>NZ_JBEAET010000001.1:0-5868135 GCF_050477185.1 Rhodococcus sp. ACT016 | reverse complement strand
AGCATTCGCAGAACACCAAATCGCCAGGTCAAGGCGCTGAACGGCGCGAAAACACCACACAAACGGACGTCAGCCGGTGCCCAGCCGGCGCGCAACGTCTAAGGAACCCAGTACTTGGCGGCCAACTCCTCGACCAAGGGGTCGTCATCGGTGACCTCATCGAGGGCCGCGAGATCACTGTCGATCGCGACGAGGCGCGGATCGTCCCCCTCGAACTCCTCGACCGGGTGCCCGCCGTTCTCGGCGAGCTGCCGCAGGAGCTTCTCCCTCACGCGGGACTTGAGTGAATCGCTCACCTTCAGAGCATGGCCGCTTCGAACCGACCTTGTCGAGGGTTCGGGGAACTCAGTCGTCACCGGAGCGCTTGAACACCTGCCTCGCCACCGGGATCAGCGTCACCAATGCGCCGACCGCGAGGATCAACCAGAAGATCTGCATCCACACGGCGACCACCTCCTACCGCCGGAACCGCTCTCCCTACCCATTGTCCCGGAGCACCACGGACGTCGCTCGCCCCGAAACGAGAAAGACCCCAGGTGGACTGTGTCCACCTGGGGTCTCCCAGAGCTGCCTGCGAGAATCGAACTCGCGACCTTTTCATTACGAGTGAAATGCTCTACCGACTGAGCTAAGGCAGCGTGCCTTTCGGCGCACGCGAGTCTAGCCCGAACCCCCGCCCCTAATGCAAATCGGGCACCGGTCGAGCCCGGACTACCTGTACTCGGCACCCAGACGAGCGACGAGGGCGTCGACCGCGAACTTGGGCTTGACGTTCATATCCAGCGCCTCGCGGCAGTCGAGGATCGCCTCGATACAGCGCAACAGGCCCTCGCGCGACGTGCCGGTCGCGAGGTCGGCGGCCCGCTCCGCCATGTCCGGGTGGTTCGACGTCGCCGTGGATCCGAACGAATAGGCCAGTGCATCCCGGTACAGACCGGCAAGATCCATCAGCGCCCTGTCCAGTGCATCCCGACCCGTGCGGGTGGCACGGGACTTCTGGCGACGTTCGAGATCCTTGAGGACGCCGGCCGAGCCGCGCAGTGCTCCCGCCGCTCCCTTTCCGGTGCCGCCTGCTCCGAGCGCGGTCCGCAATTCCTCTGTCTCGCGCTCGTCCCGCTCCGCCGTGAGCTCCTTGGCCTCGAGATCGGCGGCCTGGACCAGTTCCTCCGCTGCTGCGTAGGCGGTGCCCGGGCGCATCGCCGCGTTCGCGAGCGACAGCGCGCGCTTGCGCCGGGCCCGGGCGTCCTCGTCACTCGCCAACCGGCGGGCCCGTCCGACGTGTCCACCGCAGACCGATGCCGCCCACTGCGCGGTATCGGCATCCAGATGGTCGCGTTCACGCAGTACCTGGGCGATGGCGTCGACCGACGGCGTCACCAACGGGATGTGCCGGCACCGCGAGCGCAGCGTCACGGAGATGTCCTGCGGATCGACCGACGGTGCACACAGCAGGAAGACCGTGCGGTCCGGCGGCTCCTCGACAACCTTGAGCAGCGCGTTGGCCGCGCCCTCGGTGAGACGGTCGGCGTCCTCGACGACCACGATCTGCCAGCGGCCCGTGCTGGGACGCCGGGACGCCGTCTGCACGATGGCACGCATCTCGCTGACGCTGATGCTCAGTCCTTCGGGCACGATGCGGCGGACGTCGCCGTGGGTGCCGGCCATCGTGGTCGTACAGGCCTGACACTCGCCGCAGCCGGGATCGCCGTCGGACGTGCACTGCAGTGCCGCGGCGAAGCACACCGCGGCAACGGAACGCCCGGATCCGGGCGGCCCGGTGAACAGCCACGAGTGCGTCATCCGGGATCCGGCGTCACCGCCGCGGGCGGCAGTGGCAGCAGCCGTCAGCTCGGCCTCGACATGCTCCTGACCGACCAGCCGATCGAATACACCCGCCACGAGCCGACCCTACCGAGCCGCGCCGACGGCCCCGCCGACAACCGACGTCACGGCTTCTCGGCCGTCGTCTTCTTAGCGGCGGCCTTCTTGGCCGGTGCCTTCTTGGCAGCCGTCTTCTTCGCCGCCGCCTTCTTGGCCGGTGCCTTCTTGGCCGCGGCCTTCTTCTTCACCGGTCCGCGGGCACGACGGTCGGCCAACAACTCGGAGGCGCGCTCGTCGGTGATGGTCTCGACCTCGTCGCCCTTGCGCAGACTCGCGTTGGTCTCGCCGTCGGTGACGTACGGACCGAAGCGTCCGTCCTTGATCACCATCGGCTTACCGGTCGCCGAGTCGTTGCCGAGCTCGCGAAGCGGGGCCGCCGCCGACGCCTGACGTCCGCGTCGCTTGGGCTCGGCGTAGATCTTGAGGGCGTCCTCGAGCGTCACCGTGAACATCTGCTCCTCGTTCTCCAGCGAACGAGAATCGGTGCCCTTCTTCAGGTACGGCCCGTACCGGCCGTTCTGCGCGGTGATCTCTTCCTTCGACTCCGGGTCGATGCCGACGACGCGCGGCAGCGACAACAACTTGAGCGCGTCATCGAGGGTGACGGTCGCCAGATCCATCGACTTCAGCAGTGAACTGGTGCGCGGCTTGGGGCCGGCAGCCTTCTTCGCGGCCTTCTTCGCGGGAGCCTTCTTGGCGGCCTTCGTCTTGACGGTGCCGTCGGCATCCGCCTCAACCGGCACGATGTCCGGCTCGGGCGCGGGTACCGGCTCGGCCAGGATCTCGGTGACGTACGGGCCGAAGCGGCCTTCCTTCGCGACGATCTCGTGACCGGTCAGCGGGTCGACGCCCAGCTTGCGACCCTCCTGCGGCGTAGCGAACAGCTTCTCCGCGTATTCGGGCGTGAGCTCGTCCGGCGGCAGGTCGTCGGGCAGGTTCGCGCGCTGGGAAACGAGCGCGTCCGGAGCGGCCCCTTCCGAGGGATCTGCAACCATCCGCTCCAGGTAGGGGCCGAAGCGGCCGACCCGGACGCGAACCTCGCGGCCCTCGGAGTCGTCGAACAGGCGGATCGAGTTGATCTCGCGGGCATCGATGCCCTCGAGGTTCTCGCCGACCATCTTCTTCAGGCCACCGGCCGCCGCGATCGAGTCGTCGGTCGCCTGCGCGTCGCCGAAGTAGAAGCCCGACAGCCAGTTGCCGCGCTGCTCGCGACCGCCGGCGATCTCGTCGAGGTCATCCTCCATCGCGGCGGTGAAGTCGAAGTCGACCAGCCGGCCGAAGTGTGACTCGAGCAGGCCGATGACGGCGAACGCAACCCACGACGGGACCAGCGCGCTACCGCGCTTGTAGACGTAACCGCGGTCGAGGATGGTCTTGATGATCGACGAGTACGTCGACGGTCGGCCGATGCCGAGCTCTTCGAGGGCCTTGATGAGGCTGGCCTCGGTGTAGCGGGCCGGCGGGTTGGTCGCGTGGCCGTCCGGATCGAGCTTGGTCGCGGTCACCGCCTGGCCCTGCGTCAGCACCGGGAGGCGCGACTCGGCGTCGTCGGACTGACCGCCGGCCTCCTCGTCGACGCTCTCGACGTACGCCTTGAGGAAGCCGGGGAACGTGATGGTGCGGCCGGATGCGGAGAACGTGCACTCCTCGCCGGTTCCGGCGGTGCCGGTGATCCGCAGCGTCAGGGTGGTTCCGCGGGCGTCGGCCATCTGGGAGGCGACGGTGCGCTGCCAGATCAGCTCGTACAGGCGGTACTCGTCGTTCTCGAGGCGCGAATGCAGCTGGCCCGGCGTCTGGAAGACGTCGCCGGCGGGACGGATCGCCTCATGTGCCTCCTGCGCGTTCTTGACCTTGCGGGTGTACTGGCGCGGGGTGGCGTGGACGTACTCGGCGCCGTACAGTTCCGTCGCCTGCGCACGGGCAGCGGCGATGGCCGACTGCGACAGCGTCGTCGAGTCGGTTCGCATGTAGGTGATGTAGCCGTTCTCGTACAGACGCTGCGCGACGCGCATGGTCCGCTCCGACGAGAAGCGCAGCTTGCGCGCGGCCTCCTGCTGCAGCGTCGACGTCATGAACGGCGCGTACGGCTTCCGCGTGTACGGCTTGTCCTCGGCCGAGGAGACGACCAGGTCGACACCCTCGAGGGCCTCGGCGAGCCGACGGGCGTACGCCTCGTCGATCACCGTGACGCCGGTGGACTTGAGCTTGCCGTCGGGCCCGAAGTCACGTCCGGCCGCGACGCGGGAACCGTCGACCGAGACCAGGCGCGCACCGAAGGCGCGAGGGCTGGCGTCGGCGCCGGCGTCGAGCGTGGCCGAGATGTCCCAGTACTCCGCCGAGCGGAACGCCATCCGCTCGCGCTCGCGCTGGACGATCACGCGCGTCGCGACCGACTGCACGCGGCCCGCCGACAGCTTCGGCATGACCTTCTTCCACAGCACCGGACTGACCTCGTAGCCGTAGAGGCGGTCGAGGATGCGGCGGGTCTCCTGCGCGTCGACCAGGTCGTTGTCGAGGTCGCGGGTGTCCTCGGCGGCGGCGCGGATCGCGGGCTCGGTGATCTCGTGGAAGACCATCCGGCGAACCGGGATCTTCGGCTTGAGCGTCTCGAGCAGGTGCCACGCGATGGCCTCGCCCTCGCGGTCGGGGTCGGTGGCGAGGTAGAGCTCGTCGGCGTCCTTGAGCAGGCTCTTGAGCTCGGTGACCTTGGACTTCTTCTCGGGGCTGACGACGTACAGCGGCTCGAAGTCGTGGTCGACGTTCACACCGAGGCGGGCCCACGGCTCACCCTTGTACTTGGCAGGGACGTCGGCGGCGCCGCGCGGCAGGTCACGGATGTGGCCGACCGATGCCTCCACGACATAGTTCTTGCCGAGGTAGGGCGCGATCTTCTTGGCCTTCGTCGGTGACTCGACAATGACGAGGCGGCGCGTGGCAGATGCTCCGTCCGCCGTGCTCTTATCCCGTGATGCCACCAGTCTGTCCGCACCTTTCCTGCTCGATCAGTGCTGCTGCGCACCTGATGCGAATCTCGTCTCCGCCCCCGTTATACCGGGTCCGGTCAGTTACAGGGTGTCACACCAGGACGGCGGGTGCGCATAACCGTCCCTCCTCATTCGCTCAATTGTGCGGCCAGTTGCGCCGCGCGTCCGGATCGTCCGGTGGTCGACCGATGTTCTCCGCAAGGTGCATGAGGCGTCGGCGACCCGAAATCCGCAATCCCGGAGACGACCCTCGAATGCCGACGATCGTGGGAGCCACGCCGGCCCGCATGAGTGACTGTGCGAGCACCACATGGGTGTCCGGAGCGTGCGGATCGAGCCCGAGAACGTACCGCTGGCCATCCGCCTCGACCCGACCGGACGCGAGTACCCATGCACGCTGTTCGCGCGCGCCCGGGATCCAGCCTTCGGGGACCGCCTTGACCGCGCCGCGCGTCCACCGCGCCGCGAGATCCGTCAACTGTGGGACGGCCGCGGTCCGGACGAGCGGGTTCCCCTCCTCGGACCTGCCGACCTCCGCCTCCAGGTCGGCCTCGCGCATCAACTCGGCGATGGCCTCCGCCCGCCACCGACTGTCGACCACGACCGAGATGCGTGTCCCCTCTTTGGAGGTGACCACCTGTCCCTGCGCCGCCAACAGCCCACCGAGGTCGGTCACCGCGGGCGGCACCGATTCGGCAGAAAAGAAGGAAAGCTGAGCCACAGTTGGACAGTAGGCCACTACCGGGCGTCATTCGGTGCGATCGCGTATCCGCGGCGCGGACGGATCGATACTGGTCGTCCGACAGGGGCCACAACGAACTCGTCCCCCACCACCGTTGCCGGAAGCAGGGGACGAGTCAGGCAACGGTCGATGGACCGGCCTTGAGTTTGTTCAGTTGGTGAACAGATCAGATAGCGCGAACGCCGGTGGCCTGCGGGCCCTTGGTGCCCTGGCCGACCTCGAACTCAACGCGCTGGTTCTCCTCCAGGGTGCGGAAGCCGCTGCCCTGGATCTCCGAGTAGTGGACGAAGACGTCAGCGGAGCCGTCCTCGGGAGCGATGAAGCCGAAGCCCTTTTCCGCGTTGAACCACTTCACAGTGCCCTGTGCCATGCTTTTCCTTCTCTTTCTTACACCGGATTCGATGGACAGCACTTCCGGTCCACCGGGCCGGTTCCGACCGCTGTACTTTCTCGATTCCCCCTCAGGAACGCATAAGCACCGCGCTCGCAACATCGATCCTGCGGGCGTTTAAACGAACACAGAAGCTGCGACCAGGTCATAGTCAACCACGTCCGACGCGACTGCAACAGTCGAAAGACGAACAAAAAATGCAAATAGATGATCTTGCACGCAGTGCCACTCCAGTTACGGTCGAGTACACCCCCGACTACTGACCATCGGGCACCACGGATAGGATCAAAACCGCAGGTCCGACGCATGTGACACGCCTCGGATGCTTGATCGAGACAATTCCGGAAGAGGCGCCCGTGAATCCCTCGCCCCACTCCCGACAGCCGGGCGAAATCGGCGACGACTCCTTCGGACGTACCCTTCTCGAGCGCGTTCTGGCCGGCACCCCGACCGGTGAACGACCCCTCATGTTCGCCGCCGATCTTCCACCCCGGATGTCCCGGTTCGCCGAGTGGCCCGAGTGGGCCGGTCCGGCCGCGGTGCGCGCTCTCGAGGAGGCCGGGATCCCCCGCCCATGGAGCCACCAGGCCGAGGCGGCGTCGATCGCCGCGGCGGGAGAACACGTCGTCGTGGCGACGGGGACGGCGTCGGGCAAGTCACTGGCGTACCAACTCCCGATCTTGACGGACCTCGGGGGCGAGTCCCGCGGCACAGCGCTGTACCTGTCCCCCACCAAGGCGCTCGGCGCCGATCAGCTGCGGTCCGCGATCGCCCTCACCGAGTCGCAGCCGGAACTCGCGTCGATCCACCCGTGCGGATTCGACGGCGACACCCCGACCGAGATCCGGCAATGGGCTCGCGCGAACTCGCGGTGGATCTTCACCAACCCCGACATGCTGCACATCGGGATCCTGCGCTCGCACCAACGGTGGGCGCACCTGCTGCGCCACTTGCGATACGTCGTGGTCGACGAGTGCCACTCCTATCGCGGGGTTTTCGGATCGAATGTGGCGCTGGTGCTGCGCCGGCTGCGCCGGCTCGCCACTCGCTACGGAGCGGATCCGATTTTCGTACTGGCAAGCGCGACGACCGCCGACCCCGGAGCCGCCGCGTCCCGGCTGATCGGCGCGCCGTGCGCACAGGTCACCGAGGACGGATCGCCGCACGGCCCGCGCACGATCGCGCTCTGGGAGCCGCCGCTGCTCGAGTCGGTGACCGGGGAGAACGGCGCACCGGTTCGCAGGGCCGCCGGATCGGAGGCCGCGCGGATCATGGCGGATCTGCTGGTCGAGGGTGCGCGGACCCTGACGTTCGTACGCTCGCGCCGCGGCGCGGAACTGACCGCGATCGGCGCCCGCCGCATCCTCTCGGAGGTCGATCCCGATCTGGTCGACCGGGTCGCGGCCTACCGCGCCGGCTATCTCGCCGGCGACCGCCGCGACCTCGAGGCGGCGCTCGCAGACGGGCGGCTGCTCGGGGCCGCGACGACGAACGCCCTCGAACTCGGGGTCGACATCGCGGGACTCGACGCCGTCGTGGTCGCCGGCTTCCCGGGAACAGTCGCATCGTTCTGGCAGCAGGCGGGACGCTCGGGACGACGGGGCGAGGGCTCGCTCGTCGTTCTGGTCGCCCGGGACGACCCGCTCGACACGTATCTCATGCACCACCCGTCCGCGCTGCTCGACCGCCCGATCGAGGCCACCGTCACCGACCCCACCAACCCCTACGTGCTGGGTCCACAATTGTTGTGCGCCGCGCTGGAGATGCCGCTGTCCGACCGCGAGGTCGCCGATCTGGGGGCGACGGACGTGCTCTCGGACCTTGCGGAGCAAGGCCTGATCCGGCGGCGCGCGCACGGCTGGTTCGTGACCTCCGACATCGATCCGCACGCCGCCCTCGACATCCGTGGCGGCATCGGCGGCCAGGTCGCGATCGTCGACGGCGAGTCGGGTCGGCTCCTGGGGACCGTCGACGCGGGGCGCGCGCCCGCGACGGTGCACCCGGGCGCCGTTCACATCCACCAGGGCGAGTCGTTCGTCGTCGACCATCTCGATCTCGACGACGGCATCGCGCTGGTGCACGCGGAGGAACCGGAGTGGACCACCTCCGCGCGGGAGATCACCGACATCGCGATCGGCGAGATCGCCGAGCACAAGCCGTACGGCGACGTGGGCGTCGCGCTGGTGCAGGTCGAGGTGACCCACCAGGTGGTCGGCTACCTGCGCCGGCTGGCGTCGGGCGAGGTCCTCGACTCGGTGGAACTCGACATGCCGGCCCAGACCCTGCACACGCGGGCCGTGATGTACACGGTCACCCCGGAACTGCTCGAGGAGGCCGGCATCGGGGCCGACCGCGTCCCCGGCGCGCTGCACGCCGCCGAGCACGCGGCGATCGGGCTGCTGCCGCTGGTCGCGACGTGCGACCGCGGCGACATCGGCGGGGTGTCGACCGCGCTGCACCCGGACACCGGGCTCCCCACGGTGTTCGTCTACGACGGACACCCCGGCGGCGCCGGGTTCGCCGACCGCGGGCACGCCGAATTGGCGCGCTGGCTCGGCGCGACGCGCTCGGCGATCGACTCGTGCGAGTGTGTCGCCGGATGCCCGTCGTGTGTGCACTCCCCCAAGTGCGGCAACGGCAATCACCCCTTGGACAAGGACGGAGCGATCCGGGTCCTGTCGGCGGTGCTCGCCGCGGTGGACCCGGATCCGTCCGCCTGACGGGGTCATTCGACGGGCCCGGCCCGCGCGATCGCCCGCGCGGGCCCCGGAACGAGCGCCGGTCCGGCCACCGCCGTCGACACCACGGCATCCCACCCGTCGACGGTGCACTCGCTCACCTCGGCCCGCATCCGCCGCGCAACCGACACCGCTGCGGCGCACGCCGATTCGTCACCTCCGACGAGCGCCTGAGCGGCCGCCAACGCGGCCAGATCGGCCGCGCCCTGTGCCCGGTGCCGGGCCGCGACGGCCCCACCCACCTGAACCAGGACTGCCGTCACCGCGACGAGCCCGATCAGCGCGAAACACGCGAGCACCGTCGCACCACCGGACTCGTCCCGAACGAGCCGCGTCATCCGTCGCCCGACTCGGGTTCGCGGGCGGCGACCGCCTCGGCGGACAGTTCGACCATCGGCAGCAACGGCACACCGGCGCGGACCGTCGCGACGACGAACGCGCCGTCCGCCCGCAGCGTGACGTCCGCGCCGCCGGGTGCGACCCGGCCGGCGACCACGACCGCATCGCGGTCGCCGCGGGCCGCCAGCCGGGCCGCCTCGCGTGCGGCGTCGATGCACCGCACCTGCGTGGACACCGCCGCGATCGCACCGACGCACAGCACCACGACGGTCACGATGGACGCGATCGCAATCGCCGCCTCCACCGTGACCGCACCGTCGTCGCGGTGGAGCCCGGCCCGCGCGCTCACACCGACGTCTTCAACGCCTTGTCGATGATCCCGGTGAGCGCGGAGACGATCGAATCCCCGGTCACGACCGTGTAGAGCAACGCCCCGAACGCCGCGGCGGCGATGGTCCCGATCGCGTACTCGGCGGTCGACATCCCGTCGTCGTCGGTCGCGGCGAGCACGATCCGAGCCTGGAACTCGTGAAACTTCTTCGACCACATCGTTTTCCCCCTCCATTGAATTCCGGCGCGGCCGTTCCGCGCCGACGTTCCCCCTCCCGGTCACAGGAGCCCTCCTTGGAGCACCCGACCGGCAAGCCCGATCACCACCGGGACGATCCCCAGGCAGACGAATGCGGGCAGGAAGCACAGGCCCAGCGGGCCGCTGATGAGGACGCCGGCCCGCTCGGCCGCCGCGACCGCGCGGTCCTCGGCGTCGGCGCGCTGCTGCGCCGCCAGTTCTCCGATCGCGCTGGACAGCGCGGCCCCGGAGCGCGCCGATCGACGGGCCATCCGCGCGAGCGCCTCGGTCGCCGGTTCGACGGCCACGACATCCCACGCCGTCGCGGGGTCGGCGCCGAGCACCAGCAGATCTGCGGTGCGGCGCAACGACTCCGACAGCGGCTCCGGCGCGGACGGCGCGACCGCCGCGGCAGCGGCCGCGGCCGGTAGCCCCGCTTCGAGGCACGCGGCCAGCAGGTCGAAGGTTCCCGCGACGGCCATCGGATCCGAGGCGGCGGATCCGTCGGGGGCGTCCGGCGGGTCGTCGTCGACGGGTACGGCAACCCGCAGCCGTCGCCGCACCGCGGTTCCGTCCGGGGCCACCAAAACGGCAGCCGCCACCGCCGCCAACGATGCCCACATCACGCCACCACCCGGTCGACGATCCGGTCGGTCCACAGCAGTCCCGCCGCGACCAGCACGGTGCCGACGACCAGCAGCACCGAGCCGAGGCCACCGCCGAACAGGATCCGGATCGGCGCGGCACCCATGAGTTGCCCCAGGCCGACGCCCAGGATCGGCAGGCCCGCCAAGACGGCCGCGGTTGCGCGCGCGCCGGCCAGACCAGCTTCCGCTCGGGTACGGAACCTGCTGCGGCCCAGCAGGTCCGAACGCGCGGCCTGCAGTAGCTCGGCGAGGGCGAGGCCGTGTGTCTCGGCCACCGCCCAGGCACGCGCGATTCGGTGCAGGTCGTCGGCGACGACACCCTCGTTCGCCGCGAGACCGCTCGCCGCCGAGCCACCGAGGCGCGCCCGGGCGGCCGCGCATCGGAACGCCTCGGCTGCGGCTCCGTCGCACTCGGACGCGGCGGTCTCACACGCGACCGCCGGGTGTGCACCCACCCGGAGTTCACCGATCACGACGTCGAGTCCGGACAACACTCCGCGCCGCTCTCGGTCCCGAGAAGCCGAGGTCCGCCGCCGGCGGTGACGTCGGCCTGCCGTGAGCGCCGCGATGGCCGCGGCGACCGCCGGACCGACCATCCCGATCACCACGAGTGGCACGCACGCGAGCAACGCGAAATCGAACGGGGACAGCTCGCGCCGTCGCACCAGGTCCTGCAGCCTCGCGCCCAGCCCGCTCGACGCGGGCTGGGCGGTCATCGTCGCCCGCAGGCGGCTACGCCCGCCGCGCGCGGGTACCAGCAGGATCGCGGTGGACAGGCAGAGCAGGACCGCCGTCATCGCACGGTCCTCGCGTCGAGCAACCGGCGTAGCTCCCCGGCGGCGGGACCGGCGCCGGACTCTCTGGCCCAAGCGGCCGTCACGCGCACATCACCCGACGGATCCCGCTCCAGCACACCGATTTCCACGAGTCCGCGGGCGCCCGACGAGTCCCGGCGCACGTGCAGGACCGCCTGGACCGCGGCCGCCAACTGGCTGTGCAGCGCCCGCCGATCCATCCCGCCCAGCGCGGCGAGCGCCTCGAGACGGGCCGGGACCTCACCCGGCGAATTGGCGTGGACCGTGCCCGCGCCGCCGTCGTGGCCGGTGTTGAGGGCGGTGAGCAGGTCCACCACCTCGGCCCCGCGTACCTCGCCGACCACGATGCGATCCGGGCGCATCCGCAACGACTGGCGAACCAGGTCACGCACGGTCACCTCGCCGACCCCCTCGACGTTCGGTGCGCGCGCCACCAGACGCACGACGTGCGGATGAGACGGCGCCAGCTCGGCGGCGTCCTCGACGCACACGATCCGTTCGGTCGGTTCGACCCGGCCGAGCATCGCCGCGAGCATGGTGGTCTTGCCGGCGCCGGTGCCGCCGGTGACGAGGAACGCCAGCCGCGCCCGCACGATCTCTTCGAGCAAGCCGCGGGCATCCGGGCTCACGGCCCCGCCGGCGGCGAGCTCGTCGAGTCCCTGCGTCGCCGGCCGCAGCACCCGCAGCGACACGCACGTCCCGCCCTGCGCCACAGGGGCGAGAACCGCGTGCAGACGAACGCCGAAGTCACCGTTGTCGATTCGCTCGAGTCGGCCGTCCACCCACGGTTGCGCGTCGTCCAGTCGGCGCCCCGCCGACAGCGCCAGCCGCTGCGCGAGTCGCCGGACCGCGGCCTCGTCGGAGAATGACACCGACGTCCGTTCGAGACCCGCGCCGCGGTCGATCCACACCTCGTCCGGCGCGGTGACGAGAACGTCGGCGACACCGGGCACCTCGAGCAGTTCTTCGAGCGGACCGGCGCCGGTGAGTTCGGTCTGCAGGATCCGTAGGGCGGCGAGCAGATCCGTATCGCCCAGGACACCACCCGACTCGGCGCGGATTGCCGCCGCGACCGTCGCCGGCGTGAGGTCGCTCTCCGCGAGGGCCAGGCGCTCCCGCACGCGCTCGAGGAGTTCGGGAGACGCGATCGCGCTCATGCGACCCGCCGTCCGCGCCGAGGCCGAGCCGCGAGAACGTCGAGTACGGCCCGGGCGCCGGCCACCAGCGGTGACCGCCTGCCCAGATCGAGCCCGCCCCGCTCGAGCATCGCGTCGAGCCGGGATTCCGGTCGCATCGCCGCCAGCAGCGGCACACCCAGTCTGTCTGCCAAATCTCTTCCCCGCAGGCCCCCGGGCGCGGGACCGCGAATCACGATTCCCTGGTGGGGATTTCGCTCGGCCACTCGGGCCAGGACCCGCTCCGCCGCCAGCCCTCCCCGGACGGTGGCGGGTACCACCACCGCGACGAGGTCCGCGGCGTCGAGGATGCAGTCGGCCACCGCGGACGGGTGCCGCGGTACGTCGCAGACCACCAGACCGCCGGCCCCGCGACCGGCCTCGACGACGGCGGCGGCCGCCGCCGGGGTGGGCCCATCGGAGGAGCTGCGACCACGTCCGCACGCGAGCACACTGACCGCGTTCCCACGTGACGGCAGCGCCGCACGCAGAGCATCGGCCGACACCCGACCGTCCTCCACCGCCAGACCCGACCAGCGCAGGCCCGGATCGCCCTCGATCCCGAGAAGCAGGTCCAACCCACCGCCGAGCGGGTCGGCGTCCACCAGCAGCGTCCACGGGGCAGGCCCACCGCCCGCATCCGGCCGCCCCGACTCGAGAGCCACCGCGGTCGCGAGGCTCGACGCGCCCGCACCGCCGGATCCGCCGATCACCGCGACGACGGCGCCGTCGGCCACGGTGCGGGTGCCGCGCTCCGCGAAGACGGACACGAGCACCGCCTCGTCGTCCGGGATCCCGAGGACCCGGTCCGCTCCCACCGCGGTCGCCGCCTGCCAGTCGGCGAGCGTCGGCGCGCCGTCGCTGACCAGAACCACCCGGTCTCTGCGCGGCAGTCGTGCCGCACACTCGAGCGCGGCCCCGGCATCCACGACGACCAGATCCGCCGACTTCCAGTCGATCCGACCGACCGGCGCCGCGGCCTCAACGAATGTTTGATCAGTGACGGCGGCGACCGACCGCAGGCACTGCGCGAGCGCCCGTCCGGTCACCATCCCCAGCACGTGGGGACGACCGGGCGCGGCCGGCCCGAGGCGATCGATGTCCATGTGCACAGCGTGCGTCCTGCGGGGCGCACCCGAAACCCGTCACCGAGGGAATGTGCACAGAATCGAACCCTGTGGATGAATTCTGGTACTGACGTGCATTTTTTTGATTCGACCGAGAGTCGTGCACGAGCGGGGATCGCGAGCGGCGGACGTCGAATCGCCTGGCAGACGAGCGTAAGTGGGGGTCGTCGCCGACAGTGGTCGTTGCGAAGAATCGGCCCGAGACATGGGGCAGAAAAGGGGACGACCCCCGCCAGGGGGGGAGGAGGCGGGGGTCGTCAGAGTTCAGCCCCGGGGGGTCGGGCTGAACACGCCTGGATCGCGTCCAGGTAGAAGCAATACTACACCCAGATCCTGGACTATTTGCAAGTTCACTTATCGTCCGCGACCTGCCTGGAAAGTCCGGAATTCGGCGCGCACGACGCGCGGTGACCGGCGACGCGGACCGAAACACCCCATTCCTCCCCTATTCTTGGCCACGTGACCGCCCTCCCGAGCGCACTCACCCAACGCGGCCGTGTGGCCGCGTTCTTCGATCTGGACAAGACCGTCATCGCCAAGTCGAGCGCGCTCGCCTTCAGCAAGCCGTTCTTCGCGCAAGGACTCATCACCCGCCGGTCCGTCCTGCAGGGGAGCTACGCGCAGTTCCTCTTCCTCCTCTCCGGCGCCGACCACGACCAGATGGAGCGGATGCGCGCCCATCTGACGAACATGACAGCCGGCTGGGACGTCGAGCAGATCCGCAGCATCGTCGCCGAGACGCTGCACGACATCGTCGATCCGCTGGTGTACGCCGAGGCGGCCGATCTCATCGCCGATCACAAGGCACGCGGCCACGACGTCGTGATCGTCTCGGCGTCCGGCGAGGAGGTGGTGACGCCCATCGCGGCCGCCCTCGGCGCCACGTACAGCACCGCGACCCGCATGGTGGTCGAGGACGGCCGGTACACCGGCGAACTCGAGTTCTACTGCTACGGCGACGGCAAGGTCGAGGCCATGCACGAGCTGGCGAAGACCCACGGGTACGACCTGTCGCAGTGCTACGCGTATTCGGATTCGGTCACCGATCTACCGATGCTGCAGGCGGTCGGCCACCCCACTGCCGTCAACCCGGATCGCGCATTGCGTCGTGCCGCCGGCGAAAATGGTTGGCCCGTATTGTCTTTCTCCAACCCCGTGTCGCTGCGCGCGCGACTGCAGACGCCGTCGCGAACTACGGTCGCCACGGCCGCGGCGGTGCTGTCAGGCGCGGCCGTCGCCGGGGCGTTCACGTACGGCATCCGACGCCGAAAGCGCTGAACCCGCGTCTGCCACAAAGGAAAATTGCCACTTGAAGTGGTTTGGAGCACGGGGTACAAAGGAGTTACGGAAGGCCGGAAGGCCAGGATCGGACCGGAAGAGAAGGCCCGATTCCCCGCACGGACTTCCGAGCACGGGCACCAGGTACCCACGCGGAGCACAAGCCACTATAAGGGCAGAAGCGTTGTGGGCTTGCGCGACTCGGACGCCTGACGGCAAGGACC
Organism: Rhodococcus sp. ACT016; assembly: GCF_050477185.1. Classification (NCBI taxonomy): domain Bacteria; kingdom Bacillati; phylum Actinomycetota; class Actinomycetes; order Mycobacteriales; family Nocardiaceae; genus Rhodococcus; species Rhodococcus sp. ACT016. Next base: position 5,853,226 of record NZ_JBEAET010000001.1, on the reverse strand, counting down.
CCGCACAGGTTGCAGGGACGACCCGCCACCGACCGAGCCTACGCCGAGGCCGTTGACACACAACCCACCTTGCACGCTTGGTAACCCGGCAGTCCGTGCTAGCGGGTGGCGAATCCGACCGAGGTCGGTGACTCCACCCGCTACGCATGTCTGCGCCAGGTAGATCCTGGTCAGCCCGCGGCGGCATCGGCGATCGACATCGCCTCGCGGGCGCCCGCCTCGAGCGCACCGCAACACAGAATCACCCAACTACCTACGCCCTCGGGCGTTCCCGACGCGAATCCCTCGATCCCGGCCCGATACGCCGGGACCCGGCGCATCCAACTGACCTCGGGCACCCCGAGGTTGTGCGGATCGAGGCCGGTCGAAGTGGCGACCAGTCTCGACGCGGCGCGGGCCACGATCCCGTCGGCCACGCCGAAGGGCCGCAGCGCGAGCAGTTCGCCGTGCACGACGGCGGCGAGCACCGGGGCGGGCGCCTTCGTCCCACCCGTGATCAGCTGCGCAAGCATGTCGAGGCGTTCCCCGACACCCGACTCGGTGCGCGGCCGCCCCAGTGTCTCCTGATCGGTTACGAGGTCGGCCGCGGCGAGCAGATGCAGGCGCGCGAGTGCCTGGAGCGGCGCACGCTGCCAGGTCGGGAGGATGACGGTCAGCGACTCCCCGTCCAGGGCCTGCGCGACGCGCAGCGCACCCGACAGCACCGGATCGCCCACCGTGCCCGGAGTCGGTAGTTCCATCGAACCGCCGTCGATGGCGGCGGACGCGCGGGCCGCGCGCACGGATGCCTCCGTGGCCGTCTGCGGCCAGCCCCGACGGTTCGTCTTGTGCCGATGCACCTCGCCGAGCGCGTCGCGCGCGCGATCTGCCGACTCGACCACACCGGGCAGGTCCAACAGCGGCCGCAGGGGATCCGTCACGGGAACACTCACGGCCCAGACGCTACCCGCTGCCCGACGCCGGCCCGGTGGCCCCGTGACCCGTCAGCGCCGCCGGCCGCGCGGGATCGCGTCGAGCAGGCGTCTCGTGTACTCGTGACGGGGGCGCTCGAAGACCTCCTCCGCGTAGGCCGCCTCGACCACCCGGCCACCGTGCATCACCACCACCCGGTCCGCGATCCGGCGGACCACAGCCAGGTCGTGGCTGATGAACACGTATGTCAGCCCCAGGTCGCGCTGCAGGTCGTCGAGCAGTCGCAGGATCTGGTCCTGCACGACGACGTCGAGCGCCGACACCGCCTCGTCGCACACGACCAGGTCCGGTCCGAGCGCCAACGCCCGCGCGATCGCGACCCGCTGCCGTTGCCCACCGGACAGTTCCGCGGGGAACCGGTGCGCGATGTCGGACGCCAGGGCGACACGGTCGAGCAGTTCACCCACCCGTGCGGCACGCTCGCGTCGGCCACCGATTCGGTGCACCCGCAGCGGCTCGTCGACGATCCGCTGCACCGAGTACGTCGGATCCAGGCTGCCGTACGGGTCCTGGAAGACGGGCTGGACGCGGCGACGGAACTGCCGCTCTCCCCGGCCCAGTGACGCGACATCGGCCCCGTCGAACACCACCGATCCGGCGTCCGGCGGCAGCAGACCGAGCACCATGCGGGCGACGGTCGACTTGCCCGAGCCGGACTCGCCGACGATCGCGGTCGTCGTGCCGCGCGCGACGGTGAACGAAACGTCGTCGACGGCGGTGACCTCGGTGTGCCGTCCGAGTTTCGCCGCGCGCCGGCGGAACACCTTCCGCAGGCCGTCGACCACCAGCAGTGGCGGCGCCGCCGGTTCGGCACGCCCGCGCGGCCGCGTCATGGAGAGCGACGGCGCGGCGGCCACCAGCCGTCGCGTGTAGGCGTCCTCGGGGTCGGTGAGAATCTTTTCGGCCGGGCCGGATTCGACAACCCTCCCCTGGTGCATGACGACGACGTGCTCGGCACGTTCGGCCGCGACGCCCAAGTCGTGCGTGACGAGCAGGACCGCGGTGCCCAGTTCGCCGGTGAGCCCGGCGAGATGGTCGAGGACCCGCTGCTGCACCGTCACGTCGAGCGCCGACGTCGGCTCGTCCGCGATCAGCAACCGGGGGCGTGCCGCGAGGCCGATGGCGATGAGGACCCGCTGCCGCATACCGCCCGAGAACTCGTGCGGATAGTGCCCGGACCGCGCCGCCGCGTCGTCGAGGCCTGCCTCCGTGAGCAGTTCGTCGGCGCGCGTGCGCGCTGCGCGCCCCTTCGCGATCCCGTTGGCCTCCAGTGCCTCCCGGACCTGGAAGCCGACCTTCCAGACCGGATTGAGGTTGGTCGCCGGGTCCTGTGGCACGAACCCGATGCCGCTGCCGCGAATCCGGACGTACTCGCGCTCCGACGCACCCACGAGATCCGTGCCCGCGAACACGATCCGGCCTCCGGTGATCCGGCCGGATCCCGGCAGCAACCCGATGATCGCATGCGCGAGCGTCGATTTGCCGGAACCGGATTCGCCGACGACCGCGACCGTCCTGCCCGGGAACACCGTCAGGTCCACCCCGCGCACGGCGTGCACCTGCGAGGACCCCGACCCGAACGAGACGTCGAGGCCCTCGACGGCGAGCACCGGGTCCGTCATAGCCGCCTCGCGGTGGTCGGGTCGAGCGCGTCGCGCAGGGCGTCGCCGAGAAGCACGAAGCCCAGGACGGTGATCGCGAGCGCGCCGGCCGGGTAGAACAGGATCGTCGAACCGCGCCGCAACGTGACCTGCGCCGTGCTGATGTCGCCGCCCCACGAGACGGTGGTGGGCGGCAACCCGATCCCGAGGAACGACAGCGTCGCCTCCGCGACGATGAACGTGCCGAGCGACATCGTGGCCACGACGATGATGGGCGCCAGCGAGTTCGGCAGCACGTGCCGCAGCAGGATCGAAGGATGCGACATCCCGACGGCCCGGGCGGCGAGGACGTAGTCGTTGGATTTGGCCGAGATGACTGCTCCGCGTGCGATTCTCGCCATCTGTGGCCAGCCGAACAGGGCCAGCACCGCCACCACCGTCCAGATGGTGCGCTGCGCGAACAGTTGCATCAGCACGATGGCGGCGAGGATCAGGGGAATGCCGAAGAAGATATCGGTGACGCGGGAGAGCAGCGAATCGGCCCAGCGGCCGTAGTATCCGGCAAGCGCACCGAACATCACCCCGATGACCAACGCCGCGGTGGTCACGCACACCCCCACCGTGACCGACGGCCGCGCCCCGTACACGGTCCGCGCGTAGACGTCGCAGCCCTGACGGTCGAACCCGAACCAGTGCCCCGACCGCGGCGGCGCGAGGCTGTCGGCGATGTCGCAGTAGCGCGGATCCAGGTCGGTGAACAGCGACGGGAACAAGGTCACCGCCGCCACCACCAGCAGGATCAGGCACGCGAGCAGGAACATCGGCCGGCGACGCAGCCGCCGCCATGTCGACGCCCACATGCCCTGCGCCCGTGCCACGTCAGACATACCGGATCCGGGGATCGAGGACCGCGTACAGCAGGTCGACGAGCAGGTTCGCGATCAGGTAGACGACCACCAGCACGCTGACGAAGGAGACGACGGTGGGTGCCTCGCCCCGGATGACGGCCTGATAGATCGTGCCGCCCACGCCGTTGATGTTGAAGATGCCCTCGGTGACGACCGCGCCGCCCATCAGCGCCGCCAGGTCGACCCCGAGGAACGTGACGACCGGAATGAGCGAGTTGCGCAGCACGTGGACGCCGACGACCCGCGGCCGCGACAGCCCCTTCGCGGTCGCGGTACGTACGTGATCGGCGGTCAGGGTCGCGGCGACCGAGGTGCGGGTGAGCCGCAGCACGTAGGCGAACGACACCGCGGCGAGCACGCACGCCGGCAACAACATCCGGGAGAAGCTGGTGTCGGCGCCGACGGTGGGCGGCGCCAGCCCCCACCGGATGGCGATGAAGAATTGGGCCAGGAACCCGAGTACGAACACCGGCACCGCGATCAGCACCAGGCTCAGAATCAGCACGGTGGAGTCGAATATCCCGCCCTTCCGCAGGCCCGCGATCAGTCCCGCACCCACCCCGAACACGGTCTCGATCGCGACGGCCATGACCGCGAGCTTCAGCGTGATCGGAAAGGCCTGCGCCAGAACCTCTCCGACCGGACGTCCCGAGTAGGACGTCCCGAAGTCCAGCGTGACGATCCCCTTCAGGTACTCGAGGTACTGCACCAGGAACGGCTGGTCCAGGTGGTAGCGGGCCCGCAACTGCTCGGTGACGGCCGGGGTGAGGGCCCGGTCGCCGGCGAGCGCCGCGACCGGGTCGCCGGGCAGCAGGAACACGAGCGCGTAGATCAGGAACGTCGCCCCGAGGAAGACCGGAATCATCTGCAGCACGCGGCGGCCGGTGTATCGGAGCATGATCTACTTCTTCTCGATCAGGTAGTACACCGGCACGCCGTCCCAGCCGATCCGGACGTTCGTGACGTACTCGGACCAGCCCCCGGTGGCGTTCCGGTTCCAGTTCGGTACCGCCGGCAGGTCGCGCAGCAGGACCTCCTGTGCGCGATCGATCAACGTCTGCGACTCGACCGGATCCGTTGCGCCCGCCGACGCCCGCAGCAGGCGGTCGAATTCGGGGTTCGAGTACTCGCCGTCGTTGGCGCTACCTCCCGTCTGATAGTTCTGGGCCAGAAATCCGTACTGCTGCGGGTAGTCGGCCTGCCAACCGGACCGGAATGCCGTCCCGATCGTCCGTTCGGTCACCTCGGTCCGCAGTTGCGCGAACGTCGGATACGGCGCACCGTGCGCGTCGATACCGAGCGTGTTGCGGATGCTGTTGCACACCGCGTCCACCCAGTCCTGGTGTCCGCCATCGGAGTTGTAGGCGATCTGGAACGACCCGGACCAGGGAGCGATGGCGTCGGCCTGCGCCCACAGGGCCCGGGCGCGATCGGGCACGAAGTCGAGGCGCTCGGCCCCGGGCAGATCCGGCGTCCAGCCTTCGATCGCCGGGCTCGTGAAATCCCGGGCCGGGGTTCGGGTGCTCGCGAACAGGCGGTCGGTGATCCGCCCCCGGTCGATCGCCTGAGAGATCGCCTGCCGGCGCAGCACCCCCTCGGCACCACCGAAGTGCGGCAACCGCTCCGGGATGGTGAAGGTCTCGATCGTGGCCGACGGCTGATTGACGGTGCGCCCCGACAGATCCTGCTCGTACGTGTCGAGCGCACTGGCCGGAACACCGTCGAGAACGTCGAGATTGTTCGACAGCAGGTCGGTGTAGGCGGTGTCGAGGTTGCTGTAGAGCACGAACGCCAGGCCCTCGTTCCGCGCCACCCGATTGCCCCGGTAGCCGGGATTCGTGACCAGATCGATCCGCACATTGTGTTGCCACGCATCATCGTTCGCGAACCGGTACGGACCGTTGCCGATCGGGTGCTGCCCGAAAGCCGCCATGTCCGCGTACGCCGACTGCGGCACTGGGTAGTACGCGGCGAATCCGAGCCGTCGCGGGAAGGCCGACTCCGGTTGTTTCAGTGTGATCGTGAACGTGCGGTCGTCGAGCACCCGTAACCCCGACATCGTCTGCACCGTCGGGTTCGCCGCCGCGACCTCGTCGTACCCCTCGATCGGATCGAAGAACGACGACTGCAGTTGCGCGTTGGTCGACAGCGCACCGTAGTTCCAGGCGTCGACGAACGACCGCGCCGTGACGGAGGTGCCGTCGGTGAACGTCCAACCGCTCTCGAGCGTCACCGTGTAGTGCTGCCCGTCGGCGGTCTCGATCGACTCCGCCACCTCGTTCTCGGTGGCGCCGTCGGCGGTATAGGAGACGAGGCCGGCGAAGAGGGCGTCGAGCACGCGGCCGCCGGTGTTCTCGCTCGTATCGGTCGGAATCAGCGGGTTCTGCGGTTCGCCGCTCCACGCGTACACGATGCCTGTGCCCGACGTCGTCCCGCCGGTGCACGCTGCGAGCACCGACGCGACCAGTCCCATCACCAGCGCCGCCGCGGCGGCGCGCGCGATACGCAAGGCACTCCTCCCGCCGGCGAGGCACGCACGGTTGGTGCTGCGACGATAGCCAGCGGTGAGGGTCCGCGCGGGCTGGTCGAGCGAGCACCGACCGGATCGGCACTCGTTCGAGGCCCGATCGCAACGAAGCGGCCCGCCCGGCACCGCGCCGACCGCCCGTCGCGCGAAATCGACCGATCACCGCAGGCGGCGACCGCTCCGCGGGAGGGAATCCTGCGACGCCGATCACCTGTGACTACCCTCACACGTGCGACAACCGTCGATTTCGATGAAAGAAGGCAAGCCGAGATGACGAGCAGTGCTACTGACGCCCCCGAGGTGTACCCGCCCAGCGCGGAGTTCGCGGCCGCGGCGAACGCCGGCCCCGAGTTGCAGGCCGAGGCCGACGGCGATCGGCTCGCCTTCTGGGACACCCAGGCGCGGCGCCTGGACTGGGCGACCGAGTGGACGCAGGTCCTCGACTGGTCGGACGCGCCCGTCGCGAAGTGGTTCGTCGGTGGCAGCCTCAACGTCGCGTACAACTGCGTCGACCGGCACGTGATCGCCGGCAACGGCGACCGCGTCGCGATCCACTTCGAGGGTGAGCCCGGCGACAGCCGCGACATCACCTACAACGACCTGCTCGCCGAAGTGAGCCGCGCGGCAAACACTTTCACCGAACTCGGCCTCGTCGCCGGCGACCGTGTCGCGATCTACATGCCGATGATCCCCGAGGCGATCGTGACGATGCTCGCGTGCGCCCGCCTGGGCCTGACCCATTCGGTCGTGTTCGCCGGGTTCTCGGCGACGGCGCTGCGCTCGCGCATCGACGACGCGGAGGCCAAGCTGGTCGTCACCGTCGACGGGCAGTGGCGCCGCGGCCAGGCCGCCCCGATCAAGCCCGCGGTCGACGAGGCGTTGGCCGGCGATGCCGGCGATTGTGCGGATGCCGGTGCTCGTTCTGTTCGGAACGTGCTGGTGGTCAAGCGGACCGGCATCGACGTCGACATCGCCGCCGGGCGGGACCTGTGGTGGCACGAGACCGTCGAGAAGGCGTCGCCCGTGCACGAGGCGCAGGCGTTCGACGCCGAGCACCCGCTGTTCATCCTTTACACCTCCGGCACCACCGGTAAGCCCAAGGGCATCATCCACACCTCCGGCGGCTACCTGACCCAGGCGTCGTACACCCACCACAACGTGTTCGACCACAAGGCCGGCCGCGACGTGTACTGGTGCACCGCCGACATCGGCTGGGTCACCGGGCACAGCTACATCGTCTACGGCCCGCTGAGCAACGGCGTCACGCAGGTCGTCTACGAGGGCACCCCCAACTCGCCGGACGAGCACCGCCACTTCCAGATCATCGAGAAGTACGGCGTCACGATCTACTACACCGCGCCGACGCTGGTGCGCACGTTCATGAAGTGGGGCCGCGAGATCCCCGACGCGCACGACCTGTCGTCGATCCGGCTGCTCGGCTCGGTGGGCGAGCCCATCAACCCAGAGGCGTGGCGCTGGTTCCGCGACGTCATCGGCGCCGGCACCGCCCCGATCGTCGACACGTGGTGGCAGACCGAGACCGGCGCGATCATGATCTCGCCGCTGCCCGGCGTCACCGCCACCAAGCCCGGCTCCGCGATGGCGCCGCTGCCCGGCATCTCCGCGAAGATCGTCGACGACGACGCCCACGAACTCGGTGCCGGCGGCAGCGGCTACCTGGTCCTCGACCAGCCGTGGCCGGCGATGCTGCGCGGCATCTGGGGCGACATGGAACGTTTCCGCGAGACCTATTGGTCGAGGTGGGCGCACTACCACGGTCCCACATGCTATTTCGCCGGTGACGGCGCCAAGTACGACGAGGACGGCGCGCTGTGGGTCCTCGGCCGCGTCGACGACGTCATGAACGTCTCCGGCCACCGCATCTCCACCTCCGAGGTCGAGTCCGCGCTCGTCGGGCATCCGTCGATCGCCGAGGCCGCCGTCGTCGGCGCCGCGGACGAGACCACCGGGCAGGGCATCGTCGCGTTCGTGATCCTGCGCGAAGGCGCCGACAACACAGGCGAGGCGCTCATCGCGGAACTGCGCGCGCAGGTCTCCACCGAGATCTCCCCCATCGCCAAGCCCCGGCAGATCACCGTCGTGCCGGAACTGCCGAAGACCCGCTCCGGCAAGATCATGCGCCGCCTGCTGCGCGACGTCGCCGAGGGCCGCGACCTGGGCGACACCTCGACCCTCGTCGACCCCAAGGTGTTCGACGCGATCCGCGGCAAGTAGGACCCGACCGAACGGGTGCCGCCCGGACCTTCCGGTCCGGGCGGCACCCGTTCGTCGTTTCCGGTCCGCACGTCAGGAGACAGGGATGAACCCTTCCAGCCCACCACGCAGGCTCATCACCGAGAGGCCTTCGGGCAGATTCGGATTCACCATCGGCGCGAGCGGCGCGATCGCGGTCGACGTCATCGCCCCGAGCGTCGAGAACATCCGGCCGTCGGGTGCCACGGCGAGCAGTCCCTCCGTGGTGTCACTGGCGAAGGCGACGTTGCGGCGCCCCACCCCCGTCGTCGGGTCGAGTTCGACGATGGCCGTCCTCACCGGAACCGAGACCGGGTACCCCTGCACCGGGACGTCGTACCCGTAGTAGACCTCGATCAGCACGGCGCCGTCGACGACGGTCGGATTGCCGTTGCCCCGGACGATCGGCGCACCGTACGCGTCACTGACGGGCAGTGCCGCACTGGTGACCGCCGCAAGGTTTGCGTCCCAGAGCTTTTCACCGTCCGCACTGAACGCCGACGCGACACCGGGGTTGGTGAGGACGTAGACGGCTCCGGCGGCATCCACCGCGACGGCAGCCGCGGCGGCGTTGGACGGCGCACTCCACTTCAGTGCTCCCGTCGTGGTGTCGAACGCGTAGAGCAGGCCCTCGTCGTCACATGTGTAGACCGTGCGACCGTCCGGGGACAGAACGGGGCTGGAGCCGCTGCCCGGGCCCATCTGCGCCGCGAACGCGATCGACACGGACCCCGGCTTCCCACCCCGCGGCGGTGTCACGTCCAGCCCGTACAGCGCCCCCTTGTCCGGCTCGGTGTCGGTGGCAGCCACGAAGACACGACCCGACGTCGCGTAGACGGCAGGCGTGTTGGCGCTCTGCACGATTCCGCCCATGATGATCTGGAAGATCGGATCCCTGACGGCCGGATCCATGATCCCGTCCGACCACATGCTCGGGGACATCGCCGTCGCGGTGTGCCGCTTCGCCAGCGTGCCCGGCAACTGCAGGATCGGTGCTCGCAGTTCGCCCGTCGCGCGATCGACGACAACGACCTGACCGAAGGCCGTCGTGCCCAGCACCGCGCCGTCCTTCGTGAACACGGCGGTGACGAACGGGTTGATCGGGCGCGATCCGGCAGCGAAGGGATTGGGTGTCGGGGCGGCCGGCAGGTCGATCACCCATCGCAGATCACCGCCGCTCGTGTACGACCAGAACTGGTCGGCGTCACTGATGTAGAGGTTTCCGTCCGTGTCGACGATCGGCGAGGACATGATGGCCGCGGAGTCGACACCGTCCTGTCCACGCCATCCCGGCGATTCCCAGACCGTGTTGCCGAGCCTGTCGAGCACGTGCAGGTTCGCGTTCCCCTCGGCCTTTCCGGTGGTCACCGCGAGGTTGCCGTTCGGAAGCAGCACCGGGGTGGTCAGAACGGCCGCGCCCTCGAGCGCGGTCCAGCGCGTGTACTCGGCGGCCGGCGTCACCCCCAGTTGCTGCTTGCGATTGGCCGGATCACCGTGGAGCGTGACCCACCCGGTGTCCGCGTACGGCAACGCTCCCCCGCCGTCCAGGCTTCCGAATCCGAGGCTGCCCGACCCGAGACTTCCTGTGGCACCGGCAGTGCCGGCACCGCCGACCGTCGTCGACAGCGCGGCGGCCACCACCACAGCTGCCCGCAACCCCCGGAACCGTCTCGCTTCGACCAGGTTCATTTAATACTCCTTATTAGTAGTAGACCGGGAAGTTACACTAGGCGGATGAGTCAGGAGACGATTTCGACGAAACAGAAACTCCTCGAGGTCGCCGAGGAACTGTTCGCCACCAAGGGTGTGGAGGCCACACTTGTCGGAGACATCGTTCAAGGTGCAGGACAACGCAATCCGTCGGCGTTGCGCTACCACTTCGGATCCCGCGAAGGCGTACTCCAGGCCATTCTCGAGAAGCACCTCCAGCGGATCGAGGAGCGGCGGGCGCGACTGCTCGCCGACTGGCCGGACCCCGGGCCGACCACCCCCCGCGACGCGGTCGAACTCGCGGTCCTCCCGCTCGCCGAACTCCTCGCGGAGGAATCGGGGCGCCGCTACCTGCGGATCCTCGGCCAGACGATGTACGAACTGACGCCCGACCAGCTCGACGGCGTCGAGAAGTACCCGAGCCTCGCCCGGACCATCGGGACCATGCGCGACGGCATCGATCACCTTCCGCCCCGCCTGGTCGACGAACGCATCCAGGGGACCCTGATCCTGGTCTCCGCGATGCTCGCCGTGCGCGCCCGGGACATGGCCGGACGCCGGCGTATGCCGGTCCCTCTCGACACCTTCAAGGCCAACGTGATCGCCATGGCCACAGCGACATTGACTGCCCAGCTGGACGAGTGACACGACGCTGCCACATCGGCATCACAATGCTGTGAACCGGCTGAGTCGGGATCGCGCTCGGCCACGTACACCCGTACCGTCGTCACTGCCCGGAGCGATCGGCGCACCGTGAGGAGTTCGGGAAGAGAAGATGAGACGGAAGGCCATTCCGCTGGACCCGCGTCGCTGGAACGTGCGTGCCCGTTCCGCCACGGCCGCGGCACTGGTCGTGATCGTCTGCCTCGTGATCGCCGGCGGGGCGATGGTGTTCGTGCTCTACCGGGCCCTGGAACAGTCGGCCCGGGACGCGGCCGACGTCCGCGCACAACAGATCGCCATGCAGTTGCAGAACGTATCGCCCGCGGCCCTCGATCCGGGTCTGCTCGCGACGGACGACCAGATCGGAGTGATCCAGGTGGTCGGTGCAGACCACTCGGTCGTCGCTGAATCGACCGGCGCCCCACCGTCCCCGTTGGCGACACCGACCCTGGGTCCGGGCGAGGAAGTGTCGCTCGGGCGGGTGGAGGACCACCGCGGCGGCGACTACTGGCTCGTTGCACGGGGCGCGGGTCCGCCGTCCGAACCGCTCACCGTCTTGGTCGGCGCGGACCGCGAACCCGTCGAGCGTGTGATCGTCACCGTCGGCCTCCTCTTGGCCGTCGGTGGACCGCTGGTCGTGGCGCTCGTCGCGTTCGCCACCTACCGCTTCGTCGGCGGGGCGCTCGCGCCGGTCGAACGGATCCGCTCCCGGGTGGCGTCGATCTCGACCGGGCGGCTCGACGAGCGAGTGCCCGTGCCGCGAACGGGCGACGAGATCGCACGTCTGGCCGAGACGATGAACGACATGCTGGCCCGGCTCGAGCACGGCAGCACTACGCAGCGGCGCTTCGTCAGCGACGCATCACACGAGCTTCGCAGTCCACTCGCGACGATCACCGCCGCACTCGAACTGGCCCACACCAAGCCCGAGTTGATCGACGAGACACTGATCGACGAAACCCTCCTCCCGGAGGCACGCCGGATGCGCGACCTTCTCGACGACCTCCTGATGCTCGCGCGCGCCGACGAGCAGGAACTGGCAGGCACCGCGACCGACGTGGACGTGGACGACATCCTCCTCGCGGAGTCCGCCCGATGCCGGGCAGTACCCGGCGTGCGAGTGCGAACCGAGATCATGCCGGCCCGCGTGCACGGCGATCCGCGACAACTCGCGCGCGCGGTCCGCAATCTGGTGGACAACGCAGTCCGTCATGCCCACAACGAGATTCGCCTCGAATGTGGACTCCACGACGGCGCGGCGGTGATCGCCGTCCAGGACGACGGCCCCGGTGTGCCTGCTGCGCAACGGGCCCGGATCTTCGAGCGCTTCGTTCGCCTGGACACCCCCCGAACCCGTGAAGGAGGCGGGACGGGACTCGGCCTGGCCATCGTCGCGGAGATCATCGCCGCACACGGCGGAACAGTAGACCTCGTCGAACCCGAGGGCGGCGGTGCGCGATTCGTCGTGACGTTGCCCGCCGACACCGGCGATCAGGCGTCGGACTCCAGACAGTAGCCGACCCCACGAACAGTGGTGATCGAGCGAGTGCCGAACGGCGCGTCCACCTTTCGCCTGAGGTACCCGATGTAGACCTCGACGATGTTGTCGTCCCCCTCGTAGTGGCTGTCCCACACCGATTGCAGGATCTCGAGCTTCGATACCACCGACCCGGCGTTGCGCATCAGGTACTCGAGGACGCTGTACTCCCGCGGCGTCAGGGAGAGCATCGCTCCGCCCCGACTCACCCGCCGTCGCGCCGGGTCCAGCTCGAGCCCGCCCGCAGTCAGCACGGTCGGGCGGACCGGTGCACCGCGCCGCACCAACGCGCGGAGCCTGGCGGTGAGCACGACCAACGAGAACGGTTTGACGAGGTAGTCGTCCGCCCCCAGATCGAACGCGTCGGCCAGATCGTATTCGCCGTCCTTCGCCGAGAGCATCAACACGGGGGTCCAGACGCCCTGCTGACGGAGTTCGCGGACGACGTCGTAGCCGTTCTTGCCCGGCAGCATGATGTCGAGGACCACGACGTCGAAGTCGCCGCCGACCGCCGCATCGAATCCGTCCAACCCGTCGTGCGCGAGCTCGACGACGAACCCCTCCGCGGCCAGACCGCGCCGAACCGTCTCGGCGAGGCGCACCTCGTCCTCCACCAGCAGAATCCGCACCGGTCCTCCATCGATCTGGTCGGCCGCAGGGTTCAGTAGAGCAGAGAGCGACGGAAGGGACCACCCGCTCTCAGTGTTTGCACAGCACCGTCTTGGAACCCTCGGGGAATGTCTCGAATTCTCGACCTCGCGCACACCGTGACCGCCGACACCACCGCCGAGATCGCCACGGAACCCGGCTCGGCGGAAGTGGCGCTCGGCGTCCTCGGTATCGCCGCGGTGGTGTTCGTCGCCGGGGTCGCGCTGGCCGGTCGCCGCGTTTACCTCTCCGCGGCCCTGCGGGCGGGTGGGCTCGTCGTCGCGATGGCCGTGCTCGCGGTTCAGGTGCACGACGGCGGTTGGCTGACCGGTCGGGACGCGGCCCTCACATCGTGGTTCGTCGCCCACCGCACCGCCACGCTGGACGGTGCCGCGATGGCGGTCACGGACCTGGGTAGCCCCGCGGCCACGGTGGTGCTGGCGGTCGCGGTGGCGGCACTGTTCGCGTGGAGGTCCCGCTCGCTGGTGCCGGCGGTGGCGCTGATCGGCACCGTCGGCGCTGCGGCCGTGTCGAGCGCCGCACTCAAGGCGCTGATCGGGAGAGACCGGCCGTCTGCGTCGCTCCAGCGCATCGTGGAAACCGATCATTCGTTCCCGTCGGGTCATGTCACCGGAACCGCGACCCTGCTCGGCATGATCGTCGTGATCGCGGCGGTCGGGCTGTCGCCTCGGGTGCGGACCCTGCTCGCGCTTCTCGCCGGTTGCGCCACTGTCGTCGTCGCGGCCACCCGCGTGTACCTCGGCGTTCACTGGCTCACCGATGTGATCGGAGGCGCGCTCGTCGCCTCGTTCTGGATCACCATCGGCGCGACCGCGCTGCGCGTCGTCGAGGATCGACGACGGGCACCGTCGGTGGCGGTCGCCGACCGCTCTCCCGCATCGGCGGATCCGCTGTCGACCTCCTGAACCGGCTGCCTTCTTGCGCACCTCGGTGCCATAACACGAGGTCAACCCGCTAACCGACCCGCAGGCGTACCGTGACCGGGGGGACCGAAAGAAGGTCACGGATGGCGTCCGCGAGGCGAGGCAAGGTCGGCAACCTGCCTCTCGATCTGACCAGTTTCGTCGGTCGGCGCCGGGAGGTGACCGAGACGAGACGACTGCTCGCCGGCTCGCGCCTGGTGACCCTGACCGGGATCGGCGGCGTCGGCAAGACCCGCCTCGCACTGCGGGTGGCGGCCGAATCCCAACGGGCGTTCGACGACGGCGTCTGGCTGGTCGAGTTCGGTGAGCGACGCGATCAGCAACTGGTCGCCGAGACCGTGGCCGCGACGCTGGGCCTGCGTGAACAAGCCTCCGTCCCGACCACGCAGATCCTCACCGACTACCTGGGTCCGCGAAACGCGCTGCTCATCCTCGACAACTGCGAGCACGTCATCGATCACGTCTCCAAGCTCGTGGAAACCCTGCTGCGCACGAGCCCGGATCTGCGGATCCTGGCCACCAGCCGCGAGCCCCTCGCGATCGGCGGAGAGACGGTGCTGCGAGTGCCCCCGCTCACCTTCCCCGTTCCCGATCGTTCGACGACCGTGAAGTCACTGACGCAGTACGAGGCGGTGAATCTGTTCATCGAACGCGCCGCCGCCGCCGTCCCGGGCTTCGAGCTCACCGAGGACAACCGGGCGGCGATCATCGAGATCTGCTCCGAACTCGACGGCCTCCCCCTCGCGATCGAGCTCGCCGCAGCGCGGCTGCGCGCGCTGTCGGTCGACCAGGTGGCGGCCCGGCTCACCGATCGGTTCCGCCTGCTCACCGGCGGTATGCGCGGCGCCCCGAGCCGCCAGCAGACCCTGCAGATGAGCATCGACTGGAGCAACGATCTGTGCACCACGACCGAGCAGGAGCTGTGGCGCCGCCTGTCGGTGTTCGCGCACGGATTCGAACTCGACGCGGCCGAGGCGATCGCCGGCGACGACCTGACCCCGCTCGGCCTGCTCGACCTGGTCACCTCGCTGGTCGACAAGTCGATCCTGATCCGCGAGGAAAACGAAGGGGTCATCCGGTACCGGCTGCTCGAAATCCTGCGGGACTACGGGCTCGAGCGCCTCCGTGAAGCGGACGAGGACCGCGAACTCCGCAGGCTGCACCGGGACTGGTACCAGGCGCTGGTCACCCGCGCCGAGGCGGAATGGATCGGACCGAACCAGCCCGAGAGGATCGCACGGATCGGACGTGAGCGGGCCAATCTGCGCGACGCTCTCGTGTACTGCACCACCGAGCCCGGCGAAGCCGCGAACGGGTTACGCATCGTCAACGGGCTGTTCCTGTTCTGGATCTCCCGCGGACTGCTCACCGAAGGCCGGCTCTGGATCGACCGAGTACTCGCCGCACCGGACGGCGAGCTCACCCCGCTGCGCGCGAAGGCACTGGCAGCGGCGACCCTGCTGGCGGCGAACCAGGGCGACATCGAGACCGGTAGGGCGCTGATCACGCAGGCCTACGACATCGCCGACCAACTCGGCGATCGGGACACCGACATCGTCGTCGCGCACGCGGCCGGCCACCTCGCGATCTATGCCGGCGACCTGCCGGAGGCACTCATGGTGCTGGACGGCGTTCTCGACCAGGTACGAGACGGCGAGGACCTGCTCCGCCGTATCACCACGCTGCTCGGTCTCGCGATGACGTGCGTGGCGCTGGGCGAGCCGGCCAAGGCAGGCGAGTACACCGACGAAGTCCTTGCCATCACGGAAGCCCACGGGGAATCGCTCTATCGTTCGTACGCCCTGTGCTCGCGCGGCCTGGCCATCTGGAACCACGATCCGGATCAGGCACGCCCGTTGTTCGAGCGGGCGCTCCGGCTGAGCGGCGCGGTCGACGATCTCCTCGGCGCCGCGATCTGCGTCGAAGCACTGGCGTGGATCGCGGCCGCGAAGGCCGAGTACCAGCGCAGCGCGGTGCTGCTGGGAGCGGTCCGCGCACTGTGGGAGTCGGTCGGCAACCGGGGCATCGTGATCCCGGCATTCCGCGAGAACCACGACGACACCGAGGACCGCGTCAGGCGCGCCCTCGGCGACCGGTCGTTCGACGCCACCGAGCGTCAGGGCGCGGGACTGGCACTCGACGAGACCGTGACATTCGCGATCGACGACGAACTCCCCCAGGAGGCGTCCCCCGATCGATCCGCGACCGACCTCACCCCGCGTGAGCAGGAGGTCGCCGACCTGGTGGCGCAGGGTCTGACCAACAAGGCGATCGCCGACCAACTGGTCATCTCGCAGCGCACCGTGCAGGGCCACGTCGAGCATGTCCTGGCGAAACTCGGGTTCAACTCACGGACCCAGATCGCGGCCTGGGTGGTCGAGCAGGGCCGGCAATCCGATACCGATGCCGTCTGACCTGGCCTTTCGGGCTCCAGGTACGTACCCCGTCCGGAAACAGGTATGTCCCCGGGTAGTTCTGCCGTCGTGGGATTGCGCCCCGGTTGGAACTGTGGGAACCGGACAACCCAAGCTTCACGAAGTCGAGGTCTCCCATGCACGATCATCGCTCAACCATCACGGACGTGGACGTCTTCACAATCGGCCGCTGCGACGACTGCGGCGAACTGCTCGCCCACGACGCGGCCACGTGCTCGTCGTGCCACGGCATCGAGATCAGCCGGACGCCGTCGTCGGGCACCGGGACGATCGTGTCGTACACCGTCCTGGAGATCTCCCCCAGCCGCACGTGCACCGACTTCGCCCCGTACACGATCGCCATCGTCGCACTCGACGAAGGACCCTGGACCTACGCGTGGATCGAGGGGGTCGTGCCCGAGCCCGGCAAGGTCCGCGTCAGCTACGACCGCATGATCCCCGGCGAACCCTATCCGCTGTTCGTCTGCGGATAGGAGCGCACACCCGCCTCGATGCGGCAGGCGGTGACGGTTGATCCGACCAACCTCGACTCGGACGAGTGGCCCGGGACATGATGTCCCGGGCCACTCGTCTGTCACCACCCGTGACCCGCAACGCAATGACCGCTGCGAGGTCCCGGGATCGATCGACCGTCAGACGTCGTCGAGCGACTCGTCCTTCGTCTCCCGCATGATCAGCAGCGAGACGAACGTCAGCGCCGACGCGATCAGCAGGTACACACCGACCCACCCGACGCCGTAGTTCTCGGCCAGCCACGTCGCGATGAACGGCGCCACCGCCGCGCCGAGGATGCTCGACGTGTTGTAAGCGATTCCCGACCCGGTGTAGCGGACGTTGGTGGGGAACAGTTCCGGCAGCACCGCGCTCATCGGGCCGAACGTCAGACCCATCAGGATCATGCCGATGATCAGGAACGTCAGCATCCGGGCGTCGCCCATGCCCTCGGGGTCGAGGATCAGACCGAACGTCAGCCCGAACACCATCATGACGCCCGTGACGACGAGCAGGGTGATTCGGCGGCCGTACCGATCGGCGAGCCAGCCCGCAACCGGAATCGCGGCCGCGAAGAAGAGCACCGCCACCAGCTGCAGCACGAGGAAGTCGCGGTACTGGAACCCGGCACCGTGGCCGCCGTCCGCGGCGGTCTTGCCCGTTCCGTAGCTGAGGATCCACGTCGTCATGATGTAGAAGAGCGTGTACGTCGCCAGCATCACGAAGGTGCCGATGATCAGCTGACGCCAACTGGTCTTGAACACCTGCTTGAGCGGGGTCTTGACCTTCTCGCCGTTCGCGACGGCGCGGGCGAACACCGGCGTCTCCTCGAGCTTGAGCCGCACGTACAGGCCGATCATCACCATGACGGCACTCAGCAGGAACGGGATGCGCCATCCCCACGTGAGGAACGCGCTGTCGAGATCCGGGGACGAACTGCTCGTGTAGCCGAGTGTGAGCGTGATCAGCAGGAACAGGCCGTTCGCGAAGAAGAAGCCGATCGGTGCGCCCAACTGCGGCCACATCGCCGCCCACGCCCGCTTGCCGCTCTTCGCGGTCTCCGTCGCCAGCAGCGCCGCGCCGGACCACTCGCCCCCGAGCCCGAGACCCTGGCAGAAACGCATCAGCGCCAGCAGTGCCGGCGCCCACAGCCCCACCGCGTGATAGGTCGGCAACAGTCCGATGAGGAACGTCGCGATGCCCATCGTGAGCAACGAACCGACAAGGGTGGCCTTACGGCCGATGCGGTCACCGAAATGACCGAAGACGATCGAGCCGACCGGGCGGGCGACGAACGCCAGACCGAACGTCGCGAACGACGCCAGCAGGGCCGTCGTGTCGTTGCCCTTGGGGAAGAACAGGTGCGGGAAGACCGATACCGCAGCGGTGGCATAGATGTAGAAGTCGTAGAACTCGATCGAGGTACCGACCATGCTGGCGACGACGATGCGGCTGCGAGGCACCCCCGCCACCGTGTCGGTCGAGTCGACCGTCGATAACTCGCCCTGCCCGCGCGCGACGGACTCGACACCCTTGCTCACAATGCTCCTGCACAGATCCCTGCGGATCCCGGTATTCGGACGACCGGATCCGCGTTCCCGACGTGTTCCACTCAGTGGAAATTCATCCCAAACCGTAGGAATTCAACACTTCGCCAGATTGCGAAGCAACCGAGAGTTTCCGACTGAACGGTCGCAAAGAACGCGTTAAGATCGTTCGAGGTGTGCCGGGAAGTCTGGTCGGCGTGAACTTGCCGTACGCGACGAAATACCAGGTGAAAGGCGCTACTTGATTCCCGCCACACGCTCCGAATTGGCCCGCTATCTCCGCACCGAGACGGTCGGCGGTTCGATCCTCCTCATCGCCGCGGCGGTCGCCGTGCTGTGGGCAAACTCTCCCCTCGCGAACTCCTACACCGCGCTCCGCGACTGGCAGGTCGGCCCGAGCGCGCTGCACCTGAACCTCAGTCTCGGAATGTGGGCGCAGGACGGACTGCTCGCCATCTTCTTCTTCGTGGCCGGTCTCGAACTCAAGCGCGAACTCGTCGTCGGCGAACTCGCCGACCGGAAGAAGGCCCTGCTGCCGATCATCGCGGCGTGCGGCGGTGTCCTCCTGCCCGCGATCATCGCGGCCGTCGTCGGCGCCGGCACACCCGGCATGGACCGCGGCTGGGCCATCCCCGTCGCCACCGACATCGCGTTCGCGCTGGGGGTGCTGGCCCTCACCGGGTCACGGATCCCCGCGAGCGCCCGCGTCTTCCTGCTGAGCCTCGCCGTCGTCGACGACCTGCTCGCGATCATCCTCATCGTCGTGCTGTTCACCGGGTCCATTGCGATGCTGTGGATCCTGACCGCGGTCGCCTGCCTGGTCGCCTACTGGTACGCGCAGCGCCGCCGGATCACGACACCTCTTCTGTACGTCCCGCTGGCGCTGCTGACCTGGTACAGCGTCCACCAGGCCGGCATCCACGCGACGCTCGCGGGTGTCGCGTTGGGACTGCTCACCCGTGCCCGCACCGACCCGGGCGAGGAGTATTCGCCGGCCACCCGTCTCGAGCACCGTCTGCAGCCGTGGTCGGCGGCCGTATGTGTGCCCGTGTTCGCGCTCTTCGCGTCGGGTGTCCCGATCAACGGGCACGTGCTGAGCGAGTTGTTCACCAACAGGATCTCGCTCGCGATCATCCTCGGGTTGCTCGTCGGTAAGACCGTCGGCATCTTCGGAGTCTCGTGGCTCGCGGTCCGCTTCGGCATCGCCAGCAAGCCGCGGTTGCTCGGCTTCCGCGACATGTTCGCCCTGTCGGTGCTCGGTGCGATCGGGTTCACCGTTAGCCTTCTGGTGGCCGATCTTGCGCTCGCGGGTATCGGCGACGGCAGCGAAGCGGACATTGCTAAAGCCGCGGTGCTCTTGACATCGTTGGCTGCGTCACTGATCGGATCGGCGTTACTGTTGCGACGCGGACGGGTCCATCAGGCCCGCGCCGCTGCCACCGACACGTGAGAACCACTCACGAGTCGGCTACCAGCGCGTCAGAAGAACCTGGAGGGGTCGAGAAGTGAGCTTCACCAACGGCAACGGAGTCACGGGAAACGGCGGCCGAGTCACCGGCGACGGGGTTCCGACGACGGTCTCCTCCATTCCCCTCACCGACCTCCACGATCCGCAGCACGCGTCGATCGGCACCCTGGTCCGGGATGCGACCGCCCAGGTCTCGACGCTGTTCCGCGCCGAGGTCGAACTCGCGAAGGCCGAGGTCACCAGCGAGGTGAAGAAGGGCCTGCAGGGCAGCATGTTCTTCATCCTCGCGCTGTCCGTGCTGGTGTTCAGTGCCTTCTTCTTCTTTTTCTTCCTCGCCGAACTGCTGAGCGTGTGGCTCGATCGTTGGGCGTCGTTCCTGATCGTCTTCGTGCTGATGCTCGTCGTCACCGGAGTGCTCGCGCTGCTCGGCTACCTGCGGGTCCGCAAGCTCCGCGCACCGAACAAGACGATCGATTCGCTCAAGCAGGCCGCGACCGTGCTGCCGGGTCAGCGTCCGGACGCCGCCTCGCCGCTGGGCACCGGAACGGGCACCGCCGGCTGATCCAGCCGTAACCCCCACGAGCCTTGACCACACAAGTGACACAGCCAGACCCGTCCACGGTCCGTTTCGACGGACCGTGGACGCATCGTGACATCCACGCGAACGGCATCCGCATCCACATCGCGGAGGCGGGCCCGTCGCGCCCCGACGCCCCGCTCGTCGTTCTCCTGCACGGCTTCGCCGACATCTGGTGGTCGTGGCGACACCAGTTGACCGCCCTCGCCGACGCAGGCTTCCGTGCCGTCGCCGTCGACCTGCGCGGGTACGGCGACACCGACACCCCGCCCCGCGGCTACGACGGTTGGACGCTCGCCGGTGACATCGCCGGCCTGATCCGCGCGATGGGCCACTCCAACGCCACCCTGATCGGGCACGCCGACGGCGGCCTCGTGTGCTGGGCGACGGCGCTGCTGCATCCCCGGCTGGTGAAGTCCATCGGGCTGGTCAGCTCGCCGCACCCGATCGCGCTCAAGCAGGCCGTGCTGCGTGACCGCCGGCAGCGGGCCGCACTGCTGCCGACGTTCCTGGACTACCAGGTGCCGTGGCGACCGGAGCGGCGGCTCGTCCGCGACGACGCCGCCGAGGTCGAGCGCCTGCTGCGGGCCCGTTCCGGGCCGGCGTGGCCGCAGTCCGACGAGTTCCCCGAGGTGGTCCGGCGACTGCGCTCGGCGATGCAGATCCCGCGCGTCGCGCACTCGGCGCTGGAGTACCAGCGGTGGGCGTTCCGCAGCCAGTTCCGTCCGGATGGCCGCCGGTTCATGACCGCGATGGATCAGCGCGTGGACATCCCGGTACTGCAGATCCACGGCGACCTCGACCCGTACGTGCTGGCCGCCACGGTCGAACGCTCGACCGTGCACGCGCCCGGGCAGCAGCTGCACCGGGTCGCCGGTGCCGGACACTTCGCGCACCAGGAGTCGCCCGCCGAGGTCACCGAGGCGCTGACCCGGTTCGCGCTCGCATCGCGCTGACCCGGGCAGCGCCGGGCATCAGACGATGCACACCCCGGTGCCGACGGTGGCGGTCGACCCGTTCGCCTGCTCGAGCTGCCTGGACACCTCGTCGGCGGTGAGCACGAAACCGGTGTCGCTGTCGTCGACGGCGGCGCCGAACACCACCCCGAGGACGCGGCCCTGCGTGTCGACGAGCGGACCACCCGAGTTGCCCTGCCGGATCGACCCGCGGACCGTGTACACCTCGCGCTCGACGGTGCCGGACCGGTAGATGTCGGGGCCGCGGAGGTCGAGGACCTCGCGGACACGGGCGGCGCTGGCGGTGTACGGTCCGCCACCCGGGTAGCCGAGGACGATCGCGTCGTCACCGGTGCGAGCCTTGTCGGGCGCGAACGACAGCGGCGCGGCGGTCAGGCCGGGCACGTCGAGGATCGCGACGTCGACGGCCGGATCGAACACGACGACGCGCGCGTCGAGCGGCCCGGCGGCGGTGTCGACGCTGACGGAGGCCGTGCCCGCGACGACGTGCGCGTTGGTCATGACGCGCTCGGGTCCCACGACGAAGCCGGAGCCCTCGAGCGCCTTCTGGCAGCTCGGTGCGGCCCCGCGGATCCGCAGCACGCTGGACTGCAGCTGCTGGGCGACGGGGCTGGCGAGCACACTCGGATCGGGCGGCTCGACGTTCGTGATCGGGGTGCGCCCGAACGGTCCGATGACGTCGGGCAGGCCCGACGTGTCGAGCAGCGCCGAGAATTCGCTGGGCACCTCGCGCAGCCAATTGGGGGCGACGTCGTCGACGGTGCTGAGCACCTTGGATCCGCGCACCGCGGTCGCGACGTTGGCCTGCGTCGACGATGTCAGCGGGATCGCCAGCAGCCATGCGGCGACCAGGACGGCGACGAGCTGCAGACCGGCGCCGACGAAGCTGTCGACACCGCGGGCCACCGGGCTGTGCATGACACTGCGGGCCGCACGGCCCAGCACCATGCCCGCGACCTCGCCGACGACCACCAGCACCACGATCAGCGCGATGCCGGCCAGCACCCGCATCCGGCCCTCGTCGACGTGGACGAGCACGTGCGGTGCGATGAGGATGCCCGCGACGGCGCCGAGCACGACACCGAGGAACGCGAGCGCCGACGCGACCGCGCCGTGCCGCCACCCCGACGACGCCGCCAACAGCGCCACGAGAATCACGGCCAGATCGATCCATCCGGATCCGCTCAACGCTCCCCCATTCCTCGCAACGGACGGTGATGTCCCGATTCGGTGGTGATGTCGTCGTTCTCCACACCGGTCGCGACGCGGGTGAGGGTTACGTCGAGGTCGCGGACGTCCTGGTGGTCCCATTCGAGTTCCCACCCGGACACGGCCAGTAGCCCCGCGAGTACACCCGCGGTGAAGCCCCACACCAGCATCCCGTCGACCTCGAAGGCGGGTCCCTGATAGCCGGCCCGGTGTCGAACCTGGAAGCGGTTGTCCGGGTCGATCAGTTCCCGTACCGGCACCCGCGCGACCCGCTCGGCCTCGGCGGCGTCGACGACACCGACGGGGCTGGGATCGCGCCAGTACGCGAGCACGGGTGTGACGTCGAACCCCGACGGCGGAATGAAGATCTCGGGCAGCATCGCGAGCGGCTGGACGCCGGCCCGTACCAGACTGGTCTCCTCCTCCGCCTCGCGGAGAGCGGTGTCGACGGGTCCGTCGTCGTCGGGATCCGCGGCCCCGCCGGGGAAGGCGACCTGGCCGCTGTGCTGACGCATCGTCGACGCCCGCTGGGTCAGCAGGACGTCGGCGTCGGCGGGCAGTCCCCCGATGGCGAGCGGATCGGACTCGGCGGATCCGCCGAAGAGCACGAGGACCGCGGCCGGACGCACCGCGGCCCCCGTCGGGGACCGCCGGTTCAGCACCGGATTGACGCGGTTGGGGTCGGCGGGGAGCGTGCGCGTCACCGCGCTGAGCCATTCGGGTGCGGCGTCAGGGTTCAGCGGGCGCTGCAGATGGAAGCTCATGCGGCGACGCCGAGGTACTGCTGGACCGCGTCGGCGATCTCGTCGACGCTGCGGAACTGCTGCGGAAGGATCTTCGCGACCGTGCCGTCCGGGCGGATCAGCACCGAGACCGGCAGCACGGCCGGCGAGCCGACGGCGGCCTGTACCCGGGCGGAACCGTCCTGGACTCCGGGCAGGTGGACGTCGTACTCGGCGAGGCGGGCGAGCCCGTTGGCCTCGTTGGAATCGGTGTGCACCGTCATGACGGTAACCGCGTCCCCGACACGATCCGCGTATTGCTGCAGGTACGGCAGTTCCTCACGGCACGGCCCGCACCAGTAGGCCCAGATGTTGAGCAGCACCGGCTTGCCGGCGACCGCCGCCCCGACGTCGACGCGACTGCCGTCGCCGAGACACTCGAGCGTGATGCCCTTCAATACGGAGCCGTCGGGCGCCGGGCCGGTCGGTGCGGGGCACGGCGCGAGAGCGGCGTCGGCGCGCAGCGGCGCGAGGGCCTCGGGGGTGTCGGCACCGCGGCGCTCCTGCTGCGACGTCGAGCGGTTCCCGCCCGGGTAGTCGGAGACGTCGGCGGTGTCCTTGCCGCCGCGCGGCCAGATCGCGACGATCAGCGCCACCACCACGACGAGCGCGGCCAAACTCCACCGCGCTGCACTGGAAACACGCATACCGCTCACATACCTGCCAGCTCGAGAAGATGGTCGGTCTCGGGTCCCTTGACCAACGCGGCCGCCGCGACCTTGTCGGTGGGCCCGGTGCCGTACGACGGGCAGTCCTTCGCCAGCACGCACACCCCGCACGCGGGCTTGCGTGCGTGGCAGACCCGACGACCGTGGAAGATCACGCGGTGCGACAGGTCGGTCCACTCCTTGCGCTCGATGAGCGCCCCGACGGCGTGCTCGACCTTGACCGGGTCGGTCTCCTCGGTCCACTTCCAGCGCCGGACGAGGCGACCGAAGTGCGTATCGACTGTGATTCCGGGCACGCCGAACGCGTTACCGAGGACGACGTTCGCCGTCTTGCGGCCGATGCCGGGAAGCGTCACGAGGTCTTTCAATTTGTTCGGAACTTCGCCGTCGTAGCGCTCCAGGAGCGACTGTCCGAGACCGATGATCGAATTCGCATTGTTGCGATAGAAACCGGTCGTCCGGATGTACTCCTCGAGCTCGGTCCGGTCGGCTTCGGCGTAGGCGCGGGCGTCGCGGTAGCGCTCGAACAACGCGGGAGTTACCTGGTTGACCCGCACATCCGTGCACTGGGCCGACAGGATCGTCGCCACGGTCAGCTCGAGCGGCGTGGTGAAGTCGAGCTCGCAGTAGACGTGCGGAAACGCCTCTTTCAAACGGCGGTTCATCCGCCGGGCCCGACGCACGAGGGCGAGTCGGGACTCGCCCGTGGCCGCGGGCACCGCGCCCGATTTCGGGTCGTCTTCTGAGGTCGCGTGCACCTCGACAACTCTACGTACTGGCGTGCCGATCGGATTCCGGACTGTGTCGCTTCTGAGACCTTCGCAGTGTTTACTTCCCGTTATGCAAGGTCTGGCTGTCGTGCTGTTTCCTGTGCTGCTCATGCTGTTCGCACTGGCCATGGAGCGGGTCGAGTTCCGGCTTCGGCGGTTGACGGTCCGCGAGCAGGAGGTCGCGGAGTTCCTCGACCAGGCGAGCCAGGACGAGGTTGCAACGCTCGCGTCCGAGGGCTTCCCACACGCGCTCGCCCGGTTCCATCGTCGCCGCAAGCGGGGCGGCCCGACTGATTCCGACGACGCCGACCGCGACACCACGACCGCGGAGAGTGCCCGTCGCGCGAGCTGATTGCACTGGTAGCGGGCCTGCGTTCCGGCCCCACGAGACTTCGTCCGCCCCGTTGGTGAGTAAACCCGGGAAGGATTCTTCGCAAAGTTGTAGAACTCTACGCGGTGTCCGTGACTCGTCACACAGCTATGCCAAGTAGACTTTGTTCGCGTACTCGTTGCATGAGACCCAGTCGACGTGCAGCAACTTGCATTGATGAACGTTTTTTCCAAAGGAGCGCACGTGGACGAGGTTCTGGCCAGAGCCGGCATCTTCCAAGGAGTCGAGCCCTCGGCGGTGGCTGCGCTGGTCAAGCAGCTTCAGCCCGTCGATTTCCCCCGCGGGCACGTCATCTTCAACGAGGGCGAGCCCGGTGACCGGCTGTACATCATCGTCTCCGGCAAGGTGAAGCTCGGCCGCCGTTCGCCGGACGGCCGCGAGAACCTGCTGACGATCATGGGTCCGTCCGACATGTTCGGCGAGCTGTCGATCTTCGATCCGGGTCCGCGCACGTCGACGGCCACCACGGTCACCGAGGTCCGCGCCGTCAGCATGGATCGCGACGCCCTCAAGTCGTGGATCGACCAGCGTCCGGAGATCGCCGAGCAGCTGCTGCGCGTCCTCGCGCGCCGCCTGCGTCGCACCAACAACAACCTTGCCGACCTGATCTTCACCGACGTCCCGGGTCGCGTCGCCAAGGCGCTGCTGCAGCTCGCACAGCGCTTCGGCACCCAGGAGGCCGGTTCGCTCCGCGTGACGCACGACCTCACGCAGGAAGAGATCGCCCAGCTCGTCGGCGCGTCCCGCGAGACCGTGAACAAGGCACTGGCCGACTTCGCACACCGCGGCTGGCTGCGCCTCGAGGGCAAGAGCGTCCTGATCTCCGACTCGGAGCGTCTGGCGCGTCGCGCTCGCTGATCGCACGAGCGACAGCATCGAACGGACCGAAGCGCCCGTCCCCACGCCGGGGACGGGCGCTTCGTCGTTCGATACACCGAGCCATAGCAGCACGGTCATATCTCGCCTCGGATTTCGCATTCGACAGGCATCGGATTCGCCCCAGAGGATGGAGGGATGACCGACCCGCAGATCGATGCGGACTACAACGTCCGCAACACCGTCTCCGCCGAACTGTTCGACTCCACGATCGAGGAGTACCGGCAGCTTTCGCGGAAGGTCGTGCGCGACCTCGACGGCTTCGCAGATCTGCGATACGACCCGCACAGCGGCGAACGCCTCGACGTGTGGGGCACGGGGAGCGGGCTACGCCCGGCATACGTCGCGATCCACGGCGGCTACTGGCGCGCACTGTCCCGACACCACACGGCCTTCATGGCGCGCATGCTCGACGCCGAAGGCATCGCCACCGTCTCGGTCGACTACGGGCTCGCACCGGACACGCCCCTCGAGGAGATCGTCCGGCAGGTGCGGGCCGCGGTCGCGTGGGTCTACCACCACGGGGCCGACCACGGATTGGACCCCGATCGCATCGTGGTCGGAGGCAGTTCGGCCGGCGGGCACCTGACGGCCACGACGATGGTGCCGGGCTGGCAGGATCCGCTGGGTCTACCGCCGGACGTCGTTCGGGCAGCGATGCCGATCAGCGGACTGTTCGACATCCGGCCGCTCGTGAACTCGTTCGCGAACGAGTGGCTCGGCCTCGACGTCTCGCGGGCCGGTGCACTGAGCCCGATGCTGCAGACCGACCAGGCGGGCCCTCGGGCGGTGATCGCGGTCGCCGAACACGACGGTGTCGGTTTCCTCGAGCAGAGCCGAAGCTTCCACCACGAGTGGAGCCGCCGGTCCGAGAGCGAACTGCTCGTGATTCCCAACCGCAACCACTACGACGTCTTCCTCGACCTCGCCGACCGCGACTCGGCGCTGAGTGCCGCGCTACTCGGGCTGTTCGCGGGCCTCGAGACCACGCTCTGATCTTCGCCGCAGGGCCCGGAGCGAAACCTGCCTCACCGCAGGAAGGTTGCGCCTTGCAACCACCAAATCGCTTACGGTATTCGCCGATTCGGCACGTCGATAGGATCCCCTCCATGGACATGCCCAAACTGCTCGACGGGCGCCTCAAGCTCCGCCATCTGCTCCTCGTCGACGCATTGACCAGCCAGGGAAGTGTCGTCGCGGCGGCCGCGGCACTCCACGTCACCCAACCGGTCGCGACGCGCAGCCTGCACGATCTCGAGTCGATTCTCGGTGTCTCGCTGTACGACCGGGGTCCACGCGGCATCACCCCCACGATCTTCGGTGAGGCGTTCACCGCGCACGCCCGCGCGGTCATCGCGCAACTCACCCAGGCCGGGCGGCACGTCGTCGAACTCGCCGACGCCGATCGCGGAACCGTGGTCGTGGGCACTCATCTCGCCGGCTCGAACGTCCTGCTGCCCGGCGCCATCGCGCGGTTGAAGTCCGAGCGCCCCCTGTTGACCGTGTCGGTCCGGGAGGGAACGCCGGAAATGCTGCTGACCGAACTACAATCCGGGCGAATCGATCTCATCGTGGGCCGACTCACCTCACCCACCGACGAGATGGCCGTGCGACGCACGCTCTACGCCGAATCGGTGGAACTCGTGACTCGTCTGGGACACCCGCTCGCGGGCCGGCCGAACCTGCAACTGAGCGATCTCGCCGGGTACCCGTGGATCCTGCCGGGTGTCGAGACCGCACTGCGCCGCGAGCTCGAGGAGTTCTTCGCCCGTAACGGCCTGCCCCTCCCGGAGAACCGGGTGGAGGCCACCTCGTTCCTGACGGTGCGACAGCTGCTGCTCGAGACCGACATGGTTGCGGCCCTCCCCAGCCTGATCCCCCGCGACGACGCCCGGCTCACCACGCTGCCGATCACGCTCGATCCGATCGGCCACAGCGTCGGGATCACCCTGTCGGCCGGGCGCACCCTGAGCCCGTCGGCCTCGGCGCTGGTGGACTTCCTGGCAGAGTTCGCCGCCGAGATCGCACCCGGCCGGTCCTGAACCGGAATGAACCGGAGCCGCCCACCGGAATGGTGGACGGCTCCGGTTCACCCGACGTGGTTCAGGCGCGGACGACCGCGGCCTCCTCGTCGTGCTGCAGTCCGCGCGACGAGTCCGGCACCATCCGGAACAGCGCGATGGCACCGAAGAGGCTGATCGTGCAGATGGTCGCGAGGTACCACGTGACACCGGTGGACGATCCCGTGGCGTCGAGCAGCGCGGTGGCGATCATCGGCGCGAGTCCACCGCCGAGGATGGCGCCGCTCTGCAGAATCAGCGACGATCCCGAGTACCGCACCTTCGCCGGGAACGTGTCGGCGATGATGCTGCCCTGCACGCAGTGGGTCACCGGGACGATGAGGCCCATTCCGAGGAAGGCGATCACCGCGACAACCGAGTTCTCGGTGTTGAGCAGCGGGAAGAACACCACGCACCACGCCAGGATCGCGGCCGAGCCGGCGATGAACATCGTGCGGCGGCCGTGCTTGTCGGCAACCTTGGTCCACACCGGAATCGACAGGAACCACAGCACCGCGGCCGCCGTCACGCTGAGAATCAGGAACTGCTTGTCGTAGCCGAGATGCTGCGTGCCGTACGACAGCGAGAACACCATGAAGGCGTATGCGACAGCAGAATTCGCGAGCACCGCCAGGAGCGTGAGCGCGAGCCGGGTGAAGCCGACGTCGAGCGCCTCGCGAAGCGGGAACTTCGACACCTCGTTCTTCTCGAGGATCCCGGTGAAGGACGGCGACTCGGTGACCCGCAGTCGGATGACCAGTCCGATGGCCACCAGCACGATGCTGAGCACGAACGGGATACGCCAGCCCCACGAGGTGAACGCGCTGTCGGACATCACCGAACTGGTCGTGAGGAAGATGCCGTTGGCGAGCACGAGCCCGGCCGGGGTGCCCATCTGCGGGAAGCCCGCGTAGAGGTTCTTCTTCCCGGCCGGGGCATGCTCCATCGACATCAGCGTCGCGCCGGCGCCCTCGCCGCCCAGCCCGATGCCCTGCACCACACGCATCGCGACCAAGAGGATCGGCGCCCAGACGCCGATCGCCTCGTAG
Source organism: Rhodococcus sp. ACT016 (assembly GCF_050477185.1). NCBI lineage: Bacteria > Bacillati > Actinomycetota > Actinomycetes > Mycobacteriales > Nocardiaceae > Rhodococcus > Rhodococcus sp. ACT016. The sequence continues at coordinate 5,824,162 of NZ_JBEAET010000001.1, read as the reverse complement.
TTCGGGATGAGACCGATCAGCGTCGATCCGATACCCATCATCAGCAGGGAGACCACCAGCGTCGCCTTGCGGCCGATCCGGTCGCCGAAGTGGCCGAACACCAGACCGCCGAGGGGGCGGGCGATGAACCCGACCGCGAACGTGCTGAACGCGGCGAGCGTTCCGGCGGTGGGGCTCAGACTGGGGAAGAACTGCTTGTTGAAGATCAGCGCAGCGGCGGTTCCGTAGAGGAAGAAGTCGTACCACTCGAGCGTGGTGCCGGCCAGTGTCGCCATGGCGACACGGCTGCGCGCGGCCGGGGCGGAGGCGGCGGCGCTACCTCGTGTCGTGCTGTCGGTCATCGCAGATACCTATCGGGTGTCGGGGGGAGGCGGTCGGATCGTCGAGATCCGTTCTTCACCAAGAGAATCCAGCGGCCTCATCGGCCTCGTGGGGAAGATTCTGCCGTCGTGAGACATGACTCACAAATGCCGAATCGGCCGCTGGGTATCTCAATTTGGCTATGCCTCAGGCAATATCGGAGATCCCGAGGAATCGCTCGGCGTTGCCGCGCTGGATCAACCGGCGCTCCGCCTCCTCCAGGAACCCGCTCTTGCGCACCACCTCACCCACCGGGCGCTCCCCGAGCGGGTACGGGTAGTCGCTGCCCACCATCACACGCTCGACACCGACGGTGTCGACCAGCAGGCGCAGAGCCCGATCGTCGAACACCACGGAGTCCACGTAGAACCGGCCGAGGTAGTGCGACGGCGGCATCTCGGACGTGCCGATGATGTCGTTGCGCCGGTGCCACGCGTTCTCCATCCTGCCGAGCCAGAACGCGAACGATCCACCGCCGTGGGCGAATCCGATCTTCAGGCGCTCGTCGATGCGGTCGAAGACGCCGCCGAGGATCAGCGCGAGGATCGACAGGTGCGTCTCGGCGGGCATCGCGGTGAGCCACTGCGCCATCCACCGGTCCAGTCGCGGCGACGAATCCATGTCCCACGGATGCACGAACACCGGGACGTCGAGCGATGCGCAGTGCTGCAGGAACGTCACCACGCCCTCGCTGTCGAGGTCGCGGTCGCCGACGTGGTTGCCGATCTCGACGCCGCGGTGCCCGTTGGCGACACAGCGCTCCACCTCGCGGCAGGCCGCGTCGGCGTCCTGCAACGGGACCTGGCAGAACGGGATCAGCCGGTCGGGTGCCGGCGCGACGATCTCGAGCGCGAGATCGTTGAAGATGCGCGAGATCCGCTCGGCCTGCTCACCGGACCGCCCGTAGTTGAAGAACGCCGGTGTGGGCGAGACCACCTGGGTCCGGACGCCGTCGGCGTCCATGTCCCGCAGCCGCGTCTCCGCATCCCAGGCGTCGGACTGGATCCGACGGAACTCCTTGGAGCCCATCATGATGACGGCCTCGGACTCGCTCTCGACCCGCAGCCACGGGGCGTTCGGGCCCGCGTCGCCGGTCAGGTCCGGCCACCCCTTGGGGACGTAGTGGGTGTGGACGTCGATGATGCCGCTCACGTCAGCCCTTTCCGGGGTGCAGGGCACCGCAGTTGCTGCACGTGCGCGCCTGCTCGTCCTCGTAGAACTGCACGAACACCGGCGGCAGATCGGCGACGATGTCGCGCACCTGGAGTTCGATCTCGTGGATCAGGTGGTTGCACTCGAGGCAGTACCACTGGAACGTCTCGAGGGTGCCCTCCCGGCGCACACGCTCGATGACCAGACCGATGGAACCGGCGGTCGGGCGTTGCGGCGAGTGCGGGAGATTGCCGGGGAGCAGCCAGGTCTCGCCCTCGCGGATGTGAACCCGCTGCGGTCCGTCCTCGGTCATGACATCGACGTGGATGTCGCCCTCGATCTGATAGAACCACTCCTCGTACGGGTCGAGGTGGTAGTCGGTGCGCTCGTTGGGGCCGCCGACGACCTGCACGATGAAGTCGTCGCCGAGCGCCATGGTCTGGTTGTTGACCGGCGGCGCGAGCAGGTGCCTGTTCTCGGCGATCCACTTCTGGAAGTCGATGACGGGCGGGATGACGGTCATGAGCGGTCCTCCGTGTCGGGGGCGTTGATGCGGCGATGAGCGGGCAGGTAGGCGACGCCCTGGATCTCGATGAGCAGGTGCGGATGCGGAAGCTGGTGCACCGCAACGGTGGTACGGGTAGGTCCGGATTCGTCGAACATCTCGGCGTACACCTCGTTGTATCCACCGAAGTCGTTCATCGACACCAGGTACGACGTCACCTGCACGAGGTCGTCGAGGCCGGCGCCGACCTCCGCGAGGATCGATCGGATGTTCTCGATCACCGCGCGGGTCTGGGCGCGGATGTCGAGGTTCGAGGTCCCCATCTCGTCGACCTCGACGCCGACGAACGTGTTGTCCGGGCGACGGGAGCTGGTACCGGAGACGTACACGAAGTCGCCCGCCACCTTCACGTGCGGGAAGCGTCCGCGCGGCGTGGCCAGACGCTCGATGACCTTGGCGGCGTTGTCGCTCATGCGATTCCCTTCACTGTCACGATGCCCAATCCGGCGATCTCGCAGCGGGCGACGGCCTCGGTCAACGGCGCTGCGGCGGTCGCCGCGCCCGCGAGCACGACGTCCCCGGCGCGCAGCGGAATCCGGCGGCGCCGGCACATGTCGAGCAGCGCGTGCAGCGCGTTGACCGGGTCGTCGAGGATCGCCGCGGTCGATCCGGTGACCGTGTCGTCGCCGACCGTCATCCGTACCGCGCGGTCGGCGACGTCCTGCACGTCGGACCACGCCCCGATCACGTACGCTGCCGCCGACGTGTTGTCCGCGACGACATCGGTGTACGTGAAACGGAAGTCGCGGTAGCGGGAGTCGATGATCTCCATGGCCGGTGCGACGGCGTCGACGCAGGAGACGATGTCCACCGTCGGGTCGTCGAGGTCGACATCGCGGCAGAGCCGGTAGGCAACCTCGGGTTCGATCTTCGGGTGGATGAAGCGGCGCAGTGCCACTTCCCCGGCGTCCGCGACGCGCATCGCGTCGGTGAGGCGTCCGACGATCACGTCGGAGACCCCCATCTGCGCCATCTTGGCCTTGCTGGTGAATCCGAGTTTCACACCGACGAGCTGCTCGCCGCGACCGAGGCGCTGCGCGACGACGGCCTCCTGGATGCGGTACGCGTCGTCGATGTCGACGTCGGTGTCGTCCGCGAGGCTCGTCGTGTCGTGGATCCCGGTCTGCGCCTCGTCCAGGCGTTCGGCCAGCGCCGCGATTTCCTTGCTGCTCAGTGACATCAGTACCCGCTTCCCACGATCATGTTCTTGTCGATCACAGCGCCACGCACACGTTCGTGGGCTCGGTGTAGAAGTGCAGCGACGACTCGCCGCCCTCGCGTCCGATTCCGGAGAGCCCGACCCCGCCGAACGGCGATCGCAGCTCACGCGTGAACCACGTGTTGACCCAAGAGATTCCGACGTTCATTTTCTGCGCCACGCGATGGCCGCGACGGAGGTCGTTGGTCCACACCGCCGCGGCGAGACCATACTTGGTGTCGTTCGCCAGCGCGATGGCCTCCTCCTCGGTGTCGAACGGCACCAGCGCGGCGACCGGACCGAAGATCTCCTCCCGGAGTACCGGGTCCTCGTTGGTCAGCCCCGTCCACAGCGTCGGCTGGATCCAGGACCCGTACGCGAACTTCTCACCGAGATCGGGGATTCCGCCGCCGGTGAGGACCTTCGCGCCGGACTGCTCCGCCATCCGGAAGAAGCTGAGCACCTTCTCGCGGTGCGCCTGCGAGATCAGCGGACCGGTGGTGGTCGAACCGTCGGTGGGGTCACCCAGACGCAACTGCTCGGCACGCTCGGCCAGACCGGTCGCGACGTCGTCGAAGATCGAGCGGTGCACGTACACCCGCTCGGTGCACAGGCACACCTGCCCGGTGTTGGTGAACACCGACTTGGTGAGTCCGGTGAGCGCCTCGTCGAGGTCGACGTCGTCGAACACGATCGCCGCGTTCTTGCCGCCCAGCTCGAAGGACACCGGACGCACCCGGGGCGCAACGGTTTTCATCACGTGCGATCCGGTCGCGGACGAGCCCGTGAAGGTGACGCCGTCGATGCCCGGGTGGGTGGTCAGGTACTCGCCGGCGGAATTGCCGCCGAAGCCGTGCACGACGTTGTAGACACCCGCCGGCAGACCGACCTCCGCGAGCACCTCCGCGAGCAGGGTCGCCGTCGCAGGGGTCTCCTCGCTGGGCTTGACGACCACTGCATTGCCGCACGCCAGCGCGGGTGCGACCTTCCACGTGAGCAGCAGCAGCGGCAGGTTCCACGGCACGATGACCGCGACCACGCCGAGCGGTTTGCGCACCGCGTAGTTCAGCGCCTGCCGGCCGCCGGGCAGGTCGGTCATGAACGATTCCTGACCGGCCGCGGACACGATGTCGGCGAAGGTCCGGAAGTTCGTGAGCGCGCGGGCGACGTCGAGCTCGCGCGCCTGGGTGATCGGTTTGCCGGTGTCCGCCATCTCGGCCGCGACGAACTCCTCGAAGCGTTCCTCGATCCGGTCCGCGGCGCGGCGCAGGAGCGCGGCACGGTCCCGGACCGGGGTGTCGGCCCAGCCGCCGTCGAGCGCACGACGCGCCGAGGTCACTGCGCGGTCGACCAGAGCCTGGTCGGCCTCGTGCACCTGCGCGAGCACGCGACCGGTCGCCGGATCGATCCGGTCGAAGCCGCGCTGGGGATCGGGATCGACGAATTCGCCGTCGACGAAGTTACGGATCCAGCCGTCGAGGGATGAAGTCATGGATCAATGGTCGAGCCCCGATCCATACCGAACAAATACCAAAACAGCTTCCTCCCATGCCCTGTTCGACATACGTGCCGATCGTCGCCGCGATCGGTCATTGCGGGTGGCTGGTTCCGTCGGCGCTGAGCGCACTGCGGTAGGTCTCGAGCCGTTCGACGACGCATTCGGGGTGGCCGAGCATCGGCAGGTGGTCGCCGGGCATGGTGTCGGCCGCGATACCGAGCCGGTCCGCCGTCACCGTCTCGAGGAATTCGGCGGGGAGGAAGCGGTCACCTCGGCTGAGGAGGACACGGGTGGGAGTGTGTGGCCAGTGGTCCATGGGCCACGGCTCGGTGAACGGGGTGACGCTTTGCGGGATGGCGCGTCGCATGGCTTCGGCGGCGAGCGCTGGGGGTGTGTCGTGGGCCCAGAACTCGACCTCGTCGGCTGCCGTGCCGTGCAGCTCGTCGTCGCGTCGACGCGCCTCCTCGTGGCCGGTCGCGCTCCACCACTGGCCGGGGGCTTCGCCGGGTCGGGGAATCATGGCGTGCAGCAGGACGAGCAGGTCGGCCCCGAGACTTTCGGCAGCGATCGGTCCGACGAAGCCGCCGAAGGAGTGCGCGACCACAATCACGTGCTCTCGGCTGCCGACGGCCCGCCGCACGGTGTCGACGTACTCGGTCAGACCGGCGGTGTCGTCGGAGACGGGCAGGTCGGGTGTGATCACGGTGTGCCCGGCCGCTTCGAGCAGCGGGCGGACGCGGTGCCAGCACCAGGAGTCGGCCCCCGCGCCGTGGATCAGGACGTACGTTGCGGGCTGGGTGACGCGGGTGTCGGTCATGCGGCGATCCTCGATCCCCATCGGTACTCCCTCATTGTCGTCGACCTCGCGTATCGAGGTCGTCCACAGTCGAGACGGTGAGGAGGCCGAAAAGGAATCGCTGCCCGGCGGCTAGGACAGTGTCATCGGCAGATCGAACGCCTTGAACAGGTGCGGCTCGAAGGCGGTGATCTCGGCGATCTTCCCGCCCTCGACCCTCAACACGTTGAGCACCTGAGCCTGATACTCGGCCGCTCCCGGCGGCCGGACGTACCCCGCTACCGCGGGCTGCCGGTTCGCTCGGGTGGGCACACTCCGCCACCGCGCCCGATACAGCGGCGAGTCCGGCCCGAAGGCGTGCTCGGCGAAGCCCGTGACTGCCTCGCGACCGCAGGACCAGAAGGGAAGCGGAGGCATCGTCAACCGCACGTCCTCACGGAGCAACTGGGCGAACGCCGCCGCGTCGGACCTCTCGTGGGCGTCCATGAAGCGCTGCAGCAGTGCCCGCTCCTGCGCCGTCGCAGGCGTCGACGGCGCCCACTCCTCGCGACGTCGTGGAAGGTGCTCCCTCAAGGTCGGGCGTGCCCGCTGCAGGGCGCTCTTCACCGCGGCGATGGTCAACCCCAGCGCCGCGGCAGTTTCGGCGGCCGACCAGCCGAGCACGTCTCGGAGGATCAGCACCGCCCGTTGCCGGGGAGGCAGGTGCTGGACTGCGACCAGAAACGCCAGTTCGATGGTCTCCTTGCCGACCGCGGCGGCGTCCGGCTCCATCGGCTCCAGCAACCGGTCCGGGTAGGGCTGCAACCACCGGATCGCATCCGGGGGCGGCCCGTTCGGATCGCTTGCCCGCGCCACCTCCCGCGGGGACGGTTGGCGCGGGTGCCGGTCGAGAAAGTCGAGGCAGGCATTGGTCGCGATCCGGTAGAGCCACGCACGGAAGGTGGAACGACCCTGAAAGCTCTCCCGTTTGCGCCAGGCCCGCAGGAAGGTCTCCTGCACCAGATCCTCGGACTCCTCGAACGAGCCGACAATCCGGTAGCAGTGCACCTGCAGCTCGCGCCGATACTGCTCGACGAGCTCGCCAAACGCCGTCTCCTCACCATCCCGGGCCGCCGTCTCCCGGCGCTCCTGCGTCATCGGATGGGTTCGGTGGTCGGGGGCTCAGCCCCGCAGATACTCGAGCTGCACCCGCACGGACTGCTCGGCGGCGGGCCACAGCGTCTCGTCGACGTCGGTGTAGACGTGCTCGACCACCGCACGCACGTTGGCGTCGTCACCGAGGACGTCGAGGGCGCCCCGGACCTGCGCCAGGCGCTCCTCGCGGTGCGCCAGGTAGTACTTCGCAACCGCCTGGAGGTCGGGCAGGTGCGGCCCGTGCCCCGGTAGCACGGTGCGGCCGGGGCCCAGGCCGATGAGGATCTCGAGCGAGGAGAGGTAGTCGCGCAGATTGCCGTCCGACGCGTCGAGGACGGTGGTGCCGCGGCCGAGGATGGTGTCGGCGGTGAGCACCGACCCCTCCCCCTCGATCACGAACGACACCGAGTCGGCGGTGTGCCCGGGCGTGCGCAGCACCCGGAGGGTCAGGCCGGCGGCCTCGACGATCTCGTCGTGCTCGAGGCCTCCGCCACCGCCGCGGCGGAACTCCTCACGGACCGCGCGCACCGGGGCACCGGTCAGTTCGAAGAACCGGTCGATGCCGCCGGTGTGGTCGTGGTGACGGTGCGAGATCAGCGTCAGCACCACGGTGCCGACGCCCGCGACCCGTGCCAGATGCTCGGGGTCGTCGTCGCCCGGATCGACGACGACGCACTCGTCACTGCCGGGCGCCCGCAGGATCCAGGTGTTCGTGCCCTCCAGCGAGTACATGCTCGGGTTGTTCTCGAGCATGACCGCCGCGACGGGCGTGACCTGGCGCAACTGGGCGTACGCGGGGTGCTGAAGCGTCATCGACGCACCTTCCTGACGGGCAGACAGCGTGTTCGGTGGAATCCGGAACCGAGACCGGTCTCACTGTACGACTCCACCGAACGCGCGTCCGATCAGCCCGACACCTGGTGCGGCGCAAGCGCACTCACATGTGGGTGCCGCCGTCGATGCGGATCTCGGTGCCGGTGACGAACTTGCCGTCGTCGGAGGCGAGCATCGCGATCACACCGGCCACATCCTCCGGCGGCGCGAAGCCGTCGCCGATCCACGGGTAGAGCTTGCCGATCAGGCTCGGATCGACGTCCTCCGGGAAGCCCGGAGCGCTGGTCATGCCGGACGCGATGCTGCCGGGTTCGACGGCGACGGCGCGCAGGCCCTGCTTGGCGTACTCGAGCGCGATCGCGTGGGTGAACGAGCGGATGCCGCCCTTGGTGGCGGCGTACGCGGCCATGTAGGGGTGCGCGAAGTGCGCGGAGGTGGAGCTGAAGTTCACCACGACACCCTTGCCCGACTCGAGCAGCGCGGGCAGCGCCTCGCGGGTGACCAGGAACGTGCCGGTCAGGTTGACCCCGACCACGGTGTTCCAGAACTCCAGGGTGGTCTTGTCGGTGTGCGAGGACCGCAGGATGCCCGCGGCGTTGATCAGCACGTCGAGGCCGCCGAGGTTCTTGATCGCGCCACCGATCGAGTCGCGCACCGAGTCCTCGTTGGAGATGTCCACGACCGCGGTGCTCAGTCGGTCGGCGGTGCCGGCCGCCGCGGCCCGCTCACGCGTCGTCTCCAGCCCGGCCTCGGACACGTCGGCGCCGACGACGATGCCGCCCTCCTCGAGGATGCGGGCGACCGTGGCCTGCCCGATACCGGATCCGGCGCCGGTGATGAGTACTCGACGGCCTTCGAATCGCTTCATGATCTCTCCTGGGTGATCTAGAGTCGTGTTGTGGACCTATTGGCACAGTAGGCCGATATGGCACGTTGTGTCACGCATTTCTTCGGAACAGGACCGGTAGTCTGCGATCCGACATAAGCGGAGGAGCCCAGAACATGCCCGGCGTGCAGCCTGTGACGTCGCTGACCGAGCGACGGAAGGCGCAGACCCAACTCGAGATCTCCCGCCGCGCGGCCGAACTGTTCTCGGCGCGGGGCGCGTCGTCGGTGACGGCCGAGCAGATCGCGGCCGCGGCCGGGATCGGCCTGCGCACGTTCTACCGCTACTTCCGCACCAAGGAGGACTCCGTCGCGCCGCTGCTCGCGGGCGGGGTGACGGGATGGATCGCCCACCTCGGAGACCCGGCGGCGCCGGCCGACGAAACCGTCGGGCAGGCCCTCGAACGGGCAACGCGGCAGGCGCTGACGCCGTCGGAGTACCCCACCGAGGAGATGCTGGAGTGGACGCGGGGGCTGCTCCGGACCGTCCACGACGAACCGGATCTGCGGGCGGTATGGCTTCGTGTGCAACATGATTCGGAGGAGGCCCTGGTCGAGGCGCTGACCCCGCTGATGGGCCCCGACGCCGATCCGCTGACCGTCCGGCTCGTGGCGGCCGCCGCGAACGCGGCGATGCGCATCGCGGTCGAGACGTGGGCGGCGAGCGACGCCCCCGTCACCGGCCCGGAGGGTCCCGCGGAACTCGCGGTGGGCTGCATGCGTCGGCTCGTCGACCAGGCCAACGCACGGAACCTCGAAAACGACTGAGCCGCATCCCCTTCCGGGAATGCGGCTCAGCGACTGTGGAATTCGTTCAGCGCACCTCGGCGATGAGCTCGACCTCGACGGGCGACCCGAGCGGCAGCTCGGCGACGCCGACGGCCGAGCGGGCGTGGATGCCGGCGTCGCCGAACACCTCACCGAGGAACTCGGACGCGCCGTTGATCACGCCGGGCTGGCCGGTGAAGCCCTCAGCCGAGGCCACGAAGCCCACGACCTTGACGATGCGCACGATCGAATCGAGGCCGACCAGGGCGTCCACCGCGGCGAGCGCGTTCAGCGCGCACTGGCGGGCGGCCGCCTTGGCGTCGGCCTCGGACACGTCGGACCCGACCTTGCCCACGAGCGGGAGCTTGCCGTCGACGAACGGCAGCTGACCCGAGGTGTGGACATGGTTTCCGGTGCGGACGGCCGGCACGTACGCCGCGACGGGCGCAGCCACCGGCGGCAGTTCGATGCCGAGTTCGGCCAGGCGCGCGGTCCAGGACTGTGCGGTGTCTGCCACGGTCTCAGCCCTTCGGACGCTTGAGGTAGGCCACGTGCTGCTCGCCCGTCGGACCGGGAAGCACGGTCACCAGTTCCCAACCGTCCCCACCCCACTGGTCGAGGATCGCCTTGGTCGCGTGCGTGAGCAGCGGCACAGTGGCGTACTCCCAGGTAGTCAATTCACTCATGCCGCTGAGCCTATCCCCCGCACGTGCGCGCTCCTCGACTTATAGGCTCGTGCCCGTGGCAGCACCGACAGACACGCGGCCGGACTCCGGCGACCCGGGATGGCCTCCCATCGCCGACGCGGCACGACTGCACTTCGTCTCCGGCAAGGGCGGGACGGGAAAGTCCACCGTGGCCGCCGCGCTGGCGCTCGCGCTCGCGTCCGGCGGACGGCGCGTGCTGCTGATCGAGGTGGAGGGCCGGCAGGGCATCGCGCAGCTGTTCGACGTGCCGCCGCTCCCACCGCAGGAGACCAAGATCGCCACCGCCGAGGGCGGCGGTGAGGTGGTCGCGCTCGCGGTCGACCTCGAAACCGCATTCCTCGAGTACCTCGACATGTTCTACAACCTCGGCTTCGCCGGCCGCGCGATGAAGAAGATCGGCGCCGTCGAGTTCGCGACGACGCTGGCACCCGGCCTGCGCGACGTCCTGCTCACCGGCAAGATCAAGGAGTGCGCGGTGCGCACCGACAAGTCCGGTCGCCGCGTGTACGACGCCGTCGTGGTGGATGCACCCCCGACGGGTCGGATCGGCAAGTTCCTCGACGTGACCCGCGCGATGTCGGAGCTCGCGAAGGGCGGCCCGATCCACTCGCAGAGCCAGGGCGTGGTGCGCCTGCTGCATTCGACCGAGACCGTCGTCCATCTCGTGACACTGCTCGAGGCCCTGCCGGTGCAGGAGACCACCGACGCCGTCGCCGAGCTCGAGGCCGCCGGCCTGCACCTGGGAACGGTGATCGTCAACCGCACCAACACCGCCTTCCTGGACCAGGCTGCGCTCGCCGACGCCGCGAAGGGCCGGATCGACGCGGAGGCGATCCACAAGGGCCTCGCCACGGCCGGGATCACGCTCTCGGACGACGACTTCGCCGGTCTGCTGACCGAGGCGATCGAGCATGCGGCCACCCTGGCCGCTCAGGACGAGAGCGCCGCACAGCTCGACGACGTGAAGGTGGCCCGCATGCATCTGCCCGCGCTGGTGGACGGCGTCGACCTCGGTGGGCTCTACGAGCTCGCCGAGCGCCTGACCGAGCAGGGTGTGCGATGAACCCGCCGCGCACCGCCCCGGCGCTCGACCTCGGCGGCGTCCTCGCCGACCCGAAGACCCGCATCGTCGTGTGTTGCGGCGCGGGCGGCGTCGGCAAGACGACCACCGCGGCGTCGATGGCTCTGCGTGCCGCCGAGCAGGGTCGACGCGTCGCGGTCCTGACGATCGATCCGGCCCGCCGGCTGGCGCAGGCACTCGGGGTGCAGGACCTCGACAACGAGCCGCAGCTGGTAGAGCTGGCACCCGGTTCGACCGGTGAGCTGCACGCGATGATGCTGAACATGCGCCGCACGTTCGACGAGATGGTGCTCGAGCACTCGGCGCCGGACAAGGCGGCACAGATCCTGTCCAACCCCTTCTATCAAACGGTCGCCACGTCGTTCTCCGGCACGCAGGAGTACATGGCGATGGAGAAGCTGGGGCAGCTCGCGGCCGACGACCGGTGGGACCTGGTGGTCGTCGACACCCCGCCGTCGCGCAACGCACTCGACTTCCTCGACGCGCCGCAGCGCCTGGGCGCCTTCCTCGACGGCCGGATGATCCGGCTGCTGACCGCGCCCGGGCGCGGCATCGGCCGGCTGGTGACGGGCGCGATGGGACTGGCGCTGAAGGGCGTCTCGACGGTGGTGGGCAGTCAGATGCTGTCCGACGCGTCGGCGTTCGTGCAGTCACTGGACTCGATGTTCGGCGGCTTCCGGGAACGCGCGACCCGCACATACGAGCTGCTGCGGCAGGAGGGCACGCAGTTCGTGGTGATCGCGGCCGCCGAGCCCGACGCGCTGCGCGAGGCAGCGTTCTTCGTGGACCGGCTGTCCGGCGATCGGATGCCGCTGGCGGGTCTGGTGCTCAACCGGACCCACCCGACGCTGTGCTCGCTGTCCGCCGATCACGCCCTCACGGGCGCGGATCTGCTGGACGAGAGCGAGCCGGCCGACGCGGCGAACGAGCTGACCTCGGCAGTCCTGCGGGTGCATGCGCATCGGGCCGTGACCGCGAAGCGCGAGGTGCGGCTGCTCAGCCGGTTCACGGCGTCGCACCAGCACGTACCGATCATCGGGGTGCCGTCACTGCCGTTCGAGGTCTCCGACCTCGAGGCGCTGCGCGCCGTGGCCGATCAGCTCACCCGTCAGGGCTGACGCCCCGCCCCCACACGCGAACGCAGCGGCGACCGGGCGCCGCTGCGTCCACGACGTTGTCGTTCCGATCGGACCTACTCCCCGACGAGGGCCGACTCGGATGTGGTCGAAAGTGATCAGACTGCGGACTGGTGCTGGCGCTGAGCCTCGAAGAAGTCGGCCCAGGACTCGACCTCGGGGTGCTGCTTGAGCAGCGCCCGGCGCTGACGTTCGGTCATGCCTCCCCAGACACCGAACTCGACCCGGTTGTCGAGCGCGTCGGCACCGCACTGCATGAGCACCGGGCAGTGCCTGCAGATGGTTGCCGCCTTGCGCTGAGCTGCGCCACGTACGAAAAGTTGATCGGGGTCGATTTCACGGCATCGTGCCTGCGCGACCCACTGAATACGAGCTTCTGCCTGCTCGTAGTCGAGTCTCGAGGCGGGGCTGGTCATGTGCATTCGGTTCCCCTTCAGTCCGAACGCCGTTCCCCACGGCGCTCAGGATGTACACGCAGACCTCCGCTATCACGTGAGGACTGCACCACATTCCTAATCCAGTGTTAGCTGTATCACACTGACTGGAGCTAATTTAGGTAAAGATCGCTCGCAGCGCAAGATCGAGAGCGTAGATTCTGGTACGCGCGTGCATTCTTCGTCGCATTTGCCCGGGTCAAAGCGGCTGTTCGTCGTCGAACGAGCGTCCAGTTCGGGTCGTCCACCGGGACAGTCGGTCCGTTCGACGTACTCTGTAGATCGTGTCGAGAGCCAAAACGATCGCCAAGCTCGCGGGATGTTCCGCACTCGCCGGTGTCCTCCTCGCCGGAGTGATGTTTCCGCTGGCAGGAGGCTTCGGCTTCGCCTCCAACCGCGCCACCGACGCCGTCGACAACGTCTCCGCGGAGCTCGTCGAGGGCACCGTCCCGGCGGTGACGACGATGACGGACGTCGCCGGCAACCCGATTGCGTGGATGTACGAGCAGCGCCGGTTCGAAGTACCGAGCGACCAGATCTCCAACGAGATGAAGTTGGCGCTGGTCTCGATCGAGGACAAGCGCTTCGCCGACCACAAGGGCGTCGACTGGCAGGGCACGCTGCGCGCGTTCATGACGAACACGACAAGCGGCGAGGTACAGCAGGGCGCCTCGACGATCGACCAGCAGTACGTCAAGAACTACCAACTACTGGTGGTCGCCAAGAACGATGCCGAGCGACGCGCCGCGATCGAGACCACGCCCGCCCGTAAGATCCGCGAGATCCGGATGGCGCTGACCCTCGACAAGAAGCTGAGCAAGGACGAGATCCTCACCCGGTACCTGAACCTGGTGCCGTTCGGCAACGGCTCGTTCGGCATCCAGGACGCCGCCCAGACGTACTTCGGTGTCGACGCCAAGGACCTGGACCTGACGCAGTCGGCGATGCTGGCCGGCATGGTGCAGTCCAGCTCGGCACTGAATCCGTACACGAACCCGGACGGTGTGCTCGAGCGCCGCAACACGGTCCTGGACACGATGATCGCGAACATCCCCGACCGGGCCGCCGAGATCCGGGCCGCCAAGGCCGCCCCGCTCGGCATGCTCCCCGAGCCGAAGGCTCTGCCGCGGGGCTGCATCGCCGCCGGCGACCAGGGCTTCTTCTGCGACTACGCGCTGCAGTACCTCGCGGCCTCCGGCCTGAGCCGGGACCAGATCAACCGCGGCGGCTACACGATCAAGACGACCCTCGACCCGACGGTGCAGAAGTCGGTGAAGTCGGCGCTCGTCGCCAACGCCGACCCGAAGCTCGACGGCATCGCGAACGTGATGAACGTGGTCCAGCCGGGCCAGGACCAGCACCGGGTGCTGGCGATGGCGTCGAGCCGCAGCTACGGCCTCGACACCGCCGCAGAGCAGACCGTGCAGCCGCAGCCGTACACGCTGGTCGGTCACGGCGCCGGATCGATCTTCAAGATCTTCACGACGGCGGCAGCGATGGAGAAGGGCCTCGGCACCAGCGCCGTGCTCGACGTGCCCCGGCGCTTCGAGGCCCGCGGCATGGGTAACGGTGGCGCACGCGGCTGCCCCGCGGCCACGTACTGCGTCGAGAACGCCAGCCCCAACTACGCGGCCAAGCTGTCGGTCACCGACGCGCTGGCACAGTCGCCGAACACCGCGTTCGTGAAGCTGATCGAGTCCACCGGCGTCACCCCGACGGTCGACATGGCCGTCCGGCTGGGCCTGCGCTCGTACACGGTGCCGGGCTCGTCCGGATTCGGTGACCAGAGCATGGCGGACATGCAGAAGCAGCAGAACCTCGGCTCGTTCACGCTCGGCCCCACGTGGGTCAACCCGCTCGAACTGGCCAACGTCGCGGCAACGCTGGGGTCGCACGGCAAGTGGTGCCCGCCGACGCCGATCGACTCGATCACCGACCGCGAGGGCAAGCCGGTCTCCATCACGCAGGAGGCCTGCGAGCAGGTGGTCGATCCGGGTCTGGCCGACACGCTGTCGGTGGCACTGAGCAAGGACGACCAACCGAGCGGCACGTCGTACGGGGCGGCCAACGCGGCCGGCTGGAAGCTGCCGATGTCGGGCAAGACCGGTACCACCGAGTCCCACATGTCGTCGGGATTCCTCGGGTTCACCAACAACCTGGCCGCGAGCGTGCTGGTGTACGGCGACTCCACGACGCCCGGCGAGATCTGCTCGGCGCCACTGCGTCCGTGCGGTGACGGCAACCTGTACGGCGGCACCGAGCCGGCCCGCACGTGGTTCCAGGCGATGATGCCGATCGTCGGCAACTTCGGCCCCACCGCGCTGCCCCCGGTCGACGAAAAGTACGTCAAGGGCTCGCAGAACGCGCAGGTGCCCGACGTCGTCGGCATGACGCAGGACGCCGCCGCGGCGGCACTCAAGGCAGCCGGTTTCACGGTGAACCCGGTGAACACCAAGTCGGATGCCCCGAAGGGCAACGTCACCGGCAGCGCGCCGTCGGGCCTGGCGGTGCCGGGGTCGGCGGTGACGGTCTACGTCAGCGACGGCTCGGTGAAGGCGTCGCCGTCGGGTACCGCCTCGCCGCGACCGACGGAGACGCCGGGCGGCTGATTCTTCCGCGGGTTTCGACCGGGCGGGTCCCGGGTAGTCGCGGAGCATGAATCTTCGTCAT
Source organism: Rhodococcus sp. ACT016 (assembly GCF_050477185.1). NCBI lineage: Bacteria > Bacillati > Actinomycetota > Actinomycetes > Mycobacteriales > Nocardiaceae > Rhodococcus > Rhodococcus sp. ACT016. The sequence continues at coordinate 5,808,944 of NZ_JBEAET010000001.1, read as the reverse complement.
CTGTACAACCGGGCCGAGTCCGCGTCGTTCCTGGACGGGTTCAGCGCCGCGCTCCAGCACCGCATCCAGGCGGGGCTGGGGCGCACGCCGATCGGCGACCGTCTGCGCGGCGACTGGCTCGGCCATCCCGTGCATCCGGCCCTCGTCGCGATCCCGATCGGGGCATGGACCAGTTCCCTGATCTTCGACTCCTTCGGCGACCATCGCAGCGCGTGTCGGCTCATCGGCGTCGGGTTGCTCGCCTCGCTCCCGACGACCGCGACCGGCTGGGCGGACTGGAGCGAACGTGACGTCCGCCAGCGGCGAGTAGGACTGATTCACGCCGGATCCAACGCAACCGGCATCGCGCTGATGGCCGCGTCGTTCCTCGTGCGTCGGCGCGACCCCGCTGCCTCCAAACCATTGGCCGTGGGCCTGTCCGCGGCCGCGCTCGGTGCCGTCGGGGTCGGCGGTGCCCTGGGCGGGCACCTTGTTTTCGGGCAGGGTTCGGGTCTCGAGATGACCACGCCCAACGACGGACCAGCGTTCGACCCGGTTCTCGCCGAGGTCGATGCCGAAACCGAAACGCACGAGGGAAACGGCCATCGCCATCACGTACTGACCGGAAGGGGCCATCGATGACCGGCACACTCACGGGACGTACCGTCGCGATCCTCGCCACCAACGGTGTCGAGGAGTCCGAACTCGTCGAGCCACGCAAGGCTGTCGAGCAGGCGGGCGCCACCACGCAACTGCTGTCGCTGTCGATCGGACGGATCCAGGCGATGAAGGGCGACGTCCACACCGCGGGGCGTTACGACGTCGACGCCGTCGTAACGGACGTGACGATCGACGACTTCGATGCCCTGATCCTGCCCGGCGGAACGACCAATCCAGACCACCTCCGGCAGAACAAGAAAGCCGTTGCGTTCGTGCACGATTTCGTCGAGGCCGGGAAGCCTGTCGGCGCGATCTGCCACGGCCCGTGGACCTTGGTAGAAGCCGACGTCGTCCGCGGCCGCACTCTGACGTCGTACCCGAGCATTCGCACCGACATCAGCAACGCGGGCGGCAACGTCGTCGAGCGTGAGGTCGTCATCGACGGCGCGCTGGTGTCGAGCCGCAATCCGCACGACCTGCCGGCGTTCTGCGACGCGATCGTCGACGTGTTCGCGGCGACGACCACGCCGGTCTGACTGCGATCGCCTGCTCGCAGACCGACAGGCCCACGAGCAGGCGATCGCTGTACTGCGACTCTCAGTCGGCCTGGAACTCGACCTTGCCGTCCACGACAGTCTGTACCACCGAGACGTTGCGGATCCTCGTCACATCGATCTCGTAGAGGTCGTCGGACAACGCGACGAAGTCGGCGAGCATGCCGTGGGCCAGCACGCCCTTCCGGTCCTCCTGCCCGACCGCGTACGCGGAGCCGTAGGTGTAGGCGCGCACCGCCTCGTCCACGGTCAGTCGCTCGTCCGGTCCGAGCACGTGGCCCGACGCGGTGGTCCGGTTGACCATGTCGTGGATGGAGACCAGCGGGTTTCCGTCGGAGACAGGGGAATCCGTGGACCCGGGGATGACGATGCCGGCCTCGAGGAGCGACTTCATCCGGTAGATCTGATGCTCGAACTCCGGCTCCACGGCGGCCCGCATTCCGTCACCGAAGTCGGAGATGAAGGTTCCCTGCGGAACAGGCGTCAACCCGAGCGCGGCCGCCCGCGCGACCTGGCTGTCGCTCGTCAGCCCGAAATGCTCGATGCGGTGCCGCGCGTCGGGGCGCGGGGTGTCCTTCTGCGCCAGGGCGAACGCGTCCATAACGTGGTCGATGGCGGCATCCCCGATCGCGTGGGCGGCCACCGACCAGCCGGCGCGATGTGCCTCGACGACCATCGCCTCGAGTTCCTTCGGGTCGAACTGCATGACGCCGTGGTTGTGCGGCTCGCCGTGGTAGCAGTGGTGCATCGCCGCCGAGCGGCCGATGAAGGAACCGTCGGAGACGATCTTCACGGGGCCGATCCGAAAGCGGTCGTCGCCCAGGCCGGTTCGGATACCGAGGTCGAGCCCGCGCCAGCCCTCCCACCCCTCGATCCCGTGGAGGGTCGTGCAGTACGGCATCGCTGTCATGCGCGTGCGGAGGACACCCGACTCCACGGCGGCCTGAAAGATGCCGAGGTCGACCGGCGTGGAGCCGATCATGCGGTAGTCCCCGAGGCCCGGCTCCGTGACGGAGGTGAGGCCGTACCGGATCGCCTGATCGCTGGCGAGTTCGATGTGGTGCAGGAGATCCTCGGCCGAGATGGGCTTGACCAGCGGGTAGACCAGCTCCATCGCGCGTTCCTGCAGCAGGCCGGTCGCGCGGCCGGACTCGTCGCGCGCCACCGACCCACCCGGCACGTCGGGGACGCCGATGCCGCCGGGGAAACCGGCCAGCGCGAAGGCTGCGTTGTTGACCACGACCATGTGTCCGGAGACATGCTCGAGTAGGACGGGCCGGCCGCCGGCCGCCTTGTCGAGCGCGTTGGCGCTCGGGTGCGCTCCGGTCACGTTCTGGTCGTAGCCCGATCCGCGCACCCAGGCGTCGGGGGGCAACGTCTGTGCGCGCCCTGCGACCTCGCGGTAGAGATCGTCGAGGGTCGAGACGTTCGCCGGGCGAAGGTTGAGCTGCGCGAGCCTCGCACCGGTCATCGAGAGGTGGTAGTGAGCGTCGTGGAATCCGGGCAGGACCGGCGCCCCACCCAGGTCGTGGACCTCGGCCGCCGTCACACCGTCGAGTTCCTCGTCGAATCCGACGATCCGGCCGCCGAGGACGCCGACACGGGTCGCCGTCGGACGGCCAGAAGACAGCGTTCGAAATCGACCGTTCTCGAAAATGGCATCAAGACGCACTGGTGAAGTTCCTTCCGTACTTTGGTTCACAAGGTCAGGCGACTGCCGAAACAGCTTCCGCCGAATCAGGATTGGACAGTGCACGCTTCGCGATGGCACGCGACAGACCGATCACACCGATCAGCGTCGCCACCAGCATCACGGCGAAGAAGATCGCGACACCCCATGGGCTTCCGTCGGAGTTGTTGAGAATCCACTGAGCAACCAACGGGGTGGAACCACCGATCAGTGACGAGCACAGCTGGTAGGCGAGCGAGACACCGCTGTAGCGGATGTTGGCCGGGAACGCGGATGCGAGTGAATTCGCCAGCAGCGCATAGTAGGCCGTGCCGCCGAGGGTGACGACATAGAGCGTGATCGCAATGGTCGACGGGTTCGCGGACCCGATGGCGAAGAAGAACGGCACCACCATGATCAGACACAACGTCAGGCCACCGACCATAACCTTGAGCGCACCGACCCGTTCCGCGATCAGGGCGGCAATCGGCTGCCAGAAGAACTGCAGCACAGCCATTCCCAGCAGGACGTTGAGCATCGTCTGCCGCTCGATCCCGAGACTTCCAGTGGTCCACGACAGCAGGAAGGTGTTCGTGAAGTATGCGAGCGAGATGCCCATGATGGACGCGATGATCCCGAGAAACAGGATGCCCGGCACCGATCGGAAGACCGCGATCGTCGGCTGCTGGACGACTGCGTCGGACTTCCTCGTCGCCTCGAAGTCCGCGGACTCCTCGACTCCGGCGCGGATGATGAGACCGACGATCACGAGCACCGACGACATCAGGAACGGAATCCGCCATCCCCACGAGAGGAAGGCGTCGTTGGGCAGTTGACTGACGAGCATGAACATCAACGTCGCCAGAATCGAGCCCGCCGGCGAACCCTGCTGCACCCACGCACCGGCCCAGCCGCGCTTGTCCTCCGCGGAGTTCTCCGTCGCCAGCAGGACCGCCCCGCCCCACTCACCGCCGACGGCGAGTCCCTGGAGAGCGCGCAGAACGACCAGGAGAATCGGTGCCGCGACGCCGATCTGGGCGTAGCTGGGCAGCAGTCCGATGCACGTTGTGGCAACGCCCATGAGAAGCAGGGTCGTGACGAGCACGTTCTTGCGCCCGAAGCGGTCACCGAAGTGACCGAAGACGGCGCCACCGACCGGACGCGCGAGGAAACCGACCCAGAAGGTTGCAAAGGACGCCATGAGGGCGGCGCCGGGTGCGACCCCGGGGTAGAACACCTTGCCGAAGACGAGCGCCGCCGCGGTGCCGAAGATGTAGAAGTCGTACCACTCGGTGGCGGTACCGACGAACGCGCCGATAGTCGCCCGGCGCTGACGTGACAGCACCGCGTCAGATTGAGCTGTTGAGTTCATCGCTGCCCCTTCGAGAATTCACGGGGCCGAAGGTTCGACCCCGAAACGCAGTGGGATCAACTATCGGAGGTGCATTTATGCTTGTCCAATGACAATTCTGCGCGGGGGGTATACGTGAAGCGCATGATGCTTGCTGACGAGCTGGTCCAGTTTCTGGAGGTCGCGGCCGTGGGCTCGGTGAGCGCGGCGGCCACCCGCCAGCATCTGTCGCAGCCGACCGTCTCCCGGCGGATCGCGAAATTGGAGTCCGACCTGGGGGTGAAACTCTTTCGCCGAACCGTCTCCGGCATGGGGCTGACGCCGGCGGGCGAGGTCCTGCAGACGATGGCGCGCGACATCATCACCCGCACCGTTCGGGCGGGCGAGGTCATGGCCGCCCTCGACGGCGGAAATCAGATGTTCACATTGGTGTGCCCGGAGACGACCGCCAATCACTTCGTCGCGACGTTCATCGCGAGCGGCTCACCCATCCGGGAGATCGTGACCGCGCGCCCGAGCGACGTTTACCCCACCCTGCTCCAAGGGCTGGACCTCGCAGTGAATACCGCTGCGCCACCGGCGGAACTCTCGTCAGTCGAACTCGTGAGCTGTCCGATCATGGTGCAGTTCCGGGAGACCGGGCAGCGACGATCCGGGCACGACCCCATCGAACTGGCCGACCTACTGGCGATGGGAGGCCCGATCCTCGCCCCCGGCTACGGGAGTGCCATCGAACGAGCATTCCTGTCCACTGCAAGCGAACTCGGCGCCCACCCCACCGAGTTCTCCACGACGAGCAACGCCACGATCGCCCAGGCGCACGCGGCTGCAGGCAACGGCGTCGCCGTCGTGATCGAAGATCCGCGTTTCGGGCTCGACTGGGCGACCTTGACGAATGGCGGCGTCCCGATGTCCGTCCAGCTCTACGCCGCATGGGCCCCGGACCACTACGCCGAGCGGGAGATCCGGGCGGTGGCGCACGATTTGGGGCGGTGGATGACCGACATGGTGGCCACCCGCACCCTCGAATGAGGCCGAAACGACCCGGCGAGATCTACAGACGATCCTTGACGGACTTGGAGATTCGCGATCCGTCGGCCTTGCCCGCCGCGAGGGCGGTGGCCACCTTCATGACCTGACCCATCTGACGCATGCCGGGGCGCTCACCGAGCTCCTCCGCCACCTGCGCGATGGCGGTGTCGGCGACGTCGGCCAGTTCGGCGTCGGTGAGCGGGGTGGGCAGGTAGGAGTCGATGACCTGCGCCTCGGCCCGCTCGTTCGCGGCGAGTTCACCGCGGCCGGCCTCGGTGTAGATCTCGGCGGCCTCACCACGCTTCTTCGACTCCTTGGTGAGGATCTTGAGGACCTCGTCGTCGTCGAGTTCGCGGGCCTCCTTGCCGGAGGTCTCCTCCTTCTGCACCGCGGCCAGGATCATGCGCAGCGTCGACAGGCGCAGCTGATCCTTCGCCTTCATCGCGGTGGTGAGGTCGGCGCGGAGCTTGGACTTGAGCGTGGAAGCAGTGTCGGCCATGCGCCGAACGCTACGCGCCCGGCGCGGTGTCCTGCACCTTCATTGCCGACACCCGTATTCTGAAGTGGTGCCTGATCTGTCTTCCCGTATCCCGAACCGCAGCGCCCTGAACCGGGCCGCGCTCGCCACGGCGGGCGCCGCCGCACTGGGCATCGGCTACGCGTCGCTGATCGAACGCAACGCGTTCGCCCTCCGGGAGGCGACCATGCCGGTCCTCGCACCCGGGTCGGCGACCCTGCGGGTTCTGCACATCAGCGACCTGCACATGATGCCGAACCAGAAGCTCAAGCAGAACTGGCTGCGCGAGCTGGACCGGCTCGAGCCCGACCTCGTCGTCAACACCGGCGACAACCTGTCGCATCCCAAGTCGGTGCCGGCCGTGGTGCAGTCGATGGGCGGCCTGCTAGCGCGGCCGGGCCTGTTCGTGTTCGGCAGCAACGACTACTTCGCCCCCAAGCCGAAGAACCCGTTCAAGTACTTCAAGAAGGAGCACCGCCGGGTGCTCGGCGCGCCGCTGCCGTGGGCCGACCTGCGGGCCGCGTTCACCGAACGCGGCTGGCTCGACGTCACCCACGTGCACCGCGACCTCGAGGTCTCGGGCGTGCGCATCGCGTCCGCCGGCGTCGACGACCCGCACCTCAAGCGGGACCGCTACGACACCATCGCCGGCCCGCCGAATCCGCTCGCGCAGCTCAAGCTGGGCATCACGCACTCCCCCGAGCCGCGGGTCCTCGATCGGTTCGCCGACGACGGCTACGACCTGGTGCTGGCCGGGCACACGCACGGCGGACAGCTGTGCCTGCCGTTCTACGGTGCGCTGGTGACCAACTGCCAGCTGGACCGTTCCCGCGTGAAGGGGCCGTCGCGCTGGGGTGCGCACATGCGGCTGCACGTGTCCGCGGGCGTCGGCACATCGCCGTACGCGCCGGCCCGGTTCTGCTGCCGCCCCGAGGCGACGCTGCTGACCCTGGTCCCCGCACCGCGCGAGAACACCGCCACCGCACGCGGCAGCGCGGCCGTAGAGGGCGCCGTTTTGGGCCGCTGACCAGCCGATTTAATCCCCGGCGAATCCGTGTTGTAAGCTATCCGAGGTTCAACACCGGGGTGTGGCGCAGCTTGGTAGCGCGCTTCGTTCGGGACGAAGAGGTCGTGGGTTCAAATCCCGCCACCCCGACCAGTGAAGAACAGAAAGACCCCGTCCGGCTCGTTCGGACGGGGTCTTTCTCGTTTCGCGACTTCGCCTCCCTCCCGCCGGAAGCGCCACAATCCACACAGGCTAGCCTGACCTAATGTTCGTTCGATCCTCGTTCCGCAAGCGGGCCTCGGTTCGTGTTGCGATGCTCGCCCTCGCGACCGTGTTCGCGGCCACCGCGTGCGGCTCCTCCGACAACGCCGCCGACGCCCCGGCCGGCAACACCGATGTCGCGACCGGCGGCCGCCTGTTCGCGACCGCCGACACCGCCACGGCGGAGCTGGGCAGCGACGCACAGCCCGGTCAGTTCCCCCGCACCGTCAAGCACGCGCTCGGCGAGACCGTCATCGAGAAGAAGCCCGAGCGCGTGGTCGTGCTCGACGGCGGCGAGCTGGACGACGTCCTGTCGCTCGGCATCACGCCGGTCGGCATCGCGAGCCCGGAGGGTGTGTCGGGTCAGCCGTCGTACCTGGCGGACAAGCTGGCGGGCGTCCCCGACGTGGGCACCACCAACAACCTGAACCTCGAGGCGATCACCGCCCTGCAGCCCGACCTGATCCTGGGCAGCAAGCTGCGCGCCGACAAGCTGTACCCGCAGCTGTCGCAGATCGCACCGACGGTGTTCAGAATCCGCCCGGGCTTCCCGTGGAAGGAGAACTTCCTGCTCGTCGCCGACTCCGTCGGCGAGGAGGCGAAGGCCGAGTCGGTGCTCAACGACTACCAGACCCGCGCGAACGCGGTCCGCGACGGCATCCAGGGCGATCCGTCGATCTCGTTGGTGCGCTTCATGACCGGCAAGACCCGCCTGTACGGCAACCTGTCGTTCATCGGCGTGATCCTGCAGGACGTGGGCCTGCGCCGCCCGGACGTGCAGAACATCGAGGAGCTCGCGGTCGAGGTGAGCCCCGAGACCATCACGCAGGCCGACGGCGACTGGGTGTTCTACTCCACCTACGGCAAGCCCGACACCACGGCCGAGGCCCAGGTGCTGGGCGGCCCGCTGTGGGCCGGCATGAGTGCCGTCAAGAACGGCAAGGCGGTCCAGGTGTCCGACGAGACCTGGTTCCTGGCGCTGGGTCCGACGGGCGCGATGATCGTGCTCGACGACCTGCAGAACATCTTGGGCGGCAAGCAGTAACGCTTCCGACGCTGACGAGGCCCGGCACCGGATTCGGCGCCGGGCCTCGTCGTTTCTTCACTCGCGTGCGCCGCAGGAGGGGGATCTACGGCAGCAATCGGTCGTGGAAGCTGTTGGCGAAGACGCGATGCGGATCGAGCGCGTCGAGCCCGGTCCGCGCGGCGTTCCAGTTGCCCGACGCCGGGATGCCGGTGGTGAAGGCGGCGGGGATGATCTGGGTCAGCCATTCCTCGTCGCGATAACCGCCCTGGTCGGTGAAGGCCCAGCCCTTGGCCCACTCGGATCGGAACGTCGCGTAGTTGCCCGAGAAGTTCTGGACCATGAAGCGTTCCAGCTCGCGGAGGTACTCGGCCGCGCCGGCGGTCCCGGGCAGCGTGGTGACGTTCATCCAGATGCAGGTGTCCCACTCCGGGTGATCCGGCCGCGGACGCACCGCGGACAGGTTCGGCGGGCCGGCCGATTCGACGAGCACCTCGGACTGGTCGTCGACGCCGCACATGCGGACCTCGAACGCACAGTTGATGGGGTACTTACCCTGCGCCGCAAGCTCGGTCATCCGATTGTTGTGCCACGTCGTGACCTCGTTGATGGCCCGCTGGATGTTCGACCGCTTGGTGAGCACGACACCACCGCCGGCGATCACCCGGAGCGTGGTGTGGCGCAGGTAGAACAGCACGTCCTTGGACCAGCCCCACAGGTCACCGGTGTTGGTGAGCGGGATGCCGGCCTGAACGGCGGCGAGCTGCGCCGCGCCGAACACGGGCGTCGCGGACTGCATGCCTTCCATCACCTGGCCGAGCGGAGTGGTCACGAATTCCGGGATGGTGTCGGTGAAGAAGTAGTTGTAGGGGCCGAACACCTCCCGCGACTGCGCCGGCTTCACCGGCGTCGGGGTCCAGACCTTGAGCCACGGCTTGTCGGTGAACGGGAACCAGATGGCCTCCACGCGGCCGGACTTCTCGACGTAGCTCTCGTAGGTGCGTCCCGGCGATCCCGCGGGCGCGAACATCTCCTGCCACGGAATATCGAGGAACGTTTCGCAACGGACGCGCGCGTTCGCACCGGCCTGCAGGGTCACCGAGGTGACGAAGGTGCGGCCCAGATGCGTCAGCAGCGGCGTGATCTCGGGCTCGGCACGGGTGAATTCGCGTAGCACGTACCGGCCCGAACCGGCGTCCCACACCACGGCCGTCATGCCCAGGATGAGGTTCGACAGCGAACCGAAGGACTGACCGGGAGTCGCCTTCTCCCCCGGTGCCGGATAGGTGGCGCCGTGGGCTCCGATCGCGAGTGCACCCGCGATCGACAGTTCACCGATGGCCGGGGCGTTCGCCCATCCGAGACCCTCCTTCTCGAGAGCCGCGAGAACCGCCTCGATGGTGGCGCCCGCCCCCGCGGTCACGCGGGCCGGAGAACCGCTCCGGTCCACGCTCACGGAGTTCAGGTTCGACATGGTGTCGACGAGCAGGACCTTCTCGACGCTTTCGCCGGGGACCACCGTGAACGGGCTCCAGCCGTGCATCGTGCCTTTGGCGCGGACGCGGTAACCGTTGTCCTTGGCCCAGTTCGCGAGCCGGACGACGTCGTCCGGGGTGCGCGCGGTCGCGGTCCACACGGCGTCGAACGCGATGTCCTTGGCCCAGTTGACGTACGCCTGCTGGGCGAGGGGGATGTCCTCGGGGAAGGCCGGCGGGACCGGAAGGTTGGACACCGGGCCGCTCGAGCCGGCGGAACCGCTCGATCCCGCGGGGAGAGCGAAGGCCGGAGTCCAGCCCATGCCCGCCATGGCCGCGGCCCCCGCCGCAGCGCCCGCGGCGCGCCCGAGGAATCCCCTGCGGGACATTCCGTTACGTGCCTCGCTCGTCGACATCACGTTCTCGTCGGCATCCACCGGTTCGACTCCGATCCACTCGTCGGGAAAGCGGCGCACGGAACCTCGCCGCGTGATCTGGGAGTCAAACTAGAACAAGTTCGGTTCCGATGCCAGTGGTTCCGTAATTCTCGTCGGAGTGAGTTGTCCGGTCTACCGTTCGACGGGAACCGAGTTCCGCAGCGCGTCGGTGATCGCCTCGGGTGCGCCGTCCACCGCCCACACCGCGAGCCCGATGGCCGCGATCGTCAGCAGCGGGCCCAGCACGGCGCGCTCGAATCCGCCGCCGGCCCGGATGGCGAGAAAGGACGGCAGCCGCAACTCCCACCACCGGCGGCCGCCGAGGGGCACGAACGGCGCCAGGAACGGCACCCCCTCCTTGGTGATCATGTCGCCGAGGCAGTGCGTCGCGCACCCCAGCGCGACCGCCACCCCGAGCCCCGTCGAGCCCACCTGGTCGGGGAACCACTGCCACGTGAGAATCGACAGGAACGCCGAGACGCCGGTGACGACGAGCCACCCCTTGTCCCGCGCCCAGTTCCCGGCGAGGCCGCGCAGCGCCAGGCCGAGCGTGAAAAAGAGCGTGATGATGATGGCGGTGCGGCCGAACTGGCCGACCAGCGCCGAGATCCCGGCGCCGAGTCCGGCCGCGAACAGTGCCGTGTGCGTGAGGGTGCGGTGGCCGCCCCGGCGGTTCCCGTCCTTGCGCCCCTTCGTCAGCCGGTACACACCGATCGAGACCGAGTCGACGCCCGCGGCCAGCGTCTTCGAGATCGGCCCGAACGAGCGCGCGACGGTGGACTGGGTGGTGTCGAGGTCCGGCAGGAGGGCGGCGCCGGCGCAGACCCCCGCGAACGCGAACGTCTCGGCGGTGGAGGTGGGGCCACCCCAGTCCGTCGGGAGCAGATCTGCGACGGCGAGGCCGACCACAGCACCGGACATTGCGTGGGTTGCACCCATCACCATAGGGGGACAGCACCTTTCGAGCACCGACGACAGAACACCAACGACGGAGGGGTCCGGCGCGGCTGCCCCGGACCCCTCGCCGCAGACGCTAGCAACGACCACCGACACGCGTGTTCGACGGCCATGACGGGCTGTTGCCGCCTAGATTGACGCCATGACGAGCACCTCCGCACCCGCGACGACGCGGCTGAGCCCCGCGACGATCCGCGGCTATGCCCTGGGATCGGTCGGCACCGGCGGCTTCTCGACGCTGCCGGGACTGGTACTGGCGTACTACCTCACCGACACGCTCGGGGTCGCCGCGGCGGTGGCGACGTTCGTGGTGTTCGCGCCGAAGGCGCTCGACGTGGTGCTCAATCCGGCGATCGGTTCGCTCAGCGACTCGTGGGCCCGTCGGACCGGCAGCCGACGCCGGTTCCTCACCCTCGGTGCGACGCTGCTGCCGGTGTTCTTCGTCCTCACCTTCGCGGTGCCCGACGGCGTTGCCCCGACCGCGGGGGCCGTGTGGGTGGCGGTGGCGTTCACGGCTTCTGCGGTGGCGTTCAGCCTCTTCCAGGTTCCCTACATCGCGATGCCGGCCGAACTCACCGACGACTACCACGAACGGGCCCGGCTGATGGCGTGGCGCGTCGCCGTCCTCGGCATCGCGATCCTGCTGTTCGGCGCGGGCGGCCCACAGCTACGTGAAGTCGGCGGTGGCGGACATTGGGGCTACCTGGTGATGGGGATCGTCGCCGGAGGGGTGCTGGGGTTGGGCATGTTCGCGGCCTCCCGCGTGGCCCCCAGCCATCCGACAACGACGTCGGAGGTCGGCGCAGACACCTCGTTCTCGGCCTCGCTGCGCGTCGTCCGATCCAGCCGCCCGTTCCGAATGCTGTTGACGGCGTCGGCGCTCCAGGCCTTCGCGACGGGCACGATGCTCGCCGCCGCACAGTACGCGGCCACATACGTGCTCGGTAACGAGGATTCGGTGTCGTACCTGTTCGCCGCGCTGGTCGGACCGGCGGTGGCGGTGATGCCGTTGTGGTCGCGGCTGGTCCGCTCGTGGGGCAAGCGTCGCGCCTATCTCCTGGCCACGAGCCTGTTCCTCGCCGCGGGCCTCGCACTGCTGGGGATGTTGGTCGACACCGGTGGATGGGTGTACGCGGCGGTCGGGGTCGCCGGCGTCGGCTATGCGGGCATGCAGATGCTGGGCATGTCGATGCTGCCCGACGTCATCTCCGATCACGAGCGGCGCGAGGGTGGATCGGTGCGCGCCGGGGCGTTCAGCGGCGTGTGGACGGCCGTCGAGACCATCGGCCTCGCACTGGGTCCGGCACTGGTCCTGGCGATCCTCGCGGTCACTGGATTCGTCTCGTCCACCGGCGACCAGCACGCCGTCCAGTCCCAGACCGCGGTCGACGGCATCGTCCTCGCTCTCTCCGCGGCCCCCGCGATCCTCTCCGCCCTCAGCCTCGTCGCACTGTCGCGGTACCGACTCGCCGCCGAGGACGCCCACGCACAGAACGGAAGCCACTGATGCAGTTCCGCCTCGACCCCGCCGACATCCTCGCCCGACTCGACGCGCTGCGCGCAACCGACGCCCCGACGTCGGGCGGACGCCTGCTGTCGTACGTGTACGACCCGGGGGTGACCGAGCTGGCCGACCTCGCGGGCGCGGCCGCGCTGCGGGCGCAGCCGCTGAACGGATTGGATCCCACCGCATTTCCGTCGATCGCGACGATGGAACGCGACCTGGTCGCGTTGGGCCGGGACGTCCTCGCGGGCGGCGACCCGGACGTGGTCGGCAGCGTCACCAGCGGCGGCACCGAAAGCTGCATGCTCGCGGTGAAGTCCGCGCGCGACACGTGGCGGGCCCGCACCGGCGCCGAGCACCGTCCGACGCTGCTGGTGGGCGCCACCGCGCACGCCGCGTTCCAGAAGGCCGCCCAGCACCTCGATCTGCGACTCCAGGTGCTGCCGGTCGACCCGACGACCGCGCGGTTGCGGGCCGACGACGTCGCCGCCGCCCTGTCCCCCGACGTCGCGCTGGTGGTCGCGAGCGCGCCGTCGTACCCGCACGGTGCGCTCGATCCGATCGCCGCGATCGCGGAAGTGTGTGCGGCGCAGGACGTCGCGTTGCACGTCGACGGCTGCATCGGCGGCTGGGTGCTGCCGTGGTGGCCGGGCGCGGACGAGCGTCGCTGGGACCTGACCGTCCCCGGGGTGACCAGCCTGTCGGTGGATCTGCACAAGTACGGGTACGCCCCCAAGGGTGTCTCGCTGCTGCTCTTCCGTGACCGCGACCGGCACCGCGCGCACTGGTTCGCGACCACCCGCTGGCCCGGCTACGCGGTGGTCAACCCGACGCTGCTCGGGTCCCGCAGCGCGATGCCGATCGCGGCGGGCTGGGCGGTGACGCAGGCGTTGGGCGAGCAAGGATTCGGTGAACTCGTGGCGCCGATGGTGCGCGCGACGAACAGGATCGCGGAGGCGATCGACGGGATCGAGGGGCTGCGCGTGGTCGGCGACCCGGTGGGCCCGCTGCTGGCGATCGCGACCGACGAAGCGGTGCCCGTCGACCGCCGGGTCGATCCGCACCGCTGGTCCGACGCCGCCGACGAGGACGGCTGGGCACTGCAGCCGCAGCCGCGGCACGTCCAACCCGACGGCACCGTGCTGCCGCGGACCACCCACCTGACGATCACGCCGGTCACCGAGACCGTCGTCGACGCGCTGGTCGCCGCGCTGACGAATGCCGCCGACCGCACCCGCGGCGTCCCCGGGGCGAGCGCACCCGCCGAGTTCGTCGCCGCCGCGGCCCACATCGATCCCGCCGAGCTGACGAGCGAGATCAGCGCGGGCGTCCTCGCGTTGGCCGGACTCGACCCGAAGGCCGGCCTCGAAGGCCCCAAAGCCGACATTCTCGCGCTCGTCGAGGAATTGCCGGCGCCGGTCGCCGAGCGCCTGCTGGTCGAGTTCCTCGCGCGGTTCCTCGAGCCGTGAGTAGGTAGACCCCTACCGGAGACGGCTCGACGTGGTCACACTCGATGTATGGCAGCGACGTCGACGCAGTCAACGAATGCCTCGCAACCGGAATCGCAACCGCGCCCGCGACCAGGCCCGCAACCGGGCAATAGTTCGATCGCACGCGGAACCGTCGTCCCCGTTCTGGTCGGGCTGCTGATCGGGGCGATCTTCGCAGCGGTGTTCCTCGCGGCATTCCACGATCCGAGGCCCCACGACTTACCGGTGGCGGTCGTCGGCCCGCCACCGGTCACGGATGCGGTCGCGGCGCAGTCCGCGGCGGGCGGCGACGCCTTCGACGTGCGCCCGTACGCCTCCCCCGAGATGGCGCGCGAGGCGGTGAGAACGCACGCGGTCTCCGGGGCCTTCGTGGCGGGGACCCCCGCCTCGGAATTGATCGTCGCCGGCGCGAACGGACCGTCGGTCACCGAGGTGCTCACGCATGCCTTCGGCGCGGCGGCGGCGGCATCCGGCGCGACACTGACGGTGACCGACATCGCTCCGTTGGCGGCGGGCGACTCGCGTGGATTGTCCGTGTTCTACGCCGCATTCGGGGTCGTGCTGGCCGGTTTCCTCTTCGGCCTGACGAGCATGCAGGCCGGCCCGCGCCTGCCCGCGCTCTGGCGCGCGGTGAGCGCGGTGGTCTTCGCATTCCTGGTGAGCATCGTCGTCGCCTGGCTCGTCGGGCCGGTCTTCGACGCCCTGCCGGCGTCGTTCCTCATGACCGGCACGCTCATCGGCCTGCTCGCGCTGGCCGTCGGCGTCACCACCGCGGCCCTGCTCAAACTCCTCGGGCCCGTCGGGATCTTCGTCTCCGCCGTGGTCCTGCTCGTGTTCGGGAACGCCACCAGCACCGGCATCCTGCCTGCCCAGTTCCTTCCGGGGTGGCTCGAGCCCCTGACCGGCATCCTTCCGGTCGGCGTCACCGTTCGGGCCCTGCGCGGCGCCGCCTACTTCGACAACGACGGCGTCGCGTCCGGCATCGCCGTCCTCGAGGCCTGGATCTTCGGCGCCGTGATCCTGTACGGGATCGCAGTCGTTGTCCAACGCCGACGGCGGGGAGCATGATGGAGGCAATACCGACATAGGAGGCGGTTATGGACACTCTGCTTCTATGGCTGGCTGCCACCCTCATCTACTGGTGGGGGCTGCTCCCCTGACGCGATGAGCCAAGGAGGAAGGACCCGTTCCGAGAACGCTCCGGAACGGGTCCTTCCTCGTCATCGCACTACTTCAGGCCGGCGCGCACGCCTTCCTCGATCTTCTTGCCGAGTTCGGCGTCCACGTTCTTCCAGTACTCGAAGACGCGAGCGAGCACCGGTTCCTGAACACCACCGAGGACGTGGCCGACGACGTTGCTCACCAGACGCTCCCGGGACGCGTCGTCGAGGACCTCGCGGACCAGGGTTCCGGCCTGGGTGAAGTCGCCGTCCTCCGGGTGCTGGATGTACCCGGCCCGCACGGCCTCACCGTCGAACGCCCACAGGCCCTCGTCGCCGGCCGCCGCCGGGTCGGCGTGCGGCCCACCGAACGAGTTGGGCGCGTACACCGGGGTGTCGGCAGTGTTGAACGTGTACCGCATCGCGCCCTCCTTGGAGTAGGAGTTGACGGGCGCCTTGGGCGCGTTCACCGGCAGGTCGGCGTAGTTGGTGCCGATGCGGTAGCGGTGTGCGTCGGCGTACGAGAAGACGCGGCCCAATAGCATCTTGTCGGGGCTGAATCCGATGCCGGGCACCACGTTCGACGGCTCGAACGACGCCTGCTCGATCTGCGCGTGGAAGTTCTCCGGGTTGCGGTTGAGGGTCCACTTGCCGACCTCGATCAGCGGGTAGTCCTTCTGCGACCACACCTTGGTGAGGTCGAACGGGTTGAAGCGGTAGCCCTCCGCGTCGCCGACGGGCATGATCTGCACCTTCAGGGTCCAGCTCGGGAACTCGCCCCGCTCGATCGCGTTGTACAGGTCGGCGCGGTGGTAGTCCGGGTCCGAGCCGGCCAGCCGATCCGCCTCGGCCTGCGTGAGGAACTCGATACCCTGGTCGGTCTTGAAGTGGTACTTCACCCAGAAGCGCTCGCCGGCCGCGTTCACCCACTGGTAGGTGTGCGAACCGAATCCGTCCATGTGCCGCCACGTCTTCGGGATACCGCGGTCACCCATCAGCCACGTCACCTGGTGCGCGGTCTCCGGGCGGAGGGTCCAGAAGTCCCACTGCATGTTGTGGTCGCGCAGACCCGATCCCGGCAGCCGCTTCTGCGAGCGGATGAAGTCCGGGAACTTGATCGGATCCTTGATGAAGAAGATCGGCGTGTTGTTGCCGACGAGGTCGTAGTTGCCTTCCTCGGTGTAGAACTTCATCGCGAAACCACGCGGGTCGCGCCACGTGTCGGGGCTGCCCTGCTCGCCGGCGACGGTGGAGAAGCGCACCAGCGACTCGGTCTTCTTACCGGGCTGCAGGAACTTCGCCTTGGTGTACTTGCTGACGTCACCGGTGATGACCAGCTCGCCGAATGCGCCACCGCCCTTGGCGTGCACGATTCGCTCCGGGACCCGCTCCCGGTTGAACTGCGCGAGCTTCTCGATCAGGTAGTGGTCGTGGAGGAGGATGGGGCCCTGCGTTCCCGCGGTGAGCGATTCGTCGTCGCTGCTGACGGGAATTCCGAAGTTGTTCGTCGTCGGACGTGATTTTGCGGACGTCATTTCTGCGAAGCCTCCTTGCACTGATGGGCTGGCTGTCTTCGAATGGTTCGACCCGCCCGATCCGGGCACATCATTTCGATTCTGTGAGCTGGCAACCGTCTACGCCCCGGTTTTCGCGGAATCCTTCCGGCAGCCGGGACACAGTCCCCAGAACACAACCTCGGCTTCGTCGAGCTCGAAGCCGTGGTCGTTCGAGGGCTCCAGGCAGGGAGCATGGCCGACGACGCAGTCCACGTCGACGACCGTGCCGCAGGAGCGGCACACCAGGTGGTGATGGTTGTCCGCGGTGCGGGTCTCGTACCGCGCCGGCGAGCCCGCGGGCTCGATACGGCGCAGCAACCCCACCCGGACGCAGGCCCCGAGCACGTCGTAGATCGCCTGGGTCGAGACCGACCCGAGCTGGTGACGTACCTCGGTGGCGATCTCGTCCGCGTCCGAATGCGGGTTGGCGGCAACCGTGTTCAGAACCGCAACGCGTGGAGCCGTGACCCGCAGACCCGCGTCCCGTAGCCGGGTGCGGGGGTCGAAGTCGTGCTCTCGTTGTTGCATGAACCCAGTATGGCCCTTTTCTGGAATAAGTCAAAAGAACGACTGGGTCCAGATAAATCGACACTCGCCCCTGGAAAGCTGAAGGGTCCCTTCGTGCGCTGTCAGCGCATGAAGGGACCCTTCAGCTCTCCGCCGGCCCCGGCAGCACACCGGGGCCGAGCGGTCTCACGTCGATCAGGCGTTCGCGAAGTGCGCCTGCACCGCCTGCAGACCGGCCACGTACACGCCGTCTCCGAAGATCTGCTCCACGGTGGCGACGGCGTCGTCCTCGGACTTGTACTCGGCGCTCCACCGGATCTCGGATCCCTCACCCTGCGGGGTCACCGCGAGCGTGGCGACGTAGTCGCTGATCGGGAGCATCGGATCGAGCACCTGGTAGCTGTACGTGCGCGCCGCGGGATCGCGGGCGACGAGAAGCTCCCGCGCGACGACGCGGCCGTCGACCGAGAAGGTGCGGATCGAACCGACCTGCGTCGGATCACCCTCGAGTTCCGCCGGCGGCACGGTGGGGTGCCACGCACCCAGACCGTCGAAGTTGCCGATGTGGGCCCAGACGGCATCCGCGTCGGCGTCGACGACGATGCTGCGTTCCAGTGAACGATCCATTCTGCTCTCTCCGTTTCTACTGTCGAACTTCTTCCGAAGCGATTGGGGGTCAGGCGTTTCGCGTCGACTGACCGACGTCGAGACGCAGGACCGAAAGGGCGGACTCCGCCAACTGTCCGACGTCGGCGGGACCGGCAGGATCGTCCGGATCGCACGTCACCCAGTACTCGAGAGCGACGGTGAGCGCACCGATCAGGGTGTGCGACAACAGCCTTGCCTCGATGCCGGCCGGATCCAGCCCGGCGCGCTCCGCGAGGTGGGTGCGCATGTCGTCGGCGAGGTCGTGGGCGGCGACCATCCACCGCGCCCGGATGCCCGCCACGGACGTCAGGATGACGAACAGGTCGCGGGTGGAGACGAATTCGGCGTACCGGTCCTGCCGCAGGCACTCGACGAAGGCCTCGTGCACCGCGACCGCCACGGACTCGTCCGCCGGACGGGCGGCGAGATATCCCGCGAAGTCGCGGATGCCGGAGGTCAGCACCGGCGTGAGCGTGTCCTCCTTGGCCTCGCAGTGCCGGTAGAACGTGCGCACCGAGATCCCGGCGCCCTGAGCGATGTCCTCGACCGATGTCGCGTCGAAGCCGTCGGCGATGAACAGTTTGGCGGCGGCCGCCGCGATGTCCATGCGCACCGCATCGCGCCGACGCTCGGCCAATCCACGCTGGTCGCGCTCCACGAATCACCTCCGAAATGTGTCTTGACACACACTAGCAGCGTGTCACAGACTGGCAACCTGGCACAGATTGGCATTCCTGAGGGTTGCCGATCACCCCAGCCTTCCCCCGAGACGAAAGGGCAGGACATGCCCCGCACATTCCTCGTCACCGGCAGCGCCTCCGGTATCGGCGCTGCGACCGCCGCTCACCTTCGCGACCAGGGCGCCAAGGTCATCGGCGCCGATCTGCGCGACGCCGACATCACCGCCGACCTCGCCACCGCCGAAGGCCGCCAGTCCCTGGTCGAGCAGGCCCGCGACCTGACCGAAGGCCGACTCGACGGCGTGATCGCGTGTGCCGGCGTGGCGCTGTTCGACCCGCTTACCATCAAGGTCAACTACTTCGGCGCGGTCGCCACCCTCGAAGGGCTGCGTCCCCTGCTCGCCGCCGGCCACGATCCCCGCGCCGTCGTGATCTCCTCGGTCGCGTCGCTGCATCCGACGGATCCCGCGATCGTCGACGCGGCGCTCGCCGGGGACGAGGCGGCGGCGGTCGAGGCCGCGCAGGCCGCGGTCGCGTGCGGCGACGGAGCCCAGATCTACGCGTCGTCGAAGGCCGCGATCGCGCGCTGGGTCCGCCGCACCGCGGTGACCCCCGAGTGGGCGGGCGCCGGCATCCCGCTCAACGCGATCGCGCCCGGCACGATCGTCACCCCGATGATCCAGGCGATGCTCGACAGCCCGGAGGGCCTCGCCGCCATCGACGGCGCCGTCCCGATGCCCCTGAACGGACATGCCCGTCCGCAGCAGGTCGCACCGCTGCTGTCCTGGCTCGTGTCCCCCGAGAATTCGCACGTGACCGGGCAGGTCGTCTTCGTCGACGGTGGGGCCGACGCGGTCCTGCGGGGCGACCGGACCTGGTAGCCCCGCAGGACCGTTCGGCCCGACAGCGATAGGGCGGTCAGTCCGCGAACACCTCGCGCAGGTGGGCTTCCTGCTCGTGCGACAGGTTGGTGGAGATCAGTTCTGCGTGCTGGCCGTGGAACTCCTCGTGCACCCGGTCGAGGGTCTCGTCCGAGGTCAGTACGAACAGCGCCGACGTGCCCGGGGTGATCTGTTCCTTCAGACGCTTGATGAAGTCGTCGTCGATGCCCACGTCGGTCAGTGCTCCGGACACTGCACCGACCGCGACACCGACGGCGACGCCGATCAGCGGGATGAAGAACAGGATGCCGAAGAGCAGGCCCCAGAAGGCCCCGCCGAGGGCACCCGCGCCCGTGAGATTGGTGAGCTGGTGGGTCTTCGGCTTCTTCCGGCCCTCCGGCCAGCTCACCATTGCGGCGTCGTGGACGGTGATCAGGGCCTGCTTCTGCAGGTCTTCCAGTGTCGCGATGGCTGTGTCCGCCCCGGTCGGGGATGCGAACTTCCAGACGGTCAGCGTTCCTGCCATGGTCATCTCCTCCGATGGTGGGGTCCAGCCGGGTCGGTCTCACAGCCACGGTAGGAACAGATTCACCCGGACACCTCACACCTTTCGGATGAACTGACGACCATTCGAAGTCCGCGGGTGGTCACTCGACCGGCGAGGGCACAACGCAGCGAAACCCGATGTGACTCATCCCGGTGTCGATCATCTGCGGCCGTCGCGCAGCGGGCCGGTAGCGGCGGCAGTAGCTGTCGGCGCACAGGAACGAGCCGCCCTTGATGACCTTGCGCGGCACCCGGAACTGCGGCTGCCGGGGGTCGAAGCTGTCCGCGACCCCCGGACCGCGCGGGTTCCGCGGAACGCAGCACGACGACTGGCCGCCGCCGTGCCGCTCGGCGTACCAGTCGTCGGTCCATTCCCAGACATTGCCCGCCATGTCGTACAGCCCGTACGGGTTCGGCGGATACGACGCCACGGCGCTGGTCGTGCCGTACCCGCTGTCCGCGCGCCAGGGGAAGTCGCCGTGCCAGAAGTTCGCGAGCCGCCGATCGCCCGACTCCGCCTCGTCGCCCCACGTGAAGTCGGCATGCTCGAGCCCGCCCCGCGCCGCCGCCTCCCACTGCGCCTCGGTGGGCAGGGCGCGGCCGGCCCACTCGGCGTATGCCTGTGCGTCCTCGTGAGCGACGTGGACGACGGGATGATCCTCGCGGCCGTCGGTCGCGGATCCGGGGCCTTCCGCGTGCCGCCACGACGCCCCGGGCGTCCACCGCCACCACTGACTGAGGTGCCGAAGGTCCACCGGCCCGGGTGTTCCGACGAACACCATCGATCCCGGTGCGAGGTTCTCGGCCGGCGCCCCGGGATAGTCCGCGGGATCCAGCGGACGCTCGGCCACGGTCACGTAGCCGGTGTCGGCGACGAAGCGTGCGTACTGGGCGTTGGTCACCTGCCGGGTCTCGATGGCGAACTGGTCGACCTCGACCCGATGGGCCGGCCCCTCCTCCGGGTAGTGGCCGTCGGAGCCCATCGTGAAGACCTGGGCGGGGACCTGCTGGAGTTCGGTGAGGGCGACGGTGTCCACGGGACCTCTTCCTGCTCAAGCGGTGTCGGGAGCGAACACCTCGTTCCAGTCATTCTTCACGCTGACGACGGTCCAGTCGTTCCGACGCGCGTGTTCGAGTACGTCCTCCGCACCGGCGACGTAGTCGAACTCCCGCTCGGCGTCGTCGTGGAGGAGCAGCAGCCGCAGTGCCGGCGTGCCGGGCAACTCGGAGAACGCCAACATCGGCAGGTCACCGTTGGAGTTGCCGACCGACAGGATCGGACGTCGGCCGATCCGGCTCCAGATCCGCACCGGCTTCTCGGGCCCGTCGTCGAAGAAGTCCATCGCCGCCTTGTAGAGCAGATCCGTGTGGCCGTCGCCCGCCCGGTAGGAGATCCCCAACGCACTGCCGATGATTCGCTCCGGGGGCACCCCGTAGAGCTCCCCGGCGATCGGGCGCATGAAGTCCCGATCGCCTCCCGAGGCGATGTAGACGGTGAACCCGTTCGCTTCCAGATAACGCAGCAACTCGACCATCGGCTTGTATCCGCAGCCCCGATACGGCCGGGCCAGTGTCGGATGGTCCGCGTCGCCGAAGAAGCTGGTGACACGGGCGTCGTACTCCTCGACCGTCACCTCGTCGAACGCCCGAGTGATCGCCCCCATCAACAACTTCAGGTCCGCGTCGTCACCGTGGTAGTGGTTGACCATGGCGGCGCCGAGCCAGTGCGTGTCGTTCTCGTACGCCGCCTTCCACGGCTGCTGCGACCGCAGGGACGGGTCACGCTCCGCCATGTCGCCCAACCGTCGGATCGTGAAGTCCAACTGGATGGGCATCGGCTTCTCGCACCACAGGGTGCCGTCGTTGTCGAACACCGCGACGCGCGCCGCGGGTTCGACGTACCCGGGTCCACCCTCGTCGGTGACCCGCTCGACGAAATCGACGATGGCGGATCTGGTTTCGCCGTCCGCCCACGACTCCAGGATGTCGGACACGACACTCAGTCCCTGGCCAGGAAGGCGTGCAGTTTGTCCACCGCGTGGTTGATCGTGAAGCTGGCCGCCTCCTGCCGGGGCGGGAATTCCTTGAACGTCTCGAGGAATGCGGTGGTGATCGCGGTTCCGTAGAAGGCGATGTAGTCGTGGTCGAGGAACCAGTCCCAGTAAGTGTTCGAGGTGGCGTCGGCGCGCTCGTACGGATCGGTTCGCAGGTTGAACAGCTTGGGGACGCGCAGTTGGGTGAACGGCTCCGCCCAGATACCGAGGGTGCCCTGGGCCCGCTGCTCCATGAAGACGATCTTCCAGTTCTCGAACCTGACGCCGAGGACATCACAGTCGTCGGAGAAGTAGACCATCCCGCGGCGCGGGCTCGTGTCGACCTCGCCGGTGAGGTACGGCAGCAGGTTGTAGCCGTCGATGTGCACCTTGAACGTCTTGTCGTCGACGGTGTGCCCGGCCTTCAGCTTGTCCACGATGTCCGCGTCGCCGGCTGCAGCGAGGAACGTGGGCAGCCAGTCGTGGTGCTGGACGATGTCATTGGACACCGAGCCCGCCTGAATCCGACCCGGCCACCGGATCACCTGCGGAACCCGGAATGCGCCCTCCCAGTTGGTGTCCTTCTCGCTGCGGAACGGCGTGGTCGCCCCGTCCGGCCACGTGTTGGCGTGCGGTCCGTTGTCCGTGCTGTAGATGACGATCGTGTTCTCGGCCAGACCGAGTTCGTCGAGAACGTCGAGCACCTGACCGACGTTCTTGTCGTGGTCGATCATGGTGTCGTGGTACGGCGACTGCCAGATGCCCGACTGCCCAAGGCTCTCGGGCTTGGTATGCGTGCGCAGGTGCATGTGGGTGAAGTTCACCCACATGAAGAACGGCGTGTCCTCGGCATGCTTGCGTCGGATGAAATCGACAGCCGCGTCGGCGATCTCGTCGTCAACGGTCTCCATCCGCTTCTTGGTCAGCGGACCGGTGTCCTCGATCTTCTGTCGTCCCACGCGGCCGAACTTCGGGTCCTCGGCGGAATCGTCCTCGTCGATGGCCCACGAGCGAAGGACCCCACGAGGCTTCTGGAGGTTGTACAACCGCGGAAACTGCTCCTCGTGCGGGTAGTCCGGCAGCTCGGGCTCCTCCTCGACGTTGAGGTGGTAGAGGTTGCCGAAGAATTCGTCGAACCCGTGCACGGTAGGCAGGTGCTTGTTCAGATCACCGAGGTGGTTCTTGCCGAACTGCCCGGTCGCGTAGCCCAGCGGCTTGAGCAGTTCCGCGATAGTGGGGTCCTCGGCGGACAGTCCGATGTCGGCGCCGGGAAACCCGACCTTGCTCATCCCGGTCCGGTAGACGCTCTGCCCAGTGATGAATGACGCGCGGCCCGCCGTGCAACTCTGCTCGCCGTACGAGTCGGTGAACTTCATCCCCTCGTCGGCGAGCCGGTCGATGTTCGGTGTCCGGTACCCCATCAACCCGTCGCTGTAGCAACTGAGGTTGGTGATCCCGATATCGTCTCCCCAGATCACCAGAATGTTCGGCTTCGAATCCGCCATCACCAGTCTCCTCGTCCGTTCGGCACGGCGCGACAGTCCCCCGACGCACACGTAGCAGCGAGTTGTCTGCGGATCAGGCTGCCCAACGACACCTGCTGTCGCATCACCCGTACCGGATGAAGACTGGACCCGGTCAGGCTCGGTGGTGCGGATCAACCACCGAAGGGCGCGGTGACGCCGAGTGAGAGGGCACCCATCACCTTCGGCGCACCGTCCTCGTAGAAGGTGTCGAGATCTCCGATTTCGAAGCCGGCGCCTCGTACGAGGCCGGGGATGTCGCGGGTCAGGTGACATCCGCCCGCGACCGCTTTCTGGATCGGCTCGAGCCGGTGCTGCCAGCGTCGGACCTTCTCGTGGGGCGCGAGCCCGTGTTCGACGAAATGCAGCGTCCCCCCGGGCTTCAGGACTCGCCGCACCTCACGCAGCGCGGCTCGGGCGTCGGGGATGGTGCACATCGTCCACGTGGACAGTGCGGTGTCGAAAGTGTTGTCGGGGAAGGGCAGCGACTGACCGTCGAGCCCCGATCGCTCGACGGGAACGCTGGTGCGCGCAAGGCGTTTCCGCGCCAACCGCCATGCCTCGTCGGCCGGTTCGACCGCGCTGACGGACGTGACGGCCTCCGGGTAGAAGGGGACGTTGAGGCCCGAGCCGAAGCCGATCTCGATCACGCGGCCGTGCAGTCCCGCGCACACCCGTTTCCGCGATGATTCGGTCAGCGACGCCCCACACGAGACGTCCACCAGGCGCGGGACGATCCGATCCGTGTAGAACCCCATGGGCAGCCTCCTGATCCGTTCCCTCACTCCCCCAGCATGACATCGACCTCCCCGCCGTAGGCCAGAGCGAGAAAGGTGCGCACCCCGTGCACGAGGGCTCGCTCGTCCAAATCGAAGTCGGGCGTGTGGAGGTCGTGTCGCGGACTGATCCCGTCCCAGACTCCCAGGCGCGCCATGGCACCCGGGACATGCTCGAGGTACCACGCGAAGTCCTCACCGCCGCTCGACTGTCCGGCCTCGGCGAGATTGTCGAGACCCACCACGGACTCGATCGCGGAGAGCATTTCGCCGGTCGCCTCGGGGTCGTTGACCACCGGCGGCACGCCCTGCACGTAGTCCAGCTCGTGCTCCACGGCATAGGGCGCGAGCAGGTCTGCGACGCTGCGCCGTACCAACGGCTCCACGGTGGCCCAGGTCCGGTGCGACGCGCTGCGCAGGGTGCCCACCAGTTCCCCCGACTCCGGTATGGCGTTGCCGACCCGGCCGGCCCGGATCCGACCCCATGTCAGCACGGTGGCGGTGCGCGCGTCGACGCGGCGATCGAGCACCGACGCCAGCCCGGTCACCAGTACGGCCGCGGCATGGATCAGATCGCCCGTCAGGTGCGGACGCGCCGAATGACCGCCAGGCGAGGACAGCCGCACCGTGAGCATGGCCCCCGACGAGGTGATCGGGCCCGCCCGTGTGGCGAGCTTGCCGACCTCGAGCTGCGGCGCGCAGTGCAGGGCGAAGATCCGCGAGACGCCCTCGAGCGCGCCCGCCGCTACGACCTCGAGCGAACCTCCCGGGGTCGTCTCCTCACCGGGCTGGAAGATCAACCGAACCCGCTGCGGCGGAGGCTCGGCCGCGAGGACGGTCGCAGCCTCGAGGAGCATCGCGGTGTGCGCGTCGTGCCCGCACGCGTGGCACACCCCCTCGACCGTGGACGCGTACGGCGCCCCGGTGGTCTCCGTCAACGGGAGCGCGTCGAGGTCGGCCCGCAACGCGACGCACATCGAGTCGCGCGGGCCGACGTCGCACCACAGTCCGGTCCCGCCGGGCAGCACCACCGGATCGAGCCCCAGCGAGCGCAGGTGGTCGTGCACGAGCGCGGTCGTCCGGAACTCCGCGAAGGACAGTTCCGGGTGGATGTGCAGATCCCGTCGCCACGCGACGAGCCGGTCGTAATCGACAATCATCCTGCTGGACACCCCCGTCAGATCGCCGACACCGGGGCGTCGGCCCGGGCCAGCCGGCTCGTCAGCCAGTTCACCATGGTCTTCGCGAGCGTGTCCCGGTTCTCACGCTTGACGATGTCGTGGCCCTCGTCGCGGAACAACAGGAGCTCGGCGACGCCGCCTCGGGCCTGCACGGACGCCACCACCTGTTCGGACTCGCTGACCGGCACGTTCGTGTCGTTGGCGCCGTGCACCACGAGGACAGGTGCTTTCAGGGCGTCGACGCGGTGGATCGGCGACAGTTCGGCCAGCAGTTCCCGGTCGTGCTCCGGATGCCCGTACTTGGGATAGGCGGCGGCCGCGATCCACGGTTCGGTGTTGGCGTAGAAGGTCTCGAGGTTGCTCATGCCGCAGACAGCGATGCCCGTGGCGAACAGGTCGGGGTGGAAGGTGAGTGCCGCCAGCGTCAGGTACCCGCCGTACGAGTGCCCGGCGCAGGCGATCCGCGCGGGGTCGGCAAGTCCGTTGTCGACGACGTAGCGCACACAGTCCGCCACATCGTCGATGGCGGCGAATCGGCCGTACCGCTCGTCGGCGTGCACGAAGATGCGGCCGAATCCGCCCGAGCCGCGCACGTTCGGCGCGAAGACCGTGATGCCGGCCTGGACGAGGGCTGGGAAGTAGTCGCTGTACGCAGGGCGTTCCTGATCCTCCGGACCGCCGTGGAACCAGAGCATCACCGGCCCGGGACCGTCCCCGGCCGCACGGTACAGCCACCCGGTCAGGGGTAACCCGTCGCTCGCGGTGAACTCGGCCAGCATCGGGGCGTCGGCCCGGGCGATACGCGTCCGGGCCGGTTCCACCGGACCCCACTCGCCCGTTCGCGGGTCGACGATCTCCACCGACGGTGGCATCCCGGGGCCCTCCACCGTGACCGCCAGCAGCGAGCCGTCGGCACTGATACTCGGCTCCGATGCCACCAGCCCCGGCAACTGGATCGGAGAATCGACCGTGCCGTCCGCCAGATGCAGGATCTGCAGCTCGCTCAGGCCCTTGTAGTTCCACAGCAGGCCCACGGTGCCGTGGTCGTCGCTGACGACGAATTCGTCGAGTTCGCAGTTTTCCCGCTCGGCCAGAACCCTGTAGGAGACCCCCCGATCGGAGACGGCCACACCCAGCAGTCGCGCGAACTCCGCACCGTTGTCGCTGCGCACGAGCGCGCGGATGTACCTGTCCGGCTCTCCCTCGCTCGACGCCCACGGCGATCGGTGCTGACCGAGCACGCCGATGAGGCGATGGTCGTCGAGGATGACGCCCGCGTCGGTGGTCGAACCGAAGTCGGACGGCAGCAACGGGATCCGGCTGCCGTCGTCGCGTTGCAGCAACAGTTCGCGGTGCCCACGGGGACCGACCCGCAGCAGCGCCGATCCGGCCCACGCGTCGACGAGGTAGCAGCCGACACGGCGGTCGAGCGTGACGGTGTCCCGGGTGTCCGGATCGACCAACCGCGCCTCCGCCACTCCGTCCTCGTCGGTCGAGGTGAGCGCCACGCGGTTCCCGTCCCATCCGATCAGCTCGGTCGAGCAGGCATGCTGCGCTCCGACGACGCGGGCCGAGCGGTCGTGCGGGTCGGTGTGCACGACCCATACCTGAGTGCGGTTACCGCCGTGGGGCGCGACCTGGCACGCGAGCCACCGACTGTCGGCCGAATGCACGATCCGCGTGACCGGACCGGGTATGGGTAGGTCCACGCGACGGTCGGTGCTGCCGTGCCGGCCCGACAGGAATCGCTGTACGGCCCAGGGGTAACCCCCGTCGTCGACGATGTGCGCGAAACCGGTCCCGTCCGGCGACACCGACGCGCCTGACGTGAAGCGGATGTGCTGTCCGCCTTGCGGTTCCACCGGCTCCTCGGAAGTCACAGCCGCTCCATGGCCTGCAACCACATCTCCAGCAGGCCCACCTGCCACAAGGTGCTCACACCGCGGGCGGTGCGAATATCGTTGGGAGCGGCGAACATCGCGTCGAGCGCTTCCGGGCGGTACAGCCGTCGCTCGCGGGCGCTTCGGCTGCGCAGCGAGTCCCGCACGAGGTCGAGGACGTCGCCTTCGAGGTGCCGGATGGCGGGCACCGGAAAGTACCCCTTGGTGCGGTCGATCACCTCGTGCGGCAGCAAGGAGCGGCTGGCCTCCTTCAGCACGCCCTTGCCGTCGCCCGCCAGTTTGAGATCCGGCGGGCAGGTGGCCGCCAACTCCACGAACTCGTGGTCGAGGAACGGCACGCGGGCCTCGAGCCCCCACGCCATGGTCATCGTGTCGACCCGCTTGACCGGATCCTCCACGAGCATCACCGTCGTGTCGAGCCGCAGCGCGGCGTCGACGGAGGTGTCGGCGCCCGGCGCGCTGTGGTGCCGGACGACGAATTCCGAGCTGACGTCGTGATCGAGGCAGTACTCGGGCTCGAGCAGGTCTGCGATGTCGTCGTGGGTGCGGTCGAAGTACACCTTCGCGTACGCCTCGGCCGACTGTTCCCGGGCCACCCCGACCAGGGGGGGATACCAGTGGTAGCCGCCGAGGATCTCGTCCGCGCCCTGGCCGGACTGCACCACCTTGACCGACTTGCCGACCTCCTCCGACAGGAGGAAGAACGCCACGCAGTCGTGGCTGATCATCGGCTCGCTCATCGCCTCGACCGTCTTCGGTACCGCCGCCGGCAGCCGCGACGGATCGATGTGGATCTGCTGGTGATCGGTGCCGAAGGTCCGCGCCACCAGGTCGGAGTAGAAGTACTCGTTTCCGGATTCACCTCCAACGGAGTCGAATCCGATGCTGAACGTGGCGAGGTCCCGCTGTCCCATCTCGGCCAGCAGAGCCACGAGCAGGCTGGAATCGATGCCTCCCGACAGCAGCACCCCCACCGGCACGTCGGCGACCATCCGGCGTGCCACGGCCGCGCGGAGCGACTCCATCAGGGCGTGCTGCCATTGCTCCGCCGTCCATGACGCTCGTTCGGGCGATGGCTCGAACCTCGGTTCCCAGTAACATCTTTCGATGGATCTTCCGTCCGGATGCACCACTCGGATCGTCGCCGGCGGGAGCTTGCGGACGCCCTCGAACATGGTGTGCGGTGCCGGTACGGCCGCGGCGAAGCTCAGATAGTGGTGCAACGCCACGCGATCGATCGTCGTGTCGATGCCGCCGCCGCGCAACAGTGCCTGCACCGTCGAGGCGAACCGTAGCCGCCCCGGCTGCTCGGCGAAGTACAGAGGTTTGATACCCAGTCGATCGCGGGCGAAAGTCACCACACCCGAATCGATCTCGTGCACCGCGAAGGCGAACATCCCCTTGAAACGGTGGACGCAGTCCGCACCCCAGCGATGAAAACTCTTGAGCACCACCTCGCTGTCGGCCGTCGAGAAGAACCGGTATCCGGCCTGCTGCAGCTCCGCGCGCAGCTCCTTGTAGTTGTAGATGCAGCCGTTGAACACGAGCGACAACCGGAGTTCGCTGTCGACCATCGGCTGACCGCCCCGCGCCGACAGGTCGATGATGCACAACCGACGATGGCCGAACGCCACCGATTGCCGGGCGTACGCGCCGGCCGAATCCGGCCCGCGCGTCACCATCGCGTCGGTCATCCGGGCCACCGCGCCCACGTCGGGCGTCGTCCCGTCGAAACGAACCTCACCGCAAATGCCACACATGTTCGGCAACTCCTCCTGGGCTGTCAGCGTCCGTCGCCCGGATCGGTGTCGGCGTCGTGCGGGCCGGTCACGATCCAGGTGTCCTTACCGCCGCCACCCCGCGACGAGTTCGTGATCGAGCTTCCGGCCGGCGCCACCCGCGTCAGAGCGGCAGGCACGACGTGCGCCCGCACCCGGTCACCGTCCGCGCGCAGGTGCACGAACGCGCGCAGGTCGACGTGCCGCGGATACAGGCCGGTTCCGTCGAAGGTGGGAAGCGTCGACAGCTCGACCACCTCTTGCGCGACGAAGCGCTGCGGGCCGGCCAACAGCTCCAGCCGCCGCTGCTCCAGGTCGCGCTGAGAGATCTCGGGGCCGACGGTGATGCCGTTGCCGTCCAACCCATCGATCGGCTTGACCACCAGCTCGCCGAGACGGTCCAGCACCTCGTCGCGCTGTGCACGCTCGGCGCACACCCACGTCGGAACCTGCTCGAGCAGGGGCTTTGCCCCCAGGTAGTACTCGATCAGCGCCGGCACGTAGCCGTAGACGGCCTTGTCGTCGGCCACTCCGTTGCCCAGCGCGTTGACCACGGTCAACGTCCCGGCGCGCAACGCGCCGAGCACACCCGCGCGCAGGCGCCGGCCGTCGTGGCCCGACGACGACAGCAGCATGTCCTCCTCCATGCGGGCGTACAGCACGTCCACCCGCCTCCTCTCCCCGCCGCTGTGCAGATACAGCACGTCGTCGGTGACGGACAGGTCCCGGGCCCGGGCGAGGGGCAGCCGGGCGCGCTCGGCGAGCAGTCGGTGCTCGAACCACGCCGCGTCCTCCGGCCCTGAGGTGGCGAGCACCGCCGACACCTCGGCGCCCGACGCCGCCGGCGCCGCCGCCCGCAGAGTGTCGCGGAGCATCTCGGGGACGGCGTCGACTCCGACCACGTCCGGCGGCACGTGCAGCTCCGGGAAGAACCGGTTCGTCATCTCCCGGTACGTCATCGCGTACCCGCTGCCCGACGGAATGCGCAGGTTGTCCTCGAGGACGAGGAACCGGTCCGGGTCCGTCGCGACGAGGTCCACACCGCAGATGTGGGCACGCACGGGGTGCCCGTTCGCGGCGGTGCCGACGGTCCGGAACCCCGGCGCACGATCGAGCAGCTCCTCCGGGACGACACCGTCGCGGATCGCTGCCCGATCGCCGTAGACGTCGACCAGGAACGCGTTGAGCGCAAGCGCGCGTTGCTCGAGCCCCGGAACAAGTCGGGACCAGCGGTCGCGGCCGATCCGGCGCGGTAACGGGTCCATCACGCCCCGTGTGCCACCAGCCGGGATCATCCCGTAGTCGCTCTCCCAGCGCTGCACCGACGACCGGATCCGGTCGAGCCCGTCCGCTCCGATCCGCGTGGCGGGCCCCAGGATCGGCCGGTATTCCGGCCGCACCCCGTGCGCCGGGTCGACCGCCTCGTCGTACTCGTCCTCGATCACTCCGGTCGGCGACGGCGCGTAACCGTGCAGCAGATTCGTCACTGTGCCGTCGATGTAGGCCACCGGATCGAGGCGGCCTGCCGTCTCGGCCGCCAACAGGTCCACGACGTCGGTCAGGCGGCCCCGCCGGCGCAGGGTCCGGCGCTGCCGTGCCGCTGAGCTCCCCACCTGCAGGGAGACGTCCGCCAACTTGGAGACCACGTCCCAATCGCCGGTGAACTCGAGGTGGGGTCGCAGCGATCGGATCAGACCCTCGACCACCCGCGATGCCGGGCGCGGTGCCGCAGCCTCCACGTCGACCAGGTCGCCCTCGAGTCCCGACCGCGCTGCCCGCCACATCGCCGCGCGAAGGAGCGTGGGAGACAGCTGCAGCGGCGGCCTGCCCTCGCGGAGGGCGACGGCCTCGCGTTCGACGAGCGCCCGGAACACCCCGGCGACGAACGCGATCGTGTCCACCGACGGGCAGCTGTCGCACACCCGCAGCTCCAGCGTCGGATACCGGTCGGACGGGCGCAGGTCGAAGTAGACCATCCCGGGACCGTTGATCACACCGCTCGCGACGAGGTCGGCGATCAGCCGGTCGTACTCCGCGGCGGAATGCACCGGCGCCGCGGGGCCGGTGGTGGGCCAGCGACTCCACACCAGGGTTCGCATGCTGGCGTATCCGGTATCGGTGCCGTCGGCCCAGAACGGTGAACTCGCGCTGAGGGCGAGGAAGACCGGCAGGTACGGGACGACGCGATTGGCGATCCGCACGGCCTCGTCGCGGTCCGCCACGTCCACGTGCACCTGCGTGCCGCAGATCAGCTGCTCGCGGGCGAGGAGCTGATAGTCGGCGAGCATCCGTCGATAACGTGGTGTCTCGGTCACCGCCATCTCGGCGGGCACCGAGAGGGGCACCGCCCCCGCGGCCACCACCCCGACGCCGAGTTCGGCGGCGGTGTCGACCAGGACCCGCCTCCGGCGCGTCAGATCGGCGCGCAGATCGATCAGATCCGGAAATACCCCGCTGTTGACCTCCACGACGCAACGCTGCAGTTCCTCGACGTAGACGTCCCGCGGTAGCCGCTCGAGCAGTTCGGGTGCGCGGGTGACGAGCCGCCGGGTCTTCGCGTCGATGAGATGGAACTCCTCCTCGACACCCAGCTTGCGTACTTCGCTGGTCGACACGGTGATCTACCTCGCGCGCCGCGAAGGCGTAGTAGGCGTCGGGCTCATCCGGGGTCCTCACTGTCCGGTCGACGAGCGAACCGAGCCGCCCGCGGAGGAGATCCTGCCTTCGCGACCCGACTCGTGGAGCCTTCGGTTACCCCCGCCGTCAGGATTTCAACCGCGCTGCCCGATCAGTGTCCGTCGCCCCCCGACGACGTCCGTGGTGTTCGTGCTGTTACTCCGCAACAGTCCGGAATCCCAGCATCATGTCGTGGTCCTCGTGGTCGAGCATGTGGCAGTGCCACACGTAGCCCTGCAACGGACCGGATGCGACCGGGGCGGTGTCGTGGCCCGCGTGGGCGGGCATCTCGTGCCCACCGTGGTCCGGCGGGGGCTGCGCCGGTGCGACGCCCTCCCCGACGCCGAAGGTCGCGTCGGGGTCGAAGCCGAGCTGCGCGGCGGTCGGGAAGACCGCGACGATCCGCGTAATCGACGCCGGATCCGCCACGACGGTGTCCTTCCGACCGGTCTCCCACGGTTCGGGCGGTGCCAGCGGCGAGGTGACGAACTCGTCGGCGGGCGGCGCCCACTTGGTGCCGACCGGGGGTACCGGATACCGCTGCATGTAGCGCTGCACGTCGATGTCCTGCCGGCCCAGGACACGAAAGTTGACCAGGTGCAGGTGAATCGGGTGCGGCTCGGGCGTGACGTTGACGATGTTCCACTGTTCGACAGTGCCCTGCCGCGGCATCTCGATGTCCGGGTCGCCGAACATGAGATTGTTCAGTGACATCATCGTGCCGCCGGTCGACTGGTCCAGCAGCTGCATGACCGTGACCGTCCGCTGCGCCTGCGGTGTGGGGACCGGCTCGAGGTCCGCGGGCTGTCCGGGCCCGCCGCGCAGCGTCTGCGGCACCGCACCGGTAGAGCCGCGCCCCTCGGCCACCCGGAACCGGCAGAACAGCGGCATCGCCCGCGCGCCGCGCTGCGACGCCGCGAGCGGGGGTGGCTCGTCGTTGCACAGTTCCACCGTCGAACCGGGCTCGAGCGCCGCGAAGTCGACCAGCAGGTCGACGCGTTCACCGGGCGAGAGCCGCACCCGGGTCGATGGCACCGGCGCCGGCAGCAGTCCGCTCTCCATCCCGAGGATCCAGAACCGCATCCGGTTGCCGAAGAACAGATTCCACACACTGAACGATGCGGCGTTGACGAGCCGCAGGCGGTACATCCCGCGCGCCACCTCCAGCTGCGGCCAGATCTTGCCGTTCACCACCCCGACGTCGCCCGGGGTTCCGCCGTCCCACCGGCCCTGGGGCACCATCGGGGTCGCCCGAATGCTCTGACGGCCGTCGGCGGTGAAGAGCTTCTCCTGCAGGATCAGCGGGATCTCGAACTCCCCCGACGGCAGTCCCCACGCGTTGTCGGCTGTGCCCGTGTCGAATTCGTCGCGCAGCAGGAACATGCCCGCGAGGCCGGCGTAGACGTTGAGCCGGGTGATGCCCATGGCGTGGTCGTGGTACCAGAACTGGGTGGCCTCGTGGCCGTTCGGGTACTCGTGCACGTGCCCCTGCCCGGGCCGCTGCAGGAACGCCGGATGCCCGTCGTGCTCGGGGGGCGTGACCGCACCGTGCAGATGCATCGACGTCGGCACCGACGTCCGGTCCTGCTCGGTGACGCCGTGCAGCGTGGTGTCGAAGTCCGCGGCCAACGGGTGGACTCCGATCTCGTTGCGATACGCGACGGTCATCGGGTCGCCGCTGTGCGCCTCGACCGTCGGCCCGAGGTAGTCCATGCCGCCGTACGCCAGCGCCGGGGACGGGCCCAGATCGCGGTGGAACCGGTGCGTCGTGCTCGCGGACCGCAGTTCGAGGCTGGATCCGGTGAGTACCGGAAGCCGCGGGAGGTCGTCGGCGAACGGTTCGAGCCGCGGCGACTCGAACAGCAACGGCCGCGACGGGTCGACGTCGCCGATATCCTGCGCGCGCACCGACGACATTCCCACCGCCCCGACGCCGAGCGCACCCGCGGTCCACGCCAGCCCGCGATTGAACGCGCGCCGCGACATCCGTCCGCCCATCACTCGTCACACTCCCCGTGGTCGCCCTACCGGAGCACGCCCGCCCGACGCTACGCCGGAACCGGCTGCCGCCCTGCCTCTTTCCCCGGATCTACCGAGTTGGTTCGGGCGGTTCCCGGCGAGGCGGACGAATCGTCGCGCCCGGACCGCCGTGCGGCGAGAACTCCGCGGCGTGCGGCCGGCCGCCGGCCCGTGCGCACGCGACGACGACATCCGATTCGCCTGTCCGACACGATCGTCCGATTCGCCTACGCTGTCGACAGTTCACCGGGACCGGCCGCGCCGCTCCCGTCAGGTTCGGAGGGGTGCTGTGGGGTCGTCCAAGTTCAACGTCGCGTTGGCGCGCGAGGCGCTCGCGGCCCGCTCCGAGACCGCGCAGGGCTGGCTGCGCGGCACCCCACCCGGCCGGACGGTGCAGCGCATCCTGACCGGGTTCATCGACATCGAGTGGGCGGACCGGTCGATGACGCTGGCGGCGCAGTCCTTCACATCGGTGCTGCCAGTGGTCATCGCAGTGTCGACCATCGGTCGCCGCGACGCGGTCACGAAGGGGTTCCTCGCCCAGTTCGGCATCGACGTCGATGCCGTCGACCTGGCCCCGGGCACGTTTGCGCCCGCCGAACCGTCGTTCGCCGCGTTCGGCGTCGTCGGCCTGCTGATGGTGATACTCAGCGGCACGTCGTTCGCCCGGGCCCTCGGCCGGATGTACGGCCGGGCCTGGCACGTGCCGACGCTGAAGGTGTCGAGTTGGTGGCGCTGGGTCGCGGTGCTGCTGTCGGTCGCGGCGTCCGCCGCACTGATCGGACTCACCCGACTCATGCACGACGTCCCCTACCTGGGCGGTTGCCTCGTCCTGGTCGGCCAGTTCGCGGTGTGGACGGGCCTGTGGACGCTGGTGCCCTACCTACTCACCGAACGACGACTGTCCAGTCGGGTGCTGTGGTGCACCGGTGTGATCACCGCCGTCGGCCTGACGGCCCTGGGACTGGCCGGCGACATCATCCTGCCGCGGACGGCCGCCGAGGCGGAGGCCAAGTTCGGCGCGCTGGGCCTGGTGTTCACCGGGATCGGCTGGATGTTCACGGCGTGCTTCGTCATCATCAGCGCGACGGTGATCACCAAGGCCCTCGCGCTGGACGAGGGACCGATCGGACGGTACCTGCGCGGTCCGGTGGAGCCACTCCCAGAAACCTCCATGGTTGCCTGAAGAAGAAGCTCAGGAAACGGGGGTTACCTAGGCGGTGTGAATGCGAGTTCCTGCCGCACCCTCTCGCCGGCCGACGTGAACGGCATCGCCGTCGCGGCATCGGCCGGGATCGACGGTGCGATGGACGACCTCATGGCTCAGGTCCGGCCCATGATCCTCGGCTTCTGCAGGTCACGGCTCGGGAGTGTGCGGCGTATCAGCGCCGAGGACGTCACCCAGGAGGTGTGTATCGCCGTGATCGGCGCACTGCCTCGCTACGAGCACCGCGGCAAGTTCACGGCCTTCGTGTTCGGTATCGCCACCCACAAGGTCACCGACGCGCTCCGCGCGGTGCATCGCGACCGGTCCGTCCTGGTCGACGATCTCCCCGACGTCGCCGCGGACACCGAAGCTCCCGACGAACACGTGATGCGGACGGAGCAACTGGGCCGCATCGAGGCGATGCTCGACGTCCTCACCCGGCAGCAGCGAAGCATCCTCCACCTACGGATCATCGAGGAGAAGACGGCGGCCGAGACCGCGGCCGCGCTTCACATGACGCCCGGCGCGGTCCGCGTGGCCCAGCACCGTGCGCTGACGCGGCTGCGCGAACAGTTCGCGGCGCCGCGCTGACGTCGTTTCACCCGTCGCGGGTGACGGCTGCGGCCCATCGTCGCTCTACCGTCTGGGCAGGACACGAGCCGTTCTGCATCCGAGGAGGAGCACTCGATGAGCGCGTACCCGCCCGGCCCCCCGACCACACCCGCCGTCGACGCGAAGCGATTGTGGGCCGGTGGGGTGGCCACCGCTCTGGTCGCCGCGCTCGCCGCGGTGGTGGGGCTGCTGATCGTCCGCGGACTGCTCGACATCCCGGTCATCACCCCCGACTCGGCGATCGGGGAATCCCAGGCGACCACGATCGCCGGGTACTCGATCGTGGCGGCGCTGCTCGCGACCGCGTTGCTGCACCTGCTGATGGTCTCGACGCCCCGCGCGTCGTCGTTCTTCGGCTGGATCTGCATGCTCGCGACCATCGCGGTGGCGTTGTGGCCGTTCACCGTCTATGCCGACACCGACTCGAAGATCGGCAGCTCGCTGATCTACCTCTTCGTCGGCATCGCGATCGTGTCCTTGCTGTCGGGGGTCGCGGCAACCGCCCGGACCCGGCGGCCGTCCGAGGCATAGCGGAGCCGTACTCGATCGCCACGGTCGGCGCCACGACGAATCCGGTCGTGACGATGGGCGGCCTCCGCATCGTCCCGGACACCACGCTCGACGAGATCGGGCCGGCGGGGAGCGCGATGCTCATCCTGGCCGGCAACGATATCTGGAACAACGGAGTTCCTGGCCTCGGTCGGCTACGCGGGCGGGCATCTGTACCGCGACGAGCCCGCCGTCACCGATCGCGATCTCATCACGGCCGCCGCCAACGCGCCGGTGCACTTCGCCCGCGAGATCCTCGAACGTCTCGACGTGTTCGAACCGGATGCGCTGGCGTCGTGGTTCAAGCTGTACGGCCTTCGCGATCCCGCGGGCTTCTACGAACTGGCCGCCGGCTGATGCGCGACGAACAGGACCTGCTCAGCGGTCTCGCGCTGGGCGTGTTCCGGCTCAACGGGCAGTTCCTCGACGTCGCCGAGAATCTCGCACGCCCGGCAGGACTGACGGCCGCGTGGTGGCAGGTTCTCGGCGCCGTTCTGACACAACCGCTGTCGGTCTCCGACATCGCACGCGAGATGGGTATCACCCGGCAGAGCGTGCAGCGGATCGCGGACCTGCTCGTCGCGCGCGGCCTCGCCGAGTACCGACCGAACCCGGCGCACCGCCGCGCCAAGCTCGTCGCACCGACACCGGAAGGGCGGCAGGCGGTCTCCGGAATCGATCCGGCCCACGCGGCGTTCGCCCACCGCCTGACGCAGGCCCTCGGACGCGACGAGCTCACCGACACCCTCGCGGCGCTACGCCGACTCTCGACCGTCCTCGACCAGTTGGCCGACGACGCCCCGACCGACGACCGGCCCGCAGGTCAACGCAGATAGCCGTGGTGCGCAACGGGTTCGACGGCGTCGCCCCGCGCACTCGCACCCAAGCCGCGGATCAGGATGTTCCGCAGCTCCTGCGGGTCGATGACGTCGTCGTAGAACAGCGTCTGCGCCAACGCCCACGGGCCGGACGACTCGTTCTCCACCAGGGCGCGCCGGGTCTCGTCGTCCTCCTTCGCGGTACGGCCACCGACGTCCGCCGGGATCCCGCCCAGCGTCACCGCGGGGAACGCGAGGGTCATCGTCTGATTGTCGTAGGGATTCATGCCCATCACGGAACTGCCGAACCCGAACGCCTTGCGCACGGTCACATGGAACTTGGGGGTCCGTAGCCGGTGCTGCGCGGCGAACATGCGGGCACTGGCCTTGAGGATTCCCGCCTTCTCGGACGCGCTGCCCGCCATCACACCCGGGTTGTCCGCGAGGAACAGCACCGGCAGGTGGAAGGCGCCGGCCAGTTGCAGGAAGGACGCGGCCTTGTCGGCGGCCGCGACGGTGACCGCGCCCGCCATCACGGTCGGCTGGTTCGCGACGACGGCCACCGTGTGCCCGCCGAGCCGCACCAGCGCGGTGATGATCGACGTCCCGTAGGTCGGCTGGATCTCGGTGACGGTGCCCGCGTCGGCCAGCACGTCGAGCACCGCGCGCATGTCGTACGGGCGCTTCTGGTTCACCGGAATCAGATCCAGCAACTCGGACAGAGCGCGCTCCCCCACGTCGTGGTTCCCGGCGTCGGGGCCGGCCCACGGCGGGCGCTGCCACGCGCTGCTGGGGAAATAGGACAGGTACCGGCGTGCCAGCGCCAGCGCCGCCTCGTCCGACTCCACGAGATTGTGCGCGACGCCGGACGCGTCGACCGCGACGTGCGGTCCGCCGAGTGCCTGCTTGTCGACCTGCTCGCCCGTGGACGCCGCGACCAGCGGCGGGCCGGCGGTGAACAACGCACCGTGGCCGTCGACCATGATCACGAAGTCCGACAGCGGCGCGGCCAGGGCGCCGTGGCCGGCCGACGGCCCGGTCACGATGGTCACGGTGGGCACCAGCCCGGAAAGATCGGCCATCGCCTGAAGATCATTGGGCGCCGGACGGTTTCGCTCGAGCGCGTTGGTGGCGCGGTGACCGGCGCCCTCGAGCATCATCACGAGCGGTGTCCGGTTGCGCAGCGCGAGCTGGGCCGAGCGGGCCCGCTTCGACGCGGCCGCGGTCCCGATCGAGCCGCCCGCGACGGTGAAGTCCTCCGCGCCCACCATCACCGGGCGTCCATCGATGGACCCGGACCCCGCGACGAATGCATCCGCCGGCACCGCCGGATCGCCTGCGAGCACGCCCAGTTCGACGAAGGACTCCCGGTCCAGCAGCCCGGCGACCCGGGCGCGGGCATCGAGCCGGCCCGACGCCCGATACCGCGCGACCTTCTCCGCACCCCCCATCGCGCGGGCCGCAGCCTTCCGCTCGGCCAGCCGCTTCAGCAGCGGCTGCCAGTCCGCACCGTTC
Organism: Rhodococcus sp. ACT016; assembly: GCF_050477185.1. NCBI lineage: Bacteria > Bacillati > Actinomycetota > Actinomycetes > Mycobacteriales > Nocardiaceae > Rhodococcus > Rhodococcus sp. ACT016. The sequence goes on along the minus strand of NZ_JBEAET010000001.1, from coordinate 5,770,462 downwards.
TCCGTGTTCGCCGTCACAGCAGTGAAGCTACGACCAACCACTTTCGGCCGCAACGGCACTCATCACTCACCGAGAACGACGCGTGCGCGGCCACCCCGACCCGAAGGCCGGCGCGACCGCGCACGCGGGAAGAGCGGGAGCTAGACGAGCAGCTCGGCGATCTGGATGGTGTTGAGCGCCGCACCCTTACGCAGGTTGTCGCCCGAGACGAACAGCGCCAGGCCGCGGCCCTCGGGGGCACCCGGATCCTGACGGATCCGGCCGACGAGGGACACGTCGCCACCGGCGGCCGCGAGCGGGTTCGGCACGTCCACCAGCTCGACGCCGGGGGCGTCGGCCAGCAGTTCCTTGGCACGCTCCACCGACAGCGGGCGCTCGAACTCGGCGTTGATCGCGAGCGAGTGACCGGTGACGACCGGGACGCGCACGCACGTGCCCGACACCAGCAGGTCCGGCAGGCCGAGGATCTTGCGGCTCTCGTTGCGGAGCTTCTGGTCCTCGTCGGTCTCGCCGCTGCCGTCGTCGACGATCGCACCGGCGAGCGGCACGACGTTGAACGCGATGGGCGCGACGTACTTGTTCGGGGCCGGGAAGTCGACGGCCGCGCCGGAGTGCACCAGTTTCTCGGCGTCGTCGGCGACGGCGCGGACCTGGCCCACGAGCTCCTCGACACCGGCGATACCGCTGCCCGACACCGCCTGGTAGCTGCTGACGATCAGGCGCTGCAGGCCGGCCTCGTCGTGTAGGACCTTGAGGACCGGCATCGCGGCCATCGTGGTGCAGTTCGGGTTGGCGATGATGCCCTTCGGCGGGTTCTTCGTCGCTTCCGGGTTGACCTCGCTGACCACGAGGGGAACCTCGGGGTCCTTGCGCCACGCGGACGAGTTGTCGACGACGATCGCGCCGGCCGCCGCGAAGCGGGGCGCCTGCGCGCGGGAGAGCGTCGCACCGGCCGAGAACAGCGCGATGTCGATGCCCTTCAGGTCCTCGTCGGAGGTCGCGGATGCGTCCTCGACGACGATGTCCTCACCTCGGAACGGCAGCGTCTTTCCGGCCGAGCGCGCGGACGCGAAGAACCGCACCTTGTCGGCCGGAAAGTTGCGCTCCTCGAGCAGGGTGCGCATGACGATGCCGACCTGGCCGGTGGCACCGACGACAGCAATGGTGGTCATGACTGATTACCGTCCCGTTCCTGCGTGTACGACGGCCGCTTCCTCGCCGCCGAGGTCGAATGCTGCGTGGATGGCCCGCACGGCGTCGTCCAGATCGGTGTCCTTGACGAGCACCGAGATGCGGATCTCCGACGTCGAGATGAGGTCGATGTTGACATCCGCCTCGGCCAGCGCCTCGCAGAACTTGGCGGTGACGCCCGGGTGGCTCTTCATGCCGGCGCCGACGAGCGACACCTTGCCGATGAGGTCGTCGAACAGGATCTGCGTGAAGCCGATCTCCGACTGCAGCGCCGTCAGCTTCTCCACTGCGCGCGGGCCGTCGGCCTTGGGCAGCGTGAAGGTGATGTCGGTCTTGCCGGTCTCGACCTTGGAGATGTTCTGCAGCACCATGTCGATGTTGATCTCGGCCTCGGCGACGGCACGGAAGACCTTCGCGGCATGGCCCGGCGTATCGGGCAGGCCGACGACGGTGACCTTGGCCTCGCCGCGGTCGTGGGCAACACCGGTGATCAGGGCTTCTTCCACGGGAATGTCCTCCATCGATCCGGACACGATCGTTCCGGGCTTGGTCGTGTATGACGAGCGGACGTGCACGGGCACGTTGTAGCGGCGGGCGTACTCGACGCAGCGCAGCATGAGGACCTTGGCGCCGCACGCGGCCATCTCGAGCATCTCCTCGAAGGAGACGGTGTCGAGGCGCTGGGCGTCGGGCACGATGCGCGGGTCGGCGGTGAAGACGCCGTCGACGTCGGTGTAGATCTCGCACACGTCGGCCTTCAGCGCGGCGGCGAGCGCGACGGCGGTGGTGTCGGAGCCGCCGCGACCGAGGGTGGTGACGTCCTTGCTGTCCTGGCTCACGCCCTGGAAGCCGGCGACCAGCACGATCGACCCCTCGTCGAGCGCGGTGCGGACGCGGCCCGGCGTGACGTCGATGATCTTGGCGTTGCCGTGGCTGCCGGTGGTGATGACACCCGCCTGCGAGCCGGTGAACGACCGCGCCTGCGCGCCGAGCGAGTGGATGGCCATCGCGACGAGAGCGTTCGAGATGCGCTCGCCCGAGGTGAGCAGCATGTCCATCTCACGGGCGGGTGGCACCGGGCACACCTGCTGCGCGAGGTCGAGCAGTTCGTCGGTCGTGTCGCCCATCGCCGAGACGACCACGACGACGTCATTGCCCGCCTTCTTGGTCTCGACGATCCGTTCAGCGACGCGTCGGATGCGCTCGGCGCTCGCGACCGAGGATCCCCCGTACTTCTGGACGACGAGAGCCACGCGTGTGTACCTCCGGATAGATGGATTGATGCAAGTCCAGCTGTCGAGCTTACCGAGGTGCGTCGCCGGGAGTGCACCGCGTCCTGACCAACGGATGGGGGCGCGGTCGTACTCCGTCGGTGGCAGCATCTGCAAGGTGAACGTCGCCCGCCGTCTGACCGCCCGCCCCACCGAGGAGAGGGCGTCGGTTTCGCCGCTCGAGCTGTTCTTCGACCTGGTGTTCGTCTTCGCGCTCACGCGGGTCACCGAGTTGTGGGGCAACGATCCCAGCAGTATCAACCTGCTGCACGGGGTCCTGCTGATGGCAGTGCTGTGGTGGTCCTGGGTCTGCTACTCGTGGGTGGCGAACCTGGTACGCGCCGACGAGGGCGTGCTGCGGGTGGTGATGCTGGCGGCGATGTCCGCGGTGTTCGTCATCGCGCTGACCATCCCGGAGGCGTTCGACGACCTGCCGGGCGGCCTCGACGCCCCACTCGTCTTCGCTGTCGGCTACTTCGTGGTGCGGGCGCTGCACATCCTGATCTTCCTGGTGATCAGCAAGGAAGACCCCCAGTTGCGCGGACAGGTGATGCGGTTCGTGCCGTCGATGCTCATGGGCACGACGTTCCTGCTGATCGCGTCGCAGCTGACCGGGCCGTGGCAGACGGTGATGTGGTTCCTGGCCCTCGCCGGCGACTATCTGGGCACGCTTGTCAGCGGTACCGACTGGCGGTTGCGGTCGGTGAGCCACTTCGCCGAGCGGCACAGCTCGTTCGTGATCATCGCGCTCGGCGAGTCCATCGCGTCGATCGGCATCGGCGTCGCGACCCAGCCGACCACGTGGGCGATCGTCGTCGCGTCGCTCCTCGGGCTCGCGGTGTCGTCGCTGCTGTGGTGGGCGTACTTCGACGTCACGTCGCTACTGGTGGAGCAGGCCTTCGAGGAGTCGCGGGGTCGGCGCCGCATCCGGATAGCCCAGCGCTGCTACAGCTACGCGCACCTGCCGATGGTGCTCGGAATCGTGATGGTCTCGCTCGGGCTGAAGAAGATCCTCTACTACGTCGGCGACGGCAACGAGCACCGACTGGCCGACCCCCTGCAGGGCTGGCCGCTGGCCGCGCTGTTCGGCGGCGCCGCCCTTTACCTGGCGGCGCTCGTCTACTTCAAGCAGTACGGCGCCGACTCGTTCAGCCTGCCGCGCACGGTGACCGTCGTCGTGCTGCTCGCACTGATCCCGCTCGCGTGGCATCTGCCCGCGTTGGTGACTCTGGGGCTCCTCGCCGTAGTTCTGCTCGTGCTGATCGCCTACGAGACCTTCGTGTTCGCCGAACGCCGGCGCACCATCCGGGCCTGACCGCTAGAGCAGTGCGGACAGGCTGCGGAACAGGAACAGCGCACCGAAGCCGAAGAACACCGCGATGCTGAGCGGCCGGTCGTGCTCGATCATCCATTTCTTCACGGCCGCGAGGCCGTCCTGCGCCCGCTTCCCGAACGCCACGTAGATCCCGATCGGCACGAGGAAGTCCAGGGCCGCCGCGAGCAGCAGCAGCGCCGTGCCCGTCACCGCGGTGGCCGGGGTGGTGTCGGCTGCGGCGATGACGGTCATGCCGGAGATCATGATCGCGAGGTTGGGGTTGACGATGGAGAGCGCCGCGCCCATGACGAAGGCCCCACGCGGTTTGGCGTTCGTGAGTTGCTGCATCCACTCCGGACCGGTGTCCGACGGTGTCCGCTTGCGTAACAACTGCGCCACACCGAACGCGACGAACACCAGGCCCACCCCGAGACCCGCCCAGTGGCTGATCGACCCGGACCGCGCCGTCTCGTGGGTCGCGCCCCCGAGCAGCGCCGTGATCCCGATCGCGGTGTACACGATCATGAAGGCGCCGAAGAACGCGAACGCGTTCGCCAGCGCGCGTTTCGTCTGCAGCAGTAGCACGCACCCCGCGATCGCCGCGGGCGTGATGATCATTCCGGCCAGTTCCGGAAGCAGTTGCCCTATCAGTCCGCCCATGTCGTCACCTCTCTGCGGAATCGGTCGATCTCGGACGGTCGGCCAGCGCCAAGACCGCATCCTCGACGTTCGCGAAAATCCTTCCCTCGGACTCGTATTCACGACCGATCACCGTTCGACGCACGGTGGCGAGGTTCTTCCGCGGCAGAGATGCGTAGTACACCTCGGTGCCGGCGTCCGACAGTTCCTTGGTCAGGTCGACGAAGCTGCGCATCACCGTCGTCGTCACCTGCGTCAGCCGCGAGCAGTCGATCACCAACGTCGTCGGCCGGATCTCGCCGACACGCCGACCGACCTCGCGGGTGTTCGCGCGGACGTTCGCCGTGTACAGGCCGGAGTCGATCCGCAGCACCAACGGGTCCGACGCGACGGGGGGTGCGTCGGGCTCCAGCGCGCGCCAACCGCCCTCGACGTTCCGGGTCAACTGTGAGACGTGCGGCCGGTTGAGTTCACGCAGAACGAGGTACAGCGTCAGCAGCACACCGGCGAGGACGGCCGGCAGCAGCCCCGCAGTCAGGCCGATCACCGCCGTCACGGTCGCGATCCAGAGCTCGACCCGGTTCACCCGCCAGTACCGCGCGAACGATCCGAGGTCGACGAGCCCGAGCGTCGCCACCACCACCATCGCGCCGAGCGTCGCCTGCGGCAGGTCACTCAGTACCGGGGCCAGGAACAGTGCCACCAGCACCGCGAGGACCGCGGTGACGATCCCGCTCAGCTGGGTGCGGGCACCGGCCCGCAGCGCGACCGCGGTCTGGGAGAAACCGCCCGCGGGCGGCAGTGTGTGGAAGAACGAACCCGCCACCGACGCAACCCCGTTGGCGAGCAGCTCGCGGTCGCTGTCGATCTGCGGCTCCTCGGAGCGCCGCACGCCCCGCGCCACCGCGACCGTTTCGAGGAAGGCCATCACCGAGATCGCCAGCGCGCCCGGCAGCAACGCGCCGACGTCGTGCAGGGACGGGATCCCGGGCAGCGGAATTCCGCGCGGAACCTCCGCGATCAGTTCGACGCCTCGGTCCTGCAGTCCGGTGAACGCGATGAGCGCGATGCCGATCGCGACGACGACGAGCGGACCGGGCACGCGGGGCACGAACCTGCTCATCGCGACGAGGGCCGCGATCGACGCCACCGACAACGCGACGGTGGCCCCGTTCGCGTCGCCGAGTTGACCCAGCACACCCCCGAGCACGTGCAGGAACCCGGAGGCGTCCGGATCACCCGGCACCCCGAGGAGCTTGGGCAGCTGACCGGCCGCAACTGTCAGACCGACACCGGCCTTGATCCCGGACAGTGTTGCCTCGCTGATGTTCTCGATGATCGCGCCGAGTTTGAGGACCCGCGCGGCGATCAGGATCACGCCGACCATGAGGGTCAGTGTCATGAGCGACGTCTGCGCGTCCTCCGACCCGGCCGCGATGCCCGCACCGATCAGCGTGGACGCGGTGAGCGTCGCGATCGTCGACGTCGTGCTGACGCTCGCGGTGCGCGAACCACCCAGCAGCGCATACACGATCATCGGCACCATGCACGTGTACAAGCCGATCTGCACCGGCATGTCCGCGATCGTCGCGTACGCCATCGCCTGCGGGATCACCACGGCGCCCGCGCTGACCCCGGCCACGACGTCGGCCCGCAGCCAGGCCTTCCGATAGCCGACGAGCGTCGGCGCGAACACTGCGGTCATCTCGGCCAGGCTTCGGTCGGCATCGAATCCTCCAGGAGCGGTCTCTACTCCTCAGCAGACCAGGACGGCGGGTTCGGCGGCTCACCCGGGCCGGGTGAAGCGGACGTGCCGACGACCATCCGAATATGTCCACTCCCCGGCCCACCGGGAGCCGACCGCTCGGCGACTCGCGGTTCCCTAGATCAAGTCCTGGGGCAGTGCAAAACGGCCCGCAACCGCAGTGGCCGCCGCAACCGCGGGCGACACCAGGTGTGTCCGCCCGCCAGGCCCCTGCCGACCCTGAAAGTTGCGGTTGGTCGTCGATGCGCTTCGTTCTCCGGCACCCAGCCGATCGGGGTTCATGCCGGTGCACATCGAGCATCCCGATGTGCGCCACTCGAATCCGGCACTGCGGAACACGACATCGAGGCCCTCGTCCTCGGCCTGCTTCCGAACCCGCATCGAACCAGGCACGACGAGCGCCCGCACGCCGTCCGCGATCCGGCGCCCGCGCAGCACCTCTGCTGCCGCACGCAGATCCTCGATCCGACCGTTGGTGCAGGAACCGATGAATACTGTGTCGATCCCGATGTCTCGCATCGGCGTTCCCACGGTCAGCCCCATGTAGTGCAGCGCCTCCGCGGCACTCGCCCGCTCCCGAGGGTCCACGCAGGCTTCCGGATCCGGTACGACACCGTCGACCGGAACGACCTGACTCGGGTTCGTGCCCCACGACACCGACGGAGTCACGCCGGCACCGTCGAGTTCGAGGTGGCGGTCGAAGACCGCGCCGTCGTCGGTCGGCAGTGAGGACCAGTACCGCACCGCGTCGTCCCAGTCGCGGCCCCGGGGAGCGAACGACCGCCCTGCCAGATAGGAGAAGGTGCGCTCGTCCGGAGCCACCAGTCCGGCGCGTGCACCCGACTCGATCGCCATGTTGCACAGTGTCATTCGTCCCTCGATCGACAGCGCCTCGATCGCCGGTCCGCGGTACTCGATCACGCATCCGGCGGCACCGTTGGGCCCGAGCGCCGTCACGACGGCCAACGCGAGATCCTTCGAGGACACGCCCTCACTCAGTTGCCCGGTCACCTCGACGGCCAGGGTTCGGGGCCGGTGCAGGGCAAGGGTCTGAGTCGCCAGGACATGGCCGACCTCGCTGCTGCCGATACCCATCGCGAGAGCGCCCAACGCGCCGTGCGTCGACGTGTGCGAGTCGCCGCACACGATCGTCATTCCCGGCTGGCTGAGGCCCTGCTCGGGTCCGATCACGTGGACGATCCCCTGTCGCGGATCACCCATCGCGTAGTTCGGAACCCCGAACTCGGCGCAGTTGCGGCGGAGCATCTCCATCTGTTGTCTGCTGGCCGGATCGTCCACCGCACCGCCGATCCCGAAGGTGGGGACGTTGTGGTCCTCGGTGGCGATGGTGAGGTCCGGACGGCGCACTGCTCGCCCCTCCGCACGCAGAGCGTCGAATGCCTGCGGCGATGTCACCTCGTGCAGGAGGTGCAGATCCACGTACAGGATGTCCATGGGCTGTCCGGGCACACCGGCAACGACATGGTCGGACCAGATCTTCTCGACCAGCGTGCGCGGGTTCACGAGACGATTGCCGCAGTCGGGCTGCCACCGCCTGGAACCGTTGCGAGATCCAGTTCGGCCTGGAACTGCCTGGCACCCTCCACGATCCAGTTGTCGTACGAGGTATAGAGGAACCGGGCGCCCAAGGATACGAAACGATCCACCTGTCCGGGCGCACAGAACGTACCGGCGGCGACACCACTGTCCGCAATTCTCGACACCGCGTGGTCGATCGCCTCGGCCACATCGGGATGGCCGGGATCGCCCTGGTGCCCCATTGCCTGAGCGAGGTCGTTGGGCGCGACGAATACGACGTCGATCCCCGGCACCTCGACGATCTCGTCGATGTTGGCGAGGCCCTTCGGATCCTCGAGCTGGACGACGAGGACGGTGTCCGCATTCTCTCCCTCGAAGAAGTCGCGGACGCCGTAGGAGCGGCGCCCGCGGGAGACACCGCGGCGACCCTGCGGAGCGAACTTCGCCGCCGCCACCAACTCCGCAGCCTCGCGCGCGGTCTGCACCTGAGGAACCACGATTCCGTGTGCGCCGAGGGTCAACGCGCGCGCCACCAGAGAGGGCTCGAGCGTTCGGACCCGGTACATCATGGCCATGCCCCAGAGCTCGCATGCGCGACTCACGTCACCCATCGCATCCCAGGTCGCCGGCCCGTGTTCGCCTTCGAACCAGAAGCCGTCGAAGCCGAGCTGGCCGACGAAGTCGGCAGTGTCGGCGCGGCCGGAATGACCGGCCGCGACGACCGCGACTCCCCCGCCGTCGAGTCGCCGGCGAACCCGATTGCCCCGGCGAGGGCCGAATGCCGAATCTGTTTCGCGTGTCATCTCTTCCCTCTCACGCCATGGCAGTGGGCCGGCGGGACATGTCGGTGTGTTCGAGCTGGGCGTCGACCAGCCGTGCCAGGTACCGGGACTTGACCTCGGCATACTCGGGATCGTGCCAACGGTTCAGCAGTTCACCGGGATCGTCCGCGTACAGGAACAGTTCGCCGTCGTCGGTTCCCCGGTAGACGGTGATACGACCGTCGTCGTCCACGAGGGTCCGCATCTGCAGCGGACCACAGCCCGGCAGCAGCTCGAACATCTGGTCTTCCTCGATGTAGATCCGGTCCCGGACCGCCGTTCCCGTGTCCTCCATGACACCGGTGAGGCTCCGGCCGTGGATCCCCGCGTATCCCTCCACACCCGCCAGCTCGAGCAGCGTGGGTCCGATGTCGAGTGACGACGCCAGTGCGTCCGACACCCCGGGCGCCGCACCATCCGGCGCCGAGATGACCAGTGGCACCCGCACGCATCCCTCGTAGTGCAAACCGGCCTTGAGCATCAACCCGTGGTCGCCGAACATGTCGCCGTGGTCGCTGGTGATGACGACGATCGTGTTGTCCCGGACACCGGCCTGCGTCAACGCGTCGAGTACCGTCCCGACCGCATCGTCGATGAAGGTGATCGCGCCGTACTCCTTTGCCGCCGCTTCGCGGTACTGCTTCTCCGTCGGAGCGAACGGCGACATCGGACCGCGCTGGCTGCCCTTGTGCTTGACCTTGGAGCGGATGTGCGGCATCGACGCCTCGTGCGGGTCGTCGAACGTCGCCGGCAGTCGCACGTCCGCGGGCGAGTACAGGTCGTAGTACTCGCCGGGCGGCGTGAACGGGTGATGCGGGTCGGGGAAGGAACACTGCAGGAAGAAGGGCTGTCCGCTGTCGGCGGCTGAACGGATCAGCTCGGCGCTACGACGGCCCACCCACGCCGTCGGGTACACATCGGCAGGCATCGCCGGCCGGTAGATCTGGTCCCACTCGCCGGACATCTCGGTCGCGTGGTCGCCGCCACGGCGGTCCGGATCGAAGCCTTGCTCACGGAGCCAGTGTTCGTAGTGTCCTCCGCAGTAGTCGGAGTGATCGATCGCGAACTCCACGTGGTCGAACCCGTAGTAGTCCTCGGGTACGTCCACCCAGCCCTGCCGGTGGAGCGCGAGGTCCTCCCAGCGGTCCCAGTCCGGCCTCCACTCGCGCTCGACAGCGTCCTGTTCGGGTGTGCCGGCGCGTGCGCGCGCGGCGAGCTCGGGTTGATGACCGATGTTCTGGAAGTGCGCCTTCCCGACCAGCATCGTCCGATATCCGGAGGACCGGAGGGAGCGGACGAAGGTGTTCGCATCAGGATCCAATGCGATGCCGTTGTAGCGGGTGCCGTGCGACGACGGAACCCGCGACGTGAGCATGCTGGCGCGGTTCGGCATACAGATCGGGTTCGCGACGTACGCGCGGTCGAATCGGGTACCCCGCGCTGCGACGGAATCCATGTTCCCGGTACGGACCACCTCGTTGCCGCCGAAGCCGACGTGGTCGGCGCGCAACTGGTCCGCGATGATCAACACGATGTTCGGCATGCCGGGATCGTTGTCTGCCACGTTCATGAAACCGCCCTCTCCTGCCCCACCCAGAACTTCTCCCGCAAAACGCGTTTCAAGATCTTCCCGGTCGCGTTCCGGGGGAGCTCATCGACGAACTCGACGCTCGTCGGGCACTTGAAGCCGGCCATCCTCTCGCGGCACCAGGCAATCACAGCATCGGGCTGGAGGTCCTCCTGGCCGCGCTCGACGACAACGGCATGGACACTCTCACCCCACCGCGGGTGCGGCACACCGATCACTGCCACCTCGCTGATCCCGGGATGCTGGCGCAACAACGCTTCCACCTCGGCCGGGTAGACGTTCTCGCCGCCGGAGACGAGCATGTCCTTCGCGCGATCGACGATGGTGAGGTAACCCTCCGCGTCGATACGACCGATGTCGCCGATACGCCAGAATCCATCCGGTGTCATCGCTGCGGCAGTGGCCTCCGGATTGTTCCAGTAGCCGTCGAAGGGTTCGGCTCCCCGGACCACGATCTCGCCCGGTTCTCCCACCGGCACATCGTCGAAATCGTGCCCGACGATCCGTACCTCCCAGTTGAGTGCAGGCTTGCCGGCGGAACGCAGGTGCGTGGACTCGGGCGTGTGATCGGACGGCTCGAGTGTCGAGATCGGGAAGCCACCTGTCTCGGTGCACCCGTAGTTCTGCCGGAATCGGCAACCCAGGGTCTCGATCGCCGAACGTAGCAGCTCCGGGGAGATCGCCGATGCGCCGTAACCGATTTCGACGAGCGACGACAGGTCCGGGGCCTGATCGCGGCTCCGGATCTCGTCCACGACCATCGATATCGCCGACGGCACGAGGTTCGTGAACTGGATGCGATGCTCGGTGACCGCGTCGACGAACTCTGCTGCGGAGAAGCGACTCTGGATGAACACGCTGGCCCCGATGAACAGCCCGTAGGTGACGTTGGCCAGCCCGGCGAGGTGGAACAGCGGCATCGCACGAAGGTGTCGCGCGCCCTCGTCCGCTCCGGGAACCACCAGTTTCAGGTAGGTCGCGGAAGCGATCATGCGCTGGTTCGTCAATGGGATCAGTTTCGGGACTGCACCCGTCGTGCCGCTCGTGTGCATCAGGACGAAGGGGGTGTCGCCGCGCAGCCGGTGAGCCGGTCGCTCCGGGATCGGCCCTCCGAAGTCGTCCGGCCGTCCCGCGCCCGCCATCACCACGCGAGGCAGGTCGGGCGCGGCAGCCTCGATCAACGGCAGGTCCTCGTCGTCGGTGACCACTGCAGCCGGTGACAGTTCACCGAACAGCGCGCGGATCTCGTCCGGTGACAATCGCCAGTTCACCGCTGCCGGAACGGCACCGACCCGGTTGAGCGCAAGAAGGTGGACGATCCAATCGACGCGGTTGCGGGCGACGATCGCGACGACGTCGTCGCAGCCGATTCCCGTCGCGGCCCAACCCCCGGCACAACGGTCTACCGCGGCAACGAGTTCGGCGTACGTCAGGGAGCGACCGTGATCGTCGGCGAGCGCGGTCAGCTCCGGATGGCGCCGTGCGCGCCATTCGAGCAGGTGAATCCAAGACAACATTGCTGGCTTCCTCCGGTCAGGAGTGCGAACTCGAGGTGAGCGATCGGGAGTTGGTCTGCGGCAGTGTCGGGGCGAGATGACAGCCCACCGAGCCACCAGCGCGCGGCCGCGATGCGGGCACCTCGGTCAGGCAGCGCTCGATCGCGGACGGACATCTCGGTGCGAACGAACACCCCTGGGACGACTCCGTCATGACGGCCGCGGTCACGGAGTCGGCGCGACGGCGACGGCGGCGGGCCTGCTCCTCGGGGTCGAGCGTGGGTGCCGCGTCGAGCAGCATGCGGGTGTACGGGTGGGCGTGGTCGCGGTAGATGTCCTCCGCCGGTCCCTCCTCGACGAGACGCCCGCGGTACATGACCGCGATCCGGTCACTGACGTGCCGCATCAACGTCAGATCGTGACCGATGAACAGGTACGACACACCCGTCTCGCGCTGAATTCTGTTGAGCAGATTGACGACGGTGCTCTGTGTCGAGACGTCCAGGGCACTCACCGGTTCGTCACACACGATGAGTTCGGGTCTGGTCGCGAGGGCCCGCGCGATACCGATCCGCTGACGCTGACCGCCGGAGAAGTCGGCCGGACGCCGCTGGTCGGTCGCTGGATCGAGGCCGACCTGCTCGAGCAACTCGCCCACTCGCAGAACGAGTTCCCGGCGTCCGACGTTCTCGTGCACCCGAATCGGTTCGCCGACGATGTCACGCACCGTCCAGGACGGGTTGAGGGAGGTGGTCGGATCCTGGAAGATCGATTGCACCCTGCGCCGGTACCACTTCGGTACCCTGCCGAACTCGGTGACGTCGTGCCCGTCGAAACGTACGGAGCCCGACTCCGGTCGGAGCAGACGCAACACGGCACGCGCGACGGTGGTCTTCCCGGACCCTGATTCGCCCACGACGCCGAGGGTCTCACCGGCACCCAGTCGGAGTGTGACATCGTCGACGGCGACGAACGGTGGCGGACGCCGGACCAGTCCGGGGCGGCGAAACATGACACGAAGGTTGTCGATCTCGAGTAGTGCACTCATCTTTACCCCTCGACTCGAAGCAGCGGGTTTACGCAGCGCACGAACGCATTCGCGCTTCCACTGGCGGACGGCACTGCCTGCGTGCAGCTCTCGGTGGCGTAGGTGCATCGCGGCGCGAAGCGGCAGCCGGTGGGCCGGCCGCCCGGGGAGGGCACCGAGCCTGGGATCGTGCCGAGTTCCTCACCGCGCGGCCGGCCCTGAGAGCTGGACTCGAGCAATGCCGCGGTGTACGGATGTTGCGGCGCGCGCAGCAGTTCGGCGACGTCACCGGTCTCGACGACCTGGCCGGCGTACATGACGGCCACCGTGTCTGCGAGGTCGGCGACCATGCCGAGTTCGTGAGTCACGAAGATCATGCCCATCCCGAGCTCGTCCTGCAGGTCGCGGAGCAGATCCGCGATCTGCACCTTCAGCGTCACATCGAGTGCGGTCGTGGCCTCGTCGGCGATGAGCAACTCCGGGTCACAACTGATCGCGAGGGCGATCATCACCCGCTGGGCCATGCCCCCGGACAACTCGTGCGGATAACTCCCGTAGCGCAGGTGCGGCTCCCGGATGCCGACCCGCTCGAGCAGGTGAAGCGTCTTCTCGCGCGCGTCCTTTCGGCTCATCCCGGAATGGCAGCGAACGACTTCGGCGATCTGATCTCCGACGGTGAACGCGGGATCGAGCGCGGTCGAGGGTTCCTGGAAGATCATCGACATCCTGGCACCACGGATTCGATTCCAGCCGGAGTTCGGCAGCCCGAGCAGTTCGGTGTCGCCGAGGCGAACCGAGCCTCCCGTCACGTGAGCGGTGGGCGGCAGCAAACCCATCACCGCGAGTGCCGCCATCGTCTTGCCACTACCCGACTCGCCCACCAGACCCAGGGTCCGACCGCGCCGCACGGTCAGCGACACGTCTTCGAGGAGCCTGACGTCGTCGTCCGTGCGCGAGACGTCGACGCCCAGCCCACGTACCTGTAGAACGACCTCCGGGTCGTTCGACGGTTCGACCGCGTCGACCGCTGCACCGCCCGCGGGCGCGACGAGGAGTGGCGCGGACACCTGTTCGGTGCGGCGACGCCGACGACGAACAGTGCGCGGCTCGTCACGAAGACCTGCCAACACCCCGTCCGCAACGATGTTGAGGCACAACACCGTCAGACCGATCGCGATTCCGGGAGGGATCACCAGGAACGGCTGCCGAGCGAGCATCTGTCCGCCCTCGGAGACCATGACGCCCCAGCTCGCCTCGGGCGGTTGTGCACTGAGTCCGAGGAACGACAATGCCGCCTCCGCCAGCAACGCCGCCGCCAAGGTGAGCGACAACTGCACGATCAGAGGGCCGACGATGTTGGGCAGTACGTGCCGCACAAGGATTCTCGACGTTCCGGCACCTGTCACCTGCGCCGCCTCGACGTACACGTGCTTGCGCGCGGCCATCACTTCACCGCGGGTGACCCGCGCGAACGTCGTCGAGAAGATCAAGCCGAGCGCAAGCATCGCGTTACCGATACCCGGGCCCAACGCGGCGATCACGGCGATCGCGACGATCAGGCCCGGCAGTGCGGTGAAACCGTCGACAATGCGCATGACGACGTTGTCGAGCCACCCGCCCACGTATCCGATGACGAGGCCGACCGGCACACCTACGAGGAGCGCGATCCCCGCAGCCTCGAAGGAGGCGAGCATCGCGACACGGCTCGAGTCGATCAGGCGTGACAACGTATCCCGGCCCAGATTGTCGGTGCCGAGGGGGTGGTCGCTCGACGGACCTTCCAGGACCCGGGACAGGTCGGTGGCCTCGGGGTCGTACGGCATCAGATGATCACGGAAGACGGCACAGACGACGATGGCGAGGAGCACAGTGAGTGCCGCCAGCACCACGGGGTCGCCGACGATACGTCTACCGACACGTTCCCAACGCCCGGGAACGCGGACCACGGGGGACGCGCTGGGGGCTTCCTCCGTGGCTCCCGGCATTCGGCCCCTCTGTCGAGTGATGGTCGTCATGGCTTCCTCACCTTGGGATTGAGGTATCCGTAGCAGATGTCGACGAGCAACTGGGCGCACGCGACGCAGATTCCGGTCACCACTACGACGGCCTGGATCACCGGAATGTCACGTTGGTTCACCGCAGCCAGAGCGAGGTCGCCGATGCCCGGGACGCCGAAGACCTGTTCGACCACGACTGCACCCCCGAGCAGGTGCGCGAAGTGGAATCCCAACGTGCTCACCACGGGGCCCAGCGAGTTCTTCAGTCCGTGCTTCCCGATCACTCGGATCGCGGGCAGTCCCATCGCGCGCGCGGTCCGGATGTGCGGCATCTGCATCACCGCGATCATCGACGCACGTGCGTGTCTGGCGATCATCGCGGCCATGACCAGTCCCAGTGCGATACCCGGGAGCACGAGCGACTGCACCCAGCCGGTGAGACTCACGGCCGGCTGGACGTACCCGGTGGCGGGAAGCCAGCCGAGACGGAGCGCGAACACCGAGACCAGGATCAACGCGAGCCAGAACGTCGGCATCGCCAGCGCCGTCGATGCGAGCAGGGTGATGGCGCGGTCGATCCAGGAGCCCGGGCGAAGCGCCGCGGCGGTGCCCGCGCCGATGCCGAGGATCAGACCGATCACCGCGCCGGCGAGCGCGAGAGAAACTGTGACACCGAGTCTTTCGAGGACGACCGGCAGAACCTCACTCTGGTCGATCACCGACCGTCCGAGGTCGCCCTGAACGGCGTGCCCCAGCCATCCGAAGTATTGCTCGAACACCGGACGGTCGAGGCTCAGCTCGGATCGTATCTGCGCCACCTGCTCCGGAGTGGCGGACGCTCCAGCGATGGTCTCAGCGGCATCGCCGGGGATGAGCTGGATCAGGCCGACACTGATGACGGTGATCAACAGGAGCATCGGTACGAGCGCAAGGGCCCGCCCACCAATGAGTTTCGTCATCACCCGAGTCCCGTCACGCAGTCACACCGCGCAGGGACGGGCCCATGACCCATCCCGGCTGCAGTGTGACTCCCTGGACCTTCTCGGCCCACGCCACCGGCGCGTCATCGGTGAACAGATCGATCCACAGAGCCTGGTCCGCAACCTCGGCGAGCATCTTCTGGTAGGCCGCATCCCGCGCAGCCTCGTCCAGCGCCGCCAGCGCTTCGGCATGGAATGCATCGATCGTCGGCGCTACGGTACCGAACGGGTTCTGGGGGCCACCCGGCGCGAGGCGCTCGTTGTACAGCTGTTCCGGGTGCACCTGCTTGATCGGGGTGAGGAAGCCGCCGAAGTTCGTGGATCGATTCTCCTTCTCGAGAGTTCCCGGTTGCACGAGCACGATCTCCATCTCGATGCCGACCGCACGCAGGTACCCCTGCACCGCTTCGGCGATCGGCTTGGTGGGGCCGAACGCCGGGACCGTGAACTTCGGCGACGGGATGCCCGATCGCGCCACGAGCTGTCGTGCCTTCTCCGGGTCGTATCCGTAGGACTGCGGCAACGTCTCCACGTGGAACGGGCTCTCCGGGCCGAAGACCTGGTTGGTCGCGGTGGCCTGACCGAAGAGGTTCGCCTTGACGATCGCGTCGCGATCGATGGCGTACCCGATCGCCTGGCGGATGTCCTTGCTGGCCAGTGCCGAAGATTTCTGCCCACCGACGTCCGCGAGTTGGAGCATCCAGTGGTTGCCGGTCGTGTATTCCAGCACCAGTCCGGCCGAGCTGACCGCATCGACCTGCGTACGGTCGACCTGAGCCATGTCGATCTGCCCCGACCGCAGCGCACCGGCGCGTGCCGCACCGTCGGTGAGCACCTTGATCTCGACCCGGTTCAGCCCCTGATCCGACTTGTCGGCATAGCTGGGGTTCTGGACGTACACGTACGAGACACCCTTGCTCGAGGCGGCGACGTCCAGCATGTAAGGACCGGAACCCACTGGGGCAGAGCCCAAGTCGTTCCCACCGATAGCACTCGGCGCCACGACCATGCCCGCGACGTCCGTCAGCGCGATCGGCAGGGCCGGCGAGGGCGCGGACAACTGCAGCGACACGTGCGCCGGATCGTCCACCCGCACCTCGCTGACACTCGCGAGCGCGGTGGAGGCGGGCCCGGCCGCGGACTTGATGTGCTCGAGGCTGGCCTTGACCGCCTGCGCGTCCAAGGGCGTGCCGTCACTGAACACGCGCCCTTCCGGGAGCGTGAGGTCGAGCGACGACGGAGTCAGCGTGTACTGCGTGGCCAGACCCGCAACGATCTTGCCCTCGGAATCGGTGCGCAGCAGCGAGTCGTAGATCGGATCGAGGTAAAGGCGTTGCCCCTGACCGGGGTTGAGCGCCGGATCGAAGCTCTGGACATCGACCAGAGTGCCGATCGCGAGAGTTCCGTCACCGGCAGCGCTCGATGCCGAGCCGCAGCCGGTCACTGCGCCGGCGAAGGCCGTGGCGGCCAGTCCAACCGCGCCGATTCTCCGACGGGACCATCCATTCGACATAGAGAACTCCACTCGTCTGTGATCGAAGAAAAGCGAATCTGACTTCAGATTTAGTTATATATGTGACCCAGGTCTCTGTCAATGAATGCTTGTGACCGGAGTCTCGCCTTGTGCTGTGCGCCAACGGTTCCCGGCCACACGGCCCGCAGTCAGGGGACGATGTTGCGCAGGGGAAGTCCGTCGGCGAGCCGACGGCAGTTGTCCGCGGCGACGGCGACGCAGCGTTCGAGGGTCTCTGGCGTGAGCCAGGCAACGTGTGGCGTGAGCACGACGTTGGGCAGGCCGAGCAGTGGATTCGACCGACCGACGGGCTCGGCCACGAACGTGTCGAGCCCAGCCGCGGCAAGCCTCCCGGAGGCGAGCGCCGCGTACAGCGCTTCCTCGTCGACCAGCTCGCCGCGAGCGGTGTTGACGAGGATCGCACCCGGCTTCATCAGGCCGAGCCGGCGTGTATCCAGCAATCGCATAGTCGTCCCGTCGAGGGGCAGATGCAGCGAGACGACATCCGATTCGGCCAACAGGTCGTCCAGTGAACGCCACTGCTCTCCAGCAGATTCCGGCCGTCGTGTCGTGTACAGGACGCGAGCGCCGAGCGCCACCAGAGGACGCTCGACCTTCCGCGCGATCTCGCCGAACCCCACCAACCCCACGGTTCTGCCCGCGAGCTCCCCGGTTCGGTCCGCGAGCGACGTGTCCAGCGGCCAACCGGTCCCCGATCGGGTCGACGCGTCGAGCTCGACCGTTCGCCGAAGGGCCGCAAGCATCAGCATCAGCGTCGCTTCAGCGACCGCCTGCGCATTTGCACCGACCATGTTGGACACCGAGATTCCGCGTCGCCGAGCGGCAGCAAGATCGATCGTGTTGACCCCGGAACCCAGCTTCTGGACCAGTCGCAGCCTGGGCGCCTGTGCAAGATCGGATTCCGTAACCGGTCTGAGCACGTGCCACAGGACATCGGTATCCGGAAGCAGGTCCCGATACCGCTGCTCGTCGTGCTCGGCGCACCAGCGCACGTCCAGTCCCGCGAGCATCGGGGCGAGCCGTTCGACCAGCGTGGGCGAACTGTCGAAGTGGAAGAGGACCCGCAACGGTTCCCCCGAGGTCACCGCAGCCACGGCCCCAGTCCCGCGCGCCCGGCGAATCGACCGGAGGCCCCGAGCTCCTCCTCGATTCGCATCATCTCGTTCCATTTGGCGGTTCGCTCGCTACGCGTGACGGAGCCGACCTTGAACCCGCCGCTCCCCCACCCGACCGCGAGGTGGGCGATGGTGACGTCCTCGGTCTCGCCCGAGCGCGCGGACACGATCGCACCCAGGCCCTCGGCCGCGGCAGCATCGAACGCGGCCTTCGCGCGCGTCAGCGTGCCGGCTTGGTTCGGCTTGATCAGCACGCTGTTGACGCTCCGGTCGTCCGCCGCCGCTCGCACCCGCTTCGCATCGGTGACCAGGAAGTCGTCGCCGACGACCTGGACGCGCTCCCCTACCGCGGTGGTGATCGACTGCATGCCGGCCGGATCGTCCTCCGCGAACGGATCCTCGATGGACGCGATCGGGTACTTCGACAGCCACGTCAGCAATTCCGCGCGCCAGTCGTCGCGGTCGAGCACCCGGCCCTCGCTCGCGAGGCTGTAGCCCTCGGCGGTCACCAGTTGGGTCGAGGCCACATCGATCGAAATCCCGACCTGGTCGCCAGGGACCAGCCCGGCACCTTCGATCGCGGCCACGAGCGCGTCGAGTGCCTGGACGTTGGAGTCGAACGCCGGCCACCAGCCACCCTCGTCAGCGACACCCGCCAACCGACCTCGATCGTCCAGCCAACGTCCGCCGGCGCGGTGGATCTCGACGGCCCAGTCGACGGCCTCGGCAAAGGAGCTCGCCCCGTATGGCACGACCATCAGATCCTGCAGATCGATCCGTCCGTGCGCGTGCGCGCCCCCTCCGAAGATCTGGATCTCCGGCAGCGGAAGCTGTCGGGCATCGGGATTCAGGTGCCGCCACAGCGGAACACCCTCGACCGCCGCCGCCGCGTGTGCGGCCGCCATCGACGTCGCCACCGCGGCGTTTCCACCGATCGAGGCGAAGGAACTCGTACCGTCGACGGATTCGAGTGCGGTGTCGATGCCGGCCTGGTCGTCGACGCGACGGCCCAGCAGTGCCTTCGCGATCACGGTGTCGACGTTCCGCACGGCAGTCGCCACGTCCATGCCACCGAAACCCGGACCACCGTCCCGGAGATCGACGGCCTCGCCCGTGCCGGTCGACGCGCCGGCGGGAGCGATCGCGCGGCCGACCCCTACAGGAGTTCGGATCTCCACCTCGACGGTCGGGCGCCCGCGTGAGTCCCAGCGCCGGGCGCCGCGGACGGCAACAATCTCGTGTGAATCTGTCATGGTTCTGTCATCCGTTCGTCGATGTGAGCGTCGCCCAACGCGCGGTGTGTTCGTCGATACTTCGCGCAGGCGACTTCAGGAGGTCTACTGCCGCGACGCGTACTGCGGGACGCCCGTTCTCCTCGTCGAAGTACTCGACGGGGGACATTCCGTCCACGCGCGCGAGGGCAAGCGCCGGCAGGAACGCCAGCACCCGGCGCGCGAGGCCGTCGGAGGCTTCCCAGTCGACGGCTTCGAGGTACGCCTCGAACAACGCGGTGGCCGCCGCGTCGAGCGCACCGCGGCGGCCGGGTAGCCATACCGCCTTGAGCAGCAAATGGTTCAGGCAGAATGCGACGTCGAAGGCAGGGTCTCCCGGCGAGGCGCATTCGGCGTCGAGGAAGATCGGACCCGCATGTCCGGCAAGGATGTTCTTGGGGCTGACGTCTCCGTGGATAACCGTCACGGCCGCGCGCTCGAGGGAAGCGACCGCCTCCGCGAGCAGTGCCGCGTATTCGGGATTCCTCTGGGCAGTGGAACGGAAGTACGGCGTGATGCGCAGGGCCTCGAACAGCGGGCGGGCAGCATTCCAGTCGTCGAGGTCTTCACGCGCACCCGCCGCATGCAATCGCGCGAGCGAGCACCCGACCGCGGCGGCGAAGTCGGCGTCGACATGCCCCTCGATCAGTAGGTCCTTCCAGACCGGGTACCGGCCCGGTTCGAGCCACTCGAGCACCAACACGCCGGTCTCGTCGTCGAACGCTCGCAGGATCGACGGAGGCAGTACCTGCCCCGACATCTCGAGCCAGCGAGCCTCCCACTGCGCCCGTGCCGTCGGCGCGTGCCAGTCTGCCGCCACCTTCAGCTTCGGCAGTGCACGCTTCAGACACACCGGGCCGGTCGACAATTCCGCGCGCCACACGTCGGATGAGACGCCGCCCGTAAGCGGGATACCCCGGACGTCCTCGGCCGGTCCGGCGAGCCCGAGGCGGCGGAGGGCGACAACCAGTTCCCGCGGTACCGAATCCATGAAGTTCGGCCGCGGCGCGGTCACCGTCATCCGAACCGCTTCTCGATCCAGGCGGCCATCAGGTCGGCCAGCTCGTCGCGTGCACCGGGATTGAGGAAGTAGTGGTCGGCATGGAGCTCGTAGGACTCCTTGTCCGCCGACCCGAGATGGGAGACGATTTCCGCCGCATCACTGGGGAACACCCCGGTGTCCGCGTCTCCGTTGACGACGAGCGCGGGAACCGTGACCCGCGCGAGATGAGGCCGTGCTCGGGTCTGCGAGTCTTCGAGGCTCCACAACGACAGCCACGTCCGCAACGTGCACGATGCGGCGATTCCGAAGACGGAACGATTGGTGCGCCGAGGTACACCGACGTAGCAGCGATTCGGCTCACGGTTGGTGGGTTCGATCGTCGGATCCACCATTCTCGGATCTGCCCACGTGCGGTGGACGGAGAAGTGCCGGTCGTGGTAGCCGGCGGCACCGATGCGCGTCAGTTCGTCCTTGACCCACCGGGTGATCCGGTGATTGCGCTCCACCTGGGCGCGTCGGTAGCGGGTCAGGAACTCGGCGTCGTAGGCGGGCCCGTTGTCCGGGTTGAAGAGGTCGAGTGAAGCGTCGGTGGCGACAGGGTCGGACTCGTCGGTCACCGAACCGTCCATCCAGGACGTCAGTACGTCCGGACGCCCGAGATGTGCCGCCGTCGAGATGTAGGCGTCGGCGGCCGGCAGTTCGTCGAGCCCGACCGCGGGACGCATGCCCACGACCGGCGTCACGTTCGGCTCGACCGCTTGGGACTGGTAGACCGACATCAGCGATCCGCCGCCCGAGTTGCCCAGCAACACTACGGTTTCCACACCTGCCACCTCGCGCAGCCAGCGCACGCCGACCCCGATGTCGACGAGTGCATGGTCCAGCAGGAAGTGGCTCTCGTCGCCGCGGAAACGCGTGTTCCACCCGAGGAACCCGATTCCGCGTTCGGCAAGATACGTGGACATGTAGTGCTCGGAGAAGTCGATACCGTAGTGGGTGGCGATCACCGCCACCTTCGGCCGCTTCCCTTCGGCATGGCAGTAGACGCCCTGGCAGGGGTGACCCCCTGCTCCGGCGCGGGTTGCCGTCGGGGACGGCAACCCGACGAACGTGCGGCTGATCTGCATGAGATTCACCCTCCGCTTCCGTCGGAACTAAATCTGACGTCACATTAGTATCACCGCGCCCACAGTATGTCCACGATGGCGAAAATCTTTGCATCTCAATACAACTAGCGAGACCGCTCCGGACCGACACTCCCGACGACGAATGCCGCGAAACCTTCCCCAAAACCTGAACCTGATGTTAGCCTCAGGAAAATCTCGCCCACCCGGCTCCGGGTAGCCCTCGACATGGAAAGAGGATCAATGACCTCCCCGACGAACACGGAGTTCGAGCTCCGCGGCTTCAATCATGTGGCGCTCGTATGCTCCGACATGCAGCGCACCGTCGACTTCTACAGCGGCATCCTCGGCATGCCGCTGATCAAGACCGTCGCGCTGCCCGACGGCATCGGTCAGCACTTCTTCTTCGACGCCGGCAACGGCAACTCGCTGGCGTTCTTCTGGTTCGCCGACAACCACGACGCGGTGCCGGGCATCTCCTCGCCGATCACACTCCCCGGGTTCGGTGAGTGGACCAGTTCCGTGAGCTCGCTCAACCACGTCGCGTTCGACGTGCCCGCGGACAAGTTCGTCGAGTACCGCAACCGACTGAAGGAGAAGGGTATTCGCGTCGGCCCTCTCGTTAACCATGACGACAGCGAGACACAGGTGGCCGAGACGATGCACCCGGGCGTCTACGTCCGATCGTTCTACTTCCAGGATCCGGACGACATCCTCCTGGAATTCTCGTGCTGGCTGCGTGAGTTCACTCCCGACGACGTCTGTCACGTACCTCGCACCGGCGCCGAGCGGGTCGCGAGAGTCTTCTGACCGTTCCCTGCCGATGTCACTGCGTCGAACGCTTGCTCGCCTCGACACCCTCGGCACAGAACCCGATCCGCGATTCACCCTCGCGAACGAGCGCACCTTTCTCGCCTGGGTCCGAACCGGGCTCGCGCTCGTCGCGGCCGGCGTGGCACTCAACGAGTTCGTGGTGCACGGACTACCGGCGCGAACAGCGCACCTGGTAGCGATACTGCTCATAGCGTCGGGCGGAATGCTCGCAGTCGCCGCCGCCGTCCAGTGGCGACGGGTCCAGATCGCCTTGCGCATCGGACGCCCCCTGCCGGCCACACTCGCCGTCCCGGCACTCTCCCTGTTCGTCGCGTGCATCTGCGGCACGGTCCTGGTCGCCACGCTCACTCATGGATAGCCCTGCGCCGGACCTGGCGCAGCGCGAGAGAACGCTGCTTTCGTGGAATCGATTCGTGCTCGCCGTCGGCGCCACCGGCGTACTGGTCCTGCGCCACGGCAGTGCCTCGTCCGGACCGACCCCGATCGCGCTGATGGTGGCGCTCACCGCCGGGTCTGTCATCGGATTCGGCACGATCGCCGATCGTCGGTACCGGCGATCGGTCCGGGACCCCGCCGGCAACCCCCGCGAACTCGACGACCTCGTTCCACAGAGATCGTCCGCCCTCGTCTACACCGCCGCGGCGGTCACCGTCGCCATCGCCGTTGCCGCCCTTCTCATAGTAGTTTCCCGCCCTGGATAGAGGAGCACCGTGAACGAACCGACCTCACTTGCCCACATGCTTCGAGAGTGGGCACACAAGTCTCCCGATGCGAACGCTGTCGCCGTCGGCTCCGGTCCTGCACTGACCTTCGGGCAGTTGCACGAGCGGACGAGCAGATTCGCCAATGCCCTACTCGCGCTGGGAGCGTCGCCCGGCGATCGCGTCGCCTTCCTCGGCCGGGATCCCGAGTCCTGGGTGACCGCCCTCGTCGGCGCCTCGAAGGTGCGTGCCGCGGGTATCGCGTTGAACTGGAGACTCGCGCAGCGCGAGGTGCGCGAGCTCGTCGAGGATGCCGCGCCTGTTGTCACGGTGTGCGAGGCGTCGATGTTGCCGCTGCTCGGGCTGCCGGCCGGGGACGTCGGCGCGGTCTATGCCGTCGCGGGCACCGAGGCAATCGAGTTGGAAGCCTGGCTCGCGCCACACTCGGCGCAGGACACCGGCATCGATCCGGTCGATGCCGACGTCGCCTTCATCTTCTACACGTCGGGGACCACCGGCCGACCGAAGGGTGTCCAGCTCACCAACGCCAACATCGCGGCGAATCTGGCGAAGCGGACGCCCTTCGACATCGGGTGTGACGACGTGTTGTTCATCCCGTCACCCCTGTTCCACATCTCCGGCACCGGGTTCTTCTTCCTGTGCCTGTCGAAGGGAGCGACAGCACTCTTCGCAACCGACATCGTCCCGTCGGACATCCTTCGACTCATCAATTCAGCCGGGATCACATACGCGGCAATGGTTCCCGCGGTGATCCAGATGCTGGTACGCGACCCGGCGATCGCCGGAATGTCGTTTCCGACCCTCGAGATGATCATCTACGGCGGCTCCCCCATATCGACGACCCTCATGAAGGAGGCGCGCGCCGCATTCGACTCCGCCCTGGCCCAGTGCTACGGGATGACGGAGACCAACGGACCCATTTCGTTCCTGTGGCCGGCCGATCACTCCGCCGATGCTCCCGAACACCGCCTGGCCTCGTCGGGACGGCCGGTGGAAGGCATCGAGGTGGGTGTCTTCGACCCCGTGACCGACGAACCGTCGGCAGCACACGAGGTCGGTGAGGTCCGGACGAGAAGCGATCTCGTCATGCTCGGCTATCGCAACCGCCCCGAGGAACAGGCCGCAGCCTTCACCCCGGACAACTGGTTCCGCACGGGCGACGCCGGATACTTCGACGACGACGGCTATCTCTACATCACGGACCGCATCAAGGACATGGTCGTCTCCGGCGGAGAGAACATCTTCCCGGCCGAGGTCGAAAACGTGCTCATGTCACATCCCGCGGTCGCCGAGGCCGCGGTCATCGGCGTACCGAGCGAGCGATGGGGGGAGACAGTCCGGGCAATCGTCGTCGCACGCCCGGGCGCCGAAGTCGATCCCGCCGAACTGATTGCCTTCACGCGCGAGCATCTCGCACATTACAAGTGCCCCACCGGGGTGGATGTCGTGGATGCTCTTCCGAGAAATGCAACGGGAAAAGTCCAGAAAGTCGCGCTACGCAAGCAATACTGGCCAGTGGGCGGCCGACAGGTCAACTGAACCGACACCAACCACGGACCGAATCTGATGTTAGAGTCAGATTCGGTCCGTGGTGTGTGCGATGGGCGCCCGTCCGGATCGACTGCTGTTCGACAGAAGGGGGATGCGCCGGTGAACACACAGGCCAAGCCGACGGTGCGGGGTCGCGAGACCCTGGCCGCCATCGAGAGCGCCGCACGGCGGGTGATCTCACGCAAGGGCTACCTGGCGATGACAGTCGCCGACATCGCCAACGAGGCAGGCCGATCGACCGCGTCGTTCTACAACTACTACGACTCCAAGGAAGCCCTGCTCTCACACTGGGCCGAGCAGTTCCGTGTGGAGGCACGGGAGCGAGCTCTCGAGGCGTTCACTCACGGCAGGACCAACCGCGAGCGCATCGAGTTGTGGACCCGCGCCCACTGGATGACGTACCGGGAAAGGCTCGCCGAGATGGTCGGCGTCTTCCAACTGGCAATGGTGAACGACACTTTCGCCGCGTTCTGGCAGGAGCTGTGCGACGAACTCGTCGACGCGGTCTCCGAAACAGTGCGGCGCGCGCAGAAGGAAGGCTACTGCCCCGGCGTCAACCCGCGAATGACCGGATCTGCGATCGTCGCGATGCTGAACCAGTTCTGCTACGACCAACTCGCCAACGGTGTCGACCCGGAGACCGTCGACGACGACGCCGCGGTGTCGACGATGGCCTCCATCTGGTACCGGTCCATCTATTGGAAGGACTGATCCGCGGGACGTCGGTGCAGACCGAACTCGGGTGTGCGCTTGCTCTGGAACGCCCGCACTCCCTCCGCGAAATCAGCGGAAGCGAGCAACTCGAGTTGTCCGGCGCGCTCTCGCGCGAACGCACGCTCGAGCTCCGTGAGCGCCGAATCGTTGACCGCCGCCTTCGTGAGCCGGTAGGCACGCTGCGGCCCCGACGCGAGTCGGACCGTAAGTGCGCGTACCTCTTCCGCGAAGTCCGCACCGGGGTGCACGGAAGCGATCAACCCTAGATCCGCCGCCTGCGCAGCCGAAATCCTCTCAGCGAGCATTGCCATGCGCATGGCCCTTGCCCGCCCGACCGAGGCCGCGACCAGCGCGGTGGCGCCACCGTCGGGCATCAGGCCGATCCGCGTGAACGCGAGCATGAAGTAGGCGGACTCGGAGGCGACGGCCAAATCGCAAGAGAGCGCGAGCGATACACCGACGCCGACCGCGGCGCCGTCGACCGAGCCGATCACGGGAGCCGGGAAGGTCCGCACCGCCGCCACCGCGCGGTTGGCAGCGTCGATCGTATCCGCAGAGGGCGGCTCCGAGAAATCACCGACGGCCGATAGGTCTGCGCCACTGCAGAAGACACCTGCGGCACCGGACAGCACCGCGACGCGCACAGCTGGATCGTGGGCGTGCCGCTCGAAGGAATCGGCCACCTCCGCGAGTGTCCGCGCGGTCACCGCGTTCATGACGGACGGTCGGTCGATGGTGACCGTCAGGACCCCTCCGTCGAGTTCCGTTACGACGTCACGATCGATTGTCGTGCTCATGGCCGATCTCCTCACGATCCTTGATGAAATCCAGATTCCGGGAACGGATTCCGGAGATGGCGCGCCCACAGCCGACGTGCGGCACGGGCGGCCACGCCCGCGGTCGCACGACGACTTGGGCTGCGCGGGAAAAGCATTGGCGTTGACCGCCCGTCGTCCTCATGGTAGCTATTTAGCGAGCGTTAAGTAAGTAGCTGGCAGAACTTATCAGGGAGGGCCGCATGGCCGACGAGCCGACCGTCACCGAACCCGCTGCGCTGTACGAACGTCGTGGCGGCGTCGCGATCATCACTCTCAACCGTCCGCGGGCCCTGAACGCGGTCGACGCGGCACTCTCCACCGCTGTCGGCACGCTGCTCGAGCAGGCCGACACCGACGACGAGGTGCGGGTCGTCGTCATCACCGGCGCAGGCCGCGCCTTCTGCGCAGGAGCGGATCTCAAGGCACTGGGGGCCGGCTCATCGCTCGACGCCGACGGGCATCCCGAGTGGGGCTTCGCCGGCTACACCCAGCACTGGGTCGACAAGCCGACGATTGCCGCGGTCAACGGTTTCGCACTCGGCGGTGGCACCGAACTCGTCCTGGCCTCGGACCTTGCCGTCGTCGACGAACACGCGCAGCTGGGTCTGCCCGAGGTCACACGCGGGCTGTTCGCGGCCGCCGGCGGCGTCATTCGCATGCAGCAGCAGATCCCCCGCAAGATAGCCCTCGAACTCACTTTCACGGGAGAGCCCGTCACTGCGGCCCGTGCGCTCGAGCTGGGCCTGATCAACCGGGTCGCGCCCGCCGGAACCACCCTCGAACTCGCACTCGAACTCGCCGACAAGATTGCTGCGAACGCGCCACTGGCCGTGCGCGAGTCGAAGTCCATGATCCACCGCACCGCCGCCTACTCCGACTGGGAGCAGGAAGTGTGGGACCGAAACGCCACCGCCATGAAGATCGTTTTCAGTAGCGGCGATGCGCAGGAGGGGCCGAAGGCCTTCGCCGAGAAGCGCACACCGGTCTGGCAGGGCCGTTGACCTTCACTGACGTCACTCACGCGTGAATTGCGCACCGCTCCAATCGCTCTCCGCCACCACGCAGATCTCCGTTCTCGGAAAGGAACACCCATGACGAACGCCGTCATCGTCGACGCGGTCCGCCTCGCATCTGGAAAGGGGAAGCCCGGCGGCGCCCTCGCCGGCACCCATCCCGTGGAACTGCTCGCTCATGTCCTGCGCTCGATCGTCGACCGCAACGACCTCGACCCCGGCCTCGTCGACGACGTCATCGGTGGCTGCGTCCAACAGGTCGGTGAACAAGCCCTCAACATCACCCGCACCGCGCTGCTGTCGGCCGGCTTCCCGGACTCGGTTCCCGCCACCACCATCGACCGCCAGTGCGGCTCGAGCCAGCAGGCAGCGCACTTCGCCGCGCAGGGCGTCATCGCCGGCGCCTACGACATCGTCATCGCGTGCGGTGTCGAATCGATGAGCCGGATTCCCATGGGTACGTCGCCCGTCGGCCAGGACCCGGCGGGCCCCGTAATCACCGCCCGATACCCGGAAGGCCTGATCCATCAAGGTATCTCGGCCGAACTGATCGCCGCGAAATGGAAGCTCGACCGTGAGGCGCTCGACGCGTACTCTGCGACGTCACACCGCCGCGCCGCGGCCGCGATCGACTCGGGATTCTTCGACGCCGAGATCGTCCCGATCGACGTCGTGAACTCTGCCGGCGACACGGCCGTGCACACCGTCGACGAGACCGTGCGCGGGACGACCACGGCAGACGGTCTCGCGGGGCTACGCCCGTCGTTCCGCACCGACGCTCACGCGCAACGCTTCCCGGAGGCCGGGTGGCACATCACGCCCGGCAACTCGTCCCCGCTGACCGACGGCGCCTCCGCCGTCCTCATCATGAGCGAGGGCATGGCCACCAAACTGGGACTGACACCCCGTGCGCGGTTCCACTCCTTCGCCGTCGCCGGCGACGACCCCATGTTCATGCTCACCGCCCCCATCCCCGCGACTCGGAAGGTCCTCGCGAAGTCCGGACTCTCGATCGCCGACCTCGACGCGTACGAGGTCAACGAGGCGTTCGCGCCTGTCCCGTTGATGTGGGCCCACGAGTTCGGTGCCGACCCCGCCAGGCTCAACCCCCGCGGCGGTGCAATCGCGCTCGGGCACGCCCTCGGCTCCTCAGGGACCCGTCTACTCACCACGCTCGTCAACCACCTCGAGTCCACTGGGGGCCGCTACGGCCTGCAGACCATGTGCGAGGGCGCGGGCATGGCCAACGCCACCATCATCGAACGACTCTGAACCGGGAGCCACCGTGATTTCGACTGCCTTCACCGAGATGTTCGGGGTTCGGCACCCCATCGTGCAGGGCGGGATGCAGTGGGTCGGCCGGGCCGAACTCGTCGCGGCCGTCGCGAACGCCGGCGCTCTCGGGATGGTTACCGCGCTGACGCAACCCACTCCCGACGCCCTCGCCGCCGAGATCGAACGGACGCGGGAACTCACCGATCAGCCCTTCGGCGTGAATCTGACGATCCTGCCGGCGATAAACCCGCCGCCCTACGACGAGTACCGCCAGGTGATCGTCGAGTCGGGTGTCAAGATCGTCGAGACCGCGGGTTCGAATCCGGGACCACATCTACCGGACTTCCACGCCGCCGGTGTGAAGGTGATTCACAAGTGCACCAGTGTTCGACATGCCGTCAAGGCCCAGGATGCCGGCGTCGACGCCATCAGCATCGACGGCTTCGAGTGTGCCGGCCACCCGGGAGAGGACGACGTCCCGGGTCTGGTCCTGATCGCCGCGGCCGCGGCACGGCTGACGGTTCCCATCCTCGCCTCCGGCGGCTTTGCGGACGGTCGCGGGCTCGTCGCAGCACTCGCACTCGGCGCCGACGGGATCAACATGGGCACCCGGTTTTTGTGCACCCAGGAAGCACCCGTGCATCGCCGGGTCAAGGAGGCGATCGTCAACGCCTCCGAGACCGAAACCGAGTTGATCTTCCGGCCACTCCGCAACACCGCGCGGGTCGCAAGCAACACCGTCAGTCGCGAGGTCGTCGAAATCCTCGCGGGTGGTGGACGATTCGAGGATGTCCGTGAACTGGTCGCCGGCGTGCGCGGCCGCAAGGTCTTCGAATCCGGCGACCTCGACGCGGGGATCTGGACGGTCGGCACCGCGCAAGGGCTCATCGACGACATCCCACCGGTCCGGGAACTCGTCGACCGCATCATCGCCGACGCAGAGTCCGTCGTCGGCGAGCGCCTCCACGCCATGACGACTCGCGTCGACGCCTGACCCCACGAGGAGAGACAATGCACCGCAAGTACTTCGAAGAAGACCACGAGGCGTACCGCGAGACGGTGCGCGAGTTCCTGTCCCGGGAGATCGAGCCGCACTACGAGCGCTGGGAGGCCGACCGCCTGATCGACCGCTCGGCCTGGCTGGCTGCAGGAAAGTCGGGAATTGTCGGGATCGCGGTCCCGGAGGAGTTCGGCGGATCCGGCGTCACCGATTACCGCTTCCGGCACGTCGTCGCGGAGGAGATCGCGCGGACCGCAACGACGTCGTTGGGGGCGGGACTCAGTTTGCAGGACGACATCGTGCTCCCGTACTTCGTGAACCTGGGCACCGTGGAGCAGAAGCAGCGGTGGTTGCCCGGCATGGCCACGGGTGAGCTGATCGGGGCCATCGCGATGACCGAACCCGGCGCCGGTAGCGATCTCCAGGGCATCAGGACCAGTGCCGTCCGGGACGGCGACGAGTGGGTGATCAACGGTCAGAAGACGTTCATCACGAGTGGCATCCACGCCGATGTCGTGATCGTCGTGTGCCGGACCGATGCCGATGCCGGGTCGAGGGGCTATTCACTGATCGTCGTGGAACGCGGCACACCGGGCTTCAGCCGAGGACGAAAGCTCCACAAGGTCGGCCTCGCCGCCCAGGACACCGCGGAACTGGTGTTCGAGGACGTCCGGGTGCCGGCCGGCAACCTGCTCGGCACCGAGGGCCGTGGGTTCATCCATCTCATGGAGAACCTACCGACGGAACGCCTGTCCATCGCGGTGCACGCGATCGCCGCGGCACGGGCCGCCTACACCTGGACCAAGGACTACGCGTTCGAACGTCGAGCCTTCGGCAGACCGATCGGAGACCTCCAGAACACGCGGTTCGAGCTGGCCGAGATGCTCACCGAGATCGAGGTCACCGAGTCGCACATCGACCGCTGTGTCCTCGCCCTGAACGCGGGCGAACTGACCGCGGTCGACGCATCCAAGGCCAAGTGGTGGGCCAGCGAACTGCAGAAGCGCGTCGTCGACCGCTGTGTCCAGCTGCACGGCGGCTACGGCTACATGATGGAGTACCCGATCGGCCGCGCCTACGTCGACTCGCGCATTCAGACCATCTACGGCGGCACCACCGAGATCATGAAGGAGATCATCGGTCGTGACATCGCAGCGGAGTTCGCGTGAACGGTTGCCCGATCACGCGTCCGTGACCTCGTTCAGCCGTCCGACCGCGAAGTCGCGCCTGCCAGTGCATCGGCCACGGTCGGGTAGACCCCGACGGCTGCCCCCTCCTCCGCAGACTTTCGGAGAGTGTCCCGGAACTGCCCGATATCGCGAGCGACACGCAGTGCAATTCCACGGTCCGACAGCGTGTTCCGTAGCTGCACCAGCATCTCCGCGGCCGTCACGTCCACGTACGGCGACGTCTCGGCGTCGAGCACCACCATGCGGGTCTCATCGGTGCACAGTTCCTCGATCCGCGCCTTCACGTGGTCGCAGTTGGCGAAGAACAGCCCCGCTTCCACTCGGATGACGACGACGTCGGGACGGGTCGGCAGTTCGGGGTGCCGTTCGGCGTCGACCCACAGGGTGCCTTGCTTGGCGAGCGCCGCGACATGGGGGCGGGAGGCCCGGTAGAGCAGCAGCAGCATCGACACCCCGATCCCGATGACCAGTCCGGGCAGGGTGTCGAAGAACAGGACGCCGGCCATCGCCGCGATCGCCGCGGAGAAGTCGGCGCGGGCGGCGTGCCCGTAGATGCGGCCGAGTCGCTCGGTCCACACGTTGTACAGCCGCCGCAGCGCCGCGATGTCGACGAGTTCGATGACGGCCGCGATAACCACGGCAGCGAGCGTCGCCTCGGGCAACTTTTCGAACAGCCCGGTCAGGAACAGCAGCGTCAGAATCGTCAAGGCCGCCACGACGAGCCCGCTGACCTGGGATTTGGCGCCCGCGCCACCGTTGACGGCGGTCTTGGACAGGCTGCCGTTGACCACCATCCCCGACGCGAGTCCGGCGCCGAGGTTCGACGCACCCAGGCCCATGAGTTCCCGATTGGCGTCCACCTCGTACCCCGCCTTCGCGGCATATGTCTTGGCGGCCCCGAGGCCCTCCGCGAAACCGATCAGCAGTACGCCGACCGCCGGGCCGAGCAGGTCCACGTAATCGTCGAAGCCGACGCCGCCGGGCAGGCCGAGGGACGGTAGTCCGGCGTCGATGTGCCCGACGATCGCCACACCCTTGTCGTCCAGGCTGAACAGTGCGACCGCCGCGATGCCGAGCAGCACCGCGAGCAGCGATCCCGGTATCAGCGGTAACCACCGTTTGAATCCGAGCACCACGACCAGGCTCAGCACGCCGACGAGCAGTGTGCGCCAATCGGTATCGCCGAGTTGTCGGATCACACCCCAGGCCTGCTCGAAGAAGTTGCCGCCGGTCTTCTCGACGCCGAACAGCTTGGGTACCTGGCCGATCACGATCGTCAGTGCGAGTCCGACGATGAAGCCCTTGAGTACCGGTTCGGAGATGAACGACGCGACGAATCCGAGACGGATCAGGCCGGCGAGCAGACCCACCAACCCCGTCGCGATCGCCAGCACCGCCGAGAGCGCGATGTACTTGCCCCCGTCCGCTCCCGCCAACGGTGCGACGATCGCGGCCGACAGTGCGGCGGTCGCCGACATCGGTCCTACCACCAGGTGTCGCGAACTTCCCACCGCCGCATACAGAATCAGCGAAGGAACCGCGGCATACAGGCCGACCACCGGGGGCACTCCGGCGATGGTCGCATAGGCGAGTGCCTCGGGCACGAGCACCGCCCACACCGTGAGTCCGGCGATGACGTCAGGCCTCAACCAGCCGCGCCGATAGTTCTGCAGCGAGGCGAACACGGGCCAGTTCCGAGTCGTGGTCGTCACCACGCCATCGTGTCCCGGACCGGAGTGTCCGATCTTCACACGCGGCGGGTGAAGCCAGATCTCGCGCTCGCGCCGAACATGACGACAACGAGACGAATCTTCGCAACACGGAGGAGCGGCATGGCCAGAGAATTCAAGGGTGTCATCAACCTCGACGTCCGGGACTCGACGTCCGACTGGGATGCCTTCCTGCCGAACAAGGCACCCCAGGGCGCGCCCAACGTGTTGGTGGTCCTCTACGACGACACCGGAATGGCCGCGTGGTCGCCCTACGGGGGCCGGATCAACATGCCGACGATGGACCGCCTCGCCGAGAACGGGCTCACGTACACGCAGTGGCACACCACCGCGCTGTGTTCGCCCACCCGTTCCACCTTCCTGACGGGGCGCAACCACCATCTCAACGGGTTCGCCTCCATCTCGGAGTCGTCCACCGGCTTCCCCGGCTACAACTCGCACATCCCACCGTCGAACGTCACGATGGCGCACCTGCTGCGCGACGCCGGATGGTCGACGTTCTGGGTGGGCAAGAACCACAACGTGCCGATCGACGAGTGGACGGCCGGCGCCTCGAAGAAGAACTGGCCGCTCGCGCAGGGCTACGACCGCTTCTACGGCTTCATCGGTGGCGAGACCAACAACTGGTTCCCTTCCCTGGCCGAGGACAACCGCTACATCGATCAGCCCTACTCCCCCGACGAGGGCTACCACCTGTCCAAGGATCTCGCCGACCAGGCGCTCAAGATGATCCGCGACGTCAAGCAGACGGAGCCGGAGAAGCCCTGGTACCTGTGGTTCTGCCCGGGCGCGAACCACGCCCCACACCACGCCCCGCAGGAGTACATCGACAAGTACAAGGGCATGTTCAACGACGGCTACGAGGCGTACCGCGAATGGGTCCTCGCCCGGATGATCGAGCGCGGCATCCTGCCCGCGGACACCGATCTGACACCGCTGAACCCGATGCCCGACGGCACGTTCTCGCCCACGGACGAGGTGCGACCGTGGGACGAGCTCAACGACGAAGAGAAGCACATGTTCAGCCGCATGGCCGAGGTGTACGCCGGCTTCTCCGAGTACACCGACGCCCAGGTCGGGCGGATCGTCGACTACCTCGAGGAGTCCGGCCAGCTCGACAACACGCTGATCGTCTACTGCGCCGACAACGGCGCCTCCGGTGAGGGCAGCCCGAACGGATCGGTGAACGAGGGCAAGATCTTCGGCGGGTATCCCGACGACGAGGCCGAAAACCTGCGGTTGGTCGACAAGCTCGGCAGCCCCGACACCTACAACCACTACCCGACCGGTTGGGCGGCGGCGTTCTCCACGCCGTACAAGATGTTCAAGCGCTACACCTACCAGGGCGGCGTCTGTGATCCGTTGGTCATCCACTGGCCGGCCGGCATGAAGGCGCGCGGCGAGATTCGCCACCAGTACCACCACAGCACCGACATCGTACCGACGATCCTCGAGGCCTGCGGCGTCGCGTTCCCCGACACCTACAACGGTGTCGAACAGACCCCACTTTCGGGAGTCTCGATGAAGTACTCGTTCGACGCACCGGCCGACGGTCCCACGACCAAGGAGACGCAGTACTACGAGATGTTCGGCCAGCGCGGCCTGTGGCACAAGGGGTGGAAGGCCGTCTCCGTGCACGGTCCGGTGTCGGGCATGAGCAACTTCGACAAGGACGAGTGGGAACTGTTCCACGCGGACGTCGACCGCGCCGAGGCCCACAACCTGGCCGCCGAGCACCCCGACAAGCTCGAGGAGCTCAAGGCGCTGTGGATGCGGGAGGCGAAGGCGAACAACGTGCTGCCGCTGAATGATCTGCAGATCATCGGCAACCCCAAGGACTTCGAAACCTTCATCGGGATGGAGTTCCACCAGCCGGTGCCGCCGAGCGGGCAGTACATCTACTACCCCGGCACGAGCGAAGTGCCGGAGCGCTCCGCGGCCAACGTGCACGGCGTCTCCTACAAGGTCCTCGCGGAGGTCGACCTCACGCCCGATTCGCAGGGCGTGATCTTCGCGCACGGTTCACGATTCGGTGGCCATTCGCTGTTCATCAAGGACGGCATCGTCACCTACGCGTACAACTTCCTCGGCATTCCGCCCGAAGACCGCATTTCGGCGCCCGTGCCGACGTCGGGCAAGCACATCATCGGCGTCGAGTTCGTCAAGGAAGGCATGGGGCCGAACCGTGAGGGCGTCGGCCCGCTCAAGTTGTACATCGACGACGAGCAGGTCGGCGAACAGAAGATCCGCACTGTCCTGGGCCATTTCTCGCTCTGCGGTGAGGGTCTGTGCATCGGCTACGACAGCGCGGATCCCGTGTCGAGCGCATATCCCGAGCCACGCTTCGAGTTCCGCGGTGGTGAGATCCGAAAGGTCGTGTTCGACGTCGCCGACGACGCGTACATCGACATCGAAGGTCACCTTGCGGCCGCAATGTCGAGAGACTGAGCGAGTTCGACCCGCACGAACCGCCTGCACGGGTTAAGCTCCCGCTGCAGGCGGTTCGTCCGTTCCATCCGGTCCAGAACTCGTTATGTGGGGAGGCATGTCGGGTGTCGATCACGCAAGACGGGAGTTACGCTGCGGGCGCAGATGTTCCAGTGTTCCGCAGCGATCGTGTCGTGTCGCGGGTGCGCTTGCTCGACACAATCGACAGGGCTCTCACCGATCCAGCAAACTGCATGTCCATCGTACTGGTATGCGCGCCAGCAGGTTCCGGTAAGACGACATTTCTCGCGGACTGGGCGAACCGCGCACGCGGGAGACCCGAGCATCCGGTGGTCGCGTGGACGACCATCGTCGACAACGACGACGGTCCACCCACTCTGCATGCGGAACTGGTTCGCGCGCTCGAGAACACCGACCATCCAGGAATCGTGCGAAGATGCCGAATTCTACCGAAACCTTCAGCTGAACAACGACTTCCAGTCGTGCAGGCACTACTGGAACTCGACGAACCCGTGTGGCTCGTCCTGGACGATGCACACCTACTTCACGACCCGGACGAACTGGCCGATCTGGAAGAACTCCTCAGGGCCCCACCGGAACACCTCCGCGTCATCGTCTGCGGGCGCTTCGAACCCCCTCTCGCCTTCCAGAAACTCCGACTCGAGGGCCGCGTCACGGATGTCACCTTCGACGATCTGGCGTTCACGGCCGCGGAAGCATCGGTCATGCTCGGCGAGCACGACGTCTCGCTCGCCCCCGTCGATCTCCTGGCTCTGATGGAACGCACCGAAGGCTGGGCGGCTGGAATCCGACTCGCCGGCATGTCGCTTGCCGGACATCCTGATCCGACGTCCCTGATCGAGAACTTCACCGGGTGCCGCCGCGCCGTCGCCGACTATCTGATCGAGCAGGTCCTCGCCGGTCAGAGCGTAGAGATCCGGCAATTCCTGATCAAGACGTCGGTGCCGTCGACGTTCACCGCTGCACTGGCCGAGGAACTCACCGGGTGCGCCGACGCCCATGCGATCATCGACCAACTCGAGCACCGGAACTTCCTCATCAGTCGAATCGAGAGCTATCCCACCCAGTTCCGATATCACCCGTTGCTGCGCAGCTACCTCCGCGCCGAGATCAGCAGACTCGGCCACCGCGCGGTCATGGAACTCGAGCACGTCGCTGCGCGGTGGTATGCCGAGTTCGGCGAGGCGCTGTTGTCACTGGAGCACGGCATCATCGCCGGCAATGTCGCCGATGTGGAGTCCGTGCTCGAAGAATCGGGCCTGGCACTGGTCCTCGACGGTCACGGGGAGTCCGTCGAGCGCCTCATCGCCCAGGCACCCCGTTCCATCCGGGAGCGGACGATCGCCGGCCTCGTACGTGCAGCGGCACACCTGCAATCGGACAACCCGACGGTCGCCGCGTCGCTGCTCGAGTCCGTCGACACGGCCGAGGACGGGGCATCTGTCAGCGCAACGCTGCTCGAGCAAGCTCTGCGCGTACAGGTCTCCATCCACACCGGAGACATCGCGTGCACGGTCGACGGTGCGGCCGTCGAGGATCCGGGCTTGTCGGGCGATCCCGCTCTGGATTCGTTCACGGCCCTCCAACGCGGGCGCCGACAGCTGTATCTCGGTCATCTCGGCCCCGCCGAGGAAGACCTGCGCCGAGCGCGCGCGCATGCACGCGAGATCGAGTCCACGCGTGTCGAGGCTCAGGCGTCGTCGGCGCTCGGCGTCGTGGCACTGTGTCGAGGTCAGCTCGGTGAGGCACAGGCGTTGGCCTCCCACAGCCGCTCGACGACCTTGGATGCCGACCCGCACGCATCGACGGACACGCGTCGGGCGCTGCTGCTCGAAGCGGTGTGCCACTACCTGCGGAACGACATCGCCCGCGCCGTCGATCTCACCTCCGCAGCCGACGTGGGCGGCACCGACACCTACCTGTCCCGCGAGAGCGCCCTCACCGCAGCACTGTTCGGGGTCGATCTCGCCGAGGATCGGCGTGCCGCGGTCTCGGCCCTGCATACGGCCACCGTCACCGGGCGCGCGGCGCCCCTTCCGCCCGGGGTACTCGCGGCCTTCCTCCCATCGATCCAGTTCGCCTTCCTCCACATCGGGGAAACGACCTGGGCTCGTGAACTGTTCGGCGGCGCATCGAAGATACTCGGCCACACCGGTGACATCGCGCTCCTCGAGGCGATCCTGCACCTGTGCGCCAACCAGCTCGAGCGGGCACGGACCCTGCTGCGCCCCGTACTCGACGGCGAATTGCCGTGCGCGGCCGCTACCAACATGGTGACGGCGTGGCTCGTCGAGGCCGAGGTGGCCCGACGCCGCGCCCACGATTCGCGTGCCCACGACGCTCTCGTCGAGGCCCTTCGCCTCGCCGAACCCGAGGGCGTCCTGCGTCCCTTCCACGACACGACTTCCGCAACACGGGAATTGTTGTCCGCCAGTCGTGGTCGGTTCGGTGCGAGGGACTCCTTCGCCGATCTGGTGTGGGCGTCCTTCCCGAAGACGACCGTCACCACTGCCGAGCAGCTCACCCGTCGCGAGATGGAGTTGCTTGCGGAGCTGCCCACGTGGCGGACAGCCGAGGAGATCGCCGCCGACCTGTGTGTGTCGGTCAACACGGTCAAAACCCATCTGCGTGGCATCTATCGCAAGCTCGGTGTCACCACGCGGCGTGACGCGGTCACCGCTGCCCAAGACCACGGGCTCCTCTGAGGGCTCGGATTCACCATCGACGGGTGAGGCGAGAGCCCACGCCGCCAAGGCATCCTCGATGGGCCGGGTAGCGAATGCCGGGCGAACATTCGGACGACACTGGACGACCACCAGAGGAGGCGTCATGGGCACTTCCGACTCGGGATGGCCGGCCACCGTGCGCTACGCCTTCCTCGTCGGTGGTGAACTGTCCGAGCGGGTTCTCGCGGCCTTCCCGGAACTGCAGGTGTCGGAGACCGCTCACGCACACACCACGCTGTACGGCCCCGTCCGCAACCCCACCGAACTGCGCGGCATGCTCGCTCGCTTCGACGCGCTGGGTCTCACCATCGTCGAGATGCGCCGCCTGCCGGACTGACGGCCACGCTGCCGACAGGGACAGATCAGCCGTCGGCTCGTTCGGTCACTCGGACGAGCCGGTGCTCGGCCGCGTCGAACGCGCGTCGGGTCGACTCCCCGATCGTGTCGGTAGCCGAAAAGATCTCCAGCGCAAGGCCTTGTTCGGCAAGGCGATCGTCGCCCCAGTCGTCGGCGACCGGCTCACCGATCCCGCTCAGGTACAGACGCCCGCCCACCGCGTCGAGACGCCGTGCGTAGTCCCGGACGACGGAGAAGAACGTCGCGCCGAACGTGGTGCGGCCCCGAAGTCGCAGAATCACCTCCGGGTTCACCGCGCCGGCCGGATCGGGCAGACGCGCCTGGAGGGTGCGGGCACCCGCGTAGAAGAGACTGCCGTAGACGTCGAGGACGACGACCTGCCCGTCCGCGAGCGTGCGCGGCGCGGGCTGCTCCCGCAGCGTGCCGTCGTCGCCCGGGACCAGTTCGACCACAGACAGATCCATCGCCTCCTGGTTGAGTTGCAGCAGCAGCGACAGCGCGACGCCGATACCCACCGCGGCGGCGACGGGAAGCAGCAGTGTCGCAACGAAAGTCGTCACGAGGGCGATCTGTGAGCCGGGTCCGGTCTGCAGGATCACCCGGATCTTGCCGGGCCGAATGGAGCCGACGGCCGCGAAGATCAGCACCGCAGCCAAAGTCGGCATCGGCACCTTGCTGACAAGCCCCGAGAAGACCACCAGGATCACCAGCATCCAGATGCCCGACCACACGGCACCCCACCGCCCGCGGGCCCCGGCAGTCACGTTCAGTGCCGTCTGCCCCACCGAGCCGCCGACCGGCATGCCACCGAAGAGCGCCGAGCTGACGTTGCCGACGCCCTGCGCCGAGAAGTCGACGTTCGCATCCGAGCGGCTGCCGTCGCGGTTGGGCGCCGACTCCGCCACGCCGGCGCCCTGGACCAACACGATCACCGCGACCGCGAGGGCGCCACCCAGCAGTTCGAACGAGAACGTGCCGAAATCCGGCAGCACCGGAAGCGGCAGCCCGGTCGGGATCGTCCCGACGTCCGACACCCGGGCGACGGTGTCCCACCCGAGCGCGATCACGACGACGCTGGGTACCACCAGCGCCAACAGCGAGCTGAGCAGTGCCAGCCGCGTGCGGGCGAGGACCGCCAGGAGGAGCAGCGCCGTCGCGCCGGTGACGAGCGCACGCCAGTCGATGCTCGACGGGTTGGAGATCACGTCGAAGAACTTCGCGGCCGCGATCGACCCGCTCGCGTCGGCCCCGACGAGGTCGGGGACCTGGCCGAGCATGATGTTGACCGCGATGCCGGTGAGGAATCCCGTCATCACCGAGTGCGACACGAAGCGGGTGTAGCGGCCCAGTCGCAGCAGCGCGGCCGCGACCATGACGAGGCCCGCGATGAGCGTCAGCAGCACGAGCGCGCCTTCGCGGTCCGCGTCCGGGACGTCGGCGATGGCCGACCCGGCCGCCAGGGCGGCGGCGCTGGTCGTGGTGATCACCATCAGTTTCGTGCTGGTCTGTAGCCCGCCGAACAGCGGTCCCGCAAAGCTCGCATACAGCCCGTGCACCGGGTTGACGCCGGCCAGCACGCCCGACGCCATGCCGTCGGGGACGCTGCTGATCGCCCCCGGGATGCCCGCGATCAGGTCGTTCTTGAACCAGCGCCGCTCCGGGAGTCGCGAACGCACCCATCGCCGCACGGCACCGACCACACCAGCCATGCGTGCAGTGTGCGGATCCGAACCGCCCGCGTCCTCACTCCCGGCGGATGAGGTTGTCCCTGCCGACGAGCCGGATCTTGGCGTCGATCCGGTGGATGCGCGGGTCGTCCGCCGGGATGAGGAAGGTCTCGTGGACGTGCGCGGTGACCAGCTTGCGGCCGAACAGACCGGCGTCGATCAGGTAGTCGGCCACCACCTCGTCGCCCTCGACCCGGTAGCTCTCTTCGCGAATGTCGCAGATCACCCGAAACTGCGGACCGCGCGAAAGACTGCGGCGCAGGTGATTTCCCGAAAAGCCGGTCTTCAGGCCGACCTCGTAGCGCACCGCGTCGGGCGCGTAGGGCACGGAATCACCGTCGTGGCTGAGCAGGGCGGCCACGTACGTCCGAGCCGCGTCGAGCTGTGCTGTCATAGGCACAGTCGACCATGCCGGACCACCCGATGAGTGTGAATTTGATCCCCACTCCTCACGTGCTATCAGGGCACCGGGGTACAGTGCTACGTATGCAGCGCGCGCTCCTTCTTGGGTGCCGCGGCGGGGTCTGACCCAGACTGGCCACCCGTCGCGGGTCCTCTACGTGCGCCGGTCGCCTCAGCTGTAGGACTCGACACAGTCCGCACTCGAACCTGGAGATCAATCCCATGTCCCCCGCTGACGCCTTCACTTCCGGCTCTCGCACCATCACGCCGCCGTCCAAGCCTGCACCGGCCGATCAGCCGGCCTGGAACACGCAGAAGAACTCGTCGATGCCGACCTTCCGCTACCGCTCGTTCGGCGAGGAGGTCGAGCCCGTATCGCTGCCCGACCGCACGTGGCCGGACAAGGTCATCGACCGCGCCCCGCAGTGGTGCGCCGTGGATCTGCGTGACGGCAACCAGGCCCTGATCGACCCGATGAGCCCGGCCCGCAAGCGTCGCATGTTCGAGCTGCTGGTGCGAATGGGTTACAAGGAGATCGAGGTCGGCTTCCCGTCCGCGAGCCAGACCGACTTCGACTTCGTCCGCGAGATCATCGAGGACAACGCGATCCCCGACGACGTCACCATCCAGGTGCTGACCCAGTCGCGCCCCGAGCTGATCAAGCGCACCTTCGAGGCCTGCGCCGGCGCGAAGAACGTCATCGTGCACTTCTACAACTCGACGTCGATCCTGCAGCGTCGCGTGGTGTTCCGCGCCGACAAGGACGCGATCAAGAAGATCGCGACCGACGCCGCCGCGCTGGTGCTGGAGGAGGCGAAGAACCACCCCGACACCAACTGGCGCTGGGAGTACTCGCCGGAGTCGTACACCGGCACCGAGCTGTCCTACGCCAAGGAGGTGTGCGACGCGGTCGTCGAGACCCTGGGCGCCACCCCCGACAATCGGGTGATCATCAACCTGCCGGCGACCGTCGAGATGGCGACGCCCAACGTGTACGCCGACTCCATCGAGTGGATGCACCGCAACCTGGCCGAGCGCGACAGCATCATCCTGTCGCTGCACCCGCACAACGACCGCGGCACCGGTGTCGCGGCCGCCGAGCTGGGCTACCAGGCGGGCGCCGACCGCATCGAGGGCTGCCTGTTCGGCAACGGTGAGCGCACCGGCAACGTGTGCCTGGTGACCCTGGGTCTGAACATGTTCACCCGCGGTGTCGACCCGCAGATCGACTTCTCGAACATCGACGAGATCCGCCGCACCGTCGAGTACTGCAACCAGCTGCCGGTCCACGAGCGCCACCCGTACGGCGGCGACCTGGTCTACACCGCGTTCTCGGGCAGCCACCAGGACGCGATCAACAAGGGCCTGGACGCGATGAAGGCTACGGCCGACGAGCAGAACGCCGACGTGGACGACATCGTGTGGGAGGTCCCCTACCTGCCGATCGACCCCAAGGACGTGGGCCGCACCTACGAGGCCGTCATCCGCGTCAACTCGCAGTCCGGCAAGGGCGGCGTCGCGTACATCATGAAGGCCGATCACGGCCTGCAGCTACCGCGTCGCCTGCAGATCGAGTTCTCGCAGGCCGTCCAGAAGATCACCGACGGCGAGGGCGGCGAGGTCTCACCCAAGGAGATCTGGGACGTCTTCGCCGACGAGTACCTGGCGCCGGTCAACCCGCTGGAGCGCATGCGCCAAAAGGTGACGGCTGCCGAGGAGGATGGCGGCACCGACTCGATCACCGCGGTCGTCAAGATCAACGGTGCCGAGCAGGAGATCTCCGGCGCGGGTAACGGCCCACTGGCCGCGTTCGTCGACGCGCTGGGCACCATCGGCTTCGACGTCCGCGTCCTGGACTACTCCGAGCACGCGATGTCCGCCGGTGACGACGCCCAGGCCGCGGCGTACGTCGAGTGCGCGGTGACCCTGCCCGACGGCACCAGCAAGGTGGTGTGGGGCGTCGGCATCGCCACCTCGATCACCACCGCGTCGCTGCGCGCCGTCGTCTCGGCGGTCAACCGGGCGCACTGAGTTAGACAGCTGGAAGGGGCCGCATCCGTCAGGGTGCGGCCCCTTCGGCGTTCCGGGGTTCGGCCTGAGCGCCCATTCCTTGCCACACCGCGCGGTTTCCCGCACAAACTCTCGAAGAGTGGGCGCTCAGGCCGACGCCGCCCGGGCCAGACGTCGCCCCGACCCGACCAGCAGGATCAGGCACACCACGACGGCCGGCCACACCAGCACCAGGCCGACAGGCCGCAGCCAATCCGCGTGCGACGACACCGCAACGGTCAGCGACGCCGCCGACGTCATACCCATCGGAAACGCGGTGGACCAGCGGCGCACGTCGTAGCGCAGCCGCGGCCACCGGATCTCGCACGCCACCAGCACGACGTACCCGATCATCGCGAGGCAGACGATGACGATGCCGGTGATCTGGATCGTGTGGTGGAGTCCCTCGGGCCACCCGGCTGCACGCGCGACCGGTGCGAGCGTGCCCGCCGCGAGCCCACTGATCGCGAGCGCGCCCGCGAACACCCAATGGTCACCGGCACCCAGCCGGAACTGGTCGAACGAGAACCTGACGAGCACCATCAGGTAGAAGAGCAGGCCCAGCAGGAACGCGATGAACGCGGGACCGGCCAGCCAGTGCGCCGGCGCCGACACGCCGAGCGCCGCCGCGAGCACCGCGAGTCCTTGCGTTGCGACGCAGAGCAGGAAGTGCACGCCGACGGTCGGCGACGTCCAGCGCCACACCACGGACGGCATCAACACGATCCACGCGACCGACGCGATCGCCAGGGCCACCCACGCGACGTGATTCCAGTCCAGCAGCACGCACCGCGCCCCGAGCACACACGTCGCGGCCACGCCGGTCAGCGCGGGCGGGGTGTCGGCCTCGCCCGCCCAGCGGGCACGGTCACCCACCAGGCGCCCGACGAACACCGCGACCAGTACCACCCAGATCAGCCCGGCGACGCCCAGCCAGCACAGCGAGAACCACTCGACGTTCGCGAGGTGCAGTGCGACCGAAACGATGCCGGTCGACATGGCC
Organism: Rhodococcus sp. ACT016; assembly: GCF_050477185.1. Classification (NCBI taxonomy): domain Bacteria; kingdom Bacillati; phylum Actinomycetota; class Actinomycetes; order Mycobacteriales; family Nocardiaceae; genus Rhodococcus; species Rhodococcus sp. ACT016. The sequence goes on along the minus strand of NZ_JBEAET010000001.1, from coordinate 5,727,206 downwards.
GCGGCGCCGGCGCCCGCGGGTATCGCGGCCAGCGCGCGGCCGGCACCCGCCCGCACACTCCACCCGCCGGACATGACCCCATGATGCGCGTGGCGATCCGCGCGGGCAGTCGATTCGACGGTTCGGACGGCGGTATGTGCTTAGACTCCCGACGAGGGGGGCGCGGGAGGGGCCCCGTATCTACAGGGGAGGAAATCTGTATGGGAGCATCGTCTTTCGTCAAGGACGGGGAGTCGGTCCGGAAGCTTCTCACCGTGGGAGCCACAATCGTTGTTCCGTATGCGCTCTGGCCGCTGGTCTTGCTCTGGGCCGTGCTGTACTTCAGCGCACTCGGGGTGAAGCGAGTCGTCTCGATACCCGAGCGAAACTAGACGAACCGACGCAGGAGCTTGATCTTCCTGGCCGTGTACGGCGGGTAGACGAAACGCGGGTCCGGCTTGAAACGCTGGACCAACACTGCCTTTCGGTGACTGAGCGTCTCGAATCCCCACTTGCCGTTGTATGCGCCCATGCCACTGGCACCGACTCCCCCGAATGGGAGACCAGGCACCGAATAGTGCACCGCAGCATGGTTCACGACCGCGCCGCCCGAGCTGATCTCGGACAGCAGTCGTCGCTGGACTGCAGGTGACCGGGTGAAGAAGTAGGCCGCCAGGGGCTTCGGTCGAGCACGCACGAATGCGATCGCCTCGTCCACCGAGTCGACCGTCAACACCGGTAGGACTGGCCCGAAGATCTCCTCACGGAGGACCGGCTCGTCCGGATCCGGGTCCACCGGCACCGTCGGATCGATTGTGAGCGTGGATCGATCGGATCTGCCCCCGAACGCGACGGTGCCACCGGTGCGCGTCAGGTACTCGGTGATCCGGTCGAAGTGACGCTCGTTGACGATCGGCAGGCCGGGAGACCCTGCGTCGGACCGGAACTCGGTGATGGTTCGAACGAGTCGAGCCACCAGGTCGTCTCGGACAGACCGCTCGACCAGGACATAGTCCGGCGCAATGCAAGTCTGGCCCGAGTTGACGAGCTTCGTCCACGCGATTCGCCGTGCCGTACTGTCGAGATCGGCACCCTTGGTGACGATCGCCGGACACTTGCCGCCGAGTTCGAGAGTCACAGGCGTCAGACGCTGGGCCGCGCCCGACATGACCTTCCTGCCGGTCTCCGTGCCCCCGGTGAAGAATGCGTGATCGAATCCCTGCGCCAGGAGCTCTTGGGTCGTGTTCGCATCGCCCTCGATCACAGCGACGGCGTCACTGTCGACATATTCCGGCATCAGTCGGGCAAGCAGGTGGGACGTCGCGGGCGCCATCTCGGAGGGCTTGAGCACCGCGCAGTTTCCGGCCGCGAGTGCCGCGACGAGCGGATTGAGTGTCACCGCAATGGGACAGTTCCACGCCCCGATGACGAGGACCACCCCGAGCGACTCGTACTGAACCCATCCCAGGGCGGGCATCCGATTGAGCGGCACCGGCTGAAGCCGTCGGCGCATCCAACGACGAACCCGCGTGCGCGCGTATGCCGCCTCGTTCCGGACGCCGGAGATATCGGTCAGCCACGCCTCCACGGGGTTGCGTCCCAGGTCCGCGGCGAGCGCCCGGGTGATCTCGCCCTCGCGCTCGACCATCATGCGCTCGATACCGCGCAACTGTTCGATTCGCCAGCGCGCGCTCCTGGTTCGGCCGGTGGCGTAGGTGCTGCGCAGGCCGTCGACGGTATCGGCTACGCGGGCGTCGGGGATCGTGTCGGAACTTCGGGTCAGCTCGTCAGTCATGACGGATTCGCCTCGATATCGCGTGAAGATGATGTCGCGTGAGGAAATCTTGGAAGACAAAGACTTTCGAACGACGGGCGTATGTCGTTGCGTCCGTCTTCACACCCGTGCGATCGGGGCCACGGTGCCCGGGTACCGGTCATCGACTGTCGTCGCCGATCGCGCGTCCGTCAAGACCACCATAGGATCACGGCGCAGTCGACGACTTGGCCACCCAACCGACGCCTCCGACCAATCCTGCCGAAATAGCTGTCTCACACAGGCATTCGCAAAACCAGCAGCGTCACCGACGCCGGCCCCGGAACCTGCCGATCAGTCCTCGCCGCATTCGACGCCATCCGAATCCACGCGGACACGTTCGAGCAGCGACTTCAACATCGCCGACTCCTGGTCCGAGAGTGCCGCGAACATCTCGCCATCGGCGGCAGCGAGAGCGCTCTCGATATGGGTGACGGTTCGCGCACCCTCGGCGGTGATCTCGACGATGCGCCGACGGCGGTCGGTCGGCTCACGTCGACGTTCCGCCAGCCCTGCGTCCTCGAGGTCGTTGAGTATCGCTACCAGTTGACTCGGGTCGAGTCCCATGACCTCGGCCAGAGGGCGCTGCCCGATCGGGCCGTGACCGACGTGCAGCAGGGTCATCGCGTGGCGCGGCCGGAGCCCGGTCGACGAGAGAGCGGCCCGCAGGCGGACGCCGGCCAACTCGCCCCCGGAACGCCAGGCGCTCGGTGGGGGTTGTCGCCGCGCCAGAACGAGCAGGTCACCCAGGGCATGCACAATGCCGGAGTCCCCGACTCCTGGTTCCCGATGCTTGCCGCGCTGAAGGCGCTCGGCGCGATCGGACTGATCGTCGGACTGTGGGTGCCCTGGATCGGTGTGGCGGCAGCGATCGGCGTCACGCTCTACTTCGTCGGCGCGACGGTCATGCACCTGCGCGCCGGCGACAAGAACATCGGTGGACCGGTGGTCCTCGGACTTCTCGCAGTCGCAGCGATCGTCCTGCGTCTGCTCACCGCCTGACCGCGGCGCTCAGTCGTCGCAGTGCACGTTCCGCGGCAACTCGTCGGGGAAGCGGTAGTCGCAGCCGAGGTCGTCGGTGGACCGGGTTCCCCACTCGTCGCGGAACCATGCGACACAAGCGTCGGCGACGAGTCGGACGTCGCGGGTGAACAGGTAGCCGTCGGTGCAGTCGGCGAAGTGGTCGTCGAAGAACCAGCGGTCCAACGACAGTCGGTCCACCGAGTAATCGGCCAAGATCAACTGGTCGAGGACGGAGCGTGACCGGCGGAGCATCAGTACGCCGTCCTCGAGCATGGTGATCTGCGCGCACGCGATTTCGTCGAACTCGTCCTGGCTGCGGTACCCGTTCGGTCCCATCTCGAGCATGAACGCCACCGGCTGTCCGGTCAGCGACTCGACCAGCCAATCGACCATCCCTGCCCACGACACCCCTGACGATCGCGCGTGCTCGGCCACCGTTCTCCCTCCCTCGGTCAGCGACCCCTCCCCGACGAACCTATCGGTCGACTACGACAGCACACCACGTGCACCAACTCACGGTGTCACGATCGCGAAGTTCGGATCCGGGGCATCGACGTAGCCGGCGAACTCGGTCAGCCGGCGGACGTCGCCTGCCGCGTCGGCACGACCATCGGCGATGGCCTCGGGTAGGTCGACCACGCCCAGCAGCACACCGAACAGCAGCGGACGGGTGAGGGTGAACCGCGCGTCCGGCTCGGGGACCGGCCGGGCGCCGTCGAGGTCCCAGTGCACCAGCACACCGTTCCGCAACTCCATCCGGTGCACGCGTTCCTCGTCGCGGATGGCCCAGTCGATGATCATGTGTGCGTGCCACGCCGCAGGACCGTCGACGCGCAGCGAGACCGCGTCGAACAGTTGCTCCACCGACAGCGTCCGCGCGAGATCGGGTGCCGCGGCCTGAGCCGGGGTACCGGCCGGTCCGCTGCGCAATTCCATTGCCCCCGTGAGGTAGAAGTTGCGCCAGGTGGCGTTCTCGGCGCCGTACCCCAGTTGCTCGAGCGTCGCGGCCTGCAACTCCCTGGCATCGGCGTTGTCCGGCTCGGCGAACACCACGTAGTCGACGACCTGCGCCACCCACCGGAAATCACCTTCCGCGAACGACTTCCGCGCCTTGCGCAACACCTCCGACGAGCCCCCCATGAACTCGACGTGCCGCTTCGCCGACTCGACGGGCGGGTACTCCCACAGGTGCGCGGGGTTGCCGTCGAACCAGCCCATGTACCGCTGGTAGATCGCCTTGACGTTGTGGCTGACCGAGCCGTAGTAGCCGCGCGCGTGCCACGACTTCTCGAGCGCCGGTGGCAGCCGGAGTTCCTCGGCGATTTCGATCCCGGTGCGGCCCTGGTTCATTCGACGCACGGTCTGATCGTGCAGGTAGGCGTACAGATCCCGCTGCAGGGACAGGAACTCGGTGAGCCGCTCGGTCCCCCAGGTGGGCCAGTGGTGGGACGCGAACAGCACGTCCGAGTCGGCCGCATACCGATGGATCGCCTCGGTGAGGTACTTCGACCACACGTGCGGGTCACGTACCAGCGCGCCACGCAGCGTCAGCAGATTGTGCTGCGTGTGAGTTGCGTTCTCCGCCATGCACAGTGCCCGACGGTCCGGGAGGTGGAAGTTCATCTCCGACGGCGCCTCGGTGCCGGGGGTGAGTTGGAACGCGATCCGGACACCGTCGAGGACTTCGGTCTGTCCGGTGCGTTCGACGAAGACCGTGGGCGCGATGAGCGTGACCGTTCCGGTCGACGTCGTCTGGCCCAGGCCCGATCCGACCGATCCCCGCGGGTTGCGTGGGAGCGCGGCCCCGTACATGTAGGCCGCCCGGCGTGCCATCGCCGTACCCGCATAGACGTTCTCGGCGACGGCGTGTTCGACCAGCCCGGTGGGGGCGATCACCGGGCAGCGACCGGATGTGACCGATTCGGCGTCGGTGACGCCCTCGACGCCGCCGAAATGGTCGACGTGCGAATGCGTGTAGATGACACCCACGACCGGTCGGTCGCCGCGGTGCTCCCTGTACAGCGCCAGCGCCGCTGCGGCGGTCTCGGTGGAGATGAGCGGATCTACGACGATGACACCGGTGTCGCCTTCGACCATCGTCATGTTCGAAATGTCCAGACCCCGAACCTGGTAGATGCCGTCGCACACCTCGAACAGGCCCTGCTTGGCGGCGAGGCGACTCTGTCGCCACAGGCTGGGATTCACCGTCGGCGGGCAGTCGGCGTCGAGGAACGCATAGGAGTCGTTGTCCCACACGACGCTTCCGTCGTCACCCCGGATCACGCAGGGCGTCAGGGCCGCCACGAAGCCTCTGTCGACGTCCGCGCAGTCGCCGTCGGGCAGGGATGCGGCAAATCGAGCGTTGGCCGCCGCGATCGCGGATGTCGCATCTGCCGGAACCGTCATCGCGAAACCCCCATGAATGTCATTTACGTGAGCCGATTCCCGTCAATCATCACCCGTTTGCCGACTGTTCGCCGCGACTTGAAATTCACCCGCCTCGAATGACCCAATCACGCTGCCGTTTGTGTCACAGTCAGTTGCACTCTCGACCGAAACACGTGAATGGAGCCGTCCTCATGGACTCTTTCTGGGATTTTCTCTGGGTGATTCTCGTCAGCTTCGCGTTCATCGCGTACCTGATGCTGTTGTTCTCGATCATCACGGACCTTTTCCGGGACCACAAGAGCTCCGGCTGGGTCAAGGCCATCTGGGTGGTCTTCCTGATCATCTTGCCGTTCCTCACGGCGCTGATCTACCTCATCGTCAAGGGCGACGACATGACGAAGCGCTCGGTCCGGGCTGCCCAGCAGATGCAGGACGCGCAGGACTCCTACATCCGTCAGGTCGCAGGCAAGTCCGGAGCGGACCAGATTGCCGACGCGAAGGCCCTGCTCGACGCGGGAACCATCACGCAGGACGAGTTCCAGTCGCTCAAAGCCAAGGCCCTCGCGAGCTGACGTTCCTCCTCGCTTGCGCGATGCCGCGTCCCCGAGCGGACGCGGCATCGTCGTTTCCGGACGTGGCAGGCGCAACACCGCACCCCGCCACTTCCGCGCCTGTGGAAAACTCGGCACGTGGGAACTAGCACTCGGATGACACTGCGGGGCCGTCTCGCGCTGCGCGCGGCCGCCGCGGCGGCTTGGGCCTCGCAGAAGGCCGGCCGCGGTAAGGGCTCGATGATCGGCGGCCTGATCGCCCTCAAGATCGACCCGACACTCATGCAGCAACTGGGCCGCGGGCGGCGCACAGTCGTCATCACCGGCACCAACGGCAAGTCCACCACCACCCGCATGACCGCGGCGGCGCTGGCCACCCTCGACGAGGTCGCGACGCAGGCCGACGGCGCGAACATGGACGCCGGCATCGTCGCCGCGCTCACCGCCCGCGTCGACGCGCCGCTGGCGGCGCTCGAGGTGGACGAACTGCACGTCCCGCACGTGAGCGACGCGGTGAACCCCGAGGTCGTCGTCCTGCTCAACCTCAGCCGCGACCAGCTGGACCGCGTCGGCGAGATCAACATGATCGAGCGCAGGCTGCGCGCCGGCCTCGAGCGTCACCCCGACACGATCGTGGTCGCGAACTGCGACGACGTGCTGGTCACCTCTGTCGCGTACGACTGCAAGAACGTGATCTGGGTTGCTGCCGGCAGCGGCTGGGCCAGCGACTCCGTCAGCTGCCCGCGCACCGGCGAGCCGATCGTGTGGGACGGCCCGCACTGGCGCAGCACCGGCTCCGACTTCGCGCGTCCGACGCCCGATTGGTGGCTCGACGACGACAACCTGTACGGCCCGGACGGGCTCGTGATCCCGATGAAGCTGACGCTGCCCGGCAAGGCGAACCGCGGCAATGCCGCACAAGCCGTGGCGGCGGCCGTCGCGATGGGCGCGAAGGCCGAGGACGCCGTCGCGGCCGCGTCGATCGTCGAAGAGGTCGCCGGCCGGTACAGCACCGTGCAGGTGGGCGCGCATTCGGTGCACATGCTGCTGGCGAAGAACCCGGCCGGTTGGCAGGAGGCGCTGTCGATGATCGACCACAGCGTCGACGGCCTCGTCATCGCCGTCAACGGTCAGGTGCCCGACGGCGAGGACCTGTCGTGGCTGTGGGACGTGCGCTTCGAGCACTTCGAGGGCGTGAAGGTGGTCGCCGCCGGCGAACGCGGCACCGACCTCGCGGTCCGGCTGACGTATGCGGGCGTCGAGCACACGCTCGAGCACGATCCGATGCGGGCGATCACGGCGTGCCCGCCCGGACGTGTCGAGGTGCTCGCGAACTACACGGCGTTCCGTGATCTGAACACCGCAATCGCCAAGGAGAACAGCCGCGATGTCTGAGTCCACGGTCCGTATCGGCCTCGTCCTGCCCGACGTCATGGGCACCTACGGCGACGGTGGCAACGCGCTGATCCTGCGGCAGCGCCTGCGCATGCGTGGCTTCGACGCCGAGATCGTCGACATCACCCTCAGCGACCCGGTACCCGAGTCGCTGGATCTGTACACCCTCGGCGGCGCCGAGGACTCGGCACAGCGGCTGGCTACCCGGCACCTCACGACCTATCCGGGGCTGCAGAAGGCGGCCGAGCGCGGCGCCCCCGTGCTCGCGATCTGCGCGGCGATCCAGGTGCTCGGGCACTGGTACGAGACGTCGGCCGGCGAGCGCGTCGAGGGTGTGTCGATGCTCGACGCCACCACCTCCCCGCAGGAGAAGCGCTCGATCGGCGAGGTCATCACCACGCCCCTGATCGACGGCCTGACCGCTCCCCTGTCGGGATTCGAGAATCACCGTGGCGGAACGACTCTCGGCCCGGATGCCAAGCCGGTGGGACGGGTGACGCACGGCGTCGGCAACGGTGTCGGCGACGGATTCGAGGGCGTCACCCAGGGTTCGGTGATCGGCACCTACATGCACGGTCCCGTCCTGGCGCGGAACCCGGAACTGGCCGACCTGCTGTTGAAGCGCGCGCTCGGCGTCGACGAACTGCCGCCGCTGGATCTGCCCGAGGTGGAACTGCTGCGCCGCGAGCGGTTGCGGGTGCGCTAGGCCGGCTTCCGCCGCATCACAGGACGAAATCGCTGGAGGCTCGCGAAATCAGTTCGGGCGCGAGCCTTTCCGAGGTCACCTCGGTGCCGCCGAGGATCGAGACCAGCATGCGAACACTCTCTCGGCCCATCGCGTGCATCGGCGAACGCACCGTGGTGAGTGCCACGGTCATCTCGGCGGCGAGAGGAACGTCGTTGTACCCGATCACCGCGACGTCGCGACCCACCTCCCGACCGGCGTCACGGAGCGCGCCGTAGGCACCGATCGCGGCGAAGTCGTTGGTGGCGAAGATCGCGGTGAGGTCGGGTGACCGCTCGAGCAGCGTAGTGGCACCCTGGCGGCCGCCCGCCGCGTCGAACCCGGTGTAGACGATGTCGCCGTCGGAGACCGGATGTCCGGCGCGCGCGAACGCGTCGACGAAACCGCGGGTGCGGTCGACGGTGGTGCTCGCGAACGGCAGACCCGCGATCACACCCACCCGACGGTGTCCGCGCGCGAGCAGGTGTTGCGCCGCCAGCGCTCCCCCCGCGCAATCGTCACACGTCACGGACGGATGGTCCCCCGCACGCCGCGAGACCAGGACGAACGGCGTCCCCCGTTCGGCGACACCGTCGAGGAACCGGTGATCCAGGTGGGCGTCACCGAAGATGAGGCCGTCCACCTGCCGGGCGAGCAGCATCTCGGTCCGCGTCGACTGGTTCTCCGGATTGTCGAGCGAGTTCGTCACGAACGTGGACAGGCCCGACTCCTCGGCGGCCTCCTCGATCCCCTCGTAGATCGTGGCGAGCACATAGTCGGAGAGGCGGGGAACGAGCACGCCGATGAGGTTCGTGCGGTTCGTCCGCAGGCTCGCGGCGTGCAGGTTCGGGCGGTAGCCGAGGCTGTCGGCGAGCGTCCGGATGCGTTCGGCGGTTGCCGCCGAGGCGGTGCGCGTGCCCGGCGCCGACGTTCCGTTGAGGACACGCGAAACCGTCGACACGTGAACGCCCAGCTCGTCGGCAATGAGCCGCAACGTAGCCCGCGGCTTCTTCGGGTTCCCCACGACAGTCGATCCTTCCACGCCATGTAAACGCTGTGAAACGTAGCCCGCTCCCTCTTGACACGTGGCCGCGGTCACCATTCTAATGGGCGCAAACGTTTGGCCCAAACGTTTGCGCAATCTCTGAAGGGACGTCATGAGCAAGGTTGTCGTGCTCGCCACCGGTGGGACCATCGCGTCCCGCAACGACTCGTCGGGAAACGCCGTCGCGGCCGACGACGTCTCCTCGCTGCTCGCGTCCGTCGCCCCGGGCGGTATCCGTGTCGAGGGTCGCGACGTCCTGACCACGGGCAGCTATCTGCTCACGCCGGACGACCAGCTGACGATCATCCGCGCGATCGCCGATGCACTGACCGACCCGGAGGTGAGCGGCGTCGTCGTCACCCACGGCACCGACACGATGGAGGAGACTGCGTATCTGTGCGACCTTCACCAGGCGGACGATCGACCGGTCGTGTTCACTGGTGCGCAGCTGGCAGCCGATTCCCGGGAGTGGGACGGCGCCCGGAATCTGAGCGACGCCGTACTGGTCGCCGCCACCCCCTCCGCGCGCGGCATCGGTACCGTCATCGCCTTCCACGGTCGGATCCTGGCCGCGGCCGGAACCCGCAAGAGCCACACGACGGCACTGGATGCCTTCGACAACGGTGCCGGCGGCGCCCTGGGTCACGTGCGCGACGGCGAGGTGGAGATCGACCACTGTCCCGCACGCCCGCAACCGCTTCCATTGCCCGACGCCCTACCCCGAGTCGACATCGTCGCGGTGCACCCCGGAGCGGACCGCACCCTCCTGGACGCCGCGGTCGATGCCGGCGCGCGTGGAATGGTCATCGTGGGCACCGGCGTCGGCAACGCCAATCCGAGCTTCGTCGCGGCCGCACGGGACTGCATCGCAGCCGGGATCCCCGTGATCGTCGGTACCCGTGTCGCGAACGGCGACATCGTCGCCCGCTACGGCAACGGCGGCGGAGCCGACCTCGCCGAGGCCGGGGTGCTGTCCGCGGGGCTGCTGCGCCCCGCCCAGGCCCGAATACTGCTCGCGTCGGCCCTGGCCGTCGCACCGGTCCCCGAGATCGCGAACATCGTTCGCTCCCATACCCATCCCACCGTGGCCGTCCCGGCCACGTTGCGTCCGTCCCACCGATGAAAGAGGTACGCATGTCCAAGAAGATCTACGTCAACTTCGGTGTCGACGTCGATGCCGTCGCCGGCTGGCTCGGCTCGTACGGAGGCGAGGACTCGCCCGGCGACATCTCCCGCGGCCTCTTCGCCGGCGAGGTCGGCGTTCCCCGGCTGGTCAAGCTCTTCGAGAAGTACGGCATCACGACGTCCTGGTTTGTCCCGGGCCACTCGATCGAGACCTTCCCGCGCGAGATCGAGCAGGTCGTCGCGGCCGGCCACGAAATCGGCATCCACGGCTACAGCCACGAGAACCCGATCGCGATGACCCGCGAGCAGGAGACCGCGGTCCTCGACCGCTGCATCGAGCTGATCGAGTCCTTCACCGGTCGCAAGCCCACCGGCTACACGGCACCGTGGTGGGAGTTCTCCAAGGTGACCAACGAGCTGCTGGTCGAGCGGGGCATCAAGTACGACCACTCGCTCATGCACAACGACTTCACGCCGTACTACGTGCGGGTCGGCGACTCGTGGACCAAGATCGACTACAGCCAGGCCGCCGAGACCTGGATGAAGCCGCTCGAGCGCGGTGAGGAGACCGACCTGGTCGAGATTCCCGCGAACTGGCTGCTCGACGATCTGCCGCCGCAGATGTTCATCAAGTCCAGCCCGAACAGCCACGGCTTCGTCAGCCCGCGGCATCTCGAGGAGATGTGGCGCGACCAGTTCGACTGGGTCTACCGCGAGATGGACTACGCGATCTTCCCGATCACGATCCACCCGGACGTGTCCGGGCGTCCGCAGTCCCTGCTCATGCTCGAGCGTCTCATCGAGCACATCAACAAGCACGACGGTGTCGAGTGGGTCACCTTTGATCAGATGGCCGACGACTTCAAGGCCCGGTTCCCGCGTCAGAACTGACGCTCGGCACACGAAACCCCTCAGCGAACGAAAACGGTGGGAGCGCAAGGCCCGCGCTCCCACCGTCGCCCCAGCCTCCGACATCATCAGTCCCGGGAAGGACACCCATGAGCCAGACGGCCGAGGAACATCCACTATCGCAAACTTCCGCGACACCGACCAAGCAACTCCCACGCTTCAGCATTCGGGAGACCCGCAAGTCCACCATCATCGCCTTTCTGGCCTGGACGGTCGCGGTCTACGACTTCATCCTCTTCGGCACGCTCCTCCCCCGCGTGAAGGAAGACTTCGGATGGAGCAGCTCACACGCCCTGCTCATCTCCACCTTCGTGAGCATCGGCACCGCAGTCGTCGTGCTCGGTGTGGGTCCGGTCGTCGACCGGCTCGGGCGGCGCAAGGGCATGATGATCACCGTCGGTGGCACCGCCCTCTCGTCGGCCGCGACCGCCGCGTCCGGTGGCGCCCTGAGCCTCGTCGCCGCGAAGTCCATCGGCGGCATGGGCCTGTCCGAACAGGCGGTCAACGCAACGTATCTCAACGAGATCTACGCGGTCTCCGAGAGTGAAGCGGTTCGCAAGCACCGTGGATTCATCTACTCGTTCGTGCAGACCGGCTGGCCGCTCGGCGCCCTCCTCGCGGCCGGATTCGTCGCGCTGATGGGCTCGATCGTCGGGCCGGAGAACTGGCGCCTGGTGTTCGTGGTGGCGACGCTGCCGGCGCTCATCATCGCGTTCGTCTGCGCGCGGCTGAAGGAGTCCCCCCAGTTCGACCTCCAGGACCGGATCCGCCGCCTGCGCAAGGCCGGCAAGACCGACGAGGCTCGCGCGCTCGCCGCCGAGTACGGGATCGAGCACTCCGAGTCGAGCTCGCTGGCACGCATCTTCCAGGGCGCGAACCGGCGCAACACGATCGTGCTGTCCGTCGCCTGGATGATCAACTGGTTCGGCATCCAGACGTTCAGCGTCCTCGGCACCACCGTCCTCGAGGACGGGAAGGGCTTCTCGGGCAACCTCACGCTGCTCCTGGTGGTCTTCGCGAACGTCGTCGGCGTCTTCGGTTACCTGTTCCACGGCTGGGCCGGCGACCGGTTCGGACGCCGGAACGTCATCGTCGGTGGCTGGATGGTGGGCGGAATCATGTTCGCGGTCATGCTTCTCGGACCGTCGTCGGCGGCCTTCGTGCTCCCGGCCTACATGTTCGGACTCTTCTTCCTCCTCGGCCCCTACTCGGCGATGAACTTCTTCATGGCCGAGTGCTACACGACCGACTGCCGCGCCACCGGTGCCACCTTCATCGGCGCCATGAGCCAGCCCGGCGCGGTGATCGGCGGCTTCCTCCTGACCGCGATGGTCTCCGCGAGCGTGAGCTTCGGAACGGCCGCGTTCTGGGTCGGCGCCGTGGGCACCTTCGCCTCGGGACTGGTCATGTTGCTCGCCAAGAAGGTCGCCGTCACCGCCGGGTGACCCGCCTGACCACCGACAGACAGGATCACGACAGATGAACAACCCCTACGAGCACATGCAGGGCAAGGTGGCCGTCGTCTCCGGCGCCGCCAGCGGCATCGGACGCGAGGCCGCCGTGGCCCTGGCCGAGGTCGGCGCCCGGGTGGTGATCGGCACCTTCCCCGGCGATCCGCACGATCCGGCCGAGACCCTCCGCCGCGTGCAAGCGGTCGGTGGCGCGGCCGTCGTGCACGAGGTCGACGTCCGGTCGACGAGCCAGGTGGACGCGTTCGCCCAGCGGGCCCTGACCGAATGGGGACGCCTCGACTTCGCAGTCGCGAATGCCGGTGTTCTCCGCAAGCATTCGATCGCCGAGCTGGACGATGCGGCTTGGGACGACATGCTGCAGGTCGACCTGACCGGTGTGATGCGGACGCTGCGCGCCGCCGCGAACCGCATGAGCGGTCCAGGCGCCCTGGTCTCGATCTCGTCGATCGCCGGCGGCGTCTACGGCTGGGGCGACCACGCCCACTACTCGGCGGCGAAGGCCGGGGTGCTCGGGCTCAGCCGCGCGCTGGCCGTCGAACTGGCACCGCGGGGTATCCGCTCCAACGCGATCGTGCCGGGGCTCATCGAGACACCCCAGTCGTCGGACCCGGTGAACTCGCTCGGCCCCGACGGCCTCGTCGCCGCCGGCGCGAAGATCCCGTGGGGACGGGTCGGCACACCCGAGGAGATCGCGACGGTCGTCCGCTTCCTCCTCAGCGACGAATCCCGTTACCTCACCGGGCAATCCCTCGTCGTCGACGGCGGGCTCACCACCAAGATGCAGGACTAGGAGCGATCATGGGAATTCTCGACGGACGACACGCCCTGATCACGGGCGGCGCCAGCGGGATCGGACGCGCGATCGCCGAGGCCTACGTCGACGCGGGTGCGCGCGTCGTGATCGCCGACCGGAATCTCACCGCGGCCGAGGACGCGGCTCGCGCGATGGCGGCCGACGGTGCCGTCGCGGTCGACGTCGCCGACGAAGAGTCGGTGCAGGCCGCATACTCGGCCGCGGTGGGCGTCATCGGCACGGTCGACGTTCTCGTCAACTCGGCCGGGATCCTCGAGGAGTCACCGCTGAGCGAGATGTCACTCGACATGTGGCGCAGGACGATCGACGTCGACCTGACCGGCATGTTCCTGATGTGCCGCGCCGCCGTCCCCGCGATGGTGGCCGCCCGCAACGGACGCATCGTCAACATCGCATCGCAGCTGGGCATCAAGGGCGGCGTCGGCCTCACCCACTACTCGGCCGCGAAGGCGGGCGCGATCGCGCTGACGAAGTCACTCGCGCTCGAGGTGTCGAAGGACAACGTGCTGGTGAACGCGATCGCACCGGGACCGATCGAGACACCGCTGGTCGACGGCATCACCGAAGACTGGAAGCAGGCCAAGCGCCGGGAGTTGCCACTCGGCCGCTTCGGCCTACCCGAGGAGGTCGCGCCCACCGCGGTCCTGCTGGCGTCGGACCCGGGCGGCAACCTCTATGTCGGGCAGACCCTCGGCCCGAACAGCGGGGACGTGATGCCCTGATGTGCGGCGGGTGCCCGGGAGGACGGATCGGGGACTGGCTCGGGCTGGTCGTCCGGTCCCGTACGCAGCGGGAGGTGGTGGCCCGGATGGTCGACTCCCGATCGGCGCGCGTGCGTGCCGCGGCGTCCGGCTGGACCGTGTCGACTCCGACCGGTCGCACCACCGTGACGGATTCGCTGACCGCCATGTGGGCGGCGGTCGAGTCGCTCGGAGCTCCCGAGCCGCACTGGTCGTCGATGTCACTCCCGGCCGGGTTCGACGAACCCGAGCCCCTCACCGACCGCCGACGGCCGGTCTCGATCGTGGCCGGCGATCTCCCGGACGCCCGCCGACGCGTCGCACTGCATCTCGCTGCACCTCAACGCCATTCGGAACGTGTCGCACAAGTCGGCTTCCCCGGGGCCGAGCCCGCCACCGTGCTCCCCTTCACGTCGACGACCGTCGCGGCACTCGTGCTCAGCGGGATGGCGGCGTACGGGCACGGCCGCGGACGCGCCGTGGAAGCCGTTGTCGAACAACCACACCGCACCATCCGATTGACCACCTGGGACGGCCACGGCCTCGGTCTGACCGTCGACGAATCGTGAGGAGAACACCCATCGAACCCGTGACGCGCCCGGACCGCGATCCCTGCCGATCGCTCCGACGCACCAAGATCGTCTGCACTCTCGGCCCGGCAACCGCCTCCGGTGACCGTGTCCGTGAGCTCGTCGAGAGCGGAATGGATGTAGCGCGACTGAACTTCAGTCACGGTGAACACGCGGATCACGAGGACAACTATCGGCGGGTGCGGGAGGCATCCGAGGTGACCGGGCGTGCGGTGGGCATTCTGGCCGACCTGCAGGGGCCGAAGATCCGGTTGGGGCGTTTCGTCGAGGGCCGGACGGTGTGGGAGACCGGTGAGCAGATCCGGATCACCGTCGCCGACTGCGACGGCACCCACGACCGCGTGTCGACCACGTACAAGCAGCTCGCGCAGGACGCGAAGCCGGGTGACCGCCTGTTGGTCGACGACGGCAAGGTCGGCCTGGTGGTCGAGTCCGTCGACGGTGACGATGTGGTGTGCCGGGTCACCGAGGGCGGCCCGGTGTCGAACAACAAGGGTGTTTCGCTGCCCGGGATGAACGTGTCGGTGCCGGCGTTGTCGACCAAGGACATCGAGGACCTCGAGTTCGCGCTGCGTCTCGGGGTGGATTTCATCGCGCTGTCGTTCGTGCGTTCGCCCGCGGATGTCGAGCTGGTGCACGAGGTGATGGATCGGGTCGGGCGGCGGGTGCCGGTGATCGCGAAGCTCGAGAAGCCCGAGGCGATCGAGAATCTCGAGGCCGTGGTGTTGGCGTTCGACGCGGTGATGGTGGCCCGCGGTGATCTGGGTGTGGAGTTGCCGCTCGAGCAGGTGCCGCTGGTGCAGAAGCGGGCGATCCAGATCGCCCGCGAGAACGCGAAGCCGGTGATCGTGGCGACGCAGATGCTCGAGTCGATGATCGAGAACTCGCGTCCGACGCGGGCGGAGGCGTCGGATGTGGCGAACGCGGTCCTCGACGGTGCGGACGCGGTGATGCTCTCGGGTGAGACGTCGGTGGGCAAGTTCGTGATGGAGACGGTGCAGACGATGGCCCGGATCCTCGAGGCGGTGGAGACCGATCCGGCGCGGGTGCCGCCGTTGACGCACGTCCCGCGCACGAAGCGTGGGGTGATCTCGTACGGGGCCCGGGACATCGGGGAGCGGCTGGACGCGAAGGCGTTGGTGGCGTTCACGCAGTCCGGGGACACCGTCCGCCGGCTGGCGCGGCTGCATTCGCCGTTGCCGCTGCTGGCGTTCACGCCGTTGCCGGAGGTGCGCAGCCAGCTGGCGCTGTCGTGGGGGACCGAGACGTTCCTCGTCGATCCGGTCGCGTCGACCGATCAGATGTTCTTCCAGGTCGATCACGCCCTGTTGTCGCTCGGCCGGTACAACCGGGGCGATCTGGTGGTGATCGTCGCGGGATCCCCGCCCGGCACAGTAGGCTCGACCAACCTGATCCACGTCCACCGGATCGGGGAGGAAGACCACTAGAAGGCGCCTCATCGTGCGTATCGTCCCGCCAGACGGGAGGATACGGTCCGGCCGGTTCCTGTCGTTCCTAACCTGGATCTCGTTGCAGCACACGCACATCTCCGATTGTTGCTGTCGCCGAGACCCAGGAGACGCCTTGATCGATCGCATCCACCCCGAGCTGCGGACCCTAGTGCCGACGCTCCCCCAGGTAGACATCGCCGACCCGGTGGCGTTCCGCGAGCGACAGCGCAAACGCGCGGCCGAACTCGCAACCAAGGTCGTGCGTCCCCACGATCTGACCGTCGTCGACCGCCTGGTCCCGGGGCCGCCGGGTGCCCCGCAGGTTCCTGTCCGCATCTACACCCCCGGCGGCAGCTTCTCCCGGCTCGGTGCGCTGGTCTGGTTCCACGGCGGTGGATACGTCTTCGGCGAGATCGAGGCGTCCGAGCGCTCGTGCGTCGAGATCGCGAGCACCGTGGGATGCGTCGTCGTCAGCGTCGAGTACCGCCTCGCCCCCGAGCACCCCTATCCCGCCGGCCTGGACGACTGCTCCGCCGCCCTCGACTGGGTCGCGGCGCACGGCGACGAGCTCGGTGTGGATACGGACCGTCTGGCCATCGGTGGGGTCAGCGCGGGAGCCGGGCTCGCGGCGGCACTGGCTGTGCGGGTGCGGGACGAGAACGGCCCTCGCCTCGTCTACCAGCTGTTGGACAATCCGATGCTCGACGACCGACTGGAGACGCCGTCGGTCCGCGAGTTCATCGACACGCCGCTGTGGACCCACAGCCAGGCGGTCCTGGGGTGGAACTTCTACCTCGGCGACCGATCCACGGAAACGCCACCGTATGCCGCGGCGGCGCGCGCCGACGATGTCTCCGGGCTGCCCCCGGCGTGGATCGCGGCCAACGAACTGGATCCGCTCCGCGACGAGGCCATCGAGTACGCGCTCCGCTTGATGCGGGCGGGCGTCCCCGTCGAGTTGCACCACCGGCCGGGAACCTTTCACGGATCCAATGCTTTTCCCGGGGTGTCGGTCTCGGACCGAACGCGGGAGGACATGCACCTGGGGCTGCAGCGCGCGCTGGCGAGGACCGTCTGAAAACTCCCCCAAACAGGGGTGTCGCCGGGAATGTCTTCACATCCTCGGCGGCATCTCTGCTTCACAAGCGTTTCACCGTTACCGATTACTCACTTGATCCGCACTACTGATAGTACGCGCGGAGGCGGCCTCCGCAATGCCTCGAGCTGCAGTTTCCCGAGTTGTGACCGTTTGCCCGACAAGTGAGACCACGGTGTTACACGAGGGGTCGTCCGCTGCGGATCCGCCACCGCAGATCGCGCATCAGCACCCGGCTGGGCAGGTGGCGGACGAAGCGCGGGACGAAGCGGTTCACGAACGCGACGGCGAGGAACAGATGCTCGAAGCGACGGCGGTCGTCGTCGCTCCATTCCAGGCCGAGTTGCTCCCGGAACAGCGGCGGCAGGAATCCGGCGGTGAGGAACCCCAGCAGCCCGCCGAATGCGAAACGCAGCGGCCACGACACCATCCGCAGGCCGGTCAGCGCGGTCAGGTAGTCCCGCACCGTGTCGTCGATCGCGACCCGCTCGCACGCGATGTTCCAGTAGCGGTCGAAATCCGCACGCGTGGCCGGCCACATGTCCTCGGTGACCTGCAGGGTGGTGCCGAGCGTCGACGACGACCGGTAGAACTCCTCGGCCTGCTCGGGTGTCAGCCTTCCGTGCAGCAGTTGGTGCGTGTCCTCGAAGCCGACGAACAGGCACGCCGCCACCCACAGCTGCAGCTCGCGGTTGAAAGCGCTGTACTCGACGGGACTGTTCTCGTCGGACCGCACGTGCTTGTGCGCACCGTTGACGGCCTCCCGGTAGGCGCGACGCTCGTCATCGGTACCCAGGATCGCCACCGACAGATACGTGAACGTGGTGCGCGCCCGCTTCCACGGATGCCGGAAGAGGCTGCCGGACTCGACCTTGCTCTCGACGACACCGTGCCCCACCTCGGGCCACGACAGTTGCATGACGACGTTGGCCGCGCCCCCGGCGAAAGCCCAGAAGTCGAGCGCATCGGTGATTCGCCGGCGGGTGGCGCGCGGGGAGGTGGTGATCCGAATGCGCGTGCGCTCGTTCGTCAGTCGTGGCTCGGAGTCTGCGAGATCGAGATATCGGGGCACGGCGGCTCCTCCCGGTCGGACGGATGGCGTTCGGCGGCTACTTGGTCTCGACGTTGTCGACGATCCAACGGTCACCGTCACGGGTGAGCGTGACGACCATGCGGTACTTCTGCGACTTCCCCTCGGGAGCAATCACATTCTTCGCCTCCTGGTCCACGAACGCCAGCACGACGGCGTCCGAGCCGTCGATGCTCTCGACGCCGACGTCCGTGACGGTCGCGGTCGCCTGTCCCTGCCCGTCGGTGACGAGTTTGCCCAGTGCCTGGACCATCTCGTTGTACTTGCCGGCGAACTCCGGGGTCGACATGCTCGCGATCGTGTCGCGGTTGGCGTCGAGGTTCTGGTAGTCGAACGTGGCGATGGTCTGTGCGTACTCGCGGGTGGTGTCGACGGCCTCGGTGCGCAGCGTGTCGGCGCGGTGCTGCTGCCACAGCAGCCACCCGAGCGCAGCGGCGAGCACGACGACCGGGACGGCGAGAATCGTGACGGCGATGCGACCCCGCGGCCGCCGCTGAGGCGACGCCGAGTCGTCCTGTCCGGGATCGGTCTCCGCGGCCGCCGGTACTGTCGCGACCGCGGTATCCGTCGTGTCGATCCCGGGCTTATCGTTCGCCATCTCCGAGCTCCTCCAGCAGTTGGTTCCATTGGTCGAGCGCCTCGACCCCGGTGGGGACGAGGACCGGGTCCGGGACCATCGGCGGACCGATGACCGTGCCCGGGGTGGTCGCGTTCTGCAGCCCGAGATCGTTGGGGTGCGGCGCCGTTCGTGATCCGCGCTGTGCGATGTTCGGGCCCGGTGGGCAGTACAGCGTGAGGTTCGGCTGGGTGGGGCTCAGGTCACCGACCGCTCGGCGCGGCGTGTCGTAGTTGCACACCGGCCCCTGCGTGCCGACGAGCGCGAACTCGGCCTTGTCCCCCCTGACGATCGACTCGAGCTTGCCGAGTCCCTCGGGGATCTCGTCGAGTCCGGCGGCCAGAGCGTTACGCCGATCGGAGATGATCGGGGTGACGGTCGCCAGATTGGCGAGCAGCGCCCCGAACGTATCGTGGTACCGGTCGAACAGTTCCTGAGTGTGGGCGAGGGCATCGGACGAGCGGTCCAGCAGGTAGACCAGGACGGGCTCGTTGTCGTCGAGTTGCTCGGTGAAGGTCCGCGCCGCTGCCGTTCCCCGGCCGAACGAGTCCGCCTCGGCCGCGAACGAGTCGGTCAGGCTCGCGGTGCGGGTGAGCAGCGATCGTAGCTGCGGCGCCTGCCGTTCGACCAGCGCCGAGAGCTTGTCGCCGTCGTCGATCATGCGCGCCAGGCTGGGCCCGAGGCCGTCGAGGGACGCTCCGAGTTCGGTACCGACGGTGCTGACCGCCTCGGGGTCGATTCCGCCCAGCAGCTTCGCGGCGTCACCCATGAGCTGGTCCATCTGCACCGGCTGCCGATCCTGCGGCGCGTCGAGGGCGTCGCCGTCCTCGAGATACGGGCCGGTGTCGGTCGCAGGGCGGATGTCGACGCTCTGGATGCCGGCGGCGGTGCCCATCGTGACCATCGCGATGCTGTCACGCGGGATCCGGGTCCCGGGGTCGAGATCGAACTCGATCCGCGCCCCGCCGCGCTCACCGTCGAGCGCCACCGATGCCACGCGCCCCACCTGGACACCGCGGTAGGTGACGCTGGTGCCCGCGGTCAGGCCCAGCGCGTCGGACATGCTCGCGTGCAACCGGATCGGATCGCCGAACGCCCGCGATCCCACCACGTACGCGATGCCGAAAGGCACGACCACCGCGGCGGTGAGCGCGAACAGGATCAGCTGGACCAGCACCACCCGCCTCATCCGACACCTCCCGACAGCAGCGACTGCAACGAGCCGGCCTCGGGCGGCAGGGCGGCCGTGCCACCGGTCAGCAGATTCTCGATACCGTCGGGGATGTCGAGGGTTCCGTCGAACACCAGGTAGTCGCCCTTGGCCGCGCGATCGAAGTTCGCGAGGAAGGTGTTCATGTTGGTGAGCGTCTCCCCCATCCGGGAGTTGAACGAACGCAGCGTCGCCAGCACGGTCGCGCCGTCGGCGACCATGCCGGCGAGGTCGGTCGCCGCCAGCACGGTGTCCGCGTACCCGGCCAGCCGCGACGACGAATCGAGCAGCGACGCCAGCCGGTCCCGTTGCTGGGCAAGGACCGTCGTGGCGTCGGGCACCGTGTCGAGGAATCCGTCGAGCACATCCTGCTGATCCGTGAGCTGACGGGAGATGTCGCGCGCTAGATCGATCGCGGCGTCGAAGTCGGTCCGGTGCGCGGTCGCGGTGCCGGTCAGCGCGGTCATCGCGTCGAGAAGACTCCGGACTTCCTGCGACCTGCCCCCGAACGCGGTGTTCAGTTCGTCGATGACGGTCTGCATCTGCTCGAAACCACTGCCGGTCAGGATCGTCCCGAGCGTGGCCAGCGCACTCTCGATCTGTGGACCGATCTCGGTGCGGGACTCGGCGATCACGTCGCCGTCGGCCAGCGATGCCACCGACGGCTCCTGCGGGGCCTGCAGCCTGATGAACGGATTGCCCAGCGCCGACGGCAGCTCCACCGCCGCCTCGACGTTGTCGGGCAACTCCACCGACTTCGACAGGCTCAGGTCCACGACGGCACCCACCGTGTCCGTCGACAGCCTCGACACCCGGCCGATCACCCGCTGGCCGGTCCGCACGTCGGCGCCGAGGAGAATCCCGTCGGCGTGCGCCAATTGAACTGTCACCGTGTAGTTGTCACCGGGCACGGATCGACCGAGTGGCAGATCCTGGATACCGACACCACACCCGGCGAGCAGCACGCCGCTGGCCGCCACGACGATTCCCGGCACGCGCCGCCGCATCATCGGCCTCCTGTCGCCGCGGCACCGCCCGAGAGCAGGGTGGCCAACCCGAGCGGGTCGGAAGCGCTGACCGGGAAGGAGATCGGATTGGTGAATCCGGCGCCCGTGCACAGCGGCATCGGGTACTGCGCGCACAGCGGTTGCGCGACCGCGAACTGGGTGAGCGCGGTGGAGATGTTCAGCCGGATCCGTCCCCGATCGTCGGGACCGACACCGCTCGACAGGTTCTGCATCAGCAGCGGCACGAGGTCCATGAATTCCGCGAGCCCGGGCTGGTGCGCGGCCAGGGTGTCGCCCAGGACGCGCAGGTTGCCGGCAATGGCGCCGGCGTCGTCGCCGTGCTCGGTCGCGAAGCGGTCCATCTGGTCGAACACCGTCTTCAGGTCCTGGAGCGGCTGGGTGATGTCGAGATCCTGGGCAGACCATTCGTCGCCGAGCGCACCGAGTTCCGACACCAGTTGGTCGATGCTCACCTGGCGGGCGTCGAGTTCGACCATAAACGAGTTCAGGTTGTCGACGAGCGCGCCGATGTCCTCGGTGCGCGCGCCGACGACCCCCGTTGCGGCGCTGAGGTTCCGGACGGCCCGGTTCATCTCCTTGCCCTGCCCCGCCATTCCGGCTGCGGCCTGGGACAGCAGGCTGCCGGCGTCGCCACCGTCCGGGCCGAGTGCCTCCGTGAGCGTACTGAGGCTGCCCATCAGCCCGTCGAAGTCGATCGGCGCGTGACTGCGTTCGAGCGGGATCTCGGCGCCGTCCTCGAGCCGCGGTCCACCCTGGTAAGCGGGACCGAACTCGAGATGGCGGTCGCTGATGACCGACGGGTTCAGGATGTACGCGTTGGCTTCGGCCGGCAGGTAGACGTCGTCGGAGACGGAGGCTGTCACCCGCACGTGGGTGCCGAGCGGTTCCACCTCGGTGACGGTGCCGACCGGCACCCCCAGCACCGTCACCTTGCTGCCCGGGTACAGGCCGTCGACGGAGGCGAAGTCGACGTGGACGGTGGTCGCCCGGTCGGTGCGCCCGAAGACGTACCAGGCACCCGTCGCGATCGCGCCGACCAGGATCGCCGCGATCGCGACGCGGCCGCCGCGGCGGCTCCGGGCCGCGGACCGGGCGCTCACCGGCACCCCTGCATCACACCGAGTGCACACAGCAGGTTGTCGGGCACGACCGCCGCGGGTGCGGTCACGTCCGTCCAGTTCCCGTTGCCGGTCGCGTCGGTCGCCGAGCGCAGCGCCGGTGGGAGTCGCGTCAGGATTCGGTCGATGTTGTCGGCGTTCTGCTGCAGGGTGTTCGTGACCTCGACGAGGTTGTCCGTCATCTGCGAGAACTGCTCCTCGTGCGCGGTGAACGACGAGGCCGTGGTCGCGAGCACCGACCGTAGGTTCTCGGCGAGGCGGGTGAGCACCTGCTTGCGGACGGCCAGGGTGTGGACGACGGTCTGTGCGTTCGACAGTGTCGTCGTCAGCGATTCCTGCTGCCGAACAGCCAGATCCGACAGCGATCGCGCCAGTGTCAGCAGTTGGTCGATCTGTTCGCCGTTCTGCGCGACGGCGGCCGATGCGCCGCTGATGCCGGCGAGCGCCTTGCCGAGTTGCTCGGGGTCGTCGGGCATCACCCGCGACAGTGTCGTCATCATCGCCTCCAACGACTTCGCGTCGATCTGCTGCGCGGCCTCGGTGGCGTCGCGGCCGACGTCGTCGAGGCTGTAGGGAACCGTGGTGCGCGACAACGGGATGACGTCGGGTGACGATCCGTCCGCCGGGTCCTCGTCGACGACCCCCGCCGGCACAACCTCGAGGTACCGCTTGCCCAACACCGTCTTCAGGCGCACGGACGCAGTGGTCCGGTTGCCCAGGGGTTGGCCGTCGTCGAGCCGGAACTCCACGCGGACATGGTCGCCCGCGAGCACGATGTACTCGACCCGCCCGGCGGGCACGCCCGCGACGTAGACGGGATCGCCGCCGGACAGCCCGCTCGCGTTCGCGAGTTCGGCGGTGTACGGACTCGTCCGGGCCAGATACCACACCTTGGGGATGCCGATCGCCGCGGCGAGACCGATGACGAGTGCCACGATGCCCACCGTCCCGAGCGCCAGGGGTGTGGCCGAGCCGGGCCGACGGTCGCCGCGGAACACGAACAGCCACATGCCGACCGCGACGTCGACGATCTTCACGAGGAACATCAGCGGCACACCTCCGAGTGGGTGGGCCCGAAGATGTTCGCCTCGAGATCGCCGTCCTTCAACACCAGGTTGCACAGGTACAGGCTCACGAACCCGCCGTAGCTGCTGATGCGGTTGACGCCGTCCGCGAACTGCGGCATCCCGGCGACGAACCGTGTGAAGGAGTCGGTGTCCGTGATCCACTGGTCGGTCACCGCTTTCAGATCGGTGACCGAGTTGCCGAACGCGTCCTGCGATCGGCTCAGGACGCCGGCGAGCGACGCGACGGCCCGGTCGCCGTCGTCCAACAGGGCGGCCAGCTGGTCGTTGTTGTCGACGACCGACGACGTGAGGTCGCGCAGTCCGGCGATGAGCTGCTCGAGTTGCGGCCCCCGCTGGTCCACCGACCCGAGGAGCGCCGTCATGTTGCCGACCAGTTCCTCGAACACGCCGCGGCGGTTCGCCAGATCGGTGGTGAGCGTTCCGATCCGGTCGATCAGCGTGGAGACGGCCGCGCCGCGCCCGTCGAACGTCTCGACGAAGGTCCGGGTGAGCGTGTTGACCTTCTCGGGGTCGAAGGCGTCGAACAGCGGCGCGAACCCGTTCATCAGGGCGGTCAGGTCGACCGGTGGGGTGGTGTGGTCGAGGGGGATCACGCCGCCCGGCGGCAGCGCATTGTCGTTCTCCCCCAACGCGACCGGTGCGACGGCGGCCTCGGCCGGTTGCGCCAGCGCCAGATACCGGGCGCCGAGCATGTCGCCGTACCGGATGGCGGCGGTGACGCCCCGGTCGAGGGTGTAGTGGGACGACACCTCGATCCGCACGACGGCCTTACTGGTTCCGCCGCCCGCGTCCGCGAATTCGATCGAGTCGACCCGCCCGATCCGCACCCCGGACATGGTCACCGGATTCCCCGGATCGAGCCCCTCCACGTCGGTGAACTCGACGATGTACGTGTCGGTGTCGCCGCGCACCGGCACCGACAACGTGTTGACGACCAACAGCCCACACACCACACCGGCGATGCAGAACCCCGCGGCCTTCGCGAGGGGTACCCATCCGATCGTCACGGCACCCGCACCTCCGTCCCGCGCACCAGCGGGCCGAGCAGGACCGGCGCCAACGGGTTCGTCGAGGCCGGGCCTTCCGACGCCGTTGTGTTCCCCAGCAATCGGTTCCGCAGAACGTCCAACGCCTGCTGCTCACGCGGTCCACCGTCGACGGTGCTCGGGCCGCATGCGCCGCCTAGATCCCCGTAGCTGGGACAGTCCGCGGCGGTATATGGCATCGGGTCGGCGAACGTGGGCACCGCGACGATGTCGAAGTGGCCGGTCGCGAATACCCGGGCACCGGCCGCACCGAACGTCCGCGCGCGGTCGAGGGTGCCGGTCAACCCGTTGGGATCGGCGGCGGTGGTCGCCAGGACGGTCCCTGCCGAGTCCACGACGGTGATGATCTTGTCCTGCTGCTCCCCCACGAACCCGGTCAGGACGGCCGCGAAACCTGCCGCCGCACCGATGGTGTCGGCGACATCGCCCTGTTTCTCGACCACCGTGCGCGACACCCCGGTCGCGGCGGCGAGGGTGGCGACGACGTCGGGGGTCGCGGCGTCCACTGCCTGCAGGACGGTCCGGAACTCGGGTGTCGAATCGAGCAGAGACTGCACGGCGGGGGTCAGGGTCGGCGCCGCCGCGGCCAGACGATCGACGATCCGGCCCACCGTCGCGCCGCGCCCGTCGAGGGCCCGTGCGAGCGTCGACAGCGCCGTCTGCATCTGCTGCGGCTGCATGCGATCGAGCACGTCCACGAGCCTGGTGTAGACGTCGTAGAGAGCCACCGCGTCCGCGCTCTCGTCGATGCGGAGTTCGTCGCCGTCGGACAGGGGTGCGGCGGCGTCGTTTGCGCGGTCGCCGACGAGTTGGATGTAGATGTCGCCGAAGAAGGTTCGCGGTACCACCCGCACCACCACCGATGCCGGGATCGACCCGATGGCGTCGGCATCGATCTGCAGCCGCACGCGGGACGATTCGACGTCCGAGTCGATGCCGGAGATCCGCCCCACGTTCACGCCGTGATAGCGAACCGGCGCCTCGCCGTTGACGAGCCCCGCGGAGGCGGGGATGCCGACCACCACCTCGGGGTCGCGCTGCAACTGCCCCGTGCCCCGCATGACCATCGCGCCGCCCGCCACAACCGCCACCAGCAGCGCGATCGCGCCGCGTAGCGCGAAGGCGGCCTGACCGGTGCCGCGGCGGCGGACCATGTCACACCCCCATGCCGGGGATCGTGGGCACCAGCCCCCACAGCGCGAACGTCATGAGTACGTCGAGCACCCCGATCGCGAGAATGGCCGTCCGCAGCGCACGTCCCGCGGCCTGACCGACGCCGGCGGGGCCGCCCGACGCGAGGTATCCGTACGAGCAGTGCACCAGCGCAACGACACCCGCGAACACGATCGCCTTGATCGCGGCGTACACGAGGTCCTCGGGCGACAGCGCGAGGTGGAAGAAGTAGTCGTAGGTGCCGGCGGACGCGCCACCCCAGAACACGATCACCATTCGGGTCGACAGGTAGCTGGCGAGCAGGCCGATCATGAAGATCGGCAGGACGCACACCATCGCCGCCAGCACCCGCGTCCCGGCTAGGAACGGGATCGAGCGCACCGCCATCGAATCGAGCGCGTCGATCTCGTCGGAGATCCGCATCGCGCCGAGTTGCGCGGTGAACCCGGTACCCACCTTTGCGGCCAGCGCGATCGCGACCACGACCGGGGCGAGTTCGCGAGTGTTCGCGATCGCGGACAGCATTCCGGAAAAGGTTGTCATGCCGATCAGTTCGAGACCACGCTGGGTTTCGACGCCGAGCATCATCGCCGCGGCGAGCGACATCGCGAACACGATCCCGATGGTGCCGCCGCCCGAGAGCAACGAGTTGGTGCCGAAACTGACCTCGCTGATCTGGGTGAGCACGTGCCGCCGGTACCGGGTCAGCGCGTACGGCAGCGAGACGACGGTGCGCCAGAAGAAGGTGACGTGCCGACCGACGTCGGCGAGGCCCCCGTACACCGCGTCGACCGGACGGACGGCGCGGCGCAGTCGCACCCGGGTGTCGAAGCTGATCATCAGTAGGCTCCTACCGCCGGGACGATCACCGTGTACAGCGCGGAGAGCGCGGTGTTCACGATGAACACCAACGCGAACGCGATCACGACGGCCTCGTTGACCGCGTCGGCGACACCGCGCGGGCCGCCCTTGGCGTGCAGGCCGGCGAACGCCGCGATCAGCGTCGAGGTGAGCGCGAAGATCGCGGCCTTCACCAGTGCCATCACGAAGTCCGAGGTGCGGCCGTACTGGCTGAACGTCGCCAGGAACGTTCCGGCGGGCAGGTGCTGGACGTAGATGTGGTACAGGTAGCACGCCATCACGCCGCCGAACGTCACCATCGCGCACAGGGCGAGCGACACGACGACGGCGGCGACCAGTCGGGGCGCGACCAGCCGCTCGAGCACGTCGATCCCCATGACCTCCATGGCGTCGATCTCTTCGCGAATCTTCCTCGAGCCCAGATCCGTACAGATCGCCGATCCCGCGACGCCGGCCATCATCAGCGCGCACACGAGCGCCGACGCCTGCCCGACGATGATGAAGGCGACCACGGCACCCGAGTACCCGCCGGCACCGATGCGGCCGGCCAGCTCACCCACCGACACGGCCACGAACACGCCGATCGGAATCATCAGCAGCAACGAGGGTCCGGTGCTCACCCGCCCGATGAACAGGGTCTGGGTCACCGTCTCCTGCAGCGACAACCGTCCCCGCAGCACCGCCCGCGCCAGCGCGACGAGGGCCTGCACGGAGAAGCCGATGAGGTATCCGCCCTGGAGCGCGACGTCCTGCACCGGCCCCTTCGCTTTGGGCAACTCGAAGCTCATTTCGCCGGCCCCTCCCCGGTTCCGTCCCGAACCCGCTGCCGCCCGACCCCCCCACAACCGCGAGGCCGGTCCGAGTGACGTCAACCCTGCACGACGGCGGCGTCGCTGCGCAGTGTCCCCTTCACGACCTTGCCACTGGCGTTGCGCGGCAACGCATCCACGCACACCAGCACCTTGGGATGCTTGTACCGTGCCAACTGCTCGTCGAGGAACGGCTGCAACTCGTCCAGGGTGAGTTCGCCGCCCGCGTCCGGACGCAGGGCGACCACCGCCACCGGGATCTCGCCCCACCGATGCTCGGGCCGGCCGATGACGGCGGCCTCGAGGATCTTCGGATGAGCGAAGAGCACGTTCTCCACCTCGGCGCAGTAGATGTTCTCGCCGCCCGAAATGATCATGTCCTTCTTGCGGTCGACCACGTATACGAACCCCTCGTCGTCCATCCGCACGAGATCGCCCGAGTGGAACCACCCGCCGTGGAACGCCTCCGCGGTTGCGGTCGGGTTCTGCCAGTACTCGAGCATCATCGTCGGACCCCGGTAGACGATCTCCCCCACCTCGCCCGGGGCGACGTCGTTCATGTCGTCGTCGACGACCCTGGCCTGCACCGTCGGAATCACCCGACCGACCGATCCGAGCTTGCGGAGCGCGTCCTCGCCGTCCAGGACGCAGGTGATGGGCGACATCTCGGTCTGCCCGAAGACCGCCACGTTCGACGCGTCCGGGAAGGTCGCGGCCATGGCGCGCAGCACCGTGTCCGACGCCGGCGCCGCGCCCCAGGAAATACCGCGCAGCTTCAATTTTCGCGGCTGGGCCTGCTGGGCTGCGCACACCGCCTGCCACTGGACGGGCACCAGGAACAACGTGGTGACCTGCTCCTCCTCGAGGACATCGAGCAGCGTGTTCGGATCGAACGCTCCCACGGGGTAGATCACGGTGGTGAGGCCCAGCATCAGACTCGGCGCCATCGACCCCAGTGCGGCGATGTGGAACATCGGCGACGCGCAGAACCCGATGTCGTCGGAGCGATCCAACTGAAACGCCCGGATGCACGTGAGCGCCTGCGCCGCCATGTTGCTGTGCGTCAGCACCGCGCCCTTTGGGCGGCCGGTGGTACCCGACGTGTACATGATCAGCGCGGGGGTGTCGTCGGGGATGTCGACGGCGGGGTGCGCGACCCCCTCCTCGGCGATCAGCGTCTCGTACCCGAGGACATCCGGAACGTCGTCCTCGCTCGCGGCGCCGACCACGATCGAGAGGTCCAGGCCGCCCGTCGCGGCACGGACCGCGTCGGCGAGCGGTGCCAGCGTCGCATCGGCGAAGATGACCCGAGCACCACTGTCGCGCAACAGGAATGTCACCTCGGGCACCGTCATCCGGAAGTTCACCGGGACGGCGATCGCACCGAGCGCGTTGGCGGCGAGGACGACCTCGAGATACTCGGGGCGGTTGAGCATGAGGATCAGGACCCGGTCGCCGAAGCCGACGCCGCGCCGAGACAGGGCGTCTGCCAGCTTCTCGACCCGGGCGTTCAGGGTCGACCACGTGACGGACGCACCCTGGAACCGCAACGCGACCTGGGTCGGGATCATCCGCGCGTGCCGCGCGACCTGATTGTTCCAATTGTTGCGACGGAACCGCTGAGCCTCGAGCGAGGCCGCGGGGACAGCAGCGGAAGTGACCATCGAGGGTTCCTCTCGTGCGGCGCGGGTCCTCCCGACCTGACCGGACCCATGGTTCGATGTGAGGCAGATTACATGTTATGCGCGGTTTCGGCATGCATTTTGTTAGTCACTATTCTCCATCGTCGAGATGCATTCCGAGCTCGGGGCAGCCGAGCAACGCAGTGCGAAATATGTTCGGACACACAACCCTTACCGACCCAAACGGACATCTCGCGGAGTCGCGCATCCCGAGTGATCCGTCCGCCTCGGCCCCACAAGTTGACGCCAATTCCGCGCACTAGGGGAAATGCGGTGCGCGCTTCTGGAGGATCGCCGCGGCCCCCTCGGCGAAGTCCGCGGACGCGAGCAGGTCCGCCTGGCCCGTCTTCTCCAGCGTCAGCGCGTCGTCGAGCGCGGCCAGCGTGGCGGAATTGAGCGACCGCTTCGTCAGTTCGAGGGCGCGACGTGGCCCCGACGCGAGCCGCAGCGCGACCCCACGGGCGTGGTCCGCGAGCTCGTCGTCGGGAAGCGCGCGGGAGACCAGCCCGATCCGGTCGGCGTCGATCGCCGAGACACGCTCACCCAACAGTGCCATCTCGGCGGCCTTCGCCCGTCCTATCGCGGCCGGCACCAACAGACTCGAGCCGCCGTCGGGCATGAGGCCGATCCTCACGAACGCCAGCAGAAAATACGCACTCTCCGCGGCGTACGTCAGATCTGCCGCGAGTGCGAGGGACACCCCGATACCGGCGGCCGGCCCGTTCACTGCGGCCACCACGGGAACGGGCACCTCGACGATCGCGCGGACGACGTCGTTCGCGACGTCCATGACAACCGACGGATCCGTCGGATTCTCCACCGTGGCAGCCAGATCCGCCCCGGTGCAGAAGGCGGACCCGGATCCTGTGAGCAGGATCGAGCGCACCGCCGGGTCGCCTCCCGCGCTGCGGATCGCGTCGCCGAGCGCGAGCATGGTCGCCATGTCGACCGCGTTCATCCGTTCCGGCCGGGAGATCGTCAGTTCCAACACCGCGTCGCGTAGTTCGCGGCGCAACCCCTCGCCTGTCGCGGTCGTCATCGCGCGCACCCCTCGTCCATCAGGCGCACGCGGCCTTCACGACTCGGTGCGCATCCATCCGGTCTCCGAGAATCGTCGCTAACTTTCGCGGCGCCGCGCGCGATTGTCAAGAGCCAGTGGTCAGGTGAATTCGCCGGAGTATCTGGGGAATTGCTGTACCGAACGAGGATTACCGGCACTCACCTGTGCGTTATGCTTCGGCCATCAGCACCCTCACACGTCAGGAGGTTCGGTGGCGGGACGAACGGAGACCGAGCCACGGCGCCGCCCCAAGAATCGCAAGGCGCAGATCGCGATGGTGGCCGCGGAGGCGTTCAGCGAACGTGGCTACCACAGCGTCAGCGTCGACGACATCGCCGCGACGGTAGGCATCTCCGGGCCGGCCCTCTACCGCCACTACCCCAACAAGTACGCGCTCTTCCTGGACGCCGCGACAAGTCCGGCGACGGCACTCGAGCAGGCGATCGATGCCGACGCCGAAAGGGATGTCCCGGACGCCGCGCAGCGGCTCGACGGGCAGATTCTCACGGCCGTCCGCACCACCGTCGCCAACCGCCGGACCGCGGGCCTGTACCGGTGGGAGAGCCGGTACCTCGACGCCGCCGACCGCGCCTACATTCGCGGGACGATCGAGGCCGTCAACCGGCGTATCGGGGCGACCCTGGCCCGGCTGCGGCCGGACTTGTCGAATCGCGACAACTTCCTGATCTGCGTCGGCATGCTCTCCGTGATCGGGAGTATCACCGTGCACCGGGCGAATCTGCCGGCGCGACGACTCGAGGGACTGCTGCTGGGTGCCTGCCGCGCCGTCGCCCGCGCCGACCTACCCACGCCCGCCGCGCAGCCGGACACGACCTCACCGCCGATGCAGGGAATCCCGCTGTCCAACAAGCGTGAAGTGCTCCTGAACGAGTCGATCCTGCTCTTCCACGCCCGCGGCTACCACGAGGTGAGCATCGAGGACATCGGCACGGCGGCCGGGATCAATGCCTCGGGCGTGTACCGGCACTTCGCGAGCAAGTCCGATCTGCTCGCCGCGGCGTTCCACCGGGCCGCGGACCGCCTCGCGGTCGCTGTCGGCACCGCGTTGGCCGGCGCCACGACGCCGCGGGAGGCCCTCGAGTCGCTGGTGGAGGTGTACGTTCGGCTGTCCTTCAGGCAGAACGAGCTGATGAGCGTGTACTTCGCCGAGATCGGGAGCCTGCCCGACGCCCAGCGCACCGAACTGCGAAACGTGCAGCGGCTCAACGTCGAGGAGTGGGCTCGACTGCTCGGCGAGACCCGTACCGAGCTGTCCGTCGTCGAATGCCGGTTCCTGGTGCACGCCGCACTGAGCCTCGTCCTCGATGTGGGACGCGTGATGCGCTTCGACGCCACCCCGGTCAACGAGGCTCGTGTCCAGACGCTCATGCTCGCGACACTGTTCGGCAGTTCGATCGGCGACACGGAAGGTTCGGCATGAGCATCCAGGACGAGGTGGCGGACCTGCGCGCCCGGACCGATCGGATCGACCCACGCGAACTCGATGCGTTGTGGGCACGACTCGAACCGTGCCGGCCGGTCGATCTCATCGGATACCGCTGGCGCGGATTCGCTTTCGACACCGGTCATCGCACCGGCGCGCTGCTGGGACGAATCCACTGGTACGGCAAGGCGTTCGCGAGCGAGTTCGACGTCCAACCCCTCCTGTGCCGCGACGATTCCGGAAAACTGGTCTCCGACATCGGAACCGGGCACGGGGAGGCGAGCCTGTGGGAGGTCGTCTTCCGCGGCGAGGTCACCACGACCATGGTCTACGACGGCATGCCGGTGTTCGACCACTTCAAGAAGGTCGACGACGACACCGTCATCGGCGTCATGAACGGCAAGGGCAATCTCGTGTTCGACGGCGGCGAGCACTTCTGGTTCGGCCTCGAACGCGACGTCGCGCTCTGACCGGGGCCGGCGGTTCAGATCAGGTGCCGGTGCGCCGCCAGTCGCCGTCGCATGTCCCGCAGGTAGTAGGTGGCCGTGATCTGGCGCAGGGGCCGGGGTACGCGGCGGTAGACGACCGGCAACACCGTCATGAGCCGATCGAAGCGTCGCTGGTCTCGGGGGCTCCACGGCAGCGCGAACTGGTCCCGGACCCGTGGGGGCAGCAGGCCGATCGTGAGGAAACGCTGCAGCGGCATCGTGATACGCACGGGGAGCGGCGCCTTGCCACCGGAGAGCAGTCCGCGTACGTACGCCCGCACCTGCTCGTCCACCGTGGCGGCCTCGATCATCCGGTTCCAGTACGCGTCGAACTCTGTCCGACTCGCCGGCCACATGTCCTCCCCTACCTGGAGCGCCGTCCCGTACACCGCCGACTGCCGGTACAGCCGCTCGGCGTCGACGTCCGACAGTCTCCCGAAGAAGCGCTCGTACATGTCGAAACCGTTGCGGTACAGCGTTGCTGCCACCCACAGCTGCAGTTCCGGATCGAACGCGTTGTATCGATCCGACCGCACCGGGACGTGCGCCCGGTTGACCAGGCGCACCACCGCCCGCTTCTCGTCGGGTGTCCCGAGGGTGACCGCGTACACGTACGTCATGGTGGTCCGCAGCCGGTCCAGCGGACGTTCGAGCGTAGTGCTGTGTTCGGCCACCCCGCGTCCGACGCCGGGCACCGCGAGTTGCAGCAGGACCGTGGCCCCCGCACCGATCAGCAGCATCGACTCCCCGACGAAGTCGGCGAGGTCCAGCCGACCGGTGTCTTCCTCCGCGACAGATAGATTCGTCATTCCCATATCCCTACTCGCTCGAGGTGCGCGACGAGCCGCCGTGCGGCGTCGTCGAACTGGACGCGGGTGTGCTGCACGACGGCCTCGCGGTCCCGCGCTCGCATCGCGTCGATCAGGTTCGCGTGCGACGCCACCGCCAACTCCCCCCACGCCGGATCGGCCGCGTACAGCCGGTAGGGCGTGTATCGGGCGGCGTGGAGCAGGAACCATGCGAGCTTGTGTCCGCCGCCGATCCGGCACAGTTCTCGGTGGAACTCGTACTCTGCGTCCGCGATCCGCTCGGGATCGGCGGCGTCCACCGCCTCACCCAGCACGTCGTTGAGCGCCGTGAGCCTCGCAAGGTCCTCGACCGTGGCAGCTCGCGAGGCGCGGACCGCGAGCTCCACCGTGATCTGCCCCTGCAACCAGAAGATGTCGTGCACGTCGTTCCGTTCGAGCGGCGAGACGACGTATCCCCGGTTGGGGACCGACTCGACCATTCCCTCACCGCGCAGCGTGAGCAGCGCCTCCCGGACCGGGGTGACGCTGACGCCGAGTTCGGCCGCGGTCTCGTCGAGACGCACAAACGAACCCGGACGCAGACGCCCGGACATGACCGCGCCGCGCAGGTGTGCCGCCACCGCGTCGGAGAGTTGCGGTCTGCGCAGTGGCCGGGTGGGGCGCGTCGGGGCAGCCATGTCCGCCCCTACAGCCCGAACGTCTTGCCGATGATGTCGCGCTGAATCTCGTTGGTGCCGCCGTAGATCGACGAGACCAGCGTCCTGCGGACGTGCCCCTCCATGTCGAACTCGGTGGCGTATCCGTATCCGCCCATCATCTGCATGCCCTCGAGCGCCACCTTCTTCGCGGTCTCGGTGGCCTTGAGCTTCACCATCGACGCCTCCCGCGGGAACAACTCGGTCGGGTGCGCGTCGACGAGTCGTGCGGTGTTGTACACGAGCAGGCGGGTGCACTCGATCTCGGTGGCCAGGTCCGCGATGCGGTGCCGCAGCGCCTGGAAGGTCCCCACCGGGCGTCCGAACTGCTTTCGCTGCGTGATGAATTCGAGCGCGTCGTCGAACGCCCGCTGCGCGGTGCCGAGCATCATCGCGCCGAGGATGAGGCGCTCGATGTTGAGCCCGGTCATCAATTGCATCCAGCCGTTCCCGACCTCACCGATCACGGCGCCGTCCGGCAGATGCACGTCGGTGAGGTAGAGGTCGTTGACCTCCTTGCCGCCCATGGTGTCGATGCCGCTGATCTTGAGGCCCGGCGTGTTGGCCGGTAAGTGGAACATCGTCAGGCCCTCGTGCTTGGAACCGCTCCGATCGGTGCGGGCCACCAGCAGGATGTTCTCGGCGAAGTGCGCGTTGGAGCACCACGTCTTCTGCCCGTTGATCAGCCAACCGTCGGACACCTTCTCGGCCTTGCAGCTGAGGTTGCCCACATCCGATCCCGCCTCGGGCTCGGACATCGAAATCGACTCGGACGCCCCGCGGACGATGCCGCCGAGCACGGTCTCCTTCTGCGACTCGGTGCCGAACTTCGCGTACGCGGCGCCGGTGATGAGCGTCGGTCCGATGCCCCCGATCGGCGCCATGCCGCGCGCGGCCTGCTCGAGCAGGATGCACATGTCCACCGCGGTGCCGGCCGACCCGCCGTACTCCTCCGGCACGGTGACCCCGAGCCAGCCCAGGTCGGCCATCTTCAGGTACAGGTCCTGATTGTGGGTGTGCTCGCCTCGACCGGTGAGCGCGTCCCGCTGTTCGCGGGTGCCGCACTCCTTGCGACAGAACGCGGCCACCGCCTGCGCGAAGTCGTTTTGCTCGGGGGTGAAATCGATCGTCATTGACGTGCTCCTGCCTGCAAAGAATCGAGTTATCGAGTTCCCTGTGGCCCGAATCGGGGCGGGACACCGCATGAAGGGGTTGTCCGTGCCCGCCGGGCCGCATAATGTGAGCGTCACCACAGTAAATCACATCAAATATATTTGATGCGATCCCCTTGAGTGGAGGGAGTTCGACATGACCCGAGAACTGAGCGACGCCGACCCCGCCTTATCCCCCGACTCCGCCCCGTCCACGTTCGCAAGCCTGGATCCGCGGACCGGGACGATCCTCGCCGAGTATCCCGTGGCCACGGCGTCCGACGTCGCCGCTGCGGTGAATCGCGCGCGCAGCGCGGCGAACTGGTGGGCCGCACAGGGATTCCGGGGGCGTCGCGACTGGTTGCTCGAGTTCAAGAAGGCAATCGCATCCGACGCCGGCGACCTCGCCCGGGTCATCTCCGCGGAGACCGGCAAACCCCACGACGACGCCCTGCTCGAGGTGATGCTCGCGGTCGAGCACCTCGACTGGGCCGCCCGCAACGCCAAGAAGGTGCTCAAGCCCCGGCGGGTGCCGGCCGGCCTGGTCAGCGCCAACCAGTCGGCCACGCTCGGCTACCAGCCGTACGGCGTCGTCGGCGTCATCGGGCCGTGGAACTACCCTGCCTATACCCCGATGGGCTCCATCTCGTACGCACTGGCGGCGGGCAACGCGATCGTCTTCAAGCCGAGCGAACTGACCCCGGGCGTCGGAAAGTGGCTCGAGGACAAGTGGGATTCGCTCGCACCGACCCAGCCTGTGCTGCAGGTGATCACCGGCCTCGGCCCGACGGGCGCCGCCCTGTGCCGGGCCGGCGTCGACAAGATCGCGTTCACCGGTTCCGGGCCCACCGCGCGGAAGGTGATGGCGGTCTGCGCCGAGACGCTCACCCCGCTCGTCGCCGAGTGCGGCGGCAAGGACGCGATGCTGGTCGCCGAGGACGCCGATCTGGATCAGGCCGTCGAGTTCGCGGCCTTCGGCGCGTTCGGCAACGCCGGCCAGACCTGCGCCGGTGTGGAGCGCATCTACGTTGCCGCACCCGTCTATCGACAGTTCCTCGACAAGCTCACCACCGCAGCGGAACGACTCAGCCCGGGCGGGTCCGACGACGACACCTACGGCCCGATGACCCTGCCGCGTCAGGTCGACATCGTGCGCAACCACGTCACCGATGCGCTCGCCAAGGGTGCGCGCGCGGTGATCGGCGGAATCGACTCCGTCCATGAACGATTCGTCGACCCGGTGATCCTCACCGATGTGCCGGAGGGATCGTCGGCGGTGTGCGAGGAGACGTTCGGGCCGACCGTGGTCGTCAACAAGGTCCGCGACCTCGAGGAGGGCATCGAGCGCGCCAACGCGACGTCGTACGGTCTCGGTGCGTCGGTGTTCACCCGCAACCGGTCCCGCGGCCGGGACATCGCCGGCCGTCTGCGCGCGGGCATGGTGTCGGTCAACTCGGTGCTCGGATACGCCGGGATCCCGTCGCTGCCGTTCGGTGGCATCGGCGAATCCGGCTTCGGCCGCATCCACGGCGCCGATGGCCTCCGCGAGTTCAGCCACCCCAAGGCGGTCACCGTCCAGAAGTTCTCGGCCCCACTGAATCTGCTCACCCTCGAGCGGTCCGCCCGGGACATGAAGATCTCGGCGTGGATGCTCAAGGCTCGGCACGGACGGTGACGCCGTGACGCTGACCACTACACGACGCGTCCTCACCTTCCCCGCTCCCGACCCCGATCCGCACGCAGGCCGCGGACGGATGGGGTGGGTGCGGGTGATCGAAGGGCTCGACCCACAGACGCGGCACCAGGACATTCTCCGCATCACGGCCGGCTACGAATTCCCATGGGACTACCAGCGTTCGCTCGAGTTCGCCCTGTTCCGCACGTACTGCGTGCCCTCGATATCCGAATTGCTGGCCCGCACCGGCGAGTTCGAGCATCGCCCGCAGAAGCGCTACGACGACACCGCGCTGCTGATGGGCGAACTGGTGGAGCACGGGTACGACTCCGAGCGCGGACGGGAGTCGCTGCGCAACATCAACCGGATGCACGGCCGGTACGCGATCTCCAACGACGACATGCTCTACGTGCTGTCGACGTTCGTGTACGACCCGATCGACTGGATCGACCGATACGGGTGGCGTCGCCTGCATCCGCACGAGCGGCTCGCGTCGTACCACTTCTACCGCCAGGTCGGAATCCGAATGGGCATCAAGGACATTCCGGATTCGTACCAGGAGTTCCATCGCTTCAAGATGGACTACGAACGGAAGCACTTCGTCTACAGCGACGACAACCACCGCATCGGCACGTACACCCTGCGACTGTTCCAGTCGTGGTATCCGGCGGCACTCGAACGCCCCGTCGCCGCCGCGGTGTACGCGCTGATCGACGAGCGCATGGCCACCGCGTTCGGGTTCCCGGCCGGTTCGGCACGGGTCCGGGCGGTAGCGGAGGCGGGCCTGCGGGCCCGGTCGGGCATCGTGCGACGGCTTCCGAAGCGGCGGGTGTCGGCCGGATCCGGCGACCCGAAGAACCGCACCTACCCCGGCTACCCCGCCGGTTACTGCCCCCGCGATCTCGGG
The DNA here is from genome assembly GCF_050477185.1 of Rhodococcus sp. ACT016. Classification (NCBI taxonomy): domain Bacteria; kingdom Bacillati; phylum Actinomycetota; class Actinomycetes; order Mycobacteriales; family Nocardiaceae; genus Rhodococcus; species Rhodococcus sp. ACT016. The sequence continues at coordinate 5,690,141 of NZ_JBEAET010000001.1, read as the reverse complement.
GTCGAGCGCGCTCAGCGGCCGCTGGACGCCTGAGATCCTCTGCGGTCGAACGCCTCCGCGACCGCCGCGATGCCGGCGCGGATGGCCGGGCCGGCATTGTCCGGACGCCACACCACGTGGATGTCCCGGCGGAGCGGTGGATCGGTCGGCAGGAGCGCCACACCGGCGGGCAGGTCACCGACCGCAAGGTGCGGGACCAGCGCGGCGGAGAGCCCCGCGGCGACGAACGCGAGATGCGTCGAGACGTCCGACGCCTCGAAGTCGACGCGGGGCTCGAACCCCTGCGCGCGCAACGTCCTCACCAACCACTCCCGGAAGGCGGTGCCGGCGCCCCACGCGACCCAGGCCATCCCTGCGAGTTCGCGCAACGGAACGATTCCGCGCCCCGCGAGCGGATGCTCTCGGGGCAGGGCGACTCCCGCCGAATCCCGATGTATCAATATCGATTCCAGTCCGACCGGTATGTCCACCGGCGTCGATTCCCAGCTGTCGACCACGCCGATGTCGATACGTCGCCGGGCCAGCGACTCGAGCGTCACCTCGGTCTCGGCCTCGGCAACGGAAACGTGTACCGGATAGCGGTTCAGCAACGCGGCCACCACCGACGGCAGGACCACGCGCGACGCCGCGACGAACGCCCCGAACCGGATCGGCCCGACAACCTCGTCCCGCATGGATCCGATCTCGGCTTCGGCGGCGGCCGCACGTGCCAGCAGTTCCGTGCCGCGACGGGCCAGGAGTGCACCGGCGGGGGTCAGTCGCACGCCTCGGCCCACCGGCTCGAGCAGCGTCGCGCCCACCTCGCGTTCGAGCTTCGCCAGCTGCTGGGAGACCCCGGACGGTGTGACGTGCAGCAGCCTCCCGGCCCCGGCGACCGAGCCGGTCTCGGCCACCGCACAGAGCGCGCGGACGCGTTCGAGGTTCAACACGTCACGAACACTACCGAAGATTCAGAAACATTTCTTACTTGTTGTTTCCGCTGGTACGGCCGAGAATTGGGCGGGTGCAGATCACCGACTTCCGACGTGTTCGGCCGCCCGGCGCGAACGCTTCCGGTCGGCGCGTCGACCCGCGTCCGCTCGCCGTTTCGGGTGCGGCCTTCATCTCCCTGACCGCGGTCTTCATCCGGTTGGCCGACGTGGCCCCGTCGACATCGGTGTTCTTCCGATGTCTGCTGGCGCTTCCGCCACTGGCCCTGCTCGCGTGGCGCGAGGGTCGCGGCGGCAGCCGCATCACCCGACGGGACGGGCTGCGGTACATCGGTGCCGGCGCGATGCTCGGCGTCGATTTCGCACTGTGGTCGCAGGCCATCATGGTCATCGGAGCCGGCATCTCCACGGTTCTCGTGAATGTCCAGGTGGTCGTGGTCCCACTGTTGTCGTTCCTGATCCTGGGCACCAGGATTCCTGCGCGGTTCGTTGCCGCGGTACCGGTGCTGTTCGCCGGGATTGCGCTCACGGGAGGAATCGCGGGGGACGCGTCGACCCGCCCGGAGTTGTACTGGGGCACGTTCCTGGCCCTGCTGTCGGGTGTCGCGTACGCGGTCTACATCTTCGTCGTCAGCGGCCGCGGCTCCGCCGAGACCGCGGCGACGCAGGTCCTGATCTCGACGGCCGCTGCCGGCGTCGTCGGGTCCGCGCTCGGATCGGTGTGGGGCCCCGTTGACCTGGCACCCGGGTGGGCATCCTTCGGCTGGCTCGTGGCGCTCGCTCTGTCCGCGCAGGTGCTGGGTTGGATGCTGCTCGGCCGTTCACTCCCCCGCCTGGCGCCGGAGGTGGGCGCCACGCTGTTGCTCCTGCAACCGGTCCTGGCGGTCGTCGTGGCAATGATCCTGCTCGGCGAACGCCCCACTGCCCTACAACTCGTCGGCTGCACGATCGTCGTCACGACCGCGTGGTTCGTGGCGTCGCGCCCGACCACCACGTCTCGCTCTCACTGAGCGAGACGAGTTCCCCAGCAAGGCACACGGTCAGGAGAACCTGTGACCGCGCGCACATCCATCATGACCTCGTCAGCCAGGAGGCAGCCTCGATGTACCCCGGTATCCATGCCGTGACGGTCCCCGAGCGAGCGGCAGTCGTCTTCGCGCCCACCGGCGAGGTGGTGACCTACCGCGAACTCGAGGATCGCTCCAACCAGCTTGCTCAGCAGTGGCATTCACTCGGGCTACGCCCCGGTGACCACGTCGCGATCCTGGCCGAGAACCATCCACGGTTCATGGAGGTCTACTGGGCCGCGGTGCGCTCCGGGCTGTACATCACGGCAGTCAACTGGCACCTGACCCCCGAGGAGGCCGCCTACATCGTGACCGACTGCCAGGCGTCCCTGCTGGTCACGACGCGCCGGTTGGCCGAACTCGCGGCCGCGGTCGTCGACGAGCTGGACGGTCGTCCGCACCTGTTCATGATAGACGGCGTCGTCGAGGGCTTCGCGTCCTACGAGGAGTCGATGGCACGGTTCGAGCCGGTGCCACTCGCGGAGCAACCCCGCGGCGACATGATGCTGTATTCGTCGGGAACCACCGGTCGCCCCAAGGGTATTCGTCGCCCCCTGACCGGCATCATGATCGACGACCCGCGGGGCATGAACGTCGGTCACTTCGCGAAGACGCTCCTCGGCATGGCCGAGGATTCGCGGTACCTGGTTCCCGCGCCGATGTACCACTCCGCCGCCCTGCAGTGGTCGGCCGGCGCGCAGTCACTCGGAGCCACCGTCGTGCTGATGGAGCGGTTCGACGCCCGCGAATTCCTGGCGACCATCGAGAAGCACGCTGTCACGCACACGCAGGTCGTGCCGACGATGATGGTGCGCCTCCTCAAGCTGTCCGAGGACGAGCGCGCCGCCTACGACGTGTCGACGCTGCAGGACTTCCTGCACTCGGCGGCGCCGTGTCCGCCATCCGTCAAGAGCGCGACGATCGATTGGCTCGGTCCGATCGTGAGCGAGTTGTATTCGGGCACCGAGGGAATGGGCATGACGTTCCTGACCGCGGACGAGTGGCTCGAGCGTCCCGGCTCGGTCGGCCGCGCGGTCCTCGGCACGCCCGTGGTCTGCGACGAGGAGGGCGAGCCGATCGGTGCGGGCGAGATCGGGACGGTCTACTTCGAGCGCGACGTCGTCCCGTTCGAGTACCACAACGACGCGGACAAGACCGCCGACTCCCGCCACCCACACAATCCACGCCTGTCGACGGTCGGCGACATCGGGTACGTGGACCAGGACGGTTATCTCTTCCTGACCGACCGCAAGTCGTTCATGATCATCTCCGGCGGCGTCAACATCTATCCGGCCGAGATCGAGTCGTGCCTGTCGGCGCACCCGGACGTCGCCGACGTCGCGGTGTTCGGCCTGCCGGACCCCGAGATGGGCGAATACGTCCATGCCGTCATCGAACTCGACCCCGGCGTTCCGGCCGGCGACGCGACCGCCGACGCCCTGCGCGCGCACGTCCGCGACCACCTGGCCGGCTACAAGGCACCCAGGACGATCGAGTTCTGCGACGAACTCCCGCGACTGGCCACCGGCAAGGTCAAGAAGCACGATCTGCGGGACGCCGCGCTGCGCGCGCTCGTCTGAGGGGGTCGGATCCGGCCGAGGCGACCCGGACGGTCACTGCGATCCGAGTTCACGTTCGCTCGCCGCCCAGGCGGTGGGGCTCTGGCCGAACCTGCGCCGGAACCAGCGTGAGAACGCGCTCAGGTCCGAGAACCCCAGCTCCCCGGCGATGTCCGTGAGGGTCCGCCCGTCGCGTGCGATGTAACGCATCGCGAGATCGGCGCGCACCGCGTCGACCACCGACGTGTAGGTCTCGCCCGACTGCGCGAGGTGCCGGTGCAGCGTGCGCCTGTCCATACCGAGGCTCCGGGCGATCCGCGTCGCGGAGCAGCTCCCGCCCGGAAGTAATGCCTCGATCATGTCCCGGACACGCCCGATGGTCGACGTATCCTCCGGCGGGGCAAGCAGATCGAGGTACTGCCGGGCATAGGGTCGCAGCAACGGGTCCGACAGCGGATTCATCGAGTCGAGATCGCTCGAGTAGAACACCAGACCGTTGAAGTCGCGGCCGAATGCGACGTCCGAGCCCAGCACGCGGTGATGGACGTCGAGATCGCTCGGCGCGTCGTGGACGAAGCAGGTGGACAGCGGGCGCCAGCCGGCCGGCAGGAAACTGCCCAGGATCCGCGAGATCGATGCCACGGTCAGCTCGATCGACTGGCGGCCCAGGTCGAGCCCCTGCGCGGACTCGACGTGGAGGGTCGCCAGTCCGTTCATCTCGACCAACCGGGTCCGGATGGCCTCGTTGTACAGCCGCATGTGCCGCAGGACGATCTCGAGCGCGCTCCGCACATCCGGCTCCTCCCGCGCGACCATTCCCACGGGCCCGAGGTTGGAGATCCTGCGATCCGCCGCCATCCGCACCCCGAAGACCTCGCACGACGTCGCCGTCGCCGTGCGCTCGAGCAGGTCGCTCACCGATTGGGCGGCGATCCAGGCGTCCGGGGTCGCGAAGGTCGCGGGATCGAGCCCGACCTCCCGCATGATCGGATGCGGATCCAATCCGAGAGATTGCGCCAGTTCGACGTACTCGTTGAGAACCGATATCCGAACCCTCAGTACCTTCACCGTCTCCCCAATTCGTCTCATAATGCCAAGGAATCTGTCCCAATGGGTCAAGGAGGAACGACCCGTTCGGTATAGCGTGACATGCGTCACCGCGCCTGTCGCATCCGTCCGGCACTGCCAGGAGCATTGCCGAAACGGACGCCTCCCCCCTGGGCAACCCCCAGCTCCGTACGCCGACAGGGGCCTGACACCCAGCCTTCCGCGAAGGGGCGGCCACCTCGACGACTCGATCGCCGAGCCCGCCACAACGCACCGGTTCGGGCCGCCGCCGCACGGTGACCCGAACCGGCGTTTTATCGGAGACGCGTTGTCCCCCAACGCAGCTCCAACGATAGGAGCACACATGGAACACGGATCCCCGGCGCATGCTGATCTCAGCACAGCGGCTGCCAGCGCGACAAGGTCGAAGATCTTCCCCTGGGCGGTCTTCGCCCTGATCTTCGGGCTGATGATGTCGGACTACATGTCCCGCCAGGTTCTCAGCTCGGTCTTCCCGGTCCTGAAGGCCGAGTGGCATCTGTCGGACTCGCAGCTCGCAGCGCTGACCAGTGCCGTCGCGCTGATGGTCGGTCTGCTGTCGCTGCCGCTGTCGCTGCTCGCCGACCGCTGGGGCCGCGTCCGGAGCGTGACGCTCATGGCGGTCCTGTGGAGCATCGCAACCGTCCTGTGCGCCGCGGCGGGCAACTACTCCCAGCTGCTCGGTGCCCGGTTCCTGCTCGGATTCGGTGAGGCCGCATACGCGAGCGTCGGCATGGCCGTCATGCTGAGTGTCTTCGCCCCGCGCCTGCACGCCTCGCTCAGCGGTTCGTTCCTGGCCGCCACCTTCTTCGGCTCCGTCATCGGAGTCGCGCTGGGCGGCGTCCTCGCCGACCACTTGGGTTGGCGCACAGCGTTCCTCATCATGGCGGTGTTCGGCGGCGTCCTCCTCGTGCTGTTCCGGATCGTCGTCACCGAGAACCGGCTGCGGCAGCACGCCACCGAACAGTCGGTTTCCGCGGACCCCGCGTCGGTGGGCGCGCGAGCGCCCCTGTCCAGCCTCGTCAACAACGCCTCGCTGATGTGCGCGTACATCGGAGCCGGCATCCAGATCTTCGTTTCCGGCGTGCTGCTCGCGTGGCTTCCCAGCTACTTCAATCGCTACCACGACATGGACGCGTCCAGCGCCGGCCTCGCCGCCTCGGTGTTCGTCCTGCTGATCGGCGCGGGCATGGCCCTCTGCGGTATCGCGGCCGACCGCATCAGCCGCCGGCGACCCGAGCTCAAGTGGACGGTGGCGATCTCCATCGCCGCACTGGCAATGGTGTTCCTCATGGTCGGCTTCCAGCTCGGCAACGGTCCGCTGCAGCTGATCCTCATCGGAGTCGGCGCCTTCTTCTGCGCCGGATCCTCGGGCGCCACCACGGCGATCGTCGCCAGCCTGTCCCACCCCTCGATCCGCGCGTCGGCGTTCGGCGCCGGCACGTTCGCGAACAACATCTTCGGAATGGCGTTGGGCCCCTTCGTCGTCGGCATGCTGTCCGATCGCCTCGGCCTGCTCGGCGCACTCCAGTGGGTCCCGCTGTCCTACATCATCGCGATCGCCGTCCTCGCGCTCGGCCTGAAGCTCTACCCCGCCGGGCTCCGCAAGCTCGCGGCGCTGGAGTTGAAGCCCGCGAAGACACTCGCCGACGACTCGATCGAGCAGCTTCCGGCCGTCTCGGTCCGGTAGATCTCACGAATTCCCCCTCACGATCCGCACCGGTACTCCGGTGCCGGTGCGGATCTCGCATACCCAGAATAGGAGCAGTGCAATGCAGCTACTCGACAAAGTTGCCGTCGTGACCGGAGCCGCACAGGGTTTGGGCCGGGCTATCGCGCTCGCCATGGCCCAGGAGGGCGCCGATCTCGTCCTGTGCGATCTGCAGGAGGACAAGCTCGCGGAGGTCTCCGCCGAGATCGAAGCCCTGGGACGCAAGAGCCTGGCCCTGCGCTGCGACGTGTCGTCCAAGGAGCAGGTCGTCGAGATGTTCGCCCGGGCGGCCGAGCAGTTCGGCACCGTCCACATCCTCGTCAACAACGCTGCGCGCGTGCCGAACTCGCCTGAGGACGAGGTCCGCCGCAGCCGGCACTACGCGTACATCACCACCCCCATGGAGCGGCAGTCCATGGGGATCACCAGCAGCCTCACCGACGAGGACTGGCTCAAGTGGTGGGACGTCAACGTCCACGGTGTCTTCTACTGCACCCGTGAGGCATTGAAGTTCATGGAGCCGCAGGGCTACGGGCGCATCATCAACATCGCCTCGATCGCCGGCACCTCCGCCGCGAGTGCGCACAGCCCCGGCTACTCGGCCGCGAAGGCCGCGGTCGCGAGCCTGACCAAGACCGTCGCGCTCGACGTCGCGGGCGCCGGTGTCTACGTCAACGCCATCGCGTGCGGTGGCGTGCTCACCCCGCCTTTCCAGGCGTACCTCGACAACGCCACCGAGGAGGAGAAGGCCAACCTGTTCCAGATCGTCCCGGTCGGACGCCTGGGCAACCCCGAGGAGTACGCCTCGCTGGCCGTCTACCTCGCCGGCGAGAACCACTACTGCGTCGGCCAGGTCATCAGCCCCAACGGTGGCGTCATCATCTGATCCCCGCCTCGAGGCCCCACCACTTCCACGATTTCCTCGACAGGAGTAGTCACTCATGCATTTCCACGACGATGCGTTCTTCCCGGAGAACCAGGACAAGCTGGTCATCACCGTCGCGCCGTACGGCCCGGAGTGGGCGGTGGAGGACTTCCCCGAAGACCTGCCGCTGACCATGGACGAGCACGTCCAGCAGGCGGTGGACTGCTACGAGGCCGGCGCGACCGTGCTGCACATCCACGTGCGCGAGGAGGACGGCAAGGGCTCCAAGCGCCTGTCGAAGTTCAACGAGCTCCTCGGCCGCCTGCGTGAGGCCGTGCCGGAGATGATCCTGCAGGTCGGCGGCTCGATCTCGTTCGCGCCGGAGGGCGACGGCGCCGACGCGAAGTGGCTGCCGGACAACGTCCGGCACATGCTCGCCGAGCTGGATCCGAAGCCGGACCAGGTCACGATCGCGATCAACACCAGCCAGATGAACATCATGGAGTTGATGACGCCGGGCGACATCAAGGGCACCTCGCTGGAGAACGCCGAGCTCGCCCACACCTACCGCGAGATGACCGTCCCGGCCGGCCCGGAGTGGGTCGAGGAGCACCTGCGCCGTCTGCAGGCCGCCGGGATCCAGCCGCACTTCCAGCTGTCGAGCATTCCGCAGCTCGAGACGGTGGAGCGGCTGATCCGTCGCGGCGTGTACACCGGTCCGTTGAACCTGACATGGGTGGCGATCGGTGGCGGCTTCGACGGCCCGAACCCGTACAACATGATGCAGTTCATCAACCGGGTCCCGGACGGCGCCTGCCTGACCCTCGAGACCCTCATGCGGTCGGTGCTGCCGGTCAACACGATGGCGATCGCGATGGGCCTGCACCCGCGCTGCGGCAACGAGGACAACCTGTGGGCGCCGAGCGGCGAGGTCAAGATCACCTCCGCCGAGCAGGTCCGCCAGCTCGTCCGCGTCGCCAAGGAACTCGGCCGTGAGGTCGCCACGGCGAAGGAAGCCCGCGACATCTACAAGATCGGCACCACCTACAAGGACGCCGACGAGACCCTCGAAAAGCTCGGCTACGCGCCCAACCGCCGCCCCGGCCAGGTCGGCTTCACCCAGCACGCGTGACCCCGGGACGAGTGGGGACACCGTCCACCGGTGTCCCCACCCCTCTATCACCCCCTAGTTCTTCCTTGGAGGAAATGTCTTGAGCAGCTCCGTTTCCCCGACCGTCGTGATCGTTCCCGGACTGCGCGACCACGTCGAGAACCACTGGCAGACCCTGTTGGCCGCGGGGCTGGACAAGGTTCGCATCGTCCCGCCGCTCGAGCACGGCAAGTTCAGCCTCGACGCCCGCGTCGCGGCGCTCGACGCGGTCCTGGCCGACGTCGACGGGCCCGTGGTGCTCGTCGCGCACAGCGCCGGCGTGATGATCACCGTGCACTGGGCCGCCCGCCACGACCGTCCGGTCGCGGGCGCCCTTCTGGCCACCCCGCCGGACTTCGCGACGCCGCTGCCCGCCGGGTATCCCACCCGCGAGCAGCTCGACGAGGGCGGCTGGCTCCCGGTTCCGCGCAGCGCGCTGCCGTTCCCGAGCATCGTCGCCGCCAGCACCAACGACCCCCTCGCCGCCTACGACACCGTCGTCGATCTGGCGCACGCGTGGGGCAGCCGACTGATCGACGTCGGCGAAGTGGGACACCTCAATCCCGCTGCCGGCTACGGCGAATGGCCCCGCGCCACCGAACTCCTCGACGAACTCCGCACCACTACGGAAGAGGCCCGACGATGACGACGGACAGCGGCAGTCTCACCACCTTCGTCGAGGGTCTCAAGGCCAACGGAAGCTGGAACCCTTTGTGGGACAGCCTTCTCGAGTTCGATCCGGAATGGACCGAGCACTACATGAGGGCTGCGGCGCAGACCTACGACAGCAAGCATCTCTCGCCGCAGACGGTCCAGCTGCTCTGCCTCGCCCTCGACGTGTCCTGCACCCACCTCTACGCGCCGGGCGTCCGCCGCCACATCCAGGACGCTCTGAAGCTCGGGGTGACACCGCAGGAGATCGTCGAGGTGTTGAAGTTGGCCACCACGGTCGGCCTCCATTCCGTCAACGTCGGCCTCCCCTTCCTTCTCGAGGAGTTGTCCGCGACCGCGGAGGCCTCGGGTCAGGGCGTGACAACGACAACCTCGTGACGAACAGAGCGTGTCGGGAACCGACACGTCAGTAAGCAGCGCCGATACGCATGTGTAACCGAGTCTTCCAATCCTTCCTCGGGGGCACATGCGTATCGGCGCGTCCTCGTACGGAGAAAGAGAAGACCTCGTGCTCAACCTGTCTGTGCTGCTGGAAGACTCGGCCCGCCGCTACCCGGATCGAATCGCGCTCGTGTGCGGTTCCGAGCGACTCACGTACGCCGAGCTCGACGCTCGGGCCTGCCAGGTGGCCAACCTGCTGACCTCGCGGGGCGTCGAGCCCGGCGACAAGGTCGCGATCTCGTGCCCGAACGTTCCGCAGTTCGCCTTCGTCTACTACGGGATCCTCAAGGCCGGTGCCGTCGTGGTTCCGCTGAACATCCTGCTCAAGTCTCGCGAGATCGCCTACCATCTCTCCGACTGCGACGCGGTGGCGTACTTCTGCTTCGACGGCAGCGAAGACCCCCCGATGGGCGCGTTCGGCCGTGCCGGCTTCGAGGACGCACCCGATTGCCGCGACCTGTTCGTCATCACAGCGGAAGGCACCCCTGCACGGACCGCGGGCGTCGAGATCCTGGCCGAGGTCCTCGGCGATCAGCCGGCGACGTTCGCGACCGTTGTACGCGAATCACCCGATACCGCAGTCATTCTCTACACGAGCGGCACGACCGGCAAGCCCAAGGGCGCCGAACTGAGCCACTCGAACATGACGATGAACGCGCTGACCGCCAATCGCCTGTTCGACAGCAACCCGACCCGCCACGACCGGTACCTGGTCACCCTCCCGTTGTTCCATTCGTTCGGCCAGACGGTGACCATGAATGCCGGCCTCTCGACCGGCGCCACGCTGGTGCTGATGCCGCGGTTCGAAGCGCACGCCGCACTGGAACTGATGGTCGCCGAGGAGATCACGGTGTTCGCGGGCGTCCCGACCATGTACTGGGGGCTGCTCAACGCACTCGGCGAGACCGAGCACGTCGACGTCGACCGCATCGCCGGGACCATTCGCCGCGCGATCTCGGGCGGCGCGGCCCTGCCGGTCGAGATCCTCTCCCGCTTCCACGAGCGGTTCGGTGTCCAGATCCTGGAGGGGTACGGGCTGTCCGAGACCTCGCCGCTGGCACTCTTCAGCGATCCGGAACGCGATCCGCGCCCCGGATCGATCGGCGTGCCGGTGTGGGGCATCGAGGCGCGGCTCGTCGACGAGTTGTGGGAGCCGGTGAGCGACGACGAGGTGGGCGAGATCGCCCTGCGCGGCCACAACATCATGAAGGGCTACTACAACCGCCCCGCCGCCACGGACGAGGTGATGCGGGACGGCTGGTTCCGCACCGGCGACCTGGCGCGCAGGGACGGCGACGGCTTCTACTACATCGTCGACCGCGCCAAGGACCTCATCGTCCGGGGAGGGTTCAACGTCTATCCGCGGGAGATCGAGGAGGTCCTGATGACCCACGAGGCGGTCTCGCTCGCCGCGGTGATCGGCGTCCCGGACGAGAGTCACGGCGAGGAGGTCAAGGCGTTCGTCATCCTCGAACCGACGGCCACCGTCACCGAATCCGATCTGGTCGCCTGGTGCCGGGAGCAGATGGCGAGCTACAAGTACCCCCGCACCGTCGAGTTCGTCCCGAGTCTCCCGATGACCGCGACCGGCAAGATCCTCAAGCGCGAGCTCGGCGCCGTGGCACCGGTCGTGAACTGACCCGCGATACGCGAGAGGGCGAAACAGCATCAACTCCTTGCTGTTTCGCCCTCTCGCGTTCGATCCGTGGCTAAGCGGCCGCCTTCGCGGGTTCGTCGTCGGACATGTGGGCATCCGGCGCCTCGACCGGCCCGATCTCCTGCGCGTAGTGGAAGTGCGGACGACGGTGGCCGAGGAACGATCCGAACCACGACATCACCGCGACGTAGCGGTTACGGAAGCCCACCAGGTACACCATGTGCACGGCCAGCCACAGCACCCAGGCGACGAAGCCGGTGAGCTCGATGCTCTTGACCTTGGTGACGGCGCGGAAGCGGTTGATGATCGCCATCGAACCCTTGTCGCGGAACTTGAACGGCGTGCCTCGCTTGATCTTGCCGAGGATGGTGGCCGCGACGTGGCGTCCGCCCTGCATCGCGACCGGCGACTGGCCGGGCAGGTTGTTGAGCGACGTCATGTCGCCGACCGCGAAGATGTCGGCGCGGCCGCCGACGGTGAGGTCGGGGTTGACGAGGAGGCGTCCGGCGCGGTCGGTATCGCAGCCGGTGCGCTCGGCGAGCGCGGCCGCGAAGTCGTTGGCCTGCACGCCCGCCGACCAGATGATGGTCTCGGCGGTGCGGCGCTCACCGGTCTCGCTGCCGTGCGCCTTGAGGGTGGCGCCGTGCTCGTCGATGTCGGTGACCAGCGTGTTGAGCACCACCTCGACGCCCGACTTCTCGAGCGATTCCTTGGTGTACTCGCTGAGCTTGCCGCCGTAGGCGGGCATCGCGACGCCGGCGCCCTCGACGAGGGTGACGGTGACGTCGTCGGCGGTGACGCCGCGGATCGACTGCTCGAAGTAGCGGCCGGCGAGTTCCTTGATCTGACCGGCCAGCTCGACGCCCGTCGCGCCGGCACCGATGACGATGAAGCTCAGCAGGTTCTTGCGGCGCTCGAGATCGGAGGTGGTGTGCGCCTCCTCGAAGCAGCGCACGATCTGCGCCCGCAGCCGCTCGGCGTCGTCGACGGTCTTGAGCGCGAAGGTGACCTTGGCGAACTCGTCGCGGCCGAAGTAGCTCTGCCGGGCGCCGGTGGCGGCGACGAGCGAGTCGTAACCCAGCGTGTGGCGCTGACCGGCGGCCTCGTAGACGAGTTCCTTCTCCTCGGGGTGCACGTCGACGACGCGCCCCAGACGGACGTCGGCGTTGGGGTACTTCGCGAGGATCGCGCGCACCGACGGGGCGATCTCGCCGGCCGCGAGGACACCGGTCGCCACCTGGTACAGCAGCGGCTGGAAGAGGTGCTCGGTGGTCTCCGAGATGAGGACGAACGGCTTACCGGCCTTGGCCAGCTTCTTCGCCGTGGCGAGGGCACCGAATCCGGACCCGACGATCACAACTTCGGTCCGGTCGATTGCTGTTTCGCTCACGGTTGCCTCCTTCTCGAGATATTCGAGAGACCTGGTCGAGATGTATGAGAGACACCGTAGGAGCGCTAAGGACCTCTGCGCCAGTAATCAGGGATATTCGGAGAACAGTTATCTCGATCGCTCATAAGTAGTATGTCGGCATGGATTTCCGGCAGCTCCGCTACTTCCTCGCCGTCAGCGAGGAGCTGAGCTTCAGCAAGGCCGCGAAACGTTGCTTCATCTCGCAGTCCGCGATCAGTCACCAGGTCACCAAGCTCGAGCAGGAACTCGGGGCCTCGCTGTTCGAGAGGTCGACCCGCGTCGTGAAGCTGACCCCGGCCGGGTCGCGGCTGGTGCCGATCGCACAGGAGGTGCTGAGCCTCGAGGCCAAGGCGTTCGCCGTCGCGAAGGAGCCACGCGACCGCATCCGGATCACCGCCAGCATGAGCTTCGCGCCGCAGAGCCTGGCCGCGATCGCGCACGTCCGCGAGAAGCACCCGGATCTGGACATCGAGTTCGTGATCAAGAACTTCACCGACCGCATCGAGGCGGTGTCGTCGGGTGACGCCGACATCGCGCTGATCCGCGGCGAGGTCGACCGGCCCGGGCTCGAGACCGTCGAACTGGGCGTCGAGGACCTGATGATCGCGACGTCCAACCACCATCCGGTGTCGGCGTTCTCCACCGTCGAGTTGAGCGAACTCGCGCCCTACCCGCTGCTGCTCCCGCCGCGGCAGAGCCAGGTCCTGATCCACACCGTCGTCGAGAACGCCTTCGTCGACGTCGGCCGGCGCCTACGACTCGGTCCGCCCATCGCCCGCGATCACACCGCGATCCTCGACGTCATCACCAACCCGCGTGCGTGGACGGTGCTCTACGCGAGCACCGTCGCCGAGGTGCCGCGGACCGGGCTGTGCCTCATGCGCGAGCGGAACAACCGCCTGCGGGTGCCGGTCAGCGGAATCGTCCGCACCGGCGCGGTCGACGCCCCCGACATGGCGAGCCTGATCCACTCGCTGCGGCAGACGATGACCATGGAAAACACCGAAAGCGGTGTGCCCCTGACCAAGCAGGTCAGGGGCACACCGGACCAGCGGTAACCGGACGCGTCACCGGGTGCGCCGCCCACCGGCACCCGATTGCACGTCGGCCCCGCCGCGCGCGGCCGGCGCGATTCGGCGTCTGGATCGAGTGGTGTGGCGTTTGGGTGGGCGTGATCGCGGTGACGGCGTTGTTGACATCGGACATGACAACCAACCTGATCGCCGACGAGCGCGCGGCGAACCGAGTACGCGGCGCCTGGCCGGCCCTGGCGACGATGTTCCTGGGCAGCTTCACGCTGGTGACCGCCGAGTTCCTGCCACCCGGTGTGCTCACACTCGTCGCCTCCCAACTCGGTGTCACCGAGGGCGTTGTCGGCCTGTCGGTCAGCGTCACGGCGCTCACGGCGCTGGTGGCCGCGCTCGGGATGGGGTCCCTCTTCCCCCGACTGGACCGGCGGACCCTGCTGGTCGCGCTGACCGTCGGCGCCGTGGCCTCGAACATCCTGGTGGCCGTGGCACCGAACGTCGCGGTGTTGATGCTGGCGCGGTTGCTGCTCGGCCTCGCGATCGGCGGCTACTGGTCGATGGCGCTGGTGATCGCGACCCAGCTGGTGCCCGCCGACCGGGTCGGGAAGGCGATGATGATCGTCAACGCGGGCACCACGGTCGCGACCGTGGCCGGGGTGCCCCTCGGCGTGCTCCTGAGCACCTTCGCCGGGTGGCGCGTCGCGTTCGCCGTCGCCGCGGTCCTGACCCTCGCCGCCGCCTTCGCCGTCCGGCTGACGTTGCCGCCGATCGCGCCGGCCGCCGGGGTCGGGTGGACGGCGATGGGGCGCGCGCTGCGGGCCCCGGGGGTGACGCTCGGGCTGGTCGGTCTCGTGGCCGTCATCGGCGGGCACTTCACCGGATTCACCTACATCCGGCCGGCTCTGGCCGATCTGCTCGGCGCCGGCCCGGAGGCCGTCGCGATCCTGCTCGCCCTGTTCGGGGTCGGCGGCCTCGTCGGCAATTTCGTGCTCGGCAGCCTCGCCGACCGATGGCTGCAGCCTCTGCTGGTGGCCGTGCCTGGCGCGATCGGACTGTCGGTCCTGTCGATCGTGCTCTCCGGCGGGCTACCCGCCGTGGCGTACCTTGCGGTGGTCGTCTGGGGTGCGGCGTTCGGCGGCCTGCTGAACCTCGCCCAGGTCTGGGTGACGCGGGTCCTACCCGGCCAGGTGGAGGCGGGCAGCGGGCTGATCGTCGCAGGCTTCCAGACCGCGATCATTCTCGGCTCCGCGGTCGGCGGGCGCGGGGTGGACGACGTCGGGGTCGCCGCGACCTACACGGTCGCCGCCGTGATCACCGTGGCGGGCGGCGTGCTGGTCCGGGTCACCCTCGGGCGCGCTGCCGCTGCCACTCGGACGGTGTGACGCCGGTGTGCCTGCGGAACGCCCGCCCGAAGGCGGTGTCGGAACCGTAGCCGAGCCGGTGCGCCACCGCGGCGACCGAGACGTCCTTCCGCGCCAACATCCGTTGGGCCTGTTCGATTCTGACCGCGGACAGGTAGCGACCGGGAGGCTGTCCGGTCGCCGCGCGGAACCGCGCGGCGAACCCGGACCGGGACGCAAGGGCCACGCGGGCGAGCGACTCCACCGTCCACTCCCGGCCCGGTTCGGCATGAATGGCCGCGACGGCGCGGGCCAGTCCCGGATCGTCCACCCGCAACAGCCACCGGCTGGGTGCGCAGCCGCGGGCATGCCACGAGGACACCGCGATCGACGCGATCAGGGTGGCGACGCGGTCGCGCAGCACGCCGTGCGGATGGCCGCCGGCCTCCGCCAGATTCCGCAGCAGGGCGTCCGCCATCGGCTCGTGCTCGGTGAACTCGGTCAGCAGCACCCGGCGAGGAAGGGCGTCCAGGGCGCCCGACGTGCCGGCCGGAGTCATCCGCACCCGCAGGACGACCGCTTCCGACAGCGCTCGCACCGTGTGGCCGTGACCGTGCGGCACGAACAGGAAGTCGCCGGGCGCCAGGTCCTGCGGGTCACCCAGGCCCTCGACACGGACCAGGCCGTCCGTGACCAGCAATGCAGTCGACTCGCCCTCCGGGACGGTCCGTTGCTCGCAGGCCGCGAAGCTCAGGACCTCCCCCTGCGCGCACCGCCACTGCAACCCGGCCAGCGCCTCGTCGACACTGAGCGCCGTGGTACCGAACACTGCGGAATCGACTGTCATGCGGGTCCTTTCCCGGCACGGATGACAATGGCAAGCCTATCCCCGGTCCCGCCGGCCGCATCAGGTCCCTGGTGGAACCACGGCCTCGTGCGCAAGCCGGCGGTGCGCGCGACAGCGACTGCGGAGAACGGTGTGCCCCTGAACCCGCCACAGCAGGTCAGGGGCACACCGGACAAACGGTAGGCGGTCGCGGCTACAGTGTGCGCCGCCCCGAGAGCGCCCTGCCGAGCGTGAGCTCGTCGGCGAACTCGAGGTCGCCACCCATCGGCAGCCCCGACGCCAGCCGCGACACCGTCAGCCCTGGGAAGTCCCGGAGCATCCGCACCAGATAGGTCGCGGTCGCCTCGCCCTCGGTGTTGGGGTCGGTCGCGATGATCACCTCGGTGACGTCGACGCCGTCCTCCTGATTACCGATGCGCGTCAACAACTCCCGGATGCGCAGTTGGTCGGGTCCGACGCCGCTCAGCGGATCGAGCGCGCCGCCGAGAACGTGGTAGCGCCCCTTGAACTCGCGGGTGCGCTCGATCGCCTGGACGTCCTTGGGCTCCTCCACGACGCACACCATGGTCCGGTCCCGGCGCGGGTCGGAACAGATGCGGCACTTCTCCTCCTCGGAGACCGTGCCGCACACGACGCAGAACTGGACGCCGTCGCGCACCTTCTGCAGCACCGCCTGGAGCCGGTCGATCTCCGGGGGCTCGACGGACAGCAGATGGAACGCGATGCGCTGGGCGCTCTTCGGTCCGATACCGGGCAGCTTGCCCAGCTCGTCGATCAAGTCCTGGACGGGACCTTCGTACAAAACTGCCCCTCTAGAACGGGAGTCCGGGCAGGCCGCCGGCCAGTGGGCCGAGCTTGCTCGCCGCGAGCTCCTGTGCCTTGTTCGACGCGTCGGCGATGGCGCCGATCACGAGGTCCTGCAGCGTCTCGATGTCGTCCGGGTCGACGACCTTGGGGTCGATCGCGAGGCCGACGACCTCGCCGGTGCCCTTGACCGTCGCGGTCACCAGGCCGCCACCGGCCTGACCGGTCACCTCGGCCTGGGCCATCTCCGCCTGCGCCGCCATCAACTGCTGCTGCATCTGCTGCGCCTGCGCGAGGAGTTGCTGCATGTCGGGCTGTCCACCTGGTTGCACTGGGCTGATCCTTTCTGAAGTTGCTAGTCAGCGTAGTCCGTCGCGGGCGTCAGCCCAGCTCGCGAACGAGGTTGGCGAGCGTCTCCTCCTGGATCTTGCGCAGCCCGATCGGGGCGAAGGTGCGCTCGAAGAAGCCGCCGATCCCGCCGGCGCCCTTCCACTGCGTGGTCGTGGTGATCGTCGACCCGGTGCCCGACGGTGCGACCTCCCAGGTCGTGACCATGGACGAGTTCGCGTCGCGCTCGGTGACGGTGTTGCCGGACACGCTCACCGTCGCCTTGACGTTGCGGGACCGCTTCTCGGTGGCCTGCAGCGTCCACTGAGCAACCGTCCCGTTGCCCTGACCACCCTCGAGCACCTGGTAGTCCCGGTACTGCTGCGGCAGGACCCGCGGGCGGATGGTCTCGTAGTCCGACAGGGCCGCGATCGCCTGCTCGGGAGCGGCCGTGGTGGTGATGGAACTGCTGGCGCTGACCTGTGCCACTGGGAGTCTCCTTGCTCTGGGATGTACTCCCCCATCCTGCACGGATGTCCCCGATGATCGCGATCACGCGGCCCGCGCGGGACCCGTCTGACAAATCGTTAGCATAGCTATGGAATGACGACTCACCGGGATATCGATAGCCGACCGATCGGACTAGCGATAGCGTCAGGGGGTGGTCGACGCCAAGAGGGGTATCCGCGAGATCGGGCTTGCCGCGCATCGTGCGGGGGTCCAGCGCCTGCTGTCCAGTTACCGGGCCATTCCCCCGGACGCGAACGTGCGGTTGGCGAAAAAGACATCCAATCTGTTCCGCAAGCGGGCGAAGAGCACCGCGCCGGGCCTCGACGTGTCCGGACTCGACGGCGTCATCTCGGTCGATCCGGAGGCTCGCACCGCCGACGTCCAGGGCATGTGCACGTACGAGAACCTTGTTGCCGCAACGCTCCCCTACGGGCTCGCCCCGCTGGTGGTGCCGCAGCTGAAGACGATCACCCTCGGCGGCGCGGTGACCGGACTCGGCATCGAGTCCACATCGTTCCGCAACGGCCTTCCGCACGAGTCGGTGCTCGAGATCGACATCCTCACCGGCAATGGCGACATCATCACCGCCACGCCCGACGGCGAGAACTCGGACCTGTTCTGGTCCTTCCCGAATTCGTATGGAACGCTGGGCTATTCGACGCGCATCCGGATCGAGCTGGAGCCGGTCGAGAAGTACGTCGCGCTGCGGCACCTGCGCTTCAACGACCTGCAGCAGCTCGAGGAGACGATGGACCGCATCGTCACCGAGCGCATCTGGGACGGCGTCGCCGTGGACTACCTCGACGGCACGGTCTTCACCGCAAGCGAGGCGTACCTGACGCTGGGCGTGCAAACCGACGAGCCCGGACCGGTCAGCGACTACACCGACATGGACATCTACTACCGGTCCATCCAGCACGAGTCGGTCAACCACCCCAAGACCGACCGGCTGACCATCCACGACTACCTGTGGCGCTGGGACACCGACTGGTTCTGGTGCTCCCGAGCATTCGGTACGCAGAACCCCAAGATCCGACGGTTCTGGCCGAAGCGCTACCGCCGCAGCAGCTTCTACTGGAAGCTCATCGGCCTGGACCAGAAGTACGACATCGGCGACCGCCTCGAGGCCCGCAAGGGGCTGCCGCCGCGCGAGCGCGTCGTGCAGGACATCGAGGTACCCCTCGAGAACACGGCGCGGTTCCTTCTCTGGTTCCTCGACGAGATCCCGATCGAGCCACTGTGGCTGTGCCCGTTGCGCCTTCGCGATCCCGCTCATCCGGCGGCCGACACCACGCGGCCCTGGCCGCTGTACCCGCTCGAGCCGGGGCGAACGTACGTCAACGTCGGCTTCTGGTCGTCGGTGCCGATCGTGCCGGGCGCGCCCGTCGGCGCGGCGAACCGCCTGATCGAGAAGCAGGTCAGCGAACTCGACGGCCACAAGTCCTTGTACTCCGAGTCGTTCTACGACCAGGAGGAATTCGCGCAGCTGTACGGCGGCGACCATTACGAACAGATCAAGAAGCAGTACGACCCCGATTCACGTCTACTCGACCTCTACTCGAAGGCGGTGCAACGAAAGTGACGGCTCTCGGAACGACGTCCGACCCGGCGAAGAAGCTCAACCTCGCGCAGATTCTCGAAACCGTTTCCGACGGTGAGATTCCGCTGCGCTTCACCGCGTACGACGGCAGCGCGACCGGCCCGGCGAACGCGCCGTACGGACTTCACCTGAACTCGACACGCGGCACCACCTACCTGGCCACCGCCCCAGGCGACCTCGGTATGGCGCGCGCCTACGTCTCGGGCGACCTCGAGGCCATCGGAGTGCATCCCGGTGACCCCTACGCGATCCTGAAGACGATGACCGACCTGCACTTTCATCGCCCGTCGGCGAAGGAGATCGCGGCCATCACCCGTTCGATCGGCTGGGACAAGCTGCGCCCGATCGCGCCGCCGCCGCAGGAACACCTGCCCCGCTGGCGTCGGTTCGCGGAGGGCTTGCGGCACTCCAAGACCCGCGACGCCGAGGTGATCCACCACCACTACGACGTCTCGAACACCTTCTACGAGTACGTCCTCGGCCCGTCGATGACGTACACGTGTGCCGCCTACGAGACCGAGGACCAGAGCCTCGAGGACGCCCAGGAGAACAAGTACCGCCTGGTCTTCGAGAAGCTCGGGCTGAAGGAGGGCGACCGCCTGCTCGACATCGGCTGCGGCTGGGGCGGCATGGTCCGCTACGCGGCCCGGCGCGGCGTCAAGGTCATCGGCGCCACCCTGTCCCGTGAGCAGGCCGAGTGGGCGCAGGCCGCCATCGCCGACGAGGGCCTGTCGGATCTGGCCGAGGTCCGCTTCTCCGACTACCGGGACGTGCCGGAGACGGGCTTCGACGCCATCTCGTCGATCGGCCTGACCGAGCACATCGGTGTCCACAACTACCCGGCGTACTTCGGGTTCATGAAGGACAAGCTGCGCGAGGGCGGTCGACTCCTCAACCACTGCATCACCCGCCCGGGCAACCGCACCGGCGCCAAGGCCGGCTACTTCATCGACCGCTACATCTTCCCGGACGGCGAGCTCACCGGCTCGGGCCGGATCATCAGCGAGATCCAGAACGCGGGCCTCGAGGTGCGCCACGAGGAGAACCTGCGCGAGCACTATGCACTGACCCTCGCGGGCTGGTGCCGCAACCTCGTCGACAACTGGGACAAGTGTGTCGCCGAGGTCGGCGAGGGCACCGCGAAGGTGTGGGGCCTGTACATGGCCGGATCGCGACTCGGTTTCGAGCGCAACGTCGTTCAGCTGCACCAGGTGCTGGCCGTCAAGCTCGGCCCCGACGGTGACGCGAACGTCCCGCTGCGCCCGTGGTGGAAGGGCTGACCGCAGTAGTACCCGA
Organism: Rhodococcus sp. ACT016; assembly: GCF_050477185.1. Classification (NCBI taxonomy): domain Bacteria; kingdom Bacillati; phylum Actinomycetota; class Actinomycetes; order Mycobacteriales; family Nocardiaceae; genus Rhodococcus; species Rhodococcus sp. ACT016. The sequence continues at coordinate 5,669,841 of NZ_JBEAET010000001.1, read as the reverse complement.
GGAGGGCCCGCCGTCCGTGTGAACCCGCCGTGCGGACGGCGGGCCCTCCTCGTCACGTGGTGCGCGAGCCCGCGTCGACCTGTCGAGCGGCACGCTCGATCGCGGCGGCGGCGCGCTGCACGGCCTCGATCATGCGGCGGTCCTTCGTGACTCGGTCGACCGGACCGCAGATCGAGATCGCCGCCGGTTTCGGGATCCCCTTCGACAAGGGTGCACCGACACAGCCCAACGACGACGTGAGCGTGCCCCGGTCGTAGGTCACCCCCTCCGACGCGGCGCGTTCGAGTTCCGCGCGCAGGGCCTTACGTCCGCCGACGACACCGGTCTCGACGTGATCGAAGATCGGGTCGTCCAGCGCCTCGGAGGGGATCTGGGTCAACAGCGCCTTGCCGACCGCGGATCGGTGCGCCGGGTAGCGTCCACCGATCCGGGACGGCACGTTGGCGCCGAACGATCCCGACAGCTTCTCCCAGTAGACGCCGTCGGCGCCGTCCAGGAAGGCGAGGTGGACGACGGCGCCGGTCGTGCGGTGCAGTTCCTGCATGATCGGCAGCGACACCCGATGGAACCAGTGGTTGCGGATCGCCCGCGACCCCAGTTCGAACAGGCGAACGCCTAGTTCGTACCGGGAACCGACCCGGTTGAGCCAGCGCATCGACACCATCTTCTCGAGCAGGCGATGCGCCGACGAACTGGGGATTCCCGTGAGCCGAGTGGTCTGGCTGAGGGTCAGGTACCCGTTGTCGTCCAACGCCTCGAGCACCAGTTCGATCCGATCGAGCATGGATGTGGCCGGGGCATCTTCACTGATTCGCGGCACGGCCACATCCTCTCACTACGTCAGGCTAGACGCCGAAACCGCCTGACACCGAAATCTGCTGGCCCGTAATATAGTTGGCCTGCTCCGAGGCGAGGAACACGGCTGCGGCACCGATGTCGGCGGGCTTGCCCCACCGCTTCAACGGAACCAGCTTGTGCACCTCACGCGTCCACTCCTCGTCGAACACGCCCTGCGCCTGGAGTTCGAGGAACATACCAGCCTCGATGACACCGACGAGCACCGAGTTGGCGCGGATGTTGTGGAGACCCTCCTCCTTCGCGATGCCGCGCACGAGTGCCTCGTTGGCGGCCTTGGGGATCACCGACAGCCCGTCGAGCTGCGGGAACCAGTGATCGCCGGCCGAACCGAGATGGACGATCGAACCACCGCCGTGCTCGCGGAAGTGCGGGAGCACCGCGTGGACGGCGGTGTACATGCCCAGGGTTTCGATCTCGACGGACCTGCGGTACTGCGCCGGCGTGGTCTCGGCGACGGTGATCTGCTCGACCACCGGGCCGGCGCCCCAGACGAGCGTGTGGATCCGGGTGTGCTCGGCGACGACGTCGTCGAGCACGCGCGCCACGGCGGCCTCGTCGCGGACGTCCACCTGGTGCGCACTCGCCTTCACGCCGAGCGCGCGCAGCTCGGCGACGGTCTCCTCGGCGACATCGCGCTTGGAGTTGTAGCAGACCGCGACAGCCGTGCCGGCGCGCGCGAATTCGCGAGCGACTCCGCGTCCGATTCCTCCGCTACCACCGAAGACCAGGGCCGCTCCCTCTGGAAAGCTCAACGCCAGCATGGTGATTCTCCGTTCGTTCGGAAAGTCCACGACCCTGTGTCCCGGACCACACCCGGGAGAACCTAATCCCGGAACGGAGGGCCGCCCAGGGTCCTTCCCGCCTCACGAGAAAGCGCAGGTCGGACGCGCCCGGAAACGCAGAGCGCCGGCTCGTTCGAGGATCGACACCAGCCCTAGGGCGACGTCCGACCGAGATCGTCGAGGAACTCGAGGAGGACCTTGTTGACCTCGCCCGGGTTCTCCATGGCGAGCAGATGTCCGCCGCCCGGCACCGTGCGCACGGCTCGGACGTCGGCGTGGTGTTCCTTCAGTTTGTCGATCGGGTCGTCCCCGTGCCAGTTCAGGAGATCGACGTCCGAAGCGCTGCACAGGAAGTAGAAGGGCGTCCGTGTGATCGACTCGGCACGAGCCTTCCGGTACTGCCAGTTCATGTCGGCGGCGAGGTACCAGTTGATCCCGCCGCCGAAGCCGCTCCGCGAGTAGTCGGAGACGTAGGTTTCCAGTTCCCATTCCGACAGCCACGGCCACGGCAGAGCCGGCGGCTGCGGGAGCGCCTGCCGGTACGTCGTTCCCGGCGGATGCTGCCAGACCTGCGTGAAATCGCCGTCGCCGGACAGGATGTGGAAGATTTTCGCCAGGATCTCTCGGGGATGCGCGTCGAGATCGACCCGAGCTCCGACCGGATCGTCGAGGTAGTACGACATGTGATTGAAGTGCTGTCGGCCGCGCTCGCGTTCGATCTCGCTGGGAAGTCGGTCGTAGACCGCGTAGAACGGATTCTGCATGCCGATCAGTCCCCGCACCCGCTCGGGTCGTTCGATCGCGATGTCGTACGCGATGAACTGCCCGTAGTCCAACCCGGAGAAGACGGCGCTGTCGTGACCGAGGTGATCGAGCAGGCCGACGATGTCGGCGACGACCCGGTCGACGCGATAGTCCTCGAGCCGGTCCGGGACGTCCGTCTGCCCCATCCCTCGAAGGTCCGGCGCCACGACCTGGTAGCCGGCCTCGGCCAGCGCGCCGATCTGGTGGCGCCAGCTGAACGAGGTGTGCGGGAAGCCGTGGAGGAGCACCACCAGCGGCCCCTCCCCCTCCGTCACGTAGTGCATGTCCAGCCCGTTGATTCGCGCGCGATGGTGCGTCCAGTTCGCCATCTGTACTCCGTTCCCGGGACACGCGTGGTGTGCTCCACGTCACTTTCGAACGTAAGGCGTGGGGCCGGTCCGGTGTATCCGGATCCCGGTCAACGGGCGGGCAAACGCTCCCTGCGCCACTGGTTGGCGGCTTAAGCTGGGTGCATCCACCAGCGGCCGGCATTCACGTCCGGTGCGACGGGGCACCGGCCATCGGAACCGGAGGTCTACCGATGCGACCGCACCATCGACCGCGGCGCGCATCGCTCGTCGCCGCAGCCGTCCTCACTGGGGCGCTACTGCTCGGGGCACAGCCCGCCACCGCAGCACCAACCGATACCGTCTTGCCCATTCCCGTCGCCGTGTTCGCGTTCGATGCGACCGGGCTGCCGAGCAGCGGCTACATGTTCATGACCGCCACCACCGACCCGGCGACGCCGGGCGTCACCCGATTCACCGGGGAAGGTCATTGCTGCGTATTCATCCACTGGCGGAATGTCTCGACCGGTGAGGCGGGCGTCGCGTACCTCGAGTATGCGAGTGTCGATGCGCGGACCGGATCGGGAACGGTGCTCGCCGCCGTCACTACGCCCGAATATCCAGGTTGGGGGATTCACGTAGTCGCCGCCCTACCCGGCGCCGGCGTCTGGACCGTCCCCTGATCCGACCCCGGCGCGAACTGATCCTGAACGATTCTTCTCGGATCCCGAGAGGAATCCTCCACAAATGCGAACCGCCCCGGGCGCCGACATGGCACCCGGGGCGGATTTACAGCCGAGATCAGCCCTTCAGCGACGCCGGCGGGGTGAAGCGCTCACCGTACTTGGCGGCGAGTTCCTCTGCGCGAGCGACGAATCCAGCCTTGCCGCCGGGGTAGCCGGCCACGAACTGGCTGACGCCACCGGTCCAGGCCGGGTAGCCGATGCCCATGATCGAGCCAATGTTGGCGTCGGCGGTGGACGTGATGACGCCCTCGTCGAAGCACTTCTGCGTCTCGATGGCCTCGATGAACAGCATGCGATCGATCAGGTCCTGGATCGGCGGGGTCACCGAACCGGACTTGAAGTGATCGCGCAGGCCCTGCCACAGACCGGCGCGCTTGCCGTCCTCGTAGTTGTAGAAGCCCGCGCCACCGAGGCGGCCCTTGCGGTCGTTGCCCTCGACGAGGTAATTGATGACGTCGCCGGCCGGGTCGGCCGGGAGTTCCTTGCCCTCGGCGAGCGCGGCGGCCTTGGACTCGGCGCGGATCTTCTGCATCAGCGTGAGATTCAGCTCGTCGGACAGCTGCAGCGGCGCCGCCGGGTAGCCGGCCTGCATGCCCGCCTGCTCGATGGTGGCCGGCTCGATGCCCTCGGCGACCATCGCGATGGCCTCGTTGACGAACGTGCCGATGACGCGCGAGGTGAAGAAGCCGCGCGAGTCGTTGACGACGATCGGGGTCTTGCGGATCTTCTGCACGAAGTCGAAGACACGCGCCAAGGTCTCGTCGGAGGTCTTCTCACCGCGGATGATCTCCACCAGCGGCATCTTGTCGACCGGCGAGAAGAAGTGGATGCCGACGAAGTCCTCGGCCCGCTTCACGCCGGTCGCCAGGTCGGTGATCGGCAGCGTCGAGGTGTTGGAGCCGAGCAGCGCGTCGGCGTCGACGATGTCCTCGATCTCCTGGAAGACCTTCTTCTTCAGGTCGGGCGACTCGAACACGGCCTCGACGACGAAGTCGACGCCCGCGAAGTCGGCCGCATCCGCGGACGGGGTGATCAGGGACAGCAGAGCCTTCGACTTCTCCTCGGTGGTCTTGCCCCGCGAGAGCGCCTTGGCCTCGATCTTCTCCGAGTAGGCCTTGCCCTTCTCGGCCGCCTCGATCGTGACGTCCTTGAGCACCACCGGGATTCCGGCCTTGGCGCACACGTACGCGATGCCGGCGCCCATCATGCCGGCGCCGAGGACACCGACCTTCTTGATCTCGCGCTTGGGGATGTCCTTCGGACGCGAGGCACCGGAGCCGATGGCCTGCATGTCGAAGAAGAACGCCTGGATCATGTTCTTCGCGACGTGACCGGTGACCAGCGACGTGAAGTAGCGGGACTCGATCTTCAGGGCGTTGTCGATGTCGACCTGACTGCCCTCGACGGCGGCGGCGAGAATCGCACGCGGCGCCGGCATCGGCGCACCCTTGAGCTGCTTGCGCAGGTTCGCCGGGATCGCCGGCAGGTTGGCCGCGAAGGCCGGGGTGGATGGGGTGCCGCCGGGGATCTTGTAGCCCTTGACATCCCACGGCTGGACGCCCTTGTCGGGGTTGGCCTTGATCCACGCCTTCGCGGCCGGGACCAAATCGGAGACTCCGGCAACAACTTCATCGATCAGGCCGACCTCCTTGGCCTGCTGCGGACCGCGCTGCTGGCCCTGCAGCAGCATCTGGGTCAGCGCCGTCATGAGGCCGAACTTGCGGACGGTGCGGACGATGCCGCCGCCGCCGGGCAGCAGGCCGAGGGTGACCTCGGGCAGGCCGATCTTGACACCCTTGACGTCCGCGGCGATGCGGTGGTGGGTGGCCAGCGCGATCTCCAGGCCGCCACCGAGCGCGGCACCGTTGATGCACGTGACGACCGGCTTGCCGAGGGTCTCGAGGCGACGCAGGTCGGCCTTGAGGGTGAGGCTGTGGTTGTAGATGTGCTCGGCGTCCTCGGGGCCCGCCTTGATCATGTTCTTCAGGTCGCCGCCGGCGAAGAAGGTCTTCTTGCCGGAGGTGAGCACGACGCCGGTGATGGAGTCCTTCTCCGCGTGCAACCGGTCGACGGTCTCCTTCATCGAGGAGATGTACCGGTCGTTCATGGTGTTCGCGCCCTGGTTGGGGTCGTCAATGGTCAGCACGACGATGCCGTCGGCGTCCTGCTCCCAGCCGATGATGTTCTGTTCGCTCACTTTTCGTCTCTCCTGATTGGGTCCGTGAGCGTCAGACGCGCTCGATGATGGTGGCCACGCCCATGCCGCCGCCGATGCACAGCGTCACCAGGGCCCGTCGAGCGCCGCGGCGCTCGAGCTCGTCGACCATGGTGCCGGTGATCATGGCGCCGGTGGCGCCGAGCGGGTGGCCCATCGCGATGGCGCCGCCGTTGACGTTGAGCTTCTCGTCCGGGATCTTCAGGTCCTTCTGGAACTTCATCGCGACCGACGCGAACGCCTCGTTGATCTCGAACAGGTCGATGTCGTCGACGGTGAGACCGGCCTGGGCGAGCACCTTGTGCGCGGCCGGGGTGGGGCCGGTGAGCATGATCGTCGAATCGGCGCCGGAGGTGGCGGTCGCGACGACCCGCGCCCGCGGCGTCAGGCCCATCGCCTGCCCTGCGCCTTCGCTACCGACGAGCACCAGCGCGGCGCCGTCGACGATGCCGGAGCTGTTGCCGCCGTGGTGGACGTGGTTGATCTTCTCGACCCAGTGGTACTTCTGCAGCGCGACGGCGTCGAAGCCGCCCATCTCGCCGATGCCGGCGAACGCGGGCGCCAGACCGGCCAGCGACTCGACGGTGGTGCCGGGACGCATGTGCTCGTCCTGGTCGAGAACCGTGACGCCGTTGATGTCCTTGACCGGCACGACGGACTTGGCGAAGTAGCCGCCCGCCCACGCCTTGGCGGCCAGGTCCTGCGAGCGGACCGCGTACGCGTCGACGTCCTCGCGGGAGAAGCCCTCCATGGTGGCGATCAGATCGGCGCCGATGCCCTGCGGCACGAGGTAGGTGTCGAAGTTGGTGGCCGGGTCCTGCATCCAGGCGCCGCCGTCGGATCCCATCTTCACGCGGGACATCGACTCGACACCGCCGGCGATGACCAGCTCGTCCCAGCCGGAGCGAACCTTCTGCGCGGCCATGTTCACGGCCTCGAGGCCGGAGGCGCAGAAGCGGTTGATCTGCACGCCGCCGACGGTCTCGGGCAGACCGGCGACGGTGACCGCGGTGCGGGCGATGTCGGCGCCCTGATCGCCCAGCGGCGAGACGACGCCGAGGATCATGTCGGAGATGCGGTCCTCGTCGAGGTTCGGGAACCGGGTGCGCAGCTCATCGATCAGCCCGGTGACCAGGTCGATCGGCTTGACCGAGTGCAGCGATCCGGATGCCTTGCCCCGTCCGCGCGGGGTTCGGATGGCTTCATAAATGAACGCCTCTGTGGTCACGGTGTTCCTTCCTGTTCTCGTCTGCGCGCCGCTACAGCTACCCGTACCGGCGCAGACCTCGGCGAGACTCACCTTAGAACGTGTTCCAGTTAACGGAAAGGACCGAAGCGATCCCGCTGTATGACCGAGGCGATCACCGCGCTTCCGCGCTCGCCATGTCCGAAACGTCCGGTCAGTAGGATCCGATACGTCTTGGTGGGACGTCGACTGGGAGGATCGAATCCGATGAAAGACGCGGGGAACGAGCCCAGGCTCGGCATGACACGACGAGGATTTCTGGGTGCGGCCGCGCTGGGCGCCGCGGGTGCCACCACACTCGCGACGAACAGCCCCGCCGGGGCCCGGCCCCGCCGCACGAGTGCCCCCGGCAACCTTCCCGCACCGGACTCGATCACCGTCACCGATCCCGCCCTGCTCGGTGCGGTGGAGGCCGCGGCCCTGTTGCAGTCCGGTGCCCTGCACCCCCGGGAACTGCTCGACGCCTGCATCGCCCGCAGCGCCGGGTTCGACGGCGAGATCGGCGCGTGGATCCGGATCTACCCCGAGATGGCCTACGAGGCCGCCGACGCCGCCGCGCAGCGCCTGTCCGCGAAGGGCCGCGCCGCCGCCGGGCCCGCCCCGCTGGTGTGCGGGATCCCGCTGGCTCTGAAGGACCTGTTCGCGGTGTCCGGCCTGCCGGTGACGGCGTCGAGTCGTGTCCTCGAGGGCAACATCGCGGCCGGCGACTCCACCGTGTGGCGGCGCCTGCGCGACGCCGGCATGGTGCTGCTCGGCCACGCGCACACCGACGAGTTCGCGATCGGCGTCGCCACCGAGCAGGTCGGCAACCCGTGGAACACCGAGTTCTCGCCCGGCGGCTCGTCGGGTGGCAGCGCGGCCGTCCTGGCGGCGCGCTTCGCCCCGCTCGCAACGGGAACCGACACCGGCGGCTCGTTGCGGCTGCCGGCCAGCGCCTGCGGCATCACGTCGATCAAGCCGACGTTCGGACGCTGCAGCACGCGCGGGATCATTCCGTTGACGTGGACCCGCGATCACGCCGGGCCGATGGGGCGCAGCGTCGCCGACGCGGCGCTGCTGCTCGGCTACATGGCGGGCGCGGACCCGGACGACCCGACCACCTCGGTCGGCCCCGCGGTACCGTCCGGAGGCTATCCCCTGTCCGCGAAGGGCGGACCGGCACCGCTGTCCGGCACGCGTTTCGGCGTGGTTCGGTCGAGTGTCGACAGCCTGCCCCATCCGCTCCGCGTGCTGTTCGACAACTTCCTCGACCTCGTCCGACGACTGGGCGGCACCACCGTCGACGTCGTACTCCCGGATGCCCAGTCGAACGCGCTGACCGGGGACATGGCCGAGATGGGCAGCTACCACAGCCAGTTCCGGGACCGGTTGGGCTCCTACCGGATCGAGAACCGTGCGGTCGTCGGTGGCGCCCTGGCCGCGCTGGCTGTGCCGTCGATCGACTACATGACGGCGGCGCAGGACCGTCGGAACTACCAGCACGAGTACAACCGGATGTTCGCCGACAACGCGCTCGACGCCGTCCTCGTCCCCGGGTCGAAGGTCGACGGGGCCAAGCGGGTCGAGATAGCGGGTGTCTCGGTGTTCGACGGCGTGACGGGGGACGTCCGGTGGGCCAATCTCACCGGGGCGCCGGTGATCTGCACGCCCGTGGGCCGGTCGGCCGCCACCGGTCTACCGTTCGGCGTCCAGATCGGCGGTCGGCCGTGGGACGAGTCGGCGCTCATCGAGATCGCACTGGAACTGCAAGCCGCCCAACCGGACTGGCATGATGCCCCGGCGTTGCAGCCCGCGCCGCGGGACATCCCCCGGGTTCGGGTCGGCCCGCCCGGCGCGGGACCGGACCCCACCAACACCACGGACATCGGCTTCGGTTTCCACTTCCTGCCGACGACGTCGACCGCGGACGTCTGATCGTCGGACGCTGCTCCGACGCCATGGTGAGAGCCTTCGTGGCCACGGCGTTCCGACCGTTCTGAATGGAACTCGGCCCCGGTACGGCCACCGACCTTTGCGCCGGGGCCCGGATGGCGGTGGAATACAGGTAGCAGTACTGCGTGAGCGCGGGTCGAGGTGGCCGATGCTGAAATGGTCGATACCGATCGGCCGGGTGTTCGGGATCCGGCTGTATCTGCACTGGTCGCTGCTGGTGACGCTCGTATTGATCACCACGCTGCTGGCCGGGTCCGTCCTCCCCGCCGAGTACACCGGGCGGTCACCGGTGGAGTACTGGTCCGTCGGAGCAGTGGCCGCGGCGGTGTTCGTGCTGTCGTTGGCCGCGCACGAACTGGCGCACTCGGTGGTCGCCGTCCACGACGGCGTGCCGGTCCGGCGGATCACACTGTGGCTACTCGGCGGCATGTCGGAACTGCAGGGCGAGCCGGCGGATCCGCGCACCGAACTGAGGATCACCCTCGCCGGCCCGCTCACCAGCCTCGCCATCGGCGTCGCGTCGCTGCTACTCGTAGTTGCTCTTCCCGATGCCACCGACCCGGTGCTGACCGCGTCGCTGGGCTGGCTCGGGTTCGCGAACGTCGTTCTGGCCGTGTTCAATCTGCTCCCCGGTGCACCGCTCGACGGCGGCCGGGTGCTGCACGCCGTCCTGTGGCGACGTCGAGGCGACCGCCTGTCCGCGGCGGCGGGCGCCGCCCGGTGCGGCCGCGTCCTGGGCCTGGTCCTGATCGTGCTCGGTGTGGTCCAGGCGCTGTTCACGCAGAACCTGGGCGGATTGTGGTTGATGCTGCTCGGCTGGTTCCTCCGCAACGCCGCCAATGTCGAACTGATGACCGCCAAGATGCGACACCAGTTGGGAGACCTACAGGTCCGGCAGATCATGACCCCGGCGCCGGTCGTCGCCCACACCGACGACGACGCCGGCACGTTCGTCGCGGGCGTGCTGCCGCGACTGCGGCACCACACCTTCCCGGTGGTCGACGGCTCCTACCGACCCGTCGGAGTACTTTCCCTGCGCGACCTCGCGCGGGCGGGCGACAGGACGGGGACGGTCGCGCACCTCGCCCGCCCGCTCCCAGACCCCGCGCGCGTCCGTCCGGACGCCCGGGTCGAGACGGTGATGTCCACCGCCGTACTCCGTCCGGGACTCGATCTGCTCGCGGTCGTCGACGCCGGCGGCCGCCTCGTGGGCATCGTGACGGCAACCGATATCCGGAGGGTGTGCGAACGGACGTCCCTGGGGCTTCCGCTGACGAGACCACCCGACGACGACACCGAGTAGCTCAGTGAGCCACCACGATCCGACCACCGGCACCGGTCGGCGACCCCGTCAGCGTCTCCTCGGCCGCCCAGTCCCGTCGCGTGTACGCCTGCACCCGTGTGAAGAGCCCGGAGGAACAGGCGCTCGCGGTCTTGCCGCAGCCGCCGGCCGCGTACACGATCCCGAGGACCGCGACCGTGCCGTCGGCCCGCGGCACCCACACGGGGTTCCCGGAATCGTTCGCGGCGACAGCGGGAGCCGCGTCGAGACCGGTGAAACTGCAGACGTCGCTCGATGTGGGGCACGGTGCACTCAGTCGTCCGCACCGGACGTTGCCGGCCGCCGCGGTGTACTCCGACGCGAACCACTCGGCACCGGTCTGGCAGACGATCGCACCGGTGTCGAGGTCGTCGGCCACCGCCGCGATCCGCGCGGTGCGCGGCAACGTGACCCGATCCGATCCGTCTCCCGCCGGGACCGTCACGACGTCGTCCGCCGTCGCGCCTTCGGCCGCCGACAGGGTCAGCGTCGGTGCGATGGGCACCGGTCCGGTGTCGACCATCGACATGTCGAGGCCGGATCCGCCCGTGATCGAGCCGAAGTCGTCGTCCCAACGGCGCGTTGTGTGGCTGACGACCGCGGGTGTCGGCACCGGCCATCCGATCTCGAGGTGCGCACCCACCTTGCCGCCGACGTGGCCGGCGGACAGCAGGTAGTACCTGCCGTCGCGTTCCAGCGCGATCGAGTACTTGCCCCACTGGGCCTGCGTCGCACCGGGATACGTGTTGTACGTGACGAACGGTCCCGCAGTACGTGCGGGATCGGGATCGGGCGGCCGCGGCGACGACTCCGGTAGAGGTACGGCGGGGACGGACGGCGCCGCGTATTCGGTGGCCGAGGCGTCCTGCGACCCCTCCCCCCGGTCCGCGGAACGCGTCGACCACACCGCCACGCCGGCGAGCACCGACGCCGCGACGAGCGCGATCGCCGTTCTCGTCAGGAGACTTCGACGGTGCACGACGGCGCGTCAGGACAGGTCGGGCAGCTCGTTCGCCCGGACCCGCGATGCGCGAACCAGGAGCAATCCCATCACCAGCACGAACAGGACCAGCACCATTGCGCCGGCCACCGGGGCTCCGGTGAAGGCCAGGGTTCCCGCGCCGGCCATGGCGGCCGAACCCGTACCGACGCTAGGCCCGGTACCCATTGTGTACATCTGAATCCCCGTCTTCTCGTGCAGTTCCTACGCTGTCGCCGCACATCGATGATGTCTCGTAGAGACGACCTTTCGGCGCCGGGCGGTCCGGATGTGCGGATTCGGTGCGCGCCACCGCACCGCTCAGGTACCGGCGATCCTGCGCATCGGAACCGATGTGCGCTCGGCGTTGCGCTTCGTCTTGACCCAGTCGCTCTGACGGCTGACGAGGCGTCCGAAGGCCCGCCACGCCACCACGTAGGACATCAGCATGTAGCCGACGTAGCTGATGCCCAGAGCGATCCCCTGGAAGCGGGACAGTTCCGGTTCGCTGCGCCGGCGATACAGCGGACCCCAGATCGCGAACTCGCCGACGCCCAGCACCAGGTAGGACACGAACAACGCCCAGCCGCCGCTCACCAGGTACGCCTTGAAGAACTCGGGGTAGTTGACCATGTTCCAGATCATCACCAGCAGCGGCAGCGGGTAGACGATCGTGCCGAGCACCTGCAGCCAGGGCGTCAGCATGAAATAGGTGATCTCCCAGGCGCCGAGGTTGGTCACACGCCGTGAGCGCCAGATGGCCGGCAGGTAGCGGATGCACTGCATGCCGCCCTGCGCCCAGCGGACCCGCTGCCGGATCAGCGGTTTCAACTCCGGCAGCGCCTCCTGGTCGACCCAGCTCGCCGTCGTGTACGCGTTGCGCCATCCCAGCAGGATCAGGTGCAGTCCGAGCTCGAAGTCCTCGAGCAGCGCACCGTGCCACGGCTCCCCGAAGCGCGCCGCGACGGCGTCGAGCGCCGACAGCCGACTCAGCTGCCCGTTGCCGCCGATGCTGACCGTCCGCGAATAGCGCCGGGCCATCTGCATCGCAGAGATCGGACCCCGAAACTCCATGTCCTGCAGACGCACCAGCGTGCGGGCGAACCGGTTCTTCCACCCACGTACCGGGCCGAGTGGCTGCGGATCCGCCCGGTTGCTCATCCGGACCTCGACCTGTACGGAGCCGACGTAATCGTTGCCGAAGCAATCCGGTCCGGCCGAGATCTCCAGCAGGTTCGGAGCCGGCCGACCGTCTGCATCGACGATGCAGATCAGCACCTTGTTCCGGTCGATGTCGTCCGGCAGCCATGCATCGATCGCGCGATATCCGAAGTTGAGCGCATCGCCCTTACCGGTGCGCGCGTTCGGGAAGGTGCGCGGCAGCAGGTGAACCATAGGATCGAACTGCTCGATCGTGGAGACGATCTCCCGGGTCCTGTCGTCCGACTCGTCGTCGGTCACCCAGGCGTGGCAGGCCGGAAAGTGTCGCCGCAGATAGCTCAACGTCTCACCGATCACCGCCTCCTCGTCGAGGCACGGGATGATGAAGTGCAGTTCGAATTCGTCCGGGTCACCGGGTCGCTCGGGAACGTGGCGCAGAAACGGGACGAGGATGGCGATCACGTACACCAGGAACACGAGGCCCAGGATCAGCGACAGCACGATCGTCAGGCCGAGTACGGTGTCGAAGGTCACTGGCGGGGGCTCTCTTTCAAACGCGCACGAATCGGGCCGGCGTCACCCGCGACTGTGCTGGCCCGACCGATCCACCGACTGAAGACGACCAGGGTCGCGCTTCCGCCGGCCAACACGATGAGCGATCCGATGATGGTGTGCGCCATCTCGAACCCCGAGCGTCCGTTGTGCACCGTGTAGATCCCGACCACGACCAGACGGATCATGTTCACGCTGAGCATGGCCAAGCAGCTGATGACCAGTCCCATCGTCATGTGCAGCAACCGGACCCGACCGAAATGGACGTAGAACGCGGACAGCACGAGCATCGGCAGGATCAGCAGCGCGGTGCTGCAGCCGGTGACCAACTCGAGGGCGAACACCTTGTTGGTGCCGATGCCGACGTAGAAGGTGGCCGAACCACGGACCCACTTCGTCGGGCCACCGACCACACTGTTGAGCAGAGCGGCCAATCCTGCTTCCCAGGCCCGGAACTGGGGCTGACGCAGGATCAGCGTCACGGTGATCAGGGCATAGACTCCGACGCCGATCCAGCGGATCGCGGGCTTGTCCGGTTCGTGCACCGCTCGGACGGCGGTCACTTCCCGCCTCCCCGCTCCCGGACCACACTCGACCGCAACACCACCATCGAATAGACGCCGAACACGAGCACCAGTCCGACGGTGAGATTGGTGAGCATCAGGTGCTTGATCAGGTCCGACGCACCCTCGGAGAGATTGACCGCCCAGAACTGGGCGATCGCGGCCACCACGAGGAACAGGCCGGTTGCGCCGATGCTCTTGTCCTGCTGGTCCGGGCACACCCGCAGCACCGCCACGAACAGCACGCACGCGACGAGAGTCGAGACGATGATGAGCAGCGGAAGCGCGCCGAACATCATGCGCCAGAAGTGGTAGAAGACCGACACCCGCCACTCCTGGGTATCCGGCCGACCCGAATACCACGGATACGAATAGATGTAGTCGGCCCGCAGCTTGGACATGCCCACCAGGCCCCGCCCCATCATCGAGAGCAGTCGCATGGGCTCGTGCAGGTAGACCTGCGACATCAGGTCCCAACTCGAGGTCTTGTCCAGGAAACCTTGGTAACCGGGCAGTTCGGTCACCGCGTTCGGCGAGTTGATCCGCGAGCCCAGACCGGAGACGAGCGACGGATCGAGCCCCAGCCGAGCCAGGTCCTGCTCGGGATGCGGACTGTGCGGGAGCATCTCGACGAACACCGCGTTGTACTGGTTCAGTTCGGCGAACCGGGCCGGCTGCGTACGCAGGTATTGGCCCACCGAGGCGAGCAGCGCACCCGAGGCGCCGAGCGCGAACCATCTGCCCTGCAGCGGATACTGGCCGAGCGATACCGGGTCGCCCACCCGGCGACTGAGCATGAGCGCAACCGCGACCACGGCGAAGGTCACCGCCTGAGTCTTGGTCGTTGTGGTGAACAACCCGATGACCCCGATCGCGGCGATGTGCCACCAGTGCACGCGCGCCGCGCGCCACATCGCCAGGGCTGCGACGGTCAGCGCCAGCACGCCGAGGATGGCGCCGGTGTCGCTGTAGGGCGACACGAAGTAGCCGGCGAACGATGCGTCCGCCACCACCAGCCACACGCCGCCGACGACGAACGCCTTGCCCACCAGGGATCCCGGGACCCACGCGAAGAGCAGTCCGGCGAGCACACCGAGCACGATGGCGCACACGACGCCGAGGGCGCGCAGGTCCATGTCGCCCGGCAGGCGCAGCAGCGGGGTCAACCACTTGGCGAGCTGCAACAGGTAGAGCTGCGACGAGTTGTACGCCTGCCCGTAGGTGTTCCAGGGACAGTCCTCGCCGTACCACCGGTGTTGGTAGTAGGTGGTGTACACCAGGTCGTCGACCGGGGCGTTGTACGGGTTCCCGGCGCGCAGACCCATGCCGCACGTGAGCCGCTGACCGTCACCCTGGTCGCTCAGACCGATGGCGCCGCCGTAGAAGAGGCGCATCAGTATGAGACCCGCGAAGGACGCACCAGTTACTACCGACACCCAGCCGAGCGCCGTGCCCTCGAGCCGGTACCCGAGGAACCGGGAGAACGCGGCGAATGCCGCCTGCAGCCGCGGGCGCGGCTTCGGGGGCTTGGTGCCGGGCACCAACGCGAGGGGATCGTCGGTGAAGGCGACACCGTCCGCGTCGACGAGTTCGAACTTGTTGCTCACGTGAGTCCACCGCGCACGCTGCCGACGACGGTGCCGGATGCCGGCCCGTACCAGCAATCCGCCGACGCCTCACCGACGAGAGGTTTGATCACGAAGTCCTCCGGCTTCTGCCCCGCCGTGTACTGGTCGATCACCGGCTGGCAGGCCCGGTAGGCCGCGTCGAGGCGGACCTGGGCGTCGCCGTTCGGCACGGGGATCGCCCCGGTCATCTCGGCGTCGTGCGGACGCGAACACAACGTCTGAGTCTCGCCCGATCGGCACAACCGGATGCCGTCGGAGATGGTGCGTCCCATGATGTTCCGCAGCGACCCGGTGAACTCGGGCCGAGTGTCCGGTCGGAGCGGATCCTGGACGCCGAGCGAGCACACCACCGTGCGGAGCCCATTGGCCCATTCCTTCTGCGTCGGATACTTGGCCCACACCGAGATTCCGTACTGGTAGTCGAACTCGCGTGCACCGAGGTATTCGCGAATCCCGTCCCACGGGCAGACGTCCGAGGCCGGCAGACGCTCCAACGCGTTGGACGGACGGTCGGGCTGGTTCAGTAGGTCCTCCGGCAGGGTGCCGAAGCCGTATACCTCGAGCTGATGCGGGTATTCGCAGTTGACCCATGGCGAGACGTTGCTGAGCGAGAGCATCTCCTCCGCGGTCTCGCGGACGTAGCAGGTACCCTCGGCGGCCTGATAGGTGGGAAGTGCGGTGTCCGGCTGGGCCCCGCACCCGACGGCGAACGTCGTTGCCGCCAACGCCGCCACGATCACAAAGATCGACCTGAACAACCAACCGCTCCTTGTTGAGTCATGACATGTTCCGCAGCGGCGCGAACACACCGACGGTAATGGTGCCCCGAACACGTAAGCCGCGGCGCGAGACGAAAGGGCGGGACCGCGCACACGATGGTGCGTGATGCCGTACCGCCCTGGCCGGTTGGCTCGTCACCCGATCGTCTCGACGGCGGCGAGCGCCAACCGCTGCGCACGTACCGACTGTGGCTGCGTCGTGGTCACGACGATCGCCGTTGTTCCACGTGCAACCGCGTACACCGAACCGTCCGGACCGCCGGATCGGCCACCACTCCAGCCCGCCGGTTCCGACGCCGGCGAGCTGCTCGATATCGGGGTCGCGCGGTCCACCACCTGAACCGCAGTGGTCTCGGCCGCGGTCCGCGCCACCCACACCGAGGCCACCACGGCGCCGCCGAGATCGGTGAAGAAGCACGCGGGCGGGTCGACCGTGGGATCGACCAGCACCGACCCGATCCGTTCGCCGTTGAGCTCCTCGACCTGCTCGACCGAGAGGACCGAGCAGTCGCCCGCGGTACGCGGGACCGGGATGTCGGGCACCGCGGCGACGGCGGCCGACGGTGCTGCCGCCGGGACGTCGGGAATCTCCGCGGCCGCACTGCAACCGGCTACTGCGGCGAGGAGAACGGCCACGGCGACAACGGCCGACGCGTGGTCGGCCCTCACAGCACTGCCACCCGGGTGAACGGAACGAACGGCTCGATCACGGGAAACACCACGAGCATCAGCAACGCCACGATCGCAATGAAGATCGCCAGCGCGGCGGTCAGTTTCGCCGGCCAGGGGCCGGGAAGATGCCGCCAGATCCAGGCGTACACGACTATCCTTCCGAGAGAGCTTTGGGTGAAACGGGATTCAGCCGATCCTTCTCCGCCGCGTCGACCAGGATCGCCTGTACCACCAGCCGATGCGTCGCCGAGAAACGGGGAGTGCAGGTGGTGAGCGTCAGCAGCGCAGCTCCGTCCTGCGGCGGCTCCGCATAATCCGTGTTCATCGGCACGGGTGCGATCACGCCGATGGCGCTCGGATCGACCACCTGCTGACCCACCGCGCGCTGATAGGGCGCCGGCAGCGGTGTGACGGGGACCGCGCCGGCCGAACACGTGGCAGGTTTCCTGCTGGTCGCCCAGTCCAACGCTTCGCTCGCGCTCGGCAGCACCCGGTAGGTGTACCAATGGGTCCGGGTTTCCACCACCACCGCGTCACAGGTCTTCAGCAGGTCGATGTCGTTGAACGGAGAGCCCTTGCCCACCCGATGACCGGCAAGCGCGAAGTTGCCCCGTTCGCCGGGTTGCGCGGTCCCCTCGTAATGCCCGGGCCCGACTTCCAGGTCGGCGTCGGACGTTCCCTGCATCACCGTCAGCTGAAAATCGTTGCCGAAGGCGGGGATGTGCAGCTTCGCGAAGCCCACCGGTCCGGACGCCTCGGTCACTGTCCGCGTGCGGTCGGGCTCGGACCACAGCTGATCGAGTTGCTCTGTGGCCGTGCGCTGTTTGCGTCCGGAGGTGAGATCGGTCCAGTACACCTCGTACACGATGAACAGGGCGCCGATCAACGCAAGCGTCAGCAGGGCCTCACCTGCCCCGCGGTAGATCCGTTGCGCACGTGTGGCCGGCGCGTCCAGAACCACCGGTGTGGCGTCGTACGGCGAATATCGATGTCGTCCAGGCATAGGGAATTCGGAACCTCACACAGGGATGCTCGCCGCAGCAGACGCCGGCTGCTCGCTCTTGATCAACGCGAAGAGCTCGGCGCGCGAACGGATGCCGAGTTTGCGGAAGATGCCGGTGAGATGCTTCTCCACCATGCGCTGCGAAACGTACAGTTGCGCGGCGATCTCACGGTTGCGCATGCCCTGCACCACGAGTTGGACCACCCGCCGCTCGATGTCGCTCAGCGTCCCGAGGCGAGAATCACCGGGTACCGGGTGCGCCGCGGCCTCCACCTCCATGCGGGTGGACCAACGACCACCCCTGATCCACCCGTCGGCGCCGATGCGTTCGAACAGCGCGAAGGCCGTCCGCGCCCGCTGACGGCTCTGGGCCACCTTGCCGTTCTCCCGCAGCCGGTCGGCATAGATCGCCAGGGAACGAGCCCGCTCGAGCGCGGGAACCTTGTCTTCCCGGGAACCCAGCGCCAGCTCGACCAACTCACGGGCGTCGGTGATTTCGGCGACCAGCAGCCGTCCCCGTGCCAGGATCGCCGACGTCAGAGTCGTGCGGGTGCGCTGCTGCAACCGCCCGGTCGTCACGTCCAGCATGCGGGTGGCGGCCCGCAGATCGCCGGCAAGCACGAGCGCCTCGATGAGGTCGACGTACCGTTTCGTCTTCCAGATGCAGGCATGGCGGTCGACGTGGTCGATGCTCTGCTCGAGCAGGGCGATCGCCCGCTCAGCATCCCCTTGCATCAACGCGTTCTCACCCAGGGCCGCGAGCACCCTCGCCTGCAGGCTGTCGATCTCCCCCGAAGCACCGACCGAAAGTAACTGGGCCGCAACCTGTTCGGCCTCGTCGAACCGACCCTGCAACCCAAGGATCTGCACGCGCTGAGCCAAGCGCATCGTCCGCAGGTGCGTGTGAGACGAGAAGATCGCGTCGGCCTGCTCCCAAAGATTCCTCGCTCCGACGGGATTTCCCGCAATGATCTCGCAGTCGACCTGCGCCGTGAGCAGGTACATCCGCTGGAGCGGGGTCAGGGACGGATTCGAAGCGCATTCGAACCGCGCCCGGGCCTCCTCGACCCGTCCCAGCCGGGTGAGAACGATCCCCGAACCGAGGATCTCCCGAAAGTCACGCCGGGAGAACGACTCGGCGGCGTCCGCCGCGTTGTGCAGGGACAGCGCTTCCTCGGAGTTCTCCCGGGCCAGCGCCAGGCTCATCCGCGCCAGCGTGAGCGCGTCGGCGGGGCTACCGGTCTGACCGGCGTGGATGTGCTCCGCCAGCCCGTGCAGCTCGTACACACCGTAGAACTGGTCCTGCTCGAGCTGGAAGATGATCGCCATGCCGGCCAGGTTCATCGCGGTGGCCGGTGCCTCCTCGGAGAACTCGCGTACTGCGTCGACGACCGACTCGACGTTGATGGGTCGATCGGCGAGATAACGCGCCTCGACCTTGACGAGTTCGGCTGCGGCACGGTCGCGCACGCACGCATCCGACCACACCACCTCGTCCGCGAGACTCTCCGCGTCGCTCCGGAATCCCATGTCCAGCGCAAGCCTCGCAGCAGCCAACCGCAGCGTGCTCGCACTCGCGCCCGCCGACACCGCGATCGCCTCACGCAGAACCGACAGCGCCAGCGCGCACGACGACTCACGGACCAACGCCTCGGCGGTCGCCAGGACCTGCTCCACAGCGAGGTCCGGGTCGATCGGCCGCAGCACCGAAGCGTCCGCGTCGCCGCCACGTCCGCCCCCGAGCTCGCGCTGATACCCGCGCTCGTCGACCAGGGTGTGCGCGAGCGACCGGCGCGCAGAAGTGGCGGCCCCGTACACGGCCCACCGGTCCAGCAGGTTGCCGATCCGAACCCGGTCCCCGACCCGCTCCACCTGCCGCAACGACAGCAACCCGTCCAGCTCGCGCCCGGGGTCGGCGCTGTCCGCGTTCGTCGCCACCTCGAGCAGATCCGGCACCGGTACCGACTTCGCCACCGCCAGCAGCGCCAGCAGCGTCCGCTGACTCTCGGTCGACCGGTCGTCGATCTCGGTCCACCGCGACGCACGCGAGCCACCGACCACGATCGGATAGCGGATCGACTCGATCCCCGCGATCTGCCCGTCGGTGACCGTCTCACACAGCTCCAGCAACACCCCCGGTTTGCCGCGCGAGATGCGGTGCAACTCGTCGACCAGCGCCGGCGCCGGAACCGTCCCGAGCGCCTCGGCCATCAGCGCCGACGCGGCGGCATACCCCAACGGGGGCACCGCAACCTGCGGCAACGACAGGAACGGCTCCGGCGGCTCGACACCACTGACCAGCAACAGCACGACCCGATGATTCGCCAGCCGCCGCCCCACATACGCGAGCAGCTGTTGGCAACCCTGCGCCATCCGGTCGGCATCGTCGACCAGGATCGCCAACGGCCCCTGATGGTCCGCGTGCCGCGCGATCACATCGAGCAACTGCTCGGCCCGGGCCGCCACCGTGGACTCGCCGATCTCGAACCCCGCCGCCCGCCCGCCGCCGTCGCGCAACCGACCCGACCGGCCCAGCATCGCCATCAAGCTGTAATCGACGTACTCGGACACGTTCGACGCACCGCCGATCGAGACCGTCTCGAACGACGAAGTGACGACCAACTCACCCAGCAGACGCGTACGCCCCGACCCGGCAGGCCCGGTCACCACCAACGCGGACCCCAGACCGAGCTCGGCCGCCTCGAACGCATCCTGAACCTGGCGAAGGGTGGAGATCGGCTCCGCCGCACGGCCGCGGAATCCCCCGTCGTTCATCGTTGCCGTCGTGCCCCTTCTTCAGTAATGACGATCTTGAATCGCCTATATCTAACGCTTGACCATTTGCTTCCGCCACACGGGCCACCGCGAATCGGTGGAGATCCACCGAATCAATGCGGGAACTGCGGGATACCGCACCGATCTGTACGGCATTCCGCCTCGTCGCTCCGCAAGTCCCGGCTGCGTCGAGAGTCGGGGTTGACTGTCGACGAGTGCACCGTTCCGACAGTCGGACCTCGGATCGGGAGAGCGAAAGGGGCAGCGATCTTGTCGCACCAATCCGAGCGCAGCGGGTCACGGTCGGCTCGAATCGCGGTGATCTACGGAACCCGCCCAGAAGCCATCAAGTGCGCACCACTGGTCAAGGCACTCGAGTCCCATCCCTCGCTCGACCCGACAGTGATCGTCACCGGCCAGCACACCACCTTGGTCGACCAGGTCCACGCGACGTTCGGTATCTCTGCCGACCACGATCTGAACCTCATGGAGCCGGGGCAGCCGCTGGGCCGACTGTCCGGCCGGGTCACCACCGCCACCAGCGCGGTACTCCGCGCCGAGCGCCCCGACGCAGTGGTAGTTCACGGTGACACCTCCAGTTCCACCGCGGCCGCGCTGGCCGCGTTCAGCGAGAACATCCCCGTCGTCCACCTCGAGGCCGGGCTGCGCTCGCACGACCTCCACAACCCGTTTCCGGAGGAGGGCAATCGGCGGATGACCGCGGCCGTGACGGCACTGCACCTCTGCCCCACGGACCTGGCCCGCCGCAACCTGCTCGACGAGGGTGTCACGCCCGATCGGGTCACGGTGACGGGCAACACCGTCGTCGACGCGTTGCTCACCGTGGCCTCCAGCGACATTCCGCCCGTCGACCCCGCTCTGCAGACCGCGCTGGCCAGCGGTCGACGACTGGTCCTGCTGACGCTGCATCGCCGCGAGTCGTGGGGTGCACCGATGAGCGCGATCGCGAAGTCGGTACGACGGGTCGTCGAGGCCGTGCCCGACATCGTCGTTCTGTGCCCGATGCACCCGAATCCGATGGTGCGGGAGACCCTGACGGCGAATCTGGGCGCGCACGAACGCATTCTGCTCACCGAGCCGCTCGAATACACCGACTTGGTGACAGCGCTCCGCCATTCGCATCTGGTGCTCACCGACTCCGGCGGAATCCAGGAGGAGGCACCGACTTTCGGAGTGCCGGTACTGGTGCTCCGCGACACCACCGAACGCCCCGAAGCGATCGACGCCGGATGCGCGCTGCTGGTCGGTACCCGACCGGCCACGATCTTCGGCGAGGCCTCTCGACTGCTCCTCGACGGCGATGCCTACCGAGCGATGACGACTGCCGGCAACCCGTACGGCGACGGGCGCGCAAGCGAGCGCGCCGCCGCAGCCATCGCCGAGCTGGTGAGGGTCCCGACGTTGCAGCCGGAGGCCGCGACGCTCCCCTGATACCCAATCGTGGTGGCGTGTGAGCCGATGCGTGCCCCCGCACAGTCGGTGCGGGCCCGCGCACTGTCGATGCGAGCGGCCGCATTATCGGGTCAGCGCGCCCGCGCTGGGGGCGCGCATGGGGAATCCTCCAGGGGGAGAGACCTACTCCTGTGGAGGTGGCGGGGCACCGCCCCCAGACCGACCGATCTTCTCCGATCGCGGCCGGCACACCGCGCCTCCAGGAACGCCACCGCCGGCGGCGTTCGCCCGGAGCTTACGAAGGAGCCAATGACGATGCCCCACAACGCTACTCTCGCGCCCCCCGGCGGGAAGCGAGCGCACCCGGCTACCTCGCGATTCGTTGCTGCGGTTGTCGCCGCGATCGGGCTGATGCTCTCGATCGTGCCCGCCGCGTACGCCGACACCGTCACCGCCACCATCCCTGTCGGCGCGTCTCCGGCCGTTGTGGCAATCACTCCCGACGGCACCCGCGCCTACGTCGCGAATTTCGCCGACCACAGCGTGTCGGTGATCGACACCGCCACGGGCATCGTGACCGCCACCATCCCCGTCGGCACGGCGCCGTACGCGGTGGCGATCAGCCCTGACGGCACCCGCGCCTACGTCACGAACCAAGTCAGCAACACGGTGTCGGTGATCGACACCGCCACGAACGCCGTCACCGCCACCATCCCGCTCGGCACGTTGCCGTACGCGGTGGCGATCACCCCTGACGGCACCCGCGCCTACGTCACCAACATCGCCGACCACACCGTGTCGGCGATCGACACCGTGTCGGTGATCGACACCGCCACGAACGCCGTCACCACCACCATCCCCGTCGGCACGGACGCCTACGGGGTGGCGTTCACTCCCGACGGCACCCGCGCCTACATCGCCAACTGGACGAGCAACTCCGTGTCGGTGATCGACACCGCCACGAACGCCGTCACCACCACCATCCCGGTCGCCACGAATCCGTTCGGGGTGGCGGTCAGCCCCGACGGCACCCGCGCCTACGTCACCACCGGCGGCGACAACGCGGTATCGGTGATCGACACCGCCACGGGCACCGTCACCGCCACCATCCCCGTCGGCACGTTGCCGTACGGGGTGAAGATCACCCCCGACGGCACGCGCGCCTACGTCGCAAACGGCGGCGACGGCACGGTGTCGGTGATCGACACCGCCACGGGCACGGTCGCGGCGACTGTCCCGGTCGGCGCGAACCCGTACCGGGTGGCTATCACGCCCGACGGCACCCACGTATACGTCACCAACGCCGGAGGCGGCACGGTGTCGGTGATCGCGGTCGAGAAGCCGGCCACGCCTGGTGAACTGAAGGTGACCCACACCTCCGACGCGGTCGGGCCGATCCAGGACGGCCAGGTCGTGAACTACACCGTCACGCTCACCAACACCGGTGGACAGCCGATCCCGGTCGACCGGGTGCTGGCCCTGGCCGGCGTCCTCGACGACGCCGACCTGGTGTCCGGGCCGACGAGTTCCGATGGCGCACTTGTCGTCAACGGTGCCGGTGACCTGTTCGGCATCAACGGCACGCTCGCACCAGGACAGACCGTGACAGTCGTCTACAGCGTCAGCGCCAAGCCGTACGCCGACCAGGGCGACCACAACCTCGTCGCCGTGCTTGCCGATCCGGCGAATCTGCCGGCCGGCGTTCCGGGTTCGTGCACCGGCCTCGGTGACTGCCTCGAGGTCGCGACCGCCGACACCGCCGCCGTCCCGATGGTCAACCCCGCCGTCGCGGGCGTCGCCGCAGCCGTCGTGCTTGCCGGCGGTGGCGTGTTCATGTTCGCCCGTCGCCGTAAGTCCACCACCGCCTGAGCGGCGATCGACTGACGAGTGACCTGCGGTGCGGGGTTGCGCACGATTCACGTGCGCGGCCCCGCACTGTCGTCTTACCCAGCCAGACACAGCATTCAGCTGCGTCCGATAGTCACCTCGGAGCCCCGGCCTAGTGAGATCTCACCAAACCCCGTAATTCGCCGGCGGCATCCTTCGCACCGGGTGACGTGTGAACCGATGCGTGTCCCCGCACTGTGGATGCGGACCCGCGCACTGTCGATGCGAGCGACCGCATGATCTGGCTACTACGCCCGCGCCGCGGGTGTGCATGGTGAATTCTCCAGGGGGAGAGACGCACCCCTGTGGAGATGGCGGGGCACCGCCACAGGGGCGCCCGGAACGGAGTTCCTCACTGTTTGCGCGTGCTGACTTTTCGCCGACAGCGGGCCGACCTACCTATCCGGGCGGCCCGACCGCTCTTCTTCGATCGCGCCCCGCACACCGCACCTCCAGGAACGCCGCCGACCGGCGGGGTTCACCCGGCGCTCACGAAGGAGCCAATGACGATGCCCCACACCGCCACTCTCTCATCCCCCGGCGGGAGGCGAGTGCACCCAGCTACTGGTCGCCGTCGGCGCACAACCTCGCGGTTCGCTGCTGTGGTCGTGGCGGCGATCGGACTGATGCTGTCGATCGTGCCCGCCGCGTTCGCCGACATCCCCGACACCGTCATTGCCACCATCCCCGTCGGCGCGCAGCCGCACGGTGTGGCGTTCACCCCCGACGGCACCCACGCCTACGTCACCAACCACACCAGCAATACGGTGTCGGTGATCGACACTGCCACGGGCACGGTCACCGCCACCATCTCTGTCGGCACTGCGCCGTACGGAGTGGCGATCGCCCCTGACGGCACCCGCGCCTACGTCACCACCGGCGGCGACAACACGGTGTCGGTGATCGACACCGCCACGGGCACCGTCACCGCCACCATCCCCGTCGGCGCTCAGCCGGACACGGTGACGTTCACCCCCGACGGCACACACGCCTACGTCGCCAACCATCTCGACGGCACCGTGTCGGTGATCGACATCGCCACGGGCGCGGTCACTGCGACCATCCCCGTCGGCGCGTATCCGTTCGGAGTGGCGTTCACCCCCGACGGCGCCCGCGCCTACGTCGCCAACCAGATGGAAGACACGGCGTCGGTGATCGACACCGCCACGGGCACCGTCATCGCCACCATCCCCCTCGGCGAGCAGCCGCACGGGGTGGCGTTCAACGGCACCCACGTCTACATCACCAACGCCGCCGGCAACACGGTGTCGGTGATCGACCCCGCCACCAACGCCGTCACTGCGACCATCACCGTCGGCCCGAATCCGTACGCGATCGTGTTCACCCCCGACGGCACCCACGCATACGTCGCCACCGGCGGCGACAGCGGCCACGACGGCACGGTGTCGGTGATCGACATCGCCACGGGCACCGTCACCGCCACCATCCCCGTCGGCGGGCAGCCGGCCGCGATGGCGATCACCCCCGACGGCACCCAGATCTACGTCACCCTCTCCGACGGCAGCACGGTGTCGGTGATCGGGACCGAGAAGGCACCGAATCCCGGTGCGCTGCAGGTGACCCACACGTCGGACGCGGCCGGGCCGCTCCAGGACGGTCAGGTCGTGAACTACACCGTCACGCTGACCAACACCGGTGGACAGCCGATCGCCGTCGACCGGGCGCTGGCCCTGGCGGGCGTCCTCGACGACGCCGACCTGGTGTCCGGCCCGACGAGTTCCGATGGCGCGCTTGTTGTCAACGGTGCCGGTGACTTGTTCGGCATCAACGGCACTCTCGCACCGGGGCAGACGGTGACGGTGGTCTACAGCGTCGTCACCAAGCCGTACGCGGAGCAGGGCGACCACAACCTGGTGGCCGTGCTTGCCGATCCGGCGAATCTGCCTGCCGGCATTCCGGGTTCGTGCACCGGCCTCGGTGACTGCCTCGAGGTCGAGACCGCCGAAACCGCCGCCGTCCCGATGGTCAACCCCGCCGTCGCGGGCGTCGTCGCAGCCGCAGTGCTCGCCGGCGGTGGCGTGTTCATGTTCGCCCGCCGCCGTAGGTCCACCACCGCCTGAGCGATGGTCGACCGGCAATAACGAGTGACCAGCGGTGCGGGGTCGTGCACGATTCACGTGTGCGGCCCCGCACCGTCGCCTTACCCAGCCGGGCATGGCATTTCGCTTCGACGCAGGTCTGTCGATGACGATCGCCGATCGTCGTAAATCTTCCGGTATGCCGTGACCGCACGAGCGGGCCGCGCCCGGCGGCGTCCTTCGCACCGGCTGTCTGGCGAGTGATGCGTTCCCCCGCACTGTCGGTGCGGGCCCGCGCACAGTCGATGCGAGCGGCCGCATTATCGGTCTACGACGCCAGCGCTGCGGGCGTGCATGAGGAATCCTCCAGTGGGAGACCCACCCCTGTGGAGATGGCGGGGCACCGCCACAGGGGGGCATCCGGACGGAATACCACGCTGTTGCCGGTGCTGACTTTGCGCCGAGGGCTGGCAGACCGACCGATCTTCTCCGATCGCGCCCCGCACACCGCACCACCAGGAACGCCGCCGCCCGGCGGCGTTCACCCCGGCGCTCACGAAGGAGCCAATTACGATGCCCCCCAACGCCACTCTCTCATCCCCCAGTGGGGGGCGAGCGCACCCGGCCACAGGTCGCCGTCGGCACCTAACGTCGCGGTTCGTTGCTGCGGTCGTCGCGGCGATCGGGATGATGCTGTCGGTCATGCCCGCCGCTCATGCCGACACCGCCGACACCGTCATTGCCACCATCGGCGTCGGCGCACGGCCGTTCGGGATGGCGATCACCCCCGACGGCACCCGCGCCTACGTCGCCAACCTCGGCGACGACTCGGTCTCGGTGATCGACACCGCCACGGGCACCGTCACCGCCACCATCCCTGTCGGCGCGGGTCCATACGGGGTGACGATCACTCCCAACGGCGCCCACGCCTACGTCACCAACACCGTCAGCAACACGGTGTCGGTGATCGACACCGCCACGTACGCCGTCACCGCCACGATCCCCGTCGGCGATCGGCCGTACGGAGTGGCGTTCACCCCCAACGGCGCCCGCGCCTACGTCGCCAATTGGGTGGGCTTCACGGTGTCGGTGATCGACACCGCCACGGGCACCGTCACCGCCACCATCCCCGCCGAGTCGGGTCCGTTCGGGGTGGCGATGACCCCCGACGGCACGCGCGCCTACGTCACCAACACCGGCGGCGACACGGTGTCGGTGATCGACACCGCCACCAACACCATCGTCGCCACCATCCCTGTCGGTGCTGCGCCGTACGACGTGGCGATCAACCCCGCGGGCACGCGCGCCTACGTCGCCAACCAGAACAGCAACACGGTGTCGGTGATCGACACCGCTACGGGCACCGTGATCGCCACCATTCCCGTCGGTGCTGCGCCCGACGGGTTGAAGATCACCGCCGACGGAACCCGCGCCTACGTCGCCAACACCGGCGGCAGCACGGTGTCGGTGATCGACACCGCCACCAACGCCGTCACCGCCACCATCCCCGTCGGCGCGAATCCGTACGGGATCGCGTTCGCCCCCGACGGCACCAAGACCTACGTCACCAACAGCGGCAACGACACCGTGTCCGTGATCGGGATGCCCCCGCTCCCCGGCAAGCTGCAGGTCACGCACACCTCCGACGCGGCCGGGCCGCTCCAGGACGGTCAGGTCGTGAACTACACCGTCACGCTGACCAACACCGGTGGACAGCCGATCGCCGTCGACCGGGCGCTGGCCCTGGCGGGCGTCCTCGACGACGCCGACCTGGTGTCCGGCCCGACGAGTTCCGATGGCGCGCTTGTTGTCAACGGTGCCGGTGACTTGTTCGGCATCAACGGAACGCTCGCACCAGGACAGACCGTGACAGTCGTCTATAGCGTCGTCACCAAGCCGTACGCCGACCAGGGCGACCACAACCTCGTCGCCGTGCTTGCCGATCCGGCGAATCTGCCGGCCGGCGTTCCGGGTTCGTGCACCGGCCTCGGTGACTGCCTCGAGGTCGCGACCGCCGACACCGCCGCCGTGCCGATGGTCAACGCCGCCGTCGCGGGCGTCGTCGCGGCCGCCGTGCTCGCCGGCGGTGGCGTCTACATGTTCACCCGTCGCCGGAAGTCCACCACCGCCTGAGCGATGGTCGACGAGCAATAACGCTTGACACCGATGCGGGGTCGCGCACGGATCACGTGCGCGACCCCACACCTGTCGGCGCCGACAGGTGACAGCGCTCCGGGCGGAATCCAAGAGAAGGCATCGACTTTCGGAGTACCGGCACTGGCACTCCGCGACACCCCGAACGAGGCGGCACCGCGTGCGGTGCCGCGCACAGTCCATGCGGGACAGCGCATGATCCGGTTGCCCACCCGTTCTAGACCTTTTGTGTGCGCCACCCTCCAGGGGGAGAGACCCATCCCTGTCGCGGTGGCGGGGCACCGTCACCGGGGGGGGGCGTCCAGAATGGAGTGAAGGTGAGCAAGACTTCGTTGAGACGAAGTGCCGCGCGTCTGGCACTGGCCGCAGCAGCGGCCGCAGCCGTGACGGTGACGGTGGCGCCGGCGGGGGCTAGCGCAGACCCGCTGGTGACACAGCCGGGAGAGCTGGTCGTCAATGGTGGCGCCGAGCAGGGGACCACCGGGTGGAGTGGCACCGCCAACCTCAAGGCAATGCCGTATGTGGCAACCGGATATCCCGTCGCCAAGCTGGTCGGCCCCTCCGGCGCGATCGGTACGTTCGACAGTGGCACGTACGCGCTGAACGTCAACGCGCAGGCATCGGAGGACGCCAGCCAGGTCATCGACCTCACGCCGTCGGCCGCGAGCATCGACGCCGGCAAGGTGACCGCGCACATGTCCGCGTACCTCGGCGGCATGGATGTCCAGAACGACCGGGGTGGTGTGACCTATGAGTTCCTGGGCGTAGGCGGACAGACCCTCGGGACGCAGGTGCTTGCCGCGCCGATGGCCAGCGATCGCGGAAACGTTTCCGGGGCCGTGTTCCGGGAAGCCACCGCCACGCTTCCGGTGGGCACGCGCTCGGTGAAGGTCATCGCCCAGTTCACTGTCGAGTACGGCGTCAACAACGGCTTCGTCGACAACGTCTCGCTGACGCTCGATGCACCGCCCAGCGAGCTGACGGTGACCCACACGTCGGACGCTGCCGGACCGATCCTCGACGGCCAGGTCGTCAACTACACCGTCACGCTGACCAACACCGGTGGACAGCCGATCGCCGTCGACCGGGCGCTGGCCCTGGCGGGCGTCCTCGACGACGCCGACCTGGTGTCCGGCCCGACGAGTTCCGATGGCGCGCTTGTTGTCAACGGTGCCGGTGACTTGTTCGGCATCAACGGAACGCTCGCACCAGGACAGACCGTGACAGTCGTCTATAGCGTCGTCACCAAGCCGTACGCCGACCAGGGCGACCACAACCTCGTCGCCGTGCTTGCCGATCCGGCGAATCTGCCGGCCGGCGTTCCGGGTTCGTGCACCGGCCTCGGTGACTGCCTCGAGGTCGCGACCGCCGACACCGCCGCCGTGCCGATGGTCAACGCCGCCGTCGCGGGCGTCGTCGCGGCCGCCGTGCTCGCCGGCGGTGGCGTCTACATGTTCACCCGTCGCCGGAAGTCCACCACCGCCTGAGCGATGGTCGACGAGCAATAACGCTTGACACCGATGCGGGGTCGCGCACGGATCACGTGCGCGACCCCACACCTGTCGGCGCCGACAGGTGACAGCGCTCCGGGCGGAATCCAAGAGAAGGCATCGACTTTCGGAGTACCGGCACTGGCACTCCGCGACACCCCGAACGAGGCGGCACCGCGTGCGGTGCCGCGCACAGTCCATGCGGGACAGCGCATGATCCGGTTGCCCACCCGTTCTAGACCTTTTGTGTGCGCCACCCTCCAGGGGGAGAGACCCATCCCTGTCGCGGTGGCGGGGCACCGTCACCGGGGGGCGTCCAGAATGGAGTGAAGGTGAGCAAGACTTCGTTGAGACGAAGTGCCGCGCGTCTGGCACTGGCCGCAGCAGCGGCCGCAGCCGTGACGGTGACGGTGGCGCCGGCGGGGGCTAGCGCAGACCCGCTGGTGACACAGCCGGGAGAGCTGGTCGTCAACGGTGGTGGTGAGGACGGCACCACGGGTTGGACGGGCAGAAACTTCCTTCCTATCCCGTATACGGCAGGGGGATATCCCGCCAATACCCTGGTCGGCCCGACCGGCGCGCTCGGCACGTTCAACGGTGGTACGTACGCGCTGCACGCCGATACGCGGGCATCGGAGGACGCCAGCCAGCTGGTGGACCTCACGCCGTCCGCCGCGAGCATCGACACTGGCAAGGTAACGGCGAAGATGTCGGCGCACGTCGGCGGCTTCGGCACCCAGAACGACCGGGGCGGCGTCACCTACCAGTTCCTCGGCACGGACGGAAACATCCTTGCGACACAGGTGCTCCCCGCGCCGATGGCCCGCGAGCGCGGAAACGTTTCCGGGTCCGTGTTCCGGGAAGCTACCGTCGCTGTTCCGGTGGGGACGCGATCGGTGAATGTCGTCGCCCAATTCATCGTGGACTTCGGCAGCAACGAGGCCGTCGTCGACAACGTCTCGCTGACGCTCGATGCCGCGCCGAGTCAGCTGCAGGTGACGCACACCTCGGACGCTGCCGGACCGATCCAGGACGGCCAAGTGGTGAACTACACCGTCACGCTGACCAACAGCGGTGGACAGCCGGTCACCGTCGATCGCGCGCTGGCGCTCGCAGGTGTCCTCGACGACGCCGACCTGG
The DNA here is from genome assembly GCF_050477185.1 of Rhodococcus sp. ACT016. Classification (NCBI taxonomy): domain Bacteria; kingdom Bacillati; phylum Actinomycetota; class Actinomycetes; order Mycobacteriales; family Nocardiaceae; genus Rhodococcus; species Rhodococcus sp. ACT016. The sequence goes on along the minus strand of NZ_JBEAET010000001.1, from coordinate 5,639,415 downwards.
TGTCCGGGCCGACGAGTTCCGATGGCGCACTTGTCGTCAGTGGTGCCGGTGACCTGTTCGGCATCAACGGAACGCTTGCACCGGGGCAGACCGTGACGGTGGTCTACAGCGTCGTCGCCAAGCCGTACGCCGAGCAGGGCGACCACAACCTGGTCTCCGTGCTCGCCGACCCGGCGAATCTGCCGGCCGGCGTCCCCGGCTCGTGCGCCGGCGCCGGCGACTGCCTCGAGGTCGCGACCGCCGACACCGCCGCGGTTCCGCTCGTGAACCCCGCCGTCGCGGGTGTCGCCGCGGCCGTCGTGCTCGCCGGTGGCGGTGCGTTCATGTTCACCCGCCGTCGTAAGGCCACCACTGCCTGAGTAGCGGCAGACCAGCAGTAACGCTTGACGCCGGTGCAGGGTCGTGCACGTTCACGTGCGCGACCCCGCACCTGTCTACAGCTCGTCTACCGGTAGCCCAGTTCCGCCGCGGTCTGCCTCGCGGCGTCGGTGACCGGGACCGCGTAGGCCGCCGTGCCGTACGCGCAGATCTCCGACCAGTTGCCGCCGAGGTCGGACGTCTCGAATCGCATTGCGACAATGACGTTTCCGCCACGCTGCGCGGCCTCGTTGATCAGCCTCCCCATCGCCTCGTTGCGGCTCTCGGTGAGATTCTTGGTCATTCCCTGCAGTTCGCCGCCGACGAGGGACTTGAGGCCGGCACCGATCTGCGAACCGATGTTCCGAGACCGAACGGTCAACCCGAACACCTCACCGATCACACGTTGGATCTCCCACCCGGGAATGTCGTTCGTTGTCACAACAAGCATGTCCGTCAGGCTATTTGAGACCCCAGCCATTTGTCTCATCGGTCTTCCTTCCCTGCCTGGACGGTCCACCGACATCCGGGGAACGCAGCCGTCGTCCGGATAGCGCACCGAGGCGCATTACGTACCGTCCGGACTCTGGTGCGACAACCGAGGCAAGGGTTCAATTACCTGATACGCCATGTGGATGGGACTCACCGGGCGAAAGGTAGCGAACGATGTCCATCGCGTCGGACACACTCCGGGTGCAGGCAGAGGATGACACCCGCCTCACCGACTGGGAGCAGGTCTCGAGCGTCGTCGCCGACGCCTACTTCCCGCATCGGCTGATCCCACTCTCGTCGGCAGGCCCCGAGTCGGCCACACTCGAGAACGCGGGCATCGGTCCGGTTCGCATCGCCCGGATCGACTGGGGTGCAGAGGTCTCCGTCCGTTCCGAGCATCCGGGCGCCGTCGCGGTGAACATCCCGCTGTCCGGTCGCCTCGAATCGCGGACCGGCCGGCACGAGATCTCGTCGGCTCCGGGCACCGCGACGATCTGCCCGCCCGACGTGCTCACGACCTTCCCCCGCTGGGGCGCCTCGTGCGCGATCCTCGGAGTGCGCATCGACCGCACCTATCTCGAGCAGGAGGCGAGCCGGGCGCTCGGCCGCGCCGGCATCCGGCTGCCGTTGCAGCTCGACCTCTCCACGCCGGTCGGCGCCAGTTGGCTGCGATTCGTGAACTCTCTGTCGGAGCAGATGCGCGATCCCCACTCCGTGCTCCGCAACGAGCTCGTCTCGGCGCAACTACTCAGCGCCGTGACGACCGGATTCGTTCTGGCCGCCGTCCCGGAGGACGTGCCGGGGTCGGCCGAGGCCCGCCCCCGAATCATCAAGCGCGTCATCGACGCGATCCACGACGACCCCGCCCACGCCTGGACAGTTCTGGAGATGGCGGAACGGGCCGGGGTCGGTGTCCGCCGCCTCCAGGACGGCTTCCGCCGATATGTGGGGCGGAGCCCGACCGAGTACCTGGCCGACGTTCGGCTCGGGCGAGTCCGCGAGGACCTCTCGAACGCCGGGCCCGACGACACCGTCGGCGCGATCGCACTGCGATGGGGGTTCGCACACACCGGCCGGTTCGCGGCGACCTACCGCGACCGGTTCGGAACCTCCCCCTCCGCCGTGCTCCGCAGCGCCTGATCCGCCTGTCCCCCACCGATTCGATCGAAGGAATTCCCGTGATCTTCCCGCTCCGGTTCCACCCGACGGCGACTCCCGCCACGGCGGTGTGCGCGCTCATGGAGATTGCCGGCACTCCACTCGTGCTGGAGGGCCACGTCCACGACGACGCCGGGCGCGGCCTACGCGGTGCGACCGTCCTCGTTCGGCACAGCGACGGCTCGGGGACCGTCCGCTGCGGGACCCGACTCGCCGCCGCGTGCGCATCCGACGACGAGGGCCGGTTCGCCGTGACGACGGTGCAGCCCGCGCCCTACCAGATCCGCACCGACGGGCCGGCCGGTTGGTTCGTCGCGCACGAGGGGTGGCACCCGTGGCGACCGGGGCACCTGCACGTGACCGTCAAGGCACCGGACATGCGGACCGTGACCGCGCGGCTGTACTTCCGGCGGGACGACTGGATCCGGCACGACGCCCCGGCCTGGGCGATCCTGGATCCGTGCCCGGGGGCCGACGACGTCGACCGCGCCGTTCACGACTTCACGCTCGCACCCGCAGGTCAGCGGACGTCGACGTACTCCGCGTACCCGACGCCCTCGATCGCGTCGCCGCCGAACGTGCCGGTGTAGCGGAAGCTGCCCACGAATCCGGCGCCGAGCCCGTAGGCCCAGTCGCCGGCCGCCTCGCACTCGAGCAGCAGCACCTCGCAACCCGTCTCGTCGACCAGGCGCCAGCGGTACCGGTCGGGGACGGACATGATCCGACCGTCCGGGGTGCGCAGTCGGCGGTCGGCGTAGCGGTCGACCGTGAAGGTGCAGCCCGCCGTGTAGCCGTGGCTGCCGCCGTCGACGGTCCGCACGTAGGCGGTGCGGATCACCGGGGTCCCGAACGGGCCGCTCACATGGGTGAGGAGCACCTGGGTGTGGTCGTCGACATCGACGATCTGATAGGTGAAGACCTGCGCCGGCAGCTCGAGCCGCGAGGCGATCGGCGACGGCAGCACACTGTGCGGTCCTGCGCCACGGGCATATTCGAGTGCACACAGCCCCGAGACCGCCGTCTCGCCGACGACGCCGTCGTACTCGCACAGCAGACTCCAGTGCCGGTACAGCCCCGGGATGTCGAAGAACCGGGTGATGGTACCGGTCGCGCGCAGGCTCAGCTCGACGCCCACCTCGGGGTGGCGTCGAGTGACCGCGAACGTCGGGTAGCTGCCGTCGATCGTGATGTCGTCGCCGAACCGGAGTCGAGAGCCGTCGTCGGCGAAGTCGCAGTCGCGGTCGGTGCTGTAGTGCAGGAACTGGCCGTGCGTCATCGCGGCCGTCGACGACACCACCGTCGTGGTGTCCCGCGGGCCGGTCGCGATGACGTGATCGTTCGCGAACACCGTGACCTCGGGCGTGCCCACGATCGCCATGATCCCGAAATACCGATACGGTTCAGGAAGATTCGGCACCATCACGCCGTAGTGCGCCCAGTTGAACCAGCGGCCGGTGGGTGGCCGCATCGACGGCGGCGCCGACAGCGGCCGCTCCGGACCGGAGCCGACGCGGTTGACGGCACGCACGACCAGCTCGGCCAACGACCGCGTCGTCATCTACCCGTCGATCTGTCGCGCGCCCAGGACCTCGACGAGCATTTCGCCGGCCAACTCGTCGGGATCGCGGCGGCTCGCCTGGTCGACGGGAACGGCGGCCTCCGCCATCATCTCCTCCTCGTCCTCCGGCGTGCTCGGAGGCGGTGGAGCGTCGTCGTAGTAGTCGGCGGGCGGCGGGCCCGGATCGTCCGGGTAATCGGGCGCCTCGGGCGGCGGGATGTCGTCGAGGTCCGACGAGGACGGGCGCGGCGCCGCCTGCGCGGGCGCCGCCGCAGCGGCACGACCCTGACTCGGACGCGAGAAACGCGGCGCGGCAGGCGCTTTCGCCTGAGTCTGCTGGGCCCGTGCCGGCGCGGCGGCCGGCGCCGCAGCACCGTGCTCGCACGTGACCTCCCAGTCGCCCCCGAACACGTCGTGCAGGGCGGCCCGGATAACGTCGCTGTTGCGGGGTTCCACCAGTCGCTTCGCGAGCGGGGCGGAATCGTGACCGAGGACCACGCGTGCGCCGTCGACGGACCGCACCGTGGCACCCGACAGCATCACCTCGACCGTGCGGCTGCGCTCACGCACCTTCGCCCGCACCTCCGACCACACGGCGCGGAGCGCGGCCGCGTCGGGACGGTCAGACGAAACCTGCTGCACCGGAGCGGGTTCCGGCTCCGCCTGCCGAACCGGCTCGGGCAAACGCACGGGCTCGGGCTGCGGAACCGGCGCGGGCTCCGGTGCGCGCTCGACTGGTTGCGGCGCCACCTCGGGGGCGGGCCGCGGCGTCTCGACGGGACGCGGGGCGGCCACCGGTTCGGGTGGTCGCGGGGCCTCGGCCTGCGGCGCGGGGACCGGTTCCGGAACGGGCGCCGGTGCAGGTGCCGGTGCCGGTGCCGGTGCCGGTGCCGCAGCGGGTGCGGGTGCCGCAGCGGGTGCGGGTTCGGGCCGGGTCGCCTCCTGTGCGGCCGCGGCGGGCTCAGCCTCGCGACGCTGCGACGGACGCTGGTAGACGGGACCGGACGTCGATGGTTCGACGGCCGCCGGACGCGGCGCCGACACCGGCGCGGCCGGGGCGGCGCCGGACACCGCCGTCGGCACCACGACACCCTGCTCGATGCGCTCGAGTCGTTGCAGCACAGCGGATTCCGCATCCGTCGCGGACGGGAGCAGCATCCGCGCGCACATCACCTCGAGCAGCAGACGCGGCGCCGTGGCACCGCGCATCTCGCCGAGACCGGCGTGCACCAACTCGGCGTAGCGGGCCAGCGTGGCCGGGCCGATCCGTTCGGCCTCCTCGCGCATGCGGTCGAGCACGTCGCCGGGGGCGTCGACGAGTCCGCGCTCGGCGGCGTCGGGAACCGCGCGCATGAGGATCAGGTCACGCAGGCGTTCGAGCAGGTCGACGGCGAAGCGGCGCGGGTCGTGGCCGGCGTCCATCACCTTGTCGACGGTGCCGAACAGCGCGGCGCCGTCGGCCGCGGCCAGCGCGTCGACGGCCTCGTCGATGAGCGCGACGTCGGTGACGCCGAGCAGCGCGAGCGCCCGTGAATACCGGACGCCCTCGTCGCCGGCGCCGGCGAGGAGCTGGTCGAGCACGCTCAGCGAGTCACGCGGCGAGCCCCCACCGGCGCGGATGACGAGCGGGTACACCGCGTCCTCGACCGCCACGTGCTCCTGCGCGCAGATCTTCTCGAGCAGCCCGCGCATGGTCGACGGCGCGAGCAACCGGAACGGGTAGTGGTGCGTACGCGACCGGATGGTCGGCAGCACCTTCTCCGGCTCGGTGGTCGCGAAGATGAAGATGAGGTGCTCCGGCGGCTCCTCGACGATCTTGAGCAGCGCGTTGAAGCCCGCGGTGGTGACCATGTGGGCCTCGTCGACGATGAACACCCGGTACCGCGACTCGGCCGGCGCGTAGAACGCGCGGTCGCGCAGCTCGCGGGTGTCCTCGACGCCGCCGTGGCTGGCCGCATCGAGCTCGATGACGTCGAGGTTGCCGGGGCCGCCGGGCCCGAGCGCGATGCACGACGAGCACTCGCCGCACGGCGTGGACGTGGGCCCCTGCACGCAGTTGAGCGACCGCGCCAGGATGCGGGCCGACGACGTCTTGCCGCAGCCGCGCGGACCCGAGAACAGGTAGGCGTGGTTGATGCGTCCGGCGTCGAGTGCGGTGCTCAGGGGCTCGGTGACGTGCTCCTGACCCACGACCTCCGCGAACGAAGCTGGTCGATATTTCCGGTACAGGGCCACGGCGAAAGACTACCGGCGATAGCCGACAGTTGGCCGCAGGCGTCGCACCCGGCCCGCAGCACCCGCATCGGCGGCCGAGAGATTTCCGAAACACAGACGCAACACGCCTGCCCCGTCGCCGAAACTGCAGGACGCGATCGTCGTTTCTCGCGTGCGGTGACACCCCGCCGGTGAGGAGAAGTTCACATGCTCGAGACGATCGATCCCGCCACGACCGCGTGGCTGCTGATCAGTACCGCGCTGGTTCTGCTGATGACGCCCGGCCTCGCCCTGTTCTACGGCGGCATGGTCCGCTCCAAGGGCGTGCTCAACATGATCATGATGAGTTTCATCTCGATCGCGCTGGTCACGGTGGTGTGGCTGTTCGTCGGCTACAGCCTGGCCTTCGGCGACGACGTCGGCGGTGGGCTCATCGGCGGGCTCGAGCACTTCGGGATGGCCGGCATCACGCCCGACACCGCGCGTGGCGGCGTGCCCGAGTTCCTGTTCGCGACGTTCCAACTGGCGTTCGCGATCCTCACCGCCGCCTTGATCAGCGGCGCGATCGCCGACCGCGCCAAGTTCTCCTCGTGGATGGTCTTCGTGCCGGTGTGGGCGCTGCTGGTGTACGTGCCGGTGGCGCATTGGGTGTGGGGGCCCGACGGCTGGATCTCCAAGCTCGGGGTGCTCGACTACGCGGGCGGCCTGGTGGTCGAGATCGTCTCCGGCGCGTCGGCGCTGGCGCTCGCGGTGGTGCTCGGTCCGCGCATCGGGTTCCGCAGCGAGCCGATGCGCCCGCACAACCTGCCCATGGTGCTGCTCGGTGTCGGGCTGCTGTGGTTCGGCTGGTTCGGCTTCAACGCCGGCTCGGCGATGGCCGCCGACGGCACCGCGGCCGCGGTGTTCCTCAACACCCTCGTCGCCGGCTGCACCGGCCTGCTCGGCTGGCTGTTCGTCGAGCAGAAGCGCGACGGGCACCCCACCACGTTCGGTGCCGCGTCGGGCGTCGTCGCCGGCTTGGTCGCGATCACCCCGTCGTGCGGATGGGTCAGCATGGTCGGTGCCGCGATCGTCGGCGTCGCTGCCGGCGCCGTGTGCTCGTTCGCGGTGGGCTGGAAGTTCCGCTTCGGCTACGACGACGCCCTCGACGTGGTCGGCGTGCACCTGGTCGGCGGCGTCGTCGGCACCCTGCTGATCGGTCTGCTCGCCGCGCAGGTGATGACCGGTGGCGTCGAGGGACTGCTCTACGGCGGCGGGTTCGTCCAACTCGGAAAACAGGCGTTGGCGGTCGTCGTCGTCGGCCTCTACGCGTTCGGCATCACCTACGTCCTCGGCAAGCTCATCGACCGCTGGATCGGATTCCGCGTCACCGCAGAACAGGAGACGTCCGGCATCGACCTGGCGCTGCACGCCGAGTCCGCCTACGAGCACGCGGTCCTCGCCCACGGCGCCCCTTCCGGCCTGTTCTCCCGCGAGCACGAGCGGCCGCGGCCGGAGACGGAGACCGACGGGGTCTGACGTCAGGGTGCGACGATGCAGGCGGGTCCGATCGGCACACCGGGATTCACGGTGACGGTTTCGATCGGACCGCCTGCGGACGTCTGATATGCCATCAGGGAATGCTCACCGGCCGCTGTCGGGGTCCACAGAGCGAACGCATGACCGAGTACGACGGGCGTGACGTAATAGGGATCGACTGTGTGCCAGATCAGTTCCTGCGGGAACATCGTCGATGCCCTGTTGAAGTCGCCGATGGACACGCCGGATTCGGTCAGGTTCGTGGTCCTGGCCACGACCAGGTACGTGCAGCCGACCCCGTACGGCGTCGTCGGACCAGCGCTGAGTCCGGGGACGACGGTCACGTCGACGACGTCAGCCGACGCCGACGGAGCAGACCAGGTCACGACAGCTACACACCCAGCGGCCACGAGCGGAGCAATTCGGGCAATCCGTGAAAGTCTCATACCGATGGGTCGGTTATGCGATCCGGCCCGTTACAGACGCCCATTCCGTCAACTCGCCGCATCGTCATGGAACCGCATCCGGAACCGGTGCCGTATCGCGTTGCCCGTGAATTACATTCGCGTTGGAGTAGAGCTGCCGCACGAGACGTCCGCAGCGCGTCGTGATCACAAAAGGAGAGATGCACTGTGACGACGTTTCCCGCACTCACCCACATCGCCGTGACAGTGTCGGACATGGCGGCCAGCACCGACTGGTACACGCGACTGTTCGGCACGCCACCGGTTCTCGACGAGGACGAAGAATCCGGCGGATTCCACCATGCCGTCTACGTCCTCGGCGGCGGCACCATGTTCGGCCTGCACACCCACGTCGGCCACACGCCGGACACCGCGTTCGACGAACGACGGATCGGCCTTGACCACATCGCATTCGCCTGCACCGCAGAGGAACTCGAGTACTGGCGCGACCGCCTCGACGAACTCGGCATCGCGCACGGCGGAATCAAGACCGCGACCTATGGATCGGGGCTCTCGTTCCGCGACCCGGACAACATCGCGCTGGAGTTCTTCGCGCCGCCGGGCTGATATCGCGAGCGCCGAAGGCCCCCATTTCGCAACGAGGTGGGTGCCGTCCGCTCAGTCGCCGAAGTAGCTCGCTGCGTCCATCTCGGTCAGCAGTATCCGATCGATACTCCCCGACCGCGACGATCGGGGCGGGGCGGCACGCCTCTCCCGGAGGGTGACAGCCAACGCGGGCTCCTCGTCGATCCTTTGTGCCAGGCAATACAGGACGGCGAGGTGATGCACGCACGGGCGTCGGCGGCTGGTGCACCCGCAGGTTGCGGCGCTGTCGGCAATCTCGACGGCGACCGAGATGCCCTTGTGCTGCAGGTCCGCGACAATGGCGTCCGGGAACTCACCCGCCGCGATCCGGCGATCCTGGGCACCGACGCTGCTGAGGATCTTGCGCACGACCGTGACTTCCCCTCGCCGCCAGAGTGGTACGTCGATGGCGACCCGGAACGTCCTACCCCGCACGGTCACCTCGCCCCGGATCGCGCCGCCGCCGACCGAGGCGATCGTGACCGCTCCGCGCCCGGCCAGTGTACGAGCCTGGGGCAAAGCAGGATTCGGCGCCGACATGGCCGTCGACTCTATTGTTCGCAGCCAGGCGCGTCCCCAAGCGGTGACGCCGAATTTCGCCCCCATCACAGCGTTGCGATCGCATCGAGGTCGAGCAGTGCGCGCAGCTCGGCGTCGGGAAGGTCCGCGAACGCGGCCTCCGATCCGCCCGCGATCGACTCGGCAACCGCGCGTTTCGACTCGTGCATCGCTGCGATGTGATCCTCGATCGTGCCCTCGGTCACGAGGGTGTGCACGTTGACCGTCCGGCGTTGGCCTATCCGATGAGCCCGGTCGGTGGCCTGATCCTCCACTGCCGGGTTCCACCAGCGGTCGTAGTGCACGACGTGGCTGGCGCGGGTGAGGTTCAAACCGAAGCCCGCGGCACGCAGGCTCAGGATCAGGACCGGCGACGCGTCGGGGGCCGACTGGAATGCCTCGACGAGCTCGTCTCGTCGCGCCGCGCTGAGCCCGCCATGCAGAAACGGGACTGTACCCAGGCCCAGTTCCGCAGTCAGGTGCGACGACAGCAACTCCCCCATCGTGCGGTACTGAGTGAACACCAGCGCGCGGTCTCCGTCCTCGACAATCTCGGCGAGCATTTCCGTTGCGCGGTCGAACTTGCCGGACCTTCCCGACAACCCGTCCCCGTCTGGTTCCAGCTGCGCCGGATGGTTGCAGATCTGTTTGAGCGTCGTCAGCAGAGCCAGCACGTTGCCACGTCGGGTGATGCCGCTGCCGAGGCCGGACGAGAAGGCGGTTTCCACGGCGGCGCGGTAGAGCCGGGTCTGCTCGTCCGTCAGCGTGCACACGATCGTCGAGTACTGCTTCGGCGGAAGGTCCGTCGCAACCTCTGCCTTGGTGCGGCGCAACACGTACGGGCCGATCACGGCGGAAAGCCGCGCCGCAGCCGAGGCCGACCGCCCTGCCTCGATCGGGGTCGCGAACCGCTGCCGGAACCGGGCGCGGGTGCCGAGAACGCTGGGATTGGTGACGTGTAAGAGCGACCAGAGTTCCTCGAGGCGGTTTTCGACCGGGGTTCCGGTCATCGCGATTTTCAGCCTCGCCGGCAGCCGCGCGGCGGCCTTGGCCCCCAACGAGTTGGGGTTCTTGATCTGTTGCGCCTCGTCGAATACCACCGCGTCCCAGTGCATATCAGCGAGTGCGTGTGCGTCGGAACGCAGCACGCTGTAGCTGGTCAGGATCACACCGCCAACGTCGAGATCCGTTGGCAGAGACCGGTTCGCGCCGTGGTGGACTGTCACACGGAGATCGGGGGCGAACCGACCGAGTTCGCGGCGCCAGTTTCCGATGACAGAGGTCGGGCACACCACCAGGTGTGGTCCCTCGGACGCGCGGACAGCGAGCAGCGAGATCGCCTGCAGCGTCTTCCCCAGTCCCATCTCGTCAGCGAGCACGCCGCCACCCTCGCCGGCCAACGCCCTGAGCCAGGCCACCCCGAGAATCTGGTAGGGGCGCAGTGTCGCTCGGATGCCGGCGGCCCGAAGGTTCTCCGTGAGCGTGACCAGCGCGGCAAACCTGCGCAGCGCCGCTTCCGCAGTGTCGATGGAGACCTCGTCCCCGTCCAGCGCGGCGTGCGCAGCGGCGGGCATCGTCGCCGCGAGGCCGGCGAACTCGGCGGCGTTCTCCGGCAGCTGAGCCGCTCGCCGCCAGGACCACACCGATGCCCCGATGCTGCCGGTGTTCAGTTCGGGGTGCAGATCACGCAGCCCCGGAAGCACCGCGGCCAGTTCGACCGTCCGAGTCCGCACGGTTCGCGGCGCGATGGTGGTCGCATCGACCGGCACCGCGAGCCGGACGTCCGCGGGACTGCCCACCGGTATGCCGTGGGCGGTCAGGGCCGTCTCGATGTCGTCGACGCCCCACCACGCCAGGGAAGCCTGCGCAGGCAGGAAGGTGGCCTGCAGAAGTCCGGGATTCGGGTACGACTCGTCCATGCCCGCCGAGGGTAGTGGTGCACGTGTTTTCCGCGCCAATGAAATCGGCATCAAAACCGCAGTGCAGGTGTGGTTTTCCCGACATTGACGATGCGCCGGTTCGTCTGTCCTTCGTCCGTCGCGGATTAAGCCGTCGCGGGAGATTCGGCAGAGCCCACGTGGTGGGTGCTGTACAGGCAAGCGGAGCTATCCACCGAGGTCACAGTTCACGTGGATGAAGAGGATGTCCCCGATCCCATCGAGCGAGTCGGCGGAGTGGGCCTGCGAATGGGTAAGCCTGCCGACCTTCGCCCACATTCATCGGTCGGATCGTGACCATCCCGCGTTCGCAAGATTCGATCGGCCGGTGATGCTACCGCCGGCTCTGTATCCCGAGGTCGAGATCGCCCACCACCACTGTCACGGCCGGCACCCTCCCCGATGGACTCTCACTGGCCCCGGGCGGTGTCCCGACCGGGACCCACACCACCGCAAGACCATTCGAACTCACCATCACCGCCGTCAACGGTGTGGCACCGGATGCGGTCCTCGAGGTCTCCCGCACCGTCGCCGCCGAGACCACACCACCCACCACCCCGTCCGGATCGCTCGGATCGTTCGGGAGCCGATGCGGGCCCCGACCTGGATATCCTGACCCGCCAACAGCACCCTCGCACAGCCGGTGGCGCGCACCCCCTCCCGGGGTGCGCGCCACCGGCCTTCACCCCAACACCGCAAGAGGAAAGACCGACCTCGCCAGCCCCGCCCGAGATGCTGCTCGGTCGGCGGCGTTGCACGATCCGACGCACCCACCTCGGTCCAGTCGACCTTCACTGTCGGTCGACAGTGGGACGACAGTTGCGGGGGCTCGTGCAGCTGCATCAGCGGCAGCACACGCCGCGCCCGGAATCCGTCAAAGTAGCGCGGCGCGTCCCGCTCATCCCCATTGCATCTCGAATTGAGGTACAACGGGTGAGGGCTGGCACCGGCGTCAGGTGCTTGGCCCCTCGATATCCCGAGGACAGAGACGTCACCCTCGGCCCAGCGCTCTGCATTGAACGGGAGCCGAGGTCGGCGGCCGGTTCTTCGGACGAGCCGTACAGCGGAGTAGGGTGCCAGGAGAATTCTCACCCCTTGGCGATACTCACACCAGACTCGCGGCTTGGTGATCGAGTACACGAGTAAGCCGCGGCGCATACACGACGCCGGCGATGCCGACCGCCGAAACCCTCGTGCGGAGCGCAGGCGACCTGGAGGCTGCCACCCCATGCGATATCGACAAGTAAGGACCCACCGTGAACAGCAAACATGATTCCGTCGACGGACGACTCTTCTACGACCCGCGGGCTGAAGCCGAAGCCAAGGCCGATGACGGCGGGAACAGCGTTCCCATCCAAGAGCTCACCGGCCCCGCGACCACGTGTCCTCGGCCAGCGCCGAGAAGCAGCGAGGAGATACACGCCGCGCTCTTCAGTGCCCGGTAGTCTTCTGCGACAACGCTTGTGGTGCTCACTGCCGACTCGTCCGCACGGGCTGTGCAGCCGGGCGCGGGATCTCCCGCAGAATGTGTGGTTAACTCTGGTTGGTCGTAGTTTTTGTTCGCGTTTAGCCACGCTCGCAAATTCTTTGTTGCGGGCGGTTGGATCTCCTGCTCAGGAATCGCCGTCGTGTGATACTGACCCAGCCCTGCCCAATCTTCGGCAGAGCTGTAAAGCATGACAAGAGGAGATACACATGGCAGAGGGCACCGTGAAGTGGTTCAACTCCGAGAAGGGGTTCGGTTTCATCGCACCTTCGGACGGCTCCGCTGACGTCTTCGCGCACTACTCGGAGATTCAAAGCGGCGGGTTCCGCAACCTCGAAGAGAACCAGCGCGTGCGGTTCGAGATCGCTCAGGGCCCCAAGGGGCCCCAGGCGACCGGTATCACCGCCATCTGATCCACCCCCGCTGTTCCCCCTCGCGGGGATGTGAAGCACCGTCGGGCCCTGCCCCCATTCTGTGGGGCGGGGCCCGGCGTGTTTCTCATTGCCGGGAAAACTCGCCGACTCGCGGCGCCGCAGATCGCTCGGGCTGTAGCGGCGCCCAGCCAATACCCGGCGGCAGCCGCGCCTGGGACCACACCCTTCTGCTGAATTCCTTGCAACAATGCCGCCTTTCAGGGCTGGACGGCCTGGGGTTTCTCGCATCCGAGGTGCTCGTCCATCTCTGCCTCGAGCGCAGTTTCGAGGACATTCGCGGTCACCTCGGGCTGTTCGGGCCGAACGGTCTGCCTGCGCCGACAGCTACTGCGCCAACCCCTGGTGATCGATCTTCGACTGATCCATGGAATCGAGAGTTTCCGTGATGATCTTGTCTCCCCGCCCCGAATCGCAATGACATGCAGGGCAACGAAACTCGAATCATGTCTACGGGGCTGCGGCCACCGGTGCGTCAGCCGATCTGCTCGAACAGGGACACGATGATCCCTTCGGGCCCACGCACGTAGGCCATGCGCACACTGTTCTCGTACTCGCCGATGCCGCCGACGAGCCCGTACCCGTCCGCAGCCACCGCGTCGACGGCCGCCTGCAGATCGCCGACCTCGAAGGACACGTTGCGCAGCCCGAGCTCGTTGGCCATCGCCGTCGGCGATCCGGGCACGTGATCGGGCGTGACGAAGGCCGAGAGTTCCAGCCGGCACCCGCCGCCTGGCGGCCGCAGCATCACGATATTGCAGTGCGCGCCGGGGATGCCGCACACGGTCTCCACGAACTCGCCCTCCACGGACCCGGTGCCCTCCACCTCGAGACCGAGTCCGACGAAGAACGCCGTCGCCGCGTCGAGGTCCGCGACGGTGATGCCGACGTGGTCGAAACGTTGAACGTGTGCCATGGAATCCATCCTGCAATGCTGCCTTGGCGATTCGATGCTGGGACGGAGTCTGCGCTGGGGTCTCGGCGTGTCCACCCGGACGAGTCGACGCTACCGGCCGTTGCCCTCGATGAGCGCGATGTTCTCGGCGATCTCCGCAGCGTCGGGGAAAATTTCGAGGCGCTCCAGCGCGTAGTCCAACGGGCTGAGCTTCGTCTTCCCCGTAGTGACCGAGATCTGCCGGGCCGGGGCCTGGGCGAAGTCGACGCCGCGCGCAGGGCCTCGTTGAGGGACGCCTCGTCGATCCCTCGTCCGAGGAGCCAGTCGATGGCGTCACCGTTGTCGATGCCGGCCGCGTCGCCGAGCAGGTTCTGCTTGTCGAGAGCGGTCGCGTTCACGTCGACGCCGAGCGACAGCAGGTGTTCCGCGAAGTCGCGATCCCAGGAATGCAGGATCAGCAGGCTCAGCGCGCCGCGATTCTGCAGTCCCTTCCGGGTCGGCGACGAGCCCCGCTGGAGCAGATAGCGGGCCATGCCGAGCTCGCCCGCCTCGATGCAGGCAAGCATCGGGTTGTTGCGGACGAAGTTGCCTGCCTCCAGATCCGTGCCGGCAGCGATCAGCAGATCAACCGCATCAGCATTACCGCACAGCGCGGCCGCGTGCAGCGGTGTTCCGTGCTCCTGCGTGGACTTCTTCAGCTGGGCGGCAGTCGCGCCCACGACGCGTTCCTGCACCAGATCCGTGTCGTTCGCAACACACGCGTACAGCAGCGACCCGTCGTCGTTCACGCAGGCGTCCCTACTTCCCCTTGGCCGCCTTCGCCGCGGCCTTGGCGGCCTGCTTGAACTCGCGCACCTCGAGGAGCGTCTGCCGGTCGACGACGTCGGCGATCGACCGGCGGGAGCCGTCGTCGCCGTAGGATCCGGCCGCCTCACGCCAGCCCGTCGGCTGCACGCCGATCTGTTTGCCCAGCAGGGCCAGGAAGATCCGGGCCTTCTGGTCGCCGTAGCCGGGCAGCGCCTTGAGGCGCTTGAGCACTTCCTTGCCGTCCGGGTCGCCCGACGTCCAGATCGCGGCGGTGTCGCCGTCGTGGTGCTCCACGATGAACGCGCACAGCGACTGGATGCGCTCGCCCATCGACTTCGGGAACCGGTGCACCGCCGGCGGCAGCGCGCACACCGCGATGAAGTCGTCCGGGTTCATCTCCGCGATCTTGTGCACGTCCAGGCCGCCGAGCCGGTCATCGAGCTTCTTCGGGCCGGCGAAGGCCGTCTCCATCGGCACCTGCTGGTCGAGGAGCATGCCGATCAGCAGCGCGAGCGGGTTGGACGCGAGCAGCGCGTCCGCCTCGGGGTCACCGACGAGGTTCAGCGTGAGTGCCATGCCCCGATCCTGCCATCGAATTGCACGACGCAGGCACCATCCGCGGCCTACCGGCCCGAAGGGCGACGCCAGAGGACCATGCCGACGACGACACCGGCGGTGATGGCGATCGTTGCCGCCAGGGCCTCGAGCCAGTGCCCGAACATCGTCGGCTGGTCCACCGCGGGCACCGCCGCCAGCGCGGCGAACACCGCGACCACCGCGATGACGCCCGCGGCGACCGACCACGCCTGGGCGATCCGGGAATGCCGGTTCCCGCGCCGCTCGGCGCTGCGCAGCAGCGCCCGCTCGATAACCCGGGTCGCCTCCCCCAGTTCGGCGTCGAGCGCCGTCATCTCCGCCGACAACCGTCGCACCAGCACCGTCCGCAGCTGCGCGGGAGACATCCGCGGCAGCGACACACCGTCGTGCCGCGCCTCGGTGACCAACAGGACCCGCTCCATGCGTCGCGCCTGCACGGCGGCGACGTCGTCGAGCGCCGCGAGCAGGCGCGTGTCCTCGAGGGCGTCGTGGTCACGCAGATGGTCGAGCACCAACCGGTAGTCCGCCGAGTGCCGCCCCCGGACCGCGACCCACGGCACGAGGGCACGGATCATCTCGCCCACCCCGAACACGTCGTGGTCGTGGTCCGCGGCGGTCGCGTCCAGGTCGAACAGGATCGCCCCGGCGTCCTCGCGGACGGCGATGGCCGCACCGGCCCGCACGGGCCGTTCGACCAGGGCGATGCGCTCCCAACTCCATCCCGCGGCGTCCGTCCCGCCCGCGTCCACCCGCTGCCGGACGCGTCCGCCGCCGTCGCTGCTCACCTGGACGGCGAGCCCCGCGGACGCCCGTTCGTGCCGGGAACCGGCGACGAGTTCGGACAGTCGGACGTCCGGCAGCGAGGTGTCGACGTCGGGGAACACGTCGCACAGACGGGCGTCGGCGCTCAGCCCGAACGGCGCGAGCAGCCGGTCGAACGTCTCGTCGATCCGGCTCGCCCGCCAGTCGACGAGTTCCTCGATCGGATCGGCGGTCCATGCCTCGCACGCGAGCACCGCCCCGTGGCCGGGGACCGCCCACAGCGACAGGCAATTACCCGGACGGCCGACATGTATTGGTGCGGAATCTCTTCCGAGTACGAGCTCGCCCCGCGTGAACTCGTGCGACTGCCGTGCCGCCGTGAGGTGCACCGCCAACGGCACAGGCGCCGGATCGGGGCTCGACGCGGGCAGGAACGGCGCGAACTCCGACCTCGAGCCGGACGGCGGTTCCGATCCGTCACCCGAATCACCCGGTGCGCCCGGGATGTTCAGGGCCAGAAGGAAGACGTCGAGGATCCCTGCTCGACGCGTCGGCACCGCAGACGATCGACGCCCGTCGACAACGGCCGGGGTGGCCATGGCACTCACCACTTTCGAACCCGCCGCGTCCGGCGCGGCGACCCTGCCGGGAGTATGGCAGCTTTCCGCGCAAACGGGAACGACGCCGCGTACTGCCGCCGATCGCGCCGGACTCCGGCCGGGGTCAGGCGGCGGCGCGGCCCAGCAGCGCCGCCGCCCCCTCCACCAGGAGGTCCCGCCAGTGGATGTAGTCGTGGCCGCCGCAGAACTCGCGGTAGTCGACGTCGAACCCCTTGTCCCGGAGAAGGTCCCGCACCTCGCGGTTCTCCTCGATCAGCCGCGGCTCGAGAAGCCCGGCCGCCATCCAGAAGCGGGACGTGCCGACATCCAGGTCGGCGAGTTGCGCCTGCACCGAGTATCCCGCCATGTCGGGCCGCGGCCACCAGAACGATCCCGACAGGCTGACCGCCCCACCGAAGTAATCGGGCGCCTGCAGCGCGGCGAACGTGGCCGCAAGTCCGCCGTAGCTCGAGCCGCCGACGAACACCGACGCCGGATCATCCGTCGCGCACCATGTTTCACGCAGGTACGGCAGTAGATCGCCGGTCAGCGCCGCCAGGAAGTCTGCACTGCACGGCAGTTCCCTCGACCGCAACCCCGGGTCGATGCTGTCGATCATCACCACCAGCGGCACCCGGTATCCGCGCTCACCGAGGCGATCCAGGGCGGGTGCGACGGGAACCTCGACGGCCGAGACGCGACCGTCGAACACGACCAGCACCGGACGGTCCGCGGCGGCGATGCCCGGCGGCTCGTAGAGCCAGATGCTGCGGCGCACCCCGGCGAGTACCCGCAGCTCCTCCGTCAGGACGCCTCGCGCCGGCGCGCCGGACACCCACCACCGTTGCGCGGGCGCACCGGGCATCACCGCCTCCGAGCGCACCGGCAACCCCATCGACGAGACGGGCGGGAGGCGGTTCTCGTCGTCCGTCACGAGGCCCGCGACGACACCGCGCCACCACTCCCATTCGGTCTGCCCCGCGCCGGGGTGGGTGATCGGGTCCACCCGCGGCAGGAAGCCGTAGCCGCCGCGCCACCGATCCGGCACCTCGACCGACAGCGTCCACACATCACTGCCCGGAACCTGCCGCAGCGCGCTGCCGGCCAGGTCCCGGCGATCGGTGATGCCGTTGGCCTCGAGATGGACATGGCGGACCGGCGATCCCGCCGGCGCGCGCCAGACGAAGGTCGCGGTCACGTACCCCGGCGGGCCCGGGTCGATCAACGGCCCGCCTTCCGTTCGCAGGCGTCGCTCCAGGTCGGCGGCGGACGTGACGTTCGACATAGGTACCCCTTACTTAGGTGATGCTTGCCTAATAGTAGGGTCGTGCCACCCACCCCTCAGGAGGAACCCCCGTGTCACCCACGACGCTTCGCCGACGCTCCGTCGGCACCCGGATCGCGGTCGCCGTCGGCGCCCTCGCGATCGGCCTGACCACCGCCGCCTGCTCGTCGTCCGACGAGGCGGGCGCGGACGTCGCGACCACCTCCACCCAGTCCGGCGGATGGCCGCGAACCGTCGAGACCGCCAGGGGCCCAGTCACTCTCGACGCCCAGCCGCAGCGGATCGTGTCCACGAGCGTCACGCTCACCGGGTCGCTGCTGTCGATCGACGCGCCGCTGATCGGCACCGGGGCACAGCCCAAGAGCACCGTCACCAACGACCAAGGCCTGTTCACGCAGTGGGCCGACATCGCCGCCGACCGCGACGTCGAGGTGCTCTATCAGGGCCCGCCGAACGTCGAGAAGATCACCGCCGCCGCACCGGATCTCATCGTCGTCTCGACGAGCGGCGCCGACTCGGCTGCCCAGCAGGTCGAGACCCTGTCGAAGATCGCCCCGACGCTGCTGTTCGACTACTCCGACAAGTCGTGGCAGGAGCTGACCACCCAACTGGCCGCCGCCGTCGGCAAGGAGGACCGGGCGAAGGAACTGCTCGCCGAGTTCGACGCCAAGGTGGACCGCGCGAAGAGCACCATCGCGCCGGCACTGCAGGACGGTGCCGCCCCGGTGAACATCCTCACCTACAACTCGCCGGAGGATTCGAAGATCTTCACCGCCGAATCGGCGCAGGGGCGCCTCGCGACGCGACTGGGCCTGACGATCGCCGACCTACCCGCCGAGATCGCGGGCGAAGGTGCGGCGGCCGGGCGGTCCGACATCGTCGGGGTGAACATGGAGAACCTGCCGCGCGCACTGACCGGTGCGACGACGTTCATCATCAACGCACAGCAGCCGGGCGCCGACAAGCTGAAGGCCGACCCGACCCTCGCCGCCGTCCCGTCGGTGCAGCGCGGCGCCGTCTACCCACTCGACTACGACAGCTTCCGCCTCGACTACTACAGCGCGAACAAC
The DNA here is from genome assembly GCF_050477185.1 of Rhodococcus sp. ACT016. Classification (NCBI taxonomy): domain Bacteria; kingdom Bacillati; phylum Actinomycetota; class Actinomycetes; order Mycobacteriales; family Nocardiaceae; genus Rhodococcus; species Rhodococcus sp. ACT016. The sequence continues at coordinate 5,620,642 of NZ_JBEAET010000001.1, read as the reverse complement.
GTGGTCGACCGCATCGTGGCCGCACTCTCCTGAACTCGCGTGGAAACACAAGTGGCCGGGCACCTTTCGGTGCCCGGCCACTTGTGGCGTTCGGGGGATCAGCCCCTGGTGAGGGCGTGCTCGGCGGCCGCGAGCAGGACGCAGGTCGCGACGCCGTCCATCGCCGTGGCAAGCTCGTCCATCGACGGGAAGCTCGGAGCGAGGCGGATGTTCTTGTCCTCGGGATCCTGCTTGTACGGGAACGCCGAACCGGCCGCGGTGAGCGCGATGCCGGCGTCCTTCGCGAGCTGGATGACCCGCTTGGCAGTGCCGTCGACGACGTCGAGGCTGATGAAGTAACCGCCCTTGGGCTCGGTCCAGGACGCGACCTTCGACGCGCCCAGCCGGTCCTCGAGAATCTCGAGAACCTTCGAGAACTTCGGCGCCAGGATCTCGCGGTGCTTGTCCATGTGCGCGCGGACGCCGTCGGCGTCCTTGAAGAAGCGCAGGTGGCGCAGCTGGTTGACCTTGTCCGGGCCGATCGTCTTCTTGCCCAGGTGCTGCTGGTACCAGGCCAAGTTCTGCTCGGAGCCACCGAAGAAGCTCACGCCCGAACCGGCGAAGGTGATCTTGGACGTCGACGCGAACACCAGCGGACGGTTCGCGTTGCCGGCCTCGGCGGCCATGCCGAGGATGTCGAGCGCCGGGGCGCACTCCTCGACCAGCGGATGCACCGCGTACGCGTTGTCCCAGTAGAGACGGAAATCGGGGGCCGCGGCCGGCATCGACGCCAGCGCACGCGCCACGTCCTCGGAGTACACCGCGCCGGTCGGGTTGGAGTACGTCGGAACGCACCACATGCCCTTGATCTGCGGATCGGAGGCGACCAGTTCGGTGACCTTCGCCAGGTCCGGGCCGTCGTCGCGCATCGGAATCGCGATCATCTCGATGCCGAACGACTCGGTGATCGCGAAGTGGCGGTCGTAGCCCGGCGCGGGGCACAGGAACTTCACGACCGATTCCTGCGACCACGGCCGCGGCGAATCCGGGGTGCCGTGCAGCAGCGAGAACACGATGGTGTCGTGCATGATCTCGAGGCTCGCGTTGTTGCCGGCCAGCAAGTTCGCCGTCGGGATGCCCAGCAGTTCACCGAAGATCGCACGCAGCTCCGGCAGGCCCGTCAGCCCGCCGTAATTGCGGCAGTCGGTGCCGTCGCCGTCACGGAAATCATCGCCGCCCGGAAGGGAGAGCAGGCCGTTCGACAGGTCCAGCTGTTCCGGTGCCGGCTTGCCACGCGTGAGATCGAGCTTCAGCTTCTCCGCCTTGAGCTGCTCGTACTTCGCATTCTGACGCTCGAGTTCGGAGCGAAGCTCTTCGTGACTCATCAACCCGATTTGGGTTTGAACAGGCATGCGGGCAGCCTTTCACCGACGCGACCGGTCGGGGACGGTAAGAGATAGGGGACCCCGCGCACCCGGCAGAGCCCGTTGACCCTTGCTGCCTTCCGGCCCTGGGGGAGTTCACAGGATGCGCGCCGCGCGGGATCCGCCTACGAGTGTAACCGGACGATCGGGAATCGCAGTGATCCACCCCCTCCCGGGGACCCCGTTTGGCATTCCCACCCCTCCAGCAGGTAGGCTCCCCCACGGAGGATTCGCCTAGTGGCCTATGGCGCTCGCCTGGAACGCGGGTTGGGTTAACGCCCTCAGGGGTTCAAATCCCCTATCCTCCGCCACGGGAAGCCCCCGACGTGCGATTACCTCGCCCGTCGGGGGCTTTTTCGTTTCGACCGGCGGCCTCGCCCCCACCGTCCCGGTCCGGCACTGTTCGACCAGGTGGGACGCATCGGGCCACGGGTCCCGACGTTAAGTACTGCCCGCTGAACCACCCGCCGCCGAGGTGTAACTTGCTTAGGCAAACCTCATCGGGGCCGCCGATGAGAGCGATGAGAGGTTCGAGATGGCAGCACGGTGGAAGAAGATCCTCGGCGCGGCATTCGCGGCGACGACGCTGATCGGCGTCGCGGCATGCTCCAACGACAACGGTTCCGACAACTCCGGGACTGCCGGTGAGATCACCGTCTACAACGCGCAGCACGAATCGCTGACCCAGGAGTGGGTCGACGGGTTCACCGCGGAGACCGGCATCAAGGTCACCCTGCGCAACGGCTCGGACACCGAACTCGCGAACCAGATCGTCGCCGAGGGCTCCGCCTCGCCCGCGGACGTGTTCCTCACCGAGAACTCGCCGGCAATGGCGCTGGTCGAGAACGCCGGGCAGTTCACCGACGTCGACCCCGCCACCGTGGACCAGGTTCCCGCCCAGTTCCGCCCGTCGACCGGCAAGTGGACCGGCATCGCGGCGCGGTCGACGGTGTTCGTCTACAACAAGGACAAGCTCACCGCGGACCAGCTGCCCAAGTCCCTGCTGGACCTGCAGAACCCCGAGTGGAAGGGCCGCTGGGGCGCGTCGCCGTCCGGCGCCGACTTCCAGGCGATCGTCAGCGCGCTGCTCGAGCAGAAGGGCGAGGACGCCACCAAGCAGTGGCTCGCCGGGATGAAGACGAACTCGGTCGCCTACAAGGGCAACGGCACCGTGATGAAGGCCGTCAACGCCGGTGAGATCGACGGCGGCGTCATCTACCACTACTACTGGTTCGGCGATCAGGCCAAGACCGGCGAGAACAGCAAGAACACCGAGCTGCACTACTTCAAGAACGAGGATCCGGGCGCATTCGTGAGCATTTCCGGTGGCGGCGTTCTGAAGTCGAGCAAGAACCAGGCGGCCGCGCAGGCGTTCCTGAAGTACATCACCGGCAAGTCGGGCCAGGAGATCCTGCAGACCGGCACGTCGTTCGAGTACCCGGTCGGCAGCGATGTCGCCGCCAACCCCCAGCTGGTGCCCCTCGCCGACCTGCAGTCGCCCGACATCGACCCGTCGAAGCTCAACAGCCAGAAGGTCACTCAGCTGATGACGGATGCTGGACTTCTCTGAGCGCACCGGGGGGCGGACCAAGGCCCGCCCCCCGCTGGTTCTCCTCCTGATCGTGGCGGCACTCGTCGCCGTCACGCTGATCCCCCTCGGATACGTCGTCACCACGACGATCTCGACCGGTTGGGAGACGGCCTCGGCCTTGATCTTCCGCCCGCGAGTCGGCGAGCTGATGGTCAACACCGTGTCCCTGGTGGTCGTCACCATCCCGATCTGCGCGACCCTGGGCGTCGGCGCGGCATGGCTGGTCGAACGCACGACGGTCGTCGGGTTCCGTTGGTGGGGGCCGGTTCTCGCCGCCCCGCTCGCCGTCCCGGCGTTCGTCAACAGCTACGCGTGGGTGACCGTCATCCCCTCGCTGCACGGCCTGTGGTCCGGCGTCCTGGTCGCGACGCTCTCCTACTTCCCGCTGGTCGCGCTGCCCGTCGCGGCGGCCCTGCGGCGCCTCGACCCCGCCGTCGAAGAGTCCGCCCGCGCACTCGGATCCGGCCCCTGGGCCGTCTTCTTCCGGGTCGTCGTACCCCAGCTGCGGCTGCCGATCCTCGGCGGCAGCCTGCTGATCGGCCTGCACCTGCTCGCCGAGTACGGCGCCTTCGCGATGCTGCGGTTCGACACCTTCACCACCGCGATCCTCGAGCAGTTCCAGTCCACGTTCAACGGCACCGCCGGCAGCATGCTGGCGAGCGTGCTGGTCGTGTGCTGCCTGGTCCTGCTCATCACCGAATCCGCAGCGCGCGGATCCGCCCGCTACGCCCGCATCGGCTCGGGTGCTCCCCGCCACGCGCCCCGCGTGCGGCTGCGGCGCAGTGCCGTCCCGGCGCTGTTGTCCCTGACCGCGCTCACCGTGCTGGCGCTCGGTGTGCCCGTCTGGACGATCGTGCGGTGGCTGCGGATCGGCGGCGCCGAGGTGTGGAAGTCGCCCCAGATGTGGCCGGCGCTGTCGCAGACCCTGACGTTCGGCATCGCCGGCGCCCTCGCGGCGACGGCACTCGCCTTTCCGGTCGCATGGCTCGCGGTCCGGTGGCCCGGAGCGATCAGCAAGATCGTGGAGGGCACCAACTACGTCACCAGTTCGCTGCCCGGCATCGTCACCGCGCTGGCGCTGATCACGGTCACGATCCGCTACGCGCATCCGCTGTATCAGACGACGACGATGGTGATCGTGGCCTACGTCCTGATGTTCCTGCCGCGCGCGCTGGTGTCGCTGCGCTCGGGCCTGGCACAGGTCCCGGTCGGGCTGGAGGAGGCCTCGGCCGCGCTCGGCCACCGACCCGCGGCGACGTTCTGGAAGGTGACGCTGCGGCTGACCGCGCCGTCGGCCGCCGTCGGCGCCGCACTGGTGTTCATGGCAATCGCGACGGAACTGACCGCGACCCTGCTGCTCGCCCCCAACGGCACTCGAACGTTGTCCACCCGTTTCTGGTCGCTCACCAGTGAGCTCGACTATGCGGCGGCGGCGCCCTACGCACTGTTGATGATCGTGCTGTCGTTGCCGATGACCTATCTGTTGTTCAGTCAATCCCGGAAGGCGGCCGGCGCGTGAGCGAGATCGCGATCGACAAGGTGTCCAAGTCGTTCGGGCCGTCGGACGTGTTGCGCGGGGTCGGCCTCGAAGTGGACCGCGGGTCCATCACCGCGGTGGTCGGGTCGTCGGGCTGCGGCAAGACCACGCTGCTGCGGATCATCGCGGGATTCGAGCGCCCCGACGCGGGAAGCGTGTCGATCGGCGGCACCGTCGTCGCCGGGGCCGGAAACATGGTGCCGCCGCACCGTCGTCGCGTCGGATACGTCGCGCAGGACGGCGCCCTGTTCCCGCACCTGACCGTCGCCGGCAACATCGCATACGGGCTCCCCGGGCCGCGGTGGCGCAGCCGCAAGGCGTCCGAGCGCCGGGTGACCGAGCTGCTGGAGATGGTCTCGCTCGACACCTCGTACGGTCGACGACGCCCCCATGAACTGTCCGGTGGCCAGCAACAGCGGGTGGCGCTCGCGCGAGCGCTCGCCCACGATCCCGCGGTGATGCTGCTCGACGAGCCGTTCAGCGCCCTCGATGCGGGCCTGCGGGTGACGACGCGCAAGTCGGTCGCGCAGACCCTGACCGCGGCCGGCGTGACGACCCTGCTGGTCACCCACGACCAGGAGGAGGCGTTGACGTTCGCCGGACAGGTCGCGGTGATGCGTGCCGGTCAGTTCACCCAGGTGGGCACCCCGGAGCAGCTGTACCACTCCCCCTCCGACGACTTCACCGCACGCTTCCTCGGCGAGTGCGTGCTGCTGCCCGCCGACGTCGAGGACGGGGTCGCATCGTGCGCGCTGGGACGAATCCCGATCCGCAACAAAGATTTCCGCGGGTCGGGCCGACTGATGCTCCGCCCCGAGCAGATCGTCGCGACGGCGGTGACCGAGGGCGGCACCGGCACGGTGACCCGGACCGAGTTCCTGGGCGCCCCCGCGATGCTCGACATCACCCTCGACGGCGGCGCCGAGATCCGGGTGCGGCAGGCCAGCACCCAGACGCCGCAGGTCGGCACCCGGGTGACCCTCGAGGTGCTCAGCGAAGCCGAGGTGTTCCCACCCGTCGCGTGACGCGGTCGCTCACCCGCCCGGCGTGTTCGTGATCTTCTCCCCTGCCGGGTTGAGCGCCCACCACAGGCTGTCCATGCCCTGGCCGGCGACCGAGCCGGGCCGCTGGTCGCCCGCGAACAAGTACACCGGCATGCCGTTCACCGTGACCTGGTGGCCGCCCAGTGGGCCAGGGATGGTGCCGATCGCCCCGCCGATTCCATCCACCCCCGGTTGCGTGGATCGGCTCGTGACCGGCGGCCACATCTGGAGACAGGTGGAATCGCACGCGCTGGCGTTGGCGCCGGGCTGGTCTCGGTCGTAGGCGTACACGGTCATGCCGTCCACGTCGACGACCACATCGCCGATGTTCGTCAGGGCCGTCGACAGCACCGGGCCGGCCGCCGGCACCGTGGACGGCATCAACGTCGTCAACGGGGTGGGACCGGAATCGTCCGTGTCGGAGCAGCCGACCAACACCGCGCCCGCCGCGAGCGCGGTGAGCGGAATCGCCAGAGTTCGCCTCATGCCCGGACTCCTCTCCTGACCTTCGGACCGGCCCTGTTCGGATCGGGTCTGTCGGTGCCGGCACCTACTGTGAGCCGCATGGGGTGGTACACGCCGACGGCGGTGACGCCGGATCTGACCGGATCGCTCGTGTGTGCGTGGTCGGCGTGCGCGGAGGGACAGCACCTGCTGGTCCCGGACGGCTGCATCGACGTGCTGTGGATTCCCGGTGTGGGCATCCGGGTCTGCGGACCGGAGACCGCCGCCTGGTCGTTCACGCTGCCGCCGGGCACCGAGTCGTTCGGCATCAGATTTCGCCCGGGCTCGGCGCCGCCCGCGCTGCGCACCTCGGCGGCGCAGATCCGCAACACCCGCGTCGACCTCGCCGACGTCCTGGGATCGGCGGCCCAACGCATGCTCGTCGACCGACTCGAGCACACCGACGGCACTGCCGCCCGGCTGTCGGTGCTGCAGGCCGCGGGACGCCGCTGGCTCGCCGACCGTCCCGGCACCGATCTGCTCGCCGCGTGGCTCACGTCGGCGCTGTCCAGCCGCTCGTGCAGCGTCGCCGCGCTGGCCGACGCGTCGTCGATGACCGGACGGCAACTGCAGCGCCGCTGCAACGACGCGTTCGGGTACGGGCCGTCGACGCTGCGCTCGATCCTGCGACTGCAGCGGTTCATGTACCTCGCGCGCGCGGACCGGAATCGGGGGCTCGCCGCGCTCGCTGCCGACGCCGGATACAGCGACCAGGCGCACCTGTCCCGGGAATGCCGGCGGATCGCGACGGTCACCCCCACCGAGTTGCTGGCCGGGGAGGCACCGGACTGGCATGGCGGGGCGTCGGTCCTCGATGTCCGATCGATGCAAGACGCGAGCCTCCCCGCCGCCGGAGAATCGGCGGCATGACGACCATCGAAGCAACCCCCGACCTGTACCGCCGCCTGGCCGAGACCCTCACCGAGATCGTCGACGCCGTCCCCGCCGATCGCTGGGAGAACCCCTCCCCGTGCGAGGGGTGGACCACCCGCGACGTGGTCGCGCACATCGTCGACACGCAGGCACAGATGGTGGGTGTCGTCGGTCTGTCGATTCCGGAAGGCCCGTCGACGGCCAGCGATCCGGCCGGCGCATGGCGGCACACTCGTGACGCGGTCCAGGCAATCCTCGACGACCCCGCGAAGGCCGGGCTCGAATACGACGGCCACTTCGGGCGCACCGACCTGGCGTCCACGATGCGTACCTTCTACTGCTTCGACCTGATCGTGCACGGCTGGGACATCGCCCGCGCCGCCGGTCTGGACCTGGACATCCCGGACCATGACCTGGACATGCTCGACGCTGTCATCGCACAGCTCGGCGATTCGCTCCAAATGGAGGGCGTGTGCGGGCCGGCGCTCGACGTCGCCGCGGACGCGGACCGCCCGACACGGATCCTCGCGACGCTCGGCCGCCTCGCCTGATCGAGCCGCACCCGGCGGCGACGTCATGTGTCGCCGCTGGGTCTGCCGTGGCGCTCCTCCTCGGGCGGTGGCGTGCGATCGCTGTCCGCCTCCCGATCGCTGCTCTCGATGACCTCGGTCAACTGTTGTTTCGACATGCCCGGTCCGACATGCGCCTCTGCCCGTATCCGCTCGACCATGTGCGGGTAGTGCAGCTCGAATGCCGGTCGCTCCGAACGGATTCGGGGTAGTTCGGTGAAGTTGTGCCGCGGCGGCGGGCACGTCGTCGCCCACTCGAGCGAATTGCCGTAACCCCAGGGGTCGTCGACCGTCACGACCTGCCCGAAGCGGTAGCTCTTGAAGACGTTCCACAGGAACGGCAGGGTCGACGCGCCCAGGATGAACGACCCGATCGTCGACACCTCGTTCAACGTGGTGAACCCGTCGGTGGGCAGGTAGTCGGCGTAGCGACGCGGCATGCCCTCGGCGCCCAGCCAGTGTTGGACGAGGAAGGTGGTGTGGAAACCGATGAACGTCATCCAGAAGTGCCACGTGCCCAATCGCTCGTCGAGCAGGCGGCCGGTCATCTTCGGGAACCAGAAGTAGATGCCACCGTAGGTGGCGAACACGATGGTGCCGAAGAGCACGTAGTGGAAGTGCGCGACCACGAAATACGTGTCGGTGACATGGAAGTCGATCGGCGGGCTCGCCAGCAGCACACCGGACAGACCACCGAACAGGAACGTGACGATGAACCCGATCGCGAACAGCATCGCGGTCTCGAACGTGAGCTGCCCCCGCCACATCGTGCCGATCCAGTTGAAGAACTTCACACCGGTCGGGACCGCGATGAGGAACGTCATGAACGAGAAGAACGGCAGCAGCACCGCACCGGTGGCGTACATGTGGTGCGCCCACACCGCCACCGACAGCGCGGAAATCGCGATCGTCGCGTACACCAGACCCGTGTAACCGAAGATCGGCTTGCGGGAGAACACGGGCAGGATCTCGGAGATGATGCCGAAGAACGGCAGCGCGACGATGTACACCTCGGGGTGACCGAAGAACCAGAACAGGTGCTGCCACAACAGGACTCCACCGTTTGCGGGTGCATACACGTTTGCGCCGACCACCCGGTCGGCGAACAGCCCCATCAACGCCGACGTGAGGATCGGGAAGGCCACCAGGATCAGGATGCTGGTGATGAAGATGTTCCACGTGAAGATGGGCATCCGGAACATCGTCATGCCCGGCGCCCGCAGGCAGATCACGGTGGTGATCATGTTGACCGCACCCAGGATCGTGCCGAGGCCGCTGAGCGCGAGCCCCATGATCCACAGATTGGCGCCCATCCCGGGAGCGTGAAGGGAGTCGGTCAGCGGCGAATACGCCGTCCAGCCGAAGTCGGCGGCACCGCCCGGGGTGATGAACCCGGCCGACGCGATGATCCCACCGAACAGGTACGCCCAGTAGCTGAAGGCGTTGAGTCGCGGGAACGCCACGTCGGGCGCGCCGATCTGCAGCGGCAGTATGTAGTTCGCGAACCCGAACACGATCGGCGTCGCGTACAGCAACAGCATGATCGTGCCGTGCATCGTGAACAGCTGGTTGTACTGCTCGTTCGACAGGAACTGCAGCCCCGGGACCGCGAGTTCGGCGCGCATCAGCAGCGCCAGCAGACCGCCGAACATGAAGAATGCGAACGACGTGATCAGGTACATGATCCCGAGCATCTTGGGATCGGTCGTCGTGATCACGCGGTAGAGGAACGCGCCCTTGCGGGCCCAACGCGGCGGATAGGGCCGAACGGCAACAGGTTTGGATGCTACGGTCGCCACCGGGACCTCCTGACCGCACGTCCCGGTGCCGGGCGCGCTCCTTCAAGGGCATCACCGGTCGCGGTCTGCCGAAGCGTCCAGTGGCAGATTGGCGACCGGCGCAGACTCAGCACTGTGGACGCTACGCCTCCCGAGGGCCGTTTGGCTACGGATCGGGCCGAGCGGACCGGGTCCCGGACAGCGTCGGCCACCTCGATAAGCTGCACCAATGCCGAAACTGGTCGACGGATCCGCACATGCGGGACGATTTGCCCCCAGCCCGTCCGGCGACCTGCATCTGGGCAACCTGCGAACGGCGGTGCTGGCATGGCTGTTCGCCCGCTCCACCGGGCGCCGGTTCCTTGTCCGCGTGGAGGATCTGGACCGCGTCCGCCCCGGCGCCGAGGAACGACAGCTAGCCGATCTCGCGGCGCTGGGCCTGGACTGGGACGACGAGGTGGTCCACCAGTCGTCGCGGCTGCCGCTGTACGACGCCGCGATCGCGCGACTGGAGCGCGCCGGACTCACTTACGAATGCTTTTGCACACGAAAGGAAATCCTGCAGGCGGCTTCGGCCCCGCACGCACCCGCCGGCGCCTACCCGGGCACCTGCCGCGATCTGAGCGACGCCGAGCGCGACGAGCGCCGCGCGAGCGGCCGGCCACCGGCGCTGCGGCTGCGGGCGGGCACCGACAAGTTCACGATCGAGGACGAGTTGCACGGCCGCTACACCGGCATGGTCGACGACCTGGTGCTCCGGCGCGGCGACGGGATCCCCGCCTACAACCTCGCGGTGGTGGTCGACGACGCCGCGCAGGGCGTGGACCAGGTGGTCCGCGGCGACGACCTCCTGTCGTCGGCGCCGCGGCAGGCCTATCTCGCGGGGCTGCTGGGACTGCCCGCCCCCACCTACGCGCACGTGCCACTCGCGCTCAACGCCGCGGGCAAGCGGTTGGCCAAGCGCGACGGCGCGGTCACCCTCGCGGACCAGGCGGCGTCGGGGCGCACCCCCGCCGACGTCCTGGCGCTGCTCGCCCGGTCGCTGGGAATGGCCGCCGACAACGAGATCGTTACTCTCACTCAGCTTCTCGATCGGTGGGATCCTGAGAGTGTTCCCGCGGAGCCGTGGATCTTCCAGGGCTGACGCGGCCGTATACGACGCGCAAACCGACCACTCGCCACGTAGGGTCTCGTACCAGAAGTGCGAACTTCACCGAAGACCCCGACGAGACCCAGGTGCATACATGACAACTGGTGGACAAGACCCGAATCAGAACCCCGAGAGCGGCAAGAACGGACCGGAGTCCGGGGGAACCCCGCCGCCCCCGCCGGGGAACTACCCACCGCCGCCGCCACCTCCGTCGCAGGGCGGCTACCCGCCTCCTCCGCCGCCGCCACCGCCGCAGGGCGGCTATCCCCCACCCCCGCCACCGGGTGGCTACCCGCCCCCTCCGGGGAGCTACCCACCGCCTCCACCCGGCGGCGGCTTCCCGCCACCCCAGGGCGGGTATCCACCCCCACCGGGGAGCTATCCACCGCCTCCACCCGCATTCGACGCCAGCTACGGCCAGACGGGTCCCGGAGGCACCCTTCGCGTCGGTGACGCGATCTCGTACGCCTGGCACAAATTCGCGGGCAACGCCCTCTCCTGGGTGGTGCTCATGCTCATCGCAGGGATCATCCAGGGCCTGCTCAATTGGGCGTTCAACGACCGGGACACGTTCGTCACCAGCGTCGTCGGAACCTTGGTCATCACGATCGTCGGGTATCTGCTCGAGGCCGCGTTCGTGACGGGCGCGCTGCAGGAGACGGACGGCACCAAACCGTCGATCGGCTCGTTCTTCCAACTCCGGAACGTCGGAGCGATCATCGTCGCGTGCTTCCTCGTGGGTGTGCTCACGACGGTCGGTTTCATCCTGCTCATCATTCCGGGCCTGATCTTCGTGTTCCTGAGCTGGTGGACGCTGCAGTTCGTCATCGACCAGAACCAGGACCCGCTCACGGCGATCAAGTCCAGCTTCGGTGCGATTTCCTCGAACTGGGGCACCCTGCTGTTGCTCGCGCTCGCCCTGATCGGTCTGAACATCCTGGGCCTGATCCCCCTCGGATTGGGCCTCTTCATCACGGTGCCGATGACGATCATCGCGTCTACCTACGCGTACCGGGTCACGGTCGGCGGTCCCGTCAGTCGCTGACGGCGCCCCCCCGAGCCCCGTTTTGCGCACTTGTCGCTGACCGGACGATCCCCGGACCAGCGATAAGCGCGCAAAACGGGCGCAGGCGGGGTGCGGATCGGCGTCACACTGGGTCGAATGCTTGGATGGCGCGGTGACAGAGTCAGTACAGTCCCCGCCCCACGCGTCCGATCCGGCGTCCTTTGCGCACGTCAACCGCGGCTACTACGCCACCATGGTGGCGCTGTTCACGGCGACACTGCTGATCTCCAATATCTGCGCCACCAAGGGGGTGGCATTCTTCGTCGACCAGAACGTCTCGGTCGGCCCGTTCCAGGTCCTGCCGATCATCACCGACGGCGGATTCTTCCTCTTCCCCCTCGCCTACGTCGTCGGCGACGTCCTCAGCGAGGTGTACGGCTTCAAGGCCACCCGCCGCGCGATCTACATCGGCTTCGGCTCGCTGCTGCTGGCGGCGCTGAGCTTCTGGATCACCCAGCAGCTGCCGTCGGCCGACTTCTACGACAACGAGGCCGCGTTCGACGCCGTCGTCGGTGTGGTGCCCCGGCTGCTGATCGCCGGGCTCGCCGGCTACCTCGTCGGCCAGCTGCTCAACTCCGCGGTGCTGGTGCTCATCAAGGAACGCACCCGCGAGAAGCACCTGTGGGCACGGCTCATCGGTTCGACGGTCGTCGGCGAGTTCGCCGACACCGTGATCTTCTGCTCCATCGCCGCCGGCGCGATCGGCATCTCCACGTGGCACGACTTCGTCAACTACGTGATCGTCGGCTTCGTATGGAAGACCCTCGTCGAGATCCTGGTGATGCCGGTGACCTACCGGGTGATCGCGTACGTGAAGAAGCGCGAGCCGACCTATGCGCCGGTCGAGGACGGCTTGTTGCCGTAGAACCGGCCCAGCATCTCCGCCTTGTACTCGTCGAAGTAGCCGCCCTCGATGCTCTCCCGGATCCGGTCCACCAAACGCACGGTGAACCGCTCGTTGTGGATGGTGCAGAGCGTCGAGGCGAGCATCTCCTTCGCCTTGAACAGGTGGTGGATGTAGGCGCGCGTGTAGTTGGCACACGTGTAGCAGTCGCACTCGTCGTCGATCGGGGTGAAGTCCCGACGGAACCGCGCGGTGTTGATGTTGAAGCGGCCGTCGGGGTGATAGATCGCGGCATTACGGGCCACCCGCGACGGGTTGACGCAGTCGAAGGTGTCGGCGCCGTTCTCGATCGCGACGAACATGTCGTCGGGCTCGCTGATGCCGAGCATGTGCCGCGGCTTGTGCTCGGGCAACTCCTCGTTGACCCAGCGCACGATGGTGCCGAGGTTCTGCTTCTCGAGCGCGCCGCCGATGCCGTAGCCGTCGAAGCCGCGGCCGCTCACACCAGTGATGGACTCGAGCCCACACGCCGCCTGCCGGCGCAGGTCCTCGTACTGCGCGCCCTGCACCACACCGAACAACGCCTGGTACGGCCGGTGCGCGCGCTCGGCGGTGAGCTTCTCGTGCTCGGCGATGCAGCGCACCGCCCACGCCTGCGTCCGCTCGACGGACTGCTCCTGGTAGCCGCGGGTGTTGAGCAGCGTGGTCAGCTCGTCGAACGCGAACATGATGTCGGCGCCCAACTGGTGCTGGATCTGCATCGACACCTCGGGGGTGAACCGGTGCGGCGAGCCGTCGAGGTGCGACTTGAACGTGACGCCGTCGTCGTCGACGTGCGCCAGGCGCTGCTTGCCGTCGGCGATGACGTCGTCGGACTGGACGCCGACGGCCTCCATGGCGAGGACCTTCTTGAACCCGACACCGAGCGACATCACCTGGAAGCCGCCGCTGTCGGTGAAGGTGGGGCCGTCCCAGTTCATGAACTTGCCCAGGCCGCCGGCCTCGTCGACAATGTCCGGACCCGGCTGCAGGTACAGGTGGTACGCGTTGGCGAGCACGGCCTGCGTGCCGAGGTCCTTCATCGCCTCCGGCAGCACCGCCTTGACGGTGGCCTTGGTGCCGACCGCGATGAACGCGGGCGTCTGGATGTCGCCGTGCGGGGTGTGGATGGTGCCGGTGCGGCCCAGCCGGTCCGGCAGGCGGGTGCCCACCGTGAAGAACGGGTCGGACGGGGTCGGCACTACATCACTCACGTGGCCATAGTGTCACAGGCCGGCTATGCCGCCTTGTGTGCGGTGAGCAGCAGGTACTCCCAGTCCATCGCGAACGCACCCTCGCCGACGCCGAACTGTAGGGCCAGGTCGGCAAGCTCCACGTCGAGGGCCGCGACCTTGTCCGGGTCGGCGGATATCGCCTTGTACACCGCGATCGTCGGACCGTAGTTGGCCTTGAAGTAGTCCCGGAACCCCTGGGGACTGTCGAAGTGGTCGACGCGGACGGTGTCGCACTGCGCGACGACGTCGGTGACGCGATCCCCGAGCAGTTCCCGGACGTGAGCTTCGTCGCCCCACAGCGGCGGCGGCTGCGCCCCGGGCGGAGGCGGCGGGGCATACGGCTTCATGACCCCGAACATCCGGCCGATGAACCCGGCCGGCGTCCAGCTGAGCAACCCGATGGTGCCGCCCGGCTTGCACACCCGCATCATCTCGTCGGCACTGGTCTGGTGATGCGGCGCGAACATCACGCCCACGCACGACATCACGACGTCGAACTCGGTGTCCCCGAACGGCAGCGCCTCCGCGTCCGCCGCCTGCCAATCGAGTTCGGCGCCACGCTTGGCGGCGAGCCGCCGTCCGGCGTCGAACAGTTCGGGCGTGAGATCCGATGCGACGACGTCGGCGCCGGTCAACGCCGCCGGGATCGCCGCGTTGCCGCTTCCCGCGCCGACGTCCAGAACCCGTTGTCCGCTGTGCACGCCCGACGCCCGGACCAGGACCCCGCCGAGGTCTGGGATGACGTCCGCGGCGACGGCCGGGTAGTCACCCGAGGCCCACACCGCCCGATGTTTGGCCTTGAGCGTGCGGTCTGCTTCCTTCGCAACAAGTGATTCGCTCATGATCCGAGCCTGCGCCGCGACGGGGCCCGGCGAAAGACCCCCGAGGGGTTGCCGACGGCCACCCTGGAGTCCGATCGGTCCCACGCGGCACCCGGGATCTCCCGTTCCACACAGAGCAGACCCGAAGTGCAACCTGTTTCAGTTTTTTGTCCGATTCCCGGCGGGGCAAAGCTCTCGTCGCGACTCGTATGCCCGCAGTTCGCTCGTCCACACGGCAGAAATGATCATTGTCGATACTGCTAGATGCGGTATCGCGACCGAATCGCCACCTCGGCTCAACATTGCCCCTCGAATGATCCCGATGACCCAGTCCCCTACGCATCGGAAGTGAACACGTTCTAGTATCGATTCGTTGTCGCGGGAATCGGACCACGGATGGAACGGGAGAAATCATGGGACACGTGCTGGATCGGATCGAGCAGTACGCGGACGAGATCCGCGCCGACGGCGTCGAGGGCGACAAGCTCATGCGCCTGACCGACGCCAACGCCAAGCGGCTGAGGGAGGCCGGCGTCGTCCGCATGCTGCAGCCGAAGGGTCACGGCGGCTTCGAGGTGCACCCCCGCGAATTCGCGGAGACCGCCATGGCGATCGGTGCCATGGACGGCGCCACCGGCTGGGTCGGCGGCATCGTCGGCGTCCACTCCTGGGAGCTCGCATTCTTCGACCCGAAGGCCCAGGACGAGGTCTGGGGCAAGGACCCCGACACGTGGATGGCGTCGCCGTACGCGCCGATGGGCGTCGCGGTGCCGACCGACGGCGGATACATCCTCAACGGGCGGTGGTCCTTCTCGTCGGGCACCGACCACTGCCAGTGGGTCATGATCGGCGCGGCCGTCGGCGATCAGGACGGCAACCGGTTGATGCCACCGCAGATCCTGCACGTGCTGCTGCCCCGCAGCGACTACGAGATCGACCACGAAAGCTGGGATGTCGTCGGCCTGCGCGGCACCGGCAGCAAGGACCTGATCGTCAAGGACGCCTTCATCCCGGCGCATCGCACGCTGGACGCGTCGAAGGTGTTCGACGGCACCGCCCCGAAGGAGGCGGGCCGGACCGAGACGCTGTACAACTTCCCGTTCTCGTGCATCTTC
Source organism: Rhodococcus sp. ACT016 (assembly GCF_050477185.1). Classification (NCBI taxonomy): domain Bacteria; kingdom Bacillati; phylum Actinomycetota; class Actinomycetes; order Mycobacteriales; family Nocardiaceae; genus Rhodococcus; species Rhodococcus sp. ACT016. The sequence continues at coordinate 5,605,074 of NZ_JBEAET010000001.1, read as the reverse complement.
CCGCTCGGCATCACCTCGTCACTGATCGGCATGGCCGAGGGCGCGCTGGCGTGCCACATGGCGGCGCAACGGACCCGGATCACGGTCGCGGGCACCGCCACCAAGGAGGATCCGCACGTGCTGTTCGCGATCAGCGAGGCCGCCGCGGAGGTCGCCGCATCCAGGGCCGCGGTCCTCTCGACCGTGGACCGGTTCTGGGGCATGACCGAGCGGGGTGAGACCGTCGACTTCGAGCAGCGGGCCGTCGGCCGCCGCACCCAGACGGCGGCTGCATGGCGGGCCGTGCGCGCCGTGGACGAGGTCTTCGCCCGATCCGGCGGCGGTGCGCTGCAGATGAAGACGTCGATGCAGCGGTTCTGGCGCGACGCCCACGCCGGCCTGGTGCACGCCATCCACGTGCCCGGGTCGATCTACTACGCGTCCGCGCTGACCGAACTGGGCGGCGAGCCGCAGGGCATCCACCGCGCCATGATCTGACGACGTGTCGCCTGGCCCGCGCCTGCGGGCCAGGCGGTCGTTCAGTCGCGCGCGAGGTTCGGCGGGAAGCCGCCGGTCGCGATCGGGCCCCAGTCCTCGATGGTGATCCGGACGAGACTCTTGTTCTGCGTGCGCATCGCCTCGCGGTACTCGTCCCAGTCCGGGTGCTCGCCCGAGATGCACCGGAAGTACTCGACGAGGGGTTCGAGCGCGTCGGGCATGTCGAGGACCTCGGCGGTGCCGTCGACCTGCACATACGCGCCGTTGAACTCGTCGGACAGCACGCACACGCTCACCTGGGGATCCCGACGCAGGTTGACGGCCTTGGCCCGCTCCGGATACGTGGAGACGACGATCCGCCCCTCCGTGTCGAGACCCGACGTCACCGGCGAAATCTGCAGTCCGCCAGAACTTTTACGAGTGATGAGCACACTTCGATGGCGGGGACGGATGAAGTCGAGCAACTGTTCGCGGGTGACGTGTTCGGCGGTGGCGACGGCCATGGCGCACTCTCCTCGTAGGTCGGGCTGTGCAATCTCAGCCTAACGGCGGCGAACATGCTCGAAACACCGCTCCCGGGCGATATTCGGACCAGATCTACTTCGCCGGTACTGACGGTATTGTTTACGTGTCGCGCTCCCTGCTGGCCGAAGCCGATCTCATCGACACCCCCGACGACACCGAGGACTCCAGCTATGACGTTGCCGCTCAACCCAGACGATCTCGCGTTCGTGCTCCACGACTGGCTCGACGTCGAGGAACTCACCGAGCATCCGCGGTATTCGGAGCATTCCCGGGAGACCTTCGACGCAGTTCTGCAGCTGAGTCAGGACATCGCGATGCGCTGCTTCGCGCCGCACTACAAGCTCCTCGACCGGGTCGAACCCCGTAGGACCGAGGCAGGGACGGTCGAGCTCGTTCCCGAGGTCGCCGGCGCGCTGAAGGAGTTCCTGAAATCGGGGCTGTTGAGTGCCCGATTCGGCGAGGAGTTGGGCGGCGCGCAGCTTCCCCATACCGTCACCTACGCGTCGATGATGTGGTTCCAAGCAGCAAACATCGCACTTTCCGCCTACCCGTTTCTCACTATCGGAAACGCAAATCTATTGGCAGCGCACGGGACTCGGGAGCAGATAGACACCTGGGTCCGCCCGATGCTCGAGGGGCGCTACTTCGGAACCATGTGCCTGTCCGAACCTCAGGCGGGGTCGTCGCTGGCCGACATCACAACCCGCGCGGTCGCCGCGGCGGATGGCTCCTACCGGATCACCGGCACGAAGATGTGGATTTCGGAGGGCGACCACGAACTGTCCGAGAACATAGTTCATCTCGTCCTCGCGCGGACACCGGATGCGCCTGCGGGAGTCAAGGGGATCTCGCTGTTCATCGTGCCCAAGTTCCTCGAGTCGGGCGAGCGCAACGACGTCGCGCTCGTCGGGCTCAATCACAAGATGGGGTATCGCGGAACGACCAACACGCTGCTGAACTTCGGTGACGGCACCTACGCACCGGACGCCACCCCCGGCGCTGTCGGCTATCTCGTGGGGCAGGAGTTCCATGGACTCCGCTACATGTTCCACATGATGAACGAAGCGCGGCTCGGCGTCGGGTTCGGTGCCGCGGCCTTGGGCTATGCGGGATACCAGCGATCGGTCGAGTACGCGCGCGTCCGGACACAGGGCAGATCGCTGACCGATCCGGATCCGACGGGGCGCCCCGTCGCAATCATCGAGCACCCCGACGTCCGTCGAATGCTGCTCGCCCAGAAGTCCTATGCGGAAGGCTCACTCGGCCTTCTGCTCTACTGCGCACACCTGCTCGACAGGCAGACCATCGCCGCAGACGAAGGCGAGGCGCACGATCTCGAGTTGCTTCTCGATCTCCTGACACCGATCGCCAAGAGTTGGCCCTCGCAATGGTGCCTCGAGGCGAACAATCTGGCCATCCAAGTCCACGGCGGCTACGGATACACCCGCGAATACGATGTCGAGCAGCTCTACCGCGACAACAGACTCAATCCGATCCATGAGGGCAGCCACGGCATCCAGGCCCTCGATCTGTTGGGGCGGAAGGTCATTGCCGAGGGCGGACGGTCCCTGCAGCTACTCGACGAGCGTGTACAGAAGACGATTTCGACCGCGCGCCAGTCCTCCGGCGACGTCGCAGACCACGGAGAAGCACTCGCGACGGCGTGGCCGCGAGTCCTGGAAGTAACTGCCTCAGTGTGGTCCTCCGGGGACCCGGCACGTGTCCTGGCGAACGCCACCCCCTACATGGAGGCCTTCGGGCACGTTGCACTCGCATGGGTATGGCTCGAACAGCAGCTCGCGGCGTCCGGCAACTCCAAGACCCATCTCGGCAAGCACGCGGCCGCTCGGTACTTCTACGCCTTCGAGCTACCCAAAGTGCATCCGATGTTGGATCTCGTGGAGAAACTGGACACGACCCTCCTGGAGACGTCCGCGGATCTCTTCTAATTGCAAGATCCACTCCCCCACAGCCATTCACGACTTGCCCGACGGCCTCGCTGTGATCGTCAGCGGAAAGCGGCGTGACCCGTGAGCGCCCGGCCGATCGACAGCAGGTGCATCTCGCTGGTGCCCTCGTACGTGAGCACCGACTCGAGGTTGTTGGCGTGCCGCAGCGGCGAGTACTCGAGCGTGATGCCGTTGGCGCCGAGGATGGTTCGGCACTCCCGTGCGATCTTGATGGCCTCACGCACGTTGTTGAGCTTGCCGACGCTGATCTGGTCGGGCGTGATCTCGCCGCGATCCTTCATGCGGCCCAACTGGATCGCCAGCAGCATGCCCTTGCCCAGCTCGAGGGTCATGTCGGCGAGCTTCTCCTGCGTCAGCTGGTATCCGGCCAGCGGACGGTCGAACACCTCACGGGTACCGGCGTATTCGATCGCGGTCTCGAGGCTGTCGCGGGCCGCGCCGAGCGCGCCGAACACGATGCCGAAGCGGGCCTCGTTGAGGCACGACAGCGGGGCGCTGAGCCCTCGGGCCTCGGGCAGCTGGGCCGACGCCGGCACCCGAACGCCGACGAGCACCAACTCCGACGTCACCGACGCCCGCATCGACAGCTTCCCGTGCACGGTGTTGGCGGTGAATCCCGGTGTGTCCGTGGGCACGAGGAAGCCCCGCACACCGTCGTCGGTCTGCGCCCACACGGTCGCGACGTCGGCGAGGCTGCCGTTGGTGATCCACATCTTGGTGCCGTCGAGGATCCAGTCGCCGCCGTCCCGGCGGGCGCGGGTGCGCATGCCGGCCGGGTTGGAACCGAAGTCCGGTTCGGTGAGCCCGAAGCAGCCCAGCGCCTCGCCGGTGGCCAGCCGCGGCAGCCACTCCTGCTTCTGCTCCTCCGAGCCGTACCGGTGGATGGAGAACATCGACAGTGAGCCCTGCACCGAGACGAAGCTGCGCAGGCCGCTGTCGCCGGCCTCGAGTTCGAGGCACGCGAGCCCGTAGCTGACGGCGTTGGTGCCGGCGCAGCCGTAGCCCCGCAGGTGCATTCCGAACAGGCCGAGTTCGCCCAGCTCGCGGGCGATCTCGCGCGGCAGGGTCGCTGACTCGAACCATTCCGGCAGCCGGGGCCGCAGCCGCGCGTCCACGAGCCGTCGGACCGTGCCCTGGATGTCGCGTTCCTGCTCGTCGAGCAGGGCGTCGATCCCGAACAGGTCCAACGGCTGCATGGTCATCTCACTCCACCGCCCCGACGAACTGGCTGTTGTACAGATCGAAGTACGCGCCGCGCCGCTCGAGCAGCTCGTCGTGGCCGCCCTGCTCGACGATCCGGCCGTCCTTCATGACGACGATCAGATCGGCGTCGCGGATGGTGGAGAGTCGGTGCGCGATCACGAAACTCGTGCGGTCGCTGCGCAGCACCGCCGTCGCCTGCTGCACCAGCAGCTCGGTCCGGGTGTCGACGGAGCTGGTGGCTTCGTCGAGGATCAGGATCGACGGCTGCGAGATGAACGCCCGGGCGATGGTGACCAGCTGCTTCTCACCGGCGCTGAGGTTGCTGCCCTCTTCGTCGATGACGGTGTCGTAGCCGTCCGGCAGCATGTGCACGAAGCGGTCGACGTAGCTCATCCGGGCGGCCTCGCGGATCTGCTCCTCGGTGGCATCCGGGTGGCCGTACGCGATGTTGTCGCGGATGGTGCCGCCGAACAGCCACGTGTCCTGCAGGACCATGCCGATCCGCGAGCGCAGGTCGTCGCGGGTCATCTGCGAGGTGTCGGTGCCGTCGAGCGTGATGCGACCGCCGTCGACCTCGTAGAACCGCATGATCAGGTTCACCAGCGTCGTCTTGCCGGCGCCCGTGGGGCCCACGATCGCGACCATCTGCCCCGGCTCGGCCGTGAGCGACAGGTCCTCGATGAGCGGGGTCTCCTTGTCGTAGCTGAACCGGACGTTCTCGAACTCGACGCGGCCGCGGGCCTGGGCCGGCGTGGCGGCGGGATCCGGATCCGCGGACTCCTCCTCCTCGTCGAGGACCGCGAAGACGCGCTCGGCGGACGCGATGCCCGACTGCAGCAGGTTGACCATCGAGCCGATCTGCGTGAGCGGCTGGGTGAACTGGCGCGAGTACTGGATGAACGCCTGCACGTCGCCGAGGCTCATCGTGCCCGACGCCACCCGCATACCGCCGATGACGGCGATCGCGACGTAGTTCAGGTTGCCGAGGAACATGATCGCCGGCATCACCATGCCGGAGATGAACTGTGCCTTGAACCCCGACTGGTACAGCTGCTCGTTCTTCTCCTGGAACTCGGCGTCGACCTCGCGGTGACGGCCGTACGCGGTGACCAGTTCGTGGCCGGTGAGCGACTCCTCGATCTGGCCGTTGAGCTCACCGGTGGTCTTCCACACCGACGCGAAGTGCGGCTTGGAACGCTTGGCGATCTTGGCGGCGACGATCGCCGACAGCGGCACCGTGAGCACCGCGATGAGCGCCAGCAGCGGCGAGATGGAGATCATCATTGCCAGGATGCCGAACACCGTGAGCGTCGAGATGAGCAGCTGACTCAGCGTCTGCTGCAGGCTCTGCGACACATTGTCGATGTCGTTGGTGACGCGGCTGAGCAGGTCGCCGCGCGAGTTCGTGTCGAAGTAGCGCAGCGGCAGCCGGTTGAGCTTGCGCTCCACGTCGTTGCGCAGCCGCCGCACGACACCCTGCACGATGTTGTTGAGCAGGTACGCGGCCGCCCACGACACCAGCGACGACACGAGGTACAGCGCGAGCACCAGTGCCAGCACCCGGCCGACGGCGGAGAAGTCGATGCCGACGCCCGGCACGAGGTCCATGCCCGAGACCATGTCGGCGAACTGGTTCTGGCCCGCCACGCGCAGGCCCTCGACGGCCTGGTCCTTGGTCAGCCCGGCGGGCAGCTGGCGGCCGATGACGCCGTCGAAGATCAGGTTGGTCGCGTGGCCGAGCAGCTTCGGGCCGATGACCGACAGCACGACGCTGATCACCGCGAGCAGCAGCACGAACGAGACCGCCACCCGGTGCGGGCGCAGGCGTCCGAGCAGCCGCTTCATGGACGCGCCGAAGTGCTCCGCCTTGGCGACGGGCGCGGGACCGCCCGGGATCGGAGGCGAGGACTGGGTCGCGGTGCTCACAGCGCCTCCTGGACCGAACGCTGGGACTCGACGATCTCGACGTACGTCGAGCACGTCTCGAGCAGCTGCTCGTGCGTACCGATACCGACCGCAGCGCCCTCCTCCAGAACGATGATCTGATCGGCGTCGATGATCGTCGACACGCGCTGGGCCACGATGATCACGCAGGCATCCTCGGTCTCGGGCCGCAGCGCCGCGCGCAGCCGGGCGTCGGTGCTCAGATCGAGCGCCGAGAAGGAGTCGTCGAACAGGTAGACGGACGGGCGCCGCACCAGTGCCCGCGCGATCGCGAGGCGCTGCCGCTGGCCGCCGGACACCGTGGTGCCGCCCTGCGCGACCGCGGTCTCGAGCCCGTCGGGCATGGCGCGGACGAAGTCCGCGGCCTGTGCGATCTCGAGCGCACGCCACAGCTCGTCGTCGGTGGCGTCCGGCTTGCCGTAGCGCAGATTGCTGGCGACGGTGCCGGAGAACAGATACGGCTTCTGCGGCACCAGGCCGATGTGGGAGCGAAGCAGCTCCGGATCGAGTTCGCGGACGTCGGTCCCGGACACCGCGACCGAGCCGGCGGTGACGTCGATCAGCCGCGGGATCAGGCCGAGCAGCGTGGTCTTGCCCGATCCGGTGGCACCGATGATCGCGGTGGTCTTGCCGGGCTCAGCGGTGAAGCTGATACCGCGCAGCACGGGCTCGTCGGCACCGGGGTACAGGAACTCCGCGTCACGCAGTTCGACGAGCGCGGGACGATCCATCACCGTCACCGGCGAGACCGGCGGCAGGACGGACGGCTCGGTGTCGAGGACCTCGGTGATGCGCTCGGCACACACCGCGGCGCGCGGGGCGAGCATTGCGATCATCGACGCCATCATCACCGACATGAGGATCTGCATGATGTAGCTGAGCATCGCGGTCAGCGAGCCGACGCCCATGCCGCCGCTGTCGATCTCGTGCCCGCCGAACCAGATGACCGCGACGCTGGTGAGGTTCGCGATGCCCATGACGATCGGGATCATCATCGCGGTCATGCGGCCGACGCGCAGGGCGGTGTCGGTGAGGGCACCGTTCGCCTCGTCGAACCGCTCGGCCTCCGAACGCTCGCGGACGAACGCGCGGACCACTCGCATGCCGGTGATCTGCTCACGCAGCACGCGGTTCACCGCGTCGATGCGGGTCTGCATCGTCCGGAACGCGGGCACCAGCTTGGTGATCATCACGATCATCGTCAGCGCGAGGAGCGGGACGCTGACCGCGAGGATCCACGACAGCCCGGGGTCCTCGCGGATCGCCATGATGACACCGCCGATGCACATGATCGGGGCCATCACCAGGATGGTCGCGCTGAGCACCACCATCATCTGCACCTGCTGGACGTCGTTGGTGCTGCGGGTGATGAGCGACGGCGCACCGAAGCGGCCGAACTCACGGGACGAGAAGTTCCGTGCCCGGCTCACGACCTCGCGGCGCACGTCGCGACCGAAGCCCATCGCGGCGCGGGCGCCGAGGTACACCGAGCCGATGGAGCAGATGATCTGCACCACCGTCACGACGAGCATCTTCGCGCCGGCCGCCATGATGTAGCCGGTGTCGCCGGTGGCCACACCGTTGTCGATCAGGTCGGCGTTGACGCTGGGGAGATACAGCGCGGCGCCGGTGGCGACCAGTTGAAGGAAGACGACGCCGGCAAGTTCGCGCTTGTATGGCCCCAGATAGGTGCCGAGGAGTCTGATCAGCATGGTTTGCGAAGGTTACCAATCCAGAGGGCGAAAAAGGAGGGATCGGCCCCGCATTCTCGGGTCCGATCCCTCCCTCTTCATCGAATGTTCACAGTGTCTTTCAGGAGACCGTGGCGTCTTCGAGTTCGCGCGTCTCCCGCGGCAGCGCGCGGGCCAGCTTCTCGCCCTCGATGTCGACGTTCGGCAGGATCTTGTCGAGCCACTTCGGCAGCCACCACGCCTTGTCGCCCATCAGCGCCATCACCGACGGGATGACGAGCATGCGGACGACGAACGCGTCGAAGAAGACGGCGGCCGCGAGCGCGAAGCCCATCGACTTGATGAACGAGTTCGGTTCCGCGATGAACGCCGCGAACACGGAGATCATGATGATCGCCGCGGCGGTCACGACGCGGGCACCGTGGTTGAACCCGAGGGTCACCGCGTCCTTGGCGGACGCCCCGTGCACGTACTCCTCACGCATGCGGGTCACCAGGAACACCTGATAGTCCATCGCGAGGCCGAACACCACGCCGATGAGGAAGATCGGCATGAAGCTGACAATCGGCTGCGGGTTGGCGGACAGTCCGCCCCAGCCCTCCTGGAACACCGCGACGGTGGCACCGAACGTGGCCAGGACGCTGAGCAGGAAGCCCAGGGTCGCGGTCAGCGGCACCAGCAGCGAACGGAACACCAGCATCAGCAGCACGAACGCCAGCCCGACGACCACCGCGAGGTACGGCACCAGCGCGTCCTGCAGCCGCTCGGAGACGTCGCCCTCGAGCGCGGTCTGACCGGTCACGCCGTAGTTGACGCCGATGCTGTCGTGCAGGTCGGACTCGGCACCACGGATGTCCGCGACCAGGTCCATCGTCGACGGATCGCTGGGGCCGCTGCGCGGGGTCACCAGGATCTGCGCGGTGTCCCCGGCCTCGTTCATGCCGACGACCTGCGCGTTGACGACGTCCGGCTGCTCGGAGATCTTCGCGACGACGGCGCCGAACGCCTCGCCCTTCGGCACGGTCGCGTCCTGCGCGTCGACGACCACCAGCAGCGGACCGTTCTTCCCGGGCCCGAAGCCCTCGTTCACCAGGTCGTACGCCTGGCGGGCGCTGGTCGCCGGGTCGCCGCTGCCCTCGTTGGGCAGCGCCAACTCCAGCTTGGCGGCGGGGATCGCGAGGACACCCAGCAGCAGCACACCGGCGATCAGTCCGACTGCGGGACGGCGGACGACCGCGCCGGCGTACTTGCGCGCGAAGGTCACCTTGCCGTCGTTGCCCTCGGAGTCGCGCTGGCTCAGACCCGGGATGCGGCCGGCGAACGCCTTGCGGCCGAACAGGCCGAGGATGGCCGGCAGCAGGGTGAGCGCGATGAGGACGGCGATGAACACCGTGGATGCGGCGGCCGCACCCATGTCGGACAGGAACGGGATGCCGACCACGCGGAGCGCGACCAGCGCGATGATGACCGTCAGGCCGGCGAACACGACGGCGGACCCGGCGGTGCCGACCGCGCGTCCCGCGGCCTCGGAGCGGTCGTCGGTGAGCGTCAGTTCGTGCTTGAAGCGCGAGACGATGAACAGCGAGTAGTCGATGGCGACGGCCAAGCCGATCATGACCGCAAGCGTCGGGGTCATCGAGCTGAGGTTCATGAAGCCGGTGGCCACGGTGATGCCGAGGCTGCCGATCATGATGCCGATGATCGCCGTGATGAGCGGCAGACCCGCGGCGACCAGCGAACCGAACGTGATGACGAGGACGATGGCGGCGACGGCGATGCCGATCAACTCGGTGACGCCACCCGGCATCTCCGCCTCGTTGGCGGCCGAGCCGCTGATCTGCACGTTGAGCCCGGCGCTGCGGCCGATGTCGGCGGCGGCCTTGATCTGGTCGCGCATCGCCTGATCGACGTCGCTGAACTCGCCGTCGAACGGCACCTCGATGTAACCGACGGTGCGATCAGCACTCAGCGGCGACAACGCCCTTGCGTTCGCGAGCGCGACGTCCTCGGGCATCCCTTCCTTCGCCGCGGAGGCCTTGGCCATCTCCGCGAGAGCGGCGTCCGCGGTGACCGGATTGACCAGGGCGCCAGGCGTTCCCGCGGCCGGGTCGGCCTTGGCCGGCGCGCTGACCTTCTCGATGCCGCGGATGTCCGTCAGCATCGTGTCCATCGCGGCCTGGTTCTCCGGGGTGTCGAGCGTCTGCCCGGCCGGGGCGGCGATGACGAACCGCGCCGACAGCGAGTCCATCGGGCTGCCCTGATCGCCGAAGCGCTCGGACATCAGGTCCTGCGCCTCCTGCGCGGGGGTGCCCGGGATGGAGAACGAGTCCTTGGTCGGGCCGGACAGGGTGGCGGCGCCGACGCCCATCAGGACCAGGATGGCCAACCAGATGGACAGGACCGTGCCTTTTCGCCGATAGGCGAATCGACCGATCCGGTAGAGATAGGTGGCCATGCGCGGCTCCTTCGTGATCGGGTGGGGTCTAGCGCGGGGGAACAGCGAGGCCGGACCGCAGGTGGTCGAAAGCCTCACGGACGAGTTGCGCGGGGTTGTCGGCGCCGGAGCGGCCGCTCATCCACAGATCGAGCGACGCCTTGCAGGCGGCGCCCACAACCATCTGGAGGAGGTTCGGATACAGGCCGGAGGCACCGGTCCGCTCGGTGATGACCTCGTCGAGCATCGGTGTGAGCCGGACGTGCATCTCCATCTTCTTGGCCAGCAGCGTGGGGCTCGAGTCGATGAGATCGGCGAGTGCCTGCATCTCCTCGAGTTGCTGCTCGGACTCGGTGAGCGCCCGCAGCACGATGTGCTCGAGCGAATCGAGGACGGGTTCGTCGGCGGGACGCTCCCGCAGCCACTCTGCCCACTCGAGGACCTGGGCCTCGAGATGGTGGAGAACGGCCTCCTCCTTGCAGGAGAAGTAGTTGTGGAACGTGCGAACCGATACGCCGGCCTCGGACGCGATCATCTCGGCGGTGACGAGTTCGATGCCCCGCTCCTTGGAAAGGCGGGCGGCGGCCTCGCTGAGCGCGATGCGCGTCGCCACCTTCTTCCGGTCCCGCAGACCGAGTGCTTCACTCACCTCTTCGAAGGTACCGAAGTTGCAGAGCTCTGCAATGTTGCAGTCGAGTGCACCTTTGTGGACTCGAGCACATCCGCGCCGTTGCGTGATCCACGTCATCGATCCGCGTCGGCGCACCTACGCTGATGCCATGGCCGACTGGGACGGCGAACACTATTCACGGACCAGCGATCTGCAGCGGACGATGGCGACCCGCGCGATCGACGGACTGGTCCTGCGCTCGGACGACCACCTGCTCGACGTCGGCTGCGGCGACGGGTTCGTCACGCGACTGCTGGCCGCGCGGCTTCCCGACGGCCGCGCCGTCGGGGTCGACGCGTCACCGCAGATGATCGCGAAGGCCGCGGCGACCGACGACCACGTGCAGTTCGTCCTCGCCGACGTCCGCGACATGCCGTTCGACGCCGAATTCGATGTGGTGGTCTCGTTCAACGCCCTGCACTGGGTGCGCGAGCAGCGACGCGCCCTCGGATCGATCGCGGCGGCGGCCCGCCCGGGAGCGCGGGTGCTGATCCAGATGGTGTGCGCCGGAGACCGCCCGAGCCTCGAGACGGTGGCCATGGAGGTGGCGGGCTCGGTGCGATGGGTGGACCGGTTCGCCGGCTTCGCTCCCCCGTTCATCCACGTCGATCCCGACGAGTATCCGGACCTCGCGGCGTCGTCGGGCCTGCGCGTCACCGAACTGTCCGTCGACGACCTGACATGGGACTTCGGCACGCACGACGAGTTCGCCGACTGGTGCCGCAACGGCTCCGGAGCCTGGACAGATCACCTGCAACCCGGCGAGCGGGAGGCGTTCCTCGAGGACTGGGTTCGCGCGTACGAGGAAGCGTCGGGCCGGGCGGGACTGCTCCGGTTCACCCAGATGCGGGTCGATCTCGAGGTGCACCGCTAGCGCCGACGCCACGCCCCCGGATCCGCGGTCAACTCGGCGACGAACTCCGGCAGGACGTCGGTCGCGATGTCGGCGATGGTGACGCCTTCGAGGACGGAGCGGAGGTTGACGCGGACGGCGATCCACACCCGCTGCAGCGACCCGGCCGCCCCGTCGTACGTGACGTCCTCGGGACGCTCCCCGCGCACCGACGCGAGCGGGCCCTCGAGGGTGCGGATGACGTCGGCGACGGTGATCTCGTCGGCGGGGCGGGCGAGCCAGTAGCCGCCGTCGGGTCCGCGCCGGCTGCTCACGAGGCCGCCGCGACGCAGGTCGGCGAGGACGGCCTCGAGGAACTTGTACGGAATCGACTGCGCGCTCGACAGCGCGTCCGCCTTGACGAGCTGTCCGTCCGCGGCCGCCAGCTCGACCAGGGCGCGCACCGCACAATCGACCCTCGCCGTGATGTGCACGCCGACCCCCTCACCGAATCCGTCATCTGTCGCCGACGACGTTACCCACCACCCCACCGATGGTGACCCAGGTCACTGCACCGAGTAGATTCTCGGTCAGGTGACGCGATTGCCTGGAGGAGACATGTGGGAGACCCTCACCGCAGCGTGGGGATCGCTGCTCGAACCGCTCGGTGACCCCGTAGCGCTGGCGATACCGGCGTTCGTCGTGTTCCTCGGGCTCGAGTGGTTCGCGGCCCGCAAGCTCGAGGAGGCCGACATCCGCGACGGGCGCGCGCACCCGCCGACGGCCGGCTACGAGTTCCGGGACGCGCGGGCGTCGATCTCGATGGGCCTGGTGTCGATCGCGACCACCGCGTTCTGGAAGTTCCTCGCACTGATCGGATACTCCGCGATCTGGGTGTACCTCGCGCCGTGGCACCTGCCGGCGAACGCCTGGTACACGTGGGTGATCCTGCTGGTCGGCATCGACCTGCTGTACTACACATACCACCGCATGGCGCACCGGATCCGGCTGATCTGGGCCACGCACCAGGCGCACCATTCGAGCGAGTACTTCAACTTCGCGACCGCGCTGCGGCAGAAGTGGAACAACAGCGGCGAGATTCTGATGTGGATTCCGTTGCCGTTGATCGGCATTCCGCCGTGGATGGTGTTCGTCGGATTCTCGGTGAGCCTGGTGTACCAGTTCTTCGTGCACACCGAGCGGGTCGACAAGCTGCCGCGCCCGGTCGAGTTCGTGTTCAACACCCCGTCGCACCACCGGGTCCACCACGGGTGCGATCCGGAGTACCTGGACCGCAACTACGGCGGCATCCTCATCGTCTGGGACCGGATGTTCGGCACGTTCCGGCCCGAGAAGCAGCGCCCCACCTACGGTTTGACGAAACCGGTGGGCACCTACGATATCTGGAAGCTGCAGACCCACGAGTACGCCGCGATCGGCCGCGACGTCCGGGCCGCGACGTCGTGGCGCGAGCGCCTGGGATACGTGTTCGGCCCGCCGGGGTGGGCGCCGTCAGGCGCGCGTCAGGCTGACCAGGAAGTCCACGGTGCCGTGGTCGTCGACGGTCACGAATCCCAGTGACGGCGGCGTGATTCCGTAGTCCGACCAGTCGACCGGGACATTGCCGGATGCGACGAGCGTGTCACCGGAGTGGAGCACCTTCACGTCGATACTCACCGGACGGGTCTGGTCCCTGAGCGTGAGCGTTCCCGTCACCGGCACGGTCGCGGCGGTGCCGTCGGTGGGCACGGACGCGAGGTCGACCGGGGCGGCCAGCGTGAACGTCGCGGTGGGGAACGCGGCGGCGTCCATGACGTTGCCGCGGAACTGGCCGTCGCGGCGCGAGTTGTCGGTGGCGATGTCGGCGACCTGCACCAGCACCTCGGCCGAGGTCATCTTCTGCTCCGCGATGCTGACGGTCCCGGACACGCGGTCGGTGGTGCCGACGACGGTCACCCGGGCGCCGTTGAGGATCTCGGACACGGTGTAGCCGGCAGCGGTCTTGTTGGAGCCCTGCCCGGTGGCCACGATCCACTGCCCGTTCACCGAACCCGTTGCAGCCTGGGCATCCTCGGTGGACACGGCGGCGGCGGGTGCGTCGTCCTCGGCGATGAACGTGCCGTAGATCCACGGGCCGGCGAGCTCGGCGACCTGCACCAGCACCTCGGCCGAGGTCATCTTCTGCTCCGCGATGCTGACGGTCCCGGACACGCGGTCGGTGGTGCCGACGACGGTCACCCGGGCGCCGTTGAGGATCTCGGACACGGTGTAGCCGGCAGCGGTCTTGTTGGAGCCCTGCCCGGTGGCCACGATCCACTGCCCGTTCACCGAACCCGTTGCAGCCTGGGCATCCTCGGTGGACACGGCGGCGGCGGGTGCGTCGTCCTCGGCGATGAACGTGCCGTAGATCCACGGGCCGGCGAGCACACCGGCGAGCACCACCACGACGAACCCACCGATGACCCACCACTTCTTCACGCGCACAGACTAGTGAGCGCGCTGGCGGATTCGCCACAGCTACGATTCCGCAGTCACCGGCCCCGGGGCCGTGGGCCGACGCGCGGTCGACCCGGTTCGAACCGAGGCCGCAACGTCCTCGAGCGCACCCCGGATCATCCGCCCGTACGCGTCGTCACCGAGCGCGTCGAGATACGCGGCGGCGGCGTCGATATGGGTGCGGGCGGCATCGAACGAGCCCAGGCGGCGGAGGTTGTCGGCGAGGTTGAGATGCAGCGACGGGTAGAATCCGCGGACGGCGAGGCCCGCGTGGTGATGCTGCACGCGTTCATCGGTGAGGGCGTCGGCGGCGTCGAGGGCGCGCACATCCCACACCAGCGCCTGGGCCGGATCGTCGTACAGGTCGGCGAGGTAGTGGGCAAGCGTGCAGCGATGCAGGGGGTCGCCGACGGGACCGATTCCGGCCCACAGGTCGACGAGGGCGGATCTCGCGGCGTCGGCGTCGCCCTTCCGGCCCAGTTCGACGGCTCGGGTGATCACGTCCATCGTCTCGTCGGTCATGTCGATCCTTCCTGGGCAGTGCGGGTCAGGGGGCAACGGGCATCGCGAGTGTGGTGAGATCGCCGTCGGTCGCGGAGCGGATGACGAGGGGCATGTCGGGGCGCGAGATGTCGAGCATGACGTCGGGCCCGACCGCGGTCGTCAGCGCGGCGCGGAGGGTGCCGGACGCGAAGCTCATGGCGATCGCCGGCCCGGAGACATCGGCGTCGAGGCGCCGTTCACTCTCCCCGGCAAGCACTTTCACGGCGTCGACGGCGATCTCGCAGTGCACCCGCGCATCGGAGGCGTCCTCGGTCGCCGCGAGCAACGCGTCACGCGACACAATCACGCGGGTGGACGGTGCCGGAAGGTCGGCGAGCATCGCCCGGTAGTCGGGGAACGCATCGTCGAGCGTGCCGCACAGCCTCTCGTCGCCGTCGGCCGCGACGACGACACCGTCGGGTGCGCGACGGAGCACGATCTCGCGGTGCGCGCGCAACCACTCGGTGAGCGCCGCCAGTTCGCGGCCCGGCACTACCGCGGCCCACGCGGCTCCGGAGGCCGGCGCGGCGAGGCTACGGGTCGACAGCCGGTATCGATCGGTCGAGGTCAGCACCACCGCGCCGTCGCCGACCTCAACCAGAATCCCGGTCAGGATCGGGAACGGGCCGTCGGTGTCCGCGGCCGGGAGCACCTGGTCGACGGCGTCAGCGAACAGGCCGCCCGGCAGCGCGACGAGGGGGCCGGACTCCCCCGCCGTCAGCACGGTCTTGAGCAATTGGGCGACGACGGCGGCGGTGTCGGCGCGTTCCCGGAGCAGGCGGACATGCGCATCCAAGAGGTGGGCGGCCGTGTCCGCGTCGGCCGAGAGAATCCGCGTCACCGCATCGAGCGGGACGTCGATCTCCCGGAGCCGGCGGATGGCCGACGCGCGCTCGCGCTGGTCGGCGGAGTAGTACCGGTACCCGGTCGTCGGGTCGGTGTAGGCCGGGGCGAGCAGGCCGCTGTCGGCGTAGAAGCGCAGCGCACTGGGCGTCAGCCCGCTCGCCCTGGCGAACACGCCTATCGTGATGAGGTCGTCGGTTCCGGATGCACTCACGCGGCCATCATGAAGTCTCGACCAGGTCGAAGGTCAAGCCGCCTTGCTGCGTGCGTCCGCCTCGGTGACCGTGGGATCCTCCGACACCGCCGGATTCTCGACCGTGTGTTCCTCGGGGTCTTCGGTGATCGGGTCGGTCTGCGCGGTCACCTCCTTGCCACGACCGATCACGATTCGCGCGACCAGCGCGACGACGATGCATGTGATCGCGCCGAGCAGCAGTCCGGCGCGGCCGCCCCACTCCTGGCTGACCCAGCCGGCGATCGGACCCCCGATCGCGGTCGAACCCATGAAGGCGGTGGACCACAGGGCCATGACGCGACCTCGCATCTGCGGGTCCGCCTCGAGTTGCAGGGTGCTGTTGCTCGTCGAGTTGAACGCGATGCTCACCGCGCCGACGATCATCAGCGCGAGCAATTCGAGGGCGAGGGTCGGCGCCACGGCGGCGGCGACGAGCGCGAATCCGAATGCCGCTGCGGCAGCGATCAAGACACGCGTTCCGGTCCGTCCCCACGTGGCGACGAACAGGCCACCGCACACCGACCCGACTCCCATCGCCGCGGTCATGAAGCCGTACGCCTGGGAGCCGGCACCGAACGTCTGGTCGGCGACGATCGGGAGTACCACCTGGAACTCGAACGCAAGGCACCCGATGAACGCCATCATGAGCAGCGGCACGGCAAGCTTGCGGTTGCCGCGCACGTATCTCAGACCCTCGCGCAACTGGCCTCGGGCGCGTTCTGCGGGCTCGGATCGGTGCAGGGCAGCGACATTCAGCCGCACCAACGATGTCACGACTGCGACGAAGCTGGCGGCGTTGAGCACGAAGCACACCCCGAGTCCGCCCGCCGCGATCGTGATGCCGGCGACGGCGGGGCCGATGATGCGGGACGCGCTCACCAGCGTCGACTGCAGGCTGACGGCGTTGCGGAGATCGTCCGGGCCCACCATCTCGAGCATGAACGATTGTCGCGCAGGGTTTTCGAAGCACTGGTTGAGGCCCAGCAGCAGCGCCAGCACGTAGACGTGCCACAGCTCGACCGTGCCGGTGATCGTGAGCACGCCGAGAATCAGTGCCTGCACACCCATCAGCGACTGCAGCCCGATCATCAAGCGGCGCTTGTCCGATCGGTCGGCGATCACACCGCCGTACGGTCCGAGCAGCAGAATCGGCAGCGTCTGCAGCGCCACGACGACACCGATCGCCGTGCCGGATCCGGTGAGCTCGAGGACGAGCCACGACTGGGCCACCGTCTGCATCCAGGTGCCGATGAGCGAGACGGCCTGACCGCTGATGTAGCGGCGGAAGTTGCGGTTCGCGAGTGCTGCGAAGGTCTGGCGTCCGAGTTTGGTCGCGGCCGTCATGAGCGGCCCGTGACCCGGGCCTGGCACATCTGATCGGCGAGGGCCTCGAGGGCCGGCAGCGCGTCGAGCAGGTCCTGGGTCTTCGTCTCGGGAAGTCGGGTGAGGTATTCGGCGAACAGCCTGCTCCGCTTGTCGCGCAACCGGGTGTGCAGCGCGATCCCCTCGGCGGTGGCGGCGACGACGACGGCGCGACCGTCGTCGGGGTGGGCGGAGCGCACCAGCAACCCCGCGGACTCCATCTTGCCGATCATCCGCGACAGCATCGTCGGGTTGAGGGTCTCGATCTCGGCCATCTCACTGGCCCGGATCGGGCCCCGCCGCACGGCCGTGGTGAGGATCGAGAACTGCGTCTTGGTCAGTTCGCCGCCCGAGGTCTGCCGGTCCACCTGCCGGGAAATGCGACCGAGTGCGACCCGCAGTCGGGACACCTCGTCGTCGTCGAAGAGGCTCGTCACGCCCACCTCCAATTTAGTTGCTTATCGGCAAGCATACTCCTTTCGGTGCGGGAACCCCGAACGAACGACAGGACCCCTCCCCGATCGGTTCGGGAAGGGGTCCTGTTCGGCGCGTCCGAGGACGGTCAGCCCTGCTTGGCGGTCTTCACGATCGGCAGCACGCGCTGCTGGTTGTCGACCCATTCGCGCATCACGACCATCTCCTCGCGGCGCTGCACCGAGTCCCAGGTGGCCATCTCGATGTTGCCGACCAGGTTCTGGCTCTCCTTGACGACACGCTCCCGCTTGGCCTGCACCACCCGGTCCCGGTAGCGCTTGACCGAGATGCGCAGGTCCTGGATCGCGTCGATCTCGCTCTTGATGGCCTCGACCGGCCGCACGACGTCGTCGTCGAGTTCGGCCGGATCCTCGATGCCCGCCGTCACCAGGCGCTGCTTGAACAGGTGAATGCGGTACAGGTCGTTGTGGATCCTGCGCGCCACGTCGTCGAGCTTCTCGTGCGTGATCCGGATCGCGCCCACGTCCCGACCGGCCCAGTCGAGGAACGCCTTGAACAGCGCCACTTCGGTGGCCAGGTAGACCAGCAGGGCCACCTCGGTGAGCACCTTCGGGTCCTCGGGGTGCGGGCGGCTCTTGACGCTGAGCAGTTCACCCTTGACCAGGACCTCGTGCTTGGGGAACACGCGGTGCAGCAGGTCGAGGTAGACGGCCGGGCTCACCTTCTTCGCGCGGATGCGCTTGATCCCGTACTCGTAGTGCGCCGTCCACTCCCCGCCGTCCTTGGGGATGTCGTAGAGGAACACCCGGATCGGATCACCGTGCGAGAACGAGACATCCGAGACCTTCGAGTCGTCCTCGGCGTCGGTGTCGTCGGCGTCGGAGTGGACGTCCACGGCGTCGACGTCCGACGTCAGCTCGTCCGAATCCCCCTCGACCGGTTCCGGCACGGCGTCGTCCGCCGCGCGCTTACTGACGGTCGCCATCGCTAGTGCGCGGCCGCGTACGCCTTGACGATGTCAGCCGCGATGCGGCCCCGCGTCGAGACGGTGTAGCCGTTGCGGGTGGCCCACTCGCGGATCTCCGGGGTGCTGGCGCCGTCGGCCGCGGGCTTCGCGGCGCGGGTGGCCTGGCGTCCAGCCACCTTGGTCGCGTGCCGGATGTAGTAGTCCATCTTGCGATGGAACTCGGTGGCGTTCTTGTCGTTCAGGTCGATCGTGTACTCGACGCCGTTGACCGCGAAGCTGATCGTTTCGCCGCCGAAGTCGATGGGCTCACCATCAAGATCATCGATGAGCTCGACAATTACTTTCTGTGCCACGTGTTTCTCCCGAGGTTTGCCATCCAGCTGCATCGGAAGCCTACGGGACAACGCAACGCACAATTCGACGCGGATCGAGGTTTTTCGCGTCGACGTTCGGCGGGCTGTCTCACCGGGCGGATCGATCCAGATCGATGGGCGACTGTCAGTGGACGGCGAGGCCTGCCTGCGCGTACTCGACGTCCTGCTCCGGCTGCGCGCCGCTGACGCCGATACCGCCGACGACCTGGCCGTCGACGATCACCGGCAGGCCGCCCGGCAGCGTCGTCAGGGACTGGAGGACCTGGCCGTCGATCAGGTCGACGAGCGCGGGATGGGCATCGGCCAGCCCCGAGTACGCGGTCGTCGGGATACCGATCAGAGCCGCCGTCACCGCCTTGGCCCGAGCCACACCGGGCGTGAACCACGCGGCGCCGTCATCGCGGACCACCAGCAGGTCGTGTCCGCGCGTGTCCACCACGGTCACGCTGACCCGGTTGCCGTCCCGTCGCGCGGCGTCGAGCGCGGCATCGGCCGCTGCCCTGGCCGCCGCCAGATCGAATCGCGCCTGATTTCCTGCCATCCCGAACTGCCTCCCACCATTTCCGTTTGCGGCCGCCCGGATCGAACGACCCCTATATGACTACTCGACGCGCCCTCACGGCTGTCAGTTCGCCTGGGGCGACGGCGCGAACGGGTCGGTGGCGGACCGGATTCGCTCGTGAGCGTCGACGCGCACGACTTCACCGTGACCGAATCCCGCGATCTGCGCGTTCGTCGCCGCAATCTTCGCAAGGCATCGGGCCGCCGCCTCCCGATCGGTGTTGAAGACACCGAGGATCACCTGGCCGTCGAACTCGGCGACCGCGTCACCGGTCAGGACCGCGTCGGCATCGGGCAGGTACAGCGCGATGCTCCCGGGAGTATGGCCGGGGACGCCGATGACACGCGCCCCGCCCGCGAAGTCCAGGACGTCGCCGTCGCGCACCTGGCGGTCGACTCGGCACGGCGGGCCGTGGGGCGACTCGTCGATCTCGGCGTGGATCGTCTTCTCGAGCTCCGTCAGCCGAGGGAGCGGACCACGCTGCTCCCCCGACACATAGGCCGCGTTGCCGGCGCCGGCCACGACCTCGACGGCCGACCACCCCGCGATCTCCGCAGCGGAGCCGACGTGGTCCTCGTGGAAGTGCGTGAGCACGATCCGGTGCACGTCGGCCCGTTGCCGACCCAGCGCCGCGATCGCGTCGGCGATCAGTTCGGCGCTGTCCGGCCAACCGGTGTCGACGAGGGTCACCCCGTCCGCGCCGAGCCAGAGGTAACAGTTGAGCAGGTGCGCCGGACCCGTCGGGATCCGGAGGCGATGCAGGGACGGTGTCAGCTGTTGCAAGTCAGGAGCGGACATACCGTGACGCTATTCAGGCGTCCGCACAATGTCCGCTGATTTCGTTCTCGGCGAACAGCTTTCGGTCAAAGTGGTCTTTTGGCGCAGCATCCACTGGCCGACTTCGGCGAACCCTCCGCCCCTCACCTACAAGGTGCGGGGCGGAGGGTTCAGGTCTGAGTCGACCGAGTTTCAGCGCGGGGTCCAGCGACGCCGTGCAGGAAGATCGTCCAGGTCTGCTCCAGCACGGAAGTCAGAGAGCCGGACTCAGGCCGGTACCAGCGGGGGATGCTGTTGAGGGCGCCGTAGAGCAGTTTGGTGGCGTTGACGGCGTCGATGTCGCGAACCGTGCCATGTTCCTGCGCCGTCTGCAGCAACTGCCGGGCAGGCTCCTCGTGGTCTCGCAGGAGGCGCGCTGTCGTCGGGTTGTCGCTCACGGCATCGATGCTGGAGACAATGAGTCGACCCAAGGGCGACTCGATGGCAATCTCCACGTGGGCTTGGGCCCTCATCTTCAGCAGTTCCAGCGGATCGGTGGTGTCGCCGGCCAACTCGTCGGCGCGCCGGTCGATGCTGGCTAAGACCGATGCAAGCACGCTTGCCACCAGATCGTCCTTGCTGGCGACGTAGTAGTAGAGACTTGCCTTCGATAGACCGACCCGTTCGCCGACCTGTTCCAACGTTGCCGCTGTGATCCCGTACTCGGCAAACACCTGGCCGGCAGCCTCGACGATCTGCTCTCGCCGCAGTTCTTGGCGCAGCGTCTTGCGAGCGGCCATGCGCGATTACCTCCTGTCGCGGACGGTGCTCCGTCGGTGGGTATCGGTCCGAGGAAGGATATCGATCGGCGGCGGCCCCAGACACGGGGAGGTCAGCGTGCAACGCCGAGCTCGACCTCCATGGCCTGGCGCATGCGGAACTTCTGCGCCTTCCCCGTGACGGTCATCGGGAAGACTTCGACAATTCGGAGAAACTTCGGCACCTTGAAGTGCGCCATCCGCTCCCGACAGAATTTCCGCAACGCGTCTTCGTCGACCTCGCGGCCCGGCTCGGTGCGGACCCAGGCACACACCTGCTCACCAAAGGTGTCGTCGTGGACACCGAAAACCTGTGCGTCCAGGACGTCCGGGTGCTGTAGCAGGGTGTTCTCGACCTCCCTGGGATAGATGTTCTCCCCGCCCCGGATGATCATGTCCTTGACCCGGCCGATGATCCGACCGTAGCCGCCTGCGTCGAGCGAGGCGAGGTCGCCGGTGTGTATCCAGCCGTCGGTGTCGACGGCCTCTCGAGTTCGCTCCTCATCGTTCCAGTACCCGAGCATGACCGAATACCCACGGACGCACAGCTCTCCGTCTTGACCGACCGGCACGGTCTTCCCGTCATGGTCGATGATCTTGACCTCCACGTGGGGATGAACCTGACCGACGGTCTCATATCGCGTTTCGATCGGGTCGTCGATCGAGGTCTGGAACGATATGGGGCTGGTTTCGGTCATGCCGTAGCAGATGGTGAGTTCGGTGAGGTTCAACTCTGCGGCGCAACGGCGCATCAGCCCCGCCGGGCAGGGAGCGCCTGCCATCACCCCGGTCCGCATCCTGGACAGATCCCGCTGCTGCCCTTGCTGACTCGCGAGCATTGCAAGGAACATCGTAGGAACGCCATACACGGCGGTGCAGCGTTCCTGTTCCAGCGCAGTCACCACCTGGTCGGGGTCGAACGCCGCGCCGGGAAAGACCACCGTGGCACCTACCCCAGCACAGCCGAGAGTCCCTGCCACCATGCCGAAGCAGTGGTACAGCGGGACCGGAACACACAGCACGTCCTCGGACACAAGGCGCTGGCCGGAAACGATGAATCGGCTGTTGTTGACGATGTTGCGATGGCTGAGCGTAGCCCCCTTCGGAGCTCCCGTCGTGCCTGACGTGAACTGGATGTTGATCGGTTCGTCGGGATCGAGATTCGCCTCGATCCGGTCGAGCTCGGCAATGGCCTCTGGACCCACTTCACGCAGCAGCGAGTCGAAGGCCAGGCAGCCGAGTGTCGGTCGATCGGTCATCTCGATCACGACTCGCAAGTCCGGCAGACGCTCAGCGTTCAGGGCACCCGGCACGCACGACGTCAGTTCTGGCGCCAACGACTGCAGCATGACGGCGTACTCGCTGCTCTTGTGGCGGGTAGCCATGACCAACGCTGCGCACTCGGATGTGCGTAGCGCGTGGGCAGCTTCGTTCTCGCGGTAGGCCGGATTGATCGTGACGAGCACCAGGCCGATGCGGGCCGAGGCGAACTGCGTCAGCACCCACTCGGGCCGATTCGGTGACCAGATCCCGATTCTGTCGCCTGGACGTAGACCGAGGCCGAGCAGCGACGAGGCCATCTGATCGACCTGCTTTGCGAAGGCGGCCCATGTCCAACGAACCTGCTGCTCGGTGAACACGAACGCTTCCTGGTCCCCCCAGGTATCAACGGCGCGACGCAAAACCCGGTCGACGGTCAGGTCCTCGAGTGGCTGGCCAGCTTCGCCTCGCACCTCGGACAGCCCTGTCTGTGTTCGTGATGCCACGGTGCTTCTCCTGTCGGTGCTCGCAAGATCACAACGCGGTCGCATGGCTGCCGTAGCGGCCACGATCGGTCTTGTCGTAGAACGACTGCAAACGCTGGGGCACCTCGTCACGCGAGGCGACGCTGTATCCGTTGAGCGCCTCGATCCGCAACTGGTCATCGAGATCGCGGCCGATCATGTCGAGGATCGTCTCCTTCGCCGATCGCACCGCGGTCTGGTCGTTGCGCAGGATCTGGCGGGCGATCAGTTCAGCACGCTCCATCAGCTGGTCGTGAGGGACGACCTCGGTCACCAAGTTCCACTGGAGCGCGGTCTGCGCGGTGATCGGTTCGGCGGTCAGCAGCATCTGCATGGCCACACCGACGCCGGCAGAGTTCACCAGGCGAGGGATGCCGCCGTCGCCGTGATGGAATCCGCGCCGACCCTCGAAGGAGCCAAAGCGGGCGTTCTCCGAGGCGATGCGGATGTCGCAGGCCAAGGCGGTCTCGAAGCCGCCGGCCAGGGCCCAGCCATTGACCGCGGCGATGATCGGCTTGCTGGTGCGGTGCAGGCCGCGGGTCAGGCCACCGAGGCCGTCCTTGACAACGGACCGCACCTGCTGGGGCGTGGCACCCGGCCACCGGGTCATGTAGTGCTTCAGATCGGCTCCGGCGCAGAACGCATCGCCGGTTCCGGTGAGAATCGCCACGTCGACGCTGTCGTCCGCGTCGAAGTCCTGCCAGATCTGCCAAAGGCGGGCGTGCAGTTCGGGATTGATCGCATTCTTGGCCTCGGGCCGGTTGAGGCGGACGAAGGCGATGCGATCACGGGTGGAGTACTCGGCGACGGCCATGATGAAATCCTTTCGACTGATGGTCGAAAAGTAGATCGTCGGTCGAATGAAGTCAATACCCGAAGAGCCCCTTGGCCTTCCACCACCGACACGTGCCGCTGGTCTCGAAACCGCTATCGATGGGTGGGGAGCTCGGCCGCAACTTCATGGGCCGCACGAGATGACCGACGCGTGGCACACCAACCCGCCCGGCGGTGGCAACACCACCGCCCTGGAGATCGATGCCAGATGAAAGTTATTGCGGGAGAACATATATTGCGCCCCATCGGCCGACTCGAGAATGCCTCAGTCAGAGCTGCAGAAGTGGGCGTGTGGAGCATCGACGCTCGGACTCAGCAGCCTCGACACTGCCGGCGGATTCGGCGGACAGTGAGACGTGCCGCGGCCTGCACGGCAGCGCCGAGCCCGATCCAACTTGGGCACAAAAGAGCCCCCCACCTGCACGCAGGTGGGGGGCTTTTGGCGGTGGCGGAGGGATTTGAACCCTCGGTACGGGGTTACCGTACACAGCATTTCGAGTGCTGCACCTTCGGCCGCTCGGACACGCCACCGCCGAGAACTGTACCGGAGTCGGCGCTCAGCCCGAAATCGGCAGGTCAGCGTCACTTTCCGGTGAGTTTGTCCTTGGTTGTCGAGGCGGCGTCCTTGACCTTCTCACCTACGTCCTTGGCGGCGGATTTGATCTGATCGCCCTTGCCTTCGCTCTCCAGCTCTTCGTTGCCGGTCGCCTTGCCGGCGGCCTCCTTGGCCTTGCCGCCGAGGTCCTCCGCCTTGTTCTGTGCCTTGTCTCCGATTCCCACGAGTCACCTCCGTGAATCTGGTCCAACCGCCGGGGCGGTTGCGGTGCCACTCGAGCACCTACCTCCACCCCAGCACGATTCGTCCGAGCCTGCCGGGAAGCATCCGATCAGACGTGCCGAATCGAACACATAACTGCTGGTCAGGAGCTCAACGCTGGCCCTCGAAAAACTTCTCGAGCAGTCCCGCGCATTCGTCCTCGAGGACGCCGGCCCGCACCTCGGGCCGGTGGGTGAGCCGCCGGTCGCGGACCACGTCCCACAGCGAACCGACCGCCCCCGTCTTGGGTTCCCACGCCCCGAACACCACCCGCTTGACGCGGGCGAGCACCAGCGCGCCCGCACACATCGTGCACGGTTCGAGCGTCACCGCGAGCGTCGCGCCCTCGAGCCTCCACCCGTCGCCGTGGACGCGGGCCGCCTCCCGCAGCGCCAGGATCTCGGCGTGTGCGGTGGGGTCGCCCGCGGCCTCGCGGGCGTTCGCGGCGCGCGCCAGTTCCACCCCGTCCGCGTCGAACACGACGGCGCCGACGGGTACGTCGAATTCCGAGGCCGCGGCAGCTGCGTCCAGAGCGGCACGGATCATCCGCTCGTCGTCCTGCAGGGTCACGCTCGGCTGCCTGGGGTCAGCGCGGCAGCTTGTCGAGCGCCGACGACAGCTCGGACTCGAACCCGCAGCGCTCCGCGATCATCGTCAGCTGCTCGTCTGGGTACAGGTCGGTCTCGGCGACGATCACGCCCATCACGGCGTCGGGCAGCCCGAGATCCGACAGGACCCCCAGATCGCCCTCCTCCCACGGCTCGACGTCGTCGAGCTCGTCGGGGTCGATGTCGGGGATGTCGATGTTGAGCGACTCGAGGACGTCGGCCGCGATGTCGTAGTCGATGGCCGCGGTCGCGTCGGAGATCAGCAGGCGAGTGCCCGTCGGCGCGGGCCGCACGACGACGAAGAACTCCTCGTCGACGTCGAGCAGGCCGAACACGGCGCCGGAGCTACGCAGCTCGAGCAGTTCCTTCTCGGCGGTCCGCAGGCTCGTCAGCGACCCACCGGTGAGCGGCGTACATTTCCAACGGCCTTCCTCGCGGACGACGGCGATACCGAAGCCGTCCAGGTCCTCCATCGACCCAGCGGAGGCGCTGTTGTTGTTCGCGCGCTGTGCACCCATGCGCGCAACGGTAGCCCGCGCAGCGCCTCCATACGAAGTCCAGTGACAAATGTGTCAACCTGTTCGAGTGGCTGTCTCCGTTTCCGCACCTCCCGTCTGTGTTCTCGGCCTGGGCCTGATCGGCGGATCCCTGCTTCGCGCGGCGGTTGCCGCGGGCCGCGACGGGTGGGGCTGGAACCGCTCCGCCGGCGCGGTGGACGCCGCCCGCGACGACGGATTCGACGCCGACACCGACCTGGTCGCGGTGCTGCGCCGCGCCGCCGACGCGCGCGCCCTGCTGGTGGTCGCGGTGCCGATGCCGGCCGTGGACGCGACGCTCGCCGCGATCGCCGAGCACGCCCCCGACTGCCCGATCACCGACGTGGTGAGCGTCAAGGCCGAGGTGGCCGCGGCCGTCGCCCGGCACGGCCTGCAGGACCGATTCGTGGGCGGGCACCCGATGACCGGGACGTCGCAGTCCGGCTGGGAGGCCGGCGACGCCGCGCTGTTCGAGGACGCGGTGTGGGTGGTGGGCGCCGACGACGGCGTCGACCCGACGATCTGGTCGCAGGTGGCGCAGCTGGCCCTGGACTGCGGCTCGGTGGTGGTGCCCGCCGAGTCCGCCGAGCACGACGCCGCCGTGGCACGCGTCTCGCACCTGCCGCACGTGCTCGCCGAGGCGCTCGCGTTGTCCGCCGCGGCGGGCGGCGATCTCGCGCTGGGCCTGGCGGCCGGCTCGTTCCGCGACGGCACCCGCGTCGCCGGCAGCGCACCCGCACTGGTGCGGGCGATGTGCGAGGGCAACCGCGACGCGCTGCTGACTGCCCTCGACGAGACCCTCGACGTCCTGACCCGGGCCCGGGCCGAACTCGCGGAGAAGCAGACCGTGGCCGGTCTCGTCGAACCCGGATACGAGGCCCGGCTGCGCTACGAGAACCACGAGCGCTGGACGATCACCGGCATCGAACCGGGCTCCGAGAACTGGCTCGAGCGGATGCGCGACGCCGGACGCCGCGGCGGGGTGCTGCGCCCGTGAGCCTGCGCGAGATCGCCCAGCGCCTGGCCAAGCGCGAGACGACGTCGACCGAGCACGTGCGGGCCACGCTCGACGCGCTCGACGGGCTGCTCGGGACGCCGTGGGAGAACCTCGTCGCCGCGCGGCACGATGCTGCGGCGCTCGAGGCCGCGGCCCGCGCGGACGCCGCGATGGCCGCCGGGGACTGGATCGGACCGCTGCACGGCGTCGCCGTCGCGGTGAAGGACAACATCGACGTCGCCGGGATGCCGACGCGCTGCGGCAGCGCCGTGCTCGCCGACGCCCCGCCCGCCACCGTCGACGCCCGGATCGTCGCGAAGCTGCGGGAGGCCGGCGCGATCATCGTGGCCAAGACCCACCTGCACGAGTTCGCCTACGGCCCGACGGGCGCGGTCAACGCGTCCGGCCCGGCCGCGCACCCGCACGACCCGACGCTCATCACCGGCGGCTCGTCGTCCGGGTCGGCGGCGCTGGTCGCGCGGGGTGTCGTGCCGCTGGCGCTGGGCACCGACACCGGCTGCAGCTCGCGGACCCCCGCGGCGCTGTGCGGCATCGTCGGGATGAAGCCGAGCTTCGACGCGCTGCCGACGTCGGGGGTGTTCCCGCTGTCGACCACGTTCGACCACATGGGCCTGCTGGCCGCCGACGTGCTCGACGTGTCGCTGGGATGGGGCGCGATCCCGGGCATCGCGCATGTGCGCACCCCGGTCGCGGGCCTGCGGGTGGGACGGTTGCGCGGCGACAACTGGGACATCGCCGACCCGGCCATCGCCGCCGCCGTCGACACGGCCGGCCGCGCCCTCGGCGATGCGGGCGCCGAGGTGCTCGACGTCGAACTCCCCGAGACGGAGCAGTTGCTGGCGGCCTACCCGATCGTCACCGGCTCGGAGGCCTACGAGACGCACCGGCGGTGGTTCGAGTCGACCCCCGAGCGCTACCAGTCGGCGACCGCCGCGTTGCTGGCGGCGCAGAAGGATCGGCCGGCCGTCGAGTACGTGCACGCGATCCGCACCGTCGAACGTCTTCGCCGCCAGGCACTTTCGCGGCTGCGCGGCGAGCTGGGCCTGGACGCGCTGCTCACCGCGACCACGCCCCTGCGGGCGGTCACCCAGCGGGATGCGCTGTCGCCCGACCCGGCGGTGGCGCGAACCCCGTTGCTGCGGATGTGCATTCCGTTCAACACGCTCGGTGTCCCGGCGATCTCGGTACCCGTCCCGGTCGACGACGGCGCACCGGTGGGGGTCCAGGTGATCGGGCTGCCGACCACCGCGGGTGGGCACGGGTCGCATCCGGCGGAGTCGGTGGCGCTCGCCTGCGCGCTGGCCGTCAGCTGAGGCCGACCGTCAGATCCGCTCCGCCAACCCCGGGTAGTCGAGCACGAAGCCGTCCTCATCGACCGTGACGGACGACGACGACACCGGCGAGAGCACGTGGATGCCGTCGGCGCCGCTGCTGTAGGTCAGCGACGCCTCCTGCACGGCGAGGTCGGGCAGGTTGACGTACACGACGGGCACCTGGATGTCCTCGGACTCGTGCTGCATCCCGAACCGGCGGATCGGCAGCGCGTTGAAGAACGGGCTGAGCACGACGTCGACGTCCTTCGCGCCGGCGAACCCGGACCGCAGGTGGGTGGTGCCGGTCTCGACCATCCACACGCCCTCCTCGTCGCGGCTGATCGACATCTGCCGCTCCCCCGACGCCAGCGCGGTGCGCAGCGACAGCCGTCGGGTGACGCCGTTCTCGTCGGTGACGAGGTCGTAGGACGCGCTGAACGCGGGATGGTCGGGGCAGTTGCCGCCGATGATGCGCCCGGCCGCCTTGATCCGGTTTCCGCTCACCTGCACGCGTACGGACTCCATGCGCGGCGCGGTGTGGGCGCGCCACGTCAGGACGGCAGGCCAGGACGACGCGGGGCTCGGATTGCTCACGGTGTCTACGGTAAGCGACGAAGGGCCATCAGGTGGCCTGTGCGGACGGGACCGGTTCGCGCGGGTCGTCATTCACTTGAGCCACCGACTGCGCGCCGCGCTCGAGCAGCAGGATGTGCCGCGAGAACACCACCAGCGCGGTCAGGCCGACGCCGACGTTGATCAGCGCCCCGAACTCCTCGGCGACGAAGTTGAAGACCTCGGTGAGCAGGATCGTCACCAGCGCCGCGGCGCGAAGCATGCGTACCGGCCAGGTCTTGCCGCTGCGCAGGTTGGCGATCGCGGTCCAGCACAGCGTGAACGCGATGATCGAACCGCACATCTGACCGATCGTGGTGATGTCGGTGCCGGTGTCCCCGGCGAGGTCGTCGGACAGCGTGACCACCGCGTTCACCACCCCGGCGGTGGAGAACAAGGCCAGGGCGATCGCGGCGGTCCACAGGGCGCGGGTGCCGTCGAGCACGCGCGGCAACGGTCCGCGCAGACGGGCGAGCACGGTATCGGCGCGTCCGACGGATCGGGGCTCGCACCGGGACAGCAGTTCCTCCACGCACGCGATCGCGGTCGGATCGACACCCGCGGCCGCGGCGCGGCGCAGCTGACGCTGCGCCTCGGCCCGCCGGGGCTCGGTGAGTCCATGGATCAGCCCGTCGGCCGCAGTGCTGGCGGCGTTGACGAGGGCCTCGGCGGTGGTCGGCGGCCGGGCGTCGTTCAACCAGCGGTTGAGCAGCAGCAGCGCAACGATGACGACGTACATGATCGCCACGGCCGGCTGGAAGAAGTAGTCGTTCGTCTGGGTAACGAATTTGCCGACCTCGTCCAGGAAGAGGCCGAACCCGATGCCACCGGCGACGACGGCCACGATCCGCGGCAGGTCACCGAGGAACGAGAAGACGACCACCAGCGCGGCGACCATTCCCAGCCCGCCCCACAGCGCATGCGCGATGTGCAGGGTCGCGCCGCCGATCTGAGGGAAACCCGTGGCGTACAGGTAGGCCCGGGTGACGAGGATCGTGAGAATCCCGATGACGACGAACGCCTCGACGAGGGCTCCGGCGTGCGCGTCACGCAGCAGTCGCGGACGTCGCGCAGAGGCCGGGCGTTCGGCGGAATCCAACGCAGCGGTCACTTGGTACACGGCCCTTTCGGTCATGGGCGGTCGTACCACCCGTTGTCGCACCGCTCACCGTAGGCGACGAACCGCCCCCAGTCCGGGTGGCGCGGTCAACACTTGCGCAGCGCCGGGGCCGGTACACCGATCAGCAGTTCGCGCGCGGCGTTCCAAGCGGTTCGCATCGCGGCGCGCGCAGCGTCCGGATCGTCGTCGAGCATGCGGACCCACGCGCCGCACTCGTGGGGCAGGACGCTCACCCCCGCCCACCCGGACGTTGCGCGCAGCGCCTCCACCAGCGCATCGGCGACGTCGGGCGCGGAGCGGAGCCTGGTGACCACGAACAGGCTGGACATGATGGTGGTTCCGGCGAACACCGCGGGTCCCGTGACCGAGCACAGATCGGGCGCGAGTCGCACCGTGTCGACGACGACGAGTTCGCCGCCCGGCCGGTGCAATTCGAGGTCCGTCGCCAAGACGTCGTACCGGTGTCTCTCGTCGCGCGCGAGCCGGCCGGCGTAGATCGTCTCGCCGACCAGGACGGTGGCCGACGGATCTGCGGTGACGACCGTGCGCTGGAAGAGACGCGACCGGCGGAACGGGATCACCGGATCCGGGAGGTACTCGACGTATGCGTCGACGCCGGCGTCGATGGTGACGAGTTGGGTCGCGTAGTCGGTGTCCATGGTGTGCACCTTGGTGGCGGCCTGGGTGGTCACGTGGACCGCGGTGTGCGCGCCGCATCGGACATCGAGTCGCAGACGATCCGCCTGCACGATCCCGCCGCCGGTCGACATCACGTACACGACCGGCAGGTCCGGGCGGCGCGGATCGATGTAGAGCGGGCGCATGATCTGCAGCGGCGACTTCTGGTAGCGCCGGGCCAGTTCGCTTCGGCCGCCGCGATATTCGAATCCGAGTTCGAGCAGCCCGACCTTGCCGGGCCGCCCGACCGCGAGCGTGTCGGGGCGGCCCCGGAATCGTCGGACGACGTCCGGGACCCACTCCGGTTCGTAGTGCGCGGGCGCGAACCGGTCGACGGGAGCTGCCGTCGAGTCGAGTAGACCGGTCATGCGGTGACGCGTCGACGACTGTCCAGGAAGTCGGCGACGTACTGCACACCCTCCCCCGTCAGGCTGTTGGTCAGCGCCACGGGGCGGTCGTCGCGCACCCGTCGGGCGTCGGCCTCCATCACCGCGACATCGGCCCGAACGTACTGCGCGATGTCGATCTTGTTGATCACCAGCAGATCCGAGTCCGTGATGCCGGGTCCGCGTTTCCGCGGCATCTTGTCGCCCTCCGCGGTGTCGAGCACGAACAGGAACATGTCGACCAGCACCGGGCTGAACGTCAAAGTCAGGTTGTCACCGCCCGATTCGTACAGCAGGGTGTCGACCTCTGGGAAGCGGTCGAGCAGTTCGGCCCCGACGGCCAGATTCATCGTCGGGTCGTCCCGGACCGCGGTGTGCGGGCAGGAACCCGTCTCCACACCCACCACGTGGTCGGCGTCGAGCACGCCGGCGAGCGTGCGCCGCACGTGCAGCGCGTCCTCCTGTGTGTAGATGTCGTTCGTGATGACGGCCGGTCTATGGCCGCGCTGCACCAGCATCGGCACCAGCGCCTCGATCAGGGCGGTCTTGCCCGACCCCACGGGGCCTCCCACCCCGACCCGTAATACGTCTTGCGCCATGTCTTCTCCTTCTCCGACGGATGTGCTCGTCACGTCGTGAACAGGCGTGCGGTTGCCCGCTCGTGCCGGCCCGACATGACATCGGCCATCGGCGCACAGCCGCCGAGATCGGCGAGGGTGCGTCCGACCGCGTCCTCGCTCACCTCCGCGATCACGGGGGCGGTCTCTCGCAGCAGCACCTGCGCCGTTACGTGATCCGCGAGCCGCAGTCGCAGTGCCGCACCGGCGAAACTCGCCGAGTACGCGAACAATTCGCTCGCCACGGCCTCTTCCACGTCGACGCCGGCCGCGGCGTACACCACCCCGGCGGCGACCGCCTGACAGCCGGGCACCCGACGCTCGGCGACCATCGCGGCGTATCGCTCGACGGCCGGCGAGCCGAACACCGTGGCCGCCACCTGAACCAGCTGTCGTCCCGTCCGGGTCGCGGCCGTGCGCAGTTCCCGGTTCAATTTCGTTGCGTACAAACGGTGGTCGGCGGCTGCGACGAGGTCCCAATCCCCCGACAACGCGCCGCGATGCGCGAGGGCCGACGCGACGCCGTCGGCGGGCCCCACCGAGTGCCTCAGCAGGTCGGCGAGCAGGGCGGTGAGTGTCTGCCCGTCCACCCGGCGGGCTTCGGCGTATCCCTCGAGCCCGTGCGACAGCGTGTAGAGGCCGCTGGGGAAGGCCGAGTCCGCGAGTTGCAGACACCCCAGCAGTTCGATCACCCGACCTCCCGCCATGCCGGTCACACCACGTAGAAGAGCTGGGTCAGCGGAAGCGTCTGCGCCGGTTCGATCGTCGCCGGCTCGCCGTCGAGCGTCACCCGATAGGTGTCCGGGTCGACCTCGATGTGCGGTAGGGAACTGTTGCGCACCATGTCCTGTTTGGCCACCGATCGCGTGTGGAACACCGGCGACACGTGACTGCTCAGCCCCAGCAGTGTCGGGACGTCGGCGTCGATGGCGGCCTGCGACATGAACGTCAGCCGGGTCGCGGCGGCGGCCTTGCCGAGCGCACCGAACATGGGCCGGTAGTAGACGGGCTGCGGTGTCGTGATGGAGGCGTTCGGATCCCCCATCCACGACCAGCACACCAGGCCGCCCTTCACGACCACGGACGGCTTGGCGGCGAACGAGTTGATCGGCCACAGCACGATATCGGCGAACTTCCCGGGCTCGAGGGAGCCGACCTGCAGGGCCGTTCCGCTCGCGAGCGCCGGGTTGATCGTCATCTTCGCGAGATACCGGAGCACCCTGGCGTTGTCGTTGCGGTCGCTGTCCCCGGGCAGCTTGCCGCGCTGGTCCTTGCAGTGGTGCGCGGTCTGGAACGCACGGATCCAGCTTTCTCCCACTCGTCCCATCGCCTGCGAATCCGACGAGAAGATCGACAGCACCCCCTCGTCGTGCAACACCGTCTCGGCGGCGATCGTCTCGGCGCGCACGCGGGAGTCCGCGAACGACACGTCCTCGGGGATCCCGTGACTGAGGTGATGGCACACCATCACCATGTCGAGCAGCTCGTCGACCGAGTTGATCGTGTAAGGCAGCGTCGGGTTCGTCGACGCCGGAAGCACGTTCGGCTCGCCCGCGATCCGGAGAATGTCCGGCGCGTGCCCGCCGCCGGCGCCCTCCGTGTGGAACGTATGGATCGCGCGACCGTCGATCGCCGAGAGAGTGTCCTCGTAGAACCCCGACTCGTTGAGGGTGTCGGTGTGCACGGCCACCTGCACGTCGTAGATGTCGGCGACGCGCAGCGCCGCGTCGATCGCCGCGGGAGTGGCGCCCCAGTCCTCGTGCACCTTGAGCCCGCACGCCCCCGCCTCGACCTGCTCCGAAAGCGATTGCGGAAGTGAGCTGTTCCCTTTACCCAACAGGCCGACGTTCACCGGTAGCTCGTCCACCGCGCGCAGCATCTGCGCGATGTTCCACGGCCCCGGGGTGCAGGTGGTCCCCTTCGTACCGTCCGTGGGGCCGGTGCCGCCACCGATGAAGGTGGTGATGCCGTTCGACAGCCCCTCTTCGACCTGTTGCGGGCAGATGAAGTGGATATGGGTGTCCACGCCTCCCGCGGTTGCGATGAGGTGCTCACCGGCGATCACGTCCGTCCCGGCTCCGATCACGAGACGCGGGTCGACGCCGTCCTGCGTGTGCGGGTTCCCGGACTTGCCGATACCGACTATCCTCCCGCCCTTGACTCCGATGTCCCCCTTGACGATCCCCAATACGGCATCCATCACCACGACGTTCGTGATGACGAGGTCGAGGGCACCCTGCACGTCGTTGGTCGCGGGATCCTGCGCCATCCCGTCACGAATCGACTTGCCACCCCCGTACACCGCCTCGTCGCCGTAATGACCTTCGTTGTAGTCACTTTCGATCTCCACGACGAGATTCGTGTCGGCGAGCCGGAACCGGTCGCCGACGGTGGGCCCGTAGAGCGCGGTATAGGATTCCCGCGGCATTCTCGTCACCGTGATTCACCCTCTCGCCCGGAGCGCTCCGGGCTCTCGTTGCGCTTCGAGTCCTTGAAATTGCGCTCGGCGGCCCTGCGTAGCGCCGCGAGTCTCGTATCGGCGGCGGCGATTCCTCCGTTGACCAGGTTGCTGAACCCGACCATGCGCCCGTTCCCGCCGTACGTGCACAGCGGCACCTCCCTGGTGTCGCCGGGTTCGAAGCGGACGGCCGTTCCGGACGGGATGTCCAGACGCATCCCGTAGGCGGCCGCGCGATCGAACTCCAACGCCCGGTTGGCCTCGAAGAAGTGGTAGTGCGAGCCCACTTGGATCGGCCGGTCACCGGTGTTGGCGACCCGGACCGTCGCCTTGCGCCGGCCCACGTTGATCTCTATCGGCTCGTCACCGCAGATGTATTCGACGCTCTGCACCATCGGACTGCCCTCTCTCGCTTCAGCCGACCGGATCGTGGCACGACACGAGCTTGGTCCCGTCGACGAATGTCGCCTCCACCTGGATCAACGCCGTCATTTCGCGAACTCCGTCCATGACGTCGTCCGCCGACACCACCTGTTTGCCCAGTTCCATGCATTCGGCCACCGTCCGACCGTCGCGCGCACCTTCGACGATGGCGTCGGAGATGAGCGCGACGGCCTCCCCGTAGTTGAGCTTGAGACCTCGGGCGCGGCGGCTGCGCGCGAGGTCCGCGACCATGTGGATGTACAACTTGTCGATCTCTCGCGGACTCAGGTTCACGGTTACCACTCCTTCACGGTCGGCGACGAATTCAATTGCGCTGCAATCTCGGCAGCGCCGGGACTGCAAGAAGGAAAAGCATGGTGATCAGTACGAACGGCCACGTGAGGGTATGGCCGCCCATGGGGGCGAACACATCGGTCAGCGCACCGGTGACGCCGGTGGAGGCAGCCGACCCGATCACCGCGTAGGCCACGCTCCATCCACTGGCGACCACGAACACGGCGGTCAGCGCTATCGACACGAGCACGGCGTTGTAGCCGAGCAGGCCGGACCGAACGTCCGCGGCGGGTGAACCCAGCGCCCAGGCCGCCACGATGCCAACCACGCTGCCGAGCGCGGCCGACAGTGCCGCCGGACGACTCGCCACGAAGATCCCCGCCAGGAACAGCAGCCCCACGTACCACTGAGGCATGAAGAAGATCTGACCGAAATCCGCGAAGAACGCCCGCCACAGATCGCCCCAATCCAGGGTCGTCGGCCCCTCGGCGGATTGCGCGAACGCGGCAATCTCCGGACGGCCGTGCCACAACCGCTCGAACTCCGGGGCGGCGATCGTCATCGCCGACGCCACCATGCAGAACGGAAGTGTCAGCGTCGGCAGCTCCCATGTCCCCAGCAACGTGACGAGCGCCGAGGTCACCACGGCGACCGCGACGGCGCCGCCGAGCGCGAACAGCCAACTCGAGAGGTGACCCGGGCCGAGGAACACCACGGCGGCGAGCGCGACCAGGCAGCCGTTGAATCCTTCGAGTCCCGCCGTCACCCGGTCGGCGCGCACGCCCCACACCGCAGCGGTGAGCGTGGCGGCGGCGCTCCCTGCCAATCCTGCGAGTCCGTACTGCCATCCGGCGGCGAACAGGGCCACCGCGAAGAACACTCCGCACAGCGCGCTCGGCATGAAGTCGACCTGCGCCAGCCCCCGCAACACCGGCAACACCACAGCGTCCGGGGAGAAGCGCCGACGACCCTGGTCGCCCGTCTCGGGATCCCCGTCGCCGGTCGACTCTCGCTCTCCTGAAATCCGATTCATCGACGCCTCCACAGCCCGTCGTGATCGGCGCCGCCGGAAGGCTGGTGTGTGGGCTGCCGTGGCGCGAACACACCGGTCGACCGCAGCGGAAACTTCGTGCCTCGCGATCAACGATACGGTCGCCGGGCAACGCGGCCAACCGCCGCGGCCTTTACTTTCCCCCGCTGCGGTCGCAAGGTTGAGTGAGTCCGCCTGAGCAGTGCGGACGAGTCCGAACCAGATTGCTGTGACCAGAGATTTGGAGGATAGGACATGACCGAAGGTTGGGGTCGCATGGACAGTCCCTTCGATGACATTTTCGCGAGGTTCTTCGGATCAGGGTTGTCGTCCCAGCCCCCGGTCCAGCGCGTCGACCTCGGAAGGCTCCTCAACGACGGCGCGCGACGGCTGATCGCCACGGCCCGCGACGCGGCCACCGAGTGGGGCAACTCCGAGATCACCCCCGAGCACCTGCTCTACGCCGCGGCGCAGAACGATCCCACGCGCGGCGTGCTCAGCAGCATCAATCTGGATCCGGACGAGCTGGCGTCGAAGATGGCCGAGCACCTCGACAAGCACGGCACCCCGAAGACCGCCGCCGGCGCGCCGAGCCTGAGCCCGTCGGCGAAGCTCGCACTGCGGACGGCCCAGCAGCAGGCGAGCGAATCCGGCAGCAGCTACATCGGCCCGGAGCACATCCTGATCGGCATCGCCGCGAACTCCGAGAGCCCCGCCGGCAAGGCGCTGCTCGGTGCGACCATCGAAGGCGAGAAGGCCTCGACCCCACCGAGTTCCACGCCGACGCTCGACGAGTACGGCCGCGATCTCACCGCCGAGGCCCGCGCCGGCAACATCGACCCGGTCGTCGGGCGCGCCAACGAGGTGGAACAGACCATCGAGATCCTCTCCCGCCGCCGCAAGAACAACCCGGTCCTCATCGGCGATCCCGGTGTCGGCAAGACCGCGATCGTCGAGGGCCTGGCGCAACGCATCGTGAACGGCGACGTGCCGTCGACCCTCACCGACCGCCGCGTCGTCGCGCTCGACGTCGGCTCGCTCGTCGCGGGCACCAAGTACCGGGGCGAGTTCGAGGAGCGGCTGACGAAGATCCTCGACGAGGTCAGGGCCCACTCGAACGAGCTGGTGCTGTTCATCGACGAGTTGCACACCATCGTCGGCGCGGGCGCGGGCGGCGAAGGCGCGATGGACGCCGGCAACCTGCTCAAGCCGGCCCTGGCCCGCGGCGACCTGCACGCGATCGGCGCCACCACGATCGACGAGTACCGCAAGCACATCGAGAAGGACGCCGCCCTCGAGCGCCGCTTCCAGCCGGTGCTGGTGGCCGAGCCGTCGGTCGACGACACCATCGAGATCCTGCGCGGGCTCGTCGACAGCTACGAGGCGCACCACCAGGTGCACTACAGCGACGAGGCGCTCGTCGCCGCCGCCGAACTGTCCGACCGGTACATCACCGACCGGTTCATGCCCGACAAGGCGATCGACCTCGTCGACCAGGCCGGGGCGCGCGTCCGGCTGCGCACCCGCACCCCGGACGTCGACACCCGCACCGCGGAGGAGGAGATCGCCCGACTCAAGCGGGAGAAGGATTCCGCCGTCGGTCAGGAGGACTACGAGCGCGCCAACGACCTCAAGCGGGAGATCACCGACGCCCAGGAGAGGTTGGGCACGACTCCCGACGAGACCACCCCCGAGGTGACGGTCGAGGACATCGCCCACGTCGTGTCCCGGCAGACCGGAATCCCGGTGGCGGACTTGACATCCGAGGAACGCGATCGGCTGATGCGACTGGAGGACGTCCTGCACGCCCGGGTGATCGGGCAGAACGAGGCCGTCACCGCGGTGGCGGAGGCGGTGCGCCGATCCCGTGCCGGCCTCTCGGACCCGAACCGCCCCATCGGCTCGTTCCTCTTCCTGGGCCCCACCGGCGTAGGCAAGACGGAGACGGCGAAAGCGTTGGCCGAGGCCGTGTTCGGGGACGAGAACCGGATGATCCGCTTCGACATGAGCGAGTTCCAGGAGAAGCACACGGTCTCCCGGCTGGTCGGCGCCCCGCCCGGGTACGTCGGCTACGAGGAGGCCGGGCAGCTCACCGACAAGGTGCGACGGCAGCCGTATTCGGTGGTGCTGTTCGACGAGGTCGAGAAGGCACACCCGGATGTATTCAACGTGCTGCTGCAGCTCCTCGACGACGGCCGGGTCACCGACGCGCAGGGACGCACCGTCGACTTCAAGAACACCATCGTCATCCTCACCAGCAACATCGGCTCCGACCTCATCCTCGGGGCCAAGGGTGAGGACGTCGAAGACCTGGTGCCGACGCTGATGGAGCGGCTGCGGTCGCACTTCCGACCCGAGTTCCTCAACCGGATCGACGAGACCATCGTCTTCCACCGGCTCGACCAGACGGAGCTGCGGCAGATCATCGAGCTCATCCTCGAAGGCACGCGGCGGCAGCTGCACGCCCAGAACGTCGAACTCGACATCACCGACGACGCCGTCGACTGGCTGGCAGAGAAGGGCTACCAGCCGGAGTTCGGGGCCCGGCCGCTGCGCCGCACCATCCAGAAGGAGCTCGACAACCGGCTGGCCGGGCTGCTGCTCTCGGGTGAACTCGAGCCTGCGGACACCGTCCGGGTGTCGGCGAACGGCGGGCTCGAACTCGGCGTCGTGCACCAGGACGGCGCCGAGGGGTCGCTGCCCACCAACACGGAGGCCACCTCGGCATCGGGGAGCGGCGCCGAGTCCTGACGCGGACACTCACGCCGCGAACGCCTGGCGGCGCCCCTTTCGGGCGCCGCCTAGCTTCTCGCGCGCAGTACCTCGGTCAGTTGCTCGACAGACGGCAGCCCGGCCAAACCGGCCTCGGTGCGATAGACGCGGCATGCGAGTTCGGTCACCGGCACCGCATCCGCGAAGGCATCGGCACCGTCGATGAGGAGCGTGGGCGATCCGGCGAACGGCGATGCAGCTGCCTCCTCGTCCGTCTCGATCCGTCGATACTCGATCTCGACAGCCGCTCGTCCTGCGGCGATCGCCGCCGCCCGGACACGGTCGGCGGCCTCCATCCAGTTCGGGCACGCCTCGAAATACAGGATCTCCACCTTCATGCCCGCGATACTCCCTCCCGCCCGGCTGGGGCGTTCGTGTGACTCGAGTATCGTCCTCGCTGATGGACGTGTTCGCTCGGGCGGTTGCAGCCTTGCGCGCGGCGGGGTGGGTTCACGAGCCCGCTCCGGTGGCGCCGCTCTCGGCGCCCGGCGTCCTGGGCTCGTTCCCGCCCGCGATGCAGGCCTGGGCATCCTCGTTCTCGCGGTTGTCGAGCCCGGACGACGCAGTCTGGTTCCTGTCGCTCGGCGACTACACGGATTCACCGGACAGCGCGTTCGCGTGGAACGAGTTCGAGACCATCAGCCGCGACTCCGCCATGAGCGACGACGACGAGGTCGCCGTCTCGGAGTTCTGGCGGCGTCACTGCCCGATCCTGTACTCCGTTCGCGGGGAGTACTCCTACCTGGCAGTCGGCCTCGACGGCGAGATCGTCCACGGCGCGGAACCCGAGTTCGAGTCGACGACCGCTGTCGCGGACAGCCTCGTCAGCCTTCTCGAGCAGATCGCACACCGAATCGAGCCGCACCACGGGGTCGTCGAGAGGTTGCTGTTCCGCGCGGGAGGAACCGAATCAGCGGGCTGAGGAGTCGGCCGGCGGCGGTGTGACTCGGAGCCGTCGGAGATCTCGAGTAACGTGCTCCTGGTATTTGTGCGTGAGGAAGGGTGCCGTGACGTCGACCGGGAACATGGTGGGGCTGTTCGCCGGCATCGGTGGGGTGGAGTTGGGCCTGCGCAGCCACGGCTGGGAGACCGAACTGCTGTGTGAGATCGACCCGGGCGCGCAGCAGGTTCTGCGGACCCGGTTCGCGGACGTCGAACTGCACGGAGACGTCACGAAGCTGCGGTCGCTGCCGCAGGGCACCGAGCTGGTCGCGGCCGGATTCCCGTGCCAGGACCTGTCCCAGGCCGGCAAGACGGCCGGCATCACCGGCGCCCGATCGGGGCTCGTCGACGAGGTGTTCCGGCTGGTCAAGCGCAAGAAGGGCCCGCGCTGGCTGCTGATCGAGAACGTCCCGTTCATGCTGCAGCTCGGCCGCGGCGCCGCGATGCGCCACATCACCGACGCGCTCGAGGACCTCGGCTACACGTGGGCGTACCGGGTGGTGGACGCGCGCGCGTTCGGGCTACCGCAGCGGCGTCAGCGCGTGCTGATGCTCGCGTCGCGCACCGACGATCCCCGTGAGGTGCTGTTCGGGCAGGACGCCGGCGCCCCGGAGGAGGGCGATCCGTCGCAGTACCCGTGCGGGTTCTACTGGACCGAGGGCATCCGCGGGCTCGGCTGGGCCGTCAACGCGGTGCCCACGCTCAAGGGTGGTTCGACGGTGGGCATCGCGTCGCCGCCGGCGGTGCGGCTGCCGTCGGGCGAGATCGTCACTCCCGGCCTGATCGACGCCGAGCGCCTGCAGGGCTTCGACCCCGACTGGACGGCCCCCGCCACCGAGGTGAAGGGGATCCGCCACGGGCACCGGTGGCGCCTGGTCGGCAACGCCGTGAGCGTGCGGATGGCCGAGTGGGCGGGCGGACGCCTCACCGACCGCATCCCGTACAGCCCCGACCACGAGACGCCGCTGAAGCCGGGCGACGCGTGGCCCAGCGCCGCGTGGGGACGGAACCGGCAGGCCTTCCGGGTGCACGAGTCGCACTGGCCGGTCCACGAGCCGTACGAGGACCTCAGCGGCTTCCTCGAGCACGCGCAACTGCTGTCGGCGCGCGCGACCGCCGGGTTCCTCAAGCGCGCACGCACCGGCAGCCTGCGTTTCGTGCCGGGTTTCCTCGACGACGTCGAGAGCCACCTCGACCGCATGGGCGGCTACCCGGAGGCGGTCGCCTGAGACCGCCGCGAGGAGCAGGCGCCTGACACCGGTGCGAGGATGGTGGCGATGCCGTCCACCGATCCCCTGACCAGCGCCCGCATGCGGAAGCAGCGCCGACGCGACACCGCGCCGGAGGTGGCGCTGCGCCGCGAACTGCACCGTCGCGGGGCTCGATTCTTCGTCGACCGGGCGCCGCTGCCCGGTCTGCGCCGACGGGCCGACCTGGTGTTCCCGCGCAAGCGCGTGGCGGTGTACGTCGACGGCTGCTTCTGGCACAGCTGCCCGCAGCATGCGACCTCCCCCAAGAACAACGCCCAGTGGTGGGCGGACAAGTTGGCCGCCAACGTCGTTCGCGACCGCGACACCGACACCCGGCTCGAAGCCGCCGGGTGGCATGTGGTGCGGATCTGGGAGCACGAGGACCCGACGGATGCAGCCGATCGGGTGCAGGCGGCGCTGACCGGCGGCTGAACAAACCCGAACCGCCTGCGGTGCAAGCAAAGTCGCAGCGGATGTCTACCGATCGGTCGGATCGAAACCCACTATTCGTCGGACGTGCTCGGGTTCTGGTCGCGCTTCCGCTTCCGTGATCTCGCGTCGAGCACCGCCCGGACGGATTCTCGCCCGACCCGCACCCGGAGTTCGTCGAGGCCGACCTCGGTACCCGATTCGCTGAGCAACCGAACGTGGACGGGTGATTCGGTGGAATCCTCGACGATACGCAGCGGACCGCCGTCGTCCTGCAGGTACTTGTCCCCCCACTGCATCAACGCGATCACCGCGGGCAGCAGGTCACGACCCATGTCGGTCAGTACGTACTCGTACCGCGTGCGTTGCCCCGGTTCGCGGTACGGACTCTTCGCGAGCAGTCCCGCCTTCACCAGATCCTTGAGGCGCGCGGAGGCAACCGCGTCGGTGATGCCGACACGCTGCGCGAAGTCGTCGAACCGAGTGGTGCCGTAGTAGGCCTCACGCAACAGCAGAATCGCCGAACGCGTACCCACGACCTCCATCGCCCGACCGATCGAACAATTGTCGCCGGTAGTCCAGGCTTCGCGGTCGGACAGCGCTCCTTCCAGCTTCATCACCATTCCTCCAGACTACTGACTTGCCAATAGTGAAGCCAGCCTCTAGCGTGCTGGGTATGGTGATCAATAGTCAGCGTGATGCTGCGACGGCGAGACCGTCCTCCACTGCCACGGCGCTCGCAATTCTCTGCGGCGCACCGTTTCTCGCCAGCCTCGACCTGTTCGTGGTGAACGTCGCATTCGACCGGATCGGCGCGAGCTTCCCGGGTCACTCGCTCGCCGCGATGAGCTGGATTCTCAACGGGTACGCGATCATCTACGCGGCCCTGTTGATTCCGTTCGGGCGCTGGGCGGACACCGTCGGACACAAGCGGGTGTTCCTGCTGGGGCTGGCGGTGTTCACCGGCGCGAGTGCGGCGGCTGCCGCCAGTCCCGGACTCTGGGTCCTGGTATGCCTCCGGGTCCTGCAGGCCGTCGGAGCGGCCGCCCTCACACCCACCAGCCTGGGCCTCTTGATCAACTCCGTACCGCTCGAGAAGCGCGCCGTCTCCGTGCGGATATGGGCCGGAGTCAGCGGCGCCGCGGCCGCCGCCCTCGGACCCGCGGTCGGTGGTCTGCTCGTCGAGACCAGCTGGCGATGGATCTTCCTCATCAACGTTCCGATCGGAATCGTCCTGTTCGTCGCCGGCATGCGCAGGCTCACCGAATGCCGTACACCCCAGCCGGACTCGCGCGTCGACCTGGTCGGCGCCGTCCTGCTCGCCGTCGGCATCGGCGCGTTCACCACCGGGATCGTGCAAGGCAACGACTGGGGATGGACCAGCGCGGGTGTCATCGCTGCCTTCTTCGTCGCGGTCGTCTCGTCGATCGCGTTCCTCGTCAGCAACTCACGACAGCGCTCGCCACTGGTCGACCCGGAGCTGTTCAGGGTGAGGACCTTCTCGTGGTCCAACGTCGGCGCGCTGGCGTTCAGTGCAAGCTTCGCCGCCGGCCTCCTCGGCCTGATCCTGTGGCTCCAGACGGTGTGGGGCTACTCCGCACTGAGGACCGGTCTCGCGATCGTGCCGGGGCCGATCATGGTTCCGATCTTCGCCATGGTCGGGCAGGTCCTCACCAGGCGATTCCGGGCCTCCACCCTGGCGTTCGTGGGCAGCCTGCTGTGGGCGGGCGGAACCGTGCTGGTCCTGCTGTCCGTCGGCGCCCAGCCGGACTACGCCGCAACCGTTCTCCCCGGCTGGCTGCTCAGCGGGATCGGGGTCGGCCTCACGCTGCCGACCATCCTGTCCTCGGCAACGGCAC
The DNA here is from genome assembly GCF_050477185.1 of Rhodococcus sp. ACT016. Taxonomy (NCBI): domain Bacteria; kingdom Bacillati; phylum Actinomycetota; class Actinomycetes; order Mycobacteriales; family Nocardiaceae; genus Rhodococcus; species Rhodococcus sp. ACT016. The sequence continues at coordinate 5,562,157 of NZ_JBEAET010000001.1, read as the reverse complement.
AGCTGCCGCCCACCAGTGCCGCGACTGGTAGCGCCGTCGTGAACATGACCAGACAGATCGGCACCGTCGTCGGTATCAGCGGCCTCATCGCGCTGCTCGGCAGCCCGATCGGCTTCGACGCCGCACACGACGCCTTCCAACGAGCGTGGTGGGCAGTCGTGGCGACCGGACTGCTGAGCGCCGCCGCGGCCATCGGGCTGTCCCCCCGTCGGCCCGCCGCCGCATCCGAGTGAGTGGCGCGTCCGCCGAAGATCCACACCGACCTGAGATCGATTCGGTACAAAAGGATCCCGTGAGACGGCGAATATCTGCCGCACACGTTCTACGCTCGTCCACATGAGGATCCTTGTCGCCGGCGCCGGGGGCGTCGTCGGACTGCCGCTCACCAGGGAACTGATCGCCCACGGGCACGAGGTGATCGGCACGTCGCGTGATCCGGACTCACGTCCCGAACTGCGCGACGCCGGCGCCACCGTCGTTCGAATGGACGCCTTCGATCTGGCATCAGTGGAACACGCGATCGCCGAGGCACGACCGGACGCGGTGATCCATCAACTCACCGACCTGTCGGCCGTCGACCTCGAGGCCAACGCGGAACTGCGCATCGTCGGCACCCGCAATCTCGTCGACGCGATGCACCGGTACGGCGTCGGACGGCTGATCACGCAGAGCATCGCGTGGCTCTACGCCGACGGGGACGGCCTCGCCGACGAGACGATGCCGCTGCAGGACGCCGTCGGGCCGGGCGCGCGGACCGTCGAGGGCGTGGTCGCAATGGAGCGCACGTCGGAGGAGATCCCGAACCACCTGGTCCTGCGCTACGGCAAGCTGTACGGTCCGGGGACCTGGTACTCCCCCGACGGCGACTTCGGCCGCGCCGCCCGCGACGGCGTCTTCGCCGGCAACGGCATCGAGAGCTTCCTGCACATCGAGGACGCGGTCGCCGCCACCGTCGTCGCCCTCGACTGGCCCACCGGGATCGTCAACGTCGTCGACGACGAGCCAGCCGGACCGGCCGACTGGCTGCCCACCTTCTGCCGGTGGGTGGGTGCGCAGGCGCCGCGCGGTCTCGGCTCCGGCAGGGGGCGTGGGGCGTCGAATGCGAAGGCCCGCGCCCTCGGCTGGGTGCCGAAGTACCCGTCGTGGCGGACGGGTATGTCCGGCTGACGATTCCGCACGCCCGCCGGGGCGGTAGTCACCCGAGCGAGCGCAGGTAGACGAGGGTGGCCTGCACCCGCCGATTGCCGTCCTCCAGCGGCAGCTTCGAGAAGATCGACCCGATGTGCTTGCGCACCGCGGCCTCGGACACCGTCAACCGCTGCGCAATGCCCGAGTTGGTGCACCCCTCGGCGACCAGTGACAGGACCTCGCGCTCGCGAGGCGTCAGTGCCGCGAGCGGTCCACGACTCCTGGTCGCGGTGACGAGCGCCCGCACCACATCGGGGTCGATGATCGTCTCGCCGCGCGCCACCCGGTCCACGGCCTCGAGGAACTGGAGGACGTGCCCGACACGCTCCTTGAGCAGGTACCCCACCCCGCCCGGCGCATGGTCGTCGAGCAGCTCGTCCAGGTACGCCACCGAGACGTACTGCGACAGAACGACAATGGGCAGCTTCGGCGCCCTGCCCCGGAGGGTGGCCGCTGCCCGCAGCCCGTCGTCCGTGTTGGTGGGCGGCATCCGGACATCGGTGACCACGAGGTCCGGTCGATACGCGTCCCATGCGTCCAGGAGTGTCGGCGCATCGCCCACGGCGGCGCACACGTCGTGCCCGGCGGAGGCGAGCACGCTCTCCACCCCGGCCCGCAGCAGGGGGCTGTCCTCCGCGAGCACGATTCGCAGTGGCCGCTCGGTCGACGTCACACCGGACACTCCATTCGGATCGTCGTGGGACCCCCGACAGGGCTTGTCACGGTGAGGGTTCCGTCGAGGGCACCGACGCGACTGCGCAATCGGTCGAGGCCGCCACCGGCGGTGACGTGCGCTCCCCCGTCCCCGTCGTCGGTGACGCTCAACAGCCACACGTCCCCGACCCGGTCGCCGCGCACGGTGACGTGCCCTGCCCGCGCGTGCCGCACGGCGTTCGTGAGCGCCTCGGAGACGAGGACGTACGACATGTGCTCCACCGGAGCCGGCAGCCGCTGCTCCGGACCGGTCACCCCGTCGAGGGAGATCTCGATGTCGAGCGGGACATCCGCCACCAAATCCGTGAGGGCCGGTGCGAGTCCGCGCTCGATCAGTGCCCGCGGCGAGTATCCGCGCAGCACCGCCCGCAGCTCCACGAGCGTCTCGTCCACCTGACGGTGCGCATCGGCGGCGAGGCGGCCCGCCGGCCCCTCTGCGTCGGCGGCCTCGGCGAGACCGAGGCTCATCGACAGCGCGACCAACCGATGCTGGACGCGGTCGTGCAGTTCCGATTCGAGCAGTGCCCGCTCGGAGCCCTCGGCGTCGAGCAGTCCGGACCGGGTCGTCTCGAGGCGCGCCGCTTCGAGACGCCACGGGTCGGCGTCGAACCCGAGGAGCAGTCGGGCCATCTGCGACTCGATCGCCGCCCAACCGCCGACGACCACCAACAGCAGCACCGTGACCACCAGCCCGGCCAGCGCCAGACCCCAAGCGCCCGAACTGGTCTCGACGGTCCAGGCACCGAGGTCGAAGTAGTCGCTGCGGATGACGACGGGCGCGGCGAGGAGCATCCCGACGATGGTGACGCCGAAGATCGCGAGAAGTCCGGCGACGCCACCGGAGATCGTGGCGCCCAGGACGTACGCGACGTGGCGGACGGTGGGCAGTCGCTCCTCGTTCGCGGACGCCCGCACCTCCGCGTCCGCGCGTGCCGCGACCGACGGATCGATCAGCCTCAGCCGTGCGCAGTGCGCACGCAGCATCGGCTCCCACAGCGCCGTACGCAGTCGCCGCGTCAGGCCCAGCAGCACGACGGGAACGATCCCGATCACGGTGGCGCACGAAAGGATGCCCGCGACGACGAGGCACGCGAGCGACCGCCACGGCCACTGGGTGCCGAGGTATCGCGGTCCGGACCGCAGGGCCGACGACACGCTGCCCGTCACTGCCCCACCCCGACCACCTTGCGCCGGCTCACCGTCGACGCCGCGAGAATGCAGGCGACGACGGGAAGGTAGGCAGCGCACATGAGGAGCGTAACGGCATTCGCGGGAGCGCCCGGCTCCAGGAAACGCCCGAGACCGACCGCGACCACGAGGTTGCTGCCGCCGTGCAGGATCGCCGGCGGCCACACCGAACCACTGCGACTCCACAGCCAGCCGATCACGAATTCCAGCAGCACCGACAGCGGCAGCCACATCAACATCGCCACGAGCGCATCGACGGCGGTACCACCGGCGCCGAAGTACCCCACCCAGGGCAGCGGCCAGTGCCACACACCCCAGATCAGCCCGGTCGCGACGGTCGTTGCGACCGGCCTGCCCGGTACGACGCGATCCCGCAGGTACGCGGTCCAGCCGAACTCCTCTCCCCAGAACAGGGGCGCCGCCACAACCGGGACCACCAACGCGATCGCCACGAAGGCCAGATCGTCCCGCCCGAAACGCCACGCGGTGGCGTCCCACAGTCCCGTCACCGCGGCCGCCGCCAACGCGATCGCGAGAACTCCGAGGGGCAGCAGCGCGGCGATCAGGTAGGACGACCACGCCGCGGACAGCCGGGGCCTCAGGCCCGCGTCGGAGAACCCTTCGCGGGTGATCCACCTGCGTGTGACGATCGCCGCGAGGGCGGGCACGAACGCGGCGGTCAGCAGTTGGACGCCCAGATCGTCGAGCGAGTATCCGGCAACCCGCACGGCCACCCACGGCACCCAGGACGCCGCGAAGGCGAGGACGAGGAACCAGCGAACTCCGCGCCTGCGCACGGAGTCGTCGCGCAGCGCAATCGGCGACGGAACAGAAGGTGCAGTTGTCATGCCTCCACTTCACGGCGGCGAGCACCGAAAAGCTGTAGCCCACGCGCCCGTCTCGGGGTGGCGCGCACGCTACCTACGACGCGAAGTCGGTACTGCTCGAATCGCGCCCTAGAGACGCTTCCACGTCCATCTGCAGTCGGCGACGAGGGGGGATTCCGGCGTCACGAGTCGCGGCAGCGTGTTGACCCCATTTGGTGGTCCCGATTGCGGCTCGACGCAGACGGCGTCGGCTTCCATGTCGTAGACCACGACCCACTGCTCGGGGCTCGAAACTTCCAGCTGGAGCAAGCTCGGCCACGTCAGCACCACACGCACGCCGTCGACCATCCCGAAGCAGTCGTCCCACGGTCCCGCTCGAGGGGCGATCCGCACGCCTGACGGCAGGTAATCCGACCCGCGCAGCTCTTGCCAGTCGGGTGCGAAATCGATCCGAACGGGCTCGGTGTCGCTGCGCAGGATGCGTGTGAACCACGGGTGCCATCCGACCTGGGCGGGAAAGGGATCCGCTTCGGACGTCACCTCCATGGACAAATCGAGATAACCCTCGGTCAGGCTGAATCGCTGGGTCACTCGACCCGCGAACGGCCACGGCGGGGCGAGCGCCTGCCGCAACGTCGCCCGCGCACCGGATCGGTCGGCGACTTCCCACGCACTGTCTCGTACCGTGCCGTGAATGGCGTGGGGAGCCGCGTTGACCGGAAGGTGATGGGTCACCGAGTCGACGGACAACTGCCCGTTGCCGATTCGTCCGCACCACGGCGCCATCGGGAAGCACCCGTATCGATCGCCTTGCCTGAGCAGCTCGGTCTCGGCGACGACGAGGCTGGTGATCATCCCGCCTTGCCGGGGTGAGATCTCCACGCGGACATCCGCGGCTTCGAGTGTGAAGTTGCCATCTTCGTTCATTTCGATGTCAGCCTCGCCCGTTCAGCCCAGCGTGCGACGCGAAGTGGCGCGCCAGCCGCCGGTGCCGGTGCGCGAAGAAGGATCGGACGACCACCGCCAGCAGGGGCGTGAGGATCGACAGCCGCAGCTCGAAGGTGACGCGATCGTGGACGACGGTCCGATCGGCACCGTCGGGGGTAACCGTGCGCTCGTGCTCCCAGCGCCGCATGTTCAGCATCGTCGACTTCTCGTGAAACCGTTGTCCCGGTTCCAGTTCCGCGATCGTGAGTGCGTCGTAGTCGAACGGCACGACGCCGAAGAGGCGCAGCCAGGCGCGGCCCAGCGGCACCCCGACCGGGACGGTGTCGATGGTCACCGGCCCCAGCCCGCGCGGGATGCTCATCGTCATCCACGGCCGCATCTCGTCGTTGATGCCGTCCGGGGTGACCACCCGTGCCCACACGCGATCCGCCGCTCCTTCGACCACGGACACCCTCTCGATGATCATGGGCTCATGATGCCCGGGGGCACACCCGAAGAACAGTCTCGGCAACTACCCTTCCTCTGCTCGGTGATCGCGCACCTGCAGCGAAGAAGTAGCCCTCCACTCCGAGTCGAGATCCCGCCGGACTGTCCCGGCGGGATCTCCTCGTTCGGAGCCCCGATGTTCCGCTCGGTTTCGACGCCATAACATCGGCCCATGAGCATCGCATTCGTCCAGTCCACCTGGCACCGGTCCATCGTCGATCACGCGCGCGACGCCTTCGCCGCGCAGTGGCGCGAATTGGGCCACGACCCGGCGGAGATCGAGTTCTTCGAGACACCCGGCGCGTTCGAGATCCCGCTGCACGCCCAGCGCCTGGCTCGCACCGGACGATTCGAGGCAATCGTCGCGGCCGGACTGGTGGTCGACGGCGGCATCTACCGGCACGAGTTCGTCGCATCCGCAGTGATCGACGGCCTCATGCGCGTCCAGCTCGACACCGACGTCCCGGTGTTCTCCGCGGTGCTCACCCCGCATCACTTCCACGAGCACGCCGATCACCTCGCCTTCTTCACGACGCACTTCGACAAGAAGGGCGTCGAGGTGGCGAACGCCTGCTCGGCGACCATGGCCGGGCTCCGCGCGATCCAGTAGCCACCGCACCGGCCGGAGTCGCCTCCGGTACAGGCCATTTCGTCGAGTTCCGGCCGGTGACACGGCCCGTCGGTCTCGGCGTCCTCCGGTCCGGCGGACGCATCCGCCCTCGAACTCTCCTCGACCTCGGGGCCTTTCTGGCTACCATTGGGTGGTACCTGTGCGCACCGCACGAAGCGGAAGACGCCGGTGTCGGCCAGTGTCGACCGGTGTCGTCCAGGGAGATGATCACGGTGAATCGACCGTCCGAGCCGGAACAGATCTCGACGCGCGCGACCGTGCCGCGACTGGAGAAACTCTTGCGGCCGGACGTGACGTGGGTGCCGTCGTCGGACGGGTTTCTGGACACTCTGCCCGGCGAGACGGTTCCGCCGCCGGGTCGGGCCCAGGCCGCCTGGCAGACGTCGCTCGGCGCGTCGATCTACCAACGGATGCAACGAGTGATGGCCCCGGTAGTTGCGCCCGGTTACGCCACAATTGCGGACCAACTGCACCTGAAACCAGGTCAAACGGTCGTCGACGTGGGGTGCGGGCCCGGCAATGTCACCAACGGACTGGCCGATGCGGTCGGTCCACACGGGCTCGCCGTCGGAGTGGATCTCTCGGGTCCCATGCTGGCGCGAGCCGGACAGCGATCCCGCCCGAACCTGGGGTTGATGCGGGCCGACGCCACTCGCCTTCCGCTGCGCGACCACTGCGCCGACGCCGCCTGCGCCACCGCCGTGATCATGCTCGTTCCCGAACCGGCCGAGGCGCTGCGGGAGATGATCCGAATCATCAAGCCGGGTAGGTGGCTGCTGGTGATGGTCCCGTGTCGACCCACCGGGCCGACTGCCCCGCTCACCCGCCCGATCATGGATCGGATCGGACAATTCGGTGGCGCGCGGATGTTCACATCGGACGACCTGTCGACCCTGCTCGAGCAGCTGGGGTGCGAGCACATCCGCAGCCATCAGCAGTGCAACATGCTCACCGCGCGGGCCCGCACCCCCACCTCGGGCAGGGAGTCGACGTCCACCTCGGGAAGGAGCAAGGAATGAACCCGGACGAGCCGCAGCCACCTGTCCCACCGACCCCCGCCGACTTCGACGCGCTCTACCGCGGCGACTTCAGCGCCTTTCGTGGACCCCAGCCGCCGACCGGCGGCGAACAACCGCCGCCGTTCCAGCTGAAGTGCATCCCGTGGGACATCGGCGAGCCCCAACCCGTGATACGCAACCTCGAGGCCGACGGCCAGATCACCAGCGAAGTGCTCGACATCGGCTGTGGCCTCGGAGAAAACGCGATGTTCCTCGCAGACCGCGGATACAAGGTGTGCGGCCTCGATGCCGCGCCCGCGGCGATCGAGATTGCCCGCGAGCACGCCCGCGAGCGCGGGCTCGAACAGGCCGTCGACTTCGCGGTGGCCGATGCCACCGATCTGAGCGACTACGCCGACCGGTTCACGACCGTCATCGACAGCGCGCTGTACCACTGTTTCGCCGAGGACCAACGTCCCGGCTACGTCGCATCCCTGTTCCGGGCCGCCCGCTCGGGCGCGCGGCTGCACGTGGGGTGCTTCTCGGATCGGGTCCCGGACGCGCTCCCGGGTCCCTACCGCATCAGCGAGGACAACCTGCGCGACACGCTCAGCGGCGCGGGGTGGATCGTTCGCCGACTGGAACCCATCACCTACACCACCGCGATGACGCGCGCCGATCTGGAGGGGCAGGGCTACGAGCCGCTGGCCGCCGTGGCCGCCGAGCTCGACCACGACGTCCGAGACCGGATCCTGGCGCCGGCCTGGCTGGCGACGGCCGAACACCCTTGACCGCGATGCGCACGGTGGCACTGGAGTTGGTGCCACCGGAACTGGATGCGGGGCCGGGCGGTGCCGTCGACGAGGCCCGCGCGGCCGTCGAACTGTGCCGCCACCACGGACTGGCCGACCGGGTACGCCATGTGATGATCCCCGGCATCATCGCCGAGGATTCGGGTCGGCCGGTGGCGCTGACACCGCGCATGGACGTGCTGGACTTCTGGGAGGGGATGCGGCCGTCGATCGGCCCGATCAAGGGCCTGTGCGCGCAGGTGACCGTCTTCCAGGACAAGGAACAACTGTCCGACCGGGTGCTCCGGTTACGCGGGGCCGGCATGGACGGCATTACGTTCGTCGGCAAGCCGCACGGGCTGCCGGTCGGCGACGCCCTGGGCATCACACCGCAGGAGGCGGTGGCACTCTTCCGGGACGTGATCCCCCACCGCGGCGTGGTGCTGATACCCACGCGGCGAGGCGAACTCGAACGATTCGACGCCAAGTGCGCACACGGCGCAACCTTCGCACTGACCCAGCTCCTGTACTCCGACCGGATCGTGGACTTCCTGAAGGAGTTCGCCGCCCGCAGCGAACACCGTCCCGAGATCCTGCTGTCGTTCGGTTTCGTCCCCGGAGTCGAACAGCACGCGCACCTCATCGAGTGGCTCATCCACGACCGCGGAAACGACCACGTCCGGCAAGAACAGGAGTTCGTCGTACGGATCGCGGCCGACTCGTTCGCGCAGCGCCGCGACGCCCTCGTCGACCTGTACCGCCGTATTCTCGACGGCGTCCACGATCTCGGGTTTCCGTTGAGCATCCACCTCGAGGCGCCCTACGGCGTCTCGGAGGCCGCGTGCGAGACCTTCGCCGCTATGCTCGACCACTGGTCACCCGGATCCACCGAGGAGTCATCCTGAGCAACAACGGCATTCCGCTCACCGTCGAGGACGCTCGAGCGCACCTGACGTCCCAGCCGTTCAGCGTCCTGTTGGGTGCCCGACTGGTCGCGTTCGACGCCGACGGCGCGATCCTCGAGGTCGATGCCCGACCGGACCTGCTGCAGCAGAACGGGTTTCTCCACGGCGGGGTGCTGGCCTACGCCGCCGACAACTGTCTCACCTACGCGGCCGGCACCGTACTCGGACCGGGCGTGCTGACCGGCGGCATGTCGATCGAATACGTGCGGCCTGCACAGGGGCGGACCCTGCGCGCCACCGCACGGGTCGTCCATTCCGGACGACGCCGCGCGGTGTGCCGGTGCGAGTTGGAGATGGTCGCGGACGACGGCAGCACCCGGCTGTGCGCCGTCGCGCAGGGCACGGTGCTGCCCGTCTCCGCCCCCTGATCAGATGTCGAAGAACACCGTCTCCGCACCGCCGTCGGGCGTGTCTTGCAGTCGGATGTCGAAGGTGTAGAACACCTTTTCGTCGCGCTCCGATCGCTTCGCGATCAGCGTCTCGCGGCGGGTTTCCCACTCGATCCCCGCCAGGATCGGGTCGGCGGCGTTGCGCTCGGCCTCGTCGTCGAAGTAGATCCGGGTGTGCAGTCCGACGTTGATGCCGCGTGCGAACACCGCGACGCAGATGTGCGGGGCCTGGACGCGGCCGCCGCCCGCCTCGACCGGACCCGGCTTGACGGTGTGGAATTCGAAGACACCGGAGTCGAAGTCGGCGCCGGTGCGTCCCCAGCCGCGGAAGGCAGGATCGATCGCCTTGTCCTGCGGATCGAGACGGTGCGCGTACTTGCCGGCGGCGTTCGCCTGCCAGATCTCGAGCAGCGCGTCGCGCACCAGCGTGCCGCTACCGTCGAACACCCGGCCCTCGACCGTGATCCGCTCGCCGACGGTGGCCTCGGCGACCAGGTCGTTGCCGAAGTTGTTCTCGAAGACGTCGAAGCCGGCCTGCTGTGGTGCGAGCCCGATGTGGACGTACGGGCCGCCGGTCTGCGACGGGGTCTCGGGGAACCTCGTCACCATCGGGTGTGGCGCGAAGGGGTTGCGGCTGTGGTCGATTCGGGTCATCGCGGGGCTCCGGGGACGGTGTTCTCGAAGAAGGTGGCGCGACGTCCGCGCAGCGTGACGTCGAAGCGGTAGGTGCGGGCGTCGAACGGCACGTTGCTGGCAGGGTCCTCCTGCGCGATGAGGCTGCGCACCTGCTCCACCGTGGGGATGGTCCGGGCGATGGGGCACCGCTCGATCAGCGGGTCACCCTCGAAGTACAACTGCGTGATCAGACGCTGCGCCCATCCGTCCGCGCTGAGCGACATGTGAATGTGCGAGGGGCGCCACGCATTGGTGTTGTTGCCCCACGGATAGGCGCCCGGCCTGATGGTGCGGAAGACGTAGTAGCCGTTGCTGTCGGTGAGCATCCGGCCACAGCCGCCGAAGTTGGGATCGATCGGCGCAAGGTACCGGTCCGTCTTGTGCCGGTAACGCCCGCCCGCGTTGGCCTGCCACACCTCCACCAGCGCACCGGAGACCGGGTTGCCGAACTCGTCGCGCACGTAGCCGTGGACGATGATGCGTTCGCCGATCGGCAGACCGTCCTTGGCGAAGTTGAGGATCAGGTCGTTGTCCTTCTCCCCCAGTTCGTTTGCGCCGAACACCGGTCCGGTGATCTCGGAGAGCGTGTTCCGCGGCGAGACGAGGGCATTGCGCGGCGAGCGCAGCACACTGGTCTTGTAGGCCGGGGACAGCGCCGGCGGATGCATCGAGGCATCGCGTTCGACGAATTCGCCGATGGTCATGGGATTCTCCTGTCGAGCGGATCTCCGACCAGGCTATTTACCGTCACTACTCATGTAAATTGACGGTTTCGACCGCTTTCCATAACCTCGAGTAATGTCCGATGGTTTCGTTCCCCCACCACCCGCGGACAGCGGCGCCACCACTCGACTCCTGCACCGGATCCGGCTACGTCACCTCACGTGCTTCGTCGCAGTGGCGCAGGAACGCAACCTCGGACGCGCAGCGCAGCGCCTGCACCTGACCCAGCCGGCGGTGACGAAAACTCTCAACGAACTCGAGGCTCTTGCCGGCGTGCGACTCGTCGACCGCGGCCGCCGCGGTGCCCACCTCACCCCGGCCGGAGAGCAATTCCTCCGGCACGCGGTCGCGGTCACGGACGCGATGGAGTCGGCGGCGTCCGCGCTGGCCGGCACGGCCGCTCCGAGCGCACCGATTCGCGTCGGCGCGCTACCGACCGTCGCGAGCGTTCTTCTGCCCCAGTCGATATCACGTCTGCATGCCGCCCATCCGGATGTCGGGGTACGGGTCGTCACCGGATCCAACGACGTCCTGCTCGCCGCGGTCCGCGCCGGCGAACTCGATCTCGCCCTCGGCCGGATGGCGGAGCCCGCCGCGCTGCAGGACGTGACGTTCGAGCTGCTCTACACCGAATCGCTCGCGCTCATCGTCCGGCCCGAGCATCCCCTGACCGCGGCCACCGGCCCCGTCCCGATGCCCACGGTCCTCGAGTACCCGCTCGTCGTCGCGACCGCCGGCACCGTCCCACGGCACCACACCGAGGTCCTGCTGCAACGACACGGCCTCCACCTGCCGTCCGGCCGTGTAGAGACGCTGGACGTCACCGTCGCACGGACCCTCGCCCGGCGCGGCGACGCGGTCTGGTTCACCCCGGAGCGGGTGCCGCAGACCGACCTGGACGACGGCACCCTCGTCCGGCTGCCACAGTCGACGCCGGGCACGGCGGAGCCCGTCGGCGTGTTCCGGCGGGCTACCGGCGAGTCCCCCGCGGCCGTCGAAACGCTCGCGGGCATTCTGCGGGAGCTGGCCGGCGCCTGAGGTTGCCCTGGCGGATGCGGCCGCTCGCACCGTCGGCCATGATCGTCTCGAACAAACGACTGACCGACGGCGAGGTGGGTGCTCGTGAACGACGACCTGGGTTCGGTGACCGAGCTCCCCGTGTCGATGATCGCGCGCACGACGCTGATCCTCGAGGCGTTCCACACCCGCACCGAGCGCGTGACGCTCGAGGAGGTGACCCGGCGGACCGGGCTGCCACGCTCGACCGTGCACCGGATTCTCGACAAGCTGGCGCAGCTGGAATGGCTCGAACATCTGTCGTCCGGTTATCGCCTGGGCCGACGCGCACTCGCGCTGTCTGCCCACCAGAACGGGCACGCCGAATTACGCGCGGCGGCCGCGCCGGTGCTGCACGCACTGCACCTGCAGACGGGCCTCGTGGTCCACCTCTCGGTCCTGGACCGGGGAAACAGCGTGCATCTCGACAAGGTCGGCGGGCGTCTCGCTGCCGCCGTGCCCACCCGGGTCGGATCTCGCACCCCCGCCTACGCGACGGCGGGCGGGAAGGCGTTGCTCGCCGGGCTGCCGTCCGAGCACGTCGACCGCCTGTACGGCCGGCACCTCGCGAGTTGCACCGAACGGACGATCTCCGACATCGCGACCCTGCACACCGAACTCGCGTCCATCCGCGGACGACGCGGCGTGGCCCTCGAGCGCGGCGAGTTCGCACGCGGTGTGGCGTGCGTCGGCGCGGCGGTGCAGCGCGACGACGGTCCGGTCGCCGCGATCTCGCTCGCCGGTGACGTCCGCACCATCAGGCTCGACCACGTGGCGCCGCTCGTCGTCGACGCCACGCGAACTCTCGACGCGTCCCTCCTCGTGGCGTGACCCGGCCGGGCTGTACCGGGATGCCCGAATTCGCCACGTAAGTGGCATTTCTCGCGCTACCCTCCACGGACGTATGCGGGTGGCGCTTGCCGGCGCTCGGCACTGTTCCGGAAGGAATGACGATGCAGTTCAACCTCGCCGATGTCTTCGAATCGGTCGCCGCGGCGGTACCGGACCGCGTCGCGCTGACGTACGAGGACCAGCACCTCACCTACGCGAGCCTGAACGCCGAGGCGAACCGGACCGCACACATGCTGACAAGGGCCGGTGTCCGCCCGGGCGACCACGTCTCCCTGTTCCTGAAGAACAGCATCGAACACGTCACCTCCGTCCTGGGACTGATCAAGATCCGCGCGGTGCCGATCAACGTCAACTACCGGTACACCCCATCCGAACTCGAATACATCTTCACCAACTCCGACTCGGCGGTGGTGGTCGTCGAACTACCCGAGCATCAGCGCACCCTGGCCGAACTGCTCGACAACTGCCCCCTGATCCGAACCGTCATCGTCATCGGCGACCCGGTCGAGGAGCTGCACGCCGCCGCCGCCGCGCGATCGATCACGGTGGCGGCGTTCTCCGACGCCCGCGACCTGCCGGCCACCGCGGAGTTCCCCGCCCGCTCCGGCGACGACGTGTACGTGCTCTACACCGGCGGAACCACCGGATACCCGAAAGGCGTCATGTGGCGCCACGACGACTTCTTCCGCAAACCGCTCTCCGGCGGCAACCCCTACGGCGACGACGCCCGACAGGACCTCGCAGAGGTCGCCGCTGCCGCAAAGGAATTCCCCGACCTCGCGTTCCTCATCGCCGCGCCCCTCATGCACGGCGCCGCACTGTACTCGCTGTTCACCTTCTTCACACTCGGCGCCCGCGTCGTCCTCATGCGCGACTTCGACCCCAAGAAGGTCGTCGAGGCCATCGAGAAGGAACGACTGCAGGTGATCCTGATCGTCGGCGACGGCATGGGCCTGCCACTGGTGGACGAGATGGAACGACGCAACGGCGAGGTCGACCTCAGCTCACTGTTCTCGATCACCTCGGGCGGCGCGATCTGGTCGGTCGGCGTCCGCGAGCGAATGCTCGCCGTCAAGCCGGAACTGTTGCTGCGCGACAACTTCGGCGCCTCGGAATCCGGCAACGACGGCGCCTTCACCGTCGACGAGGACGGCAACCTCCGCATGCCACCCTCCCCCAACATGGTCCTGGTCGACGAGAGCCTCGAGGAGATCGCGCCCGGCACCGACCAGATCGGATACATCGCCCGCATCGGCAACGTCCCCCTCGGCTACTACAAGGACGAGGACAAGACCGCCCGCACCTTCCCCACCCGCGCCGACGGCACCCGCATCTCGATCCTCGGCGACATGGGCCGGGTCGAGGCCGACGGCACCATCGTCTTCCTCGGCCGCGGCTCGCAATGCATCAACACCGGCGGCGAGAAGGTATTCGCCGAGGAAGTCGAAGCCGCACTGCACGGACACCCGTCGATCGCCGACGCCCTCGTCGTCCCCAAACCCGACGAACGCATGGGCCAGCAGGTCGCCGCCGTGATCGCGACCTACCCCGACGCACCGGAACTCACACTCGACGAGGTCCAAGAACACTGCCGCAAGACATTGGCCGGCTACAAGATCCCCCGCGCGATCGTGCTCGTCGACCAGGTCAAGCGCACCCCGGCCGGCAAGGCCGACTACCGCTGGGCCACCTCAGTGGCCTCCGCCTAGGCGCGGCAGGGCCGGGGCTCACCGGCCACTCTCCGGTGTCGTGCCGTTGCACAGCTGGGTGGCACCACGTCGAGCTGCTCGTCGGCGCGCCACGTCGTGCACCTCGCGCAGCAGACCGACGGCCATGGCCTGAGTGCGCGTGTCCGGGTTGGTAATCGAGATCCAACCCTGTGCGCGGTACACAGGATGCGGGAGAACGGTGTCGACGGCACTGAAGTCGACGTCGGCAGCAGAACGTGCCCTGGGATCTTCGCCGACGAGTCGGGTGAAGGTGCTCCTGCCGACGTGAATGTTCAGCCGCCACCGACCAGGCCGGTCGAGGTGGCAGGAGGTGTCGTCGGGATAGTTCTTCGTGACGATGGTCGCGTAGGGCTGCCCGCGTTGCGGCATCCGACCATCAGGCGCGTAGTAGAAGTAGTGGTCGCCCCACGAAATCTCAGGGAACACGCTGCCTTCGGCCGGTGCGAGTTCAAGGATCCCGTCGAAGGCTCGGATCGTCTCGAGTAACTGGTCCATACTCATGGTTGAAGTGTGGGGTTGAAGTGCCTATGGAGGGTTGACTCATGGCCGCGACCATCGGGCGACGGGGTTGCTGACGGTCTCGGCGGTAGCGTCCGCGACCGGCTACTCGGTCCAGCAGGTCCGCGACTTGGAGCGGCTCGGCGTCATCGCTGCGTCGGTTCGGGCGGGCAACGGATACCGGCAGTTCTCCAAGGATCACATCCGCCGCGCCTCCACCCTCCGCTTCTGGGAGCAGCAGGGCTCGGTGCGGCCGGATCGGATCGTCACTGCCGCAGGGTCGGCCCGGCGCTATCACCTCGCAGCGATCCGTGAGGCCCGCATCACCGCGGCCCTCCGAGCCGCCGGGTACCGCATCCCCGACGTCCAGCAGGCGATCGCAGCGATCCGGGACCTCGACGACACCAGTCGATCGCTCGACGCGCTCGACGCGCGACTGGACGCCATCACCCAACGCACACTCGCACTGCTCCGCGCAGCCGCGCCGCTGGCCCAGATCATCCAGACCACGCAGTAAGTCGGCGGCTGCTCGAGTTCCGGCTCGAGCAAGTCGGTTTCAGCCAATCGGCACGAGCGCCTGATCTACACGCGCTCGAGTTCCTTCTCGAGCGTCGCGACGAGTCGGATGATTTCGCCGGCCGCCGCTACGTTGGCGGCCTTCTCGCTCGTGTCGGCGATGCGCTCTGCGAGACGACGGATGCGGGCAACATCACTGATGCCCGTAGCGATTCCGCCTGTGTGCGATCCAAGGTGTTGCACCGGAAATCCTCTGTCGAATTTGGTAGTTCGACCGCAAGGGTAGGCATTCCGGCATTCCACGTAAACCCCTGATCGAATGTTCGCCTCGGAACTCACCCTGAACGGCCACCGTCGGACGTTCGATTCAGTAGCCTGCGACCGGATCGATTCGCGCCGTGAGTGCCTCGCCCGCCACGAATCTGCGCACGTTCTCCGTCACATGCTCGGCGAACGCGGTGGCGCGCACCGACGGCGGATTCGAGTCGTGCGGGGTGATGATCGCGTTCGGCAGCGCCCACAGCGGGTGCCCGTCGGGCAGCGGCTCAGGATCGGTCACGTCCAGCCCGGCCCCGCCGATGGTGTTGTCGCGCAAGGCGTCGACGAGGGCGTCGGTGTCGACCAGGGGACCGCGCGCGACGTTGATCACCCACGACCGCGATCCGAGCTGCGCCAGTTGCGCGCGTCCGATCAGGTGCCGGGTCTCGCCGGTGGCCGGCGCCGCGACCACGACGTGGTCGACCCGCGGGAAGACTTCGTCGACCCGATCGGCGGGCAGCGTCTCGGCGGCGCCCTCGACCGGCACTCCGGACCGGTTCACCGCGACGACCGTGGCACCGACCGCGGTGAGCATCGGAATGAGCGCCCGCCCGATGCCCCCGGCACCGATGATCGCGACGCGGGCGCCGCGCAGGGTCCCCACCTTGTCGAAGAACTCCCGCTGCCGCCAGGTGGTGGCCGCCAGATGTCCGGGCAGCGCGCGAACTCCGGCCAGCAGCAGCATGAATGCGTGTTCGGCGACGGTGGCCGCGAACGCACCGGCCGCCGATGTCCACACCACGTGCGGGTGCCGCTGGACGACCCCCGCGGCGAATTAGTGCTCGACACCGGCCGACGGCAGCTGCACCCACCGAATCGAGTCGGGAAGGTCGGCCGGGAACCGCGCCGGATCGTCGCCCGCCCACACCAGGGCCTCCGCCTCATCGAGCCGCCCGACGGCCGCGCCGCCGCGGGCGATGGCGTCGGTCAGCAACGGATCGGGCTTCGGGCCGAGGGCGACGGTGGTCGCGGTCATCTCACGCTCTCCTCTGTGCGGCAGGGGGACTCGGGTCGGTAACTGATCACGGGACAGGGCGGCCGGGAAGGTCAGCCCGACGACGTCAGCTCGGCGAACATGTTCTCGACCTCGCCGAGATCCAACTCGGTCGATTCGGCGACCGAATCGAGCGGGTGACCGTCCCGCAGCATCTGCGCCGCGCGGGCACGGGCCCCGTCGAGCCAGCCGAGCGTTGTGAGGATGTGTACGGCCGCGTGCTGCAGCTCGGTTCGCTGCGGGCGCGTCCACGGCGCGGACCGGGACCGGAATGCCTTGCCGAGCCATTCCCGAAGCAGAGCACCGAGCATCTCGCGCTGCTCGGCGGTGGTCCGGCCCGCCATCTCCTCCTCCGTGACGGACAGATCGACCACGAGCGTCGAATCGCTTGTCTCGAACCGGGTCCAGGAACGGCGACGGAGATCGGCCGGCAAGCACCGGAGACACACCAGCAGCGTCCCCGCCATGTCCGCTGTCGCCGTCCGGAATGCCTCGCGCGCCTGCTGCAACTCGCCCGCGAGCTCGTACACGCCCCCGACCGGGCCGGTGTCCGAGGTGACAGCGAGATCCACGCGCCCGAGGTTACCGCGAGGCTCAGAAGTCGACAGCGGCCCGCGACTCGATGAACTCCGCCAGGTCGGCGGTTCGCCGCTCGTCACCGTCGGAGTAGGTCCACACCTCCGGCTCGGCCGAGTCGGTCCACGCCAGGTACGCCACGCTCGCGTCGTCGGCGCCGAGGACGGCGGCGACCTATGCAACGAGGATGCAACGGTCGTCGTGAGACCGTCGCTCGGAGGTGTTCCCACTCGTCGGGGGTGGGAACGGCTTTTCCGGCAGCGGCGCCCGAGCCCCATCGGGGGTGGGCTCGGGCACCGCGCAGCCGACGATAGCCACAAGCGTCGCGTTTCGGGGCGAGTGTGCTTCGGCTCTCAATCTGCCCTCGTGCCGGTCCGGATGCCGTCGGGCGTCCCGCCCTTCCTCTGTGCCCTTCGGTTGTCCGAGGGAAACGTGTCGGCGTCGGACACCGACGTACTGGGTGTGACGTCTGAACGATGCCCGAAATGCGATCTCATCGTCGGCCAGTGCGTGCACACGCGAGTTGCACGCCGCCCGACGCTCACCGGGGACCACGGCCTGGTTCTGGTCGGCCCGAGTCGAATCGCGCACCTGCCCGGCTGCAGCCACGACGACGAGACGGAACTCGCCGGATGGGGCGAGATCCGCGGTATCCCGAATGCATGGGTACGCCTCGGCAACGGAGAAGCCCTGGTTACCAACAGCGGGGACGTCGTCAACCGTCCGACGTCCAGACGGTGCAGACACTGCGTCGACCGCTGAAAGTCTTAGCGCCGCCAGCTATTCCTGAACCCACGAACTTTCAGCGACAGCAGTTGGGGTCGAGCACGACTCGGAGTGCGTCGAGGGCGTCGCTCCGGGCCCGGTGGTAGACGTTCATGCCGCGACGTTCGGACTCGACCATGCCTGCCTTGCGGAGTTGGCCGAGGTGGTGACTGACAGTCGACTCGGCGAGGGCAACTCCTACAGCGAGGTCGCACGTGCAGACTGCGCCCTCGGCAGCAGTGAGCAGGATCGACATCAGTTTGATCCGTACCGGGTCGGCGAGCGCCTTCAATCGGAGGGCGACCTGCAGTGCTGCGTCGTCGCTCATCGGTGCCGCGGAGACCGGCGCGCAGCAGATCGGTGCGCTGACATCGACGAGCGGCAGGGCTTTCGGCATGGCAACGATCCTACCGACGGATCTTGACTTATGTCGAAAAGGTCAGGAGTCTGGACCTGAAGAGGATTCGATATATGTCGCATAGGTGGAGGCTGTCATGTCACGCGCCCAACTCGCACTCAACGTCGACGACCTGGAGGAAGCGGTCACGTTCTACTCGAAGCTGTTCGGCACCGAGCCGGCGAAGCTGAAGCCGGGGTATGCGAACTTCGCGATCGCCGACCCGCCGTTGAAGCTGGTGCTGCTCGAGAACCCGGGCAAGGGCGGAACGATCAACCATCTCGGGGTGGAGGTGGAATCGAGCGCGAAGGTGCACGAAGAGATCGCTCGCCTCACCGGCGAGGGGTTGTTCACCGACGAGGAGATCGGCACGACGTGCTGCTTCGCCACACAGGACAAGGTGTGGGTGACCGGCCCGGCCGACGAGAAGTGGGAGGTCTACACCGTGCTTGCGGATTCGGAGTCGTTCGGGTCCAGCCCGCAGCACCTCGGCGAGGTGTCGGCGGCCGCCGAGGGTGGCGCCTGCTGCGGGACCGCGTCCGCGGAGGCGTCGTCCGCAGGTTCCTCCTGCTGCTGAAGCCAACGCTCACGCGAATGCGACTGTGGGCCGGACTCATCGAAAGGTCCGGCCCACCACGTTTTCCGCTTCAGCGCTGCGGAGCGAGCTCGGCGATCAACGCCTCGACACGGGACCGGATCTCATCGCGGATCGGCCGGACTGCATCGATGCCCCGCCCGGCGGGGTCGTCGAGCACCCAGTCGCGATAGCTCTTGCCGGGAAAGATCGGGCAGGTGTCGCCGCATCCCATCGTGATCACGACATCCGACGACCGCACGGCGTCGACCGTGAGGATCTTCGGGTTCTGGTCCGAGATGTCGATGCCGACCTCGGCCATCGCCTCGACCGCGGCGGGGTTCACCTGGTCGGCGGGCGCACTGCCGGCGGACCGGACCTCGATCCGATCGCCGGCCAGATGGGCCAGTAAGCCGGCAGCCATCTGCGAGCGGCCCGCGTTGTGGACGCAGACGAACAACACACTCGGCACGGTCATCGTTCAGGACTCCTTCGACGCCGGCGCCGCCGGCGACTCGTGACGGGTGAAGCGCTTGCGCAGCGCGAGCGAGACGTAGACCAGACCGACGAGGACCGGCACCTCGATCAGCGGCCCGACCACCCCGGCCAGCGCCTGCCCGGACGAGGCGCCGTAGGTGGCGATCGCCACCGCGATGGCGAGCTCGAAGTTGTTGCCCGCGGCGGTGAACGCCAGCGTCGTGGTGCGCTCGTAGCCCAGGCCCATCGCGGCACCCGACAGGTAGCCGCCGCCCCACATGATCGCGAAGTACGCCAGCAGCGGGATCGCGATCCGGACCACATCCATCGGCTGCGAGGTGATCCGGTCGCCCTGCAACGCGAACAGGATCACGATCGTGAACAGCAGACCGTAGAGCGCCCAGGGTCCGACCGTGGGCAGGAACCGCCCCTCGTACCAGGGGCGTCCCTTGGCCCTCTCCCCGAAGTGCCGGGTGAGAAAGCCCGCGAGCAGCGGGATGCCGAGGAAGATCAGCACCGACTTCGCGATCTGCCACGGCGAGGTGTCGATTGTGGTCTGCTCGAGCCCCAGCCAACCGGGCAGGACCGAGAGGTAGAACCAGCCGAGAACCGCGAACATCAGCACCTGGAACACCGAGTTGATCGCGACCAGAACCGCCGCGGCCTCGCGGTCGCCGCAGGCGAGGTCGTTCCAGATGATCACCATTGCGATGCAGCGGGCGAGACCGACGATGATCAGCCCGGTCCGGTACTCGGGGAGGTCGGGCAGGAAGATCCAGGCGAGCGCGAACATCAGCGCCGGGCCGAGGACCCAGTTCAGCAGCAGCGACCCGAGCAGCATCTTTCGGTCACCGGTGACCGTGTCGAGGCGGTCGTAGCGCACCTTCGCCAGCACCGGATACATCATGATCAACAGGCCGAGCGCGATCGGCAGCGAGATCCCGTCGACCCCGATCGCGCCGAGCGCGTCGCCGAGGCCCGGGATCAGCCTGCCGAGCAGCAGGCCGGCGACCATCGCGACGCCGATCCACACCGGAAGGAACCGGTCGAGGGTCGAGAGCTTGCCGACCACGGCGCCGCGCTCGACGGTCGTCGCCTCGCTCACGCGGTGACCTCCGCGTATGCCGAGGAAGGCACCCCGGGGTCTTCGTTGATCAACAGCGCCGACGAGAGCTGCTGCAGCGCAGACGGAACAACCCAGTAGTACACCCAGGTCCCGCGGCGCTCGCAGTCCAGCAGCCCGGCTTCGCGCAGCACCTTGAGGTGATGGGAAATCGTCGGCTGCGCCAGGTCGAACGAACCGGAGATGTCACACACGCACGCCTCACCACCGGCATGAGATGCAACCAGTGACAGGAGTCGCAGACGCACCGGGTCTCCCAACGCCTTGAACATCCGCGCCAAGTCACCCGCCCGGTCCTCGGCCAGCGGCGCACGCACCAGCGGCGAGCAGCACGCGTCGTCGTCCACACCAAGCTGCTTCGACATCCATCTATATTGACAGTCATCGAATCAATGCACGAACCGGGCGCAGGCGGGGTGACGCATCGCAGAACGAGAAAGCCCCCCACCTGCATCGCTGCTGGTGGGCGGGCTTTCTGATGTGCGCCCGAAGGGATTCGAACCCCTAACCTTCTGATGTAATTGGAAGCCTCCGCAAACATCCGCAGGCGTCTGCAATAGTTCGCTCTACCAGGCACTACATGCGCATCAACCATCCGCCACCGTCCGGCTCGATACGCCTCGATTCGTGGTCAATGTGTTGAGTAAGTGTTGAGTCGAGCCGAGGATTACCACCGCTCCATTGCGATACTCGAGCCATGACGAACTCGTGTGCATTGACCTGGTGGGCGCAGCCTGCCGAGCATCGGGCGAAGCGGATGCGGCGTGAGCGCAACCCCCTACCGACTGGTTGGCCGAATCGACTGCGTTAAAGGCCCTAGTTCTCGCCGTAGATCAAGAGTTTCACACAGCACGCGATACGTGAGGAACGTTGCCCGACCTCATTTGCGTCCTTCTCTCTCCTTCGCTTGAGCCCTCCAGGCGCGGGCAGTGACGCCAAACTGCTGCCGGAACCAGCGGGAAAAGCTGTTAGGGGTGGAGAAGGCGAGCATCTCGGCAATTTCGGTCAGTGAGTGACGGTCGTCGGCGACCAGACGTTCCGCGAGTCCCAGTCGCGTCGAGTTCAGCACGGACGTGAATGTCTCGCCGGCTTGGGCGAGGTGTCGATACACAGTCTTTCGGTCGACGCCCAGGCTGCGTGACACCTGATCCAGGGAGCATTGCCCCGTGGGGAGAAGTAGTTCGATGAGTTCCTGGACTCGCGTCAGGACGGTTGGTGGGCTTGCAGTCTCGACGGATTCGAGCAGCGCCCGCGTGTACGACCGCAACGTCGGGTCCGACATGCGGTTCGGTTTCCTGAGATCACTTGTGGTGCAGATTATTCCAGTAAAGCCCTGATCAAATCTGACCTCTGAGTCGAAGACCTTTCGGTGGGTGCTGAGATCGTTGGGCGGTCCGTGCTGGAAACAAACCGCGACGGGGCGCCAGTTGTCTCCAAGGATAGTTCGGAGCAGTTGGTAGCCCACAGTTGTCGCCAGTTCGAGGGATTGTCGGGTGCCCACGTCCATCTTTGTGTCGTAGTCGACGACGATTGTCGTCAAGTCTCGTCGCTCCACAAGACGAACATGCAGCGCCTCGTTGTACATGTGCTGGTAGCGGATGAGCGTTTCGAACGCACTTCGCGCATCCGGAGCGTCCCTGATGCTGACGCTGAGGGGCCCAAGGTTGGAGAACCGCCGATGTTGCGCGAGAAGAAGTCCGAAATCCTCCCGCCGCGAGGCCGTCGCTGACGCTTCCAGCACTCGAGAGATAGCCGCGGCCGGCACCCATCGGTCTTCAACGTCCATCCCCGCAGGATCGAGGCCGGCAGCCCGCAAGAGCGTGATCGCATCGATCTCCAACGACTCACCGAGTTCGATGTAGCCGTGAATCGCCGCATAGCGAGCGAGCGGACCCGCGTCCAAGGAGTGCCCCCAACTGGTAAGTCAGATGCCACATCACGGTAAGTGTGATAGCGATCCTACCGATAGCTTCGTGTTGTCCGCTTCACACAGTGAGGAGTCAGGACATGGGCAAAGCGATTCGCTTCTACGAGACCGGCGGGCCTGAGCTTCCGAAGTGGGAACTCGCCGAGGTAGGCGAGCCCCTGACCCCTTCCTGCCTGTGGCGTCGGATCAATCTGGTTCGAGCGTGCACGACGATGCCACACCCGCCTTCTCCGCTCGATTCCTTACCTCCAGCTTGCATTGGAGTTCGTCATGACCACCGTTGGTTTCACGTCCAACCGAAAGGCGACCGTGCCCCCGATGGATGCACGGCCGTCGACCTGCAGCATCGGCGCCGAACTCCACGGCGTCGACCTCGCCGAGGCGTCCCGCGATGACGACCTGTTCGCCGAACTGAAATCACTGCTCCTGCAGTACAAAGTGCTGTTCGTCCGTGACCAGGACATGAGCCGAGCCGAGCATGTCGCATTGGCGGAGCGGTTCGGTGCGCTCGAGGATCATCCGGTGGCAGGCAGCGACCCGGATCATCCAGGGCTCATCCGGATCTACAAGGACCTCGACAGCGCACCCGAACACTACGAGAACGCGTACCACTGTGACGCGACATTTCGCGACAGCCCTCCGATGGTATGCGTGCTTCGCTGCGTCGACGGACCGGAAGTCGGCGGCGACACGATCTGGGTGAACATGGCGCTCGCGTACCAGCGGCTGCCCGAGCGGGTGAAAGACCAGATCGAGGGGCTGCGAGCACGACACAGCCTCGAGGCGACCTTGGGTGCGTGCATGCCGATCGAGCAGCGACATGAGCTCAAGGAGCGCTTCCCGGACGCGGAGCACCCGGTCGTCCGAACACACCCCGAGACCGGCGAGAAGATCCTCTTCGTCAACAGCTTCACGACGCACCTCACCAACTTCCACACCCCCGAGAACGTGCGCTACGGGATCGACTACGCCCCCGGAGCCGGCGATCTGCTGCGCTACCTGATCAGCCAAGCCTCGATCCCGGAGTACCAGGTGCGCTGGCGATGGACCAAAAACAGCGTCGCCATCTGGGACAACCGGTCGACCCAGCACTACGCCGTCCAGGACTACTGGCCGGCGGTCCGAAAGATGGAGCGCGCCACAATCATCGGCGACCGCCCCTTCTGATCTCGGCAGCGAGCAAGTAGCTCGTGCGGATCGCGAACGAGACGCTGGCCGTCCCCGTCTATACAACCGGAACACCCCCGGACGATGAGGGTCCGGGGATGTTCATTAGTCAATCCTGCGGCGGATGACTGGTGTGCTCGACGATGTGCATGCCGTCAAAGTTCGGGCTTTTGAGCTGGAAGTGAATGTGGTGCATGCACTTGACGACATCTTCGAGGGAGACGTCTAGCAAGTCAGTCTGACGGACGGGCAGCGAACCAGGATCGAGCTCCTGCTCCATCAGATCCTGGTACTTGCGGACGTCGTCGCGGGTCCGGTCGACGACGAAGACGCTCACGTTCCAGTCGGGCTCCTCGCCGTGACTAGTGGCCCACATGTCTACCGCGACGATGGTCGAGTCACTGCCTTCGATGCCGGCCAGCTTTTTCAGGCTTCCGCTGGTTGCGATCATGCTGTTCTCTGCAGCTGATGTGCCAATCCAGTCCTTGTGCGGCGTTGTCGCTGGTTCCACCTGATTCGCGGTCATCTACGCCGCCCCTTGCGCGTGTCGATCCTGGCGATGAGCGGCCAGTCTAGGGGTACGCACCGACGGGCGCGGCTAGGCAATGCCAGACCTGACCGGCCTTCAACTCCGGTCAGGTCCGTCCGGGTCCTTGACCGGGATCTCGTCGAGGTACTTCAGCATCAGCTTCCAGACGGCCAGATCGCCGTCGTACTGAAACGGATGCTCGGCTCTGATCTCGTCGATAAGCTCGCGACTCAGGGGCCGCTTCACATCCCAAGCGGCTTCGACAGCGCTACTCGTAGAAAGCGCGAACTCGCCGGCTGCCGCCGCTCCTTCGGGGATCCCCTCGAACTCGCCGAAGTCTCCGCCCATCTCGGCGTAGATGCGCTCATACATCGCCATCTCTTCCAGCTGTCCCACGGTTCACCTCCCAGTACTTGTGTAGTCGCTGCGGGCTTCTAGTTCCGGCCGTGCCGGTCACCCGTCATGCGCTTGTCGATTGTGTCGAGTGCGATCGTGAAGTCCTCGAGCTCGTCCGGGTCGGTGTCGGGGTTGTCGACGATCAGCTCCTCGACCTTGCGGCGATGCTCCGGATCGAGTAGCACGCCCTTCTCCGCGGCAGCCTCGAGGACGTCGAGGATCGCGTAAAACCACTCACCGACACGTAGCGAGACGACTGCCGGCTCGGTCTCGTCTCCAGGATCGAGGTAGAGGCGGCTCTCGATCATTGACGTTGCTAGTCCTCGTACGGGGTCACGCCCGGAACCGTAAACGTGCCCGGGTCTGACCGCAGTTCACTTACGGTCAGGTCCGTCGACGGGGAGCAGCGTCGTAGTCGCCCGTGCGCCCCGGTTTGGGAAAAGAGTTGAGTTGCGGGGTGACACCCGGAAACGAGAAAGCCCCTCACCTGCATCGCTGCTGGTGAGGGGCTTTCCGATGTGCGCCCGAAGGGATTCGAACCCCTAACCTTCTGATCCGTAGTCAGATGCTCTATCCGTTGAGCTACGGGCGCATGGAACTATCTTCAATTGTTACTGGCCCAGCGAAGGACCAGTGTGGCGGAGGCGAGAGGATTTGAACCTCCGGTCCCCTTTAAGGGGGACAACTCATTAGCAGTGAGTCCCATTCGGCCGCTCTGGCACGCCTCCTTGGGGGCCGGCCCTTTCGAACCGCCGGGCGAAACATTACACAGGGATCGACAGGAAACGCAAAACAGCTGGTCAGGCGCTTACTCCTATCGAAGGTTGGCGTCGAACCAGTCGAAGATCCGGCGCTGGGCGTCGAGGATCGCGACCACCAGCGGGTCGTCGTCGTCGGCACTCGCCTCCGGCACGGGCGGTTCGTCGGCGCGGTGAGCCAGCCCGTCGTAGCTGACGATGTTGGTGGCGACGTCGGCGCGCGCGACGGCGTCCCGCAGCAACTCGACGTGTTCGGGCGGGGTGCGCGGATCGTCGGCGCCGTACAGGCCGAGCCACGGAGCCTTCAGCAGCGGTGCCGCGTCGACGAGGGTGGGTGTCTCGGGCGCGAGGGGGTTGACGATCCCGTGCGCGGACACGCTCACAGCGGCGCCCACCGATCGGCTGGTGGCGACGAGCATCGCGGCGGTGCCGGCGTCGTCGAAGCCGATCACACCGACGCAGTCCGGGTAGATGCCGCGGGAGACGAGCCAATCGAAGGTGGCGTCGAAGTCGTCGAAGAGGCTTTCGCCGAACACCTCGGTGTCGCTGTGGGCGGGTTCGCGGTGGAACAGGTGCGGGGCCACCACGAGCCACCCCTCCGCGGCGAGCGAGCGCATCATCTCGAGGAGCGCGTCGGTGAACTCGCGGGACTCATGCAGCACGACGATGCCGCCGCGCGCGTGTCGTTCGGGTTCGACGGCGGTGAGCGGCACCCTTCCCCGAGCCTGCGAGTCGGAGTCGTCGTCAACGCGCAGAGGCACACTGTCCCGGAGGATTCCCGGCATGAATCAACCTTGGCACGACCACGTCGACAGTGCACGTGATCGTAGGGCGCATAATCGCATCGTGACCCCCGTGACCCGCGCTGACCTCGATTCCATCCCGACCTACGTGCCGGGCCGCAGTTATCCCGGGGCGATCAAGCTGGCGAGCAACGAGACGACGCAGGGCCCGCTGCCCGGCGTCGCGCAGGCCATCGCGGACGCCGCCGCGGCCGCGAATCGCTATCCCGACAACACGTCGGCGGCGCTCATCCGCGCGCTGTCCGGGTCGCTCGGCGTGCCGGCCGAGAACATCGCGACCGGCTGCGGCTCGGTGGCGTTGTGCCAGGAGTTGGTGCAGGCCACGTGCAACGAGGGCGACGAGGTGATCTACGCCTGGCGCTCGTTCGAGGCGTACCCGGTCGTGACGAAGGTGGCGGGCGCGGTCCCGGTCCCGGTGCCGCTGACCGCTGAGCACGGCCACGACCTGGCCGCGATGCTGGCCGCGATCACCGACCGCACTCGTCTGATCTTCGTTTGCAACCCCAACAACCCCACCGGCTCCGCGCTGGGCCGCGAGGAACTCGAGCGGTTCCTCGACGCCGTCCCGGAGCGCATCGTCGTTGCGCTCGACGAGGCGTACTTCGAGTACAACCGCTCCGGCGTCGACGGCGTCGAATTCGCCCGCACCCGACGCAACGTCGTCGTGTTGCGCACCTTCTCCAAGGCGTACGGGCTGGCCGGCGTCCGCGTCGGCTACGCGATCGCCGATCCGGCGATCGTCACCGCCCTGGCGAAGGTGCACATCACGTTCAGCGTGAACGCGGTGGCGCAGGCCGCCGCGATCGCGTGCCTGGAGGCTCGGGACGAACTGCTGAACCGCACGCACGCCGTCGTCGCCGAGCGCGACCGTGTCCGCGACGCCCTGCTGGCCGCCGGCTACGACGTCCCGGTCACCGAGGCCAACTTCGTGTGGCTGCCGCTGGCGGAGCGGTCCGCCGCGTACGGCGAGGCCAGCGCCGAGGCCGGCGTGCTGATCCGCCCCTACGGCGTGGACGGCGTCCGCATCACGATCGGTGACCCGCACGAGAACGACGCGTTCCTCGCGTTCGCGACGTCGACCGCCGCCCTCGAGCTGGCCGGGGTGCCCGTCGGATACCCCACCCCGTAACTGAACCGTTATTCGCCACTGGGCACATCGTTGCCGGATCGTTGGCACACTCATGCCGGTGTGCCGACCCGCGAACGATTTGTCCGGACGCAGATGGCGCCGTAGGACGGCAGCGCTCGCCTCGGTACTCGGGGCCTCGCTGACCGTCGGCGTCCACTCCGCTGCGGCGCGGCCGTCCGAAGACGCCGATACCGTCTCGGTGCGACTGCTGGCGATCAACGATCTGCACGGCAGCCTCCAGCCGCCCAAGGGCGCCCGCGCGCAGGTCTCCCGGCCGGACGGCCCGGCGACCGACGCCGGCGGAGCCGCCTACCTGGCCGCCTACGTGCAGCAGCTACGTGCTCAGGCGAAGAATTCGCTGCTCTACTCGGTGGGCGACAGCTGGGGCTCCTCCCCGATCGAGTCCGCGCTGTTTCACGACGAACCGACGGTGAACCTGCTCAACCTGATGGGCGTCGACGCCGCGTCGATCGGCACCCACGAGCTCGACGACGGCTTCGGCGAGCTGCGACGCATGCAGTCCGGCGGCTGCCATCCGGTGGAGGGCTGCCAGTTCGAGCCGACCTTCGACGGCGCCCGGTTCCCGCTGCTCTCGGCGAACATGACCCTCGCCGACGGGGCTCCCGCGGCGCTGCCCTACGCGGTGGACTACGTCGACGGGGTCCCCGTCGGGGTGATCGGGGTGATGCCCTCCGACGCGCCGTCCAAGATTGCGGCCGATTCCGTCGCCGGACTGCAGTTCGGCGACGAACTCGAGGCGATCGACCGCACGGCGGACACGCTCGACTTCCTCGGCGTGCGCGCGATCGTGGTGCTACTGCACCGCGGCGACACGCAGGCCACCCCCGGCGGTCCCAATTCGTGCGACCTCAGCGAGGGTCCTGCCCGCGAGATCGCGACGCGGGCGACGCCCAAGGTCGACGCGATCTTCACCGCCGACACCCACTCGCAGTTCAACTGCACGGTCGACGATCCGGCCGGCAACCCGCGACCGATGATGCAGGCCGCCTCGCACGGACGGATCGTGTCGGTCGTGGACGTGGCGATCGACCGCAGGTCCGGCGAGGTGGATCGCGATCGCACGCAGGCGTTCAACCAGATCGTCACCCACGACATCTCACCGGATCCGATGGTGGCCGACCTGGTCTCCCGGGCCAGCAGGCAGTCCGACGAGGTCGCCCAGCGCGCGGTGGGCGCCGTCACCGACGACATCACCCGCGAGCCGACACCGGGCGGCGAGAGCCCGCTCGGGGACCTGATCGCCGACGCGCAGCTCGAGGCGGCCCGCGGACGCGGCGCGCAGCTCGCGCTCACCAATCCCGGCGGCATCCGCGCCGACCTCCTGTTCGACGCCGACGGCACGATCACCTACGGCAACGCCTACCAGGTGCAGCCCTTCCTCAACCCGCTCGAGGTGCGGACCCTCACCGGGGCGCAGTTGAAAGAGCTTCTGGAACAACAGTTCCAGGCCCGGGAGGACGGCTCCGCCGCGGAACTGATCCTGGCCCCGTCGGCGTCGCTGACGTATCGCCTCGACCGCCGCGCCCCGGTCGGGTCCCGTATCGCCGACATCCGCGTCGAAGGCGAACCCGTCGACCCCACCGACAGCTACCGGGTGGCGGTCAACAAGTTCCTCGCCGACGGCGGCGACGGGTTCACCGTGCTCCGCGACGGCACCGAACCGGCCTCCGCCGGAAGCGATCTCGACGCGCTCACGTCCTATCTGGACGCCCACTCCCCCGTCGCGCCGCCCGCACCGGACCGCATCTCGATCGCACCGCCGGCCTGAGTCCGACCCCGGCGACTCACTGTTGCCGCTTCGCGGCGAGCGCGGTGGTCCGCTGTTCGATCCACGTGCGCATCTGATCGGCGCCGCTCTGCAGGGTCTCGGCGGTGAGCCCGTCGCTGGTCGGCACGTCCGCGGCCAAGCCATCGAGGATCTCGTCCGCACGTCCGCCGGCGTACATCTGCTCGTACAGATCCCAGTAGGCCCACTGGTAGACGTCGGTGAAGGCGTCGGACGCGAGAAAGCGGGTCTTCAGCGTGTTGCGGCCGCGCATACCGCCGCCCGGTCCGTCCTGCGGTGTGCCGCCGCCCGGTGTTCCCGCCCCCTCGGGTCTTCCCGCGCCCGGCGGAGCACCCCGACCGCCGGGCATCGTTGCGCCACCGGGCATCCCGGCACCGGTTTCGCCGTCACCCGGATTCGTCCCGCCGGTATTCGCCGCCGCGTCGCCTCGGGTACCTCCCGGCCCCCCACCGGCCCCCATCGACACCGTGTCGTCCGGGCCCGCGTCGGTCGAGCCGGTCATTGCCAGGTTCAGATCCCACGACACCACCGAGATCTTCTCGGTGTCGAGGTCGTACCAGAGGTAGTAGTTCTGGCCGGGCCCGGCCATGTCGTCGCCGTTGACGAGTAGGTTCTGCGTGGCGACGTAGCGAGCGAAGGATTCGACGTCCACCCACCGGTCCAGTTCCTCCGCGAACTCGGTGTCGTCCGCAGAATCCAGCCACTTCAGGAACTTGATGATCGGCTGCAGGTTTCCGGATCCGACGGCGTTGATCTGCTTGAACTGCCCGGAGTACGAGGACTGGTCGTCGTCGACATACGCGAACCGAGAGTCCGCCTTGGCCTTGTAGAGGTAGCCGTCCGAGTCGAACAGCGAATTGGCGTAGCCGTCGTCGGGGTGCTCGAGCAGCAGACGCGTCGTCGTGGCGCTCCCGTTGATCGAGTAGACCGAGTACGTGAATCGTTGCGTCGGTTGACCGGTCGCCTCGGTGAGCGAGAGTGCCATCGCCTCGTTCAGGACCGGCGTACCGGGACGTACCGAGATCTCGGTGAGCCCCTGGTACGCGCGACCCTCGACGTGCTCGTCGAAACTCAGCAGCAGCGGCAGCGTGGTCGGGTTGTCCGCCGACACCGACGACATCGCGGCACCCATCCCGCCCATCCCCCCGGGAGGCTCGAATCCCTCGGGCAGTTGCGGCATCCCGGCACCGTCAGGCATCTCAGCGCCGTCGAGCATCGCGGCCCCGCCCGGCGGTTGGAAGCCGTCGGGCGGTTCGAACCCCTCAGGAAGCTGCATCCTGCCGGGCCCGGTCCCGGTGCCCCGCAGCGCCATGAGCGTCGAGTTGCCCTTGAGTCGCACGGCCACGTCGGTGATCACGGTGCCGTCGATCGTCACGGTGGCGTTGACCCACTTCTTGTCACCGGTCTCCTCGTACGCGGACAACATGTCGCTCAGCTCGACTTCCGGGATACCCAGGGAGAGTTCGTGATCCACCGACAGGTCGAACAGGTCGACGGTGCCGGCGATGTTGTCGGTGATCGGCGATGCGATGACCGACGCGTCACCGGTGATGTACGGGCGGATGCGGGCAGCACCGAACACGGTCGCCATGATCGTCACGAACGCGACGAACACCGCCAGCAGCTTCCAGTGTTGGCGGAGCGACGTCGGAATCCGGTGTCGGAATCGGCGTCTCGGTGCCGGTGGTCCGGCAGCGTTCGTCGTCGACATCAGATGTCGGTCTGGTCGTATCCGGTCAGGACGGTCACGCGCTGGCCCGCATTGACCGCGCTCAGGGCGGCGATGAGCTCGGCCGGCTTGCGGCCCTTCTTCAGCTGCGCGGTGTAGTACAACTCGTGCAGTGCGCCCGATCGGACCGCCTCGGTCGACACCAACTCGAACTCCGAGCAGTGCTGGATCAGGACGTCCTCGACGAGCGCGGTGTACTCCTGCTCCGGCGGCACCTGCACCTTGACGACCTGACGCTGGACATCGAGCTTGAACCAGTTGAACCTGCTCATGATCAACATGACCAGGCAGATCGCCACGGTCGCCGCGATCGCGAGCAGGTAGAACCGGGTGCCGGTGGTCATGCCGATCGCCATCACCATGAAGATGAAGCCGACGTCGCGAGTTTCCTTGATGGCGTTGCGGAATCGGATGACCGACAGCGCGCCGACGAGTGCGAACGCGCGCGCGACATTGGATCCGACGACGAGCATGATGAGCGAGACGATCATGCCCACCGTCACCAGCGTCTGCACGTAGGACTGGCTGTAGGAGACGTTCTTGTGGGTGTACCGGTACACCCATCCGACGACGGCGGAGAGGACGAACGACAGCGCCAACGACACGATGATGTCGAAGGTGGTGAACGTCCCGCTGAGATCCTGAAGATCGAAGTTCATGGTGGTCCTGTTTCGGTTGTTCTACGGGCAATTGGTCAGTCGCCGACCGGCACGGTCGCGCCGAGTACATCGGCGGGGGCCTGATCGTCGATTCCGGGCGGGAGCACCAGCTCCGGCGCACCGGTGCGGGAAGGTGGAGCAAGTCCGAACGCCTCGACGGACTGGCAGTACTTGGACACTCGGATCACCGACATGTTCAGTCGCGCAGTCAGATCGGTGGCCCAGTACGGAACTCGCTCGTTGGCCTTGAGTTCGACGACGGCCAGCTTCGGCGGGATCACGAAACGGTTCGCCGAGCCGGACGCGAAGTGGAAGTCCCGATCGCGGCCGTGCACCCGGTGATCGATCGTCACCCGTAGGCCCAGGTCGGCGTCGCGGCCCACGAACGCCTCCCGCAGGTAGCCCGTCGTGACGGTCGGCCGCAGGTCCAGGTTGCCGACGAGCGTCGTCACCTCGTTCACGAACGGCCGCTGCACGGGATCGCAGGCGATATCCCGGCGATCGTCGAGCAGCCTCCGAGCGACGCTGTACGGCAGCGCGATTCGACGCTTCTGCGTGACGCGGTTGACTCGCTGCTTGATCTCGACCTGCACGACCGTGTCGTCGGTGCACTCGGACGGTGGGCCGTAGAGGCGCAGGCGGAGCTTGCGCCGGAACTTCAAACCCTCGATCTTCTCCCAGTAGAAGCGCAGATCGCTGGTGTCGTAGTAGAGCGACGTCACCGGATACCCACCGTGCGGCGAGTACGGGTCGGTGTCCATACGGGCCGCCAGTTCGCTGCGCAACTCCGGAACACGCAGCTCGTCGACGAAGTACTTGATCTCGTAACGATTGAAGGCGTGCAGGCGGCTGGCGGTCCGCTGATAGCCCACCGAGGAAGTGGGTAAGTCCTCAGCCGTTCGGCCGCGCCGCGGGTCGGGTGGGTCACGGAATCGGTCGAGGAAGCTCATCGGCCGGCAGTCTCCTGGCTGTCGTGGCGGACATGAACGCCACCACTACAGCCGGTGAACCTTCCGAGAACTTGCCAGCAATCTGGCAATCGGCTGGGAATGAAATGGTAAAGACTCACCCTGCCGGACTGGGGCACATTGCCAGAAACCTGCCAGACGCACCCAACCGGGCGCTCAGGTTCGCCGAGCATCATGCAAAGGCGCAACCGCGCAACATGATTCGAACGAAAGGCATACACACGTGGACCTGAGCTACCTGTCCGAGTTCTTCGGCGCGGTCTCCAACCTCTTCAGCGCACTCAGCTTCTTCGGCGGATCGCTCGCCGCCGCCTGAGCACTCGGAATCGGCTGTGGGGCTGCGCACCGCGTGCGCAGCCCCACAGTCGGCACTCCATCCGGTCAGCTACGCCGGGCCAGGTTGTCGGCGACTTCACGCCGCCACGACTCGACCGGCCGGGTGGTGTCCAGTTCGTATTCGAAGCGATCGACCATATCCGGCGCGATGTCGGCGACGTCGACGTAGAACTGCTCGTACCAGCGGCGCTGCTGGTAGACCGCGCCGTCCTGCTCGCACAGCAGCGGATTCTCGATCCGGGTCTTGTTCCGCCAGATCTCGACGTCCTGCTCGAATCCCTTGGTGATGAAGGCGCACATGTTCTCGGCCATCTGTTCCGCCGCGGCGGCGTCGAAGTGCTCCGAGTTCTTCACGATCACCCCGTAGGTGAGCACGAAGCTGTTCGCGTCGATCGGGTAGTGGCAGTTCAGCAGCACCGACTCGACGTCGAAACCCTCGTAGTGATAGGTCAACTCGTCGATCATGAACGAGGGACCGTAGTACGCGGCGATCGAACTGTTGCCGATCAGCTGCGGCTGTCCGTCCCGCGCCCGCGGGCGCACGTCCTCGCGCGCGACCCCGCTCATGTACTGCGCCGCGACGTGCCCCTCGAAGATGTTCCGGAAGTACGTCGGAAACGACCCGTGCACGTAGAAGAAGTGCGCCATGTCGACGTTGTTGTCGATCAGTTCGCGGACGTTCGTGTGAACAACTGTCTGCTTGAAGCCCTTCCAATCCGTCCACTCGGCCGATGTGGCGCCCGGAATCCGCGGCGGCGCGATCGCCGGGGGCGGCGGGTTCCCCTCCTGATCGTGGTAGACGAACAGCAGCCCGTCCTGGTCGAGGGTGTGCCAGGCGCGGGTCTTGGCGACCGGCGGAACGCGGCGGGCGTAGGGGATGTCGGTGCAGCGGCCCTTGCCGTTCCAGCGCCAGTCGTGGAACGGACACGCAACCGAATCGCCCTTGATCTCGCCCTGGCTCAGGTCACCGCCCATGTGGCGGCAGTAGGCGTCGAGAATGTTCAGCTCGCCCTTGCTGTCGGCGAAGACGACCAACTTGGTGCCGAAGGCGTGGACCGAGTGCGGCTTGCCGTCCTTGAAGGACTCGGACAGGCCCAGGCAGTGCCAGCCGCGGGCGAAACGGGTGGGGGCGGTGCCGGCTTCGATCTCGCGGACCGGGGCATTGTCGTCGAGGTGCGCCGTCATCGCGCGTCCTCCTTCCTCACTTGCGTGATCGTGAAAGGTGTTCAGGCCGTGACTCGCCCGGCGTTTCCGGAATCGACGGGTACGACCGCGCCGGAGAGGTGCGCGCTCGCCTCGTCCGCGAGGAACAGCACGACACGGGTGATCTCGCTCGGGTCCAGCCACGGCGTCGGGATGGCGTGCAGCCCTCGCATGATGTCGGCGATGTCGTCGGGGCCGGGCGCCGCGAGGTCGGGCCGCAGGTGCCGGTAGAGGACGTCGTTGTGCAGCATCGTGGTGGCGATGTTGCCGGGCGCGATCGCGTTCACGGTGATCCCGTGTGGCGCCAGATCGAGTGCGGCGCTCTTCGTCAGCCCGACGACGCCCCACTTGGACGCGCAGTACGCTGCCATGTTCGTGTTGCCCTGCCGGCCGAGCATCGAAGAGATCGTCACGATGCGTCCGTAGCCGCCGTCGATCATCGCCGGCGCGGCGGCCGCGATCGTATTGAACACGCCGGTGAGGTTGGTGCCCACCACCTCGTTCCACACCTCGGGCGACGTCGCCTGGATTGCGCCCTGGACCGAGACCCCCGCGTTGGCGACGGCGATGTCGAGGCGTCCGAACTCCGCGAGCGCCCGCGCGACGACCGCGTCCATCGCCGGGCGATCCGCGACGTCGGCCTTGATCGCGACGCAGCGACGTCCCGTCTTCTCCACCAGGCGCACCGTCTCCTGGAGGTCGTCCTCGGTCGGCATCGGATAGCCGACCGCGTCGACTGTCTCGCAGCGGTCACTGATCACCACGTCCGCGCCGCCCTCGGCGAGCGCGACTGCGTGCGAACGGCCCTGCCCCCGAGCACCACCGGTGACCAGTGCGACGCGTCCCTCGAATCGGTTCATCCTGCCCTTCCCTTCGTGTTCCGGAAGGGTCAGTGAGCCAGACGATCAGCGCCGATGGCGCGCCCATCTCGCCCGGCGAGATGAATCGGGTCAGACCGCCCGTTCCAGCGCGTGCGCCGCCTCCCGCACGAGCGGGACGACCTTGTCCGGTCGAACCACCCCGGCGTCGCCGGCCAGGCACAGGGAGATCGCAACACCGTCGCGGGAACGGATCGCGCAGCCGACGCTGCCGATCGACCCCGACGGCGTCGTGACCGATTCGAAGGCGATGCCGCGGCGTTCGCGGATCCGCGCCAGTTCAGCATGCAGACTCGGCACGGTCCACGTGGCATTCGGCTGCGGAACCGCCAGCGCCGGGGCGACGAGATCGTCGACCTCCTCGGGACGGAGCAGCGCGAGCATCGAGCGCCCACCGGCACCGCGGTGCGCCGCCAGCCGGGCACCGACCCGGGACGCGAGTCTCCGACTGAACAGTCCGCCGATCTTGTCCAGGAAGTACTCGTGCCCACCGTCGAGGACTCCGAGGTGGATGACCATCCCGGTGCGCAGGAAGAGTTCCTGCAGGATGTCGTGGGCGCCGACCCGGATCCGGGCGTGCACCGCCTGCGGGCCCACCGCACCGAGCGCCCGCCACCCCAGTCGGTAGTCACGGCCGGACCGTTCCAGCCAGCCCAGGTCGATCAGGTCGACCACGATGCGATGCGTCGTGGAGCGGGGCAGCTCGGCGCGGTGGCTGATCTGGTCCAGGTTGAGGTCGCTGTTGGGGTCGGTGAACGCGTCGACGATCGCTGTCATCCGCGCCAACAACGACTCGCGGGCGGGTCGGGGGCGAATCGCTGCGCTATCGGCCATGACTGCCCTGCCCCTCTCCACCGGCCCGACCGAACGGGCGTTCAACGCTCAGGTCAGTGTAGTGACCGTCGCCACAGTGCACGCGCCCGAAACCGTTCAGCGGGCATGGCTGCGCGGGTGCCCGACGATCCGTGGTGAAGGGGTCGGATGCCCACCGCCATCGAGCGCGTCGAGGTGAACGAGACGGGGTGCGGGGGCACACTGGGACAAACGCAGGGCGTTCTCGCGCCACCGATGAGTTTCGGCGAGTTCGCCGGTCTGCATCACCGAACAGGTCACGTCAGATGAAGGAAAAAGCCCGTGCGCATCGTGGTCAGTGAGTTCATGAGTCTGGACGGCGTCGTGCAGGCCCCCGGTGGGGCCGAGGAGGACACCGACGGCGGCTTCGCCCACGGCGGCTGGTCCCACCCGTACTTCGACGCCGAGGTGATGGGCGGGGCGATCGGCGCCGCCGCGCAGAACACCGAGGCGCTGCTGTTCGGTCGACGCACGTGGCAGACGATGGCGGCCGCATGGCCGGAGCGGGCCGGCGACCCGTTCGCCGACCACATGAACAACATCCGCAAGTACGTCGTCACCGACACCCTCACCGACGACCAGCTGACGTGGTCGAACACGACGCGCATCCCCGGCAGCGACGCCATCGCCGAGATCCGGAAGCTGCGGGACGCCGAGGGCGGGGACCTGTCGGTGATGGGCAGCACGACGCTGGTGCGGGCGCTGCTGCGCGAGGGCCTGGTCGACGAACTCCTGCTGATGATCGAGCCGGTGCTCCTCGGCGGCGGCAAGACGATCTTCCCGGACGACGGCACCCAACGGCCGCTCGAACTGGTCTCGTCGGTCACCGCCGGCACCGGCGTGCTCGTGTGCACGTACCGGCCGGTCGGCGGGTAGCGGAACGAGAGAGGCCTCCGGTATCCCGGTCGGCAACCACGACCCGAATGCCGGAGGCCTGGCGCCTCGTGTCAGTGCGCGTAGATCCCCGGACGGCGGGCCGCCCACGGCAGCGCCTGCTCGAGGTCCGCGGCGAGAGCGAGCAGGGTGGCCTCGTCGCCGTATCGACCGACGAATTGCAGACCGATCGGCCAACCCTCGGTCGATTCGGCGAGGGGTAGCGAGATCCCGGGATTGCCGGTTGCGTTGAACAGCCCGGTGAAGGGCCCGTACTCGAAGATCCGGTTGTACCAACCCTGAGCGTCCAGGCTGTCGTCGTCGGAGTTCAGCTGCCCGAGAGGCAGATTCGGCTGCGCGGTGGTCGGCGTCAGGAACACGTCGTATCCGGTGAGGAACCGGGCGACCTCACGTCGGGCGACGTTGAACTCGTGCTCGGCGGCGAAGATGTCACGGGCGCTGAGAGTCGCGCCGTACTCGGCACACACGAGCGTCGTCGCCTCGAGGTGCTCGCGGCCAGGAGTGAACCCTCCCACCTCGGCCGTCGTGGACACGATGTCACCGAGGAAGCTGCACCAGGCGTCGAGGTTGGCCTTGTCGAATGCGGCCGCATCGATGCGCGGCGCCGCCTCCTCGACGTGGTGGCCCATTTCGGCGAGCCTGGCGGCTGTATCGGTCACTGCCCGAACGCATTCCGGATCGACCGTGCGGCTGGCGTCGTACGGCACGGCGCTGAAGGCGATCCGCAGCGGGCGTGACCCCCGGGTGATGAGCTCGCTGAACGACGCACCCTCCGCCGGGAACAGGTACTTGTCTCCCGGTTCCGATCCGTGCACCGCGTCGAACAGCGCCGCGCAGTCCCGCACCGTGCGAGTGACAGCGAACTCGATGCCCAGCCCCAGCAGCGGGTCGCCGTAGTCGGGGCCAGCGGAGATGCGCCCGCGACTCGGCTTCAACCCGACGAGGCCGCACGCCGCGGAGGGAATCCGAATCGAACCGCCGCCGTCGTTGGCGTGCGCGAACGGCAGCGCACCGGCCGCCACGAGCGCGGCCGAGCCGCCACTCGAACCGCCCGGGCTGCGCGTCGGATCCCACGGATTCCGGGTGGGACGGCCGTAGGCGAGTGCCTCGGTGGTCGCGTTGAACCCGAGTTCGGGCGAGGTCGTGACGGCCATCGTCGCCAGGCCGGCGCGGCGGAACCGCGTCATGAGGGCGTTGTCGTGCGGGTGCTCGATCCCGGGACCGAACAGGCGGCTGCCGTTGCGCTGCGGCACGCCGGCGGCATGGGTGATCAGGTCCTTGATGGCGAACGGCACGCCGCGGAACGGCCCCGACACGTCGTAGTCGAGCGGCTGTGCGAATCGCTCTCCGGCGACCGCGCCCAGCTGCGGCTCCACCTGATCGATCGCCGCTGCGGCTGCTGCCTGCACGTCCGAGGCACTGACCTCCCCGGTGGCGATCAGCTCCGCGAGTTCCGTCGCGTCCCGTGAGGCGTAGTCGGCGATTTCCATGGCATCCTCCGTGGTTCGTTCATCGCTGGAGATGTGAACGTAGGTCCGGCCGAACGCTGCGGCATCCGTTGATCGACGGATGCGCAAGCCACGATCCGCCGTGACAATCCGCGACCGCCCCGGACCACAGCTCCGAGCCGATGTGACGTGGGGCATACTCTCGTCATGGATGTCGCGGCAGACCGGTTGCAGGCCGCCCTACGGCTGCGGAGCGCCGTCGAATCGACGCCCGGTGGAGTGGGCTCGCCCGACATCTCCGTCGCCCGAATCCTGTTCGAACTCGCAGGCGCGGTGCCGTATCAGAACGCGGCGCTGTCGTGGTGGGATCCAGTCACGGGTACACACCGCACCAGCGCGAGCCTGGGCTACCGGGCGGACTCGATCGACGTGGTGAACAAGTGCATGCCGCTGCATCCGTTGTTCCCGCAACTGCGGGAGCGGGCACTTCCGATGCGGCTCTTCGACGTTCCCGCACAGATGCAAACCGGCCCCGTCTTCGATCTGATCTTCTCCCACAACTTCAGTGACGGGCTCACCCAGTGCCTGCACACGCGGAACGGTCGCTACATCGGCATGCTCAACATGAGCACCACGGGCGGGCGGCGGTTCGACGATCTGTCGGTTGCCACGGTCACCCTGCTCAGCGACATGCTGGCCGAGGCGCTGGATCCGCTGGCGCGGCGAGCGCCCACGCCACCTCGGGTGGGCCCCGACGAGGCCGCGCTGGTCGTCGCGTCCGATGGTTCGGTCCGCGCGATGACCGCCGACGCGCCCACGGACCTGTTCAGCGCCGGCACACCGGGCGGTCGGGTTGCGCGCGACGTCGCAGCGTCGGGTCGGTCGTCGGGACTCGTCTTCGTCGGTGCCGGCACTGTGTTGCGGGTTCGGATGGATCCGGTCCGATCGGGCGGCACCCTGGTGGTGTGCTGCCCCGACGATCCGCCGATGGAGTTGACCGCTCGTGAGGCGGAGGTGCTCGCCCTGCTGCCGACCGGCGCCTCCAACAGGGAGATCGCCGCACACCTGAGGATCGGCACCGCCACCGTCGCCACCCACCTGGAGCGCATCCTGCGCAAGATCGACGCCCCCAATCGGACCGCCGCAGCGGCGACCGCCGCGCGGTGGGGGCTGACTGCGATCTGAGGTCACATTCCATCCCACTGGTCCGTTCGCGAGAGACTCTGCCAGGAACCTGCCGGGCTCGACGCGCCGAATACTCAGGTTCACGGAACATCATTCGAATGCGCAACAGCGCGGCACCAATTCAACCGAAAAGGCATCGTTTTACCGAGGATCTGAGCCACCTGTCCGAGTTCTTCGGCGCATCCTCCAATCCCTTCACACACTCGACTTCTTCAGTGGCTCAATATATTCCAGCCACACCCCACAACCCGATGACCGGCGCAGACATGTGCGGCCGCCGGGTCAAACCGCTTCGACGCATCCCGAGGCGCAGCCGTGGCGTGGCGGACACCCCCCCCTGCGATCGCCCCGCACCGGGCCACGAGGATCACGAACTCGCTGATCTCGCAGGTCTGCTCATCGCAGACGTTCAACTGGCCCGATGCGAAGGTATGCCCGAAGTGAGCCTCCCACTTCGGGCGGGAACCAGTTCACGGCCGACACGGCAGCCGACCCTCGTTCGAACAGTTGGTCTTCCTGTCGACCGGAAGACCAACTGTCGACAACCCCACTAGCGCCGAGGCGCCCCGGGCACGTCAGTCTCAGGCCCTGGACCGTTCGATCAGTTCGCAGTCGCGCCGGCTCTCGAATCCGCGTCCTCTGAGGCCGTCCTGCTTGCTTGCCCGCCGACCGGGGAGCATGAGGCCGGATCTGTGAGCAGCCGAGATACGCACGTCACCGGACTTTCGTGGATCCACCCAGCGCATCAAACGCGATACGAACTTGTCGACCACAGCGGCACTGTCGAACAGCTGCACGACAACCATTTTCCGGGAGAAATGGATCGGAGTCGCATTGAACTCGCACCCCAGCACAGCGAGCTTGTCGGTGTAGTACCCTGTCGCAGAAATTTCGATCCCGGTGCCCTCGAATCTGCGCGCCTCGTCGTACGGCTTTCGGCGAACCCGCGTGACTCCGATCAACCGATTCATCCGCTTGGTAATAGCGTCCTCGGTCATACTTCTCGGCCTGCGAAGAGTCACCACCAGTCCCGGCGCCCCGGATGGCGTCAGTGACCGCCACGTGGAGAGGTTCTGCAGTTCGATGCCGTGCCGGGCGAAAAGCAGGGTGAGGCGTGGTATTACTTCGCCGGCGTCGACGCAGTCGACAATGAACGTCTCGATCTGTGGATCCGCTCGAAACGGGTTCTCGCGAAAACTATCGATCCGGTCGTCCGCCTCTTCCATCACTCCGACCTCCCGTTCGGCACCGCGGGGACGTACTTCTCCATTCCAAGCTCGACCAGACGAGCCGAGTATGCCTCGACGTTCGCAAGTTTGATGTCCTCGTAACCACGTACGACATCAGGAAGCTGAGCGATCTCGACGGCCTTGTCGTAGCCGATGAAATCGAGGCCATCGGCGAGATCCGTGACCATGTTCCGATACTGGCTCAGCAGTTCGCGCTCGACGCGGCGAACGTGTGCGTAGCCGAACGGATCGAGCTTGGTTCCACGCAGCTTCTTGCCGTAGGCGAGCGCCTTCAGCGCGACATGGGACTTCGGACCGAGGCCGATCTTCTTCTTCCGGCCCATGGCACGGAGGATCGGAGGATGGAGCTTGAATGTGAGGTTCTCACCCGTGGGCACCTGACTCCTCACGTCGTCGAGGAAGGCCGGATCGACAAGCAGTCGCGCGACCTCGTACTCGTCCTTGTAAGCGGTGAACTTGAACAGTCCGCGCGCGACGGCCTCGCTGAACTCCGTCCGGTCCGTCGCCTTCCGCTCTCCTGCCCAAACGCGCTCGATCATGTCGACGTACTCCCGCGCTACGCGCTCGGACTGGAAGGCGACGAGCTCGGTGGCCCGCACCTCGACCACGCGCCGAACCTCACCGTCAAAAGTGGTGCCATCGAGCACACGTGCAGGCACAGGTCGCGGCGTGCGTGGCGCGGAGGTGGTGGCAGCCTCGAATTCTTCCGGGTGAGCGATAGCGGCACGACCCCACCGGAAGGCCGCAACGTTGGCCTCGACGGCAACACCGTTGATGTTGATCGCTTCCTCGATCTTTGCCGCAGGAATGGGAAGCCCTCCCGCCTGGTAGGCCGCACCGACGAGCAGGAAATTTGCGGCTGCGGTGTTCCCGAACAACTGCTGTGTCGCCGCTAGGACGTCGAACGAATGCAGAGACTTGCTGACGGTCTCGATTCTCGACAGCAGCGAATCGGTGTCGGGATATGCCACCGACTTGTCGTAGACCATGTCGCCGGTCGGCGTCTTGCTGGTCGAGGCCACGGCCACGGTGAAGTCGGAGTCACCGTATTCGAGATTCTTGTTCTCGGCGGCGGTGAGTAGGTCGAACGCCAGGATGCAGTCCGCGCCGCGCGGGGTCAGTCGATTCGCCGGCTCGATCGCGCCGGCACTGAAACGAAGATGCGACACCACGGGGCCGGCCTTCTGACTCAGGCCGATCTGGTCGAGGCTCTCCACTTCGAGTCCCGCCCGCAGCGCGGCTGTGGCGAGAACCTGGTTCACAGTCACGATGCCGGTGCCGCCGATACCGGCGAGGAACACGTTGTGGGTTGCGGACGTATCCCCCGGCACCAGGTCGACGCACGCGGGAGGAGTGGGGCGCCGACGGGGGCGACCGGACTTCTTGCCGGGTTTGACGTCCACAGTGACAAAGGAGGGGCAATCACCGTCGAGGCACGTGTAGTCGGTGTTGCACGAGGTCTGATCGATCCTCGTCTTGCGGCCGAATTCGGTCTCCACAGGCTGCACTGACAAGCAGTTCGATTTCACACCGCAGTCGCCGCAACCCTCGCACACAGCTTCGTTGATGACCACACGAGTATTGCGGGACGGCAGCGTGCCGCGCTTGCGCTGCCGGCGGGCATCCGCGGCACAGTGCTGATCGTAGATCAGGACGGTGACGCCCTCGATCTCACGAAGCACGCGCTGCGCCTCGTCGAAGCGGTCCCGATGCCACAGCTTCGCGCCTTTGGCGAATGCACGCTTGCTGTGTCGCTGTGGCTCGTCCGAACAGACGATGATCTGCTTGACGCCCTCCGTCGTGAGTTTGTGCGTGAGCTGCGCTACCGACAACGCACCTTCCGCATCCTGAGCACCGGTCATGGCAACGACATCGTTGTAGAGGATCTTGTAGGTGATGTTGACGCCGGCCGCAACGCACGCCTGAAGAGCGAGTTGGCCGGAGTGGAAGAACGTTCCGTCGCCGACGTTTTGGAACACGTGCGGGACCGTCGTGAATGGAGCCTGTCCGATCCACTGACTACCTTCCCCGCCCATCTGCGTCAGACCGGTGACAGCGCTGTCCTCGCGCCCGGACATGGTTACGAGAATGTGGCAGCCGATACCACCGCCGCCGACGGATCCCTCCGGGATGGCTGTCGACCGGTTGTGCGGACATCCACTGCAGAAGTACGGGGTCCGGGCGCTCTGGAGTACGTCGAGCGTCAACGGCGCAGGGAGCGGCCGGGTGGTTTCGATACGCCCATCCAGGATCCGTCGCAGCGGCGAGAGGAGACGCCCGGCCGTCAATTCTCCTCCCGCCGGGACCAGATCGCGGCCACCGAAGTCCTTCTTGCCGGCGATGCGCGGCGCCGAGTCGCATCCGTAGAGGATCTCCCGGATCTGGGTCTCGATGAAGGCCGTCTTGTCCTCTACCACAAGGAGATCCTCGAGCCCGTCCGCGAAACGGCGGATGGTTTCCACGGAAACCGGATACGGCATGCCGATCCGAAGCAGCCGGATGCCGGCAGCCCGCAGCTTGTCGTCGTCCACGCCCAGATCCAGCAGGGCCTGACGAACAGAATCGAACGTCGTACCGGTCGCGACGATGCCCAGCGTTGCGTCAGTGGAATCAACCTCGACGACATCCAACCGATTGGCCGGACCATAGGACTCGACGACCTTCCAACGCGGCCCGACCAAGTCGGCCTCGGCAGCCAGAATGCTGGCCGGTGCCACAGCCATCGGCCGCTGCTTGTACACGAACGGGCGGCCGTGGTGCTCGACCTCGGGGACGGTGATCGAGAAGTCCGCAAAGTCGTCGGCGGACAGCTTCCACGCTCCATCGGCAACATCCGCGACGATCTTCAGCGCTACGACACATCCAGATGCGCGCGAGAGCGCCACCGCGTGCATTCCCATCGTCACGATCTCGCGTGCGTTGCGCGGGAACAGAACCGGAACGCCCAGAGCAGCGAGGGACCGCTCGCTGACAGCGGGCACCGTCGAGGACTTGGACGCGGGGTCGTCTCCGACCAACAACACGATCCCGCCGCGCGGATTGACCCCGTAGATATTGGCATGCCGGATCGTGTCGGTTGCGCGGTCCACGCCGGGACCCTTCCCGTACCACACACCGACAACGCCGTCGAAGACGGCCGCATCGGACGCGAGGGTCGCCTGACTTCCCCATACGGAAGTCGCTGCGAGTTCCTCGTTCAACCCGGGAACGAACCGGATATCGTTGGCGTCGAGGACGTCTCGCATTCCGTTCAGCATGCGGTCGACTCCGCCGAGCGGGCTGCCCTGATAGCCCGAAACAAAGGTTCCGATGTTGAGGCCATCCTGCGTGTCGCGGCCGTGCTGCTCCACCAGCAGTCGCGCAATGGCCTGAACTCCCGTGAGCAGGACGGGGCCTGATCCCGGGCGGTAGCGGTCGTTGAGATCGTATGGCTCTGTCGCGCCGTTGGTTAGCGAAGTCGTCATGGTGGGTACACCGTCCATTCATTGCTGAAGTTCGCCGTTGTGCAGCGAGGGGGTCCGATCGACCGAGAGATCACCTGAAATCGATCGGCAGAGCGAAGCCTGGGCTTCCCGCCCAGGAGAATCGGATTCGTGCGGTACTAGAAGCCGGTTCGGGTGCGGGTCGTCCAGACGCCGCGAACTCGACGTTCCTGCATGCGCTGCTCGGCCAGTCGGTCCGCCGCGAATGCGGTAGTCACATTCTCCCGCGCCGCACACTCG
The DNA here is from genome assembly GCF_050477185.1 of Rhodococcus sp. ACT016. Taxonomy (NCBI): domain Bacteria; kingdom Bacillati; phylum Actinomycetota; class Actinomycetes; order Mycobacteriales; family Nocardiaceae; genus Rhodococcus; species Rhodococcus sp. ACT016. The sequence continues at coordinate 5,518,118 of NZ_JBEAET010000001.1, read as the reverse complement.
AGAACGTCGAGTGTGGTGTCGAAGATCCGGTTCGTGCGTTCGTGTGCGCGCTTGAAACTGAAGCCCTGCAGTTCATCCGACACCTGAATCAGGCCACCCGCGTTGACGCAGTAGTCGGGGGCGTATGTGATACCGCGATCCTTCATCCGCAGGGCGATTCCGCGATGGACCAGTTGATTGTTCGCCGCACCGCATACGATTCGCGCGTTCAACGAATCGACGACTTTCTCGGTGAGCGCTCCACCCAATGCGCACGGGGCGAACACGTCGAGCGGACAGGCGACGAGCCCTTCTTCGGCGCCGACAACGTGCACTGTCGGGTGAGCCGCGACGAGATCTCGCACCGCCGGAAGGTGGGGGTCGGTCACCGAGACCTCCGCGCCGGCCTGGACGAGCAGCGCTACGAGCTGTCGGCCCACCTTGCCGACACCTGAGATTCCAACCGCTTTGCCCTCGAGAGACTCTGTCCCCCAGATATGTCGAGCCGACGCCTGCATACCACGAAACACGCCGAGCGCTGCGAGCACTGAGGAGTCACCGGCTCCCCCATACGCCGGCGAACGCCCTGCGGCGAAGGACGTTTCACGGGCGATCACGTCCATGTCCGTACAGGTAGTGCCGACATCACAGGCGGTGTAGTAGCGGCCGGAGAGTGACTGGACGAATCTTCCGTACGCGTGGAGCAAGGCATCCCTCTTGATCTCACGGGAGTCACCGACGATCACCGCGCTGCCTCCGCCCAGGTCGAGACCTGCGAGAGCGGCCTTGTATGCCATCGCCTTCGAGAGGTCGAGGACATCCTTGATCGCGGCAGCCTCGCTGGGATAGGGATGGAATCGCGTCCCTCCCAGCCCAGGGCCGAGTGCGGTCGAGTAGAGGGCGATGATGGCTTGCAGTCCGGACTCTGCGTCCCGGCAGAAGATCACTTGTTCGTGACCCTCATCGGTGACTCCAACGGACTCGATTGTCGTCGCGTTCATGTGCACTTCTCCATCGAATGCGGGTGCGGGGTGGGCACCCATGCCAGTCCGGTCGAGGGGTGGTGGCCGGGGTCGATTGTGCATCGAAGTTATCCTAGTTTCCGACCGATGCGCAACGGCTCATCCTCGAGGTGGACAGTTGACTAGCCTTGCAGCACTTGACTACCCGATTGCGCTGCAGGATTTCGCTTGCCTTCCATCCACTGCGCGAATGATCGGTCGGAGGGAACTGACGGTGATCATTCAGTTGAAGAAGCGTCGGCGCGAGTGCAGGGAAGCCGATCCCCCACCGGGACGCATTTCGCCCGGGATTGCTGGAGCAGGAGGACGAATGGATGCCACACAGAGCCCCACAGAGCTCGACCACGTCGACCGGAGGATCCTTGCACTCCTCTGTGACGATGCGCGAAAGTCGGTTCGCGCCTTGGCCCGCGCAGTCGGAATGTCACCCGGCGCAGTCGGGGAGAGGGTCGAGCGCATGGAGCGCGCCGGGGTGATTACCGGATATCGGGCGGAAGTGAACCCGTCCATGCTCGGATATGCGCTCGAGGTGCTCGTGGGAGTAGCACTGACACAACACAAATCGGTGGTCGAGTCCGTATCGGTCCTGCGGCAGCTCCGGGAGGTTGTCAGCGTCGAACTGGTCACCGGTCGATGGGATTTGGTCGTCCGGCTTCGTGTGCGTGATCATGTTCACTTGAAAGAGGTTCTTACCGCGTCGATTTGGCAACTTCCGGCGTTGGGACACAGCGAGTCGATGGTGGTGCTCGAAAGGGATGCCGGCCGCCTGCCTCAGTGGATGCCTGACCCAGAGGAGGGATCCCGAGGACACGATGGCGTACCGGTTGGGTAGTGCTCGTACCGGGTCTCGTCGAGCTTCGTGCGACAAGCCGCCCACCCATCCAAGGCATGCCCGATCTGGGGATGTTCCATCGTGAATCGAACGACGGTCCGCGCCTGGCTCCATGCGCGACGATCGCCCGGAAAGGCGAGCAGATGAAAGTGAAGCCGTATCACTCAGCCAATCCGGGTGGGGCGAAGTTGTTTCACGACCGAAGCGACTGTCCAACCGGCAAGCGGATCGCGATACGAGGTAGGGCTCCGGGGAGCGGAGGACTTCGCCGGTGCGGGCTGTGCGAGGAGCTCGAACATGATCGATCGGCAGCGTTTCGTCCGGGATCCTCCGGTAGAGGACAGGGCGAGTGCTCGACGAGGCGTGGTCGGTGACGTCCACGGACATCCCCTCCGCCGGTTCTCAACTCGGCGATCGAGACCCCTTGCCTCCATCGATGGCTACCACCCGATCCTGATGCTCGTGACGCTCGGCCCTACCGTCCTTCGAAGGTGTCGTCGGCTCCACCGATTCGACACGATGCGACTTCGCACTCGTCGACGTGATCGAACTGGCGGCGTCCAGCGTCAGCGACCCGGTCTCCGGGGCCCATCGAATCGAGATCAGTCCACCGAAGATGAGGATCGCCGCGGCCATCAACATCGTCAGACCGATACCGAGGTGAGTGAGCGAGATCGGCACGAGGAACACCCCGATGGCCGAGCCAACTCGAGTGAACGCAGTGATTAGCCCAACAGCCGTACCTCGCACCTCGGTGGGAAACAGCTCATTCGGGTAGACCCAGGTGAGAACTTGGGGTCCACCATTGAACAGCGCAAACGTCGCGAAGGCCGATACGAGGATCCAAGTTGGTGCCTCCGGAAAGACTCCGAGAACAAGTAGCGCGAATCCCGCCACAAGAGACCCCGCGATCACCATCCGACGACGCCCTGATCGATTGATCACGAATAGTGCGGCAACGACACCGACCAAGAACAGGAGGCTGAGCGCCGCCGACCCCACATTAGGGTTCGCGCCGCCAAGACCCAGAGCACTCAGGATCTTCGGCCCGAAGGCATAGATTGCGAAGACCGGAATGTTCGAGCAGGTATAGAACGCGATCACGAACGCCATCCGTCCCGCATACCCGCCGCGCAACAGATCTCGCGCACTAAACTTCGCTCCTTGGCTCTCCGCCTGAAGGTCGTCGACCGAGACCCCCTGCCCATACACCCTCGTCAGAACCGATTGCGCGTCTTCCCGCCGTCCCTTGCTGAGCAACCAACGCGGAGACTCCGGGGTACCCAGGCGCAACACGAACAGAATGAGCGCCGGCACTGCCGAACTCAAGAGAAACCATCTCCAGCCGTCCGGCCCCGAACTGACCAACACGTCACCTACGAAGTAGGCCGCGGCAGCGCCGACGAAGAACATGCACACGAGCATGCTCAGCATCGGGCCCCGGTAACGACGGGGCGTGAACTCAGTGAGCAACGAGGACGCCATAGGGTAGTCGGCGGCGACAACTGCGCCGAGGAGAATCCTCAGAACGAGCAGCATCCATGCCTCGGTGACAAAGAACTGCAACACCGAGAAGAGTGTGATCAACCCCAAGTCAAGGGTGTACATGACCTGCCGCCCGAAGCGATCGGTCAGGAAACCCGAGACCGCTCCGCCTAAGAGCATGCCGAGCAAGGCACCGGCGCCGAGCATCCCTTCCATGAAGGACGAGACTCCCAGTTCCGGTGCAAGCGCGACGAGGGCAACGCCGATTCCGCTGAGAATGTAGCCGTCCAGAAACGGACCGCCGGCGGCGTAGGCGGCTAGGCGCTTGTGGAATCCAGAAAGCGGGGCGTCATCCAGAACGTTTGGTTTCACGATCACTCCTAAGAACCACTGCCCTTGTGAGGGCAGGGGATGGACTTCGCGGCTGTAAACCGACACTGAAGCCAACCGACCCTAGTGGTCTAGCCAGTATGGACAGTAATGTGGGTCACACCTCTTGTCCAGATCCCCAAGGGCGGTTGACGTACCAGGGTAGGGCAGCCATGCTACTGGCTAGACCACTAGACCATCGCTATCAGGAGACTTTATGAGTGCCCACGCAGAACTTTCACGCACCGTCACGGCGTCAGACACCGCCGCGACCTTCGGCGATCCGTTCCCCGAGGCGGCGTCCACGCCTTTTGTCCTCGGACTCGCCGAGGTGGCTTGCCACAACGTCGTCGAGGACTCGCTTTCGAACGGCGAGATTACGGTCGGCACTTACGCATCCATCGAACACCGACTTCCCAGCCCGATCGGCGCAACGCTGACCGCCCGCGCACGACTCGAGGAACGCAACGGCCGTCGACTGCGATTCTTGGTCGATGTCTACGACGGGGACGATGTTTGCGCCACCGTCGAACACCATCGCGCCATCGCAGACGCCGCCAAGATTGCCGCCCGACTAGAGGCGCGCCGTTAGGTAGTCATCAGACCACTAACCTGGACGCAGTAGACTGGGCACGTTCAAGCCCTGGTTGTCAGAGAATGCAGGGTTGAACACCCAGTCGCGCAGCGAGGAGCAGGAAGTGACGACCACACCATCGAGTGGCGAACGACGGAAGTTCACGCCAGCTCGCCGAGTCCGCGCGTACGAGAGCATCGTCAAGCAGATCGAGGATGCAATCTTCCGCGGAGATCTGCGTCCAGGTCAAAGGCTGCCAAGCGAACGCGAGCTCACCGTGGAGTTTGCCGTGAGCCGGACGACGGTACGCGAAGCACTTCGAGTGCTCGAGAGCTCGGGGCTCATCCGATCGAAGCAAGGTGACCCGACCGGGGGCGCGGAAGTCCAGCAGTTCTCACCCGATGGGCTCCGCCGGTCCCTCACCGCGATGGTGCATCTCGAACAGTTCGATCTGACGGACCTCATCCAGTTCCGGATGGCCATCGAAGGCTCGGCCACCTATCTCGCTGCCGTCGGCCACACCGCGGAACAACTCGAACGCATGGAAGCGGCACATGCGCACCTGGCCGATGCCATCGACAGCGGATACGAGGCGTTCTCCCAGGCCGATGTCGAATTCCACCACACCGTGGCCGAAGCTGCGAACAGCGGTTTGCTTCGGGTGTGCAATGACGTTGCCCGTGGAGTGGTCATCAACCTGATCGAAACCAAACTCTCCACCACGCTGGACGACCGCGCTCTGATGCTCGACAGCTGGCGCCGGCACGAGCGGGTGCTGGACGCCATCCGCCAGCGGGACGGTGACCGCGCGGCGAAGCTGGCACAGCACGATATTCTCGACCATTTCGGGCGCTTCCTCCCAGAGGAGCGCCGTCGGCAGCTCGAGCAGTTCGCCTCACACAGCCCCATGTGAGCGGATGACACCTTCACAAAGGGCTGTGAGGCCACTCGTGCCCGTGCTTCGCCGCGCCTCGCCACGCAAGCTCGTCGCGACCGGCGGTCTCCGGCGCAGAATCCCTTGAGCCGGAAAATGATTGGCGTCCAACTGCAGTGAGTGGCGGGGGGCCGGCAGAGCGTTGATCGTCGACCTGCCGGCGCCACGTCGACCCCGTTCTGGCGATGCAGACTTCACATTCCATCCCGAATTCTCCATCAGCACCGATACGCAGAGAACCTCCAGTCGAGTGGAACCCTCGGCTCCACGAACAACTGGAGGTTCTCGCACTCCGAACACCACATCGCAACGAGTGTGCCCAGCATGGCAGTATCGCGATCATCTCTCCCACACCGTCGGCGATGTGTGCCTTCCGGCGAGGTCAGCCTGCTCAGTTGCCGAACAGGGCCTCTGCGACCTCGGGAAGGGTCACCAAGTCCGGGAGAACGGCGGCCGCCAGGTCCCCTTCGGAGTGCGGGGTCCTTTCCCGGTTGATGTATACCGACCGAACCCCGAACCTGTCGGCGGCCTCGACATCATGGAACCAGCTGCAGGCAACGTGGATCCACTCGTGGTTCTCGGCACCGGACAACGTCTGGAACGTCTCGAAGTGCCCCAATGCCGGCTTGTAGCTACCGATGTCGGAACTCGTGACCGTCACGTCGATTCGAACGTCGAACTGAGTCAGGGTCTGTTCCAGCAGTTCTCGGTCGACGTTCGAGAGCACGCCAAACTTGTAGCCCCGCGCTTCGAGCTCCCGGAGCGCTCGGTTCGTATCCGGGAAAACCGGCCACGAGGGAAGCGTGCGACCGAGAACGTCGCACTCGTCCTCGGTCAACGAGACTTCACAGACTTCGGCGGCTCGACGAAGCGCCTCGGCCAGCACAGCGCGGTAGGTCCACGCAGGGTTCTGCTCCTGGACCACGTGTTCATGGAGGTGATACTCGGTCAACAGCCGCCCCGCGTCTGCGCCGGCGACCGACTGCAGAGCTGCCGTCATTCCCTGGCGCCAATCGACCAGTGTTCCATAACAATCGAATGTGAGCCATTTACTCGTCATGTCTTCTCCTCTTGCCGAAATCGCGCTGTCGACTCTTGGTGTACCTCCGCCGGCGGGCATCAGGCGCGAACCTTTGCAGGAAGCTCGAACTCCCGCGTGTTCTCGTTGAACGGGCGTTCCTGGAGTTTGAACTTCTCGACCTTGCCAGTGGGGGTCTTCGGCAAATCGGGTACGAGCTCAATGTAGCGAGGAACCTGGAAACGAGCCATCGTGCCGTAGCAGAACTCCCAGACTTCCTTCTCGGTCAAGGACTCGCCTTCCCTGACCACGACCGAGATCTTGACCTCTTCTTCCGTGAGCTCCGATCGGACACCGTATGCGGCGCAGTCGAGGACCTGGGGATGCTCGCGAACGCCTTCTTCGACCTCGAATGCCGAGATATTCTCGCCGCGCCGTCGGATGGACTCCTTCTTCCGGCCGACGAAGAAGACGTTGCCCGCATCGTCGACCCGGACGAGATCGCCGCTGTGGAACCACATGTTGCGCATAGCTTCTGTGCTCGCCTCCGGATTACCGAAGTATCCGGAGAAGGTCGTCCAGGGCACCTTGGGACGAATCAGAAGCTCACCGGTTTGCCCGACCGGCACTTTCTCATCGAACTCATCGGTCACTCTGATCTCGAACTCGTCGACGACGCGGCCACACGATCCGGGCACCCGTTCGTCAGTAAACCGCTGGGTGATCGGAATGTTCGCTTCGACGGACCCGTACAGCTCGATCACAGTCAATCCGAAACGCTTCTCGAAGACTTCGATCGATTCGGGTACCGGAACTCCCCAAGCAAGTCGGACGGGGTTGTCCGCGTCGTCCGGCCGCGGCTCCGCCTTCCCGAGGATGGAAAGGGTCGCCCCCATGAAGTCGAAGACCGTCGCGCCTGCTTCCCGAACCTCGTCCCAGAACCGAGATGCACTGAAGCGCTTACTGATCGCGGCCGTTGCACCGATGAGGAGAGCAGGAACCGTCGTGAGAGCCGTTGCATCGGCGTGGAACAGCGGGAACGGGCAGTAGAGCACGTCACTCTCGACCAGACCGAAGTCGCGGATCGCAATGCCGGCCTGAGACGTGAAGTAGCGGTGCGACAACATGCATGCCTTCGACCGCCCGGTGGTCCCCGAGGTGTACAGCAGAGCGGAAACATCCGAAGGCCGCACTTCCACAGCCGGTTTCGCGTGATCGAGGTACAGCTCGGTCAGTCGCAGACCGCCACTCGCACTGTCGCCCACCGTGATGACGGTGGCGTCGATCCCTGCGCGCCACAAGGCGGTAGTCAAGATCTCGTGGAGATCGGAATCCACGACGTACACACGGGCGTCTGCCAGCTTGGCCGCATGCTCGAGGCTGAGACCACGGAACTCGGTGTTGATCGGTACCCAAGCAGCACCGAGGCGGTTCGCCGCGAACCACGTGTGCTCGCACTCGAGCGAGTTTCGCATGAAGACACTGACACGGTCGCCGGCCTGGATTCCGCAGACCTCACTCAAACCGGCAGCAAGCCTGCCCACCTGCGCGTCGAACTCGGCGAACGTCACGTCACATCCGTCGATCTTGAGGAAGATCCGATCAGGCCAACGTTCGACGGCATCGGCGAGCGCCGAATTCAGAGTTGTTTCGTCGTTCATTTCTCTCACTTCAGTTGTCGGGATCTCTACGGAGATGTCGTCGATGCGCCGGTGTCCGCGCGGTCTCGGTTGCGGAACGCGACAAAGCTCTCAGCCGTTTCGGCCGAGGCGAAGCAATGCGACGCGAGCTCGACCTCGAGCTGCAGGTAGGTCTCCTGCTGAGGCACCAGCGCGACCTCGATCGCGCGTTTGACGGCCGTCTGGGAACGGCGAGGGTACGAACTCAACTGCGCCGCAAGCTCCAACGCGCGAGCCTGCGGATCGTCATGGAGCTCCGTGTACAGCCCCAGTTCGAGGCCTTCGACTGGATCGACCCATCGGCCGGTGAGCAACAATTCCTTGGCGCGAAGCAATCCGACCATCAGTGGGAGGCGGGCAGTGATGCCTCCTGTAGGTGCGTGGCCGATGACCGCCTCGGGGAACTTGAGCCTGGCCTGAGGACCCCCGACGACGAAATCTGCAGTGAGAGCGATCTCCGCTCCCCCACCAATGGCATAGCCCTGGACCGCACTGACCACCGGGCACGGAGCGCCGGTCATCAATCGAGTGAGGTCCTGAAGCTGATGGAACGCCACCCGCAACTCTTCGGCCGAGCCGGTCTTCGGTGCGAGCGTTTCGTTCAGGTCCTCGCCGGCGCAGAACGCCCTCCCCGCACCTTGGACCACGATGGCGCCGGCATCCTGAACCGCTCGGAGTGCTCCGACGAAATTGGTCAACAGGTCCGTGTTCAGTGCATTCAATGCATGGGGGCGATTGAGGGTGAGCACTGCGACGTCTCCGACATGCTCGACGAGCACTGACGGTTCACTCATGATTCTTCCTTCGGTTGAGTAGTGCGGTCACAGAACGTCTGACGCGAGTTCGTCGCCGCGACCATCCGGCTCGCCCGCACGGCTGGAAAGCCTGCTCGATCCGCCCCACCCGACCAGCGGTCACGGACTGGACGACCATGGCGAGCCGGGAGGGCTTCCCTTACTGGTCTGACAAGTAGAACATCAGCATTGAATGGGGTTGTCAAGACCTGAGGCTTCATCGACGGACCGTCGACCGTGTCGATGCCCTACATCGCCAATCTTCTCGGTCCCGGCGAGGTCAATGGCGTGAAAGTGGTGGCGACACAGGCGTACACGCAGACCGCGAGGCACGTCGCCCCGACCCGGGCGGAGCGATCACCGACCCAGCCTTGACCGCAAAGGCGTGATGTAGTTCACTGCTCCTACTGGCCAGACCACCTCAGTCATCCAGGATCTATCTCAGCCAGACCCTGCAAGCCACTCTGTTCAACTTCTGAATCACCGGGCTTCGGAGAGCCTCATCCCCACGCGCGCACCCAGTACATCGCCGTCCGGTATGCGCCTCCGATTCCCGCCCCTTCGCGACGGAGAAACGCTTAGATGATCACCGATCAGTCACAATCGACGGCGCCCAGCGCCCCAGCAACAATGCATCGCGTAGCGCTGGCAAGCTTCGTGGGTTCCGCCATCGAGTACTACGACTTCTACATATACGGAATCGCCGCAGCTCTCGTATTCCCTCATGTCTTCTTCCCCGACCTTTCCCCCACAGTCGCAACGGTATCGTCCTTTGCGACGTTTGCCGTCGCCTTCATCATCCGGCCCGTCGGGTCCGCCTTCTTCGGATATTACGGCGACCGACTCGGCCGAAAAAAGACACTTGTGGCGACACTTTTGATAATGGGCGTATCCACGATCACCATCGGCCTGATACCGAGCGCCGACGCCATTGGAGTCTGGGCCCCCCTCCTCCTTATTCTGATGCGCGCATTGCAGGGGTTCGCCGTAGGCGGAGAATGGTCCGGCGCAGCACTTCTCACTGCGGAGTACGCACCCAGCAAAAAGCGCGGGCTGTATGGAATGTTCCCTCAGATCGGCGTAGGGGCGGGCCTGGTCCTCAGCAGCCTTGTCTTCTTCATCGTCAGCAGTTCCATCGGCGAGAGCAGCAATGCATTTCTGACATGGGGATGGCGCCTGCCCTTCCTCTTCAGCATCGTCCTCATCGCGATTGCGCTCTACATGCGGCTAAACATCGAGGAAACTCCGGTATTCCGAAACCAGCAGTCGGCCGTCGCCAAAAGCCCCCTGTCCTCTCTGCTTCGGACGCAGGCCAAGAAAACGGTGCTCGGCGCCGGTGTCATGGTGAGTGTCTTCTCATTCACCTTCATGGGCGGTACCTATTTGACCGGGTACGGCCGAACCGAACTCGGACATTCCTTTTCCCTCGTCCTCATCGCAAATGTCGCGGGCGGGCTGGCAATGGTGACCACGTGTGCGATCTCCGCCGTCCTCAGCGATTCGCTCGGACGCCGCCGGGTCATCCTCCTCGGGTTCGCGCTGGCGCTCCCCTGGTCGTTCGCGATACTTCCCATCCTCGATACCGGGTCCGCAGTTCTGTTTGTCGTCGGAATCGCTGGAACCTTCGGAATCCTGGGCACTTCCTACGGCCCCATGGCGTCGTTCATTCCCGAGCTGTTCTCGACCGAGCATCGCTACACCGGAGCTGGGCTCGCATACAACCTCGCCGGCGTGCTCGGGGGCGCCATCCCACCCGTGATCGCGGGGGTCTTGTTGGCGGCATTCGGCAGCCTCGCCATCGCTGTCCTGCTCATCGGCGCCGTCCTGATCAGCCTCGTGAGCACGCTCCTTCTTCCCGAAACCAAATCTCGCTCCCTCTAGTTCGGCAAGCACCGGGGTTCGGTTCCGCCATCGTCGATGCGCAATGGCGGAACCGAACCCCGGTCCTTCATCGCGATTGCGTCGGGCCGGGACCATCGCCCCGAACCGCGGAGCGCTTGCCGAAAATGACGCCGACACCACGACCCCGCCCAGGCCCGACCGACACCACCCAGACCGCACAAATGACCACCGCGCAGCCGATCAGTTGGGTGATTCCGGGTCGTTCATGGAGCAATGCCATGCTTGCCAACAACGCAATCACGGGCTGCATCAACAGCAGCGTGGCCCCGATCTCGGCCGGAACCTTGGGCAGGCCGTTGGCGATCAGAATCCATCCGACCACCTGAGCACTCGATGCCAATGCGATCAACGACCCCATGGATATCCAGCCCGGAGTCAGATCAACGGCTCCCCAGATGGATCCGACGGCGCTGCCAGCGACTCCAGCCGCAATAGTGGAGACAAATACTTTCGACGCCGGTCGCCCAGGATTGCCTGCTCGCCCGGTTGCGAACAAGTAAATTGCGTAGGCGACGCCGGCACTGAGCGCAAGTGCTGTCCCGGCAATCACACTGTCGCCACCCGCTTCGACGAACGCACCACTCGAGAGGGCAATTCCTCCGAGAAGAACAGGGACGGCGATCACGAATCGAATCGGTACACGTGTCCCGAAGGCAACCCATGTCAGCATCGGCACGATGACTACTTGAATGTTGACCACCACACTCGCGATTCCGGCGCCGATCAGTTGAATCGAATAGGACCACAAAGCGAAGTCGATTCCGAGCATCACGCCGCCGATCAACTGGATGCCGATCTCCTGCGCGGAGAGGCGTCCAATGGTCCGCAACTCGCGATACATCAGGGCTCCCAGAACCGGCAATGCCAGCGCGCACCGGTAGAAGGTTGCCGTTGCCGGCGACACTGCTGCCAGCTTCACGAACGGGCCACTCAACGCGATGACGGCAGCACCCATCAACACGATAATTCGTGGGTCGCTCGACTCGGCGGAGATACGACGAGAACACGCTGATTCCGAGGGAAGGGTTTCGATTGACACATCTCGATCATCGCGACCCTGTTTGGTGGAAACAAGCGAAAGAAATTGCACGCGACCAGGTAGGAATTCTTAAATGTTGGGAGTTGAACGGCTGCGTGCGCTCTGCGCCGTGGCGGAATACGGCTCTGTCATCGCCGCCGCGAGGCACCTCCACCTCACACCGTCAGGGGTGTCGCAGCAACTGGCGAAGCTCGAGAAGGAAGTCGGCACCCCCCTGCTCGAGCCCTACGGGCGGACCGTGCGGCTCACCGCCGCCGGCCGACTCCTCGTCCGTAGGGGTCGGGCGATCCTGGCTCTCCTCGCCCGTGCCGAGTCGGAAGTCTCCTCCCTCGACAGCGACGTCAACGGCGAACTCCGCATAGGCTCGTTCTCCTCGGCCAGCCGCGTCGTGCTACCTCGCGCAATAGCCCAGCTCCGCGCACTCCATCCGGCCGTCGAGGTGAGCGTTGTCGCCGATGAGACGGATTCCCTCCTGCCTTCCATCACGCGGAGCGAGATCGACCTTGCAGTCGTCGACAGCTGGCTGACGATGCCGCTGCGCCTGCCCGAGAATGTCGTCCATACACGCATCCACGAGGACGTCGCCGACGTCGCCTTGCCTTCCGACCACCCACTGGCAGGCATGGAGCGAGTCGAGCTCGACGCACTCGCCGAGATGCCTTGGGCCACTTGGCGAAGGGGGGAAGCATTCCATACCTGGCTGGTGCAGACCCTGAGGAGGCGTGGAGTCGAGCCGGTTGTTCGATACGAGGTACCGGAGTTTGCCGCACAGCTCGAGTTTGTTGCCCACGGGCTGGCGGCCGCACTCATCCCACGGCTCGCCAAGGTGTGGGTGCCCAACGGCGTCTCGATCGTTCCCGTCTACCCCGCGTTGCGGCGCGAGATACTTGCGGTGCGCCGACGAGACGCCGACCGCCCCGTCATCAAGGCCGGCATCGACGCTCTATCCAGTGTCTTCAGCGCACACGTGAACTCGAGCCACATCATCGCCGACACCGCGGCGCGCTTCCCATCGTGAGCGTCACCTCTCCACGGAGTGAGAGTGTTTCGCAGATACGCAAGACGCACCGCACAGAACACGTGCGCAGACGGCGCGTAGACGAGACAGGCCCGTCCAATCACATTGAACCTCAACCTATTTCCACTCGACCGAGCAGCGCCAGGGGGGCCGGGGTGTGGCCCGAGCCCGCTCAGCGCTCGCCTCATTCGGGCAGGGATGTCAACCGGATCCAGATTATGCATGGACACCCAACTATCGGATGACCTACTATCACTCGAGCGTGAGGTGGTCACCCACACCCTTTCCGGCGTACGCATCGAGACAATGAAGGACAGATACGGACCATGAGTGTTCATGAGCTTTCCCATTTCATCGGCGGCAAGCGGGTTCCCGGTTCGTCCGGCGGGTTCGCCGACGTCTTCGACCCCAACACCGGGCAGGTGCGGGCCAAGGTCCCACTCGCCAGCCGAGAGGAAACCGAGGCAGTCATCGCCAATGCGGTTGACGCGCAGAAGGAATGGGCGGCGTGGAATCCGCAGCGACGGGCCCGTGTCCTCATGCGGTTCCTGCAGCTGATCCAGGACGAGATGGACCCGCTCGCCCGGCTGCTGTCGTCCGAGCACGGCAAGACCATTCCGGATGCGAAGGGTGACATCCAGCGCGGCCTCGAGGTGGTCGAGTTCGCCACCGGTATCCCGCACCTGCTCAAGGGCGAGTACACCGAGGGTGCCGGTTCGGGCATCGACGTCTACTCGATGCGTCAGCCGCTCGGCGTCGTCGCCGGCATCACGCCGTTCAACTTCCCGGCGATGATCCCGCTGTGGAAGGCCGCGCCGGCCCTCGCGTGCGGAAACGCGTTCATCCTCAAGCCGTCCGAGCGGGACCCGTCGGTGCCGCTGCGTCTGGCCGAGCTGTTCCTCGAGGCCGGCCTGCCGCCGGGTGTGTTCAACGTCGTCAACGGCGACAAGGGTGCCGTCGACGTCCTGCTGACCGACCCGCGGGTCAAGGCCGTCGGCTTCGTCGGCTCCACGCCGATCGCGCAGTACATCTACGAGACCGCCGCCGCGCACGGCAAGCGCGCGCAGTGCTTCGGCGGCGCCAAGAACCACGCGATCGTCATGCCCGACGCCGACCTCGACCAGGTCGCCGACGCCCTCGTCGGTGCCGGCTACGGCTCGGCGGGTGAGCGTTGCATGGCGATCTCGGTCGCGGTGCCCGTCGGTGAGGAGACCGCGGACGCGCTCGTCGCGAAGCTCACCGAGCGGGTCGGCAAGCTGAAGATCGGTCGCTCGGACGACGAGACCGCCGACTTCGGTCCGCTCGTCGGCTCGGACGCCCTGGCCCGTGTCAACGGCTACGTGCAGATCGGTGTCGACGAGGGCGCCGAGCTCGTCGTCGACGGGCGCGGCTTCGCCCTCGACGGGCACGAGGGCGGATTCTTCGCCGGCGCAACGCTGTTCGACCGCGTCACCCCGGAGATGCGGATCTACAAGGAGGAGATCTTCGGTCCGGTCATGCAGGTGGTGCGCGCCCACGACTACGAGGAGGCGCTGCGCCTGCCGTCGGAGCACGAGTACGGCAACGGCGTCGCGATCTTCACCCGCGACGGCGACACCGCCCGCGACTTCTGCTCGCGCGTCGAGACCGGCATGGTCGGCGTCAACGTGCCGATTCCGGTGCCGATCGCATACCACACGTTCGGCGGCTGGAAGCGCTCCGGCTTCGGCGACCTCAACCAGCACGGCCCGGACTCGATCCGCTTCTACACCAAGACCAAGACGGTGACCCAGCGCTGGCCCTCCGGCGTCAAGGAAGGATCCTCGGATCACTCCGCCGACTCCGCCCCGGCCACCGACCACTTCGTCATCCCCACGATGGACTGACCGCAATGGCTATGTTCAGACTTTCCGACGACGAGCGCGCGATCAGCGACACCGCGCGCGACTTCGCCGCGGAATACCTGGCGCCCAACGCGATCGAGTGGGACCAGAACAAACACTTCCCGGTCGACGTGCTGCGCAAGGCCGGGACCCTCGGCATGGGTGGCATCTACATCCGCGAGGACGTGGGCGGCTCGGGTCTCACCCGTCTCGACGGCGTCCGGATCTTCGAGCAACTCGCCACCGGTTGCCCGTCGATCGCGGCGTACATCTCGATCCACAACATGGTCACGTGGATGATCGACGAGTTCGGCGACGACGAGCAGCGTCGACGCTGGGTGCCGAGGCTGGCCTCGATGGAACAGCTCGGCAGCTACTGCCTCACCGAACCCGGCGCGGGATCGGATGCCGCGGCCTTGTCCACCAAGGCCGTTCGTGACGGCGACGACTACCTGCTCACCGGCGTCAAGCAGTTCATCTCCGGCGCGGGCACCTCGGACGTGTACGTCGTCATGGCACGGACGGGCGACGCAGGCGCTCGGGGCATCTCGGCGTTCATCGTGCCGAAGGATGCGCCCGGACTGTCGTTCGGCGCCAACGAGAAGAAGATGGGCTGGAACGCCCAGCCCACCCGGCAGGTGATCCTCGACGAGGTCCGGGTGCCGGCGGCCAACCTGCTCGGCGGCGAGGGCGAAGGCTTCCGCATCGCGATGAAGGGCCTCAACGGCGGACGGCTCAACATCGCCGCCTGCTCGGTGGGCGGCGCGCAGGCCGCGCTCGACAAGGCCGTCGCCTACCTCGCCGAGCGGAAGGCGTTCGGCTCGGCGCTGATCGAGTCGCAAGCACTGCAGTTCCGGCTCGCCGACATGCGAATCGAACTCGAGGCCGCCCGCACCCTGCTGTGGCGGGCCGCGGATGCCCTCGACGCGGACACCGCCGACAAGGTGGAGTTGTGCGCGATGGCGAAGCGGTTCGCCACCGATACCGGGTTCACCGTCGCGAACGACGCGCTGCAGTTGCACGGCGGTTACGGCTATCTGGCGGAATACGGATTGGAGAAGATCGTGCGAGATCTGCGGGTGCACCAGATCCTGGAGGGCACCAACGAGATCATGCGGGTCGTCGTGGCCCGCTCGGTGGTCGGATCGGCGGGCGCAGCGTGAGCGCGCCCGACGTCGTCGTCCCGGAGGGGATCGGACCGATGAACACTCACCTGACCGTCGCCTTCCTCGGCCTCGGCCACATGGGCGGACCGATGGCGGCCAACCTTGGCAGGGCCGGCTATGCGGTCCTCGGATACGACCCCGCGATCGTCGCTCAGCAGCAGGCAACCGAGGACGGCCTCACTGTCAGTGACAGCGCGATCTCCGCCGTCGCGAAGGCGGATGTCGTGATCACAATGCTGCCGAACGGCAAGCTCGTCCGCGACACCTACCGAGAAGTCCTTGCCGTGGCCAAGCCGAACTCCCTCTTCATCGACTGCTCGACGATCGATGTCGCCGACGCCCGTGAGGTAGCCTCGATGGCGCAGTCGGCCGGACACCGCGCCATCGATGCCCCTGTGTCCGGCGGAGTCGCCGGCGCCGCAGCGGGAACCCTTGCCTTCATGGTCGGAGGCTCCGAGGTCGACTTCGGGTCCGCAAAGCCGCTACTCGACGTGATGGGACGAAAGGTTGTCCACTGCGGCGGCTCCGGAGTCGGGCAGGCCGCGAAGATCTGCAACAACATGATTCTCGGTGTGTCGATGATCGCCATCAGCGAGGCGTTCGTACTCGGCGAGAAGCTGGGACTGACCAATCAGGCACTGTTCGACGTCGCGTCGAATGCCTCCGGACAGTGCTGGGCACTGACCAGCAACTGCCCCGTGCCCGGTCCGGTCCCAACCACCCCGGCCAACAACGACTACCAGCCGGGCTTCGCGGTCGCGCTGATGGAAAAGGATCTCACCCTGGCGGCAAATGCACTACGCGACAACGGTGTCGAGGCCGACCTCGGATTACGCGCATCCGAGATATATCGCCGATTCAATACCGAGGGTGGCGGCGGACTGGACTTTTCCGCGATCGTCAAGGACATCCGCTCGAGGTCCACAGAAGGAGAGTGACCGGGTACCGGCAGATCAGGACCGCACAGAAGGACCGCACGGAGGGGGAGCGTGCCGCCACCTCGCGCTCGGACCTGCCGCCCGACCGACCACTTTCATCCGCCAATTCCATTTGCACAGAACGGCATATCGGCTTGCCGCAGGAAAGGGAACACTTGACATGCGCATGATTTTGACCGGCCTTCCGGGAGCAGGAAAGGGCACCCAAGCTCATCTGCTCGCACAGTTCTTGGAACTTCCCCACATCTCTACCGGAGATCTTTTCCGGCAGCACATCGCGGATCGCACAGAACTCGGCCAAACCGCCAAAACCTACATCAATTCGGGCGAACTCGTTCCCAGCGATATCACCGTCGCCATGGTTCGCGATCGATTGGGCGCAAACGACGTAGCTTCGGGCTTCATTCTCGACGGCTTCCCCCGCACCGTTGATCAGGCGATGGCGCTGGACGAACTGCTCAGCGATACGCTCGGCCCACTCGACGCCGTTCTGGACTTCACGGTCAGCGAACAAACGGTGTTGAACCGCATGCTCGCACGTGGTCGCGCCGACGATACCGACGACGTCATTCGGACTCGCCTGCGCATCTACAACGAGGAGAACGAGCCACTCCTGCATCACTACAGCTCGATCCTCTGCTCGATCGATGCCGAAGGCGAGGTCGAGGACGTTCACACCCGTGTCGTGCGCGCACTGGGTGAGCGACTGTCACCGAGTCGGCCGGGAACGAACTGAAGGTTGGCCAGCGCAAGCGCCGCCCACGATGCACATCGTTTGCGCTGGCCACGCCCACTTGGATTCGAAGTGGAACGCGGCCGCCTGGCCAGCGACGAGGCGCCGCGGGCCGGAGCGTTGGTTGCGCAGCTAGTGCGCCGGCCCGAAACTACTCGGGGGTGAGCCCACAATCCTGCGGAACATGGTCGAAAATGCTGCTGGGCTGGCGTATCCCACATCGCCGGAGACCGTGGATACACCGTCGCCGGCGGCCAGGCGCCGAAGCGAGTGGAGGACGCATACGCGGCGTTTCCACTCGGTCACCCTCATGAACAGTTCCTGGCGGAACATCCGGTGGACCGTGCGCTCACTGACATGAAGAGCATCCGCCCACCACCGCGGCGACCGACGAACGTCAGGATCGTGAAGGAACGGCTCACATTGCTTGCGTAACAACGGGTTCATCGGAAGCGGAATTTATCAGCGCCATCAGCGTTGCGTCACGCCCCCGAACCGAGTACTCGATCGGCAATTCGGTTGCCGCGGAGAGCAGCTCGCGCAGCAACGGCGAGACCTCCATGACGGCACACTTCGGTGGGAACCACGGCACCGCAGGCGGCTCGATGTACAGGCTGCGGGTGAATACTCCCCACATGGTGACCGCGTGCTCGGTCCCGGCCGGGATGAGCACAGCACGCTCGGCAGGCACGATCCACGCACCATGCTCGGCGGTCACGTCCATCACGCCGCCGATACCGTAGAGGAACTGAGCTCGACGATGACGATGCGCTGCCAGGACGGTGCCGTGCGGATAGCCCGTACCGATCGCCAGAACAGCGCGATCGACCGCGTCGTACTCCTCCAGTCGACCGTTCCGCACGTTTCGAGGATCCCACACGCGTGTCCGATTCTCGACGGAAGGTGGCGGATCATCGAATGCCCGACACGGCGGCGCCGCTTAGCGTGACAGCAGTGACACATGCACCCCTGCTTCTACTGGTCTTCGGCGTCCTGATCGGGATCACGACGGTCCTCTTCGGCTTCGGCGGTGGCTTCGTCGTCGTACCCGTGATCTACGGCATCGCCATCGATCGCCCCGACGCCATGCACGTCGCCGTGGCCACCTCGACCGCGGTGATGGTCGTCAACGCGTCGCTGGCGACGCTGTCCAGCCGCTCCTCCGGACTCATCAGACGCGAATACATCTGGCCCCTGGCAGGTTTCATCGCCGTCGACGCCGCGGTGGGCGCACTCGCGGCCGCGCATGCATCCGAATCGCTCATCCGCGCCCTCTTCGTCGTGTACGTCATGGTCACCATCGTCGACAGCGTCGCCCGTCGGGGATTTCTCGACCTGTCCGGTGAACCCCGTCCGCTCGGAAGGCGCGTCATGAGTGTCGGCGGCGTCGGTATCGGCGCGACCGCCGCCTTCCTCGGTGTCGGGGGAAGTGTCATGACCGTCCCGCTTCTGCGCCGTAGGCACCTGCCCATGGCCGCAGCCGCCGCCATGGCCAATCCGTTGAGCATTCCGATCGCGGTGGTCGGAACCCTTGTGTACGCCCTGCCGACCGACCGGGCCTCCTCCGGCACCCTCGGGTACATCGATCTCGCGGTCGGCGGCACCCTGCTCGCCGCATCGCTGCCCGCCATCGCTGTCACCCGGAGGCTCGTCCGGCACGTGCCCGACCGCCTCCACGCCGTCGGCTATGTCGCGCTTCTGGTCGTGACACTGCTGTCGATGCTCGCCGTGTGAGAGATCGGCCGAAAACACCGGGAGTTCCTCGTACGGGTAATGCCGGCACCGCATCTGTGTCCAGACCTGACCGCAGTTCAATTACGGTCAGGTCTTCGACGTGGAGCAGTTGGTTGTCGGTGGCGGGTTCGCCCACGGCGGCACGCGGTAGAAGTCACGGCGGCAACCAGATAACGGTGCAGAGCGTTCACCGCACAACGGGGAAACGACGGGGCTACAGTCGGTCGGACTCGTTCTTCGGCCGCAAGGTGGGGATCACGATGAACCTGATCAGAAAGGTGACAGCATCGGCGCTGGTCACCGGAGCGGTATTCGTCGGAGCCGGGACCGCACACGCCGACCCGCCGCCACCGGCAACAGAGCAGGCACTGACCAAACAGCAGGCACTGGACAACATGCTGAACGAGTTGGGCGTCGGCTGGGCGCAGGGCGGCGCCGCGGGGGCCGCGATGGGCGCCGTCATCGGTCTCGGCATCGGCTGCATATCCATGTTCCCCGGCAGCCTCGCCGGTTGCATCATCGGCGGCCCGACCGGCGCCGTCATCGGCGGCCTCATCGGCACGAACGACGCCAACCCGAAGGCCCAGCAGGCCATCGAGACGTACCTGAACACGCCCTGAAACGAAATGCCCCTCACCTGCAAAAACAGGTGAGGGGCTCTGGCGGAAGCGGAGGGATTTGAACCCCCGGTCGCTTTCACGACGCTCGCTTTCAAGGCGAGTGCATTCGGCCGCTCTGCCACGCTTCCGTGGCGAATCCTAGCCGCATCGATCGGATCGGGCGAAACCAATCACCCGATGGCGCGGTCGCCGATGGCGGTGTCGACCTTTTCGAACACGTCCGCAACGACCTTCATCTCGGGCTTGCTGAGCAGGTCGATGAGGTACCTGCGGACGCCCGACAGGTGCGTGGGTGCGGCCTCGGCGAGCCGCCGTCGGCCCTCGTCGGTGATGACGGCGAGGACGCCGCGGCCGTCCTCGACGCACTGGCTGCGCTCCACCATGCCCTCGGTCTCCATGCGGCGGATCTGGTGGGTGAGCCGACTGCGGGAGGACAGCACGCCGTCGGCGAGGTCACTCATCCGTACGGAGCCGTCGGGCGACTCGGAGAGCATCACGAGGATCCGGTACTCCGCCAGGGACATGTCGTGCGCCGACTGTAACTCCCGGTTGAGCACCGCCATCAGTCGTTGACTGCCGTCGATGAAACCGCGCCACGCGCGCATTTCCTCGGCACCGAGCCACGCCACCCCGGCACCCGTGGTTACTCGAGCATCTGCTGTCACGAATGCATAGTAGTGCTATCTATCGCCCGACCGGACGCAGGATGCTCGAATCGATCTCTGTGACGCTGGACAAACCGGCCAACCCCATTGTGACGTCCAAATCCGCCAACAGGATTCGCAGCGCGTGCCGGACTCCGTCGGCCCCGGCGAGCCCCAACCCGTAGACCCATGGACGTCCGTAGAGCACCGCGTCGGCGCCGAGCGCAAGGGCGATCAAAACATCTGCACCACACCGGATCCCGGAGTCCAGCAACACTGTGGCCCGGCCCCCGACCGCGGCCGCGACGGGTCCGAGGGCGTCGAGTGCGGCGATCGCACCGTCTACCTGCCGGCCGCCGTGGTTGCTCACGATCACGCCGTCGGCGCCCGCGTCGACGACGGCGCGCGCATCGTCCTCGTGGACAATGCCTTTCACCAGAACGGGGAGACCGGTCCACTCGGTTATCTTCGCGATATCCACGGCACGGAGGACGTGATTGCCGAACAGCGACACCCACGTCAGCACCGCGATCTGCATCGCCTCGGCGCTCTCCTCGGGCGGAGTGGCCAACCGCGAGCGGAACACCGGATCCGACAGGTAGTTGGCGATCCCCTGCGCGCGCAGGAACGGCAGGTGTCCGAGTTCGAGGTCCCTTGGCCGCCAACCCATTCCCGGAGTGTCGACGGTGACGACGATCGCCTTGGCGCCGGCCTTCGCGGCGCGCTGCACCAGCGACTGGGCCAGCTCGTCGTCCGCGGGCCAGTACAGCTGGTACCACCAGTTGTCGCCCGACACGGCGCCGACGTCCTCGATCGTCGACGACGCCGCGGTCGAAAGCACCGATCCGACACCGAGTTCGGTGGTCACCTCGCCGACGATCGCCTCCCCGTCCTCCCGAACCAGACCGAGCACCCCGATCGGTGCGGTGAGCACCGGGGCGGCCAGCCGGGTGCCGAGGATGTCGACGCTCAGGTCCCGCGCATCCGAGGCACTGGTCCCGCGCAGCATCCGCGGCACCAGTCCGTGCCGCGTGTAGGCGTCGAGGTTCGCGGCCGCGGTGCGCTCAGTGGACGCGCTGCCCGCGATGTACGCGTACGCCTCCGCGCTCAACTCCGCTCGGGCCCGTGTCTCGAGGCCGGCGGCGGTCATCGGCAGTTCGGGGCGCGCCCCCGAGAGGCCGGTCAGGTAGATCTCGTTCTGCATGTTGCCGAAGAAGGTCACGCGGTGACGCTAGCGCGATCGGACTAGCGTCGGAGGCATGTACGCGATCACGATTTCCGAACCCGGTGGACCCGAAGTGATGTCCTGGACCGAGGTTCCCGATCCGACACCGCGCCGCGGCGAGGTCCTGCTCGACGTCGCCGCCACCGCAGTCAACCGCGCCGATCTGCTGCAGCGTCGCGGAATGTACCCGCCGCCGCCGGGCGCGAGCGACATTCTCGGGCTCGAGTGCTCGGGTGTGATCGCCGAGGTCGGCGCCGACGTCCACGGCTGGAAGGTCGGCGACCGGGTCGCCGCACTGCTGGCGGGCGGCGGCTACGCCGAGAAGGTCGCGGTCCCGGCCACGCAGCTGCTGCCGGTGCCGGAGGGTCTGGATCTGCGCGCGGCGGCCTCACTGCCGGAAGTGGCGTGCACCGTGTGGTCGAACCTGGTGATGGAGTGCGGTCTGCACGCCGGTCAGGTTCTGCTCGTCCACGGCGGCGGTGGCGGCATCGGCACCCACGCCATCCAGGTCGGCAAGGCCCTCGGCGCCCGCGTCGCGGTCACCGCCGGGTCCGCCGACAAGCTCGAGCGCTGCGCCGAGCTGGGTGCCGAGATCCTGATCAACTACCGCGACGACGACTTCGTGCAGGTGCTGCGCGAGGCCACCCACGGCCGCGGTGCCGACATCGTCCTCGACAACATGGGCGCGTCGTACCTGGACCGCAACGTGGACGTCCTCGCCGCCGACGGGCAGCTCGTCATCATCGGCATGCAGGGCGGCCGCAAGGGCGAACTGGACATCGGCAAGCTGCTCGGCAAGCGCGGCCGGGTGCTGGCGACCGGGCTGCGCGGCCGTCCCGAGACGGGGCCGTTCAGCAAGGCCGCGGTGATCGCGGCGGTCCGGGACAAGCTGTGGCCGCTGGTGGCGGACGGCATCGTCGCACCCGTCGTACATGCGGAACTGCCGATCACCGAGGCGCCGGCCGCGCACGAGATGCTCGACTCCCCCGACACCGTCGGGAAGGTGGTCCTAAGCGTCCGGGAGGACTGACCGGGGCCGGAGAGGCTCAGCCCAGCGTCGACAGGTGCCGGACGAGCTGGTTGATCTCGTAGCGGGTGGTGTACGGCGCGAGACCGATGGTGATCGCGCCCCCCTCGTCGTTGACACCCAGTGCGTCGAGCAGGCGGTGCCCCGACTGCGTGCCGCCGACGGTGGCGATGCGGTTGTCGGCGAGGTGCGCGGCCACCTTGTCGGCGGGCACACCGGCGACGGTGAAGCTCAGCGTGGGCACCCGGATCGGGGACCGACCGATGACTGTCACCTGCGGCAGCGATTCGAGCGAACGGATCAGGTAGTCGAACAGCTGGTCCTGGTAGGCCTGCAGCGAGCTGATCGACGTCTCGAGGCGCTGGCGGCGGGTGCCGGTCGCGGCCTCCTCGAGCCCGGCCAGGAAGTCGATCGACGTGGTCAGGCCGGCGAGCAGCGCGAACTGGTGGCCGCCGACCTCCATGCGTTCGGCACCGCGCGCGTACGGGTTGAGCGAGACCGCCGGAATCCGGTCGAGCAGCGACGGATCGCGGAACACCAGCGCGCCGACCTGCGGGCCGCCCCACGCCGGCGCGCTGACGGCGATCACGTCCGCGCCGAGCTCGTGGATGTCGAGGTGCGCGTACGGTGCGGCGCCGATCGCGTCGACCACGATCAGGCCGCCGACCTCGTGGATGCGGTCGGCCGCGACGCGCACCGCCGGCGCCGATCCGACGACCGGTGACGCCGCGGTGAGCGCCATCAGGCGGGTCGTCGGCTGGACCAGTTCCTCGAACTGCCAACTCGGCAGCTCGCACGTCTCGATCTCCACCTCGGCCCACCGGACGTGCGCGCCGTACCGGCTCGCAACCCGCAGCCATGGCGCGACGTTCGCCTCCTCGTCGAGCCGGGAGAGCACCATTCCGGTGCCGAGCCCGAGTCGAGAGCTGAGCGACTCCGCCAGCCACGCCAACAGCACCGCCCGGCCCGCACCCAGCACGACGCCCGCGGGATCGCCGCCGACGAGGTCGGCGACCGCCTCGCGCGCGGCGTCGACGATCGCGGCGCTGCGGCGCGACGACACGTGCGGACCCGTCGACGACGACGCGGACCCGCGGAAGGCCGTCGAGACCGTGCGCGAAACCGCGTCTGGGATCTGCATTCCGGCTTGCGGGTCGAGGTGCACCCATCCATCGCCCAGCGACGGGATCAGTCCCCGTACCCGGGCAACGTCGTAAGCCATGACGGACACTCTAAGTCCCACTGTCAACACCGTGTGAGTCAGATCCGACTTTTCGGAACGTGCTCTAGCACACGTTACTTGCAGGCCCACCGGCCCACCCTCGGCAAAGCGACGCCGAAACGTACAAGATGGAGCCATGACGCAACCGGAGAACGAACGCGTGCTCGTGATCGGACCCGACGGTCACCCCGTACCGATCGGTCGCGGTGGGGACCGCGCCGACGGCGCCGAGGGTGCGGCCGACGGCACCGAGCAGGACGCGCAGGACGCGCTCACCGACATGGTGGAGCAGCCGGCAAAGGTCATGCGTATCGGCACGATGATCAAGCAGCTTCTGGAGGAGGTGCGCGCCGCACCGCTCGACGACGCCAGCCGCACGCGGCTGAAGGAGATCCACAAGTCGTCGGTGCGCGAGCTCGAGCAGGGCCTGGCCCCCGAGCTCCGGGAGGAGCTCGAGCGGCTCACGCTGCCGTTCAGCGACGATTCGGTGCCCACCGACGCCGAGCTTCGGATCGCGCAGGCGCAGCTGGTCGGTTGGCTCGAGGGCCTCTTCCACGGCATCCAGACGGCGCTGTTCGCCCAGCAGATGGCGGCCCGCGCCCAGCTCGAGCAGATGCGTCAGGGTGCCCTCCCGCCCGGTGTGAGCATGGGCCCGCAGCACCACCTGCACGGGTCCGACGACAACTCGGCGGCGCCGGGAACCGGCCAGTACCTCTAGGCACACGCCACGGTCGCGCGGGCAACTCGACCGCGAACGGTAGGCTCGGAACTCGTGTCAGCAGCAGCCTTGGATCACCAGCCGGCGTCCGACGCCGACACCGACACCGTCGTGTCCGATTCGCAGACGTTCCGTCGCGCGTTCCAGGACCTGCGGGAAGGGTTCGCGCAGCGTGAGCTGTGGCTCAACCTGGGCTGGCAGGACATCAAGCAGCGGTACCGCCGGTCGGTGATCGGTCCGTTCTGGATCACGATCGCCA
Organism: Rhodococcus sp. ACT016; assembly: GCF_050477185.1. NCBI lineage: Bacteria > Bacillati > Actinomycetota > Actinomycetes > Mycobacteriales > Nocardiaceae > Rhodococcus > Rhodococcus sp. ACT016. Next base: position 5,493,325 of record NZ_JBEAET010000001.1, on the reverse strand, counting down.
CCGGTGTGCAGGCCACCGCGATGGGCATCCTGTACTCGGCGCTGTTGGGCATGTCGATTCAGACGTTCCTGCCGTACGTGACCGTCGGCCTGATCGTGTGGAACCTCATCAGCGCATCGATCCTCGAGGGCTCCGAGGTGTTCATCGCCAACGAGGGCCTCATCAAGCAGTTGCCGTCGGCGCTCAGCGTGCACATCTACCGCCTGGTGTGGCGGCAGATGCTGTTCTTCGCCCACAACCTGCTGATCTACGTGATCATGGTGTTCGCGTTCGGGGTGTGGCGACACATGACGTGGACCGACTTGGCCGCGATTCCGGCGTTCGGCCTGATCATTCTCAACGCGCTGTGGGTGTCGATCGTGTTCGGCATCTTCGCCACCCGCTACCGCGACATCGCCCCGATCCTGGGCAGCCTGACGCTGCTGCTGTTCGTGCTGACCCCGATCTTCTGGTCCACCGACGTGCTCAAGGAGCAGGGCGGGCAGGTCGCCGAGCGAGCGAGGATCGCCGAGCTGAATCCGCTGTACCACTTCCTCGCCATCATCCGCGCACCCATGATCGGCGCGGACCAGCAGGCCTACCACTGGTACATCGTGTTGGCCTTCACCGTCGTCGGCTGGGCGCTCGCACTGTTCGCGCTGCGCAAGTACCGGGCCCGCGTGGCCTACTGGGTCTAAGGGGTCACTCATGACGAGCAACGTGAGCATCGAGACACGCAGCGCGTGCGTCGACTTCCCAATCTTCGACGCCAAGTCGCGGTCGCTGAAGAAGGCGTTCCTCGGCAAGGCCGGCGGCACCATCGGTCGCACCGACTCCGACGTCATCGTCGTCGAGGCGCTGCGCGACATCACGATGTCCCTCAAGGAGGGCGACCGCGTCGGACTGGTAGGCCACAACGGCGCCGGCAAGTCGACGCTGCTGCGGCTGCTGGCGGGCATCTACGAGCCGACCCGCGGCAGCGCCCGCGTCCGCGGCCGGGTCGCTCCGGTCTTCGACCTCGGCGTCGGCATGGACCCGGAGATCTCCGGCTACGAGAACATCATCATCCGCGGCCTGTTCCTCGGGCAGACGCGCAAGCAGATGCTGGCGAAGATGGACGAGATCGCCGAGTTCACCGAGCTCGGCGAGTACCTGAACATGCCGCTGCGCACGTACTCGACCGGCATGCGGGTGCGCGTCGCGATGGGCGTGGTCACCAGCATCGACCCCGAGATCCTGCTGCTCGACGAGGGCATCGGCGCCGTCGACGCCGAGTTCATGAAGAAGGCCCGGATCCGGCTGCAGAAGCTCGTCGAACGCTCCGGCATCCTCGTGTTCGCCAGCCACTCCAACGAGTTCCTGGCGCAGCTGTGCGACAGCGCGATGTGGATCGACCACGGCCAGGTGCGCATGCACGGCGAGATCGAGGACGTCGTGCGCGCGTACGAGGGCGACGACGCCGCCGATCACGTGCGACAGGTGATCGCCGACATGGAACGCGAGCGGGCCGACGAGGAGCGCGCTTCGTGACCGAGATGATCGTGGGCGTCGTCGTCACCCACAAGCGTCGTGAACTGCTCGCCCAGTCGCTGAAGGTGCTCGCCGGACAGAGCCGCCCGCTCGACCATCTCGTCGTCGTCGACAACGCCGACGAGGCCGAGGTGCGCGACCTCGTCGAGAGTGCCGACGTCCCGACCACGTACCTGGGCTCGAAGCACAACCTCGGCGGCGCCGGTGGCTTCGCGCTCGGCATGCTGTACGCGCTGTCGCTCGGTGCCGACTGGGTATGGCTGGCCGACGACGACGGACGCCCCGAGGGCCCGGACGTACTCGAGACGCTGCTCTCCTGCGCAAAGCGGCACAACCTGGCCGAGGTCTCCCCCGTGGTGTGCGACATCGACCAGCCCGACCGGCTGGCGTTCCCGCTGCGCCGCGGTGTCGAGTGGAAGCGTTGGCGCTCCGAACTGGGTGACGAGGACCTGCTGCCGGGTATCGCGTCGCTGTTCAACGGCGCGCTGTTCTCGGCGGCGGCGATCGACGCCGTCGGCGTGCCCGACCTGCGCCTGTTCGTCCGCGGCGACGAGGTCGAGGTGCACCGTCGGCTCGTCCGCTCCGGCCTGCCGTTCGGCACGTGCCTGCAGACCGCGTACCTGCACCCGGACGGCGCCGACGAGTTCAAGCCGATCCTCGGTGGCCGGATGCACACGCAGTATCCGGACAACGAGACCAAGCGCTTCTTCACGTACCGCAACCGCGGCTACCTGATGTCGCAGCCCGGGATGCGCAAGCTGCTGCCGCAGGAGTACGCGCGGTTCGGCTGGTATTTCCTCGTGAGCCGTCGCGACCCCAAGGGTTTCGTCGAATGGGTCCGGCTGCGCGGGCTGGGACGTCGGGAGCGTTTCCGGCGGCCCTGACGGCCCCGCTCGGGTCACCCCGAGTTTCACCCCGGCACGGGCACTCGAACCCTGGCAGCATGGGAGCGGACTCGACGCTCACACGTGAGAGGGGTACTACACGGATGTTCGATCGATTCCGGAAATCTGCGCGGCTCAAAATGCAGCGGGCGGTGGCGGAGGTGGTCCGCGATTCCGACCGTCAGTCGCGGATCGAGCACGAGAACCGGCACGACCAGTTGTTGGCGGAGCTGTCGGCGACCAACGGCGAGATGCGCCGGGTGCTGCGCGAACTGGCCGAGACGCGGGGCCAGGTGGCCGCGGTCAGTGAACGCCTCGACGAGCTCGAGCAGCGCGCCCGCCGCGACATCTCGCACGCGCTCGACATCCGCGCCACCGCCGAGAGCGCCCAGTTCGTGCTCGACCACATGTCGAAGGCGCCGGTGTTCTGGCACCCGCACGAGACGCTGCGGTACGCGCTCGACCAGGTGAAGGTCGACGGCCTGGCGCTCGAGTTCGGCGTCGCGAGCGGCACGACGTTGCGGATCATCACCGAATCACTGTGTGCCACAGGACACGAAGTGTGGGGATTCGACGTGTGGACGGGCCTCCCCGAGGCGTGGCGCACCGGGTTCCCGGCGGGCGAGTTCGCGCAGCAGTCGATGCCGTCGGTGCCGGGTGCGCAGCTCGTGTCGGGCCTGTTCGAGGACACCCTGCCCGGCTTCCTCGCCGACCACCCCGGCCCGGTGGCCTTCGCGCACCTCGACGCCGACCTGTACTCCTCGACCCGCACGGTGCTCGAGCTGATCGGCGACCGCCTGGTGCCCGGCTCGGTGCTCGTGTTCGACGAGTACTTCAACTACCCGGGGTGGCAGAGCCACGAGCACCGGGCGTGGACGGAGTTCGTCACCCGCACCGGCGTCGAGTTCGACTACCTCTCGTACACCGCGAACAACGAGCAGGTCGTGGTTCGGCTGCGTGAATGATCCTGCGTCGGATCACTTCCCGTAGAGACGCTCCCAGTTCTCGCGACTCGTCAGCCGCGGCACCGCCTCGCGGTAGCGGCGCTGGACGTCCGAACCCTGCTCCCGGAACTGCTTGAGTACCTTCGCCATCCGCGCAGTGATCTCCTTCGCGGCCTCCTTGTCGCGGCGACGCACCCGTACGCCCGACTGCGACGCGTCGGTCACGACGGCATGGTCGAACAGCGACACGTGCCACCAATGCGACTCCGACGCAGGGATGCTCGCGATCCCATGCTGCGTGCGTCCGAGCCACTGCATCGCGGCACGCTTGGCCAGGACCAGGTCCTCGCGCTCCTTGTCGGGCTCGGGGCCGGCAATCTGCGTGACCAGATCCGCGGACCGGACGCCGGGGATCGCGCCGGCGGGATGCTTGACCGTCTCGGGGAAGCGCGAGCGTTCCTTGCGGATCGCGCCGAGCACCGCCTGACCGCCGTCCTCGAGCACCTCGGGGCCGGCGAGGAAGTCTTCGATGCCGCGCAGCATCGTGTGCGCGAGGCCGTACTGCATCGACACCAGGAACTGCGAGATCTCGCGCCCCACGGACACACTCAGCGCCTTCGTGTCGAAGTCGCTGTGCAGGGCGGAGGCGATCAGCGAGTTCCGCACGCTGAAGTATTTGGCCCAGTCGTCGCGGTCCTTCCAGTGGAAGTCCGCGTGCCACACACCGGCATTCGGCAGGGTCACCGTGATGAATCCTGCTGCGCGAGCGCGGATTCCGTACTCGATGTCGTCCCACTGGAAGAACACGGGAAGGGGAAGACCGATCCGCGAGATCACCTCGCCGGGGATCAGGCACGACCACCACGCGTTGTATCCGGCGTCGACACGCTTGTTCTGTCGACGCTTGAGCATGTTCGCGTCGTGCAGCGAATTCGCTGCCCAGTCACCGGCCTTCAGCTTCGACAGGTCCGCCTGCTCGGCACCGACGTGCAGGTTCTGCGGGTTCATCAGGTAGAGCATCTGCGCGCCGACGAGCATCGGCTCCGTGGTGACGTTCGCGAACGCGTTCATCCGCAGCACCGTCTCCGGCTCGCACAGGATGTCGTCGTCCATCAGGATCACGTTGGCGTGCTCGTTGACCGCGGACACCTCGTAGATGCCTCGGGTGAAGCCGCCCGCGCCACCGAGGTTGGGCTGTCGGATGTAGACCAGCTTGTCTCCCAGCGTCTTCTCGACCTCGGTGAACAGTTCCCGGTCGGAGACGTGGTCGGTGCCCTGGTCGACGACGTAGACCGCGTCGATCCCGGCCGTCATGCCCTCGTCGCCGGCGATGGCCGCAACCGTCTGGGCGCAGTCGTCCGCGCGGTTGAAAGTGCAGATCGCGATGGCGGCGGGGCGGATCACCGACGGGGCCGCCACCGTCCACTCCAGATCGCGCACCTCGAGTCGGCCGTCGATCGCGGCGAACTGCAGCCACAGCGAGCCACCGTCGAGGAACGCGTCGAGCTTCGCGGACATCGTCGCAGCGCCGTCTCCGTCGACGTCGACGGTCTCGAGGACGCGCACGTTGCCGCCGGAGTCGGATGCGCACAGCAGGGCGCGTCCGCGACCGGACGCGGTGTGAGCGAACCGGACCTCGACCACGTCGACGGTGGTCCAGCGCTGGTAGTAGGCGGCGGCGAAACGCCCGAAGTACGTGTCGGTGTCCGCGACGGCGCCCTTGTCGAGGTGGAGCGCGAAGCGCTCGCGGTGCCCGGACCCGGATGCGATCCGCGCGTACATCCCGTCCTTGACCCGCGGCGTGGGACCGGAGAAGACACCACGCTGCACCACGAGTCGTCCCGAGGATCGCTGTTCGGCGAGCGCGCCGCGAGCTGTCGCCGCGTCCCCGTCCACAGGTGCAACCGACGCCGACTCGCTCATTCTGCTCCTAGCATTGTCCCGACATTCGTGGCGGAACGCAGCGCCCACCCGAGTCGGAAGAATATCAACCCAGGCCTGCCCCCTCCCGCTTCGACGACGGCGCGCGTGACCGTCGCCTCAACTCAGCGTCCCGATGCCGAGCGAGCCGGCGGCCAGCGAGCCGATGCCCGTCTTGAGGGAGCCGTAGGTCGCCGAACCGGTGTTCATCGAGCCCAGGTTGGTCGAACCGGTGTTCGCCGACCCCACGTTGCCGGACCCCGTATTGGCCGAGCCGACGTTGCCCGAGCCGGTGTTCGCCGAGCCCAGGTTGCCCGACCCGGTGTTGGCCCATCCGACGTTGTCGGACCCGGTGTTGGCCGAGCCCGTGTTGTAGGAACCGGTGTTGTTCGGGCCGGTGTTGCCGAAGTCGATGCTGCTCCAGTCCGCGGTGGCCAGCGCCAAACTGCCGAGACCGGCCACCGCGGCGGCCCCGAGCGCGCCGGCCCCCAGATCGGCCGAGCCGACGTAGCCGACACCGACCGCGTCCTGGCAGGGCACCGGCAGCACCAGACCCGGTGCCACCGCGTCGGTGACGTTGGCGAGCAATCCCTCGACCCGGATCGGTGAGCACGCCGGCGGCGGGGCGGCAGCGACCGGGTCGGCCGTGGCATTCCCGGCGAACCCGACGGTGAGCGTCGTGAACGCCGACGCGACGACGAGCGTCCGGCGCGCGGTCCGACGACGATGGTGCGAGCGGCTGTGCGGTTCGGCCTCCATAAGAGTGCCCCCTCCGGTACGAGTCCGGTGTGACAGATCCCGACACGAATGCAGGTCACGGTACCGCCCCGACGGGACCTACGTGGCTGGATTGCGGGCTTCGATCCGGCTGTGCCTACTGACCGGTGCGTGCGTACCCGGCCTCGGTGCCCGATTTCGCCGGGCGCCACCACGGCTCGTTGTCTCGGTACCACTGGACGGTGGCCTCGAGGCCGCTGCGGAAGTCGCGGTACCGCGGCTCCCACCCGAGTTCGGTGCGCAGGCGCGTCGAGTCGATCGCGTAGCGCAGGTCGTGGCCGGCCCGGTCGGGGACGAAGTCGAAGTCGTCCGGAGCCTTGCCGAAGATCTCGAGCAGCATCGCGATGACGGTGCGGTTGTCGACCTCACCGTCCGCTCCGATCAGATACGTCTCCCCGATCCGCCCCCGCTCGAGAACCGTCCAGACCGCACGGTTGTGATCGTCGACGTGGATCCAGTCGCGCACATTGCGGCCCTGCCCGTACAGCTTGGGCCGGACCCCGTCGAGCAGGTTCGTGATCTGGCGGGGAATGAACTTCTCGACGTGCTGGAACGGGCCGTAGTTGTTCGAGCAGTTCGACAGCGTCGCGCGGATCCCGAACGACCGCGTCCACGCGCGCACCAGCATGTCGCTCGACGCCTTGGTCGACGAGTACGGGCTCGACGGGTTGTAGGCCGTGGACTCGGTGAACCGGGCCGGGTCGTCCAGTTCGAGGTCGCCGTACACCTCGTCGGTGGAGATGTGGTGGTAGCGGACGTCGTGGTCGCGGACGGCCTGCAGCAGCGTGTACGTGCCCACCACGTTGGTGCGCACGAACGGCCACGGGTCGGCGAGCGAGTTGTCGTTGTGCGACTCGGCCGCGAAGTGCACCACCGCGTCGGCGTCGGCCACCAGGCGGTTCACCACCTCGGCGTCGGCGATGTCGCCGTGCACGAAGTCGATGCGGTCGGCCACGGCGTCCAGCGAGGACTTGTTGCCGGCGTACGTCAGCGCGTCCAGGACCGTGACCCGGACGTCCGGGCGGTCGGCGACGGTCTGGTGGACGAAGTTGGCGCCGATGAACCCGGCGCCGCCGGTGACGAGCAGCCTCATGTGCACGAACAGTACCGAGGAAGGGCCCGCGACCGCATCGAGGCCGGAAGAACCACTCCCCCCGCAGTCAGGAGATCGAACGGAACTGCTTGCCTACGGCAGTGATCTTTCCGCCGGCGTCGTAGAGCGCGGTGTCGGGCCCCTCGGGCCACGGCGGAAGGGAGAACCACGCCCACCGCTGCAGGTACGGCAGCGTCGTCATCATCGCCGCCGCGGCGGCGAGGAATTCGGCCTGGACGCGTGGCGGCATGACGTGCGCGCCGTCCTGGTACGTGATGAGGCTGAATTCCGTGAGCCACAACGGCAGTCCGTAGCGGGCATGGACAGCGTCCAGGTATCGGCGAAGATCATCGACCGCGGCTTCAATCGAAAAAGTGGCCCGCAACGCCGGCGAAAGGTACCAGTGCAGTGGAATGAAGTCGACGCGATAGCCCCGTGACCGAGCTCCCGACATGAACTGGTCGAGCCATTTGCCGGGCACGTCGCCGAGCGTTGCGACGGCCGGTGCACCCAGCGGAAGTCCGGTCTGTTGCAACCGCGGCCACGCGTTCAGCGCAGCGTCGACAGACATGTTGGCCTGCGCCCGCACATCGGGTTCGTTGAAGCCGAGCAACACCGTGCCGTGGGATTTCGCGCGGCGCAACGCATCATCGTTCAGATCTCGTTCGCCCCAGATCATCGGCACGAACTCGCATCCGTCCGGGGTGTCGATGCCCTCATGGTCGGGGGTCCACGTGTAGTACCAGCGCGCGCCGGAATCGGGGAGTCCCGCAGTGACCGCCTTACCCTGCCAGGCGCCCACGCCCGGCAATGGTCCCGGCGGCAGTGGACGCCGCTCTCCGAGCGACGAGGAGGCGGCGGCCGGCGTGTTCGACATACAACCGGCCAGTCCGGCGGCTGCAAGGCTCAGGCCACCGGCGAACAATGCTCGGCGAGTCAGCTGGTGCGGCGTACTCATCGGCCGTATCCCTCCTCATCGGCGGTATCCCTCGGGGTGGGACTTCTGGAATCGCCACGCGTCGCGGCACATGGTCGCCAAATCATATTCGGGCTTCCAACTCCAGGCACGACGAACGGCGCCGATGTCCGCAACCAGCCGCGGCACGTCGCCCGCCCGCCGGTCGACAACGACATAGGGGATGTCACGATCGGCCGCGGCGGCGAAGGCCGCACGAAGCTCGAGCACCGAAGTACCCTGCCCGGTACCGAGATTGAACAGCTGCATGCCGGGCTGATCGTCGACGTGATCGAGGGCAGCTACGTGACCGCGAGCGATATCGACGACGTGCACGTAGTCGCGGATCGCGGATCCGTCGGGTGTCGGATAGTCGCCGCCGAAGACCTGCAGTCGTTCTCGCCTGCCCACAGCGACCTGCGCGAGGTACGGCACGACGTTGCGCGGCGTGCCGTGTGGGTCCTCACCGAGCAGCCCGCTGGGGTGAGCACCGATGGGGTTGAAGTACCGCAGGCTGACCGCGCGTTGCTCGTCGTGGTACCGGCAGGCCTGCTCGATCATCTGTTCACACGCGAGCTTGGACCACGCGTACGGATTGGCCGGTGCCGTCGGTGCGGATTCGTCGAGATCGTGGGCGCCGGTACTGCCGTAGATGGAACAGGACGAGGAGAAGACGATCCGGTGCACGCCCGCCCGGCGTGCCGCGGCAAGCAGGCTGGCCGTGCCCCCGACATTGGTGTCGAAGTAGTCGAGTGGGATCTCGGTCGACTCGCCGACGGCCTTACGCGCCGCGAAATGGATGATTGCGTCGACCGAATGCCGGCGGAAGACCGCATCGAGGGCTGCGGCGTCGGTAATGTCGACACGCTCGAAGACCGGACGGGTACCGGTGATCTCGCGCACGCGGTCGAGGGCGGCGGCGTGCCCGGCGGAGAGGTCGTCGACGACGACGACGTCGTGCCCGGACTCGATGAGTTCGACGCACGTGTGGCTGCCGATGAATCCGGCACCGCCGGTGACCAGGACGCGCTGCGGGCCGATCGATGTATCGGAGGTGGCGGACATTCAGATGACTTTCGCGAGTTCGACGATGTACAGAGCGCAGACGAGCGCAACGGGGACGGCCGTTGTCGCGCACAGCAGTAACGGGGCGCGGACGAGGCGCATCGCTGTTGCGCTGCCCACGCCCGTGCGCCGACGGGTATCGAGAGCGTGCAGCACGGTGACGAGAGTTGCGACGAGCACCTGCGCCGACGCTGTCAGGAGTGAAAGCCCGACATACCCGATTACCTCCGGACTGCCGAGACCCGCACTGGCACAAGCCGCCAGGATCACCGCCGTGACACAGAACGGTAGGGCGAGACGTACCGGGAACGCCTGCGGTCCGGCCTTACCCTTCGGGGTCACCTTGAAATCGACCGTGCGCGGAACGACACGCTCGACCATGGCGACGACGACCCCGGTGAGGACGAACGGCCAGCGACTCGCTGCGTACAGCGCGCGTTCCCAGCTGACGATCGGTGCGTCGGCCGGGCGCATCAGCCCACTGCGACGAACCAGGAGGCTCACCGCGAGCATCCAGCCGGTCAGCGCAAACCACAGTCCGAAGAAGACGACGAAATGGACCGACACCCAAGGTGATTGCGTCGCACAGGCGAGGGCGAACAGACTCAGGCCGCCGGCCGACATGAGGGCGAGCAGGATGTCGAAGCCCGACTGGAAGAGGAACTGCGCGGCCAGGCGGCGCGGCAGGACCCGGCACGTGCGTAGAACGAGCCCGAAGAACACGGTGGTGAGACTGTGCGCCCACTGGAACTCCTGGGTCACCATCGCCGCGAAGTCCGGGGGTCCGTCACCGCGTGCCGGGGCGTCGATCGCGAAGGCACCGCGCCAGCCGGCAACGTTGAGCAGGTATGACGTCGTGAAGTCCTCCGCGAGGTCGGGTCCGAGTCCGCCGATCTGACGCAGGGCCGCCGTGCGGACCGCGTAGTGCGATCCGATGCACACCGGCGTGCCGTCGCCGTTGAACCCGATCTGTTGCGCCCCGTGGAACATCGCCTCGTCGTGCGGACGCCCCCGCACGGTCCAGGAGAGATCCGCATTGGCATCGCACACGCTCGGAGCCGCCACGTAGCCGACCGCCGGATCGGCGAACGGACGCACGATCTCGCGTAGATAGTCGACCGCGGGAACGTGATCGGAGTCCAGTTGCGAGACAACGTCGTACGCCTCGTACCCGTAATGGTCGTAGAAGTAGGCGAGGTTGCCCTCCTTGCACCTTCGCCGGCGCGGCCAGGTGGTCCGCTGATAGCGATCGTCACCCCGTCGCGTCGAGATCGACACACCGTGACGGGTGCACCACGCGACGGTTTCGGGACCCGGATCCTCGTCGGCGAGCCAGACGTCGTAGTCGCCCGGATAGTCCTGAGCGAGCATCGCCTCGAGAGTGGTGCGTACCAGCGGCCACGGCTCCGACGGCGCCTTCGTCACGATCATGGCAACCCGCACATCGGGCACGGGAGTTCGTGCATCGACGCGTCGCATCCGATTGACGGCTTGCAGGAAGTAGATCGACAGTGACAGCACCGCAAGCAGCAGAACCGAGTTGAGGAGGAAGCCGAACACCGCGATGCGATGTGCCGGCAGCAGCCACCACGACGTGAATCCGACGAAGGTGAGCAGCCAACCGGCGGTCAGGACCGCGATCGCGCGCCTGGCTTTCCGTGGCAGTGCGGGCGGCAGGATGTCGGAACCCGGGCTACGACGAGGCGGGAGGGACCCGAAGACAGGGCCCGACGGGCGCACGTCCACGACGTGCCCGCCGGAGAGCTCGCACAGGTATGCCCGCAACTCCTCGGCATCCGTCGCGGAATCATCGACGTCGGGTGCGTGGTGGCGCCCCACCTCGTCCGCCTGGATGGCGTCAGGCATCGACCAGGTGACCGTTCCGAGCACCGTTGGCGATGTTCCACTCGATCGTCTTCGCCAGTCCCTCGGTGACGTCCACGCACGGGTTCCAGCCGAGTTCGGTTTGCGCCTTGCGAATGTCGGGCCGTCGACGCGTGGGGTCGTCCTGCGGCAACGGCAGGTACTCGATCGCCGACGTCGAGCCGACGATGTCCCGCGTCAGCTCGGCCAACTGCTGCACCGTCATCTCTTGCGGATTACCGAGATTCATCGGCCCGGGCACGGGATTGTCGATCATCGCGATCAATCCACGCACCAAATCCGATACGTAGCAGAGGCTTCGGGTCTGGCTCCCGTCGCCGTACACCGTCAACGGCCGACCTTGCAGCGCCTGAGTGATGAAGTTCGTCACGACGCGGCCGTCGTCGAGACGCATCCGCGGCCCGTAGGTGTTGAAGATGCGGACGATTCCCGCGTTGACGCCCTCCCGCGCATATGCCGCGACCAGTGCCTCGCCGTAGCGCTTGGCCTCGTCGTAGACACTGCGCGGGCCCGTGGGATTGACGTTGCCCCAGTAGTCCTCGCGCTGGGGATGCACGGCCGGGTCTCCGTAGACCTCGCTCGTCGACGCCTGTACGAACCGCGCTCCGCGGTCGGCGGCGAGGTCCAGGGCGTTCTTGGTCCCGACCGACCCCGTCGTCAGGGTGAAGACGGGGTGACGAAGGTACTCGGGCGGGGAGGCCAGGCTCGCGAGATTTGCGACGGCGTCGACCTCGCCACTGAGCGCGAGTGGGTTACGGATGTCGTGGACGTCGAGCAGGAATCTCGGCGACTCGAGCAGGTGACGGATGTTGTCGACGCGTCCGGACGCGAGGTTGTCGACACAGATCACCTCGTCGCCGCGCGCAAGGAGAGCCTCGCAGAGGTGCGATCCGATGAACCCTGCGCCTCCGGTGATGACGACCCGCATTATGTGTACTCCGTTCCGTGAGTGTGCTTCAACGTCGTCCGATAGCGCGGTACGTCCATCCGGCCTCCCGCCAGGCGGCGGGATCCAGACAGTTGCGCGCGTCGATCACGACACGTTCTTGGACGATCCCGGCAAGCTCGTGGGGGTCGAGGCGACGAAACTCGTCCCACTCGGTCATCACGAGGAGCACGTCGGCCGCCTTGCAGGCATCGAGCAGGGAATTGCCGTACTCCAACTCGGGATACAGCCGCTCCGCATTGTCCATGCCGTGCGGGTCCCAGGTCTGAACCGCGACGCCCGCGGCCGCGAGGCGCGAGGCCACATCGAGGGCCGGCGAATCACGGACGTCGTCCGATTCGGGTTTGAACGTCAGCCCGAGCACGGCGACTCTCGGCTTGTCGATGCCGCGACAGGCGTCGAGTGCCATCGTCGCCACGCGTGTTCGCTGACGGGAGTTGATCCACTCGACATCGGCGAGCAGGCGCACCGCGGACGAGGCACCGAGTTCGGCGGCCCGCGTCTGGAAGGCCCGCACATCCTTCGGCAGGCAGGCGCCGCCGAATCCCACTCCGGCGTTGAGGAATCGACGACCGATCCGATCGTCGAGCCCGATCGCGTCGGCCAGGACGGCCACGTCGGCGTCCACGGCATCGCATACCTCGGCGACACTGTTGATGAAGGAGATCTTGGTTGCCAGGAACGAATTCGCGGCGACCTTCGTCAGTTCGGCCGTGGCGAGATCGGTGATCACCAGCGGCGTGCCCTCGGCCAGCGAGCGGGCATAGACCTCGCGGGTGACGGCCTCGATCCGCTTCGGATCTCCGGAACCGATGCCGAGCACGATCCGGTCGGGCGAGAGAGTGTCGTCCACCGCGGTGCTTTCGCGGAGGAACTCCGGATTCCAGGCCAGGCTGACGTCCGGTGACGGGGCGAGGGCCTGCAGGCGCTCGGCAATTCGAGCGGCTGTGCCGACAGGCACCGTCGATTTGCCGAACACGACTGCCGGCCTCGTGAGCAAGGGTGCGAGGGCTTCGACGACGGCATCGACCTGGCTCAGATCGGCCGCAGGCGAATCCGGCCGCTGAGGCGTTCCGACTGCGATGAAATGCACGTCGGCCGACTGCGCCGCGAGTTCGTAAGAGGACGTGAAACGTAGCCGGCCCGAGGCGGTGTGTCGCTCCAGCAACTCGGACAGTCCCGGCTCGAAAAAGGGAGCCTCACCGCTCTGCAGGCGGGCGACCTTGTCGGGGTCGACGTCGACGCCGATCACCTCGTGACCGAGTTCGGCCATACATGCCGCATGCGTCGCACCGAGATATCCCGTGCCGAATACTGCGATTCGCATCTCTCACAACTTTCCTCGATAGAGGGTCTGCCGACCCGGCGTACGTGACTTTGCGGCGATTCGCCGACGCAGAGGCCCCCGACCAGGGTCGTGCCACGCGAGAAGCACGACATGTCGGTGACCCGAAATGTCTTGTCTTAGTTGATCTTCGAATGCCGCAGCGGCGTTACACCCAGAGCTGCATCGGCTGAGATCCCGGCGCGAGACGGCGCCATGCGGGCAGGCCGTCGGCGACCGGTCGATCTGGCGCACCGATCACTCGGCGGCCGCCACCGGCCATCATGTCGATCACGAAGGGTCGCCACGGGCAGGGGCGACGAACGAGCCCACACGAAAGCGACAAAGACTTCAGGACCGGTTAGGCTCCGACGGAAGGGAATGGCATCGAATACCAAGTCCACCAACCGATTCAGCGCGCGAGTCAAGCCTTCAGAGGCGTAGGCGCACTCTCCGCATCACAGTGCGGTTGCTGACGCCGCGCCCCCGCGCACGCCCTTCCGAAAGGTAACCGAGACGCCGTTCCCACATGTTGCCTGCCTTAGGGGGTGGCGCATCGAGAATTCCGCAGTTCCGGACCGAGCGTCGACCCCCGTCTAGTGACGGATCTGTTGGGCGGTCCCCGAAACCGCTGACAGTCGGCGACGCTACACGAACTGGATCAGCCTCAGATCCGAACGCGACCGAAGATATTGAGGCGGAGCCCATTTCACCCCGGCGATGATTCGCCGCCGAAAGTTGTGGCACCACTCACACATTGACGGTTCGGTACAAATGGTCAATCGAGCGTTTGGCCTGCAAAATGTCCGATTTCGGCGCCCTTGCGCCAGGGTCACCGGCAGCGGTCGTGCGGTCAGGAGCGGACCGGCCGCCGGCCCGATCACGTCGTTCGATCACGGGCGCCTCGCCCGACACTTCACCCACGAATTCACCCCTTTTGCGACCCAATTGTGATGGCACTCACGTGTCGGTTTTGCGCCGAGATCGGAAACGGGCGACGACGGGACGGTCACTCGCCGATAGGCTCGTTCTCTCCGAAAGCGGACGTGACTCTGCACTCCGCCGAAATCACGTCGTCCCACGTGAAACACTGCACTACATGCGCGGAATCATTCTGGCTGGTGGCACGGGCAGCCGACTGCACCCGATCACGCTGGGCGTGAGCAAGCAGCTGGTGCCGGTTTACGACAAGCCGATGATCTACTACCCACTCTCGACGCTGATGCTGGCCGGGATCCGCGACATCCTGATCATCACGACGCCCGGCGACGCCGACCAGTTCCGGAACCTGCTGGGCGACGGCTCCCGGTTCGGCATCTCGCTGAGCTACCAGGTACAGCACGAACCGAACGGTCTCGCGCAGGCGTTCGTGCTGGGCGCCGACCACATCCGCTCGGACTCGGTGGCGCTCGTGCTGGGCGACAACATCTTCTACGGCCCCGGCCTGGGCACCACGCTCACCCGCTTCCACGACGTCAAGGGCGGCGCGGTGTTCGGGTACTGGGTGTCCGATCCGGGCGCGTACGGGGTCATCGAGTTCGACGACGCGGGCACCGCGATCTCCCTGGAGGAGAAGCCGGCGGCGCCGCGGTCGAACTACGCGGTGCCGGGGCTCTACTTCTACGACAACGACGTCGTCTCCATCGCCCGTGAGCTGACGCCGTCGGCGCGCGGCGAGTACGAGATCACCGACGTCAACCGCACGTACCTCGAGGCCGGGCGGCTGCAGGTGGAGGTGCTCCCCCGCGGCACCGCATGGCTGGACACCGGCACGTTCGACTCGCTGCTGGACGCGTCGAACTACGTCCGCACCATCGAGCAGCGGCAGGGTCTGAAGATCGGGGTGCCCGAGGAGGTGGCCTGGCGGCGCGGGTTCATCACCGACGACGAACTGCGGGAGCGGGCCGAACCGCTGACCAAGAGCGGCTACGGCACGTACCTGCTGGGGCTGCTCGAGCGCGGCAGAGAATGGTGACCATGGATTATCGGGAGTTGAAGGTTCCGGGGGCGTGGGAGATCACGCCCCGCCAGTTCGGTGACCACCGCGGGGTGTTCCTCGAGTGGTTCAAGGAACCCGGCTTCTCGGCGGCCGTCGGCCGCACGCTCGATCTGCAGCAGGCCAACTGCTCGGTGTCCGCGGCCGGCGTGCTGCGCGGCATCCACTTCGCCGACGTCCCGCCCGGCCAGGCCAAGTACGTCACGTGCGCCAAGGGCGCGATCCTCGACGTCGTCGTCGACCTGCGGGCCGGGTCGCCGACGTTCGGGCAGTGGGACTCGGTGCTGCTCGACGACGTCGACCGCCGTGCGATCTTCATCTCGGAGGGACTGGGGCACGCATTCCTCTCGCTCGAGGACGGCTCGACGGTGATGTACCTGTGCTCGACGGGCTACAACCCCGAACGCGAGCACGAGGTGAGCCCGCTGGATCCGGGGATCGGCATCGACTGGCCGGTCGTCGGTCGCGACGGCGCCGCCCTGCAGTGGACGCTGTCCGACAAGGATCTCGCCGCCCCGACTCTCCGGCAGGCGCTGGACTCGGGGCTGCTGCCCCGGTACCGGGAGGGAACCGACTGAGCCGATGAGCGCGCGAGGGATCCGCCGCGTGAGCGCTGCGATCGCAGTGCTGGTCGCGGCGGGCCTCGCGCTCCTGTCGATTCCGCTCGAACACGGCACTCTGCTCGAGCACGGCGCGGTGGGCGCCTCGTCTCCCTCGACGACCCTTGTCGCGCCACCGCCCGCGCCGCTGGCTCCGGACGAACTGACGAACCGGATCGTCCCGACCATCGTCACGCTCACGGCCCGTTCCGGGCTCGGCACGACGGCCGGCACCGGGATCGTGCTCCAACCCTCCGGGTCGTCGGCGATCGTGTTGACGAACCATCACGTCGTCGACGGTGGCACGGAGATCGCCGCGACCAGCATGCGCGACCGGTCGGCGTACGCCGTCGAGGTCGTCGGCTACGACAGCTCGCGGGACCTCGCGGTCCTGCGACTGCCGGGGGCGGCGAATCTGCCGTCGGCCCAACTCGGTTCGTCGCATTCGATGCGGATCGGCGACCCCGTCACCGCCATCGGGAACGCGGAGGGCGGCGGGGTACCGGTGTCGGCACCGGGCGCGGTGACCCGGTTGGGGGTGGACGTCCTGACCCGCAACGCCGCCGACGGCTCCCGCAACGAGCTGTCGGGGCTCATCGAGGTGAACGCCGACGTCCGGCCGGGCGACTCCGGCGGCCCGCTCGTGAACACGTTCGGCGAGGTCGTCGGGGTCAACAGTGCCGGCAACGCTGTCGAGTCGGGTGCGAAGTCCGAGCCCGCGCCGGCGCCCAAGTCGTACGCGATCCCCATCGACGCCGCGATGGACCTGGTGGAGCAGGTGCTGGCGGGCCGGCCCTCCGACACCGTGCACGTCGGACCCACCCCGCTGCTCGGGGTGAGCGTGCGCGATCACCGCGATCAACAGACCGGAACCCGTTCGGGCGCGGAGGTGACCGTCGTCGCCTACCGCAGCCCCGCCGAGGGCGTCGGGCTCGCCCGCGGCAATGTGATCGTCGAATTCGGCGGCGTCCCGATCCGGTCGTCCGCGGACCTCAACCTGCGGATGATCGCCCTGCATCCCGGGGACACCGTGCAGCTGCGCTGGATCGACGCCGCCGGTGTGGAGAGATCCGGTTCGCTGGTGCTGCAGGAGGGCCCGCCGCGCTGACGCGCGCTACCCGATGCCGAGCTTGCCGGCCAGCCGCTGCAGGTACGCGACAACCTCGTCCTCGGAGCTGTCGGGCATGCCGAACAGGGCCTCGCTCACCCCGAGTTCGTGCCACCGCGCGAGCTTCTCGGCGTCGGGCTTGCCGGCCAGGACGACGATCTCGGGCTGCCCGGAGCGTCCGGCGTCCGCCCATATCTTGCGCAGCAGCGTGACGTTGTCCTCGATGTCGCGCTCGATCGGGGTGGTGATCCAGCCGTCGGCCGAGCGGGCGATCCACGCGAACGTCTTCTCCGACGCGCCCGCGCCCACCAGCACCGGCGGACGCGGCTGCTGGATCGGCTTGGGCCACGCCCAACTCGGGCCGAAGCTCACGAACTGCCCGTCGTACGACGCCTCCTCCTGCGTCCACAACACCTGCATCGCCTCGAGGTACTCGCGCAGCGCCGTCCGGCGCTTCTTCGGGTCGATGCCGTGGTCGGCGAGTTCTTCCGCGTTCCAGCCGTAGCCGACGCCGAACGTGACGCGCCCGCCGGACAGGTGGTCGAGCGAGGCGATGGTCTTCGCGAGGGTGATCGGGTCGTGCTCGAGCGGGAGCGCCACCGACGTGCCCAACCGGATCCGCGACGTCACCGACGCGGCGGTGCCGAGCGCGACCCACGGATCGAGCGTGCGCATGTAGCGGTCGTCGGGAAGGGTCTCGTTGCCGGTGCCGGGGTGGTTCGATTCCCGGTTGACCGGGATGTGCGTGTGCTCGGGCACGTAGAACGCGTCGAACCCGCACTGTTCGACGGCACGTGCGGCGGCCGCGGGGGTGATGCCTCGGTCACTGGTGAACAGGCTGATTCCGTAGCGCACGATCTGACTCCTCCGGTTGGGGTGCCAGAAATGTAACCCGTTCCACTCTGGATTGGAAGACTCTACAGACAGGTGTCCAGACAGCTATCGGAGCCTGAAGATCACCGCACGCTGGACCACGAAGTTGATCACCGTCGCGGTGCCCTGGGCGACGACGAACGCCAGCAGCACGCGCCACCACTCGTCGGCGAGCACGCTGTTGAGCCACGTGCTGATGCCGACCTGGACCGCGAACGTGAGCGCATAGAGTACGACGACCGCGATGAACCGAGCGCGGCTCGGCTCGGCCTTGAACGTCCAACGACGATTGATCAGGTACGCGGTCGTGGTGCCCACGATGAAGCTGATCGACTTCGCCACCGCGAACGGCAACCCGACCTTCAGCAGAATCAGCAGTAGCCCGAAGTCCACGATCGCGGACAGGCCACCGGTGACGACGAACCGCACGATCTGCGTCTTGAGATCCAGCGACTCGTCGACGACGGAATCGGTGACGGGGATCTCCACCGGCAGCGGGGCGTTCGGCTCGTGGGCGTGGGGGGTTCCGGGCACGCAACGAGACTAGGCGATCCCGAACAGCCGCCCCGACGTAACTCGGTGACGTCCCACACAACCGATAGACCTCGAGTGCGCTCGAGGTTGCAAGATCAACGGCATGACCGTTTACACGCTGCCCGATCTCCCCTACGACTACGCCGCCCTCGAGCCCCACATCTCCGGCAAGATCATGGAGCTCCACCACGACAAGCACCACGCCGCGTACGTCGCCGGCGCCAACGCCGCCCTCGACAAGCTCGCCGAGCTGCGCGAGGCCGACGCCGTCGCACCCGTGGTCAACCTGCACGAGAAGAACCTCGCGTTCCACCTCGGCGGCCACACCAACCACTCCGTCTTCTGGAACAACCTGAGCCCGGAGGGTGGCGACAAGCCCGAAGGCGAACTCGCCGCCGCGATCGACGACTTCTTCGGCAGCTTCGACGCCTTCCGCGCCCACTTCTCCGCCAACGCCAACGGCATCCAGGGCTCCGGCTGGTCCATCCTCGCCTGGGACTCCATCGGACAGCGCCTGATCATCGTCCAGCTCTACGACCAGCAGGGCAACATCAGCATCGGCCTGACCCCCCTGCTCATGCTCGACATGTGGGAACACGCCTTCTACCTCGACTACCAGAACGTCAAGGGCGACTACGTCAACGCCTTCTGGAACATCGTCAACTGGGCCGACGTCGCCGACCGCTTCGCCAAGGCCCGCACCCAGACCGCCGGACTCATCGTCCCCGCCTGATCTGTTCCCCCTTCCCCCGCGTTTTGCGCACTTGTCGCGGTTCCCGAGCCCGGGAAACGCCCGATAAGTGCGCAAAACGCGGGTAAAGAAGTTGTGGATCGGCGCACTCTTTTCGGAGTGGCGCCCTTACCGCCAGGTAGCCTCGTAGCCGATGTCCGAGACAGCAGACGAGACGGCGCACGAGCCGCTCCCCACGCAGACCCGCACCCTCACCGGATGGGGACGCACCGCGCCCACCACCGCCCAGGTGCTGTCCACGCCCGACGTCGAGGTGATCGCCAAGGCGGTCGCCCAGGTGGCGGAGCAGAACGAGTCGAAGCCGTCGCACCTGCGACGCGGCGTCATCGCGCGCGGCCTGGGCCGCTCGTACGGCGACCCGGCGCAGAACGCGGGCGGACTCGTCGTCGACATGAACGCGCTGAAGCGGATCCACAACATCGACGCCCACAGCCGACTGGTGACGGTCGACGCCGGCGTCAACCTGGATCAGCTGATGCGCGCGGCCCTGCCGTTCGGTCTGTGGGTGCCGGTGCTGCCGGGTACCCGCCAGGTCACGGTCGGCGGCGCCATCGCGTCCGACATCCACGGCAAGAACCACCACAGCGCCGGTAGCTTCGGCAACCACGTGCGCTCGATGGATCTGCTCACGGCAGACGGCCAGGTCCGCACCCTCACGCCGGCCGGTCGGAACTCGAAGCTGTTCTGGGCCACGGTCGGTGGCATGGGCCTGACGGGCATCATCCTCAAGGCCACGATCGAGATGACGGCGACGGAGACCGCGTACTTCATCGCGGACAGCCGGCGCACCGCCGACCTGGACGAGACCATCGCGCTGCACAGCGACGGCAGCGAGAACAACTACGACTACTCGAGCGCCTGGTTCGACGCGATCTCGCCCGAACCGAAGCTGGGCCGGGCGGCGGTCTCGCGGGGCAGTCTGGCCAAGCTCGACCAGCTCCCGAAGAAGCTGCAGAAGGACCCGCTCAAGTTCGACGCGCCGACGCTGCTGACGCTGCCCGACGTCTTCCCGAACGGGCTCGCGAACAAGTTCAACTTCTCGGTGATCGGTGAGCTGTACTACCGCAAGACCAAGAACGCGGACAACCAGATCCAGAATCTGACGTCGTTCTACCACCCGCTCGATCTCTTCGGCGAGTGGAACCGCGGCTACGGATCCAACGGATTCCTGCAGTACCAGTTCGTGGTGCCGCCGGAGGCCGTGGGCGAGTTCAAGCAGATCATCCGCGACATCCAGGCGTCGGGACACCACTCGTTCCTCAACGTCTTCAAGCTGTTCGGCGAGGGCAACAAGGCGCCGCTGAGCTTCCCGATGGCCGGGTGGAACATCTGCGTCGACTTCCGAATCAAGCCGGGCCTGAACGAGTTCGTGAGCGAACTCGACAAGCGCGTGCTCGAGTTCGGCGGCCGCCTGTACACCGCGAAGGACTCGCGGACCACGGCCGAGACGTTCCACGCCATGTACCCCCGGATCAACGAGTGGATCAAGGTCCGCCGATCCGTCGACCCCACAGGCGTTTTCGCCTCCGACATGTCCAGAAGGTTGGAACTGCAGTGATCAACGCCGTCGGAAATCCCCAGACCCTGCTGCTGCTCGGTGGCACGTCCGAGATCGGCCTGGCGATCTGCGAGGAGTACCTGAAGAAGTCGCCGCTGCGAGTGATTCTCGCTGCGCTGCCGAATGATCCGGGCCGCGACGCTGCCGTCGCCCAGATGAAGGCCGCGGGCGCCACGCAGGTCGATCTGGTCGACTTCGACGCGCTCGACACCGAGAGCCACCCCAAGGTGATCGACGAGGCGTGGTCCAAGGGCGATGTGGACGTCGCGATCGTCGCGTTCGCGCTCGACGGCGACGCCGAGGAATTGTGGCAGAACCAGCGCAAGGCCGTGCTGGTCGCGAACGTCAACTACACCGCGTCCGTCTCGGTCGGCGTGCTGCTCGGCGAGAAGATGAAGGCGCAGGGCTTCGGCCGCATCGTCGCGATGTCGTCCGTGGCGGGCGAGCGCGTCAAGCGCGCCAACTTCGTCTACGGCTCCACCAAGGCCGGCCTCGACGGCTTCTACCTCGGCCTCGGCGAGGCCCTGGCCCCGTTCGGCCCCAAGGTCACCGTCGTCCGACCGGGCATGGTGCGCACCAAGTTCAGCGCGCACGTCAAGGAAGCCCCGCTGACGGTGAACAAGGAAGACGTCGCCGCGCTCGCGGTGGCCGCGTCCGACAAGGGCAAGGAAATCGTCTGGACTCCGGGTCCGTGGCGCTTCGTGATGATGGCGCTGCGCCACGTCCCGCGCGCGATCTTCCGCAAGCTGCCGATCTAGTATCGCCCGCGAACCCCTGAACGGGAGTTCACGGCACACCTTCGAACTCGAAGCGTGTGGTGAACTCCCGTTCGGCGTTTCAGTGGGCGGCGGCTTCCTCGCGTGCGACCGCGATGACCTCGTCCGCGAACCGGCGGATCGCGTCGAGCCGCGCCGTCCGACTCGTGAAGTCGGCACCGTAGAGGTACCAGGGTGAGACGCGGCACTCGGTGACGCCGATGTCGGCCAGCGCCCGGTACCCGTCGAGGTCCCGCACCCCCGTGGGCGACACGTTGATCTCGAAAGGTTCTTCGGCACGGCCGTATTCGGCCCGCAGTTCACCCAGACGGGCGATCGCGGTGGTGAGTTCGTCGACGCCGACGTTGACGGAGATCCACCCGTCGGCCAGGCGGGCGGCGCGCCGCAGGCCCGGCTCGCTGTGGCCGCCGACGTAGATCGGCACCGGCCGATCCGGGGCCGGGCTGATCATGAGCCGGTCGAAGTCGTAGTGCTTGCCGTGGAATTCGACCCACTCGGGTCCGTTCCCCGCGCACACGGCCTTGACGATCTGGATCGCCTCGTCCGTGCGGGCACCCCGGGTCCGCATCTCGGTGCCGGTGAACCGGAACTCCTCCGGGATCCACGACAGGCCCACGCCGACCGCGATCCGGTCGCCCGACATCACCGCCATCGTCGAGATCTGCTTCGCGGTGAGCAGCGGGTCGCGCAGCGGCAGCTTGAGCACGTTCGTGTAGAACGTCAGGCGCTCGGTCACCGCCGCCATCGCCGTCATCGCGATGAAGGGATCCGGCATCGGCGTCTCGGGTGCCCACATGCGTTTGCCGTCAGGCGAATACGGGTAGTCGGCCGACACAGTCTCCGGGTAGAACACCGAGTCGGGCATCGCGATCGAGTCGAATCCGACCTCCTCCGCGACCCGCGCCAGCTCGCACAGGTCCCAGGCGTCGATCATCGCCGCCGCGAGCGACCACTTCATCGCGCCGACGCTCACAGCTTCACGACCTTGGACGTCGGGATCGGGTGCGAGTCCGCCTTGATCCAGCGCATCGCCCAGGTCCCCTCGGTGTGCGCGTCGGTGCTGATCCAGTTGCCGTAGCCGGGGTCCTCGGCCGACACCACGATCGTCAGCGTCCCGTCGTCGTTCAGCTTCGCGGTGTGGTTGTTGATGTATATGTTCGTCCGGTTGTAGTCGAGGGACTCCACCCAGAAGTTCTGCAGCACGAAGTTGAAGTACTCGCAGTTCGGGACCTCGGTCTCGATGACCCAGGCCTCGTCGTCGGCGAGCTTCCAGTACCCGTGCAGGTAGAAGATCGTCGGGTCGCCGCCGGCGTTCTGGAAGTAGTCCTGGCCCCAGTCGAAGATCTCGTTGGTGTGCGGCTGGAACTTTCGTGACCACTCGAGGAAGGTGTTCGCGGTGCCGCGGACCATGCCGACGGCCTTGGTGAGCCTCTCCCCCATCTCCTCGGAACTCAGCGGCACGAATTCGCCGTCGGGATTCAGGCATTCGATGGACAGCTCGGCGGGAATCTCCTTGCGGCGATCCTGGTACGTCTGCCGGACGGAGATGAGGTTGCTGTCGGGGGCGAGCGGCAGCCACGCCCCGCTCTCCGGCTTGTCGACGCTCGCGATGAACTCGAAGCGACCGTGCTCGTCGCATTCGAGATCGTGGATGTGCAGATCGCCGGTCTGCAGCATGGTGCCGTCGATGTGGTACCGGTTGACTCGCGAACCGAAGGTAACCAACGGAATCGTGTTGCGGACACCGGTGATTCGGTACGTGTACTTCCCCGAGATGTTGGCGCGCATGTACATGTTGTCGGGGTTGTCCGCGCCGATCTTCGTCATCATGTTCGGGTTGGGCGCCGAACTGAACTGCGGCCACCGCGGATCGGTGTACTCGACGCAGTTGATGGTGGCGTAACGCAGCAGTCGGGTCAGGTAGCGGACGCCCTCGGCCTGTGTCAGCGGGTCCTGCGGAACGATCTCATCCTGCAGGATGTCGCCGGTCGCGAGGAGATCGGCACAGAACTTCTCCCAGGTGGCATTCATGGTGAGTTTCCTTGTTCTGGTTGGTTGTTCGGGCGTGGGGGTCAGACGAGGCCGGCGAATCGGGCGTCGACCTCGGCGGCGGTCACCCCGAAGTCCTCGAGCGAGTACTGATGCGACGGGCGCCGGTGCTCGGCGAGGCTGCCCTGATGCGACGTCTCGACGGCGCGCTGCGCCTCCTCGGTGAAGGGCAGCGAGAACTGCGAGTAGATCTTCTCGACGGTTCCGATCGGGTCGGCGACGAAGTCCTTGTAGTCCACGTCGACGAACTGGTCCGGGTTGTAGCGGGCCCGCGCACGGTTGAAGTTCTCGCTGCCCCGCGCCCACAGGTCCAGCTGGGTGCGCCCTATGGCCTCCCGGTCGAACGCGTTCGACATGTCGTGCTTGCCCTGCTCGGCGAGGCTGAACGTCGACGCCATCGAGGTCCGCGGGTCACGGAACGTGCGAACGATGAGCGCGTCCGGGAAGACCTTCATGATCTCGTCGATCGCGAAGACATGACTCGGGCTCTTGAGCACCCACCGACGATCCGGGTCGTTCATCCCGATCATTTGCAGGTTCTTCTTGTACCGCGCGTACGTCTCGGTCCAGTCTTGCTGCGCCAACCACTTCGAGTAGGCCGGCACGTACGACACGCACTCGAACGAGATCGAGAACATCGTCTGCTGCAGCAGTCGCCAGCACTCCTCGGCCTCTTCCGCGCCCATGAAGTGCACCTTCATGAGATCCGGCTCGTTCTGCTGGCGGGCTCGGTAGAACGCGTCCGCGCGGAGGAAATCCTCATTCTCCGACCACTTCTCGCGCGCTGGTCGGGGCTGTGGGGTCTCCGCGAGCCACATCTCGATGCCCTGGTGCATCGGGTCGGCACTCAGCAACCGCTGGAGAGCGGTACTGCCGGTGCGCGTGATTCCGGAGACGAAGATGGGGCGCTCGATCGGAACGTCGACGTGCTCCGGGTAACGCGCGAACCCGGCCTCGCTGATCGCGCGGCCGGAGAGCGCACCGACGATCATCTTGCGCGCGATCACCTTTCCGTGCGGCGTCAGGTCCGCCTCGTTCTCGAACGAGTCGAGCAGTACCTGCAGGCCTTCCAGGTACTCGTCGCTGCCGAAGTCGTCGAGCCCGGTCGCCTCCCTCGCCGCCTGGTGCAACTCCTCGATCGAGCCCACGCCGTCGCTGTGCTGTGTCATCTGTACTTCCTTGTGAGAGAGGATCAGTTGTGCGTGTGCCCGCAGTTGACGTCCAAACACTGCCCGGTGATCGCTCGCGCGAAGTCGGATGCGAGGAACACCACCGTGTTCGCGATGTCGTCGGGTTCGGGCAGTCGACGCAGATCGGTGTCCGCGGCCACCTCGTCGTAGACCTGTTGGAAGGGGACGCCGCGCTGCGCCGCCTGCTTCTCGAACATCCGCTTGACCGAGTCCGCCCAGATGTACCCCGGCGCCACCGAATTCACGCGCACACCGAGCGGGCCGAGTTCCACCGACAGGCTGCGGGCGAGGGCCAGCAGTCCCGCCTTCATGATCCGGTAGGCGCCGAAGTTCGGCAGTTGATTGCGCAGCACCATGGAGTTGATCAGCACCACCGAGCCCTGCGACTCGATCAGGGCGGGCGCCAGCTTCCGGGTCAGGTCGAGCGCGGCGAGCAGGTTGATGTCCATGCCCTGGCGGACCGAGTCGAACTCCGCGTCCAGCAGCCGCTCGTGGGGCGGCTGGACGAAGGCGTTGTTGACGAGCGCGTCGACCCGGCCGAACTCCGAGACCACGGCGTCCGCGAGCGCGGACACCGAATCTCCGTCCGTCAGATCCGTCGGCACGCACAGTGCCGTGCCGCCGAGCGCATGCACCTCGTCCGCCACCGCAGTCAGACGGGACTCGGTCCGCGCCGCGAGGACCACTTTCGCTCCGGCCATCGCACTGCGCACCGCGATCGACCGGCCCAGGCCCGGACCCACACCCGACACCACGACCACCTTGCCGTCGAGCATCGGCAGCGACTTCGGCGTCGTCCCCACGGTCAACTCTGCGGTCATACCGTCGCCTCCGGGTCCAGAACGACACTGAGCGAGACGATCTTGCAGTTCTCGTCGAACTCGAAGAGATCTGTGGACGCGAAGTCCGGTACGCCCTCACTGTGGACGCGCACCTGCATGGCGGCGAACCGGCCGGTCACGGTGATCGGCGACAGCAGCGACACCGTGAACGGGATCTTCGCGTTCTTCTCGTCGAACGCCCGGATCTCGTCGAGTCCGCGGTAGGTCCTGGCGCCGAGGGGTTCGTGCTGGACGGCCCCCTCCGCGAACAACCCCACCAGTTTGTCGACGTCGTGGTTGCCCAGGTGTTCGATGTACGACTCCACCGCGGCACAGATTTCGCTTCGACTCGGCAAGAACTGCTCCTTCGTCTGTCGGTTGAACTTTCGGTGTAGTGCTGAGGGAAACCTCGAATCAGTCGATAACCCCACGGTCACGGAGGAACTCGATGATCCGCTCGGTGGCCTGCTCGGGCGAGGTGGTCGTGGTGTCGATGCGGAGGTCCGGGGACGTGGGCGGCTCGTACGGCGAGTCGATGCCGGTGAAGTTGGTCAGCTCGCCCCGCCGCGCCTTCTTGTAGAGCCCCTTGGGGTCCCTCTCCTCGGCGACGTCGATGGGGGTGTCGACGAACACCTCGCAGAATCGGTCCTCGCCGACCAGTTCGCGGGCGGCCTCGCGTTCGGTGCGGAACGGAGAGATGAAGGACGCCAACACGATCAGTCCGGCGTCGGCCATGAGCCGCGCGACCTCGGTGACCCGCCGGATGTTCTCGACCCGATCGGCCTCGGTGAAGCCCAGGTCGCGGTTGAGGCCGTGCCGGACGTTGTCGCCGTCGAGCAGGTACGTGTGGCAGCCGAGCGCGTAGAGGCGGCGCTCGAGTTCATTGGCGATGGTCGACTTGCCCGAGCCGGAGAGCCCGGTGAACCAGAGGATCTGCGGCTTGTGCCCGTTCAGCGTCGCACGCGCCTGCTCGTTGATGTCCACGGCCTGCCAGTGGATGTTGTCCGAGCGCCGCAGCGAGTGGCGGATGAGGCCCGCGCCGACGGTCGTGTTCGTCAGCCGGTCGATCAGGATGAAGCCGCCCATGTCACGGTTGTCCGTGTACGCGTCGAACGGGACCGGACGGTCGAAGCTGATGTTGCACACGCCGATCTCGTTGAGCGCCAGCGTGTTCGTGGCGGTCTGCTCGAGTGTGTTGACGTTGACCTTGTACTTGGGCCGGGTGATGCGGGCCTGGACCGTCATCGTGCCGATCTGGCACAGGTAGGGGCGCTCGGGCAGCATGTCGGCCTCGCCCATCCACACCACCTGCGCCTCGAACTGGTCCGCCACCCCGGGAAGGGCCTCGGCCGCAACGAGGACGTCGCCCCGGCTGATGTCGATCTCGTCGGCCAGGGTGATGGTGACCGACCGACCAGCCACCGCCTCGTCGAGGTCGCCGTCCATCGTGACGATCCGGTCGACCGTGGATTCCTTGCCGCTGGGCAGCACCCGAACCCGATCGCCGGGGCGCACCACGCCGCCCACGATCTGCCCCGAGAACCCGCGGAAGTCCAGATCCGGCCGGTTCACCCACTGCACCGGCATCCGGAACGGTGCGCTCCGGAGCTCGTCCTCGATCTCGACCGTCTCGAGATGATCGATCAGCGTCGGACCCTGATACCACGGCGTGTTCGGGCTCGACTCGGTGAGATTGTCACCGACATACGCGGACATGGGGATTGCGACGACGTGTTCGAGGCCGATCTCGGCCGCGAACGAGTTGTACTCGTCGGCGATGCGCTCGAACACCTCCTGCGAGTAGTCGACGAGATCGAGCTTGTTGACCGCGAGCACCACGTGCCGGATACCGAGCAGGGAGACGAGGTAGGAGTGCCGGCGGGTCTGGGTGAGCACCCCCTTGCGGGCGTCGATCAGGATCACCGCGAGTTCCGCCGTCGAGGCACCCGTGACCATGTTGCGCGTGTACTGCTCGTGGCCCGGGGTGTCGGCGACGACGAACTTGCGCCGCTCGGTGGTGAAGTAGCGGTACGCGACGTCGATCGTGATGCCCTGCTCGCGCTCGGCCGCCAGACCGTCGACGAGCAACGCGAAGTCGAGACCCTCGCCCTGCGTGCCCACCTTCTTCGAGTCGCTCTCGAGGGCACTCAACTGGTCCTCGAAGACGAGCTTCGACTCGTACAGCAGCCGGCCGATCAGCGTGCTCTTGCCGTCGTCGACACTGCCGCACGTGATGAAGCGCAGCATGCTCTTGTTCGCGTGCCGCTCGAGGTACTGCTCGATGTCGTCGGCGATCAGGTTGGACGAGTGGGCCATCAGAAGTACCCCTCCTGCTTCTTCTTCTCCATCGAGGCACTGCTGTCGTGGTCGATCACGCGTCCCTGACGCTCGGACGTGGTGGTCAGCAGCATCTCCTGGATGACGTCGGTCAATGTCGTGGCCGTGGACTCGACGGCGCCGGTCAGCGGGTAGCACCCGAGCGTCCGGAACCGGACACTCTTGAGCTCCGGAACCTCGCCGGGCCGCAGCGGCATCCGGTCGTCGTCGACCATGATGAGCGTGCCGTCGCGTTCCACGACGGGCCGCTCGGCCGCGAAGTAGAGCGGCACGATCGGGATGTTCTCCTGCCGGATGTATTCCCAGACATCGAGTTCCGTCCAGTTCGACAGCGGGAACACCCGCAGCGTCTCGCCGGGCGACTTCCGGACGTTGTACATCCGCCACAGCTCGGGGCGCTGCCGCTTGGGATCCCAGCGGTGCTCGGCGGACCGAACCGAGAACACCCGCTCCTTGGCGCGCGACTTCTCCTCGTCCCGGCGCGCGCCACCGAACGCGGCGTCGAACTTGTGGAGGTCGAGGGCCTGCTTGAGGCCCTCGGTCTTCCACATGTCGGTGTGGGCCGACGACCCGTGCGTGAACGGGTTGATCCCCTTCTCCACGCATTCCGGGTTCCGATAGACGATGAGATCGAAATCCCCTGCCTCCGCGCTCTTGTCGCGGAGCTCGTACATGTCGCGGAACTTCCACGTCGTGTCCACGTGCAGCAGCGGGAACGGCAGCCTCGACGGGTAGAACGCCTTGCGCGCAAGGTGCAGCATCACCGCGCTGTCCTTGCCGACCGAGTACAGCATCACGGGGTTCTCGCTCTCCGCGACGGCTTCCCGCATGATGTGGATGCTCTCGGCCTCGAGTCGTTCGAGGTGGGTCAGCGCACGTGTCATCGTGCCAGTACCTCCAGTACAGTGCCGGCCAGTTCGGGGCGGCAGATCAGCAGATCGGGCAACCAGGGGTTCTCCCGGTTGTAGACGAGTTCGGAGCCGTCGATCCGCGAAACATGCAGTCCCGCAGCGCGAGCCACCGCGACCGGTGCCGCCGAGTCCCATTCGTACTGGCCGCCGACGTGGGCGTAGACGTCGACGTCGCCGCGGACCACCGCCATCGCCTTGGCACCGGCCGAACCCATCTCGACCAGTTCGGCACCGAGCGCGTCGGCCATCGCCATGACGGGTTCGGGACGGCGGGTTCGGCTCACGACCACCTTGGGGGCACCGCCCGACGGTGCCGCCGGCGTCGGCGCGTCCGAGGTCGAGTACGTGACGCCGGGCGCCGGCATCGCGACCGCACCCACCGTCAGTCGTCCGCGCTCGACGAGCGCGACGTGGACGGCCCAGTCGGCACGGCCGAGTTCGCCGAACTCCCGGGTGCCGTCGAGAGGATCGACGATCCACACTCGCTCCGCGCCGATCCGCGCGAGGTCGTCGGCGCCCTCCTCGGAGAGCACCGAATCGCCCGGGAAGCGGTCGGCGAGCGCGCCGACGATGTATTCGTGGCTGAGCCGATCGGCTGCGCGACGGATCTCCGCCGGGTCGGCGTCGGCCACGGCCAGCTTCTGCCGGTGGTCGAGCAGCAATCTTCCAGCCTCGGTTGCGATCTCGACTGCGGCGTGCCCGTCGCCGTCCCGCCCGGTCGCGAGGTCGACGGTCTTCTCGGTCACGGCTCGATTCGTCATGAGAGTGACTGTAACCACAGAATGAACATCGTTCAATCCCAGAACGAACATTGTTCATTCTTTGCTGCGTGTTGCCGTGCCGGAGCTTGGTCCCCGCCCGCTACCCGGCTACGGTGGTGCGATGGGTGAATCGAACGGAGGGTCGATCTACGGCGACGCGGAGGCTCGGCGACGCAGGACGCTCGACGCTGCCGCGGCGCTGCTGGACGAGGGCGGCTACTCCGCTCTGACCATCCGGTCCGTCGCGAAGCGCTCGGGCACGAGCACCGGACTGATCTACCAGTACTTCGCGGACAAGCAGGAGATCTTCATGGCTCTCCTGAACGAAAGCCAGCTCGAGTCAACGGCATTCGTTGCCGGACTCGCCCGCGACCGCGGGGTCACGGCGCTGCTCACCGAGGTGATCGCCGAGTCTGCCCGCCAGTGGGGCCGCGTCGGACGCGTGACGTCGATCTGGCGCGACACCGACGGCTCGACCGGTCCGGACCGCGAATCGATCCGAGAGGTGCACCGAACAGCGGCGCTCTACAACGAGGAACTCCTCAGGGCCGTCACCGAGGCCGCCCTGAAGGAGGGCCGGACACTGCTCGACGACGACGCGGCCCTCCCGTTCCTGCTGTCGGGGCTGCAGGGCGTGGCCGACACGATCGTGAACAACTGGGCTTCGCACCTCGACCCGGCCGAGTTCGCGTCTTTCTCCGCGGCCGCGCTCACGCGCGCGATCACGCTGACCGAACCGATCGACTGATCCCGTTCGCGCAGCGGGTGTGGCCCGACCGGATCAGCCCAACGGCCTGAGGCTCGCCAACCGGCTCGCGATCGGCGCCCGCCACTCCTCGAGATCCTCCGGACCGTTCTCGGCCCACAACTCGTGGAGTTCGGAGGTGTCACTGTCGGCGATCGCGCGCTCGAGCGTCGTGAGAATCCACGCGCGCTGCTCCGGGGTCAAGGACCCGACGTACACGGCCACGTCGATGCCGTCGAGCTCCTGGGACGCCGGACGGAGCCCGTGGGCCGCCGCGACGACCTCCGCGAGCGCGATGGCCGCCTGCGCGTCGTCGACCTCGAGGTACTCCTCGTCGACGTGCCCACAGAAATCGTCGATCTCGAAGTCACCGGCCCGCAGCGCCGCGAGCAGATCGCCCGCTCCGTCGTTCTCGAACGGTCCCGAACCCCACGTCCCCATCCCTGGCTCCTCCTGATCGGTGGGCCGCGCGGCCCGTCGCGCAGACCCTACGAGCGGCCGGTGACAATCCGCGCCGACTCCCACGCCGAGAGCACCGTGCGAATGCCGGCGACCAGTGCGAGCGGCTGATCGATCATCACGTGGTGACCGGCGTCGGGGATCTCGGCGACGATCGCCGACGGCCCGAACCGCTCGCGCATGTGCTCCATGAGCTCGTCGGAGACGATGCCGTGCTGCGCCCGAAAGAACGCGAGCGGGCACCGCGGCTCCGCAACCGCCAGCGTGTCGCCGCCGGTGCGGGTGAACATGGTCGGGTCGAACTTCCACGACCATCCGCCCTCGACAGCCATGAGCGACGTCTCGGCGACGTGCTCGCGCACACACGGCACGGCCGTCTCCTGAGGTGGGACGAACCGGAACCGCGCCAGCGCCTCCTCCCGGGTGGGATAGACCTTCTTGGGACCGAACGCCGCCTTGCGGCGGGCCGCCTCCTCCTCCGGGGTGCGCTGACGGATCGGCGAGTCGATGATCTGCACGCCGGCCAGCCGGTCCCCGTACAGGTGGGCCGCGACGAACGAGATGATGCCGCCCATGCTGTGCGCCACCAGCACCGGTCGCCCCTCGATGCCCGACGCCGACGCTACCGCGACGATCTCGTGGGCCCACTGGTCCAGCGAGTAGTGCTCGCGGGTGTCACTGTCGCCGTGCCCACTGAGATCGAGGGCGACCACGCGACGGTCCCCGGCGAGCTGCGGTCCGACGTGATCCCACCAGCGCGAGTGGGCGGCACCGCCGTGCACCAGCACGATGCCCGGTCGGCCGGGTTCGCCCCACGCCCGGAACCGGATGTCGGCGCCGTCGACCTCGACGCTGCCGGTGTCCACCGGGACCGTCAAGGCGTCACGGAACCACTGCGGAGTCTGCGGGCGCTCGTCACTCATTCCTCGAACCTACTGAAGACCGTTTCGGACACGACGCCCAAGTAAGCTCGGGCCGTGTCGCAATCAGGTGCAGCCCCCCTCGCAGAGCCGCGAGTCGCCCCTGCCCGACTGGCCGGCGGAACCGCAGCCGAGATGATCCTGGCGGGCATCGTGGCCGCGATCGTCGCCGCGGTGGGACTGTTCGCCTTCGGCCAGGTGTCGTGGCCGGCGTTCCCGTCGTCGAACGTCACGCAGGCCGTCACGACCGTGGGCCAGGTCGTCACGATCGCCGTACTTGCCTTGTGCGTGGTCCTCTTCCGTGCCCGGCGGTGGATCCGCGCGGCCACGGTGCTCTCGTGGGCCGGCCTGTCCGGGTTCGTCACGGTGACGCTCGGGATGCCGCTGAGCGCGACCAAGCTGTACCTGCACGGCATTTCGGTGGACCAGGAGTTCCGCACCGAATACCTCACGCGGCTCACCGATTCGGCCGCCCTGCACGACATGACCTATGCGGACCTGCCTCCCTACTATCCCGCAGGCTGGTTCTGGATCGGCGGACGCGTCGCGAACCTCCTCGGCATGGACGGCTGGGAGACGTTCAAGCCGTACGCGATCGGATCGATCGCGGTGGCAGCCGTCCTCGCGCTCGTGTTGTGGAACAAGCTGATTCGCGCAGACTGGGCCGTCGTGGTGGCGCTCGCGGGCGCAGCGTTGGTGGTCGCCTACGGGTCCGCGGAGCCGTACGGCGCCGTCATCGCGGTCCTCATCCCGCCGGTGCTCGTGCTCGCGTGGGGTGGTCTGCACCGCCCGGACAAGGCCGGTCGCGGCGGATGGGGCGCCGTCGTCGGCACTGGCGTGTTCCTCGGGCTCGCGGCCGCGTTCTACACGCTCTACCTGGGCCTGACCGCGTTCGCGGTGACATTGATGGCACTCGTCGCGGCAGTACTCGCGGTCCGCGCACAGGGGTCGTGGCGAGCGCTGCTCGATCCGCTGCTGCGACTGGCCGTGACCGCGGCGATCGCAGTCGCGATCGCGCTCATCGTGTGGCTGCCGTACCTGCTCGAGGCCGCGCAAGGGTCGCCGGCCGACAGCGGTACCGCGACCCACTACCTGCCCGACGCCGGTGCGCGCCTGCCACTTCCGATGTTCCAGTTCTCCATCGCCGGCGCGCTGTGCCTGCTGGGCACGATCTGGTTGGTGAGCCGCGCGACGTCGTCACGGCGTGCGCAGGCGCTCGGCATCGGGGTGCTCGCGATCTACCTGTGGTCGCTGATGTCGATGGCCTTCACCGTGCTCGGCGGCACCCTGCTCTCCTTCCGACTCGAGCCGGTGCTGATTCTGCTGCTCGGCACGGCGGGTGTCTTCGGCTTCTTCGAGTTCGCCCGCTGGCTCGTGCTCGCCACGAGCGAGAATCCCCGCGTCAAGGCCTCGGTCGTGGTGGTCGGGCTCGCCGGGTTGATCGCGTTCGTACAGAACATCCCTCAGGTGCTCGCGAGCGACATCACCGTGGCGTACACCGACACCGACGGCGACGGCGTCCGTGCCGACAAGCGCGGGCCCGGCGCGGCCGCGTACTACGGAGACGTGGACCGGATCATCATGGAACGCCGCCCCGGCGAACGCCACGACACCGTCGTCCTCACCTCGGACACGAGCTTCCTCAGCATCTACCCGTACTACGGATTCCAGGCGCTGACGTCGCACTACGCGAATCCGCTGGCGCAGTTCCGGGAACGCTCGGAGGCGATCGAGAGCTGGACCGAACTCGAGACGCCGGACCAGTTGGTGTCGGCACTCGACGGACTGCCGTGGCGTGCGCCGGACGTCTTCGTGTTCCGCAAGAGCGCCGACGGCTACACCCTCCGGCTCGCCGAGGACGTCTACCCGAACGATCCGAACGTCCGGCGCTACAGCATCACGTTCCCCAAGAAGCTGTTCGACGACCCGCGCTTCACCCTCGACGAAGCGGGACCGTTCGTAATCGTGACGCGTGCCGGCTGAGTCAGGCCAGATGGTGGCGGTCGGTCCGGCTCACGGTCACCGCGGCGACGACGACACCGATCACGACACCGATGAGCGTGTCGACGATCCGCGTCATCCCGGCCTCCGGCGAGATCGGTGAGGTGAATCCGGTCAGCACCAGCGCCATCGGCGTCACCGCGAGCGTGGTCAGGGCGTAGTTGACGACGACCATCAGTTCCGCTGCGGTCTGCAGGATCACGACCACGATCACCGCCTCCCAGTAGCCCAACGACAACGCGATCAGCCCGGCGGCGATGGCCGCGCCGGCCACATTGCCGAGTAGACGCTGAACGCCACGCTGGACGGTGTGGGTGTAGTTGAGGCCCTGCAGCGCGGCGATCGCGCCCATCGACGCCCACAGCGGGTGCTCGAAGCCGCAGGCCGACGCGATCCATCCCGCCGCCGCGGAGGCGATCATCGCCCGGAACGCGGTGTGGCGCAGCGTAGCCGACGTGATGTTGACACGCGCCGTCCTCAGCACCCGGGTGGGCGGCGGGAGCTCCGTGCGTGGCGACGGCCGGTCGCCCACACCTCCGAGAACGCTCGCCCGCTTGACCCTGCGCAGTTCCCGTTCGTGCTGCGCGATGTCTCGGATCAGGGCGTCGTCACCGTCGGCGACCCAGGCGTCGATCGCGTCGTCGGCAGCATCCAACAGCTTCGCGAGGTCGCTGCCGTGACCGTGCTCCGCTCGCGAACGACCGCTCGCCGCGAGCACCTCCCGCGCGCGATCGAGCGCCGCTCGTGCCGCGGGAATGCCCTCGGCCCCGGTACGTTCCAGCGATCCGACGACCACCAGGGCGCGTGCGGCGGCGAGACGCGCCGGCCCCAACGGCAGGACGAGACCCGGCAGCATCGCCGCGATCCACCCCACCAGCACACCCACGACGGCTGCAACCGTCACGGCGACGACGTCGCTCGCCGAGGTCGAGTATCCGGCGGCGCCAGTGGCAGCGAAGATCATGATGACCGGTCCGGGACCGATCAGATGGAAGGCATTGAGATATGCCGAGGCTACACCGGCCGCAAGCGACAGCGCACCGATGAGTGCCCAGGAGGACGGCCCGGCGGCCCCCAGCGCGCCACCGAACGCCACGAACACGACGAGTGCGATGCCCACGAGCGCGAGCTTGCCCGCCAAGCGCGGGTAGGGCTCATATCGTCCGAACGCCGCGGCGAGCGCACCCAGCGCCGCGAAGCCGGCAAGTTCCCGATAGCCGAGGAGCCCGCCGGCGACAAGCACGATGGCGGTGGCCAGTCCGACGCGGAGCGCCGGCGCGATGGTTGCGTCTGCCGCCCGCAGCTCGAACGCTCCCCGCCAGATCTTCGGCACGACGGCACGCACAAGAGCACCGCGTGCGTGGGCCAACCGAGTGGGCGTGGGGGCGTCGAGTGCAGTCACTGGCACCAGTGTACGCGCGTTATTTCACTAGTAAAATACTAATGAACAGAACACGTTGCCTGGCTAGGATGAGGTAGTGGATTCGACCGAAAGTCCTGATCGCGACTTCATCGACAAGGTTCGCCAGGAATGGACCCGCTCCTACCCGGACGTGGACTCGTCACCGATCGAGATCATGGGACGGATCACGCGAATCAGCTCGCAGGCACTCCATCAGCTCGACCGCTCCTTGGATTCGAGCGGCGTCTCTCGCGCCGAGTTCGAGGTGTTGTGCGCCCTGGCCCGCTGCGACCGACCGCTCAGAGCCAGCGAGGTCACGGCGGTCACCATGGTCAGCAGCGCTGCCACGACCAAGCATGCCGACCGCCTGGTGAAGCTGGGACTCGTGGAACGAAAGCGCTTCGAGCGCGACGGACGCGTCGTGCTCCTCCAGGTCACGGATGCGGGACGGGCCCTCGTCGACCGCGAGTTCCCAGGGCGAGTCGACCGAGATCGTCGGCTCCTCGAGGGACTCGACGCAGAGGAGCGCGAGGTACTGGCACGACTGTTGCGGCGGATCGCCCGCAACAGCGACGACGCCGATCGGATCTGATGCCGACTGCGCCCTCGCGCCGCCGGCGTGCTAGCGTCTTGGCGATCGTGGCCCGTCGGCAGGAGGTGAGACCCATGAACGCAGTATCCGCATTGGGTGCTCCCCTGCAGTCCACGATTCCGCGACCGATCTAGTCGCCACCGGGAGCGCCCGCCAGGCAATTCGCGAAAGGCGACTCCCATGAACACAACACCTTCTTCCCAGAATCAGCCGCAGGTCGACGCCACAGGACAGGCGGACACCTCGACCAAACGAGCCTTGGTTCTCGCCGGCGGCGGAGCGGCAGGCAATGCGTGGGCGCTCGGTCTCATCGCCGGCTTGTCCGACGCCGGGGTCGAGCTCACCGAGGCTGACCTCATCATCGGGACGTCGTCCGGATCGACGGTGGCGGCCCAGATCACCAGCGGGACACGGCCGGCCGAACTGTACGCCGCCATCCTCGCCGAGGTACCTCAGCAACATTCAGGCGCCGCCGCATCAGGCAGGGGACGCGGCCCGAAGTTCTCCGGGCCGAACTACATGGAGTGGTCGAACCAGATCATCGGTTCTGCCGAGGATGCGTCCGACATGCGCCGCAAGATGGGTGCCGCGGCGCTCGAAATGGATGTTTCCGACGGCTCGAGCCGCACGCGCTGGCGCGACATCGTCGCGGGCCGGCTTCCCAGTCAGCATTGGCCGCCACAGCCTGTGCTCATCGCGGCGGTCGATGCGCGGACCGGGGAGCCGGTCGTGTTCGATCGTCACAGCGGAATCGATCTGGTGGACGCCGTCGCCGCCAGCACCAGCAACGGCTTCGGGCCCTTCCCTCCCTACCGCATCGGCGAGAACCGATACATCAACGGCGGCTATCGACGCAATGAGAATGCCGATCTGGCGGCTGGATGCGGGCGGGTGCTGGTGCTGTCACCATTCGGTGGCAGGTCGCGGATGCCGCTGGAGTGGGGCATGGATCTCGCAACCCAAGTCGACGAGCTGCGCGCAGGTGGCAGCCGGGTCGAGACCGTCTTCCCGGACGGCGGCGCCGGTGACGTGTTCGACGCCAATGCGTTGGATCCATCGACGCGTCTGCAGGCCGCACGAGGAGGCTACGACCAAGGCCTAGCCCTCACGAAGTCGGTCGCCGAAATCTGGCACTGACGTCGGCGAAACCACCGGTTATCCGAAATGCCCCGGCGCGAACGCCCGGGGCATTTCGCCGGCGGATATGCGGAAACGCCGAAGGCCCCCACCATTGCTGGTGGGGGCCTTCGGGAAAGGATGTTCGGCGGTGTCCTACTCTCCCACACCCTGTCGAGTGCAGTACCATCGGCGCTGGAGGGCTTAGCTTCCGGGTTCGGAATGGGACCGGGCGTTTCCCCTCCGCTATGGCCGCCGTAACTCTATGAAACTGTCACACATTCAATTCCCCCGCCCGAACCACCCGCCGGCCACGAAGGCTTCGGGGTGTTGGGGGTGAATGGTATCTGTGTGTTGTTTCAGATACCGCACAGTGGACGCGTAGCTTCTTTGTGGTAAGTCCTCGGCCTATTAGTACCAGTCACCTCCATCCGTTACCGGACTTCCAGTTCTGGCCTATCAACCCGGTGGTCTGCCGGGGGCCTTACCCCCTCGAGGGGGTGAGAAACCTCATCTTGGAACAGGCTTCCCGCTTAGATGCTTTCAGCGGTTATCCCTTCCGAACGTAGCTAACCAGCAGTGCTCCTGGCGGAACAACTGGCACACCAGAGGTTCGTCCGTCCCGGTCCTCTCGTACTAGGGACAGCCTTCCTCAAGTTTCTAACGCGCGCGGCGGATAGAGACCGAACTGTCTCACGACGTTCTAAACCCAGCTCGCGTGCCGCTTTAATGGGCGAACAGCCCAACCCTTGGGACCTACTCCAGCCCCAGGATGCGACGAGCCGACATCGAGGTGCCAAACCATCCCGTCGATATGGACTCTTGGGGAAGATCAGCCTGTTATCCCCGGGGTACCTTTTATCCGTTGAGCGACACCGCTTCCACTTGCCGGTGCCGGATCACTAGTCCCGACTTTCGTCCCTGCTCGACCTGTCAGTCTCACAGTCAAGCTCCCTTGTGCACTTGCACTCGACACCTGATTGCCAACCAGGCTGAGGGAACCTTTGGGCGCCTCCGTTACATTTTGGGAGGCAACCGCCCCAGTTAAACTACCCACCAGGCACTGTCCCTGAACCAGATCATGGTCCGAGGTTAGATGTCCAATACGATCAGAGTGGTATTTCAACAACGACTCCACACACACTGGCGTGCATGCTTCACAGTCTCCCACCTATCCTACACAAACCGAACCGAACACCAATACCAAGCTATAGTGAAGGTCCCGGGGTCTTTTCGTCCTGCCGCGCGTAACGAGCATCTTTACTCGTAATGCAATTTCGCCGAGTCTGTGGTTGAGACAGCAGAGAAGTCGTTACGCCATTCGTGCAGGTCGGAACTTACCCGACAAGGAATTTCGCTACCTTAGGATGGTTATAGTTACCACCGCCGTTTACTGGGGCTTAAATTCTCAGCTTCGCCATTACTGGCTAACCGGTCCTCTTAACCTTCCAGCACCGGGCAGGCGTCAGTCCGTATACATCGTCTTACGACTTCGCACGGACCTGTGTTTTTAGTAAACAGTCGCTTCTCTCTGGTCTCTGCGGCCCCCACCAGCTCACGGAGCAAGTCCGATCACCAGCAGAGGCCCCCCTTCTCCCGAAGTTACGGGGGCATTTTGCCGAGTTCCTTAACCACAGTTATCTCGATCGCCTTAGTATTCTCTACCTGACCACCTGTGTCGGTTTGGGGTACGGGCCGTGTGAAAGCTCGCTAGAGGCTTTTCTCGGCAGCATAGGATCACTGAATTCGCCTCAATCGGCTACGCATCACGTCTCAGGCTACATGTGACCCGGATTTGCCTAGGTCACGCCCTACACGCTTACACCAGTATTACCACTGACTGGCTCAGCTACCTTCCTGCGTCACCCCATCGCTTGGCTACTACCAGATCGGTTCACGCGCATCCACCACCGGAGAACCCGAAGGTTCGAAGATGGCTTCAGGGCGCTTAGCATCACTGATTCACCAGGGGCGCGTTCACACGGGTACGGGAATATCAACCCGTTGTCCATCGACTACGCCTGTCGGCCTCGCCTTAGGTCCCGACTCACCCTGGGCGGATTAACCTGGCCCAGGAACCCTTGGTCATTCGGCGGACGAGTTTCTCACTCGTCTTTCGCTACTCATGCCTGCATTCTCACTCGTGCAGCCTCCACACCTGGATCACTCCGGCGCTTCCATGGCTGCACGACGCTCCCCTACCCATCCACACCACTGCCGGACGATCCGTAAACCATCCGGGGTGTTATGTGAATGCCGCGGCTTCGGCGGTGTACTTGAGCCCCGCTACATTGTCGGCGCAGGATCACTTGACCAGTGAGCTATTACGCACTCTTTCAAGGGTGGCTGCTTCTAAGCCAACCTCCTGGTTGTCTTCGCGACCCCACATCCTTTTCCACTTAGTACACGCTTAGGGGCCTTAGCCGGCGATCTGGGCTGTTTCCCTCTCGACTACGAAGCTTATCCCCCGCAGTCTCACTGCCGCGCTCTCACACTCTGGCATTCGGAGTTTGGCTGACGTCAGTAACCTTGTGGGGCCCATCGGCCATCCAGTAGCTCTACCTCCAGAGTGAAACACGCGACGCTGCACCTAAATGCATTTCGGGGAGAACCAGCTATCACGGAGTTTGATTGGCCTTTCACCCCTACCCACAGCTCATCCCCTCAGTTTTCAACCTAAGTGGGTTCGGGCCTCCACGACGTCTTACCGTCGCTTCACCCTGGCCATGGGTAGATCACTCCGCTTCGGGTCTAGAACATGCCACTGAAAACGCCCTATTCGGACTCGCTTTCGCTACGGCTACCCCACACGGGTTAACCTCGCGACATGCCGCTAACTCGCAGGCTCATTCTTCAAAAGGCACGCCATCACCCCCCACCCGAAGGTGCGAAGGCTCTGACGGATTGTAAGCGCACGGTTTCAGGTACTATTTCACTCCCCTCCCGGGGTACTTTTCATCTTTCCCTCACGGTACTAGTCCGCTATCGGTCACCAGGGAGTATTCAGGCTTATCGGGTGGTCCCGACAGATTCACAGCAGATTTCACGGGCCCGCTGCTACTCGGGTGTCCGTCACGACAGTCACCATGTTTTCGTCTACGGGACTCTCACCCTCTACGACAGGCCGTTCCAGACCACTTCGACTAACACGATGATTTCTTACTGTCGGCCAATCCGGCAGAATTGACAAGACGGATCCCACAACCCCACGAATGCAACGCCCGCCGGCTATCACACACCCATGGTTTAGCCTCTTCCGCTTTCGCTCGCCACTACTCACGGAATCACATGTTGTTTTCTCTTCCTGTGGGTACTGAGATGTTTCACTTCCCCACGTTCCCTCCACACGCCCTATATATTCAGGCGCGGGTAACCACACATCACTGTGGCTGGGTTTCCCCATTCGGAAATCCTCGGATCTCAGCTCGGTTGACAGCTCCCCGAGGCTTATCGCAGCCTCCTACGTCCTTCATCGGCTCCTGGTGCCAAGACATCCACCGTACGCTCTTAAACACTTACAACAAAGATGCTCGCGTCCACTGTGCAGTTCTCAAACAACACACAACCAGGAAACATGATGCAGACACCAAACCAGAGCCTCAGCCCCGCGGTATGACCTGCGTTTCCCGCTTGTCGTTTCTTCCTTGAAAGATCACTCGCGTGTTCTCTCAGGACCCAACAGTATGCCGATATATCACCCACCAGCCGGCACTCGGGCCCGCTGATCCGTGGATGAGCTTGTCAGTGTTCCACCCATGAGCACCACCGGATTACGTGTGAATCCGAAGTGGCTCTGCCCTCACACGCTCCCCGACTGTTCGGGGTGTGTGGGGAGATGCTCCTTAGAAAGGAGGTGATCCAGCCGCACCTTCCGGTACGGCTACCTTGTTACGACTTCGTCCCAATCGCCGATCCCACCTTCGACGGCTCCCTCCACAAGGGTTAGGCCACCGGCTTCGGGTGTTACCGACTTTCATGACGTGACGGGCGGTGTGTACAAGGCCCGGGAACGTATTCACCGCAGCGTTGCTGATCTGCGATTACTAGCGACTCCGACTTCACGGGGTCGAGTTGCAGACCCCGATCCGAACTGAGACCGGCTTTAAGGGATTCGCTCCACCTCACGGTATCGCAGCCCTCTGTACCGGCCATTGTAGCATGTGTGAAGCCCTGGACATAAGGGGCATGATGACTTGACGTCGTCCCCACCTTCCTCCGAGTTGACCCCGGCAGTCTCCTGCGAGTCCCCGCCATTACGCGCTGGCAACACAGGACAAGGGTTGCGCTCGTTGCGGGACTTAACCCAACATCTCACGACACGAGCTGACGACAGCCATGCACCACCTGTATACCGACCACAAGGGGGGCCGTATCTCTACGGCTTTCCGGTATATGTCAAACCCAGGTAAGGTTCTTCGCGTTGCATCGAATTAATCCACATGCTCCGCCGCTTGTGCGGGCCCCCGTCAATTCCTTTGAGTTTTAGCCTTGCGGCCGTACTCCCCAGGCGGGGCGCTTAATGCGTTAGCTACGGCACGGATCCCGTGGAAGGAAACCCACACCTAGCGCCCACCGTTTACGGCGTGGACTACCAGGGTATCTAATCCTGTTCGCTACCCACGCTTTCGCTCCTCAGCGTCAGTTACTGCCCAGAGACCCGCCTTCGCCACCGGTGTTCCTCCTGATATCTGCGCATTTCACCGCTACACCAGGAATTCCAGTCTCCCCTGCAGTACTCAAGTCTGCCCGTATCGCCTGCAAGCCCGCAGTTGAGCTGCGGGTTTTCACAGACGACGCGACAAACCGCCTACGAGCTCTTTACGCCCAGTAATTCCGGACAACGCTCGCACCCTACGTATTACCGCGGCTGCTGGCACGTAGTTGGCCGGTGCTTCTTCTGCAGGTACCGTCACTTTCGCTTCGTCCCTGCTGAAAGAGGTTTACAACCCGAAGGCCGTCATCCCTCACGCGGCGTCGCTGCATCAGGCTTTCGCCCATTGTGCAATATTCCCCACTGCTGCCTCCCGTAGGAGTCTGGGCCGTGTCTCAGTCCCAGTGTGGCCGGTCGCCCTCTCAGGCCGGCTACCCGTCGTCGCCTTGGTAGGCCATTACCCCACCAACAAGCTGATAGGCCGCGGGCCCATCCTGCACCAGTAAACCTTTCCACCCCCAACCATGCGATCGGAGGTCATATCCGGTATTAGACCCAGTTTCCCAGGCTTATCCCAGAGTGCAGGGCAGATCACCCACGTGTTACTCACCCGTTCGCCGCTCGTGTACCCCCGAAAGGGCCTTACCGCTCGACTTGCATGTGTTAAGCACGCCGCCAGCGTTCGTCCTGAGCCAGGATCAAACTCTCCGTTGAAGACTCTAGATTGGCCGGCGAACCGGCAATCAGCCATAGACATCGAGTCAAATCACTAGCGTAAAAACTCAAACTAGCTTGCACTGACCGCCCCAGACGGAAGAATGAGACGATCAGCAAATACCCACCCCATCGAAAATGATGGCGTGGAGTACCAAATAATTGGCACTGACATTCATCGACACACTGTTGAGTTCTCAAAGAACACGCGCACACCATCACTCGAAACTTTGCAGTTCCTCGTTTTGGGGCAACCGTTCTAGCTTAACCTGATCAAGTTCCGGAAGCAAATCCGGGACTTTCTCGGCCACCCGAAGGCGCTCCACAACCTTACAGGATGTTTTGCACTCGGATTACCAGGCGCTCCCCGTACAACCTCGTTTTCCCTCGCTGACCTGTGAAGATCGCGTCCGGGTCGGTGTCCGTGTCGCTCTGACCTGGAATAAGTTACGCGAACCGTTCACGGATTGCCAAATCGCCTGGTCAGAGCACTTGAAAGGCGTATTTCGGGTGAACATTCGGTGCATCCGGGGCGCTCGACGTGCCCAGGAGTTCGTCTCTAGGGCATCTCGATGGTCTCGGCCCGCGCAATTTCCCCTATTGCGGCCCGGATGTACCCCTTACCGTCGACATCGGCGGCCGTGAGCAGATCGGCCATCACCAGAACGGCACTCCGGAGGTAATCGGACTGACCGATCCTCTGGGCGTCGTCGCTCATCTCGGTCAGTCCGAGCGAACCGGTGAGGACCGCGGCGAGCGCCGTGACATCGAGATCCGGCAGCCAGGTGATCGCGGCGCCGGCGACCCGCGTCAGCGCGCCCTGGATGTCGTCGCCGGAGAAGCCGTCGGGGTGGAGGTCTTCGAGCAGCGCCCGCACAACTCCCGCGTGAACGATCGTCACCTGCTCGAACGGAAGCTCGAGCAGTTCGTCCAGTGCCTCGACCAGCTGCTCGCGCGCCCCGGCGCGGGCCGCGGTGATGGCGTCGTCGGTGGCGGCGGAGATCTGACGGGCCGTCGTCGGCCATTCGCCGGGCCAGTTGCCTCCCCTGCGCATGTGCGTCACACCGCCGCGCTCAGAGCGACCGACAGCGGCAC
Source organism: Rhodococcus sp. ACT016 (assembly GCF_050477185.1). Classification (NCBI taxonomy): domain Bacteria; kingdom Bacillati; phylum Actinomycetota; class Actinomycetes; order Mycobacteriales; family Nocardiaceae; genus Rhodococcus; species Rhodococcus sp. ACT016. The sequence goes on along the minus strand of NZ_JBEAET010000001.1, from coordinate 5,450,065 downwards.
CGCGGTCAGACACAGAACGGCGGCGACCAGCAGCCCGATCACCAGGCGCTTGTCCCACTGCCCCCGCGCGCCGCTCGCCGCCAGGACGAACAGCACGAATCCGATACAGACGGAGACGATCGTGACGAGGACCGGTGTGGTGACCATGGCTGGATTGTGCCTCAGCCCCGTTTTCCCTGATCGGCCAGGAGTTCGGCCAGGTGGACGCCCTCACGTCGAGTCAGGTCGGTGATCTGGGTCCGACACGAGTACCCGTCCGCGAGGACGACGGTCTCGGGCTGCGCGCGGGCCACGGCCGGCAACAGCTGATGCTCGGCGACCGCGACGGATACCTCGTAGTGCCCCTTCTCCACGCCGAAGTTGCCGGCCAGCCCGCAGCACCCGCCGAGCCGCTGGACCTGCGCACCGGCCCGGCGCAGCAGAGCCTCGTCCGCGCCCCACCCCATGACGGCGTGGTGGTGACAGTGCGGCTGCGCGACGACCGGCGTGCCCGACAGGTCCGGCGGTGCCCACCCGTCGCGGTCGCCGAGGACTTCGGCGAGGGTGCGGGTGGACTCGGCAACCACCCTGGCGTCGTCGGTACCGAGCAGCTCGAGGGCGTCGGCGCGCAGCACCGCCGTGCACGACGGTTCCATCCCGACGATCGGCACCCCTTCTTCTGCGAGTGCTGTGACGGTGCGGCCGAGGATGCGGCGGGCGGCGTCGAGCTGTCCGGTGGTGATCCACGTCAGCCCGCAGCACTGCCGCTTCGGGGTGAGCCGGGGCCGGAATCCGGCGTCCTCGAGCACCCGCACCGTCGCCATCCCCACGTCGGGCGTGAAGTGGTCGGTGAACGTGTCGACGAACAGCACGACCGGGTCGCCGGTGGTACGACGCTCGGTGGCAGTCGAGGCGAACCAGCGTCGGAACGACGTCGGCGCGAACTGCGGGACGTGGCGCCGTCGATCCGCTCCCCCGAGCGTCAGGGCCACCGGCGCGACACCCGGGAGCCGGGTCACCGCGTTCACCAGGCGCGGGGCGCGGCCGGCGATCGCCGCCCAGCGCGGGAGCCAACCGAGTGAATAGTGCGAGGCCGGGCGCAGCCGCCTCCTATAACTGTGGTGCAGAACCTCCGATTTGTAGGACGCCATGTCGACGCCGGTCGGGCAGTCCGACGCGCAGCCCTTGCACGACAGGCACAGCTCGAGCGCGTCGTGCACCTCCGGCGAACGCCAGCCGTTGCGCACGAGACTGCCGTTCACCATCTCCTGCAGGACGCGGGCCCGTCCGCGCGTCGAGTCCTTCTCCTCGCGCGTCGCCATATAGGAGGGGCACATGACGCCGCCCGCGCCGGTGGTGTCGGCGCGGCACTTCCCGACACCGGTGCAGCGGTGCACGGCCTGCGCGAAGTCGCCGTCGTCGTCGCGGTACGCGAGTGCGAGATTCCGCCGCAGCGGCGCCGTCTGCGGGATCCGGAGGTCGGCGTCGACGGGTCGTGGGTCGACGAGCACACCCGGATTGAGGACGTTGTCGGGGTCGAAGACGTGCTTGACGGCCCCGAACAGGCGCAGCGCGTCGGTCGAGTACATGAGCGGGAGCAGTTCGCTGCGGGCGCGGCCGTCGCCGTGCTCACCGGAGAGCGATCCGCCGTAGAGCGCGACGAGTTCGGCAGCGGACGTGAGGAAACGTCGGAAGACGGCGGTCCCGTCCGGTCGATCGAGCGGCAGATCGAGCCGGATGTGCAGGCACCCGTCGGCGAAGTGCCCGTACGGCAGGCCGGTGATACCGAAGTCGGTGAGCAGGGCGTCGAAGTCGCGCAGGTAGGGACCCATGCGGTCGGGCGGGACCGCGGCGTCCTCCCAGCCCGCATAGGCGGGCTTACCGGCGGGACTGCGCCCCGCCAGACCGGCACCGTCCTCCCGGATCCGCCACAGCGCCGCCGCCCGCGTGGGATCCGCGACGACCAACGCGTCGATCGCGGCACACCCCTTCGCCAGGGCGCCGGTGCGTTCGAGCACCTCGTCGCGCGAATCGCCCGCGATCTCCACGAACAACCACGCCGCACCCCGCGGCAGCGGCGGCACCGCCTGCGGCCCGCGTCGTTCGCGGACGACGTCGACCAGGCGCGAGTCGATGCCCTCGCACGCCGTGGGACCGAACCCGAGGACGGCCTTGGCGTCGTCGCCGGCGGACGCGATGTCGTCGTAGCCCAGCGCGACCAGCACGCGATGCGCCGGATCCTGCACGAGTCGGACGGTGGCCCGCGTGACGATGCCGAGCGTGCCCTCGCTGCCGACGAGGAACCTCAGGACGTCGAACCCGTTCTCCGGCAGCAGGTGTTCGAGCGCATACCCGGACGCCTGGCGGCCGAACCGGCCGAATTCCGTTCGGATGGTGGCCAATCCGGATCGCGTGACGTCGCGCAGGGCGCCGAGGACACGGCCGTCCGACGCGGTCGGCAGCGACAGCGCCTCCCCCGCCCCGGTCAGCAGGTCGAGCCCGACCACATTGTCGGACGTGCGGCCGTAGCCGAGAGTTCTTGCCCCGCAAGCATTGTTGCCGATCATCCCGCCGACGGTGCAGCGGTTGTGCGTCGACGGGTCGGGACCGAACCGCAGCCCGTGCGGGGCCGCGGCACGCTGCAGGGCGGCCTGCACGACACCCGGTTCGACGACGGCGATGCGCTGCTCCGGATCGACGTCGAGCACCCGGCCGAGGTGTCGGCTGAAGTCGATCACAACCCCCGGCCCCACCGCGTTGCCGGCCACGGACGTCCCGGCACCCCGCGCCGTGAGCGGAACACCCTCGGCACGGCAGACGTCGAGCACCGTCGCGACCTCGTCGATCGCGCGCGGAAAGACCACCGTCGTGGGCGGCACCCGGTACAGCGACGCGTCCGACGAATACATCGCCCGGGTGGTGCCGTCGGCCCGGACGTCCCGCACCCCCGCGCGGCGCAGCGCGTCGAAGATCGGCGTCCAGTCCGGCATACGAGCAGCCTAGTGCCGCGCCGTGAGCACCACCGGGCCGTTGTCGGTGATCGCGACGGTGTGCTCGCTGTGCGCGGCGCGGGCGCCGCTCACGGTCCGCAGCGTCCAACCGTCGGCGTCGTGGCGGTAGTCGTCGGTGCCGTCGGCGATGAGCATCGGTTCGATCGCGAGGACGAGACCGGGGCGCAGTCGCATGCCCTTGCCGGCGCGGGCCTCGTTGGGCACGTCCGGACTCTCGTGCATGACGCGGCCGATGCCGTGACCGCCGTGATCGGCGAGCAGCCCGAAGCCACTCCTGCGGACGTACCGACCGATCGCGGCACCGATGTCGCCGAGACGGTTCCCGACCCGGGCGGCCTCGATACCGAGGCGGAGGGCCTCGTCGGCGGCCGCGACGAGCGCCTCGTCGGCGGGATCGGCGGCGCCGACGACGAAGCTGACGGCCGAGTCGCCACACCAGCCCTTCAGCTTCGCGCCGCCGTCGATGCTCACCAGGTCGCCGTCACGCAGTCGGTAGTCCGAGGGAATGCCGTGCACGACAGCATCGTTCACGGACGTGCAGATGACCCCGGGGAACGGGGTCGGAGCCCAGTTCGGTCGGTAGTTCAGAAACAGCGGCTCCGCACCGGCGTCGGCGATGGTGCGGGCGGCGACGGCGTCGAGCTCGCGCAGACTCACCCCCACCCGCGCGTGGTCGCGCGCGGCCGTGAGGGCGTCGGCGACGACCCTGCCCGCCGCCCGCATCCCCTGGATCTCCGATTCGGTCTTGAGTTCGACCACTGCACCGCTCCTCCGGTTCGAATAACTATACCGGTATTACTATAGGCACCATGGTGCGTGTGCCGTTGACAGCGGAGGAACTCGAACGCGGGCAGCGACTCGGTGAGCTGCTGCGATCTGCGCGCGGCGAGGCGAGCATGGTGCAGGTGGCGCTCGACGCGGGCATCTCCGTGGAGACCCTCCGCAAGATCGAGACGGGACGCATCGCGACGCCGGCGTTCTTCACGATCACCGCCGTCGCGCGCGTCCTCGACATCTCCCTCGACGAGATCGCCGCGGCCCTCGACCCCGACGAGGTCAGTCCGGATCGGGCGCCTCGGCGCGCATCTTGATGCGCTCCAGGCGGCGGTCCCAGCCGGCGGCGATCCGCTCGAGCTGACCGGCCGCCTCGCTCAACCGCGCGCCGACGGCGACGAAACGCACCTCCCGGCCGTCACGTTCGGCCTCCACGAGTCCCACTTCCTGCAGCACCGCGAGGTGCTTCGCGATCGCCTGCCGCGAAACCGGGAGCTCGCGGGCGAGCGACGACGCCGATGCCGACGACCGCCCCAGCCGGAGCAGGATGTTCCAGCGGGTGTCGTCGGCGAGGGCCGCGAAGACAACCGGCGGGTCGAGGGATTCACCCGACCGCATCCACCGCCTCCTCCACGTGCCCCTTCGCGAGCGCCATCTCGATCTGCCAGCCACCGAGGTGGTTGTCGTACCGGCTGCGACGATCCTCCGCGCTCTCGGGTAGCGACGCGAATCCGCTCTCGATGACCTTCAGCACGACGCTCGCGGGTGAGGTCTCCTCGATCCGGAACTCCACCAACGTCGACGGCCCGTCCGGCGCGTCGGCGTCGGTGAGCCACCGGAAGGCGGCATAGCGAGGTTCGTCCAACTCCACGGTCGCGAACGCGAACGTGCCGTGGGTGGGGTCATGCACGACGTGCAGGTCCCCGCGGCGCTCGATGCGGTGCGGGACGATCTGCTTGTCGTTGACGTACCAACCCGGCTCGCTCACGAGCTTCCACACTCGCGCCGCGGGGGCGTCGATCGCGATCTCCCGCTCGATTCGATCCAACTCGTCCATCGGTTCCCTCCTTCGTCGAGACTTATCTGCAACCACAGCATTGCAGGTGATTGCTGATAGTGCAACCCCTAAGTTGCACATTGTGGAGGGTGGCGCGGATGTCCGGATCGACCGGATCAGCTCGTCCGCTATGCCCGCTCCCCATTCCATAACGGTCTCTTCTCACAGGTAGTCCCCAGTTAGCTGCGGTATTCTCGCCTCCGGCCAACCGACGGCTGCGCGGCGCCACGCCCCACCGTCCTGCGACGCGGAAGGGGGCGATGCGTGAGCGAAACGCTGAACCTGGTCGACGGGAATCCCGTGACCACCACGACGACCGCGGCGCCGACGCGGGCGCGCCGGATCCGGGTCACCCCGGCCGACGTCGTCGCCACGGCGTCGTTCGTCGCCCTCGCGCTGTTCGTGCTGGGTCGCCAGTGGAGGAACCTGGGCAACGGCTACCTGGTCACGAGCGGCCAGGACCAGACGATGTGGGAATGGTTCTTCGCGGACACCGCCCACTCGCTCGCGAATCTCGAGAATCCGCTGTCGAGCACGCTGCAGAACTACCCGCTCGGCGTGAACCTGATGGCCAACACCGCGATGTTCGGCGTGAGCGTCCCACTCGCGCCGATCACGTTGCTGTTCGGGCCCACAGTGACATTCACGCTCGCGCTCACGCTCGGGCTGTCCGGCACCGCGACCGCGTGGTACTGGGTGCTGTCCCGGCATCTGGTCACGTCGAAGTTCGCGGCCGCAGTGGGCGGCGTGTTCTGCGGCTTCGCTCCCGCGATGATCTCGCACACCAACGGTCACCCCAACTTCGTGTCGCTGTTCATGCTGCCGTTCATCGCCCTGCTGGTGATCCGCCTCGGCAGTGGTGAGCGCCCTGTGCGCAACGGCATGCTGCTCGGCCTGGCCGTCGCCTACCAGATCTTCCTCGGCGAAGAGCCGCTGCTGATCTACTCGATCGCGTTCGCGGTCTTCGGAATCGCCTATGGCGCATCGCGGCCCGGCCAGGCAATCGCCGCCGCCCGACGGGGGTTCAAGGGCCTGTGCGTGGCCGGTGTGGTCACCCTCGCGATCGTCGCCGTCCCACTGTGGTGGCAGTTCCTCGGACCGCAGAGCTACCACTCCATCGAGCACGGCCCGGTCGGCAACGACGTCAACGCGTTCACCCGCTTCCCGTCGCAGTCGCTCGCCGGCGATCCGGGATCGGCCGTGGGGCTGTCCATGAACGCCACCGAGGAGAACGCGTTCTTCGGCTGGCCGCTGCTGCTGCTCGTCGCGATGACCGCCGGGTGGCTGTGGCGCGTTCGGGTCGCACGCGCCGCGGCCGCGACGGTTGCCGTCATGGCCGTCCTGTCCATGGGCGTCGAGCTGTCCGTCGCGCACAACGCCACCGGGATCACGCTGCCGTGGTCGTGGTTCGCGAAGCTGCCGCTACTCGAATCCGTGCTCGAGTCCCGCTTCGCGATGGGCTGCATCCCGGCCATCGCCATCCTGCTCGCGCTCGGCACCGATCGCGCGATCTCGGCCGGACGGGCCGGACAGCGGTCCACGACGCTGCTGTGGCTGGGCTGGCTGGCCGTCTCGCTGCTGCCGCTGGCCCCCGCGCCCGCACCCGTCGCGCACCGCGCGCCGGTGCCCGCGTTCTTCGCCGACGGGACGTGGCGCTCGTACGTGTCCGACGGATCCGTCGTCACCGTCCCGCTGCCGCGCCCCGAGGACGCCAAGGCGCTGCAGTGGCAGGTCGGACAGAAGTTCGGGTATCCGATCGCCGGCGGCTACTTCGTCGGCCCCGCCGGACCCGAGGACGAGGGCAAGTACGGCCCCGACGACCGCCCTACCGCGATGCTGCTCGGCAAGACGCAGAACACCGGTGAGGTCCCGGCCATCGACGACGCCACCCGCGCCACCGCGCTCGCGGACCTGCGGTTCTGGAACGCCGACGTCGTCGTGCTGCCGCCCGGCAAGAACGACCAGATCCTGCGCGCCACCGTCGACCGGCTCCTCGGCGTGACCGGACAGCGCGTCGACGGCGTCTGGGTCTGGGACGTGCGGAATCTGACCTGATCGAGCCGCTCACCTAGAGTCGAACAACGTGCCCGACGTCCTGACTGCCCCAGCCCCGGCCGCCGAACGCGCCTCCGCGACCGACGTGCGGATCGCCCGCCTCGTCGCCATCGTCAGCGGCCTGCTCGGCGCGATCCTCGCGATCGCGACACCGTTCCTACCGGTGAAGCAGGACGCCTCCTCGGTGAGCTGGCCCCAGAACGGCAGCCTCACCAGCGTCGAAGCACCGCTCGTGTCGTACACGCCGCAGCAGCTGCACGTGACGATCCCGTGCACCGCCGTCGGGCAGCTCGCCGACAAGGGCGGCGCGCTCGTCGCGACCGCTCCCCCGCAGGCCGGGCGCGCCGAGGCCGACGGCCTGGTGATCAAGGTCGAGGCCGCGTCGGACACCGAGCCCGCACGACTGAAGGCCGTCCTGCGCGACACGGCACTGCTGTCGCTGCCGCTCAGCGACCTGCAGGGCTGCACCCAGATCGTCGTGACGTCGGACGCGCAGGGCACCACCGCGGCCGTCGCCGGACTGCCCGACCAGCAGGCCACCACCGTCACCGGGGACGTCCGACCGCAGATGGTCGGCATCTTCTCCGACCTGCAGGGCACCCCGCCTCCGGGCCTGGACGTGCGCGCCGACCTCGACTCCCGGTTCTCGTCGACCCCCACCCTGATCAAGCTGGTCGCGATGATCGTCGCGGTGCTCGCGACGATCATCTCCCTGGTCGCGTTGCACCGCCTCGACAGCGTCGACGGCCGCCGGGCACGACGCTTCCTGCCGGCCCGCTGGTGGAGGTTCACCGGCATCGACGCCGTCGTCATCGGCGGCCTGCTGCTGTGGCACGTCGTCGGCGCCAACACCTCCGACGACGGCTACCTACTCAACATGGCGCGCGTCTCCGAGCACGCCGGCTACATGGCCAACTACTTCCGCTGGTTCGGCGTCCCCGAGGCCCCGTTCGGCTGGTACTACGACGTGCTGGTGCTGTTCGCGAAGGTGAGCACCGCGAGCATGTGGATGCGGCTGCCCGCGCTGATCGCCGGCATCCTCTGCTGGATGATCATCAGCCGCGAGGTGATCCCGCGGCTGGGCATCGCGGTGCGTCGCAGCAGCGTCGCCATGTGGACCGCCGGACTGGTGTTCCTCGCGTTCTGGCTGCCGTTCAACAACGGCCTGCGCCCCGAACCGATCATCGCGCTGGGCGCGCTGCTGACGTGGTGCTCGATCGAACGGGCCATCGCCACCGGACGCGTGCTGCCGGCCGCGGTCGCCGTGCTGATCGCCGCGTTCTCCCTGGCCGCCGGCCCGTCCGGCATGATCGCGATCGCCGCGCTCATCGCCGGTGCCCGCTCGATCGTGCAGACCGTCGTGCGCCGGCACCGGAAGGTCGGCGTCGTCGGACAGGTCGCGCCGATCCTGGCGTCCGGCGCCATCGTGCTGGTCGCGGTGTTCGCCGACCAGACCCTCGCCTCGGTCCTCGAGGCCACCCGCGTCCGCACCGCCGTCGGCCCCAACGTCCCGTGGTTCGACGAGCGCGTGCGCTGGGACGCCCTGCTCAACATCTCCCCCGACGGCTCGCTGGCCCGCCGCTTCGGCGTCTTCGTCATGCTGCTGTGCCTGGTGGTCTGCGTGATGATGGTGCTGCGTCGCGGCGGCCGCATCCCCGGCACCTCGCAGGGGCCGTCCCGCCGAATCCTCGGCATCATCTTCGCCTCGCTGCTCCTGATGAGCTTCACGCCGACCAAGTGGACCCACCACTTCGGCGTGTACGCGGGCCTCGCGGGCTCGGCGGCGGCGCTCGCCGCCGTCGCGGTGGCCGGCGCCAGCCTGCGGTCCAAGCGCAACCGGACCCTGTTCGCGGCCGGCGTGCTGTTCATCCTGGCGCTCTCGTTCACCGGTTCCAACGGCTGGTGGTACGTCTCGAGCTACGGCGTCCCGTGGTGGGACAAGCCGCCGTCCATCGCCGGCAAGGGCTTCTCCACCGCCCTGCTCGGGCTCACCGTCCTCGCGCTGCTGCTGGCGGCGTGGTTCCACATCCGCGCGCCGTACGAGAAGGATCGACCGGCGAACAACGGCGGCCGTCTGGCCCGGATCCGACGCTGGTCGCCCGCGCCGCTCACGCTCGCCGCGGCCGCCGTCGTGCTGTTCGAGGTGCTCTCGCTACTCAAGGGCGCCGTCGCGCAGTACCCGGCGTACTCGATCGCGCAGTCGAATCTGCGCTCGCTGACCGGCAACACGTGTGCGCTCGCCGACTTCGTACTCGTCGAGGACGACCCGAACGCGTCGACGCTGAAGCTGGTGAACCCGCCGACCGACACAGCGGGTGCCGCCGCGTTCGGCGCCACCGAGTCGACCGGCTTCACCCCGAACGGCGTGGCCGGCGACCTGACCGCCGACAAGGAGAACGTCACAACCGGCGGCGCCAACAGCGTCGACACCGGCACCGATGCGAATTCCCAGTCCCAGTCCCAGTCGCAGACGCGCACCCGCGCCGGCACGAGCGGCGGCACCGAGACCACCGCCGGCGTCAACGGCAGCAGCGTCTCGTTGCCGTTCGGTCTGAACCCGGCCACCACACCGGTGCTCGGCAGCTACCGGACCGGCGCGCAGCAGCGCGCCGACCTGGTCACCGGCTGGTACGGGCTGCCCGAACGCAGTGACGACGCCCCGATCCTGTCGATCGCCGCCGCCGGACGCATCCACTCGGTCGACGCCGACGGCATCGTCACCGAGGGCGGGCTGCTCGAGGTCGAGTACGGCACCCGCACCGCCGACGGCAACATCGACGTCGGCGGCCGCATCGCGCCGATCGACATCGGCCCGGCACCGTCGTGGCGGAACCTGCGGGTGCCGCTCGACCAGCTGCCCGCCGACGCGAACGCCGTCCGCCTGGTCGCCTCCGACACCGGGCTCGCGCCCGATCAGTGGCTCGCGGTGACCCCGCCGCGCGTCCCGCACATGCAGACACTGCAGACCGTGGTCGGCAGCAGCGCACCCGTGCTGCTGGACTGGTCGGTGGGCCTGGCGTTCCCGTGCCAGCGGCCGTTCGACCATCAGGACGGTGTCGCCGAGGTCCCCGAGTACCGGATCCTCCCCGACCGCGTCGGCGCCGTGGCCACCAACGCATGGCAGGACGCCATCGGCGGCGGCCCGCTCGGCTGGACCCCGCTGCTGCTGAACGCCCAGACCATCCCCACCTACCTGGCCGACGACTGGCGTCGGGACTGGGGCTCGCTGGAGAAGTTCACGCCGATCGACCCGTCGGCGCAGCCCGCGACCGTCGACGTCGAACAAACGACCAGATCCGGCGTGTGGTCGCCCGGTCCGATCCGGAACACACCGCCCGCGTGACCAGGCTGTGAAGCAGCTGAGAGCCGTCGGCCTCGTTTAGGTAACGGAAACATCTCGCCTACGATCGACAACCGTGCCAGACGTTGTGACAGCCCCCGCGCCCGGTCCCGAAGCCAGCGCTCCGCCCCCGGCTTCGACAGCCCGCGACGCGGACTACCGCAAGGCACGGCTGCTCGCCGTCGTCACCGGACTCATCGGTGTCCTGCTGGCGCTGGCGACGCCGTTCCTGCCGGTCAAGCAGACGGCGGCGACGGTGTCGTGGCCCGACAGCTCGGTCGCCGCCAACGTCGAGGCACCGCTGGTATCGCAGGTGCCGGTGTCGCTGTCGGCGACCATCCCCTGCCGGGCCGTCGCCGACCTGCCCGCCGAAGGCGGCATGCTGCTGGCCACCGCACCCCCGCAGGGTACGAAAGCCGCGGTCAACGCGATGTTCGTGCGCGTCTCGCAGGAGACCGTCGACGTCCTCGACCGCAACGTGATCGTCGCGTCGGCGCCGCGTTCGGACGTCGAGTCCGGGCGGTGCTCGGACATCGTCATCACCTCCGACGTGGGGAAGACCACCGCCGAGTTCGTCGGCCTCACCAACGACGACGGCAAGCCCCTCGCCGGCCAGCTGATCAACGACTACCGCCCACAGGTGGTCGGCATCTTCACCGACCTCGACGGCAAGTCCGTCCCCGGCATGACCTTCATGATGGACGTCGACTCGCGGTTCTCGTCGAGCCCGACCGTGATCAAGCTCGTCGCGATGATCGGCGCGGCGCTCGCGACGCTCGTCTCGCTGGTGGCGCTGCACCGCCTCGACGGCGTCGACGGCCGCCGTTCGCGCCGCTTCCTGCCCACCCGATGGTGGAAGGTCACCGGCGTCGATGCCGTCGTCGTCGGCACTCTCGTCGGCTGGCACTTCTTCGGCGCCAACACCTCCGACGACGGCTACCTGCTCACCATGGCCCGCGCATCCGAACATTCGGGCTACATGGCCAACTACTTCCGCTGGTTCGGTGTCCCCGAGGCCCCGTTCGGCTGGTACTACGACGTCCTGGCCGCGTTCGCGAAGGTGAGCACCGCCAGCCCGTGGATGCGTCTGCCCGCGCTGATCGCCGCGATCCTGTGCTGGATGGTGATCAGCCGCGAGGTCGTGCCGCGCCTCGGTCGCGCCGTGCGGCACAACTCCGTGGCGCTGTGGACCGGTGGCCTGGTGTTCCTCGCGTTCTGGCTGCCCTACAACAACGGCCTGCGCCCCGAACCGATCGTCGCCGTCGGCGCGCTGCTGACCTGGTGCTCGATCGAACGGGCCATCGCCACCGGCCGCCTGCTGCCCGCCGCGATCGCCGCCCTCATCGGCGCGTTCACCCTCGCGGCCGCGCCGACCGGCCTGATGTGCATCGCCGCACTGCTCGTGGGCCTGCGCCCGATCACCCGTCTGATCGTCCGACGCCACAAGCAGATCGGCACGCTCTCCCAGCTGCTGCCGCTCGCGGCGGCCGGCACCCTCGTCCTCGTCGTCGTCTTCGCCGACCAGACGTTCGCCACCGTCATGGAGGCTACCCGCGTCCGCACGATCATCGGCCCGAACCTCGAGTGGTACCAGGACTTCCTGCGCTACTACTACCTGTTCGTCCCCACCACCGACGGCTCGCTGGCCCGCCGCTTCGCGTTCCTGACGATGCTGCTGTGCCTGTTCACGGTGCTGTTCGTGTTCCTGCGCCGCAAGGGCATCCCCGGCGTCGCATCCGGACCGTCGTGGCGACTGATGGGCATCGTGTTCGGAACGATCTTCTTCATGATGTTCAACCCCACGAAGTGGACCCACCACTTCGGGGCGTACGCGGGCATCGCCGGATCGCTGGCCGCGCTGACAGCCGTCGTCGTATCGGCCAGCGCGCTGCGGTCGCGGCGCAACCGCACCGTCTTCCTGGCCGGGCTGCTGTTCGTGCTGGCGCTGTCGTTCTCCGGCATCAACGGCTACTGGTACGTCTCCAGCTACGGCGTGCCGTGGTTCGACAAGACCGTCTCGCTCGGTGGCCGCGAATCGAACACCGTGTTCCTGGTCCTGTTCGGGCTGTCGCTCGCGCTGATCGCGTGGCAGTACCTGCGTGAGGGCTACGCTCCCCCGCCGGAGAAGGCCAACAGCGCCAAGGGCCGACGGATCCGCAAGTTCGCGGCCGCCCCGCTGACCGTCGTCGCCGGCCTGATGGTGCTGTTCGAGGTGCTGTCGCTGCTCAAGGGTGCGGTGTCGCAGTACCCCGCGTACTCGATCGGCCGGTCCAACATCGACGCCATCACCGGCAAGACGTGCGGCCTCGCGCAAGACGTCCTCGTCGAGCAGGATCCCAACGCCGGCGCGCTCAGCCCGGTCCCCGATCCGAAGAACCCGCTCGCCGACCCCGCCGACCCCCTCGCCGGCAGCAAGCCTGTCGGCTTCACCCCCAACGGCGTGCCCGGCGACCTCACCGCCGACTACGTCGAGGTCAAGGCCGGCATGGGCAACACCGACAACCAGAGCGTCGGCCCCACGTTCGAGACCGGGTCCGGCTCCGGCACCGACGGCGGCCAGGGCGCCCGCGGCGTCAACGGCAGCACCGTCAAACTGCCGTTCGGCCTCGACCCCGCGCGCACCCCCGTGCTCGGCAGCTACCAGGAAGGCGTCCAGCAGCAGGCGTCCGTCGTCTCCAGCTGGTACGCGCTGCCCGAACGCAGCGACGACGCCCCGCTGATCGTGATCTCCGCCGCCGGACGCATCTGGTCCGTCGACGACACCGGCAAGCCCACCTACGGTCAGCCGCTCAACCTCGAATACGGCAAGCGCCAGCCCGACGGCAGCGTCGACATCCAGGGCACCTACCTGCCCCGCGACATCGGCCCCGCCCCGTCCTGGCGCAACCTGCGGATCCCTCTCGACGCGCTACCCGCCGACACCGACGTCGTGCGGATCAACGCCGCCGACCCCAACCTCACCGGCGACCAGTGGTTCGCCTTCACGCCGCCGCGCGTGCCGAAGCTGGAGTCGCTCAACAGCGTCGTCGGCAGCGAGCAGCCCGTCCTGCTCGACTGGGCCGTCGGCCTGCAGTTCCCCTGCCAGCGTCCGTTCGACCACCTGAACGGGATCGCCGAGATGCCGAACTACCGGATCCTGCCGGACCGGCCACTCGCCGTCAGCTCCACCGACACCTGGCAGTCCCTCGAGAACGGCGGCCCCCTCGGCTGGACCGAGATGCTCGCCGGCGCCACCACCGTCCCGACGTACCTGAAGAACGACTGGGCCCGCGACTGGGGCTCTCTCGAGCGGTACGACCGGCACTACCCCGACGCCAAGCCCGCCGACGTCAGCACCGAGCAGGTCAATCGGTCCGGCTTCTGGTCGCCGGGGACGATGCGGGTGTACGCGCCGTAGGTGCCCCTGGGCCTTTTGGCCGAATGTCACATGCGTTCAGTTGGACTGAACGCATGTGACATTCGGCCATCGCCAGGGTTGTGGATAACGGTGATGTCTATCCACAGATGTCGCTGAGCCCGTCGGAGATGTCCGCAGGGCCGCGATCATGGCGAGATGAGACGCGGAGGATGGGCAGACGATCCGGCGAGGCTGTACTCGTTGTCGACCAACGGGATCGTGCGCACCCAGACGCTCCTCGATGCGGGAGTGACGCGCGGGACAATCTCGGGACGGTGCCGGCGCGGAGGGCCGTGGCAGCGGGTGTTGCCGGGCGTGGTGGCGCTGCAGAACGCGCCGCTCAGCACTCTCCAACGGAACACGGCAGCCCTGACCTACGGCGGCGACTCGGCAGTCCTGTCCGGTCACGCGGCGCTCGGCATCCACGGCTACGACAACTCCGCCGGCAAAAGCGATGTGCTCCTGCTCATTCCGTCGACGAAGCACCGCAAGGACTTCTCGTTCGTCACCGTCGAACGGACATGGCGTATGCCTGCTCCCGTTCGGAAGGGCACACTTCGAATCGCACCGATCGCGCGCAGCCTGCTCGACGCGGCCCGGCGCACCCCTGTTCCGGACACCTGCCGGGCGCTGCTGATCGGAGCCGTCCAACGCGGCGACGCCGAGGTGGCTGAGCTCGCCGAGGAACTCGACAACGGCAGCTGTCGCGGCAGCGCCCTACCCCGTCGGGTCGTTCGCGAACTGTCGGACGACGCGCACTCGGTCGCAGAAATCGAAGCGCAGAAGCTCTACGCGACGACCGGACTACCAGCGATGCTGCACAACCGGAACGTCGTCGCGGCGAACGGAACCTGGATCGCACGCCCGGACGGCTGGATCGACGACGTCGCCGTCGCCTGGGAGATCGACTCGCTGAAGCACCACTTCACTGCTCAGGCCCACGAGGCGACACTGCTCCGGCGCGCCAGAATGCAGCGCCACGGGATCATCGTGGTGGCCCACCTGCCCAAGCAGATACGACACGACCCGCACACGGTGATCGCCGATCTCGTCGCCGCCTACGAACAAGGCCTAGAACGCAAACGGACGAATGTCACATGCGTTCAATCCAACTGAACGCATGTGACATTCGGCCAAAAGACAGGGTCAGAACGGAAGCAGGTGATGCTTGCGCGGGTTCTTGAAGACCGTCTTGTCGCGGAGCAGGGTGAGCGCCTTGCGGATCTCGAGGCGGGTGGTCGACGGCTCGATGACGGCGTCGATGTAGCCGCGCTCGGCCGCGATGTACGGCGTCGCGACGTGCTCGTTGTAGAAGTTGATGAGCTGCGCGCGGACGGCGGGGGCGTTGTCGCCGGCGGCCTCGATCTGCTTGCGGCCGATGAGGTTGACCGCGCCCTCGGCGCCCATGACCGCGATGCGGGCGGTGGGCCAGGCCAGGTTGACGTCGGCGCCGAGCTGCTTGGAGCCCATCACCGCGTAAGCGCCGCCGTACGCCTTGCGGACCACGACGGTCACCTTCGGGACGGTCGCCTCGACGTACGCGAACAGGAAGCGGCCGCCGCGCTTGATGACGCCGACCTTCTCCTGCTCCACGCCCACCAGGAAGCCCGGGGTGTCGACGACGAACACCAGCGGAATGTCGTACGCGTTGCAGACCCGCACGAAGTGCGCGCCCTTGTCCGACGCCGCGGCGTCGAGCGCGCCCGACAGCTGCATCGGTTGGTTCGCGACGACGCCGACCGGGCGGCCGTCGACCCGCGCGAAGCCGGTGATGAGGTTCTGCGCGGACTGGCCACGAACCTCGAGGAAATCGCCGTCGTCGAAGATCTTGATGAGGATGTCGTGCATGTCGTAGCCGGCGTTGTCGGCGTCGGGCATGAACGCGTCGAGCGACAGGTCGTCCTCGGTGGTCTCCGGCTCGAGGCCCGGGTTGATGATCGGAGGCTTCTCGGTGCAGCTCGACGGCATGTAGCTGAGGTACTGGCGCGCGTACTCGAACGCCGCCTTCTCGTCGGCCGCAACGTGATGGATGTTGCCGTACTCGGCCTGATTGCGGGCGCCGCCCAGCTCGTCGAGGCTGACGTCCTCACCGGTGACGGATTTGATGACGTCCGGACCGGTGACGAACATGTACGACTCTTCGGTCGCGATCACGATGTCGGTGTTGATCGGCGCGTACACGGCACCGCCGGCGCACTTGCCGAGAATGATCGAGATCTGCGGGCACATGCCCGACAGCGGCTCCTGGCGACGACCCATCTCGGCGTACCACGCGAGCGACGTCACGGCGTCCTGGATGCGCGCGCCTGCGGACTCGTTGATGCCGACGACGGGGCAGCCGATCTTGATGGCGAAGTCGTTGACGGCAGCGACCTTGCGGCCGAAGATCTCGCCGGCTGCACCGCCGAAGACGGTCTGATCGTGCGCGAACACCGCAACCGGACGGCCGTCGACCAGGCCGTGGCCGGTGACGACGCCGTCACCGTACGGGTTGGACGCGTCGCCGGGCTGACGGGCCAGCTGACCCATCTCGACGAAGGTGCCCGGGTCGAGGAGCATCTCGATGCGCTCGCGCGGCGTCGGCAGGCCCTTGTCCTTGCGCTTCTGGATCGCCTTGGGGTTACCCGGGGCCTTCGACAGCTCGAGCTTCTCGTGCAGTTCCGCAAGCTTTTCTGCGGTGGTGGTGCTCACTCAGTTGCTCCGCTTCTCGATCTCGGCCAGCTTGTTCGACAGGTCCGCGCCCACCTTGGAGATGTAGGGCTCGTCGACGATCTGGATGTGGTCGCCACCGATGTAGACGACCTCCAGGTTCTTCGCCGCCTCACCCCAGCCGCCGTCGGGCTGACGCGTCCCGAACGAAGGCTCGAGGTTGATCGCGTCGTCGTGGTACTTGTCCGCCATGTACAGCACGACGTCGCCGTCGTACTGCTGCAGGTCCGCCGTCTGGATGGCCCGGTTGTCGAGCCACGACGTGCGCTGGTGCTCGATGATGCCGCCGGGGATCTTCGCGCCGCTCAGCTTGAGCAGGTCCATGAGGATTCCGATCTGCTCCTCGTCGCTGCCGGCCTCCGCGAGACGGTCGAACGGCAGCGGCGCATCCACACCGTATGTCTTCTTCGCGAACTTCGCGTAGCGCTGCCAGCGGGCCCGGATCTCGTCGGGGGTGTCCTCGACCTTCTCACCGGCCATGACGGTGTCGATCAGTCCGACGACGCGGACATCGGCGCCCTGCTCACGCAGTTGGCGGGCGACCGCGTAGGCGAGCACGCCGCCGAGCGACCAGCCGGCCAGCACGTACGGGCCGTCGCCCTGGATCTCGCGCAGCAGCGGCACGTATGCCGCGGCACGCTCGTCGATCGGGCCCTCGACCCGCTCGAGGCCATACATCGGGGTGTGCGCGGGCAGCCGCTTGAGCAGCGGCTCGTACGCCACCGTCGACCCACCGGCCGGATGGAACACGAACACCGGCACGCCATCCGAACCCTCGGCCCGCGGACGCAGCGTGCGCACCAGACCGTCGATCTTCAGCCCGTCCTCGAGATGCTGACGCACCGTCTCGGCCAACTGCTCGATGGTCTCGGCGTCGAGCACGTCGTCGATGGTGATCTCGCCGCCGGAACGCTCGGTCAACCGTGCCGCCAGCTTCTCGGCGGCCTCGTCGTCCAGGATCGGCAGCGTCGCGAAGATGCTCTTCGCCGACTTGCCCGTCACGACCGCCCACGACGCGAACGTCAGACGCTCGGCCGCATCACGCGGCGGCACATCGACCTCGCCGGACGCGGCCGGAGCCTCCTCGGCAGGCTCGGCAACCGGCGCAGCGGCCTCCGACACCGGCTCCCCGGCGTCCTTCTCGGCCTGCTGCTGCGCGGCCATCGCCGCGACCTCCTCGCGGTTCTCCACCGCGTAGCGCAGGTACTTGGCGACGTCCTGCAGGCTCGCATCCTTCACCGCCGCCAGCTGCAGCTGCGGGATGTCGAACTCGTACTCGACACGGTTCTTGATGCGGACCGCCATCAGCGAGTCCAGACCCAGCTCGATCAGCGGGATCTCGGCAGGCAGATCTTCCGGTGCATAGCCCATGGACTCGGCGACGATGAGCGTCAGACGGTCCTCGAGGGACTGCGAGCTCGCCGGATCCCAGCGGTCCCCGAACGTTTCGGCGGACTCGGTCGACACCTCGTCGGACACCGTGGGCTTCGCGGCGACGGCGGCGACCACCGGCTCGGGCAGCGCCTCACCGGACGACACGACGGCGTCGTACACCAGCGCGAACGACGTTCCGTTCTTAGCGTGCACCTGCACCGACGCACCACCGAGGTGCGGGACCAGCGTCGTGGTCAGGGTCCCCGTCGACGGCACCTCACCGTGCGCGACGGCGCCGATCAGCGCGACGTCCGCGAACAGCTGCGACGCGGCCGCGGTGACGAGCACACCGAGGCCGGAGACTGCCGACGCCTGGATCTCCCACGCGTGGCGGCCGTCCGGCAGCGCGACGTGCGCACCCGGGACACGGGTGTTGCCCGACGACGACACGCGCGCGTCGATCCAGTGCCGCTTGCGCAGGAACGCGGTGCGCGGCAGGTCGGCGTAGGCGCCGGTCGGCAGCAGCGACGGCAGGTCGACGGCGTGACCGTGGACGTACAGCTGCGCGAGGGCAGTGAGCACGCCGAGCGGCTCGTCCTCCTTGCGCTTGAGCGTCTGGATCAGCTGCGTGTCGGCGACACCGGCCGCCCACGCGGTCGCGGCGACCGACATCAGCGTCACCGGGTTGGGCGCGAGCTCGACGAAGGTGGTGTGCCCGGCGTCGACGGCGTGCCGCACGGCGTTGGTGAAGTACACGCTGTGCCGCAGACCCTTGGTCCAGTACTCGACCGGATGGATCGGGGCGTGCCCGGCCGGGTAGAACGCATCCTGGTCGACGGACGAGTACTGCCCGACCTTCAGCTTGTGCGGCTCGATGCCGGCCAGTTCGGCCGCGAGCTCACCGAGCAGCGGATCCACCTGCGAGGTGTGGCTGGCGCCCTTGGTCTGCAGGACGCGGGCCAGCTTCTCCTCGGCCTCGGCGCGCGCGACGATCGCGTTCACCTCGGGCTCGGGACCGCCGATGACGGTGTGGGTGGGGGCCGCGTAGACGCAGACCTCGAGGTGCGGGAAGTCCGGCAGGACGTTCTCGATCTCGGCGGCGCTGTACTCGACCAGCGCCATCAGGCGGATGTCGTCGCCCTCGAGCAGCCCCTCGGCCTCGCCCATGAGCCGCGAGCGCGAGCAGATGACGCGGACGGCGTCCTCGAGCGACAGTCCGCCCGAGACGTAGGCCGCGGCGGCCTCGCCCATCGAGTGTCCGACCAGGGCGGTCGGCTCGGCGCCGTGATGGCGCAGCGTCTTCGCCAGCGCGACCTGGATGGTGAAGATGCCGACCTGCGACGTCTCGACGTCATAGTCGAGCGAGTCGTCGAGGAACTTCTCCTTCATGGAGTAGCCGGCCTCGTCCTCGATCAGCGCGTCGATCTCGTCGACCGCCGCCGCGAACACCGGGTTCTCCAGGTACAGCTGCTTGGCCATCTTGCGGTGCTGCGAGCCGTAGCCCGAAAACACCCAGACCGGGCCCTTCGCTGCGGGCGCGTCGGCGGTCAGCGCGCCCTGGGCGGGCTTGCCGGCGGCGACGGCGCGCAGGCCGGTGAGCGCCTCCGCGTGGTTCTTCGCGATGACCACGGCACGGGAGCGGCCATGGTTGCGCTTGGCGAGGGTGCGCGCGACGTCGGCGAGCGGCGTGCGGCTGCCCTCCTCGGTCTCGAGCCAGTTGGCCAGGTCCTCGGCCGCGCGGCGGCGGCGCGACGGCATCGACGCCGACACCGGCAGCAGCACCGCGGTCTCCGCGAGCTCGGTGCCATCCTCGGCCAGGCCGACGGACTCGGCGGCGTCGGCGAGCATCCGCTCGGCCTCGGCCTCGATCGTGGTGCTCTCGTGCTCGAGATCGATCGGAGCATCCTCGGCGTCGACGTCCTGCGTCGGCCCGGTGTACTCACGGAGCACGACGTGCGCGTTGGTGCCGCCGAAGCCGAAGCCCGAGACGCCCGCGACGGCCTTGCCGGTGTAGCGCGGCCACGCCGTCGCCTCCGGGATGACCTGCAGGTGCGCCTTGTCGAACTGGATGTAGGGGTTGGGGCCCGCGTAGTTGAGCGACGCCGGGATGACGTCCTCCTGCATCGCGAGCACGACCTTGATCAGGCCCGCGGCGCCGGCGGCGGCCTCGAGGTGACCGAAGTTGGTCTTGGCGGAACCGAGCAGCGCCGGCTTGTCGGCGTCGCGGCCGCGGCCGACGACGCGGCCGAGCGCGTCCGCCTCGATCGGGTCGCCGAGGATCGTGCCGGTGCCGTGCGCCTCGATGTAGTCGACGCCCGACGGGGCGATGCCCGCGTCGCGGTACGCGTGGCGCAGGCAGTCGGCCTGCGCATCCGGGTTGGGCGCGAGCAGACCGTTGGAGCGGCCGTCCTGGTTGACGGCGGTACCGGCGATGACCGCGAGGATCGTGTCGCCGTCCCGCTCGGCGTCCTCGAGCCGCTTGAGCACGACGATGCCGCCGCCCTCGGCGCGGACGATGCCGCTCGCATCGGAGGAGAAGGCCTTGATCTTGCCGTCGGCGGTGAGGACGCCGCCCTCGTCGAAGCCGAGCGTCGCGGGCGGCGCGAGCAGCATGTTCACGCCACCGGCCAGCGCGATCTCCGACTCGCCCTCACGCAGGCTGCGCACCGCCTGGTGCACCGCCACCAGCGACGACGAGCACGCGGTGTCGAGCGCGATCGACGGGCCACGGAAGTCGTAGAAGTACGAGACGCGGTTCGCGACGATCGCCGTCGACGTACCGGTCAGCGCGTACGGGTGCGCCGACGCGGGATCGCTCACCGCCAGCAGCTGGTAGTCGTTCGCCGACGAGCCCAGGAACACGCCGACCTCGCGGCCCTTGAGCTGGCTCGCCGGGATGTGCGCGTGCTCGAGCGCCTCCCAGGTGAGCTCGAGCGCGAGCCGCTGCTGCGGATCCACGTTCTGGACCTCGAGCGGCGACATCGCGAAGAACTCGGCGTCGAAGCCCTGCACGTCGTCGAGGTAGCCACCCTTGGTGGCGGCCTTCTCGACGGCCGCCGCCACGTACGGGTCGGCGGTGAACTCGACCCACCGGCCCTCGGGCAACTCGGTGACCGCGTCGCGGCCCTCGATCAGCAGCTTCCACATCTCCTGCGGGGTGTGCCCGGTGCCCGGGAAGCGGGTGGACAGGCCCACGATCGCGATGTCGTGGGACTGCCCGGCCGGGACGCCGCCGCGGTAGTACGAAGGGTCCTCGACGTCTTCCGGCGTGTCCGGCTCGCCCTCGATGATGCGTGTGGCCAACGAGGCGATGGTCGGATTCTGGTACACGATCGTGGCCGAGAGCGTGACACCCACGAGATCCTCGATCTCACCCGACAGCGCGACGGCGTCGCGGGAGGAGAGACCGAACTCCTCCATCGGTCGATCGTCGGATATCGCCGAGGCCGGTTGCCCGGTGGCCTCCGCGACCCAGTTGCGCAGCCATTCGCGCAGCTGCGCGACCGTCATCTCGTGTTCAGCCATCAAATCACCAAGCAATCGGTCAGGTTAGGACTAGTCGGAAACGCTGTCGGGGAATGCCATCTGGACGTGGCCGCCGCGCAGCGTCCCCTCGACGTAGGCCGCCTTGCACGCCCGTCGCGCCAGCTTTCCGCTGGACGTACGCGGAATCGAACCGGCCGGAACCAGCAGCACGTCCCGTGCGGTGACGCCGTGGCGCGACGAGATGGCGGCGCGGACGGTGTCCGCGATGGGCTGCGGGTCGGCCTTGCCGGCACCCGGAGCGCGCTCCGCGACGATGACCAGTTGCTCGGACGCGTCGTCCTGGTCGAACACCAGTCCCGAGTGCGAGTTCTCGAACACCTGCGGCGGCAGCTGGTTGGCCGGCACCGCGAACGCGGCGACGAAGCCAGGGCGCAGCGCGGCGCTGGCCTCCTGCGCCGAGTACTCGAGGTCCTGCGGGTAGTGGTTGCGACCGTCGACGATCACCAGGTCCTTGACGCGACCGGTGATGTACAGCTCGTCGTCGACGTAGACGCCGTAGTCGCCGGTGCGCAGCCAGTTGGCGTCCTCGGGGGCGCCATCGGCGTGCGAGCCCGCGGGCAGCCGCTCGAGCAGCTTGTTGTGGAAGGTCTCGGCGGTCTCCCGCTCACGACCCCAGTAGCCCTGACCGATGTTGTCGCCGTGCAGCCAGATCTCGCCGACGTGACCCTCGGAGCGCTCCGACGCGGTGTCGGGGTCGACGATCGCGGCCCACTGGCTGCGCGAGACGGCGCCGCAGGCGACCTGCGCGACCGCACCGGGCGCATCCTGGTCGACGCGGACCATGCGGCCGGCGTTGAGCTCCTCGCGGTCGACGTAGATGACCTTGGCTTCCTCGGCCGGGTGCGTCGTGGAGACGAACAGGGTGGCCTCGGCCATGCCGTACGACGGCTTGATCGCGGTCTTGGGCAGACCGTAGGGCGCGAACGCCTCGTTGAACTTGCGCATCGACGACACGGTCACCGGCTCGCTGCCGTTGATCAGGCCGATGACGTTGCTCAGGTCGAGGTGCTCGCCGTCCTTGGGCAGACCGCGGACCGCGGCGTGTTCGAACGCGAAGTTGGGCGCGGCCGCGTAGGTGCCGGCGCCGTCCGCGATCGCAGCGAGTTCCTTGATCCAGCGGTACGGACGCTGGACGAACGCACGCGGGCTCATGATCGTGATGTACTGGCCGCCCAGCGCGGGCAGGATCACCGTCAGCAGGCCCATGTCGTGGTAGAGCGGCAGCCACGTCACGCCGCGCGAGTGCTCGCTCAGGCCGATGGAGTCGACCATCTGCAGCACGTTGGTGGCGACACCGCGGTGCGTGATCTCGACGCCCGCGGGCGTGCGGGTGGAGCCCGACGTGTACTGCAGGTAGGCGATGTCGTCGAGGCCGACGTCGGGACGGGTCCACGTCTCGCCGACGCTGTCCGGGATCGCGTCCACGGCGATGATCCGAGGACGCTTCGCGGCGGGCAGCGAGCGGAAGAACTGACGCACACCGGCGGCGGACGACGTAGCCGTCAGGATTGCGGCCGGCTCGCAGTCGCCGAGGACCGCGTGCAGGCGGTCGGTGTGACCGGGCTCGTCCGGATCGAACAGCGGGACCGCGATGCGGCCGGCGTGGATCGCGGCGAAGAAGGACGTGACGTAGTCGAGGCCCTGCGGCGCGAGGATCGCGACGCGGTCGCCGGGCGCGGTCACCTGCTGCAGTCGTGCCGCAACGGCGCGCAGACGCAGACCGAACTGACCCCACGTCAGCTCGTGAGCCTCGCCGTCCCGTTCACGCGAGTAGTCGACGTAGCGGTACACCAGCTCGCTTGCGTTGTTGCGCGTGTGGTCGTCGACATAGTCGATCAACGTGTGACCCGGCGTGAGCCGAATCTGGCCCTGTTCGTCGAGGTAGTCGTCGAACATTGCGTTCATTCCTTCTCCTGTCGAAGCGATCACACAACCATCAACGGACATGGTTGCGCCCCAGACTTCCTTCGCCGCGCGGATTCATTTGCATTGTCACTACTTCGTCGGTCGTGCCTGCTGTTTTTCGGGTTATCGCTACATCCCCTAGTTGTAGCGACTTGCAACCATCTGGACGCAGACGACACACCTACGAGTCAGTCCATCGGCTCGAAACCAGCAACATGTTACAGATGTGCATCGGCTCACTCGCCTCGGAGCAACGGGATCACCGGCGCGAAAGCTTCCAGCTGAGTCGGGAATACGCCCACATATGACATCGACGTCTTCTCCCGTACGTTACGGATCTGGTCGGCGATTTCCTCGTAGGTGCCGATCGCGAGGTACGGCGAGTTGAGGATCTCCTCGACCGACAACGTGACGTCCGCCTCGATGTTCGGCGGGAAGCCCTGATCGATCGCGGCCAGCGCCATTTCGGCGGCCTGCTCCCGATCGTCGGTGACCATGATCGCCGTGATGGTCCAGTTCAGCTCGATGTCGGCGAAGCGATCACCCGCTGCCTCGCGGATCTGCTCGACCCGAGCGATGGTCTGCTCCATCGTGATGCCCGACAGCAGCAGACGGCCGTCGGCGCTGGTCGGAGTGGCCACCGAGATGATGTCGGCGTACTTGGCCGCCAGCGCGAGCATCTTCGGGCCGCCACCGCCGACCGCGATCGGCGGACGCGGGCCCTGCCGCGGGCGCGGACTGCCCTTCAGGCCGTCGATCTTGTAGAACTTGCCCTCGAAGTTGCACTCTTGGCCCCGCAGCAGCGTGTCCAGGATCTGCAGAGACTCCTCGAGCTTCGCAATTCGGACACCGGGTCGCTCGTACTCGATGCCGCCCTTTTCGAACTCTTCCCGCATCCAGCCGGCACCGATGCCCAGTTCCAGACGTCCACCCGACAGGACGTCGATGGTGGCGGCGTCCTTCGCGAGGACCGCCGGATGCCGGAAGCCGTTCGCGAGCACGGCCGTCCCGAGCCGGATCTTGTCGGTCGCGACCGCGAGGGCGCCGAGCGCCGCGATCGGTCCGACCTGGTTGCCCAGGTGATCGGGGATCATGAAGCTGTCGTAGCCGAGTTCCTCGGCCTTCTGCGCGAGCTTGACGAATCGACGGGCGCCGCCCTCCTCGGCGTTGCCCTCACCACCGGCCGCGAAACGGAACTTACGCGGCACCGAGACG
The DNA here is from genome assembly GCF_050477185.1 of Rhodococcus sp. ACT016. Lineage (NCBI taxonomy): Bacteria > Bacillati > Actinomycetota > Actinomycetes > Mycobacteriales > Nocardiaceae > Rhodococcus > Rhodococcus sp. ACT016. Next base: position 5,425,703 of record NZ_JBEAET010000001.1, on the reverse strand, counting down.
CCAGCAATGGCGTCCGAGCGGTCGGTGGAACTCATCAAAGCCTTCTTCCTCGTTCACGCATGTAAGCAGGCGGCGCCACACGGCACCAACCCATCAGCATAGGGACCCACCCCTGCGGCCCGTGGTCGGGTCGCGAGGACGGACACTACCGCCCACGTCCGAGTCTGGAGGCGCTTCGCGCAGACTCGGGCGAGACTCGCTACTCGTGCGCGGGTGACGGTGCCGTTTCGACCTTCTCGCTGGCCCAGCTGGTGATCCACTGTGTCGCGGTTGTCCCGTTTCCGTCGACGACGAACGAGTTGTATTGCGCGTGAACCGGATTGTTGTAGTACTCGCCGAGCCGTGATGCGCTGCTGAGCCAGTTTCCGAGTTTGAGTGCGTCCGCGGGCGCGTCACAGATACCGTCGGTGGGTGCGCAGATCTGGACTGCTCGGTCGGCTAGTGCCCCGAACCCGCCGGGCCGGGCCCCGGTCATCGTGATGCCGGGGAGTTTGAGACCGGAGAGCGACAGTTCGGCGCCGACACCGGCGACCTGGGGACCGACGGTCGGTGCGGCAGCCGGATCCCGTCGGCCGTCGGCGATCAGGCCCACGCCGAGCACCAGATCCGGCGACACCGGACCGTCTCCGGCGCCGATGCGCGCCGCGACGTCACCCGCGATCACCGCGCCCTGCGAAAACCCGGTGAGCAGGTAGGTCGTCAGCGGGCACTCGGCGTGCCGGCGCTCGATGACGTCGATCGTCGCAGCCGTGCCGGCCGCGCGGGAGTTGTTGTACGACTCCTGACCGTCCGGCGGCAGCGCGACCGGGTTGGAGAACTGCGCCACGTACGGGACCGTGTAGACGTCGGCACGCTGTGGCGAGAACGACTGCTGCAGCGGGCGTGTGACATTGAGCATGAGCGACGCGGGATTCGCCGTCGGGTTGTGTGGGTCGTCGGCGGCATTCGACTCCCAGGTTCCGGGCACCGAGATGACCTGGACGTCCGGGCAGTCCGCCGGCTGCGCGCTCGGCGGCGTCGGCCCGGGAGGCGTCGGGGGCGCCGGCTTGGGCACACGCCCGGCCATGAGATACCAGATCGCCAGGACGACCAGGAGCAGCACCAGGACCGCCGCCACGACGGCGACGGTCCCGAAGCGCCTACTCCCCCGGGTGTTTCCGGACTTCCGCGTTCCGCGGCCGCTCACACTCATCAGCCGCTACTTGCAGTACTCGGCCTGCGCGACGCGGATGTAGACCTCGGCGTTCTTCCCCGCCTGCTCCGCCGTCAACTCCTGGCCCGCCGCGCTGGCCTCGCTGCCGACGGCGGCGGTGACGAACGTGGTGATCTCCTGCTGCGAGCTGCCTTGCTCCTTCGCGGCGCAGATGTAGTCGGCCGTGGAGATGGCGATGATGCCGTCGCTGGCGGGCGTGATGCCCTCCTTCTTCAGCCCGTCCAGGTAGGCCTGGGCGCGCGGCGAGACCGGGACCTCGGTGGGGCCGGGGAACCCGCTCGGGACCGCCTGCGGCTGCTCGGCCTGCGCGTCGGACTCCTCGCTCGTGGCGGCCGGGGCCTCCGACGCCTGCGGCGCACCGGACTTCGCGGTGGGGGCCTTCGCGGTGGTGGACGAGACGGCGGAAGTCGTCGTCTGGCCGCCCTTCGCGGACGAGTCGTCGTCGCCACAGGCGACCAGCAGGCCACCGGCGACGAGGCTCAGTGCGCCCACGGCCACAGTGCGGGCCAGCAGAGAAGGCACGGAACGGGTACGGGAGAAGTGCGACATATCAGTCCTCGAATTTGCTGTGTCGTGTCGGCGGGCGTACCGGTGCCGACTCTGGGAACAGGCTACAGATGACGTGCGGGCGGTGACCGGATCGTGAGATCCGGGTCACCGCCCGCACCAGGTCAACTCACGGTCAGCCGATTACGGCCTTACCGCCCTTGACAGTGATGACACCGTGCTGGAAGTTCTGCTGCACGCCGCCGGCGATGTCGAACTGGTCGGAGATCGGGTAGCCGAGGCGGCCGTTCTCGTAGCCCACCGACGCCCAGGCGTCGAAGACCGGGCCGTTCTTCACCGACCACGCACCGGTGGCCGGGCTCCAGTAGATGTTGCCGTTCTGGAAGCGGTTGAAGCGACCGTTGTCCTTGATCACGTTCTCACTGGTCGCCGGGAAGCCGAGCCAGCCGTTCTCGTACCCGAGCTCGGCGTACTTCTTCATGATCAGGCCCTGGACGGCGTTGGTGCCGGTCTGCGGGTTCCAGTACATGGCGCCGATTTCGAAGCTCTGGACCAGCCCCTCCTTGCCCGGGGTCTTGATCTGGTCTGCGGTCGGGTATCCCAGCGGACCCCGCTCCCAGCCCTGCTTGGCCCACTCGTCACGGATCGGGCCGCTCACCGCGTGCGCACCGGTCTGCGGCGTCCAGTAGATCGAGCCCTTCTGGAAGTGGTTGAAGCGGCCACGACCGTCGTTGAGGGCGACCTCGTCGGTGCTCGGCATCCCGAGGACACCGGCCGGTCCACCCGCGGCCTGGTAGGCGCCGCCGATGCGACCCGCGACGGGGTGGGTGCCGTCGCCCGAGGTGAAGATCCGCCCGAAGCGGAAGTCCTGAGCGTTACCGCCGGCCACCGAGTACTGGCCGGTGAGGCAGTCGCCGATCCACTTGCTGTTGTTGGCCACCGGCGCGATGGCACCGGACGGGCTGCAGGCCGGCTTGTCGGCCTCGACACCGAGCGCACCCGCGAGCTGCGGCCACAGCTGATGCAGCTCGAACTCCCAGTACGGCCACGAATGCGTGCCGGAGGGACGGTAGTTGACCGTCGCCGGGATGTTGAGCTTCCGCAGCTTGGTGGTGAACGTCTGCGACGTCAGGCGCGACAGGATCTCGAGTCCCATGCCGGCGTAGTTGGTGCTGATCCCCGGGATCGCCGACGGCTGGTCGTAGGGACCGGTGGTGCCGCTACCGCTGGAGATGTAGAGGCTCATGCCCTTGAGCTTGTCGGCCAGCAGGTACGGATCGTGCGCTGCCCAGGCATCGTTCGTGGGGTTGCCCCACATCGCGCCGGCGTCGTACCCACCCGCGTCGGCCATCGCGAACGAGATCGCCTGCGGCATGCCGAGAGTGGTGGTCGTCAGGATGCCCGACAGCGAACCGGCGAACTTGAAGAAGCCCTCGTTGCGAGCCGCGAGCATCATCGCGGAGGTGCCGCCCATGGAGAGGCCGACGACGCCACGCGTCTGCGTGCTGCGCCAGTCGCTCTCGAGGATCGGCGGGAGCTCCTTGGTGAGGAACGTCTCCCACTTGTAGTTCTGGCCGTTGTTCTGGTCGAGCCAGTCGGCGTAGAAGCTGGACTGTCCGCCGATCGGCAGCACGACGTTGACGTTCTTGTCGGCGAAGAACGGCTCGGCGTCGGTCTCGAGGGTCCAGCCGTTCTCGTCGTCCCGCGCGCGCATGCCGTCGAGCATGTAGACGACGGGGAACTTGGCGTCCGGCTTGGCGTTCCAGTCCCGGGCCAGCAGCAGCTGGACCTGGATCGGGATGCCCATCGACGGCGAGTTGACCCACACCGCGACGCGGCGATCGGAGAGCCAGTCGACGTGATTGACGGTTCCGACCGCGGTCTGCGTGGTGGAAGGCGAGTCGGGCGTGCCGAGCGACTGCGCGACAGCGGTGCCACCCGACGTCAGGCCCGCGGCGATCGGCAGCACGAGCGCGGCCGCGGCGAAGCCGAGCGCCCGCTTGCGCCACCCACCCCCTGCTCTATCGCGGCGCTGGGGCCGCTCGAGACCTACTCGCATCGGGACAACTCTCCTTCGTCGTGGCGGGACTCCCCGGCTGACCGGAAGATCGCTTCCTTACTACACGGAAGGAGCTTCGGAGTGGGTTTGCCGCGCTGGTTGGATAGTGAATTTGCGAAATCTGTATCGGCGGATCGGGTTCCGCCGAACGCGGTATGCCGCCTCCCACGCTGGGCGCGGGAGACGGCATACCGACTCAGCTCATGGTCTCGTCACCAGGCGTTCAGGGTGTCGAGGATCTGACCGCGGGCCTTCCACAGCTCGGCCGACCAGTACGCCCACGAGTGGGTGCCGTTGGCGGGGAAGCTGTAGGTGGCGGGGATCTTCAACGACGCGAGGCGAACCTGGAACGCGCGGGTGTTGATCAGCGAGAGGGCCTCGAGACCCATCGCGTTGGCGGTGTTGTAGTAGTCGATGGCCTTCTGCGGGTGGTCGTACTGACCGGGCAGGCCGCTGGCCGCCGAGATGTACATCGACAGGCCCTCGAGCTTCGGCGCGAACACGAACGGGTCGTTGCGCAGCCAGGACGGGCTCCACGGCGGGCCCCACATCGAGTCGACGTTGAAGCGGCCGGCGTCGAGCATGGCGACGCGGATCGCCTCACGCATGCCGGGCGCGGAGATGTTCAGGTAGCCGGAGAGCGAAGCGGCGAACTTGAACTGGTCACGGTGGTACGCGGCGAGAGTCAGTGCGGCCGAGCCGCCCATCGACAGGCCGAGGACGCCGTTGTTGTCGCGCGCGACGCCGCGGGTCTCGAGGTACGCGGGCAGATCCTGCGTCAGGAAGGTCTCCCACTTGTAGGTGATCTTCTGGCCGTTCAGGTTGCTGGGCGCATACCAGTCCGTGTAGAAGCTCGACTGGCCGCCGACAGGCATCACGAGGGTGAGGTTGTCGTTGCGGTACTGGTCGAGAGCGTTGGTCTCGAACGACCATGCGTTGCGGTCGTCACGGGCGCGCAGGCCGTCGAGCAGGTAGAGCGAGGCGTTGCCACCGCGGGCGGCCCACTGGATCTGGACCTTGACCGGGCCCATGCTCGAGTCGACGAAGACTTCCTCGTAGCCACCGGCCGGCGCGCGGTGCGCGACCGGCGCTGCCGATGCGACGGAGGTGCCGGCGATTCCCGCGGCCAGCGGCACGACCAGCGCCGCGGCGGAGATGCCGAGTAGACGCTGCTTCAGACGCTGCGACAGCCTTGGTCGAGCTAAACGCATGAACACTGCTCTCTTTCTTCATCTCCGGCGTCCGCTGGGCGGGTCCGGTGGACTCCGTCGGTGGGCAGCCACTGCGCCGACGCGGACGGCGGCGGAGGGTCTGCTCCAGGTCACACTGCGCGACGTGGACTGTATGCGACAGACCGGACTGTGACAAACATTCCGGTCTGGTTGCCTGAAGCCCATTCCAGCCCACCGAGAGATCGTTTCGAGGTCCCTCGGCGTTACGGATCCGAGATGAACACGCGGTTCATCGTGACAGCGCCGAGATTCACCGAAACGCGTGAAGAAAACCACGGGACAGCCTTCTCACCGAAATGACTCACACTGATGTCATTCGCGGGTCGGTGGGACCGGAAACGGCGCTAGCGTCCGCTCGCCGGTTCGGGCATCTCGAGGTCGCACCGCTGGATCTCGTACTTCGGAACCCGGTCGAATCGATAGCCGGCGTAATCGAGCGCATTGCGCAGATTCCGCTTGAAGAGCGGCCACGACATCTCCGAGCTGTACGACTCCTTCAGCTCGACCGTCTCGGGGCAGGTGAGGGCCACCCGCGCCTGCGCGACCCAGTCCTCGTCGAGGTACCACGGCAGCCACGGGTGGACCGGGACCATTCCGGTGTCGGCGACGACCCAGTCGGGGTAGAGCACCTTGTCGTGCCCGATCCGGCCGCCGTCGAGCCGCTCGGTGTGCGCCGCGATCGGGTACGCGAGACCCATCTGGTCCAGGACTTTCACGTCCAGCCCGACGTTCATGCTCGTCATGCCGAGGTTGAGGAAGTAGACGGTGTGTCCGGCACCGCCCTCAGGGATCGGGACGGGCGGGGGGACGACGTCCCAGTTCGTGAACGACGGCGTGGGGAGCAGCAGGCCGCCGTCCGGGGTGTCGGCGATGGCCTGGACCATCGCACGCATCCGCGGGTAGTCCAGGTAGTCCTCGGCGAGGATCGGGTGCTTGTGCCCGGTGTTGAGCGAGTAGAACGCTCGTTCGTCGACGATTCCGGACTTGCCGACGGCCGCTCCGGCCGGCATTCCGACCGTGTTGGCCGCGAACAACGCCCACACCATCGTCGTCAACCATGCGAGGACGGAAACCGCGAATCCGAGGGTGGCGTTGTTCCGACCCCATTCCGAACGCGGTACCCGAATCGGAATGACCGAGATCGGAGCGAGAAAACAGAAAAGCGCCGGCAGCAGGACGCGGCCGTGCATGAAGTCGCCGCCCACGCGAATCGAATAGATCGCCAGAATGAATCCGCAGGCGAGAATGAATACGACGACCGCCATCGGGGAATGCAGTCGGCGCGAGATTCGCGACCACCGACCCGAAGAGTGATCCACATCACTTTCCGACCGGTTCGCTGGGAGGGCCGGTTCGCGCCACCACACCATCGCAATGGCGACGGCGAGCATCAACAGCGGCAGCCACAGCGCATACGGCCCCACCAGGTTCCACAGGTAGGCGAACCCCTGCGACCACTTGGCACCGCCCGCGTCCTTCGACACCGCGGTGTTCGGGTAGGGCAGGCCGTAGTAGCCCATGCGCCAGATCTGGTACGCGACCGGAGCCACGCCTGCGGCCACGACGATCCACGTCCGCAGCTTCCAGCCGATGGGCGCGAGGAAGACCAGGAGCAGTGCGAGACCGCCGACGATCGCCATCTCGGGCCGGACCAGCGGGCCCAGGCCGGCGACGAACGCGAGCAGCAGGACCGACCGCCACGACGGCGCGGGGTTCTGCGCCCACCGGACCAGCAGGAGCCACACCAGCGCGATCCAGAAGATGACCAGGCAGCTCTCGAGCCCGGACGTCGCGAAGTCGCGGGCCGGGGGAACGGCGATGTACACGATCGCGCCGGCCGGGAGCAGCAGCACGAGGCCGCCGCTGTACCGGGCCCGGTACAGCTGGGCGGTCCCGATCATCGCCAGGACCACCGCGGACACGGAGAGCACGAGCGCGAGACCGAGCACCACGTACTCGAGACGGGCCTGGGTGATCCACCCGAACGCGTAGACGAGGTACGTCCACACCGTGCTGGTGTTCGCCTCGACCCGCTCGCCGGCGTTGAACACGGGACCGTTGCCGGCCAGCAGGTTCCGGACCGTGCGGAGCACGATCAGGCCGTCGTCGGCGATCCATCGTCGCTCCCACGCACCCCACGCGAACAGGAGTGCAGTGAACACGACGCCGCCGACGAACACCGCGCGGGAGATCCGGGCGCCCTGAGGGCGCGGCTCCACCGCGGGCTCGTCGGCTGTCTGTGTCAGCTCAGACGAGGTAGACAGCGACACCTACTACTCCGATCCAGGCAATCGCGAGGAACTGGAGCACCCGGTCGCCCAGTGCAATCTCTTCCGGCTCCCCCGCCTCGCCCCCATCGACGTCAACGGCGTATCGCAGGATAGCGATCGTGAAGGGCACCATCGAGATCGCGAACCAGTTGGTGTCGTTGGCGCGATCCTGCTCGAACGCCCACAGGCCGTAGCAGATCACGACAGCGGTGGCGGACAACGTCCACACGAACCGCAGGTAGGTGCCGGTGTAGTACTCGAGCGACTTGCGGATCTTCGCACCGGTGCGCTCGGCGAGCTGCAGCTCGGCGTACCGCTTGCCGGCCGCCATGAACAGCGACCCGAACGCCATGATCAGCAGGAACCACTGCGACAGCGGGATTTCGGCGGCGACACCACCGGCGATCGCCCGGATCAGGAAGCCCGACGAGACGATGCAGATGTCGAGCACGGCCTGGTGCTTGAGCCCGAAGCAGTACGCGAGCTGGATCGCGATGTAGACGGACATGACGACCGCCAGCTGCCAGTTCGCGACGAACGACAGGGCGATCGAGCCGACCAGCAGCACGGCGGCCATGCCGTAGGCCATGTTGACCGGCAGCACACCGGCGGCGATGGGCCGGAACCGCTTGGTGGGGTGCGCCCGGTCCGCCTCGACGTCCATCGCGTCGTTGACGAGGTAGATGCCCGACGCCGCCATGCAGAACACGACGAACGCGAGCGCGACCGGCAGCAGGACGTCGACCTCGGTGACGGACCCGGCCGCGAGCGGTGCCGCGAGCACGAGCACGTTCTTGACCCACTGGCGCGGGCGGACGGCCTTGACGATGCCACCGGCCAGGGTCTTCGGGGGTCCGGTGACGACCGCCGGCTCCTCGCTCATTTCACTCCAAACTTCTGCTCGGCCCGCAGCACGGCAGCCGCGGACACGGCGCCGAGTGCGGACCCGGCCAGGACATCGGTCGGGTAGTGCACGCCCAGAACGAGGCGCGAAAGCAGCATCGGCGGGACCAGTACCGCAGGCAAGGGTAGCCCGGTGAGACGGCCGATCAGCACTGCCGCCGCGGTGGTGGACGTGGCGTGCGACGACGGGAAGCTCAGCTTGCTCGGCGTCGACACGTTGACCTGTACGGACGGGTCGTTCGGGCGGGGCCGGCGAACGACCCGCTTGATGACGATCGACGCCGCGTGCGCGCCGACGGCGCCGACGGCGACACCGACCCAGCGGCGGCGACGCGGCTTGTCCAGCGCCGCACCGACACCGGCGACCGCGACCCAGCCGAGGGCGTGTTCACCGAAGTGCGACATGCCGCGGGCGGCGCGGACCACGGCCGGCTTGGCGCCGATCGTGCCCTGCACGGTCTGCAGTATCCGGACCTCAGATGCCGAAGACACGGGCCCACCTCTCCTTGCTGGTCAGCTCCGGCGCGGCAGCCTTGTACTCGCGTGCGAGTTCCGGGAAACGCTCGGTGAGTTCGCGGCGCAGGCGCAGTGCTTCCTTGAACAGGCGCGTCGCCACGCGCGGGTCGCGCTTGCGGTAGACGACCCCGCGTCCGTCCGCGGTGGTGACGGTGACACCGTCGACCTGCGACAGCAGGAACCAGCGGGCATCGAGCGTCGGGACGTTCAGCTGCGGCGTCTCGAGGTGTTCGGACTTGGCCTTCTTCGCGTTGTGGACGAGGCCCTTGACCAGGCGGGTGGCGATGGCCACCTTGTTGGTCGGCAGGCTGACGTTGCCGACGTCCTCGCGAGACGGCAGCGGCAGGCTCGTCGACGACGGCAGCACGACGGCGTCCGGGTACTCCTTGCGCAGCGCGTGCACGGTGCCGAGCGCGGTCGGCAGCAGGTCCGCGACGTGCTGGGGTCCGGCCAGGAAGTCCTGGATCGCGAGGTTCTGGATCGCGACGGTCGAGTACTCGAGGCACAGGAGATGCTTGACGGTGGCCTTGACGGTGTCGGCCACCAGCTTGACCGGGTTGCCCGTCATGTACATCGCGGCCACGACGAGCCGATTGCGCAGGTGGAAGTACGCCTGCCAGTCGATGGCGTCGTCCTTGTCGCTCCACGCCATGTGCCAGATCGCGGTGCCCGGCATGGTCACCGTCGGATAGCCGGCTTCGCGTGCGCGCAAACCGTATTCGACGTCGTCCCACTTGATGAACAGCGGCAGCGGCTGACCGATCTCCTCGGCGACCTGCCGCGGGATCATGCACATCCACCAGCCGTTGAAGTCGACATCGATGCGGCGGTGCAGCAGCTTCGAACGGTCGCGATCGCTGAGGGGCCGGTTGGCGAAGTCGTGGTCGTACTCGACGTTGGGCGCCGCGGACCACATGAAGTTCTCGCGCTTGATCACCTCGCCCATCGTGTGGAGGTGGCTGCGCTCCTGCAGGTTGAGCATCTGCCCGCCGACGAGGATCGGGCTCTTCGCGAAGCGCGACATCGCGAGCGCCCGCAGGATCGAGTCGGGCTCGATCTCGATGTCGTCGTCCATGAACAGGATCTGCTGGCAGTCCGTGTTCTTCAGCGCCTCGTACATGATGCGGCTGTAGCCACCGGAGCCACCGAGGTTGCCCTGGTCGTGCATGGCGAGCTTGTCGCCGAGCGCGGCGGCGGCCTCGTCGAAGCCGGGCTCGTCGCGCACCTTGCGGGTGCCCTGGTCGGGCACGATGACGTTCTTGACGACGTCCATCACCAGCGGATCCGACACGAGCGCGGTGAGCGCCTTGACGCAGTCGGTGGGCCGGTTGAACGTGGGGATACCGATGGCGACGCTGGCCTCGCCCGGGGCGTCGACCGGCGCGTACCAGCCGGCGCTCAGCAGCTCCACCTCGGCGTCGGCCGTGATGTCGAACCAGATCCAGCCGCCGTCCTCGAACGGGCCGAGGTCCAACTCGAATTCGAGAACACCCTCGCGGAACTCCTTGCCCTCCACGTGGATTCGGGAGGCGTCGGCCTTGGAGCGGTAGACGTCGACCCGGCAGTGGCCGGACAGCTCGAGCCGCAGCACGACAGACTCGAGGATGCTCCAACGCCGCCAGTAGCTCGCGGGGAACGCGTTGAAGTAGCTGCAGAACGACACCTCGGACTCGGCGCCGATCGACACCGACGTGCGCGACGTCGCGTGCGCGCGGCGCGAGTTGGTCTCGGTTTCCTCGATGTAGAGGCTGCGGACGTCCAGCGGCTCACCCGCGCGGGGCAGCAGAACTCGCTGCAGCAGCGCGCTCACGCGAGGTCCCCGGCGAGCGCCTCACCCGACTCGAGGTGCGGGCGCAGGGTGTTGTCGAACATCGACAGCGCGCTCGCGATCGCCATGTGCATGTCGAGGTACTGGTAGGTGCCCAGACGTCCGCCGAACAGTACCTTCGCGTCCACGGCCTCAGCCTTGGCGAGTACCCGGTAGGCCTCGAGCTTGGTGCGGTCCTCGGGGGTGTTGATCGGGTAGTACGGCTCGTCGCCGCTCTCCGCGAAGCGGGAGAACTCGCGCATGATGACCGTCTTGTCCTTGGGGTAGTCCCGCTCCGGGTGGAAGTGGCGGAACTCGTGGATGCGGGTGAACGGCACGTCGGCGTCGTTGTAGTTCATGACCGGGGTGCCCTGGTAGTCGCCGCAGTCGGTCAGGACCTCGGTCTCGAAGTCCAGGGTGCGCCAACCGAGCTCGCCCTCGGCGTAGTCGAAGTAGCGGTCCAGCGGGCCGGTGTACACGACGGGGGCGTCGGGGCTCGCGCCGCGGATGTCGTCGCGGACGTCGAACCAGTCCGTGTTCAACCGGACGTCGATCTTCTCGTCCTTCGCCATGTTCTCGAGCCACGCGGTGTAGCCCTCGACGGGCAGGCCCTCGTAGGTGTCGTTGAAGTAGCGGTTGTCGAACGTGTACCGCACCGGCAGGCGGGTGATGTTGCCGGCGGGCAGGTTCTTCGGGTCGGTCTGCCACTGCTTGGCGGTGTAGTCGCGGACGAACGCCTCGTACAGGGGACGACCGATCAGCGAGATCCCCTTCTCCTCGAGGTTGGACGCTTCCTTGGTGTCGATCTCGGCGGACTGCTCGGCGATCAGCGCGCGTGCCTCGTCCGGCGAGAAGTAGCGGCCGAAGAACTGCGAGACCAGGCCGAGGCCCATCGGGAACTGGTAGGCCTGCCCCTTGTGCATCGCGAAGACGCGGTGCTGGTAGCCGGTGAAGTCGGTGAACTGGTTCACGTAGTCCCACACCCGCTTGTTCGACGTGTGGAACAGGTGGGCGCCGTACTTGTGGATCTCGATCCCGGTTTCGGGCTCTGCCTCCGAGTACGCGTTGCCACCGAGGTGGTGCCGGCGCTCGACGACGAGCACGCGCTTGCCGAGCTGCGTGGCAGCCCTCTCGGCGATCGTCAGACCGAAGAATCCGGATCCGACAATGATCAGGTCGTACTGACCTGCTGACGACTGGGGCGCGTTTTGGGCAGTCACGGAAGACAGGGTAGGCGACGGCCGCGGGAACGCGCGTGCCCGGTGGCACGAACCACCTGATACGCGCGCGCCCGGCTCCAGCCGCCGTAGTTACAGCCGGTCCGCCGCGAACGCCAGCATGGCGTCGCGCACGAAGGCCGCGGTGCCGGCGCCGTGCCGGTCGTAGTTTTCCGCGAACCGCGGATCGGCCACGTACATCTCCCCCAGGCCGGCGAACGCGTCGGCGCCGGGGCGGCGACCCTGCCAGCCCGCAGCCACCCACTCGTAGTGCCGCCCCGTGATCTCCTGTACCTCTGGGCCGTCCGGCGCGAGGCCCGCCGCGTGGGCGCGCCCGTAGTCGGCCGCGATGTCGAGCTGTCGCTGCCGGAAGCCGGACTTGTCGTCGTCGGACAGCCAGCGCCACCAACGGTCGCTGCTCTCGTACGCCTGCCGACCCCACCGCTCGACCACCTCGTCCTTGTAACGGGTGTGATCGAATCCGTCGAACATCTCCTCTGCCATCAGGGGCTCCCCTCTCCTCGTCTTCTCCAGAGTTGTGCGTACCGACGCGATCCGGCGCCCGAGCCGGGACTGCTCCTGCTCGAGAAACTCGAGGTGGGTGCCCAGCGCGGTGGCGGCATCGGTTTCTCCGGTGAGGACGTCGGCGATTGCGGCCAGCCCCAGCCCGAGGTCGCGCAGCAGCAGGATCCGCTGGAGCTGCACGAGCGCCGCCTGGTCGTAGTACCGGTAGCCGTTGGCGCCGATGCGGCTGGGCTCGAGCAGGCCGACGCTGCCGTAGTGCCGCAGCGTCCGGCTCGTCGTCCCGGTGATCCGCGCCAGTTGCTGGATCGACCATTCCCCGGCTCGGTTCACGATGTCCGCCTCCTCCGCCGTCGTCGGTACAACCAGCCTGCAGGTTGACGCAACGTCAAGGTCAAGCGGAAACCCGGGATTAAAAGGAAAAGGGCAGGACCCCGCAGCGCGAGGTCCTGCCCGATTCGGCATCTTCGGTCGATCTAGGCCGTGGCGCCGTCCGTCTCCGTCACCGGCTGGAGCACCACACTCGAGTCGACGACCCGCGTGCCCAGCGTCGGCGTCCACACGATGGTCCCGCCCGTGTAGCTGCGGAACTTGCCGGACTCGTCGACCAGCATCAGCTCCGGTCCGGTCGGTTCACCGAGGCTGCCGGCCGCTCCCCCGAGCTCGCGATACTTCGCGTCGATCGGCGAGTCGATGTCGGCAACAGGCTGGTCGAGCGGCGCGGCGATGGGCAGCGGGATCGACTCGAGGGAACCCGGCGACAGTTCGGGTAGCGGCGGCAACGGAGGAAGCGGGATCGATTCGAGCGAACCCGGCGACAGTTCGGGCAGCGGCGGCAACGGGAGCGTTTCCAGCATCTCCAGCGAGCCCGGGAACAGCTCCGGCAGCGCCGGCAGGCCGGGGATCGGTCCGGGCGCTCCCCCACCACCACCGACGGTGAACCAGTCCGACTTGAGGCCGAGCTTCCACCGTGCATCGTCGCCCGTCCCCTCCACGGTGCGGGCCGTGCCGACGACGCGGACGCGGGTCACGCGCCCGCCGTCGGCGCCGAGATTGTTGCGGCCGATCACGTCGAAGCTGATCAACTCGCCGACGCCGTAAGCGTTCGCGATGGCGCCGGCCGAGACGGTCTGCGACCAGTTGCGGTTGGGCGAGACGGCGTCGCCGTCGTCGACGACGGCCGGGAAGACGCCGCCGGCGGTGTATCCGCCGGACGAGGACGAGAACTCGGCGGCCATGATCTGGTTGCCCCGCTTGAGCACCATGCCGGCGGTGGAGTTCACGGCGTCGCTGGTGCGGCGGTCCTCGCGGGACGAGCCGCCGTACACCTGGCAGGACTGCGTGTCGCAGGTCTGCGCGTACCCGTAGCGTCGCTCGGCCGCGGAGTACGAGCGTGCGGCGATGGCCTGGGCGCGCAGCGCCTGCATGCCGCCGGAGTCTCCCCAGGAGGCGACCGACTCGGCGGGGACGACACCGTAGAGGTAGTCGTCCATCAGCACCCGGTTCACGGTCCGCCAGGCGCCGTTGCCGTCACGCAGCGCACCGATCGAGCCGCGGTAGGGGACGTTGCCGTCGCACATCCGCAGGTGCTCGTTCGCGGGGCGGTTCCCAGCGCGGTTCACCGGGTCGACCCACGGAACGTTGGTGGAGCCGCGCCAGATCTCGCGCCCGGTGCACCCGTCGGTGACGGTGACGTCGGCGCCGCCCGGCGTGGGCGTGAGGTGCGCGGCCGAGTTCGCCCCGAAGTAGCGGCCGGCGACGTTGAGCCCGGCCTGCGAGAAGACGTCGACGCGCTTGTCGTCGCGGCCGACCAGTCGCACGCCCACCCACGGGTCGTCGAGTCGGCCGAGGGTGGTGTTGCCGTAGTAGTGGCCGACGATCTGTTCCGCCGACCACCCGAAGTTCTTGGCGTAGCCGTACGCGCCGTACTGGCCCATGCCACGCCCGTGGCCGTAGCCGTGGCCGTTCAAGGTGATCTGCGTGTCCGCGGCGACGACGGGGGCGATCTCCGCGTTCGCACCGCGGTCGGTCACGAGCAGACCCACGGCGGCACCCACCGCGAGGGCCGGCGCGAGGCCGAAGGCGACGGCTTTGGTGAGTGACACGGACGGGGCGTGGATGAATCGCCGGCGTCGGGTTCGGGCACCACGATTCACGATCGTGCGGAGGCGGGGGTTCGCCATACTGCGCTCCTCGTCACTGAAGTCCGGGACATCGTTCGAGCCCGGGGCGGTAGCGGCTGGGTGGGCCACGGCCGTGGCAGAGACGGAGAAAACGGTCGTGGCCCGCGAACTCGAAAGGCTCAAGCTAAGGTTGAGCCTTATGGATGTTGCGACTAGTGTGGCAACAGTGACTGCTGTTGGCAACAGCTGCCACATAAGCAACTGCAGTCACATCGGTAACATAAGCATCACAAGTTGCAGACATCCTCGGATGATCTATGGACTGGCTCCCGGGCCGGCCCGCAGGATTCAGTCCGAACCCCGACCCCACCGGGATCGGTTCGGCCGAAAGGTCGCTCGCAGCGCACGAAGACACCCCGCGCACTGAACACGAGGAGAATTCGCCTTGCCGCACCGTCGACCCAGGAACTCGATCGTTCTGGCCGCAGTCGCCGCGGTGGCAGTTGCCGCCCCGTTCGCCGTCCACGCGCTGGGCAGCGACTCGTCGGACGTCCGCTCCGCCAGTGACTCCGCGCCGTCGATCCCCACGCAGATCGCGGAGGTCGTGCTCGCGTCCGTGCCCGATATCGTGATCCCGCTCAAGGAACTCACCGGCCTCGACCTGCCGGACATCCATCTGCGCGATCTGCCGCTGCCGACCGAGATCCCGCTCCCGGGTGGCGGCTCGATCCCGCTGCCGTCGCTGACGACGCCGAACACGCCCGGCGATATCGCCGCTCCCGCACCGGTTCCCACGACCGCCGCGCCGGCCCCCACGACCACCACCTTCCCGGCCGACCAGCTCGGCGCGACGGTCAAGGAGATCACCCGGGACGACCCGTTCTCGATGGTGGCGCTCACCGCGCCGAACCTCGAGTCGACGGTCACGAAGGTCCGCGCGAAGCTGGCCGACGGCTCGTGGGGTCAGTGGTTCACCCCCGACCCGATCGACACCGACAGCTCCGACATGTCGACGTCGTCCGGCAAGCAGGGCACCGATCCCGTCTTCGTCGGCCAGACCAATGCCGTCCAGATCCTGGTGGCGCCCAAGGACTCCGGCGCGGCCGACGCGGCCACGACCGACGGTGCGGCCGCGCCCGCCGCCGAGTCCCCCGCGCCCGCACCGGCTCCGGAAGCGGATCCCGAGGCGCCGCAGCCGCTGGGCTACGTGCCCGCCGCGGTGTCGAAGCCGCTGCACGCGGCCACGGTCACCGCGAACGACATCTCCGCGGTGCTCATCAATCCCGGTAGCGGACCGCAGGATTCGAACCTGGCCGACATCGCCACGCCCACGTCGGTGAACGGCATCAACATCATCTCGCGCCGGGCGTGGGGCGCGGACGAGGGCATCCGCTGCCAGAACCCGACCTACGACGACTCGACCGGTGGCGCGACCGTGCACCACACGGCCGAGAGCAACAACTACAGCCGTGAGCAGTCGGCGAGCATCGTGCGCGGCATCTACGCCTACCACGCACAGACGCTCGGCTGGTGCGACATCGGCTACAACGTGCTGGTCGACCGCTACGGGCAGATCTTCGAGGGCCGCTTCGGTGGACTCGACCGCCCGGTCCAGGGCGCGCACGCCGGTGGTTTCAACGAGAACACCGTCGGCATCGCGATGATGGGCAACTTCGTCAACGAGCCGGCCCCGGCGGCCACGATCCAGGCGGTCGGCAAGTACCTCGGCTGGCGCCTGAAGCTCGCGAACCTGAACCCCAAGGGCCAGGTCACCATGTACTCCGAGGGCACCCAGTACTCGAAGTACGCGCTGGGTCAGCGAGTCGTTCTGCCGACCATTTTCGCGCACCGCGACGTCGGCTACACCGAGTGCCCGGGCAGCGCTGCCTACGCCCAGATGGACCAGATCCGCGACATCGCCGCGGCCAACTACGGCGGAAACAGCGGTGGCGGCAACACGGGCGGCGGCACCCCGCCGACGAACCCCAGCTCGGGCGGCGGCAACACCCCGGCGCCGGGTGTGCCCGGCTCGCTCGACCTGAACGCGCAGATCCCGGCCGTCGTGAACAGCATCCTGTCGATGGCCGATTCCAACCCGATCGCGCGGCAGTGGCTCGCCATGGGCGGCAACCGCGGCATGCTCGGTGACGCCCTGACCGGCCTGCTGACCACGGCGACGGGGCAGCTGTACGCGTTCTTCCAGAACGGCGCGCTCTTCACGTCCGCGAACGGCGGCGTGGTCTCGACGATCGGCGAGATCTTCAACGCCTGGAAGGCGGCCGGCGGCGTCCAAGGCGACATCGGACTGCCGATCGGCAACGAGTACAAGGTCTCGAACGGCTTCCGCAGCGACTTCGAGCGCGGCTCGATGATCTACGACGAGGCCACCAAGCAGGTCACGACGATCCTGAACACCCCGGCGGCGGCACCCGCAGCCGCGCAGGCGGGCACGGTCTCCGAGGCGCCGGTCCAGATCAACTGATCGTCACCGGCAACGACTGAAACACCTCTGCCTCTCCACGAACTGTGGAGGGGCAGAGGTGTTTTCGGGGCTCAGTCCGCCCAGATGCGTTCGAGGACCCGGGCGACACCGTCGTCGGAGTTGGTGGTCGTGACCTCGTCGGCCGCGGCCTTCGCCTCCGGATGCGCGTTCGCGACGGCGACGCCGTGGCCCGCCATGGACAGCATCGGGATGTCGTTGGGCATGTCGCCGAACGCGACGATGCCCGACTCGGCGACCTCGAGGTGCCGCGCCATGAGCCGCAGCCCGGACGCCTTGGTCACGCCGGGCGCCGACACCTCGATCAGACCGTTGTTCGTCGAGTAGGTCAGGTCCGCCCGCTCCCCCACCAGCGGGCGCAGCTTGGCGGCCATGTCGGCGCTGTTCGCGCCCGGGATGCGGATCAGCATCTTGACGGCGGGGGCGGACAGGATGTCCTCCGGCGCCATCTCGGTGTGGTCGGGGTTCAGCCAGGCGTGCTCGTAGCCCGGCGCGCTGACGAACTGCGCGGTAGCGGTGTCGTGCGCGGTAGCACCGACCCGCTCGGCGGCCAGACCGGCACCGGGCAGCTCGTAGTCGACGAGGTCGGCCAGCCAGGCGAGGGTCTCGACGGACAGCGTCGCGGCCGTGAGGACCCGATCGGCTTCGGCATCGTAGAGAACCGCGCCGTTCGCGCACACCGCGAGCGGTGCGAATCCGAGCCCGTCGACGACAGGACCGAGCCAGCGCGGCGGTCGACCGGTCGCGAGAACGAACGGCGTGCCGGACGCCACGACGGTCCGCACCGCCTCGCGGGTCCGGGCGGTGACGCGTTCGTCGTCGTCGATCAGGGTTCCGTCGACGTCACTGGCGACGAGGCTGGGCAGTTCGATGCGCACCGGGCCATTCTGCCCTTTCCGGGTGACGATCGGCCTGCCGGACGCGGTCGGTGAGCGCTATCTCACCAGCGGCAAGTGCGCGGCCGCGGCGTCACGTCGCGGCGCCGTCCTACTTCCCCCCGGCTTCCTTGCTGCGTCGCGCAGCCTTGGCCTCGGCCTCGGCGGCGTCCATCTTGTTCGCTTCCTCGAGCGTCGGCGCCCCACCGCCGAGCCGAGCCGGGACCCAGTACTCGCCGGCCGGGTGCTCGTAGTTCGCCTGAATTCCGCGCAGCAACTCTTCCATGCGCGTGTGCAGCAGCGCCGTCATCTCGGACGCCGGTTCGAACGGCGCGATCGGCTCGCCGACGGCGAGGGAGATGGGGGTGTCGGTCCGGCCCAGGCGCTTCGGGTAGCCCTTGGTCCACACCCGCTGCGAACCCCAGATCACCATCGGGATCACCGGGGTGCCCGACTCGAGCGCCATGCGCGCGGCACCGGACTTGAACTCCTTGAGCTCGAAGCTCCGGCTGATGGTCGCCTCCGGGAACACGCCCACCAGTTCGCCGCCGCGCAGCGCATCGACGGCCGCGCGGTACGAGTCGCCACCCGCGGCGCGGTCGACGGGGATGTGCTTCATCGCCCGCATCATCGGGCCGGAGATCTTGTGGACGAAAACGTCCTTCTTCGCCATGAACCGGATGTAGCGCTTGACGGCACGGGCCGGCAGGCCGGCGTACGTGAAGTCCATGTATCCGGTGTGATTGATGGCGATCACCGCACCTCCCTTCGCCGGGATGTGCTCCTCGCCGGTGACCGTGAACTTCAGCCCCTGGCCTGCGAACACGACGCGGGCAACTCCGATGATCGTTCGGTAGAAGGGTTCCACAGGGAGCAGCGTAGTCGGCGACGCGTGATCGAGAGCACTTCACGCCCCTGGACGACGCGGTCCCCTGCCGTGTCACGGCAGGGGACCGACGTCAGGTTCCCGGGATCAGGACCCGAACAACGGGATGCCGCCGAGCGAGCCGGCGCTACCGGTACTGCTCCCGTCACCCCCGCCGGTGTCCGTTCCCGACACCTGGATCGACTGCGGAGCCGACGACGAACCGGTGAAGCCGGGGCCACCGGAGTAGACAGCCTTCAGCTCGCGGACGCCCGCGGTCGTGAAGGTGTAGGTGAGCGCCGCGGTACCACCGGACACCGCCTGCGGCGTCCCGATCGGGGTGGCGCCGTCGTAGAACTGGACCGTTCCGGGCAGATTCGCACCACCCGAGACCTGAGCCGACAGCTGGACCGGGAGTCCCACCGTTGCGGATGCCGGTGCGGTGAGGGTGGTCGACGTCGCAACGTCGTTCGCCGCCGGTTCGGTCACAACGACCGTGCGCACCTGCGAGGTGGAGCCGACGAATCCGGCGCCCGGGGTGAACACCGCGACGACGTCGTGCGATCCGGTGGTCGTGAAGGTGTGCTGCAGGCTCGCGGCGCCGCCGGATACCGGGACCGGCGAGCCGATGTCGACACCGTTCTCACGGAACCGCACCGTGCCGGTCGCATTCGCCGGCGTCACGGTCGCCGAGAGCAGCACCGACGTCCCGGTCTTGGCGTCGCTGGGTGCCGTCAGGGTCGTCGTCGTCTGGACGGCGGCCGCGGAGACCGTGACCGTCCGCGGCTGGGACGTGGAGTTCGCGAACGTCGGCGTACCGGTGAACACCGCCGTGACGCTGTGTGACCCCGCGGCCGGGAAGGCGTACGACGTGGTCGCCTGGCCGCCCGAAACCGGCACCGGTGCACCGATGTCGGTGCCGTTGTCCTTGAACTGGACGGACCCCGCCGCGTTCGACGGTGCCACGTTGGCGGTCAACGTCACCGGTGTTCCGGCCACCGCGGTCGCCGGTGCGGTCACGGTGGTCGATGTGGCCACCGGGTCGACCGAGACAGTCAGGTTCGACATCGGGTTGAAGACTTGATAGCTCGAGAAGGCATAGATGTCGAACCCGATTCCGGTGGTGCGCGGACCGGGTTGCGCGTCGTCCGCCACCTTGTAGGTGAACGTGAGTGTCGGGTTCTTGCTGCCGTTGCCCTGACCGGGGATCAGACCGAGCGCGAGGGTCGCGTCCGTCCACTTGATCGTCACGGCTCCGTTGGTCGGATTCTGCACGGCCGTACCGTCGTACAGCGACGGGCCGTTCAGGTTGGCGCCTGCGCCGCGCCACACGTTGCCGCTCACACCCTGCAGCACGTAACCGGCCGGCGCGAAGTCGGTGAGGTTCTCGAGATAGCGGTCGACGCTGAAGAACCCGGACGACGTCTTGAACGTGATCGTCGAGGTGACGGTGTCGCCGGGGTGTGCGACGGCGGGGTTCACCGTCTTGGTGGCGATGATGTTGTCGGTCGTGATCGTCTGCGACACCGGGTCCGCGGCAGCCGCACCGGCTCCCCACAGGACTTGGCCGACGCCGGCGACACCGACGGTCAGCGCTCCGGCGACGGCCGCCGACGCGACGCGCCGGGTGATGGATCGAATCACAGGCACTCCTCTCGAAGCAGCGGAGTGCGGCCCCGGAGGTGTGACATGCCGGAACCGCGCTCGGGAGAACACGTTTGCGGAATTCGGCGTGCGCTCACCCAAACCGAACGCGTGCCGTGCCTCACCCCAACTGCCCCGACGAGTGAACTGCGCTCACACTGTATCGGCGCGAGTCGGGACGATGGGGGAAAACCGATCGATTCGGCTCCAGGATGCAGCAGCGAGGCCCCGACCTCGTACAGGTCGGGGCCTCGCCGTGTGCGTTCCGTCAGGAACCGAAGCTCTAGCGGCCGCCGAGCGAACCGAACATGGTGCCGAGCGAGCCGACGCTACCGGTCTCGCCGCCGTCTCCACCGCCGCCGGCCGTCACCTGGACCGTCTGAGCCGGCGAGACCGACGCCTTCGCACCCTGTCCGCCGGAGTAGCGCGCGGTGATGAGATGCGCGCCATCGGTGGTGAAGGTGTGTTCCAGCGTCGCAACGCCGTTCACGAGGACGACGTTGCCGCCGATCGGGGTGTCACCGTCGTAGAACTGGACCGTGCCGGGCAGGTTCTGCCCGCCGCCGACGGTGGCCGACAGCGTCACCGACTGACCGACGGTGGCGGTCGCGGGCGCGGTCGCGGTGGTCGTGGTGACCACGTCGTCCGGCGCCGGGACGGACACCTGGACCGTCTGCGTCGATGCGGTCGCATCCGTGAAACCGGCCGCAGCCGTGAACGTCGCGCCGATGGTGTGGGCACCACCCGCGGTGAACGTGTGCTGCAGGCCGGCCGCACCGCCGGTGACCTGGACGGGAGCACCGATGTTGCTGCCACCGTCAGTGAACTGCACCGTGCCCGACGCGTTGGCGGGGCTCACCACCGCCGACAGGGTCACCGCAGAGCCGGTCTGGGCGGTGGAAGGCGCCGACACCGTCAGCGTCGTCTGCACCACGGCATTGCCCACGGTCACCGTCTGGGCCGTCGATGTCGAACTCTTGAAGCCCGTGTTGCCGGTGAACACCGCGGTGATGCTGTGCTGACCGGCGGAGGTGAAGGCGGTCTGCGCGGTCGCCTTGCCGTCCGAGACCGCAACGGGGCCACCGATGTTGGTGCTGCCGTCCTTGAACTGCACCGAACCCGCGGCGTTGGCCGGATCCAGGTTCGCGGTCAGCGTCACCTGCTGGCCCGTCTCGGCCGTGGCCGGGACCGTCAGCGTCGTGGTGGTGGTGACGTCCGGGACCACGGGATCGGTCACGGTGATCGACTCGGCGGAGGCCGTCGAGTTCAGGAAGCCCGCACCACCGGTGAACACGGCCGAGATGCTGTGGTTGCCGGAGTTCTGGAACGAGTACTGCAGCGCGGCAGAACCGTTCGTCACCGTGACCGGGCTGCCGATCGGCATCTGACCGTCCAGGAACTGCACGGTGCCGGACGCGTTCGTCGGGTTGACGGTCGCGGTGAGCGTTGTGGTCGTTCCCTTCACCGCGGTCGCCGGCACGCTGAGTGTGGTGGTCGTCGAGACGTCCGGGACGACCGGGTTGCTGACGGTCACCGTCTGCGCTGCCGCGGTCGAGCTCGTGAAGCCCTGGTTACCGGCGAACACCGCGGTGATGCCGTGGCTTCCGGGCGTGGTGAACGTGTACTGCAGGCTCGCGGCACCATTCGAGACCGCCACCGGCGAACCGATGTTCGTACCGTTTTCCTGGAACTGCACCGTGCCCGACGCGTTCGTCGGATCCAGGTTCGCGGTCAGCGTCACCTGCTGCCCCGTCTCCGCTGTCGGCGGGACCGTGAGCGTCGTCGTGGTCGCGACGTCCGGAGCGCTGACGGTCACCGACTGTGCCGTCGACGTCGAACCGGTGAACCCGGCCGAGCCGGAGAACACCGCGGTGATGCTGTGCGCACCGGGTGTCGAGAACGAGTGGGGCAACTGCGCCTTGCCGTTCGACACCGTCACCGGGTCACCGATGTTCGTGCCGTTGTCCTGGAACTGCACGGTTCCGCCACCGGGGTTCGGCGTGACGTCGGCCGTCAGCGTCACCTCGGTCCCGGTCTGCGCCGCCGCGGGCACCGTCACGGTCGTCGTGGTGGCGACGTCCGGGACACTGACGTTCACCGTCTGCGCGGACGCCGACGAGTTCACGAAACCCGAACCGGCGACGAAGTCTGCAGTGATGCTGTGGCTACCGCCGGTCAAGAACGTGTGCTGCAGATTCGCGGTACCACTCGCCACCGCCACCGGCGAACCGATGTTCGTGCCGTTGTCCTTGAACTGCACCGTGCCCGAAGCATTCGGCGGCGTCACCGTCGCGGTCAGCGTCACCGCCGTGCCCGTCTGCGCGGTGGCCGGCGCCTGCACCGTCGTCGACGTCGCCACGTCCGGAACACTGACGGTCACCGACTGCACCGCCGAATCCGACGCATTCGCCCGCGCCGAACCCGGATACTTCGCCTGCAACGAACGCGCACCCGCCGTCGACGCCGTCCACGCGAACGTCGCCAGACCGGACGCGTTCAGTTGGCCAGAACCGATCTTCGTGCCGCCGTCGTAGAAATCGACCGAATCGCCCTGCGCGCCGCCGGTCACCGTCGCACTGAGCGTCACCGACTGGCCCACCTGAACCGGGGCCGGCACCGCGGCCAGCGTTGTGGTGGTGGCATCCTTCGCGACCGTGATCGTCGGGCCCTGGTCCTGGTACGTGCCGCTACCCAGGCTTCCTGAGTAGTGCATCGTCGTCATCAACGGAGTTGCGCGGGCGCAATTGGCGGTCACCAGATAGTTGAACTCGAACGTCTGCGACTTCGGGCTGATGTTCGGGTATACCGGCCAATTCCCGGTCACCCGAACGTAATCCGGTGCGACTTCGGGACCGCCCGTGTTTCCGCTGACATAGGTCAGGCACGTCGGATGCAGATCCTTCACCGCCTGCAACCACTCGACCACGCCACCGGTGCGCTCGAACTTGGTCGACACCGTGACGGTCTCGCCCACGGACGGGGTCGAGTTGCTGATGGTCCGCGTGAACTTGCTGTTGCCGTCACTCCACGTCACCGTCCCCGGCGCCGCACCGGCCGAACCCACACCCACAGCGATCACGAATCCCGCAGCGACCGCGCCTACCGCGGTGGCCGAGACGATTCTTCGCGTCGTCGATCGGGCCATTGTCGATTCTCCCTTCAGAGCACTCGCGACCCTGAAGCCCATCGAAAGGCCGGACCGCACAACGGAATATCTGTCACAAAACTGCTTCCGACGCCGGCCCGACCCCGAGCGCGGGAAGTTCGAACAATTTCGTCGGACGATCGACGACGAGGCCTCGCCCTCACGGGTGAGGCCTCGTGTCGATCGTCAGCCGCCGAGCGAGCCGAACATGGTGCCGAGCGAACCGGCGCTACCGGTGCCGCCGTCCGGGCCGCCGTCACCGGAGGCGGTGACCTGCACCGTCTGCGGAGCCGAGGTCGACGCCAGCGAACCGGCGCCACCGGAGTACACGGCCTTGATCACATGAGCACCGGACGTCGTGAACGTGTGCTGCAGCACCGCGACACCGTTGTTCACCGGGACGCCGGCGCCGAGGGGCGTTTCCCCGTCGTAGAACTGGACCGTTCCGGTCAGCTGAGCCGCGCCGGTGACCTTGGCGGCGAGGCTCGCGGCCTGCCCGACGGTCGCCGTCGCCGGCCCGGTCACCTCGGTGGTCGTGGCCACGTCAGTGGGCGCCGGATCCGAAACCTGCACTGTCTGCGCGGTCGCCGTCGATCCCGCAAAGCCGGTGCCCGGGGTGAGCACCGCCGTGATCGAGTGGGTACCGGCCGTGGTGAACGTGTGCTGCAGGCTCGCAACACCATTCGCCACCTGCACCGGCGAGCCGATGTTCACACCGTTGTCCGCGAACTGCACGGTGCCGGTCGCATTCGACGGCGTCACCGACGCGGTCACCGCAACGGCTGCGCCCGTCTGCGCCGAGGCCTGAACCGTCACCGTCGTGGTGGTCTGCACGTCCGGCGCCGGCGGGTTGGTCGCGATCACGTTCTTCGCCGCGGCGGTCGACCCGAGGAACCCGGTGCCGCCGGTGAACACGGCCGAGATGCTGTGGTTGCCCGCCACGGTGAACGTGTGCGACAACTGCGCCTTGCCGTTCGACACCGCCACCGGCGAACCGATGTCGTCGGCGCCGTCCTTGAACTGCACCGTGCCCGAGGCATTCGCCGGGGACACGGTCGCCGTGAACACGGCGACCGTGCCCAGGTCGGCGGTGGCGGGCACCTGCAGTGTCGTCGTGGTCGCGACGTCGGGGACGCTCACCGTCACGGTCTGCGCCTGGGACGCCGTCGAACCGGCGAAGCCGGGTGCGCCCGAGTAGACGGCCGTGATGTCGTGCCCGCCGGCGGTGGTGAACGTGTACTGCAGGCTCGCAACACCGTTCGCTACCTGCATCGGCGAGCCGATGTTCACGCCACCGTCCCGGAACTGCACCGTGCCCGACGCATTCGCCGGCGACACGGTGGCCGTCAACGTCACGGCCGTGCCCGTCTGCGCGGTCGCCGGTGCCTGCACCGTCGTCGACGTCACCACGTCCGGCACACTGACGGTCACCGACTGCACGACCGAGTCCGACGCGTTCGCCCGCGCCGAACCCAGGTACTTCGCCTGCAACGACCGCGCACCCGCGGCCGACGGCGTCCACGAGAACGTCGCCACACCCGACCCGTCCAGAGCACCCGAACCGAGCTTCGTGGTGCCGTCGTAGAAGTCGACCGAATCACCCTGCGCCGCACCGGTCACCGTCGCGGACAACGTCACCGGCTTGCCCACCTGGGCACCCGACACCGCAGCCAGCGATGTGGACGACGTGTTCTTCGAGACCGTGATCGTCGGACCCTTGTTCTGGTACGTACCGTCACCGAGCGAACCGCTGTAATGCATCGTCGTCATCAACGGCACACCACGCTCACAGTCCGCGCCTACCCGGTAGCTGAACTCGAAGGTCTGCGACTTCGGGCTGATGTTCGGGTACACCGGCCAATTCCCGGCCACCCGCACGTAATCCGGCTTCACATCCGGATTGGAAGTATTACCACTGACATACGTGAAACAAGTCGGGTGAAGATCCTTCACCGCCTGCAACCACTCCACCACACCACCGGTGCGCTCGAACTTCGTCGACACCGTCACGATGTCACCCTCGTTCGGCGTCGTATTCGACACCGTCCGAGTGAAGCGGCTGTTCCCGTCATCCCACGTCAGCGAACCCGGTGCCGCACTCGCCGCACCCATACCCGCAGCCACCACGAACCCCGCTGCGACCGCTACTGCACCCACACCGCCGACGATCCGGCGAACACTCCTGTCAGACATGGACTTCCTCTCGACGACAGACCTTTCCGGTCGTCACACGGTGAGAAGGGAACTCTCGGTCCGGAGCCCCGAAGGGCTCCGGACCGAAAGTGAATCGATGAGTCGTCAGCCGCCGAGCGAGCCGAACATGGTGCCGAGCGAACCGGCGCTGCTCGTGCCGCCGTCTCCACCGTCGCCGTCACCGCCGCTGGGTGCGGCCGCGACAGCCACCGAAATCTGGTCGGCAGAGGCGTTGACCGTGCCCGATCCCGAGTACTCGGCTCGGATGACGCGCTGCCCCTGGACGGCCGGGGTCCAGCTGATCGATGCGCGACCGTTGCTGTCGACGGTCGCCGTTCCGATGACTGTGTTGCCGTCCTTGAACGTGACGGTGCCGCCCGCACTACCGGTCACTTGCGCCGAAATGGTCTGCGCCACACTGACCTGAGCGCTTCCCACGGTGAGCGCCGTGGTCGAGTCGGTGTTCTGGACGGGCTTCGCCGCGACGTTCACGGTCGCCGATGCCGTGGACGCCGCCACGCCGGCGCGCCCGGAGTAGTCGGCCGTGATCGAGTGATTGCCGTCGGTCGTCGGAGTCCACGCGTAGGTGGCCTCACCGGAGGCGTTGACAGTGACCTCTGCGAGCAACTGCCCGCCATCCTTGAACTTGACGGTGCCACCGGCGGCCGCAGTCGGGCTCACGGTGGCCTTGAGGGTCGTCGACTGGCCGACCTGGGCGTTAGTCACGGGGGCGATCACCGTGGTCGACACGATGTCCGAGGAAAGCACCTCGATGTTCTGCTTCGACGACTCCGAGCCATTGGCCTTCGCGGTGCCGGCGAAGCGCGCCATCAACTCGTGCGCACCACGACTGCCGGGTGTCCATGCGTAGATCGCGGTGCCGTTCGCGTTCAGGGTGCCCGCGCCGATCTTGGAGCCGCCGTCGAAGAACTCGACCGTGTCGCCCTGCGCACCACCGGTCACGGTCGCCGCGAGCGTGGTGGGCTGACCCACCTGGGCACCGGCGACCTGCGCCAGCGACGTCGTCGTGGTGTTCTTCGAGACCGTGATCGTCGGACCCTTGTTCTGGTACGTACCGTCACCGAGCGAACCGCTGTAATGCATCGTCGTCATCAACGGCACACCACGCTCACAGTCCGCGCCTACCCGGTAGCTGAACTCGAAGGTCTGCGACTTCGGGCTGATGTTCGGGTACACCGGCCAATTCCCGGCCACCCGCACGTAATCCGGCTTCACATCCGGATTGGAAGTATTACCACTGACATACGTGAAACAAGTCGGGTGAAGATCCTTCACCGCCTGCAACCACTCCACCACACCACCGGTGCGCTCGAACTTCGTCGACACCGTCACGATGTCACCCTCGTTCGGCGTCGTATTCGACACCGTCCGAGTGAAGCGGCTGTTCCCGTCATCCCACGTCAGCGAACCCGGTGCCGCACTCGCCGCACCGACGCCGGCGGTAACCGCGAATCCGGCTGCAACTGCGAAGGCACTCAGGCCGGCAAGCACGCGGCGGGTGTTCTTGTCAGACATGCATTTCCTCTCGACGACGATCCTCGATGGATGCCCGACGGGAGTTGCTGCCCAGCGCGACGACGCGCATCGATCGGGCCATTCCGACTCCCTTCAGAGCACGGTCGCCGCGGGTCCGGACCAGGGGTCGTCGGAACCGCGTGTACTGCCGTCCAGGTATCGGCCCGACTCCGCACACCCGGCTCGTTCCCTTCGGCACCGATGTACCGATAGAAGCGCGGCCTCACTGTATCGGACGTACGTCCAGGTCTGTACCGAAACGGCGAATACACAGAACGAGGCCCCTCGCGCTGTGCGCGAGGGGCCTCGTTGTCAGGAGCCGAGTATCCGGTGTCAGCCGCCGAGGCTGCCGAAGACGCCACCGAGGCTACCGAGGCTGCCCGTGCCACCGGGCTGCGTCGGAGCGTCCGCGACCTGGACGGTCTGCGGCATTGAGGCCGAACTGTTCACGCCCTGGCCGCCGGTGTACGCGACGCTGATCTGGTGCGGGCCGGAGGCGGGAAAGACGTAATCGATGGCGACGACGCCGTTGCCGACCGGGATACGAGGCCCGATCGGGTTACCTGCGTCGTAGAACTGCACCGTGCCGGGCAGCTGCGCACCGTTCGCCGAGATCTGCGCGGACAGACGCACGGACGTGCCGACGGTTGCCGTCTGCGGCGCGGTCATGATGGTGGTGGAGTCGACGTCGTCCGAGGTGGAAGTCGACACGTCGACGATGGCACCTGGAGAGTTCGAGTTGGTGAATCCGTTACTGCCGGAGAAGGCAGCCGTGATCGCGTGCGTCCCGTTGGTGTCGAATGTGTGCGGCATCGACGCGACCCCGTTGACCACCGGGATCGCGGCGCCGATGTTCTTGGCACCGTCCCGGAACTGGACCGAGCCCGTCGCGTTCGCCGGTGACACCGTCGCCGACAGCTGAACAGCGTCACCGGTCTTCGCGCTCGGCGGAACCGTTACCGCCGTGGTGGTCGCGGTGGACGGCTGCTGAACCGACAGGCTCAACTGGGAGAGCGGGTTCCAGCGCTGCGTCGTCTGGAAGGAGTACACATCGAATTCCATGCCGGCGGTCCGCGGGCCAGGCTGTGCGTTCGCCGCGACCTTGTAGGTGAAGGTCAGGGTCGCACCCTTGTTGAGAAGGCTCAGTCGGCACCATGCGGCGACACAGTTGCCGGATCCCTTCCAGTCCAGCCGGACTGCACCGCTGACCGGATCCTGCGTCGCGCTGCCGTCGAACTGCCCCGACTTGTTCGGACCGCCGCTCACGCCGTCACCACGCCACACGTTGGCATTGACGCTCTGTAGGACGTAGTTGGCCGGTGGGAGGTCCGTGAAGGTCTGCATATACCGGTCGACGCCCTTCGCCTGGAGCGTCACCGTGGAGACCACGGTATCGCCCGGGAACGCGTTGGGCTTGTCGATGGCCTTGGTCGCCGTGATGTTGTCCGTCGTCACCGTCTGCGACACCGGGTCCGCGGAAGCGACACCCCCACCGAATGCGATCTGTCCGACTCCGAGTGCGCCTACCGCCATTGCGCCCACGAGTAACTTCGAGACAGTTCGCCGCATGACCGATCGGGCCATTCCGACTCCTTCCAGAGCGTTCGCGCCCCCGGGCGGAATTCCCACCGGGGCAGCGCTTCCGACTTTATAGATCAAACGTCCAACATCGGACAGTTTTCGTTACAGCCACCGGGGGCGGCGGCGCCGACCGCCGCCCCCGGTGGTCTACCTACGAACCGAAGATGGGAAGCCCGGCGAGGCTACCGGTACCCGGCGTGCCGCCGGGGTTGGTCTCGGTCGTGGTGATGTCGATCGTCCGGGCGTCCGAGGACGAACCCTTCAGTCCGGCCGCGCCCGAGTAGACCGCGGTGATCCGGTGAGCACCGGACGTCGCGAAGGCATGGTTAAGGGTCGCGGTGCCGTCGAACAGATCGACGGCCTCCCCGATCGGCGCATCGCCGTCGAAGAACTGGACCGTGCCCCGGACCGGCCCGGACGAGACGACGGACGCCCACAGCGAGACGGTGGTGCCGCCGGCTGCGGAGGCAGGGACGGTCAGCGCCGTCGCCGTGTCCGCATCGGTCGACGCCGGCACGGACACAGTCACGATCCGGGCGCCCGAAGTCGAACCGTCGAGTGCGGGAACACCGGAGAACACCGCCGAGATCGAGTGCGCGCCCACCGACGTGAACGTGTGCGACACGCGTGCGACCCCGTTGCTCACAGCCACCGGACCGCCGAGATCGGCTCCGCCGTCTCGGAACTGGACGGTGCCGCCGTCGACGGCGTCACCCGCGGAGGTCCGGACCGTCACCCACAGGTCGGTGGAGGCACCGGTCTTGGCCTCACCCGCCACGCTGAGCATCGTCACCGTGCCGCGCGGCGTAACCACCGGATCGGTGACGGACACCGAAGCAGCGGACGAGGTCGACGGCTCGAATCCCGCTGCACCCGAGTAGATCGCGGTGATCGCGTGGTTACCGATCGACGTGAACGTGTGCTCCAGCGTGGCGGTGCCGTCGACAATCGCGACCGGTGCACCGAGCAAGGTGACGCCGTCCTTGAACTGCACCGTGCCACCGGCCGGTGTCGGGCTGACCGACGCCGAGAGAGTCACCGACGCACCGGTCTGCGACGACGACGGCGCCGTGACGGTCGTGGTGGTCTTCAGGTCCGGGACGGTCACCGACACCGTTGCCGGCGTGGACGTCGAGGAGACGAAGCCCGCGCCGGTGAACACGGCCGTGATCGGATGCGCGCCCGCCGCCGTGAAGGTGTGCGACAGCTCGGCGACGCCGCCCGAGACGGCCACCGGCGCGCCGATGCTCGTGTTGCCGTCCCGGAACTGCACCGTGCCCGACGCGTTGCTCGGCGCGACGGTCGCGGACAGGTTCACCGCGGAACCGGTGAAGGCTGTCTGAGGCGCCGTCACCGACGTGGTGGTGACCACGTCCGGTACCGAGACATTGACGACCTGCGCCGGCGACGTGGATCCGGCATAGGCCGTGGCGCCCGAGTACACCGCGGTGATGTTGTGTGCGCCCGCCGCCGAGAAGCTGTACGACATCGCGGCGGAACCGGACGCGACAGGAACGGGTGCACCGATGTTCGTTCCGTTGTCCTGGAACTGCACGGTGCCGGGCGCGGCGCCGGGAGCAACAGTGGCCGACAACGTGACGGTCTGACCGGTCAGCGTCGTCGACGGTGCCGACACGGTCGTCGACGTCGTCGCCTGCTGCACCGTCACCGATGGACCCATCGACGACTGATCGGTGGAGGTTCCGAATCCCGATCCGCCCATGACGGTGCCCTTGGCGGTCATGCCACTGTTCGCCGCACCCATCGCGCAGGTGTCGGGCACGTAGTAACTCACCTTCAGCGTGAGCGAGTTGCTTCCGTTGACCAGCCACCCCGCGTTCGTCACCTTTGTGGTGGTTGAGCCGACCTCGGGTGTCACCGACGACTCCGTCTGCCCGGACCCCAACTTGTAGACGGTCACCTTGGCCGACCCGTCCACGTACGTGAGGCACGCCGGATGCACATCGACGAGGGTGTTGATGTAGCCGTCGACACCGCTCTTGGACACCACCGTGCTGTACGTGACGGTGTCGCCTACCCGCGGTGCGGCGACGTCGACGGTGCGGTCGAAGGTGTACTTCCCCTCCGTCACCGCGACCGCATCCGCTGTGCCGGCTCCTATAGCCCCGACAAGAGTCACCGACAGCGCGGCCACACCTGCCGCTGCGGTCAATCGCCGCGTCGTCTTACCAGTCATACCGATCTCTCGTTCTTCTCTCGCGGTCGCTGCCATCGAATTTCGCTGTCGCATAGTCGCCTCCGCTCACGAACCGAACGAGAGGCTACCGGTGTCGATGCCGGGCAGACCGCCGCCGGCCTCGGAGATCACCAGCGCCCCCGGGATCGAGTCGGACGCCGTGAATCCCTCAGCGCCGCTGTACTTCGCGGTGATCGTGCGGGATCCGGTTCCGGTGAAGGTGTGCTCGAGGGTTGCTCGCCCGTCGACCAGCTGCACGGCCTCGCCGAGCGGCTTGTCGCCGTCGAAGAACTGCACGGTGCCGCGCGGCGTCTGCGGGGCGACGACCCGTGCCGAGATGGTCACGGGCTGGCCGACCGTGCCGCCGGCGGGGAGCCCCAGCTCGGTCGCGGTCGAGAGGTCGACGACCGACACGACGGTCACGTTGATGGCCTGGGCGTCCGTGGTCGAGCCCGCGTAGGCTCCGGCGCCGCTGTAGACGGCGGTGATCGAGTGCGCGCCCGGGGCGTCGAACGTATGGGTCAGCTTGGCGACACCGTCATTGACGGCGACGGGGTTCCCGATCGGCGTTGCACCGTCGCGGAACTGCACCGTGCCCCCGTTCGGAACCTGGGCACCGTCGCCCAGGTCGAAGACGCTGGCCCACAGATCCACGGGCACACCGGCCTTCGCCTCACCGGGCGCGTTGAGCAGCGTGACGGTGCCGATGTTCGACGCCGTCACCGCAACGGTGACCGGAGCCGCGGTCGAGCCGAGCGATCCGACGCCACCGCTGTAGACCGCGGTGATCGAATGCGATCCACCCCGGGTGAACGTGTGCGTGATGCTCGCCGTGCCATCGGAAACGAGGACGGGCGAACCAAGATTGGTTGCGCCGTCACGGAACTGCACGGTGCCGTCGACCGGCTTCGGGGACACGGACGCCGAGATCGTGACCGCCGAGCCGACCTCCGCGGAGGTGGGGGCGGTGACCGCGGTGGCGGTCGCGACAGCGTCCGGCGCCGGCTCCGACACCGTCACCACACGGGCGCCCGAGGCTGATGCCGCGAATCCGGCGTCACCCGAGAAGCCCGCGGTGATGCTGTGGGCCCCGGTCGTCGTGAAGGTGTGCGCGAGGGTCGCGACGCCGCCGGTGACCTGGACCGGTGCTCCGAGGTTCGTCGCGCCGTCCTTGAACTGCATGGTGCCGGTGGCACTCGCGGGGTTCACGGCCGCAACGAGATCCACCGCGAGCCCGGTGGTCGCGGTCGGCGGCACGGTGATCGACGTGGTGGTCGCGGCGGCTGGCGGCGTGACCGTGACGCTCTGCGCCTCCGACGTCGAGGACGCGAAGCCGGACGCCCCTGAGTAGACCGCCGTGATGCTGTGCGCACCGACCGATCCGAACGAGTACGAGAGGCTCGCCGACCCGTTGTTCACGGGAACCGGCGCACCGATGGTCGTGTCGCCGTCCTTGAACTGCACCGTGCCCGACGCCTCAGCGGGCGCCACCGTCGCGGTGAGCTGCACCGACGAACCCGTGGCAGCGGTCGGCGGGACGGTCAGCGTCGTGGTGGTCGCGACATCCGGGGCCGAGATGCGGATGGTCGCGAGCGCGCCGGCGCCGGCGTTGAGACCGGCGCCTTCCGAATTGCGCGGGCTACAGCGCGTCGGCGCCCACTGGGTGCCGAATAGCGAAGCCTTGGCGAGCTGGGTGCTGAAGTTCTTGTCGCTGTTGAAGCTTCCCGCGTCACCACTGATGCGGATCTTCGGCTGAATGGCCCCGGAGGTGCCGGCCACCATCGTCACGTCGATCGCCGGCAGGCGGAACCACGAATCCCCGCTCTTGTTGGCGCTGCCGTCGAGGTTCTTCTTCGACTTGGGCGCCACGATGCCGCCCTCGCTGTTGGTGCTGTTGGACGTGCCGTTGCCGATGACCTCGTTGTTCCCGGAAATGCGGAGAATCGTGCCGTTCGCGTCGGCGGTTCCGTTGTCGTTGATGCGGAGCACGCTCGGGGCAACGCCGCTCAGGTTCACCGCGGACTCCGGCACGATCGTCGCGCTGACGAACGTGGCATTGGCGGGAATCTCGAAGTCGTTCTTGAGCCGCGACAGGTTCGTCGTGGTCGCACCCGAATCGGAGTCGGGGAACGACTGTGCATTCGTCTGAATCCGGTATGTGAACGTCTCACCGGGAGCGACGGTCGCGGGGGCGTCGACCGTGACCGACGCAGCGGGCGTCTTGGTGACATTGATCGCCGCCGACGCACGGCACGTCGTGGTGAACTCGACCGTGGACGACGCCGCGCTCGCCGGCGTGGCGAGCAACAAGGACGCCGACGCCAGCGTGACGCCTGTGAGCGCTGCGGCGCAGCGCCTCGATAACGAGGAACTCATCGGACTCCTGAAACAAACGAATGACGGGTGCCCGCGGATGTCGAACGCCCAGGGCAAAGACGATAGACCTCCAAACTAGAACGTGTACTAGTTTCGCTGGACAAATGTTCAGTTGATTTCGATGTGTCGGAAATGCGTGTGGCCCCCTGCCGTCGAACACGGCAGGGGGCCACACGCTTCAGATCAGTCGATCACCGCTCAGAATCCGAGCCGCAACCCGCCCAGGCTGCCCAGCGAGCCGGAGCCCAGCGAACCGGAGCCATCGGTTCCGCCACCGGATTCGGCGACGTCGAGCGTCTGGGTCGGCGAGGTCGAGCCCGTCACGCCCGTGCCACCGGAGTACACCGCGTGGATCTGGTGCGGTCCGCTCTGGCCGAAGGTGTGCTCGAGCTCGGCGATCCCGTTCACCACCGCGACCGGCTGACCGATCGCGATGCCACCGTCGAAGAACTGCACCGTGCCCGGCAGCGTCGGGGCACCGGTCACGGTGGCCGTCAGCTTGAACGGGGTTCCGGCGGTGGCGGCCGTCGCCGAGGTGATGGCAACCGACGACTGTGCGTCCGTCGGGTTCGGCGCCGACACCGCCACGGTGTGCGGCGTCGACGTGGATCCGACGAATCCCGCGCCGGGCGTGAACACCGCGGTGATCGCATGCGCGCCCACCGTGGTGAACGTGTGATCCAGCGTCGCAGATCCGTTCAGCAGGGCAACCGGGCTACCGATCGCCGCACCGTTGTCCTGGAACTGCACCGTGCCTGTTGGCACCGCGGCACCGGACTGCGCCTCCACCGTCGCCGACAGCGTGGTCTGGACGCCCGTCGTCGCGGTCGCCGGAGCACCCAGCGAGGTCACCGTCGGGACGTCGACGGGCGCCGGATCGGTCACCGTGACGTTCTGAGCCGGAGCGGTGGAACCCGTGAAGCCGGGGGCACCGGAGTACACCGCCGACACCGCGAACGATCCAGCCGCGTTGAACGTGTACGGCAGGCTTGCGTGACCATTGCCGTCCAGCGCCACCGGGGCGCCCACGTCAGCACCGGCCACCTTGAACTGGATGGTGCCGCCCGAGGGAACCGGGGAGACCGACGCCGACAGGGTCACCTGCTGGCTCGTCTCCGCGGACGCGGGAGCGGTCACCGTCGTGGTGGTATCCGTGTCCGGCACAACCGGATCGGTGACCGTGACGTTCTGTGCGGTCGAAGACGAGTTCGTGAACCCGGCAGCACCCGTGAACTCGGCCGTCACCTGGTACGAGGCTGCACTGTTGAACGTGTACGGCAGGCTCGCCGCACCGTTCGCCACTGCAACCGCAGTACCAACCGGGTTGCCGTTCACCTTGAACTGAACCGAACCCTGAGCGTTCGACGGAGTCACCGTCGCCGACAGGTTCACCTGCTGGCCGGTCTCTGCACTGGCCGGCGCTGTCACCGACAGCTCCGTCTGCTGAATCGGATCGGTCACCGTGACGCTTTGCGCCGCAGCCGTCGAGCTCGTGAACCCGGCAGCGCCCGTGAACTCAGCCGTCACAGAGAAGGTTCCGGCCGCATCGAACGTGTGCGGCAGGCTCGCCGCACCATTCGCCACTGCAACCGCAGCGCCCACCGGGGCGCCGTTCACCTTGAACTGCACCGAACCCTGCGCATTCGACGGCGACACCGCCGCAGTCAGATCCACCGAGGACCCGGTGGTCGCCGAACCCGGCGCCTGAACCGTCAGCGACGTCTCCACGTCAGGATCGGTCACCGTGACGCTCTGCGCGGCCGCAGTCGCATTCGTGAACCCGGCGGCAGCGCTGAACTCGGCCGTGATGCTGTGCGAGCCGGCCGACGTGAACGTGTGCGGCAGCACCGCCTCACCATTCGCCACCGTCACCGGAGCACCGATATTCGAGCCGTTGTCCTTGAACTGCACCGAACCCTGAGCGTTCGACGGAGACACCGTGGCGGTCAGGTTCACCGACGAACCCGTGGTCGCCGAACCCGGAGCCTGAACCGTCAGCGACGTCACCACGTCCGGATCGGTCACTGTGACGCTCTGTGCGGCTGAAGTCGAGCTCGTGAACCCGGCAGCACCGGTGAACTCAGCCGTCGCAGAGAAGGTTCCGGCCGCATTGAACGTGTACGGCAGGCTCGCCGCACCGTTCGCGACTGCAACCGCAGCACCCACCGGGTTGCCGTTCACCTTGAACTGCACCGAACCCTGAGCATTCGACGGCGACACCGCCGCAGTCAGATCCACCGACGAACCCGTGGTCGCCGAACCCGGAGCCGTCAACGACAGCGACGTCTCCACGTCCGGATCAGTCACTGTGACGCTCTGTGCGGCTGAAGTCGAGCTCGTAAACCCGGCAGCACCGGTGAACTCAGCCGTCACAGAGAAGGTTCCGGCCGCATCGAACGTGTACGGCAGGCTCGCCGCACCATTCGCCACTGCAACCGCAGCGCCCACCGGGGCGCCGTTCACCTTGAACTGCACCGAACCCTGCGCATTCGACGGCGACACCGCCGCAGTCAGATCCACCGAGGACCCGGTGGTCGCCGAACCCGGCGCCTGAACCGTCAGCGACGTCTCCACGTCAGGATCGGTCACCGTGACGCTCTGCGCGGCCGCAGTCGCATTCGTGAACCCGGCGGCAGCGCTGAACTCGGCCGTGATGCTGTGCGAGCCGGCCGACGTGAACGTGTGCGGCAGCACCGCCTCACCATTCGCCACCGTCACCGGAGCACCGATATTCGAGCCGTTGTCCTTGAACTGCACCGAACCCTGAGCGTTCGACGGAGACACCGTGGCGGTCAGGTTCACCGACGAACCCGTGGTCGCCGAACCCGGAGCCTGAACCGTCAGCGACGTCACCACATCAGGATCGGTCACCGTCACGCTCTGCGCCGCAGCCGTCGAGCTCGTGAACCCGGCAGCACCGGTGAACTCAGCCGTGATGCTGTGAGCACCCGCACCGGTGAATGTGTGCGGCAGCACCGCCTCACCGTTCGCCACCGTCACCGGAGCACCGATGTTCGAACCGTTGTCCTTGAACTGCACCGAACCCTGAGCATTCGACGGCGAGACCGTCGCCGACAGGTTCACCGCCGAACCCGTGGTCGCCGAACCCGGAACCGTCAACGACAGCGACGTCTCCACATCAGGATCGGTCACCGTCACGCTCTGCGCCGCAGCCGTCGAGCTCGTGAACCCGGCAGCACCGGTGAACTCAGCCGTGATGCTGTGAGCACCCGCACCGGTGAACGTGTGCGGCAGCACCGCCTCACCGTTCGCCACCGTCACCGGAGCACCGATGTTCGAACCGTTGTCCTTGAACTGCACCGAACCCTGAGCATTCGACGGCGAGACCGTCGCCGACAGATCCACCGACGAACCAGTCGTCGCCGAACCCGGTGCGGACACCGACAGCGACGTCTCCACATCAGGATCAGCCACCGAAACACTCTGCGCGGCCGCAGTCGAGCTCGTGAACCCGGCAGCACCCGTGAATTCCGCAGTGACACTATGCGAGCCGGCCGACGTGAACGTGTGCGGCAGCACCGCCTCACCATTCGCAACCGTCACCGGGGCACCGATGTTCGAACCGTTGTCCCTGAACTGCACCGTGCCAACCGCATTCGACGGAGAGACCGTCGCGGTCAGATCCACCGACGCGCCCGTGGTCGCCGAACCCGGAACCGTCAGCGACAGCGACGTCTCCACATCAGGATCGCTCACCGTGACACTCTGAGCGGCAGCCGTCGAGCTCGTGAACCCGGCCGCGCCCGTGAAGGATGCTCCGATGCTGTGCGAGCCGGCCGACGCGAACGTGTGCGGCAGCGTCGCCACTCCGTTCACCACCGTGATCGGATCACCGATCGGCGCACCGTTGTCGGTGAACTGCACCGAACCCTGAGCATTCGACGGCGAGACCGTCGCGGTCAGATCCACCGACGTACCTGTCGTCGCCGAGCCCGGGCCCGACACCGCCAGAGAGGTGGTCACGTCCGGATCCGACACCGCCACGGACTGCGCCGCGGACGTGGAGGACGCGAACCCTGCCCCACCGATGAATTCCGCTGTGATGCTGTGCGATCCCGCAGCATCGAACGTGTGCTCGAGCGCCGCCTGGCCGTTCGACACGTTCACCGGCGAACCGATTGCCGTGCCGTTGTCCTTGAACTGGACGGTGCCGACCGCGCCGGCGGGCTGCACACTCGCCGACAGCGTGACCGGTGCACCGGTCATCGCCGACGCGGGAGCCTGCAACGTCGTCGACGTCGCGGCGTTCACCGTGACGGTCTGTGCCGACGCCGACGAGTTCACGAACCCGCTACCCGCCGTGTAGTCCGCGGTGATGCTGTGCGCACCGGACGTCGTGAACGTGTGCTGCATCGACGCCTGACCGTTCGACACGGTGACCGGGGAGCCGATGTTGGCCCCGTTGTCCTTGAACTGCACCGTCCCCGTCGCATTCTGCGGGGCGACGTTGGCCGTCAGCGTGACCGGCGAGCCGGTGAGCGCGGTACCCGGAACAGACAGCGCGACAGTCGTGTTGGTCGGCGCGTTCACCTGCACGTTCTGCGCGGCGGACTGCGACGAGTTCGCAACGGCCGTGCCGGGGAATTTCGCCGTCAGGCTCCGTGTGCCAGCCGTCGACGGCGTCCACACGAACGTGCCGACACCCGACGCATTGATCTGGCCCTCACCGAGCTTCGTTCCGCCGTCGTAGAACTCCACCGTGTTGCCCTGGGCGGCGCCGGTAACCGTCGCGGTCAGCGTGACCGACTGGCCCGTCAGCATCGGAGTCGGTACCGCAGCCAGCGTCGTGGCGGTGGCGTCCTTCGTGACCGAGATCGTCGGGCCCTTATCCGGGTACGTGCCGCTTCCCAGGCTTCCCGAGTAGTGCATCGTCGTCATCAACGGTGTCGCACGGGCACAGCTCGCAGTCACCAGGTAGTTGAAGTTGAAGGTCTGCGACTTGGGGCTGATGTTCGGGTACACCGGCCACGACCCTGTCACTCGGGTGTAGTCCGCAGCGATCTCCGGCGAACTGACACCGCCCGTGTACGTCAGACATGTCGGGTGGAGGTCCTTGACCGCCTGGATGTACTCGACCACGCCCCCTGTTCGCTCGAACTTGGTCGACACCGTGATGGTGTCACCCACCGAGGGGGTGGAGTTGCTCACCGTTCGGGTGAACTTGCTGTTGCCGTCGCTCCAGGTCACGTCCGCAGACGCCGCCCCCGCCGATCCGACGCCCACAGTCGCCGCGAAACCCGCGGCCATTGCGAAAGCACTTATTCCGCCGACTATTCGGCGCAGATCCCTGCCAACCATGCACTTCCCTCTCGACGACGACCATCGGCCGCCAACTCAACGGATCAGGTTCGACCTGGGACACTGCGCTGGAGAAATCGAGTCCAGGGCGCGCTGCAGGGCCCACGCCATTCCCCTGCAACCAAACCGCAGCCCGACTCCGCGTCTGAAATGCGGCTCGAACTCTACCGGACAAACGTCCAGATGAAGCCGGATTCGCCAGGTCCGACTGCACGAAAGGGCTGTGGCCCCTGCCGTAGGGCAAGGGGCCACAGCCTGTTTCACTCGTCAGCCGTCAGGATCCGAATCGGAATCCGCTCAGGCTGCCCAACGAGCCGCTGCCCAGCGAGCTGTTACCACCCGGCTCACCGGTCCCGGCGACATCAAGCACCTGGACCTGAGACGTCGACCCCTGCACCCCCGGGCCACCGGAGTACACCGCGTGGATCTGGTGCGGTCCGCTCTGGTCGAAAGTGTGCTCGAGCTCAGCGATCCCGTTCACCACCGCAACCGGCTGACCGATCGCGATGCCACCGTCGAAGAACTGCACCGTGCCGGACAGCGTCGAGGCACCAGTCACGGTGGCCGTCAGCTTGAACGGGGTGCCGGCCGTCGCGGACGTCGTCGACGTCATCACGACCGTCGACGGCACGTCCACCGGGTTGGGCGCCGACACCACGATCGGGCGCTGCGTCGACGTCGATCCGGCGAACCCGGGATCCGCCGTGAACACCGCCGTGATCTGATGCGTGCCTTCCGCGGAGAAGGTGTGCGCCAACGACCCGGAACCGTTCACCAGGACGACCGGCGATCCGATCGCGGATCCGTTGTCCTGGAACTGGACGCTGCCGGTCGGCACCGCAGTGCCGGTCTCCGCCTGGACCGTCACCGACAACGTGGTCTCGACCCCGGTCGTCGCGGTAGGCGGAACACCGATCACCGTCTCGGTCGCGACATCCGGGACCACCGGATCGGTCACGGTGACGTTCTGCGCAGCTGCCGTCGAGCTCGTGAACCCAGCAGCACCGGTGAACTCCGCCGTCACAGAGAAGGTTCCGGCCGCATCGAACGTGTGCGGCAGCACCGCCACACCGTTGGCCACTGCAATCGCAGTACCAACCGGGTTGCCGTTCACCTTGAACTGCACCGAACCCTGAGCGTTCGACGGAGACACCGTCGCCGACAGGTTCACCTGCTGGCCGGTCTCCGCATTGGCCGGCGCTGTCACCGACAGCTCCGTCTCCACATCAGGATCGGTCACCGTGACGCTCTGAGCATCTGTTGCCGAATTCGTGAACCCGGCAGCACCGGTGAACTCCGCCGTCACAGAGAAGGTTCCGGCCGCATCGAACGTGTGCGGCAGGCTCGCGACACCGTTGGCCACTGCAACCGCAGCACCAACCGGGTTGCCGTTCACCTGGAACTGCACCGAACCCTGAGCATTCGACGGAGACACCGTCGCCGACAGGTTCACCGCCGAACCCGTGGTCGCCGAACCCAGAGCGGACACCGACAGCGACGT
The DNA here is from genome assembly GCF_050477185.1 of Rhodococcus sp. ACT016. Lineage (NCBI taxonomy): Bacteria > Bacillati > Actinomycetota > Actinomycetes > Mycobacteriales > Nocardiaceae > Rhodococcus > Rhodococcus sp. ACT016. The sequence continues at coordinate 5,385,602 of NZ_JBEAET010000001.1, read as the reverse complement.
CTCCACATCAGGATCGGTCACCGTGACGCTCTGAGCCGCAGCCGTCGAGCTCGTGAACCCGGCAGCACCTGTGAACTCGGCCGTGATGCTGTGAGCACCCGCACCAGTGAACGTGTAAGGCAGCACCGCCTCACCGTTCGCCACCGTCACCGGAGCACCGATGTTCGAACCGTTGTCCTTGAACTGCACCGAACCCTGAGCATTCGACGGAGACACCGTCGCCGACAGATCCACCGACGAACCAGTAGTCGCCGAACCCGGAGCGGACACCGACAGCGAGGTCACCACGTCCGGATCGGTCACCGTGACGCTCTGTGCCGCAGCCGTCGAGCTCGTGAATCCGGCAGCACCGGTGAACTCGGCCGTGATGCTGTGCGCGCCTGCGCCGGTGAACGTGTGCGGCAGCACCGCTTCACCGTTCGCCACCGTCACCGGAGCACCGATGTTCGAACCGTTGTCCTTGAACTGCACCGAACCCTGAGCATTCGACGGAGACACCGTCGCCGACAGATCCACCGACGAACCAGTAGTCGCCGAACCCGGAACCGTCAACGACAGCGACGTCTCCACATCAGGATCAGCCACCGAAACACTCTGCGCGGCCGCAGTCGAGCTCGTGAACCCGGCAGCACCCGTGAACTCCGCCGTCACAGAGAATGTTCCGGCCGCATCGAACGTGTGCGGCAGGCTCGCGACACCGTTCGTCACTGCTACCGCAGCACCAACCGGGTTGCCGTTCACCTGGAACTGCACCGAACCCTGAGCATTCGACGGAGACACCGTCGCAGTCAGATCCACAGAGGAACCGGTCGTCGCCGAACCCGGACCCGTCAATGCGAGCGACGTCACCACATCCGGATCGGTCACCGTGACGCTCTGTGCCGCAGCCGTCGAGCTCGTGAACCCGGCAGCACCGGTGAACTCGGCCGTGATGCTGTGCGCGCCTGCGCCGGTGAACGCGTGCGGCAGCACCGCTTCACCGTTCGCGACCGCCACCGGAGAGCCAATCGGCGCACCGTTGTCCGTGAACTGCACCGTGCCCTGCGCGTTCGTCGGGGTGACCGTCGCGGACAGGTTCACCGAAGAACCCGTCTGAGCAGAAGCCGGCACGTTCAACGCCAGCGAGGTCGACACGTCCGGATCAGTCACCGTGACGGTGTGCACCGCCGAGGTCGAATTCGTGAATCCACGTGCACCTGAATTGAACTGCGCGGTGATGTCGTGCGAGCCCGCCGTAGCGAAGGTGTGCGTCAGCGTCGCAACACCGTTCACCGGCGTGACCGGCGAGCCGATGTTCGAGGCGCCGTCCTTGAACTGCACCTGTCCGTTGGCGTCGCTCGGGTCAACCGTCGCAGACAGGGTCACCTGCTGACCCGTCGTCGCGGATGTCGGTGCCTGCACCGTCGTGGTCGTGGTGACCGGGTCGACGACACGGACCCACGCGCCGGCCGGATTGTTGCCCTGCCCGGTGGAGAACGAGTAGACGTCGAAGAGGAAGCCTGCGTTGTAGTCGCCGACGGCCTGCGTCTCGGGGATCTTGTAGGTGACAGCGAAGTCGACACTGTCGAGGTAGCCCTTGTTACCGAGGACCGGTACCGAGCTGCAGCCGCCTCCGGAGCAGGTTGCCTTGACGCCGGCGGTGCCCTCGTTGGTGACGGTCGACTGCTTGCTGATCGAGTTGGATTGGTACTGGAAGCCCGCGGGTGCGATTTGCCGGATCGTGGTGATGTACCGGCCGATTCCACTGCTCTTCCAGATCTTGGCGGTGTAGGTCACAGTGTCGCCCGGGTAGACGACATTGACACCCGGCTGGGCGCGGTCGACCTCGGTCCCGTTCACGGCGGACAGGCTCAGGTTCCACCTGAGATTGTCGGATGTCTTGTCGCCGGACCATGCGGGCGGCGGATCGGCCGCCAAGGCCGTGCCGGAGCCGGCCACTATCAGGCCGACTGCAGCGACGCCTGCCACGAACGGCGTCGCCAATCGGCGAAGGGTTGACAAACGCACAGATTCTCCTCGGGTAGCCCGCCCCCCGACTTGGCGGATTCGTGTCTGTACTCCACTCGACGCGTGACATTAGTCGCTATCAGATCGTTCCGGACATGGTTCTGGTCAATCGTCCAATTACTTCTTCGTTCGAGGTAGTCCTGGCACTGCCAATCGATTGGTCGCAGAACGGCCTCAGGCGAGGCCCCGCCTCCATGAGGAGACGGGACCTCGCCTGATTGATCAGCTACTGCCTACGAACCGAAGTTCAGTCCGCCCAGCAGGTCCTTGAGGATTGCACCCAGGTTACCGAGGCTGCCGAAGCCGCCCGAGTTGCCACCGGAGACCTGGACGGTCTGCGCGCTCGAGGTCGAGTCCGCAACGCCCTGGCCGCCACTGAACACAGCATGGATGTTGTGCGCACCCGACTTGGTGAACGTGTGGTTCAGCGTCGCCACACCGTTGACCACCTGCGCTGCGTCCCCGATCGGGGTATTCCCGTCGAAGAACTGGACCGTACCGGTCACGGCCGCGTCACCCGCGCCCGTCACCTTGGCCGTCAGCTGCACCTGCGAACCGGCAGTTGCGGTGGCCGGCACCGTCACGACGGTGGCCGTCTCGACGTCGACCGGGGTCGGCTCCGTCACGACGATCTGCTTGGCATCAGCAGTGGATCCACTGAATCCGGTTGCACCACTGAAGGTTGCGGTGATGGTGTGCGTGCCCGGAGTGGTGAACGTGTGGTTCAGCGTGGCAACACCGTTGGTCACCTGAGCCGAGCCGATGGAGGCACCACCGTCGAAGAACTGAACGGTGCCGACACTCGCAATGGCGTTCTCGGTGCCGTTGTCGTAGACCGTGGCAACCAGATCCTGCGCCTCATCGGTCTTCGCGTTGCCCGGGACGTTCAGGATCGTCGTCGTGGCCGCATCCACCGGAGTCGGATCCGACACTGCCACCGTCTGAGCCGACGCGGTCGACGCCGTGAACCCGGTCGCACCCGAGTAATCCGCAGTCACCGCGTACGAGCCGGCCGCATTGAACGTGTACGGCATGCTCGCATGACCCGAACCATCAACGTTCACCGGCGCACCCACAGCATCACCGGCAACCTTGAACTGCACCGTGCCACCGGTCGGAACCGGAGCCACCGTCGCCGACAGGGTCACCTCAGCGCCCGTCACGGCCGACGCCGGAGCGGACACCGTCGTCGTGGTCTGCGTATCCGGGACAACCGGATCCGCCACAGTCACGGTCTGCGCACCCGCAGTCGAACCCGTGAAGCCAGTCGCACCGACGAACTCAGCCGTGACGCTGTGCGAACCCGCAGCCGCAAACGCATGCGACAGCGTCGCCGCACCGGACGCCACCGTCACCGGCGAACCGATGTTGGTGCCGTTGTCCTTGAACTGCACCGTGCCCTGCGCATTCGCGGGAGTCACATTCGCAGTCAGATCCACAGCCGTGCCGGTCTCCGCGTTCTGCGGAACCGTCAGCCCGAGCGTGGTCGCCACATCGGTCGGAGCCGGATCCGACACCGCCACCGTCTGAGCCGACGCGGTCGACGCCGTGAACCCGGTCGCACCCGAGTAATCCGCAGTCACCGCGTACGAGCCGGCCGCATTGAACGTGTACGGCATGCTCGCATGACCCGAACCATCAACGTTCACCGGCGCACCCACAGCATCACCGGCAACCTTGAACTGCACCGTGCCACCGGTCGGAACCGGAGCCACCGTCGCCGACAGGGTCACCTCAGCGCCCGTCACGGCCGACGCCGGAGCGGACACCGTCGTCGTGGTCTGCGTATCCGGGACAACCGGATCCGCCACAGTCACGGTCTGCGCACCCGCAGTCGAACCCGTGAAGCCAGTCGCACCGACGAACTCAGCCGTGACGCTGTGCGAACCCGCAGCCGCAAACGCATGCGACAGCGTCGCCGCACCGGACGCCACCGTCACCGGCGAACCGATGTTGGTGCCGTTGTCCTTGAACTGCACCGTGCCCTGCGCATTCGCGGGAGTCACATTCGCAGTCAGATCCACAGCCGTGCCGGTCTCCGCGTTCTGCGGAACCGTCAGCCCGAGCGTGGTCGCCACATCGGTCGGAGCCGGATCCGACACCGCCACCGTCTGAGCCGACGACGTGGAGCCGGTGAAGTTACCGGTAGCGGTGAACACCGCCGTGATGGAGTGCGAACCGGCCGACGTGAAGGTGTGGTTCAGGCTGGCCGCGCCACCCGAAACCTCGACCGGGGAGCCGATGTCGGTGCCGTTGTCCTGGAACTGGACCGAGCCCGTTGCCTCACCGGGCGCGACGTTGGCCGTCAGCGTGACCGGCGCACCGGTCTCCGCGGTGGCCGGAGCCGACAGGGTCGTGGTGGTCGACGCCTGCGAGGCAGCGATCGTGATCGTGGCGAGCGGACCGGCGCCGGAATTCAGCGGGCCCTTGTTGTCGCTCGGAATGCACCGGGTCGGCGCCCACTGGGTGCCGCCCAGGAACGAGGCCTTCGCCAGCGAGGTGCTGAAGTTCTGGTCGTTGCCGTAGGACGACGCGGAGCCTGCCAGACGCACCTTCGGCTGGATGACGCCGGATGCGCCCGCAGTGACGGTGATGTCGACGGCGGGCAGCTGGTACCAGGTGTCGCCGGCCGAGTTCGTCGAACCGTCGAGGTTCTTCTTCGACTTGGGGACCCGGATGCCGCCCTCACTGTTAGTGGAGTTGCTTCCGCCGTTGCCGATCACCTCGTTGTTGCCCGAGAGCCGGACGATGGGGCCTGCCGCGTTGTCCACGGCGCCGGCCTCACTGACACGCAGCACGTTCGGCGCGGTGTTGTCGAGGCCGACCGCGGTACCCGGGACGATGGCGGCGCTCACGAAGGTCGCGTTGTCGGGAATCGCATAGTCGTACTTGAGCCGGGAGAGGTTGGTCGTCGTCGCACCCGAGTCCGAGTTCGGGTACGAGGAGGCGTTGGGCTGGATGCGGTAGGTGAAGGTCTCACCCGGCGCCACCGACGCCGGCGCATCGACCGTCATCGACGCCCCGACCTGCTTGTCGACCGTGAGGACCGATTTGGCCTGGCACGAGCTGGTGAAGTTGGTGACCGTGGTGTCCGCGTTGGCCGGGGCACCGACCAACATCACACCGGTCACCAGCGCTGCGCCCGTGATCGGGGCGGCACACCGTCTGATTAATGGATTTTGCATGCACCACTTCCTTGTAAGAAGTTGCGGATGGGGGGAGTTGGAATCCGCAGAGGTCCGGACACCATAACGAGCGGATCACGTCCCTGTATCGCTTTTGCCAATCTAACGTCCATATGTAGCTGAAGATTTGCTGACGCGGATTAGAGGCTACCCGCGAGTAGCATCCACTCGAGGGCGCCCCTGTCTAATAGGACAGCTGTCTACGATCGTTTACCTGGACTAATCGCATCGATGTAAGCCGCGGTTCGCAGCGCAAGCCTCACCCGAAATTTTCACCCTCGGATTAGCCCTATCGCCGTGAACGCGCGCAGAACCCGGCGAAACCAGCGCATCGACGACCCGTCACGGAAAAGCAAGCAGACCGCGAAACGCCGAATTCGAACGAACCTCACCTAACGATTGACTGGCTCGGCGGATTCGTCGGAACAGTATTCTGAAATTGATTCCAGTATTGCGCGGGGGTTCCGTCGCAAGGCGCCGAACCGACCGAACCTTGCGGACTCCCCGGGTCCCGGTACCGTCCGGTGCGTGTCAACCGAACGCCAGCGCACCTACACCTGGAATGATCCCGCCCCCATTGCGGAGGCCAACCGCAATCTCAGCGGACTCGACTTCGTCCGCGGACTCGTCGACGGCACCGTCCCGCACCATCCGACCGCGAGCACGCTCGGGTTCCGCGTCACCGACGCCCGCGAGGGGTTCGTCGAGATCACCGCCGAACCAGAGGAGTGGCACTACAACGCGGTCGGCAGCGTCCACGGCGGCGTCATCGCCACGATGATCGACACCGCGATGGGCTTCGCCGTCTCGAGCACGCTGCCCGCCGGCGTCCACTACACGACGCTCGACATCACCGTGCGCTACATCCGCGGCGTCAAGGCGAACGGCGGATCCATTCGTGTGCACGGCTTTTCGGAGCACACCGGCCGAACCACCGCGACCGCCCGGGCCGAGGTCCGCGACGACCAGGACCGGCTCCTGGCGACGGCGTCGACCACCTGCCTGATCCTGCGCTGACCCCAGAAACGCGTCGGCCGAATGTCACATGCGGTCAGTCCAACTGAACGCATGTGACATTCGGCCACAGAAGCGGGGAACTACGGCGCGGTCAGCACCTCACGCCCGACGAACGGGACGAGGGCAGCCGGGACGCGCACGGAACCGTCGGCCTGCTGGTGGTTCTCGAGGATCGCGACAAGCCAGCGCGTGGTGGCGAGGGTGCCGTTGAGGGTTGCGGCGATCTGCGGCTTGCCGTTCTCGTCGCGGTAGCGCACGTGGAGACGACGCGCCTGGTACGTGGTGCAGTTCGACGTCGACGTCAGCTCGCGGTACTGCTGCTGCGTGGGAACCCATGCCTCGCAGTCGAACTTGCGGGCCGCGGACGAACCGAGATCGCCGCCGGCGACGTCGATGACGCGGTACGAGAGCTCCATCGCGTCCAGCATGTCGCGCTCCCACGCCAGCAGACGCTGGTGCTCGGCGTCGGCGTCCTCCGGCTTGCAGTACGTGAACATCTCCACCTTGTCGAACTGGTGGACGCGGATGATGCCACGCGTGTCCTTGCCGTAGCTGCCGGCCTCGCGGCGGAAGCACGACGACCAGCCCGCGTACCGCTTGGGGCCGTTCGACAGGTCGAGGATCTCGCCCGAGTGGTAGCCGGCCAGCGGCACCTCGGACGTGCCGACGAGGTACAGGTCGTCGTCGGCCAGGTGGTACACCTCGTCCGAGTGCTGGCCGAGGAAGCCGGTGCCCTGCATGACCTCGGGGCGCACCAGCACCGGCGGGATCATCATCGTGAACCCGTTGGCCATCGCCTTCTGCGCCGCCAGCTGCAGCATGCCCAGCTGGAGCATCGCGCCGAAGCCGGTGAGGAAGTAGAACCGCGAGCCCGACACCTTCGCGCCGCGCTCCATGTCGATCAGCCCGAGCGACTCACCGAGCTCGAGGTGATCCTTGGGCTCGAAGTCGAACGTCGGGATCTCGCCGACGGTCTCGAGCGTGATGAAGTCGTCCTCGCCGCCGGCGGGGGCACCCTCCTGCACGATGTTGGAGATCGCGCGGTGGGCCTCGTCCAGCCGGGCCTGCGCCTCGTGCTGCTCGGCCTCGGCGTCCTTGACCTTCTGCGCCAGTTCCTTCGAGCCCTCGAGCAGTGCGGGACGCTCCTCGGGGGACGCCTGCCCCACCTTCTTGCCGAACGCCTTCTGCTCGGCGCGCAGCGTGTCGCCCGCCAGGATGGCGGCGCGGCGGGATGCGTCGGCCTCGAGCAGTGCGTCGACCAGACCGGGGTCTTCGCCGCGGGTGCGCTGCGAGGTGCGGACGGCGTCGGGGTTCTCGCGAAGGAACTTGAGGTCAATCACGACCACAAACCCTACTTGGTGACGCCGCGCTCACTCCGGGTGCTTCCCCAATATCCGCAGATAGTCCTCGCGTCCGAACATGCGTGCGGCATCGAGCGCCGACGGCTGGCCGGCCTCCGCGTCGGCTCCGGCGGCCACGAGCGCGGCCACCACCGCGTCCTCCCCCTTGAACACCGCACCGGCCAGGGGCGTCTGCCCGCGGTCGTTCGCGCGGTTCACGTCGGCGCCGCGCTCGATCAGCGCGTGCACCGCGTCGGCGTGCCCGTGGTACGCCGCGAGCATCACCAGCGTGTCTCCGCTGTCGTTCGTCAGATTGACCGGCACCCCGGCGTCGACGTACTGCGCGAGCGTGGCCGCAACCCCCGTCCGGGCCATGTCGAACAATCGACCGGCCAACTCCTGCACGTCGCTGTCGGGCGGCGCGGGACGTTCCTCACTCATGCCGCACGAACCTACGCGGAAACTTCGGCATCTGCGTCCGTTGAAGGCATTATGGACGGGATGTCCGTGGATGAGACCGAGCCGAACTCGCAGCCGACAGCCGAGTCGGCACCGCAGCCGGAACGGCGCCGACACCTGTCTGCGCCGGTCACCCGGCGTGCACTCGCGCTCGTCGCGATCGGGGCGGTGTTGGCCGCGATCGCCACGGTCTTCGTATCCGGCGGGTTCGACCGCGGCGACAATCTGCCCACTCACACCGCGAGCGTCGGGCCGCAGCCGACGGGCGCGGTGGCCGGCGAGGCATTCGGGTCGGCGACGACAGGCGACTGCCTCACGTGGTCCGAATCCGATGCCAGCGACCTCGAGAAGGTGGACTGCGGCAAGGCGCACCAGTTCGAGGTGGCCACCGACGTGGACCTGAGCCTGTACCCGGGCATCGAGTTCGGGCCCGGCTCCAAGTTCCCGGGCGTGCTGCGGTTCTCCGAACTGCGCGACGAGCAGTGCGCGCCCGCCGTCAACGCCTACCTCGGCGGCCGCTTCGATCCGAAGGGCAAGTTCAGCGTCGGCCTGATCAACCCGGGCGAGGCCGGCTGGGCCGCAGGCGAGCGGACCATCCGCTGCGGCCTGCAGTTCTCCGGTGTCACCGGCGCCCTGCTGCCCATCCAGGGCCGGGTCGCCGAGCAGGACCAGTCGAAGGTGTGGGACGTGGGCACCTGCATCGGCATCAACCAGAACGTGCCGTCCGATCCGGTCGGCTGCGGTCAGCCGCACGCGTTCGAGGTGGTCGGCGTGGTCGACCTGGCCAGCCAGTTCCCCGGCGGCATGCCGTCGGTCGAGGACCAGGACAAGTTCCTGGAGAAGGCGTGCACCGACGCCGGCAACGGCTACCTGGGCTCCCCCGACACGCTCCGCGACAAGACCCTCACGCTGTTCTGGGACAACCTCGATCTCGACAGTTGGCTCGTCGGCAGCCGCAAGATCAACTGCTCGATCGGCAAGGAGGTCGACAACAACGGCTTCGCGACGATCGTCGGCAGCGCCAAGGGCGACATCCTGATCAACGGCCAGGCACCGGTGCCGCCGCCGCCGGCGCCCGAGGGCCGTTCCGTGCCGACCCCGCTCCCCGGCGCGGCGCCGCTCCCCCCGATGGGAGGGTGACGTGTCGGTGACCATGACGGAGGCTCGTTTCGAGGAGCTGGTCTCCGAGGCGCTCGATCTCATTCCGCAGCAGCTCGCGGCGGCGATCGACAACGTCGTCGTGCTGGTCGAACCCCGCAACGACGAGGAGCCGACGCTGCTCGGGCTCTACCACGGCATCGCGCTGACCGAGCGCGACAGCCACTACGGCGGAGCGCTGCCCGACACCATCACGATCTACCGCGACGCGATCCTCGACGTGTGCCACAGCGAGGACGAGGTGGTGCACGAGGTGATGGTGACGGTCATCCACGAGGTGGCCCACTACTTCGGCATCGAAGAGGACCGCCTGCACGAGCTCGGCTGGGGCTGAGCACCCACACCGGATTTTCGTCGGTTTCATGTGGAACCGACCGGCCTCCTCCGGCGTCAAAGCAATCAGGAACGAGTTTCGCGAAGCCCGCTCCGGTTGCCACCGACCCCGAGACGAGGAGTTCACCGCCATGTCGGATCACGTGTTCGTCGAACCCGACGTCCTCCTCGCGGCGGCCGCGGAACTCGACACGCTGGCCGCTCGCCTGCAGTCGACACTGACCGCGGCCACCCCCGCCCTCAACGTGGCGCCCTCCGGATCCGAGGAGGTGTCGGTGCTGGCGGCGGGCTACTTCAACCGGCTCGCGGGCAGCTTCGGCCCGGCCGCCACCCAGGGCATCCAGGAACTGACCACGGCCGCGGCGATGCTCCGTGCGCAGTCCGCCGCGTACCGGGACGAGGACCACACCTTCGGTGCCTCGCTCGCCGCCGGCATGTGATCCGCCTGCAAACCGCTCGGCCGAACTCTCAGCAGAACTGAGGAGGAACGCATCATGACCATCGGTGTCACAGGCGTCGTCTGGATGCCTCGCGGCGCAACCGTCAACTCGACCACACTCAGCGCGGGCGCCGGCCCGGTACCGCTCAGCGCCGCCGGTCCGGCCTGGACCGCGATCGCGGAGAGCTTCGTCGACGCCGGTGCGACGCTGGCCCGGGTCATGGAGGAACTGCGGACCGGATGGGAGGGCGTGGCCGCGGACGCCGCGCTCGCCAGGATCGCCCCGTTCGCGACGTGGACCGAGCAGACCGCGACGCTCGCCGCCGAAACCGCCGCCAAGGCATCCACCGAGGCCGCCGCGTACACCACCGCGGCGCTGGCCATGCCGAGCCTGCCCGAGATCGCCGCGGTCAAGACTGCCAAGACCGCCGCCTACACCACCGGCGGTGTGCTCAACGGCACCGCGGCCGCGACCGAGGCCGCCGACCGGGCGATGGACATCCGCGCCGGCCTCGTCATGGAGGGGTACGAGGCGGCGTCGAGCGTGCTCGCGACGCCCGAGACCTTCACGCCCCCGCCGCCGCTCACCAACGGCGCGACCGCGGGCCTCGAGTCCCGCGACAGCGGCGACGTCGCCCGGCGCAACCTCGAGAACGACTTCCGTGCCGACCCGGTCCGCACCATCGCGGCCGCCGCCACCGCATTCGCGCAGAACCCGGCCGTTGCGACCGCGGCATCGCAGGTCGGCACCGTCGCCGGCACGGTGTCCAGCGCGACCTCCGCCGCCGCCAACTTCGGCGGCGCGGTCCTCGGTGGGGTGGGCGCCGGGTCGCCCGCGCTGATGGGCATCCCCGAGGCGCCGGTGTCCGGCGGCGGTCACGGGGCCACGTCCGGCGGACGCGCCGGCGGGTCGGGCGGGTCGGGCGGAGCAGTCGCCTCGCGGGCCGCGGGCGTCGTCGGCGGCGGCGGAGCCCACGCGGCACTGCCCGACGGCTGGGCGCAGGCCGGTCAGCTCGACGGTTCCGGACACCGCGGCGGTGTCGCCGGCTCCGCGGGCACCGGCCCGGGTGCCGGGGCCTCCGACGCGGTGCGCGCGGAGACGACGGCGGCAGCCGCCACCCGAAACACCCCGATGTCCGGCACCCCGGTGGGCGCGCACCGCGGCGCCGTCGACGCCGGCGAGGACGTCCGCGCCACCCCCGGCTACCTGCGGAACTTCGAGCACTTCACCGACGGGCGCACCGTGATCCCCTCCGTGATCGGGGCTGATCTGCCCGAGGACGGGCGGTGATCGACTTGGGGATCGAACCGATCGGCACGACGCTGCCGCCGACGACCCTGCACGTCGACGAGATCGACCTGCTCGTACACCTGCTCGACATCGACGTGCTGCCGGTCGTGCTCGACGCCGCTCCCCGCTTCGACTCGCGTCCCGCGCGCGACGCGGTGTTCCGTCGCGCCCACGACCGCCTCGCCGGCGCCGGCCTGGTCGACGGCATCGCGGTCCACCCCGACCTGGCCCGGCAGTTGCGCACCCTCGCCCGCCCGCGCGGCGAGATCGCGGTGCGCAAGTACGTCGACGGCACCGTCCATCGGGCGTGCCTGGCCCTCGACCCGGACCGGACCGGGGCCGTGCTGGCCCTCCGCAGCGGCGACGCCTTCACCGTCCAATGGCTGGAGCGTGACGTCGTCGGTCCGGTCGCGCACGCACTCGGCGCAGCCCATCCGCTGAGCTTCGGCGTCGTCAACTGTCCCACCGCCGACCTCGGCGCCGCGCTGGACCGGATCACCGATCCGCAGAGAGCTGCCGATCACCTTGTCGCGGTGGGGGTTGCGGCCGCGGAGGCCGCCGTCGTCGGGCCCGCGTTCGCCGCCTGCCCGATCTTCACCGAGATCGTCGGACTCGTCCACGAGGACGGCAACCCCGGAGTGGTGCGCGGCCCGGTCACCGTGTTCGACACCGCCGCCGGCCGCGTCGTCGGCACCACCAGCGTCGCCACCGACGGCGTCCGGTGGACGTCGCTCAGCCCCGGCACCCCGGGTCGGCTGCGGCAGGCACTCGAAGGGCTGCTCGCACAACTCGATTGAGCGATCAACCCATCGGGTCGTCGGCGGCCTCGGTCGCCTCCTCGTCGAACCACGGCCGCTTCGGGCTCGCGTCGAACGGCGGGTCGTAGGTGCCCCACCGCGCGCACTGCCAGCCCGCGGCGGTGGGCACGAGTTCCACCGTCGAGGTGTTCTCGAGGTGCCGGTCGGCGGCGAACGCGCCCGGCACACCGGCCAGGTAGGCGGCGACCAACCGGATCGCGGCGCCGTGACTGACCACCACGACATCGCCCGCACGGCCGCCGTCGAGGAACTCGGACCTCAGCGAATCCACCACCGGCACATAGCGTTCGATGATGTCGAGACCCGACTCGCCGCCCGGGATCCGCGCCGACAGGTCCCCCGAGTGCCACGTGTGGAACACCTTCGCGAACATCTTGTGCGACTCGAGATCCGAGCGGTCCTCGAGCTCCCCGGCCTGCGCCTCGTGCAGACCCTCCCGCACCTGCAGTGCGATCCCCGACGCCGCCTCGACGAACCCGGCGGTCTCCCGCGCGCGCAATGCCCGCGACGACACCAGCGCGGCCGGCGGGCGCGACGCGAGGAGGTCGCCGAGCGTCCGTGCCTGCGTCCTACCGAGTTCCGTCAGCCGGGCACCGGGTAGCCGGGTGTCGAGCCGACGTTCGACGTTCGCCTCGGTCTGCCCGTGCCGGACCAGGATCAGTCGGCCGCTCACGCGTTCTCCTCTCCGCGGCGCAGCCGTTCGAGCCACGCGGTGTCGTCGACGTCGGGCATCGGGGCGCCTCCGCCCGGGACGGCCGACGGCCACGACCCGAGGAAGCGGACGTCGCTGAATCGGTGCAGCGCCTTGAGCGCCTCCGCGACCAGCCCGTCGTCGATGTGTCCGACGCAGTCCAGGTGGAACAGATAGGTACCGAATTCCTTGCGCGTGGGCCGGGATTCGATTCGAGTGAGGTCGATGCCGCGGGTCGCGAACTCGGTCATCGCGCGCACAAGCGAACCCGGGACGTTGTCGAGGTGCAGCACCACGCTCGTCCGGTCGTTGCCGGTCCGGGCGGGCGCGGGCCCCGGCCTCGTCACCAGCACGAAACGGGTGCGGGCGCCCTCGTAGTCGGCGACACCGGACGCCAGCGGGACCAGCCCGAGACGCTCGCCGGCCAGCGCGGTGGACACACCGGCGTCGGCGATCCCGGCCGCAACATCTTCTGCCGCACCGGCGTTCGACGACGCCGGCTCGACCCGCGCGTTCGGCAGGTGGGTGTCGAGCCAGCCCTGCACCTGCGCGGTCGCGACCGGGTAGGCGCGGACGGTACGGATGTCGTCGAGGCCGGTGCCGGGGCGGGCGACGATCGTGAAGGAGACCTCGAGTTCAGTCTCGGCCATGATCTGCAGCCGGTCCCCGAGGGCCAGCGCGTCCATGGTGGGACGGATCGAACCCTCGACCGAACTCTCGATCGGGACCACCGCGCCGTCGGCCTCGCCTCGTCGCACCAACTCCAACGCGGCGGGCTGGCTCGAGGCCGCGATCCGCTCGACGTCGCCGTCGAACGTGCCGGCCGTCTCGAGCTGGGCGAGGGCCATCTCGGTGAAGGTCCCACTGGGTCCGAAGTACGCGATACGAGGCACGCCTACGAGGTTACGCAATCGCACCGACCACACTTCCGAGATCGGTTCCGGTTCCGTTACGGCGTCGGCTACAGCAGTCCGGCGTCGACGAGCGCGCGATCGACCTGTTCCGGGTCGTCGACCTCGATGCCGAGCAGCACACCGCGCACCGCCTCGGCCGCCTCGGGGATCAACGCCGCGAGGGCGGCCGCGTCCGGGGTGGCCAGGGCGGCGCGGACGTCGTCGCCGCGCAGCGCCGCAACGGTGCCGGCGAGCAGGGACAGCACCTCGGCGCCGTCGCGCGCCCGCGCGACGAAGCCGACGGACGTGTGCGCGAGCACCCCCAGGAAGTCGGCGACCGCGTCGACCGGCTGCCCGGCAACGAGCCCGGGGCTGTGACCGGCGTCGGCGAGCACCTGAGCCGTCTCGGCAAGCGTGCCGGCGTCGGGGCCGTCCGGGGTGACGAATACCGCGACGGGGGCGGGCAGCCGGAGACGGATCGCGTCCTCGACCTGCTCCGCGGTGCAGTGCACGTGGTAGCGGAGCGCCCGGTGTTCCACGGCGTCGGCGAGATCGTCCGGGTCGACGTCGAGTTCGACGACGACCGCTCCGGCGTCGGCGTCGGTTCCGACAGCGCCGGTGAGGATCGAGGCGGCGACGATCTGCGGCCCGGTGGTTACGGCGTCCCGGGCTTTGCCCGGGACGGCGGCATCTCGCCGCTGGTGAAGCAGCCCCTCGACGAGCGGCTGGGCCGCCCGGTCGCGGGACGCGGGAAGAGTCGGCATCGACAGCGAAACAGGAATCGACACACCACCACGTTAGCCCGAGCCGCCTCGGACCCGTCCCCCCCCACGCCGAGGGGTTGCCGCCACCGACCCCAGGAATTAGCTTAGGTTTACCTCAGTTAGACGCAGGTTCGGTTTCGCGTCCCGACCCCGAAGGAAGCCGCCATGACCCGCACCACCCTCGGACCGTCCACCGCCGAACGGATGCGCAGCGCCAGCGCCCGCGCGACGGACGCCGTACTGGGCATCGCCGGCAGCGACCCGGTCGCCACCACGCTGCACCACCTGCGCAGCGACGGCACCGCCGTCCTCGCGACGCCCATGGACTGCGCCGCGGCGGCCCTCGCGTGGCAGGCCGGACCGGGCGGGCTGCCCGCCGTCCTCGAACTCACCGATTACGCGCCCCTCGCGCTCCGCGAACCCGTCCGGTCGCTCGTGTGGCTGCGCGGCACCCTCACGGCCGTCTCCGGGCGCGGCGAGCGCGACCTCGCCGATGCCGTCGCGGCCGAGCACCCCCACCCGGCGCTGCTCGACGTCGGGCACGGCGCCACGCTGCTGGTCCTGGGTCTCGAGTCGGCCGTCGTCGCCGACAGCAGCGGCGCCGAGGCCGTCACGGTCGACGACCTCCTCGCCGCCGAACCCGACCCGTTCTGGGACGTCGAGAACTCCTGGCTGCAGCACCTCGAGGAGGACCACTCGGACCTGGTCGCGATGCTCGCCCGCCGCCTGCCGTCGGCGCTGCGCACCGGCCGGGTGCGCCCGCTCGGCATCGACCGGTACGGGGTGCGGTTGCGGATCGAGGCCGTAGCCGGCGACCGGGACGTGCGGATGGACTTCGCCGAACCCGTCGACGACGCGCTCGAGCTCAGCCGCGCCCTGCGGGTCCTCGTCGGCTGCCCCTTCGTCAACGGACTGCGCACGCGGCCCTGACCTGGAATTTCTCGCGCACCAGGAATCAGTGCACCGCCTGGAGCGTTCTACCGATGAGACCGAGATCGCAGTAGGCGACCTCGAATGGATCGGAAGTTCGCTCGACATGACTGCCGCTATGCCTCGTCGTGCCTCGGGCGGTACCCCACGTCGCAAGGCGGAGTACCGACCGCCCAAGACGATGCTTGTCGACCCGCGGTTCGAGACGCTCGCCACCCAGTTCTTCCACTTGTTCCACCGGGCCCGCGACGGCGGCGGCGCGTTGGCCGTGTACCTGTACGGCAAGCCTGTCCTCGACGTGTGGGCCGGATGGGCGTCCCCGATCCGCAAGTGGGACTCCGACACCGTCACGCTGTCGTTCTCGACCGGCAAGGGTGTCGCCAGCACGGTGCTGCACCGCCTCGCCCAGCGCGGCCTGATCGACTACGACACCACGGTCGCGTCCTACTGGCCCGAATTCGGCGAGGCCGGCAAGGAATCGATCACCGTCCGCGAACTGCTCAGCCACCGCGCCGGTTTGCACCGCATCCGCGGCCTGGTTCCGGGCCGACTCGCGCTGCTCGACCACGACCGCGTCACCGCCGCGCTGGCGGCGTCCGTGCCGGATCCGCGGCGCACCAAGATGCCCGGCTACCACGCCGTCACCTACGGCACGCTGATCGCGGAGTTGACGACGCGGGTGTCCGGCAAGCCGTTCACCGAACTGGTCCGCACCGAGGTCGCCGAACCGCTCGGCATCCCCGAGTTCTGGTTCCAGGTCCCCGAATCCGAGAAGAACCGCATCGCGAAGGTGTTCCCCCACATCAACCCGTTCGGGGTGCCGTGGGGCCTGACGTCGCTGACGCTGTCGCTGGTGCCGCACCTGCGCGACATCGCCGACGCCGGTATGCCCGAGGGCTTCGACATGCTGGTCCGCGACCCGTCGATCCACGACTTCGTGATGCCCGGCTGGAACGGGGTGTTCAGCGCCCGCGCGCTGGCCCGCATGTACGCGGCGTTCGCGAACGACGGTGTCGTCGACGGTATCCGGTTCCTCGAACCCGACACGATTGCCCAGCTCAGCGAGGTGCAGACCCGGGCCCGCGACTACGTGCTCGGCATCCGGATGAACTGGCGGCTCGGCTACCACGCCGCCCTCGTCGCCGCCCGCACCCAGCACTCGGGTGCCTTCGGGCACTACGGCATGGGCGGATCTGGCGCCTTCGCCGACCCCGACTCCGGCCTGTCGGTGGCGTTCGTGACGAACCGGTTGGGCAATGCGCTCACCCCGTTCGCCGACCTGCGGCTGCCGAACCTCGGCGCGAAGGCCGAGTCCCTCGCCCAGCACATCTGACGACGATTCCGTCTAGCGTCGGCGGGGTGATCACCCGCACCACCGTCGACTCGTGGCTCCGGCCCGTCTCACCGCCGCCGTCCGAGCCGCCGCTCGACGCCCGCGAGCGGCGGGCCCTGTGGTTCGAGGTCACCATCGTCCTGTTGGTGACGTTCGGGCTCAACGGCATCTACAGCATGCTCTCGCTGCTCGAGTCGGCGCTCCAGCCGGGCGGGCTGTCCGAGCAGGCGGTCGCGCTCAACCCGTCCCGGTCGACGCAGTCGTACATCGACCTGGCCCGGCAGCTGCTGGGCGTCGTCAAGCTCGCCGCGTGGGGGGCGCTGGGCCTGTACCTGCTGTGGCGCAGCAATCTCGGACCCACCCGGATCGGTCTCGGCCGGATGCGGCGGCGCGACGCGGTGCTGCCCGGCGTCGGGCTCGCGGCACTGATCGGGCTGCCCGGGCTGGCCTTCTACCTGGCCGCGGTCGCGCTGGACATGAACCTGACGGTCATGGCGAGCACCATCGACGACCACTGGTGGCGGCTGCCGGTGCTGGTGCTGTGGGCGATCGCGAACTCGGCGGCCGAGGAAATCCTGGTGGTGGCCTACCTGATCTCGCGGCTGCGGCGGCTCGGCTGGAGCGAGAACTCGTCGCTGCTGGCGTCGGCACTGCTGCGCGGCAGCTATCACCTCTACCAGGGCCTCGGCGGTGGTCTCGGCAACGTACTGATGGGCCTGATCTTCGGCCGCTACTGGCAGCGCACCGGAAAACTGTGGCCACTGGTGATCGCACACGCCCTGATCGACACCGTCGCATTCGTGGGATACGCGCTGCTCCGCGGGCACCTGTCGTGGCTGCCGTGACCCGGGTCGTCGGGATCGCACGTATTCTCGGACCGTGAACGGCGAGACCCCCGACAGACGTCAGCCGGGCCCGCCGCACCGCGGTCGGCCCCAGCCCCCACGCAACGGCCCCCTCCCTCCGCGGCACAACGCTCCCCCACCGCCACGTCGCGGTGGGCCGCGCCCGCCGCACGGCGCCGAGGGCACCCAGGTCATCCGCCGCGACGGCCGTCCCGGCGGCCCCGCCCCGCAGCCTGCGCGCGCGTGGTCGCAGGCTCCCGAGCCCAAGTCCTGGTCGCAGGCCCCGGACGGGCCACCACGGCCCACCGGTCACGCGCCGACGCAGACGCCGCGCCCGTACGCGGAGCCGCGGCGCGTCCCGCCGCCGGCGCCGCCGCGCGGGCCCCAGCCGCCGCGCCCGGCGGCCGCGCCCGCCGAACCCCCGAAGCAACGTCGGCCCCGCAAGCGGGGAACGTGGCTGCGTCGCGTCGCGCTGACGCTGGTGGTGCTGCTGGTCGCGTCGATCGGCGGCGTGGTCTACCTCGACACCAAGCTCAACCGCGTCGACGCGCTCGCCGACTACCCCGGCCGCGTCGCCGACACCCCGGGCACCAATTGGCTGCTGGTCGGCTCGGACAGCCGCGCCGGCCTGACCGCCGAGCAGGACCGCGCACTCGCCGCCGGCGGCGACATCGAAGGCAAGCGCACCGACACGATCATGCTGGTGCACATTCCGAAGAGCGGCGCCACGACGATGGTGTCGATTCCCCGGGACTCGTATGTCAACATCCCAGGCATCGGCCGGGGCAAGATCAACGCCGCGTTCGCGCAGCCCGACGGCGAGCAGTTGCTGGTCCAGACGGTCGAAGAGGCCACCGGGGTGCACATCGACCACTACGTGGAGATCGGCTTCGGCGGTTTCGCGGGCATCGTCGACGCCCTCGGCGGCGTGAACATGTGCGTGCCCTACCCGATCGACGATCCCCTCGCGGGCATCAACCTGCAGGAGGGCTGCCAGGACCTCTCCGGTCCGCAGGCCCTCGGCTTCGTGCGCAGCCGCGCGACCGCCCTCGCCGATCTGGACCGGATGAACAATCAGCGCGCGTTCATGGCCGCGCTGCTGAAGAAGGCCACCTCACCCACGACACTGATCAACCCGCTGCGGTTGTGGCCGATGATGACGCAGACGGCCAATTCCCTGCAGGTCGGCAGTGGCGACCATCTGTGGAATCTCGCCGGGCTGGCTTGGGCCCTTCGCGGCAAGATGGTCACCACGACCGTGCCGGTCGGCGGATTCGAGATCGTCGACGGGTGGGGCGACGTTCTGTTGTGGGATCGAGAAAAGGCGAGCGAATTCTTCGATGCGCTTGCAAATGATCGGCAGA
Source organism: Rhodococcus sp. ACT016 (assembly GCF_050477185.1). Classification (NCBI taxonomy): domain Bacteria; kingdom Bacillati; phylum Actinomycetota; class Actinomycetes; order Mycobacteriales; family Nocardiaceae; genus Rhodococcus; species Rhodococcus sp. ACT016. Next base: position 5,366,735 of record NZ_JBEAET010000001.1, on the reverse strand, counting down.
TTCCGCAGACCCTCGTGACCGGCACACCGTGATACTCGTCGCTGTCCCGACATTGCCGACACTGTCGTGGCATTACGGGCGGTAGTGTTCCATCCATGACTGACGCGGCGCACACGAACGAGTTCCAGCAACTGCTGCAGGCGCAGATCCGAAACGAATTCACGGCCTCTCAGCAGTACGTCGCGGTCGCCGTCTACTTCGATTCTCAGGATCTGCCGCAGCTGGCGGGACGGTTCTATCGCCAGGCCGCCGAGGAACGCGACCACGCGATGATGATGATCCAGTACCTGCTCGACAACGACCTGCCGGTCGCGGTGCCCGGCATCGACGCCGTGGTCACCGATTTCGCGACCGTTCGCGAGCCCGTCGCGCTGGCCGTCGCACAGGAACGAAACGTAACCGACCAGATCACCCGGCTGGCCCGCACGGCCCGCGACACCGGGGATTACCTGGGCGAACAGTTCATGCAGTGGTTCCTCAAGGAGCAGGTCGAGGAGGTCGCGAGTATGACGACGCTGCTCACCATCGTCGACCGCGCCGGTGACAACTTCTTCAACATCGAGGACTTCGTGGCGCGCGAGATGAGCTCGGCCGTGACCGCCGATTCCACCGCCCCCCGGATCGCCGGCGCCGACGCCTGACCCCCTCGCCGTAATTGCCGAACATTCGACAATTACGGCGGATCGGAAATTTCGGAAGTCTCGAAGTGGAATAAGGCAAGACTAATTGAGGCGATACTAGCCTCAATTAGGTTCCACTTGGGTGACAGTTCGCCCTGATCAGCGATACCGTGACTCTATGGGTGCCTCAGACGATTCGCATCGGACGAAATTCCACGCACTTCTGCACGATCAGATCCGCAACGAATTCAACGCGTCGCATCAGTACCTCGCGACCGCGGTCTATTTCGACAACGCGGATCTCCCTCGGCTGGCTCACCACTTCTACAAGCAGGCCAACGAGGAACGCAATCACGCGATGATGATCATCCAGTACTTCCTGGATCGGGACATCACCGTCGAACTGACCGGAGTCGATCCGGCGAGGAGCAATTTCGAGAGCGCGCGGGATCCCATCGCGCTCGCCCTCGCACAGGAACAGGCCGTCACCGAGCAGATCGTCCAACTCGCCCGCACGGCCCGCGACGACGGGGACTACCTGGGCGAACAGTTCATGCAGTGGTTCCTCAAGGAGCAGGTCGAGGAGGTCGCGCGTATGACGACGCTGCTGACGATCGCCGACCGCGCCGGATCCAACCTGTTCGATCTCGAAGACTTCGTGGCCCGCGAGATGAGCAGCGTCGACGACGCCTCCGGAGCGCCGCCGGTCGCCGGCGGCAAGATCTAGCGCCGCCCACAGACAGCGGAAGGGGTCCCTTCACGCGCCCCACGGCGCGTGAAGGGATCCCTTCTGTTCTGTCGGCTCAGCGCCGTTCTGTCAGCGCAGCGTGACCTGGCGTCCGCGCAGGCCGTCGCGGGCACGCACCTCCGCCGCCGTGAGCGGCGCGTCCACAGCCAGGGCCTCCGCGAGGCGCAGGCCCAGCTCGGCGGTCGGCGCGGCCCACTCGTCGGGGTGCTTCTCGCGGTCGAGGTCGAAGACCGGCACCAGCAGGCCGTGAGTGCGGAACGAGCCCGCGAATCGCGATCCCTCACCGAGGTGAAGTGCGCCGGCCGCGTGGACGCGGGCCAGCGCGAGCATCAGCGCGTCCTCGTCCTCGGGGCGCACCCAGCGCAGGTGGGCGCGCTCGCCGGCGTCGACCCACCACGCAGCGACGACGCCGTCGGCCTCGACCCGCGCCGACGGCATGATCGCCATGTTCGCCTGCTGCACGGTCGCGGCGACGTCGGGCGCCGGCTCGACACCCTCCGGGATCCACCAGTCGAAGTTCTGGTGGACGGTGATCTTCGGCAGCGCGTCGGCAACCAGGACGTCGTTCAGGCGCGGGCCGCCTGCCTGCGGGTCGGCGAAGGTCAGCGAGTTGCCCGGCTCCGCGGACTGCACCCACGTCACCGCCGCACCGAGGTCGGCGCCCGGGTCGGCCGTGTGGGCCTGAACCTGCAGGCCGACGTACCGTCCGGCGGCTCCGCCCTCGTCCCGGACGAGAGCCGCGACAGCCCCGGGCAGGACCGTCGCCGCGGTCACCGGCTTGTCGGCGTCCCGGACCGGCAGTTCGACGAGCGCGGACGGCACGAACTCGCGCAGCGCGACCAGGTCGCACTCGGCGGCGAGACCCTCGAACGGGCGGGTCGGCGCGGCTACCTCGGCCTCGCGCTCGAGCCGACGCTGCTCGAGCTTCGCGGCGCGGTTGCTGTCCGGCTTGGGACCACTGTTTCTCTTGCTCTTCTTACCCACGAGGCCAAAACCTACACGGACCGGCGAGTTATCTCAGCCGCCCAGCAAATTCTTGGTGCGCCCCGGATGATTGGTGGCCACCCAGTCGACGCCGAGTTGCCTGCACAGCTCGACGTCGGCGGGATCGTCGACGGTCCAGCAGTAGGTGGCGCGACCGGAGGCCGCCGCCTTGTCGACGATCTCGGGGCGCTCGCGCAGCGTCCTGATGGACGGCCCGACGGCGGTGGCACCGACGGTGGTGGCGGCCCCGCCCCCGAGATAGTGGGACGCGTCACCGAGCAGCACCGTCGGCAGCAGGGGCGCCGACCTGCGGATCCGCCACACCGCGCTCGCGGCGAACGACATCACGACGGCCCGTGAATGGTCGGCGGACGCCGGGGTCGCCAGACCGTAGCGGGACAGTTCGGCGAGCACCTTGCTCTCGACGAGGCCGCCGTAGCGGACCGGGTGCTTCGTCTCGATGAACAGCTTGGTCGGGCGCGACGTCCAACTCAAAGTCAGCTCGATGAGCTGCGACAGCGTCAGCAATCCGGCCGGCTCGCCGTCGGAGCCGTAGTCGAGCTCGCCCAGTGACTGGAGGGTCATCTCGCTGACCACCCCGGTACCGGACGACGTGCGGTCCACGCGGCGGTCGTGCACGCACACCAGGTGGCCGTCGCGGGTGAGCCGAACGTCGCATTCGAGGCCGTCGGCGCCCTCCTCAAGGGCCAGTTCGTACGCGGCGAGGGTGTGTTCGGCCCTCGCGGCCGACGCGCCACGATGCGCCACCACGCGGGGTCGACGCCGATCCGGGCTCATCCGACGGTCGCCTCCTCCCGTTCGGGCCGGCCGGTCGCGGGCACGTTGATCCATCGGGTGGTGCGCTGCGGGCGGCCGAGCAGGTCCAGGCCGTCCAATCGGCGGATGACGTGCAGTGTGAGCAGCGCGGTCGCGGCGGCGACGGCCGCGGTGATCGCGGCGAGCAGCACGCCGTCGGCCTGCGCCTGCAGCGTGTCGCGGCCGCGCCAGAGGAATCCGACGACCACGAGCAGTCCGTTGGCGACCCACGCGGCCCACCAGATGCGGATCGCGGTCAGGGTTCGACGGTCGCCGTCGGCGATCTCGGTGAGGAAGACGCCGGGCATCACGAGGTTGACGACGGGAACGAGCACCCCGGCCGCGAGGGACCGCGGGGAGCGTGGATCGGCAAGCCCGCGGGCGGCGAGGACCTCCCGGCGGGTGACGACCAAGCGGCACACGGACGCGGCTGCGGCGGCGAGGGCGACCAGCGGCGCCGAGACCTGCGTCGCCCACACCATCGAGTCCGACACCGCGAGTGTCAGCGGATCGACCAGACGCACCCGGTTGAACACGAGCAGCCCGTATCGGAATGCTTCCGCGGCCGCTGCGAGCGCGAACACGATCGCGGTGCAGGCGAGGAGGGTCGGCGCGAGGTCGGCGGCGGCCTCGGTGCGGGTCACCCGCTCGTCGGGCTGCTCCGGTGGCGGATCGAGCAGTCCCCAGCGCGGCACGTGGGTGTACCGGGGCGTCGGGCCGAGGCGGCGCGGCGCGGGGCGGCGCCGCGCGATCGGCGGGTAGGGGCTGCGCGCGACCCACCGGAAGTTGCGTCCGGTGGGCGGTGCGGGTCGGGCGGTGTCGACCGGGGAGAGCAGCAGGCCCTGGCACCGAGGACACCACTGTGCCGGCGCGCCGGTGACCGGCCACCTCGACGCGCAGCGGGCGCAGACCTGGACGACGCTCATCTAGTAGATCTTCGCGGAACCGGGGTCGCCGTCGCTGGTGAGGGGAAGTCCCGCACTCTGCCACGCGACCATGCCGCCTGCGACGTGATAGGCGTCGAAACCGATGCTGTTGAGGTACTCGACGGCAACGATCGAGCGTCCGCCCTGCCGGCACACCACGTAAACCTCGGCGTCGATGTCGATCTCGTCGGTGCGGGCCGGCACGTCGACGATCGGGATGTGCTGTGCCCCCGGGGCGTGACCCAACTCCCACTCGTCGTCCTCCCGCACGTCCAGCAGAACGGTCGCCTCGGTGCGCTCCGCCGGAAGGTCGGTCACGGAGACGGTGGGAACGTGCGGGATCGTCACGGCTTCGATTCTGGCACGACCCCTGTTCCACAGCAGACGATCTCGCGTTACGTCCTCGGAGCGTTCGTGACCGGACCGATACTCCCAGCACTCAGCCCCGGGCGATTGACCACCCAAATGTGACCTGAAGCACTTGTTTCGACGAGTTATCCACAGTTTCCACAGGGTCATCCACAGTTCTGAACAACTTCGATGGGGATCATCCACAGGTCAGGGGCTCGCGGTGGATGATTCGTTGACAACTGTGCACCGCAGGTTCCACAGCAATCCACAACCTGTGTGGATTTGCGCGGTATCGGTGGGATGTGGTGGCACGAACCGGAGCCCCCCATTTCCGGGATGCGTGCCCCCATCCCGGCCCCTCGCTCCGGCCCGTGCCCCAACTTTCGCCGGGACGGTCCTGCCCCGACACTTGATCAGACGCGGCGGACGACGGATCGGTTCCCTCGACCTGTCCTCCGATGCACGTCACATTCGGGGGTGCGGCACAGTGGTCGGCATGGACCTGAGAATCTTCACCGAACCCCAGCAGGGCGCCACCTACGACGATCTCCTCACGGTGGCGAAGGCCGCGGAACAGTTCGGGTACGACGCGTTCTTCCGGTCCGACCACTACCTGGCGATGAACGTCGAGGGCCTGCCCGGCCCCACCGACGCCTGGATCACCCTGGCCGGGCTCGCGCGGGAGACGTCGACGATTCGGCTCGGCACGCTGGTCACGTCGGCGACGTTCCGTTACCCCGGCCCGCTGGCGGTCTCGGTCGCGCAGGTCGACGCCATGAGCGGCGGACGGATCGAACTCGGCCTCGGCGCGGGGTGGTTCGACGAGGAGCATCGCGCCTACGGCATCCCGTTCCCGTCGGTCGGTGAGCGCTTCGACCGCCTCGAGGAATCGCTCGCGATCATCACGGGCCTGTGGGCGACCCCGGTCGGGCAGACCTTCAGCTACGACGGCACCCACTTCCCGATCAGCGACTCGCCCGCGCTGCCGAAGCCGGTGCAGTCGCCGCGGCCACCGATCGTGATGGGCGGCATGGGCAAGCGGCGCACGCCGTCGATGGCGGCGCGCTACGCCGACGAGTTCAACCTGCCGTTCGTCTCGATCGAGGACACCGTCCGGCAGTTCGAGCGGGTGCGGGAGGCATGCAAGGCCGTGGACCGTGACCCCTACGAACTCGTGTACTCCAACGCCCTCGTCCTGTGCTGCGGACGCACCGACGACGAGATCGCACGCCGTGCGGCCCGGATCGGGCGCGAGGTGGACGAGCTGCGGGAGAACGGTCTGGCGGGCACGCCGGCCGAACTGGTGGACAAGATCGGTCGCTACCGCGAAGCGGGAACGCAGCGCATCTATCTGCAGACCCTGGACCTGGCCGACCTGGACCATCTCGAGCTCGTCGCGTCGGAGGTCATGCCCCAATTGGGCTGATGCGGAAGCACATTCGGCCGACTGAACGCACTCCTAAATCCGAGATGCGTTCTGCCGCAACGGTTCCGACACGAGAACGGAGCGTCGGCGGAGTGCGGAACGGTTCGGCCGCGCGCCTGCGGGGCGCCTTCCGGGACGTCCGCGCGATCACGACGTGTCGATTCGGGTGGTCTCCAGCACTGCCTGGGCTACCCGAAAATATGCCCCAAATCTACGGCAGCGATTTCTCGATCGAAATCAATCGGGCGAATTGAACATTAATCGGAATGTAATTCCAAGCGATGTAATTTACCCAAACCCCAACGTCCGACAAGAATCGCGCGAATGCACCGCCGACTCGTTGGGCCGTGACGCACAAACGCCCGACAGGCCATTGCCTCGGTTGTCCGAGCAATGGCCTGTCGGTGTGTTTCACACGATCGCCGGGCGCTTACGAACGACGACGATGCCTGCCAACTGCTGTCGTACCTGCCGCGACCGCGAAGAGCAGCGCGGTGCCGACCAGCAGTCCGTGTCCGGCGGTGCCGTTCGACAGCCCGGTGCCGCCGGCCTCGACGCCACCGACGGGGACGACAGCGACCTGTCCTCCGCCGAGCGGGGCAGGCGGCGCTTGGCCGCCGGGGCCGGGTACAGCGGGTCCGGGCGCCCCCGGGCCGGGTGCACCGGGCCCGGGTACAGCAGGTCCGGGTGCACCGGGTCCGGGCACACCGGGGCCACCCGATCCGCCTGATCCGCCGGACCCGAGGAAAAGGCTGCCGATCCCGGCACTTCCGAGTACGGCGCTGCCGAGGAGAGAGCCGGCGCCGCCGGAGGAGCCGGTGCTTCCGAGCAACGGCAAGATCAGGCTGCCCAGACTGCCCTCATCGCTGCCGGAACTCGCACTCCCCAAGCTGCCGAGACTGCCCTCATCGCTGCCGGAACTCGCACTTCCCAAGCTGCCGAGACTGCCCTCGCCACTCCCGGAACCCTCGCTACCCGAGCTGCCGAGACTGCCCTCATCACTGCCGGAACTTTCACTACCCGAGCTGCCCTCACTACCCGAGCTGCCCTCGCCACTGCCGGATCCCTCACTACCGTGGCTGCCCCAGCTGCCCTCATCACTGCCGGAACTCTCACTACCGTGGCCACCCGAGCTGCCCTCGCTACCCGAGCTACCTTCACCGGATCCCTCACTACCGTGGCCACCCGAGCTGCCCTCACTACCCGAGCTGCCCTCACCGGATCCCTCACTACCGTGGCCGCCCGAATCGCCCCCACCGCCACCGGTCTTCTGCACGCTGCCTGCGCCGTCGAGACCGAGGGTCTGCAACGCCATGTCGGCGAGATCCTGCAGATTGAGCCCTTCACCGAGACTTCCCAGCCCAGCGTTTCCGACTCCCGGGTCGGCACCGGGTTCGGCGGCAGTCGCCTGGCCGAGCGCCGGCGAACCGATCGCCAGCGCGGCGACTGCCGTCGCGGCAACCATGATGCGGGTCTTCATCTTCAGAGTGCGTACGTCTGTAGCTCTGTGGGTTGGCATCGCTATACGACCTCCTCAATTGGCCTGCGCAGCAATTCATAGAGATTCCGCCCAACCGCATGAAGCCAGAAAAAACTGCGGCGCCACCATTTCCTCACCCCAGTCAAACGTCTAAACCGGTGGCGCCCCCATGCATATAGGCGAAAGCAACCTAACATCTCGATCGACCGAAGGAAGGTGGAATTAGTATTACGAGCAAGGAAGCACCTCTCGGAGAAACGCGACACGCACGCGCCTCGAGGTCGATCGATGCTCGGCCCACAACTCGACGATGCCGGCTCGCGAACGGTGACAATCTCGAAGTCGACGTGGACGTCGTCGATCGGGAGTAACGTGTTGGCCTGTCGCGTGTGCCTACCGACGAGATTGGTTGCCTGACAGAGAATCTGGATGCCCCATCGCCGGGGCGTCCCCGGCACGAGGTGGTACGCGCTTCGTCTTCGCCGGAGCCCTCCCCTGCTCGTCTTCCCGCGCACGACGACCGACCGCCTCCCCCGTGGAGCGCAGCGCAGCACATCGGCCGGTACGCCCTCCCCGCGCAGCGTCCGCAAGGCGTCCGCCTCCGAAACCGTTTCGGCCATGGCTCGGAAATATGTTTCCGTTCAACGAGACAGCCCTCCTGCGAAGGCACCATCGGGACCTGTAATGGGCGCAACAACGTGACCCGGACCACAGTCCCCCAGAAAGGTGTTACATGTCAGGAACACTCGGCGCCGCGGCCAACCCGCCGCGCACCGGACAGGAAGGCGGCTGGACCCCGCGGCTCGTCCTGTCCCTGATCTCCATCGCGGTCGTCCTGGAAATCGTCTCTATCAGCTCGACGATGGCCTCCGTCGCAATGATGCCGATCGGTGCACACTTCAAGACCGATCAGATTGCTTGGGTGACAACGGCTTACCTCCTTGCTGCCGCGGTGGCCTGCCCGCTGGCCGGTAAGCTTGCGGATATCCACGGCAAGCGCAAGGTGTTCCTGGCCTGCATGGCCGTCGCCGCTTTCGGCGCTCTGGTCTCGGCAGTCGCCCCCAGCTTCCTCATCCTCGTGATCGGCCGGGCACTGTTCGGCACTCTCATCGCGTGCATGTTCCTCGGCTTCTCACTCATGCGAGATGTGTTCCCGCCCAAGACCCTTGCGCTCGCCGTCAGCCTTGCAGCCGGCGGTATGGGCCTGATGACCATCCCGTCGCCGTTCATCACCGGCGTGCTGGTCGACGCGTGGGGCTTCCGCTCGATCTTCTGGTTCCTGTTCATCGCGCTCATCGTCATGGCGCCGCTGGTGGTGCTCTCGACGGAAGAGACCCCGGTCCGCAATCCGGCCCGCCTCGACCTCGTCGGTGCCGCCCTGCTGGGCGGCGGCCTGGCCGCGATCCTCGCCGGCATCAGCTTCGGTCCCTCGTGGGGCTGGACCGACTCCGGCACATTGCTGATGATCATCGGCGGTCTCGCCGTGATCGCGATCTGGGTGCCGTTGGCCCTGCGCACGAAGGATCCGATCGTCGATCTGCGCTTCTTCCGCCGCGGTCCGATGCTGCGCATCTGCCTGTCGGCCGGCCTCGCCTACGGCACGATCTCGCTGTACGCCACGCTGATTCCGATCATGTCGATGACGCCGGCGGCCCTGGGACTCGACTACGGCTTCGGCGTGGACGCCAAGGGCGTCGGCCTCATCCAGATCCCGATGGGTGTCGGCAGCGTCATCGGCGGCATCGTGGTGGGCCGGATGCTGCGCACCAAGTTCCCGACCCTGACCCTGGCGGGCGGCGCGACGCTGATGCTGTCCGCATCCGTCGTCACCGGGTTCTGGCACGCCGGCAAACCCGAGGTGCTGTTCGGCATCCTGCTGTTCGGCCTCGGCATGGGTGCCACCACGGCCTCCATCCCGAACCTCACCATCGCATCGGTCCCCCCGTCGGTGCAGGCGTCGATGTCGAGCATGGTGCAGGCGTCGCAGACGCTGCTCGCCTCGATCCTCCCCGTCATCGCGTTCGCCGTTCTGAACTCGAACGTCGCGACAGTGATCGACGGCTACGGCTTCTACAGCGACAACGGCATGACCATCGCGTACCTCATCGGCGGCGTGTCCTCGCTGGCGGCGATCCTGGTCGTGCTCACGCTGCACCGCCGACGCCAGGCAATCGTGGCGCAGGCGGCCGCGGACTCCGCACCGAGCGAACGCGATCCGGAGCCGGCGCAGGTGGCCTGATCGTTCGACGGACCGGGTCCGGTGCCCTCGCGGCTCCGGACCCGGTCCGTTGGCTTGTGCCCGTCCACCGGCTCGACGCCGTCGCCGCCACGTTCCATGACGATGGATCACTCAGCGCAAGAACCGAATTCACGAGTTCGATCGCCGCCCTCGAGGCGGTGCTGCTGCCGCACCTGCGACGGGAGGAGGTGTTGGGGATCGTGGGGCACTGGATGGGTGACAGTCTCGACCCCGAGCGCTTCGACACACTCGTTCACGCGGTCGGTCCGGTCACCCGGTTCATCCTGCTGCACATGTTCGACGGCCCGTACCGCCGCGCCTGTGCGGTGCGGTGGGGGCCCGACGTTCCCGTCGGGCCCTTGGACACCCCGCGTTGACCCGCTCGTTCAGGCACCCAGTCCCACTGGACAACTGACACCGGTCGCGTGGACGGGGCAGTAGCCGCCGGGGTTCTTGGCGAGATACTGCTGGTGGTAGTCCTCGGCGTAGTAGAACGTGGTGAGCGGCGCGATCTCGGTGGTGATCACCCCGTACCCGGCCTCGGCGAGACGCTTGCCGAACATCTCCGCGGACGCGATCGCGACGGCGTCCTGCTCGTCGGATTCGGTGTAGATCACCGACCGGTACTGGGTACCGCGATCGTTGCCCTGGCGCATCCCCTGAGTGGGATCGTGGTTCTCCCAGAACTGCTTGAGGATCCCCTCGTACGAGATCACCTTCGGGTCGAACACCACCAGCACCACCTCGGAGTGGCCGGTGTGACCCGAGCAGACCTCTTCGTACGTCGGGTTGGGCGTGTAACCGCCCGCGTAACCGACGGCCGTCGAGTACACGCCGTCGAGCTGCCAGAATTCCTTCTCCGCACCCCAGAAACAGCCCATACCGACCACGGCCGTCTGCATGCCGTCCGGGAACGGCGGCTTCAGCGGGTGTCCGTTGACGTAGTGGGCGTCGGGCACCGGCATGGGCGTCTCACGGCCCGGCAGGGCCTGATCCGACGTGACCATCACCGATTTCGTGCGTGCGATTCCGCCGTCGAAAATCTCATCGAACCACGACATGGCTCGATGCTACGCGCGGTCGCCGGTGTCCACCGGGCGCAGGTGCGGCGGCGACTCGGAGGGCGCGTCGCTGCTACCGGCAGGCAGAGATTCACGGGGCTCGCGTCCGATTCGTCGGGTGCGCGCCGCCAGCCAGCGCGCGGCCGGAACCTCCACGCACCGGTAGATCGTCTCGGACACGGCCGCGGTGACGATGAGGAATGCGATGACCGCACCGGTCCGCCCCAGCGGGCCCACCGCGTGTTCGTAGACGCGGTAGAGGATCAGCGTGTGGACGAGGTAGATCGCGTAACTGCGGGTGGCGGTCCACCGGATCACCGACCACCTGGTGGGCCGGCCGCTATAGCGCCCGAGGACGAACACCAGCGCGGTCACGACCGTCATCGTCCACAGGTAGCGGTCCCCGGCCCAGTAGACGTGGATCTCGGTGGCCAGGCGCACCACCTCGATCTGGATGAGCACACCGACGATCAGCCAGCGCCAGTCCACCAGGCGCGCCCAGCCGAGGTACATCAGTTGGCCGAGGAAGACGGCCGGCAACGTCGCGGCGACCTTCGAAAGCATCGGGACGGTGTACGGCTGCGGGATATAGAGGTTGTAGAGCAGCATCAACGCGCACACACCCGCGCCGACGAGCGGGACCAGGATGGGACGGGACCGCAGAACGGGCCGCATCACGACGCAGTACAGGTAGAAGAACACCTGGACCACGAGTGTCCAGGTGACGCCCAGCACCGCGACCTCCGGTCGGAGGAAGAACCCCCCGAGCACGAAGCTGAGCGCGGCCTCGGTGTTGGAGATGCCCGGCTGTCCGCTGAACATGCCGTTGATACCCAGGCGCACCAGCACGATCGCGGCCGCGATCGCGACCCAGAACGCCGGCAGCAGGCGCCCCACCCGGTCGAGCAGGAACCGTCCCGGATGGTGGCGCATCGCCGACCGGGTGATGACGGCCCCGGTGAGCGTCATGAAGATCGCGACACCCACGAACGACAGGTGCTGGTTGAGGTTCAGGCCCTCGACGAACACCGCGTAGACGCCGTCGATCAGCCACCAGCCCGAACCGAGGTCGTCGATCAGATAGAAGGAGATGTGCGAGTAGACGACGGCGAGAACGGCGATCGTGCGCAGCAGGTCGGCACCGGCCAGTTCCACTCGAGGTGCCACCACTGCCCGCGGATTTGAAGCACGCGTGGGGGAGGGCACCACGCGATATTAATGTTCCGTTCACCTCCGGGACCAATTTCGCGCGCGGTCCGCGTTGTCCGGGAGGCCCGTTCACCACCTGATTACGGCGACCCGAACTTTTTTGTGAGGCCATGACCACCCTCAGCGGGGCGCTTGCACAGGGTGTACCAATGAGATTGGGTCATCCCAGAGCACAATCACGAACGCACGTCAGGGCGCACTCGCCCGCGAAGAAGGGATTCTCGTGTCTGTTTACACGCTGCCCGATCTCCCCTACGACTACGCCGCCCTCGAGCCCCACATCTCCGGCAAGATCATGGAGCTCCACCACGACAAGCACCACGCCGCGTACGTCGCCGGCGCCAACGCCGCCCTCGACAAGCTCGCCGAGCTGCGCGAGGCCGACGCCGTCGCACCCGTGGTCAACCTGCACGAGAAGAACCTCGCGTTCCACCTCGGCGGCCACACCAACCACTCCGTGTTCTGGAACAACCTGAGCCCGGAGGGTGGCGACAAGCCCGAAGGCGAACTCGCCGCCGCGATCGACGACTTCTTCGGCAGCTTCGACGCCTTCCGCGCCCACTTCTCCGCGAACGCCAACGGCATCCAGGGCTCCGGCTGGTCCATCCTCGCCTGGGACTCCATCGGACAGCGCCTGATCATCGTCCAGCTCTACGACCAGCAGGGCAACATCAGCATCGGCCTGACCCCCCTGCTCATGCTCGACATGTGGGAACACGCCTTCTACCTCGACTACCAGAACGTCAAGGGCGACTACGTCAACGCCTTCTGGAACATCGTCAACTGGGCCGACGTCGCCGACCGCTTCGCCAAGGCCCGCACCCAGACCGCCGGACTCATCGTCCCCGCCTGATTCGCGGTCGCTCTCCGGAGCACACTTCTTCGACGCCGCGCCCGGTTCGCCGGGCGCGGCGTCGCTGCGTTCCCACCCATGTGCCGTCGACCAAGCGCTCGATAGGTACCGTTGGGTATGGTTGGGCTATGGCGGACATCACAATCGAAACCATCGCGTCGGGCCTGGCCTTTCCCGAGTGCCCGCGCTGGCGGGAGGGTCGGCTGTGGTTCTCCGACATCTACCGTGGCGTCGTCCTGCGCCTGGACCCGACGACCGGCGACCTCGACCGCGTCGTCGAGGTGCCCGGTGAGCCGGCCGGGCTGGGCTTCCTGCCCGACGGCCGCCTGCTGATCGCGTCCGTGCAGGAGCGCAAGCTGTACCGCCTCGAGGCCGACGGCACCCTGGCCGCGCACGCCGACCTCCACGGCATCGCGACGTGGCATCTCAACGACATGACCGTCGACGCGTCCGGGCGCGCCTACGTCGGCAACTACGGCGACGCCAGCGCACCTCCGGCGCCGCCGTTCCCGGCCGATCTGGCGATGGTCGAACCCGACGGCAGCGCCCACGTCGTGGCCGAGCAGATGATGTTCGCGAACGGCATGGCGATCACCGCCGACGGGTCGACGCTGATCGTCGCGGAGACCCGCGCGACGCCGGCCCGGCTGTCGGCGTTCACGATCGAGGCCGACGGCAGCCTCATCGATCGTCGGACGCTCGTCGAGTTCGACGATCCCCACGTCATGCCGGACGGCATCGCGCTCGACGCGGAGGACGGCGTGTGGGTGGCGTCCCCGTTCAACGAGGAGGTGATCCGGGTCAGTGCGGCCGGTGAGATCACCGAACGGATCACGGCGCCGCACCCGTACGCGGTCGCACTCGGCGGCGCGGACGGACGCGACCTGTTCGTGTGCACCGCCGACACGTGGGTGCCGGAGGACGCGATCCGCATCGGCGGGGGCGCGATCCGACGCCTCCGCGTGGCGGTTCCCGCCGCCGGATTCTGATCCGGCCGATCGACCCGCTGGCACTCGAGACCCCTTGTGTGCCAGCGGCGTCAGGGCGCATGCTCGAAGTACCCAACGAGGTGTGAACGACGTGTCAGCCGGGCGGGCTCCGACCATCGGAGCCCGCCCGGTCGGTCAGGTCGAGTGGGATTGAGAGGTCGGCAGAATCGAGGCCGAGATGAACGAGCGCGAATGTGTCGGCATCGCGCCCTTCGCCGCGAAGGGCGACCTGTCCGGTTTCGTGATCTCGGGTCGGTGGCCCGAGACGACGCGCGAGTGGGCGCAACTGCTGGCGCTCGCGGTCCGCGTCACGTGCCTGCCGGGACTGCTGGGAACCTCGACGGTGTTCGGCGCGCGCGAGGAGTTGCCCGACGATCCCGAACCCGGAACGGTCGGTCTCATCGTCGCCGAGGGTCCCGTGCTCGGCGAGCGAGCGATCGGCCCGGGCCGGTTCGCGGAGCATCAGCCGCCGGCGTTGTTGATGTTGCACCCGCCGACCGAGACGGTCCCCTCCCTGCCCGAGTGCGTGGGGGCGGCGTCAGGCTGCGTCCTGCTGCCCGGGCTGCCGCATCTCGGGCTCGAGCACCGGGCCGCGTGGGTCGAGGCCGAGGCGGACGGCACTGTGACATCGATGATTTCGCGTGTAGGAATCGATCCGATCAGTGATCCCGACACCGCGGTTCTGGCGATGCTGCTGGCCGCATGACAGGATCCGGAAGACGAAAGTTCGGACTCCCAAACTTATTGCGGCCTTTGCGCTTTCGTTGATACGGGGCTATCGTTGCCTCAGCGAAGGGGAGTAGCCCCCAATCGCTGGGTCGACATACTGGCCGGCACTCCGCAGTGTCCGCCCGGCTCAGCGAACCGGAATCTGTACCGGTGGGCGAGACCTTCGGCCGCGAACGCATCAGTCGTGTTCGGGGCCGGAGGAAGGTTTCCCGATTTCCTCCGAGAACAAGTGATTCGAGGAGGTTCGAAGAACGTGCTGGCCGCGATCCTGTTGAGCTTCGGCGTCATCTTCGTCGCCGAGCTGGGCGACAAGTCCCAGCTGATGGCGATGACCTTCGCCCTGCGCTACCGCTGGTGGGTGGTGATCGGGGGCATCACCGCCGCCACAACGGTGGTCCATCTCGTGTCGGTCGGTGTCGGCCACTTCCTCGGCGCCGCACTGCCCACCAACGCGATCTCGATCGTCGGCGGCATCGCGTTCGTGATCTTCGGTCTCTGGACGCTGCGCGGCGACAGCCTCTCCGACGCGGAGGAGCAGAAGGCCCGCAAGGTCACCGGATCCGCGTTCCTGGCCGTGGCATCGGCCTTCTTCCTCGCCGAACTCGGCGACAAGACGATGCTCGCCACCGTCACCCTCGCCGCCGACAACGACTGGGTGGGCGTGTGGATCGGCTCGACGGTCGGCATGGTGGCCGCGGACGCGCTCGCGATCGTCGTCGGCGCGCTGCTCGGCAAGCACCTGCCCGAGAACTTCGTCAAGATCGGCGCCGCGGTGCTGTTCTTCGCGTTCGGCGCCTGGCTGGTTCTCGAGGGCCTGTTCCCGGAGAGCTCGGCCGGTGTGGTCGCCGCCGGTGCGATCGTCGCGGTCGCCGTGGCCGGCGCCGGAATTCGCCGGCTGACGAGGGGCGCGCGCCGCACCGCCGCGACGACGGAACCGATCGACGCGCCGCCCACTTCCTAGACTGGGCGCATGGATCAGACGCAGACCGAACTGCTCGCACCCCTCGGCGATCTCGCGGCGTTCGCGGGTCGCTGGGTCGGTGGCGGCGCCGGCCACTACCCCACCATCGACAACTTCGCCTACGACGAGGAGATCGAGCTCGCGCCGAGCGGAAAGCCGTTCCTGTTCTATCGATCCCGCACCCGCAAACCCGGCGGCGGTCAGCCGATGCACACCGAGACCGGATACCTGCGGCTGGCGGACGGCGTTGTCGAGCTGCTGGTGACGCAGCCGACCGGGTTCGTCGAGATCCACCGCGCCGAGTTGTCCGACGGCGTCCTCGACTTCGCGCAGCACACGCTCGCGTCGTCGCCCGCGGCCAAGCCGGTGCACGAGATCCGGCGACGTTTCGAGCTCACCGACGGCGGCAACGCGCTCGGCTACGACATGTGGATGTCGTTCGACGACGTCCCGATGACGCACCACCTGCGCGCGGACCTGCGGCGCGCGGACTGATCGCGGCTCAGAAGTCCCAGTCGGCGTCCTCGGTCGGCTTCTGCTTGCCGATGACGTAGGCGCTGCCGGACCCGGAGAAGAAGTCGTGGTTCTCCCCCGCGCCGGGGTCGAGCGACGACAGGATCGCCGGGTTGACCTCGCAGTCGGAGGCCGGAAACAGCGGCTCGTAGCCGAGGTTGGCGAGGGCCTTGTTCGCGTTGAACCGCATGTACGCCAACACTTCCGGTGTCCAACCGACCGTGTCGTACAGGTCGGCGGCGTAGGCGACCTCGTTCTCGTACAGGGTCTCGAGCAACTCGTACGTGTAGTCGCGGTGCGCGGCACGGGTGGCGTCGTCGGCCCGGTCGAGCGCCTGCCGGCACTTGTAGCCGATGTAGTAGCCGTGCACCGCCTCATCGCGGATGATCAGCCGGATGAGGTCGGCGGTGTTGGTGAGCTTGCCATGGCTGGCCCAGTACATCGGCAGGTAGAACCCGCTGTAGAACAAGAACGACTCGAGCATCACCGACGCCGCCTTGCGGGCGAGGGGATCGTCACCCCGGTAGTAGTCGACGACGATCTGCGCCTTGCGCTGCAGATGCGGGTTCTGCTCCGACCAGTCGAACGCGGCGTCGATCTCCTTCGTGGAGCACAGCGTCGAGAAGATCGAGCTGTAGCTCTTGGCGTGCACCGACTCCATGAACGCCATGTTCGTGAGCACGGCCTCTTCGTGCGGCGTGGCGGCGTCGGCGATCATCGCGACGGCGCCCACCGTCGCCTGCGCGGTGTCGAGCAGGGTCAGGCCGGTGAACACCCGGATGGTGAGGTCGCGTTCGGCGTCGGTGAGGGTCTCCCACGACGGCAGGTCGTTCGACAGCGGAACCTTCTCGGGCAGCCAGAAGTTGCCGGTGAGCCGGTCCCACACCTCGGCGTCCTTGGGGTCCGGCAACCGGTTCCAGTTGATCGCGTGTACGCGGTCGACGAGGCGTCCGCTCACGATCGGGTCGCTCCGATACCGAGTCCGAGCAGCCGCCCGGCGCGAGCGTCCTCGAAACGTCGACCCACGTCGGCCCAGTCGATGATCGACCACAGCCGCTCGATGTAGTCGGCCTTCACGTTGCGGTACTGCAGGTAGAACGCGTGCTCCCAGGCGTCGAACACCAGCAGCGGGGTGCTCGCGACAGCGGCGTTCGCGTGGTGATCGTGGACCTGGTGGACGACCAGTCGCGCGCCGACCGGGTCCCACGCCAGCACGCCCCAGCCCGAGCCCTGCACCGTACCGGTCACCGCGGTCATCTCGGCGCGGAAAGCATCGAAGCCCCCGAAGAACTCGTCGATCGCAGCCGCCAGTTCACCGTCGGGGCGGTCGCCGCCCTCCGGAGAGAGATTGCGCCAGAAGATCGAGTGCAGCGCGTGCCCCGACAGGTTGAAGGCGAGGGCCCGCTCGAGGCCAGGCACCGCCGCGAAATCACGCTTCTCGCGGGCGTCGCGGAGTTGTTCCATGACCAGGTTCGCTCCCTTCACATACGCGGCATGGTGCGCGCCGTGATGCAACTCCATTATCTCGCCGGAGATCGCGGGTTCGAGAGCGCCGTAGTCGTACGCGAGCTCGGGAAGCACGTAGCCGCTCATGTGATTTCCACCTTTCCGTGAACAGTCGAATGCAGCCTAGCTCGAGTTTCGGGACACCGAACATTTCAGTTCGTAGTTGCGAATATTCCGTCCATCGAAAGCGTCGCATCCAATACCACTCAATCGCTTGATTGATGCCGGGATCGCCCGTAGGCTCTCCCCCCAAACGCCCGCACGGAGATGCTGCGAGTTCCGTTCGGGCTCAAAGTTTCTGATTCTGCGGTGCACCCACCGCACGGGAGATTGGACGATCCATGGACACCCTCGACTACGCCGACACCACTCGCGGACCGTCCGCCACGGACAAGCTGCACTTCCACGAGGCCGGCGAGGGGCACCCGCTGGTCTTGCTGCACGGATCGGGGCCGGGCGTGTCCGGCTGGTCGAACTTCTCCAAGAACCTGCCGGTCTTCGCCCGCGACTTCCGCACGATCGTCGTCGACATGCCGGGATTCGGTGCGAGCCCGGACATGGAGTACGACCGTCCGTACCCCGAGATCGCCGCGCAGTCGATCGTCACGCTGCTCGACGACCTCGGCATCGAGAAGACGCACCTGCTGGGCAACTCGATGGGTGGATGGGTCGCGCTCGAGACGGCGGCGCTCGCCCCCGAGCGCGTCGAGCGCATGGCGCTGATGGGCCCGGGCGGCCTGTACGCGCCGCTGCTGGGACCGATGATGAGCGAGGGCGCGCGTCGCCTCAACGCCTTCCTCGTCGACCCCACCCGTGAAGCCCTCGAGGCGTGGGTCGATTCGATGGTCTACGACCCGGCCACCATCACCCCGCAACTGCTCGACGAGCGCTGGAACAACGCCACCGCGCCCCGCGCGATCGAGCGCATGCGGGCGGTCATGGCGTCGCTCGCGCTGCCCGGCAAGGCACCGCTGTGGGCGCGCACCGACGAGATTCCGCACAAGACGCTGGTCACCTGGGGCCGCGACGACCGCATGCTGCCGCCCGACGGCGCCCTGTTCGCACTGCGTCGCATGCCCAAGGCCGACCTGCACATCCTCGGCGAATGCGGGCACTGGGCCCAGGTCGAGCGCAAGCACGACTTCGAATCGCTCGTCACGGACTTCCTCACCCGCTAGGAGCGGATCCACCCGCTGGAGACGGCGTTCTTTGCCGGCGAAAGGAGCTTTTCCCCATGGAGTTTCAGCACGACGCCATCGACGCCGTTCTGGCGGTCGGTGACCAGTTGCGCGTACTCGAGGCCGAATGCGTCGAGCAGCGCAAGCTCGCGGACGGAACCGCGAAGATCCTGCGCGACGCGGGCATCATGCGGTTGATCCAGCCGAAGCGCTACGGCGGCTTCGAGTCCGACCCCGGTGTCTTCAACGCCGCGATGTACGAGATCGCGCGGCTGTCGAGTTCGGCGGGCTGGGTCACCGGCGTCGTCGGCGTCCACTCGTGGCACCTGGGGTTGTACCCGGACCGGGCCCAGAAGGATGTGTGGGGCGACAACCCGGACGCGTGGATCAGCTCGTCGTACAGCCCGGCCGGCACGGCCAAGATCGTTCCGGGCGGCTACGAACTGACCGGGCGCTGGGGCTTCTCGTCGGGCAGCGACCACTGCGACTGGGTGTTCGTCGGCGCGATGGTCGCCGACGAGGACGGACGCCGCACCGGGCAGCACGTGCACCTGCTGCTCCCCCGCGCCGACTACACGATCGACGACGTCTGGTTCACGTCCGGGCTGTCGGGCACCGGCAGCAACGACATCGTGGTGGAGGACGCGTTCGTGCCCGAGCACCGCGTGCACGACGTCGAGGACCTCTACTGCGAGCGCTACCCCGGTAACGAGGTCAACACCTCCGCGCTCTTCCGTCTGCCGTGGTACACGCTGTTCGTCAACGCCGTGGTCGTGCCGCTGGTGGGGATGTCCCGTCGAGTGCTCGACGAGGCTGTGGGAATCCACAAGTCCCGCTTGGCAGTCGACGCAACCAAGCTGCCTCACCCGGCGACGCTGGCACGGCTGACGCAGGCCGACTTCGAGATCGACACGGCATACCGGATCCTGCAGGACGATCTGGCCGACGCCTTTGCGTCCGCCGGAGGCGGGGACCGAGTCTCGATGCGGATTCGACAGCGCACCAAGCGCGATCACATCGCGGCCGTCGGCCTGGCCGTCTCGGCCGCCGACAAGGCGTACCAGGTGGGCGGCCCGCGTTCCATTTCGACGTCGAGTGCGCTGCAGGCGGTGTGGCGGGACGTCCACGCCGGCCAGCATCACGCAATCAACCTGCCGGACAAGGTCGAGCACGAGTACGGCCAGTACCTGCTCACCGGTGAGCCCGGAACCCTCTACTGATCCAGGAGTATGCAATGCCTGTTCTCTCGCTGGGATACCTGCGCCTGAACGTCGAATCGGTGGAGCAGTGGAAGCCCTTCGTGGGTGACTTCATGGGCATGATGCCCGTCGAGGGCCCGCTGCCGGGCGCGCTGCACTACCGCATGGACGAGTACCCGCCACGACTCGTGGTGACCGAATCCGCAACGCCGGGGCTCGAAGCCGTCGGGTTCGAGGTCCTCGACCGCTCCGATCTGCGCGGCCTCGTGACCCGAATCGAGGCCGCGGGCTTCGAGACCCGCACCGGGACCGCCGCGGAGTGCGCGCTGCGCCAGGTCACGGGATTCGCGGCGTTCGACGACCCGTCGGGCAACCGGGTGGAGCTGTTCTACGGCCCGGTCCTCAGTCATCGACCCGTCGAGCTGCCGCACGTGTCCGGGTTCGTCACCGCCGACCAGGGCATGGGGCACGTCATCCTGAACGCCGTCGACACCGAGGCCGCGTACGAGTTCTACGTGGGCGTACTGGGATTCACCGAGCGCAATTCGCTCGAGCTGCCCGGCGGCACAAGCTATTTCCTGGGCTGCAATGCGCGCCAGCACACGCTCGGACTCAATCCGGCCGAGGGCCCGGCGCTGCTGCACTTCATGGTCGAGACCGCTGAAATCGACGACGTCGGCAAGGCTCTCGATCGCGCCCACGATCTCGGCATCCCCATGATGCAGTCGCTCGGCAAGCACACCAACGACCGGATGCTGTCGTTCTACATCTACTCCCCCGAGGGGCACGCCACCGAAATCGGTTGGGGTGGTGAACAAATCGAAGGAGCTGCACCGACCTACCGGATCACCGAGGGCGCCGTGTGGGGACATCGCTACACGCCGCCGCCGGCCGGCGCGAAGGGTCTGCCCCGGTGACGGGCACCCTCGACGGCACGGCATCCGCCGACGCGGCGTCCGCCGGGACGCACCAGTGGACGCCGCGCCTGGTCACGATCCTGGTCGTGCTGGTCCTGGTCTCCGAGATCATTCCGGTCTCGGCGGTCCTCGCCGGCACTGCGCTGCCCGCGATCACGGCCCGTTTCGCGACCACCCAGGCCGGCTGGACCATGACGATCGCGTTCCTCACCGCGAGCATCGCGATGCCGTTGGTGGGCAAGCTCGCCGACATGTACGGCAAGAAGCGCCTGCTCATGGTGGTGCTCGCCGTGACGGTGGTCGGTTCGGTGCTGTCGGCGGTGGCGTCGACCTTCGCGGTGTTCCTGACCGGCCGAGCGCTGCAGGGTGCGATCTTCTCGGTCGCCTTCCTGTGCTACTCGCTGATCCGGGACGTCTTCCCGGAGAAGATCGTTCCGTTCGCGGTGAGCGTCACCGTGACCGGTACCGGCATCGTCGTCGTGTTGCAGCCGTTCCTCGCCGGCTGGCTGATCGACCACCACGGCGTCGCGGGCGCATTCTGGTTCGTCGCGGTGCTCACCGCCGTGTTGGGAATCGCTGCGCTGCTGGTGGTTCCGGAGTCGCCGGTGCGATCCGCCGATGCGCGCCCGGACGTGCTGGGCGCATTCCTGCTGGGCAGCTCGGTCGCGGCGGTGCTGGTGTCCGTGAGCTCGGCGCCGCAGTGGGGCTGGACCAGCGCGTCGACCCTCGGTCTGCTGGCGATCGGCTGCCTGCTGTTCGTGGCGTGGATCGTGCAGGCCGGACGGACCCCCGAACCGCTCATCGACCTGCGGCAACTGCGGCGTCCGGCACTGCTGTACACCGTGCTCTCGTCGGGCCTGGTGTACGGCGTCGGCACCACGACCACGTCGATCCTCGCGATCATGGCGATGACGCCGCGTGAGGCGGGTGGCGACTACGGGTTCGGCATGACCGCCGGCGAGTACGCCGTGTTCGGCGTCGTGGGCGGCATCGGGATCGTCGTCGGTGGGCTGATCGTCGGCGTCACCGCGCGCCGGACCGGCGCCAAGGTGCACATGGTCGCAGCCGCCGTCGTGATCGCGGCCGGCGTCCTGACGATGGGTTTCGGGCGCGGCGACGAGCTGGTCGTGCTGATCGCGGCCGGCTTCGTCAACCTCGGAACGGGCCTGGCCGGCGCGGCGATCCCCAACCTGGTCATCGCCGCGGTGCCGCCGGACAACCAGGTGGTGAGCTCGAGCCTGGCCGAGGTCAGCCGCACGCTGATGGCCGGTGTGGGTACGACGCTGGTCTTCGTGATGCTCAACGCCAACGTCCAGGCGGCGGTCGGCGGGGCGCCCGTGTACGCGGGTGTCGGGTTCGTCTGGGCGTACAGTCTCATCGCCGCGTGCGCGGTGGTCGGCGGTGTGGCGGCGGCGTTCCTGCCGCGCCGTGCGGGCGCTACCGAACAAGCGCTTCATCGGTAAGAAGGCCGATTGCCCGCTGCTAGCCTCGGGTAGTACACGATCGAATCGAATACCTGGACAAGAGGAGTGAACCGTGGCGTCAGCGGGTCGACGCGAGGTGATCCTGGCCGAATCGGCCCGACTGTTCTCCGATCGTGGCATTGCGGCGACGACCATCCGTGAGATCGGCGAGGCGGTCGGCCTCAATTCGGGAACGCTGTACCACTACTTCAGTTCCAAGGACGCGATCGTCTCCGAGATCCTTGTGAGTTTCCTGACGGATCTGGTGGAGCGCTACGACGCGGTGGTCGCCGAACCCGAGACGGCCCGGACGCGTCTCGGGCGCATCGTCCGGGTCTCGCTCGAGGTCGCGGACGTGCACCCGTATGCGACGGAGATCTACCAGAACGAGTTCTCCAATCTGAGTGCGCTGCCCCGCTACACCGAGATCGCCGCCGCCGTCGACTCCTCCCACGGCGCCTGGTACAGCGTCGTGGAGGACGGCGTCCGTGATGGCGAATTCAATTCGGGCGTGGATATTTTCGAGTTCCAGCGGATGATGCGCGAGTGCGTGTTCATGTCCGTGCGGTGGCACCGCGCGACCCTCTCGCAGGACATCGAATCCCTCACCGACACCCTCACGACCGTCTTCCTCAACGGATTCGTCCCGGCCCCGCCGCCCGGGAGTGTTCCGCCGCCGGTCACGGCCCGGCGGCGTCGGGTCGTGAAGAAGGCCGCGGCCGAGTCCGCGGAGCCGACGGAGCCCGCCGATTCCGCCGAGGAGATCCGCGCGGAACTCGATTCGCTGCGCACCGAACTGCGGGCGATCCGCGAGGCCATTGCCGATCGCCCCGACGCCGGCTGATCCGGAGGCCCGAACCCCTCCCCAACCGCACTCCGGGCTCCTACACTCCGGTCATGTCCGACAACACCCGCATCCATGCCTTCCGTGACGACGCCCTCGGTGACCTCGACGCGACCGGCGTGGCCGAACGCATCGAGTCCGGTGAGGTGTCTGCCCGCGAGGTGGTCCAGGCCGCGATCGACCGCGCCGAGTCCGTGCAGGGCACCCTGAACGGGATCCAGGTACGCGACTTCGAGCGGGCGTTGCGGCAGGCAGAGGCCCCGCGCAACGGCATCTTCTCCGGCGTGCCGACCATCATCAAGGACAACGTCGACGTCGCGGGCCTACCCACCGGGCAGGGCAGCGCGGCCTTCACACCCGCCCCCGCGCATCGGAACAGCGAGTTCGTCGACCAGTTCCTGTCCACGGGTGCCGTGTCGCTCGGCAAGAGCCGGCTACCCGAGTTCGGGTTCAGCGCCTCCACCGAGTACGCCGACGCCGATCCGGTACGCAACCCGTGGAACCCGGAGTACTCGTCGGGTGCGTCGTCGGGCGGTTCGGCGGCGCTGGTCGCAGCGGGTGTGCTGCCGTTCGCGCACGCCAACGACGGTGGCGGATCCATCCGCATCCCTGCTGCCGCATGCGGACTCGTCGGTCTCAAGCCGACGCGCGGCCGGACCCTGCCGGACGCGACGGACAAGACGATGCCGATCCGGATCGTCACGCAGGGCGCGGTGAGCCGGTCGGTGCGCGACAGCGCCCGGTTCTACGCCGCCGCCGAAAGTTACTACCGCAACCCGAAATTTCCGCCGATCCGGCTCGTCGAGGGTCCCGGTTCGACACGTCTGCGGATCGGCGTCATCGTCGACTCCGTGACCGGCGTGCCCACCGACGACGAGACCCGGGAGGCGGTGAACTCCACCGCCGACCTGCTCGACAAGCTCGGCCACCACGTCGAGGAAGCGAGGCTGCCGGTCGGCGAGGCGTTCATGCACGACTTCAAGCTGTACTGGGGCTTCCTGTCGTTCGCGATCGCTACCGGTGGCCGGCGGATGTTCGGGCCGACGTTCGACCCGGCGAAGACCGACAACCTCAGCCGCGGACTGGCCGCGATGTACCGCAAGCACATGCTCGAGACGCCGCGGATGCTCTACCGGCTGCAGCACACCGCCCGAACCTACGCGCAGATGTTCCAGACCTACGACGTCGTGCTGTCACCTGTCGTGAGCCACACGACACCGAAGCTCGGACACCTTTCCCCCGCACAAGATTTCGACACGCTGTTCGACCGGCTGGTGACGTACGCGGCTTTCACCCCGCTCAACAACGCCTCCGGCGGGCCGGCCATCTCGCTGCCGCTGCACCAGACGTCGACCGGCCTGCCGCTGGCGTCGCACTTCTCGGCCGACCACGGCGACGAGCGCACGCTCCTGGAGTTGGCCTTCGAACTCGAGGCGGTCAAGCCCTGGGCGCGGATCCAGGATCCGGCCTGAGGTCGAATCGCCGGGCGCGGATAGCATTTCACGGGTGATCAGCGATGCCGACATCACCGCCCATCTGAACGACGAGGTGCGCACCATCCCCTACCCCGGGCGGTGGCTGAGTCCACCGTTCGAAGGCGACGGCGCGGCCGTGATCGCCCGCGACGCGGGGCTGTCCGAACTGCGTATCGACCGACAGACCGGCCGGGTCGACGGGGTGGACCTGCAGACCGGCGCCGCGCAGGTGATCGCGCCCTCGCCGCGCGAGCTCGGTGCGCTCGCGGTCGCATACGCCTCGGCGTCCCGGAGCACCCGCGGGGCCTCCGACCGGGAGCTGCGTCGCATCGAGGAGACCCTGCTGGAAGCAATCCGCGCGGTGTCCTCGGAGCTGGTGGTCGAGGGATCGTTCTGGGCGATCGCGGCGGAGGAACTCGGCAGCGGGGTGCTCGGCGGCGCTGCCACCGAGCCCGTCGTGGTGGCGGCGCCGTTCGGCCCCACCGTCGTCATCGCGATGCCGATGATGCGGTTGCGTCAGGCGCTCGCCGACGAGGGGCTCGGCCTGCTCGACTATCGCGCATCGGTGTCGTACGCCGCGCTTACCGGCGACCTCGGTACCACCCTGGCGAACACGGCCCGACCCGGTGCGCAGGCGTCGGGCCCCGCACAGGTGCTGGTCGTCGACCAGCAGACGCGGCTCACCGCCGACGATCTCACCTTTCCGACACTGCGGATGCTGGTCCTGCTCGGGCCGGCGGCCCTGCCCCCGGACCTGCTCGACGCGTCCGCTCGGCTGGAGGTGGTGACCGTCGGCGGGCCCGACCCGTTCGCGCAGATCTCCGAACTCATCGCGCAGCGCGGCCACTGACCACCCCGTGCGGGGGGCGGCGCCGCGACCGTCAGTTCCCGTCGGCCGCGGCCAGGAGCACGACGATGTCGCGCTGGCCGCGGTTCTGTGCGTTCTGCAGCGCCGTGAGGCCCCGCGCGTCGCGGATCGCCGGATCGGCGCCGGCGTCCAGCAGCTGCGTGACGGTGTCGACGTAGCGTGCCGAGCCGTCGCCGTAGACGATCGCCTCGAGCAGCGCCGTCCAGCCGGGGTTGTTGACGTGGTTCACCGGCACGCCGGCCCGGATGAGGATGCGCACCGTCTCGACGTGCCCGTGCTCGGACGCCGGGATCAGTGCGGTGCCGCCGAACCTGTTGGTGGAGCGCACATCCGCGCCGTGCGCCAGCGTGACGAGCAGGATCTCGTCGAGGCCCTCCGCGCCGGCGTAGAGGAACGCCGAATCCTGCATGTCGTCCTTGGCGTTCACGTCGGCGCCGGCGTCGATCAGTGCCGTGGCCGCGGCGACGGCCTTCGCCTTGGTCGCCGCCACCAGCGGGGTGCGGCCGTCGTGGTCGCGGGCCTCGAGGTCGGCGCCGCGGTCCAGGGCGTCGCGCACTCCGGCCGCGTCGTTCGCGCGGGCCGCGTCGAAGAGCGCCCGCTCGAGCTCCGGGGTCGACGTCGGCGCACGCGACGTGACGCCGGGCGTGACGTCGGCACTGCTCGCGGCAACATCGGAAGTGGTTGTCGCGGGCGGTGTCTCGACGGCACCGCCAGTGCCGCAGGCGGCCGCCATCAGTGCGACGGCGGCCAGCAGGACGGCAGTCCTCACTGCAGGCTCCCGGCGATCTCGGCCAGGCCCGCGGCGGCGCACGCCTGGTCGGCGTTGCCGTCGGGCGCGCCGCCCACGCCGATGCCGGCGATGGACGTGTTACCCACCTTGACGCTCACGCCGCCGGCCAGGAACAGGGTGCCGGGCAGATCGGCGACAGTCGGGCCGTCGCCCTTCGCACGGCTGGCGAGGTCGCTGGTGTTCGCGCCGAACGCCGCTGCGGTGTAGCCCTTCTCGCGCGACGCCTCGACGGTGTGCTGGGCCGCATTGTCGCCGCGGAGCATGGCCTGGACGTTGCCGGCGCGGTCCACCACCGAGACGGTGACGAAGCCGAGGCCGTCGGCCTGGCACTTGGCGAGCGCGGCCTGCGCGGCGCGGCCGGCGGTCGCCACCGACAGCCGGTTGGCGGTGACGGTGCCCTTCTCGGCGTCGCCGGGCTTCTGCGACGACATCGCGACGGGGGCGACCTCGGTGGTGGTCGACGAGGCCGCGGCGTCGTCGGTGGATCCGCACGCGGTCGCGACCAGGAGGGCAACGGCGGGGACGGTGAACGCGAGGGCGCGGGGCAGGCGGCGGGAGGTGGTCATGGTGGGCCTTTCGGGCGGGGAGGAATCGAACGATTCGAGCTTCGCCCGGGCGGGAGGTCGACAGCATCGGCCGCGCGGCCACGACCAGATCATCCGAATGGCCGATACCGACCCACGGAACCGTCCGTAGGATCGGCCCGATGCAGGACGACGCGGGCAGTACCGACTTCCGCGGGCCGCTCGGCCTCGCGATCCACCTCTCGTTCTACGTACTGCTCGCGGCGTCCACGGCCCGCTACCTGACCTATCACGGGGTGAGCGGACGGTGGCTGGTGGTCGCGGGCCTGATCGCCGTCCTCGCCGCGTTGTACGCGGTGATCGTGGTGCTGTCGCGCCGCGGCGGCGCGTGCCAGCCGTGGGTGTGGCCGGTGCTGACGTCGTGGGTGGCGCTGGTGTGGCTGGCGCCGAGCTTCGCGTGGACGGCGTTCCCGATCTTCTTCCTGTGCACGCGGGCGTTCCCGCGCTGGGCCGCGTACCCGATCGTCGCGGCGCTCGCAGTGTTCGCGGGCATCGAGTTCGCGTCGTTCAGCGGCCGCACCGAGTGGGCGGTGCTGCTGGCGCCGCTGTGCACGGGCGCGCTGATCGTCCTCGCGTACGGGCAGGTGGAGCGCGACAGCGCCGAGCGGGAGCGGCTGCTCGGCGAACTGGTCGAGGCCAAGTCCCGGCTCGCGGAGACCGAGCGGGAGGCCGGGGTGCTCTCCGAGCGCGAGCGGCTCGCCCGGGAGATCCACGACACCGTCACGCAGGGGCTCACCAGCGCGCTGCTGCACCTCGAGGCGGCCGACGAGGTGTGGGACGCGTCCGGGGAACGGGCGCGGGACGAGGTCCGCACCGCGACGACGGCGCTGCGGGAGAACCTGGCCGAGACCCGCAACCTGATCCACTACCTCAGCTCCCCCGATCTCGAGACCCAGTCGCTCGACGCGGCCCTGCTCGCGGCCGTCCGCGGGTACGTCCCGTCGGCGCAGCTGCGGGTGATCGGCGAGCCCGTCGGGCTGCCGTCGGACGTCGAGCACGCGCTGCTGCGGATCACGCAGAGCGCGGCGTCGAACATCCGACGGCACGCGCGGGCGCAGACTGTGGGGGTGACCCTGACCTACCTGCCCGACGCCGTCGCCCTGGACGTGTTCGACGACGGCGCCGGGTTCGTCGTGGGCGAGTCCGCCGGGTTCGGTCTCCCGGCGATGCGCCAGCGCGTCGAGGCGCTGGGCGGCACGTTCTCGGTGGAGAGCGCGCCGGGCGAGGGCACCGTCGTCGCGGCGCAGATCCCGGTCGGGGGTGCGTCGTGATCGCGGTGCTGCTGGTCGACGACCATCTCGTGGTCAGGGCGGGATTGCGGGCCCTGCTCGATTCACAGCCGGACATCGAGGTGATCGGCGAGGCCGATACCGGCGAGGACGCCGTCGCGATGGCCGCCGACCACTCACCCGATGTGGTGATGATGGATCTGGCGCTCGGTTCCGGGATCGACGGGGTGGAGGCGATCCGCCGGATCCGCGCGAGCCGGCCCGACCAGCCGGTGCTGGTGTTCACCACCTACGACACCGACGCCGACGTGGTGCGCGCGCTCGACGCCGGCGCCATCGGCTATCTGCTGAAGGACTCTGCGCCGCAGGACATCTTCGGCGCCATCCGGGATGCCATCGCGGGCCGCAGCGTCCTGTCGCCCCCGGTCGCATCGCGGGTGCTGGACCGGATGCGACGCCCCGACCAGGCGCTGACGGCCCGCGAGGCCGAGTTGCTGAGCCTGCTGGCCGAGGGACTGACGAACAAGGAACTCGGCAAGCGGTTGTTCATCAGCGAGGCGACGGTGAAGACGCACCTGGCGCACATCTACGCCAAGCTGGGTGTCGACTCCCGCGCCGCGGCCGTCTCAATCGCCTTGCGTCGGGACGGGATTCGCTGATGCTGACCGACTTCTCCTCGATCCGCGTCCAGGGTGATCCCACCCTTGCCCACATCGATCTCGACCTGCTGGATACGTAT
Source organism: Rhodococcus sp. ACT016 (assembly GCF_050477185.1). Classification (NCBI taxonomy): domain Bacteria; kingdom Bacillati; phylum Actinomycetota; class Actinomycetes; order Mycobacteriales; family Nocardiaceae; genus Rhodococcus; species Rhodococcus sp. ACT016. The sequence goes on along the minus strand of NZ_JBEAET010000001.1, from coordinate 5,338,038 downwards.
CGGTTCGCGGACGGTGCCGCGTTCCCGGCGTCCTATCGTGAGTTCGTTCGTAGTCTCGGCTGGGGCCGACTGTTCGGGCTGTGGCTCGTGTACCCACCGGCGCTCGAAGGCTACGCGGACGGATGGCAGGCCAGGAGCAGGATTCTCACCGAACGGCTCCGCGAGACCTACCGTGACGGGCAGGCCGAGGAGTTCGACTGGATGATCGAGCCCGACGGCGACTGGTCGCTCGCCGATTCGCTCCAGGTCTTCGCTATCAGCGAGAACGGGGATGTAATGCTGTGGGACACCGCCGTTCGCGATGAACGCGGCGAATTCTCGGTGTACTGCTCGCAGAAGATGAATTCGCTGCGACTACTCGGACCGTCGCTCGACGTCGCGACCCGGGTGCTGCGAAGCGAAGCGGCAGAGTTGTTCGGCGATGGCGAGTTCGACTTCGAACCGCTGGCGGCGCAACGCCTATCGTGACCGCCCGAACCAGCGTCGCCTCGTCGCGGGGCGGGACAGGTCGCCAGGTAGTCGCTGCCGCCCTCCTGCTCGCGGATCTCGCCGAGGTAGCCGTCGATCTCCCCCGCCGAGGCGACCGTGAACGGCAGGTCGTGGCCGGTGTTGGCGCGAAACCGAGACCGAGCACGCCTGCGCCAGGGCAGGCATGTTCTCGACGGTCGGCGGAGCGGGAAGTCGCAGCGGCCGACCGGAGTACGCGCCGGAGGTTGGGGTCATGAGCAGAACCTAGCGGGGATCGCTCAGGACTCCGGCGCAGTCTCCGTGGTGTCGCCCGGATCGGCGTCGTCGCCGGCCAGGATCAGGTACAGGGCGCGACGCGCATCTGTGAGCACCTTCTCGGCGGCGGCGAGTTGGGCGGCGGTCCCGGAAGTCTGGACCTGGCGGGCGGCGGCATGCAGATCGTGCAGGGGGCCACGCAGATCCGTCCCCGCTCCCGCGAATGCGAATGGGTCACCCCAGGATTCGGCGTTCTGCTCCACGTACTCGCGACCGGAGTCGGTGAGTGTGACGAGCTTGCGGCCACCCTCGGCGGTCGTCTCGACCAGGCCCTCGTCCTCCAACTGCTGGAGCGTGGGGTAGATCGCGCCGGCGCTGGGACGCCAGGACCCGTTGGTGCGATCGGTGATGGTCTGCATCAACTGGTAGCCGTACATCGAGTCCTCCTTCAGGAGCAGCAGGACGGCAGCGCGGACGTCGCCACGGCCTGCTCGGCGCGGCCCGCCACGTCCACGGGGACCCCCGTGGCCACGTCCACGATCCCGACCGCCACGCATGCGCGGATCCTCGCCGTCGAACGGGCGGTGATGGCGGCGCTGGCGGCCCATTTCCTCACCCCATGCAGGGTGTTCATGCATCTGTTCCGGCCCTCGCCGGTGATTCATGTTCCTCATCGGTTTCTCCTTTCATCGTTAACCGACACACTCACGATATATCGTGATCGTATCTTTGAAAAGGGTGGTGTGGGTCACTGGTGGTCGCGACGGGATCTTCGATGGAACCGGGTGGGGTGCCCGTGCGTCTGATCCAATGGGCGAATCGTCGCGAAACGAGGGGGAAGCGTGAGGTCACTGGGACGGTGGAGCGTCGCGGTCATCGCCGCGGTCGGGGTTCTCGGCTCGGCCGGCTGTGGGTCGACAAGCGTCGAGGGGCAGGCCGAGACCACGAAACCGGAGGCCGGGGAGCCGGCGTTCGATCCGTGCAGCATTCCGGACGAGGCGTTGCGGGCGATCGGGGTTGATCCGGCATCCGAAGAGCGCGACATCATGGACGTCAAGCAGCCGGGCTGGAGTCTGTGCAGTTGGAATAAGCCCGATCGCGCCTTCTACGTGACGATCTTCGCCACCGGAATGCCACTCGACGCGGTCCTCACCAGCGAACGCTTCACTGACGCGACTCCGATTGATCTAGCCGGACGCAAAGCATTCACGGTCCGCGAGAAGTCCGATACCCGCAACGAGCACTGCGATGTCGTACTCGCTGCCGGTCCGGACACCCTGATGCTGCAGGCCGACTACGGCAAGGGGCTGCCACCGTCCGAGAGCCCCTGCCCACTCGCGATCAAGAACGCACAACTCCTCGAACCGTCTCTACCTCGCTGACCAAAAGGACCGATCATGTGGATGAATCCTTCGTGGAGCGAACTCGGTGTAATGGTCGACGCGGGCGAACTCTTCCTCGAACCGGGTATTGCCGAGAGATGCGCCGCGCGCTGCGACCAACTGCGCGACGAGCTAATGGATCTCCAACGACGCGCGACACGTCTATCCAGAATCGAAGGGCTTGGCCACCTTCCGTCCGGCCTCGCCCTCTCTCGCAAGTTCGAGCAGAAGGCGTCGGGCGGCGAGTACCCCCTCGACCAGGCGCTCGCCGACCACATCACCGTCGTGGAGCAGATGCAGTCGGTGTTCGAGAAGATCGCCGCGAGCTACACCGCCGCAGAGGAGTCGAACGTTCAGCGGTTCAACGTGATTGAGCACGGCCGTTGATGCAGACCATCGAGGGCTGAACCCTCGATGAGCACCTTGACGCCACGAATCTCGCTCACCGAGGTGGCGCAGTCTGTAGGCGATACCGCCCAGGGCCGGAGAGGTTCACTCATCGCCTTCTGATCGTGCTCATGGGTGGGCGTCTCGATTCCTATGATGTGGACATGTTCGAGTTCGTTCTCTGGGGCTCCACCGGGCTCATCGTGGCGGGGCTCCTCGCATTCTGGTGGCGCCAAGATGCCCTAGAACGCAAGGACACCGAGCTCTTCAAGCGGTGGGCCAACGCGACGGTCTGGAACAGTGATCCATCGGCGGAGATCGTGGTGATATCTCGGGCGGTCGAGGACGTCACCTCGCTCAGCGACGGCGTCGTGGAGATCGAAGCGGTCTTGAACTCAGACTCGTCAGTGGTCGCGGAAGTGGGATGGTATCTCCTCATCACGGGTTGGACGGACGCTCGAGACCGCGCGAAACTCGGCGAACCCATCGCGTTCGGGCCCGCTGAGATCCTCGACTCGTTCCCACCCCACACGCCTGAGCTCGTAGATCGACTGAGGGGGCGAGGGGATCGACCGCCTCGCCTCGCGAGTCGACTGCTCGGGCTCAGGGGACTCTAGGGCGTGTCCCCTACGGCGTCCGGCGAACCATCACCGGCATTGAGGAGACACGTCTAGGTCTCTGTGAGCTCCGCGAAGTCCTCCGTGTATCCGAGGAGCAGCACCGACGACCCCCGAAGCACATCGGCGAGTTCGTTCCAGGCGTCGGCGTCAGGTTGCCCGTACAGTTCGCGCAGATCGGCGATCAAGGCGTCGACGTCCCGCTGCTCAGGATCGAGGACGCTGAGGAATCCGAGCGTGGACGCGCCGATCCCGACGAGCGCATACCCGTGGCGCTCGCCCATCCGGCGCGCCACGGCGTGGCATTCGAAAGGCGTCCAGTCGCACGCGAAGTAGCCGTTCGGGAGGTCGGCGAGCAGATCGGTGTCATCCGCGGTCGGCAGGCACTGCACCACGTGCACGTCGTCCACCACCAGACCCGGGTCGCGATTGAGCGCCACCAACGCCTCGATGTCGCTCGGCTCCGTGACGAACGAGCTGCCCACGTCCTCCCATCGCACAGCCCGGTCCGGATCTCGGAGCGCCGCTGCGGCCGACTCGAACACCGCGGTCTCGTAGGCGGCGAGCGCGTCGTCGGTGTCGTCGTCCGGGTACGCGATGTCTCCATCCAGCTCGTGCTTGGCGCGCGCATGTCCGCTCGTGTAGAGGCACTGGTTCGGATCGTCGAGCATCAGAAAGCACCGGCCGTCATGGCGATGCGCCGCCTCGACCCGCCAGAACGCCGCGAGCAACGCATCGAACGACTCCGCATCGCCGATGAGCGCGACGCTGAAGCGGTTCACACCGCGGTGCCCCTCGTTCGGCAGCGCCTGAAGGACCGCGCCCTCCACTTCGCCGTAGTTCACCGGCTGTCGGGTGCCGGATACCGGGCGTCCCGCCATCGCTGCTTCCTCCATCAGGGATCGACCTTTCCGCGAGCGTTGTCGATCCATGATCGCCCAATTCCCCGGCGGCGGTTACCCGCCGACGATTTCCCCGGACGGCGCCCACTGCGGATCGCGGCCGGCGTATCCGAGGAGCCGGTCCAGATCGGAGGCGTCGTCGGGGACCGGGACCACCGGCCCGTAGAGCCCCTCGCGGCCGGCCTCCTCGCCGGGCACGGACATCGACGCCGCGAATCCCAGGCTCGCCTCGATGCTGGCCGGATCGGCCTCGAAGGGCTGACCGGTGGCCCGGGCGAGATCCCATCCGTGCAGGACCAGTTCGTCCACCGCGACCGCCGCAATGACGGGTGCCGGCAGGGTCACGCCGCCCGCGGTGGCCTCCCCCTCCCACGCGTCAGCCGACCGCCACGCTTCAGCCATCGCGTCGAGCTGCCGACGAAGCTGGGCCTGCCAGTCCGACGGCAACTGGTCCGGTCGGCCGGACCCGTCACCGGGGAACGGCACCTTCCGAGCTGCCGCGGCAAAGGCGTTGGTCAGTTCGAGGAAATGCCGGAGCAGGTCGGAAACCGACCACTCCGAACAGGGCGTCGGAAGGTCGAGTTGTTCATCGGCAATGCCCTCGGTAAGCCGTGCCACCTGCGCAGCGGCCGGCCCCAAGTCGTATTCGATCGTCATGCGCGCCTCCCTGGTCGAATGTCGTCTCACAGGTATCGACCCGGCCGCGGAGCAAAACTCATCGGCTGACCCGTCAGCGCGGCGCCTTGAGTTGCATCCAGGCGAGAACGGTGAGAATCCGCAGGGCCGGAATCGCCTCGTCCAGATCCGCCTGCTCCCGAAGCGAGACGAGTCTGCGGTGCAGCTCGCCGTCGTTTGCGCGCAGCGCCTGCCGGACAGGTTCGAGGTGCGCCTGCTTGGTGCCGAGCACCTCACCGATGACGCGGTCGTAGATCGGGAACAGCCGCGGACGCTTCCGGGCGATCAGCTTCGACGCGACTGTGCGTCCGATGCTCGGCACCGTCCACAGCGCATCCTCGAGCCGCAGCACCGGCGATTCCGGGGTCAGTTCGTCGGCTTCGTCGACCAGCTCGCGGTCGGGGCCGACGTCTGCCAGCAGTCCGGCGAACTCGTCGCGGCGCTCCCGCAACAGAATCTGGGCTCCGTCCGGCGAGACCTCCACCGACAGCATCGAGACGGCGACCACGTCGTCGGCGGTGAACACGTTCGCGTCCCGGTCACGTGTCCCGGTCGAATCCCACGTGTCCCATCTGGCTCCACTGCGGAGGTATCCGGTCTTCACCAACGGCTCGGTGAAGTAGGTCCGCAGCACCTCGACAGCGGCGGTGTCGCCACCGGACGAGAGAACCTTGGGAAGCCGAATCGTCATGTCAGGCATCCTCGTTCATCACATCGAGGACGTGCTGCGCGAACCACCGATTGTGGTACTGAGCATACGGGCCACGCCCCTTGCTCACCAGCCGCTCGGCCAGCGGAGCGATCGTCGTCTCGTCCAGCGGCAGTTCGAAGAACTGGTCGTCGGCGCCCTCGTCGGACAGGAACCAGTCGATCAGCACTCCATCGCCGTCGGCAGAGGCCAGTTCGGTTTCCTTGAAGCGCAGCAACGGGTTCGCCATGGCGAGTCCGTCGAGGCTGTACCTGGTGCGGCGCATCAGCGCGGACAGCGAGGTGTACAGCACTGTGCGGAAGTCGACGGTCTCCCCGTTCTCCGTGTAGCGCTCCACGTAGAGCACTTCCATCGGGCCGACATTGAGCGTGAAGAGGCGTTCGCGCTCGGCAGTCTTGTTCGTCGTCGGGAGGCAGCTCAGCGTCCACTCGTCCACCTCGACCGCGGCGGGGTCGTCGAACGCCGACGCGAGATAGCCGGCGACCAGGTCGACCACCACCTCGAAGAACGGTTCCGTCTGCAGCAGCTTGAAGTTGGCCTCGGTGGCGGACGGGTTGATGTCAGTCATGGGTGTCCTCGGGTTCGGGGGTTCGGGAAGTGTTCTGGGGGCGACAGTCCAGGAGATTTCCTCGAGGACCGCGCGAGAGCGCTGTCCGGGCCTACTCGAAACAGCCCTCGTCGATGTCGGCGTCCCCGAGCTCACCAGTGATCACGTAACCAGACCCCTATCCCACGTCACCGAACGGACAGACGACTCTATCCGCCGGGGCCTGCGGCCCGGTCGACCGGCTCAGGTCGCTCGACTCCATCCACGACGGCATCCTCGCCGACGATCGCTTCCACGACCGCACACCCGTCGAGTGCACGCCGCAGCGCATTCACCGTCCACGAGTCCAACAGGACAACGAATCCACCAGAGCGACCGATCGCGGCAAACCGACCGGTGCGCCGCTACCGCGCCGGCGCCGGGTCCGGCGCGGAGAAGGCGTAGTCGTCGAGCGGGAAGCGTCGCGCCTCGGCGAAGGCGTTGGCCGTCGAGGTGGGACGCAGCAGAGCGGCCTCACCGTGTTGGTTGAAGTAGTACGACCGGGCCGATCCACAGCTTCCGCCGTAGAAGACCGAGTCGTCGAGGTTCGCCGTCATCCGGTCGAGGAACCGGGTGTTGGCGTCCTCGGTCACCTCGAAGACGTCGGTGCCGCGGCGGCGCATCTCGGTCAGCAGCCTGGTCATGTGCACCATCTGCGACTCGATCGTGGTGAAGTACGACAGCCCGCTGTACGAGTACGGACTCGCGAGAGTGAGAAAGTTCGGGAACTTCAGCACGGCAACACCCTCGTACGCCTGGAAGCGGTTGTCGCGCCACCACTTTCCGAGGTCGAGGCCGTCCCGTCCGATAATCTCGATTGCGGGGAAGTTCACGTCCCACAGGTTGAACCCGGTTGCCAGGATCAAGGTGTCGATCTCGGTGCGCCGGCCGTCGGCGGTGACGATCGCGTCGGGTTCGATCCGCGCGATCGACGTCGTCTCGAGGTTCACGTTCTTCTTCGTGAAGGTCCGGTAGTAGCTGTTGGAGAACGTCGGCCGCTTGCACCCGAAGTCGTAGTCGGGGGTCAGGCGGCGACGCAGCTCGGCGTCCCGCACCTGAGCCCGCAGGAACAAGCGCGACGCCGCCGCGGCCCCCTTGTTGAGGAACTTCGCCTGGCGGTAGTGCAGCACCGCGCTGACCATGATGCCCTCGAGGATCGCATCGCTCACGAAGCGGGCTACGCGTTGCGTTGCCGGAACCCGCGAGAAGAGCCGTTGCACCACACCGGGAATCGGAACATCAGCCTTCGGCACCACCCAGATCGGGGTGCGCTGGTAGACGGTGAGCTCCCGCGCCTTCCGGGCGACCTCGGGGATCAACTGGACGGCGGTGGCACCGGTGCCGATGATCGCGGCACGCGACCCCGCCAGGTCGATACCGTCCTCCCACGCGGTGGTGTGCAGGACGCGACCGGAGAACGTGTCGATGCCGTCGATGTCCGGCATCTGTGGCTGCGACAGGAATCCGGTCGCGGTGAGCAGGTAGCGCCCGGTCACCTGTTCGCCGCCCTCGACAGACACCACCCAGTGCCGTGCGGTCTCGTCCCAGCGGGCGCCGGTGACGACCGTCCCGAACCGCATGTACCGGCGCAGGTCGTACTTGTCGGCGACGTGCTCGGCATACCGCTTGAGTTCGGCACCCGGCGCGAACAGCCGCGACCAGTGCGGATTCGGTTCGAAGGAGTACGAGTAGGTGACCGAGGCGATGTCCACGGCCAGGCCCGGGTAGCGATTGACGTGCCACGTGCCGCCGAGGTCGTCCTCGCGTTCGAGGATCGCCAGATTCGTCAGGCCGAGCCGATTCAGGGCGATTACCGCACCCATTCCGCCGAAGCCGGCACCGACGATCACGGCGTCGTACTGCGTGTTCCGATCCACGGCTCCACCCTCCCACATATATGTCACTCCGAGTATCACTCATCTGGGTGGATGCGGCCAGGGTTTCCGCGCGATTCAGTCGCCGACGCCCGCACCGACCGTCCGGGCTCAGCCGCGCGTGTCGGCCACGGCGACCGCGTCGATCTCGACCGTCGCACGTACGGCAGCCCACTCACCCCGACGAAGGTGCGGGCCGGACGCGGGGCGTCGAAGAGTCGATCGAACTTTCGGTTCGTCAGCCGGAACGAACAGATCCGCCTTCCCAACGAATCCGTCAACCGCAGAACACGATTCAATCCATTGACCGAGAACTCGATCTCCACCAACTCGTAGGTGTTCACCCACGACTTGGCCACCTGCGCCCACACCGCGCCGGCCAAGAACGATTCACCACCGAAGCGCCAGAATGTGAAAGGCACTACGACAGCAACGAAACGCCCTACGGGCCACAGAGGTACTCGGCGGTGCAGCGTGGCGCCCGACTCCGCCGACGTGAGCGGGACCTGAGCGCGCAGGTCACCGGGACGACGCCTTCCGTGCTGTGCTACGCCTCGCGGGCTGCGATACGCGCGAGCAGCCGATCGCCCCCGGCGCCGAAACGGTCACTGAAATCGCGGGCGAGTTCGGGGCCCTGCAGGGCGGCAAAGCTGCGCGCGTCGAGCTCGGGATCAGCGTCGTCCGCGGAGTGCAGCCAGATCCACACGTCATTTCCCGCGGCATCGCGAAACTCGCCATCCGCCTGCATCCGCTGGATCGCACGCACGATCCGGTTCTCGTATTGCAGCCGGAGGGCATCATAGGCATCCGCCTCGAGCTCTTTCCCCGTCCCGTCGATCGTTGCCTGGGTGCCAGAGAGCGCCCAGATTGCGCTCGTTACCCGTCCTGGCGCGGCATCGTCCGGGTCTTCACCGCAGAGCGGCCACTCCGACGGACTCCAGGCCCACTGCGCCTTGTCTGCGCTCGATCCCTCGAGCCCAGCGGCCCACGTCGCACCGGCCCCGGCAACGAAGAACCCGGTGAGGTCTTCGACCATGCCGCAGGCCACCACCGCGAGCGAGTCGTCGGCATCGCGGAGTTCCGCGACGCACGCGCGGAGCGTAATGAGGATCGCCGCGTCGAGACTGGCAAAGTCGAACACGGGCTCACCGTAACACCAGGAGACGGCGCCGAGCGGAATCTCCCGCGCGCACCTTCGACGGCATTGTCGTAGCGGGACACCGTCACTTACCTAACCAAGATGTCCGGTTCGAACGTCTTGTACGTGTGATGGTCGCGCAGTGGTGAGTGTCGCTGTGGAGGTTTTGATCATTAACCGACGAATCGAACGCCGAAGGTAGCGGCTTGCCCTACCCTGCTCGCCATGAGACGACGCAGAATGCTGGCTGCGGCAGTAACAGTGGGGTGCACGATGGCAGTGGGTCCAGTTGCCGTGGCCGACGTCGTCCCGTCCTCGTCGGCGGAGCTCAGGTTCGGCGATCTCACACGCGTAGGGGTACACAACGCCTACGAGACGTTCCGTTATCCGCACTTGGTGGACGCCCTCGACGACGGGGCCGGCATGGTCGAGATCGACGTCTGGACGAATCCACTGGGACGAGGCTGGCGTGTCTCTCACGAGAACCCGATCGGGAACGACAACAACTGCACCGACGGAACGGGTTTCGTCGCGTCCACGGGCTCCGCATCAGGCTTCGGCGACCTCGGCTCGTGCCTCGACGATCTCCGTCTATGGCACGACTCCAATCCGGGGCACCGACCGGTCGTCGTCAAACTCGAGATGAAGGACGGATTCGCGGCTGGGACAGGGCGCGGACCCGCAGATTTGGACCGCCTGATCCGGGATCGACTGGGCGGCACGGTATTCGGTCCGGCTGAGTTGATCGGAAACGCGGCGTCCCTCGACGATGCGGTCCGCGCCGGGCACTGGCCGAGCAGCGCGGACATGGCGGGACGGTTCGTGATCGAACTGATTCCCGGCACGGTGGAGAAGACCGTCCCGATCAATCGGTTGACCAGTGACGTCGAGTACGCGCAGCACCTGAGAACGCTTCACGACAGCGACCGATTCGATTCGGCGACGGTGTTCCCTGCTGTGCACGGCTTTGACCAGGGGGATGCCCGGGGGGCGCGTTTCGGCGCCGACCTCGCCGGATGGTTTGTGGTGTTCGACGGCGACGCGAGCGATCTCCTGAGCAGCGACAGCCGGTGGTACAGGGACGGTGGCTACCTCGTCGTGGCGACCGACGCATACGCGGTCGAACCGCCGATCGACGGGGTGTCGCCGACACCGGAGCAGGCAATCGCGCGAGTGCAGCTACTGGCAGCTCACTCTGCGACGATCGTGAGTTCGGATTGGGTTGGTCTCCCACAGGTCATGACAATGGAGCTTCCCCGCGGCTGAGCAGGCTCTTCTGGGATCCACCCCCGCGTGCGTATGTCTCCTCCCCAGGACACGTGCAGACCACGGCAACGCCCTCCGTGACAGCGCCCACGGACGGCTTGCGTGCACCTCGATCCCCGGTGCTCGGGCCTGCCTAGCCCTTCGCGGTCGCGACGGCGTCGATCTCGACCGTCGCGCCGTACGGCAGTCCGCTCACCTCGACGAAGGTGCGAGCCGGACGCGGGGCGTCGAAGAGTCGCTCGAACTGCCGGTTCGCCTCCTCGCGCAACGACAGGTCGGTCACGAAGTAGGTGAGCTTCACGACGTCCTTCAGTTCGCCACCGACGGTCGCAAGCCGATCGACCATCCGGTCGACCGCCGCGTCGAGCGCCTCGATACGGCCAGGCACCGGAGCTCCTGACGCATCGACGGACAATGCGCCGGAGACGAATACGAGCCCTGCGGCGACGAACGCCGGGCTGTACGGGTGGTCGGCGGACACCTCGGTCATGGACATCGAGTACTCCCTCTGCGGTGGGCAGCAACGAATTTCACCCAGACCATAGCCTGCAGCCGGACCCGCACGTGGACCCCCCACAATCGGATTCCGAAAATCTTTGGCATGCAACATGTTGTTTACCGGCGCGGCCGCGCCTCGACTTCCACGGTCAGTCCGACCGAGGCCGCGGACCCGTGTCGTCGACAGTGTGAGAGGGCGCGACGATCGGGAGCCTGAGGTGTTTCTGCGCCGCATGCGTGATCGTGCAGTTCCCGGACGCGGCAGAATGCAGGATCCCGTTGTAGATCAGATCCCACAGTCGCCAGTTCGCCTCCAACTCTCGCAGTGACCCGGCTGGTAGGTGCGGCCGGCCGAACCCATGATCATGACGCCGACCACACCTATCGGCGCAAGCCGTTGTCGACGTCGCGAGGGGCGGCGCCACTCCGGTACCGGCCCCAGGTGGACAGGACTGGGCGGGACGCGCCCGGGGACCGGTCCGGGCAGGGTCGCGGCGTCGGGCCGGAGTTCGGCGATGACGGTGTTTCGCCAAGGACACGTGCCGACCACGGTAGCGCCGTCCGTGACGGATCCCACGATCGAGCTCCGCGCTTGGCGACCTGTCGGGGATCTGCCGTACTTTTTTCCGACGTGACAGAACCCTGGTCCCCCGCGCAGATCGCGGCCGCCGCGCCCGACCCGGCGTCGTTGACGGCTGCGCGCGGTCTGGCATCGAAATGGGCGGACACCGGCCGCAGCGACACCGCACTGTGGGGGTCGTGCGGCGGCAGCGGCACGAACCCGTACCTCGCGGCCGTCGATCTGACCGGCCCGGCGTACCGCTGCTCGTGCCCGAGCCGCAAGTTCCCGTGCAAGCACGCCCTGGGCCTGCTGCTGTGCTGGGCCGACGGCGCCATGCCCGTCGCCGAGGCTCCCGAGTTCGTCACCGACTGGCTCGCCACCCGGGCGGCCCGCGCCGCCGCCACCCCCGACGCACCCGCCAAGACGGCGCCCGACCCGGCCACCGCCGAGCGCCGCACCGAGCGGATCGCCGCCGGCCTCGACGAGCTGGAGCGGTGGCTGACCGACCGGATCGTCGCCGGCCTCGGCTCCGTCCCCCACGACGCCGCCGCCTACGACGCCATCGCGGCCCGCATGGTCGACGCGCAGGCACCGGGCGTCGCCGCCACCCTGCGCTCGCTGCCGGCCCTCGTGGCCGGCGACCCGGACTGGCCGGCGCCGCTGCTCACCGAGTACGCCCGTCTACATCTGCTGATCCGCGCGTTCCGCGACCGTGACCGACTGCCGGAGCCGCTGAACCGGTCGGTGCAGACGCACCTCGGGGTTTCCGTCCGCGCCGACGAGGTGCGCGCCCAACCGGCCGTCCGTGACCGCTGGCAGGTGCTGGCCGTCCGCACCGCCGACGAGGGGCGCCTGGTCACCCGTCGGGTGTGGCTGCGCGGACGCGATTCCGGCCGCTGGGCGCTGCTCCTCGACTTCGCACACGGCAGCGCCCAGTTCACTACGGCCGCACCGATTCCGGGAACGATCATCGACGCCGACCTGCACTTCTACCCGGCGGCCGCACCGCTGCGTGCGCAGCTGGGCACCCAGCACGCCGCACCGGAACCGTTCACCACCCTGCCCGGCGCCACCGACCCGGCCACCGCCCTCGCGGGCTACGCCGCCGCGCTCGCCGCCGACCCGTGGATCCGCTCGTGGCCGATGCTCCTTGCCGACGTCACGCCCACCGTCACCGCGGGAACGTGGCACGTGGTGGACCGCGCTGGTCGGGCCCTGCCCGTCGGCGGCGACGACCCGTCCCGCTGGCAACTACTCGCCGTCTCCGGCGGCCACCCGGTCACCGTGTGCGGCGACTGGGACGGCACCGCGCTGCTGCCCGCCTCCGTGTTCGACGCCGGCACGGTGATCGCCGCGTGATCCGCCCTTACCCGGAATCCCTCACGGCAACAGCGCTTCTCGGCACCGCCCGCTCGACGGTGTCGCTGGCCGGCCTGCACACCGCGGCCGCGGCGGCCGCCCTCGACGGCGGCGACCCGGCACCGACGTTGCTCGCGGCGGCGGCGCTGGAGTCCGCGTTCCTCGCCGGGGCGGCCGCACCCACCACGGCACCGGTCCCGACGGCCACGCCCGACGATCCGCGGCCGTTGCTGCCGGAGGCCGCGGCGACGCGACTGCGGTCCCTGCTCCTCGTCGACTCCCCGCTGCTGCCCGAATGGTTCGGCGCCGCAGCGGGTTTTCGGCCACCATCGGACCTGCTCGTCGACCTGCTCGGCGCCGCCGTCCGGCTCGCCCAGTACCGGGACGGACTGGTCACGCTCGCGGGGCCGCGCGGCCAGTGGCTCGCCGCCCGCAACCCCGAGTGGGCCGCGCTGCGCGCCCCCGACACCGGCGATGACGAGGACTGGCGGCACGGTACCCCCGCGGTTCGGCGCCGCTGGTTCGCGGCGCTGCGCCGCACCGACCCGGCCGCGTCGAGGGCCCTGCTGTCGGCCGGGTGGCGGTCCGAGACTGCGGAGCAGCGCGCCGCCCTGGTCACCGAACTGGCCGCCGGTCTCGGTCCGGACGACGAACCACTGCTCGAGCAGGCCCTCGACGACCGCAGCCTGCGCGTGCGACAGGCCGCGGCGGGCGTGCTGCGGCACCTGCCCGGCTCCGCGTTCGGGCGCCGCATGGCGCAGCGGCTGCGGGAGTGGATCCACGTCGCCGACGGCGTCGTCACCGTGACGGTGCCCGAACGGCTCGACGACGCGGCCCTGCGCGACGGCCTCGACGACCGCACCGCGACGACCGCGGACGTCCGGCTGACCCGGGTCACCCAGGCGGCACCGCTGGCGGTGTGGGCCGAATTCGGCGTCACTCCAGAGGATTTGCCGAACGTGTCCGTGGCCGCACCGTTCGCGGAGGCGCTGGAGCACGCCTGGTCCGCCGCGGTCGCCGCCCAGGGGGACGCGGACTGGGCGGTGGCGCTGCTGCGGCGCTGCGGCAGCGTCGACCCGCAGGTGGCGGCCCACCTGCCGCGCGACGTGCTGATCGCCCGCCTGCGGGCCACCCGCGACGGCGCGCTGCCCGACCCGAGCCTGCTCGCGGCGCTGGCGGCGCCGTGGCCGCTCGACGTGGCCGCCGCGGTCATGGCCGGGGCGTACGCGTCCCGCGTGCGGACCGCCGAACTGCGGCACACCGTCGACCTGCTCGCCCACCGCGCCCCGTTCGAGCTCGAGTCGGCGCTGTCCGACGCCGCGACCCGCACCGGAGACCTCGACCGCCTGGCGCTGTTCGCGGCCGCCGCCGACATCCTCACCCACCGCCGACACCTTCACCAGGAGCTGACGTGACCGACACCCTGACCGCCGAGCCGGCCCTGCTGCGTCCCCACGCCGAGCAGCAGTACGCGCACGAACTCGCGGCGCTGGCCGCGGCCGACGACCGCCCGCGCCCGCCGTCGTGGCGGCTGTCGCCGCAGGCGGTAGTGACCTACCTCCTGGGCGGCACGCTGCCCGACGGCACCGTCATCACCCCCAAGTACATCGGTCCGCGGCGCCTGATGGAGGTGGCCGTCGCGACCCTGGCCACCGACCGCGCCCTGCTGCTGCTCGGTGTGCCCGGCACGGCGAAGACCTGGGTGTCCGAGCACCTGGCGGCGGCGATCTCCGGCGAGTCGACGCGGCTGGTGCAGGGCACCGCCGGCACCGCGGAGGAGTCGGTGCGCTACGGCTGGAACTACGCGCGACTGCTCGCCGAGGGCCCGTCCCCCGCCGCGGTGGTGCCGTCGCCGGTGATGACCGCGATGCGCGACGGCGCCATCGCCCGGATCGAGGAACTGACCCGCATGCCCGCCGACGTGCAGGACGCGCTCATCACGATCCTGTCGGAGAAGACGCTGCCCGTGCCCGAACTCGGGACCGAGGTGCAGGCGGCGAAGGGCTTCAACGTCATCGCCACCGCCAACGACCGCGACCGCGGCGTCAACGACCTGTCGTCGGCGCTGCGCCGCCGCTTCAACACCGTCGTGCTGCCGCTGCCGGCGAGCGCCGACGACGAGGTGGCGATCGTGGTCCGCCGCGTCGAACAGCTCGGCGCCGCACTGGAACTGCCGCCGGTGCCCGCGGCCGCGGAGGAGATCCGCCGCGTCGTCACCGTGTTCCGGGAACTGCGCGACGGGGTCACCGACGACGGCCGCACCAAGGTCAAGTCCCCGTCCGGCACGTTGTCGACCGCCGAGGCGATCTCGGTGGTGACCAACGGCCTGGCCCTGGCCGCCCACTTCGGCGACGGCACCCTGCGCCCGGCCGACGTGGCGGCCGGCATCCTCGGCTCCGTCCTCAAGGACCCGGTGGCCGACCGGGTGGTGTGGACCGAGTACCTCGAGGCCGTGGTGCGCCACCGCACCGAGTGGGACGACTTCTACCGGGCGTGCCGCGAGGTGACCGGGTGACCGCTGGAACCAGTGGCGTAGAGGTGCGGGTGTTCGGCATCCGGCACCACGGCCCCGGATCCACGCGGTCGGTGCTGCGGGCGCTGGATGCGTTCGAGCCGGACACCGTGCTCATCGAGGGCCCGGCCGACGCCGACGCCCTCGTCCCGCTGGCGATGGACGACCAGCTGCGCCCGCCGGTGGCGCTGCTCGGATACGCCGCGAACGATCCTGCGCGCGCGGCGTTCTGGCCGCTGGCGGTGTTCTCGCCGGAATGGCAGGCGCTGCGCTGGGCGGTGTTCCACGACGCCGACGTCCGGTTCTGCGACCTGCCGGCGACGTTGACGCTCGCCGCGGACCGCGCTGACGACGAGGCCGCCCGCCCGGATCCGCTGACCGCGCTGGCGGCGGCGGCCGGCTACGACGACTTCGAGCAGTGGTGGGACACGGTCGTCGAATCCCGTTCCCCCGGTGAGGAGGACGACCCGACCGCAGCCTTTGACGCGATCACCGAGGCGATGGCGGCGCTGCGCGAGGGTGTCGAACTCGACGACCACACCGCGCGCCGCGAGGCCCACATGCGGCAGGTGCTGCGCGCAACGGTCAAGGCTGGGGCGCTGCGGATCGCGGTGGTGTGCGGGGCGATGCACGCACCCGCCCTGGCCGGCCGGCTGGGACCGGCCGCACCGGACGCGCGACTGCTGCGCGGTCTCCCGAAGGTGAAGGCGTCGCTCACCTGGGTGCCGTGGACCCACTCCCGGCTGTCCATCGCGTCCGGTTACGGCGCGGGCATCGTCTCCCCCGGCTGGTACGAGCACCTGTTCACCGCCCCCGACGACACCATCGCCCGGTGGCTGACCCGGGTGGCGCGGGTGCTGCGCGCCGAGGACCTGCCGGTGTCCAGCGCACACGTCATCGAGGCGACCCGCCTCGCGGACACCCTTGCGGCCCTGCGGGACCGGCCGCTGCCGGGTCTCGCGGAGGTCACCGAGGCCACCCGCGCGGTGCTGTGCGACGGCGACGAGCTGCTGCTCGACCTGGTGACACGGCAGTTGGTCGTCGGGGAGTCCCTCGGCGAGGTCCCCGACGCGACCCCGACCGTCCCGCTCGAGGCGGATCTGCGGGCGCGATCGAAGTCGTTGCGGCTCAAGCGTTCCCCGTCGGACAAGGAACTGAGCCTGGATCTGCGCGCCGACTTCGACCGGCAGCGGTCGCAGTTGCTGCACCGGCTGCGGTTGATCGAGGTGGACTGGGCGGTGCCGACCCAGTCGACGGTGCGCTCGACCGGCACCTTCCGCGAGTCCTGGAAGCTGCGCTGGCGACCCGAACTCGCGGTCGCGGTGGTGGAGGCGGCCCGCTGGGGTACCACCGTCGTCACCGCCGCCGAGGCCGTGGTGCGCGACCGGGCGGCTCGACCCGACATCACCCTGGCCGAGGTCACCGGCCTGCTCGAGCAGTCCCTGCTCGCCGACCTCCGCGACACCGTCGCCGACCTGCTGGGTGCGGTCGACACCGCCGCGGCACTCGACCACGACGTCGCCCACCTGATGGCGGCGCTACCGGCGCTGGTGCGCACCCTCCGGTACGGGGACGTGCGCGGCACCGACCTGTCCGCGCTGGACCGGGTTGTCGACGCCCTGCTGGTGCGGATCTGCGCGGGCCTGCCCGCCGCGGTGACCGGCCTCGACGCCGACGCCGCGGACGGATTGCGCGGCGCACTCGACGACGTCCACGCCGCGCTCACCCTGCGCGACGATCCCGCGTCGACCGACCGATGGCTCGACACCCTGACGACGCTGGCCGGACGCGACGACGTCGACGGCCTGCTCACCGGCCGCACGGTGCGCCTGCTGCGCGACGTGGGGCGCCTCGACACCGCCGAGACCACCGCGCGGGTGGGCCGGGCGCTGTCGGCCGGCGTCGCGGCCGCGGCGAAGGCGCGGTGGATCGACGGGTTCGCGGGCGGCAGCGGGCTGCTGCTCGTCCACGACCGGGACCTGCTCACGCTGATCGACGTGTGGGTGTCCGGGCTGCACGCCGACGAGTTCCTCGACGCGCTGCCGGCCCTGCGCCGCACCTTCGGCGGGTTCGGCCCCGCGGAGCGCCGCACGCTCGGCGAGATCCTGCGCGACGGGAGTCGGGCCACCGCCGCCGACGTCGCCCTCGACACCGACCGCGGCGGTCGCGCCCTCACGGCCACCGCCCTGATCCTGGGGATCCCCGCATGACCACACCGATCGACGACGAACGGATGCGCCGCTGGCGGCTGCTGCTCGGCGACGTCGCCGAGGAATCCACCGGCGGGCTGGCGTCGGCGTCGGACACCGCGATGGACGCGGCCCTGTCCGCGCTCTACGACGACCGCGGCCCCGCGGACGGAAATCCCCAGCGCGGTGCCGGTCTCGGCGGTTCGGCCCCCCGCGT
The DNA here is from genome assembly GCF_050477185.1 of Rhodococcus sp. ACT016. Taxonomy (NCBI): domain Bacteria; kingdom Bacillati; phylum Actinomycetota; class Actinomycetes; order Mycobacteriales; family Nocardiaceae; genus Rhodococcus; species Rhodococcus sp. ACT016. The sequence continues at coordinate 5,320,442 of NZ_JBEAET010000001.1, read as the reverse complement.
GGCGCGATGGCTCGGCGACATCCGCACCTACTTCCCCACCTCGGTGGTGCAGGTGATGCAGCGCGACGCGATGGAACGGCTCGGGCTGACCCAGCTGCTCCTGGAACCGGAGATGCTCGAGGCCGTGGAACCCGACGTCCACTTGGTGGGCACGCTGCTGAGCCTGAACCGGGTGATGCCGGAGACCACCAAGGCGACCGCGCGGACGGTGGTGGAGCGGGTGGTCCGCGAGATCGAGGAACGCCTGGCCCGGGCCACCCGCACCGCGGTGACGGGAGCGCTCAACCGGGCGGCCCGCACCACCAACCCGAAGCTGCGCGACCTGGACTTCCACCGCACGATCCGGGCGAACCTGCAGCACTACCTCCCGGAGTACCGGACGGTGGTGCCGGAACGGCTGATCGGCTACGGGCGCCGGTCCCAGGCGGTGCAACGCGACGTGGTGCTGGCGATCGACCAGTCGGGGTCGATGGCGTCGAGCGTGGTGTACGCGTCGGTGTTCGGTGCGGTGCTCGCTTCGATGCGGTCGCTGCGCACGTCGCTGGTGGTGTTCGACACGGCGGTCGTGGACCTCACCGACAAGCTGTCCGACCCGGTGGACGTGCTGTTCGGCACCCAACTGGGCGGCGGCACCGACATCAACCGCGCCATCGCCTACGGTCAGTCGCTGATCACCCGGCCCGCCGAGTCGTTGTTCGTGCTGATCTCCGACCTGTACGAGGGCGGGATCCGTGCCGAGATGCTGCGCCGGGTGGCCGCGATGCGCGACGCCGGGGTGCAGGTGGTGGTGCTGCTGGCCCTGTCCGACGACGGCGCGCCCGCCTTCGACCGGGACAACGCGGCAGCGCTTGCCGCACTGGGTGTTCCGGCATTCGCATGCACCCCGGACCGGTTCCCGGATCTACTGGCGGTCGCGCTCGAGCGGGGCGACGTCGCCGCATGGGCGCACCGGCACGACCTCGCGGCGGCGTCGGGCGGCCCGTTGTGATCACCGGCGAGCGCCGCGACCCGTCCCCGCGTTATGGTGCAGATCACCACGGCCGGCCGAGGTGGTCGACCCGGAGCGAAGGGGAACTGCAGTGGAAATCCAGGGAACCGCGGCACTGATCACCGGCGCAGCCTCCGGGCTCGGGGCCGCGACCGCCAAGCGCCTCGCCGACGCGGGTGCCACCGTGTTCGGTCTGGACCTGGCACAGTCCATCGAGCGGGCCGGGGACAACGTGCCCGCGGGCGTGACGTTCATTCCCGCCGATGTGACCAGCGAGGCCGAGGTGCAGGCCGCGGTCGACAAGATCGGCGAGTCGGGGGTTCCGCTGCGCATCGTCGTCAACTGCGCGGGCGTCGGCTGGGCGGGGCGCATCCTGTCGAAGAACGGCCCGCACGACCTCGAACTGTTCCGCACGGTCATCACGGTCAACCTGCTCGGCACGTTCAACGTGATGCGCCTGGCGGCGAACGCGATGCAGCACCTGCCGACGGTCGACGACTCCGGTCAGCGCGGCATCGTCATCAACACCGCGTCGGTGGCGGCGTTCGAGGGGCAGATCGGCCAGATCGCCTACACCGCGTCCAAGGGCGGCGTACATGCCATGACCATCACCGCCGCGCGTGATCTGGCGCAGGTCGGCATCCGCGTCAACACCATCGCCCCCGGCACCATCGACACCCCGATGCTGGCCGGTGTCACCGACGAGTACCGCAAGAACCTCGAGGCCGGCATCCCGTTCCCGTCGCGCCTGGGCAAGCCCGACGAGTACGCCCAGCTGGCGCAGTTCCTCGTCGAGCACGACTACCTCAACGGCGAGACGGTCCGCATGGACGGTGCGCTGCGCATGGCGCCGCGGTGACTTCGAGATCGAAAAACCTGATGCGCATGTCTGATTCGGTTGCTATCGTGGCGACTATGCAGCGCGCGGCCATGAGCACGACGACGCCGGAGAGTGTCCCGGCGCGCTGACAGCTGACTCAGTACCAAGCCCCGGGGCGAGTGCCCCGGGGCTTCGTCGTCTGGTCACTCGCTCCGCATCCACGAGGAGACCACGATGATCGACCACCGAAAACTCGGCCGCGAACTCGACCTTTTCGACACCGACCCCCTGATGGGCGCCGGGCTCCCCTACTGGCTGCCCGACGGCGCGGCCGTGCGGCACGCACTCGAGGAGTACATCCGCGATCTGGAGCGGCGCACGAACTATCGGCACGTCTGCTCGCCGGTGCTCGGGAAACGAGAGCTGTACGAGATCTCCGGCCACTGGTCGCACTACCGCGACGACATGTTCCCGCCGATGGATCTCGGATCGGAGCAGGTGCTGCTGCGGCCGAGCCTGTGCCCGCACCATGCGCTCATCTACCGGTCCCGGTCGCACAGCCACCGCGAATTACCCTTGCGCATGGCCGAACTGGGCGGAATGTTCCGGTCCGAGTTGTCCGGTGTGCTCGGCGGCCTCACCCGCGTCCGCGCGATCCAGCTCAACGACGCCCACGTCTTCTGCACCCCTGACCGAGTCGCCGACGAGGCGTCCGCCGCGCTCGATCTGATCCGGCGTGCCCACGCCGCGCTCGGCATCGAGGCGTCGCGCTACCGCCTGTCGCTGCCCGGCCCCGGCGGCAAGTACGTCGACGACCCGTCCATGTGGCGGCGATCGGTCGCCGTGCTGACCGCCGTCCTCGACGCGTCCGGCGTCGACTACGACGCCGTCGCGGGCGAGGCCGCGTTCTACGGGCCCAAGATCGACGTCCAGATCGCGGACGCCGCCGGTCGCGAGTCGACCCTGTCCACCGTGCAGGTCGATTTCCACCAGCCGAAACAGTTCGGGCTCAACTACATCGGGGCCGACGGCGCCAAGCACCGGCCGGTGATGATCCACCGCAGCATCATCGGCAGCCTCGAACGTGTCGTCGCGCATCTGATCGAGGTGCACGCCGGCGCGTTTCCCGCCTGGCTCGCCCCCACCCAGGTGGTGGCGCTGCCCGTCACCGACGCCGAGGCGCCCGACGCGGAACGCCTCGTCGACCGCTGCCGCGACCTCGGACTGCGGGCCCACGCGATCGGTCGCGCCGACGGTACCCTGGGCGCGCGGATCCGGGAAACCCGGCTGGTCCCCTACCAAGCCGTGATCGGGCCCAAGGAGGCCGCGAACGACCACGTCGCGCTGCGCCTACGCGGCGGTCGCCGCCTCGATCCGATACCGGTCGACGCGGTCGTCGGGCGGATCACCGAATGCGTCGCGGCGCGCAGCCACACGCTGTGGGACTAGCACGACCCGACGTCAGAACCGCCAACGCGTCTGGGCATGGGGATCTTTCGCGAAGGCGAAGACGGTGACCGGCTCGACACGGAAGACGTCGGCCGGGCCGCCGACCGTGTTCACGAACCGCCCGTCGGCGACGGTGAAGGTCCAGTCCGGGCCGTACTTCTTCCGGTACGCGTCGGCGACCCGCGACAGCGTCCCCGTGTCCGTCACCCGCGCCGCCCGGCCCTCGATCACCACGTCCGCCCCCGACGACAGGGCGTCCGACCCGGTGGTCAGCGCGCACGCGTCGGTGCCGTCGAGGTTGCCTGCCTTACGCTCGTCCGGACCCGTGCAGAAGTGCATGCAGTCGTCGACCCGGACCGCGATCAGCGGCGTCACGTGCGGGCGGCCGTCGGGTCGGATCGTGGTCAACCAGAACACCTCCGCGGCCTCGAGTACCGACACCACCCGGGACCAGGGTGTCGGTTCGCTTGCGGGGGCGCTGTAGCGGCGGTCGAGTTCGGCGGTGGGCAGCTGCGCGGTCATGGAGTCTCCCGTCTCGTGGATGCTGTCACGAGTACAGACCGCCCGAACCATGAAAACTCATCGGGAAAGGCAACACACCCCGGCCATCGGCCGGGGTGTGCGGAGAATTGTCCGGGATGTCCGACGTGGACTCAGAGGTCCGACACGTGCGGAATCTCGGCGGCGGCGCGCTCACTCATCCACTCACGCAGCACCTTGGTGGCGATGACGTCGTCCTCGTTGTACTCGAGCAACCGCTGACGCTGGGTGAGATCGGGGTCGCCGTCGTACCCGACGGCCTCGCGGTACCAGCTCATCGACGCCTCGCCACTGGCCTCGGCGTCCCGCCAATGGAACCCGGCGACGGGAGCAATCTTCTTGAGCCCCTTGCCGTTCGGGCACACGAAGTTCTCACCGACGGCCTGGTAGATGTCCACCCACTGCGGGCTGTCGATGAACTCGCGGATCTCGGCGACGGTCGGGATGCCCTCCATCCCGGCGAAGCGGCGGGCCGAGTCCAGCAGCCACTTATCCTCGGCGGAGCGTGAATAGCAGTACGCGGCAAATGTTTTCCCGGTCGCAGCGGCACCGGCCCGCTCCGCCATCAGCCACGTCCAGAACTCGGCGAACGAGCGGGCCTCGTCGACGGTGGGCACCGGGTCCCAGCTCACGAACGGCCGGTACACCGACGTGCCCGCGACGTTCAGCAGCGTGCCCCACAGGTAGGCGCCGTGCTCCTGGTAGCTCTCCATGTCGACGTCCACCTCGACGTCGGCGCGGGTCACGGTCACCGTGTCGTTGCGGCGCACCAGCGGCGCCCCGGCCAGCCACGCCTTCGCGGTGACGACGGTGTCGTGGAACGAGTTGTGCGGCCACTCCTCCGGGGCGTCGCCCTCCCACGCCGCCAACTGCTCGATGGTGCGCACGCCGCGCCCGCGCAGCACGTCGGCGCGCGACCCGGACGCCACCAGCGACACGTCGTGCGTCTCCTCGAGCTTCGCCCGGCAACCCGACCACCACGGGCACGAGCGGCACTCGCCGATCTGCGACGGCACCGTCCGCACCTCGCCGCGGGCGACGGCGATCCGGTCGGCGAAGCGCTCGTCGTAGTCGTCGAGGACGGTGGACAGGTCGTGGACGAGGACGCAGTCGGCGCCGTAGCCGATCGCACCGCCCAGCGCCGACGGGCTGGCCAGGCCGTTCCGCTCGAGCATCCGGTACACGTGCGCCAGCCGCATCTGATCGCGCAACTGGGCGCGGACCTTGCGACTCTCGTCGACCGCCGGCGCCCACTCGAACAGCCCGGTCGTGGTGGCGCCGCTGCCCGGATCGGTCACCTTGTGGTTGACGACGATGACGGGGATGTAGCCGCCACGCTCGGCGTCGCGCAGCAGGATCTCGACGCGTCCGCGCCGACCGGTGTCGCGCTCGGACGGCAGCACCGCGCCCCAGATCTTGTCGGCCCCGGCCCGGCACGCCTCGAGCGTGGCGCGGGCCCGCTGCCCGGCCGGCCCCTCGGGGGTGATCCGCACCCACGCGTCGGGGTCGGCGTCCGCCAGCCGGATCCGCACCGCCTCGCGCTGCGCGGCCGCGGCCTCCTGCCGCTGCTTGACGCCGGTGTTCTCCGGCGCCCCGACCAACTGGTCGGGATAGGTGGCGTCGAGGTGGATCCGGTGCCGGCAGCGCGTCAACGCGCCCGGCTCGAGGAGGATGGGCGCCTCCACAGCGCCGGAAGCGTCACGTCTGACCGGCGCCGCCTCGGCGGTGCCGGTGCCGTCCTGCGGGCCGATCGGGGAACACACGATGTGGAAGATTATGTGCTCGCCTAGGGTAAAGCCGAAAGCGACGAGCATTTGCAATGCACAGATAGGCTGTGACGCGGTCCGCGCCTGCGCCGAAACACCAGATGGAGGGGCCTTTCCAGTGGGGTTGTTCAAGAAACGTAAGCGGCGTGCCACACGCAAGGCCGAGGCGAAGGCCCTCAAGCACAAGGCCAAGCTCGAGGCCAAGCTCGGCGCCAAGAACGACCGCAAGAAGCACCGGGCCGACGCCAAGGCGCAGCAGAAGGTCGACAAGGCCCAGATCGCCACCCTCAAGGCGCAGGAGAAGGCCGCCGTCAAGGCCGCGGAGAAGGGCCTGACGGTCACGCAGCTGCGCCGCTACCTCGGTGTCGCGCGCCTGCTCGCCCCCGTCGTCGTACCGATCGCCTACCGAGGTGCCACCGCGCTGCGCGGCCAGATCGACTCCCAGCGCGCGCAGCGCATGGGCATCGGCGTCGACCAGCTCGGCGAGTACACCGGCCACGGCGCCAAGCTCAGCGCCCGCATCGCGGGCGCAGAGAAGTCCGTCGACGAGATCGTCACCCGCCACCCCGGGGACGCGGAGACCCAGCAGTTCGCGTCGGCGATCCGCTCCCGCCTCACCGACCTGGGCACCGCCGTCAACGCGGCCGAGCAGATGCCGGCCGCGCGTCGCAAGCAGGCCCATCACGCCATCTCCGCCGAACTCGACGGCGTCGAGGCCGACATCCTGGCGCGCCTCGGCGTGCGCTGACCGCGTCCGACTCATGTCCGCCGCCCGTCGTCCCGCCCCCACCGCCGCCCTCCGCGGCGGCGCGGTCGGGGCGACGGTCGCGTCTCTGGCCGTCGCCGCCCACGGCGTCGGCGGTGGCGGGCTCCCGGACACGACGGCGCTGACGCTGCTGCTCGCGGCCTGCGTCGGGGTCGGCGCGGCCGTCGGCGGCGTGCCCGCCCTCACCCGCAGCCACTGGGCGCTGCTCGCGGCACTCGCCGCCGGGCAGGGCGCCGGGCACCTGGCGCTCACGCTCGCGTCCGACGCCCACGTCCACCTCGGGGTGCCCGCGCTGACGATGCTCGCCGCGCACGCCGCCGCCACCGTCGTGTGCGCGGCCCTGATCCTCACCGCCGAGCGGCTCTACGGACCCGTCACGAATGTCCTGCGCGCCGTCCTCGAGCCACCCGTGCTCGGGGTCGAACCGGCGCGAGTCCTCCGGCCGCGGCCGCTGAACCGCCGCGCGCCCCGTCTCACTGTGCTCGCTGCCGGGCTGTCCCGGCGCGGACCACCGGTGCTCGCCTGACCAGCGCATCCGGTACCTCCGCACAGAAAAGACACCCGAACAGATGAAGAAGATCCTCACGCGCGCCGTCATCACGGCGGGCGCCGTCGGCAGCGCCCTGCTGCTGGCCACCGGCGTGGCCTCCGCGCACGTCTCCGTAGCCGCCCCCGGCGCGGAACAGGGCGGCTACACCGTCCTCACGTTCCGCGTCCCCACCGAGTCCGAGACGGCCGGCACCACCGCGCTGACCGTGCAGCTGCCGAACCTCAAGTCCGCGCGCACCGAGCCGATGCCGGGCTGGAAGGCGACGGTCCAGAAGGATCCGGCGTCCGCGACCGCGACGTCGGTGACGTGGACGGCCGACCCCGGCGTGAGCATCGGACCGGGCCAGTTCCAGCAGTTCGTCCTGTCCGCCGGGCCGCTGCCCGAGCAGGACAAGGTGGAGTTCCCCGCTACCCAGACCTACAGCGACGGCAAGGTCGTGCAGTGGAATGAGCAGCCCAACCCGGACGGTAGCGAGCCCGACAACCCGGCCCCGTCGCTGACCCTCGCGCCCGGCACCGGTGACGGCGACGCGCACGGCAACATGCCCGCTGCCGCCGAAGAGACCACGAACACCACCGACACCACCGCCCGCTGGCTCGGCGGCATCGGCCTGGTGCTGGGCGCCCTGGGCGCCGCCCTGGGCATCGGCGCGACCGTCCGGAGCCGTCGATCATGAGCCGCAGCAAGGTCAACAGCCTCCGGGTCATCGCGATCGGGTTCGTGACGATGCTCGCCGCGATGCTCGGCGTCGGCACCGCGTCCGCGCACTCCGCGGTCGTGGGCAGCGATCCGGCGAACGGCGCACAGATCGCGACCGCCCCCGAACGGGTGAGCCTGAAGTTCAACGAGGCGCTGCAGGCCAAGTTCGCGTCGCTGACGGTCGTCGGCCCCGACGGCAACCTGTGGTCGAAGGGTGACCCCACGGTCCAGGGCGACACGGTCAGCGTGCCGCTCGAGGGCCTCGGCCCGGTCGGCGACTACACGATCGCGTTCCGGGTCACCTCCGCCGACGGCCACCCGGTCAGCGGCACCCAGAAGTTCACGCTGACGCAGGAGGGCACCGGCACGCCGGGCCCGAAGCCGGGCGGTCAGTCCTCCGACAGCTCGGACGAGTCGTCGGGCGGCGGCAGCGCCCTGATCTGGGTATTCGTCGCGGTCGGTGTCGTCGTGTTCGGCGGCGGCCTGTGGTTCGCGCTGCGCAAGCCGCGCAGCCAGGACTGACGGCCGGTATTCGATGCGGGTGAGGACGGTGGCGGTCGGCCGCCCGTGGCTGCTGTTCGTCGTCCTCACCGCGCTGACCGGCGTCGGGCTCGCGTGGCTGCTCGCCACCCCGGACGGGCCCTCCCCCACGAGCGTGGTCCGGGTGCTCGCCGTCGGTCTCGGTTCGGCGGTGTTCGGGTCGGCCGCGTGGCAGTGGCTGCAGCGCGACGAGCGCCGACCCGCCCTCGACCCCGGCGAGCTGTGGCGGACCACCGCCGCGCTGGCCGGCGCGTGGACGGTCGCCGAGATCGTGCTGGTGGTCCTCGAGGCCGCCGAGGCCGAAGGCCTGTCCCGGTTCGCGGTCTCGCCCGGTACCGTCGTCGACTTCGTGCGGGTGGTGAGCGCGGGCCGACTCGGCGCGGCGACCGTGGTGTGCACCGCCCTGGTCGCCGTGGTGTCGGCGGTCGCCTTCCGGCGCCGTCTGCCGTGGCCCGCCGCCCCCGTGCTGGCGCTGGCGGGGCTGGCGCTGATCGCCCGCCCGGTCAGCGGCCACATGTCGCAGCAGACCCTCGGATCGCTGCTCGACGCCGGACACGTCCTCGCCGCCGCGACGTGGTTCGGGATGCTGGTCGTGCTCGCGCTGACCGCCCGCTCCCGCGGGGCGTGGTCGACGCTGCTGCCGCGCTACTCGACGATCGCGTGGCGGTGCGTGTGGGTGCTCGCGGCGACGGGTGTCGTCAACGCGGCGATCCGGCTCGGCGGCATCGCTCCGCTCGTCACCACCGGGTACGGCCGGGTGGTGCTCGCCAAGATCGCCGCGCTCGCGGCCCTGCTCGCCGCCGGGTGGTGGCTGCGCCGTACCTGGGTCGCCCCCGCCGCCGCCCACCGCATGGGTGCCGACGCGTCGCTGCGCCGCGCGGTCGGTGAATCGGCCGCGATGGCGGTCGCATTCGGACTCGCGGCGGCACTGGCGACCACCGCCTGATCCGCGCCGGCTAGGCGACCGAGACCGTGATGGTGCCCCGGTACGTGCCGACGGGGGCGCCGCCGGGGTAGTCGACCCTGAGCGCCGGGGTCCAGGTGATCGTCTCCGACGGCCAGACGCTGCCGGTCCGCGCCACGACGGTCTTCGGGGTTTCGAGTGTCTGCGTCGGCGTCGAGGTCGAACCACCGAGATTGCCCGCGATGGCGCTCGCTGTGTACGTGACGGCGCTCTTCGGGATGGTGCCGTTCGGGCCGACGAAGTCCGTCGACGACGCGGTGGCGGTCCAATCGACCGGCGAGCCCACCACACCACCGGTGGCGGTCACGGAGACGAGGGTCAGGGTTCCGCTCGCCCGCTCCGCCCCGGGGACGATGGTGCCGTAGCGCCCTCCCACGGTGATGGACAGGCCGGCCCGACCCTGCGCCGCGGTCGCGATCAGACCAGTGCGGGCCGACGGCGCCGTGGTGGTCACCGTCGTCTGCGTGGTCGGCTCCGCCGACGGGGACGCGGTCGTCGGCGCCGCGGTCGTCGTCACGGTCGCGCTCGTCGTGGGTGTGTCGTCCGAAGACTCGCGGGAATCACGCTGGGCGACGTATCGGCGGGCAGTCGTCGTCGGCGCCGCGGTCGTCGTCGTCGGCGCGGTAATCGTGGTGGTCGGCGCTTCCGCCGTCGTCACCTCATCGGCCGTCGTCACATCCGACGGCGTCGCGGTCGCGGTCGGTGTTCCGACGAGAACCAGTACGCCGGCGACGACGACGGCCAGGCGAAGTGGGTGAGGCATTCGGTTGTGCCACATGGCTACTGCTCCGTGCTCGAGAGACGACGCTTCCGCATCACCAGGTACGCGGCGAGTGCGATGACCGCGAGTACCGCCACCACGATCCCGATGATGAGCGGCCACGGCGTGGAATCCGACGCGCCGACGGATTCGCCGTCGCCCTTGTCGGGGAACGTGACCGTCGCCGACATGTCGTGCTTGATGATGCCGCTCTCGAGTTTCACGTCGGCCTTCCAGGGGCCGGCGGGCAGAGCGCTGCTGTCGGGCACCGCGATGGCGACCTCGCCGTCCTCCCCGGGCCCGATGGTTGCGACCTGACCGTCGATGGGGCCTGCGGACAAGCCGCCGGGACCGCCCGAGAGATTCAGGGAGCCTGCCAGATCGACTGCGCGACCGCCGGTGTTGGTGACCGAGGCGACGACGGACGCCGTGCCGTCCGGCGCGCGTCGCGGGGTGAGGCCGGAGATGGTGAAGTCGGCGGGCGGACCGTTACCCGGCCCCACCGAGAGGTAGACGCGGACGCCGACGCGGGACTCGTTGGTGATGCCGCTGCCGTCGGGGGCGGGCGTCTTGTGCGATGCCCAGATCACCGCGTACTGCTCGGCCTCCGGTGCATCCTTGGGGACCGCGATCGTCACCGCCACCTCGGCCTGCTGCCCGTTTTCGAGCTCGAGCGCCGGCTGGTCGACGGTGGTCCACGACGTGAGTGCGTTCTGCTGGCCGGGTTCCTCCAGCACGAAGGAGCCGTCCGCGATGCGTGCGGGCCCGGCGTAGACATCGATCTTCGACGGGGCGCCGGTGTCGTTGGACACCATCACATGTCGCGTGATGGTGGTTCCGGGGGGCAGGTTGTCGACGATGTACCGAAGCGCCCGGGGATCGTCCTTCAGCTCCACCGGCGCATCGACGAGACGGATGCCGATCGAACCGCCCGGCGCACCGCCCGCCGACTGGTCGGGGTCGGCGAGTGCGGACGCGGGAATCCCGACCGCCAAGAGAACGGCGGCGAGAAGGGCGAGGATGCTACGCAGCGCGGAGAGGGGACGCATGGATCACTTTCTAGCGGGCCGGCCGGGGCACTCGGGTGTGCGCCCCGGCCGGTGGGTGCCGAATGCTCTAGGCGACCGAGATGGTCACAGTGCCCTTGTAGGTCCCAATGGCGGCGCCGCCCTGGTAGTTGACGGTGAGCGCCGGAGTCCAGGTGATGATTTCGGTCGGCCAGTTCAGGCCGGTCCGATTGACCACCGCCTTCGGGGCGTCCAGGGTCTGTGCGCCGGTCGAGCCCACGCTTCCGCCTAACAGTCCGCCGGCGACAGCCGTCGCGTTGTAGCTGACCGCGCTCTTGGGGATCGTCATGTTGGTGCCGACGAAGTCGGTCGACGACGCGGTGGCGGTCCAGCCGCGCCCGGAGCCGTCACGGGAGTCGGTCACGGTGACGGTGGTGAGAGTGCCGCTGGCGCCGCCCGACCCGGGAACGATGGTGCCGAGCGTGCCTCCGGTGATCAGGGACAGGTTGCCGCCCAGACCGGTGATGACGAAGGTGACATCGGTGTTGGCCGAGGTGTCGGCGTTCGCGGCGGTAGCGGGGACCAACAGCCCGGCGGCTGCGACGACACCGGCAGCGGCAAGCGTGATTTTGCGCATGATTCCTCTTCGGGACGTTCGGGTCGAGCGGACAGCTCCCCGAGGAAGAACCGAACGGTCCGATTCGGGGTCGATTATTGATACTCGCTAGTTGGTCAAGTGTCCAGCAGAACGTTTGTTTGTACGCATAATGCACCATCAACCAGGTCCGGATGCCCGATTTCGTCGACGAGTTTCGCCGCCGATCAACCCGCCCGACCAGCGCCCTCATCTCGCATAGGATCCGTCACCATGACTTCGACGGGGTGGTGGTTCCAGGCCAGGCATGCGCTCGACACGCGGGGCCCGTTCCCGCGGCGGCGGCGCCGCACGCTCACCGAGGCGGTGGCCGGGCGGCGCGTCATGATCACCGGGGCGTCGTCGGGCATCGGTCGCTCGGCCGCAATCGAACTCGCCGCCACCGGCGCCACCCTGCTGCTGGTCGCCCGCCGCGAACCGGAACTGCAGGAGGTCGTCGACGCCGTGACCGCGCGCGGCGGCAAGGCGTTCGCGTACCCGTGCGACCTCAACGACGCGGACGCGTCCGACACGATGATCCGAAAGGTCCTCGACGAGCACGGCGGCGTCGACGTCCTCGTCAACAACGCCGGACGGTCCATCCGCCGCTCGCTCGCCCAGTCGTACGACCGCGCGCACGACTTCGAACGCACCATGCAGCTCAACTACTTCGCGGCGGTACGGCTGATGCTGGGGGTGCTGCCGGGCATGCGGGAACGCCGGTTCGGCCAGGTAATCAACGTCTTGTCGGCGGCGAACCTGTTCGGCGGACCGGGGTACTCCGCTTACGTCGCCTCGAAGGCCGCGCTCGACGAGGTCTCCACGTCGTTCCAGGCCGAAACCCTCGACGAGAACATCACATTCACGTCGGTGTACATGCCGCTGGTGCGCACCGCGATGATCGCCCCGAACGAGCAGTACCTGAAGGCGTCGGCGCTCACCCCCGACCAGGCCGGCCGGGTCATCTGCGACGCCATCGTCGACCGCCCGCGGCGGATCGGCCCGACCTTCGGACGTCTGACCCGCCTGGTCGACGCGATCAGCACCGAACGCGCCGATGCCGCCCGGCACCGCCGGTTCGCGTCCGGGATCTGAGCCGTCTCGGGATCTCCCGGAACCGCGGGGCCGGCACGCGGGCACTTCATCGGATGATTCGTTCCCGTTCCCCCTCGATCGGAGGCAAGCTGGAAGCAGATGGCACCGTGCCACCACCCCGCTGGTTCCCTGGAGGATCGAGCGTCGTGGGAGGGGTTGGGAGAACTCCCCGTGTTGCGATTCGTCCTCGTCGGACTCATCGGTTTCACCCTCGTGGTGATCGGTGTGGTTGCGACTGTGGGCGGATGGGGATGGTGGGCGCTGGCCGTGCTGCTGGCTTTCCTGTTTGCCGTCGCGGTCTACGACCTTCTTCAGCGCCGGCACTCGGTGTTGCGGAACTACCCGGTGCTCGGTCATCTGCGGTACATCTTCGAGAGCATTCGGCCGGAACTGCAGCAGTACTTCATCGAACGGAACTTCGACGGTCGGCCCTACGACCGGGACGTGCGGTCGATCATCTACGAGCGAGCCAAGGGCGTCCACGGCGAACTCTCGTTCGGCACCGAACGTGACGTCGGCGCGGTCGGGTACGAGTACCTGGTCCACTCCACAGCTCCGGTTCCCGAACCCGACACCCTTCCGAGGGTCCGGATCGGGGGTCCCGATTGCACCCGTCCGTACTCGATGTCACTCCTGAACGTCTCCGCCATGAGTTTCGGGGCACTCTCCGCGAATGCCCTGCGAGCTCTGAATGCGGGGGCGGCCCGAGGGGGTTTCGCCCATGACACCGGCGAGGGCGGGCTGACTCCCTACCATCTCGAGGGCGGCGGTGATCTGGTCTGGGAAATCGGCTCCGGATACTTCGGAACCCGCACGGCCGACGGTGACTTCGACCCGGTGCAGTTCGCCGACAAGTCGGCACACGACCACGTCAAGGCGATCTCGCTGAAGCTGAGCCAGGGAGCGAAGCCGGGAATCGGTGGTGTCCTGCCCGCCGCGAAGGTCAGCAACGAGATAGCCCGCTATCGCGGGGTACCCGCCCACGAGAAGTGCGTCAGCCCGTCGGCACACTCCGTCTTCCGTACGCCCCGCGAGCTGATCCGCTTCATCGCGACGCTGCGGGACCTGTCCGGAGGGAAGCCGATCGGATTCAAATTGTGCGTCGGCTCGCGCATCGAACTGCTCGCGATCTGCAAGGCGATCCTCGAAGAGGGAACGGCACCCGATTTCGTCGTCGTCGACGGCGCGGAGGGCGGAACCGCAGCCGCCCCACTCGAATACGAGGACAACGTGGGGCTACCGCTCACCGACGGGCTGATGACCGTGCACAATGCCCTGGTCGGCACCGGGCTCCGCGAGCAGATCAAGATCGGCGCAAGCGGCAAGGTTGCGACCGGCAACGACATCGTCAAGCGGCTGATCCAGGGCGCCGACTACACCAACGCTGCCCGGGCAATGATGATGGCAGTCGGTTGCATTCAAGCGCAGCGCTGCCACACCAACAAGTGTCCGGTCGGCGTCGCCACGCAAGACCCTCGCCGCGCCAGGGCGCTCGACGTGCCGGACAAGGCCGCACGGGTCCAGCGCTACCACGAGGCGACGGTACGTCAGGCCGTCCAGCTCATGGCCTCGATGGGCGCGCGGCAACCCGGCGACCTGACCACCGACATGCTTCGAAAGAAGGTCTCTCCCACCACGATTCGCTCGTACACCGAGCTCTACGAATGGCTGCGTCCCGGTCAACTGCTCGCCGAACCGCCGAAGTCCTGGGCGTCGGATTGGGCAGCCGCCTCGCCGGACCACTTCGGGCCGGTCCCACGCGCATGAGGCACCGGGACGGCCACGCCCGCCGGCACTCACGGCTGTCGCGGACTCGACACCAGACTGAGCGCGATCTTCGTCGAGGCGACGAGCAGTCCCCCACCACCGGCGGCGACCGTGCCGGCGAGCGCCCCGATCGGCGCGCCGATCATGGCGCCGCCGATGCATGTCGCGAGGGATTCGGGCAACAGGACGCCGGTGAAGGCCGGGCCGGCACCGCCGAGCAGGCCACCGATTGTCGCACCAGCGATCGTTCCGGTGAGGCTGCCCACCATGACGGCCAGAGCGACTTCCTCGAGCGCAGCGGTCACCACCTGACCGATCCCGGGGGCCGCCACACCGGATGCGACGGTGCTCCCGGTGATCGGTTCGGTCGACACCGACAACGAGTCCGATCCCCGACCATCCCGCCGAACCCGATCGTCTGGACCAAATGTCCGACAACCGGTTTCGAAGTCGATCTTCGCGGGAAGGTCGTGAATCGCACTCGGTCGACTTGCCCACGTGCGAGTGTCCGATCCATTACTGGTCCTTACGAAACCCCGATCGAGGTCGTGCAGCGAAAGCGGCTGCACGCCATCGGGTAATACGCGTGACATCGGATGAGTCCTTTCTTCGTACTGTGGAGCACTGGCCCTCCACAGGCGCGGTTCGATTCGATCGCACAGTCAACGCAGACGGCCGACGCATGCGGCGCAATCGCGCATCGGCCGGGTCGACTCGAAAGGCACAGGCGTCCACGGACAACCGTGTGTTCCGGTCGAAGCGTGCGCTCCGGTACTGAGCGGCACTAAGCGGCACTGGCTGCGATAACGGTGGGGCACGGACTGTGATAGGAACTCATGACGCCCTCACCTCCTCGCAATCGCGACGGGTCGACCGACGCCGCCGGCGATAGGCACCCACCTCTCGTGGGAACCGGTCGGATCCACCACGAAACCGCAGCCTCGGTGCGGGCGAATCGGATCAGTTCCAGAATGGCACTGCTACGCGCGAAACGCACCTACGAATAAAGTTGCCGAAGCGCATGACTGCGCCCCAGAGTCGCGGCGCGTCGCGTGAACGCGGGATCGAAGAACAGATAGCTCAACAAGTTGCCGTGATCATCGGGGTCACCGCCGATCAAACGCGACAGCAACCACATAGACGGGTTCCGCGCTGCACCGAGCTTGCCGTAACGAGCGTGGAACGCATCGTCGGCCAGCGCGGCGATATCGCCGCGCCGACCGGCCGGGGGTCCCGCGAAGGCCACATCGATCGCCGCCGCGGAACGGCCGCGATCGGCGAGTCGGTGCAGATCCTCGATCATCCGGTCCGCGAGTAGCACCCGCATCGTCAGTGCGGCGACGGCGTACACGTCGGGTTGTGCACGGTCAGTCGCCGGTTCGCCACGAGTACGGGGACGCGCGGAAGGCGGCGGTGAGGTGGTGGAGGTCATCGGCTGGGTCGCGACGACACCGAGTCGCTCACAGCCGAATGCGATCGCCGGTGTCAACGGAGCGTTCAATCGCAGCCCGCCGTCGACGTACCAGCCGTGCCACCGCTTGGGCTCGCGCACCTGGACCGGGCGGAACAGCAACGGCACCGCCGCCGATGCCAGGACGTGCTCCACGGTCAACCGCGTTTCGACATAGGTGATGTTGCGGCCGACATCGGGCGGGGGCAAGGCAATCGACGGGTTCTTCTCCACGAACACGACGGTGCTACCGGTGGCGGTGGATGTCGTGGTCACGGCGACCGCGTCGATCCGGCCGTCGTCGATGTTCCGGTGCAACGAGTGGAGGGGCAGCCAGTGTGCAAGCCGACCACGCAGGCGCTCGGTGTCGAGGAGACTGGGCAGCCGAGCGGGTACGCCCAAGAGCTGCTCCAGGTATCGAATGCCCGTCGCGACACCACTGGACAGGACGAACACGTCGCTCAGCTGCACGGCGGACCACGTGGCGATCAACCTGTCGACCGCCTCCGCGGGATCGAGGTGCGCGAGCCCGGCCAGCGCGACGATGTTGATGGCACCGGCGCTGGTCCCCACGAGCACACTCGGGGCAGGTCCGGTCGAGGCCATCCATGGCACGAGCACCGACAGCGCGCCCGCCTCGTAGGCGCCCCGCGCGCCCGCCCCCGCGACGACCAACCCTGTGCGCTGCGGCATCGACAGCCACCTCCAAAAACCGAACGGCCGCTACATATTCCAAGTATCGGGCGCGGAAACCGAAGAAGTGTCCGGGGTTCAGTGCCCATCGTAAGGAGCGTCGGAAGAGGCGCAGCACCGTCGACGCGCCTCTCGCAGTCCGGCGCGTGGATCGTTCTGTGATCGCGGAAGTACATGGAAGCGGACTAGTCTCGATATTGGGACACAAGGTCGAGGAGATGATCCGTCATGTCGACAACACCGTCCATGTCGATGGAAACCCACCCTGACATCGCAGAACTCCGCGCCCGCTACGACGAGTTCGGGGGCAGCGCCGTCCCCCAGGTCGTCGAGGGCCTGATGGTTCTGGCCGGCCTCTACGCGGCCGCGTCACCGTGGATCGTCGGGTTCAGTGGACAGACATCATTGACGATGTGCAATCTGTTCGCCGGTTTCGCCGTCGCGCTGCTGGCCGTCGGTCACGCCACGACGTTCTCACGCACTCACGGCATCACGTTCGTCGCGCCTCTGCTGGGGGTCTGGCTGATCGTCTCGCCGTGGCTCGTGTCGAACGTGAGCAGGTCCG
Source organism: Rhodococcus sp. ACT016 (assembly GCF_050477185.1). NCBI lineage: Bacteria > Bacillati > Actinomycetota > Actinomycetes > Mycobacteriales > Nocardiaceae > Rhodococcus > Rhodococcus sp. ACT016. Next base: position 5,303,389 of record NZ_JBEAET010000001.1, on the reverse strand, counting down.
CGGGGCTGATCTGGTCGAACGTGGTGGTAGGTGCCGTGGTCCTCGTTCTCGGGGCTGCGATCATGGGCATGGGTATGACGCGAGGAGGTTCGCGCCGGTAACGGCAGAAATCGACGCCGACGGCCGCGATGCCGGAAGAGCCTGAACGCAGGCCCGTCCGGCACCTGCTGGTTGTCGGCGTCACTGTGTCGGCGGTCGTCGTCGTGGCGGTCGCCGTGAGTCTGGCCGGCTCGCTGCCGATGGCGGCCACGCTGGGGTTCCTGTGCATCCTCGCCGTGATCGCCGTCGTCGCGCTGTGGCGGGTGCTCCCGCCCGGCGACGAGTGACGACTGGGCGCCCCGTACGTCCTCCTCCAGACCTTCGGCAGCCTAGCCACGGCTGCCCTGATCCGTCCGCGGGTATCCGTCGAATGACGGATACCCGCGCTCGTTCACCTGCATCGATTGGGCCGATCACCCGATAGTCGGTGATCTGGATCACTCATAGCGTGAGGAGTGCCGCGGCACGACGCCGCGGCACCGTCGGCGAGGCCGACGCGCTCGTCCCCGCGATTCGCGGCGGGACCCGATCCTTCAGGAGTGCACGGTGACTGATCTGGCAGAAACCACGGATACGACAGCCCCGGACGGGGCCGTCGAGCGCAGGGTGTTCGACGCGGTCGACTCGTTGCGCGACGAGATGACCGCGATGCTCTCGCAGATCATCTCGATCCCCAGCGTCAACCCCAAGTACCCCGGGCAGAACTACGACGAGGTCGTGGGCCTCGAGGGCCGAGTGAGCGAGATCCTCGCGGAGGTGTACGAGGATGCCGGCGCCGACGTCGAGCGCTGGGCGGTCGAACGGGGCCGCACCAACGCGGTCGGCACGATCGCCGGCAGCGGCGGTGGGCGGTCACTCATCCTGAACGGACACGTGGACGTCGTGCCCCCGGGTAACACCGCGAAGTGGGAATCCGGTGACCCGTTCTCCGGCCGGATCGACGACGACCGGATCTGGGGGCGCGGCGCCAGCGACATGAAGGCCGGTCTGGTCGCGCAGGCGTTCGCGGTCAAGGCACTGCAGCGTGCGGGTGTGCAGTTGTCGGGCGATCTGATCATCCAGGCGGTCGTCGGTGAAGAGGTGATGGACCACGAGTGCGGCGTGACGTCGACGCTCGAACACGGGTACCGCGCGGACGCGGCGGTGGTCGCAGAACCCAGCGGTCCGACGGCACTCGGCGTCATCCCGGTCACCCCGGGGCTGTTGTGGTTCTCGGTAACCGTGGGCGGCAAGGCAACTCACTCCTCGATGCGCGGCCAGACGATACGCGCCGGAGGCGGCGGCGCGTCGATCGGCGTGAACGCGATCGACAAGGGCATGCTCGTGTTCCAGGCGTTGCAGCGCCTGGAGGAGGAGTGGGCGTTCACGAAGACGCATCCGCTCTTCTCCCCCGGTCATTTCACGATCCATCCCGGTGTGGTTACGGGTGGACCGCACGGCGTTCTCGTGCCCTTCATCCTGTCCGAGTACATGACGATCGAGTACTGCGTCTGGTATCCGCCGCAGGAGGATCCGGCGAACGTCAAGGCGGAGATCGAGGCGCAGATCGAGGCGATCGCCCGCACCGACGGTTGGTTGCGGGAGAATCCTCCGTCGGTCGAATGGAAGCTCAACTGGCCCGCGAACGATCCCGGCCCGGCCGCGGACGACATCGTGTCGGCTGTCAGCCGCGCGCACGGCCGGGCAGCGGGTAGCGCGCCCTACGCTGGGCCGACGACCGTCGCCGGCTTCTGCGCCGTGGAGGACTGTTCGTTCCTCACCAATGCGGGCGTTCCCGCGATCAGCTACGGCCCCGGCGACCTGCGTGTCGCCCATGCCGACGACGAATACTGTCTCGTCGACGAGATTCACACTGCAGCAAAAACGTTTGCCTCCCTCGCTCTCGACTGGTGCGGCAGCGCCTCCTGATCTCCCCGACCACACAAAGGTTTCCAACCCATGAAGGACTTCATTCGTGGGCTCGACCCACGCACGATTCGGATCGTCTTCGGTGCCATCTATCTGGTCACGTTGGCGATGGCACTGTTCCCGCCCTTCTATCTCGCGTCGAGCGGATCGGCGACTCTCGTCCTGGGGCTTCCCTGGGCCATCACGTACTGGCTGTTCGACGCCGTGATCCTGGGACTCGCCCTGTGGGCGCTGTACATCGTGGAGGACATCCGCGGCGAACTGGACGAGGACCTGCCGGCCACCATCCCGACGGGCGGTGAGTGACATGGCGATCATGCTCGGCATGATCGCGGTGTTCTACGCGATCGTCATCTACATCCTGTACGCGACCCAGCGCAACGAGAAGCCGTCCTTCACCGAATATTCGGTCGGCGGACGCAGTTACGGCCCATGGTTCGTGGCCATGTCGTACGTGAACTCGTGGTGGCCCGGCGCGGTCTTCATCGCCTTCTTCGGAATCGCCGCCGGTGCAGGCGTTTTCGCATTCTACGGACTCGCGTACTCGAGCCTCGGCGTGGCGATGATGTACTTCATGGCGACCCGCGCGTGGCGTTGGGGCGCCCGGTACAACCTGCGCTCACAACCGGATCTGCTGGAGATGCGGTTCGGTTCCCGAGCGGTGAAGGTCATCGCGAGTCTCATCGGCGTCGTGTCGCTGTTCCCGTGGGTCGTCCTCGGCATGCAGGCCTTGGGGCAGCTGTTCGAGGTCGCGAGCGAGGGCCGCTGGTCGCTCACCACCTCGCTGCTCGTGGGACTGGCCATGATCGTGATCCGGCAGTTCTGGACCGTGAAGATGGGCATGCGCGGACTGATCATGACCGACGTATTCCAGGGCATCGTCGCGTACGTCGTCGCCGCCCTGGTCTGTCTGTTCATGCTGTTCGGGCTCGGTGGATCGCCGATCAGCTTCGCGACCCTCGCCTCCGTGCCCGAGCAGATGCTGCGGGTTCCCGGCGACGGGGACGGCTACGGCGCGCTCTATCTGTTCAGCCTTATCTTCACCGGAGTCATCGGCTCCCTGTGTTGGCCCACCAGCTTCCAGCGCATCTACACCGCGTCGGGAGTGCGGGCGGTGAAGTCGGGGACCATCCGGACGGTCGTGCTCTCGGGCGTCTTCTACTCCCTGCTGATGCTGCTCGCGATCGCCGCCTCGGTGCTGCCCGACGTCGCCGAGGCGCCTCAGAACGGCTGGTTCACGCTCATGTTCGACTACGGCGGAACCTGGATGCTGGGTCTTGCCGTGACGATGGTGTTCGCCGCGTCGATGGGTCACATCGACGGCAGCGTCCAGGTGTGCGGTCTGCAGATCGCGAACGACATCATCCGCTCGGAGAAGCGTCCGCTGACCGACACCACGCTCACCTACGTCGCGAAGTCCTCGATGGTCGTCTTCATGGCAGCGGCCGCACTGGTCGCGTACCTGACCTTCGACATGACCCGGCTGCAGTTGCTCGCGCAGATCTCCTACCAGGGAATCGTCCAGTTGGCCGTTCCGCTCTTCCTCGGGATCTTCTGGCGCGGCGGCAACAAGTACGGCGCCGTCGCCGGGATGTCCGTGGGCTTCCTGACCGCGATCGCGCTGACATGGTTCTACCCGGACGACATCGCCGGGCTCGGGAGCCTCACCGGAGGCGTCGTGGCCCTTGCACTCAACCTGGTTGTCTACCTTGCCGTCTCAGCGATGACAGGGATCAGCGACGACGAGCGCAGTCGCGTCGATGCCCTCTTCGTCGAGGCGGCCCGCCCCACTCCGATCATCAGCCCCGCCGAAGCCAAGATCTGACCCGACTGCCTCGGCAGCGACCACGGTCGCTGCCGAGGCAGTTCTCGTTTCCCGTCCCATTCCCCACGGAAAGGTCGCACGCCATGGGCCACGACGATCACGACCTGCTCGCCTTCGCCGCCCGCTGGGCACCGTTCGGTGGGCCGCCGGCCGAGGACACCTTCGTCAGATTCGGTATGACTCTCCCGCGCTTCCGCATTCGGGTGCAGGAGGCCGCAGCGCGCCTGCGGAGCAAACGAGCGGAGCAGCGGATCCGACGAGGCGGATCGAGCGGTAACGCACCCATTCCCCTGTGATTCGCGAAACGCCCGTCGAGCCGGTGACCGCGGAACCGTACGCCGTCGAACGCCTTCAGGCGACTCCCGGTCCGGCCCGCTGGAGTGACGGCACGCTCGCGTACTCCCAATCGTGCTTCGATCAGCATGGTTCAGTTGCGCTGTCGCATGCGCTCGAGCGGCTACCGATTTACCCATTTTCGTCACATGGGACCGTTCAGTCGGTACTGTGCTGCCGAGTGCTGACCTGCGGCGCTTACCTGGAGGTGGGCGCAAACTTGCCCTTCCGCAACGCTGGATACGTGCCGACTATCGGCTACATAGGGAGCTGATCACCATGAGACTCACCTTGACCCGATCCGCAATCCTGGCCGCGGGGCTATTCCTGGCCGCAGCCCCTGCGGTCGCCCACGCCCAAGACTCCAACGGTGGCGGGAGCCTTCCCACAGGCAGCTACGTCCGGTCGAGTTACGTCGATACCCTCTGGGATGCGCATCGATTCGACCGGACCTTCACCCGGGAGCAGATCACTGAGTGTCGGGAAGCTCACGCAGGCGGCATCGGAACCGGCTTCCGCCCGTGCCCCACGGCACCGATCACCGATCTGGACCTCGCTGCAGCACGCCTGACATTCGGCTCCATGGAACTGGTGTTCGGCTCCTCGAACTGATTCAGCGCACCGCTTTTCGGGTCGGCGCCACGTCCCGTGGTGTCGACCCGATCGGCTACCGCAGCGAGGCAACTGCAGACGAGCCTGCCGGCATACCGAAGGACATCGAGGACACCAGACCGAATACGGCTGAGCGATGTGAAGCAGGCCGCATCACCGACGCCGAACTGTGTGCAGTGGTTGGGTACTGACCCGAACCGAAGTCGGGACTGGGACTGTTCGGGCCCGAGCCGCTACGCCGACTCGGCGGCACCGTCCGCGCGCAGCTCGAGAACCGAGCCGCTGCGCCGCGCCTGTCCCCGCACACCCGGGCCGGGGGCGGTGACGGCGATCCGCGTCCGGTCGCCGCGGAAGAGGTCGCGTGAGAACTCGAACGGAACGCCGTCCTCGTCCCGCGTCACGCGGGTGATGAGCAACAGTGCGGCGTTGGGTTTGATCGACAGCATCGACGCCTCGTGCTCGCCGGCGTTCACGGCCTCGATTCGCTCGTCGGCCTCGCCCGGGACCAGTCCGTAGTTCTGCTCGAGCAGTTCGTAGAGGGAGCCACCCAGCGGCTTCTCGAGCAGGTCGGGGAATCGATCGGCCGGGAACTGCACCTGCTCGAGCGAGATCGGTTCACCGTCCGCGAGGCGGATGCGACGAATGTCCACGACGAAGTCTCCGTCGCCGGTCCCGAGCGCCCGAGCCGATTGGGCGTCCGGCTCGGTGATCCGGGTCGAGAGGATCCGCGAACCGGCGGTGTACCCCTGGCTGGCCAGGTAGGCGGGGACACCGACCACACCGGACAGGTTTCGCTCGACCTTGGTGTCGCTGATGAAAGTGCCGCCGGACCGGCCGATGGATCGGTTGACCATTCCGGCTTCCTCGAGGGCGGCCAGAACCTGACGCAGGCTGGATCGGCTGACGCCGTAGTGCTCGGCCAGTTCACGCTCGCTGCCGAGCTTCGATCCAGGTGGCAGCTCTCCGGAACTGATATCGGCCACGATACGGCGGCGTAGTTCCTCCGTTTGATTTCCCAAGACGCCCTCCCCAAACCCACCCATTGTGGTAGGACCAAATCCTACCGCACGCGACCATTACGCCGACGACAGTCTCGCGCCGGCGCACGAGGCGCCGGCGCGAGGATCTCAGATCTCGTTCAGGGCTTGCAGGCTTTCGGGCAGAACCTGTCCACCGTCGACCACCAGGGTCTGGCCGGTGACGTACCCGGCCTCGGGGGATGCGAAGTACATCGCGGCGAAGCCGATGTCGTCGACCTCGCCCAGGCGCCCCTGCGGTACCGCCGCGGCCATCGCCGCCAGGTACTCCTCACCCATTCCGTCGAGGCCCTCGGTCCTGATGTTGCCAGGCAACACGGCGTTGACCGTGATGTTCCGGGGGGCCAGTTCCATCGCCGCGGTCCGGACGAATCCCAACTGCGCCGCCTTACTGGCGCCGTAGTGCGACCATCCGGGGTACCCGGTCATCGGTCCCGTGATGGACGACGTGACGACGACGCGGCCGCTACCGCTCGCTTCGAGCGCCGGCACCGCGGCCTGTACCGCGAACACCGTGCCCTTGAAGTTGACCGCGAGGACCTCGTCCAGATCGCGCGGCGTCAGGTCCTCGAGACGGCAGGACGGGAAGATGCCGGCATTCGCACACAACACGTCCAATCCGTCGTACCGCTCGACGGCGACCTCGACCATTTCGGCGCACGAGTCCGGGTCGGTGACGTCGACCTGCATCGCCGACACCCGGCCGGGCAGTTCGGACAGTTCGGCGACGGCCTTCTCGAGTGCCTCTCCGTCCCGCGCCGTGATCAGGACATCCGCGCCCGCCTCGGCGAACACCCGGGCGATGCCTCGGCCGATGCCCTTGCTGCCGCCGGTCACGATCACAGACCTGCCGGAATTGGATGTGAACATTGACTTCCTCGAATCACTCGTAGGGAGAGGTACTACAGGATCGACCGCCCACCCGATTGCAAGTATCGCTCGGCCAGCTCGCACGTTCCGGACGCGTAACTCGCACTCTTCGTGCGTGATTCACGAGAGTGCGCGTGCGATCCCATCCACGCGGTCAACATGAGGCGGCGCAGCAGCACGAAGGTGGGGAGCATCGCCTCGTCCTCGGCGGACAACTCGAACTGGGACCGGTACCCGATCAGCCATGCCTCCTGCCAGTCCCCGAGCGCGGGCTCGTGCTCGATGAACGAGACCGCGGTGCCGAAGTCGTATAGGAACCAACCGAATCCGCAGTCGTCGAAGTCGATGACATTGACACGGGACGGCTCCATGAGCAGGTTGGCCAGCCGCAGGTCGGCGTGGATGAGGCCGAACCGCTCGGGCGACTGTCCATACGCGCCCAAGCGATCCCGGAGCAGGTCGACCGCGGGGCGCAGATGGGCGATCTCCGACGCGCCCAGACCGCTGCCGTCCTCCCATCGCCCCCACCGAGGCTCGGCGCCCAGGCAATGCTCCCAGTCCCACGCGAACCGAGTGAAGCGACGGGGCGGGGTCCACTGGCGCGCGTGCCGATGCAGGCGAGCCGTGACGGTACCCAGAGTCTCGAAATCGTCTGTCGTGATGCCACTCTCGTCAGGTTCGAGGCCACCCATCGTCTCGAACAGGACGGCGTGACGCGCTCGGCCGTCGACCTGAACCGTCACGACCCGGCGTCCGGCGACGGTCGGGATCACCGCCGGCGCGTACACCGCTCCGTCGGCGCTCAGCGAAGTGAGCCAATCGAGTTCGGACTCGATCGCCTCCAGTTCGTGATACCCCTCGCGGTGTACCCGGAGGATCCCGCCGCTACCGCTGGCGGGATCCTCGACCAGGTACGTTGCGTTCTCCGAGAGGTTGATCATCCGGCACCGTGTCTCCGCCGAAAAGGCGTACTCGGTCAGCGCCCTGTCGGCGACCTCGTCGTCGAGCGAGCGGACTCCGTTCGCAGGCATAACACCACCCTCGTTCCCTGGCCGACGGAGTCAGCCGTGCTCTCGTCCTTCGATACCCGCAAGGACCTTGGTGATCTGGTCGCGGGCCACCGTGACGTCCTCGGTGGATCCGCTGATGTAGAGCCGACCGGCCGCGCCGATCATCTGGACGTCGACCAGCGTGATTCCCGGCGCGGCTCGCTCCGCCTCGTTCGCGGCGACGGCGGCGAACAACGCGGGGGTCATCTCGTACACGAGCAACGACTCCCCCGGCATGACCATCGACGCCTGCCGGTTCCGGTTGAGGATCACCGCGTGCTGATCGGTGATGCTCTCGATGATGTCGTGGTACAAGACCTTCGGCCGGAGTTGGTCACTCGCCTTGTTGCCGGTGCCCTGGAGAATCGCTTCCCCCGCCCGCACGACGTCGTCGAGCGACCGAGAGTGGATCTCCAGGACACCGAATTGCCTTTCGACGTACAGGATTCCGGGCTCCACATCCGGGACCGAACGCAATGCGAGGTCGATGACCCGTTCGATCGCGAGTGCCGGCGACACCTCGACGATCAGCGCGTGGTCGCCCTCGTACGGCGGATAGCCGCGCGCTCGAGTTGGCGTACCCATGTAGGCCGCGAACTGCCGCTGCAGGTCGTGCACCATGAGGTAAACCCGGATATCGGTGGGGGTGCCGACATGCTTCTCGCCCACAGCGCCTCACCTCCTGTCTGTGCGTGGGATGTAGGACTACTTCGACGAGACGGAGAAGTGCGCGCCGAGTTCCGCGTGCGGACGAGGAATGACATGCACGCTGACGAGTTCGCCTACCTGCGAGGCGGTCTCGGCACCGGCCTCGGTGGCCGCCTTCACCGCTCCGACCTCGCCGCTGACGATCACCGACACCAGTCCGTCTCCGACGTCCTGCCGGTCCGTGATGGTCACATTCGCGGCCTTGACCATTGCGTCGGCGGCAGCGAGAGCAGCGACGTAACCCTTGGTCTCGATCATTCCGATGGCGTTGCTGGACATTGCATCTCCTTGGTGTGATGTGCACGCGGTGTGCGAAAACTCGGGGTGGATGGGACCGGCACGATGTGCCGACCTGTTCGGGGTGTGGTGGGTGCTATTCGGGTACGGGATCGACCGACCCGATGATCAGCGCGTCCACCGGCGGTGCAGCACCGGGAAGCCAGGCGGACGCGACCGAGCCCTGCGCGACGAGGACCTTTTCGCCGAGACCTGACCCCAGGACGTCGAATGCGATCAATCTGGCGCCGCTGTCGGCCTCGACCTCGAGGAACGCACCGTGGGGTAACCCCTCGACGCGTCGGGTCGCCCAGACGTTTCCGGTGACGGTTGCGAGGATCATCTGCGCTCCTTCTCGATCTCGACGCCCAACGCACGGGCCTTCTCCCGTGCCAGCGGCGTGAGGACGGCTCCCGGTGCAAGCACCAGTCGGCCACCGGACTCGGCGACGGCCGCGATGTGACGCTCCGTCACCGCGCCCCGGTCGATCCGGGTGACGGCACCGCCGGCGGCGACTGCGCCTCCGAGGAGCCGGAACTGAAGGCGTCCCGACCGAACGTCCGCACGGGACTTGGGGTTCTCGAACAGGACGAGCAGCGACCGCACGAACGCCGACAGATCGGTATCGTCCTTGATGCGCACGGACTCGACACGTTTGCGCTCCGCGGCCGAGCGAGGTCCGGTCGGCGCCGCACCGATCTGGTCGGCGAACGTGGCCGGTCCCGGCTGCGGCGGCGTGATCGACTTGGCCGGTGCGGCAGACGAGCTCGGCTTCGACTTGAGGTCGCCGACCACCTCGCGCACGACATCTCGGACCATCTGCCGGATCTCGGCGGGGAGCAGATCGCTCATCGCACACCTCCCGCGAGCGCGTCGCGAGCCGCTTCCGCTGCCTGCCGGACGTCGGCCTCGGCCCCGGACAGGTAGACCCTGCCGGTCGCGCCGATCATCCGGAAGTCGACCACCTTCACGTCGGCGGCCTTCTCAGCCTCGTTCGTCGCCAGAATGGCGTACGACGCGGGCTGGACCTCGAGCACGAACAGCGATTCGCCCGCCAGCACCATCGAACCGATCTTGTTGCGGTTGATCAGAAACGCGTGCTGGTGCTCGACACCGGTGATGATCTTCGACGCCAGGATCGTCGGCGACAGTGCCGAACTGGTGGTCGCGTCGAGGGCATCGAGGGCGGCCTCCGCGGCCGCCGTGACCGCGCCGGTCTCCCCGTGGAACTCGAGGTAGCCGAATTGCCTTTCCACGACCAGGATTCCGGCCTGCACCTCAGCGTGCTTGAGCGCGACGTCGGTGACGCCCTCGATGTCGAGACCCGGTGCCACCTCGATGATCTGCGCCGCCATGTCGGCCCGCGGAAGTGCACCGCGGATCCAGCTGCCCAGATACGACATGGTCTGTGGTTGTAGTCGATCGATGAATATGAAGGAACGCAGCTCTGCCACGGTTCACCCCTTGACGAGTTGAGAGAGCTCTTCGACGACGATCCGCCGCAGTTCGGCCCTGAGTTGGTCGGTGCCCGGCGTTCGGTCGGCCGGGCGCGGTGTCGGTCGGGGTCCGGCAGGCTGGGCCCGCCGTGGCGCGGAGGCCGGCTGGGCGGCAACGGCTCCCGGATCGTTCGAGGGGGTCGGATACCCCGGCACCGGTCCGGTGCGACCACGCCACGGCTCGAGACCGGTCATCGCACCCATCGGGACCGAGGGGTCGCTGTTGAACGCGATGCGGGTCCAGTTCAGCAGGTGCCGGGGCTCGAGGTTCTCACCGATCGAACTGCGGCCCACGAACCCGGTACCGATCGTCATCGACGGTGCCAGGTTGGTGTCCAGACCGGAGCCGCCCGTACTGTTCCCGACGTTCACGGACACCCGTAGCACCGGGACGCGCGCCCCGAACTCGACGATCGTCGCCGGGTCGGAGCTGTGGATCGCTCCCGAGTGGCCGGCGCCGGCGATGCGGACCACCGCCCGGGCCACATTGATACCTCGCCGGGCATCGGCGACCCGTGTCATGCCGATGACCGGCGAGAGCTTCTCGTGGGTGAAGGGCTCCTCGGGGATCACCACGTCGAACGGAGCCACCAGTAGCCGCGTCTTGGCGCCGACCGCGATCCCTGCCTCGGACGCAATCCAGGTCGCGTCCTTGCCCACGACGTCGGTGTTTAGGTGCCCACCCGGGAACATGTACTGCCGCAGCCGGTTCACCGACTCCTCGTCGAGGATGTGCGCGCCGGCGCGGGCCATCTCCTGCTCGAGCCGGTCGGCAACGGACTCCTCCACGATCAGCACCGACTCGTTGGTGCACAGCACCGAGTTGTCGAAGGCCTTGCTGTCGACGATGCGTTTCGCGGCAGCCCGGATGTCCGCGGTCGCATCCACGAGGACCGGCACGTTGCCGGGTCCGACGCCGAGAGCCGGGCTTCCCGACGAGTACGCCGCGCGCACGACGCCCGTGCCGCCGGTCGCGACGATGACGTCGGTGCGCTCGTCGGACATGAGCTCCTCGACCAGCGGGATCGACGGGTCCTCGATGATCTGCACGATGCCGTCAGGGGCGCCGGCGGCGGTCGCGGCCTCGGCGAGCGTGCGCGCCGCGTCGACGCAGCACTCCTTGGCCCGTGGATGGGGCGCGATGACCACGGCGTTGCGGGTCATCAGACTGAGGATGATCTTGAAGTACACCGTTGCAACCGGATTGGTCGTGGGCGTGAGTCCCAGGACCACGCCGGCCGGCCGGGGCAGTTCGGCGATCTTGCGGGCCTCGTCCACCCGCGCCGAGACGAAGTCCTCGCCGCGGTAGTGCTCCACGATCCCGCGCGAACACGCCTGGTTCTTGCGAACCTTGTCCGCGACGACACCCATCCCGGTCTCGGTGACCGCCCACTCCGCGTACTTCTCCGCGTTCCGAAAGCCGGCTTCGGCGACCGCGTTCACGATCGCGTCGACACTCGCCCGGTCGTAGTCGGCGTACGCGGCCGCCGCCCAACGGGCCCGTTCGAGAATGTGTCCGGCGCGTGCCGTACTCGTCAACTTGCTCTCCGATCGGTACTGCGAACCTCGGCGCGTGCGCGACCGACCGCGACTTCGAGCCGGTCGAGCACGTCCTCGCAGAGGTCGCGGGGCATGAGGATTCCGGGCTTGAACTGCAGAACCCGAGGATCGAGCGTCGAGAAGATGGCCCACACACCCAGCTCGTAGAGGTGACGCATGACGAACTTGGCGCCCTCGGGATGATCGAACTCGAGCCCGACGACGACGCCGTTCTGACGGACGCCGACCATCCAGTCCGGGTACATCTGCTGAATCCGGTTCAACCCGTCGCGCATCAGCTCGGAGATGTAGTGGACCATCGAGCGGACCTCGGGGCGGGTGGTGATCTCCAGGGTCTTGAGCGCCGCGACACAGCCCACCTCGGCACCGCCGAAGGTGGAGATGTGAGCGAAGCCGTCCTGGTCGAGCCACTGGCCGGCGCGGTCGCTCAGCAGGGCTGCGGTGATCGGATAGACCCCGCCCGAGATGCCCTTGCCGGTCACCAGGATGTCGGGCTGGATTCCGTGCTTGGTGATGCCCCAGAGTTCGCCGGTGCGCATCAGGCCGGTCTGCACCTCGTCGGCGATGTACAGCGCGTCGTACTTCTCGGTCAGCGCCTTGACCGCCTCCAGGTATCCCGGCGGCGGCAGCGGGAAACCGTATGTGGCCGGGATGGTTTCCATGATCACCGCGGCAACGTCCCGACCGGAGAGTGCGCGTTCCATCGCCTCGAGATCACCGAAGGGCACCTGGACGAACTCGTCCGGCCGATCCGCGAGGAAGATCTTTGCGAAGCGGTCGTCGCCGGTGGCCAGCGCGAGGCCGGTGTGCCCGTGGTACGCCTTGACGATCGACACGATCTTGCGCTTCTGCGTGGCGTGCCGCGCACTCTTGAGCGCGATGTCGATCGCCTCGCCACCACCGGATCCGTACGCCACCTTCGTCAAACCTTCTGGCGCAGAGGCGATCAGTGCCTCGGCGAGTGCCGTGCGCGCCACGGACGGGAAGTGATGGTTGCCGACGTCGAAGCGGTCGAGCGCATCCTTGACCGCGGCGACGACCTCCGGATTGCGATGCCCGAGGTTGTAGGTCCCGCCGTTGAGGTGCAGGTCGATGAGGCGACGCCCGCTCATGTCCCACAGGAAGTAGCCCTCGCGACGGTCGATAACCAAATCCACACCGGAATTGGTCCAGAACTTGGTCTTGTCCGGATTCCAGTACCTCACGGACTTCTCGAGAACTTCACTCTTTGACTCGAAAGTGAATGAGCCGTAGTCGTACATGGCCTACCCATCGTCGGTCAGGCCCGAATCAGATCGGGCGATCAGCCACTGTCGACATCGATACTAATGGTCGGACCAAAGATGTCAATGGTCTTCTTGCAACGAATATTTCGCAGCTGTACGTCTTGCGCGGCCCATTTGGTAGTGCCATTATTGCCGCCAGCTTACTGTGGCGCAGGCCACAAATTCAACGCCAGTCCGACGATTCCGGAAGGCCTCCCCCATGACCCAGACCGAAAAACAGGAGTTCACGCCCCCGAGTCCCTCCGTACAACGGCTCAGACGCAACGCTGTCGGGACCATCGGCGTCATCTTCATGGCCGTAGCGACGTCCGCCCCGATCACGGCCATGGTCGGAAATGTCCCGATCGCGGTGGGCTTCGGCAACGGTTCGGCGGCACCTGCCGGATATCTCGTCGCGACGATCGTGCTGGGACTCTTCGCCCTGGGCTACGCGACGATGGCGAAGCACATCACCGCGACGGGTGCCTTCTACGGCTTCATCTCGCACGGTCTGGGCCGAATCGTCGGTATGGCAAGCGGATTCATCATCACCATGGCCTACGTCGTCTTCGAGGCGGCGCTTGTCGGGATCTTCTCGTTCTTCGCCGCCAACCTGGTCCGATCGGAACTCGGCTTCTCGGTTCACTGGATCGTTTTCGCGCTGGGCATGCTCGCGCTGAACGCGATCCTCACCTACTTCGACGTCAACCTGACAGCGAAGGTGCTGGGCGTGTTCCTCGTGGCGGAGATCGCGATCCTCGCCCTGGGCGCACTCGCCGTCGTCGTCCACGGCGGCGGGCCCGAGGGCTTCGTCCCCGAGTCGATCAACCCGCTCAACGCGTTCAAGCCGGCAGAGGGCGTCGCGGTGGCCAGTGCCGGTCTCGGCCTGTTCTTCGCCTTCTGGTCGTGGGTCGGTTTCGAGTCCACCGCGATGTACGGCGAGGAGTCCCGCGACCCGAAGAAGATCATCCCGCGCGCCACCATGTTCGCGGTCCTCGGCGTCGGCGCGTTCTACGTGTTCGTGTCGTGGATGGCGATCGCCGGCACGGGTCCGCAGGAATCGATCGCTCTTGCACAGGATTCCGCGACTTCCTCGGAGATCTTCTTCGGGCCGGCGCGGGAATACCTGGGGGCGTGGTCGGTCACCGCCTTCAACATCCTGCTGGTCACGGGTTCCTTCGCGTGCGGGATGGCGTTCCACAACTGCGCGTCCCGGTACCTGTACGCGCTCGGACGCGAGGGACTGTCGCTGCGCCTGCAGCGCACGCTCGGCGCCACCCACCCGAAGCACGGCTCCCCACACGTCGCGTCGTTCGTGCAGACCGGGATCGCGACGGCGATCGTGCTGCTGTTCCTCGCCGCCGGCATGGATCCGTACGGCGAGATGTACGTGGTGCTGGCCATTCTCGGAACGATGGCGATCCTCATCGTGCAGGCGTTGTGCGCCTTCGCCGTGATCGCGTACTTCCATGTGGGCAAGCACCATCCGGAGTCGGCACACTGGTTCAAGACGTTCACTGCGCCGCTGCTCGGCGGCATCGGGATGCTCTACGTCGTCTATCTCCTGTGGGAGCACAAGGAGGATGCGGCAGGATCCGCCTCCGGCACACTGCTGTTCACGCTGACACCGTGGATTGTGGTCGGTACGTTCGTCACCGGTGGCGCCATCGCCGCCTACTTCCGGTTCCGTGATCCGGCGCGCTACGAACTGATCGGTCGAATAGTCCTGGAGGAGGCCCACGAGCGGGAGTGATCGCGGATTCACCGAACAAACGACCGAGGCGGAGTCCCGCGACGTGGGATTCCGCCTCGGCTTCGTACGGAACCCTTCCGCCGGATGCCTCCGGGGCGCATGATCCACGTTGTCCATATCCCAGGTGCACGAGGAGCCGCCATGACGAACTCTCACGACACCCTTGCGATGGTCGCCGACATCGCAGCGATCTGTACCGAGCCGACGGCGGAATCCGAGCGGGCGAAGGCGGTCATCGAGCGTCTGCGCGCGGACATTCCGTTCGAGGCCGCCTCGCTGTCGATGTACGACCCGGCGGACAACGTGCACACGACCGTTGCCGGCGCCGACTACCCGCGTGAGGTCGTCTCGTATCTCAACGACGGGTTCACCGTCGACGATCCGGCCTTCCTGGCCATGCGGTTCCGGCATTCGCGTCCCCTTCGATGGTGTGACATTCCGCGCTACGCCGAGACATTCAGTGCGCGAGAGATCTTCCGTCCCTCAGGCTTTCGGGAAGGTGTCACCACCTGCCTGTTCACGCGGGAGGGTCGCTACACCGGCTCACTGCACCTGAGCACCACCTTCGCGGTTCCGCTCAGCGACCGGGCCATCGACTGCCTGGCGGTGATGCGTCCCGTCCTGGGCTCGCTCATCGACCCGCTGCGGACGGTCGACGGTCCGGCCTGGACCGAACTTGTCGAGACCGCCGTGGAGTCGGCACTGCTGACCCAGCGCGACGAGCTGGTTCCGTTGCCCGGCCTGCAGGGCGGCCCTCTCCTGGCGGCGGGTGGTCCGCTCGAGAAGCAGGTGCGGATCGCGTCGCTGCTTGCCGGCCGGCACAGCTCCTACACGACCGTCGACGACGGGCGGACCGTTCGGGTGCAGCTCACGCCGGTTACATCCGGACACATCGTCACGGTGCACGAGGAGCGTCCGCCGCGGGGGCTGACCGTCCGTGAACTCGAGGTTCTCGGGCTACTCGCGCAGGGGCTCAGCAATTCGGAGATCGGCTGCGAGTTGCATCTGAGTCATCGGACGGTGGCCACCCATGTCGAACACATCCTCGAGAAGTTGCAGTGTCGGTCCCGGGTGGCCGCGGCAGCGATCGCGACCGCGGAAGGCATCGTGGCGCCGCCGGTCGGGTGAGCGCCCGCGCACCCGACCGGCGGCGACATCACAACTGGACCGGGGTCCCGATCGTCCAGCCGCCGTCGACCAGGAGGTTCTCGCCGACGATGTGGTCGGCCAACGGCGAGGCCAGGAAGAGCACGGCGTTCGCGATGTCCTGCGCGGTGGCCCACTTGCCGCGGGGAGTCTGGCCGGAAAGGGCTGCACGCGTCTCGTCGTCGTACAGGGCGGTCATCTCGGTCGTCACGAAACCCGGGGCGACCGCGTTGACGTTGATCCCGTGGGCGGCGTAATCGACCGCCACCTGACGGGTGAAGTTCACGATCGCGCCCTTCGACGCGCAGTAGGCGGCGAACCCGGGGTTCCCGCGGAGGCCGCTGATGGAGCTGATGTTGACGACCTTGCCCGGCCGGTCCAACGCGCGCAGTTGCCGGATCACCTCGCGGGTGCAGTGGAAGGTGCCGTCGACGTTGACCGACATCTGCCGCCGCCATGTGTCGTCGTCCGTCTCGACGACGGATCCGGAGACGAGGACGCCGGCGTTGTTGACCAGGATGTCGATTCCGTCGAGCCGAGCGGAGACGTCGGCGACCGCTGCCGCCACCTGAGCGCTGTCCGAGACGTCGATCACCACGAGTTCGGCCGTGCCACCGTCGGCGACGATCGACTCGGCCGTGGTCGGCCCGCCCTCCCTTGCGGCCTCGGTGAGATCGGCGATCACGATGTGAGCACCGGCCCGAGCGAGTGTCTGCGCAATCGCTCGCCCGATCCCGGAGGATCCGCCGGTCACCAACGCGACCTTGCCTGAAAGATCGATCATGATGCTCCTCGAAGTCGTTGCCCTGCTGGTGTTTCCCACGCTAGAAACGGCGACGAGAAGTAGCCATCGGGTGGTCGACCCACTGTCGCGCCTCGCTCCGTCCGGGGGGTCCGTCAGTTGACGGACCCGCAGGACCGGTCGCGCAGGTCAAGGCGCGCTCGACGTCACCGCCTCCTCGCGCCGTCGGGACTGCAGCTGCGTCGCCGTCGCGAGGCCGGCCAGCAGGAAACCGGCGGCGCCGAACAGCGACCAGCGGGTGGCGTCGGCGAAGCCCTCGGACAGCGCGTCGGCGGTCTCGGGCCCGGTGGGGCCGAGCTTGCCGTTCTCGCCCTGCTCGCGGATCGCCGGGATGGTGCCGCCCGCGGAGTCGCGGGTGCTGTCGACGAGCTGCGCCTCCACCTGCGGCGGCAGCGGGACCGGATCGAGCCGGTCGGTGAGGCTGTGGGCGAGCCCGAGGGACAGCACGGTGCCGAGGATGGCGGTGCCGAGCGCGGACCCGAGCTGGCGGACGGTGCTCTGCGTCGCCGAGCCCTGGCCCGACTCGGACGTCGGGATGTCGACCAGGACGGTGCCGGTGAGCTGCGCCGACGCCAGCCCCAGGCCGAGCCCGTAGATCGCCAACAGCAGTGCCATCAGCCAGGTCTCGGACGACGGACGCAGGTACAGCGCGAACGCGAGCACACCGATCACCTCGAGCGCCAGGCCGAGCATCACGGTGCGCGGGGCACCGAAACGGGCGGTGACGTGGCGGGCGGCAGCACCGGAGGCGAAGGCGCCGAGCGCCATGACCGCGAGCACGTAGCCGGCGCCGAGGGTGCTGAGACCGTACGCATTGACGAGGAACAGCGGCAGCACCAGCAGCAGACCGAACTCGCCGATCGCGACGGCCATCGCGGTGCAGTTGCCCCAGCTGAAGGTGCGGAACCGGAACAGCGCCAGGTCGAGGATGGCCGAGTACGCGATCCGTGCCCGGTGTCGCTCCCACACCACGAACCCGACCAGCGTGACCACGCCGACGGCGGCGATGACCGGGGTCGCCGAGATCGGGGCGGTCGCGGGCCAGGTCAGGCCGAACACGTTCAGGTCGGCGATCGGCTTCCACCACCCGAGGGTCTGGCCCTCGATGAGCGCGAAGATCAACGCGCCGAAGCCGATTGCGCTGAGCAGCAGACCCACCACATCGAGTCCGGGCACCGTGATCTTCGCCCGCGTCTCGGGGACGGCGAGGAGGGCGCCGATGATGACGAGGATGCCGATCGGGACGTTGACGAGGAAGATCCACGGCCACGTGAACGACGTCGTGAGCCAGCCGCCGAGCAGCGGCCCGACGGCGGCCATGCCGGAGATCACCGCGCCCCACACGCCGAACGCGATCGCCCGGTCGCGGCCACGGAAGGTCGCGTTGACGGTCGACAGCGTGCACGGCAGCACGAACGCGCCGCCGACGCCTTGCACGACGCGGGCCACGATGAGCGCGGTCGAGCTGTCCGACGCCGCCGCCATCAGGCTGCCGCCGATGAACACCAGTACACCGAGGATGAACAGCAGGCGGCGGCCCAGCCGGTCGCCGAGCCGGCCGGCGGTGAGCAGCAGCGCCGCGAACACCACCGAGTAGATACTGTTGATCCACTGGGCGTCGGTGAGATCGAGACCCAACTCGTCGATGATCACCGGCAGCGAGACGTTGACGATGGTCCCGTCCACGACGATCAGCGACAGGCCGGTGGCGAGGACGCCCAGACCGATCCATTCCCGCGGCCCCACTTGGGTTTCGGTCGATTCCACTGCCATGGCGCGCGCCTTCCTCCCTGCGCCTCGAGACGACGCTACCGCGATCTCAGCAGAGGCGGCGCGCAATCTCGCGCCGAACGGCCGGACACCCCGGCATTTCCAACTTTCGGACGATTTCGCGCGCCGCGGCGCGTCACGTGAACGCGATCACCTGCTCGCCCCACGCCGCCCGCAGCGGGCCGTCCAGATCGGCAATCACCGTGTCGTGCTTGTCGATCACCATCGTGGCCCGGCCGATCGGGTCGTAGGGATCCCACGTGGGTTCGCCGTCGAGTCCCACCGGCACAGCATTTTTCGCGAACTCGAGCCACCGCTGCTGCATCCGCGCCGAGACCTTCCGCGCGGTCGACAGTCCGCCGAGCAGGAACGGGATCTCCTTGGGCCCGTGCGCAATGTTGCCGAACACGTACGGCAGTTCGGTCGCGTGGGCCGCGCCGATCCCCAGCGCCTTCAGCATGGGGGTCGCGTAGTCGAAGCGATACAGCCAGGTCGGCGCGTAGCGAGCGTGAGCCTCGACGATCCACAGCGTCGGCAGGCGGAATCCGAAGTCGCGCGTCAGCCCCAGCGCGTCGTCCCGGGTCTCCAGACCCGAGTACGCCGATTCGATGCGGGCCTGATCGGGAAACTCGACGTCCGGGTGCTCGGCCGCGATCTCGGCGAACATCCCCCGGATGACATCGGGATCGAGCGGCATGAGCGGCGACTTCATCAGCTTGAACAGCGTCGACTCGTCCTTGTTGGTGCCGATCAGCAGCGGGACCCGGGCCGCGGTGCCGTTCCAGAACGAGTTGACCGGGTAGTCGGGCACCAAGTCGCCGTCCACGATCGGCCCGAACGCGAGCGTGCCGGGCGTCTCGGTGGGGATCCGCGCGAACAGCTCGTCCGACGCCGCCAGCAGCTCGTCGGTGCTTGCGGTGAGCAGCCGATCGACGGGATCGCCTGCGCCACCGAGGATGTCGAGGAAGACCCGCGCGACGTGCGCGGCCCGCTCCTGGTTGTAGACCGACGTCGCCGGCGAGCTCTCGGCGATCGCGCGGTGGAACAGGCCCTGCGCCGCCGGCACCGTCAGCAGGGTGGTGACCGCGCCGCCGCCGGCCGACTCCCCGAAAAGCGTCACGCAGTCCGGGTCGCCGCCGAACGCCGCGATGTTCGCCTGCACCCAGCGCAGGGCCGCGATCATGTCCAGCAGCGCGACGTTGGTGTCGAAGCGGAAGTCGTCGGTGTTCAGCGACGAGAAGTCGACGAACCCGAACACCCCGAGTCGGTAGTTCAGCGTCACGACCACGACGTCGCCCTGGTCGGCGAGCGCACGGCCGTCGAACACCGGCTGGCTCGACGCACCGCGGAAATAGGCCCCGCCGTGGATCCACACCATCACCGGGCGACGGTCACCGGCGGTCCCGGTCGACCACACGTTGAGCGAGAGGCAGTCCTCGTCCTTGCGCACGTTCCCCAGCGGCATCCCCGGCATCGGGCTCTGCGGCGCCGCCGGACCGAAACGGTCGGCGTCGAACACGTCGGTCCAGGGTTCGGGTGCGACCGGGGCCCGGAAGCGGTGCCACCCCGTCGGTGCGGCGGCGTACGGGATGCCCTTCCACACGTTGACGGGTCCGTCGACGGTGCCGCGCACCGGTCCGTGGGTCGTGTGGACCACGGTGGTGTCGGGTGCGATGAGAGTCATGGGTGTTTCCTCCTTCGAATCGCGGAATGTCACACGGTGAGTGCGGTGACGAGGTGCGAGACCTGAAGACCGGCCAGCAGCAGGAACAGCACGGTCATGATGGCGGCGTTGTGACGGATCAGTTCGTCCTTGACCACGCCCAGGGCGGCGGAGACGCGCTTCGACGGCACGGCAGCGAGGACCGACAGCGCGATCAGCCCGGCGCCACCGAGCACCGCGACGCCGAGGACTATCAGCGCCGCCTGCCCCGCCGGCGCGTGCGCACCCGCGACCACGGCGCCGGCGTGCAGCTCGAGCGGCAGGTTCTTCGCGTTGGGGACGGTGAGCAGCAGGCTCAGGACCGCCGTCTTGGCGCCGTTCATGGTGTCGATCTGCGCCATCCACGACGGCATCGCCGCCACGGTGCCCGGCCTCGGGCGGCTCCGCCAACTGACGGCGGCCAGCGCCACGAAGGCGAGCCCGAAGACCGTCGCGAACACGAACTGGCTCGAATGGCCGGCACGGTCGGTGCGTCCGGTACCTTCCTCGGCCGTGAGCGCCGAGACGCCGATGACGACGACCGATGCGGTGACGGCCGTCGCGGTGAAGATCGCGGCGTTCGTCTTCGCTCGCGCGGACAGCAGGATCGCGATGAGCGCGGCAAGCGGGACCGGGCTGACGATCATCTCGATGCCGACCAGAATCAGTTGCGCCACTGCGTTTCCCATGCCGACATCACGTCCCTTCGTTCACACGTGGATGCGGGACGGGGCTCAGCTCGACGCGGCCGTCACAAGCATCCGTCACGAACGATAGGAAGCGTGTTTCGCCGCAACCGTCCGATGTTCGGGTATTGCGACATCCGGCGCCCGCCGAGCGCGAAACTCCTGTTCGGGATCAGTCGAGGCGCACCGACAGCAGCACCGATCCGGGCTCCTCGACGAGCTCGGCGGAGCCCACCCGGCTCGACAGCGTCGCCAGCCCCAGCCCGTCCCCGCGGTCGCGGACGACCTGCCCGGGAGACCGGATACCGATGCAGATCACGGACGTTCGCGGATCGACCGTCATCTGCACGCGCAACGGCCCGCCGCGCCCGTGCCGGATCGCGTTGGTGAACCCCTCCGACAACACGTCCACCGCGTGCTCGAGCCGGACCGGGCTGTCCGACAGCAGCGGCCACACGCCCTCGTCGAGGTCCGCCCGGACCGGCACGGCCGCCGCCCACATGTCGATCAGCTCGGTGATCTGCTGCCGGGCGTCCGGCCGCGCCGTGGGCGGCGGTTCGTCCCGCGCCACCTCGCGCAGCAGGCGGTCGACGATCTCCCCCACCGAGACGTCCAGCGCACCCGAGTCCCTCCGCATCGCGAGGGCCGTGGCCACGAGTTCGCCCTGCACCGACGAGTGCAGCACGTGGGCCAGCCGACGCCGGGCGGCGATCACCCGGCCGTGCACATCGGCCGCCTGCCGACTGTGGTCGCCGAGCGTGTCTGCGAGCTGCCGTTCCTCGATTCCCCGCTGCTCGTTCGCGGCGGCGATCAGAGACATGGCAAGCGCCGCGAACGGATAGAAGGCCACACCGGGTATGACGAAGGCGGGTGGGAATCCGTTGCCGCCGAGAATGATCCAGAGGATCAGGGCGGTTGCCGCCGCGACGGCGCTGTACGCGAGCGCCATCACCGCGAGCCGACGGGTACCACTCCCGATCCGCATCACGGTGCGCTGCACCACCCAACTGCCGAGCACGCACACCGCCAGGCCGGCCGCCACCTGCAGGACCGTCTCGCGGAGGCCGTAACTCGCCAGCAGGAACGTCAGAATCACCGCCGTGTACAGCAGCGCCGGCAGGAGAAGTGGCGCCGGGCGCACCGCCTGCAGCACGCCGCGCAGGCGCTCCCGTCGGGTCAGCGTCGGCGGTGGGGACGCCGGCAGCGGCGGCGGAGTGGCATCGTCGAACAGCGCGTGGCTCATGGGGCGCACGATGTCCTCGGAGATGCCGCGCAAGAGACGCGCGTCGCGCTCAGCGTCGACGGACGTGCGATCGGTGTGCGCGAGCGCGGCGTCGATCCGTGCGGCCAGGTCGTCGGCGCACCGCCGGCCCAGCCCGGCGAGATACTCCTCGTCGATGCGGCGCTGCTCGTCGAGTGCCGCGCGTGCGGCCCGCAGCCGCGCCATCACCGCGTTGTGCTCGCGCACCGAGTCGACGAGAATCGCGATCAACGAGAGTGCCACGACGGCGGTCGTGATGTTGATGATCAGCCGTACCCCCATGTTCCGGGGATCGGTCGGCAGTCCCTGGATCGCGATCAGCGCGTCCAGCAGGAACGGCCGCGTCGCGCCGAGCAGGGCGAAGACGGCGACAGCGAGCGCCGGACGGGCGCGAGTTCGGTTGGGGTGCAGGACGGTGAGCCAGACGATCAGCAGTGCGACGCCCACGATCAGGTGCACCACCACCGCCACGCTGAAGTACGTCGGCCAGTCCGCCGGCCCGCGGGCGGACAAGTAGCTGCCCATGACCGTCACGGCGAACGGGGCGGTCAGGATCCACGACCAGCGGGTGACGGCGGACCCGCTGCCGATCCGCGACAGCCAGGAGAAGGGACGCCTCAACCGATCTCCGCCGGCATCCCGAAGCGCCGGACGTACAACTGCGCGGCGGCGACCCGCGGATTCAGCTCGGGACTGTGGTTGACCCCGAGCGCGTCGAAGGTGCGGGTCACCATCTTCTCGACGCTGCGCAGGCTCGACCCCCGGCGGCGCGCGATCTCGGCGTTGGACCACCCGAGCGCGATGCAGCGCAACACGTCCAACTGGGTTCGGGTGAGCCGCTCGAGCGCCGCATCCGGGCCGCCGCCCCGCGCCGGATCCGACGGCACCGGCTTCTCGGCCAGCGCCGACTCCACCGCCGCCACCAGGTCGTCGACCGACTCGAGCCCGACCTTGTCGAGGAAGACCGACCCGGCCGGAACGCCCTCCCCCGGAGCGATTCCCGCCCGCGGGTAGTTGGTCAGGAACACGACCGCGCAGTGTGGAGCCCGCGCGTGGACGATCATCGCCAGCTCCATGCCGTTGGGGCGCGTGCCGAGATCGATGTCGGTGATCAGCACGTCGGGGTCGACGGCGTCGAAGTCGGCGAGCGCGGCCGCCGCGGACGGGCGGTCGTGCACCTCGAATCCCGCATGTCGGAGCGCCTCGGCCACCAGCGACCGCATGAGGGGCTGGTCCTCGACGACCAGCGCCCTTCGCACCCACGCGGTTTCGCTCATCGGACGAGACTAACGGGTGCGCCCACCCCCTCGAGAGGTCGTACGCATGGCTAACGATGTGTCGGGCTGGTCAGCGCCCCGGCAGGTACTTGAGGGCCTTGACGGACGGCGGCAGGAGCTTGGCCCACGCCTTGGCCGGAAGCCACGGCGGGCCACCGAGATTGACCACGCGGGTGGTCGCGACCGTCTGTGCCTCGGTGTACTTGAGCAGGCCGTCGGCACCGTGTCGACGTCCGACACCGGACACACCCATGCCGCCCATCGGGGCGGCGGTGCTGCCCCAGGTCGGGGCGTAACCCTCGTCGACGTTGACGGTGCCCGCCTTCACGCGGGCCGCGATGGCCTCGCCCTCGGCGTGGCTGCCGGCCCACACGCTGGCGTTGAGTCCGTACTCGGTGTCGTTGGCGCGCGCGATGGCCTCCTCGACGTCGGCGACCGGGTAGATCGACACCAGCGGCCCGAACGTCTCGTTCGCGTAGCACTCCATCTCGGGGGTGACATCGGTGAGCACCGTCGGCTCGTAGAACAGCGGGCCCAGGTCGGGACGTGCCTTGCCGCCGGCAACGACGGTGGCGCCCTTCGCGACCGCGTCGTCGACATGGCCGGACACGGTCTTGACCTGGTCCTCGGAGACGAGGCTGCCCATCTCGATGCCGAACTCGTAGCCGGGCGCCAGGCCGATGTTCCGGACCCGCTCACCGAACATGCGGATGAACTCGGGCGCGATCGCCTCCTCGACGTAGATGCGCTCGACCGAGATGCACAGCTGACCGGAGTTCGAGAAGCACGCACGGACCGCGGCGTCGCACACCTCGCGCAGGTTCGCGCCCGCCGCGACGATCATCGGGTTCTTGCCGCCCAGTTCGGCGGAGAACCCGATCAGGCGACGTCCGGCCTGCTCGGCGAGCAGCCGTCCGGTGGCGGTGGAGCCGGTGAACATCAGGTAGTCGGTGTGCTCGACGAGCGCGGTGCCGACCACCGAGCCGGGGCCGGGCACCACTGCGAAGAGTTCGCGCGGCAGCCCCGCCTGGTACAGCAGCTCGACGCACGCCAGCGCGCAGTACGGCGTCTGGCTGTCCGGCTTGATCACGACGGCGTTGCCCGCGAGCAGCGCGGCGATCGCGTCGGACACCGCGAGGGTCATCGGGTAGTTCCACGGCGAGATGACGCCGACGACGCCCTTCGCGTGGTGCCGCACCACGGTCTTGGTGAGCCCGGGCAGCATGCCCTGGACGCGCTTGGGGCGCAGCAGCTTCGGGGCCACGCGGGCGTAGTGGCGGGAGGTCATCGCGATGTCGAGGACCTCCTCCATCGCCGACGCCCGGGACTTGCCGGTCTCGGCCTGCGCCATGTCCATCAGCGCATCGCGGTGCGCGAGCACCAGATCGTGGTAGCGCAGGAAGATCTCGGCACGCTCGGACGGCGACCGCTGCTCCCATGCCTTCTGCGCCACGCGGGCCCGCTCGATCGCGGCGATCGCATCGGCCGCGGTCCCCACCGGGACGGTCGCGAGTTCACGCCCGGTGAAGGCCTCGACGACCGGACGAGTCGGTCGGTCGGCCCGGTCGGGGATCGCGATGAGATCGGCGAGGCGGGCGAACGTCGCCGCTGACGGAGCAGGCATTTTTGTACTCCTACCGGTGAGTAGATTTCGAGTTACACACAACCTACCCCGTCCGTGGTCACCGTCACAGGGATCCGGATCCGAGGCTGCCGAATCCGAGACTGCCGAGCGAACCCCCACCGGTGCCGGCGGTCGGGAAGGTGATCTCGCCGGCGTACTCACGCTCGATCGCGGCGCTCCGGAGGGTCACGCCCGCCTGCCACGGTCCGTTCGGAAGGTCGGCGCTGTCGGGGATCCGGAAGCGCACCTTTCCGGTGGCCCCGGCGGCAATGGTCGCGTCGTCGGACGGCACCGGCTCGACGGTCGCCCCTCCGGGTCCGCGGGAGAGGGTCACCTCGCCCTCGAGGGCCACCGCCCAGGTGCCGGTGTTGCGGACGTCGGCGACGACGACGGCCTGGCCGCGGGAATCACGTTCGGCGGCAAGCCCGACGATCGTGTAGTCCGCGGTGCGTCCGGTCGGGGGCTCCACCGTCACGTACGCCCGGACGCCCACCCGGGGCGCCGTCGCCAGTGCGGAGCCATCGGTGACGGGCTGTGCCCAGACGACGCCGTACTGGGTCCCCGCCGGTGCGTCCGCGGGGACGGTGATCGTCACCGTCACGTCGGCACTCGTGCCGCCGGCGAGCGGCAGGCTCTGCCTGTTCACGCTCGCCCAGGTGGTGAGCCGATTGGCGGTGCCCCGGTCCTGGACCGTGAACTCACCGTTCCGCAGCGAGGCGGCGCCGGCGTAGACGTCGACGGTCCGGTTCTGAGCCGTGCTGTTCGTGACCTGCACGCGCCGTTGGATCGTCCCGCCGGGCTGACGATGGTCGATGATGTAGTTCTGCTCCGGGAAGCTTCCGCCCGAAGGATCCAGCAGTCGGATTCCGACCCCGTCTCCACTCGCGGTGGACACGGGGGCGGCGTGAACGACCGTCGTCGACGCCGCGGCGATCGATGCGACCAAGGCGAGCAGCGTCAGGAACCGCCGCAACACAGAACTCCTGGAGCGCACCTTCGCGGAGTACCCGACGGTCACACCGCCGGACACGTCGTCGTGGAGCGACGGGATCCTACGCAACTCGTTCCTCCAGTGCTGTACCGAGACAAGGGCTACCGAGACGGTGGTCGAGATGCGCTCGAAGCGACTCATTTCAACAAACAATTGGACGCTTGTCCACAATTGCGCACTTGCGAGGAACCGGAAAATCCCGGCTCAGATGGCCGAAACGACCTCCTTCGCCCAGCGGTAGTCGGCCTTCCCGCTGGGGGACCTGCGGATCACCGGAACCACCACCACGGACCGCGGGATCTTGTAGCCCGCCACGTGGGTACGGCAGTGCTCGGCGATCGCGGCGGCATCGGCGTCGTCGAATCCGGGCCGCAGCTGAACCACGGCGGCGACCTTCTCGCCGAACCGGATGTCGGGTGCCCCGGCGACCAGCGCGTCCAGCACCGCCGGGTGCGTCTTGAGCGCCTGCTCCACCTCCTCCGGATACACCTTCTCGCCACCGGAATTGATGCACGTGGAGCCGCGGCCGAGGAGCAGGATGGTGCCGTCCGCCTCCATCCGCCCCATGTCGCCGAGCACGGCCATCCGCACCCCGTCGACCACCGGGAACGTCGCCGCGGTCTTCGCGTCGTCGTTGTAGTACGCGACCGGGACGTGGCCCTTGCGCGCGAGGTAGCCCACCTCGTCGCTGCCCGCCGCGATCGACCGGAACGCCTCGTCCACGAGAACCATGTTGGGGTTGGACCGGATTCGCTTGGTGCCGTCGTCGCCGAACTCGACGATGCCGTCGTTGCCGGTCTCCGACGCCCCGAAGGCGTCCTTGATGACCAGACCCGGAACCATCTCGCGCAGTTCGTCCTTGAGCTTGGGCGAGAACAGCGCACCGCCGGAGCCCATCAGCTTCAGCGAGCTGAGGTCGTAGCGGTCGCCGTGCTCGCGGATGGCCTCCGCGATGGGCCGCGCGATGGCATCGCCGACGACGGTGACACCGGCGATCTTCTCCGCCTCGATCAGCCGCAGCACCTCGACCGGGTCGAAGGTGCGGGTGAGAACGCGGGGCGCGCCCATGAGGAACGCGGTGAGCAGCGAGTAGATCGCGGCGCCGTGCATCAGCGGCGGGATCAGCAGGTACACCTGCGGTTCGGTGTTCGCGACCGCGCCGGCAACCACCTCCTCGACCGAATGCCTTGGTGCGCCACCGATGTTCCCGCCGGACAGGGCCGCGTAGTAGAAGTCCTCGTGCCGCCACACCACGCCCTTGGGCATGCCGGTGGTGCCTCCGGTGTAGATGACGAAGTGATCGTCCGCGCTGCGCGGGCCGAAGCCGCGCGTGTCGGGCTGCGCCGCCAGAGCGTCCTCGTAGTCCGCGACGGTCACGGTGTCGTAGCCGGATGGTAGTCCGTCGTGCTCGCCGACCACGACGACGTGCCCGATCCCGGGCGCCTGCGGCAGCGCGGCGCCGGCCGACTCGAGGTACTCGTTCTCGACGATCAGCACCACGCTCTCGGAGTTGGTGTAGAGGTAGACCAGCTCGGCGTCGGTGTAGCGGAAGTTGACGTTGATGGGGACCGCCCGGATCTTCATGCACGCCAACAGTGCCTCGACGTACTCCATGCGGTTACGCATGTGGATGGCGACGTGCTGCCCCGGCTGCACCCCGACCGACGCGAGGTGGTGCGCGAGCCGGTTGGCCCTCCGGTCCAGCTCCACGTAGCTGCGCCGCTCGTCGCCGCACACCACCGGAGCCCGGTCGGGAATCGCGTCCGTGACGGCTTCGTACAGGTCGGCGATGTTCAGCGTCACGAAAGTCCATCCTCACTCGGTAGTGACCCGGATCACGGGCCCATTCGTTCGCGAAGCTAACACAATCGAGCGTTTGATGGGCCAAAATCGTTGCGCCGGTGTCGCCGTCAAGATCCCGTCAGGAACGCGCCCGGACCCTTGCCTGGCATTGAACAGGCGAGCAACACTTTGAACATGTGTTCAGCCATGGCTGTTCCGCCGGACCGGGATCTCAACACCCGGGCGCGTATCCGCGACGCCGCGATCCGCGTCTTCGGTGAGCAGGGATTCGGCGCCGGGATCCGCGCGGTCGCGACGACGGCCGGGGTCTCGCCCGGCCTGGTGAACCATCACTTCGGCTCCAAGCAGGGCCTCCGGGCTACGTGCGACGAGTACGTCTCGGACATCATCCTGACCGAGAAGCGTGAGGTGCTCACGGCGACCGGTCCGGCCCGGATGCTCGAGTCCCTCAGCGAGATCGACCGGTACGTGCCGCTCGTCGCGTATCTCGTCCGGTCGTTCCAGGCCGGTGGCGAGCTCGCCGCATCCCTGTTCGAACACATGGTCGTCGGTGTCGAGGAGTACCTCGAGGCCGGCGTCGCCGAGGGGCGGGTGCGACCGAGTCGCGACCCTGCCGCGCGAGCCCGATACCTCGCGATGCAGAGCCTCGGCTCGACACTGCTGTACCTGCAGATGCACGCCGATACGGACGGCTCGGTGGACTACGCCCGCGTGATCCGGGAGATGACCGACGAGATCATGCTCCCCGCACTCGAGGTCTACACCGAAGGGCTGCTGGCCGATTCGACGATGCTCGACGCCTACACCCACAACCCACCTTCCGAGGAGAGGGCATGACCACGATCATCGAAGTCGAGAAGCTTCAGAAGTCGTTCGGCTCCACCCGGGCACTCGACGGGCTGGACCTGACGGTCGGCGAGGGCGAGGTCCACGGGTTCCTCGGCCCCAACGGCGCCGGCAAGTCCACCACGATCCGGGTGCTGCTGGGCCTGCTGCGCGCGAACGGTGGCACGGCGACGGTGTTCGGCCGCGACGCGTGGCGCGACGCCGTCGACCTGCACCGCGATGTCGCGTACGTCCCGGGTGACGTGACGCTGTGGCCGTCGCTGACCGGCGGGGAGATCATCGACCTGCTCGCCCGGATGCGCGGCGGACTCGACCGGGATCGACGCGCCGACCTGATCGAGCGATTCGACCTCGACCCGCA
Organism: Rhodococcus sp. ACT016; assembly: GCF_050477185.1. Classification (NCBI taxonomy): domain Bacteria; kingdom Bacillati; phylum Actinomycetota; class Actinomycetes; order Mycobacteriales; family Nocardiaceae; genus Rhodococcus; species Rhodococcus sp. ACT016. The sequence goes on along the minus strand of NZ_JBEAET010000001.1, from coordinate 5,274,389 downwards.
CAAGAAGGCGCGCTCGTACTCGAAGGGCAACCGGCAGAAGGTCGCGGTGATCTCCGCCCTCTCGTCGCACGCCCGCCTGCTCCTGCTGGACGAGCCCACGTCGGGACTGGATCCCTTGATGGAGAAGGTGTTCCGTGATTGCGTCACGGAGGCCGGCACACGTGGCACGACGGTGCTGCTGTCGAGTCACATCCTGTCCGAGGTCGAGGCGCTGTGCGAGAAGGTCACCATCATCCGGGCCGGAAAGGCCGTCGAGAGCGGCTCCATCGCGTCGATGCGTCACCTCAGCCGCACGTCGATCACGGCCGAACTCACCGGCGACCCAGGTGATCTCAGCCGGATTCCCGGTGTCGAGGACATCCGGATCGACGGCAGCACGCTGCACTGCCAGGTGGACGCCGACAGTCTCGGCGCACTGATCCGCACGCTCGGCGACACCGGCGTGCGCAGCCTCGTCAGCACGCCGCCGACGCTCGAGGAGCTGTTCCTGCGGCACTACGAACTCTCGGAGGAGGTGCGGGTATGACCACCACCGTGGCTCCGACCGCCGTCCGCCCGGCGGCCTCGGCGTCTTCGCCTTTCACCGGCACCGCGGCGTTGGTGCGCCTGGCCCTGCGACGCGATCGCGTGATCCTGCCGTTGTGGTCGATCACCATCGGCCTGCTGCCGATCGTCTACGGCAAAGCGATCATGGGGCTGTACACCACCCAGAGTCAGCTCGACGCCTTCGCGGCGTCCACCGCGTCCCTGAAGTCCGAAATCGCCTTGGTGGGACCGATCTTCGGATCCAGTGTGGGCGCGCTGACGACGTGGCGTGCCGGCTACCTGTTCACGTTCGTCGCCGTCGCCGTCATCCTCACGGTGATCCGGCACAGCCGGAACGAGGAGGAGACGGGCCGCACCGAACTGCTCGATTCGACAGCGGTCGGTCGGTACGCGGGCCTGACGGCGGCGCTGCTCGTCGCGGCGATCGGAACGGCCGTCAGCGCCGTCGTCGGCGCCCTCGGCCTGATCTCGATCGGAATCGGCGGCTCCGGCGCAATCGCGTTCGGGGCGGCCGTGTTCGGGGCGGGTGTCGTGTTCGCCGGCGTCGCCGCGGTGACCGCGCAGGTGAGCACCGGCGCCCGGCTCGCCCGCGGCATCGCGTTCGCGGTGCTCGCGGTCGCCTTCCTGTTCCGCGCCGTGGGCGACGCCGGATCGGGGACGCTGTCGTGGCTGTCGCCGATCGGCTGGGCGCAGCAGCTGCGCCCGTACGCCGACGAACGCTGGTGGGTGCTGCTGCTGTCGGCCGTGACCGCCGTCGTGCTCGTCGCCGTCGCATACCGACTGCTCATGCACCGGGACCTCGGCGCCGGCCTCATCGCCGAACGCCCCGGCCCGGCAACGTCGCCGCCGTCGCTGTCCGGTCCGGTCGGACTGGCGTGGCACTCGCAACGCGGACTCCTGGTCGCGTGGACCGTGGGACTGACGGTGTTCGCGCTCGTGATGGGCGGCGCCGCACACGGTGTCAGCGATCAGCTGGGGAGCAGCACAGCCGTCACGCAGGCGCTGGCCCGTCTGGGCGGCGCGCAGGCGATCGAGGACTCGTTCCTCCAGTTGGCGTTCACCATCTTCGGGCTTCTCGCCGGCGCGTACTCGATCTCCGCGGTGCTGCAACTGCACGACGAGGAGGAATCCGGCCGCGCCGAGTCGGTGCTGGCCGCGTCCATCGGGCGGCCGCGCTGGGCGATGAGCCACATCGGGTTCGCGCTCCTCGGCCCCGCTGTCGCACTCACGATCGCCGGCCTCGCGGCGGGAATCGCGTACGGGACGTCGATCGACGACGTCGGCGGACAGGTGCCGCGCATTCTCGCCGCCGGGCTGGTGCAGCTGCCCGGCGTGTGGCTGCTGACCGGGATCGCGGTCGCGATGTTCGGCTTGATCCCGCGCTTCGCGCCCGCCGCGTGGGGTGTCTTCGGCGCGATTATGGCGCTGTACGTGTTCGGCATGGTCGCCGACGTCCCGCGGCCGCTGCTCGACCTGGTGCCCTTCCTGCACCTGCCCCGCCTGCCCGGCGGCTCGTTCGAGGTCGCGCCGATCGTGTGGCTGCTGCTGATCGCCGCGGCACTCCTGGTCACCGGCCTCGCCGCGCTGCGCCGCCGCGATCTCCGCTGACCACCGCTTCAACGGGAATTCACGTCACGCTTTCGAGACCGAACCGTGCCGTGAATTCCCGTTCAGGGGTTGCGGCGGGGTTCCTAGACTCGGAAACATGACAGCTTCGCGCGCGTCAGACGAGGTCGTGGACTGGTCCAAGATCGAGGAGCGGGCGCCGTCGGTTGCTCATCTCTTCGTCGACCGGGTTGCCGCGACACCCCGATCCGAAGCCTTCCGGTACCCCAGTGGTGATGGGTGGTCGAGCGTCACCTGGTCCGAGGCGGGCAAACGGGTCCGCACGTTGGCGGCCGGTCTGATCGCGCTGGGCGTCGAAGCAGAGCAGCGCGTCGCGGTGGCGTCGACCACCCGTTACGAGTGGGTGCTCGCCGATCTGGCGGTGATGTGCGCGGGCGCCGCGACCACCACCGTCTATCCCACGACGACCGCGCCCGACGTCGCGTTCATCGTGTCGAACTCGGGCAGCCGGCTCGTCGTCGCCGAGAACGAGGCCCAGCTCGCCAAGCTCCGTGAGCACCGCGACGAGCTGCCCGACGTGCAGCGGGTGGTGCTCATCGACGGCACCGCGCCCGACGACGAGTGGGTGATCGGCTTCGACGAGCTCGAGCGGCTCGGCGACCGACTGCTCGCCGAACGCCCCGGCGCCGTCGACGAGCGGATCGCCCGGATCTCGCCGGACAGCCTGGCGACGCTGATCTACACGTCGGGCACGACGGGACGACCCAAGGGTGTGCGGCTGCCGCACTCGGCGTGGACGTACGAGGCCGCGGCGATCGACGCCACCGGCATCATCGACGCGGACGACTTGCAGTACCTGTGGCTGCCGTTGTCGCACGTGTTCGGGAAGGTGCTGCTGACGCTACCGCTGCAGATCGGGTTCGCGACCGCCGTCGACGGCCGGGTCGACAAGATCATCGACAACCTCGCGGTCGTGAAGCCGACGTTCATGGGTGCGGCGCCACGGATCTTCGAGAAGGCCTACGCCCGCATCGTCGGCACGGTCAAGACCGAGGGCGGCGTGAAGGAGAAGATCTTCGACTGGGCGATCGGCGTGGGACTGACCGCGTCGAAGGCACAACCGGCGGGAAAGCCGCTGTCGCGCAAGCAGAAAGTCCAGCACGCCGTCGCCGACCGACTGGTGTTCCGCACGATCCGTGAGCGGTTCGGTGGCCGGCTGAAGTTCTTCATCTCCGGTTCCGCCGCGTTGGATCGCGAGGTGGCGCGGTGGTTCGACGCGGTCGGCATCGTCGTCCTCGAGGGCTACGGGCTGTCGGAGACGAGCGCCGCGTCGCTCGTGAACCGGCCGTCGGCGTACCGGTTCGGGACCGTCGGCTGGCCCATCCCCGGCACCGACGTGAAGATCGCCGAGGACGGCGAGATCCTCGTCAAGGGCCCAGGTGTGATGAGCGGCTACCACCAGAATCCGGAGGCGACCGCCGAATCACTCGAACCCGACGGCTGGTTCCGCACCGGCGACATCGGCACGATCGACGCCGACGGCTTCCTGCGGATCACCGACCGCAAGAAGGACATGTTCAAGACGTCCAACGGCAAGTACGTGGCACCGTCGGCGATCGCCGCGACGTTCAAGGGCATCTGCCCGTACGTCGGCGAGATCATCGTGGACGGCGAGGGCAAGTCGTACTGCGTCGCCCTCATCAGCCTCGACGGCGAGGCGATCGCCGAGTGGGCGGTCGAGAACGGCATGGGAGACAAGCCCCTGCGCGAGATCGCCACCGCCGGACCGACCGTCGCGATGATGAGCGCCTACGTGGATCAGCTCAACGCCGGGCTCAACCGCTGGGAACAGATCAAGCGGTTCACGATCCTCGAGCGGGAACTCACCGTGGAGAACGGCGAGATCACCCCGAGCATGAAACTCAAGCGCAAGAAGGTGGTCGACAACTTCTCCGAGCGCATCACGGAACTGTACGGCTGAGCGCCGCCACCGCGACGGCCCGTGCGGCCCGGCGATCGGTCTTGCCGCCCGGTCCCAGCACGAGTGAGTCGACGGTGACGACGTGCTCGGGCAGGTACTCGGTCGTCACTCCCCGAGATCGCAGCCAGTCCGCGAGCGTACCGGTGTCGAGATGACCGCCGTCGACGAGAACGACTACAGCGCAGACGCGTTCACCGAAGACGTCGTCGGGCACCCCGACGGCCGCCACATCCGACACCGCCTCGTGGCCGCCGACGAGTTCCTCGATCTCGACGACCGAGATGTTCTTGCCACCGCGGATGATGAAGTCCGCCTTGCGACCGACGACGCGCACCCGGCCCGCGTCGTCGATCTCCACCACGTCGCCGAGCAGCATCCAGCCGTCGTCGGTGTACAGCTCGGCGTTCGCCGCCGAATCCTCCCAGTACCCGGACGATACGAGCGGACCGCACACCGCGGGCTGACCGCGCCGGGGCGTGCCCGTGCAGTCGGCCCCGGAGTCGTCGAGCACCCGCACGTTCGCCGACTCGAGCACGTGACCGCACGTACGCAGTCGCGTCTCGACGTCGTCATCCAGGGTCGTGCGGCTCACGACACCAGCTTCGTTGGAACCGTAGAACTGCAGAACCCTGGCGCCGGTGCGCTCCTCGAACGCCCGGGCGTCTCGGTACGGGACCGGTTCACCCCCGGTGTACAGGACTCGGAGACTCGACAGGTCGTGCCGATTCACTGCTTCCGACCGCAGGAGAATCCTGAACTGTGTACTGACACAGCACAGTACGGTTACCCGCTCACGCTCGATCATCATTGCCATCTCGTCGACGTCGAATCTCGGCGTCACCACGACCGGGACACCGAGAAGCGCCGGCAGGAAGTGCGCCGACCACAGACCGAACCCGAACGGCGCCGGGACCACCGAACAGACCACGTCGCCGGGACCTATCCGGCCGCCCAGCATGGCCTCGCGGGCGAACTCCACCCACTTCCGTTCGTTGTGCGCCACCACTTTCGGCAACCCCGTCGTACCGGACGTCGAATTCAGGATCGTCACGTCGGACGTGGTGAACGGCACCCCCGGCGGCACGACGCCGGTCGACTCGACGCCGCCGAGTCGATGCCGGGTCGCGGTGCCGGCGTCCTCGTCGATCACCACGACGTCCGCGGGTGACACACCCTGCTCACGCAGTTGGTCGACGAGGTCGCGCCACGACCGTCCGCGAATCGACTGCGCGGTCACCAGTACCGCGGCGCCCGCACGGCGCATGATGTGCGCGACCTCCCGCACCCCGGAGCGCACACCGATGGCCGCGGCGACCCGGCCGGACCGGAAGCAACCGCACAGCGCGGCATGCACTCCCGCCGTGTCGGGCAGTAGCAGCGCCACCTGCGAGCCCGGACCCGCCGCGGCCCCGCGCAGTGCCCGCCCCACCGCATCGGCCAACCGGTCGTACTCGTGCCACGTCGTCGACCGGTCGGGCGTGACGAGCGCAGGACGATCGGGAATCTGCCGCGCCCAGCTGCGCACGACCTCGCTTACCGAGAGTACCTCGTAGAGTTCGGGTGCGGTCGCGAAAGTGCCCGGGAGGATGGGCTGTGCCACCACATCGCCGTTCGTCGTCATGTTCACCTCATTCGTGTAGCGCCGCATCGATGCTCGCCTCGGTCACACCCATCGAGCGGCGGTACTGTCTGTCGAGTTCGTCCGCGCCGCCGCACTCCGCGACGATGCGCCCCCGCTGCATCACGTATCCCCGGTCGACGATCGTCTTCAGTGCGGTCAGTGCGGGTTCGGCGATCAGCACCGCGACACCGGACGCAGCGAGGTCACGTACGGTCTCACGCAGTCCCGCAACGATCTTGGGCGCAAGCCCGGTGGTCATCTCGTCGAGAAGCAGCACCTTGGGATCCGCGAGCAGAGCACGTGCCAGCACCAGCATCTGCTGCTCGCCACCACTGAGCACTCCGGCGTAACGTCCGGCCCGTTCCCGCAGAACCGGGAACCGGTCCATCGCGGAATCGACCGACGACTTCGGAAGGCCGAGCAGATCTGCGCCGACCACCAGGTTCTCGACGACCGACATCTTCATGAAGAGTTGCCGGCCCTGTGGGACATACGCGAACCCACGCCGACCGCGTGTCATCGCGGACTCCCGGCTGAGGTCCGCACCGTCCAGGTGGACCGCACCCGTCGAGCGGATCGCGCCGAATACACCCGAGAACAAGCTGCTCTTGCCCGCACCGTTCGGACCGACCACCGCTGTCACACTGCCTGATTCGGCCGTGATCGACACCGACGACACAGCGACGGCCGATCCGTAGCGCACCGTCATCTCCTGCACCCGCAGCATCACGTCACGCCTCCTCTCCGAAGTACACCTCGCGCATAGCGGGGCTGCTCATGCATGCTTCCGGTGTCCCCGCGAAGGCGACCTCGCCGAAGTTGAGGAGGACGACACTGGTCGCGAGTTCACGAACGAGATCGACGTTGTGGTCGACGAGCACCACGCCGTTGCCCGCCTCCTGGATGGTGCGAACGGCACCGGCGATCGCCTCGATACTCTCCGGGTCACCACTGGCGAAGGGCTCGTCGAGCAGGAGCACGGCGGGTTCGCTCGCCATCGCGCGTGCCACCTCCACGAGCCTGCGGGTACCCAGGCTCACGTCCCCACAGGGCACTGTCACGTCGTCGATCCCGTACCGGGCCGCGACCTCTGCGGCAATGGTGATCGCAGACTCGGGTGCGCTGGACAGCCCCCGCCACGCCCATGCCCACGCGGATCGGAAGGATCCGATCCGGTTGCCGAACAGCCCCGGCACGATGTTCTCGAGAGCGGTCAACTCCAGGGCCACCTGAGGGTGCTGGAACGTCCGGGCCAGACCCTGCCGAGCGCGGCGCTCGCTCGAGCCGGTCAGCGGACGTCCGCGCAAGCGGACCTCACCGGCGTCCGCACGTTGGGTCCCGAAGACGATGTCGATCAGGGTCGTCTTGCCGGCCCCGTTCGGCCCGACGAGCGCGACCACCTCCCCCGGTCCCACCGAGAACGAAATATCCTGCACGGCTTTAACTCCGCCGTACGACTTCGACAGCCCGCGCACCTCGAGGAGCGGCTCCGTCGCCGTGGACGCTGTCATCGTCTCCCCCTCTCGTCGGTGGAGTTCCCCCGTCGTGCCGACATCACCGCCTGCACCCGGGTCCAGCACCACTGCGCGTATCCGATCAGGCCCCCGGGAGCGACGATGATGATCAAGAGGACGGCCAGGGCCAGGAGGAGTTCACCGCTGCCCTGGTAGCCGGGCATGTTCAATGTGACCGCGACGACCACAACCGCGCCCAGTGGTGCTCCCCAAGCCGTGCCACGACCACCGATGATCGGCATGAAGATCGCCAGGAAGACCAGATTGAGCGTGAGCGTCTCGGGAGTCACGGCCTGTACGGAGCCGACGAAGAGCGAGCCTCCGAAGGCGGCGATCGCCGCCCCGATCGCCAACGCGACCATACGCAGGTGGGCCGGCTTCACACCGGCAGCTCGGACCGCGTCATCGCTCTCGCGGGACGCTTGGAGGATGATTCCCCAGACGGACTTCCTCAGCCGATCGACGAGCACCGCGATCGCACAGACGAAAACGACGGCCCCAGCGACCAGAAGATAACCGGGTGGTTCCCAACCGAATACGGAGACCGGGGGGATCCGGGTGATGCCGCCCGCGCCGCCCGTGATCGATCGCGCGTCGATCATCCAGTACTTGAAGGCGAGACTGAAGAGCAACGTCACGGCCGCGAGATAGAACCCGGACAGCCGCTGCGTCACGAGTCCGAGAACCAGCGCGACAACGGCTGACACGACGGCTCCGGCAATCCATCCCCACCACATCGACCAGTCGGTGTGCTTCGCGACGAGCGCCACCGCGTAGGCGCCGATCGCCGCGTAGGCGCTGTACGCCATCGACAGCGAGCCGGCGAGAACGAACGGCACATACATGCCCAGCGCCACCAGGCCGTACATCGCCGCAAGGAAGACGAGGTCCTGTCGGTACAGGCTTGGTCCCACCCAGATCAGCACCACGGCAAGAACGCCGACGGTGATGCCCAGTTCGCGTACAGAGCGAGGTCCCCGGGCGGCCCGCACACGCGGGCGCGACCGACTCGGCGCGGTATCGGTAGTCGAGACAGTCATCACACACGCACCTTTCGGGTGATCAGTCCTTCCGGCCGGAATGCGAAGAACGCCAACGCGATCACCAAGATCGCTGTCTGGGCGGCGCTCGCGCCGAAGTAGTAGGGGGCGAACACCTGCGCAAATCCGAGAATCAAGCCACCTACGAGCGGCGCCCAGGCCCGTCCGGTTCCGCCGATGACCAGGGCGAGGAATGCGGTGAGTGTCCACGACAGGCCGCTCGTGAACTGCACACCGGATTTGGGCGCGAACAGGATTCCCGCAAGGGCCGCGATGACGCCGGCGACCGCGAAGGCCACCAGGCGAATTCGCGCGACGGGCAGGCCGAGTGTCCGCGCTGCCTCGGGGTTGTCGCCAACCGCCCGCAGCAACCGGCCTGTAGCCGACGAGTGCAGCCACCACACGGTGAGCGCGAACACGATCGCCGCGCCCACCACCAGGGTGACAGTCGTGCCGCTCACTGTGACACCGAGGACAACGAAGGGACCGATGTCGAACAGGCTCGTTCCGGGTAGAGGCGTTCGCCCGAAGACTGTGCCCGCGAGCTGTTGGACCGCGAACAGGACCGCGGTGACGGCGACGAGGGCGGGCAGTTCTCCGCGCCCGGATCTCCTTTGGACCGGACGGATCACGAGCAGTTCGGTGGCGAGGGACAGTACGACCGCCAGGGCTGTGCCGGCGACGACCGCGAGCCAGAGCGGGACTCCCTGCTCGACCACCAGCCAACTCGCCGAAAGCGCGGCGGCCATCGCGTAGGGCCCCATCGCGAAGTTGAAGAAGTCGGTGCCGATCACTACGAGATACATGGCCAGGGCTATCAGCGCGAAGAAGGCGCCGATCTCGACAGCCGCAATCCAGAGTTGTGCGTTGCTCACGGGGCCTCCTCGATGCAGGACGGTTGGTACGCACCCCACGGACCCTGCGGGGTGTTGTCCGGACCGAACTCCATGAGGACGAGCCCACACAGGCTGTCCGCGGCGAGGTGGTCCGTGGGGCCGTACGACAGCGTGAGCGCCGACTGTCCGAACGACGCGGGCAGATCGCGGACGCTCTCGAGCGCGTCCCGCACCGCACCTCGATCCTGCGGGTCGTCCACCGAACCCAACGCCCGTTGCAGCAGCCGGACGGTGTCGAGGGCCTGCGCGTCGTAGGCGGTGGGCTGGTAGTCGGCACCCTTCGTCGGCTTCAACATGTCGGCAAGTTCCACGGTCCGCGGGTTCGCACTTGTGAGGCTGCCCATGAACACCATTCCGTCGAGCGCCCCCCGATCGGCGAGTGCCCACGACTTGGGTTGGTTTCCGATGGATGCCAACGAGAATCGGGGCAGTTGCGGCGCATTCCGGTGCAGGGTGTCGTGCGCGAGGATCTCGAAGTGTCCCCCGACGCTGGCCACGAGGACCGCGTCCGGTTTCGTCTCGAGCAGACGCGACACCTGTGCGGTCATGTCCGCGGCGTCGACGTCCGCCTTCTCGACCTTGGTGATATCGACGCACTGCCGCAGCGGCGGTTCGAGCGTGGCCATCACGCCGTCGATGGCCGCACTGGAATCGGCCAGGACCGCGAGTCTGCCGTACTTCTCGGCAGCAAAGGCGCCGCAGTAGACCTCGGCGTACTGCGAGAGCGAGTTCGCGACCATGAAGGCGTACTGCTCGTCGGGTGCGCGGGCGAAGCTGTCCACCAGTACGTTCGGCGAGATGCCGGGGATTCCGGACCGTTGGAGAACCGACTTCGCCTGCATCACCGACCCGCTGCCGGTGGCGAGGATGACGGCACTGGCCCCCTTGTCGACCATGCGCCGGATGACCGACGGCGTCTTCGTGGGATCGCTCTCGTCGTTGCCGACCTCGAGGACGATCCGGCGGCCGTTGATCCCGCCGCTCGCGTTGATGTCGGCAACCGCCGCTCGCACCGTGTCTCCGACGATGACGCTGTAGGACGCGCCGGGACCGGTCGAATCCTCGTCCATGCCGATGACGATGGTGTCCGGGGCCGGCTCCGACACTGCCGAACAACCGCCCACAAGAAGCACTCCCGTCGCGACGAGCGCGACCTGCATGCCACGTTTCTTCCGCATCTTCAACCTCTCGGCCGGTAACGAATCAAACGTTTGCTACAAACACGATAGCCTCCCGGAGGCAGATCGTTCCGGAAATCGGGCCGAAATACTCTGTCCGACAATAATTCCGACCCGACCTCCGGTATCAGCGGTACTTCCGCAACTCTTGCCGTGCGACGCTGCGGATGTGCACCTCGTCCGGGCCGTCGGCGATTCCGAGGATGCGGGCGCTGGCCCACATGCGCGCGATCGGGAAGTCGTCGGTGACGCCTCCGCCGCCGTGGCATTGGATCGACCGGTTCAACACCGACCGGGCCACACGTGGACCGATCACCTTGACGGCCGCGATCTCGATCTGCGCACCCTTCGCACCGACACGGTCGATCATCCACGCTGTCTTGAGCACCAGTAGCCGTGCCTGTTCGATCTCCATGCGGGACTCGGCGATCCAGGTGCGAACCACACCCTGGTCGGAGATGGGACCGCCGAAGGCGTTGCGCGCCATTGTGCGTCGCACCATCAACTCCAGTCCGCGCTCGGCCATCCCGATGCAACGCATCGCGTGGTGGATGCGGCCGGGACCCAGCCGCGCCTGGGCGATCGCGAAGCCCTCGCCCTCACCGGCGAGCATGTTGGCGACCGGAACCCGGACGTCGGTGAACTGGATCTCGGCGTGCCCCTGCTGGTCGTGGTAGCCGAAGATCGGTAGCGACCGGATGATCTCGACGCCGAGCGTCGCAACCGGCACGAGGATCATCGACTGCTGGCGGTGTGGCGCCGCGTCGGGATCCGTCTTGCCCATCACCACGAGGATCTCGCAGCGCGGGTCGGCCGCGCCCGTCGTCCACCACTTGCGCCCGTTGATCACGTACTCGTCGCCGTCGCGGACGATCGACGTGGAGATGTTCCGGGCGTCGGACGACGCGACGTCCGGTTCCGTCATGGAGAAGCCCGACCGGATGCGGCCGTCGAGCAGAGGCTCGAGCCACCGCTGCTTCTGCTCGTCCGTGCCGAACATGTGGAGGATCTCCATGTTCCCGGTCGAGGGTGCGGAACAGTTGAGGGCCTCCGGCGCGATGTAGGGCGATCGACCCGTCACCTCCGCGATGTGCGCGTAGTCCAGGTGGGTGAGCCCGGACAGCGCCGGCAGGAAGAGGTTCCACATCCCCTGCCGGCGGGCTTCGGTCTTGAGTTCCTCGACGACCGGCGGCAGGACGTGGCTGTGCGGGCCGTCGGCCGCGAGTTGCTTCGCGTACACCTCCTCCGCAGGGTACACGTACTCGTCCATGAACTTCTCGAGCCGGGCGATGATCTCGCGGGCTTCGGGACTCGGTGACAGATCCACCAGGGGTTCCTCTCGATTCGAAGGTGGCGGTGCGGCTATCCGGCGGACGTCAGGACGACCTTGCCGAGCGCTCGGCGTCCCATGACGACGTCCAGCGCTTCCGCCGCGTTCGTCAGCGGGAAGGTCGCACTGACGTGCGGCCGGAGGGCACCCCGCTCGTACCAGCCGAACAGGCGATTCATGTTGTCGGCGTTGCGTTCCGGGTTGCGCTTCGCCCACGCGCCCCACAGCACCCCGTGCACGGAGCCCGAGCACACGAGCAAGCGGTTGAGCCCCACCTTCGGGATGTCGCCCGACGCGTACCCGACCGTCAGGTAGCGCCCACCCCACGCGAGCGAGCGCACCGCCGTCTGTGCGTGGTCGCCGCCCACCGGGTCGTACACGACGTCCACCCCGCCGTCCGTGAGCGCGGCGAGCCGCTCCTTCAGGTCGTCACGGGAGTAGTCGATCGTCTCGTCCGCACCGTGAGCCCGGCAGAGCTCGAGCTTCTCCGGGCTCGACGCCGCGGCGATCACGCGTGCCCCCAGGGCCTTGCCGATCTCGACGGCGGTCAGCCCGACGCCACCCGACGCTCCGAGCACCAGCAGAGTCTCCCCCGCCCGGAGATCGGCTCGGTCGACCAGGCCGTGGCACGACGTCCCGTAGGTGACGGCGAACCCGGCGGCGTCGGTGTACGACATCGCATCCGGGATGGGGAAGATCATGCTCGCGGAGACGACGACCTGCTCCGCGTAGCCGCCCATGCCGCAGAAGGCGAGCACCCGGGTGCCGACGGCGATGCCGGTAACGTCGGCGCCGATAGCCTGCACCACCCCGGCCGCCTCCGAGCCGGGCACGAACGGCAGCGGCGGCTTGGTCTGGTAGTTGCCTGCGACGATGAGGCCGTCGGGGAAGTTCACGCCGGATGCGTGCACCTCCACCAGCACCTCGCCGGGGCCGGGGACCGGCGACGCGACGTCCTCGTACCGCAACGTGTCCGGCGCTCCCAGCGTCCGGCACAGCTGAGCCTTCACGCCGACTCCCCGGCGGGGTCGGTGACGAACGTGGCCCACGCCTTGACCGCGAGTCCGCCCGTCTGTCGGGCGCAGTCGAGCTCGAGATCGACCTTGGCGACGCCGTCCTCCTCGTGCTGGCGCAGGATCTGCCCGGTGCAGGTGAGCACGTCGTCGGGCCACACCTGTTCGAGGAAGCGGACCCGGTACGAGCGGATGTTCTCGGCGCCGAGCCACTCACACGCGTACGTCGCGAGCAGTCCGGCCTGGAACATGCCGACCGAGAACGGCGACGGATAGCCGGCGGCCTCGGCGAACGTCTGGTCGTGGTGGATCGGGTTCATGTCGCCCGAGGCTCCCTGGTAGCGGACGAAGTCGGTCCGGCTGACCGGCCCGACGGTCCAGGGAGCGGGAACTGTCGAAGTGATGGTCATGCGTCCTCCGTTGCGGGTCGGGCGGTTTCGACGCCGGTCATGATTGCTCGGGCCACGAGCGTGCCCGTCTCGTCGACGAAGTCGGTGACCATCACCGCGAACGTCAACTTGCCGCCGCGACGGCCCTGCTTGGTGTAGACGTCGGTGATCCGGGACGTGCACCGCAACCGCGTCCCGGCCTTCGGCGGAGGGCCGTAGAACTCGTACTGCTGTTCGGCGTGCAGGCCGCGCTTGCCGTCGAATTCGACTGCGTTCCAGGGATTTCCCTCGGGCGGGGCCCAGAAGTTCGTGGTGGTGAGGAAGGTCGGCGGCGACACCGCATCCTCACGCGCGAGATAATCGGGGTTCGACGAGTAGGTCGCCACTGCGAACTCGCGGATCTTGCCACGCTCGACATCGAGGTCGTAAGTCTTGCCCTCGATGCCGACGGCGTCTGCGTTTGCCATGTTCCCTCCAGGGATGTGCGGGCCGAATCAGGCGTGCTGACTGCTGACGGAGACGACCTCGCCGGTCATGTACGACGAGTAGTCGCTGGCCAGGAACACCATGACGTTCGCGATCTCCCACGGCTCGGCCGCCCGCCCGAAAGCCTCACGGGCGCTGAGCTGTCCGAGGAGTTCGTCGCTGGTGACCTTGGCCAGGTGGGCGTGCATCGCGATGCTGGGCGAGACCGCGTTGATGCGGATGCCGTGCTCGGCGACGTCCAGTGCCGAGCACCGGGTCAGTGCCATCACACCCGCCTTGGCGGCGGCGTAGTGCGCCTGCCCGGCCTGGGCCCGCCAGCCGATCACCGAGGCGTTGTTGATGATCACGCCGGCGCGGCGCGGCACCATGTGTCGCAACACCGAACGGGTGGCGCGGAACGTGCTGGTGAGCGTGACGTCGAGGACCGAATTCCATTGGTCGTCGGTCATGTCCGTGACGCTCGCCGTGCCGCCGAGACCCGCGTTGTTGACCAGGACGTCGACGGCTCCGTACGCGGCCACCGCACCGTCCATGAGGTCGTCGATCTGTTGCTGGTCGGTCACGTCGCATACGATCGTGAGCGGCCGGGTGCCGAACTCGGATTCGATGCGGTCTGCGGCCTCGGTGAGCCGACGCTCGTGCCGGTCGCTGATCGTCAATCGCGCGCCCTCGGCCGCGAATCGCTGTGCCGCAGCGAATCCGATTCCGGTGCCGGCCGCCGCGGTGACGATCACGGAGCGCCCCTGGACGAGTCCATGTGCGGGGCCGGGGGTGGGAGTGGCGAGCTCAGACAAGACCGCTCATCTCCTGCACCAGCTCGTCGACGGTCCAACGCGCGCCCTTGTCGAGGATCTTCCCGTACTGCCAGCCGAGGAACTGACGGATCTCGCCGCCCTTGGCGTAGAACACCGAACCGCTCGCCGGGCACTGCTCGGTGAGCAGGTACGCGACGACCGGCGAGACGTTGCCCGGGTGGTACACGTCGAACGCGTCCGGGTCCGCGGGCACCGCCACCATCTCCTTGATGCCGGGGACGTCCTCGGTCATGCGCGTGCGGGCCACCGGGGTGATGGCATTGACGCGAATCCCGTAGCGCTGCAACTCCTGCGCCAGGATCACCGTGAGCGACGCGATACCGGCCTTCGCGGCGCCGTAGTTGCTCTGCCCGACGGCACCGAGTAGACCGGACGTGCTCGAGACGTTCACGATCGACGCCTTGACGTCGTCACCTGCCTTCGACCGGTCGCGCCAGTGTGCGCCGAAGACGCGGCACGGGGCGAACGTGGCCCGGAGCTGTCCGGTGATGACGTCGTCCCACTCGTCCTCACTCATGTTGACGAACATGCGGTCTCGCAGGATGCCCGCGTTGTTGACCAGTCCGTGCACCTCGCCGAAGCTGCCGAGCGCCGTGTCGAGCAGGCTCTTCGCGCCGTCGATCGTGGTGACGTCCGCGTCGTTCGCGACCGCGACACCACCGGCCGCGGTGATCTCGTCGGCAACCCGAGTCGCCAACGACGGGTCCGATCCCTTGCCGTCGGGACCGGCGCCGGTGTCGTTGACGACCACGCGGGCACCCTCGGCGGCGGCCAGCAGGGCGTGCTCGCGGCCGATGCCGCGTCCCGCGCCGGTCACCACGATCACGCGATTGTCGAGTTGGTTCATCGTCGTCCTCCTCCTGGAAGCATCAAATATTTGCTACGCACCGTCGGCGCGGGTCAGGCGTGCGAGCGTCGCCTCGGCCTCGGCGACGATGCGCTCGATGAGCTCGGCGCAGCTGGGGATGTCGTCGATCAGGCCGACCACCTGGCCGGTGGCCATCACACCGATGTCGGCGTTGCCGTCGACGAGCGCCGAGCGGTACAACATCGGCGCGTTCGCGGCCATCACCACCTGGCGCCAACCGAGCTCGTGACTCTTCTTCATCTCGAGTCCCTCGCGGATCATGTCCTTCCACGGGGTGCCCGAGAGCTTCTGGAACGCAACGGCATTGCGCACGGCGCGCAACACGCGCTGCGGGCCCCGGGTGGACTCGAGCTGGTCGATGGTGCCGGCCCGGAGCACGCGCTGCGGCACACCGTCGATCTCCAGCGTCACCACGGTGTCGTTGACCGACTTCGACAGGTAGACGTCCTTGACCGCCTCCGCCACCGGCGAGTCGCTGGTCAGCATGAACCGGGTGCCCATCGCGATGCCGTCGGCGCCGTACGCCAGCGCCGAGACCAGGCCGCGACCGTCGAAGTAACCGCCGGCCGCGATCACCGGGATGTCGACGGCGTCGACCACCTGCGGCAGCAGCAGGCTCGTCGGGACCGCGCCGGTGTGACCGCCGCCCTCCCCGCCTTGCACCACGACAGCGTCGACGCCCCACTCGGCGACCTTCTCCGCGTGCCGCCGCGCACCGATCGACGGCACCACCACCAGCCCGGCGTCCTTGAGCTTGGCGATCAGGTCCCGCTTGGGCGCGAGCGCGAACGACGCCACCTTGACCCCGGAGCGGATCAGCAGGTCGAGCCGCCGGCCGACGTCCTCCTGGTTGGCGCGCAGGTTCACCCCGAACGGTGCGTCGGTGCGGTCCTTGACATAGTTGATCGCCTGCTCGAGCTCGTCGTAGCTCAGCATGCCGCCGGCGATGATGCCCAGACCGCCGGCCGCCGCGGTGGCCGCGGTGAGCTTGGCGTCGGAGACGTACCCCATCCCGGTCTGCACGATCGGGTACTTCACCCCGAACAGGTCGCACACGCGGGTGTGCAGCGCACCGGGATTCGATTCGACGGTGGTCACGCGGGTACCTCCTTGTCGCGCAGGTTGCGGGGGTCGATGACGGTGCGGATCAGTTCGAGTTCCGCGGCGGTCGGGGTGCGCGTCTGCGGAACCGACTCGGGGATCACCAGATCGAACCCGGTGGCCGCGACGACGTCGTCGACGGTGACCCCGGGATGGACCGACACCAGCCGCAGCCGGCCGGTGTCCGGCGTGAAGTCGAGGACCGCCAGATCCGTGACCACGCGGCGCAGTTCGTGGTATCGCGTGGCCGCCGGACCCGCCTTGCGCGCGTTGTCGTAGCCGACACCGGACACCATGTCGACCTTGGGCACGAACACCCGGGAGCTGTGCTTGGGCACCCAGTAGCTGGTGGGGTGGTAGACGGTGTTGCCCGGCGCGCCGCGCACTCCCAGCAACTGCACCTTCGGCTGCGCATGGTCTCCGATCGCGGAGATGTTGCAGTTGCCGTAGGTGTCGAGCTGAGTCGGAATCATCATGATGTGGCGCTTGCCGTTCCACACGAGATCGAAGATCTGGTTGAACGGCAACCATGCCTCGACGTCCCCCTCGGCGGCACCGCCGACGGCCCACGTTCCGCGGACCGCACTGGCCTCACCGTCCGAGACCACGAGGTCCGGCTCGAACGTGTGTCGTGCCAGGCGGACCCCGATCGCCGGGATGGTTCCGAACGCGCTGGCGATCACCTCACCGTTGCCGCGGTACGCCTCCGCGCACGCCACCACGCACACTTCCGCTCGTGTCGCTGCACTCATGCCGAAGCCTCCTCACGCTCGTCGCGCACCGCACGCTGATACTCCGCTTCCGGGACCGCCAGGTAGCGGTCGACGAAGGCCTGCCACTTCTCCGGGTCCTTTGCCGCCGAGACGTATTCACGCTGGAACGCCTCGTCGCGGTCGTAGTCCGGTACGCACGACGTGAAATGAGCGCCGCCGGGAGCGGCAACCACTCCCGAGACCAGCAACCGGGGAATCCGGATCGTCGACGGATGGGCCTCGGCGGTGAGTTCGGCAGTCGGCACGACGCGCTCGCACGAGACGTACACCTGCTCGGCCGCCATGCAGAACAGGTCGTCGAAGTACAGGTCCGGACCCAGGTACTGCGCGTTGCCGTGCATGTCGGCGCGGTTCATGTGCACCAGCGCCGCATCGAGCGGAATCGCCGGCATCGCGACGAGGGTCTCGTCACCGTAAGGGTCGGTGACGGTGCGCAGTTCGGGGTTGACGCGCATGACGTCCGAGCCGAGACCCGCACGGGTCGGCAGGTAGGGCAGCCGGATCCCGGCGGCGTACAGACCCCACTGCAGCATGCCCTCGTCGTACTCGGCGACCTCGATGCTTCCGCTCTGACGAGCGGCCCGGAAGTGTGGGTCGAGCGGGATCGAATCGAGCGAGACGAACCCGAAGACGACCTTGCGCACCTTGCCCGCGGCACACAGCAATCCCACGTCCGGCCCGCCGTAGGACACGACCGTGAGATCGTCGATGTCCGACCGCAGGATCTCCCGCACGAGCGACATCGGCTTGCGCCGCGATCCCCAGCCGCCGATACCGATGGTCATGCCGGATTTCAGCCGGCTGACCACCTCTTTCTCCGACATTCTCTTGTCCGACAATTCGTTTCCATCCTTCGTCTGCTTCTGTCCGCGCCCCGGGGATTCACGGAACGCGCGCATCAAACATTTGCTACATGTGGTGGTCGGTCACGGCACGTACGTCCGCATCCACTCCAGCCCGCGTGCCAGCGCACTCTCGGCGCCCTCCTCGTCGATCGCCGGACCGAGCAGTTCGAGATCGACCAGCCCGACGTATCCGAGCGCGCTCACCTCGGACACCATCCGGTCGAGGGGAATGCTCCCCTCCCCCGGCACCCGCCGGTTCGGCACCGACGTCGCCTCGGCGTGACGATCACCGATCTGCACGATCCGGATCGAGTCCAGGTTGTCGGCGATGGTCTGTATCAAGCCCCGCTCCTGCCAGGCCGAACAGAGGTCCACCATCAGCCCGACCCCCAGCCTGCGGCCCAGATTCGCGATGTCCGCGACGCTGTGGGTGAAGCTCATCGCCGATCGGATCGACATCGTGTTCTCCAGCGCGAGACCGATGCCCCTCGCCTGGGCGTACTCGACGAGCGGACCGAACCTGTCGACCGCCGCATCCGCGGCTTCCTCCCAGGAGAGACGGCCGGAGCCGCCCGAGGTGAAGCACACCGTGGGCGCACCCGTCGCCACCGCGGCGTCGACCGCGCGCTCGAGCGACGACAGCACCCGCTCCCATCCGTCGCCGTCGTGCATGGCACGGCACCCGCCGGCAATGAACTCGGGCCGCAGGCCGGTCGACCGAATCACCTCGATCGACTCGTCCCAACCCTGCGCCGACATGGTCGCCGCCAGCAGACCGAATCGGTCCGCTCCGATGCGGCCGAGCATCTCCAGCGACTCGCCGATCGGACGATCGGCCGTCGCCGCGAGACAGACACCGAGGGTGGACCGGCGCGCCGTGTCCAATTGGGAGCTTTGCACGAAACCTCCTGTCGCAGTGCAGGTGACGATGTCGTGACCGCGGTACGAACGTAATGTAGCAAATGTTTGATGCGCCGTATAGTCTCGACCGCGAACCGGCGATTCGCTGCAGCGATGTCCGCCGACGGCATCCAGGCCGGCCTCGACTGGAAGGGCATCCGATGAGCAGCATCACCGACACCGGCATACGGGACGACCAGGTCTCCCGGTGGTTCACCGAGCACGTGGACGGCGCACGCGGGCCGCTGCGCTTCGACCGCATCGCCGGCGGCCGTTCGAACCTGACGTATCTCGTGACAGGCGCCGACGACACCCGATGGGTGCTGCGCAGACCACCCCTGGGAATGGCACATTCCCGCGCCCACGACGTGCTCCGCGAGGCAGAGGTGCTCGACCGCCTGCGTGGAACTGCGGTGCCCGCCCCGCGGGTCGTCGGCACCTGCGACGACGACGCCGTCACCGGCGCACCGTTCTTCGTGATGAACCACATCGACGGGGTGGTGCTCCGCGACCCGGAGACCGTCGCGGCCACGGTGCCCGCCGATCGGCGACCCGCCGTCGCGAGCGCACTGGTGCAGGCGCTGGCCGTCCTGCACGCCGTCGATCCGCGCGACGTCGGCTGGGGTGGCCTCGCGGATCGCGACGACTACGTGGCGCGGCAACTACGGCGCTGGTCCACCAACTGGGCGCAGGATCGGGTCCGCGTGCTCGACGACATCGGCCGCGCTCACGACCGCCTGCTCGAGCGCATTCCGCGACAGGGCGCCGCACGGATCGTCCACGGCGACTTCCGGCTCGACAACTGCCTGTTCAAGCCCGACGGCGCGATCGGCGGCATCCTCGACTGGGAGCTCACCACCGTGGGCGACCCGCTCGCCGATCTCGGCCAGTTGCTGGCGTACTGGGCGCAACCCGGCGACGAGGTATGCGCGCTCGAGAACCCACCCACCCGGGTGGCCGGGTTCCCCACCCGCGACGCCCTCGTGGAGCAGTATCTCGCCGCGGCACGGCCGAACACGGTGCCCGACATCGACTTCTACATCGCCTACAACTGGTGGAAGATCGCCTGCATCGTCGAGGGCGTCTACACCCGTACCCTCCGCGGCGCGATGGGCTCGACCGATCGGTCGCCGGAGTCGTTCGGCGCACAGGCCGAACGCCTCGCCGCGCAGGCCTGGCGGTACGCACAGCGGCTGTGACGACCCGTCGCGCAGCTCGAACCATTCGATCGCCCGCGGACGACTTAGCCCGACCTCCCTGCAGCAAATGTTTGATGCGCTCGGTAGAGTCGACGCCGGCAAATGCGATCCCGCTGGTCGTCAGCATATTTTTCGATTTCGGAGGTAGGCATGGAGTGGTCCGAGCGCCACACCCTGATCATGGAGCAGGCCGCGGTCCTGTTCGCCACGAAGGGCATCGCCGGCACCAAGGTCCGGGACATCGCCGACAGCGTAGGCATCCTCTCCGGCAGCCTGTATCACTACTTTCCTTCCAAGGATGCGATCGCCGAACTGATCGTCACCCAGTACCTCGACTCCCTCGTCGACGAGTACAAGGCGATCCTCGCCTCGCCGAACGACCCGAAGGACCGCCTCGACGAACTCGTCAAGGCGTCCTTCCGGGTCAGCCAGGCCCACCCGCATGCGTCCGAGATCTACCAGAACAACGGCACCTATCTGCGAAAGCTGAGTGCCCATCGGAAGATTCGCAATGCCGCCCACACCACGAAGGACGCGTGGATGTCGGTCATCGAGTCGGGCATCGACTCCGGCGCCTTCCGCTCGGACCTGCCCGCCGAGGTGCTGTACGGCATGATCCGCGACGCCGTCTGGCTGTCGCTGCGCTGGTTCTCTCCTACCGCCGAATTCGGTATCGAGAACCTGGCGGACGCCGTCGTCTCGGTGTTCCTGGAAGGCATCGAGGGTCGGGGCTGAGCCCCAGGCCGGTCAGGGGCGCCGCCGATCTACCCTGGACCCATGTCGGCACCTCAGCGCCCCACATTCGGGCAGTACGTGGGATACCAGTTCGGGCGGACGCTGCCCGATTCGCTGCAGGACTGGGTCCGCAACGACCTGGTCGGTCCGGGCGCGTCCGTGCGCTACCTGATCCGGTTCACGATTCCGGTGCTGCCGATCCTGGCGCTGTTCCTGCTCATCCCCGGGCCGATCTGGATTCCGCTGGCGATGATGGCGCTGCTGTTCATCCCGCTGGTGTACTTCGCGATCGCGCTCATGCGGGTCTACCGCCGGCACCGACTGCAGAGCCACGGACTCGACCCCGACCTGGTCGCCGAGAAGACACAGCGGCGGGAGCAGCAGATCCGCGACGACTACGAGCGGCGGCACGGACGCGGCTGACCAGCACAAGTTACCGACCGGTCAACTATGGTGGACGGGCGAAACCGACGAAGGGAAGGAACCCATGAGCGAGCCGGTGGCGACCGCCGACCTGGCCGACGAGATCGGCCCGGAGATCCGCAGCTGCGACACCCAGTTCATCCAGTTCGGTGCCCGGGCGGCGTTCTCCGGCCCGATCACCACCATCAAGTGCTTCCAGGACAACCTGCTGGTCAAGCAGACCCTCAGCGAGCCGGGCAACGGCGGCGTCCTGGTGGTCGACGGTGATGCCAGCGTGCACACCGCGCTCGTCGGCGACATCATCGCCGGCCGCGGCGTCTCCAACGGCTGGGCGGGTGTGATCGTCAACGGCGCGGTGCGCGACTCGGCGATCCTGCGCACCCTCGACATCGGTATCAAGGCGCTCGGCACCAACCCCCGCAAGAGCACCCAGACCGGTTCCGGCGAGAAGAACGTGCCCGTCTCCTTCGGCGGCGTCACCTTCAACCCGGGCGAGACGGTCTTCAGCGACGACGACGGCGTCGTCGTCCGCTGATTCAGATGCGTTGCAGGTGGCCGGCCGTCCAGTCGGCCACCAGCGACAGCACCTCGGCGTCCACCGGTCGGCGCACCAGCCCGCGGTAGGCACGCAGCGACGGCGCGTTCCGATCCCGCCGCAGCAGGTGGGTCAGGTCCGGGACCCGCACGGTGTCGACCTCGTCCGGCACCAGCGCTGCGATCACCTCGAGATCGTCCGGGTCCACCTGGATGTCCTTCGCCCCGGTGATCGCGAGAACCGGGGAAAGGTTCTCCCGCAGAATCGGTTTCGGATCGAAGTCGAGGAACTCCCGGAACCACCGCGCGTTCACCTTGCGCCTCCCCAGTCGCCCGACGTCACCGTCGCTGCGATACAGCTCGGCGAACGCCTTGCGCTGCCGGGCCAGCACGTCGATCCGCAGCAGACGCAGGACCGAGCGCACCGCACGCGGCATCCCGTCGACGGCCTTGCCCGTCTGCCACAGCAGCACCTCCCGCCCGGTCATCGCCGGCGCCGACAACAGCACCACCGCCGCCGGTCGGCTGCCGGGCCGGGCACCCAGCGACATCGCCAGGCAGGCGCCCTCGCTGTGCCCGATCACCGCGACCGCGTCCCGCGCGAACCCTCCTGTCGTGCGCAGCCATTCGACCGCGGACGCGGCGTCCTCCACGTTGTCGTCGAACCCCGCCGTCAGGTAGTCACCCCCCGACGCACCGACGCCACGCTTGTCGTACCGCAGCGACGCCATACCGTTGCGCGCCAGCGCGTGCGCGATGGCGCGGCTGACCCCGATCGGCAAACGGGCATGGTCGCCGTCCCGATCGATCACCCCGGAACCGTTGAGAATCAACGCAGCCGGCCCCGACGTGCCGCCGCTGGGCACCGCGAGCATGCCGACCAGTGTCGTGCCGTCGAAGGATTCGAACGCCACCTCCCGCTCGGTGAACTCGGGCCGCCCCGACGCCAGCGCATCCCGCAGTCGCTGCGCGTCCGTCGCCGCGTTCGCGGTGGTGACGATCAGCTCGTCGACCTCCGCGCCGGCCTCGGTGCCGACGGTGCACACCCGCACGGCCGGCACCCCACGACGGGCGACGACGAACGTCCGCAGTCTCCCGCCACGCCACGTGCCGATCCGGATCCGGCCGGGTACCGCCAGTCCCGGCACACGCCGACCGCGAATGTTCGTGAACGCGTCCGCGAGCACGTCGACGTCTCGGATCTGCGACAGCGGGATGCGGACGTCACCGCGGAGCGCGGCGATCTTCTCGCCACGGGACAGCGCGACCATGAGCCCACTCGACGTCACCGTCATCTCGGCCATGGCGTGCCTCCTCCGTCCATCGGACCCGGGCAGTGCCATTCTCGCCGACAGACCGGCCCGACGACACGACTACGCGGAGGGTATGTACCCGCCTGGTACCTGACGGGCGATGCGTGGACTACGTCCGCGGACCGGCCACTCGTGCCGCCAGGCCGCCGATCTCCACGACGTCGCCGTCGCGCAACTGCCGGCCGCGTCGGACCTCGACCTCACCGTTGACGCTCACGAGCCCGTCCGCGATGACACCCTTGGCCTCGGCGCCCGATTCGATGAGGTTCGCGAGTTTGAGGAACTGACCCAAGCGGATCGACTCGTCACGGATCGGCACCTCGTCCACAGCGTCAGACATGGCTCCATCTTCCCCCTTTCCCCAAACAGCACCGAAACGCCTCACACTGGAGTAGGACACGACGCTGTGACGGAAAGGACGTAGATGGCCACGAGCACCGGCAGCCCGGTCGACGCGGCGGGCAAGCGGGAAGAACGCGGAGCACCGGTCGCATCGAAACGCGGGCGCCTCGCCGAGGTGCCGCACATCGCCGGCCTGATCCTCGGCGTGTACTCCGTGCTCGTCTTCCTGTGGAGTCTGTCGCCCGCGCTGCGGTACCTCGTGCACACCCCGCGGGTGTACATCGACAACTACTACTTCGACGCGCCCGATACGAGCCTGTCGTGGGCACTCGTGCTGGGATTGGTCGCAGCGGCCCTGGCCAGCCGCAAACGCATCGCCTGGTGGCTGCTGACGATCTACATGTTCCTTTTCGCGGTCGTCAACGCGCTCGAGGCGGCAATCGACAAGAACGCCAGCGCGGCCGTGGCCTGCGCGGTTCACATCGTGGTGTTCGTCGGCCTCATCGCGTCGCGCAAGGAGTTCTACACCCGCGTCCGACGGGGCGCCGCCTGGAAAGCACTCGGCGTCCTGGTGTCCGGACTCGCCATCGGCACGCTCCTCGGGTGGGCCCTGGTCGAGATGTTTCCCGGCACGCTGCCGCGGAACGAACGCTTCCTGTGGGCCCTCAACCGGGTGACGGCCCTGTCCGTCGTCGAGAACGAACAGTTCGACGGCCACCCGCACGTCTTCGTCAACACCCTCCTCGGCCTCTTCGGCGCGCTCGCCCTCCTGGCCGCGGTGATCACCCTGTTCCGGTCGCAGCGGGCGTCGAACGCGTTGACGGGGAACGACGAGTCGGCCCTGCGTGGCCTCCTCGACACCTTCGGCGGGGGCGACTCCCTCGGCTACTTCGCGACCCGCCGCGACAAGGCGGTCGTGTTCGCGCCCAGCGGCAAGGCTGCCGTGACGTACCGCGTCGAGCTCGGGGTGTGCCTGGCCAGTGGCGACCCGATCGGAAACCCGGAGGCCTGGCCGCACGCGGTCGACGCGTGGCTCGGGCTGTGCTCGCAGTACGGCTGGGCGCCCGCCGTGATGGGCGCGAGCGAGGCCGGCGCCACCGCGTACCAGCGTGGCGGCCTGTCGGTGCTGCAACTCGGCGACGAGGCGATCCTCGAAACCCGCGACTTCACGCTGAACGGCCGCGAGATGCGGCAGGTGCGGCAGGCCGTCCATCGCGTGCAGAAACAGGGTGTGACCGTCCGGATCCGACGTCACCGCGACATCCCGCCGCAGGAGATGGCCGACGTGATCTCGCGCGCCGACAACTGGCGCGACACCGAGACCGAGCGCGGCTTCTCGATGGCCCTCGGCCGTCTCGGCGACCCGCTCGACGGCGACTGCCTGCTGGTGGAAGCCATCGGCGGAGAGGGATCGGGCGGGAGCGGTCCGGCCGGCGAGGGGGGCGTGCTCGGCATGCTCTCGCTCGTGCCATGGGGCCCCAACGGGGTCTCGCTCGACCTGATGCGCCGGAACCCGATGGCCCCCAACGGCATCGTCGAACTGATGGTCAGCGAACTCGCGACCCGGGGCGACGAGTTCGGGATCGTCCGGGTGTCGCTCAACTTCGCGGTGTTCCGGTCCACCTTCGAGGAGGGCGCACGCATCGGCGCCGGACCGATCCTGCGGATGTGGCGGTCGATGCTGCTGTTCTTCTCCCGCTGGTGGCAGCTCGAGGCGCTGTACCGGTCCAACGTGAAGTACCAGCCGGACTGGGCGCCGCGCTACCTGTGCTTCGACGACAACCGCCATCTGCCCCGCGTGGGCATCGCGTCGGCCGTCGCCGAGGGATTCCTGACCATCCCCTCGTTGGGGCACCGGGCGAACGCCGTCACCCACACCGGCACCCGTGCCGCAGTACCGGAGGCCATCGCGGTCTCCGGCCTCCTGCACGCCGACGGCAGCGCCCCCGACGTCGCGCCTGCGACTGGAGCCGGTGCAGCCGCCGCTCCCGAAACGATCGGTCCTCGACGGCCGGAGCAGGTGCGGGTCCGGATGGACAAGCTGGCCCGCCTCGGCGACGAGGGCATCGACGCCTACCCGGTCGCGTATCCCCCGACGCACACGGTGGCCGCGGCCACCGCCTCCCCCGAGGGCACCCGTGTGCGAATCGCCGGTCGGCTGTTGCGGATCCGCACCTACGGCGGGGTCGCGTTCGCGGTCCTGCGGGACTGGTCCGGCGACATCCAGGTGCTCATCGAACGCACCACCGTCGGCGACCGACTCGACGAGTTCGCCTCCGACTTCGACCTGGGCGACCTCATGGAGGTCAGCGGCACCATCGGCCGCAGCCGCAAGGGCGAACTGTCGCTGCTGGCCACGGACTGGCGGATGATCGGCAAGTGCCTGCATCCGCTGCCGGACAAGTGGAAGGGCCTGACCGACGCCGAGACGAAGGTCCGGCAGCGCTACGTCGACCTCGCGATCAACCAGGAGTCGCGTCGACTGCTGGCGGCGCGCACCGCGATCGTGAAGTCGCTGCGCGATACGCTCTCCGGCCGCGGCTACCTCGAGGTGGAGACACCGATCCTGCAGCGCATCCACGGCGGCGCCAACGCGGCCCCGTTCGTCACCCACATCAACACGTACGACCTGGACCTGTACCTGCGGATCGCGCCCGAGCTGTTCCTCAAGCGGCTGTGCGTGGGGGGCATGGAGAAGGTGTTCGAGATCGGTCGCGTGTTCCGCAACGAGGGCGTCGACTTCAAGCACAACCCGGAGTTCACGATCCTCGAGGCGTACGAGGCGCACAGCGACTACGAACGCATGATGGTGGTGTGCCGCGAACTGATCCAGGCCGCCGCCGTCGCCGCGCACGGCAGCCAGACGGTCATGCGGCCCGGACCGGACGGCGAACTCGTGCCCGTCGACATCTCGGGCGAATGGCCGGTCAAGACGATGCACGGCGCGATCGGCGAGAAACTCGGCGTCGACGTCACCCCCGAGACCTCGCTCGGGGACCTGCGGAAGCTGTGCGACGCCAACGACATCGAGTACCAGAAGTCGTGGGATGCGGGTGCCGTCGCGCAGGAACTGTACGAGCACCTGGTGGAGGGCCAGACCGAGTTCCCGACGTTCTACACCAACTTCCCGACGTCGATGTCGCCTCTGACCCGGCCGCACCCGACGATCCCCGGCGTCGCCGCGAAGTGGGACCTGGTGGCGTGGGGCATGGAACTGGGCACCGCCTACAGCGAGCTGACCGACCCGATCGACCAGCGGCAGCGGCTCACCGAGCAGTCACTGCTCGCGGCCGGCGGCGACGCGGAGGCGATGGAACTCGACGAGGACTTCCTGCAGGCCCTCGAGCACGCGATGCCGCCGACCGGCGGACTCGGAATGGGCGTCGACCGTGTGGTCATGCTCGTCACCGGGGGTAGCATCCGCGAGTCCCTCGCATTCCCGTTCGCCAAGCCCAGAAATTGAGGACCCCATGTCGGTGACAGTGCGGCGCTACGCACTCGCCGCGCTGCTGATCGCGGGCGCGGTGCTGTATTCGTCGTGGGTGCTGGCCTTCTTCCTCAACCCGGGCGGCAATCCGTTCGAGGGCTTCGCCAGCCAGCTCGCGGCCACGGATCAGGAGAACGGGATCCTCTACCGAAGTGGCGATCTGCTGACCGGCATCGTTCTGACGGTTGCCGCAGTCATCGGCCTCACGCTGACCCCGCGCCGGTTCCTCACCACGGTGGGTTGGCTCGCGCTGGGCGTGTTCGCGGTCGGCACGATCGCCGACTCGCGGCTGCCGCTGCGGTGTTCGAAGCCGGCGTGCGAGGCGACGCAGGTCCCACTCACCCACCAGTGGCACGCGCTGACGAGCACGGTGTCGGTGACGGCCGCGGTGGTCTCGGCGGTCGCCTTCATCATCGCGATCTTCGTCTACCGCGCGCCGCGGGCCATGTGGTGGTCGGGGCTCACCGTCGTCGTGCTGTTCCTGATCGGCACCCTGTGGATGCTCGTCGGCGTCGACGACCCGACCGGCGGCCACTACTGGCTCGGCTTCGCGCAGCGCGTCGAACTGCTGTCGATGAGCGGGTGGATGGTGCTCGTCGCCGCAACGGTGCTCAACGACCGGACCTGGCGGGAGCTGCACGGCATCACCGCACCCACCGCGACGGAGGGTGTCGCGGCGGGTTCCACGTGAAACAGACGGGTCAGGCGAGCGGGCGCAGCGGGTGGATGCCGGGCGCGGCGGAGAGGTGCGAGCCGAACGTCGCGGCCGCCTCACGCATGTGCGGCGACTTCATGTGGATGTCGAGAGCGTGCTGGTCGGTCCACACCTCGACGACGACGAACGTGCCGGGTGCCGAAGTCGACTCGTACAGGTCGTAGGAGACGCAGCCGTCCTCCTTGCGGCTGGCCTCCACCAGCGCGGTGAGCGCGGCACGGACCGCGTTCTCGGACCCGGGCTTGGCCGGAATTGTCGCTACGACATGCAGGTTCGACATCGAACTCCTCTTCTGTGAGCGCCGACACACCGTGCGGCCCCCCGACCGTACCCCGGTCAGCACCGCAAATGCCGCAAATACGTCTGGGCCCGTTCGGAACTCCAGCCGAACACTTCGCGAAGCCCCGCCGTCATCGCGGCGAGGTATGCGGTCGACGGTTCGGTCCGCATGACGTCTGCCCGACCGACGACGGACGTGAACGTGCGCATCGGCGCACCGTCGCGAACACCGAGGTCGAGGACGCGGTCGTAGCACGGCGGTTCCTGCGCCAGGATGTCGTCGAACTGCTCACCGGTCACGAGGTAGCCGCACGCGGCGGTGTCGCCGGCCAGATCGGGGTCGTAGAAGGCCCGTCCCCCGCCCCACACGAGGGATTCGCCGGTGAAATAGACCGTGCCGGGCAGTCGGACCGCGATCCGGGCAGCGGGCCGGCGCGGATCCCGCGCGCCGACGTACGTGCGCCCGCCACCGTCCGGACAGCCGCCGCGCAGGTAGCAGTCCAACCGGGCCCGCGACATGTTCGATCCGTAACTCACGTACCAGACCTGCACAATTCCGACCCTACGCGCGCACCCATCGGATACAGTTTTGTATCGAACGTGTTCCCGGGAACCGGAAAGCGGGTGTGACCAGTGCCGATGCCCGATCTGACGACGGACGTGCCGCGACCCAAGCGGGTCACCAAGCGCCGCGCCGAGACCCGTCAGCGCCTGCTCGACGCCGCCGGCGAGACGTTCGCCGAGGAGGGCTTCGGACGCTCCACCGTCGAGCAGGTGTGCGAGCGCGCCGGGTACACGCGCGGCGCGTTCTACTCGAACTTCACCTCGCTCGACGAGTTGTTCCTCGCGATGTGGGAGCAGCGCTCGGCGCTCATGCTCGACGGTATCCGCGGCGCCCTCGCCGACGCCGCCGCCCAACCCGCGTCGCTGACGCTCGAGACCGCGATCGAACGCGTGCTCGCGGCGATCCCCGTCGACGACGCCTGGTACCGGATCACCGCCGAGTTCACCGCCCACGCCCTGCGCAACCCCGTCCTCAAGCGGGTGATGGCCGCGCGCGAGGACGCCATCCTGCGCACGATCCTGCCGATCGTCGAGGACGCCCTGGCCACCACCGGCCGGCGGATCACCGACCACGAGGCGCTCGGCCGGGCGCTGGTCGCGGTGCACGACGGCACCGCCGTGCAGGTCCTGATGGAACCCGAGAACGAGGCGGTCCGGCAGGCGCGGCTGCGCCTGTTCGTCACCGTCGTGAGCAGTTACAGCAGCACCGATACGGACAGGAGATAGACCGTGGCAGAACAAGCCGACGTCATCGTCGTCGGAGCGGGACTGGCAGGTTTGGTCGCGACCCACGAACTGGTCAAGGCCGGGCGCAAGGTTCTGGTCGTCGACCAGGAGAACGTGGAAAACCTGGGCGGACAGGCATTCTGGTCGCTCGGCGGGCTGTTCCTCGTCGACAGCCCCGAGCAGCGCCGCATGGGCATCAAGGACTCCCGCGAGCTGGCCCTGCAGGACTGGCTGGGCAGCGCCGGATTCGACCGCGACCGTGAGGACCACTGGCCGCGGCAGTGGGCCGAGGCGTACGTCGACTTCGCGGCCGGCGAGAAGCGGGCCTACCTGCACGACCTCGGGCTGCGCGTCATGCCGAACGTCGGCTGGGCCGAACGCGGCGGCGGACTCGCGTCCGGACACGGAAACTCGGTGCCGCGCTTCCACATCACGTGGGGCACCGGCCCGGAGGTGGTGCGGGTGTTCCGCGAACCGGTGCTCGACGCCGCGAGCCGCGGCCAGGTCACCTTCCGCTACCGCCACCAGGTGGACGACCTGATCGTCGAGAACGGCGCCGCCGTCGGCGTCCGCGGCACCGTCCTCGAACCGTCGACCGAACCACGGGGGGTGCAGTCGTCGCGCACGCCCGCAGGCGAATTCGAGCTGCGCGCCCAGGCGGTGGTGGTGACGTCCGGCGGCATCGGCGGCAATTTCGATCTGGTGCGCAAGAACTGGCCCGTCGACCGCCTGGGTCCGGCACCGAAGCGGATGATCACCGGCGTGCCCGCCCACGTCGACGGCCGGATGCTCGAGATCACCGAGAACGCGGGCGGCAACATCGTCAACCGCGACCGCATGTGGCACTACACCGAGGGCATCGTCAACTGGGATCCGATCTGGCCCAACCACGCCATCCGGATCATCCCCGGCCCGTCGTCGCTGTGGCTCGACGCCACCGGCAAGCGCCTGCCGGTGCCGCTGTTCCCGGGCTTCGACACCCTCGCGACGCTTAAGCACATCGTCGGCACCGGTCACGACCACACGTGGTTCGTCCTCACCCAGTCGATCATCGAGAAGGAGTTCGCGCTCTCGGGTTCCGAGCAGAACCCCGACCTCACCGGCAAGGACATGAAACTGCTGCTCGGCCGCGTGAAGAAGGGCGCGCCCGGGCCGGTGGAGGCGTTCAAGCAGCACGGCGTGGACTTCGTGGTCCGCGACAACCTGCGCGACCTGGTCGACGGCATGAATGCCCTCACGCCCGACGCGAAGCTCGACTACGCACAGGTGGAGCGCGAGGTGGTCGCACGCGACCGCGAGATGGACAACACCTACTCCAAGGACATGCAGGTGATGGCCATCCGCAACGCGCGAACCTACCTCGCGGACAAGGCGATCCGCGTGGCCAAGCCACACCGCCTGCTCGATCCCGCCCACGGTCCGCTGATCGCGGTGCGCCTGAACCTGCTCACCCGCAAGACCCTCGGCGGGCTCGAGACCAACCTGGACTCGCAGGTGATCCGCCCCGACGGCAGCGTCTTCGACGGCCTGTACGCCGCCGGTGAGGTCGCCGGGTTCGGCGGCGGCGGCGTGCACGGCTACAACGCCCTCGAGGGCACCTTCCTGGGCGGCTGCATCTTCTCCGGCCGGGCCGCCGGGCGGGCGCTGGGACGGAGCCTCGGATGAGTCGCCGTGCACTGGTGACCGGGGCGTCGTCGGGCATCGGCATGGAGGTGGCCCGTGCGCTGGTCTCCCGCGGGTACCGGGTGCTCGGTACCACCCGCAATCCCGATGCGCTGCAGGAGAGCTCGCGGATCCCGGGCGTCGAGTACGTGGCCTTGGACCTGACGGACCGGGCGAGTATCGAGGCGTGCGCGCGGGCAGCGGGCGACGGCGGGGGTGTCGATATCCTCGTCAACAACGCCGGCGAGAGCCAGATGGGGCCGCTCGAGGAACTCCCACTGGACGCGATCGACCGCCTGTTCCAGGTGAACGTGCTGGGCGCGGTGCAGCTGACACAACTGCTGCTGCCGGGCATGCGCGAGCGTGGCTACGGCCGCGTGGTGATGGTGGGCTCGATGCTCGCCAGCTTCCCGCTGGCGTTCCGCTCGTCGTACGTCGCGGCCAAGTGCGCGCTGAAGGGGTTCGCGACGGCCGCCCGTCGGGAGCTGAGCCCGTTCGGCGTGTGGCTCACCACCGTCGAACCAGGCACCATCGCCACCGGCATCGGCGACCGCCGCACCCGGTACATCGGCGACTACTCCCCCTACACAGGCGACTACACGACCGTGTCGAAGGCGATGCAGCGCAACGAGGATCGTGGCATCAAAGCATCGACGGTCGCCGAACTGGTGGTCAAGGCGATCGAGGCCGACCGCCCCAAGCCGCTCTACGCGGTCGGCAACATGGCACCGCTCGTGTTCACCGTCCGCCGGCTCGCACCCCGGGCATTCACCGAGAAGATGATGGCCCGGTTCCACGGGCTGAAGTGACGGAAAGGGCGTCCTGTCGAACCCCGACGGATCGACAGGACGCCCTCATGTTTCGTGGGATCAGCTACCGCTGGAACCGCTCGATCCACTGGAACCGCTCGATCCACTGGAGCCACTCGAACCGCTGGAACCGCTCGATCCACTGGAACCGCTCGATCCGCTGGAGCCGCTGGAGCCGGAGGACCCGCTCGAGCCCGTGCCGTCGCCCATGTCGTCGAGCGGATCGGTGCCGCCGAAGGAGGAGTCCGAGATGAATCCGGTCGCCTTGGTGGTCAACGTCGTTCCGGTGGAATTGGGCACCTTGGCCCGCCAGTTGACGATGGGATTGAGCACTCCGAACGGTCCGCACCCCGTCGCCCCCGGCAACGCGAAGTTGGTCGCCGTGTTCTGAATGTTGGATGCCACGAGAACTCCGGCGGGCCACTGAGTGCCGTCGCTGACACCGATGCTCGACGGGTCGTCGGCCGGATTCGACTTGTGCAGGTTCAGTACCACCGGAGCCGACTCGCCGCCGATGTAGCACTTGTCGCCGAGGAACGGATTGTCGATCTTCATCCGCACCGGCAGGGTCATGTCGAACTCGAAGAGGTTCTCGCCGAACGTCGGGACATCGACGGCCTCGACGGTCGCAGTCACGTCGGCCAGGCCGAACAGGTTGCCGAACGGCAGATCCACGCCGAGCACACCACCGGGAACGGTGATCGGCTTGCTGTAGACGCCGTGGTGGCCGTCATCGCGGGGGATGAAGTCCGATTCCACGGTGTTGCCGGCAATGATCAT
The DNA here is from genome assembly GCF_050477185.1 of Rhodococcus sp. ACT016. Classification (NCBI taxonomy): domain Bacteria; kingdom Bacillati; phylum Actinomycetota; class Actinomycetes; order Mycobacteriales; family Nocardiaceae; genus Rhodococcus; species Rhodococcus sp. ACT016. Next base: position 5,241,959 of record NZ_JBEAET010000001.1, on the reverse strand, counting down.
GTCGCCGTCCGAGATCGGCAACGTGAAGCCGTTGTTGGCGAAGGTGCCGCCGCTGACCTTCACCGTCAGACAGCCCTGGGTCAGTGCCGGGTCGCAGACACCGCCGCCGGGAACCGGGGCCGGTGCAGCCGACGCCAACGGTGCGAGCAGTGCCATCGAGGCACCGACCACGCCGCCTACCAGAGCGACGCGCTTACCGCCGAGCCGCCGCGAATCGTTCGAATCTTTCTTCACGCGTTCTCCTCAGTTACCGAACATTCGATGTGGACGACCACGTTTGTGGTTGCCGAGAGGGACGAGCAACGACGGACAGGAGCCCGCCGCGGGCCATGCTGAACAGATCCGTGCCGTGGTCACATCACGCTGACCACGACACCTCGAGCCCACCGAAAGAACGGCTTGGAACTGCACGTTCATGCAGACTCGTCACGCAATCCGACTGTTACGAGAGGTAACAGCTGAGGTGGTTTATATCACAGCGGATGCCGACGAATGCGAAGTTTCAGAAGTCTCGGGAAATTCTCTCGCCCGAGGTCTACCAGTCGGTAGTTTCACATGTCACACTGTTTCACCATGACCAGCACACGTGCAGTTATCGCCGTGGCCGCGACGGCGGGAGCTCTCCTCCTGACGGCATGCGGGGGATCCCACGCGGATACCGATCAATCCGCGACCGGCGCAGCGTCCGGGACCGCGGCGAGCTCGACGGGCACGGCCACGTCCACCATCGCGTCGGCGTCGGTCATGGCGTCGGCATCGGCGTCGGCACCCGACCCGGCATCCGCGGCACCGGTCGCGCCCGACTCACCCGCGCCGGCGGCGGCTCCGACCACGACCGTCGCAGCCCCGGCTCCGGCGACCACGGTGCCGCCGGCACCACGGGCCACTCCGGGTGAGATCGACAGCCGCTCCCCCGAACAGATCGTCGCCGAGTCCGGGGAACGGGGCCAGCGCTACCTCGCGGGACTGCGCGCTGCCGGCATCCCGCCGACGGGCATGGACGCGGCCGAGGTGCTGTACGCGCAGGGTACGTGTGACGCTCTGGCTCGAGGTGACTCACGGGCGAGCGTGCTCGCCGAATTCGACTCGGTCGGAAAGACTTACGCCCAGTTCCTGCCCATGCCCGCGAGCCGGATTGCCGAGATCTACGTCTCGACGGCGGAGACAACCTACTGCTGATTCCCCGAGTTCGACGTCGGCGGGCACCATTGCGCCCGGTTCCCACCCCGCGAGACCGACGGTCCTCGAAGTGTCCGCAGCCCTGTACGTTGGCCGGAATCGACACGGACAGACAGGGAGTGGAGCGTGAACAGCAAGGGACGAGGGCTCGACCTCGCACGACTGATCCTGCGTACGACGGTGGGCGGGACGATGATCGCCCACGGCATGCGGCACGGTCGGACCCTCGACGGCACCGCGGGTTGGTTCGGTTCGATCGGATTCCGGCGCCCCCGCCTGCAGGCCCAGGCGAGCGCCGTCGTCGAGGTCGGTGCCGGCGCACTGATCGTGGCGGGTGCCGCCACACCACTGTCGGCCGCTGCCGTCATCGGCACGATGGCCGTCGCCGCCCGGTCGGTGCACATGCGCAAGGGCTTCTTCATCACGGCCGAGGGCTACGAGTTCGTACTGAACCTCGGCGCTGCCACCGCCGCCCTCGCCGCACTGGGGCCGGGCAGGTACAGCGTCGATCGGGCACTCGGCCTGGATCGTCGCCTCAGCGGCGTGCCCGCGGCGGCCACCGCCGTCGCCGTCGGAATCGGCTCGGCGGCGGCCCAACTCGCCGCATTCTGGAGTGAGCCGCAGCCGACGTCGGCGACCACCGCCTGAACGAACCTCCGGCGGACGGCGACGGCGTCAGGCCTTGGAACGCAACCAGTTCGCGAGCCACGACGTCGCCGTCGCGCCTGAGGGGTCGACGACGTACGTCACGTAGTCCTGATGAACCTGCGAGCCGTAGAACTGGCTGAGCTTCTCGGCACGATCCTCGTTGGCGCCGTCGGACGACTGCGCCTGCAGCGTCGGCATGCCACCTGCCGCGATCAGATCGTCGACGATCGACATCGCCTCCTGCACGTACCGCCCGGTCAGCGGGGCCATCGGCGACGAGTTCTGGGCGAGGAATCCGGCCATCCGCGTGACGAAATCGTCCTTCGGAGTGGAGCAGTAGAGATCACCGGCCGCGCAGAACGTGCGGGTCTGCGGGGTGACCAGGCCGAAGCCGCCGACACGCGGTCCGCCGGCGCCGTTTCCGACCACCCGCGGACCGACCAGCGTGTCGGCCTCCGACCGGCGCGGATCGGACAGGAGGCCCACCGCCGCAATCCGGGACGCCGGCACCACGCCGAGCCCGGTACCGATCTCCGCAGCGAGATCACCTGCTGCGTCGGCGCCCTGGCTGTAACCGATGAGTGCGAAGTTCGTGTTGTCGCATCGCTGCGCGACGTCGGCGATGATCCCCCGCGCGGCGTCGACGGCCTGGCGCTTGGATGCGCCGTAAATCTCGGTCTCCCACGGGAACGCCGTCGCCGCATAGGTCACATAGTCGACACCCACCGACGCGGGCAGGCGATCGGTGACGGCGCCGAGCATCCCCGGACCGCGATGTTCACCCGGATCCGTCGTGGTCTCCCACGTACCCGGAATCGCGACCACCTGCAGTGACGGGCACGCCGGCGCGGCCTGCGCCGTCCCCGCTCCCACCGCGACCATGGACCCGAAAATTGTTGCGACACATGCACCTAGCACGGTCAGCGACTTCTTCACACGCATCAACACCGCACCCCACTCACTCGATCCAGGCGGCCATCTCCATGACCACGTGCCGTGACGTCCCCTCCCGTGACAACGCCTGTCGGTGACGCGACACCTCGATCCTGGCAGGTCCAGATGTCGTGACGGTGCACGATCGGTAAACGCACGTTACCGGAGGGCGGCGAAATGTGGGGTCCTTCGTCCCGGCGAAGAATGGGGTGTTCGACAAAAGGGCGGTGGGCCCCCTCGGTTTCCCGAGAGGACCCACCGCACTGTTCAGCTCAGCTGCTCGATCTTGCTCAGCCGCCCAAGCTTCCGAACATCCCCGACAGGCTGCCGAGGCTTCCCGCGCCATCGCCCGGCAGCGTGTCCGGGTCGCCGGTCACGGTGACGTCCACGGGGGCCGCGGCCGAGTCGATGAAGCCGCTGTCGCCCGTGAACTGGGCAGTGACCACGAACTCACCGGGGTTCTGGAAGAACGTCGTCAGGGTCGCGACGCCGTTCGCATCCACCCGCACGGGCCCGCCGAGCAGTGTGTCACCCAGCTTGAACTGCACCGCGCCGCGCGCGTCGGCCGGGTCGAGACGTGCGGTGAGGGTCACCGCCGAGCCCTTCCCGGTCGAAGCGATCGGATCGACGGTGATCGTGGTGGCAACCGCGGCGGCCGGGGCCTCGGTCACGCTGACCGGGTACTGCACCGAGACCGACGGGGAGACACCCTCGGTGCCCGAGTAGCGCGCGATCACCCGGTGAGTGCCGTTGGTGTCGAAGGTGTGCGGCAGCACGGCGGCGCCGTCATCCTTCACATCAGCCGTCCCCACCGCGACGCCGTCCACCTCGAAGGTCACCGTGCCGCCGGAAACTCCCGGCTCGACCTTGGCGGTCAGGTTGACCGGCTGGTCGCGGTAGGCGTCCTGGGCCGGTCCGGTGACCGACGTGGTGGTCTGGATGTCCTGCGAGGTCACCGTCACCGTCTTGGTGCCCGACGACGGGTTCGAGAACTCCGAGCCGAGGAACTTCGCCGCGTACGCGTAGTCACCGTCCACGTCGAGAGTCTCGTTCAGCGTGGCCTTGCCGTTCACCAGATCGACCGGAGCCCCGAGATCCTCACCGTCACGGGTGAACTGGACCTGCCCGCTGTCGGGGGTGGGGACGACGGTGGCGCTGAGAGTGAACGCGCCGCCGTTGGTCACCGCGCTGGGACCGTCCAGATGGGTGACGGTATCGACGACGGCGCGGCGGATCTGCACCGTCGTGAGCGGACCGGCACCCTGGTTGAGCGGACCGCCGGTGGTGTCACGCGGGCTGCACTGCGTCGGTGCCCACACGGCTCCCACGATGGGCGCGTTCACCTTCGGCAGGAACGTCAGGAAATTGGCGTCGTTGGCGAAGTTGCCCGCAGCGCCGGCCGTGCGCAGCTTCAGCTGGATCTGGCCCGTGGCCCCGGCCTTCAGCCGCGCCTTGACCTGCGGCAGCTGGAAGGTCGTGTTGGCGCCGCTCGTGGCGTTCACCTTGATGCCGCCCTCGGAGTTCTTCGCCGAGTTCGGGCCGTTACCGATCGTCTGGTTGTTTCCGGACAGGCGGATGATCTGCCCGTTCGCGTCCGGGTTGCCCGAATCGTTCACGACGATCACGTTGGGGGCGACGCCGCCGAGGCCGAATCCGGTGCCCGGCACGATGTCGCCGCTGATCAGCTGCGCGTTCTGCGGCATCTCCACGTCGATCTTCAACCGGGAGACACTGCTCAAGCTCGCGCCCGACCCGGGGTCGTTGGGAACCGAGATCGGCGGCGGCGTGATGGTCACGTCGAACTCCTCGCCGGGCGCCACGCTCGCCGGCGCGTCGACCGCCACCGACGCCTCCTGCACCTGGTCCTGCGGCCCGCCGGCCAGGCTGTTCGACGGCGTCGCACGGCACGCGTTGTTGAAAGTGACCGTGGTGGTGTCCGCCGAAGCGGTCGCGGCGCCGAAGACGGCCGCGCCCGCGGCAACGGTCGCGCCGACCGCGACCGGCGCGATGTAGCGGTACAGCTTGGAACTCATCGATCCTCCTGCACTCATCTCGTCAGCCCCCCAGCGATCCGGTGAACAGCCCGCTCAGCGAGCCCAGGCTTCCCGCACCCGTGTCCGGGTTATCAGGCGCAGCGGACACATTCAGCACGACCGGGTTCGAGACGGTGTCCCGGTAGCCGTCGCCGCCGATGAACTTCGCGCTGAGCACCTGCGTGCCCTCGAAGTCGAGCGTGGTCGTGATCGTCGCCTTGCCGTCGACGATCGCCACCGGCGCGCCGATGGCCTCGCTGCCCTTGTAGAACTGGACGGTGCCCTGCGCGTCGGACGGGGCGACGTCCACGGTGAGCGTGACCGTCTGGCCGACGACCGACAGGCCCTGGACCTTCAGTTCCGCGTTCACCGTGGTGAGCACGGGCGCGGTCGGAGCGACCGTGGCCGTGAACGGCGCGGACGCGGACGCCGAGAAGCCCTCGGTGCCCGCGTAGTTCGCGATCACCTGGTGGGCACCGGCTTCGCCGAAGGTGTGCTCGAGAACCGCGACGCCGTCAGCGGTGCCCAGATCAGCGGTGCCGACCTCGACGCCGTCGACGGAGAAGGTGACGGTGCCGCCGGTCGGGATCGGGCGAACGGTCGCCATCAGGTTGGTCGGGCTACCGGCCTCGGCGGTAACCGGCTCGACGACCACGCTGGTGGTCTGCCAGGCGCCGTAGGCGACGTTGACCTGCTGGGCGGTAGCGGCCGAATCGGAGAAGCCGTATCCGCCGACGAAGTGCGCCGTCACGTCAAAGTTGCCCGGATCGTCGAAGCGGTGATCCAGAGCCGCGGTGCCGCCGTTGACCTGCACCGGGTTTCCGACGTTGATGCCGTTGACCGCGAACTGGACGGCGCCCTGAGCGTCGGCCGGGGTGACGGTGGCCTGCAACGGAACCGTCGATCCGGCGTCGGCCGTCGCCGGGACGCTCACGGTCGTGCCGGTCTGGACTGCGCCGACCTCGATCTGCGTGGTTCCGGACTCCGAGCTGTTGAAGAGGCCCGTCGCGGTGTACTTGGCGGAGATGGAGTGGGTGCCCATCTCGTCGAAAGCGTGCGTCAGGGTGGCGGTGCCGCCGTTGACCTCGACCGGGTCACCGATCGGGTTCGCGCCATCGAAGAACTGCACCGTGCCGGTCGCATTGGACGGCGAGACCGTCGCCGTCAGAGTCGTGTCGCTGCCCTTGGCTGCGGTGGGCGGCGCCGAAACCGTGGTCGTGGTGTTGTCACGCTTTGCCTCGACCCGGACCTCCGCGCCGGAGGCGTTGCTGCCCTGCTGGCTGCTGAACGAGTACACGTCGAAGACGAAGGCGCTGTTGTAGTCGCCGAACGCGAAGTTCGCGGGCACCTTGTAGGTCGTGGTGAAGGTCAGCACGGTGCTGCCGATGATCTTGAAGCCCTTGGTGCCGAGCAACGGCACCGAGCTGCATCCACCGCCGGTGCAGACTGCCTTGACGCCGTTGACGCCCTCGTTCGTGATCGTCCCGGCCAGCGAGGTGGACCCACTCTGGTACTCGAAGCCGGCGGGTGCGGTGTGCCGGGCGGCGGTGATGTAGCGACCCAGATTCAGCGCGACCGCCGAGTTCTCCCAGATGCTGGAGCGGTAGGTCACGGTGTCGCCGGGATTGGCGATGTTGGTCCCGGCAACGCCGTTGACGCTGACTACCTCGGTCTTCCAACCGAGATTGTCGGCCGTCTGGTCACCGGACGACGACGACGGTGGCGGCCCGCTGGGGTCCGCTCCAGCCGTGCCGGTCATGGCCAGAGCCAGCGCGGCGGCGCTGACCATGGCCACGAGCGGCGCGGCCACTCTGCGAAGTTTCGACGAACGCACTGATCCTCCTCGGTTGGGCCGCCTCCCCGACACGGGCGGTCACGTGTCACGAATCACATGAAGACGGAGAATAGCCGTTGCAGGATCGTTGCAAACCTGTTTTCTGGTCAATCGTCCAAAAGAGGGCCGACAAAACAGACGAAAGCCCCATTCCACGCGAGGCGAATTGCATGGAATGGGGCCTTCGAGCCCTGGTGGCGGGGAACGACGTTGGTCCCCGCCCCGATCAGCGCTGCGGTGCAGCAGTCGGCACGATCGGCGTGGGCAGCGCCGTCGAACCCTCGAGGAACTTGTCGACCGCGGCCGCGCAGGAGCGACCCTCCGCGATGGCCCACACGATCAGCGACTGGCCGCGACCCATGTCGCCCGCGACGAACACGCCGTCGACGTTGGTGGCCCACTCCGACGAGCGGGCGACGTTGCCGCGCTCGTTGAGGTCGACGCCCAGGTCGGTGAGCAGACCCGGCTTCTCGGGGCCGACGAAGCCCATCGCGAGGAACACGATGTCGGCCTCGAGCTCGAAGTCCGAGCCCTCGACCTTCTCGAAGCGGCCGTTCACCATCGTGACCTCGTGCGCCTTCAAACCAGCGACGACTTGCCGGCCGTTCTCCTCGCGTCCGACGAATGCCTCGGTGTTGACCGAGAACACGCGCTCGCCACCCTCCTCATGGGCGGACGACACGCGGTACATCAGCGGGTACGTCGGCCACGGGGTGGAGCCGGCGCGCTCGGCCGGCGGCCGCGGCATGATCTCGAACTGGTGCACGCTCTCGGCGCCCTGGCGGTGGCTGGTGCCGAGGCAGTCGGCACCGGTGTCGCCGCCGCCGATGATGACGACCTTCTTGCCCTTCGCCGTGATGGTCGGATCGGTCAGGTCGCCCAGCTGGACGCGGTTCGCGATCGGCAGGAACTCCATCGCCTGATGGATGCCGTCGAGCTCGCGGCCCGGGATCGGCAGGTCGCGTGCCTCGGTGGCACCGCCGGCGAGGACCACCGCGTCGAACTGCTCGCGCAGCTGCTCGGCGGTGATGTCGACACCGACGTTGACGCCGGTGCGGAACACCGTGCCCTCGGCCTCCATCTGCGCCAGACGGCGGTCGATGTGGCGCTTCTCCATCTTGAACTCGGGGATGCCGTAGCGCAGCAGGCCGCCGATGCGGTCCTCGCGCTCGAACACCGTCACCGAGTGGCCGGCGCGCGTGAGCTGCTGCGCGGCAGACAGGCCCGCCGGGCCGGAGCCGACGACGGCAACCTTCTTGCCGGTGATGTGCGACGCGCGCACCGGCTGGACCCAACCCTCGTCGAAGGCGCGGTCGATGATCTCGACCTCGACCTGCTTGATGGTCACCGCGTCCTGGTTGATGCCGAGCACGCACGACGCCTCACACGGCGCCGGGCACAGCCGACCGGTGAACTCCGGGAAGTTGTTGGTCGCGTGCAGCCGGTCGATGCCCTCGCGCCACCGATCCTTGTGGATCAGGTCGTTCCACTCGGGAATCAGGTTTCCGAGCGGGCAGCCGTTGTGGCAGAACGGGATACCGCAGTCCATGCACCGGCCGGCCTGAGTCTTCAGGGTGTCCGAGGAGAAATCCTCGTACACCTCCTTCCAGTCCATCAGGCGCAGCGGCACCGGGCGGCGGATGGGCAGCTCGCGCGACGTGTGCTTCAGGAAGCCGTTCGGATCACCCACGAGCTGCCTCCATGATTGCGTCGTCCACGTTGATTCCGTTCTTCTTCGCGGTCTCGATAGCGACGAGGACCTTCTTGTAGTCGCGCGGCATGACCTTCGCGAAATGTGCCTTCTGGTGCGACCAGTCGGCGAGGATCCGAGCCGCAACCTCGGATCCGGTCTCGTCGCGGTGGCGCTCGATGGCGCCGTGCAGCCACTCGAAGTCCTCGACGCTGAGGTCCTCGAGATCGACCAACTCGGTGTTGAGGTTGGTCCCGAAATCACGGTCCGGGTTGAAGATGAACGCCACACCACCGGACATGCCGGCACCGAAGTTGCGTCCGGTCTTGCCGAGGATGACCACCTTGCCGCCGGTCATGTACTCGCAACCGTGATCGCCCACACCCTCGACGACAGCGGTGGCGCCGGAGTTGCGGACTGCGAAACGCTCACCGACGATGCCGCGGATGAGAGCCTCACCCGTGGTGGCACCGAACAGGATCACGTTGCCGCCGATGATGTTCTCCTCGGGCACGAAGCCCTCGGCCGTCTTCAGCGGCGGACGGACGACGATCCGTCCACCCGACAGGCCCTTGCCGACGAAGTCGTTGGCGTCGCCCTGCAGCCGCAGTGTCATGCCCTTGGGCACGAACGCGCCGAAGCTGTTGCCGGCCGAACCGGTGAACGTGATGTCGATCGTGTTGTCCGGCAGGCCCGCCGCGCCGTAGACCTTCGTCACCTCGTGGCCGAGCATGGTGCCGACCGTGCGGTTGACGTTGGTGATCTCCGACGCGAACGCGACGGCCTCGCCCTTGTCGAGGGCCGAACGGGCCTGCTCGATCAGCTGCTGGTCGAGTGCCTTCTCCAGGCCGTGCTCCTGCGTGCCGGAACAGTACAGGTCCTGGTCCGCGAACGCGGACTCGACCTTGTGCAGGATCGGCGACAGGTCCAGCTTGGACGCCTTCCAGTGCTCGAGCGCCGCGGTGGTGTCGAGGACGTCGACCTGGCCGACCGCCTCCTGCAGCGTGCGGAAGCCCAGCTCGGCGAGCAGCTCACGCACCTCCTCGGCGATGAACATGAAGAAGTTCTCGACGAACTCGGGCTTGCCCGCGAAACGCTTGCGCAGCACCGGGTTCTGCGTCGCCACACCCACCGGACAGGTGTCGAGGTGGCACACGCGCATCATGATGCAGCCCGAGACCACCAGCGGCGCGGTCGCGAAACCGAACTCCTCGCCACCGAGCAGCGTCGCGATCACGACGTCGCGGCCGGTCTTCATCTGACCGTCGACCTGGACCACGATGCGGTCACGAAGACCGTTGAGCAGCAGCGTCTGCTGGGTCTCGGCCAGACCGAGCTCCCACGGGGCGCCCGCGTGCTTGAGCGACGTCAGCGGCGACGCGCCGGTGCCACCGTCGTGACCCGAGATCAGGACGACGTCGGCGTGCGCCTTCGAGACACCGGCGGCGACGGTGCCGACACCGATCTCCGAGACCAGCTTGACGTGGATCCGCGCCTGCGGGTTCGCGTTCTTGAGGTCGTGGATCAGCTGCGCCAGATCCTCGATCGAGTAGATGTCGTGGTGCGGCGGCGGCGAGATGAGGCCGACGCCCGGGGTGGAGCCACGCACCTCGGCGACCCACGGGTACACCTTGTGCGGCGGCAGCTGGCCGCCCTCACCGGGCTTGGCGCCCTGCGCCATCTTGATCTGGATGTCGGTGCAGTTGGTCAGGTAGTGCGACGTGACGCCGAAGCGGCCCGACGCGACCTGCTTGATCGCCGACCGGCGCCAGTCGCCGTTCTCGTCCGGCGTGAAGCGCGACGGATGCTCGCCGCCCTCACCGGAATTCGAGCGAGCACCGAGACGGTTCATCGCGATCGCGAGGGTCTCGTGCGCCTCCGCGGAGATCGAGCCGTAGCTCATCGCGCCGGTGGAGAAGCGCTTGACGATCTCGCTCGCGGGCTCCACCTCTTCGATCGAGATGGGCTCGCGCAGACCGGCCTTGAACTTGAACAGGCCGCGCAGCGACGCCAGCCGCTCCGACTGGTCGTCGACCAGTTTGGTGTACTCCTTGAAGACCTTGTACTGGCCTGTCTTGGTGGAGTGCTGGAGCTTGAACACCGTGTCCGGGTTGAACAGGTGGTACTCGCCCTCTCGACGCCACTGGTACTCGCCGCCGACCTCGAGCTCGCGGTGTGCGCGCAGCTCCGGACGATCCAGGTACGCATTGGCATGGCGCACAGCGACATCCGCCGCGATCTCGTCCAGGCCGATACCGTCCAGGTTGGAGTGCAGACCGGTGAAGTACTCGTCGACGAGCTCCTGCGACAGACCGATCACCTGGAACAGCTGGGCACCGGTGTACGACGCGAGCGTCGAGATGCCCATCTTCGACATCACCTTCAGCACGCCCTTGCCGGCGGCCTTGATGTAGTTCGCGACGGCCTTGTCGAGCGTCAGACCCGGCAGCTGGTTGCTCTGCATCAGCTCGTCGATGGTCTCGAACGCCATGTAGGGGTTGACCGCCGCAGCACCGAAGCCGAGCAGCGCCGCCATGTGGTGGACCTCGCGGGCGTCACCGGACTCGACGATCAGACCGACCTTGGTGCGGGTCTTCTCACGCACCAGGTGGTGGTGCACCGCGGAGGTGAGGAGCAGCGACGGGATCGGCGCGTACTTCTCGTTGGACTCGCGGTCCGACAGCACGATGATGCGGGCACCGCCGGCGATCGCCTCGGAGACCTTCTCGCGCACCGTGTCCAGGGCCTTGCGCAGACCCTCGCCGCCGTCCGCGACCGGGTACACGCCGCGCACGACGACGCTGCGGAAGTGCGGGAAATCGGCGGTGTCGTTGAGGTGGATCAGCTTCGACAGGTCGTCGTTGTGCAGGATCGGCTGCTGCAGCACGATCTGGCGGCACGGCGACATCGACGAGTCCAGCAGGTCGGACTCGGGTCCGATGGTGCCGCCCACGCTCGTGACGATCTCCTCGCGGATCGCGTCGAGCGGCGGGTTGGTCACCTGTGCGAACAGCTGCTGGAAGTAGTCGAACAGCATCCGAGGCCGGGCCGAGAGCACCGCGATCGGGGTGTCGGTGCCCATAGAGCCCAGCGCCTCGCCACCGGTGGCAGCCATCGGCTTGACGAGGAGGTTCACCTCTTCGTTGGTGTAGCCGAAGATCTGCTGGCGCAGCACGACCCGGTCGTGGGTCATGTACGTGTACTTGTGATCCGGCAGGTCCTCGATCCGGACCAGGACCTCGTCGACCCACTGCTGGTACGGGTGCGCGGCGGCGAGCTCCGACTTGATCTCGTCGTCGGAGATGATGCGGCCCTGCGCGGTGTCGACCAGGAACATGCGGCCCGGCTGCATGCGCATGCGGCGCACGATCTTCTCCGGCGCGATGTCGAGGACTCCGACCTCCGACGCCATGACGACCAGACCGTCGTCGGTGACCCACACGCGTGACGGACGCAGGCCGTTGCGGTCGAGCACGGCGCCGACGACGGTGCCGTCGGTGAAGCACACCGACGCCGGGCCGTCCCACGGCTCCATGAGCGCCGAGTGGTACTCGTAGAACGCCTTGCGGGCCGGGTCCATGCTCTCGTGACGCTCCCAGGCCTCCGGGATCATCATCAGCACGGCGTGCGGCAGGCTCCGGCCGCCGAGGTGCAGCAGCTCGAGCACCTCGTCGAAGCGCGCGGTGTCCGAGGCGCCCGGGGTGCAGATCGGGAAGATCTTCTCGAGCGCACTGCGCTGGTCCTTGCCGGGCCCAACCTCCCCTGACGCGAACACGTCGGACTCGATGAGCGCCTCGCGGGCCCGCATCCAGTTCTCGTTACCGCTGACGGTGTTGATCTCGCCGTTGTGGGCGACGCGGCGGAACGGATGCGCCAGCGGCCACGACGGGAACGTGTTGGTGGAGAAGCGCGAGTGCACCAGGCCCAGCGCGCTCTCGAGGCGATCGTCCTGCAGGTCCAGGTAGAAGCCCTTGAGCTGCGGGGTGGTGAGCATGCCCTTGTAGACGAACGTCTGACCCGACAGGCTCGGGAAGTACACCGACTCGCGGCCCGGGCCGTCCTCGCCGGCGCCGCCGTCGCCGAGCTCGTGCTCGACGCGCTTGCGGATGACGTACGCGCGGCGCTCGAGGTCCATCCCGGTCACGGCGTCGTCGGCCGAACCGATGAACACCTGGCGGAACGTCGGCATCGCGGCCTGCGCCAGCGAACCCAGCGACGAGTCGTCGATGGGGACCGCACGCCAGCCGAGGACCCTCATGCCCTCCTCGGCGACGATCTTCTCGACACCCGCGGCGGCCTCGTCGGCGGCGGCGTCGCCCTGCGGCAGGAACGCGATGCCCGTGGCGTACGCGCCCTCGGCGGGCAGCTGGAAGTCGACGACGGCGCGCAGGAAGCGGTCCGGGACCTGGAGCAGAATGCCGGCGCCGTCACCGGTGTTGGGCTCGGAGCCCGCGGCACCGCGGTGCTCGAGGTTCACCAGCGCGGTGATCGCCTTCTCCACGATGTCGCGGCTGCGGCGACCGTGCATGTCGACCACGAATGCGACGCCACACGCGTCGTGCTCGTTTGCCGGGTGGTAGAGCCCCTGGGGCCCGGGAAGATGCTTCATACCTACTGCCTTCGTATGCGTAAATGCACCGACGACCAGCAGCGCTGATGGTCATACAACTGCAGAGCATGTACCGACACGACACTGTGTACGGCACCGACCGAGAACGGCTCCTCGTTGAGCCTCGACACGGGACCGACGTCCACCCTGGCGACGTTGCTCTAGGGCGTTTCAGACGTTCGTGAGTCGACCGTGTTGAGAAAAGGTTAATTCACGCCCCTGGGAGAAACGCAAGCAAGGCTCCCCTCTCCACCCCGTGACCTGTGCTTATCCTCGCCCGTGCTGGGACGATGCAACGCACGTCACAGCCTAGGGTGAATGTTTCGCCACCGTTGCCCCGACGAATTGCAGCATCGGAACGATCGTCCTACGGCTGCGCTGCGGCGTCGTATCGTTCCGGTGTCGGGACGGTTTCGGAGCAGGCGGGTGCGGGGCACGCCGGTCGGCCCGCCACGACGGCGGACGACACCGTCGAATGCCCGCGAATACCGTTTCGCGTGAAACATCGGAGGGCCCGGGATCCGGGTGCAAAAATAGCTACTGGCCGCAGCGAGTGGACAGCTGCGGCCAGTGCAGGACGAACATTAGCACCAGTTGAACGTTTGTCTCACGCGGATCGGGAATCCTTGTCGGAGACGCTTATCCGGCGAAACGAACGCCCAGTTCAGACCTTCGCGGCGACCGGTTCGGCCACCTCGACAGTCGTCGGAGCGGGCTTGCGCCCCGGGATGGCGAGTGCGATCGCCGCCGCGACGAGGGCGACACCGCAACCGATGAGCAGACCCGTACGGAAGCCGGCCTCGGTCGGAATCGTGTATCCACCGCCGACCGCGACACTCATCTGCGAGAGCACGACGCCCACCACCGCGGCCGCCACGGACGTACCGACCGAGCGCATCAGGGTGTTGAAGCTGTTGGCCGAGCCCGTCTCCGACGGCGGGACGGCACTCATGATCAGCGCAGGCATGGCGCCGTACGCGAAGCCGGTGCCCGCGCCGCAGATGCTGACCACCAGCATCAGGCCCCAGGCCGAGTTCATCAGCACCATCGACGAGCCGTAACCGATCGCGACGATCAGGGCACCGACGCACAGCGTGACCTTGGGGCCGCGCGCCGCGGACAGCTTCGCCCCGAGCGGCGAGATCACCATCATCACGAAGCCACCGGGAGCCATCCACAGACCCATCGCCAGCATCGACTGACCCAGGCCATAGCCGGTGGCCTCGGGGAGCTGCAGGAGCTGCGGAACGATCAGCGACTGCGCGTACATCGAGAAGCCGACGACGATGGACGCCGCGTTGGTCAGCAGCACCTGCCGGCGTGCGGTCACCCGCAGATCGACCAGCGGGTCGGCGGTGCGCAATTCCCACCATCCCCACGCGAGCAGCACGATCACCGCGACCGCGAACAGACCCAGGATCGAAGCGCTCCCCCAGCCCCAGACGGCGCCCTTCGAGACGGCGAGCAGCAGCGACACCAGCCCGATACCGAGACCGACGGCACCGACGAAGTCGAAGCGTCCACCCGCAGCGAGCGCGGGCGTGGCCGGGATCAAACGCCAGATCAGGACGCCGATCAGGACGCTGAGCACCGCGCAGCCCCAGAACAGCACCCGCCAGCTGGTGTTCTCGGTGACCGCCGCGGCGATCGGCAGACCCAGCGCGCCGCCGATGCCCATCGTCGCGCTCATCATGGCGATCGACGAGCCCAGCTTCTGCGGCGGCACCAGCTCACGCAGGGCGCTGATGCCCAGCGGCACCATGCCCATTCCGAGGCCCTGCAGGCCGCGGCCGATGACCATCGGCGCCAGCGACGTCGCCAGGGCGCACGTCACGGACCCGAGCACCATCGGTAGCGAGCAGAACAGCAGCATCTTCCGCTTGCCCAGCAGGTCGCCGAGGCGGCCGGTGACCGGCGTCGCGACCGCACCCACCAGCAGCGTGATGGTGATGACCCACGACGCGTTGGACGACGTCGTGTCGAGAATCTGCGGCAGCTCGCCGATGAGCGGCACCACCAGGGTCTGCATTAGTGCCGCCACGATGCCGGCGGTCGCGAGCACTGCGACGACGCCGTTCGAGCGGTCGGTGGACGCGGGACTTTCCACGCGTAACCCTCCTCTATCAGTAAAATTGCATGATGCAAGTTGGTTGCAGAATACAACTACATTGCATCCTGCAACAAGATGCGTCACAGATGCCTCGATGCGGGAGGTTTGCCCGTTTCCAACGGGCACAATGAAGATGCGCCGGATACGGGGCATCGGATGGGGGTCGTGAGAGGACGGAATGGACAAGCCCACGCACTTGATCGAGTTCGAGACGATGGTGCTCGGCCGACACCTGCGCCTCAACAGCCCACGCCCCCGCCGCAGCACCGGACTCCTCGACACCAGCGCGTACATCCTGCTCAGCCGGCTCGCCATGGAGGGTCCGATGTCGATCGGACAACTCAGCGACGCTCTCGGCCTCGACACGTCGACGCTGCACCGACAGACCACGGCGATCCTGGGCGCCGGATTGGTCGAACGCATCCCCGACCCGGACGGCGGGATGGCCCGCAAGTACCGCATCACCCCCGAAGGACACAGTCGACTCGACGCCGAACGCGCGGGCAGCATCGACGCCCTCGAGCAGGTACTGAAGGACTGGGAACCCGACGACGTCGCGGCGTTCGCGGCCTATCTCGAGCGGTTCAACATCGACATAGAACGACTCGACGGGCGGCCGTGGCCGCGGGCGTGACCGGGCGGCAGGAATGAGAAGGCACGGATCCGCGATCGTCGCACGCCGGACGATCGCGTCCGGTCAACCAAAAAAACGAGGTCACGAACCCTTTCGAGTTCGTGACCTCGTTCGTCGCAGTTCGTGAACTGCTGTTGTGGGCGAAGGGGGACTTGAACCCCCACGTCCCGAAGGACACTGGCACCTGAAGCCAGCGCGTCTGCCATTCCGCCACTCGCCCGAGCGACGTTGGAAACACTAGCATGCACGTCACAGAATTGACGATTCGTGCAGGTAGGAGCCAGAAAATCGGCCCCTGGAACGCGGCCGGACCCCGTGCCGAAGAGGTGTCCAGATATCATGCAGAGGCGGCGGCGACGCCGCGACACGCAGACTGACCGCGAACAAACAACAGCAAGGTTCATGCCGTGGGGATCGTTCAACGTTTCGAGCGCAAGCTTCAGGGGGCCGTCGGTGACGCCTTCGCGCGCGTCTTCGGCGGGGGCGTCGTACCTCAGGAAGTGGAGACCGCGCTGCAGCGTGAGGCTGCCGACCGTGTCCAGCAACTCGACGGAGGCCACTCTCTGGCCCCCAACAGCTACGTGATCACGATCAACGAGTCCGATCACGAGAAGCTGTCGTCGGATCACGAGCTGACCGTGAAAACTTTTGCCCGACACCTCGAGGGATACATCCGCGAACAGGGGTGGCAGACGTACGGTGACATCGAAGTCCGATTCGAGCCGTCCCCGACGCTGCACACCGGGCAGTTCCGCACGACAGGATCGGTCGATCCGGACGCGCGCCGCGGCGACGCCGGCGAACCCGGACCCGGACCCCGTGCGGGACGTGCCCCCGTACCCGTTACACCGACCCCAGGAGCAGGCCCCATGACGCAGAACTCCGGATACGAGCCCGGACGCGACCCCAAGAATCGCGGCCAGGAACACGACCAGTCGCGCAACGGCAGTGCGCACCCGGGTCAGGATCAGGCGCAGGGCTACCAGCAGGGTTATCAGCAGGACTACCCGCAGGGGTACACCCAGCGCTACGACCAGGCGTACGGGGCGCCGCAGCAGGGCGGCTACCCGCAGGACGCGGGCTACCCGCAGCAGGTCGGCTATCAGTCCGACTACCAGCAGCAGGACCAGCAGCAGTACGACGCGCAGCAGCCGTACCCAGGGCAGTACCCCGGCTACCACCAGGACTACAACCAGGCCGGCTACGACCAGGGCTACCAGGGCGGCTACGACCAGCAGCAGGGCGGTTACGACCAGCAGCAGGGCGGCTACGACCAGAGCTACGCCGACTACGACTACCAGCAGCAGGGCTACGGCCAGCAGGGCTACGACCAGGCCGGGTACAACCAGGCATACGGACAGCAGAGCTACGACCAGGGCTACCAGGCCGGATACGCGCCGGAGGCGGGACGCACGTTCACCGCGACCCTGCAGCTCGAGGACGGCAGCGGACGCTTCTACCAGCTGCGCGAGGGCAACAACATCGTCGGACGCGGGCAGGACGCGCAGTTCCGGCTGCCCGACACCGGCGTCTCGCGCCGTCACCTCGACATCCGATGGGACGGTCAGGTCGCGATGCTCTCCGATCTCGGGTCCACGAACGGCACCACCGTCAATGGCGCGGCCGTCCAGGACTGGCAGCTCGCCGACGGTGATGTGATTCGCGCCGGGCACTCCGAGATCCTGGTGCGCATCCTCTGACCACTGCAGACGCCCTCCGCCGACACACGACACCCCGCCTCGGGACACCGGGCGCGGGTAGAGATCATGATCGCTGTCGTCGGCTTCCACATATGATGCAGCCAGCTGAAAATGCCCCGGCTGCGCATCCGCATGGCCGTGCTCCCGAAGGAGGTGTCGAGCAGTGCAGGGACTGATTCTCCAACTGACGCGAGCAGGCTTCCTGCTGCTGCTCTGGCTCTTCGTGTGGGCGGTCATCCGCGCCCTGCGCAGCGACGTCTACGCGGGCGTGAGCGGTGGACGGGTCGCGTCGCGGTACACCCGCCGCCCGTCGGTGCTGCCGGCGCTCAGCAAGCAGAAGGTCGCCAAGTATCTGGTGGTGACGCAGGGTGCGCTTGCCGGTACCCGCATCACGCTGAGCACCCAGCCGGTTCTGATCGGCCGTGCCGACGACTCGACGCTCGTCCTCACCGACGACTACGCGTCGACCCGGCACGCCCGGCTGTCGCCGCGCGGCGTCGACTGGTACGTCGAGGATCTGGGCTCGACCAACGGCACCTACCTGGACCGGGCCAAGGTCACCACAGCGGTTCGGGTGCCCCTGGGCACCCCCGTGCGTGTCGGCAAGACAGTGATCGAGCTGCGCCCGTGACACTGGTTCTGCGCTACGCGGCCCGAAGCGACCGCGGTCTGGTTCGCGCCAACAACGAAGACTCCGTGTATGCGGGCGCCCGGTTGCTCGCGCTCGCCGACGGGATGGGCGGGCACGCGGCCGGCGAGGTCGCGTCGCAGCTGATGATCGCCGCTCTCGCGCACCTCGACGACGACGAGCCCGGCGAGGACTTGCTCGGCAAGCTCGACGCCGCGACCCGCGAGGGCAACGCGACCATCGCCGACCATGTCGAGGAGGATCCCGAGCTCGAGGGCATGGGCACCACGCTCACCGCGATCCTGTTCGCGGGCAGCAAGCTGGGCCTGGTCCACATCGGCGACTCGCGCGCGTACCTGCTGCGCGACGACCAGCTCACCCAGATCACCCGCGACGACACGTTCGTGCAGTCTCTCGTCGACGAGGGACGGATCACGGCCGAGCAGGCGCACACGCACCCGCAGCGGTCGCTCATCATGCGGGCGCTCACCGGCAACGAGGTCGAGCCGACGCTGATCATGCGCGAGGCTCGGGCCGGCGACCGTTACCTGCTGTGCTCCGACGGCCTGTCCGACGTGGTCAGCGACGAGACGATCGCGAACACGATGCGCGAGGGCACCCACGACGAGTGCGCCGACCGGCTCATCGAGCTGGCCCTGCGCAGCGGCGGGCCCGACAACGTCACGGTCATCGTGGCCGACGTCATCGATCTCGACTACGGCCAGAGTCATCCGATCGTCGGTGGTGCCGCCTCCGACGAGGAGGAGGACACGCCGCCGCCGAACACCGCCGCGGGCCGGGCCGCGGCCATGCGGCCGCCGCGCGCGACCCCGAAGCGGGTGGTCGCCGCCCCCGAGGAGACCCCGAAGAAGTCCCACAAGATGCGGTGGACGCTGGCCGCTCTGGGGCTGATCGTGCTGGTCGCGGGCGGCATGGTCGTGGGCCGCTCGATGATCCGCAACTACTACTACGTCGGCGCGTCCGACGAGCAGGTCACGGTCCTGCGGGGCGTCCCCGGTTCGGTCCTGGGCATCTCGTTGCAGGACAGCGCGCTCGTCGGCTGCGTCACCGACAGCGGCGTCCTCACCATCGTCGACCCGAACACGCTGCCGAGCGACTGCCGGGTGCTGAAGGTCGACGACCTGCAGCCGTCGGCGCGCGAGCAGGTGCGGGCCGGTCTGCCGTCGGGTTCGCAGGACGACGCGACCGCGCAGATGCGGCGACTCGCCGCGAACGACCTGCTGCCGCTGTGCACGCCGGAACCGACAACAACGCCCACCCCTACGCCGACGCCGACCCCGACGCCTGCACCGACTCCCTCGCCGGCCGGCGAGGCCGCCCCACCAGCCCCGACGACGACGGCGCCGCCGCCCGCGGCGCCGGGTCCGACGGTTGAACAGATCCCCGGACAGAACTGCAGGACCGGTAGCTGATGACCACGTCCGACGCCCCGTTCCCCAGTCCACCGGGCGGCTTCGCCGCCGCACCCGTCCAGTCGAACCGCCGGAACACCGAACTGATCCTGCTGTGCGGCGCCATCGCGATCACGACGGTGTCGCTGGTGCTGGTCGAGGCCAGCCAGGAACAGACCCTCACGTGGGACCTCGCGAAGTACGGGATCGCGTACGCGGCGATGTTCCTCGTCGCGCACCTCGCGGTGCGGCGTTTCGCGCCGTACGCCGACCCGCTGCTGCTGCCGATCGTGGCGCTGCTCAACGGGCTCGGCCTGGTCCTGATCCATCGTCTCGACCTCGCCGACGCCGACTCCGCGATCCACCAGGGCCTACCGGTGCCCTCCCCCGACGCGACCCAACAGGTGCTGTGGGCGGCGCTCGCGATCGCCGGGTTCATCACCGTCCTGGTGCTGCTGCGCGACTACCGCCTGCTGGCCCGGTACGGGTACACGGTGGGCCTCGCGGGACTCGTGCTGCTGGCCATCCCGGCGCTGCTGCCGTCCCGGTTCTCCGAGGTCAACGGCGCCAAGATCTGGATCAAGCTGCCCGGGTTCAGCATCCAGCCGGGTGAGTTCGCGAAGATCCTGTTGATCATCTTCTTCGCGGCGGTGCTGGTCGCGAAGCGTGACCTCTTCACCGTCGCGGGCCGCCACTTCTTCGGTATGGATCTCCCCCGCGCCCGCGACCTCGGCCCGATCCTGGTGGCGTGGATCGTCTCCGTCGGCATCATGGTGTTCGAGAAGGATCTGGGCACGTCGTTGCTGATCTTCGGCACCGTGCTGGTGATGCTGTACATCGCGACGGAGCGGGCCGGCTGGCTGGTGATCGGTGGTGTGCTGCTCCTCATCGGGTTCTTCTTCGCGTACCAGATGTTCGGCCACGTCCGGGTGCGCGTGAACACGTGGATCGACCCGCTCGGCGACTACCAGGACACCGGATACCAGATCTCGCAGTCGCTGTTCGGCCTCGCGACCGGCGGGGTCGCAGGCACCGGCCTGGGCAGTGGACGCCCGTCGCAGGTCCCGTTCGCCAAGACCGACTTCATCATCGCCGCGATCGGTGAGGAGCTGGGCCTGGTCGGCTTGGCCGCCATCCTGATGCTGTTCCTGATCTTCGTGGTGCGCGGACTGCGGACCGCGCTGGCCGTGCGCGACAGCTTCGGCAAGCTGCTCGCCGCCGGGCTGGCGTTCACGATCGCCATCCAACTGTTCGTCGTCGTGGGCGGTGTGACGAAGCTGATCCCCCTCACCGGCCTGACCACTCCGTTCATGTCGTACGGTGGATCGTCGCTGCTCGCGAACTACCTGCTACTGGCACTGCTGATGAAGATCTCCGACGCCGCCCGCACCCCCGCGGCACCCGTGAAGAAGGGGCCTGCCCCGATCGCGGACGCTCCGACGGAAATGCTGGGTCGCCAATGAACACACCACTTCGCCGCGTCGCGCTGGCCGTCATGGTGATGGTCGTCGCGCTGCTCGCCAACGCCACCTACGTGCAGGTCATCAAGGCCGACGACCTGCGCAACGATCCGCGCAACTCGCGGGTGCTGCTCGACGAGTACTCGCGTCAGCGCGGCCAGATCTCCGCGGGCGGGCAGGTGCTCGCCGCGTCGGTCCCCACCGACGACCGCTACAAGTACCTACGCGTGTACCCGCCGAACCAGTCGGCGCCGTCGAGCCCGCTCGCGAACGCGCCGGTCACCGGCTTCTACTCGATGCAGTACGGCAGCGCCGGCCTCGAGAAGGCCGAGGACCCGGTGCTCAACGGTTCCGACAACCGCCTTTTCAGCAACCGCTTCTTCGACCTGGTGTCGGGCCGCGATCCGCGGGGCGGCAACGTCGTCAGCACGATCGATCCGGTGATGCAGCAGGTCGCGTACGACCAGCTGACGGCGAAGGGCTACACCGGATCGGTGGTCGCGATCGAGCCGAGCACCGGCAACATCCTCGCGATGGCCAGCACCCCCAGCTACGACCCCAACCGGCTGTCGAGCCACGACGGCGCCGAGACGTCGGCGGCGTGGGAGGAGTTGAGCTCCGACCCGGACAAGCCGATGCTCAACCGCGCGGTGTCCGCGACGTACCCGCCCGGTTCGACGTTCAAGGTCGTCGTCACCGCGGCGGCGCTGGAACACGGCGCGAACCCGGACGAGCAGCTGACCGCAGCACCGAACATCACCCTGCCGGGCACGTCGACGACGCTCGAGAACTACAACGGCACCACGTGCGGCGGCGGCCCGACGGCGTCGCTGCGGGAGGCGTTCGCACGCTCGTGCAACACGGCGTTCGTCGAACTGGGCATCAAGACCGGGGCCGACGCCCTCGGCGACCAGGCGAAGGCGTTCGGTATCGGACCCAACACCCCGGGCATCCCGATCCCGGTCGCCGACAGCACGATCGGGTCCATCCCGGACGACGCCGCGCTCGGCCAGTCCAGCATCGGCCAGCGTGACGTCGCGCTGACGCCGCTGCAGAACGCCGAGATCGCCGCGACCATCGCCAACGGTGGCATGCGCATGGAGTCGCATCTGGTGTCGCAGCTGCAGAGCCCGGACCTGTCGAACCTGGCGACCACGTCGCCGAAGTCGGTCGGGCGCGCGGTGTCCCCCGAGGTGGCGTCGACGCTGACCCAGCTGATGATCGGGTCGGAGAACAACACTGCCGGCGGCGGCAAGATCCCGGGTGTGCAGATCGCCTCCAAGACCGGCACCGCCGAGCACGGCAGCGACCCGCGCAACACCCCGCCGCACGCCTGGTACATCGGTTTTGCGCCCGCCCAGAACCCGACCGTCGCGATCGCGGTCATCGTCGAGGACGGCGGCGACCGGGCACTCGCCGCTACCGGCGGCTCGGTCGCGGCGCCGATCGGACGGGCTGTCATCGCGGCCGGATTGCAGAGGGGATAGGGCATGTCGTTGACGAACGGATCGGTGATCGGAGGCCGCTATCGCCTGCAGCGGCTGATCGCCACCGGGGGCATGGGTCAGGTGTGGGAGGCCACCGACAGCCGCCTCGATCGCCGTGTCGCCGTGAAGGTCCTCAAGGCCGAGTTCTCGTCGGACCCGGAGTTCCTCGAGCGGTTCCGCATCGAGGCCCGGACCACCGCGCAGCTCAACCATCCCGGCATCGCGGGCGTGTACGACTACGGCGAGACGCGGGACGAGGCCGGCGCCAACCTCGCCTACCTGGTGATGGAACTGGTGGCGGGCGAACCGCTCAACGCGGTGCTCGCGCGGGTGGGCCGTCTGTCCGTTCCGCACGCCCTGGACATGCTCGAGCAGACCGGTCGGGCTCTGCAGGCCGCGCATACGGCCGGCGTCGTGCACCGCGACGTCAAGCCGGGCAACATCCTCATCACCCCCTCCGGGCAGGTGAAGATCACCGACTTCGGCATCGCCAAGGCGGTCGATGCCTCCCCGGTCACCCGCACCGGCATGGTGATGGGCACCGCGCAGTACATCGCCCCGGAGCAGGCGCTCGGCCAGGAGGCCACTGCCGCGAGCGACGTGTACTCGCTCGGCGTGGTCGGCTACGAGGCACTGTCCGGCCGGCGCCCGTTCGGTGGCGGCGGCACCCTCACGGTGGCGATGAAGCACGTGCAGGAGCCGCCGGAGCCGATGCCGGTCGACCTGCCTGCGCCGATCCGCGAGCTCATCGACATCACGCTGACGAAGGACCCTGCCGGCCGCTACGCCAACGGCGGCGAGTTCGCCGACACGGTTGCCGCGGTGCGCACCGGACACCGGCCGCCGCCGCCCGGTCGGGTGCCGACGGCCGCGACCCGGGTGGTGACGCCGGTCCCGGCGGCCGCACCGACCGCGATGATGCCGACGAACCAGCGCAACTACGCAGGTGACACCGGCAGAGTTGCGGAGCCGCAGGGCGACGGCGACAGTGGTTCCCGCTGGACCAGCGGCCAGAAGGCGCTCGCATGGGCCGGTGGTGGTCTGCTCACCCTCGCGGTGATCGTCACGTTCGGCCTGCTGCTGTTCGGGGGCGGCGACAACAAACCGTCCGCGCCGGCGGTGACGTCGACGCCGCGGACGACGGTGACGACGACCCGCGCGACGACGACGGCGGCGCCGACCACGACGACCACCACAGCGCCGCCGACGACAACGACCACCACCACCACGACGACGCCGCCACCGCCGACGACAACGACCACGACGCCGCCGCGGACCACGACGACCACCACGCCGCCGCGGACCACGACGACGACAACAGAACCCGAGACCACGACCACCACAACGACGGCCACCACAACCACGGCCACGCAAGGACTGCCATGACGACGCCGCGCAATCTCTCCTCCCGGTACGAGCTGGGCGAGATTCTCGGGTTCGGTGGCATGTCCGAGGTGCACCTCGGACGTGACCTGCGGCTGAGTCGCGACGTCGCGATCAAGGTGCTGCGCGCCGACCTGGCCCGCGACCCCACGTTCTACCTGCGGTTCCGCCGTGAGGCGCAGAATGCGGCCGCGCTGAACCACCCGGCGATCGTCGCGGTGTACGACACCGGCGAGGCCGAGACCGACGCTGGTCCGCTGCCGTACATCGTCATGGAGTACGTCGACGGTGACACGCTGCGCGACATCCTCCGCACCGAGGGGCCGATGGCGCCGCGGCGGGCGATGGAGGTCATCGCCGACGTGTGCGCGGCGCTGGACTTCAGCCACCGCAACGGCATCGTGCACCGGGACATGAAGCCCGCCAACATCATGATCAACCGCGCCGGCGCGGTGAAGGTGATGGATTTCGGTATCGCACGCGCGATGGCCGACGGGCAGAGCACGATGACGCAGACCGCCGCCGTGATCGGCACCGCGCAGTACCTGTCGCCGGAGCAGGCCCGCGGCGACCAGGTGGACGCCCGCTCGGACGTGTACTCGCTCGGCTGTGTGCTGTACGAACTCCTCACCGGTGAGCCCCCGTTCAAGGGTGATTCCCCGGTGGCGGTCGCGTACCAGCACGTGCGGGAGGATCCGAAGACGCCGTCGCTGGTGAATCCCTCGGTGCCGCGCGCACTGGATTCGGTGATCCTCAAGGCGATGAGCAAGAACCCGGCCAACCGCTACCAGAGCGCCGCCGAGATGCGCAGCGACCTGGTGCGAGTGCTCGGCGGGCAGCGTCCGAGCGCACCGATGGTGATGACGGACGAGGACCGCACCACGATCCTCGGCGCCGTCGACGGCGCCTCGGCCACCAGTTCCGGCTACCAGGCCGAGCCTGCTCGCACCGCGACGGCGACCGCCGAGCCGACGGTGATCCCACCGACGGCCCCGCCGAAGAAGAAGAAGAACACGACCCGCAACGTGCTGATCGCTCTCGCGGTGCTCGTCGTGTTCGGCATCATCGCTGCGTTCGCGGCGTCGGTGCTGTCCTCGCCGGCGAAGGTGACAGTGCCGAACGTCGCGGGCCGCAGCGTGCAGGAGGCCGAGACGATGCTGCGGAACGCGAAGCTCGACTCGACCATCCAGTCCCGGCCCGACCCGGTGGTGGCGAGCGGCAACGTCATCGGCACCAACCCGGCGGCCGGTACCTCGGTGGACGAGAAGAGCAGCGTGACGCTGCAGGTCTCGTCGGGTCCCGAGCAGGTGCAGGTCCCCAAGCTGTCCGGCATGACGCAGGACGACGCGGAGAAGGCGCTGGGCGCGGTCGGACTGCGACTGGACCCGGACCTCAATCACGCGCCGTCGGATCCGAGTCAGCTCGACAAGGTCGTCGGCCAGGATCCGTCGTCGGGAGCGAAGATCAACCTCGACTCCATGGTGGCGATCACGCTGGGCTCGGGTCCCGAGCAGGTGCGGGTGCCGAACGTCGTCGGCCAGACGATTGATGTCGCGCAGCCGAACATCGAGGGCGCCGGCTTCAAGGTGCAGGTCGAGAAGGTCGACTCGGGCAAGCCCGAGGGCGAGGTCATCTCCACCTCGCCGTCCGGTGGATCGTCCGCGGCGAAGGGCGACACCATTCGCCTCCAGGTGTCGAACGGCAAGCTGTTCACGATGCCCGACCTGACCGAGATGACGGTGTCGCAGGCCCTCGACGCGCTGCGCAGGGCCGGCTGGACGGGCTCGTCGAACCAGATGTCGCAGACGAAGCAGGCGACGCTCGACAGGGATCTGGTGGGCAAGATCGTCGGCCAGCAACAGGCGGCCGGCAGCGATGTCGCGAAGAACGCGCAGCTGACGGTGATCGTCGGCGAGCTGGGAATTCCCCGCTAGGAACCCGTGAAATCGACTGCGGCGGTCCCCACATGGGGACCGCCGCAGTCGATTTCCGGGGGTCAGCGCGCGAGCGCGTCTCCGAGCGACCGGGCGACCTCGTCCTCGAGCGTCGCGACGAGGGACTCGGCCGGCGACTGCCCGCACACGCCGAGCCAGTTCGCGAGCATCCGGTGACCGCCCTGCGTGAGCACCGACTCCGGGTGGAACTGCACCCCGTGGATCGGCAGTTCGCGGTGCCGCATCGCCATCACGATGCCGCTGTCGGTGTGGGCGGTGACCTCCAGTTCGGCAGGGATGGTGTTCTCGAGGACCGTCAGCGAGTGGTAGCGGGTCGCGGTGAACGGGTCGGGCAGCCCGGCGAGAACGCCGCTGTCGTTGTGGTGGACCAGGCTGGTCTTGCCGTGCAGCAGTTCGGGCGCGCGGTCGACGGTGGCGCCGAACGCGGCTCCGATCGCCTGATGACCCAGGCACACGCCCAGCAGCGGGGTCTGGGCGGTGGCGCACGCGCCGACCAGCGGCATCGTCGCACCGGCGCGCTGCGGGGTACCGGGGCCGGGGCTGAGCAGGATGCCGTCGTAGTCCTTCGCGGCGGCCGCGATTGCGGCGTCCCCGGTCAGTCGCGGGTCGTCGTTGCGCCACACTTCGGCCTGCGTCCCGAGCTGGCCCAGGTACTGGACCAGGTTGAACACGAAGCTGTCGTAGTTGTCGACGACCAGAATGCGCATGAACCGAGGGTAGTGCCTGCGTGATCTTGCGCGGTACGCAGGGATTACGCGACCGGCTGCGCGTACTCGGTGTGCAGCTGCCCCGTGTATGCGGGAACGGTGAGGTGCCCCGACTCCTGCTGCGTGTATCCGAGGCCGTATCGAACGCCGTACTGCTTGAACACCTTGATCCCGGGCTCGTTCGCGAGGGTCGCGGCGAGGCGGACCGGGTCCCCGATCGCGGTCACCACGTACGGCGGGCTGTAGGTACGGCCGTGCAGCAGCAGCGTGTTGCCGATGCACCGCGGCGCCGATGTGTTCACGATCCGCTGGTCCTGCATCGCGATCGCCTCCGCGCCGCCCGTCCACAGCGCGTTGAGGACGCTCTGCACGTCCTGCTGGTGGACGACGAGGTCGTCGGGTGACGCACCGGCCGGGTACTTGCCGTCGGCGTCGCGGGGCGCGTCGGTGAGGGTGACGACGATGCCGGGCCCGCTGAGCGGGGTCAGGCCGGCCGCGTCGGCGAGCGCCCGACTGTCGGCGAGCGCCGCCGCGACCCGGGTGTCGGTGCCGGCCGCGTTCTCCTGGAGCTCCTCGACCTCGGTGGCGAGCTCGTCGCGGGTGGCGGCAGCGTTGTCGACGTCGTCCTGCGCGCGGCGCACCAGATCGGACAGTCGGGTCGAGTCGGCCGCCCGGATCTCGTTTCCGTGGGAGACCTCACGCGTGGTCGCCAGCAGCAACCCGGCGACGAGGCAGACGACGATGACGGCGATCGACCAGAAACCGAACCGCGGGCCCGGGCCCTGCGGCTGCGTTTCGACGTCCGGCACCCTCGACCACCACTTCCACCTCGGACATTCGGTACGTGACGGACCGGTCCCGGCTGTGCTTATTTGGGTTAGCGTGTACTACAAGAACAGGTGGTCCCGAATCTACCCTGTTCGCCCGGACCGATCCGGGCAGCAGATCCCGCTCTCCCCATCCCACGAGACAAGGACGTCATGCCGAAGTCGAAGGTCCGGAAGAAGACCGCCTACACGATCAACCCCGCGAACCGCACGCCGGTGAAGGTGAAGGCGGGTCCGTCGAGTGCGCTGTACGTGTCGGTGATGCTCGGTTTCATGTTGGTCGGGCTGGCGTGGCTGATTGTGTATTACTTGGCCGGCGAGAACCTCACATGGATGAACAACTTGGGGGCGTACAACTTCCTGATCGGCTTCGGCTTCATGGTCGTGGGCCTCGTCATGACCATGCGGTGGCGCTGACCTGCCGATTTCCAGACCGGCCGGTCTGTCCGCCTCCGTGCAATTACACACGTGTCATTCATCCCCAGTGTGGATAACACCTGTGGATAACAGGGGGATCTGTACACATGCCTGAGGATGAAGTCGATCATGAACCGTCGCTGGAGTGGTCCACTCCACTCAGCGCGGTAGCGGCCCTCGCAGCCGGTGCGGTCGTGATGATCGCCGCCGCACTGTTGCTGGGGCTGGACGCACCGGGACGATTCCTCGCCGCCATCGCCGCGATCGCGCTGTCCGTACTCGCGGGCCTGGGTGCCCGACAGCGGCCGAAACTCGCGATCGTCCAGCGCGGGGGCGTGCCCGCGATCGCGGCGACGCGTGTGCGGGGTCGTCGGGTCTACGCCCGCGACGCCATCGCGCGGATCCGCATCGTGCGGTATCCGCGGATGGGTCGGCGAGTGCCGATGCTCGAGATCGATGCGCTCGACCCCGACGGCACCGAACGACTGCTGATATTCGGGCGCTGGGACCTGGGCACGGACCCGATGGTGGTGTTCGACGCCCTCTCCGTGCACGGACTCGTGCCGGCGGAGGGGTGACCCGTCAGATCGCGGCGACGGCCGCGGCCGTGGCGATCAGCGTGAGCACGCCCACCGCGCCCAACGCCGTCCATCCTGCTGTCCGCACCCGGTCGGCCTCCTTCGCTCCGACCGCGGACGGGGCGTAGAGCAGCGCCGCGGTCGCGACGGCTCCGGCAACCAGGCCACCCATGTGTCCCCACAGCGAGATGCCGGGGATCGTGAGGCTGATGATGACGTTGATCGCGATGACCGCGAGGACGGGCGTCGGGCTGCGCCGCAGTCGCAGCAGGATCACCGCCTGCGCACCGAGCAGACCGAAGATCGCGCCGGAGGCTCCCGCGGTAGGCACCATCGGGTCGAGCAGCAGCACCGACGCCGATCCGCCGAGCAGCGAGATCAGGTACACCGCCAGGTAGCGGGCCCGGCCGAGGACGATCTCGATGTCGCGGCCGATGACGTACAGCGCGAACATGTTCACGGCCAGGTGCATCAGCCCGATGTGCAGGAAGCCGCTGGTCACGATGCGGCCGTACTCGCCGGCGGCGACGGCGGGCCCCCACAGGACCCAGTCGACGAACAGCGGCGACGACAGGTGGTTGTCGAGCACGCTGCGCGACTGCACGGCGGTGACCGCGAAGATCGCAACGTTGGCCGCGATCAGGAAGTAGGTGAGCAGAGGCGTCGGCACCTGGGTTCGGACTGTGGCACCGGCGACGGTGCGGGCCGGACGCGCGTCGCGTTGCCCGGCGACGACGCAGTCGACGCACTGGTGTCCGACGGACGCCGCACGCAGGCAGTCCGGGCAGGCCGGGCGGCCGCACCGGGTACAGGCGAGTGCCGTGGGGCGATCGGGGTGGCGCACGCACCTCGGCTGAGGTGGCGGGGTGCCCTCGCTCGCCGCACCACCCCAGCCGGGGTTCGTCATATGTGGATCCTCGCCTCAGGAAATGGTGATGCTGTTGATGACGACATCGTCGACCGGGCGGTCGCCGCGGTCGGTCGCGGTGGTGGCGATGGCGTCGACGACCTTCTTCGACTCCTCGTCCAGCACCTCACCGAAGATGGTGTGGCGACGGTTCAGGTGCGGGGTGGGGCCCACGGTGATGAAGAACTGCGAGCCGTTGGTGCCCGGGCCGGCGTTGGCCATTGCCAGCAGGTAGCCGCGGTCGAACTGCAGTTCCGGGTGGAACTCGTCCGCGAACTTGTAGCCCGGGCCGCCGCGACCGGTGCCGGTCGGGTCGCCGCCCTGGATCATGAAGCCGTCGATGACGCGGTGGAAGATCGCACCGTCGTAGAACGGGCCGTTGGCGCCGCCCTGCGCGTTCTGCGTCGAGTACTCCTTGGAACCGTCCGCCAGACCGACGAAGTTCTCGACGGTCTTCGGCGCATGGTTACCGAACAGCGCGATCTTGATGTCGCCGCGGTTGGTGTGCAGCGTTGCGGTAGCAGTCTGTGAAGTCACCCCCCTATGGTGCCATTGCGGTCCGGGCGCCGCCCACGAGCTGTGCAAGAGTGGAGCCATGACCCGTGCGAGCAAGCGTGCTTCCGTCCCGACGTCCGGCCGTCGACGGGTGCTGATCGGTCTCGGTGCAGCCGCGGCTGCCGTCGGCGCCGTCACAGTCGCGGTGACCCGACGCCCGGAGATGCCGCCCGTCGCACCCCGTCCGCCGTCACTGAACGACCCCAACCCGCGCTAGTCCTCAGCGCATCCGGCAATTGCTCGGCGCGGGCACGCCGCTGAACCGGTCGGTGATCCAGGTGAGCGCCTCGGGTGTCCCCAGCGGATACGGGGCGGCGTGGTTGATACCGGCGCCGGGATCGACCGGCGGCAAGAGGTTCTCACTGAACTGGACCGTCGATCCCTTGGCGCACCAGTCGTCGGCGAGCTGACGGGCCTGACCGAACGGCACCAGGTCGTCGTGGATCCCGGATTCGATCAACACCGGTGCCTTCGGGGTGCGGTTGCCGATCCGCTGTTCGGCGAACAGTTCGGTCGCGAGTGGATACCGGGCCGTCACCACCGACAGCGATTCACCGGTCCGCGTGAACGACGACGTGCGCTGGAATCCGTACTTCAGGCGGGTCTCGCCGACACACTGGTTCGCGACGTCGGCCAGCATCTGCCGTCCGCGGTCGTTCAACTGCTCCTCGATCATCGGCCGCGCCTCCGGATACGCCTGTTCGATGCCGTTCAGCGTGTATCCGATCGCGCCGGTGAGAATCGTGCCGTCGATCTGCTCCAGCGTCGCGGCCAGGTCCGCGGGCGGCGCACCGGCGTAGGCGCCCCGCAGGTCCAATTCGGGCGCGTACTCGGGCTGCAGTTCCACCGCGGCCGCCGACGCCCCGCCGCCCTGCGAGTACCCCCACAACGCCACCGGACCGTCGGGTGTGATGCCGGTGCCGGGCAGCTGCTTCGCGGCACGCGCCGCGTCGAGTAACGCGTGCGCCTCCGCCGCGCGGTTGACATACGTGTGGACGCCGGGGGTGCCGAGACCCTCGTAGTCCGTCACGACCACCGAGATGCCCCGCGATAGAAGAGCATTCACGAACAGCACCTCGTACGACGCCACGACGTTCGACGGCGGCGTGTAGGAGAGCACAGTGCCCATAGTCTTCGACGGGGCGCACTGGTCGCCCTGCCCCTGTGTCCCGGGAGCCAGGCTCACCAGGGGCCGCGGACCCGGGCCGCTCCACGGCACTGCCGGGTCGAAGAAGGTGCCGGTGACCGCATTCGCCGATCCGTGGGTGTCGTTGCTGCGATACATGATTCGTGTCGCCTTCGCCGGGAAGGCGCCGGCCTGCCACACCAACGGCATCGACTCGGTCCGGATCAGGTCCCCGGCCGCCCCAGGGAGGGTCGGCGGCGGTTGATAGAAATCCGGCTCCGCGGTCGCAACCGGACTCCCGATCACCATCGTGCCGATCACCGCCGCCGCTGCGGCACACCACCTTCCGATCATGCCGACCTCCCTGATCGCGTTGATCTCCGTTTACTTCGGCGAGGCACCCCACAGGATGGTCTCGAGGTTGTACCGCGTCAGACGCTCCGTCGAGATCCGGGGCAGCCCGTGGGTGGACCACAGGAGCTCCCCGAGGCACTGGAATACCAGGCGGCTCGAGCCGGGCATCGTGATGCTGCCGTCGCGCACCCCCGCAGAGAACGCACTGTCCCACACCTGCAGCACTTTTCGACCGTCGAGCATGAGGAAGTCGAAGTGGTCGTTGCCGACGAGCATCGCCCACGACTTGAGGATGGTCACCTCGGGTTCGTAGTGCTTGCCGGCCGCACTGCGCATCCGAATGAGGGCGTCGACGGTCTCGAGCGGTGTCCCTCCGGCCGCGCCGATCTCCTGGTGCGCGGCCAACATCCGGGACGAGAAGCTCTGCAGGATCGCGACGAGAATCGCTTCCCGCGATTCGAAGTGGTGGTAGAGACTGCCCTGGGTCAGACCGACCGCATTGGCGATGTCGCGGGTGGTGGTGGCGTCGAAGCCGCGCTCGGCGAACACGAACCGGGCCGCGTCGAGGATGCGATCCTGCTTGTCGGAGTAGGCCATCGGGCTCTCACGATCCCAGGAGGCGATCACCTTGCGCGCAACGCGGGCCGCGTCCGAATCCGACAGGTCGTCGTCGGCCGGCTTCGCGGCGAGGCCGTTGAACAGCAGGTCGACCGTGCAGCCGGCAACCTTGCGGGAGGTGAATCCGGTGGGCGCGAGCGTCGCACTGTACATCTCGGCGACGCGCAGTACCTCCCGCAGGATTCTCGCGTCGACCTCGGGCCGCACCAGCCCCGCGTCCGCGGCAGCGCGCAGCAGCGTCTGCCACTTCTTCTCCGACCACTTCGGCTCGGCTACCAGCAGCGACGCCAGCTCGTCGTCCTTCGTGTCCGGCACGCCCAGGCACACCTGAAGTGCGCCGGGGTGCTGCGCGGACACGTCGGCGATGTCCATCGCGAATCGGCGGATGGCGTCGATCGGCGAGTCCGACGGCACCGCCGGTGCCTGTGCCGCCGCGACGACGCCGTCCCGCAGCGCGCGCACCATCGTCGCGGCCAGCGCTTCCTTCGATTCGAAGTGGTAGTAGAGGCTCCCGGCCAGCATGCCGGTGCCGGATGCGATGTCCCGCATCGACGTACCCGTGTACCCCTTGGCCGCGAACAGTCCCGAGGACGCCGCGAGGATCTCGGCGCGTTTGTCCGGCTTGTCCTGTCCGCCAGCGCCGGACGACGCCGACGCCCTTCCCGTTCGACTCACTTCTCTCCCCCCGATTCCACGGCCCGAGGCCGCACTTCATAACCCCCGGTCGAGCCTTCGACCCCACCGGACTCGCTTCCCGGCACCGCCCGCCCGATCACCAATGGACGGACGATCGCCGGCATCCCCTGCCACACGCCTCGATCGACCTCGACGCCCCCGAACGTCTCCTCGATCGTCGCCAGCGTACGGCGATTGCACCGGCATCCTTGAGCGAACACCGACCACGGCCCGGCGAGGCGATCCTGCCACCTCGCCGACGCCGGAACATCAGAGCGTACGTGCTCGCAGAACAGGAACTGACCATTCGGCCGCAGAACACGGACGATTTCGGCGAGCACCGCCTCCGGGTCCGGCACCGTGCACAACACGAGTGTGCTCACGACGGTGTCCACCGACCCGGACTCGGCGGGCAACCGGTCGCCGGGAGTCTCGATCACCTTCGTGTCCGGACGCGCCGTCCGCACCCGGCGACGCAGGTGCGCTGCCATCGCCGCGGTCGGTTCGGTGAGGACCAGTGATGTGATCTCGCGCGGGTAGTACGGCACGTTCAGCCCGGTGCCGGCACCGATCTCGACGACCGCACCCTTCGCGGACGCGAGCAGCCGACGGCGACACTCCGCCATGCCACGCCGCTCGGCGGTGGCCACCACGGGGTCGTACACCGCGGCACCGATCCGCTCCCAAGCCTTGGTGGCGGCGTGGGAGACCGCCTGACGCGGTCCACGCGAAAGTTCATCCACGCATCCATTTTGAGTCCCGAATGTTAGTTCCTGCACGCATTTTGCGCGGAATACACCCGGGTACATTTTGACGCCCGCCGTCAACGGACCCCGGGCATCGCATGAAAGCTGTTGGAGATCAAGGGATTATGAGGTCCATGAACACCTGACGCCTCGGCGGGCCGCCCTGGATGTCCGTGCCGATCACCGCGCCGGCCTGACTCTTCCGAGCCTCCTCGATCCGCTTCTGCCGAGCGACTGGATCGTCGATGCGAACCTGTTTGGTAGGCAATGGATTCTGCTGCGGCGTCAATGCCGGAGCACACCCGTCACCGCCGACACCGCCGGCAATCGGAAACACCCGGCCGTCGATCCGGTAGGCGAGGGAAATCGCACCGACGACGAGACAGCGTCGTCACGGACGACGCCCACTTGGCTGTCGTCTGCCTCGATGCCGAAGGTTCCGGCGTCGAGCACGGTCGTGACCGTCCCGGATCCGCCGCGGCCGTCCCCGACTCCACGGCGACGGCTGTGGTGACGAATGCGGCTGTGGCAGCCATCTTCCCGAGCTCGATGGCAGCTCTCGAGGTGTCGGGCGGACCGGACCTCGCACCACCCGAGCCAACGGATGTGATGCCGATCCCAGTTCAAGCCATTCCCGCACCGAATGAGCAGAGTGCGTGCTACGCGCGGCAAGTCCGCGTCGTCCGCACACACCCGAAGCTTGTCGTCGCCCTCCTTGTGGATCAATACCTTTCGTCCGCAGGCGTCCCGCGCAGACCACGGGACGGAGAATTGCGGTGATCGTATCCGACCCGACCAGGTCGAACGTCCGTTTTCCGAATGGAGTCTCGCTACGTTCCCGTTCGTGGCGGTACCGGACGAACCCTGTTCCGCGCCGGGCTTGCTGGGATACCCTCGCGACTGAAACAAGTTCTAGTCAGAAGGAGCATCATGGCCGCGTCACCCGAGAGCATCCGGAACACCGTCGAGAACTACATCAAGGCGGTCGCGACCGGGACCGCCGACGACGTCCTGGCGCTGTACGCCGAGGGCGCCACGGTCGAGGATCCGGTGGGCACGCCGGTGCGCACGACCCGGGACTCGATCCGCGAGTTCTACGCCATCATCGAACCGCTCGATCAGGAGGCCGAACTGGTGACGCTGCGCATCGCAGCGAACACCGCGGCCTTCCACTTCCGGCTCGTCACCAAGATGGGTGACCAGACCGTCGAGATCGCCCCGATCGACGTCATGGAGTTCGACGACGACGGCAAGATCGTCAGCATGCGTGCCGTGTGGGGCCCGGAGGACATGATCACCGGCTGAGCCGGCCCCGACAGGCCTGCTGCGCGCCGACCGGCGTTCCGCGCGCGTAATCGACCGCGCAGCAGGCCAGTAGGGCGCTCACGCCCCCACCGTTCGGGGACCGGACCGGCAGACCCCCCGACATACGAAAAAGACGCCGTCCCGATCGGGATGGCGTCTTTCAGGTGTGGAGCCTAGGAGATTCGAACTCCTGACATCTGCCTTGCAAAGGCAGCGCTCTACCAACTGAGCTAAGGCCCCGTCTGCACCGAATCCGCGGATTCAGCGACTTGTGACCTCGTGCCAGACATCGGCGCCGCGTCGCTTGGAGAGCAACTTGGCGAGCCCGAGTGCGACCAGCAATCCGGCTCCTGCGATCAGGATGACCTTCATGGTGGCTACCCTTCGTCGGCACGTGGGAGTGGGCCTAGGAGGACTTGAACCTCCGACCTCTTCGTTATCAGCGAAGCGCTCTAACCGCCTGAGCTATAGGCCCTCGAACCAGGCAGAACAGTACCCCACCGGAAGGGCAGATACCAAAACGGGTCCGGCAGGGCACTGTTTTACCTGGTCAGTCGGGGTCGGCCAACGTAACCTGCACGCCGCCGACCAGGTCGGAACACAGGTTGTAGATGAACGAACCGATCGTCGCGAGTGCTGTGATAAGCACCACATTCATCAGGCCGATGAGGGC
Organism: Rhodococcus sp. ACT016; assembly: GCF_050477185.1. Classification (NCBI taxonomy): domain Bacteria; kingdom Bacillati; phylum Actinomycetota; class Actinomycetes; order Mycobacteriales; family Nocardiaceae; genus Rhodococcus; species Rhodococcus sp. ACT016. The sequence continues at coordinate 5,206,776 of NZ_JBEAET010000001.1, read as the reverse complement.
CGCGTAGCCGAACACCTGGCCGGACGTCACGAGCCCGCCGCTGTTCGAATCGCTGATGATCTCGGTGAAGGCGTTGTTGAGCCGGTCCCACACACCCATGCCGTCGAGCACGACGTACAGCAGGCCGACGGCCACCATCCACACGAAGAACAGCGCGACCGAGATGACGAGCGACACCTTGAGCATCGACCACGGGTCCACACGGCGCAGCTGCACGGTGGCCCGCAGGCCGTCCCCGTCGACCGGCGCGGTAGCAGTCAACGCGGCGGCCGCGGCCTTGCGGATCGCTCCGGTCGGTGCGGGCGCCGGCGCCGTTGCCGCCCTGCCGGGCGACGGATGCTTGACCTCCGACAGGTCCGGCATGTCCTTCGCCAGATCGGCGCGCGCGATGCTGCGGGTGGGGCCGTCGATGACCGCTGCCTTCGACTGAGCCGCCGCCCTGCGGTCCACCGCGTCGCCGGCAGGCCCGGCGGGCACAGGCTGCTTGGGAGCCGCCGTGCCCGTCACGACGGGCTTGCCCGGCGGGACCGGGGTGCCCGGCTTGGCCGGCGGCTTGGGTGCCGCCGTGCCGGTGATGACGGGCCGAGCCGGCGCCGGCGGCTTGCCGGCGCCGTTGTTGCCCGGCTGGCCGGGAGCGGCGGGGGGCTTGGCGCCCCCTGCCGGTCCCGCCGTGGGCGCACCCGGACGGTTCGCATCCGTCTTCGGTGCGCCCTGTTGCTGTCCCCGCTGCCACGGCGGCGTCGGGGCCGACGCCTTCTGCGTCGGCGGCTTCTGCGTGCCGGCGCCGTTCACGGCGGCGGCCGGGGCGGCGGCCGCCTTGCGGTCCGTCGACTCACCGGGCTGCTGGGATACCTTGGCTCCCTTGGGCTCCTGTGCCACCGCGGCGGCCTTCGGATCCTTGGGTTCCTTGGAATCCCCGGGCTGCGGCTGAGCCGCTTTCGCTGCCTGAGCCGGCCCGGCCTCAGCCGCCTTTGCGGCCTTTGCGGCCCCGGTGGCTTCTGGCGCCTGGGTGGCCTCGGGGGCCTCCTGTTCAGGCTTGTCGCCCGCGGTGCCGTCGCCCTGCTCGCCGGGCTTTCGGGGAGTGCTCAACTACGACTCCTTCGCTCCATCGGAACCCGCAGCATCCTCGTCGGGCTCGTCCGCGTTGCGCGCGATCGCGAGCAGGGTGTCGCCCTCCCCGAGGTTCATCAACCGCACGCCCTTCGTCTGACGGCCTGCCTTGCGCACCTGCTTGGCCGCAGTGCGGATGACACCGCCGCCCGAGGTGATCGCGTACAGCTCGTCGTCGTCGTCGACGATGACCGCACCGACCAGGGTGCCACGTTTCGGGTCGTACTGGATGGTGAGAACGCCCTTGCCGCCGCGGCCCTGTGCGACGTAGTCCTCGATCGGGGTGCGCTTGGCGTAACCACCCGACGTCGCCACCAGCAGGTACGTGCCCTCCCGGACCACGTTGAGCGACAGCAGCTCGTCGTCCTGGTTGAACCGCATGCCCTGCACACCGGACGTCGCGCGGCCCATCGGGCGCAGTGCCTCGTCGGTCGCGGCGAAGCGGATCGACTGGCCCTTGGCCGACACGAGCAGCAGGTCGTCTTCGGCCGAGCACAGCACGGCGCCGACCAGTTCGTCCTCGTCGCGCAGATTGATCGCGACGATGCCGCCCGAGCGGTTCGAGTCGAAGTCGCCCAGCTTGGACTTCTTCACCAGGCCGTTGCGGGTCGCGAGCACCAGGTACGGCGCGTCCTCGTACGACTTGATGTGGATGATGCCCTGGATCTTCTCGTCCGGCTGGAACGCCAGCAGGTTCGCCACGTGCTGGCCGCGCGCGGTGCGGTTGGCCTCCGGCAGCTCGTACGCCTTGGCGCGGTAGACCCGGCCCTTGGTGGTGAAGAACAACAGCCAGTCGTGTGTCGAGCAGACGAAGAAGTTCTTGACGATGTCTTCCTGCTTGAGCTCCGCGCCCTTGACGCCCTTGCCGCCGCGCTTCTGGGAGCGGTACAGGTCGGTCTTGGTGCGCTTGGCGTACCCGGTCTCGGTGATCGTGACGACCACGTCTTCGCGGGCGATGAGGTCCTCGTCGGTGACGTCCCCGTCCGCCGCGATGATGCGGGTGCGACGGTCGTCGCCGTACTTCTCGACGATCTCGAAGAGCTCATCCTTGACGATCTGGCGCTGACGCTCGGGCTTCTCGAGGATGTCCTTCAGGTCGGCGATCTCGCGCTCGATCTCGGCCAACTCGTCGACGATCTTCTGGCGCTCGAGGGCGGCCAGGCGACGCAGCTGCATCGCGAGGATCGCGTCGGCCTGTATCTCGTCGACCTCGAGCAGGCCCATCAGACCGGTGCGTGCGACGTCGACGGTCTGCGACGAGCGGATGAGCGCGATGACCTCGTCGAGGGCGTCGAGCGCCTTGACCAGGCCGCGCAGGATGTGGGCCCGCTCCTCGGCCTTGCGCAGCAGGTACCGGGTGCGCCGAACGATGACCTCGAGCTGATGGGCCACGTAGAAGCGGACCATCTGGTCGAGGCGCAGGGTGCGCGGGACGCCGTCGACGATGGACAGCATGTTCGCACCGAAGCTGGTCTGCAGCTGCGAGTGCTTGTAGAGGTTGTTGAGCACCACCTTCGCGACGGCGTCACGCTTGATGACGACGACGATGCGCATGCCCACACGGTCGGACGACTGGTCCTCGATCTTGGAGATGCCGGCGATCTTGCCGTCGCGCACCTGCTCTGCGATCGAGGTGATCAGGTTGTCCGGGTTGACCTGGTACGGCAGCTCGGTGATGACGATCTGGGTGGCGCCACGATCGGATTCCTCGATCTCCACGACACCGCGCATGCGGATCGAGCCGCGGCCCGTCCGGTAGGCGTCCTGGATGCCCTGGCCACCGACGATCAGGCCGGAGGTCGGGAAGTCCGGTCCCTTGACCCGCTCCATGACGGCCTCGAGGGTGGCTTCCTCGTCGGCCTCGTGGTTGTCGAGCGCCCAGTAGATGGCCTCGGCGACCTCGCGCAGGTTGTGCGGCGGGATGTTGGTGGCCATACCGACGGCGATGCCGCCGGAACCGTTGACCAGCAGGTTCGGGATACGGCTCGGCAGAACCGTCGGCTCCTGCGTCTTGCCGTCGTAGTTGGGAACGAAATCGACTGTGTCGTGGTCGATCTCGCGCACCATCTCCATGGCGAGCGGCGTCATCCGGCACTCGGTGTAACGCATCGCGGCCGCGCCGTCGTTGCCGCGGGAACCGAAGTTGCCCTGGCCGTCGACCAGCGGGTAGCGCAGCGACCACGGCTGCGCCATACGCACGAGGGTGTCGTAGATCGAGCTGTCGCCGTGCGGATGGTAGTTACCCATCGTGTCGGCGACCGGACGGGCGGACTTCACGTAGCCGCGGTCCGGACGGTAGCCGTTGTCGTACATCGCGTAGAGCACGCGACGGTGCACAGGCTTGAGTCCGTCACGCACATCGGGCAGTGCGCGGCCCACGATCACGCTCATCGCGTAGTCGATGTAGCTGGACTGCATCTCCTGCTGGATGTCGACCGGTTCGATGCGGTCGTGCGACGGTTCCTCCGGGGGCAACGTCGTGTCGGTCATCGGCTCCTCTTCTTCTCAGCAAACGGTCCTGGTAGAGCCTGCGGACCCGGGGCGTGCGAAGCGGTGAAGTTCGATGGCTCCGGCGCCACGCACACGCACCCGTCAAGTCTATAGGTGCAGGTCAGCTAGACCTGGCAGCACTCGCTCATTGTCCGGGATTCCCTGTCGAGCCGGGCACGCCCGGCGAAGACGGTGGAGGCGGGGTTCTATCCGACCGTCGACCCGAGCCGGGTGAGCGCGTACTCGGTGATCGCGACCAACGCGCCCTTCGCCGACTCCCGATTGCGGGCGTCGATGGAGAGCATCGGCACGTGTGCCGGTAGCGCGAGCGCCTGCCGGATCTCCTCGAGTGGGTACTGCGGCGCATCGTCGAATTCGTTGACCGCGACCACGAACGGCAGGTTACGGGCCTCGAAGTAGTCGACGGCGCCGAAGGATTCCTCCAGTCGACGGGTGTCGATCAACACGATCGCGCCGATGGCACCGCGGACCAGGTCGTCCCACATGAACCAGAACCGCTGCTGTCCGGGTGTTCCGAACAGGTACAGCACCAGGTCCGGCGCCAGGCTGATGCGGCCGAAGTCCATCGCCACGGTCGTGGTCGCCTTCTGCGGGGTGGCCGTGAGATTGTCCACACCGTCGGAGGCATTGGTGACCAGCGCCTCGGTCCGCAGCGGGACGATCTCCGACACCGCGCCGACGAGTGTGGTCTTGCCGACACCGAAACCACCAGCGATGACAATCTTGGTCGAGGTCACCCGATCGCGCTGAGGGCTAGATGTTCCGTAGTCCACCGAGGACCCTTTCGATTAGTTCGCGACGTTCGCCGTCGCTCGCGTCGTCTTGCAGGGTTGCCAGGATCCGCACGTGACCGGACTCGACCAGATCGGCGACGAGCACGCGCGCCACACCGATCGGCACTCCCACCCGGGCGGCGATCTCGGCGACCGACGGCGACTGCGCGCACAGCGCGATGATCGTCGCCTCGATGTCGCCCAGGTCCGGGAGTTGATAGTCCTTGAGCGGCAGCGCCTGGATCAGTGCCTCCAGTGCCAGTTCCACCGCCGGCCTCGTCCGGCCCGAGGTGAGCGAGTACGGGCGCACCAGGTTCGGTCCGCGCTCGCTCGCCTCGTCGTACTCGTTGTTCATGTCCACAGTCCGGTCAGGTTCCGAGCATCGACCGCGGCGTGGCTTCCACCGAGCTGCCGACCCGCTCGACGAGCAGCGCCATCTCGTACCCGACCTGCCCGATGTCGCACGACGAGGAGGTCAGCGTGGCCAGGTGCGATCCGTCGCCGACGCTCATCAGAAGCAGGTAGCCGCGCTGCATTTCGACGACCGACTGGAGGACGCCGCCGCCGTCGAAGAGGTTCGACACCCCTACCGACAGGCTGGCGAGCCCCGAGGTGACCGCCGCGAGCTGCTCCGCGCGATCGATCGGGAGGTGCGCACTGCTCGCCATGAGCAGGCCGTCCGCGGACACCAGCACGGCGTGCGAGACGCCCGGGATGTCCCTGGCGAAGTTCGAGACCAGCCAGTCGAGGGGGTGGTGGCCGCCGGAAACCGGCTCCCCGTTCGACTCGAATCCCTGGTCGATGCTCATATGTCTCCTCCGATGCTGGTGCGCTCGGCCGAGCTCGCTGCACGGCCCTCGAGAGTTCCCTTTTGGTGGCGGCTCAGATTCTCGCGGACGGCCTCCGGATCCCGCAGCCGTCGACGGTGTGCGCCCCGGTCGCCGGCGTCGACGCCACCGGGCACCAGCCGATGCCCCGGCTTGCGCTGCGGCAGACCAGATTCGGTCCTGGCCTCGACCGGGGTCTCGCTAGCCCGGTGCGCGGCGGTCCAGCCCTCGTCGGCCGACGACTTCCATTCGAACTTTCCGATGTTCTCCGACTCGATCGGATCCGTGAGCCAGTCCGTGACCATCCCGGAAAAGATCGGCGTCCCGTTGGTCGTAACGTCCTGGGATGCAGTCGCATTCGGGCGCGCCTGGAAGAACGACGCGGTTTTGGCGGCGTTGCCCAGGTAGCGGTGACGCCGCGCCCGTGGCGATTCGTCGGCGGTCTCGGGTTGTGCGGGCTCGGGCGAGTCGGTGCCTCCGAGTGTCGGAGCGGCCGGTTCGGGCACGGCCACCGGCGGCGCGGGCGACGGCGCCACGAACTGCTCCACGGGCTCGCGTTGCACGGGAGCGGGCTCCGGCGGGAGCGGCGCGGAAGCGCCGAGGCCCGGAGTCCGCTGCGGCAGGCCGGCTCCGCCGGGAGCGCGCTGCGGCAGGCCCGCCGCGCCCGGCGTCCGCTGCGGCAGGCCCGCCGCGCCGGGCGTCCGTTGCGGCAGCCCGGCGGACGGGTTCACCGCGGGCGTCGGCTCCTGCCGGGCGGGATCGATGACCAACTGCGGCATCGCGCCGGACGGGAGGATGGTCACCTGCGGCAGCCCGCCGGTGTCGATGCGCGGGACCGGACCGGTCGACGGCATCTCCAACGGCGAGACCAGCAGGGTGTCGGGCAGGTGCACGCTCGCGGTGACGCCCTGATCGGTCGGCGTCTCGTGAGTCCGCCGCAGGCGGACCGTGAGTCCGTGGCGGGTCGCGAGACGGCCGACGACGAACAGGCCCATGTGCCGGGCAGTCTCCGGCCCCACCGCGCCACCCGAGGCGAGACGATCGTTGATCTCGGTGAAGCGATCTGCGGGCAATCCGATTCCGCTGTCGGCGATCTCGATCAGCACGCCGCCGTCGACCGCGCGGGCGAAGGTGATCTTCACCCAGCTGCCGGGCGGGGAGGCGCGCAACGCGTTGTCGAGCAGTTCGGCGAGCAGATGCACGACGTCGGCCGCGGCGGCACCGCTCAGCGCGCCCTGCGGGGTGGACCCGACCTGCACGCGCTGGTAGTCCTCCACCTCGGACATCGCGGCGCGCACGAGGTCACCGAGCTGGACCGGGGCGGACTGCGCGCGGCGGACCCGGTTGCCGGAGAGAATCAGCAGGTTGTCGCCGTTGCGGCGCATGCGGGCCGCGAGGTGGTCGAGCCGGAACAGACTTTCGAGGCGCTTGGGATCCTTCTCCTCGAACTCGAGGCTCTCGATCAGGCCCAACTGCTGGTCGACCAGCGACTTGCTGCGTCGGGCGAGGGTCTCGAACATGTCGCCGATCTGCAGGCGAAGGTGCGCCTGCTCGCCGGCGAGCCTGAGCGCCTGGCCGTGCATGTCGTCGACGGCGCGTGCGAGCTGGCCGATCTCCTCGGTGGTGTACACCGGGATCGGATCGAATTCGGTGACGGCGGAACCGTCGCCGACCTTGATCTGCTCGATCGCTTCGGGAAGGTCGTGGTGGGCGACATCGAGCGTCCCGCGCCGGAGCCGGCGGATCGGACGAATCAGCGACCGGGCGACGAGGATGCCGAGCAGGATCGTGGCGATCAGGGTGATGAGCACGACGGCGGCGGCGCGCAGCGCCGCGGAACGGGTCTCGTTGGACTTCGCGTCCACCAGACGGATGATCGACGCCGTCGAGTTCTTGATCATCGGCGTGTAGATCTGCTGGCTGTCGAGCATCGACTGATGCATCTCGAGCCCCGGAGGGGTGCCCGCCGGTGTGTTGAGCATCAACTGCCTGCGGGTGTCGACCGCGTTTCGCAGTCCGACCAGCGCGGGGTCGTCGTGCGGGAAGTAGCGGGCCAGGACGTCGATCATGGCCAACTCGGAGCCGATGGCCGAAACCAGCTCGGTGTCGGGCGATTTCGGGTTCTGGTAGCGCTTGATGATCGCCAGTGTCTGGTCGAAGAGGCGGCGTTGGGAAGCCCAGGCATCGATGAGCCGGGTTCCCTCGTTGAGAATCGCCCCGTCACCGATGGGCGTGATCGCGGCGATGACCGTGTTCGCCGCGGCCTCCTGGATAGCGGCCGTCCGGGTACCGAGTTCGTCGAGGGACAGCTTCGTCATGTCGGCCCGGAGGGCCTCGGTGTCGTCGATCACCTGGTTCACGGAGGCCACCAGGGCGGGATCCATGTCGGGGTCGGCCACCGTCGCGCGCATCGCACGGATCGTTCGATTGACCTGCTCGGCGTCGTCGGCCGGCGATCCCTGCCGGGAGAGGTAGTTGGCGACGGCGTAACCGGTCGCGACGTCCATGTCCAGCATCGGCGCGACGATGGCGGTCTGCTTCGCGGCGTCACCGAAGTGGGAAGCGGTGCCGAGTTCGTCCTTCACGCGGAGGCCACCGAGCACCGTTGCCACGGTGATCGGGATGGCGACCGCCGCGGTGACCTTCCAGCGCAGGCTCCAGCCCTCGAGGTTCCACAGCCTCCCGAGCCTGGTGCCAGGCGCCGTTTGGGTCTTCATCTTCCAAGCTCGCTTTCCACCTAGGTCCGGCACAAGTGACGCACTCGTGCCCTCCCCCGGACCAAGAACAAGTTTTGCCGGAAGGAGTTGAGGACAGACTCCTAGGCGGTTCCGGAGTCTAGAGGCGCCGAGCCGGGCACTGAAGTGATTGAAATCACATTTGCCCGACTCGGCGCTTTGTGTCACTCAGACGTCGAGGAAGCGGACGTCCTTCGCGTTGCGGGTGATGAAGCTGCGACGGGCCTCGACGTCCTCGCCCATGAGGACGCTGAACAGCTCGTCGGCGGCGGCAGCGTCGTCGAGCGTGACCTGACGCAGGACGCGGACGCTCGGGTCCATCGTGGTCTCCCACAGCTCCTTGGCGTTCATCTCGCCCAGACCCTTGTAGCGCTGGATGCCGTCGTCCTTGTTGATCTTCTTGCCCGACTCCAGGCCGGCCGCGAGCAGGCCGTCGCGCTCACGGTCGGAGTATGCGAACTCCGGCGCGGCACCCTTCTGCCACTTGAGCTTGTACAGCGGCGGCTGGGCCAGGTACACGTGGCCCTGCTCGACGAGCGGACGCATGAACCGGAACAGCAGCGTGAGCAGCAGCGTCGCGATGTGCTGGCCGTCGACGTCGGCGTCGGCCATGAGCACGATCTTGTGGTAGCGGAGCTTGCTGATGTCGAACTCGTCGTGGATGCCGGTGCCGAACGCGGTGATGATCGATTGGACCTCGGCGTTCTTGAGGACGCGGTCGATGCGGGCTTTCTCGACGTTGATGATCTTGCCGCGCAGCGGCAGGATCGCCTGGTACATCGAGTCACGGCCGGACTTGGCCGAGCCGCCTGCGGAGTCGCCCTCCACGATGTAGATCTCGCACTTGCTCGGGTCGTTCGAGCGGCAGTCGGCGAGCTTGCCGGGCAGGCCACCGATATCGGTGGCGCTCTTGCGGCGCACCAACTCTCGCGCCTTGCGGGCGGCGGTACGCGCCTGCGCCGACGACACCGCCTTGGTGACGATGGTCTTGGCGTCCGCGGGGTTGGCCTCGAACCAGTGCGCGATGTTCTCGTTGCAGGCCTTCTGCACGAACGACTTGACCTCGGTGTTGCCGAGCTTGGTCTTGGTCTGGCCCTCGAACTGCGGCTCGGCGACCTTGACCGAGATGATCGCGGCGAGACCCTCGCGGATGTCGTCGCCGGTGAGCTCCGGGTCCTTGTCCTTGACGAGCTTCTTGTCCTTCGCGTACTTCTTCACCACCGAGGTGAGCGCGGCGCGGAAGCCCTCCTCGTGGGTGCCGCCCTCGTGGGTGTTGATGGTGTTCGCGAACGTGTGCACCGACTCGGAGTAGCCCGAGTTCCACTGCATCGCGATCTCGAGCTCGTGACCGGTTCCCTTGGCGGTGAAGCCGACGACGGAGTTGTGGATCGGCTGCTTGGTGCGGTTGATGAACCGCACGTAGTCCTCGAGGCCGCCCGGGTAGTGGTAGACGCGGGACTTGACCTTGTGCACCGGGGCGGCCGCCTCGGCCTCCGCCTCGTCGGCAGTCTTGGGCGCCTCGGCCGTGGTGGAGACGACGTCGTCGGTGATCTCCTCCTCGGCGACGCGCTCGTCGGTGAGGGTGATGGTCAGACCCTTGTTGAGGAATGCCATCTCCTGCAGGCGGCGCGCGACCGTCTCGAAGTTGAACGTGGTGGTCTCGAAGATCTCGGGGTCCGCCCAGAACCGGACGGTGGTGCCGGTCTCCGACGTCGGCTCGCCCTGCACCAGCGGGCCGGGCTTGGCATGGTCGTACGTCTGCGACCAGCGGTAGCCGTCGACGTTGATGTCGACCTCGACCTTGGTCGACAGCGCGTTGACGACGGAGATGCCGACGCCGTGCAGACCGCCGGACACCGCATACGCGTCGGAGTCGAACTTGCCGCCGGCGTGCAGCTGGGTCATGACGACCTCGACGGTGGGGGCGCCGGAGGCGTGCATCGCGACCGGGATGCCACGACCGTCGTCGACGACCTGGATGCCGCCGTCCTCGAGCATGGTCACCTCGACCTTGCTCGCGTAGCCGGCCATCGCCTCGTCGACCGAGTTGTCGACGACCTCCCAGATCAGGTGGTGCAGGCCGCGTTCACCGGTGGAGCCGATGTACATGCCGGGTCGCTTGCGGACGGCTTCGAGTCCCTCGAGGACGGTGATGGAGGAAGCGCCGTAAGTGTTGCTCTTGTCAGACTTTTGGGCAGCCACGGGTGGGTAGCTCTCCTTACTCCGTAGTGTGCCGACACGGCCCCACTCCGCGCTTCGAAAGACGCCGGCCACGCCTGGTGACCGCACGCACAACGAGGCACCGCGAGCGGTGTGTCGAGATTCGCCGCTGGTTACTCGACCATCTTACGTGTAGGCACCGACTACAGGGCACCGAACACACCCCTGATTGCCCCGCAGACGCGATTTCTCGGCCTCCGACGGGTCAAACCTTAGGCCGAACCGACCGCACCGCTGTCCGGCGTACTTCCGGCGCGAAGATCATCCACGAACGCGGTCGTGAGGCGGGCCACGTCCGCGCCGTGCGAGATCGGCGACCAGTGACCGGCGGGCAACTCGCGTCGGCGCAGGTCGGAAACCCACCGTTCGGTGTCCTCGTACCCGACGGGCCGCACCGCGAGGTCCCGCCGGTTCAGGATCAGCTGGACAGGCACGTCGGTGCGTCGCTCGCGCGGTGTGCGCAGCCGCGGCCGGATGTTGGCCCGGTACCGCTTGAGCCCGGTCACCATGTCCGCGGCCAGCGTCGGCGCGGGCCGCACGAGCGTCGGGTCCAGGCGGTCGAAGTACTTCAGGAACGTCGGCCAGATCCGCCACAGCCCCAGTCGGAACGGCAGCGTCCCGACGACGGGGATCTGGAACAGCACCGTGTAGCCCGACGCCGCCGCCTGCGCGAGCGGGCCTGCCGGGCGTCGCTGCGCGAGCCGACGCCGCATCCACATACCCAGGTGATCGAGGTTGGGCCCCGAGATCGACGTGTACGACGCGATCCGCTGCTCGGCGCCCGGTTCGCACACCGCTTCCCACGTCTCCACCGCGCCCCAGTCGTGCGCGAGCACGTGGACCGGGGCGTCGGGGCTGACGGCGTCGATCACGGCGAACAGGTCGCGCGCCAGCTGCGGCAACTCGTACGCCGCGACGGCCGTCGGTGCGCTGCTGGCGCCGGCGCCGCGGGTGTCGTAGCTGACGATCCGGAACCGGTCCGCGAAATGCGGAATCACGTGCTGCCACAGGTCGTGGGTGTCGGGCCAGCCGTGCACCAGCACCAGCGTCTCGCCGGCCGGGTTGCCCTGCTCGTACACCGCGAGCCGGACGTCGCCGTTGGTGACGAAGCGAGGCTCTGCGCCAAGCACACTCATGAAAGTTCCTCCCGGTCAGTCGATTCAGAGATCGAGGATGAGGCGTCCGCCGTCGGCCCGCGAGACGCAGATCAGCATGTGGTCCGCCTGCTCCTGCGGCGTCAGACGGTTCTCCCGGTGGTCCGGTGCGCCCGAGAGCACCCGCACCTTGCAGGTTCCGCAGAAGCCCTGCTGACACGAGTAGCCGACGCCGGGTTGCCGCTCCTTGATCACCGCGAGCGCGGACTCGTCGGCGGGGATCTCGAGCACCTCACCGGTGCCCACCAGCTGTACCTCGAACGGCGTGCCGCCGAGCACCGGCGGCGGCCCGAACCGCTCGAAGTGCAGCGCGGCCGCCCCCGAGTCGACGAAGCCGGCGCGGACGGCGTCGAGCATCGGCGTGGGGCCGCAGCAGTACACCGCTCCCCCGGAGGGAGCGCGACCCAGCAGGTCGTCGGCGGTGGGCAGGCCGAATTCGTCGTCGGGACGGACGAACACCCGATCGGATTCCCACGTCGCTATCTCGGCGAGGAACGGCATGGACTCCCGCGAACGCCCGGAATAGACGAAACGCCAATCCATTCCGGACTTCCGGGCCGCACGGACCATCGCGATGATCGGGGTTATGCCGATGCCGCCCGCGACGAACAGCGCGCTGCCCTCGGGGACGAACGGGAAGCCGTTGCGCGGACCGCGGACCGTCACGGTGGTGCCCGGAGTGAGACCGTGCATCTCGATCGATCCGCCACCGCCGTCGGGGATCGACCGCACCGCGATCCGGTAGTGCCGCCGATCGGCCGGATCACCGCACAGCGAGTACTGACGTCGCAGGCCGGACGGCAGATGGAAGTCGAGATGGCAGCCGGGCTGCCACGCGGGCAGGTCGCCACCGTCGACGGCCGCGAAGGTGAGCGCCGCGACGTTCTCGTCCTGCGCAACGATCGTGCGCTCGGTGGCGATCAGCGTCATCGCGGTGTCCGGGTTGTGGCCGGCCACGTCGGGGTCGTAGTCGTACGACGTGAGTACCCGCAGGTACTTGTCGGCCACCGCCTCGACGAGCGTCATCGCACGGTCGGGCCGGTCGCGGCCCTGGAGATCGGCCGGCGGCGCGGGCCGGGTCAGCGCCTCCTGCTTCGACAGGAGGTCGCGCACGCGGGACAGTTTCACCGGGCCGCCGCCCGGGCCGCAGGAGACGACGCGAGGTACGCCACCGCCTGCGCCGTCGATCCCTCCTTGCCGGGGTGGTAGTCCCGGCGGAAGTACGTCGACATGCGCTTGCCCAATTCCATTGCGGTGGGCAGGGTTCCACGACGTCCGGAGGCCCGGAAGTCGGAGAAGTGCGGGCGCCGCCGACTGGGAGACCAGTTCTGCAGTTCCGGATCGTTGCGCATCAGGAACCGGGTGCCGCGCACCCACAGCCACACGATCATCGGCGTCACGATCAGCTGGGTGCGGATCCGCCGCGACTCGCGCTTGTCGAAATAGCGCATGACGTCGTAGGCGACGCACCGGTGCTCCACTTCCTCGGCACCGTGCCAGCGCAGCAGGTCCAGCATCGTCGGGTGCATCCCGGCGCGATCCAGCCCGTCGGCGTTGAGGACCCAGTCACCGAGGAACGCGGTGATGTGCTCGACGGCCGCGATGATCGCGAGACGTTCGACGAGGTGATTCTGCGCGCGCCGACCGACGAGCGGCTTGGGACCGAGCAGCTTCTCGAAGGCCCAGTGCATCTGATCGGTGTACGGCGTCGGGTCCAACCCGTTGGCCTTCAGGTGCTCGAGCACCCCGGTGTGGGCGCCGGCGTGCATCGCCTCCTGACCGATGAAGCCGACGACGTCCTCGCGCAGCTTCTCGTCCTCGATCAGCGGCAACGCCTCCTTGTAGGTGGCGACGAACCACTCCTCACCGGCCGGCAACAGCATGTGCAGGACGTTGAACACGTGCGTCGTGAACGGATCGCCTGGCATCCAGTGCATCGGCAGGTCGGCCCAGTCGAATTCGACGTTCCGGGCCTGCAACAGGATGTGGTCGGGCTCGAGCTGGTCCGGCTCGGTCGCGGGCGTGCGCGCTACGGAGGTGACCGCCATGACTGCTCCCAGCTACTCAGGCGGGGTCGCCGCCGCCGCGCGGCGGCATGGTGACCCAGTTCACTCGACGAAGTAGCTGTAACTGTAACACTCAGTTATAGGTAAAACCAGGAGTCAGCCGTAGGTGTCCCGCGGCCCCCGTCCGGAGATGTGCCGGTCACCCTTTCGCCAGCTCGGCGCGGTCGGTCCGGTGATCCGCAGCGACTTCACCACGCCGTGGCCCACCGCGGCGGCGATCTTGGCGAGGATCTGCGCCTGCATCATCCGCAGCTGCGTCGCCCACGCCGTCGACTCCGCCGACACGCTCAGCACACCGTCGCGCAGCCCCGTCGGCTGCGCGTGCGACGCGATGTCCGGCCCCACGACGTCGGTCCACCGGCCAAGCACGGTGCCCTCCGACACCTGCGACGACCAACCCCGCTGCTTGGCGACGGCGTTGACCAGCGCACCGAACGGCTGCGGGTCGCGCTCGTCCGGGCCCGACCCCGACCACGATCGGCGTCGCGACCGCAGCGCGCGGACGCCGCCGGTGCGCGGTGACGAGCGTCCCTGCCCCACGGACTTGCCCTTCGCCTTGGCCGCCGCCCGCGCCTCCTCGAGCGCGCGCCGGGCCAGGTCGATGCCCTTCAACTCGGGCTGCTCCGGTTGCGGACTGGTCACCGCTCGCCTCCCGTCGTGGTTATCCCGCCGACGGGAGTGATCTGCGAGATCCGCCCGTGGTCGGTGTCGTGGGCCGCCACCGCGAAACGGGTGGCGGACAGTTCGTCGGGGACGTCCTCCGGCACGGCCGCGGTGATGAGCACCTGCTCGGCCGCGGCGGCGACGCCCGCCAGCGCGGTCCGGCGCTTGCGGTCCAGCTCGGCGAAGACGTCGTCGAGCATCAGCACCGGGTCGCTGCCGTCCGCACGCAGCAGGAAGAACGCCCCGAGCCGCAGCGACAGCGCGTACGACCACGATTCTCCGTGACTGGCAAAACCTTTCGCGGGCTGATCGCCGAGGAACAGCTCGAGGTCGTCGCGGTGCGGGCCGACCAGGCACACCCCGCGCTCGATCTCCCGCTGGCGCATCACCGACAGCTCGTGCAGGAAGCTCGCCTCCAGCAGTTCGACGTCGTCGCGCTCGGGTTCCCTTGTCGGATCGAGCAATTCGGGTGGCAGCGAGGTCCCGAGGCTGCTGCGGTACCGCACCGACGCCGGCCGCGACTCGGGCGCCAGCGACCGGTACGACGTCACCAGGTGCGGGGCCAGGTCGTGCACCAGCCGCAGTCGGGCCTCGAGTAGTTGAGCTCCATGGGCCGCCAGGTGTCCGTCCCAGACATCAAGTGTCGCAAGGGCACTCGCTCCGTCGGACGACCGTGCGCCCCGTCGCAGCGCACCGCTCGCGGTCTTGAGCAGCGCCGACCGCTGCCGCAGCACCTTGTCGTAGTCGGCCCGGACCGCGGCCATCCGCGGGATCCGCGAGGTCGACAACTCGTCGAGGAACCTGCGGCGGTCCCCTGGGTCGCCCCGCACCAGCGACAGGTCCTCGGGCGCGAACAGCACCGTCTGCAGGATCCCGACGATCTCCCGCGGGCGCCGGGTCGGGGACTGATTGATCCGGGCGCGGTTGGCCTTTCCGTCGTTGATCTCGATGTCGATGCCCAGTTCGCGACCGTGATTGACCACGAGCGCACCCGTGTACGCCTGCGCAGCACCCGCCCGGATCAGCGGCGCGTCCGACGACACCCGGTGCGACGACAGCGTCGACAGGTAGCCCAGCGCCTCGAGCAGGTTGGTCTTGCCGTGGCCGTTGCGCCCGACGAACACGGTGGCGCCGGGTGTGAGGTCCACCGTGACGGCGTCCCACGACCGGTAGTCACGGAGGGAGAACTTGCGAACGAACACTAGGTTCCCGACGGTCCGGTTCGCCGGACGGCATGCCCGCCGAACTGGTTGCGCAACGCGGAGACCGCCTTCATCGCCGGCGAATCGTCCTGCCGCGACGCGAACCGCGCGAACAGCGCAGCGGAGATCACCGGCGCGGGCACGGCGTGGTCGAGCGCCTCCTGCAACGTCCACCGTCCCTCGCCGGAGTCCTCCGTGTACCCGGAGATCTCGGCGAGGTCGGGATCGTCGGCGAGCGCCTTCACCAGCAACTCGAGCAGCCACGACCGGACGACGGTGCCGTGTGTCCACGCCTGCAGCACGCCGGGCACATCGGTGATCAGGTCCTCGGCGTCGAGCAGTTCGTAGCCCTCGGCGTACGCCTGCATGAGCCCGTACTCGACACCGTTGTGCACCATCTTGGCGTAGTGCCCCGCCCCGACCGGTCCGGCGTGCACGAAGCCGCCCGCGCGTTCCCCTTCTGGGCGCAACGCGTCGAAGATCGGCATCGCCCGCTGCACGTCGGCGTCTGCGCCGCCGACCATCAGCCCGAAGCCCTCGTCGAGTCCCCAGATGCCGCCGGAGACACCGCAATCCACATAGCCGATGCCGGCGGCGGCCAGCAGGTCGGCGTGGGCCCGGTCGTCGGTGTAGCGCGAGTTCCCGCCGTCGATCACCAGGTCGCCGGGGCCGAGTACGGACGCCAACTCCTGGATCGTGGTCTTCGTGATCTCCCCGGCCGGCACCATCACCCACACGATCCGGGGCGCCGGCAGCGCCGACGCCAGCTCGGCGAGCGAGGCGACGTCCGAGACCTCCGGACGCGGGTCGTAACCGACGACGTCGAGGCCGTGCGCCCGCAACCGCGCGCGCATGTTGAAACCCATCCTGCCGAGTCCGACCAGTCCGAGCTGCATCGTGAGATGTCCCTCCACTAGTGGTGATTCGAGCGGGGCTCCGAGTGGCCTCGGCCGACGGCCGGACGCGCGGATCAGCCCGGCAGGCGAACCGGCATCAGCAGGTAGGTGTACTCGCTCTGGGGAGCCGGGAACGTGCCGGACTCGCAGCGCTCGGGCGTCTCCTCGCCGGCCGGACGCAGCACCGCGGGACGGCTGGGCGTGGTGAAGCCGAACAGCACCCGCTCCGAGTGCAGCGACGACAGACCGTCGATGAGGTAGCCGGGGTTGAACGCGATGATCAGCGGCTCGCCCTGGAAGTCGGCCTCGAGGGACTCCTCGGCGCGGCCGGCGTCGTCGCCACCCGCCGAGAGCAGCAGCCCTTCGCTGTTGAACTCGAGCCGCACCTGCGCGCCGCGCTCGGCGACCAGGGCCACACGCTTGATCGCCTCGACCAGCGGTGCCACCTCGACGGTGGCCATCGCGGTGTGCTCGGCCGGCAGCAGCTGGCGGAACTTGGGGAACTCGGCGTCGAGCAGACGCGTCGTGGTGCGACGGCCGTCGGCGACGATGCCGAGCATGCCCTCGCTACCCACCGACGACCCCGAGCCCAGTGCG
The DNA here is from genome assembly GCF_050477185.1 of Rhodococcus sp. ACT016. Lineage (NCBI taxonomy): Bacteria > Bacillati > Actinomycetota > Actinomycetes > Mycobacteriales > Nocardiaceae > Rhodococcus > Rhodococcus sp. ACT016. The sequence continues at coordinate 5,190,022 of NZ_JBEAET010000001.1, read as the reverse complement.
AGCTCGACGGGCGAAAGCGTGTTGCCGCCCAGAGTCTTCGCGGACTCCGACAGCGTCTTCGCCGGGACCAGCACGGCCGCGGAGGTCTCGCCGGCGATCGGCATCCACTCGAGCTGACGGACCGCGAGCCGGAAACGGTCGGTGGCCGCGAGCACGACGTTGGTGCCCTCGATCTCGACGCGAATGCCGGTGAGCATCGGCAGGGTGTCGTCCTTGCCGGCGGCGACCGCAACCTGGCTGACTGCCTCCGAGAACAGGTCCACCGGCAGCGAGCCGGTCTGCTGCGGCAGCGTGGGCAGCTGCGGGTAGTCCTCGACGGGCATGGTCGGCAGCGAGAACTTGGCGCTACCGCACGTGATGAGCACGCGGGTGCCGTCGACGGTCACGTCGACGGGCTTGTTGGGCAGTGCGCGGGTGATGTCCGCGAGCAGCTTGCCCGAGACCAGCACCTGGCCGGTGGTGGTGACCTCTGCGGAGACGCGGACCTGTGCGGACACCTCGTAGTCGAAGCCGGAGACGGTCAGGCCCTGCTCGTCGGCGCCCAGCAGTACGCCACCGAGAACCGGCACGGGAGGCCGGGACGGCAGGCTGCGCGCGACCCAGGCGACGGAGTCGGCGAAGTCCTCCCGAGCAACGCGAAACTTCATGCTTCCAAGCTCCATCGCTCGGGTGTTCCTCTCGGTAGGCACGGACGTACGGCAGCAGCTGCGCGCAAGGCTGCAAAGGCTGCGCTAGCAGTCTGACACAGCGGCCAGAGGACACCGTATGCGTTCACCGGCCGTGTTGAAAAGCGGACGCCGGCGCCTCGAGACACCTCGAGGCGGGCTGTGAACAGGACGATCCACGCGGTTGTTCACAACGCCTGTTTTAGAAGAACTTCTCTCGAGAAGACTTCAATCACAGTAATAGGCACTGTGGAATCTGTGGATGGACGACCGAAGCCGCTGGTCCCACGCCCTCGAGGCATGGGGACTTCTCGAGGACGTACTCGAGGACGAATCCGGCGCGGTTGTGGACACCTCGAGACACCCCGAAGTTGTCCAACAGTTCTCCACAGCGATTACACCTTATACACACACCTATCCACAGATGTTAATTCTTTCGGATTCGTGTCTCGAGTCACCCCCGAAGCACGACATCCGCACGGGAAGTCCGTGCGGATGTCGGTGGTCGGGAGTGCCTGCCCGTGTCTCGAGACACGGGCGGTCGTCAGCTCTTCGAGCGCTGCTTGATGCGGGCCGTGAGCTCCTGGACCTGGTCGTACACCTTGCGGCGTTCGGTCATCTCCTTGCGAATCTTCTTGTCCGCGTACATGACCGTGGTGTGGTCGCGGCCGAACGTCTGGCCGATCTTGGGCAGCGACAGGTCGGTGAGCTCCCGGCACAGGTACATGGCGATCTGCCGGGCCTGCGCGAGCGGGCGGGCCTTGCCGGGCCCGCACAGGTCGTCGATCGACGTGTTGAAGTACTCGGCGGTCACCGCCATGATCGTCGACGCATTGATCTCGAGTGCGGCCGAATCGGGCATCAAGTCCCGCAGCACCACCTCGGCGAGCTTGAGGTCGAGCGCCTGCCTGTTGAGCGACGCGAACGCCGTCACCCGGATCAGGGCCCCCTCGAGTTCGCGGATGTTGCGTTCGATCCGGCTGGCGATCAACTCGAGGACGTCGTGCGGGACGTCCAGGCGGTCCATTCGCGCCTTCTTCGACAGGATTGCGATCCGTGTCTCGAGTTCCGGCGGCTGGACGTCGGTGATCAGTCCCCACTCGAACCGGGTGCGTAGCCGCTCCTCGAGGGTGGCCAACTGCTTGGGCGGCCGGTCCGACGACACCACGATCTGCTTGTTCGCGTTGTGGAGCGTGTTGAAGGTGTGGAAGAACTCTTCCTGGATACCTTCCTTGCCCTCGATGAACTGGATGTCGTCGACCAGCAGGATGTCGGTCTCGCGGTAGCGGCGCTTGAACGCCACCTTGCGGTCGTCACGAAGACTGTTGATGAAGTCGTTCGTGAACTCCTCGGTGGAGACGTACTTCACCCGCATCCCGGGGAACAGTCGCTGGGCGTAGTGGCCGGCGGCGTGCAGCAGATGGGTCTTGCCGAGTCCGGACGCACCCCAGATGAACAGCGGGTTGTAGGCGCGGGCGGGCGCCTCGGCGATCGCGACCGCGGCCGCGTGCGCGAACCGGTTGGACGCGCCGATGACGAATGTGTCGAACGTGTACTTCGCGTTCAGGCTGTTACCGCCGGCCGAACCGGTCGCGGGACCGGCCGGCGGCTTGGTGAAGTACGACGGCCACGACTCGTGGACGCTGGCCAGCGCCTCTCGGTCGTCGTCGACCTCCTCGTGCTCGGCCAGGTCCGGTGCCGCGACGTCCGTGGTGCCCATCGCGAGGTGGCGACGTCGCACCGTGGTCGCGCTGTCGCCGAACGCGCTGTCCGTGTAGGAGGCGTCCGCGAAGGCGACGTCGGCGGGTTCGTCCGGTTCGTCGACGTCCTCCGGTGCGGCGATACGGACGCCGAGGCCCTCGACCTTCTGGCCGAGGTGGAGATTGAGTGCCCGCAGGATCGGTTCCCGCAGGTCACGCTCGATCGCTTCCTGCGCGAGCGGTGACGGCACCGACAGCAAGGCGAATCCCTGTGCGTACGTCAGCGGCTTGACCAGCGCGAGCCACGCCTTCTGCGCTTTGGTCAACGCCGCGCCGTCGGAGGCGGAGGTCAGTTCTGCAACGACGTCGCGCCAGACAATCGCCAAGGCGTTCGGATCGTCGTTCACTGTCTGTCCTCCCAGGGCCGAGTGGCCCGTCGCCGTGGTGTTTCTGTCGAGCTCCCCCGGTGAGGCTGGACCCCTTACCGGGCAACGAATATGCCACCCGATCTGTGTTTCCACACAATTATCCACAGATGTGGACAACGCTCGAGTGTGGGGGCTCACCGCCTCTGGATCCCTGCGTGAGGAATCCTCGAGGCTGTCACCTGGTGGAATGCGGTGGTCGATGCGTGGCCGGCTGTTACCTGCGCCGGCTCGGGCCGCGAGCATGGGTGTTAGTTGTCTTACAGTCCCAACTCTCGAGACTCGCTCGGAGAGCGCTGCCGCGCGTCACGCAACGTCCGCATTGCGACTCGAGCGTAAGCGGCTTCGGCTGTGCCATGCACGGACGGTAACAACCGGAAGGTTTGTTCACAGTGATTCACCACGATTCGGTGCGAAACGGACGCGCCTTCGCACAGAGGCATCCTTGGTGCAAGGATGCCGCTGTCGCGGCGTGTCGTGGGAAGCGCGAGCTACAGGGCCCGGTTTGACCTCACTCGAGCCTGTCAGTACCCTCGAACAGTCACCCGATGGTGGAGGATGCGCGCTGGCCGGAGGTCTGCGCCCCGGTACCGCCGTGTGATCACTGAGTTTCGTTCAATGTAGACCGACGCCGACCGGCGTCATCCAATTTCGAGGAGTGTTGACCGTGGCCAAGGGCAAGCGGACGTTCCAGCCGAACAATCGCCGCCGCGCGCGCGTTCACGGCTTCCGTCTCCGTATGCGGACCCGTGCGGGCCGTGCAATCGTTTCGGCGCGTCGCCGTAAGGGCCGCGCCGAGCTCACCGCCTGATTCCGAACCTGATCTCGGGAGCTCGGGGTGTTACCTGAGCCGTATCGCCTGCGCCGACGCTCGGATTTCTCCGAGACAGTGCGTCGTGGGCGTCGAATGGGTCGGCGAGATCTCGTCGTTCACGCCCACGGGCGTGACACGGCGGACTCGTTGGTGAGTATCGACGTGCCCCGTTTCGGGCTCGTCGTGAGCAAGGCTGTCGGGCCGGCGGTGATTCGACATCGAGTCGCTCGCCGGTTTCGTCATATCTGCGCCGGGTTGGTCGACACCGTTCCGGTCGATACCGACGTGGTGATCCGCGCGTTGCCGGGATCGGCGACCGCGAGTTCCCGGGAACTCGACAAACAGCTGCGATCCGTACTCAGGAAGTTGGATCTGCTTGCTGGTGAAGGCAATCCGGTATGAGCATCGAACATGACGAGGCGCGGACCGAATCCGGTCCGCGCTCTTCGTCGTTCGCGGCCACCCTCTGGACGACGCTGCGACGTCTTCCCGCGCGCGTCCTGATCTTTCTTATCGAGCTGTACCGAACCTACGTGTCCCCACTCCGTATGCCGACGTGCCGGTTCACGCCGACGTGCAGCGAGTACGCGGTCGACGCGTTGCGCACGCACGGTGCGATCAAGGGTTCGGCGCTCACCGTGGTGCGACTGGTCAAGTGCGCGCCCTGGCACCCTGGAGGATGGGATCCGGTCCCGGAACGTCGCGGCCGGCACATCCACCATGTGAGCCGGGAATGACGCGCACCGCTCACCCCGAACTTGCCAAGCACCACGGAGTGCTGAACGTGGACGAACAGAGGAGTGCTTAGAGCCGTGCTCAACATAATTTACTATCCGGTGTCCGGGATCCTATGGGTCTGGCACAAGGTGTTCGGCTTCTTCCTCGGAGCCGACAACGGCATCGCCTGGGCGCTGTCCGTCATGTTCCTGGTGTTCACGCTTCGCGCCATCCTCTACAAGCCGTTCGTCAAGCAGGTGCGCACGACGCGGCAGATGCAGGAACTGCAGCCGCAGATCAAGGCGCTGCAGAAGAAGTACGCCAAGGACCGCCAGCGCATGGCGCTGGAGATGCAGAAGCTGCAGAAGGAACACGGCTTCAATCCCGTGATGGGCTGTCTGCCGGTCCTGCTGCAGGCTCCGGTGTTCATCGGCCTGTTCCACGTCCTGCGCTCGTTCAACCGCACCGGCACCGGGTACGGCGGACTCGGGATGTCGGTCGAGGACAACGCGAACACCGCGAACTACTTCTTCAGCGCGGCCGACGTCCAGTCGTTCCTCAGCGCCCGCCTGTTCGGTGCCCCGATCTCGTCCTACATCACGATGCCGAAAGAACAGCTCGAGTCCTTCGGTGCCTACGGCACGGTCCCCACGGTCGCCAACATCGCGGCTGTCGCCGTCCCGCTCATGCTCATCGCCTCTGTTGCGACGCACTTCAACGCGCGCGCGTCGGTCGCGCGCCAGAGCGCCGCCGCGGCCGCCAACCCGCAGTCGGCCATCATGAACAAGCTCGCGCTGTGGGTGTTCCCGCTCGGCGTGCTCGTCGGTGGCTCGTTCCTGATGATCGCCATCCTCCTGTACTGGGTGTCGAACAACATCTGGACCTACGCGCAGCAGCACATCGTGTTCCGCAAGATCGACTCGGAGGAGAGCGCCAAGAAGCAGGCCGCGATGGAGCGTCGGGCCGACAACGCACCCAAGCCCGGTGCGCGGCCCTCGAAGGACGCTCGCAAACAGTCCACTCCTGTCGTCGAGTCGACGTCCGAGGAGGACGCGACCACCGAGTCGTCCGAGGCCGACGGGGGGACGAGCAGCGGCGCCTCGGGCACGCAGCGTCCGAAGCCCAAACCGCGCCCCGCGGCCAACCGCCCCAAGAGCAACAAGCGCAAGCGGCGCTGACCTCCAGAAGAGAGAACGACGATGACCAGTGAGCAGGACACCGCCCGGGACGGTGAGAACAGAGAGGGCACCGACGTGGTACTCGAGACTCAGAATGCCGACACCGACACCGACACCGACACCGAGGACGATCTGATCGAGGAAGGCGAGATCGCCGGCGACTACCTCGAGCAGCTGCTCGACGTCCTGGACTTCGACGGCGACATCGACCTCGACGTCGAGGGTGATCGCGCCGTCGTGAGCATCGACGGCGGCAAGGATCTGTCGAAGCTGGTCGGCCGCAAGGGCGAGGTGCTCGACGCCCTGCAGGAGCTGACCCGTCTGGCCGTCCAGCAGACCACCGGCGTGCGCAGCCGTCTGATGCTCGACGTCGCGGGCTGGCGGGCCGGCCGTCGGGCCGAGCTCAGCGCCCTCGGAAAGGCCGCCGCCGAGCGCGTGTCGGCGTCCGGTGAGCGCGAGGAGCTCGCACCGATGACCCCGTTCGAGCGCAAGATCGTGCACGACGCCGTCGCGAAGGTCGACGGTGTCTCCAGCGAGAGCGAGGGCGCCGAGCCGAACCGTCGCGTCGTCGTGCTCAAGGACTGACGAGCCGGGTCCGTCCGGACGCGTAAGGCCGCGGGCCCCAGCCGTACCGCTGGGGCCCGCGGCCTTTTCTCTTGTTGTGTGGTGGTCGGTTGGGGAGGATGTTTCACGTGGAACTGGTTGATGAGCAGTGGGACGTTGTCGGTGCGGCGGGGCGGGTGTTCGGTGATCGGGTGGGGTTGGCGGAGGCGTATCACGCGTCGTTGGCGTCCGATGGTGTGGTGCGGGGGTTGATCGGTCCCAGGGAGGTGCCGCGGTTGTGGGTACGGCATGTGCTCAATTGTGGGGTGTTGGGTGAGTTGGTGGGGGCCGGTGAGTCGGTGGTGGATGTGGGGTCGGGGGCGGGTTTGCCAGGTATTCCGTTGGCGATTGCGCGGCCGGATGTGCGGGTGACGTTGGTGGAGCCGTTGCTTCGTCGGTCGGTGTACCTGCAGGAGTTCGTGGATTCGGTGGGGCTGTCGAACGTCTCCGTGGTGCGGGGCCGTGCGGAGCAGTCGGGGGTGGTGCAGGAAGTGGGGGGTGCCGACGTGGTGACCTCGCGTGCGGTGGCGCCGTTGGAGCGGTTGGCTCGGTGGTCGCTGCCCCTGGTGCGTGTGGGTGGGCGGATGCTGGCGTTGAAGGGTTCCAGTGCGGCCGAAGAGATTTCCCGGGACCGTGCTTCCCTCGCCCGACTCGGGGCCGGCAAGCTCGAGGTCGTCGAGTGTGGTGGTGATGTGTTGCCGACGCCGACGATTGTGGTGAGGGCCGAACGAGTGGCCCATCACCGTCACCGCGGCCGGCGCTGACGCGGACCCGAGAGCGCCACTCCTCCCCTCCCCCACCGCCGTTCCGGCCGCGGAGCGGTCAGCCGCCCACGAACGGCGCGACGAACACGCACGGCACCGGGCGCGGATGCGCCGGGTCGAGTGCATTGAGGACGTAGCCGGCCGCGACGCGGGACGCCGCGAGCGCGATATGGTCCGAGTAATCCTGCGAACACCCGTCCTGGACCACGATGTTCGTCGCGTTGGGGCCCTCCACGTAGCCACTGGTGTACGGCACGATCCCTTCGTCGTAGCGGGTCATGATGTTGGTGTAGGTGACTTCCGGCGCATACAGGCCACCGGCGTGCAGTTTCGCGATGAATTGCGATGCGGGCAGGAACTGAAGACACGCCTGGCAGAATGGCAGCACGCCACGGGCGTCGTCGGTGCCGAGACCGAGAATCGTTGCGCCACCGTCCGGTCCGGTGAGTGCACTGCCGTTCCAAGCCGGACCGAGTGAGATGTACTTGTCGACCTTGGCTGCGCCGCCGAGGTACTTGACGAAGTAGTTGGGCACGACCGATCCCTGCGAGATACCCAGGATGTCCACCCGTGCCGCGCCGGTCGCCGCGAGCACCTCGTCCACGAAGTCACCGATCTGGGCCGCGCTGTCTTCCGCGCGCGCCATGCCCCCGATCGCGCTGACCGGATAGGGCTGATCGGCGTAGTTGCCGAATGTCAGCGCGTAGACGCAGTAGCCCTCGTTGGCGAGCAGCGGCGCGAACGTGGTCCACATGTTGAGGCGATTGGCGCCGGTGCCGTGCACGAGCACGACGGGGTTGGGATGCTCCGCGCTGGGCCGGCACGACCAGTCGTTGGACCCCGCGGCGGAGCCGCCCGGGTTGGTGAACTCGTCCTGTACGAAGAGGTAGTACGGAACGAGATACGTCGGCGCGGCGTTGCCCGTCGCCGGCGACAGCACCGCCGCGACCCACGCGACCATCAGTCCAACGGCGACTCGCCAGCCGCCCCGATTCCACCGTTCGTGTCTCATCGGTTCCCCTCCCCGTCCGATTCGCTTGCCCCGAATGGTACGGAAGGGCGGTCGGGACCGATCGACATTCGAAATTTCGGTGTTTCACATGAAACATGCTGTGCCGCAACGAGAAACGTGAATTGTCGGGAGTGGGCTGTTTGTGTGGTGACGTCGCCCTACCGGGTACCCTCGGCCATTTCGTCACTGTGACAGTCGATCTCGGCGCCGGCGGCGGAACGAGCGTTCGAGAGTCGATCGCGGCCCTCGGCTGTGCGTCCACCGAGCGGGGTCGGAGTCGCTTTCGTGGGTTCGGTGGCGGCGTCGGACCTGTGGAGGGTGACACCGAAGCTCGGTGGCGCCGCCGACGATTCACGTGAAACATCGGCGCCCATCCGCGACCATCGGTCGGTGACGGTGCGTTCGTCGAGGACCGTACGTGGACGGTCGGGGGTGCGACGCGGACGCTCCGGTGCGCGGACTCGCGTGGAGTCGCCCGCGATGTTTCACGTGGAACCACCGTCGCCACGTTTCGCCCTCCCCTCGGGCACCCCTCCCCTCCCCCATCGGTGAGTGGACTCCGGTCGAACCGATGACACGAAAGACGCTGCCCGAGTTGGTGGTGTGGTGGTCGGTTGGGGAGGATGTTTCACGTGGAACTGGTTGATGAGCAGTGGGACGTTGTCGGTGCGGCGGGGCGGGTGTTCGGTGATCGGGTGGGGTTGGCGGAGGCGTATCACGCGTCGTTGGCGTCCGATGGTGTGGTGCGGGGGTTGATCGGTCCCAGGGAGGTGCCGCGGTTGTGGGTACGGCATGTGCTCAATTGTGGGGTGTTGGGTGAGTTGGTGGGGGCCGGTGAGTCGGTGGTGGATGTGGGGTCGGGGGCGGGTTTGCCAGGTATTCCGTTGGCGATTGCGCGGCCGGATGTGCGGGTGACGTTGGTGGAGCCGTTGCTTCGTCGGTCGGTGTACCTGCAGGAGGTCGTCGACAACATCGGGCTCGGGAACGTGACCGTCGTACGCGGGCGCGCCGAGGATCCCGGTGTCGTCAAGGAAGCAGGCGGTGCCGATGTCGTCACCTCGCGCGCGGTCGCTCCGTTGGACAAGCTTGCTCGGTGGTCGCTGCCCCTGGTGCGTGTGGGTGGGCGGATGCTCGCATTGAAGGGTTCCAGTGCGGCCGAAGAAATCTCCCGGGACCGTGCTTCCCTCGCCCGACTCGGGGCTGGCAAGCTTGAGGTCGTCGAGTGTGGTGGAGAGGCACTGCCGGTGCCGACGATCGTGGTGAGCGCGGAGCGTGTTGCTCAACACGGTCGCCGGCATCGCTGAGTTACGGGCATTCGAGGGCACGAGGGTTGAGAATTGCGTCATGAGTGGTCATCAAGCGAAGGAGCAGTAGATGTCGGCTGGAGCTGAATCCGCCGTTTCACGTGAAACGGTTTCCCGGGAACCGGTTTCACGTGAAACCGTCACCCCGCCGGACTCGACGGACGGCAGTCGAGATCAGGACTTTGCCCACTCCTCCCCCTATCGGGGAATCTCCCTCGCGGACACCCCGATCGGGGCAGCCGCGCAACGCGCGAGTCAGGTTCTGCACCCGAGTTCGGTGACGCTCCCGAAGCCGTCGCATCGGCGCGTGTTCACCATCGCCAACCAGAAGGGCGGCGTCGGCAAGACCACGTCGACGGTGAATCTGGCTTCGGCGTTGGCGATCCAGGGACTGACGGTGTTGGTCGTCGACCTCGATCCGCAGGGCAACGCGAGCACCGCGCTCGGCATCCCGCACACGTCGGGGACGCCGTCGAGCTACGAACTGCTTCTCGGTGAGGTGACCGCGAAGGAGGCGATCCAGCAGAGCCCGCACAACGAGCGTCTCTACTGCATCCCCGCGACGATCGATCTGGCCGGTGCCGAGATCGAACTCGTGTCGATGGTGGCCCGCGAGAACCGACTCAAGAACGCGCTCTCCGAGGCGGCCCTCTCCGACATCGACGCCGACTTCATCCTCATCGACTGCCCGCCGTCGTTGGGACTGCTCACGGTCAACGCGATGGTCGCGGCGAAGGAGGTGCTCATCCCGATCCAGTGCGAGTACTACGCACTCGAGGGCGTCGGGCAGCTGCTGCGCAACATCGAACTGGTGCAGGCCCATCTGAATCCGGAGCTGCACGTCTCCACCGTCCTCCTGACGATGTACGACGCGCGCACCAAGCTCGCGGACCAGGTGGCCGAGGAGGTGCGCAAGCACTTCGGCGAGGCCGTCCTGCGCGCGGTGATTCCGCGATCGGTGAAGGTGTCCGAGGCGCCCGGCTACGGGATGACCGTCCTCGACTACGACCCCGGATCCAGGGGCGCGATGAGCTATCTCGACGCCGGCCGTGAACTCGCGGCACGCGGGATGTCCACCACGACGCAGGAGCAGTAGAGCATGGCGCAGACACGCAAGGGCGGACTCGGCCGTGGGCTCGCGGCGCTGATCCCGACCGGTCCCGCGAACGGCGGTCCCGGACTGGGGAACGCGGCCGCGGATGTCATCATCGGCACCTCGACCGCGGTCGCCGAGGCCGCGGCGGCGATCGACGCCGTCGAGCCCGCCGAGACCGCCGAGACCGGCGCCGCAGTCAAGCCGAAGCCCGTGAAGAAGGCCGCGGCCAAGACGCCGGCCAAGACGGCTCCGAGCAAGGCCGCGAAGGGCACCGAAGAGGTCGTCGCGAGCGCGCCGACCCCGACGCCGGCGGTCCTCACCGACGAGGAACCCCTCTCCCCCACCGGCGCGGTGTACCACGAGATCGCGCCGCACCTCATCGAGCCGAACCCGAAGCAGCCCCGCTCGGTCTTCGACGAGGAGGCGTTGGGCGAGCTGGTGCACTCGATCCGCGAGTTCGGGCTGATGCAGCCGATCGTGGTCCGCCGCGTCGGACCCGAGCAGTATCAGCTCGTCATGGGTGAGCGGCGCTGGCGCGCCAGCCAGATCGCCGGGCTGGAGACGATCCCGGCGATCGTCCGCGAGACCACCGATGAGTCGATGCTGCGCGACGCGCTGCTGGAGAACATCCATCGCGTCCAGCTCAATCCGCTCGAAGAGGCGGCCGCGTACCAGCAGTTGCTCGAGGAGTTCGAGGTCACCCACGAAGAGCTGGCGGCGCGGATCGGACGCTCCCGGCCCGTCGTGACGAACATGATCCGTCTGCTCAAGCTCCCGATCCCGGTGCAGCGCCGGGTGGCGGCCGGTGTGCTGTCGGCGGGCCACGCGCGGGCGCTGCTGTCGCTCGAGGCGGGCGCGGATGCCCAGGAGGTGCTCGCGGCCCGGATCGTGGCCGAGGGCATGTCGGTCCGGGCGACCGAGGAGGCGGTCATGCTCGCCAACCGCGAGGGCCCCTCCCCTACCCCACCAGTCAAGCGCAAGCCGATCCAGATGCCGGGTCTGCAGGACGTCGCCGAGCGTCTGTCGAACTCGTTCGACACCCGGGTGACGGTGAGCCTCGGAAAGCGTAAGGGCAAGATCGTGGTCGAGTTCGGTTCGGTCGACGACCTCGAGCGCATCGTGACGATGATGGAGAAGCAGTCCGGCAACTGACGCCGGTGGGACGTGCCGCGGGAAACCGCGACAATACGTCACAGTGACGTTATCGGTGTGGGTGTCGGGATCGGAGCGTTCCGGTGCTCCCGAATGCGATCGGTCCCGCCGCCCGGTCGGTGGCACTCAGCCGCCGCCGCGCTGAGGACGGAACTATCCCCTATTCTGGAGGGGATAGTTCCGTCGAGGCGGGTGTGACTCCCCGAGTGGTCATGGAGGCTGGGGGTATGGAGGTCGGCGTACACGGTGTCGACTAGCGTCACGTCACTCACTCTGGACGGACTCGACAAGCTGTCCTCCCACGCCCGGCGGTGCGTCTTCTGGGAGATGGATCCGGCATCCGTCCGCGTCTCGCGCGAGTTCTCCAGCTTCTACGACCCCGAGTTCGAGAAGGAAGCGTGGCTGTCGATGGTCATGCTCGAGTGGGGATCGTGCGGGCAGGTGGCCCTCGTGGACGACAAGCCCGCCGGCTGCGCCCTGTACGCCCCGCCGAGCATGGTGCCGCGCGCCGACCTGTTCCCCACCTCTCCCGTCAGCGCCGACGCGGTCCTGCTCACGACGATGCGTCTCGAGCCCATCGGCGACGAGTACGGGCTGGGCGCCACGCTGATCCAGGCCGCGGTCGGCGACCTCGTGCGACGCGGTGTGCGGGCGCTCGAGGCGTTCGGGATCCGCGCGGACGGCGACGCCGCAGCCAGCGGAGTCCCCTCGGCCACCGCGGCCCGCGAATGCTCCCCACAGGAGTGCATGATCAGTGCCGACTTCCTCGAGGACGTCGGATTCGAAGTCGTTGCACCGCATCACCGCTTCCCCCGCCTGCGACTCGAGCTCGACCGCGACCACCTGTGGAAGGCGGACGTCGAGGCGGCCCTGGAGCGGCTTCTGGAGGTCGCGACCCTGTCCCTGGTCGATATCGGCGAACGAAGCGTCGTGGGAGCCCACTAGGGCCCTTTACGGGCCTGCGCCGTCCGACTGCCGCGCGGGATCCGGGGCGTCAGCGGGCGCGGTCGGCGTCCGCCAGTTCCTCGGCGAGCAGTTCGGCGAACGTGAACGTCCCCGTCGGGGCATCGTCCTGTCCCAGCAGGTACAGGCGCTTGACCGCGATGAGGATCGCCTCGGCGATCGTGTCGCGCTGCCGCGGATCAGTGAGCACCGCGATGTCGGAATCGCTTGTGAGATAACCGATGTCGACCTGGACGGTCGGCATCTTGGTGAGCCGCAACAGATCCCAGGTGCGACCATGAGTCCTGCAGTCCCGCAACGGAGTTCGAGCCACGACCTCGCGCTGGATGTAGCCCGTGAGGATCTGGCCGATCATCGAGGTGGAGCCGTGCGAGTTGCCGAAGTGGAAGCTCGCGACACCGCTCGCGGCGGGGCTCGAGTGGCTGTCGCAGCGCAGCGCGATCATCAGGTCGGCGTCGAACCCGTTGGACGTCTCCGCGCGCTGGGCCTCGCTGGGGTTGGCGTGCTGGGGTCGCGACAGGAACGTCTCCATGCCCGTCGCCGCCATCCGGCCCTCGAGCCGGCTCGCGAGATCCCACAGGATGTCGGCCTCGCTCATCCGACCGGTGCCGGTCCGCACGATCCGGCCGGTGTCGGCGCCGCCGAGACCCGGATCGATGACGATCCGCTTGCCGCTCAGCTGCGGCCCGGACCGGCGGACCAGTTCTTCCTCGCTGATCGCGTGCGGCGACCCGCCCGAGACACGGGTACCGAGCAGTTCGAGCGACCGCAGCGTGGCCGGGCCGCAGATGCCGTCCGCCGCGATGCCGATCTCGCGCTGGAACGAGCTCAGTGCCTCGTGCGTCTGCGGGCCGAAATAGCCGTCCACGCGCCCGATGTAGAAGCCCAGGTCCTGCAGGCGGGTCTGGAGGGCGGCGACGTCGTCGCCGTACAGCGGGGCGGACAGCTGGTAGATCAGAGTGCGGGCACCGAGCCGGTACGACGCCTCCTTGAGGGAGCGGTACGTCGCCGGGCCGACGACGCCGTCGACGAGCAGGCCGCGCTGCTGCTGGAATGCGCGCACGGCGGAGTCGAGATGGTGGTCGAACACGGCGTCGGGGGCCACCCAGTGCGAGCCGTTGACGGTCTCACGGTTCGTCCCGGCCACACCGTGGTGGAGGAATCCCAGGCCGGTCAAAGTACCCCGGATCTCGGCGACGGCGGGGCCGTGGTCGCCGTGACGGAGTAGCTGCATGCTCGCGGGCCTTTCGTAGCGGACGTCGATCGATTCTCTCAGACGGCCCCGTCGCATCCGCAATCCACTCGGCCACAGTGTGACAAGGCTGTGGTGGCAGTCAGGTCACACTGTGGCCGGAATCCGCGCTTACCGGACGGAGCGCGGAGGGGTCAGAGCACCTCGGCGAGATCCTTGAGGAGGGCGGCCTTGCCCTTCGCGCCGACGATCGTCTTTACGGGCTTGCCGCCCTGGAACAGGATCATCGTCGGGATCGACATGACCTTGAACTCGCTGGCCGCGTTCGGGTTCTGGTCGATGTCCAGCTTGGCGACCGTGAGCTTGTCGGCGTGATCGCCGGCGATCTCCTCGAGCACCGGGGCGACCATCTTGCACGGGCCGCACCAGGTGGCCCAGAAGTCGACGAGCACGGGCTTGTCGGAGTCCAGAACGTCCTGCTTGAACGAGTCGTCGTTGATGGTGATGGTGTTCGCCACGGGATCCTCCTGGGATCTGAACCGGATGGGTTTACGGGTGGGGTGGGGCGGGTCAGGCGTCGACCGTGACGGCCTCGCCCGCGGCCGCGAGGGTGTTCTCGGTGATGTCACCCTGGTCGGCCAGCCAACGCTCGGCGTCGATCGCGGCGGAGCAACCGGTGCCGGCCGCGGTGATCGCCTGGCGGTAGGTGTGGTCCACCAGGTCGCCGGCGGCGAAGACACCCTCGGCCGAGGTCGCGGTGGTCGGCGCCTGCACCTGCACGTAGCCGGCCGCGTCGAGGTCCACCTGACCCTTGACCAGCTCGCTGCGCGGATCGTGACCGATCGCGACGAACATGCCGGTGACGTCGAGCGTGGACTGCTCGCCCGTGACGGTGTCGCGGATCACCAGACCGGTGACGCTGTTCTCGCCCAGCACCTCGACCGGCGCGGCGTTGGTGACGAAACGGATCTTCTCGTTCGCCTTGGCGCGCTCGAGCATGATCCGGGAGGCGCGGAACTCCTCGCGACGGTGCACCAGCGTGACGCTGCGGGCGAACTTGGTCAGGAAGGTGGCCTCCTCCATCGCGGAGTCGCCACCGCCGACCACGACGATGTCCTGGTCGCGGAAGAAGAAGCCGTCGCACGTCGCGCACGCGCTGACGCCGCGGCCGAGGAGCTTCTCCTCGCCGGGGATGCCGAGGTAGCGGGCGGCGGCGCCCATCGCCAGGATGACGGCGCGGGCGTAGTAGGTCTCGCCGTTCGCGACGACCTTCTTGACCGGGCCGTCCAGCTCGATCTCCTCGACATCCTCGGTGCGGATGTCGGCACCGAAGCGCTTGGCCTGCTCGCGCATCTCGTCCATCAGGTCCGGGCCCATGATGCCCTCGCGGAAGCCCGGGAAGTTCTCGACCTCGGTGGTGGTCATCAGCGACCCACCGAACTGCGTGCCCTCGAACAGGAGGGGCTCGAGCTCCGCGCGGGCGGCGTACACGCCGGCCGTGTATCCGGCCGGTCCCGAGCCGACGATGATGAGGTCACGGACCGTGGTCGGTGTAGTCATGCGGGCCTTCCTGTCCTCTGCAGCTGTCCTGCGGTGCGTTCGTTCACTGCTGCTCACACGAATTCGCCGGTGGCGGCGCAGCTCGCGGAGTCGGTCTGGTCAACAACAGATTAGATGGTGTTGTTCCCAGGGTCGGGGTGCCGCACGTGACCGGCCATGTCGAACGTTTCACGTGGAACCTCGGGTGTGGAGCGCGTCATACGCGAGCGGTGGCGACGGGAACGTCAGTCGGCGCCTGTCGCGCACTCCGTGACGAAGGGCCGGACGAGGTCGGCGGCGGTCCGGCGCACGTGCGCGACGTCCTCCCCTCGCTCGACCTGTCGGGTGGCGGCGTGCAGCACCGCATTGATCAACTCGGCCGTGGCGGCCACATCCGGAACCCCCAACTCGGCGAGGGCGTCGGACAGCGGGGTGACGAGGTCGGCGTGCATCGCGCGGCTCTTGGCGTCGAGTTCCGGGCCGGGCGCGATCTGCGCGAGTGCGGTCGCGATGGCGTGCTCGCCATCGGCGACCAGTCGGAGGTTGGCGTCGATGTAGGCGAGGACGCGTTCGGCGGGGCTGTCGGCGTCGGCCATCGTCGCGGCGACCTGCGCCGACCAGCGCGGGAAGGAGTCCTCGATCAGCGCCTCGAGCAGGTGCTGCCGCGACTTGAAGTACTGGTACATGCTGGACCGGGCGAGCCCGGCGCGGGAGGCCACCTCGCCGAACGAGGGGATCTCGGTGGCCCCCTCGGCGAGGACCTCCCGGGCGGCGTCGAGGAGGGCACGTTGCTGCGCAGCTCGATGCTCACCGACTGTCGGTGCATTGATCCGCGGCACGTGCCCTCCTCGCTCGCTGGGGATCTTCCGGATTACCGGGGGGTGAGTCGGCCGTCGGTCATCTCGACGACACGGTCGCAATAGTCGAGCACATCGTAGTCATGGGTCACCATGACCGTGCCCACGCGCGACTCCCGGGTCTCCCGCGCGAGCAGCTGCACGATCTCGTGGCTGCGGGCACGGTCGAGGGCGGCGGTCGGCTCGTCGACGAGCAGGAGCGACGGCGCCGACACCAGGGCGCGCGCGATGCCCACCCGCTGGCGCTCGCCACCGGAGAGCTGGTCGGGTCGACGGTCGGCCTTGTGGCCGAGGCCCACCTGCTCGAGCAGGGCGATCGGATCGCGGTACTTCTTGCCGCGCGCGCCGAAGTGCGACACCAGGCGCAGCTGGTCGGCCGCGGTGAGCGACGGGATCAGGTTGCCGCTCTGGAACACGAACCCGATGTGCTCGAGCCGGAACTTCGCGGCCTGTGCGGTCTTCATCGCCAGCAGGTCGTGTCCGCCGACGCGGACACTGCCCGAGTCGGGTGTGGTGAGCGCGCCGGCGACGGCCAGCAGGCTCGACTTGCCGGAGCCCGACGGGCCGACGACCGCCACCATCTCGCCGGGGCGGACGGTGAGGCTCACCGCGTCGAGCGCGGTCACGGTCTGTTCGCCGTCGCCGAGGCGCAGATCGGCGTCGACGATCTCGAGGGCAGCGGTGTCGGTGCGGGTCCCCGAAGATGCCACAGCCGACACAGTGGGATCGGTGGTCACTGCAGAGTCCTTTCGGGCGCTCATCGCTGGCCTCCCAGCGCGTTCAACGGGTTGACCGAGGCGATGCGGACGATCGCGATCGCGGCGCCGATCAGGCCGAGGACCGTCAGCAGGACCGCGGCGACCGCGACGGCGGCCGGTTCGAGAAGGAACGGAACTCCCCCGCCGATGAGCGAGCCGAAGCCGTAGCCCACCGCTGCACCGACCGCGACCGAGCCGAGCAGCAGGATGAACGCCTGCGCCAGGCCGTCGCGCAGCAGGTAGCCGGTGGAGGCGCCCATCGCGCGCATCACGGCGATCTCGTGCTTTCGCTGGATCGTCCACACGGTGAAGAAGGCGCCGACGACGAGTGCCGAGATGGCGTAGAGGAACACCTTGATGAGGTTCAGCGTCATGGTTTCGGCGCTGAAGCCCGGAGACGACTGGAACGAGTCCTCGAGCGACACGGCCGACGTCTTCGCGGCCGCGTCACCGGCGGCGTAGTCGAGCGTGGCACCCGGCTCGGCCTGCAGCGCGACCGCGGTGGCCTCCGTCATCGCCTGGTCGGGGACGGGCTCGCCGGGGCGCACGCCGGAATGCAGCTGGCGCCACATGTCGATCGGCAGGTACGCGACGTCGACGTGGCCGAACGTCTGCTTGCCGTCGGTGACGCCGACGATCTTCAGTTCGGTGCCGAGGCGGTCGATCGTGATGGTGTCGCCGAGCTCGACTCCCTCGTCCAGGGCGGTCTTGCTGACGACGATGCCGTTCGGCTCGCCCAGTCCGGTGCCCTGGGCGGCGGTGGGTGCGAGGAACGAGTCGGCCGGGACGCCGAAGAGGGCGAAGTCGACCGGCACGCCGTCCTCGTTGTGGGCGTTGACGAGCATGTTGCCGAAGGGCGCGGCCTCGGCGACGCCGGGCTGCGCGCGCCAGGCGTCGACCTGATCGTCGGTGACGACGCTGCGCGAGAACGCGGAGTCGGTCTTGGTGCCTTCGTTGAATGCGATCCCGTCGACCGGCATGGCCTTCAGGCCCGAGACGCCGTCCTCGACGAGGCCGGAGGACAGGCCGGACAGCAGGACCATCAGCACGGAGATGAGGGCGATGACACCGCCCATCAGGCCGAATCTGGATCGCGCGAACCGTAGCTCCCGCAGGGCGAGGAACATTTCTGGGGCTCCTAGTCGGTGTGATCTGTCGGAATGGCCGATGGGGGAATCTTCCGTTTTTCCCGACGGCCTGTCGGCAAATATACCAACACGGTGTCGGCAACCTGGCGTGATGCTGGTCTCGCGGCGACCCGGGCTACGGGCGCGGTGCCGGTCCGCGCGTCTCCCAGATCGCCTCGCGCACGACGCACCGCGTCCCGCTGTAGATCGTGGGCATGCACTTGTTGCAGTGGATGCACATGCCCTCGGCGACGTGCTGGGTGCGGAACTTCTCGGGCAGGTACGGGTCGCGCAGCAGGGCACGCGCCATCCCGACGAACTCGAAGCCCTCGTCCAGGGCGGTGCGGATGGTGTCGAGTCGGTTGACCCCGCCCGACAGGATCAGCGGAATCGACAGCGCCTCCCGGAACTGTCGGGCGAACGGGAGGAAGAACGCCTCCTCGAACGGGTAGGTCGGGAAGATGTGCGGACCGTACGCCTTGAGGCCGAGACCCACCAGCTTCGGTTGCGCCGCAATGAATTCCGATAGCGGAACCTCGCCGCGGAAGTAGTACATGCCGTTGAGCAGCGAGCTGCCACCGGTGAGTAGCAGTGCGTCGACGCAGCCGTCGGCCTGGATCAGCCGGGCGATCCGCAGGCTCTGGTCGAGCCACAGCCCGCGCGGGACGCCGTCCGCCATGTTGAACTTCGCCGTGACCGCGACGGAGTCGCCAACGGCCGCCCGGACCCGTTCGAGCACCTGGCGTGGGAACCGGGATCGCGCGGCCACGCTGCCGCCGTAGAAGTCGGTGCGCCGGTTGAGGTTCGGGCTCATGAAGCTGCTCAGCAGATAGTTGTGGCCCAGGTGCACCTCGACGGCGTCGAATCCGGAGCCGACGGCCACCCGTGCGGCGGCCGCGAAGTCGCGGGCCACCTGGTCGAGTTGCCGAACCGTGGCACCCTTCACCAAACCCATGGCAGGAGCGCTGATTCGGGTGGAGGGCGCGAGGGCCCGCGTCCGGTTGGAGATCTGGTTCGCCACCAGGCCGGCATGTCCGATCTGCGCGGCCGCGAGCGCGCCCCCGTCGTGCACGGCCTCGGTGAGGCGTCGCAGGCCCCGCCCCGTCCGGTCGTCGAGGACGAGGGTGTCGCGGTGGACGCGTCCACCGGGCGAGACCGCGCAGAACGCGAGCGTCGTCATCGCCGCTCCCCCGCGCGCCACTTCGGCGTGGAAGTCGACCAACTCGTCGGTGACCCGGCCGTGCGGCATCACGCCCTCGAACGTCGCGGCCTTGACGATCCGGTTGCGCAGGGTCAGCGGACCGAGCCGGGCGGGTTCCCAGATCGCTGAGGCCGGGGTGCGGGGTTCGGCCGGAGTCACGGCGCAACCGGTTCGGTGCTCCCCGGCGCGGAGGCGCGCACCGAGGCGGACAGGGCCGCGCGTGCCGAGCGCCACGTCAGGCCCAGCTCGGACAGCGTCCGCGAGTCGTCGGTCGGCGTGGCCGAGGTGAGCAGCCACGCCGCCTCGTAGCTGAGCCCGGCGCTCACCGGCAGGACCCGGCCCAGCGCGTCGGCGACCCGGCCGATTCCACGGAAAACGCTCGGCGTCAGCGGGATACGACGAAGCCGGTGCCCGGAGGCGCGTTCGAGGATGTCGACGATCTCGTCGAACTCGATGAGCTCGCCGCCGCACATGTAACGCCGCGGCCCACGTCCGGGGCGCATCACGGCGGCGTGCACGTCCGCGACGTCGCGCACGTCGATCATCTGCATGCCCCCGCGCAGGCGTGGGGCGACGCCGGCCGCGATCATCGGGGCCCACCCGCCGGCGGTCACCCCACGCATGCCGCCCAGCCCGGGGCCGACGACGCTCGACGGATAGGTGATGGCCACCGGGGCGCCCGCATCCTGCAGGGCGCGGGCGATGCGGTCGGCGGCCGCCTTGGTGCGGCCGTACGCGCTGCGACCCGGCGCGGTGGGACTGTCCGGGCCGATCACCGGACCCGGGGGCGGGAACAGCGCGCTGTAGCTGGCGACGTGCACGATCGGATCCAGGCCCAGCAGGGTCGCCCGCGTGAGCAGCGTGGCGGTGGCCGCGGTGTTGACCTCCCACATGAGCGTCTCGCGGCGGTTGTCGGTGCCCACGACGCCGGCGGCGTGCAGGACGGCGTCGCAGCCCGCGAGCAATCCCGTCACGACGTCGGCGGCGCGGATGTCGCCGCGCAGGACCTCGATACGGTCGGCGGCGGACCCGAAGAGCGGCAGCAGGGCGGACACCGACTCGTCCGGATGCACCAACAGGCGGATGTCGTGACCGTCCGCGAGCAGCGCCCGGGTGGTGTGGGCACCGAGGTATCCGGTGCCGCCCGTTACCGCGACCTTCATGTTGCCTCCCTGGTCCCGGTTAAGTTACCACTGGACTCGTAACCGAAGGAATGGCGCGAGCGAACCGTCTTGGCAGACAATTCGAGGCGATGAATGCACACGTGACCGGTAGCGCCGCCAGTACGGGGCGCCCCAGGGATCCCCGAATCGACGCCGACGTCCTCGCCACCACCAGGGAGATGCTGGTGGAGGTCGGGTGGGAGCAGCTGAGCATGCGCGGGATCGCCGCGCGCGCCGGCGTGAGTCGCGCGGCGCTCTCGCGGCGCTGGACGTCCAAGGCGCACCTGGTGCTCGACGCCCTCCTGGGTGTGACGCCGGACCTCGAACCGTTCGAGGGCACCGATCGCACCGGCTGGATCGACTGGGTGATCACCGGCAGCGCGCAGCTGTTCTCCCGGCCCGACGTGCGCGAGGCGGCGCCCGGACTGCTCGCCGCCCTCCGCGACCACGAGGACCTGCGCACCGCGCTGTGGCAGGGGTTCAGCGGGCCGGCCGCGGAATTGTTCGCCGCCCACGGTGGCGATGCCGACGGCTCGGCATCTCACGATCAGCGGGCACGAGACCTCTTGGACGCCAAGGCGATACTGGTGCTGGCGTCCGGTGCGGCGTTGTTCTCGAGTCTCATCGCCAAGGACGACGACACGCCCGAACTGCGGGCGCGTATCCGGGAACTGCTGGTGCCGGTGGCGGACAGGTCCGCCACCGAAGGCGAAAAGTAAACGAGCTCAGCCGATTTCGGTCTGCGCGAGCAGGCCTGGGGTGGTGCCGCTGCAGTCGGTGCCGACGACCAGTGCGGTGAGGGACGGCGGGTGGGGGCCGGCGACCAGCATCAGCACCGCATAGTCGCCGCGGAACTGCACGGCGCGGGCGCCCAGTACCGGCGTCGAAGGCGCGAACCCGTTGGCCTGCAGGCACTCGCCACGGATGTCCGGGTCGGCGAGGCGCCCGATGTCCGGCCCGTCCTTCGCGCCGCCGACCAGTGCGAGCACCCGGTTGCCGTCGAGGTCGCTGCCGAGGTCGGCGACCGGGGTCGCCTGCGCGCTCGCGGTGGGTGTCGCGAGCACCGAGGACGTCGATCCGGAGTCGATGTCGATCGCGGCGAACACCAGGCCGACGGCCGCGGCGGTCGACGCGACCGCGACTGCCAGCCACGTCCGCATCCGTCGCCGGGACCGGGCGTCCGAGAGCGCCGAGACGGTGGCGGTCGAACCCGGATCCTGCATTTCCAGAGCCGAATTGATCCGGGCCGCGATCTCCGGGGGTACCGGGGTCTCGACAGTGAGGTCATGCCCGGCCTCGCTGAGCCTGGCGGAGACGGCGTCGAGGGCGTCCAGAACCTCGAGCGCGTCGGGGTCCTGCCGCACCAGCGGCCACAGTCGGGCACTCACATCCACGGGAAGGACGCCGGCATGCAAGTCGGCGAGTAGATCCGCCGAGAACGGAGGGCCGAGCATCTCTGCGCCGTCGTGGACCGCCATTTCACCTCCTACCCGCGGGTTCCGAGGCACGGTCGTGCCTTCAATTTGTTCAGACGCGGGGAGATCAAGATCGGTTCCCTACATCGCGCAAGTATTCCAAATGCGATGCCAGCTTCACGCGCGCGCGGGCACAACGGCTCTTGATCGTGCCCACCGGAACACCAAGCCGCTGCGCGGCCTCGGCCACCGAATAACCCTCCATGTCGACGGCGACGATCGCGGCCCGCTGCTCGGCCGGCAGCTGCAGCAGCGCCCGGTCGACCAGCAGCGCAGTCTCCCGCTCGGCGATGTGGTCGCGCTCGTCGCGCGGATCGACGGTCTCGTCCGACGACAGCGGCACCGTCGGGCGGACACGGTTCCGGCGGATCCGGTCGAGACACGCGTTCACCACGATCGTGTGCAGCCAGCTACGCACGGCCGCGTCCTCCCGGAACGATCCCGCCGTGCGGTGCGCGGACAGCAGCGCCTCCTGCAGCGCGTCGGCCGCGTCCTCGACGGTGTAGCTCGTTCTCCTCGCAACATGCCAAAGATGGTCGTAGTGCCGGCTCAACAACTCCGCGAACGCGCCCCCGTCACCCGACGCGTGCGCTGCCAAGAGTTCTGCATCCGACAGACCTGCTTTGGCAACCCCCCTGAAGATTCGCACCGGCGGATGTTAGCCGATCGATTGCCTGGACGTCCCTCTCGGGACCGGCGCGAACCGCTCAGGATGCGGCCGTGAACGACACCTCGGCGATGCCGGACTGGTTCTTCCCGCCCGTCGTGCTCAGGTCGGTGATCCACACGAGCACGTTCTTGGTGGCCTCGTCGGACTTCACAGGGATGTCCGTCACGCCGTTCTGCAGGGTCGCGTTGCCGATCACCCGGGTCTGGTCCAGGGTCGTGTTGGGCGACGGCGCGGTGCGGATCTCCACCTGCGTCCCCGGGCTCGGCGACGTGATCTGCACGCTCGTCAGCTTCGCGGCGTCGGGCAGCGTCACCATCAGGCCGACGCCGGGCTTGAGCGCCGGGAACGGCTGGAAGTAGGCGTCGGTGTTCCACACCGTCGCCGGGTTCCCGTCGATCGCCATCCCGGCGTTGGCGGCGTTGTCGGGCGTGCCCTGCGGCGAGAACACGGCCGCGCCGGCAGGCTTGACCGGTCCCGTCGCGGGCGCCGCCGGTGCCGGCGACGGCTCGGCGGCCGTCTCGGACGCCTCCGCCGACGTCGTCAGACCGAGGTTCTGGTTCGTCAACGGCTCGTCGGAACTACCGCCCGTCAACAGGTTCGCCAGCCACCAGCCGATCAGTGCGAGCACCACCACGGTGAGCGCGCCCAGCGAGACCAGCGCGACGAGGGTGCGGTTCGACTTCTGCTTCTCCGCCGCGACCGCCTCGGGGTCGGCGAGCGCGTGTCCGTCGCTGCCCGGAGCCCGCTGGCCCAGCCGCAGCGCCGGCATGAGGTCCGTCTTCTGGTCCACGACCGTGGCCTGGTCGAGGATGTGCTGCACGGTCGCCGCCGCGCGGATGCCGCTGTCGCCGCCGAGGGCCCGCACCGCCACCGCGGAGATCTCGAACGGGACCTCGGGGCGCACCGACCGCGGTTCGACGGGCCGGCCCGACGCGTCGCGGTCGGCCGGACGCATGTCGTCCTCGGTCGCCTCGGCGTCCGGGTCACCCAGCGGCCATCGCGCCGTGATGAGGGCGTAGAGCATCGCGCCGAGACCCTTGACGTCGGCCGCGGGGTCGGCGTCGGACAGCGTGCCCGGGAACGCCAGGACGGCATCGCCGGCGGTGCTGATCCGGATCCGGTCGGGGTCGTCGATCGAGAGTGCGCTGCCGCCGCGGTGGGCTGCCTCCGCGGCCCCCGCGAGTGCCCGCACCGCCCGGGCCGCACCGATCGGCGACGGCTCGGTCTCGGCCATCTCCTTCAGCGAACGGCCCGGCGTCCACTCGGCGACGACGATGCCGCCCGAGCTGCCGCGCACGACGTCGAGGACGCGCGCGAGGCCGGGCGAGTTGATCCGACCCAGGCGCAAGGTCCGGGAGAGGATCGCCTGCGGGCCGTCGGGGCCCGTCGCGGCCGGTCCCTCGGCCCGCTGCTCGGCGTCGACGAACGTGAGTGCGACCTCGCGATCGAGCTTGATGTCGAGTGCCTGCCAGAACTCGAGCCCGCGGGCGCCGCCGTGCGGCGCGAGCAGGCGGTAGCGGCCACCGGCCACCGACGCACCGGGGATCAGCTGCGGCCCGCGCAGTCGACGGGGCTCCGGAACCGCCCCGGTCACGCGGATCGGGGGCAGCTGCGGCGAGCCGATCGGGAAGACGCCGGTATCGACGTTGAGGTCGCGGCGGCGACGGCGCTCGCGTTCACGCTCTCGTTCCGCGTTGTCCGACTCGGAAGTTGCTGCAGCAGAGTCGTTTTCGTCCGTGTCGCTCGGAGTGGACGACGTCGCGGACTGTTCGTCGGTCGCGCCCTCGGCCGCGGTATCCGCCACCTTGGTGGTGCCGTCCTCGACGTCAGTCGCCGTGCCGGACTTCTTGTCGGCACCGTCGTCGTCGCTCACACGTGCTCCTTCTATGAACTCGTCGGGAATGTAGTCCCCACCGACGTATGCCTCGCTGCGTCCAGGGTACGGGAGACCATCCGGTCTATCGAGGGCACGCGGGAGGTCTCGGATCACCGGAATCAATTCGGTATCAGGCTCGTACGACAATGCGGCAGCGGCCTTCGGCGGTGCCGCGTCGGCCTCGGCGGCGGCGCGGACCCGCAGGCCCGGGATCTTCCGCTGGACCGCGACGGTGATCGCCACGATCTCCGGGACCTTGGCGAGCCACATCAGGATGAACGTGACCACGAGCATCAGCCCGCCGGTTATCGCGACGCGGATCATCGCGCCGATGCCGCCGAACGACTCCGACAACCGGTCGAGGCCGAGCAGCTTGTCCGCCGCGAACATCGCCACCGCGCCCGCCGCGGACGACAGCAGCACCACCCACACCGTCTTGCCGACGTTCGCCATCCTCAGGTCACCCAGGCTGCGGTGCAGCAGGAAGCCACCGATGAATGCGCCCGCCACGTAGGCGAGTCCGTTCGCGACACCGAGCAGGATCACCACTTGCTGGCTGTCCGACGAGATCACCGGGGCGAGCGCCGACAGGGCGATCTTCACGCCGGTGATGCCGAGGACGATCCAGGTCGGGGTCCACGCCTGTTCGCGTGCGTAGAACACGCGCAGGTGGATCAGCACCAGCGAGTACGGGATCAGAGTGAACGCCGACCAGCTGACGGCCTCGCCGAGCCGTTCGGCGTTGCCGGCACCGAAGTTTCCGTAGCCGTACAGCGCGTGGCCGATCTTGGGGCCGGCGAACGTGAAGAACGTGATCACCGGAATCAGGGCGATCATCGTCAGTCGCGTCGCGACCGACAGGTCGTCCACGACGGCAGGGGTGTCGTCGTCGGCCGCGTTGCGGCTCAGGCGCGGCATGATCGCGGTGAGGACGGTGACGCCGAGGACGCCGTACGGCAGCTGCAGCAGCAGCCACGCGTTGGAGTAGATCGCCGGACCGGCCTCGTCGGCGTGCGCGGAGACGCGGGTCGCGAACATCATGCCGAGCTGGCTGATGAGCACGTACAGCACGATCGCGACGGCCATGCCGCCGAACTGCTTGAGACGGTCGTCGAGGCCCCACAGCGGGCGCAGCGAGATGCCCTGCTTGCGGATCGCGGGCAGCAGGCTCACGGCCTGCGTCACGACGCCGGCGGTCACGCCGAGGCCGAGGATCAGCACGTGCGGGTCGGTGATGCTGACCGGGTCGAGCGAGATCTCACCGGGCAGCAGCCAGTACGCCACCAGGATGGAGAGCACCACCAGGTTGTTCAGGACTGGCGCCCACGCGCCGGGTTTGAACACCTGCCGGGTGTTGAGGATCGCCGTCAGCAGCGCCGAGAGCCCGTAGAACAGGACCGCCGGGAGCAGCAGGAAGACCAGTGCCGTGGTCAGCTCGGTGTTGACCTCGCCGTCCTTCGGCAGGAAGACGTACGTCGTGAGGAGCGGCGCGGCCGCTGTCGCGAACAGTGTCGCCGTGCCCAGTAGCGCGAGCGCGGCGGTGAAGAGTCTTCGGACGAAGGCGGCGCCCTGATCCTCGTCCTCCTGTTCCGCCCGGACCAGCACCGGCACGACGATCGCGGTGAGCACCGCGCCGAGCACCAGCTCGGAGATCATGTTCGGGATCTGGCTGGCGACGGTGAACGCACTGGCCACGGCCGGGCCGAGCGCGGTCAGCAGCAGCAGCTGCTTGAGGAAGCCGGTCATGCGGCTGATCAGCGTCGCGATCGCGATCGATCCCGTGGCGGCCAGCAGGCTCTTCTTCTGAGGTTCCTTGTCGGCCACCGGCTGCGACGGCGCCTGCGGCTGTCGCTGGGGTGCAGGTGCCGGGCGGGGTGGCACGGGACCGGGCGGACCGACCCGCGGTGGCATCGGTCGCGGGCCGGCCTGCGGCATGGGACGGGGGCCGCCCTGCGGCATCGGCCGCGGACCGTTCGGTGGCATCTGTCGCGGCGGCACCGGACGGGCGCCACCCGGGTTCTGCGGCCGCGGCTGGTTCTGCATCGGCGGGTTGGGTGGCATCGGCCGCGGGGCGCCCGGCGGCGGCACGGGCCGTGGACCACCCGGCGGCACGGGGCGCGTGCCCCGCGGCGGCATGGGCCGCGGCGGGTTCTGCGGCCGCGACCCCGGCGGCATCGGCGGGAGCCCCTGGTCACGGGCCGGCCTTGGCCGCTGCGGCTGTGAGGGACCCGGCTCGCGTGGGCTCGGCCGCGCCGACGACCGATAGCCCTCGCCGGGAGAGTTCTCGGTCATTGACGTTCATACCCTTCGTCGGCTCGATCCGGCTGGCCGCGGAACCGGTGCCAGAGTCGGCGCCCGGCGAGGAACAGCAGGAGTGCACCAGCACACGCGGTAATTATCGCCAAAGCTTGCCCGTACGCATTCGACCGCACCGTGACGGAGGTCTGTTCGCCCAGGTCCTGGCCGCTTTCGGTGGTCAATGAGAAATCGACCACCATGGTGCGCGAGTCGGAAATCTCGGCGGGCACCTGCAGCGACCGGCTGCCGCGGGGCGGCAGCTGCTGTGGCCCGATGTCGGTGATCCGCACCCCCTCGGGGGCGTCGACCTGCAGTTGCACGGTGATCGCCACCGGAAGATCGTTGCGAGCCACCATCAGCAGGGGGCTCTGCTCGGACGCGAGCGTGTACACGCCGCCCGGGGCGAGGATCGTCACCGACGCGTACATGCCGTCGATCGCGTGGGCGACGGCGCTCACGCGTGTGTGGGCGGCCTGCTCGGCGGCGGTGGCCGTCGCGGTGTTCTGGTCCCGACGGCCCGACAGGCTCATCGCCCGCAGCAGATCCTCACGCAGCGGGGCCATGAACCGGGTCGGCGTCAACGGCACCTGTGGGTCCTCGACCAGCGCCTGCTTCATCTCGTCGATGCGCGGGCTCTGCATCCCGACGCCCCACTCGACCGATTCGGGGGTGCCGTCGACGATCGCGCGCTGCGGGTAGGCCAGTTCGGCCACCTCGGATGTCGCGGGCCGCTCCGCGGCGACCTTGTCGAGAGGGCGGGGGGTCGCGAGACCCGACCGGAGCAGCGTGGCGACGGTCGACAGGACCGCGGAGGCCTCGTTGCCGTCGGCGGACCACAGCTGCGGCGGGACGATCAGCATCGACCGATCCGACGTGCGACTGGCGGAGCTCGAGGCGGCGGTGCCACCGGAACCCTGCAACGACAGCCAGGTCACCGCGCCCAACGCGTCCTGCAGGCGGGCCGTGCGCGAGTCCCGGTCGAGGTTGTAGCGCGCGCGTTCGGGCACGTACGACGGCGTCTGCGGGTCGGAGCCGACCGCGGCCAGCGCGGCGGCCGCGGAGACATCGAACAGGGCGGCGTCGACGGCGTCGCCGCCGCCACCCGCGATCGTCACCGTCCTTCCGTACGACGGCGTGGACTCGACCGCGTTCGCCGCCAACAGCGTCGTGGTGGGGCCGAGCCCGTGCAGCATCTTCGCCGACGCATCGTCGAGGACACCGGCGTCGGGCCAGGTCACGTCCCGGAGCGAGGTCACCCCGAGGATGGAGTCGACGATGTCGGCCGGTGACTCCAGCGCGCTGTGGGTCAGGACGTCGTCGCCGACCTGGCTCAGCGCCGCGAGGTCGACCTGCGCGAACGGCACCGCGGTGATGCACATCTTCCGGGCGAGCGTCTCGAGCCGCTCCAGCCAGGCTGCGGCCGCGTCACGCCCGACACCGTCGTGGGCGGGTCCGGTCGGATTCGCGGGGTCGTCGACCACCAGGTATCCCCGGGTCATATTGCTGACCGTGATCAGCAGGTCGGGGTCGACGGCCAGGCACATGCTGTCGGTGAGTCGGTGGTCGCGGTCCATGTCGGAGCCGGTCGCGATCTCGGCGGCGCCGAGCAGTTGGTCGAGTCGTCCCCCCTTCGATAGGGAACCGGCAAGGTCGTCGTCGACCAGCCGGACCTTCTCGTTGAGCGATCCCGGGATCCCGGCGGCCAGCTGCGGCGCGTCCGCGATCGGCCACAGCATCGTGATCGCGAGCGGGTTCGAGGTGTCCGGGGGAACCGGGGCCGTCGGTGACGCCGACGCCGACGCCTGCGGCGTGCTGTCGGAGGCGCCCGCCGCGTGCGGCAGGCCCAGCACCGGGAGCAGGAACCGGGCGTCGTCGAGGCGGGCCTGCCCGCCGTACGCGGGAGTGCCGTTGACGTTGACCAGCAGCGGGTAGACCCCGGGTTCGGTGATGTCGAGGGACGACCCGGTGAGCGAACGCAGCGGCAGCGACAGCGTGAACTGCTTCCGCTCCCCCTCCGCGAGGCTGTCCGCGACCGGGACGAACGGCCCCACCGTGTCGAACTCGCCCTGATCGAGCTCCAGTGAGGTGCGCAACTCCTCGCTCGAGTCCACCGCGGGGGCCCGCTGGAGCCGGACCCCGATGTCGGTGACCGTCCGGTCGCCGGTGTTCGTGACGGTTCCGGTGACGGTGACGACGGGCTCGGTCGTGGTCGTCACGGTGGTCGGCGTGACGTCGTCGATGTGCAGGCTCAGGAACTCGGGTTGGGTCCGGGACTTGGTCACCGGCGCCCGCGTGGTGGACGTCGCCGCGTCGGGTCCGGTCCCGGTCGGCGTCGTGGTCTGCGCGGACGCGGAACCGCCGCCGGTGCCGATCAGCACAGCACTGATCAGCATCAGGACGAGCGTCAGCGCCGAGAGAACGGTGGCACCGGATCGTCGCCATGCCGGACGCGATGCCACTGTCATTCCGAGTCGGTCCCCCTGGTGCGTGAGGGTTCCATGTCCGCGATCAGTTGGCCGGCGATCTCGGCCAGCTTGCGCTCGTCGGCGTAGGCGAGGCGCGAGTCCAGTTCCGACAGGGGCACCCAGGCCACCTCGGTGACCTCGATGTCGGCGTCGGACAGCTCACCGCCCAGCGAGCGCATCAGATAGTGGTGCACGGTCTTGTGGACTCGTCGGCCCTCGGTGACGAACCAGTAGTCGATGCTGCCGAGGGACGCGACGACGGCACCGCGGATGCCGGTCTCCTCGGCCACTTCACGCATCGCGGTCTGCTCGGCGGTCTCGCCCTGCTCGATGTGTCCCTTCGGCAGCGACCACAGCAGCCGCCCGCGACGGTCGGTCCGTCCGATCAGGGCGGCACACAGCTTGTCCTCGGGGCCGCCGAGGCCGTCGACGACCAGTCCCCCGGCGGAGGTTTCACGCACGGTCCGCATGTGCGGCGTGCCGGATCCGCCGCCCGCGCCGCGCCGCCGCGAGGAGCGGCGGTTACGGTTGGCACGTTCGGCGGCGGACACCTCATTGATCGTAGTTGACAAATCAGGACCGGCCGGACTCCCACGCCCGCGCGGGTGAGGGGCCACCTGCATGCGCATTCCGCTATTTGTCGACCTCGGTAAGGTTTGCTGACGTGAATGCCCCCACCCCCGATGCCGAGCGGCGCGCCCGACTGCTCGACGGTGCGCACCGAACCCTGAGCAGTCTGTCGGATGTGCTGACCCCGCTCGGTGCGCGTTTCGCCGACGCCGGGCACGAGCTGTACCTGGTGGGCGGCAGTGTGCGGGACGCCGTCCTGGCCCGGCTCGGCACCGATCTCGACTTCACCACCGACGCCCGCCCCGAGCAGGTGCAGCAGATCCTGCGCGGCTGGGCCGACAACCAGTGGGACACCGGCATCGCGTTCGGCACGATCAGCGCGGCCAAGGGTGCCGATCAGATCGAGATCACGACCTACCGCACCGACACGTACGACGGTGTCACCCGTAACCCCGAGGTGCAGTACGGCACGACGCTCGAGGAGGACCTGGTCCGCCGCGACTTCACCGTCAACGCGATGGCGGTCCGGGTCGACGGCAGCGGCACGTTCGAGTTCGTGGACCCGCTGAATGGCATGGACGCGCTGCTGGCGGGCGTCCTCGACACCCCCGCCGCCCCGGAGATCTCCTTCAACGACGACCCGCTGCGGATGCTGCGCGCGTGCCGCTTCGTCTCGCAACTGGGCTTCACGTTGGCGCCGCGGGTGCAGCAGGCGATCGTCGAGATGTCCGGGCAGATCGAGCGGATCACCGCCGAGCGGGTGCACACCGAGCTCGACAAGCTGATCCTCGGCGAGTACCCGATCGACGGCATCAACGTCATGTGCGAGACGGGCCTCGCGGACCGGGTGCTCCCCGAGATCCCGGCGATGAAGCTCGAGATCGACGAGCACCATCAGCACAAGGACGTGTACTGGCATTCGCTGACCGTGCTCAAGCAGGCGATCGACCTCGAGGACGGCGACCCGGATCTGGTGCTGCGCTGGGCCGCGCTGCTGCACGACATCGGCAAGCCGGACACCAAGCGCAACGAGCCGGCCGGCGGCGTGAGCTTCCACCACCACGAGGTCGTCGGCGCCAAGCTGGTCCGCAAGCGCATGCGGGCGCTCAAGTACTCCAAGCAGATGGTCGACGATGTGGGCCAGCTGGTGTTCCTGCACCTGCGGTTCCACGGCTACGGCAAGGGCCAGTGGACGGATTCGGCGGTCCGTCGTTATGTCACCGACGCCGGCGACCTGCTGCCGCGGCTGCACAAGCTGGTCCGCGCCGACTGCACCACCCGCAACAAGCGCCGCGCCGCCGCGCTGCAGGCCACGTACGACGACCTCGAGGTGCGGATCGCGCGGATCGCTGAGCAGGAGGACCTGGCGCGGGTGCGCCCGGATCTCGACGGCAACGCGATCATGGAACTGCTCGGGATCCCGGCGGGCCCGCAGGTGGGCAAGGCGTGGAAGTTCCTCAAGGAGCTGCGCCTCGACCGCGGTCCCCTCGAGCGGGACGAGGCGGAGGCCGAGTTGCTGAGGTGGTGGGCGGAGCAGCCGAAGGGCTGATCGAGCGGGCACGCCGCCTGCCCAGGAGCACAATGGTGCGATGGCGTTCGTCGAGACTCCGTTGACGCTCTCCACCGCCGCGAGTTCGTGGCAGTGGGACGTGCCCACCCTGCTGGTGGTGGGGACGGTGGGGATCACCTATTGGTGGGCGAACGCCGTGGCGGTCCGACGCGGGGGTGGCGTCGGCCCGGGCCGCCGCTGCTGTTTCCTCGTCCTCGGGTGCGCTCTGTGGCTGCTGGCCGCGGTCAGTTTCGTCGGCGTCTACGCCGACACCCTGTTCTGGGTGCGTGCCCTGCAGGTCGTGCTGTTGTTCATGGTCGTACCGTTCGGGCTCGCGCTCGGAAGACCGGTCACGGTGCTGCGTGACGCCCTCGGCGACGACGGGCGCGCGCGGGTGGACGCCCTGCTGGCCGGTCGCACCGCGCGATTCTTGACGTTTCCGGCGACGACGTCGATCGCGATGCTGGTCACGCCGTGGCTGCTGTACCTCACGCCCTGGTATCCGGCAGTGCTCGAGCACGCGTGGATCGATCAGCTCACCCGGTTGGCGCTGGTGGTGATCGGCTTCGCGTACTTCTACTCACGCCTGCAGACCGATCCGGTCCCGCATCGGTATCCGCAGATGATCTCGCTGGTCATCACGATCGTCGAGGTGCTCGGTGACGGGGTCCTCGGCATCGTGATCTGGCTGGGGCCAGAGATCGCGGCTGAGTACTACGGCCAGTTCGAGCGGACGTGGGGGCCGGATCCGCGGATCGACCAGTCGATCGGCGCGGGGATCCTGTGGCTGCTCGGTGACCTGATCGGGATCCCGTTCCTGCTGGTGCTGCTGCGGGCCTTCACCGTCGACGAACGCGCGAACGCTGCCGCGATAGACGCCGAGCTGGACGCAATCGAACGCGTCGCCGATGACGAGTCCGGTGACGAGGTCGCGCCCGAGGCAGCACCGCCGACGTCGAAGTTGTGGTGGGAAGACGATCCGCAGTTGGAGGAGAGGTTTCGGCGCGAATAGCGGACCGGACGATTCGGACAGTCTTCTCCTCCGCACGAGCGGTCGCTGATTTTTGATGTGTCCTCATCTGCGGCTCTAAACTGCGGGAATGCCAGACATCCGGATCCGGGACGCCGCGCAGTTGCTCGGCGTCAGCGACGACACCGTCCGGCGGTGGATCGACGCCGGCACCCTCGACGCGCGTAAGGACGACGCCGGCCGCATGGTCGTCGATGGTAAACAGCTCGCCGAGTTCGCCCGCGACAACGCGGCGCGCGTGCCCGAGAATCCGCTCGGGGTGAGCAGTTCGGCCCGCAACCGGTTCGTCGGGCTGGTGACCCGGGTGGTCGTCGACGGCGTGATGGCGCAGGTGGAGATGCAGTGCGGACCGTTCCCGGTCGTCTCGCTCATGAGCGCGGAGGCCGCGCGGGAGTTGAAGCTGGAGCCGGGCAGCGTGGCGGCCGCCGTGGTGAAGGCGACGACGGTGATCGTCGAGACGCCGGGGACACCGTCGTGAGGCGCCTGCGGACGGCTGCCGCGGCCCTCGCTGCGGTCCTGGCGACGGCGGTGGTCGCCGGGTGCAGTTCCGGCGAGCCCGACGCCGCCACCCAGCCCACCACCGAGTCCGGCCGTTCGATCACGGTGTTCGCGGCGGCGTCGCTGCGTTCGACATTCACCGAACTGGGGCGTCGCTTCGAGGCCCAGCACCCCGAGACGCGGGTGGTGTTCAACTTCGGCGGCTCGTCCGATCTGTTCACCCAGCTGGACCAGGGCGCATCGGGCGACATCTTCGCGTCCGCGGACACGGCGAACATGACCAAGGCGCGGGGCGCAGGCCTCACCGCGACCGACCCGATCAACTTCGCCACCAACGTGCTGACGATCGCTGTCCCACCGGGCAATCCGGCGAACATCACCTCGTTCGCCGATCTCGCCCGGCCGGACGTGCACGTGGTCGTCTGTGCGCCGCAGGTGCCGTGTGGCACCGCGACGCGACGGGTCGCGGACGCGGCCGGGGTGCAGTTGTCCCCCGTCAGCGAGGAGTCGTCGGTGACCGACGTCCTCGGCAAGGTCGTCACCGGGCAGGCCGACGCCGGGTTGGTCTACGTCACCGACGCCGCCGGTGCCGACGGCAAGGTCACCGCGGTCCCGTTCCCGGAAGCCGTGAAGGTCGTCAACACCTACCCGATCGCGGTGCTTAACAAGTCCGAGAATCGGGAGATCGCAGGACAATTCGTCGGTCTAGTGATCGGGCCGGAGGGTCGACGGGTGTTCACCGACGCCGGATTCGGCACGCCGTGACCGCGCGGCCGCCGGGGCGGATCCCGGCCGGACTCCCGGCTTGGATCTACGTGCCCGCGGCCGCGGGCGGCCTGCTGGTGGTGCTGCCGCTCGTCGGGATGCTCGCAGGGGTGGACTGGTCCAACTTCGTCGCGCTCGTGACGTCCGAATCTTCTTTGGCTGCACTCGAACTGAGCCTGAAGACCGCGTCGGTCAGCACGATGCTCTGCGTCGTGCTGGGTGTGCCGATGGCAATGGTGTCGGCACGCTGCAGCTTCCCGGGCCTGGCGGCGTTGCGTGCGCTGGTGCTGCTGCCGCTGGTGCTGCCACCGGTCGTCGGCGGACTGGCCCTGCTCTACACGTTCGGCCGGAAGGGGCTGATCGGCCGGCACCTCGAGGTCGCGGGCATCCAGATCGCCTTCTCCACCACCGCGGTGGTGCTGGCCCAGACGTTCGTGGCGCTGCCGTTCCTGGTGATCAGCCTCGAGGGGGCCCTGCGGACCGCCGGTCGGCGCTACGAGGCCGTCGCCGCGACGCTCGGCGCCCGGCCCACCACCGTGCTGCGCCGGGTGACGGTGCCGCTGGTGCTGCCGGGTCTGGTGTCCGGCGCGGTGCTCGCCTTCGCCCGCGCGCTCGGTGAATTCGGCGCCACCCTGACGTTCGCCGGCAGTCTGCAGGGCGTGACCCGCACGCTGCCGTTGGAGATCTACCTGCAACGTGAGACCGACCCGGAGGCGGCGGTGGCATTGTCGCTGGTGCTGGTCGCGGTGGCGGTGGCGATCGTCCTCGGTGCCCGGACCCGACGAGCGGCGGGGGCGCTGTGAGCGGCCTCGAGGTGCGTGCGCGCGTGGAGTCCCGCGGACTCGACGTCGAACTCGTGGTGGCACCGGGCGAGGTACTCGCAGTCCTGGGACCCAACGGAGCGGGTAAGTCCACGCTGCTGGACGTCGTCGCGGGACTGCTGAATCCGGACGACGGCCGCGTCGTGCTCGACGACCACGTCCTCACCGACACCGCGAGCGGTGTTGCGGTGCAGCCGTACCGGAGGTCCGTGGGGTTGCTGGCGCAGGAACCGCTGCTGTTCCCGCACCTGACGGTTCGGGAGAACGTCGCGTTCGCGCCGCGCAGCGCCGGACGGGGCCGCCGGGAGTCGTACGCGGCGGCGACGCGGTGGCTCGAGGAAGTGGACGCGACCGCGCTCGCGGACCGGCGGCCGCGACAGTTGTCCGGTGGTCAGGCCCAGCGGGTCGCGGTGGCCCGCGCGCTGGCTGCCGAACCCGGGCTGCTGCTGCTCGACGAGCCGATGGCGGCTCTCGACGTCGGGACAGCCCCGGCGGTGCGGGCGTTGCTGCGCCGGGTGCTGCGCACCGGGGACCGGACCGCGATGATCGTGACCCACGATGTGCTGGACGCGCTTTCGCTCGCCGACCGGGTCGTGGTGGTCGACGGCGGACGGATCGTCGAGGAGGGTCCGGTGGGCCGGGTGCTGTCTCGTCCGCGCAGTGTCTTCGCGGCGCGAATCGCCGGAATCAACCTGCTGTCGGGCAAGGTTGGCGCCGAGGGACTGGACACCGTCGCGGGCACGGTCCACGGCATCGCCGAGGACGAGTGCGTGCCCGGGGACCGCGCCGTCGCGGTGTTCGCGCCCGCCGCGGTCGCGATCCACCGTGCCCATCCGGAAGGCAGCCCGCGCAACATGTTCCGAGTGCGGATCGCCGAGATCAGCGGAGTCGGCGGGCACGGCCACGGACACGGCCACGCGATCCGAGTCCGCGCCGAGGACCACCACGACGGCTCGCCCGGGCTCATGGCCGACGTCACCGCCGGCGCCGTCGCGGAACTCGACCTGGCGGCCGGCGACGACGTCTGGTTCGCCGTCAAGGCCAGTGAGGTGGCGGTGTATCCGGCGCCGTGACCTCCCCCCGGCCGGGAACCGTCCGCTCACCCGCGATCGCGGGTGAGCGGGTCGAGAAGTAGCCGCGGCCAGTTCGGCCCGCGCTCGGGCGACCGCCTGGTGCTGCAGGCGGACCAAGGCCGCAACCACGTTGTGCACATCCCCGCTCCGTAGTTCCGCACCGATGTGCCAGTTGTGGACAAGTCCGTCGGCGGTGACCTCGACGGCGAGCGCCCCGCTCGCGGATTCGGCGCGGGTGCGGCGGGTGGCGGCGGCGTGGACCAACCGTTTCAGCTGGTCAGCGAGGTCGCCGGGCGCGTCGCCCGGCGACCTCGTTGCTCGATCGGTCATGGTGGTTCCCCCTCGGATCCTCGGTCGACGATCGGCCGCGATCGCCGCATGCCGGATTGTGCCTGCCGTAGTGTCCGGCACCGGGGAGAGACGGACCAGGGGGTGCCATGGCGGAGATGTGGGTCGATCCGGGGAGGCTCGACGAGGCCGCGCGGACGGTGTCGGCGATCGGTGACGTGATCGTGGCGGCGAAGCCGGATGTGGACGGCGGGCTGTGGGGGTCGCAGGTGGGGTCTGCGTGTACCGCGGGCTCCCGGGCCGCGGCCGAGGCTCTCGCCGTCGTCGCCGACCAGTTGCACAGCTGGTCGGGCAACGCCGCGCAGGCAGCAGCCGAGTACGCCCGCAGCGACGCCGCGACCGCCGACGCACTCGGCGCGGTCGGTGGTCGATGACGACTCCCACTGTGCCCCAGGCGGAGTCGTGGAATCCTGAGGTGCTGTGCGGGCAGGGCGTGCGTTGGCGTAGCGTCGCGGAGTCCGTCGACGCCGAGGTCGGGCGGCTCGCCCGGGCGGCGGATGCGACGCGCGACCACTGGGGCGGCGTCGCCGCGGACACGGCGCGGGTGCGGGCCACGCAGATCGGTGCGGTGGGCATGCGGACAGCGTCGGCGCTGCACGAGGCCGCCGACGCGGCGAATTCCGCTGCGGCACAGATAGCCTGCGCGCGAGACGCTGTGCTCGCCGCCGTTGCGGCCGCCCGCGCGGAGGCGTTCGACGTGGGCGACGACGGCGCCGTCGCGCCGTCGCCCGGACTGTTCGTGTCGGCGGCGTCCACGACGAACGCGATGATCACGCTGGCGGCGGTGGAACACCGGGCGCGGCAGCATCGGGCCGTCATCCGCACGGCGCTGGGGGAACTCGGTGCCGCCGACGGCCGGGCGACGTCGACGATCGACACGGCGTTCGCTCGGCTTCCCCGCCCCGGCGATCCCGGCAGCGGATGGTTCGGGACGCGCTCGGTCCCGGTGCCTCCGCCGGACCGGGCGAGTCCGACCGAGAACCGGCGGTGGTGGGACGGACTCACCCCGGCCCAGCAGCAGGAGATGATCGCGACGTCGCCGGCCGCTGTCGGCAACCGCGATGGTCTCCCCAGCGAGGCGCGCCATCGGGCCAACGTCCACCGGTTGGCGACCGAGCACGCCGCGCTGGAAACGGCGAGGCAGGAACTGGTGCGCCGGGCGGCCGGCCTCAACAGTGTCGACGCGCGGTTCGCGCGGGTCGCCCTCGCGGACGTGGCCCGACGCCTGGCCGATCTCGACGCGGTCCGCACCACGATCGGGGACGATCCGGGCCGGAAGCTGCTGCTGCTCGACGCGCGCTCCGGCGAACAGCTCCACGCGGCCGTCGCGATCGGCGATCCGGACACGGCCGACCACATCGCGGTGTCCACGCCGGGACTGAACGCGACCGTGCGCGGTTCGCTCGGATCGATGGTCGACGAGGCCACGGCGCTGCGGCAGGAGGTGCAGGTTCAGCTGGCGGCCGCCGCCGGACGCGAACACGAGACGGTCGCGACCATCGCGTGGGTGGGCTACGACGCGCCGCAGATGTCGGGCAGCGTCGTCGACGGGATCGAGGGGGGACTCGCTGTGGCACAGGCGGATCGGGCCCGAACCGGCGCTCGTGATCTGGCTCGGTTCTACGACGGACTCGGGGTCGCGCACACGGGATCCGACCCGCACGTCACCGCCGTCGGTCACTCGTACGGCTCGGTCACCACGGGCCTGGCGCTGCGTGAGCCGGGCTACCACCCGGTGGACGACATGGTCGTCTACGGGTCGCCGGGCCTGGTCGGCGTCGAGTCGCCGAGCGATCTCGGTCTCGGTCCCGGGCACGCCTACGAGATGACCGCGGGCGGCGATGTGATCGCGTACCTCAACCGGTTCGGCCCGGGACCGTACGGCGGCGGGCCGCACACCACCGACGGATTCACGCACCTCGCGACCGATGCCGTCACGACACCCGACGGGGTGGCCCGGGACGGTGCGTCCGGCCACAGCGAGTACCCCCGGCCCGGCGACAACGGGAGGCTCCGGACCAGCGGATACAACCTGGCAGCGATCGTCGCGGACCTGCCGACGAATGCGGTCGTGATCGGCGCGGCCACCGGCGGCCGGCTCCCCCGGGGCGCCGGTGACGCGCGCTGATCCGCCGGGTAGCCGCCGGAACCGGATCACGGCGGGCTGCGTCCACACAGGTATGGGATCACTCGAGTACTGGTTCGGCACCGGTGACGGTTCGATCACCACGTGGGATTCGGAGGCCGACCTCGATCTGGATGGCGACAGCGAATTCGATTCGGTGCGTTTGGACTTCGACGGCGACGGACTGTTCGACGACGCCATGTGGGACATCGACGGAGACGGTGTGGTCGATCGTGTCATCCTGGATGCGGGGCAGCCGTCGGCCCGCCACTTCGCGGACCCGGCCCGCCACGGCGTCTGGGCGCAGGAGGTGGAGCGGGACGTCCGTCCGTCCGCCCCACCGGCGGTGCCGTCGGGCCGGCGCAGCGTCGACTACGACGGTGACGGTGCGGTGGACGACGCCGTCGTCGACTTCGACGGTGACGGGACGCCGGACGTGGTGCTGATCTCGACCCGCGGCGACGGCCGGTACGACACGGTGCTGGTCGCGGAGGAGGACCCGGACCGGCTCACGGTGCGGCTCAGTGACAGCGACGGCGACGGGCGTCTCGACGCGGTGCGCCGGGACGGGACGTGAGCGGTCAGCCGACGGTGCGGCGCGAATTGATCGCGATCCCGAGCACGCCGAGGGCGTAGATCCCGGCGGCGACGAGGACCACGCCGAGTGACCGGCCGTCCGGGGCGACGACGGTGGCGGCGGCGGCCAGGGAGGCGCAGAACGCGATGTTGAAGACCGTGTCCTGCAGCGCGAACACCTGCCCGCGGCGGTCGTCGTCGATCTCGATCTGCATCGCCGCGTCTCCGGTGAGCTTGACGGTCTGGCCCGCGAATCCGAGCAGGAACGCGCCCACGAGCAGCAGCGGCTGCGACAGCGACGCGATGAGCGTGGCCTGTACGACGGTGGCGAACACCAGCGCGACGGTGACGGTGCGGGAGCGTCCCAGGCGCGGAATCAGCCAGGGCGTCGCGAGCGCCGCGAGCAGCATGCCGGCGGCGGTGGCACCCACCGCGACACCGAATCCGGCGAAACCGCCGGGCAACGAGGATCCGGCCGACGGGTTGCGCAGGATCAGCACCATCAGGAGCGTGTTGATGCCGAACACGATGCGGTGGACGCCGATTCCGATCATCGTCGTCGTGACGCCGGGGGACTCCCACACCGCGGTCGCACCGGTACGCAGACCCGCCAGGACGGCGGTGACGGTCGCGAGCGTCTGCGCCGCGCCTGGCTCCACGTCCGTCGGTCCGAGGGCGCGGAGCGCGAACCCGCTCACCGCCCAAGCCGCGATCACCGACCCGACGGCCCCGACCGCGACCGCGACGCCCGAGCCCAGGTCGCCCTCCCCCACCAGCCCGATGATGGTCACGGCGGTTCCGGCGCCGAGCGCCGAGAACACCGACCCCGCGGTGGCGAGTACGGAATTCGTTGGTACCAGCCAACTCTGGCGTACCACGTGCGGCAGGGACGCTGAGACGCCGGCGAGGACGAACCGGCTGACGCCGATCGCGGCGAGCGCCAGGATCAGTAGCGGCGTCTCCCCCGCGCCGGCGATCAGCAGGGCCGCGATGACGAGGATGAGGCTGCCGCGCAGCAGGTTCGCCCACAGCAGCACCGCGCGGCGGTCCCAGCGGTCGAGCAGTGCGCCCGCGAAGGGTCCGATCACCGAGTACGGCAGCAGCAGCACGGCGAACCCGGCTGCGATCGCGAGCGGTTCGGTTTCGCGTTCGGGATTGAACAGGATGGCGCCGCCGAGCGCCGCCTGGAACAGACCGTCGCCGAACTGGCTCGCGAACCGGACCGCGGTGAGCCGCGCGAGGCCCGGGGAGTGGCGCAGCGTCGTCGCGGCGGCCGCCCACGACCCCCGAACCGAACTCCATCTGCGCACACGGTGACCCTATCGGTCGGCCCGTGCCGCCAACTCGTTCCGCCACCACCGGACGGTCTCGGTCGCGGCCTCGTGCAGCGGGGTCGGTGCGAGGCCCAGCAACTGCTCGCTGCGGTGCGAGTCGATGACGTAGGGCGCCTCGAACTGGTACAGCGTCTCGGCCAGTTCCCGCGTGGGGCGGTGCACCGCGCCGACCGCGCGCAGCATCCAGCCCGGCAGCGTGCCCACCTTCGGCATCGGGACCTGAGCGGCGTCGGCGAAGGTCTCGACCATCTGCCGCTGGGTCACCGCGGGCGCGGTGGGTGCGTGCAGCACCGTGTTCCACAGTTCGGAGTTGTGCGCCGCCGCGATCATCGCAGCCGCCAGGTCGGGGACGTAGGTGAACGAATGCACGACGTCGGCGCGACCCATCACCCGAATGGTCTTCCCGTCCAACACCGCCGGCACCATCCGCTCCCCCGCGTGCGCGTTCAGCACGTGCGGTCCGAAGAAGTCGGACGCCACGACGCTGACCGTGGGAGCCGGGTGCGCGGCCCGGGCGGCGAGCAGTCGCGTCCGGACACCGAGCTTGCCGGTGGTCGCGTCGCGCGGGCTGTCCTCGGTCATCGGGCCGTCGGGGCGGCCGTACGAGTACAGGCTTTCCGGGAACACCACCACCGCGCCGACACGCTGCGCGGCGTCCATCACGATCCGCTCGGCGGCCGGGAGTTCACGCTCCCACGCGCGGGCGTCGTACGCCGAGCCGTGGATGCAGTGGAAGACCGCGGTGGCGCCGTCCAGGGCGGGGGCGAGCGCCGCGGGATCGGAGACGTCGACCTTCCGGCGTTCGATCCGCGGATGGACCGGCCCGCTGCCCGAGCGGGTCAGCACCCGCACGTCGTAGCCGGCGTCGGCCAACTGCTCGGCGACGGTCCAGCCGACGGGTCCCGCCCCGGTCACTACCTGCAGATTCGACATGGCGTGCTCGCTTTCTCGAGAGGATTTCCAGATCTGAGAGCACTGCTCTCTGTTCTCACAATGCGCTCGCCGACGAGGCATGTCAAGAGCAGTGCTCTCTTTTGTTGACAGTGCTCTCGTTTCTCGGGCAGGGTGGGTGCATGGCCACGACCCCGCGCGAACGCGCCCGCGAGCAGACGCTCGCCGAGATCACCCGCATCGGACGCGAGCACCTCGCCACCCACGGCGCCGCGGCGCTGTCGCTGCGGGCGGTCGCGCGGGATCTCGGGGTGGTCTCCTCGGCGGTGTACCGGTACGTCGCGAGCCGTGACGAGCTGCTCACGCTGCTGGTCGTCGACGGCTACACCGAGCTGGGCGGGGAGGTGGACGCCGCCGTCGCCGAGCGCCCGGCCGACGACCACCGCGGTCGGCTGCACGCGCTCGCGCGTGCCGTGCGGGAGTGGGCCGTGCGCGAGCCCTCCCGGTACGCGCTCCTGTTCGGTAGTCCGGTGCCCGGCTACCACGCGCCGGCCGAGCGCACGACCGGTCCCGGCACGCTCGTCATCGTCGAGATGGTCGGCATCATCGAGGCCGCGTACCGGGCGGGCGCGGTCGCGCTGCCCGAGACGCCGATCGACCCGCGGCTGGTCGCCGATCTGGACCGGATCCGCGCCGAGATGGGCCTGACGGTCCCCGACGAACTCCTGGCCCGCGGCGTGCTGGCCTGGGCCGCGCTGTTCGGTGCGGTGAATTTCGAGGTGTTCGGGCAGTATGGCGCCGACACCTTCGCCGACCCGGCTGCACTGTTCGAGCACCACCTGGTGGTATTCGACCAGATGGTGGGGCTGGCGTAGACCGTCGAGCGTGGTCGACGACACGTCGACCCCTATACCCCTCGGGGTATACAGTGTGGATCGAACGACCCTTTCGGGGGTCTGGAGAAAGCGAGCAGGGTGGCCCTACTGTCGAAGTTCTTCCGCAAGTCGTACGGCGTCGTCGACGTCCACGAGGCTCAGGAACTCGTCGCGAAGGGCGCGGTCCTGCTGGACGTGCGCTCCCGTCCCGAGTGGGACTCGGGGCACGCGCCCGGTGCGACTCACCTGCCGCTGCACGAGGTGATCGAACGCGGCCCCGAGGCCGTCGGCGATCGGCCGGTCGTCGCGATCTGTCGCTCGGGTGGCCGGTCGGCGACCGCGGCCCGCGTGCTCGCGCGCGCCGGCTCCGAGGCGTTCTCCGTGCGCGGAGGCATGGACGCGTGGCGGCGTGCGGGCCTGGAGATAACCACCTGACACCACACTCACGAGGAGATCTGGACATGGCACTGCCCAAGCATTCCGGTTGGACCATCGAGCGCATCGTTCCGCTGCTCGGCGGCTCGGTGGTCGGCACGAGCCTGCTGCTCGGCCGCACGCACTCGCCCAAGTGGCGCGGTCTGACGGCGTTCGCGTCGGCGAACCTGGTCCTCTACGGGATCGTCGGCTGGTGCCCGATGAGCCTGCTCCTGCAGAAGCTCGGCGTGCAGCGGGCCGCCGCGTGCCCCGTGCCCGCGTCGCGCAGCGAGGCCGACGCGGCCTAGCGACGCGGCAGGGAATCGACACGGCCGATCGCGGTTCGCATCTCCCGCCCGGGCCCCGTCGATGAGATGATGGCCCAGTGGCGCACTCGGAGGACCCTGAGGACCGCACGGCCCCGGCCCAGCCGGCGGTGCGGCCCGGCAGCCTGCTGGTGTCGTCGACCGAACTGTTCGAGCCGACGTTCCGCCGGACCGTCGTGTACATGATCGAACACAACGACGCCGGCAGCCTCGGTGTCGTCATCAATCGCCGCAGCGACACCTCCGTGCAGGAGGTGCTGCCGCAGTGGGCGGACCTCGCATCCGATGCCAAGGCGATCTACATCGGCGGCCCGGTCACGCGCGACGCCGCGCTGTGCCTGGCGACGCTGCGCACCGGCGCCGACATCAGCGGCGTCCAGGGTCTGCGCCGGATCGACGGCCGCGTGGTCATGATCGATCTCGATGCCGACCCCGACCTGATCGCGCCGCTGATCGAGGGGCTGCGGATCTTCGCCGGCTATGCAGGCTGGACGTTCGGTCAGCTCGACTCCGAGATCGAGCACGACGACTGGATCGTGTTGTCCGCGTTGGCATCGGACGTCGTCAGCCCGTCCGGGGTGG
The DNA here is from genome assembly GCF_050477185.1 of Rhodococcus sp. ACT016. Lineage (NCBI taxonomy): Bacteria > Bacillati > Actinomycetota > Actinomycetes > Mycobacteriales > Nocardiaceae > Rhodococcus > Rhodococcus sp. ACT016. The sequence continues at coordinate 5,147,231 of NZ_JBEAET010000001.1, read as the reverse complement.
ATCTGTGGGGGCAGGTGCTCCGGCGCCAGCCCATGCCCCTCGCGCTGCTCGCGACCCACCCCATCGACGTCGACCTGAACTAGCGCTGAACTAGCGCCCGCGCCTCACCACGCCGCCGCCCCAACCCTCGAACCCCCGTTCAAGGGGCTATTCGGGCGAGAGCGCGCGCCGGATGGCGTCGATCGCGAGGGTGCGTGCAGCCGCCGTCGCATGGCAGTCGCGCAGACTGTCGAGCATGAGGAAGTCGTGCACCATCCCGGTGACCCGGACGGCGGTGACGTCGACGCCGACGGCACGGAGCTTCGCCGCGTACGCCTCGCCCTCGTCGCGCAGGACGTCGGCCTCGTCGGTGATCACGAGTGTGGTCGGCAGCGCCGCGAGGCGGTCCAGCGGCGCGTGGAGCGGGGAGGCATAGGCGTCCTGCCGACCGGCAGGATCGGGGATGTACTGGTCCCAGAACCACTTCATCCCGTCGCGCGTGAGGTAGTAGCCGTCCGCGAACTGTAGGTACGACGCGGTGTCGAAGTCGGCGTTCGTCACCGGGTACAGGAGCACCTGCGCGCGCAGGTTCACGTCGCCGCGTTCAGCGGCCATCTGGGCCAGCACCGTCGCCATGTTCCCGCCGACCGAGTCGCCGCACACCGCGATGCGGGACGGGTCCATGCCGCACTCGCGCCCGTACTTGCCGACCCACTGCGCCACCGCGTAGTTCTGCTCGATCTGGACCGGGTACTTCGCTTCCGGCGCGCGGTCGTAGACCGGAAACACCGCCGTGACACCGGCGCCGACCGCGAGCTCCCGCACGAGCCGATCGTGCGTGTTCTCGTCGCCGAACACCCAACCGGCGCCGTGGATGTAGATCAGCACCGGCAGGTCGCCCGACGACCATGCGGGCCGCAGGATGCGGGTCCGCACCGTGCCGTGCCGTCCGGCGTCGACGTCCACCCACTGCTCGTCGACCGGAGGCTTCTCGACCTCCGCACCGCTCTGCAGGTCGGCGAGGATCCTGCGGCCCTGCTCCGGTGGGACCTCGTATATCCGTGGATGCGCAGCCGTCGCCTCGGCGAGTTCCTTTGCAGCAGGCTCCAGTACGGGTTCGGGTGGATCGGGCAGCGTGGACATCCGAGACCTCCTTTGCAGCGGGATCGGTCGATTACCCGGACACGAGAGGGAGCAAACGCGCCCCGTGAGGTCGATCGCGCTCGAACGGCGTGATGGCGCGTCAGTGCGCGAAGTGCCGGGCCTCCGAGTGGATGGCGACGTTCTCCGCGCGCAGGTGGGTGCACACGGCGACGACGTCGTCGAACAGCATTCGGGCGAGGTCGGCGCTGAAGCCCTCGCGGACCACGATGCGCAGGACCGCGACGTCGGTCGCGTCGGCGGGCATCGTGTAGGCCGGTACCTGCCAGCCGAGGGCGCGGAGTTCGTGGGAGACGTCGAAGACCGTGAAGTCCGGCTCGTCGGTGAGTTCGAACGCGATGACCGGGATGGCTGATCCGTCGCTGATCATCCGGAATGTACCTTCATCGGAAAGCTTGGCGCTCAGCCACATCGCGGTGCTCCGCAGGGTTTGCATGATGCTCTGGTAGCCGGAGCGGCCGAGTCGCAGGAAGTTGTAGTACTGGCCCACGATCTGGTTGCCGGGGCGCGAGAAGTTGAGTGTGAACGTGGGCATGTCGCCGCCGAGGTAGTTCACCCGGAACACCAGTTCCTCGGGCAGGTGCTCGCAGTCGCGCCAGAGCACGAATCCGATGCCCGGATAGGTGAGGCCGTACTTGTGGCCGCTCACGTTGATCGAGACGACGCGTGGAATCCTGAAGTCCCACACCAGATCCGGATGCAGGAACGGCACCACGAACCCGCCGCTGGCGGCGTCGACGTGCACCGGGACGTCCGGTCCGCCGTCCGCCGCGAGCTTGTCGAGCGCTGCGGCGATCTCCTCGACCGGCTCGAGTTCGCCGGTGTAGGTGGTGCCGAAGATCGCGACCACGCCGATCGTGTTCTCGTCCACCGCCGCAGTGACCTGCTCCGTGGTGATCACGTACCGGCCCGGCTCCATCGGCAGGTACACCGGTTCGACGTCGAAGTAGCGGCAGAACTTCTCCCAGACCACCTGAACGTTGCTGCCCATCACCATGTTCGGCTTGGAGGCGTCCAAACCGGCCCGCTCGCGTGCCTGCCGCCAGCGCCACTTCATCGCCAGCCCCGCGAGCATGACGGCCTCGCTCGAGCCGATCGTCGAGACACCGGTCGCCGAATCGGGGTCGGTCTCGGACAATCCCGGCGCGTTGAACAGCGCGGCCACCATGTTGACGCAGCGCTGCTCGATCGCCGACGTGGCCGGATACTCGTCCTTGTCGATGAGGTTCTTGTCGAACGTCTCGGCCATCAGCACGCCCGCCTCGGGGTCCATCCACGTCGTCACGAACGTCGCGAGGTTGAGCCGCGAGCTGCCGTCGAGCATCAACTCGTCGTGGATGAACCGGTACGCCGCGCGCGAGTCCATCGCGTCGTCGGGCAGGCGCAGGGCGGGAACGGGATTCGTTTCGAGTCGGCCCGTATAGGCGGGCATGATGCGATTGCGGTTCTCATGGGGGTGACCCTTGCTCACGTTCGCCTCCGAATTCACTTCCGCAGAAACACCTGCGGTCCGTCGGACACACCTGAACAGTGTCCATTGAACCGCAGGTGCTGCGGGAGCGTCCACGAACCGGTGCGGGTCAGGTCGGGATCGGCTCCGGGTCTGTCCGTTTCGCGAATCGTTGTGCGAGAGCGGCACACACGATCAGCTGGATCTGGTGGAAGATCATCAGCGGCAGCACGATCAGACCGACCGGTTGCCCGGCGAACAACACCGACGCCATGGGCAGTCCGGTCGCCAGGCTCTTCTTGGAGCCGCAGAAGATGATCACGATGCGGTCGGGCAGCGAGAACCCGAGCTTCCTGCCGGCGAACGCGGTGACGCCGAGGACCGCGGCCAGGATGCCGCAGCACACCACGACCACCGCGGCGACCTCGAGCACCATCACCGTGCTCCAGATGTGCTCGTTCATCGACTCGCTGAACGCCGAGTACACGACCAGCAGGATCGAGCCGCGGTCGACGAGCTTGGTCGGCTGCGCGTACTTCTGCAGCCAGTCGATGACGAGCGGGCGGATCAACTGTCCGATCAGGAACGGCAGCAGCAACTGCAGCACGATGTCGATCACCGACGAGAAGTCGACCGTCGCCTCACCGGTCGTGTTCATCAACAGGATCACCAGCAGCGGCGTGACGAACACGCCCAGCAGGTTCGAGAACGACGCGCTGACGATCGCACCCGCGACGTTGCCGCGCGCGATCGACGTGAACGCGATCGACGACTGCACCGTCGAGGGCACCAGGCACAGGTACAGGATGCCGGTGTACATCTCGTCGGTGATCACGGTCGGCACCAGGATTCGCAGCGCCAGGCCGATCAGTGGGAACAGCACGAACGTCGACGCGAACACCACCGAGTGCAGGCGCCAGTGCTTGAGGCCCTGCAGCGCCTCGGCCGGCGACAGTCGCGCGCCGTAGAGCAGGAACAGGAATCCGATCGCGATCTTGGTGGCCCAGTCGAGCACGGTCTGGCCGGTGCCGGAGGCGGGGAACAGGCTGCCGAGGATCGCCACCACGACGATGGCCAGGATGAATCCGTCGATGTAGAACCTGCTCAGAAACTTCACCGGTCAACGGTATATGGCACGAAATCGATCATGAAAGCCGTTCAAGCCGTTAACTGTGATCACGTTTCGTGATAGGCAGGACGGGTGTTCGATCCCGTTCTCCTCAGGACCTTCCTTGCCGTCGAGCAGGCGGGTGGGTTCACGGCCGCCGCGCGGCAGCTGGGTCTGCGCCAGTCCACCGTCAGCGGGCACATCGCGCGACTGGAAAAGGCTGCCGGCCGCGTGCTGGTCACCCGTGACACCCACACCGTCGAGCTGACCGCCGACGGGACCGCGATGGTGGGCTTCGCCCGCTCGATCCTCGACGCGCACGACCGCGCCAGCCGCTACTTCGAGGGCTCGACGCTCGCCGGACGGCTGCGGTTCGGCGCGGCGGAGGACCTGGTCGCGAAGGGGCTGCCGCAGATCCTGCGGGACTTCCGGCGCACGCACCCCCTCGTCGACCTGCAGCTCACCGTCGGGCTGAGCCGCGCCGTGCACGCGCAGCTGCGGGCCGGGGACCTCGATCTGGCGTTCGTGATGCGGCGGCCCGGCGAGACGCACGGCGAACTGGTGTGGCGCGACCGACTGGTGTGGGGCGGGACGACCGAATCCCAGTGGGATCCGGCAACCCCGGTGCCGCTCGTGGCCTATCCCCCGCCGAGCATCACCCGCGCCTGCGCACTCGGGGCCCTCGAGACGGCGCGGCTGCCCAGCCGGATCACCTGCCTGGCCAACAGCCGGGCGGGGCTGCGTGCCGCGGTCCTGGCCGGGCTCGGGGTGATCGTGCACGCGAACTCGCTGCTACCGACCGAGCTGCGGCCCGTCGGCGATCGGCTGGGCCTGCCCGACCCGGGTGACGTCGAGTTCGTGCTGCTGGGCCGGTCCAGCACGCCCAGCGGCCCCGAGGCGGCGCTCATGGAGGCGATCCGGGCGTCCGCGCTCTGAGAGGTCAGGACCGCGCCAGGCGCCGGTCCGCGAGGGTGTTGAGGGCGCCGGCGATCTCCTCGGCCCGCGGCGTGGTGACGGTCAGCTGGTGCCCGCACGCGAAGGTGATCACGACGGCCGGTCCGGTGCGGGTGACCACGGCGTAGTTGCCCCGCCCCTTCGTCTTCAGCCCCCAGCCGCCGAAGTCCTGGAACGGGCGCACCTCCCGGACCTTCGCGCCCAGCACCTCGTCGGTGCCGTACTCGATGGCCGACATGCCCATGTTCTGCACACGGATCCCGTCCGTATCGACGACGAGCCGGAACTGCAGCAGGGTCACCGCGAGCAGCACCACCGGCACGTACAGGCCCAGCGGCCACCACACGCCCGCGATCCAGCACACCAGCACCGCGGGTGCCGCGAGCGCGAGGGCCGTTCCAGTGAGTCCACCCACGCTCATCCCGACCTGGTCGGTGATCGGCAACTCGACCGCGCCGCGCGGCAGGTCCGCCGACGGCGCCTCGGTGGCGACGGCGCGGACGCGGTAGTCGCGCAGCAGCGACGCGCCGATCAGTCCGACGACGGCGCCCAGCGCGAGACCGAGCCCGAGGGCCTCGGCCGGCATGGCGGCATCGGTCGCCGTCGCGTCGACCTGCCCGACGATCATCGCGATCTCCACCGCGACGATCAGACCGACGACGGTCAGTCCGAGCAGCAGCATGATCCGGCGCATCATCAGCTGGGCCTGCGCGAGCGCGGCGATCGCCGAGCAGCCGCCGCCGACGAGCAGCACGATCGCGGCCATCGACCACGCGCTGGAGGTGGGGCTCATGAACCCGTCGGGCGAACTACCGGACCAGTGGGTCGCGATCTGCTCGGGCAGCCGGGGTTCGAGGACGTACGTCAGCACGACGCCCGCGGCCGCGCCGAGGATCGGGACGACGATGCCGAAGATGACGCCCGCAGGGTCGATGACCCGCGGACCGGATGTGGGTGTGGTCACACCCGGGATTCAACCAGTCAGGCCGGTTCGCACGCGCCCTTGAGGCTGCAGGCGCCGCACGACGTGCCGCAGCCGCTGGTCTCGGGCAGCGCACCCGCGGCCTTGGAACCGAGGGTGCCGCCGGCGCCGGCGACGAAGAAGGCGGCGACGACAGCGACGATCACCGCGACGATCGGGAGGGCGCCGTCGAGCAGAATTGCCGCGACACCGCCGATCACGAGGACACCGGCCGCGGCCAGCAGGGTGGGGGCGGCGACCTTGTTGGCCAGCGCGAACGTCTCGTCGTCGCGCAGCGATTGGGGGGTGCGAACCCCGGCCCAGCGGTTGCGCTCGAGGCGGCCGGTCAGTCCGGCGATGCCCACTGCGCCGAGAGCGACAGCGACGATGAACAGCACGACAGCGACGATGACCACCCGTCCACGATAAGCCCCTCGATGAGGAGCGGGTGTTCCTGGGTGTTCGCTGGGGTCGCTCACGCTTTACCCTGGTTGACGGAATTCCCGTCATCCAAGTAGATAGCGACCACAGTGACCGAGCCAGTTCAGCAAGCCACATCCCCCGACGACTCGACGCCGCAGCACCGCTATACCGCGGAGCTCGCCGGCCGGATCGAGGAGCGCTGGCAGGACCTGTGGAGCGAGCGCGGGACGTTCAACGCGCCCAACCCGGTGGGTTCGCTGGCGGGTGACGTGCCCGCTGACAAGCTGTTCGTGCAGGACATGTTCCCGTACCCGTCGGGCGCGGGCCTGCATGTCGGCCACCCGCTCGGCTACATCGCCACCGACGTCTTCGCGCGCTACCACCGCATGCAGGGCCACAACGTCCTGCACACCCTCGGTTACGACGCGTTCGGTCTGCCGGCCGAGCAGTACGCGGTGCAGACGGGCACGCATCCGCGCACCACGACCGAGGCGAACATCGCGAACATGCAGCGTCAGCTCCGACGCCTGGGCCTCGGTCACGACGAGCGGCGCAGCGTGGCGACCACCGACGTCGACTTCTACCACTGGACGCAGTGGATCTTCCTGCAGATCTACAACGCCTGGTACGACACCGCGCAAGGCAAGGCGCGCCGCATCTCCGAGCTCGAGGCCGAGTTCGCCTCGGGTGAGCGCACCCTCGACGACGGACGGGACTGGGCGTCGCTGGACGGGGTCGAGCGCAGCAAGGTGCTCGACTCGTACCGCCTTGTGTACCACTCGGATTCGATGGTCAACTGGTGCCCGGGTCTGGGCACGGTGCTGGCCAACGAGGAGGTCACCGCGGACGGTCGATCCGAGCGCGGCAACTTCCCGGTGTTCCGTAAGCACCTGCAGCAGTGGATGATGCGGATCACCGCGTACTCCGACCGTCTGGTCGACGACCTCGAGTACCTGGACTGGCCCGAGAAGGTCAAGTCCATGCAGCGCAACTGGATCGGCCGCTCGCACGGCGCCCAGGTCAAGTTCGACGCCTCCGGCCACGACATCGAGGTGTTCACCACCCGCCCGGACACCCTGTTCGGTGCCACGTACGTGACGCTGGCCCCCGAGCACGAGCTGGTGGATCAGCTGGTGGCGGCCGAGTGGCCCGAGGGCGTCGACCCGCGCTGGACCGCCGGCGCGGCCACCCCGGCCGAGGCCGTCGCGGCGTACCGCGCGTCGATCGCGGCCAAGAGCGACCTCGAGCGCCAGGAGAACAAGGAGAAGACCGGCGTCTTCCTCGGCGTCTACGCCGTGAACCCGGTGAACGGGCACGAGCTGCCGGTGTTCATCGCCGACTACGTGCTGACCGGCTACGGCACCGGCGCGATCATGGCCGTCCCCGGCCACGATCAGCGCGACTGGGAGTTCGCGACCGCGTTCGGTCTCGACATCGTCGAGGTCATCAAGGGCGGAGACCTGTCCGAGTCGGCGTTCACCGGCGACGGACCGCTGGTGAACTCCGGGTACTTGGACGGCCGGAACGTGGCCGACGCCAAGAAGGCCGTCATCGAGCGCCTCGAGGCGGACGGTGTCGGGACGGGCACCATCCAGTACAAGCTGCGCGACTGGCTGTTCGCGCGTCAACGCTACTGGGGTGAGCCGTTCCCGATCGTGTACGACGAGCAGGGTGTGGCACATCCGCTGCCGGAATCGGCTCTGCCGGTTGAGCTTCCGGAGGTCGAGGACTACGCGCCGGTGTCGTTCGATCCGAACGACGCCAGCTCCGAGCCCTCGCCCCCGCTGGCGAAGGCGTCCGACTGGGTCAACGTCGAGCTCGATCTCGGCGACGGCCTCAAGGACTACCGCCGCGACACCAACGTGATGCCGCAGTGGGCGGGCAGCTCGTGGTACCAGCTGCGCTACATCGACCCCACCAGCAGCGAGCAATTCGTCGCGCCCGAGAACGAGGCCTACTGGACCGGTCCGCGCCCGGACATCCACGGCCCCAACGATCCCGGTGGCGTCGACCTGTACGTCGGCGGTGTCGAGCACGCCGTGCTGCACCTGCTGTACTCGCGCTTCTGGCACAAGGTGCTGTTCGACCTGGGCTACGTCAGCTCCAGCGAGCCGTACCGCCGCCTGTACAACCAGGGCTACATCCAGGCGTACGCGTACACCGACGAGCGCGGCGTCTACGTGCCGGCGGCCGAGGTGACCGAGGAGGACGGAAAGTTCTTCTACCAGGGCGCCGAGGTCAAGCGCGAGTACGGAAAGATGGGCAAGAGCCTCAAGAATTCCGTTGCGCCGGACCAGATCTGCGACGAGTACGGTGCCGACACCCTGCGCGTCTACGAGATGGCGATGGGTCCGCTGGACACCTCGCGGCCGTGGGCCACCAAGGACGTCATCGGTGCGCACCGCTTCCTGCAGCGGGCGTGGCGGGTCGTCGTCGACGAGGAGACCGGCAACCTGCGTGTCACCGACGCCGAGCCGTCCGAGGACACGCTGCGCGCGTTGAACAAGGCGATCGCCGGTGTCAGCGAGGACTACGCGGCGCTGCGCGACAACACCGCGGTGGCCAAGCTGATCGAGTACACCAACCACCTCACCAAGGAGTACCCGGCCGGTGCCCCGCGCTCGGCGGTGGAGCCGCTCGCACTGATGCTCGGCCCGGTTGCCCCGCACCTCGCGGAGGAACTGTGGTCGCGCCTGGGCCACACCGCGTCGCTGGCGCACGGTCCGTTCCCCGCGGCCGACGAGAAGTGGCTGGTCGAGGACACCGTCGAGTACCCGATCCAGGTCAACGGCAAGGTTCGCAGCCGCATCAACGTCGCCACCGACGCGGCCCGCGAGGACATCGAGAAGATCGCCCTGGCGGACGAGAAGATCGTCGCGCTGCTCGACGGCAAGGATCCCCGCAAGGTGATCGTCGTCCCCGGCAAGATGGTGAACGTCGTCCTCTGATCCACCCGCGTTCTGCGCACTTGTCGTCCTGAACCTCCAGGGGATTCAGCGATAAGTGCGCAGAACGCGGTGCAGGGGGTCAGCACTCGTCGGGTGCGGGTTCCCCGCGGAAGCGGGCATCGACCCAGTCGAACGCCCCGGGATTGCCGAAGGCCTCGCCGAGCAGGTGCTCACCCGGCACCTGCCGGTACACGGCGCGAACGCCCTTTCCGCACTGCTGGTCGTAGAGATTGCGCGCACCCAGTGCCGGGATCCAGAAGTCCTGCCCGCCGTTGTAGATGTAGAGCGGGGTGCCGGACTTCAGGTCGGCCATCTTCGTGATCGCGTAGATGTCGTGCGCGACAGGAGAATTCAGTGCCTCCTTGACGTTCGCGAGCACCTCGATCGGCGCGTTCAGGATGCCCATCACGGCGAGGTTGTTCACGCACATGTCCTTGATGGACGACATGCCCAGCTGCTGCCCGAGACTGTTGATCAGCGGCAGGATCTGGGTGCGCTCCCGGGAGATCCCCAGCACCGCCGCGAGGAACAGCCCACTGGCGAGGTTGCCGTTCATGGTGCGTCCGAGCATCTCGAAGTCGGCGGGCACGCCGCCGAATGCGGCGCCGACGATGTCGTGGCGCAGTTCCGGTGCGTACGAATCGATCAGATTGACCGCGCCGTGCGTGGCGATCGCTCCGCCGGAGTAGCCCATCATCGCGAGCTTGCTGGTGCCGAATTCCGCCGGGAACTCGTTGCGCACGCCACGGATGGTGTCGAGGATCGCGTGACCGGCTTCGTACGGTTCCCCGTATGCCATCCGCGGGCCCTCGTGGTCGGGCATGAGCACCGCGTAGCCGCGTTCCTCGGCCTTCGTCGTGACGGGTCGGAGGAACTCCAGGAAGTTCGTCGACGGCGTGATCCCGTTCGCCATGGTGTGGGAGGGGGTGCACGCCCGTCCGAGTCCGTTGATCGGCACGTTGTTGACCAGGACCGGCCGCGGTCCCGGACCGGGCCACGCCGTGGCCGGGATGATGAGGGTCGCGGTCGCGAATGACGGTGCCCCGGTCGCATCGGTGGACTTGACCTTGAGCTGCTTCACCTCGCGCACCGGCCCGATCGGTAGCGTGCGGGCCATCGGCGTCACGTCGCGGACCTCGATGACCTGGCCGTTCGCCATGCCGGGCAGACCGGCCGGGTACTCGTCGAAGAACGGATCTCCGATCGGCGACGGCAGCATGCCCGTGCGCAGGGTCTCGAGTGCAGGAGGTGCCAGATCCGGTGCCGGCACGACCGAGCCGACCGCGCCGGGTATCCAGGAGCCGAACGCCGACCGCGCGTACGACGCGGTCCCCAGCGACCCGGTGATGGGCGTCGTGCCGGCTGACGCGGTGCCGTCCGAGCCCGTGCCGTCGATCAACGACCCGGGTCCGTCCGACCCTGTGCCGTCGGTCAGCGACCCGCCGCCGACCGATCCTTGGCCACCGGCGCTGCCCGTCGACCCCAGTCCCCCGATGCTGGTGTTCGGCAGAGCACTTCCGCTCGACTGCGCAGCGGCCGTACCTGCGATTCCACTTCCGGCCACGACGGTCACCACGAGTGCAGTGACGACCGCCCGGCCCCAGATTCCCCCGCGCTGGATTGGCATGCGCGGCACGGTAGCAGCGGTTTGTCGCAGCTCGAGCCGCTTCGGTGGATTGTCGGGAGTGTCCGGTGGGCGGGACCGACCGGTGTACCGGGCGTGTGGTGCGGGTTACGCTGCGGCCGAAATTCGTTCCACGAGCAAAGGTTCAGCGAGCATGGCATCCGCAGAAGACATCAAGAACACTGTCGCCTCGTACATGAAGGCCCTCGAGAGCAAGAGCGCTGACCAGGTGGCCGCGCTGTTCGCGGAGGGCGCCACGGTCGAGGATCCGGTCGGCACCGAACCCAAGCGTGGCGTCGAGGAGATCCGCGCCTTCTTCAAGGCCATCGAGGCGATGGACCAGACCGCCGAACTGCTGACGATCCGCGTCGCCGGCAACAGCGCTGCCTTCCACTTCCGCACCGTGTCGAAGGTCGGCGGCCAGACCTACGTCATGGAGCCGATCGACGTCATGACGTTCGACGACGACGCCAAGATCACCAGCACCCGCGCCTACTGGGCGCAGGAGGACATGATCGTCAGCTAGTCCGAAGACCGCTACCGGGCCGGAATCGCACGGCATCTGCGATTCCGGCCCGGAGCGTGCGATCTGCACGTCGGTGAATCTGCCTCAGGACACATCGGCGTCATGCTGGCGGATTGCCCATTTTGTCGGGCTCACCCCGAATTGCTGACGGAACCAGCGCGAGAAGGCACTCAAGTCAGAGAAACCGAGCTCACCGGCTATGTCGGTCAGGCTCCGGTCGCCGCGTGTGATGTACCGTCGCGCCAACTCCATGCGGACCGAATTGACGATGGACGAGTAGGTCTCGCCGGACTGGGAGAGGCGCCGATTGAGGGTGCGCTGGTCCATTCCGAGACTGCGCGCTATGCGGGTTGCGGTGCACCTTCCCCCGGGCAGTAGAGCCTCGATCAAGCCGCGCACGCGGCCGGCGACGGAGACGTCCTCGGGCGGCGCGAGCAGGTCCAGATACTGCCTTGCGTAGGGTCGGAAGAGCGGATCCGACAGCGGGTTCGCCCCGTCCAGATCTCTCGAATAGAGAACGAGTCCGTTGAAGTCACCGTTGAACGTGACGTCGGGCCCGAGCATGCGGAGGTGAACGTCGAGCGTCGACGGCGCATCGTGGACGAAGCTGGTGGACAGCGGAATCCAGGCTTCCGAAATGAAGTTGCCGATTATCCGGGATATCGACGCCACGGTCAGTTCGATCGATTGGCGCCCGAGCTGTGTTCCTGGCCCGGGTTCGACGTGGAGTGTCGCGAGCCCGTTCGCCTCGACGAGCCGAGTCCGGATGGCTTCGTTGTGCAACCTCATGTGACGTAACACGAGTTCGAGCGCACTTCTCACATCGGGCTCTTCCCTGGCAGCCAGTCCTACCGGTCCGAGATTCGACACCCTTCTGCCTTCGGCCATCCGCACTCCGAAGTCCTCGCAGGACGTCGCAGCCGCCGTCCGCTCGAGCAACTCGTCGACGGCCCGTGCCGAGAGCCACGTATCCGGCGTCGCCAGAGCCAGGGTGGTCGGATCGATGCCCGCCGTGCGCATGATCGGGTGGGGATCGGTCCCCAGTGACTGCGCCAGTTCGACGTACTCGTTCAGTACCGAACTGCGCACCCGCACCACTTTCGCCATCGGCTCCATCCCGTCTGAAAATGTCAAGCTGATTGTCTGGTTTGGTCAAGCGTCCCCGTCGCAAAACGTATAGCGTGACGTGCGTCACCCAGCTTGTTCCATTCGTCCACATTGTCAAGAGCATGTACGGGCCGGATCGGTCCGTGTGCCTCTGTGCAACTCAGCCTCCCACGTCCTCGACGCCCACCGCGGCGCGAACGGAGTCTGTGCTGAAGCGCGTCCCCGGGCCCACCACATCCCGCTCGGGACGCGCAGTCTGTCTTCCCCAACCGGCGTGGTTGACGGCATGGCACCCGTCATGCCCTCACGAACAGGAGTACACATGGAACCGGAGAACCAACCCCCCGGAAACGAAACCGCTTCTGGCGGCGGACGTTCCAAGATCTTTCCATGGACTGTATTCGCCCTCATCTTCGGCCTGATGATGTCGGACTACATGTCCCGCCAGGTTCTCAGTTCGGTCTTTCCGGTCCTGAAAGCCGAATGGCACCTATCGGATTCGCAGCTTGCCGCATTGACGAGTGTGGTTGCCCTCATGGTCGGGCTGCTGGCACTCCCGATGTCGCTGCTGGCCGACCGATGGGGTCGAGTACGCAGCGTGGCCGTCATGGCGGTCGTGTGGAGTGTGGCAACCGTCCTGTGTGCCGCTGCGGGCAACTACACGCAACTGCTCGGCGCTCGATTCCTGATCGGGTTCGGCGAGGCCGCTTACGCCAGCGTGGGTTTGGCTGTCATGCTCGGTGTGTTCGCTCCGCGTCTTCATGCATCGCTCAGCGGTGCGTTCCTCGGTGCAGCGTTCTTCGGCTCGGTCATCGGCGTCGCGCTCGGTGGCGTCCTCGCCGACCACCTCGGTTGGCGTGCAGCGTTCTTGATCATGGCCGCGTTCGGGATGACGCTCGTCATCCTCTTCCGGATCGTCGTCACCGAGAATCGACTGGCACGCCACGCCGCTGATCAGTCGACGGATGCAGGTTCACGGTCCGATAGCGGGCGCGCCCCCATCTCGAGCTTGTTCACGAATGCCTCGCTGAACTGCGCATACGTCGGTGCCGGACTTCAGTTCTTCGTCTCCGGCGTACTACTCGCGTGGCTTCCCAGCTACTTCAATCGCTATCACCACATGGACACGTCTCGTGCCGGTCTCGCGGCGTCGGTCTTCGTCCTGCTGATCGGTGCGGGAACCGTGGTCTGTGGCATTGCCGCCGACCGGATCGGGCGTCGACGGCCCGAGCGTCGCTGGAGCGCGGCTATCGCGTACGCCGTTGTCGCGACAGTGTCACTGATGGCCGGCTTCCAGCTGAGCAACGGCCCGCTGCAGTTGATCTTCCTCGGTCTCGGTGCGTTCTTCTGCTCAGGGTTCTCCGGTGCCACGACGGCGGTCGTCGCCAGCCTGTCCCACCCATCGCTACACGCGTCGGCCTTCGGTGTCGGCACCCTGGCGAACAACATCTTCGGGCTGGCACTGGGGCCGGTCGTGGTCGGCATGCTGTCCGATCGGCTCGGGTTGCTCGGCGCGCTGCAGTGGGTGCCACTGGCGAACGTGTTGTCGATCGTTGTCCTGGTCGCCGGAATGAAGCTCTACCCGGCGGGTCTTCGCAAGCTCGCATCGGTGCGGTCGAAGAACTCCCATGTGGCGTCCGCGACGCCGACCGACGTGCTCGCCCCCAGCCCTTCGGCATAGGTCCCGCTACGGCCTCGGACTCGCTACGTGCGGATCCGACTCTCACTGAAACACCAAGAGGAGAAAAGGAATGCAGCTACTCGACAAAGTTGCCGTCGTGACCGGAGCCGCACAGGGTTTGGGCCGGGCTATCGCGCTCGCCATGGCCCAGGAGGGCGCCGATCTCGTCCTGTGCGATCTGCAGGAGGGCAAGCTCGCGGAGGTCTCCGCCGAGATCGAGGCCCTGGGACGCAAGAGCCTGGCCCTGCGCTGCGACGTGTCGTCCAAGGAGCAGGTCGTCGAGATGTTCGCCCGGGCGGCCGAGCAGTTCGGCACCGTCCACATCCTCGTCAACAACGCTGCGCGGGTGCCGAACTCGCCTGAGGACGAGGTCCGCCGCAGCCGGCACTACGCGTACATCACCACTCCCATGGAGCGGCAGTCCATGGGGATCACCAGCAGCCTCACCGACGAGGACTGGCTCAAGTGGTGGGACGTCAACGTCCACGGCGTGTTCTACTGCACCCGTGAGGCATTGAAGTTCATGGAGCCGCAGGGCTACGGCCGCATCATCAACATCTCCTCGATCGCCGGCACCTCCGCCGCGAGCGCGCACAGCCCCGGCTATTCGGCCGCGAAGGCCGCGGTCGCGAGCCTGACCAAGACCGTCGCGCTCGACGTCGCGGGCGCCGGTGTCTACGTCAACGCCATCGCGTGCGGTGGCGTGCTCACCCCGCCCTTCCAGGCGTACCTCGACAACGCCACCGAGGAGGAGAAGGCCAACCTGTTCCAGATCGTCCCGGTCGGACGCCTGGGCAACCCCGAGGAGTACGCCTCCCTCGCCGTCTACCTCGCCGGCGAGAACCATTACTGCGTCGGCCAGGTCATCAGCCCCAACGGCGGCGTCATCATCTGAGCCCCGCCCTGAATTCCCAACCACTTTCACGATTTCCTCGACAGGAGTAGTCACCCATGCATTTCCACGACGATGCGTTGTTCCCGGAGAACCAGGACAAGCTGGTCATCACTGTGGCCCCTTATGGTCCGGAGTGGGAGGTCGCGGACTTCCCCGAAGACCTGCCGCTGACGATGGACGAGCACGTCCAGCAGGCGGTGGACTGTTTCGAGGCCGGCGCGACCGTGCTGCACATCCACGTCCGTGAGCTCGATGGCAAGGGCTCCAAGCGCCTGTCGAAGTTCAACGAGCTCCTCGGCCGCCTGCGTGAGGCGGTGCCGGAGATGATCCTGCAGGTCGGTGGCTCGATCTCGTTCGCGCCGGAGGGTGATGGGGCGGATGCGAAGTGGCTGTCCGACGACACCCGCCACATGCTCGCCGAGCTGGATCCGAAGCCCGATCAGGTGACGATCGCGATCAACACGAGTCAGATGAACATCACCGAGTTGATGACTCCGCAGGATGTGGCGGGTACGTCGTTGGCGCGTCCGGAGTTGGTGGCGACGTACCGGGAGATGACGGTGCCGGCCGGCCCGGAGTGGGTCGAGGAGCACCTGCGTCGTCTGCAGGCCGCGGGGATCCAGCCGCACTTCCAGCTGTCGAGCATTCCGCAGCTCGAGACGGTGGAGCGGCTGATCCGCCGCGGTGTGTACACGGGCCCGTTGAACGTGACGTGGGTGGCGATCGGTGGCGGGTTCGACGGCCCGAACCCGTACAACATGATGAACTTCGTCCAGCGGGTCCCGGACGGTGCGTGCCTGACGCTCGAGACGTTGATGCGCAGCGTGTTGCCGGTGAATGCGATGGCGATCGCGATGGGTCTGCACACCCGGTGCGGTAACGAGGACAACCTGTGGGCCCCGCGTGGCGGCGCGAAGATCACTTCGGCCGAGCAGGTGCGTCAGTTGGTGCGGGTCGCGAACGAGCTGGGCCGAGAGGTGGCCACGGCGAAGGAAGCCCGCGACATCTACCGGATCGGTGAGACGTACGCGGATGCGGACGAGACGTTGGCCAGGCTCGGCTACGCGCCGAACCGGACGCCGGGGCAGACCGGCTTCACCCAGCACGTCTGACGAACCGAAACATCGTGCAGGCGGGGCGCGAGTCCGAGTTTCGCGCCCCGCCTGACCCATTCGTCCGTCCACCCAGTCGCGAGTCGGTCGGTGAGTGACCCGGCCGTCGAGTTCCACCCATCCCGATCCAGGAGTGTCTACGTGATCAACAGCTTGACGATGGATGACTACCCGCTGTCGCTGACGGCGGTGGTCGAGCGTGCCGAACAGTTCTACAGCGGAAGGGATGTCGTCTCGCGGCGTCCTGACGGCAGCATCGCCCGTTCCACTCTCGGGGCGTGTGCTCGGCGTGCGCGTCGGTTGGCCGACGCGTTGGCCGGTCTCGGGGTCGGGGACGGTGATCGGGTGGCGACGCTGTTGTGGAACCAGGCCGAGCATCTCGAGCTGTATTTTGCGGTTCCGGCGATGGGGGCGGTGGTGCATACGCTCAATCCGCGTTTGCACGCCGACGAGCTCGCGTTCATCGTGCAGGATGCGCGGGACCGGGTGATCGTGGTCGACGAGTCGCTGCTCGAGGTGTTCGACGGGTTCCGTGAGCTGCACCGGTTCGAGCACGTGATCGTCGTCTCCCACGGTGGGCCGGTACCGGACGGAATGCTCGACTACGAAACTGTGATCGGTGGGTCGGAGCCGATGGAGTGGCCGGTGATCGACGAACGTCGCGCCGGCGCAATGTGTTACACGTCCGGCACGACGGGTCGCCCGAAGGGTGTGGTGTATTCGCATCGGGCGCTGGTTCTCCATTCGTTGGCGGCGGCGCTGCCTGATGCGTTGGGGGTTTCTGCGCAGGACACGCTGCTGCCGGTTGTTCCGATGTTCCACGCGAACGCGTGGGGTCTGCCGTATGCCGCGGCGCTGCTCGGCGCTCGCCTGGTGTTGCCGGGGCCGAACCTGGATCCGGTCAGTGTGCTCGACCTGATCTCCACGGAGGGGGTCACCATGACGGCGGGGGTGCCGACGGTGTGGATGGCGATGCTCGACGCGCTCGATGCCGAGCCGGATCGGTGGGATCTGGGTCGTCTCGATCGTCTGATCGTCGGTGGAGCGGCCGTGCCGCGGAGCCTGCTCGAGGGTTACGACCGCCACGGCCTGACGGTGGTGCAGGCGTGGGGAATGACCGAGACCGCTCCGCTGGGCACCGTCAGCCGGCTCCCCGTCGACCTCCGTGAAAGCGCGGCCGAGGACCGGTACGCATTCCGTGCCAGGCAGGGTGTGGCGATGCCGTTCGTCGAGATCCGTGCGCGCAACGAGGAGGACGGGTTCATCGAGTGGGACGATGCGGCGATGGGTGAGTTGGAGGTGAGGGGGCCGTGGGTGGCGGCCGGGTATCACAACGGTACGGGCGCGGACAGTTTCACGGAGGACGGCTGGTTCCGGACGGGGGACATCGTCCGCATCGATCACCGCGGGAGTATCCGGATCTGTGACCGGTCCAAGGATCTGGTCAAGTCGGGCGGTGAGTGGATTTCCTCGGTCGATCTGGAGAACCATCTCATGGCGCACCCGGCGGTGGCGGAGGCCGCGGTGATCGCGGTTCCGGATCCGCGGTGGGGTGAGCGTCCGTTGGCGGTGCTCGCGCTCCGTGACGGTGTGACGGTGGATCCGGAACAGCTGCGTGAGCACCTGGCGCGCGAGTTCGCACGCTGGCAGATCCCCGAGCGGTTCGAGTTCGTGTCCACGATCCCGAGAACCGCCACCGGAAAGTTCAAGAAGATAGCTCTGCGCGACCAGTTCTCCGCATGATCGCGAGCGGGTCGTCCGGGACCACGAGACGAGCCGGTTGACCGAAGCCGGTTGTATATACAAGGCTGTTCAGGTCGACCAATCGCAACGGAGGCACTGTGAACGCCGAACCGTACTCGCCGGGCTCAAAGGCGCGTCGGACCACCCGCGACGACCGGGAGTCGGTGCGCTGGCGCAACGGCCAGGGCACTACCCAGGTGGTTGCCGAGACCGACCTGTGGCGGGTGAGCATCGCCGACGAGCCGACGTCATCGACTTTCTCGGTGATCGACGGATACGACCGGTGGTTCATACCGATCGGTGCGGTACCGATCGAGTTGAGTGGGGCACCGTTCGGGTCGGAGGCGGTCGACGACGGTGCGCCCAACGTGGTGCGCCATGTCGTCGCACCGCTGGAGACGTTCGCGTTTCCGGGCGAGTGGGCGCCGCAGTGCCGGGTGGAAACGCCCACTCGGGCGCTGAACGTGATGGTGCGGCGAGGCCGGGCGACGGCGACGGTGCGGATCGGTCGGCCGCCCGCGGGCGCCGATCCCGCTGCGCTGCTGGTCCTCGTCGATCCGGTGACGGAGGACGCGGTGCTGCTCCCGCCCGGGTGCGGCGACGCCTTCGAGATGACCGATCCCTGCGCGGTGCTGACCATCACGACGGTCCGGTAACCCCGACCGCGACGGGGCCGGGGCGGCAGCGAGCGGTTACCTCGGTACGGGGCGCAGCACGATCTCGGTGGGGTGCGCGTCCCGGGGCGTCTCGACGGCGTGCCGGACCGCGCGCGCCACGGTCTCCGGGGTGAGGAACTGATCGGCGTCGTACTCGCGGCCCTCGGCGCGGACGATCGCGCGCTGCATGTCGGTGTCGATGCGGCCCGGGTGGATCGAGGTGACGCGCAGCATCGGCTCCTCGAGGCGTAGGACGTCCCCGAACGCGCGCAGCGCGAACTTGCTCGCGGCGTACGCGCCCCATCCGGCGTTGGCGCGCAGTCCGGAGCCGGAATTGATCAACACGACGTGCCCGTGGGCCGCCCGCAGCGCGGGCAACAGCAGGCGGGTCAGTTCGGCGACCGCGACGACGTTGGCGTCGAGCGTCCGGTGCCACATGTCGACGGAGGTCTCGGCGACGGTCGCCAGCTCCGCGACGCCCGCGTTGTGCACCAGCACGTCGAGTCGATCGATGTCGGCGACGGCCTCGGCGACGGCCGCGTAGTCGGTCAGGTCGACAGGCCAGGGTGCGGCGGCCAGTTCCCCGGCGATCGGCTCGAGCGATTCGGCGCTGCGCCCACCGAGTATCAGCTGGTGGCTGGGCGCGAGCTCGCGGGCGATCGCGGCACCGAGGCCGCGGCTTCCGCCCGTGATCAGCGCGGTGGGGTGCTGGGATGCCATGCAACCGAGGGTAGACGCACGATCATCCGGGTCCGCTCGATCGGCACGCACCTCGCGCCCGCGGGTGCACGATGAAGGTATGGATCCGGTCGACGCACTGCGCGAGGTCGCGTTCTGGCTCGAGCGCGGCCGCGCCGACTCGTTTCGCGTCAAGGCGTACCGCCGGGCCGCGGACGTCGTCGCGGGGCTCACCGAGAGCCAGCGGGAGGCGCGTCAGCGGGGCGGCGGGTGGACCGCGCTGCCCGGGGTGGGGGCGAAGACCGCGGCGATCGTCGAGCAGGCCGTGGCCGGGGGCGTGCCCGAGTACCTGCGCGAGTTGCGGGAGGCCGCGCAGCCGATCGGGTACGGCGGCGACCTGCAGCCGGCGCTGCGCGGTGACCTGCACGTGCACTCGGACTGGTCGGACGGCGGCAGCCCGATCGACGAGATGATGCGGACCGCGGCTGCGCTCGGCCACGAGTACTGCGCGCTCACCGATCACTCTCCGCGGCTGACGGTCGCGAATGGGCTGTCCCCCGAGCGCCTGCGTGACCAACTCGCGGTGGTGCGCGACCTGAATCGGGACCTCGCGCCGTTCCGGATCCTCACCGGCATCGAGGTCGATATCCTGGACGACGGTGCGCTGGACCAGGATTCGGAGCTTCTCGACGAACTGGACGTGGTGGTCGCCAGTGTGCACTCGCACCTGCGCGCGGATCGGGGTGAGATGACCAGACGGATGCTCGGAGCGGTCCGGAATCCTCGGGTGAACGTCCTCGGTCACTGCACCGGCCGCCTCGTCGAGGGCCGTCGCGGCAACCGTCCCGAGTCGAAGTTCGACGCCGAGAAGGTGTTCCAGGCGTGCCGCGACCACGACGTCGCGATCGAGATCAACAGCCGCCCCGAGCGGCGCGACCCGCCGAGCCGGCTGATCGACCTGGCTGTGGACATCGGCTGCCTGTTCTCGATCGACACCGACGCCCATGCGCCCGGACAGCTGGCCTGGCAGGGGCTCGGCTGCGAGCGGGCGATCCGCTGCGGTGTCGAGGTCGAGCGGGTCGTCAACACCTGGCCGGCGGACGATCTGCTCGCCTGGACGCGCGCGTTCGCGGGGTGAGTCGCAGAATGGGACGATGATCGACCCCGGATTCACGCCGACCCAGCTCGCGGCGCGGGCCGCCTATCTGTTGCGCGGCAACGACCTGGGGACCATGACCACGGCGGCCCCGCGGCTGTATCCGCACATGTGGAGCTGGGACGCGGCGTTCGTCGCGGTGGGGCTGGCGCCGCTGAGCGTCGAGCGGGCGGTGACCGAACTGGACACACTGCTGTCGGCGCAGTGGAGCAACGGGATGATCCCGCACATCGTGTTCGCGAACGGTGTCGACGGCTACTTCCCCGGTCCGTCGCGCTGGGAATGCCGGGAGCTGGCCGACCACGCGCCGATCGGGGTGGACACCTCCGGCATCACGCAGCCGCCGGTGCACGCGATCGCGGTGCAGCGGATCCTCGACCATGCGCGACGGCACGGTCGCAGCACGCGGGCGGCCGCGGAGGAGTTCCTCGACCGCCGCTGGGCGGATCTGATGCGGTGGCACCGGTGGCTCGCCCACGCCCGGGACCGGGACGGGAACGGCCGCATCACGCTGTACCACGGGTGGGAGTCCGGAATGGACAATTCGCCCCGATGGGATGTCGCTTACGCCAATGTGATTCCCGGTCCGGTCCCGCCGTACCGCCGCGAGGACGTCACGGTCGTCACCGACACCTCGCAGCGCCCCACCAACGGCGAGTACGACCGCTATCTGTGGCTGCTCGAGGAGATGAAGAGCGTCCGCTACGACGACGACGCGCTCGCCGACAAGATGAGTTTCGCGGTCGAGGACGTGTTCGTCAGCGCGATCTTCGCACTCGCGTGCGACGTGCTCGCCGTGATCGGGGAGGAGCATTCTCGCCCCAACTCCGATGTGCGGGAACTGCACTACTGGGCAGATCACTTCCGCAGGGGCGTCATCGCCACGACGGACGAGCGGACCGGTGCCGCAAGTGATTTCGACGTCCGCAGCGGACGGCGCCTCGGCACCGACACGATCGCGATGTTCGCTCCCCTGCTGTGCGGCGGGCTGGACAGGCGCGTCGAGCGGAACCTGCTGCACATCTTCGAGGGTCCGCGGTTCTGCAGCCACCCCGATCTGCGGTATGCGGTTCCGCCGTCCACGTCGCCGGTCTCCCGTGACTTCCACCCCCGCGAGTACTGGCGCGGACCGGTCTGGCCGGTGATGACGTGGCTGTTCTCGTGGGCGTTCGCGCGTCGTGGGTGGGCCGAACGGTCGTCGATACTGCGGGCGGAGGGGCTGCGCCAGGCCGCCGACGGCAGCTTCGCGGAGTACTACGAACCGTTCACGGGCCGCCCGCTCGGCAGCATGCAGCAGTCGTGGACGGCGGCGGCCGTGCTCGACTGGCTCGGCTGAACTCGGCTGGGAAGTGGCTGGGAGAAGATGAACATTGCTGTGAAATCGGCGCGCGCGGTGAGGAAGTCGTTTAGTCTCGGGCGATGCCGAGTAACTCGTGCCGATCCCTTGTCCGTGTCGCTGCAGTGCTCCTGGCGGGGGCGGTGACCGTGGCAGCCCCCGCGGTCGCGGCCGCGAATCCACAGGGCCCCGACGTCTCGTCGTGGCAACACGGTGCCGGCGCGCCGATCAACTGGTTCCAAGTGCATGAGGCCGGGCACGACTTCGCGATGGTCAAGGCGACCGAGGGGCTGTTCTACACCAACCCGTTCTTCGCGCAGGACTCCCTCTCGATGCGGGTCGCGGGCGTGGCCCGCGGCGCCTACCACTACGCCGATCCCACGGCCTCGCCCGAGGCGCAGGCCGCGTTCTTCACCACGACAGCGCTCGCGGTCAACCAGTTGGGTGGGCTGCCGCCCGTCCTCGACCTGGAGGCCACCGGCGGCCTGTCGGCACCGCAGCTGATCGACTGGACGCACCGCTACCTCAACACGGTGCAGTCGCTCACCGGGCGCACGCCGATCATCTACACCTACCCCAACTTCTGGCGCACAGCGATGGCCAACACCAACGAGTTCACCCGCTACCCGCTGTGGATCGCCGACTACAACGGTCGCAATGAACCCGGACCGCTGCCGGGTGGCTGGCCCACCTGGACGTTCTGGCAGTACACCGACAGCGGTCGGATCCCGGGTGTCAACGGCAACGTCGACCTGAACGTCTACAGCGGGGCGATGGGCGACATCAACCTCTACGCACGCAACTTCTTCGGCAGCTGACAGGCACACTGGCTCGTATGACGAAGAAGTTGAACGGCAAGACCGCAATCGTGCTCGGCGTAGCGCCCGGAAACGTGGGCCACGCAATCGCCCGCCGCTACGTCGAGGACGGTGCCGCCGTGTTGGTCGCGGGCCGACGTGCGGACGCGGTCGAGGCGGTCGCCGGTGACATCGGCGCTCAGGCGCAGCAGTGCGACATCACGTCGGAACAGGATCTGGATGCGCTCGTCGCCGCCGCACGGGAGAGGTTCGGGCGCATCGACGTAGGGGTCAACGCGACGGGATGGGGCCTACTGGCGCCGTTCGAGGAGACCACGCGTGAGGACCTCGAGAAGATGGCGGCCGTCCAGTTCACCGGGCCGTTCCAGTACTTCCAGCGCCTGGTCGCGAACATGGCCGACGGTGGCTCGATCATCCAGATCTCGTCGGTGACCGCGTCGATCATGTTCGAGAATCATGCCGCCTACATGGGCACCAAGGCGGGGATCGATCACGTCATCCGTTGCATTGCAAACGAATACGGTCCGCGGGGCATCCGGGCGAACTCGATCGCTCCCGGTGGAGTCGCGGACGCGCCGATGTCGGGCGGCGGCCTGAACTATCCGCCGATCCGATCGCTCTACCTGCGGGAGATTCCGCTCGGGCGGGTCGGGGTCGCCGAGGACGTCGCGAACGTAGCCGCGTGGCTGGCCGGTGACGAATCCGGGTACGTCACCGGACAGGTGCTGCACGTGAGCGGTGGGCAGACCCTTCGCCGTAACCCGTCCATCGCGGACCTGCTCGGAGCGCACGCGGCAGAGCAGTCGTAGCGAGCACAACGACGGTCTCGGCACCGACGGCGCGCTTCACCGCCGCTCAGCCACCCGGAGTGAGCTGGCCCGTCACGCGGTAGAGCCGCCACATCTCGGGCTCGGTGCCACCGTCGTTGCGCATCTCGAGGACGAGCGCGCCGACGCCGCCCGATCCGGTCTCGAACATCGTCGGGTAGCGGCGGTTCACGGCGTCCGCGACACCGCGCTTGGTATTCGGCACTGCCAGGATGTACTGCACGCCGTGCCCGGCGGGGTCGTCGAGGATCTTCGCGAAGTCGGTATCCGAGGTGACGACGAACTGCTTCGGGTTCTCCGACGCCGTGACCACCGCGAAGCCCTCGACGGTGTCGAGGAGGACCGAGCCCTCCGGGAGGTCGAGGCTGTCGAGGTAGTCGGCGATGCGTCGCTCGGCGCCGAACGTCCGCAGGATCGCCAGCTCGTCGGGGTCCTGCCGGCCTGGCACGATCGCGCTCGCGATGGAGTGTTCGAGGGCCGCGAGCCGCGCGTTGCCCATCGCGACGGTCGTGACGGCGGTCGATCCGACGAGCAGACACACGGCGAGCGCGACGAGCGGCGACGGTCCCGGATACGGCGGGACCGGTCGGGGTTCCGGCGCGAAATGCCCTGGGCGGTGCGAGATCACGGGCGCCCGGCTCTGTGCGAGCAGCACCACGAGCACGAACGCAAAGGGGATGATCGTGATGTAGAAGCGCAGGAACGGAAACGTCGAATCCATCAGGTACAGCAGCGACTGCGTACCGAGGACGGCACCGAAAACCGTGAACGGCACCAGGATCTCGGCGTCCCGCCGGCGGTACGCGAGTACCGCGGCGACGATCAGCAGCAGCGGGACCGCCGGGCCCAGCACCGCCATCTCGGTCAGTGAGAACACCGCCCGGTCGACCGCGGTGGTGGTGCTGCCGCCCCCGGACTGTTCGAGGATCGCGCTGTTGCCATACACCGACGAGAACTGTTGGAACACAGTGCCGGTGATCAGCCAGCTCGTGAACGACCAGGCCGCGAACGCCGCGACTCCGGGGCCGACGACCAGTGAGACGTCGACCGCGGCCGCCCACCAACGATCGCCTCGTGCCGACTGCGCGGTGGGACGGTGCCGGACCGCGGTGACCAGGCCGACGAGCGCTCCCGCGACGAGCATCGGGGCGATCGCGTCGTACCGCGTGAGATACGCCAGCGCCAGCGCGATGCCCGCGGCGATGAGGTCGTGCACGCCGTCGCTGCGCATCCACCGCATCAGACGCCGCACCGCCCAGCACACGAAGAACACGAACGGTGCCTCGCTCATGCCGTTGGCCGCGTACATGACGATCATCGGATTGAGCGCGAACAGCGCGGTCAGCACCACGACCAGAACCGTCGAACATCCACGGTCGCGCGCGATCCCACGGATCTGGACGACGGCGCCGGCCATGAAGGCGGCCGACATCACCACCGCGGTGAGATTCCAGCGGAGCAGTTCGGGCCACCAGTGCCCGAGGAACCCGAGCGGCAACTGCGCGAAGGCGGTCAGCGGGGTGAAGACGAACCCGATCGCGGCGAGGTGCGGATCGCGGCTCAGCAGCACGCCCGAGACCGCCGCGACGCGCGAGAGCGAGTCGGTGAAGATGAAACCCACGCCGAGGTTCATCCACACGCCCACCGCGAGGTAGGCGGCGAACAGGACCCCGTACAGCGCCCACGGCTTGCGGCGCTTCTCGGCGTGCGGCGCGGCGGCGCGTTCGGCGCCACCGGGCTGGGGCGCCGAACGCAGAGCCGTCGTCGCCGTCACGTCCGGCGCCGGCGCAGCCACAGCGTCGTGCCGACCACGACCACGGCGAGGACCGCCGTCCCGGCCACGATCGCGACGATCGTCCCGACGCCGATGCCGGAATCGTCCTCGGCGTCGGCCTGCGCGGCGATGTCGGTGACGTGCACGCCGATCGTGAACGGTCGGGCATCACGCGGGCCGATCAGCACGTCACCGGTGAGCCGCGGGAACTGCGACGGATCGGCGTCCAGCCAGCCGAGCAGCGCGTCGAGATCGTGGGGCTCGCCGGTGGACGTCGCGAGGACGATGCTGCGATTGCCCTGCTCGACCACCTGCAACGCGCCGTACGGCGTCGATCCCGTCACCCCCTGCAGCGCCAGCAGTGCCGGGTCGGCCGACTCCAGCGGCTGCCGGACCGACTGCGGCAGGTTGCCGTCGGCCGCGACGAGGATCGCCGGCAGGGTGCCGGTGGCCGCCTCGGTCAGCGGCCGCACCCGCGGCTGGAGCGGGAGGTAGCTGATGCGCTGCATCTGGATCAGCAGCTGGTTGGCGCGTCGCAGATCGCCGAGGGCGTTGTCGCCCAGGCCGACGTCGACGGTGGGCAGCAGGGTCTGCGGGAGCGATGCGAAGCCGCCGGGCAGCGGCGGCGCTGCGAGCTTCGACGAGACGGTGCTGCGCGGATCGACGGTGAGCGACGACGCGTCGCTCGTGCCGCACTGGAAGTCGCCGGTGACGTCGAGCGCCACCGTGAGCGTCATGAACCGGGACAGCAGGTTGTTCGGCACGTTCACCTGGACGTCGAACTTCCCGGACGCGTCGAGCGGTGCGCTCGCCAGCTGCGTTCCGCCGAGGCCGACGGTGAGGATGCCGCTGCGTGACTGCGGCAGCGGGACGTAGGTGCCGAACAGGTGGGCCGAGAGGTCCCGGATCGGCCGGCCGAGCTGGGTCTGGTTGACCTCGATCGGCACCTCGATGTGATTGAGCCCGGACGCCGTCAGCGATCCGATCTTCAGCTGCTCGAGCGTCACCACGTCCTGCGCCACCTCGGGGACCCGGACGTCCGGTGCCGCGATCGCGCGGCTGGCGGCCGCGTAGCCGTCGAGGTTGGCGACGAAGAGATCCACCTGCGACGACAGCGCGTTCTCGTTCCCGGTGATCCGGAGGACCGGGGCACCGGCAGGCGTGCTCTGTAGTCCGATCCCGGTCTCGGTAGCGCCACCGACGACGATGCTGCGCTCGAACAGCGCGGGGGCCACGTCCGGCACGGCGTCGGGCGCGGGAAGTTCGGCCACGTCGACGCGGGTCGGCTGGCTGCCGTAGTGGTTGACGACGGCGGTGCTCAGCGTGAGGGCGGCATTCTGGTCGACTGCGGAAGACGCGTCGGCCACATAGATCGTGAGTTTGCGGAGGATCGGCGGGAGGAACTCCGCCGGGGACGTCGGCTGCTTCTCGACTCCGTCGTAGGTCACCGCGGCGTCGCGCAGCGTCAGCGGTGCGAACTGACTGCGGTCGTAGCAGCGCTCGTCGATCGGGATGTAGTGGCTCGTGATCGTGAGGGTGACCGAGCGGTCGGCCACGGTCAGCGCGTCGAGCGGCACCGACAGCGGGATCCCGGCTTCGGCGGCCGCGGGGATGTCGACGCGTTGCACCACCCGGCCCTCGGAGCGCACCTCGAGCCAACCCTGCCGGAAGTCTGTTGGGGTGCTGAGTGTTCCGGTGAGCCTCTGCGCCTGCAGTCCGTCCGGGACCGGAAGCGTCACCGTCACGGGCGCCGCATCCGACGGGAACGGGATGTCTACGGGGCGTCCGAGTTCGGCAAACGGAACTGACTGTCCGGTAACGTCGGTCGAGTCGACCGCGTCCTGAGCCGACGCCGCGCCCACCCCCGGGAGGAGAACGGCGACCGCCGCGAGCGTGCCCGTGACGAGAGTTGCGAGCGTGCGTCGACGCGGCGCGCGGCGGTGCGCCCCGATTCCTGCCATGTGTTCTCCCCAGATCGGTCCGTCGTTGTACTTGCCGCATCCGGTCGAGCGAATCGACGACGGTCGGCTGAACGAAGGAAGTGGCACCCGAAACCCTGAAACTCTTTGTGCGCCGCAGTGGTCCGACGGACCGGCGATAGCGCTCACCTTCGCTCGCGTCCAATCTAACCATGTAGTCCAACCAAACAAAGGTTCAAATGTTGAAATCTCATATATGTGATTCGGAGAGGTTGCTCACCAAGCGACACCCGTCACTCCGGGTAACACTTCGATCGCGGAGGAGATGAGTCAGTATGGAGTAGGAAACGAGCCGGTACGGACCGCGGCACTCACCGATCGCGAAATCGTCACGACAGCACATCCGTTCGAGTGCGCGGGGAGGAAATCGACAATGACGCATGCCATGCCTGGCGTCGGCACCTCCTCGCCCGGCGACGTCGCTGCCGCCGCCCATCCCGCGCCGCGCCCGCCCGACGCTCGTGGGAAGCGTTCGGTGGCAGCGTCGTTCACCAGCGCTTCGATCCTCGTGCGGTGGCTGGTCATCGCCGGTTGCTCGTTGGCCGCCTTCTGGCCGTCGGTGGTCCGCACCGTCGACGACCTGCGCGGCGGCGACTTCCTCGGTTACGTCCTGGTCATGCCGTTCCTCGCCGGCGTCGCCGCGATCGGTATCGCCCGGCGTCGCGCCGACGAACTGCCCATCCACGATCGCCAGATCGACAGCCTCGTCGGCGGGATCGCCCTCGCCGTCTCGGTGGCCGTCCAGTGGTTGCTGCTGCCCCGGTACGAGGAGCAGTTCAGCCTCCTGCGGATCGATCTGCTGTCGTGGTTGCTTTTCGTCGTCGGCGCCGCCGTCCTGCTGTTCGGGCTCCGACCCGTCGGCCGGTTCTGGCCGGTGTGGCTGATGCTGGTTCTCATCGCCCCCCTCCCCTACCGCATGGTCGTGGTGATGCTGGGCGGCCAGTCGCAACACGTGAGCGTGGTGGTGACCGTCCTCGCGGCGACCGCCACCGCAATCGCGGTCGGTCGGACGCGTCAGCGCGGTGTCATCGGTGCGGCGGCGACCATTGCTGTCGGACTTGCGGTGCTGCTCCTCATCTGGTTCGTCTTCCCGGATGCCCCCCGACCGGTGTTGCAGTTCGTTCCCGCGGCGGTGGCCGCGGTGACCGTCGGCATCGGCATGTACCTGCAGTACGGGTACTACTTCACCGACCGTCGCGCGGCGTACTCGGTCGCACCGCAGCGCCCCACCGCGGTGCGCACCGGCCTGGTCCGGTCGGGACTGGTCGTCGTGGCGGTCGCCTTCGTCCTGTCGCTCATCCCGCTGCCCGACCCGCCGGCCACGGTCATCGCGGACGGCCCGCCCGGTGCCGCAGCGCAATTGGTCGTGCCCGACGGCTGGACGCAGGAGAACGCCGAGGAATTCGATTGGGCCGACCGGTTCTTCGGCCGGCGCGCGATCCTGACCCGGCAGACGATCGTCGCGGACGAGGGCAACCCCGACTGGGACTCGAAGTCGCGGCCCCGACGCGTCGTCATCGACACGCTCGACACCCATCGCCCCGCGACGCTCACCGTCTACCCGACGGACACGCTCTACCGTCTCGAAGACGCCCGCCGCAGCCCCACCGTCCCCGTCGACCTCGGGCACGGGGTGCAGGGCGAGCTGTCGACGATCGTCGACGAGCAGGCGCTGCTCACATGGAGCCTGCTGTCGTTCACGTGGACGCGCGGTGACGTGAGCCAGCGGGTCAACCTCGTCACCGTCGACGACCACCGCCCGGACGCGATCTTCCCGCGGCCCACGCCGTCGATGGCGTCCGACGTCACCAACACGTTCAACGTCCTGATCCGCGGCAACGCGGTCACCGTCGACGACAACTCCGAGTACAAGGATCGCGACATGCTCGGGGTCGTGGGGGCCCAACTGGTGGACGCGCAGTGGAAGGCGGACGAGGCATGAGCGTCGACCGTTCGGTGTCCGTCACCGACGAGTTCAAGGCCGCCGCGCTGAACGACGCGGTCGACGGCCTGCGTGAGCGGCATCCGCTCGCGTCGGCCGCCGTCGCCTTCGTGTCGTGGCAGCGCAATCTCGCCCTCGCGCTGGCGCTGGTCGTCGTGGGGTGTGCGGTCTTCTTCCCGATCGGCACCTTCACGGTGCTCATCGCGGTGTGCACGCTCGCTTACGTCGCGACCATGATCGACCGGTTGATCATCTTTGCCCGCGGGCTCGACCGGGACGCCATCGTCACCGTCTCCGACGACGAGGCGCGGGCCATCCCCGACGACGAGTTGCCCGCGTACACGATCCTCGTGCCCGCCTACGACGAGACCGAGGTGATCTACGACCTCGTCGCGGGCATGACCGCGCTCGAATACCCGCGCGAGAAGCTGCAGGTGCTGCTGTTGCTCGAGGAGGACGATCACCGGACCGTCGAGGCCGCGAGGGACGCGATCTCGGTGCCGGGCGGCGAGATCGTGACGGTGGTGCTGGTGCCGGCCGCGCAGCCGCGCACCAAACCCAAGGCGTGCAACTACGGTCTGCACTTCGCGACCGGCGAGATCGTCACCATCTACGACGCCGAGGACAAGCCGGATCCGCTGCAGCTGCGCCGCGTCGTCGCCGCGTTCGCCCGGCAGCCCGACGACGTCGCGTGTGTCCAGGCCAAGCTCGCGTACGACAACGGCCGCCAGAATCTGCTCACCGGCTGGTTCACCGCCGAGTACGCGGTGTGGTTCAACTTCCTGCTGCCCGGCCTGATGAAGACGCGATCGCCGATCCCGTTGGGCGGCACGTCGAATCACCTGCAGCGCTGGGTGCTCGACGAGATCGGCGCCTGGGATCCGCACAACGTCACCGAGGACGCCGACCTGGGCGTGCGGATCGCGGCGTCCGGCTACTCGACGGCCGTGCTGGACTCGACGACGATCGAGGAGGCCAACAGCGACCCGATCAACTGGATTCGGCAGCGATCCCGTTGGTACAAGGGGTATCTGCAGTCGTGGCTGGTGCACACCCGACGGCCGCTCGAAGCGTGGCGGTCGCTCGGTGCGCTCAGCTTCATCCGGTTCACGCTGCTGCTCGCGGGCACGCCCATCATCGCGTGTCTGAATCTGGTGTTCTGGTTCATCACGTTCACGTGGCTGCTCGGGCAGCCGCTGATCGTGGCGGACGTGTTCCCGCCGTACATCTACTACGGTGCGCTGATCTCGCTGGTGTTCGGCAACGCGGCCGCGATCTACATGAATATCGTCGGCTGCCGTGAGAGCGGCAACTCGCACCTGCTGCTGGCGTGCGTCACCGTGCCGATCTACTGGCTGATGATGAGCATCGCGGCCGCCAAGGGGTGTTGGCAGTTGCTCCGCAATCCGTCTTACTGGGAGAAGACCTTCCACGGACTGGGGACGTCCGACGCGTCCGCCGGTCAGTGAGGTGAGCCGAGTCAGCGGCCCGCGGCGCGTTCGCCGGTCAGCGTCATCACGGTGCTGGTGACCGTCGCCACCGGTTTGCCGTCGCCTCGGGTGATCTCACAGGAGTAGTGGCTGATCGTGCGGCCCGCATGCGTGACGCGCGCCGACGCCGTGAGCACGTCCGCCCACACCGGGCGCAGGAACGTCGCTTTCAGATCGATGCTCGTGAAGGACTGTCCGGGTTCGACGACCGTCGAATGGGCGGTGCCGATCGCGGCATCCGCGAGTTCGCACAGCAGCCCACCGTGCACGGTGCCCTGCTGGTTGCCGTGGAGTGCGGGATCGGTACGAATGCGCACCGTCGCGGCACCCGCACCGACGTCGACGACAGCGATGTTCAGCAGTTGCGAGATCGCCGTCGGATAGCGCATGTGGGTTCGGTCGGTGACGGCGAGCGTCCCGGCCACCTGACGTTCGAGGTAATCGAGTACGGGCAACGTCGTCTCGGTCATCGCGGTCCCTGTCCGTCCTTCGTCCTGGTGGAAGCTGTACGCGGACGGTAGCGTCGCCAGGTATGACAATCCAGAAATTGTCCTGGATACGATTCCGGTGAACGCCCCCAGTTACCGGCGCCTCGCGGAGTCCGTTGCCGCCCGGATCCGAGCCGGCCAGCTGCCGCCCGGTACCCGCCTGCCCACGCACCGAGCCTTCGCCCGCCGGCACGGTGTGGCGCTGGCGACCGCGACCCGGGTGTATGCCGAACTGGCGTCGCTCGGCCTGGTCGTCGGGGAACCCGGGCGCGGCACGTTCGTTCGGGACCTGCCGGTGCCGTCGGGCGCGGGTGTCGCCCGGATACCCCGCTCCGTCCTGGCCGCCGATCTGTCGTTCAACCAGCCGCTCGCGTCCGAGCAGGTCGATCTGCTGCGACGCTCGCTGCGGGACCTGTCGACGTCGGGGAACCTGGAATCGCTGCTCTACCAACAGCCTCCGGGTGGTCGCCGACACGAGCGGGCCGTGGTGGCCGACCACCTCGCCCGCCGCGGAATCGTGGCCGAACCCGAGCGGGTCGTCCTCGTGGGCGGGGCACAGCAGGGGCTCGACGTCGTGTTCGGTGCGGTCACTGCGCCCGGGGACGTCGTCGCCGCCGACGCTCTCACCTACCCGGGGCTGAGGATGCTCGCCCGCGAGCATTCGCTGGAGCTGGCGCCGATACCGGCCGACGGCGCCGGGCCGGACCTGGCGGCCTTCGAAAGGCTCTGCCGGACAAGAACGGTCCGGGCCATCTACACGATTCCGACGATGCACAACCCGCTCGGGTGGGTGCTCGACGCGGCCGACCGGGAGCGGTTGGCTTCCATCGCGCGTGCGCACGACTGCGCGATCGTCGAGGACGGCACGTACGCGTTCCTCGCCGCCGATGCGCCGCCGCCGATCACCTCGCTCGCCCCGGAGCGGTCGTACTACGTGTCGGGCTTGTCCAAGAGCGTGGCGACCGGCCTGCGGTTCGGCTACGTCGTCACCCCGCCGGATGGCACCGATCGGGTGGTCGAGTGCCTGCGGGCGTCGTCCTGGGGCATGCCGGGCATCATGACCACACTGGCGACCGAATGGATCCGCGACGGTGTCGTGGATCGCCTCGAGACCGAGCGGCGGGTGGATGCGGTTGCCCGACAGGCGATTGCGCGCGCATCGTTCGCGGATCTGGACATGCTCGCGCACCCGTCGTCGTACTTCGTCTGGATCCGACTCGATCCGGAACTGCGCATGGGGCGGGTCGCGAATACGCTCGCCGAGAACGGCATCCTGGTGTCGACGGCCGACGCGTTCGCGACCACCCGGTACGTGCCGCACGCGATCCGGGTCGCGCTGGGCACGCCGGACATCGGCGCGCTCGGGGCCGTCCTCGACTCGGTCGCGGACACGATCGTCACGCTTCCGACCTGACCTCGATGTGCGCACCTGTCGGTGTTCCTCGGCCTCGCCGGGCACCGACAAGTGCGCACATCGTGAAGGGCTCAGCCGAGGGTGTTGAACCCGGCCATGAGCGGGAGCAGCGGATCGTCGAGGCCGATGTCCATGGTGCACTCGCTCGTTCGCGGATCCGGGACGAACGCCCACAGCAGCGCACCTGCGGTCCCGGCAGCCCGTTGACCGGTGATCTTCTGTCCGATGCTCGACGCCCGTGCCGGCAGCGTCTTGCACGAGCCGGCGTTCTCACCGATCTCTGCCACCAGTAACGGCTTTCCGGCCGCCTCGGTCTGGTCGATCCGACGGGCCAGACCGTTCCACTGGTCGCCCGGCAGCGGGATGCCGTCGGCGCCGTAGTCGTGGTACTGCACGAAATCGACGTTGTCCGACTCGGTCACGTACTGGTAGTCGTCGCCGCCGGTGCCGCATTGGCCGCCGCCGATCAGTCCCGCCGTGATCAGGTGCTTCGGCGCGATCGCCTTGATCTCGGCACCGGCCTCCTCCATGAAGTCGCGGAGCACCTGTGCGGCATCGGGTGGGCACGTGCGCACCCACCAGTCGCAGTTCCCGTTCACGCACTCACCGGGATCCGGTTCGCCCACCAACTCCCACGCCGCGACCGCCGGGGAGTCCTTCCACCGATGCACGGCGGTCTGGACCCACTGCTCGAATGTCAGGCGGGTGCCGTTCTGATCGTCGGTCTTCCAGCCGCCCACGTACCACGAGCGGTCCTTGAACTGCTCGCTCTCGCAGGCGCCGTCCTGTGCGGAGAGCACCGGGACGATCATCTGATCGGTGCGCTCGGCCTCCGCGAAGACGGCGTCCATCGCGGTGAAGTCCAGTTCGCCGGTGAACTTGTTGATCGCCAGCTCCTGGAACGCGTCGAAGCGCGTCAGCGAGTGCGGCGGCAGGGATTCGAAGTAGGTCGGCAGGTCGACCATGCCGCCGCAGCCCCGGTTGATCGCCCAGTTCGTCGACAGTTGATAGGCGTTGAAGCCGGCCGGCCACCACTTCTGCCCGTCCAGGTACAGGCCGTCCGAGGCGGCCTCGACCCGCCCCGGCACCTGTGCCTTCTGCGGCAGTCCGGCTCCGCAGCTGGCCATTGTCACCACTGACAGCAGCGCTATCAGCATCCATCTCAATCTCGGTGTGCGTTTCAGAACTGCCTCGCTTCGTAAAGGCGTGGCCGCGGGATGGATCGATTGCATCTCCCCGACGATCCACGACGTTGGGACCCATCCGGGCAACAACTCTAGAGAACTTCGGACAGGAAGGTCTGTAGTCGCGGGGTTTCGGGGCTGTCGAACATTTGCTCGGGTACACCCGCTTCCACCACGGTGCCGCGATCCATGAACACGACGGTGTCCGAGACCGATCGCGCGAATCCCATCTCGTGCGTCACCACCACCATCGTCATCCCGCCCTTCGCGAGGTCGGTCATCAGTGCCAGCACGCCCTTCACAAGTTCGGGATCGAGCGCCGACGTCGCCTCGTCGAAGAACATCACCTGCGGCTTCATCGCCAGCGCGCGGGCAATCGCGACGCGCTGTTGCTGACCGCCAGACAGATTCCCCGGCCGGGTGTCGGCCTTGTGCGCCAGGCCCACCAACTCGAGCTGTTCGAGCGCGAGGCGGCGGGCCGCGTCCTTCGACATCTTCCGGAGCTTGCGCGGGCCGAGGGCGATGTTGTCGGCGACGGTGCGGTGCGGGAACAGGTTGAAGTGCTGGAACACCAAGCCGATCCGCTGACGCAGCCGGTCGGGGTTGTCGTGCAGCACCGAGCGGCCGTCGAGCAGGACGTCGCCGGCGTCGGGTTCGTGCAGGCGGTTGAGCACCCGCAGCAGGGTCGACTTCCCGGATCCCGACGGACCGATCACCGTGACGGTCTTGCCGGCGTCGACGTGCAGGTCCACCCCGCGCAGGACGCGATTGGTGCCGAACGCGAGGTGCAGTCCGGTGCCGGTGAGCGAGACGGAATCGGGCATGCGTCAGCCCCCTTCCACGACGATCGCCTGCTCGAGGTCGTCGAGCGTGCCCGACGTGTCGGCGCGGCCGGTCCGCAGGCGATGGTCGATGTAGTTCACCAGGTGCGTCAGCGGGATGGTCAGCGCCAGGTAGAACAGGCCGGCCGCGACGAGTGGCGACAGGTTGCCGGTCTGCGCGTTGAGGTCTCGGCCGACGGCGAACAGTTCGCGCTGCGTGACGAGCAGACCCAGGAAGTAGATCAGCGACGAGTCCTTGATGAGCGAGATGAACTGGTTCATCAGGGCCGGCAGCACCCGGCGCACACCCTGCGGGATCACCACCAGCGTCATCGACCTTCGGTACGAGAAGCCCAGTGCCCGTGCGGCTTCCATCTGTCCGGGTTCGACGCTCTGGATGCCCGAGCGGAAGATCTCGCCGATGTACGCGGCCGCCAGCAGTGCCAGCGCGGCGGCGCCGAGCCAATACGGGTTGCTGCCGGTCAGCCCCTTGACGACCGGTCCGACGCCGAGGCCGACCAGCAGGATGATCACCACCGCGGGCAGGCCGCGGAAGATGTCGGTGTAGACCCTTGCCGGCCAGCGCAGCCACCGGGTCCGGGAGATCCCGGCGACCGCGAGCAGCATCCCGATCACCGTGCCCGCGATGCCCGACGACAGCGCCAGGATCAGCGTGTTCGGCAGGCCGGTGCGCAGCAGGTCCGGGAAGGCTCGCTTGTACAGCTCCCAGTCGAAGAAGGTCGCCCCGAGTTGCTGCAGCGTCGACTTCGGTTGCACGGTGGACGGTTCCGCTGTCGCTGCATGCTGCGCGGCGATGGCCGCGAAGTCCGGCAGTTCGGGTTCGGGGGCGGCCCTGCTGCCGGGCTTCCATCCCGCGGGCACCTCCCGCGGCACCCAGTCCGAGTACAGCCGCGCCCACGTCCCGTCGGCGATCACCGCGTCGAGTCCGGAGTTGAGCGCGTCGATCAGCGGTTGGTTGTCCTTCGCGACCGCCCATCCCACGTAGTTGTTGAGGCTGAACGTGTTCTGCACGATCGACGCCGGATCGCCGGGGGCGATCGCGCCCTGCGCCTGCTGCGACGGTGCCACCCACGCGTCGATCTGTCCGGTCTTGAGGTTCGCGTACGCGGTGTTGTAGTCGGGGAACTTCACGGGGTTCAGGCCGAGGGTGTTGACCACGTAGTCGTCCTGCACGGTGCCCTGGACGACACCGATGCGGACGGACGAGTTCAGGTCCGAGAAGCCCTTGATCGCACTGCCGTTCGGCACCACGAGTGCGAAGTACCCGAAGTCGTAGCCGTTGGTGAAGCCGACCAGGTCGCGTCGGGCGTCGGTGGTGGTGATCGACGACGACCCGACGTCGAAGCGATGCCCCGCCACCTGCGCGAGCAGTCCCGCGAAATCGGTGCCGATGAACTCCACCTGCAGACCCAGCTTCGCGGCGACCGCCCGCAGCAGTTCGTTGTCGAACCCGGTGAAGACGTTGTGCGAGTTGACGCAGATGCTCGGCGGCGCGTCCGACAGGGTCCCGACCGTGAGCGTGCCGGGCTTGGTGAGGCGCAGCTTCGACACGTCGATTCCGCTGACCGGCAGCGTGTCCGGGGTTGTGTACTTGTCCTCCGCGGCCGTCGCGGCGCCGGTGTCGAGATTGGCGGGCAGCGCGGTGGCGCTGTCGACGCCGGGCGGGGCGCACAGGTCGGTGGTCCCCGACGAGTTCCGTCCCGACGAGCACGCCGCGAGCACGAGTACCGGGAGGAGGACCACCAGCAGCACCGCTGCCGCTCGGATTCGGGAAGCGGCGGCGGTCATCGGGGTGGTCCGGGTCTAGGCGAGACCGTCGAGTTGCGGTGGTGTGTGTTCGTCGCGCCACGCGACCGCCTCACGCAACGTGGTGAGGTCGTAGTCGGGTCCGCTGGTGTTCGCCGTGAACAGGGTGACGCCGGCGTCGACGTACGCCGGCGCGAGTTCGGCGCCCGGCCACCACGTCGAGCGCTCGATCTCGTGCGGGTCGCGCTGCACGTCGCCGCAGTGCTCGCCGAGGATCGCGGACTTGCGGACGAACTCGTCGCGTTCGCCGAAGCCGTGCCAGATGTCGGCGTACTCCGCGACCAGCCGCAGGGTCTTCTTCTCGCCGCTACCGCCGATGAGAAGTGGAATGTGCCGTGTCGGAGCCGGATTCAGCTTGTCCAGCCGGGAGATGATGCGCGGCAGGTACTCCCCCAGCAGCTTGATCCGTGATCCGGGGGTGCCGAACTCGTAGCCGTATGCGTCGTAGTCCTTCTCGAACCAGCCGGCGCCGATGCCGAGGATCAGCCGCCCGCCGCTGATGTGGTCGACGGTGCGGGCCATGTCGGCCAGCAGATCCGGGTTGCGGTAGCCCGCGCAGCTCACCAGCGCACCGATCTCCACGCGCTCGGTCTGCTCGGCCCACGCCCCGAGCATCGTCCAGCACTCGAAGTGCGCGCCCTCCTGATCGCCGTACAGCGGGAAGAAGTGATCCCAGTTGAAGACGACGTCGGCGCCGGCCTCCTCTGCGCGCATCACGGCGTCGCGGATCTTGCCGTAATCGGGGGCGTGCTGGGGCTGCAGTTGCAGGCCGATACGCACGGGGCGGGTCATGTGGGACTCCTTCGCGCCGGGACTCGCATCTCACGGTAGCCCCGCGTCGGGCCCGCCGCACGCGGTTGGAGGCGCACACTGGAGGCGTGCGGATCACGCAGCGCCCGAGCCCGCCCACCGGCTGGAAGCGCCGGTTCTTCCGCATGCCCATCACGCTCTACCGGTGGCATCTCGGTGTGTTGCTCGGCCACCGCTTCGTACTCCTCGAACACGTCGGCCGGCGCAGCGGCAAGACCCGGCAGGTGGTTCTCGAGGTGGTCGACCACGACGAGGTCGGCCGCGGCGCGCCGGACGGTTACATCGTCGCGGCCGGCTTCGGGACGACGTCGGACTGGTACCGGAACCTGAAGGCGCACCCCCGGGCACGGGTCGAGGTGGGGCGGCGCAGATCTGCCGTCGAGGCGGAGTTCCTGGACGCCGACGCCGGTGGCGACCTGATGGCGCACTACGGCAGCGTCCACCCCAAGCTCGGCGTGCGGTTGTGCTCCACGATGGGCTTCGAGGTCGACGGCAGCGAGTCCGAGTTCCGCGCGGCCGGCGAGAACATCCATTTCGTGCGGCTACGGCCCGTAACCGGTTGATGGTTCGCGGCCCCGCCTACGCCTATGCTGTGCCCCGCACGCCCGTGCACCCTGACTCGGATCGTCCGGCACGTTCCTGCCGGTGAAGGGACCGTTCCACATGGCTTCGGTGACATTCGACAAGACCACGTGCCTGTTCCCGGGCGCGACGACCCCCGCGGTCGACAAGCTGGACCTCCACATCGAGGACGGTGAATTCCTCGTCCTCGTCGGCCCGTCGGGCTGCGGCAAGTCCACGTCGCTGCGCATGCTCGCGGGTCTCGAGGAGGTGTACGACGGCCGCATCCTCATCGGCGACCGTGACGTCACCGCTCAGGAACCCAAGGAACGCGACATCGCGATGGTGTTCCAGAACTACGCGCTGTACCCGCACATGTCGGTGGCCGAGAACATGGGCTTCGCGCTCAAGCTCGCCAAGACGCCCAAGGACGAGATCAAGAGTCGCGTGCTGGAGGCGGCGAAGATGCTCGACCTCGAGCCGTACCTGGAGCGCAAGCCCAAGGCGCTGTCCGGCGGCCAGCGGCAGCGCGTGGCGATGGGGCGCGCGATCGTGCGGCATCCGCAGGTGTTCCTGATGGACGAGCCGCTGTCGAACCTCGACGCGAAGCTGCGCGTGCAGACCCGCACCCAGATCGCGCAGCTGCAGCGGCGGCTGGGCACCACCACCGTCTACGTCACGCACGACCAGGTCGAGGCCATGACCATGGGTGACCGGGTCGCGGTCCTCAAGGACGGCATCCTCCAGCAGTGCGCCTCGCCGCGTGAGCTCTACACCCGGCCGGTCAACCAGTTCGTCGCCGGATTCATGGGCTCGCCGTCGATGAACATGCTGACCCTGCCGGTCACCGACGGCGGTGTCGTCCTGGGCGACTCGGTGATCCCGGTTTCCCGTGAAACCATCGCGGAGATCCCCGAGGGCCAGGTCGTCGTCGGTATCCGTCCGGAGCACCTCGAGTCGGCCGGCGGTCATGCGGGCATCCCGATGGACGTCGACGTCGTCGAGGAGCTCGGCGCGGACGCCTTCGTCTACGGACGCACCGGTCTGGGTGGGCCGGGCGAGCATCATCTGGTCGCACGCGCCGACTGGCGCCACCCCCCGCATCGCGGCGAGCGGATCAACCTCCACGTCGACCCTGCCGAAGTGCACCTGTTCTCGGTCACCGACGGCCGACGCGTCGGGTGACCATGACCGATCCAGTCCGGGGGTAATGACCGAATTCCGTACCGGTTCGTGCGAGAGTGAGCGGCGACATATGCCTCGGTCCGGTGGAGCTGATGTCCGCGGGGGACCGGATACGTCTATCTGAAAGGTGGACCATGCGTTCTTTCAATACGCGTTCGCGGGTTGCGGTCGCGGCCTCGGCCGTCGCGCTGCTCGCGCTCGCCGGTTGCTCGAGTGATGACAGCGGGAGCGGCGCCAGCGCCTCCGACGCCGCCACGCAGAACCTCGACGGCCGCGGCGCGATCTCGTTCGCGATGGGCAAGAACGACACCGACAAGCTGCAGCCGGTGATCGCCAAGTGGAACGCCACCCACCCGGACGAGCAGGTCTCGCTCAAGGAGCTGCCCGGTGAGGCGGACGACCAGCGCAACAAGTTGGAGCAGTCGCTGCAGGCCGGCAACGCCGACTACGACGTGATGGCACTCGACGTCGTCTGGACCGCCGGTTTCGCCGCGAACGGCTGGCTGCAGCCGCTCGAGGGTCCGCTGGCCATCGACACCGCGAACCTGCTGCCGTCGACGGTCGAGACCGCCACCTACCGCGGCCAGCTGGTCGCGGGCCCGCAGAACACCAACGCGCAGCTGCTGTACTACCGCACCGACCTGACGCCACAGGCGCCGGCGGACTGGAAGGCGCTCACCGACAGCTGCGCGGTCGCCAAGGACAAGGGCGTCCAGGACTGCATGGTCACCCAGCTCAAGCAGTACGAGGGCCTGACGGTCAACACCACGCAGTTCATCAACTCGTGGGGCGGTTCGGTCGTCGGCGCCGACGGCAAGACCCCCGAGGTCACCTCGCCGCAGGCCGAGGCCGGCCTGCAGGCGCTGGTCGACGCCTACCAGGGCGGCACCATCGCCAAGCGCGCTACCGGCTTCACCGAGGAGGAGACCGCCCTCGCGTTCGTCGGCGGCGAATCCATGTACGCCTACAACTGGCCGTACATGTGGGACAACGCGCAGAAGGACGGCTCCAAGGTGAAGGGCAACGTCGGCGTCGCGCCGATCGTCGGCCCGAACGGCGCGGGTGCATCGACCCTCGGTGGCTACAACAACGGCATCAACGTGTTCTCCAAGAACAAGGCGACCGCGCGTGACTTCATCGCCTTCGTCCAGAACGACGAGAATCAGATGTCGTTCGCGGACGCGTCGTTCCCGCCGGTCCTGAAGTCGGTCTACGACGACCCGGCCCTGCAGGCGAAGTACCCGTACCTGCCCGCGCTGAAGGCGGCCCTCGAGAACGCGAAGCCGCGTCCGGTCACCCCGAACTACACGCAGGTCTCGAAGGCCATCCAGGACAACGCCAACTCGGCGCTCACCGGTGCGGCGACCGTCGACAAGGCGGCCACCGATATGGCCGCAGCGATCACCGCCGCGAACCAGTAGGCACCCGTTCGATCACGAGAGATCAGGTAACGCACGATGGCTGACTCTGCTGAGCTGAGGCGAGCAGACGAGGCCCGCGCCGTGGTCGGAGTCGACGACTCCGACCACGGCGGTCGCGCTTCCGAGCGCGAGGCGCCCGAGTCCGGGCGCACGGGTCACGACGACGAACTCCCGGCGCCCGCGCCGCGTAAGCGCGACTTTCGTCCGATCTGGCTGATCGCACCGACAATGGCGATCCTGGCCGTCGTCATCGTGTACCCCGTGATTCGCGCGGTGATCCTGTCCTTCCAGGAGAACAAGCACGTCGATCCCGTCACCGGACGCTTCGTCCAGGGCGGGTTCGCCGGGTTCAAGCACTACCTGCAGTGGCTGGTGCAGGACTGCGGTGCCGGCGCCGGTTCCTGCCCGCCCGGCACCCTCGCGCACGACTTCTGGCCCGCGCTCGGCGTCACCCTGTTCTTCGCCGTCGTGACCGTGACGATCGAGGTGATTCTCGGTCTGTGGATGGCCACCATCATGGGCAAGACGTTCTGGGGCCGGTCCCTGCTCCGCGCGAGCGTGCTGATCCCGTGGGCCATTCCCACGGCGGTCACCGCCAAGCTGTGGTTCTTCATCTTCGCCGAGAACGGCATCGCCAATAAGTTGCTCGGCACCTCGATCGCGTGGACCACCGATCCGTGGGCATCGCGGTTCGCGGTCATCATCGCCGACGTGTGGAAGACGACGCCGTTCATGGCGCTGCTGATCCTCGCGGGCCTGCAGATGATTCCGCAGGACGTCTACGAGGCCGCCAAGGTCGACGGCGCCACAGCCTGGCAGCGGTTCACCAAGATCACGTTGCCGCTGGTGAAGCCCGCGCTCATGGTCGCGGTGCTGTTCCGCACGCTCGACGTGCTGCGCATGTACGACCTGCCCGCGATCCTGTCCGGCACGTCCGGTGCCACCCCGAACGCGACGCTGTCGATCCTGGTGATGGCCGACATTCGGCAGGGGCACTTCCAGAGCGCATCGGCGTTGTCGACCCTGGTCTTCCTGCTGATCTTCGCCGTCGCGTTCGTGATGGTGAAGTTCCTCGGCGCCAACGCGGTGCGCACCCAGGACGAGCAGCGGAAGGGGGCGAAACACTGATGGGTCGCCACAGCAAGCCCGAAGACCTCGACGATCACGACGTCGTCTGGGAGGCGTCGACGCCGGCGTCGGTGGCCGTCGCCGAGTCGCAGGCCGAATCGGTCGCCTCCGCTACGCCGTACCGCCGTCGTCGCACCGACCGCGGGAAGGCCGCGCGCACCTACCTCGGTGTAGCGATCATCCTCATCTGGGGTCTGGCGCCGTTCTACTGGATGGTCGTCACCGCGTTCCGCCAGGTCGACCACACCTTCGACACCACGCCGTGGCCGACGTACCTGACGCTCGACAACTTCCGGGCCGCGCTGGCGACGGACAAGGGCAACGACTTCCTCGGCGCGATCGTCAACAGCCTCATCATCGGCGTGGTGACGACGGCCGTCGGCCTGCTGCTGGGCGTGTTCGCGTCGTACGCGCTCGCGCGGATCGAGTTCCGCGGCAAGTTCGTCGTCACCGGCATCATCTTGGGCGCGTCGATGTTCCCGACAGTCGCGCTGATGACGCCGCTGTTCCAGTTGTTCGGTGACTTCGGCTGGATCGGCCAGTACCAGGCGCTGATCATTCCGAACATCTCGTTCGTGCTGCCGCTCACCATCTACACGCTCACGTCGTTCCTGGCGGACCTGCCGTGGGAACTCGAGGAGGCCGCCCGGATCGACGGTGCGAGCCGGTTCCAGGCGTTCCGCCTGGTGATCCTGCCGCTGGCCGCGCCGGCGCTGTTCACCACCGCGATCCTCGCGTTCATCGCGACGTGGAACGAGTTCATGCTCGCGAGTCTGCTGTCGACCGAGAAGACCGAACCCGTCACCGTGGCGATCGCCCGGTTCGCCGGCGCGAACGCGTGGGAGC
Source organism: Rhodococcus sp. ACT016 (assembly GCF_050477185.1). Taxonomy (NCBI): domain Bacteria; kingdom Bacillati; phylum Actinomycetota; class Actinomycetes; order Mycobacteriales; family Nocardiaceae; genus Rhodococcus; species Rhodococcus sp. ACT016. The sequence goes on along the minus strand of NZ_JBEAET010000001.1, from coordinate 5,105,218 downwards.
AGCCGTACGCGGCGATCATGGCCGCCGGCACGATCGTGACGATCCCGCTGGTGATCATGGTGCTGCTGTTCCAGCGTCGCATCGTCTCCGGCCTGACCGCGGGCGGCGTGAAGAGCTGACATGGCGTCCGGCAGGCCGTCGCGGGGACGCCAGTCCCTCGAGATGCTCATCGGCATTCTCGGGTTCTTCACGTTCATGTCGTTCATCGCGGCGGTCGTCCCGATCGTGCGCGGCGAGCCGTCCGTGACGGCGTCGCTGATCCTGCTCGGCTGCGTCGTGCTGCTCGGCGGAGCGATCGTGCTGCACCGGCGGAGCTGACCGCCTGGCTCCCCTGCCGCTCCGCTTTCGGTCACGCCGCTGCGCCCATTGCCGGAGCGGCATGACCAGAACCGGAGCGGCAGCACTAGAAGTTCGGTCCGATCTCGACCGCGTTTTGCGCACTTGCCGCGACGAATCGGCGCGTGGAGGTGCGTCAAGTGCGCAAAACGCGGGGGTGAGGCGGCGTCGGGTATGTCCGATCCGTCTCCGCTCCTCCCGCGATAGACGTGCCTGACCGGCGACGAAGTGCGACTATCGAGGGACGACCGGATTCGACTGACCCCGGTTGGGGTCCGGTTGAATCGCCGCCTGCGGACCGGAAGTTGCGCGCGTGAACCCCACGAGCAGCACGAAGCCCGAGAACCCGTCACAGCCCGAGCGTCGACACCGATCCCGACGCCGCACGGTCCTGCGGATCGTCGCGCTCATGGCGATCGTCCCGATCGTCCTGTTCGTGGCGGCGTACCTGCTGACGGATGTCCCGAGCCCCGACGAGATGCGCCCCAATCAGGTGGCCACGATCCTCGCGTCGGACGGTTCGACGGTGGTCACGAAGGTGGTGCCACCGGAGGGCAACCGCACCGAGGTACCGCTCGACCAGGTCCCCGGCTACGTCCGTAACGCGGTGCTGTCGGCGGAGGACCGCGACTTCTACTCCAATCCCGGGTACTCGATCTCGGGGTTCGTGCGGGCCGGCCGGGACAACGTGCTGGGTCGCGAGAGCGCCGGCGGCGGCTCGACGATCACGCAGCAGTACGTCAAGAACGCGCTGGTGGGCACCGACCGGAACGTGGTCCGCAAGGCCCGCGAACTCGTGGCGTCGGCGAAGATGGCGCGCCAGTGGTCCAAGGACGAGATCCTCGGCGCCTACCTCAACACGATCTACTTCGGCCGCAACGCATACGGCATCGCCCAGGCGTCGCATGCCTTCTTCGACAAGCCCGTCGACCAGTTGACGCTCGCGGAGGGTGCTGTGCTGGCCGCGGTGATCCAGCGTCCGTCGGCGCTCGATCCCGCCACCGACCCGGACGGGCTCCGGGCGCGATGGAACTACGTGCTCGACGGCATGGTCGAGATGGGGGTGCTCGCCGCGTCCGAACGCGCGACCACCGAGTTCCCGGCGGTGCTGCCGGTGGCGCCGTCGTCCGACGTCCCGCCGGGGCCGGAGGGGCTGATCCGGACGCAGGTGGCCCAGGAGCTCTCGGCGATCGGAATCAGCCGGCGCGACCTCGACACCGGGGGCTTGCAGATCACCACGACGATCGATGCCAAGGCGCAGCAGTCCGCGGTGGACGCCGTGAACCGGACCCTCGTCAAGCAGCCGGACCAACTGCGCGCGGCGGTGGTGTCGATCGACCCCAGGTCGGGGGCGGTGCGGGCGTACTACGGCGGGACGGAGGGCGGGGGCTTCGACTTCGCGCAGGCGGGGTTGCAGACGGGTTCGTCGTTCAAGGTGTTCGCGGCGGTGGCGGCGCTCGAGGACAAGGTGCCGCTGACGACGCAGTTCAGCAGCGCGCCGCTGACCGTCGGCGACCTGACCATCAAGAACGTCGAGGGCGAGACCTGCGGGACGTGCAGCCTCACGGAGGCGCTCAAACGCTCGCTCAACACCAGCTACTACCGGCTGACGCTCTCGATGGAGAACGGCGCGCAGAAGATCGCCGACGCCGCCCATCAGGCCGGCATCCCCAAGCAGATCCCGGGGATCGACTACGAGAGCCTCACCCAGTTCGGGGGTCCCCCGGAGACGGGAATCGTGTTGGGCCAGTATCAGACTCGACCCATCGACATGGCGTCGGCGTACGGGACGCTCGCGGCGTCGGGGAAGTTCCATCCGCCGTTCTTTGTCCAGAAGGTGGTCGACGCGGACGGCCGGGTGCTGTTCGAACGCAAATCGTCCGACGGCGAGCAGCGGATCGACCCGGCCGTCGCGGACACCGTCACGCAGGCGATGGTCCCCATCGCGGCGTACTCGCGGAACCACGGCCTCGCCGGTGGACGGGCGTCAGCCGCGAAGACCGGTACCGCGCAGCTGGGTGACACCGGCGAGAACAAGGACGCCTGGATGGTCGGGTTCACGCCGTCACTGTCCACCGCGGTGTGGGTGGGGACAGCGGAGGGTAAGCCCATCGAGACCAGTTGGGGTGGAGCGATATACGGATCCGGGCTGCCGTCGGACATCTGGAAGGAGACGATGGACGGCGCACTGGCCGGTACCGCCGACGAGCAGTTCCCGACTCCGCAGCAACCCGGCGGACAGCAGTCGCGGGGGCAGTCGTCGGGCAGCTCGTCGAACGGCAGCTCGTCGACCGGGAACTCGTCGGTCGGCACCACCGAACCGGGCTACAGCGACCAGGCGCCGACCCGGCAGCGGTCGATGCAGTCGTATCAGGACGACTCGCAGTGGTCGGCTCCTCCGGCCCGGACGCAGCCTCCGGCGGAGGAGGAGTCCGTCCCTGGGCGGCAGAGCATTCCACCGCAACAGCAGTGGAATGCCCCTGTGCCACAACAGCAGCAGGCACCTGTCCCCACTCCACAGGCGCCTGCTCCCGCTCCCCCACCCCCGGCGCCGGCTCCTCCGCCGGCGCCGGGGATTCAGATCCTCCCGGGTGTCACCATCCCCCTACCTGGTTGAGTCCGATTCGGCGAGTGGAGAACTCGCGATCGGCAGGGTGATCAGTGGCCACCGACGAACACGGTGTCGGCTGCGTTGTCTGCGTCGCCCGGAACCTGTACCTGCTCGATGCGACGGGGCAGCAGCAGGGCGACGACGGCACCGACGACCGCGACGACCGCACCGATCATGAACGCCACCTGGAAGCCCGACTCGAGGTAGAACGTGTAGCCGCCCGTCATCTCCGGCGGGATCGGTGCGATGTGCGAGTTGTTCATCACGGTGAACACGATGACCGGCAGGATCGCGGGGAAGATCGACTGGGACAGGGCGACGACCGACGCAGTGCTGGCCTGAAGCTGCGGCGGGACGGCCTCGATGAGCAGGTTCGGGATGGCCGCGTAGCCCATGCCCATACCGAGGCCGAAGATGCCGGCGAACAGGATCAGCGACGGCTTGGAGTCGTGGACGTTCGCCACGAGCGCGAAAGCGATAGCCATGAGCACCAGGCCGATGACCATCAGCGGCCGCGGGCGGACGTTGCGTCCGACCAGCATGCCGACGATGAGGCCACCGATGACCACCATCAGGCCGATCGGCGCGTTGAACAGTGCGAAACCTTCTGCGTCGACACCGAATCCGTAGCCGAGGCCCAGGATCTCCGGGGTCATCACCATCATCGGGAGCAGGATCGTGAAGATGGCGCTACAGCCGTAGACCAGGCCTGCGCCGAGCGTGGTCAGCAGGATGGGACGACGGCCGAGGACGTCGAGGTCGATGAGCGGCTCACGCAGCATCCGCGCGGACACGATCCACGCTGCCAGCAGGACCAGGCCACCGATCAGGAAGGCCAGGGTCGAGCCGGACTTCCAGCCCCAGGTCGGGCCGAAGCTGACGGCGACGAGCACGCCGGCGACACCGGCGCCGAGGAACAGTGCGCCGACGAAATCGAGGCGAGCCGGCGTCCGCAGATTCGATTCCTCGGTCGTGAGGATGATGAGAGCGCCGATGACGACCAGGCAGATCACGAAGAACCAGAAGATGCTGCGGAAACCCCAGTTGTCGAGCAGCCAGCCCGTCAGGAACGGCGCGGGAACCGCGATGAGGCCCATGCCGCTGGTCGCGATGCTGACGGCGAGCGCCACCGACTTCTTCGGGAAGACGTCACGGATGAGCGAGTAGCTGAGGAACAGCGTCGGAACCATCAGGCCGGCCATCGCACGGCCGGCGATCATGACGCCGTAGCTCGGTGCGATCGCGGAGACGAACGAGCCGACGATGGACACCACGACGCAGAACAGCAGCATCAGGCGCTTGCCGTACATGTCGGCCAACTTGCCGAGAAGGGGTGCGGCCACGGCGCCCACCAGCAGGAACGACGTCAGCATCCAGGCACCCTGGGTGGTCTGGTAGTGCCCTGCGATCTCCGGCAGAGCCGTCGAAACCATCTGGTAGCTGACGGAGAGTACTTCGAGTAGCAACACGAGCGAGGCCAGAGAGAGGACGAGTCGAGGCGTCCAACCCCCCTCTCGGGTGCCAACCGTCGGGTCGACGGGCGGCGACATCTCGCCGTCTGACTGGGTGGTGACCATCCGTGGAATCCTTTCAGATGCCAATAAGAAAGCGGCCCAATTATTTTCGGGCCACTGGGGGATCTTCGGAGCAGATGGACGTGCGACCACGACCACCGTGGCACCCTCGGCCGGCTGACGGTGCCCTCACATCACACTGGCGTCCAAACAGTGACGCCAGTCACATGCCCGTTCAGTGGGACACTTCGTGGCAGCAGTCGGATCGGTGCCCTACCTAACGAATTCGCTTCACGGCGTGCGGATTTGGCTACTCGACGGTAGGTCGTGTCCCGCTTGGGCGAATTGCCCGGATCGTCCCGTCGGCGTGCGATCCACGCCGCGTAGATCCCGGATACCCGGCGCGCTGCTACGAAAAATGCCCCTGCACCCGAATCCGGGGTGCAGGGGCAGTGCTGCGTCGACGTCCGCGGCGTGGCGTCTCGGCGAGCCGGCGCGTCACGTCACGAGCGGTCTCCGATGCGGCGTTCGCGTGCCGATCGGTTGACGATGGACCAGACGCTGTGCGTCCGCTTCCGACCCGATCGCGCTCGGTGGGAATGCCGGTCCGGCGCCGACCGGGGCGAGTCGCCGCGTCGACGGGGCCTCGGTCCGGGCACCTCTACGCGGACGACCGACTGTTCGGCGGCCACTATGGACGCGCCGATCGCGAGGGTCCATCGCGCGTCGAACGGCGAGACGGTGTCGATCCGTCGGTCGCCCGCGAGATTTGCGAGGCGATTCTTGAGGACGGCGCCGATCCCGAGGGTCACGAGCGTCTTTCGCCCCCACGGGAGACCCCGCGAGAGCTCGTCGAGGATGGCTTCGGCCGCCTCGTTGCCGATGTACGTGGCGGGATACCGATACGCGTGATGGACCCCGCGGGTCCGCAGATCGATGGACATGGCCAGGACGTCCTCACCCTCGGCGGTGAAGACGATGGCGGTACGGGTGTCCTGCAGTTCCGGCATCGACTGGATGTAGGCGATCCGCGCGTCGGTCACGCTGACGAGGGTGACGATTCCGGTGCCGTGAGGGTGGAGCGTGGCCGCGAGCGCTGACGAGATCTTCGTGTCCGGCGAGACGACACCCGTGATCCGCGGGCCCAGGCCGATGTGCCGGGCTCGACGAATCATGACGGTGGCGGCCTCGACTACCGAGTCGAATCCGACGTCGAAGATCGACGTGTCGCTACGTCGGTCGATCGGTCCGAACTCCGGTGCGTGTGCGTCGAGCAAGACGGCATGGACTGAGGTGGCATCGACCACGATGCCGATCGATTCCCGCACGAGGTCACCGGAAGGTGTCGCCGGTGGAGCCGTCGTCGGCCGGGAGCCGCAGGTCGAGCGCCGAGGCCATCATGTTCGCATCCGACAGCGCGACGGCCACCGAGGTCGACCGAAGCGGTGGGACGGAATCGGGGGCGGGGTTCGACGCGGTTACGCGGTAGCGGCCGGCCACGAGTCCGACGAAGGCGAACCAGCCGCTCTCGCTGGCGCTGATCTGACGTTCGACCAGGTTGCCACACCGGTCTTCGCCGGAGAGCGTCACGATTGCGCCGGGGATGGGGGTGCCGGTCTCGTCGCGCACGACGTCCGAGATCTGTCCTGTCGCGCGGACCGGGTTCGAAGTCGGGCGGATGGCCGGGTCGAGTGCAGCCTCGGCCGGGCCGGGGTCGCAACCGTCGGGGCGGCGTGCGAATTCGAGACGTGTCGTGTTCGAGGTGACGAGCATGATCGGCGCCGTGCCGGTCAGGGTCGCCGACGTGTCGATCACGGTGCCGGGTGCCGACGAGGCGGTGACGGTGACTGCTCGGGTGGTCTGTCGGTGCGGTGCGAGATCACCCAGCGTGCAGGTCAGGACACTCATCACCTCGGCCTGGGCGAGCCCCGACCCCGGCCCGCAGAACGCTGGGGTCGATTCGAGCGCGAGCCCTCGCCAGAGCGGGAGAGTAACTGTGGCGTCGGCGATTCCGGTGGTTCCGGGGTCGATGTCGACGATGAACGTCACCTCGTCACCGGATCGGACGATGCCGTTCGACGAACCTGAGTCGTCGCCGGCGCCGTCGCCGAGATCGAACGGCGGTGTGCCGTCCATCTGGGTGAGTGTGACGGCCGGCATCGGATTCGAAGACGCCGCCGCCGCGATTTCGGTGCCGTCGGCACCGAAATTGTTGAGCACCAGCGTCGTTGTTGCGCCAACGGTGGCAATCGATGCGGCGACGACAGTTCCGCGACGACGTGTTGACTGTAGAGACCTCAAGACACTTCCTTCGAGACTGCCCGAGGACCCCGACCCCCCAGTTACCTGCGGAGATCCCGGTGCGAAACACTGCCGTACTCCATCGAATCGCCACCGACCAGGTCGGTCCCGCCAGAAGGGGTGAGGCGGGGGGTGAATAGGGGACGAAACGGATGAATCGGGGGTGAAGTTGCTGCGGGTTCGTCACACCGAGTTGCGTGCACACCACCTCGACTGGATGGATAGGAGTCGATCCGTGCCAGATCGCAGTCGTGACAGTTGTCGCCGCACTTGCATTTTCATTTCGAAGGACTCTCATGATCGGCCTCAGTAGCGACCGCGATCAGACTTCGGTCACCCCGCCGAGCCGACTGTTGACAGTGATCCGTCCGAGCGTTCCCCTCACCGTCCTTCGTGGTCCCCGTGGGTTCGGCAAGGAAGCTCTCGCGTTCCGGTGGGCCAGATCATGTACGACGAACGATGCTGTCGGGGTGTGCGTTTCACCCGAGCCCGGTTGGGGGTCCGAGAGGGTGTGGCTCGAGGTGGCGAGGGGCCTGAAGGCCGCCGGTGTGATCGATCCGCACGCCGTCGTCTCCGACGGATCGGCGGCCACGGACCTGCGTCGGCAACTCATGCACGCCCGGCGCCCCGTCAGGCTGGCGATCTCACGTCTGGAACGGATCGCCGACGAGGGCGTCGATCGGACGATCCTCCACACCGTCGATGTGTGCCCACTGATCGATGTCGTGGTCACGCTTTCCGGCCGGACACTCTTCCGCCACCGCACCGATCTCGATCCGGTGCACGACCTCATCGACGGCAATGTCCTGCGCCACACCCCCGACGACGTGCGCGAGTTGGCCGAGAAGGCCGGGATCGGCCTGCGGCCCGGCGAAGCCGAGAGTCTCCACACCGCCACGGGGGGACTGCCGGCGCTGACCGGCATCGCCCTCGCGGTCGCCGGTAGCCTCCCCGCCATCCCTCGACGGCAGCGGCTTCTCGCGGATCGACTCCGGGATGCGATCGCGGCCCACGTCGAGACCACCCTCCTCTCGGCGCCCGCCGCCGTCACGCATCGTTCGTTCCTCACGAAGGTGGCAACAGCCCACGTCCTGACGACGACCACCGCTCAGTTTCTCGACAACGAATCGGATGCACCGCAGGTCCTCGAAACGCTCGAGAACGCCGGCATTCTGGACTACTCCGACACCGAGTACGGCGACACCTGGATCCTGCCGCCGGCCGGACGCAACGTGCTGCTCGCACGCCAATCCGCTCGAGGCCTACATACCCAGGCGCGACTGACTCTCCTCGCTCATCACTACCTCACCCGCGGCGAACCTGCGAACGCCCTCCGGTGCGCATCCGAGGCGGACCAGTGGGCCTTGGCCGCTTCCATCATCGACACCCATCGCGCGACGTTGGTGGGAACGGACCTCGCCCTGCTCGGTCGGGTCCTGCGGGCCGTTCCCGATCGCATCCTCGCGACCCGTCCACGAACCAATGCAGCCAAGGAGTTGGTCGCTCTGCTGAGTGGTGCCCCAGCGCGCGGTGCCCACATCGATCCACCCGACATCCCGTCACCGCCCTCGACGCACCCGGAGTTGTGGCTCGCGACCCACCAGGCCATGACGCTGCGATTCTCCGGTCACTACGACAAGGCCGCCGACATGGCACTCGGACTCAGGCGAGCCGCCATCGAGGTGCTCGCCGAGCCCGCACCGGACTTGGGCGACCGGGTCCCTTTCCTGCGAATGCAGTGGGCGTTGACCCACCAACTCGCCGGCCAGTTCCCCCGCGCCGTCTCGGAACTGCGCGCCGCCTACCGACTCGGCGAGGCACTCGGCCAGGACTACATCGCCCGCAACGCCGCCGGCAACGCCGCCCTCTCCTGGGCATTGGCCGGCGAGACTGCGCGTGCCCACGAGTGGCTCGAAGTCGAGAAACGTCACGCCGCCGCCGATGCCTGGGCGGACGGGCTCACACGCATCGGCGGGCTGGTCGCGCGCACGCTCACAGCCCTCGATATCGGCGACACCACGCAGGCCGGGACCGTGCTGGAGGAGCTCGGCACGTTGCCACCCGTGGTGGAACTCTGGCCCTTCCTGCTGTACGCGCGCTGCCGCCATGCGATCGCCGTCCACAACCCGTCCGTGGGTCTGGTCGCGCTGTCCGAGTTCGCTTCCGAGCGCAGTCGCGTGAACGGCGAGTTCGTCAGGTCGCTCGTCGACGCCAGTGAACTCGAGGTCCACCTCGCCCTCGGTGACGGCCGCCGCGCAATGAAGCTCGCCAAGACGGTGGCATGCACGTATCCGTGGGACACCGTCGCCACGGCCCGCGCCTATCTGCTCACCGGGCGGCCTCGCACCGCGATCGCCGTGTGCCACGAATACGATTGGCTCGCCAGCCCTTACGCACGCTCCAACGCCGATGCTCTCGTCATCGAAGCCGTCGCGTCGCTCCAAACAGGCAAGTCGCGCGTCGCTCACCGCGCGTGGGCTCGCGCCTGCGAGATCGCTCACCGAACGGGATGCGTCAGCCCACTCTCCGGGGTCCCACCTGCATCCGTCAGTGCCTTGACTACCGACACCGGCATCTCCTTCCCTGCCGAACATGCGCCACCGCACTATCCGTCCGAGATCCATTTCCCCGAGCTCACCGATCGCGAACGCGCCGTGTTGAACGGGCTGCATCATGGTCTGACTGCAGGCGAGATCGCCGACGCACTCCTCCTCGCCACCCCCACCGTGAAATCCCATCTTCGGACGCTCTACGGCAAGCTCGGCGTTCACACTCGAGGTGATGCTGTCGCCGCGGCGCGCAGCCTCGGGTACTTCGACGAGGACAGCACCGAACGGCTACCGGCACTTCCCGACCTCACGGCGTTCCCCCGCCCGAGGGCGGGCGAGGGAACACCGCCGACACCAACTTCCGGGCGGCGAGCCCGGCGACTCGGGTGACGATCCACGGCCGCGCCGATCCGACAGCGAAACGCTCGGCACCGGAGTGACCGGTGTCGAGCGTTTCGACAGGTGAACGAGGATCGATGAGTCAGGGACGCAGCCTGCGCAGCGCCCACAGCGACGGAATCAACAGCAGAGCCGACAGGGCAAGAGCCAGAGCTGCTTCCGTCGCCTGGAAGCGGCGGAACAGGCTGTCGGAGTGGTAGCGGACCTCGTAGTGGTCGGCGCCCTGCGCGCGTAGGCACTCGATGTACTGGCGATTCTGTTCGGCCCAGAGGGCGTCCATCCGCGAGTCGTAGTCGGCCCGGGTCTCGTCGGGACGATCGTCCTCCTCATAGGAGGAGTAGGTCAGATCGCACGTGGCGTAGTCGATCCGGGCGGTCTTCCCGTTGGCGTCGACGAGGCCCGAGCTGAGAACCCACGATGTGAATCGGTCGTTCGAGGGCTCGTACGACACGTAGCGTCCGGTGCTCGAGTCCATCGCGTGCCTGTCGACGACCGCCTCCGCGTAGTGCGGACGGGCCCCGACCTGGAATCCGACAAGCACCGTCGCCATCGCGATCACCGTCACCGCCATCGCCCCGAGTGTGTTGCGAAGCAGCAGCGCGAGGCAGCTACCGAGGATCAGGGCCAGGAGGGTGTACGCCCCCGCGACGATTCCTGAGGACTGGAACAGGGGGAAGGTCAACCGGGAGTGACCGCCGGCGAACCGGCTGTAGCCGTAGGCAAGGTTCGTCGACTCCAAGCGGATGAGAGTCCATTCGAGAACCGATCCGAGGATCACCATCGCGACGGTGACGGGACCGAAGACGACCAACACTCGCATCCAGTACCAGCGCGTGCGGCTGACGTCCTGGCTCAGGCCCAGGACATGGCAGCCGCGCTCGATATCGCGGGAGAAGACGGTGACTCCGACGAGTACACCGAGCACTACGGGCAGCATCACGGTGACGAGGCTGACGAGGGTCAGTGTGGATGCAGCCCAGCATGCTGCCGGGTCGTCGTCCAGACTGCACCCGAACAGGCTGCCGAACGACGCTGCAGTATTGGAGTTCCGAACGATCAGTCCGCAGATGAGCGCCACGAACGTCAGTGCCAGGATCCCGCCGACCGCGGTCAGGATCGTCGTTCGATGCTGCCGCCAGGTAACCCAGATCATGCTGCCTCTTCGTCGATGGTGGTCAGGTAGGCCAGGACGACGTCGTCGAGGTTGGGCGCCTCCACGCGCCAGCCGTCGCCGGGCGCGGGACGGGGACCACGCACGACGTGCGTGCGCTGCCGCGACTCGACGACCGTGCCGGTGCGGCCGACGACGTCGGTCGGGTCGGATGTGCCGGTCAGCAGGTAGTGCCCGTCGAGCAGGTCGTCGAGCCCCCCGGTCAGCCGGGCCTGGCCGGATCCGAGGATCACCAGGTGATCGGCGATCTCGGCCACCTCCGACAGGACGTGAGACGACAGCACGATGGTGGTGCCGCGCTCGGCGGCGTCTTCCATGAGCGTGCGGACGACGGATCGTCGTGCCAGCGGATCGAGTTCGGCCAGTGGCTCGTCGAGCAGGAGCACTTCGGGACGGCGGCCCAGTGCCAGCGCTAGCGCGATGCGGGTGCGGTGTCCGGGCGAGAGCGTCTTCACGCGCGCCGACAGCGGGATCCCGGCATCGGTCACCAAAGAGGTCGCATAGTCGTTGTCCCACTGGGTGTTCGACTTCTCGCCGAACAGGAGGGTGTCGGCGACCGTGAACCCGCGGTACAGCGGCTTGTGCTGGGCGACGTAGGCGAGTCCGGGCACGATCCCGTTTCGGCCGGGGCGACGTCCCAGCACCGTCACCTCTCCGGCGTCGGGTTCGAGTAGGCCGACGGCGATCGACATGAGGGTGGACTTGCCGGCCCCGTTGGCGCCGACCAGCGCGGTGATGCTGCCGCGCTCGACATCGAACGAGCAGCCCCGCAGTGCATCCGTGCGGCGGAACCTCTTGTGTACGTCGCGCACCGTCAGCGCGCTGTCTGCCTCACTCATGTGAACTCTCCTGCGTCCTCACCGAATTCGCTGTCCAATGCCGCCGCCACGAGGGCCTCGAGGTCCGACCGGTCGAGCCCCGCGGCGGCGCCTTGACGCGCCCAGTCGGCCAGTGCCGCCTGCAGTGCGTTGCGTTCCGCCATCCCGGGTTTGAGCAGTGACTGGGTCACGAAGGTGCCCAATCCCGGGCGGGCCTCCACCAGGCCTTCGTTCTCGAGCTCCCGATACGCCTTGAGGACCGTGTTGGGGTTGACCGTCACGGCCGCGACCACTTCCTTCGCGGTCGGCAGCTGGTCGCCCGGCTTCAGATCTCCCAGGCGCAGTGCCTGCTTCACCTGGAGGACCAGCTGGACGTAGGCGGGGATCCCGGATCGACGGTTGATGTGGAACTCCACCATCGAATCTCCATTTCACTACAACAATAGTGAAATAGAGGTTGCACTGTGTCGGTGTCCGATGTCAACCTGTTCGGGAGCTTTGGGGGGTCGCTGCGTGTCGCGCCAAATGCGGCCTGAAGGCACTGGGCAGTGCGAAAATCCGGACGAGTGTACTGATTGGGACGGAAGTTCATTGTGAATTCAACCAACACCGGCGGCGCCGAAAGGCGCAAGGCCGCGACGAAGCCGAAGACGGAGCGTCGCAAACCCCGCCGCAAGGGTCTCCGGATCGCCCTCTACGTGAGTCTGTGCGTGCTGGTCCTGCTGATCGCCACGCCGCTTGTCGCCTTCGGTATCGCGTACAAGAACGCGGACGTGCCGCATCCGGGCGACATGAAGACCAACCAGGTGTCGACGATCCTTGCCGCCGACGGGACGACCGAGATCGCCCGAATCGTGCCGCCGGAGGGCAACCGGACCGAGGTCTCGATCGATCAGATCCCCGTGCAGGTGCGCAACGCCGTCCTGTCCGCGGAGGACCGCGACTTCTACACCAACCCCGGCTTCTCGGTCTCCGGGTTCGCCCGCGCTGCCCGTGACAACGTGCTCGGCCGCGACAGCGCCGGCGGTGGTTCGACAATCACGCAGCAGTACGTGAAGAACACGCTCGTGGGGTCGGAGCGGTCGATCACCCGCAAGATGAAGGAGTTGGTGATCTCGTCGAAGATGGCCCGTCAGTGGTCCAAGGACGAGATCCTCGCCGCCTACCTCAACACCATCTACTTCGGTCGCGGCGCGTACGGCATCGCGGCCGCGTCCAACGCGTACTTCGGCAAGCCGCTCGCCGACCTGACGGTGGCCGAGGGCGCCGTGCTCGCCGCGGTGATCCAGAGCCCGTCGGGTCTGGACCCCGTCACGAATCCCGAAGCGCTCGAGGCGCGCTGGAATTACGTGCTCGACGGCATGGTGTCGATGTCGACGTTGCCGTCTGCCGAGCGCGCCGCCATCGAGTTCCCGGCCGTGCTCCCGGCCGCCCCGGCCGCGGATTCGGGCGAAGCTCCCGGGCCCGAGGGCCTGATCCGCACCCAGGTGCTGCGTGAACTCGCGGCGTCCGGGGTGAGCGAGCAGGACCTCAACACCGAGGGCCTGCAGATCACCACGACGATCGACCCGCGGGCGCAGCAGGCCGCGATCGACGCGGTTGCCGACACGTTCGAGGGCGAACCCGAGAACCTGCGCACCGCCGTGGTCTCCGTCGACCCGAAGTCCGGTGCGGTGCGCGCCTATTACGGTGGCGCCGACGGCAAGGGCTTCGACTTCGCGCAGGCCGGCCTGCAGACCGGGTCGTCGTTCAAGGTGTTCGGCCTGGTTGCCGCGCTGCAGCAGGACATCCCGCTGTCCCAGACGTACGACAGCTCGCCGCTCTCCATCTACGGCGTGACGATCAACAACGTCGAGGGCGAATCGTGCGGCAAGTGCACCATCGCCGAGGCACTCAAGCGGTCGCTCAACACCAGCTTCTACCGGCTGACGCTGGGGCTGGACGACGGCGCGCAGAAGATCGCCGACGCCGCTCACGAGGCCGGTATCCCCGAGACGGTGCCCGGGTGGCAGTATCCGACGCTCACCCAGGAGGGCGGAGCGCCGGAGAACGGAATCGTGCTGGGCCAGTATCTGACCCGGCCGATCGACATGGCGTCGGCGTACGCCACGCTGGCGGCGTCGGGCATCTATCACCAGCCGTACTTCGTGCAGAAGGTGGTGACGGCGGACGGCGTCGTGCTGCTCGACCGTCCGGCACCGGAGGGCGAGCGGCGGCTCGATGCCGCCGTCGCCGACAACGTCACGCAGGCGATGCTGCCGATCGCGGCGTACTCGCGCGGACACGGGTTGGTCGGCGGACGCCCTTCCGCGTCGAAGACCGGCACCGCGCAGCTCGGCGACACCGGAAAGAACAAGGATGCGTGGATGGTCGGCTACACGCCACAGCTGTCCACGGCGGTGTGGGTCGGCACGGCCGACGCGAAGGCGATCGAGAACAGCTGGGGCGGGCTGGTGTACGGCTCGGGGCTGCCGGCCGACATCTGGAAGAAGACGATGGACGGTGCGCTCGAGGACGCCCCGGTCGAGAAGTTCCCGTGGCCGGATCCGATCGGTGGCCAGGCCGGTGTGCCCGCGTACACGGGCGTCGGTTCCGGGACCGGCTCGGGTCCGGCTACCAACTCGCCCGGCGCGTCGGTGAACGTTCAGGTACCGGGCGTGCCGCCCATCGAGGTACCGGTGCCGGGCCTGCCCTCGCCGCCACCGGGTGGGCGTGTCATCGAGATCCTGCCGGGCGTGAAGATCACCCTGCCCGGGTGATCCGGAGGCCCGCCCCCGGGAGTGATGTGGGTCATGTCCGGTGGCGGACGTGGCGCATCGCTGATTGAAGATTCGACGAGGGGACGGTCTACTCGTGGGCGTGTCGGATCCTGTGCGTCGTGTGGTGTCGGTGTCTCGTCTACGCGCGCCGCTGGCCTGCGCGGTGGCGGTGGCCGGTCTGTTGGCGTCCGCGTCGGTGGCCGGCGCCGACACCGCGTCGCGGCCGGCGTCCTGCGTCCCGTTCGGAACGGCACAGCTCCCCCCGGGGTCGCCGGCGACGGGTGCGCGCGACGGACTGGCGATGTTGCCCCAGTTCGCCGGTGACGACGCACCCGCGTCGGTCGAGCTGCGCACCCAGACCACTCAGTTCAACGAGTTCTGGGACTTCGCGCTGGTCGACGGTGCGCTGTTGACCCGGCCGCGAGCGTGGGGCGGCGAGAATTCCGAGCCGTGGCGGTATGCGCCGCTGCCGGAGTGCCTGCGCGGACTGCTGGTGGGTATTTCGGTGGACGACGACGAACTCGTCGCCGTGGACGGCGACGGGTGGATCTACACGTTGGACAACGTGGCTCACGCGCCGATGCTGTGGAACTGGACGTCGGCGTACGGCGCGCCGCTGTGGCTCGGGGACGGGCAGCGTGTTGCCGGGCAGGCGCCGGGGACCTGGGCGCTGAGTGTGTCCTCCCCGTGGGACAACCAGACCTACGTCGACGCCGACGGGCGCATTCACCACGTCGGACTGGGCAAGATGACGATGGTGCCCTCGCTCACCGGCAACGGCAGCCGCATCACCTACGCGGACCCGTGGCTGCCGAACGACGACAGCTACGAGATCGGGGGCCCGCTCGGTGGCCGGTTCCGTTCGGTGGCGCTGTCGTCCGCCGGGTCGACGACGTTCGTGACGAACCAGTACGGCGACATGTTCACCCGCAACTTCGATTTCGACGCCGCCGGCTCCGACTCGGTGTTCTTCCGATACTCCTGGGACGATCAGGCTGGCAAACCCACCGCACCGAACCTGTTCGCGGAGTATCTGAATCGGGACTATGCGGCGATCCGGCTGCCCGCGCAGGACTGGGTGCACCAGCCCAAGATCCCCGGTGAGATCACGTCGGCGATCAGCGTGCACTCGACCGGGGTGGGGCCCGATGCGCGCGAGTTGCGGGTGGCCGGCAGCCGGGACGGTGCCACCGGGTTCTGGCACAAGGACCTGAACGCGCCGGCCTGGGACTTCACCACGACGGGAGCCGACCTGCCGGGGACACCGCTCGAGAACTCGCCGCACGACCGGTCGGGCGAGACGTTGGCACCGCCTGCGCCGTGGCATCTTTCCGCGTCACTGCCCGCCCGGGACACCGTGGTCGACGGACAGTTCCTCATGGACATGGGTCTCCCCTACTCGGTGGTCGACCCGCGCCTGCTCGACCAGATCGGGATGCACGCCGGTCCGTCCGGGTACTCGCTGTCGATCGACCACTTCGACCCCGTCGCGACCACGCGCGCGGCCACGGTGACGACGCCGGGCGGCGCGACGATCCCGGTGCTCGTGCACACCGCCGACGGCCTGCGGTTCGCGCCGCACGGCGCCGGATTGGATTCACAGCCAAGGCATCTCGTGGGCGCGATCGAGATCCCGGACGCGGCGTTCGATGCGCGCGCCGACGATCCCGCCCTCGACGCCTTCACGCGGGATTGGATGCGCGACAAGCGGATTGCGCCGATCACCCTGAGCGCGACGGACGTGGATCTCGTGATCCGTTGACCTGCACCGACATGACCCCCATCACACTTTTGTCTGAAATGTAACGACTGGTCCGGATGTCGGGATTACGGGGACGTGAGTGATCGTGTCCGCCGCAAGCTGTCCCTGTCTCGATTCGGCGCCCCGCTGGTGTGCGCGGCCGTGGTGACGGGTCTGCTCACGACGGCACCGTCGGCCGGTGCGGACCCCACGTCGGGCCCGGCGTCGTGCGTGCCGTTCGGCACCGCGCAGTTGCCCCCGGGACTGCCGTCGATGGGCGCGCGCGACGGACTCGCCAACCTCCCCGTCTTCGTCGGCCGCAACGCGCCGTCGTCGGTCGAGTTGCGCACGCAGACAACGCAGTTCAACAAGTTCTGGGACTTCTCCCTGGTCGACGGCGCGCTGCTGACCCGGCCGCGGGTGTGGACCGGCGGCAACGCCGAGCCGTGGCGGTACGCACCGCTGCCGGAATGTCTTCGCAACCGGCTCGTCGGCATCTCGGCAGACGACGACGAACTGGCCGCCATCGACGCCGACGGCTGGATCTACACGATGGACAACGCGTCCCAGGCTCCGCTCACGTGGAACTGGACGTCGGCGTTCGGTGCCCCGATCTGGACCGGCGGCGGCAAGAGGTTGCTCGGCGGGGCGGCCGGGCAGTGGGCGCTCAGCGTCGCATCGCCGTGGGACAACCACACCTACGCGGACGTCGCCGGCCGCCTGCACTACTACGGCCTGGCCAAGATGACCATGGTGCCCTCGCTCACCGGCGACGGCAGCCGCATCACGTACGCCGACCCGTGGCTGCCGAACGACGACAGCTACGAGATCGGCGGCCCGGTCGGTGGCCGCTTCCGCTCGATCGCGCTGTCGTCGTCCGCGTCGACGACGTTCGTGACGAACAAGTACGGCGACATGTACACGCGGAACTTCGATTTCGACGGTTCCGGATCGGACTCGATCTTCTTCCGCTACAGCTGGGACGACCAGGCCGGCAAGCCGACGGCGCCCAACTCGGCCTTCGAGTCGTGGTTCAAGGGCTACGCGGCCGTCCAGTTGCCCGCCCAGGACTGGGTGCACCAACCCAAGATCCCCGGTGAGATCACCTCGGCTATCAGCGTGCACTCCACCGGGATCGGTCCGGACGCGCGCGAACTGCGGGTCGCGGGCCGCCGCGGGGGCGTCGCAGGGTTCTGGCACAAGCACCTGAACGCGCCGACCTGGGAGTTCACCGCGACCGGCGCCGATCTGCCCGGCACACCGCTCGAGAACTCGTCGTACGACCGGTCCGCGGACACGCTGGCGCCGTCCGCGCCGTGGAACCTCTCGACGACGTTGCCGTCGCGCGACGCATGGGTCGACGGCCAGGTGCTGGTGGACAGCGTGCTGCCGTACTCGATCCTCGATCCGCGCCTGCTCGACCAGGTCGGCCTCCACGCGGGCCCGTCGGGCTACCGCCTCTCGATCGACGGCTTCGACCCCGTCGCGACCACCCGCTACGCCACCGTGACCGCGCCGGACGGCACCGAGTTCCCGGTGATAGTGCACACCGCCGACGGCCTGCGGTTCGCGCCGCGCGGCGCAGGGCTCGATTCGCAGCCGCGGCACCTCGTCGGCGCGATCGAGGTACCGCAGTCGGCGTTCGACGCGCGGGGCACCGATCCCGTGCTCGACGGGTTCGTTCGGGACTGGATGCGCGGCAAGCGGATTGCGCCGATCAGCTTGAGTGCCACCGACACCGATCTGGTGGTCCGCTAGCGCCCGTGCGGGATCGGTAGCGCATCGATCGCCCGGTCGACGACCTCGTCGACTGTGAAGACCGGGTCGGTGGTGCGGTCGATCGCGAGGCTCTCGACCATCGACCACCACGCGCGCAACAGTATTCGTGTGACGGCAGTCGGTTCGGTGGCGGTGGCCGCGAGCGTGCGGTCGACCATGGTGTTCTTCATGTGCTCGCGGATCTCCCGGATCTGCGGGTCGGCGCCGAAGCCGCCGTGGAAGAACGACTGGTAGTTGTCGCCGTGCCGGTCGATGAACGAGACGAACGCGTGCACGACGGCGCGCAGCGGCTCGCCTGACGCGTCGTCGGGGTCCGCGACCGCGGCGCGCAGCAGGCGCCGGGCGGCCGCGCCCACGACCGCGACGTAGTAGTCCTGCTTGGTCGGGAAGTACCGGAACAGCAGGCCGCGGGAGATGCCCGCCCTCTCGGCCACGCGGTCGATCGACAGCGCATGGATCGGGGTCGTCACGAGTTCCTGCAGGCCGATCGCGACGAGTTGCCGCTTGCGCTCCTCCGGTGGGAGTCGCCGCCGTGTGGTCGCCGGCTCGGGGGCTGCGGTTTCGGTCGACACGAGATGACACCGTCCAGGATCTTGATTACAGGGCAAGTCTACGTTTAGCTTAACTGAGCAATGCTCAGTTAGTCGTCGACGCCACGGAGGCTGGCATGGATTTCGCCCAGAGCGCCCGGTCGAAGGAGTACCTCGACCGCTTGCGCGAGTTCATCGCGACCGAGGTCGCCCCGGTCGAGGCGCGCCTGCGGGCCGAGCGGGCGGCGCCGTTCGCGCAGCGCGCCGACGTCCCCGGCGCCGCGATGTGGCAGGTGTCCGACGAGTTCCGCGGATTGCAGGCCAAGGCCCGTGCGCAGGGCCTGTGGAACCTCTTCCTGCCCGACGCCGAACTGGGGGCCGGCCTGAGTAACGTCGACTACGCGCCGCTGGCCGAGGAGATGGGCCGCTCGCCCTTCGTCTCCGCGGTTTTCAACTGCGACGCCCCGGACACCGGCAACATGGAGGTGCTCTACCACTACGGCAGCGCCGTGCAGAAGGAGCGTTGGCTGAAGCCGTTGCTGGACGGCGAGATCCGCTCCGCGTTCTGCATGACCGAGCCCGACGTCGCGTCGTCCGACGCCACCAACATGGCCGCCACCGCCGTCGTCGAGGGTGACGAGGTGGTGCTGAACGGCCGTAAGTGGTGGAGCACCGGGATCGGCAGCCCGGACTGTAAGATCCTGATCTTCATGGGTCTCAGCGACCCGGAAGCACACAAGTATCAACGACATTCGATGGTCCTCGTGCCGATCGACACCCCCGGGGTGAAGGTCGAGCGGATGCTCTCGACCATGGGCTTCTACGACGAACCCGGTGGCCACGGCGAGGTGTCGTTCACGAACGTCCGGCTGCCGCTGGACGCGATCATCGCGGGGCCGGGCCGGGGGTTCGAGATCGCGCAGGGCCGGCTCGGTCCCGGCCGGGTGCACCACTGCATGCGGCTGGTCGGGCTCGCGGAGGCCGCGCTCGAACTCGCGATCCGCCGCGGCACCGAGCGCGTCGCGTTCGGCAAGCCGCTGATCAACCTGGGCGGCAACCGTGAGCGCGTCGCCGACGCCCGCATCGCGATCAACCAGCTGCGGCTGCTCGTGCTCAACACCGCGTGGCTGCTCGACACCCAGGGCATCGCGGGGGCCCGGTCCGCGGTGTCGGAGATCAAGGTCGCCGCACCGCGCGTGGCGCAGCAGGTGATCGACTTCGCGATCCAGATCCACGGCGGCGGCGGACTGTCCGACGACTTCCCGCTCGCCGGCGCGTGGACGGCCGCGCGGGCGCTGCGCCTGGCCGACGGACCCGACGAGGTGCACCAGGGCCTGGTGGCCCGCTTCGAGTTGGGGAAGTACCAGTGACCCCGAAGACGCCAGGGCTGCCGGACAACGCGCGCACCGTCCGTGACGAGGACGCCTTCGACGTCGATGCGGTATCGAAGTGGCTGCGCGAGAACACGTCCGGAGATTTCGACGCCGTTCCCGACGTGCGGCAGTTCGCCGGCGGCGCGTCCAACCTGACGTACCTGCTGCGGTACCCCGACCGTGACCTGGTGTTGCGCCGGCCCCCGGCCGGGGCGAAGCCGGCGTCCGGGCACGACATGGTCCGCGAGTTCCGCATCCAGTCGCAGCTCGCACCGGTGTACCCGCACGTGCCGACGATGGTGGGGCTGTGCACCGATCCGGCGGTGCTGGGCAGCGACTTCTACGTCATGGAACGCGTCGAGGGCGCGATCCTGCGCGCCGATCCCCCGGCCCACCTCGGGCTCACGCCCGCGAACACGCGGGAGCTGTGCCTGCGGGTGATCGACCTGCTGATCGAATTGCACACCGTCGACGCCGCCGCGTCGGGCCTCGACGAGTTCGGCCGCGGCACAGGCTATGTCGCCCGTCAGGTCGCGGGCTGGACCAAGCGCTACGCGGCCGCCCGTACCGACAACGTGCCGGACTTCGCGCGGGTGACGAAGTGGCTCGCCGACCACCAACCGGCCGACGTCGCGTCGGCCGTGATCCACGGCGACTTCCGGCTCGACAACGTCGTCCTCGGGGACGACCTGCGCCCGCGAGCGGTCCTGGACTGGGAGCTCGCGACGATCGGCGACCCGCTCATGGATCTCGGGTCGAGCCTGGCGTACTGGGTCCAGGCCGACGACCACCCGATGCTGCAGGCCACCAAGCGGCAGCCGTCGGACCTGCCGGGCATGCTCACCCGCCGTGAGATCGTCGAATACTACGGCGAGCGCACGGGTCTGCCGATCGACAACTGGCGCTTCTACGAGGTGTTCGGCCTGTTCCGCCTGGCGGTGATCGCGCAGCAGATCTATTACCGCTACCACCACGGCCAGACCACCAACCCGGCGTTCGAGCACTTCTGGATCGCCGTGGGCTATCTCGACACCCGCTGCAACGAACTGATCGACGGTACGACGGAGGACGACAAGTGAGCAGCCGCACCACGCGCAGGAACATTCTCATCACGGGCGCCAGCTCGGGTCTCGGGCGTGGCATGGCCCGCGAGTTCGCCGCGCGGGGACGCAACCTCGCCTTGGCCGCCCGCCGCACCGAGCGGCTCGAGGAACTGCGCGACGAACTGCTGGCGGCACACCCGCAGATCACCGTCGCGATCCGGGGGCTCGACGTCGACGTCCACGACGACGTGTTCCGCGTCTTCTCCGAATTCGACGAGGAGCTCGGCGGACTCGACCGGGTGATCGTCAATGCCGGGCTCGGCAAGGGACAGCCGTTGGGCACCGGCTACTTTCGCGCCAACGCAGCGACGGCCCGCACCAACTTCCTCGGTGCGCTCGCGCAGAGCGAGGCGGCGCTCGAGCTGTTCCGGCCGCGGAACGCCGGACACGTGGTGCTGATCTCGTCGGTGAGTGCGATGCGGGGCATGCCGCGCAATCTGACCACCTACGCGGCGTCCAAGGCCGGGGTGGCGGCGCTCGGCGAGGGTATGCGCGCCGACCTGGCGAAGACCGGCATCGACGTCAGCACCATCTTCCCCGGATTCATCCGCTCGGAGATCAACGAGAAGGTGAAGAAGGTGCCGTTCATCGTCGACACCGAGACGGGCTGTCGGGCCCTGGCCGCCGCGATCGAGAAGGAACCGAAGAAGGCATACGTCCCGACGTGGCCGTGGGCGCCGCTGTCCGTCGCGATGAAGGTGTTGCCGCTGTCGGTGGTCGCGAAGATGGCGTAGACCTCTCACTGGAAACGACCTGAGCGGAAGATGTAAACCTTCTCTATGGACAGGCGCCATCTCCTGCATTTTCTCGCCGTCGTGGACGAGGGGTCGATATCGGCTGCCGCGCGACGACTCGGCTTGAGCCAACCATCGGTCTCACAGACGATCCAGGAACTCGAGCGGGAGCTGGACTGCACCCTGTTCACACGCGGACGTGGCATGAGCGCCACCTCGAGTGGTCGGGCGCTCGTCGGCCCGGCGCGGGCGGCGCTGCGCGCCATGGATGCCGCACACTGGGCGATCAAGGAGATCTCCGAGCTGCAGTCGGGTGAACTCGACATCGGCAGTGCCGTGAACCTCGCGGTCGACCCGCTGGTCGACCTGGTCAAGCACCATCGAGCGCTGCACCCGGGCGTGACCATCCGCATTCGCAGTGTGCACCCGGGGGCCCGTGGTTTCGACGCGCTGGCGAGAGGCGAGATCGAGTTGCTCCTTGCGGAGCATCCGCCGGCGGCGACCGGCTTCCAGGAGATCCCACTCGGAGAACGCCCACTGGTCGCGGTGTTCCCTCCGGGTACCCCCCTCGCGGAGCGTCCCGTCCGGCTCGACGAGTTGGTGACCCACGATCTCATCGCGGCGTTGTTCCCGGGTGCGATCGGACGCTCACATCTGAACCGGCTGCTCGCGGAGCGGGGGCTGGGGAGTGTCGTGCCGGTACTCGAAACCGCACACCGGCACATGTTGATACCCCTGATTCTCGCCGGTGTCGGCGGAACCATCCTGCACGGCGCCGAGGCGGACATCGCCAGGCAACTGGGCGCTGTCGTCAGGCCGCTGGAGGCAGAAATTCCGACCGCTCATGCCTTCTACTTCCGCTCGGAAGATCTGTCGCCCGCGGCCAGTTCGTTTGTGGCACTGGTACGTGAGGCCAAGAGCACAGTTATAAGGAGTTCCGATACTTAGTATCGGTCAAATAGGCCTATACCTATGGACCGATCGATCGTAGGGTCGTAGAACCGAGGAGCGCCCGCGCGCCGCGTCTGCACCGGCTCACGGCGGAGTTGCACACGCGCGAAGCGTGCCGCACTTGCCTTCTCGCACCCCTTCGTTGAGAGATCGGACGATCATGATTCACAGCCCACTCGAGGGAATCCGTGTACTCGACTTCGGTCAGTTCGTCGCCGCGCCCGGCGCATCTCAGTCGCTGGTCGACCTCGGTGCCGACGTGATCAAGGTGGAACCGCTGCAGGGTGACTGGGTTCGCACGGGGACGTCGTTCGGCGAGGCCATTCTCCGCACCTACAACCGTGGAAAGCGTTCGATTGCAGTAGATCTGAAGGACGCGCGTGGTCTCGAACTCGCGGAACGCTTGATATCCAGTGCGGATGTGCTCATTCAGAACATGCGCCCCGGCGCGATGGCGGCGCTCGGGCTCGGACCGGATCGGGCCAGGGAGCTGAACCCGCGCATCATCTATGCGACGGTCAGTGGGTTCGGACTCCGCGGGCCCTCACGCAACCGTCCCGGTCTGGACATCGCGGCGCAGGCCGAGAGTGGGCTGATGTCCATCACGGGTACTGCGGACGGGCCCCCGCTGAAGGTGGGTACGACGATCGTGGACGCCGCTGCGGCTCATGTCCTTACGGAAGCGGTCCTTGCCGCGCTCCTCGACCGGGAACGGTTCGGGAGGGTCGCAACGGTCGAGGTGTCCCTGCTCGAGGTTGCGCTGCATCTTCAGTCCGCCGACTGGACCGGCCACTCGATCACGGGGACGGCACCGCACCGGCGTGGGAACGCGCAGCCGGGCGTCGCACCCGCCGCCGACCTGATCGAGACGGCGGACGGTCACATCGTCCTGTCCGGCTACTCGGCACATCACTGGCCGCGCCTGTGCCAGGTGCTCGGCCGTCCGGAACTCGCCACCGACCCGCGGTTCGTCGACAACGAAGCGCGCGTGGCTCACCGTGACGAACTCCTCCGGGAGCTGTCCAGCGCGCTCGGTGGTCGCACGAGTGAGGAATGCGTGCAGCTGCTTTCGACCAACGGCCTCGTCGTCGGCGCGGTCCGCAGCTACGACCAGGTGCGCGAGTCGGAGGACGTGATTGCGGGTGAGATGTTCACGAGCGGAGAACATTTCGACGGCTCCTCCTTCGACGTCGTCCGGCTTCCCTTCCGACTGGGCGAAGACTCCGACCGAAGTGTGCGCCGCGTCCCGCGTCTGGGCGAGCACTCGGTCGCCGTCGGCGTCGAGGCCGGATACAGTGCCGCGGAAATGAATTCACTCGAGCAGGACGGTGTCCTGCGACGCGAGGGCTGATCGGCCGGAGGTGGACCCGTAGAGACAGTTCGATCATGTTCTCGTAGTTGGCGATCCGGCGACTTGACCTCATGCGAGACAGTGTGGCCGAGTCGTCTCGCGGTCCATAACCCCATCCGATGGAATGCATCACACTTACGTCTTTGTCCGGCACGTGTGGACCTGATTGGTTTGACGCTGAGACGAATCAAGCAGCGCAAAGGAGCTAGCAGTGCGGGACGCAGTCATCGTCGATGCGGTACGAACACCCATCGGGAAGCGCAACGGTTCTCTGGCAGGAGTGCACCCTGCGGACCTCTCCGCTCATGTACTCAGGGCCCTACCCGAACGCACCGGGATCGACCCGAGCGTCGTCGACGACGTCGTGTGGGGATGCGTGGGCCAGGTCGGAGATCAGGCCAACAACATCGGCCGGAGCGGAGTACTCGCGGCAGGGTGGCCGGTGTCGGTCCCCGCGACGACCGTCGACCGTCAGTGCGGGTCGAGTCAGCAGGCACTGCACTTCGCCGCCGCCGGAGTGATCGCCGGGCAGTACGACGTCGCGGTCGCGGGCGGTGTCGAGTCGATGTCGCGGGTTCCCATGGGCACCAGCCGGCAATCCGGTTTTCCCTTCGGGCAGACGGTCCTGGGCCGCTTCGAGGTGGACTCCTTCAATCAGGGTCTCGGGGCCGAGATGATCGCGGAGAAGTGGAACCTCTCCCGTCGTCAGGTCGACGAGTACGCGGCACGTTCGCATGAGAGGGCTGCGCGAGCAGCGAAGTCCGGCGCCTTCGAGTCGCAGATCATCCCGGTGCCGGGCGCAGCGTCGGTGGACGAGGGCATCCGGATCGGTACCACCGCCGACGCCCTTGCGAGCCTGAAGACGCCCTTCAAGGCGGACGGAGTCATCCACGCCGGCAACGCCTCACAGATCTCGGACGGGGCGGGCGCCCTGTTGGTCATGACGAGTGAGGAGGCGCGGAAGCTGGGTCTGAAGCCGATCGTGCGGATCCACACCGCAGTCACCGCAGGCGACGATCCCGTGATGATGCTGACCGCGCCCATTCCGGCAACTGCGAAGGTGCTCGAGCGCGCGGGCCTGACGATCGCCGACATCGGCGCCTTCGAGGTCAACGAGGCATTTGCGCCGGTTCCACTGGCCTGGCTTGCCGAGACGGGCGCCGACCCGGCCTTGGTGAACCCGCTGGGAGGCGCCATCGCTCTCGGACATCCGCTCGGTGCGTCCGGCGCCGTGTTGACGACGCGCCTGATCAACCACATGCGGGACAACAACATTCGGTTCGGACTGCAGACGATGTGTGAAGGTGGCGGCATGGCGAACGCCACCATTCTCGAGCTGCTCTGACGGTCGCGATACAGAAAGTCGGACAAACGTGAAGAGAACCATCTACAACGAAGATCACGAAGCGTTCCGAAAGGTGGTCCGCGACTTCCTCGTCAAGGAGGTACAGCCCAACTTCGCCGAGTGGGCGGAGGCGGGCAAGGTCGACAAGGCCGTGTTTCGCAGGGCCGGAGAAATCGGCATTCCCGGACTCCAGATTCCCGAGGAGTACGGCGGGGCCGGTCTGAAGAGTTTCAAGTTCAATGCCGTGGTCGCCGAGGAACTTGCGCGTTCCGGTGCGAGTCTGGGTGGACTCGCTCTCCAGACGAATGTGGTGCTCCCCTACTTCCTCGAGTACGCGACGGACGCCCAACGCGAGCGGTGGCTGCCGGGTATGGCCGAGGGCAGGATCGTGGGTTCGATCGCGATGACCGAGCCCGGTACCGGTTCCGACCTCGCGGGCATGGCCACCACCGCGAGGCGTGACGGCGACACCTATGTACTCAACGGCGCCAAGACGTTCATCACCGGTGGAATCAATTGCGACCTGGTCGTGGTCGTGGCACGCACCGCGAAGGGGCAGGATCGCCGAGACGGCCTGACGCTGTTGGTCGTCGAGGACGGCACGCCCGGGTTCGAACGTGGGCGGAACCTGGAGAAGATGGGCCTGAAGGCCCAGGACACGGCCGAATTGTCGTTCGAGAATGTCCGAGTCCCGGCGGAGAACGTGCTCGGCGAGGAGGGCAAGGCGTTCGGGTATCTCGGCTTCAACCTCCCGCAGGAACGGCTGTCCACGGCGCTGAACGCACAGGCGTGCGCAGAGACGGCGCTGGCTCTGACAGTCGAGTATGTGAAGGAGCGCCGCGCGTTCGGCACCACCATCGGCAGCTTCCAGAACACCAAGTTCGAACTGGCTTCCTGTGCCATCGAGATCGAGGCGGGGCGGACGATGGTGGACCGCGCGCTGGAGGAACTGGACGACGGCGTGCTCACCCCGGCTGACGCGGCGAAGGTGAAGGTCTTCACCACCGAGCTGCTGTCCAGGGTCGTCGATCGTTGTCTGCAGCTGCACGGGGGCTACGGCTTCATGTCGGAGTACCAGATCTCGCGGATGTACGCCGACGCCCGAGTCACCCGAATCTTCGCGGGTACCACCGAAGTATGTAAGTCGATCATCAGTAAGTCGCTCGGTCTGTAGGGGTAAGGAAGACCATGATCAAGACACGATTCACCGAAATGTTCGGCGTGGAGCACCCGATCGTCCAAGGCGGAATGCAGTGGGTAGGTCGCGCCGAACTCGTTGCCGCAGTGGCGAACGCAGGTGCTCTCGGGTTCATCACCGCGCTGACGCAACCCACGCCGGAGCATCTCGCGGCCGAGATCGCGCGCTGCCGGGAGATGACGGATCGGCCGTTCGGCGTCAATCTGACGATGCTGCCGTCGATCACGCCACCGCCCTATGCCGAGTATCGCGACGTCATCATCGAGTCCGGTGTGAAGATCGTCGAGACCGCGGGCAACAGTCCGGCGCCGCACATGCCGGCGTTCCTCGCGGCCGACGTGAAGGTGCTCCACAAGTGCACGAGTGTGCGCCACGCGCTCAAGGCGCAGGCACTGGGCGTTCACGCGTTGAGCATCGACGGCTTCGAGTGCGCGGGTCATCCCGGCGAGGACGACGTTCCCGGGCTCGTCTTGATTCCCCTCGCGGCACGTGCCCTGGGTGTCCCCTTCATCGCGTCGGGCGGCTTCGCCGACGGACACGGGCTCGCGGCGGCCCTGGCGTTGGGTGCGGACGGCGTCAACATGGGCACCCGGTTCATGTGCACCGCGGAGGCACCGATCCACGACACGATCAAGCAGGAGATCGTCGACGCCTCCGAGCTCGACACCGAACTCATCTTCCGGCCCCTGCGCAACACCGCTCGCGTCGCCAGCAACACCGTCAGCCGTGAGGTCGTCGGTCTGCTGGCCGCCGGTGCAGCGTTCGAGGACGTTCGCGGTCTGGTGTCCGGTGCACGCGGTCGGCGGGTGTACGAGTTGGGCGATCCCGATGCCGGTATCTGGTCGGTGGGCCTGTCGCAGGGCTTGATTCACGACATTCCGACCGTCGCGGAGCTCGTCGATCGAATGGTCGGTGAGGCCACGGAACTGATCCAGGGACGCCTCGCCGCGCTGTGCGATCGCAGCACGCCGGCCCTCGTCGACTCCTGATCCGAACGCTCCGAAGTTCGACCGCGCGCCCGGCGGCGCGATCGTCAGATTCCGTGTATGCGGGGCTTGCGAACTCGCCGCGGGGCTGCGCTCCAAGCAGTGAGACTGGGTGGCCTGCCGATGCCGACGGATCGGCCGGCCACCCTTCTCGGGATTCTCGAGGTACATGATGATGGCAGCATCGACAGGGCATCGGCACGTGGCCCTTTTCCCGGGCGACGTCGTCGCCCGACCCGTCCGTGCCGGTACACCCGCCCCATCTCGCGGGCGTGCACGATGAGCACATGGCGGGGTGACGTGCGTGTCCGGCGCCACGAAAGTGGCCGACTGGACATCGAATTGAACCGTCCCGAGCGGAGGAACGCCTTGACCCTCCCCATCGTGACCCAGCTCGCCGGAGCAATCGTGGAGGCGCAGCGGGACGACTCCGTCACGGCGGTGTTGCTGTACGGGGCCGGCGGTTGTTTCAGCTCCGGGGTGGATCTCGCCGAGATACAGGCGGATCAGCCCGCGATCTCAGCGGCGATTGCCGATCTGCACACCGGCTTGACGCAACTCCGGAAGCCCCTGGTGGGCGCGCTCGAACGAGCTGCCGTGAACGGCGCCGCGGCCATTGCGCTCGCGTGCGACCTACTCGTGGTCGGGGAGAAGTCGTTTCTCGAGATCAGTGAGGCCCGGATGGGCATCGCTGCCCCCAACAATCTGCGGTGGCTGCTGGCCAAGTACGACCCGAACCAGGCGCTGCAACTCACGCTGGGGTGTGAGCGCCAGTACGGCCCGGATCTTCTACGCCGCAACCTCGCCTACTCGATGGTGCCGGACGGGCAGGTTCTGGACCGGGCGACGGTGCTGGCGGAGAAGATCGCCGGCTATCCCGCAGGCGCTGCGAGTGCGATGAAGCGGTCCGCTCTGACGCCCGGTCCACCGCCGAAATGACTTGGGGCCGTGACCCGGTCTCGAATCCCCCCATAGATCTCGTGTTGTAAAGAATTGCGAAGGGCTACCGAATGGCTATGACGACAACCGCGGAACACCGTGCACTTCGTGCCGCGGTCCGCGACTATCTGTCGCGGACGAGTGACGCGGCCGAAATGCTGGCCGTCCAGGACACCGAACTCGGGTATCGCCCTCAGGTGTGGGCGACGATGGCAGAACAACTCGAACTCCAAGGGCTGCTTGTCGAGGAGCAGTACGGTGGCGCGGGCGCGGGCATCCGGGACGTCGTGGTGGTGGCGGAGGAACTCGGTCGCTTCGCGACATGCAGCCCCTTCTTCGCGAGCTCGGTGCTCACCACGCTCGCGCTGGTGGAGTGCGTCGAGGGCGAGGACGCTCTGGACCTGATGCCGGGCCTGGCCGCAGGGACCCGTCTCGGGTGTCTTGCCTTCGCCGACCGCGACGGATGGATTCGCGCCGGCGCGGAGCCGGTGCGTGCGCGTCTCGACGACGGCACCTGGCGACTCGAGGGTTCGGCCCATCATGTGATCTTCGGCCACAGCGCCGACACCGTCGTCGTTGCCGCCCGAGCCGAGGACGGGCTCGGGCTCTTCGTCGTGGATCCTTCGGATGCGGACTTCGCATGCCGCCGACAGCCCTCGCTGGACCTGACGCGTCCGCTGAGCACGATGACATTCAGTGATGCGGTTGCACGACGGGTGAGCGGCCCTGGGGACGCTTTCGAGGCCCTGTCGCGGGCCCTCGACAAGGCGCTCGTCGTGCAGGCGGCCGAACGCGTCGGCGGAGCTCGCCGGTGCCTGGAGTTGACGATCGACTACGCGAAGACTCGTCACCAGTTCGGTCGGCCGGTAGGGACGAACCAGGCGGTGAAGCATGGACTGGCGGATCTGGTCCGCGTACTCGAACCGATAGCCGCCGCTGTCGACGTCGCGGCAGCGGCCGCGGACGACCACATGCCGAATCTGGCGATGCAGGCGAGCCTCCTGAGCGTCGCGGGGTCCGAACGATACCTGCAGATCGCCGGAGAGACGATCCAGCTCCACGGCGCGATCGGGTTCACGTGGGAGCACGAGGCCCATGTCCATCTGAAGCGGGCGAAGACCGACCAGCTTCTGTTCGGCACTTCCACGTGGCACCGGGAACGAATGATCTCCTCCGTTCTCGACGGCGGTGCGACTCCCGAGTCGCAGGTGCACACCGGCGAACCGGAGTCGCTCACGCAACTGCGGAATGAGGTGCGCACATGGTTGGCGGACAATCGATCCCAGGGCGCACCGCTCGAGTATGCGCAGGAACCGTTCGCTCACCGTGAGACCTCCGCGGAGGCGCATTGGATCGATCTGCTGCGGAAGGGTCGCTGGCTGTGTCTGTCGTGGCCCGAGGAGTACGGCGGCCGAGAGTTGTCGCCGGCCGAGATCCTCGTCGTGGAGGAGGAGTTCGCGCGCGCAGGACTCCGACGCCCGCAACTGGGCATGGGCGAAATGTTGCTGGCGCCGTCGCTGTTGGCTCACGGGACCGCGGACCAGAAGCGCCGATTCCTGCCCCGCATCCTCTCGGGCGAGGACACCTGGTGCCAGGGATTCTCCGAGCCCGAAAGCGGGTCCGACCTGGCGTCCCTGCGCGCCATCGGCACCGTCGAGGACGACGTGTTGCGGATTCGCGGTGACAAGATCTGGACCAGCAACGCCGATCGAGCGAACATGATGTTCCTCCTGTGCCGCACGGACCGGGACGCGCCGAAGCATCGCGGCATCTCGTTCGTACTCGTTCCGATGGCGGACAACGGCTTCGAGGTCGAACCCATTCGAATGGCGTCGGGTGACCGCGGCTTCGCGCAAGAGAAGATCACCGACGCCCGTGCGCCGTTGAGCAACGTCGTCGGCGGACTGGGCAACGGGTGGGCGGTTGCGATGACCACGCTGGGTGCCGAACGGGCAGGCAAGGCCGCGACGCAGTACGTCGGCTACCGCCATGAACTGGGAACGCTGATACAGCGGCTCGACGAGAATGGTCGGCTAGGTGACACCGGTGTCCGTCAGCGATTGGCAGACCTCGCCATCGAGGTCGAGTTGATGCGCTCCGTCGGAGCCGTCATCAGCGCCCGCATTGTCGAGGGAGAGAACGTCGAGGATTTGCTGGCAATCGACAAGGTCAATTGGTCGGAGTATCACTGCGAATTCGGCTCGACGGCACTCGAGCTTATCGGCGCCTCGGCCCTGAATCGACCTGAGGGAAACGGGTACGAGCTGGATTCCCTGCAACGGGTATTCCTGGAAAGTCGCGGCCGTCGTATCGCGCGCGGGTCCAATCAGATTCAGCGAAACATCATCGGTGAGCGCCTCCTTGGGCTTCCGAAGTAGTCGATCGGACTGTTTCGGGCGCGGATTGACAGCCTCGATGAATTTCTTTCGGCACCATTTTCGTGGTTCGTGGCCAACCGCCTCGGCAAATATGTCGAACGACTGGCTCGAGGCATATCGGCAGCCTATCATTGCAATAGGCCGCCGATATTTGTCCTCTGTGATGCGCGCCATTTGAATTGACTGGTATGAGCACAGTCACAATCGATCAGGCGGGAGTGCCGCATGAGCATCACTGACAGACGGAATTCGACGGGCGACCCAGCGGCATCTTCGGGGCCGTCGACGTCCCCGAGCACCTGGACGGCGCGAACTGCGTGGAGCATCACGCTTCTCGTCATGGTCCTGCACACGATCAACTTCGCGGACAAGGCGGTCCTGGGCGTCGTGGCCCGCCCCATGGCAGAGGACCTGGGACTGTCCAACGCGGATATCGGATTGCTCGGGAGCGTGTTCTACGTTCTGTTCGTCGTCACCGGTCTCCTGGGCGGCTTCATCGCGGACCGGGTAAAGATCGTCTGGGTTCTGTTGGTGATGGCGCTTCTCTGGTCCCTCGTGCAGATACCAATTCTGCTGGTCGGCACTTTCGGAGCGCTGATCGCCAGCCGTATTCTCCTGGGCGCTGCGGAGGGGCCGGCCGCTTCGCTTGTCAACGTCGCGGTATTCGGCTGGTTTCCCAAGAGCAGGCGAGGGTTCCCCTCTGCTGTCGTCTCGTCCGGTTCCTCGGTCGCCAAAATTCTCGTGGTGCCGGTCCTGACGGTCGCCGTCGCGGCGTTCGGGTGGAAATCGGCCTTCTTCACCATGATGATCGTCGGTGTCGTCTGGGCGGCCGTCTGGTTCTTCGTCGGTAAAGACGGACCCTATTCGGTGAACAGTGCGCGCGAGCGTGCCAAGGAAAGCGATCCGGCGAAGATCAAACGGGTGAGCATTCTGCGAATCGCGGCGCTGCCCACATTCTGGGGTGGGGTGCTCGGCCTCTTCGCGATCTACGGCATGGTCACGGTCGTCCTGACCTGGCTGCCTTCCTATTTCGAGGAGGGGCTCGGGTACAGCCGCATCAATTCGGGTCTCCTGTTCGCCCTGCCCAGCGTCACCAGTATGGGAGCGATGTTGCTCTGTTCCTTCGTCACCGATCGTCTCTCGGTGCGAGGAATGACGGTTCGGGCTTCGCGGGGAATGGTGTCGGTGGCGGCTCTGCTTCTGTGTGGCGCCTGCCTGGCCCTGATTCCCTTCGTCCAGCCGGCGTGGGCTGTCGTGGCGCTGCTGGTCACCGGCTACGGAGTCGGTGTCGCCATTCTTCCGCTCATGTTCGTCGCCATCACCCACATCAGTCCGGAACGTCAGGTCGCCTCCACGCTCGGGGTTTTCGTCGCCCTGTTCCAGTCCTCGGGGATCATCGCTCCCTGGCTCACCGGGTACCTCGTGGACGCGGCGCCCACCCCCGTCGAGGGCTATACCTCCGCCTTCCAGCTCCTCGGCGTACTCACGCTGGTGGGGGCAGTGGTGATGTTCCTGACCATCAACCCCGAACGCGATCGAGCGCGGATCGCCAGCATCGACGCGCTCACCGACGCGGACGGGTCTGTCGAGGACACCGAGCTCTACGCCGCTTCGAGTCGGCGTGCGCCGGACACGTCCGAGAAGGACCGAGGCGACGGCTCCTGACCGCACCTCGCCGGTTCGGTTCGATCACATCTCCACAGTCGAAAGGTTTCATGTTGTCGACCCATTACAGAGTCGCGGGTAGCGTCGCGGTCATCTCCCTCGACCATCCGCCCGTGAACGGTCTCGCCCTCGCTGCGCGACAAGGAGTTCTTCGGGACTTCACCCGTGCCCTCGACGCGCCCCAGGTCGATTCGATCGTGTTGACGGGCAACGGAAAGCTCTTCTCGGCGGGTGCCGACATCACCGAGTTCGGAACACCTGATGCGTTGGCCGAGCCGTCGCTTCGTACCCTGATCGAAGCCCTCGAAGACTCGTCCAAGCCGGTAGTCGCCGCCATCGGCGGAGTCTGCTTCGGCGGAGGCCTAGAGCTCGCGTTGGGCGCTCACTATCGTGTCGCCGTGGCGACGGCCCGGATTGCGCTCCCGGAAGTGAAGCTCGGCCTCGTGCCGGGTGCCGGGGGCACGCAGCGGCTACCCCGGGTCCTCGGCCTCCGCGCCGCCGCCGACATGATCACCGATGGTGCGCCCCGAACCGCCGGGTCACTGGCGGAATGTGACGGGCAGAAGCTTCTCGACCTGGTTGTGGACGCCGACGTCGAAAGCGCTGCAATACAGTTCGCGGAACGGTTGGATCCGTCGGTTCCGCCCCGCCGTATCCGCGACCTCGCCGTCGATGAGGACGAGGATCTCGCGCCACTGCGTTCAGTTCTCGCAAAGCGAGGCCGGGGACTCCGCGCTCCCCTGGTTGCCCTGGATCTCGTGGAGAAGGCGCGTGGGCCCTTCGCCGACGGGTTGGGGGCCGAGCGCGCCGCCTTCCTGCAGTTGGTCGACGACGGTCAGTCGGCGGGACTCCGACACGCGTTCTTCGCCGAACGGGCCGCTCAGAACGTCCCGGGGATGCCGAACGACACGAGTGTGCGAACCGTGAACAAGGTTGCTGTCGTCGGGGCCGGCACGATGGGCGCCGGGATCGCGATGAACTTCTTGAATGCCGGAATCCCGGTCGCGCTGTTGGAATCGTCCCGAGAGGCGCTGTTGCGGGGTGTGGGCACGATTCGCCGCAACTACGAATCGCAAGTAGAGAAGGGAAGACTGGCGTACGCCGCGTCCGTAGAGCGGATGGGGCTGCTCGAGACGACCCTCGACTACGCCGATCTCTCGGAGTGCGACCTCGCGATCGAGGCGGTGTTCGAGGACATGGATGTCAAGCGCACGGTGTTCACCAAGCTCGATGACGTGATGAAGCCCGGCGCGATCCTGGCCTCCAATACCTCGACCCTCGATCTCGACGCGATCGCCGAGTTCACCCGCCGGCCGTCCGATGTGGTGGGGTTGCACTTCTTCAGCCCGGCGAATGTCATGTCCCTGCTGGAAATCGTTCGACCGAAGCGGGTGTCGGACGAGGTTCTGGCGACGGCTTTGGCCGTCGCGCGGCGTATCGGAAAGGTTCCGGTGGTCGCCGGCGTGTGCGACGGGTTCATCGGTAACCGAATGCTGCTGCGGTACCGCCGGGCAGCCGACGATCTGCTGGAGCTGGGTGCGTCGCCGGAGCAGATCGATTCGGCCGTCGAGCAGTTCGGTTATGCGATGGGTCCCTATCGAGCCAGCGACCTCAGCGGCGGCGATATCGGGTGGGCGGTCAGGAAGCGACAGTATCTCGAAAACCCCGACCTTCGACGGAACGAGATTGCCGACAGGCTCTGCGAGATGGGCAGGTTCGGGCAGAAGACGGGCGCGGGCTGGTACGACTACGAGGCCGGCCGGCGTGATGCGATTCCCAGCCCGGTCGTGGCGGATCTGCTCGATTCGTACTATCGCCGGAACGGTATTCGGCCGCAATCGTTCTCAGCTGAAGAGATCGTGCAACGGTTGGTTTTCGCCCTCGTCGACGAAGGCGCGAGGATTCTCGCGGAGGGGATTGCCCTCCGTGCTTCCGACGTCGACGTGGTGTACATCGCGGGATACGGCTTTCCGCGCTACCGCGGGGGTCCGATGTATTACGCGGACACGATCGGCCTCGCAGTGGTGGAAGAGGCCCTTCGTGACGCCGGCACGGAACCCGCACCACTGTTGGTGAAACTGGCGAGGGCCGGAAACACGTTCAACTAGCCGGCCGCCGCGGACGGGTCTTCCGACAGCAGATGCGAGGCACCCTCGGACCCGCACGGAGGACCCGTCCGCCATCGCGGACACAGAATCCTCGATCCGCTGCCCGACAGCAGCGGAGCTCACGAGTTGCTTTCGGCACCACCGTGATCGACGCCCCGCAGTGCTGCCTCGAGGAGGGCACGAGCGGCCGGCGACAGCATGCCGGGCCGATGCATGACCGCAACTCCGAGGACCAGCGGCGGCTCCATTGATCGCGCCACCACCTCGGAGGCGTCGATGTTGTCGACAACCGCTCGTGACGTCCAGGCCATTCCCGCACCGGCCGCGACGAGCGGGACGGTCACCTGTCGATGCTCGGTGACCACACCGAGAGTTGTGCGTCGGGAGGAACGACGGAGGGCGCCTTCGACCGCGACGCGCCCCTGCGCCCCACCGGTCACCGCAATCACCGGGAGATCGGGAACCTGCTCGAACGGCAGCGGATCGGGGAGCTGCTCCGCGACGCGCCGCGGCAGCGCGATGCACAGTTCCTCGCTTCCGAGCGGGTGGGTGTCGAGATCGTGGTTGTCGGTCTGCGGGTCGACGAATCCGAACCCCAACTCGACGCTGCCGTCGCGAACAGCGGCTGCAACGGCCCCCTCCGAGCTGTACTCGCGGATCCGCACAGTCACCGACCGGTAGGTCCGCCTGAGGTCCCCGACCAGCGCGGGAACTCGTGACTCGTAAAGGCCTGCGGTGGTGCCGATGTCGACATGCCCGCCGTGGAGACCGGAGAACTCGGCGACGGAAGCCTGCGCAGTGGCCACATCTCTCAGCAGCTGACGAGCGGGCGCGACCAGCGCCGCTCCCACCGCCGTCGGAACCAGGCCTCGGCCTACTCGGTGAAAGAGGGGGGCTCCCAGATCGCGCTCCAAGGTCTGGATGGACTGTGACAGCGACGGCTGCGCGAGGTGGAGCGCCGCCGAGGCGCGAACGAGACTGCCGTGCTCGATCACTGCGAGAAAATGTTCGGCTTGTCGGAATTCCACATTCACCTCACCGCCGCCACGGCTCACGCCCGGCACCCTCGACTCCGGTCGGGATACGCCGGGATCTCCATTCCAGGCTGTCAGCTTATCGCGCACGGAAGGTTGTATAGGGTTCGGTTGTGGACTCACGTCAGCTGCGTTACTTCTTGGCCGTGGTCGACAACGGCAGCGTCACAAGGGCTGCGGAGATCCTGTATGTGGCCCAGCCTGCATTGTCGCAATCGCTTCGGGCGCTGGAGGCGGAACTCGGGACTGCACTTTTCCGGCGTGTGCCACGGGGGATGGAGCTGACCCCAGCGGGAGCGGCATTGGTGGGCCCTGCGCGCCAAGTGGTGCAGTCCTCCCGGCGTGTCGACGAGACTGTACGGGGGCTTGTCGCCCTCGAACGGGGCTGGCTCGATCTTGCCTGTCCGTCGGATCTGGCGGTGGACCCGCTGACGTCTCTTGTCGCACGGTTTCGGCTACTGCACCCGGGCATTCGGATCAACGTGGTGGATCCCGGCCCGAACGCCGACTCGTCGACAGTCCTGAGATCCGCCAGGTGCGAGGTGGGTATCGACTATCTGCCGCTCGACGAATCGAAGTTGGCGACGCACCTGCTCGGGCGTCGCCGGCTGCTCCTCGGTCTCCCGGCAGGATTCGACCGGACACCTGCTGCCACGTTCCCGATCGAGTCTCTCGCCGAGCTGCCGCTGGTGGCCGGCGCCAGGGGGTCGGTGGTTCGCGACGAGCTCGAAAGAGTCTGTGTGCAGCACGGTTTCACTCCGCACGTGGTGGTCGAGGTCGAGCACGAGCACAACGTGCATCTTCTGGTCGCGGCGGGTGCCGGCGCGGCCTTCCTCACTGAGCCGGAAGCGCGACACGCCGAGCGCCGCGGCCTGCAGGTGGTACGAACGGAGCCTGAGCTGGGTCGCGACTTCGGCCTCGTGTTCCGCACGGGTCCGCTGTCGCCGGCCGCCCTCGCGTTCGTCACGTTCGTGACGGCGTCGAGCGAGCGCTTCGAGGACACCTGATCGCCGAACGGAGCAGGCTGCCGGTGAATGTCGGGCAGCGGCCGGAAGGCTGGTATTCCTGGAACCGATCGCTCCAGGTGGAAACTGATCTTTGACTCGAGATGCCCCATCGTCGACGGTGAAGGGCATGCGCCCGAAGGAGTTCGGCTTGGAGCGGCCTTGCTTCGTTACCGGACATCCGTGCAGGCATCGCGCAATCCCAGGGAAAGGTTCACCTATGCAGTTCGAGACCATCCGCCTCGATATCGCCGACGGCATCGCCACGATCACGCTGGACCGTCCGGATCGGCTCAACGCGTGCTCCATCGAGATGAAGGACGAGATCATCAGGGCCTTCGATCACACGGACGACAGTGACGAGGTTCGCGCGGTCATCGTGACCGGTTCGGGTAGGGCTTTCTGCGCCGGTGCCGACTTGTCCGAGGGCGGTTCACGTTTCGACGTACCGATTGACGACGAAGGCAACGTCCCCCGGGACGGTGGCGGCGAGATGACGCTGCGCATCTACGACTCGATGAAGCCGGTGATCGCGGCGATCAACGGCCCCGCGGTCGGCGTCGGCGCGACGATGCTCCTGCCGATGGACATCAGGCTTGCGTCCGAGACTGCAAAGTTCGCGTTCCCGTTCACTCGCCGCGGAATCGTCCCGGAGAGTTGTTCGAGTTGGTTCCTGCCGCGCGTGGTCGGCGTGGATCGCGCGCTGGAATGGCTCTACACGGGAAGGCTGTTCAAGGCAGAGGAGGCAAGGGACGCCGGACTGCTACGCGCGGTCTATCCGCCCGATGAGCTGCTGGGCGCCGCACGGGCGCTTGCCGCCCAGATCATCGATGAGACGGCGCCCGTTTCGATGGCGCTGACTCGTCAACTGGTGTGGCGAATGCTCAGCGCTGCCCATCCGATGGAGGCGCACATCGCAGAATCGCGTGGATTGCGCGCCCAAGGCTCGAGCAGCGACGCATACGAAGGAGTCACGTCCTTCCTGCAGAAGCGCCCGCCCCACTTCACTCGAACCGTCGGCTCGGACATGCCCGAGATCTTCCCCGGTTGGCAGCCTCCCCGGTACGCCTAGCCGAGGCCGGCGCTGTCCGTCGCGACGAACGTATTGCCGCTGTCGGTGGTCGCGCAAATGGCGTGATCCGAAATTCCCGTAGTCGTTAGTTTGCCGATGAAAGTGGCCTGACCTGAGAGTTTGCGAAACCGGTCGGTTTATATGTGACCGAGATAAAAATGCGATAACACTCGACGGATCGATATAG
This sequence comes from Rhodococcus sp. ACT016, assembly GCF_050477185.1. Lineage (NCBI taxonomy): Bacteria > Bacillati > Actinomycetota > Actinomycetes > Mycobacteriales > Nocardiaceae > Rhodococcus > Rhodococcus sp. ACT016. The sequence goes on along the minus strand of NZ_JBEAET010000001.1, from coordinate 5,067,282 downwards.
CTTCGTTACTCTTTTGTGACGGGCCCCAAATGGAGCAACTCCTCGGGCCGATGAGCAAGACACAAATGAGGTAACACCCGTGGGCAAGCACCACCATTCATCACACCATTCCACTCGCAATATCGCTTCGTCGAAGTCCGGCGTCCGCCGGCGATCGCTGAAGACGGCGGCACTGGCCGCCATCGCCGGATCCCTCCTCGTCGGCGGGACGCAACTCGGCGTGGCCACCGCGTCGGCGGCCCCGCAGCTCTCCCAGACCATCGGGTCCGCCCACACGTTGTGGTCGAACTCTTCTGTGGTGCAGCCGGTTTCCGGTGTGCTCACGTCGAGCTACGGTCCGCGCTGGGGCAGTCACCACAACGGCATCGACATCGGCGCCAACCTCGGCACCCCGATCTACTCGGCCACCGCCGGCTCCGTGATCTCGGCCGGCCCGGCCTCCGGCTTCGGGCAGTGGGTGCGCGTGCAGGCCAGTGACGGCACCATCACCGTGTACGGCCACGTCGACACCTACATCGTCAGCGTCGGCCAGCACGTCGCTGCCGGTCAGCAGATCGCGACGGTCGGCAACCGCGGCCAGTCGACCGGTCCGCACCTGCACTTCGAGGTCTGGGATCCCAGCGGTAGCCAGGTCGACCCGCAGGCCTGGTTGCAGAACAACGGCGTCTCCCCGACCTGGTGATTCGCCTCACCACCGAGGGTCACCGGCGCGGCGATGGCGGGGGTCGCAGCGCCAGGTGATCACCGGCGAAGCGTTGCCGCATCCGCCGGTCGTGGGTGACGACGACGACGGTGCCGGCGAACGCGTCGAGGGCCTCCTCGAGTTCCTCGACGAGCGCCGGTGACAGGTGGTTCGTCGGCTCGTCCAGCAGCAACAGGTCGGCACCGGAGGTTGCGAGCAGCGCCACCTCGAGCCGCCGCCGTTGACCGCACGACAGTTCCATGAGCGGCCGGTTCAGGTCGTCGGGATGGAACAGACCGAGCGAGAGCAGTTCGGCCGCGGCGTCGGCCGGGTAGTCGCGGCGCTCGTCGGCGTAGGCCGCGAGGAGCGTCATCGCATCGGGCCACGTCCGGACGGTCTGCCGCAGGTGTCCCACCCTCGCCGGCGCGCGCACCTCGCCGCTGTCGGGGACGATCTCGCCGGCGATCACCTGGAGCAGCGTGCTCTTCCCGGCTCCGTTCGGGCCGGTCACCAGCAGGCGATCCCCGGGCCGCACCTCCAGGTCCGGGATCACCGGCCGCGACCCGACGCGCACGTCCCGCAGTTGCACGAGCGGTCCGTCGGGCGCACCGGCGGCCGTCGGCGACAGTGACGGCGTGAACCGCAACGGTTCCGGTGGCGGCGCCACCGGGTCGCGCGTGAGGCTTTCGATCCGCTCCTTGGCGTTGCGGATCCGCCCCATCGCACCGTGATCGCGTCCGCGCGCCCGGAACGCTCCGTGCCCGAATCCCGCCTTCTCCTGTTTGCGCGGGATCGATTCGAGCCGTGAGACATTCGACTCGACGAGACGTTTGCTCCGATCGAGTTCGAACCTCCAGCTCTCGTACTCCAGCAACCGTCGTCTGCGCTCGGCGGCCTTCGCGACGAGGTACCTGTCGTAGCCGTCGCCGTAGCGGCGCACACCGCACTCGGCCACCTCGAGGATCACCCGGGTGAGGCGCGCCAGGAAGGCGCGATCGTGGGTCACCGCCACCACGGTGCCGCGGTGCTCGAGCAGACGTTCTTCCAGCCACGCCACGGCCGCGTCGTCGAGGTCGTTGGTCGGCTCGTCGAGGAGGAGCAGTTCGGCCTTCGACGCCAGGCTCGCTGCGAGCGCCAACCGGGCCTGTTCCCCGCCGGAGAGCGTGTCGAGGCGCCGCGACCGGTCGACGTGTGGCAACCCGAGCGCGTGCAGTCCGGCGTCGACGCGCTCCGCGACGGTGTATCCCTCCATGCTCTCGAAAACGCTTGTGAGGTATCCGTATTCGTCGAGCAGTGAATCCAGTTCGGCGGATGTCGTGTGCATCATCCGCTGCTCCACGTCACGGATCTGCGACTCCAGAGCCCGAAGATCGTGGAGGACATGGTGTATCGCGTGCTGGACGGTCGTACCGCCGGGCAGATCCAGTGACTGCGCGGCGTACGCGATGCCGCCGGGCGCGACGACGTGGACGTCCCCGTTGTCGGGACGTGTGCGACCGGCGATGAGGGCCAGCAGGGTGGACTTGCCGGATCCGTTGTCGCCGACGACACCGACCTTCTCGCCCGGCGCGATCGACAGGTCCACACCGTCGAGGACGATGTGGTCGCGGTAGCGCTTCGAGGCGGCACGAAGGGTGAGCTGTGGAACAGACATGGGCGTGCTCCTTGCGACCCGGAAGAGATCCGGGCAGATCGGGGAAAGGTGCCCTCGCGCAATCGACCCGAACGAATCGGGCGGAAGGGATGCGCGCTCAGGACCCGCCGCGGAGCATGCTCGACGCGGCGTCCCGATCTAGTGATTCAGAGTGCCCACGAAAGTCACCGTAGCACCGAAGACTTCGGTGGCCCAGTGAATATTCGGCACGGCTGTGTCCGAAGACGCCTGTGGCGGTGGTCGAACGAATCGACCACCGCCACAGGAGGTTTACGCGGAGACTCAGGCCTCGATGATGAAGGCCTCGAGCTCGGCGCGAGCCTTGTCGTCGGCCATCTGGACCGGCGGGGACTTCATCAGGTACGCCGACGCCGGCAGGATCGGGCCGCCCAGGCCGCGGTCCTTGGCGATCTTCGCGGCGCGGATCGCGTCGATGATGATGCCGGCCGAGTTCGGGGAGTCCCAGACCTCGAGCTTGTACTCCAGGTTCAGCGGGGCGTCACCGAACGCGCGGCCCTCGAGGCGGACGTACGCCCACTTGCGGTCGTCGAGCCACTCCACATAGTCCGAGGGACCGATGTGGACGTTGCGGTCGTGGACCTTGCCGGCCAGCGGGCCGTTCAGGTTGGAGGTCACGGCCTGCGTCTTCGAGACCTTCTTGGACTCCAGGCGCTCGCGCTCGAGCATGTTCTTGAAGTCCATGTTGCCGCCGACGTTGAGCTGGTAGGTGCGGTCCAGCACCACGCCGCGGTCCTCGAACAGCTTCGCCATCACGCGGTGGGTGATGGTGGCGCCGACCTGCGACTTGATGTCGTCGCCGACGATCGGGACACCGGCCGCGCGGAACTTCTCGGCCCACTCCGGATCGGACGCGATGAAGACGGGCAGGGCGTTGACGAACGCGACACCGGCGTCGATGCAGCACTGCGCGTAGAACTTGTCGGCCTCCTCCGAGCCCACCGGCAGGTAGGACACGAGGACGTCGACCTGCGCGTCCTTCAGCGCCTTGACGACGTCGACGGGCTCGGCGTCGGAGACCTCGATGGTCTGCGCGTAGTACTTGCCGATGCCGTCGAGCGTCGGGCCGCGCTGGACCGGGACGTCCAGCGGCGGGACGTCGGCGATCTTGATGGTGTTGTTCTCGCTGGCGTTGATCGCCTCGGAGAGGTCGAACCCGACCTTCTTGGCGTCGACGTCGAAGGCGGCGACGAACTGGACGTCGCGGACGTGGTACTGGCCGAACTTGACGTGCATCAGGCCGGGGACGGTGGAGTTCTCGTCCGCGTCCTTGTAGTACTGCACGCCCTGGACCAGGGACGAGGCACAGTTACCCACGCCCACAATGGCTACGCGCACCGCAGTGCTGTTCTCACCCATGGTCGGGTTCTCCTTCTTTCTTCTTGGGTGCTGCTATTGATGATTGTTCGGCGGCGATCAGCTCGTTCAGCCACCGCACTTCGCGTTCACTCGACTCGAGACCGAGCTGGTGGAGCTGGCGGGTGTAGAGGTCGAGTGACCCGGTAGCCCGCCCGATGGCGTCGCGGAGGCCTTCCCGGCGCTCCTCGACCTGACGTCGCCTGCCTTCGAGGATTCGCATCCGCGCTTCTGCGGGGGTGCGGCTGAAGAAGGCGAGGTGCACGCCGAACCCGTCGTCGGTGTAGTTCTGGGGCCCCGTGTCCGCCACCAGCTCGGAGAAACGCTTCTTGCCGGCGGGGGTCAGCTCGTACACGCGGCGCGCCCGGCGCTTGACGGTGCCGTCCTCGCTCTCGTCCTCGGCGATCAACCCGTCCGCCTGCATGCGACGCAGCGTCGGGTACAGCGAGCCGTAGGAAAAGGCGCGGAAAGCTCCGAGCAGGCCGGTGAGCCGCTTGCGCAGCTCGTAGCCGTGCATGGGTGACTCGAGGAGCAGCCCGAGAATTGCCAGCTCGAGCATGATCACACCCCCTGAGTGTCCCGAACATAACCGATAGATGCGATTACCAACTATATCGCACCGATATATACGGGCACACTGTTTCGCGAAACTGCTGGTGGGAGACCTACTGGTCGGCTCGGTAGATGCTGCGGACGGTGCCGTCGAACCCGACCGTCAGAAAGCCCTGCGTACCCGCGCCCTCGTTCCACAAGTGGATGCCCACGACCGGCCCGTCATCGCCGCGCTTCGCGTCCATGAAGATCCGGGTCGGGTCGTCCACGCGAAGCGTGCGATCGGCGCCGTGGAGCAGCCCGATCACCCGCGGGACGTTCGGACGCAGCTCCGCGAGGTCGACGGGCACGCCCTCGGTGCGATTGGACGACGTCCCGTTGTCCGTGAGCTGGGCCTGTCCCTTTTCGACCTTGTACTGGTACCTCTGCGACAGGCCTGGTTTGCCGGGTACCTGGCGGGAGAACGTCGCGTACTCGGGGTAGACGGTCAGCTGGTCGACCTGTGAATCGCCCAGTTCCCGGTGGATCTCGTCGAGCATCCGCCCGAAACCCGCCGCGGTGCTCAACTCGGACGCGCTCGCACTCGAGGCGGCGGCCGGTTCGCCGTTGTCCCGGGCCGACGTGACCACCACGATTCCGCACACGAGGACCACGGCGGCCGAGAGCGCGACGGCCCAGCGGGTGTCCCGCGAGTGTGGCGGTGTCGGCATGGCATCCCGCAGATCCGCAGGCACCTGCAGGTCCCGCACGAGTCGATCGAGGTCGGCGAGCGTCCGCGCCGACCTGGTCGCCTCGGTCCGATTCCGGTGCTCCGCCTCGGTGAGCTGGCCGTCGGAATACGCCGCGTCGAGGACGTCACGCACCGCGGCGCGGTCGACGTCGCGGGCGCGCAACCGCAAAGTCGGGGTTGGAGATCGCCGATTGTTCGGCACGGTCATCGCCCGCCGGCCGGGTAGATCTCGACGATCGAGCCGTCCAAGCGCGTGTCCACCATTCCGCTTCGCTTGTCCTTGTCCTCGAACAACACGGTGACCAGACCTTCGTCGGTCGAATCGGGACGCGCGACGATGTAGTTCACCGATCCCGCCGGCACCCCGACCCGATTCGGACCTGTCGCGACCACCTCGGCGAGCCGGTCGACGTCGAGGGCCGCGAGATCGACCGTGGTGTCGGAGGTGCGCGAACTGGGCGACCCCGACGTGGTGAAGCCGCCGCGGAAGCTCCAACTCTGCGCGCGGAGCGGTTGGTCGTCCAGCATCCGGGTGAAGTACACGTAGGTCGGATAGAACCTCACCTCGTCCACGCGCAGATCGCCGAACTTCTGCTCGTACTGACGCAGGAAGTCACGGATCGCCTCGGGAGAGCGCGGATCGAGCGGTTCGATCACGATCGACTGCGGCTCGCCGGGCGCGACGGGCGCCGAAACCGGTTCGGCCGCGACGACCGTCTCGGGTGCCGCGTCGTGACCTCGGGTCGTGAACACGACCGTTCCGACGACCGCCACGGCCGCGACGACACCGGCGGCCACGACGCGTCCGGGAACGCGCCCGCGTGGTGCCGGGGCGGAGTCCCGTGCGGCCTCGACGAGATGTTCGGGAATCTGCAGGTCCGAGACCAGCGCGTCGAGCTCCCCGAGCGTCTTGGCCTTCATCGCGGTGGCGGTGCGGGACTCGTATTCGGTCGGGTCGAGCTGCCCCTCGGCGTATCCGGCGTCGAGGAGCCCGCACGTCTGGGCGCGATCGATGTCGCGCGCGCGAGCTTTGGCGGAGACGGGGGCGGACACGTCGGTGATCCTAGGAAACCGTTCGGAATGTTGTGTAACCACGTCCGGTTGTGAGGTACCTACCGGTCGGCTCTGCGGACTTCCAGGATCTCGCCGTCGAAATCCATGATCAGCGACCCGAAGGCGGCGATGTCCTGATTGGACGCCAGGATCTCGACGATCGGTATGTCGTCGTCGCGCAGGATCCGCAGGTAGACCGAGTCCGGATTCGGTACTGCGACGCTCTGCTCGATCCCCCGGACCAAGCCGATCAGCTTGGGCAGGCTCGGCCGAAGTTCCGCGAGGTCGACCGGAACGGTGGGCGTGCGGGTTCCATCGTCGTCAGGTCCCTTGAAACTGGGACTCCCGGAGTCGATCTTGTAGCTGTACCCCTCGCTCCGGCCGGGCTTTCCCGGGACAGGGCGTTCGATCTGGGCGTGCTCGGGGTACACGAGCAGTTTGTCGACCTCCAGGCTGCCGAGCTTGCGCTCGAGGGTGTCGAACAGGCGTGTCATCTCGGTCAGTGTCAGCAGGTCGGCCGATTCTGCACGGACGGCGGCGGCGGAAGGCGCGTCGTCGCCCGACCGCGCCACGACGACGGCTCCGCCCACCGCGAGCACGGCCGCGGTGCCCAGAGCGGCGATCCACCGCATGCTTCGGCCTACGGTCGGCGTCATCACTTGTCCGCAATTCGGACGGAGATCTCGTCGCCCCCGAGTGTCGTGTGCACACTGCCGGATCGCTTGTCGGGACTGTCGACGCCGATGACCAACTCGAGCTCTCCACCGGTGCTGCGGACATCGACGTCGCTGATCCCGCCGGTCGAAAGCTGTACCCGATCCGGTGCCGCGGCGAGGTTGGCCGCGAGCCGGTCGAGATCGATCGCCGCGAGATCTATCGACCGGGGATCGGCGCGTGGACTGGGCGTCATCGACGGTTTGAACCCGTTCATGAAGATGTATCGCTGGTACAGATGCGGAGCCCCGTCGACCGCACGCGTCACATCCACACGATCGGGGTAGAAGATGGCGCGATCGACCACGGTGTCCCCGAACTTGACGCGGTACCGGTCGATGAAAGCCCGGATCCCCTCGACGGTGGTCGTGTCGATCGGATCGATCACGATCGCGTCGGGCTCGCCCGGAATCGGTGCCGGCAGCGGCGCGGGTTCCTCCGCAGCGGCAACGACTTCCGGCGCCGCGGCCGTCCGACCGGCCTCGTCGTCGCCACGGGTGACGAAGAACACCGCCCCGATCACGATCGCGATAGCCGCGACGGCCGCGGCGATCACCGGACCGCGACGCGGCCGTCGGCCTGCAGTCGCGGACCGGAGTGCGGTCTCGACGAGGTGCGCGGGAATCTGCAGGTCCGAGACGAGGGCGTCGAGTTCGCCGAGTGTCTTGGCCTTCATCGCCGCGTTGGTGCGGGACTCGTATTCGGTCGGGTCGAGCTGTCCTTCGCCGTAGCCGGCGTCGAGGAGCCCGCACGTCTGGGCACGATCGATGTCGCGCGCGCGAGTACTGGAGGAAGCCTGCTCGGACACGTTCGTGATCCTAGGAAACCGTTCGGAATGTTGCGGCGCCACATCCGAACCGATCCAGTTGCGACCTGTCAAGACCTTGTGTCGGTCCCCACGTGCGCATACTCCCACCGCACCCCGCCGGCGGCCGACGCACGTACTCTGGTCTCCGTGCGGATACAGCGGCAGGTCGTGGACTACGCGCTGCAGCGCCGGTCCCTGCTCGCCGAGGTCTACTCGGGGCGGACCGGCGTGAGCGAGGTCTGCGATGCGAGCCCGTACCTGCTGCGCGCGGCGAAGTTCCACGGCCGCCGCAGCGAGGTCATGTGCCCGATCTGCCGCAAGGAAGAGTTGACCATCGTGTCCTGGGTGTTCGGTGACAAACTGGGCCCGGTTTCGGGCTCGGCGCGGACACCCGAGGAACTGGTTCGTCTGGCCGCAACCGAGGAGGAATTCTCGGTGCACGTGGTCGAGGTGTGCCGCACATGCAGCTGGAACCATCTGGTCCAGTCCTACGTACTCGGTGCGGTGCCGGCGCCGAAGCGGCCGAGGAGATCCTCCTCGACTCGCTCTCCCCGCCGCCGCACCGCGAGTGAGTAGTAGGAAGCCGACAGCTGTGCCCACAGCACGACGTCACCGAGGACTGCCCGCAGTCACCCGACTACTGGAGATTCGTACGTGAGTTCCCCCAACAACCCGCAGGGTGGCCGTCCCAACGGACCACGCCGGCCCAGCGGGCCCCAGCAGAGTGGACGACCGGCCGGGCAGCAGCCCGGCCGTCCCATGGGTGGCCCGGCTCCTCGCCGCAACCCCGGCCCGCCGCCGGTCGGCCGCCCCGGACCCGGCCAAGGCGCTCGTCCGCCGCAGGGACAGGGGGGTCGCCCGCCGCAGGGTGGCCGTCCGCCGCAGGGGCAGGGGGGTCGTCCGCCGCAGGGACAGGGGGGTCGCCCCCCGCAGGGTGGCCGTCCCGCTCAGGGCGGCGCGCGTCCGGCTCAGGGCGGGGGACGTGGACCGGGTGGCCGGCCGCCGGTCGGCCCGCCGCCCACCGCGCGGAAGCCCGGTGGTGGATCCGGCGGCGAGCCGCCGAAGCCGCCGAAGAAGAACGCGAAGTCCAGCCGGTGGAAGATCGCCCGCCGCACCGCGTACGCGGTCGTCGCAGCGGGCCTGATCGTGCCGATGCTGGCGTTCATGCTCGCGTACGTGGTCGCGGACGTCCCGAAGCCCGGCGACATGAAGTCCAATCAGGTCGCGACGATCCTGGCGTCGGACGGGACGACGGAGATCACCCGCGTCGTGCCGCCGGAGGGCAACCGGACCGAGGTCTCGATCGATCAGATCCCGGAGCACGTGCGCAACGCCGTGATCGCGGCGGAGGACCGGCAGTTCTACACCAACCCCGGCTTCTCGGTGAGCGGCTTCGCCCGCGCAGCGCGTGACAACGTGCTCGGCCGCGACAGCGCCGGCGGTGGTTCGACAATCACGCAGCAGTACGTCAAGAACGCGCTGGTCGGCTCCGAGCGCTCGCTCACCCGCAAGATGAAGGAACTGGTGATCTCGTCGAAGATGGCCCGTCAGTGGTCCAAGGACGAGATCCTCGCCGCCTACCTCAACACCATCTACTTCGGTCGCGGCGCGTACGGCATCGCCGCCGCCTCCGAGGCGTACTACGGCAAGCCGGTCGAGGAGCTGACCGTCGCCCAGGGCGCCATGCTGGCGGCGATCATCCAGCAGCCGTCCGGCCTGGATCCCGAGACCAACCCGACCGGCGCCCAGACGCGGTGGAACTACGTCCTCGACGGCATGGTCGACAGCGGCACGCTCAGCGCCACCGACCGCGCCGCGATGCAGTTCCCGCCGGTCGTTCCGCTCACCGAGGTCGACAAGGACAACGGCGGCGGCGGCCCGGAGGGGCTGATCAAGCAGCAGGTGCTGCAGGAGTTGTCGGCGTCGGGCATCAGCGAGCAGGACCTCAACACCGAGGGCCTGCAGATCACCACGACGATCGACCCGCAGGCGCAGCAGGCCGCCCTCGACTCGGTCGAGAAGTACATGGACGGTGAGCCGTCCGACCTGCGGACCGCGGTCGTGTCCGTCGATCCGCACACCGGCGCCGTCCGCGCCTACTACGGCGGAGCCGACGGAACCGGCTACGACTTCGCGCAGGCCGGCCTACAGACCGGCTCGTCGTTCAAGGTGTTCGGTCTCGCCGCCGCGCTGGACCAGGGCATCCCGCTGTCGCAGATGTACGACAGCAGCCCGCTCACCGTCAACGGCATCTCGATCGGCAACGTCGAGGGCGAGTCCTGCGGCACGTGCACCATCGCCGAGGCACTCAAGCGGTCGCTCAACACGAGCTTCTACCGGCAGATGCTGCAGATGGACGACGGCCCGCAGGCCATCGCCGACATGGCCCACAAGGCAGGCATCCCCGAGGACATCCCCGGCGTCGGTGCGTCGCTCACCGAGCCGGGCGGCGTCGGCCCCAACAACGGCATCGTGCTCGGTCAGTACCAGTCGCGTCCGCTGGACATGGCGTCCGCGTATGCGACGCTGGCCGCGTCGGGCGTGTACCACAAGCCGTACTTCGTGCAGAAGGTCGTCACCTCCGACGGCACCGTTCTGCTCGACCGTGGCACGCCGGTCGGTGAGGACCGTATCGACGCCGCCGTCGCGGACAACACCACCGCCGCCATGACCCCGATCGCCGCATACTCGCGCGGGCACGGGCTGGCCGGGGGACGCCCGTCGGCCTCGAAGACCGGTACGGCGCAGCTCGGCGACACCGGCTCCAACAAGGACGCCTGGATGGTCGGGTTCACCCCGTCGCTGTCGACGGCGGTGTGGGTCGGTACCGAGCAGGGACTGCCGCTGGAGAACAGCTGGGGCGGAATGATCTACGGATCGGGTCTGCCGTCGGACATCTGGAAGGGGACGATGGACGGTGCGCTGAAGGGCACCGACGTCGAGAAGTTCCCGACGCCGGATCCGATCGGCGGCCAGGCCGGTGTGCCGGAGTACTCGGCACCGGCCGCGCCGAAGACGTCCTCGGCGCCGACGTCGACCTCCTCGCAGCCGACGACCACTCCCCCGCCGCTCGAGATCACCACGAGCAATGTGGAGATCTTCCCCGGCGTCAACATCCCGATTCCGGGTGTCGCCCCGGGCAAGACCACCCAGTCGACGCCGACGCAGTCACCGGAATCGACGACGACGGAGGAGCAGCAGCCGGAGGCCGGTCGGGTCCCGCAGGGCCAGGTGCGGCAGCCTCTGCAGCCGGTGCCCGCCGGTTAGCCGTTCCCGGTAGCCTCGCGGAGTGGCCGACAACACAACGGGTAGCACAGAAACCCGCGACGGCGTCGAGCTGGTGTCACCGGCACCGCTCGCCGCCGATCGCCGGTCCGCGGACTGGCGGGACGTGCCGGGCCACACGGATCCGCTCACCGCACGGCTGACGTCGACGATCGGCGGTCCCGTCGGTCGGCACGCGCTGATCGGCCGCACCCGGTTTTTCACGCCGATGCGGGTGATCCTGCTGTTGGCCGTGGTGTTCCTGAGCTTCGGCTGGTTCAGCAAGGCGGGCTGCATCCAGCAGGGCCCGGTGGGCGCCAACGGTGCACTCGGGCTGGACTGGGGCGGCAACCGCCAGTACGTCGCGATGTGTTATTCGGACACCGTCCCGCTCTACGGCGCCGAGCACCTCGACGAGGGTGCCTTCCCGTACAAGAAGTGGTGGGAGGAGTCGCGGTCCGACGGTTCCGTGCAGCGCCGCTACATGGAGTACCCGGTGCTGTCGGGGCTCTACCAGTACGGCTCGATGGTGGTGGCGAAGGCGTGGCACGCGACGCCGTGGCTGCCCGGCGGCCTGCAGGTGGCGATCTACTTCAACGTGGTCGCGCTCGGTCTGGCCGTGGCCTGGCTGGTGACGGTGTGGGCGAGCGCGCTGCTGGCCGGGAGACGGATATGGGACGCCGCGCTGGTCGCGTGCTCCCCGCTGGTAATCGTGCACGCTTTCACCAACTTCGATCCGCTCGCGACCGCGTTCGCGGCCGGCGGCCTCCTCGCCTGGGCGCGTAAACGTCCGGTGCTCGCCGGTGTCCTGCTCGGGCTCGGCGGCGCCGCGAAGCTGTATCCGCTGCTGCTGCTCGGCCCGCTGCTGGTGCTGTGCCTGCGGGCCGGGAAGCTGCGGGAGTGGTGGCACACCGCGCTCGCCGCCCTGGGAGCGTGGCTGGTGGTGAATCTGCCGATCGCGCTGCTGTTTCCGCGTGGCTGGGCGGAATTCTTCCGGCTCAACTCCGACCGCGGCGCCGACCCCGACTCGATCTACAACGTGATCACGTCGTTCACCAGTTGGGCCGGGTTCGACGGGCCGCTCGCGCCCGGTGAGTCGCCGAGTGTGCTGAACGCGGTGTCGCTGTTGCTGTTCGTCGCCGTCTGCGTCGGCATCGGGTACGTCGCGCTGACCGCACAGCGGCGCCCGCGCGTGGCGCAACTGTGCTTCCTGCTGGTCGCCGGATTCCTGCTCACCAACAAGGTGTGGAGTCCGCAGTACTCGCTGTGGCTGGTGCCGCTCGCGGTCCTGGCCCTGCCCCACCGCCGGATCCTGTTGGCGTGGATGACGATCGACGCCCTCGTGTGGGTGCCGCGGATGATGTACTACCTGGGCGTCGCCAACAAGGGCCTGCCCGAGCAGTGGTTCACCGGGGCCGTCGTGATCCGGGACCTCGCCGTCGTCGTGCTGTGCGCCCTGGTCCTGCGCCAGATCTACCGGCCGTCCGAGGATCTGGTCCGGTTCGGCTTCATCGACGACCCCGCCGGCGGCGTCCTCGACCAGGCCGAAGACGCGCCACCGCGATGGCTGCCCGCGTGGCTGCGGCCGCGCGTGCCGGTCCTGACGTCAGCCGGTGCGCCCCACGAGGAGTCGAGCGTCGGACGCTGACGCCTGCGGCACCGTGTCGGGTTCGCGCGCGGCGCGACGCGCCGGTGCCCGCAGCAGCACGAAGAAGAACACCACCAGCAGCGCCGCCTGGCTCCACACGCCGAGCTTGACGAAGAACTCGGCGGTCGCGGCGTCGGATCGGGTGAGGGCGTCGAACCAGCGGAACACGCCGATGCCCAGTGCGAGATCGGCCGCGAGGTAGGCGCCGACGAGGGACCACGGCACCCGCAGCAGGACGAAGAACGGGAGCAGCCACAGGGTGTACTGCGGCGAATGCACCTTGTGCAGCAGCATGAACGCGCACAGCATCGCACCGCTGACGCCGATCCACGGGTAGACGCCCTGGCGTTCGAATCGCTTCCAGCCCAACCACAGTGCGAGACCGAGCGCGACGAACAGGACCATCGGCGAGAGGATGCCGACGAGATGGTGGTACGCCTCGGTGCCCCGCAACCCGCCGCCCATCAACGGCCGCAGTCCCCAGTACCAGATGCTGTTGCTGGACATGTCCGCCTGCCGCTTCAGTTGGAACGCGAACGACGCGCGCCACCCGTCGTAGTCGGCGATCACGAACGGCAGGTTGATCGCCGCGACCGTCCCGGCGGCGGCCGCGATCACCGTTGCGGCGCCGCGGACGTCGAAACGTCCGCGCCCTCGTCCGGCGGTGAGGACGTACAGCGCGAGCGGAAGCACGAACAGGCCGGGATAGAGCTTGAGGCAGAACCCGACCCCGAGTAGGACGGCTGCCAGCGTTCCGCGGGTGCGCACTGACCACCGGTCCGACGCCATCACCGCGATCGCGGCCACCGATGTCGCGACCACGGGCAGTTCCCAGTTGTGGAACGCGTACAGCAGCAGCGGCGGTGTGGCCGCCCACAGCAGAGCCGGTCGGCCCGCCAGCCGGCCGAGCAACCACGCCGTGAGCAGCCCGAACGGTGCCAGCAGCAGCGCCGAGTGCAGCAGGAAGGCGGCATCGGTGTGCGCGCCGAGAGCGCCGAGCCACATCAACATGCCGCTCAGCACCGGGTATTCGACGGTGCCGGGGACGAGCAGGCCGTCCGGGGTGATGCCCCCGGTGTACGGGAACAGGTGCTGGTCGATGCCGCGGTCCAACCACAGGAACTGGATGTCGGAGTAGCAGACGTCGCTGTCCTTGATCCGGTAGAAGATCAGGCTGCGCCCGTCCACGGTGAACGGTGGGCCGGTGCAGCGCGCCTTGTCGAGGTAGGCGAGCACGAGCACGAGCAGGCAGGCGGTCATGATCGTGACCATGGTTCCGGCTCGGAAGCCCGCCTCCGCCCGCATGTGGTCCAGCCTATGGCGATTCGGGGGTTTCCGTCGGATCAGCGGGACCCGGTGACCGCCCCCGCGGGCGGGCGTGCAGATCAATTTCGCAGGTCACAGGCCACTCGTGTACCCTGCAAAGGTTGCTGACGCAACGACCCTCCTGCCACGGACAGTCCGTGGCCGTTTCACAGTCCATAGGAGGTGATGAGGTCTTATGCGTCATTACGAATTGATGGTCATCCTCGACCCCAGCCTGGACGAGCGCACTGTCGCCCCGTCGCTGGATACGTTCCTCAATGTCGTCCGTAAGGACGGCGGCAATGTCGACAAGGTCGATGTGTGGGGCAAGCGTCGTCTCGCGTTCGAGATCGCCAAGAACGCTGAAGGCATCTACGCGGTCATCGACATCACCGCCGAGCCGGCCACCGTCAAGGAGCTCGACCGTCAGCTGGGTCTGAACGAGTCGGTGCTTCGTACCAAGGTCCTGCGCCACGGCAAGTGATTCCCGTCTGATCCAGGCACGGAAACTGGGCGTCAGTACCAGCACCTAGGCTCTGGACCAACAGGAACTCCACACACAGCAGGAGGAACCACATGGCAGGCGACACCGTAATCACCGTCATCGGAAACCTGACGGCTGACCCCGAGCTTCGTTTCACCCCCGCGGGTGCCGCGGTCGCGAACTTCACCGTCGCGTCCACGCCCCGCACCTTCGACCGTCAGACGAACGAGTGGAAGGACGGCGAAGCGCTGTTCTTGCGCTGCAACATCTGGCGTGAGGCTGCGGAGAACGTTGCAGAGAGCTTGACTCGCGGCTCGCGAGTGATCGTGAGCGGACGGCTCAAGCAGCGCTCCTACGAGACCCGTGAGGGCGAGAAGCGCACGGTCGTGGAGCTCGAGGTCGACGAGATCGGCCCCTCGCTCCGCTACGCCACTGCCAAGGTCAACAAGGCCAACCGCGGAGGCGGTGGCGGTGGTGGCTTCGGTGGTTCTTCCGGCGGATCCGGCGGCGGACGTCCGGCGTCCAACTACAGCCAGGGCGGAGACGATCCGTGGGGCAGCGCGCCGCAGGCGGGCTCCTTCGGAGGCTCCTCCCAGGGCGTGGACGACGAACCGCCGTTCTGATCCGTACCCGATCGGAACATCCAGAAAACGGAGATAGACATGCCGAAGCCGCCGCTGCGCGACAAGGTTATGAAGAAGAAGGTCTGCACGTTCTGCAAGGAAAAGAACACGCAGATCGATTACAAGGACACGACGCTGCTGCGTAAGTACGTCAGCGACCGCGGCAAGATCCGCGCCCGCCGTGTCACCGGCAACTGCGTCCAGCACCAGCGCGACATCGCCGTTGCCGTGAAGAACTCGCGTGAGGTGGCCCTGCTGCCTTACGTCTCGACGGCCCGCTGAGGAAAGGGAGGGACGACATGAAGCTGATTCTCACCGCTGACGTGGACAACCTCGGTGCGCCTGGCGACACCGTTGAGGTCAAGGACGGCTACGGCCGTAACTACCTGCTCCCCCGCGGCCTCGCCATCGTCGCCACCCGTGGCGCCGAGAAGCAGGTCGAGGGCATCCGTCGCGCCCAGGAGGCGCGCGCGGTCCGTGGTCTCGATCACGCCAAGGAGCTCAAGGCTGCCATCGAGGGTCTCGAGGGTGTGTCGCTGTCGGTGAAGACCGCCGGTGACTCGGGCAAGCTGTTCGGTTCCGTCACCGCGGCCGACGTTGCAGGCGCCATCAAGGCTGCTGGCGGCCCGGTCGTCGACAAGCGCAGCCTGGAGCTGCCGAAGGCTCACATCAAGAGCACCGGCAAGCACCAGATCGTGGTCAACCTGCACCCCGAGGTTGCCGCCAAGTTCCACCTGAACGTCGTCGCCGCCTAGTCGACGCGTTCGGTCGAAGGGCCCCGCGGACTTCGTGTCCGCGGGGCCTTTTGCGTTGCTGCGGGAGGCTGTGGATAGATTCGCCACTGAGTGCCAGTTTTGTGACCTGGGGCATACCCTGGTTGGGGCGGTGTTTACCCAACACGCCCGCCCTGTCAACCCGAACGACACGCCGCGCGAGTTTTCATCCACAGGGGTGTGAAACGAAAAACGCCCGTCTACCTGTGATTTGTTCAGTGTGATATTCATCTGTCCCCAGGTTATCCCCAATTTTTCCCGGCCGGTTAACACCTCGACCAGGCGCCTCCCCAATTCATCCACAGCTGTGTACACAGGCGGGTTTGGTGGGCGGGTTGTCGGACCCCTAACGTCGTCGCGAGCGTGTCTCCCGACCCGCCCGCGAGGCGGCGCAGTTTTGTCGGGGCACACGGGTACAAAGAGTGTGAAAGACGCCATTCGCGCCGGTCATCGGCAGCGCGCGGGACGGCGTCCGGAGCTGGTTGCGGAGAAGGCGGTCACGTTGGCGGTTGTAGATGATCGTGGTCATTCCGAGTACCCGGGACCCCCGGAGGAGCCGAGCGAGGAGTTCGGTCGGCAGCCCCCGCACGACATGGTCGCGGAGCAGTCGGTGCTCGGAGGCATGCTGCTGAGCAAGGACGCCATCGCCGACGTCCTCGAGGTGCTGCGGCCGGGCGACTTCTACCGCCCAGCCCACCAGTCGGTGTACGACGCGATCCTCGACCTCTACAGCCGCGGCGAGCCGGCCGACCCGGTCACGGTGTCCGCGGAACTCGACCGGCGCGGCGAGCTGCGTCGCATCGGCGGCGCTCCGTACCTGGTGACACTGACCCAGACGGTGCCCACCGCCGCGAACGCCGCCTACTACGCCGAGATCGTGGCCGAGAAGTCGGTCCTGCGTCGCCTCGTCGACGCGGGCACCCGCATCGTCCAGTACGGCTACGCCGGTTCCGACGGCCAGGACGTCGCCGAGGTGGTCGACCGCGCGCAGGCCGAAATTTTCGAGGTCACCGAGCGTCGCACCACCGAGGACTTCATGCCGCTCGAGGAGCTGCTGCAGCCCACGATGGACGAGATCGACTCCATCGCCAGCCGCGGCGGCATCTCCCTCGGCGTACCCACCGGATTCAGCGAGCTCGACGAGATCACCAACGGCCTTCATGCAGGTCAGATGATCATCGTCGCGGCACGTCCCGGCGTGGGCAAGTCGACGATCGGAATGGATTTCATGCGTTCGTGCTCCATCAAGCACGGCATGGCCAGCGTCATCTTCTCGCTCGAAATGAGCAAGACCGAGATCGTGATGCGTCTGCTGTCGGCGGAGGCGAAGATCAAGCTCTCGGACATGCGCTCGGGCAAGATGTCCGACGACGACTGGACGCGTCTGGCGCGGCGGATGAGCGAGATCAGCGAGGCTCCGCTGTTCATCGACGACTCCCCCAACCTGACGATGATGGAGATCCGCGCGAAGGCGCGCCGGCTCAAGCAGAAGCACAACATCCGGCTGATCGTGATCGACTACCTGCAGCTGATGTCGTCGGGCAAGAAGGTCGAGTCCCGGCAGCAGGAAGTCTCGGAGTTCTCGCGAAGCCTCAAGCTGCTCGCGAAGGAACTCGAGGTTCCGGTGATCGCGATCTGTCAGCTCAACCGTGGTCCCGAGCAGCGAACGGACAAGCGCCCCCAGGTTTCCGACCTCCGCGAGTCCGGCTCGCTCGAGCAGGACGCCGACATGGTCATGCTGCTGCACCGCCCCGACGCCTTCGAGCGGGACGACCCGCGCGGCGGCGAGGCCGACATCATCCTCGGCAAGCACCGTGGCGGTCCGACGGCCACCATCACCGTCGCCCACCAGTTGCACTACTCGCGGTTCGTGGACATGGCGCGGGGGTAGGCGCTCTGCTGTAGGTCCGGATCTAGATGTCCTTTTCCGGGCCTACATATCCCGCACTTGTCATGATTCCAGCCTATATGTCCATTCTGGTCGCGTTTCGGGAACGGGCGTAGGCACTGAGTGTCAGGAAGAAGGGGCTGCGTGGCGACCTCGGCCTCGCAGGCCCGACCGGTCAAGTGTGTTCATTGGACCTGGCAACGAACTCGGCGCCGGGCCGAAATGGGTCTTGGATAGGGAACCCTTGCGGGATCAGCGAGCAGGACGGGTAACCAGGACTGGGCGTAACAGCTTGACGAGGATGTCGATCGAACGACTCGTCCGCTGAAGTCCTGCTCCGGTAGGCGATCGTCAAACAGGACACCCCAATTGGGCAGCTTTGCGCCTGTGATCTTCAGAGATAGATGGCGCGGTTCTGATCGCTGGAAGTGGCGGGCCCGCGTGGGGTGGACGTGAGTGGTCAGGTCGCAGCCCCCTCGCTGTGGGAAGCCGCGATCGAGTAGTGCGTGCAGTACCGCGTCGTATCGGCGCAAAAGGCGTGTGGCCGCCACCCTGGTGGGTGGCGGCCACAAGCCTGGTTCACACGGTGGTGGGTCAGGAGGTCCAGGTCAGGGAGCCGAGGCTGCCGATTGGCATTGGCCCGGTCGAGATGCTTTCGATGGCGACGGCGACAGGCAGGACCGCGTCGGCGCCGACGCCGTTCGATGCGGTGAGGGTGAACTCGAACCGTCCACCGGTGGTGGGGGTTCCGGACAGGACCCCGTCCGCGGAGAGGGTCAGGCCGTCGGGCAGTGCGCCGGCGGTGACGGTCACGGTGGGGGCCGGGTTCCCGGTGACCGTGAAGGTGTGGCTGTAGGGATTGCGGACGAACCCGACGGGCGCAGTGCCCGACGGGGTCGGTGCCGTCCGCGCATCCAGCGCGAGGGAATGTGCGGCGCCGGCAGCGATCGCGGTGTAGCCGCCGTCGCCGTCGCCCAGAACGACACCGCCCGCAGCCACCTCGAACCGGACCGGGGAGCCGTGGTCGTTGTCTACGTGCGGGGTGCCGGGTCCGCCCTGATCAATCAAAGGAACAGGGGTGCTCCACTGATGCACGTGGGATCCGAATCAAGTGGTCTCCATCCGTCGTAGAGCGCTACCTCGCCGCAACAACGGTGAATAGGCGAGAGATCCGGAGGCGTCCAACTCGAATCCCAGATGCCCGCGACCTTGTGCTGTTGGCTCCGCGTCGCTGATGGCCGCTGGCTCGCCCAGGTCTGCGTCCCCGCTCGAACCGCCAACCGGCGCAGCCAGATCGACCTCAGGCTGTGGGTGGACTCTGGAAACGTCGCACGCCGAACGGTGTGACTTCCTGCCGAAGTCAGCGGCCGCTAGGCCGGTACCCGTCGGCCTGCCGCCCACGGAAACCAATTGCGGTCAGCGAAGATTTCGGCGGATGGCTTCTGCGCGATCAACACCGCTGTGCGGCATCTCCTGCCGTGCAGGGAATCGCGTGGAGTTCGTCGCGGGCATTGCCGGCCGCAGCAATGCGATCGCGAATCGGACGAAGCCAAGAGGGGCGGGAGGGCGGACGAAGTACAAGGGGCGTGACGATGGCGCTGATGCACCCTGGACAGGCATGTGCCGGCGATGTTCAGCTGGTCTGCGTTTGGGAGCCAGGGCAGTGCGCGAGATGTGGTTCCGGAGAACGAATGCCAGCGGCGAGTTCTATTGAGGCCGTTAGGAGGCGTCCTTCTCGCCGCGTATCAGCCACAGGCCGACTCCGGCGGCGGCGGCGACCATGGCTGACACCGCCCGGCTGATGATCGCGGTGTTTCCGCTGAGGTCGGAGAAGTTGGTGAAGTAGACGGTCGCGCAGAGAGCGATGACGAGCAGAATCCAGAGCGTGGCCTTCATAGGGTGGTGCCTCCTGTGCTGAACAGTGATCGGCAGCCTTGGTCTGGGGGCTGCCCTTACGTCGTCCACTCTGCTCGTGTGCTTGGGCGCACGCATTAGAGCAGTCCCCCCGATTAATGGTGTAGTCCGCTACACCCCCAGGGCTCCGGCAAAAGTGTGAGCCACAATCGATTCCGCTCATCGGCGGTGAAGTTTCGTTCGACGAGGTCGTCGTGGACCGGTGGGCCGGAACGGACGTGCCTGGCGCCGCGGTTGTTCCAGAGCTGAGGGGCTTCCGGCGCTCGGTCGGCAAGCGGCGGATCCCCTTTCGGCCGGGGCTGTGCGTGTCCTGTATGGCGATGGTCATGCGGGCCGTTAGGTCGCAGCCAAGAGCTCGTGCAGAACGCCTTCCTGGAAAGTCCGTGCTTGCCGGCCTGAGGGTCGGGGCTAACCGGAGCGTGCTGCGATGGACTGCTCGATCGTCTCGACCGGCTGGTAGCCGGCCCTGAGTAGCTGGCGGCCGGCGTCGACTTTGGACAGCCACCTCCCGTAGCGATGCCGGACCAGCGCGCGGCAGGCCCCCAGGACCGCGTCATCGGCTCCGGCTGCAGGTTGGTCGTCGGCCTGGCTGGGCAGCGCCATCCACCAGTGCAGCGAGTCGACCAGTAGGCTCTGTAGCTCCTCCGGTGGTAGCTCGGCGAAGGCCTCTGAGGCCGGCGGTCCCGTCAACACCCGGCCGCTTTGGTGCAGGATGCTGCGGTCCAGTCCGTACCAGAACGTCCCGTTGGCCGCCGGGCGGTCCGCGGGTCGATGGGTCTGCCGGAATGCCATGGCTGGGCCGTCGGGGCCGCGGCAGAGCAGGACGATGTCGATGTCGCTGCGGCCGGGGTGGAAGGCGTCCAGGGCCAGCGACCCGGCCGCGTGTTCTCCTTCGGCAAGATGGAATATGGGTGTGGTCGTCGAGCTCTAGGTTCCCACCTGAGTTAGCTCATTCATTTGGTGCGTGAGATCGGGCCAACCCCACTTCCCGCCGAACTCCACAGCCGTCGATCCTCAGTCGATCAGTAGTCAGGATCGTCCGACGACTCTCCTTCATCCCGTCCCCTTCCGGCTGCGTCGTCCGCATTGTCGTCGCTCAGTCGCGTGCCGCTTTCGACGCAGCGCCAGGGTGTCCTGTATGACGATCGCTGAGCAGGCCGGATTGTGGGCCGACCACTATGTTGTCAGTGCGGCCGTCATCCCTGCGCTTTCTCCCTCGATCGTTAGTGCGGCCCGGTCAACCAGGGCCGCAGAGGCGTCGGCGATCCATGAGGCATGAAGAACGAGCTGACATGCGCGGAGTGCGGACATCACGAGTGGTGGGACGACGGCAGCTATTTTGGCGAGCGGACGGACTTCGATCATCACGTGTGTGGCAGCCCGCAGCAGTACGCGATGTGTGGCAGCGAGTGCGATCACCGCTTTCCCGGTTGCTCGAAGCTGCCCGAACACCCCTCGTTCCAGCAGCGATGATCCGACGATGACCCGCGATCGGCGCTCTCGGTCGACCGACCACCTTGATAGATTGCCCACATGATCCGAAATGCTCGGTTTGTTTCTGTGGCGCTTCTTCTCGCCGCAGCAGTCAGTGCCTGCGGTTCCGACGACACCGATAAAGCGGCCCAGGACGCCCGGGCCGAAGGGACCGCGGTCGCCCAGGAGGACGCGGTAAGCGCCTCGGGAGCGAACGCGCTGGCGCGATTCGCGAGCTGCAGCGACGTTGCCCCTGCGGTCGCACCGTACATCGCTGGGCTGCAGGAGAGTCCGTCGAACGCGGTCGACGAGTACGGCGTGCTGTGCAACTGGGAGATCCCCGACGGCGCCACGGATCTGAGCGAGATCCGTGTCGTCGAGGTCCTGATCGAGCCCGGGACCGGAGAGGTCTCGGCCGTGCGGGACCTCGAGGCCGGCCAGCTCGTCGTCCTTCCGGACGCCGAACTCGAGAAGACCGGTGGCGTCGCCTACACCCTCCCGGTGACGACGGCCGTCGCCGGGGTGATCGTCACGACGGTCGAGACTCCCGATGTCAAGGTGACGATCACCGGTGGGCAGTGGGATGACATGCCGTCTCTGGACGGTCCGGCCGCCGTGTCGGCCGCCAAAGAACTGATCGGGGCCTAGTTCCCCTCTCGGCCGCGACCCGCGGGAGCGAGCCGGTTTCGGCGGGAATCAAAGCGCACCGATCGGTACGGAGATGTGGAACCAAGCCTGAGGTACTCCGCAGGCATTCGAGAGGTGTCCTGTTTGACTATGGACCTACATGACAGGACATCTCCGCGGCCCGAACGAGGAAGGCCCCCATGGCAGTCCGTGGGGGCCTTCGTCGCAAGATGCCGGGTAGTCGTCGCCTATGCGCCGGGAATCATTCCCGGGTAGATGAAGCGTTCGACGCGGGGTTCGAAGCGAGGGAGCCGAAGGCTCCCATGCTGAAGACGAGGTTGAGCTTGTGTGGGTTTCCTGCCGGATCGGCCTGCCAGCATGAGGTATCGACGCGATAGCCGGTGCAGACGATCTTGGTGGTTCGCCCGTACGGGGAGACGACGCGGGTCATGTTGACCGTCGGATTCCAGAACTCGGGCTGGTCAGGCATCAGCACGTAGTTCGTCGCGTTCTCCGGACGAACGGCGTTACCCTCGCCCGGATCGACTGGCCAGGCGTCCTGGGCGTTGGCGATGCCCGAGCCGAGTGTCATGAGTCCGATGGCCAGTGCGCCGGCTCGGACGAGAAGTGAGCGCTCCATTCAGATCGTCAAACAGGACTCCTCTGAGCCGTGCAGTCAGGGATCTGTGCCCCTCCGAGTCAGGGGACTGTGCAGGCGGATCGATCGAACACCCCTAGCTCGGGGGAACGTCGGTTCGAGTACGCGCGCCACGCCACATAAGCCGGAGGCCGGCGTGTTTGCGCCAATCGCAGGGCTGCCTGAGACCCGAATGGGGCGGCAGGAACCTGGCACCGAGTGCCTGGCGGCGTCCGCCACGGTGGGTTTTGGGCTTGCGGAACGGTGACGGCGAAGACTGAGAGTAAGCGTGGCCGCGATGATCTGGCATCGACTCGGATCCCAGCTGTGGAAAAGGACATCTTCGCGCGGAATTTCGTGGACAAGTGTCGTGGAAGATCTCGAAAGTCCAAGGTGGCTCGGACAAGTGGATCCGGAACCTACAGCTGCTGCTCGGCTGTTCGACCCTGCATCTGCCGACTCACTGGTATCGGGAACCGGCCTGGCGCAACCCGTTCGAGAGAATCCGGCGAGAATCAGATCCGAATCAACGCTGGTGGATCAGGGCTCGGCGGGCCATCTTGTGCTTCCGCGAAAGGCTGTGCGTACCTCGGCGTCGAAGGTGAACTCCCGGTGTCCGACATCGCTGAGCGGGTCGTAGCCACCCGAAAGCATCCTCATTATGGAACCGACGGAGATCCGGAGCAGCTCGCGGCACGCACTGGGTCGAGGGCATGGAGGATCTGGTCCACGGCGGCGGGGTCGGACGGCAATTGCAGATGCTCGGAAGTGTCGCCGGGGCATGGGTCCTGCAGAACGATGTTGTGGACGTTCGGTGCGTCGGCGAGCAGCCCTGTGGTGAAAGGGGTGGCGACTTCGTCATATCGGGACACGACCGCGGTGAAGTGCACCGCCGGTACCCGGTTCGGATCAGGGTTGAGCACTGACAGAAATGGCGATCCGGCTGCGAGTTGACTGCACTGTGCGCAGACCGCCGCGAGTGCGTCATTCACGCCTGGCACACGCAGCGCGATGGCACTGCCATCGAGGTCGGATCCGTGGAACGGCGTACCCAGGGTGACGAGATTGCCGACCCGGCCGGCACCACCGAGATTGGTGAGGTAGTAGAACGCGGTCGCGCCACTCGCGGAGTGCGCGACAATGTCGACCTTGGCGGCTCCGGTGGCCGCTCGGACCCGCTCGATGTAGTCGCTGACCTCGTTCGCGGTGTCCGGCACGCTCGCAAACCCTCCGCTGTCCCCGAAGGCGGTCTTGCCGATCGTCGTGCTGAATACGCAGTACCCCTCGTTTGCGAGCAGAGGCGAAACCGTCTGCCACGTCAAGGTGTCGGTCGAAGCGAAGCCGTGAAGGAGCACAACCGGATTCGGATGTGCGGGGGTAGGCCGGCAGGTCCAGTCGTCGGCGCCGGGGGGTGCCTGACCGGGGTGGGTCAGCTGCGCGGTCAGGCCGGCCAGGTATCCGTAGGGGACTGGGTATTGCGTCTGGGCGTCCGCGGCGACACCCGATATCGTCGACAAGCCCATCGCCACGGCGACGGTTGAGGCGGCGAACAGTCGTCTAGGTATTCCCATTCTGCGGTACTCCCCTCTTCGGCGAATAGCGACAGGCCGTTTGGTCATTGGACCGTAGCAGGGTCCGTCCTCGACTGACTTCCGAAATGGGGCTCCGAGCACCGGTAGTGGCGGATTTCGGATCGTGTGAAGTGATCAACGAATTATGATGAGTGCTAGCTGATTTCGAGTGTTTCGAGCGGTATGTTCGAAATGTGTCCCGCGCGTGTGGGCCACACGGCCGCCGCCGTGTTCCCGGCGCCTCCGGCTGATCTCCCGCGACGAACGCGCCGGGGTCACCCTCCGCCGGGAAATAGTGCATGTACCAGCGGTCGCCGCTCACGCTGATCACGAGGTAGCCGTACCGCGCGTGGTCACACCTGGCGGCGGATGTCGAGGAGGTGGTGCTGTGTCTCGTGCACCGTGTGCACTGCGACCCAGCGCAGGGACCTCTCACAGGCTTCCGAGTAGTGGTAGACGAGTGTGCGGTTCCAGTCGTCCTCATCCAATCGGCTCAGGACGTTGCCGAACATCTGTGCAGCGTCCGCGAGCTGTCGGGCTACATCGCCCGGCCGCTGCTCGGCATATCCGTCGTGCAGTACCCGCTCGTCGCGACCCATGGGTGAGCAGTCGGGTCGGTCCGTACGGCGAGCGGCGAGCACTCGTTCGCGCTGCACGAGCAGGACGTCCCTCAGGTGGCATCCGTACTCGAGCGGCGACCACACCTCGGGCTGCCGTCGGGATCTCAGGTCGATATCGACGTCTCGCAAGATTGCTACGACCTCGGTGACACGATCCTGGATGCTCTCGGCAGCGATCGCGGCTTCACTGAGGACGTAGGAGAACCCGCACTGGTCGCATGTTTCGGTCACCTCCGCATTGTCGTCGGTAGTACGGGCCGACGGTTCGATATCGATGAGGACGCCACGCCGTGATCAGTCTCCAAGGCAGACAGCACATGTCGTCGGGCTGGAGCGGCGCAACGCCGCGCGAGTGGGAACGGCAGCGGTCTCGGGCCCGATGCGGTGACCCCGATTTCATGACCGCGAGCAGGCCGAAGCTCGAGGCGGTTACCGCTATCGCGGTGCCGGATGCGCGAGTGTCGGTAGCTCGAGCTACAACTGCTCGTGCGACTGACAGTCATACCGATCAGAGGGGCACACTATGGGGTTTTTCACGAAGGACGCGGTACCAGGCCTCGGGAGCGGCCTGGTACCGCTCTCGCAGGACCGGATCAAGGCAGCACTGGAGCGGGCGGGTTGGTCGTACAGTGCCGACGTCGACGGTGACATCGTCGGCACTTGGGAGTATGGATCTTTCTTCTTCTTCGTCAACGGTGGCAGCGGAGAGTTGTTGTGTGTCCGCGGTTTCTGGCGGGGCAAGCTCGACGATTCCGACTACGTCCGGGCTCTCGAGGTCTGCAACGCGTGGAACTCCGAGAAGCTGTGGCCGAAGACCTATATCGAGCGCGACGACGAGGGCAAGGTGCGTCTGAACGCCGAACTCAATGTCGACTACGAGCACGGTTTGAGCGACGACCAGCTCATGCAGCATCTCGTCTGCGCCATCAACACGGGCATGACGTTCTTCGAGCATCTGAACGAGACGTTCCCGGAGGTGTGGGAGCAGTACCGGCCTGAGGAGGAGTAACGGCCCACACTGCTCGTAGATTCCGTCTCGACACCTCAGGAGCCTCGTGTCCGATCGTTTCCAAGTCGATCTCGCAGGTATGGTCGACCTGCTCTCCCGGCATCTCTACTCCGGTCCGCAGGTGTTCCTGCGCGAGTTGGTCCAGAACGCGGTCGACGCCGTCACCGCGCGGCGAGAATTCGACCCCACCGCGGAGGCGACGATCCGGCTGCGCACCGGCACCGACGCGAGCGGGCGGCCGACTCTCGAGGTCATGGATACGGGCACAGGTCTCACAGCCGGAGAAGCCGCGGAACTGCTCGCAACCATCGGACGGTCCTCGAAGCGCGACCCGACGCTGGGGCTCGGGCGGACCGAGTTCATCGGGCAGTTCGGCATCGGCCTGCTCTCGGCGTTCATGGTCGCCGACCGCATCGAGGTGCGGTCGCGGACCGCGCGGCGCGATGCGCCGGCGATCCGCTGGATCGGGTGCGCGGACGGCACCTTCGAGGTGAGCGAGGATACCGATCCCGATGCGCCGGTGGGCACGTCGGTGCGGCTGACCGCTCGCCGGGACGCCGAACACTGGCTCGCGAACGACACCGTGCTCTCGCTCGCAGAGGAGTACGGTTCGCTGCTCCCCTTCGACGTGGCTGTACAGGTGCCGGTCGCCGGATCTTCTCCGATGTGGCGGCGCATCACACAGCCCGAGCTGCCGTGGCGCGTCACGCACCCGACACGCACCGCACGGGAACGGGCACTCGCCGAGTACTGCGAGCGGACGTTCGGGTTCACACCGCTCGCGCACATCGATCTCGACCTTCCCGTCGCCGGGGTGTCCGGGGTCGCTTTCGTGCTGCCGCAAGCGGTTTCGCCGGGTTCCGGCCAGCATCGCGTCTACACCAAGCGGATGCTGCTCGGCCCACGTGTCGACAACGTGCTCCCGGAGTGGGCGTTCTTCACCCGGGCCGTGCTCGACACGAGCACGCTCTCACCGACGGCGTCGCGCGAACAGATCCATGACGACGACGCACTGCTCGGAGTGCGCGAGGCACTCGGTGAGCAGATCAAACGGTGGGCCGTCGACACGCTGAGTGAACCGAGCGCACTTGCGCGTTCCGTGCTCGAGATCCATCACCTCGCGCTGCGCGCGCTCGCGCTGACCGACACCGATGTGCTCGATCTCGTAGCGAGAGTGCTGCCGTTCGAGACGACGGACCGACCTCTGACCCTCGCCGAGGCGGCCCGCGATGGTGAGATCGTCTACACGACCACCACCGAGGCCTACCGGAGGGTTGCGACCGTCGCCCGCGCGCAGGGCCTCGTCGTGGTCAACGCGGGCTACGTCTACGACGCCGACATCATGCAACGCCTCGCCCAGCGTCGTGGCTGGCGAGCACGGGAGTTGCAGAGTTCCGACCTGGTGCAGGTGCTCGGGGTGCCGGGTGTCGCCCGCGAAATGGAGCTCGCCGCGGCGGTCGCGGACGCGCGCGACCTGCTCGCGGCCGACGACTGCGACGTGATCGTGCGCACCTTCTCGCCGGACACCGTGCCCGCGATCCTGTTGCGCGACTCGGAGTCCGAGCACCGGCGTGAACGCGACCGGGAACGCGCCGCGTCACCCGATCTGTGGGGCGGGCTGCTCGACTCTTTCGCGGACGACAGCCCGGCCCGCACCCGCACTCTCGTCCTCAACGACGACGCGCCGGTTGCACGGCGCCTCCTGGCCGCCCCGCACGGAGAGGTGTTCACGGCCGGCTTGCGGTCCGTCTACCTCGCCGCCGTCATGCTCGCCGGCGAAGGACTCCGGTCCGCGGAATCTGCCGCGCTCTCCGACGCGCTCGGCGTGCTGCTCGACGCCTCACTCCGCCCGGCCTCGCTCGAATCAGACCATCCCCGACAGGAGGACACCCCATGAACACCCCTGCTGCCCGCGAGCTCCGCGACATCAGCCAGATGCCGTACGGAGTCGCCCGCATCGCCGCCGCCGAAGCGCTGACCCGCAGAATCGAGGCGGAAGGGCCCCGGGAACTGTTCGCGGAATCGCTGCTCGACCTGGTCGAGGCGTACACCTATGCCGGGGAGGGCGCGAAGTCGTTCGTTGTGTTCGCGCGGCTGCTGCGGCTCTGGGACGAGAGCCCCGAGCTGTTCGACGGCCAGGACGAACACAACCTGTTCTGGGAGTTCAAGTGGGTCGCCACCGACCTCCCGCACTACCCGCAGATCACGGCCGAGCAGGGCGCCGCGTTCCTCGACGACATGGAGCGACGGTACGAGATCGCCGGGCACGGCCTGTCCTCGGTGCGCATGAGCCGCTTCCGCTGGGCCTGGCACACCGGCCATCCGGATGCCGAGGCCGAGCGGCTGGCCTGGATCACCGGGCTGCGTGACGAGTTCGAGGACTGCCGCGCCTGCACCATCGGACGGCAGGTGCAGTTCTTCACCGAGACCGGCCGCCACGAGGAGGCCGTCGCGCTCGGCTTGACGCAGGACGACAGCTGCAACCTCGAGCCGACCATTACCCACCACGCCGTCGCACTCTCGGCGCTGCTCACCGGCGATCCGGAACTCGCGCTGGACCAGCATCGTCGTGCCCTCGCTTCACTCGACGTGAGCAACCGGGAACTCGCGTCGTCGCGCGGCCAGAGCTTCGAAATGCTCGCCCGCGGTGGACATCTCGAACGCGCGTTGCGTGTTCTGCGCAACGACGACGTTGCGCTCCTCGACCAGGCTCCCTCGCCGCTGAAGCGTCTGTATTTCCTCATCGGTGTGCTGGCGGGGCTCTCGGCCAACCTCGACCAGGGCGATGCCGCCACCGGCTTGCGTGAGCCGGAGCGCCGCACTGTCGCCGCTCTGCACGCGTGGGTGCGCGGGCAGGCCGATGAGCTTGCCGCGCGGTTCGACGCCCGCAACGGCACCCCCTACTACGCCGATCTCATCGCCCGGGCCCTCGCCGCGACACGCACGGATCGTCCGCTCGATCTCGAGAGCGAAGCATCGTCCTCCACCCCCGCCACACCTGCGGGTGCCGCCTCGGCGGCCGCAGTCGACGAGGGCGTCGAGGGCGTCGAGGGTGTCGAGGCCTCGGGCGATGAACGGTACGCGCGTGCCGAGGCCCTCGCCGTGCGACGGGACTACAGAGCTGCACGCGCGGAGTATCTGTCCGCCGCAACCGAATTCGAAGCATTGGGACTCCTCGAGCGCGCCGGGCTCGCCTTCGCCGAAGCCGCCCAGTGCGCGGCAGAGTCGGGTGACGAAGAGGTCGCGCACGAGAGCTTCGGCGCGGCGATTCCCCGTCTCGTAGCCGGCGGAGCACCGGAGGGCGTCACCGCGGCCGTCCTCACCGCATGGGCGCCGCTCGCCGCTCGAATGGATGCCGTCGGTGAACTCCTCACGTCGCTGGCCGCGCTGCTCACCCGGGCCGATCAGCCGCTCGATACCTCCGCCCTCACCGAGGAACTCGCCGAGCGGCGACGCACCGAACGGGGACACACCGTCGCGACGGTGCGCGACACGCTCGCCCGCACACTCGCGGGCGCCCCGGCCGGGCAGATCCCGGCTGAACTCGAAGCCACCAACCCCGCCGCCGAAGCCATGCAGGCGGGCGAGGAGTTCGCCCGCCTCGGCCTGGTCGTCGACGCCGCGCACGCCTTCTGGCTCGCCGGCAGAGTGCAACGCGCCGCCGGCGAAACCGACGCCGCGCTCTGGGCGCTGGAATCGGCCTTCGAGGGCTTCACCGCCGTGGGCAAACGCGACGAACGCACCGAGGCCGCCGGAGAACTCATCGAACTCCTGCGCGCCAGTGGTCAGGCCGACCGAGCCGACCAGGTCACTGCACAGCTCACACGTTGACTCCTGAGTGTCGTCATCGTCCGGATGTACTGGGTAGCGGTGGAACAGGACGTCTTCGCGCGGAATCTCGGGGACGTCTGTCGTGGAAGATCTTGAAACACCCAGGTTGATCGGGCAAGTAGATCAGGAACCACAGCTGCTGTTGCAGCACAGTCAGAGTCGTGGCAAGAGCCCGCGCAGGTACTCGGCGGTGTCCGGGCGCGCGGCGTCGACGGCCGTGACGATGCGTTCGCGGCGCTCGTCGGGGAGCGCGGCGAGCGCGTCGATGAACTGCGGGAGTTCGTTCCTCCGGCGCATGAGTAGCGCGTTGAGGAAGTTGGGCACCTCCCGCCAGCGCGGGCCGTGGCCGAGCTCCATGAGCGCGAACACGCGGTCGAAATTGCTCGGGAAGTCCTTCTCGTTCGTCCAGGCGCGGTCGACGCGACCGCTCTCACGGAACGCGTCGGCGGCGGATCTCCAGTCCTCGGGCCAGTCGTCCGGGATCGGATCGAGCACCGGCGTCGTGTTCGTGCCGCCGAGTGCCTCGTGGATCGGTTCCCACTCCTCGTCCTCACGGACCCAGTGACCGAGGGTTCGGCGCACGAGCGCGCGCTGCGCATCGCCCCAGGTATCGGCCACCGTGAGGAACGCGCGGCTCGCGTCCTCGCTTCCGGTGACGAGCATCGAGCCGGTGCGGATGCTGTCGTGATTGCCACGCGACTCCAGCCAGTTCGGCAGCACCCGGGCGGTGGTGGCTCCACCCGCTACCGGATCGACCTGCAAGAGAACGCCGTAGGCGGCCTCGTAGATGCCGAAGTCGTCGAGCGGGTGCAACGACCACAGGATCGCCTCGATGGTTTCCGCGTCGACGACCCGCCCGTCGAGGGCGTCGAGCATCGCGAGGTACCGATCGATGCCTGCCTGCTGGACGGCGTCCTCCTCATCGCTCAGCGTCCCCGCCTCGTCCTGATGGATGCTGCCGCCCAGGCGGATCAGCTCGTCCCGCCATGCCTGATCGCGCCCCACGTCACTCATTTCCGATCCTTGTCCGAGCCCCATCGATGTACTCCTCGACCAGTGCAAGTGCAGTGTGGTCGAGCGCGCGACCTGACAACGTGGCACGAATCCTCTCGAACGCCTGCCGAGTCTCCGGCGGCGCGAGGAAGTCGTCCAACGGAGCCCCACTCGCCTGGAAGTCCGCCTGCTCGAGCAGAGCGATGCCGAGTGCGGCGATCCACTCCGACGATCGCTGCTCCAGGTAAGCGGCCCACGCCTCGAGCGCGGTGATCGCGCGCAGGAGATCCGGATCCATGTCGCCGTCCGACAGATCGCCCTCGTCGATCTCCACGATCCAAGCCCGAAGTTGTTCGGCAGACGCCGTACTCGCTCCGTCGGCCGCCGCGCTCACGGCGCGTGCCCCGGCCTCCGTCAGCTCTGCTGCCGCGGCCGCTGCCACGCCATCCGCTGTGAGGAGCTCCCGCGTGACCGTGATCCCGAACTCGATCTGCGCCTGGACCGTAGCGTGGGCTGCGCGCTCGCGGACGAAGTTCTCGACCTCCTCGTAGCTACTCACGCCGGTCATCGCATCACCTTCATTCGTCGTCCTCATCTTCGGCCCGCCATGCAGTTTCGAGTTCATCGAGTACAGCGGGCGGCATCCCCTCGGCCCATCCGTTGGACTCCACGTATCCGCGGATGTCGACGTCGTCTCCGGTGACGGACTCGAACATCGCCGGAGGTATCAGCCATCCCGGATCGTCCTGTGCGCCCAGCGCTTCCGCTGTCCAGTCCTCCCCTGGGTGCTTCGGGTTCCCGGTCGGCGTCGAGAGATCGTTCGACGGGTCGAACGTTGCGCCCGCCGCGAGCACGGCACCGGAACAGACCCGGTCCTGCAGCGCGTGCAGGTTCGTCCATCCTGCGCGATTGACTGCCGGGACATCGGCCTCGCTGCGGAACCTCTGGTAGTAGCCGGGCTGCAAGTGCCAGTACAGGGCGGTTGCGGTGGCCCTGTCGAGCCGCGGATGTGCGGCCATCCACGCGATCAGGTCGGACTTGCCGTCGTAGTTCATCGTCAGTGCCGTCGCCAGCCACTCGGTGGCGGACGCGCCGTCCAGGAACTCGCGCATCAGGCGGAGCTCCAACTCTTCGAAATCAACTCTCATAGTTCACCTTTCCCAGTGGGAGCAGGGTCGGATTCAACACAACCCGCACGATCGCGGGGTTGAAGTTGGCGAGGTGCCGAGCGATGCATATCGACGGTAGAACGCATCCGGTGTGGTGCCCGCCCGCGCGACGAGCGCCCGCACGCTGAACTCGCGCAGCGGATTCTCGGCGATCAGCTCCTCGAATGCAACGACAAGCGACTCGTCGATCGCGCCGGCCCTCGGACGACCGGTCGCTCCCCCAGTGATCTTCATTGCCGGCCCAGTGTAAGGGAACTCGGGGGTCCTGAAAGGCCCGGGCGATTGGTCACGATCCTCCGGGATGGCATGGATCGACGTCGAAAAGCCCTGCGCCGCTGACCCATAGGTCGCCGCCGGTGTCTCCGCAAGTCCCGCTAGTCTCGGCTGCGCCCAGACCGCTTCGGGTCGTTCGTGCGGTGGTCGACGAACTCGGCGAACGTCCCCACCTGATCGAGGTCCGGGTCGAGGGCGCGGACGAGCCAGAGTTCGTACCAGTCGAGGAATGTCAGCGGCTCGCGGGTGTCAGGGTGGAGCGCCGGCAGAGCGGCGGCGTGCTCGTAGCTGTGCCACCACACCTGCCCCGCGGCCGGACCGCGCAGGATCAGGAGGTCGTACATGCCGTCTCCCTCGTTCGCGAGGAAGGTCGCACCGCGGTGGATTCGATCGATGTTCTCCGACCACTGGAACTCGGCGTCCTCGGCGGCGGGCGCGCAGGGGCGCTCGGCGGTGAAGCGGAAATCCGCGGCGTAGTCGATCGCGGCGTCCTCGGCCTCGTGCGCCAGCGGGAACAGCCCGAGCATCGGTCCGGCGCCGCCGTCGCCCACCCGCGTGATCCACTCGCGGTAGTCGGTCGGTAGGCCGACGCGGAGGCGGTTCTCGAATGCCGCGACCACGTCCGGGTCCGCGGGCGCAGCGTGCTCGTAGCGGTGCACGACTGCCCCGTGGATGCGGCATGTGTAGCCGATGACCTCCCGGTCGCCGAGCGAAACCACAGTGGTTCTCAGATCGGCTGCTCGTAGCCGGTCGAGTCCGGTCAGGATCTTAGCGATCCGGTCCGCGTGCGTTGGCGCGTGTTCCATCCTCACATCCTGACGGATGCGACGCAGGTCGTTGCCTCGCAGGGCATTCGGCGCCTGACGGTCGCTGCCGACCGTGCCTCAGTCGCACAGGGCGGTGTCCACAGCGTCCAGCACGTGCTGCGCGGCCGCATCGGTCGACGGGATGCTGGTCACTGCGACGTCGGCGGCGCGGCCGTCGTCGGTGACGCCGCCCCGGGTCTCGAACCCGGAGATGTCGCCGCCGTGACCCCAGTAGACGCCGCCACACGACAGCGGCCTGCTGGTGAGTCCGAGTCCGTAACCGAGTCCGGAGGACCCGTCGACGGGGACGGTGGTGCGCATCTCGGCAAGCTGGGCCGCTGGCAGCAGGCGGCCGCCGAGCAGCGCGCCGAAGAACCGGTTGAGGTCGGAGTTGGTGGAGATCAACTGGCCTGCGGCCCATCCCCACGACGGGTCCATCTCCGTGAATTCACGCAGCGGGCTGTCCGTCGGGTTGCTGTGGTAGCCCTGGGGGTGCGGCTCCCGGATGGTCATGTCACCCGGGTCGGGGAAGTAGGTGTGGTGTAGTCCGATTGGCTCGATGATGCGCCGGTCGATCTCCTCGGCGAGGGGCCTGCCGGTGACCTTCTGGACGATCAGGCCGGCCAGGATGTAGTTCGTGTTGCTGTACCCCCAGGCCGTCCCGGGGGCCGCCTCGGCCGGGTGCTGGAGCGCGATGTCGAGCAGGTCCCGGGGCTCGGCGTACCGGTACCTGACCTCGTCGTCGTCGATGTAGTTGCCGTACTCGGGGAGTCCGCTGGTGTGCTGGAGGAGCTGGCGGACGGTGATGTTGCGCCCATCGATCCCTTCTCCTCGGACGAGTCCGGGCAGGTAGGTGTCGACGGAGGCATCGAGGCCGACCTTCCCTTCGGCGACCAACTGCATGACCACGACCGCCGTGAACGTCTTGGTGTTGCTGCCGATCCGCACCTGGCCGTCGTCGGGCACCTTCGATCCGGTGGCCAGGTCACCGACTCCCGCGGCGTAGGTGCGGGTGCGGCCGTTCCGGTCCTGGACGCTCGCCAGCGCGGCGGGCAGGCCGTCTTCGCGCACCAGCGTGTCGAGGGCCTGCGCTACGGCGTCCGGCGCGGTATCGGTGGATCCGGCGGAACCGGAGGCGAGGGCGGCGGGCGGGGCGAGGGCGCCCAGTGTCATCACGCTGAAGGCCACCGCGGCCGCGGCCGACACGGCCCGGCGCTTGCCGACATGTTGCGGGGTCGAGGAACGGAGGCCCTGCCGGATCTGAGTACGCATCAGTCGAAACTCCTTGTGAATCGCTTGGTCAGGACACGATCCTGACTTCCGGGGCCTCGAGTGCGCATCGCTGGAAGGCGGGAAAAAATGCTCCCCCGTTCGGGGGAGGCCGCCGACGAGCTGCCCGGCAATACTGGTCGAATCATGATGAGCGCACTCCGGCCGCTGCTGCGCGGCTCCACGTATTCGGGCATGCTGCTCGCCTGTTTGGGCGCGTTGGCGAGCCTTCCACTGCTGCCGTTCGCGATGCTGCCGGCGCTGGCGTGGCCATCCTCTCCTTATGAAGTGCAGGTCCTTCTGACCCTGCTGGTCTGGGCGGTATTGATAGGCGTGACCGGGCTCGCCCGCACCACGCGGCGGGCGCTGATCGTGGTCACCCGTCGGCTGCTGGCGGTTCCGTTGCCGGATCCGGTGGCCCCGCGCCGGCCCCCGAGTGCGCTCGCTACCGAGCCGGCCGCCGGTACGCCCGGCACCGACCGCTGGCGGACCCCGCTCTGGCTGCTCCTGCACGTGGCCCTGGGTTGGACGGGAGCGCTGGTGAGCGGTCTGCTGATCGTCGCCGGCGTCGCCCTTCCGCTCGGCGTCGACGCGAGGGTGAATCTGTTCGGCTGGTCGGTCCAGGCGGAGGGGGGTTGGTGGACCTGGGCGGCGGCGCTCGGCTGCGTGTTGCTTGCGGTGGCTGTGTGCGCGGTGGTGACGAGCGCCCTGCGGTGGCTCGCGCCGAGGCTGCTGGGCCCGTCGTCGGCCGAGCGGCTCGCGCTGGCGTCCGAGCGGGAGATGCTGCTGGCCGAACGCAACCGACTGGCCCACGAGTTGCACGATTCGATCGGGCACACGCTGACGGCGACCACGATCCAGGCGGCGGTGGCGGGCGAGGTGCTCGCCGCCGACCCCGTGGCGGCACGGGCTGCCATGCGCAGCATCGAGGAGTCGGCCCGGTCCGCGTTGGAGGATCTGGACTACGTGCTGGGCGTGCTGCGCGAGGAGAATCTGGGGACAGCGCCGCCCCGGACCCTGGCCGATCTGCCCGAGCTCCTCGACCGGTTGCGGCACGCCGGTGCGGTGGTGGAGCTGACGTTGTCGGGCGAGCCGGCGCAGGTCCAGGGGACGCCCTCCCGGGCGGCGTACCGGATCCTGCAGGAGGGGCTGACGAACGCGCTGCGGCACGGGGCGGGCGGTCCGATCGAGGTCCGGGTGGCAACCGTGCCGGACGGCCTCGAGCTCAGTGTGGTCAACCGGACCGGGGCGGGGACGGGTGTCGGCACGGGACCGGGCGCTTTCCCGACGTCGGGGCACGGCCTGCCCGGCCTTGCCGAGCGCGTCCGGCTGCTGCACGGCGAGATCGAGGCCGGCCCGGACGGGCCGCAGCACTGGCGATTGGCGGTCAGGCTGCCGGTACGGTTGTCGGCATGATCGGCTCTGGCGCGAGTTCCGACGCGAACCGAGCTGCCACCGCCGGCCCCGCCGGCACCCCCGTCACACTGCTGATCGCGGACGACGACGCGGTGACCCGAAGCGGTCTGCGAACGCTGCTCGCGGCGCAGCCGGGGATCGCGGTGGTCGGAGAGGCCGCCGACGGCGTCGAGGCGGTCGAGCACGCGCGGCGACTGCGACCGGACGTGGTCCTGATGGATGTGCGGATGCCGCGCCGCAACGGGATCGAGGCCACCCGTCACCTGCTGGCCGAGTCGGCCGAACCGCCGAAGGTCGTGGTGATCACCACCTTCGAGAACGACGGCTACGTCACCGCCGCACTCAGCGCGGGGGCCAGCGGGTTCGTACTCAAGCGGCTTCCGGTCCCGCAGATCGCGGAGGCGGTGCGCGTGGTGGCGGCGGGCGAAGCCGTCCTTTTCCCGGCGGCGCTGCGCCGGATGGTCGCCGCCCGCCCGTTGGGCTCCGCCGAGGCGTTCCCCAAGGCGGCGCTGACCGGGCGGGAGGAAGAGGTGCTGCGGTTGATGGCCACCGGCCTGTCGAATGCGGAGATCGCCGAGTCGTTCATCGTGAGCCTGGAGACGGTGAAGACACACGTCGGGAACGTGCTCACCAAGCTCGGCGCGCAGAACCGGACCCACGCGGTGGTGATCGCGTACGAGTCCGGTCTGGTGGTTCCGGGGTTCGCCGGTTGACGCGGCCCGAGCGTGCTCACGGCTGGGCGGCCGACTGCCCATAGGAGACCTCACGCCCCGGCGGATGGCGCGTGATTGCTGCCTCGGTGCGTCAGCCAGCGCAGCAGCAGCGGCACGGTGAGGATCACGATCACCAGCCGCAGACTCTGCACGGTGGACACCAGTGGCACGTCGGTACTGGTGGTGGCGGTCGTGGCCAGGACCGCGTTGATGCCGCCCGGGGTCGTAGCCAGGTAGGCGTCGACGAACGGTATGCCGATCACGCGCCCGAGCCCCCAGGCGATGCCCGCGCACAGCACGCACACTCCCGAGATGCACAGCAACAGTTCCGGTAGGAGTCGTCCGAGGTGACTGATCGTGGCGCGGGTGAACCGCAACCCCACCTCGAGTCCGACGATCACCAGCGCCACATCACGCAGCGGACCGGCGGGCGCGAAGCCGTGTGCCACGCCGGTCAGGGTGAGCAGCATCGACACGAGGAGCGGGCCCAGCAGCAGCGCAGACGGCAGCTTCATCCAACGTCCGGCGATCGCGCCGACCACACAGACCGCCGCCAGCACCACCACCGGCCACAGTCCCGGCGAGGCGGTCAGTATTCCGCTGGCTCGCGGGGACCCCAGGTCGGCCGCCGGTACCCCTTCTGCCCCGCCGCCGACGGCCGTGACCACCAGCGGCGCGGCGAGGGCGACCAACGCGACCCGCAGGTACTGCGCGGCCGCCACGGTCCGGCTGTCGGCGCCGTGCTCGGCCGCCGTGGAGATGATCGCCGCCGAACCGCCCGGAGCCATCGCCAACACCGCCTCGGTCGTGCTGACCCGTGACATCCTGGCCAACGCGAGGGCGATGGCGGTGCAGATCGCAATCGTGAGCAGCGTCGCGGCGCTGAGGGCGAGTGCGCGGGGAGCGACCGCCGCCAGGGCCTGCCCGGACAGGTAGCTGCCCATCAACACTCCGATCAGCGCCTGTGCAGCGGACCACGCGGGTTTCGGGAACGGCCGGCGGACGAGACCGCTCAGCGCGAGCGCTGCGCCGACGGCCAGCGAGCAGATCAGCTGTGCAGCGGGAACCCCGAGTCGTTCGCCCGCCTCGGCGAGCAAGTAGCACCCGGCGACCAGTGCCACCCACGGCGCGAGGCGCATCGCTGCCCGCGAACGGCGCACGGCGGATCGGCGAGCGACGTCGTTCGCTGTGGGGGTGTGGAATTGCACGGCGTTTTCCTGAAGATGTCCACGTCTGCCGGTGCCGGGAAATCGTCGACGAACGGCCGTCACCGATCACGCCGGCCTGCAGCCGGGTCAGCGCGCAGCATCCGCGGCGGGAATCGCGGCGGTGACGCCGCGGATGCCCGTCCCGCCCGGACAACTGCCGGGCCGCTGACAGAGACCCAGCTTCCCACCGCGACGGCCATGATGTCGAGACCCGAATCGTGATCGAGGCGTGCCCAACCGACAACCCGTCTTCGCGTGAAGTCTCGGGCGAACAAATGCCGTAGAAGATCTTGAAAGTGGCAGTACGCGTGGACAAGTAGATCCGGAACCCACAGCTGGATCCGGAACCCTCAGCCGATTTGCGGCGAACGATCTACGGGTGGGTGAGCCGCTCGAGCAGCCATGAGTTGACGCCCGTGAGCGCCGTCCGGGCCATCGTTGTGGGGTGACCCGTGAACCCGTGGGGTGACTCGGGGTAGATCCGCAGCTCGACGTCGTTGCCGGCGGCGGAAAGTCCAGCCGCCATCGCGAGGTTGTCCTCCAACAACACGTCGTTGCGCCCGACGACCAGCAGCGCCGGTGGAAGGCCGTGGAGGTCGCCGTAGACAGGAGAGATGTCCGGAGCGGTGCGGTCGTCCACATGGCCGACGTAGGCCCGGATGAAGTACTCGTCAGCGATCCGACGTCCGGCCGGAGTCTGCGCGCTCAGGTCGTAGGTGCCGAATTGCAGTGCGGCGCCGGTGAACCCGTCGACCACTCCTCGATCCCTCAGTCGGAGCAGGGTTGTCGCAGCGAGTGACGCTCCCGCCGATCGCCCCCCGATCGCCAGTCGGGACGATCCGAAGCGGGCATCGGCGTGTTCGACGAGCCAGAGGGCCGCCGCTTCACAGTCGTCGGGTGCGGCCGGCCACGGGTGCTCGGGTGCGAGCCGGTAGTCGACGCTGACGACGGCGATGTGGAGAGCATCCGCGAGCGTGCGGTTCCGCACATCGTCTCGCGCCGCGGAGTCCATGTAGAAGCCGCCACCGTGGATGTCCAGGTAGACGCCCCGTGCCCGGCCGGCGGTGGGAGTGAAGATCCTCACCGGCACAAGCACTCCCACCGATTCGATCATCTCTTCGATCGCCGGTGGATCAGCGGGCGGAGGAGTCGACCGGCTCGCCCGTACCTCCTGTAACTCCTCGAACGTGCTGGGGCCCTGTCCGGCCGGCCTCGTCGCGTAGAAGCCGCGGGCCTCGTCGAGCTGTTCGGGGGGTACGTCAGCCACCAAATCGTCCAGCGCGAACCGCACACGTCCTCCTCATAGTCCGGGGTCTCGATACGACGCTAGCCGGTCCTACTCGCGGTTGAGCGTTGCCTCCTCGAGATCGAGCTCGCGCAGCACCTGTCGCAAGATCTCGTCGTCTATTCGTCCGGTGTCACGCTCGGTGATGAAGACTTCTCGTTCCGTATCCAGCATCTGCAGGCGCAGTGCGCGGAACGCGGCGGACGGGCTCTCGCCCAACTCGACCTCACTGCGACCGAGCCGTTCCCACGCGGCATGGGCGCGGTGCTCGCTCCACGTGCGCAGGATCTCCGCGGCCCGCTCACGGACGGCGGTGGGATCCCCGGCGGCGTTCGCGACCAGGTCGTCGAGCACCTCCGTTGCCGCCCGTGCGGCCTTGTCCTGCGCAGCGGCCAGCGACACCGCATCCTTGCGGCGTTCTTCCTCGTTGTCGACCCCCAGGTGGGTGATCAGCCACGGCAGCGTCAACCCGTGCAGGAGAAGGGTTGCGACCACGACCGTGAAGGTGATGAACAGAATCATCTCGCGCCCGGGGAAGGGGGCACCCGAACTGACGGTGAGCGGAATCGCGAAGGCCGCGGCCAGCGAGACCACACCGCGCATGCCGGACCACGCGACCACGAACACCGCCCGGAGGCGCGGCGCCGGCTCCCGTTCGCGAATCCGAGCAGACAGCAGCCGGGGCAGATACGTCGCTGGGTAGACCCACAGCAGTCGGACCGCGATCACTGTGACGATCACGGCGACCGAGGCGCCGACGACACCGGACACACTCCGGCCGTGGAGCGCCTGCACGACGCTCGGCAATTGCAACCCGATCAGCAGGAAGACGAACGATTCGAGGACGACGTCGACGGCCTTCCATACCGCGGTGTCCTGCAAGCGGGTCGCGTAGCCGGCGCGAGTCGACCGTTGGCCGAGATACAGGCCGGCGACGACAACCGCGATCACCCCGGAACTGTGCAGGTCCTCGGCGGCCAGGTACGTGACGAAGGGGACCAGGAGCCCGATCGCGCTCTCCATCACCGGATCCGCGAGCCGCGAACGTATCGCGGCGACAACGATTCCCACCCCGATGCCGATCAGCGTGCCGCCGACCGCGGCAGTGAGGAAGGTGCGCACCCCCTCGAGCAGGGTCGCGCCGGTGCCGATCGCCGCGGCCAGTGCGACCCGATACGCAGTGAGCGCCGTCGCGTCGTTGAGCAGGCTCTCGCCGCCGAGCAGCGTCATGATCCGCCGGGGCAGGCCGAGGCGCCGTCCGATCGCGCTGGCGGACACCGCATCCGGCGGAGCCACGACCGCACCCAGCACCAACGCGGCGGCGAGGGGAAACTGGGGAATGGTGAGGTACGCGACCACCCCGACGACCGCGGTGGTGGCCAGCGGCAGTCCGACCGCGAGCAGCCCGATTGCGCGGGCATTGCGGCGCATCGCAAGCGAGGAACTGTCCAGTGCGGCCGAGTAGAGCAACGGTGGTAGTACCGCGAACAGCACGAGATCGGGATCGAGCGCGGTGTCGGGGAGCCCCGGAATCTGGGACCCGATCAGTCCGACCGGGACCAGCAGCAGCGGCGCCGACCAGTTGAAGCGCCGCGCGAGCGCAGCGGTGAGCAGTGCCGCTACCGCGACAGCGAGCAGGGCCACGTTCACGGCGGTCCTCCGTCCAGCGGTCGGATGTGTGGATATCGCCCCCTGCAGCATGCAGGATGGGAGGTGATGAAGAGAGCTCTCCGACGCGCGGTCGACCGCATCCGAGCCGAATCCCCGGGTCCGGTCGCAGGGCCTTGCGACGAACTGGCGGCGGCCACGGGGCGGGATCCCGAGCCGCGCACGCCCGGCGTCTGCGAGGAATGCGCGGCGCTCGGCGAAGAGAACTGGGCGCACCTGCGGATCTGCCTCACCTGTGGTCACGTCGGATGCTGCGACTCGAGCCCCCACCGTCACGCGACCGGGCATTTCGAGCAGACGGGGCACCCCGTGATGCGATCGCACGAGCCGGGCGAGACGTGGCGTTGGTGCTACCGCCACGCCGAGATGGGCTGACACCGCGCCTGTCGCTCGGGTACGGCCATCCGCGCACCGATTCGCCCCTACGATCAACGGGCTGAGACGGAAGAGCTCGCCCGGCGGGCCCGACGTCGTGAACCCGGCGACCACATCGACGGTGAGCTGCGCGGAAAGGTTCGAAGATGGTTCGTGACGTAGTGCGTCGCGCGGGCGAGTTGCTTGCCGCGGGTGATGCGGAACAGGCGCGCGCGATCCTGACGCCCGCGCTGGACGCGCAAGGGCCCGCCGTCGACGACGGGGAAGCGGTAGCCATCGCCCAGGCGACGGGGATGCTCGTCCGGTTGGAGGCCCCGTCCGAACCGCGTGAAGCCATCGAGCGACGCCTCGCGAGGATGGTCGAACTCACGGCCGGATTCGACGCAGACGTCGTACGCGAGGCCCGGGCGTTCGCCGAGCTCGACGCGATCGAGTGGATCCACGACCACGCGCACGAGGATGCAGTTGTACTGGTCGACGTGTTGCGGGCGGCGGAGTCGTTCGCGGCGCGGTACGTCGGGGACGCGCAGCCGCTCGGCGTGCGGCAGGCGCGAGCGGAGGCCGTGTACACGGCAGAGACGCTGCGCAAGTACCTCGGACAGGATCGCGGTCGCGTCGCGGCTGGACTCGAGATGCTGGCGCTCACCCTCACCGACGAAACCGACGAGCGGCTGCGACACCTGCGCATCGCTGCGCTCTTTCACGCGGCCCAGATCCGTTACGACACAGGAGATGACCAACAGCTCGCGCTCACGCTGATGCGCCGGGTCGTTGCCGAGGCCGAGTCGCTCCCATCGGCGCGGGAGCTCCTGCACGCCGCGTCGCTCCGCCTCGTCGACGACGAGATCGCCCGCGGGGTACCGCCGACGGAGGCCATCGCCCACGGCCTGCGCGTCGTGGATCTGTCCGTCGCCGTACTCGAATTCGCGGCGGTCACCGCACAGGCCCGGCATCTCGACGAGGTGCTCGAGCGACTGACCGAGGCCGAACACGAGAGCGTCGCAGTCGGATACGTGACCGCACTGGTGGATCGGTACGTCTCCTGCGAGTCCGCGGATGCGCGTGACGCGATCCTGTGGTGGGTGCTCAGGCGCACCCCCGCGGACGCGGACGCGGGTACGGCAGCGGATCGACTTCTCCTCGCGCACACCGACAATGCGTTCGCCGCCGACACGAGCCCGGCCACGGCGGCCGCCCGGGTCCGCGTGGCGTCACGGCTCGCCGAGATTACCGCGGGTCTCGGTGATCCCGCGGGTGCCGTGCGGCTGTACGAGCAGCTCGACGCGCGCTTTGCTGCGCACGAGTCCGATGGCCGCCTCGTCGTGCCGCTCGCCCTGGCGATGGTCGACCGGGCACTGCGCCTCGCTGACATCGGACGCCGCGACGACGCCCTGCACGTGCTCGAGCGGATGCCGCACCGCTATTCGTCCGCCACCGGAGTTGCCGGGGTCCCGGCCGCGATGGCCCAGGCACTGTATTGGCGAGGACGGCTCCTGCGGGAGGCGGGCAGGCCGATCGAGTCTCGCCGCGTGGTCGCCGAGACGGTGGATCGCTACGCCCGCGACACCGATGCCGACGTGCGCGTGTGGTCGGCGAACTCGCTGTTCTCCCTGTGGCAGTCTCCCGACCTGGGTCCCGACGAAACCGACGGCGCCCTCGATCAATTCGCTGATCTGTTCGCCGACGACCCGGACATCCGCGTCCGCCGCCTCGACGCGCGGCGACGCCTGGTCCAGGCGACACGGTCGGCGGAGCGCGGCGAACCGCGGGTGGCGACAACCCTGTTGCAGGGGCTGGTCGCCGTGCACGGCGAGAGCGACGACCCGAGCGTCCGCGACGTCGTCGCACTCGCGACCGAGAATCAACGAATCCTCGCGATCTCCACTCCCCTCACGGGTGCGCCGACCGTGGTCGGAGAGAGCCGGTACCGCGATCTTCGCGAACGGTTGAGCGAGGCCGACCGGGCGGTCGACGAGGGGCGACGCGGGGACGCCGAAACGCTGCTGCGGCAGATCGCCGCCGAGGCCGGCGCGGACGTCGACGCGAACGTCGTCATGATCGGGCTCGCCGCGTTGGACGTCCTGGGCGGCCTGCTGCTCGACGCCGGGCGGTGGGAGGAGCTCGTCGCCGTAGCGCGCAGTGCGGCGCTGCGCCGGCCCGATCTCGACACTCGCGCGTATCGGGTCAACGCGCGCGCCCAGCTGAGGCTCGGCATCGCGCTCGGCCGACTCGGCGAGGCGCGTGCCGCGATCGAGGCCTACGAGTCGCTCGACCGGCTCGCCCATGGATCGACCGACGGCGACGTGGTGAACGCGCGCGAAGTTGCCGCCTACAACCGCGCCGTCCTGGTCGACGAACTGGGCGATCCGTTCGCGGCGATCGCCTCGTACGACCAGGTTCTCGCGCTCCACGACCTGTCCGTCGACTCGTCGGCGCGCCGACTCCGCCGCGCAAAGGTGCTGCGCAACAAGGCGTTACTGCTCACCGGCCTCGGCCGCATATCCGAGGCGGCCCAGGCCCACCGCGCGATCCTGGACATCGCCGGCGCCTACCCGGATGCCGAGGTCGTCGAACGTGGCCGTAAGTC
Source organism: Rhodococcus sp. ACT016 (assembly GCF_050477185.1). Taxonomy (NCBI): domain Bacteria; kingdom Bacillati; phylum Actinomycetota; class Actinomycetes; order Mycobacteriales; family Nocardiaceae; genus Rhodococcus; species Rhodococcus sp. ACT016. The sequence goes on along the minus strand of NZ_JBEAET010000001.1, from coordinate 5,024,286 downwards.
CGCGTTCGACCTGGCCGCCTGCTACACGCAGCTGGGACAGCATCGTGCGGCAGCGGACCTCTTCGCCTGGATGCGATCCGCGCACCATCTCGGATTCGCCCGCGACGAACTCCGGAGGATCACGAGCGCCGCGAAGACGTCAGCCCGCGACGCCAAGCGTGCACGGCAGTGATGGGGCCGAGGATCTGAATCTCACACCACCGGACCCGCCACAGGCGCACCGCGCCCGAAGACCAGTCGTAGCTCGCGCACAATCCGTCGATCCGAGCCGCCACGGGTCCACCCAGTAGACGGCACAGCCGTCCTGTCCGGCCCCGATCGAGAGCCCGAGATGCCCACCGCGGGTGCGGGAAACGTGCGATCCTCCCGCGGTCAGGTCGGTGAGTTCGACGGACACAAACGTCTTTCCCGCGCGGACGAGGCACCAGCGGTCGGCATCGCGAGCTCCGGGCCCACTGGCGTCAGGAATGCGTTGGACATGGTGTGCAGCCTACGAAACCGGAGGACCTGATCGGCTGCGCCGATCACCGCCGACGGCTGGAACACTCGATGCACGTGCGCGCCGCGGGCAGCGCGTCGAGGCGGGCCTCGGCGATCGAGTTTCCGCAGTACATGCAGATGCCATAAGTGCCGTCCTCGACGCGTCGGAGGGCCGCGTCCAGTTCCTCGACCTCGCGCCGCGCGTCGGCCAGGAGCGCCGTCACCTGCGCGCGTTCGAAGGCGATGGTCGACCCCTCCGGATCGTGCTCGTCGTCGTCGGTCGTCAACTCGGACCCCTCGACGATCGCGTCGAAACGCCGCTGCAGGGCGGCGATGCGTCGCTCGGCATCGAGCCGTTCCCCGGCGATGTGCGCGTGATGGTCGGGCGTGCTCATGCCCGCGTCAACAACGCCGGACGCGTGATCCTTCCGAGCCGTCCGATGCCCGGCTACCCTGCCGGGCATGCCGATATCGCTGTGCGTGCTGCTGTGGGCTCGTCCGGGCCGGGAGGACGCGTTGATCGCGTACGAGGACAAGGTGCTGGCGTTGGTCCCCGAACACCGTGGTCGGGTCCTGCAGCGCGCTCGGACCGACGGCGCCGACGATCAGCTGCTCGAGATCCAGATGTTCAGCTTCGAGTCGCAGGAAGCGATGGACGGCTACATGGCCGACGAGCGTCGCCTGGCCCTCACCGACGAACGAGACCGGGCGGTCGCGCGGACCGAACTGATGCGCGTCACGCTGGCCGAACAGGGTCCCGAAAACTAATTCTCGGATCTTGTCGATCCGCCGTCTTCCCGTTCGACGTAGTGGATGAGAGGGTCGATTCGCGACCCGGACGAAGGAGCGGACATATGAAGTACATGCTGATCATGCGCGTGACCGACGAGGCGGTCGAGGCGTCGAAGGACATCCCTTTCGAGCAGATCATCGAGGACATGGGCAAGTACAACGAGTCCATGGTGAAGGCCGGGGTGCTGCTCGCCGGTGAGGGTCTCTCGGACGCCCAGGAGGGCTTCGTCGTCGATTTCTCCAGCGAGACGCCGCTCGTGACCGACGGGCCGTACGGCGAGACGAAGGAACTGTTCAACGGATTCTGGATTCTCGAGGTCGCGTCCAAGGAGGAGGCTGCCGAGTGGGCCAAGCGGGCTCCGCTCGGACCGGGAACGAAGCTCGAGGTGCGCCGGGTGACGGGCCCCGAGGACTTCCCGCAGGACAACGAGTGGATCGAGAAGGAAGAGGGTTGGCGCGAGGAACTCGAGGGACGCAAGGCCTGATCGGATGCCCGACGCGTCGACGGAGCGCCGTGTGGACCCGCTGGAGTCCGCGCGGCGCTCGGTCGCGGCCGTGTGGCGGATCGAGTCGGCCCGTATCGTCGCGACGCTCACGCGGATCGTCGGCGACTTCGGCCTCGCCGAGGATCTCGCGCAGGAGGCGCTCGCCGACGCACTGGCACAGTGGCCAGAGAAGGGGGTGCCGGCCAACCCCGGCGCCTGGCTGACGGCCGTCGCGAAACGCAAGGCGATCGACGGCTGGCGCCGGCAGGAGCGCTACGACGACCGCCTGGCGGCCATCGCCCGCGACCTCGAGGTGGACGAGGCGAGCGACGAATTGCCTTGGGATCCGGACAGTATCGACGACGACGTGCTCCGCCTGGTGTTCGTGTCCTGCCATCCGGTGCTGTCGCGGGAGGGGCGGGTCGCGCTCACGCTGAAAGCGGTGGGCGGTCTGTCGAGCGAGGAGATCGCGCGCGCTTTCCTGGTGTCGACGTCGACCGTGCAGCAGCGGATCGTGCGGGCCAAGAAGACCCTCGCCGCGGCCAAGGTGCCGTTCGCGGTGCCCGAGCGCTCCGAGTTCGGCGCCCGCCTCGGTGCCGTTCTCGGGGTGCTGTATCTCGTTTTCAACGAGGGACATTCGGCCAGTGCGGGCGAGGACTGGATGCGGCCCGACCTCAGCCGGGAGGCCCTGCGGTTGGGCCGTGCGCTCGCCGAACTGGTGCCCGGCGAACCGGAGGTGCACGGCCTGGTGGCGCTGATGGAACTCACGGCGGCCCGCTTCCCGGCCCGCCTCGACGCGAACGGTGACCCGGTGCTGCTCGCCGACCAGGATCGACGACGGTGGGACCGTGGCGCGATCGTGCGCGGACGCGCTGCGCTGGCCCGCGCCGACGCACTCGGCCGCGGTCGCGGCGCCTACGCGCTGCAGGCGGCGATCGCGGAGTGCCACGCGGTCGCGGCGTCCGTCGACGACACCGACTGGGACCGGATCGTCGTGCTGTACGAGGCGCTGGGCCGGCTCGCGCCGTCGCCGGTCGTCGACCTCAACCGCGCGGTGGCCGTCGCGATGGCGACCGGACCCGATGCGGCGCTCGCGATCGTCGACGGACTCGTCGCGGACGGGCGACTGGCCGGGTACCGGCTGCTGCCGGCCACCCGGGCGGAACTGCTCGTACGTGCCGGCCGGCCGGCGGAGGCGCGGGTCGAGTTCGAGGCGGCGGCCCGGCTGACCGGGAACGAACGGGAACGGAAGATGCTGATCGACCGGGCCGCGGCGCTGCCGTCCAGCGAATAGAACAGTGACGGCGCTGATTTCGCCGAGTCAGAGCAGATTCAGACCGCGCAGGTCGGCGATGTACTTGTCGATCAGCGGCGCCGTCACGTGCGGTACGTCCGAGGTGTCGCCGATGCCGGCGGATCGCACCGCCGCGCGGAACCTCTCCGTCGACATCGGCGTGCCCGACGTCGGCGGCGCGGGGGACGCATACGCGTCGAGCAGCGGCAGGACGGAGTGCTGTCGCTGCTCGTCCGGTAGCGCCGCGACGGCCGTGCGGAAGCGGTCGAGCCATTCGTCGTAGTCGTCGATCCGTTCGATGTGGTGACCCGACTCGATCAGCCAGTCCACGAACCGGTCCAGCGAGATGTCGTCGTCGTGCGTGTTGAGCACGTTGAACGTGTGGTAGCCCGACGTCGCGGCGGCACCGAGCGTGGTGACGGCCTCGGCGGTGAAGTCGGCCGGCAGCCCGTCGTAGTGTGCCCGCTGCCGGTTGCCGTCGGCGTCGAGTCGGTAGAACGAGCGCGGCGCGATGCCGGTGGCCACGATGCTCAGCAGCAGGCGGGTGAACATGTCGGGCACGTTGAGCTGGCCGGCGTAGCGGGTGTGCGCGAGGATCATGTCGGAGCGGAACACCGCCACCGGCAGCCCGCACAGGTCGTGGGCGTCGCGCAGCAGCACCTCGCCCGCCCACTTGCTGGTCGCGTACCCGTTGGCGTACGAATCGTCCAGCGGGCGAAGCGGGCTGGCCTGCCGGACGTCCTCGTCCTCCCCCATCGAGCCGCCGCCGGGCAGCGCCGCCACCGCGACCGTCGAGATGTAGTTGACCGGCTTCAGTCGCGTCGTCAGCGCGAGTCTGACGATCTCGGCAGTCCCGACCACGTTGGGGCCGAACAGTTGGCTGTACGGCAGCACGTGGTTCACCAGCGCGGCGCAGTGCACGATCAGGTCCGTCGAGTCGGCCAGGCGTTCCCACGTCGCCCGGTCGAGGCCCATGTCGGCGTCGGCCAGATCGCCGGCGAGCACCTCGAGATGTCGATCGGCCAGCTCGCGGAAGTGTTGCGACAGTTCGGCGTCGCCGCTGTCGATCGCATCCTCGATACGTCGGCGCGCGGAGTCCGCGTCCGCACCGCGGGCAATGCAGATCAGCGTGCCACCGCTGCGTGCGAGCCGCTCGAGCCACGACAGGCACAGGAAGCGCCCGAGGTATCCGGTGGCGCCGGTCATGAGGACGGTGTGCGCGGCACCGGTCGGTGCCGGGAGCGTGGGTGCGGCGGCCAGCGTCGCGGTGTCGATGAACTTGCCCAGGTCGAGGTCGACGGCCCGGGCGACGTCGGCGTCCCGCCCGTGGACGGAAGCGAACGTGGGGCGGGTCGACGCCGAACGACGTTCGCGGTCCAGGTAATTCGCGATGGATGCGAGGTTGGCGGTGGGGCTGACGATGGTCTGCACCGGAACGTCTACCTGGAACACCTGCCCGAGCAGGGTCGCGAAGGAGAACGCCGAGAGCGAATCACCGCCCAGGTCGACGAATCTCGCGTCGTCGGGGAGCTCCGACGACACCGGCAACCCGAGCGTGGCGGCCGCGGCGCGGCGCACCGTCTCGGAGGTGGGGAGACGGTCGGCGTCGGACCGTAGGCGATCCAGGTCGGCGTCCTGCCCCTCGGCGATGTCGGCGTACATGCGCTCGAGCCGGTCCCTGTAGCGGGCCTTCAGCGCCGGGCGCAGCAACTTGCCGACCCCCGACAGCAGTCCGTTGGCGCGGGTGAAGGATTCGGTTTCCAGCAGGAAGTCGCGCGGGATCTCGTACGGGTTCAGCGCTTCGTGGTCCGCGACCTGGCGCAGTTCCTCGGCGATCAGGGCGTGCAGGTCACCGTCGCCCGCCGCATCGGGATTCGGCACGATCACCGCGAGCAGGAACGAGCGTTCGCTGCTGCCGTACAGGAAGATCTGCCGCACGTGCGGGCAGGTCGCGTAGACGGCCTCGAGTTGCGACACCGCGACGAACTCGCCCTGGGAGAGCTTGATGACGTTGTTCCGGCGGTCGAGGTAGACGAGATGGTCGGGGGCGACCTCCTCCATGATGTCGCCGGTGCGGTAGAAGCCGTCCTCGTCGAAGATCTCGGCCGACATCTCGGGATGCTTGAAGTATCCGGGAATCAGGTTGGCGGACTTGACCAACAGCTCGCCGCGCGGGTGCGGACGGTCGGTGGTGCGGTACTCGAGGTCGGGAACGTCGACGAGTTTGTAGTCCGTGACGGGCGGGCGCATGATGGTGCCGTTGCGCATCACGCCACCGCTCGTCTCGGTCGAGCCGTAGCCGTCGGCGACCGGGACGTCGAGGGTGGATTCGACGAAATCGCGCATCTCGTCCGACAGTGGGGCGCTTCCGCACAGGGCGGCGAGCACCCGCCCACCCAGGATGTCCTCGCGCAGTTCGGTCTTCACCTCGTCGGCTGCGGCGTCGCCGTCGTGGCGACGGTCCATCGCGCCGCGGTACCGCTGAAAGATCATGTCGCACACCCGCGGAACCAGGTTCAGTGCGGTGGGTCGGATGAGGGAGATGTCGTCGAACAGCGTCGACATGTCGCTCTTGGCGGCGAAGTAGCCGGTGCCGCCGGAGGCCAGCGTGGTGATGAGCCAGCCGAGCCCGAATACGTGGCTGAGCGGCATGTACTGCAGGTGGATCGCGGGCAGGCGGGCGTCGACGTCCTCGGTCGGACCGGACGGGCGCAGCCACAGGCGCGTCATCATGTCCGCGGTGTACATAGCCCCTTTCGGGGTACCGGTGCTGCCCGACGTGTAGATCAGCGACGCCAGCGGATCCTCCCCCGCGTCGGCGACGAAGACCGGCACGTCGGCGAGGGCGCGGCCGGTGACGAGGTCGAGGGACAGGCGCCCGACCTCGACCGTGCGGCCCGTGTCGGCGAGCCGGACCCGTGCGGACTCGTAGCGCTCGCGTTGGTTGTCGTCGCCGTCGTCGTAGTCGAAGATCACCAGCCGTTCGATCGACGGCGCGGCGGTCGCGACCTCGACGGCGGTGTCGATCGAGTCGATTCCGGCGGCGAGGATCCGCGGTGCCGTCTCGGCCACGATCGGTGCCAGCTGGCCGGCCGTCGCGCTGCTCTGCAACGGGACGAACACGGCACCCAGGTGCAGGCACGTCAGGTAGATCACCGCGTAGTCGACGCTGGTGAAGCCCAGCACCGCCACGAAGTCGCCGGGGTCGAGTCCGGCGGCGGTGCGCCACGCCCGGGTCAGTGCCGAGACACGGTCGTGCAGTTCCCGGTAGGTGATGGTCTCGAAGCGGGGCAGCAACGTCGTGGTGGTGTGCCCGGTCCGGTCGCGCGTCAGTGAGTGGGCGCGCTGCCCGAGCGCCGGACGGTCGCCGTACCCGTCGAGGTAGGTGTCGACCACCGCAGTCAGCGGCAGACCGGGTTTGTGCGCGGCTACCGTCACTTCGTACGACGGGGCCGCCGCCCGGAACTGCGGATCGGTGGCGTACAGGTCTTGGACGCGCCCGACAAATCGTTCATCGCGGGAAGTCTCCGTAGTCATGACTGTCCTCCCGCAGCCATTATGCTCCCGACTCGGTGGCCGTCGGGGCGCTCGATGTAACGCGTCCGATCCATCCCCCGACGTCAATCCTGACAAGACGCGCGGTACGGGGGTCGTCCGCTCGTCATCCGTGTGGTCGGGTTTGGGGAGTGGACATGACTATTCGCGGTTTCTTCGCGCGGCATCGGGTGACGGCGGGGGTGCTCACCCCGGCCGCGCTGGGGGTGGCGCTGCTGGTGGCTCTGACCTGGGCGCTGTGGTCGGCTCCGCCGCGCACCATCGACACCGAGCTGACGGCGTCCACCGCCGACTGCCACGACATGGTGACCCTCTCGATCGCCGGGCGCGGTGACACACCGCGCCCGGGCACCACGAAGATGCTCGTCGACGCCAACGGCAAGGAACTGCCCGCGGCGTCGGCCGACGACTACGTCAGCACGTGGATCGACCAGGCCTCGAGCGCGCCGCTGAAGGCCGTCGGGCCGGGTTCGTACGCCGCGATGTACATCTCCTACCCGGCCGACATGTCGAGCTACGAGGACTCGGTGAACACCGGGGTGGCGAACGCCGAATCGGTGATCCGGGCGATCCGGACGTCGTGCCCGGACACCAAGTTCGCGATCGTCGGATACAGCGAGGGCGCCGACGTCGCCCGCCGCGTCGCGATGAACGTCGGCCACCAGGAGGCGGACGCCGACGGCAAGTACGGGCTCGTGGATCCGGCCGACGTCGTCGGTGTCGTCATCCTCGCCGACGCCGGCCGCGCCGACGGCCAGGGCCCGTTCCCGGGTGCGAAGAACCCGTTCACCAACCCGGACGGCTTCGACCTGAAGTACCAGAACGGCAAGAACCCGATCCCCGGACAGGGCGCGCTGCCGGACACCGGCGGCTCCGATTTCGGGGCGCTCGCCGGCCGGGTGGCGTCGTTCTGCTCGGACGGAGACCTCACCTGTGCTGCACCGCAGAACATTTCGCTGCTGCAACTGGTGGTCAACGTGGGCCGGCAGCTGAACATCGACGCGCTCGAGCGCGAGCAGTTGACCCTGGCGACCGGCATGGACGTCGCGACGGTCCTTTCCCGTATCGCGCTCAACGCGTTCGCGGAGATCAATTCGCAGCCCGACTGGATGAAGAGCGACCAGACGTTCCTGGACGTGCTGCTGCAGGTGTCGGATCCGTCGTACACCGGTCCCACCACGACTCCGACCACGACTCCGACCACGACACCGACGACCGAGCCGGGAACGAGTCCCGTTTCGGGTGAAGCGGATTCGATCTCGACGGACAAGATGTCGCCGCTCGCGTACCTGCCGCAGAAGCTGTTCAAGGAGATCATCGGCCTCATCGTGACGAACCAGAACACCATCCCGGTGATCATGAGCGATCCGTACCAGCTGACGCTGGCCCGCGACGTCGGGCACCACTTCGACTACTGGCGCGACGCCGATCCGGCGACCGGCAAGCCGCTGACCTCCGCCGACTACGCCGCCGCATGGCTGACGTACCTGGCGAAGCAGGCCCAGAACGGTCAGAAGGTGGATCCGAAGGCGAAGCTCAGCTCGGCCGAACTGTCCGCCGCGTTGAGCGAGGTCACCTCGTCCTCGGACGCGCCGTCGCCCGCGTCGTCGTCGGCCCAGGCGGCATCGGCCGCACCGTCCGCCGATCCGACGTCGCAGCCCGCTACCGACGCGGCAGCGGGGACTGTCCCGCCCACCGATGTCGCAGCGTCGACCCCCGAGGCGCCGGCCGCCGCGACGACGCCGGAGGACGCCGTGACGACGACGGATGCACCGGTCGCTCCGGAGACGACGTCGCCCCAGGCGGATTCGTCCACCGCGACCGCAAGGGCTACCACCACCGCGGTGCCGACGACGACCGTCGCGCCGACGCCCAGTCGATAGCGCTGATCGAGCGCAGGCCCCGGCCGCTCACTGTCGAGCGGTCGGGGCCTCTCTGACTGTCACCAGCCCGCCGTGAGTGGATTCGTCGAACACCATGAGCGCCACCGACAAATACAGGGGCTTCCAGCTGCCGTCCAGGCCCCGGACACGGATCACACCCTCGACGTTGCGATACGCCAGCTCCTGCACCATCGATTTCGCGAGCGACAGGTCGTCGGGATGAATGGCCGGTTCGGGTTCGCCGACAGCGTTTCCCCACGCGATGCCCGGCATCGGTTGATTGCGCTACTTGATCAGCGTCAGCGCTCCGCCGTTTCCACCAGCGGCCCTTCGACATTGCCGGACAGGGCCAGGGAGGCCCCCGAGCGTGCCAGCTGGACCGCCAACTCGCGGCCGATGCCGGTCCCCGCGCCGGTGACGGCGACGACGCGACGATCGAAGTACCCCAACGAACTTCCCTTCGTCCTACTCCACTGCACCATCCTGACTACCAGAACCGGAGGTCGCGTGCACATTCCGGAACGTGATCGTCATGCCCGGGAACGTCTTTCGCGAGGTGGAAATGACCACCGGGCGACCGGTCCGCGTCGGGGGTTCGGACCGATCACCCGGTGGCCGAACGGCCCGACACGCGCGGAAACCCGCGGTAGTGGCCGAGCCGAGTGAGGAGACGCCGTCACCGATCGCGGAGAGCTGCGTGGTCGGGGGACGCCGAACCGGTCTGTCTCGTCATTGCGCTACAAGCAGACCCGACGTCGACGAGGCTGCAGGAGACCCGGAGGGGCGCGCGAGTGCACTGTAGGACACGGGTCGATGACCGGGCAACAACCACGGCGTGTCGCAGGCAGGGAGTGGAGGCCCGGGCGGTGGCGTCGGAAGGGGCCCGGCGCCACCGCCCGGCCGCGGTCCACCAGGTCGGGGGTCCGGGGGCCGCGGTTGCCGACCGAACGGGCCGGCCAGCAATCCGAACGTTAATTGGGTTCCCGGCGGGGTTGTAGGGGGATTTACCCCGTCCTGGGACGGGGGTCGCCGTGGGGTCCCCCCATCGGAGTGTCAGGCGTTCGGTGTGGAGTCCGATTCGGGCGCGAGAGTGAAATAGTTTTCCTCCTCCTGCACGAAATGCAGGCGCAGCAGCGCGTGCAGCCCGTACAGGCACGCGAGCAGGTCGTCGACCTGGTCGGCGGCGATCCCGCCGGCGGTGTCGGCCCGGGCGAGGTGGGTGCGCAGCCGTCGGGCCAGCCGATCGATCTCGGCGTGCATGCGGCTCATCGTCGCGGTGGCCTCGACGGTGCCCAGCGGCGTCGCCAGCGCCGGGTACAGCTCGCGGTCCTCGGCCTCCTCGTGCGGCAGCAGGGTGTCGAACAGGAACGAGTCGACGCGGCGCAGCGCGGTGTGCGCGGCGGCGCGGTCACCGGTCACGAGGAGATCCGCGGTGTCCCGCAGGATCGAGAGCTGGTCGCGCAACTCGTCGTGCTCGGCGGAGAACCGGTGCAGCATCGCCTCGGTGTGCTCCGGGAGCGGGATCTCCTCCGCCCGGTCGCCACGCAGGGCGCGCAGTGCATTGAGGATCACCGCGACGTCGATCCCCTCCTGCAACAGCGCGCCCGCCGCGGGCGGCAGCAGCCCGAACGCCGCGAAACCCATGGCCACCAGCGACAGACCCATACCGACGGTGGCGCTCTGCACCGCGATCCGGCGGGAGCGTCGCGCGATCGCCATCGCGTCGGCCAGGTGGTCGAGTCGGTCGGTGGTCAGCACGACGTCCGCCGCTTCCGACGTCGCCGTCGAGCCGCGGGCGCCCATCGCGACGCCGACGGTCGCGGCCGCCAGCGCGGGCGCGTCGTTGACGCCGTCACCGACCATCACGGTGACCGCCCGCTCGCGTTCGGCGCGGACGCCCGCCACCTTGTCCGCGGGGGTCTGTTCGGCGCGGACGTCGTCCAGGCCGAGGACGGACCCGATCTCCTCGGCGGGCTCGCGCCGGTCCCCGGTGAGCATCACCAGTCGGTTCAGCCCGGCCGACCGGAGGCGACGGAGGGTGCGGGACGCGTCGCGGCGGACCGGGTCGACCAGCAGGATCGCCCCGGCAATGGTGCCGTCGACGGTGACCCACGCGACGGCGGCGCCGTCGAGCGCGGCCCGCCCGTGGGCGGTGCGTGCCCAGGCGGGGGCGTCCGCCGGCAGGGAGAGGGTGCCGACGGAGACGCGGTGGCCCTCGACGGTCGCGGTGACGCCGGTGCCGGCCTCCTCGTCCACGGCGGTCGGCAGCGACAGTGCGAGGCCCCGCATCTTGGCTTCCTGGACGATCGCGTCGGCCAGCACGTGCGGGGACAGCTGGTCCGCCGACGCGGCCAGCCGCAGCACCGCGGTGGCGTCGGCGTCGGGTGCGGTGAGCACGTCGGTTCCGGTGGGACGTCCGGTGGTCAGGGTGCCCGTCTTGTCCATCACCAAGGTCGTTGCGTGGCCGAGGTTCTCGAGCGCGCCGCCGCTGCGGATCACGACGCCCAGGCGTGAGGCGCGGGAGAGTCCGGACACGATCGCGACCGGTGCAGCCAACAGCAACGGGCACGGCGTCGCGACGACGAGCACGGCCACGGCGCGCGTCGCCGATCCGCTGAAAAGCCAAGCGGCACCGGCCACGGCGAGCGCGAGGGGCAGGAACCAGGCCGCGATGCGGTCCGCGACGCGCACGACCGGCGCGCTCTCGGCAGCGGCATCGCGCGCCAACCGCACGATGCCGGCATACGTGCTCTCTTCGGCGGTGGTGCGGGCCTCCATCTCGAAGGCGCTGCCGGCGTTGACGATTCCACTCCTGACGGCCTCGCCGCGCCGGCGCTGCACGGCCAACGGCTCACCGGTGAGGACGGATTCGTCCAGCACGGCCGACTCCGACGTTACCCAGCCGTCGACGGGCACCACCTCGCCCGGGCCGACGACGAGGGCGTCGCCGGCCACGACGTCGTCGAGCGGAACGGTGTCCACGTCGTCGCCGACGCGCCGGCGGGCGGTGCGTGGGGCGTGGTCGAGCAGCGCCCGCAGATCCTTGGTCGCGCGGCGCTCGGCGGCCGCGTCGAGCGCCTGTCCGGTGGCGAGCATGACGGCGATGAGGGCCCCGGCGAGGTACTCGCCCACCAACAGGGTGCCGATCAGCGACAGGACGGCGATGAGGTCGACGCCGACGCGCCGCCGGCGGAGCGCGTCGACCACCCACCAGGTCGCGGGCACGATCGCGACGACGGTCCCGGCGATCCACCACGCGTCGGCGACGGTGTCCGCGTCCGCGAGCCACGCGATCCCGCCGGCGACGAGTGCCACGAGCGTGACCACCAACAGGGCGGGTTCCTTCAGGCGGCGCAGCAGAGCGCGTCGCCGGGACCGTGCATCGGGTGGCGCGTTCACCATGACGCTTCCCTCTCCCCGGGGGGTACGACTCGACGGTACCGCGCCCGGCGTCGGTGGATTTCCGATCTGCCGCGCGCCCCGGCGCGTCCGGGTCGTTCGACGTGCCGGAAGACAAATCGGGCGTTACGTTCTGGGTAACCGATCGACCTGGGTGACGGGGAGGCTGTATGACGGACACGGATCTGAGCCAGGGTGGATCGGTGGCCCCGGAACCGTTCGATCCCGGTGACCGGTGGGTTCCGGTCGACCGCCGGTGGCTCGGCCTCGACCGGCGGACGATCGCGCCGGCACTGGTCGTGCTGGCGTTGGCGTTGTTGATGGGCAGCGTGCTCCCGTTGATCAACGAAGCGGTTCCGTACGACGACAAGGTGGTGGCCGGCGACGTCGTCGAAGTCCGGGGTGGGGTGACGTTCGTCCCGGCCGCCGGATGGGGCATCACCGACGGTGTGCGGGCCGGTCATCGCCCGGTCAGCGGGGAGTACCCGGACTCCGCGACCGTCGTCGACGGCGACGTCTCGTTCACCATCCGGGCGGCGCCGTTCGAGGGCGACGCGGCCGCGCTGCTCGAGCAGATCCGGACCACCACCTCCGAGCTGAAAGGCAGCGCGGGGTACCACTTCACCGGCGAGCCCACGGACATCACCACCGCGAGCGGTGCCCGCGGAGTCGCGTCGCGGTTCCAGGGAAACCGCTCGGACGGCACGATTGCGGCCTTCGTCTTCGACGGTCTCGGTGTCGAGGTCGTCGCCTACGGCCCACCCGATGTCACGGACAATCCCGCGGCCGAGGTCGCCGCGATGGTCTCGAGCATCGAACACGCGAACGGAGGCAACAGCTGATGTCCGGTACCGCAACGGAACTCGAGGCCCGGCGTGCGGCAGCGATCCAGGACTCCGGCTGGAGCCGGTCCTACGCCTTCTACCAACCGCGCAACCTCGCGTTCTGGGGTTACCTCCTGCTGGTCGTGTCCGGGGTGGCCACATTCGTCTCCACACTGATGAGTCGATACGACGCCTACGCCGAGGCGATCACCGTCTCGGTCGTCCTGTTCGCCCTCTACGGCGCGGTGTTCTGGTGGTTCACCCAGCACATCGACCGGTACGCGCGACAGCCTGCCAAGCTCATGGTCGTGGCGTTCATGTGGGGTGGCTTCGCCGCGACGTGGGCGATGGCGGCGCACGCCAACGACGCGATCCGCACGCTGTACGCGAAGGGGATCAGCCAGGCTTGGTCGTTCGACTGGGGTGCGGGTCTCGCGGCGCCCTTCACCGAGGAGATCGCGAAGGGGGCCGGCCTGGTGCTGCTGATCGCGATGGCGCCCAGGCTGATCCGGACCGCGTTCGACGGTTTCATCCTGGGTGCCTTCATCGGCCTCGGCTTCCAGATCATCGAGGACATCGCGTACGCGATGACGTCGGCCGGTTCGCAGTTCGGCGCGAACCAGGTGGGCGCCGCGATGGGCACGATCGTCCTGCGGATGCTGGTGGGGGTCGCCGCGCACATCCTCTACAGCGCGGTGTTCTGCGCCGGCCTGGTGTACCTGCTGGGTCGGCCCGCGGAACCGCGCCGAGTGGGTCGTGGGCTCGCACTGATTGCGAGTGCGATGCTCCTGCACGGCCTGTGGGACTCGATGGGCGCGATCTCCGGTGGCAACACGTTGCTGCTCATCCTGCTGCCGGTGGCCATCATCGTCGTCGCGCTCGTCCTGGTGTCCCGCGTGTTCACGATGACGGTGTCCCGTGAGCGGCGGTTCATGCACGACATCATGTCGCCCGAGGTCGCGCGTGGTGTCCTCACCGCGGAGGAACTGCAGGCGATCAGCGGGGACCGCAAGGCGCGCAGGAGGTTCCGGAAGTCCGGTGCCGACCGCGGGGAACGTAAACGGCGCGGATACGTGCTCGACGCGGCCTTCGACCTCGCCGACGAACTCGCGACCGCGCACGGCGCCGACACCGATCGGGTGGAGTTCGCGCGCAACGAGGTTGCCCGTATCCGTGCCGGGGTACCGTCCCCGGTCGTCTGACCACCAGGCCCCCACCGGGGCGTACCGAGCTTGGAAGGAATCCATGAAAACCGAGATCAGCTGCGGCCCGTCGTTCGCGTTCGCCGAGATCAGCATTCCCGCCGGAGGGTCCGTCCGCGTCGAGGCCGGGGCGATGGCGATGATGCGGGGCGACGTCGCGATCACCACGTCCACCCGCGGCGGATTCATGAAAGGTCTCCGGCGTTCCCTGGGCGGATCCAGCTTCTTCGTCAACGACTTCAGCAGCGAGAGCGGCGGTGTGGTGGCCGTCGCCGGTGCGCTCCCGGGTGACATCGTCGAGACGACCGTCGACGGCGGGACGGCGCTGCTGGTCCAGTCCGGCTGCTGGATCGCGTCGGACCCGACCGTCGACGTCGACTCCAAATGGGGTGGCAGCAAGGGCTTCTTCAGCGGGGCCGGGCTGGTTCTGTTGCGGTGCAGCGGAAACGGCGAGATCCTGCTGTCCAGCTACGGCGCCATCCGCCCGGTCACGCTTGCACCCGGCGAGACGATCACCCTCGACACCGGTCATGTGGTCGCGTTCGACGAGACCGTCGAGTACCGCATCCGCAAGGCCGGCGGATGGAAGTCGATGATCCTCGGCGGCGAGGGCATTGTCACCGAGTTCACCGGACCGGGCCGCGTGTGGATGCAGACCCGGAGCACGACGGACCTGGTGGACTGGCTGCGTGCGAGGATGCCGTCGAACAACGGCAGTAGCAGCAGCAACAGCTGAGCCGGGCAGGTCAGTCCGGGCTGACGAGGTCGCCGCCCGACTTCGCCGACGTCGGCTCGGCCCGCGAGAACGTCAGCGTCCCGTCGTCGACCGGGGTGTCCCGCAGCACGACGACGTCCTTGTAGTAGTCCATCTGCAGGTTCCACGGGTCCTCGGTGCCGGCCTGCGGCCACAGGTCCAGGGACCGCTGGACGTATCCGGCGGCGAAGTCGAGCAGCGGCCGGGTCTGCATGTCGGGCCGGTGGTTCTCGGCGACCGCGACGGCCGCGCCGCGGCGGTCCATCTCGGTGAACAGGCGGCACAGGTAGTCGGCGACGAGGTCTACCTTCAGTGTCCACGGGGCGTTGGTGTACCCGACCGCGAACGAGAAGTTGGGGATGTCGGAGAGCATCGTGCCCTTGAACGCCAGTCGTTTCGTGATGTCGACGGGTTCGCCGTCGACCCGGAGTTCGATGCCGCCCAGGGCAAGGAGATCGAGGCCGGTCGCGGTGATGATGATGTCGGCGTCGAGGTGCCTGCCGGACGCGAGGGCGATCCCCGTCTCGGTGAAGGTGTCGATGGTCTCGGTGACGACCGACGCCTTCCCGTTCCGGATGGTCTTGAACAGGTCGCCGCCGGGCACGACGCACAGGCGCTGGTCCCACGGGTCGTACCGGGGGTTGAAGTGCGTGTCGACGTCGAAGCCGGGCGGGAGCAGTCGCTTGTTCAACCGGCGGATGACCGCGCGCGCCTGGCGGGGAAAGCGCTGACAGAGCTTGTAGATCCAGACGTTCTGCGCGATGTTCTTCTTCCGGGTGAGCCGATAGCCGCGTTCGTCGCCGAGGACGCGCCGGAAGACGCCGGCAAGCGCATCCTCAGCGGGCAGCGGGATGACGTACGACGGCGACCGTTGGAGCATCGTGACGTGTGCGGTGGCGTCGGCCATCGCCGGAATGAGCGTGACGGCGGTGGCACCGGAGCCGATGACGACCACGCGTTTGCCCGCGTAGTCCAGGTCCTCGGGCCACTGCTGGGGGTGCACGATCAGGCCGTGGAACCGGTCGCCGCCCGGAAATTGGGGGCTGTAGCCCCCGTCGTAGTTGTAGTACCCACTGGCGCAGAAGAACCAGTTCGCCGTGTACGTCACCGTGTCGCCGCTGTCCCCGAGTCGGGCCGTGACCGTCCACCGCGCATCGGCCGGCGACCAATCCGCACGAATCACCTTGTGGTTGTAACGGATGCGCCGTTCGATGTCGTACTCGCGGGCGGTCTCGCGGATGTAGTCGAGGATGTCGCCGGCCGGTGCCAGTGCCTTGCGGCCCCGCCACGGCTTGAAGTCGTACCCGTAGGTCTGGACGTCGGAGTCTGAGCGGATCCCCGGGTAGCGGAACAGGTCCCACGTGCCGCCGGACGAGGCGCGGGCCTCGAGGAGCAGTAGCGACCGGTCGGGGTGTTTGCGGCGCAGGCGAGCCGCCACCCCGATCCCGGACAGGCCGGCGCCGACGAGGAGGACGTCGACGTGCTCGGGTCCGGCCGGTCCGGGTCCGGTCGAACCGGCGGGGTGCTCGGGGCTCATCGCATCCTCCGGGGTACGGGGTGAACCACTTCTGTACTGCACGGTATCCCGACGGGCGTCGATGGCGCGACAACTTCGAACAGGCGTCCGGACAGCGTCGGGGCGCGGAACAATGGGACCGGGCCCGCAGGACGCCTACCGGTCGAGGAGGTACCCGTGAACGAGACGTCCGACATCGATCCGAGCGCACCGCCGAGTGGCGCCGGGTGCACCGAGTGCGACGTGGCGGGCGGGTGGTGGTTCCACCTGCGCCGCTGTGCTGCGTGCGGCCACATCGGCTGCTGCGACTCGTCCCCCGGCCGGCATGCGAGCGCGCACGCCGCGGCGACCGGGCATCCGATCATCCGCAGCTTCGAACCCGGCGAGGAGTGGTTCTGGGACTACCGCACCCAGGACTTTGCCGAGGGGCCGGAACTGGCACCCCCGCAACACCATCCGATCGACCAGACGACACCCGGCCCGGCCGAGCGGGTTCCCGCCGACTGGGCGGATCGGCTGCACTGAGCTGCTGCACTGAGCGCCACCGGATACGGTCGGGACATGATCGAGGTACCCGCCGCGCTCGTGGCCATGCAGCACAAGCACGGCGGTGCGGCCGGCCGCGCGTTCGTCGACGCTCTTCCCCGGCTCGTCGACGTGATGCTCGAACGGTGGAACCTCACCCCGACCGGAGCGCCGATGCACGGGTGGTCCGCGCTGGTGCTGCCCGTTCGTGATCGCCGCGGCGACGAGGCCGTCCTGAAGCTGCAGGCGGTGGACGAGGAGACGATCGGCGAGGCGGCGGCGCTGCGGGCCTGGGACGGCTCCGGCGCCGTGCGCCTGCTCTCGCACGACGACGACACCGGCGCGATGCTCCTCGAGCGGCTCGACTCCTCCCGGCACCTGTCGAGCGTCGTCGACTCCCGCGTCGCGGTACAGACCCTCGCGGAACTACTGGCCCGGCTGACCGCGCACACCGCGCCGGAGGGCATGCGCCGACTCGGGGACGTTGCCGCCGCCATGCTGGACGACACCCCGGCCGCATCCGGTCGCCTGCAGGATCCGGAGGATCGGCGGGTGCTCGCCGATTGCACGGCGGCGGTGCGAGAGGTGGCGAGCGCGTCCGGCAACCGGTTGCTGCACTGGGATCTGCACTACGACAACGTCCTCGCATCGGAGCGAGAGCCGTGGCTCGCGATCGATCCCAAGCCGCTCGCCGGCGACCCGGGATTCGAACTGCTGCCCGCCTTGACCAATCGTTTCGCACCCGACGAGATCCGCTGGCGGTTCGACCTCATGACCGAGGTGCTCGAACTGGACCGGGACCGCGCCCGTGCCTGGACCCTGGGACGGATCCTGCAGAACGGTCTGTGGGACATCGAGGACGGCGCACGGCGCCTGGACCGGGAGCAGGTCGTGATCGCACGGATTCTGTTGGCCTGAACTACGTCCCGTCACGTTCAGGCGAATTGTGCGAATTGCGGCATCTGCCGGGCTTTTGGTGTGACTACGCCCCGGTCGCCGGAGTGGTGCGAGCCTGACGGCGGTGGACACGCAGCGACCCGCACCGTCGGGTGCGGGTCGCTGCGTTCGCGCTGAGGGTGGTCAGCTGCTGAGCTTGGCGATCAGGTCGGCGCGCTGACGGGCGCCGAGGCCGGAGACGCGACGGGTCTCGGCGATGCCGACGGATTCGGCGATGTCGCGTGCCTTGATCTTGCCGACCTTCGGCAGGGATTCGAGCAGGTACAGCACCTTCGTCTTACCGACCAGTTCGTCGGTGTCCGCCTTGTCGAGCACTTCCACGAGGGTGAGCTTGCCCGACTTGAGACCTTCTCTCAGTTCGGACCGCGCCTTGCGGGACGCGGCAGCCTTCTCGAGGGCGGCGGCGCGCTGTTCGGGGGTCAAGGTGGGCAATGCCATGGATGTGCCTCTCTCTCGCGGGTACCCGGAATGAAACGTCAGGCTGGGATGAACCTCAGGCTAGAACGGGAAGCGCCCGCGCGCGCGTCAACTGCGCCCCGCGTGTCGAGCTTGCTTCCCCGGGATCGTCTCATTTGCCCTTCCACAACGGCTTTCGCTTCTCGAGGAAGGCACTCATTCCTTCCTGGGCGTCGAAGGTGACGGCGTTGGTTGCCATCGTCTCGGTCATCAGCTCGTACGCCTCGTCCTGCGGGAGGTCGATCTGCCGGTAGAAGGCCTGCTTGCCGATCGCCAGCGTGAGCGGGCTGGCCTCGGCGATCCGCGCCGCCAACTCATGTACACGAGCGTCCAGTTGGTACGGCGGCGCAACGATATTGACCAGCCCCCACTCGGCGGCGGTGGCGGCGTCGATGGTCTCGCCGGTGAGCAGCATCTGCATCGCGCGCTTGCGTCCGACCGAGCGGCTGAGCGCGACCATCGGGGTGGAGCAGAACAATCCGATCCGCACCCCCGGCGTCCCGAAGACGGCGTTCGACGACGCCACCACCAGGTCGCACGATGCGGCCAGCTGGCATCCCGCGGCGATCGCCGGGCCCTGGACGGCGGCGATCACCGGCTGCGGGATCTCCTGGACCGTGTCCATCATCTCGGTGCACACCTCGAAGATCACTCGCTCGTCCTCGATGTCGCGGTCGATCATCTCCGACAGGTCGTGCCCGGCCGAGAACGCCGGACCGTCCGCGGCGATCACCACCACCCGCACCGATTCGTCGTCGGCGAATGTCCGCAGCGCCGCGGTCACGCCGCGCATCATGTTGACGGACAGCGGGTTCCGTTGATCGGGGCGACCCAGGACGACGGTGGCGACGCCTGCCGCGGGGTCGATCTCGGTCCTGACGGGTGTGTCCATGGCGTACCTTCCCACGATCGTTCGGCTGCCCCCGATGCTACGGCGGCAGCCGCCGTCCGGCGACAGGGAAGGATCGAGGTCGATCAGCCCTCGATCGCCGACTTGATCCGTAACGCGAACGCCGGGGCGTCCTTTCGCGCGGCACGCAGCGCGAGCGGTGCGACGAGCTTGCCGATCCCGTGTCCCGCCAGCACGTTGAAGATCGTCACCTTCGTCGCGCCGTTGCCGGACGCCTCCAGGTCGTATCCGCCCTCGACCGCCGTCACGATGTTCTTCGACCGCTCGGCCCACCGGATGCGGCGCGGTGCGTCGAACTCGGTGATCTCGAATTCGCGCTCGGTGGTCATTCCGGCATCCTTGACGGTGCTGGCGAAGACGGTTCCGACGCCGGGCGGACCCGGGGTCTTCTGGACGATCTTCTGCACCCGCGGACTGAACTTGGGGTCATTGGTGCCGGCCGCGAGAAACTGGAAAACCTCGTCGATGGGACGATCGACCACCGTCGTGCCTTCGAAAAGTCCTGACATGGCGAACCCCGTTCGGTGTGGTTGACCGGAGATCATTCGGACTCTACTCGCGGCTGGCAGGATCGGGGTGTGAGTATCGCGAACCTGACCCGTGCCGAGACCGCCGCGCGATCCGCGGCGGTGACCGTCCGCTCCTACCGCGTCGAACTCGACGTGTCGGCCGCGCCGGACCAGTCCGAGGCTGGATTCCTGACCACCACGACGGTGGAGTTCGACGCGACCGTCGCAGA
Organism: Rhodococcus sp. ACT016; assembly: GCF_050477185.1. Lineage (NCBI taxonomy): Bacteria > Bacillati > Actinomycetota > Actinomycetes > Mycobacteriales > Nocardiaceae > Rhodococcus > Rhodococcus sp. ACT016. The sequence continues at coordinate 5,004,515 of NZ_JBEAET010000001.1, read as the reverse complement.
GACCTGGCTCGACTTCATCGGACTCGAGATCCGGTCCGTGATCGTCAACGGTCAGTTCGTCGACGTCGAGTACGACGGCGCGCGCGTCCCGCTGCACGGGTTGCGGCGGTCGAACACGGTCGTGGTGAGCGCCGTCGGCGAGTACAGCCGGTCCGGCGAGGGGCTGCACCGGTTCCACGACCCGGTCGACGGTCAGACCTACCTCTACACGCAGTACGAGCCGTCGGACGCGCGCCGGGTGTTCGCCTGCTTCGAACAGCCGGACATGAAGGCGCCGTTCACGTTCGCGGTCACCGCACCCACCGGGTGGGAGGTGGTGTCGAACCGGCCCGCTGCGGTGGTCGAGGACGACGGGGAGCGTCAGGCGGTGGAGTTCTCGCCCACCCTGCCAATCTCCACGTACATCACCGCGATCGTCGCCGGTCCGTACCACCACGTCGAATCCGTCTGGAACCGAGGCGATCTCGAGGTGCCGCTGGGAGTGTTGTGCCGGGCGTCGCTCGCGCGGTACCTGGACGCCGACACCATCTTCGAGGTGACGAAGCAGGGCCTCGACTTCTTCGCCGAGCACTTCGAATACCCGTACCCCTGGGGCAAGTACGACCAGGTGTTCGTGCCCGAGTACAACCTGGGTGCGATGGAGAATCCCGGCTGCGTCACCTTCACCGAGGCGTACGTCTTCCGCGGCGCGGCGACGGCCGCGCAGTACGAGGCGCGGGCGAACACGATCCTCCACGAGATGGCGCACATGTGGTTCGGCGATCTCGTGACGATGGTGTGGTGGGACGATCTGTGGCTCAAGGAGTCCTTCGCCGACTACATGGGTGCCCTCGCGAGCGCCGAGGCCACCGAATGGGTCGACGCGTGGGTCGCGTTCGCGAATCGTCGTAAGGCGTGGGCATATTCGCAGGATCAGCTGCCGACGACGCATCCGATCGTGGCCGACATCGTCGACCTCGAGGCCGCCAAGCTCAACTTCGACGGCATCACCTACGCGAAGGGCGCGAGCGTCCTCAAGCAACTGGTCGCCTACGTCGGGCGGGAGGCGTTCTTCGAGGGCGCGCGCCGATACTTCCGCGAACATGCCTTCGGTAACACCACTCTCGCCGACCTGTTGACCGAACTGTCGGCGGCGTCGGGGCGGGACCTGGCTGCGTGGGCGCAGGCCTGGCTGCAGACCACCGGGGTGTCGACGCTGAGCCTCGAGGCCGGCGGGGGATACGAGATCGTCCAGACCGATCCGCGCCCACACCGGCTGGCGGTAGGACTCTACGACGTCGACGACGCCGGTAACCTCGTTCGGCGGGACCGGGTGGAGTTGGACGTGGTCGCGGAGCGCACGCCCGTCGAACTGTCCGCGGCTCCCCTGCGCCTGCTCAACGACGGCGACCTCACGTACGCGAAGGTGCGACTCGACGCCGGGTCGCTCGAGACGGTGGAACGCTCGCTGGACCGGGTCGTGGACCCGTTGGCCCGCGGCCTGATCTGGTCGGCGCTGTGGAACGCCACCCGTGACGGCGACCTCGACCCCGAGCGGTATCTGGCGATGGCCCGCGCCTTCGCGCCGGCGGAGGCCAACACTGCGCTCCTGACCGCGGTCCTGGCGAACGCGTCGTTCGCGATCGGGCACTACCTACCCGTCGACAGCCGGGACCGCCGGCGTCGGGAGTGGCTCGAGACGTGCTGGGCGGCAACACACGACGCCGACCCCGGTTCGGGTGGCCAGCTGGCCTGGGCCCGCGCGGCCGCGTCCGCGGCGGTGGTCGATGACCACCACGCCGCCGACATCCGGGCGATCCTCGATGGCGACCGGCCGGCGCCGGACGGGCTGCCGTTGGATCCGGACCTGCGGTGGGCGCTGTGGACGGCGCTGTCCGCGACGGGGCACGCCGATCCGGACGCGCTGGACGTGGAACTGGCGCGTGACGACACGGCGTCCGGTCGCACGGCCCACCTGCGCGCCCTCGCGGCCCGCCCCGACGCGGGGGTCAAGGCGCGGGCCTGGACGTCGGCGCTCGAGGACACGGCGCTCAGCAACGACCACCTCGATGCCGTCATCGCCGGATTCCGGGCGGGTGAGCGGCGCGACCTGATCGCCGGGTACGACGACGCCTACTTCACGGCGATCAGCACGGTGTGGGCGCAACGCAGCATCGAGATCGCTCGCCGGATCGTGCTCGGACTCTTCCCGGCGTCGGACTCCCTCGATGCGGTGGACTCGTGGTTGTCGGCAAACCCGGATGTTCCGGCCGCATTGCGTCGTTTGGTGCTCGAGCAGCGCGATCACCTGGCCCGTGACTTGCGGGTGCGCGGGGCCGCTTGTTAACGCCGGGTGTCGCTGTTTTTACGTACGCCGCACTCCGCGTTTCTTTTCTGTAAGGGCTGGCCGATTCCGTGGATGACCCCTTGGAACACGGTCGTCCGGTCCGTTAGATATGCAGTGGCGCCGACAACGGCGATCCAGGAGAAGCATCGCTTCAAGGGAGTAAGGGGTATCAAATGGGTTCTTCCGCAGCGGATCTCGGCAAGGTTGCAGCAGGCGCGACGCTGATCTCGACGGTCATCGGACTGGTCGCCGGTGTCGCCGGCGTCGCTGCCTTGTTCATCTGAGCAGCGCAGCGCCAGCGCACGTTCGGGCCCGAAGCCGCTGTGGGCTTCGGGCCCGAACCATGTCGGAGTCAGGTGCGCTTCACCAGTCGGTCGTACCGCTGTCGCGCCGCCTGGGTGCTGCCCAGGCCCAGGCCGAAAGCGATCTCCTGCCACGTCATTCCGCGCTGCCGGGCGATGCCCAGGAGTAGCGCCTCGAGTTGGTCCATCTCGGCCCGCGCCTTGGGGATCAGGCCGAGCGCGGCGGTGATGTCGGCGTCGTCGATCTCCGGTTCCCCGGCATCCGGTGTGTGCACACCACCGGCGATCGCGGCGACGATGCGAATCGCGCCCAGGGGGTCGAGCATCTCGGGGTGGGACTGCCTCGCGCGTTGTTCGGGTGTGGCGCCGTGCCGTTCGGCGATCCGGAACAGTCCGGCGTACTCGCGGTGTGCGCGCTCGCGGCTGGGGTTGGGGGGAGTGAATTGCTCGTCGGACATGCCTCCAGGGTTCCAAGTGAACATCTTGTTGTCAATCAATATGTTCTCAACGAAGTGTTCATGTCCTGTAATGCGGGCCGCCGCACAATGCGATGCAAGGGGCATGAACCTAACGAAACGGTCGGTCGGTGTCGTCCTCTCCGTGACGGGCTTCACCGCCCTCGGGCTGGGAGTGCCCACCGCCGCAGCCGATGTCACCCGGGTCGATGCGAACCCCGGCTTGAGCTACACATGGACCCCGGACGGGGGATTCGAGCAGCGGTTCGGCACCAACTGCATCTACGCGCTCACTGCGGCAGTCGACAATCCCGCACCGGTGTCCTTCTACGATTTCCAGACGGCCTCGACGGTTCTGCCGGGACATCTCGCCCGGGTTATCGACGGCACGGCCACCGTCGCGTGGATCCCGCATGCCACCGGAGGCCATCGGATCATGGCGTACCAGACCTCAGCGGGTGGCCCGGACGTCACCGTTCAGGTCGGCACGGGGATTCCCCTGGGCCCTGCCTGTTTCGTCCTACCCTGACACCGCTCGTCCCGCCCGGTCGTATCCCGCCCGCATGCTCGCCACTGCATTGACGGCGAGCAGGGTGAGGAATGCCCCGAGCGGGACGGTCCACGATCCGGTGCGGCCGTGCAGCCACGACGCGAGGATCGGGCCGGTGGCCGCGATGAGGTAGCCGCCCGTCTGGGCCACGGTCGACAGCACGGCCACGTGGTCGGGCGTGCGCCCGCGCCGGGCGTACAGCACACCTGCGACGGCCTGACCGGCGCCGAGTCCGACACCGAGGATCAACGCCCACGCGACGGGGGCCGTGCCGGGTGCGATCAGCAGGCCCGCGAAGCCCGCGGCGCACACGGCGACGATCGCCAGGATGTGAGGGCGCTGGTCGACGCTCGCGGCAGCGAGGATCGGCGCCACCAGCCCACCCGCGGCGACGCCGACGATGAACAGCGCCTGCATGTTTCCCGCGGTCCCGTTCGAGACCCCGGCAGCGACCAGGATCGAGGGCAGCCACGCGAGCGTCGCGTAGAACAGCAGCGTCTGGATGCCGAAGAAGACCGTCAGACTCCACGCCGTCCACGTGCGCAGCACCCGCGGCCGGTCATGATCCGACGTCGCCGCGTGGGCGTCGGGCTGGGGCGCGTGCCGCAGTTGCGGGACCGTGCCGGCGAGCGCCAGGACGGCAGGAATCACGGCGAGTCCGATTGCCGGTGGCCAGGATTCGCCCGACGCTCGCCACACCGGGATCATCAGCGCCGCGATCACGGCCGATCCGGCGCCCATCGACATCGCGTAGACGCCCATCATCACGCCTGTCCGCTCTGGCGCGAATCGCTTGCGCACGAACACCGGAACGAGCACGTTCACCACCGCGGTCGCAACGCTGACGACGACGGTGCCGACGATCAATCCGGGCATCCCTGCCATCCGGACCAGCGCCCCGGCGAGGAGCAAGGCACTGGCGGCGAACAGGGCGCGCTCCTCGCCGAGGTGTCTGCGGGCGAGGACGGCGAGTGGCGCGAAGAGTCCCATGACCAGCGGCGGGATCAGTCCGAGCAGCGTCACGGTGGACGCGTCGAACCCGGCGACCGGGGCCAGCGGGCCGATCTGGCCGAAAGCCACGCGGGTGTTCGCGCTGATCAGGACGAAACCGGCAACGAGCAGCACCGTCGAGGTGCCGACACCTGCCCGGGAGGTTGCCGCCGGTGCGGCACCGGTCTGCAGAGGCTGCACTGAGCGTTCCTTTCCGAGGAGTAGGCTCACAGCGTCCACACTCAAGTGGGCTTGAGCGCAAGTCGGAGGTGTCGCATGCCCGACGACCTCTTCTCGATTTCCGACGTCGCGCGGGCCTTCGGCCTGTCCGTGCCGGCGCTGCGGTACTACGAGGAACGCGGTCTCATCGAGGCGTCCGAGCGTCGCGGTCGGGTCCGCTATTACAGCCGCGACGACCTGGGGCGGCTCGCCTACATCCAGCTGTGGCACGAGGACGGCATGCTGTCGCTCACCGATACACAGGCGATCGTCGAATCGGACACGGTGGCGGACCGCAGCCGGTTGATCGAGGACCAGGCTGCCCGGATGCGTGAGCGCATCAGCAACCTGTCCAGGGCGGTCGCGGTGCTCGAGCACATGCTCGGCTGCCGTACCGACCGGGCGCGCGACTGCCCGATGACCGGGGGTTATATCCGGGCCCGTGTCGACGCGGCCCTCTCCGGCGAGGATTTCGCGGACGACTTCCTGCCGAAGGCCACCGACCCGTGACCAGCTCGCTCGCGAACCCCGGCCTCGCGCTGTTCGTCCTGTGCGTGGTCATGGTCGGGTGCGCGGCCGTCGTGTACCGCTTCGCCGGGCTCGGCAACCCGCTCACCGCGCCGTGGGCCGCGGCCCGTGGCGCGCTGCAGTTGGCGGCGATATCGCTGATCCTGGCCGCGGCGCTCGCGCACCTGTGGTCGTCGTTGCTGGTTCTGGCCGTGATGTTCGTGGCGGCCGCGGTCACCGCCGGCCGCCGTGCGCGGGCCGGGCGGTCCGCGGCGTGGCTCGCGGTGGCGCTGGGATGCGGCGTCGGCGTCGTCCTTCCGCTGATGCTGATCAGTGGGGTGGTGCCGTTGCAGGGGGTGGCGCTCGTGCCGATCGGGGGCATCATGCTCGGCAACGCGATGACCGCGACGGCCCTCGCCGCCAAGCGCGGTCTCGACGCGATCGACCTGCGGCGCGGCGAGGTGGAGGCCGGCCTGAGCCTCGGATTCAGCGTGCGGGACGCGCACATGGAGGTGGTCGGGCCGTCCGCCTCCGACGCCCTGCTGCCCGGGCTCGATCAGACGCGGACGGTGGGCCTGGTGACTCTTCCGGGCGCATTCGTCGGCGTGCTGCTGGCCACCGGCTCGGCCGTCCAGGCGGGAGCGGTGCAGATCCTGGTGCTCGTCGGCGTGCTGCTGGCGCAGACGTGTGCGGTGGCGGTCGCCATCGAACTGGTCGCCCGCGGCGTCGTGCACCGGCGAGGGTCGCGCCCGATGAGGTGATCCGCCGGAATCGTCGCCGCTCCTGTCGCTGCATGGAACGTGGACGGAACAATCGATGAACAACTCGGTACATCTCCCGATCCGAGTTGAACGAGCGTCCGAGATTCGTTGTGATCCAGTGGTGTTCGAGAACAGCATTTCCGGAGTGGTGAGCCGGCGGGGACTCCTGCGCGGCTCGGTCGTACTGGCGGGTGCCGGTGTTGCCGTCGCGGCCGCGGGCCGCGCGTCGGCGGGCGTACCGGCACCCGGATTCGTCCACGGTGTGGCGTCCGGTGATCCGCTCCCCGACCGCGTGATCATCTGGACCCGGATCACTCCGGCAGCCGACGCGCTGCCGGGTTCGGGTGTGGGGCCGACGGTTCCGGTGACCTGGCAGGTGGCCACCGACCCGGACTTCGCGCATGTCGTCCGCGACGGCGCCGTGAACGCGGGGCCCGAGACCGACCACACCGTCAAGGTCGATGTCACCGGGTTGCGCCCCGGCACCGGCTACCACTACCGGTTCGCGGCGCTCGGGCAGGCGTCGCCGGTCGGACGCACGCGCACCGCACCGGCCACCGACGCGGACCTCGGACGGCTGCGGTTCGGTGTTGTCTCGTGCTCCAACTGGGAGGCCGGCTACTTCGCGTCGTACCGGTTCCTGGCCGAGCGCGACGATCTCGACGCCGTCCTGCACCTCGGTGACTACATCTACGAGTACGGTCGCGGCGAGTACGGGGCGCGGGGCGGTTCCGTCCGTCTGCACGATCCGGCGCACGAGATCGTCTCGCTCGCCGACTATCGGATCCGCCACGCGCAGTACAAGACCGACCCCGATCTCATGTCGCTGCACGCGAAGGTGCCGTTCATCGCGACGTGGGACGACCACGAATCGGCCGACAACTCGTACGACGGCGGCGCCGAGAACCACGATCCCGCCACCGAGGGCGACTGGGGTGCCCGCAAGGCGGCGTCGGCGCGGGCCTACTTCGAGTGGATGCCGGTGCGGGTCGACGGCTTCGGCCCGGACACCCCGCTGTACCGGCGTTTCCGGTTCGGCAATCTGGCCGAACTCTCGATGCTCGACCTGCGTACCTACCGCGACGAGCAGGCGACCGCGGGCGCCGGATGGCGAAACGTCGACTCCCCCGACCGAACCATCACCGGTCGCGCGCAAATGGATTGGCTCACCAGTGGCATCGTCACGTCGTCGACGCAGTGGAAGATCGTCGGCAACCCGGTGATGATCACGCCGTGCGTGTTCCCGCCGCTCGACCATCGCACCATGGGGGCGATCACCGACATGATCGGTGTCCCCGACGCGGGCATCCCGTACAACACCGATCAGTGGGACGGCTACACCGCGGACCGGCGTCGTCTGTTCGACGCGATCACCGCGAACGGGGTACGCAACGCCGTCTTCCTCACCGGTGACATCCACACGTCGTGGGCGTGCGACCTGCCGGTGGATGCTGCGAACTATCCCGGTGCCGGAACGGTCGGCACCGAGTTCGTGGTGCCGTCGGTGACGTCCCCCAACATCGACGACTCGCTGGGTGTGCCGCCGCGCACCGCGACCATTGCCGCCGAGGAGGCGTTCAAGGCGTTCAACCGGCACGTCCGATACGTCGAACTCGACTCCCACGGCTACGGCGTGTTCGAGATGAACAAGCAAGGGGCGCAGATGGACTGGTTCTTCGTCAGCGATCCCACGGATCCGCGTGGAACCGTGCGGCACGCGGCGAGCTACCGGGTCGCCGACGGCACCCAGCAGGCGCACCCGGTGTCCGGCCCGCTCGATCCCGCCGGCTACCGCCCGGGGGCGTGAGCGGCGCGCGCCTGACGGCTCAGTCCCCGACCGGGATGCCGAACTGGCGGGCGCGGTGCAGCAGCGTCTTCGCGCCCGCCAGGCGCGGCATGTCTGCACCCGAGACCACACGTTCGCCGTGCTCGCCGAGCCGGTCGATCGTCGCGGTCGCGGCGGCGATGTCGTCGGCAGACGGTGTCAGGGCGTCGTTGACGACCGCCGTGTCGGACGGGCGCACCGCGAGCTTTCCGGTCATGCCGAGTTCGGCGGCGAACCGGGTGTCGGCACGCACCGAATCCGGTCCCGCGCTGGGGCCGTCGATCGGGCCGGGTAGTCCGGCGGCCCGACTGGCGACCACCAGCTGCGAGCGGGCGTGGGTGAGCGCGACGGCGGTGTCCGCGATGCCGGTGTCGTGGCGGAAGTCGCCTACACCGAACGCGAGTCGGACCGCCGGTTCCGCGTCGGCGATCTCCACCGCGCGAGTGAGGGCGCGGGCCGACTCGATCATCGGCACGATCGGCAGACCGGGCAGCAGCCGGGCCGTGCGGAGCACGTCCTGCGCCGACTCGGCCTTGGCGAGCACCACGCCGAGCAGCCCGGACGCGCCCCGGACCGCGTCGACGTCGAGCAGATGCTGCTCCGACGTGACGTCACTGATCCGCACCCAGGATCGGTTGCTGCGCAGCCACTCCCGGGCGATTTCCCGCGCTTCGACCTTGCGGGCGAACGGGACCCCGTCCTCGAGGTCGACGATCAGGCAGTCGGGTTTCGCGGCGGCGGCGGCGCTCAGCCTGTCGGTGCCCACGGCCGCGGCCAGGAGCCAGGACCGTGCGATCGCGGTACTCGCCGTCGCATGCTCCGCCGCTGTCACAGCGCGATGTACTTGGTTTCGAGGTATTCCTCGATGCCCTCGGTTCCGCCCTCACGACCGAAGCCCGAGTGCTTGACGCCACCGAACGGCGCCGCCGCGTCGGAGAGGATGCCGCGGTTGACGGCGACCATGCCCGTGTCCAGCGCGGCGGCGATGCGCATCGCGCGGTCGAGATCGCGGGTGTAGAAGTACGACGCCAGGCCGTATTCGGTCGCGTTGGCGGCCGCGATGCCTTCCTCCTCGGTGTCGAAGCCGACGACGACGGCGATCGGGCCGAAGATCTCCTCCCGCAGTACGCGTGCATCGTCGGGGATCCGGTCGAGCACCGTGGGGGAGTAGAAGTGGCCGGCTCCCTCGGGTGCGAAGCCGCCGGTGCGCACCCGCGCGCCGCGGTCGACGGCGTCACGTACCAGGCCCGCGACCATGTCCCGCTGGTCCGCGTTGACCAGCGGCCCGATGTCGGTGTTCGGGTCCACTCCCGGACCGGTGCGCAGCGCGGCGATGCGCGCGGTCAGTTTGTCGGTGAACTCCTCGACGACGGCGTTCGACACGTAGAAGCGGTTGGCGGCCGTGCACGCCTGCCCGCCGTTGCGCATCTTCGCGGCCATCGCGCCGTCCACCGCGGCGTCGACGTCGGCGTCATCGAACACCACGAACGGGGCGTTGCCGCCGAGTTCCATCGACGTGCGCAGAAGCTGATCGGCGGAGTTGCGTACCAACAACTTTCCGACCGGCGTGGAGCCGGTGAAGGTGACCTTCCTCAGTCTCGGATCGCCCATCAACGGCCCGGACAGCGCGGACGCCTGCGACGTAGGCAGGATCGACAGCACGCCCTCCGGCAGACCGGCCTCGGCGAACACCTCGCCGAGCAGCAGCATCGTCAGCGGCGTCTCCTCGGCCGGTTTGACGATGATCGTGCAACCGGCCGCGAGGGCGGGTGCGATCTTGCGGGTTCCCATGGCCAGAGGGAAGTTCCACGGCGTGATCGCCAGGACCGGCCCGACCGGCACCTTGGTCACGAGGATGCGCCCGTTGCCACCCGGCGCGGATCCGAACCGTCCGCCGACGCGGACGGCCTCCTCGCTGAACCAGCGCAGGTACTCGGCGCCGTACGCGACCTCGCCGCGCGCCTCGCCGATCGCCTTGCCCATCTCCAGGGTCATGACGGTGGCGAAGTCCTCGGCACGCCGTCGCACCAACTCGAAGGCGGCACGCAGGATCTCGGCCCGATCGCGCGGCGGGGTCGCCGCCCACTCCCGCTGCACTCCCACTGCGAGATCGAGCGCCCGGAGTCCGTCGGCCGGGGTCGCGTCGGCGACGTGGGTGAGGACTTCGCCGGTCGCGGGGTTGCGCACGGGGAAGGTCGCACCGTTCTCGGCGGGGGTCTGCACGCCGCCGAGCCACAGGTTCGTGGGAACGGCGTCGACGATGCCGGCGCTGGTGGTGAGGGTGGTCATCGAGTCAACTTTCGGGTGAGAACCTGTGGAGGGGCGCGATGCGGTCGCGGTCGTCAGTCGACGGTGGTGGCGATCCGGGCGCGGGTCGACGCCACCGAGGCGGTTTCCTCGAGCGAGCGCCCGGCGGTTTCCGGGGCCCACGCGTAGCAGACCGCGAAGCCGACCAGGGTGAGCAGCGCACCGAAGCCCATCGTGGCGCCGATGCCGAAGTGGTCGATGCTGATCGGCAGCAGGTAGGTGCCGGTGGCGGCACCGATGCGGCTGATGCCGACGGCGACGCCGACCGCGGTGGCGCGGATCTCGGTCGGGAACAACTCGTTCGGGTAGATCCACTCGAGGATGCTCGGGCCGCCGGAGGCGAAGGCGTAGGCGCAGAACGCGACCACGACCATCCACACCGGGCCGTCCGGGACGAGCCACAGCAGCAGCAGGGGCAGGGCCATCACCGCGAACGGGATGATCGACATCTTGCGTCGGCCGATCGTCTCGACCCAGCGCAGCGCCGGGATCGAACCGACCGCGAACAGCAGGATGATGACGGTCTCGACGACCAGCCCGGCGGACCCGGCGTCGGAGATCGCGAAGCCGGCCAGGATCACCGGCAGGAACGTGAGCATCGCGTACTGCGGGGTGATCTGGGCGAAGTACAGGGTGCCGCACATGACGGTCCGCTTGAGGTAGCCGCCGCGGACGATGGCCTTGAACGACGCGCCCATAGACGGGGAATCGGTCACGGCCGCAGCCTCTTCGGTCAGGTCGAGCTTCTTGCCGTAGACACTGAGGATGACTTCCTCGGCCTCCTTCGCGCGGCCCTTGTTCAGCAGCCAACGTGGCGACTCGGGGATGCCGCGGCGGGCGAGGACGACGATCACGCCGAGGACGGCGGCGGTGCCCAGCAGCCAGCGCCAATGCTCGTGGCCGCCGGCGACACCGACGAACACGGCGCCGACGATGTACGCGAAACCGGCACCCACCGACCAGCTCAGGCCGGTGAGACCGATCATGAAGCCGCGCTTCTTGGTCGGGGTGAACTCGGTGAGCAGCGACGTCGCGATCGGATAGTCGGCGCCGATGGCCAGGCCGATGATGAACCTGAGCGCGATCAGCTGCCACGCCTCCTGCACGAAGACGCACAGTGCGCACGAGACGACCAGCACGGTCAGGTCCAGGGCGTACATCTTCTCGCGGCCGATGCGGTCGGTGAGGGCGCCGAAGAGGGTCGCGCCGAAGAAGATGCCGATCAGCGAGGCGGCGCCGATGAGGCCGACCTCGGCGCTCGACGGCGTCAGGTCGGCCTTGATGCCGACCAGTGCCACGCCGATGATGCTGAGCACGAAGCCGTCCAGGAACGGACCGCCGCAGCAGGCGACCAACAATTTCCGGTGGAAGCGCGACGTGGGCGCCTCGTCCATGACGTCAAAAGTTTTCATTGGGAGTGTCCTCGAAGTGTCGCAGCCGCGGCCAGGAGGTGGACGAACGCGGAACTGGTTGCTCGAAACACTAGGAGAACCTCAGGCGGGTGTGAACTGTACGACAGGACGTAACTCGAATTCGATCCTATCCATCAGTACGAAGGTGTCGATCTGCTGATGCGGCCCGCCGGGCCGTCGTGGTCAGTGGTGCCGGTGGTGTGGAAGTTGGGTCGCGACCCATGTACTCGAGTACAGGGATGTGCGGAAACTGCAGACATCAGTACGAGTGTCTACTGCGGGTTCCTGTGGAACAGTCGAGGCGCCAGATCAAAGCAGTACGCCCCAGAGAGGTCCCCCATGTCGACCGCGATCGAGTTTCCGTCGTTGTTCAGCCCCCTCGAAATCGGTGGGATGACGCTGAAGAACCGGATCTTCTCGTCCGGGCACGACACCGTGATGGTGCACGACGGCGAGGTTACCGACCAGCTGGTCGCGTACCACCGGGCGCGAGCCGAGGGAGGCGCCGGCATGATCGTCATGCAGGTAGCCGGCATCCACGAGACCGCGCGCTACACCTCGCACGTCCTGATGATCACCGACGACAGCTGCATCCCCGGCTACCGCCGTGTCGCCGAGGCGGTGCACGAGCACGGCTGCAAGCTCGTTTCTCAGATCTTCCATCCGGGCCGCGAGATCATGGAATCCGAGGACGGCGCGCTGCCCGTCGCGCTCGCCCCCTCCGCCGTGCCGAACGAACGCTTCCACGTCATGCCGCAGGCCGTGAGCGTCGAGCTGCTGCAGGAGATCATCACCGGGTATGCCGAGGGCGCCGTCCGGCTGCAGCGGGCCGGCCTCGACGGCGTCGAGATCGTCGCGAGCCACGGCTACCTGCCTGCGCAGTTCCTCAATCCGAATCTCAATGTGCGCGAGGATCAGTACGGCGGGAGCCTCGAGAACCGCATGCGCATGCTGCGCGAGACGGCGCAGGTGGTTCGCGAGGCCGTCGGACCGGATTTCGTGGTGGGCGTGCGCCTTTCGGCCGACGAGAACACCTATGACGCCACCGACGAGAGTGACACGATTGCGCTCTGCAGGGCACTCGACACTGACGGCTTCGTCGACTACCTCAACGTCACCGAGGGCACGTCGGCCAGCACCGGAGGTTCGACCCACATCGTCCCGCCCATGCACTACGAGGCGATGTACACCGCGCCATCGGCCGCCAGGATCAAGAAGGAAATCTCGGTGCCCGTGCTGGTCGCCGGACGCATCAACCAGCCGCACGAGGCCGAGATCGTCCTCGCGTCCGGTCAGGCGGATGCGTGCGCGATGACCCGCGCGCTGATCTGCGATCCCGAGTTGCCGGCCAAGGCGAACACGCAGCGCACCGAGCAGATCCGCGCCTGCATCGCCTGCAACCAGGCGTGCATCGGTCACTTCCACATGGGCTACCCGATCTCGTGCATCCAGCGTCCCGAGACCGGACGCGAGATCCAGTTCGGGCGCACCGTTCCCGCGGCCGAGTCGAAGAATGTGATGATCGTCGGCGGCGGGCCGGCCGGTATGAAGGCGGCCGCGATCGCCGCGCAGCGCGGACACCGCGTCACGATCTACGAGGCGGCCGGCCGCGTCGGCGGCCAGGTGCTGCTGGCCGAGCGGCTGCCGCACCGCGCCGAATTCGGTGGCGCCGTCACGAATTTGTTGTCGGAGATCGAACACTACGGGGTGGAGGTCCGCACCCGCGTACAGGTCGACGCGGCACTGGTGCGGGAGGTGAACCCGGACGTCGTGATCGTCGCGACCGGTGCCACGCCGTACCGTCCGCCGCTCGAGCTGGACGACGCGCTGCCGGTGTTCGAGTCGTGGGATGTCATCAAGTCGAATGGCGCCGATCTGCCCAAGGGGCGGATCGTGGTCGCCGACTGGCGGTGTGACTGGATCGGTCTCGGTGTCGCCGAGATGATCGCCCGCAGCGGCGGCCGCAAGGTGACGCTCGCGGTCGACGGCTACGCGCCCGGCGAGACCATCCAGCAGTACACCCGCAACGTGATGCTCGGTGCCGTGTACGAGGCCGGCGTCGACATCATGACGAACGTGCGGCTGTACGGCGCCGACGACGACACCGTCTACCTGCAGAACACTCTGACCTCGCAGCCGGTGATCGCCGAAGATGTTGCGGCACTGGTGCTGTGCCTGGGTCACAGGCAGGAGGACACGCTGTTCCACCAGCTGAAGGCCGAGCTGAAGGACACCGCAGTCGAGCTGTACGCGATCGGCGACTGCCAGGCTCCGCGCACCGTCGAGGAGGCCACGCTCGAGGGTCTGCGGGTGGCTAGCAGGATCTGATCCCGAAACCTTTCCTTAACAACAGCTTTCCCGATCGACAGGCTGTCCCGATCGACAGGCTGTCCCGATCGACACGCTGTCCTGATCAACGAAGAACGTCGCGGTGGGTGACCTGGACCGACTCGTAACATTCCCTCCGCGCACCCCGCTGTAGCCGGCACCCTCCTGGGTGTCGGCTACAGCGCTGTTCAGGCCGCGCGTGGTCCGGCGCGGTTATGCGATGCGATGGGTTTCCGGCGTGGGTCTACCGATGTGGGTGGGGTGAACCACGGTTGTCGGTCGGTGCCGATCTGCACCTCCCAGTGCGAGTGGTGGAGCAGCCGGTGGTGGTACCGGCAGAGCAGGACGAGGTTGTCGAGGTCGGTGGGGCCGCCGTCGGCCCAATGTTTCACGTGGTGGCCTTCGCAGTGGGCGGGCGGGGCGTCGCAGCCGGGGAAGGCGCAGCCGTGGTCGCGGGCGATGAGGGCGCGGCGTTGTTTCTTGGAGACGGTGCGGGTGGTGCGGCCCAGGTTCAGTGGGATGCCGTCGTCCATGACGATGGGGGTGAGGTGGCAGTCGCAGGCGAGGCGGCGGGCGACGCCGATGGTCAGCGGCCCCATGTGGGGGAGGTGGGCAATATCGTTGTTGCCGAACAGATCTGCTTGCCCGTCTTCGCCGACCTTGTGGTGGTCGGTTTCCGTGTGGGCGAGGTCGCGCGCGTTGACGTGGAGGAAGAGGTGGGGTCGTTCGCCGCCTTCGACGGGTGCGGCGCAGGAGTCGAGGTAGTGGCGGAGGATCTCGGTGAAGGCGTCGGCGCGGCGCCGCGCGGGTGTGCGGGTGTCGGCGGGGCCGTCGATGGGTGTGCGGGGCTTGGTGAGCGACGAGAGTGCGGTGAGGAGCATTTCGCCGGCGACGGCGTCGAAGTCGCCTTTGACCGCGATGCGTCCGTTCAGGGTCTTGGAGGCGTGGAATTCGTTGCGGTCGGTGTCTTCGCCGGCGGGTAGGTCGTCGGATTCGAAGATCCGCTCGAGTCGGGAGATGCAGGTGCGGATGGTCATGGTGGTGGCTGTGGGCTCGGTGGCGGTGTCCACTAACAGTTTTCGGCAGGAGCCGAGGGCCTCGTCGGGCATGCCGCGGGGCGGTGTTTCGCAGAACTTGGTGATGAGTGCGGCGTGGTCGGCGGAGATCCGTCCGGCGTTGAAGGCGTCGGCGATCTCGGGTTGGTGGCGCAGCGCTGTCCCCAGTGCGAGGATCCGTGCGGCGGCCGGCACCTCCAGCAGGGTGTTCGATGCCAGCCAGAGTTTGACGCTGCGGAATCCGAGGGTGTCGAACGAGACTGCGCGCTCACTGATTTCGGCGACCGCTGCGACGCGGAGGGCTTCGAGGCGTTCGATCTCGCGGGAGATGTCCAGAGTGGCTGCGAGGAGGTCGGATTCGGGGAGGGTGCGCGCGTCATCGCGGCGCAGTGTGGTAGCTGCGATGCCCGTTTGGTTGAGTCCCCCCGGATTCATGACACCAATCCAGTTCGAACTGATGTTCGAGTCAATCGTGCTCTCGTGCGTCAGGCGGTGAGGGCCGCGACGGCGGTGTAGCCCAGCAGCGCCGCGCCGAGCCCGGCGATGACACTGACGACGATGTTGAGCGCGGCGTAGAGGTAGTCGCCTTCCTCTGTGAGTCGGACATTCTCGTAGCTGAAGGTGCTGAATGTGGTGAGGGTTCCGCAGAATCCAGTACCGGCGAACGCCATCCACGCCGTCGACGGTGCCGCTGCAGTCACGCAACCGAGCACCAGACAGCCTGTGATGTTGATCAGCAATGTGCCCCAAGGGAACACGCTGTCGTGACGCGACTGCACGGCCCGGTCGGTGAGGTAACGCAGTGGTGCACCGATCACCGCGCCCGCGACGACCAGCGCCGCGCTCATGCCTCCACCTCCTGAAGACGCCCGACCCGGCACGCCGCCCGGGTCAGGCGAACAGCGGCCAGAGTGGCCAGCAGGGCGCCCAGCAGTGTGCCGGCCAGGTAGGCGAACCCTACCGCGACCGTGCCCGGGGCCAGCAGTTCGCGGACGCCGTCGGCGTAGGTGGAGAAGGTGGTGAAGCCGCCGAGAATCCCGACACCGAGGAACGGCCGCACCAGCGGATGCGTAGTCCAGACCTCGGTGACGGCGACCACGAGGACGCCGATGAGGAAGCTTCCGACCACGTTGATCATGAATACCGCCCACGGAAACTGCCCAGGCGGCGTGGGCCACGCCTGGATGAACCCGTACCGCGCCAGCGCGCCGATCGCGCCACCGACACAGATCACGGCCAGCACCGCTCCGTGCGTGCGGGACAGCTCGCGGCGCTGCTCGGGTTCGTGCAGGTCGATGTCGGGATCGATCGGTTCGGCACGAAATGCCGGAATTAAGTGGCGGGTCATCGGTGTCTCCTACTCCAGGCAGCACAACATCACTGGGGTAGGGACTGTTGGTGGTCACCCACGGTTACCCGGACGGCTTGTCCGGAACGGCGAGCCCCACCGCCGCATTCGATTCAGGCTAACCGATCCATCGGCGGCACAGGAACCGGTGGTGGCCGGTGTCACCGCGCCCGCACCAGCCGGAATCCCCACTGTGGTGACCGAGTTCGACCATGCGCATGCGCCGGCGAGGAGGAGTGCCGAGTTGGGCGGGATGTGGAAAGGGGAAACGACTTCTTTTCCACATCCAACATATAGCCGACTGGGGGGCTTGCGGCAAGGCCCCGGTCATGCCGCAGAATCGCTGACCTGAGTTGGAACCCGTGGCGCCGGAATCGCGAAGCCCGGGGAAAGTGAGGGGCAAGTGTCAGCTCGACGATACGAAGACGAACTGCAGGCCGAGAAGGATTACGTGGACGGTCTTTACGAGCGACTCGACGCCGAGCGCGCGCGAGTGAAGGCCCGGCACAGCGCGGCGTTGCTGGGCAACGGCGGGACACTCGTGGATCGTGAGGTCGAGGTGCGGACGCTGGCGCGGGAGATGCAGCGGTTGGATGTGGCCGACCACGGGCTGTGCTTCGGTCGGTTGGACGCGGTCTCGGGCGAGCGCTCGTACATCGGGCGGATCGGCATATTCGACGAGGAAAATGAGTTCCACCCACTCCTCCTCGACTGGCGGGCGCCCGCCGCGCGTCCGTTCTACGTGGCCACCGCTGCCAGCCCGGAGAACATGCGTCGACGTCGGCAGTTCCACAGTCGTGGCCGCCAGGTGGTCGAGTTCACCGACGAGGTCCTGGGCCGCCCCGGTGGGGACGACCCGGACACTCGGAGCGATTCGGCCCTGCTGGCCGCCGTCAACGCGCCGCGCGGTGACGGCATGCGGGACATCGTGGCGACCATCCAGGCGGAGCAGGACGCGATCATCCGGCTCGACCATTCGGGCGTCTTGGTGATCGAGGGCGGGCCCGGTACCGGGAAGACCGTCGTCGCACTGCACCGCGTCGCGTACCTGCTCTACACGCAGCGCGAGCAGATGGAACGTCACGGGGTGCTCGTGGTCGGGCCCAATGCAGCGTTTCTGAAGCACATCGACCGCGTTCTCCCGTCGCTCGGCGAGACGAACGTCGTGTTCACGACCACCGGCGATCTGCTGCCCGGCCTGCACGTCACGGCGGAGGACGCCCCGGATGCGGCGCGGCTGAAGGGTTCGCTGCAGATGCTCGACGTGCTCGCCGCGGCCGTCGCCGATCGGCAGGGACTGCCCGAGAAACCGTTCCCGATCGAATTGTCCGGTGTCGCATTGCAGATCGACGCCGAGGCGGCCGAATGGGCACGGGAGGAGGCGCGTGCGAGCCGACGCCCACACAACGAGGCCCGCTCGGTGTTCCGCGAGATCGTCACGTACGTGCTCACGGAACGGGCGATCGGCCGGATCGGTAAGGGCTGGTTGTCGCGTTCGGATCGCACGGCGTGGGAGCAGATGCGGACCGAGCTGGTCGAAGAGCTCGCACAGGATGCGAACTTCACCGCGGTGCTCGACGCGCTGTGGCCGATCCTGACTCCGGAAACTCTTCTGGCGCAGCTGTACACATCGCCCGAACGGTTGGCGGCCGCCGGCGCCGATGAGGCTTTGCTGCGTACCGACGGTGACGCCTGGACGGTGTCGGACGTGCCGCTGCTCGACGAACTGATCGACCTGTTGGGCCCCGACAAGCGCCCGGACCCGACCGTCGAGCTCGAACGGAAGGCGCGGACCGAGTATGCCGAGAATGTGCTGAACAGCCTCGTCAGCCGCGCGGATCACATGGAGGACGACGAGCTCCGTCTGTTCGCGACCGACGTGTTGGATGCCGAGGGCCTCGCCGAGCGCTTCGTCGAGCGCGATACGCGTGATCTCGCCGAACGTGCCGCCGCAGACCGGGACTGGACCTACCGGCACATCGTGGTCGACGAGGCCCAGGAACTGTCGGCGATGGACTGGCGGGTGCTGATGCGGCGCTGCCCGAGCAAGTCGTTCACCGTGGTCGGTGATCTCGCGCAGCGACGGTCGGCGGCGGGTGCGATGTCGTGGGGCGCGATGCTCGAACCGTACGTGCCGGGTCGCTGGGAGTACCGGCCGCTGTCGGTGAACTACCGCACGCCCGCCGAGATCATGACCGTCGCGGCCGCACTGCTCGCGGAGTTCGCACCCGACGTCCGGGCTCCCGAATCCGTCCGGGCGTGCGGTGTCCAGCCCTGGTCCCGGCTGGTCGACGACGTCGAACTGCCGTCCGCGATCGAGGAATTCGTCCGTGGTGAAGCCGGCCGCGAGGGCACGAGCGTCGTGATCGGACCGCCGGGTGTGGCGGGCACGGTGCCGGCGTCGGCCACCAAGGGCCTGGAGTACGACGCCGTCCTCATCGTCGACCCCGAGCGGATCCTCGCCGACGGTCCCCGCGGCGCGGCCGAGCTCTACGTTGCGCTCACCCGAGCCACGCAGCGTCTCGGTGTGCTGCATCGGGGACCGCTGCCGTCGTCGCTGTCCGGACTCGCCGAGACCGCGCACCGCGCCTGATCGCGGAGCGTCACCGCCGACGCGCGACCATGTGCACTTCGGGGAATCGGTGGTCCGCGTCCGGTCGGCTGATCGTCCGCCACACCTCGTCGAAGCCCGCCTCGGCCAGGGCTTCGGCGAGGCGGTCGGGGTGCCAGCGCCACGCCGGCGCCACGGCATGATCGAACTCGGCGACGTCACCGGCGACGTCGGTGCTCTGACCGGCGACCAGCACCGGAGCGCCCGGGACGAGGCGGCCGGCCCAGTGCTGCAGCGCTGCAGACACTTCGACCGGAGGGAGATGGATCAGGCTGAACCTCGCCACGACGGCGCGGACCGGCACGTCGGCCAGTTCCGGACCGTCGAGGTGGGCGTCACCGTGGACGAACCTGATGAGCGGGTAGTTGCGCCGGGCGATCCCGAGCATCTCGACACTCGGGTCGATGCCGAGGACATCGAGGCCTCTCTCGGACAGGTCGGCTGCGACATGCCCGGTTCCGCATCCGACGTCCAACACGACCCCCGTGCAATCGCTCTCGATCACGAGGTCCGCGAATGCCGCGACGGCGTGGCGTTCGAGTGGGGTCAGGTACGGGCCGGGAAACGTCTCGGCGTAGAGATTCGCGAGGGCGTCGTAGCCGGGCTGATCCATGCCGCGAAGTATCCCAGATCGGTGTGTGTTGCACGTAGAGTCCACGCGGGGGAAAGTCCATCGGGTAGGGGGAGTCGTGTCGACGGTGAAATTGGTGATCGTAGGGGTGGCGAGCGTGCTCGCACTCGCCGGTTGCAGTGGTGATTCGTCGTTACCGCAGACGGATTCGACGTCCGGTGCGCCGGCCACCTCCACACCGGCCGATCGCACGGGCCGGATGCAGATCGGCCCGACGCCCCCGTCGCCGCGCACGCTCGCGCCGGTCACCGAGCTGCCTCCCCCGGACGAGGTTGAGCCCCGGGTCGCCGTCGACGATGTGCGTATCGAGGTCGATGCCGACACCGGCGCCGAGCGGGTCACCTTTCTGCTCACCGGTACGGGACTTCCCTTCTGGAGGGCGGGCTACGTCGCCGAGGCCGTTCCGTACGGCGGTGGTCCGACGATCCTCCTCTCCGGGCAGTCGATCCTGCAGGTCGACATCATGGGCACCGCACAGCCGGCAGGGAATCTCTACTCGGCAGCCGCGCCGATGGCGGGACCCGACGACTCTCGACTGACCCAGCTCTTCCTGGTGCCCGACAGCCGAGAGGTAGGGGGAATCACGCAGGCCTTCATCGGTCTTCGCGGCGGGCCGGCACCGTTCGAGGTCGTCACGGTCGAGGATCCGGCCCAGCTGGTCCTGGAGTTTCGGCGCGAGTGAAGCGAATATCGTTGCTTACTAGGTAATTTCGCGAACTCGGCGGGCAACGGTGACCCGGATGCAGAGAAGCCACTGCTGGCGGCCGCGGAGCGGATCCACGAATTCGAGGGCGGCCGCGATCCGGACGAGGCCGAGAGGGCCGTCTATTCGGTTCCGCCCCGACTGATCCGCAACGCTATCAGCGCCATCCAGAACGTCGAGATGTCCGCGGAACTCTTGGTACTGCGCCCGGTGATCGTCTCGATCCGCTTGAGCCGGTATGCCAGTGTCTGCCGATGGATCATGAGTTTCTCGGCGGTCGCGGACCAACTGCGGTCGAGGGTCAGGAAAGCGTCGAGGGTCTCGACGAGCTGGGACTGGTTGGCGGCGTCGTGGTCCATCAGGTCGCCCAGCACCGCGCGTGCCGCGAAGGTCGCCTCGCTGAGGGTGCGGGGCAGGAACAGCGGGGACGCCGTCGAGTACTCGGCGACCGCGCTGCCGTCGGCGCGTGCCGCCTGCAGTGCCCAGCGTGCCTGCCGGACGCTGTCGGGCAGGCGCTGGATGGTGGACGTGGGCGCCGAGATCCCGAGGTGCGGAATGCGTCCGGTGAGCAGTTCGACGGCCTCGCTCATGTTGCCGGCGTCGGCCATCACGTAGCCCTCCTCCCCGACGGCGGACGAGAGATTCGGGAAGGCGCTGTCGCCGAGATTGATCCGGGCCGCCCGTAGGTGCTGGGCGTCGAAGGCGATCACGATCCATTCGCGGTCGGCCAGCCCGCTCTGCTCGAGGCGGGGCTGTGCGGCGTCGGAGCCGAGGGAGCCGTCGACGATCTGCTGGAACAGCAGTGCGCCGGCGGCGTCGTCGCGTTCGCGTTCGCGGGTGGCGCGTTCGACCTCGATGCCGATCAGGCTCTGCGCGTGCAGCAGGCCGAACGCGTCCATGTCGATGTCGGAGGCGCCGTCGACGACGAGCATGCACTTGCGGTGCGTCGACAGCGCGAACGCGGTCGCGACCAACTCGTCGCCCACCGTGATCGCCTGCCGCGCGGGCAGACGGTCGAGCTTGCCGCCGACCCGCTGGCACAGCGCGCGGACGGTGTCGGTGGGCACGTGACCCTGCCGACCGAGCACCTCGGTGCCGAACTCGACGTCGATGACGTGCAGTCGGTGGCCCAGTTCGGCGGAGAGCCGGTCGAGCAGCGACGAGTCGGCGAGAGTCGCGGACCGCGCGACCTCGTAGAGCCGGCTCAAACGGGCGATGCGGGTGATCTGTTCGCTCTGCGTCGCGACGCCGACAGTGCGCCCGATCGCCGAGAACGGGGTGGAGTGCGAGACGGTCAGGACCGGCAGGTCGAGCGTGTTCGCGGTGTCGAGCATCGCGTCGGTGAGCGGCGGGGCCTTGAGGTCGTCGCCGATCGCCATGCCGGCGATCCCCGCCTTGTGGAGTTGGCGGACCATCTCGACCTGACCGGCCTCGTCGGAGGGGATGCACATGCCGGTGGTCATGAGCAGTTCGTCGGTGGCCACCCAGTTCCACGGATCGTCGAGCTCGCAGGAGTGCGCCCACACGACCGGTCGGTCCAAGCCGCCGCTGCCGGCGATCGTCTGACAACCCAACTGGCGCATGGCGACGAGATCGCCGACGGTCAACTCGGACACTGTGCTTCCTACCGACGTTCGTGAGTGAGGACTGCACTATACGGCAGTACGTCGATCTCGGGTAAGTCCGTACGGCAGTACGTGCGCATGTCGGGGTCGGGTGTGACACCCTCGAGGTTGGCAGCGAATCGTCGTTTCCCGTTGCGGTAGTGGCGATTTCGAGAGTCGTCCCGATCGCTGCCGAATATCGAAGGGAGAGTCGATGTCGAACGAAACCAAGGTGATCGAGGTCCGCGAGGCGCCGTTCACGTGGGCGAAGACCGCTGAGTACAGCCAGGTCGTCAAGGTCGGCGATTTCGTCTACACCGCGGGCATCGGCGGTTTCGACGACGACGGCAACCTGGTGGAGGGCGGCTTCGTCGAGCAGGCCCGTCAGACGTTCCGCAACATCGAACTCGCGCTGCGCTCGCACGGTGTCGGCCTCGAGTCGATCGTGAAGATGTCGGTGCACGTCCCGAACATCGAGCATTACGAACTGTTCAAGCAGGTGCGCCCTGAGTTTCTGCGGTCCCCGTGGCCCGCGTCGATCGCGATCTCCTCGGGCTTGCTCGTCGAGGGCATGCTCATCGAGATGGACGCGATCGCCGTCGTCGACGGAAAGCGTGTCGTCGTCGACTGACGCCCCTGATCTGCGCTGCCCGAGGTGAAGCCACCCGATCACCGTCTCGTTTCCGGCTACATTCGAGGGCATGAGCGCACAACCCGACGCCCGTCGTCGCCGCTTCGCCGTCTGGATCGCTGCTGTGGTCGCGGTGTTGGTGGTGGCGGCGGGTGCCGTGTTGTTGTGGGTGCCGGCGCGGTATCTCCCGTGGGACACGGCGTCGTTCCCTGACGTGGACCACACGGCACTCACGCCGACCCAGGCCAAGGTGGTCGACCTGCTCGAGGCCGAGCACGGCGAGCAACGGCCGGGCACCTTCTACTCCGAGGGCGCGAAGGAACCGTGGTGCGCCAACTTCGTCAGCTGGATCATGAACGAGGCCGGTGAGCCGTTCGCGAACCCTAACTCCGGATCGTGGCGCATCCCGGGCGTCTACACGCTGCAGGAGTACTACGAATCCCAGGGCCGGTTCGAGCCGTCGGGCAACGGCTACACCCCCAAGGTCGGGGACGTGGTGCTTTACAACAACGAATTCCGGCTCGGTCAGCACACCAACTTCGTGGTCGCAGTCGACGGAGACACCGCCACCACCGTCGGCGGCAACGAACTCGGCAGGATCCGGGTCCACGGCCTCGACTGGCAGTCGGACGGCGCCGTCGTCGGGTTCGGGCGGCTCGATTCCTGACCTCGCGGACGGATGTGTTCGTCAGTCCCGCATGCTCAGTCGGGCGCACAGATCCCTCGGCGCGTCCACGTGCAGGCTCACGCCGGTGACCGTCGCCGGACGAGGCGACCCGACCCGTGCACCGTTCCCGACGTAGACGGGCGCGTCGAAGTCGATGTCGATCACGGTGCCGTCTGGACCGGGCAGGTAGAACCGGTCGTCGTGGATCCCGGCCGTGGTGTGATCGAACCGTCGGGTGGGAACGGCGCGCACGATTCGATTGCGGTCGACGACCAGGATCGTGTCCCGGCCGGATCGCAGCGTCAGCTTCTCGGCCGTGACGAGGTGCGGATGGACGGCGCGGGCCGCGAACCAGCAGGCCCCCGCGACAAGCGAAGCCGCGGTGAGCACGAGCAGCACCACGCGCAGCCACTGCCAGGGCACGAGCAGGTGCAGCGCGACGGCCTCGACGATGCTCGCGACTAGGAAGGCGACCGGCACCGCCAGCGTGCCCGCGGTGTACCCGAACGTCGACACGCCCTCCCCGGCACCGTCGATGCGACCGCGGCACCACAACCACAGCGACCGGATCACGAGGGCACCTCCGTCTGCGGAACGAGATCGAGTCGCTGCATCACCCGGAGGACGACCGCTGCCTGCGCGGGGTCGGGGACCAGCTCGGTCATCGGCATGACGGAGTTGTGGTCGACGTGGACCTCGGACTGCCACTGTTCCAGCAGGCCGGACTCGAGGAAGACGGCTCGCATGGCGTCCGTGATTGCCTCGGAGAGGGTTTCGACCTCGGAGGCGGACCGTTCGGGATCGGATCCGCGAAGCGCGGCGAATCGGCGATAGAGCGTCACCATCCGCTCCCGCGCGTCGGGGTCGGACAGCAGGCGCGTCGCGGATTCGAACAACTCTTCCGGGGCCGCCCCGGAGATCGCAACGAGTTCCCAGGCGTCTCGTTCGCGTTCGAACTCGGACCGCACCGTCGGATCGTCCTCGGCCGCAACAAGGTCGGCGAGCGCCGTCGCGAGATCCGGCGGCAACGGCGACACCGGTCGGCCGCAGCGGTGGGCGTCGAGCATCTGCTGCAGTCGCGCACGCTTCGCGTCGAGAACGCGGCGCTCGGCGTCGATGGTGTCGATCAACGCGGTGAGGTCGGCCTCGAGGTCGTCTGCCGCCGCGGTGTCGGTCGTCGCGGCCACGATCGACGCCACCGAGCCCAGCGGCACGCCGGCCCCGGCGAGCCAGCGCACCCGCATCAACCGCACGAGGTCGGCCATGTCGTACTCGCGATACCCGTTCGCCAGCCGCCGGGGCTCGTCGAGCAGGCCGAGCCGGTGGTAGTGGCGGATCGTGCGCGGTGTGGTGCCGGCCGCCTGGGCCATGTCGCTGATACGCATATCGTCAGCATCAACTATGACGCTGCGTCATGGTCAAGTCCCGACCCGACCGACCTCGATCGCTCACGGGCGCAATCGGCGTACATCTCTCGGAAAGAGCGTCGCGTATCGGACGTTCTCGGCGCCGAGCAGGCGCGACACCCAGCGTTCGAGACCGATCGCGAATCCGCCGTGCGGCGGCATGCCGTGCGACATCGCCTCCAGGTACGACGGGTACGCCGAGGGTTCCTCGCCGCGGGCGCGCAGCGCAGCGACGTAGTCGGCGTGGTTGTGCAATCGCTGGCCACCCGTGACGAGTTCGATTCCGCGGAAGAGAAGGTCGAAGGAGTTGGTCCACCTCGGATCGCCCGGTTCCCCGTGCGTGTAGAACGGCCGCTTGGCGGCCGGATACCCCTCGACGGCGAGAAAGTCGGACCCGAACTGTTCGCGTCCCCACCTGCCCAGCGCGCGTTCGTGCTCGGGTGCGAGGTCGGGCTCGTCGGCCGGGGCGCCCACGATCTCCAGCGCCTTGCGGAAGTGCACTACCGGTATCTCGTCGGGAACGACCGGAAGGGCAGCACCCGCCGCCTCGAGAGCGTCGGACTCTGCGGTCCGGATGTGCGTGGTCATGGCGGCCAGCGTGTCCCGCAGCATCGACAGCACGTTTCGGTGGTTGTCGATGAACCCGAACTCGGCGTCGAGCGAAACGTACTCGGAAAGGTGCCGAGTGGTGTCGTGCGGCTCGGCGCGAAAGACCGGACCGACCTCGTAGACCCGTTCGAAGACACCGACGAGCATCTGCTTGTAGAGCTGGGGCGACTGCGCGAGATATGCAGTGGTGCCGAAGAAGTCGAGGCCGAACACGTTGGCTCCGGACTCGGTCGATTGATCGACGATCTTCGGTGTCGACACCTCGGTGAATCCGGCCGAGTCCAGGAAACTGCGGAATCCCGCCATCGAGGCTGCCGCAATTCTCCACACCGCCCGACGCGTGGGATGGCGCCACGTCAGAGCCGCATGGTCGAGCAGCGTGGGCAGCTTCGCCGAGAGGGTCGGCCGCCAGAGTTCGACTGGCGGCAGCTGAGCCGGAGCGCTCAGTAGTTCGATGGTCGGATCGACGATCTCGACACCGCCTGGAGCCTTCGGGTTCGCCGCCACACCCCCATGGGCGCGCACCACCGTCTCTTCAGTGAGTGTCGAGACATACTCTCGCGCTTCGGGTTTAGTCACCACCAACTGAACGAAGCCGGTCCGGTCGCGAAGAACGACGAACGTGACGGTCGAGAGTTCCCGTCGACGATGTATCCAACCCTCGACGGTTACGTCTGCGGCGACGGTCGGGCTCTGTCCTGCGAGGGTGGCAGCGAGACTGCGTGGCATCTTTTTCACCTCCTGGTTGTGTTCCCCGGGAGGTGTGGGCGATCGGGTCTGTCGCGGTGCCACCACACCTTCGCAGCCGAATCCCAGCTGCCTCTAGATGGTCGAGTTCGTGATCGGTGACCGGCCGACGCGGCTCGGAGTTCGTCACGCTCGTCACAGCCGCACTTCGACTGTAACGGACGAGGCCGATTCCGTCACGAGGTATTTCGTGAAGGTGCGCCGAACGCAGAGCTGTACTCGCGTCAGAACGCCCACCGCAGTCCCGCGGCGATCTCCTCGTCCGTGGCGGCGGCGAACCGCGCGATCTCGGCGCGACGGACGTCGACGATGGTCGCCGCCAGTTCGGTTCCGAACGCGTCGGTGAGCATCGCGTCGGCCTCGAACGCGTCGGTGGCATCCGTGAGTGAGGCTGGCAGCCGGGCGATTCCGAGTCGGTCCCGATCGTCTTGGCTCAACGAGTTGGGGTCGACGTCCACCAGTCCCGAGAGTGTCGCGCCCGCGCGCACGCCGGCCAGGCCGGCGAACAGCAGCCCGGCCACGCACAGGTAGGGGTTGGCCGACAGGTCGAGCACCTTCACCTCGAGGTTGGCGGCCCGCTCCTCCTCGCCGGCGCTGCCGGTGACCAAACGCAGTGCCGTTTCCCGGTTTTCGTGTCCGCAGGCCTGGAACGGCGCCGACCACGCGCC
Source organism: Rhodococcus sp. ACT016 (assembly GCF_050477185.1). Taxonomy (NCBI): domain Bacteria; kingdom Bacillati; phylum Actinomycetota; class Actinomycetes; order Mycobacteriales; family Nocardiaceae; genus Rhodococcus; species Rhodococcus sp. ACT016. The sequence continues at coordinate 4,977,853 of NZ_JBEAET010000001.1, read as the reverse complement.
CGGAACCAGCCGCAGGTAGCTCGCGACGGACGCCGCTCCCACCGCGAGCAGCCCCGGCAGGTGTTCGAGGATGCCCGCGGCGAACGCGCCCGCGGTCGCCGACAGCCCGCACGGGCCGTCGCCGCCGCTGTGCAGGTTTCGGCCGTCCCGCCACAGCGACAGGTGGATGTGGCCGCCGCTCCCGGTGCCGCCCGCGATCACCATGGGGGAGAAGGACACCCGCATCCCGTGTCGGTCGGTCACCGCGCGGATGGTCTCTCGGACGAGCACCGACGTGTCGGCCGCGCCGAGCGGGTCCTCGGCCGTCACCGACAGCTCGAACTGCCCCGGCGCGTACTCGGGATGGATCTGCTCCACCCGGACGCCTTGGTGCCGCAGCGCCGTGAGCAACTCGACCAGGTAGTCCGACTTCTCGACCACCCGCGTGTACCCGTAGGCGGGCCCCCGGGTCGCGGGCGCGAAGTCGTCGCCGTCCCGGCCGACGACCCATTCGATCTCGATCGCGGCCTTCGCCGTCAGCCTCTCCTCGGCGAGATGCGCGACGGCCCGGCGCACGACACCCCGGGCATCCTGCGGGTGCAGGTCCCCGCCCTGCGTGTAGCGGTCGACCGGCGCCCACGCCCAGCCCGGCTGCGCGGCGAGCTCCGTCAACCGCGTCAGGTCCGGGATCAGCCGCAGATCGCCGACGGGCCCGCCGGCGTAGCGTCCGGCGACGATGGTGTCGTCCGGGGTGAACGCGTCGAACACCGGCGACGCCCCCACGCCCCACGCGGCGGCGTGTTCGAGTCGGTCGATCGGGACGGACTTCGCTCGCACCACGCCGCTGTTGTCGACCCACGGCAGGGCGACGGCGACCACCCCGCGCTCGGCGAGTTCCCGGGTCAGCCGCGCGGCCTCGAGCGCCCGACCTTCGCGTTCGTGCCGATCCATCGCATCTCCCTCGCACCGGGGCCGGTCAGCGGCAGAATGGCAGGCGTGGCGCCATTCCCAGACGATACGCCGCGGCACTCGGGCGACGACGCGACTGCGGAGGTGGTCGAGGCACTGCCCCTCGTCGACCACCACTGTCACGGCGTCGTGCGTGAGACCCTCGACCGGACGGCGTTCGAGTCGCTGCTGTGCGAGGCTGCCGGTCCGGGACGTTGGCACGGCACCCTCTTCGACACCCAGGTGGGATTCGCGGTGCGCCGACTGTGCGCACCGATCCTCGACCTCCCACCACACGTCGATCCCGACGAATACCTCGAAAGGCGTGCCGAACTCGGCACCGACGAGGTGACCCGGCGCCTGCTCGGGGCGACCGGGATATCGGAATTCCTCGTGGACACAGGCTTTCTGCCTGATCGGTTGACGCGCCCGGACGAGCTCGCGGCGTACACCGGGGCACGGGCGCACGAGGTGGTCCGGCTCGAGCCGATCGCCGAGGAGGTCATCGCCGTGCGCGGGGCCGGCACGTTCGCCGACACGTGCCGCAACCGTCTGGCCGATGCGTCCCGCACCGCGATCGCCTTCAAATCCGTTGCGGCGTACCGGGTTGGGCTCGACCTGGCACCCGAACGCCCGTCCGACGCCGCGGTCTTCACCGCCGCCGTGCGGTGGGCGTCGGAGATCGTCGCCGGCGCACCGGCGCGACTGACCGACGAGACCCTGATCCGGTTCCTGCTCTGGACCGCCGTCGATCTCGGCCTGCCGATCCAGTTCCACGTCGGATACGGCGACGCCGATGCCGATCTCGCCCACGGGGATCCGCTGCTCCTCACGCCGCTGCTGCGGGCCACGGCGGGGCGCGGGGTGCCGATCATGCTGCTGCACAGCTACCCGTTCCACCGGCACGCCGGATATCTGGCGCAGGTGTTCGATCACGTGTTCGTCGATGTCGGGCTCGCACTGCAGAACGTCGGCGGTGGGGGAGCGACGCGCATCCTGGCGGAGTTGCTGGAACTGGCGCCGTTCGGGTCGGTGCTCTTCTCCACGGACGGTTGCGGCCTCCCGGAGCTGTTCCATGTCGCTGCGGTCCGGTTCCGGACGGCGCTGACCGCTCTGGTCGAACACGAAGTGGGGCAGAATCATTGGTCGCTCTCCGATGCTGATCGGGTGACCCGGATGATCGCCGCGGACAACGCGCATCGCGCGTACCGGCTCGATTCCTGACGCCCGGCTCAGCCGCTGAGCGCACCCGCGCGAGCGGCGGCGACAGCGCTGGCAGCGGCCCGATCACCCACAGCGGCGTCGACGGGCATGTCCGCAACGAGAAGTCGGTAGTAGATCGGCGCCGCGACGGCGGCGAGCAGGTCCGCGGGCGATACGTCGGCGGGGATCTCCCCGCGCTGGACTCCGCGTTGGACGACGACGTCGGCGAGCGCGTATCGGGTGGCGTAGAAGTCGCGTTTGAACTCGGCAATCTCCGGGGTGCGCACGGCGTCCGAGAACAGAGCCGCGACCAGGGCTCGTCCCCTGCTGTCGGTGACGAGGGCGACGATCGACCGGGCCACCGCACGCAGATCGGACTCGAGCGAGCCGGTGTCGGGGATCGGGACCGTGGTCTCGGACATGTCGACCACGGCCTCTGCGACGAGCTGCGACAACGTTCCCCAGCGGCGGTAGATCGTCGTCTTGTGTACACCGGAGCGCGCCGCCACGTCCTCGACCGTCATCGCGGCGAACCCACGCTCGGCCAGCTCGGACAGTACGGCCTCGAAGACGGCCTCGCGGACGCGGGCGCTGCGACCACCGGGGCGCTGGGAGGGGGAACTCACCTCGGAACTGTATCGCAACTGACCGTTGCGTTAGTGAGGGCGGCGTGCTTCACTCATTAACGCAACGACGAGTTGCGTTTGTGACGTTATCGAGGAGGCTTCATGCCGTACGAATTCCCGGTCGATCATCACGCGCTCCTCGAGGAGCGCACGGGGCAGTTCCTGAGCTTCGGGCTGCCGCCGAAGGACCTCGACGAACTGCGCGGCTCGATCGACTCCATGTGGGCCGACGCGCCGGGCGGCTGGACGTTCGAGTGGTCGCGACTGGCGGCGAAATACGCTGCCGCGGGCGATCATCTGCTGTCGGCGATGGTGTACGGCATTGCCAAGTTCCCCGTACTCGCCAACGGATCGCGACGACAGGCCCTGCAGAACCAGGTTGCCCAGTACATCGCGGCGGCACCGGAGTTCGGGGTCGAGTTCGAACGTCGGATCCTCGCCCTGCCGTATCGCGGTGGTGACGTCCGGGTGCCGGTGCACCTGCTCTCCGGCGGCCGGCCGTACGCGGGCGCACCTGTTCTGCTGTTCAGCGGCGGAGTCGACGGCTGGAAGATGGACATGCATCCGCTCGCGGTTGCGTTCGCCCGCGACGCCGGACTCACGGTTCTCGCGTTCGATCAGCCCGGAACCGGTGAATCTCCGGTCCCGCTGGACGAATTCGCGGACGAAGTGATCGACGGATTGATCGCGACGGCTCGCACTCTCGGCAACGGGCGTGTGGCGCACCTGGGAGTGTCCTTCGGCGGTAACTTCGCGGTCCGATCCGCGCTGACCGGCGCCGTCGATGCGGCGGTCAACATCGGTGCTCCGGTTCGCGCCGCATTCGAGCGGGCGAATCTGGACCGTTTGCTCTACGGGATGTCCGACATTCTCGGCAACGCATTCGGTTTCGATGCTCCGCCGACGAACGAGCGAACAATCGAGGCGGCCCGGGTCTTCGATCGTGGCGAGCTGCTGCAGCGCCACGGCAACGCGCCGATGCTCGTCATCAACGGCGCCGACGACGTCCACGTTCCGCTCGCCGACACGCTCGTGTTCGAGGGGCGCCCGAACATCGAGGTGCACGTGATCCCCGACGCCGGGCACTGCGCCGTGACCAAATTGCCGGAGCTCATTCCGTTGATGACCGCATGGTTGACCCGGCAGACCGATTAGTCCGAAACGCCGGAAGCGGGGGGATGAGTGACCCACGTCTCTTTCGTGGCGTAGTTTCACCCACGACATGCACGCCACACCGGCGCGCATCGAGCCAGGAGCAGCCCATGTTGAGTACGATGAATGATTTACCTCTTTCCGTCGCGCAGTTGCTTCGGCACGGGAGTACCGTCCATGCGGACGCCGAGGTGGTCACCTGGACCGAGTCCGGTCCGCGGCGTCGTACGTATGCGGAGGTCGGTCGCCGGTGTGCGCAGTTGGCACACGCGCTGCGTGGTCTCGGTGTCACCGGTGACGACCGGGTCGCGACGTTCATGTGGAACAACACCGAACACCTCGAGGCGTATCTGGCGGTGCCGTCGATGGGCGCGGTGCTGCACACCCTGAACATCCGCCTGTTCCCCGAGCAGCTGATCCACGTGGCCAACCATGCCGAGGATCGGGTGGTCATCGTCGATGCGACGCTGATCCCGCTGCTGGCCCCGCAGTTGGCGCAGATGAAGACCGTCGAGCATGTGATCGTCACCGGCGACTCGACGGCGGGGCTCGAGGCCCCCGAGGGCGTGCAGGTGCACAGCTATGAGGGTCTGATCGCGGATCTGCCGACCGAGTTCGACTGGCCCGAACTCGACGAGCGCTCCGCGGCGGCGATGTGTTACACGTCGGGCACCACGGGTGATCCGAAAGGTGTTGTCTACTCGCATCGTTCGATCTACCTGCACTCGATGCAGGTGTGCATGAGTGATGGCCCGAACCTGGCGCAGGGTGATCGGGCGTTGGCGGTGGTGCCGCAGTTCCATGCGATGTCGTGGGGTCTGCCGTATGCGGCGTTCATGATCGGTGCGTCGCTGATCATGCCGGACCGGTTCCTGCAGCCCGCGCCGTTGGCCGAGCTGATCGCGTCCGAGCGTCCGACGTTCGCGGCGGCGGTGCCGACGATCTGGCAGGGTCTGCACCTGCATCTCGAGCAGCATCCGCAGGACATCTCGTCGATGCGCGAGGTCCTCATCGGTGGCGCGGCGGTCCCGCCGGCCCTGATGCACGCGTTCGAGAACGAGCACCAGGTCTCCGTCCTGCACGCGTGGGGCATGACCGAGACGTCCCCGGTCGGGTCGGTGGGTCGTCCGCCGGCCGATTCCACCGGAGAGGACCGGTGGCGTTACCGGTACATGCAGGGCCGGTTCCCCGCGTCGGTGGAGGCGCGGTTGATCGACGACGACGGTAACCGGGTGCCGCACGACGGCGTCAGTATCGGTGAGCTCGAGGTGCGTGGGCCGTGGATCACGTCGTCGTACTACGGCGTGGACGCCCCGGACAAGTTCCGTGACGGTTGGCTGCGCACCGGTGACGTCGGATCGATCACGCCGGACGGTTACCTGAGTCTGTCGGACCGGACGAAGGACATCATCAAGTCGGGTGGCGAGTGGATCTCGTCGGTGGATCTCGAGAATGCGGTGATGGGGCATCCGGCGGTCGCGGAGGCCGCGGTGATCGGTATCCCGGACGAGAAGTGGGACGAGCGGCCGCTGGTCGCGGTGGTGCTGCGGGAGGGTAGTGACACCACCCTCGATCAGGTGCGGGACTTTTTGGCCGACAAGGTCGCCAAGTGGCAGCTGCCGGAGAACTGGGCGGTGATCGGGGAGGTGCCCAAGACCAGCGTCGGCAAGTTCGACAAGAAGCGGCTACGCGCCGACTTCCACGACGGGAACCTCGACGTCACCCGGTTGTGACGCGCAGGACCTGCCACGCCGGATCGGGTGCCGCCCCGGTCCATGCGCGCAGCAGCGCGTCGCTCGCGGGAAAGAGCGGGCGTGGCAGGTCCGCCGGGTCGGCCCACACCCATTCCGGAAAGATCTGCGGCTCACCGGGTCCCGTCGGTACTCCGGCGCTGCGCGCGTGCACACCGAACACGACACCGCCGCGACTGGATCCGGTGTCGACCACGGCGGTGAACGCCGCCACCTCGGTCGGGTCGTCGATCCCGGACTCCTCGAAGCACTCCCGCCGGGCCGCCTGCTCGATGGTCTCCCCGGCCTCGAGGTGACCTCCGGGCAGGCACCACGTCACCGGTTCGTCCGGTTTCACGCGGCGGCCCAGCAGGATTCGTCCGTCGGTGCGTTCGACGACGATGCCGACGCCGACGACGGGCCGCGGGGAACTCATGCCCGCTCGAGGCCGGCGCCGTTCGACGGCTCCCGACCGGTCGTCCACTTGGGCGCCGGGGGAAGCCAGTTCGACGTCGCGGCGCGCACCGCGTCGAGATCGTCGACGATCCGCAGCGCGGCGCGCTGGTGCGCGCCGACGAACCCGGCGTCGACGAGGTGGTCGATCAGCGCGACGAGCGGCTGCCAGAAACCGCCGGCATCGAGCAGGAACACCGGCTTGGTGTGCAGCCCCAGCTGCTGCCAGGTCCAGATCTCGAAGAACTCGTCGAGCGTGCCGGCGCCGCCCGGCAGGACCACGAAGGCGTCCGCGAGCTCGGCCATCCGCTGTTTGCGGACGTGCATCGACTCGACCACCTCGAGGGTCGTCAACCCCGGGTGCGCGATCTCCTTGTCGGCGAGATGTTGCGGGATCACGCCGATGGTCTCCCCGCCGCCCGCGACCACCGCATCGGCCACGGCGCCCATCAGTCCGACCCGGCCACCGCCGTAGACCAGGGCGATCCCGGCCGCGGCCAGGTCGCGGCCGAAGGTCGTCGCCGTCTGCAGGTGGGCGGGATCGTGGCCGGTGGCCGATCCCATGAACGCGGTGATCCTCATGCCGTCCAATCCTCGAATGCGACGCAACGTTGCGTTGCACTTTACCCCGTGGCAGAGTGCGCGCATGCCGGTATCCAGCGCCGAGCCGCGACGCGGCGGCCCCCGTAAGCGAGACCTCGTGCTGCAGACCGTCGTCGACGAGCTGGCCGCGACGTCGTACACACAACTGACGGTCGAACGCATCGCGGAGGCCAGCGGGGTGCACAAGACCACGCTGTACCGCTGGTGGTCCGGCAAGCCCGAACTGGTCGCCGACGCCCTCGCGACACTGATGGACACCGGACCCGTCCCGGACACCGGCAGCACCCGCGCCGACCTCGTGGAGTGGCTGGCCGGCACGGTGCGCAACTTCACGGGTACGCCGCTCGGCACCGCGATGCCCGCGCTCATCAGCGATCTGGCCTCGACACCCGAGGGGCTCGACGCCTTCCGGGTCGCGTTCCTCGCCGAACGTCGCGCCAACTGTGCGGCGGTGATCGAGCGGGGAGTGGCGCGGGGTGACCTGCCGGCCGACCTCGACGCCGACCTGTTCATGGACACCCTCGCGGGCGCGGTGTTCTACCGCCAGGTGGTGACCGGCGGCCGCGTCGACGCCGACACGGCCGCACGGGTCGTCGACCTCCTGCTCCCGGCGGCGGGGGACCGGCGCCGGTGACGCCATCGAATCGGCTCAACCTCTCCGAACGGCCGAAACGGTCGGCGAAATCAATAGGCGCGCAGCCGAATCGCAACCGCGGCGACCCTGTCGGCGTCGCGTTTCGTTGCTAGGCTGCAGTGCATCAATCGCGATATGAGGAGTTGGTCGTGGTCGACGCGAGCGCTCGTGTACTTCGCCGCAGTATGGACGTCGACGGCGTCCGAGTCTTCTACCGGGAGTCCCGGCCCGAACGCGTCGATGCGCCCGTGCTGTTACTGCTGCACGGCTTTCCGTCCGCGTCGCACCAGTATCGTCGACTCATCGACGTCCTGGGCGCGCGCTACCGGTTGATCGCTCCGGACTATCCGGGCTCCGGCTACACCGAGGCGCCGGATCGGTTCGACTTCTCGTTCGATCGACTCGCCGATGTCGTCGAGGGTTTCGTCCAGCGGGCAGGTCTGGACCGGTTCGCGATGTACGTCTTCGACTTCGGTGCACCGGTCGGCTTCAGGATCGCCGAACGACACCCCGAGTGGATTTCGGGGCTGATCGTGCAGAACGGGAATGCCTACGACGAGGGGCTGGGCGACGCGCTCCGTCACCTCGTCGGTCTGCGGCCCGAGATGCCCGGTGCCGCAGACACTGTCAGTGAATTTCTGACCGCATCCGCAACGCGCAGCCAGTACGAGACCGGGGTTACGGACACCGAATTGCTCGACCCCGACAGTTGGACCCTCGACCAACACTTCCTCGATCTTACAGGGCGGAAGGAAGCGCAGGCAGCGCTGCTCTTCGACTATCACTCCAACGTCGAGCGGTACGACGGCTGGCAGAGTTGGCTGCGCGCACATACGCCGCCCACGCTCATCGTCTGGGGGCGTCACGATCCGTTCTTCTCCGCGGCCGGGGCGCAGGCCTACCTGAACGATGTGCCGCACGCCGAACTCCACCTGTTCGACACCGGGCATTTCGCTCTCGAGACCCACCTGCGCCGGATCGCTCCGCTGATCGCCGACTTCCTCGACCGCACCGCGGTCTAGCGCGCCCCTCTGGCCGAATGTCACATCCGTTCAGTTGAACTGAACCGGTGTGACATTCGGCCACGGCGGGTGGCGAGGGCCAGGAGGGCGGCAGCTGCGAGCACGACTGCGGCGCACACGAACGCCGACCGGAAGCCGTCCCCCAGCATCGGCGCCACGACGAGCGGTCCGAGGATCTGGCCGAGCCCGTAGATCGCGGTCAATGCCGCTGCCGCCCGCGGAATCCCGAGCCCGAGAGCGGAATCCATGGCCAGCAGGGTGATGCCCATGAATGTCCCGCCGAACAGGACCGAGGCGATCAGCGCTGCTGCCGGACCGGAGACCAGCGCGGGCAGGAGCGCGGAGACGGCCTGCAACAGGAGTGCCAACGCGAGAAGCGATTCGGCCGACCAGCAGCGCAGTGCCCACGCCCACAGCAGCGGGGAGGGGACTGCGGCCAGCCCGACCACCACCCATGCCGCGGGTCCCGTCCAGTCCGCGTCGCCGACCGAGACGGCCGCGACCAGGAATGTGCCGAGGATGATGTAGCCCAGGCCCTCCAGGAAGTAGCTGCCGCCGAGTGTCCACCAGCGCACCGACGGCGCCCTGCGGGCCCGAGGTCCGTCGTGAATCGGGGGCAGCGATCCCGGCGGCAGACTCCACGCGATCGCGGCGTAGCCGGCCGTGATCACCGCCGCGACGACCCACAGCGCGCTCCACGACACGATCGGCCCCAGTACCACGACGAGAATGCCCGAGGTCGCGATGCCGACCCCGACGCCGGTGAACGTCACGCCCGCGGACGGGTGCCCGACCACCGCGGTGGCGCAGTACACGAAGACCGCGGCACTCGCGACGCCGGCCACGACGCGTGCGGCCAGCCACAGGCGCACTTCCGTACCGGTGATCATGACGAGTTCGCTCGCGATCAACGCGAGGATCGATGCGCGGAAGAGCGCGCGTGAGCGTGCCCCCGCCGGATACACGGCCAACGCGATCGCGCCCAGGAAGTAGCCGAGGTAGTTGGCGGTCGCGACCAGCGCGGTATCGGAGTGCGAGACCCCGGTCTGTTCCTGCATCAGCGGGAGCAGTGGGGTGTAGACGAATCGGCCGACGCCCATGGCGGCGGCGAGTCCGGCGGCGGCGCGTACCACCGTCACGCGGGCAGGCCGGGCCGCTGCTCCGATTTCGATCCGCACTGGCGCACTCACATCGACTCCCTTCGTCGCCTCGAAGGTATGCGGGCCGGAGGTTCCGCGGAAATGCCCTTTCGTCCGCATTTATGCTTGGTGGTTATGAATGTGGAGCTGCGGCATCTGCGGGCGCTGGTCGCAGTGATCGATGCCGGGACCTTCACGGCCGCCGCCGGGCGGTTGAACATCACCCAGCCCGCGCTGACCCGTACGATCCAGCAACTCGAGGCGACGCTCGAGACCCGGCTGCTGGAGCGGACGTCGCGGTCGGTGAAGCCGACCGAAGACGGGCGGGCGCTCGCCGAACGCATTCGAATCGTCCTGGGTGACCTGGATGCCGCCATCGCATCGGCACAGGCCAACCGGACGGTTCGCCTCGGATTCAGTTGGCTCCTGCCCGATCAGTGGGCGCACGACACGATCGCCGCGTGCGAGGAACGTTCCGGCGCGCGGGTGCTGTTGCAGCGGTGCGACGATCCGGTGAGCGCGCTGCGAGACGGCGTCGTCGACGCGGTCGTGATGCGCGGGGAGGTCCGCGGCAGGGCCTTGGCGGTGCATCACCTGTTCACCGAGCCTCGGGTCGCCGCGGTCAGTGCCCGCTCACCCCTCGCGAAGCGGGACTCTGTCACGTGGGCCGAACTGGGAACGTATCCGCTCGTGGTCAACACCCTGACCGGGACGACTCGCGCCGAGTCGTGGACCGAACCCGATCCGAGTCGAGAGATCGTGTCCTGTACCAACTTCGACGAATGGCTCGAGCTCGTCGCGGCCGACCGGGGCATCGGAGCGGTACCGGTGGCCGCGCGTCGTCGCGTCCAGCACCACAACGTCAGGTTCGTCGACATCGTCGACGCGACACCCAACGCGGTGAGTCTCGTCTACGTCGCGAGCCGCGTGACACCGCTGATGCGGGTCCTGCGCGACTGCGCACTCGTCGAGGCCCACCGCGCCCGGGGCTGACTCAGCCGACCCGTCGCTCGCCCACGGTCACGTCGGCGCCGACGGCCCGGCGCAACGCGCCCGCGAGTGCCCCGGGATCACCGCCGTCGACCACCGCGGCGATGTGCGCGTCCGGGCGGACGACCCACACCTCGTTCGGCTCGGCTTTCGTTGCGGCCGTGAGCAGTCCGCTGGTGTCGACGTCGGCCAACGCATGGAGCCGGATGGGCGCACTCGTCGCGGCCAGGGCGATCCGTCGGATCTCGGCCGGATCCACGGCGGAGCCGTGGAGCAGCAGCACACCGTGCCGGGCGATCTCCCGGAGTCGGGCGCAACTCTGACCCCGCACGGTCGCCGGCACGTCCGGGACCAGCACGCCCGGAACCGGGACGGGTGAGACACCCCGGTCCGGACGGCCGGCGAACGGACGCCGGGCATCCGACGTCGTCAGCGGCGAGTCGACGTACCAGAACGGTTCCGCCAACCGCCCCGAATCCACTCCGGCGCGCGCGGCAGGATCGGACGCCGCCGCGTCGAGGACGGCCTTGCGACGGGCGTGCTGCTCGTCGGTCTGGGGGACGAGGAAGTCCATCGTCGCGGATGTGACCTCCAGGTTCTCCGCGGCGGCCGCGCGGCGCTCGAGGTCGTACGTCTCGAGCAGCGACGGATCGGCCCAGCCGCGCAGCACGAACGCCAGCTTCCACGCGGCGTTCTCGGCGTCGCCGACGCCGGAGTTCAGGCCGCGCGCGCCGAACGGGGACACGATGTGCGCGCAGTCACCGGCCAGCAGCACCCGGCCCACCCGCATGCGGTCGGCGAGCCGAGCGTGGAAGCGGTACACCGACTTCCACACGATCCGGTACGGGGTGTCGCCGATGATCTGGCGGATCCGGGTGTCCAGCGCGCCGCTCTCGGCCTCGGTGTCGAGGTCGTAGTCGCCCGGCACCTGCCAGTCGATGCGGAACGTCGAGTCCGGACACGGATGGATGAGCACCTGTCGGCCCGGGTTCCACTCGGGGTCGAAGTAGAAGCGCCGCTCGCTGGCCCAGCCGGGGATGTCGGCCTGGATGTCGCAGATGAGGAACTTGTCGTCGAACGATCGGCCGGGGAACCCCACGCCGAGCTGACGACGCAGTTCGCTGCTGCGCGAGCCGGTGGCCAGCACGGCGTAGTCGGCGGCCACCGTCACCGTGCCGGTGGCCGTCGTGCATTCGAGGCGGACCCCGGACGCGTCCTGGTCGATGCGCTCCACCGCATGGCCCCACCGCACGTCGATGAGCGGCTGCTGGGCGATGGCGTCGTCGAGCAGTTCCTCGGTACGGGCCTGGGAGACGTTGACGAAGGGCGGGAACGGTGACTGGCCGTGGTCGACGAACTGCTGCGAGAACAGCTCGTGGTCGCGGTGGAAGGTGCGCGCGGTGTCCCACGTGACCCCCTCGGCCGCGATCTGTTCCCCGACGCCGATCGCGGCCCACACCTCGAGCACGTCCCGCTGCTGGCAGATGGCCTTGGAACCGATCGGGTCCCGCTCGGCCCGACCGTCGAGCAGGACCACCCGCACGCCCCACCGGGCGAGCAGCAGGGCCGTGGTCTGGCCGACCGGACCGTTGCCGATCACGGCGACGGTTCCGGTGTGAATGTGGTTGACGCCCATCGTGAATCCTCCTGATACCTGCCCGACTCAGCCCTGCAGCTGGGCCCAGACCTCGCGGTCGCGCTCGGCGGTCCAGATCACCGGACGCTCGATGCCCGACAGCTCGTCCCACACGCGGGAGACGTCGAACGGCAGGCAGTGCTCGAAGATCGGCCAGTGGCCGTAGCGCTCGAACAGCGCGGCGTGGGTGGCCTCGAACGCCTCCTTGAGGGTGCCGCCGCGCTGCTGGACCGCACCGACCTCGGTGAGCATCACGTTCAGGAAGTGGCGGGTCTGCTCGATCGCGGCGTCCACCTCGTCGCGGCCGCGGCTCACGGCGCCGCGCCCGCCGATCAGCGCCTCGGCGCCGAGGGCCTTGATGCGGTCGAGAGTGCCTGCGGCCCAGTCGCGGTGGAAGGCGTCGCCGGTGTACAGCGCGGCCTGCGCCTCGACCAGGTCGCCGGCGAAGAGGATCTTCTGCTGCGGCAGCCACGCGACGATGTCGCCCTCGGTGTGGCCGCGGCCGAGGTGCTGGAGCACGAGGTCGCCACGGTCGCCGCCGAGGTCGATGGTCAGCTGGTCGGAGAACGTCAGGGTGGGCCAGGTGAGGCCGGGCACCGAGTCGGCGCCCTTCGCCAGGCGCGGCATGCGGCCGAACTCGGACGCCCAGTCCTCCTGGCCGCGTTCGGCGATCAGCTTGCGGGTGTTGTCGTGCGCGACGATGATCTCCGCGTCGAATGCGGACGCCCCGAGCACACGCACCGCGTGGTAGTGCGAGAGCACCAGGTAGCGCACGGGCTTGTCGGTGTGCTGACGCAGCTTCGCGAGCCAGTCCTGCCCGGCGACCGGTGTCGCGAGCGCCTCGAAGCAGACGAGGAAGTCCTCGCCCTCGATCGCGCCCAGGTTCGGATCGCCCTCCGCCGTGAGCGCGTAGACGCCGTCGGCGAGGACCTCCAGGGTCTGTTCCTTCTCCCCGAGGTCGGCGGAGGAAGCGAAGGACAGTGTGGCCATGAGATCACCTCAAATAGTCAAAGCTTTGATTGATTATGTGGACAAGGTAAGCGGAGTCACACCAGATATGCAAGCCTTTGACCAAATTCGGACCGAAAATCCCGGGTTCGGGCTCTAATCTGTCCGGCATGACCAATGCCGACCGTGTGCACGACACGAGCCGCGACGACCGCGAGAACATCGACGACCTCGACTTCCTGTCGTTCGTCGACTTCGCGGTGCGCAAGACGACTCGAACGATGCCCGAGGTCGACCCGGTGTCGATGAAGCTGGTCCTGGAGCTGACCCGCGTTGCCAGTGCGCTGGTCTACGACCTCGAGTCAACCGTGCACCGGCCTGGCGGGTGGAGCTGGCCGGGCTTCCGTGTGCTGTTCATGCTGTGGCTGGCCGGCCCGAGCGAGGCCAAGCGGGTCGCGAAGCTGTCCGGGATGAGCCGTGCGGCGGTCTCCGCGCTGGTCAACACCCTCGAACGGGACGGCTACGTGACGCGTCGGAGGTCGGAAGTGGACCGCCGCGCGGTCGAGTTGCGGCTGACCGACGCCGGCATCGAGGCCATCACCGCCACGTACGCCGAGCACAACCGGCGCGAGCAGGTGTGGGCCAGTGCGCTCACCAAGCCCGAGCGCACGATCCTGATCGGTCTGCTCGAGAAGCTGGCGACCGCGTCGTCGGGGGAGCTCCACACCCGGGACTGACTCGACCGGAAGGTCCGTTCTCGGCCACCCATCGCCAGTTCTCGGCGGCGGGTGGCCGAGTCCTTGCGCATTGTGACTGCCCTCACCTACGGTAGGCCCACCACACAGTTGTCAAAGCATTGACTACATGCCTTCCCGTTCACACCCCGAGGTGACCATGTCGCTTGGCCTGTCGCCGGCCGATGCCGCGCGCCCAGACTCCCCGGCTTCGCCGGACCCGTTATCCCCCGATTCCGGCCTCGACGCGATTCTCGAAATCGCGCGGCGCCGCCGTCGCGTCTCGCTCGTCTCCGCCGCGGTGCTGCTGATCGTCTTCATGGGCTACATCGTCCTGACGACCTCGACCACCGTGCTGTCCGGTCGGTTCGCCGGCCTCGGCCTGGCCTACTGGGCCGGCTTCGGGGTCTTCGTCGGGATCCTCGTCGTCGCGCAGTTCTACGTCCGTTGGGCGCGCCGCATGGACGGGCTCATCGACGCCCACCTCGCCGAGCTCGATCTCCCGAAAGGAGGTGAGTGACAATGGGTTTGAGTGTCACCATCGTCGTCGCCATCATCGGCGTCACGCTCGCGATCACGTACCTCGCCGCCAAGCGCAACACCTCCACCGACTCGCACTACGTGGCCGAGGGGCAGGTCGGCCCGATCGGCAACGGTCTCGCCATCTCGGGTGACTACGTCTCGGCGGCGTCGTTCCTCGGCATCACCGGCCTCATCGCGCTGTCCGGCTTCAACGGCTTCTACCTGGCGACCGCGGTCCCGCTGGCCTACCTGCTGGTGCTGCTGATCATCGCCGAGCCGCTGCGCAACCTCGGCCGCTTCACCCTCGCCGACGCCGTCGCTGCCCGCTTCGACGGACGGGGACTGCGCGCGTGCCTCGCCGTCACCACGATCGTCATCTCGGCGATGTACATGGTCATCCAGTTCGTCGGCGCCGGCCTGCTGGTGCAGGCGCTGCTCGGCATCAAGTTCTGGGTGGCCGTCGTGGTGCTGGGCCTGCTCATGGTCGTCTACACGATGTTCGGCGGCATGCTCGCCACCACGTGGGTGCAGGTGCTCAAGACGGGCCTGCTGCTCGGCGGCACCGCGCTGATCCTGTTCCTGGTGCTGATGAAGTACGGCCCCAGCCCGTTCCACGTGGTCGACGCGGTTCCGGACGCGGTCGCGTCGTCGCACCCGCAGTCCACCACCAAGACGTTCGACATCATCTCGCAGCAGCTGGCGCTCGCGCTCGGCGTGATGGGCCTGCCACACGTCATGGTCCGGTTCCTCACCGTCAAGGATGCGCGGGCCGCCCGCAAGTCCGGTGTCGTGGCGCTGTGGATCTTCAGTATCTTCTACCTGGTGCTGCCGTTCATCGGCTACGGCGCGCTCCGCGCGATCGGGAAGGACGAGATCTCGAAGGCGCACCCGCAGGGCAACCTCGCGGTGGTTCAGTTGGCCCGCGAACTCGGCGGTCCGGTCCTCGAGGCGGTGATCATCGGCATCACGCTCGCGACGATCCTCGCGGTGCTCGCCGGCGTCGCGATCGCCACTTCCGGCGCCTTCGCACACGACCTTTACACGCACGTCATCAAGAACGGAAACGCCACGGCGGAAAAGCAATTGAAGGTTGCCCGGCTCTCGCTGCTCGGCATCGCGATCGTCGCGATGTTCCTGGCGCTGGGCGCCAAGGGTTTCAACCTGGGCTTCCTCGCCAACGTCGCGTTCGCGGTCGCGGCCAGCACGAGCCTGCCGGTGCTGCTGCTGAGCATCTACTGGAAGGGCTTCAACCGGGTCGGTGCCACGTGGGCGTTGGTCGGTGGACTCGTCGTCAGCCTCGGCCTGGTCGCGATCAGCCCGAACATCCTCGGCCCCACCGGCCTGATCCACGGGGTCGACGCGATCTTCCCGCTCACCATCCCGGCCCTGGTGTCGGTGCCCGCGGGCTTCCTGTTCGCGTACGTCGGTTCGTTGGTGGGCCGGTCGCGGCCGGACGCCGCCGGTGCGGACTTCGCCGAGATCGAGCGCCGCGCCCTCATCGGTCGCTGACCGACGCCACCGGACAGCCCCCGCCGCCTTTGCGGCGGGGGCTTCGTCGTCGTGTCAGAATCCCCAACCGAGCACGGCCGGACGGTCCGAGGCGAACGCCGAATCGAACTGGGCCAGATCGCGATCCGACGCCGCCCGCACCCGTCCTGCAGCGGCGAACGGGCGGATCCGGTGGTCCCCGAGGTACACGCTTCCCAACACGTCCAGGTCGAGTGCGATGCGGGGTGCTGTATCGGTCCGTCGGCACTGCGCGTGTCCGTCACGCACCGTCAACGCGAACGTGCCTCCGGCGTCGAGGTACGGGTCGCGGACCTCGATGACCGTGTCGAGGTCGGCGGCGTACGTTCGGGCCTCCAGCGCCGCGGGAACGTCCATGATCCGCAGCCACAGGTCGTCGGCGACCCGGGTGGTGCGCACCAGGCGAGAGTCGGTGAGCATCAGGCGCAGCGGATCGGCGGCGTGCACGCTGGCCTCCACGTGGTCCATCAGGTCGAGTCCGCACAGTGCGCGCCACAGCGCCGCGTGCGCGCCGTCCGTCGCGGCCACGAGTTCCTCGACGACCGCTGTCCGCTGACCGTCCTCGCCGCGTCGTCGGAACATCGCGTACCCGTCGGCGTGGAGCAGGAAGAACAGGGCCGACCCGCCCTGCCGATTGCCCTCCGGGTCGGCAAACGTGAAGTCCCAGTGAGGTTTCGGTCGCGCCTGCGCTCCCGGCGCGATCCGTCGCCAGCGATCGTAGACCTCCGGGAGGTGCCGTGCGGCGGATGTCGCGTCGGCCAGGCGGACCCCACCCGGGTCCGGAGCGTCGCCCCGGAACCGCGCGAATCGGCGGTCGAGCGTCACGTCGGCCGCAACCGTGGCCGGGCCGTATCCGAACCGGCCGTAGATGCCGGCGTCGCTCGCGGTCAGCGCGGACAGGGGCACGCCGGTGGCGGCGATCTGCTGATGCAGATGCCCGAACATCGCACGCAGCACGCCTCGGCGGCGATGCGTCGGCGCCACGGATACCCAGGAGACTCCGCGCGTCGGCAACTGTTGGCCACCGGGGACGGTGACTTCGAGCGGCAGGTGCGCCGCCAGCCCGACCGGATGGCCGTCGTCCGTCGCGAGCACCATGTCCTCGACCCGCATCAACGCTTTCGCGAGTGTCCGCTCCTCGGGGACGGGGTGGTAGCCGAATGCCACCGAGTCGAGAAGTTCGATCGCCGGCCAATCGCTCTCGGTCGCGGCACGGATGCGGATGTCTGCTGCGGACGTCATGGCCACCGATGGTGGCAGCATTCCGCGCAAAACGCCCGCGATTATTCGGGCCGGCGCTCGACGACGGTGCGGCTCAGCGCTTTCTGCCGAACCGCAGCTTCCACGGCACCAGGGCCGACTCGAGCTGGACGGCGAGGCTCATCTTCGACACGCCCTCGATCCGCTCCTCGAACCGGATCGGAACCTCCGCGATCCGCATGCCGCGACTGGTGGTGCGGTAGTTCATCTCCACCTGGAACGAGTAGCCGTTGCTGTGGATCGACGCGACGTCGATCGCCTCGAGCGTGCGCGCGTGCCACGCCTTGAACCCGGCCGTCGCGTCCTTCACCCCGAGCCGCAGGATCGCGTTGACGTAGAAGTTGGCCCACGCCGACAGCGCCTTGCGATGCCACGGCCAGTCGCTCGCGACCGCGCCACCCGGGACGTACCGGGAGCCGAGAACGACGGCGGCATCGGTCGTGGTGAGCGTGCTGATCATCGCGGGGATGACCTCGGCGGGATGCGAGAGGTCGGCGTCCATCTGGATGACGATGTCGGCGCCGTCCTCGAGCGCGCGGGTCATGCCGGCGACGTACGCGCGGCCGAGGCCGTCCTTGACGGTGCGATGCAGAACCCGGATCGGCAGCTGTGAGTCGATTGCGAGCTTCTCCGCGACCTCGCCGGTGCCGTCGGGGGAGTTGTCATCGACCACCAGCAACTGCAGGTTGGGTACCTCCAATGCCGCCAGCCGCTCGACCAGTTTCGGTAGATTATCGCGTTCGTTGTACGTGGGTACAACCACGGTCGTCTTCGGCGAGCTGGTGTTCATGGTGCCTTCCTGGTGATCACACGGTGTCGTCTCCGGCAAGAGCGAGTGTGGTCATGAATGCAATCGAAGGCAACTTACCTGGGGTTTCGGGGTGTTCAGGCGGCGTTCAGGCCGTGTTCTGTGTCTCACCCGGCGATGTTCACCATCCACGCCACGCCGAACTGGTCGGCGCAGGATCCGAAGATGTCGCCCCACATCTGCTTCTCGAGCGGCATGTGGACGGTGCCCGACGCCGAGAGCTTGTCCCAGTAGCCGCGGAGTTCGACGGCGTCGTCGCCACTGAGGCTCACCGACATGTCGGTGCCGACCGTGCGTTCCATTCCGGGAGGGGTGTCCGCGCCCATGATCGTGAAACCGCTGTCGGTCTCGAGCATCGCGTGCATGATCTTGTCGCCGTCCTCGGGCGAACCGAACTCGCCGAACGTGCTCATGTTCAGGGTGCCGCCGAAGACGCTCTTGTAGAACTCCATCGCCTCGCGGGCGTTGCCGGCGAAGCTGATGTAGGGATTGAGGCGAGAGACCATGGGTTGCTCCTGGGGTCGTCCGGTACCTGTCGAGCGGTAGACGTGGAACTACTCTTCGCGATCTCGACCGTACCGTCGATCGCTGCGCGCCGGAGCGGTTCGCGGAGACCGCCACGGCGGCAGATCGGCGAGGGTCACCGCCCGCAGGACCCACTCGGCCGGGCCGTACGGATGCCTCGCCAGCCAGCGGCGGCTGGCGGCCATCTGGACGGCGAACACGACCGGCACGACGGCGATCACCGCGAGCGGCGGCAACCGATCGACCAGGCCGAGGCCGTAGCCGGTGAACAGCACACCGAGCACGAACGACTGCAGCAGGTAGTTCGTCAGCGCGGTCTTGCCCATCGGCGCCAGCGCCGTCTCCACGCGGCCGCCGACGGCGGTCCGGAACAGCAACAGCGCGATGATCACGTACGACGCGGTCACGGCCGGCGCCGTCAGCTGCCCGAATCCGAACGCCACCGTCTCCAGCCCGCCGCCCGGTGCGTACGCCGCGGCGAGGGCATACGCGGCGGCACCGATCAGTCCGATCGGCAGGCCGATCACCACCGTGCGCCGCATGGCGTCGCGGTACCGCTCGGGATGTGCGAACACCCTCAGCCGGCCGGCCGCGAAGCCGAAGAAGAACATCGCCATCGCACTCGGCGCCTGCAGCACCCACAGGGCGCCGAGCGTGTCCGCGAGGTGCCCCGCGTGGAAGCCGAGCGTTGCGGCCGCGTCGCCCCGGAACGCCGAGAGCTTGTGGGCCGCGTCGGACGCGGCCGAGCCGGTGACATCGCCGGCCACGAGCTGCGCGAGGCCGAGGAGCATCCACCCCGCAGACGACGCCACGATCAGCGCCGCCCCCAGCCGCACGGCCGTCGTCGGCGAGATGTTGCGGCAGGCCAGCAGGACCAGCCCGAGCACCGCGTACATCGAGAGGATCTCGCCGTAGTAGAGGGCGGCGCCGTGCAGCAGTCCGATGGCCAGCAGCCCGCCCTGTCGGCGCAACATTCGCGGAACGAACCCGCGTCCGGCCCGCTCCGCGGCCGCCATCTGCAGGGTGAAGCTGTAGCCGAACAGGAACGAGAACAGCAGATAGAACTTGGTCTCGAACAGCAGCGACACCACGAAGCGCACGGCGTGGTCGACCCCGGAATCGAAGCCGGGATTGGTCGCCGTCGACGCGTAGTACGGGTCGGCGAACGCCCAGATGTTGACCGCCAGGATGCCGAACAGGGCGAATCCGCGCAGCGCGTCGACGTTCTGCAGCCGGCGGCCGCGCTCCGGTGCCCGCGAGGTCGTATCGGTCATGAGTCCGTGCCCCGGAGGAGCTGGCTGACGATGCGGCGAAGCACCGCGGACTGCGCCTCGGGTCGGAAGGTCGGGTCGGCCGCGACGCGGGCGAACATGCCGTCGACGAGCGCGGCGATCCAGGTCGCCGCGTCCTCGACAGTCAGATCGGTGTCGAGTTGTCCGGCGGCCGCGGCGCGTTCGAGCAGATCCTCGAGCCCCTTGCGGAAACTCGCGTCGTTGGCCTCGAACCGCACGGCGACGTCGTCGTCGCGGTGCGCCAGCGCCGAGATCTCCAGCGCCAGGCCGGAATACGTGTCGTCTGCCGCGAGACGGCAGACGTCGTCGAGCAGCGACAGCAGCGCACCGAAGGGGTCCTCGGCCGCCGCGAGTTCCGCGACCGCCGTCGCGGTCTCGGTGCCGTCACGTTCGATCAGTGCCAGCAACACCGCCTGCTTGGTCGGGAAGTAGTGGAAGAGGTTCCCGGAACTCATGCCGGCCAGCGCGCAGATGTCCGCAGTGCGCGTGGCGTGGTAGCCGCGTTCGGCGAAGCACCGCGCCGCGGCGTCGAGCAGTTCGGTCCTCTTGGCCTCGCGTGCCGATTCGTCGACGGTTCGCACGTGCACCCCGATCATTGATTGAGTGGTCACTTAATTAATAACTCGAGTGCTCGCCGAGGGCAACACGGGGATCGGGGTACACACAGAAGAACACCCGGGCGGTCCTGGTCGGGGTCAGGACCGCCCGGGTGCATTGCGGGCAAGCGTCAGAACACGAGCTTGCGCGCAAGCTTTGCGATCGTCATCTGCTCGAGGCCGATGCCGTCGGCGAGGTAGGCGATCGGGCCGCCGTAGTCGGCGCGCATCTGGTCGAACGCGGCCTGGAGGTAGCTCTTGTCGACGTTGAGGACGGGCTCGAGGTTCAGCGCCACCTGGTCGCCGAGGGCGCCCCGGATCTGCGCGAGCGTGGCCGCGTTCGTATCGGCCAGGTACTCGTTGCTGAGCAGGTAGTCGTCGAAGACGGTCTGCTCGGGAACCCCGGCGATCGTCAGCAGGAGCGCGGCGATCCAGCCGGTGCGGTCCTTACCGGCGCTGCAGTGGAAGACCACCGGGCCGTCGCTGTTGGCGATCTCGGTCAGCAGCTGCTTGAATCCCGCGCGCTTCGTCGCATCGGAAACGAAGCTGCGGTTGGCGTCCACCATGAACTGCTGACCCTGCTCGGGCGACTGGATCGTCTGGGCGAGCGTGACCAGGTCGCCGAATTCGATCGGGAAGTTCTTGTAGTCGGCCCCCGCCGGAAGCTTGTCGGGGCCGCCGACCAGCGGGTTGGCGATCTCGGTGGGGCCCCGCAGGTCGTAGATGTGGGTGATGTTCAGCGACGACAGGGTCGCGAGGTCCTCGTCGCTGGCCGACGACAGCGCGTTGGAACGGTAGATCACACCGCGCTTGAGGTGGCGGCTGGCGAGGCCCTCGTAACCGCCGCCCTCGCTTCCTGCGACGTCACGGAAGTTCGTGATGGTGGCGAGGCGCGGTGTCGGATCCAGGTGAATGTCCGACGAGGCGGTGCCGAGGGATCCCAGGGCCCCCTCGGGGATCGGCAGCTGGCCCGGGTCCAGTGCGGAGGCGATCGTGGTGCCGGAGAGGAACATTCCTCCGGCGATGAGCACGGCAGTGGCGGACCGGACCGTCCGCCTGCGTAACGGGCTGGAACCAACCTTCATGTCGAATTCCTTTCGTTGTGGTGGTGTTTCAGGGAGCGACGTCTGCGGCGCCGGTGAATCCGTAGCGGTCGCAGGGGCCGATGATTCCGACCTCGAACAGGCCGGAGCCGACGTGGGTCTCGCCGTCCTCGGTGAGGGTGAAGCGGGCGAGGTTGTCGACCGGGCAGAACAACTTCTTCCACGGCTCGATGTCGGCGACCTTCTCGCGCAGACCCTGCACGACCAGTTCGCCCTGCCACATGCCGTGCCGCCAGTCCTGTTCCAGTCCGTAACCGGTGCCCACGCCGAGGTAGTGGGGCAGGACCGGTTCGCAAGCGACGGTGAGGATCTCGTCGGGCTTGCCGTAGCCGCCGGGGCGGTGGAACTCGAGGGTTCCGTACGCGACCTCGCGGGTGCCGGGCACGAACGACAGTTCGTGCTCGGGCCGGCCGAGCCACTCCGGTTCGCGCGTGCGATCCGTCCACACGCGGGTGGCGTCCTCGATGATCCGGCGGCCGTGGCGGTCTTCCTGCATGATCGCGACGATGGAGAAGTCGTCGAACTGCATGATCGTGTAGATCCAGAAGAAGTTCTGCTCGCTCGCGAGGGCGGGGTCCGCCCGGCGCCCGGGTGGTTCGGCCTCGCCGACGGGTCGCACACCCCAGGAGCGGTCGCGGTTGCCGCGCCAGGTGTCGGGGGTGACCGCGATGGTCTCACCGTCGACGGTGAGGCTTCCGCTCCAGCGGCCGGTCTGCACGAAGCGCTGGGTGTCGAAGGTGACTCGTTCGAGCTGGCGGTGGAAGTGCCTGGCCTCCAACGACGCCGGGACATCGGACTCGAAGACCAGGTCGAACGACAGGTCCGGCGCCTCGGGGGTGGGTTCGAGTACCACCCGCAACCGGTGCAGGCCCTCGAGGACCTCGATGCGCAGCGGGCCGACGGTGACGTCCATGCGGTCGGAGCCGAGCGCCTTCGACGCGCGGGCCACGATGTGGTCGTCGCCGCGGCGCAGGACCGCGAAGCCGTCCGTCACACCGAGATTCGGGTACTGGCCGAGCCCGATGATGAGGAACAGCGGTTCGCCGTCGTAGTCGAGGCCGGGGTGGCAGTTGAAGTAGTAGCGGTCGTAGAAGTTGCGGTCGGAGGTGCCGACGTGCCGGATCGGTTCGGCGATCTGGTGGACCGGGAAGTCGTCCATGGGGGAGAGCATCACGCGACCTCCTGCCCGGCGACGCGGGCCCAGTAGGTGCCGTCGAGCATCTCCTCGACGGTCTTGCGGTGCAGGATCATGTCGTCCGGGTCGGCGGGCGCCTCGGCCTGCCCGAACGCCACGGCGCGACTCTGGACGCGGAACATGATGATCGCGTGCCGCAGGGCCGCGTACATCGTGTAGAAGTCGAGATCGGTGGCGCCATGGCCGGTGAGTTCGCGGTAGGTGTCGGCGACGTCGTCGCGGCGCAGGAAGTCCGGCAGACCGGCCACGCCGGCCACGCCCGCGAGGTCTTCGAAGAAGCGGTGGATGAAGATCATCCAGCCCAGGTCGAGTTCGCGCGGGCCGAGGGTCGCCATCTCCCAGTCGAGGACCGCGACGGGTTCGAAGTCGCGGTAGATTATGTTGCCGATCCGCGAGTCGCCCCAGCACAGCACGGCCGGGCCGG
The DNA here is from genome assembly GCF_050477185.1 of Rhodococcus sp. ACT016. Taxonomy (NCBI): domain Bacteria; kingdom Bacillati; phylum Actinomycetota; class Actinomycetes; order Mycobacteriales; family Nocardiaceae; genus Rhodococcus; species Rhodococcus sp. ACT016. Next base: position 4,954,804 of record NZ_JBEAET010000001.1, on the reverse strand, counting down.
TGACGGTGGGCCAGTGCTCGTCGAGCCAGTCGAGGCCGCGCTCGATCAACGGTGAGCGCGGACCGGTCTCGACCGCCCACTCGTAGAAGCGGCGCTGTCCGTCCACGTGAGCGCGCAGGGCGGCGTCGGCGGTGACGGCGTCGGCTCCCGGTTCGGGAGACAGGCTCGGAAATAGCTGTGCGGGTGCGGGTATCGCGTGCAGGTCGGCGAGCACCCGCACCGATGCATCCTGCAGACGCCGACGGTCCTCGGGCGAGCCCTCGGAGAGCCAGGAGCCGAAGTTGTAGGGCATCACGTCCGGCGGGACCTGCCCGTCGAGCCGTTCCATCACGAAGAACTCGCCGCCGAGCGCCTCGGGGGACGTCTCGGACCAGTACACGCGCGGCACGGGGACCGCCGAGTGCGCGCCGACGGCCTTGATCACCTGGTACTGCTGGTCCAGGTCGTAGGACGGGAAGATCGGCACCCCCGACGGCGCGGGCGCGATGCGCGCCACCAGGTAGTGGTGCCGACGCTCGCCGTCCTCGTGCCACAGGGCATCGAACAAGATCGTCTCGTTGGACATCCCGTTCGCGGCCGGCACCTGCACGTCGGTGACCTCGGGATCCGCCCCGGCGGGCAGCCGGGTCGTGAGCCAGGTCTGCAGGCGGGAGGCGAGTTCGGCGGGGTCGGTGCGGGAGGCGACGGGCCGGGCAACCTCGGAGAAATCCTGATCCCCGGTTGTCTTATCGGAACTCATGACGACCTTTCGACGGTCGGAGGCGCGCAGCCTCGCGTGCGTTGAAATTCGGTGCGGCACAGCGGGTACAGCGAGTTCTGGTGGCGGCCCCGTCTTGCATTCCCTGGGGCGCTCAGGCGCTAGTCGATACATTGCGTATCGTCTATGACGTGACACAATGTAACGACCATCACACTTCGACGCAAGGGGTCACTTCGATGCCCAGGAAGCGGCAGATCCAGCACCGCCTCGGGCCGCAGCGAAATCCCGCGATCGACGAGGCTGTCCTGCGGGCGACGCGGGAGCTGTTGGTCGAGAACGGATACGCCGGCACCTCGATCGACGCGATCGCGACCCGCGCCGGTGTGGGGCGGCCCGCCATCTATCGGCGCTGGCCGTCGAAGGCGCACATCGTGCACGACGCGGTGTACCCGGTGATGGAGTCCGAGAACGTGTCCGACGACCTCGAGATCGCCGAGGAGATCGCCCGGCTGACGTTCGGCGCGGTCGCGCTCTTCGGCGATGCGGCCGCGCGCGAGGCCGTGCCGGGGCTGATGAGCGAGGGTCGCAGTGACCCGGAACTGCGGCAGACGTTGGTCACGGACCAGATCGAGGTGATCCGCGAGCAACTCGGTGAGCGGATCGCCCGGGGGGTCGAATCCGGCGAAGTGCGCGAAGGTGTCGACCCCGACACCCTGCTCGACATCATCGCCGGCGCCTCGATCTTCGCGCAGTCGGCGCGGGACGTCCAGGATCAGGAGCGGCTCTCGTCGACGCTCGTCGACCTGCTGCTGCACGGTCTGCTGCCGCGGTGAGCGAGGGCGGGGGAAGCCTGGAGCGCGCGCGGGGTGGTGCGGTGTCGCCGCCGACCGATCGGGTCGTCTCGGTGGTGGAACTACTGGCCGCTCGCGGCGCGCCGTGCACCATCGCGCAGGTGGCGGACACGCTGCGGCTCAGCCGGTCGACGGTGGCCGCGATTCTCGGCGCCCTCGACGCCCGCGGGTGGGTGCGCCGCGAGATCGATCTGGCGTATCGGCTCGGCCCGGGACTGATCGGCCCCGGGGCCGCCGCGCGTCGCACCATGGGGGTGCTCCCGGGTCTCGACGACGCGCTCGCCCGGCTGTCGGCGCAGGTGGACTGCGGCGCGGGGTTGGCGGTGGTCACCTCCAACGACCTCACCTTCCTGGCGGTGGACCCGGGTCGGGGCCGGCTGCCGGCGGGCATCGCGACGGGCTGGACGGTGCCGTTGCGCGCCCCGGCCGGGGCCGCGGTGATCGCGTTCACGGACCAGGCGCGTCAGCGGGCGTGGCTCGGGACGGCTGCGCCCGAGCGGCGTCCCGAGTTGGCCGCGGCACTGCACTGCATCCAGTCGACCGGCGTCGGGGTGTGGGGGATCGCCGCGGCCGATCCCGGCATGCTCGACGTCCTGGCCGAGGTGGTCGAACACCTTGCCGAGGATCCCACCCGTCACGCGCTGCGCGAGCGGGTGCGGACACTGCTCGCCGGAATCAGCGGACGACCTTACAACGCAAGTGATCTGGCAGGCGACGAAGCGCTTCCGATCAGCTACCTGGTAGCCCCGGTGTTCGACGCCGCCGGCCGTGCGGTGTGGGAGTTGCAGATCGGGCCGCTGAAGTCGTCCGCTTCCCGCGAGGAGCGGGCACACTACATCGAACAGTTGACCCGAACTGCTCGGGAACTGGATACGAGAACAGGAGTGAACACATGAGCGCTGCCGCGGACCTGGTCACGGAGTTCTGTGGTTTGTGGGCCGATCCCGACCCCGCCGTCCTCGCGAGCTACTTCACCGAAGATGCGGTGTACCACAACATTCCGATGGAACCCGTCAAGGGTCGCGATGCCATCCGGGAGTTCCTCGAGGGCTTTCTGGGCACGTTCGACGGCATCGACTTCCGCATCCACCGGCAGGTGGAGCACGACGGCGTCGTGATGAACGAGCGCACCGACGTGCTGCGTGGGCTCGGCAAGGAGACCCCGCTGCCGGTGATGGGCGTGTTCGAGGTGGTCGACGGCAAGATCGCTGCCTGGCGGGACTATTTCGACATGGGCGCGATCACCGCAGCCTTCGGCGGCTGAACGTCGCGCGAAGCTACACAACCCGTTCGCGGAAAGAAAGCCCTTACGCAATAGTTGGACGTCCTATAACCTGCGTCACATGAGTGAGGACCCGCGCATCGACACCGTCGACGGAGTGCTCCGTCGGGCCGCCGCAAGACAACCCGATCGCACTGCTCTGGTATTCGGCGACAGGACCTGGACGTACCGCGAACTCGACGACGCCGTCACCCGCGCCGCCGGACACCTGCTCGGACTCGGGCTCGCGTCCGGCGACCGGGTGGCGGGGTACGGTGTCAACTCCGACGCCTACGTCATCGGCTTCCTGGCCTGCGCCCGCGCCGGCCTGGTCCACGTGCCGGTGAACTACGCGCTGACCGGCGGCGAACTGCACTACCTGCTGGCGCAGTCCGGAACTCGGGCGGTGCTCGTGGACCCCGCGCTGGGCGCCAACCTCGAATCGGTGCGCACGGATCTCCACGTCGAGCACGTGGTCCCGCTGCGCGACACCTCCGGCTCGCTGCTCGACCACGCAGGGGCCGGTGACGTTCCGCCGTTGGCCTGCGGCGCGTCGAGCGGCGATCTCGTCCAGCTCCTCTACACGTCGGGGACGACGTCGAAGCCCAAGGGCGCCATGATGACCCACGGTGCACTCGTTCACGAGTACGTGTCGTCGGTGATCGCGCTCGGGCTGAACGCCAACGACAATCCGCTGATCTGCATGCCGCTCTACCACTCGGCGGGGATGCACGTGTTCATGCTTCCCTACCTGTCGGTGGGCGCGACCGTGCACCTGATGCAGACGCCGGACATTCCCGAGATCCTGCGTCGCATCGAGGCCGACCGCATCGGCTCGCTGTTCCTGGCGCCGACGGTGTGGGTCCCGCTCGCCGGGCATCCGGACCTGGAGACCCGCGATCTTTCGTCGCTGAAGAAGGCACAGTACGGTGCGTCGATCATGCCGGTCACCGTGCTGAACCGTCTCCGCGAGCGCTACCCGGACCTCGGCTTCTACAACTGTTTCGGGCAGTCGGAGATCGGACCGCTCGCGACCGTGCTCGGACCGGAGGAACACGCCGAGCGTCCGTCGTCGTGCGGGCGGCCGGTGTTCTTCGTCGAGACCAGGGTGGTGGACGCCGACGGTAACGACGTGCCCGACGGCGAGTCGGGCGAGGTCCTGTACCGCTCTCCGCAACTGTGCCAAGGGTATTGGGACAATCCCGAGGCCACCGCGGAGGCGTTCCGGGACGGCTGGTTCCATTCCGGCGACATGGTGACCCGCGATTCGGCGGGGTACATCACGGTCGTGGACCGCATCAAGGACGTGATCAACACCGGTGGCATCCTGGTCGCGTCTCGTGAGGTGGAGGACGCCCTCTACACGCATCCCGCGGTGGCGGAGGTGGCCGTGATCGGCGTTCCGGACGACAAGTGGATCGAGGCGGTGACGGCGGTCGTCGTACTGCGCGACGACGCCGACTCGGACGCGATCACCGCCGACGTACTCATCGAGCACGCCCGGCAGCACATCGCACCCTTCAAGGTGCCCAAGCGAATTCGCTTCGTCACCGCGCTGCCGCGCAATCAGAGCGGCAAGCTCCTCAAGCGCGAACTGCGCGGCGACTCCGGTGCGGTGGGAGTTCCTACCAGGTGAGGCCGACTCCGTGCTCGGGCAGCCAGATCTGCGGATCGACCTGGTAGCCGTCCGGATCCCAGACTTCGAAGTGGAGGTGCGGGCCGGTGGACTGGCCGCGGTTGCCGACCGTGGCGATCTGCTCACCGGCAAGCACCCGCTCGCCGACGCTCACGATGTAGGTGTCGACATGGCCGTACACGGTGATGGCGCCGTCGTCGTGCTGGACGCGGACCCACTGGCCGAAGCCGGACGCGGGGCCGGCGTTGATGACGACGCCGTCCGCGGCCGAGAAGATCGGCGTGCCGAGGTTGGCGCCGATATCGATGCCGTTGTGGTGCGTACCCCAGCGCGGACCGTAGCTGGAGGTGAGGAAGCCCGACACGGGCTGGACGAACAGCGGGCGCGGCGGCGGTGCGATCACCGGTTCCGGCATCGGTGCGGGGGCCGGTGCGGCCTCCGGCGCCGGGGCGGGTAGGGGCGCGGGCATCGGTGCCGCCTGCGGTGCGGGTGCGGGTGCCGGTGCGACCAGCTTGGGTGCGGGTGTCCACCGATCGGCCGAGGGCGGGGTCCACGCCTGCTGCGCGGTGTCGGAGAGGGCCGGGATGTTGACGCCGGGCAGGAACTGGCCGGCCGGCAGCTGGAGCTGGATGTTGCCGACATCCGGCAGGCGCAGGGGCGCCGCGGACGCGGTGGCGGCGCCGATCTGCACGCTTCCTGCGAGCAGTGCGCCGGTGGCGGCGGCGACCACCGCGACCTTCGCGGAGCGGCGACCGTGGGCGGTCGTGGCAGTCTGGTGTGCGGAACTAAGCGTGCTGTGGTTATCGGCCACAGTGGGTACCTCATTTGTGGTCTCTGGTTGGTCCCTTGGGACGGCAACCTCGGATCTTTCGTCACGGCAAAGTAACAAAGTGATATCGACTAGTCCACCGTGACCGAATCTTTACCTTGAAGATGTAAGAAACCGACCGGTTGAGAGCAAACGCGCAGGTCAAGGTCATTTACTCCGCCAATCGGACGTTTCCGAAGCGGGCAGCCTGACTGATTCCGACCGGTCGGACGCCTCTGCGAAAGGGTGTTCGTTGAGGTCGGGACGTCCGGGGGTCGGCTCTCCTCCGTGGAATTACGTCACTGTGAAATAGCAGTACGGACCGGTATGTCTCCTGCTGGTGGAGGCCGGCCCGAACCGTTGCGGTCGACGGAACGGGGCGTGACCGCAATCTCACGGATGGGTCTCGGGCTCGGTCACGATGCCCAGCCTGCGGCCGGCGTCCACCGCCTCTGCTTCGCTGTGCACGCCGAGTTTGCGGTACAGGGTTTTGCGGTGACCCTTGACGGTGGCCGGCGTGATGGTGAGAGCTTCCGCGATCTGGCGCGAGCTGAGGCCTTGGGTGAGGCTGGCAAGCACCTGTTCCTCGCGTTCCGTCAGCGTGGGCAGCGAGACGGTCGACGGGTAGTGATCGGTGCGCCCGGACGCCAGGAACTCGGTGACGAGGTAGGACGACTCGTCGGTGAGGGCGTGGAGTGCGGCGACGACGCGGCTGGGGACGGTGGCGAATACACCGCTGATCTCGGTGCGGGCCGCGATCGCGCACGCCCGGGTCCACGACTGGACGGCGGCTGTCTCGTTGCCGGTGGAGTACAGCGCTGCGGCCTCGACGACGTGTGCCTCGAGGTGCGGGCGGGTGTACGGGCCGCTGAACCAGTCGTAACGACGGCAGGTGTCGATCGCAGCGTCGTGGTCGCCGGTGACGAACAGTGCGCGCGCTTTCGCCACCACCGTCCAGGGGGTGGTGTTCGACGTCGACTCCGCGAGCTGGACGGCACGCCAACCCCGTCCGTTGGCGAGGTGCACCTCGATCTCGACGGCGTCGATCAGTGAGGTGACGAAGCCTCCGCGTGCCCTGGCTCGCTGTTCGGCGAACTGTTCGAGCGCGCGCAGACCGATGCGCGGATCCGCGCACGCAATGGCGTACCGGCAGCGTGCGTACACGATGTACGGCCACAGTTCTATCACCGGCGGAAGGCGCCGCAACTTGCCCAGCGCAGTGCGTGCCGTGTCGAAGTCGAGGGTGTCCAGCGAAACGAGTGCCGTTGCTACATGTCGGCCGACCTCGATGAGCCGCTCGGTCATCGTGTCGGTCGACGATCCGTCTCGCTCGTGTGCGAGCCATTCTCGAGCTCTCTGGGGCTCGCCGACGAACGCCCAGTTGAGTGCGATGTTGTGAGCCGAATTCCGGGCAATGAAGTCGATCCCTTGCACAGACCCGAGCCGGTACGCGCGCTGGAGTTCCGCGACGGATGCGGTGATGTTTCCGTCGAGTTGGTACGTCAGCCCTCGCTGCAATCGCATGAAGGCCAGGCCGTAGGTCAATTCCGCCGCTGGTCGGCCTGCGAGCGCTCGGTCGAGAATCGTCCCGATCCGCCGCGTGAGCTGTGTGGCGCTGCTGTACTCGCCGGCCAGGCGGAGCATGATCGCCCGATGTGACCCGGCGCGGATGGTGCCGGTCTCATCGAGCGGTCGATGGTGTTTCGTCGCCGGCAGGCTTCCGAACGCGGCGCTATCCAGTCCCTGCAACACTTCTCGACGCTCGCGGAACCGCGGATGCGTGGCGGTCACGGATTCAGGAAGTTTGAGCATCACCTCGCGTACCGCCGTCATGTCGGACCCGAGAAGGTCGTACCAGTGGTCCGTGAGCAGAGGCACTACGACGGACCAGTTGTACGCTTCGGCGGCACATCCGAGTGCCGCAGCTCGTTCGTCACGGTCGAGGTGAAATCGCGCAAGGAGGGACAGGTCCGCCTCGGGATCGGTGCCGGCCTCACGCCGTGCCTCGAGAAGAGCGGTGCGCACGGCCGGCGCAAGGCGCCAGGTGTCTCCCTTCGGTGTTGTCGCGAGATGCTCCACGACACCGGCGTTCTCGAGTGCGGTTAGTTGCGCTGTCGAGTCCGGACCAGCACCGAGGAAAGTGGCAACTTCGGCGGAGACGGTGCGCGCTGTCGATATCGACAGTAGAAACTGACGGTGCGGCGCGATCTCGGGTGCAGCGAGAATCGTTGTGCGGACCTCGGCCGTGACAGCCTCGGCGAGATAGCGTTCGAGGAGTTGTAGTCGGTGGGGGAGCACAGGGAGTTCGGCCGAAATCCGCAGAGCCACCGGCATGAGAGAGGATTGGCCACCGGTCAATTGCCGGATGATCTCGACCTCTTCCTTCTTCAAGTCGATCGAGCAGGTGCGGAACAACTCTCGTATGTCATCACCAGTGAAGATCAAACTGTCGCCGTCGAGTAGGTCGTGTGTCGGGTCCAGCAGGAGCGGGTCGGTGAAGATCGGTCGACCGGTCATCGTCACGACGACGTCCACGTGGTGACATGCGTCGACGAGATCCAGGATCTCCCGCTCGAGGTCCGACGCATCGACCAAGTCGACACGTTCGAGTGCAAGCCGGACTGGCGCGGACGCCTTCATGAGGCCGTGCCGGACCGTATCCGCCCATGACCGGACCGGGCGCACCCTTTCAGGACCGATGGCGCCTGCCGCGACAAGTCGGGTCGCGACGAGCTCCCAGTAGCGGTCCGAGTCGATTGGATCGTCCGGCGGCGGAATCCCGACCGCGACGTATCCCGCACTCGATCCCGATTGGGTCCAATCTGTAACCAACGTCGACTTCCCGAAACCGCGCGGCGCCCGGACCACGACGAGCGGGCAGTTCCTGCCAAGGCGCGACAGGAGCCGCGCAGGTGGAGGAACCCACTCGGGCGCGCGTTCGGACACCCGGAAGCCTTCGGTGACCATCGATACCCTTCGAACTGTGCGGACCTGGTGCCCGGGCCGCGAAGCAGTTTCTGGCAGCCTGTCGAAGCGGTAGGGCGTCCGAAAGGCGTGTTAATTATCGGACCTGTTCGGCGACAGGTCGAACCGACTGTTCCGTGTCTTGTTTGTAACCTGCCGTGCCGGCCGCGCTCGATCAGATGGGATCGGCGGTGACGACGACGTTGTCCTTGTAGGTGAACCCGGACGGCAGGTATGGGTCGGGTACGGTCTCACCGCCACATGTCACCAGCACGAGCCGGGGTGCTCCGGTGGTTGCGAAGAACTCGATCGGCAACGCGCCCTTGTCGTGCAGCTCGAGGCTGGTCGTGCGGTAGGTCCACATGTGACCGGTGTCGTCGGTGGCGTAGATCGGTGTTCCCGGCTTGATTTGGTGGAGGGCCCACATCGCACCGTGGGTGCGGTCACCGTCATCGACATGGCCGGCGACCAGATTGGTTCCCTCGGGCGCGCCGTACTCCACGCCGTTGTCGAGGTGCGACACCTTGGACGGTTCGGGGAGCACCATGCCGCCCCTGGATCCGATCCCGGTGGCGACGACCTCCGTGCGGATATCGAGGTCCGGGATGGCCAGGGTGTTGGGACCGAGGTCGGTGGGCGGCGGTGCCCACTCGGTGTTCGGGTCCGCGGCCGCGCCGACGCCGAACGGGGCGTCGGGGATGGGTGCGGTGAGCGGTTTGCCGGCCGCGCCGATCGCGGCGTAGATCAATCCGCCGCCGGCGGCGAGAAGTACGAAAAGGGCTAGGGCCAGGAGTCGATTGCCGGCGCGGCTCACGTGCCTGTGTCTGCCCATCGATCCCCCCCGTTTGCTCTCGGCTCGACCCGTGCGCGGGGGCCGTTTCGGCGGCGAGACCGCCTGAGTATCACGCCGTGAAAACTCTAGAACACCGCGGGCGCGTTGGGAATTAGAGTATTTGGTGCTCGATTGCGCAAGTGTATTTTAGCGCCAGGGGTCTGCAGATTTGCGCCATGGGGTAACGGTCTATCCCAATGGCAGGCGGGGGCAACATATTTCGTTTTCGCTCAAGTCGCTGTAGTACAAACGTGCACTTTTGCGCCAGGTGCACGTCATTTCGCGCCACGGCGGGAGTGGTGCATTTCGGGCAGTTAGCGTCGTGGTCGTGCTGTGCCGCGAGTCGGGGCGGCACACGCATCACACAAGACGATGAGAAATCCTGCTTGGACTCACCGGGGGGACAGCGTGTTTCACGCGAATCCGGCTCTCCTGAGGCTCGAACACTCATCGGGATGCAAAATTCACAGCCTCGAAAGGAGTTGGATTGTCCAGTCGCATACGCAAACGGTCAGGCGCTCTTCGGCGCGCCGCGAAGGCCACGGCTCTCACGTCGTCGCTGTTGTTGTCACTGACGGCTTTCACGGCGGGGTTGGCCGCGCCGACGGCCGCGGCCGCGCCGCAGCCGACGTTCACGTGTGACGCCTACGGGTACCTGTTCCAGGCGCCCGGCGACGGATCGAAGACGGTCACCAAGGTGGACCTGGCGACCGGTGCTACGTCATTGATGGGAAGCACCACGCGGGTGCTCAATGGTGTGGGTTACAACGTGCTCGACAACTACATCTACGGGTGGGACTTGGAGAAGTACGTTCCAGTCCGTATCGGGAGCGACCTCTCCGAGACTGAACTTCCGCTTCCTGCCGGAATACCAAACCCTTCGTTCTTCAACACCGGTGACGTCGACGCTGCGGGCCACTACTGGGCGACAAGCTCCTCGAACAACTCGCCGTGGTACGAGATCGACTACGCACCGGGATCGCCCACGTATGGCAAGGTCCTCGCATCGGGCACTCTGCCCGCCGGGGTCCAACTCGCCGACTGGACCGCGATTGGCAGAGCCCTCTACGGGATCGCCAACGACCACCATTTGTGGAAGTTTGACATGTCCACGCACGCAATGTCGGATCTCGGCGCAATCACAGGGCTGGACAGTGCTACAGCTTTCGGTGCCCTGTATGCGGATGCGAAGGGCTACCTCTACGGTTCGGACAACGTCACTGGCCGGATCTTCCGAGTCGATCCGAAGACGAAGACCGGGAACCTCTTGGCGACTGGTCCGGCTTCAGGCGGTAACGACGGTGCGCGGTGCGCGACGGCTGCGATTCCGACTGTGACGGTGTCGAAGACGGTCGACGGTCGTGTTCAGACGGCGGATCAGTTCACGGTCGGGCTCAACAATGCCGGTGGCACCACGCTGACGTCGGCGACGACGTCGGGCACGGGAACCTCGGTGTCCACGACGGACTGGCCGGTGTCCCAGGGCGCCACGTACACGATCACCGATGCGTTGGCGGCGGGGTCGTCGAGCACGATGGCCGACTACTCGCCGGCGATCTCGTGCACGGATGTGACGACGGGTCAGCCGGTGGGGACGTCGGGCACCGGTCCGTGGACGCTGACGGTGACCGATCCGCACGACTACAAGTGCACGGTGACGAACACCGGTCTGATCGGCGGGTTGTCGGTGGTGAAGTCGTCGACGGCGACGGACGTCACCGAGGTGGGCCAGAAGATCCCGTACACCTTCGAGGTGACGAACACCGGGAAGACGCCGGTCAAGGACATCGTGGTGTCCGACACGCAGGTTGCACCGGCTGACGACGCGAACCTCAGCCCGGTCAGCTGCCCGGCCACCGATTTGGCGCCGGGTAAGTCGATGACGTGCAGCGCCGAATACACCGTCTCGCAGGCTGATTTCGACCACGGGTCGGTCAAGGACTCGGCGAAGGCGACCGGGAAGACCGAGACCGGCAATCCTGTGGATTCGCCGCCGTCGGAGAAGCAGATCCCGGCGACGGGTGCCGATTCGGCGCTGACGGTGGTGAAGTCGTCGACCGCCACCGAGATCACCGAGGTCGGCCAGAAGGTGCCCTACACGTTCGAGGTGAAGAACACCGGCAACGTGACGGTCTCCGACGTGAACGTGGTCGACGCGCAGGTTGCGCCGGCCGATGACCAGAACCTGAGCCCGGTCAGCTGCCCGGATACCTCTGTGGCGCCTGGTAAGTCGATGACGTGCACCGCGGAGTACACCGTCTCGCAGGTCGACTTCGACCACGGCAAGATCACCGACATTGCGAAGGCCACGGGCAAGAACCCCCAGGGTGATCCGGTCGACAGCCCGGAGTCGGGTCTAGAGGTCGGCGTGACCGGAGCCGAGGGTGGTCTGACGGTCGTGAAGTCGTCGACCGCGACCGCGATCACTCAGGTCGGTCAGAAGGTGCCGTTCTCGTTCGAGGTGACCAACACCGGCAACGTGACGGTCAAGGACATCGCGGTCACCGACACGCAAGTTGCGCCCGCGGATTCCGCGAACATGAGCCCGGTGTCGTGCCCGGGGACGGAGTTGGCGCCGGGTAGGTCGATGACGTGCACCGCGGAGTACACGGTGAGCCAGGCCGACTTCGACCACGGGTCGATCAAGGACTCCGCGATGGCGTCCGGTAAGGATCCGAAGGACCAGCCGGTCGATTCGACGCCGTCGGACAAGGAGATCACCGCCTCCGGTGCTGATCCGGCTCTGTCGGTGGTGAAGTCGTCGTCGACGACGGAGATCACTGGTGCGGGTCAGAAGGTGCCGTACTCGTTCGAGGTGACCAACACCGGCAACGTCACGATGAAGAACATCACCGTCACCGACACTCAGGTTGCGCCGGCAGATGCGGCGAACATGAGCCCCGTCTCCTGCCCGGAGACGTCGCTGGCACCGGGTAAGTCGATGACGTGCACCGCGGAGTACACGGTGAGCCAGGCCGATTACGATCACGGCAAGATCTCCGATGCGGCTACTGCGTCGGGCGCGGATCCGCAGGGCGGTGAGGTGAAGAGCCCGGAGTCGGGCAAGGAGATCGAGACGTCGGGTACGAATCCGGCTCTGACGGTGGTGAAGTCGTCGACAACGGCGGCGATCAGCGAGGTCGGTCAGAAGGTGCCGTACACGTTCTCGGTGATCAACACCGGCAACGTGACGATGTCGGGCATCACGATCACGGACACGCAGACCGCTCCGGCGGACGCTGCGAACATGAGCGCGATCAGCTGCCCGCAGACGTCGTTGGCGCCGGGTGCGTCGATGGACTGCACCGCGGAGTACACGGTGAGCCAGGCCGACTTCGATCACGGCAAGATCGCCGATGCGGCGACCGCGTCGGGTACGGATCCGCAGGGCGGTTCGGTCACGAGCCCGGAGTCGGGTAAGGAGATCGAGACGTCGGGTGCGAATCCGGATCTGTCGGTGGTGAAGTCGTCGACGGCGACGGAGATCACCAAGGCGGGTCAGAAGATTCCGTACAAGTTCTCGGTGACCAACACCGGCAACGTGACCGCCACGGACGTGTCGGTGACCGACAAGCAGGAGGCTCCGGCATCCGACGACAACCTGAGCGCGATCTCGTGCCCGCAGACGTCGTTGGCGCCGGGCGAATCGATGGAGTGCACCGCGGAGTACACGGTGTCGGAGGCGGACGTGAAGTTCGGCGCCGTCACGGATGCGGCTGTCGCGACGGGTAAAACCGTCTCGGGTGATCCGATCGAGAGCGCGCCGTCGGAGAAGACCATCAAGAAGAAGGGCTTCACCGGCAGCATCCCGGGCACGGGCTCGCTCGCCCTGGGTTCGCTTGCGCTGGGTTCACTGGGCTTGGGTTCGCTGGACCTAGGTGGTTCGGTGGATCTGCCGACCGGATCGGCCGGCTCGTCCACCGGTTCGCAGGGCTCGTCCACCGGTTCGACGGGTACACCCGCCGAGAAGCCTGAGCAGCCGGGCAACGGCAACGGCAACGGAGGCAATGGAACTGGCAATGGCGGCAACGGAACCGGTAACGGTAACGGTGGTAGCCCGGCCGGCCAGAGCACCGGCAACGGAAACTCCCAGTCCGGAAACGGAAAGCCCGGAACCAATTCGGCGCAGGGCGCTCGAATCGATTCCGGTGCCGGCGCGGGTGAGTCCGGTATGAACACCGGTTTGCTCGCCGCTGGTGGTGTGGTCCTGGTGGCCGCACTCGCTGTCGGTGGTGTCATTCTCCGGCGTCGACGGAATGGGTAACTGACGTCCGATTGACGTAGACACATGCAAGGGACGGGCCGTAGCAACAGCTACGGCCCGTCCTTTACGCATCACACATGCGAAATGTCCGACCTCATAGGAGGGCTTGCCCAAGGCATCATCTACCGCTGCGGGCCGGAGTGATGTGGCGGGAGGATGTGCCCACGAATCGAATTCTGCAACAGGCGCGCCGGAAGCCAATGCCTCGATGGACGATCGTCGGTGCCTCGGATCGGTGTGGGCGAACGGATCGAATACCGGTGTTGGTGACATTCATCGAGAGCGATCCTCAACCGTATCGGGTCGAGTGTTATCGAAGTGTTCATTGCACGAGTCAGACGACCAGAAGCGCCATCGGCTACGTCAGGGTGGTTCTGGACGCCGCCATCTGGCGCGATTGGATACTGCACCGGCCGAAGCGTTGCCGAACGATCAGTCGGGCACAACGGAGCTCGGTGCTGATGCTGGGACCGACCAGCTAGGCGCTCGGGACACCGACCATCGACATTTCGCGAAGCTGCGTCGGGCTGACGTCGTGCTTCTCCTTGATGGCCATTCGCAGATACGCGATGGAAGGGGCTCCTGAGATCCTCGCGATCTCGGAGACCGGCATGGACGAGTAGCGCGGGTTCCGAAGGAGTATCTCCGCATGCTCGATCCGTCGTCGACGGATCTCTTTGGAGATCGACATCGCACGAGATTCGAAGGCGCGGTGAAGCGTCCGGAGCGATACTCGCAGACGCTTGGCGAGCGACGGTGCGTTGAGGTGGGGGTCGCGGAACTCCGCATCGACGATGCGCATTGCCTCCTCGTACACGGCGGAGGGTGCTGATCCGCGAAGCTCCTGTCCGCCTGTGTTGTCCGGATGGCCGAGGAGCGTCAACAGGGTCGTGCCGGCAGCGTCGATCGAATCTGTCGGTGCTTCCGGCGATGCCGCGCACAACCAGTCACACAGGGACTCGAACAGCAAGAGTGACGGCTCAGCCATGTGCCAGCTGTCGAAGCCGTTCCTCTCGGCAGGCGGCGGTTGTCGATCTGGAGCGACCTGGCGCGGGTTGACGATGACGAGTTGCGCAGGCGTGGCCACATCCAGCCAATCGCCGGGAGTACGGTGCGGTGAGTACACCTGGCCCCGGTGCAAATGTTCCGGACCCGAATCAGTGCGCAGGGTTACCGCGCCGCTGAGAACTACGCACATCGAGGCGTATTCAGTTGTGATGCAGCCAGTTCCTACCTGACGGTGGGGGGACAGCGTCACTCGACTGACAGTCACTGTCGCCATCGGCACAGTTACCCCGCGCACGTAGAACTCCTCAGGGTGGGGTGTCTCCACCCGCGTGTGCTTTCGGACCTGACGCAGCCCCTCGTAGCCTTCGAGGCTCCACTCGGAGATCATCCGTTACTTCCCTTGCTTGCCACGCGTTTCGATCTTCACGACGCCGCTCGGGAGCGTTCAGGCCACGGACAGGTCAATCCTCCACGGCGCCGCGCTCCCCTGCACGGTGGTTATGCGTCGACCTTATGAATGCGGGGTCGACTCCGCTGTCCGGTGCGGGCATCGTGCGCGTTACCGCACGGTGCCCGCACACCTGGTACGCGCAGCTTCTCCGACCCTCAGCTGATCTGCTGGTGAGGTGCGAGAGGTGCGGCGCCGGATCCGGCCTGATCCTCCGGCGCTACGAAGGCGAACAGCTCGGCTCGAGAGCGAACTCCGAGCTTCCGGAACACGGCAGTGAGTCGCTTCTCGACCGTGCGCTGCGCGAGGAACATCCGCCGCGCGATGTCACGGTTCCGGAGACCCTGAAGGGCCAGCTCGACGATTTGATTCTCTTGCTCGGTCAGCTGATCGAGACGTAGGTCGGTTGATTCGTCGGTCGCCGAACTTGCCCCCACCGCGTCGGCCCAGCCGAGGGCGCCGATGCGGGTGAACAGCGCGTGTGCCGTGCGTAGTGGGTGCTGATGAGAGATGTTCTCGGATTCGTCCCTCAGACGATCGGCATAGATTGCATGTGCCCGTGCGCGCTCGAGTGTGGGGGCAGGGGCGGTTCGAGGTCCGAGTGCCCGTGACAGTGCCATGCGCGCTTCGTCCGGTGACTTGGCGACGAGCAGTTCACCGCGTGCGAAGGTCGCCTTTGTGCTGGGCGATTGTCGAGCGCCCAGACGCGCCCCGAGCGTGCGCAGTACCTTATCGCCCATCTCCGGCTGGCCCGAACGCACAAACGCTTCGATCAGATCCACATGCCGCTGCAGCTGCCAGCATCCTCCGACCGTGTCGAACGCATCGATGCTCTGCTCCAACAGTGAGATGGAGGATACGTAGTCGCCGCGCATCAGCGCGATCTGTCCCAATGCCCACAACAGCCGAGACTCGTTGGTGCGGTACGCGCGTGAGAACGGGGTTGCGTGAATGCGGTCCGCGAGCTCATCGACTTCCTGAAACCGCCCTATGAGCCCGAGGATCTGGATGCGCTGGGACAGGCGCAGAGAAGGGAGACAGTTCTCGGCCGGTACCAGGGTTTCGGCTTCGTCCCACAGTGCTCGGGCTGCGTCGATGCTTCCGGCGAAAAGTTCGCCGTCTACGCGCAGTGCCATCACGATCGCGCGTTCTACAGGGGAGATAGCTTTCGTCGAGAGGCGTTCGAGATCGTTCATCGCGTCGTGGTGGCGACCGAGTTTCTGGAGCATGTGCGTCGACATCACGGATTCTGCGAAGCAGTCCTTCTCGCGGACCTTGGCCACACGCGACGACAGCTGTCGGTCTGCAGGCTCTGGTGTGCCGTCGACGACCGCGAGATGAGCCATTGCGAGCGACACCGCGTGCACTGGACCTGATTCCGAACCACATATCCTGTCGACGGCGGCCAGCACGCGACGGGCCTCTTCGGTGTCGTTTCGACACACGTGGAGGTAGCCCACGACGCCGGCGAGCCTGGACGCAGAGTCCGGGCATCGAGACGTGAGCGCATCCACGATGTTCCGAGCGCTCACCTCGTCGAACGCTTCATCCTGCAGGTAGTTGAGGAGTAGCTGGGCGACCGTGGCCTCGGCAGCCTCACCCGGCGGCAGCAGTTGCGGCTCGATATAGCGGGTGAACTGAGCGGCGTCGGCGAAGAACCCCCATCCGGTCACAATTCGGAGGGCATGCGCCGCCAGACGGGATCGCCGGACCGCGTCCGACGTGTCGAGAGCTGTGCGGAGTACTTGGACAGCCAGTGACGCTTCACCGTTCAATGCCAGTTCGTCTGTTCGGCGGATCATTTCGTTGATGGGTACGACGATCGGATCAGCCGTGAAGGCCCGATTCGCGGTTGCCAGAGCGGGCCGCTCCCCGAGCAGCGAGTGCGCCTCGACAATGCGGTGGCAGTCGCTGCGCAGCTTCGGCGCGGCAATCGTATAGATCGCAGCGCGGTCGAGGTGGTTTCGTACCTGCACTACGTGACGAATCGATTCGACGTGGCCCGCGCTCACCAGTGCGGCGAGCTCGGTGTCGAAATCGCTGCCTGAATCGAATTCCGAACGGAGCGCTTGGATCAGGTGGCCGGGTTCCACGGTTCGCACTATCGACAGAACAGTGAGTGCGGTTCGTTGGGCAGCGGTCAGGTTCGACACGACATCGCGCCACCGGGCGGTGCGAGAATCCGCCACCACGGCCGGTTCGGGGAGTGCTGCAAGTCCGGTCAGCTGATCGGTTGTCAGCTGCTCACACAGCTCCCGGACATCGACAGGGTTGCCGTGGCCTATACGGTGTAGCTCGAAAAGCGTGGACAGCGGCGGCTCTTCACCGGTGACCGACTTGATCAGAGCACGCGACTCCGCGAGCGTCATCGTGTACATCGGCAACTGAGGGAGCGGCTGAAGGCGCGGGTCGACCCCGGTCCCGGAGACGAGGACGAGGAACACCCTTGTTTTTGCGAGGCGTCGAGCCACGTAGCCGAGGACCGCGATACACGAAGGCGGCAGGACATCGGCGTCGTCAACGGCGATGAGCAGCGCGTGTTCGCCCGCATCGAAGGATTCGAGGGCCGACAGCACCCGGTCGCCGATGATTGCCCCGACATCATCTGTGGCCGATCTGCGGTTTTCGGGAACCGCACGGATGAGGGTGTTCTCGTCTATCCCGATGCGGGTGAAAAGCGGGTGAAACACCGCCAGGGGTGAGAGATCGGATTCGCGTAGACCGGTGAGGAAGATGGTCCGGCCCTCGTGCATCCGACATACCTCGTCGAGCAGATGGGTGCGCCCGGACTGCCTGGTACCTGTCAGAACCAATGCCGATCCTGAGCCGGAGCGGGCGTTGTCGAGCCCTCGTCCGAACTGATGAGAAGCGTGTGCTCGGCCATGGGCACGCGCCCCGGTGTCGATAACCATTTTCCTGTACTCCTCAGCTACCCCGACAGTGCCGATAGGTACAAAGTTAGTTACATAACTTCGGTCGCTGCGGACCGAGGAGGGGTGGAATCAGGGTGAAATGCCCGACTCGAGAACTCGAGTTGGCATTTGTTGAAACCGGCCGACGTGATTCCTGTATCTTGCTCAGCCCTTCAGCTTCTTCATCGTCAGGTGCGATTCGATCTTCGAGATCGCCGGCTGCTCCATGAGCTTGGTGCGCAGGAAGACCTCGAACGCGTTGAGGTCGGGGACGGCGACGCGGATGAAGTAGTCCGGGAGGCCGATCATCCGCCGGAATTCGACCACCTCGTCGAAGGAGCCCACCTCGGTCTCGAACTCCTCGACGGTCTTGCGGTCCTGCGAGACGATCTCGGCGTTGACGATCACCTCGCAGCCGCGCCCGACGGCGTCCGGGTCCACGACGGCGTGATAGCCGACGATCACCCCGTCGGCTTCGAGGCGGCGGACCCGCCGCAGGCAGGGCGACGGGGTCAGGCCGACCCGGTCGGCCAGTTCGGCATTGGTGAGTCGGGCGTTGGCCCGCAGCTCGCGTAATATTGCGCGATCCAGATCATCCACAGCAGAATATTGCGCCGGATGGTCCTCGGAGGCAATATCCGGCAATCAAATGCTTCTCGTTCAGCACTATTATTGCCGCGTGACCAGTGCGTTTACCGATCAGGGCCTCGACGCCCCGCCCGCCGCGTCGCGTCGGTCGGATCTCCGGGCCGCGGCCCGCGACACGGTATCGGTGGGCTTCGGGCTCTTCCCGCTCGGCCTGGCGTTCGGTCTGCTGCTGGTCCAGTCCGGCTTCCACTGGTGGTGGGCGCCGATCTTCTCCCTGATGATCTACGCGGGCTCGCTCGAGTTCCTGGCGATCGGGCTCGTGCTGGCCGTGACCCCGCTCGCGTCGATCGCGATGACGACGTTGCTGGTGAACTTCCGGCACGTGTTCTACGCGCTGTCCTTCCCGCTGCACCGGGTGCGGGGACGCGCCGCGCGGGTCTACAGCATGTACGCGCTCACCGACGAGGCGTACGCCGTCGCGGCGGCCAAGGACCCGGAGTCGCTGAGCAGTCGGCGCATCCTGTTCATCCAGGTGTTCTGCCAGCTGTACTGGGTGCTCGGCGGCGTGACCGGCGCCCTGTTCGGCAGCGCGCTCCCGATGCAGCTGACCGGGCTCGACTTCGCGCTGACCGCGCTGTTCGTGGTGCTGGCCGTCGACGCCTTCCGTGCCCGCCGGGACATCCCGACGCCGATCCTCGCGCTGCTGAGCGCACTGGTCGCGCTCGTGGTGGCGCGCGACCAGATGCTGGTGGTCGCGATGGGTCTGTTCGTCGGCGCACTCCTCGTCCGGTTCCTCCTGCACCGCCACGGGAGGTCAGCGCATGCCTGATCTGAGATACATCCTCGCCGCGCTGGCCGTGATCATGGCGGTGACGTTCGCGCTGCGGGCGGTGCCGTTCGCGGTGATCGCACCGCTGCGCTCGTCGACGCTGGTGCACTACCTGGGCGCGCACATGCCGGTGGGGATCATGCTGATCCTCGCCGTCTACACCCTGCGCGACGTGACGTTCGCGCCCGCGTCGCTCGTGCCCGCCGGCACCGCGCTCGCGGTCACGGTCGGCCTGCACCTGTGGCGCTCGCACGCCCTGCTGAGCATCGTGGGCGGCACCGCCGCATACGTGGTTCTCCAGAATTGGGTGTTCGGCTGAGCTGGAGTACGCAGTTCGTCGCGGTGATCGGCGCGCTCGTCGCACATTCCGGGCCCGTCACCGATCCGCAATCGTCGATTCTGTGACGGAACCCGCATGTCAGAGGCATTTCGTTTGTTTGTGGACGCAACTTCACCGGCGTGTCGAGCGTTAGCCTTGTCACTGTGACGTCGCACGTGGATGAAGCCGGATCGCTGTCGAACCCCACCCCGGGATCGACCCGTATCCGCAGCTCGGTGTTCCGGAACAAGGTGACCTCCGCCGCGGCGGCCGTCGAGTTCATCCACCCGCACGACACCGTCGCGATCAGCGGCTTCGCCAGCGCCGGGACGCCCAAGGCGATCATCCCCGCGCTCGCCGAGCGCATCCACGCGGTCCGCGGTGCCGGGGCGAACTTCACCATCAACCTCCTGACGGGCGCCTCGGTGTCCACCGGCACCGAGCGGCTGCTGGCGGAGGTCGACGGCATCTCGCTGCGCATGCCCTACCAGTCGGAGCCGACCGCCCGCCGCAACATCAACAGCGGCCGGATGGACTACGTCGACATCCACCTCTCGCACGTCGCACAGCAGGTGTGGGAGGGCTACTACGGCAACGTCGACGTCGCGGTGGTCGAGGTCGCCGGCATCACCGAGGCCGGCGAGCTGATCCCGTCGGCGTCGATCGGCAACAACAAGACGTGGCTCGACGTGGCCGACAGGGTCATCCTCGAGGTCAACTCGTGGGTGCCCGAGGGGATGGCCGGCATCCACGACATCTACTACGGCACCGCGCTGCCGCCGTACCGCAAGCCGATCCAGCTCACCTCGGTCGAGGACCGCATCGGCCAGCCCACCCTGAGGGTCGACCCGAACAAGGTGGTCGCCGTCGTCGAGACCGACACGCGCGACAGCGCCAGCCCGCTCGCGGCGCCCGACGAGATCAGTCAGGCCATCGCCGCGCACGTGATCGACTTCTTCGAGCACGAGGTCGCGAAGGGTCGGCTCCCCGCCGACGGCCTGCTGCCGCTGCAGTCGGGCATCGGCAACGTGGCGAACGCGGTGCTGCAGGGCCTCGACGCCGGCCCGCACAAGGGGCTGACCTGCTTCTCCGAGGTGATCCAGGACGGGATGCTGCACCTCATCAAGCACGGCACCGTGCGGTACGCGTCCGCGACGTCACTGGCGCTCTCGGACGCCGGCATCGACGAACTGGTGTCGAATATCGACTTCTACCGCAAGCACATCGTGCTGCGCCCGCAGGAGATCAGCAACCATCCGGAGATCGTCCGGCGCCTCGGCATCATCGCGATGAACGGCATGCTCGAGGCCGACATCTACGGCAACGTGAACTCGACGCATGTCATGGGCACCAAGATCATGAACGGCATCGGCGGCTCCGGCGACTTCGCGCGCAACGGCTACCTGTCGATGTTCCTGAGCCCGTCCACCGCGAAGGGTGGGGCGATCTCGTCGATCGTGCCGATGGTCCCGCACGTCGACCACACCGAGCACGACGTCCAGGTGCTCGTCACCGAGCAGGGGCTCGCAGATCTGCGAGGGCTGTCGCCGCGCAAGCGGTCTCGCGTCGTCATCGACAAGTGCGCGCACCCGGAGTACCGGGCGATGCTGCTCGACTACGTCGACCGGGCCGAGCGGTCGCCGTCGGCCGGGCACACCCCGCACCTGCTGGGCGAATCCCTCTCGTTCCATCAGCGGTTCGAAGAGACGGGTTCGATGCTGCGCAACTGACGGTCCGGCAGTTCGACGACGTCGTCGGCCCACACGTCCAGCAGCGCGCGGTCGTGGCTGACCGCGAGTATGCCCAGCCCGGAGCGCACCGCCTCGCGCAGTACCGCCACGAGGGACGCGGTGGTCGCCGGGTCGAGCATCGCGGTCATCTCGTCGCAGATCAGGTAACGCGGACGCTGCACCAGAGCCCTTGCAAGACAGGCTCGTTGCAGCTGCCCGTCGCTCACCTGGTGGGGGCGCCGCCCCAGTAGATCGGTGGTGAGGCCCACCCGCGCGGCGGCGTCGCGGACGACGGCGGCCCGCTCGGCCCGGGGCACCCGGGACACGAGCAGCGGTTCGGTGACGATCCGCTCGAGCGTCAGGCGCGGCGACGTCGACTGGCGCGGCGACTGGAACAGCATCGCGATCGCCCGCCGGGTCTCCGTCGGCGCGTCGGCGCGGCGCGACACCTCGACGCCGTCGACGCTGACCCGGCCCGACCACGGGCGGTGCAGCAGCGCGCACACCCGCGCGAGCGTGGTCTTGCCCGCACCCGACGGGCCGGTCAATCCGATGGCCCGGCCGCGCGGAATCTCCAGTCCCACACCGTCGAGGACCGGGATGCCGTGATCGTGACCGGTGTGGATGCCCTCGGCTGCCAGGCTCACGGCCGACCTCCCACGCGGGTGCGCACCACGCGGTCCCCAGTGCGGAGCAGGTGCGTCGGGCCGCCCGAGAAGGCGGTGTCGGGTCGGCGCAGGTGATAGACGCAGTCGTCGGGCAGGTCGGTCAGTTCCGGGGGCGAGCCCGGCAGCGGGCGCAGGCCGTTGCGGGGCAGGGCGGCCACTAGGTCCTTGGTGTAGTCGTGCCAGGGATCGTCGAGAACGGCTGCGGCCGGACCGGATTCGAGGATCCGTCCGGCATAC
This sequence comes from Rhodococcus sp. ACT016, assembly GCF_050477185.1. Lineage (NCBI taxonomy): Bacteria > Bacillati > Actinomycetota > Actinomycetes > Mycobacteriales > Nocardiaceae > Rhodococcus > Rhodococcus sp. ACT016. Next base: position 4,932,749 of record NZ_JBEAET010000001.1, on the reverse strand, counting down.
ATCACCGACACGGTGTCGGCGTGCCCGGTGACCGCGGCGATGTCGTGGGTGATCAGGAGGACCGCGGCGCCCGCCTCCGCGCAGCCGTCCAACAGCGTGAGGATCCGTTCGGTGAGCGCCGGATCCAGGCTGGACGTCGGCTCGTCCGCCGCGATCACCTCCGGGTCCCCGGCCAGCGCGAACGCGACCGCGGCCCGCTGTGCCATCCCGCCGGACAGCTGGTGCGGATACAAGTCCCGGCAGCTAGCGTTCAGGCCGACACGGTCGAGGAGTTCGTCGATGCCGTAACGGCTTTCGAGATGAAGGAGGGTCTCGTCCAGCTGTGCACCGACCGTGCGGACCGGCGTCAGGTAGGTCGCGGCCGACTGGGGGACCAGGGCGATCCGCCGGCCGCGCACGGTGCGCAGCACGCGCTCGGGGGCACCCACGATCTCCACCGGATCGGCGCCGGACGTCAACCGGATCGAGCCCGACACCTGCGCGTTCGACGGCAGCAACCCGCAAAGGGCGGACGCCACTATCGACTTCCCGCAACCGGATTCGCCGACCAGGGCATGCGTGCGCCCGGTTTCAAGGGTCAGCCCGACGTCGGTGGCGGCGTGCACGGTGCCGGCCCGGACCGGGATCCGGACCGTGAGCGCGTCGACGGTGAGTGCGGCGGTCATCGCGGCGTCCTCTCCAGGATCGGTGGGTTGATCCGGTCGCGCAGCGCCGCGCCGATCCCGGCGACCGCGAGCGTGGCGGCGATCAACAGCAGCGACGGGAACGCCAGCGTCCACCACCCGCCGAGAAGGAGCGTCGAACGTGCTTCCTGCAGAAGCGTTCCCAGTGACGGTTGGTGCGGTGGCAGGCCGAGGCCGAGGAACGACAGTGTCGTCTCGTGCCAGACGGCGTGCGGGAGGAGTAGCCCCACCGCGACCAGGGCCTGGCCGGCCGCCGCCGGTGCCAGATGGTGCCGCATGACGTGCCGTCGTCCCGCGCCCGCGAGGTGCGCGGCGTCGACGTACTCGCGGCCCCGCACCCCGAGGACCTCGGAGCGGGCGATGCGCGCCACCTGCGTCCAGTGGGTCAGTGCGATCGACGCGACGATCGCCGGGATGCTGCCCCGGAACAGCGCCACGATCACGATGCCCAGCAGCAGGTGGGGGAGCGCGTTGACGCCGTCGACCACGCGCATCACGATCCGGTCGGTCCAACCACCGAAAGTTGCGGCGGCCACACCGATCCCGGTGCCCAGGACGGTGGAGGCGACGGCGCACACCGCGGCGATCAGCAGCGAGACCCGCAGTCCGGCGGCCACCCGGACGAACAGGTCGCGTCCGGCGTTGTCGGTGCCGAACCAGTGCTCGGCGCTCGGGGCCAGCCGCGCGTCGGCGAAGTCGGTGAGCCGATCGTCGACCCCGGCGAGCCACGGCACGAGAAGTGCGTACGCGACGATCGCGGCGAGCACGGCCGTCGACACGAACAGTCGGCGGTCGAGGCGCGCAAGCCTACCCATCGGCGCTCACCCGCGGATCGAGCAGCGTCAGCGCGACATCGGCGAGCAGCGACCCGATCAGCACGATCAGTGTGGTGCCGACGGTGAGCGCCGCCAGCAGCGGGAAGTCGAGTTCGCGCGCGGACGTGACCACGGCGCCGGCGATCCCGGGCCACGAGAACACCTCCTCGACGATCGCCGCGCCCACGATGATCTCGGGCAGGCGCAGGCCGATCACGGTCGCGAACGGCCCCAGCGCCACCGGGACGACGTGGCGCAGCAGGATCGTCCGTTCCGGGATCCCGCGGGCCCGGGCGCCGCGGACGGCGTCCGACCCGATCGCGTCGCGCGCCGACTGCCGCACCGACATCGTCAGCCACGGCACCTGCGACACCGCGAGCACCGTCACGGGCAGCACGAGGTGCTCGGCTACCTGCCCGAGCGACGGATCGGCGCCCGCGTCGGTGAGTCCCGCGACGGGCAGCCAGCCCAGCGACAGCGCGAACACCGCGACCGCGCCGAGCGAGAGCACGAACGGCGGCGTGGCCTGCACGACGGCGGCGAGCGGCGCCACCACCCGGTCCAGCAGCCCGCCCGGCCGCGCACCCGACCACACCCCGAGCACGAACGAGAGCGCGATCGCCAGACCGAGGCCGAGGCACGTCAGCAACAGCGTCCACGGCAGACGTTGGGCGATCACCGCCGCGACGGGCTGCCCGAAGCTGCGGGAGGTCCCGAGGTCGCCGGAGAGCAGCCCACGCACCCAGTGCCCGTAGGTCGCCCACCACGGGTCGTGCAGACCCAGTTCGTCGGCGAGGCGGGCGCGGTCGGCGTCGCTGGTGGTCGTGTACCGGTCGCCGAGGTAGCCGGCGAGCGGATCGAACGGTGACCGCGACGCGAGCGCGAACAGCGCCGCCGACACCGCCACGAGCAGCGGCACCGCGAAAGCGGCCCGGCGCAGTGCCATTCGGGCCACCTCGCGGCGGCGGGTCCGAGGACCGCGCCGCGGTGCGGCGACGGCGGTCTCCGGTGGGGCGGACGTCGCCGTCACGGGCGGGCCCAGTCCCGCAGGTTCCACCACGGGCCCCAGGCCACGCCGTGGCTGTGCGGCTCGAGGATCGGCGTCGACCCGGTCCAGCCGCCGTCGCGCATCACGTACGTGTGGTCGAGGAACACCAGCATCACGTAGCCGGGGTCGGCGACGTACCCGGTCTGCACCGCCCGGTAGTCGGCGGCGCGGCCCGCGGGGTCGATGCTGCGGCGCGCGTCGTCGAGGGCCCGGTCGATCTCCGGGTTCACGTAGCCGGACGCGTTGTCGTAGCCGCTGCCCACGCCGGGCTGCGCGTACGACGAGTGCAGTGTCGAGTACAGCTGGGTGTCCGGGTCGTACGGCAGGTCGCCGCCGCCGAGCAGTCCGGCCCGGGTGGTGAGCTGCCCAGGGAACACGCCGCGGTCCACGGCCTCGACGTTCACCCGCACGCCGATCCTGGACGTGTCGGACGCGAACGCCTGCGCCAGGTCCCGGCGGAGCGTGTCCTGCGGGAAGTACATGACGGTGAACTCGGCGCGGACGCCGTCCTTGCTGCGGACGCCGTCGGCGCCGGGCACCCAGCCGGCGTCGCGGAGGAGGTGCTCGGCGCGCACGCGATCGAACGGGAAGGTGGCGGACGCCTCGTAGGCGTCGCCGTAGACCTCGGGCACCGGGGTGTATGCCGCCCGGCCGTGGCCGCCGAGGATGTTCGCGACCATCGCCCCGCGATCCACCGCGAGATTGAGCGCCATCCGCATCGCCGGGTCGGCGGTGACTGGATTACCGGCGGGCAGCGTGACGCCGCGCCAGTCGGCCGACGTGTTGGCGACCACCTCGTATCCGGCGCGGTCGGCAAACGTGTTCGCCAGGAGCGGTGGGACGTTCGCGCCGTCGAGCTCGCCCGCCGCCATCCGCTGGGCCCGGGCGTTGTCGTCGGGCATGTAGACCACGGTGAGCTTCTTCACCTGCGGGGCGCCGTCCCAGTAGTCCTCGTTCGCCGCGTACACCGCCTGGTCGGGTCGCAGCGACACCAGCCTGTACGGGCCGGTGCCCACCGGCTGACTGTTGAGCGGCGACCGCTCGGCCGGGCCGCCGGTCAGTCGTTCGGACGGGGCGATGCCGAGGAGCAGCTTGGTCGGCCACGGCGCGTACGGGTACGCGAGCCGGAACTCGACGGTGTCGGGGCCGGTGGCCTCCACCGACTCGAGCATGTCGTACGACGTGGCCAGCGGCGACGCCGACGCCGGGTCGAGGATCGCGCGGTACGTCGCGACGACGTCCTCGGGGCCGAACGCGGTGCCGTCCGTGAACCGGACGCCGTCGCGGACCTTGACGGTCCACACGGTCGCGTCGGCGTCGGGTACCGGCATCTCCGCCGCGAGCGCGGGCTCGAGTGTCGGGATGCCGGTGTCCTGGCCACCGGTGAGCCGGAGAAGCCCGTCGTAGACCTTGGCCTCGCCCGCTTCGCCGAAGCCGGCCACCGGGTTGTAGTTGCCCAGTTCGTAGCCGTCGGCGAGGACCAGGGCGGTGTCGTCGCCGCTCGGCGATGTGTCCGGCGCGGTGCACGCAACCAGGACGATCGGTACGAGTGAGAAAAGAGAAAGAGCTGGAACGAGTTTCATGGTCCTCCCAGAGGACGGGTGTGGAGAAGAACGAAGCCGACATCTGAATGGCTGTTCAGATGAGAAGGTAGCAGCCGCGCGCAAGTCGGAACGTCGAATTCGACTCGGTACGGCCACATTCCGACTGCGGTGCGGTGACGGGCACCCCCTCTCAACAGGCATTTCCCGCAAGATGGGCCGCCTTTGATAGCTCGGCGAAAATCTGTAAGATGTTGGGCGCCGCTAGATTCCAGGAACCGAAGCTGCTGCACGCGCTCGCGACCGGATCGTCCCGCTCGCTCCTCCTGGTTCGCGGCACCCACCAACGAGACATCCCTCGGGATGAGAACGGACAGTGCCCGCCATGAACCTCAGTCCCCGCGAAATGGACAAGCTGTACATCCACGTCGTGGCCGACGTCGCGCGACGTCGACGTGATCGAGGGCTGAAACTCAACCACGGCGAGGCCGTCGCACTCATCAGCGAGGCCATCGTCGAGGGCGCCCGCGACGGACGCACCGTCGCCGAGTGCATGGAGATAGGGCGACAGGTCCTCACCAGAGACGATGTGATGCTCGGCGTGCGCGACATGACCCAACTGGTCCAGGTGGAGGCCACCTTCGTCGACGGCACCAAGCTCGTGTCGTGCCACGATCCGATCGGTGGGTGAGTCATGGTCGCCGCGAACGTGATCCTCGTGTGCGGGCACGAGTGTCCCGACCCCGGGTACCTGCGGTCGCTCGACGCCACCTGGACCGTCGTCGCAGGTGGGCGTGCCCTGACGGAGGCGATCGAGACCGTGCGGGCGGTGTCGTCCGATCCGGTCTGCGTGGTGCCGATGACGCTCGGCCGTGACCCCGGCCTGATCGCGGATGCTGCCCGAGCCCTGAGTTGGTCTCGCAGGGAACCGAATTCGACGCCCTCGGCGCCGTTGGCACTCTCACCACCCCTGGGGGCAACAGACCACCTGGTTGGGTGGCTGCGCGGCCGTGCCGTGGCGGCATCGACGGACGCATTGCTCGTCACCGCGCCGACGGGCGGTCCCTTCGAGGACGCCGAACTGTTCCGAATCGCCCGCCTGGTGCGGCAATTCGGGCCAGCCGGTCTGGTGGAGGTGGCCCTGCTGGGCGGCGATCCCGACCTCGACGAGGGCATCGAACGGTGCCGTCGGCTGGGCGCCGACCGGATCACCGTCCTCCCGGCGTGGCTCGGTGCGTGCCCACCCACGGTGCAGGACGACGTCGTCGACGGCGGACCGCTGTTGGGCGACGCGGCGCTGCGAGGGGTCGTCGCGGCGCGGGTGTCCGAGACCCTGCACCGGCTGAGCCACGGACACGACGGGATCGACGACGGGCTCGACGCCGAGCACGGTCACGGCTTCGCCCACAGCCACGAGCCGGGCGAAGGCCATGGCCACGGTCACGGCCACCGGCACTAGACGGGCCGAGCACACCACACCGACTCCCGGAGCACTCCGGGAGTCGACTTCTTCATTCGTACTGCAGCGGCGGGCGTGACCGCCGGAGAGGACGCGACACCACATGACGGAGGGAGCGAAGTACCTGTACGCCGACGAGCCGGTGCCCCTCAACGCGGGGCGCCGCCGAGTCGTGGTGACCGTGGCGAACCTCGGTGACCGCGCCGTGCAGGTGGGATCGCACTACCACTTCTTCGAGGTGAACCGGGTGCTGCGCTTCGACCGCGCCGCCGCGTACGGGATGCATCTGGACATCGCGTCGGGCACCGCGGTCCGCTTCGAACCGGGCGACACCCGCACCGTGACGCTGTGCGAGGTCGGTGGCAGCCGTGAGATGGCGGGCTTTGCCGGGCTGGTCCACGGCGGCGGCGACGACGTCGTGGCTCTCGACGACGCGGGCGTCCGCGACCGGGCGTTCGAGCGCGCCGTCGAACGTGGATTCCTCTCCGCCCCGGATGAATCGGATCGCGTCGGCGCCGACGACCGTCCGTGCCCCGAGCCGGCGGTGCTGCCGCGCCGCACGTACGTCGACCTGTTCGGTCCGTCGGTCGGCGACCGCTTCACGCTCGCCGACACCAACCTCGTGGTCGAGGTCGAGCGGGACTGCAACGTCGGCGCCTTCGGCGACGAGGCCGTGTACGGCGGCGGCAAGGCGATCCGGGACGGGATGGCCCAGGATCCCACCGCGACGGCCGCGTCCGGTGCGCTCGACCTGGTGATCACCAATGTCGTGGTGCTCGACGGCGTGCTGGGGGTCGTCAAGGGCGACCTCGGCGTCCGGGCGGGCCGCATCGTCGGGATCGGCAAGGCCGGCAATCCGCGCACCCAGGACGGTGTGGACCCCGACCTGGTGATCGGTCCGGGCACCGAGGTGATCTCGGGCGAGCACCTGGTCGCGACCGCCGGTGCCGTCGACACCCACGTCCACTTCCTGGCGCCGCAGCAAGTCGAGGAGGCGCTCAGCAACGGCGTCACCACGATGATCGGCGGCGGCACCGGCCCGGCCGACGGCAGCAAGGGCACCACCTGCACGCCGGGGCCGTGGCACATCGGCCGGATGCTGCAGGCCGTCGACGAACTGCCGGTGAACGTCGGGCTGCTGGGGAAGGCGACGTCGCTGGCCGGCGGCGATGGCCGAGCAGGTGGCGGCCGGGCTGTGCGGGATCAAGATCCACGAGGACTGGGGCGCGACACCCGCGACGATCGACGCGGCACTGCGCGTCGCCGACGACATGGACATCCAGATCGCGATCCACGCCGACACCCTCAACGAGTCGGGCTTCTACGAGGACACGCTCGCCGCGATCGGCGGCCGGACGATCCACACCTTCCACACCGAGGGGGCCGGCGGCGGGCACGCCCCGGACATCCTGCGCATCGCCGGGGAACCGAACGTGCTTCCGGCGTCGACCAATCCGACGCTTCCGTACACGATCAACTCGGTCGACGAACTGCTCGACATGGTGATGGTGTGCCACCACCTGCGCCACGACATCCCGGAGGACGTCTCGTTCGCCGACTCGCGGGTGCGCGCCGAGACCATCGCGGCCGAGACGGTGCTGCACGACGACGGCGTCATCTCGATCTTCTCGTCCGACTCGCAGGCGATGGGCCGGGTCGGCGAGACGTGGACCCGGGCGATCCAGACCGCGTACCACTGCAAGGACCAGCGGGGCCCGCTGCCCGAGGACACCGCGCCCGACGGGACGTCCCACAACGACAACCACCGCGTGCTGCGGTACGTCGCGAAGACGACGATCAACCCGGCGCTCGCGGCGGGCGTCGCCGACCACGTCGGCTCGCTCGAGCCCGGCAAGCTGGCCGACATCGTGCTGTGGCCCGTCCACTCGTTCGGCGCCAAGCCGAACCTCGTCATCAAGGGCGGGCTGATCTGCTGGTCGCTGATGGGCGACCCCAACGGCTCGATCTCGACGCCGCAGCCGGTGCGGTACCGCCCGATGTACGGCGCGCTGGGCGCCGCGATGCGGGCGACGCGCCTGACGTTCGTGTCGCAGGCGGCGCTCGACGCCGGTGTGCCCGAGAAGCTGGGCCTGCAGAGCCCGGTGGTCGCCGTCCGTGGCTGTCGCTCGGTCGGCAAGAAGGACATGGTCCGCAACACCGCCACCCCGCACATCACCGTCGACCCCGACACCTACCACGTCCGCGCGGACGGGAAGACCGTGACGATCGCACCGGCGCAACGTCTTCCGCTCACCCAGCTGTACTACGTGATGTGAGGCCGACATGACCGATGTCGCCGCCCTCCTCGTGACGCTGCAGCTCACCGACTCGGCGTTCCCGGCGGGCTTCTACACGCTCTCGCACGGCCTCGAGGGGTACGCCCAGGCCGGAGCCGTGACCGCCGAGACCCTCCCGGACCTACTGGCGGACCTGCTGCGGCACTCGGTCGGTCCCGCGGACGCGACGGCGGTGGCCCTCGCGCACCGGGCCGCCCGCGGCGACGACCGCGAGTTGCTCCACCGCGTCGATCGACGCCTGCACGCCACCAAACTCAATCGGGAACTGCGACGGGCCTGCACCCGCACCGGACAGCAGATGCTGTCGGTGGCGCGGCAGACGTTCGAGTGCGCCGGCATCGACCGATTCGCGGAGGACGTGGCCGCCAAGCGGACTCCCGGCACCCAGCCGGTGGTGACCGGGGTGGTCGCGGCGGCGTGCGGCGTGGACGTCGCGCAGGCCGTGGCCGGTGACCTGTTCGCGTTCTCGGCGAGCCTGGTCGGCGCCGCGCTGCGCCTGCGGCTCACCGATCATATACGCGCGCAACGCATCCTCGCCGCCGCCGCACCGGTGATCGAGGAGGTCACCGCGTCGGCGCTGCGCCGCGAACTGAACGACCTCGGCGGGTGCACGCCCGTCGCCGACGTGATGTCGGCCGGACACGAGCGGGCCGACGCCCGCCTGTTCGTCAGCTGACACCAGAGGAAGGAGATGACATGACCGACGTTCTCAGGGTCGGAATCGGCGGACCCGTGGGGTCCGGCAAGACCGCGCTGATCGAGGCGCTGGTTCCGGTGCTGACCGCGCGCGGGCACAGCCCGGCAGTGATCACCAACGACATCTACACCCAGGAGGACGCCGAGCACGTCCGGCGCACCCTCGACGGCATCCTCGATCCCGCACGCGTCGTGGGCGTCGAGACCGGGGCCTGCCCGCACACCGCCGTCCGCGATGATCCGACGATGAACCTGGCGGCGGGTGCCGAACTGCTGGAACAGTTCCCGGACGTCGACACCCTGCTCTACGAGTCGGGTGGGGACAATCTGACGCTGACCTTCAGTCCGGTCCTGGTGGACCTGTTCCTGTTCGTCCTCGACACCGCGGAGGGCGAGAAGATGCCCCGCAAGCGCGGTCCCGGTATCACCGAGTCGGATCTGTTGGTGATCAACAAGATCGACATCGCCCAGTACGTTCGCGCTGACGTCACGGTGATGGAGTCCGACGCCTACCGGGTGCGCAACGGGCGTCCGGTGCAGTTGACCAATTGCCTGGCGGGCCAGGGGCTCACGGAGATCGCGGACTTCCTCGACACCTACAGGAAACAGCCGTGACCGGACGCGGACACGACGGCTGGGACGTGCCGGACATCGTGGTCGGGTACGCGGGCACGCCCGAGACCCTGCCGCCCGGCAGCCCCGGCAAGGACGGTGTCCTCGAACTCGAGTTCGTCCTGGTCGGCGAGCGGACGGAGATCGGGCACCGGCGGCAGCGGCCGCCGCTGCAGATCATGCGTCCGCTGTACGTCGATCCGCAGCGGCCGGACCTGCCCGTCGTGTACCTGATGTCCACTGGTGGTGGACTGGTGCAGGGGGACCGCATGCGTTTCGAATTCGACTGCGGTCCGGGTACTTCGGTGCACCTGACGACGCAGGCGTCGACGAAGGTGCAGCGGATGGACACCGACTACGCGACGCAGATCGTGTCGTTGCGGGCGGGCGCGGGAGCGTTCGTCGAGTACCTGCCCGAGCCCCTCATTCCGTTCGCCGGTGCGCGCCTGCACCAGCGCACCGCGGTGACCGTCGACCCGACGGCCACCGTCGTCCTCGGTGAGACTGTCCTGGCGGGTCGGTTGGCGCGCGACGAGCGGCACCGGTACGACGTGTTCGCCTCCGACCTCGAGATCTCGCGCCCCGACGGAACCCTGCTCGCGGTCGACACCATCCGGTTGCTGCCCGCGGACGGCGGGGTGACCGGTCCCGCCGTGTTCGGCGACCACGACGTCGTGGGAACCCTGTACGTGATCTCGTCGCTGGCGTCGGCAAGCGCCCTCGCCGACGCGCTGCACGGTGCGATCGACGCTGCGGCCGAGGGCATCCGGGCCGGCGTCAGCATCCTTCCGGACGACTGCGGCGCCTGGGTGCGGGTGCTCGGGCCGGACACCGAGTCGGTCGGCGCGGTCGTCCGCGCGGCGTGGGACGCGGCCCGTCGACTGCTGATCGGGGTGGCGGCCCCACACATCCGGCGGACCTGACGGTCAGCCGTCGGAACCCTCGTCCCGCTCGCCGACGGCGGTGCGCGGAATCCGCCCGCTGAAGAACAGCGCGCCGACGGCCAGCAGCGCCGCCAGCGCGAGGGCGGCCTGCAGGGCCTCGAGCCGGGCGTCGGAGTTGGCCGCGACCACCGCGTCGGCGACCGGCGGATCCACCTTCGCGTCGGCGAGAGCCGTGTCGAGTTGGGTGTCGCTGAGGAACGGCACGCCGCTGGCGAGTTCGACCGTCGCCTGTTCCTGCACAGACGGTGGAATGCGGGGATCATCCTGAATGCCGGCGACGATCGATGCGCTGAGCGTCGCGATCAGCACCGACCCGATCAGGGCCGTGCCGAGCGACGCCCCGAGATTGGTGGCGGTGTTCTGCAGCCCGCCGACCTCGGCGCTGCGGGAGTCCGGCACCGCGGAGACCGTGACCGCGCCGAGCTGTGACGAGAGCGCCCCGAGTCCGAGCCCCATCAACAGCATTGGGATTGCGACGACACCGGCGTTGGCGCCGGGATCCATGCCGGCAGCGAGGATGCCGATACCGGCGGTCATCGACGCCAGCCCGAGGCGGACCACGCGCCGCGGCATCGCGTGCGGCCACAACTTGGGAATACCCACCGCGGCCGCCAGTAGCGCCACCGACAGCGGCAGCAGTCGCACGCCGGTCTGCAGCGCGCTCAGTTCGAGCACGACCGACAGGAACAGCGGAACGGTGAAGAAGACTCCCGCTTGAATCATGAACTGCGCGAAGAACATCGTCAGCCCACCGGACAGTTGCCGGTTCCCGAGCAGTCGGATGTCGAGCAGCGGGTCCCGGCCGCGGCGCGTCAGGTAGGCCTCCCACCGGGTGAGGGCGTAGACCACCAGCAGCCCGCCGAGGACCAGCCAGATCACCGGCGACAGCCCCAGGACCTCCGGTCCACCGGCCCGGCTGTGCAGCCACCCCCACTCGCCGGATCGGAGCACGCCGTACACCACGAGGCCCAGCCCGAGCACCGACAGCACCGAGCCGACGATGTCGATTCGCACGCGGGTCGGCGTGGCGTCCTCGATCCTGCGGAGCACCGGCAGGATCACCAGCACCAGGACCACCTCGCCCGCGAAGACGTACCGCCACGACGCGAAGGTCGTGACCGCCCCGCCGATGAGCGGACCCGCGGCCACCGCTATCGCGCCGGAGGCGGCGATCAATCCGTAGGCGCTCGAACGTCTCTCCGGTGGAAAGTTGGCCGCCACGAGCGCAACGATCGCGGGCATGATCAGAGCGGCGCCGATCCCTTCGAGGAGCGACCATCCGATCAGCAGAACCCCCAGGTTCGGCGCCAATGCGGTGGTGAGCGAACCCGCGCCGTAGATCACCAGCCCGACGGCGAACGCCCGCCGCCGTCCGATGATGCTCCCGATCTTGCCGCCGGTGATCATCAGGGTCGCCATCACGAGTGTGTACAGCGTGATCGCGGTCTGGATGCCGGTGATGGTCGTGCCCAGATCGGACGCGACCTGCGCCATCGACACGTTCATCACCGAACTGTCGAGTGTCATCAGGAACTGTCCGGCGGACAGCGTCGCCAGGACGATCGTCGGCCGTGCCGCCGCGGCCCGTGACTCGGTGTCGGCCTGCATACCTGATTGAAGCAGGACCGGGGCGTCGGCCGGGGCGTATCGGCTCAGTCGATCAATCCGGTGCGGTACGCGATCTCGAGTGCCTCGTCCCTCGAATGCGCGCCGATCTTGCGGTAGAGCGAACGCAGCTGACTCTTGACGGTGTTGGTGGACACGAACAACTTTCGCGCGATCTCGAGGGTCGACAGTCCCTGCGCCAGTTCGACCAGCACCGCATGCTCGCGCTCGGTCAGTTCGACGTGATGCACTGCGGCAGGGTAGATCTCGGGCGCGTCGGACGCGAGGAACGCTGCCGCCGCCTGCGAGGGGAGGGGCGCCGCGGCGTCGAGTCCGGCGATCAGATCCCTTGGGACGGTCGCGAGCGTGCCGAGGAGGCCGGTGCGGTCGGCGATGGCCCCGGCGTGCGCCCACGCCCGTGCCGCCGCGGCCTTCTCACCTAGCGCGCGGTGGGCGGCCGCCTCGATGAGCAGGACCTCGAGCTGGGTGCGGGTGAACGGGTGGCTGAACCAGTCGCACTTGCGGCACAGCGCCAGCGCGGTCGCGGGCGTGCCGGTGAGCAGGTGCACGCGCGCGGCCGTGGCGACGACGAGGGGAGCTTCGACGGCCTGCGCGTCGAGTGTCGCCAGCGCCCGGTTGCCCTCGCCGAGCGCCAGCCGCAGATCGATCTCGAGCGACGTCATGAGCCGGGCGATCGCGGAACCGTTGCGGATCGCGGCCGAGTGGGACGTGACGGCCCGCTGCAGGACCGCCATGCCCGTGTACGCCTGCCCGGTCGCGAGCGCGTACCGGCAGTGCGCGAACGTGATGTACGGCCACAGCTCCTCGCGCTCCGACGCTTCCCCCAGCTCGTCGAGCGAGCGTCCGGCGGCGGCGAAGTCGAGGCGGTCGAGAGCGACGAGAGTCCGCGCGACCAACCCGCCCACCTTGACCATGGGTTCGAGCCAGCCGTCCGGGTCCGGGTGCGCGTCCTCGAGCTCGAGCCACTCCTCGGTCCGTCGCGGCTCGCCGATGACGGCCCAGTTCATCGCCGAGTTGCCGGCGGCGTTGCGGGCCACGAAGTCGACCCGCTGTCCCAGCGCCCCCCGGTGGGCCAGTCGCAGCTCCACCGCCGACTCGGCGAAGGCGCCGGCGAGCTGGTAGGTGATGCCCCACTGCAGACGCATCACCGGCAGTTGGGGGCCGACGTCGTCGGGACGCGACTCGAGCGCACCGCGAACCAGGTGCGCCAGGCGTCGGGTCATCTCGGCGGCCCGATCGTGCTCGCCCGCCAGGCGGAGCATGAGCGACTGAATACAGCCGATGGCGAGGGCGTCCCTCGCCTCGTCGGTGGCCCCGAGCTTCTCGAGCGCCGCCGGCTCCTGCGGCAGCGCGTCGGCCGGGATCGTCGGATGGGCGCCGAGGAGGACGAACAGATCCCGCCCGGCCTTGATGGCCGGACGCGACTCGACCAGATCCGCCGGCAATTCGCGCAGTGCCGACCGCAGGAGGCCGAAATGACTGCCCACGAGCCGGACCCAGTGCGCCTCGAGCAGCTCGATCGAGAGTTCCCAGTTGCGTGCCTCGATCGAGTACGACAGGGCTTCGGCGACGTCACCACGGTCTGCCGCGTTGCGAGCTAGAGCGGTCAGTCGGCGTGCGGGCGTGAGCCCGTTTCGCTCCTGGAGGGCGAGGAGGCGTTCCCGAACCGCGGGCGCGAGCTCCCACGCATCGTCCGTCGAAGTCTCGCAATGATTGACGATTCCGGCGGTTTCGAGAGCGGCGAGGCGTTGCGCGGCGTCCTCGGCGCCGGTGAGCAGGCGCGCGACGTCGGGCGTGATGGTCCGCGCGGCCGCCACCCCGATTACGAAATCGGGATCGGCGTCAATCGAAGGATGTTGGAGGACAGACGATTGCACGAACCGATCGATCGCGGTGTCGAGCCGGTGCGAGAGCAGTTCGCGGCGATCGGGGACGCCCGGAAGGCTCTTGGCGACGACGACCGCGCTCCGCATCAGGACCGGCAGGGCCGAGACGCGATCGAGAATGTATTCCAATTCGCCAGGCTTGAGGTTGATTTCGGCGTGCGCGAAGAGCTCCTCGGCTTCCGCCTGGGTGTACAGCAGGTCACTCGCGAGGATGAGTTCGTGCGTGGGCTCCATCAGGATCGGATCACCGAACAGTGACCGACCACACGCCGTGGCAACGATGTTCACGTTGTGGCAGCGGTCGAGGAGGTGCAGGATCGCCTCCTCGATCCGCTCGTCGTCGACCAGGTCGATGCGTTCGAGCACCAGCAGCACCGGTGCGCCGCTGCGCGCGAGGCACTCGCGGACCGCCTCGGCGTCCGAGTCGGAAGGCGTGCCCGGAATCGGTTCTCCGGCAAGGATGCCCGAGGTCCGTATTCGATCGGACACGATCTTCCAATAGACCTCCGAATTCGTGCCGGCTTCGGGAGTCGGAATCCACAGCACGGCGCGGAAGTCCGATCGCGTCGCCTCCAGCCAGGACATGACCAGTTCGGTCTTGCCGTATCCGCGGGGTGCGCGGATGACGGTGATCGGCGAGTTCCGATCCAGCTGGGCCAGCAGCCGCTTGCGCGGCGGTGCCCACGCGGCATTACGGCTCGGCACAGGGCTCGAGCCGCGGTCTTCTCGCCGTGTCATCAAATACCACCCCCCCGGTTTGGTCATGGTTGAGTCCGCCTCACGGGAACGGCGGGCGGATCATCGCTCGATCAACCTATTCGATCTCGATCATTGCAAACTACGGTTTCGCACCTCCTCGTGGCATGCGGATCCCGCCGGGTGAGACCCTCCCTTGCCGCCCCGACTGTCGCTGGGGCACCGTCGGCGGCATGAGCGAGCGTGTGCCGGATCCGGAGTTGCACGGCGCGGTGCGCGAGCCGCGGATCGATTCGCCGCCCGTACATCCGAGTTCCGTCCGGCGCATCACATGCCTCGACATCGACCGGCCGGACGGTGTCGGCGGTATGGTCGCACTCCACGGACGCGCGTGGGACTTCGCGATCGATGCACATCGCTGGCCGTCGGTCCGTGAAGCCGTCGCGCTGCGCGCCACGGTGGACTATCACGGTGGACGCACCCTGACCACTGTCGAGACCTCGCCGGTGGTGCCGGAGCTCGCCGCGCTCGTCGGGCACTCCGCGATCGCCGGGTTCCGTGGGCGCGTCGCGGACGTTGCCGCGCACGTGTCGTCGCCGCTGGCGCTGCTGCTCGACGACGTTCCGATGGGCACGTTGATCTCCGGTCACGCGGTATCCGCGGCCCGGGAGTTGCATGGTGACACCGGCGCCGTCGGGACCGGATACGTTCCCGTCGGTGACCAGTGCGCGGGCTACGCCGAGGTTGGGGCGTTGATCACGACCATCGCGGTGCGCGGCCGGAGCCCCGTCGCCGACGGGCCGGTTGCGCCGCCCGTCCACGACGCCTTCGGGCGTTCGCCGGGCCCGCTCGCCATCCACTCGATGCGCCGCCGTCGACGCATCGACCGCTGGATCGAGGACGGCGCGATCCGCATCGACGCGATGTTCCGCGACACCTACGGTCGGGCCGACGGCGTCGAGACCGTGATCCACGAGTACGAACTGTCGGTGGTCGCCGACGAGGGGACCGGGGTGATCCGGGAAGCGGTCGCGACGCCGCGGGTGCTGCCGTGGTCCGACTGCCCGGGCGCAGTGGCCAGTGCCGGCCGGCTGGTCGGGACGGCACTTCGCGACGTCGAGGAGCAGGTGCGAGGCGGTTTCCGGGGCGTGGAGACATGCACCCACCTCAACGATTTGCTGCGAAGCGTCACGCACTGAGACTGGGAATTCGTCCAATACTCGACATTCGGGGTGCTGCTCGCGCCATGATGCGGGGGCTGGGCGGGACGATATCGGTGCAACAGGCCGGGCTCCCCGCCGTCGTCGAATCGGATTCGTCGGGAGGGATTGCGCGTGGTGATCGGGAGAAGAGGCAGGCTCGTGTCCGGATTGGCGGGCCCTGCGTTGGCGGTTGCGGGACTGTGGGTGATCGCCGCCCCGCTCGATCAGGGTCCGGAACCTGATTGCAGCGCTACCGGATCCGCGTCGTCAGGCTCCATGTTGTCGGGATCCGGATCCGCCATGTCGTCACCGGTGTCGTCGGCAACCTTCGGCTCGTCCTGCACGGATTCGGCGGTGACGATCGACCTCGGTTCGCTGGGGTCGTGGTTCGTGGGTAGCTGACGCCCGCCGGTCAACCCGGCCGATCCGCTGTCGCGACGCGTCCAGCGCGGGGCAATCGGACCGTGAAGGTGTTTCCCGTGGAACCCGATGTCACGGAGATCGTTCCGCCGTGCAGCACCACGTTCTCCTCGGCGAGCGAGAGACCGATTCCGCTGCCGTCGGTCCGGCCCCGCGACGCGTCGGCCTTGAAGAACCGCTCGAACAGGTGCGCCCGGACGTCCGCCGGGATGGGGGCGCCGTGGTCGGTCACGGCGATCACCGCGTCGTCGCCGTCGGCGCGCACGGCGACCTCCACGGGAAGGCTCCCGTGGGCCAACGCGTTGGCCACGAGGTTTCCGGCCACGATGTCGATGCGGCGCCGGTCCACCGGGCACGGGACCGCGCCCTCCGCCGCGAGGTGCACTCGGGAGTCGAAACCGCGGGTCTGCAACGACTCCCGGACCACCTCGACCAGATCGTGTGGCTCGATGACCAGATCGGCCCGGCCGGTGTCGAAACGTGAGATCTCGATGACGTCCTCGGTGAGCCGGGATAGCCGCTCGGCGCCGCGGCTCACGATGCGGGCCGCCCGCGCCGTGTCGGGCGCCATCGAGTCGGCGTCCTCCTCGAGCACTTCGGCGACCGCGACCAGCGCGGCGAGTGGTGTGCGGAGTTCGTGGAAGACGTCGGCCACGAACCGCCGTGCATTGGCCTCCTTGGCGGCGAGATCGGCGACGGTGCGGTCGAGTTCGGCCGCGGAACGGTTGAACGTCGTGACCAGTTCGGCCAGTTCGTGGCCGGCGCCGACCGTGAGTTCCCGGCGGGGCCGGCCGGGGACCAGGGCCGCGGCGGCGGCGTTGAGTCGGCGCAGCGGCAGCACCAGTCGACGCGCCGTCCACAGCCCGGTCAGTGCGGCCAGGGCCGAGACGACCACGGCGACCGCCGCCGCCCGGCGCTCGAGGGAATCGACCTGCGATTGCGCCTCCCCGAGGACGAACACGGCGGTGACGTACGTGGGCGCTGCTTGCGGCGCGTCGTTTCCGCCGACGCGGCCGGCGACGTAGAAGAGCGGGGCGCTGCCGCCGTCGACACGCTGGAAGACCGGAAGAACCGACTTCTCGAGGCGTGCCAGCAGTTCCGGCGGCGGTTCGGGAAGGCTGCGGGGCCACGTGTCGGTGCGGATACTGCCCGACCACGCGGCGCTCGCGTCCCCGATGCCGGAGAACTCGCTCAGGTCCCGGCTCGTGGGGTAGAGCCCGAACCAGGGTGCCGCCGAATCGAGGGTCTCGGCGAACCCACTCAGGATCTGGTTCTGTGCGGTCGAGAAGATGTTGGCGCGCGCCTGCAGATACACCGCGGCGGACGTCACCACCGCCGCGACCAGCGCGACCGCCGCGACGAGCGCCGTGAGCCGGGTCTGCAGTCCCGGTGGTCGAAACCTCATGCGAGCGGTCCGAACCGGTAGCCGAAGCCGCGGACCGTCTGCACGTAGCGGGGAGTCGACGGCTCCTTCTCGAGCTTGGCGCGCAGACGCTGCACGCACGCGTCGACCAGACGCGATCCGCCCAGGTGGTCGAAGCCCCACACCCGCTCGAGCAGTTGCTCGCGCGAGAACACCTGGCCGGGTCGCTCCGAGAGAGCCAGCAGCAGTTGCCATTCGGTGCGGGTGAGTTCGGGCTGCCGGGTGCCCTCGGTGATCGTCAGGGCGTCGCGGTCGATGACGAGGTCGCCGTGCACCTCGCGACCGGCGGGCTGGACGGCCACCGCCGCGGCGCGCCGCAGCACCGCCTTGATCCGGGCGTCGAGGATGCGGGGTTGCACGGGTTTGACGACGTAGTCGTCGGCGCCGGTCTCGAGCCCGGACACGACGTCGACGTCCTCGCCGCGCGCGGTGAGCATGATGATCGGCACGGTGCTGCGGGCGCGGATCCGGCGGCACACCTCGAACCCGTCCACGTCGGGCAGCATGACGTCCAGCACGACGATGTCGGCCGCCTCGTCCGCGAGCGCCGTGAGGCCGGCCCCGCCGTCGGCCGCGGTCGTCACCGCATGCCCGTAGCGGTGCAGCGCGAGGCTCAGCGCGTCGCGCAGGTTGTCGTCGTCCTCGATCAGCAGCACCGCAGTCATGGCGCTCATCCTCCCGATTGCGGGCCTCGGCACAATCGGCGCCACACCTTGTAGCAGAACGGTGACAAAACGCCCACAGCATCCGGACACGCGGACGCGACGGTGGACGCCATGCAGAACCTTCGTAGGGGAATCCGTACGGGCGTCGCCACCCCCATCGCCGCCGTGATCGTGCTGGTGGGGGCCACATTGTGGTTCGTCGACGTGATGTCGCGCCCGGGGTCCGACGGTCCGGTCAGCCTGTTCCGGCACGGCGCCACGACCGCCTACAGCTTCGTCGACGACGCGGGCGGGGAGATCCGGGTGGGTGGGGCGGGGGAGCAACGACCGCGGCCCACCGCGAGCACCGCGAAGGTCATCGCCGCCCTCACCGTGCTTGAGAGGATGCCGTTGGCGCGCGGCGAGGACGGACCGACGCTGACGATGACCGAGGTCGACGCCGACCGCTACCGCGAGTACGCCGCGCGGGGCGGTTCCGCGGTCGCGTTGGGTGCCGGTCAGGAGTTCACGGAGTACGAGATGCTCGTCGGCATGCTGCTGCCGTCGGCGAACAATCTCGCGGACACCCTCGCGGTGTGGGCGTTCGGTTCGCTCGACGACTACCGGACGGCGGCGAACGCGCTGGTCCGGTCGCTCGGGATGACCTCGACGACGGTGGGGACAGACGCCAGCGGGTTCTCGCCGACGACGAAGAGCACCGCGCGGGATCTGACGGTGCTCGCGGCGGCGGCCCTCCGGAATCCGGTAGTCGCCGAGATCGTCGCGCGTGAGGAGGCGGTGCTGCCGGGCGTCGGCGTGGTCCGCAACACGAACTGGCTTCTCGGCCGCCCGGGTGTGGTGGGCCTCAAGACGGGCACGACCGACGAGGCGGGTGGGGTGTTCCTGTTCGCGGCGAAGGTCGGTGCCGCCGGCCGCCTCGTGGTGGGGGCCGTGCAGGGCGAAGGACGCTCGGCCGACGACGCCATCGACCGGGCGTCCCGCCTGCTCGACGAGATCGAGTCCGCCGCGAGTTGACCGCGCGCCGCGAGGTCAGTGGCCGACTGCTCTAGCTGCCGAGGCCTCCGGTGTTGCCGAGGCTGCCCAGCCCGCCGAGGTTCCCGAGCGGGTTGCCGCCGAACAGCCCCTGGTTCTGGCCGTTCTGTCCCTGTTGCCACTGGTTGTACTGGCCGGGGTCCTGCCACTGATTGCCCTGCTGACCCTGCTGGCCGTCGCGGTGGTGGCCCCGGTGGTGGCCGCTCCAGTTCTGGTTTCCTCCCTGGCCCCCGTCGTGCTGCCAGGTCTGATCGGCCGCGTTCGACTGCGGCAGTGGATCCGCGAGCGCGGGCGCGACGACGATCATTGCGGGAACCGCGACGAGGACTCCTGCGATCGCCACCCCAGCCGCGACGCGGCGTGACTTCTGTGTGAACGTGCTCATCTTCTTCGATCCTTCCGTGGCCCAGGGCCATGTCGTGATCTCGATCGGCACCGGTCGGTGCTGCACGTTCCAGTAGATTCCCGCACCTCGAGCAGACCCTGCGACGAACATGTGAGTCGCCTGTGGACCGTCGACCCGGGGCGGGCCGATGCCGGTCAGATGCCGGTTATAGGTGGATCGGAGCGCCGAACCCCTTCTCCGCCAACCATTCGAGGACCGTGTCGGCGACCTCGGGCCAGCCGTGGTCGACGGTCAGCGAGTGCCCACGGTCGGCGAACACGACGTAGTCGTTGTCCGTGTGCGCCTTGTGGTACCGGTGGTGCGCCGAGCGGCTCACCGACTCGGGCACGGTGTGGTCCCGGCCGCCGCCGAGGATCAGCAGCGGGCCCCGTTCGACGTTCGTCTCGACGTGCGCCGGCGACCCGGGCAGGAGGTTCGCGAACGCGGCCTGGAACAGCGGGCGGCCCGGGGACGGAATGGCCCAGTGTTCGTACAGCGCGTCGGACTCGCTGCGGTCGAGGGCGTTGCCGAAGCCGTACGCGAAGGCATCCGGGGTGAGGGTCACGCTGCGCTTGGCGTTCGCGGGGTTGCCGAGCACGGGGAACGACGACCGCAGCTGCGCGAACGGCAGCGCTTTGACGCCCTGGATCTGCGCGGGATCGATCGCGACGGCGGCCGCGGCGACGTCGGCGGCGAGGAGTTTCTGGGCGATCAGGCCGCCGAACGAGTGACCGATCACGATCGGCTTGCGGCCGAGTGGCGCCATCGCCTCCGCGAAGTGCGCGGTGACTTCCTCGATGCCGTTGCCGGCCTGGTCCTCGCCGTGCGCCCGGGTGTCCGCGATGCTGCGCGTCTCGCCGGGCCACGTGGGTGCCACCGTCGGGAATCCGGCGGCCCCGAATTTCACTCGCCACGGGTCCCAGGACGACGCGGCCAACCAGAGTCCGTGGATGAACATGACAGGTGGGGTGTCGGGCATGGTTCGCGTCCTTCCGGATCGTGGAACGGGTACCCAGCGCGCGTTTTTCACCATGCCCTCTCGGGCGGCGTCGGCGGCCGACAATCGCCGCAGCGAGCACGTAACGATATGGACTTTGGTCACCAATCGAGGACAAACGGTCCGATTCGGTCCCGTTGAGTGAGATTCGTGTCACCCTCGGCTGACACGTGTTCCAGTGTGAAGCAGAACACATCATCAAACGAATGGTTGATCCGATTAATCGGACTTTTTCACTGGAAGGATTCGGGGAGCGGTCATGACGACGATGGAGACGGACAACGAGGAAGTTCGGATGATCGACGCCGGTGAGGCGCCGGCGCGATTCGCACGCGGTTGGCACTGCGTGGGCCTGACACGTGAACTCCGCGACGGGAAGCCACATTCGGTGCATGCATTCGGCACCAAGCTGGTCGTCTTCGCCGACAGCAGCGGCGATCTGCAGGTGCTCGACGCGTACTGCCGGCACATGGGCGGCGACCTGAGCCAGGGCGAGATCAAGGGCGATTCGGTTGCCTGCCCGTTCCACGACTGGCGCTGGAACGGCAAGGGCAAGTGCACGGACATTCCTTACGCCCGCCGCGTTCCGCCGCTGGCCCGCACCCGCGCCTGGACCACGATGGAGAAGGACGGCCTGCTGTTCATCTGGCACGACCCGGAGGGCAACCCGCCGCCGGCGGAGGTCACCATCCCGGAGATGAGCCAGCCCGGCGAGGAGTGGACCGACTGGGTCTGGAAGCAGATCACCATCGACACCAACTGCCGCGAGATCATCGACAACGTCGTCGACATGGCGCACTTCTTCTACGTGCACTACGGCTTCCCGATCAAGTTCAAGAACATCTTCGAGGGCCACATCGCCACGCAGTACTACGAGGGTGTCGGCCGCGACGACATGGTTCGGGCCACCAGTAAGCAGCCCGCCGCGACCGGTAACGACTCGGTGGCGTCGTACTACGGCCCGTCCTTCATGATCGACGAGCTCACCTACCACTACCCGGACTTCTCGATCGACTCGATCCTGATCAACTGCCACTACCCGATCACGCCGAACAAGTTCGTCCTCATGTACGGCATCAAGGTCAAGCAGAGCGACGAGATCCAGGGCGAGAAGGCCCAGGATCTCGCGCAGACCATGGCGTCGTACATCACGATCGGTTTCGAGCAGGACGTCGCGATCTGGAAGAACAAGACCCGGATCGAGAACCCGCTGCTGTGCGAGGAGGACGGCCCGGTCTACCAGCTGCGCCGCTGGTACGAACAGTTCTACGTGGACGTCGCCGACATCACGCCGGACATGGTGGCCCGCTTCGAGTTCGAGATGGACACCTCCAAGCCGGTGGCGGCCTGGAAGCGGGAGGTTGCCGAGAACATGGAGCGCCGCGCAGCCGAGATCGCAGCTTCGAACTAGCGATCGAACCCGACCGCGGGGAATATCGAAGGGGGCTCCGCGGTTGACCGGTCATGGCGAAAACCGTTGTGGCCAAGGCATACGGTGGGCCGGAGGTCCTCGAGGTGATCGACGAGGACCTCCCGGCCGCCCGTTCCGACCAGGTTGTCGTGGATATGCGCGCGATCGGCGTCAACCCCATCGATTACAAGCTCTACAGCGGCGAGTTCGGCCGCGATCCCACGCGCCTGCCCGTCCGCCCCGGCGTCGAGGGGGCGGGTGT
This sequence comes from Rhodococcus sp. ACT016, assembly GCF_050477185.1. NCBI lineage: Bacteria > Bacillati > Actinomycetota > Actinomycetes > Mycobacteriales > Nocardiaceae > Rhodococcus > Rhodococcus sp. ACT016. The sequence continues at coordinate 4,910,649 of NZ_JBEAET010000001.1, read as the reverse complement.
CGTCGTTGCCGTCGGGGACGGCGTCACGGACGTCCGGGTCGGCGAGGAGGTGCTCGTCTACGCGGGCAGCGGCGCCTACGCCGAGCGCGTACTCGTCTCGGCGAGCGACGTTCTGCCCAAACCGGAATCCGTGTCGTGGGAATCCGCGGCCTGTCTGCTGGTCGCGGGTGGCACCGCCGTCGACGCCCTGACCGTGACCCGGGTGGGGGAGGGCGACGTGGTCGTCATCCAGGGCGCCGCCGGTGGGGTCGGGGAACTGGCAGTGCAACTCGCCGTGGCACGAGGCGCGATCGTGCTCGGTGTCGCGTGGGACAAGCACCACGACTTTCTGCGCACTCTCGGTGCGGCGCCGGTGACTCCGGGCCCCGGACTGCCGGAGCGGATCCGGGCGATCGCCCCGGACGGCGTCGACGCGGTGATCGACACCGTCGGCACCGACGACGTCATCGACGACTCGATCGCGCTGGGCGTCGACCTCGACCGCATCGTCACGATCGTCGCGTTCGAGCGGGCGGCCCGCGACGGGTTCCAGGCGATCGGGGCCGGAAACGAGAACAGCGCCCGGATCCGCCGCGAGGCGCGCCCGATCCTGGTCGACATGGCCGGTCACGGCGGCCTGGACGTGGTGGTCGGCACCCGATTCCCGCTCGTCGAGGCGGCCGCGGCGCATCGCGCCCTCCGCGAACCGCACGCGCGCGGGAAGTTCGTCCTGCTGCCGTAGTTTCTCCCGTCCAGGCATCGACCCGAGTGCTGCGGTCGGTGCCACAATGGAGTCGGTGGACTCCATCTGGTGGGGGCAGACGACCGGTCAGGGGTGGGCGCAGTTCCTCGCGCTCGGGTACGCGCTCGTCCTCTGTTCCGCGATCGGTCTGGAACGCGAATTCCGGCGCAAGAGTGCGGGGATCCGGACCTACGCGATCGTCGGCCTCGGTTCGGCGCTGTTCGTTCTGATCAGCAAGTTCGGTTTCGGCGATGTGCTCGATCCGCAAACCGTGGTTCTCGACCCCTCCCGAGTTGCCGCGCAGATCGTGTCCGGAATCGGATTTATCGGTGCCGGAATCATTTTCGTACGTCGGGACGCCGTCCGGGGACTCACCACGGCCGCGGCCGTCTGGATCAGCGCAGCCGTGGGTGCCGCGTGCGGTGCTGCACTGCCCGGGCTCGCCGCCGCCGTCACCGTCGCGTACTTCGTCGTCGTGTACGCCTACCCGCCGATTCTCCGGAGGGTGCCCGGAAGTCGCGTACGGCGTGAGCCGATCCGGCTCCGCTATCTGGACGGCCGCGGCCTGCTGCGGCAGATCCTCCAGGCGGCAACCGAGATGAATTACGCCGTCACGCATGTGGATACGAGCAGATCCGAGCGGGACGGCACGGTGCGCCTCACGATGGATGTGGAGGGCCGTGGTGGGTTGGCCGGATTGGCGAATCGGCTCGCAGCGATAGACGGCGTCGTCGAGGTCACGGCCGGACGCCGCGACGAGGTCGACGAAACGGACGAGTTCGACGAGTTCGACGAGTAGGGCCGGTCGTCAGTCGACACACGGAATTCCGTTCGTGTCGTCGGCCGCCACGGGCTCCTCCGGCGGCGGCGCCTCGAGCGGTGTGCTCGTGTCGGTGGTGGTCGACGTGTAGGTGTGCGAGCCCGAGTGCGGGGTCCTCGACGACGTGGCCGTGGGCGTCGTTGTCGTGGTGGTTGTGGTTGTGGTGGTCGTCGTCGGTGCCGGGCCCTCGCCCGCGAACAACCGGGTCACCTCGGTACGCAATCGGTTGGTGTCGATGATGTTGACCGCCTGGCCGTCGATGGTCTCGTAACCCTCGACCGGCAGGGTGTAGAAGTCGAGCTCACCCCGCGTCAGATTGCGTGCGTGGGTGGCGAAGGCGACCGGATCGAGATCGTCGTCGACGACGACATCGCTCTTCACCGTGTCGAACAGGCCGCGCATCTTGGCGACACTGCCGAACACGCCGGCCGAGTCGAGATTGTGGATCACGGCGGTGAGGAATGCCTGTTGCCTGCGGGTGCGGTCCAGGTCGCCGTTGTCGAGGCCGTGCCGCTGCCGCACGAACGACAGTGCCTGCGACGGATCCAGGGACTGCCGTCCGGCCGGGAAGTGGGCGCCGGAGTACGGGTCGTCGACCGCGGCGTTCAGGCACACCTCGAGCGGACCGAGGGCCTTGGCGATGTCGTAGAAGCCGACCAGGTTGACCTCGGCGAAGTGGTCGATCGGGACGTGCAGCAGGTTCTGGACCGTCTTGAGTGTCGAGCGGCGCCCGGCGTCGCGGGCCTTCTGTTCACGCTCGGCCGGATCGGTCACCCCCTGCGCCTCGAGCTCGGAGTCGGCGTCGGCCTTCGCCAGGCTGTACGCCTCCTTGATCTTGCGTTTGCCGTAGCCCGGGACCTCGACGTAGTCGTCGCGCGGGATCGCGGCCGCCGTCGCTCTACTGCCGTCGCCCGGCACGTGCAGCAGGATCAGGGTGTTGGTGTTGTAGCCGCCGACGTCGCTGTCGCCGGCGTGCAGCTCGTCGGTGACGAACTCCGGCGGTAGGTCGTTGCCGTGCATGTCCTTTCGGCTGTCGAGGCCGATGAGCAGAATGTTCGAATCGCCGTGTTCCGACTTCCGGGCGCCTCCGGTCAGCACGTCGAGGGCCCCGGACCGGATGAGTCCGGACGTCAACTGCTGGTGGGCCGCCCATCCCAGCCCGGTCATCACCAGCACTGCGACCGCCACCGTGGCGGTCGCGATGCGCAGGGCCGTGACCGCCCTGCGGCGGCGGTGTGATCGAAGCTCGTCGGCGGTGTCATCCCGATCCGAGCGCACTGCCCCAACATAGCCGGGCGCCCTGCACGCCGCCGGAAGAAGCAGGTCACATGTGGGTCAAGCTCAGTCGGGCTGGCTGGGCGCCGTCGACTTCGCGATCGCTAGCGACATCACCGCGGCGATCGCGCACAGCCCGCCGGCCACGAAGAACGCCGCGTCGTACCCGCCGAACCGGTCACGGACCAGTCCGGCGAGGAAGGCCACCAGGCCCGCGCCGATCTGGTGCGACGCCAGTACCCAGCCGAAGACGATCGGACCGTCGGCGCCGAAGTGCTTGCGGCACAGTGCGACCGTCGGCGGCACGGTTGCGACCCAGTCGAGGCCGTAGAAGATGATGAACGCGATCATCGGTGGGTGCACGGTCTCGGCGAACAGCAGCGGCAGCACCATCAGCGACAGGCCGCGCAGCAGGTAGTAGATCCCCAGCAGCTTGCGGGAGTCGAACCGGTCGGTGAACCACCCCGACGCGATCGTGCCCACCAGGTCGAAGAGGCCGATCACCGCCAGCAGGCCCGCCGCAGCGGTCGTCGGCATGCCGTGGTCGTGTGCCGCCGGCACGAAATGCGTGCCGACCAGTCCGTTGGTGCTGGCGCCACAGATCGCGAACGTGCCCGCCAGCAACCAGAACACGCGGGTCCGCGCGGCCGACCACAGCACGCCGAGCGCGCGACCGACCGCGCCGCCCGGGGCCTCCGGCGTGGGCGGACGGACGTAGTCGGCGGGGGCGCCGTACGGCGTGCTCCCGACGTCCTCGGGACGGTTGCGGAGGAACAGCAGCACCAGCGGCACCACCGCGAGCGCGGCGAGGGCCACGGTGAGGGACACCGTCCGCCAGTCGTAGCGCTCCGCCAGCATGGCGAGGACCGGGAGGAACACCAACTGTCCGGCGGCGCCGCCCGCGGTGAGGACGCCGGTGACCAGCCCGCGGCGAGCAACGAACCACCGATCGGTCACCGTCGCCACGAACGCGAGCGCCATCGATCCGGTGCCGAGGCCCACCAGCACACCCCACAGCAGCACCAGTTGCCACGTGGTGGTCATGAAGACGGTGAGCCCACTGCCCAGGGACACGAGCGCCAGCGCCGACGCCACGATGCGGCGCATACCGAACCGTTCCATCAGCGCGGCGGCGAACGGGGCGGTCAGTCCGTACAGCACCAGATTGACCGACACCGCGGCCGAGATGCTCGCGCGCGACCACCCGAAGTCGTTGTGCAGCGGATCGATGAGCACGGACGGGGCCGCCCGGAAACTGGCCGCACCGACCAGCGCCAGGAATGCGACGGCGGCCGCGAGCCACGCCGGATGGATCCGAGCGCCGCGCCCGGTGGGGGTCGAACCGGTGGTGGAACGGGGCGGGGCGATCTCGGAACTCACGGCGTACATTGTGGCGGTCGCCGGGTCGGCGACCGCCACCGGTCCGTCAGGGGAGCAGCGCAGCCGGGGTGCCGGGCAGTCCCGGGTAGTAGGTGCCGGCCGACCAGCCGCCGTCGACGGCCAGTTCGGCGCCCGAGATGTACGACGCCTCGTCGCTCGCGACGAACAGCGTGGCGCGGGCGATGTCCTCGGATTCGCCGATCCGCTGCAGCGGCACGCCCACGTACTTGCTCTGCAGTTCGTCGCCGCGCAGGCCGCCGGGGTTGCCGAGCGTGGTGTCGACGCCGCCCGGATGCACCGAGCACACCCGGATGCCGGCGGGGCCGAGCTCGTACGCGAGCGCCTTGGTCAGTCCGCGCACCGCCCACTTGCTGGCGGTGTACGCGGCCAGCCCGTTGACACCGCGCAGGCCGTCGACCGACGAGATGTTGACGATCACGCCCCGGCCCGCGCTCTTCATGGTCGGCACGACGGCCTTGGCGCCCAGCAGGTTTCCGAGGACGTTGACGTCGAGCAGGCGTTCGGTCTTCGCGACGTCGATGTCTTCGATCGGCGCCCAGTGCATGACGCCGGCGTTGTTGACCAGGATGTCGATCGCGCCGAACCGTTCGACGGTCTGCGCGGTGAACGCCGTCCACGAGTCCTCGCTGCTGACGTCCAGCGGGGCGAAGAAGGCGGCGTCGCCCAGCTCTTCGGCGAGGGCATGCCCCCTCTCCTCCAGGACGTCGCCGAGCGCCACGCGTGCACCTTCCGCGACGAACAACCGGGCGGTCGCCGCGCCCATGCCCTGCGCCGCTCCGGTGATGATCGCGACCTTGCCGTCGAGCCGTGCCATTCGTCCTCCGAAATCCGTTGCGGGCCGGACGGTCCGGCCTGCACCGGACAATGGCCTGATTACGGGACGAAGGGAAGCGCCGTTCTCGCTCAGTGGCATGCGTCACATCGGCGTCAGTGGACCACCGATCCGCCGTCGGCGATGACCACCTGCCCTGTGATGTAGCTGCCCGCATCGGAGGCGAGCAGCAGTGCGGGGCCGACCATCTCGTCCGGATCCGCGATGCGCTGCTGCAACGACATCTGTCGCATCGCCGCGATCGCCTCCGGCGGATTGTTGCGGACCATGTGGGTGTCGACCGAGCCGGGCGCGAGGGCATTGACCCGGATCCCGCGCGGCGCGAACTCGGCGGCCATGGAGCGCGTGTACGACAGCAGCGCGTTCTTGCCGGCCGCGTACATCGCGACCTTCGGCGAGAACATGAACGCGCCCACCGAGATGACGTTGATGACGGCGGCGTGGTCGCTGGCCTCGAGGTAGGGGAGTGCAGCCTGGGTCAGGAAGACCGGTCCGCGCAGATTCACGTCGTACGACTTGGTCCACGCGTCCGGCGTGAACTCGCCGAGCGGCAGGGTGAGCGGATTCGCGGCGGCGTTGACGAGGATGTCAATACCGCCGAACTCGGCCGCGGCGCCCTCCGCCAGTGCGGTCAGGTCGTCGAGTTCGCCCATGTGCGTGGGAATTCCGATCGCATTGCCGCCGAGCTCCTGCAGGTGTCGGGCGGCCTCGGTGCACGCGTCGGCCTTGCGGCTGGCGACGACGACGTCGGCGCCGGCGGCCGCGAAGCCCTCGGCGATCGCCAGGCCGATGCCGCGGGTGCCGCCGGTCACGACCGCGGTGCGGCCGGTGAGGTCGAACAGGGTGCCGAGCTTTTCACGGTTCACGATGGACGGTCCTTCCTACGGTGATCGGGCGGGTCAGTCGACCCAGGACGGTGCGCGACGCTCGGCGAACGCCGTTACGGCCTCGGTGAACTCGCCGCCGGTGCCGGCCAGGATCTGAGTACGGTTCTCGAGCGCGATCGCCTGGTCGAGACTGGCGGCGTCGGCGTTGGCGATCAGCACCTGCTTCGTCATCTCGAGTGCGAAGGGGCTGTGCGCGCACAGTGTTTCGGCGAGCTCCAACGCGGAGTCGAGCAGATCGTCGGCGGGCACGAGCCGGGTGACGAACCCGATCCGCTCGGCCTCGGCGGCGTCGAACACGCGGGCCGTGGTGATCAGTTCGGTGGCGCGGCCGCCACCGATGATCCGGGGCAGCGTGTAGCTGATGCCGATGTCGCAGCCCGAGATGCCGATCTTGATCGTCTGGGCGCCGAACGTCGCGGAGTCGGCGGCGATCCGGATGTCGGACGCGGCGGCGAGCGCGAGGCCGCCGCCGAACGCGGGCCCGTTGACGGCGGCGATCACGGTCTGCGGCAGGCGCTGGAGTCGGGGGACGAGTGAGGCGATGTACTCCTGCGTCCGCATCGACGCGGCCGGCGGGCTCATGCCGATTGCGGTGGGTGCGATCCGCTGCTCGTCCTTGAGGTCGAGGCCGGCGCAGAATCCGCGTCCGGCGCCGGTGAGCACCAGGACGCGGCAGGAGTAGTCGTACTCGACCGCGGACAGCGCGTCGTGCAGTTCCTCGACGAGGGCGAAGCTGAGGGCGTTGAGGCGCTCGGGATTGTTGAGGGTCAGCACGGCGACGGACGCGGTCGGCCGGATGAGTTCGATCAAGGGCATAGGAAAGCTCCGCATCGTTCCAGGGGGCGCCGAGTCGGACGGGCCGTTAACAGGATTACACGATGTAAGCTAATTTGTCAGGACCCCAGGGGTGAGTTCGACAGGAGAACGGCGCATGACCGAGAGTGCAAGCGGGCGTGGGCGTCCGCGCGACCCGGAACGCCATCGCGCGGTCCTCGTCGCCACCACCGAGTTGTTGATCGAGGACGGCTACGAGGCGGTGACTCTCGCCGCGGTCGCGCGACGCGCCGGCGTGGGGCGTCCGCTGCTCTACCAGTGGTGGGGATCGAAGGCGGCGCTCGTGCAGGAGGCGCTGTTCCGGCGGGAGCCGTTGTCGGCGCGCAACGTTCCGGACGGTGCGCCGTTCGCCGTCACCTTCACCGCGATGGTGCGCGACATGGTCGCGCTCCATTCGCTGCCGGAGTATCGACGCGGGATGCCGGGCCTGATCGCCGACATGGTCGCCGATCCCGCGCTCCAGGACGAGGCCGAACGCCGGTTCATCGCGCCCGTCCGGGCGAGATACGACGAGGTATTCGGCCGGGCGATCGAGGCCGGCGAGATCAGGCCGGACGCGGACGGCGCCCTCGTGCTTGACACGATGCGCGGAGCGCTCACGACGCTGACCCTCACCCGGCCCGACTGGAGCGAAGCCGATCTCGTCGACTACCTGGTCCGACTGGTACTCGACGGCATCAGCGCCTAGTTCCAGTTGTCGATCTTGACGTCTCGGGGATCCGGTGCGCCCGTGCCGGTTTCGACCATCGATTTCAGGCTCATCAGGAAGAGCGCCCATTTGGTGCTGCAGTGGTGCATGAATTCCACCGGCTCCTTCCATCCTTCGTGCGACAAGAGGACGACCGTGTAGTCGCCGTCGCGTCGGAGGTCCCACACCACCCGGGTGCCGACCCATTCCTCGGGCCCCGCGATCACCTCCCACGCCACTCGTCTCGCGGGCTGGAGGTCTGTCACCTTCATGTCGAATCCGCCTTCTCCGAAGCGGAACCGGAGTGTCCCTCCGATGTTCGGGTCTCCGTCGGTGTCGCTGGTCCACCAGCCGGCAAGACCTTCGACCGTCGTCAACGCCGCGTAGACGTCGTCGACCGAGGACGACTTGATCCCGACCCTGTGCAGAATGTCGACCATCTCGAATTCCTCCCTCTTATCACTTTGGACTGTTGCGTTGGATTGCTTCTGCGATCCGCTTGATGCGCTGGAGCCTGGCGTCCCACGTCGCCCCGACGGCATTGAGCTGCGCCACCGCGCGGGCGAGTTGTGCGTCGTCGACCCGGTAGAGCCTCTCCCGGCCCACGGGTGTCGCGTGCACCAAACCGACCCGGTCGAGAACGCCGAGGTGCTTCGCGACAGCTTGACGGGTCACGGGCAGCTGCTCACTGAGCGTGGTCGCGGTCCCCTCGCCGTCCGCGAGCAGCAGGTCGAGCATCCGTCGCCGTGTCGGGTCCCCGATCGCGGACCAGAGGCCGTCGTCGACAACGGAATTCATCGGTCGGCACCCAGTCGGCTGACGTACTCGGCGAGGCGCGGCAGATGCCGGGCCCACCCCTCGACGTGCGCGTTGTACTGCTCCTCGAGAACGGCGACCTCCCAACCCATCTCGCGGAACCCGGTTTCCGTCATCCGGAGGGTCGTGCCCGCTCCGGTGGGGGCGAGCTCGAACGTCACCAGCAGGGAGTTGACGGGGGCCGTCCCGTCGGTGAGATGAGCCCAGCGGAAGGAGAACAATCGGGGTGGCTGGGCGTCGACCACCGTGATCCGGGCGACGTGCCCGTCGGGCGAGGTCCTGTCGCCCCACACGAGCTCGCCGACGGAGCCGGGGATCGGTTCCAGGTCGACGACCTCGTCGGGCCACCACTCCTTCAAGTGCTCGGGACTGCTGACGACCTCGTAGACCACGTCCGGCGTGGCTTCGACGTATACAGAGCGCTCGATTCGTCCGTACTCCACGTCGGCTCCCCTCTATCGCAACGTTTGGTTGCGCATCACGCTATCGGCTCCAGGACCCATGCGCAACCTTTTATTGCGCATTCTTGTGCATCGTCGCGTATGACCTCTCGCGATTCGCTGTTCGCGTCGACTGCCTGGTCCGACCTGTGCTCGACGGCATCAGCGCGGCGCGGTAATTCGGTTGCGCGCCGGCCGCGGGCCCGCCTATGGTTCGGCGAATCCGGCCCCGAGCCGGAACCGACGCATATGGAAGTGGTGAACTATGCCCCGGACAGCCGCCGAGCTTCTTCGCGATCCCGCGAACCGCTCGCGCCGGTGATCCGTACCCGACATCGGATCGTCTGTCCGGTGTGAGTCTTCCGCGGGATCGATCGCGCTCGGCAAGCCTTGCCGCCCAATCGATCTCACAGAGGAGAACTCCCGTGTCCCGTAGTGGCACACCAATTTCACACCTGTCCACCTTCACGTGCATCCGTTGCGGACTGACCGTGTCCGAAGCCGCGCCGAGCGGAGAGTTGCGGATGCACTGCCCCAACTGCCTGGCCGGCAGGCACCGGCCGTGTGGTGCCCGCACGCATCCGATCGCTGTGGCCGTCCTGCGCGACGGCGAGTGGATGCTGATCCACCGGTGCACCGGTTGCGACCACCTCGAGGCCGGACCGGTCGCCGAGGACGACAACCAACTCCTGTTGATCCGCATCGCGGTGAAACCGTTGGCGCAGCCGCCGTTCCCGCTCGAGCACCTCGCGCAACTCTGACGCGGCGGGGGTGATCGACATGTCACGCAGGAATGGCCGAGTCGAGCGTCCGCAGCGCGCCAAACCCGCCCACCGGGACGGTCCCGCGCGCCGCGGGACGTCGTTTCGTTGTCTCGGTTGCGGATTGGACGTTTCGATGTGGGCGCCCGGTACCGCGCACCGCAATCACTGTCCGACATGCCTGTGCAGCAGGCACGTGGATCGGGACCTCCCCGGTGACCGTGCGTCGTCCTGCGGGGGCCGGATGGATCCGATCTCGATCTCGGTGCGCGGCGGTGGCGAGTGGATGATCATCCACCGGTGCACCGCGTGCGGCGCGATGGGCGCCAACCGTGCCGCGGGTGACGACAATCCGCTCGCGCTGGTGCGCATCGCGGTGCGACCGTTGTCGAGTCTGGACCGGATTCGCTGACCCGTTTGTCCAGGTAGCCCCGGGTGCGACGCCGACGCGCCCGGCCGATTGCCGTGCAGAATTCGGCGTTTCGGGGCAGGGTTGAAGGCAAGCGCAGTGCCGCGCGGCCCGTGGAAGGCCCGTCTGCATGAGTGGACGGGCCTTTCGCGGGCCTGGTCGCGGCTGGAGGGAGGTTCTGGGTTGGATTTCCAGACCTTGTGGAATTTTGTGTCCGAGCGACGACAGCAGTTGCTCACGGACTCGTACCTGCACGTCAGTGCCGTCGTGCAGTCGGTGATCATCGCCGGTGTGATCGCGGTGGCGATCGGGATCGCCGTGTACCGCAGCCCGATCGGATCGGCGGTCGCGACGGGCCTCGCCAGCACGATCCTGACGTTGCCGTCGTTCGCGCTGTTGGGCCTGCTCATCCCGATTCTCGGCCTGGGTGTCGCACCCACCGTGACAGCCCTGGTGCTGTACGCGCTGCTGCCGATCATCCGGAACACGATCATCGGCTTGGCCTCGGTCGATCCGGCGATCACCGATGCCGCGAAGGGTGTCGGTATGGGTCGGCTGCACGTGCTGGGGCGGATCGAGTTGCCGCTGGCCTGGCCGTCGATCCTGGCCGGTATCCGGGTGAGCACCCAGATGCTCATGGGCATCCTCGCGATCGCCGCGTACGCGAAGGGGCCCGGCCTGGGCAACCTGATCTTCTCCGGCCTCTCGCGCGTGGGCAGCCCGACGGCCGTGCCGCAGGCGCTCACCGGCACCGTTCTCATCGTCATCCTTGCGCTCGTCCTCGACGGACTGCTGGTCCTCCTCGGGCGCCTCACCACCTCCAGGGGGATTCGTGACTGATCTGCTACCCGCCGAAGAACGCACTGGTAAGGGCGTCGAGATCGTGCTCGACGACGTGGTCAAGCAGTATCCCGGGCAGGCCGACCCGGCGGTCGACCACGTCTCGATGACCATTCCTGCCGGTGAGACCGTCGTGTTCGTCGGCCCCTCGGGCTGCGGCAAGACCACCACGATGCGCATGATCAACCGCCTCATCGAACCGACGTCCGGCAAGATCACCATCGCCGGGCGCGACACGCACTCCATCGACCCGGACCGGCTGCGTCGCGGCATCGGCTACTCGATCCAGCAGGCCGGTCTGTTTCCGCACCTCTCCGTCGCCAAGAACGTCGCGACGGTTCCGGGGCTGGTCGGGTGGGACAAGAAGCGCACCGTCGACCGGGTCGACGAGATGCTCGACCTCGTCGGTCTGGACCCGGACACCTACCGGGACCGGTACCCCCGGCAGTTGTCGGGCGGGCAGCAGCAGCGGGTCGGGGTGGCCCGCGCCCTCGCCGCGGATCCGCCGGTGCTCCTCATGGACGAACCGTTCGGTGCGGTCGACCCGATCACGCGCGGCCTGCTGCAGGACGAGTTGATGCGGTTGCAGTCGGAACTCGGCAAGACCATCGTGTTCGTCACCCACGACTTCAACGAGGCGGTCAAGCTGGGCGATCGAATCGCGGTGCTGGGCAGCCAGTCCCACATCATGCAGTACGACACCCCGGAGGCGATCCTCGCGAATCCCGCGAACGACATGGTCGCCGGCTTCATCGGCGCCGACGCGTCGCTCAAACAGCTCACGCTGGCCCGGGTGAGCGACATCGAACTGTCGCAGTGCCCCACCGCATATCGGGACGGGTCCGTCGCGGACCTGCGCCGCGAACTCGTCGAGCGGGATGCGCACTGGGGCGTGATCCTCGACCACCGCGACCGGCCGGTGCGGTGGGTGTCGCCGGAGCATCTGGCGTCGGCGGTATCGCTCGAGGACGTCGGTGATCCGGTCGGTGAGAATGTCTCGGCGAGTTCGACGCTGCAGGACGCCCTCGAGGCGCTGCTGGTGCAGGCCAGTGCGTCCGCCGCGGTGACCGGCCGCCGCGGCGAGTATCTCGGACTCGTGACGATCGACACGCTCGTCCACGCGTTGCAGGAGGTCCGGGAGGAACACGCCGACGATCACGTCGAGGACGCTCTCCCGTCGGCCGAATCGATCGACGTCTCGGAGGAACCGTCGAAATGACCACGCAGACAGCACCGGAAGCCGAGGCACGGTCCGAACACCTGCGGCTGCTCGTCCAGCCGCTGCTGGTGCTCGTCCTCGTCGGTGGAGTGCTGGGCTGGGCGTTCACCCGGGACCTCACGGCCACGCAGAAGGCGAGCATCAACGTAGCCAACATCGCGACGCTGACCTGGCAGCACGTGCTCATCACGGTGGTCGTGGTCCTGATCGTGCTCGCGTTGGCCGTTCCGCTCGGCACACTGCTGACCCGTCCCGGATTCACTTTCCTGACACCGATTTTCGTCGGCATCGCCAACATCGGGGCGTCGGCGCCGGCGATCGGTCTGCTGGTGCTGTTCTACCTGGCGACTCGGACGACGGGATTCTGGATCGGGGTGCTGCCGATCGCGTTCTATTCGCTGCTGCCGGTGCTGCGCAACACGATCCTCGGCTACCAGGAGGTCGATCGGGCGCTCGTCGACGCGGGCCGCGGACAGGGGATGTCGGCGTTGACGGTCCTGCGCCGGGTCGAGTTCCCGCTGGCGGTTCCGTACATCCTGGCGGGACTGCGCACGTCGCTCGTGCTCGCGGTGGGGACCGCGACGCTGTGCTTCCTGGTGAGTGCGGGCGGGCTCGGCATCCTCATCGACACCGGATACAAGCTGCGCGACAACGTGACCCTGGTGGTCGGCGCGGTGCTCGCCGTCGCGCTGGCGCTGCTGGTCGACTGGGTCGGTGCGCTCGCCGAGACCTACCTCGGTCCGAAGGGGCTGCGTTGACATGGGTGTGAAACGACGTGCGCTCGCGGGCGGTGTGCTCGCGCTTGCCGCGACGCTGTTGGTCGGGTGCGGGCTCGAATCCGGCGGCGCGGTTCCGCTGAAGGTGGGACCCGGCAGCATCCAGCCGGTGTCGGAACTCGAGGGTGTCCGAATCACGGTCGGTTCCAAGGACTTCACGGAGCAGGTGATCCTCGGTTACATCATCGAGTTCGCGCTGTCCGCGGCCGGCGCCGACGTCCGCGACCTCACCAACATCCAGGGATCCAACAGCACCCGCGACGCACAGTTGGCCGGGCAGATCGACGTGAGCTACGAGTACACCGGTACCGGCTGGGTCAACTATCTGGGGCACGAGCAGCCGATCCCCGATTCGCGCGCGCAGTTCGAGGCGGTCCGGGACGAGGATCTCGAGCGCAACGGCATGGTGTGGACCGATCCGGCGCCGATGAACAACACGTACGCGCTGGCGACCAGCCGGAAGACCGCGGACGCGACCGGGGTGCGCACGCTGTCCGACTACGCCGCACTGGTGCAGCGTGACCCGGGGGCCGCGACGACGTGCGTCGAGACCGAGTTCAACGTCCGGCAGGACGGCTTCCCCGGCATGGCCGCCGCCTACGGGTTCGACCCGGGCCGGGTGGAACGCCGAGTCCTGCAGACCGGCATCATCTATCAGGCCACCGCCGACGGGAGCCAGTGCAAGTTCGGTGAGGTGTTCACGACCGACGGTCGGATCGCGGCGCTGGACCTCGTGGTGCTCGAGGACGACCGCCAGTTCTTCCCGAAGTACAACCCGGCCCTCACCATGCGCGACGATTTCGCGCGGGACCACCCGCAGGTCGCGGAGGTCATGGCGCCGATCTCGGCGGTCCTGACGAACGAGGCGATCACCGAACTGAACCGTCAGGTGGACGTCGAGGGCAAGGACCCCGCGGCGGTGGCGCGGCAATGGCTGGTCGATCAGGGGTTCGTCACCACGAAGACGTGACGGATCGCGGGTGTCGTGGTGGGCGCGCCCCTCAACGGCCGCCGGCGACGCCGTCGCGCACGCGCGGGAGGACCTCCTGCGCGAGGTAGGTCAGCGATTCGTCGGTGGGGTGCCCGCCGAGGATGAAGGTGTCGATGCCGTGGTCGAGCGCGAGGGAAGAGAGGCGCCGGGGGAGGTCGTCGAGCGGAATGTCGCCCCCGACGTTGAGGATCCGCCGGATGCTCGACGGGTCCCGCCCCGCCGCGGTGGCGGCGGCGTCGATGGTCGCACTGGCCGTGGCGATTCCGTCGTCGTCGATGTATCCGAGCGAGGGGAGCCAGCCGTCGCCGATCTCGCCGACCAGATGGAGCATGCGCGGCTTGTAGCCGCCGATCCAGACGCCGATCGGGTGCGCCGGTACGGGTCCCGGGTGGACGCCGTTCACGGAGTAGAAGTCGCCGTCGAACCGAATGGACCGTTCTCCGCTCCACATCAGCCGGATCACCGCGACCGCCTCCCGCAGTGCCTGCACCGACTCGCCGGGGGTCCGGCGCGGGCCGCCCATAGCGGCGATCGCATCCCACATCGCGCCGGCGCCCAGACCCAGCTCGACGCGGCCGCCGGAGAGGAGATCGAGGCTGGCCGCCGACTTGGCGAGCACCGCCGGCGGGCGCAGAGGCAGGCTCGCGACGTCGGGGAACACCGACAGCTGTTCGGTGCGGGCCGCGATCGCGGACAGCAGCGTCCAGGCGTCGAGGAACCCGCGCTGGTACGGGTGGTCCTGGATCCCGACCAGGTCGAAGCCGGCCCGGTCGAGGACGGCCGCGGTGTCGAGCGCCGCCTGGGGTGAGTGTGCGTCCGGGACGAGAAACCAGCCGAATCGGATCTCGTTGCCGTAGTCGGGCATTGCGAACTCCTTCGAGGGCCGACGCTCCTGTCTCAACGATAGGGGCAGGCGCGTCGGCTCGCGCCTGGAAAAGATCGACAACCTGGGGTTGACGCTCGCCGATCGTCAACCTACGGTTGTCGTATGACGAATCCGGTGCCCATGACGAATCCTGTCCGACTCGACGATCTGATCGACGCGATCAAGAAGGTCCACACCGACGCACTCGAACAGTTGACCGACGCGGTGCTGACCGCCGAACACCTCGGTGACATCGCCGACCATCTGATCGGGCACTTCGTGGACCAGGCGCGGCGCTCCGGCGCATCGTGGACCGACATCGGTCGCAGCATGGGTGTCACCAAGCAGGCGGCGCAGAAACGTTTCGTGCCCAAGGGGCCGGGCGAGCCGTCCGATCTCGACGCCGATCAGGGCTTCAGCAGGTTCACTCCCCGCGCACGCAACGCGGTGATGGCGGCGCAGAATGCAGCCCGGGCCGCGGGCAACGATCAGATCGCGCCCGAGCACCTGGTACTCGGCGTGCTGACCGATCCGGAGTCGCTCGCGGTGAAAATGCTTGCCGCGCAGGATTTGGACGTCGACACGGTGCGGCGGGCCGTGCTGACGGTACTGCCGCCGAAGGTCGACCAGCTGCCCGACCTCATTCCGTTCGACGCGGGCGCCCGGAAGGCCCTCGAGCTGACGTTCCGTGAAGCGCTCCGGCTGGGGCACAACTACATCGGCACCGAGCACATGCTGCTGGCGCTGCTCGAACAGGAGCACGGAGCGGGAGTTCTGTCCGAACTCGGCTTCGACAAGTCGGCCGCCGACACCTACGTCGTCGAAACCCTGTCCGTGTTCCTCGCCGCTCAGCAGCAGCAGGAGGAGAAGTAGTTCTCCGCGACGGTCATTCGGCGAACCTCAGGATGGCCGCGGCCGGCACCTCGTCGGGGACGTCGCCGGTCCGGAGTGCGAGGACCCGCGCGCCGGTGAGCAGCGACCGCCGGGCGATCTCGTCGACCACACCGTACGAGTGGTTGCCGTCCAGCTCGGCCAGCATGACCTTTCCGGTATCGGGGTCGATCGTGCCCGGCACGACGCCTTCGATGTCGACCATCAGCGTTTCGATCCGACCGAAGGTGGCCGACCGGGCCACGTCCGAGATCTCGACCTGCGCCCGGCCCTTCGAACGGAGGTCGTCGAACTGCTTGCGGGTATCGGCCAGCTGCTGCGCGTAGTAGCTGTCGAGCACGGTCCGCGTGACCTCGGCGATCTGGCCGTCGGTCATTTCCTCCGGATTGCCGGAGATGCCCTCGTCGAGCAGCTTGTGGTAGTTGTTCACCGAGCGGTACTGCGAGGCTGTCGGTTCCGCGGCCGCGAGGATCAGCGGGATGTCCCTGCCGGTGAGCACGCTCCGGAGCGCGTGGTCCACGGCGCGGACGTACTCGTGGACGCGGAGCTTGCGGCCCTCGTCGCCCTGCACCCGACCGTGCACCCGGCCCGGGGCCGTGCGCCCGAGCGACGACACGCCCGCGTAGCTGGCGGCATCCGAGGGCAGGCCGGGAACGTCGATCTTCGACGGTGGCTGATCGGCCGTGACCTCGATCAAGCGCACCGAACCCTCGGCGAGGGCCAGGACGAACGCTGTCTGCGGAAAGGTCACCGTCCGCAACAGCGGCTTGATGTAGAAGCGGTCGCTGACGATGACGGACGATCCGAGTCGATTGGGCAGCCGATAGCGTCGTAGTCGGTCCGGCGTGGCGAGCACGACGAGGGAGCGTGCCTGGTAGCGCCAGAACGCCTCGTCGTCGATCAGGTCGTCGAATGCCTGCTCGAACGTCACACGTTCCTTCGGATCGTCGACCTGTTCGAGTGCGGACTTGACCTGGTTGGTGAACTCGATTCGGCTCTTGCCCGGATCCTTAATGTCGTCCTCGGTGGGCGTGTAGATCGAGATGCAGGTTTGACCCTCCACCCCGGCGAGCCGTCGGATCTCGGCATGACTCGGAATATCGCTGTAGAGCATTCCTCGACCTCCCGATAGTTGGTCGCTTTTCAGCGTACCCAGGAGGTCACGTCTCGGCAGGGGTTTGCGCGGCGCCCTCCGCGCTGTCGGCGCCGGGGCGATTTTTCCCGCTTGTTGGAAGACGACCTGGACCACGTTCGTACTCGATCGGTAATGATCTGGGGCAGTTGAGACTTGGAGGAGATATGGGACAGCTCGAAGGCAGGACGGCGTTCGTGACCGGCGCGGCGCGCGGGCAGGGCCGGGCGCACGCGCTCGCCCTCGCCGCGGAGGGTGCCGACATCTTCGGCATCGACATCTGCGCCGACGTCGCGACGGTGCCGTACCCGCTGGCGACCGCGGACGAACTCGACGAGACCCGGCGGATGGTCGAGGCGCTGGGCGTCCGGTGCCGCACCGCGGTGGTGGACGTGCGCGACGGCGCGGCGGTGGACGCGGCCGTCGCGACCGCGATCACCGAACTCGGCAAGATCGACATCTGCATCGCGAACGCCGGTGTGTGCGCGTTCGCGAAGACGTGGGAACTCACCGACGAGATGTGGGACGCGGTGGTCGACACCAACCTGACGGGCGTCTTCAAGACCCTGCGCGCGGTGGCTCCGCACATGATCGAACAGGGGTACGGACGCATTGTCGCGACGTCGTCGATGGGCGGGCACATGGGCACCCCGAACCTGGCGCACTACGTGGCCGCCAAGTGGGGCGTGATCGGGCTCGTGAAGACCCTGGCCCTGGAACTCGCCCGGTACGGGATCACCGTCAACGCGGTGTGCCCGGGCTCGGTGGACACCCCGATGGTCCACAACGAGGCGTTCTACGGACTGTTCGCTCCCGACATCGAGCACCCGACGCGGGAGACCGTCGAGTCGAGGTACGCCTCGATCACGCCGATGCGGGTGCCGTGGATGGCGCCGGAGGACATCTCGCACGCGGTGCTCTATCTCGTGTCGGAGCAGTCCCGGTACGTGACCGGGACGTCGCTGGACGTCGGTGCCGGCACTTCGGCGCTCATGCCGTGATCCCGGCGCCCGGCGTCGCCGGACGCCCGTCGATGATCTTGGTGTTATGTTCCGTTCGGACACAGGCGCGTTCGCGCCTGTCGGATGACGATCACGAACGGATCGGGGGATCCATGTCGACCAGGCTCACGGCGCTGGCAGCGGTGGCGCTGCTCGGCTCCGCCGCGGTGGCGGGCACTACCGGGGTCGCGGCGGCCGAGCCGCTGCCGAACGGCGCACCGGGCACCGGGCCCTGCATGGCGGAGGTCTCCCACCAGCTCGAGCCGATCATCCCCGAACGCCTCGAGATCCCGGTCCCCTATCCGGTGATCACGACGGTCCCGTTCCCGGCGCCGGAGCCGCCGACCACCCGGATCGCCTCCGGCCCGCTCCCGGCCGACCCGTGCACCGACCCGTGCCCGGACCTGACGGACGAGTTGCCGCCGCCGTCGTCGCTGTCCACCGACCTGAAGATCCCGCAGATCGGGCTCAAGCCCGCGCCGTTCAACTTCGGCATCCCGATCCCGGGACCGGATCCCGGCCCGCTGCCCCCGCCGCCGGATCCGGCGGACCCGGGCGTCGAGGCGGCGCCGCGCACCCCGGCGCCGCCGACGCCGCGGATCGGGAAGGTGGACCGGATCGCCAAGCTCACCGGGGCGGGCTCGGTGAACCGGACGGACAAGCGCTGGCAGGTCCAGGGCACCGATCTGGGCATCATGTGGGAGAGCGCGCCGGGGCAGATCGCGATCGCCTTCGGCGACACGATCGGTAGGGGCTTCCATCCGCCGGGTGGGCAGGGTGACGACTGGCGCAGCAACGTGCTCGCGATCAGCACCGACCGGAACCTCTCGGACGGAATGAGTTTCGACTCGATGGTGCAGGACAGCCGGTGCCACGCCGCCGAACTGCTGAGCAGCCGCAAGATGGACAACGTCGAGATCACCACCATCCCGACGTCCGGGTTCGCGGTCGGCGACCGGCAGTACATGAGCTACATGTCGATCCGCACGTGGAACAGCATCCCGGGCACCTGGTGGACCAACCACGGCGGCATCGCCTACTCCGACGACGGCGGTTCCACGTGGATCAAGGACCCGTATGCCCAGTGGGACAACATCTTCGGGGTCACCAATTTTCAGGTGGCGGCGATGGTGCCGGCCGGGGACTACGTGTACATGTTCGGCACCCCCAACACCCGGCTCGCGGCGGTGGGCCTGGCGCGGGTGCCCAAGGACCAGGTGCTGAACAAGTCCGCGTACCAGTACTGGCAGGACGGCAGCTGGACGCCCGTCGGTGGGTACACCGCGGCCACGCCGGTCGTGCACGGGCCGGTCGCGGAGCTCTCGGTGCGCTACGACGAGTCCACCGACAAGTGGCAGATGTCGTACCTCGACACCGCGAAGGCGGCGATCGTTCTGCGGGAATCGAATTCGCCGCAGGGCGAGTGGTCGGACGGCGCGCCGACGGTGTCGGTGTTCGACTACCCGGAGCTGTACGGCGGCTTCATCCACCCGTGGTCGCGCGGCAACGACCTGTACTTCACGATCTCGACGTGGTCGGACTACAACGTCTTCCTGATGCGGGCCCGGATCAACGAATAGCGAACAGCTCGGCGGCAGCGTCGACGGTGCGGGCGACGACGTCGGCGCGGTCGGGGTCGAGGCCGTGCCGGCCGCCCTCGATCAGGATCAGCGGGTGCTCGGCCGGGATCAGGTCGAGCGCGGTGCGCATCTCGTCGGGGGTGCCGAACGGGTCGCGGTCGCCGTGCACGAACAGCGACGGCGTCCGCAGGTCCGGTAGGTGCTCGGTGCGCTGCTTCTCCGGCTTGCCCGGCGAATGCAGCGGATACGACAGCAGCACCAGGCCGTCGGCGACGTCGGGACGTTCGGCGGCCAGCATCGTCGACTGGCGTCCGCCGTACGAGTGACCGGCCAGGATCATCGGGCCGTCGGCGAGGCCGCGGATCGCCTCGGCGGCGGCGACGATGCCGTCCCGGTCCTCCCCGGCGTGGGCCCGGTTCGGCGGGCCCGACGCCCGCCGCTGCCGGAACGGCAGGTTGTAGCGCAACACCAGCAAGCCGCGGTCCGCGAATCCGGACGCCATGGCCTGCAACAGCTTTGCATTGCAGTCGCCGCCGGCGCCGTGGGCGAGGACGAGTTTGCCCAGCGCGTCGCCGTCCGGCCGGTGCAGGTAGCCCTGCACGCCGTCGGTGTCGATGTCGAACGGTTCGCCCTGCGCACTCATGAACATCGAGGTTACCGTTGAGTGGTGCAGCGGCTACGGGTGCTGGTCACCGGCGCTACCGGATACATCGGTGGACGCCTCGCCCCGCGTCTGCTGGCTGCCGGTCACGATGTGCGGGTTCTGGTGCGCTCTCCCGAGAAGGTGCGCGACATCCCGTGGGCGCGCGGAGTCGAAATCGCGCGCGGCGATCTGGGCGATCCGGACTCCCTGCGGGCCGCGACCGCCGGTATCGACGTCGTCTACTACCTCATCCACTCGATGGGCGGGACGTCCGAGTTCGTCGAGACCGAACGAGTCGAGGCGTCCAACATGGCTGCCGCGGCCCGGGACAACGGGGTGGGACGTTTCGTCTATCTCGGCGGCCTGCATCCGGAGAACGTCGATCTGTCGCTGCACATGCGTTCACGGGCACAGGTGGGCCACATCCTGATGAACTCGGGGGTGCCGACGATGGTCCTGCAGGCCGGGGTCGTGATCGGGTCGGGCTCGGCGTCGTTCGAGATGATCCGGCACCTGACCAATCGGCTGCCGGTGATGACCACCCCGAAATGGGTCGACAACCGCATTCAACCCATCGCGGTACGCGACGTCCTGTACTACCTGGTGAAGGCGGCCGACGCCCCGCTGCCCCGCAGTCGTGCCTACGACATCGGCGGCCCCGACGTTCTCACGTACGGCGACATTATGAAGGTGTACGCCGAGGTCGCGGGTTTGCGCCGCCGCCGCGTGCTGGTGCTTCCGGTGCTTACGCCGCGCCTTGCGGGGCTGTGGATCGGACTGGTGACACCCATCCCTGGTTCGCTGGGGCGGGCGCTGATCGAATCGCTCCACGATGACGCCGTCGTCGCCGACCACGACATCGACGCCGTCATCGCGCCACCCGCGCAGGGGCTGATCTCGTACCGCCAGGCCATCCGGTGGGCGCTGCGGCGGATCCGCAACGGCGAGGTGGAGACCAATTGGGCCAGTGCGTCGCCGGTGGGGACGCCGTCGGATCCGTTGCCCTCCGATCCCGACTGGGCGGGGGAGGCCGTCTACACCGACGAGCGCAGTGCCGGTTGTGACGCCGACGCGGACACGCTGTGGCGCGTTGTCGAGAGCATCGGCGGCGAGAACGGTTGGTATTCCTTCCCTCTCGCATGGGTGATCCGCGGATGGCTCGACCGCCTCGTCGGCGGTGTCGGGCTCGCCCGCGGCCGTCGGGACGCCCGTCGGCTCAACACCGGTGACCCGCTGGACTTCTGGCGGGTGGAGGAGATCGACCGCGGCTCGCTGCTGCGGTTGCGGGCCGAGATGCGCACGCCGGGCGGCGCGTGGCTCGAATGGCGGGTGCACCCGGACGGACCGTACCGCTCGCACCTGGACCAGCGGGCCATCTTCTTCCCGAAAGGGCTTGCCGGACGGCTTTACTGGTATTCGCTCGTGCCGTTCCACGGCATCATCTTCAAGGGAATGCTCACCAACATCACCGGGGCCGCGGCGCGCGAGTACGCCGCGGCCGGGTGACATACCTTCCGGTCCGGTCAGCTACCGCTACCGCGCCGGTTGCCGTCGCTGCGGGTGCGTTCGAGCACGAACTGGTCGACGGGCCGGAGGTCGGCGAACGGACCGTCGAACGTGTAGTAGGTGACCGTCATGCGTGTCTTGCCGCCCGGGCGGGTGCCCGGATCGACGTCGAACGCCGCGAACCCGTGACCGTTCTCGCGGTCCTGGACCGACGCCCAGGGGGCGTCCTCGTGGAGCCAGATCGAGTCCTTGTGGCCGGGGAGGATGGGGCTGTCCTGGTCGCTGCGCGCCACGATGACCCGCGCCTCGGGACGTTCGAAGAGGTCGCCCTCGGAGGTGGCGAAGTTGCCGCCGCCGCCGATCACCATGTGGACGGTGCCGAGGTCGGTGTCGACCACGTCCTGACGTGTCGACGTCGGTTGCGGGGTGGCGGTGTCGTTTCCGGCGGCGCCCCGGACCGGGTGCGAGCGTTCGTAGTGATGCTCGTGCCCGCACACGACCAGATCCACACCGTACCGATCGAACAGCGGCCCCCATGCCTGGCGGACACCGAGATCGCTGCCGTTGCTCGAGCGTGCGCTCGAAATCATGGTCTGGTGCATGCACACGACGATCCAGTCGATGTTCTGGTCTGCGCGGGCCGCTTTCAGTTCCGCCTCGAGCCACCGTTCCTGGGCGCCGTGCGAGTAACCACGAATGTAGGTGTCGCCGGCGTCCTGGATCGCAACGTCGTCGTTGCTGAGGCTGATGATGCGCACGGATCCGGCGGTGAACGAGTACCACAGACCCCGGAGCGCCGGATCGGTCCCGTTCGACGGCAGCGCGAAGGTGTTCTGGTAGGCCGCGAAGCCGAATTCGCCGTTGCCCTTTTCGTTCTCGTGGTTGCCGGGGCAGGGCATCCAGGGGCGGAAGCGAGCGGAACGGCTGTTGCCGATGAACCAGTCCGACCACGTCGGTGTCCGGGGCTGGCCGAAGTAGGCGCCGATCGCGGCATAGCTGAGGTCGCCGTTCACGAGGTTGAACAGGGGCGCCACCCGTTCGATCGCCTGCACGATGTCCGCCGACGCCTGACTGCCGACGTTGCTGCTGGTGTAGACCGGGTACGGGCCGTTGGCGCCGGGCGTTCCCGGCGGAAACGTCTTCGGTTGGCGGAGGTTGACGGTGCCCTGATCGCCGAAACTCGTGAAGGTGAACGGTTGTCGTCCCCTGGGGCCGGTCGTGAACACTCCCGAATCGGGGGTGGCGCCGTTGTGCGTGGCGTAGTAGACGTACTCCGTTCCCGGGGACAACTTGTCCAGCCGGGCGTGGTGTGCGAACAGCTCGCCGCCGTCCACGCCGTCCCGGTACCGCGTCGTCTCGGCGGCGACCGTCCGGCCCGGTCCCCCGGCCAGCGTGCCGAACTCGACACGAGGCTTCTCGACTGCGGTCGGCGTGATCCACGAAACGACCATTTCGCGTGAGGCGTCCGCACCGAACTGCAGGTGCAGTCCGGTCACGCTGGGGGCGCCGACGGATCCGGTGCGGTGCCAGAAGCCGGGCGACAGACTCCCCGCGGCGTGGGCGCGGGGAGCGAGACCGGTGAGCAGGCCGGCGCCGAGGGATGCCGCACCACCGAGGAGAGCAGATCTTCGCGTGAGTTCCACGTCGTGTGTGCCTTTCTGGTGTGTCGTGCGTGGGGCGAGCCTCGGGCGAGCGCTTCGCCCGAGGCTCGCCCGTCAGCTGTCCGTCTGCGTGCCCGGAAGGACGAGGATCTTGACGTGCTCGTCGGGAGCACGCAGCGCGGTGAAGGCGTCCGCGACTCCGTCGAGACCGACGCGGCCGGTGATGATCGCCTCGGCGTCGATCTCGCCGTCGGCCAGGCGTTGCAGGGTGATGTCGTAGGCGTTCTCGTACGGCCCGTGCCCGAAGTTGATCGAGATCCGTCGGAACTGTCCGACGACGGGAATGATCGTCTCGTCCGCGAACGGCGCGGCCAGGACTTGAATCCGGGAGTTGAACGGCATCGTGTGCAGCAGATCTCCCAGAATCCCTGCCCGGCCGCTGCATTCGTAGGCGATCAGGATGCCGTCGGCGGCCTGTCCGACGAGGGTGCTTCCCTCGGCGACCATCCGGTTCCACACTTCGATCGGGTCCTGCTCTGTCGGGTCGACGACGATGTCGGCGCCCATCTTCTTCGCGAGTTCGCGACGCTTCGGAGACGGCTCCGACGCGATGACGATCTGTGCCCCGTGAGCCTTCGCGGCGACGATGGCGCCGAGTCCGATCGTCCCGCAACCGATGACGAGCGCCGAATCGGCCGACGTGAGGCCGGACTGTTGCACGTGCATCTCACCGACGTGGAGCGGTTCCGCCAGGGTGGCGTGCTCGAGCGACAGATTGTCGGGAACCTTACGGACCCAGTAGGAGTCGACCACGACGTGGTCTCCGAATGCTCCGTGGTACTCGTTGGAGTAGCCGATGATCGTCGGGATCCCGGTGCTGGTGTCCGTCGCCAGGCCGATCCCCGCCACCCGGTCGCCGACCGCGAAATCGTCCACCGCCGAGCCTGTCTCGGAGACAATGCCGGCGTACTCGTGCCCGAGGACGACGGGGCGGTCCGGATCGAACGTGGCCAGCGGGTAGCCGCCGCCCCGCGCCACGTCCACGAAGCGGCACGGATCCTTCGACATGCTCAGGTCGCTGCCGCAGATTCCGCAGGCGACGACGGCGATGCGGATCTGGTGCGGTGCCAGAGGTGGTGCGTCGGCCACCTCGGTCACCGTGAACGTTCCCTGGTGGAGTTGCGCGCCCCTCATGCTCGTACGCCTTCCGTCTCGGCGGGCCGGCCGTAGTAGTCGGTGTGCGCCTTGGTGATCGCGCCGACCAGTCCGCCGATCAGGTAGTCGCGATTGTCCTCGGCGAACTGCAGGCTCGCCTCGCGGCCGACGTTCCGCTTCCGGAAGTGGGGGACCACCTCGGATGCGAACAATTCGTAGCTGCGCTTGGTGTCCTCCCAGTTCGCCATGTCGACGTGCAGGATCAGGAACGTGCCGAACCCGCCGGTCTTCTCGATGAGCCGCTCGATCTGCGCGATAGCGTCGGCGGGCGTGCCGATGATGGCCTGGCCGAACTCGCCGAGCGTGTCGTTCCGCCACTGGTCGATGACGCCGGCCGGGGTATCGGACCATGCCGGGTTCTGCCCGGTCTGCCGGTTCACGTAGGCGGCCATCGACCCGATCCGTCGACTCACGGCACGTTCGGCCTCGGCCCGTGTCTCGGCCAGGAACATCGGATTGACGACGCGCCACGTGGACCGGTCCGCACGGTGTCCGCGCTCGGCCGAGACCTTTTCGTACACATCCCAGTTGCAGTCCAAGGCGTCGAATCCGCTGGGTGAACTCGCGGCGAGCGAGAGCAGCGAGAGCCCATGGGTACCCGCGAGAACCGAGCCGTTGGGAGAAATCGTCGAGGCCGTCACGGTCTCGATGCCGGCGGGGTCGTACGTGGGCAGCTGTGCGCGAGCGTCACGCAACGTGAACCAGTCGGTCTCCATGTCGACAACCTCGCCGCGGAGCAGCGCGAGGATGGCCTCGAGTGCCTCCCCCTGGCGGCGACGCTGGTCGGACGGGTTGATCCCCATCATGTGTGCGTCGAGGGGGATCTTGCCCGGACCGGTGCCGAAGATGAGCCGGCCGCGGGTCTGCAGATCGAGTTGGGTGATGCGGTCGACGGTGATGAGCGGGTGGTGGTAGGGCAGCGACGTCACGCCAGTGCCGAACCGGATGCGCTCGGTCCGCTCGGCGGCGGCCGCGATGAACACGTCCGGCGCGGGCACGATCTCGGCGCCGGTCGAATGGTGCTCACCCATCCAGGCCTCTTCGAACCCGAGGTGATCGAGGTGCTGCATCAGGTCGATATCGCGCCGGAGTTGCAGGGCGGGATCGGCGTCGAGCGGATGGTAGGGGGCGAGGAAGGCGCCGAAGCGAATTGACGATGGGGACCACACGTTGACATCTCCTGTCGACACGGAAGTGAGCTGTCTCACTCGTCTTGGTCGACATGTCTAGCATGGATCAACTGATCTAAAAAGGTTGAAGTACCGGAAGACTAGTTCGGTATGTAAGACCTTCCTGTATATGGATTTTGGTGTTGACACCATCGATCCTATGTGAGATCAACTGGATCGACTGATCCAATAGATGGTGGTGTCGTGACCGTCCCTGAACACCGCGGGAGGTGCGTGATCGGAAGGTGCCCGGCGGGGCCGGGTCCTGTGGGCTCGACGTCCGGACCGGCCGCGTGTGTGCCCCTCGATGGGGGAGGGGCGCACACGGCTGCCAAGCTCGTTCCATGACGGTCCCCAAGCAGAATCGGCAGGGTGACGCGACCCGTGCGCGCCTGGTGAAGACGGCCGAGCGCCTCTTCGCCGCCGACGGAGTGGATGCGGTCTCGCTCCGTGCCGTGAATGCGGCGGCGGGTCTGGGTCCCTCCTCGGTGCACTATCACTTCGGGACGAAGGACGACCTGCTCGCCGCCGTCCTGCTCGACATGGGCGCCGCGGTGCGTGACCGGATCCGAGCCAACGTCGACGCTCTCGCTGCGGCTCCGCAACCCCCGAGCGTCGAATCGCTCGTTCGGGCGGTCACCGACCCCTATCGGGACCTGCTGCTGCGCCACCGCACCCGCGGCATGCGCTGGTTGAAGATCGTCACCCAGATAGCTCCCCAGGGGCACCCCGCGCTGGACACCGCGGAGCAGCACCTGCGGGATCGGTTGCTCACGCAGGTTCGGCGGACGTTCCCGGACACCGATGCCGCTCGGTTGGATGCGCGGTGGGCGGTTGCGCTGATGGGATTTCTGCAGGCGCTCAGCCGGGCTGACGACTGGGGTCCGAGGGATTCAGGTCCGGCCGAGGATCGGCTGATGGCCTTCTACGAGGATCAGGTCGTGTTCCTGATCGGTGGTGTCGGCCTCCTGTTCGGCTGAGGGCGCCATGCCGGCCGAAACGCGACCGCGCTCCACCGTGACCTGTTCAGATCGCGCAGAGCGGGGTGATGTCCGAGCGTCCGTCCGTGTTGGGTGACGTGAGCAGCAGGCATGAGTTGTAGCCGCGGGCCTCGACGACGCTGCGGATCTGCCGCCAGCCGGCATCGCTCACGGCGGGGGTGCGCGAGAGCACGAAGCCGGAGACGCGGGCCGGATCGCCGACCAGCGCCCACGAATAGTCGTCGGCGAGGTAGGTGACCACGTAGTTGGTCGGGCCGTCGGGCGACCCCTGCATCGGCACGGACGGGAAGCTCACGTGCAGTTGGGCATTCGTCACCGGATCGTTGACCCGGCCGTTGCCGACGACGCGGTCGGTGCCGCCCGCCCAGGTGGTACACGTGTTGTCCACGCTGATGTTCGACGCGTCGATCACCGCGTACGTGGCCCGGGTGTCGCGGGCGCAGTCGATGTTGAAGGGCTGCGGGACCGCCGCCAGCTGGTGCCAGGTGCCGACGTACCGCGCGATGTTCAACGACGGGATCGGGGGGAGCGGCTGCCACGGATCATCCGAACCGGGCGGCAGGGCGGCGGCGGGGACGGCGACAGCCGTCACGGCTGCAGCGGCGATCAGGCCGACGGTGAGCTTCCGGGTGGCACGCATGGTGATCCTTCCAGCGTCGACACGAGCAGTCACCCAGTATTCTGTGCCGCTCCCGTCAACGAATGGACACGGAAGATCAACAGCGATGCACCAGGTTGACGCCGGCGATGATCGCGTCGAGCATCGCCGGCGCGGATTCACGCTGCCACGGGAAGGCTGGGGACCGAAGACGGAGAGGTCTTGCTCGTCGTCGGTGATCTGCGAAAAGCGATGACGGCCGTACCGCTCAGGATGGCAACGTACGCCACGATGTAGAGGTTCACGAGAACGTCCCAGGGAACCCAAACCGGTCGGAAGAGATAGAGGCCGACCACAACTCGGCCGTCGGGCCACCGGTAGGACCACGACCCCGCGGCGGCGAAGAGCGCGACCATTGCGAGCCACCACCACGAATTCGTCAGGGCGCGATGCGCGAGGTACACGAAGAGCGGCACGAACCACACCCAGTGGTGGCTCCAGGAGAACGGCGACACCACCGACGAGGTGAGACCGGCGACGGTGATCGAGAGCAGTGTCTCGCCGTTGCGGTGGAGCCGGGCCGCCACCCACATGCTCACCGAGACCACCACCGCGACAAGCACGAGCCACAGCCACGTGGGCGCCGGCCCGCCGATGCTGCGGGCGAGGACACCGCGCAGCGACTGATTCGCGGCGTGACTCTCGTCGGCGATGCGGGTGGAGTCGAAGAACGTCTCGCTCCAGTACTGCCACGAATCCTCGGGGAGCACAGCCCAACTCACGCCGACCGTCGCGGCGATCGTCGCGACCGCGACGGCTGCGGCCCGCCACTGCCGGAGTGCCAGGTAGTAGAGGACGAAGTAGGCCGGGGTGAGCTTGATTCCCGCGGCGATCCCCACGCCGACGCCCTTCAAGCGGCTCTGCTCACCGCGCGAGGCGTCCCAGAGCGCCAGGGCCATCAGGACCAGGTTGATCTGACCGAAGAACAGTGTCGTGCGCACCGGTTCGAGGAACATGCATCCGCTCGCGAGCAAGACCGAGACAGCGACGACGCGACCGGTGATGCGGTAGTGGAGCATTCGCCAGCACAACGCGATGATCGCGGCGAGCAGCGCGACGTTGAACCCCATCCAGATGTACTTGTCTGTCCCACTCGGGAGCAGTCCGAGCGGAACGAACAGCACGGTCGAGAACGGTGTGTACGTATAGAGCAGGCCGTGGATCACCGGCTCTGTGTAGAGCGGTAGGCCCGCCATCGCATGCCGGGCACCGTCCCGGTACACATCGAGATCGAAGCCTCCCATGAACAGCCCTGTGTCCGGCATCCATGGATCGACCGTCGTGAACAGCAGAACGGTTGCGACGATCATTGCCAGCGAAAGGGCCGCCAGCCGTGGCCATCTCGCAGTCGACAGATCATTCCCCTGTGCATCCCCCACTTCATGATCCGAGACCCGCAGAACTCGGCGATCTTTGCGCGCACTGGACAGACTCATCCTGAACGTTCCCCCGTTTGAAATCGAAGCTAAGCAAAGCTAACGGATGGGAGTGCGTTACCCGAATTGCGGGACGGAAGGCCCAATGATGAAGCGAGGCTTTCCGTCCAGAGATACCCGGTGCCCGGCTACGAGCCGGGGATCATCCCCGGATAGGCGAAGACGAATGAGGGAGGTGTCGGCGCGAGGGACCCGAAGGCACCCGTGGAGGACACGATCTCGAGCTTGTGTGGGTTTCCGTCCCGATCGGCCTGCCAGCACTCGCTGTCATAGCGGTACCCCATGCACACGATCTTCGTGGTTCTCCCGAACGGGGAGATGACACGGGTCGTGTTGACCATCGGATTCCAGAACTCGAGCTGATCGGGCATCAGCACATAGTGCGTGGCGTCGACGGGGCGGCTGGGACTGTCCGGCCACGGATCGACCGGCCAGGCGTCCTGAGCGTTCGCAACGCCCGAGCCCAGTGCCATGAGTCCGATGGCCAGTGCGCAGGCTCGGACGAGGATTGAGCGCTTCATTCAGTTCCCCCTCGAAAGATGGAGGCTCCCATGTGGTCACAGGGGCCTTCCCCTGGATTGCCGGGTTG
The DNA here is from genome assembly GCF_050477185.1 of Rhodococcus sp. ACT016. Taxonomy (NCBI): domain Bacteria; kingdom Bacillati; phylum Actinomycetota; class Actinomycetes; order Mycobacteriales; family Nocardiaceae; genus Rhodococcus; species Rhodococcus sp. ACT016. Next base: position 4,881,652 of record NZ_JBEAET010000001.1, on the reverse strand, counting down.
TCTGGCTACGAGCCGGGGATCATCCCTGGGTAGATGAAGATGGCTGTCGCAGGTGTCGTTGCGAGGGACCCGAAAACGGTCGTGTTGAAGAGTTCTTTGAGCTCGTGCGGGTTTCCGTCCCGATCGGCCTGCCAGCATGAGGTGTCGACGCGGTATCCGGTGCACACGATCTTGGTGGTTCTCCCGTAGGGGGAGATGACACGGGCAATGCCGATTGCGGGATTCCAGAACTCGGGCTGATCGGGCATCAGCACGTAGCCCGTCCTGTCGACCGGGGCGCCGATGCCGCCTAGACCTGGATCGACCGGCCAAGCATCCTCGGCGTGGGCCACGCCCGAGCCCAGTGCCATGAGCCCGATTGCCAGTGCGCCGGCCCGAATGAGAATTGAGCGCTTCATGCAGATCTACCCCCCGGTAAAAGTAACGGACAGTAGGTATGTCTGTCGTAGCGCGTGAAACATTACGCGTCAGGCTTCCGCGGCGACGCACGCCGCCCGGCGGAAGGGGAAGCAGACCAAGCTCTCTCAGCGGTGCAGCAGGTTGGCGCCCGCGATGATCGCGTCGAGCGACGACGAGATGCAGTCGTCGCCGATGGCCATGGCCCAGCGGCGCTCGCCGGCGTGGTCGCACAGAATGAACGTGGCGGTGCCGGCGGACGTGCGCTGCTGGTGGAACGAGAGGATCTCGATCTGGAAGCCGGCGTCGTACAGCATCGAGGTGAGCGCGGCGATGGGGCCGGTGGCCGTGGCGGTCGCCGAGGTGATGGTGTCGCCGAGGCCGAGGGTCGCGGTGTAGGTGTTGCGCCCGGCGGCCTGCCCGGTGGTGGCCCAGCTGCCGAGGCGGATCGGGCCGCCGGTGGGGCTGAAGCGCTGGGTGAACTCCGTCCAGCTCAGGCCCTGGGCCTGGGCGCGCATGTCGCGCGGCAGCTGGGAGCCGAAACGGCGGGAGAACGGATCGTCGGAGAACGAAGCGGTGGTGGTGGCGAGAGCCTGGGAGGTGCGCATTTTTCGAGGTCTTCCTGAAGTGAAGGAAGGACCGACGGTGAATAGCTCAACGACCCGCAGCGAGGGGTCGGTCCGATTCAGACCCCGCTACGGCGGTGAACTACTACCTCGATGCGCTGCATGACCGAGGAGTCTAAGCGCGACTCCTCGGTACACGCAACCCTCAACCGCGGACGCCGGTGATCTCGTCCGGGGTGTGCGGCAGCTTCGCGGTGGCCGTGACCTGGCCGTTTTCGATGTCGACGGCGTGGACCCGATCGGTGGCGGGGTCGGTGACGTACGCGGTGAAGCCCTGCACGAACAGTGCCGGCCGCGGCGACTGCCACTGCTCCGGCTCGGTCCACGGGTCGATGACGGGCACGCGGCGGATCACCGCGCCGGTCGCCGGGTCGATCACGTGCAGCGCGCCGTCGGTGCCGAGGATCAGGGCCTCGCCGAACGGTCCGCGGCCCAGGGACCGGAAGGTGTAGCTGGTGCCGAGGTCGACCAGGCGCAGCTCGCCGGTCGTGGTGTCGGTGAGCGACACCCGCTGCGGCCGCTCGAGCTCGGCGTCCGGGTCGCTCTTGTAGTCGCCGAGCACCACGGGGGAGTCCTCGAAGCCGGCCTGGTTGCCGATCCGCCCGTACGGGTCGGGGCTGGTGACCTTGGTGATCGCGCCGTCCCGGTAGATCAGCAGGCCGTCCTGGCAGCCGAACACGACGGTCTCGTCGGCCGCGACGGCCTCGCCGTGCACGCCCGGGCACTGCTCGCTGCGGGCGATCTCGGTGCGGGCCGCGTCGTAGACGACGATGCCGGTGCGCGTCTTCTCGTCGCCGAGCGTGGTGATCAGGCGGCCGTCGGCCAGCTCGACCGCGACGCCGTGGTGCGCGACGGGGGTGGTGAACGTCGACGTCCGCGGGGCGCCGTCCTCGAGGGTGGTGGGGTCGAACGATGCGACGCGGCCGGTGCCGTCGTCGAACAGCACGGTGCGTCCGGCGTGCCGCACCACGTGGCCCGGCTTGTCGGCGTCGAAGGCGATGTCGGTGAGGGCGGGCGCGGCGGTGTAGTGGTGGGCGTGGTCGCCGTGCGCCTCCGACCACGTGCCGGTGTCGAGCACGCGGAAGCCGTCCTCGGTGGAGACGATCACGTGCCGCTCGTCGCCGGCCGGGTTGATGCGGTTGAAACCGTCCAGTTCGGATTCGCCTACCACCGAGAGGGTTTCGGCGTCGAGCACGAGGATGCCGCCGTCGTAGGTGAGGGCCAGGCGTGGGGTCGCGGCCCGCACCTGGGAGGGCTTTGCTGAGGGGGTCGCGGTCTCGATCGCCGTGCTGTCGTCGGTGCTCGAGCAGCCGGCGAGCAGGGCCGCGCACGTCGCGACGGACGCGGCGAGGGTGAGGCGTCGGGGAGTGGGGTCGATGCGGATCATGCCGCAAGGTCTATCGCCTAGTGAAAATGATTGTCAAAGGCGAAAATATGCATCTGTGCATGTCACGCGGCGTGCAGCAGGTCGAAATCGCTCGCATCCACCCGCCGGGTGCGGCGCCGGTACCGCCACGACGAGCCCGGCCACAACGCGTGATTGGACCCGCGCGCGTCGAGGTACCAGCTGGCGCAGCCGCCCGTGCTCCACACGCCGCGCGAGAGGCGTTCCCGCAGCAGCGAATCGAACGCCTCCTGGGCGTCGGCGCGGACGTCGAGGGCGTCGGCGCCGCTGGCGTCGGCCAGGCGCATCGCGTCGAGCGCGTATGCGATCTGCGCCTCGATCATGACGATCACCGAGTTGTGTCCCAGCCCGGTGTTGGGGCCGGAGAGGAAAAACGCGTTGGGCAGGCCCGACACGGTGATGCCCAGGTGGGTGCGGACGCCGCCGCACTGCCAGCGCTCGAGCAGGCTCACGCCGTCGCGGCCCACCAGGTGCATGCGGTTCAGCGCCCCGGCGACCCGGAACCCGGTCGCGTAGACGATGACGTCCACCTCGCGGTGGGTGCCGTCGGCGGTGACGACGCCGTCGGGGCGGATCTCGGTGATCGCGTCGGTGACGAGGGACGTGTTCTCCCGGCTCAGCGCCGGGTAGAAGTCGTTGGAGCGCAGGATCCGCTTGCAGCCGATCCGGTAGTCGGGGGTCAGGGCCGCGCGCAGATCGGCATCGGGGACCTGCCGGCGCAGGTGCCGGCGGGCGCGCACCTCGGTGACCCCGAGCAGTCGCGGGTACCGGCTCAGTCCGACGGCCAGGGATTCCGCACTCCAGTAGGCGGCCGCACGGAAGGCCTTGCGCGCCAGCGCACTCCGGCGGCTGATGGCCACCGCCGCCCGGAGCTGACGGCGCGGCAGCACCCATGCGGGGGTCCGCTGGAACACGTGCAGGCTCGCGGCGTCGCGGGCGATCCGGGGCGCCACCTGCACCGCACTGGCGCCGGTGCCGATCACCGCCACGCGCTTGCCGGTCACGTCCACGTCGTCGTGCCACGCCGCCGAGTGCACGGACTGACCGGCGAAGGTCTCGGCGCCGGCGATGCGGGGGATGCGCGGCACGTTGAGCGCGCCCGACGCGACCACCAGGTACTGCGCCACGAACTCGCGCCCGGTCCGGTCGAAAACATGCCAGCGGCAATCGGTCTCGTCCCAGCGCGCGCCGGCCACCTCGGTGCCGAACTCGATGTGGTCGCCGAGGCCGTGACGCCGGGTGAGCTCGTCCAGGTAGCCCAGGATCTCGGGCTGCGCGGCGTGCGAGCCGGACCAATCCTTTTTGGGGGCAAAGGAGTACGAGTACAGCACCGACGGAACGTCGCACGCGCAGCCGGGGTAGACGTTCTGTCGCCACGTGCCGCCGACGGCGTCGGCCTTCTCCAGGATCAGGAAGTCGCGCTCGCCGCGGCGGGCCAGCTCGAGCGCCATCCCGAGTCCGGCGAATCCGGCGCCCACGACGAGCACCCGGGTGTGACGTACCTGCTGGGACACACTGCTTCCTGCCTCGAGATCTGCGCAGCGCCTCCCTCGCCGCCTGACGTCAGCAGTGTGCAACTTGAACGGTGTTCAAGACAAATCGGTCGGGCGGGTCACGCCACCTCGTCCTCGCCGCCCGGCTGGACTTTCCGCAGGCCACGGTAGGCCTCGGCAGGCGTGTGGCGGCCGGCCACGACGGCCTCCACCTCGGCGGCGATGGGCATCGGGACGTCGTAGTCGCGGGCCAGTTCCATCACCGTCGGCGCGGTCTTGACGCCCTCGGCGACCTGCCCGAGTTCCTCCACCGCCTGGTCGACTGTGAGCCCGCGGGCGATGGCCTCGCCGACGCGCCGGTTGCGCGACGCCGGGCTCATGCAGGTGGCGATCAGGTCGCCCACGCCGGTGAGCCCCGCGAACGTGCGCGGGTTCGCGCCCATCGCCTCGCCCAGGCGGGTCATCTCGGCGAGCCCGCGGGCGAGCACCATCGCGCGGGTGTTGTCGCCGACGCCGAGACCGTCGGCCATGCCCGACGCGATCGCGACGATGTTCTTGAGCACGCCGCCGAGTTCGCAGCCGAGCACGTCGGTGTTGCGGTACACGCGGAAGACCTTGGAGGCGAACAGCGGTTGCAGCGCGGTCGCGACATCCTCGTCCTGCGTGGCCACCACGGCCGCGGCGGCGAGGCCGTCGGCGATCTCGCTGGCGATGTTCGGTCCGGCCAGCAGCCCCACCGGGTGGCCCGGCAGGCATTCGGAGATCACCTCGGTGGGCCGCTGCCGGGTGCCGGGCTCGAGGCCCTTCGCGAGCGACAGCACCGGCACCCAGGCGCGCACCTCGTTGGAGATTAGGCTGAGCGTGCTGCGGATCGCGTGCGACGGCACCCCCACCACCAGCACGTCGGCCTCGTTCGCGGCCTCCACGATGTCGGACGTCGCGCGCAGGCCATACGGCAGGGCGTGGTCGCCGAGGTACTGCGAGTTGCGGTGCACGGTGTTGATCTCGTCGGCGGTGTCGGTGCGCCGCGCCCACAGCAGCGTCGGCGTGTTGTGGGACGCGAGCCCGGCCACCGTCGTGCCCCACGACCCGGAGCCGAGCACCACCACGCGGACTGGTCGGGCCATCAGCGATCACCTCGTGCGCGGACGTCGTGGGGGCTCATGCGTTCAGGTTGGCACTCCCGGCGGGTTCCCGGTGCCGATTCCCCGAACTCGGCGGCGGTGCGCGCCTACAGTCGGTTACGTGTCGGACGACCTTCCGCTGCACGACGTGTACGCCGAGCCCACGCTCGCGGACGTGCTGCCGTCGGTGCTCGCGTCGTCGGGCGTCCCGGGCGAACACAACCGGCTGGGGCTGTCGGAGACCGAGCGGACGGTGGTGCTGCTGATCGACGGCCTCGGCTGGAACCTGCTGCGCCGCAACGTCGACGCCGCACCGTTCCTCAACGGCGTCGAGGCACGTCCGATCCGGGCTGGATTCCCCACCACCACCGCGACGTCCCTCGCGTCGTTCGGCACCGGGCTGCCGTCGGGCCGGCACGGCATCACCGGCTACGTCTCCGACGTCACCGAGGCGGGCGGGCCGTTCAACTGGCTGCGGTGGCAGCGGGTCGGGGATCGGCGCGACGCGTCGGCGCGGGTGGTGCCGGAGCGGATCCAGCCGTCCCCCACCGTCTTCGAACGTGCCACTGCCGCGGGCGTGGTCGCGACGACGGTGCTGCCGCGCGAGTTCGCGGGCAGCGGGCTGACCCGCGCGACGCTGCGCGGTGCCCGATTCGTCGGCACCGTCGCGTACGGCGACCTGCTGCACTCGACCGTGCACGCCGCGACGGCCGGCGAGCGGACCCTCGTCTACTGCTACCTGAGCCAGATGGACACCCTCGGGCACGTGTACGGGCCCGGAACCGAGGGGTGGGTGGCGCAGTTGACGATCGTCGACCGCTTCGTCGAGGACCTCGTCGCCCGGCTCGGACCCGACGTCCACCTGGTGGTGACCGCCGACCACGGCATGGCCGTCGTCGACCCGGCGCACCGGATCGACTTCGACACCACCCCCGACCTGTCGGACGGTGTCGCGGCGCTCACCGGGGAGGCCCGCTGCCGGTACGCCCACGCCGAGCCCGGCCGCGCCGCCGCGGTGCTGGACCGGTGGCGCGAGGTGCTCGCGGACCGGGCGTGGGTCGGGACCCGTGACGACGTCGTGGCGGCCGGGCTCCTGGGGCCGGATCCGACGCCCGCCGCGTTGCGTCGTATCGGGAACGTGGTGGCGATCGCCCACGGCGGGACGGTCGTGGTCCGCACCGAGGTGGAGCCGCGGATGTCGCGGCTCGCCGGCCAGCACGGCGCACTCACCGACGACGAACTGCTGGTGCCACTCCTGCAGGTGTGACGAGCGTGGTCCGGACGGCCACGATTGTTCGTGACCGTCCGGACCCCATTGCGGGGGTGGCTCATGCGGTGAGCTTGAGTGCCAGCTTCGCGATGGTCGTGTTGTCGAGGCCGAGGCCCTTGGTGAGGTACCCGTTCAGGCTGCCGTAGCTGGTGCGCATCTGCGCGAGTCCGGCCTCGAGGTAGCTCTTGTCAACATCGAGGACGGGCTGGAGGTTGAGAGCGACCTGCTCACCGAGCGCGCCCCGGATCTGGGCGAGCGTGGCGGCATTCGTCGCGGCCAGGTACTCGTTGCTGAGCAGGTAGTCGTCCATGACCGTCACCGGGGACGCGCCCGCCAGGGTCTGCAGGATCGCGGCCACCCAGCCGGTGCGGTCCTTGCCGGCGCTGCAGTGGAAGATCACCGGTCCGTCGCTGTTCGCGATGTCGGTGAGTACCTGCGTGAAGCCCGCGCGCCGGGCCGGGTCGGTGACGAAGCTGCGGTTGGCGTCGATCATGAACTGCCGACCCGCTTCGGGCGACGGGATCGTCTGCGCCAGCGTGACCAGGTCGCCGAACTCGATCGGGATGTTCTTGTAGTCGGCCCCCGCCGGGAGCTTGTCGGGGCCGCCGACGAACGGATTGGCGATCTCGGTCGGGCCCCGAAGGTCGTAGATGTGCGTGACGTCGAGCGACGACAGCGTCGCGAGGTCGGCCTCGCCGGCGGACGACAGCGCGTTCGAGCGGTAGATGACACCGCGCTTCAGGTGGCGACCGCTCGTGTTGGCGTATCCGAGGCCGTCGTTTCCGGCGACGTCACGGAAGTTGGTGATCGTGGCCAGCTTCGCAGTGGGGTCCAGCGGTGTCTCGGTGGATCCCGTGCCGAGCGAGCCCAGCGAACCCGTCTCGAGCGAGCCGAGCGAACCGGTCTCGAGCGAGCCGAGCGAACCGGTGCCGAGCGAACCGAGGTCGAGTGCCGAGGCGATCGTGTTGCCGGAGAGGAATATTCCTCCGGCGAGGAGCAGGGCGGTGGCGGACCGGGTGGTTCGCACGCGTAACGGGCTGGCTCCAGCCTTCATGGGGCTTCCTTTCGTGGTGGCGTTCGAGGGAGCGACGTCGGCGAAGCCGTAGCGGTCACAGGGGCCGATGCTTGCGGCCAGGCCGGGGTCGACGCCCCGCCGCAGGCCTGGCGTCGGTCCTGATCGTCGGTCGTGCACTCGGAACTCATAGCGCCACGTGGGCGGTCGGAGGAGGCGCGTGGCCTCTCTGGCGTTGAAAAGCGTTGCAGCACAGCATGAGCGGAAGTCGTTCGTTCCACTTCCCGGAGTGTCGACGGGGCGCGGTACGCTCCAGTCGATACAACCTGTAACGACTATGCCGTTACACAATGTAACGGCCGTCACAACGCAACGCAAGGGGTTCGGTGAAATGTCCAGGAAGCGGCAGGCGCAGCATCGGCTTGGGCCGCAACGAGATCCTGCGATCGACGAGGCCGTCCTGCGGGCGGCGAGGGAACTGCTGATCGAGAACGGGTACGCCGGGACCACGATCGACGCGATCGCCACCCGCGCCGGTGTGGGTCGGCCCGCGATCTATCGGCGCTGGCCGTCCAAGGCGCACATCGTGCACGACGCGGTGTATCCGGTGATGGAGTCGGAGGAGGTGTCCGACGACGTCGAGATCGCCGAGGAGATCAGCCGACTGACGTACGGCGCGGTCGCGCTGTTCGGCGATGCGGCCGCGCGCGAGGCGGTGCCGGGGCTGATGAGCGAGGGCCGCAGTGACCCGGAACTGCGCAAGGCGCTGGTCACCGACCAGCTCGAGGTGATCCGTGAGCAACTCGGGCGGCGGCTGTCTGCTGCCGTCGCTGCGGGCGAACTGCGCGCCGGCGTCGACCTCGACACGCTGCTCGACGTCATCGCCGGCGCCGCGATCTTCGCGCAGTCGTCGCGCGACGTCCAGGACCAGGAGCGGCTGGCGTCGACGCTCGTCGACATCGTGCTCAACGGTGTCATGCCCGCGGGGTCGACGACGTCGAGCGATCGGGTACCGGTTCCGCAGGTGTGACGAGCGAGTCGCTGCGCCGCGCGGTGTCGGACTCTAGGGTGGCGGACGGGGTGGACCAGGCCATCCCTGTGCGGAAGACGACTGGGGGCAGTATGCGTACGCGCGAGACGACGATCATCAGGCACTGGAAGGTGAGCCTGCGGGCGTGGTTGGTGTTCTGGTTCGTCCGAATCTTCGTCAAACCGTTGTTCGCGGCGTGGCCGGTGACGCCTCGCGGGATCGCGGCGCTCGCACGCATCGAGAAGGTTGTGGACCGGCTGCCGCGGCCGAAGGGGGTCGTCGTCGAGCCCATGACGCTCGGCGGGGTGCCGAGCGAACGGGTCACCCACCACCGCCAGGCGGCGGACTCGTTGGCCGGCGCGACCATCCTCTATTTCCACGGCGGCGCATTCGTGTTCTGCGGCTTGGCCACTCACCGCAGCCTGTGCGCGGTGCTGGCCGCGCGGTCGGGGGTTCCGGTGATCTCGGTCGAGTACCGGCAGCTGCCGTACGGCGGCATCGGCACGTCGATCCACGACGCGATGGCCGCCTATACCGACCTGCTCGGCAAGTGCGACGATCCGACGAAGATCATCCTGGCCGGTGACTCGGCCGGCGGCTACCTCGCGATGAAGGTGGCCGAGCTGGCCGCCACGCGCGGCATGGTGACCCCGGCCGCGGTGATCGGCTACTCGCCGCTGCTCAACCTGGCGCTCGAGAAGCACGACCCGGACTTCATGCGCCGCGACGCCTACCTGCCGATGAGCCAGGTGGAGAACCTGAAGGAGCAGTGGGCGGGCGGGCCCGAACCGATCGTCGGCGCGGACTCACCCATCGAGGCCGACCCGCACCTGTACCCGCCGGCGTTCTTCAGCGTCGCGCAGTACGAGCTGATGCGCCCCGACGTCGAGGCGATGACCGGGCTGCTCGAGGACGCCGGGCAGGCCGTCGAGACGCACGTGTGGAGCGGGCAGATCCACGCCTACCCGGTGTTCGGCACGGTCCTGAACGAGGCGTCGATGACGATCGCGTTCAGCCTCGACTTCGTCCGCCGCGCACTGGGATACCGCGGCCGGCACTCGGCCTGAGCGCCGCTACAGGCCCAGCGCCTCGATCTGCTTGCGCAGGTTGGCCTCGGTCTGCCGGATTGCAGTGACGACGAACGGCTCGATCAGCTTGCCGAGCGCGCGCCCCGCCAGCCCGCCGGGCAGCTCGTAGCCGAAGTCGACGGACAGCTCGGTGCGGTCGCCGCCGAGCGGGGCGAACATCCAGCTGGACCGGTTGCCGAAGCCGGCGACCGACGACAGCGTGATGATGCGGTCCTGCTCCCACTCGGTGACCTCGACCGTCGACTTCATCGTCTTGGGGCCGATCTGCATCGCCGCGTCGTACTGCGCGCCCAGGCCCTGGTCGAGGTCGCCGATCGGGTCGAACCGGGTGATGCCGAACATCCAGTCGGGCACGTTCCGGTAGTCGTCGATGTGTGCGAACGCCAGATCGACCGGAACCACCGCGACGGCCTTGTGTCGAACGTGGATCATGCGTTCTCCCTCCCCTGAGCTTCCCGGAGATCGGACGTTAGTACACGCCGAATGTGACCCCCGTCACCGACGTCCCGAAAGTCGGAATTCGGCGATCTCGCGGGCGTTGTCGATCGCGTTCGCCACGGCCCGGTGGCGGTCGTCCGCGGTCTCCGCGATTAGGACCGCGAACTTGTCGGCCGCGCCCATCGGCACCCACGACGCGAGCGCGTACAGGTGGTCGCCGGGCTGCTCGAGCACGTCGAACAGCCGGGGCGGCGCGGGCGGCGGATCCTCCCGCAGTTCCCGGATGCGGGTCAGCACGATGTACAGCTCGGTGATCTTGTCGGTGAGGTGCTGGAGTTGGTGGTCGGAGATGCGCCCCGCGCCGCCCACCGGCCATGGTTCGACCTCCGCGCGCGGGTACGGATCGTCGCCGAGCCAGTGCCGCACCCGGATCCGCTCCTGGCCGACGCAGTCCAACGCCCATCGGCCGTCGCCGATCCCGACGTGGGAGACGATGCGCACCGCGGTGCCGACGTCGTTCCGGATGTCGCCGCCGCCCACCTCGTGGCCGCGGGCGATGAGGACGGTGCCGAACACGGGGCCCTCGGTCGCGGTGAGGCAGTCGCGTACCAGCGCCTGGTAGCGCGGCTCGAACACGTGCAGCGGGAGCCGTTCCCCGGGCAGCAGCGCCGAGCCGAGGGGGAACATCGGCATAACGGTCATTTGACCAGGATCACTCATCAGGGCATCCGTAGGCGGGGAACCGGCACAGTTTCGGGCGGGGTGTCGCGGTCGAGTTCGACGATCAGGTGGTCGGCCCACGCGACCAGGCCGGTGATGTCGAGGGCGTGCGGGGGATTGTCCTCGAACGGGACGATGCGGTGTCGGCCCTGCCGCAGCAGCGACACCGCGCCGGCCGGGTTGCCGCGCATCTGGTGGGTGACCGCGACGGCGAGCTGGGCCAGGCCCTGCCACAACCCCCGCTCCTCGTGCGGCGCCTTCTTCCACGCCGATTCGAGCACCTCGTGCGCGTGGAACGGCAGTTCGTGGTCGAGGAGGCGCTGCGCCTCGGTGATCGCCTCGTTCGGATCCAGGTCCAGGTCGTCGGGCATCGTCGGAAACCCCTCCTCGCCCCACTCGAGCGGCCGGCCCAGACGGTCCCGGGGTCGGGCGTTGCGCGGTTTGCCGAGGGTGTCCCGATCGCGGTCGGCCATAGAAGAAATGTAGTCGCCGATGGGGGTGTCGGGGGAGGGCCTGCCGGGCCGCCGCGCGCAGATTCGTCTGCTGCGCGCGCGATCGCGGGCGCGGGAGGTCAATTCGCGCGCAGCGCCGGAACCCGCGCAAAGAAAAAGACCCGGTATCGCAGGTGCGATACCGGGTCTTTCATTTGTAGCGGGGACAGGATTTGAACCTGCGACCTCTGGGTTATGAGCCCAGCGAGCTACCGAGCTGCTCCACCCCGCGTCGGTAATTTCAGCTTACACGACGTTTCGGGGTGCTTTGACCACCCCCTGATTCCGGGGTCGAATCGTCTGTGGTCCCGGTCACTGGAAAGTGCGCCCGAACAGGCTCAATCACTGCCCTAATCTGCGGAGATACTGCACGACGAGGGATCCGGAGGGGTTCGCATGGCACTGCTCGAGAACAAGGTTGCCTTCATCACAGGCGCGGCGCGCGGACAGGGGCGCAACCACGCGGTGCGGTTCGCGCGTGAGGGCGCGGACATCATCGCGCTCGACATCTGCGCGGCGGTGTCCGACGACGTCGGCTACCCGGCGGCGACGCCCGAGGATCTCGAGGAGACCGCCCGTCTGGTGCGCGCCGAGGGCCGTGAGATCGTCACCGCGATCGGCGACGTCCGCGATCAGGCGGCGCTGCAGGCCGCCGTCGACGCCGGTGTGGAGCGCTTCGGCCGCCTCGACGTCGTGGTCGCCAACGCCGGCATCTCCACGTGGAACCGCTTCTGGGAGATGCCCGAGGAGCAGTGGACCACGATGATCGACATCAACCTCAACGGTGTTTGGCGCACCCTCAAGGCGGCGGTGCCCGCGATGATCGACGGCGGCCGCGGCGGCTCGATCATCGTCGTGAGCTCGGCGGCCGGCATCAAGGCCAGCCCGGGCACGTCCAACTACACCTCCGCCAAGCACGGTCTGGTGGGGCTGACGAAGACCGCGGCGATCGAGTTGGGCGAGTTCGGTATTCGCGTCAATTCCATCCACCCCGGTGCGGTGGACACCCCGATGGGCCAGGACGCCAACGTCGGCAAGATCCTGGCGCAGTACCCGCGTTACCTCGACAACTACAAGTGGCCGCTCGCCGGGCTGAGCAAGTGCAGCGTCGACGACGTCTCCGAGGCCGTGCTCTACCTGGCCAGCGACCAGTCGCGCACCGTCACCGGGTCGCAGATGGTGCTGGATCTGGGCATCACGTCCATCTAGGCGGCCGCGCCGCCCGTGCGCGTTCTCGGTGCCCCCAGCTACCGAAAAGGCGCACGGGCGCGAAGCGCCTACAGGTTGCCGCGCCGCTCCTGCTCGCGTTCGATCGCGAGGAACAGGGCCTGGAAGTTGCCCTTGCCGAACCCGAGCGAGCCGTGCCGCTCGATCAGTTCGAAGAACACCGTGGGACGGTCCCCGATCGGTGTGGTGAAGATCTGCAGCAGGTAGCCGTCCTCGTCGCGGTCGACGAGGATGCCGCGCCGCTCGAGCTCCTCGATCGGGACCCGCACCTCGCCGATGCGCGCGCGTAGCGCCGGATCCTCGTAGTAGGACGCCGGTGTCGGCAGGAACTCGACGCCCGACGCGGTCAGCCGGTCCACCGCATCGAGGATGTCCGACGTCGCGAGCGCGAGGTGCTGTGATCCGGGGCCGCGATAGAACTCGAGGAACTCGTCGATCTGGGACCGCTTGCGGCCCACCGCCGGCTCGTTGAGAGGGATCTTGATGCGGTGGTTGCCGTTCGCGACCACCTTGCTCATCAGCGCCGAGTACTGGGTGGCGATGTCGTCGCCCACGAACTCGGCGAGGTCGGTGAACCCCATGACGCGGTGGTAGAAGTCCACCCACTCGTTCATCTTCCCGAGTTCGACGTTGCCGACCACGTGGTCGAGCGCCTGGATCACCTGCTGTGTCGATCCCGAAGTGACTGTGCGCGCAACATATCCGGGCAGGTACGGGCCCGTGTAGCGGGAGCGGTCGACGAGCGTGTGCCGGGTCTCGCCGTAGGCGGCGATGGACGCGGTGCGGACGGTGCCGTGCTCGTCGGTGACGTCGTGTGGTTCGACGAGTATCCGCGCCCCCTGGCTGCGTGCGTGTGCGATGCAGCGGTCGACGTCGGTGACCTCGAGTGCGACGTCGTAGACGCCGTCGCCGTGCAGGCGGTGATGGTCGTGGAGGGGGCTGGACGGGTCGACGCCACCGGTGAGCACGAATCTCACGGCGCCGCTGCGCAATACGAAGGCGCGGTGATCGCGGTTGCCGGTCTCGGGGCCCGAGTACGCCTCGAGGTCCATGCCGAACACGGTGCGGTAGTAGGCCGCGGCCTGTGTCGCGTTGCCCACTACCCAAACGATCGCGTCCCAGCCGACGACGGGGAACGGATCCGCGGACGGATCGTGTTCGACGAGCCCGAGGAGCTGGCGCAGCGCCTCGTCGTCGAGGCGGCCGAGGGACTGTTCGACGGTCATGAGCGGACCTCCGTGACGGCGCCCTTCGATCACACCGCGGGGCATCCGCGCCGGCAATATCGGCTGATTCCGCTGTCCAGAGTGGACAATCGGCACCGTCGAAGGGCCGTTGGGCTGGTCAATTTGTGCAGTAGCAGGACGGTACGTCGTGAGCGAGGCGTTCGATCGAGGGCAGGCTGTCGGGCCCTATTGCCTGCCTCTGCGCTGGTCGTCGTAAGCGTCCGGACTCTTGCGCGGTCTGCAACTACCGCGAACTAGTACCTCTGCCGTCACGGCGGAGTGAACGGGCTTCTCCCGTCGAGTTTGTGAAGCCTGAAAGGGTGTGACTTCGCTAAAACTCCCCCCAACGATGAGTGCCGAGTAGAGCGACTCGTCTTCGCGAAAGACCCAGGCGCCCGCTGACTTGCACCACCTTTTTATCGAATGGAACAAATGTCCAGTATTTTGATCGTAATTGCACTGCAGTTCAATCTTGGCCCTATTTCGGGTCTTTGTTAACGAAGTCGTGAGTTGCGCGCTCCTCGTGGATTCCGCAATCTTCTTCAATTTCAAGTGAAGACGCATTTGGGTCGCTTAGTGTCTGAACCTGGTCCACGGCGCTCCTCACAAGGTGGTTCCTGGATCAGCCTTCAACCGGGGTGCAAGCCGGGCGACTACGCCCAACCCGCACGTGCAATCAAGGGAAGAAGATCCACTTGACTGCACATCACGGAGGTCTTGGAAATATGAGTCGTACAAGGATTGGGGTCGGTGCAGCTGCGATGGCTGCGGCTGCCGCTCTCGGGTTCGCCGGTACCGCCCAGGCAGTCGCGCCCGTCAACGCGATTCCGGCGGCGGACAATACCCTCTGCGGGAATGTTTACGCGGGAACCTGGGTCGAGAACGGCGCCCCGCCGTCGACCGCGACGGCTCTCCAGGGCGCTACCGTCTCCGCGACGGTGTACGACAAGAACGACATCGCGAAGACGACTCAGGCTTCGAATACGAATGCTACGGGCGGGTACTGCATCACTGACACGTCCGGAACGTTGAAGTCGACCGTCCTTGCTGGGGGGTACGTGGTGCTTACAGCCACCTCGCTGCCGGCGGGCCACACGATCAATCCCCCGAGTTCAAACCCGTGGGCGACAAGTGGTGGTCAGACCAAGATCGACACCGGAGTATTCCTCGCCCATCAGTATGGCGGGTTGCTGAGCTCGAAGGCTTACCAGTTCCACTTCGCAACCACCTAAGCCTTGCATCAGCGAGTGGCGACGCCTGACGGTGCCGCGATTTGCTCCTGATGAAGGACAGGCCTCGAGTGAGTCACTTCGGTGGTGCACTCGAGGCCTGTCGGCGTTGCCGGCCAAACTTGGTTCATTTCTCTCCGCGGATGGCGAACAAGCCCACCAGGCCGACCTCCCGGGGATTACGTGCACGACGGTCGGCAGTAGTGGCGCAGCCCAATGTCGCGGCCGTGGGCCCGGTTGGTGTTGAGGAAAGAGCCGGCGGCGCGGCGGCCGAACCACATACTTTGGCGGCGCGGCTTCTCGATCGTGGCGTCGACCGTCGGGCCCGGGGCGCGGCTACTAGCGTTTGAATGGTTGATAGCTGGATCCGACGATGTTACGGGTCGAATCAGAACGGTCTAGCGCCCGCTGCCATTGGTCGTCCCGACTTCGACCTGGTCTGACCGCTCCGGGATTGTGCATACCAGCAGCCGGTCCTACCGCGGAGCTGTGCGACCAGAGTGCGTGTCGGCGGCGTTCGGACCAGGCGGTGCCGAGCGAGGATTGGCCGCTGGGAGCCGGCGTGCTGCGAGGGTTGATCGGGTACCCGGCCCGTCGCTCGCCTCGCACAGTTAATTGTTCAAAATTGTACTCCAGTGCAATTATTCCAATCCGCCAATTCTATCGCCGACGGGCTCGAGACTGGCGCATTTCGGTGCGACCGCAGCGGGGTTTAGCTGCGCGGAAACGCTTGGTAACGGGCCCTCTTGGGTGGTAGCGATCGAGGCAAAGGGGACAACGCTCGTAGTATTTTGAAAGGTTGTTGTCGAAAAGCTGCACAAATTGGACCAGCTTGCGTTACCTTCAGTGCCATCACGGCCGCAAGGGATGTCAGGGTGGGGCAATCGGGGGCCCGGCGTGAGGACTTCCAGAGTGTTCTATGTGCTGCTTGATATCGCTCTGCGTGGAAGGCGGGGGTGGCGCCGTGCAGATGTTCGAGGAATGGATCTAACAACGATGAGAGGGTGGGATTTCGCATGAGCGTGATGTTCTTGGATGCGACAGCAAAGTTGCTGCAAGATCTGGTGAACAACGTGTACACCGGATCGTTCATGCCGGGTATTGACGGCGCTACAGGCTCGCTTGTCCAGGCCATCGGACTCAGCTGACGGCGGCCGCGAGCAACCTCCAAAACTATTCTGACGACAGGAGTAGACGATGGATTTCGGATCGATCGCCAAAATGTTCGAGCCGCCGTACGGGGATATTGTGAAGCAGATCATCGGGATGGTTCTATTCATGCCGAGTGCTGCATCGGTAGTCCCCAATATGTTCTAGACCCTTCATTCCAGGCTTCAGCAATTCTGAGGAGAGTGAATCGTAGTGGATACCGGCAGTCTCGTAAACCTGATTACGAGCGTTGACGTGGGATCGTTGATACCAGTGCTTGCACCTCTGCAGGACCTGTCTAACGCACTGTTCAAGACTATCGGCGATGTCATCGCCCTGTGGCCGGCAGGTTCGGCTGTTTCGAACAGCAGCATCCAGGCGGCCCTCGGCTCCGTCGGCGGCCTGTCATAAGAAAGGGAAGAACATGTTCGATCTATCATTCACCTACAGTTCCGACATCGTGAAGTTCGGATCTGTCGATCTGGTGAACACTCTCGCCAAGTATCTGACCGCCCTATCTGTTTGGTGAGCGTGTCCGAGGAGTGCCTGGAGGCATCCTCTGTCCAGTCCATCGTCTAGAGGAAGGTGTTGAGATGCTGCAGCTTTATGTGGATAAGATGATCCGATGGGTGGGTATGGTGCTCGACCTGACGGCCACTGGAAGCAAGTTCATCAAGGATCCGCCCGTTAAGTGATCGACTCGAGTGTAATGAGTCATCGTTTCTGGATCTCTACGCAAAATCTGAGTGATTGGCAGTCTGTCCGTGTGTGAAGTCGAGGTTCCTTTGCGCTCCAGCGGAGGGGAACCTCGACTTCGCAACATTATGAATGTGGCGCATAGGTGTTTGGCGGGCCGCTCCGTGTGGCCGGTGCGCCGTACGGAGTGATTCATGCATGCGTCTCAGCAGCTCGCCTCAGGAATCGAACTTTTGGATCCGCGCGACGCCGATTTCGTCTACAACGAGTACGACGGACACCTGGGCCATCTGCTTGCCGTGTACCTCTTCGACACCTCGCGGCACCCGGACGCCGAGTTCTCGCAAGATGAGGCGGTCGAGTGGGCCACCGCGCGACTCGGCCACCACCGCATGTTCACGCACACCATCCGGCGCGTACCGCTGGGCCTCGAGCACCCGCACTGGGCGCCCGCCCCGGACTTCGACGTCCGCGACCACGTGCGGGTCACCGCGATCACCGCATCCGGCTGGGCCCCACTGCAACAACACCTCGACGCACTGCTGACCATGCGGATGGACCTCACCTGCCCGCCGTGGGAACTGCACTTCTTCGCTGGCGTGGAAGGACTCGACGATCTACCCGGCCGGCTGACGGCTGTGGTGCTCAAAGCCCACCACAGCGCGGGCGACGGACTGGCGGTCCTGGAACTGGCCCAGAACATCTTCTCGGACAACGTGCGGCCGGCCGGCGTCGAACGCGCCGTGCCGTTCTTGCACGGGCGGATGTTCATGAAGTCGGTGTTGGGTCTCCCCCGACAGCTACTCCGGTTCGCCAAGGAAGTTCCCGGCAACCGTGCAGCCAGCCGGGCCGTGAACGAGGCGAAAGAGGACGGCGAGTGGGCCGAGAGCCTTCATGAGCGGCCCGCTATCCGCTTCAACGGCAAGGCGAGCGGATCAGGATCGATGGCGCAGATAACCCTGTCCACGAGTGTGATTCGACGAATCAGAGATATGGTTCCGGGGGCCACCGTCAATGATGCCCTGCTCGCCGTGGTCGGCGGTGCCCTCGCGCGGTACCTGGCAGAGAAGGGCGAACCGCACAAGGGGTCCCTGGCGGCGATGGTGCCGCGATCCATGCGCAAGGTGGAGGAATGGGAGTCGGCGAACCGTCTGGCGGTCATGGTCGTCGACATGCACACCGACGTCCCGAACCCACTCGATCGGCTGGCGCGCATCGCCCAGTCGTCGAAGTCCGAGAAGTCCCGCACCTCCCACCTCGCGTCCCGCCGCCTCGCGGCCGTGGTCGAGGCAGCGCCGCCACCCCTGCTGAGGCTGATCGCATACTCGCGCAAGAAGAACACCCACGACCTCAGCCGCCCCCGGTATCAGCACACGATGGTGAGCAACATGCCCTTCTCGATCGAGGGCTTCACGCTCAACGGCGCACCGGCCGTGGCGGTGATCGGGGCCCAACCGCCTGTCGATGGAGACGGCCTGCGCCACTTCGTCGTGACGACCGCGGACGGCAGCCTGATGCTGACAGTGGTCGCCGACTCGGCGACGATGCCCGACCTGGACCACTACCTCGACCTGATTCGCGCGAGTCTCGCCGAACTCGAGGAGGCCGCGGCGGGCGCGACGAAACAGACTCCGTCCGACGAGATCGCCTCCTGACTGGATCCGCTGCGCGCGGCACAACCTGGCTGTTCAAGCTCGCGCCACCCGCCGGGCTTCGCCGCTAGTCTGATATCGAACGTGCCGCACCACACGAGGCGATCGGAGTGGACGATGTCACCAGCGAACGAGGCCAGGCCGGTGATCGTGGGCGTCGACGGATCCGACGCCGCAATCCACGCGGTGAAGTGGGCCGCCGTCGAGGCACACGCCCGCAAGGCGCCGCTCAAGCTTGTGCACGTCATCGACACCGAGAACGACTTCCCGTTCGTCGCCGACGACCTCGAGGAAGAAGAGGCGTTCGGGCGCAGCTCGCTGAAAGCGGCACGGGAGGCGGCCACCGTCGAGGACTACACCGTCGACGTCGAGCTCGAGCTGCTGCGTGGTCGCGTCAACCGGGCGTTCGTGGATCTGTCGGAGAACGCGAGCCTGCTGGTAGTCGGATCCGTCGGCACCGGGTTCTTCACCCGCATGGTGCTCGGCTCGACGGCGATGTCGCTCGCACACCACGCCAAGTGCACCGTCGCGGTCGTCCGCGGCGCCGACGGCAGCGCCGCCCCACCCACGTCCGGGCCGGTCATCGCCGGCGTCGACCACTCCGACAGCGCCGACATCGTCGTCGGAACCGCGATGCAGGAGGCGTCCATCCGGCACGCCGAGGTGATGGCCATCCACGCGCGCCGCCGCCGCGGCAGCAAGGAGGCCGACGAAGAGGCCCGCGCCCGGATCGACCGACTGATCGCGACGTGGGGGGCGAAGTTCCCGGCCGTGCAGGTCGAGACTGTCATCGCGGAGGCCGGGCCCACCAGGCACCTGGTGTCGCTCAGCGCCACCGCTCGCTCGATCGTGGTCGGCACCCGCGGCCTCGGCGGGTTCGAGGCTGCCCTGCTCGGCTCCACCAGCCAGTCGCTGCTCTACCACGCGCAATGTCCGGTGATCATCGCCCGATCCCGCGTCACCCCCTGACCGGTGCACGGCCGTGGACCGCGGTGCGCACCGACTCGACGCGCTCGACGTCGACCTCATCGCCCGGCTGCGCGCCGAACCGCGGATCGGGATACTCGAACTCTCGCGTAGGGCCGGCGTCGCGCGCGCCACCGTGCAGGCCCGGTTGCGCCGACTCGAACAGGCCGGCATCGTCACCGGCTACGGCCCCGAGATCGACTTGCGCACAGCCGGATACCCCGTCCAGGCGTTCGTCACGCTGGAAATCGCGCAGGGCTCGCTGGACCAGCTCACCAAGGAACTCGAGGACTACCCCGAGGTGGTCCAGGCGTGGGCGACCACCGGCGTCGGCGACGTGCTGTGCCGGGTCGCCGCGGCGTCCCACGACGACCTGCAGGCCCTGCTCATCGACCTGCACCACTCGGTGACGGTCGCGCGATCGGTGTCGGTGGTGGTGCTGTCCGAAATCGTGTCATTCCGGACGCTGCCGCTGATCGCGAAATCCGTTCGCCCGCAAGATCACGATAATTCACCCGGGCGTCGGACGTGACCGAACATCGGCAGCAGCCGGTCCCTACACTGCGCGGCGTGAACAGACGAGCGTTCCTCGCCGCCTTGGCCGCCGGCGCGGTGTCGCTGACGGTCGGCTGCACCACCGACGGATCCGCCACCTCCCAATCCGGACCGCCCGCGCAGCCTGCGCGCCCGCCGACACCGTCGCTGCCCGGCCCGCCACCGGCGTCGGCACGTGTCCCCGTCCCACCCGGCCCCCTCACCGCCATTCCCGGTCCCGGCAACAACCTGGCGCTCACCGTCGACGACGGCGCCGACCCGGCCGTCGTCGCCGCCTACATCCAGTTCGCGAAGGACACCGGTGCCCGGTTCACGTTCTTCGTCACCGCCGTCTACGACTCGTGGACCACCCACAAGGGGGCGCTGCGCCCGCTCGTCGAGAGCGGACAGATCCAGCTCGGCAACCACACCTGGGACCACCCCGACCTGACGAAACTGTCGGCCGGCGCCGCCGCATCCCAGTTCGACAGCACCAAGACGTTCCTGCGCAACACTTTCGGTGTCGACGGGACGCCGTACTACCGGCCACCGTACGGGTACCGCAACGTCACCGTCGACCGGATCGCGGCCGACCACGGCTACACCGTGCCCGTCCTGTGGGCCGGCTCGCTGTCCGATTCGGGCGTGATCACCGAGCAGTACCTGCTCGAGTGCGCCCGCAAGTACTTCGTCGCCCAGGCGATCGTGATCGGGCACGCCAACCACCCGCCGGTCACCCACGTCTACGGACAGTTCGTCGACATCATCCGTGAACGGAACCTGTCGATGGTGACGCTGGGCGACGCGTTCGTCACTCCCCAGCACTGAACGGACCACCCGTTCCGGGGTCGCGTCGCCCGGCCGCGCGCGGGTTGTCGGTGCCGGCTGGGAGGATCGAGGACGTGGATGCCGTACACACCGTCGTCGAATCGCCGGTCGGGCCGCTGACGCTGGTCCGCACCCCAGACGGGCTGTGCGGGCTGTACATGCACCTGCAGCGGCACCTGCCCGACAGCGACCGGTTCGGTCCGCACGTCGACGAGGGATTCGACGACGTGACCGCGCAGCTCGCCGAGTACTTCGCGGGCGAGCGCACCGAGTTCACGGTGCCGCTGGCGCCGCGGGGCACCGAGTTCCAGCAGCGGGTGTGGGCGGCGCTGCGGACCATCCCGTACGGCGAAACCTTGTCGTACCTGCAGCTCGCGGAGCACCTCGGCAACCCGGCCGCGATCCGCGCGGTGGCCGCGGCGAACGGCCGGAACCCGATCGGCATCATCGTGCCGTGCCACCGCGTGGTCGGCAGCGACGGCTCGCTCACCGGCTACGCCGGCGGGCTCGAGCGCAAGCGGTTCCTGCTGGATCTGGAGAGCCCGAGCTCGGTGGGAATCCAGGATGGGCTGTTCTGACGACGATCGGACCTCACGTTCCGGCGCCCCGGAGCGTCTACCCGGTGTGGGACTGAAACCGTTCGAGAACATCGTCGCCGAGCACGGGCCGGTGGTGCTGCGGGTGTGCCGCGCGCTGCTCGGCCCCATCGACGCCGACGACGCCTGGTCCGAGACATTCCTGGCGGCGCTGCGGGCGTACCCCGAGCTGGCGCCGGGCGCCAACGTCGAGGCATGGCTGGTGACCATCGCGCACCGCAAGGCCGTCGACGTGCACCGGGTGCGGCAGCGGACGCCGGTCCCCACTGACGAGCTGCCCGACCGGGCCTCGGCGCGGGACCTGCCGGGCACGTGGAACCACGAACTGTGGGACGCGCTCGCCGACCTGACGTTCACCCAGCGGGCCGCGGTCGTCTACCACCACCTGGCCGGACTGCCGTACGCGGAGGTCGCGGCGATCCTCGGCAACAGCACCGACGCGGCCCGCCGCGCCGCCGCTGACGGCATCGCCCGGCTCCGCCGCACCTACCCGGCCGACACCGACTCATTCGCACAGGAAGGAGCCATCCGATGAGCGTCATCCCCACCCCGAGCGTGGACCCCTCGGAGCTGAGCCGCCTGCACGCCCGCCTGATCGCCGCCGCCGACCGCGACGGGCTGCTCGACCTCGCGTACCGCTCCGTCGACACCCCCGTCGGGCGGCTGCTGCTCGCCGCCACCGACGTCGGACTCGTCCGCGTCGCCTATCCGAGCGAGGACCACGACGCCGTGCTGGCGATGCTTGCCCAGCAGGTCAGCCCCCGCATCCTCGAGGCGCCGGCCCGGCTCGACAGCGCCGCCCGCCAGCTCGACGAGTACTTCGCGCACCGGCGCACCCGCTTCGACGTGCCGCTCGACCTGCGGCTGTCGCGCGGATTCCGGCGCACCGTCCTCACCCGCCTGCCCGACATCGCGTACGGCACCACCGTCAGCTACGCGGAGGTGGCCGAGGCGTCCGGCAGTCCCCGTGCGGTCCGTGCCGTCGGCACGGCGTGCGCCACCAACCCGCTGCCGCTGTTCGTGCCATGCCACCGGGTGGTGCGCAGCGACGGCAGCATGGGCCGGTACGCGGGCGGCGCCGACACCAAGCGCGCGCTGCTCACGTTGGAGGCGGCGTGACTGCGCTCGCGGACCGCGTCGACGCCCTCGACTGGACGCCGCTGCTCGACGAACTCGACCGATTCGGCGGCGCCCAGAGCGCGCGCCCGCTACTCGAACCCGACGAATGCCGGGCGCTCGCCGAGCTTTTCGACGACGACGCGCTGTTCCGGTCGACGGTCGAGATGGCGCGGCACAACTACGGCGCCGGCCGGTACCGGTACTTCGACTACCCGTTGCCGCCCTCGATCGCCGAGATGCGGGCCCGGTTCTACGTGAAACTGCTACCCGTGGCGCGGGAGTGGGCGTGGCGGCTGGGCCGGCCGGCGCCGTGGCCGGACACCCTCGACGAGTGGCTCACGATGTGCCACGAGGCCGGTCAGGTGCGGCCCACCCCACTGATCCTGCGGTACGGGCCGGACGACTGGAACGCGCTGCATCGAGACCTCTACGGCGAGTTGGTGTTTCCGCTGCAGGTGGTGATCGGTCTGGACGAGCCGGGCGTGGACCACGAGGGCGGCGAGTTCCTGCTGGTCGAGCAGCGGGCCCGCGCGCAGTCCCGGGGCACCGCGACCGTGCTGCGGCAGGGACACGCGTTCGTCTTCACCACGAACGAGCGCCCGGTGCAGTCGGTGCGAGGTTGGTCCGCGGCGCCGATGCGGCACGGCGTCAGCACGGTGCGAAGAGGCACCCGGCGCACCCTCGGACTCGTCCTGCACGATGCGGAGTGAGCGGGCGATGTACACGTTGATCGGTAGGGACGGAAAACCGTACGAGAGCGGCACGCCCGGCACGCTCGGCGGACACCGGAAGGACCGGATCTACGGCACGCTCGACTGCCCCGGCGCCGCCCGCGCCATCGCCCGCGGCGGCTACGTGACGCAGCGCGTCTTCTTCGCCGACGAGGACACCGCGATCGCCGCCGGCTACCGGCCGTGCGCGGTGTGCCTGCGGGAGAAGTACGACGCGTGGAAGTTGCAGCACGGGAAGGGGAGACGGTAGATGTCGACGCTCCTGCCCCGACCCCGCCGCAAGGTCGCCCCCGGCGCCGTGCTGGTCCCCGACTGGCTCGACCTCGCGGATCAGCGTCGCCTGGTGGCGGCCTGCCGCGTGTGGGCGCGCGGTCCGGTACCGATGCGGGCCGCCCGGCTGCCCACGGGTCATGCGATGTCGGTGCAGACCGTCTGCCTCGGGTGGCACTGGCAGCCGTACCGCTACAGCCGCATCGCCGACGACGCCGGTGGCGGGCGGGTGCTGCCCGTGCCGGAGTGGCTGGCGCAGTTGGGGAAACGAGCCGTCGCCGACGCCTACGGTGATCCCGATGCCGCCGCGTCGTACGACCCCGACGCGGCGCTGATCAACTTCTACGACGACACCGCCCGGATGGGCATGCACCGCGACCAGGAGGAGCGGAGGGACGCACCGGTGGTGTCGCTGAGCATCGGCGACACGTGCACCTTCCGGTTCGGCAACCCCGACACCCGCGGCAAGCCGTACACCGACGTCGAGCTCGGGTCGGGCGACCTGTTCGTCTTCGGCGGCCCGTCGCGGTTCGCGTATCACGGTGTGCCGAAGGTATTTCCGGGTAGCGCTGACCCGGAGTGCGGGTTGACGTCGGGGCGGCTCAACATCACGTTGCGCGTCACAGGTTTGGAGGACAAGCGATGACGGTCCAGGGCGATCGCACGTCAGTGGCGAAGCCGCACGGGCCGCGGGATTCTCTCCTGTTCGGACGGTGGGCTCTCACACGATGTGGGTATCGTCCGACGGGGAGGTCCAGGTCAGCGTGCCGGATGGTCACCGGACCATCTCGCCTGGCGTGTACCGCAAGGTGCTCCGGGCTCTCGAGGAGGTAGCGAAATGAGCAAGAACTACGACGTGACCGTCACCAGGGACGGTCGCTGGTGGATGGTCGGAGTGCCCGCGATCGACGGCCTCACGCAGGCTCGACGCCTCTCCGAGGTGGAGGAGATGGCACGTGAGCTAATCGCGCTGGAGACCGGGGCGACGCTCGGCGACGTGGCTGTCAACGTGCACGTTCAGCTTGACGAGAGTGGGGAGGACCTTGCACGCCGAGCGGCGGAGATCAAGGCCGTCCGCATGGAGGCGGAAGCTGCTGAGGCTCGCGCGCTCGCGGACTCTCAGCGCCTCGCCCGGGAACTCGCGGCAGCGAACATCCCTGTGCGGGACATCGGCGCTTTGCTCGGCCTGTCGTATCAGCGAGTCAGTCAGCTCGTGAACAGCTGAGGGCATCACGGCGGCCCACAGGACTGGAGAACAAACGATGAAAGCGGTGACCCTCCGCCTGCCCTTCCGTCCCCCGTTCACGACCGCGCCGATGCTCGGTGCCCTCGCCGCGCACGCCGTCGACGGACTCGAACGCCACGACTCGGAGAGCGGCACCCACACCCGCGTCGTCCCGGCCCCGCACGGGGCGGCGTTGGTGAGCGTGCGGTTCGCCGGCTCGGACCACGTGACGGCGACCGTCCGCGCGTCGCACCGGGACGACGTCCCGTGCGTCGAATCGCTGGTGCGCCGCTGGCTCGACCTCGACGCCGACCCGGACACCGTCGACGCGGCGCTGTCGAAACACGCGATGCTGGCGGATCACGTCGCGGCCCGGCCGGGGCTCCGCGTCCTCGGATCGGTCGACGGTTTCGAGACCGCGGTGCTGACGGTGCTCGGACAGCAGGTGTCGCTGTCGGCGGCACGGACGTTCGGATCCCGTCTCGTGTCGGCATTCGGAAAGCCGACCGGTATCGACGATCTCGTGACGTTCCCCGCGCCCGAAACCCTGGCGGGTCTCGATCCCCTCATAGTCCAGAAGACGGTCGGCCTCACCGGCGCCCGCGCCCGCACCGTGCAGGCGCTCGCGGAGGCCGCCGCGGACGAACTGCACCTCGGTCCGGACGCCGACCCGGAGGAATTCCGGCGGCGGCTGCTCGCGCTCCCCGGCATCGGGCCGTGGACGGCGGACTACCTCGCCGTGCGGGTGCTCGGCGACCGCGACGCCTACCCGTCCGGCGACCTGGTGCTGCGCCGCGCGCTCGGCGTGAAGACCGCACGCGAGGCCGCCACGGCATCGGAGCCGTGGCGGCCGTGGCGGGCCTACGCCCTGTTCCACCTGTGGACGGGTCAGGCGTTCCTGTGAGGCGCCAGGACACCTGTGCCTAACGTGGCAGCGGACGCAACCCGATCATCGTCCGGGCCGAGGCGTAGACGTAGCGTCCCGGATCCGAGGTGGCCAGCATGCCGTTCGAGGAGAGGGTATCGGGATCGTCATTGATCGCCAGGAACGATGCATCCCAAGGCGACTCGCCGGTCCTCGCATCGACGGCCCGGATTCCGTCGCCGACCGTCAACACAAGTTGCCCGTCCAGTGCCCCGACGGTGCGGAACGATTCGTCGTCGCGGTGCCACAATCGATCTCCGGTGCGCAGATCCAGTGCGGTCGTGGTCTTCGCCGAGTAGTCGCGCAGAAGGACGACGTCTCCGACGACCGCGACCGCGGTGCCCAGCGCGGTGCTCGCGTTGTACTCGTCGGGTTCGCGAGGGGAGATCAGGTCCGGGCTGGTCCACCGCAGGTCCCCGGTTCGGCGGTCGTACGCGCCGTCGCCGACCAGCAGTGGAATACTCTCGTCAGCCGGTGCGTCGAATGAAAGACTCTGTGCAACTTCGCCATCGACGGAGACGATCGTCCGTCCGCCACGGTCGATGACATCGGAACCGGTGATCCGATGGCCGTCGCACTCGGTGCGGAAGCGAACGAGCACACCACCGTCGCTCGGCGCGACCCGTGAGCATCCCTCCAGCCTCGTGGTCCAGGTCGGCCGACCGCTGTCGAGGTCGAACCCGGCGACATCCGCACCGAGGGTGAACACCCCCTGACCGTGCGACACGTCCAGCACGTCCGTCAGGTCGTCCTCCCAGACGGACCCCATCACGAACGGCTGTGACCACTGCGCGTCCGGATCGGCGAGGGTTCCGGCGTGGAGGCGGACGTCGTCGTCCTCGATGTCGCCCTCTGCGACATAGAGACGGTCGCCGTCGGCGGCGATCGCGAAAACCATCCATTCCGTGGGTGTTCGGGTGATCTCACCGGTGTCGAGATCGAAGCCGACGAGTGCCGGTTCCTCAACCAGCGGCGACGTGAAGCACACGAGGCGGCCATCCACCGGTGTCGACGCGCAGCCCGCGAGGTCGTCGGCCGGGCTCTGCCAGCGCACCTCGCCGCCGACGGCGTCGATCCCGAACATCGTGGCGTCCTGAAGGTTCATCTCGCCGTGCGAGACGCCGATCATGGTGACGACGACGTCGCCGGAGATCACGAAACCGGGATCACCCCAGTCGAATTCGCTTCCCGACCGTGGGTCACGGAACTCCGCGAAAGCCCGTCCATAGGTGGCGGCCGCATCCACCGACCAGCCCAGCCCCGGCGCGGCGTCGCTGGTACCGGTGATCTTGCGGGTGCCGTCGCCTCCCGCCTGCACGACCGTCACGACGGCGCTGGTGACGGTCACGATCGCCACGGCGGCGGCCACGAGCAGGTTGCGGATCTCCCGGTTCACGGTGCCACCTCCAGACCGGGGGCGAGCGCGACCGCGTCGAGCTGTTCGAACGACAGTGGCGCGGCCGGCGAATCCGCCGAGGAGATCACCCGGACGAGGGTTCCCGACGGGTGGGTGACGGTGACCGCGCGCCTCGTGGTGAACTTCGGCTCCGAGCCGGCGCGCACGCCGATCGAGGCGAAGCTGTTCTCGCTGTGTTCGACCACGGTCCCGTCGGGGCTCTGCCGGACTGTGGTGCGGTCGCCTGTACCGCCGGTCTCGGGCGGAGCTTGGGTCGACGGCAGCTCCTGCCCACCGGCGATCGCGATGTCGAGGGTCGCCTCCTGCCCGGGCGTCGTGACCCGAGCCGTCTGGCACACCGCACCGTTGTCGGACGACGCGGGCCACAGCGCGCCAAGTCGACGATCGAGCGTGATCCCGTCGAGCGGCAGCGAGGCGAGCACCACGTCGAGTCGTTCCGCCGTGGCGTGGTCGATCGCGGGACCCGAACCCTCCTCGACCGGCGAATAACACGACTCCGGTGGCGCGTCGGTGCCGGGCGGGACGGGCGTCGACACGCGCAGGCCGGGTGCGGCCACGACCGAGGCCAATTCGTCGACGGTCAGCGGCACGGTCCCGCTGTTCGTCTCCGTGCTGCCGGAGAACGTGGCGTCGGTGGAGTTGGCCGAGACGCGGGTGCCGTCCGGCACGTACGCGTGAGCGCTGCGCGACAGTGTGCGCACCCCGTTGGTTTCGGACCAGGTGTCGACGACGTCGACGACGGTTCCGTCCGCGAGCATGCGGCGGGCGTCTAGATAACCGGCGACGCACGGCGGGATCGGGTCGGTGCTCTGCCGGATCGACACCCAGAGCGAGCCGCGCTTGCCGTCCCGCAGCACCGTCGCGGTGGCGTTCGTGTCGCCGTCGAAGTCGGATCCGTCCTCCTGCGATGGGCCGCCGCCCATGATCGGTTGGAAGAACAGCGACTGACTCGGCGAAGCGAACGCCACCTCGACACCGCTCGGCAAGGCCGCCTGAAGCGACTGCGACATCGCACCGGCCTTGGGCCCGGAGAACCACGGGTAGTGGGGGTTGTCGTAGCCGAAGTCGTTATCTACCGCGTACGCGGTCCACTCGCTCGTGCCCGGTGGCTCGACGACGTCGCAGCCGGGGATCTGTGTCGGGTACGTCGCCGAAGGAGTGACGTACGAGAACTCGGGCTGCTCGGATGGGGGCGGTGGTGGGAGTGGTCGTCGGCAGCGCCGTCGTCAGTTCGGGTTCGGGACTGTGCAGGAAGCCCGCGACCACCACGCCCGCGGCCACGATCGACACCACCGACAGCCCGAACGTCCACGCCGCCACCGCGCGGGACCCCATACGAGACGTCCCCGCATTGTTGTCGTCGACCAATGTTCCTCCCCGTGATAGACAGCCTCCCCAAGGAAGCTGTCTATCACGGGTTCGGGATCAATCGGACATCAAGGCTTCTCCTGTGCCGACGCGCACGTCGGGATGAAGTGCCCGGCGGCCTTCGGATCCTTCTAGCCCTGCTTCGCGCGCACCCCCTCCTCGACGCGGTCGCCGATGGTCTTGTCGACGTTGCGCCAGTATTCGAAGGCGCGCACCAGCACCGGCTCGGTCACCCCGTTCAGCAGATGGCCGACGATGTTGGACACCAACCGGTCTCGGGCCGCGTCGTCGAGCACCTTGCGCACCATCGTGCCGGCCTGGCCCCAGTCGTCGTCGTCCTTGCGGAGCGTGTACGCCTGGTGCACCATCTCGCCGTCGGCGTACCAGCCGGGGGATTCGCCGGACACCGCGACGTCGGCGTGCGGGCCGCCCTTCGAGTTCGGCACGTACACCGGGTCGCCGCGGTTGTGGTGCCGCATCTGCCCGTCCTTGGTGTACGAGCCCAGCGGTGCCGCGTGCGGCGAATTGACCGGAATCTCCTTGTAATTGGAGCCGATCCGGTAGCGGTGCGCATCCGGGTACGAGAACCACCGGCCCAGCAGCATCTTGTCCGGGCTCGGCCCGGTGCCGGGCACCGAGTTGCTGGGCTCGAACGCTGCCTGCTCGATCTCGCAGTGGTAGTCGGTCGGGTTGCGATCGAGCTTCATGGTGCCGACGTCGATCAGCGGGTAGTCGCCGTGCGGCCACACCTTCGTCAGGTCGAACGGATTGAACCGGTAGGTCTTCGCCTCCTCGTACGGCATGATCTGCATCTTCAGCGACCAGGTCGGGTACTCGCCCCGCTCGATCGCCTGCCACAGGTCCCGCATGTGGCAGTCGGTGTCCGTCGCGGCCATCCGGTCGCCCTCGGCCTGCGTGAGGAATTCGATGCCCTGGTCGGTCTTGAAGTGGTACTTCACCCAGAACCGTTCGCCCTGCGCGTTCACCCACATGTAGGTGTGGCTCGAATAGCCGTTCATGTGCCGCCACGAGCGGGGGATGCCGCGGTCACCCATCAGCCACGTCACCTGGTGCGCCGACTCGGGGGAGAGCGTCCAGAAGTCCCACTGCATGTCGTTGTCGCGCAGATTGTTGTCGGCGCGGCGCTTCTGCGAGCGGATGAAGTCCTGGAACTTCATCGGATCGCGCATGAAGAAGACCGGGGTGTTGTTGCCGACCATGTCGAAGTTGCCCTGCTCGGTGTAGAACTTCAGGGCGAACCCGCGCGGGTCACGCCACGTGTCCGGGCTGCCCCGCTCGCCGGCCACTGTGGAGAACCGGGCCAGCATCTCCGTTCTCTTGCCGGGCTGGAAGAGATCCGCCTTGGTGTAGGCGCTCACGTCGTTGGTGACCTCGAACGTGCCGAACGCGCCACCGCCCTTGGCATGTGGCTGCCGTTCCGGCACCCGCTCACGGTTGAACTGGGCCATCTTCTCGATCAGGTAGTAGTCCTGGAGCAGGATCGGCCCGTCGGGTCCGACGGTCAGTGAGTGTTGGTCGCTGGGTACCGGGATACCGGAGTCGTCGGTGGTGTAGTTCGCCATCTCATTCCTTCCCTACGAGTCACGTGTCCGTGCAGTAGAGACTGCGATGAAGACGATGCTCCGAAAGTGTTGGGCTGCAGAGCATCATCGGTGGAGTGCCCCGCTCGGGGCGCGACGCGCAACCCTCCTCGTGCGGTGGCCACTTGCTCTCCCCGCACTCCGGCGCGGCGCGTACCGAGCGCGCCATCCATCACTTACCAGCCGACCACTTCCCGGCCGATCCGTCAACCGATGTGCGACGCTGGAGGCGATCGCCTCGTCGAGAGGAGCCCACTCGTGGACGAGCCCCTTCCCGCCTACCGCGAGGTGGCGCCGCACCGCTACCGCGAGACGTCCGGCCTGTACTACGAGGACTTCGTGCCCGGCGACGTGTTCGAGCACCGGCCGGGGCGCACCATCACCGACACCGACAACATCTGGATGACGTTGTTGACCATGAACACTCAGCCGGTGCACTTCGACGCGGCGTACGCGGAACGGACCGAATGGGGCCGCCTGCTGGTCGATTCGACGCTCACCGTCGCGATCCTCACCGGGATGAGCGTTCGGACCGTGAGCGCGAAGGTGGTGGCGAACCTCGGCTGGGACCGGGTACGCGCCACCGCCCCGGTGTTCGCCGGCGACACCCTGTACGCCGAATCGCGGGTGCTGTCCAAGCGGGAATCGCAGAGCCGGCCGACGCAGGGCATCGTCACCGTCGAGACCACCGGCCGCAATCAGCGCGGCGACGTCGTGATGACCTTCGAGCGAACGATGTTGATCTACAAGCGGGGTGGCGCCCCGGACGCCGACTACTGACCGCTCAGTCCTTCGCCCGCGCGAGTTTCGACGGCCACCAGATCGGCTTGCCGATGTCGTGCGAGAGCGCCGGCACCAGCACGCTGCGGACGATGATCGTGTCGAGCAGGACACCGAAGGCGACGGCGAAGCCCACCTCGGCGAGGAACACCAGTGGCAGCACGCCCAGCACGGCGAACGTGCCCGCCAGCACGACGCCCGCGGACGTGATCACCCCGCCCGTGACCGCGAGCCCGCGCAGCACACCGGTACGCGTGCCGTGCGTCTGTGTCTCCTCTCGCACCCGGGTCATCAGGAAGATGTTGTAGTCGATTCCCAACGCGACCAGGAACACGAACGCGTACAACGGAAACGCCTGGTCCGCGCCCGCGAAGTGGAAGACGTGGGTGAAGAAGAACCCGCACACCCCCAGCGTCGCCGCGAAACTCAGCACCACCGTCGCGATCAGGATCAGCGGTGTGAGCAGCGCGCGCAGCAGCACCGCGAGCACCACGAAGATCACGACCAGGACGATCGGGATGATCAGGTTCCGGTCGTGCACCGCCGCGGTGTGCAGGTCGAGGGTCGCGGCGGAACTGCCGCCCACCTGGGCGTCGGCGCCCGGCAACGCGTGCAGCGTGTCCCGCAGGCGCTCCACAGTCTGCAGCGCCGCGGGCGAATCGTACGAATCGGCAAGCGCCGCATTGATCACCGTGCGGCCGTCGATCGGCGCCACGTTGAGCAGTGCCGGCGGGCAGCCCGGCGGCAGCTGCTGCGGCGCGGCACCGCCGGAGTTCTGCAGCAGTGCCTTGACCTTCGCGATGTCGACCTGCACGCACACCGACCCCGGGCCCTGCCGCACGCCCTCGACCCCGCTCGCCGCCCTGATCACCGCGTCGGTGCTGGATGCGTTCGCGGTGATGACGGCCGGGGCCCCGGCACCCTGGTCGAAGTTCGCGTCGTACAGCGCCTGACCGCGGATCGCCTCGGGTTCGTTGGTGAAGTTCTCGGTGGCGGTCAGCCCGTCGGTCTGCAGACTGCCGATGCCCACCGCGAACAGCCCCACCAGCAGCGCGGTGGCGGCGATCCACGCGGGCCGGTCGCGGCGGCCCACGACGTCGGCGATCCGGCCCCACAACCCGTGTGTCGCAATGTCTGTCGCACCGTCGACGCGGGGCCTGCGGGGCCAGAACACCCACCGGCCGACCGCGGACAGCGCGACCGGTAGGAACGTCATCATCACCAGGTAGGTGCACGCGATCCCGATCGCCGCGACCGGGCCCAGGCTCTTGTTCGAGTTCAGCTCCGAGAAGCCCAGGCACAGCAGGCCGAGCACGACGGTCACCGCGGACGCGGTGATGGCCGGCGCGGATTCCTTCCAGGCCTTGATCATTGCGTCGAAGCGATTGTCGTGGAAGTGCAGTTCCTCCCGGTACCGGGAGATCAGCAGCAGCGCGTAATCGGTGCCCGCGCCGATCACGAGGACGAACAGGATGCCCTGACTCTGCCCGGTGAGCGTGAGGACCTCGTGGTCGGCGAGCAGGTAGATGATCATCGACGACAGCCCCAGCGCCAGCAGCGCCGAGAACAGCGGGAAGAACCACAGCACCGGCGAGCGGTACACCACGAGCAGGATCGTGATCACCACGAGCAGCGCGACCGCGATCAGGGTGGAGTCGAGACCCTCGAACGCGTCGATGAACGCGACCAGCAGGCCGCCCGGGCCGGCCGGGAGCACTTGGAGATCGGGGCTGACGGCATTCCGGGCGGCATCGATGACGTTCTGTTCGGCGGCCGCGAGGTCCGGGCCGACGACGCTGGTCCCGTCCTCCTTGGCGATCAACGGCACGTACACCGACGCGGTGGTGCCGTCGGTCGAGTACTGGGTGGGGGTGACGCCGGACGCGTCGACGCCCTGGACCGATGCCATCGAGACGCGCGCGCTGTCGATCGCAGCCTTGTCCGCGTCCGTCAGCCCGCCGTCGCGGTGGAACACGACCGCGCCCGGAATCGTCTCCACGTTCACGAACTTCGCGGTCTCGTTCGCGACGATCGTCGATTCCGCCGACGCCGACAGATAGGACGCGTTGTCGTTCTTCTGGACCTCGGTGAGCTTGCTCTGGAACGAACCGCCGATTCCGCCGAGGAAGAACGCGACGACCGCCAACGCGACGACGGTGAACACCGGCCAGCCGCGGGTGACGCGGGCGACCGTGCCCGCTGGCGTGCCGTCGGTGGACTCCACTCGTGTCATTGGTGCGCTCCTCGTACGCCGTCGTGGTGGGCAACCAATGCAGACCAGTACAACACGCGACGGCCGCCGGGGTAAGGCGATCAGTGACGACCCGGTAGGTCCACTTCGCCCGGCGACTTGTCGTCGCGCAGGCCCTTCCAACTGGGATGCCGCAGGCCGCCGCCGGCGTATTCGCGGTATTCGACGTCGCCGACGAGCAGCGGTTCCACCCAACGCGCGTCGCGTGATTCGCGCGCGGGCGGAGCCGCGTCGAGCGGACTGGTCGGACGTTCGAGAGGCTCGAGCTTCTCCAGCAGCGCACGCCTGCTCGCGCCGGTGAATCCGGTACCGACGTGGCCGATGTAGACCAGCCGCCCGTCGTCGTCGTGGGCCGCGAGAAGCAGCGATCCGACGCCCCCGCGCGCCGTGCCGGTCCCGGGAACCCACCCGGCGACCACCACCTCGGTGTTCTTCCGCAGCGGCGTCTTGATCCAGTCGGGCGAGCGGATACCCGGCCGGTACGGCGAGTCGACGCGCTTGGCGACGACGCCCTCGAGGTGGTGCTCCCGCGCCAGGTCGAGCATCCGGCTGCCGTCGACGTCGACCCAGTGCGGTGGCACGCGCACCTCCGGTGCATCCAGACCGAGTTCGCCGAGCAGTTCCCGTCGCCGGAGATATGTCTCGGATGTCGTCGAATGGCCTTCCAGCGCAAGGATATCGAATACGTAGAAGGTGACCGGGGTGCTACGGCGCAGCGTGGCGGTGGGCCGCAGCACGTGCATCCGATGCTGCAGGCGGGAGAAGGAGGGTCGGCCGTCGGTATCGAGCGCGACCACCTCACCGTCGAGGACCGCCTCGCGTCCGGCGAGCAGGCGGACGAGGGGTTCGCCGAGTTCCGGATACGTGTCGGAGGCGTCGATCCCGTTTCGGCTGAAGAGTCGGCATGCTCCGGCGGCGACCGACGCGATGATGCGCTGACCGTCCCATTTCATCTCGAACGCCCACCTGTCCCCGGCCGGCGGCCGACCGAGGGTGGCCAGCATCGGCTTCGCGGATGTCACGATCGCGACCTTTCCGTCAAGCGTCATGATTCGCCTCCGATAGCGTTGTGGCCGTTTCCGATCCAGCGATGAGGTGGAGACTCGATGCCGACGATACGGATGTCGGCCGACCCCGGGTGGAGAAAACGTTCCCGTGCCGTCGGGGATAGTCTCGAGGTGTGGGCGCGGGCGCGTCCCGGCGAGGTGAGAGGACGATGGACCGCCACCGATCGACCTATCGGCGGTGTCCGCCGTGAACGGCGACACGTTGTTCGACGCCGCCCTCGTCGTGGTGTTCATCATGGTCGGCGGCGTGTTCGCCGCGACGGAGATCGCGCTGGTCTCGCTGCGCGAAGGTCAGCTCCGGGCGCTCGAACAGCGCA
Organism: Rhodococcus sp. ACT016; assembly: GCF_050477185.1. Lineage (NCBI taxonomy): Bacteria > Bacillati > Actinomycetota > Actinomycetes > Mycobacteriales > Nocardiaceae > Rhodococcus > Rhodococcus sp. ACT016. The sequence continues at coordinate 4,847,385 of NZ_JBEAET010000001.1, read as the reverse complement.
GCCGTCGCGGTGCGCGGGCGGCCGGCCTGGCCCGTAACCCGAACCGCTTCCTCTCCTCGGTCCAGATCGGCGTCACGGTGGCCGGACTCTTCTCCGCCGCGTACGGGGCGTCGACCATCGCACCGACCGTCGCCCCGACGCTGCGGGATTGGGGTCTCTCGGCCACCGCGTCGGACACCGTCGCCCTGATCGGCACGACCCTCGTCATCGCCTATCTGTCGTTGGTCCTCGGGGAACTCGTCCCCAAACGCATCGGGTTGCAGAACTCCTCCGGAGTGGCGCTGGTGACGGCGCCGCCGCTGGACCGTTTCGCGACCGTCGTCCGCCCCGTGATCTGGTTCCTGTCGGCCTCGACCAATCTGCTCGTCCGTGCTCTCGGCGGGGACCCGTCGCGCACGAGCGAGGAGATCACCCCCGCCGAGTTGCAGGAGCTCGTCCTCGGGCACGGCGGCATCGCGGACGAGGAGCGCCGCGTGCTCGCCGAGGTGTTCGACGTGGGACAACGGACCCTGGTCGAGGTGATGCGACCACGCACCGAGGTGGACTTCCTGAACGCCGGCACCCCCGTCCGGCGGGCGCGAGGCGAGGCGCTCGGGCTGGGCCACAGTCGCTACCCGGTGGTGGGAACCTCGCTCGACGACATCGTCGGGTTCGTCCATCTTCGGGATCTCCTGCTCGCCGACCTCGACCGGACGCCCGCCGTCGGCAAGCTGTGCCGACCGATCCTGCGGCTGCCCGGATCCATACCCGCGCTGGAGGCGCTGTCGCTGATGCGGCGCGGCAACGAGCAGATCCTTCTCGTCGTCGACGAGTACGGGGGCACGGCCGGCATCGCGACACTCGAGGACATCGTCGAGGAACTCGTCGGTGAGATCCGCGACGAGTTCGACCCACTGCCGGCGCCGACGTCCGCCGGAGACGGCGACGGGGGCCGCGAGATCGACGGGATGCTCCTCGTCGAGGACTTCGAGAAGGAGACCGGGGCAACGGTTCCCGACGGACCGTACGAGACGATGGCCGGATTCGTGATGCGCGGACTCGAGCGTCTGCCGCGGGTCGGCGACCACGTGGACATCGACGGGTGGCGGCTCACCGTCGAGACGCTCGACGGGCGCCGGATCGCGGCGCTGAGCCTGGCCCCGACCACGGCGGATCCGCCGGAGCCGGCTCGATGACCGGCGCCGGCGGCCGCTATGCGGATTCGGGTTCCGCGTAGCACCGGCGGACACCGACATCCATCGGGAAGCGGACGTCGGTGTCCGCAAACAGCAGTCGCGTCGCGGCCTGCGCGGCCGCGAGCACGTGCGCGGTGGCGGCGTCGGGGCGGCGGGTGTGCACCACCACCTCGTCGTGCTGGAAGAAGACCAGTTCGCCGTCGTCGGGGGAGGCGGCCAGACGTCGGCGCAGGTCCGCGAGCAGGCACAGCGCCCACTCGGCGGCGGTGGCCTGCACGACGAAGTTGCGGGTGAACCTGCCGCGGGCGTGCGCGTCCCCGTTCGACCACCACGAGTCCGACGGCGGTGGGCAGGCCCGGCCCAGCCACGAGTGCACCACCTCGCCGCGTTCACCGGCGCGCGCGGCGTCCTCGACCAGCTGCACGGCCACCGGAAAACGCTTGCGCAGCATGGTCAACAGGGCACGGGCCTCGCCGGCGGTGGCCCCGTAGAGGACACCCAGGATCGCGACCTTGGCCTTGTCGCGGTCGCCGCCGAACGCCTCCGCCGCGACCAGTGCGTACAGGTCGTCGGCCCCGGCGGCGGCCGTCATCCGCGGATCGGCGGACATCGCCGCGAGGATCCGCGGTTCGAGCTGGCCGGCGTCGGCGATCACGAACGTGTGCCCGGCATCGGCGATCACGCTCGAGCGCAACGCCTTCGGGATCTGCAGCGCGCCGCCGCCGCGGCTGGCCCACCGCCCCGACACCACCCCGCCGGGCACGTACACCGGCCGGAAGCGGTTGCCGCGCACCCACGTGTCGAGCCACGCCCACCCGTTGGTGCTGTGCAGCTTCGCCAGGTCGCGGTAGCGCAGCAGCGGCTCGACGGCCGGGTGGTCGATCTCGCGCAGCAGGTACTTGCGGGTGGAGCCCAATTCGATGCCCTCGCGGCCGAACGCCGCCACCACCTCCGGCTGCGACGCCGGATTGACCGGACGGCCGAACGCCGCCGAGACCTCGTCAGCGACCTCCCTCAGCCGGGCGGGAGGCACGTGGTCGGGGGTGCGCGGGCCGAGGGCGTCCGCGAGCAGCGCCAGGTGCGCGTCCGTGGAGAACGGCAGCCCGTCGTGCGCCATCTCGGCGGCCGCCAGCCCGCCCGCCGACTCGGCGGCGACGAGCAGGCGCAGACGCGGATCGTCCGCGATGGCCGCGAGTTGGCGGCGATGCCGTTCGACGACCACGTCGGGGGCGGTGGACGGCACCGCGTCGAACAGCCCGGGGCGGTCGTCGACCGGCAGCTCGGGAACCGGGGTGAACCGGCCGCCGCGCATGTCGAGCAGGGCGCCGGTGAGCCGCAGGTCGTGACAGCGTCCCACCCGGACACCCGCCGCCAGCAGCGGTGGGGACACCCGCGCGGCGTCCTCGAACACCCAGCGGGGGTGCTCGGCGGCCTCGATCTCCCGGACGGCGGCCGGGACGTCGACGACCCGGCGCGGCGCGTCGATTGCGATACCGGACTCGTCGGTCCGGACCAGCGTGGCACCGTCGCTGTCGGGTACCAGCACCGTTCTCACGCCGACCAGTGTGCGCGACGGCACCGACAGGTCGGAGAGCCCCGGAAAGAATGGAAAGATCGGTTCCGAGTTTCCAGGAGGTCGATCATGGTCAGCTCGGCGAGACCGCCGGCCTACACGATGCGGCAGCTGTTCGTGTTCGTCGCCGTCGCCGAAACCGGCACCATCCGCGCCGCCGCCGAACGCCTGCACGTCTCCCAGTCCGCGGTGTCGCTCGCGATCACCGAACTCGAACGTGGACTCAAGTCGCAGCTGTGCGTGCGCCGCCGGGCCCACGGCGTCCAGCTCACCCCCACCGGCGAGCGGGTGCTGATCCGCGCGAAGGCACTGCTCGAGCAGGCCGGAGACCTGGCGTCCGAGGCATCCGGCTCCGCGGGTGCGCTCACCGGACCGCTCGCCATCGGCTGCTACTCGTCGCTCGGGCCGACCCTGCTGCCGCGGCTGCTGTACGAGTTCAACCAACTGCACCCGGGCGTGACGGTCGACTTCGTCGAGGACACCCAGGACCGGCTCGAGCAGCGTCTGATGTCGGGGGAACTGGACCTCGCGATCGTCTACGACCTCGACCTGTCGCCCGAGTTGCGACGCGCCCGCATGGACACCCGCCAGCCGGCGATCCTGTTGCCCGCAGACCACCGCCTGGCCGACGCCCCCGTCGTCGAGCTGGCCGAACTCGCGGACGAGCCAATGGTGCTGCTCGACGCCCCACCCAGTTCGTTCCACGCACTGCAGATGTGCAGCCAGGCCGGGTTCACGCCGCAGATCCGATTCCGGCCCAAGAACTTCGAGACGGCGCGCGCGCTGGTCGGTCGCGGGTTCGGCTGGACCCTGCTGATCCAACGCCCGCATCTCGACGTCACCTACGAGGGGCTCGGCGTCGCCGTCCGACCCGAGGTGGACCCGCCCGTCCCGGAGGTCGACATCCTGTTGGTGTGGTCGCAGGACGCGCTGCTCAGTCGTGCGGCCCGCGCGTTCGTGGAGTTCGCGGCGGACGGCGGCGGCACGCCCTTCTGATCCGTGTCACGGTCGTCACACCCGGCGACGTTCCACGCGACAACGGCGCCCCGCCGGGGCAGGATTCGCTGTAGCCGTCCGCCGTCCGGTCGATGCCGCTCCCGCGCAGTCCTATCCTCAGGATTTCTGCGCATCTACCCCTCTTTCTTGCGCTTTTCACGCGATGTGATCCAGGTCAAGATGCTTGCAGGCCGCTTTGTCGGCGCGCGTGCAGGTGGGCTTCGTCCCTGCGCGATTCCAGAGTTGAAAGGCACCCGAACCATGACGGCAACCATGGCCGCGGCTCCGCCGCAGGAGTTGCACCGCAAGGCCCGACAGGCCGCGCTCGGCAGCTTCGTCGGCACCGCGATCGAGTGGTACGACTTCTTCATCTACGGCACCGCCGCCGCGCTGGTCCTCGGTCACCAGTTCTTCCCGGGTTCGTCGGACCTGGCCGGCACGCTGGCCTCGTTCGCGACCCTCGCCGTCGGGTTCATCGCGCGTCCCATCGGTGGCATCGTCATGGGCCACTTCGGTGACCTCGTCGGCCGCAAGTCGATGCTCGTCATCTCGCTGCTGCTCATGGGTGTCGCCACCGTCGGCATCGGTGTGCTCCCCAACTACGACGCGATCGGCGTCTTCGCCCCGATCCTGCTGGTGACGCTGCGCTTCATCCAGGGCCTCGGCGTGGGCGGCGAATGGGGTGGCGCGGTGCTCGTCGCCACCGAGAACGCCCCCGAGGGCCGTAAGGGCCTCTACGGTGCGGCCCCGCAGATCGGCGTCCCCGCCGGTGTGCTCGTCGCGAACCTCGTCTACCTGCCGCTGACCGCCTTCATGAGCGACGAGACGTTCAAGGCATGGGGTTGGCGCATCCCGTTCCTGCTCAGCGCCGTCCTGGTGCTGGTCGCGATGTGGATCCGCCTCGGCCTCCAGGAGAGCGACGAATTCCAGCAGACCAAGGACCGGGCGCAGCCCGCGAAGCTGCCGATCCTCGAGGTCCTCACCAAGCACTGGAAGACGGTCCTGCTCGCCGGCGGCACGTTCATCGCCACCAACGGCATCGCGTACGCGTACATGGTCTACGTCCTCAAGTACGGCGAGAAGGAACTCGGCTTCAGCAAGACCACGATGCTGTTCCTGCTGATCGGCTCGTGCCCGTTCTGGATGGCCGGCATGGCGTTCAGCGCGTGGAAGTCCGACAGCATCGGCCGCCGCACCGTCTACGTCCGCAGCTCGATCGCACTGGTGATCGCCGCCGCCGTGTTCTTCCCGCTCATGGACACCGCCGTGCTGCCCGTCATGGCCGTCGCGATGATCGGCCTCGGCTTCACCCTCGGCTGCTGCGCCGGCCCGCAGTCCGCACTGTTCGCGGAGCTGTTCCCCCCGGCGATCCGCTACTCGGGTGCCTCGCTCGGCTACCAGATCGGCGCCATCCTCGGCGGCGGCCTCGCCCCGATCATCGCCACCGCGCTGTACGCGAGCTTCGACACGTCGCTCGCGATCACCGGCTACTTCGTGCTGATCGCGCTGATCAGCCTCGCCAGCATCCTCGTGCTGAAGGTGCCCGGTACCAAGTCCTCCCGTCCGATCGAGCAGGAAGCGGTCTGATCATGTCGACCTACTACCAGCCTCCGAAGTACCCGGCGTCGAACTTCGAGTCCATGACCCCCGCCGACGAGACCCTGCCGGTCGTCGTCGTCGGTGCCGGCCCGGTCGGCATGGCCGTCGCGCTCGGCCTCGCGCAGCGCGGCATCCCCGTCACCATCCTCGAAGCGGCTGACCAGGTTTCGTTCGGCAGCCGCGCGATCTGCATCTCCCGGCACAGCCTCGAGGCGGCCGCCCGCCTCGGCTTCGGCGCCGAGCTCGAGAAGATCGTGCTGCCGTGGGTCGGTGGCCGCAGCTTCTACCGCGACCAGCAGGTGCTGCACTTCCAGATGCGCAACGCCGAGCACGACGCCCGCCCGCCCATGATCAACGTCTCCCAGTCGGAGTTCGAGCAGATCATGGTCGACACGATCGAGGCGAACCCGCTCATCACGCTGCACTGGTCGGCGAGCATCGCCGGTGTGCTGCGCGCCGACGACGAGGTCACCCTCGAGATCGACACCGCCGCAGGCAAGCGGCACCTGCGGGCCCGCTGGGTCGTGGCCGCCGACGGCGGCCGCAGCCGGATGCGCGAGCTGGCCGGAATCCGCATGCAGGGCAACAACTACGACGGCCGCTACGTCATCGCCGACATCCACTGGGAGTCGGAGCTGCCCGCCGAGCGGATGGTCTGGTTCGATCCGCCGAGCAACCCCGGCTCGACGATCATCATGCACAAGCAGCCGCGTGACATCTGGCGCATCGACTACCAGCTCGACGCGTCGGAGGACGCCGAGCTCGAGACGCAGGAGGACCGCATCCGGGACCGCATCACGCGGCACCTGGAGTGGCTGCAGAACGATCTGCCGTGGACGCTCGAGTGGCACGGCTTCTACAGCGCCCGCGCGCTCGCGCTCGAAGACTTCACGCACGGCCGCATCCTGTTCGCCGGCGACGCGGCCCACCTGGTGCCGATCTTCGGTGTGCGCGGCCTGAACTCGGGCATGGAGGACGCCGAGACCCTCGCGTGGCAGCTGGCCGCCGTCATCCACGGCAACGCGGGCGAGGAACTGCTGCAGGCGTACTCGGTGGAGCGCCACGACGCGTGGCGGCAGAACGTCGCGAACGCGGGCAAGAGCACGCTGATCATGTCGCCCGGCAGCCACGGCTACCTGACCACGCGCGACGCGATCCTGGCGCTGTCGGTGACCCGCCCCGAGTTCAGCCACCTGATCAACCCGCGCCAGTCCAGCGCCACCAACGCGCGGATCTCACCGCTCACGTGGCCCACCCCGGCGGACGTCTCCGGTGTCGCGTCGGGCGACCCCGTCGAGGACCGTTGCGTGGTGACGCACGACGGCACCGAGACCTCGCTCAACGTGTTGCGCGGCACCGGTTTCGCGGTGCTCGGCGTGAACGTCGACGCCGCCGCGCTGGCCGCCGCGACCGCCACCCTCGCCGGTGCGCTGGCGCCGGAGTCGGTGCGCGCCATCCTGATCGGCAGTGACACGTCCGACGCGTCCGTCGCGGTCGTGCTCGACGCCGACGGTGGTGTCGCGGCCGCGCTCGGCGCCCGCGACGGCGAGGTGTTCGTGATCCGCCCCGACGGACTGCTGCTGTGCCGCATCGACGGTGTCGGCAGCATCGACGAGGTGGTCCGCCACCTGAGCCTGGGCGACGCCCCGGCCGGCGCGTCGGCCGCCGTCGACAGCGGCCCGGTGATCGATCCAGCCGAACTGCGCCGCGAGAACGTGTGGATGGGTCTGTCCGACGCGCTCGACCAGGTCGCCGAGAACGACCGCGAGGGCTTCCTGGCCCGCCTGGCGCTGGTGCTCGGCTCGCAGCTGGGACAGCGGGAGTTCGAGGAGGCCATCGCGGCCGCCGCCGACCCGACGCTCACCGTCCCTGCCGACAAGAACGCGGACGCCACCATCGGTGGCTGAGCCCGTCTCCGCGACCGGGGCCGCACAGCAGACGCCGGCGGCCCCGGTCGCGTCTGCGTGGGGTGTCGTCGCGGTCGCGCTGCTCGCCGGCGTGCTGGCCGCCAGCCAGGTCGGCAAGGTCATCGTCGCGTTGCCGACGGTGCGCGACGACCTCGGCATGAGCCTGACCGCGTCCGGTGTGCTGCTCTCGTCGTACACGTTCGTGGGCGCACTGTTGGGCAGCGTCGCAGGCGGATTCGTCGACCGGTGGGGCCGGCGTCGGATGCTCGCCCTCGCCCTGGGCGTACTCGCCGTGGGCGCTGGGCTGGGTGCCGTGAGCCCCGGGTCGCCGGTCCTGCTCGTCTCCCGGATCCTCGAGGGGCTCGGCTTCATGGGGGTGGCGGTGTCGGCGCCCGCCATCATCACGGCCGCCGCCGGGGAGCGGCATCGCCGTCTCGCGCTCGGGCTGTGGGGGATCTACATGCCGCTCGGGCAGTTCGTGGTGATCCTCCTAGGCCCGTGGGTGATCGCGGCGATCGGGTGGCGCGGCCTGTGGGCGGTCAATGCCGGATTGTTGCTCGCCTGCGCGGTCCTGGTGGTCGAGGTGGTGCCTCGAGTTCCGGCCGTCTCCCCGTCCGTGGCTGCCGACGGCGTGAAACCTGCTCCCGTCTGGCGCAACTCGGCAGCGGTGCTGCTGGCCGTCGCGTTCGGCTCCTACTCGCTGCAGTACCTCGCGGTCATCGGATTCCTGCCCACGATGTACGCCGCCGGGGGATGGGCGGACACCTCCGCGGCGGTGCTCACGGCCTTGGTGGTCTTCGGCAACATCGTCGGCAACGTCAGCGCCGGCGTGCTGCTGCATCGCGGCGTGCGTCCCGGCACGCTGATCGCGGTGGCCGCGGCGTCGATGGGCCTGGCCGCGGTCGTCGTGTACGCGGGCTGGGCACCGTTCGCGCTGTCATATTGCGCCGCAGTGTTGTTCGCGCTGTTCGGTGGTCACCTGCCGGCGGCGGTGTTCGCGGCCGTGCCGTCCGTCGCCCGCGGACCACGCGAGATGGGTCCGGTCAACGGACTGGTGGTGCAGATGTCGAACGTCGGCTCGATCGTGGGCCCGCCGTCGGTCGCGGCCGTCGCCACACACGTCGGTGGCTGGTCGATGAGTCCGCTCGTGCTGAGCACTATCGCCGCGGTATGCCTCGCGGCCGGGCTCACCTTGCGAACTCGGGATCGCCGGATCCGGACGTAGAGACAGGGCTATATCCGCAGAATCGGAGCAGAACACTATATTCATCCGCTGATGCTGATCTATGGTGGCACGCATGCCGCGACTGCGATTGTTTGCCACCTGCCTGCTGGTTGTGATTCCCGTGGTGTTCGCGCAAGCGTGCGCGAGTTCCTCCGCTGACGAGGACGTTGCGCCGGCTTCGGCCGAAACTTCCGTGGGCACCGCGGCACCCGTGCCTGCGGGGTCGGTCCGCGTCGACGGTGCCGTCGACAACCCGCTGACACTGTCCGGGGATCGGTTGCGCGCCTACCCGGCCCAGGTGCAGGCGGTGCAGTTCGAGAGCGCCGCGGGCACTCAATCGCACAGCTATGACGGCGCAGCGCTCACCGACATCCTCGACGACGCGAAGCTTCGAACCCCGTCGGGTCCGAAGAACCCCGAGCTGTCCTTCGCGGTATTGGCCACCGGGGCAGACGGTTACCGCGCTGCCGTGTCGTGGGGTGAACTGTCCCCGAAGTTCGGGGCCACTCCGATTCTGGTGGCCTACACGGAGGACGGACACCCGCTCGACGCCCCACGGCTGGTAGTGCCCGGTGACATCAAGGGAGGCCGGTACGTCAGCGAGTTGACAGACCTGCGCGTCGTGGATCTCGCTACGCAAAGCCATGAGGGTTCGTGAATCCATTTGCATTGCAGGACTGTTCGTTTGACCGGTATGCCGCGCCGGGCTACAGTTCCCACGCCGCTCGCGGTGCTCGGTATCGAGATCGCGGGACGGCACAGCTGGCCCACGAACAGTGAGTCAGGCGGCGTCACGGAACTGCACCGTGCGCCGACATTCCCCTCTCCCCATCCATCAGCGGTCGCACAGAGGGATCAGGTCGTCATACATGTCGACCTGTCGGCCGACACACATCACAAGGAGCATGACTATGGGTTCTTCTGACGCAGACCTCGCCCTGATCAAGCAGATTCAGCCGGTCGTGAGTGGCATCGGCACCGTCATCGGTGGCATCGGCGCGATCCTCGGCCTGGTCGGCGCGCTGGCCGCCTTCAGCTGAGGCCGATCGCAAGCACGACTCTGTGCCCCCAACCATCCCTGCGATGGTTGGGGGCACGAGGCGTCAGCGCAGCAGCAGCGCGCCCAGGCGGCGCGCCGCGGCCATGACGGCCTCGCCCAGCTTCTGCTCCTCGGACGAGTCGAACACCGAGACACCGATACTGACGAGGTCGGACGGACGACGATTCGGCAGGGCGGCCGAGATACCGGTGACCGAGTGGGTCACCTCCCCGGACGTCACCGCGAACCCGCGCTCACGGGCGCGGGTGACCTCGGGTCGTTCGCCCTCCCGCGGCGGTAGCGCCGCGAGCATCGCCAGTCCCGCAGATCCGCGGTTGATCGGGTCGATCTGACCGGCGTTGAAGCCGACGTGCGCCCGCGAGTTCCGCGGTTCGATGACCATGAGCGCGCGGACGGAGTCCTCGCCCTCCCGGACCGCGAGGTGTGCGGTCGCCTCCACGGAATCCGCGAGTTCCTCGAGGATCGGCCGCGCGAGTTCGCGCAGGTCCTGCTCCACCGAGCCGGCGAGCGTGACGAGCCCCGCGCCCAGCAGGATGCGCTTGTTCTCGGTGCGTCGACACAGCCGGTGCGCCTCGAGCGTGCGCACGAGGCGGTCCGCGACCGTGCGGTGTACGCCGATGCCCTCGGCAATCTCGGTGATCGTCAGCCCGTACTTGTGGTGAGTCAGCAACTCGAGAATCTCGAGGCCGTTGTGCAGCGTCTTCGACATTCGCGAATCGAGCTGGACTCCGCCCGTTCTCCCAGGACTTTCGTTCGTTCGTTCATCGGAACCGACCGATGTCATGGATCCCTCCCTTGACTCATGTGAGGCGAGACACCTACGCTTCATCTTAATCGCACTATGCGTTCGATTATCGCACACATGGCGAGGTGGTGCAATCCCGATCGGGATGCGCCGAGAGTGACCGAGGAGTTCGTTTCATGACCGGGACCGGCATCAAGGGTGCTGCCGACATCGACGCGGCAGCGTTCGTGGAGATCCACCAGCTCTACGGCCGCCAGAGCCACCTCATCGACGAGGGCTCGGCGGTGGAGTGGGCGGCCACCTTCACCGCGGACGGCGAGTTCCACTCGCTCAGCTACCCCGCCCCGGTGGTGGGCGCCGACGCGCTCACCGAGTTCGCCCGCGGGTTCTTCATGAACGCGTCGGCCGCCGGAGAGTCGCATCGGCACGTGCTCACCAACATCGCCGTCGAATCCCGTGGCGACGACGAACTCGAGGTCCGCGCCTACCTGCAGATCATCGCGACCCGGATCGGCGGGGACTCCCGCCTCGTGCGGTTCACCACCGTCACCGACCGCGTGGTGCGAGAGGACGGGCAGTGGCGCATCGCGCAACGCACCGTCCGCCGCGACGATCAGAACCGACCGGCCTGACCGCGCCCCTTCCGTCGAGGCCTCGGCGTACGAGTGCCTCGAATCTTTTGCAGAACATTGTCTTTGGAGGAACACCCCGATCATGACCGAAAACGCTGATACCCAGAACCCCGGCCGCACCGACGCGTCGCTGATGACCGCGTTGTACCCGGAGATGGCCGGCAAGGTCGCCGTCGTCACCGGCGCCGCCCGCGGCATGGGCGCGGCCTTCGCGGCCGGTCTCGCGACGCGCGGGGTGAACGTCGTCGGTGCGGACATCAACGAAGAGCAGATGACCGCCACCGCGCAGGAGATCAACGACGCGCTCGCCGCGAACTCGCTCGCCGAGACGCCCGGCCGCGTCGTCGGTGCCCGCATCGACGTCACCAAGGCCGACGAGCACGAGGCGGTGGCGCAGACCGCGCTGAAGGAGTTCGGCCGCATCGACTTCTGGATCAACAACGCCGGCATCTTCCCATTCGCGCTGGTCCAGGAGATTTCGCCCGAGCAGATCGCCGCCGTCCTCGACGTCAACGTCGAGGGTGTGCTGTTCGGTTCGCAGGCCGCGGCCCGCCACATGGCGCCCGGCGGCGCGATCGTGAACATGTCGTCGGTGTCGGCTCTGCGCATCCGCCGGGGCCGCGGCGCGTACTGCACGTCCAAGGCCGCCGTCGCGCACCTCACCGAGTCGCTGGCAGTGGAACTGGGCGACAAGGGGATTCGCGTCAACGCGATCGCACCCGGCTACATCGACACCGAGATGACCCGCTGGGTCCGCGAGGATCCCGCCGCCCTCGAGCACGCGCTGGACGTGGTGCCGCTGCACCGCCTCGGCTCGCCCGAGGAGGTCTTCGGGCCGCTGCTGTTCCTGCTCTCGGACAGCGCCCGCTACGTCACCGGCCACTCCATCGCCGTCGACGGTGGTTCGCGCCATGTCTGAGTCGATTTCCTACCCGAACGTCGTCCTGGTCACCGGCGCCGCCGCCGGCATGGGCGCCAACCACGCCAAGGCGCTGGCCGCGCAGGGTGTGCACGTGTGCGTCGCCGACGTCGCGGACACGTCCGCGGTGACGGCCGAGATCGAGGCCGCCGGGGGCAGCGCGTCGGCGCACCACCTCGACGTCGCCGACTCCGCGGCCTGGACGCGCGTGATCGACGAGATCCGTTCCACCAAGGGCGAACTCGGTGGTCTGGTCAACAATGCCGGCATCAGTCGCCGACGCGAATTCATGGACACCCCGGACGACGTCTGGGAGCTGACCATGCGGATCAACCTGTTCGGGCCGTTCTACGGGATGAAGGCCGCCGCTCCGTTGATGAGGGAGAGCGGGGGCGGATCGATCGTGAACATCTCGTCGATCTCCGGCCAGGTCGGGTACTTCTCGCCGGCGTACGCGTCGAGCAAGTGGGGCCTGACGGGGCTGTCGAAGTCGGCGGCCGGACAGTTCGCGCAGTGGGGCATCCGGGTGAACTCCGTTCATCCCGGGCTGGTCGGCACCGCTCTCGTCGGGGGAGCGGACGCCTTCGTCAAGGCCTCGCTGGAAAGCATTCCGGCCGGACGCATGGGCACCGTCGACGAGATCACGAACGCGGTGCTGTTCCTGCTGTCCGACCGATCCACGTACATGAACGGCAGCGAGGTGACGGTCGACGGCGGCCTGGTGTCCAACGGGCTGTACCACCGCATCCTCGCCGAGACGGGAGGTGTCCTCTCATGAGTGAAGACAACTGGGACGTCGTCGTCATCGGCGGCGGCGGAGCGGGACTCGCCGCGGCGGTGTCCGCGGCCGAGCAGGGCGCGTCGGTGCTGCTGTTCGAGTCGCAGACCGAACTGGGCGGCTCGACGCAGCTGTCGGCGGGCCTGTTCACCGCCGCCGACACCAGCGTCCAGCGCGACCTCGGCATCGAGGACTCGGCCGAGAAGTTCTTCCAGCACTACATGGACCTCAACCACTGGATTCTCAAGCCCGGTCTGGTCCGTACGTTCTGCGAGAACGCCGGCCCGACGCTCGAATGGCTCATCGGCCTGGGCGTGGAGATCCCCGCCCGGGAGTCGGCCAACGCCCACATGCCGGGTCTGGCTCAGGCGGGTGTCGAGGACGTCTGGCGCGGGCACGTGCCCAAGGATCAGGGCTACGGCCTGGTCCAGGTGCTCGACAAGGCACGCCGCGACCAGGGCGTCGAGGTGGTCATGAACACGCGCGTGCAGTCGCTGATCGTCGAGGACGGCCGCGTTGTCGGCGTCGTCGCCGACGACATCGAGGTCCGGGCGTCGTCGGTCGTCATCGCGAGCGGCGGTTTCGCACAGAACAAGGAGTTGGTGGACCAGCTGTATCCGTTCGCCAACCGGGGCGGCGACTCGCGCTTCGTGGTGGCGGCGCCGGGCAGCCAGGGCGATCACCTGGCCTTCGGTGAGCAGGTCGACGCGGCCGTCACCGGTGAGGGCTGGGGCCTGACGCTGCCGACGGTGTACTTTCAGCGCTACCACCACTGGCAGTCGGGCTTCCCGCCGAAGTCGCGGATCTACGTCAACGGCGCCGGCCGTCGCTTCATGGACGAGGACGCGTCGTACGCCGTTTCGACCGGCATCATCGACGCGCAGCGCGGCGGGGCCTGGGTCGTGTTCGACGAAAAGGCTCGCGTGAATCTTCCTGGCGGGTATACTGATTGGGCTTCGGAGCGGGTTCTCGAAGAGGCGGACTCCGGGCGGACGCTTCGGGCCGATTCTCTCGCGGAACTCGCCGAAGCGATGGGTGTGCCGGTCGACTCCCTCGAGGCGGCCGTCGCGCGGTGGAACGATCAACTCCCGAACGGTGTCGACGACGACTTCCTGCGTCATCGCACCCTCGCGAACAAGGGTTCCACCGCCAACCCGGACCCGATCGATCAGGGTCCGTTCTACGCCGCGCGATTGCTGCCCGCCGAGCTCGTGTGCACACACGCGGGCGTCGAGATCGACAGCAACGCATCAGTTCTCGATCGGACCGGACGTCCGGTCAACGGACTGTTCGCGGCCGGAGAAGCCGGGGCCGGAATCCTCGGCCTCCGGTACGTGGGCGGCGGCAACGCCGTGGCGAACGCCCTCACGATGGGCCGGATCGCCGGAATCAACGCTGCGCGCACCGCTCGCGGCGAGTCGACCGTGTCTCCCACGTCGACGGCAATGACAACTGCAGGAATCTGACACCGAGCGTGTTGCACACCAGACTCTTACAAAGGACCATTCATGCCAACGAACGACACTGTGGAGCCCGCGGTTCGTAACCCCGAGCCCGCCCGAGGACCGGATCCCGTGCAGACAGAGACCCAGCCGAAGCAGTCCACCGTCAAGGTGGTGCGTGCGGCCATCGTCGGTACCGTCGTCGAGTACTACGACTTCGGTATCTACGGCTACATGGCGACCATCATCGCGTCGCTGTTCTTCGTCTCGGAGAACGACACCGCCGCGCTGCTGGGCACGTTCGCGACGTTCGCGGTCGCGTTCTTCCTGCGCGTGCCGGGTGGCATCTTCTTCGGCCACATCGGCGACAAGTACGGCCGCAAGAACGCCCTGTCCTGGACGATCCTGCTGATGGTCGTCGCGACGGCGGCGATGGGCATGATGCCCACCTACGTCACGCTCGGCGTGTGGGCCACGGCGATCCTGGTGCTGGCCCGCTGCCTGCAGGGCTTTGCGGCCGGTGGCGAACTGGGCGGTGCCAACGCGTTCGTGTCGGAGTCCGCTCCGGCCAAGTGGCGCGCCTTCCAGACCTCGATGGTCAACTCGGGTACCTACATCGGCTCGCTCGTCGCGTCGCTGACCGCGCTGGCGCTCACCTCGGTGTTCACGCACGACCAGATCATGTCGTGGGCGTGGCGAATTCCGTTCCTGCTCAGTGTCGTCATCGGCGTGGTCGGCATCTGGATCCGGAACCACATGGAGGACACCCCGCAGTTCAAGGAGCTCGAGGACAAGGGTGAGACCGCGAAGGTTCCCGTCAAGGAGCTGCTCACCACCTCCGGCAGCTCGCTCGTGAAGATCATCTTCCTGGGTGCGCTCATCACCGGCGGCTACTACATCGCCTCGGTGTACGCGGCGACCTACCTGCAGAAGGCCGGCGGCCAGTCATCCACCGTCGCGTTCCTGTCCACGTCGCTGGCACTGGTCCTCGGTGTCATCACGCTGCCGATCGCGGGCTACCTGGCCGACCGCTACGGCCGCAAGCCCGTGCTGCTCATCGGCAGTATCGCGGCTGTCGTGCTGGGCATCCCGATGTTCATGCTCATGGCCGGTGGCAGCATCTGGCAGGCGGTCGTCGGCCAGTCGGTGCTGTTCATCACGGTCTCGGTGGTCAACGGTGCGTCGTACGTGACGTACGTCGAGATGCTCAAGGCGTCGGTCCGCTACAGCGGTCTCGCGCTGGGCAACAACATCACCAACATGGCGCTCGGTGGCACGGCGCCGTTCATCGCGACGTGGCTGATCGACGTCACGGGCAACCGGCTCGCGCCGGCCGGCTACTTCGTGTTCTGCGCGCTGCTCACCCTCATCGCGGTGTTCTTCGTCAAGGAGACCAAGGGCATCGAGCTCCGCGCCGACTAGTACGGCTCGTCAGGCCCCGCCGGTGGCGACACCGGCGGGGCCCCGTTCGTTCGACAGGAGACGCACATGTCGCTCAACGACAAGCAGGACATCACCGAGGTCCTCTACCGCTACGCACGGGCGGTGGACCGCAAGGACTTCGACCGCGTGGCGGACTGCTACTTCCCCGACGCGATCGACAACCACGGCGGCTACGTCGGCACCGTGGACGGGCTGATCGAGGACATGAAGTCCCGGCACGCCACGATCGACTCGTCGCTGCACTACATCACCAACGTGCTGATCGACTTGGACGGCGACACGGCGAACGTGGAGTCGTACTGCCTGTGCTACCTGCGGCAGGCGCCCGCGGTGCCCGGCGGTCCGCAGTCGCGGGCCACCATCAAGTGTCGCTACGTCGACCGCTTCGAGCGCCGCGACGGCGAGTGGCGCATCGCGGACCGCATCGTCGTGTTCGACGAGTCCGTGACCGACGAGATCGTCGACGGCCTGGCCCCCTCCTGGGTCCGATCCCGTCGGTCCTTCGAGGACCCGGTCTTCACCGGGAAGCCCTGACCGGCAACACTTCCGGGTCTGCGGAGACAACAGCGCCGGCACCCCTTCCGCAGGGGTGCCGGCGCTGTCGTGTGCGCGCCGCCTCGACGCCCTGAACAGTCGCGACAACACCTGCGATATGGTCGACGGCAAATCTACTGTCCGGGGGAGGGCGATAGTGACGATCTTCTTTCTTGCATGTCTTGCAATGGGTCTCGTGGGCCTCGTCGGGACGATCGTCGTCGGCGACGCCGGATCCGACAGCGGCGACGCGGTGGAGGGGTTGCCGTTCCTGAGTCTGACAACCGCCGCCACAGCACTGTTCGGCGTCGGCCTCGGCGGAAGCGCGACACTCCTGGCGGGCGGTAGTGGTGGCGTCGCGGGGATCGCGGCCGCCGGGTGCGCGATCGTCCTGGTCTTCGTCACCCGCGGTGTCCTCCTTCCCTACCTGCTACGACAGCAGTCCAATTCCCACATCGGACGGCACAGCTACATCGGCCTGACCGGCACCGTCACCATCGCCATCGAACCCGGCCAGTGGGGCGAGATCACCTTCACCGA
Organism: Rhodococcus sp. ACT016; assembly: GCF_050477185.1. Taxonomy (NCBI): domain Bacteria; kingdom Bacillati; phylum Actinomycetota; class Actinomycetes; order Mycobacteriales; family Nocardiaceae; genus Rhodococcus; species Rhodococcus sp. ACT016. Next base: position 4,830,817 of record NZ_JBEAET010000001.1, on the reverse strand, counting down.
CGTCGAGGGAAGCCGGGTCCGTGCGCGCGCCGTCTCCGCCGAACCGGCACCGCTGCCCGTGAACACCGCCGTCTACATCGGCGACGTCGACGACGACAACGTTCACGTCGTCGCGATCACCGACTCCACATCGGATTCCGCACTGCCCGAAACGAACTGAGGGAAACTCATGGTCGCAATCGTGGGCGCCGTCGTGGCTGCCCTGGTGGTCTTCATCGGACTGCCCTTCATCTACATCCGCAACTACATCAAGGTGCCCCCGAACGAGGTCGCAGTCTTCACCGGCCGCGGCACCCCGAAGGTGGTGCGCGGCGGCGCCCGCTTCAAGATCCCGGGCATCGAGCGCGTCGACATCATGTCGCTCGAGCCGTTCAACGTGAAGATCGATCTGCAGAACGCCCTCTCCAACGACGGCGTCCCGGTGAACGTCGAGGCCGTCGGCCTGGTGCGTATCGGCTCGGCCGACGAGGCCGTCCAGACCGCCGTCCAGCGGTTCCTGACCTCCGACCTCGACGAACTCCGCCGACAGATCAACGACATCCTCGCCGGATCGCTCCGTGGCATCACCGCCACCATGACCGTCGAGGATCTGAACTCGAACCGCGAGACCCTCGCACGCAGCGTCGTCGACGAAGCCGGCGGCGACCTCTCCCGCATCGGCATGGAAGTCGACGTTCTCAAGATCGCCGGAATCAGCGACCACAACGGCTACCTCGAGTCTCTCGGTCAGCGCCGCATCGCCGAGGTCAAGCGTGACGCGGCCATCGGCACCGCGAACGCGGACCGCGACGCCCAGATCCAGTCCGCGAAGGCCCGGCAGGAAGGCGCCGTCGCGCAGGCCGAGGCCGACACCGCGATCGCCGCCGCCAACCAGGCCCGGGACGTCGAGCTGGCGAAGCTGCGCGCCCGCACCGAGGCGGAGAACGCCGAGGCCGACCAGGCCGGCCCGCTGGCCCGGGCGACCGCGGAGAAGGCGGTCAAGATCGCGCAGGAGAAGGCCGAGGCCGCGCAGGTGGAGGCCCGAATCGAGGTCGATCAGCGGCGCGCCGAGCAGGCCAAGGCCGCGCTCGAGGCGGACGTCATCGCCCCCGCCGAGGCCGAGCGTCAGGCCGCCATCGCCCGCGCCGAGGGCGAGAAGACGGCCGCGATCCTCCGCGCCGAAGCCGCCGCCGAGTCCGCACGACGCTCGGGTGAAGCCGCCGCCGATGCCCGCAAGCTCGCCGCCGACGCCGTGCGCACCGAGCAGCAGGCCGAGGCCGACGGCATCAAGGCCCGGCTGGCAGCCGAGGCGGAGGGCCGCACGGTCGCCGCCGAGGCGCTGCGCGCCGAGCAGCAGGCCGAGGCGGACGGTCTGCGTGCCCGGCTCGAGGCGGAGGCCGATGGCAAGCGGAAGGTGGCCGAGGCGCTCAACGCCTACACGCCGGCCGCTGCCCAGATGCTGATGCTCCCCGACGTCCTGAAGGCGCTCGTCGAGGCGACCGACGCGGCAGCGAAGCCGGTGGGCGAGATCGACCGGATCTCGATCGTCGGCGGCGCGGACGGCGTCTCCGGCAGCGTCGGCTCGCTCCTCGGCATCAGCCCGTCGACGATCGCGGGAGTGATCGAGACCCTCGAATCCTCCGGCGTCGACATCACCGGCATGCTCAATTCGATTGGGCAGCATCCAGAGAAGGCTGCGCCGACCACCACCGACGTCGCCGAGGCGGCGCTGACGTCCGCGAGTGCGAGCAGCAACTGAGCGGGTAAGCCGACCGGTCAGTGACCGGCCGCAACCGAAACGGCCCGCCCCACCGAAAGCGTGGGGCGGGCCGTGGTTTTCCGGTTGTTCACTGCAGCGGGGAGAGCGCCTTCTCGATGCTGGTCATCATCGCGACCGGGGCCTCGAACATCGCGTAGTGCCCGGCGTTGGCGAGGACGTCGAGCTCGCACTGCGGCAGCTGCTCCATCCACGTGGCCTTCATCGTCTCCGCTCCGAGCGCCGGATCGTGCTCGCCGACGATCACCTTCACCGGAACGGACGTGCCCGGCAGGTCGGCGACGAAATCGGCTCCCGCCCAGGAGCGCAGGTAGGCGCCGAACGCCGGGCGAACCGAGTGGTCCACCGAGAACTGCGTCATCTGCCGCAACCAGTACGCCGACTGGCGGTTGCCGGTCGTGAAGTCGAGGATCGCGTAGCGGTTGCCGTCCTCGTTCTCGGCGCCGGTGAACAGCGCGTCGCTGTCCGGGTCGAACGGGACACCCGACGCCGGCACCGGGCTGATGCCGATCACCGCGGTCACCCGCTCGGGTGCGTCGGCGAATACGCGCAGCGCCGCGGCGCCGCCCATCGAGTGACCGACGAGGGCGAAGCGGTCCCAGCCGAGCTCGTCGGCGAGGGCGAGGGTGTCCGCCGAGATCTCCTCGAGCGTGTACTCGCCGGCCTCGTCCTTGCGGGCGCCGTAGCCGCGGTAGTCGATCAGGGCGTAGGTGTAGGCGTCTGGGTCGACCAGTTCGGGCAGCAGGCCCCAGCCCTCCGAGGTGCCGAACCAGCCGTGCAGCGCGATCACCTTGATCGGACCGCTACCGACGATCTTGTGCGCGATTGCCATTCGAGTTCTCCTTGCCTAGTCGGCTGAAGGGTCCCTTCACACGCTGACAGCGCATGAAGGGACCCTTCAGCTCATGCGACGTCGTCGAGATTCACGCCCTTGGTCTCCCGGCTGAACGCGAGCGCGATCACCGTGATCGCCATCGTGACCACCAGGTAGCCGACAACCATACCGACACCGAAGTTCTCGATCAGCCAGACCGCGATGAACGGGGCCGGCGCACCGGCGATGATCGACGAGCCCTGGAACACCAGCGACGAACCGGCGTAGCGGTAGCGGGTCGGGAACAGCTCGGTGATCCACGCGGCCTCCGGGCCGGCCAGCATGCCGTGGAAGAACGCGCCCACGCACACGCCGAGCCACAGCATCGGCAGGCTCTCGAGCTGGACCAGCCAGAAGAACACCGGCGCCCACACCACGAGGATGATCGCGGGCACGAGCATCGCCTTCTTGCGGCCCACGCGGTCGGACCACGCGCCGCCGCCGATCATGCCGACGAACTGGAACAGCGACGCGAACGTCACGGCCAGGATGATGTCGCCGCGGTGGAAGTCGAAGTACGTGGTGGCGTACGCGATGACGAACACGGTGTAGACGTAGAACGCGATGTTCTCGCCCAGGCGCATGCCGAGGCCGGTGAGCACGGCGCGCGGCCGCGACAGCGCCTCGAGGATGCTCGAACGTTCCTGTGCCGCCGGAGCCTTCGCGGCCTGCTCTTGCGCGGCCTTGAAGACCGGGGACTCCTCGACGCCGCGGCGCACCCAGAAGCCGACGATCAGCAGCGGGATCGCGAACAGGAAGGCCACACGCCAGCCCCACTGGTCGAACGCGTCGTCGCTGAGGAAGAAGCCGAGAACCGACACGATGACGGTCGCCAGCACCGTGCCCATCGGGGCACCGGCCTGCGGCCACGACGCCCAGAAGCCGCGCTTCTTCGGCTCGCCGTATTCGCTGACCAGCAGCACCGCGGCACCGAACTCGCCGCCGAGTGCGAAGCCCTGGATCATGCGCAGCACGACCAAAGCGACTGTGGCCCAGATGCCGATCTGGTCGTACGTCGGCAGCAGGCCGATCGCGGCCGTCGCGGTGCCCAGCAGGATGAATGTCGTGACGAGCATCGGCTTGCGGCCGAACTTGTCGCCGAGGTGGCCGAACACGATGCCGCCCAGCGGGCGGGCGATGAAGCCGAGGCCCTGCGTGGCCAGCGCCAGCAGCAGCTTCGCGACGCCGTCGTCACCGGGGAAGAACAGCGGGCCCAGGACGGTCGCCGCGAGGATGCCGTAGATCGCGAAGTCGTACCACTCGAGCACGGCGCCGGCCATGCTGCCGGTGAGGACGCGCTTGAAGCTGGACTTCGGGGGCTGATCGGTGGTGGCCGAACCCGGCGGCACGGCGGCCCCGGTGACGGTCGGAGATCCCATGACGGATCCTTTCGGGTGCTGGAGAGATTCTGGGGGAGGGGGGATCAGAGTGCGAGGCTGATTTTCTTGCCGCATGCGCGGGAGCAGCAGGTCATCATCGACTTGTTCTGAGCCCGTTCGGTTTTGGTGAGCACCATGTCCCGGTGGTCTACCTCACCGTCGAGGACGGGGGCTTCGCACGATCCGCACAGCCCCTCCTCGCAGTCGCTCTGGATGTCGATGTTCGACGCGCGCAGGGCGTCGAGCACCGTCTGGTCGGCCGCCACCTGGATGGTCAGGCCGGAGTCGCGCAGCTCGACCTCGAACGCGTGCTCGTTGGCCGGGTCGAGCGTGGCTAGGTTCGAGGTGAAGTGCTCGACGTGCAGCGAGTCCTCGGGCCAGTGCGCGGTGGCCTCCTCGAGCGCGGCGAGCAGCCGCTCCGGGCCGCACGAGTAGATCTGGGCGCCGGGTGCCGGCGTCGCGAGCAGGGCCGGGATGTCGAGGCGGTCACCCGCGGCGCTCGAGTGGATCTCGACCCTGCCACCGTGGTCGGCCGTCAGCCGGTCGAGCAGCGCCATCGTCGCGACATCGCGTCCGCAGTAGTGGATTTCGTATTCCTTGCCGGTGGCCTTGGCATGGTCGGCCATCGCGATGACCGGGGTGATGCCGATGCCGCCCGCCACGAAGATGTAGCGCTCCGCGTCCGGGTCGAGCTTGAAGTGGTTGCGCGGGCCGCGCATCTTCAGGGTGTCGCCGGCCTGCAGGGTGCGGTGCACGTAGCGCGATCCGCCGCGGCTCTCGGGCTCCTCGAGCACCGCGATCTCGTAGTGCGACAGGTCGTTCGGGTTGCTGCACAGCGAGTACTGGCGCGACAGGTCGCCCAGTTCGACGTCCACGTGCGAGCCGGGCGTCCACTTCGGTAGCGGCTTGCCCGACGGATCCGACAGCCGCACCCGCACGACGCCGTCGGCGGCCGGGGTGATGGCGTCGACCGAGACGGTGCGCGAGATGTTGGTCTTGGACGGCTCGCCGATCTTCACCGGCTGACGATCGTCGAGGATCGACGGGTCGGCGCGTTCCGGGTTCTTCGCCGGATCCCACTGCACCAGAACGTGGTCCGGCCCGCGGAACGACGTGTTGGGCAGGTAAGTGAACTTCTGGTCGGGGGCCAGCTCCATGTGCGGGAGACGCTTGGTGAACTCCTCGAGGAAGATCTGCATCTCCATGCGGGCCAGGTTCTTACCCATGCACTGGTGGCTGCCGTAGCCGAACGTGAGGTGGTCGCTCGAGTTCTCGCGGCGGATGTCGAAGTCGTCGGCGTTGTCGAAGTGGCGCTCGTCATGGTTCGCGGACGACGTGACGATCAGCAGCTTCGAACCCGCGGGGATGTTGATGCCGCCGATGGTGGTGTCGTCGGTGACCAGGCGGCGCCAGGCCGCGACCGAACCGGAGTGGCGCAGGCACTCCTCGACGGCGTTCGGGATCAGGCTCGGATCGGCGACGATCTCCTCCCACACACTGCGGTTCTCGAGCAGCAGGCGGAAGGCGTTCGCGGACGCGTTGGCCGTGGTCTCGTGTGCCGCAACGATTCCCGCCATCATCATCGAGTGCAGGTACGAGTCGGTGACGACGTCGGGCTGCTCCTGCTGCATGCGGATTCCGAACGGCATCCAGCCGTGCCCGGACGGATCCTTGCGCATCTTGTCGAGCACCTGGCCGGCGTACTGCCAGAACTTGCCGACCGCGTCGGCGACCGCGACCTGCTCCTCGACCGCGGGCCGCCCCCACGTGTTGACGGTGTGTGCAATCGAGTAGCTGCGCAGCTCGTCCATGTCCTCCTCGGGCACGCCGAGGAAGTGCAGGGCGACGGTGAGCGGGACCTCCCACAGCATCTCGTCGACGAGGTCGGCCCGGCCGGTCTCGACGAACCGGTCGACGTACTCGCGGGTGAGGCGGCGGACCATCGGCTCGTGGTGGACCAGTTCCTTGGGGGTGAACGGGTCCATCAGGACGCGGCGGCGCGGCATGTGTGCGGGCTCGTCCTCGTTCACCAGCGTGCGCGACATCGCGTAGTCGTACTTGGCGAGCGTCGCCGTCGCCTCGTCCGAGACCGGGGTGATCTTCTCGAGCGCGATCGACGGCGAGAACAGGATGTTGTCGCGGAAGACGGCCTTGACGTCCTCGTACCGGGTGACCACCCAGTAGCCCAGTTCGGGGCTGTAGAACACCGGCTCCTCGTCGCGCGACCAGCGCAGCGACGACGCGGGGTCCACCTGGTACGGACCGGTGAAGGGATCGAAGGCGGCGGCATTCGCGGAAACCGGGCAGCCCGTGGTCTGCAGGGCCTTGTGATCGATCGGGCACGCGCTCATGACTTGAATCTCCGTTGGTTTGAAACTCGCTCTGAACTGCGGAGTTACTAATAACGCACAACCTGTAGCGGTGAGCGAACTTCGGACAGAGTAAGTGCGGTCACATTCGGGGTCAAGTGCCGACGCTGTAACGGAGCGGGCGGTCTGTTCTGCGATGGCCGTGACGGCTCGATTCGCAACGCCCGAGGGGGAGAGGGGTCGGGAAGGGGAGGTGGTGCGGCGTGGACGCGGGGAAGCGTCAGATGCTGATGAGGCGCTCGATCTCGCGGGCGGTGCGCTTCACCGCGTTCGCTGCCTGATCGGTGTCGAGGCCGTCGATCGCGACCACGCCGACGCTGCGTTCGAGGCCCGCGCTCGAGCCGACGCCCTGCGGCAGCGCGATGCCCGACGCGATGCCGACCGCGCCGTGCTCGAGCTGTCCGCGGGTGAGGCTGTAGCCGTCGGCGCGGGCCTGACGGACCGCGTCGGAGTCGCCGGGTGTTTCCGGGCGCAGCGCGAGGATCGCGATGCCGGCGGCGCCGCGGTCGAGCGGATGGCTACTGCCCACGCGGTAGCCGACCCGCAGCAGCGTGCCCTCGGGTTCGGCAACCATGATCACCACGCAGTTCTGCCCCTGAGCTGCGGAGACGAACGCCGTCGCGCGGGTCTCGTCGGCCAGTGCGTGCAGCGCGGGCTGGACGTCGCTCGCGAACTGCGGTTCGAACCTGGACGCGAGCACGGCCGCCGCGACGCCCAGCCGGATCCGGCCGTCGGCGGTGCGGGTGACGAGGGAGTGCTCCTCGAGGGTGGCGACAATGCGGTAGCAGATGGCCCGGTGCACATCGAGTTCCTTGGCCAGGTCGGCCACCGAGATGCCGGCGGGCGACTGCGCGACGAGGTCGAGCGCGCGCAGCCCACGGTCGAGCGTCTGCAGCGTGCTCATGTGCGTCCTGTTCGTGGGTAGTCGCCGGTCTGTCGGTTGGAATCCTTTGTACAGACTTTCCCAGGTGGAGCGGTAACCCGTTGGGGCGCAGTGTTCGCCGAGGCGAGCGGGCACGGCCGACGGACCGTGATCGGGCATTGGAGAAATAGTTCACACATATACTATTTGCGTGAGTTATCCGGGACCGTCCACGCTGCGCGCATCCACTACCAGCCGCGATAGGGTTGGCCGCATGAGCGGGGACGAAGGGCGCAGCGTGGTCGAGGGGTCGGAAACACCCGGCTCGCTCGACTTCTGGTCGTTCATCGACCTCGCCAATCGGCGACTGAGCACCGAGTTCGGGTCCACGCACCAGCTGGCCACGCAGGTCCTGCTGACTCTGAACCGGGCCGCGAACGTGGTCACCTACGACCTGGAGTCGTCCGTGCACCGGCCCCGTGGGCTGTCGTGGTCGGCATTCCGGTTGCTGTTCGTGACCTGGCTGGCCGGCCCGATCGAGCCGAAGAGCGCCGCCAAGCTCACCGGTATGAGCCGCGCGGCCGTGTCCAACCTGACGAAGACGCTGGAGGCGGCCGGCCTCGTCGAGCGCACGCCCGACGAGCACGACGGGCGTTCGGTGCAGCTGTCGCTCACCGAGAAGGGGCGGGCGGAGATGGCCGCCACCTACCGGGAGCACAACGAGCGCGAGTATGCGTGGGCGAGCGTGCTCACCGAGGCTGAGCAGCACATTCTCGTCATGCTGCTCGACAAGCTGATCACCAACCGCAGCCAGTTCGACGTCCGCGGACGCAACTGACCCACCGGGCCTCGGGCCCGTTCGCCCCCTCGGCGCCTCCTCTCTTCCGTCGCGTTCTGCGCACTTTCAGCGCTCCCGGGACGGCTACCTGCGCGGCAAGTGCGCAAAGCGCGGGGTGGGGAGGGGGAGTGGCGCGACAAGTGCGCGAAACACGGGGAGACGAGACCGCTCGTGTGGTTGCGCTCACGTACCGAAACTAGTTAATCTGTTTACTAACCTCGGAGAGGGGCCGGCGGGCCGTGACGACCACGGGCGCGCTGCAGTTCCGCCGACGGTGACGACCACAGCCCGGCAGTCAGCGGGCGCGACCACATCAGGAGGCCGGTCATGGCGTTCTACCGACAGCTCGGCAACATTCCGCCGAAGCGTCACACCCAGCACCGGGACGAAGATGGCCAGCTCTACTTCGAGGAGCTGATGGGCGAGGAGGGCTTCTCCTCCGACTCGTCGCTGCTGTACCACCGCCACATCCCGTCGGCCATCGTCGACGCAACCGTGTGGGAGCTGCGCGACCAGACCACCACCCCGAACCACCCGCTCAAGCCGCGGCACCTCAAGCTCCACGACCTCTTCCCAGAGGAGTCGTGGGCCGAGACCGACGTCGTCACCGGCCGCCGACTGATCCTCGGCAACGCCGACGTGCGCATCTCGTACGTGGTGTCCGCCAAGGAGTCGCCGCTGTACCGCAACTCGCTCGGTGACGAGATGGTCTACGTCGAGTCGGGCGAGGCGATCGTCGAGACCGTCTTCGGTGCGCTGCACGCACGTCAGGGCGACTACGTCCTGATCCCGATGTCGACCACCCACCGTTGGGTGCCGCAGGGATCGGAGCCGTTGCGCGCGTACGCAATCGAGGCGAACAGCCACATCGTTCCGCCCAAGCGCTACCTGTCGAAGTTCGGCCAGTTCCTCGAGCACGCGCCGTTCTGCGAGCGGGACCTGCACGGCCCCGCCGAGCCGCTGGTCGCCGAGGGCACCGACGTCGAGGTCCTGGTCAAGCACCGTGCCGGTGGCGCGATCGTCGGCACCCGCATGGTGTACCCGAACCACCCGTTCGACGTCGTCGGCTGGGACGGCTGCCTGTACCCGTACACCTTCAACATCTCCGACTACGAGCCCATCACGGGCCGCGTGCACCAGCCGCCGCCGGCGCACCAGGCGTTCGAGGGCAACAACTTCGTCATCTGCAACTTCGTGCCCCGCAAGGTCGATTACCACCCGCTGTCGATCCCGGTGCCGTACTACCACTCGAACGTGGACTCCGACGAGATCATGTTCTACTGCGGTGGCGACTACGAGGCCCGCAAGGGTTCGGGCATCGGCCAGGGCTCGATCTCGATCCACCCCGGCGGCCACGCCCACGGCCCGCAGCCGGGCGCGTACGAGCGCAGCATCGGCGTCGAGTTCTTCGACGAGCTGGCCGTCATGGTCGACACCTTCCGCCCGCTCGAGCTCGGTGAGGGCGCGCTGGCGTGCGAGGACCAGGCGTACGCGTGGTCCTGGTCCGGACGGGGGCCGAACAAGTGACCATCTCTCCGCTGCTGACGGGTCTGTGCGACGACGCGGCGCTGTTCCCTCCGGGGAACGCGCCGATGGACGCCGCCGTGCCCGCGCACCTCGCGCACGAGCGCAGCGACCACGCCGCGCTGGTGGGGCCGTTCGTGTTCCCGGCGCCGCGCCTGGGTGAGCTGCCCGCGATCCTCGGCGAGAAGGCTGCCGATCAGGACGGTGTGCTCGAGCTGAGCCTGACCGTCCCCGGCGGTACCGACGCCGTTCCGGCGGCGCTCGAGCAGCTGCGTGCGATCGACGGCGTCAAGCTGGTCGCGATGGAGATCGCCGTTGCCGAGGGCCAGAGCCCGGACGCGCTGTTCGCCGCGCTGGACGAGATCGCGTCGGCTGCACCGGGAGTCGACATCTTCGTCGAGGTCCCGCGCGACGACCGTCGTCCCGAGATCCTGGCCCGACTCGCCGGAACCGCCTACGCGGCGAAGTTCCGGACCGGCGGCGTCTTCGCCGCCGCGTACCCGGACGAGGCCGAACTGGCCGCCGCGATCCACACCGTCGTCGGTGGGGGTGTGCGGTTCAAGGCGACCGCCGGGCTGCACCACGCGGTGCGGAACACGGACCCCGACACGGGATTCGAACAGCACGGCTTCCTCAACGTCATGCTCGCGGCTCACCGGGCCGCGGGCGGCGCGAGCGTCGACGAGATCGCGTCGACGCTGGCGGACCGCGACGGAGAGAATCTGGCAGCCCGACTGAACGGGTTGTCGGCCGAAGAGGTGGACGCGCTGCGCGCGAACTTCCTATCCTTCGGCACCTGCAGCATCACCGATCCGCTGACCGAACTGGTCGGCCTCGGACTGGTGCCCCAAGCATCCACCGGGCCCTCCGCGCCTACGGGTTCGGTGGATTTCAACTCGATCGACGAAGGATCCCGCGCATGACCGTCATCTCGATTCCTGCCGATTCCCTGTTCGGTATCGACAACCTGCCCTACGGTGTGTTCTCGACCGCCGATGCGGGCCCGCGGGTCGGCGTGCGCGTCGGCGACAGCGTCGTCGATCTCGCCAAGGCACTGGGCGATGACGTCTTCGCCCAGCCGACGCTCAATGCGTTCATGGCCCAGGGCTGCGACCGTTGGGTGGCGGTGCGCGCACAGATCACCGAACTGGTGTCCGGCGAGATCGCCGACGACGCGGTCTTCGCCGTCGACGACGTCACGATGCACCTGCCCATCGCGGTCGCGGACTACGTCGACTTCTACGCGTCGGAGAACCACGCGACCAACCTCGGCCGTCTGTTCCGCCCGGATTCGGCTGCGCTGATGCCGAACTGGAAGCACCTGCCAGTCGGCTACCACGGCCGGTCGAGCACCGTCGTCGTCTCGGGCACCGACATCGTCCGCCCGTGCGGCCAGCGCAAGGCCCCGGCCGACGCGGCGCCGTCGTTCGGTCCGTCGGTCCGCCTCGACATCGAGGCCGAGATGGGCTTCATCGTCGGCGTCGGTTCGCCGATGGGTTCCTCGATCACCCCGGACCAGTTCGCGGAGCACTGCTTCGGCGCCGTGATCCTCAACGACTGGTCGGCACGCGACATCCAGGCCTGGGAGTACGTCCCGCTGGGCCCGAACCTCGGCAAGAGCTTCGCGACGTCCATCTCCGCATGGGTCGTTCCGCTGCTGGCGCTCGAGGCCGCCCGCGTCGACACCCCCGTGCAGGATCCGACCCCGCTCCCGTACCTGCAGGGTGAGGAGAAGTGGGGCCTGGACATCGATCTCGAGGTCGAGTGGAACGGCGACGTCGTGTCCCGTCCGCCCTACGCCCAGATGTACTGGTCGCCCGCGCAGATGCTGGCGCACACCACCGTCAACGGTGCGGCCGCGAGCACGGGTGACCTCTTCGGCTCCGGCACCATCTCGGGTCCCGAGAAGGCTCAACGAGGCGCCTTCATCGAATTGACCTGGGGTGGTGCCGAACCGGTCACGGTTGCCGGCGAGGAGCGCACCTTCATCCTGGACGGCGACGAGATCTCGATCTCCGCCACCGCGCCCGGCGCGAACGGCTGCCGCATCGGCTTCGGCGAGGTCCGTGCCCGCATCCTGCCCGCCACCGGTGATGCGCGATGAGCAAGGTTTTCGCATCCGCAGCGGAGGCCGTCGCGGACATCGTCGACGGGTCGTCGCTGACGGTCGGTGGTTTCGGTCTGTGCGGTATTCCGACCGAGTTGATCGGCGCGTTGGCCGAGCGGGGTGTGTCGGGGCTCGAGGTGTTCTCCAACAACTGCGGTGTCGACGAGTGGGGTCTGGGGATCCTGCTGTCGGCCGGGCAGATCCGACGTGTCACCGCGTCGTACGTGGGTGAGAACAAGGAGTTCGCGCGCCAGTACCTCTCCGGTGAGCTCGAGGTGGAGTTGACGCCGCAGGGCACGCTCGCGGAGCGGATGCGGGCGGGTGGGGCCGGGATCCCGGCGTTCTACACGCCGGCCGGTGTCGGCACCCCGGTGTCCGAGGGTGGTCTGCCGTGGCGCTACAACCCGGACGGGTCGGTCGCGGTCGCGTCGCCGCCGAAGGAGACCCGCGAGTTCGGCGGCAAGACGTTCGTGCTCGAGGAGTCGATCGTCGCGGACTTCGCGCTCGTTCACGCCGAGATCGGTGACACCGAGGGCAATCTCGTGTTCAACAAGACCGCGATGAACTTCAACCCGCTGGCCGCGATGGCCGGGCGGGTGACGATCGCGCAGGTCGAGAAGCTGGTGGAGCCGGGCGAGATCGATCCGGGGCAGGTGCATCTGCCGGGTGTGTTCGTCCAGCGTGTGGTGCACACGGGTGTTCAGGACAAGCGAATCGAGAAGCGGACGGTGTCGGCATGAGCTGGTCACGTGAGCAGATGGCCGCGCGGGCGGCGGCCGAGATGATCGACGGCGAGTACGTCAACCTGGGGATCGGGCTGCCGACCTTGATCCCGAACTACCTGTCGGAGGGCGTCAAGGTGGTGCTGCACTCCGAGAACGGCATCCTGGGCACCGGCCCCTACCCGACGGACGATGCGGTCGATCCCGACCTCATCAACGCCGGTAAGGAGACGGTGACGGTGAACCCGGGTGCGGCGTTCTTCGATTCGGCGTTGTCGTTCGGCATGATTCGCGGTGGGCACATCGACACCGCGGTTCTCGGTGGCATGCAGGTCTCGCGAGGCGGGGATCTCGCGAACTGGATGGTGCCGGGCAAGATGGTCAAGGGTATGGGCGGGGCGATGGATCTGGTGCACGGTGCCCGCCGGGTGATCGTGGTGATGGAACACACCGATCGTGATGGCGGCGCGAAGATCGTCGAGCAGTGCTCGCTGCCGTTGACCGGTAAGGCGGTGGTGCAGCGCATCATCACCAACCTGGGCGTCATCGATGTCACCGACGGTGGACTGGTGCTGCGTGAACTCGCGCCCGACGTCACCGTCGAGGAGATCACGGCCGCGACCGGTGCCGAACTGGTCGTCGACCTGTCCGACGAGGCCGCCTAACCTTCCGAACCCCCGTCCGGTCCGGACCCCCCCTTCGGGCCGGACGGGTCTCCATTTTCCGGCGGCGCGATCGCCTCGGCGATGAACGCTGCGGCTCGCTCGAATTCGAGTTCCATGTCGAACACCGTGTCCTGACGCCAGTACCGGATCGTCGTCACGTACACGGCGGTCACCATCTGCGACAGGAAACGCAGCGGGTAGTCCACGCGCACCTCGCCGCGGGCCACGCCGGCCTCGAGTACCCGTCCGAACGCGACGATGAATCGCTCGGTGCGGGCGGCGCTGATCGCGGGTGTCGCGAGGTCGCGGTCGAGTTCCCGGGTTGTCGCCCTGAAGTACTTCTCGAGAGTGACCGCGGCGTCCACGACGTCGTCGAAGAGGGCCTGGATCCGCTCTGCGGTGGTGAGCTCCCGCGCCAGCAGGTCGTCGATGATCGCGGGCAGCTTGTCCATGTGGACCCGGTGCAGCGCAGCGAGGACGGCGTCCTTGTTGTCGAAGTAGTTGAAGAACGTGCCACGCGAGACGTGTGCAGCCGCGACGATGTCGTCGATGGTCGTCTGATCGAATCCTCGTTCCGAGAACAGCGTGCGCCCGGCGTCGAGCAATCGCTCGCGTGTCCGGCGCTTGCGTTCCTCGCGCCGACTGATGATCTCCCGCTCGTCCGTCATGGCCGCCCCCGCGTTTCACACCTCTACATTCCGACCGAACCAGTCCCGACAGAAACAAAACCTACCCGTCGGAAGGTTCGATTGAGGCAAAAGCTCACGAATTGGACATCACCGGCGTGGCGCGACACTCTCGGCCGCGTACCGCGCCGCCTTCCCGAAACCGTCCGCGAGGTCGTACTGCGGATCCTGGCGCCAGTAGCGGATGGTCGAGACGTAGACGGCTGCGACCATCTGAGCGAGGAACCGCGGCGGGTAGTCCGTGCGGACCTCGCCGCGTTCGATCCCCGGCCCCAGGATCCGGAGGAGCTCGTCGTTGAAACGTTCGGTGCGCTCGACGCTGATCTCGGGCGACGACAGGTCCCGCTCGAGTTCGCCCGTCACCGCGCGCAGGTATCCGGGAGGCTCCTCCGTCGCCCGCACGAAGTCGTCGAAGAGCCCGATGATCCGGTCCGCTGTGGTCAGGTCCTGCGCGAGCAGGTCGTCGATCACGCGCGCCATCGAATCCATATGGCGGAGGTGCAGAGCCGAGAGCAACTCGTCCTTGCTGGGGAAATAGTTGAAGAAGGTGGCGCGGGACACCCCGGCCCGGTCCGCGATGTCCTCGACGGTCGTGCCCACGACACCCCGCGCCGCGAACAACTCGCTGGCAGCGTCGAGTAACCGTCCGCGCGTCTGCTGCTTGTTCCGTTCGCGGCGGCCGACTGTCGTGGGCTTGCTCATGCTCTCCAGATCTCTCCCGACCCGCGCGGCGTGCCAACTGTTGCCGGCCTGCCGGAATCGCCCCCTCGGGCGCGACGGCGTACCGCGTCGCGCCCAGGAAATTGTAGTGGTAGACCGGACGCCCACCGAGTAGGGAGAGGGCGATGTCGATCACCTGTTGGAATTGTCATCTGCGCGGGAATCCTGACTGGTCGGGTCGGTCGGGCGGTGCGAGATCCGGGGCCGTCCGGCGGCGATGTCGAAAAAGAAATCTCGAACCTGTTCCAAAAATCTAGACTAGCGTCTATCTTTAGCCTCCAAGTCTAAAAATCGGAAGGATCCGGTGAGTTCTTCCGTGCTGGAGAGGGATTCGGCACGGACGCCGGAACTCGACCTCGAGAGGAGGCGGTAGTGGGCGGATCGATCGGGCCACTCGTGGCGGCCGACGAGTACTTCAACCACCAGATCGTGGAGACCTTCGCGACGGTGTCGCAGACCGACTACTCGTGGACCGAGAAGGTCTGTCTGATGGCGGCGGCCAAGGACGGGTCGCTGCAGATCGGGTTCGGCTTCGGCAAGTACATCAACCGCAACGTCATCGACGCGTACGCCGGTGTGGCGCGCGGTACCGAGCAGTGGACCGTGCGGGCCGGTCGCGAACTGTCGTCCGACCCGGACTCCGTGGACGTCGGCCCCATTCGTTACGAGATCATCGAACCGCTGAGGCTGATTCGGGCGGTGCTCGATCCCAACGACGTCCAACCCGTCGCGTTCGACCTCGTACTCCAGGGGACCGTGCCGTGTGTCGCGGAGGAGCGGGAGGACCGCCGGAACATCACCGGTTACCGCCGCAACGCGGACCAGATCCGGTACCACCAGACCGGTGTCGTCGCGAGCGGCTGGATCGAGGTCGAGGGCAAGCGGATCGAGGTCGGTCCGGAAGACTGGATCATGACCCGCGACCACTCGTGGGGCGTGCGCCCCGGGGTCGGTGACGACATCCAGGACATCGCACCCGATCCCACCGAGCGCCACACGCCGCGCATCTTCGCGGTGTGGAACCCGCTGTATTTCGAGCACCCCGACGGCTCCGACTACGCCTTCCATCAGTACCTGCTGCGTTACGAGGGGCCCGGCTACCTGCACAAGCTGGCCCAGGGCGGCTTCGAGTACGCGGACCGGCCGCGCGAGCTGATCACCGACATCGAGCCGAAGGTCACCTTCGATCCGCGCAACAGGCGGTTCCTCGGCGGGACGTTCGACCTCACCATGGCCGACGGCCGAGTACGGGTCCTCGAGGCGGAGCCGGTGTCCGACACCGGATTCCACCTGGGCGCCGGGCACTACCTGCGGCCGAACGGAGACCGAGGGGGGTCGTGGAAGGGCGAGCTCCACATCGACGGCAGCTACTACGCCGACACCTCCACGCCCGAGAGTGTGGAGAAGCTCAACCAGTTCCGGGACTGCGTGATCCGTGTCCGCGACGTCGAGACCGGTGCGACCGGCTGGGGCAATCTGCAGACCTGGGTCGGCGGCGTGTGGCCCGAGCTGGGTCTGCCCGACGACGCGACGTCCTGACGGCGAGATCGGAGGCGGTTCGATGACGGTGCGGTACGAGCGGAACGGCCGTGTCCTCGTGGTTCGGATCGAACGCGAGGAACGCCGTAACGCGATCGATCGAGAGACGGCCGAGGGCCTGGAGGAGGCGTTCGACCTCCTCGACGACGACGACGAGTTGTGGGTCGGTGTGGTGACGGGAACCGAGCGAGTGTTCTCCGCCGGCACGGACATTCGCGAACGCGCCGACCTGCGCATGCCCCGTGGTGGGGAGTACGGGATCATCCGGCGCAAGCGGGTCAAGCCGCTGATCGCCGCGGTGGAGGGGTATGCGCTCGGCGGCGGGTTCGAGATCGCGCTGGCGTGCGATCTCGTGGTGGCAGCGCGGACGGCCGAATTCGGCCTGCCCGAAGCGCGCCGAGGTCTGGTCGCCAGTTCGGGTGCGCTCTTCCGGGCCCCGCGCGCACTGCCGATCAACGTGGCTCGCGAGCTGTTGATCACCGGTCGCACGCTGTCGGCCGAGCGGGCATTCGCGCTCGGTGTGGTCAACGAGGTCACCGAGTCGGGGAGGGCGCTCGACGGGGCCGTGAAGATGGCGCTCGAGGTGTGCGAGGCATCGCCGGTGTCGGTCCGCGAGAGTCTGCGCGCTCTCGATGCCCTCACCGCGGGTGACGATGCACGCGGGTGGGAGGCCACCGCCGATGCGTTACGGGTGGTGCTCGGCTCGGACGATTTCCGGACGGGCATAGAAGCTTTCGCGCAACGACGCGAACCGGTCTGGCATGGCCGCTAGGTCGTCCACGGCCGCCGGGACTGTAGGAACTTCGGAGAGGAGCAGGGAAGTTGGCGCAACGCAGAGGCAGGGCGATCGCGATGAGCCGCGAGGAGGTTGACGAGTTCCTCGCGGCCGAGCGCACGTGTCGTGTCGCGACGACGGCCGGCGACGGACGCCCGCACGTGGCCCCGCTGTGGTTCGTCTGGGACGGCGAATGCCTGTGGCTCAACTCGATCGTGAAGAGCAAGCGCTGGTCCGATCTGCGGAGGGATCCGCGGATCGCCGTCGTGATCGACGCCGGTGAGCAGTTCCACGAGCTCCGTGGCGTCGAGATCAGCGGTGCCGTCGAGGTCGTAGGCGAGGTGCCGCGCACCTCGACACCCGACGAGCTGGTGGCCGAGGCGGAGCTGCTGTTCGCGCGCAAGTACATGGGCGGTGACCACTTCATCGCCGACGGCGGCCACGCCTGGCTGCGGATCAAGGCCGACGAGGTGGTCAGCTGGGACTTCAGGAAGAACGCTGCACTGCAGCAGTGGTCGCGCTAGAGGGCTCTGCCGCAAGCGAATACGGACGAGGCGAGGCCGGGTCACGGTGGTGACCCGGCCAGTCGCCGTTGCTGCGCGAAGCCTCGATTCGTGGACTAGAACCCGACTCCAATCTCTTCGCCGATTCCGTTGACATCGGCCGTCCGTGGCTGCTGTACTTCTCTCGGATCCGGAGTGTGACCGCGGATCGAGAGTGTCTGCCCGACAGGAGATCCCGATTCGGTCTCCTGTTCCGATTCGACTTTCTCCACGGCCCGACGCAGTCCGCCGTGAGATCGCCGTGGAGCGGCACTCGGACTCACTTCGTCGAAAGAACTGGAGGTACTGGCATGACCGCCGAGAGCGTGATGCCGGATGGTGTGGAAGCGAACATCACCACAACGGAGACCGACCTGGAGGACCTGCGGGAGCGGTTGACGGGATGGCTCGGCGACCGCCTGGGTGCCGATTCGGCGCCGCGCGTCTACAACCTCACCCGCCCCGGACACTCCGGAATGTCCAGCGTCTCCGTACTCTTCGATCTCGACTGGACCGCGGAGGGCGTCCCGAACACCGTTCAGCTGGTGGCACGCCTCGCCCCCGAGGCCACTGCGTTCCCGGTGTTCCCGGGATACGACCTCCAGCGTCAGTTCGACGTCATGAGCGCGGTCCGCGAGCACAGTGAGGTGCCGGTTCCGCACGTCTGGTGGGTCGAGAACTCGGCGGGGCCGCTGGGTAACCCCTTCCTCGTGATGGAGCGGGTCAGCGGTGCCGTCCCGGTGGACAACCCGCCGTACGTCTTCGGCGGCTGGCTGTACGAACTCGACTCGTCGGGGCGGGAAGCCGTGCAGGAGAACAGCGTCCGAGTGCTCGCACAGGTGCACGCGATCGAGGATCCGGCCGCGAAGGTGCCGTCGTTGGCGGCGCCGTCCGGTGGGTCGAACCTGCGCCGCCACTTCGAGAACGAGCGCGCGTACTACGAATGGACGCGGCGAGACGACGGCCTGCGCATCCCGGTGCTCGAGCGCGCATTCGACTGGCTCGAGGCGCACTGGCCCGCCGAGCCGTCACCCGACGTGCTGTCCTGGGGCGATTCGCGGATCGGCAACATCATGTACGACGGGACGTCGCCGGCCGCGGTGCTCGACTGGGAGTCGGCGGTGCTCGCTCCTCGTGAGCTCGACCTGGGCTGGTTCCTGTTCTTCCACCGCCAGTTCCAGGACCTGGCCGAGCAGTTCTCGATGCCAGGCCTGCCCGAGATGTTCACCCGGTCCGACGTGGTCGCGCAGTACGAGGCGGCGGCCGGAGTCGAGGTACGCGATCTCGACTTCTACCTCGTGTACGCCGCACTGCGGCACGGAATCGTCATGTCGCAGATCGAGCGCAGGCGAATCCACTTCGGGGAGGTCGAGACTCCCCGGAACCCCGACGAGTACGTGATGCATCATCGCATGCTCGCGCAGCTGATCGACGGAACCTACGAATGGGAGAAGTGAAGTAATGAAGCCGGTTCTGCTCGACGAGTATCCGGTCCACCAGTCGCCGCTGTCGATGGCGCGGGTGGCCTCCACTGACCGGAACTTCTACGACCGCAACTATTTCAACGCGCACGACCGCACCGGCGACGTGTACCTGATCTCCGGTTCCGGCGTCTACCCGAACCTGGGTGTCACCGACGCCTTCGTCACGGTGCGCCACGGCGACACGCAGGTCGCGGTTCGGTTCTCGGATGCGCTGGAAGAGCGCTCGATGGAGAGCAAGGTCGGCGGGTATCGCCTCGAGGTCATCGAGCCGCTGCAGAAGATCCGGCTGATCTGCGAACACGAGGAACTCTCGTGCGACATCACGTGGGACGGGTCGTTCCCCGCGGTGCTCGAGGAAGCGCACATCCTGATGTCCGGACCGCGGCCGATCCTCGACGCGTCGCGCTTTGCGCAGGTCGGAAGCTGGTCGGGCACCCTGTCGGTGCACGGGCAGGACTTCGCCGTGGATCCGCAGACGTGGATGGGCACCCGCGACCGCTCCTGGGGCATCCGTCCGGTCGGTGAGCCGGATCCGCAGGGACGGATGACCTACGAGGCTCGGGGCGGCCACTACTGGGTCTACGTTCCGCTGCGGTTCGACGACTTCGCGCTCATGGTGATCGTCCAGGAGTCCGAGGACGGACACCGGACCCTGAGCCACGCCACCCGCGTCTTCGCCGACGGCCGCGTCGAGCAGCTCGGGTGGCCGCGGGTCGAGATCGTCTACCGCAGTGGCACGCGTCATCCGGAGAGCGCACGAATTCACCTGACCACGCCGTCGGGCGAGCCTCTCGTGGTGGACATCGAGAACCTCGGCTTCATCTCGCTCAGTCACGGCGCCGGCTACGGCGGCGACCCCGACTGGACGCACGGTGAATGGCGCGGCGAGAACTGGTCGTCGTCCTCGAGGTTCGACACCACGAGCGCGGAGTTCCTCGGCAGGCTGCCCTACAGCACCATCGACCACGTCGCCAAGGCAACCATCGACGGCCAGGTGGGCTGGGGCATGTTCGAGCACGCCGTCATGGGCCGTCACGATCCCTCGGGGTTCGTCGGCTGGGTCGACATGGCGCCGTAGGAGTTTTCGAAGGGGCGGGGCGGTGATGTGATCACCGCCCCGCCCCTGTTTCGTGCGCCCGGTCAGCGCCGGATGCTGATCACACGGGTCTCGAGGAAGTCCTCGACACCCGCGTTGCCGCCTTCGCGGCCGAATCCGCTGGACTTGACGCCACCGAAGGGGAGCTCGACCTCGAGGGCGTTGTGCTGGTTGATCCACACCTGGCCGGCGTCGATCCGGTCGGCGACCTGCTCGGCCTTGTCGACGCTGCCCCAGACGGAGGCGCCGAGACCGAAGTCCTGCTCGTCGAGCGTGGCGAGCACGTCGTCGACGTCGGTGTACGCGACGACGGGGAAGACGGGACCGAACTGCTCGAGCGAGACGATCTCCGCGGTGTCGTCCACGTCGCGGACCAGGGTCGGCTCGAGGAAGTAGCCCGGCAGGTCGGTTCCGCGTCCGCCGCCCTTGACGATGGTGGCGCCGCCGGTTACGGCTTTGTCGAGCAGGCCCTGCACGAAGTCGAGCTGCGCCTTGTTGTGCAGCGGGCCCACCTTGGTTCCGGGGGCCAGCCCATACCCGACCGGCAGGGTCTCCATGGCGGCCGCGAAGACCTCGCAGAAGCGGTCCACCTTGTCGGCCGGGACGTAGGCGCGCTTGGGGGCGATGCACATCTGCCCGGAGTTGAAGAAGGCGCTCTTGGCGAGGAAGGTTGCGACGTAGTCGATGTCGGCGTCGTCGAGGACGATCGCCGGGTCGTTGCCGCCCAACTCCAGCGTCACGGGCGTGACGGTGTCGGCGGCCTGGCGCATGATCTGCTTGCCGACACCGGTGGACCCGGTGAACGAGACCTTCCTGATCTTGCGGTGCTCGACGAGCGCCTTCCCGACGTCGGGACCGCCGTAGACGATGTCGATGACGCCGTCCGGGAGGATCGTCTTCAGGATCTCCACAACCTTGCCGACCACCAGCGACACCGATTCGGCGGGCTTGACGATGACCGTGTTACCCGCTGCGAGCGCGGGCGCGATCTTCGCGACCATCAGGAAGATCGGGAAGTTCCACGGCACGATCGCCGCCACGGCGCCGAGCGGCCGGTGCTCGATTCGCGCCACCCGGCCGGCCGCCTCGGGGCCGTCGGTGGCGTCGTCCCAGCTCACGCGGGCGTTGTGGGCGAAGCACTTTGCCGAGATCCACACCTCACCGCCCGCATCCTCTGCGGTCTTGCCCTGTTCCATGCTGAGCAGCGGCACGATCTCGGGAGTCTTGCGCATCAGTTCGTACGAACACGCCGCCAGCAGGCCCTGGCGGTAGGCGCGGTCGGTTCGCCAGGTGGCGAACGCGTCGTGGGCGCGCTCGATGCGGGCATCGAGTTCGGCGAGAGTGGTGACGGGGGTGCGCCCCACCTCGGCGAGCGTGGCGGGGTCGACCGAGATCAATTCGGTTGTGTCGGGCATGTTCTGGTTCACCTCGTTACTGGGCCGTGGCGGCGGCGTCGGCCATCGCGGCCATGGCGGGAGCGATGTAGGAGCGGAACACGAGCGCGCCGAATCCGCCGTCGACCGGGACGTCGGCACCGCTGATCCACGTCGACTCGGACGACGCGAGGAACAGCAGCGCGTCGGCGATCTCCTCGGGGTGGGCGTGCCGTCCGGCCCACGTCGCGGCGCCGCCGATCATCTCCTCGCCCATAGTGGCCGTGAAGTCCTTCAGGAGCGGTGTTCCGACGGTGCCCGGGGAGACGGAGTTCGAGCGCAGCCCGATGTGCTTGCCGTCGACAGCGAGGTTGCCGGAGTTGATGATTGCCGCTTCCTTGGACAGGTTGTAGCAAACGGCTTCGATGTCGGGGAAGTCCGCGAGCGAGTCCAGCGCGGCATCCCAGTCGTCGATCGCGAGGAAGGCGTTCAGCCGCGCGAAGTTCTGCTGCCACCTGAATCCGGCCTGCGACGCGGTGGTCACCACGACCGGTTCGGGACCGAACTTGGGCATGAGCGCCCGCGTGAGGTCGCGCGGGGCAAGTGCGTTGATGGACAGCACCGTTCGCCACGGCAACGTCGCGGCGACCCCGGCGTTGTTGATCAGGACGTCGATCGGGCCGTCGATCCGGTCCGCGATCGCACGCACCCCGTCGTGCGACGAGAGGTCCCCGACGATCATCTGCGCGATCGCGGGATCGGAACTCGGCGCTCGGTCGACACCGACGACGGTGGCGCCCTGGGCGGCGAGCTTGGTGACGGCAGCGGCGCCGATGCCGGAGGAACATCCGGTGACGACAACCTTCTTGCCGGAGAAGTCGGGCATGCGATGACTCCTTGCGGATTGGGGGCGCGTGCCGGCGCCGGGCGACCGTGCACGCCGAGCAGTGATCCTCAATTCTTAGACTCAAGTCTAAGAATTGGTGTGTGAACTGTAACACTCCCGCGCTCCGGCGGAAAGAGATTTCTTCAGCGGGACAGTCGATCTCGCCACTATTGACGCGTGTCAATTTTCTGCCTACCTTGTGAAGTACCTCACTGAACTTGTTGTGGGCGGCTTCGGAGCAGCGCCCACCCCGTAATTCACATCGAACGGAGCATGATGGCGAAACCCGTGACGTGCATCATCGGAGCCGGGATCAGCGGTCTGACCGCCGGCAAGATGCTCACCGACTACGACATCCCCTACGAGTGCTTCGAGAGTTCCGACCGGATCGGCGGCAACTGGGCGTTCGGGAATCCGAACGGACATTCGAGCGCCTACCGCTCGCTGCACATCGACACGTCGAAGACCCGGCTGTCCTTCAAGGACTTCCCGATTCCGCAGGAACTCCCGGACTTCCCGCACCACACCGACATCAAGCGGTATCTCGACGACTACGCCGAGGCGTTCGGGCTGCTCGACCGGATCAGTTTCCGGAACGGCGTCGAGCATGCGGAGCGACTGCCCGGTGGCGGGTGGGAGATCCTGACCCAGGATGGCGAGACCCGTCGTTTCGACTTCCTCGTCGTCGGGAACGGACACCACTGGGACCCGCGGCTCCCGGACTTTCCGGGCGAGTTCACCGGGGAGTCGATCCACTCCCACGCGTACATCGATCCCGAGACGCCGCTGCATCTGCGGGACAAGCGAATCCTCATCGTCGGCCTCGGCAACAGCGCCGCGGACATCGCGGTGGAACTGTCGCACCGGACGCTGCGGAACAAGGTCACGCTGTCGACTCGCTCGGGCGCCTGGGTGGTGCCCAAGTACGCGTTCGGCGTCCCGGCCGACACCCTGATCCAGACGATCCCGCAGATCCCGCTGTCGTGGCAGCGTCGGATGGGCCGACGGGGCCCGATCTTCCTGTCGGGTCGCCCGGAGAAGTTCGGGTTGCCCAAGCCCGACCACCACTTCGGCGAGGCGCATCCCACGCAGTCGCAGGAGCTGTACATCCGCCTGGGTTCGGGCGACCTGAACGCGCGGCCGAACATCGAGCGACTCGACGGCGAGACGGTGCACTTCGTCGATGGCACCAGCCAGGACTTCGACGTCATCATCTATGCGACCGGCTACAACATCACGTTCCCGTTCTTCGACGAGGACTTCCTGAGCGCGCCCGGCAACAACTTCCCGCTGTACAAGCGCATGTTCAAGCCCGGATTCGACGATCTGGCATTCGTCGGCTTCGCCCAGTCGGCGCCGACGTTGTTCCCGTTCGTCGAGTGCCAGTCCCGCACGCTCGCCGCGTACCTGGCCGGCACCTACCGGCCGCCGTCGGCCGACGAGATGAACCGCATCATCAAGGAGGACGAGGGGCGTTTCGTGGGGCACTTCAACAACCGCCCCCGGCACACCCAGCAGGTGGACTACTACATCTACGAACACGAGATGCGGACCAAGGAGTTGCCCGCCGGGCTCGCCCGGGTGCGCAGGGACGGTCCGGTTCGATTCGCGGGCGTCCCGGCATGATGAGGACCCGTACGCCGTAGCCGATCCGAAAGCCGATACATGAGCAGTCGCCGCCCCGAGCCCACCGTCGAAGGTCGCACCCGGAGGGCGAACAAGGGGGAGGAGCGCCGGGCGGCGATCCTCGAAGCAGTCGAAAGACTGCTCGAGGATCGCAGCCTCGACGAGATCAGCATCAGTGACATCTCTCGGGCCGCAGGGGTCACGCGGTCGGCGTTCTACTTCTACTTCGACAACAAGGCCAAGGCCGTCGCGGCGCTGTCCCGGACCGTCTACCGCGAGATGCAAGAGGGCGCCCGTGACTACCTCGAGCGGGTAGGCAGTCCGAGGGAGATGATCGAGCGCCTGATCTCGGAGGTGATCGCGACCTGGGAGCGTCACCCCAACCTGTACCGGGCCCTGCGTGACGCACGGGAATCCGATCCTGCGGTGCGCGAGATGTGGGATTACGACCGGTTCAGCTACGTCGACCCGGTGGCGTCGGTGATCGATGCCGAACGAGCGTCCGGGCGTGCGATCGACGGACCGGACAGCCGGGCGCTCGCCGTGGTTCTACTCGACATGAACGATCGCGCCGTCGAGAGTCTGTCGCGAGGCGGGGCGGGGGCACTGACCCCCGCTGCGGCCCGCGAGGCTCTTGTTGCGGTGTGGCTCAACACAATCTATGGGAGCAAACAGTGACACGTACCGATGTGGACTTCCCCGTCCAGGGGACCACCTGCTCGGCCTGGCACTACCGGGGCGAGGGTGACGCCTTCCGAACCGCGGCCGGACGGCCGTGCGTCGTGATGGCCCACGGATTCGGCGGAACCGTCGACTCCGGGCTCGAAGGGTTCGCCGAGGGACTGGCGGCCGCCGGCCTCGACGTCCTCGCGTTCGACTACCGCGGCTTCGGTCGCAGCGGTGGTCAAGTGCGGCAGACAATTTCGATCAGCGGCCAGCTCGAGGACTACGCCTCCGCCATCGCGGTGGCCCGTGAACTCGACGGCGTCGACCCCGACCGCGTCGTCGCCTGGGGCGTGTCGCTGTCGGGCGGCCACGTGTTCAGCCTCGGGGCGAGCGATCCGCGCCTGGCCGCGTTGATCTCGCTGACGCCGGCGGCGGATGCCCGCGCCGCGTCGATGGCGTCGATGCGTCAGTACCACCCCGGACACCTCGCGAAGAGCTCGTTCGCGGCGGTCCGCGACAAGATGTCGGCGGCCCGCGGGGGCGTCGGCGTCACGATTCCGCTCACCGCACGTCCGGGTGAGGTGGCGGCGCTCGCGCTGCCCGGGATCTACGAGGACTACCTGTCCATCGCCGGCCCGAGCTGGCGGAACGAGGTCACCGCGCGGTCCTTCCTGGAGATCGGCTCGTACCGACCGGTGACGGTCGCGGACAAGGTGACCGCACCGCTGCTGGTGCAGATCGGCGACCTCGACCGCAGCGCGCCCCCGCACGCGGCGGCCAAGGCGGCGGAACGCGGGCGGGCCGAGGTGCGCCACTACCCGTGCGACCACTTCGACGTCTACCCCGGCAAGCCGTGGTTCGACCGGGCACTCGAGCATCAGATCGCTTTCCTGCGCAGGCATCTCGGTGCCGCCGCCGTCACGTCGATCGAGGAGGACGCAGATGCGCGCGTTGCAGCTAGTTGATTACGGTCGAATCGCCGTCGTCGACACCGAGATTCCCGAGATCGGTCCCGGCGAGGTACTGATCGAGGTGGCCGGGTCCGGACTGTGCCACTCGGACATCCACATGCGGCACTCGCCGATGACGATGATCCCCCCGCCCATGACGCTCGGGCACGAAACCGCCGGGCGGATCGCCGCTCTCGGTGACGGGGTCGAGTCCTTCGCGGTCGGTGACTCCGTCCTCGTCTTCCTGGTGTGGAGTTGCGGGACGTGCCGGGCCTGCGTTCAGGGGCGCGAGAACTCCTGCGAGCGGTCGATGGGCCGACAGGGTATGCCCCTGTGCCCGGGGCTCGCGGCGAACGGTGGCATGGCCGAGTACATGAAGGTCGACGCGCGGTTCGTCGAGCCGCTCGGCGATCTCGACCCGGTCACCGCCGGTCCCTTGGCCGATGCCGGTCTGACCACCTATCACGCGATCGAGGGTGCCCGCGACCGGCTCGGGCCGGGTACGACGGCGGTGGTGATCGGAATCGGCGGCCTCGGACACACCGCGGTCCAGATCCTGGCGGCGACGTCGGCGACCCGCATCATCGCGGTGGACTCGGCGGCGGAGAAGCTCGAGCTGGCCACCACGCTGGGCGCCGACCACGCCTTCGCCAGCGACCCGTCGTGCGTCGAGAAGATCCTCGAACTGACCGACGGGATCGGCGTCGACGCGGTCTTCGACTGCGTCGGTGTGCAGGCGACCGTCGACATCGCCACCCAGGTCATCGGACGCGACGGCGCCCTGCGCGTGCTCGGCCTGGGCGGCGGCAAGTTCGACTGGACGGGCTTCGCGCTGCCGTGGGGCGCGACCGTGCGCACCAGCTACGCCGGCACCCGCGCGGACCAGCGTGCGGTGATCGACCTCGCGCGGCGCGGGCTCGTGACGATCGAGGCCGAGACGTTCCCGCTCGAGGACGCCGTCGCGGCCTTCGACGCCCTGGAGGCCGGGAAGATCAAGGGCCGGGCGATCCTCGTTCCCGGCGCGAGCTAGGCGACCGAATGTCACATGCGTTCAGTCTGATTGGACGCATGTGACATTCGGCCCGTACACGGGGCTGCAGGGGACGACGAGGGAACCCAATCCAGCAAGTACGTGGAGATGTCAATGGCAGTTGTCCGTTCGGATCGCGCCCTCGCTACCGCGGTCGGCGATGAACTCCCGTCGTCGATGATCGCGCGGACGACCCTGATACTCGACGAGTTTCGCAACTACGCCTCGCCACTGACCGCAGCGGAACTGGCGTACCGAACGCAGCTGCCTCGCTCGACGGTCCATCGCATACTCAGCCAGTTGGCCGGCATGAACTGGGTCGAGCACTCAGCGGTCGGTTACCGTCTGGGTAGCCGAGCCCTGAGCTTGGGCGGCATCGTCCATCGCGAGATCCGCTTCGCGGCTGCGCCCGTGCTTCATGATCTGAAGATCCAGACCGGCATGGTCGTGCATCTCGTGGTGCTCGACGGGACGGACACCGTCTACCTCGACAAGGTGGGCGGCCGATTCGCGAGGACACTGCCGTCGCGCGTCGGCGGTCGCTGTCCGGCGCACGCGACTGCGGGCGGCAAGTCGATACTGGCTGGGCTCGACCCGAAGCACGTAGATCGGCTGTACGAAAAGGGCCTGAGCTGCTGCAC
The DNA here is from genome assembly GCF_050477185.1 of Rhodococcus sp. ACT016. NCBI lineage: Bacteria > Bacillati > Actinomycetota > Actinomycetes > Mycobacteriales > Nocardiaceae > Rhodococcus > Rhodococcus sp. ACT016. Next base: position 4,803,707 of record NZ_JBEAET010000001.1, on the reverse strand, counting down.
CGATCGTACGATCACGGATATCTCGACACTGCATCAGGAGCTCGATCGCATCCGGCGATCTCGTGGTCTCGCGTTCGAACGGGGCGAGTCGGTGCACGGTGTCGCATGCGTGGGCGTCGCAGTTCGCGGTCACGATGGGCCGATCGCCGCCATCTCGCTGTGCGGAGACACCCGCATTGCGCAGCTCGAATGCGTCGCGCCAGTCGTCGTCGCTGCAGCACAAGAGATTTCGCGGAAGGTGCATCCCTATCTGGCCGGTTCGAACCCCTGATGCCGCGGTACCGCGAATGCGAACGGGAGTTCACGACACGCATTCGCCGGCGTGCCGTGAACTCCCGTTCGGGGGTCGTCAGTACAGACGGCCCTCGTGGAGCTTGCGGTCGAACTCCGGCATCGGATCGCCGTCGCGCAGACGCTGCGCGATCGCCGGATCCGCCATGTGGAGACGCCCGATCGCGACCAGGTCGAACTCGCCCTCGTCCATGCGGCGCATCAGGTCCGGGAGGTTGTTCGACATCTGCGGCAACCCGACGATGACCTGCTCGTTGAGCGCGCTGTCGAGGCCGACGCTGCCGACGGCCATGACGGTGGCGCCGGTGACCTTCTTGGCCCAGCCGGCCAGCGACAGGTCGCTGCCCTCGAACGCGGGCGCGTAGAAGCGGCGGATGCTCGCGTCGAGGATGTCGACTCCGGCATCCACCAGCGCGTTCAGGATCACCCCGAGTTCCTCGGGCGTCTGCGCGATCTTCGACGCGAAGTCCTGCTGCTTGTGCTGCGAGAACCGGAAGATGATCGGGTAGTCGTCGCCGATCTCGCGGCGGATCGCCTTGACCACTTCGGCGGGGAATCGCGTGCGCCGCTGCAGGTCTCCGCCCCACTCGTCGTCGCGCTGGTTGGACGCCTCCCACAGGAACGCGTCGAGGAGGTAGCCGTGCCCGCCGTGTAGTGCGATGCCGTCGAATCCGACGTCGATCGCGTTGCGGGCCGCGGCCGCGTAGGCCGCGATCACGTCCGCGATGTCCTGCGCGGTCATCGCGGCGGTGACGGGCCGCATCTGCTCGACGTACTCGTCGGAGTACATCGTGTTGCCGACGCTGCCCCAGTGACCCGACGGGCGCATCGGCGTGACGTCACCGACCGGTCCCATCGCGCCGAACAGCGGGCCGACGTGCCAGAGCTGCGGGACGATCTTGCCGCCCGCCGCGTGGACTGCGTCTACCACCTTGCGCCAACCCGCCAGGGCCGCTTCGCCGTACATCACCGGGACGGTGTCCGCGTCGACCGCCGACGGGTGCTCGATCGCGGTGCCCTCGGTGACGATCAGGCCGGTCCCGCCCTCCGCGCGACGTCGGTAGTACGCGACGACCTCGTCGGTGGGGACACCGCCGGGCGAGCCGTGGCGCGTCATGGGCGACATCGCGATCCGGTTCCTCAGCTCGAGGGACCGGATCGTCAGCGGCTCGAAGAGCGCGGACATGTCCGTGGCCGCGGCGGTCACAGAGCTCCCATGTAGTCGAAGAAGTTGGGGGTGTGGGTCTCACGCAGGCGGGTGAGCTTGCGGTAGCTGATGAGCCACTTGCCCTCCACCTTCCGGTACTCCTCGTGGTAGTGGCCGTAGCCGTGGAGGTGCTCCTCGACGTCGCCGTTGGTCCACCACAGTTCGTCCTCCATGGCCCAGATGCCGGCGGCCGTGGTGTCGGAGGTGAGGGTGATCTCCGGGGTGTGGGCGTGATGCGCCGTGGTCACGTGCGTCGAGGATCCGAGCATGCCGCGGATCGAGTTGGTGAGATGCTCGCGCCCGGAGGCACGGTTGGACTGTCCCTCCGACGTCGGCTGCTTGTCGCCGGGCAGCCCGCCCCACGTCTCGGTGACGACGTCCTCGGTGTGCAGGGGCCCGTACTGGTCCCACTGCTTGGTGTCCATGACGCGCAGGCGCGCGGAGAACACCTTCTTGATCTCCTCGATCGCGAGCAGTTGCTCTGTCGGGCTCAGAGTCAATGCACCGGTGGGCTCACCCATGGCTGGACCTCTCTGTCGAATCGGTTCGGGCACTCGATCAAGCGAATGATCGAGTGATGTCGGGCTCGGCGTGACCAGCGCGCCGGCCCGGCGGATCAGCGGTAGTCGTAGAAGTTCGGCGTGTGGTCTTCGCGCAGGCGGGTCAGGGTCCGGTAGCTGATGAGCCACTTGCCCTCCACCTTCCGGTACTTCTCGTGGTAGTGGCCGTAGCCGTGGAGGTGTTCCTCGGCGTCGCCGTTGGTCCACCACAGTTCGTCCTCCATGGCCCAGATGCCGGTGGCCGTGGTGTCGGAGGTGAGGGTGATCTCCGGGGTGTGACCGTGGTGCACCGTTGTCACGAAGACATTGCCGTCGAGGGTGTTCCGGATGGCCGCGGCGAGTGCGGTGGGTCCGACCACCTGGCTGGCCGGCGCCCCACGACTCGCTGACGACGTCGTCGGTGTGCAGGGGCCCGTACTGGTCCCACTGCTTGGTGTCCATGACGCGCAGGCGTGCCGCGAACAGTCGCTGGATCTCCTCGATCGCGAGCAGTTGCTCCTCGGGGGAGAGGGTCACGGACTCCGTCTGCGTGGATTCGACTGCACCGCTCATCGGTTCAACCTCCGGTCGACTACATCATCGAACAAGCAATTGATCGGGGCCGAGCATAGCCGGAAGGGCACCGGAACAGTGGAGAATTCCGCAGAGCGGAAGCCCTTCCGGAATCTCGGTCACATCGCGGTGTAGCCGCCGTCGACGGGGTAATAGGCGCCGGTGATGAACCCGGCTGCGGGCGAGGCCAGGAACGCGGCGAGCGCGGCGACCTCCTCGGGCCGACCGAAGCGGCCGATCGGATGCTTGGCGATCTGGTCGGCCTTCTTGTCGTCGTCCCACACGCCGGTCATGGGTGTCTCGATGATTCCGGGACCGATCGCGTTGATACGCAGACCCTTCGGTGCGTACTCGAGGGCGGCGGCCCGGGTCAGTCCCACGACGCCGTGCTTGGATGCGGCGTACGCGCCGATTCCCGACGGGCTGCCGACCACGCTCATCGTCGATGCGAAGTTCACGATCGCGCCTCCGCCGGCCTCGAGGATGGCGGGGATCTGCGCCTTCATGCAGAAGAACATGCCGTCGAGGTTGATCGACATGACCCGTCGCCACGACTCGACGTCGAGTTCGGCGAGGGGTGCGAACGGCGTCTGGCTGACGCCGGCGGCGTTCACCGCGATGTGCAGCCCGCCGAAGCGCTGGACCGCCGCCTCGACCATCGTCTCGGCGTCGTCGGGACGGGAGATGTCGGCGGTGAACGCCTCTGCCGCGGTGCCGATCTGCGCGGCGGTCTCCTTCGCGCGTGCGCCGTCCACGTCGACGACCAGCACCCGGGCCCCGCCGTCCGCCAACGCCCGTGCACACGCCGCACCCATGCCGGACCCGCCGCCGGTGACCAGGGCCACCCGTCCTTCGAACTCCACACCCATGCTTCCGTTCCTTTCGTCGAGAAGGTTTGCCGGACTGTCGGTCACGCTGCCGCGTGCGTCGATCGGTGCTCGTCGTCGCGGTGGGAGCAGGCGCTCTCCTGCCGAACACTGTCGGGTCGGACTATAGGGCGCGGTGAGGGCATCGGTGAAGGGCTGTTCCGCTCAGTAAAAATGTCTCTGAGCTGCACAGACCGGGTCACCCGAGCAGATCGACTCCACGGTCGTAGGTGAAGTCGACGAACAGTTCGCGGCGGGCGATGCGCCAGGCGTCGGCCTCCCGGCGGTACTCGTCCAGGTACCGGATCGCCACGACGTAGTCGCGGTGTCCGCCTTCGGCGGCGTACACGTGGTGGGCCTCGCAGTAGACCTCGCCGCGCGCGCTGTCGCCCGCCGCATCGACGATCTGCTGGTTCACCACGTGCCGGGTCGAGTGCAGGTGCGCGACGGCGCCGAGCACGCCCGCCGCGATCGCCTCGGCGCCGCTGAGGACCGGCTCCTTGCCGCGGCGGACCAGCCCGGCGGGCTGCACCAGCTGGGCGTCGGCGGTGAAGAGGGCGGCGAGGTCGGGCTCGTCCCGGCGATCCACGGCGATCGCATACTGTGCGACGAGGTCCGAGAGGGCGAGGCGGTCGGCGAGTTCACTGGTCATGAACGGCATTCTTCCCGCCGATGCAGGCATCGGCGGGAAGACTTCTCACTGATCGGCAGAACCGTGGTTACGGAACGACCTGAGCCTCCATGGCCGCGAGGAAGCCGTCGTCGTACGGCGGCAGGGTTCCCCACTCGGCGCGGGGGTCGTGCGCGGGAGCCTCGAAAATCGTGCGGGCATGGCTGAATTCGAGGAATCCCTCCCGTCCGTGATAGTGCCCCATGCCGGATGCGCCGACGCCGCCGAACGGCGCGTCGTTCATGCCCGGGTGCATCATGATGTCGTTGACGGTCACGCCGCCCGAGTAGGTGCGGGAGAGCACCGCCTCCTGCTCGGCCGGGTCGGTTCCGAAGTAGTAGAGCGCCAGCGGCTTCGGTCTGCTGTTGATGTCCGCGATGACCTCTTCGGTCTGGTCGTAGGGGAGCAGGATGATCGCGGGCCCGAAGATCTCCTCCTGCATGATCTTCGAGTCGGCTGGCGGCGAGACCACCAGGCGCAGCGGGCGCTTGCGCTCGCCGTCGACCGCAGCTGTCTCGTCGACCGGGGTGGCGACGATGAGGGCGCCTCGGTCGCGGGCGTCGGCAACGAGCGACTCGACGCGGGCGAGGTGCCGATCACTCACGATCGCAACCACATCCGGGTTGTCGGTGACGGTCGGGAGCAGGGCCGCGTACGACTTCTCGAGTGCGCCGACGAAGCTGTCGAGCTGCTCGCGCGGAACGTAGACGACGTCGGGGGAGACGCAGAGCTGGCCGGAGTTGGTGGCCTTCGCGATCGCGATCTTGTTCGCGGCGCCGTCGATGTCCGCGCTGCGGCCCACGATCGTGGGGGACTTGCCGCCCAGTTCGAGCGTGACCGGCACGAGGTTCTTCGCGGCGTTCGCCATCACCAGCTTGCCGACCTCGGTGCTACCGGTGAAGACGAGGTGGTCGAAGGGCAGCGAGGTGAAGGCGTCGGCCACCTCGGGTCCGCCGGTCACGACCGCGACCTCGGAAGGATCGAACATGTCCGCGACGGCATCGGCGAGAACCTGCGCGGTCTGCGGAACCACCTCCGAAGGCTTGAGGATCGCGCGGTTGCCGGCGCCCAGCGCGCACGCCAGCGGGCTCAGCAGCGTGAACAGCGGGGCGTTCCACGTACCGATGATGCCGACCGAACCCTTGGGCTGGTACTGGATGTACGCCTTCGCGCCCAGTTGGTCGTACGGCGGGTACGGTGGCCGCTCCTCGTTCTCCATCCACGACTCGAACGAGTCGCGGGTGTGCTTGAGCGAGGTGATCGACCCGAGGATGTCGTTCATGATCGAGAACGCGACCAGTCGTCCGCCGAAATCGGCGTCGATGGCCTCGGTCAGCGGCTTGTGATAGCGCACGAGCAGATCGATCATCCGCTGCAGTCGGTCACGGCGCGTCTCCGCCGAGGAGATCCCCTGTTCGGACGCAGCACGTTTCTGGGCCTCGAGGATCTGGGGGAGGCGGGCGATCGTCGCGCTGTCCGTGCTCATGGGGTAACTCCTGTCGTTGCCGATGTCACGACGCTAACGAGCTGTGTCGGCGGTAACAGCAGATCGTCTCGTTGATCGGGAGTGCTTTTCGGCAGCGGCCGCGGAAAGGGCCGGACGGCCCCGGAGAGTGGTGCCGGTCCCGATAAGAGGTACGGGAATCGGGAGGTCGCGAGCCTCCGCCCCGCCGGGACCTTCGCCACCGTCGACGATTCTGCCGGTGAGTGGAACGCGTTCTAGCTACGATGCGGCATGCGAATCGCCAAGACCTCGATGCTGTCCCTGCTCGCCGCGACCGCCGTCGCGGTTGCCGCGCCCGTCGTCGCATCGGCGGCCCCCAACCCCGCCGACACCCCGAACGAGGCGATGGCGCGTGCCTACATCGACGCCCTCGTCGACCACGACGCCAGTGCCGTTCGGTTCACTCCCGACGCGACGCGCGTCGAGGCCGGCCTGAAGACCGGGTACAACGGGCCGCAGTTGACGAACGATCTGAACCACGGCATCCAGTACCGCGTGATCCAGGGCGTGCGCGACCTGACGATGACCGAGAGCGGCGACACCGTGCACACCCGCTACCTCCTGGACGCGGGCATCGCCGGGCAGCGCCTGATGACCGTCGAGATCGTCGAGACGTTCGACTTCCAGGACGGTGCGATCGACCGGATCGTCGCCACCATCGTCCCGGTCTCGCTGTCCTGACGGCGATCTCCGCGTAGCCTCTCGGACGACTGCAGCGGCGAGCTGAGGGAACGACGATGACGGACGGCAATCAGCGGGTAGCGGTGGTCTCGGGAGCGGCGCGCGGCATCGGCGCCGCGATCGCGAAGCGCCTCGCCTCGGACGGGCTCGCCGTCGCGGTCCTCGATCTCGACGAATCGGCGTGCACCGACACCGTCACCGCGATCCGCGCCGCCGGCGGGCGGGCGCTCGCGGTCGGCGCCGACGTGTCCGACGAGGTCGGCGTCGAGGCCGCGGTCGCCCGGATCGCCGACGAACTCGGAGCCCCCACTGTCGTCGTCAACAACGCCGGGATCACCCGGGACAACCTGCTGTTCAAGATGGGCGTCGACGACTGGGACGCGGTGATGAACGTGCACCTGCGCGGCGCCTTCCTGCTCACGCGGGCGGTGCAGAAGCACATGGTGGAACAGAAGTGGGGGCGGATCGTCAACCTGTCCAGCACCTCCGCGCTCGGCAACCGCGGGCAGGTGAACTACTCGGCCGCGAAGGCCGGGATGCAGGGGCTGACGAAGACGCTCGCGCTCGAACTGGGCCCGTTCGGGGTCACCGCCAACGCGATCGCGCCGGGCTTCATCGCGACCGAGATGACGGCGGCGACGGCGGAGCGGCTCGGCGTCTCGTTCGAGGACTTCATGGCAGGTGTCGCGGCCGAGACCCCGGTGCGCCGCGTCGGGGTGCCCGACGACATCGCGCACACCGCGTCGTTCCTGATCAGCGAGGGTGCGGGATTCGTATCGGGACAGGTGATCTACGTGGCGGGCGGACCGAAGGCCTGACGCTGCACGTCGACGGCGAGCTGGGTGCGTGACGCGCACCCGGTGGCCGCGAGAATGCGGCTGACGTACTTCTTGACGGTGTCCTCGGTGAGGGTGAGCCGACGTGCGATCGCGGCGTTGCTGAGCCCGTCGGCCACCAGTCGCGCCACGTCCCGCTGCCGGTCGGTGAGGGGCGCGAGCAGATCGCGCCGCGGCGCCGCGTCGAGGCTGCGGGTGAGCACCGACAGCTGCCGAGCCAGCAGCTGCAGCGCCGTGAGGTCCCGCGCGCCGAGCGCATGCTCGTCGTTGTCGAACAGCCCCACGAGGGCCCGGGCCTGCCCCGGAAGGTCGAGGCACATGGCATTGACCGAGCGTATGCGGCACGCGTCCAGGTAGTCGCGGACGTACACCGCCGACGCCTCCGGTAGGTCGTGCAGCTCGCTCAGCGACGCGACTCGCCGCGTCTCCAATCGCCGCCGCGCCTCCGGTGTGCCGAAGACGTCGAAGCGGGCCCAGTCCTTCTGATAGACGGACCGTTTGCGTTCCCAGGCCTCACCGCCGGCGAACGTCGCCTCGGGGTCGGCGAACTGACTGGCGTAGTTGCTGCCGACGAAGCACGTCGCGACCCGCACGGGGAAGACGTCGGTCATCGCGGTGACGATCCGGGTCCGGAACTCCGGGACCGTCCGCACGTCGGCGCACCGGTCGAGCACCTCGAACACACGCTCGTAGTCGGTGGTGCGCAACGAGACGTCGGTCAAATTCGGTTCACCACCCATCCTGTCGAAACGGCATGTCCCGTAGCGGTTCAGGGAACTGTCCACCAAAGTGCACTGTCGCCCAGGTGGAAGGAATTCTAGCGTCGGGGTCGACTGCGTTTCAGCGATTTCCCGAGGAGTACACGCATGGGCAGGCTACGGTTCGGTGCGTTCGTCGCACCCCATCATGCAGCAGGTCAGAATCCGACCGTCGCGTTGCAGCGCGACCTCGAGTTGGTGGAGCATCTCGACCGCCTCGACTTCGACGAGGTGTGGATCGGCGAACACCACTCGGCCGGCAGCGAGATCATCGGCAGCCCCGAGATCTTCATCGCGGCGGCGGCCGAACGCACCAAGCGCATCAAGCTCGGCACCGGCGTCACCTCACTGAGCTATCACAACCCGTTGTGGGCCGCGGACCGGATGGTGCTGCTCGACCACCTCACCCGCGGCCGTGTGATGCTGGGCGTCGGCCCGGGTTCGCTGCCCACCGACTCGTCGATGATCGGACTCAACCCCACCGAGTGTCGCGAACTGCTCGACGACAACCTCGACATCGTGATGCGGCTGCTGAACGGTGAGCGCGTGACTGCGAAGACCAAGACGCACAACCTGGTCGACGCCCAGCTGCAGATGCGGCCCTACTCGCATCCGATGTTCGACATCGTCGTCGCCGGCGTGGCCTCGCCCACCGGACCGCGGCTGGCCGGCAAGCACGGACTGGGCCTGCTGTCGATCGGCGCGACCCTCACCCCCGAAGGCTTCGATGCCCTCGGCCACCACTTCGGAATCATGGAGGAGCGGGCCGCCGAATTCGGGACCACTGTGGATCGCAACCAGTGGCGGCTGGTGTGCCCCATGCACATTGCCGAGACCGAGGAGCAGGCCCAGCAGGACGTGCGGTTCGGCCTCGGCGAGTGGATCGACTACTTCGGCAAGGTCGCGGCCTTCCCGCACTTCGGCTCCGGTGGGGCATCCATGGATCAGATGATCCAGTACATGAACCATTCGGGCATGGGCATCATCGGCACCCCCGCGCAGGCGCGCGAGCTGATCCAGAAGCTCATCGACCAGTCCGGCGGCTTCGGCTCGATGCTGATCATGGGCACCGACTGGGCCAACCCGGCCGCGACCCGACGCTCGTTCGAGTTGATCGCGCAGCAGGTCGCCCCGCACTTCCAGGGGCAGTCGCAGCCGCTGTTCGATGCGGCGACCCGCGCCGGCAAGGTCCGCGAGGGCCACAACGAGGCGCAGCACGCGGCGATCGCGCACATGACGAAGAAGTACGAGGACGAACTGGCGGCCAAGGCATGAGGGCCGCGGTCCTGCACGGCGTCGAGGACCTCCGGATCGAGGACGTGCCGGAGCCCACGCTGCGTGACGGCGACGTCCTGATCGGCGTGGCGTTCAACGGGATCTGCGGATCCGACCTCGGCCTGGTCCACTCCTTCGGCGTCTCCGAGCACCCGCACCCGCTGACCGGGGCGTGCGGCCCGCAGATCCTCGGACACGAGTTCTCCGGAGTGGTCCGCGCCATCGGAGCCGGCGTCACCGACATCGCCGTCGGCGACCGGGTCGCGGTGCAGCCCACCTACCGGTGCGGCACGTGCGCCCGATGCCAGGACGGGCACGAGCACCTGTGCGAGGTGATCGCCTTCCACGGCATCAACGCGGACGGTGGCGGGCTGTCCGAGTACACCGCCGTGCCCGCCGAGAGCGTGCACGTGCTGCCCGAGGCGGTGTCCCTCGAGCAGGCCGCGGTGGTGGAACCGCTGGCCGTCGCGCTGCATGCCGTCGAACTGTCCGGCGTGCAGCCGGGACAGTCGGCGCTGGTCCTCGGCGCCGGTCCGATCGGGATCGCGACGGCGCTGAACCTGCGCGCCGGGGGAGTGGATCGGATCGTGCTCAGCGAGCCGTCCGAGACCCGACGCGCGATCGCGGCCGGACTGGGATTCGACGTGCTCGACCCCAACGCGGATACCGTTGCCGCGGTGCGTGAGCGCACCGACGGGGCGGGCGCGGACGTCGTGTTCGAGTGCGCCGGCGTGGGGGCCGCGGTGCTGACCGCGCTCGTGGCGGTGCGGCCTCGTGGGGCGGTGGTCCTGCTGGCGACCTACAAGGAGGAGGTGCCGCTGCACACGTATCTGATGATGTTCGGCGAGATGCGGCTGATGTCGTCGCTGGCTTACTCGCGCAAGGAGTTCCGCACCGTCATCGATCGGATGGCGGACGGTGCCTATCCGCTCGACGGATGGGTGGAACGCGTCCCGCTCGCGGACGTGGTCGAGGGTGTGCAGGCGGTGTCCGAGGGGCGTCGCATGAAGGTACTGGTGGAGGTGGCAGATGTCTGAAACGCAATCGCTGGGGGCCCGCTTCGACGGCAAGGTGGCGGTGGTCACGGGAGCGGGGTCCGGGATCGGTGCGGCCGTCGCGACGCGACTGGTCGGGGAGGGCGCGTCAGTCGTGGGCATCGACGTCGCGGCCGACGCGCTCACCGTCATGGAGAAGGAGCTCGGCGAGAAGTTCGTCGGCGCCCCGGCCGACGTCACGAGCGAGGACGCGGTCGCCGCGGCCGTCGCCGTGGCGACCGAGCGCTTCGGCGGCCTCGACATGGCCTTCAACGTCGCCGGTTCCCAGAAGGGCGGACAGATCCTCGACCTCGAGGAAGCCGACTGGGACTTCACCGTCGACCTCGTGCAGAAGGGTGTGTTCCTCTGCACCAAGCACGAGGCCCGGCACATGGTGACCGGCGGCCGGGGCGGCGCCATCGTCAACGTCGCGTCGCTCAACGGGCGCGTGCCGGTCATCGGCGGCAGCCCGTACGCGACCGGCAAGGCCGGCGTCGAGATGTTCGGCAAGAACGCGGCGGTCGAGCTCGCACGCCACGGGATCCGGGTCAACACGGTGATGCCGGGCCTCGTCGACACCCCGCTGGTGGCGGCGGTGATGGGCTACGAGCCGCTGCTGGACATGTTCGTCGAGCGCATCCCGATGGGCCGGCCCGCGACCCCCGACGAGATCGCCGCGCCGTGCCTGTACTTGGCGAGCGACGACGCCAGCTACATCACCGGGACCAGCCTCATGGTCGACGGTGGCTGGGAGATCTCCAACTACCCGGACTTCACCAAGCTCGGCGGGTAAGGCGGTCGATCGAGCCTGAGCGCCCATTCCTTCCGGTCACACGCGGGTTTCCGCCGACCGGGCCGGGGAGTGGGCGCTCAGGCTCAGTGCCAGGTGTGGTCGACGATCGGCGTCCGCGGCCCGAACTTGGGCTTGCGGGCCTGACCGCTCACCTCGAGCAGGCGGATCGCGCGGTAGCGGTGCGGGCGCAGGTCGGCGAGGTACTCGACCATGCCGCCGTCGTCGAGGGGCCGGCCGAGCAGGCTCCACCCGACGATCGCCGCGAGGTGGAAGTCGCCCACCGACAGGGCGTCGGCGTCGCCGAGTGCGCGCTGCGCGACCTCCGCCGCCGTCCACGCGCCCACACCGGGGACGGCCCGCAACCGGCGGTGCGCGGCGTCGCGGTCCAGGTCGACGGTCTCCTCGAGTCGATCCGCGACGCGGGCGCAGGCGACGACCGTCTGCGCGCGCCGGGGATCGACGTTGGCGCGGTGGAACTCCCACGACGGGATCCGCCGCCACGCCTCGGCGCTCGGCGGAACCCGCATGCCGTCGGGGGCGGGCCCCGGCGCGGGGGTACCGAACTTCGACACGAGCTGTCGCCACGACGCGTGCGCGGCGACGGTGTGGACACGCTGCTCGAGGATCGCCGGCACGAGCGACTCCATGACGCGTCCGGTACGCACGATCCGCAGATTCGGGAAGCGGCGGTGTGCGTCGGCCAGCTTGGGGTGTTCGGGCGCGAACGTCGCGGCCCGTTCGGCGTCGTGCTCGCCGAGCAGACCCGGGAGACAGCCGCCGAACTCGTCGGCCCCCGGGCCCCACGCCCGAGCGTCGACGACGGACGGGCCCAGCTGACGCAGCCGGTAGGTGACCGCCCCGGACGGCAGCAGCGACGTGCGCCAGACGGTGCCGTCGACGTCGGCGCGGTGGCACGGATCGAAGCGCCCGTGGCGCAGCGGAGACAGGGTCGACGAGAGGTCCACTGGACGCTTCGTGACCATCTCGAACTGCACCATCGGGGCCGTACCGGTCATCGTGGGCAGCCTATCGCCACGTCACGGGGACCTGACCGGCGCGTACAACTCGCGACACGTATTGTCCGAAGTCATGATCATCGTGAGTACCGACGGTTCGTGTCTGAAGAACCCCGGTGGCGCCATCGGGTGGGCGTGGGTCGATCACGAGGGTCCCAGCCGGTCGGGCGGTGACGTCTCCGGCACCAACCAGATAGCGGAACTGTGGGCGCTCGTCGAGGCCATCGTGGCGCACCCCGGACCCGAGCCGCTGCTCATCGAGTCCGACTCCCAGTACGCCATCAAGTGCGCCTCCGAGTGGCTGCCGGGCTGGAAGCGCAAGGGATGGAAGACCGCGTCGGGCGGTCCGGTGAAGAACCTCGCACTGGTGCAGGACATCGACCGCGCGATCACCGAACGGTCCGGGCCGGTCCGCTTCCGCTGGGTCCGTGGGCACGTGGGCAACCATTTCAACGAAATCGCGGACAAGCTGGCCGGCGAGGCCGCACGCGCGGTCGCGAACACGCCGGAGAAGGCGCGGCCGTGGCGCGGGCTCGGGGCGCGGCCGTCGGACACCCCGCCGCCGGCCCCGGCCCCGGCCCCGGCGCCCGTTCCGGAACCGGAGCCGCTGCTCACGCTCTTCTGAGGCGTCAGGCGAGGTAGAGCGGCCGCCCGGCCTCCACCCACGCATGGAACCGGTCGCCGATCCGGTCCGCGATGCGGTCGTACACGTCCCACGTGTCCTCGACCCGGTAGATCTCCTCCGCGGTCGTGTCGAACTCGGCGAGGTAGTCGTCGACGTACCGGGAGTCGTCGTTCTCGCCCGCGTAGTACGCGACCGCGAAGGCGTTGCCGTCGGCGGTGAGGTCGTCGCTGACGAACTTCTCGTCGAGCACGTCCATCAGGAACGCGCCGGGTGTCGTCTCCCGAGACTCGAGCGGCTCGAGCTCGTCGGCGATGTCCTCGCTCGCGAAACCGGCCAGCATGCACCACGCCACGAACATGCCGATGTGGGTGCCGCCCGCCTCGTTGGGCAGGTCGTCGGGAAAGGTGCCGCCGTAGTGCCAGTCGGCGTCGTCGTACTTCGTCAAGGATCTGCCTTCTTCGAGTAGGTCCGCGGTGCAGTGCCCCACAGACGACCCGGTCGCCGCGACCCCTCCGGGAAGGAGTCGCGGCGACCGGGTGGAACACCGAGCGGGCTGCCCGCTCGTCGTGCAGCAATCTACGTCAGCGAGCCCTCGTGGACGTCACGGACGAACTCGGGGAGCGCCTCGCCGGCGCGCAGGCGCGAGGCCAGTGCCGGGTCCGCCAGGTGCAGGCGGCCGATCGCGATGAGATCGAACTCGCCGCCACCGATGCGCTTCTCGAGCTCGGGGATGTTGTCGACGACCGGCGCGGAGCCCTCGATGCGGCTGTCGCGCAGGGACTTTCCGATGCCGACGCTGCCGACGGCCATCGTGATCGCCCCGGTGACCTCCTTGGCCCAACCGGCCAGCGACAGGTCGCTGCCCTCGAACGCCGGGATGTCGAAGCGGCGGATGCTGGCGTCGAGGACGTCGACACCCGCGTCGACCAGCGCGCCGAGGACGACCTTCAGCTCCTCGGGGGTCTCGGCGATGCGCGCGGTGTAGTTCTGCTGCTTGTGCTGCGAGAAGCGGTAGAAGATCGGGTAGTCCTCGCCGATCTCGGCGCGGATGGCCCTCACGACGGCGACGGGGAAGCGGGTGCGGCGCTCGAGATCGCCACCCCACTCGTCGTCGCGCTTGTTGGTGCCCGCCCACAGGAACGAGTCCAGCAGGTAGCCGTGGCCGCCGTGCAGCGCGACACCGTCGAAGCCGGCGTCGATCGCATTGCGGGCCGCGCGCGCGAACGCCGCGATGACGTCCTGGATGTCCTGCTCGGTCATCGCCTCGGTGGGCTCCTGGACCCACGAGGTGTACGACTCCGGGTACGACGTGGTGCCCAGCGGGCCCCACTCGCCGGACGGGCGCATCGGCTCGAGCGCCGGATCGACCTTGCTCATCGCGCCCCACAGCGGGCCGACGTGCCACAACTGCGGAATGATCTTGCCGCCGGCCTCGTGGACACCGTCGACGACCTTGCGCCAGCCCGCGAGGGCCTGTTCGCCGAACATGTGCGGGACCCGCGAGTTGTCGACCGCCGTCGGGTGCTCGATCGCGACGCCCTCGGTCACGATCAGGCCGGTGCCGCCTTCGGCGCGGCGGCGGTAGTAGCCGGCCACATCGTCCCCGGGGATGCCGTCGATCGAGTAGGACCGCGTCATCGGCGACATCACGATGCGGTTCGCCAGTTCGAGTGAGCGCACCTTCAGTGGCTGGAACAGGGGAGATGTAGAGGTCATAGAGGAGTGCCTTCTCGAGATCGTCGTAAACCAAGCAATTGCTAGGTAGCGTTCCAGGGCGTTTCCGAGCCCGTCAAACCGAGGTCTCACTGAGCGCAAACGCGCCACGACTAGGGTCTGGGGAGATGTCCGGGGAACCGGAACGTCGTGTGGCGAGAGGAGTCGACGGTGTGCGAATCGGCGGGACGGGCTGACCAGGATCCGGCGTCGGACGTGGCGGGCGTGGTCGCGTTCCGGGAGCGGCTGGGGCTGCCGGCGCTGATCGACGTGCACACCCATTTCATGCCGAAGAGCGTGATGGACAAGGTGTGGGCCTACTTCGATTCCGCGGGGCCGCTCGTCGGCCGGCACTGGCCCATCCGGTACCGGACCGAGGAGGATGCGCGGGTCGAGCAGCTGCGCGCGTTCGGGGTCAGCCGATTCACCTCCATGCTGTACCCGCACAAGCCGGACATGGCCGCGTGGCTCAACCAGTGGTCGGCCGAGTTCGCCGCCCGCACCCCCGACTGCCTGCACACCGCGACGTTCTACCCGGAGGAATCGGCGTCCGGCTACGTGACCGCGGCCCTCGACGCCGGCGCCCGGGTCTTCAAGTCCCACATCCAGGTCGGCGAGTACGACCCGAACGATCCGCTGCTCGACCCCGTGTGGGGCCTGTTCGAGGACAGCGGGACCCCGATCGTCATCCACTGCGGATCCGGGCCCGCGCCGGGCCGGTTCACCGGGCCGGATCGGATCGACGCGTTGCTGGCCAGATACCCGAGGCTCGCGCTGATCATCGCCCACATGGGCATGCCGGAGTACGTGGAGTTCCTCGACCTCGCCGACCGGTACCCGAACGTGCTGCTCGACACCACGATGGCGTTCACCGATTTCACCGAGGCGGTCACGCCGTTCCCGCGCGAGGTGGTGCAGCGCCTGTCCGACCTGGGTGACCGCATCCTGTTCGGCAGCGACTACCCCAACATCCCGTACTCGTACCTCGACGCACTCGAGGCGCTCGAACGATTCGACCTCGGCGACGACTGGGTGCGTGCGGTCGCGTACGGCAACGCCACCCGGGTCTTCGACCTCTCCTGACGGATCCCGGGAACCGGATCAGGACGCCGCTTCGGGCTGCATCACGCTGAACACGGCGCCCTGCGGATCGGCCAGTACCGCCATGCGGCCGACGGACGGCATGTCGAACGGGTCGGCCATCAGCGCCCCGCCCGCCTCGACGGCCTGCGCGACGGTGGCGTCGACGTTCTCGACGCAGAAGTAGACGTGCCAGTGGTTGGGGACGTCGGGGCGCGGCGGCGGCACGCAGCCGCCCACGCCGTCGCCGTTCACCTGCAGCACGGTGTAGTCGCCGGATCCCGGGATCGGCATCGCGGCCGACCCGAGACCAACGACGGTTCGATAGAACGCGAGCGCGCTGTCCGGGCGATCGGTGACGAGTTCGTTCCAGATCAGCGTCCCCGTCTCGTTGACCAGCGTCGCGCCGATGTGGTCGCGGGCCTGCCACAGGACCACTTCGGCCCCGGTGGGGTCGGCCACGACGGCCATCCTCCCCGCCTGCCCGACGTCGAACGCCGGGAGGACCAGGTTTCCGCCCGCGGGTTCGACCTCGGCTGCCGACGCGTCGACGTCGTCGACTGCGAGGAAGGTGTTCCACCTGGCGACGGCGGGCGACGAACCGGCCGGCTCCGGTGCGATGGCGGCGACCTGCTCGCCCCGCACCCTCGCGATGGAGTAGACGAGGCCCTCCATCATGGGCTGGTCGTCGTACGACCACCCGAACAGGGTCGTGTAGAAATCCTTGGCCGCCGCCTGGTCCGGGGTTTGCAGATCCACCCAGCTGGGCGTGCCTTGCACATAACTCGAGTGTCGAGACATCGGGATGTCCTCTCATGCACCGTCGAGCACGTGGCCAGGCTATCGCAGAACGGTCCGCGCCACCCGCGTTCCCGCCGCTCGCAGCGACGGGAACGCGGGCGTGACCGTCACACGAAGTCGGTGGCGATGACCTTCTCCATGTTCCGTTCGGCCAGTGCCGTGATGGTGACGAACGGGTTGACGCCGGTGTTGCCCGGGACCAGCGCTCCGTCGACCACGTACAGACCCGGGTACCCGGGCAGACGGCCGTAGTTGTCGGTCGCCTTGTTCAGCACGCAGCCACCCAGCGGGTGGTACGTGAAGTCGTCGCCCCACGTCTTGTACACGCCGAACAGGTCCGTCCGGTAGATCGTGCCTTCCTTCTGGTTGATCTTGTCGAAGACCTTCTTGGCCATGTTGATGCCCGTCTGGTTCTGCGACTGGGTCCAGGTGAGATCGACCTTGCCGGTGCCCGAATTGAACTGGAACCGGGCACGTTCCGGGTTCTTCGTGATCGCCAGGTACAGGCTGACGTACGTCTCGAGACCGGCCGGGAGCGGAGCGATCTCGGCGAAGATCGGCGCGGTCGGATCCGCCCAGTTGTCGATGCCCATCGTGGGGATCGTGGCCTGCTGCGATCCGGTCGCGTCCCACATGTGGTTCGCGCGGCCGACCATGATGTTGCCGTTGTTGCCCCAGCCCTCACCGACCTGCGCAGGCAGGTTGGGCAGGAAGCCCTGCGCCTTCATGGACACGAGCAGCTTGCTGGTGCCGACGCTGCCTGCTGCGAAGAACACCCGGTCGGCGGTGACGACCTTGGTGGCGATGACGTTGCCCTGCTCGTCGATCTGCTCCATCGTCACGCTGTAGCCCGTGCCGGACGCCGGTGCGACCTTGGTGACGCGGTGCAGGGTGGTGATGGTGAGCTTGCCGGTGGCCGCCGCCTGCGCGAGGTAGGTCTTGTCGAGCGACTTCTTGCCGGCGTTGTTGCCGTAGATGACCTCGCCGCCCAGGCCGGACTTCGTGACCTGACCCGCGGCTTCCTTCTTCATGTAGTCGAAGTCGTAGACGTTCGGCACGAAAGTCGTTGAGAATCCGGACCGTTGGGCGGTCTTGCGGCCCGTGCGCGCGAACTGGTACCACGGCGTCGACTCGAACCAGGCCTGGTCGATGTTGTTGACACCGAGACCGGTGTTCGCGCGCGGGAAGTACGTGTTGTACATCTCGTTCGAGTCGACCGACGGGAGGATCTCCTCGAACCAGGTGCGCTTGGGGGTGACCGCCATGCCGCCGTTGACGAGCGAACCGCCACCGACGCCGCGACCCTGGTAGACCTTGATGCCCGAGAACCGCTCGGAGTCGAGGACGCCGACGTACCGGTCGATGCTCTTGTTGATCCCGAAGCCCATGAAGTTGCTCACCGGCTGATCCGTGCTGTTGGACAACCACATCGAGCGCTTGTCGGCGTTGAGCATCCCGCAGAAGATCTTGCCGTCGGCGCCGGGGGTGTCCCAGCTACGGCCCATCTCGACGATCTGCGTGGGGATTCCGGCCTGCGTCAGTCGGAGGGCGGCGACGGCGCCGCCGTATCCGCTGCCGATGACGAGCGCCGGCACGCGGTCGCCGTCGGCGAGCGCGCGGCGGGGGGTGGCGGAGGCGGAGGTGGACATCGACGAGAGCATCACTGCTCCGGCGGCCACTCCTGCCCCGGCAAGGAAGCGGCGGCGCGAGACATGCGTAGATCCCCGAGACGCGGAGGCTGGGTAAGCCCGGCTGTCGGTCATGGAACTCCTCTGTCGGCGGTTAGATTGGTGACCTGCGTCACTGCAGGCTGCCAGGGTTTATACCGCCGACAGGGGAGGTTACGAGGTGGTACCGGAAAATTGGAACGCCTCGGACATATTCCGCGGAACGGTGATCAGCGCAGTTTGAGGCTGCCGCCGTCCGCCATGAGGGTCTGGCCCGTCATGTACTTCGAGTCGTCGCTCGCGAGGAACAGCGCGACCGGGGCGATGTCCGTCTCCGGATCACCGATCCGCTGCAGCGGCACCTTCGCGACGCTCGCGGCGGCACGCTCCGGAAATGCCTTCTGCCACGCCACGACGCCCTCGGTCGCCGCGAACGGGCACAGGACGTTCACGCGGATCTGATCCGCGGCCCACTCGTTGGCGGCCACGCGGCTGACGCCGCGGATGGCCTCCTTGGCGGCCGCGTACGACGTCTGCGTCGGCATGCCCTCGAGCCCCGAGCTGGACCCGAAGTTGATGATCGAGCCCTGCGACTCCTTCAACTGCGGGTAGCACGCCTGCATCAGGTGCACCGTGGGGTAGAAGCCCGTGCCGAACGAGAGGTCGAACATCTCCTGCGTCTGCTCGAGCAGCGGAGCCTGCCGCGACGCGTGCGCGTTGTTCACCAGCACGTCGATGCGGCCGAACGCGGCGACCGCCGCGTCGCGGATGGCTTCCGCCGATTCCTTCTGCGCGATATCGACATTGAGGAACTTCGCCTCGCCGCCGGCGTTCGCGATCTCATGCTCGAGTGCGTGTCCCTGCTCGTTGTCGATGTCGACGAACAGCACCTTCGCGCCCTCACGGGAGAACACCCTGGTGATCGCACGGCCGATGCCACCGGCACCGCCGGTGACGATCGCGACCTTTCCTTCCAGCCTCATGTCCGATCCCGTCCGGATCAGACTTCGGCGGGGGCGCCGGTGGCGAGTGCGATCTTCTCGAGACCGGCGACGCTGTACGCCGCGTAGGTCTCGTACGGTCCGCGGCCCGAGAAGTACGGCGTGAGCTGACCGGCCAGCTCCTCGATGGAGAACTCGGAACCGGCTGCGTCGAAACGGTTCTCGACCTTCGGGGCGGCCATGAGTGCAACCATCTTGCCGTACACCACGAACACCTGGCCGTTGATCTCGTCCGACGCGGGCGACGCGAGGTAGCGGACCAGCGTGCCGACGCGCTCCGGTGCCAGCGGGTCGAGACCCTGCGCGCCGGTGTTGTTCTCGGTGCCGAAGGCCTCGGCGGTCATGGCCGTCCGGGCGCGGGGGCAGATCGCGTTGGCGCGCACGCCGTAGCGGGACAGTCCGGCCGCGGTCGACAGCGTCAGCGCGGTGATGCCGGCCTTGGCGGCGGAGTAGTTCGGCTGTCCGGCGGAACCGAACAGGAAGGCCTCGGAGGAGGTGTTGACGACGCGGCCGTAGATCGGGCCGCCGGCGTCCTTGCTCGCCTGGCGCCAGTGGACGGCCGCCGCGTGCGACGTCGCGGCGTGGCCCTTGAGGTGCACGCGGATGACGTCGTCCCAGTCGGACTCCGACAGGTTGAAGATCATCTTGTCGCGCAGGATGCCCGCGTTGTTGACCAGGATGTCCATCGAGCCGAAGTTGGCGACGGCCTCCTCGATCATCCGTCCGCCGAGCGACCAGTCCGAGACGTCGCCGGTGATCGCCAGCGCCTGGCCACCGGCGGCCTTGATCTCGTCGACGACGTCGTGCGCGGCCGCGCCCATGTCGTTGACGACGACCGCCGCGCCGGCCTCGGCGAGCGCGAGCGCCTCGGCGCGTCCGAGACCCGCTCCCGCGCCGGTGACGATGGCCGTCTTGCCGGCCAAGCTCAGAGAATCCACCATGTCAGGCTCCTTACCTTCCGTGTGCTCTTTCAAACTAGTATTCATTCTAGTTTTGGCACAAGAGTCTGTGCCGTTTCCGTCGCCGGCGCCGAGTCGCGTCACCGGTGATGAGGTGGCCCGCCCCCGTTCGGCCGGCCGAGCCCCGAAATCCCTTCGCAGGACTATTGATCCGAAACTAGAAATGTGTTCTACTCGCTTGGTTTGTGATGCCAGGCACATGTGGGCGGGGATTGTGGTAGAACGCACTCTTGCTCGTTGTGCGTTTCACCTGAAGGGCCAGCTATGACACTCAATCTCGCCGATCTGACCGAAGCCGTGATCGATGCCGTCCCGGACAAGATCGCGCTGGTCTCCGGAACCGAATCGCGGACGTTCGCCGAGTTCGACGCAAACGCGAACCGCATCGCCCACCACCTGGCGGCCGAGGGTGTGCAGCCGGGTGACCACGTCGGTCTGCATGCGCGCAACAGTCTCGAGTTCGTCGAAGCGCTCCTGGGCTGCCTCAAGATTCGCGCCGTTCCGGTCAACGTCAACTTCCGCTACGTCGACGCCGAACTGACCTACCTCTACAACGACGCCCACCTCGCCACGGTGGTCGCCGACGGCGAGTTCAGCGACGTCATCGCCGAGGTGCTGCCCAAGTGCCCCGATCTGAA
The DNA here is from genome assembly GCF_050477185.1 of Rhodococcus sp. ACT016. Classification (NCBI taxonomy): domain Bacteria; kingdom Bacillati; phylum Actinomycetota; class Actinomycetes; order Mycobacteriales; family Nocardiaceae; genus Rhodococcus; species Rhodococcus sp. ACT016. The sequence goes on along the minus strand of NZ_JBEAET010000001.1, from coordinate 4,783,180 downwards.
GCGCATCGTGCTCATCGGCGAGGCGGCCGGCCCGGCCCTCTCGGAAGCTGCTGCCGTCGCGGGTGTTTCGGTCGCCGACTACCACAAGGCCGCCGCCGCCCAGTCGCCCGAGCGGGACTTCCCGGAGCGCAGCGCCGACGACCTGTACGTGATCTACACGGGTGGAACCACCGGCATGCCCAAGGGCGTGATGTGGCGACACGAGGACTTCTACCACGCGGCACTCGCCGGCGGCGCCATCATGGGCGGCGATCCCATCCTCTCGCCCGCCGAGCTCGGTGCCGCCGCGGCCGCGAACCAGTTCGCGATGACCTACCTGGTCACCGCGCCGCTGATGCACGGCGCGGCGTCGTACTCGCTGTTCACCTGCATGTTCATGGGTTCCAAGCAGGTCCTCATGTCCAAGTACGACCCGGTCGAGGCGCTCGAGCTGGTCGACCAGCACAAGATCAACACGGTGATGGTGGTCGGCGACGCGATCGCCCGTCCCCTCGCCGACGCGATCGAGGAGCACGGTGAGCGGTTCGACCTGAGCACGCTGTGGATCATCGGTTCCGGCGGCGCGCTGTGGTCCGCCAGTGTCCGCGAGAAGCTCAACAAGCTGCTGCCCAACGTCTACCTGCGCGACGCGTTCGGCTCGTCGGAGTCCGGCAACGACGGCGAACTCAAGAAGGACGAGGACGGCCTCCTGCGGATGCCGCCGTCGCCGAAGGCGCGCGTGGTCGACACCGACTTCTCGACGATCGAGCCCGGCTCGGACAACGTCGGCTACCTCGCGCGCGCCGGACACGTGCCGCTCGGCTACTTCGGCGACCCCGAGAAGACCGCGGCGACGTTCCCGGTCGTCGACGGCGTGCGGCTGTCCGTGCTCGGTGACCTCGCGCGCGTCGAGGCCGACGGAACCATCGTCGTGCTCGGCCGTGGATCGTCGTGCATCAACACCGGCGGCGAGAAGGTGTACGCGGAGGAGGTCGAGGAGGCGCTCAAGAGCCATCCCGACGTCCTCGACGCGCTCGTCGCCGGCATCCCGGATCCCACGTACGGGCAGCGCGTGTCGGCGGTCATCTCGGCCCGCGACGGTGTCGATCTCGACGAGGACGAGGTGGTCGCGCACTGCCGGACCAAGGTCGCCGGCTACAAGGTGCCGCGCACCCTCGTGGTGGTCCCCGAGGTCGTCCGGTCGCCTGCGGGCAAGGCCGACTACCGCTGGGCCAAGGCGACGCTCGAAGCCGCCGGCTGACGAGCGTGGAACACCCGAACGGCCTGCCCCTCACGCGAGGGGCAGGCCGTTCGACGTTCTACCGGTCGATCAGCTGCCGGCGCGGCCGAGCAGTGCGGGCGCCTCGGGGCGGCCGTCGAGCACGCGCGAGGTGCGGCGCTGGATCTGCCACACGCCGTCGATCTTCTTCAGGTCGAAGCGGTTGGCCGTCACACGCCACACCCGGAACGAATCCTCGTCCTGGTTGCGCAGCAGCAGCTGCGAGTGGCACGTTGCGACCGCGGTGTCGCCGTCGACCACGATGTTGACCGGGTCGAGCAGGTGCCCGCAACCGTTCTTGATGTAGTCCTGGTGCGGGCTGGTGCGAACCATCTCCATGATCTCGGCGCGGCCGTTCATGTTGCGGATGTCGATGTCGTACACCGCATCCTCGGCCCACAGGGCGCCGACCTTCTCGGCCTCGCCGGCGTCCACGGCGGGACCGTAGGCGGTGATGAGTTCCTGGATCGCGAGCTTGTCCTCGAGCAGTTGAACCCGCTCGACGAGGGACTGGACGAGCGCGGCGGTATCGGTCGCGATGTCGGTCATCGGATCTCCTTTGGTGTTGTCCCGCTGTGGATGTGCTTGTGGGGAGGGGTGGTCAGCCCTGCGTGGGCTCGAACTCGAGGCCGAGTTCGACACCCAGGTCGTGCAGGGCTGCGAGCTGATCGCAGTAGTGCGCCGCGTCGGTCGCCGCGACGGCCGCGCTGGCGATGGTGGCGCCGGCGGCCCGCCGACGGTCGAGGGCGCGTGCCGCGCGGTCGCGGCCGCCGATCGGATCGAGGGGAGCGCCGGCGCTGAGCACGACCTCGAAGCCCGCGGGGACGTCGACCTTGCCGAGCATCGAGCCCAGCTCGTTCACGCCCAGGCCGAACGGCACCCAGCCGTCGCCGTGCTCGACGGCGCGCCGCAGGGACCGCATCGTGCGTCCGCCGATCCACAGTGGAACACGGTCCTGGACGGCGCGCGGTTCGACGAGGAGGTCCTGGAATTCGTAATAGGTACCGGCGTACTCGGGCAGGTCCCGGGACAGCGCGGCACGGAGCGCGGCGAGGGCGTCGTCGGCGCGGGCGCCGCGGTCCTCGAAGGACGCGTCCAGCAGGTCGAACTCCTCCCGCAGCGTCCCGACGCCGAGACCGAGGACCAGTCGGCCGCCGCTCACGACGTCGAGCGTGCCGTAGCGCTTGGCGATCTCGAGCGGGTGGTGGTAGCCGAGGACGAGGACCTGGGTGGCCAGGCGGATCCGGGTGGTGCGGGCGGCGAGGTAGCCGAACGTCGCCAGCGGATCCCAGTAGGTGCCGCCCCGGACCCGGGCCACCTCGACCGGCACGGCGACGTGTTCGCTGCAGGTCAGGTGGTGGAAACCGAGCCGGTCGGCGGCCTCGGCCACCTGGGCCAGTTCGGCGATGCCGGCGTCGCGCTCCCACTCCGAGTGGGCGTCGGGGTGTAGCACCACGACGGGGGAGACGATTCCGATGTGCATGCCAGGGGCTCCGTTGCTGGGTCGGCCGGTATCGCTTCGTTCTACTCCGCCGCAGCGGTGGCCGCTGCGGCGTTTCCGGTCACCGGGAGTCTCCTCGGCGCTGTTCCACGTCGGTGTGCGGAGTGGCGCGGGTCACGTCATGATGGCGATGTCCGGTTCTGACGAACAAACGACCGGCAAATAGTCCCGTCCAGCGGGACACACCTGCTAGCCTGTCAGAATTAATTTCAGTTTTGCGCCCGCTCGCCCCTCTGACCAGGGGCGCGGATGTTGTTTGGAGGTGTCGATGACTGTCGTCGATTCCGGTGAGGCTGTCGCGCCCGAGGCCCCGCGCCGTGAGCTGCCGCCGTCCATGGTCGAACGGATGACTCTGATCCTCGACGCATTCGACGGCCGCGCTTCGCGGCTGACCCTCGAGGAGGTGGCCTGCCGTACGCAGCTGCCCCGTTCGACGGTGCACCGCATCCTCGACCAGCTGGTCCGCCTGAGCTGGGTCGAGCACGCGTCGTTCGGGTACTGCCTCGGCCGTCGTGCCCTCGGGCTCGGCGGCGGCGACGGCGGACACAGCGAGATCCGTGCCGCGGCAGCGCCGTTGCTGCACGAACTGCACATGCAGACCGGCATGGTCGTGCACCTCGCCGTCCTGGACGGGAGCGAGAGCGTCTACCTCGACAAGGTCGGCGGGCGGTTCGCGTCGACGCTGCCGTCGCGGGTCGGCGGTCGCGGGCCCGCGTACTCGACGGCCGGTGGCAAGTCGATGCTCGCGTGGCTGGATCCCGAGCGCGTCGACAGCCTCTACGAGGAGCGGCTGAGCCGCTGCACCGATCGCACGATCACCGACATCCCGACACTGCACCAGGAGCTCAACCGGATCCGCCAGCGTCGAGGCCTAGCCTTCGAGCGCGGCGAGTCCGTGCGTGGTGTCGCGTGCGTCGGCGTCGCGGTCCGTGGCCACGAGGGCCCGGTCGCCGGCATCTCGCTGTGCGGCGACGCCCGCACCGCCCAGCTCGAGCGCGTCGCGCCGCTCGTCGTCGATGCCGCCCGCGAGGTCTCGCGCACCCTCTACCCCGAACTCGGTGCACCGCGCCGTGGCCGGCGCGCGCACGCCGCCCCCGTGGACACCTGGTCCGCGGACGCGATGGACCGACTGCTGTCCATCCAGAGCGGGCAGTGGATCTGACTGCGACCCGATAGCCGAACAGACGAGCGGGAACCGAGAGCACGCTCTCGGTTCCCGCTCGTCGTCGCTCGTCGCCGCTGGGGGCTCAGCTCAGGGCCGGCGCCTCGATGCCGAACTTGCCGCGGAAGAACAGCATGGGACGCTCCTCGCACACGGTGTCGAGTTCGAGCACCCGGCCGATGATGACGTCGTGGTCGCCGGCGACGTGCACGTCGTGCACCTCCGCGTGGACGCGCATCAGGACACCCGGCAGCGACGGGGTGTTCCAGCGGGACAGCTCCCACTCGAGGTCGTCGTACTTGCGGCCCTTGCTGGAGCCGAAGCGCGAGCACAGGTCGGACTGCTCCTCGTGCAGGACGTTGACGCAGAAGCGGCCCGTCTCGCGGATGCGCGGCCAGGCGCGCCCGCGGTGGTCGGCGCAGATCAGGATCAGCGGCGGCTCGAGCGACACGGAAGCGAACGACTGGCACGCGAACCCGACCGGGCCGTCGTCGTCCAACCCGGTCACGATCGTCACACCGGTCGCGAACTGGCCCATGACGCGGCGCATCGCGTCCGGTGTCGGAGCACCGGCGCTCATCGTGCTGTGGGGTGCAATCGTCTCAGCGGTCATGCGGCCACCTCCTGTTCGTGGAACGAATGATCGGCACAGTCGGGCTTTGAGTGGTCGGCACACGTGATGCCGAAGCTGCCGAAGTCGATGTTTGCGAGCGTATGACCGCACGATCCCGGCCCTGAACTGCTGTCTCGATCAGCGGAACCGCACGCCGTGGGTGCGGTTGGTGGGGCCCAGGGTCTCGCTGATCGGGATGGGATCTGGCCGCGAAGGACGCAGGCTGGCACCCTTCCGCCCGTATGGGCTGTGACCCGGATGACATTGCGACAAACAGAGGCGACGATGACTACTGAGCTGAGCTACGAAGGAACGCTGAAGGAACTGAACACCGACCAGGGTGTGCTTCGGTACCACCAGGCCGGTGACGGCCCGCCGCTGCTTCTGCTGCACGGCTCCGGCCCGGGCGTCACGGGATGGCGTAACTACCGCGGCGTTCTCGCCGACTTCGCGGAGCACTTCACCTGCTACGTCCTCGAGTTCCCCGGCTTCGGCGTGTCCGATCCGTGCGACGGCCACCCGATGGTCGAGGCGGTCAACGCGGTGCCGGTCTTCCTCGACGGGCTGGGCCTCGGCGCGGTCGACATGATCGGCAACTCGATGGGCGGCGTGGTGGCCACCCGCATCGCGATCGCGCAGCCCGAGCGCGTCAACAAGCTGGTCTCGATCGGCGGCATGGGCAAGAACGTCCTCTCGTCCAACCCGGGCGAGGGCATCAAGCTGCTGATGGAGTTCACGGACAACCCGACCCGCGAGAGCCTGATCCGCTGGCTGCACTCGATGGTCTACAACCCCGCCATCGTGACCGATCAGCTCATCGAGGAGCGCTGGGAGCTCGCGACCGAGCCGAAGACGCTCGAGATCGCCCGCCGCATGTACAGCAGCAAGGCCTTCGCCGCGATGGCTGCGGCCAACGCGCAGGCCGACGGCACGCCGTACTGGGCCCAGTTCGGCAAGATCAAGGCCCCCACCCTGCTCACCTGGGGTCGCGACGACCGCGTGAGCCCCGTCGACATGGGCCTGCTGCCGATGCGCGACATCCCGAACGCCGAGTTCCACGTGTTCCCGAACTGCGGCCACTGGACCATGATCGAGGCGCGCGACGCGTGGGTCTCGGCAGTGCTCTCCTTCCTCCTGCGCGACCGGAAGTGATCTGACCGAACATGACTGAGAACAATTTCGACACCGTCGTCGACTTCCTGATCGTCGGCAGCGGTGGCGGCGGCATGGCCGCCGGCATCACCGCGGCGGACCGCGGGATGTCGGCGCTGATCGTCGACAAGGGCAAGACCTTCGGCGGTTCGACCGCGATCTCCGGCGGCGGCATCTGGATCCCCAACGCCCCGGTGCTGCTGCGCAGCGGCGCACCCCGGGACTCGCGGGAGTCGATCCGTCGCTACCTCGACATCATCACCGACGGCAAGGTTCCGGCCGACCGTCTCGATGCGTACGTCGACAACGGCCCGAAGCTGATGGAACTGCTCGAGCGCAGCCCGCACATCAAGTTCTACTGGGTCAAGGGCTACGCCGACTACCACCCCGAGGAGGAGGGCGGACGCCCCCTCGGCCGCACCATCGAGTGCACGCCGTTCGACACCCGCACGCTCGGTGAGGACGAGAAGTACCAGCGGCCGAACAGCCTCAAGGGCCCGCTGGGCCTGTGGGTCACCTCGAAGGACTACCACGACCTGGCGATGGTCAAGCGCACGTGGGCCGGCCGTCGGGCATCCCTGGTCGCGGCGTGGCGGGTGTCGTCGAACATGATCCGCCGTCGTCACATGTCCACCGGTGGCCGCGCGCTCGTCGCCCGTATGCGCATGGCGCTCAAGGACGCCGGCGTGCCGCTGTGGCTGAAGTCCTCGATGAAGGACCTCATCGTCGACGACAAGGGTGTCGTCATCGGCGCCACCGTCGAGAAGGACGGCAAGCTGCTGCGCGTGGGCGCCCGCAAGGGCGTCCTGCTCGCCTCCGGCGGCTTCGACCACAACAACGAGATGCGCGCGAAGTACCTGCCCGAGAACGGCGTCGAGAACATCAGCGCCGGTGCCCGCGAGAACGTCGGTGACGGCATCGTCGCCGGCCAGAAGCTGGGTGCGGCCGTCGATCTCATGGACGACGCGTGGTGGATGCCGTCGGTCAAGCACCCGATGGGCGCGGTCATCCCGCTGGTGTCCGAGCGGTCCATCCCGCCGTCGGTCATCGTCAACCAGGACGGCAAGCGCTTCACCAACGAGTCGGCACCGTACGTGAACTTCGTGCACGACCAGATCGAGGGCGGCCACGTTCCGGCCTACTTCATCATGGACAGCAAGGCCCGCGCGCGGTACCCGTTCGCGCAGGTCCTGCCCGGTGCACCGTTCCCGCAGGGGTTCTACGACCAGGGCATCGTGCACAAGGCGAACTCGCTGAGCGAGCTGGCCGAGAAGATCGGTGTCCCGCCGCAGAACCTGCTCGAGACCGTCGACCGGTTCAACGGCTACGCCCGCACCGGCAAGGACGAGGAGTTCGGCCGCGGCGACAGCGTGTACGACCAGTACTACGGCGACCCGACGATGAAGAACGCGGCCATGGACGAGATCGTCAAGGGTCCGTTCTACGCCGTCCGCATCGAGGCCGGCGACCTCGGCACCAAGGGCGGTCTGGTGACCGACGCCGAGGCGCGCGTGCTGCGCGAGGACGGGTCGGTCATCGACGGCCTGTACGCGACCGGTAACACCTCCGCGTCCGTCATGGGCAACGAGTACGCCGGTGCCGGCGCCACCATCGGCCCCTCGATGGTCTTCGGTTACGTGGCTGCGAACGACGCCGCCGACGCCGCCGCGGACCGACTGTCGGCCCCGGGCGCGAAGTAGTCCGGAAAGGTTCCCGAATGACCACTCAGCGGGACTGGGAAACAGGCTCTGACGTGCCCGAATCCCAGTCCCGCTGAGCGGGAGATGTTTTGTTCTCGGGCCCCGTACCTGGGACCGTTCGAAACACACGATCAGCGCACTCGACAGGCGCTGACCCCGACCGCACCAGGAGGGCGCCATGTTCGCAGGCACCACCCGCTGCACCGGTGCGGGCACGAAGGGCACCCCGGTCGACGCACTCGTCGCCGGTGTCCACCCGAGCTTCCTCGAGCATGCCGCCGCGCATGCCAAGCGTCATGGCGCATCCGAACCGAGATTCCCGTCGAGGCCGGTCGCCCGAGCTTGCCGGAGGACAGGAAGACCGATTCCCCTAGATTGCGGTCGGTCTTCCGCTAAGAATTGACCCGCGTCGCCGTGGGATCGAAGAGAGAGAGCTGATAGCTATGGGTCAGGTTTTGGACAACATCATGCAGTTCGCGGACGAGATCCGCGAGGGTGGCATCGAGGGCGAGAAGCTCATGCGCCTGTCGGATGGAAACGCCAAGCGTGTTCGCGACGCCGGCGTCATCCGGATGCTGCAGCCGAAGGAGTTCGGCGGCCTCGAGTCCCACCCGCGCGAGTTCGCCGAGACGGCCATGGCCCTGGGCGCCGTCGACGGCTCCACCGGCTGGGTCTCCGGCATCGTCGGTGTGCACCCGTGGGAGATGGCTTTCTTCGATCCCAAGGCGCAGCAGGAGGTCTGGGGCGAGGACGTCGACACCTGGATCGCGTCGCCGTACGCCCCCATGGGTATCGCGGTGCCGGTCGACGGTGGCTACATCCTGAACGGCCGCTGGTCGTTCTCCACCGGCAACGACCACTGCAAGTGGGTCATGATCGGTGCTCTGGTCGGTGACCAGAAGGGTGTCCCGACCGGCCAGGTTCTGCACGTGCTGGTCCCCAAGGAGGACTACACCGTCGACCACGACAGCTGGAACGTCGTCGGCCTGCGCGGCACCGGCTCGAAGGACTTCACCGTCAAGGACGCCTTCATCCCCGAGTACCGCACGATCGACTCCGACATCGTTCTGCAGGGCAACGGCTGGCGTCACGCGGGCCGCGACGAGACGCTGTACAAGTTCCCGTTCTCGTGCATCTTCCCGCTGGGCATCTCCTCGTCGCTGATCGGCATGTGCGAGGGCGGTCTGGCCCTGTACATCGCCGCGCAGAAGGAGCGCGTCGCGGTCACCGGTGTCCCGATCAAGGAGGACCCCTACGTCCTCTACGCCATCGGTCAGGCCGCCGACGAGATCAACGCCGCGCGCGTGTCGATCCTCGAGACCGTCGATCGCTTCTGGGACAAGACCGAGAAGGGCCAGGAGGTCACCTTCGAGGAGCGCGCGGTCGGTCGCCGCACCCAGACCAACGCCGCGTGGCGTGCCGTGAGCGCCCTCGACGAGATCTTCGCTCGCGCCGGCGGCGGTGCGATGAAGGTGACGCTGCCGCTGCAGCGCTTCTGGCGTGACGCGCACGTCGGCCTGACCCACGCGATCCACGTGCCCGGCTCGATCAACCACGCGTCGGCACTGACCCAGCTCGGTGGTGAGCCGCAGGGCATCCACCGTTCGATGATCTAGTTCGAACCCATCTGAATTCCTCACTCAGGGACGGATTGATATGACGGAAATTCGGGGTCTCGGATACCTCAGGATCCAGACCCAGGACATTGCTCGTTGGCGCGAACTCGTCGTCGACGGCCTCGGTATGTCGGTCGGCAGCGGCCCGGATCCGGACGGCCTGTACCTGCGGGTCGACGAGCGGCGTGCACGCCTGATCGTCCTGCCGGGCGAGTCCGACAAGGCTCTCGCGATCGGCTGGGAGGTGCGCGACCAGTTCGCCCTCCAGCGCGTTCGTGAGGCTGTCGAGAAGGCCGGCATCGCGGTCGAGGAGCTCTCCCTCGAGGAGGCGGACTACCGCGACGCCGAGAAGGTCATCGCGTTCGACGACCCGGCCGGCACCCGCGTCGAGGTCTTCTTCGGCCCGGTGCTGGACCACAGCCCGGTCGTGACGCCGTTCGGTGGCCAGTGGGTCACCGGCGCGCAGGGCCTCGGCCACGTCGTGCTGCCGACTCCGAAGTTCGCCGAGTCGTACGCCTTCTACACCGAGGTGCTCGGCTTCCTCCCGCGCGGCGCCATCCGGCTCCAGGACGGCGTCTCGCGCGTCCGCTTCCTCGGCGTCAACCAGCGTCACCACAGCCTCGCGCTGTGCCCGGCGCCGCCGACGGACGAGCCCGGCCTGGTTCACCTGATGACGGAGGTCGACACCCTCGACGCCGTCGGTCAGGCACTGGACCGCGTCGCCAAGCTCGGCTTCACGATCTCCTCGACCCTGGGCCGCCACACGAACGACAAGATGGTGTCGTTCTACGTGCGCGCACCCGGAGGCTGGGATCTCGAGTTCGGCACCGAGGGCATGCTGGTCGACGAGACCTTCTACACCGCCGAGGAAATTACGGCGGACAGCTACTGGGGCCATGACTGGTCGGCCTCGGAGCCGCTGAAGGCTTTCATCCCGAAGGCGTGATCGCCCGGTAGGTGATGCTCTACGAGAAAGGGCCCCGCACGGATTCGTCCGTGCGGGGCCCTTTCTCGTGTGTCGTCGCGACTCGCGTCGTCAGACGGGCAGGCCCAGCGAATGCGCGAGCGTCGGCCACGCCTTCGGCAGCCGGTCGCGCCAGTAGTACCAGCCGTGGATGCCGACGGGTTCGTAGTCGACGGTGGCCGGGATCTTCAGCTTGTCGAGTCGAGCGTCGAGTTCGCGGGTGCAGGCGTTGGCCGCGACCTCCATGGGGCCACCGATGAACACCCGGTCGAACCAGTCGGACGCCGCCGGATCCTCGTACTGGCCGGGCACACCCGACCCCACCGAGACGTAGATGTCCATGCCGCGCAGTGCCTCGGCGTTGCGGACCGTGTCGTGTGCGGCCCACTCGGGTCCGCCGACCTCACCCCACAGGTTGGCGATGTCGCCGCCGCGCGACGACACGGTCGACTGCACGGTGAGCCGGCCCAGGTCGTCGGTGGTCGAGTAGCAACCGCTGAACACCGCGATGCCGCGGTACATCCCGGGATGCCGGTGCGCGAGCATCATCGCGCCCTGCGAGCCCATCGAGATCCCGAGCAGCGACTTGACGCCGTTCGTGTGCAGTCGGGCGTCGAGCAGCGGGGGTAGTTCCTCGGTGAGGAAGGTTTCCCACTTGTGCAGTCCGACATTCGAATCGATCCGGTCCCAGTCGGTGTACAGCCCCGACACACCGCCATTGATCATCACGACGTTGACGTTCTTGTCCGCGAAGAACTGCGGGGCCCCGCCCATCGTGACCCATCCGCTGGTGTCCTCGCCGGCGTCGACGCCCTCGAGCGCGTAGATCGACGGGCGCGGCACCGAGTTGTCCTTGGGCAGGAGGACTTCCACGCCGACCTCGCGGCGCAGCGCCGGCGAGGCGACGGTGAACCGGACGAACTGTTCCGACTTCTGCTTCTCGCCGGTGATCGCCGCGGTCGTGATGTCGTCGCGCAGCGGCGGCAGCGGCGGATGCTCGTTCTGGAGCGGGCCGGGAATCACGGACCCGGCGGTCACGCTGCCGTTGTCGGAGCTGGCGGCTGCGCTGCCGCTCGAGCCGCTGGCGGCGCTACCGAGGCTTCCGGTGCTCCCGGTGCTCCCGGTGCTCCCGGTGCTCCCGGTGCTCCCAGTGCTCCCGGTACTTCCGGGCGCGGCCACCGCCTCGCCGGCGAGCGGCAGCGCAACCAGCGCCGCGAGCGACGCGCCGAGTAGCCCCCGCCGCACTCGGCGTCGCGCAGCACGTCTTGGATATGAACCCCACATGGAGAAAATCCCCCCTACAGTCTTGGATCGAGCGACCTGACCGTACCCTGACCCCCTGACGGGCATTCCCGAGTTGCCGGAATCGCGGGACGAGCGGGACTACACTGCGGCGGCATGGCGGACGTCCGGGTGGGCATCTCGGGCTGGGTGTACCCGGGGTGGCGGGGCGGGTTCTACCCGGCCGGACTCGTGCACCGCGACGAGTTGCGGTACGCCGCCGAGCACCTGACGTCGATCGAGATCAACGGCTCCTTCTACGCGCTGCAGAAGCCGTCGAGCTTCGCGAAGTGGCGCGACGAGACGCCCGACGGATTCGTGTTCGCGGTCAAGGGCGGTCGTTACATCACCCACGTGCGCAGGCTCCTCGACGTCGAGACCCCGCTCGCGAACTTCTTCGCGTCCGGCGTGCTGGGGCTGCGCGACAAGCTCGGCCCGATCCTGTGGCAGCTGCCGCCGAACATGCAGTTCGACGCCGGCCGCCTCGACACCTTCCTGACGCAGCTGCCGCGGACCACCACGGCCGCCGTCGCTCTCGCCGAGCGCCGCGACGACAAGCTGCCCGACGACCGCGTCCTCGCCGCGACGGACACTGAACGTCCGATCCGGCACGCGCTCGAGGTACGGCACCCCAGCTTCGCCGTGCCCGACGTCGTCGCGATCGCGCGCGAGCACGGTGTCGCGCTGGTCCTCGCCGACACCGCCGGCCGGTACCCGCGCATCGACCAACGCTGCGCCGACTTCGCGTACGCGCGCCTGCACGGCGACGCCGAGCTGTACGCGAGCGGGTACACCGACGTCGCGCTGGACGACTGGGCCGCCAAGGTGCGCGACTGGACAGACGCCGGGCTGGACGCCTTCGTCTACTTCGACAACGACATCAAGGGCTACGCGCCGTTCGACGCGATGGCCTTGCTCAGTCGTCTCGGATGAGACGGCTGGATCACGCGATGCGTTCGAACACTGCGGCCAGGCCTTGGCCGCCGCCGATGCACATGGTTTCGAGGCCGTAGCGGGCCTCGCGGCGGTCCATCTCGCGCAGCAGTGTGGCGAGGATGCGGGCGCCGGTCGCGCCGACGGGGTGGCCGAGGGAGATGCCGGAACCGTTGGGGTTCAGGCGCGCGTCGTCGGGTTCGAGGCCCCAGGTGCGGGTCACGGCGAGGGCCTGGGCGGCGAAGGCCTCGTTGAGTTCGATGACGTCCATGTCGGCGAGTGTGAGATCGAGTCGGGCGAGGGCCTTCTCGGTCGACGGCACGGGGCCGATGCCCATCGTGCGGGGCGGGACGCCGGCCACGGCCCAGCTGGCGAGCCGGGCGAGTGGGCGCAGGCCGAGGGCCTTCGCCTTCTCGGGTGTGGTGACGATCGCGATGGCGGCGCCGTCGTTCTGGCCGCTGGCGTTGCCGGCGGTGACGGTGGATTCGGGGTCGACCTTGCCGCGGATCGGGCGGAGCTTGGCGAGGGATTCGAGGTTGGTGTCGGCGCGGGGATGTTCGTCGGTGTCGACGATCAGTGGGTCGGCTTTGCGCTGTGGGACGGTGACCGGGACGATCTCCTGCGCGAAGATGCCGCTGCGCTGTGCGGCGACGGCGCGTTGGTGGGATTGGACGGCGAGTGTGTCCTGGTCCTCGCGGCTGATGGAGAATTCGGCGCGCAGGTTCTCGGCGGTCTCGATCATGCCGCCGGGTACCGGGTAGTTGCGGCCGCCGGCGGTGACGCGGGCGCGGGCGAGTCGGTCGTTGAGGGTGAGGGATTCGCCGCGGACGCCGTATCGCATTCCGGTGGCGTAGAACTCGGCTTGGCTCATGGACTCGACGCCGCCGGCGAGGACGAGGTCGCTGCCGCCGGACTGGACCTGCATGACGGCCTGGATAATGGCCTGCAGGCCGGAGCCGCAGCGGCGGTCGACCTGGAGGCCGGGGACGTCGATGCCGAGGCCGGCGTTGAGGGCGGCGATGCGGCCGATGGCGGGGGCTTCGCCGCCGGGGGAGGCCTGGCCGAGGATGACGTCGTCGATGTCGGATCCGGAAATGCCGGTGCGGGAGACGAGTTCGGTGATGACGGTGGCGGCGAGGTCTTCGGGGGCGATGTCCCGGAAGACGCCACCGAAGCGGCCGACGGGGGTGCGGAGGGGTTCGCAGATGACTGCGTCAGGCATGTCTGTTTCCTTGGTGAGAAGGCGATTGTGTCCGGGTGTGCGCGACGGTCACGGCACGATCAGGGTGACGGTCTCGGCGATCAACGCAGGCTTGCCACCGCCCTCGATCTCGATGACGTATCGCACCGTCATGAAGATGCCCGCGGACTCCTCGCGGCACTCCACGAGCGTGGCGCTTGCGCGGATCCGGCTTCCGACCCGCACTGGTGCCGGATAGCGAACCTTGTTGCTGCCGTAATTCACTCGTGCCGATCCGACCATGATCGTGTAGAGCTCGACGGCGAAGGCCGGCAGCAGCGACAGCGTCAGATAACCGTGCGCGATCGTAGTGCCGTACGGTCCCGAGGCTGCGCGTTCGGAATCGCAATGGATCCACTGATGATCGCTTGTTGCGTCGGCGAACAGGTCGACACGGTCCTGATCGATAGTGACCCAGGCGCTCGGACCGAGCTGCTCTCCGAGCGCGCGGCGGATCATCTCGACGCTGTCGAAAATTCGGGGGGACATACTGTTTCGACTCCTGTATGGATCTGTCAGATGTGACGGCCGCCGGTCACTTCAGCGACAGTGCCGGTCATGTACGAGGACATGTCGGACGCATAGAAGAGCGCGACCGACGCCACCTCCGCCGGCTCGCCTGCACGCTGCATCGGGATCTCGGCCATCTTCTGATCCCACGCTTTCTGGGGCATCGCCTCGGTCATTGCAGTCCGGATGAGACCGGGCTGAATGGCATTGATCCGCACTCCCAAGTGCGCGACCTCCTTGGCAGCTGCCTTGGTCAGCCCGACGATGCCCGCCTTGGCGGCCGAGTAGTTCGTCTGCCCGATGAAGCCGACCTTTCCGGAGATCGACGACAGATTGATGATCGATCCGCCGCCGGATTCCCGCATGATCGCCGCGGCCTGCCGCGTGCCGTTCCAGCAGCCGCGAAGATGGACACGGATGACGTCGTCGAACTGCTCTTCCGTCATCTTGCGCATGGTCGCATCACGCGTGATACCCGCATTGTTGACCATGATGTCGAGCGATCCGAACGAGTCGGTCGCCGTGTGCAGCAGGCGCGAAACATCGCTCGAGGACGTGACGTCGCATTGGACACCCAGGGCTTCGGAGCCCATACCTTCGGCAGCTTCCTTCGCTTTCGCTCCATCCAGATCACCGATCACGATCCGAGCACCGTGACTTGCGAAGGTGTGCGCAATCGCGAGCCCGATGCCCTGTGCGCCTCCGGTAATCACGGCAGTGCGGCCTGTCAACATGTGTACTCTCCTCCGGTAACGTGGGCGGGTCAGCGGTTCTGTACCGTTTGGTAGTTCTCGGCCTGGAGTGCGTCGCCGCGACCGATCAGGGCGTTGGTGGCATCTGTGTCCAGTCCGGATTCGACCAGCAGCGCGCAAGTGTGCTGGCCGAGCGCTGGCACATCTCCCATCCGCGCTTCGACATCCGTGAAAGTTGCCGGCGGGAGCAAGGCGTCGACGTCGGCGTGTTCGGTTCCGATCGTTCGCCAGCGGTCACGCGCGCGCAGTTGCGGGTGATCGACGACCTGATCGAGTTTCTTGATCTGCGCAGCGGGGATTCCCGCGGCGGCGAGCTTTGCATCCAAGTCGGCGGTGGACCACTGGACGGTGCCCGACGCGACAATTGCGTCGCATTCGGATCGGTGCTGGACCCGCTGCATATTGGTGGCAAATCGGGGATCGTCGGCGAGTTCGGGCATCCCGAGCACGTCGGTGACCAGTGCGCGCCACCCCCGGTCGGTCTGAATACCGATCAACACTTGGCCGTCGCTGGTCGGGAACGCATCGTATGGCGCAATCGAGCTGTGGCTCAACCCCATACGCGGCGGCTGGCTTCCGGTGTGCATCTGCGTGTACATCGCGTGCCCCATCCATTCCACCGTGGCCTCGAGCATCGAGACCTCGATGGTGGCGCCTTCGCCGCTACGCCAGCGGCGTAGCAGTGCGGCCAGGATCGACTGTGCGCAATACACGCCCGAGGCGATGTCCGCGCACGGAATACCGGTCTTCACAGCGGTTTCAGGAGTGCCGGTGATCGAGATCAGGCCGGCTTCCGCTTGGATCAGCATGTCGTAGGCCTTGCGCTGTTCCAGTGGTCCACCGCTTCCGAATCCCGACAGGTTCACCACGATCAGTTCGGGATGGTTCGATCGCAGTTCTCGGGCTCCGAACCCTAGCCGTTCTGCTGCTCCAGGAGCGAGGTTCTGTACGAAGACGTCCGCCTGGTCGACGAGTCGGCGGACGGCGTCGCGGCCGGCGCTGCTCTTGAGATCGACTGCGAGAGACTCTTTGCCCCGGTTGAGCCACACGAAGTGTGCCCCGGTGCCGTGGACCACGTGATCGTAGCCCCGCGCCAGGTCCCCGCCGTCCACCCGCTCGACCTTGACGACTCGGGCGCCGAGATCGGCGAGGTGACGCGTGGCGAGGGGTGCGGCCACCGCTTGTTCGAGAGCGACGACGGTAACGCCGTCGAGCGGGAGGGTCATCGGACTGTCCGCTGCGCGGATCGGACGAGCCCGCCGCCGATGATCAGGCGCTGGATCTCACTGGTGCCCTCGTACAGTCGCAGCAATCGGACGTCGCGGTAGATCCGCTCGACCGCAGTCTCCCGCATGTAGCCGCTCCCGCCGTGCACCTGTACCGCCAGATCGGCAACCTTGCCGACCATCTCCGTGCAGTACAGCTTCGCGACCGACGGGGCGATTCTCCGGTCCTCACCCGACACCCACTTCGCGGCTGCGTCGCGTACCAGGGCGCGGCCGGCCATCACCCCGGTCTGCTGGTCTGCGAGCATTGCCTGCACCAACTGGAAGTTCCCGATCGGCGTCCCTCCCTGCGTCATGGTCGCGGCACAGGTGACGGACTCGTCGAGTGCGCGTTGCGCCTGCCCGACCGCCAGGGCGGCGATGTGCACACGACCCCGGGCGAGCGAGGTCATCGCTGCCCGATATCCGACGTCCTCGCTGCCGCCGACGAGGGCGGATGCGGGCACCCGTACGTCGCTGAAGTGGACGTCCGCCGTCCAGGAACCTTCCTGACCCATCTTGTGGTCCTTGTTTCCGACCGAGACCCCCGGTGCGTTTGCGGGCACGAGGAACACCGCGATGCCTGTGCCGCTGGAGTCGGCAGGGCGGGTCCGCGCGAACACCACGAACAGGTTCGCCAGGGGAGCATTGGTAATGAATCGCTTCTCCCCGTCGATGATCCAGTCGTCTCCCTCGCGCACGGCCTTCGTGCGCAGCCCTGCGGGGTTCGATCCGGCGCCGGGCTCGGTCAGAGCGAAGGAGGCGACCACGTCGCCAGAGGCGATTTCGTCGAGCCATCGGGCCTTCTGGTCGTCGGTGCCGAACCCGACCAGAACCTGGCCGGCGATTCCGTTGTTGGTACCGAACATGGAGCGTAGCGACAACGCCGTGTAGCCGAGTTCCATTGCCAGCTCGACATCTTGGGCGAGGTCGAGCCCGAGGCCGCCCCACTGCTGCGGGATCGCGTAGCCGAACAGGCCCATCTCTTTGGCTATGTTGCGGATGTCGTCGGGGATCGCGTTGGTGTCGGCGATTTCCCGCTCGCGCGGCACCACCACACCGCGCACGAATCCGCGGACCTGCTTGAGGATCTCGGCGAAGACGTCATCGGGAACGTCGGGATTGGTGTCCATGGGATCACTATCGCTCAGCATATTATGATCAGTCCAATACCTAATGTGAGATGCTGTGATACCAGGTCTGTATTAGTGGAGGTGCGAGTGTGGATGTGGACGAACTGCGGTCCTTCCTGGCGGTAGCCGAGGAGCTGCATTTCCGGCGCGCCGCGGAGAAGTTGCATGTTGCACAGCCGCCGCTCAGTCGAACGATCAAGCAACTCGAACGCGAGCTCGGGACAGTGCTTTTCGAACGAAGCACTCGGTCGGTGAAGCTCACAGCGAGCGGTGAAGCGCTCGTCGGTCCGGCCAAGGAGGTTCTCGCGGCAGTACGCCGCGCCGAGGCAGCGGTGCGCGCTGCCGACGGTGGAGAGGTCGGCCTGGTCCGAATAGCCTTCGCCGGCGTGTCGACTCACCGCCTGGTCGCCAGGCTCGCGAGAGTGGTTCGGTCCCAACGACCGGGGATCCAGCTCGAATTGTCCAGCCAGAATTTTGCCCAGCCGGCGATGAAACGACTCGTCCAGGGAGACACGGATCTCGCCTTGGGGCGTTGGGATGTCATTCCTGCCGACGTTTCGGCGGAGGTGGTGATGCGGGATTCCCTCGTGGTGGCGTTGCCTGCCACTCATTCCCTGGCGGCTGCTCGCCGAGCAGCGATTGCGCAGTTCGCCGACGAGTGTTTCGTGTCGCTTCCGCCACACGAGGGTGCGGTTCTTCCCGATCGACTCCGACTTCTTGCTCACACCAAAGGGTTTGTTGCTGATGTCGTCCAGGTAGCTCCGGACACACAGACGGCGTTGGCGCTTGTCAGCGCCGAGGTCGGTTGCCATCTGACGCTGGCGTCCGTGGCGCAGAACGTGACCGACCCCCACGTCGTGTTCGTTGCTCTCGACGAGACCACACCCGATGTCGATCTACGGGTCGCGTGGCGGCGGGAGGACGCCAATCCCGCACTCCACGCCGTGCTCTCCGTGGTGAGCGGGTTCGGGGACGACGTCGCGGGCTCCTGACAGGGGCGACACACAAGAACCTCCGGCCGGATGTAGGCCACAGCCACCCCGACCGGAGGTTCTTCCGGATTCCGACGGCTTCTACGCGGAAGGGCGATCCCGGAGCACGATCCTTCCAGGCACGCCTCCCTGTACAAGCCTGTCCAGCGCTGCGTTGACCGAGGGTGCGTCCAGGTCGTGCTCGAGGATCGGAATAGTGGGCAGTGCACCAGCTTTCGTCAGATCAACGAGCGCGCGAAGCTCTCCGAGTGTTCCGACGAAGCTTCCGCTGAGCTCTAGCATCTTCAGCGCCATCAGTGCGGTTGGCACCAGGAGCTCGCCGCCGAACAGGCCGACCTGCACCAGCTTTCCGCCCTTGCGCAGCGAGTCGAAGGCCGCGGCTCCGGTATCGCCATTGTTGACGAAATCGATGACTGCAGTGACCGGGCCACCACATGCTTCGACAATCTGCTTGGCCACGGACTTACTCGATTGGACAGTCTTGGTGGCACCCAGCTCGACAGCGATCTGCAGATTCTGTTCGGATACGTCGACGGCACAGATTTCTTCGTGGCCTAGTGCCTTCAGGGTGGCGATGGCGGTGAGGCCGACCCCGCCGGCGCCGATGACGACAATCGGCTCCTCGGCCGGTAGAGGGAGGACCTTGTTGACTGCGCTGTAGGCCGTCAACCCCGAGCACGCAAGGGTGGCCGCCCACGATGTGTCGAGCCCGGTGATATCGATCAGGTACTTCGCATCGGGAACTACGATGTGGTCGGCGTATCCACCGGGCCGTCCCACCCCGAGATTCTGTCCGTTCGGGCAATAGTTGTCCCGGTCTGCCAGGCAGTGGTGGCATTTCCCGCAGCCGATCCAGGGGTATACGAGTCGCACGTTGCCGACCTCGACCCCGCGGACGTTGTCTCCGACCTGCTCGACCACACCGACCACCTCGTGACCCATGACGAGTGGATAGCGGATCCCGCGGTCGGTCAAGCGCATCTTGCCTCGGCTTCCCAGGTCGTACCCGCCCTCACGCAGATGCGTGTCGGTATGACAGACCCCGGAACGGATCACCTTCAACAGCACCTCGTCGCCCATCGGCCGGGGTGTCGGCAGGTCGAGCTCCGTGACAGATGAACCTTCTTCGGCAATAGCGAATGCACGCATCTCTCGCTCCTTCGAGTGTGCGACCCGGACGTGCCCCGCGTGTGCAACGCGCGGACCTGCAGTGGAATCCGTTGGCCGGGACGTCGGACGGTCGGAATGTCACCCCATGGTGGTCGACGGCCCGCGCCCTC
Organism: Rhodococcus sp. ACT016; assembly: GCF_050477185.1. Taxonomy (NCBI): domain Bacteria; kingdom Bacillati; phylum Actinomycetota; class Actinomycetes; order Mycobacteriales; family Nocardiaceae; genus Rhodococcus; species Rhodococcus sp. ACT016. The sequence goes on along the minus strand of NZ_JBEAET010000001.1, from coordinate 4,763,828 downwards.
GGTTGTTCCACTTCGGAACAACCAACGCGGTCACCAGTGGCCGAATGTAGAGCGGTCAGCACGCCCGAGGCGCTGCTGGCGGTGGCCAAGTGCATGAGTGAATCGAGGAACTGATGAGTAACTACGTCACCACGAATCCTGTGACCGGTGAGTGCCTGCGCGAGTTCGCTCGAGCGACCGACGACGAGATCGCCGCTGCGGTAGCCAGTTCCGATGCGGCGTACCGGCAGTGGCGTGCGACGTCGCTGCAGGAGCGTTCCGACACGCTCCGCGCCGTGGCGAAGGTGTGGCGTGAACGTACCGACGAGCTCGCCTCGATCGTGACCATGGAGATGGGCAAGCCGATCGCCCAGGCCCGCGGTGAGGTGGCGTTGTGCGCCAACATCTTTGACTACTATGCCGAGAACGGCGAGACCTTCCTGGAGGAGGAGGTACTGCGAATCGCCGGCGGCGGTACGGCGGTGGTGCGGACGGAACCGATCGGTCCGCTCGTGGGGATCATGCCGTGGAACTATCCCTACTATCAGGTAGTGCGGTTCGCCGCGCCGAACCTGATGCTCGGCAACACGGTGATGATCAAGCATGCCTCCAACTGTCCGCAGGCAGCGCTGGTGATCGAAGCGCTGTTTGCTGAGGCCGGATCACCCGAAGGCGTGTACGTCAACGTCTTTGCCGACAACGCGCAGGTGGCAAAGATGATCGCCGATCCGCGGATTCAGGGTGTATCACTGACGGGGTCCGAGCGAGCCGGGTCGGCGGTCGGCGAGATCGCGGGCCGGCACATGAAGAAGGTCGTTCTCGAACTCGGCGGATCCGACCCGTTCCTGGTGCTCGACGACTCCGACCTGGATGCCACCGTTGCGGCGGCGGTCAGCAACCGGATGACCAACGGGGGGCAGGCTTGCACGGCGTCGAAGCGATTCATTGTGGTCGACGACGTCTACGAGAGGTTCCTCGACGCGTTCACGGAGGCGATGGGCCGGGTGGTGCCCGGCGATCCGTCCGATCCGGCGACGGCGTTCGGGCCGCTGTCCTCATCCGGAGCGGTCGACGAGATCGCCGAGCAGGTGGAGGACGCGGTCGCCAAGGGCGCGCGACTGGTGACGGGCGGGCGTCGGGGCGGCCCGTCGGGTGCGTTCTATGACGCGACGGTGCTGGTTGATGTGACCCCGGAGATGCGCGCCTACAGCGAGGAGTTGTTCGGGCCCGTCGCGGTGGTCTACCGCGTCGCGTCGGAGGAGGAGGCGGTCGCTCTGGCCAACAAGTCCGCCTTCGGTCTCGGTGCCGCGATCTTCACTTCCGACCCCGAACAGGGCCGTCGTGTCGCCGAACGACTCGAGGTGGGCATGGCCTGGATCAACGGCACCAGCAAGAGCGCCCCGGATCTGCCGTTCGGGGGTGTCAAGCGCTCGGGCATCGGACGCGAGCTCGGCCGGTACGGGTTCGACGAGTTCTCCAACAAGAAGCTGATCAGGACCGTGCTCTGAAGTGCAGTTCGAGGTCGTCGTTCGGCGACTGATGCAGTCCCGCAATGCAATGCGCCGATCGGCGTTTCAGATCGGAACAACTACGCGCACCAATCCGGGCGCACAGTGAGTGCAGCCCAAGCGCTTCTCGCCGATCCGGCCCGAGAAGCGCCCCGAAGAATCGAACAGGAGAAATCGACATGTCGATCAGTTCCGAGATCCCGTCGAAGGTGAGCTCACCGGAATCGGACTTCCTCCGGGATCTCTACGCCGACTGGGATCAGATCCTCAACAGCACACCGGATCTGACGACTCGGCTGTTCCGCAGCATTTTCGACGAGTGGCACCAGCCGACCCGGGAGCCTGAGGAGGTCACCTACAAGGAAGACGTCATCGGTGGTGTTCCTGGTATCTGGGCGTTGCCGGTCGGTGCCGACCGATCCAAGGTCCTGCTGTACACCCACGGTGGCGGATTCTCGGTGGGGTCTGCGTCGAGCCATCGTAAGCTCGCTGGGCACGTCGCCAAAACCCTTGGCGCAACAGCTTTCGTTCTCGACTATCGGCGCGCACCGGAGCACCCCCACCCGGCTCAGGTCGAGGACGGCGTGGCCGTGTTCGAAGCGCTCGTCGATGCGGGGATCGATCCCGGCGACATCACGACCATCGGTGACTCGGCCGGCGGAAATCTCGCTGTGAGTATTCCGCTTGCGCTGCGAAAGCTGGGCCGTCCTGTGCCGGGACAGGTCATCGCCTTCTCACCGTGGCTCGACATGGAGAACAAGGGCGAAACCCTTGCCTCGAACAACGATACCGATGCCCTGATCACCGTGCCCCTGCTCGAAGGGATGATCGCCGGTGTTCTCGGCGATTCCGTGCGACCCGACGAACCCTTGGCAAACCCCCTCTACGCAGACTTCGCGGACTTCCCGCGCCTGTACATCAACGCCGGTTCCATCGAAGCGCTGCTCGACAACGCCACTCGGCTTGCCGACCGGGCGACGGCAGCAGGCGTCGACGTCATGCTGTCGGTCGTCGAGGGAATGCAGCACGTCTTTCCCTTCCTGGCCGGCCGTGCGCCCGAGGCCGACGAGGAAATCAACCGTATTGCCGAGTGGTACCGCAACTGACCCTCTGCCTGGTCACGCCTTCCGCTCTCCGCACCGCAAGGAGTTACACCCATGACTGACCCAGACGTCCGGAGCGACTATGACGCCATCGTCATCGGCGCCGGATTCGGCGGCATCTACATGCTGCACAAGCTCCGCAACGAACTCGGGCTCTCGGCCCGCGCCTTCGACAGGGCGGGAGGTGTCGGCGGGACTTGGTATTGGAACCGGTACCCCGGTGCGCTGTCCGACACCGAAGGATTCGTGTATCGCTATTCCTTCGACAAGGAACTGTTACAGGAATCGGAGTGGAAGACCCGGTACCTGAGGCAGCCGGAGATTCTGGCGTATCTGGAAGGCGTCGTCGACCGGTACGACCTGGCCCCGCACATCCAGCTGAACACCGGCATCGAATCCGCACACTTCGACGAGGCGTGCGGTGTATGGCGCGTCGGTACCGACACCGGTGAGACGTTCACGGCGAAGTACCTTGTCACGGCACTAGGGCTACTGTCGGCGACGAACCTGCCGAACATCAAGGGCAGGGACTTGTTCGAAGGCGAGCTGTACCACTCCGGAGCATGGCCCGAGCGCCACGACTTCACCGGCAAGCGGGTCGGCGTGATCGGAACCGGTTCCACCGGAATCCAACTCATCACCGCACTCGCGCCGCAGGTCGAACACCTGACGGTGTTCCAGCGGTCACCGCAGTACAGCGTCCCGGCAGGCAATGGGGCGCTAGCCGGCGAGGTCGTGGAGGCCCTCAAGGCCAACTACGACAAGATCTGGGACGATCTCCGTTCTTCGTCGGTCGCGTTCGGATTCAAGGAGAGCAGCGTCCCCGCGATGAGCGTGTCCGAGGAGGAACGCCGGAAGGTGTTCCAGGAATCGTGGGACATCGGCGGCGGATTCCGATTCATGTTCGGCACCTTCTGCGATGTCGCGACCGACCCGGCCGCGAATGCGGCTGCCGCAGAGTTCATCCGAAGCAAGATCACCGAGATCGTCGATGATCCCGAGACCGCCCGGAAGCTGACGCCGACCGACCTGTACGCGAAGCGCCCTATCTGCGACTCCGGCTACTATGCGACGTTCAATCGCAACAACGTCTCGCTCGTTTCCGTCAAGGAAACGCCGATCGTGGAAATGACGCCCAAGGGTATCCGGACCGAGGACGGGGTCGAGCACGAACTCGACGTGCTGGTGTTCGCAACCGGCTTCGATGCCGTCGACGGCAACTACACCCGTATGGACATCCGTGGCCGCGCAGGGGAGTCGATCAACGCGCACTGGCAGGGTGGACCCACCAGCTACCTCGGGGTCTCGACTACCGGCTTCCCCAACATGTTCATGATTCTCGGACCCAATGGTCCGTTCACCAACCTGCCGCCGAGCATCGAGGCTCAGGTCGAGTGGATCGCCGATCTGATCGGCAATGCAGAGAGCGGAACGGTACTCACGGTCGAACCCACCCGGGAAGCAGAAGATGCCTGGACGCAGACGTGTCGAGAAATCGCCGACGTAACGCTGTTCCCCAAGGCTCAGTCGTGGATCTTCGGTGCGAACATCCCCGGTAAGACCAACACGGTGATGTTCTACCTCGCTGGACTGGGCAACTATCGCACCACGCTCGCAGAGGTTGCCGCGAACGGCTACGAAGGCTTCGACATGCGGACCGAAGCACTCGTACAGCAGGCCTGACGAGGACTCACTCGCCGCCGGGCGGCTCGGCCGGCCATCGGGTTGTTTCCGGTGGCCGGCCGAGGTGAATGCGCTCGGCGTCGACGATCGATTCGCACGAACTCAAATACCGTGCGGTTGTGTAGGTTTCGCAAGAACCGAAGTGATCGGATGATAGATCCCATTCGTGGTCGATCTCTACACCTGTCACGACTTCCCGGGTCAATCTTCGCGGTTGCGCGGTTCTCGAGCAGCGCAAGCATCCTTCGAGCTACGGGCCGCGCTGACAAGACGCTCCGTAGCGTAAAAGTCCTCTATCGCAAAGAGATTCACCTACCAACCATATCGGGACACCCATAGACAAACGTACGACCGTTCGTCTAACGTATGTGACGACCGCTACACCGGCGATGCGATCGTTGGAGTCGCCAGCGTTCCCCACACGAGGTCCCGCCGAGTTGCCCCAGTGCACACGAAGAAGCGGTCCTCTGTGCCATCTCAGAACCTTCCCAAGAACGTGACACAAGAGGTGAACCATTGGTGCTTCCTAACGAGCCCACCGTCGACTGGAGTCGACTCTGGAGCAGTCCATCGATGCTCCGCCTACGCCGAGACCGCCGCAGCTTCTTCCTCTGTGCCTGGCCGATCTTCGCGGTCTTCTTCTGTTCGCTACTGGGCGTCACCGCTTTCGCGCCCGGCCTGACCGCGCAGCGACCCGTCCCGGGACTGAGCGTCGGACTGATCCTCGCGCTGTTCTACGTCGTCGTCGTCATGGTGCTGAGCGCCTGGTACGTACGTCGTGCCAGGAAGTGGGACGCGCTTGCAGCAGAAGCGCTTACGTTCGCCGGCGGCGAACCTGTCGAGGATGAGGTCGAACATGTCTGATGGTTTCAACACCACGGCTGTCGTGGTCAGTGTGCTGTTGCTGGCCACAACCTTCGTGGCCACGTACTTCGCTTCGCGCCGCACCCGCACCTCGGCCGAATTCTGGACTGCCGGCGGGGGGATCTCCGGCCGTAAGAACGGTATCGCTATCGCCGGTGACTTCCTTTCGTCGGCCTCCCTGCTCGGCTACGCCGGCCTGGCCTACATGTATGGGATGGATGGCATCATCTACGCCGTCTTCGCGTGTGGCATCTTCCTGATGGTGCTCTTCCTCATCGCCGAGAAGCTGCGCAACCTCGGGCGGTTCACCTTCGCGGACGCTTTGGCCACCCGATTGAACTCCGGCCCTGTGCGTGTGGTGTCCGCGATCTCCACGCTGTTCATCTGCGTCTTCTACCTCCTGGCCCAGATGGTGGCAGGTGGCGTCCTCATGGAGGCCTTGGCCGGCATCGACTTCTCGTGGGGCGTGGTGGTCGCGGCAGTACTGATGCTCAGCTACGTCCTCTTCGGCGGCATGCTTGCCACCACCTGGTTGCAGATCATCAAAGCCCTCTGCCTCATGGCCGTTGTAGCGCTGCTGGTGGTCCTCGTGCTCATTCGCATCGACCCCAACCCTCTCGCAGTCGTTGAGCAGGCCGTCCACCAGAGCGGATACGGTGACCGCTACCTGTCCAGCGGCAACTCGTTCGGTGGTGCCTGGAACATCGTGTCGATGGCGGTGGCAGTGACCTTGTCTGCTGTCGGTCTGCCGCACGTTCTGATGCGGTTCTTCACGGTTCCCGACGCTGTGCAGGCGCGCAAGTCGGCGGTCTGGGCCATCAGCCTGATCGGCGGATTCAACGTCCTCATCGCCTTCCTCGGTCTCGCCGCTCGTGCAGCGCTCGGTCAAGAGGGCGAAGCAGCCGCCGGAAAGGGCGGAAACCTGGCCTTGCCATCGCTCACCGTGTGGCTCGGTGGCGGTGACGGTTTCATGGCGGACCTGTTGCTTGCGCTCGTTGTGGCAGTCTCGATCGCGACCCTGCTCGCGGTATCCGCCGGACTGGTGCTCAGCGGGTCGAGCGCGATCGCACATGATCTCTGGGCGAAGACGTTCCACCGACCCGAAAAAGAAGAGATGACGGTCGGACGCATCGCAGCGGTGGCGTTGGTCATCGTCACCGTAGGGATCACGCTTGTCATCGGCGGCGCCCAGAACGTCACCTTCCTGGCGACGCTCGCCACCACTACCGCGGCCAGCGCAAACTTTCCGGTGCTCATGATGACTCTGCTGTGGCGGCGCATGCGTACCCTCGGTGCGGTCGTAGGCGCATTGTCCGGCCTGATCACGTCCCTCGCGCTGATTCTCACCGGGCCTCTCGTCTGGCCGAGTCTTGCTCCGCTGCTGTCCGATTCGCTGTCGACCACGGCCCCGTTCCCGCTGGCGTTCCCGATTCTGTTCTCGGTGCCGGCCGGATTCATCGGGTGCGTTGTCGGAAGCCTGATCAGCCGTGAAAGATCAGACGACGAGAAGTTCGATGAGCTACAGGTACGAGCGATCACCGGTGCCGGTTTGAATACCACTGAGACACTTGCGCATTGAGGTGCTGCGGGGTCGGGAAACGGCCGAGGTCTGATTCGAAGCCAGAGGATTCCGGCTCGAGACCGCCAATATTTTGAAACAAACAATCAACGGTCGAGGAGACGCGTAAAATGACCGGTCTAGTATTCGATTCGGCAGAGCATCAGCTCATTCGGGAATCGGTCGCGAAGATTGCCGCGAAATATGGGCCCGAGTACTATCTCAACCTTGCTCGTTCGGGTGGGAAACCTGAGGAGCTGTGGCGCGAACTTGGTGAGGCCGGGCTCCTGGGGGCACACATTCCGGAAGAGTTCGGAGGCGGCGGTGCGGGCCTCACCGAGTTGGTCGTGGTGATCGAGGAGCTGGCCGCCAACGGTATTCCGATGCTTCTGCCGATCATCTCGTCTGCCATCTGCGCATGCATCATCAAGGCGCACAGCGCGCAGGAGCAGAAGTCGGAGTGGCTGTCGGGGTTGGCATCCGGGCAGCGACGTATGGCTTTCGGTCTGACTGAGCCGAATTCGGGCTCCAACAGCCACAACGTCTCCACGACTGCACGCCGCAACGACGGCGGTTGGGCGATCAGCGGAAGCAAGTACTACATCTCGGCGGCTGACGAGGCTGAGGCGATCCTTGTTGTAGCACGAGATGCCGAAATGACCGAGGGCAATCGACCGCGGTTGTCGCTGTTCATTGTGCCGACCGATGCCCCGGGTTTGGTCCTGCAGCCACTGGATACCGTGCTCACGTCGACGGACAAGCAATTCACTGTCTTCATGGATAATGTGCAGGTCGACGGCGCTGCCATCATCGGAACCGCAGGTAATGGTCTTCGGCAGGTCTTCTCCGGCCTCAATCCGGAACGGATCACGGCTGCCGCGCTGAGCTCGGGAATTGGTCGATACGCAATTTCCAAGGCTCAGCGCTACGCACAGGAGCGGCAGGTTTGGTCGCAGCCGATCGGAGCGCACCAGGGCATCTCGCACCCGCTCGCGGAAGCGCATATCGCGGTGGAACTTGCCCGACTTGCCACTTATCGGAGCGCTGCCCTGTTCGATTCTGGCGAGGAAGCCGGCGAGTCCGCAAATATTGCGAAGTTCGCGGCGGCGGAGGCGTCGCTGAAGGCGCTCGACCAAGCGATCCAGGTCCATGGCGGAAACGGGCTCTCCAAGGAATACGGTCTTGCGGAGCTCTGGTTCACGGCCCGGCTCATGCGCACGGCGCCCGTGAGTCGTGAAATGGTGCTCAATTTCGTGGCGCAGACGAGCCTGGGCCTGCCCAGATCCTACTAATGCCGCAGGGCGCCGCGGAATTCGCGCAAATCGCCAGGCGTGATGACCATCTACGAACTTCAAGGGGTTCCCTATGACAATCAACAATGTCGAATCATCTGTCCGACAATTCAGGGGTCCAGACTTCTGGTGGGAGGATCTTCAGTCCGGAGACGTACTCCGCGGCTCCGGAATGACCATCACCGATGCACATCTGATCCAGTGGGCCGGGCTGACCGGCGACATCGTCTCGCTGCATCTCGACGACGAATACGCATCAGGAACTCAGTTCGGTGAGCGTATCGCGCACGGACCGCTGACGCTCGCTCTCGCTCTCGGACTGACCACTCAGACCGGGTACTTCAACAACGTGGTGGCCTTTCTCGGAATGGACGAGGTGCGCGCACTGCGCCCCGTTCTGATCGGCGACACTCTGCATCCCGAGGCCGAACTGATCGACGCTCGACTGTCGAAGAAGGGCGGCCAGGGAATATGGACGTTCGCTTATACCATGTTCAACCAGAGGAGTGAGCCGGTGATGGTTTTCAAGACCAGCCTCATGATTCGCTGTCGCCCAGTGACTGCAGACTGAACGATTTTCGATCGTCGGTTGTTTCGGATCTGGTGCGATTTCCAGGATCAAAGAGAAGGACGTTTAGAGGCATGGCTGGCACAATAACGGATCGGGCGTACATTGCCGGGGTCGGTGAAACAGAGTATGTTCGGGGAACGATAAAGACGGAACGGCAACTAATTCTCGAGGCGTCGATCGCTGCCTGCCGAGACGCAGGAATCGATACGTCGACGGTCGACGGCGTGGTGCTGGCGTGGAAGGACACTCCCACAAATGAGGACTTCATCGCCGCGCTCGGAATAAAGGATCTGCGTTTTCACTCACACGTTCACATGGGTGGCGCATCGCCCGTCGCAGCCATCGTTCAGGCAGCCGGCGCAGTGGCGGCAGGACTTGCTCGCCGCGTGATCGTGGCGACCGGTCACAACTTCTACTCGACATCCAATCGGCTCAGTTCCACCGATCAGTCGCCCGGCGGAGTCGGCAACGTGCCGGGCCCCGAGATCCGAAACAACTTGGAGAATCCGGTTGGCCTACTTGCGCCGATGCAGTGGTACAGCCTCCACGCCAACCGGTGGTTCTATGAGACCAAGGCGGATCCTCGCGCAATGGAGACCGTAGCGCTCACGACTCGGAAGCATGCTCACCTCAATGCCAAGGCTTATATGCGCGGTCGCGAACTCACCAGCGAGCAGTACTGGGCGTCCCCAATGCCTGTCAAGCCGTTTCACCTCTTCGACATCTGCCTGGAGACCGATGGTGCGGCGGCGGTTCTGGTTGTGTCGGCGGAGGAGGCTCGAGCGATTGGAGCCAGGGCAATCGCAATCGCCGGCGGAGCGGAAGGGCACGCCGACTCGCCCGATGATCTGTCCAGTCGCCCCGACATCCTGAATATGGGGATTACCAAGGCATCCGGACGAGCCTTCGAGATGGCCGGCGTCGGTCACCACGAAATCGACTTCGCCGAGATTTACGATTGCTTCACCTTCATCGTCCTCAGGCAGCTCGAAGAGATGGGATTCTGCGGGCGCGGGGAATCCCCGGATTTCGTCGCCAATGGACGAATAGGGCTCGGTGGCGACCTGCCGATCAACACGCATGGCGGGCTTCATTCCCAAGCTCATGTCCTCGGAATGAATCACGTCGTCGAGGCGGTGTCACAGTTGCGCGGCGAGGCTGGTGAAGCTCAAGTCGAAGGAGCTCACATCGGCCTCGTGACCGGATTCGGAGATTTCAGCGACGGATCAGTAGTGATTCTACACAATTAGGTTTGAATCAGATGTCAAAGAAGGTACAAGAAGTGGTTGATTCCATGATCGACGTCGGCGTGGCGGCTCCTCTGATGCCGGACAGCCCACTGTACGAAGACTATTTCCGAGGGTTGAGCGAGCGCCGGATCACTGTTCGCCAGTGCGATGATTGCAACACCCTTCAGTGGCCGCCGCGTGAAATTTGCGGTGCGTGCCAAGGTTCTTCGTTCGTTCCTGCCGACATGCCTCATGAAGGTGAGGTGTACACCTATTCGATCATGTATCGAGCATTCCATCCGGCGTTCACCGACTCTGTCCCGTACGGCGTCGTCGTGGTCGAACTGGCCGAGGGTGTCAGGATTATCGGGCGGTTCGTGGACTCGGATCCGGACAGTCTTGAATGCGGCCAGCGAATGGAAGTCGTTTTCGACGGCCTTGGCGATGGCAGCGGTTCGATCGCCTGGCGACATATTCGCTGAGTGGATCGCAGGGTGAACTCGTCTCGTGCGTACGCCCGAAAACTGGATGACCCCCTTTTTTGTGAGCTCAAATCCTGAACGTTCACATGCTCGCCGCGTTTTTGACGCTTCCATACCGCCCGAATGAGGAGAATTGTTGTGTCCAAGTCGCTGCAGGATCGACGCTCGGAGTTATTGAACAGGGTGCCATCCTGGGATCCGCTGACGCTGCATCAGTGGTTCGACAAGCTGTGCGAGCAGTTCGGCGACCGGCCCGTTCTGATTTCCGACGGCGTGGAACTGTCCTACGATCACGTCAGACGAGAATCGCTGGATCTGGCGCGAGGGCTGGTCGAGCTAGGTGTGTCGCACGGTGACCGGGTCTCGTTCCTGTTGGCGAACTTCCCTGAATATCTCCCGCTGCGGATCGCGGTTTCGCGTGTGGGCGCGATTGCCGTTCCTCTGAACTTTCTCTACCGCGAGACCGAGCTCGAGTATGTGCTCGGACAATCTCGGACCAACGTTCTGGTGACGATGTCCGAGTTCTCGGGAATCGATTACTTGTCGATGCTCGATGCCATCGCCCCCGGATGGTCCGAGGGCCGGCAGACGGCATTTCCAGACTTGCGCGAGGTGGTGGTCTTTCGGACTGGCGCACCGGTGCGTTCCGGGGCCAGGACGCTCGAGGATCTCGCGACCAGTGGCCGCAGTGCAGGTCCGCGCGCTGTATTTCCGGAGGTCTCTCCCCAGGACCTCAGCGACATGTTCTATACCTCGGGTACGACTGGCAGCCCGAAGGGTGTTCTCAACACTCACGACGGGATGTTGCGTAGTTCATTCGCTTCGGCGCTGACTCGTGGCATGGGAGAAGGGTGGAAGACACTGTTCTCGCTGCCCTTGTATCACACGTTCGCCTATACCGAAGGCGTTCTCGCACCCATGTGGGTCGGCGGTTCGATCGTTCCGCGGGTGAAGTTCGACGCGGAGGACTATCTCGCCGGCATCGAACGGTTCGAAGCGACCGAGATCCTTGCGGTGCCCACGATGATGGTGGCGATTCTGGAAGCCGCCCGGCGGACTGCCCATGATTTGTCGTCGCTCGTTTCGGTGATGTCGGCGTCGGCAGCGGCGCCGGCATGGGTGTGGGAGAGAACGAAGGAGCTGCTGGGGAACCCCTACATCGTCACCGCGTGGGGAATGACGGAGACGAGCGCCAGTTGCACCATGACCCACCCAGAAGATCCCATTGATGTCCATTCGACGACAGTGGGTGCCCCCAAGCTCGCTGGACCGGCAGCCGACGAGAGGGGGCAGCTCTTCCACGTCGCCACAGCCGACCCGGTCACTGGCGAACTGCTCCCCGCCGGAACGACAGGTGAACTTCTCGTCTCATCAGCTTCAGTGACGGTCGGGTACTGGGAGAAGCCGGAAGAGACCTCGAAGGTTGTGCGAGAGGGCTGGCTGCATACCGGTGACATCGCTCGCGTCGATGCTAGCGGTCGAGTCGTGCTCACCGGTCGCGCGAAGGAACTGTACAAGAGCGGTGGCGAATTGATCATGCCGAAGGAGGTCGAAGAGCTCATTACCAAGATTCCGGGGGTGAGCCAGGCCTTCGCCATCGGCATACCGGACGAGTTCTGGGGCGAAGCCGGCTGTGCAGTGGTTGTGACCGAGCCTGGTGTCGAGCTGTCTGTAGAAGAGATTCTGGAACCCTGCCGCCTCGGCCTCGCCAAGTTCAAGGTGCCCAAGAAGGTTGTGTTCATGGAAGCCGACGAGTTGCCTACGACGCCGACAGGAAAGATTCAGAAGTACCGTCTCGTCGAGCTGGTGAAGGACGGTACTGCTACCGGTATCGGTTGAGATTCGCACATGATGGCGCTTGTGCTACAAGGAAATTGAACGATACTTGCGCTATCCGGTTTCATGGCGGGCGTTCTCCCATCGGGGGAGAACGCCCGCCATGCAGAGCGATGCTGTGCGGGAAGCCTTGTCTCTGCATGGCGAAACGCGATGCACGTTCGGCGGAGGGGACGGAACGTGCAGGCTCGGCCGACGTTGTGTAGCCGGACTCGCCGGCGAGCGGGCCACTCCCGACGTCTTCGGTCCACGCACGACCGTATCGGCGTGGCGCCGGATGGCAGCGCATCGTCTTGTATCCAAAGTCCTTGCGCAGGCGAACTGGCAGGGGTACTTTCAGGCGAGCGAGCGTTCGTTTGTCGCGTGGAACCGGTGATGTTGCTCGGCTGTCGGTAGGCAGGAGCGTCGGTCGAACGCGACGAAACGTGGCGGCGGAGGATTGTTCGTAGTCGAAGGGCGATCAATGGGCAGTTGTAGTGATGGGAATCCCCCCGGAGGCATTCTGTTCAGCCAGGGTCAGATTGACCAGGGCCGTGTTCTTCGCGCGAAAGAGGAGCTGCTCGCCAAGGGGCTGCTCGACGCGTCGGTGCGGCAGTCGGGCGTACGTGAGGTCATAGACCGGAGCTGGCGGCGGTGTGTCGGGGAATCGGTGCCTGCCCGACTGACGCCGGCGCCGTACCAGGGCGGGATCGTCGCCGGTTCCGCTCTTCAGGAGGCGGCAGTACCCGTGCTCTCGCGGCTTGCCGAGCACATGTCCGACGTTCCGGTGGCTATGTTCCTCTGCGATGACACGGGGAACATACTGATCCGCAAGGCTGACGAGCCGCGCCAGCGTACCCAGCTCGACAAGGTATCCGCGGTCGAGGGATTCGACTTCTCCGAGAGGGCGATCGGGACGAACGGCCTCGGAACAGTCCTCGCCGAACGCCGTCCCCTCCTGGTCCAGGGCAATGAGCATTTCAACGAGACGCTGGCGCCGCTCACCTGTTCGGGCACACCGGTTTTCGAACCCTTCACCGGCCGTTTGCTCGGGGTGTTCTCGATCGCTTCCAAGACCGAGGACGCCAACCCGCTGATGCACGCGGTCACCGTTGATGTCGGAAGGCAGATCGAGAGCAATCTCAACGCGATGCTCGGCGGCCACGAACGAGCCCTCATCCAGTCCTATCTGCGTGCGGACCGGACCAAACGAGATCCGGTGGTTGTCGTCAACGAGCGGACCGTATTCGCCAACACTGCCGGGCTGTCATACCTGAACCCCGAATCCCACGCGATGCTGTGGATCTACCTCAATGAGCACGCTCCGATCAGCGGAGTGCACCGGACACGGGTGCCGCTGTCATCGGGTTGGCACGATGCAGAGATCGAGGCAGTCGAGGGTGGCCCCGAAACCGGTTCTGCGTACACGATCCGCATCCTGCCCGAAAAAGACAGCAGCACAAGGACACCTCGACTACGGTCGAAGACTCCACGCACCAGAATTTCGCCGGCCGGCTCCCATCCGTCGCGTCCTGTCCATCCGGTGCCTGAAATCGACGAGCAACTCTCGCAAGTCGCCCGTCATCGGGAGCGTCTGGCTCTCGTCGGCGGAACGTGCACTGGAAAGCTACACACCGCCCTGGCCTTCCTGCGTACTCACTTCGGTCAGAGCGACCCACTCGTGCTCGACGTCGCGATGTGGATGCCTGGCGAGGGGCAGGCCCGGTTGGTTGCGGCAGTGGAGGCCCTCGACACCGGCCGTGCTGTCGTCCTGCGGCACTTACAGGATCTCGAGCCTGCCGACGTCAACCGGGTCAAGGCGCTCGCCCGCCGATCGAGCACCAGCGTGCCGCTCGTTGCAACCGTCGACATCGACGATGCGCCCGAGCACGTGAGCGCACTGGCCAGTCAACTGGGTACGGCCGTTCGGCTGCCCGCCCTCCGAGAGATCGCTGAGCACATCCCCGCTTTTGCCAAGGCAATCCTGGTGGGAATGGCTGGCCCCGAACGCAATACGCGGTTCTCGTCGGAGGCGCAGCAACTGTTGATCAGATCGCCTTGGCCCGGCAATCTCGCGGAGTTGCGCTGCACTGTCGAGCTCCTTGCACGGCGCATGCCCGGACGGATCGTGCAACCTGCCGACCTTCCCACCAACATTCGGCAGGCTGGATCTCGGCAACGATGGACCATGATCGAAAGTGCCGAGCGCGATGCCATACTCCGGGCCCTCGAGCAGTACGGCGGCAATCGGAGCAAGGCCGCCGAAGCACTGGGCATCGGCCGAACGACGTTGTATCGAAAGATGCGCGCCCTACGCATAGACGCGTGAGCGCGCTCGGAGCCACGGCTGGCTCCGAATTCGGCCTGCCCATCACTTTCGGGTGGCAGGGCTGGGTCAGGAGTTGGGATCGACGCCGAGTTGCCGCAGTGCCATGGCGATGTAGGTGCTGACAGTATCGTCGAGAGACTTGGGCCCCCTCGACTTGTACCACGATGAGACGTGCGCTCCCTGGGCCAGGATCGAATAGACCTGCAGTTTGACGTCCAGGATGTCTGCGCCGGTCTCCTTCTCCAGATCTTTGACGAGCTTTCGGAGCAACTGCTCGTACTCGACACGCTTCGCGAGAACCTTCTCCAGGTCGTCACCGCCGAGTGAACGCAGTTCGGAGTTGCCGATGAATACCTCTCGCGCATGCTCGGCGTGGTACCGAATGTGGAAGTCGACAACCGCTTTGAATCGGTCCACTGCTCCGCCCTCGGTGCCGTCCAGTACGGCGTTCGCCGAGTCGAGGAGTTCGTCCATGACGGACAACATGATTTCGGCGAGCAGTTCTTCTTTGCTGCTGATGTGGTTGTAGAGGCTGCCGACCTGGATGCCGACGTCGCTGGCAATGGTGCGTAGCGAAGTGGCTTCGTATCCATGGGCGTAGAACAGGCGGACCGCAGCCTCGCGGATGGCGGCATTGGTGCGCATTCCACCCCTCGTTACCCGAGCCACTGTGTCCTTCCGGTGTACTGGACGGCATTTGCACTGGACGGCATGGAAGCAAGTTCGGCCGACGGCGTCTGAAACGATCGTACGTTAGTGGTTACCGGGGCATAGGCCCAAGATCCGTAGGAGCGTTCCAGGCCGTCGCCCGACGACACCTGACCTTCGAGTCAGCAGGCCCCGCTCACTCGGTGTCGGTCCGCAACCGGCTCAAGCGCATCGAGCCGATCCGCCAACTGTCGTCGGTCTTGCGGTACTCCTCGACGTAGTGCCCGTAGCCGTGCAGGCTGCGCAGTGCCGCACCGTCGGGCCACCAGAGCATGTCCTCCATCGCCCACACGCCGGTGGCGGTGGTGGGGGAGGTGAGGGTGATCTCGGGCGTGTGTCCGTGGTGAACGGTGGCGACGTTCTCGATGCTCGCGCGGAGGAACGGCATGTATTCCTCGACGGAACGGGTGATCCCGCCGCCGGTTTCGGTCATGTCGATCTCGACGTCGGCGGTGAACACGGCGGCGAGCCCGTTCCAGTCCTTGGTGTCCATGAGCCGGAAGTAGCGGGCCTTGAGGGCCTTGATCGCCTCGATGTCCGCGGCCGCGGCCGCGGCCGCGGTGCGCGGGTTCGCCGGCGAGCTGCCGGCGTCCCAGTCTCCGGGACCTGCGCCGAGGACCTCGATCTCGCCCTGCGTGCCGCGCATGTGCTTGGTGCGGTGGCTCATTCGCCACACGTCGTCGGTCAGCTGCCACTCGTCGTGGTAGTCACCCAGGGTCGAGAAGCTCAGGCCCTGCAGATCCCCGACACCGAGGTGCAGATCCGACACGTACGTCCTGCTGATGGCGGTGCCGGCGTCCAGGTCGACGTCGATCAGCATGTTGCCCAACAGGTGCTGGGTGGGTCCGCAGTCGTCGAGGAACGAGCGGATCGCGGCCTCCACCTCGCCCGGGCCGTGCAGGATTCCGGTCCCCAGGTCGGCGGTGGCGTCGGGCAGCATGATCGCATGCAGCACCGGCCAGTCCCGTTCGTCCATCGCGCGCGCGAAGCGGGTGACGCCGCGGGCGATCTCACGTTCGGCCAGCAGGATCTCGAGAGTCATCGGTGTTCCTTTCGTGGCTGTGGTGCGAATACGACTGTGGCTGCGACCTTTCGGTCGCAGCCACAGCTGATCGATCTGAAGTTCTAGCGGTTCAGCAGCTTGCGCATCGCCTCGGCTGCGCCCTTGACCATCTTGTCGCGGGGGAAGCCGCTGCGCTTCTCGGCGGCCGCGTAGTTGCCGCCGGCGACCCAGACGGGGCCGTCGGTGAGGTGCTCGAGGCCCTCCCGCGCCGCGTCCTCGGGCTCCTGGACGATCATGCCCGGGATGTCGAAGTTGAGGCCGGCACGGACCATTGCGGGCGTGCGGGTGACGCCCAGGATCAGCTCCACGACGTGGACGTTGTACGGCGCCAGCTCGAGCCACAGGCTCTCCGCGAAGACCCGGCTGAACGCCTTCGAGGACGCGTAGATGCTCTGGTGCTCGGAGCCCATGTAGCCGGCCAACGAGCCGAGCAGCATGATGCCGCCGCGGCCGCGGTCCTTCATCTTCGCGCCGAAGTGGTGCGACAGCTCGAGCTGCTTGGTGATGTTGAGGTTGATGACGCCGTTGAATCCGTTCAGGTCACCCGTCACGAACTCGTGTCCGTAGCTGTTGGCGCCGGCGTTGAAGATGAGCAGGCCCACCTCGACGTCGTCGGTGACCTTGCGGATCTGGTCGAGCGCGTCGTCGGCCAGCAGGTCGAGCGACAGCGTGCGCACCTCGACGCCGTTGGCGCGGACCTTCTCCGCGGTCTCCTCGAGCGGGCCCGGCTTGCGGGCGATCAGCACGAGGTTGAGTCCGGCGCGGCTGAGCTCGTCGGCAAAGGCGGCACCGACGCCCTCGGAGCCGCCCGCGATGACGACCCACGGGCCGTACTGGTTCTTGTCGATCATGAAAGGTCCTTCTCGTCTTCGGTGCGACTCAGTGGTCGACGACCTGCGGGGTGGGAACTGGCTCCTCGTTGGTGATCGAGAGGCGGCCGTCGAGCGCAGCGACCTGGATCGCCGCACTCAACGACTCGCATCGCATCACCGGTGCGCCGGGCCGGCCTTCACGGCCCACCCACTCGTGGATCTCGAGGCACGCCTCCTGGGCAGCCTCGTTCCACTGGACGGCGGTGTGCTCCCAGCTGTGCTTCTGGACCAGCACACACGCCCCGCAGCGGTCACACTCCAGCGGCTGCACGCTCACGCGCCTTCTTCTCGAGGTTGTCCTCGACCACCAGGCGCCACGATGCGACGGCCTTCGTGGTGTCCATCTCGTGCTCGAAACGGTCGGTCATCTCCGCCGAGACATCGGCGCGGTCGACGTAGAACTGGTCGTACCAGCGACGCAGCTGGTAGACCGGGCCGTCCTCCTCGCACAGCAGCGGGTTCTCGATCCGGGTCTTGTTCTTCCAGATCGCGATGTCCTGCTCGAAGCCCTTGGCGATGAAGTCGCCGAACTTCTGCGCGGTCTCGAGCGCCTTGTCGCCGAGGGCCTCGGACTTCTTCACGATCATGCCGTACATCAGCACGAACTTGTCCGGCGAGACCGGGTAGTGGCAGTTGATGAGGATCGACTCGACGTCGTAGCCCTCGTACTCGTAGGCCAGGTCGTCGATCATGAACGACGGGCCGAAGTACGAGGCGTCGGAGCGGCTGCCGAGCATCTGCGGGACACCGGCCGCGTGCGGACGCATGTCGGTGCGGGCCTCACCGCGCATGAACTGGCTCGCGACCTGACCCTCGAAGACGTTCTTGAAGAACGTGGGGAACGAGTAGTGCACGTAGAAGAAGTGCGCCATGTCGACGATGTTGTCGACGATCTCGCGGCAGTTGGTGTCGACCTCGGTGGTGTACCAGACCCAGTCGGTCCACTCGTCGCTCGTCGCGCCGGCAATGCGCGGGATGTACATGTCCTCGTCGCCCGGCGCCTTGCCCTCGGGGTCGTGCCAGACGAAGAGCATGCCGTCCTGGTCGAGGGTGTGCCAGGCGCGGGTCTTGGCGACCGGGGGGACGCGGCGGGCGTAGGGGATGTCGGTGCAGCGGCCCTTGCCGTTCCAGCGCCAGTCGTGGAACGGACACGCGACCGAATCGCCCTTGATCTCGCCCTGGCTCAGGTCACCGCCCATGTGGCGGCAGTAGGCGTCGAGAATGTTCAGCTCGCCCTTGCTGTCGGCGAAGACGACCAACTTGGTGCCGAAGGCGTGGACCGAGTGCGGCTTGCCGTCCTTGAAGGACTCGGACAGGCCCAGGCAGTGCCAGCCGCGGGCGAAGCGGGTGGGGGCGCTACCGGCGACGATCTCGCGGACTTCGATTTCTTCGGACTTGTCGATGGTCACTTCGTCCGTCCTTTCAGGGAAAGCAGTTCGAGTTTCTGGCGCGTTCGAAAGTCGAGCGCTGGCCGCGGGTGAGCGTCTCCGGGAGAGGATGCACCTGTGGCATTGACGGCCACGCTAGGTGACACCAATCACCCGGATTTCCGCAGTCCCACTGGGCGGGACCATGGGCGGCCGAAGCCCGGGGGCCACCGGGAATCGGACGAAGGGGACTCCCGCAGGACGGGTTTGTCGAATCCGGCCCTACCATGCGGGTACCCCCCAATCCCGACATGCGGCCCGGCCCGGGGCCGCGAAGGAGCACCACATGGCCCACGAGGTTCTGCGGTCGGTTCGTGAGTTACTGCCGGCCATCGCCGAACGTGCACAGACCGTCGACGACTCCCGTCGTGTATCCGATCAATCGATCCAGGACCTGAGCGCGGCCGGCGTGTTCCGCATGCTTCAGCCCGCCCGGTACGGAGGGCTCGAGAGCAATCCGGTCGACTTCTACGAGGTGGTTCGCGCGATCTCGGGCGCCTGCGGTTCGACGGGGTGGGTCACGGCGGTGCTCGGCGTGCATCCGTGGCACCTGGGTCTGTTCGACGTCCGTGCGCAGGACGAGGTGTGGGGGCAGGACACCTCGGTGCTCGTGTCGTCGGCGTATGCGCCTGTCGGAGAACTGATTCCGGTGGAGGGCGGCTACGAGCTGACGGGTACCTGGCGCTTCTCGTCCGGGTGCGACCACGCGTCGTGGGCACTGCTCGGTGCACTGGTCGTCGGTGCGGAGGGGCGTCCGGTCGACTTCATGACCGTCGTCGTGCCGCGCACCGACTACCGCATCAACGACGTGTGGGACGTCGTCGGATTGCGGGGCACGGCGAGTAACGAGATCACGGTGACCAAGGTCTTCGTCCCGGAGTACCGGACGATCCGCAACTACGAGGTGGCGCAGCTGCGGGCGCCGGGGCACAAGGTCAACACCGGCCCGTTGTTCAAGCTGCCGTTCGCCGCGATCTTCACGAGCACCGTCGCCGCCCCGGTCATCGGTGCCGTCGCGGGCTGCTACGAGACCTACCTGTCGGCGATGCGCGACCGGGTGCGGCTCAGCCTCGGCGGCGGACGCTTCGCCGAGGACCAGTTCGCGCAGGTCGCGGTGGCGCGGGCGTCGTCCGAGATCGATGCCGCCATCCTGCAGATGGACCGCAACATCCGGGAGCTGGTCGAACTGGCCGAGGCCGGGGAGCCGCTGCCGATGAGCAAGCGACTGCGGGTGCGACGCGACCAGGTTCGCGGCACCGAGCGCGCCCTCGAGGCCATCGACCTGCTGTTCAAGACGGCGGGCGGCAACTCGCTCAACCGCGGCAACCCGATCGAGCGGGCGTGGCGCGACGCGCACGCGGGCAGCGTGCACGTGGCCAACGACGCCGAACGCGCCCTCGCCATGTACGGGCGGGGCGCGTTCGGGCTGCCGGTCGAGGACAACCTGGTCTAGCGACCGGGCCGTCCTCGACGCGTCGATCAGTTACCGAGGATGTGCTGGACGGCGCGGTACGAGAACACCATCGCGGTGCCCAGCGGCACGCCGGGACCGGGGTAGAACGCGCCGCTGACCGAGGCGCCGGTGTTGCCGGCCGCGTACAGGCCCTCGACCGGGGTGCCGTCCGCGGTCAGCACGCGGGCGTCCGCGTCGGTGACCAGGCCGCCCTTGGTGCCGAGGTCGCTCAGCACGATCCTCGCGGCGTAGAACGGGCCGTTCTCGATCGCGGTCAGCGCCGCGTTGGGGCCGCCGTTCGGCGGGCAGAAGAATGCGTCGTACGGGTCCTCGCCGCGGTGGAACTGCTCGTCGACGCCGTGCTTGGCGTAGTCGTTGAACTGCTCGACGGTCGCGCGCAGCGCGTCCGCCGGGATGCCGGTCTGCTCCGCCAGGGCCTCGAGCGTGTCCGCCTGCACCCAGGTGCCGGCGTCGAGATGCTTGGCGGGCGCGGTGTTCGGGATGCAGATCGCCGGCAGCCCGCCGCCCTCGCGCGAGTCGAAGATCAGGTACGACGGAATGGTGCGCTCGCCACCGGTCGCCTTGTCGTGGGCGTCCATCGCCCGGCCGAACTGGTCGTACGGCAGCGACTCGTTCAGGTAGCGCTCGCCCTGCGCGTCGACCAGCACACCGCCGCGGACACCGACCATGAACGCCGCGGAGCCGTCCGGCTGCTCGACGCCCGGGCAGAACCACGCCTGGTCCAGCAGCGCCGTGGCGCCGCCGACCGCGACACCGGCCGCGATCGCGTCGCCGGTGTTGGCGCCGAACGGCCCCATGCTCCAGGCGGCGTTGCCCGGGGTGCCCGCCTGCTCGCGCATCTCGGCGTTGCCCTCGATGCCGCCGGCGGCCATCAGCACGCCGCGGCGCGCCTTGATCAGGATCTGCTCGCCGTTCGCCTCGGCCACGACGCCGACGACGCGGCCGTCCTCGACGACCAGTTCCTTCAGTTCGGTGCCGGTGCGCAGCTCGGCGTTGCCGGTGCCCTGCACGGCGGCGAGGAGGCGTCCGATCAGCGCGCGTCCACCGATGAGCTTGCCGGGGGCGTGGCCCTGGCCGGTGCGGTCCTGGTCCAGCTCGGGGCGGACCTTGTCGGCGAGGTCACCGATGTCGGCGGGGTCGAGGTCGAGCGGATTGATCGAGCGGCCCGCGTCCATCCGGCCCTCGGCCTTGTAGTAGTCGGGGAAGGCGCGGTACTCGAACTCGATGTTCGGGTCCTTCTCGAGCAGCGCCACGACAGCCGGGGCGGTGTCGACGTACGCGTCCTGGCGCTCGCTCTCCGCGTCGCCGAGCAGGTTGCGCAGGTAGGTGCGGGCGTTCTCGGTCGAGTCCTGCAGCCCGGCGCGCTCCTGCACCTGGGTGCCCGGCAACCAGATGGACGCTCCGGAGTACGAGGAGGTGCCGCCGAACAGCTCGGTCTTCTCCAGGACGATCGTGTTCAGCCCCTGCGCCGCGGCGGTGTATGCGCCGGTCAGCGCGCCGCCGCCGGAGCCGACCACGACGACGTCGCACTCGGTAGTCCAATCCTGCATGGTTGTGTCCTCCATCGATTTCGGGTTCGATGTGAACGCAATCGCAGGTGCTTGTTCCGGGACAGCCGGACTCCCACTGAGCGGAAACGTGCGATGGTTCGTGGCCCGATTTGACGTCGGGTGGGAGCATTCCAGTGTGCGTCCGCGCGGCGGCGCACGGATGGACGCAAGAGAGAGTAGGGGTCGACGGTGCCGAGAGTCGCCGAGGCGCGGGACGCCGCCGAACCGAGTTCGGCCGAGCAGCGGGCGCGATTCACGCGCATGCTCGACGCGGCGGCTCAGCTGGGCGCCGAGAAGGAGCTCGAGCGAGTCCAGATGCACGAGGTCGCGAAGCTCGCGGGCGTCGCGATCGGCACTCTCTACCGCTACTTCCCGTCCAAGACGCATCTGTTCGTCGCGGTGATGGTCGACCAGATCGACCAGATGGGCGAGGGGTTCGCGCGGCGGGCGCAGCCGGCGCCGACCCCGCAGGACGAGATCTTCGAGACCCTGCTCCGGGCCACCCGGGCGCTCCTGCGTCGACCGCTGCTGGCGAACGCGATGATCCAGTCGACGAGCACGGCCAAGGTCACCGCGATCCCCGACGTGGCGCGCGTGGACCGGCAGTTCCGCGACGTGCTGTTCGAGGCGGCCGGGCTCGAGCAGGTCACCGAGAACGACTCGGTTCTGGTTCGTTTACTGGTCTCGGCGTGGTTCGGGATCATCCAGTCGTGCCTGAACGGGCGGATCTCCGTCCCGGATGCCGAGGAGGATCTGCGCACCGCCTGCCGACTGCTGCTGGCCGACCTGTCGAATGCGATTCCGCAGTCCGCCGGCACGGCGTAACTGAAATGAATTTCAATCCGGCCCCGCAGGTTCTCCTGCGGGGCCGGATTCGTCGTCGGGTTGTGCACGTCGGGGACGTCGCAGCCGGCGGGCTCGCGGCGGTTCGAGACAGCTGACTGTTCGGCGCCAACGCGTCGCGGGGTGTCGTTCACCCTCGATGCGGCCCAGTTCCCGCGCGTCCATTGCCCTGACAGTGAAAGTAGAATACATTCCAGAAATGAACGAGTTGCAGTTCCCGGCAGCTCGTGGATTCACACGTACTCGCTACGTACTCGCTGCACCCCAGAGGAGCTGTACATGACCAACGTCGTCATCGTCGAGGCCGCCCGCACCCCGATCGGCCGCCGTCGCGGCGCCCTCGCGGGCCTTCACCCGGCCACCCTGCTGGGCGCCGCGCAGCGTGCCGTGCTCGATCGCGCCGGGATCGCTCCCGAGGAGATCGGCCAGATCGTCGGTGGCGTCGTGACGCAGGCCGGCGAGCAGTCCAACAACGTCGCGCGCAACGCGTGGCTGCACGCGGGTCTGCCGTACACGACCGCGGCCACCACCATCGACTGCGCGTGCGGGTCGTCGCAGCAGGCGGTGCACATGGTGGCCGGTCTGATCGCGTCGGGGCAGATCGACGCCGGCATCGGGTGTGGTGTCGAGTCGATGAGCCGGGTGTTCCTGGGGCAGGCGCTGGCGCCGGGCACCGGCATCCCGTTCCCCGAGGACTGGACCGTCGACATGGGCGACCAGTTCACCTCGGCCGAGCGCATCGCGGCCAACCGTGGCATCAAGCGCGACGACACCGACGCGTTCGGTCTCGAGTCGCAGCGTCGCGCGGCGCAGGCGTGGGCCGAGGGCCGGTTCGACCGTGAGATCGTGCCCGTCGAGGCCCCGGTCGTGACGAAGGAAGGCGAGCCGACCGGCGAGATCGCGACCGTGACGCGTGACGGCGGCCTGCGCGAGACCACCGCCGAGGGCCTGGCCGCCCTCAAGCCGGTCATGGACGGCGGCATCCACACCGCCGGATCGTCGTCGCAGATCAGCGACGGCGCCGCCGCGGTGCTGCTGATGAGCGAGGACAAGGCGAAGGCGCTGGGCCTGCGTCCGCGTGCCCGCATCGTGTCGTCCGGCATGGTCGGCGCCGACCCGTACTTCCACCTCGACGGCCCCATCGACTCCACCCGGCACGTGCTGGGCAAGGCCGGAATGTCGTTGGGCGACATCGACATCGTCGAGATCAACGAGGCGTTCGCCTCGGTCGTGCTGTCGTGGGCGCAGGTCCTCGACGCCGACATGAGCAAGGTCAACGTCAACGGCGGCGCCATCGCGCTCGGCCACCCCGTCGGATCGACCGGCTCGCGCCTGATCACCACGGCCCTGCACGAGCTCGAGCGCTCGGACCGCTCGACGGCACTCGTCACGATGTGCGCGGGCGGCGCGCTGTCGACCGCCACGATCATCGAGCGCATCTAGGCGGCTCCGCCGCCCGTGCGCCTTTCTGGTGGTCCCGGCTACCGAAAAGGCGCACGGGTGCGAAGCGCCTGTCGTATTTCATCTATCCCCGAGGACTTTTCGATGACCATTGGTTTGAGTGACGAAGACCGCGAACTCCGCGATTCCGTGCGTGGCTGGGCCGCCCGCCACGCGACGCCGACGGTGATCCGCGAGGCGGTCGAGGCCAAGGCCGAGACCCGTCCCGCGTACTGGGGATCGTTCGCCGAGCTGGGCATGCTGGGGCTGCACCTGCCGGAGGAGTTCGGCGGCGCGGGCTACGGCCTCGTCGAACTGGCGATCGTCACCGAGGAACTGGGCCGCGCCATGGTGCCCGGTCCGTTCCTGCCGACCGCGGTCGTCTCCACCGTCCTGAACGAGGCGGGCCGCACGGCCGAGCTCGAGGGCCTGGCCGACGGCACCCTGTTCGGCGCGGTGTCGCTGCAGCCGGGTGGGCTGAAGCTGGTGCGCGACGGCGGCAAGACCACGCTGTCGGGCACGTCGAGCTTCATCCTGGGCGGCCAGGTGGGCGACGTGTTCCTGCTGGCGGCGGACGACGCCGGCGCGCTCGCGTTCGTCGTCGTGGACCGCAATCGTCTCGACGTCACCGAACTGCCGAGCCACGACGTGGTCCGCCGCAACGCCGAGGTGACCGTCGACGGGCTCGAGCTGGCGGACGGCGATGTGCTGGCGCTGGATTCGCAGCGCATCCGCGACATCGCCGCCACGCTGTTCGCGGCCGAGGCGTCGGGTCTGGCGGACTGGGCCACCACCACGGCCGCCGACTACGCGCGGGTGCGTCAGCAGTTCGGCCGCGTCATCGGCCAGTTCCAGGGCGTCAAGCACAAGGCCGCCCGCATGTTCAGCCTCACCGAGCAGGCCCGCGTCACCGCGTGGGACGCGGCCCGCGCGCTGGGCGACGACGTGAGCACGGACGAGGCGTCGCTCGCGGCCGCGGTGGCCGGTGCGGTCGCCGTCGAGTCGGGATTCCAGGTGACTCGGGACTGCATTCAGGTCCTCGGCGGCATCGGTTTCACGTGGGAGCACGACGCGCACCTGTACATGCGCCGCGCACAGTCGCTGCGCATCCTGCTGGGCTCCACGGCGTCGTGGAAGCGCCGGGTCGCGCAGCTGACGCTCGACGGCGCGCGCCGCGTCCTGAGCATCGATCTGCCGCCGGAGGCCGAGCAGATCCGTGCCGACATCCGCGCCGAGCTCGAGCCCGCGAAGGCGCTCCAGGGCGCCGAGCAGAAGGCGTACCTGGCCGAGAAGGGCTACACCGCACCGCATCTGCCCGCTCCGTGGGGTAAGGGCGCCGACGCCGTCACCCAGCTGGTGATCGCCGAGGAGCTCCGCAGCACCGAGCTCGTTCCGCACGACATGATCATCGGCAACTGGGTCGTCCCGACGCTCATCGCGCACGGCAACGCCGAGCAAGTCGAGCGGTTCCTGCCGCAGTCGCTGCGCGGCGACTTCGTGTGGTGCCAGCTGTTCTCGGAGCCCGGCGCCGGCTCCGACCTGGCGGGCCTGTCCACCAAGGCCACCAAGGTCGACGGCGGCTGGAAGCTCAACGGCCAGAAGGTGTGGACGTCGATGGCCCGCGAGGCCGACTGGGGCATCTGCCTGGCCCGCACCGACGCCGACGTGCCGAAGCACAAGGGGCTGTCGTACTTCCTGATCGACATCAAGAACAGCGGACTCGACATCCGCCCGCTGCGCGAGATCACCGGTGAGGCGCTGTTCAACGAGGTGTTCCTGGACGACGTGTTCGTCCCCGACGAGTGCCTGGTCGGTGAGCCCGGCGACGGTTGGAAGCTGGCCCGCACCACGCTCGCGAACGAGCGCGTCTCGCTGTCGCACGATTCGTCCCTCGGTTCGGGCGGCGAGGCGTTGCTGGATCTGGCCCGCGAGATCCCCGGTGGCCTCGACGACGAACAAATGACCGTTCTGGGCAAGGTGCTGTGCGACGCGCAGTCCGGTGGCCTGATGGGCCTGCGTACGACGCTGCGATCGCTCACCGGCGCGCAGCCCGGCGCGGAGTCCTCGATCGCGAAACTCCTGGGCGTCGAACACATCCAGCAGGTGTGGGAGGTCGCGATGGACTGGGCGGGCCCGAAGGCGCTGCTCGGTGACCAGCATCGCCGTTCGGCCACCCAAATGTTCCTGAACTCGCAGTGCATGTCGATCGCAGGTGGTACCACCAATGTGCAGCTCAACATCATCGGCGAGCGGATCCTCGGTCTGCCGCGCGACCCAGAACCCGGAAAGTGAGTTCGACCAGTATGAGTAATCGCACGTTCGTCATCGGCGTGGGCATGACCAAGTTCGAGAAGATCGAGTCTCGTGACTGGGAGTACCCGGACATGGTGACCGAGGCGGTGGGCACCGCGCTCGCCGACGCCGGCATCTCGTACGACCAGGTGCAGCGTGCGGCGGTCGGCTACGTTTTCCAGCCGTCGACCGCCGGTCAGCGTGCGCTCTACGAGACGGGACTGACCGGTATTCCGATCGTCAACGTCAACAACAACTGCTCCACCGGCTCGTCGGCCCTCATGATGGCCCGCGAGTGGGTGCAGGGCGGCATCGTCGACGTCGCTCTCGCGGTGGGCTTCGAGAAGATGACCAAGAAGTCGCTCGTCGGCGACGGCACGATGCCCAAGGTCACCACCCTCGACGACCACCTGAAGGTGATGACCGCGAAGTACGAGTGGGGCAACGGCCCCATGACCGCACAACTGTTCGGCAACGCCGCGCTCGAGCACATGGAGCGCTACGGCACCACCGCCGAGCAGATCGCGTCCGTCGCGGTGAAGAACCACAAGCACTCGGTGAACAACCCCTACGCGCAGTTCCGTGACGAGTACACGCTGCAGCAGGTGTTGGACGACAGGATGATCCACGCGCCGCTCACGCGGTCGCAGTGCTCGCCGACGTCGGACGGCGCCGGCGCCGCGGTGGTCGTCAGCGAGCGGTTCGTGCGCGAGCACGGGCTCGAGGACCAGGCCGTCGAGATCGTCGCGCAGGCGCTCACCACCGACACCGCGGAGGCATTCGCAGACCAGTCGATGATCGACGTGGTCGGCGCCCCGATGACGCAGGCC
Source organism: Rhodococcus sp. ACT016 (assembly GCF_050477185.1). NCBI lineage: Bacteria > Bacillati > Actinomycetota > Actinomycetes > Mycobacteriales > Nocardiaceae > Rhodococcus > Rhodococcus sp. ACT016. The sequence continues at coordinate 4,736,916 of NZ_JBEAET010000001.1, read as the reverse complement.
GCCGCCGCGCAGGTGTTCGCCGAGTCGGGTCTGACGATCGACGACGTCGATGTCATCGAGTTGCACGACTGCTTCGCGATCAACGAGATCATCACGTACGAGGGCCTGGGCCTGTGTGAGCCGGGTGCGGGTGGCAAGCTCGTCGAGTCCGGCGCCACCACGTACGGCGGCAAGGTCGTGGTCAACCCGTCCGGCGGGCTGATCTCGAAGGGTCATCCGCTCGGCGCGACCGGCCTGGCGCAGTGCGCCGAGCTGACGTGGCAGCTGCGCGGTCAGGCCGACGCCCGCCAGGTCGACGGTGCCCGCGTGGGTCTGCAGCACAACCTCGGCCTCGGTGGCGCGTGCGTCGTCACGCTGTACCGGGCCGGGACCATCTCCAAGGAGTCGTAATGCCCATCGATGTGAAAGCCGCTCTGTCGGCCGAACCGACTGTGCGCGAGGCCAACTGGACCGAGCGTGACGTCCTGCTGTACCACCTCGGCCTCGGCGCCGGCGTGAACTCGCTCGACCCTGCCGAGCTCGGCTGGGTGTACGAGAAGGGCCTGCGGGTCCTGCCGACGTTCGCGATGGTCGCGGGCCAGGGCATCTCGGCCGGCAACCTGAAGCCGGCCGGCATGAACATGCCCGGCATCGACATCGACCTGCGCAAGATCCTGCACGGCGGTCAGGCATTGACGCTGCACGCACCGATCCCGACCACCGGTTCCGCTCGCATCTCCTCGCGCGTCGCCGACGTGTGGGACAAGGGCAAGGCCGCGGTCATCGTGCTCGAGCAGTCGGCGACCGATCTCGACGGAAACCCGTTGTGGACCACCGGCATGCAGATCTGGGCACGGGGCGAGGGCGGGTTCGGTGGCGACGCCGGACCGGAGGTCACCAACTCGGTGCCCGAGCGCGAGGCCGACAAGGTGCTGGTCTCGCCGACCAGCACCCAGCAGGCGCTCGTGTACCGGCTCAGCGCCGACATGAACCCGCTGCACGCCGATCCGGCGTTCGCGCAGATGGCCGGTTTCGACCGCCCCATCCTGCACGGGCTCGCGTCCTACGGCGTGGTCTGCAAGGCCGTCGTCGACGGCCTGCTCGGTGGCGATCCCACGCGCGTGCAGAGCTACTCGGTGCGCTTCGCGGGCTCGATCTACCCGGGCGAGACCATCGAGACCTCGGTGTGGCAGGACGGCGACACGCTCACACTGCTGGCGACGTGCCCCGAGCGCGACGGCCAGCCGGTGCTGACCCACGCGACCATGGAGGTTCGTTCGTGAAGGTCGGTGACCACCCGACGGTCCACAGCCATCCGCACCGCACGGTCCTGACGTCGGCGCCGCAGGATGCGCCGGTCGATCGCGCGACCGCCGCGGCGCGCCGGGTGATCGACGCGATGCTGCGCACGGACCGCGGCAACGCGAATCTGGACCGGGTCGCGGAGGAACTGAACAGCATCGCCGACCATCTCGAGGAGCACGCTCCCGAGGTGGCCGAGCGGATGATCGACATGTGGAGCGGTGAGGGCGTCACCCGGCACGACCCGATCACCGGGCCCGAGAACGCGATCGCGCCGCCGCTCGTGCTCGAGGGTCTCGACGACGGTTCGGTGCAGGGTGTCGTCACGCTGACGCTGCCGTACCAGGGCCCGCCCGGGTGCGTGCACGGTGGCGTCTCGTCGCTCATCCTCGATCACGTGCTCGGTGTCGCGAACGCGTGGGGTGGCAAGGCCGGCATGACCGCGCAGCTCAACGTGCGGTACCACAAGCCGACGCCGCTGTTCGAGCAGTTGACCGTCACCGGCAAGCAGATCTCGGTGGACGGTCGCAAGATTCACACCGTCGGCGACATCAAGAACGCCGCCGGTGAGGTGTGCGTGTCGGTGGAGGGACTGTTCATCGACGCGTCGGTGCCGCGTCCGCGGTAGCTGTCTACTCGGCTGAGGGTCCCTTCGTGCGCTGTCCGCGCGTGAAGGGGCCCTTCGGCTCTTCCAGTGAGAGGGGATCGTTGTGGGAAAGCTCGACGACAGGGTTGCGATCGTCACCGGTGCCGGGATGGGCATCGGGCGGGGAATCGCGGGTGCGTTCGCCCGTGAGGGTGCGAATGTACTGGTGGCCGAGATCGATCCGGCCGCAGGTGAATCGACCGCGCAGTGGCTGCGCGACGAGTGGGGCGTCAAGGCCGAGTTCCAGCAGACCGACGTCACCGACAAGGACCAGGTGCATGCCATGGTCGACGGTGCGGTGGAGCAGTTCGGGCGGCTCGACATCCTGGTCAACAACGCCTGGCGCAGTTCGGGATTCGCCCGGTTCGAGAACATGACCGACGAGCAGTTGCGCGGCGGCTTCGACATGGCCGTGATGGCGGCGTTCTGGGGGATGGAGCGTGCCCTGCCGGAGCTCGAGAAGCGCGGCACCGGTCGGGTGATCAACCTGTGCTCCCTCAACGGCGTGAACGCGCACATGTACTCGGTGCACTACAACGCCGCCAAGGAGGCGCTCCGGACGCTGACCCGCACCGCGGCCCGCGAGTGGGCGCCGAAACAGGTGTGCTGCAACGTGATCTGCCCGGGTGCGCAGAGCGAGGCATACCGGCGGGTCAAGGAGGCCAACCCGCAGATGGCCGCGTCGATGGCGGAGGCCAATCCGATGGGCCGCATCGGCGATCCGCTCGACGACATCGGCCCGGTCGCCGTATTCCTCGCGAGCGACGATTCGCGCTACGTCACCGGCAACACGCTGTTCGTCGACGGTGGCGGCCACATCAACGGTGTGCAATGGGCGCCGCAGGTCGACTGAGCGGACGTTGCCGGTGACGAACCGGCCCGATCAGGTGCTGGGGGAATCGAGGACGCTGCCGTAGGAGCTGCCGAAACTGCCCGTGGACGTGCTGCCGAGGCTGCCGCTGGAGCTGCCCAGACCCAGGCTGCCGAGGCTGCCGGTCACGGGCTGACCGCCGATGATGATCTGCACGCTGCCCAGGCCTCCGGTGCCGAGGGAGCCGAACTGGCCGACGAGCGTTTGCATCCCGCCGGAGAGCGAGCCGAGCGAGCCGAGCGGGGTCGGCTCGGGCAGCAGCGTATCTGCGCCGGCAGTGCCCGGCGCAAAGGCGGTCAGCGCCGCCGCCGTTCCTGCGGCCAGCACGACAGTCCCGAGAACCGTTCGCACACGCGATCGGTTCGTCGGGGACTGCCGTGCTGTCGGGTCCTTCACCACCATGATTCCTGCTCCTTCTGTCGATGTTTTGGACGTATAGAACACGACGAGGGGGCCGCCGGTGGTGAGAACGGGCGGATTCGCTCCGATTGTTTGTTCCGAGGGAAACCCTCGGGGAACCTCAGCTCCCGAGGCTGCCGCTCCCGCTGCCGCTCCCGCTGCCGGTCGCTTCGGAGCTCCCCAGGCTGCCCCTCGAGCTGCCGTGGCTGCCGGTGGAACTCCCGAGGCTGCCGGTGGAACTGCCGAGGCTGCCGTCGGCGCTACCGAGGCTGCCGGTCGAGCTGCCGAGGCTGCCGTCGGCGCTGCCGAGGCTGCCCGCCGAACTTCCGAGACTGTCTGAGCTGCCCAGGCTTCCGGTGTCGATGCCGAGCAGTTGGAGGATTGCGGAGACGGCGCCCGGAGTGTCGATCACGGTGCTGCCGAGCGTGATCACGGCGGAACCGATCCCCAGGGTGGGGCCGATGAAGGTGGGCGCGTAGTCCGCCGCGACTCCACCGAGGTTGGTGCAGAACCCCAGAGTGACGTAGATGCCGGTGGGCACGTCCGCCACCTCGTACGTGCGTTCCCTGTTGAGTGCGTTGGTCGTCGTCAGCGACGGACCCCACGCGAACACCGAGCGATCGATCTCGCTGAGCGGCGGGAGCGTGCCGGCCGCGAGGTCCGGCAGCAGCGGGATGGCCTTGTCGACGCTGACGAGCGCGGCAGTGCACGTCGTCAACCGCTGGCTCGTGTTCGGGTCGGTGAGCGTGATGGTGAGGTCGTTTCCGTCCACCGCCGTGGTCAGCGTCGGTGCCTCGGGGGCGGCCACCGCCTCCTCGATCGGTTCAGCCCCCGCGACGGCCGGAGCGGCCGCCACCATCGCCGCCGCCGCAGCAGCTGCGGCCACCGTCATGCGTGCGTACCGGCCACGTGTCGACCGTACCGGCGACATCGATGTGTTCGAATCCTGCTGTGTCATGGACGATTCCCTCCCTGTCGATGTGCACTCATGAGACACCACGATCAGGGATTTCTCTGTGTGAAACGCCGGGATTGCCCTCGAGTGGCCCGTTCGTCCGATCGGTGTCGATACCGCCTGAGCCGTCGACGAAATCGGTTCGTGTCGGACGTGTTCCAGCGCGGCAAGTAGGTGTGCAGGCCACTGCCCGCGATCGCCGACTGTCCGAAAAATCCAATCGCGGGACCGTGGCCGCCGCCTAACCTGGTCGCATGATTCCTCAGTTGAACGCAATCGGTTTGGTGACCACGGATCTTGCAGCGTCCCTGCGCTTCTATCGTCTGCTCGGCCTCGACATCCCCGCCGACGCCGAGTCGCAGCCGCACGTCGAGGTGGTTGCCGGGGCAGTGCGCCTGATGTGGGACACCGTCGAGGTGGTGGAGTCGTTCGGCGGCCCGTACACCCCGCCCACCGGCGACTCCCGCGTCTCGCTCGCGTTCGAGTGCGAAAGTCCGGCGCAGGTGGACGAGGTGTGGGCGCGGCTCGCCTTGGCCGGACACGGCGAGGTCGAGCCGTTCGACGCCCCGTGGGGGCAGCGCTATGCGACGGTGGCAGATCCCGACGGCAACGGGGTGGACCTGTTTGCGCCGCTGCCGGCCTGACGTAACTCCCCGAACGGGCGGCCCGTGATGCGTCGGGACTCGCGGATGAGGTGCGCCTGGTCCACGTAGCCGCACAAGGCCGCCACCACGGCGGACGGGACACCGCACACCGCCAGATCCTGCGCCCGCTGCAGGCGGAGGATGCCGGACAGGGTCTTCGGCCCGTACCCGAAACTGCGGGTCGACAACCGGTGCAGTGACCGGGCGGACAGCCCCGCGGCGATGGCGACGTCGGCGACCGGCGCGCCCGTCCCGAGCAGGTGCGCCGCCGCCGTCACGGTCCGGTCCGCGGCCCCGAACTCGGCCAGGCGCGATCGGCCGAACGTCTCGAAGGCGTCCGCCGCGTCGGCGGGGTCCAGGCCGGTGAGGGCTGCGGCGCCGCGGTGGCCGACGACGTCGGCGAGCGGAACCCGGAGGTTGCGCAGCTCGGAGGCCGGGACGCCCAGCAGGTGCGGGAGAAGCCCGGGTGGGAACCGCAGTCCGACGCCGGGAACGGGCGATGCGGTGACCGTGAACGGCCGGGTGTCCGGCCCCGCGATCACCACATCGCCGTCCCGCCACACCAGGTCCATGCAACCGTCGGGCAGCACTTCACCGTCGGTGGTGCGGACGGTGTGCCACACGGTTGCGCCGGGGACGACCGGTGACGGGTGCTCGCGGTGCACGGCGCCAGTACAGCACGCGGTGGTGACAGGCTCAGCCCAGCCGGGTGCGCAGGGCGTCGAGCGGGTCGGTGCCGTCGCGGCGGCCGCGCGGGCCGTCGCCCTCCGGCAGGGTGAGCCGGCCGGCGTCGGAGCGGGTCCATTCGCGGACCGCCCAGCGCTCGGCGATGGCCCACTTGCCGTCGCGGCGTTCCATGTGGTCCACGTAGCGGCAGCCGCTCGTGAAGTTGACCATGCCGATGCCCTCGCCGCCGCCCCAGTGCGCCGCAGTGGAGTACGACTCGCTGATCGCGAAATCGCCGTGCAGTTCGACGAGGTGGTTGCCGATGTGGTGCATCGTGCCGCCGATCGCCCGCAGCTTCGGCTCCACCCAGGTGATGAAATCGTCCACGTCGCCGTCGAATCCGGTGTGGTGGTCGATCGCGTCGGGGTGGTACGCGTCGCGCACCAGATCGAAGTCGAGGCGGTCGATGCCGCGGCAGTAGCGCATGACCACTTCGTAGATGGCCTGCTTGTCGAGCAGTTCGGCGATCGCCGTCTCTCTGTCCACCGTCGTCATCGTCTCGCCTCCGCAGTGTTCTCGATCTCGGCCTTCAGTCCTACCGCCCAGTCGATCAACTCCTGAACCTCTTCTCCCACTGTGCAGAAAGTTGCGGGTCGGAACACTGCGACGGTTGCGCCGGCCGCATGCCACGCCAGGGTCTTGTCGGCGGTGGCGTCGAGGTCGACGGTGCCGTCGGCGCGGCGTTGCGGCGACACCGACACCTGCACGATCGGGGAGTGCGGGTCGCGACCGTGCGCCTCGAAGGTGTCACGGAGGAGAGCGACGCTGTCCGAGAAGGTCTGCATGTCAGCGGGATTGACCGTCCACCCGTCGGCGACGCGGGCGATGCGCTCGAAGTTGCGCCGGCTCGGGCCGAATCCGAAGATCACCGGCACCCGGTCCTGGACCGGGAACGGCCGGGCGTGGAAGTCCTCGAACGAGTATTCGCGGCCTCGGAAGGTGGCCGGAGCCTCGGTCCACAGCTCGCGGCACGCGCGCACCGTGTCCTCCATGCGGCCGAACCGGGCATCGAACGGCATGTTGGTGGCCGTGTACTCGGCCTCCTGCCAGCCGACACCCATGCCGATCGCGGCCCGGCCGTCGGACAGTCGGTCCAGGGTGGCGATCTGCTTGGCCAGCAGCACCGGCGGCCGCACCGTCGCGATGAGGACGGACACGTTGAGCAGTGCCCGCTCCGTGACGGCGGCGACGGACGACAGCAACGACAGCGGCTCGTACCAGTCGTGGTCGATCGGGAACGGGAAGTTGTGTGTGCGAACCCTGTCCGCGTGGGCGGCCGCGTTGAAGCCGATGTGATCCCCGGTGGAGATCATGTCGACACCCGCGCGGTCCGCCGCCGCGGCCAGGTCGAGCACCGGGCGGATCCGTCCGGCGTAGAGGTTCTCGGCTCCGAGAATGTTCAGACCGACCTGCATGGTGCTCCTGTTCTGCGGCTACGCGTTCGGCAGCCCGCTTGTCGTCGTGAGCTCGTCGACCACGAACTGAATGGTCTTGGACATGTCGGCCACGCCCGGAGCCCGCACGTCGAGCAGGGCTACAGCTGTGTACACGGATACTTCCTCATCGAGATCGACTGGAGGGGCACGATTCTCACAGGGCGCGCTGGGCGTGCTCGCTGAGGTTCCCGACCAGATCGATGCAGGTGAGTCGCTGCGTGAACACCCACTCACCGTCGCGGACGGCGAAGGCGTCGAAATAGCGCCCCGCCAGGATCGGCTGCAGAGGAAGGTTTTCCGTGGCCTGGAGCACCGTGAAGTACGAGTGGGACGTGGCGGTGCGGCAGTCGTCGGCGACATCGACCCGGAGGTTGGTGACGACGTGCTTGGTCCGCGGCCGCGGCGGTGTGCCGTGCATCTGGATGAAGCTGCGGCACGCGTCCAGCACGCCGGCGGGGTCGGAGTCCCGCACCGGCCCCAGCGGCGTCCCGGCACCGTCGCACTGCCCGTACACCGCGTGCGCGAACAGATCCGCGACCTCCTCCAACCGCGCCTCGTCGATCAGGTGCGTGTAGAGGTGGGAGAGGTCGCGGATCGTCTCGACGGCACCGAGGCGTTCGACCGTCCAGGCGGCCATCAGACGTGGATCTCTCGGCGGACCATCTTGCCGGTCGCGTTGCGCGGCAACAGATCGCTGGTGATGCGCCACTTCGTGGGCACCTTGAAGTACGACAGGCGCTCGGCCGCGAACTCCCGCAGTTCCTCCTCGGTGACGGTCTCGCCGGGGACCACCACGACCACGGCAGAGACCTCCTGGCCCAGGTCGGGGTGCGGGGAGCCGATGACCGCGCACTCCTGCACCGCCGGGTGCTCGTCGAGGGTCTGCTCGATCTCCGTCGGGTAGACGTTCTCGCCGCCGCGCAGGATCAGGTCCGAGCGACGTCCGGTGAGGCGCAGGCGCCCGTTCTCGACGACGCCGTAGTCGCCGGTGCGCAGCCAGCGGTCCGAGGTGATCGAGTTTGCCGTCGCGTCGGGGTCGTTCCAGTAGCCGAGCATGACGAACGGGCTGCGCACGCACACCTCGCCCTCCATGCCGTCGGGCAGCCACTCGCCGAACGGGTCGCGGATCTCCATGCTCACCATGATGATCGGGCGGCCCAGCGTGCCCGGGTACTCCTCGAGTTCGGCCGAGGTGGCCACGGCGATCGCGGTGCTGCACTCGGTGAGCCCGTAGCTGTCGACGAGCGCGTTGCGGGCAAACGGAACCTGTTCACGCAGACGGTCTTTGAACGCGACCGACGACGGCGCCGACGCGAGCGAGAACGCCGTCAGCGACGACAGGTCGTACTTGTCGAGGTTGCCGTGCTCGAGCAGGCGCGAGGCCATCGTCGGGACGGCACCCCAGTTGGTCACCCGCTCGCGCTCGATGAGGCTGAGGATCCTGTCGACGTCGAACGAGCCCTGGTTGATGACCAGTGCGCCGCCCATCGCGAGGCGCGGTACCGCCAAGTTGTGCAGGCTCGCGATGTGGAACAGCGGGGAGGTGAGCAGGTCGCGCATGTGGGTCGGCACGTTCGGATCGAACGGCTTGCCCGTGAACGCAGCCATGATCGCGCCGTTGTAGCGGTGGTAGTCGACGACGGCCAGCAGGTTGCGGTGCGAGTGCAGCGCGCCCTTGGGGCGACCGCTCGTTCCGGACGTGAAGAGGATGACGGACGGATCGTCCTCGTCCACCTCGACGGCGGGGCGGTTCGCGCCGGCGAACTCGGCGAACAGTCGGGGGAGATCCTCCTCCATCGTCAGCACCGTGACGCCGGTGGTGTCGACGTCGGTGAGGCCGGCCGCGCGCTTGGCGTCGACGATCAGGACCTTGGGCGTGCTGTGCTGCAGGCCGAACTCGATCTCGCGGGGAACCCACCATCCGTTGAGCCCGACGGTGATGGCGCCGAGCGCCTGCGTCGCCCAGAACGAGGTGACCCACTCGGGGGTGTTGGCGGCGAGAATCGCGACACGGTCGCCCTTCGACACGCCGTACCGCTCCTGCAGGGCCGCTGCCAGCGCGTAGGCGTCGGCGGCGTGCTGCGTGTAGGACACCCGGCGATCCTCGGTGACGAGGTAGTCGCGGTCGCCCCACTTGACGGACTCGGCCAGCAGATCGCCTACGGCCTTGTTCCGGTTCTTCATCACCGGCATGCGGGTGCCGAGGACCTCTTCCTCGACGATCTCGAACGGTCCGCCGGAGCCGGTGAGACGGGACATGACCTGATCCAGGAGCAGTTGCGGATCTGCGGGGGCAGTCATGAGTGACCTTTCATCCATGTCACAGTGTCATTCCTGTCACCAGCTGCTGGTGAACGCCCAGGTCCCGACCTCGGAACGTGGGATGTGACGGGTTTCTCACCGCAATTTCTCACGTCGCGAAGCTTCTGCGGGGGGAGTTACCACTCAGCGAGACTAACGGTGATCCGCGCGACAGCCCAGGGCTACTTTTCGCCGAAGAACGCTGCCCGAGGGGTGGGACGGACCATGCAGTACAACCGCATGGTCGGTTTCACTGTGTGAACCTCGGTTCCGGTCACCATGCCGGAACTTCGGACAGTCATTTGGACCGCGCCCACCGGCGCCTCGACAGGAGAGAATGAGTTGGAACGCACCACGATTGCCGAGATGCTGCTCGATCGCGTCGGCGACGAGCACCTCGGTCTCCGCACCCGCGAGCAGGACTGGACGTGGGACGAGGTCGTCCGCGAGAGCGCCGCGTGCGGTGACCTGGCCCGGTCGCTCCGTGTCGACGGGCCGTTCCACATCGGCGTCCTGCTCGAGAATGTGCCGGAGTTCCTGTTCTGGCTCGGTGGCGCCGCCCTGACGGGCGCGACGATCGTCGGCATCAACCCGACCCGCGGTGCCGCCGAGCTCGAGGCCGAGATCCGTTACGTCGACTGCCAGCTGATCGTCACGGACGCCGCCGGCATGGAGAAGCTGAAGGGTCTCGATCTCGGCCTGGCCGAGGATCGGTTCATCCTCGTCGACGCCCCCGACTACCGGGAGCGGATCGACGCCCACCGCGTCGAGCCGGCTATGACCGACGGCATCGACGAGTTCAGCCTGTTCCTGCTGCTGTTCACGTCCGGCACCACCGGAATGTCCAAGGGCGTCAAGTGCAGTCAGGGGCGCCTGTCGCGGCTGGCGTACGCCAACACCAAGAAGTACGGCCACAAGCGCGACGACGTCGACTACTGCCCCATGCCGCTGTTCCACGGCAACGCGCTCATGGCGCTGTGGGCTCCGGCGCTCGCGAACGGCGCCACCGTCTGCCTGCCCGAGGCACGCAAGTTCTCCGCGTCCGGCTTCCTGCCCGACGTGAAGTTCTTCGGCGCCACGTTCTTCACGTACGTCGGCAAGGCCCTGGCCTACCTGATGGCGACGCCCGAGCAGCCCGACGACAAGGACAACAAGCTCGAGCGCGGCTTCGGCACCGAGGCGTCGCCCGAGGACAAGGTCGAGTTCGTGCGCCGGTTCGGGGCCGAACTGTTCGAGGGTTACGGATCGTCGGAGGGCGCCGGCTCGGTCAAGCTCGACCCGGAGGCGCCGGAGGCCGCGCTCGGTCGTCCCGCGCACGCCGGCATCGCCATCGTGAACCCGGAGACGCGCGAGGAGTGCGTGCACGCGATCCTCGACGAGCACGGACGGGTGCTGAACCCGGACGAGGCCATCGGCGAGATGATCAACAAGGAGGGTGCGCGCGCGTTCGAGGGCTACTACAAGAACGACGCCGCCGACGCCGACCGCATCAAGCACGGCTGGTACTGGACCGGCGACCTCGGCTACATCGACGAGGCGGGCTTCATCTACTTCGCCGGCCGCAAGGGTGACTGGATCCGCGTCGACGGCGAGAACACGTCGGCGCTGATGATCGAGCGCGTGCTCCGTCGTCACCCCGAGGTCATTGCGACGGGTGTGTACGCGATCCCGGACTCGCGCTCGGGCGACCAGGTGATGGCCGCGATCGAGGTCGAGTCGCTCGACGGCTTCGACGCCGTCAAGTTCGCCGAATACCTGGCCGGCCAGGACGATCTCGGCACCAAGGCGACCCCCCGCTTCGTGCGGGTGTCCACCAACCTGCCGATCACCGGCTCCAACAAGGTCCTCAAGCGCGAGTTGCAGGCCGAGCTGTGGCGCACCGACGAGCCCGTGTACCGCTGGGAGGGTCGCGGCGAGCCGGTCTACAAGCAGATGACCGACGAGGACAAGGCCGCGCTCGAGGCCGAGTTCGTGTCGTTCGGCCGCCAGCGTTTCCTGGGCGTGTGAGATGACGACCCGCAAGGTCGCCCTCGTCACGGGCGCGAGCCGCGGAATCGGGCGCGAGATCGCTCTCGCGTTCGCGCGCAAGGGTTTCGACGTCGCGATCACGGCGCGCACCGTCCGCGAAGGGGAGGGGGCCGTCACGCCCCGCACCCGCGCGGAGGGTGACGCGCTCATCGCGGTGCCCGGCAGCCTCGAGACGACGGCCGCCGAGATCGAGTCGCTCGGTGTCCGGGCGATGCCGATCCAGATGGACCTGCTCGACGTGGAATCGGTGGTCGGTGCGGCCGACGAGGTGCTGCGCGTGTGCGGTCGAATCGACGTCCTCGTCAACAACGCCTACGCGCAGACGGCCGGTCACATGGAGCGCATCCTCGACCTTCGCCTCGACGACGCCGAGGTCATGGTGCGCGGCAACTACCTGAACCAGCTCGCGCTGATCCAGCGGGTGCTGCCGTCGATGGTCGAGAACGGCGACGGGGTGATCGTCGATCTCGTGTCCGGGTCGGCGACCACCGATCCGCCGGCCGCGCCCGGGGAGGGTGGCTGGGGCGTGGCGTACGCCGCCTCCAAGGCGTCGTTCGGGCGGCTCGCCGGTGCGGTCAACGCCGAGTACCGGGGCCGCGGCATCCGCGCGTTCAACCTCAGCCCCGGCTTCGTCGTCACCGAGTCCGGCAAGGCCCGCGGTGGCACCGAGAAGATCGAGGACGCCGGGTTCGACTCGGTTCCGGCGACGGTTCCGGCCGACGCCGCGGTGTGGCTCGCGACCGCACCGGAGGCCGAGCGCTTCCTCGGCCGGGTGGTCTGGGCGCCCAAGCTGGTGAGTGATTTGGTGGATCGGACCGCGAACTGACGGTCGGATCGTCCGGATCCGACGAGATCAGGGCTTGATCGGAACGTCGTGGGCTGGTCTGATCGAATTCGGGTCCGGACGATTCCCGCTGGGCGAGACGTGCGCCCCGGCAGGTCGGCACGCTGGCTAGCGTCCGGAAACAACGCAGGCAGACAGTCGTCACCCGAGGCGGCTGTCTGCTTTGTTCGATGGCGTCGATTGTCAGTCGTTTGTTGTTAGGGAGAATTAACGATGGATTTGAGGGAATCCCCCGAACAGCTCGCGCTCCGCAAGGAGCTGCGTGCGTACTTCGCGGCGCTGTTGCCCGAGGAGAAGCGCCGCAAAGCCGGCGAGGAGGGCGTGGGCGGCCAGTACTTCCGCGAGGTCGTCAAGCTGCTCGGCAAGGATGGCTGGCTGGGCATCGGCTGGCCCAAGGAGTACGGCGGACAGGGCCGCTCCATCGAGGAGCAGTTCGTGTTCTTCGACGAGGTGCAGCGCGCCGGTCTGCCGTTCCCGTTCGTCACGGTCAACACCGTCGGCCCGACGCTGATGAAGTACGGCACCGAGGAGCAGAAGGAACGCTTCCTGCCGGGCATCCTGGCGGGCGACATCGTCTTCGCGATCGGCTACACCGAGCCCGAGGCCGGCACCGACCTTGCGTCGCTCAAGACCCGCGCGGTCGCCGACGGCGAGGACTTCGTCGTCGACGGCAACAAGATCTTCACGTCCGGCGCCAACACCGCCGACTACGTGTGGCTCGCGTGCCGCACCGATCCGGAGGCCCCCAAGCACAAGGGCATCTCGATCCTGGTGGTCCCCACCGACGACCCGGGCTTCTCGTGGTCGCCGATCCCGACCGTCGGCGGCCTCATGGTCACCTCGACGTACTACAGCGGCATCCGGATTCCGCAGAAGGACGTCATCGGGCAGGTCAACGGTGGCTGGCAGCTGATCGCCGCGCAGCTCAACCACGAGCGCATCGGCCTCGCCGCGATCGGCGGCCGCACCTACGGCCTGTGGCACCAGGTCCTGGACTGGGCCAAGGAGAACGGTGCCATCGAGATCCCGTGGGTGCAGCAGGAATTCGCGCGCACGCACGCGAAGCTCGAGGCGATGCGCCTGCTGAACTGGAAGATGACGGCCGCCGTCGCGGCAGACACGCTCTCCGGTGCGGACGCCGGCGCCACCAAGGCGTACGGCACCGAGACCCACATCGACGTGTACCGCACGCTGCTCGGCATCCTCGGCGCCGCGGGCCGCATCCGCCCCGAATCCCCGGGCGCGCTGCTGGCCGGCCAGATCGAGCAGATCTCCCGCCAGGGCATGGTCAACACGTTCGGCGGCGGCGTCAACGAGGTCCTGCGCGACATGGTCGGCACGATGGGCCTGGGCCTCGCGCGTGAGAAGAGGGTCAAGTGAGCGAATTCCTCACCAAGCTCAAGGCATTCGAGGGTCAGGTCCTGACGCCTACGACGTGGGGTCCGGACGAGGTCAACACCCCGATGATCCGCCACTGGGTCGAGACGATGGGCGACACCAGCCCGATCTACCTCGACGCCGAGGCCGCCCGCGCCACCGGTCGGGACGGCGCCGTCGCACCCGCGCTCATGGCGCAGGTGTGGACGATGCGCACCTTCAACGACAAGATGGCCAACAACGATCCGTCGCAGGTGTGGACCGATCTGATCGCCACGCTCGACGACGAGGGCTTCACGTCCGTCGTCGCGACCGACTCGGATTTCGAGTTCTTCGTGGAACTGCGCCCCGGCGACCGGGTTTCGCTCACCGAGGTGATCGAGGACATCTCCGAGGAGAAGAAGACGGGCCTCGGTACCGGCCACTTCGTCACGACGCTCAAGACCTACCGCCGCGGCGGTGCCGCGAATGGACACAGTGGTGACGACGAGGTCGTCGCAACGCAGCGCTGGCGGACCCTGCGGTTCAAGCCGAAGGGCAGCGAGAAGGTCGCCGAGAAGCCGGCGGAGAAGGCAGAGAAGTCGTCGGGACCGATCCCGGGCCTGCGTCCGCGTCCGGCGCTCAACGTCGACAACGCCTTCTGGTTCGAGGCCGCCAAGGAGCACCGTCTGGTCATCCAGCGTTGCACCAACTGCGGCGTGCTGCGCCACCCCACGGGACCGATGTGCGGTGCGTGCCAGTCGCTCGACTGGGACACCGTCGACGCCTCGGGCCGTGGCACCGTCTACAGCTTCGTCGTCAACCACCACCCGCAGATCCCCGGATTCGAGTACCCGCTCATCGTGGCGACGGTCGAACTCGAAGAGGGCACCCGCCTGATCGCGAACATGACCGGCATCGCGCCGGAGGACGTCGAGATCGACATGCCGGTGGAACTGGACTGGATCGACGCCGACCCGGATCTGACGCTGCCCGCGTTCCGGCCGGCCGCACGGGAGGACTCCTGATGGACTTCAACTTCAGCGAAGAGCAAGAGGCGATTCGCAACCTAGCCGACGAGGTCTTCACCAGCAAGGCCGACATCGACCGCGTCAAGCAGGTCGAACTGAGCGACGAGCGCATCGACCGCGATCTGTGGCGCGAACTCGCGAACACGGGCCTGCTCGGCATCGCACTGCCCGAGGATCTCGGCGGCGGCGGCATGGGCCTGCCCGAGCTGTACGTGCTGCTCGAGCAGCAGGGCCGCCACGTCGCGCCCGTGCCGATCTGGCAGTCGGCCCTCGCGGCCCTCGCGGTCGCCGAGTTCGGCACCGACGCGCAGCGCACCGCGCTGGTCCCGGGTGTCGCCGAGGGCAGCAGCTTCCTGACGATCGGTCTGGAGGAGTTCGGTCCGTACGTGGAGGGCGACCCGCAGACCACCGCCACCGAGGCCGGCGGCCAGTGGACTCTGACCGGCGCCAAGGCCGTCGTCCCGATCACCCACGTCGCGGACCGCGCGATCGTCTCGGCGACCACGCCGACCGGTGCGGCGCTGTTCGTCGTCGATCTCGCCGCCGCCGGTGTCTCGGTGGAGCAGACGCAGTCCACCAACTGGGAGATCTGCGGCAACGTCACCTTCGAGTCGGCTCCCGCGGAGCTGCTCGGCCCCGCGGACGGCACCACCGCGCAGTGGCTGCAGGGCCGCGTCGAGCTCGCTCTCGCCGCGATCCAGCTCGGTGTCGGCTCGGGTGCGGTCCAGCAGGCCGTCACGTACCTCAACGGCCGCCAGCAGTTCGGGCGCCCGCTCGCGACTTTCCAGGCCGTCAACCACCAGCTCGCCGACTGCTACATCGACCTGCAGGCGATGAGCGTGACCCTCTGGCAGGCCGCCCAGAACCTCGTCGACGGCACGGACGCCGGCACCTCGGTCCTGGTCGCGAAGTGGTGGGCCACCGACGGCGGCCAGCGCATCGTGCACCGCACCACGCACCTCCACGGCGGCATGGGTGTCGACACCGACTACCCGGTGCACCGGCACCTGCTGTGGGGCAAGCAGATCGGCGCCACCCTCGGTGGTTCGGCGTCCGATCTCGCGCGCCTCGGTGCGCAGCTCGCCGCCGGTGTCGAGGTGGTCGGATGACCACCACGATCGAGTTGACGGGCCGCAGCTACGACGACATCACGGTCGGCGAGGCGCTCCCCGAACTGGCGATCCCGCTGACCCGCACCCTGATCGTGTCCACCGCGATCGCGACGCGTGACTTCCAGGACGTGCACCACGATCCGGAGCTGGCGCGCGAGCGCGGGTCGAAGGACGTGTTCATGAACATCCTGACCAGCAACGGGCTGGCGGGGCGGTTCGTGACCGACTGGGCAGGACCGTTCGCGACGGTGCGCCGCGTGAAGATCCGCCTCGGTGCCCCGAACTACCCGGGCGACACCATGACGATGACGGGCGAGGTGGTCTCCAAGGAGAACGGCCTCGTCGAGGTGAAGGTCGTGGGCGCGAACAGCCTCGGCAACCACCTGTCCGGCACCGTCACCGTCGCCTACCCGGCCGCTAGCGAAGGGAAGGACGCCTGATGGCAGTCAGCCCGCTCTCGGGTGCCGCCGCGATCGTCGGCATCGGCGCCACCGAGTTCTCGAAGAAGTCCGGCCGTTCCGAGCTGCAGCTCGCGTGCGAGGCGGTCACCGCCGCGCTCGCCGACGCCGGTATCGAACCGTCCGAGGTCGACGGTCTGACCACCTTCACGATGGAGACCAACGGCGAGATCCTCGTCGCCCGCAACTGCGGGCTGGGGGAGCTCAAGTTCTTCTCCCGGATCGGCTACGGCGGCGGCGCGGCATGCGCGTCGGTGCAGCAGGCAGCGATGGCCGTCGCGACCGGCGTCGCCGACGTCGTGGTGGTCTACCGTGCGTTCAACGAACGCTCCGGTATGCGCTTCGGCCTGGGCCAGCACGACCGCCCGATGGACTCGACCGCTGACCGCGCAGCCTACGCGTGGCTGACCCCGCAGGGACTGGCGACTCCCGCCCAGTGGGTCGCGATGTTCGCTCGGCGGTACATGCACCAGTACGGTGCCACGAGTGAGGATTTCGGTCGGGTTGCAGTCGTGGCGCGCAAGCACGCCGCGAACAACCCCGCCGCGTGGTTCTACGGCAAGCCGATCACGCTCGAGGACCATCAGAACTCCCGATGGATCGCCGAGCCGCTGCACCTGCTCGACTGCTGCCAGGAGACCGACGGCGGCCAGGCCCTCGTCATCGTCTCGGCCGAGCGCGCCAAGACTCTGCGCAACAAGCCCGCGATCATCAAGGGTGCCGCGCAGGGTTCCGGCAAGGACCAGCACATGATGACGAGCTACTACCGTCCCGACATCACCGGCATCCCGGAGATGGGTCTGGTCGGCCGCCAGCTCTACGCGCAGGCCGGTCTGACGCCGGACGACATCAATGCGGCGATCCTCTACGACCACTTCACTCCTCTGGTGCTCCCGCAGCTCGAGGAACTTGGTTTCTGCCGTCCCGGCGAGGCCAAGGACTTCATCCGCGAGGGCAATCTGGAGATCGGTGGACGGCTGCCGAGCAACACGCACGGCGGTCAGGTCGGTGAGGCGTACCTGCACGGCGTCAACGGCATCGCGGAGGCGGTCCGGTTGGTGCGTGGGACGTCCACCAACCAGCCCGAGGGTGTCGAGAACGTGCTCGTCACGGCGGGAACCGCGGTTCCCACCAGCGGCCTGATTCTCGGCGCCGCCTGACCCGGCAGTAGCCGATACAAGAAGCCCTGGAAGGACTAAGAATGACGGCAGTGGAGCAGAAGCCGGCCGGCGCCTGGCGTGGGGTCGACCTCGGCACCCGCACGGTGAGCTACGACGAGCGCGACGCGATCCTCTACGCGCTCGCCGTGGGTGCGAAGGCCGCCGACCTGGACCTCGTCATGGAGGACCGGCTGCGTGTGCTGCCGACGTTCGCGCTGACCCTGGCCCAGTGGGCCCCCGACGAGCTGGGGCAGCGCGGTGCCTTCGACATGAAGACCGCGCTGCACGGCTCGCAGGAGCTGAAGGTGCTCGCGCCGCTGCCCCGCAGCGGTGAGGTCACGCTCAAGGCCAGCGTCGGCGAGGTCTGGGACAAGGGCGCCGCGGCGGTGTTCGAGGTCAAGGTCGAGTGCGAGTACTTCGTGGCGACCTGGTCCCTGTTCGCGCCCGGCGCAGGCGGATTCGGTGGCGAGCGCGGCCCGTCCAAGCCGCCGGCGCCGGAGGGCGAGGCCAACGTGACGGCCGAGCTCGAGACCGCGCTGAACGTGGCCGCGCTGTACCGGCTCACCGGCGACCGCCATCACATCCACATCGATCCGGCGGCCGCCGCCGGCATCGGCCAGCCGCGTCCGATCATGCACGGCCTGTGCACGCTCGCCGCATCGACGCTGCCGCTCGCCAAGGAACTCGGCGTGCATCCGGCCGACCTGACCGAGTTGCAGGGCCGCTTCGCCGCTCCGATGTTCCCCGGTGACACCGCGGAGCTGAAGGGCTGGGGCGACGCCGCGGGTCTGTCGTTCGAACTCGTCCGTGAGGGCAAGCCGGCCATCTCCGGCGGCTACGTGGCCTTCGCCAAGTAACCCCCTCCGCAGACCGAATGTCACACGCGTTCAGTCCAACTGAACGTGTGTGACATTCGGCCGAACTTCAGCTGCGGGAGCGCTCGACACAATCGCGCTCCCGCAGCTGTTTTCATTTCGGGCTCAGCTGACCTGCGTCGCCATGTAGCGCGCCGGGTACTCGCCGCCGCCGTGGACCGCCAGGTCGGCGCCGTTCACGTACGACGACAGGTCGCTGCCCAGGAACAGGCACGCCTTCGCGATGTCCGACGGCACCGCCATGCGCTCCATCGGGAGGGTGCGGGTGACCGCGGCGCCGCCGTCCTCGCCGTAGACCGACGCCGCCGCCTCGGTACGGATCAGGCCCGTGGTGATGTGGTTGACGCGCACCTTCGGCGCCCATTCGAGCGCGAGTGCCTTGGTGAGGCCGAGGAGCCCGGCCTTCGCTGCGGTGTAGGCCGCGGTGCCCGGCTGCGGCTGGTGCGCCGAAACGCTGCCGATGTTCACAATGGCACCACCCGTCTCCTGTTCGCGCATCACGAGATTCGCGGCCTGCGCCATGTAGGCCGGCGCCAGCAGGTTGAGTGCGACGATCTTCTCGACGAAGCGCGGCGACACGGTGGCCGCGTCGGCGTCGGGGGAGCCGCCGGCATTGTTGACCAGCACATCCAGGCGCCCGAAACGGTCGACGGCATCCTGCATCAGGGCGGTCGCATCGGCGGGATCGCGGACGTCCACCGCTCGGAAGGCGGCGCTGCGGCCGTCCACGGTCGGCAGGGCCTCGGGCTCGTTGCGGGCGCACACCAGCACGTCGGCTCCCGCCTGCAGGAAGTGCTCGGCGATGGCGAAGCCGATGCCCTTGGTGCCGCCGGTGACGACCACTGCGCGACCGGAGAAGTCGATCGGGTTGGGGTAGTTCATGCGAACTGCCTTTCTGTCGTGTCGGAGCGCCGGACGCCACGAGGATCCCTGGTGCCCAGAAGTTTTCGTCACCAATTTCGCGAAAACACCACGCTCAAGCAAATGCTTGGTTGAGAATAGTCGACTGGAGGTCTGTCACACCAGGTCTTCCCAGTTCACGAGACTTCGAGAGCGAGTACACATGGGCAATCTCGACGGCAAGATCGCGCTCATCACGGGCGCCGGTCAGGGTATCGGTCAGGGCATCGCGCACGCGTTGGCCAAGGAGGGCGCGTCGATCGCCGTCTCCGGCCGGACCGAGTCGAAGCTGGTCACGACGGTCGAGCAGATCGAGGCCTACGGGGGCAAGGCGTTAGCCGTCCCCTGCGACGTCAGCAGCGCCGACGACATCGATGCCGTCGTCGCGCGCACCGTCGAGCATTTCGGCGGGGTCGACATCCTGGTGAACAACGCCAACGACTGCAAGCCCGGGCCGCTGTTGTCCGTCACCGACGAGGACTTCGAGCGTTCGTTCGCGACCGGGCCGCTCGCGACGCTGCGCCTCATGCGGGCGTGCTACCCGTCGATGAAGGAGCGTGGCGGCGGGTCGATCATCAATCTCGTGACGTCGGCCGCGGTCCGATGGGATGCGAGCAACTACGGCGCGTACGCCGCGACCAAGGAGGGCATGCGCGCACTGACCCGCGCCGCCGCGTGCGAATGGGGTGTGGACGGTATTCGCGTCAACGCGATTGCACCGCACGCTCTCTCGCCCGCACTCGAGTGGTGGATCAACGAGTACCCCGAGGAGGCCGAGGAGTTCAAGGCCGGAATCCCGTTGCGCCGCATCGGCGATCCCGAGAGCGACATCGGCCGCGCTGTCGTGTTCCTGGTCAGCAGCGACGCCGGCTATCTCAGCGGTGCCACCATCCCGCTCGACGGTGGCCAGTCCCGCTGGGGCTGACGGCAATGGACGTGGGCATCGACCGGAACCGGATCCTGGTGCTCACCGCGGATCCGGCGATCGAACGGGCGGTGCGCGACGCCGTCGAAGTCGGATCCATCGTCCGTCCGGGCGCCCGCACTGCCTCGGCGGTGCGGGCACTGCTGCCCGAGGTCGACATCGTCGTGGCGGACTGGAGCGGGCAGTTGCCCCTCGGTGCGGCCGAGGCCGCGCTGGGTGGGCATCTGCGTCTGATCCAGCAGCCCGGCGTCGGTATCGCCTACATCGACGTCGATGCGTGGTCGGAAGTCGGTGTCCCGGTGGCGAACACGCCCGGCGGGAATGCGGCGTCGGTCGCCGAGTGGGCGGTGGCGGCCGCCGCGAACCTGTGCCGTTCGATCGGGTGGGCGGACGCCGAGATGCGGTCCGGGCGGTGGCCGCAGACGTCGATCCGGCAGCGGGACTGCCGCGACCTGGGCGAGCGGCGAGTCGGGCTGGTCGGGTTCGGCGACATCAACCGGCGCTGCGCGGCGCTTTTCCAGGCGTTCGGGTGCGAGGTCGCGTACACCTCCCGGCGCCCGATCCAGAACTCCGCGCTGCGTCACCTCGCGCTCGACGATCTCCTCGCGGAATCGGACGTCGTGGTGGTGGCGGCTCCGCTCACGGCCGAGACGCGGGGCCTGATCGGCGCCCGCGAACTGGCGTTGCTGCCTCGGGAGGCGTTGGTGATCAACGTGGCTCGTGGACCGGTGGTCGACGAGGTCGCGGTCGCCGACGCGATCCGGTCCGGAGCGGTGGCCGGCGCGGCGCTGGACGTCTTCGCCCGCGAACCGCTCGAGGCGGACAGTCCGCTGTTCGGCCTCGACAACGTGCTGCTGAGTCCACACATCGCGGGCGGCAGTTCGACGGCCTTGGCCCGGATGTTCGAGATGACGGCCGACAACGTGGCGCGGGTGTGCCGCGGCGAGGCTCCGCTGTGGACGGTCGGCTGACCCGCCCGCGGTACTTCCGCGGCCGCTGGTATTGAAACGAACATTTGACCGATTCTGGGTAGGCTCTGCGAACCGGTCCCGCTGAACGGGACGGCGATCGTAGGAGGCACCTGATGATGACATCGCTGCTGGGCAAGGTGCGCCTGCTGCTGGAGTCCTTCGATGCCGAGTCGGGATCGCTGTCGCTCACCGAACTCTCGCGGCGCAGTGGGGTCGCCAAGGCCACGGTGCACCGGCTCGCGGCCGAGATGGTCGAACTGGGGTTGCTCGAACGAGTGGGCACCGACTACCGGCTGGGGCTGAGACTGTTCGAACTGGGGCAACTCGTCCCGACCCAGCGGATCCTGCGCGACGCCGCGCTCCCGTTCCTGCAGGAACTGCACGCGATCACCCGGGAGACGGTGCACCTGGCGATCCGTGACGGCCTCGACGTGCTGTACATCGACAAGATCACCGGGCACGGCTCGGTGGACCTGCCGTCCCGCATCGCCGGCCGACTGCCCCTCGAGGTCACCGCCACCGGCAAGGTGCTGCTCGCCTTCGCGCCGACCTGCGTGTTCGACCAGGTCGTCGCGCGGGGCATCGCCAAGTTCACGCATCGCACGGTGGGGTCGGCGGCGATGCTCCGCCGGCAGCTCGAGCGTGCCCGCAGCGAAGCGATGTCGGTCGAGGCCGAGGAGGTCCGCCTCGGGACGGCCAGCGCGGCGGTCCCGATCTTCTCCGGGGGATCCACCGTCGCGGGGGCGATCAGCGTCTCCACGAGCACGGCCCGGATGAACGTCGCACGGATCTCGGGACCACTGCAGACCGCGGGTCAGGGTGTCAGCCGCGCGCTGTACGAGATCGCGCGGACGGCCTGACGATCGTCCCGAGGGCGAGCAGCGCGAACACCGCCGACCCGGTCATCGCGACCGCGATGGCCGACGACGTGTTCCCCAGCAGCCCGACGATCGGCGCGATGACGGCCGCCGCTCCGAACTGCGCGAATCCCACCAGCGCCGACGCGGTGCCCGCGGCCTCGCCGTGGCGCGACAGGGCCAGCGCCGGGGCGTTCGGCATCACGAACCCCGTGGCGCACAGCAAAGCCAGAACGGGCAGCGCGAAGCCGAGGAACCCGCCGGTCCCGGTCGCGGCGAGGGCGATCGCGACGACGCCGACCACGGTGCTCGCGGCGAGCGACGACAGACATATTCCCAGCGGCGTCCAGCGGTTCAGCAGCACGACGTTGAGCTGGGACGCGCCGATCAGCACGACGGCACCCGCGGCGAACGCGAAGCCGTAGACGCCGGGTGCCAGCTCGAACTGCTCCTGCATCACGAACGACGAACCGGCGATGTAGGCCCAGAGCACGGCCCGGCCCAGCCCGCACACCAGCACGAGCACCATGAAGTGTCCGTCGCGAGCGAGTGTCGCGTACGTGCGGAGCACCGGTGCGATGCCCCGGCCGACCCTGGCCGACGGAGGCAGCGTCTCGGGCATCGCGATGCCGCCGAGCAGCATCATGACGAGCCCGAGCGCGGCGAGCACGAGGAACACCCCATGCCACGAGACCGCCGTCAGCAGGACGCCGCCGATCGACGGCGCCAGGATCGGGGCCACACCCATGACGAGCATCAGCCGCGACATGACGACGGCGGCGTCGCGGCCGTCGAACAGATCGCGGACGACGGCCATCGCGATCACGCCGGTCGCCGCGGCGCCGAGGCCCTGCAGCGCGCGCAGCGCGCCGAGCACCGCGATCGACGGCGCGAACCAGCAGGCCAGGGACGCCGCGACGTGCAGCGAGGTGCCGATGACGAGGGGGCGCCGACGTCCGAAGACGTCGGAGAGCGGACCGATCACCAACTGGCCCAGGGCCAGACCGAGCAGGGTCCCGGTGAGCGTGAGCTGTACGGCCGCGTCCGACGTCAGGAAGTCCTCGGTGATCGCGGGCAGCGCCGGGAGGTACATGTCCACCGTGAACGGCCCGAGGGCGGTGAGCAGTCCGAGGATCACGACCAGTCGGATCCGGCTCCCGCCCTCGGGCGCGGCGACACGAACGTCCTCGCTGGTCGTGTCGGCGGGCGCGTCGGCTGTCACGGATGCTGCTGGTTCAGGAACCCGGTCACCACGGTGTAGTAGTCGTGCGGCCGCTCCTCCTGCAGGTGATGCGACGCCTTGTCCATCACGTACAGGTGGCCGTGCTCGATCATCCGGGCCAGCATGAGCGGGTAGTCGGGGGTGAGGAACGCGTCGTGCATGCCCCACGCGAAAAGCACCGGCGCCTGGATCATTCCGAGCTCGGCGGTGAGGTCCTGCCAGTCGCCGCGCGGGTTGTCCGACGCCGCGGCGAGGGCCATCTCGTCGGGGTCGAGGCTCTGCTCGTAGCGCATGTCGAGGGTCTCCTCGGGCAGGCGCTCGCCGTCGTACCACTCGAGCTTGGTGATGAGCTGACGCATCTTCTCGCGCGTCGGCCCCTCGCCGCCGTAGTAGACGTCGCGGGCGTTGCGCCCCCGCCGACCGTCCTCGGGCAGCGGCGCGAGCGGACCGTAGAAGACCGGCATGCTGCCCGTGATCACCAGCGAGCGCACCCGGTCCGGGTACTTGGCCGCCAGGTTCAGGGCGATGGTGCCGCCCCACGAGTTGCACACGAAGTCGGCGCGGTCGATGCCGAGCTCGTCGAGCAGGGCCACCACCTTGGCGGCGTGGAAGTCCCACATCGGACCGGTGATCGTGCACTTGTCGGACAGCCCGTACTGCAGGATGTCGACGAGGATCGCGCGGCGGTCCTGCGCGAACAGGGGCGCGACGGGGCCGAAGTCGGACCACGCGGTGCAGCCGGGTCCGCCGCCGTGCAGGAAGATCGTGGGCGCGCCCTCGCCGAGGTCGTGGTAGTGGAACTTCACGCCGGCTGCGGTGGCGTACAAGCTGTTCGGTCGATTCGTCATGTGCATACCTGACCCGATCGCCTCGCGGGCGAAAAGGATTGCGGTCCGTCTGGTGGTCCCGGTCTGTGGCCGCGCAGGTGGTGCCGCCCCTAGCGTCGCCGCATGAGCACTCCACTGGACACCGTCCACGAGCGGGTGTCGGCGACGATCGGCACCCGCGAACACCGGGATCTCGGGTCGATCCGTCCCGACGAGACGGTCGCCTTCGCGCGCGCGTGCGCCGAAGACGATCCCCGCTACCTCGAACCGGATCGCCCGGACTTCGCGGTGCATCCCCTGTACGTGCCCAGCCTCCTCCGCGGGCCCAGCGGTGCCGACGACGACGTCTACCGCCCCGACGGGATGTTCGCCGACGAGGTGCCGGGAACGTCGGGTCTCGACGTCCGGCTGATGGCGGGCGGGCAGGACATCGAATTCCACCGGGGCCCGCCGCTCGGCGAACACATCGATGTCGATCGCACGGTCGACCGCGTCGAGTGGAAGGGGCGGAGCGACGCGCGCTTCCTGTTGATCACCGTCGTCAAGACCTACCGCGCGTCCGCGGCCGGTGCCCTGGCGACCGTCACGGAGAGGTTCATCGTCCGATGAGCGGACAGCCGAAAGTGCACGCGGTCGGTGACGAGATCGAACCCGTTGTCCTGCAAACGGACCCGGTGCGGGTGTTGCGGTTCGGGGCCGCCACGCACAACGCGCACCGCATCCACTACGACACCGCGTACGCGCACACCGAAGGGCTTGCGGACCGGGTCGTGATGGCGCAGTTGCACGGCACGCTGTTCTTCCGCGCCGCGGCGCGATACGCCGGCGATCCGGACGCGGTGTCGTCGGTCGGCTGGCGCAACCGTGCGCCCGCGTACGTGGGAACCACCCTGACCGTGACCGGATCGGTGCGCGAGATCCGCGGCGGCCGGGTTGTCCTCGACCTCGAGGAGCGGTCCGCCGACGGCACGGTGTGCGCCGTCGGTGAGGCCACTGTGGTCCCGCCGGTGAACCCGGTCTGCTGAGCGAACCGGATCCGTTGGAAGGGCGACCGAGTCGTCGGAAGATCTGCGTACCAAAAGATCTCGTGTCGAGAGGACTTCACATGACTGGTGTCGAGGCGCCGGACGCCACGCAGGCGCTCCCGGAGAGGCCGCGCGCGGCCGGTCGGCAGGACTGGACGGCGTGGCCCCGATACAACGAGGCCGGCAGCGGCTACCGGGGCTACTGGTACCCGGTGACGTGGTCCGGCCACATCACCAAGGATCCCAAGAGCTACACGATCTGCGGCGAGAAGCTCGCGATCATCCGTGACAGCGGCAAAGCCTATGCGCTGCACGACCGTTGCCCGCACCGTGGGGTCCCGCTGTCGGAGGGTGACCAGCAGTTCCCGGGCACCGTCAGCTGCCCGTACCACGGCTGGACGTTCCGGCTGACCGATGGCAAGCTCGCCGCCGTCATCACCGACGGACCCGACTCGAAGATCTGCGGCAAGCTCTCCGTCCGGACGTACTCCGTCGAGGAGCGGCTCGGTCTGGTGTGGGTGTACATCCCCATCGCGGACGAGCCCGCGCCCCCGATCGACGAACAGCTGCCCCGCGAGCTGGTCGAGAACGAGGGCATCGTCGGCGGTCGCATCCAACCGCGCGGTGGCAACTGGCGATTTGCGTGCGAGAACGGGTTCGACGAGGGGCACGCCAAGTACCTGCACCGCACCGCGTTGTGGCGCCTGTTCAAGCCGATGCCCACGTGGAACATCACCAGCATCGTGCCCGAGGGCCGGTGGCTCTACCGCGTGCAGGAGGAGGTGTACTGGGAGGCGGACTTCCCGGGCGTCGGCAAGTGGTCGAACAAGCGCTGGTGGAAGAAGAAGCCCGACGAGACCCAGATCTCGCAGATCGGAAACGTCGGCGCGGGTCTGAAGGTCAACCCGGTGATCGAGGCCCAGAAGTTCCCGGGCTTCGCGTCGCTGTCGATGCCCGGCGTGCTGCGCATCGCGTACCCGAACTTCATCCACTACGAGTTCTACGTCCCGGTCGACGAGGACAACCACCAGTACGTGGGACTCATGGTCAACTTCGTGACCGGTGTGAAGAAGCTCGGCTTCTACGCCAAGTACCTCGGTGCGATCCGCTGGCTGTTCCACGGCCAGTTCTCGGGCCAGGACGAGTGGATGGTCCGCGTGACGGACGCACCCCCGGAGAAGTTGTACCGCCCCGACATCTCGCTCACCGCGTGGCGCAATCTCGCGGAGGAGGAGTACACGGAGAAGATCGCCGCCGCGGTGGCGCACACTCCGGCGCCGCCGGCGCGTCCGGTACGCGAGCGACGTCGCGCCACCCCCACCGCCGAATCGGACGGTGCCGCAGCGGCACCCCGAACCCCGGCCGCTTCCGACTAGAGGAGAAGACGATGCTCAAGACTCTCGTCAGCGTGACGTTCGGCGCCCTCCTGGCCGCCGGTGCGCCGGTGGCCTGGCGGATGATCGCCGCACGCAGCAACACCCAGGTACACCAGGTCAACTCGTGACCGCGGACGCCGCCGCGTCCGTCCGCCCGGGTGGTCTCCGCGACCCGCTCGCGGGCCTCGACGAGACCCGCAGGCGCTGGACGGAGCGGGCGTGGGCGCACGTGGATCAGGGTCGGCTGCGGGACCTCGTCGTGGGACTGGTCGACATCGTCAGCCCCACCGGCGACGAGGCGCCACTCGCCCGACACATCGCCGACACTCTCTCCGACGCGGGCGTCGAGGCGCACACGATGTACCTCGACGATCGGCAGGCGAATTCGTGGGCCCGGGTACGCGGCGGCGGCACCGGCCCCGACCTGCTGCTGTACGCGCCGATCGACACCGTCACGAGCGGCAATGCGGAGGAGGACGTGCCGTGGGCCGCGGAGACGCTGCGCCCCGACCTGCGCGCCCGCGCCGTCGTCGACGGCGGCTACGTGATCGGACTCGGGGCGTCGAACCCGAAGGGGCACGCGGCATGCGTGATCGCGGCCGTCGAGGCGATCCGCGCGGCGGACATCCCGCTCACCGGCGACCTGCTCGCGGGCTTCGGGGCTGGCGGCATGCCCACCAATGCCCGTCCGGGCGTCGGTAATTCCCGGCGCAACACGGGTCAGGGCGTGGGCTGTTCGTTCCTCCTCGAACAGGGGGTGTGGGCCGACTTCGCGCTCATCGCCAAACCGGGGTGGACGGTGTCGTGGGAGGAGGTCGGGCTCGCGTGGTTCGAGATCACCGTGCACGGCAGCCACACCTACGTCGGCTCCCGACACCGCCTGCCCTACCGAAACCCGGTCGCGCTGGCCGGGGCGGTCGCGCAGCGCCTCGAGGACTGGTTCCCCGAGTACTCGAACCGGCACCGGGACGGTCTGGTGTTCCCGCAGGGCATGGTCGCGAACATCCGCGGCGGCTGGGAGCGCACCGCGTCCTTCACCCCGGGCCAGGTGCGGATGATGGTGGATCTGCGGCTGAGTCCGCGGACCACGCCGACGGCGGCCAAACGTGAACTGGCCGAGGCCGTGCGGGCGATCTCCGTCGACCTCGACGCACGGATCGACATCGAGCAGATCCTGGCGATCCCGGGAGAGGCGTCGGACGAGCAGATGTGGCTGTGCCGCAGCGCCATCGACGCGTGGGAGGCCTTCGAGGGCGGACCGCACCGCGAGGCCCGCGACGCCAGCGGCGCGACCGACGCCAACATCCTGCGCGGCCGGGGCATCCCGACGGTGCGGGTCGGGATGCCGAAGGTCGTGGACGCGCCGTTCGAGGTCGACTTCGCGATGGGCATGAACACCGTGGACCTGCGCGAGGCGGAACGCCTCACGCGCTACCTGATCCGGGTCGCCGTCGACACCGCCACCCGGTCACTCGAGGAAGTGGGGATCGACTGATGGCGAAACTGGTGCTGGGGGTCGGTGCATCGCACAGCACCCTCATGAACACCCACTGGGAGGAGACGACGCACAAGGCCGAGGCGGAACGCTTCCGCGACGCCCTGGGGGCCGCACGCGACCGCATCGCGGCCGCCCAGCCCGACGTGGTGATCCTGCTCGGCTCCAACCACTTCCGTGGGTTCTGGCTCGATCTCATCCCGCCGTTCACTCTGGGCGTCGGCGAGTGCAACGCCAGCGGGGAGTCGGGTACGCCGAAGGGGCCGCAGAACGTCGACGTCGACTTCGCGCGGCATCTGGCCGACGAGGTGGTGGGGAGCGGGAAGTTCGACCTGGCCTTTTCGGCCCGCCTGCAGATCGACCACGGTCAGTCGCACGCCATCCAGTACCTGCTGGCGGGACTCGACGTGCCGATCGTGCCGCTGGTCGTCAACGTCTTCGCGCCGCCGCTACCGACGTTCGAGCGGTGCGAGGGACTCGCTCTCGCGCTGCGTGACGCGATCGCGTCGTACCCCGCGGACACCCGGGTGGCCGTCATCGCCTCGGGCGGGCTGTCGCACCGCCTGCCGTGGCCGGACTGGCGCGACCCGCACGGCGAGGACGAGGACTTCATGGTCCAGGCCTGGCTCGACGGCCGCCAGAACTGGTCCGACTACGACGTGCGCCGACGGCAGATCATCCGTGCCGCCGAGGCTGCGATCTCGCCCGAGTTCGACGACCGGATCCTCGACCTGTTCGCGGTGGGCAAGGCCGACGAGCTGGCGCGCTACACCAGCGCGGACATCGAGACCGAGGCGGGCAACGGCGCCCAGGAACTGCGCACGTGGCTGATGATGGCCGCCATCATGGACTACATACCCGCAGAACGTCTTGCCTACGAGGCGATTCCGGAATGGCTCACCGGAATGGGCGTCGTGGTCCTGGACCCTGCCGCGGCGCCGGCGGCGCACTGACCTTCACTCCGATCTCTTCTGCAAAGGACACGCTCATGACAATCTGGAACGAACTGGCCGGCATCGACTTCGCGGTGAAGACCGTCGACGCCGCGGGCATTCCCACCCGATCGCTGCAGGCAGGATCCGGTGATGAAGCGGTGGTGTTCCTGCACGGCACCAGTGGTCACCTCGAGGCGTTCGCCCGGAACATCGCGGTGCACGCCGCGCAGTACGAGTGCCACGCGATCGACATGCTCGGCCACGGCTACACCGGAAAGCCGGACTACCCGTACGAGATTCCGCGCTACGTCGAGCATCTCGTGAACTACCTCGACGCCGTCGGACTGGACAAGGTCCATCTGGTGGGCGAGTCGCTCGGCGGTTGGGTCGCGGCGCACCTGGCGAGCGAGCAGCCCGAGCGGGTGCTGTCGCTGCAGCTGCTCGCGGCCGGCGGCACCGTCGCGAATCCGGAGATCATGGAGCGCATCCGCACCTCGACGACCAAGGCGGTGCAGAGCGACGACGTCGAGCTCACCCGGGCGCGGCTGCGGCTGCTCATGCACGACCCCGTCGACGCCACCGAGGAACTCGTCGAGGCGCGGCACCGGATCTACCACCAGCCGGACTTCGTCGCGAACATCCACAACCTGCTCTCGCTGCAGGACATGGAGACTCGCCAGCGCAACCTGCTGCGTCCGGATCGCCTCGCCCGCATCCAGGCGCCCACGCTGGTGGTGTGGGGTCACGAGAACCCGTTCGGTGACGTACCGGAGGCCAAGAAGATGGCCGAGGACATCCCCGGCGCGCAGCTGCAGCTGTACCCGGAGTGCGGGCACTGGCCGCAGCACGAGCAGGCGGCGCTGTACAACCCGCTGAGCCTCGAGTTCCTGGCGAAGGCGTCGGCGCAGGCGAAGAGCGTCGCCTGAGCCGCCTTCCCACAACCCAGTCCGTGAAGCCGGCCACGCGTCCTGCGTGGCCGGCTTCACGCTTCGAGAGGACGGTTCGTGATGCGGATACTGCTGTTGGCGCCGGACGACCAGGACGCCCTGGGGCGACGCCTGCGCGACGCGGCGCCACACGTCGAGATCGTGCGGCCGGTCGCCCGCACCCGGGCCGAGCTGCGCGCGCTGCTCCCCGCCGCTGACATCGTCGTGGGCGACTGGAGCGGTGAACTGCCCCTGGGCACAGCGGAAGCCGCGATCGGCGGTCATGTGCGGCTCGTCCAGCAGCCGGGTGTCGGCGTCAACTGGATCGACGTCGACGCGTGGCGGCGGGCCGGGGTGTCCGTTGCCAACACCCCCGGCGCGAACGCGGCCTCGGTCGCGGAATGGGCCGTGGTCGCTTCCGCGAGCCTCAGCCGCTCGATGGGATGGGCCCACGACCGCATCCGCGAGGGGCAGTGGCCGCAGGACCGGATCCTGGAACACGGCTGCCGCGACCTCGGCGATCGACGCGTCGGAATCGTCGGATTCGGTGACATCGGCAGGCGCTGCGCCGCACTGTTCGGGGCATTCGGCTGCGACGTCGCGTACACCGCGCAACGTCCGCAAGCCGACGCGTCCGCCCGGTACCTCGCACTCGACGACCTGCTCGCCGTGTCCGACGTCCTCGTGCTCGCGGTGCCGCTGACGGCGGCGACCCGCGGACTGGTCGGTGAGCGTGAACTCGCGCGGTTGCCCGAGGGCGCGATCGTCGTGAACGTCGCCCGCGGACCGGTCGTCGAGACGACCGCGCTGACGGCGGCACTGCGGACGGGGTGGTTGGGTGGCGCCGCGTTGGACGTCTTCGACGACGAACCGCTGGCGCCGGACAGCGATCTGCTCCGGCTCGATCGCGTCCTGCTCAGTCCGCACGTCGCCGGCGGCAGCGCCACCGCGCGCGAGCGAATCTATGCGATGACGGCACGCAACGTGGGACGCGTGTGCAACGGGCGTGAGCCCCACTGGACGCTCTGACCGGAGCCTCCGGAGGTTCTCGTGCGGCCGGTCGTCACAGGTCAGCATGTTTCTCGCGCGCTTCCGATCGTGTGCTGCGGCATGTTCGGATGTTGCGCCCACGTAAGTTCTCCGGCCCGGTCCGCACGGTGGACCGCGTTCGTTCTCGTCGCGATTCGCCGCCGTTAGGTTTCTTCACCACGACCCCGCAAATGCGGCGCAGATCACAGAACGAAGGTGTGCACACATGGCCTGGCGATCGACATTCGGCAAGGTGACCCTTGCATCAGCAGCACTTGTTCTCACCGTCGCCGCGGGGGCGTGCAGCCGCCCGGCCACCCAGAGCACGGCCGACACCGGCGGCGGCCCCCTCCGGATCGCGGTGGGCATCGACGCGTCCTACGCCCCGTTCTTCGTCGCCGATCAGGAAGGGATGTTCGCGGACGAGGGGCTCGACGTCCAGCTGGTCCAGTTCGGACGCGGCGGCGAGGCCGTGGACGCGCTGGCCACCGGCCAGGTCCAGGTGGCGGGAAGCTCGGACACCACCACGATCGCGCAACTGCGGCAGAATCCCTCGCTGCGGGCGATGTACTCGTACGAGGTGTCCGGCGACTACATCAAGGTGGTGCTCCGCAACGGGGTCGACTCGGCGGCCGGCATCAAGAAGATGGGCATCGTGCCGGGACTGAGCCAGATCTCGACCGACAAGTACCTCGAGGCCAACGGAATCGCCCCGGGCGCAGTCGAAATGATCACGGCCACACCGACCGACATGCCGGCGCTGCTGAGCCGCGGCGACATCGACGGTTACGTGCTGTGGGAGCCGTGGCCGGCCACCGCGCTGTCCCAGGGCAGCGGGCACGTCGTCGCGGTCACCGGTGACTACGACTGGTTCTACCACCACTGGGCCATCACCACGGCGCCGTGGCTGGAAAAGAACGAGGACACCGCGCGCAAGATCGCGAAGGTCCTCGCCGAGGCGAGCGAGCGCGTCGAAGCCGATCCCCAGACGGCGGCGGTCGCGACCAAGAAGGCCGTCAACGTCGCCGAGGACCAGACCATCACCGCCGTCGGCGAAATCGATTTCGGTGTCGAGAATCTCACCGACAAGGACGTGGAGTCCGCACAGTCGATCGTCGACTTCTACAAGAAGATCGGCGTTCTCTCCGAGCAGCCCGACCTCACCTCGGCGATGCTGCTCGATTGGTACCAGGAGGACAAGCAGTGACAGCGACAACCACCATCAAGGGCGTCCCCATCGACGTCCGCGACCTCGGTATCAGTTTCGGTGCCGCCGAGATCGTCTCGGGTATCGACCTCGACGTCCGGCCGGGCGAGTTCGTCTGCCTGCTCGGCCCGAGTGGCTGCGGCAAGTCGACCCTGCTCTCGGCGATGGCGGGCTTCGTGAAGCCGTCCGCGGGTGAGATCGTCTGCGACGGCGACGAGGTCTACGGGAGCAACCCGCACGCGGGCATGGTCTTCCAGAGCTCGGAGGCGCTCTTCGAGTGGATGACCGTCAGTCAGAACGTGGCGTACGGGCCGCGGATGCACGGCGCGGACAAGGCGTCCCAGGCGCGGATCGCCGCCGAGTACCTGGCGATGGTCGGTCTGCCGCACGCGGGCGACAAGTTCCCGGCACAGCTTTCCGGCGGTATGCGTCAGCGCGTGCAGATCGCGCGCGTGCTCGCCAACCAGCCGTCGCTCGTGCTGATGGACGAGCCGTTCGGTGCCCTCGATGCCCAGACCCGTCAGGTGCTGCAGACCGAACTCGACAAGATCTGGCGCCACACCGGATGCACCGTCGTCTTCGTCACCCACGACATCGACGAGGCCCTGACCCTGGCGGACCGCATCGTGGTCATGTCCGCGGGCCCGAAGGCGCGCATCAAGAGCATCTACGAGGTGCACGCCCCGCGACCGCGTGACCGCGCCGATCACGCGGTGATCGATCTGTACGAGCAACTGCGCGACGACATCCGCGCCGAGGTCGTGGCGTCGCTGCGCAACCAGGGCATCGAGGAGGAGCTATGACCGCCGTGGCCGACACACCCGCCACCGTGCGTGCCGCCCGCACGCAACGCGCCCGTCGCCGGAGTGCGGGGGCGTCCGGCGCCGCCGTCCGCACCGCTCTCCTGTGGATCGCGTCCGCCGTGATCGGCCTGGCCGTGTGGTCGTTCCTGGCCTGGTGGTACGGGCCCACCACCATTGCTTCTCCGGCCGAAGTCTGGAAGGCCGCAACCGAACTGGCCGAGAGCGGGGTGCTGTGGACGTCGATCTGGGCGTCCGCGCAGCGCATCCTGATCGGCTGGAGCCTGGGCGTGGTGATCGGTGCGCCGATCGGCATCCTCATGGGCCGCGTGAACATCGTGCGTCAGCTCCTCGACCCCTACATCGAGTTCTTCCGCTTCATCCCGCCCATCGCGTTCGTGACGCTCGCGGTCGTGTGGTTCGGCATCGGCGAGACCTCCAAGGTCGTGCTGATCTTCTACACCTCCGTCTTCATCGTCACCGTCAGCACGATCGCCGCGACCGTCGCGATCAGTGACAACAAGCTGCAGGCAGCGACGAATCTCGGTGCGGGCAAGCTGCAGATCATGAAGACGGTGGTGCTG
Organism: Rhodococcus sp. ACT016; assembly: GCF_050477185.1. NCBI lineage: Bacteria > Bacillati > Actinomycetota > Actinomycetes > Mycobacteriales > Nocardiaceae > Rhodococcus > Rhodococcus sp. ACT016. The sequence continues at coordinate 4,703,714 of NZ_JBEAET010000001.1, read as the reverse complement.
CCGTCGTCGGTGCCCGGCATCGTCACCGGCGCCCGCCTCGCGATGGGCAACAGCTTTCTGACGATCGTCTCCGCCGAGATCGTCGCCGCCGACCACGGCATCGGCTCCATGATCTGGCAGGCCCGCAACTACGGCCGCATCGACTGGACGTTCGTGGGCATCATCGTGCTGGGCATCATGGGCTTCCTGTTCGACCGGATACTGCGCCTGCTCTCCACGCGGTACCTCGCCCGGTACGGCGTCAAGTAGATCCGTTCTTCCATCCGTCGAACCCGAAAGGACGCAATGACACACGCACCCACCATCGCCGAGTTGGCCGGTATCCCCGGACGGCCCGAGTCGGACGACGTCGAGACCGAGCGGCGGCGTCGCAAGGTCGCGGTGATCGGCGGCTACCGGATCCTGTCGCGCTTCGGCCTCGACGAGGGCATCTCGGGACACATCACCGCCCGCGACCCGGAGCGTCCCGACACGTTCTGGACGGCGCCGTTCGGCCGGCACTTCTCCCGCGTCACCCCGGACGAGCTGCTGCACGTCGACTCCGACGGCACCATCCTGTCGGGCGACGGGCCGCTCAACCGCGCCGCGTTCGTCATCCACTCCAAGATCCACGAGGCGCGCCCGGACGTCGTGGGTGCCGTCCACGCCCACGGACTGCAGGGCAAGGCGTTCTCGTCGCTGCACCGGCTACTCAGCCCGATCACGCAGGACGCGTGTGCCTTCTACGAGGATCACTCGATCTACGACGAGTACCACGGTGTCGCGCTCGACGAGGAGGAAGGACTGCGCATCGCGGCCGCACTCGGGCCCAACAAGGCGGTGGTTCTCACCAACCACGGACACCTGACGGTCGGCACCTCGGTCGAGAGCGCCGTGTGGTGGTACGTGTCGATGGAGCGGTCGATGCAGGCCGAGCTGGCCGCGCGGGCCGCGGGCGATCCCGTTGCGCTGCAACACGACGTCGCCACGCAGACGTACGAGGCCGTCGGCACCGAGAAGGTCGGCTGGTTCGCGTACTCGACGATCATCCAGAAGATCGCCGCGGAGGAGCCGGACATCTTCGGCTGACCCCGCGGCACCCGCTGACGGCGGGCCCACCGGCAGACCTCCCCTTCGCCGGTGGGCCCGCCTTTCGGCGTGCGTGGACCCGGCGGTCCGGGGGCGAACGCAGTCTACTGACCGGACCGGTTTCATATGTCAAGGGCGCCAGCATTATTAGCGTTGTCGACATGAACGCTTCGTCCAACGTCTCGACCGCACTCGAGGTCGACATCCTGATCATCGGCGCCGGCCCGGCGGGCCTCTACGGCGCGTACTACGCCGGATTCCGGGGCCTGCGGGTGGCTGTGCTGGACGCGCTGTCCGAACCCGGCGGTCAGGTGAGTGCGATGTACCCGGAGAAGGCCATCCTCGACATCGCGGGCTTCCCGTCGGTCAAGGGTCGCGATCTGATCGACGGCCTCCTGCGGCAGGCCGCGCCGTACGACCCGCAGTACCTGCTGGGCGAGCAGGCACAGACGCTGACGCACGATGCGGACGGCCGCGTCGTCGTCGGAACGAGCTCGCGACGCACCGTCACCGCCGGTGCTGTGATCATCACCGGCGGCATCGGCACTTTCACGCCCCGGCCGCTCGCCAAGGGGCTCGACTTCCACGGGCGCGGCCTGAGCTACTTCGTGCCGGACCTCTCGGCGCACGCCGGCAAGGACGTCGTGATCGTCGGCGGCGGCGACAGCGCGTTCGACTGGGCGGTTCACCTCGAGCCGATCGCGTCGTCGGTCACGCTGGTGCACCGCCGCGACAAGTTCCGGGCCCACGCGGCCACCGTCACGAAGGTGCGCGAGAGCAGCGTGCGGATGATCGTCAACGCCGACATCGCCGCCGTCCGCGGCAACGGCTGGATCTCGGAAGTCGACGTCGCACACAAGCTCGAGAAGAGCACCAGCACGTTGCCGGCCCAGTCCGTCATCGCCGCACTCGGATTCACCGCCGACCTCGGTCCGATGACGGAATGGGGCCTCGAGATCGACTCTCGCCACATCGTCGTGAACACCCGTATGGAGACCGCGGTTCCGCGCGTGTACGCGGCCGGCGACATCACCGACTACCCCGGCAAGGTTCGGCTCATCGCGGTCGGCTTCGGCGAGGCCGCAACCGCGGTCAACAACGCCGCCGCGGCGATCGACCCGGATGCCGAGATCTTCCCCGGACATTCCACCGAACAGGAGGGCTGAACAATGGCATTCGTCATCGGCGAGGCATGCATCGACTACATGGACCGGTCCTGCATGGAGGAGTGCCCGGTCGACTGCATCTACGAGGGGGAGCGCAAGCTCTACATCAACCCGAACGAGTGCATCGACTGCGGCGCATGTGAACTCGCGTGCCCGGTCGAGGCGATCGCCGTCGATCGCAAGGCCGACCCGCAGTTCAAGGAGGACGCCAAGCGGTTCTTCCTCGAGATCCTGCCGACCCGGGCCGAGCCGGTGGGCAACCCGGGCGGGGCGGCCAAGATCGACGTGATCGGCGTCGACACCCCGATGGTGGCGGCGTACTGATGGGCGTGCGGTTCGGCTACGCCGACACGTCGTTCGGTCAGCTGCACTACGCCGAGCAGGGCCGGGGCCCGGTGATCCTGCTACTGCACCAGACCCCGCGGTCGTGGGACGAGTTCCGGGAACTGATTCCTCTGCTGGCGAGCAACTTCCGGGTGATCGCGATGGACATGGTCGGATTCGGGGCGAGCGCCACACTGCCCGCGCCGCAGACCATCGAGGCGTTCGCGCGCGGCGCGTGGGAACTGCTCGACGCGCTGGGGATCGAGCGGGCCACCGTCCTGGGGCACCACACCGGCGCCGCGGTGGCGCTCGAGATGGCGGCCGCGGACGAGGGGCGGATCGACGCCGTCGTGCTGTCGTCGTGCCCGTGGGCGGACGCGGAGTATCGAGCCGGCCATTCGGGTGCGGGTGGGGTGGACTGCGCCGACCGAAGCGCCGACGGCGCCCACCTGCAGACACTGTGGGACCTGCGGCGGCCCTACTATCCGGAGCCGGTCACCGACTTGCTGGACCGGTTCCTGCGCGACGCGCTCGCCTTCGGTGTGGACCCGGCCGAGGGCCACCGCGCGTGCGGCCGGTACCGCATGGAGGACAGGGTCGGGGCCGTCACGGCACCGGTGCTGCTGATCGGCGCAGGCGCCGACCCGTTCTCGATGCCCAACCTGCCGAAGCTGCGCGCCCACCTGAGGGGCGCGCCGACGGTGACGGAGGTCGTAATCGAGGACGGAACCGTGGCGCTCGTCGAACGGCACGCGGACCGCGTCGCGGCAGCGGTGTGCGAGTTCCTGGCGAATGTGAACACCGGCGCCGTTGCAGTGACTGCGGACACCCCACCGACGGGGCATTTGTAAACACTGTGAAACCGGTCCGCTGGGCGGAACGTGTGACGTGCGTCTCGGGACTTTGGTCCCTAGCGTCACTGGCACCGAAAGGGCTGAGCCGCTCGGGAGCCCGAGTCGGAGCGAGTCCCGCAGAGTGCCAGGAGGCCGCAGTGACGACAGCGATGCAGCGATCGGTCGATCTCGGTTCGGTGGTGCCGATCCAGTCGGCGCAGGGACAGGGCGGTGAGATGTCGTCGGTGCTCGGGAAGGCCCGATCGATCCTCGACGCCTTCGACAACGACCACAGCGACCTGTCCCTCACCGAGCTGACGCGGCGCAGTCGGGTCGCCAAGGCCACGGTGCATCGGCTCGCCGGAGAGCTGGTCGAGTGGGGCCTGCTCGAGCGTGCGGGCACGAAGTACCGTCTGGGCCTGCGCCTGTTCGAGCTTGGGCAGCTGGTGCCGCGCCAGCGGATCCTGCGTGACGCGGCGCTGCCGTACATGGAGGACCTGCTGCTCGCGACGCAGGAGACCGTCCACTTCGCGGTGCGGGACGGCATCGACGTCCTCTACATCGAGAAGATCATCGGCCACCGCGGCCTCAACCAGCAGTCCCGCGTCGCCGGCCGCCTGCCGCTGTACTGCACGGCGACCGGAAAGATGATCCTGGCGTTCTCACCGCAGTCGGTGTTCGACGAGGTCGTCGAGCAGGGCTTCACCGCCCTCACCGCACGCACGACGATGTCCGTGTCGGTGCTGCGGCAGCAGCTCGAGCGGATGCGCAAGGAGCAGTTGGCAGTGGAGGTCGAGGAGACCCGGCTCGGGTACATGAGTGTCGCGGTCCCCGTCTTCAGCGGCCCCACGACCATCGCCGGCGCGCTGTCCGTCACGGGTCCCACGGTTCGCCTCAACGTCAGCCGCGTGACCGGGGCCCTGCGCACCGCAGGTGTGGGCATCAGCCGGGCCCTGCACGCGATGAAGTGCACGCACTCGCCGGCCGACGCCGGTCACGCGATGGCGTGCAGCCCCACCATGTGTTCGTTCAACGGCTGCGGCAAGTGACCGGCGAAGTGATGTGATGCATTTCGGCGCTACGTCCACCGCGTCGACGAGTTCCCGACGACGGCACGGAGCTGTCGTGGGAGCTGGGTACTGTCGTGGCCGCCGGGCGATGTGCCTGGTTCCGTCAGCTATCTGGAGGTGGCGCCGTGAGCGCGTTGTCCAACCCGAACACGTTCCCGCCCTACGCCATTCTGCCCGACCTGCCCCTCGACGAGGACGACCGCGCCGAGCTCACCCAGCAGATCTGGGCTCTGCTGATCACCGGCCGCGACGACGTCGACGACTTCGTCGACCTCTACGGCGACGACTACGACCTCACCGACGAGCAGCTCGAGGCGGCGTTCGTCGCGCTCCGCACGGCCCGGCTGCGTCAGCAGGCGGAGATCGGGACGTACACGTCCCGCACGATCGCCGCGTTCGAGGAGCTCAATGCCAACGGCGTGGTCGCTCGCGCGGACTTCTCCTGCTGCGGCAGCTGTGCGTCCGGTGAGATCTGGGAAGAGCGTGACGACAGCCGCCACTGGAAGGGCTACGTGTACTTCCACCAGCAGGACACCGACCGTCTCGTCGAGGACGGGTCGACCTACGTCGGCTTCGGCGCGTTTCCGCCCGAGACATTCGACCAGGCCGCCTACGACGCGCTCAGCGAAGACGCGAAGGAAGAATTTTACGCGGCCGACGTGACGCGCCTGCTCGAGGCCGAGGTGTTCCCCGTCCTACGGCGGCACGGTATCGAGCCGGAATGGAACCGGGACCTGGGTACGCGCGTGCTGCTCGAGAACGCCGACTGGTACGCCCCGATCGAGGCGTAGCGCGCTGCTGCGGAGACGTCACGTCCCGGCCCGGGCGGACGTCAGCGGGCGGGAGCGATGCCGGCCGCTTCGGCGTCCCACGTGGTCGGCCCGACGCCGCGCTCGCGCAGTTCCGCCTTGCGCACCTTGCCGGTCTCCGTGAGCGGCAGGACATCGACGACGTCGACGTAGCGGGGCAGCGCGAAGTAGGCGAGGTGGGGCTCGGCGAACCGGCGCAGTTCGGCGGGATCGACGCGCTGGCCCGGTCGCGGGACCACGGTCACCATCACCTCGTCCTCGGCCAGTTCGGAGGGAACGGGGAACACCGCCGCCTGCGCCACAGCGGGATGTTGTCCGAGGACGTCTTCGACCTCGGCAGACGAGATGTTCTCGCCGCGCCGTCGAATGACGTCCTTGATCCGATCGACGAACCGGAACCAGCCGTCGGGCTCGCGGACCACCCGATCGCCGGTGCCCAACCACGCGCCGGCCGACGGGGGAGCGTCGCCGAGGTAGCCGAGCGCGAAGGCGCCGTCGAGCTCGGTGCGCACCAGCAGCTCGCCCGGGGTGCCGTCCGGAACGGGGTTGCCGGTCGGCTCGACGACGAGCGCGTCGTACCCGGGCATGATCGTGCCGAGGTAGCCCGCGCGCCGCGCTCCCGGCGCGGTGCCGAGCACGAGATTGGTCTCGGTGGTGCCGAATCCGTCGATCAGCTCGACGCCGAACCGGTCGCGGAACGGCTGCCACAGTCGTTCGGGGGTTGCGGGGGACAGCGCGCGGGTGGCCCGGTGCGCCCGATCTGCCGGTGCCGGCGGCCGCCCGGCGAGCATCGCGACCATGGCGCCAAGCAGGTACACGACCGTCGCGTCCGCGTCGGCCACCCGGTGCCAGTACTCGCGCACCGAGAAGTGCTGTCCCAGAACGAAGGTGCCGCCCGCCACCACGGACTGGAAGAACGCGTTGATCGCGTTGGTGTGGAACAGGGGCAACCCGTTGTAGAGGACGTCGTCCGCGTCCAGGTCCAGCGACGCGCCCACACCCCGGCCCCACCAGAGGAACTGGGCGTGGGGGCAGAGCACCCCCTTCGGCAGCCCGGTGGTGCCGGAGGTGAACAGCACCGCCGCCGGGTCGAGCGCCGAGATGCCCGCTGCGGGTCGGACGGGCGCCGAATCCGGCTGCGGCGCAGACTCGGTGCCGACAGTCCATAGCTGGCCCCGGAAGCCCGCGGCCTCGATGCGTGGGGCGTACTCCGGTTCCACGAGCAGCCGCTGCGCGCCCGACACCGCGAGGACGTGGGTCAGGGCATCGCCCCGGAGAGCCGTGTTGAGGGGTACCGCGACGGCGCCGAGCCAACTGCAGCCGAGGATCAGGTCCAGCAGCTCCAGGCGGTTCGCCGACATCGCGGCCACCCGGTCTCCGCGCCGGACACCGCGGCCCGCCAGCGATCCGGCCGTCGCGGCCGCCCGATCCGCGAGCTGCCGGTAGGTCAACCGCACGTCCTCGACTCGCAGCGCGGTGTGACCGCCGCGCCGAATCGCGCGGTCGACCAGTAGCGCCGGGATCGTCATGGGATCCGGCAGCGGCAGCGGGCCGGTCACGGTGTCACGGCACGACGACGGCACGTCCGGCGACCTTGCCCTCGCGCATCAGCTGCAGCGCGTCGGCGATGTCGTCGAGCGGGAACTGCTGGACAGCGAGGCGGATGTCCCCGGCGACGAGCCGGGCGATCATGTCCGGTGCCAGCTCGGCCTGCCGGGCGGTCTTGCGAATCATGTTGACCGGCAAGATCGCAACGTCGCTCAGGAGCCAGTTCGGCAGGTCGATCGTGAGCTGGGTGCCGAGGGTGTAGCCGATCAGGGCGGCCCGCCCGCCCGGCACGACACGCGCGAGCAGGTGCGGCAGCGCGTCCCCGCCCAGGGTGTCGATCAGCACCTCCGCGACGGGGTCGGGGCCGAGGGCGTCGGCCACCTCCGCACCGCGGCCGACGATCGGCCGGACTCCCTCGGGCAACAGCGCGACCTGGTCCTCGCGGGGCACCACGCCGATGACCTCGGATGCCCCGGCCAGCAGCGCGAACTGTGCGGCCATCGACCCCACCGCGCCGGACGCCCCGGACACGATCACCCGCTCACCCACCCGGACGTCGGCGACGTCGTGGACGGCCACGTATCCGGTGGTGCTGGGGAGCAGGAAGGTCGCCGCCACCGCGGGGTCGAGCCCCGAATCGAACGGCGTGAACGCCTTGTCCGCGGCCACCACGTACTCGGCCCAGCAGCCGTTCTTGAACAGCCCGATCCCGCTGCCGCGCACCAGGACCCGGGCGCCCGGCTCGAAGGTGTCCGACTCGACGACGGTGCCGGCGCCGTCGGTGCCGCCGATGTGCGGCAGCTGAGGGCGGACGTCGAAGTTCCCGCTCGCCACCGTCATGTCGAGGTGGCCGAGAGCGGCCGCATCGATGCGGACCAGGGTCTGACCGGGCTCCCGGGTGGGGACGTCGACCTCGTCGATCACGGGAGCCTGTCCGAAACTGTGGAGCCGGGCGGCGCGCATGTGTTCTCCTTCTGGATCTTTCGAGCAGTGGGGGCGGTCGAGGTGGACCGTGGAATCAGGTCGGGTCAGGTCAGGACGCCGTCGGCGCGCAGGCGGGCGATGGTCTCGGGCGGGTATCCGGCGACGTCGCGCAGGACGTCGTCGGTGTCGGCGCCGAGCAGCGGTGCCGCGCGCCGGACGGCCACCGGCGCGCCCACGCGCACGGGTGCGCCCTCGTGCAGGAACCGGCCGACCTTCGGATGGTCGCCGGGAACGTAGTAGCCGCGGGCCCGCAGGTGCGGGTCGCTCTCGACCAGGTCGCGGCCGTTCTGGACGGCGCCGGCGGGGACACCGGCGGCCTGGAGGATCTCGGCGGCGGTCTCGGCCGGCAGCGGCGCAGCCCACGCCGCGATCGCGTCGGCGATCTCGGTCTCGTGTTCGCGGCGCGCGTGTGCGGTCCCGAAGCGGTCGGCCCAGTCCGGACGTCGGAGCACCTCGCACAGGTGACGCCAGTCGGTCTCGTCGCGAACCGCGATCGCGCACCAGCGGTCGGCGCCGAGGCACCGGAAGACACCGTGCGGCGACATCGTGGGATGGGCATTGCCGATCGGGGTGGGGAACCGCCCGGTGCCCGTCGCCTGCACGACGCTGGTGCCCATGTGCGAGGCCATCGCCTCCAACTGCGACAGGTCGACGTGCTGACCGCGGCCGGTGCGGTCGCGGTACTCGAGCGCGGCGAGGACGGCGGTCGCGGCCTGCAGACCCGCCACGATGTCGCCGTGGCCGTAGATGACGCCGACCACCCGGTCCGCGTCCCATCCCGTCAGGGCGGTCAACCCGGTTGCCGCGGAGACGATGTCGGCGTACGACACCCAGCCGCTGCGCGGGCCGGTGTGGCCCATGCCGGACATCGAGACGTACACGATGTCGGGGCGCAGTTCACGCAGTCGCTCGTACCCGAAGCCCATCTTCTCCATGACGGAGGAGCTGAAGTTCTCGACGACGACGTCGCTCTGCGCGATCAGGTCGGCCAGGACCTCGAGCCCGGCGGGCGAGCGCGTGTCGAGGGTGATGCTGCGCTTGTTGCGGTTGACGTCGTTGAAGTACCCGCTGGTGTCGGGATCGTCGTGCGGCCCGCGGGACAGGTGCATGAACGGCGCGAACCGCGTCGGGTCCGGACGACCCAGCGACTCGACCTTGACGACGTCGGCGCCGTGGTCGGCGAGGATGCGGGTGCAGTACGGTCCGGCCAACACCCACGTCAGGTCGAGGACGCGGATGCCGTCGAGGGAAAGCCCTGTCGAATCCGCTTCGGGCAGTCCAGGATCCGGAACAGCCGCCCGATCGAGCAGCGCTTGGTGCTCGCCGACGTCGGCCACGGCGAGATCCCGCACCCGGGTGCCTTCCGGAAACGCGAAACCGAAGCCCAGGTCGCGCGTCACGCCGTCGCGCGAGACCACGTCGACGAAGAAGTCGCGGTCGTTCAGTTGCGGGTTGACGAGCAGCTCGTCCGGGCGGTCGACGGCCGACCACGGGAGCTTGCGGGACTGCGCCGCGACCGCGAACTCCTCCTTGGTCCACTTGTCGAGGAAGCGCTGCACCACCTCGAAGATGTGGTCCTGGTGCCGCTTTCGTTCCACCGGATCACTCCAGCGGGGATCGGCGAGGTCGTCGGCCGCGCCCTCCTCGACGAGCCAGGCCAGCAGCGCGTCCCACATGCGCGGGCTGCCGCCCAGCCCGCCGCCGAGATAGCCGTCGGCGGCTCGGAACAACCCGTGCGGCACCAGCGGGTGCACGCGTCCGGGCCGCGGCGGCACCCGGTCCTCGTGCAGGTAGGCGAGCGTCCCGGCCTCGAGGCTCGCGGCAACGCATTCCTGCGCGGAGACGTCGACGACCGGAACCGGGCCTCGCCGGCGCGCCCGCAGGCCCAGGAGCGCCGCGATCGCGGCGTTGACTCCGGCCAACTGCTCGGCCTGGCCCTGGGGCAGCAGCAGGGGCGGACCGTCCGGGTCGCCGACCTGCGCCAGCATGCCACCGAGTGCGGCGACGGTGAGATCGGTTGCCGCCCAATCGCTGCGCGGCCCGTCGGTACCGAACGGCGTCACCCGGACGTGGACGGTGGAACCACCCTGCACCGCGGCGGGTTCGGCGCCCGGTGCGCTGCCGTCGAGGAAGATGTCCGACGCGGCGACCAGTCGCGCGAGATCGCGGCGCCCGGCCTCCGATTCGAGATCGAGGACGACGGACTTCTTCCCGGCGTGCCAGTGGGCGAAGGCGTGCCCGCCGAACTCGCGTCGGGTGGCGTCCCCGTCGGGGGACTCGACCAGGACGACGTCGTAGCCGAGGCCCACGAGGATGCGTCCGGCGAAGCGGGTGAACGGGCTCGACAGTTCGACTACCCGGATTGCGGATTCGTCCACGGCTGCTCCGATCGGTGACGCGGGTTTTCGGTGAGTGCGCCGACCCTATGGCGGCCACGGGCGCGAGGAAACGGTTCCGTTCTGCTGACCGAACCGGGGCGGTCCGGTCAGCAGAACGGGGCCGTCATTCGTTCTTCGCGTGCTCGGTGACCCACCCGTGCAGCATCACCGTGTCGGTGTCGACGGTGCCGGTGATCTTGCCCTGGTCGCGGAAGAACGTGACCAGATCGTCGGCGCGGGCCGCGTCGTCGGCGGTGAAGTCCCGTCCCACGAAATCGATCTGGGTCACGGTGCGCTTCGCCTCCGCCGGATCCATCTGGATCGCCGAAGAGATTGCGGCGGCCGCACGATCGGGGTCGGAGTTCACGATCGCGGCCGCGTCGGCGACGACGCCGAAGACCCGCGCCGCCAGTTCCTCGTTCGCGGACAGCCACGACTCCGAGGTGAGCAGCCACTGCGAGTACCGGGCGCCGAAGTCGCCGCTGGTGCCGACGACACGTCCGCCGGTCGCGACGGCCTGCGCGACCCACGGGTCGAACGAGATGAAGCCGTCGATGTCACCGCGGGCGAGGAGGGCCGGCTGCTCGGGCGGGCTGGTGCTCACCAGCTTCACGGCGGCGGGGTCGAGGCCGAGACTGCGCAGGTACGCGTGCGTGAAGTAGAGGCCGATGCCGGGGAACACGCCCATCGTCTTGATCGTCTGGGGCGTGACACCCGACCGGAGGACTACCTGGAAGTAGCGGTCGGACTCCTCGTAGACGCCGAGCGCGCGCAGGCTCGGATTGGCGGCCATCACCGTCACGGCGGTCGAGTCGGCGTTGCCGGACATCTCAGAGGTGCCGGCGACGACGTTCTGCGCGCCCGCGGCGCCGCCCTCGGTCTGGATGATCTGCACGTTGAGGCCCGCTGCCTCGAACAGGCCCTCCTTCTCGGCGACGAAGAACGGTGCGTAGGAGGGATCGACGCCGACCGAGATGCGGACGAGGCCGTCGGGGGACGAGGAAGCGGACTCGGAGGCGGGTCGCGAGCACGCGGTGGCGGCGACGGTGACCGCGGCCAGTGCCGCGACGGCGGCGACTGCGCGGCGCCGGAATCTGGATGTCATGGGGTGTCCTTCGGACGGAGTGGAGTGGTGGGCGCGCGGACTCAGCGGCCGGTGAACGACGGCGCCCGCTTGTCGAGGAAGGCCTGCAGCCCCTCGGCGGTGTCGTCGGTGCGGATCAGTTCGAGGACGGCCGCGAACTCGAGGTCGAGGGCCTCGTCGAGGGAGAGCGTGCGCCCCTCCTCGACGATCCGCTTGAGCAGGCCGATGGTCCGGGTCGGCTTCGCGGCCAGATCGGCCGCGAGCTCGGCTGTGCGGGAATCGAATTCGTCGTCCGGCACGATCTCGTCGACCAGTCCGATGCGCAGCGCTTCCGCGGCCGACAGCCGGGCCCCCTGGATCATCAGCAGCTTCGCGCGATGGGTCCCGAGCAGCCGGGGGAGTCGCTGGCTGCCGCCGGCGCCGGGGAAGAGCCCGAGCCCCATCTCGGGGAAACCGATGGTTGCCGACGCGGTCATCACACGTACGTCGCAGGCGAGGGAGAGCTCGGCGCCGCCGCCGAGGGCGTGGCCGTTCAGTGCTGCGACAACGGGTTTCGGCGCGGTCTCCAGCAGCTTCTGCACCTCGATCCACGGCCGCATCGCGCGCTGGGTGTCCTCGGTGAGCGCGCGCATGACCCGGATGTCGGCTCCCGCGACGAAGAATCGACCGGTGCCGCGCACGACGAGGCAGCGGACGTCGGGGTCGGCCGCCAACGGCGGCAGCACCGCGAGCAGCTCGGCGATCAGGGCGGGATCGAATGCGTTGGCCGGCGGCCGATCGATCGTGACGGTGGCGACGCCGTTCGAGACGGTCACGTCGACACACTGCGTCGCGGGTGGGCTTTCGGTCGTCATGGCGGCTCCAGATCTCGGGGAGTCGGGTCCGGTGAACCCGTTGAGAGGAGCCGAGTATCGACGGCAGGTGATGCGGTGGGCACGGACGGCGGTCCGGTGGGCGAACCGGGCCCCTGTCGGTACCAAGCAGTCTCTGCCGCACGCTGATAGCGTGCGAACCGTACGAATCGGTTCCTGTTCTACCGACAGACAAGAGGTGTCGAAGTGTTCAGTACAAACGACCTTTTCACCATCATCCTCAACCTGGCCTTCTCCGCCGGCTCGTCCGGTTTCGACATCAGCGGTTCCGGCGGCAGCCCGGTGAATCCTCCGGTGTAGCGTTTCGACGCTCCCTGATTCTGGCTGTGCTCCGGGCGAAAGCGTCCGGAGCACAGCTGTTTCGGAGATGTCACGCGGTGGCGGACGGCGGCGAGGCCTCGAGAAACGCGAATGCGCGGTGTGCGAGACCCCTGATCGCACACCGCGCACTCACGCCGTGACCCTGCCGTCAGAGCAGGTGGACCCTCTTGTACAGCACCTTGGACGGACCGCCGACGAGGCCGACTCCGTCGAGGAAGCTCATGAGCTTCGAGCCCGACGTGCGGATCATGTCGTGGTGGTGCTTGTTGGTGCGTGCCACGTCGAGCGCGCGATCGCGGTCGATGCCGGCGTTGGTGTAGACGTCCGGATGGATCATGCTCTTCATGACGAAGTAGACCGTGACGGCGGTGCTGACGCGTTCGAATGCCCGTCGGCCGCGGGATGCGCCCTGCAGTCGGCGCGCGACCTCCTCGCGCGCGAACCGGATGTGCCGGGCCTCCTCGAGGACGTGGATCTTGCTGACTGTCCGGGTGATCGGCTGGACGCGCTCGTCCTTCATGAAGTCGCGCTGCATCATGTCGAGGATTTCCTCGGCCGCCATCACGCTGGCGTACGCGTTGGCGCCGCGGAACAGGCCGCCCCACAGCCGGCCGGCCTTGTGGATGAACGTGATCGGGCCGTAGTCGGGCATCCCGAACTTCTCGCCGGCGCGCGCGAACATCACCGAGTGGCGGCACTCGTCGGCCACCTCGGTGAGCGCGAACTGTACGTGGCGCGAGTGCTTGTCGCGGCCGTAGACGTCGCGCAGCAGCATCTGCATGAGCAGGATCTCGAACCACAGGCCGACGCTCGAGACGCTGGCGGCCTCGTGCTTGGTGAGTTCGATCTTCTGCTCGTCGCTCAGCTCGTCCCACAGCGCGGTGCCGTACAGCGTGCTCCACTCGGGGGTGAGGCCGAACTTGTCGGTGGGCACCGGTGCCTCCCAGTCGACCTCGACCATCGGGTCGTACGACTTGCGCGCCGAGGAGGCCAGCAGTCGCCGCGCGGTCTCCTCGCGGTCGGACACCGGCGGAGCTGTGCGAGTCGACGGAGTCGCAGTGGTCATGACTTCCCCTCGTTCGGTCACGGCCGCTGTCGCGGCGAGCCATCTGTGTGTGACTGCTGGTAACTGTTAGCTGAACCATACAATGGGCATTGTCACGATGGCAATGGGGAGTTGCGGTGCGTCGGCACCGGTCAGTGCTGCCGACCACCTCCGAGTTCGGCGGCCGTGTCGCGAACGAGCGCCCCGATCTCGGCGTACCGATCCGGCGTGAGTCGCGTGTCCGGACCGCTCACGATCACGGCGCCGATCGGGTTTCCGCTCGAGTCGAGGACGGCCGCGCCGATGCTCGTCGATCCGGGCTGGACGGCGCCCTCGCACAGTGACCAACCGCGGGTGCGGATCTGCGTGTACTCGTCGTCGGTGAGGAGCGCCGCCGGGTCGGATGCCAGCGCCGCGCGGGTGTCGGGGGCGAGTTGCGCGCAGATCGCGCGCCCCGCCGCGCTGGTCTCCGGCGGATGGACCTGGCCGACCTGGAGCGCGGTGCGGACGATCTGTTTCCCCTCCGCGACGTCCACGACGGCGATCGTCGACTGGTCGACGAGTGCGAGGTGCGCGGTCTCGCCCGTCGCGTCGCGCAGGGAGCCGAGCAGTGGCCGGGCGCGGGCGGGCAACGGCGACGACGTCAGTGCGCGTCCCGCCACGACCAGCGGCTTGACCGACACCTCCCACCTCGGCGGCGAATCGGGAAGCGGGCGAATCCATCCCGCGTCGTGCAGCGTCGCAAGCGTGCGCTGCAGTGCGCTCTTGTCCTCGTCGAGCACGCGGGAGAGGTCGGTCAGTCCGATCGGCTGGTGCTCGGCGATCGCCTCGACGACTCGCAGACCGCGCGCGAGGGTGCCCAATGTCTTGACTGAGATGTCGATCACTCCTAGTGTGTATTTGCAAGTGATACTTACTATCACATAGTGATACGTCCCGTGGCAAGGGCCCTCGCGAAGCGGCCCCCACGTGGCTTCTCTAAGGAGCGTGCCGTGACGGCTGTCAATCAGGAACTCGATCCCGAACTCTTCAACCCCGAGCCCGAGCAGGCCGAGGTCAAGTACACGGTCATCTCCGTGGACGACCACGTGGTCGAGCCGGCCCACCTGTTCGAGACGTGGATGCCCGCCTCGCTCAAGGACCGGGGGCCGAGGATTCTCGAGGGCGACGACGGTTCGCAGGTCTGGGAGTTCGACGGCAACATCTACAGCCAGGTGGGCATGAATGCGGTCGCGGGACGACGGAAGGAGTCCGTCAAGTACGAGCCGTTCCGCTTCGACCAGATGCGTCCCGGCTGCTACGACATCCATGCGCGCGTCAGAGACATGGACCTCGGTGGCATCTGGGCGATGCTGAACTTCCCGTCGCAGATCACCGGCTTCTGCGGTCGCGTGTTCGCGCACGCCTCCGACAAGGAGGTCGGCATCGCCGCGGTGCGGGCGTGGAACGACTGGATCTACAACGAGTGGTACCTCGAGTACCCGACGCGCGTCATCCCCGGTGGCATCACGTATCTCACCGATCCGATCGAGGCGGTCAAGGAGATCGAGCGCAATGCGGATCGTGGATTCACCTCGGTGACGTTCCCCGAGCGTCCGCACGCGATCGGTCTGCCGTCGCTGTGGGATCGCGACCACTGGGACCCGATCATCCAGGCGTGCGTCGACACCGACACCGTCATCTCGCTGCACGTCGGCAGCTCGGGCATGTACCAGTACCCGCAGGGCGCTCCGGGACTCCAGTTGGGCGCCACCATGTTCGGTCAGCTGTCGCTCGGAGCGTGCAGCGAGTGGCTGTGGTCGGGCTACCCCGTGCGGCACCCGACCATGAAGATTGCGATGAGTGAGGGTGGCATCGGCTGGGTTCCGATGCTGATCGACCGGCTCGACAACATCATCGACCGCTCCGGCTACGGCCTCGGCTGGGACGAGCGGCCGGCGGACGTCCTGCGACGGAACTTCTGGTTCTGCACCCTCGACGATCCGTCGACGATCGCGCTGCGCGACGTCATCGGCGTCGACCACATCATGCTCGAGACCGACTACCCGCACGGCGACGGCACGTGGCCGCACACCCAGAGCGTCATCGAGAAGTACTGGGGCGACATCCCCGCGCACGAGCTGCGGATGATGTGCAGCGAGAACGCCGCCAAGCTGTACCGCCACCCGCTGCCCGAGATCGTCCTTCCCCGAGGCTGAGGAGAGTCGTTGCTCGTCGACGTGGGCGGAGTGGAGATAGCCACTCGGGTGGTGGGCTCGGGTCCGCCGTTGTTGCTCCTGCACGGCTATCCGCAGACCCGGCGCGTCTGGGAGCAGGTCGCCGACGACCTCGCCGACCGCTTCACGGTCGTGACCACGGATCTGCGCGGTTACGGCGACAGCGGCAAGCCGGTGGGCGACGACACCCACGCGGCGTACTCCAAACGGGTGATGGCCGGCGACCAGGTAGAAGTCATGCGCAGGTTGGGCTTCGAGAGATTTGCGGTCGCCGGCCACGACCGGGGTGCGCGGGTGGTGCATCGCATGTGCCTGGATCATCCCGAGAAGGTCGTCCAGGCCGCGCTGCTCGACATCCTGCCCACCTCGGAGGTCTACGCGACCACCGACCGGCAGCTGGCGACGATGTACTTCCACTGGTTCTTCCTGATCCGGCCGCACCGACTGGCCGAGCAGCTCATCGACGGCAATCCGGATGCGTGGATGGACAACGTCCTCGGCCTGGCCGGTGGCGCGGACACCTCGATGTCCGACGACGACGTCGAGCACTACAAGAGCTATTTCCGCGATCCGGCGGTGGTCCACGGGACGTGCGAGGACTACCGGGCCGGTGCGTCCGTCGACCTCGAGCACGACGCGCTGGACGCCGGTCGTCGGATCGCCTGCCCGGTGCTCGTCCTGTGGGGCGACCGCGGGCCGCTCACCCGACGTGAGCACCCCCTGAACGTCTGGAAGCGATTTGCGCACAACGTCACCGGAGGAACGATTCCGGGAGGGCACTTCTTCATCGACGACTCTCCCGACGACGTCGCACGTGCAATCGCAGAGTTCTTCGAGCCGTGGCGGCGCGGCGGACTCGACTGAGTGCCCATCCGGGGCCGTGCCCCGGAACCGAGAGGAGATACTTCGATGAATTTCACACCCACCGCGGACAACCTGATTCCGGAGCTCGATCCCCGGGAAGAGATCGTCATGCTCGGTCGCACCCTCTGGAACGAGGGATACCGCGACCACCTGGCCGGCCACATCACCTACAACCTCGGCGACGGCACCCTGCTGTGCAATCCGTGGCTGCTGACGTGGGAGGAGATGTGCCCCGAGGACATCCTCCGAATCGATCTGCAGGGCAACCTGATCGAGGGTGACTGGCCGGTTCCGCTGGGGATCCCGCTGCACCTGGCGTTGCACAACGCCCGACCGGAGGTGGTGTGGGCGCTGCACAACCACTCCGAGTACGGCACGGTGTGGGGCGACATCAAGGAGGTGCCGCCCGCATACGACCAGAGCTCGAGCCTGGGCGGCGGCGAACTGGTCCTGGTCGACGAGTACGACGGCGCCGTCAACAGCATGGAGGCGGCGGAGAAGGCGGTCCGCGCGATCGGTGATGCGGATCGGGCGCTGCTGGGCGGGCACGGCGTATTCGTCATCGCCGACACCGCCCGCGCGGTCTACCTCCGCGCCGTCGCACTCGAGCAGCGGTGCAAGAACGCGTGGATGGTGCGCGTCGCAGGCGGTCCGGACAAGACGTCGTTGCCGGACTGGTGGCTCGATCGGCAGCTGAAGAACGACGGCAACGGCTACCACGGCTTCTGGGAAGCGGCGGTGCGCGCGGCGTTGCGCGCAGAGCCGCCGCTCGCGCAGAAGATCCTGTCGCGGCAGCGATGAGCGTGACGTCCATTCCCGTCGAGGCGGAGTCGGGCCGGACCCCGCGCCGTCCCGCCTCGGCGGACCGCGCCGCGGACATCTTCACGTGCCGCGAGGTCATCCGGATCATCTCCGGAATCGAACGGCGGCCACCCGGTGAGCGGCTCGACGAGTACTACTGGTCCGAATTGTTGTCCGGCTGCACCGAATCCGAGGTTCTCGAGGCGACGTGGGATCACTATCGCCGCCAGTCGCGACCGATCTGGCCGGCCGACATCCTCGCCTGGGTGGCCGCCCGGCGATCGGAGGGGGTGGAGACCGCACGATGACTCCGATCGTGGTTCTCGTTCCCGAGGAGCGCGGAGTGTCGGCCCTCGCGGGGGTGCCCGACGTTCGTTCCGTCGTGTACGACCCGGAAGGACGACGGCTGCCGGACATCGCCCGCGAGGCAGAGGTTCTGGTGGCGCACCGACTCGATCCGGCGGACGCCGGTCACCTGTTCGCGCAGTTGCCGCGGCTGCGGATGGTGCAGCTGTTCAGTTCGGGGATCGAACGCTGGGCCGACGTCGTGCCGGACGGGGTGCGGGTGTCGAACGCGGACCGCGCCCACGGCGGCGCGGTGGCCGAGTGGGCCGTCGCGCAACTGCTCGCCCACGTGCGGGATCTCGCGGGCTACCGGACCAAACAACAGGAGAGGCGCTGGGAGGCGCATCCGACCGGAACGCTATGCGGCAAAAGGGTACTCGTGTTCGGGGCGGGCGACATCGGCGAGAACCTGCGCCGACGGCTCGAACCGTTCGGCTGTACGGTCACCCTGGTCGGGCGCACGACGCGCACCGGGGTGGTGGACCACGCACAGGCCAGGGCGGAACTCGGTGACCAGGACGCGGTGATCCTGGCGCTGCCGCTCGACGACACGACGGTGCGCCTGGTGGATGCGGAGTTTCTCGCGACGATGAAGGACGGTGCGGTGCTGGTCAATGCAGGACGGGGAGAGCTGGTGGACACGGCGGCCCTGCTCGCGGTGGTTCGGGAGCGGCGCGTGTACGCGATCCTCGACGTCACCGATCCCGAACCGCTGCCCGCCGATCACGACCTGTGGTCGGCGCCGGGGGTGGTCGTGACACCGCACGCGGCGGGCATCACCGCCGACGTGCGCGACCGGTGCTGGGCGGCGGCCGCCCGCAAGATCGCCGCGTACGTCGACGAGTCCCGGACGGTGGTGTCGCCGTGAGAGCATTCGGATTCGACTGGCGCTGGAGGGCTTCCGGTGAGCTCCTCAGCATCGAGGACTACCGCCACGCGGCTCACCGACGGTTGCCGCGCATGGTGCGGGCGTACATCGAGGGCGGCGCCGACGACCTGCGGACCGTCGCCGGAAACCGGTCGGCGTTCGACGACTGGTGGCTGGTTCCGAGCGTCCTCGCCGGTCACGACACGCACGATCTCGCCGTCGAGGTGGGCGGGATGCCGGTCTCGATGCCGGTCCTGACCGCGCCCACCGGCTTCAACGGGCTCACCCGGTGGAGCGGCGACCTCGACGCGATCCGCGCGGCGGAGCGCGTGGGAACGCGCTGTGTCGTCAGCACGGCGTCCACGTGGTCGGTGGAGGAGATCGCCGACGCGGCCGGTGAGCGGCACGCCTTCCAGCTGTACCCCGGCTCGGGCGGGGTGGCCGCTGCCCTCATGCGGCGTGCGTGGGACGCCGGCTTCCGCTCCCTGTTCGTGACGGTGGACGTACCGACGGTCGGCAACCGGGAGGGCGAGAAGCGCGCGGGCATGGGAGTGCCGCCCGTACTGACGCCGCGGCGGCTGCTCGACGTCTCGCGGCACCCCCGGTGGGCGTACGACGTGGTGCGGCACAAGCGGATCGGCGGTCGCAATCTCGCGTCCGGTGACGGCGTCACCGCCGCGCTCGCGTCGATCGAGGTCCAGGAGCGTCATCTCGTCCAGTCCCGCCTGAACTGGGACGACCTGGCGTGGATGCGGGACAACTGGAAGGGCCGGCTCTACATCAAGGGTGTGCTGCGCGCGGAGGACGCGGTCCGGGCGGTGGATCTCGGCGTCGACGGCGTCGTCGTCTCCAATCACGGCGGTCGCCAGTTGGACGGCTGCGTGCCGTCGGTGTCGGCGCTGCCGGCCGTGGCGGACGCCGTGGCGGGACGGGCCGAGGTGCTCCTCGACGGCGGCATCCGGCGCGGTACCGACGTGATCAAGGCGCTCGCGCTCGGCGCCGACGCGGTGCTGATCGGCCGGCCGTGTCTGTACGGGATGGCGGTGGCCGGTGACCGCGGCGTCGAGCAGGTGCTCACGATCCTGCGGACGGAGATCGAGCGGGGCCTGACCCTCCTCGGGGTGCGCGACATCCGGGATCTCGACCGGTCGCACGTGCGTCCGGTGTCGGGGAATCACCAGAACGAGATTTCGATGGCACCAGTTACCACCCAGTGAGACTGGCCCGGACTCCGTGGCGTCGATCTCTGTATCAAGAATCACATTCCAGAAATGGTCGCGCTGTTCGAGGAGGACTGCAATGGGTAACCCGGTGATCGTGGACGCGGCGAGGTCGCCGATCGGTCGACGCGGCGGCTGGCTGTCCGGCCTGCACGCCGCGGAACTGCTGGGCGCGGTCCAGTCGGGCATTCTCGAGCGCCTGGATCTCGACCCGAAGCTCATCGAGCAGGTGATCGGCGGCTGCGTCACCCAGGCGGGGGAGCAGGCGTCGAACGTCAACCGCAACGCGTGGCTGCACGCGGGCCTGCCGGAGCGGACGGGCGTGACGACCATCGACGCCCAGTGCGGCTCGGGCCAGCAGTCGGTACACCTGATCGCCGCCCAGATCGCCGCCGGCGTCATCGACGCGGGCATGGCGTGCGGCGTCGAGGCGATGTCCCGAGTTCCCCTGCTGTCCAACATCAGCGGCGACTTCGGCAGCCCCAAGCCGGCGGACTGGAGTGTGGACATCCCCGCCCAGTTCGACGGCGCCGACCGCATCGCGCGTCGACGCGGATTCACGCGCGAGGACCTCGACGCGTTCGGACTGCGGTCGCAGCAGCGTGCCGCGCAGGCGTGGGCGGACGGTCGATTCGACCGGGCGATCATCCCGGTGAAGGCGCCCGGCGCGGACGGCGCGGCCCCCACCGTGGTGTCCCGCGACCAGGGCCTGCGGGAGACGTCGATGGAGGCGCTCGCGCGCCTGAAGCCCGTCCTCGAGGGCGGCCTGCACACCGCCGGCACGTCGTCGCAGATCTCCGACGGCGCCGCGGCCGCGGTGCTCATGGACGAGGCCCGCGCCCGCGACCTCGGTCTGCGCCCGCGGGCCCGGATCGTCGCGCAGTGCCTCATCGGTGCGGAGACGCACTTCCTGCTCGACGGCCCCGTCCAAGCCACCGAGTACCTGCTCGAGCGGACGGGGCTGTCCGTCAAGGACATCGATCTGTTCGAGGTCAACGAGGCATTCGCCGCCGTGCCGATGTCGATGGCGGCCGTGCACGGCATCGACGAGGACCGCCTGAACGTGGGCGGCGGGGCGATCGCGCTGGGCCACCCCGTCGGTTCGTCGGGCGTCCGGCTGATCGGTGCCGTGATCGACGAGCTCGAGCGCCGTGACGGCGAACGCGCACTCGTCGCGGTGTGCGCGGGCGGAGCGATGGCGACCGGAGCGATCGTCGAGCGCATCTGATGCCCGCGCAGCTCACCGGTCTCGACGGGAAGGTCGCGGTGGTCACCGGCGCCGGGCGGATGCGCTCGATCGGCCGGGAGATCGCGGTCGAACTCGCCCGTGCCGGCTGTGACGTCGTCGTGACCGGCACCGGCCGGGCCCCGGACCGCTTCACCGACGAGGAGAAGACGGCTGGCTGGCGTGACATCGAGTCCGTCGCCGACGAGATCCGCGCGCTCGGCCGGCGGGCGACCGCCGTCGTCACGGACGTCGCCGACGAAGAGTCGGTGGACACACTGCTGACCCGGGTGCGCGACGAGTACGGCGGCGTGGACGTCCTCGTCAACAACGCGGCGGCCGCGCGCGGTGGTGACCGTGTTCCCGTCACCGAGCTCGGCGTCGACGTCTGGGATCGGGTGCTCCGGGTGAACCTGCGGGGAACCTTCCTGATGAGCCGCGCCTTCGCGCGGGCGATGGTCGAGCGGGGTGAGGGCGGAAGCATCGTCAACATCTCCTCGATCGGCGGCAAGCTCGGTGGTGCGAACACCGCCGCCTACGCCGCATCGAAGGCCGCGGTGCAGTCGCTGACGTCGTCGATGGCCAAGGAACTCGGGCCGTCGGGCATCCGGGTGAACGCCCTGTGTCCGGGCGTCACCTCCACGAGCCGGCTCGACGACTGGCCCGCCGACGTGTGGCAGCGGTACGTCGAGGCCAACATTCCGCTGCAGCGTGCCGGTAACCCCCGTGAGGTCGCCTGGGCTGCAGTGTTTCTGGCCAGCGACCAGGCTGCATGGGTGAGTGGCCAGTCCTGGAACGTCGACGGTGGCCAGTTGACCGTTCGTTGATCGGGGCCGGCGAACCCGGCCCCGACCGATCCCTCCTCGGAAAGGTGTTGTGATGTCCGACCTTCGTCGAGCGCCGGATGCGCGTACGGAAGCCATCGCGCGACTGACCGCGCCGGGTGCGGCTTTCGAGATCGTCGAGGAGCAGGTGCGCGGGGCCGCGATGCCGGTGTTCCGCGACAGGTGCCGGTCCCTGCATCAGTTGCTGGTGGACTCCGCGCGCTACGGTGACGCCGAGTACCTGGTGTGTGACGACCTCCGGTTGACGTTCGCTGAGCATCTCGAGCGGGTCGCGTCGCTCGCGCACGAGATGCGTTCCCGATACGGCATCGGCAAGGGCGACCGGGTCGCGATCCTGTCCGCCAACAACGCCGAATGGATCATGACCTTCTGGGCTGCGACGGCGCTCGGTGCCGTCACCGTGGGCATGAACTCGCTGTGGTCGGCCCGTGAGATCGCCTACGGTGTCGAGCTTTCCGAACCGCACCTGATCGTGGCCGATGCGCCGCGCCGGGAGTTGCTCGGGGAGGTGGACGTTCCGGTCCTGTCGACCGAGGACGACATTCCGGCGCTCTCGACGGCGCGGCCGGGCGCGGAGTTGCCGGTGTCCGACGTGGACGAGGAGGATCCCGCGGTCATCCTGTTCACCAGCGGGACGACCGGTCGACCCAAGGGAGCCACGCACTCGCAGCGGAACATGGTGGCCGCAGTGGACTTCCACCGCTTCAACGATGCATTGGCGACCGAATTGGGTCGGGTACCGGGCACACGACGGTTTCTCCTGGCCACGCCGCTCTTCCACATCGCGGCCCTGCACAACCTCGCGGTTCCCCGCCTCGCGTTCGGCGACACCGCGGTGATCACGACCGGCCGGTTCGACATCGACCGAGTGCTGCGACTCGTCGAGCGCGAGCGGCTCACCAACTGGGGCGCCGTCCCGACCATGGTCAGCCGGCTCGTCGAGCACGGTGACCTCTCCGCCTACGATCTCTCGTCGCTGCAGACGATCTCGGTCAGCTCGGCGCCGTCGTCCGCCGCGCTGAAGGAGCGGCTCCGCCGGACGCTACCGGTGGCCGGACGATCCCTCGGGACCACGTACGGCCTCACCGAGTCGTCTTCGGCGGCGACTCTCGCGACGGCCGCGGACCTGGCCGCACGGCCCGACACCGTCGGAACCGCGGTGCCGACGATGCGTGTCGAGGTGCGGGACGAGGACGGACGGCCGGTGCCGGACGGCGTCGAGGGTGAGATCTACGTACGCGGTCCACTCGTGATGCTCGGCTACTGGAACAACCCGGAGGCGACCGCGGCGACCATCGACGCCACCGGCTGGATGCGGACCGGTGACCTGGGCACCATGGCGGACGGCCACCTCCGGATCAGCAGTCGCCGTTCCGATCTCATTCTCCGCGGCGGTGAGAACGTCTACCCGGCAGAGGTCGAGGACGTCCTCGACGAGCATCCGGCGGTGCGAGAGTGCATCGTGCTCGGCGTCGAGCACCCGGACCTCGGGGAAGAGGTGTGTGCCGTGGTCGTCGTATCGGACGACTGCGCCGTGACCGCGGACGAGCTCAGCGTCTTCATGTCCGAACGCATTGCGCGGTACAAGGTTCCGACGCGCTGGACACTCACGACCACCGAACTCCCGAGAAACGCGACCGGAAAGGTGAAGCGGCAAGAGGTGGTGCTCGTGGCCGAGTAGCCCAGGATCTCCTCCGTCCCCGCAGAGGGCGCTGCCGGTGCAGCGCCCTCGTCGTCGTGCCCGTGAGCTGTCGTTCATCAGATGGTGTCGTTTACTGAAAGTGCTTATACGGCAGTGAGATACGTCTCACATTTTCAACGATGAGCTGCTATGGTCGGTTCCGCCACGGCGGGAGATCGTTTCGTCGACGTCCGTCGTGCGCTCAATCAGCCACAGCGTGTCGGGCGACCGTGCCCGACGTCTGTACCGCAGTGGAGTGCTGTCCCGTTCGCTGCGGACAGCGTGACCCCCGACAAGCACACACCGTCTACCCCCGATCGGCACAGCTCGGTTCGTCGTGGACATGCAGGAGGACATCAATGAGGGAGAAGTGGATCCGCGGGTCGAGGAATCTCGCGGCATTGGCGGCGGCCGCCGCAGTCCTGGCGGCGTGCGGTGGCGGTGCGTCTTCGTCGACGACGTCGGGCGCCTCCGGCGAGCTCGACTCCACGGCCGTCCTGCGTGTCACGGCGAGCGCGCCGACCCGCAACCTCGATCCCCATCTCCAGACCAGTTACGGTGGATGGGGTTATCTCACACCGGTGTTCGATCGTCTGACGGTGGTGGACGGGGAGGGAGACCTGCAGCCCGGACTCGCCGAGTCGTGGGAGTTCGCCCCGGACGGTTCGTATCTCGAACTGAAGCTCCGTGAGGGTGTCACGTTCCACGACGGTGCGCCGTTCGACGCCGCGGCCGTGGCCGCGAACATCCAGCGTGGCAAGACGATGGAGGGCAGCACGGTCGTCGCTGCGCTGAAGAACATCACGAACGTCGAGGTCGTGGACGACCACACCGTTCGCCTGCAGCTGGCACCGGGTACCGGTGTGGAGCTCCCCGGGGTGTTCAGCTCCAACGTCGGAATGATGGTCAGCCCCAAAGCCATTGCCGCAGGTGCGGACCTGCGCAACAATCCGGGCCAGGCCGGCTCGGGAGCCTACGTCGTCACCGCCTACGTTCCCGAGGAGTCGGTCACGCTGGCGCGCGCCGAGGGCACCAACTGGGATCCGGAGGCCGGCAAGGTCGCGGGCATCGAGTTCAAGTGGGTCGCGGACGCGAGCACTCGCCTGAACGGGATCAAGACCGGAGCCACCGATCTGAGCTGGGTCAGCTCGGCCAACGAGGTGGTCGAGGCGGCGTCACTGTCCAAGAGCGGCACGTTCGACGTCACCGAGGTGCCCTTCCGCAACGTGCTCGGCCTCTACATGCGTCCCCAGGGCGATCTCGCCAAGCCCGAGATCCGGCAGGCGGTGGCGTCGGCCATCGATCCGGCCGCGATCGGCGCGCTGTTCTCCGACACCTGCACCCCGAACCGTCAGCTGTACCCGGCCGGTAGCTGGTCCGCGGACGAGTCGTACCAGTACCCGTATCAGTTCGACCTCGAGAAGGCGAAGAGCCTGGTGCAGGCCGCGGGCGGTGCGAAGGTCACGTTGACCTTCGCGGCGGGCACCAACACCGAGAAGCCGGCGAACGTCATCCAGTCCACGCTGTCGCAGGCGGGGATCGACGCCGAACTCAACCCGGTCCCCAACACGCAGAACGAGCCGCGCTACATCGCCGGTGACTTCCAGTCGATGGTCGCCAACAGCTTCAGCCCCAAGGTCGATCCGGCCGAGACGGTGAACTACTTCCTGAACGGCTCCTACGGCCTGGCCAACGGCAACGCACAGATCAAGGAGCTCGCGGCGAAGGCCGCGAATCCGACTCTGTCGGAGGAGGAACGGGCGCCGCTGTACAACCAGATCTGGGATCTGACGCTGAAGGAGGCGATGTTCGTCCCGATCTGCAACCAGACCAACGCCACCGTCTCCACCACGAAGGTCGTGGGCACCGAGGACATGCCGTGGGTCAACCTCGGGATCTTCGACGTCCGGCACGTGGGAATGACCAAGTAGTTCCACCTGGACACCGACACCTGCCGAGACTCTAGGGGCTGACGATGCTGCGTTATGCCGGCCGACGGTTGCTGGCGGCGATTCCGCTGCTGTTGATCGTGCCGTTGTTGATCTTCTTGTTGATCGATCTCGCTCCGGGGGACCCGGCGGTGATCCTCGCGGGGGAGGACCCGTCACCGGAGCGGCTCGAGCAGTTGCGGGCCACGCTGCACCTGGATCAGAACGTGTTCGTGCGGTACCTGGACTGGGTGGGCTCGGTGCTCCACGGTGACCTGGGCGTCTCGCTGCTGTCGGATCAGTCGGTGGCCGAGCTGCTGTTCCGGCGGATGGCGACGACGTTGTCGCTGGTCGGGTTCGCGATGGTCCTGGCAGTGGTGATCGGCGTGATCTTGGGGGTGCTGGGGTCCCTGCGTCCGGGCGGTGTGGTCGATCGCGCGATCAACGTGATCGCGTCGATCGCGATCGCGATCCCGGCGTTCTGGTTCGGCCTGGTGCTGGTGTCGCTGTTCGCGGTGTCCAACCAGATCTTCCCGGCGTTCGGGTACGTCCCGCTCTCGGACGGGGTGGTGCCCTGGTTCCAGCACCTGGTGCTGCCGGGTGTGGCGTTGGCGTTGCTGCCGGCGGCGGAGGTGACGTTGCAGTTGCGCTCGTCGCTGGGGCAGGTGATGGGCAGCGATTACATCCTCAACGCGAAGGCCCGCGGGCTGGGGCAGGCCAGTGTGGTGCTCAAGCACGGCCTGAAGAATGCGTGCATTCCCGTGGTGACGGTGCTCGGGTTCCGCGTCGCGGAGGTCCTCGGCGGTGCGGTGACCATCGAGATCATCTACAGCATGCCGGGTATGGGGTCGCTCGCGGTCAACAGCGTGCAGAACCACGACATTCCGGTGCTGCTCGGGTTCGTCCTGTTCACCACGTGCGTGGTCGTGATCGTCAATCTGCTGGTCGACATCTCGTACGGCTACTTCAACCCGAAGGTGCGCGCATGACAACGACATCGAGTGCCGAGGTCCTGGCCGTCCCCGCCCCGGGTGCTGCCGGGCGGGTGTGGGGGTTCGTGCGGCGGCGGCCGGTGACGGTGATCGCCGGAGCGTTCGTGCTGCTGCTGATCGTGATGGCGGTGCTCGCACCACTGCTGGCGCCGTACGATCCCTACGCCCAGGACGTGGTCAACCGTCTGCAACCGCCGTCGTCGACGCACTGGTTGGGCACGGACGACTACGGCCGGGATGTGCTGAGCCGGTTGATCTACGGCGCCCGTATCTCGCTGCAGGCGTCGCTGCAGGCGGTGGCGTTGGCGCTGGTCCTCGGTCTGCCGCTGGGAGTGCTCGCCGGTTACCGCAGCGGTTGGCTGGACACCGTGCTCACGCGCACCATGGACGCGCTCATGAGCGCACCGTCGCTGGTGCTGGCCATCACGATCGTCGCCGTGCTCGGGTCGGGCATCACCAATGCGATGCTCGCGGTCGGTCTGGTGATGGCCCCGCGCTTCTTCCGAGTGGCGCGGGCCTCGACGCTGGACGTGCGCGGCGATACCTACATCGAGGCGTCGGTAGCGTTGGGCTGCACGACGTCCCGGACCATCGTTCGGCACATCCTGCCGAACGTGATGCCCCCGATCGTGCTCGTCATCTCGGTGTCCCTCGGTACCGCCGTCGCTGCGGAGGCGAGCCTGAGCTTCCTCGGACTCGGTGCCAAGCCGCCGGCCGCGAGTTGGGGATCGATGCTCAGCACCGCCGCGTCGAACATGCAGCTGGCCCCGTACCTGGTGTGGCCGCCGGGCGTGATGATCTTCCTGACCGTGCTGGCCTTCACCTACCTCGGCGACGGTGTTCGCCGCGCTCTCACGAGGAGTCGCAATGGCAGCAACTGACACGCTCGTCCGCGCGGACGGCCCCGATGTCGTGCCCGGCAGTCCGCTGCTGCGGGTGCGGGACCTGACGGTGCAGTTCCGCGCCGGCCGCAAGGACTGGGTGACCGCCGTGCAGGACGTGTCGTTCGACGTCGCGGCGGGCGAATCGGTCGCCCTGGTGGGCGAATCCGGATCCGGCAAGACCGTGTCGTCGCTCGCGGTGATGGGGTTGACGGGTGACACCGGCGGCCGGATCGCCGGCGGCAGTGTCGAATTCGACGGTAGAGACCTGACGCAGCTGCCGGCCAAGCAGTGGCGGGCACTGCGCGGCACCGGAATGGGGATGATCTTCCAGCAGCCCATCCGCAGCCTCAACCCGGCCTACACGGTGGGCGATCAGATCGCGGAATCGGTTCGCAGACATCTCGGTCTCGACCGCAAGGCCGCGATGGCACGCGCGGTCGAGATGCTCGAACTGGTGCAGATCCCACGCGCGGCCGAGCGGGTCCGCGAGTATCCGTACGCCTTCAGCGGTGGCATGTGCCAGCGGGTGATGATCGCGATGGTCATGGCGTGCAACCCTCGCCTGCTCATCGCGGACGAGCCGACCACCGCGCTCGATGTCACGGTGCAGGAGACGATCCTGCAACTGTTGCGGGACCTGCAGGAGCAGACCGGTGTGTCGCTGCTGTTCGTCACCCACGACCTCGGTGTGGTCGCGGAACTGTGCGAGCGGGTGGTGGTCATGTACGCCGGCGAGGTCGTCGAGGACGGACGCGCCGAGGACGTGTTCTTCCGTCCGCAGCACCCGTACACGTCGGGGCTGCTCGCATCGATCCCCCGCCCCGGCACCAGTGCCGACCGTCGACTGACCGCCATCCCCGGACGCATCCCCGCCGCCGGGGAATGGCCCGCGGGCTGCCACTTCCACGACCGCTGCACCCACGTCCGGGCCGGTCTGTGCGACGCCGCGCACCCGGCGTTGGCCGAGACGACACCCGGTCGCGCCGCGCGCTGCCTGCGCGTGACCGATCTGCAACTGCGAGGAGTGGACGCGCCATGAGCCTGCTCGAGGTCACGAATCTGACCAAGTCGTTCTCCACCCGCCGCGACTTCCTGGGCCGCCGCACCGGCTGGACCCATGCCGTGCGGGACGTCTCGTTCACCCTCGACGCCGGCGAATGCCTCGCCGTCGTCGGCGAATCCGGTGCCGGCAAGTCGACGGTCGGGCGGATGGTGCTCCGATTGATCGAACCCGACTCCGGAACGGTCGTCTTCGACGGCGAGGACGTTCTCGCCGCGAAACCCGCACGGCTGCGCGAGATGCGGCGCGGCATGCAGATGATCTTCCAGGATCCGCACTCTTCGCTCGACCCGCGGATGACCGTGGCCGACGCCGTCGTCGAACCGCTGATCGTGCACACCGACCTCGATCGGGCCGCCCGTCGGCGGCGGGCGGAGGAATTGTTGGACAAGGTCGGGATCGGTTCCCGCTATCTCGGACGCTATCCGGCCGAACTGTCCGGCGGACAGCTCCAACGTGTCGCGATCGCCCGCGCCCTCACGCTGGAACCGAAGATGATCGTGTGCGACGAACCCGTTGCCGCCCTGGATGTCTCGGTCCGCGCCCAGGTGCTCAACCTGCTCCGGGATCTGCAGGAGGAACTCGGTCTCGCGTACCTGTTCGTCTGCCACGACCTCGCACTCATCGAGGTGATCGCCGACCGGGTGCTGGTGATGAGGTCCGGTGAGGTCGTCGAGTCCGGAACGGTCGACGAGATCTACCACGCCCCCCCGCGAGGACTACACCCGAACGCTCCTCGACGCCATCCCGATCCCCGTCCCGCGCGCCGCCAGACAGCCCTGACCGGGTCGGTCGACGTCCGCCATCGACTCGGCGCGTCACCCAGGTCGCCGTTCTGCCGTCAGGCCGGCTGTCCGCGAAAGGTCCTGCGGTACACCGACGGTGCCACCCCGAGAGTCGCGCCCATGTGCTGACGCAGCGAGGCGCCGGTTCCGAAGCCCACTTCGCGGGCGACCGCATCGATCGAGAGGTCGTCGGTCTCGAGGAGCTCTCGCGCGCGGTCCACACGACGGGCGATCAGCCACCGGTTCGGGGTGGTCCCGACCTCCTCGCCGAAGCGCCTGGTGAATGTCCTCACGCTCATGTTGGCGTGCTCCGCCAACCGGGATATCGGCAACGGCTCGCCCAAACGAGTCAGGGCCCAGTCCCGGGTTGCCGCTGTGGATTCCGACGTGCTCGCCGGGACGGGCCGCTCGATGTACTGCGCCTGTCCGCCGTCTCGCCACGGCGGCACCACACATCGTCGGGCCACCCTGTTGGCGACATCGGAGCCATGGTCGCGCCGCACGATGTGCAGGCAGAGGTCCAGGCCGGACGCCACACCCGCCGAGGTGAGGATCTGTCCCTCGTCGACGAACAGTACGTTCGCATCGACGACGACCTTCGGGTACACGCGCTGGAAGTGTTCGGCGTTGCGCCAGTGAGTGGTGGCCCGCAGCCCGTCGAGCAGGCCGGCGGCGGCAAGGATGTACGACCCGGTACAGATGGACACGTACCGCGCGCCCGGAGGAACACGCGCCAGGGCGCGTTCGAGATTCGCGGGCAGATGTCCGTCCTCGTATGCGGGGCCGAGGCTGTACGTCGCCGGGATCACCACCGTGTCCGCAGTGGCGAGCAACTCCGGTCCGTGGTCGATGAGGACCGTGAAGTCGGCGTCCGACCGCACCGGACGGCCGTCCACGGTGCAGGTCAGCACCTCGTACAGCGGCTCCCCGGCAGCATCTTGGGCTCCACCGAAGACGCGGGCGGGAATGCCCAGCTCGAACGGGATCACTCCGTCCAGCGCAAGGACCACCACGCGATGCCTTCCGTTCATGGCCGGATTCTTTCACATATTGTCATTCCAGCCACTGTTGCTCCGTAACGACGCCGTACAGACTTGCCGTCATGATTTCCCAGATCGCGACCGATCGACCGTCGGAGCGGCCGCCGCGGCGCCGCCCGCACTATGCATGGGTAGTTGCGACGGTGGCGTTCCTCGCGCTGGTCGGCGCGGCCGGCTTCCGGGCGGCGCCGTCCATCCTGATCGACCCGCTGCACGAGGATTTCGGCTGGTCACGCGCGAGCATCTCGTCGGCGGTGTCGATCAACCTCGTTCTGTACGGCCTCACGTCCCCGTTCGCCGCGGCGCTGATGGAGCGGTTCGGGATGCGGCGGGTCGTGGCGTCGGCGCTGCTGCTGGTCGCAGCCGGCAGCGGGCTCACCGTTTTCATGACGACGCAATGGCAGTTGGTGCTGCTGTGGGGAGTCCTCGTCGGACTGGGAACCGGCTCGATGGCGCTTGCGTTCGTCGCGACCGTCGTCGACCGGTGGTTCGTGGCCCGGCGCGGTCTCGTCACAGGCATCCTCACGGCCGGCGGTGCGGCCGGGCAGCTGGTGTTCCTGCCGATCCTGGCGATGGTCTCCGAGCACTACACCTGGCGGGCTGTCGCGCTCACTGTCGCGTTCGCTGCGCTTGCCGTCGTACCTCTCGTGCTCCTCTGCTTGCGGAACACGCCGGCCGAGGCCGGGACGGTGCCGTACGGCGCCGGGCCCGGATACGTCCCTACCGCACCCGCCGCGACACCCGCGCGCGGCGGCGCGGCCGGCCGGGCACTGACGGTGCTCGCCACGGCGGCGCGGACCCGAGTGTTCTGGCTGCTTGCCGGGACGTTCGCGATCTGCGGCGCCAGCACCAATGGACTCGTCGGCACCCACTTCGTTCCCGCCGCCCACGACCACGGAATGCCGACGACAGCCGCGGCCGGCCTCCTGGCCGTGATCGGCATCTTCGACGTCGTCGGCACCATCGCGTCCGGCTGGTTCACCGACCGCTTCGACGCTCGCAAGCTGCTCGGCACCTACTACCTGCTGCGCGGCGTTTCCCTCGTGTTCCTGCCGATCCTGTTCGCCGAGACGGTGCACCCCCCGATGATCGCCTTCATCATCTTCTACGGACTCGACTGGGTCGCGACCGTGCCGCCGACGGTTGCCCTGTGCCGCAAGTACTTCGGTGCCGACTCGCCGATCGTCTTCGGCTGGGTCCTGGCATCGCACCAGATCGGCGCGGGCGTCGTCGCCTTCCTCGCTGGTCTGGTGCGCGACCGGTTCGGCGGCTACGACGCCGCGTTCTTCATCGCCGGGGCGCTGTGCGCCATCGCCGCCGTCATGTCGCTCGCGATCGTCGGCAGGTCCGCGGCCCCCGACGCGGTTACGTGTGCGCCCGGCCCGGGCGCGCACTAGTCCGATCGAAGCAGGTCCGGGCGGGAACCGGTCCGTACCTTGATGCCCGGTCCGTCAGTCGATGTCGGCGAGCTCCTCGGCGCCGGGTTCTTCGGTGAGCGCGGTGATACCGCGCCCACCGGGGGCCCAGGCGCCGAGGACGACCGCGGTGACGAGCATGACGCCGGCGAGCACCATCGACGCCTCCTGCATTCCCTGCAGGAACGACTCCTTCGCGAACTCGGCCAGCTGCTGCCCTTGCGGCCCCGCCAGTTTCGACACCTCGAGGGCCGCCGCGAGCGAGTCTCCGACGGGTTGCTTGGCAGGTTCGGGGACCGCGTCGACCGCGGGCTGGATGTGCCGTCCGTAGCCGGCCGCGAGCACGCTGCCGGCGAGCGCGACACCGATCGCGGCGCCGATCTCGCGGGTGGCGTCGTTGACGGCCGACGCGACTCCCTGCTTCGCGGTCGGGGTGTTCTGCACGATCGCGGTGGTCGCCGGAGCGGTGCACAGGCCGAGCCCGACGGCGGCGATCACCAGGGGCACCGCGACGTCGCGGTACGAGCTGTCGGCGCCGAGCTGGCCGAGGAACAGGAGCGAGACTCCGATCACGGCGAGGCCGACGAAGGTGAGCACCCGTAGGCCCGCCAGCGGAATCAGCCACGGCGCCGCCATCGACAGCGCGAGGACCACCACCGCGATCGGCGCGAGTGCCAGCGCGGACTGCAGCGGCGAGTACCCCAGCACGAGCTGCAGGTGCTGGACGATGAGGAAGAACAGGCCGAAGGTCGCGAGGAACTGGACCGTCAGCGACGCCGCGCCGACCCCGAAGGTGCGGTTGCGGAACAGGCGGACGTCGAGGAGCGGATGCTCGGTGCGGGTCTCGGCGACCGCGAACACCGCGCCCGCGGCCAGGCCGCCGACGATCGCGGCGAGCACCCACGGGTCCAGCCAACCGCGTTGCGGGGCTTCGATGATGCCGAGTACGAACAGCCCGATGGCGGTGGCGCTCAGCACCGCGCCGCGGACGTCGAAGGCGTACGAGTGCTCGTCGCGCGAGGACGGGATGGTGAAGGCGAGCACGAAGAGCACGGCCGACACCGCCGCCAGTCCGATGAAGATCGCGTGCCACGACCACTTCTCGAGCAGCAGGCCGGAACCGATCAGACCGGCGATGCCGCCCGAGCCGGCCACTCCCGACCAGATGCCGACGGCCTTGGCGCGTTGCGTGGGAGGGAAGCTCGCGGTGAGGATCGACAGCGTCGCCGGCATGACGAACGCGGCGCCCACCCCGGCGACGGCGCGGGCGGCGATGATCCACGCCGGCGTGTCGAGAACGATCGGCGCGGCCGCGGCGAGCCCGAACAACAGCAGGCCGAACACCAGCACCCCGCGTCGGCCGTAGCGATCCCCGAGCGCGCCGGACGGCAGCAGCAGGCACGCGAGCGCCAGCGTGTAGCCGTCGACGATCCAGGTCAGCTGTGATTGCGTGGCGCCGGTGTCACGTGCGAGGTCGGCGAGCGCGGTGTTGAGCGCGGCCATCGCGGCCACGACCAGCGCGACCGCGGCGCAGGATACGGTGAGAGTCCAGATCTGGCCCCAGGTCATCCGGTCGATGTTTCCGGTCTGTCTTCCAGCCATGAGGCCTCCCGGGTAGGAAACAAGACTGTCAGTATCGTAGGGGAACTGAAGGTTCCACAAGAGGTGGTGGCGGATGGGTACGGAGAACCTGACAGGGGCGGCCGCCGAGCAGGACCCCCGGAAGGCGCGATCGCGGGCACGGCTGCTCGACGCCGCGACGACCCTGCTCGCGAAGGGCGGCACCGAGGCCGTCACGATCGACGCCGTCACCAAGCTGGCGAAGGTGGCTCGCGCGACGCTGTATCGACACTTCGACAGCGGAACGGAGTTGGTGGCCGCGGCGTTCGGGAAGCTCGTGACGCCGGCCCCTGAGGTGTCCGTGTCGGGTGACCTGCGGGACCAGCTGATCGAGTTGCTCACCGTCCAGGCGCGGGTGATCGAGGAAGCCCCTATGCACGTCACCGCGCTGTGCTGGCTGGGGATGGGGCCCGCCCTCGACGACTACTCGAGCGCGTCGGACCTCGTCGGGTCCGGCGATCGGAGCGGCCGCGACCGGCCCGAGCTCAGATCGCTGCGTGAGCACGTCGTCGTGCAGTACCGGGCGGCGTTCGACCGGGTGCTCGGCACCGACGAGGCGAGGGCCAGGCTGGGCGACTTCGACTACGACCTCGCACTCGCGCAACTGGTCGGGCCGCTCGTGTTCACCCGGCTCGCGACGCTGGCGCCGCTCGGCCCCGACGCCTGCGTCCGGATTGTCGACGACTTCCTCGCGGCCCGGTCCGCCGAACGGGCCGGGACCCCGGGAGAGACGGTCGAAGGCCGGACACCGGTGGAGACCGACGGTACGGTGGCCTGAGTCGGGGGACGGAGCGTTGTCACGAGGAGGGGGCACACGATGATCACCAACGCGCTCAATTGGATGCTGTCCGTGCTGGGCACGGGATCGGCCGGAAGCAGCGGCTACCAGATTCCGCAGGGCAGCCTGCCGAACGGCAGCTGAGCCGTCAGTCGCCCGTCCCGGGTCCGGGCCGCAACACGAATGCACGCAGTCGGTTGTAGCCACGGACCCGGAGCGGGCGCAGCGATCTGAGCTCCATCCCGCCGTCCCGCGCGGTCTCCTTCCGCAGGGCCGCAGCGAGGTCCGCGTCGACCAGCACGGTCCCGGGTCGGGCCGCCGTGGTCAGGCGGGCGGCGATGTTCACCACCGCGCCGAACAGGTCACCGAAGCGCACCAGCACGGGACCCAGCGCGAGCCCCACCCGCAGATCGGGTAGCCCCGGATCGGTGCGTGTCGTGTCCTGCAGTGCCAGGGCTATCCGCGCGGCGTCCGCGGCGTGCTCGGCCGCGAACATCACCTCGTCGCCGACGTTCTTGATCACCCATCCACCGCCCTGCGCGATGACGGCCGTCGTGCGTGATTCGAATTCCTCGAGCAGTGAGCTCAGCTCGTCGACGCGGATCCGCCGGGTCAGGCTCGTGTACCCGACCATGTCGGCGAAGCCGACGGCGAGTGTCCGGTGGGCGGTGTCCTCGCCGACGCTGCCCGCCCGACGCGCGGTGGCCGCGGCGAGGTGCCGCCGCCACACGTACGACTGGAGCGCCTCGACCGTGGGCAGCAGTTGCGAGGTGAGGGTCCCGACGGCGGCGCGCAGCGACTCCTCGTCCATCGCGTCCCGGTCCAT
This sequence comes from Rhodococcus sp. ACT016, assembly GCF_050477185.1. Classification (NCBI taxonomy): domain Bacteria; kingdom Bacillati; phylum Actinomycetota; class Actinomycetes; order Mycobacteriales; family Nocardiaceae; genus Rhodococcus; species Rhodococcus sp. ACT016. Next base: position 4,668,819 of record NZ_JBEAET010000001.1, on the reverse strand, counting down.
GGCATCCGAGCCGCTGTGCGCGGCCGCCAACTCGTCCGCCAGATGCGCGTTGAGCACCGCAACCTGCCACTCCGCCAGCCGCGACATCGACTGACCCAGGGCGCGGGTGGCCGCGACCGCGGCGTCCGCGGCGAGCGCACCGCCGTCGACGAATGAAACGAGCGCCCGCAGTGCCGCGGCGTCGCCGTCGGTGAACATGACGGCGTCCGGGTCCGCGTCGATCGCGAAGCCCATCGACACCCACAGGCGTTGTGCCCGTTCGAGGGGGACTCCGGCGAGATCGGCGACCTGCTCGCGGGTGTAGCGGCGCGGCCCGCCGAGGAGCGTCTGCTCGACTTCGGACTGGATGAGGCCGAGCACGGCCGGGTCCAGATGCTCGGACAGTTCCACGGCACGCTCCCAAATTTCGTGTCGGCCGCCCGGGATGGACCATCGGGTCGGTTTCTCTGGGATGTTTCTACCGCGTCGAGGCCCTCGGGGGCTGTCGGAGGATTGTGGAAAGGTAGCCGACGCACGAAGTTTCCGTAGGTATTCAGGAGGAACCCCCATCATGCCGCCCCGCAGCCGTTCCGGAGTGTCGACCCCGGAGCACCTCACCGCGGAGAACCTCGAGACGCTGGCCTCGGCCGTGTCGGAGGGCAAGCGCGCCACCGTGTACCTGCGCGAGGCCACCCCGAGCCTCGGGATCGAGGCGGGTTGCTCGGCGAAAGTCGTTTCGGTGGAAGGGAACACCGTGGTCATCAGCCCCAAGGGTGTCAATGACGAGCTCCCGTTCGAAGCCGAGGAACTGCGCATGACGCGTAAGGCGCCCGAGCCGGTCGAACGGGCCAAGCCCACCCGGTCCGCAGCGCCGACACCGGCTCCGCGCAAGCCCGCGCCGCGGCCCGCCGCGCCGACCCCCGCCCCCGCCCCGGTGGCTTCCCCGACGGCTGCTCCGAAGCCTCCGGCCGCCCCGCAACCGCCTGCCACCGCGGTACCGACCGCGGTCTCGACGCCGACCCCGGCTACCGCGCCTGCACCCGCGTCGGCGCAGCGCCGCGCGAAGAAGCCGCAGGGCGGGGTGAGCGTCACGATCCACGCCGGCCCGGAGAACGAGTGGACGGTCACCGTCACGCACGGCGCCAAGCGCCCGAGCAAGGCCGTTCCGGTCAGTCCGGACGCGGTCGATCGCGCCATGCGCGAGCTCGGCGAGCCCGGTGCGCTGGAGGCGGTCCAATCGGTCATTTCCGCTGCTCGAGTGGCTGCGGAGGAGCGAATTGCCGCATTGTCGAAGGAACTCGAGGACGCGCGCCGGGCACTCGAAGCGCTGGGCGCCACGTCCTAGTCGGCGATTCGGTGACGATCGGATCAAGGCTGCCCGTGGGCTGACTTCCGAGTGGGAGGGTTGCCGATGAGTGTCCCGCCACCTCGAGCGTGTGAGCGTCGAGGAGTGCAGGCAAGCCGAGATGCGCAGGCATGTGGGCGGTGATCGACCGAACGGCACGTTCGTAGGCCAACCGGAGGGCGACATGCTCAAGCGACTTTCCTTGATCTTGGCGGCATTGGCAGTCATCGCCGCCACACTCGGGATCGGGACTGCCACCGCAGCGCCGCCGAAAGCGGTCATGGGTGGCGGCTCCGGCATCGTGATCGACAACATGTACGAGTGCACGCTCACCACCATCGGGCACGACAACGCCGGCAGACTCGTCGGCATCACAGCCGGGCACTGCGGTGACGTGGGCGCGACGGTCGTCCCCGAGGCCGTCCCCGACGCCGGCGTGGTCGGCCGGTTCGCGGTGTCCAATCACGACTACGACTACGCGGTCATCGAGTTCGATCCTGCGAAGGTCACGCCGGTGAACACCATCGGACAGGTCACCATCACCGACATCGGAAAGCCGGCGCAGTTCCCGGCGGTCGCCTGCAAGCAGGGGCGCACCACCGGGCACACGTGCGGTGTCGTCTACGGCGACGTGCTGCAGTCGCAGGAGACGTGGACCCAGATGTGCGTCATCGAGGGCGACTCCGGGTCGCCGGTCGTCGTCGGTACGACACTGGTCGCGATGGTGAACGCCTACCTCGGTGTGGCGTGTCTCGGCCCGGAACTGGGCACGAACATGACGGCGATCATCGACAACATCAACGCGACCGGCGGGGTGGGGGCCGGCTACCAGCCGATCTGACCCGGCCCCCGACGGCGTCGGTGACCGTTCAACCGCACACGGCGCCGTCGGAGGCAGACCCGACGAGCTTGATGTACTTGGCCAGGACTCCGCGCGTGTAGCGCGGCGGCAGGGGCTCCCATCCGCTGCGGCGGGTGGCGAGCTCCTTTTCGTCGACCAGGAGATCGAGGACACCGTTCGCGACGTCGAGCCGGATCCGGTCGCCGTCGCGGACGAACGCGATCGGTCCGGCGTCCACCGCTTCGGGCGCGACGTGGCCGACGCACAGGCCGGTGGTCCCGCCGGAGAATCGGCCGTCGGTCAACAGCAGCACGTCCTTGCCGAGCCCGGCCCCCTTGATCGCGGCGGTGATCGCCAGCATCTCGCGCATGCCCGGTCCGCCCTTGGGGCCCTCGTAGCGGATCACCACGACGTCGCCGGCGGTGACGGTGCCGTCCTCGAGCGCATCCATCGCGGCGCGTTCGCGATCGAAAACCCGTGCGGTGCCCTCGAACACGGACGAGTCGAACCCGGCGGACTTCACCACCGCGCCACCCGGTGCGAGTGACCCCTTCAGGATCGTGATGCCACCGGTCGGATGGATCGGGGACGTCAGCGCGCGCAACACCTTCCCGTCCGGGTCGGGCGGCGCGATCTCGGCCAGGTTCTCGGCGAGTGTGCGCCCAGTGACGGTGAGGCAGTCGCCGTGCAGCAGGCCGGCATCGAGCAGCGACTTCATGATGACCGGTACACCGCCGATGCGGTCCACGTCGATCATGACGTGACGACCGAACGGTTTGACGTCCGCGAGGTGCGGGACCCGCGCGCCCACGCGGGCGAAGTCGTCGAGGGTGAGCGGCACCTCGGCCTCGTGCGCGATCGCCAGCAGGTGCAGCACCGCATTGGTGGACCCGCCGAACGCCATGACGACGGCGATCGCGTTCTCGAACGCCTCCTTGGTGAGGATGTCGGCGGTGGTGATGCCCCGCCGCAGCAACTCCACCACCGCCTGCCCGCTGCGGCGGGCGAATCCGTCGCGGCGCCGGTCGGTGGCAGGGGGAGCAGCGCTGCCGGGCAGCGACATCCCCAGCGCCTCGGCGGCGCACGCCATCGTGTTCGCGGTGTACATGCCGCCGCACGCGCCCTCACCCGGGCAGATGGCGCGTTCGATCGCGTCGACGTCCTCGCGGCTCATAAGTCCGCGCGAACAGGCGCCGACCGCCTCGAACGCGTCGATGATCGTGACTTCCTTCTCGGTGCCGTCGGACAGTTTCGCGATACCCGGGAGGATCGATCCGGCGTACAGGAAGACGTTGGCCAGGTTCAGTCGCGCGGCCGCCATGAGCATCCCGGGTAGCGACTTGTCACACCCCGCGAGCAGCACCGAACCGTCGAGCCGTTCGGCCTGCATCACCGTCTCGACGCTGTCGGCGATCACCTCCCGGGACACGAGCGAGAAGTGCATGCCCTCGTGCCCCATCGAGATGCCGTCGGAGACGGAGATGGTGCCGAACTCGAGCGGATAGCCGCCGGCGGCGAACACTCCGTCCTTGCACGCGTCGGCCAGTCGGTCGAGAGACAGGTTGCACGGGGTGATCTCGTTCCACGACGACCCGATGCCGATCTGCGGCTTGTCCCAGTCGTCGTCGCCCATGCCGACCGCCCGCAGCATTCCGCGGGCGGCGGTCTTCTCGAGCCCGTCGGTGACGTCTCGACTGCGCGGCTTGATGTCCGGTGTGTTCTGCGAGGTGGTCACGGCGCTGCTCCCAACGATCGATCGTCACGGATGGCGTGCTCTGGTCCATGTAACCACCGCGCCGGACGCGGCGGGACGTCTCCGGCGAAGGAGACGTCCCGCCCGGCACGGACCGTCGTCAGGCCGGTTCGGCGGTCGTGGTGAAGCCGCGGTAGCCGTCGGCCGCGATCTGTGCGCACAGGTTGCGGTAGGTGCCGACACCGCCGAGATACGGCATGAAGATGCGCGGTTTACCCGGCACGGTGGCGCCGAGGTACCACGAGTCGGCCCGCATGTAGAGGCTCGGCTCGGCGATGGTCGTGACGTGCTCGACCCACTGGTCCTGCGCCTCGGCGGTCGCCTCGGCGTAGCGGCTGCCGGTGCTGCGCATGTGGTCGAGGTAGCCGATCACCCATTCGACGTGCTGTTCGATCGAGACGACCACGTTCGAGAGCACCGACGGGCTGCCGGGCCCCGCCAGGACGAACAGGTTGGGGAACCCGGCGACCGCGACACCGAGGTAGGTCCGCGGCCCCGCCTCCCACGTCTCGCGGAGCGTGACGCCGCCGCGGCCACGGATGTCGATCGCGCCCAGCGCGCCGGTCATCGCGTCGAACCCGGTGGCGTAGACGATCATGTCGAGTTCGTGGAGACCGGCCTCGGTGCGGATGCCCTCGGGGACGATCCGCTCGATCGGGGTCGCGCGCAGGTCGACGAGGTCGACGTTGTCCCGGTTGTAGGTCTCGTAGTAGTCGGTGCCGATGCACACGCGCTTGGTGCCCAGCGGATAGCCCTGGGGGCACAGGGCTTCCGCGGTGGCGGGGTCGGTGACCGTCTCGCGGATCTTGGAGCGCACGAACTCCGCGGCGGTTTCGTTCGCCCTGGCGTCCATCATGATGTCGCCGAACGTGGTCTGGAAGGCGAGCCCGCCTGCAGCCCACCGTGTTTCGTACTCCTTGACCTGAACCTCCGGTGCCGTCTCGAGTGCCAGCCCGACCGGCGCCGGGAGGATCCAGCCGCCGTGCGATTCCCGCTGCAGCTGTCGACGGGCGGGGTAGTCCGCCTTGATCTCGGCGAGTTCCCCGGGATCGAGGGGCCGGTTGCGGGCCGGGATGACGAATCCCGCGGTGCGTTGGAACACCGTCAGCTGCGCGGCCTCGTCCGCGATCACCGGGATCGCCTGCACGCCCGACGAGCCGGTGCCGATGACGCCGATCCGCTTGCCCGTGAAGTCGACGCCGTTCGCCGGCCAGTGCGCGGTGTGGTGGACCTCGCCCGCGAAGGTGTCGCGGCCGTCGATGTCGGGGAGGCGTGCGGCCGAGAGCGGTCCGGTCGCCATGACGGTCCAGCGTGCGGTGACGGTGTCGGTTCGGCCGTCGCCGCCGTCGGTGCCGATCGTCCAGAGCCCGGACTCATCGTCGAAATGCGCCGACGTCACGCGGGTGCCGAACGTGATGTCCTCGCGCAGCCCGAACCGGTCGGTGACGTGCTCGAGGTAGCGCAGGATCTCCGGCTGCGCGGGGTAGCGTTCGGTCCACTCCCATTCCTGCTGGAGTGCATCGTCGAACGAGTACGAGTAGTCGGCGCTGTCGACGTCGCAGCGCGCCCCCGGGTAGCGATTCCAGTACCAGGTGCCGCCGACGCCGTCGCCCGCCTCGAACAACCGCACGGACACCCCGCGCTGCCGCAGGCTGTGCAGCGTGTACAGGCCGGCGAATCCGGCCCCCACGACGACCACGTCGTAGGTGGGCTCGGGCGATGCGGTGTTCGGCATGGAGTGACCTCGTTTCGTGGTGGGGGAGGGGGGTGCCAGTAGCATCAGTGCAGGTATCCCGCCGGTCGGGCGGGTGCGACGGGAGGCAGACGAGCGTGGGTGCAGGCGATCCGGGCCGGTCGGACAGGCCGGTGCTGCTCGACCCGGCGTCGCTGCCGAGGGGACAGCGGGAGCGGCGCCAGCGCATCATCGACGCGGCCGGTGAGTTGCTGGTGGCGGACGACTTCGAGCGCATCCAGATCCGGGACGTCGCCGATCGTTCGGGTGTTGCTCTCGGCACCGTCTACCGGTACTTCGCGTCCAAGGAACAGCTCTACGCGGCGGTGCTCCAGGACTGGTCGGCGAGCGATCCGATCAAGCATCAGGGTGCGCCCGACCCGGAACTGCCTCCGGCCGAGCGGATCCGGATCCGCCTGCACCACTCGGTCCACCGGTTCGAGGAGCACCCGACCTACCTGCGTCTGCAGAACGTGCTGCGCCACTCCACCGACCCGGTCGTGTGCGCGTTGTTCGCCGAGTTCTCGACGCAGGCACTCGCGTCGTACCGGGAGCAGTTGTTCGACCTGCCGGAGGGGGACGCGTCGGACATCGTCGCCATCGTGACCGCGGTCCTGACGCACGAACTGATCCTGTTCGGGCTGGGCCGGCAGGACGTCGCGGAGGTTCATCGCCTCCTCGATCGCACGGTGGACATGGTCTTCGCGTCGGGCGCGGGGGACTGAGAAGGCCACGCGCCGAACGCGAGACATCAAGACTCGCAAGCGAAGTCCGGGCCTGGCCCGCCAGAGCGCCGCACCGAATGTGACCGTTGTCATACCGAAAGACTAGAGTTAGATTCTAGTTCATGACAAGTGGTGTGGAGGAAATCAGAGCAGAACTGGACCCCGCCCTGCAGGCGGTTGCCGACGCGGTGGCGGGATCCGGGTTGCCGCCGATGGTCGAACTCGATCCGGACGGTGCGCGGCAACGGATTCGCGGGGCGCTCCAGCCGTGTGCGGCGGGACCCGAGGTCGACACCGTCACGACGCACTCCGTCGGTGAGCACGTGACGGTGCGGATCTACCGTCCGATCGTGTCCAAGCCCGTGGGTACCGTCGTCCACTTCCACGGAGGTGGTTGGGTCACCGGCGATCTCGACTATGCGGACGCGATCTGCCGGACCGTCGCCGACCGGTCCGGGGCCGCGGTCGTCAGCGTGGACTACCGGCTCGCCCCGGAGGCCCGGTTCCCTGCCGCCGTCGACGACGCGGCGACCGTGTTGGGTTGGGTGGCAGCCGGATCCGAGGGACTGGACCCGCGCATCGTGGTCACGGGCGACAGCGCCGGAGGCAATCTGGCCGCGGTGTGCACCCGGCTGGTGCGGGACGACGATCGGATCGAACTGGTCGGCCAGGTGCTCGTCTACCCGGTGGTCGACGCCGACCTGAGCCGCGACTCCTATGCCGCCAACTCCGGAACTTTCCTCGGCGCGCGGGAGATGCAGTGGTTCCTCGACCACTACTGCCCCGACGCCACCGAGCGGACGTCGCCGCTCCTCGCCCCGATCCAGGCTGCAGACCTGTCCGGCCTGCCGCCCGCCGTCGTGGTCGTCGGCGGTCACGACCCACTGCTCGACGAGGGACTCGAGTACGCCGAGCGGCTGGCCGCGAGCGGGGTACCGGTCGAACTGCTGAAGTACCCCACGCTGCCGCACGGCTTCCTGCAGTTCACCGCGGTCTCGACCGCGGCGGCGGCTGCGGTTGCGGAGATCGCGACAGCCACGGCGAGGCTTCTCGAAGAGGCTGATGCACAGACGAATTCGAATACGGGAGGCGCACATGCATGACCTGGTGATCCGGGGTGGTCTCGTGGTCGACGGAACCGGCTCCCCGCCGCGTACGGCCGACGTCGCCGTCGTCGACGGCCGCATCACGGTGGTGGGGGAGGTGACCGAGGCGGGGCGTCGCGAGATAGACGCCGCGGGCAAGCTCGTCACTCCGGGATTCGTGGACATCCACACGCACTACGACGGGCAGGTGACGTGGGATCCGCTGCTGACCCCGTCGTCGCTGCACGGTGTCACGACCGTCGTCATGGGCAACTGCGGCGTCGGATTCGCACCCGTCCAGCACGACCAGCGCGATTGGTTGATCAGCCTGATGGAGGGTGTCGAGGACATCCCGGGAACCGTTCTGGCCGAGGGCATGGCGTGGAATTGGGAGACGTTCCCCGAATACCTCGACGCGATCGACACCCCGCATGCGATCGATTTCGCGGCACAGCTGCCGCACGGCGCCCTGCGCACCTACGTGATGGGTCGGCGCGGCGGCGACCACCTGGCGCGGCCGACCGAGGACGAGATGGAGCGCATGTGCGACCTCGTCGCCGAGGCGGTCGAGGCCGGCGCTCTGGGCTGGTCCACGTCGCGCTCGGCTGTGCACAAGGCGTCGGACGGCTCGCCGACGCCGAGCCTGACCGCGTCGCGGGAGGAGCTGACCGGGATGGCGCGCGGCCTCGCGAAGGCCGGCGCCGGCGTCATCGACTTCATCTCCGACTTCATGGACGAACCGGAGGAGATGGAGTTCGTCAGCGCGATCGTGGAGGCCGCGCAGCGACCGATGTCGGTGTCGGTGGTGCAGAGCGACCGGGCGCCCGACAAGTGGCGCAGCCTGCTCGACGGGCTCGCGGAAGTCTCGGCCCGGCAGAACATTCCGATCACCGGCCAGGTGGCGCCGCGTGCGGTCGGTGTGATGCTCGGCTGGGAGCTGAGCTGGCATCCGTTCATGGCGTACCCCAGCTACCAGGCCCTCGCGGACCTGGCTCCGGCGGAGCGGGTGGAGCAACTGCGTCGACCGGAGGTGCGGGCCGCGATCCTCGCCGAGAAGCCCGAGACGGACAGTGAATTCGTCGAGCGACTCTCGACCCGGTTCGACCAGGTCTATCTGCTCGGCGATCCGCCGAACTACGAACCGGGGCCGGACGACTCCGTCGCCGCCATGGCTGCGCGGTCTGGAGTCGGCCCCACCGAGGTCGCGTACGACGCGATGATGCAGCAGGGAGGTCGTGGCCTGCTGTACTTCCCGATGCTCAACTACTCGGCGGGCAATCTCGACGCTGTTCGGGAGATGCTCACGCGCACCGACACCGTGCCGGCGCTCGGCGACGGCGGCGCGCACTGCGGGGCCATCTGCGACGCCAGCTTCCCCACCACGCTGCTGACCCACTGGGGTCGGGACCGCCAGGGAGACGGACGATTCCCGGTTGAGTGGCTGATCAAGCGTCACACCGTCGACACGGCCGCCGTGGTCGGGTTGCTCGATCGTGGCCGGTTGCGCGCAGGCTACCGGGCCGACCTGAACGTGATCGACTTCGACAGGCTCCAGGCGGACCACCCGGAGGTGCTGTACGACCTGCCGACCGGCGGTCGGCGCCTGATGCAGACCGCGACCGGATACGTCGCGACCGTCGTGGCCGGCGAGGTGGTGTTCGAGAACGGCGAGCACACCGGTGCCCTGCCGGGCCGCCTGGTCCGGGGCGCGCAGCCCGCTCCTGCCGGGACCGTCTGATCTCCAGGCGCCCAACGGAGAAGTCCCCGTCACTCCTCGAGTGACGGGGACTTCCCACGTGGTCGGGTCGGGTCAGTTCTTCTTGAATGCCTTGTCGAAGAGGATGATTCCGTCGACGGTCGGGTTGGCCCGGTACACGTTGTCGGACCACGCGACGTAGTTGGTGCCGGCGCCCCACGCGAGGAACGGCTGATCGGTGTTGACGAGCTTCTGGATGTCGACGATCGCGGCGCGCTTGGCGGTGTCGTCCGGGGCGGAGAGCACCTTGCTGAGCAACTCGTCCATCTGCGGGCTCTTGTAGCTCAGGATGTTGTTCGTCGACGTGCTGGACAGCGAGCTGAACAGTCGGATCTCGGGTGCGACGTCCGAGATGCTGTATGCGCCATAGCTCATGTCGTAGTTGCGGTCGATGTAGAGCCGCTTGACCATGTCCGTGATGCTGCTGGTGGTCTCCAGGGAGACGTCGAAGCCGATGGCGTTCATCTGGGCCTGGACGGCGAGCGCCAGCTGCTGCGCGTCGGGGTCGTTGACGCCGACGTAGGTGATCTTGCCGTTGTAGCCGTCGGCCTTGGCCTGATCGAGCAGTTCCTTGGCCTTGGCGGCGTCGGGGCTGATGCCGGTGGTGTCACCGAACCACTCGGACCAAGGCTGGAACATGTCGGTGCCGGGCATGCCCTCGCCGCTGCGTACGCGCTGGTTCAGCACCTCGGGATCGACCGTGTAGGCGATCGCCTGGCGGACACGGGGATCTGCGGCCGGGCGACCGGGTGCACCGTTGAGCTGGCCGACCATCGACATGCTCGTGGTTTCGATGTAGCCGGGGAACTCCGCCTTGGCGGTGTTCACGGTCTCGGCGTTGCGGAGGTAGATCATGTCGATGCCGTTGGTCTTCAAGGCATCGATCTTGGGCTGTTCGCCGGCGATGGCGACGAACTTCAGTCCGTCGAGGTTCGGGGCGCCGCCCCAGTAGTCGGGGCGAGCCTTCAGCTGGAGTTCCTGCTGCGGCTGCAGGCTGGTCACCGTGAACGGGCCGGCTCCGATCGGGGTGAACTTGTCACCCTGCTGGGAAGCCGGCGCGACGATCATGCCGTGCCCGTAGGCCAGCATGGCGGGGAACGTCCGCCACGGCTGCTTCAGGGTGAAGACGACCGTGGACGGGTCCTGCGCCGCGGTACTCGCCACCATCTGGGTGTACACCTGCGAGTTGGCGCCGCGACGCTGGTTGTACCGGTTGATGCTCGCCACCACGGCGTCCGCGTTCAGCGGGGAGCCGTCGCTGAACGTCACACCGTCCCGGAGCTTCAGGGTCCACGTCAGGTGATCGGCGCTCTCCTCGAACGACTTTGCCAGCTGCGGCTGGAAGCTCTGGGACTCGGTGTCGTAGCGCATCAGGACGTCGTAGACCGCCGCCATCTCCGTGCCGCCCGTCGCGCCGGCGGGCTGCGTCACCGCCGGGTCCAGACTGGTGACCGGAGCGTACGACGCGAAGCTCAGCGTCCCGCCCTTGACCGGGGTGCCGCCGTCGCCCTGGTCGCCGACAATGCCGTAGGCCGTCGTCGTCGTGCCGGACGACCCGTTCTCGCTGTCGCCTTCTGCGCTGGCGCAGCCGGCGAGGGCGACAGCGCCGACCGCCACCATCGCCAGCATTCGGCCGACCCTTTTCGAATACTTACTCATGAAGCAACCTCCACGGTTCGGGGGTGACGCCCGCGCTGTCGGTACGGGCTGAATTGCGCGTCTGCCTGATCGAGTTGATTTCTCGGGCCCCGACAGGGCAGAGCGCCCGGTCGCCGAGTGCTGACGGCCACGGCGTTCGCCGCCGATCGGACCGTTGCGTCACGGACTCTAACTGGCGCATCTGCTGTCCACAAGGACTTGGACGATTCGGTGATTCTGCACTGTTGCAGAGATATTCGGCTGCACAGACCGCGGGGTCGACGCCGCCTCGTGAGGCGCGCTCCGGGCTGTCGAACAGTTGACAGGGGTCAATTCGGGCGAAACGCTTGTGGAATTGAGAAATGCATCCTAGATTGTCGGGACGCGGGTTTGTATAGACAAAGTTCCTTGTCCCGTATTTGCAGGTCATCGCCTTTTCGGGCGGCATCTGTGGACGCGGCGACGACCGGCACCGAGGCGGGAGGGTTCGCTCCATGTACCAGGTACTGCGTGCGTTACCCGTCTCCGGCGACGTGCGGAGAGCCCCCGTGCCGTGACGGACCCGCAGCACGTGATCCTCGCTCAGGAACTGATCGCGCGGATCAAGGCGGGAGAGTTCCGGGTCGGAGACCGGCTGCCCACCGAGCTCGAACTGTGCGAGAGTCGGTCACTCGCTCGAGGCACGGTGCGGCAGGCGCTGAAACATCTCGAAGACGCGGGAATGATCAGTCGACGGCGAGGTGCGGGCACCACGGTCGCCGCGCCTTCGCTGGTCGACGGTTACCGGGCGTTCGTCACCAGCCGGGCCGAGATGCTGGCCTTCGTGCAGAGTACGTGGATCCGGGATCCGGAGACCAATATCGTTGTGGCAGACATCGATTTGGCGGAACGTATGAGTGTGCCGGTGGGCTCCGAGTGGTATTGCGTGTCGGGTGCACGTGAGCTGCGCGGATCGTCCATCCCGCCGGTCGGCTGGAGTGAGCTCTACCTGAAAGCCGACCTTCCTCATCGGCGAATGCTGCTCACGGGACGGTTCGACATCGTCAACCTCGTGCGTCAGCGCATCGAACAGGAGGCCGCCGCGGAGGCGGTGCCGCCCGCGATCGCCGATGCACTCGGTGTCGAAATAGGTAGTGCGGCATTGGTAATCGTCCATCGGCACTTCAACTCGCACGATGTGCTAGAGGCGGTGGGGGTGCACACGCACCCCGCCGGCCGGTATCGCATCGCCACGTCGGTCGGGTCGTCGATCGCGCCGATCTGAGGTTGCGGCGAGTTCGTCAGCGGAGCCGATGGGCCTGCCGAAAAGCTACTCGGCAGTACCTTCGCCTCGAATACTGACATGAATTCTATTGTGAGCTAGCCTCTTCGAAACGCGTTGTGATCCACATCTCAGGAGGGTACGAGTGCTCGACAGTCCGGCAGCCAGTTCGATCGTGGACGGGCGGCGTCCCGACCGGGTCTACCTCGGCGGCGTCGTGCAGACCATGGCGGAAACAGGTCGCGCCACCGCCTTCGCGGTGCGCGACGGGCGCTTCGTCGCGGTCGGATCCGATGCGGAGATCGCAGCCCTCGCGGGTCCGGCGACCGCATCGGTCGATCTGGACGGTCGGGTGGTGCTCCCCGGATTCATCGAAACCCATGTCCATCCGCACATGTCGGGTGCGAGCGGTGTCGATGTGGACGCCGGCGTGGAGTCATGCCCCGACATCGAGACGCTCATCGGAGCGCTGGCCGCGCGTGCGGCCGGCTCCGCACCCGGGGAGGCGGTCCGCGCCTCGGGATTCGACGACAGTCTCGTCGCCGACGACCGTGGACTGACCGCGGCCGATCTCGATTGCGCCGACACGACCCGTCCGATCGTCGTGCGGCACCTGTCCGGCCACGGCGTGTACGTCAATTCGTTCGTCCTGGAGGCCAAGGGAATCGATGGTGACACGGCGGATCCCGAAGGTGGTGTGATCGTCCGAGATGCCGCGGGACGCCCCACGGGGGAGTTTCGCGAGATCCCGGCCATGCGGCTGGTCGTCGATCCGAGTGAGACGATGCCCGCGGCCGACGAACTCGACGATTCGCTGCGCCGCGCACTGGCACGGATGGCATCGGTAGGCGTCACGAGCTTCCACGACATGTTCGTCACCCCCGTGATGGTGGACTCGTACCGGCGACTGCACGCCTCGGGCGAGCTGCAGCTCCGGGGTCGTCTGTACGCGGGCTTCGGCATGCTCGACGGATTCGCGGTCGGAGACGCCGCCGCCAGCCAGGACGACGACATCCTGAGTATCGGTGGCGTGAAACTGATCTCGGACGGATCGATTCAGCTGCACACGGGTGCGCTGTCCGAGCCGTATCACGACCTGGGTGGTTGCCACTGCGGTGACATGGCGATCTCGCCCGGCGATCTCGACGAGATGGTGGCTCGATGCCATGCCGCGGGGCAGCAAGTGGCGATCCACACCAACGGTGACCGCGCCATCGACGTCGCGCTCGATGCGATCGAGAAGGCGAGGTCGGCTTCAGGGGGTGCCGGCCTGGCACAGCCCGGCCTTCAGCACCGCCTGGAACATGTCCAGACCTTGCGCGAGGACCAGATCGCGCGGATGCGTGAACTCGGTGTCGCGGCATCGGTATTCGTGAACCATGTCTACTACTGGGGTGACCGGCACCGGGACCGATTCCTCGGTCCGGAGCGCGGCAGCAGAATCAGTCCGCTCGCGTCGATCGCCGCGGCGAACCTGCAGTTCGCGCTGCACTGCGACAACCCGGTCACGCCCGTCGATCCGTTGTTCACCATCCACACGGCGGTCAACCGCGTCACGCGTGGCGGGCAGGTACTCGGGCCGGAGCAGCGGATCGACGCCGAAACTGCAGTGGCGGGGTACACGAGCTCGGCCGCACGCCTCGGTGCCGAAGAGTCCGTGAAGGGCGCGATCGCACCAGGTCTGTTGGCGGACTTCGTCGTTCTTGCGAACGATCCCCTCGCCTGTGATCCGTCGACGATCAAGGACATCGCAGTTCTCGCGACCGTCGTCGGCGACCGTGTCGTGTACGCGGCCGACCGTGACCTCGGCTCGGCAATCGACGGATCTGGGGAAGGAAGGGTCGAATGAAGCGATCGTCACTGGTGCGGGCCGGCACGGTGTTCACCGCGCTGGCCACCGCCACGATGTTGTTGGCCGGGTGCGCGGGCGGATCCGGTTCGGCGACAGATGCATCGGAGGTCACGACGGGGCTGGTCGGTGACCAGTCCGATGGGGGCGAGCCGACCTCGGGCGGCACGCTGTCCTATGCGACGTACAACGGTGTGAGTAGCCTCGATCCGGCGGATCGGCAGGACGGCGGCGCGACCGGTGGCAGCGAGATGGCGGCGATCTACGACCTGTTGATGCGCTACGACCCGGAGTCGAAGCAGTACCAGCCGCAGTTGGCGAAGTCGCTGACGGCCGACGGGGACAACACCGTCTGGACGTTGACGTTGCGTGAGGGCGCGAAGTTCAGCGACGGCACCCCTGTCGACGCGGCGGCGGTGCAGTGGAGCATCAACCACTACCTCGAGAAGAAGGGCACCCACACGCAGGTGTGGAAGGCGTCGGTTGCCGACGTCGCCTCGCCGGATCCGGCGACGGTCGTGTTCACGCTGAAGCAGCCGTGGAACGAGTTCCCGATCCTGTTCACCACCGGCCCGGGCATGATCGTGGCCCCGTCGTCGATGGCGTCGGGCAAGTTCGCGGCGGTGGGGGCCGGCCCGTTCACCGTCGAGAAGTTCGCCTCGCAGGACGAGTTGGTCCTCGCCGCGAATCCGGGCTACTGGAGCGGCAAGCCGCACCTCGACAAGCTCCGGTTCCCGGCGATCGTGAGCGAGCAGGCCAAGCTCGACGCGCTGCACACCGGTGGGGTGCAGGCGGCGTACCTGCGCGGAGCCGAGGTGGTGCACAACGCACTCGAGGCCGGTGACGTCGGCTACGTCTACACCGTCGATATGGGCGGTGTCGGCAACATCAACCAGCGTGAGGGCCGGGCGGCATCCGACGAGCGGGTGCGCAAGGCGATCGTGGCAGCGTTCAACCCGGAGACGTTCAACCAGCGGGTCGAGGGCGGCTTCGGCATGCCGAGCAGCGACATGTTCCAGTCCTGGTCGAAGTGGCACGGCGACGTCGCGGGTACGGGCTACGACCCGGAGGCCGCGAAGAAGTACCTCGCCGAGGCCAAGGCCGACGGCTACGACGGCAAGCTCACCTACGTCGGACTCAACGATCCCGCGACGCAGCAGAGCGCGCTCGCGTTCCAGTCGATGCTGCAGGCCGTCGGCTTCACCGTCGACATCGTCTACACGACGAGCATCAACGATCTGGTGAAGACGATGTACGTGCAGCACGACTACGACATCGGCTACGCGGGATTCAACATTCTCGAGGAGTCCCCGTTCGTGCGCATGTACGGCAACTTCTACAGCGAGTCGACGTCGAACGTCCTCGGCTACAAGAATCCCGAGATGGACGCGCTGCTCGGCAAGCTG
This sequence comes from Rhodococcus sp. ACT016, assembly GCF_050477185.1. Taxonomy (NCBI): domain Bacteria; kingdom Bacillati; phylum Actinomycetota; class Actinomycetes; order Mycobacteriales; family Nocardiaceae; genus Rhodococcus; species Rhodococcus sp. ACT016. The sequence goes on along the minus strand of NZ_JBEAET010000001.1, from coordinate 4,653,449 downwards.
CAGACCGCGCCGAGCGACGACGACCGCCGCAAGGTCCTCGAGGACATCCAGACCGTCGTGAACGACACCGCACCGGTGGTCGTTGTGAACGCCGGTAAGTACTTCATCCCGTGGACCAAGGATGCGCACGGAATCACCCCCAGCGCGGACGGGATCATGCTGTTCGGAAGCGCCTGGCTCGCTTCCGATTCCGCGTCCTAGATCCGGATCCGCCACGAAACTCAGATTGGGACGCCCCATGAGCACAGAAAGGAGGCGATGATGCGATGACGCGAACAGTGATCGACAAGTTGATCGAGCTGGTCGTCGTGCTCTTCATCGTCAGTCTCGGCACTTTCGCCCTCGTATCGTTCATTCCGGGCGATCCGTCGGTTGCGATACTCGGTGAGGGGCATGCGCCCGAGGATTATGCGCGGGTGCGCGCCGAGATGGGGCTCGACGATCCCTTCCTGACGCGGTACTGGCACTGGTTGTCGGGTGCGTTGCACGGCGATCTGGGTAACTCGATGGTTCCGCCGCAGGGGCCGGTGACCGACAGCATCAGCGCGGCGCTTCCGGTGAGTCTGCAGTTGGCGGTGATGGGCTTGTTCATCGCGATCGTCGTCGCGGTGCCGTTGGCGATGTACTCGGCTCGGCACCAGGGTGGTTGGATCGATCGCACGATCGGGGCGGGCACGTTCGCGGTGCTGTCGATCCCGAGTTTTCTGTCGGGTCTGCTGCTGATCATGGTGATGGTCAACTATCTGGGGTGGTTCCCGCGTTCGCAGTGGGTGCGGATCTCGGACAGCTTGGGGCAGAACCTGTATCACGCGATCCTGCCGGCGATCGCGATCAGTTTGTTGGAGATGGCGATGTTCACGCGGATCCTGCGCAGTGATCTGGTGATGACGCTGAAGGAGAACTTCATCCTGGTCGCGAAGGCGAAGGGCATGTCGAACGGGCGGTTGCTGTTCAGTGATGCGTTGCGGCCGTCGTCGTTCTCGTTGATCACGATGCTGGGCATCGTGCTCGGTTCGATGATCGGTAGCACCGTGATCGTCGAGACGTTGTTCTCGCTGCCGGGGATGGGTTCGTTGGTCGTGCGGGCGGCGCAGCAGGGTGACATGCCGATGGTGCAGGGTGCGGTGCTGGTGATCGCCGTGATCTACGTCGTCGCCAACGGTGTCATCGACATCTCCTACGGATACCTCGACCCAAGGAGCCGACGAGCCCATGTCTGAGACCACTACCGACGACATCGAGATGCCGGCCATCACGGGCCGGGTGCTGGACGAGTCGGATCCGGAGACCATTGTCGATCCCACCGATGCGGCCGAGCGTCGAAACCTGTACCGCGTGGGCGCGATCCTCACCGTGGTGGGTGTGATCGCGGCCGGTATCGGGCTGGCGCCGATGCTGGTGATGGGGGCGCGGGTCGTGATCTTCCTGATCGGCCTGATCGCGCTCTACATGGGTGTGCGGCGAATCGGGTTGGCGCGGTTCGGATCCGATTTCGACCTGACGTTCATCCTGTCCTGTGTGTGGTTGACGGTGTTGATCGCGGCGGCGATCCTCGCGCCGTTGCTGCCGCTGGCCGAGCACGAGGACACCACGAAAACCCTCAGCGCGAAGAGCTACGCGTCGCCGAGCCTGTTCTCGTCGCACCCGCTGGGCACCAACAACTTCGGTCTCGACATGCTCGCGCGGTCGATCTACGGTGCGCGGTCCTCGCTGATCGTGGCGGTGGCGGCCGTGCTGATCGGCATGATCGTGGGTGGCGCGATCGGCATCCTGGCCGGCTACTTCGGCGGCAAGATCGATCGGGTCATCGGCGTGCTGACCAACTCGCTGCTCGCCGTGCCCGCGTTGATCCTGCTGATCGCGCTGGCCTCGGTGCTCGAGCCGAACCTCCGCAACATTTCACTCGCACTGGCCATCCTGGCGATACCCAGTATGGTCCGCATCGCCAGGGCCAACACGCTCGTGTTCTCGCAACGTGAATTCGTCCTTGCCGCACGGGCTATGGGTGCCACCAAGTGGCGGGTGATGCTGCGGGAGATCGCGCCCAACGTCGCGCTGCCACTGGCATCGCTGGGCATGGTGATGATCTCGGTGATGATCGTCGCGGAGGCGTCGCTGAGCTTCCTCGGACTGGGTATCCAACAGCCGTCCCCGACGTGGGGAAACATGATCTCCGAGGGCCAGGGCAACGTCTTCGAGCAGCACCCGTACATCGTGCTGGTACCCGGCCTGTTCCTGTTCCTGACGGTGTTCTCGTTCAACATGGTCGGCGAGAAGGCCCAGAAGCGCACCGGCGGCACCCGGGAGGTGAAACTGTGAGCAGCAACAATCCACTCCTGACGGTGGACGGCGTGTCCACGAGGTTCCGCACCAAGCGGGGGCAACTCCGCGCGGTCGAGCAGGTGTCGCTCGAGCTCGACGCCGGCGAAACCCTGGGTCTGGTCGGTGAGTCCGGGTCCGGTAAATCGGTTCTGGGACAGACGATCATGGGTCTGGTGTCGGGCGGTGGCGGCACCACGGTGACCGGGGAGATCCGGTTCATGGGCCGGGACATGCAGGCGCTGACCCGCAAGGAGCAGCAGCAGGTGTGGGGCAAGGACATCGCGATGGTGTTCCAGGACCCGATGTCGGCACTGAACCCGTTCAAGCGGATCGGCACCCACCTCACCGAATCGCTGCGCGCGCATCTGGGGTTGGACAAGACCGCGGCCCGCGAACGCGCGATCGAACTACTGCGCAAGGTCCGCATCCCGGAGCCGACGCGGCGGATCGACCAGTACCCGCACGAGCTGTCCGGTGGTATGCGTCAGCGGGTGGTGATCGCGATGGCACTCGCGTGCGATCCCAAGCTGACCATCGCGGACGAGCCCACCACCGCCCTGGACGTGACGGTGCAGAAGCAGATCCTCGAGCTCCTCGACTCGCTGCGCACCGAGATGGGCATGGCCGGCATCCTCGTCAGCCACGACCTCGGAGTCGTTGCCGGACAGACCGATCGGGTCGCCGTGATGTATGCGGGCCGGATCGTGGAGACCGCGCCGACCCGGCAGCTGTTCGCCAGCCCCCGCCACCCCTATACCGAGGCGCTGCTGGCGGCGGTGCCGCGGCTCGAGCAGCCGCCGCACACCCGGCTCGAGTCCATCGACGGTGGTCTGCCGGACATGACGAAGCCACCGCGGGGGTGTGCGTTCGCGTCCCGCTGCAAGTATGCGCAGCCCACGTGCCGGGAGGTCGTGCCGACCCTGACGGCGTCCGCGGACACCGTCGGCGCTCGCCACCCGCACGAGGTGGCCTGCCATTTCCCGTTGGACGGCGTCGCCGACCTCGGAATGCCGGTCGCTGCGGGGGCCGATGATCGTGAGCTGGAAGTGGAGAGCATCTGATGGCCGGAAGTGGAGTTGCGCACCTGCGCAGGGACGAGGGGCCCGTGCTCGCGGTCGAGAACCTCGTCGTCGAGTTCCCGGCCGGGCGCGGCCAGACGGTGCATGCTGTGTCGGACATCAGCTTCGACCTGCTGCCCGGTGAAACCCTCGGCATCGTCGGTGAATCCGGCTGCGGCAAGTCCACCGCCGGGCGGGCCGTGCTGCAGTTGCCGGCGCCGAAGTCGGGCAGCGTGGCGATCGACGGTGTCGAACTGACGACGTTGAGTCCGTCTGCGCTGCGGAAGATTCGGGCACAGATGCAGATGATCATGCAGGACCCGATCTCGTCGCTCAATCCGCGACGCAAGGTCAAGCACCTGGTCACCGAGGGCCCGCGCATGTGGGGCCAGCGGAACACCGAACGCCTCGATCAGATGGGGCGGGAGTTGCTGCAGGCCGTCGGCCTGGACCCGGACATGGTGTGGGAGCGGCTGCCGGGAGAGCTCTCCGGCGGCCAGTGTCAGCGAGTCTGCATCGCGCGGGCGATGATGCTCAAGCCGAAGGTCCTCATCTGCGACGAACCCGTCTCGAGTCTCGACGTGTCGGTGCAGGCCCAGATCCTGAACCTGCTCGAGCAGACCAAGACCGAGTTCGAGCTCACGATGATCTTCATCGCCCACAACATGGCGGTGGTCAAGAACATCAGCGACCGGGTGATGGTGATGTACCTGGGCAAGGTGTGCGAGATCGCGCCCAGCGACGACATGGAACGCCAAGCCCGGCACCCGTATTCGCGGCTGCTGCTGGCCTCGATCCCCGACCCCGACGTGCACCGAGGAGAAGCGGACGAGACCCCGCAGATCGAGGGCGACCTACCCTCCCCACTCGACCCGCCGTCCGGTTGCCGATTCCGCACCCGCTGCCCACTGGCCACCGACCGCTGCGCCGCCGAGGAACCACTGCTGCGCGAGGTCGACGAAAACCATTACGTGGCCTGCCACAACGTCTGACACATTCATCTCTCGCGTTTTGCGCACTTGTCGCGAAAACTCCGGGTCTCGGAGAGCGATAAGTGCGCAGAACGCGGGAGTGGGAGGAACAGGTATGTCGATGGAGAGTTTGTTCGACGATCAGGACATGACCGGGCTGGCCGCCTCGATCGACCGCGGTGACGTGTCGGCGCGGGAGGTGGTGGAGTTCGCGCTGCGGCGTCTCGAGGAGCGCAACTCCACCGTGAACGCGGTCGTTGCCGACCGCGCCGAGGAGGCGCTCGCCGAGGTGGACGCCGGGCTGCCGGACGGTCCGCTGCGTGGAATCCCTTTCCTGATCAAGGATCTTCACGCCGATGTGGCGGGAATGCCGACGTCGAACGGTTCGCGCCTGTTCGCCGGGCGGGTCGCGGAGCAGGACACCGAGTTGGTGGCGCGTTACCGCCGAGCCGGACTCGTGATCATCGGCAAGACCAACACACCCGAGTTCGGCCAGAACGCGAGCACCGAACCGGTCCTGTTCGGGCCGACGCGCAATCCGCGGCGACTCACGCACGGGGTGGGCGGTTCGTCGGGTGGTTCGGCTGCGGCGGTGGCGGTGGGGATCACGCCCGCCGCACACGCCAGTGACGGCGGCGGCTCGATCCGAATCCCGGCCTCCGCGAACGGCCTCGTTGGTCTCAAGCCGTCGCGCGGTCGGATGCCGTCGGGGTCGCCGCTCGCCGGGCCGATGTCCGTGGAGCACGCCGTGACCCGCAGTGTCAGGGACAGCGCGCTGCTGCTCGACCTCACGTCGGGTCCCGCCGTCGGTGCACCGTTCGGCATCGCGCCGTCGGTGCGCCCGTACGTCGCGGAAGTGGGCGCCGATCCCGGCAAGCTTCGCATCGGGATCACCACCACCATGCCCGGTGGCGAGTCGGTCCACCCGGACTGTGCGGCAGTCGCGTCGAACGTCGGCGTCATGCTCGAGAAGCTGGGGCATCACGTCGAGACGGCCGCCCCCGTCTTCCACCCCGAGGCCCTCGGTGCGGCGATGCAGTATCTGATGTCCGCGCCGATGGCGGTGGAGATCGACCAGCGTCTGGCCGAACTGGGCCGGGAGTTGCGCGACGACGACCTCGAGACGATGGCGCGCGTCCAGTACGAGCGCTGCAAGTCGCAGTCCGTCACCGACCTGGCTGCCGCCTACACGGCACTCGAGCTGACCGCCCGCGAGATCGGCCGCTTCTTCACCGAGTACGACCTGTTGCTGACGCCGACGCTCGGTGCTCCCACACCGCCGCTGGGCCTGCTCGACGCGATGAATCTCGAGGCCATATGGAAGCATGCCGGCATCTACGGTGCGCTGACATCGCCGTTCAACAGCGGTGGGCAGCCGGCGATTTCCCTTCCGTTGGGCAAGGATTCGTCCGGAATGCCGTTGGGTGCGCAGCTCGTCGCCGGCCACGGCCGCGAGGATCTGTTGATCCGGGTCGCGTCGCAGCTCGAGGCCGCGTACCCGTGGAGCACATCGATCGCATGGCCCGCCGTGGCGGACTGAACACGCGTCATCGGGTGGGCGGTTGGACGGCGGGTGCCGTGACGTCGCAGTGCGGTTGGCATGCGACGTTCTCACCCGCCTCCTCCTCGGTCGGGACCTCGGCCGCGGTGTGCCGGGGAATCATCACCGCGGAGATCACCGCTCCGGCCACGAGCAGGCCGGCGCAGATGAGCATCGCGATCCGGAAACCGGTGGCGAACGCCGCGGGGTCGGCGAGGGCGTCGGCGCCGATTCCGGCCAGTGCGGGCAGCGCGGCGACCGCGAGCAGCTGACTGGTCCGGGCGACCGCGTTGTTGACGCCCGATGCAATCCCGGCCTGGTCCGACGACACCGACCCGAGCACGGCCGTGGTCAGCGGTGCGACCAGTGCCGACAGGCCGAGTCCGAACACCACGACGGCGGGCAGGACCTGCGTCGGATACGACGCGTGGGGTCCGATCCTCAGCATCAGCAGTAGCCCGGCGGCACCGAGCAGCGGGCCGAGGGTCATCGGGATCCGTGGCCCGTGTACCTGCGCCCAGCGCCCGGCCCGCGAGGACAGCAGCAGCATCAGGATCGTGATCGGCAGCGACGAGATTCCGGCTGCCAGCGGCGAGTACCCGGACACGATCTGGAGTTGGAGCAGCAGCAGGAAGAACACGCCGCCGAGCGCCGCGTATACCGCGAGGGTCACCAGGTTGGCGGCCACGAACACGCGCGACGCGAACAGTGAACTGGGCACGAGGGCGTACCGCGAGCGCCGTTCGACCACCACGAAGGCGCCCATCAGCACGACACCGACGACCGCCACCCACGCGGTCTGTTCGATCAGCCCGTACGTCACTGCGGCCAGCGCCGCGGCCGCGAGCACCGCCCCGGGCAGGTCGAGCCGCTCCGGTGGGTGCGGGTCCCGGGTCTCGGGCACGTGCCGGGCCGACACCCACACGACGGCGACGGCGAGCGGCAGATTGATGAGGAACACCGACCGCCAGCCCGCGACCTCGACCAGCCAGCCGCCGAGCAGTGGGCCGACGGCCGCGGCCACGCCGCCGAGCCCGGACCACAGGCCGATCGCGGCGCCCTGGTCGTCGTCGTCGAACGAGGCGGAGATGATCGCCAGGCTCCCGGGCGTCAGCAGTGCCGCCCCGACTCCCTGCAGCAGGCGGGCGGCGACGAGTGTGATCACGTCGGGCGCCAGCGCGCACAGTCCCGATGCGACTGCGAACCATATTGTTCCCCAGACGAATACGCGCCGTCGTCCCAGACGGTCGCCGAGCGCCCCGCCGAGCAGGATCAGCGACGCGAGGGTGAGGGTGTAACCGCTGAGCACCCATTGGGCCCCGGACACCTCGGCGCCGAGGTCCTCGGCGATGCGCGGCAGCGCCACGTTGACGACGGTGCCGTCGAGCATCGCGAGCGACGAGCCGAGAACGGTCGCGGTCACGACCCAGCGACCCCGCGCCGACTTCAGGTGGAGCTTCGGAGCGCTCATGTAATCGATGGTGCTCGCGGTGGGACCGCGCAGGAAGGTCGAGTCGGGAATCGTGAGGAGACGGTAAGAGTTGGGCGCCGCACCGCCCGACACCGCACGCGGGCGCATCCTGCCCACCTACCCTGCATCGACCGAGGAAGAACAGGACGAATGGAGCAACATGTTCTCGATGCGTGGTGGGGCGAAACTGCGGATGGCGGCGATCGTGATGGTGTGCGGCGCGGGGCTGGCGTCGACCGCGTGCTCGGATGGTGGGGACCCGCCGGCTCCTCCGAAGAGCACGACCACCACGGTGGCGCCGTCGCAGCCGCCGATCCCGGTGCCGACGACCGCCGAGCTCAATGCCAGCCTGCTGCGGGCGTTCGACGAGACCGTCCCGTCCGCCGAGAAGGTCACGCTCGTCCAGGGCGCGGATGCGGATCCCCAGCTGATCGACCAGGTGGTCGCGGCGGCGAAGGCCAACAAGGTCTCCGCTCAGGTCACGGACGTGACCGACCTCGGGGACGGCGCGGTGGCGGCGACCGTCGTCATGACACTCGACGGCCAGCCGGCGCCCGAGAGCATCGTCAACTTCGTCGCCGAGGACGGAGTGTGGAAGCTGTCTCAGGAGAGCGCGTGCGGGATCGTCAGCGTGGCGGGACTGACGTCGCCGGCCTGCGTCTGAGCAACGAGTCGATTCTCTTCCCGGCGTTGCCGTGCCGCCGCCGGCGCCGAGCGCGATGATGGGGCGATGGCGAATACTCCGATCGTCCGGGGAGTGGTCACGACGTTGACGGCCGGGATCCTGCTCGCCGTGGCGGGATGCTCCGGCACCACCGGCACCACCGGCAGCAAGCCGGAGTCGCTGGAGGTCACGGTGTCGGCGGCGCCGACGGCGATGTCGGCTCTGTCGAGCACCGCGGCGACCTCAGCGACCTCCGTGGCCTTCTCCGGGAACGAAACCGGTTACACCGCAACGACTGTGCGAATCTCGGGTGACAACGGCCGAGTCCGTTACGACGTCCTGGTGCCGCAGGTCGAGGGAGGGGATCCGGCCGTCACGGCGGAGTTCGACGAGTCGATGCGAGCGGCGTTGCAGGACCAGATCGACGGTTGGCCGGGGCAGCGGTTCTCGCTCGAGTCCACCGACCGATCCGCGGTGGTGCACATCGGTTCCCGGGTCGTCAGCGGACTTCTCGTCACGTCGTGGAACGCCGATCCGCCGGGCGCGCACCCGTCACCGCTGGTGGCGACGGTGGTGGTCGACGCCGACGACGCGCAACCGATCACGCTCGACCGCCTGTTCCCCGACCTACAGGCCGGTCTGAACAGGCTGTCCGAGGAATCCGCACGCCTGCTGCCCGACACCGCCGCCGGGCCGGAGTTCGAGCGCGAGGGCATCGAGCCGAAGCGGGAGAACTTCGCCAACTGGGTCGCAACCCCGGCGGGAATGGAGATCCACTTCACCGACTACCAGGTCGGACCGCACGCGATCGGCCTGGTCGTGGTGACGGTCCCGTGGGACCGACTCTCCGACGTCGTGGCACCCGACCTCCTCGGGGTGGTGTCGAGCTGACCGGCGTGGCCGGCGGGTGACCGGTCACCGGGAGAACCTCTGGAACCTGGGCTCGACCGACAGGAGATTGGAAAGTCGAGCGGAGCACTGCACAGCCCGTATGCGGCTCCGTGGAACGAAAGGATTGACCATGACCTCCGTGGATGCCGACACCGACGAGATCCGCATCATCGACCAGGGCACGCCTCCCGCTCGTTTCGCACGGGGCTGGCACTGCCTCGGACTGGCGCAGGAATTCCGGGACGGCAAGCCGCACTCCGTCGAGGCGTTCGGTACCAAGCTGGTCGTGTTCGCCGACAGCAAGGGCGCCCTGAAGGTGCTCGACGCGTACTGCCGGCACATGGGCGGCGACCTGAGCCAGGGCACCGTCAAGGGTGACTCGGTCGCCTGCCCGTTCCACGACTGGCGGTGGGGCGGCAACGGTCGCTGTACCGACATCCCCTACGCCCGCCGTGTTCCCCCGATCGCGAAGACCCGCGCGTGGAAGACGATGGAGCAGGACGAGCTGCTGTTCGTGTGGAACGACCCCGAGGGCAACCCGCCGCCGCCGGAGGTGGCGATCCCGGCGATCCGCACCGTGGACGCCGAGTGGACCGACTGGCAGTGGAAGTCGCTGGTCATCGACACCAACTGCCGCGAGATCGTCGACAACGTCGTGGACATGGCGCACTTCTTCTACGTGCACTACTCGTTCCCCACGTACTTCAAGAACATCTTCGAGGGTCACGTGGCGATCCAGGAACAGAAGGGCGTCGGCCGCGAGGACATCACCGAGTGGACCGACCCGGACGTGCCCAAGCTCGTCGGCAACACGTCCGTCGCCGCGTACCACGGGCCGTCGTTCATGATCGACGACCTCGTCTACCACTACGACAAGTACGACGTCGAGTCCGTGCTGATCAACTGCCACTACCCGATCTCCCCGAACCGGTTCGTGCTTCAGTACGGCATCTCGGTAAAGAAGACCGAGCAGGTCCCGGCCGAGATCGCGGACCAGCTGGTGGACGCGATGATCGGCTACATCGGTGTCGGGTTCGAGCAGGACATCGAGATCTGGAAGAACAAGACCCGCATCGAGAACCCGCTGCTGACCAACGAGGACGGCCCCGTCTACCAGCTGCGCCGCTGGTACGAGCAGTTCTACGTCGACGTCGCCGACGTCACCCCGGACATGGTGGACCGCTTCGAGTTCGAACTCGACACCACCAAGCCGGTAGAGGCATGGAAGGCCGAGGTCGCCGACAACCTGGCCCGCCGCGCCGCTGTGGAGCAGGCGTAGCCATGGAACCCGTCGAGTGCGACCGTTGCGGGTGCCGGGTGCTGGTCACCAAGAACAGCTGGCAGCACACCACGGTCCAGTGGACGGCCGAGGCGCGGGCGGCGTGCCAGGAGCTGGGGGAGGGGATGTCGGATCCGACGGCGCGCACGCGTAGTTGTCAGGCGATGCAGGATTCGATCGCCCGTGCCGCTGTCGAAGGGCGGATCACCGTCCTCGACGAGTGAGACCCGGTTCGACGGCATTCCGCGGAGGTCCCCGCGCTCGATCGACGAGCGCGGGGACCTCCGTCTCGTTTGCCGACGTTCCGTCCGGGATCGGGATCACCGTCCGCCTACCATCCGAGGGGTTGGCGCGCATGTAGGAGATTGTTGTGATCAAGGTGAACCAGGTCGTCTCGCCCGCGGAGGCGGAGAAGCTGCGCGACGTCGACCTCGTGGGTATCTGCCTGGGGGACCCGGCGGCGACCGACCGGCGGGTGGTCGACGCGGATACGTTCGCCGCGCTGCAGGAGGCGGTCGGTCCGCGAACGTCGCTGTATGTCGACGCGTCAGCGGGGTGTTCGCCGGATCGCGTCGTCGACGCCGTCGAGACGCTCCGACCCGCCTACTTCGAGTTCACGTCCGCGGATTCGGCGAAGGTCTCGGAGGTCGAGAGGCAACTGGACCTCCTGCGACGACTGACCGTCCCGAAGATCGCGAACGGCTTCTTCATCCTGAAGGACGATGTCTCCCTGCTCGACAGCCGGGAGCATCTGGACCGGCTCGTCGACGCCGGCGTCGCATACTTCCAGGTGGAGCTGGAATCGCTGATCGATCCGGGGTTCCGGATCTCGCGGTCGAACGTCGAGCGGATCGCGGCTCTGTTCGCCGAGTACCCGTGCATCGTCGGTGACGCGTGCAAGGCAGCGCCGGTTCCTCCGGAGATCGGTCAGGCGGGCGTCTACTTCAACCTGGGGAACGGGCGCGTCCGCAACTACGACTTCTCGGACAAACAGATCCCACTCTCGGGAATTGTCCGGGCATTGCGCTCGCTTTCGGTCGGCTGACCCGATTCGACCGCTTCTGTTCGCCTGTTCGACACCCGATCGTTCCGGGATCGTTGCCAGGTCACGTGAATATTGCTCACGGAGATTCGAGCAGGTCGGAAGTGAAATTGACTGTCTCGCAGAGTCTCTGCGCGGCGCCTCTACGTAGTCTCGTGGGCGTCGTGCAACACACCCCACGCGCAATGTGCGTACACACACTCACTCGAGGAGTTTCGACATGGGTTCTTCCGCCGCAGATCTCGCCCTGCTCAAGCAGATCCAGCCGGTTGTCAGTGGCGTCGGCACCATCATCGGTGGCATCGGTGCGGTCCTGGCAGTGATCGGAGCGCTGGGCGCCCTGTTCCCCGCCGCCTGACATTCGTCCGAACGCCTCCGGCCCGCTTCCCCACTCGGGGGGATGCGGGCCGGAGGTGGCTCCGTGGGCCTCGGCGGAAGTCTTGAAACAACCAGCGCCCCATCATCTCCCGAGAGACGATGGGGCGCTCGCTGTGGTTCGAGCTGTTGCCTACTTGTAGCTGTAGAAGCCCTGGCCGACCTTCTTGCCGAGATGTCCGGCATCCACCTTGCGGCGGAGCAGTGCCGGCGGCGCGTAGTTGGGCTGACCGAACTCGGCGTACATCGACTCGGCCGCGGCGAGCGCGACGTCCAGGCCGACGGTGTCGAGCAGCGTCAGCGGGCCCATCGGGTAGCCGCAGCCGCCCTTCATGGCCTCGTCGATGTCCTCGGCGGTGGCGTAGCCCGACTCGAGCATGCGGACTGCGTCGCACAGGTACGGGATGAGCAGCGCGTTGACGATGAAGCCTGCGCGGTCACCGGCGCGGACGGCCTTCTTGCCGAGCGTGTTCCGCGCGTAATTCGTCACCGTTGCTACAGTTTCTTCAGAGGTGACCAGGCTGACCACGATCTCCACCAGCGGCATGACCGGCACCGGGTTGAAGAAGTGGACGCCGACGACCTGCGACGGACGCTCGGTCGCGTTCGCGATCTTGATGACCGGGATCGACGACGTGTTGGTCGCCAGGATGCCGGACGGCTTCACGATCTTGTCGAGCTTGCCGAAGATGTCGGCCTTGAGGGCCTCGATCTCGGGAGCGGCCTCGATGACGAGGTCGCGGTCCGCGAACTCGTTGATGTCGAGCGTCACCCGGACTCTGCCGATGGCGGCGTCCGCCTCCTCCTGGGTGATCTTGCCGCGGGCGACGCCCTTGCTGATCGAGTTAGCGATGCGCGCCTGGGCGGCGTCGGCGAACTCCTGCTTGGTCTCGAGGACCAGGACGTCGCTTCCGGCCTTGGCACACACCTCGGCGATGCCGGCACCCATCGTGCCGCCACCGATCACACCAACTAGCTCCACAGTCGAATCTCCACTGTCGTCTCTTCACGTCGCCGGGCGGGCGACATGCTGTCAAGGGTCATTCTGCTATCGGGCGCCTCACATCGGTCACCCCGGCGTCGGAAGCTCCGACGCCGGGGTACCGGGTACAAGCGGGTGTCGTCGAAAGGTCAGCTGCCGAGGCTGCCGCCCCCGAGGCCGCCGAGACCGCCGCCGAGGCCGCCCTGACCGCCACCGAGACCACCACCGAGGCCTCCGCCGCCGTTGCCCTGACCGCCCATGAGGGCCATCAACTGGGCCAACACCTGCACCATCTCACCGAGAACGCTGATCGATCCCATGTGTACCAACTCCTCTGCGTCGGTCACGGCACCGGCCCCCGAACGAACTGCCCTCGCGGCAGTCCCCGTTCGATTCCTGCTTTCGATCACCGCGGCACCGTGTGTGCCGCACCCTCATTGAACGTCGAGGACCGCAGGCTGGGGAACCGTCGCAGCAGAACTGTGCGTCACTTGAGCAGTGCGCGTGACATCACCAGACGCTGGATCTGGTTGGTGCCCTCGTAGATCTGCGTGATCTTGGCGTCGCGCATCATGCGCTCGACCGGGAAGTCGGTGGTGTAGCCGGCGCCACCGAACAGCTGGACGGCGTTGGTGGTGACCTCCATCGCGACGTCCGAGGCCAGGCACTTCGCGGCGGCCGAGATGAAACCGAGGTTCTTCTCGCCACGCTCGGCGCGGGCGGCCGCGGTGTAGACCATCAGCCGCGCGGACTCGATCTTCATGGCCATGTCGGCGAGCATGAACTGGGTGTTCTGGAAGTCGGCGATCGACTTGCCGAACTGCTTGCGGTCCTTGGTGTAGGCGAGGGCCGCGTCGAAGGCGCCCTGCGCCAGACCGAGTGCCTGCGCACCGATCGTGGGACGGGTGTGGTCGAGGGTCTCGAGCGCGGTCTTGAAGCCGGTGCCGGGCTCGCCGATGATGCGGTCACCCGGGATGCGGCAGTTCTCGAAGTACAGCTCGGCGGTCGGCGAGCCCTTGATGCCCAGCTTGTGCTCGAGCGGGCCGACGACGAAGCCCTCGTCGTCCTTGTGGACCATGAAGGCGGAGATGCCGTTGGCACCCTTGTCGGGGTCGGTCACGGCCATGACCGTGTACCAGGTCGACTTGCCGCCGTTGGTGATCCAGCACTTGGAGCCGTTGAGGATCCAGTCGTCGCCGTCGGCCTTGGCGCGGGTACGCATGCTGGCGGCGTCGGAGCCGGCCTCACGCTCGGACAGGGCGTACGACGCCATCGCACCGGCCGCGATCTCGGGGAGCACCTGCTTCTTGAGGTCCTCGGAACCCTTGAGGATCAGGCCCATGGTGCCGAGCTTGTTGACGGCGGGGATCAGCGACGACGAGCCACAGACGCGGGCGACTTCCTCGATCACGATGCACGCCGCGACGGAGTCGGCACCCTGGCCGTCGTAGGCGTCGGGAACGTGGATGGCGTTGAATCCCGATGCGACGAGAGCCTGCAGAGCTTCTTCGGGGAAGCGCGCCTGCTCGTCGACTTCCTTCGCGTGGGGCGCGATCTCCTTCTCGGAGAGAGCGCGGATCGCGGCCCGCAGCTCGTCGTGCTCCTCGTTCAGCTGGAAGAGGGGGAAATCGGGGTTGCCGGCCATGGGGGACGCTCCTCGGGTGTGCAGGACGGTCGGTTGTTCGTGAACGGTCTGCTGGCAGCGAGCGGCAGCGAGCGGTGCTGTGTGTCCTGGGGCACTCAGTGCCACGGCTGTTCGTCGTGCTGTGGCATGCGCGCCGGATCGTTCCTGGTGTTCGTGTCCGATCGCGCACGTAGATCCACGAATGGCCCCAGTGAACCATGGCACTTAGTGCCAGTCAAGGGATGGGTACCCGGGTCGGTCACTCCGTCGCCTCGAGCTGCTGGCGCACGCGCCGCGCCACCTCCTCCGCCGGCGTCCCCGCCGGGTACGTCACAACCGTCACCGCGGTCCCGTCGGACGAGGTGGGGGCGGCGACCGAACCCGCGGTCGCGGACACGAACTTGCGCCGCAGCTCCGCGAGGGTCCGCTGCAGTTCGGCGGGGGTCGCGGCGTCGTCGCCACGGATCATCGCCCGCAGCAGGTAGTTGTGGCACGCCGTCACCGACGCCGCGAAACCGACGACGTCCAGCGGTTTCGCCGACGGAACCGCACCGCGCAGGTAGTCGGTGAACAGACGTTCGTAACGGTGCCCGGTCACCAGCTCGCGCTCACGCAGCGCCGGCACCCGCTGGACCACCTGGTACCGGCGCACGGACAGCTCGCGGTTCTCCCGGAACCGATCGAACACGAGCCGGGCGGCCTCGCACACCGCCACCCACGGATCCTCGGTGGTGGTCGCGAGGTACGCCGACGCCTGCTCGAGCAGCGATTCGTGATCGGCGAAGATCACGTCCTCCTTGGACCGGAACTGCCGGAAGAACGTGCGCCGCGAGACACCGGCGGCGGCCGCGACCTGATCGACGGTCGTCGCCTCGTAGCCGTGCTCGGCGAACAGCCGGATGGCCTGGTTCGCCACGTGGACCCGGAAGTCCGCGGTATCGCCGTTGTTGTCGGGTCCGGTGCCCTCGGCGCGCTCACTCATGGGTGCCAGTATCCACACTCTCCGGTGTCGCTCTGTTCGCCCGACCGATCCGTCCCGCTCGTCTGACCTGCCGATCTGGACCGTATTGCGCGGTGAGCGGATACTCACACATAGGCGCTGCCCGTCGTGGACGGCTTCCGCCTCAGGGAGTGTTCGCCCGACGACGGTGGTGCGAGCTGCCGCACTGGACAAGTCCGGCGAACCCGACCTCTCTGGGGGCGATACGTGGACTCCGCAGAACCATCGGAACGTCGTCCCGAATCTCGCATTGCCGAATCGACCGGATCCAGATTCCCGCTGTCGGAGGCACAGCGTGCCCTGTGGTTCGCGCAGCAACTCCTGCCCGACGTCCCGCTCTTCATAGCGCAGTACGTCGAGATCGATGGTCCCCTCGACATCGACCTCCTGCGCGCCGCGAACGTCCGTGCGGCCGGTGAGTTCCAGTCGCCGTTTCTGCGGGTCGTCACGGTCGGCGGCGAGCCGCAGCAATACGTCGATCCAGCACGCGACACTTCGATCAGACTCATGGATCTGCGCGCCGAGCGCGACCCGGTCGGTGCCGCGCAGGAGTGGATGCGGCGTGAGATGGCGACCCCGATCGATCTGTCCGTCGACCGGCTGGTCGAGACCGCGATACTCCAGATCGGTGATCGACATTTCCTGTGGTACAGCCGAAGTCACCACATCGCACTCGACGGTTTCGGGGCCGCGACCATGCTCTACCGCATTGCCGACCTCTACACCGCGGCGCTCGCGGGACGCGAGCCCGATCCTCCGGGTGCGGTCGACCTGCGCGCGCTTCTCGACATCGACGATCGATACCGCGGGTCCAGCCGCCACCAGGCAGACCGGCAGTATTGGGCGGAAACGCTTTCCGACGTGCGGGGAATCGCGCTGACGGAGTCGACGGCGCCCCCGGTCGCCGAGAGCCGACTCGCGAGCGGGGCACTCTCGGCCCGGACGGTCCGTGCACTTGAGCGGGCGGAGGGGCAGGAGGCGACGGGGGCATCGGCGGCCGCGCGGATCATCGCCGCGTTCGCGTGCTACCTGAGCCGGATGACGGGCCGGCGGGACGCGCTGGTGAACATCCCGGTCTCGGCCCGAACCACGGCGCTGCTACGCCGCTCCGGCGGAATGACCGTCAATCTCCTCCCGCTGCCCGTGGAGGTCGGCGGCGACGACACCGTCGCCGGGCTGTCGGACAGAGTTCAGCTCGAACTCGTTGCCGCGCTGCGACATCAGCGCTGCAGCCGCGCCGACATCCTGCGTGACATCGGCGCGGAGCCGTCGGCGCCGATCGTGAACGTGATGTTCTTCCATCCGGAGATCGTGATGGGCGACCTCCGGACCGAGTTCCGCATCCTCACGTCCGGTCCGGTCGACGACCTGCTGGTCAATGTCTACCAATCCGGAACGCCGGCACAGACGTTCGTCGATTTCCGGGCGAATCCGCACCGGTACGGTGCGGGCGAGCAGCGGGCCTTCCACCGGCTGTTCGTCAACCTGCTCGAGGAGTTCGTCGCCGCCGATCCGCAGACGCCGCTGGCCGACCTGCGCGCGGCCGCCTCGCCGCCGAGCCCACACGTGGCGGCGGAGGCCGAGTCGGTCACGGTCGGAGAGACGCCCGTGTCCGGGGGAGTCGACGGAGCCCGCTCCGCGGCCGCGCCGTCGGAGCAGGAGTCCGAGATCGAGCGGGCGATCGCCGACACGTTCGCGGCCGTCCTCGCCACCGGCCGTCGGGTCGGCCCCCAGGACAGCTTCTTCGACCTGGGCGGCGACTCCCTCGTGGCGACCAAGGTCGTGGCCCGGCTGAACACCACGCTGCACGTGGCGCTGACCGTGCGCCACCTGTTCGAGCTGCCCACCGTGCGCCGGCTGGCGGGGTACGTCGCGTCGGCGATCGGCGAAGACGGAACCTCGGCGCGCGCCGCCGGTCCACCCGCACCCACACGACGCGACCGCCCCGGCCGGTTGCCGCTGTCGGCGGCGCAGCAACGCATGTGGTTCGTCGACCAACTCGACACGGCGTCACCGGTCTACAACATCCCCTTCGCGGTGACGCTGACCGGGCGGCTCGATCCGGACGCGCTGCAGGCGGCGCTCGCCGACGTCGTCGAGCGGCACGAGACACTGCGGACGATCTTCCCGTGTGACGCCGACGGACCGCGTCAGGTGATCGTCCCCGCCGGCGACGCCGTGCCGGATCTCCGGCCGGTCGACGTCGACCGGAGCGATCTGTGGGACGCGGTGCGTGCCGAGACCGCGGTGGGATTCGACGTGCGTGAGCAGCTTCCCCTGCGCATCAAGCTCTTCCGAACCGCACCCGGCGAGCACGTGCTCGCCGTCGTCGCGCACCACATCGCCGCGGACGGACAATCCATGGTGCCGCTCGCACGCGACGTGATGGTCGCGTACGCCGCGCGCCGCGACGGCTCGGCGCCCCGATGGGATCCGCTGCCGCTGCAGTACGCGGACTACGCACTGTGGCAGGCGGAGATGCTCGGCGACCCGGACGACGCCGACTCGGTCGCCGCCCGCGGATTGCACTACTGGACCACGCGATTGGCCGACCTGCCGCCGGTCGTCACGCTCCCTCTCGACCGCCCGCGTCCGCCCGTGATGTCCCCGGCCGGGGACGCGGTCCCGTTCGTCGTCGCCCCCGACGTCCACCGTCGTCTGGTCGGTCTCGCCCGTGCGCGTGACTGCACGTTGTTCATGTTGCTGCACACCGCTTTCGCCGTGCTGCTGTCCCGGCTCGGAGCCGGTCGAGACATCGCGATCGGCACCCCGGTGGCCGGGCGTGCGACGCCCGAACTGGACGACCTGGTGGGCATGTTCGTCAACACGCTGGTCCTGCGTACCGAGGTCGATCCGGGGGTCTCGTTCATCGATCTGCTCGACCACGTGCGGGAGATCGATCTCGAGGCGCTCGCCAACGCCGAATTGCCGTTCGAACGGCTCGTCGAGGAGCTGGCAACCGAGCGCTCGCCCGCGCACCTGCCTCTCGTCCAGGTGCTGCTCGAGTTGCAGAACACCGAGGCCGACTCGGTGGAACTGCCGGGCCTGGACGCCGACGTGACCGAGGTGGATTCGGCCGTCGCGAAGTTCGAGCTGCAGCTGAGCGTGCGCGAGCGGGTCGACGAGTCGGGCGCGCCGGCCGGCCTGACGGCGGCCATGCGCTTCGCTACCGACCTGTTCGACCGGGACACGGTCGCCCGCTTCGTCGAGCGGTTCGTCAGGGTCCTGACGACCGTCGCTGCGAGCGGGGACGCCGTCGTCGGGGACGTCAGGGTCACCGACGATCCGGAACGTGCACTGTCGGCCCGCCGGGCCGACCGGGTCGGAGTGGCTGCCACGCTGCCGGACCGGCTGGCCCGGGCATCGGCGGTGCATCCCGATGCGACCGCCGTGGTCGCCGGGCCCGAGCGGATCACGTATCGCACGCTCGCCGAACGATCGAACCGGTTGTCGCGGTGGCTGATCGACCGCGGCATCGGGGCGGAGGACCGGGTCGCGGTCGCGATGTCCCGGTCGGTGAACCTGCCGGTGGTGCTCGCCGGGGTGGTCGGCGCCGGCGCCGCGTACGTCCCGGTCGACGTGGACTACCCCGACGAGCGGATCGCCTTCGTGCTCGATGATTCGGCGCCCGCGTGCGTGCTCGCCGACGCAATCGGCGCGCGGCGGTTGGCCCCGGTGGCGCACCCGGTTCCGGTGGTGGACCTCGACGACCCGGTGGTGGGGGCCGACGTCGCCACGCGATCGCCGGGCCCGGTGACCGGCGCGGATCGGCCGTATCTGCAACCCGATGCGATCGCCTACGTCATCTACACGTCCGGATCGACCGGGCGCCCCAAGGGTGTCGCGGTGCCGCACCGCAGCGTCACCACGCTGCTCGAGCGGGCAGCGCCGCTGTTCGGGTTCGACGCAACAGACGTGTGGACGATGTTCCACTCGTACGCCTTCGACTTCGCGGTGTGGGAGCTGTGGGGATGCCTGCTGCACGGTGGCACGGTCGTGATGGTCGACCACGACACGGCGCGATCCCCCCGGGACTTCCTCCGGCTGCTGCGCAGCGAACGGGTGACGGTCCTCGACCAGACCCCGAGTGCCTTCCGACAACTGGCCGAGGCCGACCGACAGGCCGCAGAGGACACCGAGAATGTCGGCGACAGCGGACCGACGGCGCTGCGGCACATCGTCTTCGGCGGCGAGGCACTGGATCCCGCGCACCTGTCCACGTGGTTCGCGCGGCACCCACCCTCGTCGCCGCGATTGACGAACATGTACGGCATCACGGAGACGTGCGTCCACGTCACGTACGACCGGCTGGTCCCGGCCGCGAACGACCCGGCTCGGGCCGGGTCGATCGGCACCCCGCTGCCGGGGCTCGCGGTGCGGGTCCTCGACCCCCGGCTGCACCCGGTGCCGCCCGGCGTGACGGGCGAGCTGTACGTCTCCGGCGCGCAGTTGTCGCGCGGGTACCTCGACCGACCCGGGCTCACCTCCGCCCGGTTTGTGGCCGACCCCTTCGACCCCGGCGGCCGGATGTACCGGACCGGGGACCTCGGCACCTGGACGGCCGACGGGACACTCCGGTTCGCGGGACGGTCCGACTTCCAGGTGCAGGTCCGCGGTTACCGGGTGGAGCTGGGGGAGGTGGAGTCGGCGTTGACCGCGGCGCCGGGGGTGGCGTCGGCCGTCGCGATCGCCGACGAGGGGCCGGCCGGCACCCGGATCCTCGGCTACGTGGTGCCCGTGTCCCGGAGCGTCGATCCGGACTTCGTGAAGGACGCAGCGGCGCAGATTCTTCCGAGCTACATGGTGCCGTCGGCGATCGTCGTCCTCGACCGGCTGCCGACCACCGTCCACGGCAAACTCGACCGCGCCGCGCTGCCGTTACCGGAGGCCGGGGATCGGCCGATCGAGGCACCCGCCACCCCGATCGAGGAGGCGGTGGCCGCCACCGTCGGCGAACTGCTCGGCATCGAGCGCGTCGGCGCCGACGCGGACTTCTTCGCGCTCGGTGGCAACTCGCTCGTCGCGGCGCAACTGGCCGCGAGGATCGGTGACGTCCTCGGTGTCGGGCTCGGCGTCCGGGACGTGTTCGACGAGCCCACGGTGTCGGGCCTCGCGCGGCGCGCCACCGAGACCGCCGGCGCCGCACGACCCCCGCTGGTGGCGCGACCGCGGCCCGAGCGCGTTCCGCTGTCTCCTGCACAGCAACGCATCTGGTTCATCAACCAGTTCGACACCGCCTCACCGGCATACAACATCACCGTATCGCTGCGGTTGTTCGGAGCACTCGACGAGCCGGCCCTGCTCGCCGCGGTCGCGGACGTCGCGGCGCGGCACGAATCGCTGCGCACGACCTACCCGCTCGACGACCACGGCCCGCGGCAGCAGATCCTGCCGGTCGGGTCGGTGGACACCGTCGTCGAGGTCGTCGACGTCGAGAACGAGGACGACCTGCGACGCCGCGCGCACGCGCTGATGGCCGAGGGGTTCGACGTGACGGAGCGGATCCCGTTGCGGGCGGTCCTGTTCCGGACCTCCGCCACCGAGCACGTTCTGACGATCGTCCTCCATCACATCCTGGCCGACGGGTTCTCGCTCACCCCGCTGGCACGTGATCTCGCGGCCGCGTACACCGCCAGGCACGACGCCACGCCGCCGGTGTGGCCGACGCTCGACGTCCAGTACGCGGATTACGCACTGTGGCAGAACGATTGGCTGGGCGAGGCGACGGACCCGAACTCCCCGTCGGCCCGCCAGCTCGCCTACTGGACCGAGGCACTGGCGGACTTGCCCGACGTGCTCGCCCTGCCCGTGGACCATCCGCGCCCCGACGTGCGCTCGCAGCGCGGCGACCGCGTCGAGTTCGAGGTTCCCGCCGACCTGCACCGGCGCGTCGTCCGCCTCGCCCGCGAGCGCGGCGTGAGCGTGTTCATGGTGGTGCATGCGGCGCTCGCGGTGCTGCTGTCGCGGCTCGCCGGCAGCGACGACATCGCCGTCGGCACCCCGATCGCGGGTCGCGGATCGGCGGTGCTCGACGACATGGTCGGCATGTTCGTCAACACGCTGGTGCTGCGCTGCGACGTGTCCGGGTGCTCGTTCGCGGGTCTGCTGGACAGGGTCCGGGACGCCGACCTGGGCGCCTTCATGCACGCCGACGTCTCGTTCGAGCGGGTCGTCGAGGCGGTGGATCCGCCCCGGTCGACGGCCCATTCGCCGCTGTTCCAGGTGATGCTCGAGTTCCGCACCGTCACGCATCCGGGTCTCGATCTGCCCGGTCTGCGGGTGCAACCGCTCGAGCGAGCGGGCGGAGCGGTCGATTTCGACCTGCAGCTGAGCGTGGCCGAGGAATTCGACGACGACGGTGCGCCCGCCGGGATGTCCGCCGGGTTGATCTTCGCGACCGATCTGTTCGAGGCGGAATCCATCCGACGGTTCGCCGGACGCTTCGTGCGGATCCTGCAGGCGGCGACGGCGTCGCCCGACACCCTCGTGGCCGACGTCGACGTCCTGGACCCGACCGAGCGGGCGGCACTGTTCCCGGTTCGGGGCGATCCGGTGATCGCGCCGCGCACGCTCGCCGAACTGCTGGCTGGCGCCGCGCGAGCGGATCCGGCGCGGCCCGCGATCCGCTACGACGGCGCGGACATCACCTACGGCGAACTCGATCGGTCGTCGAACAGGCTGGCCCGCAGGATGATCGGTGCGGGCATCGGCCCCGGATCGGTGGTGGCGCTGGGCATGGCGCGGTGCCCCGAACTCCTGGTGGGACTGTGGGCGGCGGCGAAGGCGGGTGCGGCGTTCGTGCCGGTGGACCCGGCCCACCCACCCGACCGGATCGAGCTGATGCTCGGCGACTCCGGTGCCGCGCTGGGCCTCACCAGCGGGGCGTCCCGCGGTTCCTTCCCCGACGGCATTCCGTGGTGGGTGCTCGACGAGAACCGTTCCGATGCAGGGTTGTCCGATCGACCGATCCGGGACGCCGAACGGGCGGCGCCCCTGCACCCGGAGCACGTCGCCTACCTCATCTACACTTCCGGATCCACCGGCATCCCCAAGGGCGTCGCCGTCACCCATCGGGGGCTCGCGAGTTTCGCGGCGGATCTACACGAGCGCTGCCGGCCCACCCCGGAGTCCCGCGTCCTCCAGGTCACGTCGCCCAGCTTCGACGTGTCCGTGCTCGAACTTCTGCTCGCGGTCGGGGCGGGCGCGACGATGGTGATCGCCCCACCCGCCGTGTACGGCGGCGAGGAGTTGCGCGATCTGCTGTCGTCCGAGCGGGTGACGCACTGCGTCATGACGCCGACCGCGCTGGCCATGACCCCGACGGCGTCGGACGGCGACGATTCCGGAGGCCTCGACCATCTCGGGTGCGTGCTCGCGGCCGGCGAGGCGTTGCCACCCGACGTCGTCGATCGCTGGGCGCCCGGCCGCGTGATGCTCAACGCGTACGGGCCGACCGAGACCACCGTCATCGGGACGACCAGCGCCCCGCTGGCGCCCGGGACCGCCGCGCCGATCGGCGGCCCGATCCGCGGTTTCCACGCGTTGGTGCTCGACGACCGGCTTCGGCCCGTTCCGGTCGGTACGCCCGGCGAGTTGTACCTCGCGGGTCCCGGGCTGGCCCGCGGCTACCACCGTCGGCCGTCGCTGACCGCGGCCCGGTTCGTGGCCGACCCCAGCGGGACCGGCGAGTGCATGTACCGCACGGGTGACCGGGTGCGGTGGAGCGACATCGGGACGCTGGAGTATCTCGGGCGCGGCGACCGACAGATCAAGCTCCACGGGTACCGGATCGAACTCGGCGAGATCGAGGCGGTGCTGACGCAGCACCCGGACGTCGGGCACGCCGTGGTCGACGTCCGCCACGTGGGCCGGATCGGCGACCGCTTGGTCGCCTACGTCGTCCCGGCCGCCGGCGCCGACGTCGACACCGCGGACCTGCACGCCGCCGCCGCGACCCGGCTGCCGTCGTACATGGTGCCGTCCCACATCACGGTGCTCTCCCGGATGCCGGTGACGGTGCACGGCAAGATCGATCGCGGGCGGCTACCGGAACCGGAGTTCGGCACCGAGATTTCGCGGAGTCGGTCGCCGGCCACCGACGTCGAGCGGACGCTGGCCCGCGTGTTCGCGGATGTACTGGGGCGCGAGACGGTGGGCGTCGACGATTCGTTCTTCGACCTGGGCGGCGACAGCATCATGTCGATCCAACTGGTCGCGCGGGCGAAGACGGCCGGGGTGTCCGTGACGCCGCGAGAGGTGTTCGACCGTCGCACCGTCGCTGGTCTGGCCGCGGTTGCGGTCTCGAACGAGGAAGCGGCCGAGAAGCTTCCGGAGTTCGCCGACGGTGGCGTGGGGGAGGTTCCGCGGACACCGATCCTCTCGTGGCTGCTGCGCCGCGCGGAAGGACGGATCGATCGTTTCGCACAGTCGGTGCTGCTGAACCTCCCGCACGATCTCCGGGAGCAGGATCTCGTGGATGCGGCGCGGGCGGTTCTGGACCGGCACGACATGCTGCGGGCCCGGCTCGTGGGCGACGAATCCGGCTGGCGGATGGAGGTTCTCCCGGTCGGCGCCGTCGACGCCCGCGACGTACTCACCCGCTGTGCGGTGCGCGGCTTCGACGAGAGGTTCGACACGTGCGCGGCCGCGCAGCTGGATGCGGCGGCCGACCGACTGGATCCCGCGGTGGGCCGGATGGTTCGACTCGTGTGGTTCGACGGACCGCGCGGCACCGGCCGTCTGCTGATCGTCATCCACCACACCGTGGTCGACGGGGTGTCGTGGCGGGTGATCGTGCCCGATCTCGCCGCGGCGTGGGCGCAGGCCGCCGAGGGCCGGCGTCCCGTGCTGGATCCGGTCGGCACGTCGATGCGGAGGTGGGCGTACGCCCTCCATGACGCCGTCCCGGCCAGGACCGCCGAAAAGTCGTTGTGGGAGAACATTGTCGCCACGACCGACGCACCGGTCGGCCGCCGTGCGCTCGACCCGGAGCGGGACGTGTACGCGACGACGGACGTGATTCGGATCGCCGTGCCGGCCGCCGACACGGCGGCACTGCTCACGGATCTTCCCGCCGCGATCCACGGCAGCGCCCAGGACGTCCTGCTCACCGCGCTCGCGATGGCGCTTTCGCGGTGGGGTGCCGAACGCGGCCGCGACGACGGTCCCGCGCTGCTCGGGATCGAGCAGCACGGTCGCGAGGAAGGTGCCGTCGCGGGAGCCGACCTGAGCCGGACGGTGGGCTGGTTCACCACGATCCACCCGGTGCGGCCCGATCTTTCGGGGATCGACGTCGACGACGCCTACGCCGGTGGGCCCGCCGCGGGCGCCGCCGTCAAGCGCGTCAAGGAACACCTGCGGGCGGTCCCCGATCACGGCATCGGGTACGGACTGCTCACCGAACTCGACGGCGACGAGGGACGTCGGCTGTGCACCTCGCCGCAGATCGTTCTGAACTATCTCGGCCGTCTCGCCGGCCCGGACGGCGACCGCGCGGAATCCGTTCCGTGGATGCCGGTGTCGGCCGGCGGGCTCGGGGGCACCCAGGACCCGGACATGCCGGTGACCGCCGCGGTCGACATCTCCGCGGGGGTGGGCGCCGCGCCCGACGGTGCGGTGCTGCAGGCGTCGTGGACTTATCCGACCGGGGTGCTCGACCGCGCCGACGTCTCCCGGCTCGCGGACCTGTGGCTGGGCGCGCTGCGCGGACTGGCGGTATACGCGGGCACGCCCGACGCCGGCGGGCTGACACCGTCGGACCTGCATCTCGTCCGCCTCGACCAGCACGGGATCGACGTGCTCGAGGCGGGCCGACGCGGTGTGGTGGACGTGTGGCCGGTGAGCCCGCTGCAGGCGGGACTGCTGTTCCACGCGCACCTGGCCGCGGACACGGCGGACGCGTACGTGGTCCAGCTCGTGATCGAGCTGCGGGGCGAACCGATCCGAGACCGGCTGCGGGACGCGGGTCGAACGCTGCTCGACCGCCATCCCAACCTTCGTGCCTGCTTCGTCGACGACGTCGACGGCGCGACGCTGCAGGTGATCGAGTCGGACGTGTCGGTGCCGTGGCGCGAGGTGGACCTGTCGGGCGACGAGCCGGACGGCGTCGAGCGTCGGTGGGAGGACCTACTCGCCGACGACCAGGGCGTGCCCTTCGTGATGGACCAGGCACCGCTGCTGCGTTTCACGCTGGTGCACGTCGGACGCGGATCGTATCGGCTGCTGCTGACGCATCATCACATCCTGCTCGACGGCTGGTCGACACCGCTTCTGCTGCAACGACTCCTGACGCTGTACGCGACCGGGTGCGACGCGAGCGCCCTGCCTCCGGCCGGCGACTACCGCGACTACCTGGCATGGCTGGCGACCCGCGACCGCGACGCCGCCCTCGCGGCCTGGGGTCGCTCGCTTGCCGGCGTCGAGGATGCGACGCTGCTCGCCGCGCCGGACGCGGCGGAGCGCGGCGGCGAATCGCGCACCGTGGAACTGGCTCTGAGTCAACCCGCCACCACGGCGCTGACCCGCGTCGCCCACGGCCATGGTGTCACCCCCAACACCGTCGTCCAGGTGGCGTGGGCGTTGGTCCTCGGAGTGCTCACCGGGCGAACGGATGTCGTGTTCGGGGCGACCGTGTCGGGCCGGCCCCCGGACGTACCGGGAATCGAGTCGGCGATCGGGCTCTTCATCAACACCCTGCCGGTGCGGGTCCGGTTGGATCCACGTGAAACCGTGGGGGAGTTGCTGCAACGCGTGCAGCGCGAGCAGACGGAACTCATGGACCATCACCACACCGGTCTCGTGGACATCCAGCAGGCGGTCGGTCCCGGCGCGGTGTTCGACACCCTGACAGTGTTCGAGTCCTACCCGGTGGACCGATCCGCGCTGGAGACCGGCACGGATGTTGCGGGGCTCTCCGTGGTCGCGGTGCGCGGGCACGACGCCACGCACTACCCCTTGACCCTGATGGCCGGGCTCGCCGACCGCCTGCACGTGACGTTGAAGTACCGAACCGGTGCCTTCGACGCCGCCCGGGTCGAATCGCTCGGGCAGCGACTGCAATTCGCGCTCGTCCAGATGATCGACGACGAACGACCGATCGCGGACGTCGATCTGCTGTCGGCGTCCGAGCGTGCGGCCGCCGTCGTGCGCGGCGCCGACCCGTCGCGGCCGCGGCTGCTCCCGCAGATCCTGCGCGCCGGCGCCGCATCGAATCCGGGTGGCCTCGCCGTCGAGGCGTCCGACGCACGCCTGACGTACCGGGACCTAGACGAGCGGTCGAACCGGCTCGCACGGTTGCTGATCGGTGCGGGCACCGGACCGGGCGACGTCGTGGCGTGTGCGCTGCCCCGCTCGGCGGCATCGGTGCTCGCGGTGTGGGCGGTCGCGAAGACAGGTGCGGCGTTCGTCCCCGTCGATCCCACCTATCCGCGCGAGCGGATCGAGCACATGCTGGCCGACTCCGGGGCAACCGTCGGCGTGACGTCGGCATCGGCTCGGACCGCCCTGCCGGACACGGTTTGCTGGCTGGTGCCGGGCGACCTGGGTGCCGGCGACGGCGCGGTGTCCGGGGCCACGGTCACCGACCGCGACCGGACCCGGCCCGTGCGCGTCGACGACGTCGCGTACCTGATCTACACGTCGGGCTCGACGGGACGACCCAAGGGCGTGGCCGTCACCCACCGCGGCCTGGCGAGCCTGCTGGACGAGCAGCACAGCCGCTACCCCGTCCCGAGTTCGGCGCGGTGTCTGCATATCTGCTCCCCGAGCTTCGACGTCGCGCTGCTCGAGTTGCTGCAGGCGGGCGCGGCCGGGGCCACTCTCGTCGTCGCGCCGCCGGACGTGTTCGGCGGGACGCCGCTGGCCGAATTGTTGGCCGCCGAGCGGATCACGCACGCCTGCATCACCCCCGCGGCGCTCGCCACCGTCGAACCGGAACGCCTCGACGCGCTGGCGGTCCTCGTGGTCGCCGGCGACGCCGTCGGGACGGAACTCGTCGCGGCCTGGGCGCCGGGCCGCACCATGCTCGACGGCTACGGGCCGACGGAGTCGACCGTGCTCACCACGATCAGCGCACCGCTCGTGCCCGGTGCGGACATTCCGATCGGAACCCCGGTCCGGGGAACGAACCTGTCGGTGCTCGACGCCTTCCTGCGTCCCGTCCCTGCGGGGGTACCCGGCGAGTTGTACGTGGCGGGCATCGGCACCGCCCGTGGCTACCATCGGCGGCCGGCCCTGACCTCCGGAAGTTTCGTGGCCTGTCCCGTCGGGGCGCCCGGGGAACGCATGTACCGCACCGGCGACATCGTGCGCAGACGGCCCGACGGTGCGCTGGACTATCTGGGGCGCACCGACTTCCAGATGAAGGTGCGGGGCTTCCGGATCGAGCTCGGAGAGATCGAGGCCGTGCTGGTGGAGCACCCGGCGGTGGCCCACGCCGTCACCGTCGCCCGGCGGCGCCGTGCGGGCGGCGACCCGCTGCTCGTGTCGTACGTGGTGCTGTCCGGCGACCGCGGCGTGGACAGCGCGGAGCTCACCGAGTTCGCGGCCCGGCGGCTGCCCGCCCACATGCTGCCGAACACGATCGTGGTCCTCGACGACCTCCCGCTCACCCCGGTCGGGAAGCTCGACCGCGACGCGCTGCCCGAGCCCGATTTCGCGTCGACGGCACCGAGATTCCGGGCCCCGAGCACGCCCGCCGAGGAACGGGTGGCGGCGGTGTTCGCGGATGTCATCGGCGCCCGACGGGTGGGGGTGGACGACAACTTCTTCGAGCTCGGCGGGAACTCGCTGAGCGCGACGCGGGCGGTCGCGCGGATCAACCGCGCGCTCGGTGTGCGGATCGACGTGCACGACCTGTTCGAGTGCGGGACCGCGGGGCGACTCGCGGCCCGGGCGGGCCGGACGCGCGGCGAGGTTGCGGCACGGCCGGGGGCCGCGGTGCGACCGGAACGAATACCGCTGTCGTGGGCACAGGAGCGGATGTGGTTCATCGACCAGTTCGAGCCCGCATCGGCCACCTACAACGTCCCGATGGTGCTGCGCCTGACGGGGACGCTCGACGCCGCGGCACTGCGCGCCGCGCTCGTCGACGTGGTGCGGCGGCAGGAGTCGTTGCGGACGGTGTTCCCGTCGTCTCCTTCGGGCCCGTCCCAGGTGACCGTCCCGGTGGACGACGTCGTGGGCGACCTCGCGCCGGAACCCGTGCGGTCCGCCGACCTCGACGCCCGGATCGCCGAACTGATCACCGCAGGATTCGACGTCGCCCGGGAAGTCCCGGTGCGGGTGCGGGTCCTGCGGCTCGAAACCGACGTCCACGTGCTGGTGCTGGTGGTCCATCACATTGTCGCCGACGGCTTCTCGATCGGCCCGCTCGCCCGCGACGTCGCGACCGCCTACGCGGCGCGGGCCGCGGGCCGCGCGCCCGACTGGGCTCCCCTCCGTGTGCAGTACGCCGACTATGCGCTGTGGCAGCGGCAGGCCCTCGGCGATCCCGCCGATCCGTCGTCGCGGCTCGCCCGCGAGGAGTCGTACTGGCTCGACCGGTTGGCCGGCGCGCCGCCGGTGACGACGCTGCCGCTCGATCGTCCACGAGGCGTCCGGCGGTCGACCCGCGGTGGACGCGTGCCGCTCCGGGTGGGCGAAGACGTGCGCCGGGCGCTGGCCTCGCTTGCCGGCCGGCATGATTCGACCATCTTCATGGTGGTGCACGCGGCCCTGGCGGTGCTGCTGTCCCGGATCGGACAG
Organism: Rhodococcus sp. ACT016; assembly: GCF_050477185.1. Classification (NCBI taxonomy): domain Bacteria; kingdom Bacillati; phylum Actinomycetota; class Actinomycetes; order Mycobacteriales; family Nocardiaceae; genus Rhodococcus; species Rhodococcus sp. ACT016. The sequence continues at coordinate 4,624,487 of NZ_JBEAET010000001.1, read as the reverse complement.
GACCGCGACATAGTGGTGGGCACACCGGTGGCCGGGCGCGGTGAGGCCGAACTGGACGACGTCGTCGGCATGTTCGTGAACACGCTCGCCCTCCGCACCGAGATCGATCCGGCCGCCCCGTTCACGAGCGTCCTCGACCACGTCCGCGGGGTCGACGTCGACGCGTTCGCGCACGCGGACCTGCCGTTCGAGCGACTGATCGTCCGCTCCGGCGCCGCCCGCAACACGTCCTACGCCCCGCTGTTCCAGGTGCTGCTCGAGTACCGGAACGTCGAAGCGCCCCGGGGTCCGCTGCCGGGGCTCACGGTCGAGTCCCTCGATGTCGACACCGGGGAGGCGAAGTTCGACCTGCAGTTCGGGATCGGCGAGTCGGCCGACGAATCCGGTGCGCCGAACGGACTGTCCGGTGAGATCGCCTTCGCGACCGACGTGTTCGACGACACGACCGTGGCCGCGCTGGCCACCATGCTGTCCCGGCTGCTCGCGGCCGTCGCGTCCGATCCGTCGATTCCGGTGGGCGACATCGAGTTGACCGAGCAGCGCGTCACGTCCGCGGAACCGGTGGCCGTCGGCGGCACCCTGACCGACCTGTTCGCCGCCGCGGCGGCCACGGCACCCGGCGCCGTGGCGGTCGTCGGCGGTGACGTCCGGATTACCTACCGGGACCTCGACGAGCGATCGAACCGGTTGGCGCGCTGGCTGATCGACCGCGGTATCGGCGAGGAGTCGGTGGTGGCCGTCGCGATGGCGCGGTCGGTGGACCTGGTCACCACCCTGGTGGGGATCGTCCGGGCCGGTGCGGCCTACCTGCCGGTGGACCCGAGTTACCCACTCGAACGCATCGGTCTCGTCGTCGAGGATGCGCGGGCGGTGTGCGTCCTGACCGACGGCGCCTCGGCCGACCGGATCACGGATGCCGCCCTGCCCGAGGACGTTCCGGTGGTCCGACTCGATGCGCCGGACGTCCGCGCGCGGATCAGCGTATGCCCGGCGGGGCCCGTCACCGACGCCGAGCGCACCCGCCCACTACGCCCCGACTCGGCGGCCTACGTGATCTACACGTCCGGATCGACCGGGCGACCCAAGGGCGTCGTCGTCACCCACCGCAACGTCGTGACCCTGCTGACCGGTGCCCGGGACGTCCTCGGCTTCGACCACACCGACGTGTGGACGATGTTCCACTCCTACGCGTTCGACTTCGCGGTCTGGGAAGTTTGGGGCGCCATCGGATTCGGTGGACGCGTCGTGGTCGTCGACCACGACACCGCGCGGTCGCCGGACGATCTGCTGAACCTGCTGTGCTCCGAGTCGGTGACGCTGCTCAGCCAGACGCCCTCGGCGTTCTACCAACTGGCCCGAGCCGACGCCGGGGCCGGACGCGATCTTCCGCTGCGCCGGGTGGTGTTCGGCGGCGAGGCGCTCGACGCGGCGCGGCTGGCCGACTGGGTGGACCGCCGCGGCGACGACCGCCCCCAGCTGATCAACATGTTCGGAATCACCGAGACGTGCGTGCACGTCACGTGGCACCGGATCACCGCCGCCGAGGTCGGTGCCGCCCGGACCGCGGGCTCGGTGATCGGTGCGACGCTCCCCGGGATCGGTCTGCGGGTCCTCGACGATCGACTGCACCCGGTGCCGGTGGGCGTCGTGGGCGAGCTGTACGTGTCGGGCCCGCAGGTGGCGCGGGGCTACCGGTACCGGCCGGACCTGACGGCGTCGCGGTTCGTGGCCGATCCGTTCGCCCCGTCGCAGCGGATGTACCGTTCGGGAGACCGGGTCCGGTGGACCGGGACCGGCGACCTCGAGTACCTGGGGCGCACGGACTTCCAGGTGCAGGTGCGGGGCTTCCGGGTGGAGCCGGGCGAGGTGGAGGCCGTGCTGGTCGCGGTGCCGGGCATCGAATCGGCGGTGGTGCTCGCCCGCGAAGAATCCGCCGGCGCGTCCCGCCTGCTCGGGTACGTCGTCCCGGCGAGGGGAGCGTCGGTCACCGCCGAGACCGTGACCGCGACGGCCGCGCAACGGTTGCCGTCGTACATGGTGCCGTCCGCCGTGACGGTGCTCGCGGAGTTTCCCCTGACCCCGAACGGCAAGATCGACCGCGCCGCACTGCCGGACCCGCGGGTCGTCGGCGGGCAGGGCCGCCCGCCCGCGACCGACGTCGAGCGCATCCTCGCCGATCTGTTCGCGGACGTGCTCGGCGCCCCGACGGTGGGGGTCGACGACTCGTTCTTCGGGCTCGGCGGCGACTCGATCATGTCCATCCAGGTGGTCTCGCGCGCGAAGACCGCCGGGGTGGCGATCACCCCGCGCGACGTGTTCGAGTGCCGCACCGTCGCCCGGCTCGCCGACGTGGCCACCCGAGTCGACCGGCACGGCGTCGAACCGCTGCCGGAACTGCCGGGCGGCGGTGTCGGCGACGTCGTGACGACCCCCATCGTCAGCTGGCTCGCGGAGCGCTCCGGCGACTTCGGCCGATACGCGCAGTCGGTGCTGCTGGACGTGCCACCCGACCTCGATCCCACGGCCCTGGCCGCGGGTGCCGCTGCGGTGCTCGACCGCCACGACATGCTGCGGGCGCTGCTGCGCCGCGACGAGCGCTCCCGCACCGGCTGGCGGGTGACGGTGCGGCCTCCCGGTGCGGTCGACGCCGGGTCCCTCGTGCGGTCGCTCCCGGTCGCGTCGGTGCACGGCCCGGACTTCACCCGGCTTGCGCGCGGCGCACTGGACGCGGCCGCGGACCGGCTGGACCCGTTCTCCGGCAGCATGATCCAGCTCGTGTGGTTCACCGCGTCCGACGGCGCTCGGCTGCTGGTCGTCGCCCACCACCTGGCGATCGACGGGGTGTCCTGGCGGATCCTGGTCCCGGACCTCGCCGCCGCGTGCACCCGGGCCGGCGCGGGGGAGGACCCGGCACTCGAACCGGTCGGCACGTCGATGCGGACGTGGGCGGACGGGCTCGCGTCCGCGGCCCGGGACCGGGACGGCGAACTCGGGCTGTGGCGGTCCATGACCGATCCGGCGGGGCCGTGCCTCGGTGCGCGCCGACTGGATCCACGGGTCGACGTCGGCGCCACCGCCGACCGGGTCGAGGTCGAGCTTCCGGCCGCGGTCACCCGCGGGCTCACCACGACCGTCCCCCGTGTCTTCCACGGCTCCGTCGACGACGGCCTGCTGGCGGCGCTGGCGCTCGCGGTGGTGCGGTGGCGTCGCGAACGCGGCGTCGACGTCGACACCATGTCGGTCGCGCTGGAGGGGCACGGCCGGGAGGACCAGGTGCTACCCGGCGCCGACCTGACCCGCACCGTCGGCTGGTTCACATCGCTGTATCCCGTGCGGTTCGACCTGTCGGGCATCGACGTCGACTCCGCGCTGTCCGGCGCCGCACCCGCCGGCACGGTGACCAAGACCGTCAAGGAGACGCTGCGGTCGATCCCCGACCACGGCATCGGATTCGGGCTGCTCCGCTATCTGAACGACGACACGCGGCCCGAGCTGGCTGCCCGGCCGCTCCCGGAGGTCAGCTTCAACTACCTCGGCCGGTTCGACGGCGGCGCGGAGGCGAGCGCGGGCGGAACATGGCTTCCCGTGGACGATTCCGGGCTGCGGGGGGTGGTCGCACCCGACCTGGCGGCGCCCGCGGTGATCGACGTCAACGCCGCCACCGTGCCCGGACCGGACGGACCGCGGATCGCTGCCACGTGGGACTACCCGCGCGGGATCCTCACCTCCGGCGAGGTGGAGCGGCTGGCGCAGTGGTGGATTCGTGCCGCCGAGGCGCTCGTCGAACACGCGGGCACTCCCGACGCGGGCGGGCTGACGCCGTCGGACCTGGACCTGGTCGGGTTCGACCAGCCGGCGATCGACCGCCTGGAACACCGGTACCCCGGCCTGCGCGACGTGTGGCCGCTCTCGCCGACGCAGCGCGGCATGCTGTTCCACGCGGAACTGTCGGCGGCCGAGCAGGGCGCCGCCGACGCCTACCTGGTGCAGCTGATCCTGACACTCGACGGCACGGTGGACGTGGCGCGGTTGCGGCGGGCCGGACGGACACTGCTCGACCGGCACCCGAACCTACGCGTGGCCTTCGCCCACGGAGCGGGCGGCGAGATCGTGCAGGTGGTGCAGGACGTGGTGGACCTGCCGTGGAGCGAGGTGGACCTCGACGGACTCGGCGAGCCCGACGCGGACGCGCGTTTCACCGGATTGCTGGACGCGGACCGCGCGACACCGTTCGACGTCGCGCACGCGCCGTTGGTACGAATCATGCTGGTGCACATGCTCGGCGGAGTGGGCCGACTGGTGTTCACCAGTCATCACGTGCTGTTCGACGGCTGGTCGACACCGCTGCTGCTCGAGGAACTGTTCACGCTGTATGCCACCGACGGCGACACGTCCGGATTGCCGCCGGTGGTCTCGTACCGCCGCTATCTGCGGTGGCTCACGGCCCGGGACGAGGCTGCCGCGTTGCGGGCCTGGACGGACGCCGTTGCCGGGGCAGACGATCCCACGCTGATCACGACCGAGTTGGCGACGACGGACCGGTACACCGAGTCCCGCGATCTGACCTACCGGCTCGACGCCGAAGCGACCGATCGGCTGCGCGACCTGAGCCGGGACCGGGGCGTCACGCTGAGCACCCTCGTGCAGTCGGCGTGGGGGATCGTGCTGGGACTGTTGACGGGTCGCGACGACGTCGTGTTCGGCGCGACCGTCTCCGGGCGCCCGCCGGACCTCCCCGGCGTCGAGACCGCCGTCGGCCTGTTCATCAACACCGTTCCGGTGCGGATTCGCCTGAATCCCTACGAGACTCTGGGCGAACTGCTCGACCGGGTCCAAGCCGAACAGACGGCACTGCTCGACCACCACTACGTGGGGCTCGTCGACATCCAGCGGGCCGCCGGGCCGGGCGCGGTGTTCGACACGCTGACCGTTTTCGAGTCGTACCCGGCTCGTGGCAGCGCGGGCACGGAGGTGGACGGTTTCCGGATCGCGGGTGTCGAGGCCCGCGACTCCGCGCACTACCCGCTCAGTGTCGTCGCGTCCGCCACCGACCGGTTGCGGGTGACGATGAAGTTCCGTCCCGATCTGCTCGAGCAGCCGTGGGTCGCCGACATCGCCGAGCGCCTGCTGCGGGTTCTGCGCGCCTTTGCCGACGAGCCGGACCGCCGCCTCGCCGGGCTCGACCTCCTCACCGACACCGAGCGACGCGAATTCGCCCCGGTCGGTACGTGTCCCGGGTCGGCGCCGCGCACACTCGCCTCGATATTCGACGCCGCCGCGGCACGGGATCCCGAGGCCCTCGCGCTCATCGGTGACGGGCGGGAGGTGACCTACGGAGAACTCGACGGCCGGTCCAACCGGCTGGCGCGGCAGCTCGCCGGTCTGGGCATCGGTCCGGAATCTACAGTGGTACTAGGTATTCCACGTTCGGTCGAATCGGTCCTCACCGTGTGGGCGGTGGCCCGGACCGGGGCCGCGTTCGTCCCGGTCGACCCGGACTACCCACCCGAGCGGGTCACGAACATGCTCGACGACTGCGGCGCCGACATCGGCGTCACCACACGCGCGCACCGGTCCCGGTTGCCCGACCGGGTGCGCTGGCTGGTGCTCGACGACCTCGACTTCGTGCGCGCCTGCGAGGCACGGTCGTCGGCCCCGGTGACCGATCGCGACCGCACCGCCCCGATCCGCATTGACCACCCCGCGTACCTGATCTACACCTCGGGTTCCACGGGGCGCCCCAAGGCGGTCACGGTCACCCATCGCGGGCTCGCCAACTACGCGGACGTCCAGCGGGCGCGCAGCGGCGTCACCGCCGACGCGCGGACCCTGCACTTCTCGTCCCCCAGCTTCGACGTCTCGCTCCTCGAGTACCTGCTGTGCTTCGCGGCCGCCGCGACGATGGTGCTCGTTCCGCGCACCGTCTACGGCGGCACCGAACTGACTGCGGTCCTGCGTAAGCAGCGGGTGACGCACGCCTTCATCACCCCCGCCGCGCTCGCGTCGGTCGACCCCTCGGGCCTCGACGACCTCGAGTGCGTGCTGATCGGCGGCGAGTCGTGGCAACAGGAACTCGCCACCGACTGGCTGACGCAGTGCCGCGTGCTGAACGTGTACGGGCCCACCGAGACCACCATCGTCGTCAACATCGAGGAGTACACCGGGCAGCCGTGTCTGACGATGGGCGGGCCGATCCCGGGTATCGCCGAGACGGTGCTGGACGGCCGCCTGCAGCCGGTGCCGGCCGACGTCGAGGGTGACGTGTACATCTCGGGACCGGGGCTCGCCCGCGGCTACCACCGGCGCCCCGGACTGACTGCCGCGCGGTTCGTCGCGAACCCCTTCGGCGGGCCCGGTGAACGCATGTACCGCACTGGCGACGTCGGCGCGTGGACCCCCGACGGCAGGCTCGGGTACCGGGGCCGCAGCGACTTCCAGGTCAAGATCCGTGGATTCCGGATAGAGCTCGGGGAGATCGACGCCGTACTCACCTCGCACCCCGACGTGCGCTTCGCGGCCACACTGGGGCGGCGCGGACCGGGCGGTGACACGGTGCTCGTCAGCTACGTCGCTGCGGCCCCGGGGTGCACCGTCACCGTCGACGGCCTCCGCGCGCGGCTGGCGGAACTTCTCCCCGAGTACATGGTGCCCGCGGCCGTCGAGGTGATCGACACCATCCCGCTGACACCGGTCGGCAAGCTCGATCGACGCGCGCTGCCCGAGCCTGAATTCGGCACAGCGCCAACGGTCTTCCGGGCGCCGACGAACCCGGTGGAGGAGGCTGTGACGGAGGTCTTCGCCGACGTCCTCGGTGCCGACCGGGTGGGTGCCGCCGACAACTTCTTCGATCTGGGCGGCAACTCGCTGTCCGCGACCCGCGCCGTCGCCCGGCTGGGTGAGGCCCTCGGCATCGATCTCGGGGTGCGCGCGTTGTTCGAGGCACCCACCGCTGTCGCGCTGGCCGAGCGGATCGAGCACGAGGGCGCCGGGCCGTCCGGTCGGCCCGTCCTCGAGCCTGCCGAGCGCCCGGCCCGGGTGCCGCTGTCGGCGGCGCAGCAACGGATGTGGTTCATCAACCAGTACGACCCGTCCTCCGCGGCATACAACGTGCCGATGGTGATCCGACTCGGTGGTGCCCTGGACACGGCAGCTCTCGCCGCCGCGGTGCTCGACGTCATCGACCGGCACGAGGCGTTGCGTACCGCGTTCCCGATCGGTGACGCCGGACCGGTGCAGGACGTCCGCGCATCCGCGGGCCCCGGAATCGTCCTTCAACCGATCCCCGTCGCGGAGTCCGAGCTGCGCGACCGCGTACGTGCCGTCGCGACCACCGGATTCGATGTGACCGAAGAGGTTCCGGTACGAGGGGAACTGTTCGCGATCGACCCGGACACCCACGTCCTGGTGCTCGTCGCCCACCATATCCTGATCGACGGATACTCCGCGGGGCCGCTCGCGACGGACCTGATGCGCGCGTACGCGGCCCGGGCCGCCGGGCATCGCCCGGACTGGGCGGCATTGCCGGTGCAGTACGCCGACTACACCCTGTGGCAGCGGGACCTGCTCGGTGATGCCGACGACCCGCGGTCGCTGTTGGCGCGACAGCTCGCGTACTGGACCCGGACGCTGTCCGGCGCGCCGGACCTGTTGGGGCTGCCCACGGACCGGCCGCGCCCGATCCAACAGTCGTTCCGCGGCGGGCGGGTCGAGTTCATGATCGACGCGGACCTGCACCGTCGACTCCAGTTGTTCGCCCGCGGTCGCGCTGCGAGCCTGTTCATGGCGATCCACGCGGGTCTCGCGGTCGTGCTCAGCCGCCTCGGCGACACCGACGACATCGTCATCGGGACGCCGATCGCCGGCCGTGGCGAGCGCATCCTCGACAACCTCGTCGGCATGTTCGTCGGCACCCTGGCACTGCGCACGAGGATCGATGCACGGCAGTCGTTCGCGCAGTTGGTGGATCTGGTGCGGGAGATCGATCTGGGTGCCTTCGGTCATGCCGACGTGCCGTTCGAGCGGGTGGTGGAGGAACTCGCCCCCGCCCGATCTACCGCGTACTCGCCGCTGTTCCAGGTGGCCCTCGAGTTCCAGGACGGCGTCGGCACCCGGCTCGCGCTGCCGGGATTGAGCCTGGAAGGCATGTCGGCGGGTGCCGAGATGATCAAGGGGGATCTCGAGGTCGTCGTCACGGAGCAGTTCGACGAGGCCGGTGCATCCGCCGGCATCGCCGGCGAAATCGCCTTCGCGACCGACCTGTTCGATCCGGAGACCGTGCGCGGCTTCGCGGAGCGCTTCGTGCGGATCCTCGAGTCCGCGCTCGTCGACCCCGAGCGGGCCGTCGGTGATCTCGAGATCCTCGCCGCCGGTGAACTGACCGGACTCGCTCCGGCGCGGGGCGGGCCGGAGGCGGCACCGGTGATGCTGACCGATCTGCTCGCATCGGCGGCAGCGCGCGATCCCGCCGCGGTGGCCGTCACGTACGACGGCACCCCGACGGCCTACGGCGCACTCGATGCGCACTCGAACAGGCTGGCGCGCTACCTGATCGGACTGGGGGCGGGGCCCGAAACGTACGTGGCGCTCGGTCTGTCCCGCTCGCCGGACTCGGTGCTGGCGCTGTGGGCGGTCGCCAAGACCGGAGCGGCGTTCGTGCCCGTCGACCCAGACTATCCGTCGGCGCGGATCACGCTGATGCTCACCGATTCCGGTGCGGCGCTGGGTGTGACGGCCCGGGGGTGCCGCGAGAGGCTGCCCGACGCGGTCGACTGGACGGTGCTCGACGAGCCCGCGACGGCCGCCGCGATCGACGCCCTGTCGTCCGCCCCGGTGACCGCCGCGGATCTGATCGGCCCCGTGCACGCGGACCACCCCGCATACCTGATCTACACGTCGGGTTCGACCGGAACCCCCAAGGGCGTCGTGCTGACCCACCGTGGGCTCGCGAATCTCGCCATCGAGGAACGTGACCACCTGGCGGTGGTCCCCGGTGCCCGGACCCTGCACTTCGCGTCGCCCAGCTTCGATGCCGCGGTCTTCGAAACCGTGATGGCGCTCAGCGCCGGCGCCACGATGGTCGTCGTCCCCACCGGCGTCTACGGCGGTACCGAGCTGGGCTCGCTGCTCGAAACGAACCGGGTGACACACGGATTCGTGACGCCGACCACGCTCGCGTCGGTGGACCCGGTGGGCCAGGACTCGCTGCGGACACTCGTCGTCGCCGGGGAGCCGTGTCCGCCCGAGCTGGCGGCGCGCTGGGCGCCCGGGCGCACGATGCTCAACGCGTACGGCCCCACCGAGACGACCATCATGGCCAACATCAGCGCCCCGATGCGCCCCGGCGAGCCGGTCACCTTCGGCGGCCCGATCCGCGGCGTCACCGAACTGGTGCTGGACGCGTGCCTGCATCCCGTGCCCCGCGGCGTGGTCGGCGAGCTCTACATCGCGGGACCGGCGCTGGCGCGGGGATACCACGGCCGCCCGGGCCTCACCGCGTCCAGCTTCGTCGCGAACCCGTGGGGCCGCCCCGGCGAACGGCTCTACCGCACAGGAGATCTGGTGCGCTGGCGGTCGGACGGAACGATCGAGTACATCGGCCGAAGCGACTTCCAGGTCAAGGTGCGCGGGTTCCGGATCGAACCGGGGGAGATCGACGCGGTGCTCACCGCGCAGCCGGACGTCGGGTTCTCCGTGACCCTCGCGCGACCCGGCCCGGCCGGCAACATGCTGCTCTGCTCGTACGTCCGTACCGACGACGCCGGCGTTCGCTCCGACGACCTTCGTCGCGCCGTCGCGCGGACCCTCCCGGCGTACATGGTGCCCGCGTCCGTCACCGTCCTGGACCGCATCCCACTGACCCCGACCGGCAAGCTGGACCGCGACGCGCTGCCCGAACCGGCATTCCTGTCGTCCGCGTCCGCGGTGTCCCGCGACCCCGACGGCCCGGTCGAGTCGGCGGTGGTGCAGTCGTTCACCGACGTGCTGGGCGTCGGACGGGTCGGGGTGGACGACAGCTTCTTCGACCTCGGTGGAACGTCGCTGTCGGCGACCAGGGTGGTGGCCGATCTGCGGACGCGGCTCGGCTCGACCGTCCCGCTGCAGGCGCTCTTCCTCGATCCGACACCGGCCGGGCTGGCCGGACGGATCACCGCGGTCGCGCCCGCCGGGATCGACGAGGCCCTGGCTACGCGGATCACGCTGCGCGCGAGTGGCTCGGGCCGACCGCTGTTCTGCGTCCACCCCGGGATCGGACTGTCGTGGGGTTACGGCGGACTGCTGCGATATCTGCCCGCGGACCGTCCGGTGTTCGGGCTGCAGTTGCCGGCGATCGCCGGCGGATCGCGGCACTCCTCGATCGAGGACCTGGCCGCCCGGTACGTCGACGAGATGGTCGCGGCCGCGCCCGGCGGGCCCTACGACCTGCTCGGCTGGTCACTCGGCGGGGTCCTCGCACATGCGATGGCGGTCGAGTTGCAGCGTCGCGGGCTCGCGGTCGGGACGCTCGCGGTCATGGACGCCTACCCCGACGACGGCTCCGCTCCGCTGCTGGACCGCCTCGACCTGGTGGAGCTACTGCGCGGGCTGGGGCTCGACGTGGCCACCGCACAGGATCTCACCTACGAGACCGCGGCCCGAATGTTCAACGACCACTTCGGGATACCGGACGGCATCACCGCCGAGCACCTCGAGCGCATCAACGAGGGCTACGCGAACTCGCGGCTGCTGGTGCACCGCTTCGTCCCGGAGGTTTTCGACGGCAACCTGCTGGCGTTCCCCGCGGCCGGTGACCGGGACGGGGAGCGCCGGTCGCCGCAGGAGTGGCGGCGGATCGTCACCGGCGGCATCGACGAGTGTCCCGTCGACTGCGATCACAACGACATGGTCGAGCCCGACTCCCTCGCGGTGATCGGGCCCGTGCTCGCCGCGTACCTCGCCAGAGGCGGGTGACCTGCGGGCCGACGGTACATCGACAGAACCCGCCCTCACGAGGATCAAGGGGAACCGCAATGTCCACCATCCATTTCAAGCAGAAGACGACCTCGACCCCCGAGCAGTACCTGGCCGCTCTCGTCGACTTCGGTCCCGGTCGCTCGAAGGTGTTCGGCAACAGCACCGACGACTACCTCGTCGTGCACCATCAGGGCACCACCGACGCCGACGTCACGGAGGGCTCGAGCGGAATCTGGGAGCGCCTGCACTACGACTGGTCCGATCCGCACCGCGTGGTCATGACGACCACCGACTCCAACATCTGGGGCGGCGCCTCCGGCGACGTCTACTCGCTCACCCCGATGCCCGACGGAACGACCGAAGTGGACGCCGTCGTGGTTCGCGAGGGGAAGAACTTTCGGGGGCGGTTTCTCGGTGCCGTTCTCGGTAGCGTCGGAAAGGGTGTCCTGCGAAAGTCGTTCGTGAAGAGCGTGAAGGCGGTCGAAGCCCAGAATACCGGCGGTACGGGCCCCTCACCTCGAGCGGAGAACTGAGCGTCTCGATGAATTGCAACACCCGTTCGACCGCAACCGGGGCGCAGTCCGTACGAGCTGTGCCCCGACGGAAAGGCATGTGCGACCATGAACTCGACCGGCCGGCTCGGCTACGACGTCTTCGTCAACGACGCACCCGCGCAGAACAACGGGCTACTTCCCAACGGTGAGCCCAAGAGGTTCTCTCCCGTCGCCGCCACCCTCGTCTACGGTGCCGAGGACGCGGTTCTCACCGATCCCGGATTCACGACGGATCATGCTCGGGCGCTCGGCGATTGGGTCGAGGGGAAGAGTCGGAACGTCACGGACATCTTCATCACCCACGGCCACGGCGATCACTGGTTCGCCGCCGAAATACTGGCACGACGGTTCGGCGCGCGTGTCGTCGCCACCGCGGGAACCATCGAGCAGATGCACGCCAACATCGCGTCCCGGCCGCAGCTGTGGGACAAGGTGTACCCGAACATCCCGCCGACCTCCGTAACGGCGGAGACGTTGCCGGGTAACCGCTTCACTCTCGAGGGACACGATCTGGAGATCGTCGAGGTCGGCCATTCCGGCACCGACGACACCAGCGTCCTGAACGTCCCCGACCTCGGGCTCGTCGTCGCCGGCGATGTGATCTACAACGGCGTCCACCAGTACCTCGGGGAAGGCGCGGTCGTCGGCGGGTTCGGGCCCTGGCGGGGCGCGATCGAGAAGGTCGAGGCGTTGGAGCCCCGGCGAATCGTGTGCGGACACCAGAACCGGGACCTCGACGACGATGCCGAGCGCACCATCGCGGGCACGCGGCGATACCTCGACGTCGCCGACGAGATGCTGCAGACCCGGCCCACCGCCGTCGACTTCTTCGACGCGATGATCGAGCGGTACCCCGACTATCTGGGGCGAACGGTGCTGTGGGCCGGAGCGAGCGCGCTCTACAGCGTGCGCGAACACCCCGAAGGCGACGTCGGCCGGATCGTGTCAGCCGGTTGGCTGTGAGCGCCGCAGTTCGAACTTGAGCACCTTGCCGGTCGGGGTGCGCGGCAGGTCGAGGGGGAAGACGACCTCGTCGGGCACCTTGAACCCGGCCAGGAGTGAGCGCGTGTGCGCGACGATCTCCTCGGCGGTCACCGACATGCCGGGCTTGACGATGACGAACGCCTTCGGGCGCTCACCCCACTTCTCGTGCGGCACACCGACGACCGCGACGTCGAGGACCGCGGGATGGGAGATGATCGCCTGCTCCACCTCGACCGTCGAGATGTTCTCGCCGCCCGAGATGATGATGTCCTTGGCGCGGTCCTTGAGCTGGATGTAGCCGTCGGCGTGCATCACACCCAGGTCGCCGGTGTGGAACCAGCCGCCCGCGAACGCCTGCGCGGTGGCCTCCGGATCGCGGAAGTACCCGAGCATGACGTTGTTGCCGCGCAGGACGATCTCGCCCATCGTCCGGCCGTCGGCGGGCACGTCGGCCATGTTCTCGTCGACGACGCGCGCGTTCTCGGCCTGCAGCATGCCCACGCCCTGACGGGAGATCAGTGCGGCGCGCTCCTCGGGGGTGCGGTCGTTCCACGACTCCTGGTACTCACAGATCGTGTACGGCCCGTACACCTCGGTGAGCCCGTACACGTGCACGACGGTGATGCCGAGCGCCTCGAGCTGGCCGATGACGGTCGGCGACGGGGGAGCGCCGGCGGTCGTGATGCGCAGCGAATCGACGGGGTGGGCCCGGTCGGCGCCGGCGATGGTCGTGCAGACCGCCGGGGCGCCACACAGATTCGTGATATCGAGATCGTCGATCGCGTCCCAGACCGCGTCGGCGCGCACGGCCCGCAGGCACACGTGGGTGCCGGCGGCCGCGGTCACGGCCCACGGGGTGCACCAGCCGTTGCAGTGGAACATCGGGAGCGTCCACAGGTACTTGGTGGTGCCGTCGAACCCGTTGTGGAAGGTCTCGCCGAGCGAGTTCAGGTACGCGCCGCGGTGGGTGTACATGACCCCCTTGGGCTTTCCGGTGGTGCCGGAGGTGTAGTTGATGGCGATCACCTGCTGCTCGTCGTCCACACCCCAGTGCAGTGGCTCCTCGTCGAGCCCGTCCCGGCTGCGCAGGAACTCGTCGTAGACGCCGGTGACCACACCGGCGGGGACGTCGGGGCGCGGAATCGTCGAGTCCGGCACCTCGATGATCTCCGCGACGGAGCCGACGTTCTCCCGCACGGTGCGCACCGAGTCGACCAACTCGGAGTCCACGAAGAGGATCTTCACGCCCGCATGGTCGAGGATGTACTCGAGTTCGGGACCGACCAGGCGCGAGTTGAGTGCCACCAGCACGCCGCCGGCGAGCGGGACCGCGAAGTGCGCCATCAGCATCTCGGGGGTGTTGGGGCACAGGTACGCGATCCGGTCGCCGGGCTCGATGCGGTCCCGCAGTACCCGCGCGAGCTGCGCCACCTCGTCCGCGAACTCGCGGTAGGTGTAGCGGCGGTCCCCGTGGATGATCGCCGTCTTGTCGGGGAACACCGCCGCCGAGCGGTCCAGGAAACGCAGCGGGCTGAGCGGGGTGTGGTTCGCCGAGGCGGACAGTTGGGACACGAGTACCTCCGTGGTGAGTGCACGTGACGGGCGTTACATTCCGTCGCAGTCGACGCTATGGGTCACGCGCGAGCGCCCGCTACCCTCTGAAGTGGGTACCCGCGGTGGGTGCCCCCGACCCGTGACGATCCGGCCCGATGCATCGAACGAACAGATGACCGACACCCTGAGACCCAGCGACGACGACGCGATCCGCGCGGAACTGCGACATCTGCGCACCAGCACGTCGGTGCCGGTGCTGTTCGGGGGCATGGTCGACGGGCCCAGCCTGCGGTTGTCCGGCTTCGTCGGCACCCGCGGCACGATGCTGCGGGACCTCGTGATCGACACCGCGTGCGGGCTCGGTGGTCGGGTGATGGCCGAACAGCGTCCCGGCGCCGTCCAGGACTATGCGAACTCGCGACACATCACGCACGACTACGACCACGAGGTCGCGAGCGAGGGGATCGAGTCGCTCCTCGCCGCCCCGGTCGTGGTGCGCGGGAAGACGCGGGCGGCGGTGTACGGCGGGCTGCGGGCGAACCTGCCCATCGGCGATGTCGTCGCGGAGGCCGTGATGCGCTCCGCGCGCAAGCTCGCCCACGAGATCGAGGTCCGGGACGAGGTGGACCGCCGGATCGTGATGATCGAGAACGCGCGCACCGAACCCGCTGCTCCCCGGGATCCGCGGGTGGCGGAGGGGATCGTCGAAAGCTATCTCGCGTTGCGTTCGATCGCCGACCGGCTCGACGACGCGGACCTCACCGCCGAGGTCGAGGCGGTCGGGCGGAAGCTGCGCGGCCTGACCACCGGCGCGTCGACGCCGGCGAAGGTGTCGCTGTCGGCCCGCGAGTTCGAGGTGCTCGTGCACGTCTCGCTCGGCTGCCGCAACGCCGAGATCGCCGAGCGACTCGGGCTGCGGGTCGACACGATCAAGAGCTACATGCGCAACATCATGACCAAGCTCGAGGCCCACAGCCGACACGAGGCGGTGGTCGAGGCGCGCCGGCAGGGACTCATTCCCTGACGATGTCCGAGGTTCGAGCTCGTCGGGTCGTATTGAGCACCAGCGCGATCAGGCAGGCCAGCGCGGTCGCCGCCGCGAACTCGGCGATCGCGGCCGACGTTCCCTGATAGGTCATGAGGAGTCCGGCCGCGACGGCCGGCACACCCGTTCCGACGTAGGTGAGCGTGAAGAAGGCGGCGAGCACGGCGCCGCCGGCATCGCGTGCTCGGGTCGCGATCGCGGTGCCGACTCGCTGCATGCCGCCCGCGAACGCGAAGCCGTGCCCGACGCCGACGGCGACGGCCACGACGAACAGCAACGGCAGACTGCGCACCCGGTCGACGACGAACACGCCGACCATCCCGGCGAACATCGAGCCGAGTCCGATCCGCTGCGCGACAACCGGATCCAGCCCGCGCATGCTCAGCTGGGTCACCACCGAACACGACATCACCAGTGCCGCCGTCCCGGCGCCGATCAACAGGTTCGAGACACCGAGCATCTCCGAGATCCACGACGGCACCACCGACTGGAACAGCCCGACGGCCGCCCAGGCGACCGCGGACGGGAACGTCGCCAGCAGGAACACCCTGCGGATGTCGCGGGGGATGCGGGGCAGTTCGATCAGGCGGCCACCGGTGGTCCGCGTCGCGCCGGTCGGTTTCGGCAGCAGGATCATCGCGACGACGCCCGGGAGGAGGGCCACCGCGAACAGTGCGTAGGGGAGCACCGTCGGATACGGGAGGTACTCCGCGACGGCGCCCGCGAACAGCGGCCCCAGCGCCGCGCCCAACGCGGTGCTCGCGGTCGCGGCCCGTGCCGCGCGGACCGGGTTGCGCGCCGGGACGTGCTCGAGCAGCGCCGCGGTCCCGGCGGCGGAGCAGGCGCCCACCGAGATTCCCTGAAGGATCCGTCCGGCGAACAACCACGCGGTCGAATGAGCCGCCGCGAGGACGGCCGCGCCGACGACGCCCGCGAGGAGTGCAGCCATCAGGATCGGGCGTCGTCCGATCCGGTCCGAGAGCGGGCCGAACAGGAAGAGCGTCGGCACCAGGGCCGCCGCGTACACCGCGAAGATCGCCGTCTGCGTGACCGGGCTGAACCCGAATTCCGAGCGGTAGACGCCGTACAGCGCCGTCGGCATGTTCGTGCCCAACAGCAGGATCGTCAGCACGTACCCGATGCCGTGGAAATGCCGGGCCGGCCAGCGCCGGGCGGGCGGTTCGGTGCCGCGGACGACGTGATCGGAAGCTGGTCGCGGTCGGGTCAGGGTCGGGCGCACGAGGTACATCCTACGTAGGACGTCCCATGTAGCCTGGTGCGGGTGGGTAACGGCAGGTCGTGTGAGGATGAACGCGTGACGGTGGTGCAGAAGGAATCGGCGTATCAGCAGGCGCTGGACTGGATGCGCGCCCGGATCGCCTCGGGTGACTGGGCGGTGGGCGAACGCATTCCCATCGAGCCGGAACTGATGGAGCTGCTCGGCGTCGGGCGGAACACCCTCCGGGAGGCCGTCAAGTGCCTCACCTCGACCGGAATCCTCGAGATCCGACGCGGCGCGGGCACCTTCGTGCGCGCCCGCACCGACATCGGTGGACTCCTCACCCGGCAGGTCGCCGTCTCGGAGATGCTGCACGTCTACGAGGTGCGACGGGCCCTCGAACTCGAGGCTGTGCGACTCGCGTGTGTCCGCCGCACCGACGACGACGTCCGTCGCCTGCGTGAGGCGCTGGATCTGCGCAACGAGACCGGGCGCGACGGGGACGGCGCGGCGTTCGCCGACGCCGATCTCGCGTTCCACGTCGCGGTCGTGGCCGCCGCCCACAATCCGGTCCTCGACGAACTGTTCGCCGGCATCTCCGAACCGTTGCGGGCCACGTACGACTTCACCGAGGGCGTCCACGAGCCGGAACTCGGGGCGGCGCACCACCGACACGTCGTCGACGGGATCGAGCGGGGAGACGAATCGCTCGCGACGCAGGGCACGTGCGGCCACCTGGATCTGTTCGTCTCCGGGGTGCACGAACGCCGGGCCGATGCCGAGGGCTCGTCGCAGTCCGGGTAAGAATTCCCGAGAAGTACATTCCGTGGTCGAAAGGTGTTCTCCGCGTGGCAATCTACCGTCTCGGTGACCTCGTTCCCGACATCCATCCCACCGCCTTCGTGCACCCCGATGCCGTGGTCGTGGGCGCCGTCACCATCGGTGCTGAGGCGTCGATCTGGCCGTCGGCGGTGCTGCGGGCCGACTACGGGACCATCAGCGTGGGCGCGCGGACGTCGATCCAGGACGGCACCGTCCTGCACACGTCACGGGACTGGCCCACGGTTGTCGGGGCCGAGTGCGTCGTCGGCCACAACGCGCACATCGAGGGCGCGGTCGTCGAGGACGGGTGCCTGATCGGGTCGATGTCGACGAGCCTGCAGCGAGTGGTGGTGGGCACAGGCAGCCTCGTCGGCGCGACGGCGCTGCTGACCGAGGGGACCGTCGTCCCGCCCCGTTCGCGCGCGCTCGGTGCTCCGGCAACCGTTGTGCCGCACCCGAATCCGGACGCGTTCGCCGACGGGATTCGACGCGGTGTCGCGACCTACGTCGCCAACGCGGCGCGCTACCGGTCCGAGATGGAGCGCATCGACTGACGGCTGCGGTTGTCGCCCCCCGCGCTGTCGGAGTAGGGTGTCGTCGTTCGTGTCGAACTTCGCCCGCGCGGTCGCGGGATTCGAGGAAGAGGAGGTGGGGCTAGCAATGAGTAGCCAACCTCCGAGTACCAGCTGAACTAGGACAATCCACACCATCCGGACTGGGTGGTGTTCGACTGGTGTCCGCACGACCGCAGCGTCTGTTGCCGGCCGCGGACCTTCCCGAAAGCCGTGTTCGCCATGCGTGAGAAGCGCCCCATCCGCTCGATCCTGCCCCGGCGCGCCGCCGGGACCGCCGACGACGTGGTCTCGCCGGAGCACTCGATGGCTCCGCGTCACCCGGCTCCGCCCGCGCCGCGCAGCGTGGTCGAGTCGAGTGTGGTGAACAGTGCCGTCTACCGCGACGGCCGACGCATCGCCTCGCCCGCGACGCTCGCCGAGGCGCTCGAGAGCCTGCCGGACGCCTCGTCGATGGCATGGATCGGCCTGTACCGGCCCGATGACGCGCAACTGCATGCCGCGGCAAAGCAATTCGATCTCCACGAGCTTGCCGTCGAGGACGCGATCGTGGCACACCAGCGACCCAAGCTCGAGCGCTACGGCGACACGCTGTTCGTCGTGCTCCGCGCTGCCCGCTATCTCGACGAGTCGGAGTCGGTCGACTTCGGTGAGCTGCACATCTTCTGCGGTCCGACGTTCGTTCTCACGGTCCGGCACAGCGAGTCACCGGACCTGTCGAACGTTCGAACGCGGATGGAGAGCGACCCCGAACTCCTCAAGCTCGGCCCGGAGGCGGTGCTCTACGCGATCCTCGACGCCGTCGTCGACGGCTACGCGCCGGTCGTCGCGGGCCTGCAGAACGACATCGACGAGATCGAGACCGAGGTGTTCAGCGGCGACCCGATGGTGTCGCGGCGCATCTACGAACTCTCCCGCGAGGTCGTCGAGTTCCAGCGCGCCACCAAGCCGCTGCTCGCCATGCTCAAGGCGCTCTCAGCGGGCTTCGACAAGTACAAGACCGACGAGGAACTGCAGAAGTACCTGCGCGACGTCACCGACCACGCCACCACAGTCGTGGAGCGGGTCGACGGATTCCGTGAGCTGCTCGGCAACATTCTCACCGTCAATGCGACCCTGGTGTCCCAGGCGCAGAACGAGGAGATGCGCAACCTCACCCACGCGAGCTACGCCCAGAACGAGGAGATCAAGAAGGTCTCGTCCTGGGCTGCAATCCTGTTCGCACCCACCCTCATCGGCACCGTCTATGGCATGAACTTCGACAACATGCCCGAGCTGCACTGGGCGGGCGGCTACCCCTTCGCACTGATGCTGATGTTCCTGACCTGCTTCAGCCTCTACACGATCTTCAAGAAGCGCGGCTGGTTGTAGCGGGTGGCACCGGAGTTGATCGGCCGGTTACAGTCACCACTGTGACCGACCTGCGCGCGATCGACTCCGGCGTGCTGCTGACGCGGCGCCGCCATGTCGATTTCGCGCTCGTGTGCACGTCCGGTTGTCCGCGGTCCTGACCGACCCCGATTCGCACGACAACCATTCTCGCTGCGGCGCCCTCGCGCGCCCGGCGACGCACACGACAGGACCGGTATCTCCCATGACCACTGCAGCAGTCACGCATCTCTCCGCGATCGTCGCCGCCACCGGCGACGCCGTCTCCGAGGACCCCACCAAGGCGCACGTCGTCTTCCGCGGCTCGGCGCAGGCCCACGACGCCGTTGCCAGCACCGTCAGGCTCGGCAAGTACTCCGTCGAGGTGGACGAGCCGCCGGCCCTCGGCGGCGAGAACACCGCCCCCAATCCGGTCGAGTACTACCTGGCCTCGCTGCTGTCGTGCCACGTGGTGACGTATCGCTTCTGGGCCGAGCGCCTCGGCATCCGGGTCGATGACATCAAGGCTCGCGCCGAGGGCGACCTCGACGTGCGCGGCTTCTTCGGATTCGACGACTCCGTCCGCCCCGGATTCGGCGAGGTCCGGGTGGTCGTGACGGTGACCGGACCGGAGTCGCGCGAGCGCTACCTGGAACTGCACGCGGCGGCCGAGACGCACTGCCCGGTGCTGGACCTCACGCGGAACCCGACGCCGGTCGTCTCGGTGCTCGAGACCCCCGACGCGAACGCCTGATCGAACCTTCGGCGCTGCCCGCGGGACGCGCGGGCAGCGCCGAAGAGGCGCGAATTCGGTGCCCGGGTGCCACTATGGACCCCGTGGATCTGCCGATCGTGCCGCCGCTGCAACCCATGCTGGCCAAGGCCGCGTCCGGGGTGCCCGAGCAGCCGGCCGGTGAGCCGGTGTGGTCGTACGAGCCCAAGTGGGACGGATTCCGCGCCATCGTGTTCCGGGACGGCGACGACGTGGTGTTCGGCTCGCGGGGCGGCAAGGACCTGGCGCGGTACTTCCCCGAGATGGTCGACGCGGTGCGCGCCGAACTGCCGCCGCGCTGCGTCGTCGACGGCGAACTGGTGGTGCCGCGCGAGATCGGCGGCCGGACCCGGCTGGACTGGGGTTCGCTGTCCGAGCGCATCCACCCGGCCGACAGCCGGGTGCGGTTGCTCGCCGAGCAGACTCCGGCCCAGTTCATCGGCTTCGACCTGCTGGCGCTCGGCGACGACGACTTCACGGCGCGGCCCTTCTCGGAGCGGCGGGAGGCGCTGCTCGGCGCCGTCGGTGGCGGGCCCTCCTGTCACGTCACCGCCGCCACGCTCGAAGCCGAGGTCGCCGAACGCTGGTTCGAGACGTTCGAGGGCGCCGGCCTCGACGGAGTCGTCGCCAAACGGCTCGACGGCCACTACCTGCCGAACAAGCGGGAGATGGTGAAGGTCAAGCACTCCCGCACCGCCGACGTCGTCGCGATCGGGTACCGCCCGCACAAGAGCCAGCCGGGCATCGGCTCGATCCTGTTGGGGCTGTACGACGACGGCGAACTGCACATGGTCGGGGGAGCGTCGGCGTTCACTGCGAAACGCCGTGTCGAACTGCTGGCCGAGCTCGAACCGCTGCGCGTGGGCGACGACGTGGTCGCCGAGGGGGAGCCCACGCGGTGGCGGGCGAGCGCCGACCGCACCTGGGTCCCGCTGCGGCCCGAACGCGTACTCGAGGTGGCGTACGACCAGATGGAGGGCGGGCTCGGCGAGCGCGGCAGCCAGGCGGGCGTCCGGTTCCGGCACGCCGCGCGGTTCCTGCGGTGGCGACCCGACCGGGTCCCGGAGTCGTGCACCTTCGACCAGCTCGAGGTCCCCCTGCGCTACGACCTTGCCGACGTCCTGACGGGAGAGCACTGAATCATGGCGGCCACCAAGCGTTCTCCGGCAGAGGAACTCGACGTCGACGGTGTCGCCGTGCGGCTGTCCAACCCGGACAAGATCTATTACCCGCGGCTCGGTGCCGAGGGTGGCACCAAGCGCGATCTCGTGGAGTACTACCGCAAGGTCGCCACCGGCGGGCAGCTGCTGCGGGCGCTGCGCGACCGCCCGACACACATCCAGCGGTTCCCCGAGGGCGTCGAGGGCGAGGAGATCTACCAGAAGCGGGTGCCGGCCAAACGGCCCGAGCATGTCGGGGCGTGCGAGGTCACGTTCCCTTCGGGCCGCACCGCCGACGTGCTGCGGGTGCGCAGCGCCGCCGACATCGTGTGGGCCGCGAACCTGGGCACAGTCACCTTCCACCCGTGGGCCGTCCGGTGCCCCGACGTCGACCACCCCGACGAACTGCGGATCGACCTCGACCCGCAGCCCGGCACCGACTTCGACGACGCCCGCCGCGTCGCGCTCGACGTCCTGCATCCGCTGCTCGACGAACTGGGGCTGATCGGTTTCCCGAAGACGTCGGGCGGACGCGGCCTGCACGTCTACATCCGGATCGAGCAGCGGTGGGACTTCGTCGAGGTGCGTCGCGCCGGGATCGCACTGTGCCGCGAGGTCGAGCGGCGCAGCGGCGACCGGGCCACGACCAAGTGGTGGAAGGAGGAACGCGGCAAGCGCATCTTCCTCGACTTCAACCAGAATGCGCGCGACAAGACCATCGCGTCGGCCTACTCGGCCCGGCGGACCCCGATCGCGACCGTCTCGACGCCGGTGACCTGGGCGGAACTCGAGTCCGTCGAGCCGGACGACTTCACGATCGCGACGGTCCCGGCCCTGCTCGTGGGTCGCGGTGACCCGATGGCGGCCCTCGACGACGTCGCCCACTCGCTCGACGGCCTGCTCGAGATGGCCGAGCGGGATCTTGCCGCCGGCCTGGGTGATCTGCCGTATCCACCGAACTACCCGAAGATGCCCGGCGAGCCGAAACGCGTGCAGCCGAGTCGCGACCGCGACCGGAAGGAGACCTGAGTCGGTCGCTTGACCAGGTCGGATTCAGGTCTGACTCATCGCGTATGTCTGTTTCGCTCCGCGGCAGCCCCTTCCGGCCTTAGGCTGCGCCAATCACAATGGTGTGGGGAGCGGGATCGGAGGCCGCCATGACCATTCAGGTCGATCATGGAAGTGCGTCGCAGGTTGCCGCCCCGGAACGGGTGCCGTGCGCGCCGGCGGTTCCGGCGGCGCGCACGGAGATGCTGGTCGATCCGCGGTTCCTTAGGCTCGCGGACCGGTTCTTCTCCATGTACCGGTATCCGCACAACGGCGGCGGCGCGCTGGTCGCGTACGTGCACGGCGAGAAGGTCCTCGACATCTGGGCCGGGTACGCGGACCGCGAGCGCCGCTGGAACGGCGACACGGTCGCGCTGTCGTTCTCGACCGGCAAGGGGGTGGCGAGCACCGTCACGCACCGCCTGGCCGAGCGCGGCATCGTCGACTACGACGCCCCGGTCGCCACGTATTGGCCCGAGTTCGCGGCCGCCGGCAAGGAATCGATCACGATCCGCGACATGCTGACCCATCGCACCGGTCTGCACAAGGTTCGCGGTCTCGTGCCGGGCCGGCTCGGGCTCCTCGACTACGACACCGTGATCGAAGCCCTCGCGGCGGCGGCGCCCGATCCGCGCCGGCGGCGCGGCCCCGGCTACCACGCCGTCACGTACGGCTGGCTGGTCGCCGAGACGATGTCGCGCGCCACCGGCAAGCCGTTCACGCAGATCGTTCGCGAGGAGATCGCCGAGCCGCTCGGCGCGGACGAGTTCTGGTACCAGGTGCCGGCCGACCAGAAGTCGCGGATCGCGAAGCTGTTCCCGCACATCAACCCCGGCGGACTCGACTGGCGGTTCACTTCCGCGATGCTCGCCCACATGGGGCCGCTACGTGGGCTCGCGGAGGCCGCGATGCCCGACGGGTTCGACGAACTCGTCCGCAATCCCGCGGTCCACGACGCGGTGATGCCCGGGTGGAACGGCGTGTTCAGCGCCCGGTCCCTGGCGCGCATGTACGCCGCGATCGCGAACGGCGGCGTCATCGACGGCACCCGGTTCCTGCAGCCGGAGACCCTCGAGCAGATGGGCGCGGTGCAGACCCGCGACCGCGACTACGTGCTGGGCATCAAGCTCGGGTGGCGTCTCGGCTACCACCCGCCGATCCTGGCCAGCCGCGTCCAGCCCGCCCGCGGGCTCGGCCACTACGGGGTGGGGGGATCCGGCGCGTACGCCGATCCGGAGACCGGCCTCGCGCTCGCGTTCGTGACCAACCGACTCGGCAATGCCGTCACCGCACTCGGTGACCTGAGGCTGGCTCGGCTCGGTGCCGAGGCACAGGAGATCGTGCATTCGTGAGGGAGGTCTTCCGATGAGCAACCACGTCTACCGGGTGATCAAGGTCGTCGGGTCGTCGACCGAGGGTGTCGACGCCGCGATCGCCAACGCGATCAGTCGAGCGAGCGAGACGATGCGCAATCTCGACTGGTTCGAGGTGGTCGAGACCCGCGGCCACATCGAGAATGGAACTGTCGCGCACACCCAGGTGACGCTCGAGGTCGGGTTCCGGCTCGACTAGGTCGGTGCCGCGGACAGCATGGGCCGAAAGTCCCCTTGTGCACGGAACCTCGACCAAAACTGGAACACGTTATAGTCTGTCCGAGAACGACAGTCTCGGTCGGGTACTCACAGGTAGGGAAGAACTGTGGCTTATGTGATTACGCAGGCGTGCTGCAATGATGCCTCGTGCGTGGACGTTTGTCCCGTCAACTGCATTCATCCGACGCCGGACGAGCCGGAGTTTGCAACCACGGAGATGCTCTACATCGATCCGCAGACGTGCATCGACTGCGGCGCGTGCGTGGACGAGTGCCCGGTCGACGCGATCTTCGGCGACAACGAACTGAGCGAGGCCCACGCGGTCTACTCCGAGATCAACGCCGCCTACTTCGACAAGCACCCGATCGGCCCCGACTGGCCCGAGTTGGCCGAGCCGCGTTCGCTCAGCGCCGACCTCGGCACGCTGCGCGTCGCGATCGTCGGATCCGGGCCCGCCGCGTGCTACGCCGCGATCGAACTCACGTCGCGTCCGCGCGTCGAGGTCGACATGTTCGACCGCCTCCCCACGCCGTACGGACTGGTCCGTGCCGGCGTCGCGCCCGACCACCCCGGCACCAAGGGCGTGGCCGACGTCTTCCGCTCGGCGCTGAGCAAGCGCTCCGTGCAGTGCCACTTCAACGTCGAGGTCGGCCGGCACGTCAGCCACGACGAGTTGCTCCAGCACCACCACGCGGTCATCTACGCGGTCGGCGCCGCCAGCGACCGGCACCTCGGTGTCCCCGGCGAGGACCTGCCCGGCTCGCACGCCGCCACCGAGTTCGTGGCCTGGTACAACGGCCACCCCGACTATGCGGAGCGCACGTTCGACCTCTCGGGTGAGCGCGCCGTCATCGTCGGCAACGGCAACGTCGCGCTCGACGTCGCCCGCATCCTCGTCACCGACCCCGACGAGCTCGCCAAGACCGACATCGCCCAGCACGCTGTCGAGGCGCTGCGCCACAGCAACATCCGCGAGGTCGTGATCGTCGGACGTCGTGGGCCTGCGCAGGCCGCGTACACCAACCCCGAGCTGATCGCGCTCGGCCAGATGGCCGACGTCGACATCGTCGTCGACCCCGACGAGGTGATCCTCGACTCGGCCAGCCGCGCGTGGATCGACGGTCCGGACTCCGAGCCGTCCGAGAAGCTCAAGGTCCGTCAGGTCGAAGAGTTCGCGAAGCGGACGGCCGCCGACGGTCGCAAGCGGATCGTGCTGCGCTACCTCGCATCGCCCGAGGAGGTCCTCGGTGACGATCGTGTCGAGGGGATCCGACTGGTCCGTAACGAACTCGTCGCCGACGATGCGGGCAAGCTGAGCGCCCGCCCGACCGATCGGACCGAGACCCTCGAGACCGGTCTGGTGCTGCGTTCGATCGGCTACAAGGGCGTGCCCGTCGCCGATCTGCCGTTCGACGACCGCCGCGGCGTCATCCCGAACGAGAACGGCCGCGTCTTCGACCCCGAGACCGGTTCCCCGATCCCGGGCGTCTACGTCGCCGGCTGGATCAAGCGCGGACCGAGCGGTGTCATCGGCACCAACAAGCACTGCTCCGCGGCCACTGTGGACCTGCTGCTGTCCGACTTCGCGAACGGCCTGCTCACGCAGCCCGGCCACGACGGCGAGCATCTCGCGCAGCTGATCGGTGAGCGTCAGCCCGACACCATCGACTTCCAGGGCTGGCAGCGCATCGACAAGAAGGAGCGCGTGCTCGGCGCGGAGGACGGGCGTCTGCGCACCAAGATCGTCGATATCGCGGCGATGCTCGAGGCGGCGCGCGGCGAAGCGGGCTGACGCACGTCACAGCGGTTCGAGGTTGTCGGTCGGCTGCCCAGTCTGTCTAATGGGACAAAGGGGGCAGCTCGCCCACGACTGGTGGGCACCCGCGTAGGAAGGGGTACGCACTTGACCGACACATCGACCGCCACCACCACCCGGGTCCGCCGGTGGTTCACCCGCACCGCAGCGCTGGTGGCCGGCGCCACCGCCGCCGGTGCGGTCCTCACCGCCCCGGCGCAGGCCGCGCCGCTGTTTCCGGGCAGCGCGGATATCCAGGTGCCGACGCCGCAGTTGCAGCTTCCGGCCGGCTTCCAGTTGCCGACGCCGCCGCCGGTGCAGCTCCCGCCGGGATTCGAGTTGCCGCCGCAGCTCCAGGCCGCGCTGCCGGCCGGATCGGTGGCGCCCGCACTCGCACCGATCGGTCCGGCCAACTTCACGGCCCCCTCGCTGAACCCGGCGCCGGGCGAGGTGGTGGGCGTCGCACAGCCGATCATCGTCGGCTTCAACGAGCCGATCGGGGATCGTGCCGTCGCCGAGCGCGCCATCCGCGTCACCACCGACCCGCCCGTTACGGGGAGCTTCTACTGGATCAACGACCAGCAGGTCCGGTGGAAGCCCGACGAGTTCTGGCCGGCGCACACCCAGGTGACGGTCGACGCCGGTGACTCGCACTCGACGTTCTCGATCGGCGACGCGCTCGTGACGTACGCCGACGACAGCACCAAGCAGATCACCGTCTTCCGCAACGGCGAGGTGGTCAAGACGATGCCGACGTCGCTCGGCAAGCCGGACCACGAGACCCCCAACGGGACGTACATCGTGGGCGAGAAGTACCGCGACATGTACATGGACTCGTCGACGTACGGCGTGCCGATCGACGACCCCGAGGGCTACCGGACGTACGTCGAGTACGCGACGCGCATCTCGTACAGCGGCATCTTCGTCCACGCCGCCCCGTGGTCGGTCGCGGACCAGGGCCACACCAACGTCAGCCACGGCTGCCTCAACGTCAGCACCGAGGACGGCAAGTGGTTCTACGAGAACGCCACGAAGGGTGACCCGGTGATCGTCCAGAACACTTCCGGCGGAATCCTCAGCGGCGCAGACGGGCTGGGGGACTGGAACCGCTGACCGTGGTCTGACGACGAAGGCTCTGCACGAGAACGGCTTGTGCAGAGCCTTTTTCGTATCCGGGAACATCGACCAGAGACGTTCAGGTCGAGTGCCGCGTGCATTCACCCGATATTCGCCGTCGCCGGTGAGACTGCTGCGGTGACATCGAGTCCGGAGAGAACACTCCCGCAGCCGTCCGGCGGCGGACTGCTCGGCCGCCCGTGGCGCGACTACGCGCTCTTCGCCCTGTTGGTGGGGCCCAACCTGGTGCTGCTCGCCGTGTTCACGTACCGACCGCTCGTGGACAACATCCGGCTCTCGTTCTTCGACTGGAACATCGCGGATCCGGTCGCCACCTACATCGGGTTCGAGAACTACCGGGAATGGTGGAGCCGCGACGACACCTGGCAGATCGTCACCAACACAGTCGTCTTCACCCTGGCGACCGTCGTCGGCTCCATGGTGCTCGGGTTGGCGCTCGCGCTGCTGCTCGATCGCAAGCTCTTGGGGCGCAATCTCGTTCGCTCGGCGATCTTCGCGCCCTTCGTGATCTCGGGTGCCGCGATCGGGGTCGCCTTCCAGTTCGTCTTCGATCCCAAGTTCGGCCTCGTCCAGGACCTCCTGCACCGTGTCGGCATCACGTCGGTGCCCGACTTCTACCAGGATCCACGCTGGGCGCTGTTCATGGTGACGGCCACGTACATGTGGAAGAACCTCGGCTACACGTTCGTCATCTACCTGGCCGCGTTGCAGGGGCTGCGCCCGGAGCTGTCCGAGGCCGCCGAGATCGACGGCGCCAGCCGATGGACGCGGTTCCGTCGAGTCCTGTTGCCGCAGTTGCGGCCCACCACTTTCTTCCTGTCGATCACGGTGATGCTCAATTCGCTCCAGGTGTTCGACATCATCAACGTGATGACACGTGGCGGCCCGCTGGGTACCGGGACGACCACGATGGTCTACCAGGTCTACAACGAGTCGTTCCGCAACTTCCGGGCCGGCTACGGCGCGACGGTCGCGACGATCATGTTCCTGGTCCTGCTCGCCGTCACCGTCTACCAGGTGCGCGTTATGGATCGGGGGGAGCAGTCGTGACCGCGGTCGAGGAGCAGACGTTCGCACCGTCGCTGCCGACGGAGATCCTCGCGCCGGAAGCCCGCGCACGACGTCGCCGCGAACGCGCACTGACCGTGCTCGGGTATGCGGCCATGGCGACGGCCCTCGTAGTGGTCGCGCTACCGCTGTTCTGGATCGTGATGACCTCGTTCAAGGAACGGCCCGACATCTACACCCAGCCGGCCACGTGGTGGCCCAGTACCTTCCACCCGGAGAACTACCACGAGGCGCTCATGTCGGTGCCGTTCACGACGTTCCTGCGCAACTCGGTGATCATCACGACCGCGCTGGCCGCGATCAAGTTCGTGCTCGGTGTCCTCAGCGCGTACGGGCTGGTGTTCCTCCGGTTCCCGGGCAAGAACGTGGTGTTCCTGACCATCATCGCGGCGCTCATGGTGCCCAACCAGATCACGGTGATCTCGAACTACGCGCTGGTCGCCGAGTGGGGGTGGCGGAACACCTTCCAGGGCATCATCGTTCCCCTCGCCGGTGTCGCCTTCGGGACGTTCCTGATGCGCAACCACTTCCTGTCCATCCCGTCCGAGATCATCGAGGCGGCGCGGATGGACGGTGCGGGGCACTTCCGGCTGCTGTGGCGGGTGGTGCTGCCGGTCTCGGGGCCGACGATGGTGGCCTTCGCGATCATCACGGTCGTCAACGAGTGGAACGAGTACCTCTGGCCGTTCCTCATGTCGGACGACGCCTCGGTGGCGCCACTGCCGATCGGGCTGACCCAACTCCAGAACAACGACGGGCTCACCAACTGGGGCCCGGTCATGGCCGCCACGGTGCTGGCCATGCTGCCGATTCTCGTGATCTTCCTTCTGCTGCAACGACACATGATCAAGGGCCTCACCTCCGGTGCGGTCAAGGGCTGACGACATCACGGACCATGCGAAAGGCACTGTAGAAATGGCACACATCAACCGTCGTGGTTTCCTCGGTCTCACCGGGGCGCTCGCGGCCGGGGCCGCGCTCACCGCGTGCGCGGGCTCGGGATCTGGTTCCGGTTCCTCGGGGTCGAGTACATCGAGTTCGGGCGGATCGAACACGATCACGTTCTGGTCCAACCACCCCGGCAAGTCCCAGGACGTCGAGCGGGAACTGATCAAGCGTTTCGAGGCGAAGTACCCGGACCTGAAGGTCGACCTGGTCGACGGCGGCAAGAACTACGAGGAGGTGTCGCAGAAGTTCAACGCCGCCCTCTCGGGCGGTGCGCTGCCGGATGTGGTTGTGCTGTCCGATGTCTGGTGGTTCAACTACGCGCTGACCGGCGCCATCGAGCCCCTCGACCCGATGTTCGGCGAGGTGGGGGTGAACGCGTCCGACTACGTCGACTCGCTGCTCGCCGACTACCTGTTCCAGGGCAAGCACTACGCCCTCCCGTACGCCCGCTCGACGCCGATCTTCTACTACAACAAGCAGATCTGGTCGCAGGCCGGCCTGCCCGACCGGGGACCGGCGACGTGGCAGGAATTCGACCAGTGGGGCCCGGAACTGCAGCGCGTGGTCGGCAGCGGCAAGCTCGCGCACGGCTGGGGTGACGCCAAGAACTACCTGGGCTGGACCTACGAGGGCCCGATCTGGACCTTCGGTGGCGCGTACTCCGACCAGTGGACGCTGAAGTTCGACGATCCACGGACGATCGAGGCCGGAAACTTCCTGCGCGACATGGTCTTCACCAAGAAGTATGCAGCGGTGTCGAGCGACATCGCGAACGAGTTCGCGGCCGGCATCCTGGCGTCGACGATCGCGTCCACCGGCGACCTGTCGGGGATCAAGAAGACCGCGACGTTCGACTTCGGCACGGCCTTCCTACCCGCGTCCGACGGCCGGCCCGGCTGCCCCACCGGTGGCGCCGGACTCGCGATCCCGGCGCGTATCTCCGACGACCGGAAGAAGAACGCGCTGAAGTTCATCGACTTCATCACCAACACCGAGAACACGGCCTACTTCTCGCAGAACGTCGGCTACATGCCGGTGCGCAAGTCGTCGGTCGACGAGCCGTCGATGAAGGCGTTCCTGGACGCGAATCCGAACTCGCGCACCGCCGTCGAACAGTTGGCGCACACCCGGTCGCAGGACTATGCACGCGTGTTCGTGCCCGGTGGCGACCAGGTGATCGGCACCGGACTCGAGCAGATCGCGCTGCAGAACGCGGACGTGAAGTCCACGTTCGCGTCCGTCGCGAGCCAGTTGCAGCAGACGATCGACCGGCAGATCGCCCCGAAGCTGCCGCAGTAGTAGCACCGGAGAAGGAAAACCATGACACACGTGCAGTTCTCGTCGGTCACCCACCGCTACCCGGGCGGTGAGCGACCGGCCGTCGACCGGCTCGACCTCGATATCGCCGACGGCGAATTCGTCGTCCTCGTCGGACCGTCCGGGTGTGGGAAGTCGACGAGCCTACGGATGCTCGCCGGACTCGAATCCGTCGAGACGGGTCACATCCGCATCGGCGGCGCGGACGTCACGGGGCTGCCGCCGAAGGCGCGCGACGTGGCCATGGTCTTCCAGAGCTATGCGCTGTACCCGAACATGACGGTGGCCGAGAACATGGGATTCGCGTTGCGCAACGCCGGTGTGAACAAGACCGAACGCACCGCGCGGGTCCTCGAGGCGGCTCGGATGCTCGAGCTCGAACCGCTGCTGGGCCGCAAGCCCGCCAAGCTGTCCGGCGGGCAGCGGCAGCGTGTCGCGATGGGGCGGGCGATCGTCCGCCATCCGGCGGTGTTCTGTATGGACGAGCCGCTGTCGAATCTGGATGCGAAGCTCCGGGTGAGCACGCGCGCCCAGATTTCCGGGCTGCAACGGCGATTGGGCACCACCACCGTCTACGTCACGCACGACCAGGTGGAAGCGATGACCATGGGCGATCGGGTCGCGGTGATGCGCGACGGCCGGCTGCAGCAGATCGCCCGCCCGCGCGAGCTGTACGACGATCCGGTCAACACCTTCGTCGCGGGCTTCATCGGTTCACCCGGGATGAGCCTGCTCGAAGCGCGCGTGGAGGGGGCGACCGCGGTGCTGGGCGCGCTACGGGTACCCCTGCCGGCGTCGGCGCGCCGGGAGGAACGCGTCGTGGTCGGGGTGCGCCCGGAGTCGTGGACTGTCGTGGGGGAGTGGCGGAAGGGTGCGCTCACGGTCGTCGCCGAACTGTTCGAAGAACTCGGTGCCGAGTCGTTCGTCCACGCGGTCAAGGCCGATCCCTCGGACGACACGTGGACCAGCCGGGGTGGCCGGGTGGTCATTCGTGTCGACCGGAAGGTGTCGGTGCGTCCCGGGGAGCGTCTGCACCTGCTGCCCAAGCTCGACGAGGTCCGGTTCTTCTCGGCGTACTCGGACACGCGGCTGCGGTGACCCCTCGCGCATAATCCGTGCCATGACGGTGACTCGCTCGATCCTGCTGTTCGTCCTGGCCGCGCTGTTCGAGATCGGCGGAGCCTGGCTCGTGTGGCAGGGCGTGCGCGAACAACGCGGGTGGCTGTGGGTCGGTGCCGGGATGATCGCGCTCGGGATCTACGGCCTGGTCGCGACGATGCAACCGGACGCCAACTTCGGGCGCATCCTGGCCGCGTACGGCGGTGTGTTCGTGGCGGGTTCGCTGCTGTGGGCGGTCGTGATGGACGGCTTCCGGCCCGACCGCTACGACATCATCGGCGCGCTGATCTGCCTGTGCGGCGTGGGCGTGATCATGTACGCGCGGTAGGCGGCTTCGCCGCCCGTGCGTCTTTTTGGTAGCGGGTCCTACCGAAAAGGCGCACGGGCCTGTGGACAACTTCTCGACCGGGGGCGGATCTTGTCGTGATCACCGCGCACGCTCCGGTCATGACAGCATCCGAGCGATCCGACCTCCAGCAACTCGTGGACGACCAGTGCGGGATGGTTACGCAGCCTCAAGTCGCAGTCCTGGGCTACGGCCGTGGGCATGTCCGGCACTTACTGGACACGGGACGCTGGCGGCGCGTCCTCCGAGGCGTCTATGCCGTGACGAACGGGCCGCTGACCCGCGAGATGACGCTCTCCGCGGCGCTCCTCTACGGCGGTGACCATGCGATGCTCAGCCATCGGACCGCTGCCGAGGAGTGGGGGATGTTCCGGGTCGACGAGACCGCAGCGGTGCACGTGACGGTGCCGTACGGCAAGTCGTCCCGGCCGCAGACGGCGACGAAGACACTGCCCGCACGAGCGTCCGCACACCCCGTCGTTCGGCCAGGCTCGCTCCTACACCCAGGAGTCGTCGTGCATCGGTCCCGCGCGCACCGGCACATCGGCGTCGAGACGGCGCACCCGAGGACGTCGAAGGCTGACACTGCCCTGGACGTCGCGATCGCTGAGCCGACTGCACGACTGGCCTACGTTTCGCTGATTTCGACCGTCACCAACGCCCGAATCCGGTTGGCGGACATTCAGCAACGGATGATTGAGCGGCGCCCTCGCCGCTACCGTCGTGCACTCGACAGTGCGGTGACGCTCCTCGCTGATGGTGTGCAATCGGTGCTCGAGTACCACTACGCAGTCGACGTCGAACAGGCGCACGGATTACCGCCGGCGCACCGTCAGGGCCCGGTGATCGTGGACGGGCGCACACTTTACGAGGACGTCGACTATTCCGAGTGCGGTGTGCCGCTGATCGTTCGGCTCGACGGCCGCTGGGCGCACTCGATGCGGGAGGTTCAGTTCCGGGACCGGCGACGCGACAACGCCGCCGAACTCGCCGGTCGCCCGCGACTGGTGTACGGGATGGACGAGGTCGGCGGCATGCCGTGCGTCGTTGCCCGCGAGGTCGAGTCCGTCCTCACCCGCGAAGGCTGGAGGCGCGACAGCGCGGGGCGCTGTCGCGCCTGTGTGCCTTTTCGGTAGGAGTCGCTACCGAAAAGGCGCACGGGCGCGAAGCGCCTACCAGATCTTGACGCGCTTCTCCGGCTCCAGGTACAGGGCGTCACCCGGTTCGACCCCGAACGCCTCGTGGAAGCTGTCGAGGTTGCGGATCACGCCGTTGCAACGGAACTCCGGCGGCGAGTGCGGATCGACGGCGAGGCGTCGGATCGCTTCTTCCTTGCGCGCCTTCGTGCGCCACACCTGAGCCCAGCCGAAGAACACCCGCTGCAGACCGGTAAGTTCGTCGAGCACCGGAGCGTCGGCGCCCTCGATCGCGATGCGGTACGCCTCCAACGCGATCGACAGGCCGCCCAGGTCGCCGATGTTCTCGCCGATCGTGAACTCGCCGTTGACGTGATGTCCCGGCAGGTCCTTGGGCTCGAAGTCGTTGTATTGCTCGATCAGTGCCTTGGTGCGCTTGCCGAACTCGGTGCGGTCGTCGTCGGTCCACCAGTCGATCATGTTGCCGTCGCCGTCGTACTTGGCGCCCTGGTCGTCGAAGCCGTGGCCGATCTCGTGGCCGATCACCGCGCCGATGCCGCCGTAGTTGGCGGCGTCGTCGGCCTCGGCGTCGAAGAACGGCGGCTGCAGAATCGCTGCTGGGAAGACGATCTCGTTCATGCCCGGGTTGTAGTAGGCGTTGACGGTCTGCGGGGTCATGAACCACTCGTCGCGGTCCACCGGGCCGCCGAGCTTGGCGATGTCGCGGTCGTGCTCGGCGGCGTACCCGCTGCGGTAGTTGGCCACCAGGTCGGCCGGGTCGATCTCGACGGCCGAGTAGTCCCGCCACTTGTCCGGGTAGCCGATCTTCGGCGTGAACTTCTCGAGCTTCGCCAGCGCCGCCTGCCGGGTCTCGGGGCTCATCCACTCGAGGTCGGAGATGTTGCGGCGGTACGCCTCCTGCAGATTCGCGACCAGAACCTGCATGCGGGCCTTGGACTCCGGCGGGAAATGCCGGTCGACGTACAGCTTGCCGACCGCCTCGCCCAGGAGGTCCTGCACGAGCGAGACACCGCGCTTCCAGCGCTCGCGGTTCTCCTCGGTGCCGCTGAGGGTCTTGCCGTAGAACGCGAAGTCCTCGGCGACGATCGCCTCGGTCAGGTACGGCGCCCGCGAGTGCAGGATCCGCCACGTGGCCCACGCCTTCCAGTCCTCGATCGGGCGCGAGGTCCACAGCTCGGTGAACGACTCGACGAAGCTCGGCTGGCGCACCACGATCTCGGCGAGCTGCTCGGAGGTGGCCTGGAGGCCGGAAATCCAGGCGGCCCAGTCGAATCCGCCGTGCCGCGACTGCAGGTCGTCCAGCGTCACCAGGTTGTAGCTCAGCTCCGCGTCGCGGCGCTTGACGACGTCCCAGTGGCCTGCGGCGATCGCGGTCTCGAGGTCGAACACGCGCTGCGCGTCGTACCCGATCCCGGCCAGCTCGAACATCTTCCGGATGTGCGCGACATAGGCCTCGCGAACCTCCGCGTAGTTGTCCTCGCGGTAGTACGACTCGTCGGGCAGGCCGATGCCGGACTGCGTGAAGTGCACCAGGTAGCGCGCCGAGTTCTTGGCGTCGGTGTCGACGTACTGGCCGACGGCGTCGCCGACGCCGGTGCGCTGCAGGCGTCCCATGATCCCGGCCAGCTCGTTGAGATCCGACGCGTTCGCGACCGACGACAGTTCCTCGGCGATGGGGGCGAGCCCGGCCGCCTCGACCGCGTCGGCGTCCATGAAGCTCGAGTACAGATCGCCGATCTTCTGCGCGTCCGTGCCGTGTGCCGCGCCGGACTCGGACGCCTCCTGGATGAGCGTCTTGACGTCCTCTTCGGCCTTGTCGTAGAGCGTGCGGAACGCGCCGTCCACCGCGCGGTCGGCCGGGATCTCGTACTCGTCGAGCCACTTGCCGTTGACGTGCACGAACAGGTCGTCCTGCGGGCGCGTGCCCGCGTCGAGATAGGTGAGGTCGATGCCGGAATGCTGCGCAGTCGTCATCGCTCCATCTTTACACCGACTCCGCCGCCGCTGCCCGGTCCAGCCGAACCCCGATGGCCGAATGTCACATACGTTCACTCCAAGTAGACGTATGTGACATTCGGCCGGAGGCAGGGGTCAGACGTCGACGCCGAGATTGATCGCGGCCAGCATGCGGTCCGACTGCCGCGACGTGACCATCAGGCCGGCCTTGTCGAAGATGCCGTCGGTGTCGTTGCGGGTGTCGCGACCTGTGTGGTCGGTGTACGGCGAGATGGTCGAGAAGATCTCGTCGTTGAGGGCGTCGTCGAAGAACAACTGTGTGGTGAGCACGGTCTTCTTGTCGACGTGGACCTTGAGGTGGATGTGCACGGTGCGGCCCGTGTACCAGCCGGGGAAGATCGTCGTGAACCGCACGATGCCGTTCGCGTCGGTGGTCTGCGCACCGCGCAGGTAGGTGCCGTCGTCGGTGGTCGCGGCCTCCTGGTCGCCGACGCTGTACGAACCGTTCGACGTCTCACCCGAACCGCTCATGGCGCCCATACCGCCGGGGCCACCCTGCGGGGGCTCGCCACCGGGGCCTCCCTGCGGGGGCTGACCACCCGGTCCGCCCGGGGGTCCGCCCTGCGGCGGTTGGCCCATGGCGCCACCGGGGCCGCCCATGCTGCCGTCGGGCCCGCCCATGCCGCCGCCCTGGTTGGCGGCCACGGAACCGGACTCGAAGCCCGAGTACACGCCGCCCGCGTCGCAGTGCCAGATCTCGACGACCGCGTTGGCGACACCGGTTGCGCTGCCGTCGGCGGAGCAGTTCGTCAGGTCCTGCACGCGCATCGCGAGGTCCAACTCGAGCCCGGGCCGGTCCTCACGGATGTCGCTGCGGATGGAGTCGACGTCGAACCAGTACGGCCCCTGCGTCTCCTCGACCGCCATGACACACCGCGGTGCCTGGTCGAGCAACGCCAGCAGCTGCTCGTCGACGGTTCCGGTGGCGGCGGCCGTCGTGGTGCCGGCGGCGGCCGTCGTCGTGGTCGCGGAGCTGCCGCCACCGCCGTTGCTGCACGCCGCGATCAGCCCGCTCAGCCCGACCGTTCCGCCCAGTGCGAGTGCCCGTCGTCGGCTGATCCGCAGCCGGCTCAGTTCCACGTCCTTGTTCACGCGACATCCTTCCGTGCAGCGAGTGATTCGTAGAACCATCGTGCGTACACCGGCTTGTGCGATCCTGGACGTCGGCTGTGAATCGCCTGTGAGGCAACCGGATCAGAACAGCTGTGCGCTCGCGGCCGCGCGGATCAGCACCTGTCCGGACCCGTCGAGCAGCCGCGACTCGATGAGCGCGAGCCGGCGTCCGGCGCGGACGACCTCCGCCTCCGCCCGGATGTCGGGGCCGTCGGTAGCGGGGGATCGGACGAAGTCGATGCGCAGGTCCAGGATCCGGTACTGCTGGTCGGCCGCGGTGAGAGTCTGTGCGACAAGGCCGTTGACGAGGTCGGCCGCGGTGATCAGGACGCCGCCCTGGATCGACCCCAGGTAGTTGCTCATCCAGTCCCGCGGCGCGAACGTCGCCGTGAGACTGCCCCGCTCGATGTCGGTGAGGCGAATGTCGAGCAGCCCGGCGAGGGGGCCGCGCGCGATCTGCTCGGACGCGATGGCGTCGACGACGTCCAGGCCGGTGCGTCCCGCCAGTTCGTCCGGTGCCGCGCACGGTTCGGGGGCGGGCACGGGGAGGCGTTCGCCGCTGAAGACCGCGTCCGCGTTCGCGCGAGGCCGCGTGACGAAGACACCGCGGGACTGCAGGACCGCCACCGTGTTTCCGTCGCCGTCGTGCATCGCGCCGGCCGCGAGACCGATGCCGGAGTCGACGTCGAGCGTGACGACGTCACCGGTCGAGGCGACCAGTCCATGGGCCGGCAGCGGCGCCGCCAGCGTCGCCGAGATCTGCGACAGCACCATGCCGGCGCCGGACGGTATCGAATTGCCCAGCGCGCCGCCGGGGCACGCGTCGGCGAGCACGCCGACCGAACCGAGGATCGTCTGGCCGCGGTGGTCGTGGAAGCGGGGACCGACCGGCTGCGCGAGCACGAGGTGCCCGGGCCGCACCTCGCGCGCCTCGACGCCCATGAACAGGTTGAGCCGGTCGCGGCTTTCGGGTGCGGTGCTCAGGTCCGGGACGTCCGGGGCTGTCGTGGTCATCGGTCTTGTGTACCACTAGCGTCCGGGGTGGCCGGACGGCTGTCCCAGCTGAGCGCTCGCGCGCGCGGAAACCAGCAGGTGCCCGTCCGGCGTCGACAGCCGCGTCTCGATCAGCGCGAGACGTCGTCCGGCGCGGACGACGTCCGCCTCCACCAGGATGGGCGGGCCGTCGACGGCGGGGGACCGGACGAGGTCGAGGTGGGCGTCGAGCGTCCGGAACGTGGTGCCCGGCTCGGTGAGCGTCTGCGCGACGAGCCCGGCCGCGAGGTCGGCCACCGACAGCAGTACGCCGCCCTGCACGGTGCCGACGGCGTTGCTCATCCAGGTGCGCGGCGTCATCAGGCCGCTGATCGTGCCGCGGGCCACGGTCGCGACGGTGAGTTCGGTCAGCCCGGCCAGCGGACCGCGGTGCACCCGGCCCGACGCGATGCCCTCGACGATCGCCAGGCCGGGCATCGCCGCGAGCTCGTCGACGGGTGTGACTTCCTCCGGCTCCGGGACCACCAGTTCCGCGGCCGGGCCGTAGTGCAGTTCGGTTCGGGTCGGCCGCGAGACGATGAAGCTGCGGGCGTGAAGCACCGCCGCGACCCGGGCCTGCGCGTCGCGGATCTCGCCGTGCGTGACGCCGGTGCCGGTCGCGAGGTCGAGATGAGCTGTCGATGCCGCCGCGGTGACGGTGCCGGCCGTCGGCAACGGCGCCGCCGCGGTCACGACGAGTTGGGAGACCACCGTGCGACTGCCCTCCGGTGCGGACACGTAGAACGCGCCGGCGACGGCGTCGTCGGCCACCACACCCACCGACCCGAGCGTCGTCAGCCCGCGGTGGTCGTGGAACCGTGGGCCGACGGACTGCTCGAAGCTGGCGCCCGCCGCATTCATCCAGAGGGTGCGGACACCCATCACGGTGTTCAGCGGGTCGATGCCGCGCGGTGCGACCGTTACGGAATTCATGCCCTCCTGGCTAGCAGGCGGAACGCGGTCGCTGCGGCTCGGATCTCATCCGCCGAGACGCGCGTGCATCTCCCACACCAGGATCTCGGCACCGGTCTCGGTGGTGACGGTCTGGCCGCCCGACGCGCTGATACGGACCGCATCGCCCTCGTACAGCGTCCCGACGCCCTCCATCTCCGCGGTGCCCTGTGCGACGAAGACGTGCACGAACGGAGCCTCGGGGATGCGCACCGGTTGGCCCGGCTGCAGGCGGGCGGCGTGCAGCGACGCGTACTTGTTCTTGATGCGGATCGCGGCGTGGTCCCGGTGTTGCGGCATGCCGGACGCGACGGGAACCAGCCCGCCGGTCAGCAGTTCGGCGTCGATCTCGAGCTGCTCGTAGCCGGGGGTGATGCCGGCCTCGTCCGGGACCACCCACATCTGGATGAAGTGGACGGGATCGGTGTGCTCGTCGCCCTGCAACCGCCACGAGTCGTTCTTCTCCGAGTGCAGGATGCCGGTGCCCGCGCTCATCCGCTGGGCGAGACCCGGATAGATGATTCCGGAGTGGCCGATGGAGTCCTGGTGCACCAGTGACCCCCGCATCACCCAGGTCACGATCTCCATGTCCTTGTGGGGATGGGTGTCGAAGCCCTGTCCGGGCTCGACGATGTCGTCGTTGTTGACCAGCAGCAACCCGTGATGGGTGTTGTCCGGGTCGTAGTGGTGACCGAACGAGAACGAGTGCTTCGAGTCCAGCCACGGGATGCGGGTCTTCATACGGTCACCCGCACGGTGGACGTCGATGTGGGGCGTGGTGAGAGCTGGCATGCGGTCCTCCTCGGTGACAGTCGCGCGTGGGGCTTCCCAAGTGCATTCGACGCATTTCGCGCTGTCGAGTCACAGCGTACGAAGTGGGACCCGTCGGCGCCGAATCAGTGGTGTCGGTTCGGTCTCGGAGTGTTCACGGACGAGTGTCGGACGCGATCACCTGGCGGTCGGTCGACCGACCCAGGTGATCGATTGTCCAGCAACGGGATTGGTGTCAGTCGAGGGACTCGTGGGCGGCGGGGATCGAGCCCAGGCGCCCGGCCTCGTAGTCCTCGAACGCCTGCAGGACCTCGGCCTTGGTGTTCATGACGAACGGGCCGGCCATCGCGACGGGCTCGCGGATCGGCTGTCCGCCGAGGACGAACACCTCGAGCGACTCGGTGCGCGAGTCCTGGACGTCGGCGGCCGTGATCGTGATCGAGTCGCCCCGGCCGAACACCGCCGTCTGGCCGGACGAGATCGGTCGACGATCCGCGCCGACGAAACCGTCACCGGCGAGCACGTAGACCAGCGCGTTGAAGTCGCGGTTCCACGGCAGCGTCACGCTCGCACCCGGTGCGACGGTCGTGTGCGACAGCGCGATCGGGGTGTAGGTCGACCCGGGCCCCTGGTGGCCGCCGATCTCGCCGGCGATCACGCGGACCAGCGCGCCGCCGTCCGGGCTCGACACCAGCGCGACCTTGCTGCCGGTGATGTCCTGGTAGCGCGGCGCGGCCATCTTGTTGCTCTTGGGCAGGTTGACCCACAGCTGGACGCCGTGGAAGAGGCCGCCGCTCATCACGAGGTGCTCCGGCGGGGCTTCGATGTGCAGGATGCCGCCGCCGGCGGTCATCCACTGGGTGTCGCCGCCGCCGATGATGCCGCCGCCGCCGTTGGAGTCCTGGTGCTCCATGATCCCGTCGATCATGTAGGTCACGGTCTCGAAGCCGCGGTGCGGGTGCCACGGGGTGCCCTTCGGCTCACCGGGCGCGTAGTTCACCTCGCCCATCTGGTCCATGTGGATGAACGGGTCGAGGTGGGCGAGATCGATGCCGGCGAAGGCGCGACGGACGGGGAATCCCTCGCCCTCGTAGCCGACGGGGGCGGTGACCACCCCGAGCACCGGCCTGTCCACCGCGGACGGGTCCGCGGCCTCGAGGCGCGGCAGCGCGAGGATGTTGTCGACGGTCACGGCAGGCATGGGGAACTCCTGAGATCTCTTAGTTGAGGATTCAACTAGTTCACCGTAGCTCAACGCATCGCGGACGGAACTATTCCCGCCCCGGCCGGACGTCGACGGACGCTAGGACTCGGGCCCCGAACCGATCAGACCCAGGCGCGCCGCGGTCAGGAGCGCCTCGGCGCGGGAATGGACGCCGAGCTTGCGGTACAGGCTGCGGAGCTGGGACTTGACGGTGTTCTGCGACACGAACAGCCGGCCCGCGATCTCCGCGATCGAGGGCGTCGACATGAGGGCGACCAGCACCGCCGACTCGCGGTCGCTGATGTCGACCAGTTGGACCCGGTCCGGGAACACCGCGTCGTCGGCACCCGGTGCCGCGGCCAGCCAGGCGTCGGGCAGCGCGATCCCCAGCTCCGACAGCTGGGCGATCTGTGCGGCGGGCATCGATGCGAAGGGGCGGACCGTCCCGGTCTGCTCGAACAGCGCGATGGCGCGTCGCAGCATCGTCTGTGCCCGGGCGTGGTGTGTCAGATCCACGTTTGCGGCCGCTTGGATCAGCGCGGATTCGAGGCGGATGCGTGGGTACGGGCAGTCCGCGATCGCCGGCTGCGCACAGTCCGCGAGCGCCGCGGCGGGTTGGCCGCTCGCCAGCTCCATCCGCGCGTGGGCGATCGTCGTCCAGGGGCCGCGTCCGCGCGCCTTCTCGAGCGCCGTCCACGTCTCGTTGCCCCGGCCCAGGGCCAAGTGCAGATCGGCCTCGGTCGCCGCGAGCAACTGCGCGGCGACGGACTCGGGGGTGAACCAACGGTCGTAGACCGCGACCGCGCGGTGCATCCGGTCGAGGCCCATCTCGGCGTGCCGGCTGACGAGGGCCAACTGGCAGTGGGCATACAGGGCGAACGCCCACAGCTCCTCGTCGTCGGGGAGATTGCCCAGCTCCGTGAGGGCCTGTTCGGCGCGGGCCGGTTCCATGCGGTCGATCGCGACCAAGGCGGACGCGACCAGTCCACTGACGCGGATCGTCGGAGTGCCCCAGGCGGCGTCCTCCTGCCGGCGTTCCCGGTCGAGCCAGGACTCGGCGTGCGTCAGTTCGCCGGTGAGGGCGTAGTTCAGCGCCAGCCCACCGGCCGCACTGCGGGCGACGAAGTCGATTCCGATCGGCCGACTGCTGTTGTACGCGCGCCGGAATTCGGTCGATGCCCGCGCGATGTCGCCGCGCAGCTGGTGCGTGATACCCCATTGCAGGCGCAGCAGCGGCAGAAAGGGTCCGACCTCGGT
The DNA here is from genome assembly GCF_050477185.1 of Rhodococcus sp. ACT016. Classification (NCBI taxonomy): domain Bacteria; kingdom Bacillati; phylum Actinomycetota; class Actinomycetes; order Mycobacteriales; family Nocardiaceae; genus Rhodococcus; species Rhodococcus sp. ACT016. The sequence continues at coordinate 4,583,617 of NZ_JBEAET010000001.1, read as the reverse complement.
CGGCGCCGTGTGGAGAGCGCGCTCGCCGAGCTCCGACATTCGGACGCTCATCCGGGATGCCTGTGCGAAGTTACCCGAGACCCTCAGGATCAGTGATTGAACACTGCCGACCGCCAGGGCGTCGGCCAGCTCCGCGGTGCTCGGGGGATTGTCGCCGGCGGTCTCGAGCGGCACCGGGTCGGCGATATGGGTGGCGTCGGATCCGAACCGCAGGAACAGTTCTCGTCCGGCCCTGATCGACATGTCGCCCGCGGCCGCTTCCTCGGGCAGCGTGATCAGGGTCTCGCGGACGAGGTGGAAGTGCCGGGACATCAGCTGCACCCAGTCGGCCTTGATGATCACGACCGCCAGGTCCCAGTCGCGCGCGTCGACCGCATGTGCCAGTGCAGCGGCCGGGTCACCGCGGTCGAGGAACCACCGGGCCAGGTCGCTCGAGGCCTGAAGAGGTCCGTCCGGAGCCGCGTGGCGCACGATGCGCATCAATGAGTCGCGGATCGGCGCGGGGTACCGCCACTCGTCGTCCTTGGGCCACGGCGACCGGACCAGCACGCCCGCCGCCTCGAGTTCCCGGAGGCGTTGCGGTGCCCGCTCGTCGGTCAGCATCTCGGCCACGGGGGTGGTGACGGTCCGCGCGGCTGCGATCGTGAGCATGAAGTCCCGGAGATCGGCGAGGGCCGGATCGCGCAGGATCTCCCGTTCGACGTAGCGATCGATCGCCCGCTCGAGTGCGTGTCGGGCCAGTTCCCGGTTCTGCGCGTAGTCGGAGGCGAAGGATCGCGCGACGGCCACCGCGGTCTGCACCAACGGCGGGAAACCGCCCGTTGCAGCCTGCACCGTCCCCATCAGCCGCTGGGGCAGCGCGACGCCGCGCTCGAGGAGCACCGCGCGGGATTCGTCGGGTGTCATCAGCAGGTCGGTGGGGGAGATCGTGACGTGATCGACGTCGAGTAGGTCGGCATCGCCGAAGACGCGGGTGCTGCGGGTGGTCACCACCGCGTGCAGGCGCCCGTGACCGTCCAGGAGTTCGAGGATGCGGGCCTCCGTCGTCGGGTCGTCGAGCCGATCGACGTCGTCGAGGACGAGGGTCACCGGGTCGGATGTTGTCTCGGACGACCCGAGGGCGGCGTCGATTCGTCGCGAGACCTCGGCCCAGTAGTCGTCCGGGGTCGTGGACGATGTGGGCGAGCCCATCGTCACGACCGGTCCGGGCGGCGCCTGCGGTGACGTGATCCACGTCGTCACGAGGCTCGTCTTGCCGGCGTCGGCCGGCCCGCGGACCACCGTCAGTGCGGGCAGCTCCGACAGCAGTGCGAACAGCCTCGGCCGGTCGAGCAACGTCCGGTGGGCGTGAGCACTCCGGCGCTCACGCCTTCCAGTCCCCGATTCAGGCTCCAAAAACCACACTCCCCAGACCCACCGACACCGTCGGTGCACCGCGGTACACCCCCGCGAAACCCTGACCGTGCACGCGGCCCGGGAGGGCCACGCGCACGGACAGCACAGTGTGTCACAACGCGCAGGTCGTGGAGGACGATTCGCGGACCCCGCTACGGGCGGCCCGGCACCGCCTGCTGGGCCGTATCGGCGGTCCCGCCGGTGAGGGCGGCGCCCTTGGTCTCCCGGGTGAAGAAGGCGGCGACCGCGACGGACAGGCCGAGGGCGATGACGTACCACGTGAACAAATCGGGCGTTCCGCGAGAAGTCAGCCACGAGTTCAGGTATGGCGCCGTGCCGCCGAAGATCGCGGCGGCGAGCGACACGGCGATGCCGGTGCCGGCGGCGCGGGACTTGGTGGCGAACAGTTCTGCGAACCAGGCCACCTGGGTGCTCGCGGCGAACGATTGCAGGATCAGTGCGAGCGACATCGCGGTCGCGAGGGTGACGGCCGAGCTGTCGAGCATGCCCGAGAGCGGGAAGGCCAACAGCGCGACCCCGATTCCCCACACGATGTTGTTGATGCGCCGGCCGATGCGGTCGGCGAGTAGTGCGGCGAGTGGCAGCGCGACTATGAAGACGATGTTCGCGAACACGCCGGCCCACATCGCCAGCCGGTCGTCGACGTCGTGGAAGCTGATGGCGTAGGCGGGGGCGTTGACCGACCAGGTGTAGGAGAACACCGAGGTGCCGCCGACGAGGATCACGACGCGGAGGATGGACTTGCGCTGTGCCCAGATGTCGCGCAGGGCGACGCGCGCCGACGACTCGGTGGCGGTTTCGGCGGTCGCCGTGGAGTTTTCGGAGAAGGCGGTGGACTCCTCGAGTCCGCGACGCAGGTACAGGGCGAAGAATCCGAGCAGTCCGCCGATCAGGAAGGGGACGCGCCATCCCCAGTCCGACATCGTCGAAGAGTCGACGGCGCTGCGCATCACGGCGCCGAGCAGCGTGGCGAGCACCGTACCGCCGACCGTCGACATGATCACCGTGCTACCCCACAGCGCACGGTTGTCCGGACGCGCGACCTCGGCGATGTAGGTGTAGGAGCCGCCCTGCTCACCGCCGTGCGCGACGCCCTGCAGGCACCGCACGAGCAGCAGCCACAGCGATGCGAACGCGCCGATCTGCTCGTACGTCGGTGCGATCGCGATGAGGACGCTCGACGCCGCGACCAGCGTCATCGTCAGCACCATCACGAACTTTCGGCCGCGGCGATCCGCAACGAGACCGAAGAACAGGCCGCCGAGCGGGCGCATCACGAACCCGACTGCGAACACGGCCATGGTGGACAGGAGGTTCGACACCTCGTTCGCCGAGTGGAAGAACTTGTTCGAGAAGTAGACCGCGAAGATCGCGAACACGGTCCAGTCGAACCACTCCAACGCGTTGCCCATGTTGACCGCCAGGATCATTCGGGCCTTGCCGCGGACGGATCGGGTGGTGGACAGCGGGCCCGGGGCGTCCGGTGTGTCGGAGGTGCCGGCCGACGGCGCTGACGATGTCATGAACTCTCCTTCTGATGCTGCGTGCGGGGAGGAGCTGATTCGAAGATGTGCGGGGCGAGCGGCCGGGTCTGTGCTGCCGGCGTGCTCCCGGGAACTCGAGCGTGATGTGCAGACATATTCGGGCACCGATGCGCGGGTGTCAATCGGTCGATTGGGAATTCCCAATCGACCGATTGAGTATTGGCCTCGGGCGACGTACTGTTACCTGCGACACATTGCATGGATCTTGGGAGCTGACATGGCCGATGCGCCGAGGACCGTCGATTTCACGAGGATGGACGACGCGACCGTTGCCGAGATGGAACTGATCCGCGACGAGGCGGCCGCCCACCGGCGAGACCACTGGCTCGAAACCGTTGTGCGGCTGTTGGAATCGATGAAGGGCTACACGTTCGGCTATCGGGTCGACCGCTACGAGCACTCGTTGCAGTCGGCCACGCGTGCCCAGCGGGAGGGGGCGCGGGTCGATCTCGTGGTGGCGGCACTGCTTCACGACATCGGCGACGACCTGTGCCCGGACAACCACAGTGAGGTGGCGGCGGCGATCCTCCGGCCGGTGCTCGACGACGAGGCCGTCTGGGTCGTCAAGCACCACGGCGTGTTCCAGACCCACCACTACGGCGACAAGCTCGGCATCCCGAGTGACAGCCGCGAGCGGTACCGCGACTCACCGTATTTCGAGACCTGCGCGCACTTCTGCGCGGCGTGGGACCAGGAGTCGTTCGACCCGGACTACGAATCCGAGCCCCTCGAGTTCTTCATGCCGATGCTCGAGGAGGTGTTCGCGAGACCACCGAAGGTGTGGGGAGATCCGAACCTCGCCGAACACGGGTAAGGGGGTCGTATGCGCTCGGCCGGCCGGCGGGACGAGATCCTGTCGCACGCCGCCCTCCTCTTCTCGACTCGTGGTGTCGGCGGCACCACGGTCCGCGACATCGCGGACGCGGTCGGTCTCCACTCGGGGAGCCTGTACCACCACTTCGGTTCCAAGGACGAGCTGGTCGCCGAGATCCTCGTCGCCTTCCTGGACGACCTGATGAACAGCTATTCGAGCGAAATTCGCTGGCAGGCAGACGGTCACGATCAACTCGACGATCTGGTCCACGTGTCGCTGCGGGTCGCGGTCCGGCACCCGCACGCATCGGAGATCCACACCAGGGAGTTCGCGAACCTGTCTTCTCAGCCCGGATTCGCGCAGATCGACGCGCGCACGCGTGAGGTCGAGGACGTCTGGGCGCGGATCATCGACCGCGGAGTCGCCGACGGGGGATTCCGTGCGGATCTCCCGCCCGAACGGCTCCGGCAACTGCTTCGGGAGATCGTGTGGACGGCCGCGCGCCGGCATCGCGACACTGTCGATACGGATCACGCGGTCACCGCCCGGATTCTCGTCGCACTGCTGGTCGACGGCATCACGGCTCGTCCGGGCGCGTCGCCCGTGCCCGCTCCGGCGCCGACCGGCGGCGGCCCGGTGGCCGCTGTCGAACTCGAACATCTGCGCGTCGAGATCCTGGCGCTGCGCGGCGAGGTGGACGAGCTGAGACGGGCGTCCGTGTGATCATTCCCCGTCGACACGTCTCCCGGCCCGATGTTCGCCCACGTGAAAGGCCTTCCCGCACATGAAACTCGGAATGTTCCTCGACATGCGCAACCCGGCGCCGTGGCGCAGGCCGTGGGCCGATCATTATCGGCAGATGCTGGACCGAGTCGTGTGGGCCGAGTCGCTGGGCGCCGATTCGGTGTGGATGACCGAGCATCACTTCTTCGACGACGGATACCTTCCGCAGCCCCTGACCCTCGCTGCCGCGATCGCGGCGCGAACCGAGCGGATACGGATCGGTACCGCGGTGCTCGTCGCGCCGCACCGGCACCGGGTGCACATCGCCGAGGAGGCCGCGATCGTGGACCTGGTGTCGAACGGCCGCCTCGAACTCGGCATGGGAGCCGGTTGGGCCGCACGGGAGTTCGACGCTTTCGGCTCGGATCATGCCCGACGGTACGCGGTGACGGACTCGGTGTTCGCCAAGGTACGGGCGTTGTTGACGGACGGCGGGGTCACTCCGGGGCCGGTGCAGCGGCCGCTGCCGATGTGGCTCGGCTACCAGGGCCCGCGCGGTGCCGCGCGGGCGGGACGGCTCGGGGCCGGGCTGCTCACACTGGACCGGGCCCTGATGGCGCCGTACTTCGCGGGGCTCGAGGAGGGCGGTCACGACGCCGCGGGCGCGCGGACGGGTGGTGTCATGGACATCGTCGTCGCGGACGACCCGGACCGCACGACACGCGAACTCCTGCCGTACCTGGCTCACCAGGTCGCGAGCTACCAGCGCGAACGCGGCGGGACCACGAGCGCTGCCGACGCCGAGGAGGAGCTGCGTTCGACTCTCGACCGGACCGGATCGGTTCCCGGGCTCACGGTGCTGACCGCGGACGATGCCGCTGCCGAGATCCGCCGCCGTACGGAGGGGATGCCCGTCGAGCACGTCTATCTGTGGGCGAGTCTGGGTGGGATGCCCGATCGGCTCGTCGATCGGCACCTGGAGCTGCTGTTCACGAAGGTGGCCCCGCTCCTGCGCGGGTAGCCCGGTGTTTTGCCCACCGGGACGAGCCCTTGCCCGCAACCCGCCCTTTTTATATAAAGATTTGAGGTTCAGGGCGGGTCTGGTCCGCCTCGGAGGGATCGCAACGGAAGGGACGTGAGTGATGACTATCGATGCGTCGAGCGGGCGACAGGTCGGCTTCACACGGATGGACGAATCGACGGTCGAGGACATAGCGTTGATCGTCGCGGAGTCGAAACTCTTTCTCAATGATCGACTGCCGGAGACGATGATCGAGATGCTCGAGGCCTTGAAGGGTCCCACGCTGGGCTATCAGGTCGACCGATACGAGCACTCCCTGCAGACCGCCACCCGCGCGTTGCGGGAAGGCGCGCGAACGGATCTCGTGGTCGCCGCCCTGATGCACGACGTGGGGGACGCCATCGCGCCGGCCAACCATTCCGAACTGGCCGCCGCGATCGTCGCCCCGTACCTGGACGCCGAGGCGACCTGGGTGGTCAAGCACCACGGCGTGTTCCAGGGCTACCACTACTGGGATCGCCTGGGCCTGGACGTCAATGCGCGCGATCGTTACCAGAACAGCCCGTACTTCGACACGTGCGCACACTTCTGCGCGGAATGGGACCAGGTGTCCTTCGATCCGAACTACGACACCCTGCCGATCGACACCTTCGTTCCGCTGGTGCGGGAGGTGTTCACGCGTCCGGCCAGTGGATTCGGTACCGACTGAGCCGGTCGTCGACCGCGAAAAGCGTTTCGGCACAAGCGCTCGCCACCCGTTCGGGGGCGAGCGCTTCGTCGTTTCGGGGTCGATTCGGCGAATCGGTACCTCTCAGTGAGACGGGGCTTACATTGCTATCTTTTGTAAGTTAGAGTCTGAACAGTTCCCGATGTGGCTCACTCTCGACGCAAGGAGGCGCCGTGACCGCAATCGAAGGGTCCACGAAATCCGAAGAACGAGAATCGGACTCGATGGACGTCTGGCAACCGAGTGTCACCCCGCCGATCGGCGTCGAGCTCACCAACGAGCAGAAGCTCGCGTGTGCCTTCCGGACCCTGGCGCACGACGGTTTCAGCGAGAACATGGCCGGCCACATCACGTGGGCCGATCGTGACGACGACAGCCTTCTGATCAACCCGTGGGGGCTGTGGTGGGAGGAGGTCTCGGCCTCCGATGTGTGCCGGGTCGACGCCGACGGCAAGGTGATCGAGGGCAAATGGGACGTCACTCCCGCCTATCACATCCACACCGAACTGCACCGACGCCGCCCGGACGCGCGCGTGGTCATCCACAATCACCCGTACTACGTGACGCTGTTGGCCGCGGTGGGCGTGCTGCCGATGATCGCGCACCAGACCGGCAGCCTCTACGACGACGACCTGTCGCTCGTCCACGAGTACAGCGGCGAGGTCAGCGACGCCGACCTGGGCAGGGACCTCGCCGACAAGATCGGTGACCGCAACAACGTCATCCTCGCCAGCCACGGCATCATCACGACCGCCGACACGATCGAACTCGCGGTCTACCGCGCGGCGTCGATCGATCGGTTCTGTCGACTGGCCTACGACATCCTCCTGCTCGGCAGGGACCCCTTGCCGATCGAGAAGAGCATCCGCGTAGCGATGCAGAAGGCGCTCGTCGAGCGCGCTGCCGGCGTCTACTGGGCCGGAGCCGTTCGGAAGCTCCTGCGCACCGAGCCCGACGTCCTGAACTGAGTACATCCACCCCATTGCGTTCCGGCTTCGCCTGCAGTGCAACCGGATCCGCAGTCAACCGAGCACCCGAGGAGTGTGCGAGATGGCCAATCTCGACGAGCTGATCCACAACACCGACTTCACGACCAATGTCAAGGGCAAGGTCACGTTCCTGCCCGAACCGGAGAAGGCGCACCGGCCCTTCCCGTTCATCTCGGTCGACGACCACATCGTCGAACCCAAGGACACCTTCGAGGGCCGTCTGCCCGCGAAGTTCGCCGACCGGGCTCCCAAGGTGATCCATCGCGACGGCGCGGACATCTGGGTGTACGACGGCAAGGAGATCCCCAACGTCGGCTTCAACGCCGTTGTCGGTCGTCCGGTCGACGAGTGGGGCTTCGACCCGCAGCGTTTCGAGGACATGCGCCGCGGATCGTGGGACATCCACCATCGCATCAAGGACATGAACCTATCGGGTGTGTATGCGTCCCTGAACTTTCCGTCGTTCCTGCCCGGCTTCGCCGGCCAGCGTCTGCAGCTGAGCACGAACGACCAGGAGTTGGCGCTCGCCGCGACGCGCGCCTACAACGACTGGCACCTCGAGGAGTGGGCCGGCCCGTACCCGGATCGCATCATCCCCTGCCAGATTCCGTACTTCCTGGACCCGGAGATCGGCGCGCAGGAAATCTACCGCAACGCCGAGCGCGGCTTCAAGGCGGTGACGTTCTCGGAGGGCCCGCACGCGCTGGGTCTGCCGTCGGTGCACTCGGGGCACTGGGACCCGATCATGCGGGCGTGCGAGGAGACCGGGACGGTCATCAACCTGCACATCGGGTCGTCGAGCACGTCGCCGAGCACGTCCGAGGACGCGCCGCCGGACGTTGCCGGCACGCTGTTCTTCGGTTACGCGATGTTCGCGACCGTCGACTGGCTGTTCTCGAAGATCCCGGTACGGTTCCCGAATATCAAGATCGTGATGTCCGAGGGCGGAATCGGTTGGGTGCCTGCGCTGCTCGACCGTCTGGATCACATGACGACGTACTCGTCGATGTACGGCACATGGGACGGCATCGACATCTCGCCGGCGGACGTGCTCAAGCGGAACTTCTGGTTCTGCGCGGTCGAGGATCCGTCGACGATGGCGCTGCGCGACCGGATCGGCATCGACCACATCCTGCTCGAGGAGGACTACCCGCACAGCGACAGCCTGTGGCCGCGCACCATGGAGGTCGTCAACGAGTCCATGAAGGGGCTCTCTGCCGACGAGCTGCGCAAGATCACGTGGGAGAACGCCTCCAAGTTGTACCGACATCCGGTGCCGCAGAGCGTGATCGACGATCCGAACAGCTTCTGACCGATGCCCGTCCGGGCCCGGCTGTCGGTGCGGGCCCGGTCGGCGGTCAGCCGAAGAAGAGGCGATCCCGGGCGACGGCCGGGTCGAGGGGGACGTGGGGTCGTGCGGGGTCGTGCGGGTACGTCTGCACGTCCCGGAGGTGACGCGCCGCGATCACCCGGGCGGAGGCGGCGTCGCCGTCCTCGATGCACTGCAGGATCTGGCCGTGGACGGCCAGGGCCTGCCTCCGCTCGGTCTGGGGGATCGCCTCGGGATCGGCCCGCTCGTTGGCCCAGTCCGTGACGTGGCTCGACCACAGGGACTCGAGGGCGCCGGCGAGCACGATCAGCGACCGGTTGCCGCACAGTTGGACCACGGCCTCGTGGAAGCGTCGCGACAACGTGGTCGCCGCCACCAAGTCGTCGACCTTGCGCAGCGACTCTTCGTGGAGGGCGCGCAGAACCGGGACCACCTCGGTGGCGCGGTCCTTGCGCTCGGCGCACAGAGCGGCGCACATGGGCTCCACCTCGTCGAGCGCGCGGCCCACGTCGTCGATGTCGGTGCCGGACATGGCGAGGACCATCGAGAGGCTGTAGGCGACGTTGCCCGGGGTGGGGCGGTGCACCACTGCTCCGCCCCGGTTGCCGCGCCGCACCTGCACCAGCCCCTCGGCCTCGAGGATGCGCATCGCCTCACGGAGCGACTGGACGTTGACGGGGTACTGCTCGCGCAGTTCGGCTTCCTTCGGCAACAGGTCGCCCTCGGCGAGGTCGCCACGGAGGATGCGCTCGCGGATCTGGTCCGCGACCATCTCGGCCAGGCGGCGCGGGCGGACACCGCTCGGTTCGGCCGCTCGGGGCTTCCGGTCCGCTCCCTGCTCGGACACCGCGTCACATCCTTCCGGTTGCCGACGGTCTCCGCTTCGGATCCGTCACGTCAAGTTTTGAATTTTAGCGAAGTTGGTAGAGGGGGCACGTGCCCGTCGAGTGTGGCCTCGGCCTCGTACGGCGGAAGTGCTCGCAGAAGGAGAAACACAGATGAGCCTGATCGACGCCGCGACCACCCGGCAGTACGTGGATTCCGGGTGGTGGGGAACCGAGCCGTTGCACGAGCTGCTGCGCAGACAGGCCCGGACGAACCCGGCCGGTGACGCCTTCATCACTCCGACTGTCCGAACGTCCTGGGCTGCATATGATTCCGTTGCGGATGACATCGCGGCCGCGCTGGTCGCGCTGGGCGTTCCCGAGGGCGACCGTGTGGCCGTCCAGCTGCCCGACACGTTTCTCGTCCATGCCGCGTTGATCGCGGCGGCCCGGGCGGGCGTCGTCGCGGTGGGCATCGGAGCGCGGGCCGGTGACCGGGAGATCGCCCACCTGGTCCGGAAGACGGGCGCGCGGACGCTGATCACCGTGGACGAACTGGGCGGTCGCTCATCGACCGTGCTGGTGCAGGAGCTGCGCGAGCGCGGCGCCCCGTTGGACTTCCACGTGGTGGTCTCCGGCGGCGGTGTGGACCGGATCGCCGATGTGCGTGGCAATGAGTCTGTTTCGATCGATCCGGGCCGCGCCGGACTGGTCGATGTGACGTCCCGCAGTCTCGGTCCGAACGATCTGTGCATGCTCAACTCGACGTCGGGAACGACCGGACTCCCGAAGTGCGTGACGCAGTTCGACAATCGATGGATGGCATTCAGTCGCCTGGCCATCGGTGCGGGTGAGCTGGGTGACAACGAGGTGTTCTTCGGGGCGGTGCCGGCGCCGTTCGGTTTCGGTCTGTGGACGTCGCACTATGCGCCCGCGATGCTCGGTGCACCCACCGTGGTACTGCCGAAGTTCGATGTGGAGAGAATGATTCGGATGATCGAGCGGGAGAAGGTGACGGTCTTGTGCTGTGTCAGCACGCAGTTCCGGATGCTGCTCAACTCGCCGCTCGCGGAGGAGTTGGACCTGTCGTCGCTGCGGGTGATGTTCACCGGCGGTGAGGCAGTACCTGCCGATCGGGCCGCCGAGTTCGAATCCCGCACGGGTGCTTCCGTTCTGCAGTTCTTCGGATCGAACGAGAGTGGCGCGTTCAGCGTCACCCGTGTCGGCGACCCGAGTGCGCGGCGCCTCGGGACATCCGGCCGGCTCATCCCGGCGATGCAGGTGCGGCTGTTCGACAGCGAGGGCCGGGACGTGACCGAGACCGGAGGTCCCGGCCAGCCGGGCGGTCGGGGCCCGCTGACCTGTGCGGGGTACTACGACGACGACGCCGCCAACGCCGAGTTGTACACGCAGGACGGGTGGATGCTGATGGGCGATCTGGTGACGATCGAGGACGACTATCTGACCCCGGTGGGGCGCACATCCGACATCATCATCCGCGGCGGCAAGAACATCTCGGCGCCGCAGGTGGAGCAGGAGGTCGAGACCCATCCGGCGGTGGACCTGGCCGGTGTGGTGGCGGTGCCGGATCCGGTGTTCGGCGAGCGCGTCTGCGCGGTGGTCAGCCTTCGACCGGGGCAGTGCGTCACGCTCGAGGAGCTCACCGGACACCTGGCCGCACGCGGCGTCTCGAAGGAGCTGTACCCCGAGCACCTGGTGGTCGTCGACGAGCTGCCGCGCTCCTCCGGCGGCAAGCTCGCGAAGGGTGACATACGCGCTCTTGCAATCGAATCGGTTGTCGATGCGACGGCCCGGGCCGGTGCGTCGTGACGCCCGTCGAGACCGCGCCCGGCATTCACCCGGCCATCGGGAGGGACATGGCGGAGGAGCCGGCCGCGTAGTGGAGTTCGGCTCGGGTGACGAGCCGGACCACCGCGTGCGCTACCTCCGCGGCCTGGTCGAGAATCACCGAGTGGCCGGCGTCGTGCAGCCGCACCAGTTCGGCCGTCGGGAGGGTGGCCGCGATCGCGACGGAGTGCTCGAACGGCGTCAGCAGATCGGCGGTGCCGCCGAGCACGAGCGACGGGATGTTGCCGAGCGCGGAGAGCGAGCGGGATTCGTCGACCCCGGCGAGCGAGCGCAGGAACCCGTACATCGTGACGACCGACGTCCGGTTGTCCAGTGCCATCGAAGCCAGGTGCTGGGCCAGCCGGGGCATCCGCTCGACGCCCAACCCGAGCGCCGAGACCAGTGGGTGCCGCAGGATTCGGCACAGACCCGATCGGGTGATGTCGCTGACGGCCGTCGCCAGCAATCCGACGCCGACGATGCGCGACCCGACGTCGTCCGGATGCTGCCGGACGTAGGCCAGTGCGGCCATGCCGCCCATCGAGTGGCCGACCAGGACGACGGGCCCGGTCGGCGCCACCGCGCGGATCACGGCGTCCAGGTCGTGGCCCAACTGGTCGATCGTGTACGTGTGGGCCGGCGCGCTGCCGGATTCGCCGTGGCCGCGGTGGTCGTAGAACACCATCCGGACGCCCGCGCCCCACTCCCGGGCCAGATGGGAACGCACCCGCGCCCACGAATGGGTGTGCAGGCAGTGCCCGTGCACGAACACGGCGGTCAGCGGAGCATCGGTGTCGCCGAACTCGCGGACGGCCAGCGTGACGCCGTCGTCGGTGTCGACCATCCGCCGACGGCCGTGCGGATCGGCGCGGAGAGTGGTGTTCATGGCGCCCTCCCGAGGTCGAGCCGAGGATCTGCGGTTGACCCGCACACATCAATCTCGTCTCGGCCGGGTCCGGCGGCCAGCGCCCCCGGGAGTGACCGCGAATCCCCGAGGGTGACGGTTTCACCACCTCGGGTGGCTGGACGCGTTTGCCGGCATCCGTGCGCGATCGGGTACAGCGGGAGGACAATCGCCGGAGAGGCCGCCGCCGGTTCTTGCGCCGGTGACGCGTCGACCGCAGTACGACGAGAGCACAAACGGAACTGGCACCGGGAGGCTTTTGTGAACTACTTCGACGATGCACGCGAACCGGCCACCGTCGCGCGGGAGCACCCGGGCGAGGCCATCGAGGACACCCGCAACTGGCCCGGCTACGGCCTGATCGCGGTCGCGATCGTGACCCTCGGCATGACCCTGGTCGCGGCGGGCTACGGCTTCGTGGGCTGGGCGTGGATCGCAGGGTCCATCTGCACGCTGAGCCTCGCGCTGGGAACCATGCTGGTGCTCCACGAGCACCGTCGGGTCAAGCGACTCGATGCCGCAGGCGTGCTGTACCCGTTCGGTCACTGACGGCCCGGGCGGGCCGGTCGGTCACGTCGGCTGCCGCTGCGCCCAGTCGTGTTCGATCTCCGGGTAGCCCGCCGCGATCTCGTCGATGCGCGCGGGTGTCGCGGACTCGAGTTCGGCGCGGTGCCGCTGCGCTTCGGCGAGTGAACCGGTGAACCCTTCCGAGGTGGGCACCGGCGACGACTCGTCCGCTGTCGGTGCATTCAGTTCGAGCGTGTGGATGATTCCGTCGAGTCGGCTCGCCACGAAGTGTCGCTTGTCCTCACTCATGAATCCATGACACCACCGGACGGTCCGCGTGCCTACCCCGTTCGGCACGAGGCCGCGCACCAGTCTGGTTTCGCGGCCCGCCGCGCGGGGAACTCGGGGCGGTAGTCGGATCGGAGGAGGCGTCGGATGAACGACAGCGAAACGAACGGGACGCGAGGGCTGGCACTGGTGACCGGTGCCTCGACCGGTATCGGGTACGAGTTGGCCCGCGGGCTCGCGGCCCGCCGCTACGACCTCGTGCTGGTGGCCGACGACGATGCGGTCCGTCCCGTGGCCGCCGAGTTCGCTCCCCAGGGGATCACCGCCCACGCGATCGAGGCGGACCTGGCGACCAATGTCGGGCTGGCCGAGGTGCGCCGGTCCCTCGACGCGTTGGAGCGCCCCATCGAGGTCGCCGCACTCAACGCCGGCGTCGGGGCGTACGGACGCTTCGACCGGATCCCGATCGACGCCGACCTGCGCGTGATCGCCCTCAACGTCACCGCGACGGTCCGGCTCGCGAAATACGTCCTGCCACCGATGGTCGATCGCGGCCACGGACGGGTTCTGTTCACGTCGTCCTCGACGGCCGCCCTGCCCGGGACGCTGTTCGCCACCTACGCGGCGTCCGAGGCATTCGTGCACTCGTTCGCGGCGACGATCCGCGACGAACTCGCCGACACCGGGGTCTCGATAACGACGCTGATGCCCGGCATCACCGACACCGACTTCTTCGATCGCGCCGGCATGGAGAACACGAAGATCGCCCGTGGGCCGAAGGCCGACCCCGAGGACGTGGCGCAGCAGGGGCTCGAGGGCCTGTTCGCGGGCAAGGATCGCGTCGAGGTCGGGGCAGCGCAACGCGTGTGATGAGTTTTCGCGACGGCGGTGGTCTGTATCGGTGCGAGGTTCCGGAGATCCCGGTCCACGCAGCCACCGTCACCTCGAATCAGGAGAACTCATGTCCCGTCTGCTCTTCGTCAACATGCCGGTCGAGAACGTCGCCGTGACCCGTGCGTTCTTCGCCGGCCTCGGCTTCGAGTTCAACGATCAGTTCTGCGACGAGAACACCGCCTGCATGGCAATCAACGACTCGGCATGGATCATGCTGCTCGAGAAGGACCGGTTCCGGGACTTCATCAAGGACGACATCTGCGACACCACCGCCAGCCGCGAGGTGCTCAACTGCATCTCCGCCGACAGCCGCGAGGGCGTCGACTCGTTGGTCGACGCCGCGATCGCGGCTGGCGGCACCAAGTGGATGGACCCGCAGGACCACGGCTTCATGTACGGCCGCTCGTTCCGTGACCTCGACAACCACGTGTGGGAGGTCATGTGGATGGACCCGGCTGCCGCCGGGCAGTGACCGCCGCGCCGGTCAGAGGCGCTCGGGCAGGCCGAACCTGGCGAACAGGTCGGTGTCGAAGAAGCACGTGACGTGCGCGACCCCGCGCTCGGTGATGTCGAGTACGTGCAGTTGGAACGGGCGGTGGACGCCGTCCTCGCCACGCATGTACAGGCCGAGTGCGGGCTGGCCGTTCGCCGACGCCGGCAGCAGGCGCATGTCGTCCGGGCCGTCCGACGGGCACTTCTCCTTGACGAGACGGGCGATGTCGGCGCCGCCGACGTACCAGCCGACGAACGGCGGCATCTCCCAGATCGCGTCCTGCGTGAACAACTCGACGAGCCCGTCGATGTCGTACTTCTCGAACCCGTCGACATACCGCTGCAGCAGCTCGCGGGCGTCGCTCGACTCGGGTTCGACGAGCGCGTCCGGGTTCGGTGTCGCCTCGGCAAGTTGGGCCCGGGCACGCTGGAGCAGGCTGTTGACCGCGGCGGTCGTGGTGCCGAGCGCCTCGGCGACCTCGGCGGCCTTCCACTGCAGCACGTCGCGCAGGACCAGAACGGCACGCTGCCGTGCCGACAGGTGCTGCAGGGCCGCGACGAACGCGAGGCGCACCGATTCGCGGGCTCCGACGACGGTTGCGGGATCGTCCGCACCCCAGCCGGAATCGCCCCACACCATCGAATCCGGGATCGGCTCGAGCCACGGCACCTCGCGGCGTTCGACCAGCTCGTCGGACGGATCGGAGCTCGGCGCACCCAGGCCGGTCGGCAGCGGCCGGCGGGCGCGGCTCTCGAGCGCGGTCAGGCACGTGTTGGTCGCGATCCGGTGCAACCATGTGCGGACCGACGCGCGGCCGTCGAACTTCCGGTAACCGCGCCACGCGCGCACCATGGTCTCCTGCAGCAGGTCCTCGGCGTCGTGGATCGATCCGGTCATCCGGTAGCAGTGCGCAAGTAGTTCGCGACGGTAAGGATCTGCCGCCGTGAGGAATTCGTCGTCCAGGCTCTGGCCTACGGTCATGTCCCGCACACTAGCGGCGCCCCCCGACAAGCGCAGGGAGCCCGAGTGGGGTGGGCGACTCCCACCCGAGGGTGCCTGTCGGGGTGTCCGGTTCCAGCCGAGGATCGAAGACGTGGGACGGCCGACCGCGCCCCCCGGTGAGGAGACCGACATGTACGGGAATGTCTGCACGGCAACACGAATCGGCGAGCTGTCGGCCGCCCGCGCCAGGGAGGTGCTGGGCGAGTGGGTGCCACGCGCCGTCGCCGGCGACCGCGAGGCTCGTGAACGGGTCGTCGCCGTGCTCTATCCGCTGGTGCGACGCTACTGCTTCGCCCGGCTGGGGCGTTGCGCGCTGCAGTCGGTGGCCGAGGACGTCGCCCACGAGGTGTGCGTGGCGCTGATGACCGCGCTTCCGCGCTTCAGCGACCACGGTTCGTCGTTCCTGACCTATGTGTACGCGATCGCCGCGCACAAGGTGGCTGACGCTCGCCGCGCTGCCGCCCGGACGTGCGCACCGCTCGAGGACGCCGGTGAGCTGGCCTGCCCGGACGCGGGCCCCGAGGAGCGGGCGATCGAGGTCGAGTCCGAGGAACTGGCCAAGGAACTCGTCGCGACCCTGCCCCCGCGGTACCGCGAGATCGTGGTGATGCGGCTGGTGTGGGGGATGTCCGCGGCGGAGACCGCGCAGGCGCTCGGCACCACACCCGGTGCCATCCGGATCGCGCAGCATCGCGCGCTCGGCCGACTTCGGACGCGGCTGCGATCGGAGTCGGCACCCGCGGCCTGAGTGCTCACAGGTCGTGTTCGGTGATCACCCCGCTGTGCAGCGCCTTCTCGACCAGGCGCAGTCGCTTCTGGTTTTGGGGGAGCTTCTCGACGCCGAACTTCGCGAACAGCGTCCGCAGATGCGTCTTGACCGCGTCGACGCTGAGGAACACCTCGTCGGCGATCTGCTGGTTCGACGCGGGGTTCGCGAACGTCGCATTGTGTTTGTAGGGCCGGCACAGGGCGACGAGGATCGAGCGTTGCGTGGGCGTCAGCGAACGCACCGTCGGCAGGTCGGCCGCGATCCGCGTGGGCTCGCCGCCCTGGCCGGACAGATCGCGGAACACGAACGCGGAACTGCCGATCCGAATGCTGTCGCCGTTGTGTAAGCGCCGTCGGCCCGCGATCCGTTCGCCGTTGACGAAGGTGCCGTTACGGGAGAGGCCGTCGTCGACGATGGTCCAGTAGGTGCCGATCCACTCGATCGTGGCGTGCAGTCGGGAGACCTCCGGGTCCGACACGAGCGCGACATCGGCGTCCGGCGAGCGGCCCACGGTCACCCGCGGCGTGTCGACGGTCAGCGTCAGCTCTCGTGGGCACCCCGTCTGGTCGGTGTACCGCAGGAAGGGGGCATCCGTGGTACTCATCGCGGCTCCTGTCAGGGACACTTTCATCGTGCCGCCGGCTAATCGTGCTGACAAGCGCCCACACGTCGGCGTCGATCGACCTAGACTCGCGTTCGTGCAGCACACAGAGTCGCAATTCACCGGGGTGCACGGCACCCGCATCGTCTACGACGTGTGGCGACCGGACGGCGCGCCGACCGGCATCCTGCTGCTCGCGCACGGCTTGGGTGAGCACGCCCGTCGGTACGACCACGTCGTCGAGCGCCTCGTCGGGCTCGGACTGGTGGTGTACGCGCCGGATCATCGCGGGCACGGTCGCTCGGGCGGCGAGCGCATCGAACTGCGCGACTGGTCCGAATTCCTCGACGACCTGCACCACCTGTCGGAAATCGCGATCGGCGAGAACCCGGGGCTGGAGCGGTTCCTCCTCGGGCACAGCATGGGCGGCGCGATCGCGCTGTCCTACGCCCTGGACCACCCGGACGAGCTCGCAGGCCTGATCGTGTCGGCGCCGGCGGTCGACGTCGCCACCAACAAGCCCCGGATCGTGATCGAGATCGGCAAGATCATCGGCCGGTTCGCGCCCGGTGTCCCCGTGGAGACCCTCGACGCGAAGGCGGTGTCCCGGGATCCCGCGGTGGTCGCCGCGTACGAGTCCGACCCGCTGGTCTATCACGGAAAGGTCAAGGCGGGCATCGCGCGCGGGATGATCACCGCGGCCGAGAGCTTCCCGGCCCGACTGCCGTCGCTTACCATGCCTCTCCTGGTTCTGCACGGCACCGACGACCACCTGGCCGACGTGTCCGGCAGCCGGATGATCGCCGAGCGGGCCGGGTCGAAGGATCTGACGTTGAAGACGTACGACGGGCTGTTCCATGAGGTGTTCAACGAACCCGAACAGGAGAAGGTCCTCGACGACCTCGTGGATTGGCTCCGTCCACGTCTCGGGTGACGTAATCTCCCGGAATGACCGATCCTGCAACCACACTCACCCACCGGACCGTGCACGTCGGCGACATCGACATGCACATCGCCGAGCGCGGCGCCGGCGACCCGATCGTGTTGTGCCACGGTTTCCCCGGGCTCTGGTACAGCTGGCGACACCAGCTGTCGGCGCTGTCCGCCGCCGGCTACCGGGTGATCGCTCCCGACATGCGCGGATACGGCCGCACCGACGTGCCGTCGGATCCACGGGAGTACGACCGCCGGCACACCGTCGACGACATGGTGGGCCTTCTCGACGCGCTCGGCATCGAACAGGCGGTGTTCGCGGGCCACGACTTCGGTGCGCAGCTGGTGTGGGATCTGCCGAACTGGGCGCCGGGCCGGGTGCGTGCGCTGATGCAGCTGAGCGTCCCGCGGATGCCGCGTCAGCCGATCCAGCCGACGATCGGCTTCCGGTACCTCGCGTCGCAGCATTTCGTGCATCTGCACTACTTCCAGGAGTACGGCCCCGCCGACCGGGAACTGGGCGAGCATCCGCGGGAGTTCCTGGCCAAGATCTTCCACGCCCTCAGCGGCGCCAACCGGTACCTCGACTGCTGGGACTTCCCGTCCGGGGGCAACGGCTACCTCGACGTGTTGCCGGAGCCGCCGGCGCTGCCGTGGCCGTGGCTGAGCCGGGACGAGTTCGACTACTACGTGGACGAGTTCACGCGCACCGGGTTCACGGGTGGGCTGAACTGGTACCGCGCCGACGACTACGTGTGGGAGCAGAACGAGGAACTCCACAACCGTCCGATCACGGTGCCCACGACGTTCATCGCCGGTTCGAAGGATCCGGTGCTCGAGATGATGGGCGAGAACCCGTTCGAGACGATGGCCTCGATGGTGCCCGGACTGCGCTCCACCCACGTGATCCCGGACGTCGGGCATTTCGTTCAGATGGAGGCGGCCGAGCAGGTCAACGCCGCGATGCTCGAGTTCCTGCGCGGACTCGACTGACGGCACGGCCCGCGGGAAGGAATCTCGGCGGGCCTGTCCATCCGCGGCCTCCTCGTTCGTCGTCATGGTGTACCGCAACAACGAGAACCTCCCGAGGAGGAACCGATCATGAAGTATCTGCTGCTCATCAACGCAGACTCCGTCAACCCGGACAACGGGTGCACCCCCGAGGACTGGATGGTCTACGACAAGCAGGTCAAGGATGCCGGGATCTACGTCTCGGGTGAGTCGTTGGCCGACCTGACCAGCGCCACCAGTGTGCAGGTGGGGCCGGGCGGCGATCGCGCTATCACCACCGACGGGCCGTTCGCCGAGACCCGTGAGGTCCTCGGCGGGTTCTACGTCATCGACGTCCCCGATCTCGACGTCGCGCTCGATTGGGCAACCAGGTGTCCCGGATCGCGCGGCCCGGGCCGGATCGTGGTCCGCCCCATCGCCGACTTCGGCAACTGACGACCGATGGGCCGGGCGAGCGGTCGCGGGACCGGCGCGGAGGCCTCCGTCGAGGCGGTCTTCCGGGAGGAACGCGGCCGCCTGCTCGCCGCCCTGGTGAGCCGCTTCGGCGATCTGGACCTGGCCGAGGAGGTCACGTCGGAGGCGATCGAGTCGGCGCTCCGGCACTGGCCGGTGGACGGTGTGCCGTCCAAGCCCGGCGCCTGGCTGTTGACCACGGCCCGGCGTCGGGCCGTCGACCGGTTGCGTCGGGATCAGGCGCTCGCGGCGAGAATCGCGGTGCTGCAGGTGGAGGCGGATCGCGCCGATCCCGTCCCACCGGCGGACGTGGGTGACGAGTTGCCCGACGAGCGACTGCAGTTGTTCTTCACCTGTGCGCACCCGGCGCTGCCCGCCGAGGATCGCACCGCGCTGACGTTGCGCTGCCTCGCCGGCCTCACGACACCCGAGGTGGCACGGGCCTTCCTGGTGCCGCCGGCGACGATGGCGAAGCGAATAGTTCGGGCCAAGAATCGAATTCGGTCGAACCGGATACCGTTCCGGGTGCCCGGACGGGACGAACTCCCGCAGCGCCTGCCGGGCGTGCTGCAGGTGCTGTACTCGATCTTCACCGAGGGCTACGCCGCCAGCGGGGGACCGCGCCTGCAGCGCATCGACGTCGCGGACGAGGCGATCCGGTTGACGCGCGTCCTGTACCGACTGCTGCCGGACCAGCGTGAGGTGGCGGGCCTGTTGGCGTTGATGCTGCTCGTCCACGCCCGCCGCGATACCCGCACCGGGCCGGGTGGCGACCTGGTGTTGCTCGAGGAGCAGGACCGCACCCGCTGGGACCACGCCATGATCGAGGAGGGCAGCGCCCTGGTGGTGGTCGCGCTCACGGGCGGCCCGCCCGGACCCTATGGCGTCCAGGGGGCGATCGCCGCGCTGCACGACGAGGCCGACGACGTCGCGAGCACCGATTGGCCGCAGATCGTGGCCCTGTACGACGTCCTGCTGGGGATCGTGCCGTCACCGGTCGTGATGCTCAATCGCGCGGTTGCGGTCGCGATGCGTGACGGCCCCGAGGCGGGACTCGCCTTGCTCGACGACTTGGCCGACGAGCCACGCCTGCGCTCGCATCACCCCTATGCGGCGGCGCGCGCGGAACTGCTGATCCGCCTCGGGCGACTACCGGAGGCTGCGGAGGCGTACCGACGCGCGCTCGATCTGGCCGGCACCGAACCCGAGCGCGAATACCTGCGGCGCAGGCTCGGCGAGACGCAGGGGTAGGGGCTACGCCGCGCGTGGTCCGGCGCGGTTGTGCGATGCGATGGGTTTCCGGTGCGGGTCTACCGACTCCAGCAGGGTGTTCGGCGCCAGCCAGCGTTTGACACCGCGGAACCCGAGGATATCGAACGGGACTGCGCGCTCACTGATTTCGGCCAAGGCTGCGACGCGGAGTGTGCACGCCATCAGGGCGCAGCGCAGTCGCTGCGACACCGCAGTTACTGAGTCCCTCCCAGATTCATGACACGAGCTCAGCCTGAACTGGTGTTCGAGTCAGTCTGCATCTCGGGCGTCGGACTTTCTGGCGAGGTCCCGGCGTTCAATTGCGGCCGTGTCGAATTCGACGCTTCCTCGCGGCGCGGGATCAGCAGGCAGGCGACCGCGGCGGCCGCGACGACCGCGGCGGGGAGTACGAGGGTAGGGCCGACCGCCTGGACATACGCGAGGTCGAGCGCATGTGCGGCCGCGGCTTCGAATCGCTCGACGATAGTGTTCGGCGCTCCCGGCGGCAGGGGCAGAGCGATCGAACCCTCGCTCGCGGTGCCAGCCGACGCGGTCGGGGCGTGCCCGTCGAGACGCGTGACGAACTCCTCCCGGATGTTCGAGGGAAGGTCGACGGCCTGCTGGGTGGCGTTCTCGTGTAGCGACCGGGCCAGCCGATTCTGCATCAGCGCCCCCACCGCCGCGCTGCCGACGATTGTGCCGATCTGGCGAATCGTGTTGAGGACGCCCGATGCGGCTCCGGCCATTTCGGGCGGGACGTTGCGCATCGCTTCGGACATCATCGGACCCATGACGCACCCGATCCCCAGCCCCATGGTGATCAGGGGTGGCTGCAGATCAGCCCAACTGCGGTCGACGTCGAGCACCACCGCCAACCACACCAGGCCCCATGCGAAGAGCGCAAGCCCGGACGTGATGATCCATCTGCCGCCGATGCGGTCCGACCATCCGCCGGCGAACGGTGAGAGCACCGCCGAGGCGACCATCGCCGGTGCCATCGTCAATCCCGCTACGAGTGGACTGAACGCAAGTGCCGACTGGAGAAAGATCATCACCGGTAGGAACAATCCGAGCATGCCGACCTGTACCGACGCGGACACGAAGCTCGAGACGGCGAAACTACGGTCCCGGAACAAGGCGAACGGCACCAAGGGATCTCGGAGTTGTCGGCGGCGCTGATGAAGCAGAAACATCAGCGACAAGAACACGGATGCGGCGAGAAGGCCGACGACGGCGCCGTTCCATTGAAGTCGCTGCCCCTCGGTGAGGGCGAATGCGAAACAGAACAGTGTCACCGCGGCGAGACCGACACCAGGCAGATCCAGGCCGCGCGATGTACTGCGGCGAGCGTCGGGCGGTATCAGCCACACGGCCAGCATGATCACGACCGTGCCGATCGGAACATTGAGGATAAAGATCGAACGCCACCCCGCCGCGTCGATCAGCAGTCCACCGAGAGTGGGGCCGGCGATGGTCGCCAAACCAGCCACCGCACCCCACACTCCCAATGCCGAACCGCGCCTGTCCGGCGGGAACGTGGCCATGATCAACGTCATGGTCTGGGGCACCAAGGCAGCAGCCCCGAGGCCTTGCGCACCGCGAGCGACGATGAGCTGTGTCGGGTCCTGCGCCAGTGCACACGCCACCGATGCCGCGGTGAAGACGATGATGCCACCGACAAACATGGTGCGAAACCCCAGGACATCGCCGAGACGGCCTGACACGATCAACAACGAGGCCAGCACCAAGATGTATAGGTTGATCACCCACAGCATCTCGTCGAGCGACGCCTCGAGGTCGTCACTCATGCTCGGAAGTGCGACGTTGACCACGGTGATGTCCAACAAGGTCATGAAGAATCCGAGGCTGAGAGTGACCAGCACGAGCCACGGGTTGCCTTGCAGCCGAGGCATTGTGGGCTACTCCCTTGCGTGCGAGCGGGTCAGTGATCGCGTGCGTCGAGGGGAGGCGCCTGCAGGCTCCACAGACGACCATCCGGGTCCCGAATCGTCATCTCGGCGGTCCCGTAGTGGGTGTTCTCGAAGCCGGAGACCACCTCTACCGGAGAAGCCGGCTCGAAACCGTGTGCATCAGGCACTGACAAGGCGATCTGAATTCCGGTTTCGCTGCCCTCGGGGACCTCGGCGACGACTACGTACGCGCCGTCACCGTTGCGAAACACCCCGGACCCGTCACCCTCCGAGGACAATTCGAACCCGAGGGAGAGGAAGAACTTCGCCGTCCTGCCCCAATTGTGAGTCGCCACGAACACCGCTTCGATCCCATTGGTAGCCATTACTTCTCCTGATTCGATGGTTCGTCCACTGCGCTGAACTCGGCCGCCCCGAGATAGCTGGTCAGCGCCTCCGCCACCAGCGCCGACAACGACAACTCCGCCTCGACGGCACGGTGCTTGACCCTCCTGATCAACTCGACCGGGAGATACACGTTGAACTGCTTCACCTCACCGACAGCCATGCAAGCATGCTAGCAAACTAACAACCTAGCCGGGAGTCAAGTTCGCACATTGCGCCCCGGTATATGGCTGTGTGTGCACCGGTCGTCGACTCCTCCTGTCCACGAGAAGACAGTTCTGTGTCAGTTGCTCCGTACCGGGGAAAGCTCCACGCCGACAGGAGGTACCAGGCGGCGCAGGGCTCCGTCGAAGGCGGTGACGTAGAGGGCCGATCCTTCGCCGTTCGGGCCGATACGCACCGAACTCGGCCCGGTCCACCCGCCCGGGAGGCCCGAGGCGATGATCGTGGAAGTAGCGGGACAACCCCTTCGACGGTCCTCCCTCCGTCCCCACACACGTTGTCAGCAGGTCACCGTCGGGCAGGCGCAGTAGTCCATTGCCGGCGAGGAAAGTCGACGACGTCAGCTGGCCCGTTGCCGTGTCCAACTGCCACAGTTTCCCGTCCTGCCGCGTGAGGAAGAACAGGGTCGAATCCGAGAGCTGCAGGCCACCCGGGGCGGCCAAATCGTCGAGCACCGTTTGGATCTGCCCTGTGGCGTCGACCTGGTAGACCTTCGAATCTCCGGATAGATCGAACCCACCGTTGCCGTCGGGTTCGAGTTCTCGAGCTGCTCCAGCCCCTGCGCTAGGGTCTCGACCTGCCAGCCGCCGCATTCCGGCGGCGCCGCGGCGTGCGCCGACGTTGCTGCCGTCGTGTTTTCCGTCGAGAGCGCGACCGCGATCAGCAGCGCTCGAGCTCGATTGCTCAGTGACGTCACCCGCACAAACTGAACACAATTGCGATGTTCTTCGCAGAATCCTCGAATCCAGCGGAAGGGTGGGACCACCGGGCGCCGCAATCGGTCGTGGGTCGACGACCCGACGGCGTATCGTTCGGCTCATGCCGTCGGAAGACGACCGGCACAGTCCGGAAGCCAGCGCCGCGGTCATCGCAATCCTGGATCGACTCGACGCCGAGTTCGACTCGTTGGCTCACGGCCGGAATGTCCGGGTGCGCGCGGGCGCGCGGGGTGTGCCCGCCACTCCGCATCCGGAATTGTTGCGGCACAGCACTCGTCGGTTCTTCGAGATCGCTGCACGAGCGATCCGGGAGAACCGGACATTCACTGCGGACGAGCTGCGTCCGATCCGCGAGGGTGCCGTCCAGGCGGCGATGGACGGGGCGCCGTTGGTTGCAGTGCTGCGCAACTGGCACCGATTCGGCCGGGTGCTTCTCGACGAGTGCCGCGCGACCGCGGCGGGCGAGCGAGCGGCTGGGCTGGTGGAGATCGCCGCGGCCATTCTGCGTCTGCAGGAGGCTGTCACGTCCGCGGTGGTCGAATCGTACGAGGGCGAGCGAGTGGCGTTGGACGGCGAGGAGAAGCCGTCGAAGGAACTGCTGGCGCGGCTGCTGCTGGCCGGGCAAGATGCCGATCCGACCGCCCGCTGGTGCGGGATCGAGCTGGCCGAGGAGTACTCGGTAGTCGCGTTGTATCGCGTTGATGAGCAACGTGATCCGGCCACACGGTGGACGGCGGACACGCGGATGGATCGAGTGCTCGAGCGGCACGGTCCGCCGCCGATTCTCGGCATCCTCGACCCGGACGGCGGCACGTTGCTGGTGCCACACAAGGTCGGCGGCGACGTCGACTGGTACCGCCGCGCGGTCGTCCTCGTCGAGTGGATTTCGGCTGTGGTCGACGGTCCGGTGACCGCGACCGTGACCGAACCGGTTGTCCGCGCTCGGTTGTCCGATTCGGCGCGGCTCGCGGGTGAGTTGCTGACGTTGGCGCGGCGGCTCGGCCGTGACCCCGCGGTGTACCAGCTCAAGGACCTGGCGTTGCCGTTCCAGTTGTCCCGGCCGACCGAGGGGCAGCAGTACCTGGCGGACTGGCTGCTGCCGCTCGACCCGTTCCCGGAACTCGTCGAGACCCTCGACGCGTACCTGCACCACGACCTCGACCGTGGGCGGACGGCGCGGGCCCTCGACGTCCACCCGAACACGGTGAACAACCGACTGGGCCGGATCCGGGATCTGGCGGGCATCGATCCGAGCTGCTACGAGGGCATCATGGCGCTCGGTTCGGCACTCGACGCCCGTCGGGCCGGCGGCTGGGATCCGGGCCGGGCCCGGTGATCCGACCGGTCTAGATCGTGTGCGGATGTGCCTTCTCGTACGCGGCCTTTTCGGCGTTGTAGCGGGCGATCTTCTTCGGGTTCTCGAGGTCCGGTGGCAGTCCGTGCTTCTCGAGCCGGCGACTGCGGTTCTGCTCCATGTAGGCGGCCGAATAGAACAGCGCGAGGAACAGCCCCAGGAGGACCATCGAGCCGCGCAGCCACACCGGGCCGGGGAACAGGAAGAACGCCGCGAAGATCGGGATGAACGGCACCATGCTGCGGATCATGTGCCGGGGCACCGCCCAGTCGCCGATGAGGTCGTTACGGACCCATTCCTGCATCGAATCGGGGAGCTTGGCGCCGCAGGCGTACCTGATCCACTGCAGGGGATTGGGGCGGCGGAGGACCTTCTTGGTGCTGGTCATGTCCTGTGTACCTGTTCCTGTCTGGAGGGGCGGTTCACTCGTGCAGGGCGCCGGCGCGCAGGGCGGCGGCGTTGACGCGGGTGAGGACGGAGTGGAGTTCTTCGAGCTCGTCGAGGCTCACGCCGAGGCGTTGCACGACGGCGCCGGGGATGCGTTCGGCCTGGGTGCGCAGGGCCTTCCCGGCGTCGGTCAGCTCAACGATCAACTGGCGTTCGTCGGAGCTGCTGCGGGTGCGGGTGATCAGCCCGCTCGACTCGAGCCGCTTGAGGAGCGGCGAGAGGGTGGGTGAGTCGAGTTGGAGGGCCTGCCCGATCTCCTTGACCGACATCGGTGCGTCCCCCCAAAGGGCGAGCATCACGAGGTACTGGGGGTGTGTCAGTCCCATGGGCTCGAGGAGTGGGCGGTAGACCGCGAGTACCGCCCGGTTGGCCACCGCGAGCGCGAAGCACACCTGGCGGTCGAGTGCCAGGGGGTCGACGTCGCCCCAGTCGATGTCCTGTTCTGCGGTGGTGCTGGTCATGGGAATGAATCATACACGATTAAGTCGTGCACTAACTAAATGTGATCGAGACGTCCGGGTGGACAAATGAGAACGCGTTCTATATGTCTGGATGTGATGGTCGCCACGCGGCGGCCCGGCCTGTTCCGCTGGCCGCCCACTTCGAGCGCACCGACTGGAGTTCACGACATGTACGAGTGGTCCGACACCGACCTGATGTTCCGGGATGCCCTTCGCGGTTTCATCGACAAGGAGGTCAAGCCCCACGTCGACAAGCTCGAGAGTGGTGAGCTGCCGCCGTTCGAGATCATCCGCAAGATGTACGCCACCTTCGGCATGGACGAGATGGCCCGCGAGGCCCTCGAGAAGGCCTTCGCGAAGGAGGAGGCGAAGGAGCGCGGCGAGACCGTCCCCGTGTCGGGCGAGAAGGGCGGCGGCTTCAGCGGCGCCGGCAGCATGGGCGTGATCCTCAACAGCGAACTCGCGGGCGTGAGCCTGGGTCTGGTCGCGTCGATGGGCGTGAGCCTCGGCCTCACCGTCGGCACGCTGCGCAGCCGCGGCAGCCTGGCGCAGAAGAAGCGCTGGCTGCCCGAGCTCGTGACCATGGAGAAGGTGGGCGCGTGGGCGATCACCGAGCCCGACTCCGGTTCGGACGCGTTCGGCGGCATGAAGTCGTACGTCCGCCGCGACGGTGAGGACTACATCCTCAACGGGCAGAAGACGTTCATCACGAACGGCCCGTACGCCGACGTCACGATCGTCTACGCCAAGCTCGACGAGGGCGACGCATCGGTCGACCGTCGCGACCGCAAGGTGCTCGGCTTCGTGCTCGACAAGGGCATGGAGGGCTTCACTCAGAGCGCGCCGTTCAAGAAGATGGGCATGAACTCCTCGCCCACCGGCGAACTGTTCTTCGACAACGTCCGGATCACCAAGGACCGTCTACTCGGCGAGACCGAGAACCCGGCCAAGGGTGACGGCAAGGAGAGCGCCAAGGAGTCGTTCGCGGCCGAGCGCATCGGCATCGCGTCGCTCGCGCTGGGCATCATCAACGAGTGCCAGCGGCTGTGCATCGACTACGCGAAGAACCGCAAGCTGTGGGGCAAGGAGATCGCGCAGTTCCAGCTCATCCAGCTCAAGCTGGCCGAGATGGAGGTCGCGCGCCTGAACGTGCAGAACATGGTGTTCAACGCGATCGAGCGCACCGCGGCGGGTAACAAGGTGACGCTCGCCGAGGCGTCGGCGATGAAGCTGTACTCGTCGCGCGCCGCGACCGAGGTCGCGATGGAGGCCGTCCAGCTGTTCGGTGGCAACGGCTACATGGCCGAGTACAAGGTGGAGCAGCTCGCGCGTGACGCCAAGTCGCTCATGATCTACGCCGGCTCCAACGAGATCCAGGTGACCCACATCGCGAAGGGTCTGCTGGCCAAGTGATCCCCGCTCCGGTCCGCGTGCGTGGCGCGCGGACCGGAGCGCGGCTCGTGTCCGCCCGCCGCCCGCTGCTGCGGCTCTCGTCGATGCGGACGGAGGGACTACTCGGGCCGGTCGCGTGGGCGGTTGGTCGGTGATCCCGAGGGACCGTGACCACAGGTGGCTGATGGTGTCGATCGCCTGCTCGTCGGATGCCGGCCGCCCCGCGCCCTGTGCGTTCGTGCTCAGCCACAAGTAGCAACTGTGTTCGAGCATCGACGACAGTGCGGATGCGACGACATACGGATCGAGCTCGGGGTCCAGACGATTTTGCGCTTGCATCGCCATGGCCAGCTTGGAGATGTTGCGGACACCCACCTCGCGCATCCGCATCCATACCTCGACGAATTCCGGGTCCACCGTGGCTGCGTGCGTGACGCCGACCAGTTCGGGTAGGAAGTCGGTATAGGTACGCCAGAACACTCCCACAGCCGATCGCAACGTCTCCTCGGAGTACTCGGAGAGGGGCGCAGAATCGTCCGTATCCCCGAGCACGCGTTCCATGAAGTCCTGCAGTAGTACTTCGAGGATCTCTCTCTTGTTGTCGAAGTAGTTGTAGAGCGTGGATCGCGAGATCGGTGGCGGAGTATTTCCGGCTATGGTCCCGTCACACCATGGCTGATTGATGGTTGAGCACCAGACCGGCTCGGGGCCAATCGAATCGGAGAACCTTGCCCGTGCTCGACGCGGTCACGTACGCCGTTCGCATGTTCGGCCCGCCCCAGCAGATATTCGTGATGCCCGGGTCGCCGTCGGCGTCGATGTCGACGACCTCGACCAGCTCACCGTTCGGGCTGATCACGCAGATGCCCGGTGTGGAAAGCGATGCGACACAGATGTTGCCGTCGGCCTCGACGCCCAGCGAGTCGAAGTAGCGGAAGTCGGGTGATCCGTAGAGGAAGTTGCCACCGCCGGAGCCGGCGAGATCACGGCCGCCGCTGATCTCACCCGGTCCGACGACCTCCCACCACCAGACGCGCGCCGAATAGGTCTCACTGACGTAGAGCCGAGTGCCGTCGGGCGAGAGTCCGATTCCGTTGGGGTTGTTCATGTCTGCAGCGACCAGCTGGATGGCGGAACCGTCGATCGCGCCGTAGTAGACGCGGCCGCGATCGCTGGTCAGGCCGTTGCTCTTGCCGTGGTCGGTGAAGTAGAAGCCGCCGTGTGCGTCGAAAACGATGTCGTTGGGGCCGCGGAGCTGGACGCCGTCGCACTCGGTGTAGAGCGTCTCGACCTCGCCGGTCTCGAGGTCGACGGCTTGGATGCTGCCTCCCGTGTAGTCCTCGGGGGTGCCGCCGGCGAAAACGTAGCCATTGACCTCGAACGCGTGCATACCACCGCAGTTGGCGACGTACGCGCGGCCGTCGGGACCGATCGCGGCACCGTTGGGGCCGCCGCCGAGTTCCGCGACCACCGTGTTGGTGCCGTCGGGGGACACCCGCGTGAGCGTGCCGCGGTGCAATTCGACGACCAGCACGTCTCCGTTGGGCAGAGCTACCGGTCCCTCAGGAAACTTCAGTCCGGTGGTAACTACGTTGAAAGACATCGGGTTCTCCTCGGTTGGTGCGCCATGGAATGTGTTGTCAGTTGGATGCGAACTGATCTCGCAGGACGTTCTTGCGGATCTTGCCGCTGACGGTTTGGGGCATTTCATCGACGAAGATGACCTTGCGGGGCTGCTTGAAGGCGGCGAGTTGCGACCGGCAACTGGTGACGACGTCGTCGGCGGTCAGCTCGGTGCCGGGCTTGCGGACGACGACGGCAGTGACGAGCTCGCCCCACTTTTCGTCGGGAGTTCCGATGACGGCGGCTTCGAGAACATCGGGGTTGGTGTAGATCGCGTTCTCGACCTCGCTGGAGTACACGTTCTCCCCACCGGAAATGATCATGTCCTTGGCGCGATCGACGATGTAGAGGAAGCCCTCCTCGTCTCGATGCGCCAAGTCCCCGGTGTGGAACCAGCCACCGTCGAATGCCTGCGCGTTCGCCTCGGCGTTGCCGAAGTAACCCTTCGTCACCTGATCACCCTGAACGACGATCTCGCCGACCTCACCTATCGCACAGTCGTTTCCGAACGGATCGACGACACGTACATCGACCAGGGACATCGGCTTACCAACGGCGTCGAGGAGATGCTCCTCGCCTCGCGCGGCACGGACGTGCGCGGCCTTGTCGAGCGTGAGCATGTTGCCCCCGAGCTCGGTCATGCCCATCCCCGCGTATACGACCGGACCGAATCGATCGATGGTGTGGCGCAGAACATCTGCGGGAATCTTCGACGCTCCGTAGCCCATCCACTCCAGGCTGGTGAGGTCGTAGTCGTCGATCTTCGGGTGCGTCAGCAGCATCTGCATCATGGTCGGAGCGAACCCGCCGCTGGTCACGCGGTGTTCCTGAACCAACCGCATCCAATGCTCGGGGTCCCAGCCCGACATCATCAACACCGATCCGCCCTGAAACTGGTGCAGCGGGGTCAGGTAGCCGGCGATATGGCAGAGGGGCATTGCGTTGAGGAAGCAGGTGTCCGGCCTCGGGTCGTACGCGATTGCAGACTGGATCAGCGCAGTGTTGAGGTTGCGGTGGGTCAGCCGAGCTCCCTTGGGCTTGCCCGTCGTTCCGCTGGTGTACAGGAGCCAGGCGTCGTCGTCGTCGCTGATCGCCAGTCGAGGAGCAATCGTCGATGCGGGCTGGAGGAGGTGCTCGTAGGCCGTGAAGGCCGTAGCCTCCCCACCGATCACGATGATGTGTTCGACGCTTGTAAGTTCGGAGCGATAGTCGGCGATGGCCTCGAGGTACTTCGAGTCCACGATCAGCACACGGGCCCCCGAGTCGTTGAGGATCCAGACCCATTCCTTGGGGTGCAGCCGATAGTTGAGCAGAGTCAGAACCATCCCGGCGGCGGGGACGCCGTAGTAGGCCTCGACGTATTCCAGGTTGTTCTCGGACAGCAGGGCCACTCGGTCGCCGGGATCCGCGAGACCGCTCAAGCCGTTCGCCAGGCGCAGGGAGCGTTGGTAGAGCTCGGTGTACGTCCGGGCGTCGGATCCGTCGGCCATTGCGAGTGCGGTCCGGTGGGGGAAACGAGCGGCGTTACGCCGCAGAAGGTCGCTGAAAAGCATGTATGGCTCCAGTGAGTACGAGGCCGACCGGCTTGGATTGCACACAATCTAGCGGGGAAGTGCCGCAGATCACAAGTGCCCGCCGGAAACTGGTTGAGTGAACCGGGTTAATGGTTGAACGATTGTATGGAATTGCGGGCCCGCTGCGCCTCGCGGCGGGGTGGCCGGTCCGCGCTGCGTGAAGATCCGTGCCCGGGGACGAGAAGTTGCCGGACGCCGCCGCGGCGAGGTGGTCGTCGGGTCGCGGATGCGGCTTGGCGCACCTACATCGTTTGCGTCAATAGTATTGCAGCACTGCATGTTACTTGACATACCTCTCCGCCTGGAGAGTGCCCGCCCGTCGGAGGTCGAGGGCCTCCGTCGCGGTGCGATGTCGTGAAGTTGCCCGACCGATTGCGGGGTGTGATCACCGTGCCGGATGGCGATCTCGCTCCAGGAGGGGAAGGCTCGATGCGGGGTCGGCAGTCTTCGCGCAGTGCGTTTCGCCGGCAATCTAGGACGCTCAGTTTGTATACAATGATGTCGATCGTGTCGTAGTTCGCTGCGACCTCGTCGTAGAGGAAGGAACGAGGCTGTGGAGATCGTCGAGGTGAGCCCCCGTGACGGGCTCCAGAACGAGGCGGTGCACGTTTCGACGGCACACAAGATTGCACTGATCGAGCGCGCGATCGCGTCCGGGCTGCGGCGCATCGAGGCGACCAGCTTCGTGCACCCTCGTGCGGTGCCGCAGATGGCTGACGCCGAGGCCGTCATGGCCGGGGTGCCACGCCGCGCCGATGTGTCCTACAGCGGCCTCGTGCTCAATCGGCGCGGCTTCGACCGCGCCGTGGCAGCGGGCGTGAATGAGGTCAACTGTGTCGTCGTGGCGTCCGAGACCTTCAGTCTGCGCAACCAGCGCATGTCGGTCGCGGACTCGGTGGGAACTGTGCGCGATCTTGTCGACGACGCCCGCGCTGCCGGCGTCGGGGTGTCGGTCACTATCGCCACTGCATTCGGCTGTCCGTTCGAGGGGGAGGTTTCCGAGTCTGCGGTAATTGCGCTGGCCGGAACGGTGGCCGAGTTCGGTGTCGACGAGATCGCGCTGGCCGACACCATCGGAGTGGGCGTGCCGGCCCAGGTTGCTCGCCTCGTCGCGGGGACCGCTGCCGCCGCGCCCGGCGTTCGGCTGCGTTGTCACTTCCACAACACTCGCAATACCGGTTACGCGAACGCGGTTGCCGCAGTCGACGCGGGGGTGACCGTGCTGGATTCCTCGATCGGTGGGATCGGAGGCTGCCCCTTCGCCCCGGATGCCACCGGCAACATCGCGACCGAGGATCTGGTCTATCTCCTCGACCGGAGCGGCATCGAGTCGGGTGCCCGGCTGCCCGAGCTGATCGAGGCGTCAGACTGGCTCGGCGGGGTGCTCGGTGTTCCGGTTCCCGGTCAGCTCGCCCGTGCCGGGGGTTTCCCGGGCTGACACGCCGAACAGCTCGTCCACCTCGTCGCTGCTGGTTGCTTCGAGGTGGGCGAGAAGCACGTCGCGGCCCTGAAGAACGTGCTCGTGCATCAGCGCGGACGCCCGGCGGCCATCACCAGTGACGATCGCGTCGCGGATCAGCTGGTGGAACAGATGGGAGCGCTCGGTCTGGGCGCGGTCGTACTGACGGAAGGCCTGGAAGACCAACGGGACGTCGGTGGTTCGCTCGAGCAGGCGGCTCAGACGCTCGTGCTTGGCGGCGGCCACGATTGCGCGGTGGATCTGACTGTTTGCCGTGTCCACGGCTCGGACACGTTCGACGGCGTCCTCGGGTGTGAGGGTCAAGGCACGGGCGAATGCCTCGATCCCTGCATCGAGTAGTTCCCGCGTGGTGGGGTCGATGCGTTCTGCCGCAAGCTCGGCGGCGTACGCCTCCAGTCGGGCTCGAAGGCCATACAGGTCCGACACATCGGCCATCGACAGGGTTCGTACCACTGCACCCCGGTTCGGTTCGCTGAGCACGAGCCCTTCGGCCTCGAGTCGTCGCAGAGCCTCTCGCACGGGGGTGCGCGAGAGCGAGAACTCCTCGGCGATCCGTTGTTCGATCAGACGCTGACCGGGGCGGTACCGACCCTCGACGATTGCCTGACGAATCTGCGAATAGGCGACCTGCCCTGGTGCCTGCGGTGTGGTTGACACTCTGCCTCTTGTCGTGTGTGGGGTCGATTCCCGGCAAGCCTATCCCGCATGATCCTCGATAGTTGTATGCAGAACCAGGGAATTGTCCGGGATTCCATCCCAAACAGGGCATGATTGTGTACAATTTCGCTATGGCTACATCTCTTGGTCCGCTCAGCGGCTTGCGTGTGCTCGAACTGGGAAGTTTCATCGCCGGCCCCTTCGCGGGGCAGTTGTTGGGCGATTACGGGGCCGAGGTGCTCAAGATCGAGGCGCCCGGCTCCGGCGACTCGATGCGGCGGTGGGGAGTCACGGTCGACGGTGAGAGCCTGTGGTGGCCTTCCATCGCGCGGAACAAGAAGTCGGTCGCGATCGACTTGCGTCAGCCTGATGGCCGGGAGCTGATTCGCAAGCTGGTCGCTGAAGCTGACATCGTCCTCGAGAACTTCAGGCCCGGCACGCTCGCGAAGTGGGGCCTCGACTACGCGGCCCTCTCCGCGATCAACCCGCGAATCATTCTCGTTCACGTCTCGGGGTTTGGTCAGAACGGGCCACGCTCGACGGACGCCGGTTTCGGCAGCGTCGGCGAGGCGATGGGCGGCATCCGGCACACGACGGGTAATCCCGAACTGCCCCCCACTCGCACCGGCATCAGCCTCGGTGACTCCCTGGCGGCCCTGTTCGCCGTGATCGGGACACTCGCGGCGGTCCACGAGCGGTCGGCCAGCGGCCGGGGTCAGGAAGTGGACGTTGCGATTTACGAGGCGGTGGCCGCCCTGATGGAATCGACGATGGCCGACCACGAGATCGGTGGAGTCACCCGTGGGCGTACCGGATCCGTGCTGCCCCGAGTGGCCCCGTCGAATGTGTATCCCACGTCCGACGGCGCGGAGGTGATCATTGCGGCAAACGCCGACACCGTCTTCCGCCGGCTCTGTGCCGCGATGGGTAGACCGGAACTGGCCGATGACCCAAGGTTCGCCGAGCACGGGCCGCGAGGAGAGAACATGGCCGAGATCGACGCCATCATCAGTGCTTGGACGGGGACGATGAGTGCCGACGCACTGTTGAAGACCATGGAGGCCGGCGGCGTTCCTGCCGGCCGAATCTACACCGCCCCAGACATGCTCACCGACCCGCACTACGCCGCGCGGGACATGGTGGTGCGCCTCGTCAACCAGTTCGGTGTGGAGGTGCCCGCTACCGGCGTCGTGCCCAAGTTCTCGCGGTCCCGGCCGGCGGAACCTGTTCCCGGGCCCGGCCTCGGTGAGCACACCCGCGAAGTTCTCGCCACGCTCGCGGGAATCGACGACAGCCGTTGGGCAGACCTGCAGTCGACGGGCGTCGCTGTTCAGGAGGCTCGCTGACGTCCAGTTCCGATCGGCGGTGTCGCCACCGCCTCAGCGCATTCGAGCACAGGCTGCGAAGCGGTACTGGACCTCCAGTGGGCCCCACACGATTATGTGGGGCCCACTGGTCTGTCCGGGGGGCTCCACCTCGGGGGTGGGAGATCGGGTCCTGTCGTTGTCATTCTTTGCTTTGACGTTGAACGCCAACGTAATCGGATAGTCCAGCGTCGTCCTGGCGCTACTTCGTGCGGAGTCGTAGAGGGCGGGTTCGTCCGCCGGGGGTTGACAGTCCCGGTGTCGGCGATCACAATTTGCTGAAAATGACATGACTATCACGTCACGATCCCTTTACCTCCACTGCTTCTTCTCCGTTGCCATTGCGCGCCTGCGGAGTCGCATGCCCCAGCAGTCCAGCGCGCTGGCGGTCAATCACGTTCCAGCTCATACCCACTGGTCGAAGGAGTACCTGAATGCCGGTCAGCTACATCGCCGATCACTGCTCGCGCAAGAACCTGAGCGCTCGGATCTCTTCGTCGCGCGTCTGACGCTGCGCGCCAGGCGGCGGTGACGGCAGTCGCCGCTGCTTCGCCATACCGGAAACGGTTGGCCGCCAACTATTTCTGGCCGATATCACATCCCAACCAACGGAGCGACCATGAAACGTACCCTAGCCGTGGGCCTGACCGCCCTGTGCGCTACCGCCGCCCTCACCGCCTGTTCCGGCCGCGAGACGACCGCCGCCGCGGGCGACTGCGACCCGGGCATCACCGACACCGAGATCCGGTTCGGCACCAGCCTCATGCAGTCGGTCGCCGGACCGCAGGCGACGGCGGCATCCGCGTTGTTCGACGAGATCAATGCGGCCGGCGGAGTTGCGATGGGTGACGGCAAGACCCGCAAGATCGTGTACACCGCGATGGACGACGGATACGACCCGGCGCGTACGGTCGGCAACGTCCGGACGCTCGTCGAACAACAGCAGGTGTTCGCGATCCAGAATCTGATCGGTACTGCCTCGACGCTCGCTGTCGTGGACTATCTGACGCAGAAGAACGTCCCGCTCGTGTTCCCGATGACCGGCACCGACGAGCTGCTTGCCAAGATCGACCAGCGGCCCGTCGTCGCCGGTGCGGTGAATCCGCAGACCGGGTGGGAGGTGTCGGAGCGTGCGAAGCAGATCATCCGGGATCATCCGCAGGCGAAGATCGCGGTCCTGTACCCGAACGACAGCCTCGGCAACGGCAGCCTCGATGCACTGAAGTCCGCGCTGACGGGCAGCGGAGTGCAGATCGTGGCCCAGCAGTCGTACGAGCAGACGACGCCGTCGGTGGACTCGCAGGTGGTCAACCTCGCAAACTCCGGTGCGGACGTGTTCGTCAACTTCGCGACGGCCAGCTTCGTGACGCAGTCCCTCAAGAAGGCACACGAATTGAGCTGGAAGCCGGACACTTACATCTACTCGGGCGCCACCGACACGAACTTCGTGCTCGCTCCGGCCGGGCTCGACGCGGCAGAGGGCGTCCACTCTTTCTATTGGATCTACGACGTCAGCAGCAAGGATCACGACGCCAAGCCGGGTGTGCAGAAGTGGCGTGCCTTCGCCGAACGGAACTCGGGCAAGATCAAGAGCACCGACACCATCGCGGCGACCGGATACAACACCGCCCAGTTGCTGGTCACCTCGCTCGAGCAGATGAAGGGATGTACTCGCGCCGATCTGCTCGACGCCGTCCAGAATCTGCGGGGCGTGACCACGGACCTGTCCATCGAGGGTGTCACCTTCGACACCACTCCGGACTACCCCTACGCGATCACGTCGATGGCCCCGATGACCTTCCGTGGCGGCGCCTGGCATTACGACGCTGTGGTCACGCGCAGCGCCGAGGGGTGACGGCGGTGTCGTCCGACGTGCCCGCGCTGCGGGTGGAGGACGTCCGACTCCGGTTCGGTGGCGTCGTCGCGCTGGACGGGCCGTCGTTCACTATCGAGCCCGGTCGGATCGTCGGTCTGATCGGGCCGAACGGTGCGGGGAAGACCACTCTTTTCAACTGCATCAGCCGGCTGTACCAGCCGGATTCGGGCCGGATCACGTTCGGGGACAACGATCTGCTGTCGCTCTCGGCGGACGCCGTCGCCGACGTCGGTATCGCCAGGACGTTCCAGAACATCGGGTTGTTTCCGACGATGTCGGTGGTGGAGAACGTGCTCACCGGCGCGTACTCGCGTACCCGGTCCGGATTTCTGGAAACGGCGCTGGGACTGCCGCTCACCCGGCGCGAGGAGCGGCGGGAACGGGAGGAGGCGTGGACCCTGCTCGAGTCGATGAATCTCGCGCACGTCGGGCGCGAACCCGCCGGCAATCTGCCGTACGGCACGTTGAAGCGAATCGAACTGGCGCGGGCGTTGATGCAACGCCCGCAACTTCTGATGCTCGACGAACCGGCGAACGGCCTGATCCACGAGGAGGTCCTCGAGCTCGCCGACACCGTCCGGACACTCCGCGACGAGCGGGGGTTCTCGGTTCTGCTGGTCGAGCACCACATGGCGATGGTGATGTCGATCTCGGACCGGGTCGTCGTGCTGAACTTCGGGCAGAAGGTCACCGAGGGGGCACCGGCCGAAGTCGCCGCCCATCCAGAAGTCGTCGAGGCCTACCTGGGAGGTGCGGCATGACCCTGCTGAGTGTCGAAGGGCTGCATGCCCGGTACGGGAGTGCGGAAGTGCTGCACGGCATCGACTTCGAGGTGCCGGACGGCGAGGTGACGGTGGTGCTCGGGGCGAACGGTGCCGGCAAGACGACGATTCTGCGGTCGATCTGCGGGTTGGTGCGCACCAGCGGCCGCATCACCTTCGACGGCCGCGACATCACCGGCCGCCGCACCGACCGGATCGCGCGGCTGGGCGTGGCCCACGTCCCCCAGGGGCGCGGCACGTTCGGGGACCTGACGGTGGAGGAGAACCTGCGGATCGGTGGATACACCACGTCGTCCGCGGCCACCGAGCGGGCGATCGAGCAGTGGTACGACTTCTTCCCGCGGTTGCAGGAGCGGCGCCGGCAACTGGCGGCCGGGCTCAGCGGCGGTGAACAGCAGATGCTGGCGATCGCCCGCGCCCTCGTCGCCGGCCCGCGCCTGCTGCTCCTCGACGAGCCGTCCCTCGGCCTGGCACCGCGAATCACCCAGGAGGTGTTTCGAGCCCTGGGCAGGATCAACCAGGAAACGGGGACAACGATTCTCGTCGTCGAGCAGAACGCGCATTTGGCCCTCGAGATCGGATCGTCCGCGGTGCTCGTCGACGCCGGTCGGGTCGTCGCCCAGCGCCCCGCCGCCGACCTCGCGGACGACGAGTCGGTACGGCGCGCGTACCTCGGCTACTGAGCACAGGAGTTTTGGTCATGCAGGTGTTTCTTCAACAGTTGGTCGACGGTCTGACGTGGGGCGCGCTATACGGCGCCTTCGCGTTGAGCATCGTCCTGGTCTACCGGGCTTCCGGGATCGTGAACTTCGCCCAGGGCGAGATGGCCATGTTCTCGGCCTTCTTCGCGTGGCAGTTCCACCAGTGGGGCGCCCCGCTGTACCTTGCGATCCTCGGTGCGATGGTGGTCGCGTTCCTCGGCGGTGCGGCAACCGAACGGGTGCTGATCCGGCCGCTCGCTTCATCGCCGAATCACATGCCGCTCGTCATCATCACGCTCGGGCTGATGCTGGTGCTCAACAGTGCGGCCGGCTGGATCTGGGGTGTGCAGAGCAAGGAGTTCCCGTCGATGGTGTCCGGTCCGGTGATCACCCTCGGTCCGGTCGCGATCTCGCGTCAGTCGCTGGTGATCGTCGGTGCGGTCGTCGTGGTCGCGGCCCTGCTGTTCGTCCTCTTCCAGCGAACGAAGGTCGGTCTGGCGATGCGTGCTGCTGCCGGTAACCCGGACTCCGCGCAGTTGATCGGTGTGCCGGTCGGCCGGATGTTGATGATCGGCTGGGGACTGGCCGCGGCGATCGGGGCGCTCGCTGCGTCACTGGCCGCGCCGCAGCTGTTCCTCCAGCCGAACATGCTCGTCGCGTCGCTGATCTACGCCTTCGCAGCCGCGGTGCTCGGCGGATTGGACAGTCCCGTCGGCGCGCTGGTCGGAGGTCTGTGTGTCGGCGTTGCGGAAAATCTTGCCGGTACTTACATTTCGTGGATCGGCCACGACTTCAAGCAGGCTGTCGCCTTGGTTCTGATTCTCGGGGTGCTGCTGTTCAAGCCCGAGGGACTGTTCGGCGCCAGGAAGGTGGCGCGGGTATGAGAATTCTCGAACTGCTTCGCCGGCCGCGGGCCGAACTCGATGCGCCGTTGTGGCTGTCGCGCGTCACGGTCGTAGCCGTGGTTGTGATTGCCGCAGTGGCACCGCTGGTATCGGCGCCGTACGTGAATTTCGATCGCTCGATGGTGATGGTGTACGTCGTGGTCGGGCTGGGGCTGAACCTATTGACCGGCAACACCGGCCAGATCTCGCTCGGTCACGGATTCTTCTTCGCTGTCGGCGCGTATCTGAGCGCGGTCCTGATCCAGAACCACGGTGTTCCGTATCCGGTCCTGATTCCGCTCTCGTTCGTCGTTTGTTATGTCGTCGGATACCTCTTCGGGTTGCCGGCTCTGCGGCTCCATGGACTCCAGTTGGCGCTCGCCACATTGGGACTCGCGCTGGTGACGCCCGCGGTGATCAAGCGCTTCGAACACGTCACCGACGGTCAGGCGGGCATAAACATCTCCGAAGCCGACGCGCCGGCTTCCACGGGGCTCGAGCGGGACCAGTGGGTGTACTACCTGTGCCTGGTGGTGGCCCTCGTCGCGTATCTGGTGGTGCGCAGGCTCTCCACCGGACGGATCGGCCGCTCGTTGATC
Source organism: Rhodococcus sp. ACT016 (assembly GCF_050477185.1). Lineage (NCBI taxonomy): Bacteria > Bacillati > Actinomycetota > Actinomycetes > Mycobacteriales > Nocardiaceae > Rhodococcus > Rhodococcus sp. ACT016. The sequence continues at coordinate 4,544,825 of NZ_JBEAET010000001.1, read as the reverse complement.
GCGATCCGTGACTACGAGGCGGTCGCAACCACTCTCGGTGTGCCCGCCACTCGGACCAAGACGACGGTGTTCGCGCTCAGTGCCGCACTTGCCGGTGTCGGCGGCGTGCTCTACAGCTGGGTGGTCCAGTACGTCGGCCCGGAGGCATTCGGGTTGCCGCTCGCGATCGCGTTCATCACGATGATCGTGATCGGCGGACTCGGCACTGTGCCCGGCGTCGTGTTCGGTGCGTTCTTCGTCGTGTACGTCCCGCAGTGGACCGCCGAGATCAACCAGTCCGCCGCGGGCATGACCTACGGAGGCGCGTTGATCCTGTTCATCTTCGTGCTTCCGTACGGGCTGATCAGCGTCGTCCGATGGATACTGGGGCCGGTGGTGTCCCGAATCCCGGGTCGGCGCAGGGACGCCCGGACGACGAGCGCAGTTCAGCAGGATCCCCGGGAGTTGCTCACCACCCCCTGACCGGGTCGCGGAACTGCAAAAGGTCTCCTGTCGTGTCGTGGACATTCAGTAACTCCACTTCACGACAGGAGACCTTCTTCGTTCAGCCCTACTCAGCTCGGACGTACGGTCCCGGTTCGATCACAGCCGCGGGTCGACGGTGCCTCTCGCGAGCGACGGTGCCCCGGAAAGTAGCGGACCGAGATCCGCGATGGCGCCCTCGCCGGCGCGGTACCTGCGATATTCGGCATCGTGCTCGGCCGATTGCCAGGTCTCCACGAAGCGCCAGAGGGTCGGGTCCTCGGAGTCGACGACCGAGGTCACCCGCAGGCAGCCAGGGAATGCCCGTGTTTCCTCGAGTACCCGACGCATGACCTCACGCGCGGTGTCCAATGATTCCGGCTTGAAGCTCAGTTCCAGGACTGCGACTACTTCCATGTCCACTCCTCGATAACAGGGCGAAAGATGCTGTCCGCGTGTTCGATAGACGGGAGCCCGTCACTCCCCGGACAGGTCGGCGGACAGGTCGGCGACGACGACTCCTTCGGGCACTCGGACTTCCTCGACGGGTTCGGGGCGGTCGTCGAACTCGAGGCGTAGCGCTCGGCAGATCGTGGCGTGCATGTCGTACATGCAGGTGATGTAGGTCAGTTCCATGATCTGCTGGTCGGGCAGGTGCGCTTTGAGAGCGTCGAACACCTCGTCGGCGACACGGCCACCGTCGAGGACGAGGGCGTCGGTGTAGGCCAGGACGGCGCGTTCGAGTTCGGAGAACTGGTCGCTGATCTGCCAGTGCGGAAGCGCTGCGATCTTCTCCTCGGCCATGCCGAGCGAGCGCATCTGCTTGCAGTGCTGTGAGAAGACGAACTGGCTGCCGCGGGCGTATCCGGCGCGGGCCTGGCCGAGTTCGCGGAGCAGGGGGGCGAGGGCGGCGTTGCGGTAGAGGGCGAATCCGCGCACCGCGTGGCGGAACACGTCGGGGGACTGCGCGAAGACCGTCCACCAGTCGCCCGGGGTGGCGTGGATGGTGCCGTGGTCGACGGCGGGGTCCTTGTCGGGGCCGAAGAGTCGGTCGTAGAAGAACAGGATCTTCTCGTCGGTCACCTCGGCGCGGGGGACCTCACGAAGTCGGGGCATGGATGGTTCCTTTCAGGCTGTCAGGAGGTGCTGGGTACACGACGGTCGGCGGCCGTCTTGGGTTCGTGACAAACGTCGGCTTCGGTGAAGTCGCGTGTCCAACAGGCGAACTCGAGTAGCACTCCGTCGGGGTCCTGGAAGTAGAACGACCGAACGAAGGTGCCGGGATGAACCTCTCGCGACACGCCGGCCGGGCTGTCGTCGTGGTTGAGGACACGGCTGAGCGCGACGCCGTCGGCTTCGAGTCGCGCGCGGTAGTCGTCGAACTTCTCCGGCGGCACGGCGAATGCAACGTGATTCATCGAGCCGACGGCGCTGGCGAGTTCACCCTGGTCGGGCAGGCCCTTCGGGGCAGCGATTCCGGGTGCCGCGTCCGGGGAGTCCGCCAGCCAGAAGAACGCGATCGTGTTGCCGCCCCCGCAATCGAAGAAGAAGTGCTGTCCGAGATTGCCGGGCAGTTCGAGGGTCTTGACGAGCGGCATACCCAGGGTGCCCGAGTAGAAGTCGATGGTGCGCTTCATGTCCGCGCAGACTAGTGCGAGGTGGTTGATCCCGCGGAATTCGAACTTCGGGTTGGTGGCGTTCACGGCGGTCCTTTCGTGAGCGATGGCGTGAGAATGAGGCAGAAATCTGACTTGACAGTCATGTCACCTTCTTGGATAGTTTCTCCGTGGGCAAGTCATCTGTCAACAGTGCACTCCGCGTCGGTCGGCAGAGGAGCCGTCTCGACCCGGACGCTGCTCCCGTGCAATTGCCGTGAGGAGAGGCATTTTCGTATGAACGACCTCGCAGACCGCTTCTTCGCCGCCGTCAGCAGCGGCGACGCGGTGACACTCGCCGAACTGTATTCGCCGGACGCGCGCATCTGGCACAACGACGACGGGGAGGAGCAGACGGTCGCGGAGAATCTCCGCGTACTGCGCTGGCTCTCCAGGACTCTCGAGAACTTCCGCTACGAAGACATCCGTCGCCACGCTCTGCCCGACGGATTTGCGCAACAGCACGTCGTGCGCGGCACGCTCGCCGGATACGGTCCGCTGGAGGTGCCGGCCAGCTTGTTCGTCCGTGTCGTCGACGGCCGGATCTGTCGCATCGACGAATACGTCGACTCTGCGGCCACCCGACCCCTGCGCGAGGTTGCCGCTGCCGCTAGGAGGCACCCATGACTGTGAACCATCCCGAAGGCCGCATCGCCGATCTGTGTGCGCGGATGCGTGCGTTCATCGACGACGAGGTGATTCCGTCCGAACCTGTCCTCGCGAAAGAGGACGAGACCGCCCGCAAGACCCTCGAACAACTGCGTTCGCGGGCAAAGGAACTCGGCCTGTGGGCACTCGGGCATCCCGCGGACGTGGGCGGTGGGGGAGTTCCGTTCCTCGACTTCGTCTACCTCAACGAGGTCATCGGCCGATCCGAGTTCGGTCAGTTGGCCGTCGGTTCGGTGTCCATGCAGGACACGCTGATGCTCTACAAGCACGGGACCGAGGAGCAGAAGCGGCGTTGGATCCCGCCGATCGTCGCGGGGGAGTTCCTGCCGTCGGTCGGTCTCACCGAGCCCGAGACAGCGGGCTCCGACCCCACGCTGATCGAGACCCGCGCGGAACTCGACGGCGACACCTGGGTCATCAACGGGCTCAAGTGGTTCACCACGGGTGTCGCGGACGCCGGGTACTGCTCCGTATTCGCGCGCACCGAGCCCGACTCCACGCCGCGGCACTCCCGGATCAGCGCGATCATCGTGCCGACCGACGCTCCTGGATTCGAGATCGTCCGTTCGATCCCGACGATGGGACACGATCCGAGTGATCACTACGAGGTTCGCCTCACCGACGTCCGCGTGCCGTCGGCCAACCTGCTCGGCGAACGCGGCAAGGGATTCGTCGTTGCCCAGGACCGGCTCGGACCCGGCCGGATCTTCCACTGCATGCGCTGGCTCGGTCAGGCGCAGCGCGCGTACGAGCTGATGTGCGAGCGTGCGAACACCCGCTACGTGCACGGGTCGCTGCTCGCGGAGAAGGGCGAAATCCACCGGTACATTGCGGAATCCGCGGCGCAGATCCATGCGGCGCGTCTGATGACCCTGGACGCGGCCCGCGCGATGGACGCCGGCGAGGACGCCCGCGTCCGGATCGGTCTGGTGAAGTTCTGGGGTGCCCGGATGCTGCACGACGTCGTCGACCGGGCCATCCAGGTGCACGGCGCGCTCGGGCTGACCGCCGACACCCCGCTCGAGCGGATGTACCGCCAGGCCCGCTATGCCCGGATCTACGACGGTCCCGACGAGGTGCATCGCATGTCGACCGCACGTCGATTGCTGCGCGATCCCGGTGCCGCACCATGGCTGTGATTGACACCCCCGGTCCGCTCGGTGACGGGATCCGCGGCGTTCTGAGCGACGCGTGGGGTAGTGAAATGAGCGTCGGGGAGCCGCGGCAGTTGACCGGCGGGGCGAGCCGTCAGGTGTGGGCGGCCGACGCTCGCGACCCGGACGGACGGACGCTGGAGGTCGTGCTGCGCCGTGACCCACCCGGGCACGGCGACGCCGACCGGATGCGTGCGGAAGCGGCCTGCTTGCGGGCCGCCTCCGCGGCGGGGGTGCCGGTACCGGCCGTGCTGGCCTCCGGGGACACCGCGCCGGGCATCGAGGCGCCGTATCTGCTGATGGACAAGGTCGACGGCGAGTCGATTCCGCGTAAGTTGCAGCGGGACAGAGAGTTCAGTGAGGTGCGCACGCATCTGGCCGCGGACATGGGATTCGTCCTCGGGCAGATCCACAAGGCGGACATCGGCACTCTGGGGATGCTCGACGCGCGCGACCCATTGGACGCGATCGAGGCCGTGTACCGGGACCTGGACGATCCCCGCCCCGCGGTCGAGGCCGGGCTCCGGTGGCTCCGTGAGCACACGCCCCCCAAGCGTCCGGACGCGCTGGTGCACGGTGACTTCCGGCTCGGCAACGTCCTGGTCGACGGCACCGGGATCCGCGGCGTCCTGGACTGGGAACTCGCGCACCTCGGCGATCCGATCGAGGACCTCGGTTGGCTCTGCGTGCGCGCGTGGCGGTTCGGCGCGCAGTTGCCCGTCGCTGGGATCGGCACCCGTGATCATTTGCTCGACGGTTACGAGCGGGCGACGGGCAGCAGGCCGTCCGATACCGAACTGCACTGGTGGGAAGTTTTCGGAACGTTGAGGTGGTTGGTGCTGAGCCGGTTCCAGGCGCAACGGCACCTCGGCGGCGCCGAACACTCGATCGAATTGGCTGCCATCGGACGCCGAGTCTGCGAGTCGGAGTACGACCTGCTGCTGATTCTCGGCCTGCTCGACGATGTCTATCCGAAGCAGGACACGGTGCCGCCGGCGCCGTCCCTGCACGATCGGCCCAGCATCTCGGAAATCTTGGCATTGGTCACCGGCACCCTCCGTGACGAGGTGGCCCCCGCGCTGGCCGACGCCAACGAGCGGGAGCGATACCTGCTGCGCATCTGCGTCAACCTGCTGGGCATGGCGGGACGGGAGCTCGCCGCCGAAGACCACACCGGCCGGCTGCAGGATCTGCTCGCCGGCCTGGGTTGCGTGTCCGAGGCCGATCTCGCCGGTCGGATTCGCGCGGGGACGTTGTCGTATGCGGACGCAACCGTCCGTCGGACGATGTCGAGCGCGGTCGTCGCCCGGCTGAGCGTCGCCAACCCCCGTCACCTGCTCGACCCGTCACGGAACTGACTCCGGATCGGATCGCTGCAACCGGGGTCGCGTTCGTGTCATCATTGCTGTTCGGCCCGACAACCTGACATGACTTGACAGTCATGTCAGGTTGTTGCGACACTCGTTCGAGTGAGCAAGTCATCGGCCAACACGCCATCCTCGCCGCCGTCCGTCGACGCACTGACGGCGCGTGGCAGAAAGACCCGGGACGGACTGCTGGATGCGGCGCGGAAGGTCTTCGAGGAGGTCGGTTTTCTCGATACCCGCGTCGAGCAGATCGCGCAGGAAGCCGGTGTCTCGTACGGGACCTTCTACCGGTATTTCGAGTCGAAGGAAGACGTGTTCGAGGAGTTGAGCACGCGACTGTTCGAAGATGTGCACCGCCGTGAACCGCTCGATCCCGACCTGTCGCCGGCGGAGCGGTTGATCGCCTCCAATCGCTCGTATTACCAGGCATATCGGCGCAATGCGAAGTTGATGGCCATCGTGGAGCAGGTCGCGACCTTCAACGACGAATTCCGCGCGCTACGCCACGAGCATCGACGAAAGCTGATCGATCGATCGGCCCGTGCTATCGCTCGTTGGCAGGAACAGGGGCAGGTCCGAGAGTCCCTCGATCCTGTGATGGCCGCGCGCGCCATGGCCGCGATGGTCGACCACACGCTGTATCTGTGGCTTGTCCAAGGCGACGAGGCGAATGAGGAGAGTCTCCTCGAGACGCTGGATCAGATGTGCATCGGCGCCCTCGGGTTCGACCTCGGAGATGTTGAGCCCATCCGTCGGAAATCCGATTCGTCAGACTGACTTCTACTGCAGAACCGAAGGCTCCGGCAGCCCTGGTGGACTACCGGAGCCGCCGACTTCTACAGCCGGTGTTTCGCGAGCTTTCCGGTCTCGGTCCGCGGCAGGTTGTCGACGAACTGCACGGAACGTGGACACGTGTAGTGGGCCAACCGGTCACGGGCGAAGTCGATGATGTTGTGCGCCAGGTCGTCCGACGGCGACATGCCAGGCATCAGCTGCACGACGGCCCGCACGGCCTGTCCCATCTCGGGATCCGGCACTCCGATCACCGCGACATCCAAGATCGCGGGATGCATGCTGAGGCAATTCTCGACCTGCTGGGGGTAGATGTTGACCCCGCCGGAGATGATCATGAACGTCGCGCGGTCGGTGAGGTACAGATAGCGGTCCTCGTCGAGGTATCCGACATCGCCGACCGTGGTCCACGTCGGATGGTCAGGATGTCGGGCGTCGGCGGTCTTCTCCGGGTCTCCGTGGTACTCGAAGTACCAGTCGTCGCGTTGGAAGTAGATCAGTCCAACCTCGTGTGGTCCGAGTTCCCGGCCGTCGTCGCCACAGATGTGAGCGATGCCCTGCAAGCCGTCGCGACCGACGCTGCCTGGCTTACGACGCCATTCCTCGCTGTTGATCAGGGTGGACCCGTTGTTTTCCGAACAGCTGTAGTACTCGTACAGCACATCGCCCCACCAGTCGAGCATTGCCTGCTTGACTTCGATCGGGCACGGCGCGGCCGCGTGCAACGCCACATGCAGCGAGCTCAGATCGTATCGTTCGCGAGTTTGCTCCGGCAGCTTGAGCATTCGGATGAAGTGCGTGGGAACCCATTGCGAGTGGGTAACCGCGTAACGATCGATCGTTGCGAGCGCCTTCTCGGCCTCGAACCGGTCCATCAGTACGACGGTGCCGCCGAGAGCCTGGGTTGCCGCGCTGTACCGCAGTGGTGCCGCATGGTAGATCGGGGCCGGAGAAAGATAGACGGTGTCGGGTCCGAACCCGAATTGTGCCTCGACGAGCACGGCGAGCGCATCGGCCGGTGCCTCGTGAATCTGACGGTCCGGCAGCGGCGACTTGATGCCTTTCGGTCGACCAGTCGTCCCGGACGAGTACGCCATGTCGGATCCACGGGGCTGCTCGGCCAGCGGCTGCGAAGACACACCACTCATTGTGTCTTCGTACAATTCGTAGCCGGCGACGGGCCCGCCGAATGCCAAGCGTCGACAGGTGGGCGGCACGCGCCCGGCCAGATCTTCGGCGAGCCCGGCCAACGCGGCCGATGCGACCAGCACCCTGGCTCCCGAGTCAGTGATCACGTAGGCGAGGTCATCGACGGTTCCGTGATGGTTTACGACCGTTATGTAGAGTCCGGAACGCAATGCACCCCAGTACAGTTCGAAGATCGTCGGATCGTTGTCGGTCAGGACTGCAATGTGGTCGCCACGTCGCAGTCCGGCGTCGAACATCCATCTCGCGAAACGTGCGGACCGCACCTCCAACTCGGCGTAGGTGATTTCGGCTCCGGTGGAGGCGACAATCACCGCCGCTTTGTCCGGGGTGACGGCACTATGTATCCCAGGGAACATCACAGTCACTTTCCTGGTAGGTCGACGTCCGAGGCCTTGATGCGGCCCGTCGATGTGATCGGGTTGTTCGTGTCACCGGAACTCGGAGGCGATGTCCCGACCGATGATTTCCTTCATGATCTCGGTGGTGCCGCCGTAGATGGTCTGGATCCTGCTGTCGACGTAGGCGCGGCCGATCGGGTACTCCATCATGTATCCGTAGCCGCCGTGCAACTGCACACAGCGGTCGACCACCCGTTTCTGGAGCTCGGTCGCCCACCACTTGCTCATAGAAGCGTCTACGGCAGTGAGCTCACCGGCGTTCAGCGCGAGAATGGCTCGGTCGATGTGTGATTCGGTGACCTCGATCTCCGTACGCATTTCGGCGAGAGCGAATCGGGTGTTCTGGAGATCCCCGATCGGCTTTCCGAACGCCTTTCGCTCGAACGCGTAGGTCTTGGTCCACTCGTAGGCGGCGCGGGCCGCGGCAATCGCTGACACCGCGATGGAGATCCGCTCGAGCGGAAGGTTCTCCATCAGGTGAACGAATCCCCTTCCCTCCGTGCCGAGCAGGTTGTCGGCCGGAACTCGCACATCTTCGAAGACCAACTCGGCGGTGTCCTGAGCGGCCAACCCGACCTTGTGGAGCTTGCGACCACGGCTGAATCCGGGAGCGTCCCGCTCGACGACGATCAGGGAGTAGCCCTTCGATCCTGCCTCGAGGTCGGTTCGGCACACGACGATCACGAGATCGGCGTGGATTCCATTGGTGATGAAGGTTTTCTGACCGTTGATCACCCACTCGTCACCATCCCGCACAGCGGTGGTCCGAACGCCTTGGAGGTCCGATCCGGCGCCGGGTTCGGTCATCGCGATCGCGCCGATCCGATGACCGTCGGCCATGCGCGGCAGCCAGCGGGCCTTCTGCTCGTCGGTGCCGAGATGCACGATGTAGGGGATCACGATGTCGTCGTGCACGCTCAGGCCGGCGCCGAACGAAGTCGTACCCGTCCTGGCGATCTCGTCGAAGACGACCTGCCGGAACCGATAGTCGTTCACACCGGCGCCACCCCACTCCTCGGGCACGCTGAGCCCGACGATGCCGTGGTGGCCGGCTGCGAGCCACGCGGATCGATCGATGAGCCGATCCTCCTCCCACGTGGGGTAGTGGGGTTCGATCTCACGGGCGAGGAACTCCCGGACGGTTGCGCGGTAGTCCTCGTGGTCGGCTTCGAAGTGCTTACGTTGCATCGGTTTCTCTGTTTCAGGCTCGACGGTCACGCGGGTCGGGTGCGATCGGGCACCCGACCCGCGCAGGGGCGACGGCGGTCCAGCGGTTCGTACCCGCTCTCACTGCGGGATGATCAGCGCGGTGCCATGCGGATGGCGCCGTCGAGGCGGATGACCTCGCCGTTGAGCATGGGGTTGGAGACGATGTGCGCGGCCAGCGCGCCGTACTCGGCGGGGTCGCCCAGGCGCGACGGGTGCGGAACCTGCTGGCCGAGGGACGCCTGTGCGGCCTCGGGCAGTGAGCCGAGGAGCGGAGTCTTGAACAGGCCCGGAGCAATGGTGACGACACGGATCAGCAGCGACGCGAGGTCGCGGGCGATCGGGAGCGTCATGCCGACGACGCCGCCCTTGGAGGCGGAGTAGGCGGCCTGGCCGATCTGGCCGTCGAATGCGGCCACGGAGGCGGTGTTGACGATGACGCCGCGTTCGCCGTCGATCGGGTCGGTCTTCGCGATCCGCTCGGCCGCCAGGCGGATCACGTTGAACGTGCCGACGAGGTTGACGTTGATGATCTTCGTGAAGTCGGCGAGCGGGAACGCGCCGCTGCGGCCGACGGTTTTGATGGCGTTGCCGATGCCGGCGCAGTTGACGGCGACGCGCAGCGGGCCGAGGGACTCGGCCAGGTCGAGGGCTGCGGTGACCGAGGCCTCGTCGGTCACGTCGCCGGCGGCGAAGCGGGCGCGGTCGCCGAGGTCCTTGGCGATGGCCTCGCCGTTCGACGACGGCAGGTCGAGGATGACCACGCTGGCGCCCTGCTCGTGGAGGGCCTTGACGGTGGCCAGGCCGAGGCCCGAGGCGCCGCCGGTGACGAGTGCGACGCTGTCGTTGACGTTCATGCGGATTCCTTCCGGATGTGCTTGTGTTTCAAAGTCGTTCGATGATGGTGGCGTTCGCCATGCCGGCGCCCTCGCACATGGTCTGGAGGCCGTAGCGTCCGCCGGTGGCTTCGAGGTGGTTCACGAGTGTCGTGAGCAGGCGGGTGCCGGACGATCCGAGGGCGTGACCGAGAGCGATCGCGCCGCCACGGGGGTTGAGCTTGACGGGGTCGGCACCGAACTCGTGCGCCCACATCAACGGAACGGGGGCGAAGGCCTCGTTGACCTCGTAGGCGTCGATGTCGTCGATGCCGAGTCCTGCCTTGGCGAGAACCTTGTGAGTGGCCGGGATCGGCGCAGTGAGCATGTACATCGGGTCGTCACCGGTCACCGCGAACGAGTGGAAGCGCGCCCGCGGGGTCAGGCCCACCTTGTTCGCGGTGGCTTCGCTCATGATCAGCACGGCGGAGGCGCCGTCGGTCAGCGGCGACGAATTGCCGGGTGTTACATGCCATTGGGCTTCGGGGAATCGCTGCGCGAATGCGTCGGTGCGGAACGACGGCTTCAGTCCGGCCAGGCCCTCGGCCGTCGTGGCGGCGCGGACGGTCTCGTCTGTGGTGTGCTCGATCACGTCGCCGGTTCCGGTGGTGACGGTGATCGGCACGATCTCGGCGTCGAAGAACCCGGATTCCATCGCGGCGGCGGCGCGCCGGTGCGACTCGGCAGAGTACGCGTCGAGAGCCTCACGGTCGAGATTCCACTTCGCGGCAATCAGCTCAGCCGAAATGCCCTGGTGAATAAGGCCTTCCGGGTACCGGGCGGCGATGCCCGGTCCCGCCGTGTCCTGTCCGATGGAGGAGGTGCCCATGGGGATCCGGCTCATCGATTCGACGCCGCATGCGATGACGATGTCGTAGGCGCCGGCCATGACGCCCTGCGCAGCGAAGTGGGCTGCCTGCTGGCTCGATCCACACTGCCGGTCGAGGGTGGTGGCCGGCACGGAGTCGGGGAAACCGGCCGAGAGCAGCGCGGTCCGGGAGATGTTGAGCGCCTGCTCGCCGACCTGCTGGACGCAGCCGCCGATGACGTCGTCGACCATGGCGGGATCGAGATCGTTGCGCTCGACGAGCGCGCGGAGAACCTTGGCAAGCATTTCGACCGGATGAGTGCCGGAGAGTGCGCCGCCCGGTTTGCCCCTGCCGGATGCGAGGCGGACGGCGTCGATGATGACAGCGTTCGTCATGGGAATACCTTTCGGGTGGTGGTCGCGGGTGGTTGGTGCCGCCGACGGCGATGTCGTGGGGTCAGCGGCCTTGCCAGACCGGTGGGCGCTTCTCGGCGAACGCCGCCGGGCCCTCCTGCGCGTCCTGGCTGGTGAAGACGATCTCCATGACTTTGGCGTTCTGGTCCCACGCGTGCTGGTCCCAGTCCGAAGTGGAGGCCGTGCGGTGGATCATCGACTTCGACTCACGAACGGCCAGCGGCGCATTCGCAGCGATGCTCTCGGCGAGTTCGAGGGCCACCTCGAGGGAAGTCCCCGCGGGCGCGACACGGTTGACCAGGCCGAGCTTCAGGCCGTCGACGGCTGTGATGGGTTCGCCGGTGAGCGCGAGTTCGAGAGCGACCTTGCGGGGGATCTGCTGCTGCAGGCGGATCACGCCGCCTGCAGCGGCGAACAGTCCGCGCTTGACCTCGGGTAGACCCAGCTGTGCCTGCTCGTCGACGACGGCCAGGTCGGAGGCGAGGACCAGTTCCGTGCCGCCGCCGAGGGCAAATCCATTGACCGCGGCGATCGTCGGCTTGCTCACCCAATGCTGCGCGTAACCGGCGAACCCCCACTCCGGATGGTCGTCGGCATCGAGGGATGCGCCGCTGCCGAGGGCCTTGAGGTCTGCGCCGGCGCAGAAGGCACGCCCGGCGCCGGTGAGGACGATGACCCACACCTCGTCGTCTGCGTCGGCCCGCTCGAGCAGGCTGCCGACCGCGGTCGAGAGCGCAGCGTTCACCGCGTTCAGTGCGCGCGGGCGGTTGAGGGTGATGATCGCGACGGCGCCTCGACGCTCGTAGAGCGCGGCGGGCTCGGCGGTGATCGGCTCGTCGGCCATGGGGCTCCTTGGGGAAAGTCATACTTATTTAACGATCGCTAAATTGCTACCACCGCAGGCAGTGCAGGTCAATGGCATGCGCTATCTAGCGCACGTTAAGTCGACCTGGTAAGCATGGTGAGGCTCCACCGGCGTCGCCCGCGGCACGCCGGTGCGACCGATCGCGGCTCGTGCCGCTACCTCCGAAGTGGCCTTGATTCCGCAACCGAGCAACCGAAGGAACTCACTGTGACAACGACCGAACGGGGTGTCGTCAGCACCGTCGAGAACGGTGTCCTGCGCGTCACCATCGACCGCCCTGCGAGCTTGAACGCGGTCCGGGTCGAGACGCTGGACGCGATTGCGGACGCGTTCGAGGATCATTCCGTCGATCCGGATGTGCGGGTCGCCGTGCTGTCGGGCGCCGGACGCGCGTTCTGCACCGGGGCCGACCTCGCGGGACTGGATCTGTCTGCGGCGCCGTCGGCCGAAACGATCGATGCGGCCAATCGGGTGGTCGAGAAGATCCGCGGTTTTCCGCGGCCGGTGATCGGAGCCGTCCAGGGCCCCGCCGTGGGAGTCGGAGTATCGCTGGCGCTCGCCTGCGACCTGACCGTTGCTTCCGAATCAAGTTACTTCCTGTTGGCCTTCACCAGGATCGGCCTCATGCCGGACGGCGGTGCCACGGCGCTGGTTGCGGCATCGGTGGGACGGGCTCGTGCAATGACGATGGCGCTGTTGGCGGAGCGCCTCGGGGCCGTCGAGGCTCTCCGGGAAGGACTCATCGCGAAGGTCTACGCAGACAACGATTTCGACATGGAGGTCGAATCCCTCGCACGGAGCCTCGCGGTCGGTCCCGCTGACGCCTTCCGAAGGACGAAGGACGCGATCAACGACGCGACGCTCGGTCAGCTCGATTCGGCCTTCGCGCGGGAGCGGGCCGGGCAACTCGCGTTGCTCGCCACACCCGACTTCGCGGAGGGCGTCGACGCGTTCCAGGGCAAGCGCGCCGCGCGGTTCGGGAGCTTCGCGTGACCGGGCCTCTCGACGGACTGAAGGTGATCGAACTCGCCGGTATCGGTCCAGGGCCGCATGCCGCGATGATCCTCGGCGACCTCGGCGCCGACGTCGTTCGAATCGAGCGGCCTGGTTCGACCGCCGTCGACGTACTGAACGGAAACCCGGATCACATGCTGCGCAACCGGCGTTCGGTGGCCGCCAATCTGAAGGACGGTGCCGACCGTGACATGGTGCTGCGTCTGATCGCGAAAGCCGACGTGCTCATCGAGGGCTACCGACCCGGGGTGGCCGAGCGCCTCGGGCTCGGGCCCGACGACTGCGCCGCGGTCAATCCGGGACTGGTCTACGCCCGGATGACGGGGTGGGGACAGAGCGGGCCCATGGCTGCGCGGGCGGGTCACGACATCAACTACATCTCGTTGACCGGCGCGCTCAATGCGATCGGCCGGCCGGGCGAGCGGCCCGTGCCGCCGTTGAATCTCGTGGGCGATTTCGGTGGCGGATCGATGTTCCTGTTGGTGGGCATCCTGTCGGCGCTGTTCGAGCGGCAGCGATCGGGTCTCGGCCAGGTGATCGACGCGAACATGCTCGACGGCGTGAGTGTGCTGTCCCAGATGATGTGGGCCATGCGAGGTTTCGGTCAATGGTCGTCGAGTGCCGGGGCGAATCTGCTCGACGGCGGTGCGCCGTTCTACGACACGTATGCCTGTGCAGACGGGAGGGCCGTCGCGGTCGGTGCGATCGAGCCGCCGTTCTACGCCGCGTTGCTCGACGGACTTGGACTGACCGACGAGGACCTACCGGATCAGAACGACCGCTCGGGGTGGCCGGCGCTCAGGGAACGGTTCACCGAAGTGTTCGGCTCCGAGGACCGAGATCACTGGGCGGCGGTGTTCGACGGCACGGATGCGTGCGTGACGCCGGTGCAGTCGTTCGACGAGGTCGCCGGGGACTCCTACCTGCGCGAGAGGGGAACCCTCCTCGAAGTGGACGGCGTCACGCAGGCGGCGCCGGCACCGAGGTTCTCGCGGAGTGTGCCCGAGCTGCCGACCCCGCCACGTCCGGTTGGCGCGGATAGCGCCGAGGTGTTGCGGGAATGGTTGGGGCAGTGATGATCCGCTACGGCATGTGGCTGGAGCGCTGTCCTCTCGGACACGAGTCGGCGGGAGGCCGATTCGAGTCCGAGTAGTCTCGGACCGTCAGCAAACGTGAACGATAGGTGTGGGGTCAGGTGACGAAGTTGTCGACAGGCGTGGGCGAAGGGGCCGATGGTCCGACCGACTGGCGCAGTGTCGAGCGGTTGGAACTGACCCCGATCCTGTCGGCGGCGCTGGACGCGTTCTACGAGTCGGGCTTTCACGGAGCCTCCGTACGGGAGATCGCCCGTCGGGTAGGGGTCACCGTCCCCTCGCTGTACTACCACCATCAGAGCAAGGAGGGGCTGCTCATCGCGCTCCTCGAACTGTCCATCAGTGACCTGCGGTCGCGGGCACTAGCTGCGAACGCCGCCGGTGACGGTGATCCGGTGCAGCGGTTGGCGAACGTGATCTTCACGATCGTGCTGCAGATGACGAACCGAGCGCGGCTGGCAGCCCTCGAGGGCGAGGCGCGGTACCTCGGCCCGGAGAACTGGGAGCGGTACCGCGCGGTGCGGAAGGGCGTCGAGGGCTTGGTCCTCGACATCGTGCGTGACGGAAACTCGGCCGAGGAGTTCGACGTGGAGGATCCCGCCGAGACCACCCGCGCGGTTCTCGGTATGTGCCAAGTGATTCCGCGCTGGTATCACGCCGAGGGCATGCACAGCCCGGAGGTGGTTGCCCAGAAGTATGTCAACATCGCCCTGAAGATGGTCGGTGCGACCCGGGTACCGGACATGCCCCGGAGCTCGGGGTCGGCACGGCGCGCCTACTAGGCGGCGTGCCGACCCTTCACCGCCGAACGCTGGGACTCGGCGACGTCCTCGTCGAGACCTGATACGCGTCCCTGGTCGGTGATCAGGCTGCCTCGTCCGCTCGGGTCCGGGCGAGGCGGCGGAGCGTGAGTTCGCTGTAGAGCGCGGCGCCGTCGCCGAGGACGGAGTCGTCGAACTCTGCGAGCGGCGAGTGATTGAACGCGGCCGCCGCCGGATCGCGGTCCGCGGGGCACGCGCCGAGGAACACGAACGCGCCCGGAATCTCGTTCAGCACCCGCGAGAAGTCCTCGGACGCGGCCGCCGGCTGCGGCTGCCACGCGAACCGCTCCGGACCGTGGACCTCGGCGACGACGTCGGCCACGAACTCCGTCTCGGTGTCGTCGTTGACGGTCACCGGGTACTGCTCGTCGTAGTCGACGTCCACCTCGAGCCCGTGCGCGGCAGCGATTCCCCGGCACACCCGGGTGATGCCGGCCCGGACCTTCGCCTGGCTCTCGGGGGAGAAGGTACGCACCGTGATGTCGAAGCGGGCGTCGTCGGGAATGACATTCGCCGCGGTGCCTGAGTGGAACGCGCCCACCGTGAGCACGACCGGGTCGAACGGGGCGAACGTGCGGGTCGCGAACGTCTGCAGGGCCGTCACCATCTCGCACGCCGCGGGAATAGGGTCGAGGGCCGCGTGGGGTGACGACCCGTGGCCGCCCCGGCCCAGCACCCGCACCGTCGCAACGTCACTCGCGGCCATCAGCGGGCCCTTCCGGGTGACGAACACGCCGCCGGGCGCCCCGGACGCACTCACGTGCAGACCGTACGCGGCAACCGGGCGGGACCCCGACGCCTCGAGCACGCCTTCCTGCAGCATCAGGCCGGCGCCGTCGTATCCCTCCTCGCCGGGTTGGAACATGAACACGACGTCGCCGGCGAGGTGCTCGCGTCGTGCGGACAGCAGGTGGGCGGCGCCGGCCAGCATCGACGTGTGGAGGTCGTGCCCGCACGCGTGCATCTGCCCGGGGATCCGTGAGGCGTAGTCGATGCTCGCGCGTTCGCCGACGGGGAGGGCATCCATGTCGCCGCGGAGCAGCACCGTCGGGCCGGGCCGGGATCCCCTGAGGACCGCCGTGACGGAGGTGAGTGCGGAGCCCGTGGTGATCTCGAGCGGCAACCCGTCCAGCGCCGCGAGAACCCGCTCCTGGGTCCGCGGAAGGTGCAGGCCCACTTCGGGTTCGGTGTGGAGCTCGCGGCGGAGCCGGACCAGATAGTCGTGCAGTTCGCGTGCGTCCTCGGTGAGCGACACCAAAGTCTCCTCTCGGTTCGGCGGTGCCCAGTGTGCAGCGGGTTCAGGCATGATGCACACGACGTGCATCACACCCGGCCGAATTGCAGGATCTTGTCGTGAACGAACTTGATGTTCAGGAATTTGACGGTCTCGACGAGATCGACCTGAGTCTGATCAACGTGCTCCAGTTCGACCCTCGCGCCTCGTGGTCGAAGGTGGGCGGCGCGCTCGGCGTGGATCCGGTGACCGCGTCGCGGCGGTGGAATCGGCTGGCGGAAGCGGGCTCGGCCTGGGTGACGGCGCACCCGGCGGGGCCGCAGACCGCGGCGCTGGTCGAGATAGAGTGCGTGGCCGGGGAGACGCAGGCGACCGCCGAGACCCTGTCCCGCCGACCGCACGTGCTCACCGTCGAGCACACGAGCGGCTCGCGTGACCTCCTGCTGACGGTGAGTGTGTCCGACCTGGGGGCACTGTCGCGGATGGTGCTGCGCATCGAGAAGCTGCCCGGAATCCGCTCGACCAGACCGCATCTCGTGATCCGACCGTACGCGCTGGGCGGTGACTGGCAACTACGCGCGCTCGATGCGGACCAGCGCGGCCACCTGGGGGCACCCGGCCGGCGCCGGTCGTCGTCGCGGCCGCTCGACGCCACCGACCGCAGGATGATCGCCGCGCTCTTCCGTGACGGTCGCGCCTCCCTCACCGAGATCGCCGCCGAACTCGACTGCAGCGTCAGCACCGCCCGGCGCCGACTGAACGCATTGCTGGACCGGAGCGCGGTGCTGCTGCGCTGCGACGTCGCGCAGCCGCTGTCCGGGTGGCCGGTGTCGGTGTCGATGTGGGCGCACGTCCCGGTCGACGAGTGCGACGACGTCGCCCGTCGACTCGTCGCGTTGCCGGAGACGCGTGCGTGTCTCGTGCTCACCGGGGCGCCCGCCAACTTCTACTTCTCCGTCTGGGTCCGCTCCCTCGAGGACGTCCACCGCACCGAGCAGCACATGCGGCAGATCGTGCCGACCCTCACGATCCTCGACCGCACCGTGGCGCTGCGGTACTTCAAACGCATGGGCCGCATCCTCGACGAGCGCGGTCGCAGTATCGCGAGTGTGCCGATGGACATCTGGTCGGATCCGGTCGCGGGGGAGGGGTAGCCGCTCAGACGGCGGGAGCCGGCGTACTTCCGGTGCCCGCCTGCGCCCGAAGTGTGACGACCCGCGCCTCGCCGATGGCAGCGAGCGCATCGGTGAGTTGACTCATGAACTCGGCCATCGATTTTCCGTCCTTCGTCTGCCGGGAGACAAAGGCGCCGTCGAAGCCGGCCATGCCGAAGTGTGCGAGTTCGTCGGCAACGGCGGTCGCGATGTCGTCCCCCTCGACCGCGAACGCCGAGTGGATCATGTCCCGCATCAGTTCGCGGCCCTCGGTCCGTACGTCGATGACGGTCCGCATCGCCTCGGCGGCTTCGGCCGCCTCGTTGCTCATCACCAGGACGAGCATCAGGCGCAGGAACTCCTCGTGGTGAACGGAGACCTCACCCGTCTGCTGCAGGTACCAGCCCAGGCGCTCGCGCGGTGAGCCGCCCGTCGGTGGGTTCCGGTGCGCTGCGCGCATCGCGTCGAAGAATGCCCGGGCGCCCCGGGCCATCACCTCGGACAGCAGGCCGGCCTTCGACTCGAAGTGGTAGTAGAAGGCGCTGCGGGGCAGGCCTGTCTCCTTGACCAGAACCGACATCGATGTCCCCGCGTATCCGCGCGCGGACATGACCCGGGCGGCGACGTCGAGGATCTCCTGGCGTGAGCGCCGACCTCGTCGGTTTCCACTCGGTGCGGCGTTCTCCATCCCGCCAGTGTAGGTCGCGCCGCGTTTCTCCCCGCCGGGCGCCGGGCTCCCGAATTGCTTCTTGACAGCTCTCGCGGCGCTGTTACGCTGCTCACTATTGGACGGAACGATCGTTCCAAAACATGGCTTGCGGGAGGGCGGCACGGACCGCTCGGTCCCGGGAACTCACATCCGAATCCGCACCGCACGCGCTGCGGTCGAACACACGAAAGCCCTGCTCATGAACGAGAAGTACGACGCCGACGTCGCGATCGTCGGCTACGGCCCGAGCGGCGTCATCGCGGCGCTCACGCTGGCCAAGCACGGCATCTCCGCCGTCGCGTTCGAGCGCGACCGCGACATCTACCAGCGCGCGCGGGCCGTCACTGTCAACGACTGGACGATGCGCATCTTCCAGAACCTCGGCGTGGACGAGGCCGTCAAGAAGGACATGGACCCGCAACGTGCGCTGCGCTGGCAGACCTACGACGGTGTCGAACTGCTCCGCATCGACCATCCGCCGTCGACGCTGGGCATCAAGCCGCGGTTCTTCAACATCTACCAGCCGACCATGGAAGCGAAGCTGCGCGAGTGCGCGGCCAGGTACGACCGACTCCTCGACGTCCGGTACGGGTCGGAGATGGTCGCTCTCGAGCAGGACGACGCCGGCGTCACGGTGACCGCGAAGGACACCGCGACCGGCGAAACCTCCTCCACGCGTGTGCGTTACGTGCTGGGGTGCGACGGCGGCAGCAGCCCCACCCGGGGTCAGCTGGGTGTCGAACTGCTCGGCGACACGATCGACGTGATGTGGATCGTCATCGACTGCCGCGTCAAGCGGTGGTGGCCCGACCGCAACCTGCTCACGTTCTGGTCGGACAAGAAGCGTCCCGTGGTCGACATCTCGCTCTCGCAGGGCAACCACCGGTGGGAACTGCCCCTTCAGCCAGGGGAGAGCGAGGCGGCTTTCGCCACGAACGAGCAGGTGTGGCCGCTGCTCAACGCGCTCGGTGTCACCGAGGACGACGTCGAGATCCACCAGCACGCCTTCTACCGGCATCACACCCGCATGGCCGACACCTGGCGTGTGGGTCGAACCTTCCTGGTCGGCGACGCGGCGCATCTCATGCCGCCGTGGGCCGGGGCCGGGATGCAGACCGGGATGCGCGACGCCTACGACATCGGCTGGAAGTTGGCGGGCGTCATCAAGGGGGAGCTCGACGAGAGCTTCCTCGACACGTACGAGGCGGAGCGCCGCCCCAACGCCGCGATGTACACGAATCTGGCGGTCGAGCTGGGCCGAATCATCAAGCAGGAGCTGTCGGAAGAGGAGCAGGCCGACCTCGCGACCCCGCCCGAGGGCCCCGAGAACCCGCCGGAGCCGCCGCTGATCGCGCCGCCCTTCCTGGTCGCGGGGTGGTTGCGCGGTCCGATCGACGAGTCGAGCATCGTCGGCCGGATGGTGCCGCAGCCCGAGGTCGGCGACACCCGAGGAGTGATCGCTCGTCTGGACGACCTGCTCGGTGATGGCTTCGTGCTCCTGGGTGACGACGTCGACCCGGCGTCGCTGCTGAGTCCGCAGGAGAAGGCCGCATGGGACGCGCTCGGTGCGCGCTACATCGCAGTCCGCCCGCAGGACAAGCACACTCAGGGCCCCGACGAATTGGTCGACCTCGACGAGGTCCTCGGCCCCTGGCTGCGCAGGTTCGGTGCCCGCGCCGTCGCCGTCCGCCCCGACAAGTTCGTCGCCGCCGCCGACGTCAGCGGACTCGGCGTCCCCGCCTGATCCCAACGAAGGAGAACCACTGATGACCAGCGTGACCGAACTCGCCTACATCGGTGTCGAGGCCAGCGATCTCGACGCCTGGGAGCGCTTCGGCGTCGATCTGATGGGCATGCAACTGGCCGACCGATCCGACGACGCCCTCTTCCTCCGTATGGACTCCAAGGCACACCGGTGGATCATCGTCCGTGGCGACGCGGACGACCTGGCGTTCACCGGATTCGCGTGCGCGACCGAGACGGATCTGGACGAGATCGTCGGCGGGCTGCGCGCGGCCGGGACCGAGGTCGTCGAGGGCGGTGCGGATCTCGCCGCGGCCCGCAAGGTCGATCGGATCGTCGTCACGACCGACCCGGTCGGCAACCGCGTGGAGCTGATCGTGGGTCTGGCCGACGCCGACACCCCGTTCCGATCCGAAAAGCTGTTCTCGCGCTTCGTCACCGGTGACGGCGGTGCCGGGCACGAGTTCCTCATGGAACGAGGCGATCGGGAGACGATCCTCGACTGGTACGGCATCCTCGGCTTCAAGATCACCGACTTCATCAAGGAGCAGGTGGCGCCGGGCGTGTATGCGGACGCCGTGTTCACGCACTGCAACGGCCGGCACCACTCGGTGGCGTGGGCGGACATGCCGTTCCCCAAGCGCATGCACCACTTCATGATCGAGGTCGGGGACATCAACGACGTGGGCCTGGCCTACGACCGCTGCATGGATGCGAAGCAGCCGTTCGAGATGACGCTGGGCATGCACCCCAACGACGAGATGTTCAGCTTCTACGTCCGCACGCCGTCGGGATTCAACATCGAATATGGCTGGGGCGGACTGATCATCGACGACGCCACCTGGGAGATCAAGCATCTGGACAAGCTCGACACCTGGGGCCACCGCGCGCCGCAGGTCGTCGCCGATCTCCTGCAGTCCTGACGTCTCTTCGAGACACACTCGTACGCAAAGGAACACAACGATGTCACTCACCCAGTCCGATACCAGCCGCACGGTCCGCACCCGCGATTGGAAGCTGCACTACGAGGAGGCCGGCAGCGGCCATCCGGTGATCCTGCTGCACGGCAGCGGTCCCGGCGCTACCGGATGGAGCAACTTCTCCGGGAACATCGAGGCGCTCGCCCGACACTTCCACGTGTACGCGGTGGACATGCCCGGCTGGGGCCAGTCGGACGCCGCCACCGTCGATCGCCTCGATCACGTCGATACGGCCCTGCAGTTCATGGACGCGCTCGGCATCGAGAAGGCTGCCTTCGTGGGGAACTCGATGGGCGGTGCGACGTCGATGCGGTTCGCCACCGAACACCCGGACCGGATCTCGCACCTCGTCACCATGGGGCCGCCCACGCCCGGTCCCAAGCTGTTCGCCCCCGGCGACGGGCCGAGCGAAGGTCTCAAGGTGCTGATCGAGGCGTACCGCAATCCGACGCCGGAGGCCATGGGCAAGCTGATCGAGATCATGGTCTACGACAAGCAGTTCGCGACGCCGGAACTGTTGGCCGCCCGCTCGGACGCCGCGCTGGCGCGCCCCGAGCACCTCGAGAACTACCTGGCGGGCCTGCCGAAGGGGGCCCCGATCCCCAAGTGGGTGCGACTCGAGGACCTGCCGAAGGTCGACGTGCCGACCCTGCTGATCCACGGTCGTGACGACCGGGTCGTCTCCTACGAGCACTCGCTTGTGCTGCTCGCGCTCATCCCCGACTCCCGCCTCGTGATCCTCAACCACTGTGGCCACTGGGCGATGATCGAGCATCCCGACGAATTCAACCGCCTGGTAACGGACTTCATCGCGAACAACTGACACCGAGCGTATCCGCGCTCATTCCGCTCAACCGCCGGCGGCGCCGCGCAGGTCGATCCGCTCGGCCGTGCGGCGCCGCAACGGTTCAACCGACGCGCTGGGGAGGTTCGTCCAGTGAAGAAATCAGGACTTTCGGGTTGAGGATGTTGGTCGGGTCGACCGCCTGCTTGATACGACGGTTCAGGGCGAGGAGTTCCGGGGACAGGCCGGCGGCCAGAACGGCTCGCTTCCGACGTCCGACGCCGTACTCGGTGGGAACAGTGCCGCCGAGTGCAGCGACGAGTTCATGAATCTCCCCTCGCGCCGCTGCTGCGGCGGTGGCGGCCGACTCGTCGCCATGCGGGTAGCTCAGGACAGGGTGGGTCAGCTCGTCTGCGGCATGTGTGCAGCTGACGATGGTCGTCCGGTGCCGCTCCGCGATCGCTGCCAGGCCGTCCGTCAGCTCCGAGAGGCGCTGAACCGGCACCGCCACGTCGTCGCTGATCAGCGCACCGACCTTCTCCAATGCCTCGTAGATCGCGTGACGCGGGCGGTCGAACAGTTCGCCCTCGAACCGGTCGTCGGTTGCAAAAACAGCTGTGGCACCCCTGCTTTCGCACATCCGCTGCATCGCGCTCAACTCGCTCTCGGCGGCGGCGCCGGCGTCGGAGCGAGCAATCAGCAGCGCGCCTGCCGTCCGATCGAGATCCATTCTGAGGAAATCCTCGGCCACATTGACGGCGGCGTTGTCCATGATCTCGAGCTGAGACGGTCTGAGAGCAGCCGTGATGTCCTGCGACGCGGCAGCTGCATCGGACATGTGCGGGAAGTACGCCACCAGTGTGTGAGGTGCGGCCGGCTGGGGAACGAGCCGAAGGGTGATGCTGGTGATCACTCCGAGCGTTCCTTCGCTCCCTACGAAGAGCTTCGCCAACGCCAATCCAGGGGAGTCTTTCACGCGGGTCCCGCCGAGTTCGACGGCCGAACCGTCGGCGAGAACAACCGTCATGCCCAGGACGTAGTCGCTCGTCACGCCGTATTTCGTGCAACAGGGACCGCCTGCGTTGGTCGCCACATTGCCGCCGATCGAACAGATCTCGAACGACGACGGGTCCGGTGGGTAGAACAACCCGGCTGCTGCGGCGGCCGACTTGACGTCGACGGTGACGGCTCCCGGCCCGACGACCGCCGTCCGTGATGCACGGTCGACGGTGATCGCGCTCATCCGCTCCAGGCTGAGGGTGATGGCCCCGTCGATGGCGGTGGATCCGCCGACCACGCTGGTGCCTGCGCCTCGGGGAACGACCGGAACGCCGTTCTCGACGGCGAACCTGAGTACTTCCTGGACGTCCGCCGTGTCGGCGGCACGTACGACCGCGGCCGGCGTCCCGGCGTCCGGGTCGAAACTCCAATCCTGGCGGTAGGACTCGAGCAGGTCGGGATCGGTGAGGACGGCGCCGGGTGAGAGTCGTTGTGCGAGTGAGTTCAGAGTTTCGCTGTCAAGCATGCCGGCCACGATATCCCGAGGGGCAGTGGAATTTTCGAGCACATGTGTCGTATGTCACTGGGATAGGCGACCGCTCTGCGCGGGTGCGGGAGCGAGGGGTGTGTCCGGTCGGTGGCGCCGCTGGCTCTCGGTCACAGGTGTGCCGTGCTCGGCGCTCGAGCTCCATGTATTGCACGGCTTAGCAGGGGTTTTCGTGTTCACGTCGAATCGATGCTGCCGTCGATGTCGCCTGCCGACTCGGCGCCGATTTGAGCTCAACCCCAGTTGAGGTTTTAGCCTCGTGCGCATGACGTATGTGATCGCGCTGCCGTGTGTGGACATCAAGGACAAGGCGTGTATCGAGGAGTGCCCTGTCGACTGCATCTACGAAGGCGATCGGATGCTCTACATCCATCCCGACGAATGCGTGGATTGCGGTGCGTGCGAACCGGTCTGCCCGGTCGAGGCGATCTACTACGAAGACGATCTACCACGTGATTTCGCCGCCTACTACACCGCGAACGTCGAGTTCTTCGATGAACTCGGCTCGCCGGGAGGTGGGTCCCGGACCGGTCCGATCGGCCGCGACCACCCCGTCGTAGCGGCGGTCCGGCCGCAGGCGACCGAATGAGCGCCCCCGAACATCCAGGAGATCGACGCTATGACGTTGCCATTGCAGGTCGCCGTCGTCGGAGCCGGACCGGCCGGAATTCACACGTGCGACATCCTCTCCCAGCTTGCGCCGGGAACACAGATCGACCTGTTCGAGCGGCTACCCGTTCCCTACGGGCTGGTCAGGTACGGCGTTTCGCCCGATCATCCGAAGATCAAGAAGATCATCGACTCTCTTCACGTCGTGCTCGACGGCAGCACCATCCGAGTGCTCTGCAACGTCGAAGTGGGTGCCGACATCACCGTCGCCGAACTGCGCGACTCGTACGACGCCGTCGTCATCGCCACCGGCGCGTTGCGGGACGCACCGCTGGATATTCCCGGCATTCACCTGCCGGGATCGTTCGGCGCCGCGGACTTCGTCTCCTGGTACGACGGTCATCCCGACGCGTCGACCGCGTGGCCACTGCACGCCGAGTCGGTGGCGGTCGTCGGTGCAGGCAACGTGGCCCTGGACGTGACCCGCATGCTTGTCAAACACGCGCACACGTTGTCGGACACCGACGTTTCCGACAACGTGTACGAGGGACTCGCGGCCAACCCGATCCGTGACGTGCATCTGTTCTCCCGCCGCGGCCCCGCCGACGTCCGCTTCTCGCCGATCGAACTGCGCGAACTCGGCAACCAGTACGACGTCGACATAGTCGTGAATCCCGCTGATCTCGAACCCGATCCACATCTCGACCGGATGACACGGCAGTTCACTCCGGTTCGCCATGTCGTGGAAACCATGCGGGAGTGGGCGCGCGTCCCCACGAGCCGGCGCACGGCGTCGCGGCGGGTACACCTGCACTTCCACCAGGCCCCGGCGGCTGTCGTCGGCGCCGATTCCGTCGACGGGCTGCGCACCGAGATCATGGTCCCGGACGGGTACGGACACGTATCCGGGTCGGGCGTGTTCGTCGAGCACGAAGTGCAGGCGGTCTATCGCGCGATCGGGTACGCGAGCACACCCTTGGCCGGCGTCCCGTTCGATCACGGGACCAGAACCGTCCCGCACATCGAGGGGGCCGTGGTCGACGGCGACGGCAACCACGTTCCCGGGCTCTACACCACGGGGTGGATCAAGCGGGGCCCTGTGGGGTTGATCGGATCGACGAAATCCGATGCACGACAGACCGTCGAGACCCTGCTCGAGCGGACCGTCGCGGGCTCTCGCGCACGCACGGGAAGGCGGGCCGCCGACAGGCTGCTGCAGGACAGGGGCGTTCGGCCGACGGGCTGGGCCGGCTGGCTCCGGATCGATTCCGCCGAAAGGGAGCTCGGCGACGCACAGGGTCGAGAACGCGTCAAGATCGTCGGGCGAGACGAACTGACCGCCATCGCCGACCGGTCCTACGCCGGAGCGCCGACGCGGTTGCGGTTCGAGTCGTAGCCCCACAGCCAGTCGGTGTACTTGTAGCTGGACGTGTCGCGGATTCGGAACAGCTCGTTGCGGGCCTCGCGTCCGGCGCCGTCGAGATGCCACAGATCGCCCCACATCCGTCCGACGGTGAGGATGCGGTTGCATCGAGGTGCCCGCTCGGCGTTGACATCACGCAGGATCGTCGGCCAATGCGCGTCGTCGCCCCGCAGGTCGTCGGCCGCGTAGTCGGACAGGCACTTGGCGTCCTCGAGTGCCATGACGGCGCCGGAGGCGAGGTACTGCAGCGGTGGATGCGCCGCGTCACCGAGGAGGATCATGCGCCCGTCGACCCAGTTCTCGACCGGTTCGCGGTCGAACATGGGCCACCACTTGTCGGTCCACAGGTAGCCGAGAGCCTTGCGCACGGATTCGTGGCAGTGGTCGTAGGCGCGCGCGAGTTCCTCGGGGCTGCCCCACATCTCCTCGCCGCGGAGGAAGGCGGGGGACTGGAACACTGCCACCTGGTTCAGCATGGAACCACCGCGCAGCGGGTACTGGATGAAGTGGCAGCGCGGGCCGATGTAGCCGACGACGTCCTCGATCTCGTCCGCGAACGGCACCTCCTCCATCGGCACGGTGCCGCGGAACGCGACGTATCCCGAGCCGACCGGCTTGTCGTCGTGGATCTTTCGGCGCAGCGTCGAGTGCAGACCGTCCATGCCCAGCAGCGCGTCACCGGTATGGACGGTGCCGTCGGCGAGCGTGACGTGGACGTGGTCGCCCTCGGTGACGGCGTCGACGACGTCGGCATCGGTGATCAGGTTCGCGCCTGCCCGCCGAGCGGCGGAAACGAGGATGGTGTGCAGGTCCGAGCGGTGCACCACGAAGTAGACGCCCCCGTAGTGCTGCTGGTATTCGCGGCCGAGGTCGACCTTGGTGAGCACCTCGGCGGTCACGGCGTCCCGGAAGACGAGATTCTTCGGCAGCACGCCCTTGGCCACCACCTCGTCGAAGATGCCCCACTCCTTCAGAATTCGCGAACCGTGCGGTCCAATCTGGAGGCCCGCGCCGACCTCGCCGAACTCGGACGCCCGCTCGAAGAGCGTGACCTGTGCGCCGCGGCGGGCGAGGGCGAGGGCATTCGCAGCGCCGCCGATGCCGCCGCCGGCGATGATGACGTGCGTGTCCTTCAACGCGGACATGACACTCCTTGAGATCGAGATCGGTTCGAAATGCACCGCGACCGGACTGGTGGCTGTTCGCGGCCTCTGAGTCAGACCCTCGTGTGCGCGACGATGTGCAGGCAATAGAGTTCTGTCATGCGGAACAACTCGCCGGGGAAGAAGGCGGCGAAGACGATCACCCGGCCCTCGTACGCGCTCGACTCGGTCGACAACGCTCTGCGCCTGCTCCAGATGCTGCGCGACGTCGGTGCGCTCCGTCTCAAAGATGCCGCCGAGGAACTCGGTACGGCGCCGTCCACCGCGCACCGCCTGCTCGCCATGCTGGTGTATCGCGGGTTCGCGGTCCAGGACGAGAAGCGCCGCTACCACCCGGGCCCGGCCATGGGCGTCGGTCCGGCCCAGCAGGGGTGGACTCGCGAACTCGCCGACATCTGCCGGCCCCACGTGGATGCCCTGGCGACGTCGACGGGTGAGACGATCAACGTGGTGATCCGCGTCGGCTCTCAGGTTCGCTTCCTGTACTCCGCCGAATCGGAATCGATGCTGCGGGTAGGCGACCGGCAAGGCCAGGTGTTGCCGGCGGAACGCACGGCCGGGGGCAGGATTCTGCTGGCGGAGTTGCCGCGGCAGACCCTCGAACAGCTATACCTCCGCCCCGCCGACGAGCCGCACCCCGACCGGCCGTCGTCGCCCGACTTCGACGTGGATCGCCGACTGGCGCCGGACGAGTTCGACGCCTTCCACGCCGAACTCGAGGCGGCGCGCGCGGTCGGTTTCGCCGTGAACGTCGAGCAGACCGAGGCCGGTGTCGCCGCGTTCGGTGTCGCACTGCGCAACGGCCGGCGGGAAGCGATCGCGGCACTGACTGCGGCGGTGCCCACCACGCGCTATCGCCAGCACCTCGACGGCCGCCTGATCGCGCAACTACGCGCCACCGTCCGCGACGTCCAGGTCGAGATCGCACACGTCGGCTGAGGTGCCGAGTTTCTGCGTAGAGGAATCCCGGTCGCCGCGCATCGGCCCGGGTCGACGCACCCGGCTGCACGAGATTCGAGAAATTCTCGTGGGCCATGTCGAGAATCGATCACCGGCTCCCTCCCTGCAGTGAATGCGACCAGAATGGGTCGCACCAGCACCGAGGAGAACAACGATGGCCAAGTACCTGTTGCTCGAGCACTACCGCGGCGCCCCGGTTCCGGCCAATGACGTGCCCATGGACCAGTGGACGCCGGAGGAGATCTCGGCCCACGTGAAGTACATGCAGGACTTCGCGGACCGACTCGAGGGAACCGGTGAGTTCGTCGACGCGCAGGCGCTCGACCCCGAGGGGATGTGGGTCCGGTACGACGGCGAGGGCCGCCCGCCGGTCACGGACGGACCGTTCGCCGAGACCAAGGACCTCATCGCCGGCTGGATGGTGATCGACGTCGACAGCCACGAGCGCGCCCTCGAACTTGCCGGGGAACTGTCGGCCGCTCCGGGCGCGGGTGGGAGGCCGATCCACGAGTGGCTCGAGTTGTGCCCGTTCCTGACCGCGCCGCCCACCGTCACGGAGTGACCTCGTCGATGGACGACGCCCTGCTCCGGAGCCCGCGCCTGACCGACACCCCGATCGTCCGGCTCAATCGCGCGGTGGCCGTCGGCGAGGCCGACGGGCCGCACGCGGGCCTGGCGGCGCTCGCCGAGTTGGACGACTCGCTGCCGCGTCACGCCGCGGTGGCCGCGCATCTGCACGAGCGCGCCGACGACCTGGACACGGCGGCCCGGCTGTACGCCGACGCCGCCCGACAGGCGACCAACATCGCCGAGCGCGACCACCTGACGCGCCAGGCCGCCCGGCTCAACTCCCGCGGGCGTCGCTGACCGGTCGGCCGGAATCCGTGTGGGACATCCGCGTTCGACCGCCGCGGAAACGCCGGGAAATCGGGGCGGTATCGGTGCGTGCGAATGTCGAGGGGGTCGATCTGAGCGGGTCTCGTGGCTACTATCGACGACAATGCCGGGGATTGTCGGGAATCCCTGATTCGGAACCCTTCTCGTGGAGGTCGGAATGCCCCTGCCACCCTCGGCATTCGAGCCACTGCGTCAGCACGGGCGATTACACACGGACGACGTCGACCTCGCCCAGGCAGTCGTTTCGGAGGTATACGAACCACACGTTCTCGAACCTCGGGGAGCGAGTCGTCTCGATGCGCGCCTGAACGCCGTGCAGAACGGTGCCCTCACCCTAGGTTATCTGACTTATGGTGTGGGAGCGCTCATTACGCTTCCACCCAGTGAGCACTGGTATCACGTGAACATCACCCTCTTCGGTGGAAGTCGCGTCTCGCGCGGCGATTCGGTGCGTGGTGAGACCACCGCGATGGCGGGCGCGGCGATTCTGGTGCCGCATCACGTGCAGAAGATCGAGTGGGATTCGGACACCGCGCAATTCGCACTGCGGGTGCCGCGGCCGGATCTGGAGAGTCATCTGGAGAATCTGACGCAGACCCGAATCGCTGCACCCGTCGATTTCGACCTCGTCGTCGATCTGAATTCGAATGCGGGCAGGGGTTTGCTTCGATGTGTCGAATTCATGCGTTCGGAATGGGACGAAGAGGGCATTCTCACCCGATACGACAATTCTCGGCGGCACCTGGAATCGTTGACGCTGACGAATCTCGTCATGGCCGCGGGTGGACCGCACCGCGAACTCCTCGACCAGCCGTCCCGGCAGACCGTTCCCGACGCGTTGCAGCGCGCCCTCGATCATGTGCACGACCACGCCCGGGCGTTGCCGACGCTGGCGGATCTGACGGCCGTGGCGGGCATCAGCGCCCGCACGCTCCAGAACCAGTTCGTGCGGCACCTCGATCGCACGCCGATCCAGTACATCCGGGACGTTCGCCTGCGCGGTGTCCGGGACGATCTGCTGCACCCGTCGTCCGGCGAGGTCACGGTCACCGACGTGGCCGCGGCGTGGGGGTTCTACAACCTCGGCCGGTTCTCGTCGCTGTATCGGGAGGTGTACGGGGAGTCCCCGTCGGAGACACTGCGGCGGTGCCGCTCGTGAGACTGCGGCGGTGCCGCTCGTGAGACTGCGGCGGTGCCGCTCGTGAGACGGCGGCGGTGGGGGCGTCGTCCGGTGTGTCGACGCCCCCACCCGTGCCGGCTCAGATCACCTGAACCACGTGCTTGTACTCCTGGAACTCCTCGAGGGCGCGGTGGCCGTTGAGGCGCCCGAGACCGCTCTGCTTGTAGCCGCCCTCCTCGAACTGGTCGACCACGACGGCCCATCCGTTGGTCCAGACGGTGCCCGCGTCCAGCGCGTCGGCCATGCGCAGCCCGCGTGCGCCGTCGCGGGTCCACACCGATGCCGCGAGTCCGTACTCGGTGGCGTTGGCCATCCGGACGGCGTCGTCCTCGGTGTCGAAGACCTCGAACGTCGCGACCGGGCCGAACAGTTCGCGTTGCACGAGCGGCGAATTCACGTCGTCGACCGCCAGCAGTGCGGGGCGGAAGTAGGCGCCCTGCGCGAGCGCCGGATCGTCGGGACGCCCGCCGCGCACGAGGACCTCCGCGTCGCCGACGTGCTCGGCGAGCAGTGCTTCGAGGCGGTTTCGGGAGGCGACGTCGATCATCGGCCCCATGTGGGAGGTGTCCAGGTCGCCCGGGCCCACGTTCACGCGACCGAAGGCTTGGACGAGCGCCTCCCGGACCCGGTCGGCGATGGACCGCTGCACCAGGATCCGACTGCCCGTCATGCAGAACTGTCCGGTGAACGTGGTGACACCGGCGACGATGGTCCCGACCGCCGCATCCACGTCCGCGTCGTCGAACACGATCATCGGTGTCTTGCCGCCGAGTTCGAGGGACAGTCGCTTGAGGGTGGCGCCGCCGGCCGCCATGATCTGTCGGCCCACCGCCGTGCTGCCGGTGTAGCTCACGGCGTTCACGTCCGGCGACGACACGAGCAGTTTCGCGCCGTCGCTGCCGGACTCGGTGAAGATGTTGAGCACGCCTTGGGGCAGGGACGGGCAGTCGGCCAGTAGTTCGGCCAGGCGGGCGTTCACGAGCGCCGTCTGCGCCGCCATCTTCATCACGACGGTGCAGCCGGCGGCGAGAGCGGGCGCGAACGACCGAACCGACAGCACGACCGGCGAGTTCCACGGCACGATCACGCCCGCGACACCGATCGGTTCGGACAGCAGCATCGAGTACACGCCGTCGCGCACCCGGCCACCCCGACCCGAATCGGTGAGGGCCTGCGCGGCGTAGTACCGCAGCTTCGACGGCGTGAGGCTGAGCTCGAAGTCGGCCTCCGGCAGGATCTTTCCGTTCTCGCGGGCCAGGAGCATCGCGAGTTCGCCGGACGCCGCCTCGATCCGGTCGGCCATTTCCTCGAGCACCTTGGCGCGCAGGTGCCGGTCGCGTCGCCACGCGTGCGTGGCGAAGGTGTCCTTGGCGATCCGGATGGCCTCGCGCACCTGCTCGCCGTCGGCCTCGTAGTAGGTGCCGAGGGGTTCACCGGTCGCCGGCGAGTACGACGTTCCGGTGGTGCTCGACGGCACCCAGCGTCCGCCGATGTAGTTTCGGGCCGTATCGGCTCGCAGCGCCGACTCGATGGTGGTCATGTCGTCTTCCTTGTCGCCGGGGTCGCTGCGCTGGACGCGCTCGACCGGGTGAATCGCACGTGGAGGGGGTCGGGCCCGAAGTGGTGCCCGGGGAGGCGCTCGGCCAGCACGGTGACCTGTTCGACGAACTCGCGCAGGTCCGCACGGGCGTCGGCCGGAACGTCGTCGGAGGCGAACGTGCGGTCGACGAAGAACGCGCCGTTGGGGGCGGTGAGGGCACCGAACCAGGCCAGGACGTCGCGCAGGTGCCGCTCCGCGGAGAGGAAGTGGTGCGGGGCGGCCGCCACGGTGAGGATCCCGACGGGTTTGTTGCGCAGGGCCTCGTTGGGCAGGGCGTCGACGAGCAGTTTCAGCGTGCCGGTGAACGACCCGCGGAACACCGGGGAGGCGAGCACCACCGCGTCCGCGGCACACACGCGGTCGACGGCGTCGTCGCCCCAGAGCGCGACGACGGGATCCGCGGTGGGTTCAGGGATCAACCGGTCGACGATCCAACCCGGATGCCGCCCCCGCACGTCGTCCTCGATCAGGCCGAGTGCGCGAGTGAGCTTGCCCGGTGGTGTCGGACTCCCGTAGACAGTGAGAAGTTTCATGTCACAACCACTTCCGCGTCACTGGCGCAGGCCGGCTTCGCGCATGAGCGGCAGCACGCGCTCCCCGAAGTACTCGAGTTCCTGGACGTAGTCGAGGAAGCCGACCATCATGCCGCCGACGCCGGCCTGCTCCAGCTCGAGGAGCTGGTCGACGATCTGCTCCGGGGTTCCGATGAGCGGGTAGCCGCCGTAGCCGAGGATGAACCGCTCCTGCATGGCCTTGATCTTGTCGAAGGAGCCGCTCTCGGAGCCCAGTCCGCCGGACACCTGGCGGGCGACGTCCCAGTCGCCCTGTTCGAGGATGTGGTCGAGAAGCTGCTTGGTCTCCTTCTCGGTGTCGCGGCAGATGATGTTGCCGTAGCTGAGGATTCCCAGGTCGCTGCCCTGCTCCTGGGCGATGCCGCGCACCCGCGACGCGGTGTCCTTCGCCTCCGCGGGGTCGGAGAACGCGATGAAGTTGAAATCGCATTCCCGAGCGCAGAATTCGAGTCCGGCGGGCGAGTTGCCGGCGTTCACCAGCACCGGGTACGGCTGCTGGATCGGCTTGGGCGAGGAGAACGCGTCCTTGATCTCGAAGAACTCGCCGGTGAAGTTCACGCCCTCACCCTCGGTCCACATGCGCTTGACGACCTCGATCCACTCCGAGCCGTAGCGGTAGCGGACGTCGTGCTCGCGCTGGGTGCCGCCGAACATCTCCATCTCGGCCTTGTACCAGCCCATGGTCATGTTCAGTCCGTGCCGTCCACCGGAGATGTGGTCGACGGTCACCGACTCCTTGGCGGCCACGATCGGGTGTTTGGTGGGGACGTGAATCGTGGTGAACACCATGATGTTCTCGGTGGCCTCGGCGAT
Source organism: Rhodococcus sp. ACT016 (assembly GCF_050477185.1). Taxonomy (NCBI): domain Bacteria; kingdom Bacillati; phylum Actinomycetota; class Actinomycetes; order Mycobacteriales; family Nocardiaceae; genus Rhodococcus; species Rhodococcus sp. ACT016. Next base: position 4,512,655 of record NZ_JBEAET010000001.1, on the reverse strand, counting down.
ACCGGCCGCCCACGCGTGGGTCTCGTAATTGGAGCCGTTGAAGTTCGTCTCGCCACCCATGCCCCGGTAGCGGGCGACGGGGAGCATCGCCTCGAAGCCGAGACGGTCGGCGAGCTGGGCGATCTTCTTGCCGTGGTCCCACGTCAGTTCGTAGGTGGTCTCCGCGTGCGTGGCCATCAGCCCGTGGCTGACGTTCGAGCCGAAGATGCCGAGCTTCATCCGGTTGTCGTTGAACATCGCGACACCGCTCGCGCGGCGGGCCTCTAGCAGTTCGTCGTAGCTCATCGTCGGGGTGGACATGTCGTTCTCCTCTGCAAGGGGCGGGGCACCGGCCGTTCTCCGGGTCGGTCGGCGTCGGTGTGCAGGCACGGTAGGCAGGCGAATCGCGCCGGAACTATGCGCGAAGCGCAGCCACGCAGGCCGGTTTGCGCAGAAACCGGCGCAAGTTCCGCACAGCAGAATTGCGTGGGCCTGCGCCGGTGCGCCTACGTACGTTGGGGCGGACGTCGCACGCGAGTGCTCACGAGGAGAGTCCATGACTGCCGCCGAAGCCCACGAACCCGAGCTGGATCAGCTGTACGCCGATTTCGCCACCGAGAACCTCAACCCGCTGTGGACGCAGCTGGGCGACCTCATGCCGATGGCACCGAAGTCGAAAGCCGTTCCATTCGTGTGGAAGTGGTCCACGCTGTACCCGTTGGCTCAGCGCGCCGGCGATCTGGTCCCGGTCGGGCGCGGCGGCGAGCGTCGCGCCATCGCGCTGGCGAATCCGGGTCTCGGCGGGGTGCCGTACGTGACGCCCACCTTGTGGGCGGCGATCCAGTACCTGGGCCCGCGCGAGACCGCACCGGAGCACCGCCACTCGCAGAACGCCTTCCGGTTCGTCGTCGAGGGTGAGGGCGTGTGGACCGTCGTCAACGGCGACCCGGTCGCGATGCGTCGCGGCGACTTCCTGCTGACACCCGGCTGGGCCTTCCACGGTCACCACAACGAGACCGATCACCCGATGGCGTGGATCGACGGGTTGGACATCCCGTTCGTGAACTACACCGACACCGGGTTCTTCGAGTTCGGATCCGACGGCGTGACCGATACGTCGACACCGGATGTTTCACGCTCGGAACGGCTCTGGGCGCACCCGGGTCTGCGGCCACTGGTCGGGGTCGGCGCACAGACGAGTTCCCCGATCGCGTGCTACCGGTGGGAGCACACCGACGCCGCACTGAGGGAACAGCTCGCGCTCGAGGCGGAGGGCTACCCGGCAACCTCCGAACCCGGGCATGCCGCCGTTCGGTACACCAACCCGACCACGGGTGGGGACGTGATGCCGACGATCCGGGCCGAGTTCCACCGCCTGCGTCCCGGCGCGTCGACCCGCACCCGCCGGGACGTCGGCTCGACGGTGTTCCAGGTGTTCGAGGGCGAGGGCCGCTTCCTGCTCGGCGATCAGGCTCACGTCGTCGCGAAGGGCGACATGATCGTCGTCCCGTCGTGGGTGCCGTGGTCCCTCGAAACCGACGGCGGTATAGATCTTTTCGCCTTCTCGGACGCGCCGATCGTGGAGCGTCTGCAGTTTCATCGCACTCATATCTCCGAAGGAGTCTGACCCTCATGCGTCTCGCCACTCTTCGTCGCGGCGACGGAACCGCGGCCGTCCGCGTCGATTCCGACACCTCCGCCACCGCCATCGACGGGTACGCGGACCTGTCGGCACTGCTGAACGACCCGGACTGGAGGACCGTCGCCGAGAAGGCGTCGGGAGCGGTCGTCGACCTCGCGTACGCCGACTACGCGCCGGTGGTGCCGAACCCCGGGAAGATCGTGTGCGTGGGCCTGAACTACGGCACCCACATCAAGGAGATGGGCCGCGAACTCCCCGAGTACCCGACGCTGTTCTCGAAGTTCAAGGAAGCGCTCACGGGTCCGTACGACGACGTGATCGTGCCCGCCTACGCGGCGTCGCAGCTCGACTGGGAAGCAGAGCTGGCCGTCGTCATCGGCGAGCAGGCGTACCGGGTGTCCGAGGCCGACGCGGACGCCTACATCGCCGGCTACTCGGTGATCAACGACTACACGATGCGCGACTACCAGTACCGCACCCTGCAGTGGGATCAGGGCAAGACGTTCGAGAAGACCAGCGGCTTCGGCCCGGTCCTCGACACCGATTACAAGCTCGGTACCCGCATCGAGACCCGGCTCGAGGGCGAGGTCATGCAGTCGGCCACCACCGACGACCTGGTGTTCACGCCCGCCAAGCTGGTGGACTACATCTCCCACATCGTCACGCTCCAGCCCGGTGACGTCATCATCACCGGCACCACCGGCGGCGTCGGACATGCGCGCAAGCCCGCGCGCTACATCGGTGACGGGGATACCGTCGAGGTGAGCATCGAGGGACTCGGCTCGGTGCGCAACAAGACCATCGTCGAGTAGGAGTGCTCGTGGCCTTCAACGATCTGGATCTGGGCGAGCGCCTGGACATCGCGCGCGAAGGAACCGCGTACTTCGCGCAGCGGCTGGCGGTGCTGTCGGACGCGGATTTCGACGGCCCGAGCCTGCTCGCGGGGTGGGCCAGGCGGAAGCTGATTGCGCACGTCGGCTACAACGCCGCCGCGTTGTGCCGGATCCTGGACTGGGCGGCGACCGGCATCGAGACGCCGATGTACGAGTCCATGGAGCAGCGGGCCCGGGAGATCGACGAAGGCGCGACCCTCAGCCCTGGATCGTTGCGAAACCTGTTCACCCACACGGCGGCCCAGCTCGACGAGAAGTGGCGCATCCTCCCGGACCCGGCCTGGACGGCACAGGTCCGGACCGCGCAGGGGCGGATGGTGCCGGCGTCGGAGACGGCGTGGATGCGCAGCCGTGAGGTGTGGATCCACGCCGTGGACCTAGGCAACGGTGGCCGGTTCGAGGACATCCCGGAGGTGGTGCTCGACTCCCTGCTCGACGACATCGTCGGCGTGTGGCGCCGCAAGGGCGAGGGTGCGGGGTTGGCCCTCGAGGTGGACGAGCGACGGTTGGTCGTGGTGCAGGAGGATGCGCCGCCCACGGACACCGTCGTGGGCCCACTCGCGTCCGTCGTCCGATGGGCGTCGGGCCGCGGGGCGATCGGGTTGAGCGCGGGCTCGGACCTGGAACCGCCGCGCTGGCTGTGACCGGCCGTTCCTGCCGCCCCGGCAGCGCGGTCAGCCGGCCGAGTGTTTGAGGCGATGGTTCGCGACGCGGGCTCGGGTCGCGCACCGAGGTGTGCAGTAGCGCTGCGGAGCCCGGCGCCCGGAGTCGATGAAGAAGTCGTCGCACCCGGGCGCCTCGCACGTGCCCCACGCGCACGAGCCCTTCTCGCTCAGCCACAGCCCGAGCGCGAACGCGGCAGTCGACGCAAACCACTGCGCGCGGTTCGTCGTGTCGGAGCGCAGGTGCATCGACCAGGGGCGCCCGGGGAGTTGGACGAGGTGCGGGTGGGCCGGATACCGGTTCAACGTGGCATTGATCCGCCGTGCTGCCGCATCGGGTTCCTGGGCGGCGAGAATCCCGACGATGTCGTCGATCGCAGCATGGAGTTCGGCGGCATCGCCGCGGCTCGGTAGGGCGGTGCCGGGTGCGGTATGTCGGTCGACGAGCTCCTGGAAGGCGTCGATCGGGAGCGTCGAGTCGTTGCGGTACGCGTTCGCGACGTCGACGACGAACCGCAGGCCGCGAGGATTGTCGCCGCGCAGATCCACCATCAGCTCCTCCGGAAAACGGGTAGACAACTACCGGTCACTGTAACGTAAATTCGAGCGAGTTAGCGTTACAGGGTCGGAGTGTTCCGGGTTCGTGTGGACCTGGCGGAGGGAGGGTGTGAATGCGACATCGAACGAGTGGGGTCGTCATCGTCGGAGGTGGGCCGGTCGGGCTCGTGCTGTCGATTATGCTCTCCCGCAACGGGATCGAGAATACGTTGGTGGAGAAGCGTCCGCGCACGTCGGTGCACCCGAAGGCCCGTGGGATCTCGGCCCGGTCGATGGAAGTGCTACGCCGGGTGGGGCTCGAGGATCGGGTGCGGTCGGCCGGATTGCCTCCCGAACACGTGTCGATGTACTGCGGAACGACTCTGACCGCACCCGATTTCGTGCGCGCCACCGTCGATCCGGGTGCCGACGGCCGGGAGGTCACTCCCGCGCCCGGGGTGATCTGCTCGCAGGACGTCCTCGAGGCGATCCTGTTCGAGGAGGCGAGCGAACTCGCCGGGGGCGCAATTCGATTCGGTTCCGAGGTCGCCTCGTTCACCGAGGATCGGGCCGGTGTGTCGGCCGACCTGCGCGACTCGAGTACCGGCGCGCGGTCGAGCATCGAGGCCGACTACCTCGTCGGCTGCGACGGATCCAGGAGTACCGTCCGGGCGCAGTGCGGGATCCGGATGGACGGCGACACGGGGCTGGGGCACTACGTCAGCGTCCGGTTCCGCGCACCGTTGGGTGCACTCGTCGCCGACCGGGTCAGCGCCTCCTACTTCCTCACCCCGCCCGGCCGGGGCGGGTTCATGGCGATCGACAACGACACCCACTGGATCTATCAGTACCCCTACGATCCCGAGACCGAGGATCCGACGGTGTTCGAGGAGTCCCGGTGGGGCGAGATCGTCCGTGCCGCCGCCGGTGTCGATGACCTCGACGTATCGGTCGTCGACACATCGGTGTGGCGGATGGACGCCGCACTGGCCGCCGCGTACCGGCACCGGCGCGTGTTCCTGGCCGGTGACGCGGCCCATGCCGTTCCGCCGACCGGTGGGCACGGGATGAACGTCGGTATCGGCGACGCCGACAACCTGGCGTGGAAACTTGCCGCCGTCCTGTCCGGGCACGCCGGTGACGGGCTGCTCGACACCTACGAGGCCGAGCGCAGGCCCATCGCCCGGCAGGTCATCGACGTCGCACTCGGCAATGCCTGCGCCCGCGGCGGGTACCGCATCGACGACGAACTGCTCCTGACCGCGCGGTACCGGTCGGAGGCCGTCGTCGACGCCGCCGAACACGCAGGATCGTCGATCGACACCGGCGGCTACACCCCGTCGGGCCTGCCGGGGCATCGACTTCCGCACGTGCGGATGACCGGTTCGCGCTCGACCCTCGACCTGATCGGCACCGGGTTCACTCTGCTCCACGGCCCCACGGCAGGCGAGCAGTGGCGCGACCGTGTCGACGATGCTGCCCGACAGGGCCTTCCGATCACCGCGTCCGTTCTGACGGGGCAGGCCGCGTCCGGCGAGACGTGGGACCGGCTCCGGCGCCTGTGCGGGCTCGCGGATACCGGCGCCGTGCTGGTGCGACCCGACGGGCACATCGCCTGGCGCGCCGAGGACTCCGGCTCCGGCGCCGCCCTGGCGGCGGCACTGGCGTCGCTGCTCGGGTGAGCCCGGTGATCAGCGCGTCGGCGACACGTGCCCGGAGACGATGCGGTGGATCAGCCGCGCGGCGGTCCGGGCCGTCCGGTTGTCCACGTCGATGGACGGGTTGAGCTCGGCGACGTCGACGACGGCCAGCTTGCCGCTCACGCTGACCTGATCGCACACCCGCTGGATGATCTCCAGCGGCACGCCGTAGGCCGCGGGTGCGCTGACACCGGGAGCGACGGCGGCCGGCAGGACGTCGAGGTCGATCGTCAGGTAGACGATGTCGACGTCGTCGAGGAAATCGGTGACGAACTCGTCGACGCGGTCCCGATCGGCCACGCCGCAGTGCTCGTCGAGCAGGTACCGCACGCCGAGCCGGTGCGCGGTCTCGAACAACGTGTTGGTGTTGCTCGGCTGGCTGATGCCGATCACGTCGTAGCGGTGGCTCGTGCCCGCAGACTCCTCGGCCTCGGCGATCTGCCGGAACGGCGTGCCCGAGCTCGGCACCACGTCGGAGCGCAGGTCGAAGTGCGCATCGAGGTTGAGGATGCCGAGACGCGGATGCTGCTGTCGCAGTTGCGATCCGGCGACACCCAGGTAGGTGCCGTAGGCGACCTCGTGACCGCCGCCGAGGACGACCGGCAGCCGTCCCGAGTCGAGGGCGGTCGTCACGGCGGCGCCGAGCGCCTCCTGGCCGGCCTCGAGCCCGTCGCCCGTCACGGCGACGGTGCCCGCGTCGGACAGCGTCGTCTCGTTCTCCAACGCCATCGAGGACAGAGCCTTGCGCAGCGCGTCGGGGCCGGCGGACGCGCCCTGGCGTCCCTTGTTGCGGCGCACGCCCTCGTCGCTCGCGAACCCGATCAGGACCGTGCCGGTCCCGGCGCCCGGGCGGTAGGGGGTGACGGCCTGGTGCCAGCGGAGGTGCTCCGGTCCGGTGCCGTCGGTCCGGCCGGACCACGGGCGGGGTGCGATGTCGACGTTGATGTGGTCGGTCATGTCAGATCCCTGTTTCGGTCGATCAGTTCGTGGACGTCGCGAGAACGCCGTTCTTGAACACCTCGCGGACGAGCGGCACACCGGGGCGGTACGCGAGGTGCAGGTACGACGGGGCGTCGAGCGCGATCGCATCGGCGCGGGCACCGATCCGCAGGCTGCCGACGTCGTCGCGGCGCAGCGCCTTCGCGCCGCCGGCGGTGGCAGCCCACACCGCCTCGGCGGGGGTCATGTGCATGTCCCGCACCGCGATGGCGATGCAGAACGGCAGGCTGGTGGTGTAGCAGGTGCCGGGGTTGCAGTCGGCGCCGAGCGCCACAGTGACGCCGGCGTCGATCAGCGTGCGGGCGCCGGGGTACTGGTTGCGGGTGGAGAAGTCCGCGCCGGGGAGCAAGGTCGCGACGGTGTCGCTGCCGGCGAGCGCGTCGATGTCGGCGCCGGTGACGTAGGTGACGTGGTCCACCGAGGCCGCGCCCATCTCGACGGCCAGCTGCACGCCCGGGCCCTCGCCGAGTTGGTTGCCGTGCACGCGGGGGATCAGGCCGTGCGCGACACCGGCGGTGAGGACGGCGCGCGACTGCTCGAGGGTGAACGCGCCGCGCTCGCAGAACACGTCGATCCACTTGGCGTGCGGGGCGCACGCCGGGATCATCTCGTCGACCGCCATCGCCACGTACTCGTCGCCGCGGCCGGCGTACTCCGGCGGCGGGACGTGCGCGGCCAGCAGCGTGACCTCGTCGGTGAACCGGCTCGCGATCTGTACGCTGCGCAGCTCGTCGCGGGTGCTCTGGCCGTAGCCGGACTTGATCTCGACGGTGGTGCTGCCCGAGCGCAGCGACTCGTCGAGCAGGCGCTGCACGTTGGCGGCGAGCTGCTCGTCGGTCGCGGCGCGGGTGGCCTCGATGGTGGTGCGGATGCCGCCGGCGGCGTACTTCTCGCCGGACATGCGGGCCGCGAACTCCTCGGCCCGCTCGCCGGAGAACACCAAGTGGGAGTGGCTCTCGACGAAGCCGGGCAGCACGGCCCGGCCGCCGAGATCGTGCCCGGCGTCGGCGGCCGGGGCGTCCGCGGAGTCACCGACCCACGCGACTACGCCGTCCTCGAAGACGACCGCTGCGTCGTGTCGGACACCCAGCGCCCCCTCGCCCAGAGTGGGGTCGTTGGTGACGAGGGTTCCGATGTTCGTCAGTGCGGTGGTCCGGGGACCGGTCGTGGTCACGTGTGGCTCCTAGGTGACTGTCGTGAGGGTTCGGTGGTCTGTGACCGGGCTCAGACCCGGCTGTCGACCATCGAGGTGTGGGCGGGGTAGATCATTTCGGCGGGGGCCTTGCTCGTCCGCTTGGCGACCGGGTAGTAGATCAATCCGGTGAGCACGATGCCGACGAGCCAGGAGATGTCCGCGCCGCCGAGCATGTCGGTGATCGGGCCGGTGTACATCTTCTGCGCCAGGAACGGGATCTGGGCGAGCACGCCGACGGCGTAGACGGCCAGGGCCGGGACGTTCCAGGCTCCGTAGCGCCCCTTCGGGTCGTACAGCGCCGGGATGTCGATGCGTTCCTTCGAGATCAGGTAGTAGTCGATCAGGTTGATCGCACTCCACGGCGTGAACACCATGAGCAGCACCAGGACGAAGTTCTTGAAGTTGTCCAGGAAGTCCGCGCTGGCCGCGATCGCGATGAACATCGAGACGACGGTGAAGCCGAGGATGTAGAACGTGCGGGCCTTCGTGGAGATCTGCGTCCGGCCGTCGAACGCGGTGACGGTGGTGAGGATCGACATGAATCCGCCGTACGCGTTGAGGACGTTGACGGTCAGCTTGCCGACCACGATCACCAGGTAGATCAGGAACGCGATGATCGCCGGGCCGGCGAGATCGCCCATGAAGCCGACCTGGTTGCCGAGGAACGCGTCACCCGCGACAGCGGCGACGAGGGCGCCGAAGGTCATCGACCACTGCGACCCGACGACGCTGCCGAGGAAAGTGGACCAGAACGTGGTGCGCTCGCTGGTCTCGCGGGGCAGGTACCGGGAGTAGTCGGCCACGTACGGACCGAACGTGAGCTGCCAGCCTGCGCCGAGGGAGATGGCCAGCAGGAAGGTCACGAAGTCGAAGTCGACGGTCCCGACGTAGTTCGCGACGTCGTACTCGAGGAACAGGCGGATGGCCAGGTACGTGAAGCCGATGATGCCGACGACGGTCGCGATGCGGCCGACGATGTGGATCAGCTTGTAGCCGGTGACCGCCACGAACGCCGTGAGCAATCCGAAGATCACGATGCCGACCTTGGCGTTGTCGATACCGAGCACCTTGTTCACAGCCTGTCCGGCCAGGACGGTGCCGGTGGCGGCGAAGCCGAGGTACATCAGGATCACGAGCACGAGCGGGATGACCGCGCCCTTGACGCCGAACTGGGCGCGGCTCGAGATCATCTGCGGCAGGCCCATCCGGGGGCCCTGTGCCGAGTGGAGCGCCATCACGGCGCCGCCGAAGACGTTGCCGATCAGCAGACCCAGGATTGCCCACAGTGCGTCGGCGCCGAATACGACGGCCAGGGCGCCGTCGACGACGGCTGTGATCTGCATGTTCGCGCCGAACCACAGCGTGAACTGGCTACGGGGGGTGCCGTGGCGCTCGTCGTCGGGGACGACGTCGATGGTGCGTCGTTCCGGGGCGAGGAGCACCTCGGATGTGCTGCCGTCGTGTGTCATGGGGCCTGCTCTTTCTGCGGTGACCGCACCGTGTGGTCGGTCCGACTTCCGGGGGTGATGCCCACCTTCTTCGTGCTTGTGCGCTGGGTCACGCCGTAGCTGTCAGAGGAAAATGTATAGGCCTGTATATACAAGTTGTCAACATCCGGGTTTGTGTCCGGATTGTTTTTCCTGGTCGCCGGTCAGAAGCCCTTCCCGGGATTCATCAGACCGAGCGGATCGAACGCGGCCTTCACCGCGCGATGGATGTCCAAACCAGCCTCTCCAACTTCGAGCGCCATCCAGCGTCGCTTCAACACTCCGACGCCGTGCTCACCTGTAAGGGTGCCATCCAGCTCGAGAGCGCGCCGGAACACCTCGTCCGCGGCCGCCCAGACGGCGTCCGGGACCGACCCGTCCGCGAGCCGGTCGAACACGAACGTCGGGTGCACATTGCCGTCCCCGGCGTGCGCGACCGTCATCACGGTCACCCCGTGACGGCGCGAGATCTCCTCGATCGACTCCACCATCTCGGGCAACCGCGACCGTGGCACGCCGACGTCCTCGACCAGGCACTGTCCGAGGCGTTCGGCCGCCGGGTACGCCAGCCGGCGAATCTCGAGCAACTGGGCCGATTCGGCGGGGTCCTGCGACAGGGCGACGAAGTCGGCCCCGGCGTCCATGAAGTGTCGCTCGATCGCCGCGGCCGCCTCGTCGGCGTCTGGCCCGTCCGCCTGCGCGATGAGCATGGCCGCGGTCCCGGACTCGAGGCCGATGCGCTTCCACTCGTCGATGGCCACCAGGGTGGCGCGGTCGATCAGTTCGAGCAGGCTCGGTCCGATGCCCGCGCGCACCACGGCGGCGACGGCGTCGGCGGCCGCGCGCAGCGACGCGAAGCTGCCGACGATCGTCGCCGGCTCGCGGGGCGGGCGCGGACGCAGGCGCACCGTCGCGCCGGTGACGATGCCGAGGGTGCCCTCGGAACCGACCAGCAGGCCGGTCAGGTCGTACCCGGCGACGCCCTTGACGGTGCGGTGCCCGGTCCGCAGGATCCGGCCGTCGGCCAGCACCACCTCCAGCCCCAGCACCGAATCCCGGGTGACGCCGTACTTGACGCAGCGCAGGCCGCCCGCGTTGGTCGCGATGTTCCCGCCGATCGTCGAGATCTGATAGCTGCTCGGATCGGGGGCGTACATCAGCCCGTGCTCGGCGGCCGCCCGGTCGAGGTCGGCGTTCACCACACCGGCCTGCACCACCGCGAGCTGGTCCGCGGCGTTCAGTTCGACGATCGAGCGCATGGCCGCGGTCGACACCACGAGGCAGCCGTCGATGGCGGTGGCGCCGCCGGCCAGTCCGCTGCCGGCGCCGCGGGGAACCACCGGAACACGATGGGCGGTAGCCCATTTCATGGCCGCCGCGACGTCGTCGGTGGAGTCCGCGATCAACACGGCGAGGGGTCGGCCGGGTATCGCCAGATGGGCCTCGTCCCGGGTGTAGGCGTCCATGACGTCGGGGTCGGTGACGAGTCGGCTCGAGCCGAGCGCGTCGGCGAGTGCGGTGAGGGACATGTCGGTGTTCCTTCGTGGTGTCGGGCAGCCGTGGTGGATCAGCGGGCGGTGAGGTCGTCGACGGCGGCGAGCACCGCGTCCTCGGCGTCCCGGTCGCCGACGCTCACCCGCACGCCTTCGCCGGCGAACGTGCGGACGGACACGCCGTGCGCCACGCAGGCCGCGTCGAGTGCCGTCGCCCGCTCGCTCTCCGGGATCCACACGAAGTTGCCTCCGCTGGGCGGTGTTTCGATGCCCCGAGCGGCGAGTCCCGATTGCAGGTGCCGGCGTCCGGCCCGCACCGACTCCACGATCCGGTCGGTGTGCCCGGAGTCGGCGAGCGCGGCGCACGCCGCGGCCTCGGCAACCGAGCTCAGTCCGAACGGGGGCGCGGCGGCGTGCAGCGGAGCGGCGACGGCCGAGTCGGCAACCGCATACCCCACGCGCAGGCCGGCCAGACCGTACGCCTTCGAGAACGTCCGCAGCACCACGACGTTCGGGTACTCGCGCAGCAACTCCACGCCGTCGACGCGTTCGTCGGCGAACTCGCGATAGGCCTCGTCGAGGATCACCAGGACGTCGGAAGGCACGCCGTCCAGTAGTCGTCGCACCTCGGGCTCGGTGAGTTCGGTGCCCGTCGGATTGTTCGGGTTGCACACGAGGACGGCGCGGGTGTGCGGCGTCACCGCCGCGATCATCGCGTCGACGTCGTGGCGGTGCTGCGTGTCGAGCGGCACCGGAACGGCTGTGGCACCGGCGATTCCGATGAGGATCGGGTACGCCTCGTAGCTGCGCCACGCGTGCACCACCTCGGTGCCAGGTCCGGTGAACGCTGTGAGGACCTGCTGCAGCAGTGCCAGCGAACCGGCGCCCGTGAGCACCGCGTCGGCCGGTACGGACAGCCGCTCGGCCAGCGCCGCCACCAGGTCGTCGGCGAACAGCGTCGGGTACAGGTGCCCGTGCGCGCCGACGCGGGTGATCGCCTCGACGACGGCGGGCGAAGGGGCGATGGTGGATTCGTTGCTCGACGCGCGCCAGCGGACTGTCGCCGCGCCCGACGCCCTCGAATACGTGGGCAGCGCATCGATCTCGGGCCGGGCCCGGGGCAGGGCGATCGGCCGGGTCACTGCAGGGCTCCGATCTCGTCCTCGACGGCGGCCACAAGCGCGCCCGACGCCGCCAGCGCGACCACCTGCTCGATCTCCGGCGAGAGGAAGCGGTCGGTGCCCGGTCCGGCCACGCGCTCCCGGACGGCGCGGACCACCGCACCGGTTCCGGGCGCGGGCTGCAGTGGTGCACGCAGGTCGATTCCCCGCGCCGCGGTGAGGATCTCGATGGCGAGAACCCGGGTGAGGCCGTCGACCGCGCGGCGCAGCTTGCGCGCGCCGGACCAGCCCATCGAGACGTGGTCCTCCTGCATCGCCGAGGACGGAATGGAGTCGACGCTCGACGGCACCGCGAGACGCTTGAGTTCGGAAACGATCGCGGCCTGGGTGTACTGGGCGATCATGTGTCCGCTGTCCACGCCGGGGTCGTCGGCGAGGAACGGGGGCAGCCCGTGGTTGCGGGAGACGTCGAGGAAGCGGTCGGTGCGGCGCTCGCTGATGCTCGCGACGTCGGCCGCGACGATCGCGAGGAAGTCCAGGACGTAGGCCACGGGGGCGCCGTGGAAGTTGCCGTTGGACTCCACCCGGCCGTCGTGCGTGACTACCGGGTTGTCGACCGCCGACGCGAGTTCGCGCAGCGCCACCGTGCGGGCGTGCTCGACGGTGTCGCGCGCGCCACCGGCCACCTGCGGTGCACACCGCAGCGAGTAGGCGTCCTGGACGCGGGTGTCCTCGGGGCCGGCGTGGCTCGCGACGATCGGGGACCCGGCGAGGATCCGGGACATGTTGGCGGCGGCCGAGGCCTGGCCGGGGTGCGGGCGCAGCGCCTGCAGGTCGGCGGCGAACACACGGTCGGTTCCCAGCAAGCCCTCGACGCTCATGGCGGCCGCGATGTCGGCCAGCTTGAGCAGATGGTCGAGGTCGGTGACGGCGAGCGCGAGCTGGCCGAGCATTCCGTCGGTGCCGTTGATGAGGGCCAGGCCCTCCTTCTCGGCGAGGACGACGGGTGTCAGGCCGTGCTCGGCCAGCGCGTCGGCGGCGTCGAGCAGGCGGCCGTCGGCGGTGCGGACGGTGCCCTCTCCGGTCACCGCGAGGGCGACGTGGGCGAGCGGGGCGAGGTCGCCGGAGCAGCCGAGGCTGCCGTACTCGTGGACCACCGGCGTGATCCCGGCGGTGAGCAGGTCGGCGTAGGCCTTCGCCACCGCGGGGCGCACGCCGGTGCGTCCGGTCGCGAGCGTGGACAGGCGCAGCAGCATCAACGCCCGCACGACCTCGCGCTCGACCTCGGGGCCGGACCCGGCCGCGTGCGAGCGGACCAGGCTGCGTTGCAGCTGGGTCCGCATCTCCTGCGGAATGTGGCGGGTGGCGAGCGCGCCGAAGCCGGTGGAGACGCCGTAGACCGGGCGGGGGTCGGCGGCGAGGTCCTCGATCCGGCTGCGGGAGCGGGCGATCTCGGCGAGGGCGTCGTCGGTGAGGCGCACTCCGTGGCCGTGGCGCGCGACGTCGACGACGTCCTGGATGGAGACGGGTCCGAGCCCGACTGCGACGACGTCGGTGGACTGGGCGGTGAGGGTCATGGGGGCTCCGGGAGGGGTGAACGGTTCGGCCGTCGGAGGGGGAGCGGCGGCCGCGAAAGCGAAATGGTCTCGTATACGAGACCATAGTCTCGTATGTAAGACAAGAGGGTGGTGGGGATTGCCGTGGCGGGGCTCGGTGGGTGGGCGGTTCAGGACTCCATCGACGCCTCGACCATGCGGTCGCTGAGGCTGTCGGAGAAGTGGGTGGCGGCCTCGGTGACCAGCTGGGCCAGCTCCGAGGTCTCGGCGTCGGTCCGGGCGCCGGTCAGGTAGGCGACGCCCAGCGCGGCGACCGGGCGGCCGTCCCGGGTGACGACGGGGCCGGCGATGCACGTGACGCCGTTGGTGGTCGAGTCCCGTTCCACCGCGTACCCCAGCTCGCGATCGGCCCGCAGGAGGGCGCGCAGGTCGTCCAGCGATGCCGGGCCCTCGCCGGTACGCGTGGGCCAGGTGTAGCCGGCGTACAGCGCGCTGAGCTGCTCGGGATCCAGGCGCGCCAGGATCGTGCGTCCGACGGCCGTCAGGTGGGCCGGCAGCCGGGTGCCGACCTCGGTCACCAGTCGGACGCCGGGCTTGAGCGGCTCGCGCTTGTCCAGGTAGATGACGTCGGTCCCCTGCAGGACCGCCAGGTGTGACGTCTCGTCCGCGGCCTGCGTGAGGGCGACCATGTGGCGTTGCCCTTCGCGGTGCAGGGGTCCCGACCGCATGTACGACGCCCCCACCTCGAACGCGGACACGCCGAGCGTCCACGCGCGCTGGTCGGGCCAGTAGGAGACGAATCGGCGGTCCCGCATCACGTTGAGCAGGTGGTGCGTGGTGCTCTTGGGCAGGTCCAGCGCACTCGAGATCTCCGTCGCGGCCATGGGCACGCCCCGGCGGGCGAGCAGGTCGAGCACGTCGAGCACCCGCTCCGCGGACTTGACCCGGCTCGTCGACATCCCACGTCCCTTTCCGATCCCGGCCACCCGGCCGGAGTGCCGCGTCATTGTCCCGACCGGCGTGCCGCGTCATTGTCTCGGATACGAGACCGCGGCACCAAACTTTCTCAGTTCCGGCACTGCCCTGAGAGGCCGAATGTGACATTCGGTCAGTCCAACTGAACCGATGTCACATTCGGTCCGCGGCCGGTGGCCGGCGGGCGGCGCGCTACGACGGGACGGTGCGCCCCAGTTCGGCCGACAGCCGCGTGCAGCGCTCGACGAGGACCTGCCCGTGCTGGGCGCAGGTGTCGTCGTCGAGTCGGAAGGTGGGCCCGACGACGCTCAGCGCGCCGACGATCCGGCCGATCGCGTCGTAGATCGGAGCCGCTACCCCGGTGGAATGGTCCTCGATCGTGTCGTGCGCGATGGCGTAGCCGTGTTCGCTCACCTCGCCGAGCAGGGCCGCGCCCACCGCGGTTCCGTGCAGTGGCACCGTCTGCCCGACCCATCCCATGTGCCGGATGGCGTGGGTGCCCTCGATCTGCCCCATGTACAAGGCCGTTCCCCGAGGCCCGGGAGCCGACAGGTATGTCGACTCCCGGGTGATCTCGGCGATCTCGGTCATGGCCGGCTGCGCGCGGAGGAGCAGCTGGTTGTCCGCGATGGCCTTCGCGCCGATCTGCAACAGGCGTGGACCGACGCGGTAGACGTTGTCCTCGCCGCGGAGGACGAACTCGGTCTGCTCGAGGCTGCGGATCAGCCGCAGCGCCGTGCTCGTCGCCAGATCGGTGGTCTTCGCGGCATCGGCGAGAGTCAGCCCGCCGTGCTCGATGATCGCGCCGAGCAGTTCGAAGGTGCGACTGACACTGCGTGTCACGTCACCGGGGGCCATGCTTCTCTCCCATGCCGAGGGTGTCGACCGATCGGCCGAGCGTGCTGAATCTATCGCGAGCGCGCCTCGCCGAGAATCTCGTCGTGATGCTCGTCGAGCAGCGGGCTGCGCCGCACCGCCGGACGCGCGCTGTCGCCGAAGACGACGGGCTGGCGGACGTACGACACGGTACCGGCCGCCGGGTGCTCGAACGACTCGACGACGCCGCGGTATCCGGCCTGCTCCGAACCGAGCGCCTGCTCGACGTTCCACACCTCCGAGCCGGCCAGTCCCGCCGCGTCCAGCAGGTCGAGGACCTGCGCGACGGTGCGGCCGGCGGCCCACGCCTCGATCTCCTTGCGCAGGGCGGGCTCGTTCTCGGTCCGCAGGGTGTCGTCCGCGAACCGGGGATCGGCGAGCAGTTCTTCCCGATCCATGGTGCGGGCCAGCGTCTGGAAGCCCTTCTCGCTGGCGATGGCGAGCACGAACAGGCCGTCGTCGGCGCGGTAGGTGTCGAACGGCGTCGACACGGGGTGCCGGTTGCCCACGCGCTTGGGGGTCTCGCCGGACGCCTGGAGCTGGCTGTGCGCGGTGGGCAGCATCGCGAGCATGCTGTCGAACATCGCGACGTCCAGGTGCTGGCCCTGACCGGTGGTGCGGGCGGCCAGCAGCGCGGTGCTGATGCCCCACGCCGCGAACAGGCCGGCGACGGTGTCGCCGAACGACTCGCCCAGTCGGGTCGGGCCGGACTCCTCGGTGCCGGTGATGCTCATGACGCCGGACAGGGCCTGCACCACCAGGTCGTAGGCCGCGGCGCCCGCCATCGGGCCCTTCTGGCCGAAGCCGGAGATCGACGCGTAGACGATCTTCGGGTTGCGGGCCCGGGCCGCCTCGTAGTCGATGCCCAGCCGAGTGGTGACGCCGGGGCGGAAGTTCTCGACGACGACGTCCGCGTCGGCGATCAACTGCAGCAACGACTCTCGGTCCTCGGGATCCTTCAGGTCGAGCGCGATCGAGCGCTTGCCGCGGTTGAGGACGTTGAAGTAGATGCTCTCGCCGTCGCGGAACGGGCCGAGGTGGCGAGAATCCTCACCGGCCTTCGACTCGACCTTCACGACGTCGGCGCCGGCGTCGGCGAGCAGGGCGGTGCAGAACGGTCCCGCGAGGACGCGGGACAGGTCGACGACGCGGATTCCGTCGAGCGGGGGGAGTGTGGGGGTGGTCATCGGTGCCTCGCCTCTCAGTACTCGGTGGAGCGGATCGACGGGGCGTTGCCCGCGATGGTGAGCAGCTGGATCTGCGACGTGCCCTCGAAGATCCGCAGGATCCGGCAGTCGCGGTAGAGACGCTCGATCTCGGACTCGCGCATGAAGCCGGCGCCGCCGTGGATCTGGACGACATTGTCGACGATCGAGAAGCAGGCCTCGGTCGCGACGAACTTCGAGATCGACGCGGCGCGACGCAGGTCCTGTCCGGCGTCCTTGACGTCCGAGGCCCAGTCGGCGGTCACCCGCGACGACACCAGCTTGGCGTCGCACTCACCCAGCAGCAGCTGGATGGCCTGGAACTCGGCGATCGGGTGGCCGAACTGCTTGCGCTCGGAGGCGTACTCGCGTCCGAGTTCCCAAGCGCGCAGCGCGATTCCGTTGGCCATCGCGGCGACGTCGATGCGCGCGCGGTTGAGGGCGGTGAGCGCGATGTTGCCGCCGCGGCCCTCGGTGCCGATCACGGCGTCGTGCGGGAGCACCACGTCGTCGAGGTAGACGGTGTAGGTGGGCGCCGAGCGGATGCCCATCTTGTCCTGCGGCTCGGAGTAGCTGATGCCGGGCGTGCCCTTCGGGACCGCGAAGGCGGTGATGCCGCGGAAGCCGGCGGACGGGTCGGTCTTGGCGAACAGCACGACCAGGTCGGCCTCGCGGGCGTTGGAGATGAAGGTCTTGGAGCCGGACAGGTGCCAGCCGTCGTCCTCGCGGCGCGCCACCGTGCGCATCGAGGCGATGTCCGAGCCTGCGTCGGGCTCGGTGAGTGCGAAGCCGGCGAGGACCTCACCGGAGGCCAGTCCGGGCAGCCAGCGCTTTTTCTGCTCCTCGGTGCCGCCGACGAGGATCGGCTCGAGGCCCAGGTAGTGGGCGGTGTAGATCGACGCGAGGGCGGCGTCGGCGCGCGCGACCTCCTCGATGGCGACGAGCTGGGCGCGCGTCGACAGGCCGAGACCGCCGAACTCCTCCGGGACGGAGATGCCCATCAGGTCCTGCTCGGCGAGGCGGCGCATCAGCTTCGCGGGGAACTCCTTGGACTCGTCGCGCTCCGCTGCACCGGGAAGGATCTCCGCGTTTGCGAAAGCGCGCACGGTGCTGCGGAATTCGGACAGGTCGATGGCGTCGTCGAGGGTCTGAGCGGTCACGGGTAACTCCTGGGGAACGAGAGGGGGAATCGCTAGATTTCATCTAGTGGAAGTCGATTGCCATCTAGTGGCATGCGATGACTATCGCATCAGACCGCGTCATTTGTCCAGGGGCGGTTCGTGCGTCGTTCCCGGACCCGGAAACGACGACGAGCGGCAACGCGCAGGGGGGATCGTCCTGCGCGTTGCCGCTCGTGAAGGAGCCGACGTCAGTGTCGTCGGTTCGGGCTCACGCTGGTCGTCGTGAGCCGTGTTCAGGTGTAGAGATCAGTCGTTCTCGGACATCGGGATGCGCACGCCGCGCTCACGCGCGGTCTCGATGGCGTGCTCGTAGCCCGCGTCGGCGTGGCGGATGACGCCCATGCCCGGGTCGTTGGTGAGCACGGCCTCGATCTTCTTCGCGGCCAGCTCGGTGCCGTCGGCGATGCACACCTGGCCGGCGTGGATCGAGCGGCCCATGCCGACGCCGCCACCGTGGTGGATCGACACCCAGGAGGCGCCGGACGCGGTGTTGACGAGGGCGTTGAGCAGCGGCCAGTCGGCGATCATGTCCGAGCCGTCCTTCATCGCCTCGGTCTCGCGGTACGGCGAGGCGACGGAGCCTGAGTCGAGGTGGTCACGGCCGATGGCGATCGGGGCGGAGAGCTCGCCGTTGGCGACCATCTCGTTGAACTTCAGGCCGGCCTTGTGGCGCTCGCCGTAGCCGAGCCAGCAGATGCGGGCGGGCAGGCCCTCGAAGGCGACCTTCTCGCCGGCCATCTCGATCCAGCGCTTGAGGTGCTCGTTCTCGGGGAAGAGCTCGAGGATCGCCTTGTCGGTCGCGGCGATGTCCTTGGGGTCGCCGGACAGCGCGGCCCAGCGGAACGGGCCGAGGCCCTCCTCGAACAGCGGGCGGATGTAGGCCGGGACGAAGCCGGGGAACGCGAACGCGCGGTCGTAGCCGGCCTTGCGGGCCTCGTCGCGGATGGAGTTGCCGTAGTCGAAGACCTCGGCGCCCTTGTCCATGAAGCCGACCATCGCCTCGACGTGCGCGGCCATCGACTTGCGGGAGTCCTCGGTGAACTGGGCCGGATCCTTCTCGGCCAGCGCCTTCATGTCGGCGAAGTCGACGCCGAGCGGCAGGTAGGACAGCGGATCGTGCGCCGACGTCTGGTCGGTGACGATGTCGATGGGGGCGTCCATCTCCAGCAGGGCCGGGAAGATCTCGGCGGCGTTGCCGACCAGGCCGATCGACAGCGGCTTGCGGGCGTCGCGGGCCTCGGTGGCCAGCTGCAGCGCGTGCTCGATGCTGTCGGCCTTGGTGTCGAGGTACTTGTGGGCGATGCGGCGGTCGATGCGGGTGACGTCGCAGTCGACGCAGATCGCGACACCGTCGTTCATGGTGACGGCCAGCGGCTGCGCGCCACCCATGCCGCCCATGCCGGCGGTGAGGGTGATGGTGCCGGCGAGGGTGCCGTCGAAGCGCTTACGGGCGATCGCGCCGAAGGTCTCGTAGGTGCCCTGCAGGATGCCCTGCGTGCCGATGTAGATCCAGGAACCGGCCGTCATCTGGCCGTACATCATGAGGCCCTCGGCCTCGAGCTTGCGGAACTGCTCCCAGTTGGCCCAGTCGCCGACGAGGTTGGAGTTCGCGAGCAGCACGCGCGGCGCCCACTCGTTGGTGCGGAAGACGCCGACCGGCTTGCCGGACTGCACCAGCATGGTCTCGTCGTTCTTCAGGGTCTTGAGGGTGGCGACCATGGCGTCGAACGCGGCCCAGCTGCGGGCTGCGCGGCCGGTGCCGCCGTAGACGACCAGGTTGTCGGGGTGCTCGGCAACCTCGGGGTCGAGGTTGTTCATGAGCATGCGCAGCGCGCCCTCCTGCTGCCACCCGAGGGTGTTCAGCTCGGAGCCGCGGGGTGCGCTGACCGGGCGGGCCTCGTGGCCGGGTGAGGTGATGTCCATCGGGTACTCCTAGCGATCGGGCGGTGAGGGCGCTGCTGCGATTTGCGGCTGTCGAGCGACTCCGTTGTCGTCCGAATCCGGTCTGTCGTAGGTGTTGTGCGCTGGCTCACGTTCTGCAACTATGACTTGTATATTCCTGTCTATACAAGCTCGTGTCAAGGGGCATCCGGCAGAACCGCCCCTCGTCACGAGAAATCCGACCAGTTGAAACGGACACGACGACCAGCCGAGTGCAGCGTGGCACCCGGCGGAAGGTTCCCAGATGAACACCGTCCCCACCCAGACCGATCCGATGCCGAACCCCCGCGAGATCGACGACGCTCTCGCCCGAGTCTTCCGCAGTTGGGACGAGCGTGTGCTCGCCGATGCGGACCCCGGAACGCGTGAGCATCTCGCGCGATTCGTCTCCGGCCTCCCCTCCGGGTACAAGCAGGACATCAGCCCCGTCCGGGCGCGCATCGACCTCGACATCCTCGCGGGGCTCGCCGACGGCGGCGTCGGGGTCCGGATCGTCCCCGACGCGACGGCGCGCGGGACCCACCGGCTGTCCCTGTACGTCGGCGGGCGACCGGCGTCGCTCGGCGACCTCATGCCACTGCTGCAGAGCCTCGGCGTCGAGGTGCTCGACGAGCGGCCCTACGCGCTGGCCACGCCGACGGACCTGCCGTGCTGGGTGTACGAATTCACGGTCCGGTACCCCATCGCCCCGGAAGGCGGGTTCGACGACTTCGCGCGCCGCTTCGGCGCGGCGGTCGAGGCGCTGTGGGCGGGTGCCGCCGAGGCGGACCGACTCAACGAGTTGGTGGCCCGGGCGGGGCTGCAGTGGCGCGACGTCTCGGTGTTGCGCGCGTACTCCGAGTTCCTGCGGCAGGGTGGATTGCCTTACAGCAGTGCGTATGTCGCCGACGTGATGTGCCGCTACCCGGCGATCGCAGCCGGCCTCGTCGCGTGCTTCACGGCGCGATTCGACCCGTCCGTGGCGCCGGGTGACGGCGGTGAGACGGCTGCCGCAGCGGTGTCGGCGTCGATCGAGCAGGTGTCCGGGCTCGACGAGGACCGAATCTTCCGTGCTCTCCTCGGTGCCGTCCGCAACACCGTGCGCACGAACCATTTCGTCACCCCTGTGCGCGATTCGCTTGCGCTGAAACTCGATTCGCGCAGCATCGATGAGCTGCCCGAGCCGCGACCCCGGCACGAGATCTTCGTGTACTCGCCCGAGGTCGCGGGCGTGCACATGCGGTTCGGGTCCGTCGCGCGCGGCGGCCTGCGCTGGTCGGACCGTCGCGAGGACTTCCGCACCGAGGTGCTGGGCCTGGTCAAGGCCCAGGCGGTCAAGAACGCGGTGATCGTGCCGGTCGGCGCCAAGGGCGGCTTCGTGCTTCGCCGTCCGCCCGTGCCGACGGGAGATGCCGAGTCCGACCGCGCGGCCCTGCGGGACGCCGGTGTCGCCGGCTACCGCACGTTCATCAGCGGCCTGCTCGACCTGACGGACAACATCGACCGGGGCACAGGGACGGTCGTCCCGGCGCCGGGCATCGTCCGCCACGACGGCGACGACACCTACCTCGTGGTGGCCGCCGACAAGGGCACCGCCTCGTTCTCCGACATCGCGAACGCGGTCGCGGCCGAGTACGACTTCTGGCTGGGTGACGCCTTCGCGTCCGGCGGTTCGGTGGGATACGACCACAAGGCGATGGGCATCACCGCGCGCGGCGCGTGGGAGAGCGTGAAGCGCCGCTTCCGCGAGCTGGGGGTCGACTGCCAGCGAGAGGACTTCACGGCGGTCGGCATCGGCGACATGAGCGGCGACGTCTTCGGCAACGGAATGCTGTGCAGCAAGCACATTCGACTGGTCGCGGCATTCGACCACCGGCACGTCTTCCTCGATCCGGATCCCGATCCCGCACGGTCCTACGCGGAGCGGGAGCGACTGTTCGCGCTGCCGCGATCCTCGTGGGCCGACTACGACCGGTCGCTCATCGGACCCGGCGGCGGCGTGTGGGAGCGCGGTGCCAAGTCCGTCCCGATCAGCGATTCGGTCCGCCGCGTCCTCGGGCTCGACGCGGACGTCACGGAAATGACGCCGCCCGAACTGATCCGGGCGATCCTCAGCGCACCGGTGGATCTGCTGTGGAACGGCGGCATCGGCACCTACGTCAAGGCCTCGACCGAATCGCACGCCGACGCCGGAGACAAGACGAACGACGTTGTGCGCGTGGATGGGTGCGATCTACGTGCACGTGTCGTCGGCGAGGGCGGCAACCTCGGCTTCACGCAGGCGGCGCGCATCGAGTTCGCTCGTGCGGGAGGACGCGTGGGTACCGACGCGCTCGACAACTCGGCGGGCGTGGACTGCTCCGACCACGAGGTCAACATCAAGATCCTGGTCGACGACCTGGTCGGCGCGGGTGCCCTCGACGCACAGGAGCGGCCACAGCTCCTCGCCGAAATGACCGACGAGGTCGCCGCACTGGTGTTGGCGGACAACGTCTCCCAGAACGAATTGATCGGTACGGCGATCGCCGCCGCACCCTCGATGCTGGAGGTACACGGACGCCAGATCGCGGCGCTCGAGGCGGCCGGTGCGCTGGATCGCCGGCTCGAGGTGCTGCCCGATCGCAAGGCGATCGCGGCGCTGGGCCGGTCCGGGGCGGGGCTGTCGGCGCCGGAACTGGCGACGCTGATGGCGCACGTGAAGCTCGAGCTCAAGGGCGCTCTGCTGGCCGGCGACCTGGTCGACCACGACGTGTTCCTGCCGATCCTGCGCGAGTACTTCCCGCAGCCCCTGCAGCGCGATCACGTCGACGCCATCGACCGGCATCCGCTGCGCCGCGAGATCGTCGCGACGGCGTTGACCAACGGAGTCGTCGACCGTGGCAGCATCAGCTACGTCTTCCGTCTCGCAGAGGAGGCGGGTGCCACTCCCGATGACGCCGTCCGGGCGTTCAGTGTGGTCAGCGAGGTGTTCGGGCTCCCCGACCTGTGGTCGAAGATCGCGGCAGCCGATGTTCCGAGCGCCGTCGCCGACGAACTGGTCTCGGTGACGCGGCGGTTGCTCGACCGGGCGTCGCGGTGGATGCTGCACCGTCGGCCGCAGCCGCTCGCGGTGGGAGCGGAGATCGCGCGGTTCCGGGACCGGATCGAGGACGCGTCCGCGCACCTCGAAGAGTGGCTGGTGGGCGCCGACCGCACCAACCTCCGGGACCGCACCCGCGCGGTCGCGGAGCGGGGCGCACCCGAGGACCTCGTTCAGGACGTCGAACTGGCGCTCGATCGGTTCGGTCTGCTCGACGTCGTCGAGATCGCGGAGTTGGCCGAGTGCGACACGGACGTCGCCGGTGAGCTCTACTTCAGTCTGTGCGAGCGGGTGGGGCTCGTCCCGCTGCTCAACGGGGTCTCCGAGCTGCCCAAGGAGGGTCGCTGGGATGCGCTCGCGCGCCTGGCGCTCCGCGACGAGCTGTACGACAGCGTCCGCGCCCTCACTCTGGACGTCCTCGCGCAGGCGGTGCCCGGTGACGACACCGAACGGATGATCGCGGATTGGCAGGAGCGCAACGAGTCCCGTCTGCGCAGGGCCCGCGAGGCGCTCGCGGAGATCGCCGCGTCCGGCCGACAGGACCTGGCGGCGCTGTCCGTCGCGTCCCGCCAACTGCGACGGATGGTCGGATGAGCTGATCGACCACTGCCACGTCTCCCCGGCGGTTCGTCCACCGATGCAATCGACACCCAGATCGAGCTGACATGTCCCCCATCCACAATGGAAAGGTCATCACTACCGTGAATTCCCGCAATACCATCGGGTCCGCCGGAGGGGTTGCTCCACGTGACGCGCGTTCGTGGCTGCTGGTGCCCGGAACCCGCACGCACGAATTCGAAGCCAGGGTTCCGGGGGACGGCCCTGACGCTCTCGTTTTCGATCTCGAAGACGGTGTAGCCAGCCAGGACAGGCCACGTGCGCGCGACGAGATTCACAGCTGGGCGTCGAGGGGTGGGGAGGCCTGGATCCGTGTAAATCCGGCTACCACCGCGGATTGGCAAGTCGACGTCGACTTCGCGGCCCGATGCCCGGGGATTCTCGGGGTCGTACTGGCGAAGGCCGAGGACCCTGCCGAGATCGATGCGACCTCGGCAGGGCTCGGCGACTTCCACGGAGGTCTCATCGCTCTGATCGAGTCTGCGACCGGGGTTCTGAACGCCGTATCGATCGCGCGTGCGAACTCGTTGACCCGCTTGGCGTTCGGCAGTGGCGACTTCCGTCACGACACGGCGGCGACGGACGACTCCGCAACGGTCATGGGCGCGCGTGCTCACCTCGTCCTGGCCAGCCGATCGGCCGGGCTCCCCGCTCCGATCGACGGACCGTCCCTCGCATCCGACACGGACGGACTTCGCAACTACTGCCGCCGTTCCGTGGCGACTGGGATGGGCGGCATGCTCTGTGTGAAGCCGCACCACATTCGGATGATCAACACCGAGTTCGCGCCCAGCGCGGAGGAAGTGCAGCAGGCCAGAGATCTCCTCGCCAACCGCACCGACAGCATCGACGGAAGCTATCTTCCGCGTCTGCGCGCGGCAGAGGCGATCCTCGATCGCGCCCGGAAATACCACATCGGCATCCTCGAAGGAGCCGGGGTGTAGGGAGCCGATAACAAGGCACACAACCATGTTCGTCCCCGTTCCAGGTCTGGGACGGGGACGAACTGCATTCGCGCCCCCGCCTGATCTCCTGCCCGTTTGGCCAGGTTCGCCTCTCCGCTCGACCAGTCCCCACGCCGCCCGCTCCTGACTAGCCTCGTAGTGAGCGACGCACGTGAACGTTCGTCCTCGAGACGAGTTGGCGGACACTACGCATGAGGTTCGATGAGCGGTACATTTCGAGTCGAGCAGGTCGTCGTCACCGGGTCTTCGGAGCGGTGCCGAATCACTCCCGTGAAGCCGGCCGCAACGAATTGCTGGTTGGTCGGTGACGACACGGAGGTGGTCGTCGTCGATGCGGCCGGAGGGCCGGAGAGGATCGCTGCCGCCGTGGGCGACCGAGTGGTAGTCGCGGTGATCTGCACACACGGGAGCCCTTCCCACTTCGCCGCGGCCGTCGATGTGGCATACGGCTTGTACGCCCCGGTTCTGCTGCATCCGGCCGACCATGGCCTGTGGAAGAGGTTCCACGGCGACCACCGTTACTGGCGGCTCGACGACGGACAGCGAATTGCGGTGGCCGGCGAAGAGATCCAGGTGTTGCACACTCCTGCCCCGACGGCTGGGGCGGTCTCCCTGTACGTCCCGCGTCCGGGCGCCTTGCTCACCGGTGATGCCCTCGAGCAGCGCCGGCCGGACGACGGGAGAAGTCGCCGTCGAGTCCTCACGCCGGTCGACGAGGCCCTGCGGGGCCTTCCGTTCGGCACGCGTGTCCACCCCGGGCACGGTGGCCGCTTCGCGCTCGGCCACGTATTGCATTCGCCGGCAGATCGATTCGTCGAGCGCAGTGCGTGAGGTCGACGAGCGTCCCTAGGTTGCGAGCAGACCCGCGCTGCTCTTTGCCGCCGAGATGAACGACTGCATGACCGGCGTGATCCGGCGACCTCGATGCCAGGCGATCCCGATGATCCTGGGACTCACCCGGATCAAGTCGACGATCCGGAATCCGGACTGGTTGAGGTCGACCGACAGTCTCGGCATGACTGCAGCGCCCAACCCCTCGGCAACCATTCCCATGATCGTGCCGTTGTCGTTGCTGCGAAAGACCACTTGATCATTCAGGCTGGGCCGGCCGAGTCGCGCGGCGATGTCATGGATGCCACGTAGCTGTCCGTATGCGATCAGGGGGAGGTCGGATATCCGGTCGAGTTGCATCGGGGCGTCCCCGGTCCCGATCGACGAGTTTTCGGGAACCACGAGAACGTACGGATCGACAAGCAGTTCAGCGGATTCGAATGGGCCCGGCGTCAGGGGGAAGACCATGAAGGTCAGATCCAGCTCTCCGCCCTCGACCTCCTGGAGAAGGATCTCGTCGTCGTCGTACTCCTCGAGCACGACGTCTATCCGTGGCCATATTTCCTTGAACAGCTTGAGGGCGTGCGGGAGGATCTTGGCGCCGACGCTCTCGTAACTGCCGACGCGGAGCGTTCCGACGGCTCCCTCGGACAACGCGTGGACGTCGGCCCACGCTGTGTCGAGCCGTGCCTGGATCGCTTTCGCGTGTTCCAACAGGATCTTTCCCTCATCGGTCAATGTGACCGTCTGGAGGGTGGTGGTGGGGCGATCGACCAGACGTCGCCCCACCACGGA
Source organism: Rhodococcus sp. ACT016 (assembly GCF_050477185.1). Taxonomy (NCBI): domain Bacteria; kingdom Bacillati; phylum Actinomycetota; class Actinomycetes; order Mycobacteriales; family Nocardiaceae; genus Rhodococcus; species Rhodococcus sp. ACT016. Next base: position 4,486,946 of record NZ_JBEAET010000001.1, on the reverse strand, counting down.
CTCGAGCTTCTTTATCTGCTGACTGATCGCGGATTGGGTGTACCCGAGTGCGGTGGCAGCGGCCGTGAACGAACCCGTCCGACCCACCTCGGCCAAGGCGAGGAAGTGTCGAAACTCGATCGACGTCCACGGTGGCCTACTCATGAATTGATCCTATTCGACTCGAACCGCGGGGCCCTCCGGGTAATGGCAACCGCCCGGCGCTTCGGCGAGGCTGCACTGAACTGACGTCACATCAGCAACAGGTGCCGCACTCTGCGCGGATCGCGGAGTGCGACAACTGTATCCAGCTTCTTCGTCTCGAACTACGCCTGGGCCGGTGAACCGCTCAGACCAGGTTCTGTGATCTGGTCTCGGGCGCCCATCGGATCGAGATCAGCATGCCGAGCAGCAGCACCCCTGCAAGCCAGTACATCGTGGTGGAGATTCCCCAGTTCGTCAGGCTGAGAGGGAGAGCGAAGGTGCCGGCAGCCGAGGCGATTCGGCTCAGCCCGTTGAGCAATCCGACGCCGGAGGCCCGGAGGCTCGTGGGGAAGAGCTCGGGAGGGTAGACCTGCGTGATGTTCGACGCGGCCGACATCACGAACGTGTAGATGACGAACGGAATCATCATCGCCGCGACCGACATGTTGCTGAGCGCGCCCAATGCTGCGAGTGAAACAGCGAGCACGCCGAAGGACACGATGGTGAACGAGCGCCGCGGCATCTTCGCGACGAACCAGATTCCGGCGATTCCTCCGATGAGGAGGAAGAGATTGAGAATCAGGTACTGGAGATCGGCATTCTCGACATTGAGGTTGGACAGGATCGTGGGAACGAACGTGTAGATCGCGAAGTAGGGGAGAACGAGCGCGCTGAAGAAGAGGATGCCGAACCAGGTGCGCACCCGGTTTCCCCGGCTGAAGAGTTCCTTGTACCCGACCGATTCCCCTTCCTGCATATACGCACTCGTATCCAACTCCACTCCGAAGCAGCGGCGCACGATTGCGCGTGCTTCGTCCACCCGCCCCTTGCTGATCAGCCATCCCGGCGATTCCGGCGTACCGATTCGAACGACCAGCACGATCACTGCGGGGATCGCACCGCTCGCCAGGAGCCAGCGCCACGAGTCGTCACCGGTATTGGCATAGGTCGCGATCACATTGGCGGCAACGTATCCGACGGTCCACGCCACAGTGAGCGACGCGAGCATGGCCCCGCGCTGCCTACGTGGCGCGAACTCCGACATCAGCGTGGGGCCGACTGCATAGTCGGCTCCCAGGCCGAAACCGATGAGAACGCGAAGAACGAACAGCGCCATCACGTTCGGAGTCCACAGCTGCATCAACGACACCGCTGCGATGAGCGCGAAGTTGAGCACGTAGACGCGCTGCCGGCCGATTATGTCTCCGACTCTTCCCAGGATCAGGCTCCCGAAGAAGAGACCGATCAGCGCCGAACTGGCGATCATCCCTTCCCAGAACGAGGAGAGGCCGAGTTGCACGCTGATGGTGGGCAGGATTGCGCCGATGATTCCCAGGGCGTAGCCGTCGGAGAAGTTGGCGCCGAGCGTCATCGCCGTGATCTTGGCGTGAAATCGACTGAAAGGCAGTTGGTCGAGCGCGGTTGGTTCAACGGGCTTGTCACCGGATTCGGTGATCACGGAGTTCTCGGACATGTCAAAGGCCTTTCGGTCCATGAGACTGGTTGAGGAAGGCGACCGCATTCGTGTGGTCCGAGCTGAGCGGCCGATCGAGGCTGTTCGGATCGAGAACGCTCGAAGCTCTCTGGAGGTAGGCGCCGAGCGGAGTGTCCGAGTCGAGTGAAACATCGAGGATTCGAAGTGCCCGCACCGCGGCGATGAGTTCGCACGCGAGCATCTCGTGTGCAGACTGAATGCAGTCCTGCAACTGTTCGACAGCTTGCGAATGGAAACTCGCGTGATCCTCGGTTCCGCGCGAGATCGTGACCGTTCCGAGCGTCGCCGGGCTCGCCGAGTTCCGAGACCTCGCCAGGGATGCTGCCGCGACGTACTCGAGCAGCATCACCCCGCTGCTCCCGGCCGGCCCGACCGACAGAAACGGATCCAGGCCCGTGAACGCAGGCTCGGTGAGGTTCGCCAGTCGACGAATCGACAGGTTCGCGACGCCGAACAGTGCGAGTTTGCTGTGGTCGCATGCGAGTGCGAGAGCTTGCGCATGAAAGTTCGCGTTGTGGAAGACGTCGTCCCGATCGACACTCACCACCGGGTTCTCCGCCGCCGATTTCGATTCGATATCCAGTGATGCCGAATAGGATTCGAGGGCGTGCTTGGCGGGGCCGAGGACTTGCGGAATGGCTCGGAACCCGTACGAATCCTGTACCCGCCGGGGGGTCCACTGGTGCTCCGCCACGAGAGTCCGGATCCTTGCTGCGGTCGACGCTTGATGTGGCTGCGGGCGCGCTGCATGGACGAACTCGTCGAACGGCTCGGTCGAGCCGTGGGTCGCGATCAGCGACAGCGAGGCGACGGCCTCGTAATGGCCGATGTAGCGCTCCATCGCGCTGCATGCCGCCATGCCGCGGGCAATGCCCATGGCATTTGTCGAGATGAACGGCAGTGCGTCGCCGGGACGGGGTCGCCAGAGCGGGTCCCGGCGACCGCTCTCGAGGTCGGCCTCACCCATGAGCCCCAGCGCGATCTCGGCGAACTGACTGAGATCCCCGGTTCCGATAGCACTCGAGGCGTGGACCCGTGGCAGGTCGTCGTGGCTGAGCGACTTCGACATCGCCTCGACGATGTCCGGGTGCATGCCCGAGCCGCCGGCCGACAACTGATTCAATCTCACGATCATCGCGGCGCGGACGGAGTCATGGGAGAGATAGGGACCGGCACCCGTTGCATGGCTGCGCAGAAGCCGGAGATCCTGGTCGGGTGCGTGGTCGATCTGTACCTCGCGGTTGGCTCCGACTCCGGTCGTCCGGCCGTATACCTGTCGACGTCTGGATGCACTCGTCGCCGTCTTCCACGATCGTTCCATGAGATCGACGGAGACCGCATCCAATTCGAATGGATTCGTAAAGTTGGCCGTGAGAGCTGCCAGATCTCTTCCGGCCAGATTTTGACCTACGTTGATGTCGTGCACTGGAGATTCCTTGTTCTCGTCCGTGTTCGTCGTGCCGACTCGATCAATTCCAAGGAACTGCAGGCTCCGGCGCGATCATGTCGATGAGAAACGAAGGGGGCCGGAGGCATTTTGCTCGATCAAATCGAGCTCGCCCCCGGGCCCCCTTGCGCTGCCGAACAATTACGTTGTGCGTCCGTAGAAGAGCTTCTGGGTGATGCTGTTCAGCTTGTCGTCCGACTTTTCCGAATAGGCGAGAACTGCATTGACTCGTGTCTTCTCGCCCGCCACCGGGGTGACGCGATGCATGGAGTACCGGCCGCGGAAGAAGCTGAGCGTGCCCGGTTCGTTCTGCAGGGTGATCACGCCGGATCGAGACCCGTTCAGTCGCTCCGCCACCCCCTCGTAGTTCTCCGATTCCGGGGATCGGAGCATATGGAAGTACTCGTACTCCCCGCCCTCGTCGGTGGGCTGAAGCATCAGGGTCACCGCGAAGTGGGATCGATCGAAGTGCCAGCCCAATTCGTCGCCCTTCTCGAACAGGGCCACGGAGCATGCACCCAGCGAGTCGTCGTATCGGTAGAAGCTGGGCATTTCCAACGCCTGTCCGATGAAGTCGGTCAGCTGATTCCAGTTGTAGACCGTTCGCAGCGCCGAGTTCTCGGCGATCTCGTCCCACGCGATCGTGAGCTTCGAGGAATGCTGAAGCATTCCTCGCGGGTCGTCCGCCGCTGCATCCGCGGGAATCTCCTCGAAGTACACATTGTGCGTGTCGTCGGTACGGTACGCATCTCCTGCCTTGGCAAGGGCCTCGGCGACCAGAGATTCGACGGCATCCGGTCGAATGAATCCGTGAAGCTGGCATGCGCCGCGACTCCGCAGATCGTCTTGGCAACGCTCGACCAGTCGGCGACCTTCCTCGGAATCCAGGCGATGGATCGGGTAGCGATCCAGGTCGATAATCTCTGCAATTGCAGTCGCATCAAATGCGACCGACGACAGCTCTGAAGTCATTAATCTGCCTTTCGTACGGATCATGCCCGATCCATGCTGGGTGACGCGCATCACCTGCGGCAAGCTCGCATTAATGATGGAGGTCATTATTTCTGCTTATGCAGATGCCGAATGTCTCGACGATTACTCCGAATGGTGCTTTCCTCGACGTCGAGGAGGTGAAGTCGAATCTCGGCGCGGGTGGCACCGTGACGAGGCCGCCGGTGATCGAGTGGCCGGTGACCCCGCGGCGTCGTCTTCGGTGACGGGACGTTGTGCGGCAGGCACATCCGTGGCAAATGGGGGAGGCAGCATGCTCTGTGCGAAGCCGGAACACATTCGAAGGATCAACATCGAGTTTGCGCGCCCAGCGTGGAAGAAGCGCGGCGTGCCTGGGAACTGCTCGTCAACCGCACCGATTGTATTGACGGAAGCTATCTTCCGCGTCTGCGTGCGGCCGAGGTGATCCTGGACCATGCCCGGAAATACTGTACTGACAACTTCGGAGGAGCTGGGAGTCGATGAGTCGATGACTAGGAACGCCAGGCTGTTTCGGCAGTCCGCTGGCCGGCTCGCGTTGGCATTGCACCGGTACCCGTGCTGACACCGGACAGCATGGATCCCGCACCCGCACCCCGCCCTCGTTTTCCTCGGCCCAGGGGAAGCAGGTATCCGCACTGTCCGCTCTTACCAGCCTGGTAGTGTCCCCACCTTGGTTGGCGAAGCCCTGCGGGGCTTCCGTTCGGCACGCGTGTCCACTCCGGAGGCGGTGGCTGCGTCGCACTTGGCCACGCATCGCATTCGCTTGCAGATCGATTCGTCGAGCGGAGTGCTTGAAATCGGGGCGATGATCAGCTCGCCGATTGTGGCTTCTGCTCGTTGCCGACCGGCGTTGTGCACGGCCATGTCATGGATCCCGCGGAGCCTTCTGTATGCGATCGGGCACCTTCAGGAACTACCAGAACATACGGATCGACAAGCAGTTCAGCGGATTCGAAGGGACCTGGCCTCCGAGGGAAGACCATGAAGGTCGGATCCAGCTATCCGCCATCTGTCCCCTGAAGACGGATAGACGTCGTACTCCTCGAGCACGACGTCTATCCGTGGCCATATTTCCTTGAACAGCTCGAGGGCGTGCGGGAGGATCTTGGCGCCGACGCTCTCGTAACTGCCGACGCGGAGCGTTCCGACGGCTCCCTCGGACAACGCGTGGACGTCGGCCCACGCTGTGTCGAGCCGTGCCTGGATCGCTTTCGCGTGTTCCAACAGGATCTTTCCCTCATCGGTCAATGTGACCGTCTGGAGGGTGGTGGTGGGGCGATCGACCAGACGTCGCCCCACCACGGACTCGAGCTTCTTTATCTGCTGACTGATCGCGGATTGGGTGTACCCGAGTGCGGTGGCAGCGGCCGTGAACGAACCCGTCCAACCCGCCTCGGCCGAGGCGAAAGCAACCGACCGGCGTCTCAGCGAGACTGGACCGGACCGCTTCCCATCAGCAACAGGTGCCGCACTCCGTGCGGATCGCGGAGTGCGGCACCTGTATTCAAGCGTCCAATCGATCAAACCAGGTGCTTGGATCCGGTTTCGGGCGCCCATCGGATCGAGATCAGCATGCCGAGCAGCAGTACCCCGGCGAGCCAGTACATCGTGGCGGAGATTCCCCAGTTCGTCAGGCTGACAGGAAGGATGAAGGTGCCGATGGCCGAGGCGATTCGGCTGAGCCCGTTGGCCAATCCGACGCCGGAGGCCCGGAGGCTCGTGGGGAAGAGTTCGGCGGGATACACCTGCGTGATGTTCGACGCGGCCGACATCACGAATGTGTAGATGACGAAGGGAATCATCATCGCCATGGCCGACATGTTGCTCAGCGCACCCAATGCCACGAGGGAGACGGCGAGGACACCGAAGGACACGATGGTGAACGAGCGCCGCGGCATCTTCGCGACGAACCAGATTCCGGCGATTCCTCCGATGAGGAGGAAGATGTTGAGAATCAGGGACTGGAGGTCCGCATCCTCGAAATTGAGCCCGGACAGGATCGTGGGAACGAACGTGTAGATCGCGAAATAGGGGAGCACGAGCGCGCTGTAGAAGAGAACTGCGAACCAGGTGCGCGTCCGGATGGCCGGGCTGAAGAGTGCCTTGTACGCGGTGTGTTCCTCTTCCGGCGCGACCGTGCTGGTGTCCAATTCCACCCCGAAGCAGCGGCGGACGATCGCTTTTGCTTCCTCGACCCGACCCTTGCTGATCAGCCATCCGGGCGACTCGGGTGTGCCGATTCGGACGACCAGGACGATCAGCGCGGGGATCGCGCCGCTCGCCAGGAGCCAGCGCCACGAGTCGTCGCCGGTGTTGAGATACGTCGCGATCACATTGGCGGCGACGTAGCCGACGGTCCACGCGACGGTGAGCGAGGCGAGCATGGCCCCGCGGTGCTTGCGCGGCGCGAACTCTGACATCAGGGTGGGCCCGACGGCGTAGTCGGCACCCAGTCCGAAACCGATGAGAACGCGCATGATGAACAGCACCAGCACGTTCGGCGTCCACAGCTGCATCAACGACACCGCCGCGATCAGCACGAAGTTGAGGACGTAGAGGCGTTGCCGCCCGATGATGTCTCCGACTCTGCCCAGGATCATGCTTCCGAGGAACAGGCCGATCAGTGCGGAGCTCGCGACCATCCCTTCCCAGAACGAGGAGAGTCCGAGCTGGGTGCTGATCGTGGGCAGGATCGCGCCGATGATTCCGAGCGTGTATCCGTCGGAGAAGTTGGCGCCGAATGTCATCGCGGTGATCTTGGCGTGAAATCGGCTGAACGGAATCTGGTCGAGCGCGACTGGTTTGGTGGCCTTGTCGCTGGGTTCGGTGATCACTGAGTTTTCGGACATCAAATGCCTTTCAGTCCATGAGACTGCGTGAGGAAGTCGATAGCGCTCTCGAGGTCTTGGGTGAGTGGGCGGTCGAGGCTGTTCGGATCGAGAACGCTCGACACGCTCTGGAGGTAAGTACCGAGCGGAGTCTCGGGATCGAGTGAAACGTCGAGGATACGAAGTGCCCTCACCGCGGCGATGAGTTCGCACCCGAGGATCTCGTTTGCCGCATGAATGCAGTCCTGCATCTGTTCGACAGCTTGCGAATGGAAGCTCGCGTGGTCCTCGGTACCGCGTGAGATCGTGACTGTTCCGAGCGTCGCCGGGGCCGCCGAGTTCCGCGACCTCGCCAGGGATGCTGCCGCGATGTACTCGAGCAACATGACCCCGCTGCTACCGGCCGGGCCGACCGAGAGAAACGGATCCAGGCCCGTGAACGCAGGCTCGGTGAGGTTCGCCAGCCGGCGAGTCGAGAGATTCGCGACGCCGAAGAGGGCGAGTTTGCTGTGGTCGCACGCGAGTGCGAGAGCTTGCGCATGGAAGTTCGCATTGTGGAAGACGTCGTTCCGATCGACACTCACCAGCGGATTCTCGGCTGCCGAGTTCAGTTCGATATCCAGTGCTGCCGAATAGGATTCGAGGGCATGCTGCGCGGGGCCGAGAACCTGCGGTAGAGCCCGGAACCCGTACGAATCCTGTACCCGCCGCGGGGTCCACTGATGGTCCCCGACGAGAGCCCGGATCCTCGCGGCGGTCGATGCTTGGTGTGGTTGCGGGCGCGATGCATGGACGAACTCGTCGAACGCCTCGGTCGCGCCACCAGTCGCTATCAGTGACAACGCGGCGACAGCCGAGTAGTGCACGATGTAGCGCTCCATCGCCTGGGACGCGGCGATACCGCGGGCGACGCCCATGGCATTCGTCGAGATGAGCGCCAGAGCATCGCCCGGATGGGGGCGCCAGAGCGCGTCCCGTCGCCCGCTCTCGAGGTCCGCCTCGCCCATGAGGCCCAGCGCGATCTCGGCGAACTGGCTGAGATCCGCGGTTCCGATAGCGCTCGAGGCGTGGACCCGTGGCAGGTCGTCGTGGCTGAGCGACTTCGACATCGCCTCGGCGATGTCCGGGTGCATGCCCGAGCCGCCGGCCGACAACTGATTCAATCTCACGATCATCGCGGCGCGGACGGAGTCATGGGAGAGATAGGGACCGGCACCCGTCGCATGGCTGCGCAGCAGCCGGAGATCCTGCTCGAGTGCCTGGTCGATCTGCACCTCGCGGTTGGCTCCGACGCCAGTCGTCCGACCGTAGACTTGCCGTCGTGCGGCTGCGCTCGTCGCCGTCTTCCACGAGCGTTCCATGAGATCCAGGGAGACCGCGTCCACCTCGAATGGGCTCATGGAACTTGCCGCGAGAGCTGTCAGATCTTTGCCGGTCAGATTTTGGCCTACTTTGATGTCGTGCACTGGAGATTCCCTTTTTCGTCTGTGTTCGCCATGTCGACTTGATCAATTCAGAAGCACTGCAGACTCTGGCGCGATCATGTCGTTGAGAAACGAAGGGGGCGGAGGCGTGGTTGCCCGACTCGCGCGCATGCTCCGGCGCCTTGCGCGGTCGCGCAATTACGTTGTGCGTCCGTAGAACAGGTTCTGGATGATGCTGTTCAGCTTGTCGTCCGGCTTTTCGGAATAGGCGAGAACTGCACTGCCCGTGTCTTCCCGCCTGCCGCCGGAGTGGCGTGATGCACGGGGTACCGGCCACGGCAGAAACTGAGGGTGCCCGGTTCGTCGTGCCGGGTGATCACATCGGAGCGCGACTCGTTCAGCCGCTTTGCCACAGCCTCGTGGTTCCCCGATTCCGGGGTCGGAGTATCTGGAAGCGCCCGCATCCCCTACCGGCGGGGCGGAGCATCCGGCGCTTGGCCTCGGGCTCGCGGAACTGCTCCCAGTTGGCGCCGTCGCACACGAGGTCGGAGTTCGCACGCACCACGCTCGCCGGGGCGCTGATCGGGCGGGCCTCGTTGCCTGGTGCGGTGATGTCCATCGGGTGCTCCTAGTGATCGGGCGGTGAGGGCGCTCTTGCGGTACGCGACTGTCGAGCGCCTCCGTTGCCGTCCGCATCCGGTGTCCGTAGCTGGTGTGCGGCGGCTCACGTCCCCTGACTGCGGCTTGTATATTCCGGTCTATACAAGCGGATGTCAAGGGGGGCGTCTCCTGGCCGACCTTCGGCGCAGGCGGGCCCACGTTCCGCGTGGATCCGACTACGAGCCGGATGTCGTTCGATATCCGATCGCGGTGCCGAGCTGAACGGACCGGTTGCACGATCGGGTTGCAGGTTCGGTTGCGCAGCCTGAGCGGCTGGTGTGGTCATGCTGGTCTCGTATTCGACGGGGTCAACTTGCCGGGCCCGGTCGGACGTCGCTGGTAGGCGCGTTCGGCGCAGGTGGCGATCGCGATCCGCGGTCGCTGTGCACGATACCGCCGAGCGCCTGCGCGCCGCCCGCAGCCCGTCTGCCGACGGCGGAGTCGAGCGCACCTCCCTGCGCGAAGTATTCGGGGAAGGTTGTTGCGCCACAATATTTTCGGGGTATCAGCGCGGGAAATGGACACGCTTTTTCGTCCATCTGGATGAGGCGCGGAGGAGTCGGAGGCATGGTTGCGCCCGTTTGCCTCCGGGCCCTTCCATGCTGTCGCGCGGTTACGTTGTTCGAAATGCCGGCCTAGTTCGTAACCTCTCTCGAGCAGGACCACGGCGCACGTGCTCAGCGCGTCGTCGTAACGGTAGAAACTGGGCATTTCCAGCGCCGTGTGATGAAATCGGTCAGCGGATCCCAGTTGAGTTTCCGGGAGTGTAATTGCAACCGCATAGAAGGCGATTGCCGCGAGCTCTGATGTTATTCATTTCCCTTTCGCACGGATGATGCGTGATCCATGCCGAGAGGCGCATCATCCGCCGCAAGGCCGCATTGGTTACGGCGACTATTGTTTCTGTCCGCGGCGTCGCCGTCGCCGTCGCCGTCGGCGCAGGCGCTGGGCGGACGCGGCGCGGATGGCATCGTGTCGAGGCCCTCGATCGTCGAAGACCCGGGGTCGGTCGCGCCAAGCGATTCGCGGGGACCGGCCGGCAGGTAGTGCGGACGGTCGGCATCGGTGACATGTGCGGCGACGTCCTCGGTGACGGAATGTTGTGCAGCAAGTACATTCGCCTTGTCGGGGTGTTCGGTCACCGGCATGTCTGCCTCAATTTCGATTCGCAACCGCTCGCCGTAGGGGCGGAGGTCACTGGTCGGTAGACTTCGTGGGCCGAGTCGACGAACGGGCCGGCAGGACTTTTCGAGGAGCAGGGGCAGCGGATGGCAGTTGTAGACGTCGACGCGGAACTCGCCGCGCTGTTCGGCGAGGCCGGCGGCGAGTCCGTGCCCGCCTACGAACGGGTCAAGAAGCTGGTGGCGGAGCAGATTCGTTCGGGCCGTTGGTCGGAAGGTGACCAGTTGCCCTCCGAGAACCAGTTCGTCAACGCCCTGGGCTTGTCGCGGATGACGATCAATCGCGCCTTGCGTGAGTTGACGAGCGACGGGCTGATCGTCCGGATGATGGGCGTGGGCACGTTCGTCGCCAGCACCAAGACGGCATCGCCGCTGTTCGAGGTCAAGAACATCGCCGACGAGATCCAGGAGCGGGGCCACCGGCATCGCACCGAGGTGATCTTCGTTCGCGAGGAGGACACCGACCATTCGCAGGCTTTCCTCCGGGATGCGGTCGGTGCCAGGGTGTTTCACTCCGTCCTCGTGCACTACGAGGACGACAAGCCGATCCAGGTGGAGGATCGTCTGGTGAACCCGTCCGAGGCGCCCGATTACCTCGACCAGGACTTCACCACGATCACGCCCAACGACTACCTCACCCGTGTCGCACCGCTCGTGCGTGGTGAACACGTCGTCGAGGCCGTCCTCGCGAGCCCGGAGGAGTGCCGCCTGCTCCGGATCGACCGCGGCGAACCGTGCCTGCTGATCCGGCGTCGAACCTGGTCCGAGCGCGGACTGGTGAGCGCAGCGCGCCTGATCCACCCGGGTTCGCGCAACCGGCTCGAGGGTGCCTTCAGCCGCTGAGCGCTCAGTCGAGTGAGTCCCGAAGGATCCCTCCCGCAGCCCGGGAGGGATCCTTCGGAACGCTCAGTGCTCCTCGAGGAACGGCCGCACCACCGCGAGCACCTCGGGTGATGCCGCGACGGTGGTGGCGTGGTCGGAGCCGGGGATGAGCGCGAGCCGGGATCCGGGGATGAGCGTCGCGAGCTTCTGCGTGTCCGAGAAGCGTGGGCGGTCCTCCGACCCCACGAACAGCATCGTCGGAACGTCGAGGGCCTCGAGTTCCGCGTCGGGCACGCCGGGCTCGGCCTCGGACCGGCGCAGGTAGGCGACCAGCGCACGGGTGTCGTTCGCATCGAACGCGGCCCGCGTCGCCGGATCGAGCGGCCACGGCCGGTGAGCGTTCCACTGGTCCAGGAATGCCGTCATGCCCTGGTGGTCGAGGACGTCGATGCATCCCGGAAAGAACAATTTGTCGAACGAACCCGCCTGCGGACGGCTGCTGCCGCCGCCGACGGTGAGGGTTCGTAGGCGCTCGGGCGCGGCCACCGCCAGCGAGAGCCCGACCCGGCCGCCGAACGAGTAGCCCAGGTAGTGAGCGCGTTCGTGGCCCAGGGTGTCGAGCACCGCCAGGATGTCGCCGACCACGAGATCCATCGCGTACGACGCCGGATCGTGCGGGGTGTCGCTGCGGCCGTGACCGCGCATGTCGGGCAGGATCAACTGGAATTCGTCGCGCAGCGCCTTGACGTAGCCGAACGCGCGCCAGATCGCGCTCGACAGCGCGGTTCCGTGCGCCAGCACCAGCGGCGGCCCGTCGCCGATCACCCGATACGCGATGCCGACACCGTCGACGGGGTTGATTGCCTGCTGCATGACCACCCCTACACGGTAGGACGCTCCGGGGCGGGTACCGATTCGGCGGGTTCGCCTCGACTGCGGACCTAGACTGGTGCCGTGTCCCAGACCCCGACCCCGGCCATCGATCCGGACCACGTCCGGCGAGCCGCACAGGCGCTCGTCGCGCCGGACATCGCCGGGTGGGCGAATCGTTTCGAACTGCTGTCGGACCCGAATCGCCTGCGGCTGCTGCTGTGCCTGCACCACGCACCCGACATCTGCGTCACAGATCTGGCGGCGGCGCTGGGCATGACCGGGACCGCGGTGTCGCACGCGCTGCGGCTGCTGAGGCAGCAGGGTTGGGTGGCGGCCGAACGGACGGGGCGTACCGTGCGCTACCGATTGGTCGACGACACGGTGCACGAACTGTTGCACACGATCGGCGCGACCCATTTCCACGAGCACGACGTGAGCTGACGGCACTTCGCGCAATCCCCTGTTTCCCGTTGCGGGTGCGTCCTATCGTGTGATCCGGAGGTCTTCGTCCGAACGGAGACACGTGATGCACGAAATGGCGATCACTCAGAGCGTCGTCGACGCGGTCTGCGAACACGCCGCCGGACGCAGTGTGCACAGCATTCGACTGCAGGTGGGCCGGCTGTGCGCGGTGGTTCCCGACGCGATGCAGTTCTGTTTCGAGTTGGTGACCGAGGGGACGGTCGCGGAGGGCGCCCGTCTCGATATCGAGGAGCCACCCGGACAAGCGCACTGTCGCAGCTGTGGCGAGGACTTTCCCCTGTACGACCTGGTGTTGCTGTGCCCGTGCGGCAGCGCCGACGTCGAGGTCGTCTCGGGCCGTGAACTACGGATCATGTCGATGGAAGTGGGTTGAGCATGTGCGCGACGTGTGGATGCGGCAAGGTCGACGAGCCGGCCGGAACTCGGATCAGTGTGCCGGCGGACGCGCCGCAGCAGCACGAACACGAACACGAACACAGTCACGGTCATGATCACGCGCACGGCCACGGCCACGGCCACGGTCACACGCATGACCACGCGCCCGTGTCGACCGAGACCGTGACGCTCGAACAGCGGATTCTGGACAAGAACGACAGGTTGGCGGCGGAGAACCGGTCGTGGCTGGCTGCGCGCGGGGTCCGGGCGTTCAACCTGATGAGTTCGCCCGGATCGGGCAAGACGACGCTGCTCGAGCGGACCGTGCGGGAGCTGCAGGCGTCGAGTCCGGTGTCGGTGATCGAGGGAGACCAGGAGACGCTGCTCGACGCCGATCGGATCAAGGCGACGGGATGTTCTGTGGTGCAGGTGAATACGGGTTCAGGATGCCATCTCGACGCCGAGATGATGCGTGGTGCGCTCGATGCGCTGAGCCCTATGGACGACTCGCTCGTGTTTGTGGAGAACGTCGGAAACCTGGTGTGCCCGGCGCTGTTCGACCTCGGCGAGCAAGGTAAGGTTGTCCTTATATCGGTGACCGAAGGGGACGACAAGCCGCTCAAGTACCCGCACATCTTCGCGGTGGCCGATCTCGTCGTCGTCAACAAGACCGATCTCCTCCCGTATGTGGACTTCGAGACCGAAGCGTGTGAACGCAACGCGCGATCGGTGAATCCTGGTGTGCGCGTGATCAATCTGTCCGCGACCAGCGGGGAAGGGCTCGAGGAATGGTATCGGTGGCTCGATGAGCGGCCCGCGGGGTGATCGTCGAGCGTTGACAGACCCACCGCTGTCGCGCCTTAATTGTGAGTGGGCGTCACGCAAGTGGGCCGAGGGTCGACTCCGGTGACGCAGGGGCGTTGGAGCCCCGGGGAGTGGCTGCTATGTCGACACCGACGAAAGCTGCGAAGAAGGCGGAACACGCCAAATCTGACGAGACCGACGAAGGTGTCATTCACGTCCTGTGGATCAACGCGGGACTCAGTTGCGACGGCGATTCGGTTTCGTTGACCGCGGCGACTCAGCCGAGTGTGGAGGAGATCGCGCTGGGCGCTCTTCCGGGACTGCCGAAGGTTGCGGTGCACTGGCCGTTGATCGACTTCGAGTGTGGTCCCGCGGGCGGCGCCGACGACTTCCTCGAGTGGTTCTGGAAAGCCGACCGGGGCGAGCTCGAGCCTTTCGTTCTGGTGGTCGAGGGATCGATCCCGAACGAGAAGCTGCACGACGAGGGCTACTGGTGTGGGTTCGGTAGCAATCCGGAGACCGGACAGCCCGTCACGACGAGTGAATGGTTGGATCGGTTGGCGCCCAAGGCAATTGCTGTTGTCGCGGCCGGCACGTGCGCAACGTACGGCGGCATTCACGCGATGGCCGGCAATCCGACCGGCGCGATGGGCGTGCCCGATTATCTCGGGTGGGACTGGAAGTCCAAGGCCGGCCTGCCGATCGTGTGCGTGCCCGGCTGTCCGATCCAGCCGGACAATCTCTCGGAGACCCTGACATATCTGCTCTACCAGGTGACCGAGCAGGCGCCGATGATCCCACTCGACGAAATGCTCCGACCGCAGTGGCTGTTCGGGCAGACCGTGCACGAGGGCTGCGACCGCGCGGGCTACTACGAGCAGGCCGACTTCGCTACCGAGTACGGCTCACCCAAGTGCATCGTCAAACTCGGTTGCTGGGGTCCCGTCGTGAAATGCAATGTGCCCAAACGGGGCTGGATGAGCGGGCTCGGTGGATGCCCCAATGTCGGCGGCATCTGTATCGGCTGCACCATGCCCGGATTCCCCGACAAGTTCATGCCGTTCATGGACGAACCCCCCGGCGGCAAACTTTCGAGCACAGCGGTCGAGGTGTACGGAACGATGATCCGCACACTGCGCGGAATCACGGGCCGGACGCTCGACAAGGAACCCAGCTGGCGTGTGCCCGGGCGCCTACTGAGGACGGGCGCCGTGCGTACCTGGTAGCGCGAGAACGACGACAGGCGATTGCCGAGAGTAGAGAGGCTTCTCGATGACTTCCACAGTGCCCGAGCCGAAACGGGGGGCAGCCGACGACAAGGGCCTCGTCGAGATGTCCTGGGACCCCATCACCCGCATCGTCGGCAGCCTCGGGATCTATACCAAGGTCGACTTCAAGAACAAGACGGTCGCAGAATGCCACAGCACGTCGTCGATCTTCCGTGGCTACTCGCTCTTCATGAGGGGCAAGGATCCGCGCGACGCCCACTTCATCACCAGTCGCATCTGCGGCATCTGCGGAGACAACCACGCGACGTGCTCGTGTTACACGCAGAACATGGCCTACGGGGTCAAGCCGCCGCACCTGGGTGAGTGGCTCATGAACCTCGGCGAGGCCGCCGAATACATGTTCGACCACAACATCTTCCAGGAGAACCTGGTCGCCGTCGACTACTGCGAGAAGATGGTCTCGGAGACCAATCCGGGCGTCCTCGCCCAGGCGGAGAAGTCCGCGGCACCGCACGCGGACGCTCACGGATACAAGACGATTGCCGACATCATGCGGGCGCTCAACCCGTTCACCGGCGACTTCTACCGCGAGGCACTGCAGGTCAGTCGCCTCACCCGCGAGATGTTCTGCCTCATGGAGGGGCGGCACGTCCACCCGTCGACGCTCTACCCGGGTGGTGTCGGCACCGTCGCGACGGTTGAGCTGATCACCGACTACACGACGCGGTTGATGCGCTACATCGAGTTCATGAAGAAGGTCGTCCCCATGCACGACGACCTCTTCGACTTCTTCTACGAGGCGTTGCCCGGCTACGAGCACGTCGGCGAGCGGCGAGTGATGCTGGGCTGCTGGGGCACGTTCCAGGACCCGGAAGCGTGCAACTTCCAGTACAAGGACATGACGGACTGGGGCCGGAAGATGTTCGTCACGCCCGGCGTCGTCGTCGACAACAAGCTGGTGACGACGGACCTGGTGGACATCAACCTCGGCATCCGGATCATGCTCGGCTCGTCGTACTACGACGACTGGTCCGATCAGGAGATGTTCGTGACCACCGACCCGCTGGGCAACCCGGTGGACCGGCGTCACCCGTGGAACCAGCACACCAACCCGAAACCGCAGAAACGCGACCTCGAGGACAAGTACAGCTGGGTGATGTCGCCGCGGTGGTTCGACGGCAAGGACAATCTGGCCCTCGACACCGGTGGCGGGGCGCTGGCCCGCATGTGGTCGACCGCGCTCGCCGGCCTCGTCGAGACCGACGAGGTGAAGGCGACCGGCCACAGCGTCAAGATCGACTTCCCGAAGACGGCGCTCAAAGGGCCCGCCAGTCTCGAGTGGAAGATCCCGCCGTGGAGCAACACGATCGAGCGCAACCGTGCGCGCACGTACTTCCAGGCGTACGCGGCGGCGATGGCGCTGCACTTCGCGCGCAAGGCGCTCGTCGAGATCAATGCGGGACGGACCAAGACGTGGGAGCCGTTCGAGGTCCCGGACGAGGGCATCGGGTGCGGCTTCACCGAGGCGGTGCGGGGCGTGCTCTCGCACCACATGGTGATCCGGGACGGCAAGATCGCGAACTACCACCCGTACCCGCCGACGCCGTGGAACGCGAGTCCCCGTGATGCCGAAGGGGTTCCGGGTCCGTACGAGGATGCGGTGACGGATCTGCACATCTACGAGGAGAACGACCGCGACGACTTCAAGGGCATCGACATCATGCGCACGGTCCGCAGTTTCGATCCCTGCCTGCCGTGCGGCGTCCACATGTACCTCGGAGACGGCAAGACGATCGAGAAGCTCCACTCGCCCACACAGTCCATGACCGGGGAGTGAGGTGGCAGATGGCGTCGATACACGACGAGACGCGACACGAGACGCACGAATCCGATCGCTGGCGGGGAGCCGGCGATCGGATCGAGGCGCTACTCGACTCCGCCTCGGCCGGGGGACCGGTGGCCCGGGAGCGGGCCGAGCAACTGGTCCGCGAGGTGGTCGATCTCTACGGTGAGGCCCTCGAGCGGATTCTGGCTGCCGCCGCGCGCACGCCGGGCCTGGTCGATGAACTCGCGCGCGACGAACTGGTGTCGAGCGTGCTGCTGGTGAGCGGGCTGCACCCGCACGACGTCGAGACCCGGGTGCGGAAGGCCCTCGACGACGTCCGCCCCTACCTGGGGTCGCACGGCGGCGACGTCGAACTGGTCGAGGTGTCGGACGACGGTGTCGTGCGGCTGCGGTTGCTCGGCAGCTGCCACGGGTGCCCGTCGTCCTCGGTGACGCTGCAACTCGCGGTGGAGGGCGCCGTGCAGGCCGCGGCACCCGAGACCACCGCGATCGAGGTGGAGACCGATCCCGGCGAGCCTGCCGCGGCCACACCGGGCGTGTTCAGCGTGGATTCGCTGATGTCGCACGTGCGCGACCCGGAGCAGCATCCCGGAACATGGATGGCCGCACCCGAATTCGCGGATCTGGCGCCGGACGAGGTGGGCGGGTTCACGCTCGGCGGCCTCACGATGCTGGTGTGCCGGCTCGGCGACGAGGTGTTCGCCTACCGTGACCGGTGCCCCGCGTGCGGGAACTCCATGGCCGGGACGGTGATGCAACGTCGGGCCGGCGGCGCGGTCGGCGACGCGGTCGTGCGCTGCCCCACCTGCCGCGCCCACTACGACGTCCGCCGGGCCGGGGCCGGGGTGGAGACGTCGGGGGAGCATCTCGACCCGCTGCCGGTGCTGGTGCGTGACGGCGTCCTCTCGGTGGCGGTACCCACGGCGGTGACCGGGTGACGGGGCCCGCGGAGCGAGGCACCCCCACCGGTCCCGCGCTGGGGGTGCTTCGGCGTATCGCGGCCGACCGCCCGCAGCCGATGACCGGGGAGCGGTGCGAGATGTGTGCCGTGCCGATCGCCGACGAGCATCCGCACGTGGTGAACCTCGCCGGGCGGCAACTGATGTGCGTGTGCCGACCGTGCTACCTGCTGTTCGCCGAACCCGGTGCGGAACTGAAGTACCGCGCGGTCCCGGATCGGTACCTGTCGTTCCCGGACTTCCGACTGGGGCTCGGGCAGTGGGACGGGCTCGAGATTCCGGTGGGGCTCGCCTTCTTCTTCCAGAACTCCCAGCAGGGCCGCACGGTCGCCTTCTATCCCGGACCCGCCGGCGCGACCGAGTCCGAACTGTCCATCGAGGCGTGGAAATCGGTGGTCGACTCCAACCCGGCGCTCGACACCGTCGTCGCGGACGTCGAGGCGCTGCTGATCCGGGTGCCGAAGACCGGTCCCGCCGGCGCCGAATGCCACCTCCTGCCGATCGACGCCTGCTACGAACTGGTGGGTCGACTGCGGCGCTGCTGGCGCGGGTTCGACGGCGGGCAGGACGCGCGCCGCGAACTCGACGCCTTCTTCGAACGCGTCGAGCAGCGCAGCGTGCCGGTACACGAACCGTCCGGAGGTGCGTCGTGACGGCACTCGACTTCTCCGTGCTCTCCGTCGGCCCCGAACCGTTCGCTGTCACCCCCAACCTGATTGCGCGCATCCGGATCGCCGAGTCGACGGGCGCCGCCGTGCATGCGCTCGCCCTGCGGTGCCAGATCCGGATCGAACCGCGCCGCCGCCGCTACTCGGACGCCGAGGAGGCGGGACTGCTGGACCTGTTCGGACCCCGCGAGCGGTGGGCGTCGACCCTTTCCACGTTCCCGTGGCTGCATGCCACGGCGACGGTGCCGGGGTTCACCGGCGAGTGCGTGACCGAACTGGTGATGCCGTGCACGTACGACTTCGAGGTGACGGCGTCGAAGTACCTGCACGCGTTGGAGGCCGGCGCGGACGGCACGGTGCCGCTCAGCTTCCTGTTCAGCGGGACGGTGTTCACGAAGGGGACCAAGGGCTTCGGCGTCGAGCAGGTGCCGTGGGACCGCGAGGCACAGTTCGACCTGCCCGTCGACGTGTGGCGCGAGACGGTGCGGCAGAACTTTCCGTCGACCGGATGGCTGCGCCTGGACCACGACACCATCGCCGCCCTGATGCGCTTCAAGGCCGCCCGCGGGCTGCCGGGCATCGACCAGGCCGTGACCGAGCTGCTCGACGCGGCGGGGGAGGTGACGACGTGACCGGACTCGACGATCTGGCCCGGCTGCGGGCGGTGGCCGACGCCGTCCTCTACGAGGGCTATCTGCTGTACCCGTACCGCTCCACCTCGCGGAAGAACCACTCGCGCTGGCAGTTCGGAGTTCTCGGGCCGGACGGTGCCGCCGACCGGGACGTAGGGGAGGATCCGGCGATGCGAGTCGAGTGCCTGCTCGACCGCGACGAGGGCGTGGTCGAGCCGGTGCTGCGGTTCCTGCAGTTGCAGGTGCGGACCGCCGAGGCGGCCCGCACCGACGGTCGCGGCTACGAGGCGGTGCCGGAGCTGGCCGCCGCCGGACGGACGTGGGTGAGCTGGGACGAGGCCGTGGCGGTGGAGGTCCCGCTCGGCGCGTTCGGAGTGACCGAACTGCTCGACACGGTCGGCCGCGACGTCCGGGTGCCGGGCGGCGTGGACGTCGAGGATCTCGGGCCGTCCGGTCGTCTGGTGCGGACACGATTCCCGTTGCGCGGCAGGGTCGAACTGAGCGCCTCCCGGGTGGACGACGCCGTGCGGCTGCGCGTCGACGTGCGCAACGAGACCGACCTCGACGGTGTCGCGTCGCCGGGAACACCGCCGAAGGACACGGCGATTCGCCACTCGCTCATCGGCGCACACCTGCTGCTCGGGGCGCGCGACGCGCGCTTCGTGTCGCTGCTCGAGCCACCCGACCGGTTCGCGGCGGCCGCGGCCGGGTGCCGGCAGCATCGCTGCTACCCGGTCCTGGCCGGGGACCAGGGTGCGGCGGGCACGAGCGACGTCGTGCTGGCGTCGCCGATCATCCTCTACGACCATCCCCGCACCGCCGAGGAGAGCGGCGGAGACCTGTTCGACGCCACCGAGATCGACGAGATCCTCACCCTGCGGGTGATGACGCTGACGGACGAGGAGAAGGCGCAGGCCCGTGCCACCGATCCGTTGGCGGCGCAGATCATCGACCGCTGCGACACCATGTCGCCGGCGGACATGCAGCGGTTGCACGGTGCGCTCCGCGACCCGCGCGCCGTCGAGACCGGAATGCCCGTACCCCCGACGTTCACCACCCCCGGCGGGCTCGTTCCCGAGCTGCCCGACGACGTGCCCTGGTGGGATCCGGCCGCCGACACCAGCGTTCGGCCGGAGGCCGACGGCGTTCTCGTCGACGGCGTACGGATCGCGAAGGGCAGCCTGGTGCGCCTGCGGCCGTCTCGGCGCGCGGACGCACAGGACCTGTTCCTCGCCGGGAAGGTCGCACGCGTCGCCACCGTGCACGCCGACGTCGACGGCCGCACACACGTGGGCGTCGTCGTCCTCGACGATCCCGCCGCCGAACTGCACGACTGGTACGGCCGCTACCTGTACTTCGCGCCCGACGAAGTGGAACCACTCGATTCGCAGTCCGATCCGGCGAACGAGCGAGAGGAGAATCGGTCATGAGGGCAATCGGAATGGTGTCCACGGTGGTGTTCGCGGCGGTCGCCGCGGCGGGTGTATGGATCGGGGTGCGGTCGATCCCGGACATGCAGCGCTACCTACGCATGCGCCGGATGTGACGCGATGCCGCCCGCGGCGCCCGAGCCGTCGCCGAGGATCCTGGTCGCCGGAATCGGGAACATCTTCCTCGGCGACGACGGCTTCGGCCCGGAGGTACTGCGCGCGTTGGCATCCAGGCCGCTGCCCGACGGCGTCCGCGCGGTCGACTACGGCATCGGCGGCATGCACCTGGCCTACGACCTGCTCGACGGCTGGGACGTGTTGATCCTGGTCGACGCGGTCCCGGACCGCGGTCACCCGGGCCGGATCCGCGTGTTCGAGGTCGACGGGCACCGTCCCGGAGCGCTTCCGCAACTCGACGCGCACGGCATGGATCCGGGTGCGGTGTTCGCGAGCCTGGCCGCGCTCGGCGGGCGCTTGCCGCGGACCGTCGTCGTCGGCTGTCAGGCGGGGTGCGTCGACGAGGGGATCGGGCTGTCCGCACCGGTGGCCGCCGCGGTGGACGTCGCCGTCGGCGAGGTGCGGGCGGTGGTGTCCGAGTTCGGTTCGTCGGCCGTGGTGGGTGGTCGGGTCGACGGAATGGAGGACTGAGCGATGTGTCTGGGAATCCCGGGGCAGGTGGTCCGCATGCTCGACGGCTACGGCGGTCAACTCGCACTCGTCGACGTCGAGGGGCGGGAACGCAAGGTCAACGTCGGGATGCTCGAGGACATCGCGCTCGGTCCGGGCGACTGGGTGGTGATCCACATGGGTTTCGCGGTGGAGCGCGTCGACCGGGAAGGCGCCGAACGGGCGATGGCCGGCCTGGAGTTGATGGGCCGCCCGCGTGAGCCGCGCGACGGCGGAGACGGGGCGCCGTGACGACCGAGGCGTTCACCGACCGGGCCGCAACCGAGCGGCACCGGTTGACCGTCCGCGGCGTGGTGCAGGGCGTCGGCTACCGGCCGTTCGTCGCCCGACTGGCCGAGAGGCTGGGACTGACCGGGCACTGCGGCAACGACGAGGTGTGCGTGTTCATCGAGGTCGAGGGTCGGCCGGATGCGCTGGCGGAGTTCGCGATCGCGCTGCGCCGCGACGCGCCGCCGCTCGCGGTGGTGGTGGACGTGACCGTCGAACCGTCGGAGCCCCGCGGCGACGTCGCGTTCCGGATCGCGCCGAGCCTGCACACCCCGGGTGCGCGGACCCTCGTCCCGCCCGACGTCGGGATCTGCGCCGACTGTGCGCGGGAGATGGCCGATCCCGCCGACCGCCGCTACCGGCACCCGTTCGTGAACTGCACCAACTGCGGACCCCGGTTCACGGTCGTCACCGACCTGCCGTACGACCGGCCGGCCACCACGATGGCGCGGTTCCCGATGTGCGAGCGGTGCGCACGCGAGTACACCGACCCCACCGACCGGCGCTACCACGCGCAGCCGATCTGCTGCCCCGACTGCGGGCCCCGGATCTTCGCGGAGGCCGGTCGCCGGATCGACGGCGACGACGCCGTTCTCGAACGGGTGCAGCGCGAGATCGCGTCGGGCGGCATCGTCGCAGTCAAGGGCATCGGCGGATTTCATCTGGCGTGCGATGCAACCGATCCCGAGGCGGTCCGGCGGCTGCGGGCGCGCAAGCAGCGTCCGGCGAAACCCTTCGCGGTGATGGCCGCGGACCTGGACACCGCGCGCCGGGTGTGCGACGTCGGGGCGGCGGAGGCCGACGTGCTGGGCAGTGCGGCGCGCCCGATCGTGCTGCTGCGCAGCAAGACCCGGTCGGACGTGGTGGTCGAGGTCGCGCCGGGACTCGACGAACTCGGGATCATGCTGCCCTACTCGCCGCTCCACCACCTGCTGTTCGCGCCGGTGCCGGGCAGCGCCGTCCGGCCGCCGCGGGTGCTGGTGATGACGTCGGGCAACCTGGCCGGTGAGCCGCTGTGCTTCGACAACGACGATGCGCGCGAACGCCTGTCCGGTATCGCGGACGTGTTCCTGATGCACGACCGCGACATCGCCGTGCCGTGCGAGGACTCGGTTCTCACGGTGGTCGACGGTGCTCCGTCGCCGATCCGACGCTCGCGCGGGTACGTGCCGGTGCCCGTGATGCTGGACGGCCCCGGCCCGACGGTGCTCGCGGTGGGCGCCGAGGTGAAGAACACGTTCTGCCTCACGCGGCAGGACTTCGCCTTCTGCTCCGGCCACCTCGGCGACATGGGCAGCCTCGAGAGCCGACGCGCGTTCGACACCTCCGTCGCCCAGCTGTCGGCCCTGCACGACGTGCGGCCGGAACTGATTGTTGCGGACGAACATCCGGGGTACTCGACCCGGAACTGGGCGGAAGAGTTCAGTGCGCGTGAGGGCGTCGATCTGAGCACCGTCCAGCACCACCACGCCCACGTCGCGGCGCTGATGGCCGAGCATCGCATCAACGGCACACCGCTGCTGGGCATCGCGTACGACGGCACCGGCTACGGCTGCGACCGCACCGTGTGGGGCGGGGAGATGTTGCTGGTCGGGCCGGATCTCCTCGACGCCGAGCGGGTGGGACACCTGCAGCCGTTCCTGCTGCCCGGCGGCGACGTCGCGGTGCGGAACCCGGCTCGCGTGGCGTTGGCGCTGTTGCACGAGGTGGGCCTGGACACCCCTGCCGCCGAGGAACTGCCGTGCCTGCAGGCGATGGCATCGAACGAACGCGCACTGGTTGCGGCGCAACTCGACTCCGGACTGGGCTGCGTCCGGACGACGAGCGTCGGCCGGCTCTTCGACGGTGTCGCGTCGATGCTCGGCGTGCGACACAGGATCAGTTACGAGGCGCAGGCCGCGGTGGAACTCGAGGCCCTGGCCCGCACCGCCCGCACGCCCGCGGCGGTGGAGATGCAGAGCGAGGGCGGCGAGCTGAGGCTCGCGGAGCTGCTGGGAGGGCTCGTAGCGGGTGTTCGCGCGGGAGTCCCGGCGCCGGAGTTGGCCTTCGGATTCCACTGTGCGCTCGCGGCGGCCACGGCGAGCCTGGCGGTCGATATCACGCGGCGCACGGGAGTCGAGGCGGTGGGTCTGACCGGTGGGGTGTTCCAGAACCGCCTGCTGACCGCGCTCGTCCGCGTTCGTCTCGAGACCGAGGGCCTGCGGGTGCTCACCCATCACGCGGTGCCGGCCAACGACGGCGGGCTGTCGTTGGGCCAGGCGGCACTGGGACTGGCGACGCTGGCGCGTCGCGCACGGACCGATGCGATCGACGAGGTGCAACCATGACGACGAGTGATGCGACGGTCGAACTGATCGACCGGGAGTTGTCCGCGGACCTGGCGGCCGCGGCGTTGGCCCTGGCTCGGCGATTCCAAGCCGGCGCCACCCTGTGGGTGGTTTCGCCCCAGTGGGAACCGCACGCGCACCACGTGGCGGTCGAGTTCGTCCACCCGGTGATCATGGGGAAGCGGGCCCTACCGTCGGTCTCGCTCGTCGAACCGGACCCGGTGGCGCAGTGCCGCGTCGCGACCCGGCCGGGCGACGTGGTCCTGGCGGTGGCGTCGGCCGACCAGCCGCAGGTGCGGGACATCATGCGGCGCGCGCCGGCGTGGGGCGCGGACACGATCTGGATCGGCTCGGGCCCGCGGCCCGGACCCGGTGCGGCGACCCACATCCTGTGGGTGGACTCGGACGATCCGATGATTCCGGCGACCGGACGGTTCGTGCTGATGTATCACCTGCTGTGGGAACTCACGCACGTCTGCTTCGAGCACCCCGGGCTGCTGCAGGCACCCGCCGAGGCGGGCGCCGACTGCGCCGACGACGCGTGCGTCACGTGCAGCGACGAGGGACGACTGGCGGAAGTGGTTCTGGTGTCGTCGAATCCGATCGACGGTGTGCTCGTCCGTACGGCGACGGGCGAGGAACGGGTCGACATCACGATCGTCGGTGACGTCGAAGCCGGCGACCTGCTGCTCGTCCACGGTGGTGCCGCGATCACCCGAATCGATCCGCGCGAGGAGGTACCGCGATGACCGACGCGACTCCCGTCCCCGAGGGAACGGACTTCCTGTACCCGTTCATCGACGCCCACGAGGAGGGTGCCGAGGCTCTGCTCGACGACCTCGCCGACTCGGCACGCGGCAAGGCGGCCGAAAGTGCTCGGCTGCAGCGGGACTCGACGGCCGAGTGGGGCCCCGGGATCGAGGAGGCCGGTCGACGGATGGCGGAGCGGTTCGCGCAGGGCGGGCGGCTGTACACGTTCGGCAACGGCGGCAGTTCCACCGACGCCGCCACCCTCGCGTCGCTGTTCAGCCGTCCCGCCCGCGGGCGGCCCGTCGCGGCGTGGTCGCTCGCCGCCGACCAGGCCGTGGTGACGGCGCTCGGCAACGACGTCGGCTTCGACCTGATCTTCTCGCGGCAGATCATCGCCCACGCGGGCCCGCACGACATCGCGATCGCGCTGTCGACGTCCGGGAACTCCGACGACCTGATGATCGCGCTCACGGAAGCACGGCGACGCGGGCTGCTCACGATCGGCTTCGCCGGGCACGAGGGCGGCCGGATGGCGGTGAGCGACGACCTGGACTACTGCTTCACGATCCGGTCGCAGAGCATCCACCGTATCCAGGAGAGCCACGCACTGGTCGGTTACCGACTCTGGAGTGCCGCCCAGGAGCACATGAACCGGCCGGGCACGACCCCGGCACCGAGGCAGGAGGGCTAGCCCATGGAACCCACGACGGCCGCCGAACGGGAGGACCGCGTCCTCGACCGCATCGCGTCGTTCCGCAAGCGCAGGCCCCGGCTCCTCGAGGAGGTCGTCACGCTCGCCCACGGGGCGGGTGGGAAATCGTCGGCGGCGCTGGTCGATTCGGTGTTCGTGGAGGCGCTGCGCAATCCGCAGCTCGAGCAGCTCGGGGACGCGGCCGCGCTCACCCTGCCGGCGGGCGAGCAGATCGCCTTCTCGACCGACTCGTTCGTGGTCCAGCCCCTGCAATTCCCCGGCGGGTCGATCGGGAACCTCGCGGTGCACGGCACCGTCAACGATCTCGCGGTCACGGGTGCGCGGCCGCTGTGGCTATCGGCCGCCTTCGTCATCGAGGAGGGGTTCGAGATCGCGCTGCTGCGCGAGATCGTCCAGGACATCGCGGATTCCGCCGCGCAGGCCGGCGTGCACGTGGTGACCGGCGACACCAAGGTGGTCGGCAAGGGCGCCGCGGACGGCGTGTACATCTGCACCGCGGGCGTGGGGGCGCTGCCGGTCACCACGCGACTCGGGCCGGAGTACGTCCGGCCCGGCGACCGCGTGCTCCTGTCCGGGACGATCGGCGAGCACGGCATGGCCGTGATGCTCGCGCGCGGCGAACTGGCGATAGAGGCGGACATCCGTTCCGACACCGCGCCGATCAACGGACTCGTGCATGCGCTGCTGGACGCGGCACCGTCGACCCGCTGGATGCGTGACGCGACCAGGGGCGGGGTCGGCACGGTATGCAACGAACTGGCCCAATCGGCCGGGTGTGCCGTCGTCCTCGACGAGGAGTCGCTGCCGGTGCTGCCGCAGGTCGCCGGCGCGTGCGACCTACTGGGCATCGACCCGCTGTACGTCGCGAACGAGGGCAAGTTCGTCGCGGTGGTGGCCGCCGACGAGGCCGACGCCGCGCTCGCGGCGCTGCGCGGTAGCCCGGGCGGCGAGCGCGCGGCGGTCGTGGGGGAGGTGCTGGCCGAACCGGAGGGCGTCGTGGCGCTGCGCACCGCGTTCGGCGGTAGTCGGATCGTGGACATGCTGGTGGGAGACCCGCTGCCACGCATCTGTTGACGAGCGCGAGAGGAGGAGAGGTCATGTGTCTGGGCATTCCCGGTCAGGTGGTGCGGATGGTCGACGCCGAGCAGCATCTGGCCAAGGTGGACGTCAACGGCGTCCAACGGACCATCAGCGTGCGTCTGCTCGCCGACGACGGTCTCGTGGTGGGCGACTGGGTCCTGGTCCACGTGGGCTTCGCGATGGCGAAGATCGACGAGGCCGAGGCCGCGCTCACGCTCGACCAGGTTCAGAAGATGGGCGCCGACTACGAGAACGAGATCGACGCGTTCCATTCCTCGCGCATCAACTGAGGCGGCGGCACAAGGAGGTTGCAGCATGAAATTCGTGGACGAATTCCGTGACCCGGCGGCGGCCCGGGCGCTGGTCCGGTCGATCACCGAACTCGCCGGCGACGACGAGTTCAAATTCATGGAGGTGTGCGGCGGGCACACCCACACCATCTACCGGCACGGCATCGAACACCTGCTGCCGCCGTCCGTGGAACTCGTGCACGGACCGGGCTGCCCGGTGTGCGTGATCCCGATGGGCCGTGTCGACGACGCGATGTACCTCGCCGAACAGCCCGACGTCGTCTTCACGACGTTCGGCGACATGATGCGCGTGCCCGGATCCCACGGCAACCTCATCGAGGCGAAAGCCCGTGGCGCGGATGTGCGATTCGTGTATTCGCCGCTCGACGCGCTCAAGATCGCCCTGGACAACCCGGACAAGCAGGTGGTGTTCTTCGCGGTCGGCTTCGAGACCACCGCCCCGTCGACCGCGGTGACGCTGGTCCGCGCGCGGCAGATGGGCGTGACGAACTTCAGCATCTTCTGCAACCACGTGACGATCGTGCCGCCGATCAAGGCGATCCTCGAGTCCCCGGACCTGCGACTCGACGGGTTCCTCGGGCCCGGCCACGTGTCCACCGTGGTGGGGTTGCGGCCGTACCGGTTCGTCCCCGAGGTGTACGGGAAGCCGATGGTGGTGGCGGGGTTCGAACCGCTCGACATCCTCGCGTCGGTGCACATGCTGTTGCAGCAGATCCGCGAGGGACGCTGTGAGGTGGAGAACCAGTACATCCGGGTGGTGCGACCGGAGGGCAACATGCAGGCGCTGAAGCTGATGAGCGAAACCTTCGCGCTTCGGCCGCATTTCGAATGGCGCGGGCTCGGTTTCATCTCGCAGAGCGCATTGAGGATCCACCCGGACTACGTCGAGTTCGACGCCGAGGAGCGCTTCTCGATGCCCGGCGTGCGGGTGGCCGACCCCAAGGCGTGCCAGTGCGGTGAGGTACTCAAGGGGGTGATCAAGCCGTGGGAGTGCAAGGTGTTCGGCACCGCCTGCACGCCCGAGACCCCGATCGGCACGTGCATGGTCTCACCGGAGGGCGCGTGCGCCGCCTACTACAACTTCGGACGGTTGCACCGCGAGACCGCGCTGCTGGTCGGGCGGAGACCCGAGTGAGTGGCCGGTCCGGCCGCAGCCTGTTCGCGCGGTACGCGTACGCGCCCAACGCGCTCGGGTACTGCGGTCCGGTCGGGGCTGCGGTCCTCGAGAAGGTTGCCTGCGGGGGCGAGGGGGCGGACGTCGGTGGGGTGGATTCTGCCGCACGGCAGTTCAGTGGCGCGTGGCCGTACCAGGAGTTGCTGGCCGAGTTGTCCGGGGTGGACGACGTCCTCGACGAGCGCGTCGTGCGTGGTTACTGGACCGGCAACGAGTTGACGGCGGCGGTGGACCGCGAACGGTTCGGCCGGGAACTGCTCGGCCGCCTGGGCGCACGCGCGGGCCACTACTGGAAGTACCTCACCGACGACCTGCTGTCCGAGGTCGCACCCACCCACGCGTTCCACGTGTTCGGCGTCTATCCGTGGACGCGACTGCTCGGCTCGGGGATGCCGCAACCACTGCACGTCCTGGACTCGTGCCGCATCCGCAACGGCGTCGTCGTGGAGTTGCGGCCGGATGCCGCGGTGGTGCGCTCGCGGGGGCTGCAGTTCGACGGTGCGAAGCTGACGTTGGGGCCGCTCGAGGACCGACCCGCCCGCCGGCGCACGGCCACCGGTCCGTTCGTGCCGGAGCTGCGGGTGGGCGATCGGGTGGCCGTGCACTGGGACCTGGTGTGCGAACGGCTCGACGCGGACCAGGCGGGCAGCCTCGAGTACTGGACCGATTGGCAACTGAGGCAGACCAATCCGCGACTCGCCGCCGAGTTCACCGGTCCCGTGACGGATCCGACAGCCGATCCACTCCGGGAAGCGTGAACCCCCACGGCAGTTCGAGCCGGTGCGTGGCCAACAGGTCGGCGTCGGTCAGGACCCGGTCGATCCGGTCGTCCGCCACCAATCGGCCCTCGTCGAGGATCACCGCGCGCCGGCAGAGCTGCGCGGCGTACGGCAGGTCGTGCGTGACCAGGATCAGGGTGGTCTCCAGGCGGGTGAGCACCTCCGCGAGTTCGCGACGGGCGACGGGGTCCAGATTGGTCGACGGCTCGTCGAGCACGAGCACGTCGGGCCGGCACGCCAGGACCGTCGCGAGTGCGACGCGTCGGCGCTGGCCACCCGAGAGGTGACCGGCGCTGCGGTGGGCGTGCTCGGCCATCCCGACCTGCTCGAGCGCGTCGGTCACGCGTCGTTCGAGTTCCGCACCGCGGACCCCGAAGTTGGCGGGCCCGAACGCGACATCCTCGGCGACGGTGGGCATGAACAACTGGTCGTCGGGGTCCTGGAACACCACGCCCACCCTGCGGCGGATCTCGCGCAGGTTCCTCCGGTCGACCGCGAGGCCGCTTATCCGGACCGACCCCGCGGTCGCGGTGAGTACGGCGTTGAGCTGGAGGATCAGGGTGGTCTTGCCGGCGCCGTTGGGGCCCAGGACCGCGACGCGTTCGCCGGGTGCGATCGCGAGGTCGATGCCGTCGAGTGCTCTTCGGCCGTCGGGATATTCGAAGACGAGCCCGGTGGTCTCGATCGCGGGAGAACTCATCTCACACCACCCATGCCGTAGTCGCGACCGCCACCGCGCACACGGCGGGCGCCAGCGCCATCGACCAGTCGCGACCTCGAGCGGGCGCCGTGGACAGCGGGACCGTCCCGGTGAACCCCCGCGAGAGCATCGCCAGGTGCACGCGTTCGCCGCGCTCGTACGCGCGCAGGAACGTCCCGCCCACCCCACGGGCGGCGGCGCCGACCTGGTGCAGGGCACGCGGGTCGTCGCCGCGGGAGATACGGGCGATACGCATCCGGTCGATCTCTCCGGCAAGGAGATTCACGTAGCGGACCATGAGCGTCGCGACCGTGACGACCACACCGGGCAGGTGCAGGCGGGACAGCCCCGCCGGCAGGGCCCGCATCGGGGTGGTGGCCGCGAGCGTCAACGAGACCAGGACACCCAGGGTGCCCTTGACCAGGATGTTCCACGCCGCGAGCAGACCCGGAACGGACAGCGACAGGCCCAGGACCGTCACCCGGTCGCCGCCCTCCGCGAACGGCAGCAGCACGGCGAGCACGACGAAGGGCGCCTCGATCAGCATGCGCGGCGCGAGCCACCGCACCGAGATCCCGGCGATCCGCCACACCACCACCAGGATCGCGAGGTATGTCACGAACGCCCAGAAGGCTTCTCGTGACGTCGCGACGATCGCGAAGACCCCGACGAAGGCGGCGACGATCTTCACCTCGGTGGGCAGGTTGTGCACGGGCGATGCGCCTTCGAGGTACAGCGGGTGCGTGTGCGACCCCGACACCTCACGGCCTCCGACGCGCGATCAGGCGGAACAGCAGGCCGGCCACCACGAAGACCGCGATCACGCCGAGGATCCCCGCGACGCCGGTGAGTGCCCCGTCGCCGTGGATCGAGTAGCCGGCGAACGGCGACGACGACAGGTGGTGGTCGGTGGCGCCCTGGGCTATGCAACTGCCGTCGAGCTGTTCGCCGGTTTCGGTTTTCACGACCTCGCATCCGCGCAGCGTCGTGGAGTCGAGGCCGTCCGGGCTGGAACTGGCGAAGTACGACAGGACACCGGCGATCAGCAGGGCCGCGACCGCGAATCCGACGAGGAACCACGATCGTCTGCGCGAGGAGGTGCTCATATCGACGCCACTCCCTCGCGTTTCGACCGCGCCGGTTGCGAGCGCAGCAGGTACACCAGGTCGGGCCGGGCCCGCGCGACCGCGACGACCGTGAACGCGGTGATGATGCCCTCCCCGACGCCGATGAGGGCGTGGGTGCCGAGCATGTAGGCCGCGACCGTGTGCAGCGAGGTGACCGCGGATCCGCCGATCGCGTACTCCACGACGAACATCGACGCGGCGAGAACGGTTGCGCACCAGGCGGACACGAACGCCAGCACGCCGATCCCGCCGTCCCCGCGGTGGGCGAGCAGCGGGCGCAGCGCGACAGCGACGGCGTACCCGGCTGCGGTCCCGACCAGCGCCATGTTGGTGATGTTCGCGCCCAGCGCGGTGAGGCCGCCGTCGGCGAACAACAGGGACTGGACGGTCAGCACGATCGCGATGCACAGCGCGCCCGTGTACGGGCCGACGAGGATCGCGGCGAGGGCGCCACCGAGGAGATGTCCGCTGACGCCCGGCAGGATCGGAAAGTTGATCATCTGCACCGCGAACACGAACGCGGCGACCAGACCGGCCATGGGCGCGGTCCGCTCGTCGAGTTCGGTTCCGGCGCGCCAGATTGCGATGCCGATGCCGACGACCGCGACGGCCCAGAACAGGACCGAGGCGGGGGCGCTGATGATCCCGTCGCTCATGTGCATTGCGACGACATCGGTTTCGACTGCCACGCTGGCCTCCCGAGAGCCGGGGAATGGTAGTCGCCAAGTCTATCGGGACATCTGAACAGCTGAACAGGCTTTCCGGAATGATCCGGTTCGACAGCCGTTCCCGCTCCTATCAGCGGGGGCGCAGCAGGAGGCACGCGGCCGCGAGGGCCGCCACGGTCAGCAGCAGTACCCGACCGGTCTCGACCATCCGTACGCCCAGCCACAGTGCGAGGGCCGCCGGACCGACGGCCATCAGTACCGCGCACACGATCAGGGCCGCGCGTTTGGCGTGTTCGCTGGGGAGTGCAGGTTCGGCCGGCTGGACCACCACGTCACCGAGTTCCGAGGAGTCGTGGTTCTTCGTGTCGATCATGAGCGACTTTCGAGGGTCGAAGTGGTTGCCGAGCGCGGCATTCGCCTTGCTCGGCAACCACCGTAACGGCTTCTGCAACACCCTGTGACGCAGCCGAATTCGTTGCCGAAGCTCATGAATCGCAAGTGGTGTCCGGATGTGTCGCGTGGGGTTGCTGTGACACCGACCCGGGACCTTCTGCTCTGGAGCCGCGGGCCACACGTATGCAGAGCGGCCGCGAATCGGCCCGCCGAAAGAGACGAAGCTCATACCGTCGCGCCGTCACTCGGCGGGTTCCACCGACGATTCGGTGAGCCCCGACTCGTCGACCGACAGTTCCCGCGTGATGCCGATGTCGCGCAGGAACTGCTGGTCGTGGCTGACCACGATCAGCGCGCCGCGAAAACCGTTCAGTGCCTGGACCAGGTGCGCGAGGCTCGGGAGATCGAGGTTGTTGGTCGGCTCGTCGAGCATGAGCAGGCGCGGTGGCGGGTCCGCGGCCAGGAGCATCGCCAGTGCGGCTCGCAGGCGCTCGCCACCGGACAGCGTCGATACCGCGGCGTCGGCGTCCGCCCCGCGGAACAGGAACCGCGCCAGTCCCGCGCGGATCGTCTCCGCCGAGGCGTGCGGCGCGGCCGCCGCGACGTTCTCCGCCACCGACTTGGCGTCGTCGAAGATGTCGAGCCGCTGGGGGAGCAGCGCGAACGGCACTTTCGCGCCGTGTCGGGCGATCTCGTGCAGCAGTGTCGTCTTGCCGATCCCGTTGCGTCCGCTGAGCGCGATGCGCTCGGGGCCGGTGACGGTGAGCTCGAGCGTCTGACCGCTGCGCAGGCGCGTTTCCGGCAGGACGATCACCTGCTGGCCGGGGAACACCGCGGTGTCGGGCAGGTCGATGCGGATCTCGCGGTCGTCACGTACCAGATCCTGGGCCTCGGACAGCGCGCGCTTCGCATCCCCGAGCTTCTCGATGTGGTTGCCGCGCAGCTTGCCTGCCGACTCCTGGGCGGCGCGCTTGCGCAGCCCCATCACGATCTTGGGTTCACGCTTGTTCTCGTACATCTTGCGCCCGTAGCGCTCTCGTCGATCGATCTTGGTCTGCGCCTCGACGAGCTCGCGGCTCTGCTTGCGGACGTCGCTGCGGGCGTCCCGCACCGCGGCCCGCGCCGTTTCCTGCTCGGCCTCGACCGCGCGCTGGTACTCACCGAAGTTGCCGCCGAACATGCGCAGGCGCCCGTCGCGAAGTTCGGCGATCGACTCCATCGTGTCGAGCAGGTCCCGGTCGTGGCTCACGACGAGGACGGTGCCCGGGAACTGTCGGACCGCGTCGCTGAGCAGCGTTCGACTGTCGCGGTCCAGGTTGTTGGTCGGCTCGTCGAGCAGCAGAACGTCGGGCTCGGCGAGTAGCTGTGCGGTGAGACCGAGCAATGTCGTTTCACCGCCGGACAATTCGCCCACCGTGCGGTCCAAACCGGAAGCGTCGGGGACGATGTGTCGCAGACCCAGCCGGTGCAGCGTCGACACCGCCCGCTCCTCGATGTCCCACGCCGAGCCGACCGTGTCGAAGTCGGTGTCGGCGGCCGTGCCGGACTCGATGCGCGCCAATGCTTGTCGAATGTCGGCGATCCCCAGAACCGTGTCGACCCGGACGTTCGGGTCGAGAGTCAGGTCCTGCGGCAGGTACGCGACGGTGCCGTGAGTGGTGACGGAACCGCGGGACGGCGGCAGGTGGCCGGCGATCAGCTTCAGCAGCGTCGACTTGCCTGCGCCGTTGAGGCCCACCAGACCGGTTCGGCCCGAGCAGATCACGGCGTCGAGACCGTCGACGACCGGGGTCCCGTCGGGCCACGAATAGGTGAGATCGGACAGGGAGACAGAGGTGGAGGAATGTGCCATGGATGCTCCGAGAGGTTGCGTGCGGTGCGCAGACGCGTGCCACTGCACACGCCGCGCTCTGGCGCGGGATCACCTCTACAGGAGCAAGGGCTCTGTCCTATCGATCGGAAACACTGACGTCGACCACGGTATGACCGGTTCAACCGGTACGCAACCCGTTTATTCCGCTCGAGGGGCGCGGAAGGGTTCCGCGCTCCCGTCGCCGCGACGATCATGGAACAGGGTACGGGCGCCGGGCCCGACGGAACCGGGAGACACCGATGACGGTCACCGACGAATACCTCGAGAACAACAAGCGCTACGCCGAGAGCTTCTCAGGCCCGCTGCCGCTGCCGCCGAGCAGGCACGTCGCCGTCGTCGCGTGCATGGACGCGCGGCTGGATGTCTATCGCATTCTTGGGCTCGGCCCGGGCGAGGCGCACGTGATCCGCAACGCGGGCGGTGTCGTCACCGACGACGAGATCCGATCCCTCGCGATCAGCCAGCGGTTGCTGGGCACGCGCGAGATCATCCTCATCCACCACACCGACTGCGGCATGCTGACATTCACCGACGACGAGTTCAAACGCGCCATCCAGGACGAGACCGGCATCAAGCCCGCGTGGTCCGCCGAGTCGTTCCCGAACGTCGAAGAGGACGTCCGGCAGTCGCTGCGCCGCGTCGCCGCGAGCCCGTTCGTCACACTCACGGAGTCGTTGCGCGGCTTCGTGTTCGACGTCGCCACCGGTCGGCTGACCGAGGTCACGCTGGAGTGACCTCGGTCGGGTCCGGTCGAGGATCCGGGGTCCGCTAGATCCGGGGCCCCGCTAGATCTGTGGTCCCTCCGTTCTGAGGTCGTCGACCTTGCGCATCGCCTCGCGTAGTTCCGCGAGCCATTCCTCGGTGTGCTGACCGGCCAGCTTCACGGTCCACTTCAACGCGTCGGAGCGGGAGCGTGCCACACCCGCGTCGACGAGGGTGTCGAGAACCTTGCGTTCGGGCTGACGCAGCCTCGTCATCACCGGAACGGCGAGGTGGGTGAACAGGATTCGCCGGTCACCGATCGTGACGCTCCACGCGACCTTTCGCCCGTAGCGGTCCTCGGCCTCGTCGGCGATCTGCATGCGTTCGGGTCTGGTGGATTCTCGGAACCTCGCGACGCGCCCCGCGGCTGCCGCCTCGGAGTCCTCGCCCTCGCCGACCTCGACCGGTGGTAGTTCGCCCGTCACGACGATCTCCTCGCGGTCCACCTCGACGGTGGCGGGACCGGTGAACCAATCGTCGGGAAGTCTGCCCGCGAACCAGTCCGCGGCATCCGAGGCGTCGGGAACATCGGCCTGCTGCCAGCCGCCGGGTCGTCCGAATCCGTGTGCTCTTCTCATGATCGTCCTCCTCGGGTCGATCTGCTTGCACTGATTACATGATTACTCCGTTCGCGGACGAGCGCCACCGGCGAACGGGTCTGTTTCCACGACCTTCCGAGATGGGCGCCGCGCGGCTCGGGGACGCGTCAGCGGGCGAGGTGATGCTCCAGCAGGAGACCGAGTTGGGCGTGCGCGTCGGCGAACGGCCGGCTCGACTCGACTGCACGGCTCTGCACGATGGCGCCCTCGATCACGGACAGCAGCACCCCCGCCGTGGAGCGGGCGGTGGATCCCTCGATTCCGGCCGCCTCCATGCCGGTCGCGAGCCGGGTGGTCCAGTCGTCGAACGCCTGGCCGGCGGCGGCCTGCACCGCCGGGTCCGATTCGTCCAGTGCCGCCGCCATCATGAACGAACCCAGGCGATACTCGCTGGACTCCAGCGGTTCGAGCCAGAACGCGAAGAGCTCGTCCAGCCACTGCGCCACCGATGGCGCGCTCGCGAGCTTGTCCGCCATGACGGCCAGGTGCGAATGCACCACGCGCGACACGATCCGGGCCGCGGTTTCGACGAGTTGGCCCTTGCCGGCCGGGAAGTGTTGATACAGGGAGTTGCGCGACGTATTGCTGCGTTTGAGCAGCTCGGTCAGGCCGGCGGCATGCACTCCGTATTCCTGCACCACGGCGATCGTGCTCGTGAGTAGTCGAGCTCGCGGTCGTGGGGAGGTCATGCGGGTTCCTTCCGGGCTTGTGTGGACCGATCGGTTCAGGTTAGATCTAGTCCATGTGAACCGATCGGTTCACATGGAGAGGATGCCGTGCCCGCCCCCATCGCCACCGCCAGTCCCATCGCCCACGCAGCCCTCCTGGGTCTCGGGGCGTACCGGCCCCGCCGCGTCGTGCCCAACGCCGAGATCGTCGACCGGATCGAGTCGTCCGACGAGTGGATCCGGACCCGTTCGGGTATCACCGCCCGTCGCTGGGCCGAACCGGACGAGACCATCGTCGGGATGAGCGTCGCGGCCTCCCGCGACGCGCTCGCCGCCGCGGGTCTCGCGGCAGACCAGATCGACGCCGTCGTGCTGGCCACGTCCTCGCAGATGGTGCTGGGGCCGTCGGCGGGGGCGGTGGTGGCCACCGAACTCGGCATGCAGGACACCCCCGCGTACGACATTTCCGCCGGCTGCGCCGGCTTCTGCTACGCGCTGGGCAACGCCGCGAGCCTCGTCCGCGCCGGGCAGGCGCGGCACGTCCTGGTGATCGGTGTGGAACGACTGTCCGATCTCCTCGATCAGACCGACCGGACCTGCGCATTCATCTTCGCCGACGGTGCCGGCGCGGTCGTGGTGGGTCCCGCCGAGGAAGAGGGCATCGGTCCCGTCGCCTGGGGATCGGACGGCAGCCAGACCGCGGCGATCAAGCAGGACAAGGACTTCCAGCAGTACTTCGCCGAGGTGCAGGAGAAGGGCGCGGAAGCGGAACGACCGTACATCCGGATGAACGGTCAGGCCGTGTTCCGTTGGGCGGTGACGTTCCTGGAGAAGGCGTGCCGTGATGCTCTCGACAAATCCGGAATCACGGCCGACGACCTGGACGCCTTCGTGCCGCACCAGGCCAACAGCCGCATCACCGACGCCCTGATCCGGACCCTCGGGCTGCCCGACACCGTCGCGGTGGCCCGCGACATCGTCGAGACGGGCAACACCAGCGCGGCGTCGATCCCGATGGCGATGGAACAACTCCTCAGGTCGGGCGGTGCGAAGCCCGGTGACACCGCGCTGCTGCTCGGCTTCGGTGCCGGATTGGCCTACGCCGGCCAGGTTGTCCGGCTACCGGCGATCAGCTGAGCCGCCGGGCGCGGTAGCGCTGCCACCCCCGACGTCGGTTTCTGGGGCATCATCGACGGCATGGCTGCGCCGCGTCTCGTGTCCCGTACGAATCTGATCGCCCTGGTCACCGCGTCCGCTCTGGTGCTGGCCGGATGTGGAGGCGACGACCCGTCGCCCGAGCAGCGGTTCGCCGACGCCCTCGCGAACGGCGACGCCCAGGCGGCCGCGGACCTGACGACGGACCCGGCCGCCGCGTCGGCCGCGATCACCGCGATGTTCGACGGTCTCGCCGCGCAGGGGCGCAGTTTCACCGTCGCGCAGGGCGGCGATTCGTTCACCCTCGACGCGGACTGGGACCTCGGCGACGGGAAGGAATGGCACTACTCCACCGAAGGCAAGGTGGTGAACGTCTCGGGTGAGCAACGGCTTTCGTGGGATCCCGCATTGCTGGTACCGGGGCTCGACGCGGACTCGACGGTGCGGTTCACCCCGACGACGGGGAAGCCGCCGCAGGTGCGGGCGAGCGACGGTCAGCCGATCATGACGCAGCAGGTGGTCACGCTGGTGAACCTGCAGCCCTCGGCGGACGCGAACGCGGTGGCGCCGCTGCTGACGCCGATCGTCCCGACGATCACCGTCGACTCGCTTCGCGGCGACCTCGCGAAGGCCGACGGCAAGCCCGTCACGGCAATCGCATTGCGCGAATCCGACATTGCGCCCATCCGCGGGCAGCTGGCGGCGATCCCGGGCGTGGAACTGGTGGACCAGACCCGGCTGCTCACCGTGGACAAGGCGTTGTCGTCGCCGGTGTTCGCCGACCTCGCGAATCTCTGGCAGGAGGGACAGGACGCGTCGGCCGGGTGGGCGGTGCAGATGGTGGGGTCGGACGGAAGCGTGCGCCGACTCGCCGGACAGGACGGGACCCCCGCCCCGAACATCGACACCACGCTCGACCCGAAGCTGCAGACGGCGGCCGAGAACGCGCTCGCGGGCATCCCGCAGCCGGCGGCGATCGTGGCGCTGCGCCCGTCGACCGGCGCGGTCCTCGCCGTCGCCCAGAACGCCCCCGCCGACGCTCAGGGCGCGATCGCGCTCACCGGCCTGTATCCGCCCGGATCGACGTTCAAGACGGTGACGACGTCGGCGGCGCTGCAGGCCGGGAACGTCACACCCGACACCGTGCTGCCGTGCCCGGGCACCGAGAACGTCGAAGGTCGGCAGATCCCCAACGACGACAACTTCGACCTCGGGCCGGTGCCCCTGCACACCGCGTTCGCGCACTCGTGCAACACGACGATGGCCCGCCTCGCCGTCTCGCTGCCCGCCGACGCGCTGCCGCAGGCCGCCGCTCAATTCGGTCTCGGCCTGGACTACGTGACGCCGGGGCTGACGACGGTCACCGGAGCAGTCCCTCCCGCAGAGACACCCGCGGCCCGGGTCGAGTCGGCGATCGGCCAGGGCGCGGTGACTGCCTCGCCGTTCGGGATGGCGCTCGTCGCGGCGTCCATCGCCAACGGTGCCACGCCGGCGCCGACGATGGTCGTCGGCCGACCCGGCACCGCGGACCGCACCGTCGCCCCGGCGCCTCGGGACGTGGACGACGACCTGCGCGCGATGATGCGCGAAACGGTAACGGACGGGACCGCGAAGATTCTCGCCGATCTGCCGAACCTTGCGGGCAAGACGGGCACCGCGGAGTACGGTGATGGCACAGACTCACACGGATGGTTCGTGGGCATCGACGGGGATCTTGCTTTCGCGGTTTTCGTTGCGGGAGCGGACAGTTCGGGACCCGCGCTGGACGCTGCCGGTCGTTTCCTGCGGTAGGTCCGCGCAACCCCCGAGTCGGGCTCGCGTGGTAACGGGGAGGTATCGAAAACGCGCGCCGGTGGCGCAATCGTGACTTCTTCGTAGGCGATCCGTGCTTGTTACGCATGTGACAAACGGGAGGATTGTGGCCATGGGTTTCCGAGCGTCGCCCCGCGTCCGGCGTAGCTGTGCGATTGCCCTGCCGCTCGTCCTCGTGGCGGTGCTGGCGGCCGCGCTCGTGTCCTGTGTGGGTCAAAAGTCTGATGCGAGTGCACAATCGGTCGTCAACGGGTTCGTCGAAGCCCTCAACGATCGGGACGCCGAGGCTGCCGCCGCCCTCACGTCGTATCCCAATGCGGCCCAGGAATCCATCCAGCAGATGTTCGATGGGCTCGACGCCAAGGATTCTCAGTGGACCCTCGCCCAGTTCGTGGAACTGAACGGCGATTCCGGGTTCTTCACCGTCGACGCCGCATGGAACTTCGGCGAGGGGAAGGACTGGAGCTACTACGTCGACGGCGGCGTCAAGAAGCTGTCGGTGGGCTGGCGCGTGTCCTGGGACCCCACCCTCCTGGCGCCGGAGCTCGGCCACGGTCGGACGGTTCGGTACGACCGTACCGATGCGGCTCCGCCTCGGGTGATCGACGGCGCGGGTAACCCCCTGATGGCGGAGCAGACGATCAACGCCGTGACCCTCGACCCGGCGTCGATGCCCGATCCGGTCGCCAGCACCGACCGCCTCGCGAAGGCCCTCGAGCCCGTTGCCCCTCTCGTGACCGGCGACTCGATGCGGCAGGAGCTCGCCGCGAAGCCGGGGGAGAAGGTGGTCGCGGTCCTGCTGCGTGACCAGGACTACCAATACCTGGAGAAGAACCTGACCGGCATCCCCGGCGTCGTGGTCGACAAGCAGCCCAAGCTCATCACGACCGACCGGCGGATCGTCACGCCCCTGCTCGATCCGCTGCGCACCGTGTGGCAGATGAACCGAGATGCCACCTCCGGCTGGGCCGTCAACGTCGTCGAACCGGACGGCGGGATGCAGCAGCAGGTGGGCTACCAGGGTCCGCCCGGACCGGACATCAAGGCCACTCTCGACTCGAATCTGCAGTTGGCCGCCGAGAACGCCGTCGTCAGTGTCGGCACCCCGGCCGCGATCGTCGCGATCCGGCCGTCGACCGGAGCGGTTGTGGTTGCGGCCCAGAACAATCAGTCGATCGAACAGGGGCCGGTGGCTTTCACCGGGTTGTATCCGGCCGGCAACTCCCTCGATCTGGTGCGCCAGGCCGCGGCGACGCAGGCGGGCGTCGAACCGGGCAAGGTCAGCGACGACCAACTCGAGCGCGCCGGACGGCAGCTCGGTCTCGGACTGCACTACGAGATGCCGGGACTCGATCCGGAGACCGCGGTGCTGACGTCGTCGCAGTCCGGGGTGGACCAGGTGATGAAGTCGAAGAACGGCACCGAGTCGCAGGTGAGCCCGTTCGGGCTCGCTATGGTGGCGGCGTCCGTGGCCCGCGGGAGTGCCCCGATGCCGATGATCGTCGAGGGCCAGCAGGCCACGGCGAAGGACGTCGAGGACGCGCTCCCGGCGAACGTCACCGACCAGCTGCGAACCGCGATGCGCGACAACGTCCAGAAGGGGCCGGCGTCGTTCCTCAAGCAGTACCCCGATCTCATGGGGATCGCGTCGGGCAACGACACCGATCGCTGGTTCTTCGGCGCCCGCGGTGACCTCGCGTTCGCGGTGTTCGTGGCCGACGCGGACGGCGGCGACCGGGCGCTCAAGATGACCGACCTGCTGATGAGGGAG
The DNA here is from genome assembly GCF_050477185.1 of Rhodococcus sp. ACT016. NCBI lineage: Bacteria > Bacillati > Actinomycetota > Actinomycetes > Mycobacteriales > Nocardiaceae > Rhodococcus > Rhodococcus sp. ACT016. The sequence goes on along the minus strand of NZ_JBEAET010000001.1, from coordinate 4,446,999 downwards.
ATGGCCAAGCCGGTCGAGCGGTGAGCGGATCGCCGCGGCAGGTGAGCGAGCCGTCCTCCCTATACTCGCTCCATGCCTTCCGCTCACGACTCCGACACCCCGCCGCTCGGCGACAGGCTCGGGTACGTGTTCGTCAAGGCCGCGTGGAAGGTTCGGCAGTTCTACGCCGAGAAGCTCTCCGAGGTGGGGTTGCTCCCCAACCAACACGCGATTCTCAGCACCTTGAACGAACTCGGTCCGTGCCACCAGAAGGCCCTCGCGGCGCGGGTGGTGCTCGATCCGGGGGACATCGTCGCCTACCTCGACGCGCTGCAGAAGGCTCGTTACGTCGAACGGAACCGCGACCCGGAGGATCGTCGCCGGCAGATCGTGTCGATCACCGACGAGGGACGCGAACTCCTGGTCGCGGCCGACCGTGCGCTGGACGACGTCGAGTCCGCCGTCTTCGGGGCGATGCCGCGGGAGCGTCGGGCCCTGCTGGCGGAGGCCACCGCTGCGATCTCCGCCCTCGACTCGCCGGCGGGCTGTGGCGACTGACGCCTGGCGACGCGTGTCAGACGCCGGCGGGCGCCGGCGTCGACCCCACCGGTCGGACGATGCCGGGAACGCGTGACCGGGTCCGGGCCGGCCGGCGATGCCCCCAGTAGCTCGGCCGGTCGTAGGTGCGCGCCACCCAGCTGAGGTCGTCGACCACCAGTCCGCCGTGGCCGTACTCGATCTGCATTCCCGACGGGGTGTCGATGTAGATCGACGTCATGAGGTCGTTGGTGTGCCGGCCCAGCGTCTGCATGACCTCGGTGCCGGTCTCGTGGACGAGGTCCATCGCGGTTCCGAGATCGTCCATGTGTGCGACCTCGAGCATCAGGTGATTGAAGCCGACGAATCCGGGCAGTTCGCTGAGCGCGAGCGAGTGGTGGCGTCCGTTGACGTGGTAGAAGCGCACGGTGTAGCGGTCGGTCGAGATCCGGTCCGACAGCCGGAATCCGAGGATGTCGACGTAGAAGCGGTTGGCCTCGTCGAGATCCGGGACCTGGAACACGACGTGCCCGAGCCCCTGGTCGCCGGTGACGAAGCCGCCGCGCATCGGGCGACCGGGGACGAAGGAGAGCGGCGTGGCGAGTTTGCCCCAGCTCAGCTCGTGCCGGATGCCCCACGGGTCCTCGAACCACACCAGTTCGGCCACCTGACGCTCGGCCACGAGCGCGTCGTCGCCCTCGTGGACGTCGACGCCGTTGGCCCGGAGGTGCGCGGCATACTGGCGCAGGTCCGTCTCGTTCGCCAATCCCCAACCCGCGTAGCGGAACTCGTCGTGATCGCCGGGATGGATGGCGATGCGGTAGTCGACGTCGTCGACCGCGAGACGGACTGCGCCGTCGGGTCCGTCGTCGGCCGGCATCGCGCCCAGTTGGGTGGGGCCGTAGGCCCGCCAGTCCTCGAATCTCGGTGATGCGATTCCGATGTACGACAGTTCCTGGATCATCGTCGGCCTCCCCGTGCGCTGTAGCGAAGTGATGGTTCGAGAAATTACACACGTATGCCAATCATTGGCAAGACCTACTATTTATTTCGTGAGGTGGTGAGGGTGGCTCGGCGTGTTCGTGCGACCACGTGAATACGGTGTGGGTATGACATCGGACTCTGTACCTGGCTCGTGGCGGCATTACGAGGCGGCGGCGCTGCCGGGTCCGCTCACGGCGGCGCTCGAACTGTTCGCCGAGCGCGGGTACGAGGGCGCGTCGATTCGAGAGATCGCCGCGCGGGCCGGACTGTCGGTGCCCGGGCTCTACCACCACTACCCGTCGAAGCAAGCGCTGCTGGTGGGGATCACTCGGGTCATCATGGCCGACCTGCTCGACCGCAGCCGACGCGCGCTCGCCGAGGCCGGGCCGTCGCCGCGCGAACAGTTCGACGCCGTCGTCGAATCGCTGCTGCGGTTCCACATGTTCCGGCGCGAGCAGGCGTTCGTCGCCTCGACCGAGATGCGCAGCATGGAGCCGGAGATCCGTGCGGAGTACGTCGGCATGCGTGACGAGCAGCAGCGGATCCTCGACGCGATCGTGGAGTCCGGAGTGGACGACGGATCCTTCCGCACACCGTATCCGGGCGACGCGAGCCGCGCCGTCACCACGATGTGTGTCGCGGTGGCAACGTGGTACCGCCCCGATGGGCCGCTGACACCCGACGAGTTGGTGGAGCGCTACCTCGAGGTCGCCCGAGGATCCGTCGGCGCGGGCTGAGCGCGCGAGCCGTCAGTTCTGGGAGCTTCTGCGCCAGTGGGTGAAACGGTCCTTGATGTCGGCCGCGACGTCGCCCACGCCCTGGCCGACTGCGCCGACGGCGTCACCGAGTCCGCCTCCGACGTCGCGCAGTGTGCGGATCAGCGGATCGTCCGACTGGTCGAAATTGTCCTTGTAAGTCTTTGCCGCGTTGCGGAACTCGTCGCGAATGCTGGCCTCGTCGTCGGTCGCGCGATGCGGGTACTCGCCGCGCAGCACGCGCGCGTACTCGCCGCCGTCGACCCAGCGCTTCAACTCCGCCGCCCGCAACACCGAGAACGGATGCGACATGAGTTCGACGTTGAGGAGCTTGAGCACGCCGTCGCGCAGGTCGCCGCTCGCGTCGTACTCGGCGGCCTGCGCGAGGAACGCGTCCGGGTCGATCTCGCTGACCCGTGAACCTCCGGCAAGCTTCATCTGCACGCGAAGTGCGGTGTGGACGTCCTGGCCGCACAGCAATCCCGCGCGGTCGGCGGACAGCTCGGACTTGCGCTGCCACTCCATCAGCCCCGCGATGATCCCGCGAAGTGCCCACCCGCCGACCGGCACCCAGCCGATGGTTCCGGCCAGCCGCATCAGGTGCAGCAGGATCGTGCGGTACACCGCGTGCCCGGACAGGGCGTGGCCGAGTTCGTGGCCGACGATGAAGCGCTGCTCCTCGTAGTTCATGATGTCCAGCAACCCGGTCGTCACGACGATGAACGGCTTGTCCATCCCGATCGTGAACGAGTTGACCGCGGGCGACTGCAGGACGAACAGCTCGGGTGTCTCGTCGGCGCCGAGGATCCGGACGCAGTCTCGACGGAGTTCGTCGAGATCCGGGAACTGGCGTTCGTCGACGCGGATCGAAGTGGCCAGGTACATCAGCCGGTGCTGGCGCTCCCGCAGCAGCCCCGACAGGGTCCGCAGGATGGTGTCGAACCCCTTGAGCGACCGCAGGGTCACCAGTGCAGCCCGGTCGGCGGGGTGTTCCCATGCGCGAGAGCTGATCCCGGGGAACTCGACCCGCGTGCGATCGGGACTGGTGGTCACGTCGGCTCCTTGTCGAAGACAGTGTTCGTCGGCGACGGGTGTGTGGAGGGCCCGCCCCAAACAATGATAGCGACCGATTGGTTTCCAATGTCTGAATCTCGGCCGGCTCGCGGCCTCGTGCGGGCGTCCGGGCCTTGACCTATCGCCTCGACTGTGCGACGGTACCTGCGACCGAGCGATCGTTCGGTCGGGAGACGTGGAGGTATGACGTGGCCGTGAATCTGTCGTACTCGCCCGAGGTGGAGAACCTCGTCGAGCGCACCCGGGAGTTCGTGCGGGACGTAGTCCTGCCGATCGAGGACGAGCACGCCGGTGACATCACGGCGGCCGGCGGCGACGGGGTGCGCAAGGAACTCCAGGCGGAGGCTGCGAGCAGGGGACTGCTGGCGCCGCACGCGCCCGTCGAGTTCGGGGGCCTCGGCCTGGACATGAGCGATCGCTCCCCGGTGTTCGAGGCCGCTGGCTACTCGCTGTTCGGCCCGACCGCGCTGAACATCGCGGCACCGGACGAAGGCAACGTGCACTTGCTCGCGCACGTCGCGAGCCCGGCCCAGAAGGAACAGTTCCTGGCCCCGCTCGCGCGCGGCGAGGTACGTTCCGCGTTCGCGATGACCGAGCCCGCGCCGGGCGCAGGATCGGATCCCTCCGCGCTCACGACCCGCGCCGAGAAGGCGCCCGGTGGCTGGAAGATCAACGGCCACAAGTGGTTCATCACCGGAGCCGACGGTGCCGGGTTCTTCATCATCATGGCCCGCACGTCCGGTGCGCCGGGCGACCGCGGCGGGGCGACGATGTTCCTCGCGCCGGCGTCGGCACCCGGCATCCGGGTGGGCAGGCACATCGAGACCCTCGACCGGGCCATGATCGGCGGCCACTGCGAGGTGTTCTTCGAGGACCTGTTCGTGCCCGACGACGCGGTGCTCGGCGCAGTCGACGAGGGTTTCGCGTATGCGCAGGTCCGGCTGGGGCCCGCCCGCATGACGCACGTGATGCGGTGGCTCGGTGCGGCTTGCCGCGGCCACGACGTCGCGGTCGAGTACGTCGCCCGACGCGACGGTTTCGGGTCGCGGCTCGGTGACCTGGGCATGGTGCAGAAGATGGTCGCCGACAACGAGATCGACATCGCGGCCACCCGCGCGCTGCTGACCCGCGCGTGCTGGGAACTGGACCAGGGCGAGAGCGGATCGGACTCGACGTCCATCGCGAAGGCGTTCGGTTCCGAGGCGATCTTCCGGATCGTCGACCGGTCGATCCAGATGTGCGGCGGCATGGGCGTTTCCGGTGACCTGCCGCTCGCACGCCTGTCCCGCGAGGTGCGCCCCTTCCGGGTGTACGACGGTCCGTCCGAGGTGCACCGCTGGGCGCTGGCCAAGCGCGTCGTCGGCAAGGCCAAGCGCGCGGCACGCGAGGAGGGCAAGTCGTGACGACCGCACGCCTCGACGGGCTGGACCTGGCTGCGCTGCAACGCTTCTTCGATGGTGCCGGAGTCCCCACCCGGGGAGAGCTGCGGGCCGAACTGATCTCCGGCGGCAAGTCCAACCTCACCTTCAAGGTGTTCGACGACGCCTCGCAGTGGGTGCTGCGCCGACCTCCGACCGCCGGTCTGACGCCGTCGGCGCACGACGTCGCCCGCGAGTTCCGGGTGTGTGCCGCGCTGCAGGACTCGCCGGTCCCGGTGGCGCCCACAGTCGCGCTGTGCGACGACGAGTCCGTGATGGGCGCGCCGTTCGCGGTCACCGGGTTCGTGGACGGCCGGGTGATCCGCACCGTCGACGACCTCGACCGGCTCACGGACGTCGAGATCGACTCGTGCGTGGACGAGTTGGTGCGCGTCCTGGCCGCGCTGCACGCCGTCGACCACCGCGAGGTGGGGCTCGAGGCGTTCGGCCGACCCGACGGGTACGTGTCCCGCCAGGTGTCGCTGTGGGCGCGCCAGTGGGAGCGCGTCAAGACCCGTGAACTGCGCGACCTCGAGCGCCTGCACGCCCTGCTCGCGGAGTCGATCCCGGCCACCTCGCACGCGGCGATCGTGCACGGCGACTACCGGATCGACAACACCCTCGTCGCCTCCGACGACCCCGGCCGGGTCGTCGCGGTGGTCGACTGGGAGATGTCGACGCTCGGCGACCCGCTCACCGACCTGGCACAGATGTGCGTCTACCGGCATCCCGCGCTGGACGTCATCCTCGGCGAGCCCGCGGCCTGGACGAGCACCCGGCTGCCGTCGCCCGACGAGATGGCGCAGCGGTACGCCACCGTGACCGGCCGGAGCCTCGATCACTGGGGCTTCTACCTGGGCCTGGCGAACTTCAAGCTCGCCGTGATCGCCGAGGGCATCACGCACCGCCACCGCGAGGGTGCCACCACGGGAGACGGATTCGCGCAGGCGTACGAGGCGGTACCGCCGCTCGTCGCCGCCGGTCTGGCCGCAATGGGAGAGGGAACACGATGACGAACAGTGCACTGATCACGGGCGCGTCCCGCGGCATCGGCCTGGGCATCGCGCACCGGCTCGCGGCGCAGGGCTACGCCCTCACCGTGACCGCACGGGACGCGTCGCGGCTCGAGGGCGTCGCCGCGGACCTGCGTCGCGCCGGCGCACCCGACGTGGTCGCGGTCTCCGCCGACATGGCCGCCCCCGACACCGCCGAGACGATCGCCGCCGCACACGCGGACCGGTTCGGATCCATGCGCGCGCTCGTCCTCAACGCCGGCGTCGGTTCCGCGGGCGCGGTGGGGGAGTACCCGATGCGGCGGTTCGACAAGACCGTGGCGGTGAACCTGACCGCGCCCTTCGCGCTGCTGCAGGCGTCGCTGCCGCTGCTGCGCAAGGGTGCCGCGGACAACCCGGACAACGGCGCGAAAGTGGTTGCGGTGTCGTCGATCACCGGGGTGTACGCGGAGGCGAACCTCGCGGTGTACGGCGCCACGAAGGCCGCGCTGATCTCCCTCGTGGAGACCTTCAATGCCGAGCAGTCCGGCAACGGGATCGCCGCGACGGCCATCGCCCCGGCCTATGTCGACACCGACATGTCCGACTGGACCAAGGACTCCATCCCCGCCGAGTCGATGCTGACCGTGAACGACATCGTCGAACTCGTCGACGTGGTGATGCGGTTGTCGAACCGGGCGGTGCTGTCCAAGCTCGTCCTCAGCCGGGCGGGTGTGTCGGGCTACGTGGCCTGACGTGCTGTGGCCGAATGTCACATACGTTCAGTCCAACTGAACGCATGTGACATTCGGCCGTACGCTCATACCCCAACCGTCGTGCGTAGTGAAAGGTGTAGGCGCGCCAGTGCGCCGGGTGATCGATCGTGCAGTTGATCCTTGTTCGACACGCACTGCCGGAGAGCGTCTCGGTGACGGAGGGCTCGGCTGATCCCGGACTCACCGAGTTCGGGCATCGCCAGGCTCGGCGCCTTCCGGGAGCCCTCGCCGACGTCCGTGTCGCCCGCGTGGTCACGAGTCCCATGCGCAGAGCCGTCGAGACGGCCGGGCCGCTCGTCGAATCGACGGGAATCGCACTCGAGGTGAACGAAGGGTTCGCTGAGTACGACCGGCACGAGGGCAGTTACATCCCGATCCACGAGGCCAAGGAGCGGATGCCGGAGACCTTCGCGCGCATCCGCGCCGGCTTCCTGCCGGACTTCGTCGACGAGAACAGCTTTCGGAGCAGGGTCCTCGGCGCGTTCGAGGACGTGGTGGCGCAGGCGCGGCACGAGGACACCGTCGTGGTCGTCGCCCACGGCGGCGTCGTGAACATCGTCCTGCAGCAGATCCTCGAACTGCCGCGCCCGTTGACGTTTCCGCTGGAGTACGTCTCGGTCACCCGGGTTCTCGTCTCGCGCAATGGTGTTCGTCGTGTTTCATCCGTCAACGAGACCGGGCACGTCCGCGACCTGACGGTCCGCTGATCGGAGCGCGATCCGGCATCCGACGGCAAGAAGCGTGACGATGCCGAAGAACGCACCGGCCGCGGACGTGAGCCCGAATCGGTCGCCGAGCCAGCCGACGCCGAGGATGGGCACGGCGCTGGCGAGGTAGCCGCACGCGAAGTATCCCGCGATGATCTCCGCTGACCGGTTCGGTGGCACGGCGGCGTGCAGTGCCGTCAGGCTGCTCGACGTGGTCAGTCCGTGCCCGACGCCGAGAGCGACTGTCGCGCCGAGGAATCCGAGGGCGGATGCGCCGACGACGGCCGCGGTGGCGGCGAGCGCGCCTGTCGCGAGACAGGCCAGCCCTGCGCGCTCCATCGTGGCGTGCGGCCGACTGCGTGTGAGGGTCTGCCCGACGGCAGAGGTTGCCAGCAGGATCGACACCGCGAGCGACGCGACCAGGGTGCCGGACGCGAGGTTGCGCTGCATCAGGGTCGGAACGAGTGCGAGGTAGTACCCGTTGAGAGCGTAGGCACAGCACAGTGTCGCGGTCGACAGCGCGACCCGTTGGCGTGCAAGAGGTTCCGTGGACGGCTTCGAGGGCGGCGCGGTGCGGACCCGAGTGGGCCCCGGATGGGTTGCGAACAACAACGACGCGGCGATCGGAAGCGGAAGGTAGAGCCAGTAGGCGGTGTGGGCCGGGTCCGGTAGCCACGCGATCGCGGCCTGGGCGAGCAGTGGTCCGGACGCGAGGCCGGTGGCGATACTCACCGACGAGACCACCGCGGCCTGCCGGGAGGGGAGGGTGTCCTTCAGCATCGCGGTCAATGTTCCGGTGCACAGGCCGACGCTCACGCCACTCAGTACCCGCGCGACGCCGATCGTCGTCACACCGCCGGCGGTGGCGAAGACGACGGTCGCCGCGATGGACAGCATCGCCGCGGCGACTGCCGTCGCTCTGCCTGTCAGGTGCCTCGAGAGTCGTCCGGCCACGATGAGGGTGGCGAGCACCCCGACGACGTACGCCGCGAAGATGGTGGTGATCCACACGCCGGTCAGTGAGAACTGCTGCCGATACAGCTCGAAGATCGGCGTCGTCAGCGTGCTCCCCATCAGGACGAAGACGAGTCCGCCGCCCAGTGTCGTGATCGCCCGGAGCGGCGAGATGGGGGCCGTGTCGTGGTGAGCGGCGGCAGCAGGAATCACGAGGATCCTCCCTCGGGTCGAGACCCTGGCGCGAATGAATAGGTAGACTAGTCTACCTATTCACCAGATCGTGCCGAGAGCAGGGAGTTCTCCAGTGGGGATCGCACACGACCGGATCTTGGCCGTCGCGCAGAAGCGCTTCTACCGCGACGGCATAGGCGCGACCGGCATCAACACGCTGACCGACGAGGCGGGCGTGGCTCGGATGTCGCTGTACAAGAACTTCGCGTCCAAGGACGACGTGATCGCCGAGTACCTCCAGCACCGCTTCGACACGTGGCGGGGGCTCTACGATGCGCGCCGCGCCGCCGCGGAAACGCCCGCGGACATCGCCGCGAGCGTCCCTCGTTCGTACCTCGATCACGTCGAGGCCATCGGCGCCGACTTTCGGGGGTGTGGCCTACTGAACGCCGCCGCGGAGTTGCACGGTCGCCCGGAGCTCTACACGAGCATCCTCGCCCGCAAGGACGAGGTGACGGAACTGCTCCGGGCCGATCTCGCCGAGTCGGGGGTCGACGACCCGGATCAACTGACCGAGATCGCCTTCCTACTCCTCGAAGGCGCGGTGGTCCACGACGGGCTGCGTGGTCGCGTGGACCACCTCGACCGGGTCGTCCGGCACATCGACGTGCTCGTCGCCCAGGCGTTGGCCGACACCGCGTGAGGTCAGTTCACCCCGCGCATGAGCTTGCGGATCCACGGCGACACCACCGCGAGCACGACGCCGACGCCGATCGAGGCCAGGCCGACGGTCGCGAAGTACGGCACCTCGTGGTCCGGGCTGTAGTGGCCCGACAGCGTGCCCGCAAGGCTGGACCCGAGCGCGATCGACAGGAAGAACAGCGCGACCATCTGGGTGTGGAAGGCGGCCGGCGCCAGCTTGGTCGACAGTGACAGACCCACCGGCGACAGCAGCAGCTCGGCGAACGTGAACATCAGCAGGATCCCGGCGAGGCCGAGCAGCGGGGCGCTGTTGGCGCCGCCGCCGGACATCGGGATGAAGCACAGGAACGCGAGGCCCATGATGCCAGTGCCGAGCGCGAACTTCATCGGTGACGACGGCTGCCGCGGGCCGAGCTTGGTCCACACGGCCGCGAACACGCCGGCGAAGATGATGACGAACACCGGCTCGATCGACTGCACCCACGTCGGCGGGAAGTCCCACCCGAAAAGGTTGCGGTCGAGGCGCTCGTCGGCGTAGATCGCGACGGTGGTGAACTGCTGCTGGAACAACGACCAGAAGACGGCGCTCGCGATGAACATCGGGATGAACGCGAACACCCGGCTGCGCTCCTGCGCGGTGATCCGGCGGCTGGTGAGGATGACCGCGAAATACGCGATCGCGGCGACGACCGTGAGCGTGACGACGATCGTGGACAGATGGTCGGCGGTGATCACCCCGGTCAGTGCCAGTGCGGCGACCACGACGACGGCGACGGCAGCCGACACCATCATCCGAGGTCGGTCGGCGGCGGGCAGCGGGTTGGGCACGCGCGAGCCGACCCCGTTGAGGCGGCCGCGACCCAGGGTGTACTGGATCAGGCCCAGCGCCATACCGACCGCGGCCAGGCCGAAGCCCACGTGGAAGCCCCAGTTCTTCTGCGCCCACCCGGTGAGCAGGGGGCCGAGCAGGCCGCCCAGGTTGATGCCCATGTAGAAGATCGAGAAGCCCGCGTCGCGCCGCTCGTCGTCCGGTGCGTACAGGTCACCGACCAGCGAGGTGGCGTTCGCCTTCAACCCGCCGCTGCCGAACGCGATCATGATCAGACCGATGCCCACCCCGGCCAGACCGGGCATCAGCGCGAGGCTGATGTGCCCCAGCATGATCAGGCAGGCGCTGTAGAAGAGGGTGCGCTCGGAACCGAGCAGTCGGTCCGCGACCCACGCGCCGACGATGGTCGACAGGTAGACGGTGCCGCCGTACGCGCCGACGATGCTGGCGGCCGAGGCCTTGTCGAGCCCCAATCCGCCGTCGGCCACCGTGTAATACAGGTAGTACAGCAGGATGCCCTGCATGCCGTAGAACGAGAAGCGTTCCCACATCTCCACGCCGAACAGGTTCGCCAGCGCGAACGGCTGCCCGAGGAAGCCTCGGTCGGAAGAGGGGGCAGAGGGCAGTTGTTCGACTCGCGAACTCATGGGTACTCCGGGGACTGTCGTGTCGAGCAGACGGCGGGCAGCAGCCCGCCGCAGGTGTAGCGATAGGAAGTGGGAACGTCAGGCGAGAGGCCGACGCGACCGCAGGGTCTGATACAACGCCCGCCATCCGATGAGGAACAGGGCGAGGAACGACGCCGCGACCAGGATAAAGGAGAACGCGGTGCCCTGGCCGACGAGCACCCGGATCAGCATTCCGAACACCAGCGCCGAGACCCACACGACGACACCTGTCGGGACGGCCCGCAGCGGGTCGAACTTGTCGCGGTAGAGCCCGAACGTGATGAGCCAACCGGCCGCGAGACCGGTGAGGAACGGCCACGCCGTGGTCAGCAGACCTCCGATGCTGGCGGCCTCCTCGTGGCTGCTCCTGCCCGCCGCGGCGAACGCAAGGATCAGGAGGATGTCGACGACGGCGGCGAGCAGGTACTTCTTCACGACGACCAGCCTATGCCGCACGCTGTCGCCCGCTGCCTGGGCCGGTCCGTGGCACGTCGACGCCCCCGCCGCCCCCGCCGCCCCGGACGACCGGGGCGGCGAGGGGCGGTCGGTCCGCCGGGTCAGTCGCGCACGAGCGGCATGATCGCGCGGACCCGGGCGTCGCGCAGGTACAGCCCGCCCCACACGAAGATTCCCGCGTACACGGGGGACAGGATCGTCGACAGCAGCGGCTGCTCGGTGAGGATGTTGCACGCGACCGCCCCGCCCAGGTACCCGGTGAGCAGCACCGCGCCGAGAATCGACGTGACCGGCACCAGGTACAGCGCCAGGCACACGAGCATCACCACACCCATGATGTAGGGCGCGTAGTCGGGGAAGCCGTACTCGGCCATCGAATCGCGGACCGGTTGGATGTTCGCGAGGTGGATGCCGGCGTCGAACATCAGGAACGCCACCACCAAGCCGGTGACGACGAGCCCGACGAGTCGGGCCCGCGACGACACGGTGGCGGTAGTCGGGCTGGTGTGGGTGTGGGGGACTGCGGTGGCCATGGCGCGCTCCGTTCCTCTGGCCGCTCCCCGCCCGATGCGCGGAGCCTTTTGCGGTACAGACCGGCCCGCCGCTCGAAACTCATCGTCGATCAGGCGAATTCGCCTCCGAACAGCGCGTCTCTTCGATAGCCTCCGGCGACTGCGTCCGATTCGCGTGCCCGGGAGGTCCAGTGACGTTCGAGATGTCTCGCCGCCGGTTCATGGCGTTGGGTGCGGGCGCCGTCGGCGCCGCCGCCGTCGGCTCGCTGCTGCCACCGTCGCTGCAGGCCGCCCTCGCCGCCCCGGTGCCGCCCGGCGGCCTGGACTCGATCGAGCACGTGGTGCTGCTGATGCAGGAGAACCGGGCGTTCGACCACTACTTCGGCACGCTGCGCGGGGTGCGCGGCTTCGGCGATCCGAACGCGTTGCGGCTCCGCACCGGCCGCACCGTCTACGAGCAGCCGGACCGGGAATCGGTCGTCGTGCCGTACCCGATCCGGGACGCGGCGAGCGCGCAACGGATGGACACCCAGAACGTCGATGCGCTCGATCACGAGTGGGTCGGCGGGCAGGCCGCGGTCGCGGGCGGCTGGCACGACGGCTGGATCCCGGCCAAGACGGCCGCGACGATGGCGCACTACGACCGGCAGGACATCCCGTTCCAGTTCGAGCTCGCCGAGTCGTTCACGGTGTGCGACGCCTACCACTGCTCGGTGCCCACTTCGACGTCCCCCAACCGTAACTACTGGTTCACCGGCTACACCGGGTTCGAGGCGGACGGCTCGCGCGCGGTCACCAACGACGCGTACATGCCGTGGCACGGCGGGTACACGTGGACCACGGTGCCCGAGCGGCTCGAGACGGCCGGTGTGAGCTGGCGGGCCTACCAGGAGTGGGACAACTTCACCGACAACAACCTCGAATACTTCGTCCGGTTCAAGCAGATCGTGCACGCGCTGCTCGGACACCCGGTGCTGGTGCCGTACCAGTTCCCCACGCTCGCCGCGCTGTATGCGGCGCTACCGTTGCTGCCCACCGGCATCCAGGACACGATCCTGCGGTGCCTCGACGAGGGCGTCGCGCGACTCGACGCCGCCGATCGGCGGCTGTACGACCGGGCGCTGCGCCGTGAGCGGCCCGGCACGCTCGCCGACGCGTTCCGCGCCGACGTCGAAGCACGGACGCTGCCGCAGGTCTCGTACATCGTCCCGTCCGGGGCCGACTCCGAGCACCCGATGGTGTCGTCGCCGGCGGCGAGCGCGACGCTGGTCTACAAGATCCTGGACGTTGTCGCCTCCGATCCCGAAACCTGGTCGAAGACAGCGATTTTCCTCAACTTCGACGAGAACGACGGCTACTTCGACCACGTGCCGCCGCCGCTGCCGCCGCGGGGCGTCGTCGACGAGTACGTCGGTGACAAGCCACTCGGCCTCGGCCCGCGGGTGCCGATGACGGTGGTCTCGCCGTGGACCGTCGGTGGGTACGTGTGCTCGCAGGTGTTCGACCACACGTCGGTCACCCAGTTCCTGGAGGAGCGGTTCGGCTTCACCCAGCCGGAGATCAGCGGGTGGCGTCGTACCGTCGCGGGCGATCTGACGTCGGTGTTCGACTTCGCGAATCCGCGCTCGCGGCCGTCGCTCACCGCGCCGCCGCCGGCGCCGCCACTCACCCCGCGGTGGAAGCCGGCGCCGCCGGACCAGCAGCGGATGCCGATGCAGGAGAGCGGAACCCGTCCCGCGCGGGCGCTGCCGTATCAGCCCGACGCCGACGTCGACTTCGACGCCACCGCTCGGAAGCTGTCGGTGCGGATGCGCAATGCGGGCGCCGAGAGCGCCCACCTGGCGCTGTACCCGTACGCGGGGGAGTTCGAGCTGCCGCGGCACTACGACGTGCGCGGCGATCAGGCCGACACGGTCCCGGTGCCGGGGGAGCGCTACGACATGACGATGCTCGGCCCCAACGGTTTCCGGCGGGAGTTCGCGGGATCGGCGACCGGTCCCGGAGCTGCGGTTCAGGTGGGCACGACGGTCGACGCGGCCGGTAGGACGGTGCGGGTGCGGGTGTCCAACCGCGGCGCCGGTGCGGTCACGGTCGAGTTGTCCGGCGACTCCGCGTCGCTCGCGGCCGGCGCCGAGCGAACGTGGACGGTGTCGTCGCAGCAGGGTTGGTACGACGCGATGCTCACGCTCGGCGAGGATCCGACGTTCCGGCGCCGGTGGATGGGGCACATCGAGAACGGTGCCGAGAGCGTGAGCCAGCGGTCGGTCGAGGTGGCCGCTACGGGGGACCTGACGCTACTGCCCCAGCCGCCGCAGCCATCCGGGATCGGATCGCTGTCGCTGCCGACGGGAAGTCTCGGGTCATGAACGAACGCACCCGCTGCGGGCGGGGGAGGTAGCCGCAGCGGGTGCGTTGTCGGTGGGGGTGGATCAGGCCTGGAGGCCGGCCTCGATCTCCAGGTTGATGGTGATCTTGTCGCCGACGACGGCGCCGCCACCCTCGAGCGGCATCTCGATGCTGATGCCGAAGTCCTTGCGGTTGATGGTGGTGGTGGCCTCGAAGCCGGCGACCGGGCCGTTGCCCATGCCCGGGTTGACGCCCAGGAACTCGAGCGCGAGCTCGACCGGCTTGGTCACGCCGTGCAGCGTGAACTCGCCCTCGATCACGTAGTTCGAGCCGGCCGGACGCGTCGCCGTGGAGACGAACTTGGCCGTCGGGAACTGCTCGACGTCGAAGAAGTCGGCCGACTTGATGTGGCCGTCACGCTGCTCGTTGTTGGTGTCGATGGACGAGACCTGGATCTCGGCCCGCACGGACGGGGTGCCGTCCTCGGCGACCGTGATCGCGCCGGTGAAATCGTTGAACGTGCCGCGGACCTTGCTCACCACGAGGTGCCGGACGACGAAGCCGACCGTCGAGTGGGTGGGGTCGATGGCCCAGGTGCCGGCGGTCAGGTTCGGAAGGGCGGTGGTGGCGGTGGTCATGAGCACTCCTCGGAGTAAGTAGTTGAAACTTCAAAGACTGTAGCTTCAACGGTGGCACCGGGTGAGGCATTCCGCAAGCGGACGTGATGCCGATCACACTCCAGCCTTTCCGCATCGATCCCGCCGTCGGTCCGGCCAGCGGGAAAGGTTCCTACTGTTCGGTAAGTTGCCGTGGTACGTTCGCGCTGTTCGGTTGTTTTGTCCGTCATGTGCGCTTACGAGCTGCCGCATGTTCGCTTCTGCCGGCACGGATCTCGGGTCGGGCGGAGTTGTGGTGAGCCGTGCCATTTAGAGGTAGGAGAAGCCGTTGTCGAAGAAGATCACCATTGCCCGTTGCGCCACCGCCGCTGCCGCTGTGACCGGAACCCTCGCCCTGGTGCTGCCGGGCGTCGCGTCCGCTGAACCCGCCGCCGCAGTGCCCGCCCCGAAGATCTCTGCCCATGTCGACGGCGACGCCATCGACATGACGGTGACGCAGGGCGCCGGTGAGGGTGTGCTCTGCCTGCCCATCGTTCTCGGTGCGACCGATGCGCTGCCCCTCGCGGTGACGCCGACGGACCAGTGGCCCGGTTTCGGTGACCTCGTGAACAAGGTCTACTACATCGGAAACGCGACGTCGGCCGCGTCGCCGACGGCGGACAGCACCACCGCCACCGTCGACGGCTTCAACCCCGGTCTGCTCAAGCCGATCACGCCCGGCGCGTACGCCGTCGTCGGCGCGTGCTTCGACGCCGCGGCCCAGGACCAGGTCCTGTCCTACAGCTACCAGGTCGTCTTCTTCCCCGGTGGTGTCGGCAGCCTCGGCCAGGCCCTGGATCTCGGCAGCACCACGATCGGCATGGAGGGCGGTAGCACCATCATCGCCGACCTGCTGAAGAGCGGTGCCGGCAGCAGCATGCTGTCCGCAGCCATCAGCTGATCCGCGTGGCGCCGACCGAAACGTGCTCGCGTGAGCCGCATTTCGGTCGGCGCCCGATCGATCACTCCGGCTGTGACGCCGCCGTCCCGGCGGCCGCCGCCAGCACCGCCCGCAGCGCCGACGCCGTCACCGACTGGTCGTGCCCGACGCCCCAACGCTCGACGCCACCGCTGCGGCACAGCGCGAACGTCGCGGCCCGCCCGGCGCTACCCGCCCCCACGGACTGCTGCACGAGGCTGAGGACCTCGACCGAATGGCCGTGGTCGGCCAGGACCTTGGTGAGCGCCTCGACCGGCCCGCTGCCCGTTGCCGCACCGGCGATCGCGCCGCCGCCGATGTCGGCCTGCACGCGCAGGTGGTCGCCGTCGTCGAGGTGTTCGACCGACCACTGTCCCAGCTTGCCCTCGAACCCGTACTGCGACATGAGCAGTTCCCACAGCTGCTCGCCGGTGATCTCGGCACCGCTGTCGTCGGTGGCGCGCTGAACCCGCCGGGCGAAGTCGATCTGCAGCGGCCGCGGCAGGTCGAGGCCGTATCCCTCCTGCAGCAGGTATGCGATGCCGCCCTTGCCGGACTGGCTGTTCACGCGGATGACCGCCTCGTAGTCGCGTCCGACGTCACGGGGGTCGATCGGCAGGTACGGCACGTCCCACGGCGCCTGGCCGGGATCGACTCCCGCGGCCTCGGCCCGCGCGTAGTGGTGGGCGAAGCCCTTCTTGATCGCGTCCTGGTGCGTCCCCGAGAAGGCGGTGTACACCAGGTCGCCGCCGTACGGGTGCCGGTCGTGCACGTCGATCCTGTTGCAGTACTCCACCGTTCGCTTGACCTCGTCGATGTCCGAGAAGTCGATCATCGGGTCCACGCCCTGCGCGTGCAGGTTGAGTCCGAGCGTCACCAGGTCGACGTTGCCGGTGCGCTCGCCGTTGCCGAACAGGCAGCCCTCAACGCGCTGCGCGCCGGCCAGCACCGCCAGTTCGGCGCACGCGACGCCCGTGCCGCGATCGTTGTGCGGATGCACCGACAGGATCACCGATTCGCGGCGCGCCAGGTGGCGGTGCATGTACTCGATCTGGTCCGCGTACACGTTGGGCGTCGAGATCTCCACCGTCGCAGGCAGATTGTGGATCACCGGGCGATCCGGCGAGGCGTCCCACAGCTCGGTGAGGCTGTCGCACACCTGCAGCACGTAGTCCGGCTCGGTCAGGTTGAACACCTCGGGGGAGAACTCGAAGCGCACCCCGGGCTGGGCGTCGCCGCCACGGGCGACGTCCTGGGCAGCGTCGAAGATCAAGCGGTGCAGCGCATCCCGGTCGTGGCCCAGCACGACGTTGCGCCACGTCGGTGCCGTCGCGGTGTACATGTGCAGCACGACGTTCGGCAGGCCGCGGACCGACTCGAACGTGCGCTCGATGAGATCGGTTCGGGCCGCCGTGAACACGACGATGGTGACGTCGTCGGGCACGAGGTCGTGCTCGGCGAGGTCGCGGACGAAGTCGAAGTCCGTCTGGCTGGCCGACGGGTAGCCGACCTCGATCTCCTTGTAGCCCATGCCGATCATCAGTTCGAAGAACCTGCGCTTGCGTGCGGGATCCATCGGCTCGGCGAGGGCCTGGTTGCCGTCGCGCAGATCCACCGGCACCCACAGTGGGGCGGTGGTGGTGTGAGCGGTGGGCCAGATGCGCTCGGTCGGTGGGACCTCGACCCGGTCGAAGTGCGGGCGGTAGCGGTGGCTGGGCATGGACGACGGACGCTGACGATTCCAGATCATGAGGAAGGCTCCTGTGCGGATCGAAACGGTCGACCGGCGCGGCGGAACCCCGCGGCGGGGTGCCGGTCCGGTCAGGCCCCGCCGCGGCGACCGAGAAGCAGTCCGCGGAACGTCATGGTGGCTAAGCTAGAGGAAAACAACTTGTCTGACAACCTGAGGAGATCGATTGACTGCCGCGCTCAGCCGGAACCTGCTGGCCGATCAGGCCGCCGACCAGCTACGACGGCGGCTCGCGGCGGGGGAGTGGGAAGTCGGGGCCAAACTCCCGGGAGAGACGACCCTCGCCGCCGAACTGGGCATCGGACGGTCGACGGTCCGCGAGGCGCTGCGGATGCTCGCGGGGCAGGGAATGCTGCGCGCGCGGCAGGGCGCCGGGGTGTTCGTCGAACGCACCGAACCGGAAACCGACGGCTGGGAGGCCGTGCTGCAGCGCGAGGCCATCGCCGCCGTCGTCGAGGTCCGCGCCGCGATCGAGATCGAGGCCGCGCGGCTCGCCGCCCAACGAGCCACCGACGCCGACGTCGCCGCGATGCGTCGTGCCCTCGATCTGCGTGCAGCCGCAGCCGCCGCATCCGACCGGGCGTTCGTCGAGGCCGACGCGGCGGTCCACCGGTCGATCGTCGCGGCCGCCCACAACCCCGTCCTGTCCGAGCTGTTCGAGACGTTCGTCCCCCGTGTCGCCGACGCGATGGTCGAGATGATCGGCCTGCTCGGGCTGCGGGACCGCGACACCGAACCGAACTCGGACGAACACGCCGCGCTGGTGGATGCGATCGCCGCCGGCGACATCGAGCTGGCGGCCCGCATCAGCCGCGCGCACCTCGAGGCGATGGCCGCCGACCTGGCGTGACGGCCGCTGCGATCACTCCGGCGACGGTGGCCGCTGCTGCGGTTCGACCTCGAGCGGTTCGACCTCGAGCCGGACGTCGACCGCGTCGGCGACGGTGCGGCGCTCCTGCAGGGCCGTCGTCTCGCGCCGCTCGAGCTCGACGTCGTACTCGAGGTCGACGTGCTGTCGACCTCGGAAGAGGAACGCGAAGACGATCCAGCCGACGATCGCGACCAGGATGAAGCTCACCCCGCGGTAGACGAACGCGGCCGCCACCGCCTGCGACGCACTGATGCTCGCGGCCGTCGTGAGCGCCGCGATCAACGTCGCGTCCACGTACACCAGCCCGCCCGGCGCGCCCGGGATCGTCGCGACCGCCTTGCCCGCCGCGAACGCGATGAGCACGCCCGCGAGCACCGGATCGGCCCCGACCGCGAAGCACGCCGCGCCCAGACAGACCACGTCCGCGACCCGGTGCACCGCCGACCACCACAGCGACAGCGCGGCGTCGCGCTTGCCCAGCTGGACCGAGTCGAGCTGCTCGATCGTGGTGCGCACCGCGTTCATCCCGGTCTCCGGCGGCTTGCGCAGCATCCGATTCACGCGGGTCAGCACCCAGCGCGCGGCACCCTCGATCGA
Organism: Rhodococcus sp. ACT016; assembly: GCF_050477185.1. NCBI lineage: Bacteria > Bacillati > Actinomycetota > Actinomycetes > Mycobacteriales > Nocardiaceae > Rhodococcus > Rhodococcus sp. ACT016. The sequence goes on along the minus strand of NZ_JBEAET010000001.1, from coordinate 4,428,343 downwards.
CTCCGGATGCGCCGACACGTAGCGCCCGGCATACATCAGGGCGACCAACCCGGCCACCGAGAACAGCAGCGTGAACGGGCTCACCGATCCGCCCACCAGCAGCGCCCCGGTCATGCCGATCACGGCCAGTCCCGCGGCGGCGATCACCCCCGAGATCGCGAGCTGCCACGACGCCACCACCGGCGTCGCGCCCCAGCGGCGCGTCTCCCGATAGGTGAAGGCCGTCGAGAACACCTGACCGGCCGGCAACGTCAGCGCCATGGCCGTCGACCCGTAGATCACCGACAGCGACTTGCGCTGACTCACGTCCACGCCACCCGCGTGCAGCAACTGCTTCTGGACCCGGCTGTAGCCGCTCAACGACATCGCCTGCGCGACGATGCACAGCGCCAACCAGCCCCAATGGATCTCCGTCAGCGCCAGCCACGACTCGTGCAGGCGAGGCCACAGGTAGACGCCCTCGCCCACCAGCAGCGTGACCAGCAGCGCACCAGCGACCCACTTGAGCCACCAGAAGCGACCGCGTGGGCGATCTGGGTAGCCGCCTCGCGGGTCGGGCTCCGGCTGTGCCACGAGCCCAGGGTAACCAAGATTGTTCACGTCACTCCGGATACAACACGGGCCACGCGAGGTGAGTGTTGCGCCGCCGGCCCCGCAACTGCACCTGCTCACCCAACTCCCAGTGCGCCTGTTCCTCGTCGTCGGCGAAGTACAACGCGCTCGTCGACGCCAGCACCCGGCTCGGGCGCAGCTTCGCGAGCTCGGTCAGACGCGACGCCTCGTTCACCGGGTCGCCGATGACGGTGTACTCGAAGCGCTCGGCCGCGCCGATGTTGCCCGCCACCGCGAGACCCGCCGACACGCCGATGCCGATGTCGAGGCCGGTGATCTCGTTGAGCGCGAAACGCAGCTCCCGCGCCGCGGCCAGCGCGGCCGTCGGCGCGTCCGGGCGGTCCAGGGGCGCACCGAAGATCGCGAGCGCCGCGTCGCCCATGAACTTGTTGACGAAGCCGTGATGGCGGTCGACGACGTCGACGACCACCCGGAAGAACTCGTTGAGCAACTCGACGACCTCACCCGGCGGGCGCTCCGCCGCCGCGCCCGTCGAGCCGACCATGTCGACGAACAGGACCGCGACGAATCGGGTCTCACCGCCGAGCTCGGTGCCGAACTGCAGGGCCCGTCGGGCGACGTCCTCGCCGACATGCTGACCGAACAGCTCGCGCAGCAGCTTGCGCTCGTCGGATTCGCGCATCATCCGGTTGAAGCCGACCTGCAGGCGACCGATCTCCGAGCCGTCGAACACCTCGACGCGCACGTCCGTCTCGCCGCGCTGCGCCCGCTCGATCGCGCGTCGCAGCTGCCGGATCGGATCCGAGATCTGGCTCGCGGTCAGCATCGACAGCGCGAACGCCTGCCCGATCGCCATGATCGACAGCAGCAGGATCGCCCACGCCAGCGCGCTGGGCGAGAACTCGAGGTCGGTGGTCAACTGCGTGACGCACAACAGGATGATGCCGATGACCGGCATCAGCGTGCCCAGGCCCCACGTCATCGCCATCCGGGTGCCGACGCCGGGCGCCATCGTCCGGTCGAACTGGCCCTCACTGAGGGCCTGCGCCGCCACCGGACGCAGGATCCGCTCGCCGAGCATGTAGGTGAACCCGAACGTCGTGGTGGCCGCCATGCCGACGGTGACGACGACGGCGATGGAGAGTTCCGGCATCTCCTCGACCGTGAGCAGTACGAAGATCACGCCGCCGAGGAACCACAGGACCAGATGCACGATGGCCTGCCGCAACGGCGCGTGCAGCGCGGCCATCTGCTCGGCGCGGGTCGGTGGACCGCCCCGCAACTGCCAGCGGATCACCGACCGCAGCATCATCGCCGCCGCGGTGAGGCTGACGACACCGGCGAAGATGAGATACACGCTGAAGACGGCGAAGTTGCGAACGTGGTCGTTGATGATGGCCGCCGACTCCGGAATCGGGATGCCGTAGCGGACGAAGGCGAACACCAGCACGGCGCCGAGCAGGTTCGCCCCGAGCATCGAGAGCATATAGAGGGGCCAACGACTGCGAATCGTCAGCGCCACTGCTCGGTAGGATGCCCACACGACCTCATAATTTAGCGGGACATGCTTCGCAGCTCGGCAGCGCACACTCTTGCCGCGCCGGGCGGCCGTTTCTCCGCCGCGGATAGTCCCCGCGCCGTTAGGCTCGCGCGGTGGGCGACAACGAACCGGGGGACGCTCCCGCACCGGCGGAAACGCAGAAGTCGGCGGTCTCGGGAAGCACGCCCGAGCGGCCCGCATCGGCGTCGGTGCACGCGCTGGTGCGCGTCGGCGCCGCCTGGACGTGGCGCCTGCTCGTCCTCTTCGCTGGACTGCTCGCGCTCGGATACATCGTCGCGAAGCTCGACACCGTCGTCATCCCCGTCGCGCTGGCACTGCTGCTCGCTGCGTTCCTCATGCCCAGCGTCAACTGGATGCACCGGCGCGGAGTGCCGCGATCGGCCGCGGTGATCATCGCTGTCGTCGGCACGATCGGGATCGTCGGCGCAGTCCTCTCGTTCGTCGTGGAACAGTTCGTCAAGGGCATCCCCGGGCTCACCGATCAGTTCACCGCCAGCGTCAACACGGCACAGAACTGGCTCACCGAAGGACCACTGCACTTCAGCGAAGACCAGATCCGGCACGCCGGGGACAACGTCGTCAAGGCCCTGCAGTCCAACCAGGAGGCGCTGACCAGCGGGGCACTGACCACGGCCACCGTCGTCGGCGAGATCTTCGCCGGAGCCTTCCTGACGCTGTTCACCCTCGTCTTCTTCCTGTACGGCGGGGACCAGGTCTGGGAATTCGTGACGCGCATCGTCCCGAAGCAGTCGCGGGCCCGGGTCCGGCTGGCCGGCCGGCAGGGCTTCAGTTCGCTCGTCGGCTACACCCGCGCCACCGTCGCGGTGGCCGCGGCCGACGCGATCGGCATCGGCGCCGGCCTCGCGATCCTCGGCGTCCCGCTGGCCCTGCCGCTCGCGTCGCTCGTCTTCATCGGCGCGTTCATCCCCATCGTCGGTGCCTTCGTGACGGGGTTCCTCGCGGTCCTCGTCGCACTCGTGACGAAGGGCCTGCTGACCGCGCTCATCGTGCTCGGCATCATCATCGGCATCATGCAGCTGGAAGGCCACGTGCTGCAGCCGCTGCTGCTGGGCCGCGCGGTCCGCCTGCACCCGCTCGCGGTGGTGCTCGCGATCACCACCGGCATCGTGCTCGCCGGCATCGTCGGTGGACTGCTGGCGGTGCCCATCGTCGCGTTCCTCAACACCGCCGTCCGGTCGCTGTGCGCGCAGGATCAGGAAGAGGTGTACGAGTCCCTCTCCAACGTCGACCCGTCCGTCCCGATGTTCCCCTCCACGCCCGACGAGCCCGACGAGCCCGACGGTGCCGGAAACGCTTCGCACCGCGACTGACTTATCCTTGCCCGCATGGAGGCGAGAGATCTGCGGGTGTCCGATGCCGAACGCGAACACGTGGGGCGACTGCTCCAGCGAGCGGTGGGGCAGGGGATGCTCTCGCTCGGCGAGTTCACCGAACGAATGGACACCGCGCTCGCCGCGAAGACTCGAGGTGAACTAAACGCCGTCCTCGTGGATCTGCCGGGCATGCAGATGGATCCCGCCTACACGAACGTCGCGCACCCGAGCGTCGTGCCCGCCCCGCCCAGTGGCGTGCCCTCTCCGCCCGGTGCCGTCGTCGGGACGCCGACGGTCGCGACGCCCCCGGTCGGGGTGCCCGCCGCCGGTGGTCACCCGACGCAGCAGCCCCTCGTCATCCGTGGGCGCATGTCGACGATCACCCGCAAGGGGCGCTGGCACGTCCCGCCGGCGCTGATCCTCGACACCCGCGTGGGCAGCTCGACGCTCGACTTCACCGAGGCCGTCATGCAGAGCCAGGTGGTCCACCTGACCATCGACGACTACTGCGGATCGGTGACGCTCGTGCTCCCGCCGGAAGCGACGGCGGACCTCAACGACGTGGACTCCGTCGGCGGCTCCGTATCGAACAAGGTGCGCACCGGTCCGCCCTACGGCCCGCTGCACCTCGTCGTCCGCGGCCGCGTGCGCTTCGGGTCGATCACCGCCCGGTACCCGTTCGGGACGACCCTGCGCCGGATGCTCGGCAGCTGACGATCAGTCCTCGACCCGGGCGTCGGCCTGCCCGCCGCGCTTGTGCCGGGCGAGGAGTTCGCTGACGCTCACAGCGACACCGTCGACCCGGTGGTGCCGACCGGTGTCCGTATCGGACGTCTCCGTCGCGGTGCCGTGTCCGGCAGGGCTCTCGGGCTCGAGCGGCTCCGGTGCCGGTTCGGCCTCCGGTTCCGGTGCAGGCCGAAGGGTCGGGATCGCGCCGGTGTTCGGCGCGCGCAGCGCCGCAAGCCACGCCACTTCTTCCTCGTCCGAGCCGGACAGCTGCGGGCGGGGCCACGGTTCGGTCGCCGGTGCCGGTGCCGGGTTCGGTCTGGGTGCCGGGTTCCTCGGCGCGTCGTTTCTGGGCGCTGCGTTCCTGGGTGCCTCGACCGTCGGCGCGGTGTGCGTCGGCTCGGGTGCGGGTGCGGGTGCGGGTGCGGGTGCAGGTGCAGGCGCGGCCGGCGCGGCCGAGCGGGCGCGAGGCGCCGTCGAGATCCGAGGGATCGGCTGCGTCAGCGGCTCCGACGGGCGAGCAGGCATCGGCATCGCCGGGGGCGGCGCCGTCGGCGATGCGGCGACACCGGTCACGGCCGCCAGCACAGGCACCTCCGCGGCCCGCAGTTCGTCGTCGAGGATCGGCTCGCCGAGTCCGACCTTCTGCTGGATGCGCTTCATCCATGCCGGTGCCCACCAGCAGTCGTCGCCGAGGAGCTTCATGACCGCGGGCACGAGGAACATGCGGATCAGCGTCGCGTCGATGATCAGGGCCGCGATCATGCCGTAGGCGATGTACTTCATCATCACCAGTTCGGAGAATCCGAACGCGCCGGTGACGACGATCAGGATCAGAGCGGCCGCGGTGATGATCCGTCCGGTGTGGGCGGTGCCGATCCGGATGGCCTCGGTGGTGCTGGCGCCCTGCGAGCGGGCCTCGACCATGCGGGAGAGCAGGAACACCTCGTAGTCGATCGACAGGCCGTAGATGATGGCGACGATCAACACCAGCACCGGTGACGTGATCGGTCCCGGGGTGAAGTTCAGCAGGCTCGAGCCGTGTCCGTCGATGAAGATCCACGTGAGGATGCCGAGCGTCGCGCCCAGGCCGAGCGCGCTCATCAGCACGGCCTTGATCGGTAGCACGATCGAGCCGAATGCCAGGAACATCAGCAGCGTCGTCACCGCCAGGACCGAGACGATCATGAGCGGCAGGTTGTCGAGCAGGGCGCTGATGCTGTCCTGTTCGATCGCGGGGGTGCCGCCGACGAGGACCTGGACGCCGTCGGGGACGTCCATCGCGCGCAGGTAGTCGATGGTCGCGGCGGAGTCGTTGCGATCGACCAGGCCGGCCTTGACGACCTGGACGCCGTCCTTCGCGGGGCCGGTGATCGTGAACTTCTCGACCAGGCCGGGGGCCTCGTTCGCGGTCTTGATGATCTGGCCCACCTGGGCGCCCTCGGCGCCGCTGACGACCAGCTTGACCGGCTCGGTGCGGTTACCGGGGAACAGTTCGTCGAACTGTTCCTGCGCGACGCGGGTCGGGTTGTCCGGCGGGAGGTAGTCCTCGTTGATGCCGCCGAACTTGATGCCGGTGATCGGGAGGATGAGCAGCAGCAGGCCGACGACGATGGGGATCGTGACCTTGAGTGGGTTGCGCATCACCCAGCGGGTGAGGCGGCCCCAGATGCTCGATTCGATCTCCTCGGTCGACTTGATCTGGCCGAACCGTTTGAGTCCGAACTTGTCGATGCGTCGGCCCAGGATGCTGAGGATGGCCGGCAGCACCGTCACCGAGGTGAACGCCGCGAGCAGCACCGTCGCGATCGCGCCGTAGGCGACGGACTTGAGGAAGCCCTGGGGGAACAGGATCAGGCCGCCGAGGCTGACCGCGATCATGGTCGAGGAGAACAGCACCGTGCGGCCGGCGGTCATGATGCTGCGGCGCACCGCGGCGCGGGTGTCGTAGCCGTCGCCGAGTTCCTCGCGGAAGCGGCTCACGATGAACAGGCCGTAGTCGATCGCCAGACCCAAACCGATCAGCGAGACTACCGAGGCGACGAACGAGTTGACGTCGGTGAAGTGCGTGAAGATGCGCACGATGCCGTTGGCGCCGAGGATCGTCAGGCCGCCGACGATCAGTGGCAGCGCCGCGGCGATGACGCCGCCGAAGACGAAGAACAGCAGCACGCCGACCGCCGGGATCGCGATGAGCTCCATGCGATGCAGGTCGTCGGCCATCGTGTCGTTGATCGCGCTGGCCACCGGCTGCATGCCGGCGAGCTGCACCTCGACTCCGTCGATGGCGAACGCGTCCCGGATCTCCCGGAAGTTGTTCGTGATCGCGGTGTCGTTGTCGCCCTGGAGCGCGATGCTCGCGATCGCGTGGGTCTTGTCCTTACTCGCCAGCGAGGCCACCCGCGGGGCGTTCGGCAGCGAGAAGTAGCTGCCGTTGACCTTCGCGACCTGGTCGGGGTGCTCGGCCAACAGCCGTTGCAGGCTGTCGGACACCTTCGCGCCGAACGCCGGGTCGTCGACGGTCTTGCCCTCGGGCGCGGTGTACATCGCGACGACGTCGCCCTGGGTGTCGCGGCCGAACGTGCCGTCGGCGAGCTTGGCCGCCGCCACCGACTCCGAACCAGGGTCGTCCCAACCGCTCTGACTGAGGTGTGGCCCGAGGCCGGAACCGTAGGCGCCCAGCGCCAACAGTCCGGCCACCATCACCGCGATGACGGTGAAGCGGGCCCGATAGACGAGATCTCCCCAGCGAGCGAACACGTATCGACTCCTCAGCGCCCGACGAGCAGGGCGGACAGTGGGCGGAACGGCTGCAACCAGGCACCCTCGTCGGGCAGGGACTCGAGGCTCACCCGTGGCAGCGGCTCACGGAAGACGCCGGGGATGTCCTCGAGGTCGACGAACTCCAGGATGTCGGACGAGACCGCCCAGCTGGCGTGCTCGCGGAACCCGAGAACCTGCACCGGCACGCCGGCTGCCGCGATGGCCTCCAGCGGCTCACGGAACGCCTGCCCGTCGGCCGAGGCGACCATGACGCCGGCCAGACCCTCACCACGCCGAAGCTCGATGTGGTGGAGCATGTCGGAATCGACGTCGCTGTCCTCCTCCACCTTGGGCTTGGCGAACACCGCGAAGCCCACGTTGCGGAGGGCCTCCACCCACGGGCGGACGACGTCGGCGCTACCGGGGGCGATGTTGGTGAACACCGTCGCCTCGGGCTCGAGTGTCGCGGTCTCGGTCGCGGAAAGCTCCGCGGTGCGCGCGAGCAGCCAGCGGCCCAGCGCATCGAACCGCGGCCGGTACGCGGCCGTCGGCCGCCCGCCCAGGATGGCGCCGAGCCCCATGTCGAGGTTCGGTGCATCCCAGACCAGCAGTACCCGCTTGTGCCGAGGGACGTCCCGCCCGTTGTCGGCGAGGGAACCGTCCGCAAGCCCGGTCTTGGGCGTGTCTTCGCTGAGACTCATGACTTGATCTTCCCCCAGATGAGTTCTGTGATGCTGCTTCCGACCTTGTGCGCCTTGTCCTCGAACTTCGTCACGGGTCGCTCGTGCGTCATCGGCGACTCCCAGTCCAGCTCGGTGAGCAGCGGCTCGGCGTCGCCGGCCTCGCGGATCGCCTCGGCGTACTCGGCGTGATCGGTGGCGACGTGCAGGACGCCGCCCGGCTTCAGCCGGCTCGCGATCAGTGCGAACGTCGGCCCCTGCAGCAGCCGACGCTTGTGGTGTCGGGCCTTCGGCCACGGATCCGGGAAGAACACGCGGACACCGGTCAGGGACTCGGGAGCCACCATGTGCTCGAGCACCTCGACAGCGTCGCCGCGCAGCACGCGCACGTTCGTGAGTTCGTTTCGCTCGACGAGCTGCAACAGCTGCGCCAGACCGGGGCGGTAGACCTCGACCGCGATGAGGTTCACATGCGGTTCGGCCTTCGCCATCGCGGCCGTCGCGGTGCCGGTGCCGGAGCCGATCTCGATGATCAGCGGGGCGTCGCGCTCGAACCACGCAGTGGTGTCGATCAGGTCGTCGCCGACGTCCTGGCCGATCTTCGGCCACATCCGGTCCCACGCGCCTTGCTGCGGTTCGGTGAGGGAACCGCGGCGGGAACGGAAACTGGTCACCCGCGGATACAGGCGCGAACCCTTCTCGGCGCCGGTCGGCTGCTCTGCCTCGGTGTCGGCGGGCGAGGGCTCGCGCGGGGTCTCGGGTGCGTCCTGATCGGCGTGGTTCACCGCACCATTGTCACGTATGTCCGCGAGTGCAGGCCGACTCGGTCGGCGGATAGTATGGACGCTTTGGTCGGATTTCGGGTTTCCGACTGTCCAGTTTCCGGTGTTCTACCTGGTCGTGGCGGCCCGCGGGCCCGCTCCGGGGTCTCGACGTGCTCTTGATCTCCTGTTCGGCGCACTGACAGAATCGGCGTCGCCGGTCGGCAGGGGGAACGCAGGGGGAACACAGTCGTGAGCGGATACGAGCTGCTCGGCAGCATCGCCGCAGACATCGGTGGTGCGGCCCGGGAGGCGCTGGGCGAGGCGACCGCGCCGATCCGGATCCAGGTCGCCGGCCGCGCAGGCGTCGGACGCACCACAGTCGTCGAGGTCCTCGAACGCGCGGGGTTCGGCGACGTGATCGAGACGACGCCGGTGGACGCACCGGGCGCCGCCGATCCGGTACTCGACGGGGACGTCGTCGTCTACGTGCTGTCCGGGGCGCCGCGCACCCCCGACGTCGCCGCGCTGCGGCGGACGTCGCACGGCGGGACGGTCGCACTGCTCAACAAGGCAGACCTGCTGACGTCGTGGGCGGTGGCGCTGCGGATCGCCACCGAATGCGAGACGGAGACGGCAGTGCCGACCCTGCCGCTCGTGGCCCGGGCACCCGGGCGCGGGACCCCGGACGGGGTGAGCGCCGCGACCGCGGCCGTCGCGGCCCGCGTCCGGATCGCTCGAGCCCGGCGTGCCCGGACCGTGCTGGCGACGGTGGCGGAGGCCGCGGCGCGCGGGACCGATCGGGACGTTCTCGAGAGTTATCTGCGCAGCGACGAGGCGGTACGACTCGCGGCGCTCGCGGCCGAGGCCCGCGGCGACGGTGTCGCCGATCGGCGGCGGGGCGATCTGGCCCGTCGACGGCTGCATCTCCGCAGCCTTCCGGACGTGCCCGTGGACGCGCGGTGACTCCCGACCTGCCGGAGTTTCCGCCGGACGCGCAACGGATCGTCGAACGGTGGGACCCGGAGGGCCTGCGCGCGTGGCGGACCCGACCACCCGCGGTGGCAGGCGCGCATGTCGTGGCGGTGCGCGGAATCGACGCGACGTCCGTGCTCGACGCCCTGGCGCCGCTCGATCCGCTGACCGATGCACCCGGCGGGGCGGCCGTCGTGGTGATGGTGCTCGACGGCGCCTCGGTGCTCGGACGCGACGAACTGGCCGCGCTGGATGCGGCCACGGCGGCCGTCGAGCGCGTGGTGTTCGCGCTCGCCGCGGTCGGTGCGCACGTCGACCGGGACGCGGTGCGCAGGCGGGACGAGGTGCTCCTACGAGCACACTCGGCGCGCTTCGCCGACGCCCGCGTCGTCCTCGAGCCCGAGGACCTGTCGGTGGCGGTGCGCGCGGCGCTCGCCGCGCATCCCGACACGGTCGCGGATCACAACGCCCGCCGCGCGGCGCACTCCCTGGTGGAACGGACCTGCCTCCGGATCGGCGAGACCGCCCGCGCGACGCGAGAGGGCAGCGACGCCGCCACTGCCGAGTTGCGGGCACGCAAGGCCCGCCTCGTGGCGATGCGGGACGGCGGGCGGGCGGAACGGCTGGCCCAGCTGCGCGGCGACGTCCAGCGGGCCCGCGTCGACCTGCTGCACACGGCGGGCACCCTCGTCCGCTCCGTCTCCGCTGCCGTGCGCGCCGACATCGACCGGGCCGGACGCCGGGACCTGCCCGCGCTGCCCGGCCGGATGGATGAGCTGGCGGACCGTGCGGCGACCGACCTGGACGGGGTGGTCGCTCGGCGGCTTGCGGACCTCGTCGACCGGGCCGGGGTGTCCGATCATGGGTCGGCGGGCCCCGCCCCGCGTGATCCGCTGCCGGGTCCCGAGCCGCGCCACCGCGGCGTCGAGGACCGGATGATGGTGATCGTGGGCGCGTCGGCGGGAGTGGGCCTCGGTCGGCTCGCGGTCGCTCCGATCGCGATGGTGCCGGCGCTCGACATCGCCACCATCCCGATCGCGCTGACGCTCGGCGGGGCGGCGGCGTGGTGGCTCGCGGGGGCGCGGCGCCTCGTCGCCGAACGCGCACACCTGCGGCAGTGGGCGTCGGACGCCACCGCCCACCTGCGGTCGCAGCTCGAGCAGCGGGTCCTGGGGCGCGTCCTCGAGACCGAGGCCGAGGTGAGCGCCGCCGTCATCGCGGACAGCCGGGCCGCCGCTCTCACGGTGGACGAGGAACTGGCCGGCATCGACGCCGAGGCGCGTCGGCTCGCGTCCGAACGCAGCGGCCGCGTCGCGTCGTGCGAGCGGGACCGGGCGGTGCTGGCCATGGTGCTCGACGACCTCGACAACTCGATGGAACCGGGCGGCGCGGCCGCGCGTCCAACTCCCTGACGACAGTTGCACGGCTACCGGCGGGAGACGCCATGATCACCACCGAAGAGTTGACGGCCGACCGGCCGGACATCGATCCCGACAGGTTCGGCGCGGAATCGGGAGCACTGAGCCTGACGAGCGCCACGTTCGACATCGACGGCGACGGACTTCTCGACACCCAGTCGTTCGAGGTGGACGACGCGTTGATCGTCGCGACCGACACCGACGGTGACGGGGACGCCGACCACCTGACGATCGTCGACGCGGACGGCGAGTATTCGGCCTGGGAGTTCCACCGCGACGCCGACGGCCGGGAACGGTGGGAACGCGTCGACGAGGGCGGTCTGGATCGGTAGAAATCCGAGGTCCGTCCGCACGGCCGACGATCAGGGCGGTCTGAATCGTTCCTGTGACCTAACCGACTGCACCCGGTTCCCCCCGGAACGACCCGCGGCGTTAACCTCTATAGCTAGGACACCCGGCACCCCGTGTCCTTCGTTCGTTGTCTGCGGTGACGTACGCGGGCGGCAGACGGAGTGGGCGGGCTGCACCCCGCCGAGAGGGGGAAATCGGATCAACCTGTCAGCCCCGCGTCGCTTGCGGGGCTGAACTGGTCGTTTCGGTTCCCGGCCCCACCCCAGGAGAGTTTGATGACCTCAGCGACCATTCCCGGTCTGAACGGAACTGACGGCACGCCCCCCACTGAGCACTCCGAGCTGCTCGCCTGGGTTCGCGAGGTTGCCGAGCTGACCCAGCCCGACCGGGTCGTCTTCGCCGACGGCTCCGACGAGGAGTGGGAGCGCCTGACCGATCAGCTCGTCGAGGCCGGGACGTTCACCCGCCTGAACGAGGAGAAGAAGCCGAACTCGTTCCTCGGCAACTCGGATCCGTCGGACGTCGCGCGCGTCGAGTCCCGTACCTACATCTGCTCCGAGAAGCAGATCGATGCCGGCCCGACCAACAACTGGATGGCCCCGGCCGAGATGCGGGCCCTCATGACCGACCTGTACCGCGGCAGCATGCGCGGTCGCACCATGTACGTGGTGCCGTTCTGCATGGGCCCCCTCGGCGCCGACGACCCGAAGCTGGGCGTCGAGATCACCGACTCCGAGTACGTCGTCGTCTCCATGCGCATCATGACCCGCATGGGCAAGGCCGCGCTCGAGAAGCTGGGCACCGACCGCCCGTTCGTGAAGGCCCTGCACTCCGTGGGCGCGCCGCTCGCCGAGGGCCAGGCCGACGTCCCGTGGCCGTGCAACGACACCAAGTACATCACCCACTTCCCCGAGACCCGTGAGATCTGGAGCTACGGCTCCGGCTACGGCGGAAATGCCCTGCTCGGCAAGAAGTGCTACTCGCTGCGCATCGCGTCGGCGATGGCCCACGACGAGGGCTGGCTGGCCGAGCACATGCTCATCCTCAAGCTGATCTCGCCGGAGAACAAGAACTACTACGTCGCGGCCGCGTTCCCGTCGGCGTGTGGCAAGACCAACCTCGCGATGATCCAGCCGACCATTCCCGGCTGGCGCGCCGAGACCCTCGGCGACGACATCGCGTGGATGCGTTTCGGTGAGGACGGCCGCCTGTACGCGGTCAACCCGGAGTTCGGTTTCTTCGGCGTCGCGCCGGGCACCAACCACGGCTCCAACCCGAACGCCATGAAGACGGTCGAGGCGGGCAACACCCTGTACACCAACGTCGGCCTGACCGACGACGGTGACGTGTGGTGGGAGGGTCTCGAGGACACCCCGGCTCATCTGATCGACTGGAAGGGCAACGACTGGACCCCCGAGTCCGGCACCAACGCCGCCCATCCGAACTCGCGGTACTGCACCCCGATGTCGCAGTGCCCGATCCTGGCCCCCGAGTGGGACGACCCGCAGGGTGTGCCGATCTCGGCGATCCTGTTCGGTGGCCGCCGCAAGACCACGGTTCCGCTGGTCAGCGAGTCCTTCGACTGGCAGCACGGCACCTTCCTCGGTGCGACGCTGTCGTCCGAGCAGACCGCCGCTGCCGAGGGCAAGGTCGGCGCCGTCCGCCGCGACCCGATGGCGATGCTGCCGTTCCTCGGCTACAACGCCGGCGACTACCTGAACCACTGGATCAACCTCGGCAAGAACGCCGACTCGGAGAAGCTCCCCAAGATCTTCTACGTGAACTGGTTCCGCCGTGGCGAGGACGGCCGCTTCCTGTGGCCCGGCTTCGGCGAGAACTCCCGCGTGCTCAAGTGGATCGTCGACCGCATCGAGCACAAGGCCGACGCCGTCAGCACCCCGATCGGCTACGTCCCGACCGCCGCTGACCTCACGCTCGACGGTCTCGATGTCGAGCAGGCCGACGTCGACGAGGCGCTGACCGTCGATGTCGAGGAGTGGAAGGCCGAGATCCCGCTGATCGAGGAGTGGCTCGAGTTCCTCGGCGAGAAGGTGCCCTCGGGTGTCCGCGACGAGTTCGAGGCTCTGAAGCAGCGCCTGGGCTGATCCCCGCTTTCGGCCGAATGTCACATCGGTTCAGTTGGACTGAACCGATGTGACATTTGTCGTTTCAGGGGTGATCGTGGAGGACGATGCAGCCACAATTGCGTCGACGTGCGTATACGTTCGTACGTCTGTGGACCCGGCTCTGTGCTGTTCACGACGGGATGGTGCAATAGCACCAACCTGACATCGACCTGGCTGCCCGACGTGGCCACGAGGAGGATCCGGCATGGGGATCTACAACAACGTCACCGAACTGGTCGGACGCACCCCGCTGGTGCGCCTGAACCGGCTGACCGAGGGCCTCGGCGCCCAGGTGGTGGCGAAGCTCGAGTTCTACAACCCGGCCAACAGCGTCAAGGACCGCATCGGTGTCGCGATCATCGACGCCGCCGAGCTGTCCGGTGAGCTGAAGCCGGGCGGCACCATCGTCGAGGGCACGTCGGGCAACACCGGCATCGCGCTCGCCATGGTCGGCGCCGCTCGCGGCTACAAGGTCATCCTCACGATGCCGGAGACGATGTCCACCGAGCGTCGCGTCATGCTGCGCGCCTTCGGCGCCGAGATCGTCCTGACCCCGGGCGCCGAGGGCATGGCCGGTGCGGTGAAGAAGGCCGAGGAGCTCGTCGCGCAGACCGAGAACGCGGTCCTGGCGCGCCAGTTCGCGAACGCCGCCAACCCGGAGATCCACGCGCGCACCACCGGCGAGGAGATCTGGGCCGACACCGACGGCAACGTCGACATCTTCGTCGCCGGCATCGGCACCGGCGGCACGCTGACCGGCACCGGCCGCACGCTACGCAAGTACAAGCCCGAGGTCACGATCGTCGGCGTCGAGCCGGCCGATTCGCCGATCCTCAACGGCGGCCAGCCCGGACCGCACAAGATCCAGGGCATCGGCGCGAACTTCGTGCCCGAGGTCCTCGATCGCGAGATCTACGACGAGATCATCGACGTCGAGTTCGAGGACGCCATCCGCGTCGCCCGCAGCCTCGGCACCGACGAGGGCATCCTCGGCGGCATCTCGGCCGGCGCGAACGTGTGGGGCGCACTCGAGCTGGCCAAGCGTCCCGAGAACGCCGGCAAGACGATCGTCGTCGTCGTCCCCGACTTCGGTGAGCGCTACATCTCGACCCCGCTCTTCGAGCACATTCGAGGCTGAGCGTTGTGAGTGTCCTGCGCACGATCCGGGAGGATCTCCAGGCAGCAAGAGGCCAGGATCCGGCCGCGCGCAGCAACGTCGAGAATGCCGTTGTGTACTCGGGCCTGCACGCCATCTGGTCGCACCGGATCGCGCACCGGATGTGGGCCAAGCCGGCGCTGCGCGGGCCGGCCCGAGTGCTGGCACAGTTCACCCGGTTTCTCACCGGCGTCGAGATCCACCCCGGCGCCACGATCGGTCGGCGCTTCTTCATCGACCACGGCATGGGTGTCGTGATCGGGGAGACCGCCGAGATCGGCGACGACGTGATGATCTACCACGGCGTCACGCTCGGTGGCCGCTCGCTCGCGAAGGCCAAGCGGCACCCGACGATCGGCAACGGTGTCACGATCGGCGCCGGCGCGAAGGTCCTCGGACCGCTCGTGATCGGCGACGACGTCGCGATCGGCGCCAACGCCGTGGTCACCCGCGACGTCCCGGCCGACCACATCGCGACCGGCATCCCGGCGTCGGTGCGGCCACGGAAGCAGCACGAGCAACTGGTTGATCCGACGTCGTACATCGATCCGGCGATGTACATCTGAGTCGATTCTTCGGCTGAAGGGTCCCTTCACACGCTGACGGCGTGCGAAGGGACCCTTCAGCTTTCGTAGGCGTTGGCCGGTGCCCCGGCGTAGTGTGTCGGATTTGGCGGGTCTGGCGAGGATGGTCCTCGGTGCCGGTCGGCCGCCGATGGGGAGGGTGTTCATGGGTGTCTATGCGGTCACGGGTTCGGCGTCGGGCATGGGCCGGGCGGTCGTGGAGAAGCTGACGGCGGCGGGGCACACCGTCATCGGTGTCGATCTCCAGGGCGCGGAGGTGGTCGCGGACCTGTCCACGGCGGACGGGCGTCGACACGCCGTGCGGGAGGTGCTGTCGCAGGCCGGCGGCGCGCTCGACGGTGCGGTGCTCGCCGCGGGTGTGGGCCCTACGCCCGGCGCGGAGCGGCTGCCCCTGATCGGTGCGGTGAACTACCTGGGCGTTGTCGAGCTGCTCGACGGATGGCGTGCGGCGCTCGCGACGTCGGGCAAGGCCAAAGTGGTTGTGTTCGGTAGTAATTCGACGACGACGACACCTGCGGTACCGACGCGCACGATCAAGGCCTTCCTGTCCGGCGACGTGGACAAGGCGGTGCGGTCGGTGAGGCTGTTCGGGAAGGGGGCCGCACCGATCATGTACGCGGGATCGAAGCTCGCCGTGACCCGTTGGGTCCGCCGCCACGCCACCACGCCGGAGTGGGCCGGTGCCGGAATCCGGCTGAACGTCCTCGCCCCGGGTGCCATCATGACGCCGCTGCTCGAGAAGCAGCTCGCGACACCGCTCGAGGCCAAGACGGTGCGACGCTTCCCGGTTCCGGTCGGCGGCTTCGGTGACGCGGGTCAGCTCGGCGACTGGGTCGTGTTCATGCTCTCCGATTCGGCGGACTTCCTCTGCGGGAGCGTCGTTTTCGTCGACGGCGGATCGGACGCGTACTTCCGTCCCGATGTCTGGCCGCGGCCGGTGCCGATCTCCCGACTCGTGCCCTACGCCTGGCGGTTCCTGCGGTATCCCGGCAACCGGTGACCGGCTGACGGTGCCCGTCCGCCGCGTCCGCGAGCGGGCGGCGGGACCGGCCCCTCCAGTACGCCCCGGCGAGTGGAGGCGTCGAAGGGGATGATGATCGCGACGGCGTGCGGGACGTGGCTGATGGTCTTGGCGATGCGGTCGGCGGTGCGGTCGTGCAGGAGTCGGCCGAGGATCGACCCGTAGATGCGGCGGGGGAGCAGGACGCTGATCTCGGTCCGCGGGGCGGCGGCGCGGGCGATCAGTTCCAGCGTCGAGTGCCCGATCCGGCGGTCCGGGCACTCGATCAACTCCAAGGGCACCTCGAGATCGCTGGCCTCCCATTGGCGTTTGAGAATCGCGGCGCGGGCGTTGTCGAGGACGAAGTGCACGGCCCGTAACTCGCTGGGGCGCAGGCTGCGGCCGTACCGGAGGGCCTCGATCGTGGCGAGGTCGTACGCGTCGACCATGACGATGACGATGTGGTTCGAGTACACGGCCTCCGAATCGGCTTCGGCGTCGCCGAGTTCGCGCAGTTCGGCGGCTTCGTCGCGGTATTCGCGGTTGAGCCGGATCAGCACTACGACGAGCGTCGGGAAGACGAGCACGACAACCCAGGCGCCCTCGGTGAACTTCGCGATCGCGAAGATCGCCACCACGATCGCCGACGTCGTCCCGGCCGCCAGGTTGAGGGCCATGTTGCGGCGCCAGTGCCGACCGCGCGCCTTCTGGTGATGCCGGGCCATCCCGAGGCCGGCCATCGTGAATCCGGTGAAGACCCCGATCGCGTAGAACGGCACCAGCGAGTTGACCCTGGCGTCGGTGGCGACGAGCAGGACGATCGCGACCGCGGTGAGCACGATGATCGCGTTGGAGAACACCAACCGATGTCCGCGGCGGCGGAGCTGGCGGGGCAGGAAGGCGTCGTCGGCGACGAAGCTTGCGAGGAACGGGAAGCCGTTGAAGCTGGTGTTGGCGCCGGTGAACAGGATCAGCGCCGTCGCGGTCTGCACGACGACGAACAGGACGTCGCCGACGGTGCCCGAGCCGAAGACGATCCGGGCCTCCTGGCTGATCACCGACGGGTAGCCGGCCGCGTACGGCGTCGCGTGGGTCAGGTGGGCGAGCAGGGAGACGCCGCTGACGAGGAACGCCAGGATGGACGCCATGATCACCAGCGCCCGTCGGGCGTTGGGGCCCTCGGGTTTCTTGAACGCGCTGACGCCGTTGCTGATCGCCTCGAGCCCGGTCAGTGAGGTGCCGCCGTTGGCGAACGCGCGCAGGATCACCAGGACCGTCGCACCCATCACCAGGCCGTCTCCGTGCGCGATCGGGACGGTGCCGTCGAGGGTGGCCGGGTCGATCCGGTCGAGGCTGCCGAGCAGCGCCTTGACCACCCCGACGACGATCACGACGCCGATCGATCCGGCGAAGAAGTACATCGGGAACGCGAACGCGCGCCCCGCCTCCTTCAGCCCCCGCAGGTTGCCGTACGCGAGCAGCAGCACCGCCCCGACGGTGATCTCGAGGCTGTACGGGCCCAGCGCCGGGATCGCCGACACCACCGCCACCGTGCCGGCGGCCGACTGCACCGCGACGGTCACCACGTAGTCGATCAGCAGCGCGACGGCGGCGATCTGCGCGATCTTGGGACCGAAGTTGTCCCGCGCGACGACGTACGAGCCGCCCGCGCGGGTGTAGAGCATCACGACCTGCCGGTACGACAGCGTCAGCAGCAGCAGGATGACGAGGATGACGCCGGTGATCGGCAGCAACAGGGTGAACGCCGCGAGCGCGGCGTACGGGAGAAGCTCGATCAGCACCTGCTCGGGGCCGTACGCGGACGACGAGATGCAGTCGGGCGACAGCACGCCCAGCGCGGTCGTCTTCGACAGCCGTTCCTGGTGCAGGCGCGCGGTCGTGAGCGGCGGCCCGAGGAGCCGGCACTTGATCCGGTAGCCGAGCCTCTCGGGCAGGGGAGCCTCGAACACGTCGCGGCTCGCGACATCCCGGGAAGCAGAACTGGTGTGAGGGTCCACAGATGCTCCAGAGCGGGTCGGCGGACGCTCCCTCCAGTTCTACTCGTCGTTGCCGGGACCGGCAGCCGAATCAGTTCGTCAGGCTCGGTTCGTCCGCCGTCGACAGAGTCAGCACCGTCTTCCGGACCGCGGCCGTCTCGCCGGTGATCCGGTCCTCGAGGGCTCGAAGCGTGTGCGCCGTGCGGGACTCGGCGTAGTCGCCGACCAGATCGACGCTGGCCACCAGGTACACCTGGTGCGGGCCGAGGAACTCCATGCGCAGGTACGTGACCCGCTCGATCTCGTCGTAGGACAGGAGTTTCGCGATCGTCTGCGATTGCAGCTCCGGGGTGCCGGGTTCGCCGACGAGGAAGCGGCGGTTGCGGTCCAGCAGGACGAGCGCGATGACGCCGAGCAGGATGCCGACCGCGATGGACCCGATCGCGTCGGGGACCGGCGACCCGGTGAGCTGGTGCGCCAGGACACCGGCGAACGCGATGACCAGGCCGATCAGCGCTGCCGCGTCCTCGGCGAACACGGCCCGGACGGTCGGATCGGACGTCAGCAGCGCATGCTCGAGGACGTCGCGGTGCGCGGCGCTCGCCTCGCCGCGCAGCTGCTTGAACGCCTGCCGGAACGAGATCGCCTCGAGGACGAACGCGATGGCGAGGACCACATAGGCGACACCGAAGTCACTCGCGGGCTGCGGATGCGCGAGTTCCTGGATGCCGTGTGTGACGGACACCCCGGCACCGACCGCGAACAGGCCGAGCGCCGCGAACAGCGACCAGATGTACGCCTCGCGCCCGAACCCGAGCGGGTGGGCGCGATCGGGCGACTTGCGGGCCCGGCGGTCGGCGACCAGCAACAGGATCTCGTTGCCGGTATCGGCCCAGGAGTGGGTGGCCTCGGCGACCATCGACGCCGACCCGGTGAGCACGGCCGCCACCGATTTCGCAAGCGCGATCAGGGCATTCGCGGCGAACGCCACCACGACCGTGAGGGTGCTCTCGCCGCCGGACTCCGCACGGGTGGTCGGAGAGGTCGCCATCGATTCAGGCTAGGCGGGCAGGGGCCGGTATGCCGGACGAACGCGTCAGGCGCGGCCCCGAAACGATCGGGGCCGCGCCTGACGGGGTTCGGTGATGTCTAGCCGGTGTAGCCGGGCGGCATCAGGACGGACTTGAGCTCGAGGTACGCCTCGAGACCCTCCGGGCCGCTCTCGCGGCCGATGCCGGAGTTCTTGTAGCCGCCGAACGGCGCGCCCGGATCGAATGCGTACCAGTTGATGGCGTACGTGCCGGTGCGGATCTGCTTGGCGATCTCGATGCCCTTATCGATGTCGGTGGTGTACACCGAACCGGCCAGGCCGTAGTCCGAGTCGTTGGCGATCTTGATGGCCTCGTCGACGGTGTCGTAGGGGATCACCGACAGGACGGGGCCGAAGATCTCCTCGCGGGCGATCGTCATCGAGTTGTCGACGTCGGCGAAGATGGTCGGCTCGACGAACCAGCCCTTCTCGAGGCCGGCCGGGGTGCCGCCGCCGAGGACGACGCGGGCGCCTTCGGCCTTGCCCTTCTCGATGTAGCCGAGGACCTTGTCGCGCTGCTTCTCGGTGATGAGCGGGCCGAGCTGCGCGGCCGGGTCGTCCGGCATGCCGACTGGCATGAACCCGGCGAACTGCACCATGGCCTCGAGGATCTCGTCGTAGCGCGAACGCGGCGCGAGGATGCGGGTCTGGCCGACACACGCCTGGCCGGAGTTCATCAGGCCCGACATGACCAGCATCGGCATGGTGGACGGGACGTCCATGTCCTCGAGCAGGATCGCGGCCGACTTGCCGCCCAGCTCGAGCGAGCAGCGCTTGAGCTGCTCGGCCGCGATGGCGCCGATCTTGCGGCCGACGGCGGTGCTGCCGGTGAAGGTGACCTTGTCGATGTCGGGGTGCGAGACGAGGTACTCGCCGGTCTCGGCGCCGCCCGGCACGATCGACAGCACGCCCTCGGGCAGGCCGGCCTCGGTGAAGATCTCGGCGAGCATGTTCGCGTTGATCGGGGTCTCCGGTGCCGGCTTGAGCACCACGGTGCAGCCCGCGAGCAGGGCCGGGGCCAGCTTGTTCACGGCGAGGAACAGCGGGACGTTCCACGCGATGACGGCGCCGACGACACCGACCGGCTCGCGGTAGACGTTGGTCTGGCCGAACGCGCCGGTGCGGGTCTCCTCCCACGCGAACTCGTTTGCGAGGCCGGCGTAGTAGTTCAGCGTCGCCAGCGACATGATCTTCTGCATGGTCTCGACGCCGGACGCCGGTGCGCCCATCTCGGCGGAGAGCATGGAGACCAGCTCGGCGCTGCGCTCCTCGATCAGCTTCGCGACCTTGGCGAGGA
The DNA here is from genome assembly GCF_050477185.1 of Rhodococcus sp. ACT016. Lineage (NCBI taxonomy): Bacteria > Bacillati > Actinomycetota > Actinomycetes > Mycobacteriales > Nocardiaceae > Rhodococcus > Rhodococcus sp. ACT016. Next base: position 4,407,951 of record NZ_JBEAET010000001.1, on the reverse strand, counting down.
TCTCGCCGCGCTGCGCGGGCGTGGTCTCGGCCCAGGCGCCGGAGTCGAGGGCGGCGCGCGCCGCGGCGACGGCGGCGTCGATGTCGGCCGGTGCCGCGACGGGAACACTGCCGACGCGCTCCTCGGTTGCGGGGGAGAACACCTCCAGCCGCTGGTCGGTCGCCGGCGCGACCCATCGGCCGCCGATGAAGAGTTTGTCGTAGTCGGTCATCAGTTCATCCTCGCTCTTGTGGAGTGCCCTGGGTCACACTAGAACACGTTACAGCTAGTTGGAATAGGCGAGGTCCGATCGGTCGGTCAGAGGCCGTCGATCGTGAGGAGTCCGGCACCGGTGAGCGTGCCCAGGACGCCGAGTTCGGCGGGGGCGAGCCGCAGTTCGCGCAGGAACGGCAGCCGGGCGCTGTTCGCCGCCGCCGCGGTCATCGGATCCCACAGCGCGGGCCCGGCCTGCGCGAAACCGCCGCCTACCACGACGAGGTCGACGTCGAGCAGCGCCGCCGCCGAGGCGAACGCCCGCCCGAGTGCGGTTCCGGCCCGGGCGAGCGCCGCGGCGGCGGTGGGCTCGCCGAGCCCGGCGTCGACGGCCAGGTCGGCACCCGTGGCGCCGATCCACCCGTTGGCCCGGGCCCAGCGCAGCGCCGCCGGTCCGCTGGCGACGGTCTCGAGGCATCCGACGGCGCCGCACCCGCAGCGCTCGTCGCCACCCGGGACCACCATGTGCCCGATGTGTCCGGCGTTGCCGGTCCGCCCACCGGCGATGATGCCGCCGCGGATCACCCCGCCGCCCACTCCGGTCGACACCACGACACCCAGGAAATCGGGGGTGCCGCGGCCCACACCCAGCCGGTGCTCGGCGTACGCGGCGGCCGCGCCGTCCAGCGCCAGCCGGATCCCCGCCGCCGGGAACAGGCCGCGCACCGCGTCGACGATCGGGAAGCCGCCACGCCACTCACGGATGTTGACCGGCGCGACCGCGCCCGCGGGGGTGTCCACCGGCCCGGCCGACGCGATCCCGACCGCCGTCACCGTCGCGTCGCCGGCGGCCTTCCGCAGCAGCGATGCGCACGCGTGCCACACGTCGGCCGGGGGCGTCGGCATTGTCACCGGATCCTGCGGCCGCCCGTCCGCGCCGACGAGCGCCGCCGCCAACTTGGTGCCGCCGACGTCGAGCGCGAGTGCGGTCATGGTTCGAGATTAGTTGCCGGGACGGGCGCCGGAACCGGCTCGGCGGTGTGTCCGCTATGCCGACACCGGGCCGGCGCGACGCTCGAGAAGTCGCAGTGCGACGAGGCCGCCCACGCCGGGAACGAGTGCGGCGCACCTGATTCCGGCCGTCGCCCGTCCGCACCGCCAGACCAGGACGAACACGGCGAGATAGGCGACGCCGTGGGTGGGGCCGAGGAGGGACGAGATCGGCTTCAGGTGCAGCGTGGCGAGGTTGACCAGCATGACGATCAGCGACGCCAGCTCGACGTGCGCGGCGATGCGCAGGTATCGCAGATCCACCGTCAGGCTCCCGTCGTGGATCCGGGCCGGACGATCATCAGGACGGTGACCGTCGCCCACAGCAGGTTGAAGATTCCGGTGTGCATGGCAAGGCGGCCCGCCGCCCGCGTGGCGATTCCCGGTGCGGTGGCGCCGGCGTCCGAAACGCCGGCCGCAGCCGTGAGGTCGGAGAGCGCCCGGTCCTGCGCCGGCAGGACCAGCAGCACCAGAACCGCGGCGGCCGCACCGGTCAGCACGATCGATGCGACGAGCCACCCGCTGCCGAGCACCCCCAGGCTGCCGGCGGTCGCGAACCCGAACATCGGGACAGCGATTCCCACGCCGGCGTAGACACGGCAGATGCGGTGCAGCAGAGCGACATTCGCAAGGTCGCGCTCGCTGGACGGATCGGCCTGGGCGCGGCGCAGGGCGGGCGCGAACATGCTGGCGGCGACGGTCACCGGACCGATCGCGACGATGACCGCGAGCACGTGGAGGGAGAGGAAGAGCTTCGTCACCGGATCGACTCCACGTTCGCGACGGACGTGGCCGCGCAGAGTCGATCGGGGTGGGGGGACGGGGAATGGGGGTGCACGAGATTCCTTCGCAGCCGAACGGACGGCCGGAGGCGTTCCCGGCCGGTTCGACGGTATGCAGGATCGAACGGCCGTCCCAGTGGCGCGAGTGCCACCTTTCAACGGATTAGTGCCATCGCGCTCGTTGGGCGATCCACCACAGGTGGGCGGCGGTACTTGCGGCGGGATCGGCGGCGGCACGGAGAGCGCGGATGGGTATCTTCACGCCATGCTCACTGTCGCTGTCCTGGCGCTGGACGGGGTGATTCCGTTCGATCTGTCCACGCCGCTCGACGCGTTCGGGCGAACTCGTCTGCCCGACGGACGCCCCGGCTACCAGGTCCGGGTATGTGTCCCCCGCCACGAGGTCGACGCCGGACACTTCACGCTCCGCGCCGAGTGGGGGCTCGACGCCCTCGCGGACGCCGACACGATCGTGCTGCCCGGAGCCGCGGATCCGACGGCGGCGCTCGAGGACGACGTCCGGAAGGCGCTGATCGCGGCCGCCGAGCAGGGCACCCGGATCGCGTCGATCTGTACGGGCGCCTTTCCGTTCGCCGCCACCGGACTGCTCGACGGGCTGCGCGTGACGACGCACTGGATCGCGGCCGCGCAGCTGGCGGCCGCCCATCCGTCGCTCACCGTCGACCCGGACGTGCTGTACGTCGACAACGGCCAGTTCCTCACGTCGGCCGGCGCGGCCGCGGGCCTGGACCTGTGCCTGCACATGATCCGCCGCGACTACGGATCGGCCGTCGCGGCCGACACCGCCCGGTTGTCGGTGATGCCGCTCGAGCGGGAGGGCGGGCAGGCGCAGTTCATCGTCCACGACCACACCCCCGCACCGCGCGGCGCCACGTTCGAGCCGCTGCTCGGCTGGCTGCAGGAGAATCTGGGACGCAACCTCACCCTCGACGACATCGCCGCGCACGCCCGGACCAGCAAGCGGACGCTGATCCGCCGGTTCCGGGAGCAGACCGGGGTGACGCCGATGCAGTGGCTCCATCGAGCCCGCGTCCGCCAGGCCCAGCACCTGCTGGAGTCGACCGATCACTCCGTCGAGCGGATCGGGGCCCAGGTCGGCTTCGGCTCGGCGACGACGTTCCGGGACCGGTTCAAGAAGACGGTCGGTGTGAGCCCCCAGATGTACCGTCGCTCGTTCGCGTGAGCCGTCGGCACGCGGCCCCTCAACGCTTGCGAACGACCAGCACCAGGTTGCTGACCAGCAGCTCGCGCAGCACCGGGATCTTCACCATCCACCACGCCCAGCGCGGGTGGTAGCGGGGGAAGGCCGCCAGCACGTCGCCGCTGGTCTGCGTCTTCGCCCACTGCAGGCCGTCCTTCGCGCCGATGTCGAACAGCGAGACGCCGAACCGGTTCTTGGGTTCCTTGCCCTGCTTGCGCCTGTAGCGCCGGGCGGCGTACTCGCCGCCGAGGTAGTGCCACGGCCCGGTCTCGTGCCCGCCGAACGGTCCCCACCACAGCGTGTACGAGAGCACCATCAGCCCGCCGGGCTTGGTCACCCGCAGCATCTCCTCGGCCATCACCCACGGCTGCGCGACGTGCTCGGCGACGTTGGACGAGAAGCACACGTCGACCGCGTCGGTGCGGATCGGCAGCGCCAGCCCGGAACCACGGATCGAGTCGCCGGCACTCAGCCCGGCCGCGTGCATCTCCGACGGGTCCGGCTCGACGGGGACGTACCGGGCGCCCGCCTTCCCGAACGCGTCGGCGAAGTAGCCGGGTCCGCCGCCGACGTCGAGCACCGTCGTGCCGGTCAGGTCGGTGTCGGTGAGCCCGCGGTGGAGGTCTCCGATCAGTTCCACCGAGTCCCGGGCGAGGGCGCCGTAGAACAGGTCCGGGTCGGTCTGCTCGTACCGGAAGTCGCTGAGCAGCCCGAACGAGCGTTTCAGCGTCGCGCGGCGGGCGAAGTACCGGGCCACATGGGCCGGTCGGGTGGGAATGACGCGGGGTCGTCGGGCGCGAGTCACGGGACGAACCTTAGCGATCGGACATAAGGCGATCCCGTTCGCCGGTTTCCGCTACTTGACGGTAGGGCAGCCCGCGTCCAGCCGATAAGGTGTGTCGCAGGCGACCGTCCGAGCCGAGCCAGTGAGGGGGCACGTAAGTGCGAGAGGTTCTCCTGCTGTGCTGGCGCGACACCGGGCATCCCCAGGGCGGTGGCAGCGAGCGGTACCTCGAGGAGGTCGGCGCCGGATTGGCCCGCCGCGGCATCAAGGTCACCCTCCGCACGGCCGGCTACCCCGGTGCGCCGAGCGAGGAGACGATCGACGGCGTCCGGATCAGTCGCGGCGGTGGCCGGCTGACGGTGTACCCGCGCGCGCTCGGCGCGATCCTCGCCGGACGGTTCGGGCTCGGCCCGCTCGCCGGACTGCGGCCCGACGCCGTCGTCGACACCCAGAATGGCATCCCCTTCTTCTCCCGGCTCGTCGCCGGTGCGCCGGTGACCGTCCTGGTCCACCACTGTCACCGCGAGCAGTGGCCGGTCGCGGGTCGGCTCATGGGCCGGGTCGGCTGGTGGATCGAGTCGTGGCTCTCCCCGCGCGTGCACCGCGAGAGCCAGTACCTGACGGTGTCGCTGCCGTCCGCCGACGAGCTCACCGACCTGGGCGTCCAGCGGGAACGAATCGCGGTGGTCCGCAACGGCGCCGACGCGATCCCCGCCGGCGTCGCGCCCGGCGGCGACCACACCCGCACCGCGCACCCGAGCGTGTGTGTGCTGTCGCGGCTGGTGCCGCACAAGCAGATCGAGGACGCCCTGGCGGTCGTCGCGCAACTGCGCGCGACCATCCCGGAGCTGCATCTCGACGTCATCGGCGGCGGCTGGTGGGAACAGAACCTGCGCGAGCGCGCCCACGCACTCGGCATCGCCGACGCCGTCACCTTCCACCGGCACGTTTCCGAGGAACGCAAGCACGAACTGCTGGCGCGGTCGTGGGTGCATGTCATGCCGTCGCGCAAGGAGGGTTGGGGACTCGCGGTGATCGAGGCCGCCCAGCACGGGGTGCCGACCGTCGGCTACCGCAGCTCCAAGGGCCTCACGGACTCGATCATCGACGGCGTCACCGGCCTGCTCGTCGGCGGGCCCTCGGACGACGCCACCCCGGACCGGGGCGGCGCCGTCCCCGCGTTGGCCACGGCCGTCGAAACGCTGCTGCTCGACGCCGAGCTACGCGCCGACCTCGGCCGCAAGGCGCGGCTGCGGGCCCTGGAGTTCTCGTGGGAGCAGACCGCGGACGGGGTGTACGCGGTGCTCGCGTCGTCGGCCGCGGGACGGCACGTGTCGGGGCTCATCGCCGGCAGCGGAGCCACGCCGACTGCGTCGGCGGGGCTCCAGGACGCCTGACCCGTCCTCGTCAGCGGGTGGGCGCCGCCGTCGCGGACGGCATCTTTGCGCTCGAACGGCGGAGCGCCGCAACGTATTCGCTCTCGATGCGGTCGACGATCTCGGCGACCGGTTCGATCGCGCGGATGGTCTGGAGTCCCTGACCGGCGGCCCAGACGTCCTTCCAGCGCTTCATCGAGGTGGCGCCGGCGGTGTAGTTCTTCTCGCCCGCGGTCGGCTCCAGGTTGTCGGGATCGAACCCGCAGGCCACCAGGCTGGGCTTGAGCCACGACGCGGGCGTACCGGTGATGGCCGAGCTGACCACGAGATCGTCGGGCCCGTGGTCGACGATCATCTGCTTGTAGGCGGTCGGGGCCATGCTCTCCTCGGCCGCCAGGAACCGGGTGCCCATGTAGACGAGGTCCGCGCCCGCGGTGACGGCGCCGGCGACACCGTGGCCGTCGGAGATCCCGCCACCCACGATGATCTTCCCGTCGAAGAACTCGCGGACCGCCGAGATGAACGCGAACGGCGACAGCTGACCGGTGTGTCCACCCGCGCCGGCGGACACACAGGCCATCCCGTCGACCCCGGCCTCGGCGGCCTTGTGCGCGAGACGCATGTTGACGACGTCGGCGATGACGGTGCCGCCGTAGCCCTTGACGACCTCCATCACCGGCTTGGGCGACCCCAGCGCGGTGATGACGATCTGCGGCTTGTACTCCTCGATCAGTCGCAGGTCGTCGGCGAGGCGGGCGTTGCTGGAGTGCGTCACGAGGTTCGCGGCCCAGGGTGCCACGGGCACGGCCGCGCCCTCGGCCGCGCGGAGGGTATCGGTGATCGAACCCATCCAGGTATCGAGATCCTCGACGGTGCGGCAGTTCTGGGTGGGGAACGAGCCGACGACGCCGGCGGTGCAGGCCGCGGACACGAGTTCCGGCCCGGAGACCAGGAACATCGGTGCCGCGACGACGGGCAGGCGGAGGGCATTCAGGAAATCGGTCATGGTGTCCTCGGTTCGGAAGTGGGGTGGTGATCGGTCACGGAAAGTCGACGGCAAGAGCGTCGAGCAGTCGCGCGGCGGCCGCGCGGTCGACCTTGCCCAGCGGGGTCAGGGGAAGTGCATCCATTCGGTGTACCACCTTGGGGCGCTTGAAGTCCGGCAGGCGCAGTCGGCCCTCGGCCAGCACGTCGTGGTCGTCGACGGACGAGCCGGGCGACGTCGTGTACCCGGCCACGATCCGTTGGCCCCACAGCGGATCGGGCAGCCCGGCGACGACGACGTCGGCGACGCCGGGGATACCGGCGAGGGCCTCCTCGACCTCCCTCGGGTACACGTTGTATCCGCCGGTGATGATCATGTCCTTGGAGCGTCCGGTCAGGTGGATGTAGCCGTCGGGTGCCCGGTAGCCGAGGTCCCCCGAGTAGAGGTGTCCGTCGGCGTGGCTCTTGCCGAGATCCGTTCGCGCGTCGGCATTGTGGTACCCGGGGCTCACGGCGGGGCCGGCGACGACCAGTTCGCCGACCTCGCCGTCGGCGACGACGGTGCCGTCTCGGCGGAACTCGACGCGCACCTGTGGGCAGGCCCGCCCCACCGAGCCGAGGACGTCGGCGTTCTCGACCACCCCTCGGCGATGATCCGCGGCGTTCAGCACCGTGAGAGGCGGTATGGCCTCGACCATTCCGTAGTACTGCAACAGATTCGGCGTGATGCGGTGGTAGGCCTGCCGGATGTGCTCGACGGGCATCGGCGCGCCCGCGTAGGCGAGCACCCGCAGCCGCCGCATCACCGAGAGGCGGGCGTCGTCGAAGTCCAGCAGTCGGGCGACGACGGTGGGCACCAGCGCGGTGTGCGTCGCGGAGTGGGTCGCGACGGCGTCGAGCAGGTCATCCGGACGGGGATGGTCGAGCAGCACCTGCCGCCCGCCGGCCTCGAGGAACGGCAGCACGAACAGGCCGCTGGTGTGGATGATCGGTCCGGCGTGCAGGAAGACCGCGGGTTCGTCGCCGTCGAGGGTGCCGTCGAGCACGTGTTCCCGCATCGCGCGCAGTGAGGCCAGCCGGTTCGCGTGCGTGCGGCGGGCCCCCTTCGGCACACCGGTGGTCCCCGACGAGTAGTGCAGCGCGCACAGCGATTCCGGGTCCGGAGCAGGCAGGTCGGCGGCAGGGGCGTGTGCGGCGATCTCGTCCAGGGACGGCGCGCCCGCCCCCGCGACCTCGAAGGCGAGCAGTCCGGGCAGCCGACCGACGAACTCCGTCGCGCCGTCGACGTGGCTGTCGAAGATCACGGCCGAGGGGCGGGCGTCGTGCACGATCCGGTCCCAATCCCTGTGCCCGACCCGGGGATTGAGTGCCACGCGGACGAATCCGCCGACCGCGAGCGCCAGATCGACCTCGACGGCCTCGACGGAGTTCGGGAGCAGTACCAGCACGGTCGCGCCCGGGGGGAGGCCGCGGTCGGCCAGGCCGGCGGCGAGGCGGTGCACCCGGTCGGCGAGATCGGCGAACGTGCGCGATCCCGAGCCGTCCTCGAGTGCGATCCGGGGCCCGTATCGATCGGCGACCGCGCGCACCACGTCAGCGATAGACATAACGCTCCTTCGATTCGCTACAGTTATTGAAGTAGACAACGGCGGGCCGGGTTTCCGCAACAGGCGGCGTCGGCGCGCGAGAGACGGAGGACGCGATGGGACGAGGCACTTCCGAGGCGGATCGACGGACGCCGTGGGTGATCGACGCCGTCCGCACACCGTTCGGGGCGTCGCGCGGCGCCCTCTCCGGGATCCGCGCCGACGACCTGGCCGCGCTGCCGATCGCGGACCTGGTCGCGCGGCACCCCGAACTCGATCCGGCACGGATCGACGACGTCGTGTGGGGAAACGCGAACGGTGCGGGGGAGGACAACCGGAACGTCGCGCGGATGGCGGTGCTGCTCGCGGGGCTTCCGCACACGATCCCCGGGGTCACGGTGAACCGCCTGTGCGGTTCCGGCGCGGAGGCGATGCTGTCCGCCGTGCGACGTATCGCCGCAGGTGACGCGGATGTCGCGATCGCGGGCGGATCCGAGAGCATGAGCCGGGCGCCCTACGTGCTGCCGCCGGTGGACACCGCGTTCCCCCGGTCGCTCGAGCTGATGTCCACCACCGTCGGGTGGCGCATGACCAATCCGCGCTTCCCGGCACCGTGGGTCGAGACGCTCGGCAGGTCCGCCGAACTGGTCGCGGAGTCGATGGGGATCGGTCGCCGCGAGCAGGACGAGTGGGCGCTGCGATCCCATACGCTCGCCGTTCGGGCCTGGGACGACGGTGTCCACACGGGATTCGTTGCCCCGCTGGCGAACCTGGACCGGGACGAACCGATCCGGGTGGCGACGCCGGAGTCCCTGGCCGCGCTGCGGCCCGCGTTCTCGGACGGCGGCAGTGTGACCGCGGGGAACTCCTCGCCGATCAGCGACGGCGCGGTGGCGGCCCTGGTGGCGACCGGCGCGGTCGCAGACGAGCTGGGCGTCGAACCGCTCGGGCGGGTGCTCTCGTCGGCGGTGGTCGGCGTCGAGCCGGACAAGTTCGCGCTGGCCCCGGTCGCGGCGATCGGCAAGGCGCTCGACCGCGCCGGTCGCAGCCTCGCCGACGTCCGCGTCCTCGAACTGAACGAAGCCTTCGCGGCGATGGTCCTGTCGTGCCTGCGCGAGCTTCCGGGCCTTCCCGTCGAGCGGGTCAACCCCTTCGGCGGCGCCATCGCGATGGGGCACCCGCTGGGCGCGTCCGCCGCCCGGATCGTGGTCGATTGCCTGCGCCACCTGCGCAGGCTCGGCGGAGGGATCGGTATCGCGGCCGCATGCATCGGGGTGGGGCAGGGCATCGCTATTGTGTTGGAGGCCTGACGTGGCGATTCGCCGGCGGTAGCTGCCGTCGACGATTCCTGGGAGGTGGATGACGTGGTCGATGCCTCGGCCGAGGAGTCTCCCAGTCCGGTGGCGCAGACGATCGACCTGCTCGGTGATCGCCTCACCGTGGCCGTGTTGCGGGAGGCTTTCGTCGACCATGTGCGGCGATTCAGTCAGTGGATCGACCGCACCGGTGCACCGCCCGCCATCCTCACCGCGCGCCTGAACGCGCTGGTCGACGCGGGTCTGATGGAGCGGCACCCGCAGACCCACGGCGGCGACCGCCACGACTACCTGCTGACCGATCTCGGGTTGGCGACGTGGGATTTCCTGGTCAGCGTGTGGTCCTGGCAGCGCGAGTGGTCGCCGCACGGGGCGCTGCAGCCGGAGATGGTGCACGTCGACTGCGGGCACCGGGGCCCGCCCGCGCTGGTGTGTGGGAACTGCGACCGCATCGTCGGCCCGCGTGACGCCCGGCTCGAGATGGACCCCGAGTCGCTCGTGCTCGCGGCGCGCAGCGGGCGCCGGCGGTCGAAGCGGAACTCACCCCCGATGAGCCGAGCCGACCTGCAGTTCACCGAGGTCATGGAGGCGATCGGCGATCGCTGGAGCGCCCTGGTCACCGGGCTGGCGTTGTCGGGGGTCCGGCGCTTCAGCGAGTTCCAGACGATTCTGAAGATCTCGCCGACGACACTCACCGAGCGGCTCGCGAGGCTGACCGCGGCACAGATCCTCACCCGCAGCGAGTCCGGAAGCGGCCGCGAGTACGTGCTCACCCCGCGCGGCCGGGGCCTGTTCTCGATCTTCGCGTTCCTGCTGAAGTGGACGCATCTCGCTCATCCCGAGGTTCCCGAGCTGGGACCGAAGCTCCGCCACGTGGACTGCGGGTCCTGGCTGGAGCCGTCGCTGCGATGCCGCGGCTGCGACGCCGTTCTGGAGCGAACCTCGGTGCTCTTCGAGGCGTAGCCGCCTCCTGTCGCGATCCCACGCTCGATCACCCTCCCGTCCGGTCTCGCCTTATCGGGTGCCCGTTGACAATCCCTGTGTGGCTTGGTTCACTTCAATAACCGTAGTGATTTGGAGTGAACGTCTCGGACGATCCAGCCGCCCGGAGATCGGCCTCCGTCATACGTGATTCGCAATTTCCACCGTTGACAGGAACGAGCACCCGATGTTCTTCGATGCACACCTCGACCTGCTGAAGGCTGCGGCCGAAGCCAACCGCACCCGCGCCGCGTGGACCGGGTACGCGCCCATCACCCCTCCCGATGTGGAGCAGGCCGACGCTTTCGTCGGCGCCTACGACGGTGCGACCCTGCAGCTTTCGTCGTCCACCCGGACGGTGATCACGGCCGACGAGGTGTCGCCGTACACCGGCAAGGCCCTCGACGTCGGCTACAGTGCCCCGTCCGCGGACGAGGCGCTGGCCGGCGCCGCCGGTGCGGCGGCCGCTCTGCGTGACGCCGGAATCGAGAGCCGGGTGGGCGTGTGCCTAGAGGCGTTGCACCGAATCCACCGGCGCGGGGACGAATTCGCGGCAGCCACGTCCCACACCACGGGGCAGAGCCTCGGCATGGCCTGCAGCGGAAGCGGCACCAACGCGCTGGACCGGGGGCTCGAGGCCGTCGCGATGGCGTGGGCGGCCATGAACCGGGTGCCCGAGTCGGTCGAGTGGCAGCAGACGTTCGGCAGGTCCGAGGTGAAGCTGCGCAAGCGTTTCCGTCCGCGCCCGCTCGGCACCGCACTCGTCGTCGCGTGTGCGTCCTTCCCCGCGTGGAACGCATACCCGGCGATCCTCGCGAACCTCGCGACCGGAAATCCGGTGCTCGTAAAGCCGCACCCGCGTTCGGTGCTGGCGACCGCGCTGGCCGTGGGCGTGATCCGGGAGGTGCTGACCGAGGCGGGTCTGCCGGCCGACTCCGTCCAGCTCGTCGTCGACACGACCGACGACCCGGTCGCGGCGCGGCTCGCCACGGATCCGGCGGTGCGCATCGTCGACTTCACCGGGAGCCCCACCTTCGGGACGTGGCTCGAACGCAACGTCCAGGACGCCCTGGTGTTCACCGAGACGGCCGGTGTCAACACGGTCATCCTCGACTCGGTCGGCGATCTGTCGGCCACGATGCGCACACTGGCAGGTGGTCTGTCGCTGTTCAGCGGGCAGATGTGCACGACACCGCAGAACATCTACATCCCGGACGGCGGGGTGCGGACGGACGCCGGAGTGGTCTCGCGCGACGAGGTCGTGGCCGCCCTGACGTCGGCGATCGAGGACATCGCCACGGCGCCTCGTCGCGCCGCGGCCGTGTGCGGTGCCCTGCAGTCCGACGCGACGCTGCAGTCGATCGACGCGCTCGCGGACCGGGCCGAGGCCGACGGGACGCTCATCCGCCGGGCAGCGCCGTACGAGCATCCGGACCATCCCCAGGCACGGGTCGTGACGCCGCTGCTGATCCGGGTGGATCCGCGCCGGGGCGACGCGCTCCCGGCCGGCGAGCAGTTCGGCCCGGTGGCCTTCGTCATCGATTGCGCCGACCGCGAGTCCGCGGTGGAACACGCGACCGCGACCATCCGCAGCCACGGCGCGATCAGCTCCTACCTGTACAGCACCGACGACGCCGCAGTGGACGCGGTGGCCGACGCCTATGCGGACGCCGGGGCGTCGCTGTCGGTGAACCTGGTGTCGTCGATGCCGATGCAGTACGCCGCCGCCTACAGCGACTACCACGTCACGGGGCTGAACCCCGCGGGCAACGCCACCCTGACCGACGAGTCGTTCGTCGCCGGCCGATTCCGCATGGTTCAGGACCGCCGCCAGGTCGAGGCGTGAACGCCATGTCGCAGTTTGCATCCCGTGTGTTCGTCTACGACGCGGTCCGCACCCCGAAGGCCCGCGTCCGACGGCAGGGCGGCACCCTCGCCGACGTACCGGCCTACGACCTGGTCGCCCAGCTGCTGTCGGCGCTGAGCGACCGCGGCCTCCCGGCCGGGGCCGTCGACGACATCGTCATCGGCACCAGCACCGCCGTCGGCGACCAGGGCGGCAATGTCGCCCGCGCGGCCGCGCTGTGGGCCGGGTGGCCGGACGATGTCGGCGCCGGCGTCGTGTCGCGGCTGTGCTGCTCGGGACTCGACGCGATCGAAACCGCAGCCGCCAAGGTGGCTTCCGGCATCGCCGATGTCGTCGTGGCCGGCGGCGTCGAGTCGATGTCCCGCGTGCCGATGCTCTCCGACAAGCCGGGCTTCGTCGTCGACGACGAACTGGGGGATCGGACGGGTTACGTGACGATCGGGGTCTCGGCCGACCTCACCGCGGCCGAGTACGGTTTCTCCCGAAGCGATCTCGACGAGTACGCCGTCACCTCCCACCGTCGCGCCGCCGCGGCACCGACATCGTTCTCGGTGGTGCCCGTCCGGTCGGGTGCGGCCGTGATCCTCGAATCGGACGAGGGGCCGCGAGCCGACATCACGCTGGACGCGCTCGGCGAGCTGTCGCCGCTGTTCGGTGACGACCCGTCGTGGGGCCGGGTGGCGGATCGCCTTCCCGCGGCGGTCCGGCCCGACGGTGGCCTGCACACCGCCGCCACCGCGCCACAGCTGGCCGACGGCGCTGCCGTGGCCGTCCTCGGTTCCGCCGCGGCGGCAGGACAACTCGGCCGCGAGCCGTTCGCGGAGGTGGTCGGCGTCGCTCAGACGGCCGTCCGCTCGCCACTGCTGACGGCCTCGGTCGTGGCGGCCCGTCGTGCACTCGACAAGGCGGGCATCGGCATCGAGCAGCTCGACGTGGTCGAGGCGAACGAATCGTTCGCCGCCTCCGCGCTGGTGATGATCCGCGAACTCGGGCTGGACCCGGCCCGGGTCAACCCGGTCGGGGGAGCGATCGCCACCGGACACCCGCTCGGCGCGGGCGGCGGTGTGCTGCTCACCAACGCGCTGGACCAGCTCACCCGGATCGACGGCGAGTACGCGCTGGTGACCATTCCCGCGGCACTCGGCCTCGGTGCCGCCGTCGTCGTCCGGCGACTCCGCTGATTCCCCCTCCGCACCCCTCCTGCCTGTCCGACGAAAGGACACCATGACTGCCTCCCCGGGACGGCTCGCCGCCGAGCCGTTACGTTCGTGCCACCCCGACCACCGTGTTCGCGACTACCTCGAGCGTGGGTGGTGGCGTCCCGAGACCGTGCTGGAACTCTTCGACGACAACGTGATCGCTCGGGGCGACGCCGTCGCGCTGACCGATCCGACCAACCTGTCGGCGCTGGCCGGAATCGAGCCGGAAGAACTGAGCTGGCGTGAACTCGACGCCCGGATCGACGACATCGCCGCCAAGTTGCACGGCGCGGGTGTCGCGCCCGGAGACGTGGTCGCGGTGCTCATGCCCAACTCCGCCGCACTGACCGCCACCTACCTCGCGCTGTGGCGGATCGGCGCGATCGCGGCGCCGATGCCGGCGTCGTACCGTCGACACGAGCTCGGCCGGATCGTCGAGTCGGCGGAGGCGGTCGCGGTGATCACCGTCAACAGCCTCCACGACCGGACGCCGTCCCAGGAGGCGCTGACCCTCGCCACCGAACTTCCCTCGCTACGTTCGGTGTTCACGTTCGGACCACCCAGCACGCCCGGAACGATTCCGCTCGACGGGGATGCGGCCTCGGTCGAGGCGGTGGCGGCGGTTCGGAGCCACTGCGCCGCATTGCCCCGGTCCGTCAACGATTGCATCACCATCTGCTGGACCAGTGGCACCGAGGCGGCACCGAAGGGTGTACCCCGTTGTCACGCCGACTGGCTCGCGATCGGTTACGCCGTCCAGGACGGACTCGAGACCGACACCGACTCGGTCATGATGAACCCCTTCCCGATGGTCAACATGGCAGGGTTCGCGACGTCGCTGCTGCCGTGGCTGATCGGCGGCGGGCACCTCGTGCACCATCACCCGCTCGACCTGGCGGTGTACCTCGACCAGATCCAGCGCCATCGGGTCACTCACACGAGCATGCCGCCCGCGATTCTCGGGATGCTGCTGCAGAACGAGGGACTGCGTGCGGCGCACGACCTTTCGTCGCTGTGGCGGGTCGGGTCGGGTGGGGCGCCGCTGCCGCCGGGCGTGGTCCGTGACTGGCAGTACCTGCTGGGCGTCGAGGTCCTCAACTTCTTCGGGTCGAACGAGGGCGTGTGCCTGCTCGGTGCGCCGTCGGACACCCCGGATCCCCTGATCCGCGCGGAGTATCTGCCGAACTACGGAGCGGAGGGGAAGTCCTGGGCCACGTCGGTGGCCGAACGGACCTCGGTGCGCCTCGTCGATCTGGCGACCGGTCGTCCGGTCACTCGTATCGGTGACCGGGGCGAACTCCGGTTGAAGGGGCCGACGGTGTTCGCAGGGTACCTGCCCGGGACCGCGGCATCGAGCCCGTTCGACGAGGACGGCTATCTCTGCAGCGGCGACATCTTCGAATTGTGCGGAGAGAACGGCGAATACCTCAAGTTCGTCGACCGGAGCAAGGAAATCATCATCCGCGGCGGAATGAACATCGCGCCGGCCGAGATCGAGGGGATCCTCGTCGACCATCCCGCCGTCGCCGACGTCGCCGTCATCGGCTACGACGACGAGATCCTCGGCGAGAAGTGCTGTGCCGTCGTCGTACCCGTGGCGGGGGAGGACCTCGAACTTGCCGATCTCGTGGAGTTCCTCCGGGCCAAGGACGTCGCGTCCTTCAAGCTGCCGGAGCGGCTCGTGACTGTCGGTGACCTCCCGCGCAATCCCGTCGGCAAATTGCTGCGCCGCGACCTGCGCGTCGAGATCGAGAAGATCGGCTGAAGCATGGCAGCCGATACGACACCGGTCGGCGTCCCGCGCGCGACGCCCAGCGGAACCGGTCGACCCCTCGCCGAGGAGCTGACCGCCATGCTCGACGGCCGACTACCGGGGCTGCTCGGCATGCGGATCCTGGCCGCGTCCGCCGACGAGGTGGTCGGGGACCTGACTGTCCGGGAGGAGTTGCTCGCGCCCAACGGATATCTGCATGCAGCAACCGTCGTCGCGCTCGCCGACACGGTCAGCGGCGTCGGCGCGCGACTGGCGCTGCCCGCCGACGCGTCGGGATTCACCACGGTCGAGTTGAAGACCAACTACCTGGGCACCGCACGGTCGGGCGTGGTCACGGCGACGGCCACGCGGATCCATTCGGGCCGACGCACACAGCTCTGGGACGCGACCGTGCGAGACGACCAGGCGCGCACGATTGCGCTCTTCCGCTGCACGCAGATGGTGCTCTACCCCTGAGCCTGTCGGCGCACACTCTTCGATCTCATTGTCGACGAAAGGAATCCACGATGAGCCGCACACAGTCATCCGCGAACGGCGAACCGATCGCCGTCGCTCGCGCGGCCGACGGGGGCGACGAGAATCCGTACCTCCTCGGCGTGTTCGCCCCGGTTCGGGACGAACTGACGCTCGACGATCTGCCGGTGATCGGCGAGATCCCCAAGGACCTCAACGGCGTCTACCTCCGCAACGGCCCGAACCGTCAGTTCGACGCACCCGGTCGCTACCACATGTTCGACGGCGACGGGATGATCCACGCAGCGCACTTCGAGAACGGCAAGGTCCGGTACCGCAATCGGTACGTCCGCACCCGCGCGTTCCACGAGGAGTCCGAGGCGGGTCGGTCCCTGTGGACGGGGCTGATGGAGAACCCGAAGGACAATCCGTGGGGCAACGGGCACGGGCTGGGGATCAAGGACTCCGCCAACACCGATGTGATCTTCCATCGAGGCCAGGTCCTGGCCACGTGGTATCTGTGCGGAACTCCGTACTCGGTCGACCCGCTTTCGCTGGAAACAATTGGTGCGCAGGATTTTCTGGGTACCTTCTCGGGCGACATGATGGCGCACCCCAAGGTCGACGAGGCCACCGGTGAGCTGATCTGGTTCGACTACGGGCCCGATCAGGACTTCCTCCGTTACGGCATCATCGGCCCGGACGGCCGGCAGACGCACCTCACCCGGATCGACCTGCCCGGTCCGCGGCTTCCGCACGACATCGCCATCACCGAGAACTACTCGGTCCTGATGGACCTGCCGCTGGTCCAGGACCACGACGCCCGCCGGGCGGGCAAGTACCGGATCTACTACGACCGTGAGCTTCCCGCACGGTTCGCGGTGATCCCGCGTCACGGCAACAGCGCCGACGTGCGGTGGTTCGACGCGAAACCCTGCTACATCTACCACGTCGTGAACTCGTGGGAGCAGGGCGACGAGATCGTCATGGACGTGTGCCGGGTGAAGAATCCCCAGCACCAGACGACGTTCGCGTCGCCGCTGTCGAACATGCTCGCCTACATGCGGCTCGATGCGCAGCTGTACCGGTACCGGTTCAACCTGCGCACCGGAACCACCACCGAGACCGAGCTCGACGACGCCAACATCGAATTCCCCAGCGTCGATTCGCGGATCATGGGCCAGTCGCACCGGTACTCGTACAACATGAGCCTCGGCAACGAGCCGACGCTGCTGTTCGACGGGCTGGTGCGGTTCGACTCCCTGACCGGGACCAAGGAGGAACACAAGTTCGGTGCCGGACGGTGGGGTGCCGAGGCGCCGTTCGCCCCGCGCGACGGTTCGACCGGGGAGACCGACGGCTACCTCGTCTGCTTCGTCAACGACGAGGTGGAGGACCGCGGCGAGATCGCGATCTTCGACGCCGAGGCGGTGGCGGCGGGACCGATCGCGCGGGTACTGCTGCCGCAGCGCGTCCCGTCGGGATTCCATGCGTGTTGGGTGCGCAGCGATCAACTCGCCCAGTCGCAGGCGGACTGACACCGGCCCGAACGCGTTGTCGCGCAGGCCGTCCGGTGGGGTGGGGCCCCGTGCCCGGTCTCACCCCACCGGGTGGTCCTCGCCGGCGGCGGTCTTCGTCGTGGACCGGCGGGCCCGGACCGCCCACCCGGCCGCGCCGCCGACCAGCAGCGCGGCCCAGAGAATATGGGCGGCGAGCGCCGGCGCGCGGCCGTCGCCGAGGTCCGGTGGGATGGTGCCGGGTACCCGGTACAGTGCCAGCTCGTCGTCCGCGAACACCGGCTCGAGCTGGTCGAGGGTCCGCTGCGAGTCACCCGACGGCCCGGGGGTGGTGCGCTCGACGAGCACCCACCGCACGTGCTCGTCGGCGAGTTCCTGCGGGCCGGCACCGGCGAGCAGCAGCCGTTCGACGCGGGTGGCGCGGGCGCCCTCACCGCCGACGGCCGACGCCTGACCCACCACCAGCTGTCCGGTCTGCAACACGTCCACCGGCAGCATGCGTGGCGCCGGGTCCAGGACCGGGACGTCGCCGCTGTAGGGGAACTTGCGGAACATCCCGGCGGGCAGCACGGCCAGGTCGCCCGACTCCGGTGACGCTTCGAGCTTCTCGACCACCTGCTGCCACGACCCCGGGTACTGCACCGGCCGCAGCGCCCCGCCGACGCCCCACACCAGGTCCGGCAGCGCCAGCACGACCGCGACGATCGCCGCGACCGGGGCCGCGCCGGGCAACGCGATCGGCGCGCTCAGTGACCGCACCCCGGCCGCGGCGGCCAGCGCGTACAGCGGCGCCGCGAGCGCCGCCCACTTCTGGGTGTCGCGCAGCAGCCCGGTACCCGGCACGTGCGCGACGGCCCACTCGCCGACCGCCAGCCCCCAACCAGTGGCACCGAGCGCGGGCAGCAGCACCGCCGCCAGGGCCAGCACGGCCAGCGCGACGATCACCGGGTTGCGCCGTCGGCGCCACAGCGCGGGCA
This sequence comes from Rhodococcus sp. ACT016, assembly GCF_050477185.1. Classification (NCBI taxonomy): domain Bacteria; kingdom Bacillati; phylum Actinomycetota; class Actinomycetes; order Mycobacteriales; family Nocardiaceae; genus Rhodococcus; species Rhodococcus sp. ACT016. The sequence continues at coordinate 4,389,891 of NZ_JBEAET010000001.1, read as the reverse complement.
GCCCGCACGCGACGACGGCGAGCAGGAGGAGCGTTCCGGCCAGCGCCCACAGCGACGTTCGCGATCCGGGGACGGCGGTGGCGTTCCAGATTCCGCCCAGCCCGGCGACGCTGCCCACAGTCCCGAGCCCCGGCTCGGCGCGGGAAGCGAACGCGGCGACCCCCGCCGGATCCGACGTCCCGCCGCCTGAGCCCAGCGTCGCGACGAGCCACGGCGCCGACACCGCCACGAACAGCAGCGCTGTCCACAGCACCCGCGGGACGACCGGGCCGCGCCCGCCCGGTGCGGCGAGGACGGCCACCGCGACGACGACGGCGAGCAGCGCCCCCGTCGGTGTCAGACCCGCGGCCGCCAGGCACAGCGTCAGCGCCCACCAGCCGCCCGGGCGCCCGCGCCGGATCGCCGTCCCCGCGCACACGATCCACGGCAGCGCCGCGTAGCCGGTGAGCAGGCTCCAGTGCCCCTGCAGCAGCCGCTCGGCCACGTACGGGTTCCACAGCATCACCGTCGACGCCACCAGCTGCGGCCCGAGCCCCGCGCCCGGCAGCAGCACCGCGATCATGCGGGCCGCACCCCATCCGGCCAGCCACAGCGCCGCGAACAGGATCGTCTTCACCACCAGCCCGCCGTCGACGACGGAACTGAGCACCGCGACCAGCCAGTCCTGCGGCACCGCGCGGGCCGCGGCGTCCGTCAGCCCCAGTGCCGAGTCGGTGAGGTACGACCGCGGCGTGGACACGGCGTCGCGGATCAAGAGATAGCCGGGGGCCGGCAGCGGTCCGAGAACCGCCACCGTCAACGCCAGGCTGTACAGGATCGGCACCGCTCGCGTGAGTGTCGTGCGCCGTCCCGTCATGACGCGCACTGTACTGGTGCGATCATGGGCGGATGCCACGCCAATCGCTGTCCGGCTCCACCGTCGCCGGGATGACGATGGTGACCGTCGGATCGATGACAGCGAACATCGCGGCGTACCTGCTGGCGCTGCCCGCGCTGCGCTGGCTCGGACCGGCCGGGTACGGCGAGTTCGCGAGCCTGCTCGCCGCCCAGTTGGTGCTCGCGGTGCCGGCGTTGGCTCTGCAGACCGTCGTGGCGCGCGAGGTGGTCCACGGCAAGCCGACGGCGGCGCTGCGGGCGCTCGGGTACCGGTGCGCGGCGATCGTCGGCGTGGTCGCCGTGGTGCTCGTCCCGATCATGTCGTGGGCGCTCGACACGAGCCTCGGCGCGACCGCGGCGGCGCTGGTCGCGGCACCGTTGCTGGTGCTGCTCGGCACCGAACAGGGCCTCCTGCAGGGGGCGGGCCGGTTCGCGGAACTGAGCGTCGTGCTGGCCGGGGCCGGGATCGCGAAGGTGGCGCCCGCCGTCGCGGTGCTCGCGGTGGGCGGCGGGCCCGGCCCGACGCTGCTCGCGGGTGCCGCGGGCACGGGTGCCATGGCGTTGCTCGCGCGCCTGATGGCGGGCCGACGCGCATCCGACGCCGACGGTGAGGGCGGCGCGACGACCATCGGTGTCGCCACGGTCCTGCGGGCGTCGCAGGTGCAACTCGCGCTGATCGCGCTGACCTCGATGGACCTGGTGATCGCCCGCGCGGTGCTCGACTCGCACGACGCCGGCCTGTACGCCGCCGGTGCCGTCGCCACCAAGGCCGCGTTCTGGCTGCCGCAGGCCATCGGCGTCGTGCTGTATCCCAAGATGGCGAATCCCGAGCAGTCCGCGGCGGCGGTCCGGTCCGCGCTCGGTGTGTTGGTGGGGCTCGGCGCGATCCTCGTCGTGGGCGCCGCCGTCGCCGCCCCACTGGCCCCGATCCTGTTCGGCGACGACTACTCGCCCGTCCAGGGCATCCTGTGGATGTTCGCCTGGAACGGTGCCGCGCTCGCGGTCCTGCAGGGCGCGCTGCTGTCGGCGATCGCCGGCGAGCGCACCTACCTCGCGATCGTCGCGTGGGTGGGCCTGGCGGTCGAGGCGGCGCTGTTCTTCACCGTCGCCGACACCGTCCGTCAGTTCATCACCGTCGCGGCCTGCGTGGCGACCGTGACCGCCGCGACCGCCTCGCTGCTCGCGGTGCGCAGCGCCCGCTCCGCCGACGTCGCGGCGAGCTAGGACGACACGGTCACCGTCGTCGGTCTCGCCGACCAGACCACCCGGAGCGCAAACACACTCGCCGCACTGATCAGCAAGAAGGGCGCGCCGAAGAGGATCTCTCCGGCGGTCGCAAGCCGAGGCGCCCACGAGGTGCCGTCATCGGGATACTCCGGGCGACCGGCGAGCAGAGCGATCACGAAGTCGGCGGCGCCGAGTAGTCCGGGGGCCGCCAGTACGACGAGCCCGATAGTCGCGACGACGCGTCCGAATCGTGGCCGGTGTGGGGTCTGAGCAACGAGGTATCCGCCGTACCCGGCAAGCAGCATCGCCGGCACTAAGACGACAGATCCGAATGCCAGGGCCAACATCCAGTTGGCGGCGACGTCGTGGAGAAGGTGGCGAGAATTCCCTGACATCTCCTCGATGACGAGCGTGACGGCGAACAGGAACAGCGGGGCCGCCGCCACCCCGTACGTCCACCGCCGGACACTGCGCGTGTGCCGCATGCGCCCAGCCTCGCACGGAAGCACCGAGGACCGGGACAACCCGCCCGAACGACAGAACCCCCGCACGGTGATCCGTGCGGGGGTTCTCGTTCGTCAGGGAGCGCCGACTACTGCTGGCGCGGCGGTTCGGTGAACCCGCCCTGGTCCTGGTTCAGGTTGACCGTGGGGAACTCCTCGGTCTTGTCCGACGTCCAGTCGTGGTCCTCGGCCTGACCCGACCCGTTGGGCGGGTTCTCCGGGCCGCCCTCGGGGGCGCCCTTCTTGCCGCGACCGCCGCGGATGCCGAGGACGATGCCGGCGATCAGCGCGATCACGCCGAGGATGCCGGCGACGATCGGCAGGGTGCGGCCGAACAGCGACAGCTTGTCCTGGCCGTCCTTGGCCTGGCCGATCTGGTACTCGATGGTGTTCTCGTCGAACGGCAGCGTGACCTTGAGGACCGTGACCTCCGGCTTGGCCTTGTCACGGGCGTAGTACTGGTACAGCTTCTCCTGGCCCTTGACGACGACGCCGGTGACCGGGTCGACCCACACGTCACGCTCGTTGGTGTACCAGCGGGTCATGGTGATCGGCTGGTCGTCGCCGGGCACACCCCACGTCTTGGCGGGCAGGGTCAGCTTGTTGGTCGGGTCGGCCACGACCTTCGACAGATCGGTCGGCTCGATGACCTGGTTGTAGTGGTAGACCTTCATTCCGTTGATCTCGGTTTCCTCAACGAAATTGATGTCCTGGCTCTTGCGGACGTTCAGGTCGAAGTACGGGTAGCTCTTCTTCTCCGCATCGAACGGCCACTTGTACTGCAGGCCGGTGTGCGAGACCTCCTCGGCGGGCGCCGTGGACGACGTCTGGATGGTGCCGACCGGCGGCTCCACCGGCATCGAACTGACGCGGTCCGCGGTCACGCGGTCCACTGTCGCCGTCAGCAGGCCGGTGTCGCCCTGCTTGTCGGTGCGCCGGACCGTCTGGCCGGCCTGGATGGAGACGACCTGGGCATCGGACGGCTGCTCGGTGATGACGTAGCGCTGGGCGACGATCGGCACGTTCGTGTTGACCTCGGCCTTGCCCGCGAGCAGCGCCTTGGAGTCCAGAACGTCGCCGGTGCCGGGTGCGACCGTGGTGACCTCGAGATCGAGGGGGGTCTTCTTCAGCTTGTCGACGGTGTACGCGGGAATGAGGATCGCGACGGCCAGCAGGAAGGTCCCGAGGCCTACCAGAATGCACGCAAATATCCGGCTCCGGCCTGAGCGCTCGGCCATGCTCTCTCCTTACTCAATACTCTTGAATTGAGATACCCCCACCGGCAGCGTGACCGCTGCACGGGTCGCACGGTGCCCAGCTTCTGCGACACCACGTGAGCCCAGACACTAACAGTCACGGTGTCCTGTTTGCGTCAGCACGTGCGTCAGGGATGGTTCACGTCGCTCTTTCGGTTCTGCAACGACCCGGGCACACTTGACGGCGATGAACACCTCGCACCTCGCCACGCCGGCCCCCGTCGGCAATCCCCGGGCGTTCGTACCGGCCCTCGAGGGGATGCGCGGGTTCGCGGCGTTCGGCGTCCTGGTGACGCACGTGGCCTTCCAGACCGGCGCCACCGGCGATCCGGTGATCGGCCGGATCTGGGGTCGGTTCGACCTGGCGGTGGCCGTCTTCTTCGCGCTGTCCGGCTTCCTGCTGTGGCGCCCGCATGCCGCGGCCGCCCGCGGATTCGGCAGCGCGCCGACCATCGCCAAGTACTGGTTCAACAGGGCGGCCCGCATCCTGCCCGCGTACTGGGTGCTGGTGGTCCTGGTGCTGGCCTTCCTGCCCGCGGCGGGCGGCGGTTGGAAGGTGTGGGCCGCGAACCTGGCGTTGGTCCAGGTCTTCGTGCCGCTCACGCTCACCGAGGGGCTCACACAGATGTGGTCGCTGTCGGTGGAGGTGGCGTTCTATCTGGTGCTGCCGATCATCGCGCTCGTGCTGGTCCGGATGCGCGGGTCGGCGGCCCGGTTCCGGGTGCCGACGCTGCTCGGTCTCGCACTGGTGAGCCTGGTGTGGGGGTTCCTGCCGGTGCCCGCGCCCGACGGCATCCACCACGACAACTGGCTGCCCGGTTACATCCCGTGGTTTGCGGCGGGCATGCTGCTGGCCGAACTCGCGATGGTCGGCGGGACGTGGGTGCACCGCCTGGCCCAGCAGCGGGTGTGGATGGCGGTGATCGCGGTGGTCGCGTTCGGGTTGTCGACGACGTGGCTGGCCGGCCCGGAGGGCCTGGTGCGGGCCGCGCCGTGGCAGTACGCCACCAAGATCGCCCTCGGTGCGGTGATGAGTTTCGCGCTGCTCGCGCCGCTGGTGCTGGCCGGACATCGGCACCGCATCCTCGCGAGCCCCGTCGCGCTGGCGGTGGGACGGTGGTCGTACGGCCTGTTCATCTGGCATCTCGCGGTGCTGACGATCGTGTTCCCGATGTTCGGCATCGTCCCGTTCAACGGCAACTTCTGGTTCGTCCTGGCCGTCACCTCGGTGCTGAGCATCGCGGTGGCGTCGGCCAGCTACGCGCTCGTCGAGGAGCCCGCCCGCCGCGCCGTCCATCGCTGGGAGAAGCGCCGCCACATCGGCGAGCGCGACAGCGGCAGCGCCGCGACGCCGACGCAGACGACGCCGATCAGCGCGAACAGCTGAATCAGGAACGAGTGCCCCACGTAGCCGCCGGCGGCCCGCCACGGACCGGTCGACAGCAGGACGGACGCGATCACGACCGACACCCCGGCCGTGCCGACCAGGAACCGGGCCGCGAACGCGCCGCCGCGCCAGCGTGACAGGCCCAGCGCGCCGGCCGCGACGAGCACCGTGACCAGCGCGCCGACCGGACCGGCGACGACGGTCGCGACGGCCAGGAGCCCGACGGCCGCGGCCACGAGGCTCCGCCACGGGCGGGGCGCCGGCCCGAGGTCCGGGGTGCGCCGCCGCGGCACCAGCGCCAGCAGCGTGAGCGGGAGCAACAGCAGCAGCCCGAACGCGAGCCCGGCGCGGTACCAGCGATCAGACGGGAACTCGAGGGTCACCGTCCCGCTCGTCCCGGCGGGCACGATCCACCCCTGCTGCCACCCGCCGACCACGACAGGCCGCAGTTCGGTGCCGTCCGGCGCGGTCGCGACCCAGCCGACGTTGGTGCTCTCGGGCACCACCAGCAGCCGGTCGGTGTCGGACGCGGCCACGTCGAGTTCGCGCAGGTTCTCGGTCCAGCGTCCGATGCCGGGGGAGACGACGGGGGCCGCCGGGGGCGGCGGGGTCGCGTTCAGCTGTAGGCCGTCGACGGTGAACGCCGCCCCGGGCGCGACGACGACGTCCTGACGGCCCGCCGGCAGCGGGACACCGTCCGGGGTGCACGGGGTCGCGGTGACCGGCCGGCCGGCGGCCAGCTGCTCCGCGGTCGCGGTGATCGACATGCGGACCGTCGTCCCGCCGATCACGACCGTGGGGCCGGCGTCGCACCCCACCGTCACGGTGCGTCGCGACGGCTCGGTCGTGGTGCCGGGCACGGGTCGTCCGTCCGTCCCGAGCGCGACGACCTCCGACAGGCCCGCCGGCTGCAGTTGCAGGAAGCCGAGCCCGGTCCGGTCGAGGACGTCGGTCCACTTCACGAGCGACAGCACGATCGTGTCGGTGACCTGCGGTTCGAGCGAGACGGTCTGCGGGGCGTGGGCCGCGGCGTTCGAGTCGTCGAGATCGCGGGTCTGCGGGCCGTTGCCGAGATTGACCGCCACCCGCGACGGTGCGGCGGGCAGGGCGCCGGGGCTCGGGGTCAACCGCAGGCCGGTGACCAGCGTGGGTTGCGGGAGCTTGATGGTCAGGGTGGGCAGTCCGCCCTTGCCCTGGGCGGTCTCCGCGGACGCCGTCCACGACGTCGTGACGTCACCGTCGATGGCGGCGCTCGCGGTGCCGCGCAGTTCGACGCCGTCCGATCCGCCCTGGGCGGTGACGGCCGCGGGGTCGGTGACGAGGGCGTCGAGGGCCGCGCCGGGGCGTGGCCGCAGCGTCAGCTGCGGGGTGACGGCGGTGGCGTCCGGCACCGACAGGGTGCGGGTGAAGGTTCCGGGCTCCTCGGGCGGCAGGATGAGCGCGCTGCTGCAGTGCACGCGGTCCGGGCCGTCGGCGCAGCCCGATCGTCCGGGCAGCTCCTGGCCGAGATCCCAGCCGCGCACCCGGGCACCCTCTGGTGTGGGTGGCAGGACGGTGCGGTGCACGATCGGCACCGGTACCGCGGTGCCGGACGAGTAGTCGTCGATCGACAGCTCGCTGATCCCGAACTGGAATCCGGGGGAGCCGTCCTCGGTGTGGGTCGCGAGGATCCGCATCCACGGTGTCGTGCCCGACGGCAGCGACACGTCGACGGGCTCGCCGGGCTTGTCGACCCGCACCGACGTCGAGCCGTTGGGCGTCTCGATGCGGATCCACTTCACGGGCGGCCCGAACGCGGCCGGGCTGGTCGTCAGGTGCAGCATCCCGCGGGTGATCGGGGTGTCCAGCTCCACGCGCAGCCACTGCCCGCGGGCGGTCTCGAGCCCGTTGCTGAGCCACGCGGTCGCGGGGTCGCCGTCGACGGTCGCGGCCGGGCCGCTGCCGGGCGCGGTGCCGCCGAGCTGGGTGGCATCGGACGCCGAGCTGGACACGGTGATCGTCGCGCCCGACCACTCACCCTCGACCAGCGGTGCGTCCGGCACCGGATAGTCGGGGACGGCGTTGTAGGTGCGGCGGGGGTCGTCGGGGCTGCGCAGCGCGGAGCTGTGGTTGTCGACCTGGCCGAAGTCGGTCTCCCGGTCGGTGGGGGTGTCGGTGACGGTCACCGACCCGGCGTCGATGCCGGCACGGGCCGCGTCGGCCGCGAGCAACGCGGGACCGGTGACGGTGCCGTTCTCGGCCAGGCGCTGCAGCGACTCGGGGCCGCCCTGGACGACGGGCACCGCGTCCAGGTCCACCGCGTACGGCCCGGCTGGCGGCGTCGCCCCGTTCGGGGCGGTGACCCGGTAGATCTCGATCGCCGGGTAGGCGGGACGCAGGTCGCCGTCGACCACCACGTTCTCGGCGCTGGTGGGTGCGATGTCCTCGCCGAACTGCGCCACCTTCTCGAATCCGGGCGACCCCGAGACGGCCTGGTGCACCAGGATCGGGCGCGCCGACCGGGACGTGTCCGGATCGAGGTCGTTGCGGACCACGACGTAGCGGATGCCCTGCCCGAGCAGGGTGTCGGCGAGACCGGCGGAGGGGCGGCCGTCGGAGATGAGCCGCTGCACCGAGTCGAGCGCGCGGATCGCGCCGGGCGGGACGAGGGGGACGGCGTCGCGCACCGCCCACGGAGTGGAGGCGAGGGCCTGCAGCGGCTCGTCCCGCGTCAGGCCCCACACCTGGGCTCCGAACGGGGCGCCCGGCACCACCAGCGCGCGTTCGGCGTCCGCGCCGGTGCCGGACCCGGCGGCGTTGTCCGCGAGCCACTGCGCCGTCTCGTGCCAGTACGACGGGACCTCGTCGTAGGCGCCGCGCGGGGCGAGCCGGCCGGACCATGCGAGGGAGGTGGTGAGGGTGAGCGCGACCAGCAGCAGCGTGGTGACCGCGACCAGCGGTTCGCGCTCGGGGTGGGCGAACGCGCCGCGCCAGCGGCGCAGCGGCACCGATCCGGGCAGCGGCACCTTCGCGAGCAGGTGCGCCAGGCCGAGGACCAGCGGCAGCCGGACCAGCGGCTCGAGCTTGTGGACGTTGCGCAGCGGGGCGCCGGTGCCGTCGAGGAAGGCGCGCACCTGCTCGGCGATCGGGGACCCCAGTTCGCCGACGTAGCCCGCGCCGAGCCCGGCGATGCCGACCAGCAGGATCAGCGTCAGCCGCCCCCTCGCGGGCATCTTCCGCATGCACAGCCCGGCCAGCCCGGCGGCGGCGATCAGGCCGGTCGCGACGACCGCGACGGGCTGCGTGACCAGCACGGTGCCGGCGACGCGCTCGGGGGAGACGAACGGTGTCCAGCTGTCGGTGCCGCGCAGCACCTCGGTCAGCGATGTCCACTGCGTCGTGACGCCGGACGACTCGATGTAGTCGAGGAACGGCGGGCTCACCCGGCCGAGCAGCAGCAGCGGCACGATCCACCACACCGTCGCCAGCAGCAAGCACGGGATCCACCACGCGGTGAACACCCACCAGCGCCGGTTGGGCCGGTGCGCGATCCACCATGCGACCGGCAAAAGACAAGCAGCAGCGGTGGCGACCGCGTTGACCGCGCCCATGAGCGCGACGGCCAGCGCCGACTGCGCCGCGAGCCGGCCGAGACTACGGTCGCCGCGCCACTTCGGGGAGGTCGCCAGGATCACCGGCAGCAGCACCCACGGCGCCAGCATCATGGGCAGCGACTCGGACGAGATCGAGCCGATCGTGGTGAGCACCCGCGGCGACAGCGCGAACGCGACGGCCGCGATGATGCGGGACGAGCGGCTGCCGATGCCGAGCGCCTCGGCGACGCGAACGACGCCCCAGAACCCGGCGACGATCAGCAGCGCCCACCACAGCCGTTGGGTGATCCACGGCGGGACGTGCAGCAACTGTCCGAACGCGAAGAACGCGCCGTGCGGGAAGAAGTAGCCGTAGGCCTGGTTCTGCACCTGGCCCAGCGGCGCCACGCTGCTCCACTGGTGGGCGGCGCGGGCGAGGAACCCGATCGGGTTCTCGGTGAGGTCGTATTTGGTGTCGGCGACGATCTTGCCGGGCGACTGCAGCAGGCACAGGACCAACGCAACGAGCCCGGCGCCGATCAGCCAGCGCCGGGTCAGTGGTTCTGTCGAGGGTTCGACGGAAGGCCCCTCTCCGGCGGGACCACCGGACGAGGGGGAGGTGCGAGAACGCGCGATACGAGCGGGCTCAGCGGCTGCCGTACTCAACCTGGTTCAGGATCGAGGAGTTGGCGTTGCCGGAGCGGTCGATGTCGGGAAGCTTGTTGTCCTGCGCGGCGGCGGTGACTCCGAGCACGGCACCGGCACCGACGACTGCACCGATCACAGCGCTGGCAATGCCGGGGACAAGGAACTTCGCCATCTCGGGTCTCCCATGGTCTGAGGCGCCGGTACGCCGTCCTACTCGTGCGTACGCAATATCGGGGCCAAGGTATCACCTACCGGGTGGTCGGCGGGCGAGTCCACGCCGAGTGCGCCGAGCAGGGTGCCGAGTTTCGTGGTCGTCTCGTCCAGTTCCGCCGCGGGGTCGGACGCGGCCACGATCCCGCCGCCCGCCCACGCCAGCGCGGCGGTGCCGTCGGCGTCGATCTCGGCGCACCGGATCGCGACCACCCAGTCGCCGTCGCCGGCGGCGTCGCACCAGCCGACGGCGCCGCCGTAGAAGCGGCGGTCGCCCTCGATCTCGCGGATGGTGACCAGCGCGCGGTCGGTGGGGGTGCCGCACACGGCCGGTGTCGGGTGCAGTCGGGTCGCCAACTCGAGCGAACCGAGAGACGCGTTGCGCAGTTCGCCGCGGATGGGGCTGGCCAGGTGCCACAACTCGCCGGTGCGGGTCAGCTGCGGCGACGACGGCACCTCCAGGTCGGTGCACAGCGGCGCCAGGATGTCGCGGATCCAGTCGACGACGAAGGCGTGTTCGGCGAGGTTCTTCGACGACGCGAGCAGGCGCTCACCCTCGGCGCGGTCGGCCTCCGCGTCGGTGTGCCGGGGCGCGGATCCGGCGAGCGGCCGGCACGTGACGGTGGTGCCGCGTCGGCTCAGCAGGATCTCGGGGCTGGCGCCGACGAGGGTGTGCCCGATGTAGCCGTCGCCGGCCGCGGTCAGATCGACCGCGAATCCGTTGGCGGCCTCGTGTCGGACGATCATGCGCGCGGCCAACGCCTCGGGGCTGATCGGGGCGTCGGCGACCAGTCGCACCGCCCGTGCCGCGACCACCTTGTCGAGGTTGCCGCGCCCGAGGCGCTCGACGAGCCCGCGTACGCGTAGGACATGTTCTGCGGCGCTCGGTATCTCCCGCTCGATCCGAACGGCCGGCAGCGGCGCCGGGGCGACGGGCCGCCACGGGCCGGGCGTCCACGACATGGTCTCGGGTGCGGTGAGCGCGGCCGCAGCGGCCGGGTCGAACGGCAGCGCGCCGACGATCAGTTCGGTCCGTCCGGCGGCGAGCGCGTCCGCCGCCGCGGCCGCATTGTCGAATCGATCCCGTGTCCCGGTGGTGCGAAGAGTGCGATCGGGGCGCGAGAGCAGGAAGCCGTCCATGGTGCTGCCGACGATAGTCGGGGCACCGGTGGCGGCTGCCTCGAGGTTGGACCCCGCTACTTGCCCGGCGGAACGATCAGGACCGGGCGGTGACTGTGCCGCAGGACGTGGTCGGCGACGCTGGACTGCAACAGCGACCGCAGCCCGGTGGTGCCGCGTGTGCCGGTGACGATGATGTCGGCGTTCAACTCGTCGGCGCACTCGACGATGGTCGCCCAGATCGCGGTCGAGGACTCGCAGCACCGGCCCTCGGCGTTAAGTCCCGCGGCCAGTGCGATGTCCACGCCCTCGTCGTTGGTCGTCTTCGCGTCGGTCAGCGCGATGTCCTCGGATGCCTCGTCGGGAACCCACTCGGGCTGCATCACACCGGACAGCCCCGACATGCGGGCGGCCTGTCGCACCATCGGCTCCCACGCGGTGGCCACCACGGCGCGATTCGCGGCGAGGAAGCGGCCGGCGTATTCGATTGCACGTTTGGCGTTGTCGGAGCCGTCGTAGGCGATGAGCATGAGATCTGCAGGCACTGTGACCTCCTGAAATCCGGGTCGACCGACTGTGGTGGTCTTCGGCTTTCCGTACTTGAGATTACCTTGCCATTACCTGTGCCGCTCGGCTCGGGAAATCGCCGGAACGGATGTCGACTACCGTCGGATATATGCGAATTCGACATGCGTTGGCCGTCGCGTTGTGCGCGGGGCTGGCCGTCGGCTGTACGTCCGGGAACGACACCGGTACCGCCACGTCCGAGTCCCCGTCGCCGTCCTCGACGTCGCAGCCGGTGTCGCAGACGTCGAGTGCGCCGAAGGCGCCGTCCCCGTTCGGCTCGGCGGTGTGCGGGCCCGCTTTCCTGAACTCGCTCACCGAGCGGCAGAAGCTGGCGCAGCTGCTCACCGTCGGTGTCACCGGCACCGCGGACGCGCTGCACGTCGTCGAGTCGGAGCAGATCGGTGGCATCTTCATCGGCAGCTGGACCGACGACTCGATGCTCACCGGCGGCGGGGTCGCCCAGGTCGCGGAGGCCAGTTCGGTGCCGCTGATGGTGACGATCGACGAGGAGGGCGGCCGGGTCTCGCGCATCGACGACCTGTACGGGCCGGATCCGTCGGCTCGCGAGGTCGCGCGGACCATGACGCCGGAGCAGACCTATCAGATGGCCCTCGAGCGGGGACGTCAGCTGTATCGCCTCGGGATCACCGCCAACTTCGCGCCCGACGTCGACGTGAGCAGCCAGCCGGCCGACGCGGTGATCGGCGACCGGTCCTTCTCCGACGACCCGCAGGTGGTGACGACGTACGCGGACGCATACGCCCGCGGCCTGCGTGACGCCGGAATCCTGCCGGTGCTCAAGCACTTCCCGGGCCACGGCTCGGCGTCGGGCGACTCGCACACTGGGGCGGTGACCACGCCGCCGCTGGATCAGTTGCAGACCAAGGACCTGGTGCCGTACCGGGAGTTGGTCGACACCGGGGTCGGAGTGATGCTCGGACACCTGAGCGTCCCCGGCCTGACGAAGGACAACCTCCCGGCGAGCCTGAGCCCGGACGCGGTGTCGTTGTTGCGGCAGGGCACGGGTTACGGTGCGCCGCCGTTCACGGGTCCGATCTTCACCGACGACCTGAGCGGGATGAAGGCGATCACCGACCGGTACGACATCGCGCAGGCCGTGGAGCAGGCGCTGGCGTCCGGGGTGACCACGGCGCTCTGGCTGACCACCGACGACGTCCCGCGGGTCCTCGACCACCTGGAGCAGGCGGTGAAGTCGGGCAAGCTGCCCGCGTCGCAGGTCGACCAGTCGGTACTCACCATGGCGCGCGCGAAGGGGGCTGTGACCTGCTGAGACGGGGCTGGGTCACAATGGTGGTCGAACGCTGATCTTCTTACCATCGAGTAAGATTGCGAGTCTTACCCCTGGTTGGAGGAATTATGGCTGGTGGCACCAAGCGGCTGCCCAGGGCCGTGCGCGAGCAGCAGATGCTCGACGCCGCCGTCGAGGTTTTCTCCGACAACGGGTTCCACGACGCGTCGATGGACTCGATCGCGGCGAGGGCCAAGATCTCCAAGCCGATGCTGTACCTGTACTACGGCTCCAAGGACGAATTGTTCGCGGCGTGCATCCACCGCGAGGGGCTGCGCTTCGTGGAGGCGATCTCGCCCGCGGGCGATCCCACTCTGCCGCCGCGTGAACAGCTGCGTGCCGCGCTCACCGGGTTCCTGGGCTTCGTCGACCAGAACCGCAGTTCGTGGATGGTGCTGTACCGGCAGGCGATCGGTCAGCAGGCGTTCGCGTCGCAGGTCGGCGGCAGCCGCGACCGGCTGATCGAACTGACGGCCAAGCTGCTCGAATCCAGCACGAAGGAGCCGGAGTCGGGCACGGACTTCTCGATCATGGCGGTGGCCCTGGTGGGGGCCGGTGAGGCCGTCGCCGACCGGGTGGCCGGCGGCGAGATCGACGTCGATGCGGCCGTCGAGTTGCTCGACAAGCTCGCGTGGCGCGGCCTGGCGGGTGGCAAGAAGAAGTAGACGGACAGACGAGCGCGGAGGGCCCGGACGGGAGACGTCCGGGCCCTCCGCGCTTTCGTGCTCGGTCAGGCTGCCCGGTGTCGGCCGCGACGGCCGCGCAGCATGTTCGCGCGCTCGGATTCACCGATGCCGCCCCACACGCCGAACGGTTCCGGCACGGCGAGCGAGTGCTCGAGGCAGGTGGTCTTCACCGGGCACGACGCGCAGATGGCCTGGGCGCGCCGTTCGCGCATCTGCCGGGCCTTGCCGCGTTCGCCGGTCGGCGGGAAGAAGATGGATTCGTTCATGCCCTGGCAGTTGCCGTGCTGCTGCCATTCCCAGGTGTTGGCCAGGGGTGCGAGGGTTGGTCGGGTTTCGGTCATCGAATGCTCCTCGTGAATGTCCGTGGCTGCCGAATGCGTCGGGGCGCCCTCCGGGGCGCACACGTCGACGTGTCAGACGGCGCCGGTGTCGGGCCCGGTGGATCGTGGATCCGATACGCCGGAGAACATTCTGTCGAGTCGGTGCTTGAGTTCCTCGGTGCTGAGAGACCAGGTCGCCGCGTCACGGACGGTGTCGGTCGCAAGATGCGCACTCACGTGTGGTCATCCTCTCTTCTCTGATACGGCCCACCCGCAGTCGGCGAGACCTCTCGGTTCACCGCTCGAGCTCGGAAGACCGGTGGGGTGGAGTGGGCCGGACCCTCGCCACGCGGCGGGCCTGACTTCTCCGTCTCACTCTTCTTCGCTTGCATCTGGAAGTTTTGACCACTGCACCGTACAACAAAATCTATGTCGGTTGAAGCAGATAAATTTGCTTACCGGGCTTATCTGAGCGTCTTCCCTGGTGAGCCGTACTGATGAGGAATGCCCGATCGGTCGGCGACGGGGTGTTTGCCGCGTAACGTTTGCGGTAGGAACGCGATGGCGTCCTCCTGTTCGGAGTCGTAGTGTCGTCTTCCCGCCGCCGCAACCCTGCGGTGGGTGAGCCGGACAGAGATGAGCTGCACGTGCCCCGTACCCGCGAATACGCCGACCGCTACGCGGACGCCCTCACGGTGCTCGCTGCAGCGACCCACCGCCCTGCGAACGTGGTGAACACCGGCGGCGGCTACGCGATCCGCGTCGATTTCGAGTACAACCGCTATCTACTGGCGACGGATCACGCTGTCGAAGGTCTCAGCGGAGACACGACGGCAGCCTCGCACTGGGTGGTGCGCTTCTATCAGGACTCCGCCGACACGGACGCCGAGTTGCTCGTCACGGCCGAGCACGAGTGGCTCGTCGACGCGTTCGACCGTGCGATGGCCGAACTCGGCCGGACCGGGAACTGGATCGACGCCGATCTGAAGCTGGGAGAACTGAGCTCGCCCGGCGACTTCTGACGGGCGGTTGTCGGCAGACCGGTGGGCATTCAGGGAATCTTCGTCTGCCGCCACACATTCGATGTGGTGTCGGTGATACCGTGAGGCATCGGCAGATGCTCGCGATAGGCCGCCCGCAAGGGCGGCGGGTGGGGGCGAGTCTTCTGCGCGTATCCCCACGCGACCGAACTTGACGCGATATGAAGGCCACGATGACGCAACAGTCTCCGCCCCGCTCCACCCGCGGAGTCTACGGAATCTCGGTCACCTCCGAGCTGACTGGGATCGGTCCGCAGACTCTGCGGCTCTACGAGCGTCGTGGGCTGATCACGCCGTCGCGCACCGGCGGCGGCACGCGACGCTACAGCGAGGACGACCTCTACCGGTTGGCGCGCGTGTCCGAGTTGGTCGAGGCCGGTGTCAACCTCACCGGGATTCGGCAGATCCTCGAACTCGAGGCCGCCAAGTCGGAACTGGAAGCCGAGAACGTCCGGCTGCGACAGGAATTGACGGTCCGCGGGAGCTGACGCCGGGGAGCGGCGGACGGATCGCCCGCCACGCCCCGGCCCCGTCCTACCGCACCGTCGCGGTGAGGTGCGGGTAGCCCTTCTTCGGATTCTTCAGTGCCAGATCCCACCCGTCCGGGGTCCGGTCGGCGTACAGGTTCACCGTCGCCGGCAGGACGATCGGCTTGCCGAACCGCACGCTGTAGGTGACCGCGCCCGATAGGCGACCCTCGAGCGGCGCCAGCACGGCCGCGGCGCTCCACATGCCGTGCGCGATGGTGCCGGGGAACCCGAATGCCTTGGCGCCGAGCGACGAGACGTGGATCGGGTTGCGGTCGCCCGACACCGCCGCGTACCGACCGATGATCTTCTGGTCGGCCCGCAGGGTGCGGGTGGGCGGCGGAGGCACCTCCTCCTTGTGCTCGGCCTTGGGTTCCTTCGGGGCGCCCGTCGGGTGCATCTTGAGGAACGTGCTGACCTGACGCCACACGAGTTCGCGGCCCACCGAGATCTCGCTGACAAGGTCCACCTGTGTGCCCTTGGTGTGTGCGCGCAGGTTCTCGGCGCGGACCTTCAGGTCCAACGGCTCGCTCACCGAGATCGGGCGCAGCTGCTCGATCACGTTGTCGGTGTGCACGGAACCGATTGCCGGGAACGGGAACTCGCGCGAGGTGAGCAGCCGCATCACGGTCGGGAACACCAGCGTGAACGGGTACGTGACCGGCAGTGTGTCGCCGAACCGCAGCCCGCACACCTTCGCGTACGCCGCCAGGTTGTCCGGGTCCACGCGCAGACCGGACAGCGCCAGCGTCTCCTTCGGGAGGCTGCGCTTGCCCGACGGCTTGACGAACGGCAGTGCGCCGAGGGCTGCGCGCGCGTAGTTGTCGAGGGTTCCGGGCTGCTCGCGCAGCTGCACGAGAGTGCTCTTGCCGCTTGCCATCACGCGCCCAGCAGGGACTGGCCGCACACCCGGACGATCTGGCCGGTGACGGCGTTGGACGCGGGGCTCGCGAAGTACGACACGAGCTCGGCGACGTCGACGGTCTGACCACCCTGCAGCAGCGAGCTCCCTCGGCGTCCGACCTCGCGGGTCGCGAACGGGATGGCGGCGGTCATCGCGGTCTCGATGAAGCCGGGCGCGACAGCATTGATGGTGATCTTCTTCTCGCCCAGCACCGGCGCGGTGGCCTGGACCAGGCCGATGACACCGGCCTTCGAGGTGCCGTAGTTGGTCTGGCCGCGGTTGCCGGCGATACCCGCGATGGACGACACGTCGATGACGCGGCCGCCCTCGCGCAGCAGACCCTGGGCGACGAGTGCCTCGGTGATCTTCTGCGGGGCAAGGAGGTTGACGCCGAGGACGCTGTTCCAGCGGGCCTCATCCATGTTCGCGAGCGTCTTGTCGCGGGTGATGCCGGCGTTGTGCACGATGATGTCGACGCCGCCGTGGCGCTCGGTGAGATGCTCGGCCAGCTTGTCGGCCGCGTCGGGGGCGGTGACGTCGAGGGCCAGCGACGTGCCACCCACCTTGTTGGCGGTCTCGGACAGCGCCTGGCCGGCGGCCGGGATGTCGGCGCACACGACGTGCGCGCCGTCGCGGGAAAGCACCTCGGCGATGGTGGCGCCGATGCCGCGGGCGGCGCCGGTGACGACCGCGACCTTGCCCTCGAGCGGGCGGTCCCAGCTGGCGGGGGCGACCGAGTCCTCGGCGCCGACGCGGATGACCTGACCGTCGACGAATGCGGACTTGGCGGACAGCAGGAAGCGCAGCGTCGATTCGAGGCCGGACAGGCCCGTCGCGGCGTCGGGGGAGACGTAGACCAACTGGGCGGTCGAGCCGCGCTTGATCTCCTTGCCGACGCTGCGCGTGAAGCCCTCGAGTGCGCGCTGGGCGATCTGCTCGTCGACGCTCGACGTCAGTTCCGGGGTGGTGCCGAGCACGACGACACGGGCGCACGAGGCGAGGTTGCGGATGACCGGCTGGAAGAACTCGAACAGCTGCACCAGTTCGTCGACCTGGCCGATGCCGGTCGCGTCGAACACCAGCGCGCCGTAACGGTCGTCGTGCGGCTGTGCGGCCGGGTAGTCCGACAGCAGCGCGCGGATCGGCTCGGCCAACCGGCCCTTGCCGCCGACGAGGATCGGGCCGGCGAGGGCGGGCTCACCGGCCTTGTAGCGGCGCAGCTTCTCCGGCTGTGGCAGCCCGGCCTGCTTGGCGATGAATGCGCCCGGCGCGGACGAGAGGAACTGGGAGTAGAGGTCGGGAGCGCCCTTGCTGGCTGCCACGGTCCACCTTCCTTGTACTGGTTTCGAATCGTCGTGGGATGTCTGCGATGTCCCGGATCGGGGCACCCGCTACACCAGGTGCGGTATCGACATTGAACTTACTCTGGAGTAAGTTCAATGTCGAGTGCCCGTAGCCGAATGCACACCCGCGACCTCTCATGGAGACCGACGTGACCAGCAGAGCCAGAAACCGCAACCAGAAGCCGGCATCCGCACCGCAGTCCGGCGGTCGGCAGCTTCGCCCCGTCGCCATCGTCGGCGGTAACCGCATTCCGTTCGCGCGTTCGGACCGGGCGTACGCGCACGCGTCCAACCAGGACATGTTCACCGCGACGCTCGACGGGCTGGTCAGCCGCTTCGGCCTGCAGGGGGAGCGGCTGGGCATGGTGGTCGGCGGCGCGGTGCTCAAGCACAGCCGCGACTTCAACCTCATGCGCGAGTGCGTGCTCGGCAGTGCCCTGAGCCCCTACACCCCGGCGTACGACCTGCAGCAGGCGTGCGGCACGGGTCTGCAGTCGATCGTCGCGGTCGGCGACGCCATCGCCTCCGGCCGCATCGACGCCGGCGTCGGCGGCGGCGTGGACACCACGTCGGACGCGCCGATCGGCGTGAACAACGAACTGCGCGAGTTCCTGCTGTCGATGAACCGGGCCCGCTCCACCGCGGACCGCGTCAAGCTGCTCGGCCAGGTGCGCCCGTCGATGCTCGGCATCGAGATCCCGCGCAACGGCGAGCCCCGCACCGGACTGTCGATGGGCGACCACGCGGCGATCACCGCCAAGGAATTCGGCGTCCGCCGCGAGGACCAGGACGAACTTGCGGCCGCGAGCCACCGCAACATGGCGGCCGCCTACGACCGCGGCTTCTTCGACGACCTGGTCACTCCGTTCCTGGGCCTGACCCGCGACGACAACCTGCGTCCCGATTCCGACGTCGACAAGCTCGCCAAGCTCAAGCCGGTGTTCGGCACCAAGCTGGGCGACGCGACCATGACCGCCGGCAACTCGACTCCCCTCACCGACGGTGCCTCCGCGGTGCTGCTGTCCACCGATGAGTGGGCGGCCGAGCGCAACCTGCCCGTCCTCGCGCACCTGGTGGACTCCGAGACCGCGGCCGTCGACTACATCCACGGCGGCGACGGCCTGCTGATGGCCCCGACGTATGCGATCCCGCGCCTGCTGGAGCGCAACGGTCTCACCCTGCAGGACTTCGACTTCTACGAATTCCACGAGGCGTTCGCGTCGGTCGTCCTCGCGACGCTGCAGGCGTTCGAGTCCGACGAGTACTGCAAGGAGCGCCTGGGCTTGGATGGGGCGCTGGGCGCGATCGACCGGTCCAAGCTCAACGTCAACGGCTCGTCGCTCGCCGCCGGCCACCCCTTCGCCGCCACCGGCGGTCGGATCGTGGCGTCGCTCGCGAAGATGCTGGCAGAGAAGGGTTCGGGCCGCGGCCTGATCTCGATCTGCGCGGCCGGCGGCCAGGGTGTCACCGCGATCGTCGAGGTCTGATCGGAGGGTAGGAACCCCCCGATCCCGGTAGTCCGCAAGTCGTGGATGTAACGCCGCTCGCGTAGGGGCGATATCCCAGTCGGCCCCGTGTTGTTGCCTGACCCCCGACCTGGCAACGGCACGGGGCCGTTCTACTTCGCCGGCCCGTTCGTGGCGGTGCGCGGTGCCGCGGGCGGGAATCCCGAGTGGTCGTTTCGGAGCGCCCTACTACCCTGAACGGGAACGAACACGCAACGCAACGGCCCCGCACGGTGTCGATTCGGCAGGAGCCCCACTTCATGAGCGACGAGCGCGACGGCGCCAAGAACCCGGAAAACCACACGGACGGTCCGGTGCCGGATGAGAATCCGACCGAGATCATGCCGGTGGTTCCGGATATTCCTCCGGTTCCTTCCCAGGAGGACGCCGTATCCGATGCGCCCACCGAGGTGTTCGCGACAACGCCGGATCCGGTGCCCGAGTCCGAGCCCCAGCCGGAGCCCCAGCAGCTGCCGGAGCCCGAGGCCGCACCGGCGCCCGATCCGCAGCCCGCGCCCACCGACGCGGCTCCGAACCGTCGGTGGGTGAAGTACGCCGCCGTCGCCGGTGGCGTCGTCGCGGTCGGGGTGATCGCGTACGCGGTGGACTGGGTGGTCTCGGCCGATCGGGTGCCGCGCGGCGTCACGGTCGCCGGGGTGGACATCGGCGGCCAGAGCACGGCGACCGCCGAGGAGACGTTGCGGGCCGCGCTCGGTTCGCGGGTGGACCGTCCGGTGCCGGTGCGTGCCGGCAACACCGACAGCGAGATCGTGCCGGCCCAGGCCGGTGTCGGCATCGACTGGGCGGCCACCGTCGAGCAGGCGGGCGAGCAGCCGATCAACCCCTTCACCCGACTGGCGTCGCTGTTCACCGACCACGAGATCGGTGTGGTGTCCACGGTCGACGACGCGGCTCTGGCGTCGGCGATGGGTGGTGTCCAGCAGGCGACCGACCGTGCCCCGCGGGAGGGCAACGTCGTGTTCGAGGGCACCCGGGTGGTTCCGGTCGCGCCGCTGCCGGGGCAGCGCCTCGACGTGGAGGCCGCCGAGGACACGTTCGTCGACCAGTGGGCATTCGGCACCACCGTGGACCTGCCGGTCGACACCGTCGACGTCACGGTCACGCAGGCCGGTGTCGACGCCGCGGTGCGCGACGTCGCGACGCCGGCGGTCGCGACCGATGTCGTGGTGACCGGCAAGGACGGTGCGGTCGCGACGCTGCCGCGCGACCAGATCGGCAAGGTGCTGACGTTCGCGCCGGACGGCGGCGGCGGGCTGTCGCCGCAGTACAATGTCGAGGCCGCCACCGCGATCCTGGCCCCGCAGTTGGTGAGCACCGAGATCAAGCCCAAGGACGCGCAGATCACCCTCACGAGCGGCTCGCCGCAGGTGGTCCCGTCGGTGACGGGCGAGATGGTGCAGTGGCCCAAGACGCTCGAACCGCTGCCGGCGCTGCTGGCCGCACCGGGCGCGCGCACCACCCCGGCGGTCTACGAGCCCGCCGAGCCTGCGCTGACCACCGAGGGTGCCAAGGCGCTCGGCATCCGTGAGGTGATCGGCGAATTCACCACCGGTGGTTTCGAGTACGCCTCCGGCGTCAACATCCGGCTCGCGGCGAGTGCCATCGACGGCGCCATCGTCAAGCCGGGAGAAACGTTCTCGTTCGATGCCCAGACCGGTCCGCGCGGCTCGGCGCAGGGCTATGTCGACTCGGGCATCATCAACAACGGACGCCCCGACAAGGCCGTCGGCGGCGGCATCAGCCAGCTGGCGACCACCCTCTACAACGCCACGTACTTCGCGGGCATGGAGGACGTCGACCACACCGAGCACAGCTACTACATCTCGCGCTACCCGGCGGCCCGCGAGGCCACGGTGTTCGAGGGTGCGATCGACCTGAAGTTCCGGAATCCGGCGAAGACCGGCGTGATGATCCAGACCATCGGCACCAGTTCGAACATCACGGTCCGCATCTGGGGCACCAAGACCGTCGACGTCCAGTCGGTGACGGGCAACCGGTCCAACCAGACGTCGCCGGACACGATCACGCTGCCCGCCGGCCCGCACTGCGTGGCATCCGGCGGCGCACCGGGATTCACCGTCAGCGACACCCGGATCATCACCGACGCGGACTCCGGTGGCGAGATCTCGCGCCACACCCGGACGGTCAAGTACGACCCGGTGCCGGTTGTGAAGTGCGTGTCGAACGAGCCGGCGCCGTCGAACGGCGCCGCGGCACCGTCGCCCGGCCGGTAGCGGGCCCCCGCTCGCCCGGGCGACACGACCAGCGGAGGTCCGTCCGGCGCCACGTAGAGTGCGACAGCACCCTCTGAGGGTCCACTGCGCCGAAGGACTGCTGACATGGATTTCCGTCAACTCGAGTACTTCGAAGCCGTCGTGGAGGCGGGTTCGGTGTCTCGGGCCGCGAAGAAGCTCAACATGACTCAGCCGCCGTTGAGCCTGGCGATCGCGAAGCTGGAACGCGAACTAGGCGTCCGCCTGCTCGAACGCACGGCGAAGGGGGTCCATCCGACCAGCGCCGGACTCTATCTGCTCGCCAATGGAGTGCGTCTGGTGGCCGAGCGGGACCGGGTCGCTGAGACGTTGATTCGGATGGGCGACGGAGTGGTCGGTGATCTCCGGATCGGGGTCGAACCCATGGTGATCAACGAGATCGTTGCCGACGTCCTGGCCGAGTTCCTCGAGGAGGCACCGGGCGTGCGAGTCACTCTGATCGACATCGCACCCGAGGCGATCCTGCACGGTCTTCGCGATGGTGACCTGGACATGGGCTGTGTTCCTTTCGGACCGGAGCAGTTCGCGGACTTCGTGACGGACATCTGCGAGTGGCAGCCGGTCGTGAAGATCGACCTGAAACTCGCCGTTCCGGAAGATCGGGCCGACGAACGACACTCGGGTGGACGAGGCTGGGGTCGGTGGATCCTGCCGCGCCGCATGCCCGCCTTCTCCGGGATGCCGGAGACCGTCGAGACGGCATTGTCGAACGACCCGACCTTCGAGATTCTCGAGGTCTCCACTCCGCAGACCGCGTTGCCGTTCGTCGCTGCGGGACTCGGTGTCACGCCGGCGACGCAGAGGATGGCGGAAAACCATGCCGCCGTGGCGCTTCAGGATGCTCCGCTGTGGCTCGAGCCGATGCAGGCGACACTCCTGTGGCGGCGAGGAGCCGAAATCACACCACTGATGGAGCGCTGGATCGAGGCAACCCGAGTAGTGGGTGCTCGCCTCGAGAGCGGCCGTTCCTGAGCGAGCTATATGCAAAGCTATGTACCCGTCATCGGCGGCGTGTATAGACCGGTGAGTCGAAAATCAAGTCGAATCCCATCATGTGAGCACCATTGCGTGTGATGTGCATCACTCGCTGTGATCGACGTCATTGGTGTCGCACGGCGTTTCGTGGCCGTTAAACCTGCTGATCAGGATGCATGGCCGCCGAGTGATCCGCGCCACTGTGAGGCGGCGCCGCGGGGGCTCTGGTGACGCCGCGCGCAGCGGATCCCGGATCCGATCTCGTCATGGCTCTTCCGTGATCGGCGCGCCCGTGCCAATCTTGTCCGCGATCGAACCCCAGCCGAGTTCGACTTCGTGGATCTCTTTCGAAATCCCTTACTGCTGGGCGTATTTCGATCCTTCGCGTCCGTCGCCGCAGAGGCGGCGTGACCGTCTTCGCTGTCAGGAGAAAGGGATCCGAGAATGACCGATACGAGCACGACTTCGCCGACCGGTGCCGCCGGGAACGAGTACATCCCATTCACGGGTCAGGAATACCTGGAGAGCCTGAACGACGGGCGCGAGGTGTGGATCTACGGCGAGAAAGTGGAGAACGTCGCCGAACATCCCGCCTTCCGCAACTCCGCTCGGATGATCGCGCGCATGTACGACGCGCTGCACGACCCCGCGCGCAAGGACGTCCTCACCACGCCCACCGAGTGGGGCGGCTTCACGCACCGCTTCTACCGGGCGCCGTCGAGCGTCGAGGAGCAGGTGGCCTCGCGGGACGCGATCGCCGAGTGGCAGAAGATCGCGTGGGGCTGGATGGGCCGGTCGCCCGACTACAAGGGCTGCTTCCTCGGCACGCTCGGCGCGAATGCCGAGTTCTACCGCGGTTTCGAGGACAACGCGCGGAACTGGTACCGCAAGGCGCAGGAGAAGACCTGGTACGTCAATCACGCGATCATGAATCCGCCGGTCGACCGCGGAATGGGCCCCGACGCCGGCAAGGACGTCTTCATTCGCGTCACCAAGGAAACCGATGCCGGGTTCTACGTCACCGGCGCGAAGGTCGTGGCCACGGGTTCGGCGCTGACCCACTACACGTTCGTCGGTCACGTCGGTCAGGTCGCGGTTCAGGATCCGGCGTTCTCCCCGGTGTTCATCACCCCCACGAACGCGCCCGGCGTGAAGCTGATCTGCCGGACGTCCAATGAGTACCGCGCCGCCGCGCTGGGTAGTCCGTTCGACTACCCGCTGTCGAGCCGTCTCGACGAGAACGACGCGATCCTGGTGCTGGACAACGTCTTCGTGCCGTGGGAGAACACGTTCATCTACAACGACCTCGAACAGGCGAACAAGTACAACATCCACTCCGGCTACCTCGAGCGTGCGTCGCTGCACGGTTGCACCCGCTTCGCCGTGAAGATGGACTTCCTCGTCGGGATGCTGTCCCGTGCACTGGACGTCACGGGCGCCGGAGAGTTCCACGGCGTCAAGTCCCAGCTGGGCGAGGTGATCGCGTGGCGCAACACGTTCTGGGCGCTCTCCGACGCTATGGCCAAGAGCGCGGTGCCGTGGAAGAACGGGATGATCCAGCCCGACCAGCAGTTCGCGGGCGCGTACCGCGTGATGAACCAGCTGGCGATGCCCAAGATCAAGAACATCATCGAGCAGGTCGTGGCCTCCGGTCTGATCTACCTGAACTCGCACGCGAAGGACTTCAAGACCCCCGAGATTCGCGGCTACCTCGACACCTACGTCCGGGGCACAGGTGGCATCGACGCCGAGGAGCGCGTGAAGGTCATGAAGATGCTGTGGGATTCGATCGGCACGGAATTCGGTGCGCGCCACGAGCTGTACGAGATCAACTACATCGGCAGTAACGACGTGACCCGCCAGACCAACCTGTTCGGTGCGATGGGCAGCGGGCTGCTCGGCTACTGCAAGGACTTCGCACAGTCGGCAATGGACGAGTACGACCTCGACGGTTGGACCGTACCGGACCTGGTCGGTCCCGACGACGTCAGCATCCTGAAGCCCTGACGGGCGATCGAATCCGAAACTGCCACAGGAGGTTCAGTGGCCACAGCAATCGACGCAGCGCAGGTCACCTACGAGGTGCCCGATCTCGGCGTCATGGAGAAGTTCCTGACGGCCTTCGGGATGACGAGGGTCGACGGTAGCGACGACACGACTCTCTACATGCGCGGGACCGGCACGCAGCACCACATCCACGTCACCCGCAGGGCCGACAGGCAGCGGTTCGTCGGCGCCTCGATCGAGGTCGCCACGCGCGCGGATCTCGACGAGCTGGCCGGCAAGCCGGGCTCGTCGCCGGTGCGGGCGTCCACGGAGCCGGGCGGCGGCTACGAGGTCGTCATGCACATGCCGGACGGCTTCGAGATCCGAGCGATCTGGGGGCGCGCGAAGGCCGAGCCGATCGCGGACCGGGAACCGTTCGAGTTCAACAACATCCGCGACAAGAACCGCGTCGGCTCCGCAGTCCGGCAGCAGGTGGCGCCGTGCACGATCGCGCGTTTGGGGCATTTCGTCCTGCACGTGACCAACCACGACGAGTCGATGGCGTGGTTGGAGGAGCGGTTCAATTTCCTGCACTCGGACTACTTCCTGCCTCCCGGGCAGGACGGGCCGATCGTGGGCACCTTCATCCGCCTCGATCTCGGTGACCAGTTGGTCGACCACCACTTCATGCTGGTCCTGCAGTCCGACTGGGTAGGGGTGCACCACAGTTCGTTCGAGGTCACCGACCTCGACGCGGTGATGTCCTCGCACGACTACCTGCTCGCGCAGGGCTATCAGCTCGACGTGGGCGTCGGCCGGCACCTGCTCGGCAGCCAGATCTTCGACTACTGGAAGGACCCGTTCGGGTTCCGGATCGAGCACTACACGGACGGCGACGTGGTGGACGCCACCCATTGTCCGAGTAAGTTCAACGGCACCGCGAGCGACACCACGCAGTGGGGCAACCGGCCTCCGCTGGAGTTCTTCCAGTGACGGCCACCGCGGCTCAGCCGCTGGACGCCGACGTCCGTGCCAAGCTGCTGCGAGTGGGTTCGGCCAATGTGGCCAATGTCCTGCTGCGGCACGGGTTCCGGAACGTGATGATGCTCGGGCTCGGACCGTTGACCGACGGTCAGGAGCAGCTGGTGGGGCCGGCATACACGCTGCGATTCATCCCCGCTCGCGAGGACATCGACAGCATGGCCAACTACGGTCGTGACGACAACATGCACCGGCGGGCGATCGAGGAGTGCCCTCCGGGTGCGGTCCTGGTCATCGACGCCTTCGGTTCGGTCGAGGCGTCGTCGATGGGCGACATGATGGCGGCGCGACTGCGCCACCGCGGGGTGTCGGGCGTCGTGACCGATGGCGGCTACCGCGACTCGGCGGCGATCAGCGACACGGGTCTGCCGTGCTACCAGCGACGTAGCGCGCCGCCGGCGACGCCGATCGCGTTGCACCCGGTGGCGCTCGACGGACCGGTCGGCTGCGCCGGTGTCGCGGTCTACCCGGGCGATGTCCTGGTCGGCGACCGCGACGGCGTCGTCGTGATCCCGCGGCATCTGGTGGACGAAGTGGCCGACGAGGCGCTCGACGCCGTGCAGTACGAGGAGTTCGCGGCGCTGCACATCGCCCGCGGCCGCTCCATCTTCGGCCTCTTCCCGGCAACCCCGGACAGCCGAGCCGAATACGACGAATGGGTGGCAGCGGTCCG
This sequence comes from Rhodococcus sp. ACT016, assembly GCF_050477185.1. Taxonomy (NCBI): domain Bacteria; kingdom Bacillati; phylum Actinomycetota; class Actinomycetes; order Mycobacteriales; family Nocardiaceae; genus Rhodococcus; species Rhodococcus sp. ACT016. Next base: position 4,363,923 of record NZ_JBEAET010000001.1, on the reverse strand, counting down.
CCCGGACCTGGAGTGAGACACATGAACGTCAATCCCGAGACTATGAAGACGCTGGAGATTCTCCTGCACGCGGCGGATCTGAAGGACGAGGACTGGATCGACTACCCGGACTACGGGTTCCGCCAGTACTTCCTCTTCAAGAATCCGGACACCGGAGCGAGTATCGCGCTGCTCGAGTACGAGAAGGGCGGCACCATCCCGACCAAGCACACCCACGCGTCGAACCAGTTCATGTACTGCCTCGAGGGGGACTACGAGTACACCGACACCGGTCTGCGACTGCGCCCCGGGTCGTTCTACATGAACCCGAAGGATCATCCGCACGGTCCCACGCTGGCGCACGAACGCAGTGTGCTGATCGAGATCTACGACGGTCCGCACTACTACGAGAAGCCCGAGTACCACACCGATGACACCATCGGCGACTTCCTCGCCAAGGACTGACGCTTCGGCTACTGCGCGAGAAGAGATTTTGGAGAAATGATGACAGAAGCGAAGAAGACCCTGTTCGACACCGCGGAGGTCTTGGCCGCCTTCGGGCTCGACGACGTGCACTCGGGCACCTACACCGACGCCACCGGCTGGGGTGCGGTCGAGGGCCGTCCCGTCATCGAGGCCCAGTGTCCGGCGGACGGTGAGATCGTCGGACGCGTAGCTGCTTCGAACGCAAAGGATTTCGAGAACGTACTGGCCGCCGCGGTCGAGACTCAGAAGAAGTGGCGCATGGTCCCGCCGCCGCGTCGAGGCGAGTTCGTCCGCCGTATCGGCCAGCTGATCGAGGAGAACCTCGACGCGTTGGCCGGCATCGTCTGCCTGGATACCGGCAAGTCGACGATGGAGGCCAAGGGCGAGCTGCGCGAGTGCATCGACATGGCGACACTGGCGGCCGGTCAGGCCCGCATGATGTACGGCGCCACCCAGCAGTCGCAGCGCGTCGAGCACCGAATGTACGACCAGTGGCTGCCTCTCGGTGTGGTCGGCGTCATCAGCGCCTACAACTTCCCGGCCGCGGTGTGGGCCCAGAACGGTTTCCTGTCGGTCATCGGTGGCAACACCGTCGTCTGGAAGCCGAGCCCCAAGGTGCCGCTGACCGCGATCGCGATCCAGACCGTGGTCAACCAGGCCGCGCGGGAGATGGGCTGCGAAGGCGTGTTCTCGCTGTTCATTCCGGAAGACAACGAGCTGGCCGAGAAGCTGGTCTCCGACACCCGTGTCGCGATGGTCTCGTTCACCGGGTCGACGGGCGTCGGCAAGCGAGTGGCGAACATCGTCGGCTCCACCCTGGGCCGCCGTTACCAGCTCGAGTGCTCGGGCAACAACGGGTGCATCGTGGACGAGACGGCCGACCTCGAATTGGCCGCGAAGGCATTGACGTTCGGTGTCGTCGGCACCACCGGGCAGCGCTGCACCAGTACTCGGCGCGTGATCGCCCACGCGAGCATCGCCGACAAGTTGGTCGAGCTGATGAAGAAGGCCTTCGACCAGATCGCCGTCGGCGATCCACGCGACCCGGACACCGTGGTCGGCCCGCTGATCGACCAGGCGGCCGTCGAGGACTACAAGCGGGTCCTGGTCGGTGCGCAGGAGGCCGGTGCGCAGGTCGTATACGGCGGCAACGTGATGGACCGTCCGGGCCTGTACGTCGAGCCCGCCATCGTCACCGGGGTGCACCCGGAGTTCGAGATCGCGCAGGAGGAGACGTTCGTGCCGATCGTCTCGGTGTTGACGTACGAGACGCTCGACGAGGCGATCGAGATCCACAACGGGGTGGCGCAGGGTCTGGCATCGGGTATTCACAGCACCAACCTCACCAACATCGAGACCTTCCTGTCGGCCCGCGGCAGCGACTGCGGAATCGTGCGCGTGAACATGGGCACGACCGGCGCCGACGTGGGCGCGGCCTTCGGCGGCGAGAAGGAGACCGGTGGTGGTCGCACCGCCGGTTCGGACGCCTGGAAGGGGTTCATGCGCCGCCAGAGCGTGTGCATCAACTGGGGCGGAACCTCCGCCTGGGACAACCGGATCGACCTCTGAGGAGCACATCGATGAAGAAGCAGCGTTTCTACTCCGACGCCGTTCGCGAGCCCGCCGAGGGCCTGTGGTCGAACTGCCTGCGGGTCGGTGATCTCGTGATGATCTCCGGGATGACTGCTCGTGGTCAGGACGGCGAGTCGGTTCTCGGGGCCGACGAGTACGAGCAGGCGAAGGTGGTCTTCCAGAAAATCAAGGACCTGGTCGAGGCGGCGGGCGCCGTGATGGACGACGTCGTCAAGATGACGATCTACGTCACCCGGATCGCGAACAACACCGCCGTGTGGGAGGCCCGCAAGGAGTTCTTCACCGGCGACTTCCCAGCCTGCACGTTGGTCGAGGTCTCGTCCCTCGCCAAGCCCGAGATCCTTCTGGAGATCGAGGCGATCGCGGTCGCAGGCTGCAGCACCGACTGACATTCACGTCTGCGGGCGGGCGCTGCACCCGGCGCCCGCCCGCGGCCCGTCCCTTCGAGGTACCCATGTCCGTACCGAACACCCCCACCCAGTCCATCGATTCCTCGCTCGCCCGGGCCGCCGAGGACCACGCTCTGGTGAGCGTGCCTCCGGAGGACCGGAAGAGCGGTCTTCACCTGTCCCTCAGCACGATCAGTGTCGCGACGGCACTCGTCATCTTCTCGATCGGCGGATTCACGGTCGTGCTGGCCGGATTCGGCGCCGGCCTGGTCGCCGGCGTCCTCGTCGCCGTCCTGGGCGTCGCGCTCGGAAAAGCGTTGGGCAACATGGCTTTGACGACCGGCCTGTCCAGCACGATCACGTCGCGCTTCTTCGGTTTCGGATTGCGGGGATCGGCGATCGGATCGACGATCTTCACGATCATGATTCTCGGGTTCCTCGCGATGGAGTCCGCGCTCCTGTACGAGGGCACGCTGCTGATGTTCGGCTGGCCGGACGCGTGGCCGGTCCGCATCCTCGTCTACGGTGTGCTCACCCTTGCATGGATCGGGATGGCAATCTTCGGGCTCCGACTGGCGCTGCGCGCCACCGGCATACTCACCATCGTCACCATCCTCGTCGCGCTCTACATGGTCTTCAAGATCTATGTGGTGGACGGCGCCTCTGCGATGGCCGTGTTCTCCTTCGATGGTGTCGTCCCCGGCGGGTTCGGAACCAAACTCGAGGCCGCGATCGGCGTCATGGGCGCCACCGCCGGCACCATCGCACTGGTCAGCACCGACTTCGCCCGATACTGCCGCACCAAGCGTGATGTGACCGTCCTGGCGCTGGCGGGACCGATCACGCAGAACATCATCATGACCGTGCTGGGCTCGCTCATCGTGATCGGCGGCATGCCGACGGTGGTGCAGTACCTGCTGGACCGCAACGCAGGCATGAGCCCGGACGAGGCCGCCGCGGCCGGTAGTGCCTTCGTCATGGGCAACACCGGAGCCTTCTTCGTCATCTTCGCGGGGTGGCTCGGCTTCTTCACCATCTACGCCGCGCAGGCGAAGGCCCAGGCGATCAACGCGTACTCGGGCTCGCTCTCGCTGGTGAACCTGGTCGACGCCCTCACAGGCCGCAAGCCCGGCCGCGCCGTGATGGTGGTGGTCGGCAATATCATCGCGCTGCTGATGATCGGCGGCGGGATTCTCGGCAAGTTCACCGAGTACCTCGCCTACCTGGGCTGCATGACGCTGGCGATGTGCGGCATCATGATCGCCGACTTCTACTTGGTGCGGCGCCGGCGGTTCGAACCCGGCCAGCGAGTGGAGATGTGGAACTGGGCCGGTGTCCTCACGCTCGTGCTCACCGCGGCCCTTGGTGCGATCCTCATCGCGACCGACACGTATTCGCTCGGATTCCTGGTGAGCTTTGCGACCGCATTGATCGGATACCCATTGGTGCGCAAGGTGATTCCCGAGGGAACGGGAACCGGATACGCGGCCACGGCCGAGGTGCTCGACGAGGCTCGGTAGCCGTCCATCGGAATCCGCTGCGGCGCAGAACTATCGAAACCGAAGGTAAGCTTTCATGACCGATATCATGTGGAATGCCGATATCTACGAGAACGCCGTCGACGCACGGACTCTCGAGTCCGACCAGGCCACCCCCGCGCTGGGCGACCCGCGTCAGCTGCGAAATGCTCTGGGTAGCTTTGCTACCGGCGTCATCGTCGTGACCTACGAGTCCGGCGATGCCTACCACGGCGTGACGGTGAACTCGTTCACCTCCGTGTCGTTGGATCCGTCGCTGGTCCTGGTGTCGATGAAGCGTACGTCGCGGGCGCTGACCTACCTGCTCGAGCGGCCTTTCGCCATCAACATCATGTCCGACGCCCAGCTGGACACGGCGCTGCACTTCGCGGGTCAGCCGAAGGAGGACCTGATCGAGTGGGTCACCGACGACGGGGCCCCGCGGATCAACGGCTCGGCTGCCTACTTCCAGTGCACCCCGTGGGCGAGCTACGACGGCGGTGACCACGTGCTGGTCCTCGGGCGTGTCCTGTCCTACGGGCAGCAGGAGGAGGCGCGGCCGCTGCTCTTCCACCGCGGCCAGTGGACCTCGCTCGCGGCAGACGACGCCGGTCGGTGAAGGGGGCGATGGGGGTGAGTGTAGTTGCTGCAGTGAGAGGAATGAACGGCATGGCCGACACACGCGCCACCGAGGTCGCGGACATCGCGACCGTACTGGCGAGCATCGACGAGATCTACCCGCTCTTGCAGGACGAGGCCGAGGACGGTGAGCGCCTGCGGCGCCCCACACCTGCTGTCCAGCAGGCACTGCACGAGAGCGGGGTCTTCCGGATCCTGCTGCCCGCCGAACTGGGCGGAATCGAGGCGACCACGCTCGAGATCATCGACGTGATCGAGCGGCTGTCGCACGCCGACGCCTCGCTCGGCTGGCTGGTGCGTGCGCTCGCCGTCGAAACCGCCAATGCGGGTGTGTATCTCGGCGACAATGGCATCGCGGAGCTGTTCGCGGACGGCGCACTTCCGTTGGTGGCTGGGCAGTGCACCGCGTTCACCGGACAGGCGATCGAGGCGGACGGCGGCTACCGGATCGCCGGTTCCTGGCAGTTCGCTCCGGGATTGTCGATGGCGACGCACGTGAACCTCGCGGTTACGACGGAGGCCGGCGAGCGGCTGGTGTGCCTCGTGCCGCGGTGGGCGCTGCGCGTCAACGACAACTGGGACATGCTGGGCCTGCGTGCCACGGCGAGCCTCGACTACTCGGCCGAGGACGTCTTTGTGCCGCACCGGTTCGCGCTGCGGGTCGGGCGGGAGAACATGCGGCGCGGCGGCGTCGTAAACCGGCTCAGCCCGGCACTGATCGCCGGCCTGGGGCAGGCAGCGTGGGCGCAGGGCGTCGCCCGCCGGATGCTCGACGAGCTGCGGGCCCTGACCCAGCGCAAGGATCCCGCCGACGGGGCGCCGGTCACCAGCGGTGAGTTCTTCGCCGAGTACGCACGTCACTTCTCTCACACCCGGGGCACGCTGGCGCTGCTGCGGGAGACGTGGCGGGACAACGAGGCCACCCTCGCACAGGGGGTGGAGCTGAACGACGAGCAGGAGACCATTTCCCGTCTTGCGGCCGGCCTGGCGACCCGGACGTCGCTTGAGATCAGTCAGCTCGTGCACCGGTTCGCCGGCGGACAGGTGATGCGAAACGGCGTGCTGCAGAGGTTCTTCCGCGACAGCCATGCCGGCACCCAACACCGTGGTTCCGCGCACATCGTGACCCAGCAGTGCGGCCGGATGCTGTCGGGGACGCTGCCGGAGGGGGCGCACTGGGGCTTCTTCGATCTGGTCGTCCCCGAGGCGTCGCCCGCGGCTTGACCGCCGCGACCACCGAAGTGCTGATCACCTGGCAGCACCCTTCAGAATTGAAAGAGAACGGGGCAGATATGAAGCTTGCAACGCTGCGTCGGAGCGGGGCCACTGTGGCCGCCCGTCTGGATGGCGATACGTACACCGAGATCGGTGCCTACTCGGACCTGGGCGCCCTTCTCGCCGAGGAGAATTGGCGCGACATCGCCGCCGCCGCTGAGGGACCCCAGGTGCCGGCGTCCGAGGCGGAATTGGCTGCCGTGGTGCCGGATCCGTCCAAGGTGCTGTGTGTCGGGTTGAACTTCCGGAGCCATATCGAGGAGATGGGTCGCGAACTGCCCGAGTACCCCACTGTCTTCGCGAAGTTCGCCGACACCCTTACCGGTCCCGGCGACTCGGTCGACTACGTCGGCGACGACGCCCAGATGGACTGGGAAGGTGAGCTGGTGGTGGTCGTCGGCCGCACCGCGTATCAGGTCGACGAGGCCGGGGCCGCCGACTGTATCGCGGGATACACCGTGGCCGACGACATCTCGATGCGCGGGTGGCAGTATCGGAGCACCGAGTGGCTGCAGGGCAAGATCTGGGCGCGGTCGACGCCGGTCGGGCCCGTCATGGTGACTCCGGACGAATTCGATCCGCGTAACGCGACGCTGCACACGACGGTCAACGGCGAGACGATGCAGAAGCACGGTCTGAGTGACCTTCTGTTCGAGCCGGCGCACCTGGTCTCCTACCTGTCGACCATGCTTCCCCTGCGTCCCGGAGACCTGATCCTGACGGGAACTCCTGGCGGTGTCGGGCGTGCGCGCACGCCCGAGGTCTATCTGAAGGCCGGGGACGTCGTCGAGGTGGCGATCGACGGAATCGGTGTGGTGTCGAACGCGATCGTCACACCCGACGGCGGTGCCTCCCGGAGCTGAGCTCCACCGCCGGTCCTCTCGTTCACCGAACCCCTTTCCGACCTCACACTTACGGAGAACCAATGTGCACGCTCTGTGGTCCCGATGAAGCCGTCGCCGACGGCCATCGTTTCAGCCGCCGATCGATGTTGGCGGCGATCGGCGGCGCCGCAGCACTCCTCGGCACGGCCGGTTGTGCCGGCGCCGCAACCGCGTCGGACTCGTCGACACAGGTGGCAGCGCAACCCGCGACAGGTGTCGCCCCCGGCGACCGAGCGCCCCTGGAACTGGTGTTGCTGGGGACCAAGGCCGGTCCTCCGGTCGACCCGCTGCGGGTGGGTATCTCGACCGCGCTGGTCGTGGACGGGTCCACGTACGTGATCGACTGCGGCCGCTCGGCCGCCACCCAGTACGTGCGCTCGGGACTCACGCTGGGCTCGCTCGCCGGCATCTTCATCACCCACCTACACGCCGACCACATAGCCGACTACTACAACTTCTTCCTGCTGGGCGGCAGCGTGCCGAACCAGGAAGGAGACGCGCTGCCCGGCCCTGTCCCTGTGTACGGCCCCGGCCCGGCCGGCGGCCTACCCCCGAAGTTCGGCGGCGGGGATGCCGCGACGGTCAATCCCGCCGATCCCACTCCCGGCATTGCGGCGCTCACCGCCCAGTGCCACGACGCTTACGCCTACAGCACCAATGTCTTCCTGCGCGACATGGGTATCCGCGATATCCGGACGCTCACCGACGTCCACGAGATTGCGATCCCGGACGTCGGTGCGTCGTTCGACAACACCGCACCGGCGATGAAGCCGTTCGTCGTCATGGAGGACGAACGGGTGAAGGTCACCGCGATCCTGGTCCCGCACGGCCCGGTGTTCCCTGCGTTCGCGTTCCGGTTCGACACCCGGCACGGATCGGTCACCTTCTCCGGGGACACGACATACTCCGACAACATCGTCGAGTTGGCGAAGGGCTCGGACGTGCTCGTCCACGAGGCGATCAGTGTCGAGGGCTTCGATGCGCCCGCCGTCTTCCTGGACCATCTGCTGCAGTCGCACGTCGAGGTCCAGAAGGTGGGCCCCATCGCGCAGCGGGCGGGCGTCTCGAAGCTGGTGCTCACGCACATCTCCGATCTCGCGGGCAACCCGCTCGATGCCGACAAGTGGAAGAAGTGGGCTCAGGCGGGCTACGACGGTGAGGTGGTCGTCGGAGACGACCTGCAGCGTATCGCGCTCGCTTGACCACTCCGGCTGCACCCGCTCACACCTCGATCGGCGGGTGCAGCCGCATCAGCGTCCACGTTCGGTCGCGCCGCACCGAGAGCGCGCTCGCCGCCAGCGACGCCAGCAGCAGGCCGAGCAGGACCGCGATCGACACCCACAACCGGGAATCGATACCACCGACGGTGAGCTGTCGTAACCCGTTGACGGCATAGGTCATCGGGTCGAACGGGTGCAGCACCTGGAACGGCTTCGCGGTGGTCTCGACAGGGTAGATCCCGCCCGCGGACACCAGCTGCAGCATCAGGAACGCGAGGGTGACGACGCGCCCGACGGCCGGCCCGAAGATCGCGTTGAAGGCCTGGATCAGTGCCATGTAGGTGAGGGCGACCAGAACCAGGAACGCGATGGTGCCGAACACGTAGACCGGTACCAGCCCGACGCCGAAGTGCACCACGACGTACATCACCAGCACCTGCGCGATCGCGATCAACGCCGCCGGCCAGTACGACGCCAGTACCACCCGCATCGCGCCGAGGCCCGTCGAGATCGGCCTGTTCTGGATGGGCCGCAACAGCATCCACGTGATGATGCCGCCGACGAACAGCGCCAGCGGCAGGAAGAACGGAGCGAATCCCGTGCCGAACGTCTTGGCGCGGTTGTCGTGGTGCTGGTCCAGCGCGACCGGCGCCGACAGCGTCTGCGCGACGACGGCGCGCTGCTGCGGATCCCACTGCGGCACTTGCTGGCTGCCCTCCTTCAGCTGCGACGCGAGTTCCCCGGAGCCGTCCTTCAACTGGGTGGTGCCGGCGGCCAGCTGACCTGCCCCCTGTGCCAGGGTCTCGCCGCCACCGGAGAGCTGGGCCAGGCCGTCGTCGAGGGCGCGGGCGCCGGACGCGGCCTGCTGCCCGCCGGACTGCAGCTGGGTCAGCCCGTCGCGCAACTGCCCGGACCCGGCGACGGCCTGCGCCATCCCCGACCGGTAGGGGCTCGACGGGTCGCCGAGCTGGAACGCGAGTTGCTGTGCGCCGTCCCGCAACTGGCCGAGCTGGGCCAGGGTGGCGGCGTCGAGCGCGGGTCCGAGGGTTCCGACCACCCGGTCGACGAGTTGGTTCACCCCGGCACTGAGCTGTCCGGCACCGTCGCCGAGTGCGACCGTCGCACCCGAGAGTTGGTCCATCCCACCGGCGAGCGCGGACGCTCCGCCGGACGCGGTGTCGATGCCCGCGGACAGCTGGGCCGTTCCGTCGGCGAGGGCCGTCGACCCGCTGTACGCGGTGGACAGGCCGTCGGAGAGGGTGCGGGAGCCGCCGGCGAGTTGCTGTGCGCCGGCGTCGACGGCCTGGGCGCCGGTCGAGAGTTGTCCGGCGCCGTCGGCGGCCCTGCGTAGCCCGTCCCCGGCGGCGCCCAGTCCGACCAGCGCCTGGTCCACCGACTGCTCGCCGATCTGTGCGCCGACGATGTTGAGGATCTGCTGGGCGGCGTTCTGCCCGATGATGGTGCCGAGGTAGTTGTTGGCGTCGTTGTAGGTGAAGACGATTCGTGCCTTCTGTGGGTCAGGTCCGGTGGGGGAGGCGACGGACTGGCTGAAGTCGCCGGGCAGGGTCACCGAGAAGTAGTACCGCCCGGACGCGACGCCCGTCGACGCCTCGTACGCGGTCACCTCGTGGAAGTCGAGGTCCCCGGAATCCTTCATCCCCTGCGCCACCTGGGCGCCGGCGTTCAGTGGTTTGCCGTCGACGACGGTGCCCTGGTCGCTGTTGACGAGGGCGACGGGGATCTTGCCCGTGGCGGCGAACGGATCCCAGAACGCCCACAGGTACAGCGCGCCGTACAGCAGCGGCATCAGCACGATGGTGACCAGCGCGACCCGCGGCATCAGTCCGCGGGAGAACCGCTTGAGTTCGGTGCCGAGCGACATCCCTGCGAGCATGGCTACTCCTCGACTTCCCCGGTCGGCGTCCCGGCGGGTATCGGATGGAACTCGTGGGCGGGCGAGTGCGGTGGCAGCGGATTGACCGCGGACGCGATCACCGTCTGCCGGGCTCCGAGCGCGGCCAGGTGCTGGACGAGCAGCGCCCGATCGTGTTCCTCCCGCACCTGTTCCAGGTCGTCGATCAGCAGCAGCGGGGGAACTTGCGTGTTGGCGACGGCGATACGCAGCAGAAGGTTGTCGAGTTCCCCGAGGTCGCTGACGTACTCGGTCAGTTTCGGCAGCGGTCGGTCCCCGAACACGGGGGCGCACACCTGCTCGAGCTCACGCTGCCCGGCCCTGCGGATGAGCAGGTACCACGTTGCATCCCAACGGATCTGCTCGGTGATGAGATCGCGCACCGTCACCGACTCCGAGATGTTGTCGATGCCCGCGAACCCGGCGATCGCGGACACCGCGCGGATCGCCGCCGGTTTGGTCCGCCCGAGCACGCTCAGCCGTCCCGTCGACGGTCTCATCCGGCCGCCCAGGGTCAACAGCAGCGATGTGCGGCCGGACCCGGCTAACCCCTGGATCACCGCCAGGCCCCCGAAGGGGATGCGCAGATCCACCGGGCCGAACACCGGGCCGAGGGGTCCGGTGCGGGTCAGTCCTTCCGCGCGCACCGCGAGTGCGGGTCCGGAGTGTCCGGGGAACCCGGTGCGTTCGTCCGTGCTGGTCACAGCGGCTCACCAACCTAGATTCGGTGGCAGGGATCGACTGCTACCAGCCAAACACACCGCGCGGTTCCGTGCCGGGTGCACGACGGAATCGCGCGGTGCGCCTGTCACCGCCCGTCGACGAGTCGGCGCACCGACTCGGGCGGCGGCGTGCCCGCGGCCACCCACGGCGCCGGAATCGGCTCGCGGGCCGAGGTGTGCAGCGGCACCACGCCCGCCCACGCGGCGGAGTCCGTGGTCGGCGCCGGCGGCGGTGCGTCGCGCACCTTGACCGTCCAGCACCCCGGCTCGATGGGCAGGACCATCGCGAGGGTCGCGGCGAGCTCCTTCTTCGTGTGGGTGCGCACCTCCGCACTGCGACCGGGAACGAGCGAATCGGACATCAGGTCGAGCGCGTGCACCGCCTCGTCCCCGCCGAACTGGCGCAGATTCCCGCGCACGACCGCCGATCGATAGTTGGCCGTCGAGTCGAAGAGCGTGTCTGCCACCACGATCCCGTCGAGCATCGTGACGGCGAACGCCGCCGGAGCGCCGGCCGCGACGTGCCGCAGCGCACCGGCACCGGTGGATCCGTGCAGCACGATTCGGTCACCGTCGCGGGCGTAGAGCATGGGTACGACCCACGGCAGTCCGTCGACCACGGTCGCCAGTGTGCCCACCGCAGCGGCGTCGAGCACGGCGTCGAGGTCGGCCCGCTGGTCGCCGGCGAGGTCGGGATATCTCCTGATTCGATCCATGCGCCGAATGGTTCCTGCTTTGCGGACTGTTCAATAGGTCCAGAAATGCATCGAATGGGTAGACCACTATGGTGGCCGTCGTGTCCCGCCACACTCCCGACCGCCACGTGACCCTGCAACTGCCGGCCACCGATTCGCCGCTACGGCACCGCATCGCGGAGGCGATCGTCGAGCAGATCCGGCTGGGCCGGCTGGGGCCGGGTGACGTGCTCCCGGCGACGCGCGTCCTGGCGGCGGAACTCGGTGTGGCAAGAGCCTCGGTGGTCGACGCGTACGACGAACTCGGCGCGGCCGGCTACGTCGACGCGCGGGCGGGGTCCGGCACCCGGATCGCGGCGGGCGCGGACACCGCCGCCACCGCGGGCGCCGCCCCGCACGTCGCTCCCGGGGCGTCGCCCGCGGTGCCGCCGCGCCCGTCGCGGCCGACACCTCCGACGTGGGACCTTACCCCGGGGCATCCCGACACCGACCTGATCTCGACCACCGACTGGCGTCGCGCCTGGCGGGTGGCTGCCGCGGCACCCGTTCCGCTCACCGCGGCGGGGCCGGGTGGGCATGCCGAGCTGCGGCTCGCCCTGGCCGGGCACCTGCGCCGCACGCGTGGGATCGTCGCCGATCCGGACGACCTGATCGTCGTGCCGGGCGTGGCGTCCGCCCTGCGAGCGGTTGCCGCGGCCGCCGGGCTCGCGGGGCGTGATGTCGCGTTCGAGGAGCCGGGCTACGTCGAGGCGCGGCGGGCGCTCCAGATGTCCGGTGCCCGAACACGTTCCGTCGGGGTGGACGCGGACGGGCTCGACCCCGCGTCGCTGCGCGCCTCCGATGCGGCCGTGTATTGCACTCCGGCGCACCAGTATCCGCTCGGTGCGCGCCTTCCCGTGTTCCGTCGCGCCGACCTCGTCGCGTGGGCCGCCGAATCCGGTGCACTGCTCATCGAGGACGACTACGACGGCGAGTTCCGGTACGACGTGTCCGCCCTGCCCGCGCTGCACAGTGTGGACGGCGGGCGCGACTGCGTGGCCTACGTCGGCACGGCGTCGAAGGTTCTCACACCCGCGCTGCGACTGGCCTGGTTGCTGCCGCCGCGAGCGCTCCGGGATCGGGTCACCGAGGCGCTCGCGCTCAGCGGGGAGAGCGCCTGCACGGTCAGCGGGCTCGCGTTGGCCCGGTTCATCGAATCGGGCTCCCTCACTCGGCATCTCGCGAGGGCGTCACGCACGTACGCGGCCCGGCGAGCGGCTCTGGTCGGCGCGCTCCGGCGGCACTGCGCCGGTGTCGGGCTGGTCGGCGTCGACGCGGGGTTGCACGTGGTGCTCCGGCTTCCGGACGGAAGCGACGACACCGCGATCGCCGCCGCGTTGCGCGGCCGAGGCGTCACCGTGCCGCCGCTGTCCTCGTTCCTGGCCGATACCGACGGCCCGCGCGGGCTGGTGTGCGGATATGCGCGCCTGCCGGAGACCCGTGCGGACGAGGTCGCGGCCGTCGTTGCCGACGTCGTGCACCGAAACGCCCGGCCGGGGAACCATCCCGGCCGGGCGCTTCAGTAGCTTCGCGGACTGCTCGAACGGCGAATCAGAACGCCGCTTCGTCCATCTCCATGATGTCGTTGTCGAGGTGCGACAGGATGTTGCGGGTCGCGGTCATCTCGGGCAGGACGTTCTTCGCGAAGAACGACGCCGTCGCGACCTTGCCCTCGTAGAAGGGCTTGTCTTTGCCGGAGGCACCCTCGTCGAGCGCCTTCAGCGCGATCTCCGACTGGCGCAGCAGCTGCCAGCCGATGAGCAGGTCGCCGACCGACATCAGGAAGCGGACCGAACCCAGTCCCACCTTGTACAGCTCGGTGGGCTGCTCCTGGGCGCCCATGAGGTGGCCGGTGAGAACCGCGGCCATTGCCTGGACGTCCTCGAGGGCCGTCGAGAGCAGGGCGCGCTCGGCCTTGAGTCGGCCGTTGCCGGCCTCGCTGTCGATGAACTTCTTGATCTCGCCGGCGACATGGGCCAGCGCGACACCGCGGTCACGAGCGATCTTGCGGAAGAAGAAGTCCTGCGCCTGGATGGCGGTGGTGCCCTCGTACAGCGAGTCGATCTTCGAGTCGCGGATGTACTGCTCGATCGGGTAGTCCTGCAGGAAGCCCGAGCCGCCGAGCGTCTGCAGGCTCTCGGTCAGGTACTGGTACGCCCGCTCGGAGCCGACACCCTTGACGATCGGCAGCAGCAGGTCGTTGACGCGGTGTGCGAGCTGCGCGTCGGCGCCCGACACGAGCTGCGCCATCTCCACGTCCTGGTGGGCGGCCGTGTACAGGTACACCGCGCGCATGCCCTCGGCGTACGCCTTCTGCGTCGCCAGGCTGCGGCGCACGTCCGGGTGGTGGGTGATGGTGACGCGCGGGGCGGTCTTGTCCGTCATCTGCGTGAGGTCGGAGCCCTGGACGCGCTGCTTGGCGTAGTCGAGCGCGTTGAGGTAGCCGGTCGACAGGGTCGAGATGGCCTTGGTGCCGACCATCATGCGGGCGTGCTCGATGACGTCGAACATCTGCGCGATGCCGTTGTGGACCTCGCCGACCAGCCAGCCGACGGCCGGGGTGCCGTGGCCACCGAAGGTGAGCTCACACGTCGCGGACGCCTTGAGGCCCATCTTGTGCTCGACGTTGGTGACGAAGGCGCCGTTGCGCTCGCCGAGTTCGTTCTTCTCGAAGTCGAAGTGGAACTTCGGGACGAAGAACAGCGACAGGCCCTTGGTGCCCGGGCCGGCGCCCTCGGGGCGCGCGAGGACCAGGTGGAAGATGTTCTCGAACAGGTCGTCCGAGGTGGCGGACGTGATGAAGCGCTTGACGCCCTCGATGTGCCACGTGCCGTCGTCCTGCTTGATGGCCTTGGTGCGACCGGCGCCGACGTCGGAGCCGGCATCCGGCTCGGTCAGCACCATCGTGGCGCCCCAGCCGCGCTCGACGAGCGTGGCGGCCCACTGCTTCTGCTCGTCGGTGCCGTTGTTGAAGAGCACGTTCGCGAAGGACGGGCCGGCGGCGTACATGAACGCGGCCGGCTGCGCGCCCAGCAGCATCTCGGCGATTGCCCACACCACCGCGCGGGGAACCGGAACGCCGCCGATCTCCTCGCTCAGGCCCATGCGGTACCACTCGGCGTCCCACATCGCCTTGAACGAGTTCTTGAAGGACTCGGGCAGGGTCGCCTCGTGCGTCTCGGGGTCGAACACCGGCGGGTTGCGGTCGGCGTCGGCGAAGGCCTCACCGAGCGGGCCCTCGGCCAGGCGCGCGACCTCGGACAGCATGTCCTTGACGGTGTCGGCGTCGAGGTCCCCCCACACGCCCTCGCTCAGCGGCTTGTCCAGACCCAGAACCTCGAAGAGGTTGAACTCGAGGTCGCGGACGTTGCTCTTGTAGTGGCCCATGTTCTCTCCCTGAAGTGGCACTGCGTTGGTGCGGTCTTTCTTTCCGTCGAGTACCGCCCAAGTAGCTACTCGCCGGTAACTTAGCCGATGTTACTCGCGATTAAGTTAGCTGCCAAGGGCGGGCCTGCGGGCGACCAGAAGCGCGTCGATCGCGGTGCCGCCTTCGACGTCCCGATGGCGCCGTTCGGCCACCGTCACGTCGAGGCGTCCGTTCAGATCGTCCTTCAAATCCTCGGGCGTGTAAAGGATTTCGGGGTCCTGAGGGCCGCCGACGCCTTCAGTGGGATTGGTCGCGTCGTGCCCGAGGATCATGAGGATTCCCTCGGGTTTCAGCGCATCGATGATGCGGCTCACAAGCGTGCGACGCTGTGCCGGATCGAGGTGGACGAAGATCAGGAGAATCAGGTCATAGCCGGACGGATCGTCCAGCGCGGCGGCCGTCGTGACGTCGTCCACGACGTACGTCAGACGCTCGCGCACCGACCGCGGCGCCTGCGCCGCCACCCGCCGGGCCTTGTCGATCGCGACCGGCGAGAAGTCGACACCGGTCGTCTGCCACCCGCGCGTCGCGAGCCACAGTGCGTGCCGGCCCTCGCCGCACGCGAGGTCCAGCGCCCGACCGGCGGGTAGTGAGGTCGCGAACTCGACCACCACCGGATTCGGCGGCGCCCCCCACACCATGTCGGTCTGCGAATACCGGTCGTCCCAGTCCTGTGCATCCATGGAAACGACGGTATAGCCGGGTCACGTCCCGTGCCCGGCGCCCTCGCGACCGTTCATCCCCCGCGGGGCGTCAGCCGACGGTGATACGGCGGTGCGCCAGCTTCCAGCGTCCGTCCTCGTAACGGTGCGTGTCGTCGTAGCGTCCGACGCCTGCCAGCCGCGGCTCGGTGGTTGTGTCCCGGAAGAACAGCCAGTACGCCGTCGACGACGCCTCGGTCTCCGAGTCCAGCGACACCGCGACGGTCGTGATGACGTGTCGGCTCGACGTGCCCGGGCCCTGGACGCCGCCGGCACGGCGCTCCCGCACGCCCTCCTCGATCACGGCAACGCCCTGGCGCATCTGGGCGGCCATGCCGGTCACAGGGTTGGGCTGCGACTCCCAGATCGCGTCGGCGGTGAAGTGCTCGAGGTACTCCTCGACGGTGCCGTCGTCGGCGAGCTGCGCGATCCGGGCCAGTAGATCCTGGATCTCGCCGCGCGGGTCGGTGCTCTTCTGCTGCTCCACGTCGCCTCCACTCGCCCGAACCAATCGTTTGCTTGGGTCGACGGTAGCAGTCGCACACGCGTTTCGCGTCGATCGCACACCGTTTCGGTGCACGACCGGGTGCGACGTCGGTAGCGGGTGTGTGCCGCCGGCGGTCAGCGCTGCAGCGTCGTGTGCATCAGCAGGACGTTGTAGTTGGAGTGGACTGTGGTGAGGAAGTAGAGGTCGGGGCCCGACGACCACGGGTGCATGTACGCGCCGTACATCGTGGGGAGTTCGCCGCTGTCGATGAGGACCTCGGGTGCGCCCCACGGCCCGGTGGGCGTGGGCGCGCGGCGCATGACGACGGAGTTGTGGTCGTCGGTCGTGAGCATGAGGTACTGGCCCAGGAAGTCGTTGTACTGCACCGAGATCTCGCCGACGCCACCGAAGACGATCGGCGCCGCGACGTCGGGGTTCTTCGGCACCCATTTGCCGCCGTCCCAGTACTCGTAGGCGCCGAGGTCGCGGATCTTCTGCTCCGGCACGCGCGCGACGTAGACGAGTCCGCCGCGGCCGGGCGGGGTGCCGTACTGGTAGACGAAGCCGTCGGCCTTGAGAAACGCTCCCATCTGGAAGTTGCGGTTGCCGGCGACGGGGGGACGTCGGGTCTCGGTGGCCTCGGTCCAGTTCTCGCCGTCGTCGGTGGAGAACGCCAGGCTCGAGTAGTTCGTCTCCCACTTGCCGGGGTCGCCCCAGTCCTTGACCGACATCATGCTCATGTACTGCACGCCGTCGGCCGCGACGCCCGCGGTGGGGATGCGGCTGATCTCGACGAACGGGATCTTAGGGCTGGGTATGAGCTCCTTCGACTGGCCGACGATGTCGCGGGGTGTGCTGTCGAAGGTCATGCCGTCGGCGAGGTCGTGGTCGGAGCTGCGGAAGAGGACGTTGCTGCGCCACGACCACAGGCTGCCGACCAACAGATTCGGGATGCCGAGCCCGGCCGTGTCGCCGAACGCGGTCAGGACCTGTCCGTTGCCGTTGTCCCACATGATGCCGAGGTCGGTGCCGAGCACGTTGTAGTCCTGCGTGCGGTTGGCGCTGAGCAGTCCCGTCGCCTGCGCCACGGCCTGACTTCGACCGTGCAGGGCCGGTAATCCGTTCGTGCCATTGAGAACGGGAATCGGATTGACCGAATTCGGGTCGGCGCCGGCGGGGGCGGAGAAAGCCAGCACGGACGCGGATGCGCATATCAGGGATGCGACTGCGGAGTGCACTCGGTTCAGCCTCACGGATGTCCCCATCTGTGGTGGATAGCGGGATCTACCTGGTGTTATGCCCAGATCTCGACCGTCTGATCATTCGTGCGAGCGCGTTACAGGCTAGCAGGGGAATTGAATTCGAAGCCCGGGATCCGGGAATTGACGTAACTGCGGCGTCGCCATTCATGGAATTGCCCGAATTGGAAGCGGGAGCGGTGGCGAGGGTGAAATGTCGCGGGTGTCCGCCCGATCCGGCCGGGCCGACGTGTCGCGCGCGGCGTGAGATCGGGATACCCGAGTGATAGTGCAGGTCCGGTTCGCGAAGTACCGTGTCGTGATGGGCGGGGCCGCGTGAGCCCCGAGATATTGCTGAAGAGGAGACCGAACATGGTTGCGCAGATCTCGAACTCCACCGAGGTCAGGCAGTCCGCCATCCTCGGGTTGGGGGTTTACCGCCCGGAGCGGGTCGTGAGCAACGACGAGATCTGCCAGACGATCGACTCCACCGACGAGTGGATCCAGACGCGCTCGGGCATCAAGAACCGCCGATTCGCCAACGACGACGAGTCCGTGCTCGCGATGGCCATCGCGTCCGGTCGCAAGGCGCTCGAGGCCAGCGGCATCAAGGGCGAGCAGATCGGCGCCGTCATCATCGCGACGTCCACCTACCCGTTGCAGACGCCGCACTGTGCGGCCGTGGTCGCCGACGCGCTCGGCACCGGCGGTTCGGCCGCGTTCGACGTGACGGCCGGCTGCGCGGGCTTCTGCTACGCACTGTCCGTCGCGTCCGACATGGTCCGGCTCGGCACGGAGGACTACGTGCTCGTGGTCGGCGTCGAGCGGATGACCGACAGCACCGAGCCCACCGACCGCACGGTGCGGTTCATCTTCGGTGACGGTGCCGGCGCGGTCGTGGTCGGGCCGAGCGAGACGCCGGGCATCGGCCCGGTCGTGTGGGGCTCGGACGGCTCGCAGGCCAATGCGATCCGCCAGGAGCCGGACTGGCTGTCGTTCGCGAAGGATCCGTCGCAGCGTCCGTGGATCAAGATGGAGGGCACGACCGTCTTCCGCTGGGCCGCCTTCGAGGTCGGCAAGATCGCGCTGAAGGCCGCCGAGCGGGCCGGTGTCACGCTCGAGGATCTGGGTGCGTTCATTCCGCACCAGGCGAACGGCCGCATCAACGAGGTCATCGCGCGCCAGATCAAGCTGCCCGAGTCGGTTCCGGTGTCGGACGACATCGCCGAGACGGGCAACACGTCGGCGGCATCGATTCCGCTGGCGATGGAGGAAGTGATCCGCACCGGCAAGGCGAAGCCGGGCGAGCTGGCGCTGCTGGTCGGCTTCGGCGCCGGCCTGTCGTACGCCGGCCAGGTCGTGACCCTGCCGCCGCTCGCCCAGGACTGACGCAGAACCGACCTAGGTCGACTGACGGGCCCGCTCGCGCTGCGAGCGGGCCCGTCATCGTTCGTTCGGTCAGTTGTCGGTCAGGAAGGCGTCGATCAGCGCCAGTTCGTCCTCGTCGAGCGGACGGCGCAGATGATTGACGTTGCGGGCCACCTGGGCGGGGGACGCCGAGCCGATGAGCACCGACGCGATCTGCGGCCGGGCGTCGAGCCAGGCGAGTGCCAGTTCCGAGAGCTGCCGGTCGAGCTTGGCCGCCAGGGGCAGCAGCTCCTCGACTCGGGACAGGGCGTCGTCGGTCGCGGTGGCGGCGAAGTACTCGGACTTGTCGAAGCGTGATCCGGCGGGGAACGCGCTGCCCTTGCGGTACTTCCCGGTCAGCAGGCCGGCCGCGAGCGGGTAGTACGGAATCACCGCCAGCCCGCGCTCCGCGCAGGTCGGCACGATCTCGGCCTCGACCTTGCGCTCGAGCAAGTTCCACTCGATCTGTGCGGCCACGAACTGCGGCAGCGTGCGCTCGCGCGCCGTGTCGACCGCGTGCGCGATCTGCTGGGCGGAGCTGTTCGAGCACGCGATGTGCCGCACCTTGCCGGCCTGCACCAGCCCGTCGAGCGCGCCCAGGGTGTCCTCGATCGGGACGTCGGGGTCGGTCATGTGCTGGTAGTAGAGGTCGATGTGGTCGACGCCGAGCCGTCGCAGGCTGGCGTCACACGCGCGTCGGACATAGTCGGGGGCCGAGCCGCGATCGGTCTCACTCATCGGTGCGCCGAACTTCGTTGCGATGACGGCCTGGTCGCGGCGACCGGCGAGTGCGGCGCCCAGGATCTTCTCGGACTCGCCGGTGGAGTAGACGTCGGCCGTGTCGAAGAACGTGATCCCGTGCTCGAACGCGGCGTCGACGACCGCGTGCGACTCGGCGGCGTCGATCCGTGAGCCGAAGTTGTTGCAGCCCAGGGAGACCTTCGAGACGACGAGATCGGTTCCGGGAAGCGTGGCGTACTGCATGGTGGGGGACATCGAACTCCTGACGCTGACACTCGAGCGGGCGGACGATCTGCCCGATTTCGGACTGTACGCCCGCGACGGTGACGGCCGCGAGGCCGAGTTCCGGTGTGTGGTAAGACGCGTTTTTCGGACCCGATAGGATTCGTCGCTGCGAACGTATGTGCGAGAGAAGAGGGTTCGGTGCGTCGGTTTCTGGCGGTGTTGGGGTCGGTGTGTCTGGCAGTGATCATGGCGGTTGGCTACGTCCTGGTCGACGAGTGGTTGGGTACGGATGACGGGGGTCCCGGATCCACGCCGCGGACGATCCCGGCGGGGGAGTTGTCGGGGCTGCTCGCGCAGGTCACCGTCGCACCCGAACTGCCGATGACCGGCTACAGCCGAGAACAGTTCCCGCACTGGGACCTGAACAAGCCCGAACACGGCTTCGGTGCGGACTTCGCGCAGTACGGGCGGTGCACCACGCGTGACGTGATGATGCTGCGCGACGCGGTCGGCTCGGTACGGCTGGACCCGAAAACCTGTGCACTCACGGTCGGTTCGGGCGGGGGATGGCAGGACGAGTACGGGTTCCTCGACCGCAAGACCGGTGAACTGAAGCCGTACAAGTGGATGACGGAGTCGTCGGCGGTGGATGCGGAGCACATCGTCGCGCTCGCGGAGGCATGGCGCTCGGGCGCGGCGGCGATGGACGAGGACACGCGCCGTCGCATCGCCAACGACGCCGTCAACCTCGTTGCGGCGGATCCGTCGGCCAACCGGTCCAAGGGCGATCAGGACGCCGCGAATTACCTGCCGCCCGGGAAGTTCCGGTGCACGTACGTCGACCGATACCTCCAGGTGAAGGTAAAGTACGGACTGTCCGTCGACCCCGCCGAGCAGGCCGCTCTGCGGACCGCCGTCGACACCTGTGTCCTTCAAGGAGGCTCCGGATAAACGACATCGTCGCGATCCCCGTTCAGGCCGCCGTCATGACCGCAGAGGAAGGGACGGTGTCCGGGGCGCTCGATGTCACCCTCGACGACGACTACCGGGGCCTGGTGCGCTACCGCGGCACCGAAGCCTGGTTGACCATCGGCAACCTCGACGACGAACCGCCCCGTGTGTGGGCGACCGTCGCCGAGCTCGCCGACGCGATCGAGGCGGACAGCGGGGCCCGGGACCCGGCCGGCAACGTGATCCCCTTCGAGGCGTGACGGCGCCGGCCGTGCTCAGATGCCGACGGCCGTTTCGAGTGCGTCCAGTTCGGCGTCGAGACCGTCGAGGATCGGGGCCAGCTGCGGCACCGCCCGACGACAACCGGTGAGGCCGAACGCGATCGAGTTGTCGGTGCTGGTGCAGGTGATGTTGAGGGCCTGGCCGTCGAGCGGGAGCGACAGCGGATACAGCGCCTCGAGCCGTGCCCCGTTCCAGTACAGCGGGGA
This sequence comes from Rhodococcus sp. ACT016, assembly GCF_050477185.1. NCBI lineage: Bacteria > Bacillati > Actinomycetota > Actinomycetes > Mycobacteriales > Nocardiaceae > Rhodococcus > Rhodococcus sp. ACT016. The sequence continues at coordinate 4,342,908 of NZ_JBEAET010000001.1, read as the reverse complement.
GTTCGGGCCGGGGACGTTGGAGATGACGAGGTTGTAGGGCGGGCGCACCGGCCCGTGGTGCCCCAGCAGCATGTCCAGGGCCAGCGGTGCCGAGCCGAGTGCGCTCATCGCGAGGATCTGGGCGGTGCTCATCCCGCGCAGCGCGGCCTTGCCCTCCACCATGGACGTGCGGATCCGTTCGAGTCGCGCGGCCGGGTCGGTCAGGTCGGTCCCGAGGTTGCACATGAGGGTGCCGATTCGGTTGCCGCTCTGCTCGTTCGGTGCGCTGATCGGCTGTGGCTGCTCGCGTTCCCCGCGCAGCGACACGGGCACCATCGCGACCAGCGACCGGTCCGGTAGGGCGCCGTCGCGCTCGAGGTACCTGCGCAGCGCGCCGGAGCACATCGCCAGCACGACGTCGTTGATCGTGGCGTCCGCGTACTTCGCGACCAGCCGCAATCGGTCGAGTGACCAACTGCGGGCGGCGAATTGGCGTGCCCCGGTGATCGGCACGTTCAGGACGGAGTGCGGCGCAGCGAACGAGACCGGCCCGCCCTGGTTGCGGAAGGCACGCAGCACTGTGTCGGCCACCGCGGGGACCAGTCCGGTGGCTTCGCCCACCACGTCCACGGCGGTGCGCACGGCGGACAGGGGGAGATCGAGCAGTCCGCCGTCCGCGGCGGTCGGCCGTTCGGTGTGGCCCCGAGGTTCCCACGGCGCCGGCATGTCCCGCTTGTCGGAGTCGATGCTCAGCGAGCGGCGCAGCAGACGCATGGCGCTGACGCCGTCGGCGACGCTGTGGTGGATCTTGGTGTAGACCGCGTAGTGGCCGTTGGCGAGTCCCTCGATGAGGTGGATCTCCCAGAGGGGGCGGTTGCGGTCGAGCAGCGTGCTGTGCAGTCGTGACACCAGCGCGGACAACTCGCGCATCCCGCCGGGCTGGGCGAGGGCATCGTGCCGGATGTGGTGGCCGATGTCGAATTGGGCGTCCGGTTCCCAACTCCACTGTCCGAGTGAGGAAACCGACCGGCGAGGGCGCTTGCCGAGCAGGGGCGTGACCTGATTGCGCGCGATCGCCTGGTCGAGCATCTCGCGGACGTCGTGCGCATCGGCACCGTCCGGTGGCTGAAGCAGGACTAATCCGCCGACATGCATGGGATGCTCCCGGGACTCACCGTGGAGGAAGACGGAATCGGCCGGTGACATGGGGAGCGGCATACGGGTCGCCCTTCGGTTTGTCGCGCCCGGAACGGGCACGGAATGTGGGGTCGATCACGGAATGCTGTCAGTTGTACGTGATCGACGCCGACGGCGCCACTTGTCAAATGTCCAGGTAAATGTGCCTTTTTGGGTGTTTGCCGGAAGTGTCGGACGATTCGTCCGGTTGTCGGAGCGCCCGCGCCGAACCAGGCCCGTGCCAGGGCTCGTCGAGAGTCGGCGTCGTGGGGGTGGCCGGATTCGGCGTCATTCCGGAAGGGGGTATCGACGCGGCGGGAACGGATTGTCCGCCTTCTGATTTGCGGCACTGCGGCACGCAATGTGGGTGCCTGGGCACGGGCTACCGATCGGGTGCGTGAGCCTCCACGTCGGCGTCAGTCGCGCGGGTGCGGGGAGTCCTCGGTCTCGAGAGCGGCCGGATCCCAGTCGAGTGTGGATCCGAGCTCCTCGCTGTCGGCGCGACGAATAACGCGTCCGATCAGCAGCGCAGCGCCGAGGGCGACGACGATCCACGCCCCCAGTGCGATCCACAACCATGACATGTCTACTTTTTTAGCACCGCACCCTGTGAATAGGCCAAGGTTGGGCTGAAGTCGGATCACGCCAGCGAGATGGGCTCCGGGGCGACGCGGAAGAGGGTGCGTGCGTCGTTGACGGTCAGAACGGTCACCTCGAGGGCACGGACCTGAACCAACAGTCCTGCCTCGGCGGCGGTGCAGATGCCGTCGAGGACGTCGTCGTCGACCACCGCGTAGGCGAGATCTCCCCGCACGACATCGCTTCGGCCGTGGCCGAACGCCCGCGCCAGCTCGCCGGCCTCGTCCAGGGCGGTGGAACTGCCGATGAACACGACATCGCCCGTGATGGCCGTGACGGTCGCCTGATCTCCGAGTTCGTGGTTCATGAGACTCCCTGTTCGCGACTTTTGGCGGTACAAGTACCCGTTCGAGCACCGTTTGGATGCTCGCCCGACGACGACCTCGCCGATCGCGAGGCTCTCGGAATGGTAGAGCGCCGAGTCGCTGAGCGCTCGCTCAGGCGGCACTGCACCGGTCAAGTGTTCCGGAGCGCGAACCGTCGCGTTGACAGTCCGGCGGCCGCATCGAGAGGGCGTCGAGTAGCCGGAACCGAGGTACGGACCAGTTCGTTTGCCGTATCTTTTCTTCTACCCGCACGGTTACGGGTGTCGCGCACCGTAGGTGCGGTGACGAACCGGACGGCAACCGGCAGAGGGGCGATATGCGTATTCGGCTGGCGCGCTGCGCCGCAATCATCGGTACCAGTGTTGCGCTCGCGGCGTTGTCGGCGACCGGCGTCGTGCAGGCGCAACCGGCTCCGTCACCGGCAGACCGACTCCCCGCGGACCTGGTCGCGGCCATCGAGCGCGACCTGCACCTGACTCCGGAGGAGTATCTCGCCCGCGCCGATGCGGCGCAGCAGGTGGCGGGGTATGCAAGCGACATGCGCCGCGTCGACCCCGGCGGTTTCGGCGGCGCGTGGCTCGGCGACGACGGCACCCCCATCGTTGCGGTCGGGTCACCGGCTGCCGCCGCCCGCGTCGCCGCGGCCGGCTATCGCGCCGAGGTCGTGTCGACCCCGCTCGACGGCATGGAAGGTGCACTGGCCCAACAGAAGCGGCTGTCGGATGCGCCGCCGACGACGCCGCAGTTCCATGTGGCATCCGGTACCGACCCCATCGGTGGGGATGCATACATCGCCGCCACCGGTCCGCTGGCCACGGCGCAGCCCCTTCTGGTGTGCTCGTTCGGGTTCACCGCGGCGGACAGAGCTGGGACGCCACTGGTGCTCAGCGCCGGTCATTGCGATCCGAGCAGGGCGACGACGGGAACGGCGAACGCGGCATCGGTGTACGCGCCGACTCCCACCAGTATCCGCACCAGTCCCCGGGTCGGCGACTTCGGTGCGTCCGGCATCGGCCCCTCGGGCGGGGGACTCGACTACTCGGTGATCAGGCTGACGCCGGAGGCCGCTGCCGCCGGTCTCGGCCGGCCCGAGGTGCGCGGCGGACCCACCGGCGTTCTCACTGTGACCGGTACGGCGGTGCCCGTCGTCGGTGCGCCCGTGTGCAAGTCGGGTCAAACGTCCGGCTACACGTGCGGGAAGGTGCTCGACTCCGACTTCACCACGGATCTGTTCGGGGACGGCGGCGAGAGTTGGAGCGTGCGCGGGTTCACGGACAGCGCGTGCACCCTCGCCGGCGACAGCGGCGGCGCGATCGTCACCGGCACGCTCGCTCTGGGCATCACCAGCGGATCCAACGTCGCCGACGCCGCGGACTGTGCGCGTGCGGCTGCCGCCCCGGGCGGGACGATGAGCTTCGGCATCCCGGTGCGCGCCATCCTCTCCCACGTGAACGGGTCGTCGTGTCCGGCGGGTCCGGGTGTCGGCCTGCGCACCGCCTCGCATCCGGCCGGGTTGTGCGAGACACCCGAGTCGATGGTCGGCGGCACGAGCCCGCTCGGCAGCCTCGGCTCGACTGGGTCGTAGTCGCCGGAAACGCACGCTGAGCATGAGCCGGACGCTCCCGACACGCTTGGAATTGCGATGAAATCGAGGTGGTCGGCGGAGATACTCGAATCACGGGCGAGCGCCGACAACCCTCGAGAGAGCGACCGACACACATGACGAACAAGAACAGTGGCTCGAATGACGCGGAATCCCCCTCTCGGCTGATCGACGAGAGGATCCGGGAGTTGGGGGACTGGCGAGGCGAGATGCTGTCCCGGATACGGGGTCTCGTCCAGCAGGCCGAGCCCGACGTGACCGAGGAGTGGAAGTGGCGAGGGGTTCCGGTCTGGTATCGCGCCGGAATGATCTGCACCGGTGAGACGTACAAGAAGGTCGTGAAGGTCACCTTCGCCAAGGGTGCCTCGTTGGACGATCCCGCGGGTCTCTTCAATTCGAGCCTCGAAGGCAACACCAGGCGCGCCATCGACTTCCACGAGGGCGACGAGATCGACGAAGAGGCGTTCATGGCCCTCGTTCGCGCCGCCGTGGCGCTGAATATGTCCTAGTCCCGTGCGTCCCCGCCCGCGACCGCGGGTCGCGTCGTCGGTGGACCCGGTGCGTGGCGTGCCCGAATTTCGATGCGACAGAAGGCACAGAGTGGATTAGTGTCACTTTTTGCCGCCTCGACGGAAGGTCGGGCGGCACTTTGAGCCGCCGCAAACGCCGGTGGGTGTCCAATGAAGTCGGGGAGAGAACATGGGCTCGTCTGAAGCAGATCTTGCAATGCTGAAGAAGATTCAGCCGATCGTCAGCGGCGTCGGAACCATCATCGGTGGCGTCGGTGCGATTCTGGGCCTGATCGGCGCAGTAGCCGCGTTCGGCTGACGCCGAGCCGTATCGGACAACATCCCGGACCCGAGTCGGGCGAACTCGACACAGGTCCGGGATGTTGCGCTGTTCGGTGTGGTCGATGACGTGCCGTGACTGTGGGTGAGCCGGCGCCTCACGCCAACCGCGGCACTCAGGTGTACTCGACTGTCACCTTGTCGATGGACCCGTTGAACGGGAACGGTGCTCGGTCGTAGTAGTCGAGGGAGACGGGGGAGCCGAGGCAGGTTCCGATATCGAGGCAGTCGTTGGCGGTGAACAGCAGCGGCGCGCTGACCGGCACGGCCGTCTTGGCCACCACCTGCCCGTCGACGCTCATGGTCACGTTCAGCGGGCCGCCGGGACGCGCCTCGGCATATTCGGTGAGCACCTCGATGGTGTGCTTGCCGGGGGATACCGGTGCGGTAGAGCGCATCTTGGTCCGCATCAGGATGAACAGGTTGTACTCGTAGCACAGGTAGCCGTCGTCGATGAAGCACGTCAGACCGCCGCCGTTGCCGCCGAGGGCATAGAGCACTCCGCTCGCCGCGTCGGGAACCGTCAGCTCGATGGTGACCCAGTTGTTCTTGTTGCCCAGTGCGGGCGCACAGAACTCGGGCATCCGGACGACGTCGCTGGTGAATTCCCAACTGGTGTAGGGGGTGGTGATGCGCTGTTCGGGATGAATTGCGACCACCCAGAGCCCACCGCCAACGGGCAGGACCTTGTTCTTGGCGGCCTCGATCGCGAACAGTTCGCGCAGCTGGGCGAGTTTCTCGGGATGCTGCTCGGCGAGGTCGCGGTTCTGGGTCCAGTCCTCGTCGAGGTTGTAGAGCTCCCAGGTGTCGTCGTCGGGGCTCCAGTCGCGGATGCCGCCGGGTACGCCCTTCAACCACGGTGCGCGCGGGCCGAACGCCGACGCCATCCAGCCATCGTGGTAGATCGAACGGCTACCCATGATCTCGAAGTACTGGGTCAGCTTGCCGGCCTTCGCATCCCGGTCGACCAGGGTGGGGGCGAAGCTGGCGCCGTCGATCGGGTCCTGCGGGATCCCGTTCACGGTCCGCGGCGGGGTGATGCCGACGATGTCGTAGAAGGTCGGCACCAGGTCGTTGCAGTGCAGGAACTGGGTGCGCGGCGTCGGATCCGGGGTGATCTTCTCGGGCCACCGGGCGACCATCGGGTTGCGGGTGCCGCCGAGGTGGGAGGCGAGCAGCTTCATGCCCTTGTACGGCGTGCTGCCCGCCCACGCCCACCCGGCGTGGTACATGTTGTCGGTCTTCGGGGAGCCGAGCACGTCGAGCCCGCCGAGTTCCTCGAGTGCAGCGATGTGCTGCGCGGTGGTGGTGGGAATGCCGTTCTGGGCGAGGAGCTCACTGATGGTGCCCTCCTGGCCCTCACCCGACGAGCCGTTGTCGCCCCAGATGTAGAGGACGAGGGTGTTGTCCCGGTAGCCGAGATCGTCGAGCTCGTCGATCAGCCGCCCGACCTGGACGTCGCAGTGTTCGGCGAACCCGGCGGCGACCTCCATCAGACGCCGCTGGAACGGCTTCTCGTCGTCCGGGATGTCGTCCCACGCCGGCATCGTGGGGTCGCGGTCGGTCAGTTCGGCGTCCTGCGGGATCCACCCCTTGTCCTTGGCCCGCTCGAAGACCCGCTCGCGGTAGGCGTCCCAGCCGTCGTCGAACTTGCCGGCGTAGCGGTCCGCCCACTCCTTCATGATGTGGTGCGGTCCGTGCATGCAGCCGCTGGCCCAGTACATGAAGAACGGTCGATCGGCGTCGAGCGCCTTGTGCCGGCGCAGCCAGCCGATCGCGTCGTCGGCGAGGTCCTCGCTGAGGTGGTAGCCCTCCTCGGGCGTCTTCGGCGGCAGCACGACGGTGGTGTTGCGGACCAGGTTCGGCTCGTACTGGGAGGCCTCGCCGGCGAGGAAGCCGTAGAAGTAGTCGAAACCGACACCGGTGGGCCAGTTGTCGTACGGGCCGGCGGCGGTGGTCTCCTCGGCCGGGGTGTTGTGCCACTTGCCGAACGCGGCGGTGGTGTAGCCGTACTGGCGCAGGACCTCGGCGCCGGTAGCGCTCGACTTGGGGATGTGGCCGGAGTAGCCGTCCCAGTCGTTGGCGAGTTCGGCGATCTGCCCGTTGCCGACGCGGTGATGGTTGCGCCCGGTCAGCAGCGAAGCGCGGGTCGGCGAGCACATCGCGGTGGTGTGGAAGCGGTTGTAGCTGACGCCCTCGCCGAGCGTCCGTTCGAGCGTCGGGGTGTTCACCTCGCCGCCGAATGCGCTCGGCAGGCCGGGACCTGCATCGTCGATGAGGACGACGAGGATGTTCGGTGCATCTTCCGGAAGGTGCCGGGCCTTCGGGCGCGGGTTGTACACCGACTCCTGCATGGTGCGGCCCGCTATGCTCCCCGACGGTGTCGGTGGGAACGGGAGCGTCTCGCCACCTGGAATCTGCTCGGCGCCGAATTGGTTGGTGGTCATCCCGCTCCCTCTGTCGGCGATCCCTGTCTCTCAAGGGATCTCGCGTCTAGTCCAACGCGAAGATACTCCGGCAGGTTCGATGGATGAAGGGGATACTGTCGAGTTCACCCGCCACGGGTGAATTCGACATGTCGGCGCCCACCGCGGGCCAGGCGCGTAGCCCGTGGGTAGCTACGTGGCCGCAATATGCGCTTCGAGCAGATCGAGATTCTCGCCGCGGTCGTCGCCGAGTTTGGCCAGCAGCCCGGTGGCCAGCAGTAGCCAGGACAGTAGTTGTGTACCCAACTTGCCGTCGAACGCCGGGCGGAAGTGAATGGTCTCGGTCACGATGTGGCCGCAGTCCGCGGGTTCCATCGTGAGCATCACGTTCTGTCGGATCCCCCGCTGCTTGCCGGTGAACTCGAACACTTCGTTCGGCACGTGCCGGGTGATGGTCCACCGGACGACGTCCAAGTCGCATTCCTCGCCGTGCTTGCTGTCCCAGCAGTCTCCGGCGGCCATCGCAAAGTCCGGCCCGAGCACGGTCTCCGTCTTGTGTTCCTCGTACTGCGCAGTCTCGGACGGGTGGGTGAAGGCGTGCCAGATGAGGTTCGGGTCCCCCTCCAGGCGTCGCCAGTTGGTGAACGATGCGTAGCCCATGACTGCCCCCAGCGATCGGCCCCGCCCGCTGTGATCACGTCGACGCGGGGCGAGGGTTGTTTGTCCGAAAGGGTAGCTTTCAGGTGGGACAGCCTCGGCCGCGCGTATTCCCGGCTGCGTGCACCGCCGTTGCATCGATTTCTCGGCGAGAGCGGTTTCTCGGCGGCAGTGCCCGGGAACTCTTCGACGGTGAGTACAGAACGTAGCGGCACGGACCCGCACGGACGCGGCACCGGTGGGGTCCCGGCGGACCGGAAGACCGCCCGTGACGCGACCGGTGCACAAAGGTTCGTGCCGGCGTCGACCAGTGTCCAGCAGTTACGTGAAGCGGCCGGCGATTGCCACGGGTGTGGCCTGTACCGCGCCGCGACGAAGACCGTGTTCGGGGCAGGCTCCGCGTCCGCCGACGTATATACGTCACGAACGCGGTCAAGCACTTCAAGTTCGTCAGGGCGGAACGAGGGAAGCGGCGGATCCACCAGAAGCCCGGCCGTACCGAGGTGGTGGCCTGCCGTCCGTGGCTGATCGCCGAGATCGAGGCGGTTCGCCCCACTGTGGTGCTCTGTCTCGGTGCCACGGCCGCGCAGTCGCTGCTCGGCCCTTCCTTCCGCGTCACCGCGCATCGCGGGGAGGCGTTGCGATTCGACGACGACGTCGCGTCCGGACTGAACCCGGCGGTGTACGCAACGATCCATCCGTCGGCGGTACTGCGAGGTCCCGAGGAGGACCGCCACGACGCATTCGCGGCGCTGGTCGCAGATCTCCGGACGGCGGCCGGCGCTGTGCACGACGCCGGGTAGGGGCGCCCCACCGGATCTTGCTTCCTTCCCTCGCCCAGACCGGTTTGTCGGTGCCGTGTGCGACGGTCGTCCCCCGACGGAACGGCAGAGTCCGATCGTCGGGGATTTCAGCGCACATGTGGGAGGTACGAGGCGCACGTGGGGGACATCGTTTCCGCGATCGTTCTGTTGGCGGTCGTCACATCGATGGTGTTGTCGGTGCGGCAGTTGACCCGCAGCACCGTGCGCCGCGCCGAATATCTGGCCACCGTGCGAGCGATCCGCTGGTGGATGGTGCCGGCGGCGATCGTTCAGCTCACACTGGTGGCCACCACCTTCTGGGCACTGACCGTCGTCGCGCCGTTCACGAGGTTCGGCTGGTGGGTTGCCCTCGGCGGAACCGGCAACATCTCGCTGGGGCAGACGGGCAAGGACGGTATCGGCTGGACGCTGCTGGCGGTCGCCGTCCCACTCGGCTTGGCGCTTCTGGTACCGCTACTCGCTCATGACGAGGAGCGAATCTTCCGGGCCGGTGCCGAAGGGTGGACCGCTGGTCGTCGGATCCGGAAGCAGGTCACCTTCGGGCTGATTCATCTGACGATGGGTATTCCGGTGGCGGCGGGGATTGCTCTCGTGATCAGCGGGTTCTACTTCGAATGGGTGTACCTGCGTGCGGTGCGACGTCACCGTTCGGAGATCGATGCGCTGCGGGACGTGCCGCCTCCCGCCGAGGAGGCCTGTCCTCCGCTACCGGTCGGCGCACCCTACGACCCGAGTGAATGGGACCGCGTCCAGATGGTCCGGGCCGAGGTTCGAGCACGCAACATGCAACGTCGCCTGGACTGGGAGGAGGGCACCGACGAGGAGACCCGCCGCTCCCGCGCGCAGCGAGCCGCGCTCCGGGCGCCCGCGGTATCGACGGCGGCTGCGGCGCACGCCACCTCCAACTGGCTTATTTGCGGGACGCTACTCTTCTTCATCATCTCGGAACTGGTCGCGGGCTGAGGGTAGCGCGAGACTATCTGCGCACCAGAAATTTTCGCGACGACCACTGCGAGATGTGACCCGGTGCTCGACGGTGGCAAGCTTGTTTCGACACGAGCGCTCGGCCCGAACACTAGACTGATCACCTCCGACGAGGAGGGTGCGATTGTTGGTATTCGGTGAGCCCTACCAGGTAAGTGACGACATCACGATCGTCACCGTGTCACGGAATGGATGGGGGCGTCGGCCCGAGCACCCGGTCGGCATCTACACAATCAGAGCTGACGGAACAACGTGGACGCCGGTGGTCGACACCGGCCGGCACGCGTTGATCGGCGTATGTACGGGTTTCGCGGCGGCGGTGATCGGCAGCCTTGCCGTCCTACGGCGACCTCCATGGCCGGAGATGACCGAGCGAGTCATGGCCCGGTTCGCGGAAGCGCGAATTGTGGCGGCAAGCAAGAGGACCGGACGCAGTGATGGGTGACTGAACCCGGATCACTTCTCCAGCAGTGGGTTACGTCCGGCGGTCAGGTACTGCTGGGCGGCCTCGGAGAAGGCTCGGATCCGGTTCGTGGTGGCGGCGGTTCGCCAGATCAACCGCCATTCGAAGGGAAGGCCGTCCCGGATGGGCAGGTAGACCACGTCCGGTCGCGAGTCGTACCGGGCTGCGTGGGTGGGCACCGGGAACACGCCCTGGCCGGCGCCGACGAGGGCCAGCATCTCCTGCACCGTGCCGAAGTCGGGGCCGCGCTCGATCATCGCGCCGCCCGGCGTCGTCCGCGGTACCGCAGCCTCGTCCACCTCGTCGGGGAAGCCGCGGGGGCGCAACACCTTTGCCTGAGCAAGGTCGTCGAGGGCTACTGATTCGCGACGCGCGAGCGGGTGCCGAGCGGAGACCGCGAGGACGGACGGCTCGCGCAGCAGCACGGGGCTCTGGTCCAGGTCACGGACGTTCGTGGTGTCGGCTGCGGCGACGAGGACGTCGACCTCGTCGGCCGCCAGCAGCCCCACGCCGTCGCTGTAGCGGCTCTCCCGGATCTGCACGCGGCAGCCGGGGTGGCGTGCGTGGAAGACGTTCGCGATCTCGAGTACGAGCTGGCCGATCGCGGTGCCGACGAAGCCCACCCGCAGCACGCCGTCGAGTCCTCGCCCGGCCGCGATCGCCCTGGCGATTCCCTCGAGGATCTGCCGGTACGCCGGCCGCAGATCCTCCTCGAGCCGTCGACCGACAGGAGTCAGCACCACCCGTCGGCTGGTCCGTTCGAACAGCGAGGTCCCGATGCGGCGCTCGAGCGTCTTGACGGTCTGACTGACCCGCGCCGTGGACACGTGCAAGCGCTCGGCGGTGCGGCCGAAATGCAACTCCTCGGCCAGCGTCAGGAATATCTCGATGTCACGCCGCTCCATGCAGAGCCTCCGTTCGTCCACCCACAGGTTAACGATCCTTGCGTGAACAGCCATTGTTCGCTCGGTGGCCCCGGCCGATCGTGGATGGGACGACAAATTTCGAGCAACAGGGAGCACGACATGACCGCACACAACCGGACTTCACCGACACTCGTCCTCGGCGGCACCGGCAAGACGGGTCGCCGCGTCGCACAACGACTGACCGCGCTGGACCTGCCCGTACGTATCGGAACTCGCGCGGGCGGGGTTCCGTTCGATTGGGACGATCCACAGACCTGGGAGCCCGCGCTCGACGGCATGAAAGCTGTTTACGTCTCGTACTACCCGGACCTTGCCGCGCCCGGCGCGGCCGCGGCGATCGCCTCCTTCGCCGAACTGGCGGTGGATCGCGGCGCGCGACGTCTGGTGCTGCTCTCCGGTCGAGGCGAGATCGAGGCCCGCACCTGTGAGAAGGCGCTGACGGATTCGGGCGCAGATGCGACGATTCTGCGCTCGAGTTGGTTCAGTCAGAACTTCAGCGAGAGCTACCTTTTGGACCCGATTCTCGGTGGCCGGGTGTTGCTGCCGGCCGGCGACGTTCCCGAGCCGTTCGTCGACGCGGACGACATCGCCGACGTCGCGGTCGCGGCACTCACTCAGCCGGGACACGTCGGCGAGGTCTACGAACTGACCGGCCCCCGGGCGCTCACCTTCTCCGAGGCGGTCGCCGCCATCGGCGACGCCGCAGGACGCGAGATCGACTACGTCCAGGTGCCCGCCGCGGACTACGCGGCCGCACTGGCTGCCGAGCAGGTTCCGGGCGACGTGGTCGAGTTGCTGATGTACCTGTTCACCACGGTCCTCGACGGTCGCAACGCGACGCCGGGCGACGGCGTCCAGCGTGCACTGGGCCGATCTCCGGTCGACTTCACCAACTTCGCCGTCCGCACCGCCGGCACCGGCATCTGGAACGTGGGGTGACCGGCATGAACATCAAACTTCTCCAGTCGATTTCGCTGTTCGGCGCGTGCCTCACCAGTGGGCTCGTGGCCGGACTGTTCGCGGGCTTCGCCTACGCGGTCATGCCGGGGCTCGGCCGCTCCGACGACCACACCTTCGTCGAGGCGATGCAGAAGATCAACGTGGCGATCCTCAACGGCTGGTTCATGTTCTGCTTCGTCGGTGGGCTCCTGCTCACCGTGGCGGCACTGCTACTGCACCTGCGATCCGGGAACGGCATACTGCCCTGGATCATCGCCGCACTCGTGCTCTACCTGGCCATGTTCGTGATCACCGGCACCGTCAACGTGCCCCTCAACGACGAGCTCGCCCGGGCCGGCGAACACCTCACGGATCCCGCTGTCGTGCGCGCGCACTTCGAATCCCGGTGGGTGACCTGGAACATCGTGCGCGCGGTTGTCACCACGGTGGCCTTCGCCGCTCTCGCCTACGCGCTCGTGTTGCACGGACGCGCGGCCGCGACGTCGACACCGCCCTTGGACAGCGGCCACTCCGAGAGTGCCCGCGCCGTCCAAGGCGTTGGGGCGCAGCAGAACTGGGACCCGATCTATTCCGGGGGACAGAGCTGGGGCGTGCCTCGCCGGTAGGCGTGCCCTCACGGGGGCAGGATTCTCTCTAGCTCTGTTCGATCAGTTCGATCGACTGCTCCCGCATCTCGATCTTGCGGATCTTGCCGGTGACGGTCATGGGGAACTCGTCCACGAGGTGGACGTAGCGGGGGATCTTGTAGTGGGCCAGCTTTCCGGTGCAGAACGCGCGCAACGACGCGGCGTCGAGGGGCGCTGCGCCCTCGCGCATCCGGATCCACACCATCAGTTCCTCCCCGTACTTCGGGTCGGGGACGCCGATCACCTGGGCGTCGAGGACGTCGGGGTGGGTGTAGAGGAATTCCTCGATCTCGCGTGGGTAGACGTTCTCACCACCGCGGATCACCATGTCCTTGATCCGGCCGGTGATCGCGACGTAGCCGTCGGTGTCCATCACCCCGATGTCGCCGGTGTGCATCCACCGCGCGGAGTCGATCGCCTCGGCGGTCTTGTCCGGGTTGTCCCAGTAGCCGAGCATCACCGAGTACCCGCGGGTGCACAACTCACCGGGTTCGCCGCGCGGCACCGTCAACCCGGTCGCGGGGTCGACGATCTTCACCTCGAGATGCGGGCCGACGCGGCCCACCGTGGACACGCGTTGGTCGATGGTGTCGTCGCGGCGGGTCTGCAGCGACACCGGCGAGGTCTCGGTCATGCCGTAACAGATGGACACCTCGGCCATGCCCATCCGCTCGATGACCTGTTTCATCACCTCCACCGGGCACGGCGAGCCGGCCATGATCCCGGTCCGCAGGCTCGACAGGTCGTAGGTGTCGAAGTTCGGGTCGGCGAGTTCGGCGATGAACATCGTCGGCACCCCGTACAGCGACGTGCAGCGTTCGGCCTGCACCGCCGCCAACGTCGCGGAAGGGTCGAACGATAGACCTGGAATCACCATCGCGGCCCCGTGGCTGGTGCAGGCGAGGTTGCCCATCACCATCCCGAAGCAGTGGTAGAACGGCACCGGGATACACACCCGGTCCTGCTCGGTGTACCCGCACAACTCGCCGACGAAATAGCCGTTGTTGAGGATGTTGTGGTGACTGAGCGTCGCACCCTTCGGGAATCCCGTTGTCCCCGAGGTGTACTGGATGTTGATCGGGTCGTCGGCGGAGAGCGTGGCCTGCGCTCGGGCAAGCACGTCACGGCCGTCGCCGAGGGCCCGGCGCCCGTTCTCGAAGAGCTCGTCCCACTCCGCGTCGCCGAGCAGCACGACGTGCTCGAGCGCGGCGCACTCCGGCCGCACCTGCTCGATCATGGCGCCGTAGTCGGACGTCTTGAACGACGGTGCCGCGATCAGCATCCGGATGCCGGCCTGGTTCAACACGTACTGCAGCTCGTGGGACCGGTAGGCGGGGTTGATGTTGACCAGGATCGCGCCGATCTTCGCCGTCGCGTACTGCACCATCGTCCACTCCGCGCAGTTCGGTGCCCAGATCCCGACCCGATCGCCCTTCCCGATCCCGATGCCGAGCAGTCCGGCCGCGACCGCGTCCACGTCGGCGGCCAGCTCGCGGTAGGTCCACCGGCGTCCCGAGCCCCGATCGATCAACGCATCCCGGTCGCCGTGCGCGGCGACCGTCCGATCGAAGTTGTCACCGATCGTGTCGCCCAGCATCGGCGCATCCCACGTTCCCGACGTGTAGCTGGTCGATGAGTCGAGCGTCGACATTCCGGTCATCAGAGGCACCTCCGTGGGTGGGCATGCTGGTCGAGCGGGGTTCGCAGTTGTCGAATCCTGCTCCAGGAAGGCGATGTGACACACCCGACGCATGTCGAAACTTCCCTGCCCGGCGCCCGACGAACGTATCCCGGCGATCGGCCGGTACGTCCATCGCAGCACGGCGGCGTCACCACCCCCGGGTCGGGACCGGGGTCCTGAGCATCCGACGTGCGGCGGCAGAACCGACACAAACGGTCGACGTGCGTCGGATGAGACGGGATGTGCCTTGCGCCACCATGTGATTCGACCCAACTCCTTCCGAAGGCAGGAGGCACCCCCGTGCCCGTCATCGACCCCGATCGCACCTGGGACATGCTCGAACAGCGTCTCGCCGGGACCACGGTGTCACACAGCTCCGGTCGAAGAACGACTCGGCCGATGGAGGTGCGACGGTTCGTCAGAGCCGACGAACGAGCGTGAATCCCTGTGTGCGTTAACAGCTGGCGGTCGAGCACCGGGGACTCATGCGGCCTCCAGGTCGTGCAGGATCCGGCGCAGGTGGGCAAGGGCGTGTTCGTCCTCGACAGCGATGTCGCCGGTGGAGTCGAAGCGCTCGTCGCGGTCGACGAGAGAGTGGAGTTTCGTCGCGACCGCGTGACGAACCGTTGCCGGTGCTGCCGCAAGCCGTTCGGCGAGCCGGAAGCCGAGGTCGCGCGCCCACCGGTCGGTCGAGGCACCCGCGACGACCTTGACGATTCGTGCGGCAGCGTCGGGCAGCGGCAGCCCGGCGTCGAGGAGGGCGATCGCGGCGGCGGCGCTGGTCTTGACGATCGGGCCGTTGTAGTCCTTGCGGTCGGTGACGACGAGGTCGGCGAGCAGCGCTTCGAAGTCGGTGCGCGTCGCGGGCGGGAGCAACTGCCGAGCGCGCCAATCGAGTGCGAGTCCGAGGGCCTCCTCGATCGGGCCGCGACCGGCGTCGATGATGCTGCGCAGCACAGGCCAGCCGGTTGCAGCCTCGCCCGAGTCGACCGCCGCGAGGATGCGTAGCGCGGTGATCTGGTCACTTCGCTGGTAGTCGCTTGTTGCGGGCTTCTTACCGACGAGGCTGCGGCACCAGTCGAGGAAGCGCGGGTAGGTGCGGTCGGCCCAGTGCGCGAGCACCTCCGACTCCTGGTACTCGAGGTCGGCGTCGAGCACGCGATGGAAGTCGTCCGGGTCCTTCGTCAACCGTGCGAGAGCGAGCAGCACGGTCGCGTCACCGGTGACGCTGACCTCGCGGATGCGGTCGATGCTGGCGGTGTCGTCCCACGCCGCGAGCGCGGCGGCGGCCTGCCTCGGCGCGACCGCGAGCAGCTCCCGAACCTCGGGCAACGCGTCAGCGGCGACCTCGGCAGGCCAGGTGGCGAGCAGGTCGACGAGGTGTCCGGCGCCGTCACGGGACGGATCGGCCGGAGGCTGCTGCCGCAGCGCCTGCCGGAGACCGGCGATGAGCATGGTGGCGGACGGGGCGTGCTCGCGCACGAGCGCGTAGCCGAGCGCGGAACGCCCCGACGCGGACGTGGCAACCATGAGACCGCGTGCGGCGGGGTTAGTGAGGAGGACCTGGGCCATGGGGCGAGCCCACCGTCCGTCGCCGGCCCGCAGCAGCGCGAAGGCGGAATCCGCGCGAGCATCCGTGTCGAAGGTGCTCGACCCGATGGCGGATGTGCCACCGGCAGTGACCCGTTCGGCGAGGGCGACGAGCGAATCGCAGACCTCGGGCGTCGGCGGGCACTGCCGGAGCGCCGCGATCATCGCCTCCGGCATGGCTTCAGGCAGCGCCGCAAGTGCAAGCAGTCGGCGGATCGCGGCCGGAGCGTTGCTCCGGGAACCGACGACGACATCGACCAGCCCTGAGATCGTCGTCTCGTCCGGCGTCGGCAGCGCGGCCAGTACGTGAGCCGACGCCTCGGGGTTGACCTCGCTCAACCACTCCGGGAGGTTTGCGACACCGAACGCGATGCGCGGCGCCACCTCGACGGCGCCTTCCCAGCCCGCCACCAGCGCGTCGAGGTCGGCGGTGTCAGTGCCCCCGGCCGCGATCCGCGCGAGCGTCGCGGCCATCACCAGGTCGGGATCCCCGTCGGCAAGCGCCGCCGAAACATCGACACCGAGCGTCGTGAGCGCGGCGACACACGCCTGCTCGACCTGCCCCGCCGGGCGGGCGCTCGCCCGCGCCGCGAGCGTATCGAGGGCAGCGGAATCGGCCGGCCGCGCCTCGGCCTGCAGCAGTGCTGCGGCCGCGGCCTCCGGGCCTTCGTCGGCGATCAGTGGTCGTACGAGCGCAGCGATCCCGGTCAACGAGTCTCGGGCCGACCGGACGAGGCCGGCCGTCTCGGCGTCGTCCAGCTCGACCTGTTCATAGCCGCGCACTGCGTCGGCGAACATCAGCAGCAACCACGCCGTGTTCTCCGCATCGGCGGTTTGTCGTGCGCCGAGTAGTGACGCGATCGACGCCATCGCCGGCGCGGTCGAGTCGTAGAGGGTTCCCTGATGCAACACCGCCGCCCACAGTTCGTGCAGCGACTCCTCGACTGTCGCCGCGCCGGCCAGCCCCTCGATCCAGCCGGGAACATTGCTCGCATCGCCGTATGCATGCTCCAGCGCCGGCCAATCGACCTCGGCGATGTGGGTGTGCCAGTGCACGCTGTCCATGGGGGTCTCCTCCAGTGCCTGGCAGCTGTGTGAGGGGTCGGTGGTCGCCAAGGAGTCTGCCATCACCGTCCGGGCAGGTGGGCGGGCGGACGGGCGGGTTGCACCGACCGTACTTTCCGGCGTTGCCGTCGAGGAACTGAGCAGAAGCGTGTCCCGTGCATCGAGGAACACGCTTGTCTCCGTGAGGAAGTGCGTGCGTCTGCTTTTGGAGATCCAACCCGTCTCGTTCCGCGACATCACCGTCGCCCCGTTCTCCGTCACCGCGCACGGGTGTGAGTTCGGATTGATCCTTAACGGACCGGATTCGGAGGACGACCACGAGTGGTACTGGAATGTCACGGTCGAACCGGGTGACTACATGGCCTTCTATGCCCCATGGGACGACGGAGACTATGACACCTAACCCGCCATCAGCTGTGCGGGTGATGCGATCGTTCGTGGTGTCGACGGGTGTCGATGGGTGAATCCCGACGGACACTTCAGGTGAGCGCGGGGGACTCCTGAACACACAAATCTGGATCCCTCGGGGCTGCTGCCCGATCAGGTGACACGTTCGGTCACCCGATCGTGCAGCAGCCTCACGTCCGATGACCGCCGAACGGCCGTCGAGAGTGCGGCCCCCACCGCGGGCGCCGTGACGTCAGGGGACGACCACTTCCGTCGAAACGGGAATGCTCGGGTGGTCGGTGCGCATGGTGAGCCGAACCCGACCCGGGCCCGTACCCACATACACGTACATCGGCTGGGTGCTCGTGTTGCTCGCCGGGATGTACCGACTCTCGGTGCCGCTCTGGCCGGTGTCGAGGTTCTGCCAATCGATGATCGCAGTGACGTCACAGGCCAGGGCGGTCGACGCCCACTCGCCCAGTGGTGAGAAGCCTTGCGAGATTCGCAGTTCGACGGAGTGGACAGCACCCCGGGCGGCGGAGTACTCCCACAGCGGCCCGTCGAACGCGTTCCCGGAGGCGGTCAGCATGCCGGCGCAGATGCCATTGCCCAGCGTCCACACCGGGGCCATGCCGACGTCTGTCGTAGCGCACGTTCGTGGTCCGACATTCGACCACCCGAGCTGACAAGGATCAGCGGCGCTGGCCACGCCCGGCGCCGCAACGGCCATTGCAGCGCCCATGAGTCCTGCAGCCGCGGCCGAAGCAAATCGATGTGAAGTTCTCATACTCCCAGCATCGCACGATGTGCTGTTTTCATTACGCAGGCCTCGGCACGCACGGATCCTGCTGCGCAGGTGAGGATCTGGATCTTCTTGTCGGCGCTAGGGCGTGTCTCCCGATGCATCGAGCCAGAGTGACGAGACGGCCACACTGTCTTTGCCTCACAATGGATTTGTGATGCAGCCAAGTAGCGAATCTCTCTGGCGTCCCGATGTCTCCGCGACAGGGGTGTTTCCCCTGGACGATCCGCGTTGGAAGGAACTGTCGACCAGAGACGGCGATGCTGCGTGGGTGCCCGACTGGTTGCGCGCACTGCATGAGGATCCTCTGGACGTCGAACTCTTCACAGAGCAGTGGCCCGCACTCGTTTCGGAAGGCACCACCTGGCCGGCCGCTGTCGCTGCCTTTCCGTATCTCGTCAGCATCGCGCGGCGCGTGAGCGCCGACAAGCGACTCGAACACGTCACCGTGCTCGGGCTCATCGTGAGTGATTCCACCCCCGACATGTGGCAGGCGACAGTCGCCGCCGTTTCGTCCGAGGACGCCGGCCTCGAGCACTATGCTGAGGCGCTCGTCGAGGCGCGAAGGATCGCCGCCGAGATCGCCGCGATTCCACATCGGGACGAGCGCGATGTCCGCTACCTGCTCATGACCCTCTCCGCGCTCAACGGCCACCCGGAACTCGCACACGTGATCGACAACCTCGACGACGAAGAGACATGCCCGCCCTACGCAGAACATCTCTGGGGAGCGGGCGGGGGTGCTGACACCTGATTCTTGTGCGCGGCCACCGCAGTCGCTTTCGTCGTACGAGCCGCCGAGGGTCAACCCGTCCCGAGACCCGGTCCCATCCGGTTCAGCGGATGGGACCGGGCCGACGCCCGTTGCCGATCGCGAGGTTCACCGATACCGCAGCAGGCGATCCATCACGCGCAGGTGACCCGAACTCGGCCGTCGACCACTCGCGTGGACAGTGCGAGGGGTTCCGTCCCCACCGGGCGGTGCTCGAGTACCGCTGCAGCGACCGGATCGGTCAGTACCGTGCGAACTGTGCGCCGGAGCCCGCGGGCCCCGTAGGCCGGGTCGAAACCCTGTGTGCAGAGCAGCGCGACGACGTCCGGGCCGACGTCGACGCTGACGGACCGACGAGCCAGCCGGCGGGTGACGACGTCGATCTCGAGCCCGGTCACCTCCCGGGCGGTCCGATCGTCGAACCCGTTCATCACGACGGTTTCGTCGAGACGATTGAAGAACTCGGGATCGAAGAACCGCTCGATTGCGCGCCGCACGACAGTCTCGCCGTCCCATCGTCGCTCGGCCCACCCGGACCGGTGGGCCAGCCGCGCCCACGGAGTCCGGAGTCGTGCCGCCAGTTCGGCCGAACCGAGATTCGACGTCAGGAACACATAGCTGTTGCGGAACGAGATCGTCTGTTGCCCGTTGGCCAGTCGCAGCTCCCCGTGGTCGAGGATCTGCAGCAGTGCCCGCAGGACGGTCGTGTCGGCCTTCTCCACCTCGTCGAACAGGACGATGCCGGGTGTGTAGGGGTCGCCTTCGACGGCACCGCGGTCGAACAGTGTGAACGATTCCTTGCTACCCGCGTAGCCCGGGGGAGCGCCGGAGAAGGATGCCGCATAGTGCTCCTGCGCGAGCGCGTTCATGTCGATACGGCACATGTTGTCCGGTCCGGACCGTAACTCGGCGGCGACTTGTCGCACCAGTTCGGTCTTGCCGACACCGGTAGGCCCGGCGAGCAGGATGTTCGCGAGCGGGCGCGAGGGCTCGTTCGCGCCCACCGAGGCCACCGACACTGCACGCACGACCGCGTCGACAGCGTTGCGCTGTCCCATGATCCGCGCATTCAGCCGGTCGGTGAGTGCGGTGGGATCGAACGCGCCGGCGGGACGTGGTGCCGGCGGTCCGCCGAGTTCCGTGGGCACCCGGTTCTGCTCGTGGAACATGTCCGTCAGATAGGGCACGGTGAACCTCCTCGTCAGGCCTCGGAGGTCTGCTCGACGGGAAGGGCGCCGACCCGGCAATCCGCCACACCCACAGTGTCTCTCGTGATCGACTCGACCCGTTCCCGGGCCTTCTCGGCGTCGGTGACCCAGAGCTTGTAGAACTCGAAGGGGCAGTCGGCCACGCCTTTGTCGCCGTCGCCGGCGGCGTGGATTCCCGAGTAGCCGCGGTGCAGCAGTTTGAACAGATGGTTCTGCGACTGGTCGTTCTCACGGGCGTCGCGGATGGCGGAGACCGACAGCTGGGCGTACTGGATGCCGTACTCCTCCTCACCGGTCTCGCCGAGGGTGCGTCCGTCGAATCCGATGATCGCCGAGTGCCCGAAATACGAGTAGACGCCGTCGAATCCGGCGGCGTTCGCCACCGCGACGTAGCAGTTGTTCGCCCATGCCATTGCCTTGGACATGAGGACCTGCTGGTCCTTCGCCGGGTACATGTACCCCTGGCAGCGGACGATCAGCTCGGCGCCCTTCATTGCGCAGTCCCGCCAGATCTCGGGGTAGTTGCCGTCGTCGCACACGATGAGCGAGATCTTCAGACCCTTCGGACCTTCGGTGACGTGCGTCGTGTCGCCCGGGTACCAGCCCTCGATCGGGCACCACGGCAGGATCTTCCGGTACTTCTGCACGATCTCGCCCCTGTTGTCGACGAGGATCAGGGTGTTGTACGGCGGCTTGTTCGGATGGTCCTCGTGCTGTTCGCCGGTGATCGAGAAGACGCCCCACGTGTCGGCCTCGCGGCACGCGGCCGAGAAGATGGCGGTCTCGTCGCCGGGAATCGTTGCGGCCGTGTCGTACATCTCCTGTTCGTCGTACATGATCCCCTGCGTGGAGTACTCGGGGAACACGACCAGATCGAGTCCGGGCAGACCCGACTTCATGCCGATCATCATGTCGGCGATCCGCCGCGCGTTTTCGAGGACGCCCGCCTTGTCGTGCAGGCGGGGCATCTTGTAGTTGACCACCGCGACTCCGACGGTGTCGTTGCTCGAGGAAATGTCTCCGTGTCGCATGTTCTTCGTTCCTCTCGTTGATTTCGTTGTGGGGCAGGGCTAGTGGGAAGCGGAGCTGAGTTCGGTATCGAAGGACACCCGACGCCTGGCCGCCGGCAGGCCCAGGGCCGCGGCGATCGCGACGAGCACTGTCAGGCCGGCTGCCCAGAGTGCGGCGGCTCCGGGGGAGGTCGGGAGGTTGCCGGTGAGCGCCAGGAAGGCGGGCAGGGTGCAGGTGGGTTGGCTGAGCAGCAGTGCCGTCCAGCCGGTGAAGCGGGTGAGGTCCTCCCGGCCGGTGCCGAGGACCAGGAAGAACAGGGTCCACAGCCCGGCCCAGGCGAGCCAGATGACGCCGAACACGGGGTCGTCGACGACGGTGAACGACACGAGGCTGTAGACGACCGCGGCGGCGGCGACGAAGGCCGAGAACCAGCCGACGCCGCGCGGGTCGAGTCCCGCCAGGTTCCCGATCCCGACGTACAGGTACGTGAAACCGAACAGGTACAGGCCGGACGCGGCCAGGATCGTCCCGGCGTCCCCGTCGGCCTGGATCAGCATCGCCGTCGGAATCGCGCACTGGAGTGCGCCGACGAACAGGTTCAGGATCGCCGCCGACTTCGGTGGCACCGCACCGAGGAGCATCAACCCGTTCACGAACAGGACCGCACCCACGTAGAGCAGACCGACACTGCCCATCGGACACCTCGAATCACTTTCAAATGGAATAATTTCAAATGAAAGTAAGTGGCGTGCGCCACAGTGTCAAGAGGGGGGAGTGATCAGAGTGTGGTGACGACGTCGAAGTCGAACCCGTTCGCGACGGCGAGGTGAATGCGCTGTCGCGCCACCCGGTTTCGGAACTCGACGGTTCCGCGCGGGCCGTCGTAGGCGGTGCCGTCGACGACGACGTCGAGTGCGTCCGGTGAAGTGGTTCCCGCGCGATGAATGAGGTTCGCGAGCGTCTGGATGCCCTCGTAGCAGGACTCCGCGGCGTTGTTGAGCGGCGGCGCCGCCGCCCCGTGCAGGGCCACGTAGCGGCCGACGAGATCCATCGAGTCGGCGTCGACGAGCGAGCGGAAGTACGCGGCCGCCACGAAGAGGTTCCGCGTCGCGCGCGGGCCGCTGGCGAGCAGCATGTTCTCCTCCATCAGCGGGCTGAACCGGAGGATGCGCTCGTCCAGTCCTCGGCGCGCGAAGGCCCGGTTGAAGTCGACGGCGTCCTGCCCCACCAGGAGCATCAGGACTCCGTCGCACTCCGACGCCGCGACGGAGTCGACGACACGGCTCATGTTGCCGCGGCCGAGGTCGACGAACGACTCGCCCACGATCCGCAGATCGAGCTCGTGGGCATACGCGCGAACCGCGCCGAGGGATCCGTGCGGCCATACGTAGTCGTCGCCGACGACGAACCATCGTCGGGCGCCGACGTTGTCGCGCAACCACTTCAACGCCGGAGCGATCTGCTGACGCGGCGTCTCCCCGCAGCAGAAGATGCCGCTGCGCGTCTCGCCGCCCTCGTACAGCGAGGTGTAGGAGTACGGGACGCGGCCGGTCACGACCGGCGCGAGCGCATGGCGCACCGACGAGATGTGCCATCCGCTGACCGCGTCGATCGCGCCCGTCGACACCAGTCGGTTCACCTCGGCGGCGATCACGTCCGGGTGCGTACCGCCGTCCACGACGTGGATGGCCGCCTCCCGCCCGAGGACGCCGCCCGCGCTGTTGATGTCGCGCGCCGCCAGTTCGCCGATCGCCTCGCACGACGGTCCGAACAGGCCCGCGGGCCCCTGGAGCGGTACCACCATCGCGACCCGCCACTGCGCGGCGCGGGCGCGGTCGAGCGCGACGCTCACGTCGACATCTCCGCGGCGTCGCAGGCGGTGTGCTGCGCGTGGGCTATCATTTCATTTGAAAGTATTGCTGGTGGAGTGTGAACTGCGCAACAGCTCGGGAGTGGGTCGTGTCGGACAACAGTGCCTTCGCGGTGGACGACGTCTCGGTGACCGTCGCGCTCCTCCGAACGGCGAGGGTCGCGGCGCAGGCGGCGGACGACGCGCTCGCCGCGGACAACCTCAACGTCGACCACTACCTGGTGCTCGACACGCTCGCCGAGTGCCCGGGCGCGACCATGGCGGACCTGCGCGATCGCACGCGGATACCGGCCCCGACGCTGACCCGAGTCGTCGACCGCCTGGTGTCGATCGCCGCCGTCTACCGCGAGGTCGACGCCGACGACCGGCGCAAGGTGCGCGTGCATCCCAGTGCGCGGGGCCGGCAGTTGCACGCGCGCCTGGCGGCGACCGTCCGCGACGCCGAGCGGGTATGGCTCGGTGATCTTCCCGGCTCCGGATCCGCCGACCTGGTCGGCAACCTGGCGACCTTGCTCGCGGGTCGACTCGACACCTGACGGGCATCGACGCCACCTTGCCGCCGACCTGACCGGCAGACAACAGGTAGAAGGCTCTCCACGCCACGCTGGACATCTGCGCGTAGCCCACGTAGCTCCGGCCCGGCGCAATCCCCATCGGGGATTCGAACCTCACGCAGGGATGCTCGCGGCAATCGCCGGCTGCTCGCTCTTGATCAACGCGAAGAGTTCGGCGCGCGAACGGATGTCGAGTTTGCGGTAGGTGCTGGTGAGGTGCTTTTCCACCGTGCGCAGCGAGACGTACAGTTGCGCGGCGATCTCACGGTTGCGCATGCCCTGCACCACGAGTTGGACCACCCGCCGCTCGATGTCGGTCAGCGCCCAGAGTCGAGGATCACCGGACATCGGGGGCGCCGCGGCCTGCATGCTCGTGCGGGTGGACCAACGACCGCCCCGGATCCATCCGTCGGCGCCGATGCGTTCGAACAGCGCGAAGGCCGTCCGCGCCCGCTGACGGCTCTGGGCCACCTTGCCGTTCTCCCGCAGCCGGTCGGCATAGATCGCCAGGGAACGAGCCCGCTCGAGCGCGGGAACCTTGTCTTCCCGGGAACCCAGCGCCAGCTCGACCAACTCACGGGCGTCGGTGATTTCGGCGACCAGCAGCCGTCCCCGTGCCAGGATCGCCGACGTCAGAGTCGTGCGGGTGCGCTGCTGCAACCGCCCGGTCGTCACGTCCAGCATGCGGGTGGCGGCCCGCAGATCGCCGGCAAGCACGAGCGCCTCGATGAGGTCGACGTACCGTTTCGTCTTCCAGATGCAGGCATGGCGGTCGACGTGGTCGATGCTCTGCTCGAGCAGGGCGATCGCCCGCTCAGCATCCCCTTGCATCAGCGCCATTTCGCCGAGAGCGCCGCGAAGTCTCGCCTGGAGGCTGTCGACCGTTCCGGAAGAACGATCGCAGAATACTTGTGCCGCAATCTGTTCGGCCTCGTCGAACCGTCCCTGTGGCCCTAGGATCTCCACGCGCTGAGCGAGCCGCAGCATTCGCAGGTGAGTGTGAGACGAGAAGATCGCGTCGGCCTGTTCCCAGAGACGCCCTGCCCCGACCGGGTTCCCCGCCACAATCTCGCAGTCGACCTGTGCCGTGAGTAGGTATACCCGATCGAGCGGTGATGGCGCCGGATGTGTTTTGGCAGAGGCGCGTTCGATCCGCCCACGGGCCTCCTCGACCCGCCCCAGCCGGGTGAGGACCATCGCCGAGGCGACGACCTCCCTGAAACTGCGCCGCGAGAACGGGTCAACGCCATCCGCCTGATCGTGCAGGGCCTGCGCCTCACCCACGTCGTCTTGTACCAACGCCAAGTTGATCCGTGCCAGCGTGAACGCCCCACGGGAACAGCCGGAGTGGCGGGCTTGGGCGCGCTCTGCCAACCCGTACAGCTCGCGCACGCCGTAGAACTGGTCCTGCTCGAGCTGATAGAGGATCGCGCGTCCTGCCAATTCGACGGCGCCGTCCGGGTCCACCTCGGCCAGCTCACGCACGGACTCGACGACCGACTCGACGTTGATGGGTCGATCGGCGAGATAACGCGCCTCGACCTTGACGAGTTCGGCTGCGGCACGGTCGCGCACGCACGCATCCGACCACACCACCTCGTCCGCGAGACTCTCCGCATCGCTCCGGAATCCCATGTCCAGCGCAAGCCTCGCAGCAGCCAACCGCAGCGTGCTCGCACTCGCGCCCGCCGACACCGCGATCGCCTCACGCAGAACCGACAGCGCCAGCGCGCACGACGACTCACGGACCAACGCCTCGGCGGTCGCCAGGACCTGCTCCACCCCGAGGCCCGGGTCGATCGGCCGCAGCACCGAAGCGTCCGCGTCGCCGCCACGTCCGCCCCCGAGCTCGCGCTGATACCCGCGCTCGTCGACCAGGGTGTGCGCGAGCGACCGGCGCGCAGAAGTGGCGGCCCCGTACACGGCCCACCGGTCCAGCAGGTTGCCGATCCGAACCCGGTCCCCGACCCGCTCCACCTGCCGCAACGACAGCAACCCGTCCAGCTCGCGCCCGGGGTCGGCGCTGTCCGCGTTCGTCGCCACCTCGAGCAGATCCGGCACCGGTACCGACTTCGCCACCGCCAGCAGCGCCAGCAGCGTCCGCTGACTCTCGGTCGACCGGTCGTCGATCTCGGTCCACCGCGACGCACGCGAGCCACCGACCACGATCGGATAGCGGATCGACTCGATCCCCGCGATCTGCCCGTCGGTGACCGTCTCACACAGCTCCAGCAACACCCCCGGTTTGCCGCGCGAGATGCGGTGCAACTCGTCGACCAGCGCCGGCGCCGGAACCGTCCCGAGCGCCTCGGCCATCAGCGCCGACGCGGCGGCATACCCCAACGGGGGCACCGCAACCTGCGGCAACGACAGGAACGGCTCCGGCGGCTCGACACCACTGACCAGCAACAGCACGACCCGATGATTCGCCAGCCGCCGCCCCACATACGCGAGCAGCTGTTGGCAACCCTGCGCCATCCGGTCGGCATCGTCGACCAGGATCGCCAACGGCCCCTGATGGTCCGCGTGCCGCGCGATCACATCGAGCAACTGCTCGGCCCGGGCCGCCACCGTGGACTCGCCGATCTCGAACCCCGCCGCCCGCCCGCCGCCGTCGCGCAACCGACCCGACCGGCCCAGCATCGCCATCAAGCTGTAATCGACGTACTCGGACACGTTCGACGCACCGCCGATCGAGACCGTCTCGAACGACGAAGTGACGACCAACTCACCCAGCAGACGCGTACGCCCCGACCCGGCAGGCCCGGTCACCACCAACGCGGACCCCAGACCGAGCTCGGCCGCCTCGAACGCATCCTGAACCTGGCGAAGGGTGGAGATCGGCTCCGCCGCCCGGCCGCGGAATCCCCCGGACGGCGTCGGTCCCGTCATCAGAACAGGCGAACCGGACCCTGCGCACGCCTCCTCGATGCCCCGTTCGATCTCGTGGAACACCTGCGCCCTACGATGGGCGCGCTCATCAGCCCCGACGACCAACACGCACTCCTCAGCTTCCCGACTTGCGGGGCCAAGTTATCCACCGTGCGGCCGCTACCTGTCATGGGTTAATTTTGGGGGTGAAATAGCGGTGACGCTCTTGCGGATGCGGGCGCGTGTGTGTCGCGCAGCGCAGTGCGGGACCGGTTTTCATGGAGAGAAGTGCGTTGACGAGCCGCCACCCCGAACGACCGGTTGTGCCGGGCGTGCAGGCGCTGCGTTCCGCGATTGACCGCCGTGACTGGGACGGCGCGAGAGAAGTTCTCCGACACGCGTCGCCTGGCCCGGTTGCGGAGCCCCTCATCGTTCGCGGCACCGCAGCGGCCCAACTGGTGGACACCATCCCCACTGATGCAGACGGGCGCGCAGAGTGGGGGCGGGCACCCGACGTCGCCGATCGACTTTCCATCAGCACAGTGGAGTGCGCGCGGCTGCGGCTTGCAGGACGAACGCGCGAGGCCGCGGACATCGCCGCCCAGCTCGAACAAGTCGCAATGGACGCGCTGCGGTACCAGCCCGATGCCGTCGCGACCATGCTGCCGCCACTGCGATTGCAGTGGGCCATCAGCTGCCAGCTCGCCTACAGAACCGCCATATCGAACACCATCTTCCGGCGCTCTTGCTACGGTGCCGAAGCTCTGGGACTGGACGTCGTCGTGCGGAACTGTGCAGGGAGTCTTGCTCTGAACTATGCCTTCGCCGGCGAACTCAGCACAGCCCGAGAATGGCTCGTGAAGCGGGATCGGACGCCACCGGGGGCTGAACCGTTCGAACAGACGATCCGTGCATCCGCCCTCGTAGCCCGAGCATTGATCGCTCTGGAAGAGCTCGACCTTGCATCGGCCGCACAGGTCCTCGACGAGCTGGGGGAGCTGCATGACAACGAAGAGCTGTGGGCGTACGCGTCGTTCGCCCACATCCAGTACGCAGTGCTCTCTGGAAGCCCGGCGCGAGGACTCAGCTACCTCGATCGATCCGGCGCGCGTTGGGAGCGCAGGCAAACTCCGAGCTCCGCTGCGGACACGTTACTGGCATGTGCCACTGCTGATTTACAATGCGCTCTCGGCCGAGGAGACGCCGCGCTGACCGCATTGAGCCTCCATCCGGATAGCCATCCACTGCTGACGGTTGTACGCGCCCGCGTTGCCCTGCTCAGCGGAGATCCGGCGGCAACGCTCCTTGGATGTGCGCGCGCTACCTTCCACAACACCAGTACGCCACGTATCCAGTTGGAGGCGTTGGTGATGGAAGCGGCGGCGTACGCGCAGATCGATCGGGCCGATGACGCGATCGCCTCGTGGCGGCGGGCCACCACCTTCGCCGACACCACCGGTATGGTCCGGCCGTTTGCGCTACTGCCGCAAGGGTATGTGGACTTGTTGGCCGACATCGGTGCCGCTCTTCCGAAGAGCTGGGGGCGCAGTCGATCGATGTCGCCCGTCTTGCCTGACAGGGTGAACGTTGTGAAGTTGACAGAGCGCGAACGGGTCGTGTTGGCCGAGTTGACCGATGATCTCACCAGGTTCGAAATCGCAGCCAAGCTGGGTGTGTCTCCGCACACCGTGAAGGCGCAGATCAACTCGTTGTTCCGCAAACTCGGCGTCCATTCTCGCGATGAAGCGATCAGGGCTGCAACGGAATTGAAGTTGCTGTGAGGTCGGGTCGTGCATCCGAACTGCCGCTGATCTTGATGTGCGACTGGATGAATACGGATCGGGTATGCACCAGGAAGGGATCTCGGGATGACGGCTGACAAGAGTTCGGAGCGGTATCTGGTCGCGGTGCGTTCGGCAATCGACAACGAGGCCTGGGATGAGGCGACGTCGATTCTCCGGCTCAACTGGACGGAGATGGTCGCGTCGCACCTCGAAGACTTCCGGAGTGTTCTTCTCGCATTTCCCATGTCGGTCGTGGAGGCTGACCCGCTCCTACGCGCCGCTCGGGAGATGTTCATCGGACACGGCACCAGCGGACGGTTCACCAGCGGACTTTCGACAGATCCGAACGACCTGGCTGAAATGGCCAGGCGTCCCGATGTCATCGAGACACTCGCTATCGGGACAGTACAGGCGTCGCTACTGCGGTTCGCGGGAGACATGGCCAGTGGGGCCGACTTCGCCGAGCGACTCGAACAGGCCGCTCTGGTCGCCGGCTCGGTCCAGCCCGACGTCGTAGCTGCCGCGCTACCGGTGTTACGACTGCAGTGGGCCATCACCTGCCAACTGGCCGGGCGCCGACGAGGGGCGAACACCGTATTCCAGCGCGCTTACTCGGGCGCCGAAGCGGTCGGTCTCGGTTTCGTAGCGCGGAACTCGGCGGGAAGTCTTGCGCTCAACTGTGCGCTTGCCGGTCAACTCGGCGATGCCCGCGAGTGGATCGGGAAATGGGAGGCGACGCAGCCGTCGGAAGGCCGCCTGGAGAAGATGATCCGGGTAACAGGACTCGTGGCCAAGGCGCTGATATCGCTCGAGAACCTTGACGTGGACAGCGCGGCCGCGGACTTGGACGTGCTGATCGATGAACTGCGGGACCGGGACGAGATGTGGGCGTACATCCTCTTCGCACGCTGTCAGTGTTTCCTGCTGTCGGGCGAACCCCAGCGCGGAATCGACCTGATCGACCGCTTCGCGCCGACCTTCAACCGATGGCGCACACCTGATTCGGAGGCGGGATCGCTGCTCACCTCCGTCGAGGTGGACCTGCTGTGCGCACTCGGCCGAGGCAATGTCGCACAGATGGTGCTGCGTCGGCATTCCGGCGAGCATCCACTGCTATCCGTTGCGCGGGCACGTCTCGCCTTGCTGACCGGGGACCCGGAGACGGCCCTTGCCGAGGCAACGCGGGTCAGCACAGGCGGCAGCCTCGACCTGCGTGCACGCGTCGACGGCCTGTTGATCGCGGCGGTGGCCTGCCTGCAAGTGGGGCGACCGGATGACGCAATAGCCACCTGGCGCCGCGCAACGGCGTTGGCCGAATCCGTCGGCACGGTACGACCGCTCGCGATGGTGCCGCCTGGTGCTCTGAACGTGCTCACCGAAGCCGGCGCGACATTGCCCCATCGCTGGAACGAATACGCTCATGCAACCCAGGTACTACCCGACACGGTGCCGGTCGTCGCGCTCAGCGATCGGGAACTGGTGGTGCTGTCCGCACTCGCCGAGGGCCTGAGCGGGGCGGAGACGGCCGCGAAGCTGTTCGTCTCCCAGAACACCGTGAAAACGCAGGTTCAGTCGCTGTTCCGAAAACTCGCTGTGCACAACAAGACCGACGCGGTGCGAGCTGCGATGGCACTGCGACTGCTGTAGAGCGTCGATAGTTGTAGATCAGGCAGCGAGCTTCTCCAAGGCAGGACGAATCGAGTCGAGCAGAAGGTCGATGTTGAGGACGCTCGGGTCACTGATCGCGCCCGACAACGGGCGGTCCACCATGACCGCGGTACCTGAACGGACCGCGGGCAGGCCGTCCCAACCCGGGATCATCGCCTCGAGCGACTCCTCTCCACGGCTCGATCGAACCAGCAACACATCCGCCGACAGCGCCGGCCGTGCCTGCTCGTACGAGACGGTCAGCCGGCTCCTGCCCTTTCCCAACTCGATCACTGCAGGGTCCAACCGCAGGCCGAGCTCACCCAACAGCGTTGCTGCGGCATCTGATTCACTTCCGACAACACCGACAGAGGGACCCCCGACCGTTGCGATCGCGAACGTTTTTCCAGCCGCCGCCGGGAAGGTCTCACGCACGGCCGCGATGTCGGCCTCGGTCTCAGCAACCAGTGACTCGGCACGGTGCTCCAGCCCGACGACACGGCCGAGGACCCGGACCTGATCGCGCCACGGCGAGACGAAATCTCCAGCCTTCAACTGGGCGACGGTGGGAGCGATCTCACTCAGCTTCTGGTAGACCGCGGGGGTATTCGCCGAATAGTCCGCGAGAATCAGATCTGGATCCAGCGCGGCGATCGCCTCGTAATCAGGAGCACCAACGAGCGACAACGCTACAACCTGCGCGTCGTAGTCACCTTGCCACGAGAGCTTCCCATCTGCGGGACCAAATCCGGTCAACGTGCCGACACCCACCGGTTGGATACCCAGCGCGAGCAGACTATCCGCCCATGATCCCGATAGCGCGACGATGCGTTTGGGAACATCACCGAACACCGTCGACCCCATGCCGTGCTCGATGACGACGGGAGAGCGATCGGCGATCACCGTGGGGCCGGAAGCGGTGCCACACGCTACAGCAGAGATCAGCACCCCCGCACACGCGAACGCCGATACCAGCCGCGCGAATCGGCGCTGAGTGGACACGCACATCACCTGAAACCCTTTGTCTCTCATTGCGCCGCCAGTCCCGAGTGCACGTGCTGAGCGCGGCATACACAGTACCGTGCGCGGTCCGCAGCTCGTGCTGCCGACGCGGCGGGCGTGGTGGGTTTCAGGAACCAGCGCGCTCGGGCTCCGCAGGTAGTCGACGCGCCGCTGAACCTGCGGGACCTCGAACCTTCCTGACCGCCGCGATCGCCGCTGCGCAGCACGCCGCGCCGACCGCCATCAACGTCCAGAGCAACGGCTCTCGGCCGCCGGTATCACCGAACGCCATCAGCCCCAGATTGACTGCGGCATGAAACATGGTGGCGATGAGCAGGTTCCCGCTGCGGAAAGGGTCCAGGAGGACCGCCAGGAGCACCGACATGGCGATCGTCGACAGTAGGAAGCCGACCGCATACGCGACCCCGGCCGCGAAGATCTGTACGTGCCACACTCCCCAGACGGTCCCGACCATGACGCCGGTGACCAGTACGGAGTACTTGCTCCGCAGGTAGGGCTGCAGGAATCCGCGCCATCCAATCTCTTCACCGCAGGCGCCGACACACTGTGCGAGGACGAGCAGTCCGATTGGCGCCGAACCGGCGTGCACCGCGGAGACGCTGACGCTGCCGCCGAGAGCAACCAACACCACAGCGGGCAAGGCCAAGACCACCAGCACCGATCCGGCGGCGGTGGCTGCCAGCGTCGCGTCGGGCCGCCTCAGACTCGCCTCGAGCGGTGCAACCCAGCGGCCCCGCCAAGCCAGCAGGACCACCGCGACCGCGACCGTGGGTGCGAACTGCACCAATTCGAGTAGGTCCGGATCGGGGCCTGTCGCGGACTGCGTGGCGACGAGGATGCCCCCGGCAAGGAAGGCTACGAGCACGTACACCGTTGTCTTCGCCCACATCCGGGGCGGTCGGGAGGTCATACAGAAGAGGCTCGCGTGGCGCCCCCCGGACACACATCAACCCGCGGTATCAACCGTTCCTCGTACCCAGGGGGTATGCCGCACCGAGTCCGCCGGCGCAACCGCGTCGGCTTCCGCGACTCATCTCGCGCGGACCGGCGCGCTGCAGTCGTCGCTGTCGCGCGCCTTTCCTATGGCGAGGACACGCTGAGAAGCACGAGCATCGGGGGAGGGAGACACGAGTGTCGGGGAGAGATTGGTATGACCGGCCACGGCTCCTGGCTGCAGAGCCGAGGTTGCGGGATATGGACCGAGCGAAGCATCCGAGATAGCCTCGTGTTGGAATCGTGCCGATCGCGGGCCGCGGCCGGATCGAGTCTCCGACGTCCACTGGTGCGTGGGGGTCGGGCCCGCGCGGCACCCGCCGTCCTCTATCCGAGCGTGAGCATCGCCTCGGTGACCTCGCGGATCGCCGCATCGGGGATCGCAGTGGCGGCGTCCTCGAGGACGAGCAACCGTGCCCTGGGGATCTCGCGCGCGATCGCCTGGCCGTTGCCGATGGGGAAGAACCGGTTGTGGCGGCCGTGGACGACGAGCGTGGGGACCTCGATCTCGGGCAGGCGCTCGCGCCAGCGGGGTTGGCAGTCGAGCCTGGAAAACACCATGCCAATCTGGTTGGCCATTTGGACCGGGGGTGCGGTGCCGGGCGTGCGGTCCCAGATGCGCGCAGCGATTGCGCGCGCGGCGGCGGGGTTGTCGCCGAAGATCGCCGCGCCGGCGGCGGCGAACTCCGCGACCGCCTCGCGGTCGGTCCAGTCGGGCATCGCGCGGGCGAACAGTCGGCTCATCGTCACCGGGTCATGGTCGGGGAGGTCATCGTCGGGCGGGCCAGGGGCAACCGGGCGGGTGCCGACCAGGGTGAGCGCCGAGAAGACGCCCGGATGGTCGAGCACGGCCACCTGGGCGACCATCCCGCCGACGCCGATTCCCGCGAGGTGTACAGGCCCGCCGCCCAGCGCGTCAGCAAGGGCCGCCGCGTCGGCGGCGAGGCCGCGGAGGGTGTAAGCGGGCGCCTCCGGATCCGTCGTCGTCGACTCGCCGCTATCGCGCAGGTCGTAGCGCACCACACGGCGCCCGCCGGCGGCGAGGCGCTCGCACAGAGCATCTGGCCAGGAGAGCATCGTCGTTCCGCCCGCGAGCAGAACGAGTGGCGCGTCGTCGTCGCCGAACGACTCGATGCCCAAGACGATCCCTTTGGCGTCGAAAGTGGTCATCGGATCACCCGAAGACGTTGTAGGTCAGGTGCGTCGCGGTCGATGTCGAGCTGGAGGTCGCGGCCGAGGACGACGGCGCCCGAGCGGTTGGTCCCCTCTCGCAGGACCCGGCGGTCGTCGGGGTAGCCGGAAAGTGCCCACGTGTGCATGGCCTCATCACCGGTGCCCAGACCGTTGTCCGGGCTGGGGTCGGGCCCGGTGACAAAGCCGTCGAGAGAGACCGAGATGTCGGCAACAATTGGAGTCATGCCAAGGCAGACCCGATCCGCCGCCGAAATTCATCGCTGACGCGGAAGCGTGCGGCGGATGCGGCTCGATGGCACTACGCGCGAGACGGCACGTCGGATGTGGTTGTGGATGCGCGCGGGAGGGGATGGATGAGGGGCGTTCACTCATGGCGGAGCGTGGTGGGCTGCAACGGGATGGATAGGTTGACCAGTCGGTGATCACACTTAGCGATGGCTCCAGATCACACAAATCTGGATGAGTTCCAGTTGCTGCGGATGGGCCGCGGCTGGTGAGTCCACGACATCGGTCGGTCAGATGGACTCAGCGTGGTTCGCTGACTCAACGAATCGCGACCAGAACGGCACCTTACTCCGAATCGACCAGGTGTCCCTCGGTGCAGCCCCGATACCGAGTTCGTCCCTGAGGTACTCGACCAGATCGGGGCCGTAGTAGATGCCGTCGGTGTCTGGTACGCCGAGAACACTGCTGCCCCAGCGGGGCTGGGGCAGCAGGCTTATACCGGTGCCCGTAAATCGGCACCGGCCGCTCAGCGAGATTGGTTCGCACGGTGCGCTCAACCTCCTGAGCATTCTTCGGTCGCGTACCCCAAGACGGCGGCCAGAAGGGCGGCTCCTGATTGAGGGCGTCCCATACGAAGCCATCGATCGGCCAGTTGAGCATCCGTTGCAGTTCAGAATCGTCGCCGTCGCGCCAGTCGGGCCATCGATCGCCCACCGGCATCGTTGCGGCCAGTAGATCGAGGTGGTCCTGGGCGAACTCGAAACCGAATCAATCACGTACCGAGTGGATTTCGCTGTCGGACAGGCCTGGTGTGAGTTTTACTTTGGGCTGTTCGAGCACGGATATCGCTGCGAATGCGATCCTGTTCATCGCGCCAGTGTGGCACGTGATTCCGCGCCCAACCTTTCCAGCGATGACATCGGTAGACCACACCCACTCCGACGTTTGAGACCAACGTGCCCGCATCGTCAACGCGCGCAGCTGATCGGGATCGAGCGTCTTGCCTGTGGTCGGCGGTGGCGGGCGCGGACGTGTTCGGCGAGTTCTCGGGCGGTGGCGGTGTGGCCGGTGTGAAAGACAACCGCCGTCCGTTTACCGGATGATCCCTGCGTTCGCAGTGCCCGGCTCAGCACTGCGCCACTGTCACCGCCAAACCGCCGCGCGAGGTCTCCCGATACTTGGCGTCCATGTCCGCACCGGTAATCCGCATCGTCTCGATCACGGCGTCGAGTGAGACGTGATGGCTTCCATTGCCGTGCAGTGCCACCCGCGCGGCATGAATCGCGGTAACGGCGCCCATCCCGTTGCGCTCGATGCACGGAATCTGCACCAGTCCACCAACGGGGTCGCAGGTAAGCCCCAAATTGTGCTCCATTCCGATTTCCGCGGCATTTTCGATCTGCTCAGGCGTGCCCCCGGACAGCGCCGCATATCCGGCGGCGGCCATCGAACAAGCCGAGCCGACCTCGCCCTGACAGCCCAGATCCGCGCCCGAGATCGAGGCACGCTTCTTGTACAACGTCCCGATTGCCGTGGCGGTGAGAAGAAACTCGATGACCGCACTGGC
Source organism: Rhodococcus sp. ACT016 (assembly GCF_050477185.1). Classification (NCBI taxonomy): domain Bacteria; kingdom Bacillati; phylum Actinomycetota; class Actinomycetes; order Mycobacteriales; family Nocardiaceae; genus Rhodococcus; species Rhodococcus sp. ACT016. The sequence goes on along the minus strand of NZ_JBEAET010000001.1, from coordinate 4,308,227 downwards.
GTCATCGCCGCGACCATGATTGGCGCGCAGCGCCGAGAACAGCACAGCGGGAATGATTCCCGCGGCACCGTTGGTGGGCGCGGTGACAACGCGACCACCGGCAGCGTTCTCCTCGTTCACGGCCATCGCCGCCGCGGTCGCCCATTCCAACTCACTGGTCTGGCCGGAATCACGCAGACCGGTAACGATCCCGGCCGCCCGGCGCGGCACCTGCAATCCGCCCGGAAGAAACCCGGTGGCGCGGAATCCGGCGTCGATGCACTCGCGCATCGTGGTCCAGAGACCGAGGACTCCGGACCGCACCTCGGCTGTGGACCGCTGACTCTTCTCGTTCGCGAGCATGATCTCCGCGATGGAGAGCCCCGATTCCGTGCAGTGGGCCAACAACTCGGCGGCGGAGTCGAATGGGAACGGTTCCTCTGCGTGACTACCCGGAAGTGCTGGCGAACCACTCTTCTCGATGAACCCGCCGCCGACCGAGTAATACGTCTCGTCGACTCCGGCGCCACTGTCGAAGGACACCCGAAATCTGAGTTCGTTGGCGTGCGCACCGCGGACAAGCAGCGGATGCAACTGCAAGTCCCGCGACGTGAAGTTCAGGGCTGTGCCCGCCAGGCGCATGGCAGCGCCCGCCTCGATCTCCTGGACCCGTCGGCGCGCATAGTCGGGTTCGATGCGCTCAGGATCGTTTCCCTCCAGTCCGAGCAGAATCGCACCGAACGTGTTGTGCCCCTGTCCGGTCGCGGCGAGCGAGCCATAGACATCCACGTGGAGCGAGGTGATCGCGCGGTCGGCGCGGCACGCCGAGACTGCCAGCGCGAAGTCGCGCGCCGCCCGCATCGGCCCGACGGTGTGCGAACTGGACGGTCCGATACCGACGGTGAAGAGATCGAACACACCGATCCGCGTCATTGGAGTGCTCGCATCAATGGTTCCGGATCGTGGACGAGGAATAGGTGCCCGGCGCCGGGGATCACCTCGAGTGCGGAACCGGGGATCCTGCGGTGTGCGCGCTGTGCGACGTCGATCGGTACGTTCCCGTCGGCGCTGCCGTGTAGGAACACCGTGGGTACAGTGATCGACTCGAGGGGCTCCGGCAGGTCGTGGTCGTAGCGACGTAGGTCGGCCACGGCGGCGGCAGTGCCCTGAGCCTTGGCCTCGCCGCCGTCGAGTTCGGCGTTGGCCTTTGCGACTGGATCGTTCATGACAGCCTGGTCGGCCGCCGGCCACGCCGAGACCGAGTTGCTTCGGGTGTGAGCGAATATGCAGGTTCCAGCCAGCATCGCACCCGCGATCCGGGGTGCCCACCGTGCCGCCGCATAGAGCACCGAGACCAGGCGGATCCTTTGGCGCAGGCTCTGTCGGGGCGTTCCAGGGACCATCGCGCAGGCGAGCACCAGTCGATCGACGCGTGCGGGACACCGTGCAGCCAGGGCGAGTGCGTAACCGCCGCCTCCGGAGAAGCCGACGAGCGCGGCCTTGCCGACACCCAGATGGTCGAGGATGGCCAGCGCGTCATTGTCCCATGCGTGAAATCCCGGGTCAGGCGTCGTTGCCCCGGCCAGAGGTGACGTCTGCCCGTATCCGGGCCGATCGGGAAATATCAGCCGCCAACCGGATGCGGCGGCGGACTCGTGCAAGGGGATTCCCTGGTAGCGGCTGCCGGGCGTCCCGTGGGCGGCGATCGCGATCCGCCCGTTCGGGTCGCCGTACTCGCACCAGGCGATACGACGGCCGGTGGCATCGACGATCACATGTGTCTCGGGAAGTATCGTCATGAGTGAACCTGCTGGGCGAGTGCTGCGCCAATTCCGCTCATCAGCAACGAGATTCCTGTCTCGAAGCGCCGGTCGTAGTCGTGATGGTCGACGAATACCGAGGCGGCACGTCGCTCGGCGGGCGTCGTAGTCGACTCGAAGTCACCGCGCCCGAGTCTGATCGAGACGTGGCCGGTGACGAAGTCGTGCAGCGTGGCGTACGCGTACACGGCCTCTTCCTCGCAGAGCCCCGCATCCCGTAACGCCCGGACCATCCGGTGCGCGATGTCGTCCGCGCCCGGAGCCTCGAGAGCGGACTGACGGTGGGCTTCGAGTACCAGTGGATGACGCATCAGCAGGTCGCGCAACGCGCGAGCGAAGGTCCAGCACATCTCGCTCCAGCCCGTTGGCCAGTCGATGGCGTCGATGGCCTCGCCTACCAGCGCTGCGACCAATTCGCGGCGCAGCGCATCGATGCCGCCGGTGGTTCTATGCACCGACATCGGCGAGGTCCCCAGCCGATCGGCGATGGCGCGCAACGACACTGCCTCGAGTCCGTCGTCGTCCGCGATCTGTGCGGCGGCCTCGAGAATCTGCGCCGCGCTCGCCGCCTTCGGTCGTCCCGCTCTTGCATTGTGACCCGATTCGACTACCATTCCCCAACTATATCGATACGCGTAACGAAATGACAAGGTGTCCTCCCGTGACCCAACTGCACGAACTGTCCGCCGTCGAACTCGCCGAAACGATCCGTCGGCGCGAAGCACCCATACCCGAAGTCGCGCAGCACTTTCTCGATCGCGCGCAACTCCACGACGATGTCGGCGCCTTCACCACGGTGGCGCCCGACCAAGCCCTGGACCGAGCACGCCTCGCTCAGGAAGTGCTCATGTCGGACGTTCGAGATCTGCCGCGCCTCTTCGGTGTCCCGGTGTCGATCAAAGACCTCGAAGCCACCCGCGGAATCCGCACCACCTACGGTTCCGTGCTGTATCGGGACTGGATCCCCGACCGCGACGACGAGATCGTCCAGGTCATCCGCGGTGCCGGACTGATCGATATCGGCAAGACGACGGTGCCCGAGTTCGGCGCAGCCTGCTACACCGAGCCGGAGGTGGCCCCGCCGGCACGCAGCCCGTTCGACCCAACCCTCAGCGCAGCCGGAAGCAGCGGCGGCGCAGGTGCATCGGTGGGCGCGGCGCTGGTACCCCTCGCTCAGGGAAGCGACACCGCAGGTTCGCTTCGCTCCCCGGCGGCGGCCTGCGGCGTGGTCGGCCTCAAGCCGAGTCGCGGACTGATCACTGTGGGACCCACCGCGAACGACGGAATGGGACTGACCAGCAAGGGGCCGATGGCGCGAACGGTGCGAGACACTGCGGCTCTGCTCGATGTCATGGCCTCGAACGTCGGGGCGGGTACGGTACACCCGTCCCGGACGGAGGGTTTCGAGACAGCTGTCCTGCAAGCGGACTCGCTGCCGCCGCAGCGCATCGCAGTGGCCCCGGGCTCAGTCTCCGGTGGAGAGGTGCACCCGGAGGTCGTTGCGGCGATCCTGGAGGTCGGCACTGTCTTGGAAACTCTGGGGCACCGTGTTTTCGAACGAGCGCAAGCCGTCGATCTGGAGCTCACCGGCGCATTCACCGCCATGTTCTCCGCGCTCGCCGGCACGAAGCCCGTGTCGGACGGTGCGGAGGATCGACTCCGGCCGATTGTGCGCCACCTTCGTGGACTCGCCCGCGATACCGACGCTGGTGAGTTCGCAGCGAAGGTAGGCGTCGTACAGGCGCGAGCCCGCCACTGGGCAATGGCCTACGCCGACGCCGACTTTGTGGTGACATCGACCGTCACCACGCCGCCTGTGCGGATCGGTGCACTCCGCAACGACGAGGATCCTGCTGCAGAACTCGCCGCGATGACCACCTTCACCGGCAACACCATCATTGCGAACGCGACGGGGTTTCCCTCGATCAGTCTGCCGCTCGGATGGACTCCAGAGGGCATCCCGATCGGGGTCATGATCTCGGCCCGATGGGGTTGCGATGCAGCCCTTCTCGCCATCTCTGCCCAGCTCGAATCCGCCATGCCGTGGGTGTCGCGCTACACGTTTCGCTGACTTCCCCTACGACGAAAGAGTCCGCCCGTGTCCACTGCCACCAACCAGGCTGCCGCAACCGCCGCCGAAGCGCATTCCTCAGCGCGGATCGCAAGCCTCACCCTTCTCATTGCCGCAGTTGCCGCATTGGAGAGCATTATCGTTCCTGCACTTCCTCTGGTGCAGAGGGAGTTCGGTGTCGATGCGGATGTGGGTGCGCTCGCCTCTGTCGCCCTGACATTGAGCACGGTACTGATCACCCCCATCGCCGGGCGCATCGCAGACATCTACGGAGCCCGCCCCACATTGATCTGGCTCACCGTAGTCGTGGTATTCGGCGGTTCACTGTCGGCCCTCGCCAACGTGTTTCCGCTCTTCGTCGCCGGACAGTTCCTACAAGGATTCGGACTCGGACTCTTACCGGTCAGTTTTGTCGTGCTCCGCACTACGCTGACCCCCGATCGAGTCAAAACCGCGACCGGGTTTCTCGGCGCTGTCGTGGTGGGCGGAGGAGCACTCGGTGTGGTGCTGGCCGGACCGATGGCAGACAAGCTCTCACGCTCGGCGATGTACGCGGTACCCACCGGACTGGTGCTGCTCGGAACCCTCGCCTTCTCCGTCGTGACGCCGAAGAGCGTGACACAGGCCGCAGGAGGACGCGTCGATTGGTTGGGCGCGCTGGGATTGGCAGCCGGGCTCCTGACCATGACCGCTTGGCTCTCGAGTGCCTCGAGCAAGGGGTGGATGGCCCCACCCGCCCTCGCGCTCGCACTAATCACTCTGGCCGTGCTCATGCTGTGGGCCCGGTATCAGCGCCGCACCACCGATCCGATGGTCGATCTGTCCATGATGACACTTCGGCCCATGTGGACCGCAGTGGCGGTGGGTGTGGTCTTCGGATTCACCTACGGCGCAGTGGTGTACCTGATTCCCCAGCAACTCGCCGCGCCGGCTGAGAGCGGATTCGGATTAGGAGCCTCAACGACCACCATCGGACTTCTCCTGTGCGTCGGATACGGGGCAGCGATAGCTGCGTCGGTGATCTCGGGGATTCTCACGAAGTCGCGGGGAACCACCCCGGTGGCTGCCGTCGGTGTCGGGATGTTGGGTGCCAGCGCCGCGCTGGGAGCAGTGTCGACACAGTTGTGGCAGATCGTCCTCGCGCTGATCCTCGCCGGCGTCGGAATAGCCGCCGCGTCGACGGCAGTATTCGTCGTCGCCGCGAACAGCGCCGCGGAGGAGCGCGTAGGAGTGACGACGGCGATAGCAACCATCGCGCGCTCGCTCGGTGCGGCTGTCGGCACTCAGATTGCGGCCGGAATTCTGGCCGGAACCGAACAGATTCAGGGCTATCCGGAGCACGCGGCGTTTTCCTACGCCTTCGCGATTGCAGCTGCCGTGGCGGTGGTGGGACTGGTCGTGACAGCCCTCATGCCTCGCGGGGAGTCCCACTGAACTCGAGTCGACTCGAACTGGCCCTCGAATTCTAGGAGTCGCCGCTGTGACACGGATCGACGTCCAGCCGGAGCCCGTCCGACCCCCAACCCGATCAGGAGTATCAATGTTGAGCACGATGAATGACCTGTCGCTGTCGATTGCGCAGTTGCTGCGGCACGGGAGTACCGTCCATGCGGACGCCGAGGTGGTCACCTGGACCGAGTCCGGTCCGCGGCGTCGTACGTATGCGGAGGTCGGTCGCCGGTGTGCGCAGTTGGCACACGCGCTGCGTGGTCTCGGTGTCACCGGTGACGACCGGGTCGCGACGTTCATGTGGAACAACGCCGAACACCTCGAGGCGTATCTGGCGGTGCCGTCGATGGGCGCGGTGCTGCACACCCTGAACATCCGCCTGTTCCCCGAGCAGCTGATCCACGTGGCCAACCATGCCGAGGATCGGGTGGTCATCGTCGATGCGACGCTGATCCCGCTGCTGGCCCCGCAGTTGGCGCAGATGAAGACCGTCGAGCATGTGATCGTCACCGGCGACTCGACGGCGGGGCTCGAGGCGCCCGAGGGCGTGCAGGTGCACAGCTATGAGGGTCTGATCGCGGATCTGCCGACCGAGTTCGACTGGCCCGAACTCGACGAGCGCTCCGCGGCGGCGATGTGTTACACGTCGGGCACCACGGGTGATCCGAAAGGTGTTGTGTACTCGCATCGTTCGATCTACCTGCACTCGATGCAGGTGTGCATGAGTGATGGCCCGAACCTGGCGCAGGGTGATCGGGCGTTGGCGGTGGTGCCGCAGTTCCATGCGATGTCGTGGGGTCTGCCGTATGCGGCGTTCATGATCGGTGCGTCGTTGATCATGCCGGACCGGTTCCTGCAGCCGGCGCCGTTGGCGGAGTTGATCGCGTCGGAGCGTCCGACGTTCGCGGCGGCGGTGCCGACGATCTGGCAGGGTCTGCACCTGCATCTCGAGCAGCATCCGCAGGACATCTCGTCGATGCGCGAGGTCCTCATCGGTGGCGCGGCGGTCCCGCCGGCCCTGATGCACGCGTTCGAGAACGAGCACCAGGTCTCCGTCCTGCACGCGTGGGGCATGACCGAGACGTCCCCGGTCGGGTCGGTGGGGCGTCCGCCGGCCGATTCCACCGGAGAGGACCGGTGGCGTTACCGGTACATGCAGGGCCGGTTCCCGGCGTCGGTGGAGGCGCGGTTGATCGACGACGACGGTAACCGGGTGCCGCACGACGGCGTCAGTATCGGTGAGCTCGAGGTCCGCGGGCCGTGGATCACGTCGTCGTATTACGGGGTCGAGGCGCCGGACAAGTTCCGTGACGGTTGGCTGCGCACCGGTGACGTCGGGTCGATCACGCCGGACGGTTACCTGAGTCTGTCGGATCGGACGAAGGACATCATCAAGTCGGGTGGCGAGTGGATCTCGTCGGTGGATCTCGAGAATGCGGTGATGGGGCATCCGGCGGTCGCGGAGGCCGCGGTGATCGGTATCCCGGACGAGAAGTGGGACGAGCGTCCGCTGGTCGCGGTGGTGCTGCGGGAGGGCAGCGACACCACCCTCGATCAGGTGCGGGACTTCTTGGCCGACAAGGTCGCCAAGTGGCAGCTGCCGGAGAACTGGGCGGTGATCGGGGAGGTCCCCAAGACCAGCGTCGGCAAGTTCGACAAGAAGCGGCTACGCGCCGACTTCCACGACGGGAACCTCGACATCACCCGGTTGTGACGCGAAGAGCCTTGCGACACAGGAACGATGCTCGGTGATGCCAACAAGCTATGCCCGCTGCGGGAAACTGGCGAACGGTTCCTTGGGCGCGGGCGATCGGCATACTTGGTCGGGCTCGCCACGCTGGTGCCTGCTGGTGAACGTCCCCGTCGCAATCTTCGCGATCGCGGTGACGCTGCCGATCGTCAAGGAGACCAAGGCACACGACGACACCAGCTACGACCTGCCCGGCACCGTCCTGGCCGCAATCGGGCTGGGGTCGCTGGTGTACGGCTTCACCAAGGCCGAGCACGGGTGGCTCGAAACGCAGACGCTGCTCTTCATCGGCATCGGCCTGCTCTCCCTGGCTGCGTTCGTCCTCGTGGAGAAGCGCACCACCAATCCTCTTCTGCCGCTCAGTATTCCGTGGCATCGCGACCGGGGCGCCGCGTTCATCGGATCGGCACTGGTGGGTGCGGCGCTGCTCGGAGGCTCCCTGTATCTCACCTTCTATCTGCAGATCGTGATGGGTCTGAGCCCGGTCATGTCGGGCGTCGGAGCCTTGCCGATGGCGTGCTTCGTCGTGGTGGCATCGGGCATCGCGGCACAGCTCAGCACCCGGATCGGACCTAAGCCGCTGATGGTCGTCGGCCCGATTTTCGCGGCCACCGGCCTGTTCCTCCTGACCCAGATCGGGGTGGACACCTCCTACTGGACGCACGTGTTCCCGGGCTTGGCGACGTTCGGCTTCGGACTAGGCCTGCTGATGGTGCCGATGCAGAATCTGGCACTGCTGCGCGTCCCTAACCACGACGCCGGCGCCGCCAGCGCCCTGGCGAACGCGGCGATGCAGGTCGGCGGAGCGCTCGGCACCGCGCTGTTCACCACGGTGTACGCGTCGGCCAAGGACTCGTTCCAGGCCGACAACCCGGCACCCACGCCGCCGCCCGGCTTCCCGGCCGACGCCATCCCGTCGGACCTATCGAACGCTACGCCGCTGACGCCCGAGCAGATCGCCGCGATGCCGCAGCCCGCCCAGGACTTCGCCGACAAGGTCATGGACTGGGTATTCGGCACCGAGGTATCGGGCTACGTGCACGCGTTCGGCTGGGCGGGTGCTCTCGTCCTGGCTATCAGCCCGCTGGTGATGGTCCTGGTCCGCGCCAAGAAGGGCGACCTGCCCGCCGAGGGCGCAGTCGGGATGCACTGACCGATCCTCAACCCGGGGCAGCCGCCGGGCTCCTTCATTGAACTGCTCCCCGGAAGGTGGACTGAAGAACTCAGTTCCGATTTCCGGGGAGCAGTGTCGTGTGTGCACGAAGGTCGTTGCCCGAGCAGCAGCGCGTTGCACCCGGCAGCGTCGTTCGAGCCGGGTTTGGGTGATACGCGGTCGCGGCAGGGTTGGGGGACGGTCGGTGGACGAGAAGGTCTGCTAGACCACAGACCGAGACCAGAGAAGCGGAGAGCGCGCGAGCGAGGCGGGCGGGCACGACAACGAGCCGCCGCCGCGATAGGTCGACTGGCGCCACGGGAGCTGCCGAGGCCGACGGGCCCGCTATAGCGTGAGGCTGAACTTGTCACCCCTGCTCGGATTGACACGATCTCCCACGACATGAACCCTGCAGAGCGTGCCCGGGTCGATCGCCGCCACAACGCGCGTCAGGCCTACGCGTTCGTCCCTCACGAAGCTCGGCAACCCGACGGGACACGTCGCTACCGAGGCCCCGCGGTTCCTCCGGTGCGTGTTCGATGCGTCAACAACCCCATCTCGATGCGCGCCTCCCACACGAAGCCGACCACCTCATGCAGGCGTGGCGATCCGTGTGGATGCGGCACCACGGTGACTCTGACCGACGAGGACTTTCCGGATCGGCGCATGCCGTTCCAACACGGCAGCCTTGCATGGGAAGCCTCGTACTTCCGCCGGGTCGGCATCGAGAGCCTGTTCGCCGAACTGAAAGCCAACCGGATCGCCGTGCATCGGGGGTACTTTCGAGGCTTCGGTATCCGCCGGTACACACTTCTCACCGGATTCACGCTCGCGGCACTGAACCTGCTCATCCTCCACGACTGGCACAGCAAACGCGGACATCCGGATCCGTGGGGCCGGTACCTCGGCGAACCCGAACCAGCCCGCACCGCCCGCACACCTCGCCGGTCAGTGCGTGTGTGTCGCGTCGCCCCCGCCGCAACGGTCGATGTGATGCGTGGCAGATAGCCGCCCGCCCCGCCAGCGAAATCCACGGATCTCGCCGAGCCTCCCTCGTCCACTCCACGAAACACGGCAGAAGAAGGGCGTCATCGGCTCGGATACCACCACAATTGTCAGGCCGAGAGCGGCCGAACCTGACGCGTGAGACGAGATATAGGCCGGCAATCACCGATGGCACTGCAGAGACCGCGTTGCCGTCCCAATAGGTGAATACAACGGGCATGAATGGGTGAACACCCTGTGGAGCCGATGACGGGAATCGAACCCGCGTATTCAGCTTGGGAAGCTGATGTTCTACCATTGAACTACATCGGCAAGCAGGGCTAATGCCTGCAAGCGGCAACTGTAGCAGAAGGCATCGATCGTGTGTCCGAGGGCGCCCGAGACCGTGTCGCGTAGCGCTTTCGTCGAGGTCCGCGCCGGTCACAATGTCCTCACCGGTAGCCTCTTGCTGTGCTGCTCTCAGATCGTGACATCCGTGCCGAGATTTCCTCCGGACGCCTGGGTATCGACCCGTTCGATCCGGAGACGGTGCAGCCCTCCAGCGTGGACGTTCGACTCGACAGTCTGTTTCGCGTCTTCGACAACACCAAGTACACCCATATCGACCCGGCGCTCCGCCAGGATGAGCTGACGTCGCTGGTCGAGCCAGTGGCCGGCGAGCCGTTCGTACTCCATCCCGGTGAGTTCGTCCTCGGGTCGACGCTCGAGGTGTGCAGCCTGCCCGACGACCTCGCCGGCCGACTCGAAGGCAAGTCGAGCCTCGGACGTCTCGGGCTCCTGACTCACTCCACTGCCGGATTCATCGATCCGGGATTCAGCGGCCACATCACGCTCGAACTCTCGAACGTTGCCAACCTTCCCATCACGCTGTGGCCGGGGATGAAGATCGGCCAGCTGTGTCTGCTGCGGCTCACCAGCGCGGCCGAGAACCCCTACGGCAGCACGGCCGTCGGCTCGAAGTACCAGGGGCAGCGCGGGCCGACGCCGTCGCGGGCGTACCTGAACTTCGCGACGCATCCCAGCTCTCGGGCGCGCTGACCGGCGTGTGACGGCCCTCGTCAATTCTCGATGACGGGCTAGTTGAAGATTCATATAAGGCCAGCTCGCGGCCCATGCCGGTGGTACCCCGACAGCTCTCACGTGTGTTTTGCATCACATTGACAATCGTCGCGACTTCCGGTTTGCGCTGCCTGTGTGCATCGATTCAGTACGTGCCGTTGACCCCTCCGGGGTGGGGCGGTAGGGCGCGGACGTGTCTCGCGGCGTCGATCCGGGGTGAAAAACCGGAGGAATCGACCGTCCGCCGTTCATGGTCTCCGCAGGTCCACTCGGTTACCCGAGAGTAGTACGGGAGTACCGATGACCGTTAAAAGGGTGTTCTCCCCGCTATTTTCGGGTTGGGCCTTTGGCCCCGTCGGGCCGTCGTCGTGGACGCTCGTTCAAATCCCGGAGTGGGTGAATCGGACGAACGCCCAACTCTTTCGGAGTCCCGTTTCAACTTTTGGCGAGCATTGCCTCGTGCTAGAACGATTTCGTACAGCGGAGGGCATCGAGGTTCGAGGCCCGAAGCGCATCTGACTCGGGGGTGAGCGAAAGCTTCTGCGGGATGGAGGATCCCGCAGAACGTAATCGCGAACGCGAGCCGGTGTCGTCGCCTTCGTGCGCCGGGCCGAGGGGACTGAGGCAGGTGACACGGACGGCGGTATTCGGTCTCGAGTACCGCAGTTCGCGCTAGACACAGATCGACCCGTCGGGGGTCATGTCATGTGAATGGTCGATGGAGGTGAAGGCGTGACGGCTTCGCGTTACCTGGAAACAGGTGCGGAAGCGGACGAGGGAGAGGGTGTCCCTCCGCTTCGGGTGGTGAATGAAGCTTCTCTGCAAAACAATTCGCGTAGCCTTTGGCAGCACTGCTATGTGAGCCGACTGCGGATCATCGATTCCGTGGTGGTGGCGGGTGCCGTGGCTGCCGCTCAGATAGCCCGGTTCGGCACCACGCCGGAGGCTGTCAGTGCCGGCATCTCCGGATTCAGCTACACGATGATGTCGGTCGCCCTGGGGGGCCTGTGGCTCGCCATGCTCGCGATCCACCGGACTCGTTCGACGCGTGTGATCGGTGCCGGCGCAGAGGAGTACCGCCGGATCGTCACCGCGACGTTCCAGCTGTTCGGGCTCATTGCGATCCTCGGCCTGCTCCTCCGTGCGGAGATCGCCCGCGGCTATCTCGCAATCGCCTTCCCGCTCGGCCTCGTCGGACTGCTCGCCGGTCGGTGGGTGATGCGCAAGGTCGTCACGTACCGACGCGCCAAGGGCGACTGCCACACCTCGGTGCTCGTGGTGGGAAACCGTCAGTCGGTGCTGACGATGACCCGCAACTTCGAGCGCGACTCGGCGTCCGGCTACCGCGTCGTCGGTGTCTGCCTGCCGGGATACGGCTACCGCGAGGACGAGCACGTCGTGGTCGACGGACGCGAGATCCCGGTCCTCGGAAACGAGTACGACGTGATCGGCGCCCTCGGCGCCTGCGGCGCAGACACGGTGGTCGTGACCGCGACGGAGCAGCTGGGACACGACGGAATTCGCGGCCTCGTCTGGGATCTCGAACCCCACAACGTCGATCTCGTCGTCGCGCCGGGTGTCGTGGACGTCGCCGGCCCGCGTCTGGTGATGCGCCCGGTGGCCGGATTCCCCCTCATCCATGTCGAGAAGCCGCGCTACCACGGTGCGAAGCGCTTCGGGAAGACGGCCTTCGACACGTGCTTCGCGCTCGCCGCCCTCATCGCGGTGTCGCCGGTGATGCTCGTGGCCGCGATCGCGGTCAAGGCGACCAGCAAGGGCTCGGTCCTCTACAAGTCCGAGCGAATCGGTATCAACGGCAAGCCGTTCCCGATGCTCAAGTTCCGCACCATGGTCGACGGCGCCGACAAGCAGGTCGCCGCGCTGCTCGGTCAGAACGAAGGCGCGGGCGTCCTGTTCAAGATGAAGGACGACCCCCGCATCACTCCGGTCGGGAAGTTCCTGCGCAAGTACAGCCTCGACGAGTTGCCGCAGTTCGTGAACGTCCTGCGGCGTGAGATGAGCGTGGTCGGCCCGCGTCCGCCGCTGCGACGCGAGGTCGAGGCGTACGACGGCACCGTCCGGCGACGCATGCTGGTCAAGCCCGGTCTCACCGGCCTCTGGCAGGTCAGTGGTCGCAGCGACCTCTCGTGGGACGAGACTGTGCGACTTGACCTTTCGTACGTCGAGAACTGGTCGATGATGCAGGACATCCTCATCGTCGGCAAGACCGTCCGCGCCGTCACCGCCGGCAGCGGAGCCTACTGACCGTCGCGCACCGCGACGTCGACCACCTGATCCATACGACGCATGACAACCTGCACCCGTCGGTGCGGGAGTTCGGCGACCCCGAGTTTCGAAGATGAGGCAGATCAATGAGTTCATCCATTGCGGTATTCGGTACCGGATACCTGGGCGCGACACACGCCGCGTGCATGGCGGAGCTCGGCCACCAGGTTCTGGGCGTGGACGTCGATGAGTCGAAGCTCGCCAAGCTTGCTGCCGGTGAGGTTCCGTTCTACGAACCCGGCCTCGATGAGGTCCTGCAGCGCAACATCGCCGCGGGCCGGCTTCGCTTCACGTCGTCCTACGAGGAGGCCGCGGAGTTCGCGGACATCCATTTCATCGGCGTCGGCACTCCCCAGAAGAAGGGCGAGTTCGCCGCGGACCTGACGTACGTCGACGCGGTGATCGAGCGGCTCGCACCGCTTCTCACCCGGCCGGCAGTGATCTTCGGCAAGTCGACCGTTCCGGTGGGTACCGCCGAGCGCCTGGGGGCGCGGGCGCGGGCACTCGCGCCGGCCAGTGACGACCTCGAAGTCGCCTGGAACCCGGAGTTCCTGAGGGAGGGCTTCGCGGTCCAAGACACCTTGCATCCGGATCGCCTCGTGCTCGGTGTGGATCGCGATCGGCCTGGGCGTGCCGAGGAGGTGGCCCGTGAGGTCTACGCGCGTCTCCTGGAAGAGGAGATCCCCTTCCTGGTCACCGATCTCGCGACCGCGGAGCTGGTGAAGACCTCTGCGAATGCCTTTCTGGCCACGAAGATCTCGTTCATCAACGCGATGGCCGAGGTCTGCGAGGCGGCGGGCGCAGACGTCACGACGCTGGCGGACGCGATCGGTCACGACGCCCGGATCGGTCGTCGGTTTCTGAACGCGGGTGTGGGATTCGGGGGCGGTTGCCTGCCGAAGGACATCCGTGCCTTCATGGCCCGGGCCGGTGAACTCGGCGCGGATCAGGCGCTGACGTTCCTGCGCGAGGTGGACGCCATCAACATGCGCCGCCGCGCCCGCATGGTCGAGATGGCTCGGGAAGCCTGTGGGGGAACGCTTCTCGGTACGCGGGTCGCGGTCTTGGGTGCGGCCTTCAAGCCCGAATCGGACGACGTGCGTGACTCGCCGGCCCTCAACGTCGCCGGGCAGATCCAGCTTCAGGGCGCGACCGTGACTGTGTACGACCCCAAGGCGATGGATAACTCCCGTCGGCTCTTCCCGACCCTCGGATACGCGACCAGCGTGGCCGAGGCGGTCGAAGGGGCAGACGTCGTGCTCGTCCTCACGGAGTGGGAGGAGTTCCGTGAGATGCGGCCGGCGAAGTTGGCTGCGCGGGTACGCCAGCAGAGCATCATCGACGGCCGAAACTGCATGCGGCCGGACGAGTGGCGCGACGCCGGGTGGGCCTACCGGGGTATGGGTCGATGCTGACGTCGCATCGGCAGCTCGACTCCGGGTCCGCTGGTGCCGAGGTGTGGCCCGAGCCGGACCGAGGGAAGTGACCACCATGCAGATCGAACGTCAGCGCACACAGAGCCGACCGGATGTACTGCACGTGTCAGAGGCCTATGGCGGTGGCGTCCAGACCGCCATCAGCCGGTATATCGAGAACTCGCCAGGATTTCGTCACGAACTGGTCGTGCGAATGCGGCAGGCACATGACGTCGGCGAGCTCCCGGACGTCGAGATCACTCGACTCGAGGGATCGATGGCGAAGTTCATCTCCTCGGCACGGCGAGTGATCCGAGAGAAGCAGCCGAAGGTGGTGCACCTGCATTCGAGCTTTGCAGGGGCTCTTCGGGTATTCAGCTTTCCCGGAGTGAAGGTGGTGTACACGCCGCATTCCTATTCATTTCTTCGAGGCGACATCAGTCCGCTCGTCCGTGCGGGCTATCTCGGCACGGAATACCTCCTCAGTCGCGGTCCGCACACGATTGCCGCCATCAGCCCACACGAAGCCGCTACCGCGGCCCGTCTGGTCTCAGGTCGCGCTGCCGTGACGTACCTGCCGAACGTTGCCGGTGAAACGTCGCTGTCCGTTCCGACCTGCGAGAAGCAGAAGTCGGCACGGACGCGCGTGGTGACAGTCGGGCGGATTTCGGCGCAGAAGGACCCGTCTTTCCTTGCACGCGTCGTCGAGCGTGTCGAAGATCCGTCGGTCGAGTGGACGTGGATCGGCGATGGTGAAGCGTCTCTCAAGCAGGAATTGATCGATGCCGGCGTATCGGTTACCGGGTGGCTGTCGAACGGCGAGGCGCTCGCGCGAATGGCAGAGGCGGATCTCTACTTTCATCCTGCTCGTTGGGAAGGCGCACCGATGACGCTGCTCGAGGCAGTTTCGCTCGGAACTCCTGTGCTCACCCGGAAGATCGCAACACTCGACGGGCTTGGATTCGCGTCCGCGGGCTGCGGTGCCGAGGACGCAGCGAGAAGTGTCCTGCGTTTCGCGCACGATGCGGACTATCGAGCGTCGGTCCAGCGGACCGCGGCGCGGTCACTCGACATCCATTCGTCGAGTGTCCAGGGTCGGGCTCTCACGCACTTGTACCTAGTCTCTCCGGAGGAGGCAGCATGAAGGTTCTCATGCCCGGCCGCATACTCGAGCGGCATGTCGGTGGAAATACCACGTACGCACGCACACTGGCTTCGGGGCTACGTGACCGAGGTATCGAAGTCTCGTCGATGCGATATGTGGACAATCCCGTCGGGACGCTTGCTCTCGAGACGGCTCAAGCATTGGCGCGCCCGGTCCGCGACCAGGTTCTCCACTACGTGGCGGACACGGGGCCTCTGATCTCGACCCGTTCTCCTTCGGTCGTGACGGTTCACGGCGTGGCAAGCAAGTGGGTCGAGGGTGTACGCAAGCCCAACGCCGAACGGGTTTGGCGCGCACGGGTTGGTGCGGCGATCAGCCGAACGGACCGGGTCATCACGGTCTCGGAGTCCAGCGCCGACGACATCGCCGATGTCTTCGGTGTGGACCGGGAGTCGATCTCGGTGATCCTTCACGGAATCGACTGTGCGAAGTTCGCACGGCCGCGGACGCTGTCGGAGGAGATTCGCGGGAAGGTGCCCTCCGAATTCCTCCTCTACGTGGGCAACATCGAACCACGCAAGAACCTGGTGGAACTGGTCGAGGCCATGTCGTGCGGGCCGCTGGCGGACGCGGGACTTCCGTTGCTGATCGCAGGAAAGCCAGCCTGGGACGCGGAAGAATCGATGGCGGCGATCAATGCCAGCCGCACCGTTCGCTACCTCGGCTTCATCTCGGAGGACGACAAGATCGCTTTGATGCAGGCCTGCACCGCCTTCGTGTTCCCGAGTAAATACGAGGGGTTCGGGTTCCCAGTGCTCGAAGCAATGGCGGCGGGAGCTCCGGTCGTCACCTCGCAGCGCGGAGCCCTCCGTGAGGTTGCGGGACCGGCGATGGTCACCGCGGACATCGATCGCGATTCGATCGCTGCCGCGGTTCGGGATGCACTAGCTGACGACGAGTGGCAGACGAGCGCCCCAGATCGTGGGCGAACGTGGGCCGCGACCTTCTCGTGGGACAAGAGCGTCGAAGCACATGTCGAGGTCTACAGATCGGTGGTGGACAAGTGAAGGTTGCTCTGCTTCACGGCTACAGCGCATCGAATGCCGGAGACGGACTGCTGGTCGAGGAATCACTCGAGATCGTCCGTGAGGCGTTGGGAAGCGACGTCGAGTTCGTCCTTGCGGCGTCGCATCCGGAGACGTTCGAGTACCTCGGAATCACCACCGTCAACTCGGCGCCTGGAAAGCGCGGCTACGACCGCGCCTACCTCAACCTGTTGCGCGGGCTCGACGATCTCGACCTGGTCGTCGGCGTCGGCGGCGGCTACCTACGCGCGGGATACCTGGAAGAGGCCGCCAAGATGGCGCTGGTCCACGGCCCGCAGCTTCTGGCAGCCGCGCGAACGTCGACACCGACCGTCTACCTTCCCCAGAGCGTGGGACCGGCGAAGTCGTTCACGTACAAGATGATCGGACAGGGCGTCAGCAAGGTCCGGCGGTTCTACGTACGCGACGACCGAAGCCTCGCCGAGTACGGTCCGTACGGCGCGGTACGCGCTTCCGATCTCGCGATCCTCGGTGCCGATGCCGAACTCGGAGATTCGCCGCCGGCGCCCGTTCCGGTCGTGAGCGCGCGGCCGGTGCGTGGTGTCGTGCCTCCACTCGTCCTCGATCTCTGCCGACAGATCGGCACCTTCGAGGGTTACGTTCAGAGCGAGACGGGCGGCAACGACGATCGCGCCGCCATGAACTCGATCGGCGCGACGCGGATCCTCACTCGCAGCGAGCTGATGGCCCCCGGTTCCGAGACCCGCGTCGTTGTCGCCGTACGCCTGCACGCTGCCCTGATGGCCCTGCGTGCAGGTCATTTCGTGATTCACCTGGCATACGAGCGCAAGGGTTTCGGGGCGTTCGAGGACCTGGGGATCTCGGACTATGTCCACAACGTCAATATGTTCGAGCCCGAGCGGATCCTCAGACAGATCGACGAATTGATCTCGGATCCGGAGGTACGGGACGACTACCGTCAGCGGCAGCAGCGCGCGCTGGAATCCGCCAGCGTGGGGCGCGACGCGCTCGTGAACGATATTCGCGAACTGGCGAGGAGTGGCGCGCGGCCCGACGGCTTCGAGATGACGGCGCTGGGATGAGCGGGGGACACGAGTCGGGGATCTCGCGCCCGAGTGTATTCGTCTGGGCCACCGGTCAAGACGAGAACATCGGAGACTCCCTACTACGGCGTGCGTACATCGCGAGCCTGCGGGAGTACGGCGATGTGCACCCGTGGACGGGACGAGCAAGCGGCGAGTTTCTCGCCGGCTTGGGACTGTCGGCGTCGGAGCGAACATTTCGGAGTTACGCCGAATGGTATTCGGCTGCGCTGCGCTCGGGCCTGACCAGGCCGACCGTGGTGGCAGTGAACGCTGGGGAGGTCCCGGTGTCCCGGAAGGGGGCACTGCGAATGCTCACGCTCGCGGTGCTCATCCTGTGGACCCGAATCCGCGGTGGCAAGGGAGTCTGGGTCGGGGCGGGTGTGCCGCGGCAGGGCGGACGGAAGCTCTTGGCGTGGCCGTACGTACTGGTCGCGAGTCTCTGCGAGTACGTGCGGTTCAGGGACAGCGAATCTCGATCCGTTGTCGCCGCTGCCGGCGGCGTGGCACCCGATTGGGCATTTGCGCTCGGCACCGCAACCAGCGAGTGGAAGCCGAGGGGCGATCGTTCGTTGCTGGCCGTCGTGATCCGCGGGGATCGCGAACGTCCTTCCGCCGAATGGATCTCATGGATCAAGGCGACCGCCGACCTGCACGGTCTTGCACCGATCGTCGTGGTCCAGGTGCGTCGCGACGCGGCGATGGCTGACTGGTTGGCCGGCGAGATCGGCGGTTCGGTGTCCGCTTGGGTCGACGGCGATCATTGGGCGCGCGAGACCGAGGTGCGGAGAATCTACGCCGAGAGTGCACTGGTGGTTGGCGACAGGCTCCACGGACTCATCGTCGGGGCCACCGAGGGCGCACTGCCGCTCGGCTGGGTCGAGACATCGAAGGGAAAGGTTCGGCTTCACTTCGATACCGTGGGCCTGGGATGGCCTGGGGGAGGAGAAGGACGTCCTCCGAAGGATTACGACGCATTGACTGGCGCTGACATGGACTCCATGCGCCACAGTCTGATCGAAGCGGTGGATAGTGCACGCATACGGCTGGACTCGGTCGGCCGAGAGATGGTCGGCTGCGCGAGATGACGGCGGGACCGAAGGACGCAGTCGACGACCGCCCGGACGAGTCTGCTCCGCTGGCGTCCGCCGCTGCCCGAGGCGCGTCGTACACGATCGCCGGGCAGCTGGTGCGGATCATCGTAATGTTCTCGGGCACAGTCGTGCTCGCGCGAATGTTGAGCCCGGAGGACTTCGGGCTCGTCGCCATCGTCGCGTCTCTGGTCGCTTTCGGCGAACTGGCGCGGGACTTCGGTCTGTCGACGGCCGCCGCGCGCGAGAAGGACCTCTCGAAGGCCCAGCAGTCGAACCTGTTCTGGATCAACACAGCGCTCGGTCTTCTACTGGCGTTGATCACGTACGCTGTTGCGCCGCTAGTTTCGTCCGTGTTCTCGGATGATGCCCTCACCGACATCGTCAGGTGGACATCGGCGGTCTTCCTACTCAACGGTGCGGCTACGCAGTTTCGTGCCGAGTTGAACCGTCGTCTCGACTTCAAGATGCTCGCACTCGTGGATACGCTTCCGGTGATAGTGGGCCTGGCGTCGGCCGTCGGCTACGTACTCTGCGTGAACGCCGACTACTGGGCACTCGTCTGCCAGCAGTTGGTAACTGCGGCGTCGGGTCTGATCCTGGCGATGGCCGCGGCGAGATGGATACCCGGGCTGCCGAATAGAAATGGATCGGTTCGAAGCCTGTTGTCCTTCGGGATCGGGCTGTTCGGCACTCAAGGAATCGCCTACTTCACACGGAATGTGGACAATCTCTCCCTCGGATACTTCTGGGGGCCGGCCGAACTCGGAATGTACAGTCGCGCGTACCAACTGTTGATGGTACCCATCAACCAGATATCGGCACCGCTCACCCGGGTTGCGGTTCCGATCCTCACGCGGGTCGCGGATCAGCGGGAGAGGTTCAATTCCTTTCTGAAGACCGGCCAGTTGATGGGCGGAGTGGTGCTCGGGGTCGGATACGGCATCCTGTTCGGCCTGGCGGAACCCATCGTGAATATCGTGTTCGGTGATGCCTGGGGACCGATGGTGCCGATATTCCAGGCCCTGACGGTCGGCGGCATCTTCCGGGCCCTCAACCAAGTGACCTTCTGGGTCTTCCTGGCGAAAGGGGCCACCGGTGCGCAGTTCCGGTTCTATCTGGTTTCCCAACCGCTGATCATCGTGTCGATGCTGGCCGGACTGCCGTGGGGTGCGCTCGGAGTGGCCGTCGGTCACTCGGTGGGGTACGGCATCAACTGGATGATCTCGTACTGGTGGTGCGGACGCGCGACGGGAACAGAGATGGGTGGGCTGTTCCGCGCCGGCCTGAAGGGAATCGTACTGTTCGCGGTCCCGGTCGGATTGATCGGACAGGCTGCGGTCCTGGTGGTTCCGAGCCCGGTGGCCGCAATCGGAATCGGATTGGCCCTGATGGGTGTCTACTTCGCGCTTCTCTGGCTTTCGTCGGGGTTTGCGCGCGAGACCTTCCGCACCGGCGCCGGAGCGGTGCAGAAGGTTCTCGTCAAGCGGACGGTTCCGGCGCGCTAGTCGCGTGGCGTATCAGTTCCGAGACCAGGGCTTGGACAGCAGCTTTCGGCTTGCGTAGACCGGGTCGGCGAGAAACCACTCACCCAACCGCGCTGCCGTGGCCACCCTGTTCCCGGACGCCCATTCTGCGCGCGCCCGCCGCGCGGAGGCGGCCATTCTGATCCGTCGGTCGGACATGCGGTCGATCTCGATGCCCAGGTGACGGGCATAGTGATCCCGAATCTGCTCCTTCGCCTCGATGGCGGAAGTTGCCGACCGCACGGACTTCCCTCCGGCGAGGCTGTAGCGGCACGACGCCTCGTCTCGCACGGCGATACCACCCACGAGGGACAGTCGGATGAGGAGTTCGTAATCTTCCGCGAATCGCGGGGTGAGTGCGGCGGGCGGGGCGGACTTCGACTGGACGTAGGATTCGCGTCGCACCACGGCAGCACACGGAGGCCAGGGTCCGAATCCGTTGACCAGCAACGACTCCGTGTCCACCGGACTGTACCGGACGGGGAACGGTCGTTCCGTTCCGCCGTCGGTCACTCCGATTACGGTGCCGGCGGAAACCGCGAGCGAGGGGTTCTCCTCGAGGATCTGGACCGAGTGCTGCACCGCAGTGGAGATGAGCTCGTCGTCCGAGTCGAGGAAGATCAAGTACTTGCTCGTGGCATGCTCGGCACCGTTCGCGCGTGCTTTCGCGGCCCCGGAGTTCTCCTGGCGGATGCAGACGGCACCGGCGGACTCGGCACGGGCCCCCGTGTCGTCGTCGGAACCGTCGTCGACGACGATCACCGTTCCGGCCCCGGCTGCGAGTGCCGATCCGACCGCCCGCTCGATCGTGCTTTCGGCGCGGAAGGCCGGGATGATGACAGTGAGGTCTGACGGCGGGCGGATATCGCTCATGATCGGATTTCTTCCTTGGAGTTCCATTTATTCGGAGGTTGCGAGACTTGTATTGCTCTCTGATGTAGCGGTTCTCGCCGCGGGAAGGTTCGTGACGGCGACCGCGAACAGCAGCGGAAGCCAATACTGCTGCTGGTCGTAGAAGGCCGATGTGAGGCCGAATGCGATGACGGCGGCGATGACGGCGGATTGAAGTCCGTTGCGAGACGTGGCGAGGGACCGGCCTACAAGTCCGAGCATGGCGACCGAGATGATCACGAACGTGGCAAAGAGAAGGATTCCGCCCTGGTACCACGATCGTAGAAGGTAGTTGTGCACGACAGTCAGGCCATTGAAGGTGCCTTCGTGCATGGAATCCATGCCCACACCGATCAGGGGATCTGCCCGGATGTGGTCGATCGCGAAATTGTAAGTGCTCTCGCGAATCGACAGGGATGCGACACCGTCGTTCGACACTCCGAGGACGGTGTTCACTCTGCCCTCGACCGGATCGATCGCGACGCTCGGGTCGTAGCCGAGTGCAAGAGCCAGAGCGCTGCACATCACGACGGCGGCGCATACCCGGAGGACGGTCTTCGTCGTGGCACGCGTTGCAACGAGGAGGACGACGGCGCCCGCAGCCAGGGACAGCATCGAACTCAGGCTGCCGCTGCCGATCAGTGCGGCCACGTTGAGCACGATCACCGCCCAGGCGAGCGTGCGGTTTCTGCCCGTGGTCTTGTGGACGAGATCGAAGGCGACAAGGATCGCGATGGCCGCCATGATACCCAGCACGTTGGGATGGATGGCCAGTCCGTTTGCTCGGCCGGAGTTGGCGCGAAGGCCTGCCACGGACGCGCCGGTGAGCTGCACGATGCCGACCGCCGCGGAGATCGATTGAACCGTGAGGAAGCCGACGATCGAGCTTCGCATGAAGGATTCACGCTCAACGGCATAGTAACGGATGATGAACGGGGTCAGGCCTACCAGGAGTCCGAGTTTGATTCCTACGTAGGTGCTCGACAGAACGCTCGACGAACTTCCGGCGATGACAGAGGCCAGCGGGATCGACACGAGTGCGAAGATCCACACGCCTGCGGCCGGCGGAATCCGCATTCGACCGAGCAAGGCGCACGCGACGATCACCGTGAGAATCAGGTACGGCAGCTGGGCGCTTCCGTAGACCATCAGGAGTCGGTGGATCGGAACGATCGCGATGATCGCGATCCACAATGCACCTCCAAGGGCCGTACCGGGTGTTGTCTTGCCGCGAGTGCGCGTGACGGTGTCTGCGGTCGCTGTTGTCATGGATCCCCCGACAGATTCGAGCAGCGCGGACGACGCCGCGTCGTTCGAGCATCGTATCGCTCCCGGACGAATGCCACATGGCGGGAGACGACGTCGATGCTCCGATTATGCGAAGGGTCGCAGCCTGTTTGGTAGGTCTGCCGACGTCCGCTGTCCCTGTGAGTCGAGGTTCGATGATCCGCTCCGGAAGTCATCAGGGAGCGTGGCATGTTGGGACGTCCATTGTGACGACGGCATCGTCGACCAGCGGCTGCACGGGCACCCGCGGCGCCCCGGAGCTGGAGGGCTCGGTCAGCTCGAACACGACTTCGACTTTCTTCCCTTGATGTACGGGAACTTGAACGTCGAAAACCGGGTGTCCGAGTTCCGCTCCTGTGAACGCGAAGGCGGGTTTGCCGTCGACCGTCACCTTGTCGAGCTTGCTGCCGTGCGTCGCGACGAGGGACAGGTTGGTGAGATTCGTGCCGACCGGTGCTCCCATCGGGTTGTCGAACATCCCTGCGACGTACTGGGTGTAGTCACCGTTCGGAAGGCTGTTGGTGAGACGGACGGTGACCCTGGACTGTCGGGTGTCGCCTGCACAGCTGTCGGCCGTGTAGTCGATACCGCGTTCGAGGTAGTAGTCGAGTTTGTTGCCGCCCAGGTTGTTCACGACTACGCCGGCGTAGGGCGCGTCGTCGTCCGGGACGGTATGCCCGAGAGCTGTTCGAGCGAGCACCGCCTGCTCGGCAGGGACGGAACTCCAGACCGCAATCCGCCCCTCGTTCGCAGCCTTTCCGAGTACTTCCAGCAGAGCCTGAGGTTTGGCGATCTTGCCTGTCATACGTTCGACCACCTTGGAGGCCACCGTCTGGAGATAGCGCTTCCGGGCGGTGTTGTTGTCCGCGAAACGCGAGTATGCAGTCGATTCCGTCAGCTCCACGACATTTTGAGCCGTGACCTTCTCGCCGTCGGGCATGGTCACCGGTCCGATCGCATCGAGTATGTAACTCAGCGCAACGGGATCGGTCCCGATCACGCCGTCGACCTGCACGCCGGATTCCTGGGCCCACAGCGAGCGCCAGATCTGGGCGGCGTAGGGGAAGTGGGAACTCACATTGCTGTTGCGGAAGTCCTGTGTGGGGCGGCTGTGCCCGTACTGCCGCTCGAAGTCGGCGCCCAGGTCGAGGGGTTGCTTTCCCTGGACCGACAGTTCTCGGTTGCTGGCGAGCTCGTCGACCCGAACAGTTCCGTCAGCCGCGTGCATCTCGGCGAATCCGCCCAGCAACCCGCCGGTTCCGCGGGCCTCCGCGTTGGTCTGGAAGCCGACGAAGTAGCTGCGCGGTCCGTCGGCACCGAGCATGGCCGGGGCGATCTCCGCTGCGGTCGAGACGTTGGTGAGGAGCGTGGACAGTTCGGCCGTCTGCTCCTGGAGTTTCAGGCGGGCGTCGTCGACCGGGCCGAGGTAGGTACCGCCGATGTTCATGGCGTCCGCCGCCAATGCGGACGCGGTGATCGCTGTGTCCGAGAGGGTCGGAGCGGCCTCACGCAGAGCCTGAAGATTGATCCGTGCACCGTCGAGGATCAACTGATTGGGCGCCATCGCCGATCCGGTCTGCACAGCCGACGGGAGAACGTCGGATGTGAGACCGCGAACCACGTCGGAAATCTGCCGCGTCGTGGCGAAAGGGTTGCCCAATCCCGGAATCGCGCCGGCCACGCGCCAGCCGATCGAGTGGGTGGCGTCCTGAGCCAGGCCCGCGTACCTGTCCGCATCGGCGGCAGACCGGGTCGCAGCGTCCGAGTTACCCACCAGTAGGGCATCTTTCGTGATGGCTGCGAAGTCCGCGGCTCGTTCAAGGTTCAACTTCACCTGGGACGCCTCGTACGCGAGATAGCACCCGAAAGCCCCTACGGCCACGGCCGCGCAGGCGCTGCCGATTGCCATGCGGCGGCGCCGCTTCCGTCGCGTTGCCGCAGGTTGAGAGGTTCTGCGCCGTCGCGTCCGAACCGGGGTGTTCGACTCGGTTTCGGGTGTCGCGGGTGTGTTTTCGGATTCGGTCTGCTCCACGCGATGGACCCCCTTCGTCGGTGTGCCTCGGGCAGGCTAACCCGAACTCGCAATTGATCACGTGTTCAAGTGGTGAATGGTGCAGTCGCACAGTAAGTTATTCCTACCTGATTCAGGCAGGTTGGGTTGGGTGGGTTCTGTCGAGGTGCGAGATTCGCATCCGGTGGGGCTGTCGGGATACCTGTCGAGGACAAGGGGGTGTTGCGCGCTTGCGTTTGTTTCCGCTCGCGCCGTCACAGAGTGCGCTCCTGTTCGCTCAACAGCTTGCTCCTGATACAGCGCTGACGGTCGCGCAGTATCTGGATCTACGTGGTCGGATCGACCCGGAGGCGTTTCTCGCGGCGTGTGATCGCGCGGCCCGCGACATCGAGTCCGGCGCGGTCGTTCTCGTCGATGTCGATGGTCGGCCGCATCAGGCACCAATCCTCGACATGGATGATGCGCCCAGATTCCTCGACCTCAGCGGTGCCGAGGACCCGCACAGCGCGGCAATCGCGTGGATGACCGAACGGACTACGCGACCGATCGACCCGTTCGTCGACCGGCTTGCGGAGATGACCCTGATCCGGCTCGATGACGATCGGCACTATCTGCATTGCTTCGCCCATCACATTGTGATGGACGGTTCGGCGGCACAGGTGTTGACGAAGCGCATCTCCGAGCTCTACACCGCGACGGTAAGCGGAGTGGAACCTCCGCAAAGCAATTGCGCCCCTGTGGAAGAGCTGTGGAGAGTGGTCGAAGCCTATTCGGGTAGTCGGCGTGAGGAAGTCGACCGTGAATACTGGCGTGCACGGCTCGACTCGCTACCGGCGGCGGTGTCGCTCGCGGACCGCGTCGGCCCGCTCGCGACGCCGGCACGGCGGTCGCTGGGGATGCTTCCGGAGGCCCTTGTAAACGCGCGCGTCGAACAGCGGTCCGGGCCGCTGCCCGAGGTGCCGGCCATCGTGGCGGCCTTCGCCGCATACATTGCCAGGGCGACGAGTACGGACGACGTCGTACTCAGTCTTCCGGTGTCGGCACGTACGACGGCGGTCCTGCGGCGCTCGGCGGGATCGATGTCGAACGTGGTTCCGTTGCGGGTGAAAATCGAATCCGACGACACTGCTGCCGACTTGGTGCACCGTGTGCAGTTGGAGATGACCGGAGCGCTGCGGCACCAACGCTTCCGGTACGACGAGATGCTCGCGGCGATGCCCGACCGGGAGGCTCGGACGGGGGTCGGCGGGGTCTTCGGCCCGGTCGTCAACATCATGCAGTTCCCGCAGCAACTGACGTTCGGTGATGTGGTCGGGGAACTGCACATTCTCTCCACCGGTCCCGTCGACGACCTGTCTCTGACGGTGTACTCGGGGGCCGTGGCTCGCGGAACGCGCATCGACCTCGAAGCCAATCCGTCGCGCTACACGGAGGACTCGCTGCGGTTGCACCACCGGCGGTTCCTCGCCTTCCTGGAGACCTTCCATTCCTCGCCGCACCGTCGGGTCAGCGACCTGCCGATCGGACTTCCCGGAGAGGACAGGGAGGTCGCTCCGGCTCACGGCTCTCGGATCGACGCCGATGTCTCTCTACTGCCGGACGTCCTGGCTCGCCACGCCCGTGGTGACGGTGTCGCGGTGCGCCACCGGACTACCGAACTCACTTACCGAGAACTCGACAGCCGATCGTCCGCCCTCGCCCGCCGGCTCATCTCCCTCGGATGCGGCCCCGAGTCCGCGGTGGCCGTCGTGCTTCCCCGATCCCTCGATTCCGTCGTCGCCCTGTGGGCGGTCGCGAAGACCGGGGCCGCCTACGTACCGATCGACCCGGATCTGCCGCCGCTACGACTTGCGGAACATCTCGAGGGTGTGGCAGTCGCCGTGGCCGACGGGAGATTCTCGCTGCCGCACAACGTATTCTGGATCGATCTCCATGCGGAAGGTTGGGACACAGCTCCGGTCACGGACGCCGATCGGACGCGGCCGTTGCGCCCGGACAATCCGGCGTGGATCGTGCACACGTCGGGGTCGACTGGTCGACCGAAGCCCGTCGTAGTGTCCCATCGGGGCATCGCCGGACTGGTCTCGACGCTGCGGCGGCAATACGGGTCCACAGCGGATTCTCGCGTCCTCCACATGTCGTCACCGGTCTTCGACGCAGCTATCCAGGAGGTTCTCCTGGCAGCGGACTCGGGTGCGGTGCTGGTTGTGGCGGACGCGAATACCTTTGCAGGCGAGCCACTCGCGAGGCTCCTGTACTCGGAGTCTGTTACCCATGTGGTCTCCTCACCCGCGGTCCTCGCCGCTACCTCCTCGGAGAGTCTGCCGGAGTTGCGTATGCTCGACGCCGGTGGTGAGGCACTTCCGGTTCCCGTAGCGCGCCGGTGGGCGGCGGAGCGGACGATGGTCAACGCCTATGGTCCCACCGAGACCACTGTGTTGGCCGCTGTGAGCACGCCGCTGGATACCGAACGACTCGCGGAGGCGAGGTCGGTCCCCATCGGGCACCCTGTCGACGGCACCGCACTCGTGGTCCTGGACGACCGACTGCGGGTGGTGCCGCCGGGAATCGTGGGCGAGCTCTACGTCATCGGCCCGTCGCTCGCGCGCGGTTACGGCGGCCGACCGGGACAGACTGCCGAACGGTTCGTCGCTTCCGTATTCGGAAGCGGGAGGATGTACCGCACAGGAGATCTGGTCCGGTGGGGCGCGGACACACAGCTCGAGTTCGTGGGACGGGCCGACGATCAGATCCAGATCCGCGGCATCCGCGTCGAGCCGGGAGAGGTGGAGGCCGCGCTCGCGGAACACCCCGACGTGGACGGCGTCGCGACGATCTTCGTCGACGGCCGATTGGTGTCGTACGTGTGCGGCGGGTATCCGTCCCCGAGGCAGCTGAGGGAGTGGCTGGCCGAGCGGCTTCCTCGATACCTCGTCCCCGAACGGATCGTGATCCTCGAATCCCTGCCACTGACGTCTAGCGGCAAGATCGACCGGGCAGTGCTGGCCGGGATCGTGCCGCCCCTCGACGACGCCGGCCAGCGTGCGGTTCACGGCCCGCTCGAGGCGATTATCGCCGATGCCATGGGCGAGGTGCTCGGCATCGTCCTGCGGGCGGCGACTGCGGACTTCTTCGAGGCCGGAGGGAACTCGCTCGGCGCGTCCCAGCTCGCTGCGCGTATCTCGGCCGCCACCGCGCGTCGCATCACGGTCAAGGACGTGTTCGAACAGCGGACCGTGGCGGGGTTGGCGGGAATGCTACTCGGCGTGGCCGAGCGTCCTGCGCTCGTTCGTCGGGGAGTGTCGTCTGTCGAGGTTGCACCGGCACAGAAGCGGCTGTGGCTGTACTCCCACACTCGGCCCGGGAGTACCGCCTATCACCTGCCGTTCACGGTGGAACTTCGCGGAACACTGTCGGCGGGCGCGCTGGTCTCGGCCCTGCGGGACGTAATGGTCCGGCATTCCCCGCTGCGGACTGTGATCCGCGACGGTGTCGACGGACCGCAGCGGATCGTCTTGCCGATCGACGATGCATTCACTCCGCCGGCCGTCATCGACGTCAGTTCGGTCGACGAGTCGAACAGTGATGCTGTGGAATTCGCCTCCCTCGCGTTCTCGCTGTCGTCGGATGCGCCGATCCGATTCAGACTCCAGCGGTTCGACGACGATCACCATGTCCTGGTGGCCGTGGCTCATCACGTCGCACTCGACGGTCTGTCATTCGTCCCACTCGTGGACGATCTCGTGTCCGCGTACCGGGCGCGGTCGGCTGACGAAGCTCCACGGTGGTCCCCGCTGCGGGTCGAGTACGACGACTACGCACAGTGGCACTACGCGGTGCTCGACTCCGGGGTCCAGGACGAGGATCTTGCCTATTGGACCTCGGTACTGGACGGTGCCGAGGATGTTCCGGCGCTTCCCCTGGATCGGACCCACCGCCTGCATACAGGTTCCGCCGAACGCGTGACTCTCGCTCTCGGACCCGAT
Source organism: Rhodococcus sp. ACT016 (assembly GCF_050477185.1). Taxonomy (NCBI): domain Bacteria; kingdom Bacillati; phylum Actinomycetota; class Actinomycetes; order Mycobacteriales; family Nocardiaceae; genus Rhodococcus; species Rhodococcus sp. ACT016. The sequence continues at coordinate 4,280,194 of NZ_JBEAET010000001.1, read as the reverse complement.
GCGCGCAACGCGCTCCACCGGATCGCGCGGGAGCACGACGCCACGATCTTCATGATCGTGCACGCAGCGGTGGCGGTGTTCCTGTCCGCCGTTACAGGCTCCTGCGACACGGTCGTCGCAACGGTCGACTCGGGGCGCAACGATCCCACCCTGGATGCGTTGGTCGGAATGTTCGTCGGCACTGTCGTGCTGCGTGCACGGGTGGATCCGCGGGAACCCTTCGACAGACTGCTCGATGCCGTTCGTGCGGACGACATCGAGGCGCTCGTCCACAGCGGAACTCCGTTCGACGTGGTGCAGGACCACCTCGGTGCGAGCATTCCTTTCCAAGCGGTGCTCACTCACGAGAACTTCGATGCCCCAGTTGTCGTACTGCCGAATCTGACCTTCCACGGTCGTGAACTCACCGGAACGGACGCACGATTCGATCTCGAGATCGCAATCTGCGACGCATCCGACACCGGAATGGATCTGCGCTTCACCTACGACTCGAGCACTCTGGATCGTGAGACGGTTCTGGGCTGGTCCGAGTTGCTACGTGCCGTAATCGATTCGGTGGTCGTCGACCCGTCCGCCAGGATCGCCGATCTGCTCCCCTCCGGATCGATCGACAGTGGACCGGAGCACCCCGGCGTCGCGACCCTGCCGGAGATCATTCGCGAACCAACGCGAATCTGCGACGCGGCCGGCGATCCCGTCGACGTGCACGAGGCGGCCGACGGCCTGGCCGGATATCTCGGTGATCTCGGCGTCGGGCCGGAGGACTTCGTCGGAATCCTCCTGCCGCGGTCGGCCGATTCGCTCACCACGGTACTGGCGGTGGCAAAGACCGGTGCGGCCTTCGTCCCGGTGGACCCGACTCAGCCCTCGCAACGGGTTGCCGCGATCCTGACCGACGTCGGCGCCCGTTTCGTCGTGGCCGGTCCAACCGCCACGCTGCCGCCGGGAATCATCAGGATCGATCCCAGCGCGCGCACGGCCCACCGGGCGGCGAACGGCACGTCACGGTTCGTGCTCCCGAGTCCGGACCATCCGGCGTACGTGATCTACACGTCCGGGTCCACCGGCGAGCCCAAGGGCGTGGTCGTCACGCACCGGGGGTTGTTGCCGCTCGCCTCCGCCCTCGGGCGCGCGTTCGGTGTGACCACGGAATCACGGATTCTGCACAGCGCGTCAACGATATTCGACGCCTCGGTCCTCGAGTACCTGCTGGTGCTGGGCACTGGGGCGACAATGGTCGTGGCACCGGCGGACGCCTCCGGTATCGACGAACTGGCCGAGATTCTCGCTGCGCAACGGATCACTCATTGGTTCACTACTCCGGCGATCGCGACCCGCGTGGTACCGGAGGGGCTCGACCGTCTACGCGTGCTCGGACTCGGTGGTGAAGCGTGGACGTCGGAGTTGGCTGCGCGTTGGGCGCCGGGCCGCACCCTGCTCAATCTGTACGGTCCCACCGAGGCCACCGTCGTCGCGACCATCGCTGGTCCACTCGACGACCGTGGAGTCGTGTCGATCGGGCGTCCGATCGACGGCATGACAACGGCGGTGCTGGACAGCAGACTGCGCCCTGTCGCGGTGGGTGTGGTCGGCGAGTTGTACCTCGCCGGTCCTGCGCTTGCCCGTGGCTATCTCGGACGGCCCGGGCAGACTGCGGGACGCTTCGTCGCCTCGGTGTTCGGGCCGGGCCGGATGTACCGAACCGGCGACCTCGTCCGTCGTCGCCGCGACGGGCAACTCGAGTTCGTCGGGCGTGCCGACCGCCAGATCCAGATTCGTGGGATGCGTGTCGAACTCGGCGAGATCGAAGCGGTGCTGACATCCCACCACCACGTCGACACGGCGGTCGTCGTCGTACACGAGGGAGTCGTCGTCGCGTACGTTCACGGCTCCGCGCCCATCGACACCGAGCGGCTGCGTCGGTACGCGATGGACCGCCTGCCCCGCCACATGGTGCCGGGCCCCGTTCACGTCCTCGGCAGTGTCCCGCTGACCGCGGCCGGAAAGGTCGATCGGTCGGCGTTGCCGCACCCCGGTGCCCCGTCGTCGGAATCGGTGTTCAGAGGCGCGCTCGAAGAGATCGTCGGTGGCGTGATGAGAGAGGTCCTCACGGTCGAGGGCGTGAGCCGTGAGACCGATTTCTTCGCAAACGGTGGAGATTCGCTCTCGGCGAGCAGGTTCTCCTCGAGGATCGGCGTGGCTCTCGGCGTGCGAGTCGATGTTCGAGACGTCTTCGAGCACTCGACGGTCGCGCGCCTCGCGGCGGCGCTGTCCGATCGCGAGGAAGGGGCGCGACCGGAGCTGAAAGCGGCGAATCCGGTCGAACCGGTTCCACTGTCACCTGCCCAGCAGCGAATGTGGCTGTTGAATCGAACGGATCGCTCGGGGAGCGACAACATTGCGTTCGCGCTCGATATCGAGGGAGACCTGGATACCGGTGCCCTGTTCGAGGCTCTTCGCGACGTCCAGGAACGGCACGCAACGCTGCGTACGGTGTTCCCGGACAACGGCGATGGTGCCGTACAGGTCGTGCAGCCGTCCGTGAAGGTCGCGGAGTATGTCGAGAGCCCTGACGGGTGCGAATCCGAGTTGGAGTCCCTGGCTTCGGGCGGCTTCGATCTCGCAGCCGAGGTGCCGGTGCGTCTGCGGCTGTACCGCACCGCGCCGGACCGTCATACGCTGGCGGTGGTGGCCCATCACATCGCCGTGGACGGGCTCTCCATCGGGCCGCTCTCCCGGGACCTCGCGCAGGCCTTCGAGGCCCGTCGCGCGGGTCGAGCGCCGCAGTGGACGCCATTGGAGGTGGAGTTCACCGATTACGCGCGGTGGCACCGGTCGATGCTCGGCGACCCCACGAGTCCCGGTAGCCGCGCACACCGCGATCTCTCGCACTGGCGAGCGACGCTCGACGCACGGACGCCGCCGCTGGAACTGCCGACCGATCGACGGCGACATGCCGACAGCGTCTCCGCGGAGGCCGGGGTCGTGCGCTTCGCGATCCCGGCAGATCTGCATGCCGCGCTGCGGAAGATTGCCCGAGAATACGATTCGACGCTGTTCATGGTGCTCCACGCGGCACTGTCCGCGCTGTTGAGCAGGCTTGCGGGCTCCGACGACGTGAGCATCGGGACACCGGTATCCGGCCGCACCGACCCTTGTCTCGACGATCTGGTCGGAATGTTCGTCGGCACCGTCGTCCTTCGTACCGAGGTAGCTCCGGGGCGGTCCTTCGTGGATCTGCTCGCCCACACCCGCCGCGTCGATCTCGAAGCCTTCGCCCACGCGGAGCTTCCGTTCGACGACGTCGTCGCCGACCTGATGCCTCGGCGCACGACCGCGCATCATCCGCTCTTCCAGGTGATGCTTGCGTACGAGAGCTTCGTTCCCGATGTGCTGTCACTGCCGGGCCTGCAGGTCCGACCTCGTGAACTACACAGTGGGCGGTCGCGTTTCGATATAGAAGTGACGCTTCGGGAACGCGCGTCGGGCCTGGCCGAAGCGGGCGGCCTCGACGGAGCCGTCACCTACGCTCGTGACCTGTTCGATCACGAGACGGTGGTCCGCTGGGCGTCGTGGTTGCTCCGAGTTCTCGAGGTAGTAGCCGACGATCCGACAGTCGATGCGGGTGCGATCGACCTGTCGCCGGCCGCGCCCGCAGGTTCCCGTGCAGAGCTCCGCGAGGCCGGGATGGTTGCCCCGTCAGGGGTCACGATCGCCGCGAACTCACTGGGGGAGCTGTTCGCCCAACGAGCCGCCGAGTTTCCCGAGGCCGTGGCCGTCGTCGCCGGCGACGAGCATCTCACCTACGCCGATCTCGACGCCCGGTCGGCCCAGCTCGCCCGTAAGCTCGTCGCCGCGCGAGTGGGCGCGGAGGACGTTGTCGCGGTGGCACTGCCCCGCTCGTCGGATCTGATCGTGGCGATGTTGGCGGTGGTTCGGGCGGGGGCGGCGTATCTGCCGCTCGATCTCATGCAGCCAGGCGATCGCCTGAGCCGCCTGATTCTCGACGCGCGGGCGGAGCTGGTTCTGTGCGAACCGGGATTCGAGAGCCCGGTGCGCTCGATGACGGTCGAATCGGCCGGGGGAGAGCTCGAACCATGCGAGACGACAAGCATACCGATTCGCGCGGACCAGACCGCGTACGTGATCTACACCAGCGGCTCGACCGGAAGCCCCAAGGGCGTGGCGGTTTCGCATGCGAACGTACTGGCCCTACTGGCGAATTCGTACGCCGGATTCGGCTTCGGCCCGACGGACGTCTGGACGATGTTCCACTCTCCCGCCTTCGACTTCTCGGTATGGGAGATGTGGGGACCCCTCACCACCGGTGGCCGCATCGTCGTGGTGGACCATCTCGTGGCCCGTAGCCCGCGCGAGTTCCGTGCGCTCCTCGTTCGCGAACGGGTGACTGTCCTCAACCAGACACCGACAGCGTTCGGCCAGCTCGTGGAGGTCGAGGACGATCCCGCTGAACTGGCGCTGCGCCTGTTGATCTTCGGCGGCGAGGCTCTGGAAGTCGACGGGGTCCGGGGCTGGCTGCGCAGGCACCCCGACATCCGGGCGATCAACATGTTCGGCATCACCGAGACCACCGTCCACGCCACGTGGGCCGAAGTAGACTCCGCGCCCGACGGTCGCAGCGTGATCGGAGTTCCGCTGCCCGGTCTGCGGGTCGAGTTGCTCGACCGCGCGCTCCGTCCGGTGCCGCGGGGTGTGGTCGGGGAGATCTACATCGCCGGCACGCAGGTCGCCCGTGGCTACCGCAGGCAACGGGGATTGACTGCAGGACGATTCGTTGCTGCGCAGGGCGGCGGGGTACGTTATCGCACAGGCGATCTTGCGCGTCTGCGTAACGACGGGACCCTCGAGTTCCACGGCAGGTCGGATTCGCAGCTCCAGATCCGAGGTCACCGGCTCGAACCTGGTGAGGTTCGCGCGGCACTCGGCCGGATTCCGGGAATTGCAGACTCCGCGGTGGTCGTCCGGGACGACCGGATCGTCGCTTTCGTCGTCGGAGCCGAGACGCCGCCCGAACCACGAGCCGTAATGCGCGCGATTCGCCGTTCCCTGCCCGACTACATGGTGCCCGCCGCAGTGGTCCCGGTAGGGGCACTGCCGATGTCCGCCAACGGCAAACTCGACCACACAGCGCTTCCCGCGGAATCGGAGTTCGAGGGGCGCACCGACCAGATTGCCGTGCCTGGTCGGCCGTTCGAGGATCTGGTTGCCGAGGTGTACCGCGAACTGCTCGGCGCCGACCACCAGGTGGGGCGTGACGACGACTTCTTCGATCTCGGCGGGAACTCCTTGCAGGCAGCAAGGCTGGCGGGCCGTCTCGCGGCGATCACCGGAGCGGACATCGGGGTTCGGGACGTGTTCGAGGCCGCCGGCGTGGCCGAGCTCGCGCGCATCGCGGAGGAGCGGCTGGGCGTTGGCACGCTCCGGAGCGGTCCCCGGCCCTCGACCCCTGCACGGGTCGAGGGTCCGCTGTCCCCGGCACAGCGTCGCATGTGGTTCCTCCAGCACCTCACCCCTGAGTTCGGTGCCTACAACCTGCCGTTCGTGCTGCACCTCCGGGGCGAGCTGTCAGAGACGGCTCTTCGGCGCGCACTGCGTGATGTCTTCGAGCGGCATCAGGTGCTCAGGACGGTGTACATCAACGGGATCGATGGTCCCGTCCAGCGAGTTGTCGACGCCCCCGAAATCGATCTCGACCCGGTCGTCGTGCCTTCCGGTTCCCTCTCCGGGCATGTCGAGGCGTTCGCGGCACTGCCCTTCGACCTGGAGTCGGCGCCGCCGATTCGGGTGAGGCTCTTCCGGACCGGTGCCGTGAACCACACCCTCGCCGTCGTCATCCACCACATCGCGTCCGACGAATGGTCGCTGGCCCCGATGCTCCGCGACCTGGAACAGGCCTACCGAGCCAGAGTCGAAGGGGCACAACCACGGTTGGGTGCCGCAGCTGTCGAGTACATCGACTATGCGGCCTGGCAGCAGGAGGTGCCGGATTCGGACCTCTCGTACTGGGTGACGACGCTCGCCGGCATCCCGGAGCAGTGCTCCCTTCCGGTCGATCGTCCACGCAGCGGTTCGCTCTCCACACACGCGGCCGCAGTCCGAATGTCGTTGGGCGCGGAATGCGCGGAGCGAGTCGCGGAGACGGCCCGTGGGCATCGGGCGACGAGCTTCATGGTGATGCATGCCGCGCTTGCCTCAGTTCTGCACCGCCACAACGGTTTGCAGGACATCGTGATCGGCACGGCGGTGGCCGGACGCGGAAACCCGGACTTCGACGACGTGGTCGGAATGTTCGCATCCACGCTGGTGCTCCGGACGGAAGTCGATCCCGGCCAGTCCTTTGCGGGCTTCCTAGAACGGGTGCGGGCCCGGGACGTCGCGGCCTTCGCTCACGCGGACAGCCCGTTCGAGAGCATCGTCGAGAAGCTCGCTCCGGTGCGGGATTCGTCGCATCATCCGTTGTTCCAGGTGGCGCTGTCGATGCGGCACCCCAACGAGATGCGAATCGATCTTCCTGGCCTCGCGGTCACCGCGGAGCCCGCAGCCGTGGACGCCCTCCAGTTCGATATGCAACTTACGGTCACCGAGACGCCGTCCGACCTCGAACTCGAGTTCGCCTACCGCAGTGACCTCTACGATCACGCGACGGTCGAGGCGTTCGCGGCGCGCTTCGTCGCGTTCGTGGGTGCCGTGGCAGGCGATCCCGGCGCGTTGGTCGGGGACGTCGACCTGCTGTCGGGCAGCGAGCGATCGGGGCTCGTCCCGGCGTCGGGAGGCGCCACTGGGCCGGCGACCCTGTGGTCGTTGCTCTCGGCTGGAGCCCGGATCGCCGGTGACGGCCCCGCGCTCGTGGCGGGCGACCACGTCGTGACGTATCCCGAGTTGCTCGTCCGCGCCGAGGGATTGGCACGGGAGTTGCACGTTCACGGAGCCGGACCCGGTGTGCCGGTGGCGTGTGTGCTGCCGAGGTCGATCGAGTCGGTCGTCGCGGTGTGGGCCATCGCCCGGACAGGTGCCGCTCCCGTGATGATCGACCCGTCGCATCCGGGCGCCCGGGTGACCGCGATGCTCGATGCGTCCGGGGCGCAGATAGGCGTCACCGCCGCCGATCGATCTGGGGAACTACCGGCCGCGACCCGCTGGATCGATGCGACGTCCTCCGGCAACGGCCACGTTCCGCAACCTGAGGTGGGTGTCGATCAGCCTGCCTACGTCGTGTTCACATCGGGTACGACCGGACGACCCAAAGCGGTCGTCCTGACCCCTCGGGGACTCGGTCCGCTGGCCTCGGACCTGAGTGAGGTATTCGCGGCGGGCCCCACGTCGCGGATCCTCCACGTGGCCTCACCCGGATTCGATGCGGCACTGCTGGAGGTGCTGACGGCCGGTGCCGTGGGCGCTCGATTGGTGATTGCGCCGGCCGACGCGTACGGCGGCGAGGAACTCGCCGGTCTGATCGATCGACAGGCCATCACCCACGCCTGCGTGACGCCGTCAGTGCTTGCAACCGTGGGACCACGCGATCTTCCACACCTCGAGGTGCTGATGCTCGGTGGCGAACGCGTTCCGCCGGAGTTGGTGCGGCGGTGGGGTGGGCGGTGCCGCCTGTTCAACGGCTACGGCCCCGCCGAGTCGACGGTGTTCGCCACGTTCGCCGGCCCACTCGAACCCACTTGCCGCGGCGTCATCGGCAAGCCCGCCCGAGGGATTGATGTGGTGGTGCTCGACGAGCGGCTACGGCCGGTCCCACCCGGGGTCACGGGGGAGTTGTACCTGGCCGGAGATCGGATCGCTGCGGGCTACGCGGGCGCGCCCGTGCTCACCGCGACGAGATTCGTTGCCGGAGAGTCTGGGCGGCGCTGGTACCGCACCGGAGACCTGGCGCGGTGGGTCGAGAGCCCGACCGGACAGGTCCTTGACTTCCAAGGACGCAACGACGACCAAGTCAAGATCCGTGGCATCCGGATCGAGCCGGCCGAGATCGACGCTGTGCTTGCGGGACTCGCCGGGGTAGCGCACTCGACCACCGTCGTGCACCGAGTTTCGACCGGTGCAGCCGTGCTCGTCTCGTACGTCACGCCCGCCGGGCTCGATTCGACTGAGCTTCGTCGGGGTCTGGCGGCGGCGCTGCCGAACTACATGGTCCCGACGTCGATCGTCGGTCTCGAGCAGATCCCGATGACTCCCAACGGAAAGGTCGACGCCGAGCGACTGCCCGCGCCCTCCCTCGAATCGAGCCCGGAGCCTGTCACCGGGACGGAGAAACTCGTCGCCGGCGTGTTCTCTGCGGCGCTGGGTGTGCCCGTCGGCCGCACGGACGACTTCTTCGCCGCGGGCGGAGATTCGCTGCTCGCGACCACGGTCGTCGCGCGACTGCGGGCACGCACCGGGTCGGACGTGCCGCTACGACTGTTGTTCGAGGAGCCGACTGCCGCCCGCCTCGCTGCGATCCTGGACGCCGGTGAGCTGGCGGACGTCGACGTTGGTCCTGTTGCGACAGCGCGCGAGGGACGGATTCCGTTGACCCGCGCGCAGAGCCGGATGTGGGCGCAGCGCCGCATCGGTCACGGGGACGAGTACCAGGTGCCCGCCCGGGTGATCCTCCGCGGGCCGCTCGACGTGGCCGCGCTGGACGCCGCGTTGGTCGACGTCGTCGTGCGACATGAGATTCTCCGAACCGAGTACTCGACTGACGACCTGGGACCCCACGCGATCGTTCGGCCCGCCGACCAGATTGGGCGCCTGCTCGACGACACCGCGCGCACGACGACGGGGGCACTGACTGTCGATCTTCGCGCCGACGGCGCCGGTACACACCTGCTCGACGTCACCGTTGATCACCTGGCCGCCGATGGCGCGTCCGTCGCCGTGTTGCTCGGCGATCTGACCACGGCCTACCGTGCACGCGCCGCAGGCGAAGCACCGCGTTGGGATCCTCTGCCGCTTCAGTATTCCGACTTCGCGTTGTGGGAGCGCGACCGCGACACGGATGCGGCGGCCCTGGGATTCTGGCAACGCGAACTCGATGACTTCGATCCCGCGGTTCTTCCGTCCACACCGGTGCCCGAAGGGGATCGGAACGCCCCCGGGTACGTCGAGTTCACACTCGGCGCGACTGTGGCGCAGGCATTGACGGATGTCGCGGCCGCCCACCAGGCGACCGAGTTCATGGTCGTCCACGCCGTTCTCTCGGCGGTCCTGTCGCGGCTGACCGGCCGAGGCGACATCGGGATCGCGGCCGTTGTGTCCGGACGCAGACACTCCCAGCTCGGCCCCCTGGTCGGCCTGTTCGTCGACACTGTCGTGCTGCGCGCCCGAGTCGCGCCGGACATGCCGCTCACCGGGCTACTCGCCCAGGTTCGCGACTTCGACGTCGCTGCCCTGGATGGGTCCACCGTGCCCGTCGAGGACGTGCTCGCGGCGGTGGGCGCTCGAATGCCGCAGGTGGCGCTCGCGTTTCAGGACTTTACGCCCCCACGCGCGCGGATCGGCGACCTCGAGATCACGGCACTCGAGCTCCGGGAACAAACGGTGAAGTTCGATCTTCACTTCTCGCTGTCGCACGGCGAAACAGGAAATCTGGAAGGAACGCTGATCTACGACACCGCCCAGTTCGACGACGAGACGGCGCGGCTCCTCGCGGGCCAGTTCGCCGACGCGCTGGCCGACGTCGTCCTTCACCCCGACCTCGTGGTGCAGGACCTGTCGATCGCGGTCACCGACGTGGTCCGCGGCGGTCCGCCGCATGCACCGCGGACACTGGCCGCCATGTTGCGCGGTGCCGCCGCGGCGCACCCGGACCGAGTGGCCGTCGTCGACGGACCCGACACGGTGACCTATAGCGAACTCGATCGACAGTCCGACGAGCTGGCCAGGAAGTTGATCGAGGAGCAGGGCGTCGGCGCCGAGGACGTGGTGGTGGTCGACCCGGTTCGGTCCCTCGGCCGACTCCGCATGCTGTGGGCCGTGACCAAGACCGGTGCGGCGTTCGGAACCGAGTCGCGCATCGGCGGAGCTGGCTCCGGAGTACACGATTCGGTCGACTCGCTCGCGTACGTGATCGCCACCTCGGGGTCCTCCGGTGAACCCAAGCAGGTGGCGGTCACGCACCGCGGTCTGGCTGCCCTGGCCGCGGAGGCTCGTGCGCGGTACCGCGTCGGCCCGGGAGATCGGGTACTGCACGGATACAACGCGGCGTTCGATGCCGCGCTGCTCGAGGTGCTGCTGGCACACACGTCGGGGGCGACGCTGGTGATAGCGCCACCCGACGTGTTCGCGGGCCCCGCGCTGCACGACCTGCTGCGCGGCCAACGGGTGACCCATTTCCTCTCAACCCCGTCGGTGCTCGCGACACTGAGTTCCGACGGCCTCGACGAGCTGCGGGTCGTTGCGAGCGGCGGTGAGGCCCTCCCGCCCGAGATCGCAGAGCGATGGCGGACCGGTCGCAGGATGCTGGACGCGTACGGTCCCACCGAATCCACCATTGCGGCGACACTCGTCGAGGTCGACGGACAGGGCGGAATCGGCACCCCGATAGCCGGAACGTCGGCGGTGGTTCTGGACGGGCGACTCCGGCCGGTCCCGGTCGGGGGAGTCGGCGAGCTGTATCTGGCCGGTGACGGTCTCGCCCGTGGATACCTCGGCGCGCCTGCGGCGACCGCGGAGCACTTCGTCGCGTCGGTGTGCGGCGACGGGCGCATGTACCGCACCGGAGATCTGGTGCAGGTTCGCGGTGACGGTCGAATGCTGTTCCTGGGGCGCACCGACCGTCAGGTCAAGATCCGCGGCGTCAGAGTGGAACCGGGCCGCATCGAGGCGGCGCTCACGCGCTGCCGGGGCGTCCGGCATGCCGCGGTGGTACCCAGGGGTGACACGCTCGTCGCGTTCGTTGCCGGCAGTGGGATCGACAGCGGCGCAGTGTTCAGTGAGCTCGCCGGTGACCTTCCTCCGACGCTGATTCCCTCGCGGCTGCACGTGCTCATGAGTCTGCCGGTCACGGCGAACGGGAAGCTTGACTTCGTCGCTCTGTCGGCGTTGGCGGACGACCTCGCAGCGACGTCTTCGCTCCGTCCACTGACTGCGACGGAGGTGTTGGTGACCGCCGTCGTGCGGGACGTGCTCGGTCACGACGTCGACGTCGACGCAGGGTTCTTCGCGCTGGGCGGGCACTCCCTCGGCGCGGTCGAAGTGGCGGCCCGGCTGTCGGGGGCGGTGCACCGTGACGTGTCACCGCGCGCCGTTCTCGAGTCCGCGACGCTGGCGACGCTCGCGAGCGCACTGGACACCCCCGACGTCGGCACCCGCCCGCGTCTGGTCGCTGGAACGGTCGGCCCCGTCCCGATGGCTCCCGCCCAGCGGCGACTCTGGATGCTGCATCAGGCGGACCCCAGTGGTTACACGATGCCGATCATATTGCGGCTGAGGGGGTTCCTCGACGCCGATGCGCTCACCGCCGCTCTGCGAGACGTCGTCGATCGGCATGAGGCGCTTCGAACCATCTACCCGGACGAGCGCAGTCAACGGATCCTGGACGCCGACCGGTTCACGGTCGACCGTGTGATGGAGCCGGCGCCCATGGACCAGGTGATGCGTCGTGTCCGCGCACTGATCGACCGCTCCCTCGACCTGGTCGAGCATCCTCCGGTGCGGGTCGGTCTCCACCGCTGCAGTGACCACGTGGACGACGAGTGGGTGCTCGTGATGGCGGTGCACCACATCGCTCTCGACGGTGCCTCGATGGCTCCCCTGTTCAATGACCTGGAGCGTGCGTACGCGGCTCGCCTCGAGGGCGGGCCGCCGAACTGGGAACCGCTTCCGTTGCGGTACGGCGACTTCGCCCACTGGCAGACGTGTCTGCTCGGGGACATCTCGGATCCCGACAGCATCGGCGGCCGGCAGCTGGCGTACTGGGAGACGACACTCGCCGACCTGCCACTGGCGCCGATGACGTTGCCGTTCGATCGCCCTCGGCCGACAGCCTCGACACATCGGGGAGGGGCGGTACACACAAGGATCGGTTCCGAGTTGCACGCGGGCGTGGTCGATTTCGCCCGCACCCACGGCGTCACCGTGTTCATGGTCCTGCACGCCGCGTTGGCCGCACTGCTTGCTCGGTTGAGCGACCGAACCGACATCACCGTGGGGACAGTCGTCAGCGGACGGTCCGACGCCCGGTTGGCTTCACTCGCCGGAATGTTCGTCGGAACGCTTGCTCTGCGGACCCCAGTGGACCTCGAGCAATCGTTCGCGGACCTCGTTCGCCGTGTTCGGGACGTGGACCTCGGAGCCTTCGCGCACGCGGACGTACCGTTCGACGACGTCGTCGCGCGCGTGGCACCCGCCCGCGCCGCGGGACACCACCCGGTGTTCCAGGTTCTGCTCGCGCACTCGACAGCGGCGCCGCTCCTGCCTGCACTGGGCGACTGCGAGATCGACGACCTCATCGAGGGTGCGCCCTCGACGCAGTTCGACCTCGTGTGGGACACCACCGAATCCGAGGACGGGTCCGGAATCGCGGTGCGACTGGTGCACGCCCTCGATCTGTTCGACACCCGCACCGCCGAGACGATCCTGAATGCGTGGGTGGATCTGCTCGCCGGGGCGGTATCGGACGCACCTACTGCGGTGGGCGATCTCGTTCTCTCCGTTCCCACTTCGATCATCGACGGCGATTCGGCACCGCATGGTCGGACCCTGACGGAGATTCTCGGGGAGTCGGTGCGCCGGTTCCCGGATCGAGTCGCACTCCGTTCGGGTACCCGCCGATGGACGTACGCGGAACTCGACGCCGCCGCTGCACATCGCGCGGCGCAATTGCGGGACAGCGGCGTCCGCGCCGGCGATTTCGTGCCAGTCGATGCCGTACGTGGACCGGACTGGGTGGTCGACGTCTGGGCGATCACCCGGCTCGGTGCGGCATGGGTCCCGATCGACCCGGCTCACTCCGACGAGCGTCGACGCCGCCTGCTCGAGGACGCCGCCACCACGACATCCGGTGCTCTCGCGTACCTGCTCTACACGTCCGGCACTACGGGGGACCCGAAGGGCGTCGAAGTGACCCACGACGGGCTGTCGGCGCTGGTCGACCTGCAGGCCCGCCGGATCGGCATCAACCACGAATCGGTTGTCCTCCAAGCTGCATCCCCGACGTTCGATGCGTCTGTTTTCGAACTGCTGGCGGCCCATGCCCACGGTGCGACACTCGTGTGTGCACCCGAGTTCGCTTTCGCGGGAACGGATCTGCAGACGGTCGTGGAGAACGAGGCGATCACGCACCTGAACCTGACGCCGACGGTGCTCGGTACGCTGGACCCGGCCGAGTTCACACGCGTGCTGACCGTCGTCTCGGCGGGTGAGGCGCTACCGAGGTCGTTGGCGCGGGCCTGGGCCCGTCACCGCGTACACAACGGCTACGGACCGACAGAGTGCACTGTCGGCGTGACGTGCAGCGGAATTCTCGGCGACGGACGGGTCCACATCGGAACGCCGATCGGCGGCACCTGCCTGCGCATCCTGGACGCGCGACTGCGTCCCGTGCCGGTCGGAACGACCGGTGAGCTGTACGTCGGAGGCCGGGGACTGGCGCGTGGTTACCACGGCATCGCGGGCACGACCGCGAGTCGCTTCGTCGCAGACCCGTGGGGAGAACCGGGTACCCGCGTCTACCGGACCGGCGACCTCGTGCGCCTCTGTGCCGACGGTCATCTCGAGTACATCGGCCGCACCGATGATCAGATCCAGATCCACGGCGTGCGAGTGGAACCCGCTGGAATCGACCGTGTGCTCTCGGCGGAGGAATCGGTGACTGCAGCCGTGACGGTCCCGCTCCGCCGTTCGACTGGTGAGACGGTCCTGGCGTCGTACGTGGTCCCGGCGCCGGGCACCGACCTGGACCCGGGAGATCTGCGACTGAGGATCGCACGGGCGCTGCCGCCGCACCACGTGCCGGCGAGCATCACCGTCATCGAGCGAATTCCCCGATCTGTCGGCGGCAAGGTCGACCGGAGCGCCCTGCCGGAACCTGCATACGACGACCGAGGTGTCGAGGGCGTTGCCCCGCAGGGGCCCACCGAACAGAACGTGGCCGCCGTGATGGGCGCGGTCATCGGGTGCACCGGCGTGCCCCGCGACCGAAGCTTCTTCGAACTCGGCGGAACGTCGATGGCAGCGATCCGGCTGGTGACGAGGCTGCGTGACGAGTATGGCTACGACGTCGTCCTCTCGGAACTCTTCGCGGATCCCACTGTTGCGGGAGTAGCCCGGCACATCCACGTCGGCGGAACTCGATCGGATCCGCTCGCGACTCTCGTCCGATTGAACGCTCCCAACGAGCCACACGGTGCTCCGCTGTTCTGCGTGCACCCGGTCAGCGGGTTGGCTTGGTGCTACGCAGGTCTCGCCGACGTTCTGCGTGATCGGCCGCTGTACGGACTGCAGGCGACAGGTGAGCCTGCGTCGAGTTTGGCCACACTGGCGCGCCGCTACGTCGAGCAGGTGCGGTCGGTGCAGCCCGATGGGCCGTACCACCTGCTCGGCTGGTCGTTGGGTGGCAACATCGCCCACGAGATGGCCGTTCAACTGCGGGAGGCTGGTGCCGAGGTGGCCACGCTGGCGTTGCTCGACTCGCTTCCTCCTGATGCGGTCCCGAACTTCCCGGCCCCACCCGCCGGCAGCCCGGACGACTTCGAGGGTCTCGATCGGGATGCGGTGCGTCGCGTCATGGAGACCGGTGAGCGGCTGGAAGCCGCGGCACGACAACACCGTCCGGGCGTGTTCGACGGAGATGCCGTGTTGTTCACGGCGGCGGGTGAGCCTGACGGGCGGCATGCTCTGCCGGGCCTGTGGCAGCGCCATGTCACCGGACAGATACACGAGAAATCCGTGCCGTGCCTGCACTCGGAGATGGGCAACCCTGCTCGGCTTCGACACATCGCACGAATTCTCGCCGAGCAGTACGAAGGTGAGCCGTGATACGAACTCGCGCATAGGGTATTCGAGAGCGTTGTACCGAAAACAGGACGGGGATCGGGGATATGGAAGTTCAGGACTACCTACGCGTCGTGCAGACGCGGTGGAAGATCATTGCGGTGGCAACGCTCCTCGGGGTGTTCGTCGCGCTGAGCGCGTCTCTCGTGGCGACACCGATGTACCAGGCGTCGGCAAGGCTCTTCGTGTCCACGTCCTCTGGAGCATCGGTTAACGAGGTGTACCAAGGAAACCTGTTCTCCCAGCAGCGTGTCGCCTCGTACACCAAGCTGTTGACCGGTACGACGCTCGCGCAGCGCACGCTCGACAAGGTCGACGTGCCGGGGATGACTGCGGCCGCGCTGTCGAAGGAGGTCAAGGCGACGTCGACGCCCGACACCGTGCTGATCGACCTCAAGCTGACCGATGCATCCCCTGAACGCGCCCGAGACCTGGCGAACGCCCTCGCAGACGAATTCGTGGTGATGGCAGACGGGCTCGAAACTCTCGAACCGGGCAAGCCCCCGATGGCGCGTGTCGTGGTCGAGCAGCAC
This sequence comes from Rhodococcus sp. ACT016, assembly GCF_050477185.1. Classification (NCBI taxonomy): domain Bacteria; kingdom Bacillati; phylum Actinomycetota; class Actinomycetes; order Mycobacteriales; family Nocardiaceae; genus Rhodococcus; species Rhodococcus sp. ACT016. The sequence goes on along the minus strand of NZ_JBEAET010000001.1, from coordinate 4,264,658 downwards.
GCTGCGACGCCCACCGACCCGGTGAGCCCCAAGACCAAGCGCAACTTGCTGCTCGGGTTCGCCGTCGGCGTGCTGGGCGGCATCGCTGTGGCAATCCTCCGCGACCGCCTCGACAACACGGTCAAGACGCGTGAGGTGCTCGACGAGCTGGCCGGCGCCGGCGTGGTGGGCACCGTGCCGTTCGACAAGGAGCGGGAGCAGAAGGCGGCCATCGCTTTCCACGACGGGTACTCGGGCAGTGCCGAGGCGTTCCGGGAGCTGCGGACCAATCTGCAGTTCCTCGAGGTCGACAACCCGCCGCGGGTCATCTCGATCACGAGTTCCCTTCCGGGCGAGGGTAAGACCACCACGGCGATCAACCTGTCGCTCGCGATCGCCGAGGCCGGTTTTTCGGTGTGCCTGGTCGACGCGGATCTGCGGCGTCCCCGTGTTGCGAAGTACCTGGACCTGATCGGGTCGGTCGGTATGAGCACGGTGCTGTCCGGTCAGGCCGATCTGGACGACGTCCTGCAGTCGACGTCGCTCGGTAACGTGTCCGTCCTGGCGTCGGGTCCGTTGCCGCCGAACCCGAGTGAACTGCTGGGATCCACGCACGCGGAGAAGCTCATCGCGGACCTGCGGAAGAAGTTCGACTTCGTCGTCATCGACGCGTCGCCGCTGCTGCCCGTCACGGATGCGGCGGTGCTGGCGGCGAAGGTCGACGGCTCCCTCGTCGTCGTCAGGCACGGCAAGACGAAGCGTGAACAGGTCTCGCGCGCGATCGGCAACCTGCGCAGCGTGGGGGCTACCGTCCTCGGCACGATCCTGACTATGACTCCGTCGAAGGGCAAGGGTGCGTACGAGTACAAGTACTACTACGACGCCGACGCTCCGGTGCAGAAGACGGACGAGCCCGCGTCGCAGCAGGCCCCCGCGCCGCTAGCGACTCAGTCGGGGAAGTAGGTCCAGAAGGGCCTTTTCGATCAGACTGCCGACGTCCCCGAACACGGTCGAGCTCTGCCCGATCGGATCGGGGACGTCGGCGTTTGCCGGTCGGGCGACGGTCCCGCGTGCGGCCGCGAGTTCGGCGACGGTGGCCGGACCGACCGCCGCGGCGAGGTGGGCGGCCTCGAGTAGCGTGAACGTCCGTTTGAGCTGGCGCGGAGCGATGCGGAGAACCGCGTCGCGATGGGACTCGGTCATGGTCAGGATCAGGTCGGCGCTGCCGGCGATCGCGGGTGTCAGCCGCCGTGCGACGAACCCGTCGGGATCCCCGCCGAGCATCGAAAGGATGTGCGCTGCCGTAGGTTCGATGCCCGAGCCCACGACGGCCCGAGTCCCGGCGCTGGACGCGGTCAGGTCGGAGGCGCCGTTGCGGGCCGCCCACGCGGTGGCCAGCCTTTCCGCGGATGGGGATCGACAGATGTTGCCGGTGCACACGAACAGCAGCTGCATACCGGTGAGTGTAGGCATTGCTGTATAGACTCGGCAGGTCCAGTACGCGCCCCGGTTCGAGCGTCGGCCCGGGAGCCCTCGATCGAAGGCGGCTCATGGGTGGGGTTCTAGGAGTTTCGGTGGGGGCCGGATTCGTGCGGTTGGTGCGGTCCCGCGGAGCCGGTACTGCGGGCACCCCAGCTGCGTTCGAACGTCGGACGGTCGCCGTCGCGGGTCGGATCCCGGAGGAGGCCGCAGCGGACGCGGTCGGAGCGGCCCTCGCGGAGCTGACGAAGTCGGGAGAAGCTGTCGGCGTGTGCATCGCCTACGGCGACGAGGCACAGGCGGCCGCGCTCGACGCCGCGATGCGCGGCGCTGGCATCACGGACTTCCGGCTGATTCCCGAACCCGCCGCGGCGCTGGAGCGACTGAGTCGCGACGACCGTCTCTCGGGGGTGCGGACGATCGTGCTGTACGACCTCGGCAGCACCGGGCTGACCGTCAGCGTGGTCGACCGGTACACCGGCTCGGTCACGGCGGCCGAGCGCAGCGAGGTCCTGCGCTGCGACCTGCTGGAACGTGTACCACGTGAAACCTTCGGCAGCGCCGTCCGGCCGGCGATCGAGGAATCGGTCGAGCTGATCGGTGAGCTGGCTGCGCAGGTCGAGTTGCTGCCCGAGGCTGTGGTGCTGCTGGGCGGCGGCGCCCACATCCCCGAGGTGCAGACCGTGCTCGGGCAGCGGTCGGCCGTGCCGATCGTGCTGCCCGAGCACCCCGAGTTCGTGGTGGCCGGCGGTGCGGCGCTGTTGGCGGCGGCGGTCCCGACGCCGCGCCGGTCGACGCGCGCCGCCCACCGGGCGGTCTCCCGCCGGCAGGTGAGCGGGGCCGGTCTGGCAGGTGCCGCACTCGTCGTCATCGCGATGGTCGGGTTGGGGCTCGGCTACGGCAGAACGGTTTTCGGGTCGGAGGCGGGGGCCTCGACGGACACGCCGACCTCGGGTGTCACGTCGATCGGCCCCGTGTCCTCGCGGACGTCCACCCCGCCACCTCCGCCGCCGTCGTCGGAACCCGCCCCTCCCGAATCGAGTCCGGTCACGCACCCGGCATCGGAGCCCGACTGGGGTGCGGCGCCGGTCACCGTGAACACCCCGCCACCGGCCCCGCCGCGCCCGACGGTCCCCGGCCTGGGCATCGAGCTGCCGCCGTTGCCGCAGATCCAGCTGCCGCCGTTGCCGCAGCTGCCGGGGATTCAGCTGCCCAGGCTGTGACGACGGCCGTCAGCGGGCGTGGCGCCCGCCAGTGCGCCGTCGCTGCCGGGTCGGTGTGCCGATCCGCGGGCGTGCCAGCAGCGCCGCGATGGCGGTGGTGAGCGGAACCGAGAGGGCCAGTGCGATCCCGCCCACCGAGGCTCGCACGATCTCGATCGCGACCGCATCGCCTGTCAGCACGTCGCTGATGGGTCCTCCCGCGATGCTGAACAGGAGGAGCAGCGGGAGCGCCCCGCCGGCATAGGCCAGCACGAGGGTGTAGACGGTGCTCGCGATGTGGTCGCGCCCCACTCGCATCGCCGATGCGAAGATGGTCCGGCGGCTCGCCGATTCGTCGATCGACGCCAGCTCGAACGCGGCCGACGCCTGCGTGATCGTCACGTCGTTCAATACACCCAACGAGCCGATGATGAAGCCGGCCAGCAGCAGTCCCGTGATGCTCACGTGCTGAACGTAGGCCTGCACGTCGGTGTTCTGTGCCTCCGACAACCCGGTCAGGTGCGTCATCCGGATGGCTACCACGGACAGCACCGCCGCCACGACCATCGATGCGAGGGTCCCCAGCAGGGCGGAACTCGTCCGCAGATTCACCCCGTGCGCCAGGTACAGCACGGCGAAGAGAATCGCCGCACCGGAGACGAGAGCAACCGGCATCGCCGGTTTGCCGTCGAGCAGGGCGGGCAGCGTGAACACGACCAGGACGCCGAACGCGATCCCCAGCCCCAGCAGTGCGCGCACGCCCCGCCACCGCGCGACCGCGACGATCGCCGCTGCGAAGGCGGCGACGACGAGCGCCAGCGGCAGCCCGCGCGAGTAGTCGTTGAACGAGTAGATCGGTGTACCGGTCGAATCCGTCTGCCGGACAAGCCGAATGTGCTCGCCGAGGCTCAACACCGGCTGCCCGGGCCCCGGGACGATTTCGAGCAGCGTCCGAGTCCCCTCGTTGGGCCCGGACTCGATGGCGACCAGGCTGCGGCGACACTCGATCACGCTGCCCGCTGCCGCGGAAGCCGTGGGATCGCCTGAGAATGCCCGTCCCGCAGACGGACTGCCGCACGGCGCGATGTCCTGGGCCACGATCGTCCCGGCCTCGGTGGTGACGGCCCCGCCGCCGGCGTTCTGGAACGGCAACGGGATATCGATCTGTTGTTTGTTCGGCCAGAGGATCATCGCGCCGACGACGACAGCGGTCGCGATCGCGACGAGGAGCCCCACGACGACGCGCGCTGCCGTGGGGCCGACGGGGGCCGGGCCCTCGAAATGGCTGTGCCCGTGGCCATGTCCGTGCCCGTGGACGTGCTGGGGGACGCGCCCTTCGCCCGCGTTGGGTCCGTGACCGGTCGACAGCTCGGATGTCATCGGGTTGGTCTCCGTACTCCCAGTAGGTCAACGGTGCACGGGGGTAAGCGTCGGTGGCGGGGAGCAGGAGGGGTCGTCCCCGCCACCGATAACCTCGTCGCCCAGGGGGGAGGGGCAGGACGAGGCGCTTACGGACACACAAAGGTGTCAAACGGTGAATCTACCCATATCGCCGCGATCATGCAGGATTGGGGTCGAATTCTCGTGTCGTGTCGGTCCGATGACGGTGATAGCCGGTCGTTACTGCTTGTAGCTGGACAGGAAGTTGCCGAATCGTTCGATCGCGACCGCCAGATCACGCGCCCATGGCAGCGTCACGATGCGGAGATGGTCGTGGTCGGGCCAGTTGAAACCGGTGCCCTGGACCATGAGGATCTTCTCCTGCAGCAGCAGGTCCTGCACCAGCTTCTCGTCGTCGTGGATCTCGTAGACGTTCGGATCCAGGCGGGGGAACGCGTACAGCGCACCGCGCGGCTTGACGCACGAGACACCGGGAATCATGTTGAGCCGCTCCCACGCGACGTCACGCTGCTCGAGCAGACGGCCGCCGGGCAGCACCAGGTCCTCGATGCTCTGGTGTCCACCGAGCGCCACCTGGATGGCGTGCTGCCCGGGGACGTTCGGGCACAGGCGGGTGGACGCCAGCAGGTCCAGGCCCTCGAGGAAGCCGGCCGCGTGGTCCTTCGGGCCGGTGATGGCCACCCAGCCGGAGCGGTACCCGGCGACCCGGTACGCCTTCGACAGGCCGTTGAATGTCAGACACAACAGGTCGGGTGCGAGCGAGGCCAGCGAGATGTGCTTGGCGTCGTCGTAGAGGATCTTGTCGTAGATCTCGTCCGCCAGCAGCAGCAGTTGGTGCTTGCGGGCCAGGTCGACGAGCTGCGTGAGCACCTCCGCCGAGTACACCGCGCCCGTCGGGTTGTTCGGGTTGATGACCAGCAGCGCCTTGGTCTTGTCGGTGATCTTGGACTCGATGTCCGCGATGTCCGGGTTCCAGTCGTTCTGCTCGTCGCACAGGTAGTGCACCGGGGTGCCGCCCGACAGGCTCGTCATCGCGGTCCACAGCGGGTAGTCCGGCGCCGGGATGAGCACCTCGTCGCCGTCGTCGAGCAGCGCCTGCATCGTCATCGTGATCAGCTCGGAGACGCCGTTGCCGAGGTAGATGTCGTCGACGTCCAGTTCGGGGAACCCGGGCACCAGCTCGTACCGTGTGACGATCGCGCGACGGGCCGACAGGATGCCCTTGGACTCCGAATAGCCCTGGGCGTAGGGCAGAGCCGCGATCATGTCGCGCATGATCACATCGGGCGCCTCGAACCCGAACGGGGCCGGGTTGCCGATGTTGAGCTTGAGAATTCGATGCCCCTCGGCCTCCAGGCGTGCCGCGTGCGCGTGCACCGGCCCCCGGATCTCGTACAGCACATTCTGCAGTTTGGTGGACTGCTCGAGAGCGCGCTGCGGCCGATGGCGGACGGAATCTGGAGTGCTCACGCAACCATGATTCCACTCGGGCGCAAGCGGAAATCGGCCGCCTTGCGGCTCAGACCCCGGACGACGCGCGTCCGGGGAGGCATCCGTGCAGGTAGGGCCCGATTCGTGGGGTGCGCCGGCGGGGTCGGTAGCGCCGCGCCGACGGCGTCCGCTGTGACGGACGTCGCACGGCTCACTCGGCCGACCACGACCGGCAGCGCAGGTCGCGCACCGCCACCACGGGCCCGGACGGGCGCATCGACCGGTACTGCGGATACTTCGCGACCAGGGCGTCGATCGCCCGCAGACCCTCGTCGTCCGCCGGGGAGATCACGTGCGCCGACCCGTCGACGCGGACCCACCACAGCCGAGACCAGTCGTCGTCGTAGTGGTCGACGAGCAGACTCACCCGACCCGTCGCGGCGATGTTCGCGAGGCGACGCAGGCGCCGGGTGGTCTTGGGCTTGTCGTCCACCGCGGTGTAGATCGCGTCGTGCACCACCGCGAAGACCACCGGGACCAGGTGCGGATCGCCGTCCGCCGACACCGTCGCCATCCGCGCCACGGGGGCGTCGGCGAATCGCTGCGGCACGTGCGCGCACATGGGAAAACAGTACGTCGACGACCGGTGTCCGTGGCTAGGGTGTCCTGCATGACGAACGCCGCTCCGACCGTCGCGCCCTATGGGTCGTGGATCTCGCCGATCACGGCCACCGACCTCGCCGCCAGCGGGCACCCGGTGGAGGGCGCACGCTTCGTCGACGGTGAGGTGTGGTGGTCGGAGCAGCGCCCCACCGAGGCCGGGCGGACCGCGATCCGGCGACTCGGCCCCGACGGCGAACCCGTCGACGTCCTGCCGGTGCCGTGGAACGCGCGCACCCGTGTCCACGAGTACGGCGGTGGCGCGTGGACGGTGACCGGAGACGCGGTGCTCGTGTTCGCGGAATTCAGCGACCAGCGCCTGTACCGGTTCGACCCACGCGTCGACGTCGCGCCCGTAGCGCTCACACCGATTCCGTTGACCGCGTCCGCTATTCGTTACGCCGACCTCTCCGTGTCGGGGGACGAGGTGTGGTGTGTCCGCGAAACCCACGCGGGTGGGGAGGTGATCCGGGACATCTGCGTGGTCCCGCTCGACGGTTCGGGCGTCGACGACCACGCCGCGATGCGCTCGATCGTCGGCGGATCCGACTTCCTGGCCTACCCGCGGCTCTCCCCGGACGGCACGCGGCTGGCGTGGATCGCCTGGAACCACCCGCAGATGCCCTGGGACGGAACCGAACTGCGTGTGCTGTCGTTGGCGTCGGGCGAGGTGGACGTCCTGCTCGGCGGCAGCGAGGAGTCGGTGCTGCAGCCCCAGTGGATCGACGCGTCCAGCCTGTACGTGATCACCGATCGCAGTGGGTGGTGGAACCTGCATCGTGTGTCGGTGGCCGACGGTGCGGTGGAACCGATCTGTCCGATCGATGCCGACTTCGGAGCCCCGCTGTGGCAGCTCGGTGCCGGCTGGTACCGGACACTCGCCGACGGCACCCTGCTGACCGCGCGCACCGTCGGCACCGACACCCTCGCGATCTTCGACCCGGCCACCGGCGCACTGAACGACATCGAGCTCGAGGGCGTCTCCTCCGTCCAGATCTGCGACGTCGACGGCCGACGGATCCTGTTGCGCTGCGGGGGTGCCCGGGTCGCGACCGGGCTGCGGCTGCTCGATCTCGACACCGGCGCGCTCACCGACGTGCGACTGGCGGTCGACGACCTGCCCGACATCGCGTACCTCCCGGAGGCGCGTGCACTCGCGTTCGCCGGCCCCGAGCGCGAGGTCCATGCGATCGTCTACCCGCCCCGCAATCCCGACTTCGTCGCTCCCGACGGCGAACTCCCGCCGTACGTCGCGTTTGTGCACGGCGGCCCCACCGCGCACGTCGCGCCCGCGGTGCACCTGGTGTACGCGTACTTCACCAGCCGCGGCATCGGCGTCGTCGACGTCAACTACGGCGGCTCGAGCGGATACGGCCGCGAGTACCGCAACCGGCTGCGCGGACAGTGGGGTGTCGTCGACGTCGAGGACACCGTCGCCGCCGTGCGCGGGCTCGCCGACTCCGGTCTCGCCGACCCGAATCGGCTTGCGATCGAAGGTGGTTCGGCCGGCGGCTGGACGGTGCTGTCGGCGCTGACGACGTCCGACGTGTTCGCGTGCGGTGTCTCGTACTACGGCGTGGCCGAACTGGTCGAGTTCGTCAAGGAGACCCACGATTTCGAGTCCCGGTACATCGACGGGCTGATCGGCCCGCTGCCCGAGGCCGCCGACCTGTACGCGCGGCGGGCACCCGTCAACAACGTCGACGGACTGTCCTGCCCGGTGCTGCTGCTGCAGGGCCTGTCCGACCCGATCGTCCCACCGTCGCAGGCGGAGCGGTTCCGTTCCGCGCTGGTGCGGAAGCGGATCCCGCACGCCTACCTCGCATACGAGGGCGAATCCCACGGATTCCGCCGCGTCGAGACGATCGTCGACGCCCGCGAGGCCGAACTGTCCTTCTATGGGCAGGTCCTCGGATTCGAGACACCCGGCGTCCCGCGACTGGAGCTGACGCGGCCATAGTTGCGTTGGAGTGCACTCCAACGCCTACCGTCGGGATCCATCACGGCACGGCCGGGAATCGCAGAGGTGCTGCGGCAACGGCCGGCAGAGAGGAACTGACATGACGGTACCGACCATCGACCTCGGGCACGGACTGCGCGTGAGCCGAATCGGCCTGGGCGGCATGGCCCTCAGCCATGTCTACGGTGCGACCGACCCGGAGGAGGCGGCGCGGACCCTGCACCACGCGATCGACGTCGGCGTCACCTTCATCGACACCGCCGACGTGTACGGCAAACCGCGGCCGGGCACGGTGGGTCCCGCCGGAACGAACGAGGAACTCGTCGGGCAAGTACTGCGCACCCGCCGCGGCGAGGTCCAGCTGGCCACCAAGTTCGGGATCGCCGGCGTGATCGGTGACGATCGGGGCGGCACACCGACCCGTGGCGATCGGGACTACGTCCGGTCGGCGTGCGAGGCGTCGCTGCGACGACTGGGAACCGACGTGATCGACCTCTACTACATGCACCGGCGGGAGATCGGCCGTCCGATCGAGGAGACCGTCGAGGCGATGGCCGAGCTGGTCCGCGAGGGAAAGGTGCGGCACCTCGGGCTGTCGGAGGTGACCGGAGACGAGCTGAGGGCGGCCGCCGCCGTGCATCCGATCGCCGCCGTCCAGAGCGAATGGAGCCTCTGGTCGCGTGACGTCGAACGACACGTCGTCCCGGCGGCGATCGAGGTCGGTGCCGGATTCGTTCCCTACTCCCCGCTCGGACGCGGATTCCTGACCGGAACGCTCACCCGAGAGGCGGTGTCGGGCTCGATCCTGCAGGGCCAGCACCGGTTCGATCAGCACTTCGACGCGAACCAGGTGGTGGTGGAGCACGTCCGTGCGGTGGCCACCGAGGCCGGCGCCACCCCGGCGCAGGTCGCCCTCGCCTGGCTGCTCGCCCAGGGCACGCGGCTGGGAGTGCCAGTCGCCCCGATCCCGGGAACCCGGCGCAGCGCGCGCGTCGACGAGAACGCCGCCGCGTCGTCGCTGGAACTGTCGGCGTCGCAACTCGCGCGGCTCGACCACGTCGCCAACCTCGTGACCGGTGGGCGCAACCTGACCTTCAACGGTCCCGACTGGATCTCCTCGGGACGGGAGTGACCGTCACGGTGCGGCCTGTGCTCTGAAATCTTCAGGGTGTTCCCTGATGTTGCGAACCGACGTGCCCCGGAATGATCGGGTGCATGGACGCGGAGTGGTGGCAGACCGGGGCGGGAAGCCGGTGGATCCGTCGGTGAGCGGGGAGCGAGTGGAACGTCGGGGCCGAGTGGCGGCGGGAGTCGTCGTCGTGGTGCTGGCCGGCTCATGCGGGTCCGCCGGCCGCTGGTGGCCGCGGCTGGGCTCGCGGTAGTTGTGGGGCTGGTGGTGTGGGGCGGCGCGTGCCACGATCTTGCGGCCCTTTCCGATGCAGGCTCCGGCGCCCGTCCCGGCCGACGTGCGGTTCTGGGACTTGTCCACCGGCTCACGGATCGCGTATGTGCATGCGCAGCCGGTCGATCCGGCGCAGCGTCGCGACACACCGGTGGTCTTCCTGCACGGCGGCCCCGGCACACCGGGGGAGGGGATCCCGAGCGCCGGTGAGGAACTGGTGGGCGCCGGGTTCGACGTGTACGCCTACGACCAGGTCGGTGCCGGGCGCTCGTCGCGTCTCACCGACGTCACCGAGTACACGGTCGAGCGGCAGGTCGAGGATCTCGAGGCCGTCCGGGAGACGCTCGGGGCCGAGCGTCTGATCCTCGTGGGACGCTCCTGGGGTGGCTCGCTGGCAGCGCAATATCTGGCCGCACACCCGGATCGGGTCGCCAAGGTGGTATTCGTTGCACCCGGCGCGATCTGGGGCGGCGCCTATGCGGGGGACGGGGTCGGTGAGCCGTGGACCGAAATGAACGACGAGCAGCAGGCGCGCTACGACGATCTGATGGGCGAGCCGAGGGTGCTGGCGCAAGCACTGCTGATGTCGGTCGATCCGAACGCGGCGCACGTGCTCGTCCCGGACGCCGAGGCCGACTCGTGGATGCACGAGGTCGCCCTGACCGGTCGTGACGGCACGTCGTGCTCCGGCGCGCCGACCACCCCTCCGCACGACAACCCGCAGGGGTTCTATGCCAATCAGCTGACGAATGCGGACTTCGCACGGATTCCGGACCCGCGGCCGACGCTTCGTGAGGCGCGGGTGCCGGCACTGGTGATGGCCGCTCAGTGCGACTTCGTCCGCTGGCCCGTCACGCGCGAGTACCGCGATGTTCTTCCCCAATCGACGCTCGTGGACATCCAGGGCGCCGGGCACGCCGTTTCGGCCGATCAACCGGCGGTATACGTCGATCTGCTGCGCAGCTTCCTCCTCGACCAGGATCTGCCCTTGCCGGCCTACACCGCACAAGATCCGCCGCCGGGCCGGTGGGCGCGCTGACTCGAGGCGGCTCGGGCGCAGGGTTGTGGCGATGACGGACAGACACACGACAGCGCCCCCACCGTGGACGGTGGGGGCGCTGTCGGGTCTAGTTACTTCTTGCGGCCCGGTGCCTTCGCGCCGGCCTTGAAGCCCAGCGCGCCGGGCTTGGCCTGCGGAGGCGGCGGGGTCGACGCCTCAGGCTTCGGCGCGGCGGGTGCCGAGGCCTCGGCCGGTGCGGCCTCCGCCTGCGGCTCGGCCGGCTTCTCGGGCTCGGCAGCCGGAGCGGCCGGTGCCTGAGCAGCAGCCGGGGCGGCCTTGCGGGCGCCCGGTGCCTTCGCGCCGGTCTTGAAGCCCAGTGCACCCGGCTTGGCCTGCGGTGCGGGCTTGGCCTCGGCAACGGGTGCTGCCGGGGCTTCGGCGGCGGGTGCCGCCGGAGCGGCCGGAGCCTCGGCGGCCGGAGCAGCCGGAGCAGCCGCGGCCGGAGCCGGAGCGGCGGCCTTGGCGCCGGGAGCCTTCGCCCCGCCCTTCATCTGGAGGCCCTTGCCGCCGGGTGCCTTGGCGCCGCCCTTCATGGCGAGTCCGCCGGGCTTGGCCGCCGGTGCGGCGGGGGCCGCCGGTGCCTCAGCGACGGGAGCCTCCGCAGCCGGTGCCGGTGCCGGTGCCGGTGCCGCGGCCTTGGCGCCGGGTGCCTTGGCGGCGCCCTTCATCTGGAGGCCCTTGCCGCCGGGTGCCTTGGCGGCGCCCTTCATGCCCAGTCCGCCGGCCTTGGCGACCGGTGCGGCCGGTGCCTCGGCGGCAGGTGCGGCGGGAGCCTCGGCGGCCGGAGCCGCGGCCTCGGCCTTGGCGCCGGGTGCCTTGGCGGCGCCCTTCATCTGCAGGCCCTTGCCGCCCGGAGCCTTCGCGCCGGGTGCCTTGGCCAGGCCCTTCATCTGCAGGCCCTTGCCGGCGGCCGGTGCGGCGGCAGCGGCGGCCGGTGCGGCCTCCGCGACCGGAGCGGCCTCCGGCTCGGCAACCGGTGCGGCGGGTGCCGCGACGGCCTCGGCAACAGCTGCTGCCGCCGCCGGAACCTTCTCGCGCGGCTCGACCTTGAGGTTCGCCGTGAGCTGCGCCGGATCGAGACGCGTGACGGTCTCGAGCATCATCTGCGCGACGTCGACGACCTCGACACCCTCGCCCTGACCCTGCTCCTGACGGGCGGTGACGCCGTCGGTGAGCATGACGCGGCAGAACGGGCAGCCCGTCGCGATCTTCTTCGGCGACGTGGTGAGGGCCTCGTCGACGCGGTCGATGTTGATGCGCTTGCCGAGCTGCTCCTCCATCCACATGCGGGCACCACCGGCGCCACAGCACATGGACCGCTCGCCGTGACGCGGCATCTCGTTGAGCTTCGCGCCCGACGCCTCCATCAGTTCACGCGGAGCGTCGTACACCTTGTTGTGGCGACCCAGGTAGCACGGGTCGTGGTAGGTGACGTCCTCGTCGAGCTTGGCCACCGGGACGAGCTTCTTCGCCCGCACGAGGCGGTTGAGCAGCTGCGTGTGGTGGACAACCTCGTAGACGCCGCCGACCTGCGGGTACTCGTTGCCGAGGGCGTTGAAGCAGTGCGCACACGTGACGACGATCTTGCGCTTCTTGTCCGGGGTGCCGTCGAACACCGTGTTCAGCAGCTCGATGTTCTGCATCGCGAGCTGCTGGAACAGGAACTCGTTGCCCGCGCGGCGAGCCGAGTCGCCGGTGCAGGTCTCCTCGGCGCCGAGGACCATGAACTTGACGCCGGCGGTCGCGAGCAGCTCGGCGACGGCCTTGGTGGTCTTCTTCGCGCGGTCCTCGTAGGCGCCGGCACAGCCGACCCAGAACAGGTACTCGTAGTCCTCGAAGGAATCCGCGTCCTGGCCGTAGACCGGGATCTCGAAGTCCATCTCGTTGATCCAGTTGAGCCGGTCCTTGGAGTTCTGGCCCCAGGGGTTGCCCTTGTTCTCGAGGTTCTTGAACAGACCCGCGAGCTCGGACGGAAACTCCGACTCGATCAGCACCTGGTAGCGGCGCATGTCGATGATGTGGTCGACGTGCTCGATGTCCACCGGGCACTGCTCGACGCACGCACCACACGTGGTGCAGGACCACAGGGTCTCGGGGTCGATGATGCCGCCGAGCTCGCCCTCGACCGACTCGCCGACGAGCGGACGTTCGGCCTCGGCGCGGGCGGCCTCGGGAATCTTCGCGAGAGCAGCCTCGTTCGCGTTGCCTTCGGCGTCGACCAGGCCGACCTCGTCGCCGCCCATGTCCTTGCGGCCGCCGGCCAGCAGGTACGGGGCCTTGGCGTAGCCGTGGTCGCGCAGCGACATGATGAGCAGCTTCGGCGACAGCGGCTTACCGGTGTTCCACGCGGGGCACTGAGACTGGCAGCGACCGCACTCGGTGCAGGTCGTGAAGTCCAGCCAGCCCTTCCACGAGAAGTCCTCGACTCGGCCGGCACCGAGGGTGTCGGTGTCGGGGTCGACGTTCTCCATGTCGAGGGCGCGGCCCTTGGACATCATCGGCTTGGCCGCGCCGAGGGCGACGCCGCCGTCGTCCTCACGCTTGAAGTAGATGTTCGGGAAGGCCGAGAAGCGGTGCCACGCGACACCCCACGTGATGTTGCGGCCGACCACGAAGAGCCAGATCATGCCGGACATCAGCTTGACGAACGCGAAGATCGAGACCATGACGGCGCTGGCGGGCAGCAGCTTGGCGACGTTCATGGTGAAGAAGTCGGTCCACGGGTTGGAGTGCCCGGTCATCGCGATGCGGCCGGACTTCACCATGATCATGCCGAGGCCCTCGAGGAGGACGACGACCTCGACGAAGTACGCGGCGCCGAACACCGAGCCGCCGAAGCGGGACAGCCGCTCGGGGATGCGCGGGTGGTTCAGCTGGCGGATCACGATCAGCGTCAGGATGCCGACCACGGTGCCGATGCCCAGGATCTCGTCCCACAGGTGCCAGACCCACGTGTTGCCGAACAGCGGCCAGTGGAACTCGGGGTTGAACGTCTGGCCGTAGGCCTCGAACCAGAGGAGCGCGCCGCCGAGGAAGCCGATCATCACGAGCCAGTGCGCCCAACCCACGGTGCGGAACTTCTGCATCCGGGTGTGCGCGATGAACTCGACGATCATCTGCTTGAAGCGCGGGAAGAACGGGCGCCAGCGGTCGGGCGCGGACTGCCCGATCTGCACGGTCTTCGCCATCCGCCAGGCCCCACTGAGGAACGAGGCCCAACAGACAAGGCTCAGCAGTGCGCCGACGGTGCCCAACGTAATCGTCAGGGCATTCATGTCGAAGCCTTTCGTTTCGGGGCAGCACTCGTGCCGCCTGTGGGTCAGCCCACAGATCCTAACCGCTTCCAAGTTACCCGCCGGTAACTTAATGGCTCTACTAACCGGTAACATAGCGCGTGGCGCCGTTTCCTGCATCTTCGGCACCCGGATGCGGCGCGGTGGGCGCGGCGGGAGGCCTTGGTGCGGGTCGCGAGGCGGGCTGAACCTCGCGAGTCGGGTCGTATTCAGTTAACGGTATGCGGTGCCCGTGTGACCGCTGTCGCGTAGGTAGGCCTAACCTGGCGCGACCGGTCGTGAATTCTCCTGAATTGGACATTCGTTCATGAATTCTTTTCGAAATGAATTCGCGGCGATTTCGAGTTGTGCTGGGTTATGATTCGCCGCGAATCGGAGCTTTTGCCGAGATCGTTCGCGCAGGTGGGGGAGCCCTCGGTGCTTCGGATCTTTCGGACAATTTTCGGGTCGGGGGGCCATTCGTGGCAGTCACAGAACGGAATGACAGCCTTATGAAGCTCACGAAATTCGCCGCAACATCCGCGCTGGTGATCGCCGCGATGGGGATCGGTGCCGGCACCTCTTACGCAGAGCCCGCGCCCGTGAACGACCCGGTCGGCTACGAGGCGCACATCGACGGGCCCTCGGTTGTCACGGTCCTCGACGCGGGCGGATTCCGGGTCACCTCGGACGGCGAGTTCGTCGAGATCCAGAACGCCGCCGGCACGGTGCTCCAGACACTGCCGCTGTCCTACCGGATCGGCGACCGGGAGTTCTCGATCGCCCCGCTCATCGAGGGCCGCACGCTCACGCTCACTCCCGAGACCGATCCGGCCAAGGCGAAGCCTGCGGGCGTGGCGGAGCCGTTCATCGGTCCGACGAACGTGGCGGCGATCTTCGGCAAGTTGGGTGACGGCATCGACACCGCGGTCACCGTCGGCAGCATCGTCGGAACGCTCGTCGGTGCGGTCGCCGGGTGTGCGATCGGCGGTACACCGCTCGCACTGACCGGGATCGGGATCCCCGCCGGCATCCTCAGCTGTCTCGGGGGTGCCGCGACTGCAGCGCCCGTCGGCGGGATGATCGGCACGATCGTCGCGGGCATCCCGGTCCTCGTCTACAACGGGATCCAGGTGTATCAGACGCTCAACACTCCGCCCGCCGAGCCGGCGCCCGCCGCGGGCTAGCGGTCCCGGCAGCATTCCTCACGACGGAGAACGGGCCCGCTTCCGATTCGGAAGCGGGCCCGTTCTCTGTTGTCGGATCGGATCACGACGTCCGGATCGTCAGTCCGGGGTTCTGCCGCAGGATCGTGTTGATCGGGGTGGCGAACAGTTCGGGGGTCTCGCCCGTGACGGAGCCGACGAAGTTCGCGACCTCGCACCTCCCGAGATCACCGACGTTCGAGGCGCTCGAGATGCCGAGGGCGAGGGTGCCGGTGACGATGGTGCCGCCGCTGTCGCCCTGCAGCGCGCACAGGTTGGTGGCGAAGCCGTCGGCGAGCACGCGCTGGCCGACGGGGACGGTCTGGTTGGTCGCGGTCACGACGCCGCAGTTGAAGCCCGAGGTGTTGCCGGCCTTGCACACGGGCGCGCCGACGACGGGGTTCGCGGTGCCGGTGATGCCGAGGGGCGCGGCGCCGGGAACCCGGACACCGTTGTTCGCGAAGCGCTGGGCCGACTGGGCCGTGGGCCGGATGATCGAGTAGTCGGCCCCGTCGAGGCTGGTCTGCTCGAAGGTGCCGATCATCGGTCCGGACACCTCGCCCACCATGGTGTAGGCCTTGGAGGCGTCTGCCGTGCCGGCGAACGTCCGGTTGGGGTCGCAGTGGCCGGCGCTGATGTTGACCGGTGCGCCGTTGCCGTCCGTCGCGTTGAACCCGAGCGAGCAGCGCAGCCCGATTCCGCCGCCGACCGCGGCGTAGGGGTCGCCACCGAGGAAGGCGTCGGCCGCGTAGTGCGCGGACTCGGGACCCTGGGCCACCGGCTGCAGCGGCGCGAGGGCGGGGCCGAGCACGATGCGGGCGGCTCCCCGAAGGAACGGCGGCAGCAGGTCGAGCAGGTCGCCCGCGGTGTCGTCGGCGCGCAGGATCAGGTTGTTGTTGGTGATGTCGATGGCGACGCCCCGCACGAGGTTCCCGATCTCCGGGGGAAGGGTGGCGATCCAGTCGTTCAGCGCGGTCCGCGTGGACTCGAGCTGGCTCTGGCTCCGCTCGACGTCCTTGCCGGTGAACCCGGCGCGTTCGACGGCGGTCCGGGCGGCGTCGCGGTCGCCTCCGGCGAGTCCGACGATCGGCGTCCCGGACGGGTCGATCCAGGCGCCCGCGAACGCGTCGGGGAACTGGACGCGCGCGATCGCCGCGAACTCGGCCAGCTTCTGGCCCAGCTCCGACCGCTCCAGGTACTGGTCCGGCGAGAGCTGCAGATCCCGCTGCAACGCTTCGACGAGTTCGATCGGTAGATGCGCCGCCTGGTCGGAGACACCCGATTCGGACACGCCCGGCGATTCGGCGGGCTCGGCCTGCGCGACAGCTGTCAGGGGGCCGAGGATCAGGAGCGCGGTAGAGCCGAACACCGCGGCGCGACGTGCGAGTGAGCTTCGCATGAGGGCCTTTCTATCGTCCGCCCTGCGCCCATGGACCCCGAGGCGCGCAGAGAGAAGCACCCGGCGAATGCGGGTGCCCCGAGTCGCGTTCGACTATATGGGTTCGATTCCCCGATGCCCACCCGAAATGCGTAATTCCGGTGAACGATTCGGTCAGGCTCCGGCGGGACCGGTGCGCACCGAAAGTCCCGCACCCAGACCGCCGCCCGAGGAGGCGTCCGCGGCGCTGAGGATGTTCCGGATCGGAATACCGAGGTTGGACGTTCCGCCGTCGAACGCGAGGACCACGTTGGCCTCGGCGCAATTGGGTGCGTCGCTGCTGTTGGATCCGCTGGTGATGCCGAGGGCCAGCGTGCCGGTGACGATCGCACCGCCGCTGTCGCCCGCGAGAGTGCATGCGGTACCGGCGAATCCGCGCACCGTGTGGCTGGCACCGTCGAACGTCACGAGCTGGGCCTCGACCCGGTCTGCGGAGACGACACCGCACGTGAACGACGACGTCTGGCCCGACTTGCAGATGGGGGCTCCGACGACCGGGACGGCGGTGCCGGTCACGGTGAGGGTGCTGCCGCCGGCGCCGCGGACCATCGGACGGTCCAGTCCGGCACGCAGGCCGGCGTCGTTGATGCGGATCAGCGAGTAGTCGATGGTGTCGTCGCCGCCGATCTCCGAGCGCGCGAACCGGCCGACCTCGAGGCTGTCGCCGAGGTTCGCACGGTTCGGCAGGTACACGCCGGCGTTCGCGCCCGGTGCGGGATCGCAGTGCCCCGCACTGATGTTGACCGCGTTGCCGTTTCGGTCGACGCCGTTGAATCCGAAGGAACAGACGCCGATCTCTTCGCGAGGTGCGTCGGCCAGCGCCTTGCTCGACGTCACGTACGTGTCGCCGCCCATCGGGGCCCGTTCGACGGGGACCGGGCCGAAGTTCGCGAGCTGGACCTTGACGGTCGCGAGCAACGTGGGCAGGTCGAGGGCGCGTCCGACGGGACTGTTCGCGATGTCGACGACGATCTGGTTGTTCAGGACGTCGATGGTGGCCGACCCGACCTGCGAGGCGATCTCGCGCGGCAGGTCCGCCACCCACCGGTTGAAGTCGGCGACGGACTGCTCGAGTCCCGCGAGGGAGACCGGCGCCATGTGGGTGCGGTAGCCGTCCTCGGCGGCGATCCGCGCCGCCTCGGTCGTCGTCACCGCGACGACGGGGTGACCGTCGAGTCCCATCCACGCGCCGGCGAACTCCTGGGGACGCTCGGACCTGAACTCGTCGGCGTACGAGCTGAGTTCCTGTGCGCGCGCGGCGCGGTCGAGGTACTCCTGCGGGCTGATGTGCAGATCCCGGGTGATGGCCTCGACCAGATCGGTCGGAAGTTCGTCGGCCGAGAGTTGGGTGACGCCCGATTCCGACGACCCTGTCGGGTCCGACGGCGCGGCGTGAGCTGACGCTGCAAACGGTGCGATGAGCAGGAGCGTCGACGATCCGAGAACGGCGACGCGGCGGGCCATCGAGTGCACGGCGGCGCGCTGCGCCAGCGAGGTACGCATTGAGTTCCTTCGGGGTCTTCGGGATCGGCCACCAACAATAGGGCAAGGTGCAGCCGACGCGCCCGGAAAGCTTTGCCCGAAGTTCACGAGGCGGACGATTCGGCGCTTCCGTAGCCGAGCGCGCGCAGCATCGACAGCAGTTCCGATCGGGAGTTGGCCCCCAGTCGTCTCCGGATCCGTGCCACGTGGTGCTCGACAGTCTTCGGGGCGATGTAGAGGCGGGCACCGATCTCGCGGTGGGTGAGTCCGAGGAGGAGCAGTCCGGCGACGTCGGCTTCGCGTTCGGTGAGGGTTCCTCCCGCCGGGTCGGGTGTCGCGGATTCGCCGCCGGTGGGTTGCGGCGCCGTCGTGTCGCGCAACGAGCGAGCCACCTGGAGCAGCGTGGTGGCGCCGCGGGTGTCCGAGACCCGAAGCGCGGCTTCGCCGGCCAGCCGGGCACCGTCCCACGGGAGCCCGATGCGCTCGAGTTCCCGCGCCGCGGACTCGACCTCGGAGGTGTCGGCCTCCTCCCGCAGCACCCGCAGCCAGACACGTCCGGCGGCGGCGAGCCCGGCGGAGTACGAGCTCACCGCGGCGGCGGCCGCGAGCGCCCGGGCGTGCGGCAGCAGCTGGGCCGGGTTCTCGCCGAGGATCGCGGCCTGCACGCCGTACCAGTGCAGGGACGCACCCCACAGCGCCGGCTCGCCGAGCCGGGTCAGCAGCTCCTGCGCCTGCCCGACGAGGTGGGCGATCCGCTGGACCTCGCCCACCCGGACGGCGGCCAGCCAGAGCTCACCGAGCGGAAGCAGGCTGAACAGGTCCACCGAGTAGCCCGCGACGACGTGCCGGGCGGCGGCCCACTCGCGTTGCAGCGCACCGACGTCCCCGTTGCGGCGGGCGAGCCCCACCCGCAGGCCGTGGACGAACAGTGCCTCGCGGTCGTGCAGCGAGCTGTCCGTGGGGAGGCCGTCGACGATCGATGCGGCCGCGGTGAGGTCGCCCGCGATCATCGCCGTCCACGCCGACAGCACGAGGTGCCGGGTGCGGGCGATGCTCGACGGCGGATCGGTTTCCAGTGCCCGTCGGAGTACCGAGTCCGCGTGCGCGAGTTCGCCGGAGTGCAGGCAGAGCAGCGCGGTGACGGCGGTCGCGCTGTCGGGCAGCACGCGGACGTGTGCGCTGGTGTTCAGCAGCGACATCGCGCGGGTCAGTGAGTTCATCGCGAGCGCGCCGGAATCCGCGATCGACTGGGTGAGTCCTTCGGCGAGCAGCGCGACACCGGCCGCGCCGGACGTCGGCGGTCCCTGCCGTCCCGCCGCGAGGACGTCGGCGGCCGCCGTGGGGCGTCCGGCGGCGAGCAGGACGGTGGCGGCGATCGCGGCGTCGGCCCCGACACGTTCGGGTCCGAGCCACTCGTACAGATCGGCGCTGCGTTCGAGGGCGCCGCGGCACGCCGCGACGCCGGCCGAGATGCGTACGGCGGAAGCCAACTCCGCGGGATCGAGGGCGTCGGCGCGGGCGAGCATCGAGTCGGTGAGCGCCTCGGCGGTTTCGAGGTCGCCGGCCAGTGCGCTCGCCTCGGACCGCTGCACTGCGATGGCGTCGGCGTCGGCGCCGGCCCGGACCGCGGCCGTCAGAAACTCGGCGGCGCGTGCCGGGCTCTCCGATTCCGCGCAGGTGCACAGGAATTGGGCGAGGCGGGGGTCCTCGAGTCCGGCCTCGGCCAGCATCAGCGCGGTCGGTGCGTCGAGCGTCGCGGCGTCGAGCCTGGCCGTCAGCACACCCACGTGCAGTTCCCGCAGGCGCGTGACGCCGATCGCGGAGCCGACCAGGGGTCGCACCGCGGGCGCCGCGGTGTCCGCGCGGGGAACGAACGCACTCGCGCGCACCCGGTCGGCGAGGTCGCGTCCGGCATCCGGGCTGACCTCGAGCACGGTGGACAGATCGGTCGCGTCCATTCCGAATCCGAACGCGCACAGCGACAGCGCCGCGAGCATGTCGGTGTCGAGGTGGCGCAGCGCGTCGTGCAGGTGCGAGACCACGGCGGCGTGGATCGCAGTCTCGTCGCAGTCCGGGGCCTCCGCGGCCGAGAGCCCGGCGTCGATGGCCGCGAGCACGCCCGCGGTCGACTCGTGCAGCGTCCGGGCGAGACCCGGTGCCAGTGCGATGCCCCTGCGACGGGCGCGCTCGGTCACCTCCGCCGCGGTGAGCGGCCGCAGGTCGATCACCGGTCCGCGCGCCTGCATGGCGGTCACGAGTTCGCACAGCGGGGTGCGGTGCGGGCGGGGTTCGGTGGCCACGACCACCGTACGATCGCCGCGCTGGATGAGGCGATGCACGGCGGCGAGGTCGGTGTCGGGCAGCGCCTGTGCGCCGTCGAGGACCAGCGGCCCGGTGTCGAGGAGCGCGGTCTCGGGCGTGGTGTGAACGCGATAGCCGTGTGCACTCAACATGTTTCGCGCGGACGCGAGCAGCAGCGACTTTCCGCTACCGGAGTTGCCGCGCACCAGCACGCAACCGTGCGCGGGGGAGGCGAGCGTCTCGACGAGGTCCCGCGCACCGGGTAGGCCCGCGAGGGTGGGGTCCGACGTCGAGTCGTCGAACGGCGCTGCCGGCGCGCCGGCACGTACGGTCTGCATCGGCTAGTTCCCGATCAGCAGTCCGGTCACCGGGTCCACGACCGCCCCGACGATGTTGGCGACACCCGTGCCGATGCCGGTCACCGCGGCCCCGAGGCCCTTGCCCACACCGGTGGCGGCCTTGCCGATTCCCTCGCCGACGTCGCTGGCCGACGGGCCGTTCTGGGCCGGGTTCGGTTGGCCGCCGGCGGGCGCGGGCGGGTTGTACACGGGCGGGTTGACCGCGGGCGGCGCCGTGACACCGCCGGGTGACTCTCCGCCCGGGGCGGGCGCTGCGGGCGCGTTCTCGGGGGCGGCCGGTGCGGCACCCGGCGCGTTCGGCGGTGTGCCCGGTGCGACGGTGCGGCCGGTGTCGGCGGTCCGGACCTGACCGCCGACGGCGCTGGTGGTGCCGCTCGTGCCGCCGGCCACGCTCGCACCGACGCGACCGACGGTGACGGTCTCGCCGGCGCCGTTGGACGATACCCCGCCGCTCACCGCGCCCACCGTCGTCGGCGCTCCACCGGACGGCGACGTGGTGGTGCCGCCGACGGATGAACTGGATTGCGCCGGTTCGTTCTTTGCTGCCGTGCCGATGGACAGTCCGCCCGCGGTGAGGACGCCGATCGCGGCGGCGGCGGCCGCGACGATCGCGATCCGGCGGCGGACCGGGGAGCCGCTGCGGGTGGACCGCATCCGCGCCGGGAAGCTGGGCACGACCGGTTCGGGAACCGCCTCGCCGTCGTCGTGGCCGTAGTCCGGGAAGGCGGTGGTGGCGTCGGTGGCGGTCGTCGTCGGTTCGTCGACCGCCAGGTGAGCCGCTCCCAGCGCGGCGGTGAGTGCCGGTTCGGATGCGGCCGCCACGGTGAGGCCGAGTCCGGACGAGACGAGTTCGGCCACCAGCGGGATCGCACCGCCACCGCCCGCCAGCAGCACACAGCTGACGTCGAAGACCTCGATCTCGGCCGACCGCAATGCTTCTCGGACCAGTTCGAGTGAGCTCACGAGTGCCGGACGGATCAGGTCCTCGAGCTCGGACCGGACGAGGCGTACATCCGTGGCGTAACCGGGGAGGGCGACGGGGATGACGGTTTCGGTGTCGGTGGACAGCGCCTCCTTCGCCGCGGTGCAGTTCCGGCGCAGGTCCGACAGGGCGTCGGTCGCGGCGCTGTCGAAGGGGTCGAGGGTGCCGATCCGGTCGGCCACCGCGTCGAGCACGTACCGGGTGACCTGGTGGTCGAAGTGGGCGCCGCCGAAGTCCTCCGAACGGATCGGCTTGCCGAGAACCGCCGGTTCGGTGCCGGTCCGGACCACGGTGACGTCGAGCGTCGACGCGCCGAGGTCGTAGACCACCACGACACCCTCGCCCTGCCGGCCACGAGACCACTCGAGCCAGCGCACACACGCGACGGCCTCGGGGACGACGCGCGCCGAGATCCCCGCCCGTCCGAGTGCGGATTCGAGGGCGTCGACGCTGTAGCTGCTCCACGCGGTCGGGTGGGTGACCACCACCGGCCCGGTGCTCGGCGCGCCCTCGACGAGTTCGGCCACGGCCGCCGCGACGAGGTCCTCGCCGAGGTGGACGCGTCCGTCGTCGTCGAGCAGACCCACCGGATCCCCGACGCGTTCGACGAACCCCGTGACCGGGGTACCTGCCGGACCGGTGGACGAATCGGGGAAGGTCACGGATCCGTCGGGCGAAATCTGCAGGACCGTCGGCCGGGCCGTGGTGACGAACGCTGCGTCGTCGGTCGCGGCGCCACCGGCCGAGAAAACCGCGGTGCCCGAATTGGCGGTTCCGACAGCAACTCCGAGCCCTGCGCTCATACGCTTCTCCCATCCGTTCGGGCGGATGTGGAGCCGCCGGTCGTATGGCGATTGTCGGTGCCTCGCCGCCGTCCGTTACCGGAACGGGTGGCGAGCGGTGCGGATTTGGGGGCGATCCCCTAATTGATCCCGATCCCCTATACCGGGTGACGCGGATCCCCCTGTCCCTGCTCGGGGGGATGCGCCCCGTTACCGCCGCCGCCCCGGATTCGTAGCGTGGAAACCAATCTCGCCGCAGTGCTCCCTGTCCGGATCTGCGGCGGCCGGCCTCCCGACTGTCAGGAGCGTTCCCATGGCCAGCAACGCAGTTCTCGACTTCATCCTCCGGCTTCTCCGCGACGAGGATGCTGCCGCCGCGTACTGCTCGAATCCGCAGGCTGCACTCAGTGCGGCGGGCCTCGGCGACGTGTGCCACGCCGACATCGTCGCGGTCGCGCCGATGGTCGCCGAGTCCGGACTGTTCGGTGCCGCGGCGGGCGATCTGGGTGCGATCCTGGCCGCCGGCACCGGGGCGGCGGGGTCGCTCGGTGCCGCGGCCGGTGGCGGACTCGGTGGCGGACTCGGTGGCGGTCTGGGGCTGGGCGGCGGCCTGGGACTCGGTGGCAGCGCCGGCGCGGGCCTGGGGCTCGGAGCCGCCGTGGGCGGTGGGCTCGCCGGGGGCTTCGACTTCGGCGGCGGCTTCGACCTCGGTGGGGAGCTGGCGGCCGCGCTCGGGGCCGCGCTCGCGGCCGGTGGCGCGATCGGTGCGCAGCTCGGTGCGGCCATCGGCGGCGCGATCGAGGCGGCGGTCGGGCTCGGGGGCGGCCTCGACCTCGGCAGCCTGACCGGCGTCGGCGGCTCGCTCGATCTCGGTGCGGCGCTCGCCGCGGCCCTCGGCGGCGCACTCGAGGTCGACGGCTCGCTCGTCACGGATCTCGGCGCCGCGCTGAACACCGCTTTCGCGGGCATGGGCAGCCTCGACCTGGATGGACTGCTGTCGGTGGACGGCGGATTGACTGCCGCGCTCGAGAGTGCGTTCGGTATCGGCGGTGAGCTGGGAGGAGAGCTCGGCGCCGCGCTGGGTGCGCTCTTCGGTGCGGCGATCGAAGCCGGCGCCGGGCTCGATGGGGGGCTCGGCGCCGGTCTCGAGGGGCTGCTCGCGTTGGGCGGCTCACTCGGTTCCGCACTCGGCGGCGGCCTCGGAATCGGAGCGGACCTGACGGCGGCCCTGACCGGCGCGCTCGAGTCCGCGCTGTCGCTCGGCGGCAGCCTCGGCGGTGGCCTGAACGGCGACGTCCTGGGCCAGATCGGTGCGGGCCTGAGCGGGCTGCTCGAATCGGCGCTGTCGCTCGGCGGATCCGTCGGCGCCGACCTCGGTGCCGCGCTGGGCGGCGCCCTCGAACTGGGCGGTGCAGTCGACATCGCGCACCTGCTCGCGATCGACACGGCGCTGGACCTGGGCGCGTCGCTGGGCAGCCTGATCGGTGGGTCGTTCGGCGTCGACGGCGCGCTCACCGCGCAGCTGGGGGCCGCGTTGGGCGCCGCGCTCGAGGGCGCGAGCAGCCTGGACCTGTCCGGTCTGTTGGAGGCGGGCGGTGGCCTGACCGCGGCCCTCGAGAGCGCGTTCGGAATGGGTGGGGACCTCGGCGGCGCATTGGGTGCCGCGTTCGGGGGCGTGCTCGACGGCGCCGTGGCGGCAGCCGGGGAACTGGGCGGCTCGCTCGAGACGGTGCTCGCGGGCGCGCTGGGGGCCGGTGGGGACCTCTCGGCCGCACTCACCGGTGCCCTCGAGTCGGCGCTGTCCGTCGGCGGCAGCCTCGGCGCGGAGCTGGGCGGCAACCTCGGCGCCGACCTGACGGCGGCGCTCAGCGGCGCCCTCGGGTCCGCGCTCGCCGCGGGAGGTTCGATCGGAGCCGGGCTGGGGGCGGCTCTCGGTGCGGCGCTCGACGGCGGGATCGGAGTCGGACTGGACCTCGGCAGCCTGGCCGGCGTCGATCTGGGCACCGCCATCAGCGGCGCCCTCGGCGGCGCACTCGACGTGAACGGTGCGCTCACCGCGTCGCTCGGCACCGCGATCGACAACGCGCTCGCAGTCGGTGGCAGCGTCCAGGTGGGGGCCGGCGCCGACCTCGGCGGGCTGCTCGAGTCGGCGTTCGGCGTCGGCGGCTCGGCGGGCGCCGATCTCGGGGCGGCCCTCGGTGCCGTCCTCGGCGGCGGACTCGAGTCCGGTGGCTCGCTCGACCTCGGTGGCGTGCTCGCCGGCGGCGGCGGCTTCGGTACCGAGCTCGGCGGGGCACTCGGCGGGCTGCTGGGAGCGGGCAGCTCCGCCGGTGGCGACCTCGGTGGGGCGCTCGACGCGGCCCTCGGGGCGGGCGGCGGACTGGGCTCGACCGGGGATCTCGGTGGGCAGCTCGGCGCCGATCTGGCCGGCGCACTGAACGGCGCACTGAACGGCGTCGTCGACGCCGCGGGCAGCCTGCAGGCCGGTGCCGGGTCGTCGGGGTCGGTCGACGCCGGGCTGGGCGGTGGACTCGGCGGCGGCTTCGGGTCGAGCGGCAACGTCGACGGCGGCCTGGGTGTCGGACTGACCGGCACCGGTGACATCGCGGCCGATCTCACGAGCGGGCTGACGTCGGCGTGGCAGGGCGCGGTCGATGCCACCACCACCTTCACCGACGGGCTCACGGGTGGTCTCGCGGGTGGAAACGCGTGGTCGTCGATCGACGGTGACGCGTTCGGTTCGGCGCATTCGGATGCCGGGTTGTTCGCCGACACCCTCGGGCAGGCGGTCTCGTCGATCGTCGATCCGGTGATCGCCCACCCGGATCTCGGACACGACCTGCTGCCGTGACGACCGCACAGCGGATGTAACGAACGGGGTCCCGGACGCGCTAATGCGGACGGGACCCCGATTCGTATCCAGCGGAGCGGCGGACCAGCCGGTGCGCACCGGGCGCGGACGCAGGTCGGAAGAGAAGCGGGGCAACGGGACTCATGAACGATGCGATGACGGGTCTGCTCGACCGGACGACGGAGATCGCCGCCTCGGCGGGCCGCACCGACCTGGTGGGCAGGCTGGCGGTGGTCCGCAACCGGGCCGTCGACCCGCGGTTCCGGGTGGTTGTGGTGGGCCAGCTCAAGCAGGGCAAGAGTCAGTTCGTCAACTCGCTGCTCAACCTGGCGGTGTGCTCGGTCGGCGACGACGAGACCACCGCCTTGTCGACCGTCGTGCAGCATTCCGAGCGGGCCTTCGCCGAGCTGGTCCTCGCCGAGCCCGGCAGCGAGCCGCGCAGGGTGGATCTGCCGCTCGACGAGCTGGACGCGGTGACCCCGAAGACGCGGCGTGCCGAGGGGCGCGAGGTGCTGCGGGTCGAGGTCAACGTGTCGAGCCCCCTGCTCGCGGACGGTCTCGTGTTCGTCGACACCCCCGGCGTGGGTGGACACGGAAATCCGCATGCGGCAGCGACACTGGGCCTGCTGCCGGCCGCCGACGCCGTGTTCGTCGTGTCCGACGCCAGCCAGGAGTTCACCGAACCGGAACTCGCGTTCCTCCGGCAGGTGACGGGGCTGTGTCCCGCCGCGGCGTGCCTGATCACCAAGACCGATCTCTACCCGCACTGGCGGCAGATCGTCGACGCCGATCGGCAGCATCTGGGCCGGGCCGGACTCGACGTGCCGCTGCTGCCGATCTCGTCGATCCTGCGGTCGCACGCACTGCGTCTCGACGACCGGTCGCTGCACGAGGAATCCGGATTCGACGCGTTGTACGACTTCCTGCGCACCCGGGTGATCGAGTACGCGCAGGGCGGTCTCCGGCGGACGGTGTCGCTCGACGTCCACTCCGTCGTCGAACACCTTCAGCTCGCCCTCGCCAGTGAGCTTGCCGCGCTCCGGGATCCGCAGAAGGGTGCCGCCGCGGTCGCCGAACTGCAGCGGGCCAAGGCGGTCACCGAGGAGCTGCAGAAGAAGACCGCGCGCTGGCAGCAGACCCTGGCCGACGGGATCGCCGACCTGGCGTCCGATATCGATCACGACCTGCGCGACCGGCTGCGTCAGGTCACCCGGGAAGCGGAACGTGCCGTCGACGAGGGCGATCCCGGCAAGGAGTGGGACGAGCTGGGGGAGTGGCTCGAACAGCAGATCGCGCAGTCGGTGGGCGACAACTTCGTGTGGGCGCACGACCGCGCGCTGTGGCTCGCGGAGGTGGTGGCCGAGCACTTCGCGGATGCGGGCTCGGTGGAGCTGCCGCAGCTCGACGTGGCCGACCTCGACGGTGTCCTCGAACCCGTCGTGGAACTGGCCGATCTCGAGTCCGGACGGATCGGCATCACGCAGAAGGTGCTCGTCGGCATGCGCGGGTCGTACGGCGGTGTGCTGATGTTCGGTCTGGTCACCACGCTGATGGGGATGGCGCTGGTCAACCCGATCTCGGTGAGCGCGGGAGTGCTGCTGGGCACCAAGGCCTATCGCGACGACCGGGACGCGAGGGTCGTCAAACGTCGGGCGGACGCCAAGGTCGCCATCCGGCAGTTCACCGACGACGTCAGCTTCCAGGTCGGCAAGGAATCGAAGGACCGGTTGCGGCTGATCCAGCGGATGCTGCGCGATCACTTCACCACCATCGCCGAGCAGACGCTGCGGTCGCTCGCCGATTCGCTGCGGGCGGCCCAGGAGGCGGCCACCGTCGCGTCCACCGAGCGGGCTCGACGCGCCGCCGAGGTGGAACGACAGCTCAGCGTGCTCGCCGAGCTGAAGGCGCAAGCCGCGCAACTGTTCCCGGTCCAACCGGGTGTCGACGAGGAGGTGACCGCGTGACGACGGCCGCCTCGCTCGACCGCGCCCGGGCCCTGATCTCCGCCGCGCGCGGGGTGTACGCGGGGAACATCGCGGCACGAACCCAACTCGCGGAGTGCGCGGCCCGGCTCGAGCAGCCGCTGCGGGTGGCGCTGGCGGGCTCGCTCAAGGCCGGCAAGTCGACGCTGCTCAACGCGTTCGTGGGCCAGGACATCGCGCCGACGGACGCGACCGAATGCACCCGCGTCGTCACGTGGTACCGCAGCGGTTCCACCCCCACGGTCACCGCCTGCTACGACGGCGATCGCTCGGCGAACGTCGCGGTGCAACGCCACGACGGACGCCTGACGTTCGACCTCGGCGACCTCACCGCCGACCGGGTCGACCGGTTGGACGTCGAGTGGCCGGCCAGCGCGCTCGCGCAGACGACGATCATCGACACCCCCGGCACATCGTCGCTGTCGAAGGACGTCTCGGCGCGCACGATCGAGATGCTCACGCCCGAGAACGCGGTGTCCGGTGCCGACGCGGTGGTGTATCTGCTGCGCAGCCTCAGCGCGCCCGACGTCCAGTTCCTCGGCCGCATCGGCGCGCACGTGGGCGGCGAGTCGGGACCGCTCGGGGTGGTCGGGGTGGTCTCGCGGGCCGACGAGGTCGGTGCGGGCCGGGCCGACGCCATGATGTCCGCGAAGGACATGGCGGCGCGCTTCGCGTCCGAGCTCGAGCGCACCGGGCTGTGTCAGGCCGTGGTGCCCGTGGCCGGTCTGCTCGCATTGGGCGCACGGACGCTGCGGCAGAGCGAGTTCGCGGCGTTCGAGGCGCTCGCGGCGGTACCGGCGGACGATCTGCAGTTGGCGATGCTGTCGGCCGACCGGTTCGCCCGGGACGACGCCGCACTGCCGGTGGATTCGGCGATGCGTCGACAGTTGGCGGAGCGGTTCGGGCTCTTCGGGATTCGACTCGCCGTCATGTTGATCCGGTTGGGTGTGCGCGATTCACCCAGCCTCGCAGCCGAATTGGTGGAACGCAGCGGTCTCGACGAACTGCGCCAGGTGATCGACGTCCAGTTCGGCCAGCGTGCCGACCAGCTCAAGACCCACTCCGCGCTGGTGGCGCTCGAACGGGTCCTGACCGCGCATCCCGCGCCGGAGACGCCGCGGTTGCTGGGCGAGACCCGGCGACTGCTGTCCGACGTGCACGGATTCCAGGAGTTGCGGATGCTGGGGCGGCTGCGCGGCACCGAGACCGGCCTGTCGCCCGACGACTTGGTCGCGGTGCAGCGGCTGATGGGGGGCTTCGGCATCGATGCCGCCCAGCGGCTGGGACTGAGCCCGGACGCGTCGCGCGAGGAGGGGCGGGCCGTGGCGCTCGGCGCCGTGCGGCAGTGGCGCGAGCGGGCCGCGCATCCGTTGGTGGACCAGTTCACCGCGAGGGTGTGCCGGGTCGCCGCCCGCAGCGCCGAGGGCGTGCTGGCGGACCTGGGCGGTCCCTGCGACGGCTTCGAGGGGGCCATGCGGCTCGACCTCGACGCCGGATCGGTCCGGGTGACGAATCCGCGGACCGACCGCTAGCGGTCGTCGAGGGGCCGCAGGAAGTGGCCCGAGATGTCCAGTGCGGGACCGGAACTGTCGCCGCCGACCACGAGCACCGCGAACGCGACGCCGCGGGCGACGCCGACGAACCAGCCGTGGGCGTGGCGGCCGTCGCCGAACTCCGCGGTCCCGGTCTTGCCGATCAGGCCGGGGATGTCGGACAGCGAGGTCGCGGTGCCGGCGCGGACGGTCTCGGTCATCATCGCCCGCAGCGCGCGTAGCTGGTCGGGGTCGAGCGCCTCGCCGGTGTGGTCGGCGGTGGCCGGTTCGCCGGCGATCAACTGCGGCAGCGGGGTCCGTCCCGCGGCGACGGTGGCGGCGACCAGTGCCATGCCGAACGGGCTGGCCAGGTTCTCGCCCTGACCGATCGCCGCCTCCACCCGCTGCGCGGGGGTGTCCGCCGACGGGACCGATCCGGTGACGGTGGTCAGGCCCGGTGTCACGTAGTCGACGCCGAGGCCGAACTCGCGCGCCTGCGTCTGCAGGGCGTCCGGAGCCATGCCGACGGCGAGGCGTCCCATGGTCGTGTTGCACGAGTGCGCGAACGCGGTGTGCAACGGCACCCGGCCGAGGTCGAATTCGTTCTCGTTGGGGATGCGGCGGCCCTCGATGTCCGCGGTGCCGGGGCACTCGACGACGCTGTCGGCGGTCACCGCACCGCTGCCCAGCGCCGCCGTCGTGGTGATCGTCTTGAACGTCGACCCGGGCGGATACAGCCCGGTCAACGCGATCGTCCCGGACTTGTCCGCGGCCGCGTTCTGGGCGACGGCGAGTACCTGGCCGGTGGCGGGGTCCAATGCCACCACGGCACTGGCCCGCGGTTCGGTGTCCACGGCCTGCTGGGCGAGGTGCTGGATGCGCGGGTCCAGCGTGGTGCGCATCGCCGTGCCGGTCGGGGGATCGCCGCCGGCGAGGGTGCCGACGACGCTGCCGTCGCGCTCGACGGCCTGTACGCGCCAGCCCACCGAATCCTGTTGCCGTGCTTCCCAGGTCTCGCGGAGCCCGGCGACCACCGGCGAGGTCAGCTCCCGATCCACCGTGAGCAGCCGCAACTGGTCGGACAGGTGCAGGCCGGGCACCTTCTCGAGTTCGGCGCGGACCGGTTCCACGTCCTCCTGCCGTAGACTCACCAGGTTCACCCGCCCGGGCGTCGAGTTCACCTGGGGGAGAGTGAATCCCGGAACCGCCCTACCGATCAGTGCGGCCGCCGCCGCTCCGGCGGCGGGATTGCTTGCGAGAACGTCCGATTCCGCGTCGATCACCGTCACGGTCTGCGGCTCCATCAGTGCCATGCCGTTCGCGTCGAGCACCGCGCGGGTGTCCGCGACCGTCGTGTACTGCAATGCCTGGCCGGGACGCAGATGCTCGTTGACCACGGCCGACGACCAGGCGATGCGACGGTCGCCGTCGACGGTCCGGATCGGGACGGACGCCGAATAACTCCACTGCCGGCCGCCGCCGAAGCCCCAATCCGCCCGGTAGGTGAACGCCGAGTCGCCGGCCGACTCGACGCTGAACGTTCCGTCGGCCGCGTCGCCGAGGCCGTCGAAGGTGCGCCGGAGAACGTCGGCGGCGCCGTTCGGATCGTCGGTGAGCGCGGCGGCCGCGGCGACGTCCTCGTTCGAGAGGGCCTCGGCGAAGCGCCGGGCCACCTTCTCGCCGGAGTCCGGTCCCAGCACGCCGCACGACGTCAGCGTGATCGCTCCCGCGATCGCCAGCGCCGCACCTCTCCACCCGACCGGTGTCATCCTCACTCCGTTCACTCGACTGGGTACGAGAAGGCAGCGAAGCACCATCGGGAATGTCGAGTCCAATATCCTATGGACGTGCGGGCGATACTGGATTCGAATAGCAGCAGGTGGAGGGCGTCGTGAACCTGCTGCTGCACCTCGAATTCTTCATCGCCGTGGCGGAGGAACAGCACTTCGGCCGCGCCGCCGCCCGCCTGGGGATGACGCAGCCGCCGCTGAGTCAGGGCATCAAGAAGCTCGAGCGCGAACTCGGGGTGACGCTGTTCCACCGAGGCGCCAAGGGCGTCACCTTGACGGCGGGCGGGCAGGCGCTGCTGCCCGACGCGATCGACCTGGTGGGACGGTCCCGCCGATTCACCGAGTCCGCGCGCCGACGCGGCCACGGGGAGCGGACACTGCGTCTCGGGGTGATGCCCAAGGTGCCGACGGCGCTGGTCGCCGACCTCGTGTCGACCGTGCGCGCCGCCACGCCGTCGGGCCTGGTCGAGGCGACGATCGCGCCCAGCTCGGACCTGATCGACCAGCTCGGATCCGGGGCCGTCGACGTCGGGATCGTCGAGCATCCCGCGCTGGTGGAGCCGCTGGTCGGCGGCGACGTCGTGTCGCTGCCGCTGACGCTGCTGGTGCCGGCGACGCATCCGGCGGCCGCGCACGATCCGTGCGAGCTGTCGCGTCTCGGCGGCCTGCGTCTCGCCGGCCCGCCGCGTTCGGACGGCCCCGCCGCCTTCGACCTGCAGGGCGACGCGTTCGCGCGCCTGGGCATCGACCTCGACGTCGTCCACGCCACCGACGACCGGTGGGCCCTCGCGTCCGTCGCGGCCGGGCAGGCGTTCGCGCTCACCGCGGACCCGGTGCTGTCCGCCCCGGGCGTCCGGCGGCTGCGCCCGGACGACCGATCGCTGCGGCTGCGGCTGCGGTGCGTCCGATCGGCGTCCGGCGACGTCGCCGACGAGGTGCTCGACGCCCTCGCCGCGTGCATCGCGCGGTTCGCCGAGACGAACGGGGACGCGCGATGACGGCCGGGCTCCCCGAGATGTTCACCGACGCGGGCGTGCGGGGCTGGGTGCACGCGGTCCCCGTCGGGCCGGTGGGCATCGAGACCGGGCTGGACGCGGACGCGCCGGTCGTCATGGCCTCGGTGTACAAGCTGCCGGTCATGGTGACGTTCTGTCGGCTGGTCGACGCCGGTGACCTGGACCCGCGGGAGCCGGTGACGCTCGACCCCGCCGACCGTACGCCCGGCCCCACCGGCGTCTCGCAGTTCCTCGACAGCGTCCGGATGTCGCTGCGGGACGCGGTGCGGTCGATGATGGCGGTCTCGGACAACGCGGCCGCCGACGAGGTGTTGCGCCGCGTCGGCGTGGACCGGGTGAACGAGACGATGCGCACGCTCGGCCTGCGGTCGACGCGCGTCCTCGGCGGCACCGCCGAAGCCCTGCAGGCGCTGGTGAGTGACACCGAAACGGATTCGCCGGCAGAGGCGTTGGCGCGCATCGGCGACAACGACAGCATCGTGCGGCCCACCGGCTACGACCCGGTGCTGTCCAGTGCCACCACCGCGCGGGACATGACGACCCTGCTGTCCGCGGTGTGGTCCGGCACCGCGGCATCGCGCGAACAGACGGACTTCATGCGCGCGGTGACGTCGAGCCAGATCTTCACGGCGCGGCTGCGTTCCGGCTTCCCATACTCGGACGTCACAGTGGCCGGCAAGACCGGAACGCTCGGCGCCGTTCGTAACGAGGTGGGCGTCATCGAGTTCCCGGACGGCGACGCCTTCGCGGTCGCGGTGTTCACCCGCGCCGCTCGCGCGGATCCGCTGCTGCCCAGGGCCGACGCCGCGATCGGCGCGGCCGCGCGGGCCGCCGTCGCGGAACTGCGCAGGCTCGGATAGCCGGGTCGACCGCCGGCCGTGCCTACAGGGCCTAGCACTCGAGCCGCCGCAACGCGGAGCGGGCCGCGTTGTAGCCGCCCATTCCGTGCACGCCCCCGCCGGGCGGTGTCGAGGCGGAACAGATGTAGACGCCGGGGATCCCGGTGGAGTAGGGGTCGAGTGCGATCCGCGGCCGGGCCAGCATCTGCACGGGGTCGTTGGCGCCGGACGCGATGTCGCCGCCCACGTAGTTCGGGTTGTAGACGGGCATTTCGACCGCCGAGCGGCTGAACGTGCCGACGATGCGCTCGCGGGTTCGCGGCGCGAAGCGTTCGATCTGCCGCAGGATCGCCTCGGTTGCGTCACCGGTGTACCCGTGTGGCACATGGGCGTACGCCCACACCGGGTGCACGTTGCCGGCCGAGCGGGACGGGTCGGCCAGGTACTGCTGACCGATCAGCACGAAGGGGCGCTCCGGCATCCGGCCGCGGTGCAGGGCCCGTTCGGTGGCGACGATCTCGTCGAGCGTGCCGCCCAGGTGGACCGTTCCGGCCCGGCGGCACGCGTCGTCCCGCCACGGGATGCCGCCCTCGACCGCCAGATCGAGCTTGAACGCGGCCGGCCCGTACCGGTACCGGCTGTAGGCGCGGGCCACCCTGGCCGGCAACCGGTTTCCGGCCAGGTCGGCCACACCCGTCGGCGACAGGTCGAGCATCGTGACGTCGGCGCGCGGTAGTTCCCCGAGGGATCGGACGCGCCGGCCGGTCTCGATGCGGCCCCCGTGGGCCCGCAGCAACGACGCGAGCGCGTCGGCGATCGACCGCGAGCCGCCACGCGCGACGGGCCACCCGTATCGGTGCCCGGCCGCGAGCATGAGCAGCCCCGCCGCCGACGTCGTCGGCCTGGTCAGCGGGTAGAAGGCGTGTGCCGCGACGCCGCCGAACAGTGCCCGGGCCTGCTCGGTCCGCCAGCGTCGCGCGGTGAGTGTCGCCGGAGTCAGCGCGCTGATCCCGAAGCGCACCAACGAGATCGGGTGTTTCGGCACGTGTGCGATGGGGCGCAGAATCTCGCCCGCGAGGTCGTCGAAGTGCCCGGTGAGCGGCGCGAACAGTCGTCGCCACGCCGGTCCGTCGGGGCCGAGTCGATCCGTCGTCTGCGCGAGCGACCGGGTGAACATGCCCGCGACGGCGTCGTCGAGCGGGTGCGCGAGATCGACTTCCGGGTGGCACCACTCGAGCCCGTGGGACGTCAGATCCAGGGATCGGAAGAACGGCGACGCCACGCCCATCGGATGCACGGCGGAACAGTCGTCGTGCAGCAGTCCCGGCACGATCCGCTCGGTGGTCCGGGTGCCGCCGCCGATGGTGTCGGCGGCCTCGTAGACGGTGACCGAGACACCGCGAAGCGCGAGGGTCACCGCGGCAGCCAGCCCGTTGGGGCCGGCGCCGACGACGATGGCATCGGTCACGAGGTACCCCTCCGGTGCAGCCATCCGGACGCCGAGGGCGCGAACAGCAGTGCCGTGCCGACGACGACCAGGGCGGCCTGCAGCAGCGGGCCCCAGGTGAGGAGCCCGACCGCGATGTTCCCGGCGTCGGACAGGAGGTTCCAGGCGGTCACGGATGCGACGACGGTCAGTGCGCCGACGACGGCGAGCCACATCCGGGCGCGTGCGCGCCCGGGGCGCAGGCGCGCGATCGCGAACAGCGCGGCCAGTACGAGCAGCATCCCGACGCCCCCGACGCCGAGCATGCTGAGTGCCGCCGCCTGGTCCACCGCGGTGGGATCGGCCGTCGGGTTGCGGGTTGACATGCCCGCGGCGAGAGCGTCGGCCACGGCCTGGTAGTCGAAGGTGAGGACCGCGGCCAGCGCGGCGAAGACGGCGAACGATGCCGCCCACGCCGTGAGCGCCGCGGTCAGGGTCCGCGGCACGGGACCGGGGCCCGGCGTGGTCACGTGCAGGGGAGCGACGACGACGTCGGGTCGCGGCGGTCGGGGACGGTGCGGTGCCCCCGGACCCGGTGACTCGTGTTCGCCGACGGTGTCCACGTCGAAATCGTATCGACTGGGCGGCCGTCGCCGTGAGTTTCGGGAGTTCGGCGACCCGGGAACAATCTCGCATTCCCACCCGTTGAGCCTTTCGAGAACCTGAGTGGGTTCGACTCAAGTTTGGAATTGACACCGATCGAGGTGGGATGCAAACTTGAGCCCGATACGCTCACCTGAGGTTCATCAGCTCAGCGTATGGAAGCGAAACTGCAGCTCACGAAGCTGCAAAGAGGGAAGTGAGGGATCACTATGGCTCGTGCGGTCGGAATCGACCTCGGGACCACCAACTCGGTCGTGTCTGTGCTCGAAGGCGGCGAAGCTGTGGTGGTCGCCAACTCCGAGGGCTCGCGCACCACCCCGTCCGTCGTGGCCTTCGCCAAGAACGGTGAAGTGCTCGTCGGTCAGCCCGCCAAGAACCAGGCGGTCACCAACGTCGACCGCACCATCCGCTCGGTCAAGCGCCACATCGGCACCGACTGGACCGTCGGCATCGACGACAAGAAGTACACGCCGCAGGAGATCAGCGCCCGCACGCTGATGAAGCTCAAGCGTGACGCCGAGGCGTACCTCGGTGAGGAGATCACCGACGCCGTCATCACCGTCCCCGCGTACTTCGAGGACTCGCAGCGTCAGGCCACCAAGGAGGCCGGCCAGATCGCGGGTCTGAACGTCCTGCGCATCGTCAACGAGCCCACCGCGGCCGCGCTCGCGTACGGCCTGGACAAGGGCGAGAAGGAACAGACCATCCTGGTCTTCGACCTCGGTGGCGGCACCTTCGACGTGTCCCTGCTCGAGATCGGCGACGGTGTCGTCGAGGTCCGTGCGACCTCCGGTGACAACCACCTCGGTGGCGACGACTGGGACGAGCGCGTCGTGTCGTGGCTCGTCGACAAGTTCAAGGCGCAGAACGGCATCGACCTGACCAAGGACAAGATGGCCCTGCAGCGTCTGCGCGAGGCTGCGGAGAAGGCGAAGATCGAGCTGTCCAGCTCGCAGAGCACCTCCATCAACCTGCCCTACATCACGGTCGACGCGGACAAGAACCCGCTGTTCCTCGACGAGCAGCTGTCCCGCAGCGAGTTCCAGAAGATCACCTCGGATCTGCTGGACCGCACCCGCGCGCCGTTCCAGCAGGTCGTCAAGGACGCCGGCATCGCCGTCAAGGACATCGACCACGTCGTGCTCGTCGGTGGCTCGACCCGTATGCCCGCCGTCTCCGACCTGGTCCGCGAGCTCACCGGTGGCCGTGAGCCCAACAAGGGCGTGAACCCGGACGAGGTCGTCGCCGTCGGCGCCGCCCTGCAGGCCGGCGTCCTCAAGGGCGAGGTCAAGGACGTTCTGCTGCTCGACGTCACCCCGCTGTCCCTCGGTATCGAGACCAAGGGTGGCGTGATGACCAAGCTCATCGAGCGCAACACCACGATCCCGACCAAGCGCAGCGAGACCTTCACCACGGCGGACGACAACCAGCCGTCGGTGCAGATCCAGGTGTTCCAGGGTGAGCGCGAGATCGCGTCGCACAACAAGCTGCTCGGATCGTTCGAGCTGTCGGGCATCCCGCCGGCCCCGCGTGGCGTGCCGCAGATCGAGGTCACCTTCGACATCGACGCCAACGGCATCGTCCACGTGACGGCCAAGGACAAGGGCACCGGCAAGGAGAACACGATCAAGATCCAGGACGGCTCCGGCCTGTCCAAGGAGGAGATCGACCGGATGGTCAAGGACGCCGAGGCGCACGCCGAGGAGGACAAGGCCCGCCGCGAGGAGGCCGAGGTCCGCAACCAGGCCGACTCGCTGGTGCACCAGACCGAGAAGTTCATCAAGGACAACGAGGACAAGGTCCCGGCCGACGTCAAGGACAAGGTCGAGGCCGCGGTCACCGAGGTCAAGACGGCCCTCGCCGGCACCGATCTCGCCGCCGTGAAGTCCGCGGTCGAGAAGCTGTCGACCGAGTCGCAGGCTCTCGGCCAGGCGATCTACGACGCACAGGCCGCTGACGCTGCGGCGTCCGGGGACGGCGCCGGCCCGACCGATCCGAACGTCGTCGACGCCGAGGTGGTCGACGAGCCGACCGATCAGGACAAGAAGTGACAGCCGAGAATTCCGATCGTGATCCCGTGATCACCGACGGCAAGGTCGTCGATCCCTTCGACGCCGACGACACCGTCTCGGCCGCCTCCGAGGAGGCGGCCGAGGCCGGTGCCGCCGAGCCGGACGAGCTGACCAAGGTCACCGCCGAGCGGGACCAGTTCGAGACCGAACTGGGCTACGCGAAGGCCGAGATCGCCAACATCCGCCGCAACGCGCTGGCCCGGATCGACCGGGCCGTCGAGGACGAGCGGGTCGCGGTGGTCGGCAAGTTCCTCGACCTGGTCGACGATCTCGACCGGGCCCGCGCCCACGGGGACCTCGAGTCCGGGCCGATGAAGGCGCTGTCGGACAAGCTGTCCGGCATCCTCGACGGAGTCGGCCTCGCCGGGTTCGGCGAGGAGGGTGACGCGTTCACTCCGGATCTGCACGAGGCCGTGCAGATGGAGGGTGACGGCGACAACCCCGTCCTCGGCGCGGTGCTGCGCAAGGGTTACCGCCTCGGTGACCGGGTTCTCCGGACGGCGATGGTGACCGTCACCAACGGCGAGCCTGCGTCCGATGTGGTGGCCGAGTAGTTAAACAGGAAACGACGAAAGGAGGAGACGCCCAGTGAGCCAACGGGAGTGGATCGAGAAGGACTTCTACAAGGAGCTGGGCGTCACCTCCGGCGCCTCCGCCGACGAGATCAAGAAGGCGTATCGCAAGCTGGCGCCGCAACTGCATCCCGACGCCAACCCCGGCGACACCAATGCGGAGGAGCGTTTCAAGGCGGTCAGTGAGGCGTACGCCGTCCTCTCGAACCCCGCGAAGCGCAAGGAGTACGACGAGGCCCGCCGCTTGTTCGCGAGCGGCGGCTTCGGCCCCGGTGCCGGATACACCACCGGCGGCACAGGTTTCGGTGGCGGATTCGACATCGGTGACCTCTTCGGTGGTGGAGCCGGCGGCGACGGCGGAATCGGCGACATCTTCGGCGGCCTGTTCAATCGGGGCGGTGGACGGAGCACGGCGACGAGTTCGCGTCCGCGTCGCGGCAGCGACGTCGAGACCGAGACGACGCTCGAGTTCCGTGAGGCGGCACAGGGTGTCACCGTCCCGCTGCGACTGACCAGCCCGTCGCCGTGCACGACCTGTCACGGCAGCGGTGCCAAGCCCGGAACCAGTCCTCGGGTGTGCCCGCGCTGCAACGGAACCGGCATCGTCAGCCGCAACCAGGGGGCGTTCGGCTTCAGCGAGCCGTGCGACGACTGCCGCGGCACCGGGTCGATCATCGACGAGCCGTGCGGCGACTGCCACGGCAACGGTGTCACCAACCGCTCCCGAACGATCACGGTTCGCGTGCCGTCCGGCGTCAGCGACGGCACCAAGATCCGTCTCGCCGGACAGGGCGAGGCGGGGCTGCGCGGGGCGCCGTCCGGCGACCTGTACGTCACCGTGCACGTCCGCCCCGACAAGGTCTTCGGGCGCAACGGCGACGACCTGACTGTCGTGGTGCCGGTTAGCTACGGAGAACTCGTTCTCGGCACAACGGTGTCGGTGCCGACGCTGGACGGCCGTGTGGGCGTGAAGGTTCCGGCCGGAACGGCGGACGGACGAATTCTGAGGGTGCGAGGGCGTGGTGTGCCCAAGCGCGGCGGAGGAGCCGGCGATCTGCTCGTCACCGTGAAGGTGGCGGTGCCGCAGAAGCTCGACGATCCCGCCACGGAGGCACTCCAGGCGTACCTGGAGGCGGAGAAGGCCAGCGGATTCGATCCGCGGGCAGGATGGGCCGGAGCCTGACGGGCCCGAACCGATCGAACGGGTGAACCATCATGAGCGACAAGCCACGCAAGCAGTCGGAGGGCCCAACGGACCCCGACGCGCGGGTGTTCGTCATCTCGGTGGCCGCCGAACTGGCCGGCATGCATGCGCAGACGCTGCGTAACTACGACCGGCTCGGGCTGGTCACCCCCCACCGCACGACCGGTGGTGGACGCCGATACTCACCGCGGGACGTGGCGCTGCTGCGTGAGGTGCAGCGCCTGTCCCAGGACGAGGGCGTCAACCTCGCCGGTATCAAGCGCATCATCGAACTGACCAACCAGGTCGAGGCACTGCAGAACCGCATCGACGAACTGGCCGCCGAGATCGCCCAGATCCACGCCAGCTACCGCCGTGAGCTCGTCCCCATTCCGCGCAGCAACGCCATCGTCGTATGGAAGCCGCGCAACGAGCGCTGACCGCAGCCAACCCCATAGCCAAGCCCTGAACGGGAATTCACGGCACGCTTCGCGACCGAAAGCGTGCCGTGAATTCCCGTTCGTGGTTTTTGGGCGGCGGGAGACTACCAGGCGTGATCTTGTTTCGTCGAGTTTCCCGTCCTACGGGGGGCTCTGTTGACGTTATCTGCGTCACACCCATATGCTCCCGATCGAGCAAGTGCTTGGTGGATCGAGCATTTGTTTGGTTTGAATGTGTCCAGCAGGCGGGTAGGCCCTCGGGTTTTCCGCTTTGACCTGGGCCTTCTTGTGTTCAGATGAACCAAGCTAGTGCTTGGTTCGAGGCGTTATCGCGTGTCCTAGGAGGGCAGTCATGGGAAATCGGCGTCCAGTTGTCGTTGCAGCGGTTGCTGCAGCGTCTGTTCTGACTCTCGCGGGGTGCAGCAGTGCCGACTCCGCTGAGGCCGGCGGTGCCGATCAGCCGTACCGCGTCCTCGTCACCGGCGGCATCAGCGCGCAGGGCGTGCTCGCCGCCAATGCGCAGACGTCGATCCTGGCGACCAAGGCCGGCGTGCAGGTGCAGAACGAGGCCGGTGGCATCGGTGGCCGTCAGATCGAACTGACCGTCGTCGACGACGCCGGTGACGCCACGATTGCTGTCACCAAGGTGCGCGAGGCCATCAACAAGCAGAAGCCCGACCTGGTTCTGAACTCCGGGCCGTCGTCCGTCGGCGCCGCCGTCCTGCCGATCCTCAAGCAGAACAAGATCCTGTCGTTCAACGTCGCGCCGACGCCGGATTCGACGGACCCGTCGAAGTTCCCGCTCAACTTCGACCTCGCGCCCGGGGCCGGCGACAACGCGCGCGGCATCGTCGGCTACGCGAAGGAGAAGGGCTACAACGATATCGGCGTCATCCACGGCAGCACCGCCTACGGCGAGCTGTTCGGCAAGGAGATGACGTCGGCTCTCGAGACGGCAGGTCTGAAGCAGGCCGGCAACGAGGAGTACGAGGCCACCGCGCTCGACATGACCGCGCAGCTGCAGTCGCTCAAGAACGCCGGCGCCAAGGCGCTCGCTCTCGACGCGTACGGCGCGCCGCTGGGATACGTCCTGCAGAGCATGCAGCGCCTGGGCTGGGACGTGCCGCTGATCGGCAACACCTCGGTGTCGAGCACCAGCCTCGTCGCCAACGAGCCGCCGAACGGTGTGCTGGGCACTCCTGAGGTGAAGAACCTCGTCTCGCAGGTCTTCACGAGCACCGTCTACGACCCGAACAACGCGGCCGTGAACCAGATGGTCGACACCATGGCCTCGCTGGGCACCATCTCGTCGACGCTGATCATCGCCGACAACTACGACGCCTTCCCGCTCGTCGCCGCGGCCGCGGAGAAGGCCGGCACCACCACCGACGCCGAGAAGCTGGCCGAGGCACTCGAGACCGCAGCGGTCCAGGAGAACGCCAAGACCGCCTTCCTGTCGCGCTACAACTTCACCGCCGACAACCACGGCCCCAACCCGACGCAGGACGAGATGAAGTTCATCGCGCCCACCAAGGTCGTCAACGGCCAGTTCGGCAACCCGCAGGCATGAGGTCAGTGATCATCGTTCCCAACACGACGCGAAGGAGGTTCTCGCAGTGACGATTCTGTGGTCGGGACTCGCCCTCGGCGCTGTCTACGTACTCGTCGCGATCGGGTACAACATCGTGTTCGTCTCGTCGAACACGTTCAACTTCGCGCAGGCGCAGTTGATGATGGTGGGCACCTTCGTGGCCTACACGGGCCTGGTGACCCTGAAGCTGCCCGTGCTCGTGGTCGCCGTCATGGCGACCGTGACGGTGATGATCCTCGCGGCCGTCGAGGAGGTGGTCGCGATCAGACCGGTTGCCGACCACCAGAACCAACTCGTCACGACATTGGGCGTGGCGACGCTGCTCAACGGTGCGACGCAGCTGATCTGGGGCAGTGAGCCGCTCACGGTTCCGTTCTTCGGATCCAACGATCCGATCACCATCCTCGGTGGGCGCACGTACCCGGTCGAGATCGCGCTGCTGGTCCTGTCGATCGTGCTCGTGATCGGGCTTGGACAGCTCAGCAAGCGGACCATGACCGGTCTGGCCCTCATGGGCGTCTCCGAGGACCGTGAGGCCGCGATGCTCCGTGGCGTCAACGTGAGCCGAATCGCGATGGGCGCGTTCGCGTTCTCCGGTGCGCTCGCGGGTGTGCTGGGCTTGTTCGTCGGCCCCAAGACCTTTGCGGTCGCGACCCTCGGTGCCGCGCTGGCACTCAAGGGCTTCGTGGCCCTGGCCATCGGCGGCTTCGGTTCGCTGCCGGGTGCGCTGATCGGCGGTCTGACCGTCGGCCTGGTCGAATCGTTCACCGCGCTGTGGTTCGGAAGTCAGTACAGCAACATCGCGGTGTTCGTGGTGCTGATCGTCATCCTGATGGTCAAGCCGGCCGGATTGTTCGGCACGGTGAAAGAACGGGTGGTGTAGCCATGCAGATCTGGCGAACTCTCCGCGCGATCCCCAGTTGGATCTTCGCGCTCGTGTTCGGTGCGGTGGTGTTCTTCGCGCCGATGCTCGGCATGGACGCGACCAACACGCGTCAGCTCCAGCTCGCGTGCATCCTGGCGCTCGTCGTCAGTGGCCTGAACCTCAGCCTCGGCTATGCGGGTGAACTCGCGCTCGGCCAGGCTGCGATGTATGCGGCCGGCGCCTACACGGCCGGTCTGATGTCGCAGGCCGGGCACACCGAGATCCTGCTGCAGCTGGTTGCGGCGGGTGCGGTCGCGCTCGTGGTGGGCATTCTCACCGGCATTCCCGGTCTGCGACTGGGTAGTTGGTCGCTCGCGATGACGTCGTTCTTCCTGATCCTGTTGGTGCCCGACATCCTGGCGATCTTCGGTGGCAAGACCGGTGGCCGTAACGGCCTGTCCGGCATGGAGCCGCCGACCCTGTTCGGGCAGGACATCGACAAGGACTTCTACTACCTCGTCGTGGGTGTGACGATCCTGTGGTTCGTGGTGATGCGCAACCTCGTGGTGTCGCGCCACGGCATCGCGTTCCGCACGCTCAAGCAGTCGCCGGTGCTCGCCCAGTCCCAGGGCGTGTCGGTCTTCCGGATGAAGCTGCTCGGCTACGCGATCGGCGCCCTGCCCGCGGG
This sequence comes from Rhodococcus sp. ACT016, assembly GCF_050477185.1. Classification (NCBI taxonomy): domain Bacteria; kingdom Bacillati; phylum Actinomycetota; class Actinomycetes; order Mycobacteriales; family Nocardiaceae; genus Rhodococcus; species Rhodococcus sp. ACT016. The sequence continues at coordinate 4,222,753 of NZ_JBEAET010000001.1, read as the reverse complement.
CCTCGCGGGTGCGCTGTTCGCGAACACCGACCTGTTCATCGCCCCCGAGGCGTTCGGGTTCACGTTCGCGACCGCGGTGCTGGCGGCGTCGATCCTCGGCGGTTCGGCCAGCGTGTACGGCGCGGTGATCGGTGCGGCCATCATGCAGTTCGGCCCCAACCAGTCGACCGCGTTCCAGGAGTACTCGCTGCTGTTCTACGGCGGTTTCCTCATCCTCGGCGGCGTGCTGCTCTCGGGCGGCCTCACCAAGGTCTTCCGGAACCTGGCAACCCGACTCGACCGCAAGGCCGGCATCGGGGTGGCGGAGCGACCGGAACCGCGCGATCCGAACGAGGTACCCGTCGTGGCGCCCATTGCCGGCTCCACCCTCGAGGTGGACGGCATCTCGAAGGCGTTCGGCGGCAACCAGGCTCTGAAGTCGGCGACACTGCGTGCAGAGGCGGGCAAGGTCACCGCGCTGATCGGTCCCAACGGTTCCGGCAAGACGACCATGCTGAACATGATCTGCGGCTTCTACACCGCGGATGCGGGACGCATCGTCATCGGCGACACCGAGGTCCAGAAGTTCTCGTCGCACCGGGTGGCGCGTGAGGGTGTGGCCCGCACGTTCCAGACCCCGAACATCCCCGAGAACGTCACGGTGCTCGAGGCCGTTGCGTCGGGCCGGTACATGACGAACCGGGCCTCGATGCTCTCGGCGGTGTTCCGGCTGCCGAGCTTCCGCAAGGTGGCCAAGGCGGACATCGCGGAGGCCGAGCGGGTGCTCGAGCTCGTCGGCATGTCGCACCTGAAGGGCGAGGTCGCGACGTCGCTGCCGCTGGGCATGCGCCGCATGCTCGAGGTCGCGCGCGCCGTCATCGCCGAGCCGCGCGTGCTGCTGCTCGACGAGATCGCGTCCGGCATGGACGAGGACGAACTCGTGCGGCTGTCGGTGCTGATCCAGGCACTGCGCGACGCCGGCGCCACGGTCCTGTTGGTGGAGCACAACTTCCGCCTGGTGCTCTCGCTCGCCGACACCATCGTCGTGCTGGCGCAGGGACAGGTCATCGCCTCCGGTCCGCCCGAGGAGATCGAACACCACCCGCGCGTGCTCAGCGAGTACCTCGGTGTCGACCCCGACGGCGGAGCAGCGGCCGAGCTGGAGAAGGTGAAGTGATGGAACCGGTTCTGAGCGTACGGAATCTGCAGTCCGGTTACGGCGACCTGCGGGTGGTCTGGGATGTCTCGTTCGACGTCTACCCGGGCCGGGTCACCGCGTTGCTCGGGCGCAACGGTGCCGGCAAGACCAGCACGCTGCGTGCGATCTCGGGGCTGAACAAGGTCCACGGCGGCACCATCGAGATGGACGGCCAGGACATCTCCGGGGTCGCGGCGCACCAGCGGGTGCGCCGCGGGATGGCGTACGTGCAGGAGGGCAAGCGCGTCTTCCACAAGCAGACCATCGAGCAGAACCTGTTGCTCGGCGGCTACACCCGGAAGATGCGGCGCAGCGCGCTCAAGTCCGACGTCGAGCGGATCTACGAGATGTTCCCGATCCTCGGCGAGAAGCGGAACCTGTTGGCGGGCTCGATGTCCGGTGGTCAGCAGCAGATGCTGGCGATCGGCGCGGCGCTGATGTCCAACCCGACGCTGCTGCTCCTCGACGAGCCGTCCGGCGGTCTGGCCCCGGTCATCGTCAACGAGGTGATGGAGCGCGTGCAGCTGCTCAAGGAGACCGGCCTGGCCGTCCTCCTCGTCGAGCAGGCCGTCGAGGCGGCCATGAGCGTCGCCGACCACGTCACGGTCCTCGACATCGGCAAGGTCGTCATGGACTCGCCGGCGTCGGAGATCGACGACATCGCGGTTCTCAAGGACGCGTACTTCGGTCGCGTCTGACACATACCGTCGAACGGGAGTTCACGGCACGCTTCGTTCGCGAAACCGTGCCGTGAACTCCCGTTCGGTGTTTCACGGACAGGAACAGGAGAGGAACACATGAGGATCGGGCTGGACGTCTTCGGGGCGGAGCGGTTCTACGGCGGCGACCACCGCGGGGTGCTCGAACTCACGGCCGAGGCCGACCGTCGGGGTGTCGACCTGATCACGACGTCGGATCATCTCGGCTTCACACGCGAGGCGCACGCGACGCGCGTGCGCGAGAACGGCTTTCCGTTCGAACTCGAACATTCGTGGCTCGAGCCGATGTCGCTGCTGTCGGCGATTGCCGCGGTGACCGAGCGGACCGAATTGGGCGTGTACGTGCTGGTCGCCCCGCTGCGGCCGGCGCTGCTGCTCGCCAAGCAGGTCGCGACGCTGGACGTGCTGTCCCGCGGCCGCACCCGGATCGGGATGGGTGTGGGCTGGCAGCAGGCCGAGTACGAGGCGGCGGGGATCCCGTTCGAGCGTCGTTTCGGCCGGCTCGAGGAGACGATGGCTGCGTGCCGCGAACTCTGGGGTGCGCCGCCGGCGTCGTTTGCGGGAACGGGATTCGAGTTCTCGGACTTCTACAGCCTGCCGCGTCCGGTTCAGGCGCGCGTTCCGGTGGTCTTCGGTATGGCGCCGTCGAAGCGCAACTTCGACCGGATCGCGCGGGTCGGCGACGGGTGGACCGCGGCGCCCGCGGACCTGCCGCGCCTCGACGAGAGCATCGAGCTACTGCGAGGCTGTTTCGTGGAGCACGGCCGTGATCCGGAGTCGGCCGAGGTGCAGATCATGCTGCCGACGATCGCGGACGGATCCGGCGGCGTCGACCTCGGCGCGATGACCGCGTCGGCGAAGGCGGCGCAGGAGTCCGGTGTCGACACGGTGCTCGTGCGGCCGTCGGCCCTGCCGATCGGTGCCGACGATCTCGACGCGGTCCTGTCCTGGGCGGTCGAGTTGAAGGTCGGCTAGATGCGCGACGGTGGCCGTCGGCTCCGAGAGCGACGGCCACCGCCGAGGCGGCCGTCTCGGAATTCCTGCGCCAGCCCGGGCTGCTCCTCGCGTCCGAGAAAACTCGCTTCCCACTCACTGGGCGGGAGGGCTGGTGCCGGTCGCCGATCTGCGGTGCGCTGAAAGCGCTTGACCCAGTCCGATGCAGCGCGGTCACGCTCATCGTGAAGGCATCGTTGGAGGGCGGATGACAAGTTCGGTTGGAGAACGTGCAGGCAAGGGTCTCGAGGGCCCGCCCGCGTCGACGTTCGACCGGCTCTCGTTGCTGCTCGACAGCTTTCGTGGCACCGCACGGCTCACTCTCACCGAACTGTCGCGTCGCACAGGCATTCCCAGAACCAGCACACACCGGATGCTCGAGAATCTGGTGAGAATGGGCTGGCTGAGCCGGATCGGCGCCGAGTACGAACTGGGGCACAGGCTCGTCGAGTTCGGCGCCCTGGCCCTGTACCGGAATCGACTGGACCGTGCGGTGGACCCGCTGCTGCGGGAACTGCACCATGCCACCGGGCACGTAGTGCACCTGGGCGTCCTCGACGGATCCGACGTCGTCTACATCGAGAAGGTCGGCGGTCGCTCCGCGCCCGATATCCCGACGAGAGTGGGAACCCGGATTCCGGCGCGGTCGTCGACGATCGGCAAGGCGCTCACGACCGCACGGCGCACCGATCGCGGTCCGCTCGGTGTCGCATTCGGGACCTGTACCGCAAGTTTCGGTTGCATCGGCGTCCGGGTCGGATCCCTGGACGGGCTCGAGGTGGGGCTGTCGATCAGTGGGCCGTTGAGCCGCGTGCGGTTCGACGACCGGGACGCCGCGCCGGTGCGATTGGCGGCCGTTGCCATCGGCCAGTTCCTGGACCTGACAGGAACGGTCCGGGAATCCGCCTGACCGTCGGGTGATCGGTCGCCGCGGGATCCCCGAGACAGGGATCCCGCCTGCAGATCATTCGAGGCGGCCGGGCACCGGGTAGCTACGCAGGGACAGGCCGATCTGCCCGGACAGGATCAGGTCGTCGATCGACTCGCGCAGCTTGTGGCACGAGGGGACCCATGCGCGGCCGTCCTGGGTCGTCCGCGACTCCGCGAACTCGGGGCACGCGCTGTCGGCGTCGTCGAGCCACTGGATGCTGGTGTGGGCCTCGCTGTACTTCTCGACGAGGACTCGGTTGCCGCAGCTGTTGCAGCGCACGCTTTCCATGTTCGGACCTCCCTGATTCCACTGGTGACGGTAGTCACTCGCGGCCGCTCGTGCGCCCAACCTCCCACGGAGCGGGAGTTTTCCTCCCGGTGAGCGGGCGTGTGCTACCGGTGTGTAACCCCTGTCTACCTGGGCTGTTAGGCTTCGGGCATGTCCGGAACCGAGCCTGTCAACGACGTCGACGACAACGGCTACCCGTCCCTTCCCGCCACCAGTTGGGCGGTTCTCGGCATGTTGACACTCGGTGAGGGGCTCACCGGCTACGACCTCAAGAAGTGGGCCGACTGGAGCATCGGCTTCTTCTACTGGAGCCCGTCGATCAGCCAGATCTACGCCGAACTCAAGAAGCTCGAGGCGGTCGGCCTGGTCGAGTCGGAGATGGTGTCCGAGCCGGGGGAGCGGGGCCGCCGGGTCTACCGCATCACCGGGCGCGGGACGCGCGCGGTGCGGAACTGGTCGCTGCACGCGCCGGTGGAACAGCCCGTCCTCAAGCACGGACTGATGCTGCGACTGTGGATGGGGCACCTCAACGAGCCCGAGCAGCTCAGGGCGCTGGTGCAGTCGCACATCGAGAACATGGAGTCGATGCGTGAGCGCGCGAAGCTGCACGCCGACCATGCGACACGTGAACCGGCGTGGGCATTTTCGAAGATGAGCCTGATCTGGGCGGAACGCTACTTCCAGTCCGAGGTCGACCTGGCCCGCCAGATCCTCGGCGACATCGACGCCGCAGCCGAGACCTTCTCCCATGTGCGCGAGCGTGACGAGCTGGGCAACCCGATTCCGGAGGTGGCCGGCTCGTGGCGTGATGTCGAGGATTTCGTCGAGGGCCTCGAGCGGCGCCAGCGGAACTGACCGCCTGAGCCGCTCGAGGCGACCGATCAGCGACGGTCGATGCCGAGGATCCCGGAAAGGTCCTCCCACAACTGCTTTCGAGTCAACTGCGTGGCGGACAAGGCCGCGACGGTCATGAACCCGTGGAAGAGGTCGTCGTACCTGCGATGGGTGGTCGCCACACCGTCGAACGCGAGTCGCGCCGCGTAGCCGTCGCCCTCCGAGCAGAGGGGGTCGCGGCCCGCGGTGACGACGACGGCGGGTGGTAGCCCCGCCAACGTCTCGGCGCGGGCGGGGGAGATCAGCGGGCTGTCGGCGCCGCCGGGCGCGTACTGCTGCCAGTACCACCGCATCGCCGCGCGGGTGTTGAAGTGACCCACCGCGTAGGCCCTGTACGACTCGGTGTCGAAGTCGTCGTCGATCACCGGGTAGATCAGGGCCTGAGCGGCGAGCGCCGGCCCGCCGCGGTCCCGCGCGGCCAGTGCGACGGTGGCAGCGAGATTGCCACCCGCGCTGTCGCCGGCCACGACGATCCGGGACGGATCTCCGTTCAGCTCCGCACAGTTCGCGTGCGCCCACACCAGCGCGGCGTAGACGTCCTCGAGCGCCGCGGGTGCCGGGTGCTCGGGCGCGAGCCGGTAGTCGACGGACACCACGACGGCGCCGATCCCGTTCGCCATGGCCCGGCACAGGCCGTCATGCGTGTCCAGGTCGCAGAAGACGAATCCGCCGCCGTGCGCGAAGACCACGACCGGGCGCGGATCGGCGACGTCCGAGGCAGGTTCGTACACCCGGGCCGGGATCGGTCCGGCCGGTCCGTCGATCTCGATGTTCCGGATCGAGGCGACCGGTTCGGGATTCGCGACCGGCTGGAGCCGGGCCCGGATCGCGGCCCGAGCCTCGGGGCCGGTCATCTCCTCGACGCGCGGGAACCCGGCGTCGAGGATCTCGAGCATCGACTGGACCTCGGGGTCGATCTGCATGGCGCTCCTGTGCGATCGCGGGTCAGGCGTACTGCAGGCGGACGCGGGGCGTCGCGGTGGGCAGGCTCTGGAGCCTGTTGCGGTGGGCGATCGGCGCGGCGCCGTTGCTGCGTCCGGTGAGGGTCTGCAGGATCGCGTTGGCGGCCATCCGGACCGGGGCCGCGTGCCGGTGATCGAACTTGAGGTGGCTCGTCGGTCCGCAGATCGACAGGGCGGCGAGGACACCGCCGACCGGTCCGACCGGAACCGCGATGATGCCGATGCCGCCGGAGATCTGGCTGACCTCGTATGCCACGCCCATCTCGCGAACCTTGTGCAGCTCCGGGGTGAACTCGGAGAGGTTCTCGGCGCCGTTGGGGGTGTACGCGAGCAGCGCCTTGCCGATTGCGGAGTTGCGGGCGGGGTAGCGGCTGCCGACGCGGGTCGGTAACTCGGCCGCGAGTCGTCCACCGATCTTGTCGAGGTACAGGACGTCGGATCCGTCGAGGACGCCGAGGTGCACGACGTAGCCGGTGACGCGGTGCAGTTCCTGCAGGATCGGGGCGGCGGCGCTGTGGAGGCGGTTCTGGTGGACCGCAAGCGAGCCGAGCTCCATCAGGCGGGTGCCGAGCTCGTAGTCGCGTCCGTCGCGGCGCAGCCACCGCATCTCGACGAGGCGTTCGAGCATCCGATGCGCCGACGATCGCGGCAGCCCCGTCCGTTTCACGACCTGCGCAAGGGTGAGACGGCCGGGGCCGTCGAAGGTGTCGAGAACCAGTGAAACCCGTTCGAGAATCGCGGTCGGGGTGGAGTCTGCGGTCGCTGGTGCGCTCATCGATGTCTCCCTCACTCTGTCGAGCATCGCGGTCAAACCCATCTGACATGGGTATTTCGATTAGAAATAATGACACACGATTCTGAGTTTGTGAAGTAGATCACCAAGATCGAGATATGCCGAAAGGGGGAACCCGACGTCCCTGGTAGGACGGGGTTCCCCCTGACGGGAGCAGAGTGTTCTGTTCTGGAGGGTGCGCTACATCGCGGCGAGCGGCTCGCTGCCTGACCAGTCGTGGCCCCAGTAGCTGTCGGCGGTGATCTCCTCGGACGTGTAGAACGTCTCGTCCACGAGGTGTCCGTCGGTGCCGAACTCGATGTCCCAGCCGCCGGGGGCCCGGACGTAGAAGGACACCATCTTGTCGTTGGTGTGGCGACCCAGCGTCGAGGATACCGAGAAGCCGTCCTTCATGACACGGTCGAGTGCCTGGCCGACGGCGTCGAGCGTGTCGACCTCGACCATGATGTGCACCAGGCCGGGGGCTCCGCCGTGCGGGGCCGGGCACAGCGCGAGGCTGTGGTGGCGCTGGTTGACGCCAAGGAAGCGCACCCGCAGCGGGCCGAACTCCGGCGGAGCCGGGATGCGGAATGCGCCGCGCGGCAGGAAGCCGAGCACATCGGTGTAGAAGTCGAACGTGCCGTTCGGATCCATCGTCGGGAGCACCACGTGGCCGAGACCCTGTGCGCCGGTGACGAACTTGGCACCGAACGGGGTGACGACGGGGCTGTGGTCGAGGACCGCGCCGTGGAAGACCTCGAGCGTGGTGCCGGCCGGATCCTGGAAGGTCACGACCTCCTCGACGCGGCGGGCGTCCGCCTCCTCGAGCGAGAGCGGCTTGACGGCGATGCCGGCGCGCTCGACGGCCTCGGTGACCCGGACCAGGGCGGCGTGGTCGCGGACCTCCCAGCCGACGGTGACGACCTCGTCGGTCTCACCCGGGACGACGACGATGCGCGCTGCACGCTCGTCGACGCGCAGGTAGAGGGCGTCGGGGTCCGGGCCGGTGCCCTGTGCGAAGCCGAGCACGTCGAAGGCGAAGGTGCGCCAGCGCTCGATGTCGTTGGTCTGGACCTTCACGTAGCCCAGCGCGCGGATGTCGGAGCCGAAGCCGCCGACATTGGGGTTCGTCATGTTTTGTCTCCGTTGTGGATTCGAGTGTTGTGGATCCGGTGGATCAGATCATCGCGCGGAGCGGACCCTGCGGGTCCACACCCAGGCCACTGAGCGTGGCGGCGTGGTACACGGTGCCGGGGACGTGGATCGCATGGTGCAGGCCGGCGTGCGCGTCACGCCAGAAGCGCTGCATCGGCTTGTCCATGCGCAGCGCGTTGCCTCCACAGCGGGCGTACACGGCGTCGATGGCCTGCACGGCCTGCCACGCCGCGTTCACCTGGGTCTCGCGGCCCTGGGCGCGCTGTTCGAACGTCGGGGTCTTACCGGCGTCCACCAGATCCCACATGCGATCGACGTTGGCCAGCAGCGAGTCCCGGGCCGACTGCAGCTTCGCGGTGGCCTCGCCGACCGCGAACATCGTGTACGGATCGTCCTTGACCGCGGTGCCCTGCGGGTTGATCCGCTCGCGCTGGTACTCGTTGGCGTGGTGCAGGACGCCCTCGCAGATGCCGATCGTGGCCGACGTGATGCCGAGCGGGAACATGTTGGACCACGGCATCAGGTACAGCGTCTCGGTGCGGCCATACTTGCGGACGGCGGTGCCGTCGATGACCTCGTCGCAGTCCATGACGCGGTAGTCGGGCACGAACGCGTCCTTGACGACGACGTCCTTGGAGCCGGTGCCGCGCAGGCCCACGACGTCCCACGAGTCCTCGATGATCTCGTAGTCGGTGCGCGGAATGATCACGTGCAGCATGCGGGGCGGCATCTCCATGCTGCCGTCGGGGTTGCACGCCATCGCGCCGAGGAAGGCCCAGTCGCAGTGGTCCGTTCCCGAGGAGAACGACCACTTGCCGGAGAACTTGTAACCGCCGTCGACCGGCACGCACATGCCGCCCGGCATGTACGGCGACGCGAGCCACGTGTCCTGGTCCTGACCCCAGACCTCCTGCTGGACCTTGGGATCGGCGAAGGCCAGCTGCCACGGGTGCACGCCGACGATGCCGTGGACCCAGCCGGCCGACGGGTTGAGCGACGCCATCCGCATGACGGTTTCCGCGAACTCGCGCGGGTGGACCTCGAGCCCGCCGTGCTCCTTGGGCTGGAGCATGCGGATCGAGCCGAACTCCTTCATGCGCTTGGCGGTCGCGTCGGCGACCTTGCCGATCCGCTCGGCCTCGATGCCTTCGACGAAGATGTCGTCGGCGGCGGCCTCGATGCGGGCCAGGACTTCGTAGCTCATAGTGAATTTCCTTCTGGTGGGTGTGGTTCTACGTGCCGGTGACTAGGACGTCGCGGCGGAACCTTCGGCCTGCTTGGCGATGTTCTCCGCAACTTCCTTCTGCCAGCTCGCGACCGCCCGGGTGGTGTCGATCTCGAACTCGAAGCGCTTGGTCATGTCCTCGGTGATGTCCTCGACATCGACGTAGAACTGCTGGTACCAGCGGCGCAGCTGGTACACCGGGCCGTCTTCCTCGGACAGCAGCGGGTTGTCGATGGGCGCCTTGTTCTTCCAGATCTCGACGTCCTGCTCGAAGCCCATCTCGACACCCTCGGCGAACTGGGCGGCCATGCCCTCCGACTCCTCGTCGGACAGGCCCGGCAGCTTCTTGACGATCGCGCCGTACTGCAGCACGAACTCGTTGTTGCTGACCGGGTAGTGGCAGTTGATGAGGACCGTCTCGATGGTCTGGCCGTTGGCGTCCGACTCGAGCCAGTCGATCATGTACGACGGACCGAAGTACGAGGCCTCCGACCGCAGCTCGGCGTTGGGGTCGTCGTAGTTGGTGCCGGAGACGATGTCCTCGCGGCCGGTCGAGTGCATGTACTGCGTGGCGACGTGGCCCTCGAAGACGTTCTTGAAGAACCGCGGGAACGAGTAGTGGATGTAGAAGAAGTGCGCCATGTCGACGACGTTGTCCACGATCTCGCGGCAGTGCGAACCCTTGATGCGCAGGGTCTTCCAGCTCCAGTCGGTCCACTCGTCGGTGCCGTAGCCCGCGATCTCGGGAATGGTCACGTCGGCCGGCGGCGGGTTGCCCTGGGGGTCGTTCCAGACGTACAGCTGGCCGTTGCGCTCGAGCGTGGTCCACGCGCGGGTCTTGGCGACCGGGGGAACGCGGCGGGCGTAGGGGATGTCGGTGCACTTGCCCTTGCCGTTCCAGCGCCAGTCGTGGAACGGACACGCGATGGTGTCGCCCTTGATCTCGCCCTGGCTCAGGTCGCCGCCCATGTGCCGGCAGTACGCGTCGAGGACGTTGAGTTCGCCCTTGCTGTCGGCGAACACGACCAGCTTGGTGCCGAACGCCTCGATGGAGTGCGGCTTGCCGTCCTTGAAGTCCCGGATGAGACCGATGCAGTGCCAGCCGCGTGCGAAGCGGGTGGGCGCTGCAGCAGCCACGATCTCGCGAATCTCGTCGGTCTCGGCAGACGAGCCGTTCGTGGGAGCGGTGTCGAGTGACATGTGTTCCTCCGTGCCGTCAGGGGGCTGTCCTGTGATGCGCCTCATAGAACTCGGCGGCGTGTCGGGTGTGAAGGGACTCTCCCGCTGGATGGAACGCCTCCGACTTCGTGATATAGCGCCCGTTCGACGCGCGATCGCGCGGTTCGGTTCGGACCCGGCCGCGGACGCCGGGCGCACCTCCCACCACGCGGGAGGATCCCTGCCGCGGCCCCCGACCCGCTGGCTAGCGTCGCGACTCGGGCGAAAGGAACTGATCATGTTGCGGACGAGCGGTGAGGGAAGACCATGACACGGATGGCCGGCAAGGTTGTGCTCATCACGGGTGCGGGTAAGGGGATGGGACGCTCGCACGCGGTTCGTCTCGCCGAGGAGGGCGCCGACGTCGTCGTGGTCGACCTGCCCGGACAGCAGTCGGAGGCCGACCTGGCCGAAACCGCGCGCCTCGTGGAGGAACTCGGACGGCGTGCGGTGACCGCCACCGCCGACATCCGCGATCTCGACGCCGTCACCGCGGCGGTGCAGGCCGGTGTGCGCGAACTCGGGCCGCTCGACACCGTCGTGGCGAACGCGGGCATCTGCGACAACCCGGGACCGTCGTGGACGATCGACGACGCCATCTGGAACCGATCGATCGACGTGAACATCACGGGCACGTGGCACACAGTCAAGGCCGGTGTCGCCGAGATGAATCCGGCCGGTGGCTCGGTGATCATCGTCAGTTCGACCGCGGCGATCAAGGCGGTGCCGGGCGCATCGCACTACTCGGCCGCCAAGCACGCGATCACGGGTCTGTCGAAGACCCTCGCGAACGAGCTGGGGAAGCGGTCCATCCGCGTCAACTCGATTCACCCGGGCGCGGTCGCGACGCCCATGACCATCAACCCGACCACGTTCGCGCGGCTGCGCCCCGACCTCGAGAACCCCACCGAGGCCGATGTCGCCGAGGTGCTGTCGCAGCGGATGCTGCTGCCGGTGCCGTGGGTGGAGTCGATCGACGTGAGCAACGCGGTGCTGTTCCTGGCATCGGACGAATCCCGGTACGTCACAGGCCTGCAGATGGTCGTCGACGCCGGCCAGACCCAGAAGGTGGCGTGATGACCGGACGTCTCGAAGGCAAGGTCGCGCTGATCACCGGCGCGGCGCGGGGCATGGGCCGTGCGCAGGCGGTGCGGTTTGCGCAGGAGGGCGCCGACATCGTCGCGATCGACGTGTGCGCGCCCGTCGAGCACGCGACCACTCCCGGGGCGACGTCGGAGGACCTCGCCGAAACGGTGCGCCTGGTAGAGGGGCTCGGCCGCAAGATCTGTGCGTTCGAGGTGGACGTGCGCGACCAGCAGGCGCTCGATGCCGCGGTGTCCGGGGGCGTCGAGGCCCTCGGCCGACTCGACGTCATCTGCGGCACCGCGGGCATCAGTTCGTCGGGCCCGGTGGTCGAGATGGACGCCGACCGCTGGCAGACCATGATCGACGTCAACCTCACCGGCGTGTGGCGCACCTGCAAGGCCGGTATCCCGCACATCATCGACGGCGGCCGGGGCGGCTCGATCGTGCTGATCAGTTCCATCGCCGGGCTGCGCGGGCTGGTCAGTGTCGGCCACTACACCGCCGCCAAGCACGGTGTGGTCGGGTTGATGAAGTCGCTCGCCAACGAGCTTGCGCCGCACCGGGTCCGGGTCAACACGATCCACCCGGCGAACACCCGCACCCCGATGATCGAGAACCCGGCCACCATGCGGACGTTCTGCCCCGGCGTCGAGAATCCGACGCAGGAGCAGTTCGAGGCGGGCCTGCAGTCGATGCATCTGCTGCCGGTCGCGATGATCGAACCCGAGGACATCGCGAACGCGAGCCTGTTCCTGGCGTCCGACGAGTCCCGTTTCATCACCGGTGTCACGTTGCCCGTCGACGCCGGCCATTGCGTGAAGTAGGAGGCACCATGCGATTCGAGGATCTGGCGGGCGGCACCGCCGTCGTGACCGGCGCCGGTAGCGGCATCGGGGAGAGCGCCGCGCGCCGCGCGGTCGAACTGGGCATGAACGTCGTGCTCGCCGACATCTCCGCCGAGCGTCTGGACGCCGTCGCGGCGGACCTGCGCGCTGCCGGTGGTTCGGTGCTGGCGGTGCCGACCGACGTCCGGGATGCGGCCGCGGTGGATGCGCTCGCCGACGCCGCGTACGCCGAGTTCGGTGCGGTATCGGTGCTGCTCAACAACGCCGGCCTCGAGTCGCTCGGTTTCACGTGGGAGGTTCCCGCAGACGAGTGGCGCCGGGTGATCGACGTCAACCTGCTGGGCGTCTTCCACGGCATCCGGTCGTTCGTGCCGCGCATGGGCGCCGACCCGCGCCCGTCGCACATCGTCAACACGTGCTCGGTGGGCGGCATCGCGATCACTCCGCGGATGACGGCGTACGCGGCGTCGAAGCACGGCGTGCAGGCGCTCACCGAGTGCCTCTACCTCGAGTGCGCCGAGGTCTTCCCGCAGATCGCGGTGTCGGTGTTCAGTCCGGGGCAGGTCGCCACCCGCATCTTCGAGGACGCCCCCGTCCACGACGCCACCGCGGCCGACGCTGGGTTCTGGCGCGATCAGATTCGGGAAGGCATGACCCCGGACACCGCCGCGAAGCTGCTGTTCGAGGGCATCGCGCGCAACGACTTCTGGATCCTCACCCACCCCGACTCGTTCGACCGGCTCGCGTCCAAGCGGGCCCGCGTGCTGGGTGAGAAGTTGCGTCCCGACGCGGTGTTCGACGGCCGGAACTGATCGATTCGTCGGGTGTAACAGGTTCCAGTTTTGCGGAAATCCGGTTATCGTGTCCGTGACCCGGACCACACCGGCCGACCGTGGCGCGGCGGGCATGCAGTGAGCCGTCGTGTCCCGAGCGCACGCAGAAGGAACACACATGACCGACGAGCTCGCCGACGTCCTCCACCGCCCACGCTTCCTTGCGGACCTGCTGATCACCGCGCTCGAGCGCAACGCGAATCGGCCGGCGCTCTACCTCGGTGACGTCGTGCTCACCGGCGGTCAGATGCGCGACCAGATCAGTTGTTTCGGGCAGGCACTCGAGTCGCTGGGCGTCGGCAAGGGTTCCACCGTCGCGATGCTGTCGAAGAACCGCCCCGAGGTCCTCATCAGCGTCGGCTCGCAGATGATCCTCGGCTGCCGCAACACCGCGCTGGCGCCGATGGGCTCGCTGGACGACCACAGCTACATCCTCGGTGACGCCGAGATCGAGACGCTGATCTTCGATCCGACGGCGTTCGAGGGTCGGGCCGCGGAACTGAAGGCCGCGGTGCCGTCGCTGAAGAATCTGTTCTCGCTCGGCCCGTCCGAGGTGGGCGTCGACATCCTGGAACTGGCGCAGAAGTTCACCCCGCAGCGTCTGGTGGCCGCGGACGTCGACGGCGACGACCCGTCGAGCATGGTCTACACCGGCGGCACCACCGGCAAGCCGAAGGGCGTCGTCAACACCTTCCGCTCCGGTGTCACGCTGCCGCAGATTCAGATGGCCGAGTGGCAGTTCCCCGACGAGATGCGCTTCCTCGCCTGCACGCCGCTCTCCCACGCGGGCATGGCGTTCTTCGTGCCGACGCTGATGCGCGGCGGTTCGCTGGTGGTGCTGCCGGCGTTCGAGCCGGGCGCCGTGCTCGAGGCGATCGAGAAGTACAAGATCACCTCGACCATGCTGGTGCCAACCATGATCTACATGCTGCTCGACCATCCGGACCTGAAGACCCGGGACGTCTCCAGCCTGCAGACCCTGTTCTACGGCGCCGCCGCGATGTCGCCGACCCGGCTGCAGGAGGGCATCGCCAAGCTCGGCCCGATCTTCTTCCAGTACTTCGGGCAGAGCGAGTGCGGCATGACGATCACCGTGATGCGCAAGGAGGAGCACGACCCGGAGAACGTCGAGCGCCTCGCCTCGTGCGGTCGCCCCGTGCCGTGGCTCGACGTGCGCCTGCTCGACGACGACCTGCACGAGGTCGCCCAGGGCGAACTCGGCGAGATCTGCGTCCGCGGACCGCTCGTGATGAAGGAGTACTGGAAGAAGCCGCAGGAGACGGCGGAGGCGCTGCGCGGCGGCTGGCTGCACACCGGCGACATCGCCCGCGCCGACGAGGACGGCTTCCTCTACATCGTCGACCGCAAGAAGGACATGATCGTCACCGGCGGCTTCAACGTGTTCCCGCGCGAGATCGAGGACGTCATCTCCGGCCACCCCGCAGTGGCGTCGGTGGCCGTCGTCGGTGTGCCCGACGAGAAGTGGGGCGAGTCCGTCAAGGCCTGCGTCGTGCTGCGTGACGGTCATACCGTCGACGCCGCCGAACTCGTCGACCGGGTCCGCGCCGCAAAGGGCTCGGTGCACGCGCCCAAGTCGGTCGACTTCGTCGACTCGCTTCCCCTGACGCCGCTCGGCAAGCTCGACAAGAAGGCGCTGCGCGCGCAGTTCTGGGAGGGTGCGACCCGCTCCGTCTGACCGATGCGGCCGTCCGATCAGGACGGCCGGGTGTCAGCGGCCAGGACGGCGTCGAGGAACGACGACGGAACTCGATCCCCGTCCTGGCCACCGGCGCGCAGCGCCGTGAGCAGATCCTTCATGCCGGGGCCGGTGTCGAGGACCGTGCGGACCAGCCCGAACGGCGCGCAGCGCGTGAGTGGGGGAACGACTTCCAGGAAGGCGTCGTCGGGATTCCCCGCGGTATGCAGGCACAGCGCGTACAGCAGTTCTGCGCGCAGGAGCGCGAGCGGACGTTCTTGTTGCCGAATCCGTTCCAGGCGTTCCCGCGCCAGGTCACGCGCGGTGTCCGCGTCGGGTGGCGACGGGTTCCTGAGTAGGACCTGGATCGTGGAATCCTCGTGCAGATCGGCGGTGGCGATCGCGATGCCGTTGCCCGTGCCGTCCGGAAGCGATGCGGTTCCGTCCGGGTGCGAAGCGAACCCGCATCGGACGCGCTCGTTCTCGACTCGGGCGGCGAGTCGTGGCAGCTCGAGTGTGCGGGCGATCTGGGCACCCTCGTCCAGGCGGGCACGGGCACCGTCCATGTCGCCACGCAGTGCCTTCACCCGCGCGCCGAGTCCGTAGGTGAGCAGCATGAAATCGACGGCGCCTCCCTCGGATCCGAGTTCGTGACACTCGTCGAGCAGCGTCTCGGCCTCTTCGACGCGGTCCCGCTCGTACAACAGAGAGCCCAGCAAGGCCCCGGCGAGGCGCGCGACATGCGAATGGACGCTGTGTTGCTTCGCGCGGTGCAACGCGCGTTGGCAGAGGTCGTCTGCCGCCGGGTAGTCGAGCTGTTCGCGGGCCGCGAAGGCGGCGAAACAGTACCCGTACACGACAACCAGCGGTCCCAGCGTCGAATCATGTTGGGGTGCAGCCTTTTCCTGGAACATTCGCGCTCCGTGGAAGTCGAAGCTGTGCAGCGCCTCGAACGATGCATTGTTGGCGGCGCCCGCGAGAACGAAGGGGCGCAACGTGTCCGCGCGGGCGAAGCAATGCGCGGCCCCTTCGGCGAGGTGTTCGATACGATCCGCGAACACGCCCACGACGCCCTGCAGCATCATCGCCTCGGCGAGCAGGTCGTCACGAGCGCAGTCGTCTGCCGGCTGCTGGTGGAGCCCGTCCTCGGCCCGCCTCAACAGCGACTCCACCGACTCGGACGTGTGGTGCAGCAGCACGTGCCCCCAGGCTTCGATGATCAACAGCCGTGGCCGCGAGTCCGCCAGTGGGGCAGGGAGTTTGTCGATCAGCCCGAGTAGCGAGGACATCTGTGCGTTCTCGACGAGCTGCATTCCTTTCGCCTCGACCAGATCCGCGGCGAGGTCCGGCTCTCCTGCTTCCAGCGCATGGTCGACCGCTTCCCGAACCATGCCGTGATCGGCGAACCAGCGTGATGCCGTGCCGTGCAGTTCCTGGGCGCGGCCAGGGTAGTCCCGCTCCAGTCGACGGCGCAGGTACTCGGCGAACAGATGGTGGTAGCGGAACCACGTCCGTTCGTCGTCGACTGCTCGCAGGAACAGGTCTCGGTCCTCGACGTCCTCGAGCAGTGCCTGGCCGTTCGGCACACCCGCCAGCCGACTTGCGAGGCTGCCGGAGACCCGCTCGGCTATGCAGGTCGTGATCAGGAATTCGAGAATCGACGGTTCGAGAGCGTTCAGTACGTTCTCGGCGAGATATTCGCCGATGGCCCGGCTGCGCCCGGACATGTGGGATATGACGTCCGTCGGGTCGTCCGCGTCGCGCAACGACAACGATGCCAACTGCAGTGCGGCCGCCCAGCCGTCGGTGGTGTCGCGCAACGCGAGCACGTCGTGGTCCCCGAGATGGACGTCGCCGAGCTCGTCGAGGAACTGGCGGGTCTCCTCGGCGTCGAAACGGATCTCGTCCTGTCCCACTTCCACCAGTTCGCCCCGCACTCGCATCCGGCTGAGCGGCAGCCCCGAGGGCGTTCGGCTGGTCACGATCAGCTGCAGGTGGTGACATGCGTTGTCGAGCAGGAACTCGATCGCCTCGATCGTGGACTGGTCGGTGACGAGGTGCCAGTCGTCGATCACCACCGCGATGGCCTCGTCTCGATCGTGGACCAGATTGACTAGTGTGGTGAGCACGAACCGCACTGCCTCGTCGCCGTACTCTTCGAGGGCCTGGCCGAGATCCTTCGTGAGGTCGGGTCGGACCTGACCGATCGCCTCCGTGAAATGTGCGAGGAACCAGACGACGTTGTTGTCGTCCGCGTTGACACTCAGCCATGCCACCGGCATTCCTTCGGACACGAGGACCGAACGCCACTGCGAGGCCAGCACCGTCTTGCCGAAGCCGGCAGGTGCATGGATGAGGGTCAACAGACGCCCGCGCCCGCCGGCGAGCGACCGAATCAGTCGGTCCCGATCGACGAACGTCCGAGCCGTGTCGGGTGGATGGAACCTGGTTCTGGCCACCGGCGGCAGGGGCGTCGTTCCGGACCGTGGCGTCGGGCCCAGCGGTCCCGACAGCGTCAGTGGCCTCGACGGACTGTCCGGCCGGTCGATCCAGCTGTCCGAGACGGTCGCGCGTAATAGTTCGCCGAACGCCGCGGCAGATTCAGGTCTCCTGTCCGGATCCGGCGACGTCGCGTGCTCGAGCGCAATGCAGACCTCGTCGGGTATTCCGCGCGGTCGAAGGTCGGGGATCGGTTCGGACGCCAGACGGCGCAGCTGACGGTTGACGCTCTCGCCGGTGCGACGGCTGAAGGCGGCGTGACCGGTCAGGCAGTAGAACAGCGTGGAGCCCAGGCCGTAGACGTCCGACGAGATCGACGCCGGCGTGCCGAGCATGACCTCCGGCGCCGTGAACGCCGGCGTGCCGGCCGCGTCCATACCTTGTGTCTCGAATGCCCCCCTCATCCGCGCCACCCCGAAGTCGCTCAGCTGGGGTTCGCCGAACCGGGTGACGAGGATGTTCGCCGGCTTGACGTCGCGGTGCAGGATCCCGAGCTGGTGCGCGGCGGCGAGGGCATCGGACAGCTTCACTCCGATCCGCACCGTTTCCTGCCAGGTCAGGGGCCCGTAGCGGCGGATCCGGGCGTCGAGTGAGCCTTCCTTGTGGTAGGGCATGACGATGAAAGGGCTCCCGGTCGTCGTCACGCCGACCTGGAGCACCTCGACGACGTTCGGATGCCCGGACAAGCGGCCGAGCGCCCGCTGTTCACGGACGAAGCGGGCGCGGCTGGTCTCGTCGAATCCGGCCGTGGACACTTTCACGGCAACGGTCCGTTCGAGCGCGGCCTCCGTGCACCGATAGACCACTCCGTAGCCGCCGCGGCCGACTTCGCAGGCATCCTCGAACCCCTCGGCAGCCAACTCTGCCGCGATCGTTCCGCCCGAGCCCCGCCGGGTGACTTCCTCGTCCGCACCCATCGACACATCACCTCGTGCGTCCACGCGATTCGCTGGTTGCGCGCCGCGTCTGCCCCACCATGGTAGGGCGGCGGCGCAACTATCCGACCGGATCGAATCGGATTGCGTCGGAAGGTGTTCCCGTCGCGACCAGTCGGTCTCGGGTGCTCCGTACCATGCCGGGAGATCCGCACACCAGCACCTGATGGTCGACGAACGCGCCGTGCGCGGCGACGACGTCGCCGAGCGTGCCCTCGAGGAGGTAGTCGTCGTCGAACCCGGCGAGCACGTTGTCGCCGACTTCGGCGCGGATCCGCTCGTACCACTCGTCGGGCACACCCGGATCGGTGACGTCCTCGACGACGGGAATGGTAGTGAGCCACGGCAACTGCTGCGTGAGGATCCACAGCATGTCCGACGCGTAGAGGTCCTGGACCGTGCGGCCGCCGACGAACAGGTACACCTGCGGAGGATTCGCCACCTGCGTGAGGTCGAGGATGATCGAGCGCAGCGGGGCCAGGCCCGTCCCGCCGGCGACCATCACGACCGTCGGCCCGTTCTCGTCGACCGTGAGGGCGCCGCGCGGCGCCGAGATCTGCCACTGCTCGCCGGGCACGGTGTCGCCGACGATGCTGCCGCTGACCCAGCCGCCCGGTACCGCCCGCACGTGGAACTCCATCTTGCCGTCGAGCGACGGTGGCAGCGCGGGCGACAGGCGTCGCGGCAGCCGTGGATGCCGGGGAACGGTGACGTCGACGAACTGGCCGGGCCGGAAGGGGACCGGCTCGCCGATCAGGCGTACCACGGCGAGATCCCTACGCAGGCGGTGGTGTTCGACGACGGTGGCGGTCCAGGTCTGCTGCTCCATGCCGACCATTGTTCCCGGTGATCGGGTTCGCCGCTCCTACCTGGGCGCGCCGAATGTGCGCCCGGCCCAGTCCTCGAACGACGTCCACCGCACCTCCGGGAACGCGGAGTGCAGGTGGTCCAGGTCGACCTGGTAGCCGGGACCGTTCAGGAACCGCCACATCGCGTGCATGTCGGGATCGGCGATGGAGTCCAGCAGCACCTGTTCGTGCTGGACGGGGGAGCCGATCACGCGTGTGAGGATCCCGGCCATGGCCTCGGGCGTGGGTGCATCGCTTGCCAGTTCGATCCGCTGCCCGACATAGCGTTCGGGGGAGAGCAGGACGCGTGCCGCGAAGGCTCCCAGATCTCGGCGATCGAGCTGTTGCAGAGGATGATCCGGCGGCAGCGGCAGGTCCAGCACACCCTCCGTGCGGATCCGGTCGGCGCCGCCGAGGGCGTTGTCGAAGAAGTAGGTCGGTCCGAGGATGGTGTGGGACAGGCCGCCGGCGGCCAGCTCCGCCTCGATGACGGCCTTGCTGTCGAAATGCGGGACGCCACTGTTCTGGTCGGCGCCGGCCACCGAACTGAACACCAGGTGCGGTACCCGTGCCCGTTCGGCGGCTGCGACGATCGTGCGCCCCTGGGTGATCTCCGCCTCGACGCCGGATTCGAACGGCGTCGTCATCGCGAAGACTGCCGCGACGTCGCGCATGGCCGCCGCCAGCGAGTCGCCGTCGTCCAGGGAACCCGTGACGATCTCGGCGCCCTTCTCGGCCAGGGAACGGGCGCCGTCGGACATCGGGTTGCGCACCAGTGCGCGCAGCGACGCGCCCCGCTCCAACAGCGCGGCGGCGACCGCTCTTCCCTGTCCGCCCGTGGCGGCGAGTACGAGTATCGGGGTGTCGGCCATCGGATCTCCTCCGGTCGATGACACGGGGTGCTTCCGACGCGAGCGTACCTCCGGTGTCGAGCCCGGCACGACGACACCGGAGGCCGCGATCGTGGCAGAACACACGATCGCGGCCACCGGTGGGTGCGAGATCAGTACGAATAGAACCAGCTGCGGGTCCGGCCGACTGCCACCTCGTGCCGGTGCGCGATCCGCCAACCGTCGAGTGTCCGCCGGTACCGGACCGTGTAGTGGCCGGCGACGTGCGCCTGCCGGGTCTCGCCGTCGCCGGTGCCGCCGGACCGGAACTCGAAGTGGATCCGCGCTGTCGCCTCGTCACCGTCCAGGACGATCGACGGAGTGTTCAGCAGGTGGATGCCCGGCGTGCGGGCGGTGAACTCGACACAGAATTGCCGCAGCGCGTCCCGACCCAGGATCGTGGTGCCGGGCACCGCGCCGACCTCCGCCAGTTCGAAGATCCCGTCCTCGGTGAACAGATCCGCCCAGGCCTCGGCGTCACCGGAATCCCACGCCGGTGCGTAGGCGCCCTCCAGTTGGAGGATGGCCAGGGTGTCCTCGACCGCGGCAAGCCGATCCTCGAGCGAACCGCTGGGCGCGGCCGGCGGTGCGTGAAGGGGTTGATTCGTCATGTCCTCGCCCTTCCGGGTCAGGCGGCCGGGTTGCCGTACTGGCCGTTGAGCAGCTTGCTCGGTGCCACGAACTGGTACCCGTCGTCCGCGAGGTTCGGTGCGTGCGACTCCGACGTGTAGTGGTAGCGAGGCAGGAACGCAGTCTTGGCGTTGTCGAGGACCTGCTGGTCCTCGAGCGCCTCGGCGAGCTTCTGCGGATCCGACGTCGATCCCACCTTGTCGGCGGCGGCCGCGACCAGTCCGAACGGGTCGTAGTTGTCGGCCAGGATCAACGTCGACGGGATCGAACCCAGCGCCGCCATCGCGCTCACCATCGTGTTGACCGTCGTGTCGGCGGGGTCGTAGACCGTGCTGGGGAACACCTGCATGACGAGGTTGGACGCGGCGCGGGTGCCGAGTGCTCCCTCCGGTGCCGGCTTCGCGATCAGTGCGGTACCCGAGACCGAGGTGTTGCCGATCAGGGGGATGCTCCAGTCCAGACGCTCGAAGCTGTTGAGCAGGTAACCCAACGGCGCGCCGTAGGCGTCGATGACGAGAGCCTGCGTGCCCTTGTTCTTCAGCGCCTGCAGTTGGGCGGTCATGTCGAGCGCGGCGACGTCGTACTCCTCGGTGCCCGACTTGCTGACGCCCTCGGCCGACAGGGCCGAGTCCATCGCCTTGCCGAAGGCCTCGCCGTACGCGCTGCTGCCGTGGATGACGCCGACCTGCTGGTAGCCCTTGCTCTTCGCGTAGCGGGCGAGGGACACCGCGTATTCGGTCGGCGACGGCGACAGGTCGAAGTTGAGCGGGAACTGCTGGGGGTCGGACGAGTTGTCGGTGGGGCCGACGTTGAACGACAGGATGTGGTTCTGCTTCAGGATCGGGAGCGTGGCGGCGGAGACGGTCGACGGCCCGGAATTGAGATACAGATCCGGCTTCTTGCCGGAGTTGATCGCCTCACGCAGGTTCGAGACGGCCTTGGTGGCGTCCCCGCCGTCGTCGACGACGGTGAGTTCCACTTGGCGCCCGCCGATTCCGCCGTTCTTGTTGACCTCCTCGGCGCCGGCTTTCGCCGCGAGGATCGAGGTCTGGGCGTTGGCGGCCAGCGAGCCCTGCCCGCTGATGGCTCCGGTGACGAATACCCGGTACGGGCCGTCCTCCCCGCCGTCGGCGCCGGACGCCGAGCCTGAGCAGCCTGCGGTGGCGAGGGCGCAGACGGCCAGTGCCGTCACGAGCGCAGAGTGTCGAATCTTCATGCCAGGGTTCCTCCAACGGAGACACGACGGATCACAAGCATGTGCTTGGGTTGCGCAGACGCTAAGGGTGTGACGTGGATTACGTCAAGTCGAGTTGCCGGTGAGGGGAAATCGAAACACCTTGTGCGTCAGTGGCTTTGGGGTTCGATGGCGCATGTGATCGACCGACGCCCCGTATCGGGGGTCGGTTCGCGATCGGTAATCGGTTCCGTGGGGCGGGCGCGCGCCGCCCGCGTTTCACGGCGGCGGTGCAGTCGGCAACGACGCTACGACCGCGGATCTGCGGTTCCTACGGGATCTCCCGCTGACTGGTCGGTTTCCGTCAGCGCAGCGGGTCGTAGGAGATCGCCTCGACCGGCGTGCCCGCCAACTGCAGCGCGTAGGCGGTGGTCTTCACCATCGACGGTGATCCGCAGATCTGCACCTGACGGTCGGCCCACGAACCGAACCGGCTCACCACGGTGCCGATCGGCCCCTGCAGTCGCTGATGCATTCCGTGCGGCGGCTCGAGCACGGGATACGGGTGCCACCACGGGTTCTCGCTCTCCGTCGTGACCGGAACGACGGTGAGCCAGGGATTGCTCAGCGACAGGTGCCAGAGGGTCTCGATGTCGTACAGGTCGCACGGGTACGCGCCGCCGACGAACAGGTGGACCCGCGGATTGATGCCGCGGTGGGCCATGTCCATCACCTGGGCACGCAGCGGAGCCAGCCCGGTGCCGCCCGCGATCATCAGCACGTCCTTCTCGCTGTCGAGGTCCACGTGCAGGCCGCCCAGCGGAGAGCTGATCTGCCAGCGGTCGCCGACCGCGGTCTCGTTGACCATTGCCGGGCTTACCCATCCGCCGGAGACTCGGCGGACGTGGAACTCGAGCTGGCCGAACGGGTTCGTCGGGATCGCCGGCGACAGGTACCGCCACATCTGCGGACGCTGGGGGATCTGGACGCTCACGTACTGGCCCGCGGCGTACGGCACGGGTGAGTCGCTCTCGAGGCGGATGATCGCGAGATCGCGCAGCACCCGCTCGTGGCTGACGACCGTGGCCTCCCACAGTGCGGGGAAGTCGTCGGCCTCGGCGGCGTCGGACATCGTGGTGGTGACCAGTGCGACCAGTTCCCGCCACGCCGAATCGACTCCGGGGCTCCACGGTTCGTCGGCGTCGATGTCCCGGATCGCGTCGAGCAGCGCGTTGCCGGCGGCGGCGTAGTGCTCACGCGCGACTCCGTACTTACGGTGGTCGCGGCCCAGCTGGGCGAGGAAGGGCAGCAGTCGATCGATGTCGTCGAGTCCGCGCACGATGTACTCGACCGCGGCGACCAGCTTGGCGCGCTGGTTGTCCATGCCCGCCGGGAACAGCGAACGGCACTGGGGAAGCCGCGCGAAGAACTGGGCGTAGAAGGTGCGGGCGAAGCGGTCGCGATGATCGTCCGACGCGGTGACGGCAGCGAAATGTGTGCGGATGATCCTGATCTCGGCCGTGTCCACGACGTCCTCCCTCGCGCGTTCCGGTTCCGGGGCCGCGATCACGCGCCGGAACCGACCACCAGTGTGCACCGGAGAGGATCCCGGCCGGTCGGTGGCCTCGCCGAGCGTGGGGTAGATCTCCGTAAGATTGTCGAAGTTGAGTGGAACAGACTCAACATTTCGTTCGTTGAGGAGAACGACAGGCCGGGCGATCTCCTTCACCCGGCACAATGATCTTGTTGGTTCGTCGCAAGGAAGGTGACCAGTGGACTCGTTCTCTCCCACCACCAAGACCCAGGCCGCGCTGACGGCTGCGCTGCAGTCGGCGTCCGCGGCGGGTAACCCCGACATCCGCCCGGCACACGTGCTGGTCGCGCTGTTGGATCAGACCGACGGCATCGCCGCGCCGCTGCTCAAGGCCGTCGGGGTCGATCCCACGGTGGTGCGGCGCGAGGCGCAGGTCATCGTCGATCGGCTGCCGCGCGCCACCGGTGCCACCACGCAGCCGCAGCTCGGCCGCGAGGCGATCGCCGCGATCACCGCGGCGCAGCACCTCGCCACCGAACTCGACGACGAGTACGTCTCCACCGAGCACGTCATGGTGGGGCTCGCGTCCGGTGACTCCGACGTCGCCAAGCTCCTGGTCGGGCACGGCGCCACCCCCGAGGCACTTCGCGACGCGTTCACCGCGGTCCGCGGCAGCGCCCGCGTCACCAGCCCGGACCCGGAGGGCAGCTACCAGGCGTTGGAGAAGTACTCGACCGACCTCACCGCACGGGCCCGCGAGGGCAAGCTCGACCCGGTGATCGGCCGCGACACCGAGATCCGCCGCGTCGTGCAGGTGCTGAGCCGGCGTACCAAGAACAATCCGGTGCTCATCGGCGAGCCCGGCGTGGGCAAGACCGCGATCGTCGAGGGTCTCGCGCAGCGCATCGTCGCCGGCGACGTGCCGGAGTCGCTGCGCGGCAAGACCGTCATCTCGCTCGACCTCGGGTCCATGGTGGCCGGCGCCAAGTACCGCGGCGAGTTCGAGGAACGCCTCAAAGCCGTGCTCGACGACATCAAGAACTCGGCCGGCCAGGTCATCACGTTCATCGACGAGCTGCACACCATCGTCGGTGCCGGTGCGACCGGCGAGTCGGCGATGGACGCCGGCAACATGATCAAGCCGATGCTCGCCCGCGGCGAGCTGCGGCTCGTCGGCGCCACCACGCTCGAGGAGTACCGCAAGTACATCGAGAAGGACGCCGCGCTCGAGCGTCGCTTCCAGCAGGTGCTGGTCGGCGAGCCGTCCGTGGAGGACACCGTCGGCATCCTGCGCGGCCTCAAGGAGCGGTACGAGGTGCACCACGGTGTGCGCATCACCGACTCCGCACTGGTCGCCGCCGCCACGCTGTCGGACCGCTACATCACGTCGCGCTTCCTGCCGGACAAGGCGATCGACCTCGTCGACGAGGCCGCGTCGCGCCTGCGCATGGAGATCGACTCGCGGCCCGTCGAGATCGACGAGGTGGAGCGCACCGTCCGTCGCCTCGAGATCGAGGAGATGGCGCTCGCGAAGGAGACCGACGCGGCGTCGAAGGATCGTTTGGTCAAGCTCCGCGAGGAACTGGCCGACGACCGGGAGAAGCTGCGTCAGCTCACCGCCCGGTGGCAGAACGAGAAGAACGCCATCGACTCGGTGCGCGAGGTCAAGGAGCAGCTCGAGGCGCTGCGCGGCGAGGAGGAGCGCGCCGAACGCGACGGCGACCTCGGCAAGGTCGCCGAGCTGCGCTACGGCCGGATCCCCGAGCTGGAGAAGCAGCTCGAGGCCGCCGCGGCCGTGTCGGACGGCGCCTCGGACGGGGCCGTCATGCTCAAGGAGGAGGTCGGGCCGGACGATGTCGCGGATGTCGTCGCCGCATGGACCGGCATCCCGGCCGGCCGCATGATGGAGGGCGAGACCGCCAAGCTGCTGCGGATGGAGACCGAACTCGCCAAGCGGGTCGTCGGGCAGGCCGAGGCGGTGCAGGCGGTCTCGGACGCGGTGCGCCGCGCCCGCGCCGGCGTCGCCGACCCGAACCGGCCCACCGGCTCGTTCCTGTTCCTCGGCCCCACCGGCGTCGGCAAGACCGAGCTCGCGAAGGGGTTGGCGGACTTCCTGTTCGACGACGAACGCGCGATGGTGCGGATCGACATGTCCGAGTACAGCGAGAAGCACTCGGTGGCGCGGCTCGTCGGTGCCCCTCCCGGCTACGTCGGCTACGAGTCGGGCGGCCAGCTCACCGAGGCGGTGCGTCGGCGCCCGTACAGCGTGGTGCTGTTCGACGAGGTCGAGAAGGCGCACCCGGACGTGTTCGACATCCTGCTGCAGGTGCTCGACGACGGCCGGCTCACCGACGGTCAGGGCCGCACGGTCGACTTCCGCAACACGATCCTGATCCTCACCTCGAACCTCGGTGCGGGCGGCGATCGCGACCAGGTGATGGCGGCGGTGCGCTCGGCGTTCAAGCCGGAGTTCGTGAACCGGCTCGACGACGTCGTCGTCTTCGATCCGCTGTCGGAGGAGCAGCTCGAGTCGATCGTCGACATCCAGCTCGACCAGCTGGCCACCCGGCTCGCGGCCCGTCGGCTCACGCTCGAGGTGTCGGACTCGGCGCGGTTCTGGCTCGCCGTGCGCGGCTACGACCCGCAGTACGGCGCGCGTCCGCTGCGTCGGCTCATCCAGCAGGCGATCGGCGACCAGCTGGCCAAGCTGCTGCTCGCGGGTACCGTCCGCGACGGCGACACCGTGCCGGTGACCGTCTCCGAGGACGGCGATCACCTGGTGCTCGGTTAGGCGCTTCGCGCCGGTGCGCCTTTTCGGTAGTGCCCACTACCGAAAAGGCGCACGGCCGTAGGCCCGGTCAGCCGGTGAAGGGCGGGACGAAGAAGCAGGGAACCGGACGCGGATGCGCCGGATCCAGCGCGTTGAGGACATGGGTGGCCGCGATCGGATCGGCGGCGATGCCGGCGTGCTCGGCGTAGTCGAGCGAACAACCGTCCTGCACGACGATGTTGGTGGCGTTCGGCGCCTCCACGAGGCCCGCCGTGTACGGCACGACGGCCTCGTCGTAGCGGGTCATGATGTTCGTGTACGTCACCTGCGGCACGTACGGCCCGCCCTCGTTCATCTTGTTCATGAAGTCGGTGCCGGCGGCCATCTGGAAGCACGCCCCGCACAGTTTCTCGACCGTCTGCGTCTGAACCTCCTGCAGCCCCATGCGCTTGACGGTCGGAGCCAGTTGCGAGACACCGAGCGCGTCGATGCCCTTCCACAGCGGAGCCAGTGAGACGTACTTGTCGACCTTGTCGGCGCCGCCGAGGAACTTGATGTAGTAGCTGGGCATCAGCGTGCCCTGTGAATGCCCCACGACGTCCACCTTCTGCGCGCCCGTCGCCGCGAGCACCCGGTCGACGAATGCGCCGAACTGCTCCGCGCTCTGCTCGATCGGCAGCA
The DNA here is from genome assembly GCF_050477185.1 of Rhodococcus sp. ACT016. Lineage (NCBI taxonomy): Bacteria > Bacillati > Actinomycetota > Actinomycetes > Mycobacteriales > Nocardiaceae > Rhodococcus > Rhodococcus sp. ACT016. Next base: position 4,195,998 of record NZ_JBEAET010000001.1, on the reverse strand, counting down.
TGCCGCCGATCGCGCTCACCGGCCACGGCATCCCGGGGACGCCGCCGTACGTCAGCGAGAAGACGCAGTAGCCCTCGTTCGCGAGCAGCGGCGCGTACTTGCCCCAATTGGTCTGCTGCCCACCGCCGGTGCCGTGCACGAGGATCACCGGTTCGGGATGCTCGGCCGGCGGCTTGCACGAGAAGTCATTGGAGCCGGGCAGGGACCCCGCGGGGTTGGTGAGCTCCGGCGGGATGCCGGAGAAGAACCCGTCGGGCACCGGCAGCGGGGGAGTGGGCGCCGCCCCGGCCGTGCCCCCGAGCATCAGTGCGCCTGAAGCCGCGATTACCAGCCCCGCGAACAACTTTCGCATGTGAGCCCCCTTGTCCGATGTGGATCCCGACCGTTCGAGGGAACCTAACACGCGTGGTACCGGCCGTAACGTGAAATTCGTGCACTGAAACACCTGCGTGCGCACCGCCGACACACAAGGTGAATCGACTACGAAGGGTGGCAACGATGGGTTCGGCCGCAGACGTCATGTCCTGGCTCGCCGAGGGATACCTCGCCGGTGATCCGATCCGGTATCCGCTGTACGTGGGCTCGATGTTCCTGGCGATGCCGCTCCAACTGCTCGGCGTCATCATGGGGCATCCCTTCTGACAGGGGCGAACGATCCGGTTCTGCTCAACTCGAGCCTCGAGGGGAACACGCGGCGCACCATCGACTTCCACGAGGACGACACGGTGGAACCGAATCTGTCCAAGTGAGCGCAGACGGCGTCGGCCCGGCACCTCTCACGGGTGCCGGGCCGACGCCGTCATTCGGCGATCACCCCTCCAGGATCGCGAAGCCCTTGTAGCCGGATTCGGCGACCTCGGTGATGATGTCGCGGTAGGCGGAGAAGCCGCCGAGGAAGGGCATGAACACCCTTGGGCGGCCGGGGATGTTGGCGCCGAGGTACCAGGAGTTCGCGGTGTTGAGCAGCGACGCCTCGGCGCGGGTGCGGCATTCCTCGACCCAGTCGGTGACGGCCTCGGGGGTGCCCTCGATGGCGGCGGCGCCGCGGTCGTCGAGGTAGGCGATGGCGTCGGCGACCCAGTCGACGTGCAGTTCGGAGTGCAGCACCATGTTCGCGAGGACCGACGGGCTGCCGGGGCCGGTGAGGTTGAAGAAGTTCGGGAAGCCGTCGATGCCGAGGCCGAGGTAGGTCTCGGGGCCGGCGGCCCACTTCGCCTTGAGGCTCTGCCCGTCGCGGCCGACGATCTCGAGCTTCTCGAGGGAGCCGGTCATGGCGTCGAAACCGGTGGCGAGGACGATCGCGTCGAGGTCGTAGTGTGCGGCGGTGGTGTCGATGCCGGACTCGTTCATGCCGACGATCGGCGCGGCCTTGAGGTTCACCAGCTCGACGTTGTCGCGGTTGTAGGTCTCGTAGTAGCCGCTGTCGGTGACGATGCGCTTGGCGCCGATCGCGTGGTCGGTCGGGATGAGCAGTTCGGCGATCGCCGGGTCGTCGATGACGGCCCGGACCTTCTCCTCCCAGAATTCGCGGGCGGTGTCGTTCGCGGCCCGGTCGGTGAGCTGGTCGGGGAAGGCCTTGGAGTAGAGGACGCCGCCGAGCTGCCAGCTCTTTTCGTAGACGGCGCGGCGCTCGTCTTCGGACACCTCGAGTGCCTTGTCGGGGTGGGCGCGGTGCGGGGAGCCGCCGCCGGACAGCCGCGACAGGCGGCGACGCTCGGCGTAGTTCGCCTTCTGCTCGGCGCGGGTGGCGTCGTCGAGTGGGTTGTTGCCGGCGGGGACGCTGAAGTTCGCGGAGCGCTGGAAGACGAACAGCCGCTCGGCCTGTTCGGCGATGAACGGAATCGACTGGATGCCCGACGAGCCGGTGCCGATCACGCCGACGCGCTTGCCGGTGAAATCGACGCCGTCGTGCGGCCACTGCGCGGTGTGGTAGACGTCGCCGGCGAAGGTGTCCAGGCCGTCGAAGGCGGGGGTGTTCGCGTTCGACAGCGGCCCGGCGGCGACGACGAAGAAGCGGGCGGAGACCACGTCGCCGCGGTCGGTGCGCACCGTCCAGCGCAGGGTGTCCTCGTCGAGGGTCGCGGAGGTGACGCGCGTGTCGAACTGGATGTCGCGCTTGATGTCGAAGCGGTCCGCGACGTGGTTGATGTAGCGGAGGATCTCCGGCTGCGTCGCGTACTTCTCGCTCCAGTCCCACTCCTGCTCGAGTTCGGGGGAGAAGGAGTACGAGTAGTCGACGGACTCGACGTCGCAGCGGGCGCCCGGGTAGCGGTTCCAGTACCAGACCCCGCCCACGCCGCTGGCGGCCTCGAACGCGCGGACCGTCAGGCCCTGCTGGCGAAGCCGGTGCACCGCGTAGACGCCGGCGATGCCCGCGCCGACCACGACGACGTCGTACGAGGCGGTGAGGGCGGGCGTCGAATCCTGTCCGTTCACGAAAAATGTCCTTCCACGTGCGCAAGCTGTCCGGGCCCGGAAAAGGACCGGACCTCACGGTTCTGCGATGAATCCACGCTATGGCGGTGTGAACCAGGCGACAGCGGACCGTCCCGCCCAGCGGGTCGTTTCCGCGGAAGAGGGACTTTCGACAGCCGCCGAAACCCGCATCGTGCAGGGGCGATGGGTCTCTCGCCCGGACGACGCGGGCTCCCACCACGAGGGACGAATCGGGGCGCTGCGGGGCGTCGGTAACCTGGGCGACGTGGCCAACCCGACCCCCGATCCGACGAGCGTCCGCCTCGACAGCTGGATGTGGGCGGTGCGCCTGTTCAAGACCCGGTCGCAGTCCGCTTCCGCGTGCCGATCCGGGCACGTGCGGGTGAACGGCGCCGCGGCGAAGGCCTCGGTGCAGGTCAAACCCGGTGACGAGGTTCGCGTGCGGGTGGCGGGCCTCGAACGCATCGTCGTCGTGGTTCGCCCCATCGCCAAGCGCGTCGGCGCGCCGATCGCCGCCGAGTGCATGCAGGACAACAGTCCGCCGCCGCCCTCGCCCGAACTGGTCGCGTCGATTCCGCAGCGTGACCGGGGCGCGGGGCGCCCCACCAAGCGTGAGCGGCGAGAGATGGAGAGGTTCCGAGGGGAATAGGGTCTGGCCCGACCTCGACATCCAGTTCCTTTGCGGTGTAGTCCTTTCCGGGGCCGTCGCCGGCTCGTGGATCGACTTCGCGTGGCGGCGCCGGAACATGCCATGGGTGTCGCTCCCATCGAGTACGGTGCCTCGACGGGACCGGCGGAGGGAGCGTGGGCGTGACGAAGGTAGAAGGCTTCGATCGTCGGATCGAACCGTTCCGGACGGAACTGCTCGCGTACTGCTACCGGATGCTCGGCTCGGCTCACGACGCAGAGGACCTGGTCCAGGACACGTACCTGAGGGCGTGGCGGGCGCGGGAACAGTACGACGAGACCCGCAGCTCACCGCGTACTTGGCTCTACCGGATCGCGACGAACGTCTGCCTGACCGCTCTCGAGGTTCGTGGCCGCCGACCGCTGCCGTCGGGGCTCGTGGCCGCCTCGGATCCGCTCGATCCGTTCGTCCAGCGGGAGCACGCCGCGTGGCTCCAGCCCTTGCCGGACTCGTTGACCGACGCAGGCGATCCGGCCGGGGCCGTGATCGACCGCAGCAGCCTGCGGTTGGCGTTCGCCGCGTCCCTGCAGCACCTGTCGGCGCGTCAGCGAGGTGCGCTGATCCTGCGTGACGTGCTCAGCTTCTCGGCGTCCGAGACCGCGGAAATCCTCGGCACCACCGTCGGTGCGGTGAACAGTGCCCTGCAACGGGCACGTATCCGGATGAAGGAGGTCGGAGTCCGGCAGGATCGGGTCGACGAGCCGACCGCCGCCGAGCAGCGCGACTGGGTCCAGCGCTACATGAAGGCGTTCGAGCTCGCCGACGTCGAGGGCATCAAGCGACTGCTCACCGAGGACGTCCTCATGGAGATGCCGCCGATGGTCAACTGGTTCGCCGGCCGCGGCAACTACGGCGTGTTCATGGAATGGGTCTTCGCGAACGCCGGGAAGGACTGGCTTCTCGAGGAGGTCGCGGCCAACGGCGGCCAGCCCGGCTTCGCCGCCTATCGGCGCGTCGTCGGCGGATACGAGCTGCACACGCTCCAGATCTTCACCGTCACGGCCGAGGGCATCAGCCGGAACTCGGTGTTCCAGGATCCCGCGGTATTCGCGGCTTTCGGTCTGGCGGCGGCACTCTACGCCCGGGGGCGGGTCGACGTCGGGGGTTCTGCCTAGCCGAGCCGTATCGGCCGACGCTCCACCGGGGCTGCAGGTCAGGCGCTTCGGCGGGCTCGGTGAGCACGCCTCGAGATCTCCTGGCCGCGGGCGCGACGAGTTACGACCCCGCCGCCGGTATGTATTGGCGAGCTCGCCGGAATTCCCCAGGCGAGCCGACCACAAGGGAGGATCCGATGTCGAACAATCGTGCGGAAGACGTGGCCGCACTTCAGGCCGTGCTGGTCGATTCCTACAAGGCGTGGGAGGCCGGCGACGCCGACGGCATGGTCGCCAACTACACCGCGGACGCGACCGCCATCATGGCCGGCTCATTCCGGGACAGCCGTGACGTGATCCGTCAACAGATGGCACTGGGCTTCGAGGGGCCGCTCAGGGGTAGCTCGACCCACAACAAGCAGGTCAGCATCCGCTTCGTCGGCAGGGACGGCGCAATCGTCATCAGCGAATCCGCCATCCTGTTCGCCGGCGAGACCGAGGTCCCGGACGACCTCCGCAAGGTCAACGCGACCTGGGTCTTCGAGAAGCGGGACGGCCAGTGGCTGATCGCCGCGTATCACAACAGCCCGGTGCTCCTGCCGAGCTGACGCCCGCACCGCGGGTTCGCGTCGGGCACTGAGCCCCGTCCTGTCAGCCTCGGGACGGGGTTCAGCGTGAACGTCATCGGGGCCTCGGGTCGAAGGCCGCTGCGAATCGTTACCTCGTCGACGGTTGACGTCCCCGCAAAAGTGGAAGAGACTTTCAAACGGGATGAGGTGCCAATTCGGAGGTTCTCTCATGATCGCTACTCTTCGTGTCGACGCCGCGAAGGTGTCGACGACCTCGCGGCGGTGGTGGGCGCTGGCCGCGCTGTCCATCGCGGTGTTCGCGATCGGCATCGACGTGATGGTGCTGACCGTCGCGCTGCCGACGCTCGCGCGCGACCTCGGCGCGACGACGTCTGCGCTGCAATGGTTCTCGACGTCCTACACCCTTGTGCTCGCCGCTGCGCTGCTGCCGGCCGGTGGCTTCGGTGACCGGATCGGCCGCCGCAGACTGCTTCTGATGGCGATGATCCTCTTCGGGCTCGCGTCCCTCGCGTGTGCGTACTCGCAGACCTCGGCGCAGTTGATCGGTGCCCGTGCGGTCCTCGGCCTGGCCGCGGCCGCGATCATGCCGATGTCGATGGCCGTGCTGCCGATCCTGTTCCCCGATCGCGTCGAGCAGCAGCGGGCGCTCACCATCTGGGTTACCGCCACCGCGCTGGGGCTGCCGCTCGGTCCGATTCTCGGCGGCTGGCTGCTGGGTCACTTCTGGTGGGGCTCGGTGTTTCTCGTCAACGTCCCGCTCGTGTGCGTGGGGTTGGTCGCCGTCGCGGTCCTGGTCCCCGAGTCGCGGAGCAGCGATCCCGGGCGCTTCGACATCCCGGGCGCGGTGCTCGCGTCGGTGGGGCTGCTCGCACTGACGTACGGCTTCATCACCGCCGGCAGCGACGGTTGGGGTGCCGCGCACGTGCTGGCCTCCCTCGCCGTCGGTGTCGTGCTGCTGGGCGTGTTCCTGTTGTGGGAGAAGCGATCCGACAGCCCGCTCATCGACCTCGCCCTGCTGTCTGATCGCGACTACGCGTCGGGCGCGGGCCTGTCAACGTTGGTCAACTTCGTGATGTTCGGCCTGTTGTTCTCGCTCCCGCTGTATCTGGGGTCGGTGCTGGGCGCGGACGCCCTCGGGATCGGCGTGCGGCTGCTGCCGATGATCGCCGGTCTCGTCGTGGGTACGCGGCTGGCCGACCTGCTCGCCCGTGTGCTCGGCCCCGGCGCATTGATCGCACTGGGGTTCGCGGCCATCGTCGGGTCGTGCATGGTCGGCGTCACCATGACCGCCGACACCGGCTACGGGCTGGTGGCGACGTGGCAGACGATCGCCGGGGTGGGCCTCGGGCTGGTGATGCCGACCGCGATGGCGGCGGCGATCGGGGCGCTCTCACCCGAACGGTCGGGCTCGGGTTCTGCTCTGGTGCAAGCACTTCGGCAGGCCGGTGGGACGATCGGCGTCGCGGTACTCGGCACGGTGCTGACCGCCGGTTATCACGCCCACCTGCCGAGCACGTCGCTGCCGGAACCCGCCGCGGCTGCCGTCTCCGACTCGGTGAGCAGCGGTGTCGCGGTGGCGCGGCAACTCGGCCTGCCCACGCTCGAGGAGCAGGTGCAGTCCGCGTTCGTGCAGGGCATGGTGTCGGCGTTGTGGGTCAGCGGGGCGCTCGCGCTCGTCGGCGCGATCATCGCGCTCGTCGTGCTCCCGCTGCGGCGTCGGCCCGAACCGGAGGCCGACGCCGAGACCGCTGAGACCGGCAGAGCCGAGGCGGAGACAGGCAGAGCCGAGGCGGAGACCGACAGAGCCGAGGCTGAGGGACACTGAGCCCATGAGTACGTCGACCGAGCCGATCGGCCTGCGGGAGCGCAAGAAGCGGAAGACGCGGGCGCTGATCCGCGAACACGCGATGCGCCTGTTCACCGAGCAGGGGTACGCGCAGACCACCGTCGACCAGATCGCGGCCGCCGCCGACGTCTCGCCGAGCACGTTCTTCCGCTACTTCCCGAGCAAGGAACAGCTCATCCTCATCGACGACCTCGACGCGCCGATGCTCGCGGCGATCGCCGCCCAACCCGCCGACACACCGCCGTTGACCGCGTGCCGGCGCGCCTTCGAGGAGGTGCTCGGGTCGCTGACGCCCGCGGAGATCGACGCCGAGCGCACCCGGCAGCGACTGCTCTTCGGTGTGCCCGAGCTGCGCTCGGCGATGCTCGGTGAACTCATCCGGTCGATCGTGATCCTCGCCGACGCGGTGGCGGTGCGCGTCGGCCGGCGCGCCGACGACTTCGAGGTGCGGGTGTTCGCCGGGGCGGTTGCGGGAGCCGTGTTGGGTGCCGTCGGTGAGGACCCCCCGGACCTGGCCATCTTCGTCAAGGCCATCGAGTTCCTCGAGCGGGGGATGCCGCTCGTCTGACGGTTTCAGACGGCTCTCAGAATCCGGCTCTACCCTGAACTGTCGGCTCGACCACCCGACCCAGACTGTGTTGAACTGTTCGGCACCGCCGAGGGAGAGAGCACACCCACCATGACGAATCCCGACGATCCCCGCACCCCGCAGGAGCGCGCGTACGACCCTGCCGAGCCGGCGGCCGACGAGACCGTCCAGTGGGCCCGTCCCGGCGACGGCCCGACCCAGCAGATCGGTCCGGTGGCTGCTGACCAGCCCACCGAGCAGTACTACACGGCAGACCCGTACCAGGCGTACGGTTCGCCGCCGCCCAATCCGACCCAGGCCTTCCCCACCTACGACCCGCGGTTCGATCCGCAGGCGACCCCGCCCAACGCGACCCAGGCCTATCCGACGTACTACGGCGCGGGCGGCTACCCGCCGGCCGGACCGCCACCCACCGGTGCGGCCCCGGCGATGGAGAACACGCCCGAGCCCAAGCCCGCCCGCAAGGTGGGGTTGGCGGTCGCCGTCGCTGCGGGCATCGTGCTGCTCGCGCTGGGCCTGATCGTCGGTTTCATGTTGAACGGTGGCGGCTCGGACAACGCCACCACCGCCTCGGCCCCGTCGACGCGCACGTCGGCGCCGGTGGCACCGCCACGCACGGGCACCCCGACGCCGACGTCGCCTCCCAGCGGCACCTCTCCGCTGGAGGCCATTCCCGGCGGCGTGGGGGACCTGATCGGTAAGGCCGGGACGGCGATGGGCACGATCACCGCCAACGACGGCGGAACGCTGACGCTCGACGGCCTCGGAGGCACCACGATCACCGTGCGCACCACACCGGACACCTCGCTCATCTCGTTGACCGCGCGCAGCGTCGCCGACCTGAAGCCCGGCGAGTCCGTGCTGGTCCACGGTGACAAGGTCGAGAACGGGACAGTTACGGCGAAGTTGATCATCGGCACCACGCTTCCGGGATTCGGTAACTGACGCGCGGCACCGGATGCCCGGATCGGGCCCGAGAGTGGCTAGGCTGAGCCTCGATGACGGCTATGTGGTTCGGATTGGCAGTGATAGCGCTCGCGGGTGCTGTCGCCCTGCTCTATGTCGATCGCACGCGACGCAACCAGACGGGGCGCGTCCGGCAGATCTGGGCTAAGGCGCAGGGATACACGTACAACACCTCGGACGAGCAGTTGCCGTCGTACTGGCACCGGGCGGCCCTCGCCAAGCAGGACTACCTGGGTGCGGTCGACGTGGTGCGTGGCATCCGCCGCGGCGAGGAGTTCGTGCTGTTCGATCTCGAGGACACGGCGACGATCGTCGCAGTCCACCGTGAGGTGGGGTCGGACGTCGACATCGATCTGCGGCTCAAGTCGACCCCGCCGCCGCGCGATACGGACCTGAACCTGCTGGGCGCGATCGGACCCCGCGTGGTGTTCGCGACCGACCTCGAGATCGCCCGCCGCGTGTGCGACCAGCGCATGGTCGCGTTCACCGAGTCGGTGCCCCCGCAGCTGCAGATGCTGTGGAGCGAGGGGGAGTGGACGCTCGGCTCGCTGCCGGTGGGCAGCTCCGGCCGGGACTGGGACGCCGCGATCGAGACGGTGTCCCGACTGTCGGGCATGCTGCGCGTGCTGCCGCCGACCACCGCGCCCGGCGTGATGCACCCGGGTGCACACGATCCCGGTCGCCCGATCGCGCAGGACCCCTACGGCATGGTCGACGAGCCGGAGTCCGCCCGCTGAGTTCCCGCGTCGCGCACCGGTGCGCGCTCGAATAGCGGCCCCGTCGGGAGCACAGTAGATTCCGCAACTGTGGTTGTTGTGTCGGGTGTTGTTCTTGTTCTTGTTGTGATTTCTGTGGCCTGTGCGGCCTGGGCGATCTCGAGTGTCCAGCGGCTGCGCCGGGCTGCAGCCAGCGTCGACTCTGCCCTCGCGCTGGTCCACGTGGAACTGGATCGCCGCTACGAGTACGTACCCGGCCTGGTGCTCGCCGCCTCCGAGACCGTCGGAAGCGACCTGGTGGCACCGGTGACCGGGGCGCGATCACTCGCCATGCGCGTCCGCGAGGAGAAGCTCGACCTGCGCCGCCAGGCCGGTGCCGAGAAGGCGCTGTCCGAGGCCCTGCAGGCGGTGCTCGCGTCGGGCCGGCGCTACCCGCAGCTCGCGCACGACTGGGCATTCGTGCGCCCGGCGCACGAACTCGAGGTCACCGAGCAGCGGCTGGCCGGGGCGGTGCGGGTGTACAACACACAGGCCAGGAGCCTGAACCGGTCGATCCGCACGTTCCCCGGGACCCAGCTCGCCCAGCGTCTCGGGATCGCGAAGGTACAGCTGTTCCAGGCGACGATCCTGGCGGTGGCATCGTCCGAGGCACCGGCCGACGGTGGCGACGTCGTCGACGCCGCAGCGTGAGGGCTGGTGGGGGTCGTGGGCGCTGTGACCTGGCTTCCTCGCTAGGCTCGACACGACGAATTGTTGTCTGACTTGGTGATGGGAGAGCGGCCGATGACGGATCGCGACGAGCTTGCGGCGCTGGTGCGCGAGCTGGCGGTGGTGCACGGACAGGTGACCTTGTCCTCGGGCAAGGAAGCCGACTACTACGTGGACCTGCGCCGCGCGACGCTGCACCACCGCGCCGGCCCGCTGATCGGCAAGCTGCTGCGCGAGAAGGTCGCCGACTGGGACTTCGACGCCGTCGGCGGACTGACCATGGGCGCCGACCCCGTCGCGATGGCCGTCATGCACGCCGAGGGTCGCCCGATCGACGCGTTCGTCGTCCGCAAGGCAGCCAAGGCGCACGGCATGCAGCGCCAGATCGAGGGCCCCGACGTCGTCGGCAAGCGTGTCCTCGTCGTCGAGGACACCACCACCACCGGCAACTCGCCGCTCACCGCGGTCAAGGCCCTGCGTGACGTGGGCGCCATCGTCGTCGGTGTCGCCACCGTCGTCGACCGCGCCACCGGCGCCGACGCCGTCATCGCCGCCGAAGGACTCGAGTACCGCTCGCTCCTCGGCCTCGAGGACCTCGGCCTGAGCTGATCCGGGATTTCTGCTCCCCAGGTTTCAAGCTGAAGGGACCGTTCATGCGCTCGCAGCGCGTGAACGGTCCCTTCAACTGTTGGAGCGTCCGGTCAGGGGACGAGGAAGAATGCCTGGACGGCCCCGTAGGACGTCTGCGGGCGGACTTCGTTGTACCAGGGGCTGACCGGGCCGACCAGCATCGAAATTCTGGCGACTCCGGAACCGGGATTGATCTCGGTACGGACGGTTTGCCCTTGGACGGCGAGGAGCTCCACTTCCTTGACCTGCCCGGTGTAAATACCGAGGTTCCATGCGATGGAGACCTTCGCCTTGCAGACCGGGTTCTGCGCCCATCCCGGCCCGATGCCGTTCATCCCGCGCGGTGTGAAGGCGATGGTGGCGAGACCCGGACGTGTGGGATCGGTCTCGACGACGGTGTCGATCAGGCCGTTGCAGAAGTCGTTCTGCCCGAGCACCGCCAGGGTGGGGCCGTTGAGAGTGGTGTGCAGGATCGGCGCGGGCGCGGCGCTCGCGGTGGTGGCGACACCAGTGACGGCCGCGGTCGCGGCGGCCGCGGCGGCGAATGCGCGCACGGCAAAGCTACGAAGCTTCATGTGAATCCCCCGTTGTTTCGATGTGTTTCGTATCCCCCCGGCTGTTGTGACTCCGGTGACGGAGCAACAGCCTCGAGCATGCTCACACAGAACGTCCGACCGAACCAAACCGGGTGGTAGGCGACGGAATAGGGGCGGTCGCATATCGTGTTCCGATGCCGATCCGGAGAACGCGGACACTCCTGTCCGACGGGCGTGAGCTGTTCTACTTCGACGACACCGAGCCGTTCGCGAGCGGGGCGGCGACGCGGGAACTGCACGACGGCCGCGACCTGGCGCCCGTCGAGGCGGCGTCGTCGATGCGCTACGACGTCCTGACGGGGGAGTGGGTGACGCTGGCGGCGCACCGCATGAACCGCACCTTCCTGCCGTCGACTGACGAGTGTCCGCTGTGCCCCACTCGTCCGGGACGTCCCGCGACCGAGATTCCCGCCGCCGACTACGACGTCGCGGTGTTCGAGAACCGCTTCCCGTCGCTGGCGTCCGGCGCGGCGCTGGGCTCCGAACTCGTTGACGGCGAAGCACTCTGGCCGCAGCGTGCCGCCGACGGACGGTGCGAGGTGGTGTGCTTCACGAGCGATCACAACCGCAGCTTCGCCCAGCTGTCGCCCGCGCGGGTGCGGACGGTGCTCGAGGCGCTGCGGGACCGGACGCGTGAGCTGTCGGCGCTGCCGTCCGTCGCGCAGGTGTACTGCTTCGAGAACCGCGGCGAGGAGATTGGGGTGACGCTCAGCCACCCGCACGGCCAGATCTACGCCTACCCGACGCTGCCGCCGCGGACCGCCGCGCTGCTGCGGCAGGCCGAGGAGCACCGCAGCCGCACCGGGCGCTCGCTGCTGCGCGACGTCCTCAACGCCGAACGACGTGCCGGCACCCGCGTGGTGGTCGAGGGTGAGCACTGGACCGCGTATGTCCCGGCGGCCGCCCGCTGGCCCGTCGAACTGCACGTCGCGCCGCACCGCGACGTCGCGGACCTCACCGAGCTGGACGACGCCGAGCTCGACGAACTCTCCCACCTGTACCTCGATGTGCTGGGGCGCCTGGATCACTTCTTCGACGGCGTCGACCGCCTGCCGTACATCGCCGGCTGGCACCAGGCTCCCGTCGGCGCCGGACGCGAACTGGGAAGGCTGTACCTGCAAGTGTTTTCGCTCATGCGCTCGCCACACCGGATGAAGTTCCTCGCCGGCTCCGAGTCCGGGATGGGGGCGTGGATCGGCGACACCACGCCCGAGGCGATCGCCGCCCGATTCCGGGAGGTCGCGCCGTGACGGTCCGGTGGTTCCCCGCCGTGCCCGACGTCGAACTCGCGCAGTCGGCTACCGACGTCTTCCGCCGCGAGTTCGGGGGCGAGCCCGTGGGTCTGTGGGCGGCGCCCGGGCGGGTGAACCTGATCGGCGAGCACGTCGACTACGCGGGCGGACTGTGCCTGCCGATCGCGTTGCCGCACAGCACCGTCGTCGCCGTGTCGCCGCGCACGGACGGACTGATCCGGCTGCGGTCGACGGACGGGCAGCCGTGGGACGGCCGCTTGCGCGGCATCGGGCCCGGTCGGCCCACAGGCTGGGCCTCCTACCCGGCCGGTGTGATCTGGGCGCTGCGTGAGAACGGACTGCTCGCCGACGATTTCGGGGGAGTCGATGCCGCCTTCGTGTCGACGGTGCCGATCGGGGCCGGGCTGTCGAGTTCCGCGGCACTCGAGTGCTCGTTGGCGCTCGCGCTCGCCCCGGACGCCGAGCGCGCGGCACTCGCGGCGGCGTGCGTGCGGGCCGAGAACGAGGTGGCGCTCGCCCCGACCGGAGGAATGGACCAGGCGGCGTCGCTGCGGACGACGGAAGGGCATGCGCTGCTGCTGGATTCGGCGTCGGGTGCGGTGTCGCAGGTGCCGTTCGTGCCGGAGGGGTTGTCGCTGTTGGTGATCGACACCCGCGCCCCGCACCGTCTAGTCGACGGCCAGTACGCGAAGCGGCGGTCCGCGGTGGAGCGGGCCGCCCGTCGACTCGGCGTCGACTCGCTGCGCGAACTCGCCGACAACGGACGCGACGGGATGGACGCGGTCCGGTCGCTGAAGGACGACGTCCTGCGCCGCCGCGCGTGGCACGTGATCAGTGAGATCGCCCGCGTCCGATTGGCGGTGCGGGCGTTGGAGTCCGGCGAGTTCGACGAGGTGGGCAGGCTGCTGTACGCGTCGCACATGTCGCTCAGTCGCGACTTCGAGGTCTCGTGCCCGGAACTCGACAATGCTGTCGAGGCCACGCTGATCGCCGGGGCGTTGGGCGCCCGGATGACCGGCGGCGGCTTCGGTGGCTCCGCGATCGCGTTGATCCCGGCCGAGCGGGTCGACGAGGCCGTCGAGACCACGCGCAGGCGGGCCGCGGAACGCAATCTGCCCGAGCCTGCGTTCGCCGTCGTCGCGGCGTCCGCGCCCGCACGCCGCCTCACCTGACCTCCCCCTCCGCGTTGTGCGCACTTATCGCGATTCGAGAGGGGTCTGGGACGCGACAAGTGCGCAAAGCGCGGGGTGGATTCCCGTCGATCGGGAGGGCGGGATTCCTTCCCGGCGGCGCTGAGCCATCCTCGTAGGACGACGAGGAACGGAGCCCACGGTGAGTCACGAGCACTTGCGGATGTCGGAGCTGGGCTCGGACTCGGTCTCGGTGCTGCGGATCATCTCGTACTTCGACGAGCTCGGCGAGTCGGCGGCCAACGCGGACACGGTCGTCCGGGCCGCGGCGCTGCTCGCCGAGTGTCCGGTCGGCGCCCGGTGGGCTGCGGGCACCGTGATCCGCTACGACGCCCTCGGCGGCCCGCTCGACGAGACGCGCGACGCCGAACCGGTGCGTCACGATCCCTGGGTGTGGCTCGAGCGGGACGGCGCCGAACGCCCCCTCGACTCGGTGCTGCTGGACCGACTGCGTCACACGCTGCGCGTCGCGGCGGCGCGGTCGGGGTCAGCGGAGGGGCTGCGCTTGGGCGATCCCGCGCTGCTCGAGGTGGTGCTCTCGGACAAGGAGCGTCGCGAGGACCGGGTGCGTGCGGTGGGGCTGCTGGGGCTGGACCCGGCGCGCGAGATCCGGGTACTGGCGGTGTCGTCCACATCGAGTGTGTCTGCGGTCGAACTGATCTCGCGCACCTGCTCGGGGCGGCTGGTCCGCTCGGTCGAGGTCGGCAACCTCACCGCGGTGCTGTTGCAGGACCACACGGACAGCCAGACGCTCGCCGACGACCTGCATGCTGCGATCGTCGACGCCTACCCGACGTCGCGGGCCGATCGCGGCCCGTGGGTGGGGATCGGGGAGCGCGTGAGCGTGTACGCGGCGCCGACGTCGTGGAAGCAGGCCCGTCGGGCGCTGCGCTTCGCGTCGTCGACGGGCTACGGGCGGCGCGCGGTCGCGTACGGGCGGCTGAGTTCGCTCGAACTGCTCGCCGAACTGCCCCTGGAACGTCTCCTCAACGACCGAGACGTCGCGCGGATCAACGCGATCGCCGCGTCGGCGACCGGCGCCCAGGAGGTCGCGACGCTGGAGGCATTCTGTGTGTTCGGTTCGCTGCGGCGCACCGCGGCGGAACTGCACGTGCACCACAGCACCGTCGCCGCTCGGCTCGCGCATCTAGAGACCGAGATGGGCTGGAACCTGGAGGACGCGATGGACCGGTTCATGGCGACGCTGGTGCTGATGATCCGGCGGATGGCGTTGTCGTCGACGGAGCTGGCGGCGTCGGAGGTGTTCGGGCCGGGGTACTGAGGCCATCCGACACGCGTCGGAAAGCTCGGTCGAATCAGTCGACGCCCGTCGGGTGACCCGCGACCGTGACGTGGGTCACCATCGTTGCGAAGTTCGTTTCACCGGAAAGGAATTCGCACATGGCCGTCGATCCCACCCGTACCTGGGAACTACTCGAGCAGCGCCTCGCCACCACCACCAACGCCCGGCACCGGGTCGTTCTCGGTGTCGTGATCGAGCACATGAAGGCAGAGGCCGCCCCGGACCTCGACGGCCTGATGGCGACGTTGAGCCCCACCCCGGACTACCACTTCTGGAACGGCGGCCAGGACGTCGGGCCGAAGGGCACCGAGGGGGTGAAGACCTACTACCTGGACTTCCTCGCGACGCGCACCAACATCCTCGAATACGAGCTCGACCGCCTGGTCGTCGACGACCACTGCCTGGTCACCGAGGGTTTCCTCAAGCAGATCTACCCGGGCTCGTACGCCGCGCAGATCGGCATCCCGGTCGACGACGAGTCGGCCGACTACCTCGTCGTGTTCCGGCAGCTGATCCTGTGGCCGGTGGACGAGAACGGGCTGATCCAGGGCGAGGACTCGTACCACTCCGGTCCGTCGAGCGTCACCAAGCTGTCGTTCGACGAGCTGCCGCAGGAGTACATCGACCTGGTGCACACCCCCGCCAACTGAGCGATCCCTGTGCTGGAAGCTGAAGGGTCCCTTCATGCGCTGTGTGCGCGTGAAGGGACCCTTCAGCTGATGACAGGTTCGGTCAGGAACTCAGTCCGCGTCGCCGACGGTGACGGCGGTGGCCTCCTCGACGCTGTGCGGCTCGGGGTCGTGATCGTCGACGTGCGCCAGGACCTTGCGGCCGGTGGCGAGGACGAGGATGCCGGCGACGGTGCACGCCGCGCCCACCCAGAACGGGATGTGGACGTTGTGCTCACCCAGCTTGCCCGCGAGGTACGGTGCCGCGGCGCCACCGACGAACCGGACGAAGCTGTACGCGGCCGACGCCGTCGAGCGCTCGACCGGCGCCGAGATCATGACGGTCTCGGTGATGAGCGTGTTGTTGACGCCCAGGAACAGGCCCGCGAGGACGACGCACACGACGAGCACCGGCTTGGACTCGGTGAACAGCGCCATCACGCCGAGGTCGATCGCGAACAGCGTCAGCGCGGCGATCATCATCGGCAGCGTGCCGAATGCGCGCTGCAGGCGCGGAGCCAGGAACACCGACGAGATCGCCAGCATCAGGCCCCAGCCGAAGAAGATGAAACCGATCGAGTACGTGCCCATGTCGAGCGGGAACGGGGTGTACGCGAGCAGCGTGAAGAAGCCGTAGTTGTACAGCAGGGCCGTGATCGCGACGGTCAGCAGACCGCGGTGGCGCAGCGCCAGGAACGGTGCGGCGAGCGAGGTGTGGTGCTGCGGCTTGGGCGCCTTCGGCAGCATCACCATGATGAAGATGAACGCGATCGCCATGAGGGTCGCGACGCCGAAGAACGGTGCGCGCCAGCTGATGTTGCCCAGCACACCGCCGACGAGCGGGCCGACGGCGATACCGATGCCGAGCGCCGCCTCGTAGAGGATGATCGCCCGGGCCACGCCACCGCTGGCCGCGCCGACGATCGCGGCGAGCGCGGTCGCGATGAACAGGGCGTTGCCCAGACCCCAGCCGGCGCGGAAGCCGACGATCTGATTGATCGTGCTCGACGCGCCCGCGGCGGCCGCGAACACCACGATGATGGCCAGGCCCCACAGCAGCGTCTTCTTGGCGCCGATGCGGCTCGAGATCATGCCGGTGAACAGCATCGCGACGCCGGTGACCAGCATGTAGCTGGTGAACAGCAGCGACACCTGCGACGGCGTCGCGTCGAGCTGTTCGGCGATCGGCTTGAGGATCGGGTCCACGAGGCCGATGCCCATGAACGCGATGACGCTGGCGAAGGCGACTGCCCACACCGATTTCGGTTGCTGCAGGATGCCGGGCTTGGTGCTCGCGGCGGGGGCGGTCGTGGTGCTCACGTATCCCTCCTTGATGATGTCGTCGTGGTCAGCGGTCCGCCGCGGCTGTGCGGATGATCGCCCGGAGTTCGCCGAGTCCCTCTGAGAGCAGAGCGATCTGCTCGGGCTCGAGGTGCGCGAAGTGCGGTGTGAGGACGTCCGCGAGGTTGCGTCGGCCCTCGGCGAGCCACTCGCGGCCCTCGTCGGTGATGCCGACGAGGACGGCGCGCGAGTCGTCGGGGTCCGGTTGCCTCTTCGCGAAGCCTTCCTGTCCCAGCTTCTTGAGCAGCGCCGTCGCGGACGGCTGCGACGAGCTGTCGAGCCGGGCGAACGTACTCACCCGAAGCGGACCCTGCTCCTCGAGCAGCGACAGCGCCCGCATCCACGACCGGGGTCGGTCGTCGGTGGCGAGCGTCGAGGCCAGGCGAGTGAAGCGGTGGGCGTTGCTCACCAGGTCGACGAGTAGGTCGCGGAACTCGGGATCGGTCGAACTCATGGTCCAATAATTACATAAGCTAACTATCTATGTAAACCCCCATGTCGAGCCCATTTGTCGATCCGAACGGTCAGTCCGGGGGCGCGCCGGGCGTGCGAAACGCCGGACTGACCGTTCGGTGGCGGTACCGTCGTGCGGAATCGGACACGAGGGAGTGGTGATGGCGTTCGCGAGCATCAAGAAGTGGGGACTCGAGCACGCGGTGTTCGTCGGCGCGACGGCGGCGACGGTCTACGGTGCCGTCACCGGGAGCGAGCGGATCCAGCAGGTCGCCAAGCCGCTCATCGCGCCGGCGCTCGCGACCCGCGTGCTGCGCCGCCGCGACGACCTGGACACCGCCGACACCGCACTGCTCGTCGCCGGCCTCGCGGCCGCCACGGTCGGCGACGTGTTCATGATCGACCCCGACGTCGACGCCCGCCTCAGGCGCGGCGCCACGTCGTTCGGTGTCATGCAGGTCGCCTACTCGTCGCTGCTCACCCGACGTGGCGCTCGGCCCCGCCTGGCCGCCGCGCTGCCTCGACTCGGCGCGTGGGCCGGGGCGTCGGGCCTGCTGCACGCCAAGGCCCCGACGGTTGCGAAGACGCTCACCGGTTACGGCGCGCTGCTCGGCACCACCGCGACGCTCGCGGCCGACCCCGCGCTCGCACCCGGTGCCGCCGACGTCGCCGGGCTGCCGATGCCGAACCGCCGCGATCGGCGCAGTTGGCTCGGTCTGGGCGGGCTGCTGTTCACCGGGTCCGACGGGACCATCGTGGTGCGCAAGCTGTTCCTGCGTGGGGAGAAGTCGCGGGCCGTCGCCGAGGGCGCCATCCTGGCGTCGTACGCTGCCGCGCAGCTGCTGCTGGTCGAGGGGATGATCGCGCTCGGTAGCGGCGCGAAGCAGCGGAACGTCTAGGGGTAGATCAGGATTCGGTCACGATTGCGCGGGTCGACGCGGATGGAGATGGTCTCGCCGACGACGAATCGCGACCGGTTCTCGGGCAGCACCTCGTAGAGCACGCGGCCCTTGTACGACTCCGAGCCGGGCACCGTCAGATCGAGGTCCAGTTCGGTGAGTTCGCCGTTGTCGACGGTGCGTCGGATCCGCTGCGTCCGGCGGATCTTCGCCCACCCCTCGATGCCGTGCTTGGCGAGCTTGCGTTCGGCGTGGGTGGGGCGGTCGGCCCACATCATGCCGAGCCCGAGGACGGAACCGTAGGCCGCCAGCAGCCCGCCGATCTGGTACGGGATGGTGCCCTCGGGGGTGTGCTCGATCAGCCATCCCAGCCAGATCGCGAGAACGATGACGTAGCTGACGGTGATGAAGCAGACGGTGCGGACGATGCGTGGGTGGTTCATGACATTCTTCCCGTGACATCCCCAGCCTAGTCGCCGGGCGCAGGCTCCGATGGTGTGGCCGCGGCACCCCGATCGATCTGGGCGGCAATGGATGTTCCCATCCAACGTCGCAGGTAGGAGCGCAGTTCGTCTTCGCTGCGCGGCGGGTTGCCGGGCGAGACGAAGAACGACTGCATCGTCCGCAGCAGGTACTCGACGAGTTCGCGCAGGGCCGGTTCGTCGTAGCCGTGCCGCTCCCAGTCGACGTCGAAGCGTCGGATCATCGTCATTCCGAAGACCATGGCCTCGTCGGACGTGATGCCCTCGGTGTGGGAATGCGCGCCGGAGAGCATGATCCCCAGGTGGGGGGTGCGGCGCACGTCGTCCAGCGTGTAGATCACGGCCTCGACGAGGGCTTCGGCGGGCTCTTCGAGTCCCTGTGTGTGCTCTGTCAGTCGGTCGAGGAAACTCCCGACCGACGCGATGGCCGCGGCCCGCAGGAGGGCGTCGGTGCTGGGGAAGTAGCGGTACACCGTCTGCCGGATGACGCCCAAGGATTCCGCGACATCGGCGATGCTGATCACCGCACCCGTCCGGCCGATCAGATCGACTGCGGCGGAAACGATTCGCTGCGACGCTTCCTCGTCGTTCACGGGGGGACTGCCGCCCCACCCACGCCTGCGCGCCACTGTTTGCTTCCTCGGCTCGGACCGCACCGGGTCGATGTGTACGGCCGCCCGGATCAGGGGCCGACGCTATCACAGCGCCACAGCGATAGAACGCGTTCTCATCATACGGATGATGCGGGTGATGTATGTTCTGGCGACGCGGGGCCTCGCAGGACGTTCGGGCCCCGGACCGGCCTGGGCAGAAGTGCGAAACACGGACTGCGAAGACGTAGGAGAGACGAGGTACCCGGAGTGACCGACTTACACGTGCGAAAGATGCGTTTCGCCTTCGCGGACTACGACGTGCCGTTCAACTGGAACGAGGACAACCCGGCCTTCTCGAGCATGGCCAACGCGGTGTCGTTACTCGCGATCGGCTTCGAGAAGATGATCGTGCAGTTGATCACCGAACTCATGCCGCGCATCACCGATCCGGCTGTCGCGGAGGAGGCCGACGCCTTCATGCGCCAGGAGGGGCAGCACTCGACGGCGCACCGCCAGCACGTCAAGGGGCTGATCAAGCGCTACCCGGGGCTCCAGGGCACCCTCGACGAGGTGATCGGTGCGTTCGACAAGCTCACCGCGCAGACGTCGCTCGAATACCGGCTCGCCTACACCGCCGACCTGGAGGCGACCTTCACCCCGGTGTTCAAGCTGATGCTCGACAACGACTCTCGACTGTTCCGGCCGGGTGACGACCGCGTCGCGTCGCTGTTCATCTGGCACTTCGTCGAAGAGGTCGAGCACCGCAGCTCCGCGCTGGTCATCTTCAATTCCGTTGTCGGAAGCGACCTCTACCGGATGCGCCAGGCCCCGTCGGTGTTCAAGCACGTGCTCGACGTCATCAAGATCGCATGCGAGGGCTTCAACGAGCATGTCCCGCTGGAGGATCGGAAGATCGACGCGATGTCGATGTTCGCGCGGCACCGGCGGGCGCAGCGCATCCGCAAGAGCGTGCCGTGGTTGAGCTACACCGATCACGGGCCCATGCCGCGCGCGTTCGACGACCTGCCGATGGGCGAACAGCTCGTCGCGCTCGCCGGTGTCGTCCGCAGCCAGATGCCCAAGCACAACCCCGATCACGAGAAGCTGCCCACGCTCGCCGGTGAGTGGTTCGATCGCTACGACGAGGGCTACGACGTCACGTACTGGTACACCGCAGATACGCGGGAGGCGAACTGATGTCGGATCACTGTTCGCCCACCTTCGAAGGCCTGGCCACTCGGCTCGGCTTCTCGTGCGACGACGCCGGGGGAGTGTTCGAGGTCCGCAACCCGTTCGCATTGGAGAACTGGACGCTCCCGGTCCTCGAGTTCACCATCGTGCTGGGCGCGGTGCTCGCGCTCGTCTACGCGATTGTGCGTCTGCGCCGCCACGGCGACCCCACCAACCTCGTTCTGTGGTTCGGCGCCACCGCGTTCCTGTTCGTGATCGAGCCGCCGATCTACTTCCCGGCCGCGTTCGGCACCGAGGACTATTTGGGCACGATGTTCGCGCACAACGTGTTCACCGTGGATTTCCTGTGGGGCCGGCTCCCGCTGTACATCGTCGCGATCTATCCGTTGATGGCGACGCTCGCGTTCGAGATTGTCCGGATGCTCGGCGTGTTCCGGCGTTACGGGGTGTTTCTCGGCGCGGTGTGTGTCGGCTTCGTCCACCACGCGTTCTACGAGATCTTCGACCAGCTCGGGCCGCAACTGCGGTGGTGGGAGTGGTCCCTCGACAACAAGGTCAACCAGCCGTTCTTCGATTCGGTTCCGCTGCCGAGCGTCGTGGTGTTCGCCGCGCTCTGGCCGATGTCGCTGGCGCTGTGCGTCCAGTTCTTCGTCGGCCGCTACGTCGATCGCGGCCGGCACTTCTCCGGGCTCGAGTTGGTCTGGCGCACAGTGGTGGTCGGTCTCACCGCGTCCGTCGGCGTGTTCGTCCTCCCGCTCCCGGCGACGGTCTTCGGGATGGGTAGCGACACGGCCCGAGGATTCCTCTACGCGGCCGAGCTCGTCGCCGTCGCGGTCGTCGCGATTCCGATCCTGGTCAAGCAGTGGTCGCGGTTGCGCGCGGGAACATCCGACGTCCCCGCCTACTCGAACGACTTCGTCCGGATCTACGGCGCCGTGTACATCGCGGTGATGGCCGTGCTGTGGGTGACGGCATTGCCTGCGTTCCTCGACGCCGTCGACGGTGTCACCGGCAACGGCGATCCGATCGGCAACCTCTGGTACACGATCGCGTGCTTCGCGGTCGCGATCCTGTCGGTGGTCGCCACGGTCACCGTGCCGAGGGGGCCACGGGAGGGCGGCGATCGGGCGCCGAACGTCACCGGAAAGGTCACGCAGGACCTAGCCTGACGGCATGGCTGAGGTATCTGGGACATCCCGACCCACCGTGTTCGTCACCGGCGCGGCCGCGGGCATCGGCCGCGCGACCGCGCTGGCCTTCGCCGGCCGCGGCTACGTCGTCGGCGCGTACGACGTCGACGAGGACGGACTCGAGTCGCTGCGCGGAGAGATCGTCGCCCGCGGGGGAAGCGTGCGGACGGGACGGCTCGACGTCACCGATCTCGACGGGTGGCGCGCGCGGCTGTCGGAGTTCACCGCCGGCGGTCGGCTCGACGTCCTCGTCAACAACGCGGGGGTGCTGTCGTCGGGGCGCTTCGAGGACATCCCCGCCGACGCGCACCGGCGAATGGTCGACATCAACGTGGGCGGCACGATCAACGGACTGCTCGCGGCGTTCGCCTACCTGAGGGAGACGCCGGGGGCGCAGGTGGTGAACCTGGGGTCGGCGTCGGCGATCTACGGACAGCCCGAACTGGCGACCTACGGTGCCACCAAGTTCGCGGTGCGCGGACTGACCGAGGCGCTCGACCTCGAGTGGGGCGCCTACGACATCCGGGTGATCGACATGTGGCCGCTGTTCGTGCGCACCGGGATGGTCCGGGGGATGTCGACGGGTACCACCCGCTCACTCGGTGTCCGGCTCACCGCGTCGGACGTGGCGGACGCGATCGTCGCGGCGACCGGACACCGAGGCCGCATTCCCAAGGTGCACTTCGCCGTCGGTCTGCAGGCGAAGGTGCTCGCCGCGGCGGCGGGCGTCAGCCCGGCCTGGCTCGCCAGGTCCACGAACCGACTGCTCAGCCGCAGTGGGCGGAGGCTGGGGTCGGGGTAGGCGACTAGAGTTCAGCGTCGACGTGTCGTCGTGTGTGAGTGTGGAGGAATCGGCTGTGGCTCGGGTAGCGGTCTGGGGTTCGACGCGGTGAGCGACCCGAAGATGCATGCACCGGCCAGAGAAGACGCTGTCGACGTGACCGACGCCGACGCGGCCGACGGCGTCGACGTCCCCGGCCCCACCGAATGGGGCGAGCACCCGTACGGCGTCGGCCCGTGGGCCGTCGAGCACGGTACGCCGGTGCCCGACGATCCCCACTACGATCCGGAGCTCCTGGTGGAGGGGGACCGGCGCAACGTCGTCGACGCCTACCGCTACTGGACGCGGGAAGCGATCGTCGCCGACATCGACAGCCGCCGGCATCCCCTGCACATCGCGATCGAGAACTTCGGCCACGACTCGAACATCGGCACCGTGGTGCGGACCGCGAACGCGTTTGCGGCGGCCGCGGTGCACATCGTGGGGCGTCGACGCTGGAACCGCCGCGGCGCCATGGTCACCGACCGCTACCAGCACCTGATGCACCACGCCGACCTCGACGAGCTCGCGGAGTTCGCGCGGGACAACGCCCTTACGATCGTCGCGGTGGACAACACGCCCGGCTCGGTTCCGATCGAGACCGCGGACCTGCCACGCGACTGCATCCTGCTGTTCGGGCAGGAGGGTCCCGGCGTCACCGAGCAGGGACACGCGGTCGCGTCGATGACGGTGTCCATCGCCCAGTTCGGGTCCACCCGCAGCATCAATGCGGGCGTGGCAGCGGGGATCGCGATGCACACCTGGATACG
Source organism: Rhodococcus sp. ACT016 (assembly GCF_050477185.1). Taxonomy (NCBI): domain Bacteria; kingdom Bacillati; phylum Actinomycetota; class Actinomycetes; order Mycobacteriales; family Nocardiaceae; genus Rhodococcus; species Rhodococcus sp. ACT016. Next base: position 4,172,986 of record NZ_JBEAET010000001.1, on the reverse strand, counting down.
GCAACACGCCGATCTCGGTCGCGCTTGGTAGCGAAACACACCGTACCCAGGCAAGATCGGTAGGCATGCAGCGCGAATGGTCTGCCCGAGCGGATGCCGCCGAGAATGCGGTCATCACTCGGCACATCCGTCGTGTGTGGGGGATGCCCGGTACCGCCCTGGCGGTCGTCGCGTGGCCCGCGGTTCGCCGGGAACGCGTATTCGTGAACTGGCACTACTGGTGGCAGGCGAATCTCATCAACTGCACGGTGGATGCCGCCGAACGGAATCCGACGTCGAAACGACGCCGTCGGCTCGTGAAACTCATTCGCGGCCACCGCGTCCGCAACGTCTCGGGCTGGACCAACAGCTACTACGACGACATGGCGTGGCTCGGGTTGGGCCTCGAACGGGCCCAGCGGATGCAGTTGATCGGCAACCGCAAGGCGCTGGCGATCCTGGAATCGGAACTGTTCGACGCGTGGTCGCCGGATGCCGGCGGCGGGATCCCGTGGCGCAGGCACTCCGATTTCTACAACACACCGGCGAACGGTCCGGCCGGTCTCGTGCTCGCGCGAACCGGGCGGCTGTGGCGCGCCCAGGCGATGGCCGACTGGATCGACGAGACGCTTCGCGATCCGGAGACCGGTCTGATCTTCGACGGCGTCCGGCGAGACGGAACCATCGAGCGCAACTTCTATTCGTACTGCCAGGGCGTCGTGTTGGCGCTCGAGACGGAACTCGCGGTCCGGCTGGGCGACGAGCGGCACCGCGCCCGGGTGCATCGACTGGTCGACGCCGTCGACGATCGGCTCGCGAAGGGCGGCGTCATCCGCGGTGGGGGCGGCGGCGACGGCGGATTGTTCAACGGGCTGCTTGCCCGCCACCTCGCCATCGTCGCGTTGATGCTGCCCGGCAACGCCCCCGAGGACGTGCGTGCACGGCGGATCGCGGCTCAGCTGGTGCTCGGTTCGGCGGAGGCTGCGTGGGAGAACCGGCTGCAGGTCGAGGAGTTGCCGCTGTTCGGCAAGGACTGGAGCCTGCCGGCGCAACTGCCCGGACTGGGCGGTGAGATCGCGACCCTCGAGGGCGGGTCGGTGCGCCCGTCGGAGATCGCGGAGCGCGACCTGTCGGTACAGCTCAGCGGCTGGCTGCTGATGGAGTCGGCCTACCTGGTCTCGGCCGCCGGCTATCCGAAACGTCGCTGAGGCGAGTCAGTCGACGAGGTCGTCGACGAGCACGTCCTGCGCCGGCTTCGACATCTCCCGGCGATAGCTGAGCAGGCCGAGAACGGTTCCGACCACCAGGACGCCGACCATGACGCCGAGCACGACGGGCATCAACCACGGCACCCGCTCGAGCAGCGAGCCGCAGTAGAAGCCGACGAGCAACAGGACGGGCGCCCACACGACAGCGCCGATGGTGCTGGCGATCGTGTAGCGGCGGTGGTTCATGTGCGCGGCGCCGGCGACCATCGGGCACAGCGTGCGGATCCACGGAATCCAGCGCGCCACCAGGACCGCCCAGAATCCGTGCCGGTCGAGCAGAACGTTGACTTTGTGCAGGTTCTTGGCGTTGACGTACTTGCCGTTGCGGCGCGCTACGAGGTGGTGGCCGCTGCGCTTGCCGATGGCGTACCCCACCTGGTTGCCCGCCACGGCGGCGCCCATCGCACCCGCAGACAGCGCCCACGTGTGCTCCGGGCCCGCCTCGTGGGTGGCCATCACGATCCCCGCGGTGACGAGCATCGAGTCGCCGGGCAGGAACAGGCCGACGATCACCGCGCATTCGAGGAAGACGAAGGTGAGTACGACCAGCCACACCAGCGCGGGGCCGGCGGACTCGAGCGGGCCGAAGGTTCCGGCCGCGATGGTCATCGTCAAGCGGTCGGATCGTGAGGTGCGGTGACGGATTCGGTGTTGTCGACGATCTCGGTCCCCGCCGCCTTCCGCGAGCCGACGTACCGCTTGCCGACCTCGACGATGATCGGGACCACCGACACCAGGACGATGAGGATGAAGATGAGGTCGATGTTGTCGGCGATGAACTGGATCTGGCCGAGGAAGTAGCCGAGCAGCGTGACGCCGGCACCCCAGATGATGCCGCCGATGACGTTGTAGGTGATGAACGTCGAGTACTTCATCTTCGACGCGCCCGCGACGAGGGGGGCGTACGTGCGCACGATCGGCACGAACCGCGCGAGGAAGATGGTGGCGGGGCCGTGCTTCTCGAAGAATGCGTGCGCCTCCTCGATGTAGCTCTTTTTGAAGATCTTCGCGTCGTCGGACTTGAAAAGGGCTGAACCGCCCTTCGTGCCGATGAGATACCCCACCTGGTCGCCGAGAATCGCGGCGATCGGGATCGTGAGCATCAGCGCCCATAGTGGAGCGAATCCCTCGACGCCACTCGCACCGGCACCGGCCGCCGCGACCAGGCCTGCCGTGAAGAGCAGGGAATCACCGGGCAGGAGCGGGAACAGCAGTCCTGACTCGATGAAGACGACGACGAGGAGTCCGACCAGGAACCATGTCCCGAACGAGTTCAGCAGGTGCACTGGATCGAGGAAGTCCGGCAGCAATGCCAGATTCGTGGTCACGGACTCCGAGGCTGCCAGCGCATTCACGCGCACCAGACTACCGGCGGCCGCTGAGAGCCGGCTGAGTCCACCGGGTCCGGCGAGCCGACACCGAGCCGACACCAGGGGAGGCGGCGGCGCGCCCGGGTTGCCATACTGCATAGAGAACCCGCGCGCCGTGACAATCGGCCGCGCCCGAACCCGTCACATGGAGGACAGCCGCCGTGCCTATCGCAACTCCCGAGGTCTACGCCGAGATGCTCGGTCGGGCCAAGGAGCACTCCTTCGCCTTCCCCGCCATCAACTGCACGTCGTCGGAGACGATCAACGCGGCCATCAAGGGCTTCGCGGACGCCGGCAGCGACGGCATCATCCAGTTCTCGACCGGCGGCGCCGAGTTCGGTTCGGGCCTGGGTGTCAAGGACATGGTGACCGGTGCGGTCGCGCTCGCCGAGTTCGCGCACGTCGTCGCAGCCAAGTACGACGTCACGATCGCGCTGCACACCGACCACTGCCCCAAGGACAAGCTGGACACCTTCGTCCGCCCGCTGCTCGCGATCTCGCAGGAGCGCGTCAACGCCGGCCAGAACCCGCTGTTCCAGTCGCACATGTGGGACGGCTCGGCCGTGCCGATCGACGAGAACCTCGCGATCGCGCAGGAGCTGCTGAAGCTGTCGAAGGCCGCGAACATCATCCTCGAGGTCGAGATCGGCGTCGTCGGCGGTGAAGAGGACGGCGTCGAGGCCGAGATCAACGACAAGCTGTACACCTCGCGTGAGGACTTCGAGAAGACCGTCGACGCGCTCGGTGTCGGCGAGAACGGCAAGTACCTGCTGGCCGCGACGTTCGGCAACGTCCACGGCGTCTACAAGCCGGGCAACGTCGTCCTCAAGCCCGAGGTGCTCAAGGAGGGCCAGGAGGCCGCGACCGCCAAGCTCGGTCTGGCCGCCGGTTCCCAGCCGTTCGACTTCGTCTTCCACGGCGGCTCGGGCTCGCTGAAGTCAGAGATCGAGGACTCGCTGCGCTACGGCGTCGTGAAGATGAACGTCGACACCGACACCCAGTACGCGTTCTCACGTCCGATCGCCGGCCACTTCTTCACCAATTACGACGGTGTCCTGAAGGTCGACGGCGAGGTCGGCAACAAGAAGGTCTACGACCCGCGCAGCTACCTCAAGAAGGCCGAGGCCGGCATGACCGCTCGCGTCATCGAGGCCTGCAACGACCTCAAGTCCGCGGGCCGCTCGGTCTCCGCCGGCTAGTCGAGGGAAGGCCCTCACCACATCCACGTTTTGCGCACTCGCCGCTGTTTCCCCGGCTCGGGGGACACCGGCGAGTGCGCAAAACGCGTTTCAGGGGCCGGTCAGGGCCGGTCAGGGCCCGGTCGGGGGCTTACTGGGGGTTGCACACCTTCCAGTCGCCGTCGACGCGCACGAGATCGAACGTCCGCGGCGAGGCGTCCGACGGGTTGGCCTGCGTGTGCGCCGTGACCTGGGCGATCGCCGAGTTCCCGTTGATCTGGACGGCGTCGATGCTCGTGACGACCGGGACGCTGCCGTTGGTGACGGCGTCGCGGTGGACGTCGGCGAACTCGGCGGCCGGGATGTCGCGGTAGAAGTCGGCGAGCGTGCCGCACGTCGACGACTGGAGCGTCGTCAGGTCGCCCGACCCGAGTGCCGTCACGAACGAGTCGACGGTGTCGCGTACCTGCGATTCGGCCGCGTTCTCGGCGCCGCCGCGGGCGATGACGAACCCGGCGACGCCGAGTGCCGCCAGGACACCGACCACCGCGACGGTCGACGCGATCACCCAGCCGCGCTTGCGGCCGCGTCCGGTGCTCGACCCGGCCGTCGGCGCGGTGGGCGCGATGCGCTGCGGGCCGGCGCCGGTGGACGCGGGACTGGGCTGGATGTCGTCGGTGTCGGGCACGTGACGCCTCTCGGTGCGGGAGCGGGATCAACTGGTGGGCAGCCTATCGGCCCCCGCGCTGTGCCGGGCACGGTGCACGTAACCTGGACGCCATGACGTCTTTCGGTGATCTTCTCGGCCCGCAGCCCACCCTGCTTCCCGGTGACGACGAGGCGGAGTCGGCACTGCTCAACCACGAGGACCCGGCCAAGGTCGCCGCCGCGCACCCCACCGCGTCGATCGCGTGGGCGTACCTGGCGGAGGCGGCGCTCGAGCAGGGGCAGCCCGTGGCGGCGTACGCGTACGCCCGCACCGGCTACCACCGTGGGCTGGACCAGCTGCGCCGCAACGGCTGGAAGGGTTTCGGTCCCGTCCCCTACAGCCACGAGCCCAACCGTGGATTCCTGCGCTGCGTAGCTGCGCTCGCGCGGGCCGCTCAGTCGATCGGCGAGACCGACGAGTACGCGCGCTGCCTGGACCTGCTCGAGGACAGCGACCCGCGGGCCGCCGAAGCACTTGGTCTCGGCTAGCCGCTTCGTTCCACGACCGGCAGCGGGCCGGGACCGGATGGCGGCGGGGATCCGCCGCCTGCGGGTCTCGGCGCTGCCGGTTCTGCAGTGTGGCCTGGCGGCCGGGATCGCGTGGTTCGTCGCGACTACCGTCGTCGGTCACCCCCGCCCGTTCTTCGCGCCGATCGCCGCCGTGGTCTCGCTCGGGCTGTCCCTCGGTGCGCGCCTGCGCCGCTCGGTGGAACTGGTCTGTGGTGTCACCGTCGGCATCGGTGTCGGCGACCTGCTGATCTCGGTGATCGGCACCGGTGCGTGGCAGATCACGCTGGTCGTCACGTTGGCGATGGGGACGGCCGTCCTGATCGGATCGGGGCCCATCTTCTCGATGCAGGCGGGCACCTCCGCGGTGCTGGTGGCGACGCTCCTGCCGCCCGGCGACGCGGCCGGCTTCGAGCGCATGATCGACGCGCTGGTCGGCGGCCTCGTCGGTGTGGCCGTCGTCGCGGTCGTCCCGACCCATCCGGTGCGCCGGGCCCGGCGCGACGCCGCCGGGATCCTCGCGACCGCCGGTGAGGTGCTGCAACTGGTCGCCGACGGCCTCATCGAGAACGACGCCAAACCGATCGAGAAGGCGCTCCGCAAGGCGCGCGCGACGCAGTCGGCGATCGACTCCCTGCACAGCAATCTCTCCGGCGGCAAGGAGATCAGCCGGATCTCGCCGCTGTACTGGGGCACTCGCGCCCGGCTGGCCCGGCTCACCGCGACCGCCGACCCGATCGACAACGCGATGCGCAACATCCGCGTGCTGGCGCGCCGGTCGCTGTCGCTGGTGCGCGACGACGAGATCCTCGACCCGCGCCTGGTCGACCAGATCGAGAAACTCTCGCATGCGCTGGACGTGCTGCGCCGGATGATCCTGGCCGAGCCGGGGGAGCAGCCGGACCAGGCAGAGGCGGCGCGGGTGCTGCGCACGGTCTCGTCCGGGATGAAGCCCGAACTGGTCGAGCACGCGGGCATCTCCGCGACCGTGGTGTTCGCGCAGATTCGTTCCCTGATCGTGGATCTACTGCAGGTCGCGGGGCTCGGCCGGATCTCTGCCATCGCGACGCTGCCGCCGACGGTCCCCAAGCCGGCCTATCGCCCCGACCTCTGAACCTTTTGATATATGCGAATGTATGCATATGATGGGCCGGACCCGCGAGGAGGTTGATCATGGGAGCAGGTCACGGGCACAGCCACGGCAACACGGTGAGCGCCGGCGGCGCCGGGCAGTCACACGCGCGCATTCGCAGGATGGTGATCGCGCTCGGCATCCTGATCGCGTTCCTCGTTCTCGAGGTGGTCGTCGCGGTCGCGATCGGATCGCTCGCGCTGCTCGCCGACGCCGGCCACATGCTCACCGACGTCGTCGGCATGTCGATGGGTCTGGTCGCGCTGCTGCTCGCGAAGCAGGGGTCGAAGAAGGCCGCGCGCACCTTCGGTTGGCATCGCGCCGAGGTCCTGACCGCGATGGCCAACGCCGTCCTGCTGCTCGGCGTGGCCGCGTTCGTGATGTACGAGGCGATCGGCCGAATCGGCGACGTCCCCGAGATCCCTGGCGTCCCGCTGATGGCCACCGCGGTCGCGGGTCTGGCCGCCAACGTCGTCGTGATGCTGATGCTGCGCGCCGACGCCAAGGACTCGATCGCGGTCCGCGGCGCCTACCTCGAGGTGCTCGCCGACGCCGTCGGCAGCGTCGGCGTCCTCATCGCCGGTGCCGCGCTGGTGCTGTTCGACTGGACGTACGCCGACGTCGTCGTCGGTGTGCTGATCTCGTTGTGGGTCGTGCCGCGCGCGCTCAAGCTGGCCGCGTCGGCGCTGCGGATCCTCACGCAGGCGTCGCCCGCGAACGTCGACGTCGACGCCGTCCGCGCCGACCTGCACGCGGTTCCCGGCGTCTCGGACGTGCACGATCTGCACGTGTGGACGCTGACCACCGGCATGGACGTCGCGACCGTGCATCTGACGATGGACGGCGACGACACCGACTCGCAGCGGGTGCTGGCCGCGGCCAAGACCGTGCTCGACACGCACGGCCTCGGCCACGCCACCGTTCAGGTCGAGTCCGGCGCCGAGGGCTCGCGGTGCCAGGAGGACCTCACCTGGTGACGCGGGGCCGGAGGACGCATCCTCAGCGGTAGCCCGCGGTGTTCGCCGGCAGGCCGCGGTCCTGCACCTCGACCATGTACCGCCAGCAGTCGGGCCGGGAGCCGTCGACGTCGGTGAAGCCGTACCGCTGCGCCAGTTGTCCGCTGGAGACGACCTGGCCGCCGTACCCGCCCGCATCGGGCGCCGCGGCCAGTGCGGCGACCGCCCGGCCCACGAACGTCGGGGACTCGGAGATCGCGAAGTGCGGTTCCTGTTCGAGCGCGTCGCGCCAGTTGTCCTCGGTGACGCCGAAGAGCTCGAGCATCGTCTCCGAGCGCAGCCACCCCGGCGTCACCGCCACGGCGGTGCACCCGTGCGCGGCCAGTTCGTACGCCTGCGCGATGGTCATCCGCTGTACCGCGGCCTTGACGAGGTCGTAGTAGAACCCGTTCTGGTGCCGGTAGGCGACGTTGTATTCGGCGGTGCCGTCGGTCATCTCGACGACCAGCCCGCCCGGCCGGCGGATCAGCAGCGGTAGCGCGAAGTTGCTGGTGATCGCGTGGGTGTCGATCCCCATCCGCAGCATCCGCAGGCCCCCGTCCAGGTCGTGCTCCCACAAGGTGGTGCCGAACTGGGCGTAGCGGTCGCCGCCGAAGATGTCGTTGACCAGGATGTCGAGGCGGCCGTGGTCGGCGTCGATGCGCTCGATCAGGGCACGCACCTGGTCCGGTTCGAGGTGGTCGACGCGTAGCGCCACACCCTTGCCTCCGGCGGCGGCGATGAGTTCACCGGTCTTCTCGATCGTCTCGGGCCGGTCGATCTCCGACCGCCCGTCGATCCGGCTGCTCCGTCCGGTCGCGTAGACGGTCGCTCCGGCGCGGGCCAGCTCGACCGCGATGGCCCGTCCGGCACCGCGCGTCGCGCCGGCGACCAGGGCGACCTTCCCGGACAGGTCCGGCGCGCTCACCGGCCGACCCGCGTGACGTCGGCGCCGGGGCGCCAGAGGTCGACGTGCAGGCGATCCTCCGACACCGTGGTCAGCACCACCTCGTCGACGCTCAGTTCGAAGATCTGCGCGTCGTCGCCGGGGTTCTGCGGATAGGAGTCGAGGATCGCCTGCTTCTCGGCGCCGGTCAGCTCGCGGGCGCGGCCGGAGATCTTGGCGTCGCCGCCCTCCATCGTGTGATGGCCGGGATTCGAGTGCAGCGAGTAGCGCGGATCCCGCTGCAGGTCGCGCGCCTTCCGCGCACCGGGCATCGATCCGAGTACGAGCAGTCCACGGAAGGTCTCGACCTCGGTGCCGCTCACGCGCGGTGACCCGTCGGCCCTCAGGGTCGCGAGGACGTGGTGTTTGTGCGCGGTGAGTCGCGCGTGGACCGCCTCGGCCAGTGCCGGGGCCTGCTCGGAGAACTCCTGCCAAGTTGCCATGACACCAGTGTGCGACCGCATCACTGACATCTACTGTCAGTGATATTTCGTAAGCTCCGGTACGTGCGCTCGAGCCGACTCCTCGATCTGATGCTGCGCCTGCAGGGCAGCCCCGGCAGCACCGCGGCGCGCCTGGCCGACCAACTGGGCGTCTCGGTGCGGACCGTCTACCGCGACGTCGCGGCACTGCAGGCCGCGGGCGTGCCGGTGTGGACCGAGAGCGGGCCGGGCGGCGGGATCCGGTTGCTCGACGGCTGGCAGTCCAAGCTCAGCGGCATGACCGGGGCCGAGACGTCGGCGCTGATGCTGCTGGGCATCCCGGGTCTGGCCGACGACCTGGGGATGGCTGACGTCACGGCCCGCGCCGAGTCGAAACTGCTGGGGGCGCTGCCGCTTCCGCTGAGGACCGGTGCGCTGCTGTGGCGCGAGCGGCTGCACATCGACGCCCCGGGCTGGTTCACCCGGCCGTCGGACCCGGGCGAACTGGCACCGGTGGCGACGGCGGTGCTCGAGGGGCGGCGCGTGCGGGTCCGCTACCGCAGGGGCGCGCGGAAGGTGTCGCGGACCCTCGATCCGTTGGGTCTGGTCGCGAAGGCGGGGGTCTGGTATCTCGTTGCGCGGCATCGGGATCGGACGTTGTCGTATCGGGTGTCGCGGATCGACACGGCGCGCGTCCTCGACGAGGCGGCGCGCCGGCCGGAGTCGTTCGACCTGGCCGCGTGGTGGGCCGCGTCGACGGCCGAGTTCGATCGCGCGCTGCTCCGCTTCGCGTGCCGGGTGCGCTTGTCGCCGCGGGCGTGGCGGCGGCTGCCGGCGGTGGTGGGGGAGGAGGCGGCGAAGGTGACGCCGACCGCGACCGACGAACAGGGTTGGGTGACGGTCGATCTGATGCTCGAGGCCGAGGACGTGGCGCTCGAACAGTTCGGTGCGCTCGGGCCGGGCGTCGAGGTCCTGGCGCCGGTGTCGTTGCGCGCCGCGCTGCGCGAGACGGCGCTGCGGATCGCGCACCTGAACGGGGCGCACCCCGACCCGAATCCGGGTGCAGATCATCCCGCGGTATGACGGCAGGGTGGGCGAATATCGGCCGCCGAGCGGATGTGGCGCACACCGTGCCGATGGTGGACTGATCCTGTGCGTGAACAGGTTCTGTATTCGTTGCTCGTCGGGCTGGCGGTGTCGTCGGCGATCTCGCTGCCGCTCGTGGTGTGGCACTACCGCCGGTTCGGTCGGGTGTCGGCATCGCGGATGGTGCTCGTCGGTGCGGCGGTCACGTACGGCGCGGGCGTCGTCGCCTTCACGATGTTTCCGCTGCCCGATCTCACCCCGGCGTGGTGCGATGCCTTCGCCGCGACCGATCCGGTGCTGCGTCCGCTGACGTTCGTCTCGGACATCCGCCGCGACACGGCGGGCATGAGCCTCGTCGACACCCTCACCAGCGCCGCGGTGATGCAGGTTGTGCTCAACGTGGTGCTGTTCGTCCCCTTCGGACTCCTGGGGCGGGTGCTGTTCGAGTGGTCGCGCACCACGACCGTGGTCGTCGCGGCGGCCGCGTCGCTGGCGATCGAACTCACGCAGTATTCCGGGGTCTGGGGGATCTTCCCGTGCGCCTACCGGATCGCCGACGTGGACGATCTGTTGCTCAACACGACCGGCGCCGTGCTCGGTGTCGCGGTGGCCGGCGTGGGCGTACGACTGGTGCCCAGCCGTGAGCGGTTGGCGGCGCGGCGGGGCGAACCTCGTCCGGTGACGGTTCTGCGTCGCTGGGTCGGGATGATCGTCGACGTCAGCGCCGTCGGATTCGTGTACGCGTCGACGGTGGTGGCGGTGCACCTCGTGTGCGACGTGGCGGGTGCGGCGTCCGACGGCCTCGTCGTCGGCAACGCCGTCGCCGTCCTCGCGGCCGGTGCGGTCGTCGTCGTGCCCGCGCTGATCGGTTCGGGGGCGTCCTTCGGGCAGCGGACGGTGTGGCTGCGGCCGCAGTGGGCCACTCCGCCCGGGTCCGGGCCGCGTCTCGTGCGCGGGCTCGCGGTTCCCGGGGTGGGTGCGGCGCTGGTGGCGGCCGGGGCGGCACCGTTCGCGGTGCTGTGGCTGTGCGCGGCCATCGCGTCCGCGGCCTGCACTCGGGGCCACCGAGGACTGTCGGGTGTGCTGAGCAGGTCCGAGATCGTCGATGCGAGAACGGAATCGGAGAACGAGGCGAGGGTCGCGGAGAAAACCGCTGTCCCCGCACTGGACGCTTCTCTACGATCGCGCCATGGCTGATCCGCATCCCCACGTGTACTACCGCGACCGACTCGTCCCGGCGCACGAGGCGACGCTCGGCGTCGCGACGTCCGCCGTCCTGTACGGGCTGAGCGTGTACACGGTGTTCCCGGTCCACGTCGACGGCGGCCGGCGCACGGCGTTCCGGCTGACGGACCACTACCGGCGACTTGTCGAGTCGTGCAAGATCATCGGTATCGACCGGTTCGTGGACGAGTGGAGCCTCGAGCGCTTCGTCTCGGCAGCAACCGAACTCGTGGCGGCCAACGCCCCGACGTCGGACGTCTTCGTGCGTGCCACCGTCCACGTCGACGAGTCGATCCCCGGCACCCGCGTCCGCGGCTGTCGCACCGCGGTGTCGATGTTCGTCTACGACGCGGTGCCGATCGTCCCGCAGGACGGCATGCGGCTGAAGACCAGCACGTGGCGCCGGATCCCGGACTTCGCGATCCCGTCGCGGGCCAAGGTCAACGGCGCGTACGTCAACTCGGTGCTGGCCAAGCAGGACGCGATCGACGCCGGCTACGACGACGCGATCTTCCTCGACGGCGCCGGGCACGTGTGCGAGCTGAGTGCCGCGAACATCTTCCTGGTGCGCGGCGGTGCCCTGATCACCCCCGACGCGTCGTGCGACATCCTCGACGGCATCAATCGGCGCACACTGCTCACCCTCGCGCGCGAGGAGGGCATCCCGGTCGTGGAGCGGACCGTCGACCTCACCGAGTTGTACATCGCGGACGAAGTGTTCGTCACCGGCACGTCGGCGGGCGTGGCGCCGGTGGCCGAGGTCGACGGCCGCATCGTCGGGGACGGGACGCAGGGTCCGGTCTGCGAGGTTCTCCGCAAGCGGCACGCGTCGGCGCTGCGCTCCGACGAACTGCACGGCTGGGTCAGCGACCTGGGCTGATGTCCGGGCGATCCGCCGTCGCGCCCCCGGCGCACGAGATCGGGTAGTGAACTACCTATACCTCAGCCCGGTCACCTACCTAGCGTTGAGGACATGGCCAGCGCACAGGCGACGAGCATGTCGACGGAACACGAGACCGATCGTCCACGGGACGTCGACATCGAGCAGCTCCGCAGGGAGATCGACCGCTTGGACCAACAGATCCTCGCGGCGATCCTGCGGCGTACCGAACTCTCCCGCATCCTCGGTGAGGTACGAATGCTCGGCGGCGGCACCCGTTTGGTGCACACCCGAGAGATGAGTGTGCTGTCGCGCTTCGACGACCTGGGGCCCGAGGGGCACACGCTCGCGTTGTTGCTGCTCAGGCTCGGGCGGGGGCGTTTGGGTCATACCATGTGACCGGTCGGCCCCGACTGCATGACACGGCACCGGTCGGGGCCGGCACGGTCACCTCCCGCGAACGGTCAGCGCCAGAACTGCATGAGGTAATTGCCGAACGCCGCGTAGACGTCCGGGACGCCGGAGAGCCCGAAGATCCAGTAGATCGCGTCGAAGAACGCGGTGTTGATCTGCGGCACGAACAGCAGCGCGATCAGCAGCAGCAGCCCGTAGGGCTTGATCTTGTCGAGCGAGGCGCGCGTGCTCGCCTGTAGATGCGGTTCCAGCGCCCCGTAGCCGTCGAGGCCCGGCACCGGGAGCAGATTCAGAATCGTGGCCATCACCTGCAGGAACGCCAGGAAACTCAGGCCGTACCAGAACACCTGATGCTCGCTCGTGACTGCAGACGGGACGGCACCGCCGTCGGGGCCGAACAGTCGGATCACCGCGAGCAGGATCACCGCGGCGACCGCGTTGACGGCCGGTCCGGCGAGCGCGACCCGAGTTTGCACCCGCGGCGGCATCGCCCACGTCCGCAGGTACACCGCCCCACCCGGCAGACCGATGCCGCCGAGTGCGAGGAACAGCACAGGCAGCCCGATCGAGAGCAGCGGCTGGGTGTACTTGCGCGGGTCGAGCGTGAGGTAGCCGCGGAGGACGACGTCGTGGTCGCCGGCCCGCCACGCGACGAACGCGTGTGCGAACTCGTGCAGGCAGAGCGTGACGATCCACCCGGCGACGACGAGCAGGAACACCCCGATCCGCCCCGACGTGGCGTTGCCCGTGGCACGCCACGCGAGCACACCGCCCACCACGGCGATCGCGACGATGCCGAGGAACACGGGGCTCGGACGGACCGCCGCCGCCCGGGTGCGTGAATCGGGATGCATGAGTCCCAGTATCCAGGCGAACGGGTGTCAGGACCCGAAGACGAGCAGCCAGTCCTGGTCGTGTCGGTAGAAGGTGGAGCGTTTGACCGCGCGCGGGTTCCGGACGCCGTCGCGGGTCAGGACGGCCGACGGCGATCCGAGCTGGACTGCGCGGCCGGTGAGCCACCGGTGGCCGCCGAACCAGCGGCGCTTGTCCACCGTGGCGCGCAGGCCCGGGAGTTCGGGGGTCGGCACGATGCGCATGCCGGGGACAGTGCCCGAGAAGAGACGGTCGTTGTCGACGTACGCCTCGCCGGTCAGTTCGCCCGCGTGCTCGGAGCCGTAGATGCGCGCCTCGCCGACGAGGGCGATTCCGGCGTCGTCGCGGATCAGCGGCATCGGCCGGGCGCCGCCCGAGACGGCGATCGCGGCCGCCTTGGAGCCTGTCCGGAGCCCGTACGCGTGGGTGGCCTCGGTCCGCTCCTCGGGGACGTACGCGAGCTCGATGTGCAGGCGTTCGCTGCGCATCAGCCGGGTCAGCGCGGCTGCGAGGGCGGCGTCGTCGCCGACGACGACGAGGCGGGGCTGCTCCACTGTCTCGAGCTTGGCGAAGGCCTCGTCGAAGTCGCTTTTCTCGGGGAGCGCCGGAACGTTGAAAAGGTCGAGCGACCGCAGCGCCAGCGGCAACGGCGCGTCGCCGCACTTGAGCACTATCGGTGTCATGACACTCCTTGCTTTGTCTCGACGCTGCTGATCTCCGGCGCTCACGCTCGTCGCCACGCCACGGCAGCGGCGACGTGGGTGCCGTCGCACGCAAGGGCAGTTCGATGTCTACCCGAACCCGGGTCGGCGTCGCAAACGATCGACCGGTCTGTTGTCCGTTTCGGGCGGGTTCGGAGGGCTGGAGGGCTGGCTGACGGTCGGTCTCGGCTAGACTGTGCCTCCGGCCACTGCCTACACCACGGCAGGACCACGCAGTCGGATACGACTGCACGTCGACCGTAGGAGACAGGGAAATGCCGGCAATCGTCCTCATCGGTGCCCAGTGGGGCGACGAGGGTAAGGGCAAAGCTACCGATCTACTGGGCGGAAGCTTGCAGTGGGTCGTTCGGTACCAGGGCGGCAACAACGCCGGGCACACGGTGGTCCTGCCGAACGGCGACAAGTTCGCGCTGCACCTGATCCCGTCGGGCATCCTCACCCCCGGGGTGAAGAACGTCATCGGTAACGGCGTCGTGGTGGACCCGGGCGTGCTGCTCGACGAGCTGGCCGGCCTGGAGGAGCGGGACGTCGACACGACGGGCCTGCTGATCTCGGCCGACGCGCACCTGATCATGCCGTACCACGTGGCCATCGACAAGGTCACCGAACGCTTCCTGGGCGCCAAGAAGATCGGCACCACGGGTCGCGGCATCGGCCCCTGCTACCAGGACAAGATCGCGCGTGTCGGCGTCCGCGTGGCCGACGTCCTGGACGAGAAGATCCTCACCCAGAAGGTCGAGGCCGCCCTGGAGTTCAAGAACCAGGTGCTCGTCAAGATCTACAACCGCAAGGCCCTCGACCCGCAGCAGGTTGTCGAGGAGGTGCTCGAGCAGGCGGACGGTTTCAAGCACCGCATCGCCGACACCCGCCTCGAACTCAACCTCGCGCTCGAGCGCGGCGAGACCGTGCTGCTCGAGGGGTCGCAGGGCACGTTGCTCGACGTCGACCACGGCACCTACCCGTACGTGACGTCGTCCAACCCGACGTCCGGCGGCGCCTCGGTCGGTTCCGGCATCGGCCCCACCAAGATCACGACGGTGCTCGGCATCCTCAAGGCCTACACCACCCGCGTCGGCTCGGGCCCGTTCCCGACCGAGCTGTTCGACGAGTTCGGCGAGTACCTGGCGGTCAAGGGCGGCGAGGTGGGCGTCACCACCGGTCGTGCCCGCCGCACCGGCTGGTTCGACGCCGTGATCGCCCGCTACGCGACCCGCGTCAACGGCATCACCGACTACTTCCTCACCAAGCTGGACGTGCTGTCGAGCCTCGACACCATCCCGATCTGCGTCGCCTACGACGTGGACGGCGTGCGCGTCGAGGAGATGCCGATGACGCAGACCGACATCCATCACGCCAAGCCGATCTACGAGGAGATGCCGGGCTGGTCGGAGGACATCTCGCACTGCCGCACCTTCGAGGAGCTGCCGGTCAACGCGCAGAACTACGTGCTGCGGCTCGAGGAGCTGTCCGGCGCGTTCATGTCGTGCATCGGCGTCGGCCCGGGCCGCGACGAGACCATCGTGCGCCGCGACATCCTGGCCTGACCCACCCGCTGTGTGACCGAATGTCACATGCGTTCCGTTCGATTGAACGCATGTGACATTCGGCGTTTCAGTCGAAGTTACGGGCGATGATCGCCTCGACCAGGGCGGAGGTCGGGAAGTCGGCTATCACGACGCCGGTGCGTCCGGTCCCGGCTGTGTGCAGGTAGTCCTCTGCGCGGGCGAGCATCCCGACCGTGCCCGGAGCGCCCTTCGCGACCGTGATCGGCACGGTCCCCGTCGCCATCACCGCCGGGCTCTCTCCGGTTGCGCTCAGATGGTTGACGAACAGCGTCTGCGGGTCGCCCACGGCTGCCCGCTCGAATTGGGTGCGCGCCTTGTCCCACTTGCCCGCGACCGCTGCGAGGCCGGACAACTCGAAGTCGTCCTGGACGTCCATGCGCGGGCCGGCCCAGCGGGGGCCGTACACGGCGTCGGCGGTGAAGTCCTGCAGCACGACGATCTTGCCGCGCGTCTCGCCGAGGCCGGGAATCTGTCCCTGGTAGCCGGCGGGCGGTGTCCACAGGTGCTCCGCCAGCAGGTCGCGGGTGTCGGGGTTGTCGTGGATGTACCAGTTCAGCGTGGCCTCGTACGACCGGGTGTTCTCCTCTTCCGTGTGTTCCTTCTTCAGGCGCATCAGCACCGTCTCACTCGGGTTGGCGTGCAGGAAGTCGGAGACGGTGCGGACCACGTCGGTGAAGTTGGCGTGCAGGTACTCGAGGCCGTGATGGATGGGGAACACGTCCCGGAAGTGGCGGGTGCGGATGTCGAGCGCCCGCACGCCGGCCCGAAGTTGGGTGGCCAGGTCGAATTGCTGCGTGAGCGTCGGGATCGACGAGTTGTGCGCCATGGTGTCGTGGGTGCCCGGCAGCGACAGTGCGGCCAGCGACGTCGCGTCGGCGAGGTGGCGCATCCAGTCGGGCGCGGACGCGGTGTCGAGGTCGCCGCGGCCGAAGCTGCCGGCCGCCAGATCGGCACTACCGAGACTCGACGTCGACTGGGCCGCGGCGAGCGGGGCGGGAACGAGCAGCAACAACGGACTCGCGGCTAGGGCCCGCAGCACCGCGCGGCGTCCGGGACGAAGTGCATCGGCCATGGAGGGTCTCCCTTCGCGGGACGGGCCCGCCAACGAGCGCAGTTGTTCGCCGGGCGGCGAGGCGCGCCCAGTATCGCAGGGAAGTTGCTGCGGTGGAGACGATTCGGCGGTACGTCGACGACAGAACGCGAGGCGACGGTTCAGGGCGCGAGGACTCCGCGCGGCCGGCACAGGCAGAACGGGTGCCCGGCCGGGTCGAGCAGGACGCGGCACAGTTCGGGGGCGAACTGGTCCTCGGCGACCCGCGCGCCGAGCCGCACCGCATCGGCCACGCCGACGTCGAGGTCCTCTACGACGAGGTCGAGGTGGATCTGTTTCGGCACCGACCCCTCCGGCCACGTCGGCGCGCGATGGTCGGCCACGCGGATCGCGGTCAGCAGCATCACCGGCGTCCGCACGCTCACGAACTTCTCACTCGCGTGCACGATCTCGCCGCCGAGCAGGCCCTGCCAGAACTCGGCGAGGACTCTCGGATCGGTGCAGTCCAGCGTTATCGAACCCATCCGTGCGACGGCCATGGGCCGACGCTACCGGTCGGCCCTGGTGGATGTGCGGAACCCATCTCCATCCCGCGTTCTTGCGGCGGCGGCTCGCGAGATCTTCGGCGCGGTTACGATCGGCCACATGGCCCTCCTGTATGCCGCGCAGTTGTCGCCCAGCAAGCCCGAGTTGATCGCAGCCTGGCTGCCGGTAGCCCCCTACGGTCCGGGCGCCCCGGTGGCGCTGGAGAGGTCCGGGGCGTACCGCTTCGACGACCCCGCCGGCGAGGTCGGCATCGAAACACACCTGATGCGCGACGCCGACGGCGTGATCTATCAGGTGCCGCTGACGTACCGTTCGGCGCCGCTCGACGGGGCGCGGTCGGTGGGGGAGATGGAGCACTCGGTGCTCGGGCGCCGCTACGTGTACGACGCGACCACCGACCCCGTCTACGTGCAGCAGTTGCTTTCCACCATTTACGGCGGCGGCCGCGAGGCCGACCAGTTCCTGCACGTCGACGGTGCCGAACCGCGGCCGATCGACAACACCACACACGCGACCGGTAGCGGGGTGACGGGCGTCGAGCCGCCCACCGTCACGGATGTTCGCGCAGTTCCGGACGGCACCGACACTGTGATCGAGGCGGGCGGGGTGACCGTCGTCGTGCATCACCGACCGGTCGAGATCGAACCGGGCGGACCCGTACTGCTCGGCGAATGGGACGGTGGTCGAGGCGTTCTCGCGACGCTGCGATAGACGGCCGAATGTCACACGCGTTCAGTCCAACTGAACGCGTGTGACATTCGGCCTAAGCGGGCGGGCTCAGTGACCGCGCGCGATCCACTCCTCGAGGTGCGGCGCCTCGGTGCCCAGGGCGGTGTCGTCGCCGTGGCCGGTGTGGACCCGGGTCTCCGGCGGCAGCGCGAACAGCTTGTCGCGGATCGACCCGATGATGGTGGGGAAGTCCGAGAACGAGCGCCCGGTGGCGCCCGGTCCGCCCGAGAACAGGGTATCGCCGGAGAACAGCTCGCCGGCCTCGGGCAGGTACAGGCACGTCGAACCCGGCGAGTGGCCCGGGGTGTGGATGGCCTGGATGTCGGTGCCCGCCACCGCGATCCGCTGGCCGTCCTCGAGCACCTGATGGCGGACGCCCGGGTGGGTCATCTGCCACAGGACGTCGTCGGCCGGGTTCAGCAGGATCGGCGCGTCGAGCTTCTCGGACAGTTCCGGGGCGACGGTGACGTGGTCGTTGTGGCCGTGCGTGCACACGATCGCGACCACCTTGCGGCCGCCGACGGCGTCGATGATCGGCTGCGCGGTGTGCGCGGCGTCGATCACCACCACCTCGTCGTCGTCACCGACGAGCCAGATGTTGTTGTCGACGTCCCACGTGCCGCCGTCGAGTTCGAACGTGCCCGACGTGACGACGTGGTCTACTCGCAACGCGCCACTGTGTCGATTCCCCGTCGGTTCGCTCACCATTACAGGACCACCACCGAGCGCAGCACCTCGCCGCGGTGCATGGTCTCGAATGCCTGCTCCACTTCCTCGAGCTTGATCCGCTCGGTCACGAACTTCTCGAGGGGTAGTCGGCCCTGCTGGTACAGGTCGACGAGCATCGGGAAGTCGCGCTCGGGCAGGCAGTCGCCGTACCACGACGACTTGAGCGAGCCACCGCGCGAGAAGAAGTCGACCAGCGGCATCTCGAGCGTCATGTCCGGGGTCGGGACGCCGACCAGGACGACGGTGCCGGCCAGGTCGCGGGCGTAGAACGCCTGCTTCCACGTCTCCGGGCGGCCCACCGCATCGACGACGACGTCGGTGCCGAAACCGTCGGTGAGCTCCTGGATCGCCTCGACGACGTCCTCGACCTTCGACGCGTCGATCGTGTGGGTGGCGCCCAGTTCGACGGCCCACTCGAGCTTCTTCGGGTCCCGGTCGATCGCGATGATCTTGTTGGCTCCAGCGAGGCGCGAACCCATGATCGCGGCGTCGCCGACGCCGCCGCAGCCGATGACGGCCACCGAATCGCCGCGGGTGACGCCACCGGTGTTCATGGCGGCGCCCATGCCGGCCATGACGCCGCAGCCGAGCAGGCCGACGACGGCCGGGTCGGCGGTCGGGTCGACCTTGGTGCACTGGCCGGCCGCGACCAGGGTCTTGTCGGCAAACGCGCCGATGCCGAGGGCCGGGGTCAGTTCGGTGCCGTCCTCGAGGGTCATCTTCTGCTTCGCGTTGTGGGTGTCGAAGCAGTACTGGGGGCGACCGCGCTTGCAGGCGCGACACTTTCCGCACACCGCACGCCAGTTGAGGACCACGAAGTCGCCGACCTCGACGGTGTCGACGCCCTCGCCGACGGCCTCCACGATGCCCGCGGCCTCGTGGCCGAGGAGGAACGGGAACTCGTCGTTGATGCCGCCGTCACGGTAGGTCAGGTCGGTGTGGCAGACGCCGCACGCCGCGATCGCGACGACGGCCTCGCCCGGTCCGGGATCGGGGATCGTGATGTTCACGAGTTCGACGGGCGCATCCTTCGAGCGGGCGATGACGCCCCGTACCTGCTGCGGCATGGTTTCTCCACTCCATTCGGTCGACGTGAACGCACGGGCGCACACATGGTGAGGTGCGCATCCGACTACGAGGCTAGTCACCGGCGGGCGGCGCGGGGACTGGTCGAGCGGAGAGGTGGACCTGGCCGAACGGACAGTCGGTCAGGGTGTGGGCCGGATGCCGGCCTCGCCGCCGAGCGCCGCCGCTTCGGCGCGGGTGGCGACGTCCAGCTTGCGCAGCACGCCCGCGACGTGGAACTTCACGGTGCTCTCGCTCACGCCGAGTCGTTCGGCGATCGCGCGGTTGCGGCGCCCGGCCACCAGATGGCCCAGCACCTCGAGTTCGCGTGGGCCGAGGTCGGTGAGGGCGTGGTGGGTGGTCGGCGCGGTCGGGGCATGCAGCGGCAGGGTCGCGACCACGCGCGAACCCCAGCCGGTTGTCGACTCGATTTCGACTGTGCCCGAAAGTGATTCGACACGCGGGCGCAGCTGGTGGTCGAGGTCGGTGGTGTCGACCAGGCCGCGGCCGTCGTCGCGGACGTCGACGACGAGTTCCGCCTCGGGGCAGGTCCAGGCGACCCGGATGCGGGTGACGTCGGACTGGCCGGACAGTGAGAGGACCGCGCCTCGGACGACGGCCCGGGCGGCGTGGGCCACCTCGCCGGGCACCGCCCGTCCGGCGACCGTGGGTTCGACGAGATCCAGCTCGAGGTCGCGGTGCCGCAGCAGTCCACGCAACTCGCCGCGCAGCCGGGCGAACGCGGTCACCACGGATTCCTCGGCGAACTCGCGGTGCGTGTCGACGGCGGTGCGTAGTCCGATCAACGCGGCCGACGCGGTCTCGCGGGCGGCGGATCGGGCGCGGGTGTCGTCGAGGTCAGCGGACCGCAGCGTCGCGAGCAGGGTCTCGAGCGTCGTGGCGTGGACTTCGGTGAGTTCGGCGATGGTGCGGGCCCGCTCGGCCGATGCGGCGCGGGACTCGGCGAGGTAGGCCGGGCTCGCCCCCTGGACCTGCAACTGGATGCCGGTGGCGACGATCCCGAACATCGAGCGGACGGGATCGAGCGGGAGCGCCCGCGACAGCGCACCTGCCGGGACGATCACGAGCAGCGTGTCGGTGCGGTCCAGGATCGCGTACACGCCGCGCGCACGCCCCGCGATCGTGGCGCGTCCCCGGAATATCTGACCGTGGTCGAGATCGGCTCGGAGGGAATCGAGTTCGGCGATCGTCACCCGGTCGACAATCTCCGGATCGCCCGCGACCTTGCGGGGACGTCCGGTGCATTCGCGCGTGAAGATCACCAGCGCCGTGTGCGGGACGGAGTCGGCGAGCAGCGCCGAGAAACGGCGGCCGATGTCGGACAGTCGCCCGACCAGGACGTCGCGCAGTCCGTCCAGTAATACCTCGGGTCCCGCCTCGTTCATGAGGCTCACGATATCGGTACGGCGAGACGGCGGGTGGGCCACCATCGGCCCACCCGCCGTTACCGCCGGCAGGGTCGGTCAGGACCCGAAGGGCAGCTGCAGCGACCCGAGCGACGGCAGCTCCACCGAGCCGATCGCGCTGCCGGATCCACCGCCCTCGACGGTCACCGTCGCGTCGGCCGACAGCGACGGTCGGAACGTGCCGTTGCCGATGTAACGTGCGGCGACCTTGTGCTCGCCGCCGCGGTCGAACTTGTACGTGAAGGTCGCGGTGCCGTCGACGACGGGTGCCTCGCCGACCACGACGTTGTCGACCAGGAATGCGACGTTGCCGCCGTTCGGTGCCGGGGCGACCGTCGCCGAAAGGCTCACCTGTTCACCGGACTTCGCGGTCTCCGGTGCGGTGACCTCGGTCGCGGTCACGTTGCCGGTCTGTTCGCCGACCGCGATCGTGGCGAGCGGTCCGCCGCCACGGTTGAGCGGCGCCGAATCCTCCTTGGTGTCCTTCGGCACGCACCGGGTAGGCGCCCACTGGTTACCGCCCAGGGCCACCGCGAGCGCGAGGAAGGTGTTGTAGTTGCCCTCGTCGCCCAGGTTCGAGGCGGCGCCGGTGGTCCGCAGCCTGGGGGTGATCTCTCCGCCCGCACCGGCGGTCAGCGTGACGTCGATCGCGGGCAGCTGGAACCAGGTCGAGCCGTCGGCGGTGGGCGACCCGTCGAGGTACGTCTTGGTCTTCTCGGCGGTGATGCCGGCGGCACTCTTCTTGTCGGCCTTGGGGCTGTTGCCGATCACCTCGTTGTCGCCCGACAGTCGCAGAATGGTACCCGCCGGATCGGGGTCGCCGTTCTCGTTGATCTGCAGGACGTTAGCGGCCGTTCCGGTGAGGTTGATGCCGGTGCCGGACACGACCTGCGCGCCGACGAAGGTGGCATTGTCCGGAAGCTGGTAGTCCATCTTCATTCGGGAGACGTTCGTCGTGGTGGCGATGCTCTCCTTGTCCGGGAACGCCGACGGGGCCGGCTGGATGCGGTAGGTGAACGTCTCACCCGGCTCGACCCGCGCGGGGGCGTCGACGGTGAACGCGTGCTGAGCAGCCTTGTCGACGGTGAGGAGTGCCGCCGCTCGGCACTGCGCGGTGAATGGCGTCGTGGTGGTCGCTGCCGAGGCAGGAGCCCCCGACAGCACGACGCCGGCCGCGATGGCGGTGGCGCACACGGGCGTCAGATAGCGCCTGACGGACCTGTCAGTCATGGTGCCTTCCTTGGTGTTCGAAGTTCGTGGGGACGGTCCGGTCAGGATCCGAAGGGAAGTTCGAGCGATCCGAACGACGGCAGCTGCAGCGAGCCGAACGACGGCAGTTGCAGCGAGCCGTTGCCGCCGTCGTCACCAGCGCCGACGACGTTCACCGTGACCGGTGCCGACGTGGACGGATTGGCGGCGATGTGGCCGCTGTAGCGGGCGGTCACCTGGAACGTCCCGGCCTTCGCGAAGGAGTGGCTGATCGAGGCGAAGCCGTTGACCACGGGTACGGGGTCGCCGACGGGGGTGTCTCCGACGTAGAACTGGACGGTGCCGCCGTAGGGCGACGGGGCGACGGTCGCGGTGAGCGTGACGGGCACACCGGGAATCGTGGCTGCGGGTGCGGCCACCGCAGTGGTGGTGTCGCCCGGCTGTGCGGCCGAAATGCTCAGCGGCGCGGGTGCGGACGTCGAGGAGACGAATCCGGTCCCGGTGAACACCGCAGTGATGGTGTGATCGCCCGCCTCGGGGAAGATGTGCGCGATCGAGGCGATGCCGTCGACGACCGGTGCCGGCTCGCCCAGCGGGGCATTGCCCGAGAGGAACTGGACCGTGCCGACGGCCGACAGCTGTGCCGTGACGGTGGCGCTGAGCGTGACGGGCTGCCCTGCCTTGCCGTTGTTGGGAGCGAGCAGCGTGATGCTGGTGGCCAGGTCCTTGTGCTGGACCTCGAGCGGCGTGACTGCGGAGGTGGACGGGGCGAAGCCGGTGTTCCCCGAGAACTGGGCCGTGATGGTCCGGGTGCCGGCATGCAGGAAGGTTGCCTTGATGCTGGCGGTGCCGTCGGTCAGGATCGACGTCGCGGTGCCGAGGAGATCGGTCCCGTCGTAGAAGCTCACCTTGCCGTTGGTGCGGATCGGCAGGATGCCGCCGGCCTGCAGGGACACCTTGGCCTTGAGCGTGGTCTCGATGCCGGTTTCGACGACGCCACTGACCGGGAGGACCTCGGTGACCGTGGCGACATCCTGATCGACGACCGAGATGGCGCCCTGGGTCTGGCTAGCGGCGGCCGGGTCGGTGACTCCGCTGATGGTGCCGCCGCCCAGATAGTTCACCCCGACGGTGTGCGGTCCGGCCGTCGTGAACGTGTACTTGATGCTGGCCAGTCCTGTAGTGCCCGCCTTGATCTGAGCACCGACCGCGGCACCGTCGACGAGGAACTGAACCATGCCGCCGTTGACGCCCTTGTTCGCGTCGACTCCGAAGACCTGGGCCTGGAGGGTGATCTCGATGCCGGTCTTGATCTGCGTGGGCATCGTCAGGTCGATGCGGGTGGTGAACCCGGACGGTGCGGGCTCGTCGGCGAGAAGGGTGGGCGAGCCGTTCGGGACGCTGGGAGCCGGTTCTGCGGTGGCGGTACCGGTGAAGAAGAGCATGGTCCCAGTGGTGGCGGCAGCGGTGGTGAGCGCTATCCGGCGCCATCGGTTTGTCATGTATGAGACTCCTGGTTTCGGAATGTGAATCTTCGCCAATTCGGAGTGGAACGCGTTCTACCTAACACTCCTTTGAAACCAGGCATAAGCGAAATTGACCCTTAATCGATCAAGAGCAAAGTTGGACGACCGTCCGGACTTTTTTAGACCGAAATCTACTGTGTGCGTTTCTAACTCGGGCCGACATCTCGAAGTGGTGACGATGCGCGGAATCCGCTGCGCGCATGGCGAGGGCTGTGGAAGGGCCGGGATAACCTGTTTCAGAAGATGGGCGGTGAATCGACCCGAATGTTCCGCCGGCAACGAGTCGGCGGGTGGGCCGATGCAGGCCCACCCGCCTTCCCGAGGTCAGTCCGGGTCAGGACCCCGACGGCAGTTGGAGCGAGCCGAGCGGCGGAAGTTCCACCGACCCGAAAGTACCGCCGTCGACGGTGACGGTGGACTCGTCCGACAGGGACGGCCGGTGCGCGCCGTCGCCGATGTACCGTGCGGTGACCTTGTGGTCGCCCCACTGGGCGAACTTGTAGTCGAACGTGGCGGTGCCGTCGACGACGGGCGCCTCGCCGACCTGGATGCTGTCGACGACGAATGCGACGTTTCCGCCCGAGGTGGCCGGCGTGATCGATGCCGAAAGTGTCACCGTATCACCGGCTTTCGCCTTCGTCGGGGCGGTGAGAGCGGTGTTGGTGACGTTGCCGGTGTGTTCGCCGATCGCGATCGTGGCGAGCGGTCCGCCGCCGCGGTTGACCGGTGCCGCGTCGTCCTGCGTGTCCTTGGGGATGCACCGTGTCGGTGCCCATTGGTTGGCGTTGAGCGCAAATGCGAGAGCGAGGAACGTGTTGTAGTTGCCCTCGTCACCGATGTTCGCGGCGGTGCCGCCGGTGCGCAGCTTCGGCGTGATGTCGCCGGACGCCCCCGCGGTGAGTGTGACGTCGATCGCCGGCAGGCGGAACCACGTCGACAGGTCGGCGGTGGGTGTTCCGTCGAGGTTCTTCTGCGTCTTGGGAACGAGGATGCCTCCGACACTCGCCTTGTTGGCCTTGGGGCTGTTGCCGATCACCTCGTTGTCACCGGACAGACGAAGAATGGTGCCGTCCGGATCGGGGTCGCCGTTCTCGTTGACCCGCAGCACGTTGGCGGGCGTGCCCGTCAGGTTCACACCGGTGTCCGGAACGACCTCGGCGCCGACGAAGGTGGCGTTGTCCGGCAGTTGGTAGTCCATCTTCAAGCGGGAGACGTTGGTCGTGGTCGCGATGGACTGCTTGTTCGGGTAGGCGGCCGGTGCCGGCTGGATGCGGTACCTGAACGTCTCACCCGGGTTGACCTGCGCGGGCGCGTCGACGGTGAAGATGTGTTGCGCCGCCTGGTTGACCGTGAGGACGGATACGGCCTGACACCATGCGTTGAACCCGGTGGTGGTGGTCGCGGCCGAAGCCGGAGAACCGGACAGCACGATGCCGGCGGAGATGGCGGTGGCGCACACGGGCGTCAGGTAGCGCCTGACGGACCTGTCAGTCATGTTGCCTTCCTTTGCTGATCGAAGTGGGGAGGGGTGGTCCGGTCAGGATCCGAAGGGCAGCTGCCCGAGTGAACCGAACACCGGCAGTTGCAGCGAGCTGTTGTCGCCGCCGGGAGCGACGACGTTCACCGCGGCTGCGGCCGACGTCGACGGGTTGGCGGCGATGTGGCCGCTGTAGCGAGCGGTGACCTGGAATGTCCCCGCTTCCGCGAAGGTGTAGGTGGTCGCGACGAAGCCGTTCACGACAGGGAGCTGATCACTGATCGGGGTGTCGCCCACGAAGAACTGGACGGTGCCGCCGTACGGAGTCGGGGCGACGGTGGCCGTGAGGGTCACCGGAGCGCCGGGGACGGTGGCAGTCGGAGCGGACACCGTGGTGGTGGTGTCACCGGGCTGTGCCTCCGAAATACTCAGGGGCGCAGGAGCGGACGTCGACGTGGCGAACCCGGTGCCGGTGAACACAGCGGTAATGGTGTGGGAGCCCGCCTCGGGGAAGATGTGCGAGATCGACGCGACGCCGTTGACGAGCGGAGCCGGATCCTCGATCGGTGCGCCGTCCGAGAGGAACTGGACCTGGCCCGCCACCGGTATTGCGCCGGAGACCGCCGCGCTGATCGTGACGGGTACACCGGCCGCGCCGCTGCTCGGGACCATCGGGGTCGTACTGGTGACCAAGTCCTTGTGCTCGACCTCGACCGGCACGGCGACGGACGTGGACGGGGCGTACCCGGTGGTGCCGAGGAACTTCGCGGTCACCATCCTGGTGCCGGAGTACAGGAATGTCACGTTCGCGTTGGCGGTACCGTCGGCACTGAAGACGGCCGTGGAGCCGATCAGCGTGTCACCGTCGTAGAAGTTCATCTTGGCGCCCGTGCGGTTCGGGAGGTTGTCACCGGTCTGCGTGGTCACCTTGGCCGAGATCGCCGCCGAGACACCGGTCTTCGGCACCGTGGTGGGCTGCAGAAGCTGGACGACCGTGGGTGCGTCGTCGACCGTGACGGTCATGGTGTCGTTGGCCGTGCTCGGCGCGGCCGTGTCGGCGACACCGGTGATGGTGCCGCCGCCCAGGTAGTTTGCCGTGACGGTGTAGGTTCCTTCCGTCGGGAAGGCGTAGTTGAAGGTCACCCCTCCGACGGTGTTCGCCGTGAGCTCGGCACCGACGGCGACGCCGTCGACCAGGAATTGGAACGTGCCGCCGTTGACGGCCTTGTTCGCGTCGATACCGAAGGCTTGGGCCTGGAGTGGAATCGTGATTCCGGCCTTGACGATATGCGTGGGCATGGTCAGGGTGACCCGGGTCGCGAATCCGCTCGGTAGGGGATCGTCGGCAGCGTGGAAGACGGGAGTGTCGTTCGCGGTGGCCGGAGTCGGTGCCGCGGTCGCGGTTCCGCCGAAGAGCAGCAGAATGCCGGCCGATGCGGCCGTGGTCGTGAGCGCCGTCCGGCGCCATCGGTTTTTCACACTCGATCGGTTTGTCATGGAAGGACTCCTCGATTCGGAATACGGCTGGATTCGGAACGTGGAACTTCTCAATTTCGGAGTGAAACGTGTTTCACAAAACACCAATCACGCTTCGGTATCAGCGAAATGTGAACTGAATCGATCAAGTTGCCAGGTACTGGACATACGTCCAGGATTGCGGGTGCGCTAGCTTTGGTGGTCGACCAAAGTTGAACCTCGGATGGGTAATAGGATGGGGCGACTTCGCGTCT
This sequence comes from Rhodococcus sp. ACT016, assembly GCF_050477185.1. Lineage (NCBI taxonomy): Bacteria > Bacillati > Actinomycetota > Actinomycetes > Mycobacteriales > Nocardiaceae > Rhodococcus > Rhodococcus sp. ACT016. Next base: position 4,146,228 of record NZ_JBEAET010000001.1, on the reverse strand, counting down.
ACGGTCAACGGGGAACAAAGTGTTGGTCGGGAATGGGTAAAACACATTCGGTTCGCGGATATCGGGACGGTTAATATCTCGATGCCGATTCTGTGGCCCGGTCGGGCCTGGGGGATTCGGGATAACACGTATCGGATTCGAGTGTGAATGGCCCGACTGCGCGCCGGCGTCGCGGGGCTCGGGGTCCGGTGCTTCCTGTCCGTTGGGACCACCCGACCATCAATCAGTCCAGTGCTTCGATACTGGACTGATCGCTCGGCCGGTCTTCGGTCGGATTGTCGGCGGCACTGCTCGGACGCTCGGATGCGTCGAAGATTCCCGCCAAAGGTGCTGCCGGACAGAACTGTTCGAGTCGGAACCACTTCCGTGGCCGGTCGCGGGGCATGTACCAGTACACGAATCCGGCCAGGGAGGACATGCAGACGAGGGTGACTACGGTGCTCATGTCGCCCAGTCTTCTGGGGAAGTGGCCTTGAGATAAATGGCCAGAAGTCGAATACTGGACCGCATGATGATGCATGCCGTGGGCGCACGGGCGGTCGCACGCGACCTCGGGGGATGGCGCGACGATGCCGGACGTCGCCCCGCTTATCGGGCGCTCGCCGACGGAATCCGCCTGCTCGTCCACGACGGACGCATTCCGCTGGGGGCGGCGCTGCCCGGCGAGCGGGAGCTCGCGGCCGAGTTGGGTGTCAGCCGGACGACCGTCACCACCGCGTACTCGGTGCTGCGGGAGGAGGGCTACCTGTCCAGTCGGCAGGGGTCGCGCAGCACGGTCACGGTGCCGGCGACGTCGCGTGCGCCCGGTCCGGTTCCCCGGCGGGCGTCCTCGGCCGGCGACGTCGTCGACCTGAGCTACGCCGCGATGGTCGCCCCGGTGGCCGAGGTGCAGGAAGCCTACGGTGCTGCGCTGCAGGCACTTCCGCCGTTTCTGGACACGCACGGTATGGAGCCGCACGGGATCGCGGTGCTGCGCGAGGCGATCGCCGAGCGGTACCGGGCCCGCGGACTCGAGACGTCGGCGGCGCAGATCATGGTCACTTCCGGTGCCCAGCACGCGCTCCGGCTGCTCCTCGGAGTCCTTGCGGCGCCGGGGGAGCGGGTGCTCGTCGACCACCCGACGTACCCGAACGCGCTCGCGGCGATCCGCCGTGTCGGTGGTCGGCCGGTTCCCGTGCCGGTGCGTCCCGAAGGGGGTGCGTCGCGCGCGTGGGATCTGGGTGGAATCCGTAGTGCGGCAAGGCAGACCGCGGCCAGCATGGCGTACCTCATTCCCGACTTCCACAATCCGACGGGGCTGTGCCTGGACGACGCAGGGCGCGCCGAACTCGCACGTATCGCGCGGGACACCCGGATGACGCTCGTGGTCGACGAGACGATGGTCGACGTGTGGCTCGACGCACCGCCGCCGGCCCCGGTCGCGACCCACGCGCGGGGCATCGCGGACGGGGAGGTCGTCACGATCGGGTCGGTGTCGAAGTCGCATTGGGGCGGTCTGCGCATCGGCTGGATCCGGGCCGACCCGGAGCTGATCGTCCGCCTCGTCGGTTCCCGCTCCGCGAGCGACCTCGGTACCCCCGTGATGGACCAGTTGGCCGCCGTGCACCTGCTGAATGTCGGCGACGGACCGGTCGAGGATCGCCGAGAACTGTTGCGCACCCAGCGGGCGGTGCTGCTCGACGAGTTGTCCGCGCGGTTGCCGGACTGGGTGCCGACCGTCGGGACCGGCGGCATGTCGCTGTGGCTGAAGATGCCGGCGCCGGTGTCGACGGCGCTGGCAGCGACCGCCCCCAGCCACGGCGTGGTGCTCGCGGCCGGACCCCGGTTCGGCGTCGAGGGGGCGTTCGAGCGGTACGTCCGGCTGCCGTACGCGCGGCCCGCCGACGAACTGCGGCGGGCGGTGGCCGGCATCGCGGCCGCCTACGACGCGCTCGGCGTCACCGTCGAACCGGCCGAACCGGCGCTGGTCGTCTGACACGACGACGGGCCGGACACCGAGCGGTGTCCGGCCCGTCGTGGAAGACGCTCAGCGCCAGAGCGTGTCGACGTCCGTCGCGGTGTGCGCGGGTGCCTCCGGGGTGGCGGTGGGCGTGCGGGAGAAGCGCGGCGCCGGGGCGTGCTGCGGCACCCCCTCGAGCTCGATGATGCCGCCGCGGGCCGCGATGTGCGGGTCGGTCGGCGCCTCGGCGAAGGTCAGCACCGGCGTGGTGCACGCATCGGTGCCGTCGAAGACCTTGGTCCACTCGTCCCGGGTCCGGGTGAGGAAGCGGTCGGTGAGGGTCTGGCGCAGCTCGGACCAGCGGGCCGCGTCGTGCTGGCCCGGAAGCGCGGCGGGGTCGAGCTCGAGTCCCTTCAGCAGCTCGGCGTAGAACTGGGGCTCGATCGCGCCGACCGCCATGTACTTGCCGTCGGCGGTCTCGTAGGTGTCGTAGTAGGGGGCGCCGCCGTCGAGCATGTTGACACCGCGCTCGTCGGACCACATGCCGCTGCGACGGAAGTTCCAGATGATGTGCGACAGCGCGAGCGTGCCGTCGACCATCGCGGCATCGACCACCTGGCCCTTGCCCGACGACTGCCGCTCGACGAGCGCCGCGAGAATGCCGAAGAGCAGGAACATCGACCCGCCGCCGAAGTCGCCCACCATGTTCAGCGGGGGCACCGGGCGTTCACCCTTGCGTCCGACCGCGTGCAGCACGCCGGTCAGGGAGATGTAGTTGATGTCGTGGCCGGCGGAGTGCGCGAGCGGCCCGTCCTGACCCCACCCGGTCATGCGGCCGTACACCAGTCGCGGGCAGCGCTCGAGCGCCACGTCCGGGCCCAGGCCCATGCGCTCCATGACGCCGGGGCGGAAGCCCTCGATCAGGATGTCGGCGCGGCCGAGCAGGCCGAGGATCTTCTCGACGTCCTCGGGGTTCTTGAGGTCGGCCTCGACGATCCGGCGGTTGCGCGCGGTCTGGTCGCCCACCGTGCCCTCGGGCGGGATCTGCCCTGCGCGCTGGACCCGGACGACGTCCGCGCCCAGGTCGGCGAGCAGCGTCGCGGCGTGCGGGCCCGGCCCGATACCGGCGAATTCGACGACACGGATCCCCGCCAGCGGGCCCTTCCGTTCGGCACCTGCAGCAGTCACGTATTCCTCCTGGATGATCGAGCTCCGTTCCTGTGACGGTAACGCCTGCGAACGTCGGGGTGTGGTCGGGGTCACGGCGTACCGACCACTTGTCTCGGACCGCGATCGGGGGGCACAGTGGATTGCATGGCCTTCCCCGGAGAACTCGTCGCGTTCCTGGCCAGCACCGATCTGGACGTGTCGTCGATGTTCTACGTCGACACCCTCGGCCTGGCGGTCACCGAGCGGACGCCGTTCGCGCTCGTCGTCGACGGCGGGGGTGGTACCGAACTGCGGATCACGCTCGTCCAGTCGAAGGTCGACACCGGCTACACGGTGTTGGGCTGGCGCACGAAGGACCTGTCGGCGATGGTCGACGACCTGCGCGAGAAGGGAGTCGAATTCCTGCGCTACCAGGGGATGGATCAGGACGAGCACGGCGCGTGGACGGCGCCCGACGGTACCCGCGTCGCGTGGTTCCACGACCCGCACGGCAACGTGCTGTCGCTGCACCAGCCGCCGAGCTGAGCCGATGGGATTCGTCGACGCAGGCGGGGCGCGCCTGCACTACGAGACGTCCGGCGAGGGCGAGCCGCTGGTCCTGCTGCACGGAAACGGCGAGAACCTCGGCTACTTCGCCGCGCAGGTTCCGGCCTTCGCGGATCGCTACCAGGTGATCGCGGTCGACACCCGCGCGCACGGCGAGTCGACGCGCGGCGACGGTCCGCTCGACTTCGACCGCTTCGCCGACGACGTGTGCGCGGTGCTCGACGCGCTCGGCATCGAGCACGCGCACGTCCTCGGCTACAGCGACGGCGGAAACATCGCGCTGACGTCGGCGCTTCGCCACCCCGACCGGGTGCGCTCGCTGGTCGTCAACGGCGCCAACCTCGATCCGCACGGCCTGGGCTGGAAGTTCCGCGTCCCCGCGACGCTCGGCTGGCTGCTCGCGGGGCTCGCCGCACCGCTGTCAGCGACGATCGCGCGCAAGCGGGAACTGCTGGGCCTCATGGTGGTGCACCCGCACATTCCGTCCGACAGCCTGTCCGCGATCACCGTCCCGACGCTCGTGATCGTGGGCGAGCGCGACCCGATCCCGCGCCCACACACCGAACTGATCGCCCGGTCGATCCCCGGAGCGGAACTCGTAGTTCTGCCCGGCGCCGGGCACGCGTGCGCGGAGGAGCGGCCCGCCGACTTCAATGCGTGCGTGCTCGACTTCCTGGCGCGCGTGGAAACCCACCGCTAGAGGATCTGCCCGGCCACGAAACCGGCGAGCAGCACGGCGAACCCGCCGATCTCGCCGATCACGAGTGCGATCATCGACACACGCAGGGCTGCGTCCGGGCGCTCGAACTGGTTGGTGGTGTCGCGGCGGGCGCCGTGGACGATGTAGCTACCGATGGCCGCGACGAAGAAGAACACCAGGATCCCCGCGCACGTCGCGTTCACCGCGGTCGGCCAGTCGCTCAGTTCGACGAACACCGAAACGAGAAGCGTCGCAAACGAGTACATCAGCGCCGACCGATGCGCGATGTCCACGTACGGGTGCGCGAGGTGATCGGGCGAGGTGCGCATGCTCTGGTACTTCCAGACCCCCAGGATCAGGGCGAGCAGGAAGATCAGCCCGGCGGCGAGCAGGGTCAGGCGAGTGTCGATCCCCAAGGTCATCGCGCAAGTATGCATATCGGCGACCGCATATAGTCCGACCCATGCGCCACGAGACTCCTGCAGACGTCCCCACCCGGATCGGCACCCCGCTGAGCCCGAGCGCCACCCGCGTGATGCTGCTCGGTTCCGGCGAACTGGGCAAGGAGGTGATCATCGCGCTGCAGCGCCTCGGCGTCGAGGTGATCGCCGTCGACCGCTACGCCGACGCCCCCGGCCACCAGGTGGCGCACCGCGCGCACACCATCGACATGGGCGACCGCGAGCAGTTGCTGCGGCTGATCGAGGACGAGCGGCCGCACTTCGTGGTGCCCGAGATCGAGGCCATCGCCACCGAGGCGCTCGCCGAGGTCGAGGAGCGTGGCCTGGCCGTGGTCATCCCGACCGCGCGCGCCACACAGTTGACGATGAACCGCGAGGGCATCCGACGCCTCGCCGCGGAGGAACTGGGCCTGCCGACGTCGCCGTACGCGTTCGCCGACTCCCTCGACGAGGTCCGGGCCGCCGCCGAGCGGATCGGGTTCCCCTGCGTCATCAAGCCGGTGATGTCCTCGTCCGGCAAGGGGCAGTCCGTGGCGCGCGGCGTCGACGACCTCGAAAAGTCTTGGGATTACGCGCTTTCCGGTGGCCGGGTGAACAAGGGTCGGGTGATCGTCGAGGGCTTCGTCGACTTCGATTACGAGATCACCCAGCTCACCGTCCGGGCCGTCGACGGCACCCACTTCTGCGAGCCGATCGGTCACCTGCAGGACGCGGGCGACTACATCGAGTCGTGGCAGCCGCAGGCGATGAGCGCCGCCGCGCTCGCTGTGGCGCGCGAGGTCGCGGAGAAGGTCACCACCGCACTCGGCGGTCGCGGCACCTTCGGCGTCGAACTGTTCGTCAAGGGCGACGACGTCTACTTCTCCGAGGTCAGCCCGCGCCCGCACGACACCGGACTGGTGACGCTGCGCTCGCAGCGGGTCTCGGAATTCGAACTGCACGCCCGCGCGATCCTCGGCCTGCCCGTCGACACCACGCTGGCCGCACCCGGCGCGTCCGCGGTGATCTACGGCGGCGTCGAGGCCGTCGGCATCGCGTTCGAGGGCGTCGCCGAGGCGCTGTCGGTGCCGGAGACCGACCTGCGTCTGTTCGGCAAGCCCCAGGCGTTCACCCGTCGCCGCATGGGCGTCGCGGTGTCCACCGGGCCCGACGTCGAGACCGCCCGCGAGCGGGCTCGCGAGGCCGCCTCGCGGGTGCGGGTCGTCACGCCCTGACGCTCACGCCGGGCAGCGGTACCACTCGCGCGCGTTGCCGCCCAGGACCGCCTCGAGGTCGTCACCGACCGCGTCGGCGATGATGTCGACGTCGGCGGGCTCGAAGGCGCGGCGCGCGCGGGTGCCGGGCAGGTCGGTGCCGAACATGAGGGCCTTCGGGTTCACGGCGTGGATCTGTCGGATGGCGTCGCCGACGTCGTCGATGGAGGTGCGCCCGAAACCGGTGGCCTTCACCTTGGCGCCGCGGTCGACGAGGTTCAGCAGGTAACGCAGCCCGCGCGTCGACATCCCGAGGTGGTCGATGCTGACGGCCGGCAGCTTCGCGAACACCGGTTCCAGCGACAGCAGCAGCGTCGCGTCCACGTAGAACTCGGCGTGCCAGCCCACCAGTTCGTGGGCGCGCAGCGCCTGGGTCGTCAGGATCCGCACGTCCGTGGCGCTCCGCCGCAGGTTGAACCGCACCCCACGCACCCCGGCCCGATCGAGCGCGAGGATGTCCTCGTCGGTGGCGTCGGGATCGAGATGCGTGACGCCCACCCAGCCCTCGCCGAGTTCGCGGAGCGCGGCCAGCAGTTGCGGCCGACCCAGCGTGCCCTGGTACGACGCGGTCACCACGGCCCCGCCGTCGACCCCGAACCCGGCCATGCGGGCGCGGTAGTCGGCGATCGTGAACGGATCGGGCAGGTAGCCGTTGTTCTCCACGAGAGGGAACCGCGGGTCGATGATGTGCACGTGCGCGTCAAACACGTGTCTCATCATGCCCCCGTTGAAAGCTGAAGGGTCCCTTCACGCGCTGACGGCGCATGAAGGGACCCTTCAGCTGGAAGCCCGGCAGATCAGGCCTTGTGCGGCTCGCTGGCGCGCAGCATGTCCTCGCGCTCGACGACCTTGATGCGCTCGCGGCCCTCGGGCTCGCCGAGGGAGCGCTCGTGCGCGTCGAGGCGGTACCAGCCCTGCCACGTGGTGTACGGGACGCCCTTGCCCTCGAGGAACTCGATGACCGCGTCCTCGCCCGGCTCGGCCGCGCCCGCGAAGTTCGGGGCGTCCTCGAGCAGGCACGCGATGGTCTCGTTGGCGTCGCCCTTGGTGTGGCCGATCAGGCCGACCGGGCCGCGCTTGATCCAGCCGGTGACGTACGTGGCGTCGATGTGCTTGCCGTCGTCGCCGACGACGCGTCCGGCCTCGTTCGGAACGGTGCCGGCCTGGTCGTCGAACGGGATCGACGGGATGTTCTGCGACAGGTAGCCCACGGCGCGGTAGACGGCCTGGACGTCCCAGTCGTTGAACTTGCCGGTGCCGCGGACGTTGCCGGTGCCGTCGAGCTCGGTGCGCTCGGTGCGCAGACCCACGACCTTGCCGTCCTCGCCGAGGACCTCGTGCGGGGACTCGAAGAAGTGCAGGAACAGCTTGTGCGGGCGGTCGCCCTGGTCGCGGATGGCCCAGTCCTGCAGGGTGTTGGCGACCATGTCGACCTGCTTGGAGCTGCGGCGTGCGACCTCGGAGCCCTCGTCGTAGTCGATGTCCTCGGGGTCGACGATGACCTCGATGGTGGGGGAGTGGTCCAGCTCGCGCAGCTCGAGCGGCGTGAACTTGGCCTGCGCGGGACCGCGGCGGCCGAACACGTGCACCTCGACGGCCTTGTTGTTCTTCAGACCCTCGTAGACGTTCGCGGGGATCTCGGTGGGCAGCAGTTCGTCGCCGGTCTTGGCGAGCACGCGGGCGATGTCGAGCGCGACGTTGCCGACGCCCAGCACGGCGACCTTCTCGGCCTCGAGCGGCCACGTGCGCGGCACATCCGGGTGGCCGTCGTACCAGGAGACGAAGTCCGCGGCGCCGTAGCTGCCGTCGAGGTCGATACCCGGGATGCTCAGCGCGCGGTCGGCGTTGGCGCCGGTCGAGAAGATCACCGCGTCGTAGAAGCGACGCAGGTCCTCGAGGGTGATGTCGGTGCCGTAGTCGATGTTGCCGAGCAGGCGGACCGGATCCTTGTCGAGGACCTTGTGCAGCGCCGTGATGATGCCCTTGATCCGCGGGTGGTCCGGCGCGACGCCGTACCGGATCAGGCCGAACGGCGCCGGCATCCGCTCGAACAGGTCGATGCTCACCTCGGTGTCGGACTTCATGAGCGCATCGGCGGCGTAGATACCGGCCGGGCCGGCGCCGACGATGGCCACGCGCAGTGGACGAGTCTGGTCAGTCATCTGAGGCGAACTACCTTTTCGATTGGACGGACGTGCATGGGCTTGCTTGTGTGACAGCGTACGTGCGGCAACGGGTCGAACTGAGCCCTACCTAACACCCGGTGGTCGCCCGGCTGTCGTGGGTGGCGGATTCCGCTGGAAGCAACCGTCCCCCGACTTCATGCTAGAACCAGGGCTGCGGTGATACCCCATGGTCGCGGTGTGAAGTGTCTCCGGGTACTGCGCTCCGGTTTGGGGGGTCACAAATACTGTTTGTGTCCTCGGCTGTTCGGGACCCGGCTGGGAGCGACCCGCCCGTACGGGGGAAAATCGCAGGTATGACCGACCAGCCCGAACCGGCCGAAGATCCCTCGCGGACGACGGCGAAACCCTTTCTTCTCGCCGTGTCAATAGTCGCGATCGTGATGATCGGAATTATCATCTCTTCGCTGGTGTCGCCGGCCGACGAGAACCGGAGCGAGGCCGACCGGCTGAACGCGTCGGCCACCGACTTCGTCCGCGCCGACAACAACGACGACGCCGAGGCCACCGACCGGATGGTGTGCGACGGGTTCGCCGACGACCGGTCGCCGCTCGTAGGCCGCGAGGGCGAGGTGACGGTCGAGGCCGTCTCGAACGCTCAGGTCAACGGCAACGACGCCACTGCCGAGGTGCGCATCAGCGCGAACGACGGCAAGGGTGCGACCTCGTCGACGTGGCAGTTCGTCCAGGGCGACGGTCGCTGGCTGGTATGTAACTGACGCGCCCGGGTTGCGTGGTTCTCGCGTTTCGGCCCATCCACGTGCTACGCCCGTCCGGCCGCTGTGGAAAGCTGGAGCGGTGAGCTACGCAGGAGACATTACGCCGCAGCAAGCCTGGGAGCTGCTGCGCGAGCATCCGGACGCCGTGCTCGTGGATGTGCGGACCGACGCGGAATGGCGATACGTCGGTGTGCCCGACACGTCGTCGATCGACCGCCGGACCGTGCTCATCGAATGGGTGAGCTACCCCACGGGTGCGCGCAACGAGTCCTTCGTCGACCAGCTCGTCGAGGCGGGTATCGCCGGCGGCGTCGACGAAGCCGCGGCTCGTCCGGTGATCTTCCTGTGTCGCTCCGGCCAGCGCTCGATCGGTGCTGCTGAAGCTGCCACCGCCGCCGGTATCGGCCCGTCGTACAACGTGCTCGACGGGTTCGAGGGCGGGCTCGGCGCGGACGGGCGTCGCGGCACCAGCGGCTGGCGCGCCGTCGGACTGCCCTGGACTCAGTCGTGAGTGCTATCCCGCAGGGCGGGGCCTTCCGTAAGTCGCTTCCCGACTCCGTGCGTCCGGCCACGCTGGGCGTCCGCGGCGGCACGCTGCGCTCCGGTTTCGAGGAGACGTCCGAGGCGATCTACCTCAACTCGGGCTTCGTGTACGAGTCCGCCGAGGCCGCCGAGCAGGCGTTCACCGGCGAGGTCGACCACTTCGTCTACTCCCGGTACGGCAACCCGACCGTGAAGATGTTCGAGGAGCGGCTGCGGCTGCTCGACGGCGCCGAGGGCTGCTACGCGACGGCGTCCGGCATGTCCGCTGTGTTCACCGCGCTCGCTGCGCTGCTCGGCAAGGGCGACCGCCTGGTGGCCGCCCGCAGCCTGTTCGGTTCGTGCTTCGTGGTGTGCAACGAGATCCTGCCCCGCTGGGGCGTGGAGACCGTGTTCGTCGACGGTGAAGACCTCGACCAGTGGGAGCAGGCGCTGTCGGTGCCGACCACGGCCGTATTCTTCGAGACGCCGTCGAACCCGATGCAGACCCTCGTCGACGTCCGCAAGGTGTCGGAGATGGCGCACGCCGCCGGCGCGAAGGTGGTGCTCGACAACGTCTTCGCCACCCCGCTGCTGCAGCGCAGCCTCGACCTGGGCGCCGACGTGATCGTCTACTCGGGCACCAAGCACATCGACGGCCAGGGCCGCGTCCTCGGCGGTGCGATCCTGGGGCCGAAGGACTACATCGACGGTCCGGTGCAACAGCTGATTCGCCACACCGGTCCGGCGCTGAGCCCGTTCAACGCCCACACCCTGCTCAAGGGGCTCGAGACGATGCCGCTGCGCGTGCGCCACTCGGTGGACAGCGCGCTGCGGATCTCGCAGTTCCTCGAGGCCGAGTCGTCGGTGCGCTGGGTCAAGTACCCGTACCTCGAATCGCACCCGCAGTTCGAGCTGGCGAAGTCGCAGATGAGCGGCGGCGGCACGGTTGTCACGTTCGAGCTGGACTCGGCCGCGGGTGAGGGCAAGAAGCGTGCCTTCGAGCTGCTCAACAAGCTGCAGGTCGTCGACATCTCCAACAATCTGGGTGACTCCAAGTCGCTCATCACCCACCCGGCCACCACGACGCACCGTGCGATGGGGCCGGAAGGGCGCGCCGCGATCGGCCTGTCCGACGGCGTCGTGCGCCTGTCGGTGGGCCTGGAGGATCCGGAGGACCTGCTCGAGGATCTGGCGCAGGCGCTGCGCTGACGCGTACGGGAGGGGTGGGGTCATCGAGGTCGTACTGCTGGGCACCGGCAGCGCCGACGGATGGCCCAACCCCTTCTGCGTGTGCGCGTCGTGCCGCACCGCCGCGGCGCGCGGTGAGATCCGCGGCCAGACGGCCGCGCTGGTGGACGACTCGATCCTCGTCGACTGCGGCCCGGAGATCCCACGGGCGGCGGTCCGCGCCGGGCGTCCCCTCGACGGCGTCCGGTACATCCTGCTCACGCACGCGCACCCCGACCACGTCGGCCCGGCCGCGTTGCTGTTCCGGTCCTGGGTGCAGCGCGATCAGTTGCTCGACGTCGTCGGACCGCCCGAGGCGCTCGACCTGTGCCGTGACTGGGTAGGCCCGGACGATCCGGTGCGGTTCGTCCCGGTTGCCGCCGGTGACCGAATCACGTTGGGCGGGTACACGGTCCGCGTGCTCGAGGCGGCGCACACCGCGATCCGTGACGGCGACAGCGTGCTCTACGACATCACCGGGCCCGGCGGCGACCGCCTGCTGTGGGCCACCGACACCGGGCCGCTGCCGTCGTCGACTCTGGATGCCGTCCGCGACGCCCGATACGACGCGTTGTTCCTCGAGGAGACGTTTGGCACCCGAACCGATCTCGGTGCCGGCCACCACGATCTGACGACCTTTCCGCGCACTCTCGCCGCTCTCCGTGACGTCGGCGCGATCACCGGCGGCACCGACGTCGTCGCGGTGCATTTGAGCCATTACAACCCTCCGACGCCGGAACTCGCGGCACGCCTGCGGCCGTGGGGAGCGCGGATCGTCGACGACGGTGCGGTCGTGCGGATCGGGGAAGCGGCGCCGCGGGTGCGGACGTCGTCGCGCACCCTCGTCCTCGGCGGCGCCCGCGCCGGGAAGTCGACGCACGCCGAGTCGCTGCTGGCCGCCGAACCGCGCGTCACCTACCTGGCGACCGGCGGGGTGCAGGAGGGCGATCGGGAGTGGGCGGAACGTGTTGCGCTGCACCGCGACCGACGTCCGTCGGGGTGGACGACTGTCGAGACCGCCGACGTCGCGGCGGCACTGGCGGCCGCGCGCGAACCGGTGCTGCTGGACTGCCTCGGTACGTGGCTCACCGGCCGCCTCGACCACCACGGCGTGTGGACCGGCGGCGACTGGTCGGCGGTCGACACCGACATCGCGGACCTGCTCGCGGCGTGGCGGGCGACGCGGGTGCCGATCGTGGCGGTGAGCAACGAGGTGGGCAGCGGGGTGGTGCCGCCGACGCCGGCCGGTCGACGCTTTCGTGACCTGCTTGGTCGGGTGAACGCGGCCGTCGCGGCCGAGTCCGAGTCCGTCGTGCTGGTGGTCGCGGGGGTGCCGACGCCGCTGCGCTCGTACTGATCGCCCACTTCTGCCCTGTTCGGTCGGAAATCCGCGCGTACCCGTCAGGAATGGGAGCCGAGGCCGATTGCCCGCACGCCCGGACCACGCGGCCTAGCCTTGCAGTCGGGACCACTCCGGCGGCACGCCCGATTCGAGGTGTTCATGACATCTGTACAGGGTCAATGTGATTCGGCGTTCGACGGTGTCCGTCAGGTGTTCGAGGAGAGTTTCGCCGACGGGCGGAACCTGGGTGCGGCGGTGGCCGTTTTCGCCGACGGCCGGCCGGTCGTGGACCTGTGGGGTGGCGTCGCCGACAGGAAGACCGGCCGGGAATGGGCGTGGGACACCCCGTGTGTGGTGTTCTCGTGCACCAAGGCCGTGACGACGGCGTCGGCGCTGCTGCTGGCCGAACGCGGCTACGTCACGCTCGACGAGCCCGTCGCCCAGTGGTGGCCGGAGTTCGCGCAGAACGGCAAGGCCGACATCACCGTCGAACACCTGCTGACCCATCAGGCCGGGCTACCGGCGTTCGACGGTCCGGTGTCGGTGGCGCAGGCGGCCGATCCGGCGGCGATGGCCGAGCGTCTGGCAGGTCAGGCCCCGGAATGGGAGCCGGGGACGGCGCACGGCTATCACGCACTCACGTTCGGGTGGCTCGTCGGCGAGGTGGTCCGTCGTCACACCGGGATGACGGTGGGCCAGTTCGCGCGGCAGGAGTTCGGCTCGGACCTGTGGATCGGCGCCCCGCCCGGAACGATCGCGCGGGCGGCGCGGATCAGCGTCCCGCGGCGCGGGGAGCCGACGTCGCCGCTGACCGATATCGCGACGCAGTCCCGCATCGGCGCCGCGTACGCCGAGCCGGGCTCGCTGCTGTTCCGGGCGACGGCCAATCCGGCTGCGTCGTACAACGATCCGGTGTTGCTCTCCGGCGGTTGGCCGGCAGCGGGCATGGTCACGACGGCCCGTGGACTGGCCCGGTTCTACCGCGACCTGGTGCACGGGGTGACGCTCGACTCCGCGACCCTGCGGAACGCGCTCCGTGAACGCGGTCGGGGACACGACCGCGTACTGCTCACCGACAGCGCGTACGGCCTCGGATTCATGCTCCCCGCACAGAGTTTCGAGCTCCCGGAGGCAGCACGCGCGACTGCGTTCGGGCATCCGGGTGCGGGCGGGGCCGTCGGGTTGGGCGATCCCGTGCACGGACTCGCGTTCGCATTCGTTCCGAATCTCAAGCGTGACTACTTCGCCGGCGACCGCCGCGCCTACCGCCTGATCGAGGCGGCGTACACCGCGCTCGGGTGAAACGGCGGCGTGTCAGAACGGGTTTGCCGTGCGACCCACCAGATCGGCCACCGACTCGAGCACGAGCGTCGGCCGGTACGGGAACGTCTCGACAGTCTCCCGGGTGGAGATGCCGCTGAGCACCAGGATGGTCTGCAGGCCCGCCTCGAGCCCCGACACGACGTCGGTGTCCATGCGGTCGCCGATCATCAACGTGTTCTCCGAGTGCGCTCCGATCGCACGCAGCGCCGACCGCATCATCAGCGGATTCGGCTTGCCCACGTAGTACGGTTCGCGACCGGTGGCACGGCTGATGAGCGCTGCCACCGAACCCGTTGCCGGCAGTGATCCCTCGCGGGACGGGCCCGTGGCGTCCGGGTTGGTCGCGATGAACCGGGCGCCCCGTTCGACCAGGCGGATTGCGGTGGTGATCGCCTCGAAGGAGTAGGTCCGGGTCTCGCCGAGCACCACGTAGTCGGGGTCGTTGTCGGTGAGGACGTAACCGATCTCGTGCAGCGCCGTGGTGAGGCCGGATTCGCCCACCACGTAGGCGCTTCCGCCGGGACGCTGGTTCTTCAGGAAGGTCGCGGTGGCGAGCGCCGACGTCCAGATCGACTCCTCGGGAATGTCGAGGCCGCTGCGCCGCAACCGGGCACGCAGGTCGCGTGGGGTACGGATCGAGTTGTTGGTCAGGACGATGAACGGGTTTCCGGCCTCCTGGAGTTCGGCCAGGAAGGCGTCGGCGCCCGGGATGATGTGTTCCTCGTGGACCAGCACACCATCCATGTCCATCAGATAGGTCCAGCCGCGGTTCCGCTCGTCGGTACTCACGTCACCAGTATCCGTCACGCTCCGATCGCCGGTCCGATCACCGCCCACGAGTCCTGCATCTCGGCCTCGAACAGACCCCACGAGTGGCTGCCCTGGTTGCGGAAGACGACCGTCGCGGGGATCCCGAGCGACTGCAGTCGCGCGGCCATCACCCCGGTGCAGCCCTGCGTGATCGCCTCCACCACGCCGCCGCCGATCGCCTGCGGGATGGCCAACAGTGGGTTGAGCTCGTCGATCGGACCCGGCACACCCGACGCAGCGGACAGGTACAAAGCTTTGCCGCGCAACCGTTCCGCCTGCACGACGGGGTCGTGTTGCACCCATGTCGGACCACCGATGGGTCCCCACATGTTGGCCGCGTTGGCCCCGCCGCGCAGTTCGACCATGGATCGCACCATCGCCTGCCCGTTCGGGGTGCTGGTCTGCGCGCAGCCGCTGTACGAGCCGACGGCGCGGTAGACGTCGGGTGCCTGGATCGCGAGGTCGAGTACCGGGCCCGCCGCCATCGAGACGCCGCCGACGGCGTTGACTCCGGTCGTCCCGAACTGGCGGTCGATCACCGGCGGCAGCTCACGGGTGAGGAACGTCTGCCACTTGTTGCGGCCCAGGACCGGGTCGTCGGCCACCCAGTCGGTGTACATCGAGTACTTGCCGCCCACCGGCAGCACCACGTTGACGTGTTTGTCGGCGAAGAACTGCGCAACCGTCGAGTTGTTGAACCACGAGATGCCGTCCTCGCCGCCGCCGATCCCGGTGAGCAGGTAGAACGTGGGGGCGGGGCCGCCACCGACCGGATGGATGACGTCGCTGGTGACCACCCGGTCCATGGACGGCGAGTACACCGATATTCGCGTCACCCGGTCGCTCACCTGGACGATGCCCGCGACGCTCGACGGCTCGGCGTGCGCGGTGAGCGCTGTACCGACCATCGAGGCCACCATCGTCCCGACGAGGACGAGTGAATGGAGGATCCGGCGTGCTGTTGCATCGACCGCCGTTCCGGAGCTTCTCATCGCGCACCTCCGGCCGAATTGGCCTGAATTGCTTTCCGGCTGAGTGAAGCTCAGCCCAGCATATCCGCGGGGCGGGAGGCGGGGGAGCGGATCGCCGACGCGCCCGACCCATGTGTCGACAATCCTGCGTGTTGCGTCTTGGATGTCTGTATGGACGGCAATCGAATTCCGGATCCGGTACGCGTGATGGCCGGAGTCGTCGCGCTGCTCGGCGACGGCGCGCGGCTCGCGGCGACCACGACGCTGGACGTGGCATCGCGGTTGCCCGTCGTCGGGGCCGGCCTCGCAGCGCTGGATGCGCGCGGCGCCGAGACGCTGAGGGTGGCGGACGCCGTCACCGAACGGCTGCTGCGGATGGTCGTTCGTCGGGTGGTGGCGGCCGCGCTGGCGGAGGTCGACATCACGACGGTCGTGCGCGATCACGTCGACCTGGACACGATTGCCGAGGGCATCGACGTCGAGCGGATCGTCGACCGAGTGGACATCGAGCACATCGTCGACCGCGTCGATGTCGACGCGATTGCGGCACGGGTGGACATTGCGCCGATCCTGGATCGCGTGGACGTGAACGACGTCGCCGGCCGGGTGGACGTCGAGCGGATCATCGATCGGGTCGACATCGGGCGAATCGTCGACAGGGTCGACGTCGACGCGATCGCCGCGAAGGTGGACGTGGACGCGGTGATCGAACGGATCGACCTGGTCGGATTGTCCAACGAGGTCATCGATGGCGTCGACCTGCCCCGGATCATCCGGGAATCGACGAGTTCGATGTCGACCGAGGCGGTGCGTGGCGCGCGGACCCAGGGCATGGCAGCCGACGATGCGGTCGCGGGCTTCGTCGGGCGTTTGTTCGGCCGCGAGGGCGGTGACTCATGACCGATGTCCGGCAGTCGGGCCCGGCTCACCGCCCTGCGGGCATCGTCACCCGCGGTCTCGCGGCACTCATCGACATCGGTGTCGTGCTGTTTCTGATGGGCGTGATCTATGCGGCGCTCGTCTTCGCCCGGTTGTTGTTCTCGCCGCAGGAGTTTCGCTTCCCGCACACACAGCTTCTGCTGTCGATCACCACCTTTCTCGGGCTTTCGGTGCTCTACCTGACGGTGTGCTGGGCAACCAGCGGACGCTCGGTCGGTGCGGTCGCGATGGGACTGCGCCTGGTCAGTCGTAACGGCCGACTGGTCCGGCTGCCGCGGTGCGCGGTCCGTGCGGTGCTGTGTGTGCTCTTCGGATTCGGACTGTTCTGGGCCGCCGTCGATGCCCGCCGCAGATCCCTCCAGGACATCCTGCTGCGTACGTCCGTCGTCTACGACTGGACACCCGCACCGGATCTCGTCGAACACGATCTCGCGCACCCCACCGACCACGACCGATGAGACGGGGCTACAGCCCGAGAGTGACGCGGGGCATACTCGAAGCCAATCGAATCGGGTAGACGATCGGAGAACCGGTGGTACAGGGACTGAAGTTGGGATTGAAGGCTTCCGCGGAGCAGTTCGGCCCGCGCGACCTCGTCGAGCTGGGGGTGATGGCCGAGGAACACGGCCTCGACAGCGTCACCGTCAGCGACCACTTCCAGCCGTGGCGGCACAACGGCGGCCACGCGCCGTTCTCGATCGCGTGGATGACGGCGGTCGGTGAGCGCACGCAGCGCCTGCAGTTGGGCACGTCTGTGATGACCCCGACGTTCCGCTACAACCCGGCCGTGGTGGCGCAGGCGTTCGCGACGATGGGCTGCCTGTACCCGGGACGCGTGATGCTCGGTGTCGGCACCGGTGAGGCGCTCAACGAGATCGCGACCGGCTTCAAGGGCGAGTGGCCCGAGTTCAAGGAGCGTTTCGCTCGGCTGCGCGAGTCGGTGCAGTTGATGCGCGATCTGTGGACCGGTGACCGCGTCGACTTCGAGGGCGAGTACTACAGCACCAAGGGCGCCTCGATCTACGACGTCCCCGAGGGCGGCATCCCCGTCTACATCGCGGCCGGTGGCCCCGTCGTCGCCCGCTACGCGGGCCGCGCGGGTGAGGGTTTCATCTGCACGTCCGGCAAGGGCATGGATCTGTACACGGAGAAGCTGATCCCGGCGGTGAAGGAGGGGGCCGAGAAGGCGGCCCGCAACTTTGCGGACATCGACCGGATGATCGAGATCAAGATCTCGTACGACACGGATCCGGCGGCTGCGCTCGAGAACACCCGGTTCTGGGCGCCGCTGTCGCTGACGCCGGAGCAGAAGCACAGCATCGAGGATCCGATCGAGATGGAGGCCGCGGCAGACGCGCTGCCCATCGAGCAGGTCGCCAAGCGCTGGATCGTGTCGTCCGACCCCGACGAGGCCGTCGCGATGATCAAGCCGTACCTCGACGCGGGCCTCAACCACCTGGTGTTCCACGCGCCGGGCCACGACCAGAAGCGGTTCCTGGATCTGTTCGAGCGCGACCTCGCACCGCGTCTGCGCGCGCTGGCCTGACGCCGGTTCACCTGGAACCGAGCTCTAGGCTCGTTCCCATGGAAGCGAGTGAAGAAGTCCGGGCGGCGGCACACCGAATCGGCGAGGTTTTCGGTGTGTCGCCACAGGTGTTGCGGTTCCGGGCACCCGTCGATCCGGACGGTGACGGTGAGGATCCGGAAGAGGTGTCGATCGCGGTCGGCGACGGCTGCCCCGGCCCCGGCTACGCGTCCTACGCGACCCTGGACATGGTTCGGTTCCCGACGAACGTCACGACCGACGACGGCCGACCGATCCGCACCGAGCTGATCACCGTCGGCCGCGCCGACTATCGGCCACTGGCCGACGTCCTCGCCCAGTGCGCGTTCCAGATCGCGTCCGGATCCCTGCACGTCACCCCGAACACGATCGTTCCCAACGCGGTTCATGCAGCCGATCCGGGCCGTTCCACGCGGCACGTGCTGCTGGTCGTCCCGTTCATCTGGTCCACGCTCGAGATCCTCGTCGACCGGGACGAGGACGTGACGACGTGGCTGCAGGCGGTGCCGATCACCGACTCCGAACTGCAGTTCGCTTCGAAGTACGGCACCGACGAACTGTTCAAGCGCCTCGAATCGGCGGGCGCCGACGTCTCCGACATCGATCGCGCCTCGGTCGTCTGACCCCGTCGGTGTGGCCGAATGTCACATACGTTCAGTCCAACTGAACGTATGTGACATTCGGCCAGAGGGGGCTGAGACCGCTCAGCGGCGGGTGAGGACGAACATCCGGATGTCGCGGTCGGTGCGGCCCTGGTAGACGGCGTAGGCGCCGGCCAGTTGGACGAACTGCTTGTACAGCCGTTCCTTCTCCTCGCCGGTGACCTGGGTGGCCAGCACTGGGATGTCGCGTCCGGCCATCGTCACACCGGCCTCGGGCTGCGCCAGCAGGTTCGACGTCCACGCCGGGTGATGGTCCTGCCCGAAGTTGCTGCCGACGACCACCAGCCGGTCGCCGTCGCGGATATACAGCAGCGGACTGGTTCGACGCTGCCCGGACTTGCGGCCGACGGTGTTGAGCAGGACGGTGGGGGCGCCGATCGGTCCGAGGACGGTGATGCGGCCCCTGCTGCGCTCGAGCAGCCGACGGTCCACACCCGCCAGTCTGCGGATGGTCCACGAACCCAGCTTGGTCGACGCGAACGCGATCCCGGGCCGGCGCAGAATGCTGTTCTCCGAACCCCACCGGACGTCCGGGAATGCCGTTTCACTCATGGACGCCGATTATGCGCGATCCTCACTAGGCTGTCGCTCATGGCTGATTCGGGCAGCGTGTCCAGCGTCTACATCGCCTCACCCGAGGGGGACACCGGCAAGTCGACGGTGGCCCTGGGCGTGCTGCAGATGCTGTGCGCATCGACGGCTCGGGTGGGCGTCTTCCGTCCGATCGCGCGGTCGGATGACGAGACCGACCACATCCTGGAACTCTTGATCGACCACACCACCGCCGACCTGAGTTACGACCAGTGCATGGGCGTGACGTACGACCAGGTACACGCGGACCCCGACGGCGCGCTCAGCGAGATCGTGTCCCGGTACCACCAGGTGGCCGACGAGTGCGACGCCGTCGTGATCGTGGGGAGCGACTACACCGAGGTCGCCAGCCCCAGCGAACTCGGCTACAACGCCAGGATCGCGGCCAACCTCGAGGCGCCGGTGCTGCTGACGCTGCGTGGCGCCCACCGCAGCCCGCGGGACGTGGCCCAACTCGCGAGCGTGTGCACCGCGGAACTCGCTGCGCAGCATGCACACCTGGTCGCGATCGTCGTCAACCGCTGTGATCCTGAGCGGCTCGAGGAGTACGCCGCCGCACCGGAATCGGCCGGTGTCCCGGTGTGGAGTCTGCCGGAGATTCCGCTGCTCGTCGCGCCCACGATGGCCGAACTGTCGACGGCGCTCGACGGAGTGCTGTACAGCGGTGACACCGCGTTGCTGCAGCGCGAGGCACTGGACGTGACCGTCGGCGCCATGACCGCCGAGCACATCCTCGAGCGGATCTCCGAGGGATCGCTCGTGATCGTGCCGGGCGACCGGTCCGACGCGCTTCTAGCGCTGGTCAATGCGCATGACGCGCAGGGCTTCCCGTCGTTGTCGGGGATCGTCATGAGCGGCGGGATCGAGCCGCACCGATCGGTGGCGCGGTTGATCGCCGGACTGAGCCCGCGGCTGCCGCTTCTCGCCACGCACTTCGATTCCTTCGAGACCGCCAACATCGCCGCACAGACCCGCGGACGGGTCGCGGTCGGCTCGCTCCGCAAGATCGACACCGCGCTCGCGCTCATGGAACGCCGGGTCGACGCGCCCACGTTGATCGCGCGCCTGCGGGTGGAACTGCCGTCGGTGGTGACGCCGCAGATGTTCGAGTACCAGTTGCTGGATCGGGCCCGGGCCGAGCGTAAGCGGATCGTGCTGCCGGAGGGCGACGACGACCGGATCCTGCGGGCTGCCGGGCGCCTGCTGCGCCGCCGGGTGGTCGACCTGACGATCCTCGGCGACGAGTCGAAGGTCCGCGCCCGCGCCGCGGAACTCGGTGTGGACCTGTCGTCGGCAACGGTCCTGGACCCGAAACGGTCGGACTATCTCTCGGAGTTCGCGGCCGAGTACGCGCGACTGCGGGCGCATCGCGGGATGACGATCGAACGTGCCCGCGAGATCATGGGCGACATCTCGTACTTCGGAACGATGATGGTGCACAAGGGGATCGCGGACGGCATGGTGTCCGGTGCCGCGCACACCACGGCGCACACGATCCGGCCCTCGCTCGAGATCATCAAGACGACGCCGGGGGTGTCGACCGTGTCGAGTGTGTTCCTGATGTGCCTCGCGGACCGGGTGCTGGCGTACGGCGACTGCGCCGTTGTCCCGGACCCGACCGCGGAGCAGCTCGCGGACATCGCGATCTCGTCGGCCGAGACCGCCGCCCGGTTCGGGATCGATCCGCGGATCGCGATGCTCTCCTACTCGACCGGCGACTCCGGCTCGGGCATCGGCGTGGACAAGGTGCGCACCGCAACCGCGCTGGTGCACGAGCGCCGCCCGGACCTGTTGGTGGAGGGCCCGATCCAGTACGACGCGGCGGTCGAACCGACGGTCGCGCACACCAAGCTTCCGCACTCGCAGGTGGCGGGGCGGGCAACGGTATTCGTGTTCCCGGACCTCAACACCGGCAACAACACGTACAAGGCCGTGCAGCGCAGCGCCGGTGCGATCGCGGTCGGCCCGGTGCTGCAGGGGCTGAACAAACCGGTCAACGACCTCTCCCGCGGGGCGCTGGTGCAGGACATCGTCAACACCGTCGCCATCACCGCGATCCAGGCCCAGGATGTTCCCTCGAAGGTGGTGCTGAAGTGACCGAACCGGTTGTGCTGGTGATCAACTCGGGATCCTCGTCGATCAAGTTCCAGCTCGTCCACCCGGCGGCGGGCGACGCCGTCGGGTCGGGGCTCGTCGAACGGATCGGGGAGTCGTCCGGGCGCATCGTCTACCACCACCCGGGTGGCGTCGTCGAACGTGAGCTCGTCATCCCCGACCACACCGCCGGACTGCACGCCGCGGAGGACGTCATCGCCGAGGCCGGACGCTCTCTGGACGAGTGGGGAGTGGCGGCGGTGGGCCACCGCGTCGTGCACGGCGGGCCGGTGTTCCAGGAGCCGACCGTCGTCGACGACGCGGTGGTCGCCGAGTTGCAGCGCTTGTCGCCGCTGGCCCCGCTGCACAATCCACCGAACGTCGTCGGGATCGAGGTGGCGCGTCGCCTCCTGCCCGACGTTCCACACGTCGCGGTGTTCGACACCGCGTACTTCCACACGCTGTCGGAGGCCGCTGCGACGTACGCGATCGACGCCGAGGTGGCTCGCACGAACGGGGTGCGCCGCTACGGTTTCCACGGCACGTCGCATGAGTACGTCAGCGGACGCGCAGCGGCCTTCCTGAGCCGCGACTACGGCGAGCTGGACCAGATCGTCCTCCACCTGGGGAACGGGGCGTCGGCCGCGGCGATCCGCGGTGGACGTGCCGTCGACACGTCGATGGGCATGACACCGCTCGAGGGGCTGGTGATGGGCACCCGCAGCGGAGACCTGGATCCCGGCGTGATCCTGCACCTGAACCGCAACGCGGGCATGAAGGGCGACGACCTCGACGACCTTCTCAACCGGCACTCCGGCCTGAAGGGGTTGTGCGGCGAGAACGACTTCCGGGCAGTCAAGCAGATGGTCGCCGACGGGGATGCGGCGGCCAAGCTCGCGTACGACATCTACGTGCACCGGGTGCGTCGCTACGTCGGCGCGTACCTCGTGGAGTTGGGGGGCGTGGACGTCATCACCTTCACGGCCGGCGTCGGCGAACACGATGCGGACCTGCGCCGCGATGTCCTTGCCGGATTGGGCCGTCTGGGTATCGTGATCGACGACGAGCGGAATGCGTCCGCGGAGACCGGAGAGCGGCGGATCAGCGCGGACGACTCCACGGTGGAGGTCCTGGTGGTGCCCACCAACGAGGAGCTCGCGATAGCACGCAAAGCGATCGCGCTGGTCTGATTCGCAAAGAGGTGTCACTCGGCGCGGAGGATCGGGACCTTAGGCCCTCGTCGCGGAACCCTCGGAAGTCCGACTATTCCGGGTATGGTTGCCAACCCCGAGATCGATCTCGCTCCACCACGAATGCTGACACCGTCGCGGCCGGCCCCGGCTCGCCGCGGCGTCAAGGGGTCGTTCATCTACAAGATGATCACGACCACCGACCCCAAGGTGCTCGGGGTGATGTACCTGGTCACCGCGTTCGCGTTCTTCCTCATCGGTGGCCTCATGGCGCTGCTGATGCGGACCGAGTTGGCGATCCCGGGACTGCAGTTCCTGTCGAACGAGCAGTTCAACCAGCTGTTCACGATGCACGGCACGATCATGCTGCTGCTGTACGCGACCCCGGTCGTGTTCGGCTTCGCGAACTTCCTGGTACCTCTACAGATCGGCGCGCCGGACGTCAGCTTCCCGCGGCTGAACTCGCTGAGCTACTGGATGTACCTGTTCGGCGGCCTCATCGCGACGGCCGGCTTCATCACCCCCGGTGGTGCCGCCGACTTCGGGTGGACCGCCTACGTGCCGTTGTCGAACAGCGTGCACGCTCCGGGCATGGGCGCCGACCTCTGGATCATCGGCCTGGCACTCGGCGGCGTCGGCACGATCCTCGGTGCGGTCAACTTCATCACCACCATTGTGTGCCTGCGCGCGCCCGGCATGACCATGTTCCGGATGCCGATCTTCACGTGGAACATCCTCATCACGTCTCTGCTGATCCTGTTGGTGTTCCCGCTGCTCGCTGCCGCCCTGATCGGCCTGTGGGTGGACCGGCATCTCGGTGCCCACCTGTTCGATCCCGCGACCGGCGGAGTCATGTTGTGGCAGCACCTGTTCTGGTTCTTCGGCCACCCGGAGGTGTACGTCATCGCGCTGCCCTTCTTCGGCATCGTGTCGGAGATCTTCCCGGTCTTCTCGCGTAAGCCGATCTTCGGCTACAGCGGCCTGGTGTACGCCACCATGGGCATCGCGGCGCTGTCGATCGCCGTGTGGGCGCACCACATGTACGCCACCGGCGCCGTGCTTCTGCCGTTCTTCTCGTTCATGACGTTCCTCATCGCGGTCCCGACCGGTGTGAAGTTCTTCAACTGGATCGGCACCATGTGGCGCGGTCAGCTGACGTTCGAATCACCGATGCTGTTCGCGGTCGGCTTCCTGGTGACGTTCCTCTTCGGTGGCCTGTCCGGTGTGCTGCTGGCCAGCCCGCCGCTCGACTTCCACGTCACCGACACGTATTTCGTGGTGGCGCACTTCCACTACGTGCTCTTCGGCACCATCGTGTTCGCCACCTACGCGGGTATCTACTTCTGGTTCCCGAAGATGACTGGCCGCATGATGGACGAGCGCCTGGCACGGTGGCACTTCTGGACCACGTTGGTCGGCTTCCACATGACGTTCCTCGTCCAGCACTGGCTCGGTGCGTCGGGCATGCCCCGTCGTTACGCCGACTACCTGCCCACCGACGGGTTCACCACGCTGAACACGATCTCCACGGTCGGCTCGTTCCTGCTCGGTGCGTCGACGCTGCCCTTCCTGTGGAACGTCTTCAAGAGCTACCGCTACGGACAGATCGTGACGGTCGACGACCCGTGGGGTTACGGCAACTCGCTCGAGTGGGCCACCAGCTGCCCGCCGCCGCGGCACAACTTCACGGAGCTGCCCCGGATCCGTTCGGAACGACCGGCATTCGAGCTGCACTACCCGCACATGGTCGAGCGGATGCGCGAAGAGGCGCACGTGGGCCTCGGACACCGCGACGACAAGGTCGTGGAGCTGAAGCAGGAAACGAAGGTCTGACGATGGACGACGGCACGCGGTACCGCGACTGGATCGAGCGCTCCCCGAGGACGGACCTTCGTCCCGAGCCGGGGCGGATGCTCGTGCCCCTGCTCACCGTGGCTCTGACGCTGGCGACACCGCTGGTACTGCCGATCCCGGTTGCCGTCGTGTCGATCCTCGCGGCCCTGGCCTGGCTGGGAGCGCGAATCCAGGAGTCCGGCAGCGGAAGTCGTCTCGACGCGACGCTCAGAACAGGCTCCGGGGGCGCACCGCGTTCGCGAGATCGACGAGTGTGTAGCGGTGAGTCGCGGTAGGCGCACCGCGTGCCATCGCGCGTAGGGCGGCCTCGGTGCCCGCACGCAGGCCGCGCTCGGTGAAGGGGACACCGAGCAGCGGCTCGCGTGCGGTTTCCGGGGTGTGCCCGGCGAGTAGCCACTGCAGGGCAGTGCCGAGAACCACAGTCCGCATCTGCGGACCGCGAATCTCGGTACGGGGCAGCGTTTCCACTCGCCGGGCGCACTCGCGCAGCGTCTCCTCGCTTATGTCGCCGATCGGCCGCACCGACAGGTACGTCAGGACCCCTGTCATCCGTGCCACGGCGTGGCTGCGGGAACCGACCGGGACCTGGTCCAGGGCGGCGACGGCGCCGTGGACGTCGCCGTCCGCGGCGAGCCGTCGGGCCAGGCCGAACGCGGCGCTCACGATATTCCGGTCCATCCGCCACACCCGTCGGTAGAACTCGAGCGCCGGCAGTCGCCAACGGTCGATTCCGGGCTCGGTGCTGTGCTCGAGGAGGAGTTCGGCGGTGGCGGCCATCGCCAGTTGCGGGGACACCTCACCCGGGAGCGCGCTGTGGACGTTGTCGAACGACATGTAGGCGGAAGCCAATTCGTTCACAGTGAGGGCGGCGATGCCCCGATACCAGTCGATGCGCCAGTCGTTCGGATGGGTCAGTGCCAACGGGCGCAGCAGTTGCCGCGCACCGTCCGCGTCACCGAGATCGAGATGCGCCCGTACCTCGGCGAGAAGCAGTTCCAGCGATTCCGGGGTTTCCCGGTCGCGGTTCTCGCGGGCGCGGTCGAGCAGATCGAGCATCAGTCGGGGATCGCTGTGCGCGGCCGCGTTCACCAGGGGCGCGCCGGGATCGTCGGGATCGACCAGCGGCACCGCGAGGGACTGGGCCACCTTCTGCGGGTTCAGGGTCCGGTCGCGTTCGATGCCGTCGGCGAAGACGTCGGTCTGCTCGACGATCTCGTCCGCCCCGAACATCGCCCGCTGGCGGGTGAAGACGGTCGAGAGTATCGGGTGTTCCTCGTCGGTCTGGAGTGAGACGATCTCGCGCAGCACACCACTGAGCTGACCCGACATTTCCTCGGCGGACCGGAACCGCCGCTTCGGGTCGGACGCGGTGGCCCGCAGCAGCAGCCGCCGGTAGGAGTCGTAGCGGGCGAGCAGCGGTGCGTGCGTCGGGGACGGCAGCCTGTCGGCGTAGTGTCCGTGCTCGGTCGGCAGGTCGAGGGTCAGGACCGCGAGAGTTCTTCCGACGGTGTAGATGTCGGACGCAACGGTGGGTCCGGTCTCGGTGATCTCCGGCGCCTGGAAGCCCGGAGTGCCGTACAGGTAGCCGTAGCTCTCGAGCGGTGCCACCGCGCCCAGATCGATGAGCTTGAGTTGCTCGTCGGTGACCATCACGTTCTCGGGCTTGAGGTCGTTGTAGGCCAGACCGATCGAATGGAGGTATTCCAGGGCGGGGAGGATCTCGAGGATGTAGGCGATGGCCTGCTCCACGGGCAGGCGCTCGGGACGCTTGTATGTGGCGAGGATGTCGCGCAGCGAGTTTCCGCCCACGTACTCCATCACCAGGTAGCCGGCCGATGGCGAGCCTTCCTTCTGGAACTCGACGAAGTTGTAGATCTCCACGATGCTCGGGTGTCGCACCTCGGCGAGGAACTGACGCTCGGCGGCCGCTACCGCGTGCGCCTCGGCGTCGCCGAGTTGGAGCAGGCCCTTGAGGACGACCCAGCGGTTGTCGACGTTGCGGTCGATCGCCAGGTAGATCCAACCCAGGCCGCCGTGCGCGATGCACCCCTGCACCTCGTACTGGCCCGCGATCACCATGCCGGGGGAGAGCAACGGCGCGAACTGGAACCGGGCCCCACAGTGGGGGCAGAACCCGGACGTGGCCCCAGGGCCGTCGTCGGAGGAACGGCCGACCGGCCTGCCGCACTTCCAGCAGAACCGCTTGCGCTCCGGGACGTGTGGATCGGTGAGGATGACCGACTGCGGTTCGCGCACGGGAACCGGCGGAACCTCGACCAGTCCACCGCCGAGCACCCGGCGGGTGCGGATGCGCTGGGTGCGCGCGCGGCGACCGGTCGTGGGGGTGACCTCCACCGCCGCCGTGGCCATCGGATCGTCCTCCGCGGTGGCGGCGCGGGTCTGCGCGAGGTCACCGGAATCGCCCGTGTCGTGTTCTTCTGCTCCCTCTCTCGCCATGCATCCTCCGTTCGTCCCACCGATCAGTCCCGGTACGTCGCAGGCGGCGGTCCGGGGGAGGGGCCCAAGGCGGAGAGCCATCGGGCATAGATTCTCTCCCACGTACCGTCCCGGCGGATCCGTTCGAGCGTGCCGTTCACGAACCGCACCAGATCGTCGTTGCCCTTCGTCATCCCGATTCCGTACGGTTCGGGTCCCAGACTGGGACCGACCATCCGCAGGTAGGGGTCCTGTGTGGTCATCCCGGCGAGCAGGGTGTCGTCGGTGCTGACCGCGTCGACCTGACGCTGCTGCAGCATCACCAGGCAGTCCGACCACGTGGGCACCGCGATCATCGTGGCGTCGGGTGCGAGGGCACGAATACGGTCGATGGAGTGTGTCCCCTTCGTCAGGCACACCCGTTTCCCGGCGAGGTCGTCGACGCCGGAGACGGGGGACCCGGCCATGACCAGGATCCGCTGGTGCGCCTCGTAGTACTCGGTGGAGAAGTCCACGTGCTGTCCCCGTTCGCACGTGATGCTCATGGTGTGCGCGACGATGTCGACCTTCGACTCCTCGAGCGCCTGCTGGCGGTCGTCCGCGGTGAGGAGCCGGAACTCCACCTTGTCGGGACTGCCCAGCACATCGCGTGCGACCTCCCGGGCGATGTCGACGTCGAAGCCCTCGATGCCGCCGGTGGCCGGGTTCCGGAAGCTCATGAGGTTGCTGCCCGTGTCCAACCCCACGATCAGTTGACCGCGGGCACGGATCGTGTCGAGCGACGGACCCGCCGGTTCCTCGCCCGGCGGGAAGGGACGCAGGCTGGCGGTCGGATCACCGCAGTCCGCCGTCGTGGGAGCGGGGGCCGACGTCACCACCGACGCGCCCGCGGGCAGCGGTGCCACGCTGTACGTCTCGCTCGGCGGGAGCGTGTACGGGTCCGGTGGTGCCGAGCATCCCGCCGCGGCCGTGCCGGTGACCCCGACGGCCACCGCGGCCGTCGCGAGCCATCGGCGTCCGATCACTGATACTCCCGAAGCCGGGGCCACAGCCCAAGCGGGATGCCGACGGCCGCCACGATCGTGATCACCACCGCGCCGGGCCCCAGCGCCGACAGCACCCGCGACGAGCGGGCGACGTCGTCGCGCAACTCCGCGCGGGCAGTGTCGGCACCGTCGGACAGCGCGCCGTCGACTACGCCGAACTCCGCTGCGCTCGAATCGGGACCGGAGCCCACAGCTGTCGTCGCGGCCGTCGCCCAGTCACCCACCTCGAGGGCGTCGGTCATCCGCTGGTGCGACGCTGTCCACGCGTCCAGGGCCCCCGCAGCCTTGTGTATGTCGTCCGCGCCGTCGGACTCCGAGTAGTCGGCGAGCAACGCGCGTAGTTGGTCGGTGTCGTCGGCGAAGATCTGCGCGTGGCGTTCCTTCTCGTCACGACGGACCAGCTGCATGATCTCCTGCGTACGTGCCTGCTGCGCGAGGATTCGCGCCGACGCGAACGTCGACAGCGGCGTCGACCCCTGCCGAACCGCGCTGTGTGCCGACGCCGCGGACACGATGCCGGCCACCAGCATCCACACGAGCAACGCGGTCATCGCGGCGGTCGTGAACAGGAGGCCGGCGTTGAATGCGCGACGGGTCCGCCTGGACATCACCACCTGCGTCGCGACGAGCACGACAAGCAGCGCAACGAGCAGTCCGATGGCGAGCCACGGTGGCCGGGCGAACTTCGACTGCGGGGCCAGCGATGCCGCGGCCCGCTCGGTGTGCAGGGCCTGCGCTCGCGGCAACAGCTCCGACTGCATCAGCGACGACGCCTCGGCGAGGTAGGCGGTGCCGACGGGGTTGCCGCTGCGGTTGTTGGCGCGGGCCGTCTCCACCAGTCCCGTGTACACCGGCAGTTGCGTCGCGATCTCGGTGATGAGGCTTCGCGCCTCTTTGTCACCGGGCAATCCGTCGGAGTTCGCGACGAGCTCGGCGGCTGCGGTGCCGATCGCCTGCGTGTACTGGTCCCGGGCCGCGCTCGGTTCGACGCCACCCGACAGGAACGCGGTGGCGGCGGCCGCATCGGCGACGGACAGCGACGAGTACAGGTTCTGCGCCGACCGCGCGAGCGGTTCGGTCGTGGACAGCAGCACGTCGATCTCGTGCTTGCGGTCTCCCGCGACCACCGAGGTGATCAGCCCCGCGGCCAGCGTGCCCAGGAGCAGCGCGACGCCGACCGCGAGCAGCCGAGCAGGTGTCGATCGAAGCAGGTCACGAGGGGCGATCTGGCGCGCGCGATCGGCGCCGTAGATCGTCACGAACCCCCAGCTGGTCTGCTTCGGCGTGGGCGTCTTTTTGCTCTCCGACGCCTTGGTTTCCGGCACTGCCACGGCATGTCCTCGGTTCGCCGTCCGTGTGGTTCGAGGCCCCCGTACTGCGAGCATAAGCCGCACCGGCAGGTTGTTCCTCCGATTCGTGATGCCGCGGGGAATACTGTGGGGACAGGCGAGCGGCTCGGCGGACAGGGCAGGTGAGAGACACTCCATGCGCGGTGACGGAGACGGTTGGGCGACGACCCCCGAAGGCGTACGGCATTGGGGCCGGCACGGTGCGGCGGGTTTGTTGCTGCGCGCCCCACTGGCGGACGGCTCGGCCGCGGTCCTGCTGCAGCATCGGGCGGCGTGGAGCCATCAGGGCGGCACGTGGGCGCTGCCCGGCGGCGCGCGGGACAGCCACGAGACGACGGTTCACGCAGCGGTCCGTGAGGCGCAGGAGGAGACCGGTATCGACGGCGCCTCGGTGCACGTGCGGACCGAGCGGGTCACGGCCAGCGTCGCCGGTGGCTGGACCTACACGACGGTCGTCGCCGACGCGGAGAAGCCGCTGGCCCTGGTCCCGAACGGGGAGAGCACCGAACTTCGCTGGGTGCCGGAGTTCGAGGTGGAGCGCATGCCGCTGCATCCGGGGTTCGCACTCGCGTGGCCGACTCTGCGGACCACCGAGATGCGAGTGCTGCTCGACACCGCCAACGTGGTCGGTTCACGGCCCAATGGGTGGTGGCGCGATCGTGCCGGCGCGACGACGGAGTTGCTGGACCGGCTCGCGCAGGTGCTGCCGCGGACCATCGAACTGCCCGGCGGCGGTTTCGGCTGGTTGCCGCGCATCGAGGCGATACTCGAGGGCGTGGCCCGCGGCGCCGGCCACGTCGACGCGCGGGTCTCCGTGCACATCGCGTCCGGCAGCGGTGACGACGAGGTGGCCCGGCTGGCCATGAGCGACGGTGCCCTCACCGCGGTCGTGACCGCCGACCGCGGGTTGCGGGGACGGCTGCCGGGGTCGGTCCTGACGCTGTCGCCGTCGACGGTGCTGGGCTGGCTGGACTGAGCCGCTGGGTCAGCCGCGTTCGATGAGAAAGCGGCGACCGGTCGTCTCGGTGGGCCGGATCTCCACGAAGTTGTACTTCTCGGTCGGCACCCACGACCGCAGGTCGAGTTCCTCGGCCGCGTTGATCTCGTCGAAGCGGACGAGGGTGCGTGCGATACCGCGGACCAGGATGCTCCACGCGGACGTGGCGTCGGCGCGGTCGACCTGGAAGGTGACCATCGGCTTGAGCTTCATCTCGGTGAGCTTGTCGCCCTCGGCGCTTCGGAAGTAGAGCTTGCCGTCGTGCACCACATAGTTGACGGGGTAGACGTCGGGTTGGTCGCCGGTGACGAGGATGAGTCGGCCGAGCCGTTCGGTGGCCAGAAGGTCCAGCGCCTCCTGCTCGGTGAGCGCGGTGACGAGGGTGGTCCGGTCCGGCATGTCTCCTCCGATCGTCGGCGAGTGTTCACCTCCGACTCTGCCCCTTCACGTTTCCGAGTGCCAGGGGATCGGGATGTGAGCTGCGTTGCATGTGAGAACCACTGCACAGCAACGGGTTGCGCGACGATCAGGCGCCGGAATTCTTGTTGGCCTTCCGCTCCTCGGCGCGGTTGCGGAGCACGACGAACGGAAGCAGGAAGGTGGCGAGTGCGGTGACGAGCCACACCACGAGGGTAGCGAGGATCCAGCTGCGCCAACCGGAGATCGACAGCCCGCCGAACGCGGATGCGATGGCGAGGGCGACGAAGGTGGACACCAGTCCGATGCCGCCGAGGAACGCGGGTGCATTCCGCTCGGCGAGACGGGTGATGAACGGGGACAGCACGACCTGCGCAATGGCGAACAGGACGACGGCGATGATGAACCCTGAGGCGCTGACGGACACGTCCGGAATCAGCCACACGGCGGCGAGAATCCCCAGTGCGGCCGATCCGAGGAAGATCGCGGACCGAATGAGAAAGCGAATCATGTTCCGGCCCTTCAGGTGAGCCTCGTCGGCTGATGGAACCGAACCGGTTGGTCGATTCGAGGTGCAGTGTAGCGATCGGATCGAGGCAATCCCGGTAAGCGGACTGTCGCCGTGTTGCGCGGTGGGTAACGCCGTAGGGTCGGGAGGCGAACTCGTGGACGGGGACCGTATCGGGGTGGCCGATGAAAAGACACATTCCTTGCTTAGGCTAGGTATGTAGATCTGGCCGGGGACGATCGACGAGGGGGCTGGCAGGTGTTCTGGCGAAGTGCGGTAGGTGGACGCGAAATGCCCCGCCGGACAGGACACCTCGTCGTGCTCGGACTGTGGGCCGTGACCTCCGTTGTTCTGGTCCTCACCACGGTGCGTCCCTGGATGCCCGAGATCGGTATCTTCGCCGGGGGCGCCGACCTCGACGTCTACCGCGACGGTGCGCGCCACATCATGGAGGATCTGCCCCTCTACACCCAACCGGTCGTCCACGGTCTGCTCTACACGTACACGCCGTTCTCCACGCTGGTGTTCGTCCCGTTCGGACTGTTGCCCCTCGGCTACGACAAGTACATCTGGATGGCGGTCAACCTGGCCCTCCTGGTCGGGATCGTGGCGCTGTGCTGGCGGATGCTCGGCTACCGGATCTCGCCACGCGTCGTGGGAGTTTCGACGCTGCTGGCGATCGCGT
Organism: Rhodococcus sp. ACT016; assembly: GCF_050477185.1. Lineage (NCBI taxonomy): Bacteria > Bacillati > Actinomycetota > Actinomycetes > Mycobacteriales > Nocardiaceae > Rhodococcus > Rhodococcus sp. ACT016. The sequence continues at coordinate 4,114,730 of NZ_JBEAET010000001.1, read as the reverse complement.
GCACGTTCCTCGAACCGGTCCGCACGACGCTGTTCTACGGGCAGATCAATCTGGTGCTGATGGCACTGGTGCTGTGGGACGTCTCCCGCGACGAGCGGAGCCGGATCAGGGGTGTCGGTGTGGGGATCGCGGCCGGCATCAAGCTCACCCCCGCGTACTTCGTGCTCTACTACCTGGTCCTTCGCCAGTGGCGCGCGGCGGCGGTCGCGGTCGGGACCATTGCGGCCACGATCGGGTTGAGTTGGCTGGTGCTACCGGGTGATTCGCGGCAGTACTGGACCGAGACCTTCTTCGCGTCCACGCGAATCGCGGAGGACCGGCACCCGTCGAACCAGTCGATCCGCGGCGTGATCGCACACCTGACGGGACATGCGACGCCGGTCGCGCTGTGGTTCGTGCTTGCGGCACTCGTCGTGGCGGTGAGCATGTGGATCGTGGCGCGACTGCACCGCGCCGGCGAGCATCTGCTCGCGGTGACGGTGACGGGTCTGAGTGCCGCCGCGGTGTCCCCGTTCTCGTGGAGCCACCACTGGGTGTGGTTTGTGCCGCTGCTCGTCTACATCGTCCACCGGGCGTTGACGGACCCTCGCTGGTGGCTCGCCGCCGCGGTGATCTACCTCGGTGCCGGGGCGTGGCCGTACTGGTGGAACGAGCACTTCGTCGTGATCGGTCTGTTCCTGTACCCCCCGCAGTGGCCCGTCGCCGATGTCCTGATGAACATCTACCTGCTGCTGTATGCGGCCGTCCTGGTCGGTGCCGGCGTGGTCGCATTCCGACGTAACGGGAAATCCGCTGGTCAGCACCCAGTGGTCGCGTGAACCGGGCAGGCTGTCACCATTCCGGCATGAAAATTCGACACCTGATCGCCGCCGTCCCCGTCGCACTGCTCGTCCTCACCGGCTGCAGCGACAGCGATGCGGAACCCGCCGCATCGTCCTCGAACGAGACCACCACCGTCGCGGCCGACGTCGTCGACGCCGCCGTCAAGGAGATGTGCAGCCAGGTGGCGGCCTTCATCGACTCCTCCGAGCAGGCCGCCCAGGCGGCCGGGCAGCCGTTCGACCGCGCCGCCAAGGGCGAGGAGTTCCTGGGGCTGCTCGAGGCGAACTCCGGCGCGTGGGTGGGCGCCTACAACGCGCAGGCCGAGGCGTCGGGACAGCCGGCGTTGGACCCCGCGACCGCGACGTGGGAGGACATGCCAGCGGACAGCCGCGACATGATCGAGAAGTCCGTCCACGCGGGCGTCGCCGGCACCTGCTGATCTGCGAGGTCAGCCGCGCAGCGCGTCCGACAGTGCTCGCGCGGCGGCCTCCGGATCGTCGGCGTCGGTGATCGCGCGCACGACGACGATGCGGGTGGCGCCGGCCTCGAGGATCTGCGGCAGCCGCTCCTGGTCGACGCCGCCGATCGCGAACCACGGGCGCGTCGGAGCCGCCTCGGCGGTGCTGCGGACCAGCTCGATGCCGGACGCGGTCCGCCCCGGCTTGGTGGGCGTGGCCCACACCGGACCGGTGCAGAAGTAGTCGACGTCCTCCTCGATCCCCGCGAGGCTGGCCTGCGCGCGGTTGTTCGTCGAGCGGCCGATCACGACGTCGGGGCCGACGATCCGGCGGGCGTAGTGCACCGGCAGGTCGTTCTGGCCCAGGTGCAGGACGTCGGCGCCGGCGGCGAGCGCGACGTCGGCCCGGTCGTTGACGGCGAGCAGCGCGCCGTGGCGTCGCGCTGCGGCGCCGATCACCGCGAGTGCGGCCAGCTCCTCCTTGATCTCCATCGGCCCCAGCTCCCGCTCGCCGGCCGAGCCCTTGTCGCGGAGCTGGACGATGTCGACGCCGCCGGCCAGTGCGGCCTCGACGAAGTGAGCCAGATCGCCCTTGTCCCGGCGGGCGTCGGTGCAGAGATAGAGGCGCGCGTCGGCGAGACGTTCACGCGGAGTGGGGTGCTTGACGGTTTGGGAGGCGTGCACACTTGGAACGGTAGTCTCTAGTGCGGACGAATCAACACGGGAGTCCCGAGGAACGCGGGGCTGAGAGGGGGCCTGCCGGCCCCGACCGTCATACCTGACCCGGATCATGCCGGCGCAGGGAGCGAGGTGGAGAAAGTTGACCCGATCGGTTTCCGTCGTCGGAGGCGGTGTCATCGGCCTGTCGGTGGCGTGGCGCGCGGCGCAGCGCGGCTGGGCGGTTCGGTTGTACGACCCGGCGCCCGGTTCGGGGGCGTCGTGGGTTGCGGGTGGCATGCTGGCGCCGCTGTCGGAGGGCTGGCCCGGTGAGGAGAAGGCCCTCGAGCTCGGGGCCGCCTCGCTGCAGCGGTGGCCCGATTTCGGCGCCGAACTCGAGCGCATCGCCGGGGTGACCCTCTTCACTTCGGACGACTCGTTGACCGTCGCACTGGACGCCGCCGACGCCGCCGACCTGCACACCATCGCCGACTGGGTGGCCGAGCAGGGCCACGAGCTGCGAATCCTGAACCGCGCGCAGATCCGTGAGCTCGAGCCGTCGCTCGGCCGCGGGATCCGGCTGGCGCTGCAGGCCCCTACCGAGCTGGCCGTCGACAACCGACTGCTGGTGCGCGCGTTGCGGACCGCGGCGGCCTCGGCCGGGGTCGAGCTGATCGAGCAGGCAGTGACCGACCTCGACGACCTCACCACCGACCAGGTGGTGCTGGCCGCGGGATCGAACTCGGCGCAGTTGTGGCCGGACCTGCCGGTGCGGCCCGTCAAGGGCGAGATCCTGCGCCTGCGGGCCCGGCCCGGCGTGACGCCCGCACCGCGACGCACCATCCGCGGCAGCGTGCACGGGCGCCCGTCGTATCTTGTTCCGCGGGCCGACGGCATCGTGGTGGGCGCGACGCAGTACGAGTCGGGCCACGACACCCAGGTGACGGTGGCCGGCGTGCGGGACCTGATCGCCGACGCGGAGGCGCTGATGCCGGCGATCGGCGAATACGAGCTGTACGAGGCGAAAGCCGGTCTGCGTCCGATGAGTCCGGACAACCTGCCGATCATCGGACGCGTGTCTGACCGGGTGGTGCTCGCGACGGGCCACGGCCGCAACGGCGTCCTGATGACCCCGGTGACGGCGGACGCGACGGTCGCGATCCTCGATGGGTCACCACTGTCGGAGGCGGAAAGTGCCACCGCCGAACGATTTTCACCTGCAAAGGCATGACGAGCGAGGTTTGGATGAGTGAGTTGATCGGCATCACCGTCAACGGTGAGGAACGTGAGTTCGACGGGCCGCTGACGGTGACGCAGCTGCTCGAGCGGCTGGATCTGCCGCAGCGCGGCATCGCCGTCGCGGTCGACGGTGCGGTGTTCCCGCGCGGGCGATGGTCCGAATCCGTCGGTCGCGGTTGGGAAATCGATATCCTCACGGCGGTGCAGGGTGGCTGAGATGGGCAAGCTGACGATCGCCGACCGTACCTTCGGCTCGCGCCTGATCATGGGCACCGGTGGCGCCGCCAACCTCGCCGTGCTCGAGGAGGCGCTGGTGGCGTCCGGCACCGAACTGACCACCGTCGCGATGCGCCGGGTCGACGCGGCGGGTGGCACCGGTGTGCTGGACCTGCTGCGTCGACTGGACATCGCGCCGCTGCCGAACACTGCCGGGTGCCGCGGTGCCGCGGAGGCCGTCCTCACGGCGCAGCTCGCGCGGGAGGCGCTCGAGACCGACTGGGTCAAGCTCGAGGTCATCGCGGACGAGCGCACGCTGCTGCCCGACGCGATCGAACTGGTCAGCGCCGCAGAGCAGTTGGTGGACGACGGGTTCACCGTGCTGCCGTACACCACCGACGACCCGGTGCTCGCCAAGCGTCTCGAGGACGTCGGCTGCGCCGCGGTGATGCCGCTGGGCTCGCCGATCGGAACCGGTCTGGGCATCTCGAACCCGCACAACATCGAGATGATCGTCGACGCTGCGAACGTGCCCGTCATCCTCGACGCCGGCATCGGCACCGCGAGCGATGCGACGCTTGCGATGGAATTGGGCTGCGACGCGGTGTTGCTCGCGACGGCTGTCACCCGCGCCAAGGATCCGGCGCTCATGGCGTCGGCGATGCGCGGTGCGGTCACGGCCGGCTACGAGGCCCGTCACGCCGGACGAATCCCCAAGCGGTTCTGGGCGCAGGCGTCGTCGCCGATGTGACGACCGCTACGGCGTGACGAACGCGACGCCGACGTCGAGGATCGGCGGGGTGGTGACGAAGTGCCCGCCGAGCGGGGAGTTGCCCTCGTAGTGGGACGTCGGCACGCGGTAGATCCGTGCGAACGACTGCGGCGGATAGGTGACCCCGATGAACTCGTCGGCGGGCAGCGCTCCGACGACGACGAACTTCAGCGTGGGCGACGCCAGTTGGGCCGGGTCGTGCACCACCCGGTACACGACACCGCGAGTGGTGTCGTAGTGGGTGTAGTCGCGCACCGCCTCGACGATCGTTGCGCCGCTGTCGAACGCGGCCCGCAGTCCGGGGGCGGTGACCGAGCCGGATCCACTGCCGATCGAGCTCGGTGGGACCGGTTGCGGGCCAACCTCCTCGGCGCCGGCGACCGGCGCGGCGGCGGAGGCGAGCACGACCGCGAATGCCGCAGCGGTGACGAGTCTTCTCATACGGGATCCCTACGTCGGCCACCGGTTCACTGGGGCCGGCGGGGTTGCCCCTGTGTCGCGACCGGGGCGCGGACCGTTACGGGAGGTCGGAAGCGCGCCACGCCGATAACGGAATGATCGAAAATCCCGGTGGTCCGGACGTTGCACCCTAGGCTGGGTGAGGCCAGGTCGGTTTCGCTGCTGCGATAGGACATGCCATGTCGACGATGTTGAACGCAGATCTTCTCCGGCTCCTCCGCTCAGACGTCGTGGCGTGGAACGCACGACGAGACGAATTGCCTGATGCGCCAGACCTTCACGGTCTGGACCTGTCGGGCGCGGACCTCGCCGGGGCCAACCTCACCGGCGCCAATCTGGTCGGGACCGACCTCTCGGGCGCGGACCTCACCGCGGCCGAATTCGGTGGGGCCGACATGACCGGGGCCAATCTGTCCGGGGCCGTCGCGGCGGACGCCGACTTCACCAAGGCATATCTGACGAACGCGAAGATGACCGGCGCGGTGCTCACGCTGTCGTTCCTGACGTCGACGTATCTGGCGCACGCGAACCTCGCCGGGGCCGACCTGTCGGGCGCCTACATGACCGGCGCACACCTCGAGGATGCCGATCTGACCGGGGCTCGGTTGGCCGGCGCGTACCTCGCGCACGCCGACCTGACGGGCGCGGTGCTCTCCACCACCGACGTCAGCGGCGCCGACCTGACCGACGTGACCATGCCGGACGGCGTCGTCCGCGCCTGATCGGGGTGACCCCCGACACCGTCTCGGGGTGCACGTCATCCCTGGGTATGACTCGGTTGTAGACCCGAGACCGATGCGCAGGTAGGGACGTTTCGGGCAGAGTGGTCCTCATGATTGAAGTGAGGGGACTGACGAAGACCTACGGGTCGACGAGAGCGGTGGACGATCTCACGTTCTCCGTGAAGCCGGGTATCGTCACCGGCTTCCTCGGCCCGAATGGTGCCGGCAAGTCGACGACCATGCGGATGATCCTCGGCCTCGATGCGCCGACGTCGGGTACCGCACTGATCGAGGGTGTGCCGTATCACCAGCTGAAGCAGCCGCTGCGGACCGTCGGTGCGCTGCTCGACGCCAAGTGGGTGCACCCGAACCGGTCGGCCAAGGCGCACCTGCAGTGGATGGCGGCGGCCAACTCGCTGCCGATGTCGCGGGTGGACGAGGTGCTGCGTCTGGTCGGGCTGACCGAGGTCGCGGGCAAGAAGGCCGGCGGTTTCTCGTTGGGTATGTCGCAGCGGCTGGGTCTGGCGGGCGCGTTGCTGGGTGATCCGAAGGTGCTGTTGTTCGACGAGCCGGTCAACGGTCTCGATCCCGAGGGCATCGTGTGGATCCGCAAGTTCATGCAGTCGCTGGCGGCGGAGGGGCGCACGGTTCTGGTGTCGAGTCATCTGCTGTCGGAGATGTCGTTGACGGCGGAGCATCTCATCGTGATCGGTCGTGGCCGGTTGATCGCGGATACGAGTGTGAAGGACTTCGTCGATCGGGCGTCGGATTCGTCGGTGCGGGTGCGTAGTCCCCAGCTCGACGCGTTGCGGACGGTCCTGACCGGGCAGGGTTTCGCGGTTCGTGACGATGCGGGCGATGATCATCAGCAGGCGTTGGTGGTGTCGGGCGTGAGGACCGATGATGTCGGTGCGCTGGCGGGGGCGAACGGAATCGTGCTGCACGAGTTGTCGTCTCAGCGTGGTTCGCTCGAGGACGCGTTCATGAAGCTCACGGGCGACGACGTCCAGTATCACGCGCAGATCGGCGGGCAGGCCGGGCAGAACATGGGAGGTGCGCTCCGATGAGCGTGTTGAATGCAGAGCGCATCAAGCTGACGTCCACCAAGTCGCCGATGTGGTGCAGCCTCATCGCGGTGGTCGTGAGCATCGGTTTCGCCGCTATCATGGGCGCGGCATACAAGTCGTTGGTGTCGTCGGGCGACAACGCGATGGGCGAGTTCACGGTCGCCTACACCCAGGCCGGCGCCGCCCAGTTCGGCGCCATGCTGGTGATGATCATGTCGGCGCTGGCGGTGACCACCGAGTACCGGTTCGGCGTCATCCGCACCACGTTCCAGGCGATCCCGAATCGTTCCCAGGTGATCGGTGGCAAGGCGCTGTTGCTCGCCGGCATCGCGGCCGTTCTCGGTCTGGTCATCGCACTGGCGTCCTTCTTCGTGGCACAGGGGATTTCGGGGGAGTCGCTGTCGATCGGTGACGGCAGCAACGCGCGTGAACTGTTCGGCATCCCGATCTACTTCGCGCTGCTGGCGGTGCTCGCTGTCGGTGTGGGCACGCTGATCCGCCAGTCCGCGGGCGCGATCTCGCTGCTGCTGCTGTGGCCGCTGGTGATCGAGAGCCTCGCCACGATGATCCCCAAGGTGGGCAAATACATCGGCGAGTTCGGCCCGTTCAACAACGTGAACCACTTCCTCGGCAACAGCGGAGCCTTCGACTTCCGCTGGGGCCCGTGGGGTTCGCTGCTCTACTTCGCGGCGTTCGTCGCGATCGTGTTCGGCGCTGCTCTGTTCGCGGTGAACAAGCGCGACGCCTGACCGTAGACGACGCACACGAAACGCCCGGCCGGGATTTCCGGCCGGGCGTTTCGTCTCTGTTCGGTCCGGACAGCGATTCTCGTACTGCGGCTGGGGGTCCGTGATCGGTTAGGCTTCGGCCATGCGCAGGACGGTGGGGTTCGTCGCCGCGTTGGCCGGAGCGCTGGTGCTGTCGGGATGCAGCGATCCCGACGACCTCGGCCCGCCGGTGGACGGCCCTGGCCTGGCTGCGGCGATCGATGCCGACGCGGTGATCGGCGACCTCGAGCAGCTCGAGCGCATCGCGAACGACAACGACGGCACCCGTGCGGTCGGCACGCCCGGCTACGACGCCAGCGTCGACTACGTCGTCGATCAGCTCGAGCAGGCCGGATTCGACGTCGACACACCGGAATTCGACGTCGACCTCTTCCACGCGACGACGCAGACGCTGCAGGTGTCGGGGCGCGACGTGCCGGTGGCGGCCCTGACGTTCTCGCCGCCCACCCCGGCGGGTGGGCTGACTGCGAAGTTGGTGCCGGTGCCGCCGGACGACACCCCAGGCTGCGAGGCCACCGACTACGACGGTCTGGACGTGACCGGAGCGGTGGTTCTGGTCGATCGTGGTGCCTGCACGTTCACGCAGAAGCAGCAGGTGGCGGCCGAACACGGAGCCGCGGCCCTCCTCGTCGCGAACAACCAGGACGGGGACCCGACCGGCGGCACGTTGGGCAGCAAGGACGACGCCCGGATTCCCACCGGCTTCGTCGGCAAGGCCGACGGAGCAGCGCTGCGGCGGGGCGGTGACGTGACGCTCGTGCTCGCAACGACCGTCGAATCAGCCAAGTCCCGCAACGTGATTGCGCAGACGCGGACCGGAGCGTCGGACAACGTGGTGATGGTCGGCGCGCACCTGGACTCGGTGCCGGCGGGGCCGGGCGTCAACGACGACGGCTCGGGCGTCGGGACGCTGCTCGAGACGGCCCGGCAACTCGGGGTGCGGCCGAACGTCGCCAACGCGGTTCGGTTCGCGTTCTGGGGTGCCGAGGAGGTGGGGCTCGACGGCTCGCGCGCGTACGTGGACGGCCTCGACGATGCGGCCCGCGCCGACATTGCGATGTATCTGAACTTCGACATGGTCGGCTCGCACAACGCGGGGTACTTCGTCTACGACGGCGATGATTCGGACCGCGTCGGCGCGGGGCCCGGGCCGGAGGGCTCGGCGGGAATCGAGCGCACATTCGATGCGATCCTGTTGCAACTGGGGTTCACTCCGGACGGAACGGACTTCGACGGGCGTTCCGACTACGGCCCCTTCATTGCGGCGGGAATTCCGGCCGGCGGGTTGTTCACCGGCGCCGAAGACGTCAAAACACCAGTTCAGGCCGCTGGGTGGGGTGGGGAGGCAGGTGCGGCTTTCGATCCGAACTACCACACCGCCCAGGACACGCTGGCGAATGTGGACCGCGCGGCGCTGGCCTTGAACGCCGAGGCCATCGGCTACGGCATCGGGCATTACGCGCAATCGACGGATGGACCGAACGGGGTGCCGGCGGCAGGCGAGGCTCGGACGACGGCCCGCTCCGGCGCCCCCAAGTAGACGTCGCCAGCGACGTCACGCGGCACTTCTGCGAGATGCCGCACCCGCGATTACTCTTGCCGACGTGAGTGACGACCCGCGGGGCGACGGCGCCACACCGGAACTGCCTTCGGCGGATTCCGGCGCCGCCAGTGGGCACGCCAAGGTCGCAGGATCGGTCGCGAAGTGGATGCGTGACGCGGACCAGCAGCCGCAGCTCGTGGACGCGGTCCGGCGTATCCGCCGGGCGCTGCCGGGGGACCCGGCGTTCGGTGACCCGCTGTCGACCGCCGGCCCCGGCGGGGCGCGGGCCGCGGCGCGGATGATCGACACCGGTTCGGGTGCCTCCCGCGAGGTGAGCATGGCGGCGTTGCAGGTATTGCAGGCAGTCTTCGAGAAAGCCTGGGGGACGCCCGCGAACGGCGAGGTCACGATCGTCTTCACCGATCTGGTGGGCTTCTCGAGCTGGTCGCTGCAGGTGGGCGACGGCCCGACCCTCGGATTGCTGCGGGAGGTCGCGGCAACGGTCGAGCCGCCGATGATCGAACGCGGCGGGCAGGTGGTCAAGCGGCTCGGCGACGGGTTGATGGTGGTGTTCGACCATCCCGACAAGGCCGTCGAGGCGGTGTTCGCGGCACGTACGGCGCTCGCGACCCTCGACCACGACGGCTACCGCCCCCGCATGCGCGTCGGCCTGCACACCGGGGCGCCGCAGCCCGTCGGGGCGGACTGGTTCGGTGTCGACGTCAACGTCGCCGCACGGATGATGGAGCTCGGTGGCAACGGCCACGTCGTGATGTCCGGCAACACGCACGACGCGATCGGCGTCGAACGACTCGCGGAGCTGGGGCTGGCCGCCAAACGGTACCGGCGGGGACTGCTGGCGGCCCCGCAGCGCGGGGTCCCGGAGGACTTGCGGATCTACTTCCTGCGCCCGGCGCCGCCACCCCGATGACGTCCCAGCGGACCATTCCGGCGAGTTCGGGAAGCGGTTGCCGCCCTGCGGTCCGGCGCGCACACTGAGGACGTGGCCCAGTCCGAGCATCCACAACGCACCCCCTTCTACGGGGTGCTGATGATCATCGCGGCGCTGGCGGCGGCGACTGCGGTGAGCTACTACGGGCCCACCTGGTTCCGCGTCGCCGTCTACATCGTCGCGGTGCCGGTGGTGGCCGTCGGTTTCGTCATGACGCTGCGCGACTATTCGCGCTGATCAGGCGTTCTTCGGATCCAGTCGCCACAGCGGCGAAACCGGGCCGTGCCCGGCGCCGAGGTCGTACGACGCCTCGAGGCACTTGGTGACCCACTCCTTGCCGAACGCAACCGCGTCGGGCATCGCGTATCCGTTGGCGAGCGCGCATGCGACCGCCGCGGCCAGGGTGTCGCCGCCGCCGTGATCGTTGCCGGTGTCGATCCGCGGGCTGGTGAACTCGTGGAAGGTGTCGCCGTCGAACAGCAGGTCGGTGCTCGACGTCGATGAGCGCAGGTGCCCGCCCTTGACCAACGACCACTGCGCGCCCAGTGCATGCAGGGCCTCGGCGGCGCGGCGGGCGCTGGCGTCGTCGACCACCTCGATGCCGGTGATGAGGCGCACCTCGTCGAGGTTCGGTGTCACGAGCGAGGCGATGGGGATGAGCGTGTTGCGGACAGCGTCGAGCGCCTCGGCGTGCAGCAGCGGATCGCCGTGCATGGACGCGCACACCGGGTCCACCACCAGCGGGATGGAGCCGTCGCGGCCGATGCCTACCTCGGTGCACACCTGCGCGACGGCCTCGATGATCGCGGTGGACGCGAGCATGCCGGTCTTGGCGGCGGAGACGCCGATGTCCTCGACCACGCAGCGCACCTGCGCGGCCACCGTCTCGGGCGGGATCTCGTGAAATCCGCTGACGCCCACCGAGTTCTGCACCGTCACTGCGGCGACCGCGACGCACGCGTGTACCCCACACATCGCCATGGTGCGCGAATCGGCCTGGATGCCGGCGCCGCCGCCGGAGTCGGTGCCGGCGATGGTGAGGGCGCGGATCGGGGTCTGACCGGTCGGCGTCAGGGGCAGGTAGTTCACGGCCTCGAGCCTACCCATGCGACCGGGTGCGCCGGACGGTGGTGCGAGGCGTGCGTACCGGACTTGGGTGCGGGGGCACGTGAAACGCGACTCGTCCCGGTACCGGAGGGATACCGGCACCGGGACGAGGTCAACGGTGGATCAGGGGATGCGGGTGTATCAGAGCTCGGCCAGCTCCCAGCCCGCGACGTTGTAGACGGCGCTGGTGGTGGACAGAGAATTACCGGCGCCCGCGGAGGGCAGGCCCGCCCGCAGGTTGACGGCCCAGTTCAGGGATCCGAGCGGTCCGCAGCCGGTGGCACCGGGGACGGCGAAGTCGGTTGCGGTGTGGGGTGCCTGGGGCCAGACGCCGCCGGGCACATCGGGTCCGTTGGTCGAGATCCATTCGGCCGGCCCGGCGCTGTCCACGAGTGCGAGGGACAGATTGATGGGTGTGGCGGCGGAGCCGATGTAGCAGTTGTCGCCCAGGAGTGGATTGGAGAGCTTGAGCCGCACCGGAAGCTGCACGGCGAGGTTGTAGGGATCGACGTCGGGCAGGGCGACGGCCTCCACGGTCGCCTGGATGGCGGTAGGGCCGAAGTTCTCCGCCGAGGCGGCGCCGAATGCGCCGCCGGGAACGGTGATCGGGTTGGCGTACACACCGAACTTGCCGTCGTCGGCTGCGGGGACGAAGACTTGCTCGCCTGTCACGCCACCGGCGATCATCAGGCTGCCGTCGGGGACTGCGACGTCGAGGTTGCCGATGCTCATGTTGCCGTCCCGGATGATCACCGTCATACAGGTACCGCCGATCGCGTCGTCGTAGACCAGATCGAGCTGACAGGTGTCCCAGTTCTGGAACTCGAACGGCGTGCCGGGTGCGGCCGAGGAGCCGCTGCTGCCGGACGAGCCGCTGCTGTCTTCGGAGCTGGACAGGCTGCCACTGCTGCCGGAGCTGCCTTCGGCGGAGCCGGCCGCGTTCGCGACGCCGCCGCCGACCAGGACCAGCGCAGTGACGGCGGCCAGGACGGTGGAGCGGGTGGTGTTCTTTCGCATGGAATACTCCCTACTGATTCTCTTGTCCGCCATCTTGTTTCGAATGGTCTCGGACTGGCATTCGCGAGATGGTTTCCGTCGGAGTCGATATCGGGCGCGCACACCGGATGGAATCGGGCTCGACCGCACAGCATCGGGGTGAGTCGAGTTGTGGGCGGCCAAGTTTCGGATCGGGCCATGGGGTACGTCGATCCGGGGTTCGAGGGTGTCGAGCGTATCTACTGGTTCTGCTGGCTCTGGTAGACCAACCAGGGACTGGCGGTGTACATGTCCACCGTCGTCGTCAGCGAATTGCCGGTTGCTGCGGGGAGTCCGGCGCGGAGGTTGGCCGCCCAGTCAAGGGAGCCGAGGGGGCCGCAGCCCGTGGCGCCGGGGACGGCGAAGTCGGTGGCCGTGGCCGTGTAATTGGAGAAGTGGGTGCCGACCTCGCCGGACGGGATGGGGCCGGCCCCGTCACCCGTAGTCGGGTCGACCTTCAGGTCGAGGGCGACGGGATTCTGGCTGGTGCCGATGTAGCAGTTGTCGCCGAGTATCGGATTGGCGAGCTTGATCCGGATGGGCAGCTTGACTGACATGTTGTCGGGGCTCGGGAGGTCGAACGTCGGTGTACCGACCTGTTCGACGGACGCGACGATGCGGGTGAGTCCGAAGTCCTCGGCCGAGCCGACACCCAGTGCCCCGCCGGGCACCTGGATCGGATTGGCGTAGACGCCGCCGTTCTTGGGGAAGAAGTCCCAGCTCATCGGGGGTCCGAAGTCGATGCGATTGCCGCCGGCGATCATCATGCTGTCCGGGTCCAGGTCGACGGTGAGGTTGCCCAGCTTCATGGTGCCGGTCTTGACGATCACGGTCTGGCATCCGCCGGGTGTGGGAACGGGCTCGCCGGTCTCGGGATCCTTGTTCAGCAGGTCATCCAGCGGGCAAATGTCCCAACCGGTGAAGGCGAACGGCTCCTGCGGTCCCGGTGCCGACGAACCGGTCGACGAGCCGGTGCTGCCCGAACTGCCTGAGCTGCCGCTACTGGCGAGGCTGCCTTCGGCGGTGGCGACACCGCTGCAGACAAGAGCGAGGGCTGCCGTCGCGGCGAGGACGGATGAGCGGGTTATGGATTTGCGCATGTACTTTCCCCTACGGATCGTCAACTCGTTCAGGTGGATTCGCGCGAAGGTGGCTGTGCCGTCCCGAGCTGTTCTGTGGCGGTGCGGGCATCGCGCGGCGGGTTCCGACGCGCGGTGACGCTGCATTGTCGGGGTGAGTCGGCTGCCACGACCGTGTCGGCTCGAAGCTGCCGGGGTTCCCCGTCCGGGGTCCGAAAGTCCGTTCTGGCTGTGTGTGTGTGTACGGATCGTTACACATATGTTCCTACCGGGTGACCGGTTTTTGAAAGATCGGTTGTTCGAGTTCCTGGTGCGAAAGGTGCGCTGCCGCGAACCGTCCCGTCGCCGCGTTCGCTCGCGGCGGAAATTGAATCCAGAGCATTCGGTCAAATGCCTGACAGGTGGCCTGGGCGCCTGTACTAATAGTGGCGTGGATCACATTGATGTCATGAGAGCGTCCCGAGGAGGTGTCGTGTTCGCCGATTCGCCCCGTGCCGACGTGACCGACAACGCCGACCAGAACCGCTTCGAGCTGTGGCTCAACGGGGACCTGGTGGGGATCGTCGGCTACTACGACACCTCGCCGGTCCGGCGTCGTGGCGCGGGGAAGTCCACGCCGGTCGTCTCCTTCATGCACACCGTCGTCGTCGAGGACTTCGGCCATCGCGGTCTCGCCGCCGTCTTGGTGCGTCGCGCGCTCGACCGGGCCCGCGACTACGGCTGGAAGGTCCGGCCCGTCTGCACCTACGTCCAGCGATTCGTCGAGGCCAACCCGGAGTACCTCGACCTGATGGCGCCGCTCGACGCGGCCGACGTCATTTCGCTGAACTGAACGGCGCAACGGCCACAGTCAGGTCAAAGATCGGCATCGAACCGCCCCACCAGTCCCGAATCGGACCCGGTGCCGGCGGTTCGACCGGTTTCATGGGAAACGTGAACACCGAAGCCCCACGCACCTCGGGCTCGGTCGATGCGCCGGTCCGCATCGTCGACAGCCCGCCCCACGAGCGTTACGAACTATGGGTACGCGGCGAACTGGTCGGCATCGTCGGCTACTGCCGTGACAGCGCCGGGCCCGCCGGTGAGGTCCTGACACTGCTGCACACCGTGGTCCGCGAGGATCGCGGCGGCCGCGGCTGGGCCGCGGTGCTGGTTCGTGAAGTGCTCGAGCGGGCCCGTCGCGAAGGAACCCGGATCCGTCCGGTGTGCACCTACGTCAAGCGTTTTCTCGGTGTGCACACCGAGTACCTGGACTTGCTGGCGGACTGATCAGGCCAGATCGACGACGACCGGTGCGTGGTCGCTCGCGCCCTTGCCCTTGCGCTCATCCCGGTCGATGTGTGCGCCGGTGACCCGCGACGCGAACGCCGGCGAACCCAACACGTAGTCGATGCGCATGCCCTGCTTCTTCGGGAACCGCAGCTGCGTGTAGTCCCAGTAGGTGTAGACGCCCGGGCCGGGCGCGTGCGGGCGCACCACGTCGGCGAACCCGGCCTCGGCGAACGCGTCGAACGCGTCCCGCTCCGGCTGCGACGTGTGCGTCTTGCCCTCGAAGAACGCCGGATCCCACACGTCCTCGTCGGTGGGCGCCACATTCCAGTCGCCCACCAGCGCGATCTGCGCGTCCGGGTTGCCCGCCAGCCATCCCTCGGCGTCGGCGCGCAGCTTGGCCAGCCACTCGAGCTTGTAGACGTAGTGCGGGTCGGTCAGCTCACGGCCGTTGGGCACGTACAGGCTCCACACCCGCACCCCGCCGACCGTCGCGCCGATCGCGCGGGCCTCCTGCTTGGCCTCCGCCGCCGGGTCCTTGTCGAACCCGGGCTGATCCGCGAACCCGATCTGCACGTCCTCGAGCCCGATGCGCGACGCGATCGCGACACCGTTCCACTGGCTCAGGCCGACGTGAGCCACCTCGTAGCCGGCCTCGGTGAACCGCTCGTACGGGAACTGCTCGTCCTTGCACTTGGTTTCCTGCATCGCCAACACATCGGTGTCGGTGCGGGCCAGCCAGTCCACGATCCGGTCGGTTCGGGCACGGACCGAGTTCACATTCCACGTCGCGAGTCGCACACCGCCGAGGGTAGTCAGCCGCCCCGACAGTCGTCGGACCCGGTCCCGGCCCGGCGCACCGGCTTCGGTCCCAGAGCCTTGAGTCGGACGACGTCGGCGCGATCGACCTCGACGACCCGGTCGTCGGCGGTGCGGACCACCACCGTCGGCTCGAGCTGCTCGAGCGTGCCGATCACATCGGTGAGCGGGTGCGAGCTACCGGGTGGCAGGCGATACCGCACCACCACCCGGCCACCGAGGATCGGCTCCGTCGGCATCGTTCCCCGGCTCAGTCCTCGTCGTCCTCGTCGTCGTGACCGAACGGGTCGTCGACCGTGCCCGGCGTCCAGCTCAGGCCCGGCACACCCCAGCCCTCGCGCTTGATCGTCTTCTTCGCGGCACGCGCGTTGCGGCCGATCAGGACGTCGACGTAGAGGAAGCCGTCGAGGTGGCCCGTCTCGTGCTGCAGCATGCGCGCGAAGAAACCGTGGCCCTCGATCTCGACCGGGTTGCCGTCCTCGTCCGTGCCGGTGACCTTCGCCCAGTCGGCACGGCCGGTCGGGAACTGCTCACCGGGCACCGACAGGCAGCCCTCGACGTCATCGTCCGGATCCGGCATGGTCTCCGGGATCTCCGACGTCTCGAGCACCGGGTTGACCACGCAGCCGCGCCGGCGGACCGACTTGCCCTTGTCGTCGAGGTCGGGGCAGTCGTAGACGAACAGGCGCTTCGCGACACCCACCTGGTTCGCGGCCAGCCCGACGCCGTTCGCGGCGTCCATCGTCTCGTACATGTCGCGGATCAGGTCGGCGAGTTCGGCCGGTGACTCGGTCACCTGCTTGGTCGGCTCGTGCAGTACCGGGTCGCCGACGATCCGGATCGGAAGAATTGCCATGGTCACCAAGGATAATGGGCGCGAGATTCGCGGCGCGCCCCGCCGGAACCCGGTCGTCGCGGCCCTGATCGTGATTCAATGACCAGGAAGAACATCGGTGTAATTCGTACTCGGTCCCGAGCGATGTCTCAGCGTCCGAGTACGGTGCTCGGCCTGATCCCGTCGGGTCCCCAGGCACGAAGGTTTCGCTGAGGTCGAGCGGGATCGAGAGATCATCGAGGAGTGAGATGGACGGCGCAGCAGCGCGGAACCAATCCGAACACAGCGACGACGCGTCGGGAAACGACGTCGGAGACGACGGTCTGACCCGCCGCGAACACGACATTCTCTCCTTCGAGCGGCAGTGGTGGAAGTACGCGGGTGCCAAGGAAGAGGCCATCAAGGAGCTCTTTGCCATGTCGGCCACCCGCTACTACCAGGTGCTGAACGCCCTCGTCGACCGTCCCGAGGCACTGGCCGCCGACCCCATGCTGGTCAAGCGGCTGCGTCGCCTGCGGGCCAGCCGGCAGAAGGCCCGCGCCGCGCGCCGACTCGGGTTCGAGATCTCCACCTAGATCGCTTCCTCAGCCGTCACCCAACACCCGGCCGTCGTCACCTCGTTACCGGAAGCACCCGACGCGCCGATTAAGGTCGGACAAGTGACCACCCCGAACCCCGAGTCGTCAGGCCCCCCGCTGCGCGCGATCGCGATGGTGCTGATCGCCCTCGCGATCCTCTTCGCCGGATTGGGCGCGGCGTCGCTGGGCGGCTCGGATTCCAGCGAATCGGCGCCCGTCGCGGCCACCACGTCCGCGACGACCGCTGCGGCCACCACCACATCCGCCGCCGCGCAGGCCGCCCGGACCACCACCTCCGCGGCTTCCGCGGCCACGACCACCACCCCGACCGTCACGCCGACGACGACCGCCACGGTCCCGGCGGCGCCCTCGGGCCCGGTCGACAAGACGGTGCCGGTGCGGGTGTTCAACAACAGCACCGTGTCGGGGCTCGCCGCGCAGACCGCGGACGACCTGACCTCCAAGGGCTGGAACGTCTCCGAAACCGGTAACTACAGCTACGGGCTGATCCAGACGACTACCGTCTACTACGGCAACACCGCCGCCGAGAAGCAGGCTGCACAGGCCATCGCGGCGGAGCTGGGTGTGCCCGCCGAACCTCGTTTCACCGGTATCGCCAGCGCCTCGCCGGGCGTGATCGTGATCGTCACCTCCAATTAGGTGCGCGGGACCTCATCGTTATGATCATCCGCAGATTTCAACCACCTCGAAGGAGCGGTTCGATGGCCTCGCAATTCACCCGTCGCAAGTCCTGGCGCGTCGTGACCCCGTTGGTCGCGATCGCCGCGCTGGGCCTCACCGCGTGCTCCAACAGCGAAGAGTCGAGCACCGAGCCCGGAACCACCCCGCCGGTGTGGACCGGTAGCGCCGCCCCCGGTGGTACACACGCCGAGGGCGGCTCCGAGCACGTCACCACCACCACTGCGGACAGCGTCTCGGTCCAGCTCAAGGACCCGAAGGGGACCCAGGTCGGCACCGCCTCCCTCACCGAGACCGGCGGCTACGTCCAGATCACGGTCGACGCGCAGGGCCTGACCCCCGGCTTCCACGGTCTGCACATCCACTCCGTCGGCAAGTGCGAGCCCAACTCGGTCGCCCCGACCGGCGGTGAGCCCGGCAACTTCCTCTCCGCCGGCGGCCACTATCAGGTCGAGGGCCACACCGGCCACCCGTCCAGCGGCGACCTCACCTCGCTCGAGGTGCGCGAGGACGGCAAGGCCTACCTCGTCACCACCACCGACGCCTTCACCCTCGCCGACCTGAAGAACGGCGGCAAGGGCACCGCGCTGATGATCCACGCGGGCTCGGACAACTTCGCCAACATCCCCAACCGCTACACGCTGCCCGACAACGCGCCGGTGCCGGACCAGCAGACGCTGACCACCGGTGACGCCGGCGGCCGCGTCGCCTGCGGTGTCATCAACGGCTGACGACAACAGACGTAGTCGCCGAAACGGCGGGGCCTCTCGGCCCCGCCGTTTCGCGTTCTCCGGCGACCTGCGGGCATCGGGACGCTGTGGTTGGATCGGATTCGTGGGAGTCCCGTTCGCCGGTTCACCGCGTCCGACCCTCGGGGTGGAATGGGAGATCGCGCTGGTCGACAGGACCACCCGCGATCTGTCGAACACTGCCGCGGCCGTGTTCGACGCGGTCGGCGAACTGGCCGACGAACCCCGGGTCACCAAGGAGTTGCTGCGCAACACCGTCGAGTTCGTCACCGGGATCTGCGACAACGTCGGTGAGGCCATCGACGACCTCTCCGAGACGATGGCACTGGTGCGTCGGGCCGCCGACCCGCTCGGCGTCGACCTCATGTGCGCCGGAACCCACCCGTTCGCGCGGTGGTCCACCCAGTTGCTCACCCGAACCCCGCACTACGACGAGCTGATCGAACGCACCCAGTGGTGGGGGCGGCAGATGCTCATCTGGGGTGTGCACGTGCACGTCGGGGTCTCCGCGAAGGAGAAGGTGTTCCCGATCCTGAACTCGCTTCTGCTGAAATATCCGCACCTGCTCGCACTTTCGGCGTCGTCGCCGATGTGGGCCGGCGTCGACACCGGCTACGCGAGCAATCGTGCGCTGATGTTCCAGCAGTTGCCTACCGCCGGGCTGCCGTTCCAGTTCGAGAACTGGGCCCAGTTCGAGAGCTACGTCCACGACCAGCTCACGACCGGCGTCATCGAGACCCTCGGCGGCCTCCACTGGGACATCCGCCCGGCGCCGCGCTGGGGCACCATCGAGGTGCGCGTGTGCGACGGCGTCTCCACCCGGACCGAACTCAGTGCCCTCGTCGCGCTCATCCACTGCCTCGTCGTCGACCTCGACACCCGGCTCGAGGCGGGGGAGACGCTGCCGTCCATGCCGCCGTGGCACGTGCAGGAGAACAAGTGGCGCGCAGCCCGATACGGGCTCGACGCCGAGGTGATCCTGGGGGCCGACAACAGCGAACGCCTCGTCACCGACGACCTCGACGACCTGCTCGAGAAGCTCACCCCCACCGCCGCGCGACTCGGCTGCGTCGACGAACTCGCCCGCGTCGCCGACATCCCGCGACGCGGGGCGTCGTACCAACGCCAGCGCAAGGTCGCCGCGTCCACCGGCGGGGACGTGCGTGCGGTCGTCAGCTCGCTCGTCGACGAACTAGACACGTAAGCCAGGATTCACTCGCCGTTTACTATGGACGGCGTGTTGGTGGACGGTGGCGCGCGTACGGAGCCGGTGCGGCTCACCGATCGAACCCGAAATGTACTGCTCGGGAGTGGCGTCGCCGCCGTTGTTCTCGTTCTCACCGGGCTGCAGATCTTCGCGTCCTCACGCGGTTTCCAGGGACCGCTGACGAGCCTCCTCGACGACTTCGTAGGCACCCCGAAGTCGGCATCCGTGCCGTGGGCCGGGCTCGCGCTCGCCATGGTGGGGCTCACCAACCGGCAGCGCGTCATCGCGCTGTCCAGTGCCACCGGGATCGACGTCGTCGTCGCCGCGATCCGCTACCTCGCCGGTGGGCCCCTGACCGTCGGCAACGGCGCCGTGATCGTGCTGACCTCGATCGGCGTGTATGCCGGCGTGAAATGGCAAGGCGAGCAGCGGCGCAGCGCACTGATGGGCGTCGGGCTCGGGGCGCTGCTGATCGTCGCCACCAAGTTCGGCGACGTGTGGTTGCAGATCACCGTCATCGCCCGGCCCATGGTCCTCGACCAGTACGTCCAGCTCGCCGACCACGCCCTCGGCAACCCGTCGTGGGTGATGGGGAACGTCGTCGACGCGCTCGGCTCCGTCGGCTACGGCGTCCTGCACTGGGTGTACATCGAGTTGCCGGTCGCCGCGATCGTGGTCGCGCTCTACCAGCTGCGCAAGGGCTGGCCGTCGCACCACCTGGTGCGCACCTTCCTGCTGATCGGGCTGATCGGGCCGATCTTCTACATCCTGTTCCCGGTGGTCGGGCCGATCTTCGCCTTCGGCGCCGACGGCAACGGCTTCCAGGTCGGTGACTTCTGGCCCGACGCCGTGCCGTTCGACCTGACGCCGTCGGCGATGCCGTTCGACGACGCCACGCCCCGCAACTGCATGCCCAGCCTGCACACCGCGTGGTCGCTGGCGCTGTTCCTCCACTCCCGGCGCGGACCGTGGTGGCTGCGTTGGGGCGGCGCGTTCTGGTTCGTGTGCACCCTGTCCGCGACGCTCGGCTTCGGCTACCACTACGGCGTCGACCTGATCGCCGGCGTCGTGCTGACGCTGACCCTGGAGTCGGCGCTGCGCGCCCCCGAGCGCGGCTGGGGCCTGTTCCGGGTCCGGCTCGTCGCGGGTGGTGCCGTCCTGCTGGCCGCGCTGCTGCTGAGCTACCGCTACCTCGCCGTGCAGATCGCCGAGTACCCCATCGTGGCGACCCCGCTGCTGCTTGGCCTGCCGGCGCTGCTCGCCTACGGGTACTGGCGGACGTTCTACCGCACGGCCATCCCGAGCGAGGCACAGACCACGGTGGGGAGTGGCGCGCCCGGCGGCGACTAGCGGCGCTCGTATCGCCGCGGGCCTGCACGCAGTGCTGCGATTGCCACCCGGCACCGAGGCGTCGACAGTGGCGGCCGCTGCTCGACAGGGCATCGCACTCGACGGTCTCGCGGACTTCCGCCATCGCGATGCCGCGCCGGCGTTCGACGGACTGGTCGTCGGCTACGCCGCCCCGTCGGACCACACGTTCGCCGCTGCGCTCGCCGCGCTGTGCCGGATCCTGCCGCCCGACTCGGGCCGCGATCGGTGAACAGCGTGCGCTCACCGATCAGCGGAACGTGCCCGGGTCCTCGTCGTGGTTCATCATCAGCCCGTCGCGTCCCCGCTGCTCGCGGTAGGCGACCCGGCCGACGCTGTGCGCGATGACCGGCGCGGTCAGCAGCGTGAACAGGCCGATCAGCACCAGCATCCAGATGTCGACGTTGCCGTGCAGCCGGATCACCGCACCGACGAGCACCAGGACCAGGCCGACGACCTGCGGCTTGGTGGCGGCGTGCATGCGGGAGAGCGTGTCGGGGAAGCGGACGATGCCGATCGCCGCGGTCAGCGCGAGCAGCGAGCCGGTGAGGATGCAGATCGCGGCCAGGACGTCGAGGAAGGTGTTCACGAGTCGTCACTCACCCGGAATCGGGCCACGCTCACGGAGCCGACGAAGCCGACCAGGGCGAGCGCGACGATGGCGGGCACGATCGTGGTGTCGCCGCTGTAGGCGGCCCACACCGACAGCCCGCAGATCGCCGTCGCGACGAGGGTGTCCATCGCGACCAGGCGGTCGAGGCTGCCCGGGCCGGCCAGCAGCCGGTAGGTGGTGAGCAGCGCCGCCGCCACCAGCATCGCTCCGGCGATGATCATCACGGCCGTCATGCTGGATCCTCTCTGCCCTCTTCGTGGTATTCGTAATCGCGCAGGTGCCACGGCGCCGGCTGCCAGTCCGAATCACGCTCGAACGACGCGATGAACAGGCGCTCGAGCTGACGCACCGAGCGGTAGAACTGGTCCACCGCCTTGGTGGTGCCGACGTCGAGGACGTGGACGTACACCGCGCGTCGGGCCTGGTCCACCTCGAGCACCATGGTGCCGGGGATCAGGTTGAGGACGTCGATGCACAGCGTGAGCACCAGGTCCGACTTGATGCCGAGCTTGCAGCGCAGCACCCCGGTGACCGGGGGCGGTCCCGGACGAACCGCGAGCCGCGCGACCTGCACACTCGACTGCGCGGCGTAGAAGATGATCATCCAGACCAGCTTGACCATCGACAGCAGGTGCACCCGGCCCTCGACCGGCACCCGCGGCAGCGGCAGCAGCCACATGATGAGCGCGCCCACGATGAGGCCGCCGACCAGGTTCGCGATGCTGAACGTGCCCCACAACAGGATCCACACCAGCGCCAGCCACGCGAGGACGCCGACGCGCAGTACGCGTTCGCGGGTCATCGGCCACCTCCCTCGCCCAGGACGGCCGTGATGTAGACGTCCCGATTCTGCAGGTCCTGCGCGGCCCGGTCAGTGATCCCGATGATCTGGCCCGCGAAGACCGTCAGCGCCAGGCCGACGCCGACCAGGCCGATCGTCGGCAGCAGCATGAACACCGGCATGCGGCCCACGTCCTCGCGGTCGACGAAGGCGATGTCCTCCTCGGACTCGTCGATCAGCGCGGACGGGCTCACGTCCGCGAGGTCGCCCTCGGGGGCGTCGGCGCGGGCCCGCCAGAACGCCTTGGTCCAGACACGCGCCACCACGTACAGCGTCAGCAGGCTGGTGACGGTGCCGCCGGCGACGAGGATCCACGACAGCGCGCTCGGGTGCGCGACACCGGCCTGCAACAGCGCGATCTTGCCGATGAAGCCCGAGAACGGCGGGATGCCGCCGAGGTTGAGCGCCGGCACCAGGAACACGATCGCGAGCAGCGGGCTGGCCGCCGCGAGACCGCCGAGGCGGCGCAGCGACGACGACCCGGCCTGCCGCTCGATCAGTCCCACCACCAGGAACAGCGTCGTCTGCACGATGATGTGGTGCGCCACGTAGTAGACGGCGCCGGACAGGCCCGACTGCGTCGACAGCGCCACACCGAAGATCATGTAGCCGATGTGGCTGACCAGCGTGAACGAGAGCAGACGTTTGATGTCGCTCTGGGCGATCGCACCGAGGATGCCGACGATCATCGTCAGCAGGCCGCACACCATCAGGACGTTGTCGAGCTCACCCTGCGGGAACAGCAGCGTGTGCGCGCGGATGATCGCGTACACACCGACCTTGGTGAGCAGGCCCGCGAACACCGCGGTGACCGGGGCCGGGGCCGTCGGATAGGAGTCGGGCAGCCACGTCGACAGCGGGAACACCGCGGCCTTGATGCCGAACGCCACCAGCAGCACACCGAAGATCGCCATGCGGGTGCCGACCGGGACGTCGTCGAACCGGAGCGCCATCTGCGCGAGGTTGAGCGTGCCGGTCGCGGCGTAGGCGAACGCGATGCCGCACAGGAAGATCAGCGACGACACCATCGACACCATGACGTACGAGACGCCGGCGCGGACCCGGTCGGCGCTCGCCCCCAGCGTCAGCAGCACGAAGCTCGCGGCCAGCAACACCTCGAACCCGACGTACAGGTTGAACAGGTCGCCCGCGAGGAACGCGTTGCACACGCCGGCGGTCAGCGCCAGGTAGGTGGGCAGGAAGATCGACACCGGTTGGTGTTCCTGGCCGTCGCGGATGCCCTGACCGATCGAATAGATCATGACGGCGAGCAGCACGATCGACGACACCAGCAGCATCACCGCCGACAAGCGGTCGACGACGAGCGTGATGCCGATCGGGGTGTCCCAGCCGCCCACCTGGATCGCGGTGGTGCCGTGCCGGTCCGCGAGGTACAACAGAGTCGCCGACACCGCCGTGACGGCGACGAGTGCGACGACGGTGATCCACCGCTGGGCGGTGGGCCGACGGCCGACGAACAGGGTGACCGCCGCGGCGATCATCGGGATCAGCACCGGCAGCGGGGCGAGGGTACCGATCAGTTCGGGGGAGAGCGTCATCGCTTACCTCCCGGTGCTTCGGTCTCCAACTCGCCGTCTCCCTCGTGTAGTTCCTCGTAGGACTGGTAGTCCTCGGGGTCCTCGAGGAGATCGACGGGGATCGGGTTGCCCGCCGCGTCGAACGCGTCGCCGCTCTTGGACGGCGCGCCGGTGAGCGGGTCGTCGGACCGGTCGCGGTCCGGCGCCTCGGCCGGGCTGCGGCGCTTGGACACCTTGGTGTCCTCGGTGTCGTCCTCGACCCGGTCGGCGGTGGTGATCTTGTAGGAGCGGTAGGCGAGGGCCAGCACGAACGCGGCGATGCCCATCGTGATGACGATCGCGGTCAGGATCATCGCCTGTGCCAGCGGGTCGGCGATCTCCTCGTGTACCGATTCGCGGCCCACGATCGGCGGGTTGCCGGCGCGTCCACCCACGGTGAGGATCAGCAGGTTGACGGCGTTGCCGATGAGCAGCAGGCCCAACAGCATCCGCGTGATACTGCGTTCGATCAGCAGGTACACACCCGCCGCGGACAGCACACCGATGAGGATCAGGGATGCGAGGTCGGCGCTCATCAGGCGTTCACCTCCTCCTGTGCGTCGAGTCGAGCCCCGAGACTGCGGAGCACATCGAGCACGAGGCCAACCACGATCAGGTACACCCCCAGGTCGAAGAAGAGTGCGGTGACGAGCTTGATGTGTCCGAGGAGCGGCAGCGTCACCTCGAACACCGCAGACGACAGCGGCGGGGCTCCCAGGAACAGTGACGTCACGGCGGTGCCCGCCGCGAGCAGCAGACCAACGCCGAGGATCTTGCCGGCGTCGATCGGGACGGTCTCGCCGAGTTCGTAGCGTCCACCGGCGAGGTACCGCAGCACCAGCGCTAGACCCGCCGTCAGACCGCCCGCGAAACCGCCACCGGGCGCGTTGTGGCCGGAGAAGAAGAAGTACACCGACAGCACCATCATCGTCGGGAAGATCAGTCGCGTGGTCACCTCGAGCACCAGCGACCGATGCCGCGGGTCGATGAGGTCGCCGCCGCGCAGCCACGTCGTCTCCGTGCTCGACGCCGCCTCCAGCACGACGGCCGGGGCGTCGGCCACGCGCGGGGCGGTCCCGAACCGGCGGTGCCGGAAGACCAGGCTGGCGACGCCGGTGGCCGCGACCAGCAGCACCGAGATCTCGCCGAGCGTGTCCCACGCGCGGATGTCGACGAGCAGGACGTTCACGATGTTGCGGCCGTTGCCGAGCGTGTACGCGGCCTCCGGTAGCTGGTGGTAGATCGGCGCCGACGAGCGGGCGTTCATCGCGTACGCGGCCAGCGTGGTGACCGCGGCGCCGACACCGACCGCGAGGATCGCGCGCGGCAACTTGAACCCGATGGACTGACGCTCGTCGACCTCGGCGGGGAGCTTCCGCAGCACCAGCACGAAGATCACCAACGTGAGGGTCTCGACGAGGAACTGGGTGAGGGCCAGGTCGGGGGCGCCGTGAAGGGCGAAGATGACGCCGCAGCCGTAGCCGCTGAGCCCGACCAGGATCACCGCGGCCAGGCGGTTGCGCAGCACCGTCGCGGCCAGCGCCGCCGCGATCATCATCAGCCCGACGGTGAACTGCAGCGGCGACTCCCACAGCCGGATCTCGGCCCACACGTCGGTGCGCAGTGCCAGCAGGATCACCGGCAGCAGCACCAGCGTCGCGAGGATCGTCGACTGCGTCAGCGGCAGCGATCCGCGCTGGGTGAAACCGGTCAGTCGCATCGACAGCGTGTCCATCGCGCGCAGCGTGGCGTCGTAGGCGCGGTCAGCGTTGCCGAGCGGCGGGGTCTGGAAACGCAGGCGCTGGACCGCCCAGCGGTGCGCGACGAACAGCAGCGTGCCCGCGCCGACGATCAGGCCGGTGAGCAGCAGTGGAGTGTTGATCCCGTGCCACAGCGCCAGCTGGTAGTCGGCGTGCGGGCCGGCGGGCAACGTCGTCGAGTACGGCGTGAGCAGCTTCTCGAGCTGCGGTGACAGCGGGCCGGCGACCAGGCCCGCGACCGCGAGCACCGCGGGCGGCGCCAGGAACAGTGCGCTCGGGGCGTGCATGCCTTCGACCGCCGCGCTCGGGGTGCGCTGCCGCTTGCGACCGAACGCGCCCCACACGAACCGGATGCTGTAGGCGACGGTGAGCACCGAGCCCAGCGCGATGGCCGCGACGACCGTCGTCCGCTGCCACGGCTCGAGCATGTTCGCATCGAGAATCGCCTCGAGCGCGGCCTCCTTGCCGACGAACCCGAGGAACGGCGGCAGACCCGCCATCGACGCGGCGGCGAGCGCGGCGATCGTGGCCAGCCACGGTGCGCTGGCGCCGAGGCGCGCGAGCTTGCGGATGTCGCGGGTGCCGGTGCAGTGGTCGATGATGCCGACCACCATGAACAGCGCGGCTTTGAACAGCGCGTGCGCGACGACCATCGTCATGCCGGCCAGGGCGGCGTCGCGGGAGCCGACCCCGACCAGCACCATCAGGAAGCCGAGCTGGCTGACGGTGCCGAACGCGAGCACCAGCTTGAGGTCGAACGAGCGCAGCGCCCGCCAGCCCGCGAGCAGCATCGACGCCAGGCCCAGCGTGATGATGGTGACCCGCCACGGTGGGGAGTCGGCGAAGCCGGGCGCCATCCGCGCGACGAGGTAGATGCCGGCCTTGACCATCGCCGCCGCGTGCAGGTAGCCGCTGACCGGGGTGGGGGCGGCCATCGCGCCGGGCAGCCAGAAGTGCAGCGGCACGATCGCCGACTTCGACAGCGCGCCGATCAGCACCAGCACGATCGCGACGCTCGCGAGCCAACCGGTCGGAGGGTTCGCGACCACGTCGGACAGGTTGTAGCTGCCCACCTGCTGGCCCAGCATGATGATGCCGACCAGCATCGCCAGGCCGCCGGCGGTGGTCACCAGCAGCGCCTGCGTGGCGGCGCGGCGGCTGGTCGCGCGCTCGGCATAGTGGCCCACGAGCAGGAACGACAGGATCGTCGTCAGTTCCCAGAACGTGTAGAGGATGATCATGTTGTCGCTGGTCACGAGGCCGAACATGGCGCCCGCGAACGCGACCATCTCGGCGGCGAAGATGCCGAGGCGGGGTTCGTCGTCGGTGAAGTACCGCGCGCAGTAGACCAGGATCAGCGTGCCCACGCCCAGGACCAGCACCGACATGATCGCGGCCAGCGAATCGAACCGCATGTCGATGTCCATCGACAGGCCGGGCGCCCACTGGATGTGCAGTTCCCGCTCGGTGCCCCAGTTCGCGATCACCCAGCCGAGGCTCGCGAGCGGCACGAGTGCGAGCGGGTAGAACGCATTGCGCCCTATTGATCGCACGACGAGCGGAGCCAGAACGGCGGCTATCGCGTGAGCGATCAATATGACAAGCAAATGGCACTCCGTCGGTTGGTCGGGCGGCGGGGTGACGAAACGGCGTGAACCGAGAGTCGGAGTAGACCCTTCGCTTAGCTAGCAAAGTGGACTACGAGGTACATCTTACTGAGTGGGGCGAACCCGACTTCAATCGGTGCAAAGCGGACATTTGTGGCTGGGTCTGCAGCGGCATCGGGGCGGGGGTACGTTTCGACGGGTGTCCGACGAGAAGCCCATCGTGATCCGCACCGCCGCCCTCGCCCACATCCGTGACCGTCGGATGCTGCAGGCCCGGTCCGCCGGCAAGACCGCGTTCTACATGGCGGGCGGCAAGATCGACCCAGGTGAGACCGCCGAGCAGGCGTTGCACCGGGAGATCCGCGAGGAACTCGACACCGACATCGCACCCGGCAGCCTCCGCGAACTCGGCGTCTTCGAGGCGCCGGCCTTCGGGCACCGGCCCGGCACCCGCCTGCACATGACGTGCTACCTCGCCGACCTCGTCGACGAGCCGCAGGCCACCAGCGAGGTCGCCGAAATCCGCTACTTCACCGAGGCCGAGTACGCCGCCATGCCCGAGACCGCCCCCGGCTCGCGGCTGGTCTTCGCAAGGTTGCGAGAGTTGGATCTCGTCGACTGACGCGCGCAGATTCGTCACCCGCGCGCGCAATCGTGCCCGCGGGGCGTCAATCCGCGCGCGGCGCGGACGCGTGGGGCCGCAGACCGCGGATCGCGAGCGCGCAGAACACCACCACCAGCAGCAGTGCGATGCCGGCGCCGCGGTCGAAGGTGACGGGGCTGTCGAACGAGGCCTTGGCCGTCAGCGGGGCGTACGGCAGCGGCTCGTACGACCCGCTGTAGGTGATGAATGTGGTCGTGACGCTGACCAATGCGGTGAACACCATCGACAACAACGGCACGACGAGTCCCAGCGCGGCGAGCGCGCCGCTGTCGGGCAGAGTGGAGCCGAGGGCGAGCCCGATGCCGACCCCGAGCGCTGCGAGTTGCACGAGCAGAAGTGTGCGACTGTCTCCTGAGGTCGGATCGATCGCGATCCACAGCGGGATGACGGTCAGCGCAGCGATGCCGACCACGGGCGACGGTCGTCGCGATGCCACCGCGGCCCCCGCCGCGACGGCGGCGACGCCGACGGTGACCAGAATCCACGGCTCGAGTCGCGGGTGCTGCTGGGCGAGCAGCGTCCTCACGGGAGCAGCGGATGCGGCCACCGCCGTCGCGGCGAGCAGGAACGGCGCATCCAGGCGCCGGGCCCAGAACTCGGTGAGCGCGACGACGAGGACGAGGCACAGCCCGATGACGATCCACAGCCGGAACCGTGACCCGCTCTGACCGTCGATCCACGCTCCGAGCAGGCGGTGCGCGACGGCGAGCGTGAGCACGGCCGCGATCACCTCGCGGACGATCCCGGCGTCGGCGCGTGCAGGTTCGCCCGTGTCGATCACCGCACACACTGCCGCGAGGACGATCGCAGGAATCAGCACCCACCAGAACGGCTCGCCGAGCGCCGAGGTGCTGGGTGTCCAGCCGGAGTGCGCGGTGTGCGCGACGACGAACGTCGACGCGACCGCGCCGACGAGCACGAGCCTGGGGAGCGGGCGGGACCACGCCGCCGCGACGGCCGCACCCAGCAGCACTCCGCCGGCCACGCACTTGGCGTAGTACAGCAGCGTCAGCTGGTCGAGATCGCTCACACCCGACACCGTCAGGCGGGCCGCGATCAGGACGGCCGTCGCGACCACTGCCGTGATCCACGCGGGCCGAGCCGACGCACCGCGCTGGAGCGCCGCGTACGCGAGTACCGCGAGGACACAGCCGACGGCGACCCCGGTCGGCAGGGTGGCGTTCCAGTCGTCCAGCTGGCGCTCGGATGCGCTGAACAGCGGTCCCCACTGGGGGCGGCTGGTGAGCACGAACGTTCCCAGCACGCCCGCGAACAGGGTGGCGACAGCCGACAGGGACAAGCGGACGTTCGGGGTCATCGGCCCGACGTTACCTGCCGCTCACCGGTTTTCGGCGTACGCCTTCAGGTGTGCCACCTGGTCGGGGTCGAGCGACGGCCGGACCTTCTCCCGGGCCGCGGCGACGTCGTCGGCGGTCACGTCGGCCGCGTCGACGCTGCGCCGCATCGCTGCGAGCGCCGCCTCCCGCAGCACGGCCGAGCAGTCGGCGGCCGAGTAGCCGTCGAGGTCCTCGGCGAGGGCAGCGATGTCCACGTCCTCGGCGAGCGGCACCGACCTGCCCGACGTCCGCAGGATCTCCTTGCGCGCGTCCGCGTCCGGTGGCGGCACGAACACCAGGCGCTCGAGGCGTCCGGGGCGCAGCAGCGCGGGGTCGATCAGGTCGGGCCGGTTGGTGGCGCCGAGCACGACGACGTCGCGCAGCGGTTCGACGCCGTCGAGTTCGGTGAGCAGTGCGGCCACGACGCGGTCGGAGACACCGGAGTCGGAGCTCTGACCGCGGCGCGGCGCGAGGGCGTCCACCTCGTCGAGGAAGATGAGCGACGGTGCCGAGTCGCGGGCGCGCTGGAACAACTCGCGCACCGCCTTCTCGGACGCGCCCACCCACTTGTCCATCAGTTCGGCGCCCTTGACGGCATGCACGCTGAGCTGTCCCGAACTGGCCAGTGCGCGAACGAGATACGTCTTGCCGCAGCCGGGCGGCCCGTACAGCAGCACGCCGCGTGGGGGATCGACGCCGAGGCGTGCGAACGAATCCGGGTGCTGCAGCGGCCACAGCACCGCCTCGGTGAGGGCCTGTTTGGTCTCGACCATGTCGCCGACGTCGTCGAGGGTGACGCTGCCGATCGCGAGTTCCTCGGTGCCCGAGCGGGACAGCGGCCGGATCACGTGAAGGGCACCCACCAGGTCCTCCTGGGTGAGCCGCGGCTCCGACTTGGCGCTGCTCGCGCGGGATGCGGCCCGCAGCGCGGCCTCCCGGCACAGCGCCGCCAGGTCTGCGACGACGAATCCGGGGGTGCGCGAGGCGATCTCGGGCAGGTTGAGGTCGGCGGTGGGAACCTTGCGCAGCAGCAGTTCGAGCAGTTGGCGGCGCCCGGCGCCGTCGGGCAGCGACAGCGCCAGCTCGCGGTCGCACAGGTCCGGGCCGCGCAGGCGGTCGTCTAGTCCCTCCGGGTGGGCGGTGGTCGCGACGAACGCCACCGATTCGCTTTCCACCGCGCGGCGCAACTGGTCGAGGATCAGCGTCGAGACCGGTTCGCGGACCGCGGGCAGCAGCGCGTCGATGTCGGTGACGAGCAGCACCCCGCCGCTGCGGACGGCGTCCACTGCCGCAGTGACCTGTTCGAGCCGCGACTGTGCCTCGGACGCACCGACACCCGGACCGTCGACCTCGACCACCCGGCGCTTCGCGAGGACCGAGCGTGCCAGCGTCGACTTGCCGACGCCGGCCGGTCCGGTGATCAAGGCGCCGAGATGTGGTGAGGCGCCGAGCTTCTGCAGCAGTTCGGGCTCGTCGAGGGCCAGCGTCAGCCACTCGGAGAGCTTCGCGGCCTGCGCTTGCGCGCCGACGAGGTCCTCGACCGGGACCGCATCGGCGGTGCGTGGCTCGGTGATCGTCGGAGGTGCGGTGGCGGTCGGAGCGGGAAGCTCCTGGGCGACACCGGATCCCCAGCCCGCGGCGGAGTTCGGCTGCACGCTCACCGGTCCGCCGGACGGGTCGACGCCGGTGACGGTCAGCAGTTCGGACGTCCATGTGACCCCGAACGTCCTCGACAGGGTCTGCGCGGTGGGCGCCGTGCTGGTGCCCGGCCCCAGGTCTCGCGGCAGCAGCGACACCGCGTCGCCCACGGTGAGGACTTTCCCGAGCAGCGCCTGCCGCAGCGTCGCGTCCGAGATGGACTGCTGCGCCATCGCCGACCCGCTCACCGTGACTGCCCGTGCGCCGTACACGGTGACGGGCGCGACCACCACCGTCGCGTCCTCGCGCAGGCCCGCGTTGGAGAGCGTGACGTCGTCGAGCAGGGCCGTGCCGGTGGGGGTGCCGACCGGGGCGAGACCCGCGACCGCGGCGGTCCGACGGGCCCCGATCAGTGCGATCGCGTCCCACTCGCGCAACCCGAGCGCCGTGAGTACTTCGGGATGCAGGCGCACGACGCCGCGTCGGGCGTCCGCGGCGGACGTGTTGAGCCGGACCGTGAGCGTCAGTTCGGGTGTGGTCACGCGGTCCAGCCTAGTGAAGGCGCCCACGGCTCCTCCGGTCCCGCGTTGTGCGCACTTCTCGCGCATCCGCCTCCTCCTCGCCCGCGTTTTGTGCACTTGTCGCGCCGAACTCCGCCTGAATTTCGCGACAAGTGCGCAAAACGCGAGGGGAGGGGCTGTGGAAAACGCCCACGGCTGTGGATAACTCGGTGCTCAGACGGTTCCAGGGTCGGGGCGGTGAGGCACCGTGACGGGGCATGAGGAGGAAGAGACCGGAGCTACCGGAAGTGTTCGTCGGACGCGATGCGGTGCGGGAGGGAGCACTCACCGCATCGGACCTGCGCGGCCCGCGCGTCCGTCGGCTGTTCCGCGGTGTGTACTGCCCGGCCGGCGTTCGTGTCGACCACGAATTGCGGTGCAGAGCGGCCGCGCTCACCGGTGAGGGAGCGCTGGTGCTCACCGGCAGGTCGGCGGCGGTGGTGCGGGGCGTCGAGTTGGCGTCGGCGTCGGACACGGTCGACGTGATCGCGTTGCCCGGCTGTCGGGTGAACCGACGTCCGGGGCTGAATGTCTGGCGGGTCGCGATCGAAACCGGCGACCACGAGCCGTGGGGGAACATCCCGATCGCGCGCCCCGAACGGATGACGTTCGACGTGCTGTCGACGGGGCCGCTGATCAGAGCGGTGGCCGATGTTGACCGCATCCTGCGCGCGAAGTTGACGACCGAGGCGCGCATGACGGCGTACCTCGAGGGTCGTCACGACCACGGCATCGTGCGTGCGCGCGAGGCGTTGGCGCTCGCCGATCCGCGTGCGGAGTCGCCGCCGGAGTCCGAATTACGAGTGCGCATGCACGATGCCGGATTGCACCCCGAGCTGCAACTGCACATCTACGCGGGCGGAACGTTCGTCGCCCGTGTCGACTTCGGGTTCGAGGAGGAGCGGCTGGTCGTCGAGTACGACGGGGACTGGCATGGGAAGACGTCGGCGCTGGCACGGGACCGTCGTCGGCAGAACGACCTCCGGAAGGCCGGCTGGACGATCCACTTCGTCACCAAGGACATGATGGTGAATCCGGATGCCGTGATCGACGAGATCCACGGCGCCCTGCTGCGTTCGCGACGCCGACGTCTCTGACCCGGTCGCAACAAGTGCGCCAAACACGGAAATCCCGCCCCTCTCCTCGCGATTAGTGCGCAAAACGTGAGGGTAGGGCCGGGATTTCCGCGACAAGTGCGCGAAACGCGCGGGAGAGGGATCAGCGAGGCCGGCGCAGTCCCAGGCGCGCAGCCGAACGCCGGTCGCCGTTGGGGGAGCGGCGGATGGCGCGACGCTCGGAGGGCTTGATGTCCCACGTCTCGGGGCGGGCCGCGACCCAGCGCTTGGACCGGATCGCGAAGGGGATGTGCGCGAGGTAAGCGGCGACCAGCACCATCAGCAGCAGATACGGGTACGTGATGAGCGCCGCGGCGGCGAGGGCGACGAGCGCGAGCAGTCCCGCGGCCAGGTGTCCCGGCACCGACACGGATTTCATTGCGAAAGTGGGGATGCGGCTGACGATCAACGTGGCCGACAGCAGTGTCCACACGGTGACGACACCGATCGACGACCACCAGCCGTCACCCCACTGGATGTAGGCGGCGATCGGGGTGAGCGCGATGAGCGCCCCGGCCGGTGCGGGCACGCCGACGAAGAAGTCCTTCGTGTAGGCGGGCACGGTGTCGTCGTCGAGCAGGGTGTTGAACCGGGCGAGGCGCAGCACGATGCTCACGGCGTACAGCAGCGCGATGATCCAGCCGAAGTTGTTGCCGTCGAGCAGGGTCACGTACAGCACGAGTGCCGGCGCGACGCCGAACGAGATGGCGTCGGCGAGCGAGTCGAGTTCGGCGCCGAGCTTGCTGGTGGCGTCGAGCATCCGGGCGATGCGGCCGTCGAGCGAGTCGAGGACGGCCGCGGCGCCGATCATCGCGAGGGCGGTCCCCAGCTCACCGTCGAGCGCGAACTTGACCGCCGACAGCCCGCTGCAGAGCGCGAGGATCGTGATCATGCTCGGCAGTAATCGGACGGCGTTCCGTCCGCTGGCGCGCGGCGGTCTCACGACAGCTGAGCGAGGACGGTCTCGGCACCGATCGTGCGCTGCCCGGGCTCGACGAGCAGTGTGGTGCCGGCCGGGAAGTACGTGTCCACTCGGGAACCGAAGCGGATGAGGCCGTACGTGTCGCCGATGGTGAGCTTGTCGCCTTCGCGGGCGTCGCACACGATGCGGCGCGCGAGTAGCCCGGCGATCTGCACGACGGCCACCTCGCGGCCGTCGGCGATCTCGATGAGCATGCTGTTGCGCTCGTTGACCTCGCTGGCGTCGGCCAGATCCGCGGAGAGGAACTGCCCCGGCTGGTGGACGACCTTCCGGACCAGGCCCGCGACCGGGACGCGCTGGACGTGGACGTCGAGCACGGACAGGAAGATGCTCACGCGCGGCAGCGGCTGGTCGCCCATGCCGAGCTCGGCGGGCGGGACGGCGGTGTCGACGAGCGCGACCTCACCGTCGGCCGGTGCGACGATCACGCCGGGGCGATTCGGTGGCACACGGTGCGGGTGACGGAAGAACGTGGCACACGCCGCCGCGGACGCGAGCCCGGCCCGGCGCACCCACTTGCGGTTGCGTCCCACCGCCGCGACCGCGAGCGGGGCCAGCACGAACGGCAGGCCCGCGGGATGCAGCGGCGGGACGGCAGCTTTGACGAGGCCGATGACGTGGCCGACGCCTGTGGGCTGGGGGGTACCAGGGGGGGTCGGTCGGCGTGCCACGGGCTCCTCTTACCTGTCGGGGTCTGACGGCGGCGGGTGCCGCTTTCGCTGACCAAGGTTACGTGACCACCGAGAACCGGTAGGTCGCGATGTGCTACCGGGCGTCGACGGCCAGTGCCTCGGCCTCGGACTTGATCCGCGCGAGCGTCGCGTTCATGCCGGCGACCATATCGGTCTCGAAGGCGTCGGCGCCGCCGAGGACCGTCTTGATCAGGAACTGCGACACCTGGCTGGTTCCGGTGGGGGCCTCGCGGCGTTCGACGACACGGGTGCCGGTCTCGGTCGGTTCGAGGGTGTACGACCAGATGGAGCGGTTCTCGTTGATACGGAACGCGATTGCCTTGTTCGGCTCGAACCGGATGACCTTCGACGTCGTGGGCCACACCAGCAGCCCCTTGCGGTTGATGTTGAACGTCTTGGTGCCTTCGCGGACCTCGCCGGAGACGCGCATCTTGCGGCACTGCGGGCTCCACTCACCCATCCGCTTCAGGTCGGACACGATCGTCCAGACGTCCTGGGGAGTGGCAGCGATCTCGATGCTGGCTTCGAGGGTGTTGGTCACGGTCGGCTCTCCGGTTCGAATTAGGTGGTACAGGAGGTCACGCGTACCGGGCCATCGTAGGCGCGGGCTCGGACTGCCTGTGCGGCAGGTCACGATTCCGCGTTCGTCCTGCCGACAGACCACATGGTTGGTAGTTTCCGGAAAAAGAGGCAAACCGCTTGACACGGACTCTCTCTGGAAGCGTGTTGCTCGAAAGGAATCCGGCCGCGAGCCGACATTCGACCGTGCGGAGTCTCGGGTCGCGGCTACGGGGCAGGCTCGGGATCCAGTCGAAACTGTTGATGATGCTCCTCGGCGTCAGCGTTGCGTCGGCACTGATCATCGGCAGCATCGGGTACGCCTCGGGCACCTCGGCGCTCCGCGACGCCGAGTTCGACCGACTGGTCGAGGTTCGTGAGTCACGCAGCCAGGCGGTGGTGTCGCTGATCGAGGACATGCGCAACGTGGCCGCCACGTACTCGCGCAGCCTCGTCGTCTCGGACGCCGCTCGGGACTTCTCGGCGGCGTACCGCCAGCTGGCGGGTGCACAGCGACCACCGGAGCAGAGCGCCGCGCTGGACGAGTACTACCGCAAGGTCTTCGCGGAGAATTTGGAGAAGGGGACCGGTCAGCCGGTCGACGCTGAACTGTTCGACCCGAAGAACGCCGCAGCGCGATACCTGCAGGGCTGGTACACGGTCCCGGCGGCGGGCGATTTCACGGTGTCCCTCGACAACAGCGATGCCGGTGACAACAGCGCGTGGTCGGCGGTCAGCGCACGGGAGTGCTGGCGCTGCAGATGCCGGCGGGGTTCACCAACGGCGTCATGACCGGCAACCAGAGCTGGCCGGATATCGGCCTGGGCCGGACGGGCGAGGCATATCTCGCTGGATCCGACCAGACGATGCGATCGGTCTCGCGTCTGCTGCTCGAGAACCCCGACAAGTTCGTCGAGCGGGTCACCGGCGCCGGCACCCCGCGCGGCGTCGCCGAGCTGCAGGTCCAGGTCGGCGGCAGCGAGTTGTTGCAGCCCACCCACACCGAGGCGGTGCGCCGGGCCCTGGACGGCGAGGCGGGCACCATGATCTCGACGGACTACACCGGTGCCGAGACCCTCATGGCGTACGCCCCGCTGGATTTCGACGACCTGGAGTGGACGATCGTCGCGAAGATCGAGACCGACGAGGCGTTCGCGCCGGTGAGTGGGTTCGCCAAGACCCTGGCACTGTCGACGGCGGCGCTGATCCTGGTCGTGTCGGTGCTGTCGTTGTTGTTCGCGCGGGTGTTCACCCGACCGCTGAACCAGCTGGCGACCGCGGTCCGCGGCGTCACCGCACGTGGCCTGGGGGAGGAGATTCCGGATCGTCGACGAGCACCAGGACGTGTCGGTGGTGTACGCGCTCTCCGGGATGCGGACGTTCACCGATGCCGGGTCGGTGACCATCGAGGCCGGCGCCGAGCGTGTGTGGAAGCTGACGGTCGAGGCCGACGATGTCTGAGTGGGTCGGGGGCTCGTGGTTCTGGCCGGTGGTGGCGGTCGCAGTCGGCCTGCCGGTGCTGATGCTCGTGCTTACCGAGGTGCACGGTGCTCGGATTCCTCGTGATCCTGTGGGTGCTGTCGGTGTTCAACGCGGCGCTCTTCGGCAACGCGCGGGCGGGCAGCTGGCGCAACCCGGGTGCCGTCGATCTTCATCGACATCGCCCGGTTGGCGCTCATCATCGTCGGCCTGGCGGTCCTGTTCTCGCAGGTGTGGGGCGCCAACGTCGCCGGACTCTTCGCGGCCCTCGGCGTGACCTCCATCGTCATCGGTCTGGCCATCCAGAACGCGGTCGGCCCGGTCGTCGCGGGCCTGCTGCTGTTGTTCGAGCAGCCGTTCACGCTCGGCGACTGGCTCGAGTCGCCGGTGGTGCGCGGTCGGGTCGTGGAGGTCAACTGGCGGGCCGTGCACATCGACACCGGCAACGGCATCCAGGTGGTGCCCAACGCCCAGCTCGCGGCGGCGGCGTTCACGAACCTGTCGCGGGTGGGTGAGAACGCGCACAAGGCGAAGGCCGAACTGCAGTTCGCGGTGCAGGATCCGCCGGTCGACGTGATCCGCGTGGTCACCGAGACCGCGCAGGGTTTGCCCATGGTCGCCCGCGGCGGCACGGTGTCGGTGTCCCCCGGCGCGGAGGGCGTGTACGCGGTGTCGATCCCGGTGGCGTCACCGGCCGACGACGGTGGCGCCAAGTCGCTTCTGTTGCAGCGGCTCTGGTATGCCTCTCGGCGTGCGGGTCTGCACCTCGACGACGCGCCCGACGACGACTTCGACTCGCTCGAGCGGCGCACCGCCGCCGCGTCGGTGGTGTCGGCGGCGCTGAAGATCTCGGGCGACGATCTGGTCCGGGTCGCAGAGCCCTCGCGGCTGGTGCGGACCCGCCCGGCGCTGGCGCGGCGGTTCGGCGAGGCGATCGACAGCCGGCGCGAGTCGGTGCGGACCGCGCAGGCCGAGGCGACCGCGCAGACGCCGTCGATGCTTCCGGTCGGATAGCCCAGCAGCCGTCCCTGACGGCGGATACCCTCGAATCCATGACCCGGGTCGAGGGCGTGCTGTTCGACATCGACGGGGTGCTGGTCACGTCGTGGCGGCCGGTCCCCGGGTCGGTGGAGGCGCTCGGCGAGTTGCGCCGCAGTGGGGGTGTGCGGTCGTTTCTGACGAACACGACGTCCCGGACGTGCGGCGAGATCGCCTCGGCGCTGGACGCCGCGGGGTTCGACATCCGTCCCGAGGAGATCGTCACGGCGGTGCGGCTCACCACCGAGTACCTGCGGTCGACGTATCCGGGCGCGCGGGTGATGCTGCTCAACCACGGCGACATCCGGGCCGACATGGAGGGCATCGAGTTCGACGACGATGATCCCGAGGTGGTCGTGATCGGCGGCGCGGGTCCGGAGTTCACGCACGACGCGCTCAGCCGGGTGCTGGACCTGATGGTGGCGGGGGTGCCCGTGGTCGCGATGCATCGCGCACTCATGTGGTCGGAGTCCGACGGTCTGCGTCTGGACACGGGTGCGTACCTGCCGGGTCTCGAGGACGCGTCGGGCTCGCGGATCGTGTCGGTGGGCAAGCCGTCGCTCGCGGGGTTCCTCACGGCGGCCGAGTTGATGGGTGTGGATCCGGCGACGCTGGTGATGGTCGGCGACGACTTCCGCAGCGACGTCCTGCCGGCGCAGCGGGTGGGCATGACGGGGGTGTTGGTGCGGACGGGCAAGTTCCGTCAGCCGATCCTCGACCTCGCGGTGGATCGGCCCGATCACGTGATCGATTCGGTGGCCGATCTGCCCGCTTTGTTGGCCGATCTCGGGTGACGCGCCGAGCTACTTCGGATAGCTATCGAAATGCCTCGTTTCGGGGACACGAACCGGTAATCTCGCGGGCACTCTTCCCTACTTCTCCCGTTTGTCCGTGAAGGAGTCCGAATGTCGACCTTTTCCCGCCTGCGTGCAATCTCGAGCTTCGGGAGGCGGATGACCCGGACTGCGGTGATTGCGACTGCGGGAATCGGTGTGGCAGCAGGAGTTTCGCTCGTCGGTGCGGGTGCCGCGTCGGCCGCGCCCGTGGTGTGCCTGTCGCCGACCGCGCCCAACGACATCCAGATCTCGGAGTACGCGAGCTGCGGTGCGCAGGCGTTCGAGCAGGGTGTGTCGCGCTCGGCCGCGATGGACAGCGGCACGGCCGTGTCGGTCGCGCAGGGCTTCGGCTCGTCCAACAGCCTCGCGACGGGCTTCGGCACCGCGCTGAGCGCGTCGCGCGGCAACGGCCAGTCGCTGGCGCTGGCGATCGGCGGCGGCATCGCGCACTCGTGGGCGGACGACGGTTACGCGACGTTCGCGATCGCGGGCTGGGGCTCGGGCGCGACGGCCGAGAAGGACAGTGTCGACTGCATGGGTCCGCTGTCGTTCGCGTGGAACCTGAAGACCGGTCAGACCTGCCTCGGCTAGGGGACGGAACTCGTCGCTCGTGCGGGGGTGTTCGCCGTGGGCGGAGACCCCCGCACGACGTTGCACTCACCCAGCTCGAGTGCTAAGAATGCACTTGGCACTCGCGACTCGTGAGTGCCAGGTCGGGACGGTGAGACCGGGAACCTAGACACCCCTGGTCGTCCGTCGCGGGCACCGAGCCTGGCCGGAAGCGTAAATGGGGCGATCCGACAAGACGATCGCCTCCGTGTGTCACCCCCAATCCGGAGGATCACTTCGCAATGGCCAAGATCATCGCGTTCGACGAAGAGGCACGTCGCGGCCTCGAGCGTGGCCTGAACAGCCTCGCCGACGCCGTCAAGGTGACGCTGGGACCCAAGGGTCGCAACGTCGTGCTGGAGAAGAAGTGGGGCGCCCCCACGATCACCAACGACGGTGTTTCCATCGCCAAGGAGATCGAGCTCGAGGACCCCTACGAGAAGATCGGCGCCGAGCTGGTCAAGGAGGTCGCCAAGAAGACCGACGACGTCGCTGGCGACGGCACCACCACCGCCACCGTCCTCGCTCAGGCGCTCGTCCGTGAGGGCCTGCGCAACGTCGCTGCCGGCGCCAACCCGCTGGGTCTGAAGCGCGGCATCGAGAAGGCCGTCGAGGCCGTCACCGCCAAGCTGCTCGACACCGCCAAGGAGGTCGAGACCAAGGAGCAGATCGCTGCCACCGCCGGTATCTCGGCAGGCGACTCGTCCATCGGTGAGCTCATCGCCGAGGCCATGGACAAGGTCGGCAAGGAAGGCGTCATCACCGTCGAGGAGTCCAACTCCTTCGGCCTGCAGCTCGAGCTCACCGAGGGTATGCGCTTCGACAAGGGCTACATCTCGCTGTACTTCGCCACCGACGCCGAGCGTCAGGAAGCGGTCCTCGAGGATCCGTACATCCTGCTGGTCAGCTCCAAGATCTCGACGGTCAAGGACCTGCTGCCGCTGCTGGAGAAGGTCATTCAGGCCGGCAAGCCGCTGCTGATCATCGCCGAGGACGTCGAGGGCGAGGCCCTGTCGACCCTGGTCGTCAACAAGATCCGTGGCACCTTCAAGTCCGTCGCCGTCAAGGCTCCGGGCTTCGGTGACCGCCGCAAGGCGCAGCTCGCCGACATCGCCATCCTCACCGGTGGCGAGGTCGTCAGCGAAGAGGTCGGCCTGTCCCTCGAGACCGCCGGCATCGAGCTGCTGGGCCGCGCCCGCAAGGTCGTCGTCACCAAGGACGAGACCACCATCGTCGAGGGTGCCGGCGACGCCGACGCCATCGCCGGTCGCGTCAACCAGATCCGCGCCGAGATCGAGGCGTCGGATTCGGACTACGACCGTGAGAAGCTGCAGGAGCGCCTGGCCAAGCTGGCCGGTGGCGTCGCCGTCATCAAGGCCGGCGCTGCGACCGAGGTCGAGCTCAAGGAGCGCAAGCACCGCATCGAGGACGCTGTCCGCAACGCGAAGGCTGCCGTCGAGGAGGGCATCGTCGCCGGTGGTGGCGTGGCGCTGCTGCAGGCCGCTCCGGTCCTGGACGACCTGAAGCTGGAGGGCGACGAGGCCACCGGTGCCAACATCGTCAAGGTTGCCCTCGAGGCGCCGCTCAAGCAGATCGCGTTCAACGCCGGCCTCGAGCCCGGCGTCGTCGCGGAGAAGGTTCGCAACCTGCCCGCCGGCAGCGGCCTGAACGCCGCGACCGGTGTGTACGAGGACCTGCTCGTCGCGGGCATCAACGACCCGGTCAAGGTCACCCGCTCGGCGCTGCAGAACGCTGCGTCCATCGCGGCTCTGTTCCTGACCACCGAGGCTGTCGTCGCCGACAAGCCGGAGAAGGCCGCTGCTCCGATGGGCGACCCGACCGGTGGCATGGGCGGCATGGACTTCTGATCTGACGATCGGAAAGCCTGAGCTCAGATAGACGAAGAAGCCCGGGACACCTTCACGGTGTCCCGGGCTTCTCGCATTTCTGCGTCCTCGGAGGAGCGGTCACTCGCTAGGCATGATCATCCAGGCTGCGAGGTAGATCAGCGCGACGGTGCCGAACGAGACGAACGCGCCGATGACGGCGGCCACACGGACGAGGTTGACGTCGACGCCGAAGTACTCGGCGACGCCGCCGCACACTCCGGAGAGCATGCGCTGGTTGCGGGAACGGACGAACTGTCGGGGCGAGTCGCTGGAGGTCATGACATCGATTCTGGTTTCCGGCCGCGCCCGACACCATCGGGATTCCCCCCGATCTGCACCCTGATCTTTGTTCTCGGGGTCAGCCCCAGGGGCGCCCGATCCTTGCGACGACCGTACGAACGCGTCTGCGCGCAGGCGCCGATAACCGCGCCTGGCGGACAATCTGGGCATAGGCTCGAAGTCGTGGTAGAGACCGTGCCGATCCAGATGCCCGACGGGACGACGACGCCGGTGCGACTGTTCCCCGGACCAGAGGGGGCGCCGGTGGTGGTGATCGTCCCGGGTCTCGGAATTCCCGGCGCGTTCTACGACAGGTTCGCCAATTCTATTGTTGGGCATGGATTCTGCGCGGCCACGTGTGAGCTGCGCGGTCAGGGGGACAGTCGACCCCGCCCGAGTGTGTCGAGCACGTTCGGTTATCAGGAGCTGGTGGCGGTCGACCTGCCGGCGATGTTCGAGGTGGTGCGCGAGCGGTTCGACGCGAGCACCCCGTTCCTGTTGGGGCACAGCATGGGTGGACAGCTGGGGGTGATGTACGCGGCGCGGATTCGGGGCCGGCTCGGTGGGCTGATCCTGGTGGCGTCCGGTTCGCCGTATTACCGAGGTTTTCCGGGAACCCGCTCGCCGGGGCTGCTGTTGGGTTCGGCCGCGATGTCGATCACGGCGAGCGTCGCCGGATTCTGGCCCGGAGATCGACTGGACGTGGGCGGGTTCGGCCGCCAGTCACGGGTGCTGATCTCCGACTGGTCACGGTTTGCCCGCAGCGGCCGCATCGAACCGGCCGGCGCGGACATCGACTACGAGGAGCGCATCGGACGCCTGAAGCTTCCGGTGTTGTCGATCTC
The DNA here is from genome assembly GCF_050477185.1 of Rhodococcus sp. ACT016. Classification (NCBI taxonomy): domain Bacteria; kingdom Bacillati; phylum Actinomycetota; class Actinomycetes; order Mycobacteriales; family Nocardiaceae; genus Rhodococcus; species Rhodococcus sp. ACT016. The sequence goes on along the minus strand of NZ_JBEAET010000001.1, from coordinate 4,073,372 downwards.
GATCGAGGGCGACGACCTCGCGCCCCGCAGCGCCGCGGGAAACTTGTTGGGTAAGTTGTCCGGATCGGAAGTGACGACGTGGCACCAACCGGAGGCCCTCGGGCACAACGGTTGGATCCGGACGCCCGGCAGCACGGTCGACCGGATTGCCGAGTGGATCCACGACCACGGCTGATATTCACCCTTGCTTTCATCCCGGATCGATCGCCATTCCGGTGCAGGCCCGTGTCCGCGCCGTTATATTAACGGCAGGCGCTTTCGCTTCGAGGCGCTACACCACACCGAATACAGGGAGCTTTCCATGGGTTCTTCCCAGATCATCAGCGTCCTCAACGCTCTGCAGACCCTCGTCAGCGCGCTCAACACCCTGGGCACCGCCAGCTCGAGCGGCGGCAGCGCCGATTCGGGCTCGCTGAGCTCGCTCAGCTGAGCTCCGCCTCGGAGCATCAAAAAGGGCGGTGACGGTGCATCTGCACCGTCACCGCCCTTTTCGTGTCTCGAGCCGGACTCAGATGCCCATCGACTCGGCGAGAGTCGGCCACGACTTGGGCAGCTCCTCACGCCAGTACGCCCACGTGTGGACGCCCACCGGGTTGTAGACGAAGGTCGCCGGAATCCCGAGCGACCGCAGCCGGTCGTCGAGCCGGTGCGTGCAGAAGTTCGTGACAGCCTCGATCGGCCCGCCCTGCGTGACGAGCGGAACCAGGTCGGGGTTGCTCAGGTTCTCGTTGGGGCCGGGCAGTCCGGTGGCGGTCGAGATGTACATAGCGGTACCGCGCAGCTTTTCGGCGCCCAGAAGGACGTCGTGCTCGGCCCACTGGGGATCGGTGAACGGTCCCCACATGTTCTCGATGTTGCCGCCGTAGCTCGACACCACCAGGTCCATCTGGGTCTGGCCCAGCTCGCCGGTGGACTGGTAGCACCCGCTGTAGGCGGCCACGCCCCGGTACAGTCCCGGCGAGCGCACCACGAGCATCATCGCCGACTGGGCGCCCATCGACAGACCGGCGATGGACTGGATTCCGTTGCCGTCGAACCGCTGGTCGATCAGCGGGGGAAGCTCCTTGGTCAGGAACGTCTCCCACTTGTAGTTGCCGAGCGTCGGGTCCGGTCGGTCCCAGTCGGTGAAGTAGCTGGCGCGGCCGCCGGTCGTCATGACGACGTTGACCGGCTTGTCCTCGAAGAACTCGACAGCGCCACCCTGAGTGGTCCAGTTGCTCATGCCCGGTGACGCCGAGCGGCCGTCGAGCATGTACAGCGTCGGGCGGGGTGCGGAGGTGTCGCGGGGCAGCAGCACCTGCACCTCCTGCTCCGATCCCATTGCCGGCGAGTACACGAACACCCGCAACCACCGGTCGGTGATGTTCTCGATGCGGGTGATGTAGGCGCCGTCGGACCGATCGCCGTCAGTGGGATCCGTCTGCGTCACGGCCGAGTTCGGGATGCCCCCGGCCGCAGCGATCGGCGCGGCGCTCAGCAACGCGCCGATCGTGGTGACGGTGACCAGGGCACTCGCTCCCAGACGGCGCAGCGACGGGCGGGTGCTCGGGTGGGATGTCATGTGGCAGCTCACTTCCGATCGTTCACTTCCGGCGCATGGTAGCCCGGGAGCGGGACTGGGCGGGCGTCATCGCGTCAGCTGATCCCACAGGAACGTGTAGGTGAGCGCCGACTTGAACGCAGCCTGCGCGTTGTCGGCCGCACCGCCGTGGCCGCCCTCGATGTTCTCGTAGTAGTGGACGGGATGGCCCTCGAGCTCCAGACGAGCCGTCATCTTGCGAGCGTGACCGGGGTGGACGCGGTCGTCGCGCGTCGAGGTCGCGATGAGGATCGGCGGGTAGGACGCATCGGCACTGGTGTTCTGGTAGGGCGAGTACTCGGAGATGAACGCCCAGTCGTCGGAGTTGTCGGGGTCGCCGTACTCGGCCATCCACGAGGCCCCCGCGAGCAGCAGGTGGTAGCGCTTCATGTCGAGCAACGGCACCTGGCAGACGATGGCACCGAACAGTTCCGGGTACTTGGTGAGCACGATCCCCATCAGCAGGCCGCCGTTGCTGCCACCCTGCGCGCCGAGCTGGGCCGGTGTGGTGATTCCGCGCGCGACGAGATCGCGGGCCACCGCGGCGAAGTCCTCGTGGACCTTGTGCCGGCCATCGCGCACGGCCTGCGTGTGCCAGGCCGGGCCGTACTCTCCGCCGCCGCGGATGTTCGCGACGACGTAGGTGCCGCCCCGCTGCAGCCACGAGATGCCGTTGATCCCGCTGTAGGCCGGGGTGAGCGAGTTCTCGAATCCGCCATAGCCGTACAGCAGCGTCGGGCCGGCCGGGGCGCCCTCGCGGCGCACGACGAAGTACGGGATGCGGGTGCCGTCGGCGGACTCGGCGAAGTGCTGCACGACGGCGAGGCCGCTCGTGTCGAAGAACTCCGGCGCCGACTTGAGGGCCTCGAGCGGCCCGCCGACCGTCCCGGAGAACAGGGTGGCGGGGGTGAGGTAGCCGCTGGAGTTGAGGAAGAAGTCGTCGCTCTCGCGCGGATCGGTGTCGATGATCTCGGTGGACGTGAGTTCGGGCAGGCCGTCGAGCGGGCGGGTCTCCCAACCGTTCTCGCCGGGGGTGACGACGTACACGGTGGACCGGACATCGGAGAGCGTCACCATCAGCAGGTGGTTCCGGGTCCACGAGTACTGCTCGAGCGACGTGTGCTCGTCGGGCTGGAACAGTGTGGTCAGTTCGCGCGAGCCGGCGAGGTAGTCGTCGTACCCGGCAGCCAGGAGCGCACCGGCCGGGTAGGTGGTGTCGCCGACGGTCCACGGTGAGCGGGGACGGATCAGCAGCCACTCCCGGTAGACGGAGATCCGCGCGTCCTCGGGGGTGTCGATGCGGACGAGGCTGTCGTCGTCGAGTAGTTGGAAACGCTCCGCGGTGTAGAAGTCGACGGCGCGCTCGACGAAGCTGCGCTCGAAGCCGGGCGTGCTGTCGTGCCACGCGGAGATCGCGACGTCGGACTGCTCGCCCTCGAAAACGGTGACGGCCTCGGTCAGCGGCGTGCCACGGCGCCACCGCTTCGCCAGGCGCGGGTAGCCGGAGTCGGTGAGGCTCCCGTCGCCGAAATCCGTTCCGATGTAGACATTTTCGGAGTCGATCCACCCGATGTCGGTCTTGGCCTCCTCGACTCGGAAGCCGGTGGCGCTGTCGTCGAAGGTGCGGGTGGTCAGGTCGAACTCGCGCACGACGACGGCGTCGGCGCCGCCTCGGGAGAGGCTGATCAGCGCCAGGTCCTGCTCGGGTCGCAGCACCTGGGCGCCGGACCACACCCAGTTCTCTCCCTCGCGCTCGGCGAGCTCGTCGACGTCGACGAGGATCTCCCATTCCGTTGTGGCGCTGCGGTATTCGTCCATCGTGGTGCGACGCCACAGGCCGCGGACATGCTCGGCGTCACGCCAGAAGTTGTAGAGGTACTTCCCGCGTCGCCGCGAGTACGGGATGCGCGCGTCGGTGTCGAGGATCGAGCGGATCGCCGTCTCGAGCTGCTCGAACTCGATGGTGTCGGCAAACTCCGCGACGGTCTTGTCGTTGTGCTCGCGTACCCAGGCGAGCGCGTCGTCGCCGGTGACGTCCTCGAGCCACAGATTGGGATCATCGGCCGGCGCGGGGGAGGGTGGAGTATGCGTCATGGGTTCATTGTCGCCGGTCCCGGAGGGCTCCGTCCTGTCCCGTCCGGGGTGGTGTGGTGAACGGCGCGGGTGTGGAACCCGGAGGTTGCCCGAGGGTGAGGGCGGGGGTGAATTTCTCGGCATCATGGACACCCGCCCAGTTTTGGTAACGAAACCGCGGACAAGTCGATGTGACCTGGATTATCTTTCGATCACGGTCGAATAAACCCGACCGGCGTCCCAGCCGGGAGGCAGCGGAGTGGCACACCACGGTCACACCGCAGCTGATGCCAAGCGGGTGGGATGTACAGGGAGTGGATGAATCCGGGGTAGCGGGGTCCCCCGGTCGGCCACACTCCGGACCACGCTGCGGGAGAAATCACGCAGCAATCACAATGCACCACTCAATCTCCCTCGAAAGGCAGTGAAAATGAACATCGACGCAATCATCGCCGCCCTGGTTGGCTTCATCGGCAACGTCGTGAACCTCGGTTCGGTCACCGACATCAGCTAGTTCGTCGCACTACCTGTCACCAAACCACCACGAACGTAAGGAAACACAATGAACCTTGATGAGATCATCTCGGCCATCACCCTCTTCATCGGCAACATCGTGAACTTCGGTTCGGTCACCAACATCTCCTGACCCCGAAGCTTCAGGCGAATCAAGAAAGGCGACTGCTATGAATCTGAACGCCATCGACCTCGGCTCACTGTCCGGGGCCGCAGCGGGTTCCATGTCGAGCGTGCTCGACATTCTCCTCAGCCTCAGCCGGGGCAGTGTCTTCGGCGGAAGCACCATCGGAGACCTTGGGAGCTCCATCTCGTTCAGCTAAAGCATTCGCACCTGGACCCCAGTCGCACAGCGACTGGGGTCACAGGTGTGTGCAGGGACGTTGTAGTACGCCGCGGCGGCGCCCCGACCTTACTTTCGAGTAGGGACCAACTCGGGACACCGAATTGCGGCGGGACTAGGCTAGGCGCTCGTGACCTCACACTATGACGTCGTTGTCCTCGGAGCCGGTCCCGGTGGGTACGTCGCTGCTATCCGCGCGGCACAGCTGGGCCTCAAGACCGCAATCATCGAAGAGAAGTACTGGGGCGGTGTCTGCCTGAACGTGGGCTGCATCCCCTCGAAGGCGCTTCTCCGCAATGCCGAACTCGCGCACATCTTCCACAAGGAGGCCAAGGCGTTCGGCATGTCGGGAGACGTGTCGTTCGACTTCGGCGCAGCCTTCGACCGCAGCCGCAAGGTCGCGGACGGCCGCGTCAAGGGCGTGCACTTCCTCATGAAGAAGAACAAGATCACCGAGTACGACGGTCGGGGCACGTTCGTCGATGCCAAGACCATCTCGGTCGCGCTCACCTCCGGTGGGACCGACACGGTGACCTTCGACAACGTCATCGTCGCGACCGGTTCCGTGACCAAGCTGCTGCCGGGCACCTCGCTCAGCGAGAACGTCGTCACCTACGAGGAGCAGATCCTCACCCGCGACCTCCCGGGCTCGATCATCATCGTCGGTGCCGGCGCCATCGGCATGGAGTTCGGTTACGTCCTCTCCAACTACGGTGTCGACGTCACGATCGTCGAGTTCCTCGACCGTGCTCTCCCCAACGAGGACGAGGACGTCTCCAAGGAGATCGCCAAGCACTACAAGAAGCTCGGCGTCAAGATCAAGACCGGTGCCGCGGTCCAGTCGATCGTCGACAACGGCGCAAACGTCACCGTCACGATCAAGGACAACAAGTCCGGCGAGATCGAGACGGTCACCGTCGACAAGGTCCTGCAGTCCGTCGGCTTCGCGCCCCGCGTCGAGGGCTACGGCCTCGAGAACACCGGCGTCCAGCTCGAGCGTGGCGCCATCGCGATCGACGAGCGCATGCGCACCAACGTCCCCGGCATCTACGCCATCGGTGACGTCACCGCCAAGCTGCAGCTCGCGCACGTCGCCGAGGCTCAGGGCGTCGTCGCCGCCGAGACCATCGGTGGCGCCGAGACCATGGAGCTGGGCGACTACCGGATGATGCCGCGCGCCACGTTCTGCCAGCCGCAGGTCGCGAGCTTCGGTCTCACCGAGGCGCAGGCCAAGGCCGAGGGCTACGACATCAAGGTCGCGACCTTCCCGTTCACCGCGAACGGCAAGGCCCACGGCCTGAACGACCCCAACGGCTTCGTCAAGCTGATCGCCGACAAGAAGTACGGCGAGCTGCTCGGCGGCCACCTCATCGGCCCCGACGTCTCCGAGCTGCTGCCCGAGCTGACCCTGGCCCAGAAGTGGGACCTCACCGTCAACGAGCTCGCGCGCAACGTCCACACGCACCCGACGCTCAGCGAGGCGCTGCAGGAGGCCATCCACGGCCTGGCCGGCCACATGATCAACTTCTGACGGTTCGCCGCCGGAAGAGCTAGTTCGCGAGAAGCCCGCACAGTACTGTGCGGGCTTTCTTGCCTTCCGGGATCGGGAGCAGCGGGTAGACGTGGATCATCTCTGGCGCCTCGTGGAAGTCGAGTGACACCCCGGCGTCGGTCGCCAGAGGCCGGAAGCGGCGGGCGTCGACGTTGAGGATGTCACGGGTACCGGTGAACAGCGTGATCGGACCGAGTCCGGCCAGGTCACCGTTCAGTGGACTCACCCACGGGTGCTCCCGATCCAGGTCCCCGCGGTAGGCGTCGGCGGCCACCGTGAGCCCGCCCAGATGCAGCCACGGATCCCGCGGCGCCACCTCGAGGATTCCCGGATGCGACCCGGTCGCGTCCAGCCACGGCGAGATCAGCGCGGTGTGGTCGGGGACGACGGTGCCGCGATCGCGCAGCGCGAGCGCCACCGCCAGAGCCAGCCCGCCCCCCGAGGAATCGCCCGCGATCACCAGCGGTTCGCCGCGCGCCGCCAGCTGCTCGGCGAGGTCGGCTGACCCGGACACCACGTGCGCCGCCGTCCCGCGCGGCGCGAGCGGATAGATCGGCACCGTCACCGATGCCCCCGCGGAGGCCAACTGCCCCACCAGTTTCCAGTGATGCCGGGTGATCTCCCGGATGTATGCGCCGCCGTGCAGGTACAGCACCGGCGATATGGGTGCCGTGCCTCGCGGGGTGACTGTGAATACCGGCCAACCCGCAGGTGATGTCGAGGGTGAAACGTCGAGGCTGCGGCCCAGCGCTGCCGGGGGCCTGAACGGCTTCGGCTCGGCCTGCAGCGCCACGATCTCGCGGCGAATGTCGTCGGCCGTCGGCCGGCGCCGACCCAGGAGTGCGATGGCCAACGGCATGGCTCTACTGGTCAGGCTGGGCATCGGGCACCCCTGTCGTCTCGTTCGGTCAGCGCGCGTCGTACCGAGTCTGCGCCGCCGTGATGTCCGGCATGTGTGATTCGAGCAGGTCGATCAGTCCGGTCAGCCTCTCGGCGATCTCGTCGCCCAGCGGCGTGAGGCTGTACTCGACGTTGGGCGGGATGGTCTCGCGGACTTCCCGATGCACCAGGCCGTCGCGCTCGAGTTGCTGCAGCGTCTGCGCGAGCATCCGTTCGCTCACCCCGTCGACCCGTCGCCGCAACGCCCCGAACCGGTACGGACCCTCCGCGAGCGCGGCGAGCGCGAGCGTGCCCCACCGGCCGGTGATGTTGAGCAGCGCGCCGCGCGAATGGCAGTCGCGCGCGAAGACGTCGGCCTCGAGCGTCGGGTCGTCGAACTGCTGGTCAGCGGTGCTCACGACACCGAGGTTACTACCGTCCGATCGATCAGTGCTGACTCGAACGCTTGCACTTACGAAAAATAAGTGGATTATGGAGCGTGAACGAAGCATTGAAGGTTCAACATCGGGAGTTCTCATGACCATCGCCGTCACCGGCGCCACCGGACACCTCGGTCGTCTCGCCGTCGACGCCCTGCTGCGACGCGGTGTCCCCGCGTCCGACGTGGTCGCCGTCGTCCGCAACCCGGAGAAGGCCGCCGACCTCGCGGCGCTCGGCGTCCAGGTCCGCACCGCCGACTATGCCGACCGCGCCGCTCTCGACGCCGCGTTCGCGGGCGTCGACAAGCTGCTGCTGATCTCGGGCAGTGAGGTGGGCGGTCGCGTGCCCCAGCACACCAACATCATCGACGCCGCGAAGGCCGCCGGCGTCGGCCTCGTCGCGTACACGTCCATCCCGGACGCGCCGAACAACACGCTCCAGCTGGCGCAGGAGCACCAGGTGACCGAGCGCCTGCTCGCGGAGTCGGGCATCGACCACGTGCTGCTCCGCAACGGCTGGTACTGGGAGAACTACACGAACGACCTCGTCGGGACCGCCGAACGTGGCGTCCTGGTCGGCAGCGCCGGCGACGGCCGGGTCGCGGGTGCGGCCCGCGCCGACTACGCCGAGGCGGCCGCCGCGGTCCTCACCTCCGACGAGAACCAGGCCGGCAAGGTGTACGAGCTCGGCGGTGACGAGCACCTGACGTATCCCGAGCTGGCCCAGGCCATCTCGAACGTCACCGGCAAGCCGGTCGAGTACCGGAACCTTCCGGTCGCCGAGTATCAGGGTGTGCTCGAGTCCGTCGGGCTGCCCGCCCCGGTTGCCGGTGTTCTCGCCGACGCCGACGCGGGTGTGGCGACCGGCGTCCTCGACGTCGCCAGCGGCGACCTGCAGCGGCTGATCGGACGGCCGTCGACCCCGCTCGAGACGGTGCTGCGCGCCGCGCTCTGACCGCCCCGTGAACAGCTGAAGGGTCCCTTCATGCGCGGACAGCGCACGAAGGGACCCTTCAGCTTCCTGAGAGGGGAGCGGTCAGTGCATCCCGACGGCACCCTCGGTGGGCAGGTCGGCCTTCTCGGCGCGGACCAGGACCACCACCACCGGGCTGATGACGAGGATGAGTGCACCCGCCCAGCCGAACGCGTGCGCGTAGCCCGCCACCTCGGTGCCGAACACCCAGTCCATGACCTTGCCGACGAAGTCCTGCGCGGGCTGCGGCATGGCCGCGATCTGCTCGGGCGTCGGCGGTGTGGCGTTCGCCAGGTCCGACGGGATGGCATCGGTGGGGAAGCCGGGCGGGGGAGTGGGTGCCGGGTTGTCGGCCTGGAACGCATCCTTGGCCGACGCGTACACCGTGGTGAACAGCGCGGTGCCCAGGGCGCCGCCGACCTGGAGCGTCGCGTTCGCGAGGGCGCTGGCGGCGCCGGCGTCGTGGTTGGGGACGCCCAGCAGTGCCAGGTTCTGCATCGGCACCATCAGCAGGCCCAGGCCGAAGCCGAACGTCGCCAGGCCGGGGAACACGTGGGTCCAGTAGGAGCTGTCCACCTCGATCTGGGTGAGCAGGAACAGGCCGGCCGCCGCGACGGTCGGTCCGACGACCATCAGCGGCTTGGGCCCGATGCGGGTGGTGAGCTGCGCCGCGATGGTCGACGCCAGCACGATGAAGCACGCCATCGGCAGCGAGCCGACGCCCGACATCACGGGGCTCAGTCCCATCACGATCTGCAGGTAGAACGTCAGGTACAGCGTGCCGCCGAGCAGCGCGGCACCCACCAGTGCCGACCCGATGAACGCGGCGCCGCGGTCGCGGTGCCACGGAACGCTGAGCGGCAGAAGCGGATTGGCGGTGCGCTTCTCGACGAGCACGAACGCGATCAGGGCGACCAGGCCGATGCCGATGAACAGCAGCGTCTGCGTCTGCAGCCAGCCGTGCTCGGCCTTGGTGAAGCCGTACACCAGTGAGCCCAGGCCGATCGCGACCAGCACGGTGCCGGGCAGGTCGTAGCTGGTGTCGCCGTGCGCCTTGGTCTCCTTGACGATCGGGAGCGTCACCGCGATCGCGAAGATCGCGACGGGGACGTTCACCAGCAGGCACCAGCGCCAGTCGACGTACTGCGTCAGGACGCCGCCGAGCAGCAGGCCGATCGCGGCGCCGCCGCCGGAGATCGCGCCGAACACCGCGAATGCCTTGGCCCGCTCCTTCTCCCCGACGAACGTCGTCGTGAGGATCGCGAGCGCGGCCGGCGCGAGCAGCGCCGCGAACACGCCCTGGCCGGCGCGCGCGACGAACAACTGCATCCCGGTCTGCGCGAAGCCGCCGACGGCCGACGCCACCGCGAAGCCCGCCATGCCGACCATGAACGAGCGCTTGCGGCCCCAGAAGTCGGCGATGCGACCGCCGAGCAGCAGCAGCGCACCGAACGCGAGCGCGTACGCGGTCACCACCCACTGCCGGTCCAGGTTGCTGATGCCCAGGTCCTTCTGGGCGTCGGGCAGTGCGATGCTGACGATCGTGCCGTCGAGGACGACGGTCAGCTGGGCCAGTGCGACGATGCACAGCACGAGCCAGCGGCGGTCGTGATTGGGATTGTCGTTTGCGGGGGCGTCGGGACTCGCGGTCACCTGGACGTCTTGGGACATGCAGTTCCTACCGGATCGGGGGCACGGACGACTGTCGCGGCCCAACAGGGAGACGCTACCGGCGAGCTGGGCCGAGCGACAATCGAATTCGGGACGATCGTCGGGATCGTCACACGGAGCGCTCCGGGGATTGTGCTCCGCGGTGAAGTGTGAGCAATCGGAGCGCGGCGGTGGCCGAGGGCATGGTCGATCCACCGCACGATCGCATCACGGGCCGATCGGCCGGTCGCACGTTCGGTCGCGGAATCGAATTGCGGAGGAAAATTATCCGCCCGATTGTCGGCAGTTCACCGTTTCGTATCGAAAATCGCTGAGTAGCGGAGACGTTCGGTCGATTCACCGAATTCGGTGCCGCTGGTTGACTGGTGTCAATTGCATTGCGCAACAAGGGGTCTCGAGTCATCGAAACCTACGGTTACGTAGTCGCAGCTTGACGTAAAGGGTTTCTTTTGCGTCTATACGAAGTTTGTAAAGGTGATGTACCTTCCTGGTCGATCGCACCAAACAGGTTGCCCCCCAATGAGAGGACACCATGACTTCCCGCGCGACTCGTTTCGCCACACTTGCCGGCCTCGTGGCCGGCGTTGCGGCGGTGGGCGTTCCCGCTGCGCATGCGGCGCCCGTTCCCGTCACGACCGCCACCACATTCCAGGTCACATGCAACGCCGTGCCCAGCGCATTCAGCGGCCCGACGGCGGACGGCAAACCTGCCACCGTCGCGGTGACGGCGCCGCCGTCGGTGGCACCCGGCGAGACCTTCGACATCGTGATCGACCCCGGCACGGTCCAGATCCCGAACAGCGTCAGCGGCGCCGACGTCAAGAAGATCTCCCGCGCCAAGATCGACCTGCCGATCCCCGCGAACGCGGAGTTCATCGGTGCCGGCATCGCGGATCCGGGCAACCTGACTGCGGGTGTGCCGGCCTCGGTCATCCGGGTCGACGAGGCCGGAAATCCGTCCGCGACCGGATCATTGCTGCGACTGTCGGGCAACAACGTCACGATCGGCAACGGGCCGTCGTCGTCGACGTCGTCCCACGGCGGCCTGGCAGTCAACGCGCAGTCCGGTGCGACCACCACGCTCGCGTTCCCGAAGATCCGGATCACGCTGAAGGCGGGTGCGTCCGGCACGATCGAGCCCGTGGTCCGAACTGCCGGTGCGGCCGGGGCCTTCGGAACCCCCGAGTCCTTCCTGACCTTCCTGCCCCAGGTGAGCCACTGGCTTGCCGGCACCATCTGGGCACCCACCTACTGCTCGCCGCGAGACACTCCCGAGAGTGGACTGAACTCCGGCGCGGGACCGCTCGCCACCATCGCCATCGAGGGCGATCCGGTGGACCCGGGAACCGGTGCCGAGACCTCCGCGACGATCGACGGTCCCGTATCGGCGAGCACCGGTGAGAAGGTGTCGTTCGCGTTGAACGTTGCCCCGGAAACGGCAACCGGGACAGCGCAGTTCATGGTCGACGGCAAGCCGGTGGGCGATCCGCGCCCGGTGGTCCGGGGTATCGCGCGGCTCGACCTCACGTTCGGCAAGCCCGGCGTCAAGGTCGTCACCGCGGTGTTCACCGACAGCGACGGCAAGCAGTACACCACCGCGTCCCACGTGCTCACGGTCACCGGCGGTGACACCGGACCTGTCGACCCGCAGCCCGAGAACCCCGGCGGCACCGGCAGCCTCGGCGGCCTGCTGCCCGGACTCGACCTCGGCTCGCTCGGCGGACGCTGACCAAATCTTCCGAAAGGCAACGCAATGAAGATCTCCAATGTGGCGAGCATGCTTGCGGTCTCGGCGCTTACCGCCGGGGGTGTGCTCACGGTGGGTGCGCCCGCCGCCTCGGCCGACCCCGTCACGAAGACCGTCTCGTTCGAGCACAAGTGCCGCGTCAACGGGTTCACCGACTGGGACTACTCGTTCAACGACAACCTTGAGGTCACCGCGCCCGACGCGGTCCGGCCCGGCGCGGAGTTCACCGTCCGCCTGCACCCCGGTGCGATGCGCACCTCCGACTCCGACACCGGCCGACTCAAGTACGACTTCGCGGTTCCGAAGGGCGCCGAACTGCTCTCGTACGCACTCGTGCCCGGAACGTCGAGCAACCTGATCGGTGAGGCGCCGACGCTGCTGCGGGTCGGCACGGACGGCAAGACGAACCCGGCGGGCGAGTACCTGCGGATCACCGGCACGAGCAACCTCACCATCTACGACGGTCCGAGCCCCAACGACAACAGGCCGAAGGAGGGCCTGCAGGTCAAGGCGAACACGGATTTCCGTTTCCCCGCCGTGGAACTCACGCTGCGTGCCGGTGCCGAGAACACCCCGGTGACGACCGCGGTCCGCGCCGGTGCGGCCACCCCGGTGATCAAGATCCGGGACACCAGTATGAGCTTCGGCGAGTCGCGCTGGGTCAACGGCGCCGGTTACTGCGTCGCGGCGGGTGCCGGGCGGAGCGCGGTCTCGACCACCGAGGTGTTCTCGGTGAACCAGACGCAGACCGCGGTCGAGGTCGCGCTCGAGGCGCTCACCGGCGACGACGTCCGGATCGCGGCCGACGTCGCACCCAACCCCGGCGAGGGCGTGGTGGAGTTCTACGACGGCGCCGACCTCATCGGCAGCGCTCCGCTGAACGCCGACGGTCACGCCGAGATGGTCTGGCCGTTCCGTGACCAGGGGGAGCACCCGATCACCGCGAGCTTCGTCGGCACCAAGCGATTCGCGTCGTCGACCTCCGACGACAAGACCGTGACCGTCACGGTTCCGGGTGTCGTCGTGGTCGAACCCACCGATCCGACCGGACCGACCGACCCGACCGGGCCGGGCGGGGCGGGATCGCTGTCGAGCCTGCTGCCGGGGCTGACCACCGGTTCACTCGGCGGACGCTGACATCGTCACACCGCCGGACGGAGCGTGAGTGCCGTCCGGCGGGTTTGCGTGCGCATCACTCCGGCAGCCGCATCCGCAGCGCGTCGAGCAGTTGCGGCGGAAGGGTCACCTCGGGGCCGTCGTCGGCCACTCCCGGCCGGGCCTTGATCTTCGCGAACTCGTCGTTGAGCCGCTCCATCTTCACGTCCAACCGGTGCGCGGTCTCCGCGGCCTCCGTGAGCTCGGCCAGCAGTTCGGCCGGCACCTCCCGGTTGAACTTGTAGTAGATCTTGTGCTCGAGGCTGGCCCAGAAATCCATTGCGATGGTGCGGATCTGGAGCTCGATCGGGACGCGCTGCACCCGGTCGCTCAGGTACACGGGTACCTCGACGATCAGGTGCAGGCTCTTGTAGCCGTTCGGCTTCGGGTTCGCGATGTAGTCCTCGACCTCGCGCACCTCGATGTCCGGCTGGCTCGTGATCATCTCGGCGATGCGGTAGGTGTCGGAGATGAAGCTGCACGTGATCCGCACCCCGGCGATGTCGAGGATCTGTTCGCGCACGTCGTCGAGCGTGAGCGGGCACCCGATGCGGCGCGCCTTGCGGATGATGCTCTCGGGCGTCTTGAGCCGGGAGGCCACGTGCTCGATGGGGCTGTAGAGATTGATGTGCGTGAACTCGTCCTTGAGGATGTTCACCTTGGTCAGCAGCTGAGTGATTCCGAACCGGTACGACACCATGAAACGGGAGAAATCGGTTCGGAGTTGCTCAGGGTCCACGGACTCCAGTGTGCCATCGGTCCGGTTCAGAAGTCGGGCTGGATCCTCAGGGTCCCGATCGTCGTGGCCAGACCGTCGTACTGCGTGACCAGCAGACAGAACTCGACCAGGCGCCGATCGTCGAGGTGCGCGGCCAGTGTCGACCACGTCACGTCGTCGATGTCGTCGGTCGCGACCAGCTGGTCCGTCGCCGCCATCATCGCGCGGTGTCGCGGGCTCCAGTCGGGATGGTCGGGTCCCGTCAGTATTCGGTCGAGGATCCGCTCCGTCACGCCGGCCCGGCGGCCGAGCCGGATGTGGTGCTCCATCTCGTAACGGCACTCTCGCAGGTGTGCGACGCGCAGGACGACCAGTTCGATCTCGAACCGGGACAGCTTGGTGCCCGGGAGCAGCATCAGCACGCCGGAGTAGTGCAGCCAGCCGCGGAACAGTCCACCGGTGCGGCCCAGGGTGCTGAACAGGTGCGCGTCCTTCGTCCGGGACCCGAGTGAAAGCACTCGCCAGGTGGCCCAGTTGACGAGACCGAGTTCCCGCAGCCGCCCGGGCGCGACACGCGGCTCGGTGCCGTTGCCGGTCTTCTCGCCGTGTGCGGTCACTCGGATCCCACCCATCCGTTTCGTTCCGGTCATCGAGTCTGTCCCACCCTTTGCTGCCGCGCGGTAGGACGGACGCTAACATCGCGCGACGGATCTGTCGGGAAAAGCGAGAGCCCCGGTAGGATCTCGACATCAATCAAGCGTTCGATTGATCGAACAGCACGAGCAGGGGGAGTCCCCAGGTGGCATCGACCCGGCGCGAAGAGATTCTGTTCCACGCCGCGAAGCTGTTCAGCGAGAAGGGTGTCGCGGCGACCACGGTGCGGGACATCGCCGACGAGGTCGGCATCCTCTCCGGCAGTCTCTACCACTACTTCGGGTCCAAGGATGCGATTGTCTTCGAGATCGTGATCGCGTACGTCGACGACCTCAACGAGCGCTTCGAGGCCTCGCTGGTTCCGGGGGAATCCGGCCGCGAACGCCTCGACCACATGGTCGCGGTCGCGTTCGCCGCGGCCGTCGACCATCCCTTCGCGACCGAGATCTATCAGAACGAGCGTGCGCTCGGGACTCGGTTCGGGGACGGGCAGATCGCGAAGGCGGTGCGCCGCGCCAACGACTACTGGGCCGACGCGATCGACGGCGGCGTCGCATCGGGTGAGTTCCGCAGTGATCTCGATCCGCGGCAGTTCCACCGCATGCTCCGCGAGTCGGTGTGGTCCACCGTGCGCTTCAACCGTGCGACGCTCGCCGCCGACGCGGAGCGCCTGCGCCACGACCTGATCGCCGTGTTCCTCGACGGCTGTGCGACCGGGGCGGGGGTGGCGTCGGCGCCGATCCCGGCGGCGTCGCCGTCCGGATCGGGTCCGGCCGGCGAAAGCGTCGATGCCGTCGACGTTTCGGAGATCGCCGAGTTGCGCCGTGACGTCCGCGAACTCAAGGAGGCGATCCGCGAACTGCGCGCGCTCCGCGCGGTCCGCGGCGGCTGATCGGCGCGGCCGACGGGCCCGGCGCGGCGTTGACTTGGTGTGTGACCGGGGGCATACTCTGGCCCGGACGCGGTCAGTCAAGCAATTGCTTGATTGACCACGAGTCGGACGGTGCGGGACAGGAGTCGGTTGTGGGGATCGGAATTGGTGCCGCGTCGGGAGCGCTCGACATCGCGGTGGGTGACTTCGCCACCGCACCCGAGAAGTTCACCGAACTGAGCGTCAGCGAGATGGTGCGTCACTGGGCGCTCACCACGCCCGACCGGACGGCGTTCGTGACGCCGGACGCGCGGGTCACGTGGGCGGAGTACGACGCGGCCGCCGACCGGATCGCGTCCGCGCTGGCCGCGCTCGGGGAGGACGAACCAGGTGCCGTCGCGCTGTACCTGCCGGACACGATGATCGTCCACGCCGCGCTGTGTGCCGCGTACCGGACGGGCCGCATTGCGGTCGGCATCGGATCCCGTTCGGGCGTACGCGAAGTGGCGCATCTGATGCACCGGGCCGGTGCCCGCACGCTGATCACCACGCGCACTCTCCGCGGCGAGGACACCGCCGCGCTCGTCGCGGAACTGCACGCCGGCGACGGCGGGCCGCAGCACGTGCTCTACGTCGACGACCGCGGATCGGTGACCGTCGAGGACGTCGACGGGCAGCAGGTGCCGGTCGACGAGCGCCGGTTCGACGCCACCAGCCCACGATTCGGCATCGGCGACGTGTCCATGCTCAATTCCACGTCGGGCACCACCGGCCTGCCCAAGTTGGTGACCCAGACCGAGCACCGGTGGATCGCGTTCTCGACGGTTGCCGTCCGTGCCGGACGGATCACCGGCGACGACGTCTTCTTCGGCGCGGTACCGGCCCCGTTCGGTTTCGGGCTGTGGACCGCGCACTTCCTGCCCGCGCTCCTCGGAGCCCCCACCGTGGTGCTCGAACGGTTCAGCGCGGACGTCATGATCGACCTGCTCGAGCGTGAGCGGGTGACCGTCCTGCACTGCGTCAGTACGCAGTTCAAGATGCTGCTGCGGTCCGAGCGGGCCCGCACCGCCGACCTGTCCGCCCTGCGTGCGATGTTCACGGGCGGCGAGGCGGTGCCGTACTCGGAGGCCCTCGAGTTCGAGCGGCGTACGGGCGCGGCGGTGCTGCAGTTCTACGGCTCCAACGAGACCGGAGCGGTGAGCGTCACCACCGTCGACGACGACCCCGACACCCGGCTGCAGACGTGCGGTCACCTGCTCGCGAACATGCGGGTGCGGGTGTTCGACGACACGGGCGTGGAGGTGGTCGGCGACGAACGCCGCGGCCAGCCGGGCGTCAACGGACCGCTCATGTGCCACGGGTACTGGGACGACACGGCCGCCGACGCCGAGCTCTACACCGACGACGGTTGGATGCTGCTGGGCGACATCGTGGAGATCGACGCGGCCGGACGCGTCCGTGTCGTGGGGCGCAAGGCGGACATCATCATTCGCGGTGGCAAGAACATCTCGGCGGTCGAGGTCGAGGAGTTCGTGCGTGCCCATCCGGCCGTCGCGCTGGTCGCGGTGGTCGGCGTCCACGACGAGCTGTTCGGCGAGAAGGTGTGCGGCGTGGTGGTGACGACCGACGGCGCGGAGCTCACCGCGCCCGAGCTGTCGGCGTGGCTCGCCGAGCAGGGCGTCACCCGTGAATACATCCCCGAGCACGTCGTCACCGTCGACGAACTTCCCCTGGCTCCGGGCGGCAAGGTCGCCAAGGGGTCCGTCAAGGTCCTTGCCGAGGACCGCCTCAGCCGATGAGGCCGACCGCGTCCCGGTGGATCAGTGAATCATGTACGGCGACACCGAGCTGCGGTGCTCGTTGATGTCGAGGGCCTTCCCCAGCGGCGGGAACGCGCGCTGCGGGCAGTTGATCCGTTCGCACACCCGGCAGCCGGCGCCGATCGGGGTGGCGGTGTTGCCGCCCAGGTCCAGTCCGTCGGCGTACACGACGCGGGGCGCGTGCCTCAGCTCGCAGCCCAGGCCGATCGCGAACGTCTTGCCCGGCTGGCCGTACCGCGACGCGCGCCGCTCCACCGTGCGCGCCACCCACAGGTAGTTGCGGCCGTCCGGCATCTGTGCGATCTGGGTCATGATCTTGCCCGGGTAGGCGAACGTCTCGTACACGTTCCACAGCGGGCACGTGCCGCCGCTCGACGAGAAGTGGAACCCCGTGGCGGACTGGCGCTTCGACATGTTGCCCGCGCGGTCCACCCGCACGAACGACCACGGCACCCCGCGCTGCTTCGGACGCTGCAGCGTCGACAGGCGGTGGCAGATGGTCTCGTAGCTGATCGCGTAGAACGCCGACAGCCGCTCGATGTCGTAGCGGAAGTCCTCCGCGATCTCGTGGAACTGGCCGTACGGCAGCACCGTCGCGGCCGCGAAGTAGTTGGCCAGGCCCAGCATCGCCAGCGAGCGGGCCTCGTCGGACGTGAAGTTGCCCTCGTCGACGAGCCTGCGTAGCAGGTCGCCGCACTCGAGGTAGGCAAGCTCGGTGGCGAACTTGAACACCTGCTGCCCGCCCGACAGTGCCGGCGAGATCTCCAGTACCCGCGTCTCGGGGTCGTAGCGGTGCAGCACGTTCTCACCGAGGTCGATGCGCCGCACGATCTGGACGTCGTGCAGGTTCTCGAGCCGTCGCGCGATTCCGTCCGCGATGTCGCCGCGGTGGAAGCGCAGCCGCGCCGTCAGCTCCTCGGCCGCGGTATCGAGATCGTGGATGTAGTTCTGCCGCTGATAGAAGTAGTCGCGGACCTCTTCGTGCGGCATCGTGATCGAGCCGCTGCCGCTGCCGTCGCTGAACCGGTCCTCGGTGGCGGCGGCCAGCTGGGCGGAGGTGTTGCGGTAGCGGCGGTGCATGTTCACCATCGCCTTCGCCAGACCCGGATGCGACGACACCATCTCCGCGATCTCCTGCGCGTCGGCGTCGATCCCCATGTCCTCGTCGAGGGCCACCTCGCGCAACTCGGCGATCAGGCGGGTGTCGTCCTGCGACGAGAAGAACGTCGTGTCTACCCCGAACACCTCGCTGATCCGAAGCAGAACCGGCACGGTCAGCGGCCGCACGTCGTGCTCGATCTGGTTGAGGTAGCTCGCGGAGATTTCCAGCGTCTTGGCGAGGGCCGCCTGGCTCAGGCCGCGCTCCGTCCGCAGCTGTCGCAACCGGGCGCCGACGAAGGTCTTGGACATGACGTCAGGGTACGAGCGTGCTGCTAACCGTGCAAAGGGTTGGGTTAGCAGTGGGGGCGAAAAGGGGAGGACTTCTCGGGCCGAGACCGCAGCGTGACGAGGGAATGACCCACCCGTCGCGGGTCGAGGGGCCGACCGACCGAACATTACGTTTTTCGAACGACTCTTGACATCTCGGTGACGGTGGCAAAGGCTGGGCGACAGTCAGTGCTCGGTTGTGTAAAGCATTGCTCGCTAGGCAGTTTGGGGCGTGGGGCGGGGGCTCGCGCGTCCCGAGCGAACAGACGTGGGCTCCCGCCTTCGTGACGGAGCTCCCGGCCTGCGCCAGCCCTCCGAACAGGGCGTCGGCCGTCCCTTGTTCCAGTGCCTGTGGTCACGGCCCGTGGCCCCGTTGCTCTACCAGGTTCCGTCAGAGGTAACGATGATCTTCACCTCGAAGCGTCGCTCGCGTGGCGCCGTCCAGCCGCCGTCGCTCTTTCCGTCCGCCGTCTCGGCTGACGACACGGCACCACCGGCGGACGTCGCGACAGTGCTGCCCGACGAGCAGATCGTCGGGGAGCCGCAGGACCTCGACGCGATCTCCGTGGCAGCCCGATGGCTGATTCTCTCGACAGACATCAGCCACGCCTTCAGCCGCGCGCTGCTGCCGGAGTACTTCGAGGTGCCGGAGCAGCCGAGCATCGCGGTGTGGATCGTCGAGCCGCTGTCCGCGGACTCCGACGAGGTGGGTGTGCCCGAGGGCCGGCTGTTCGCCGGGTTGTCGTGTTCGTGCCTGCTGCCCGGCGAACAGGACGAGAGCGCGTACACGTCCGATCTTCTGGTGGGTGCCCCGATCGTGGACGGGGACCGCAGCCCCTTCGCGCTGCCGGAGCTGCCGCAGGCGGCACTGAGTTTGGTGAACGGTGTCGGCGGCATGGGGTTCTCGATCCCCCCTGCCGACGGGGGCGGGCGTGGACTGGTGGGCCGGGTCGAGCTGTCGGATTCCGGGTCCGAGCAGGTGCGGTTGACGCCCGACTGGCTCGCCTGCCAGTCGTGGCGGACGGATCTCGTCCAACCCGTCGGAGTTGTGAGCAGCGGGGGACCGGGCGACTTCGTCCACACCCAGTGGGAGGTGACCCGGTTGTCGCCGACCGTCACCGGTTCGGCCGTCGTCGATTGTGCGGAGTTCGGTCCGCGTGCCTATGACCTCTCCTCGGCCGCCTCGCTCGACGCCCGCTACGGCTTCGCGAGGGTGGAGATCGTCGGACGGCAACCCGGGGCCTAGCGTCCCGATCGGCGTCGTCGAGGTATCTGTAACCCGCGTTCGCGTTCGTTCCGCTGTACGGAACGGTGTCCGATTCGTGTGATTGCCCTCACAGGCGGAACGGCGCGCTGTGAAGAGTCGCCACCCGGGGCATCCGGCGCGTGTCCGATTTCACGTTCGGCGACCGTGTCCGATTCTCGCGCGAATGCCGAGGTAGAAGGCTACTTGCGGGTAACTTCCAATGCTACTGATCGGTAACCCAAGCAACTGCTTGGCTGTCAAGAAATTAGCAAGCTTTGCAGATTGAAATGAAAACCTAGCGAAGGTTGGCATTAGCAACAGGTAGACGACGGTTTTCGGCTGTGCCATTCTCGGCTTGTACATCCGAACGGCCTGGCAACGATGTGAAGCAGTACATCCGTACCGGTCGAAGCAGCAGAGAAGAAGTGGAGCTTTCGATGTCGACCACCGGCACCCCGAGGACCGCAGAGCAGATCCAGCAGGATTGGGACACCAACCCCCGCTGGAAGGGCGTCACCCGCAACTACACCGCGGAGCAGGTCGTCAAGCTCCAGGGCACCGTGGTCGAAGAGGCCACCCTCGCCCGCCGCGGCTCCGAGATCCTCTGGGATCTCGTCAACAACGAGGACTACATCAACTCGCTCGGTGCGCTCACCGGCAACCAGGCCGTCCAGCAGGTCCGCGCGGGCCTCAAGGCCATCTACCTCTCGGGTTGGCAGGTCGCCGGTGACGCGAACCTCTCCGGCCACACCTACCCGGACCAGAGCCTCTACCCGGCGAACTCGGTGCCGCAGGTCGTGCGCCGCATCAACAACGCGCTGCTGCGTGCCGACGAGATCGCCAAGGTCGAGGGCGACACCTCCGTCGACAACTGGCTCGCTCCGATCGTCGCCGACGGTGAGGCCGGCTTCGGTGGCGCGCTCAACGTCTACGAGCTGCAGAAGGCCATGATCGCGGCCGGTGTCGCCGGCTCGCACTGGGAGGACCAGCTCGCGTCGGAGAAGAAGTGCGGCCACCTCGGTGGCAAGGTGCTCATCCCCACCCAGCAGCACATCCGCACCCTGACCTCCGCGCGTCTGGCCGCCGACGTCGCCGACGTCCCGACGGTCGTCATCGCCCGTACCGATGCCGAGGCCGCCACGCTGCTGACCTCCGACGTCGACGAGCGTGACCGCGAGTTCCTCGACGGCACCCGCACCGCCGAGGGCTTCTACGGCGTCAAGAACGGCATCGAGCCCTGCATCGCTCGCGCCAAGGCCTACGCCCCGTACTCCGACCTCATCTGGATGGAGACCGGCGTGCCGGACCTCGAGGTCGCGAAGAAGTTCGCCGAGGCCGTCCGCGGCGAGTTCCCGGACCAGCTGCTGGCCTACAACTGCTCGCCGTCCTTCAACTGGAAGGCGCACCTGGACGACGCGACCATCGCGAAGTTCCAGAAGGAGCTCGGCGCGATGGGCTTCAAGTTCCAGTTCATCACCCTGGCCGGCTTCCACTCGCTCAACTACGGCATGTTCGACCTGGCGCACGGCTACGCCCGCGAGGGCATGACCGCCTTCGTCGACCTGCAGGAGCGCGAGTTCAAGGCCGCCGAGGAGCGTGGCTTCACCGCCATCAAGCACCAGCGTGAGGTCGGCGCCGGCTACTTCGACTCGATCGCCACCACCGTCGACCCCAACACCTCGACGGCTGCCCTCAAGGGCTCCACCGAAGAGGGCCAGTTCCACTAGTTCTCTCCACCCCCAAGGAGGGATCGGCAGGGTGTCCTCCGTGCCGATCCCTCCCCTGGGACCGACCTCCACTTCCCGAAAAGGAGCTGACGTGACCAGCGAAAAGATTCAGCGCGTCGGCGTGATCGGCGCCGGCATCATGGGTTCCGGAATCGCCGAGGTGTGCGCTCGTGCACACGTCGACGTGCTGGTGTATGAGCCGAGCCGCGAACTTGCGGCGGCCGGACGTGCGCGCATCCTGCGCTCCCTCGATCGCGGAGTGAGCAGCGGCAAGATCACCGAGCGGGAACGCGAGCAGGCCGCCTGGCGGCTGCGCTTCACCTCCGATCTCGGCGACTTCGCAGACCGGCAGCTCGTAGTGGAGGCCGTCGTCGAGGACGAGAAGATCAAGAGTGAGATCTTCGCCGAACTCGACCAGATCGTGACGGATCCGGACGCGGTGCTCGCATCGAACACCTCGTCCATCCCGATCATGAAGTTGGGCATTGCGACCAAGGCGCCCGAGCGCGTCATCGGCATGCACTTCTTCAACCCGGTGCCCGTCCTCCCGCTCGTCGAGCTGGTCACCACTCTCAAGACCAGCCCGGCGGTGTCCCAGCGGGCGGAGACCTTCGCGAGCGAGCTGCTCGGCAAGCAGGTCGTGCGTTCGGCGGACCGTTCCGGTTTCGTCGTCAACGCCCTCCTGGTGCCGTACCTGCTCTCCGCGATCCGCATGGTGGAATCCGGGTTCGCCACCAAGGAAGATGTCGACAAGGCGATGGTGCTCGGATGTGCGCACCCGATGGGCCCGCTCGCGCTGACCGATCTGGTGGGGCTTGACACCGTCAAGTCGATCGCCGACTCGATGTACGAGGAGTTCAAGGAGCCGCTGTACTCGGCACCGCCTCTGCTGCTGCGGATGGTCGAGGCAGGGCTCGTCGGCAAGAAGTCGGGCGCCGGCTTCTACGAGTACGCCGACAACGGCCGTGTCACCAAGAAGGCAAGCTAGCCCGCACTTCACGGCAACACCAAGCCCGCTCCTCGGCGCCCGTGCGCCTTCTCCGCGCTCTCTCGGCAGCGGACAAGGCGCACGGGCTCGAGTGGCTTCGAAGGGAAAGGTCGATCCGAATGTCCGCCGCAAACACCGCCGGGTACGGATCCAGCGTCCTCGGATACCCGCGCATCGGGCCCCGTCGCGAACTCAAGCGGGCCCTCGAGGCCTACTGGCACGGGACGGGCACCCAAGCTGAACTCGTCTCCGTCGCACAGGAATTGCAGGAGCAGACCTGGAGCGAGCTGGCCGCCACCGGGTTGACGCAGGTCCCCGGCAACACGTTCTCCTACTACGACCACGTCCTCGACAACGCGCTGCTGTTCGGGGCGGTCCCGGAGCGGTTCGCCCCGCTCGAGAGCGAGCTCGACCCGCTCGACTTCTACTTCACGATCGCTCGCGGCCGGCCCGACTTCCCGCCGCTCGAGCTGGTGCGGTTCTTCGGCACCAACTACTACTACCGGCAGCCCGAGCTGTCCGAGCACTCGACGTTCGAGTTGCGATCGGACACTCTGCTCGACGAGTTCGAGCGTGCGAAGGCCATGGGCATCGAACTGCGTCCGGTGGTGCTCGGGCCGGTGTCGCTGCTACTGCTGTCGAAGATCGCCCCCGGCTCCACACAGGAGGGCTTCTCGACGCTCGACCTTCTCGACCGGCTGCTCCCGGAATACGAGAAGCTGTTCGCGCAGCTCGCCAAGGCCGGCGCGACGTGTATCCAGCTGGACGAGCCGTCCTTCACCGAGGACCGTACGCCCGAGGAACTCGCGGCACTCGGGCGTGCGTACGACACGCTCGCGCACGCCCCGCTGCGTCCGCGGATCCTGGTCACCGGACCGTACGGGCATCTCGGCGAGGCGCTGCCGATCCTCGCCGCCACCCCTGTGGAGGCGCTCGGTCTGGACCTGGTGAACGGTCGCATCACCGCCGAGGAACTCGCGAAGATCCCCGGCATCAGGCGCAAGCGGATCTACGCGGGCATCGTCGACGGCCGCAACGTGTGGCGCGTCGACCGCTTCAACACGCTCACCTACCTGAACAAGATCAAGGACGTCACTCCCGACCTGGTCGTGTCGACGTCGTGCTCGCTGCTGCACGTCCCCTACGACGTGCTCATGGAGTACGACATGCCCGGCGACGTCGCCGACCGCCTCGCCTTCGCGAAGCAGAAGGTCGGCGAGGTGGTCTCGCTGGCCAAGGCGCTCACCGAGGGTCCGTCCGAGCGGTGGCGCAAGAAGCCGACGTCGGTGCACTTCAAGCAGAAGCACGACGTCCGCGCGCGCGTCAACGCGATCAGGCCCGCGGACCGCGTCCGCGCACCGTACGAGGAGCGGCGCGTCGCGCAGCAGGCACGGTTGGACCTGCCGCTCGTGCCGGCGACGACGCTCGGGTCGTTCCCGCAGACCGACGCGATCCGGCAGGCCCGCTACGACCTCGGTCAGGGTCGGCTCGGCTGGGACGAGTACTACAAGCGCATCCAGGACGAGATCGCGAAGACCATTGCGTTGCAGGAGGACATCGGCCTCGATGTGTTCGTCCACGGCGAGCACGAACGCAACGACATGGTCCAGTACTTCGCGGAGCTGCTCGAGGGTTACGCGTTCACCCACAACGGCTGGGTGCAGGCGTACGGCTCGCGGTGCACGCGTCCGCCCGTGCTGTACGGCGACATCCGCCGCCCGAAGGCGATGACGGTCGAGTGGATCACGTACGCGCAGTCGCTCACCGACAAGCCGGTCAAGGGCATGCTCACCGGTCCGGTGACGATGCTGGCGCGGTCGTTCGTCCGGCAGGACCAGCCGCTGCACGAGACCGCCGACCAGTTGGCGCTCGCGATCCGCGACGAGATCGCGGACCTCGAGGCCGCGGGCATCGTGATCATCCAGGTCGACGAGCCGGCGATCCGGGAACTGTTGCCGCTGCGGGAGACCGGGCGCACGGAGTACCTGGACTGGGCGGTCGACGCGTTCCGGCTGGCCACCGGTGGTGCGAAGCCGGAGACGCAGATCCACACGCATCTGACGTACTCGGGCAAGCGGTCGGTGGTCGATGCGATCGAGCGCCTGGACGCCGACGTCACGGCCATCGTCGCGACCCGTTCGATCAGCTGGGTGCTGGAGGCGATCAAGGAGAAGGCGCTCACGCACGGTGTCGGTCCCGGTGTCTACGAGAGCCGATCGGCGCGGATCCCCGACATCGACGAACTCGACGAACTGCTGACCGAGGCCGCCGAATCGGTGGACCTCGACCGGCTGTGGGCGAACCCCGACGGCGGGCTCAAGACCCGTCACTACTGGCAGCTGGAGCCGTCGCTGCGCAACCTCGTCGCGGCGGCACGGCGTTTGCGGCGGCGTGCCGCGCAGGGGTAGGCACGCCGACCCCTGCAGCACACCGGGATCGGATCGTCTGCGGATCCGATCCCGGTGTGCTGTGTTTCTAGGACCCGGTGCTGCCGAGCGATCCGGTACTGCCGAGTGAGCTGCTGCTGCCGGACGATCCGGTGCTGCCGGACGATCCGGTGCTGATCGGCCCGTCGGGCACGTCGATTCCGGGCGATCCGAGGCGGTTGATCTTCACGGTGACGGGGGCGGTGCCGTCGGCGACGACGGTGACGACCCGGGCGCCCGGTGCCGACGTGGCATGGCCGCCGTCGACCGTCACCTCGTAGCCGCTCGGGTAGTGCAGATCCGACACGAAGATCTCGGTGGGCTTGGTCGCGGCCCGCGGGGTGTAGCGGTAGGCGAAGTCGCCGTTGTCGGCGTCGAAGATCATTCGCCCGGGTACGCCTGCCGTGGCCTGCGGGTAGGTGCGAACGAGTTGACGTCCGATGTCACCGAGAAACGGATCCGGCTTGGGCGAGGGCCCGAAGCTCGACGAGTAGTGCCAGTACTGCCATCCGATGAAGCGCTCGTCGGCGCGCGCGAGGGTGTTCTCGAGGACGGTGGCGTCGCCGTCACCGAACTCGGTGACCAGCGCGGGGATCTGCGTCCGCTCGGTGAACGAGTCGATGTTCCCCCACGTCTTGCCCTGCTGAGCCGAGCAGAGGGAACGCAGCGACTCCGGCAGTCCCAGATAGATCGCCATCTGGCTCGGGATGCAGTAGTCGTGCGGGGCGAGCACGACGTTCGGGTCGGTGATCGCGGGGGTGCGGGGCGGGTCGCCCATGTACGACGGCATCGTCTCGTTCCACGTGACGTTCGGCTCCCAGAACACGGGGATGCTCGAATTCGCCTGCCGGACAGCGTTGGTCAGCTTCTGCATCGCGGCCTGGTACTTGGCGTCGAACCCGGGGCACCCGTTCGGGAAGCACGAGACGAACGCCGAACCGGGCCACGGTTCGTTCATCAGCTCGATCCCCAGCACGCCGGGCTTGCCGTGCACGCGCTCGGCCAGGGCTGCCAGGGCGGTACCGAGGTAGTCGAGTGCACCGTGCGTGTTGCCCCACACCTCGTCCCAGCCGGCGTTCATGCTCGGCATGAGGTAGTACAGCGGGAATCCGGGATTGGGCTCCCACGGCTGCGGCCGTGACTCGATCGACCATTCCGGGAACCCGTTGCCTCCCCACTGCGGCGCGAGGCCGTCCTGGTGGTTGTCGAGGAGGACATGGATGCCGCGCGCCGACAGGACGTCGACCACGCCGGCGACCCGATCGAGGAAGGCGGTGTCGATCACGCCGCGGCTCGGCATGAGCGCGTCGAACGACACACCGAGTCGGACGGTATTGAAGCCGTGCCCCGCAAGCAGATCGGCGTCGGCCGCGGTGAGCGTGAAACCGTCACCCGGTTCGACGTACGGAGCCGCCTTGTCGACGTTGTTCACTCCGTGCAGCAGCACCGTGCGGCCGTAGCCGTCGACCAGGCTCGTGCCTTCGGTGTGCAGCGCCGAGATCGGGCTGGACTGCGGCGCCGCGACGGCGGCGGTCGACGGTACGAACAAGAGTGCGCAGGCTGCGACCACCGCAGCGACGACAGAGCCTGATCTACACATCCCATCCCTCGTTTCGTGTCGAGTGGGCACTTCGCGCCGAGAACGTGGACATCTGTCCAATTGCGGCGATGGTAGACGGAACCGGGTACCCTGGGTGGGCGTTTCGCCGAAATCGGCTTCCGGCGTCTCCGCAGGTCATGTGGCCTTCGTTGCGCATGCTTCCGAACACCCGGTAGGCATGTAGGCATGATCGACGTCTCCGCCTACGCAGCGAACTCCCCCGACGGCCCGCTCGAGAAGACCACCATCGAGCGCCGTGACGTCGGCCCACGCGACGTGCTCATCGAGATCAAGTACGCGGGCATCTGCCACTCCGACATCCACACCGCTCGCAACGAGTGGGGTGGCACGGCGTACCCGGTGGTGCCCGGCCACGAGATCACCGGCATCGTCGCCCAGGTGGGATCCGGGGTCACCCGGCATGCGGTGGGGGACCGGGTGGGTGTCGGCTGCTTCGTCGACTCGTGCCGCACGTGCTCGAATTGCGAGGCCGGGGAGGAGCAGTACTGCGAGAACGGCGTCGTCGACACCTACAACACGGTGGGGCGTGACGGAAAGCGCACGGCCGGGGGATATTCCACGCACATCGTGGTCGACGAGGACTTCGTGCTCGCCATTCCGGACGGACTCGGACTCGATGTCGCGGCACCGCTGCTGTGCGCCGGGATCACGCTGTACTCGCCGCTCGCGCACTGGGGCGCCGGCCCGGGCAAGAAGGTCGCGATCGTCGGGATGGGCGGTCTGGGGCACGTCGGCGTCAAGATCGCGCATGCCATGGGCGCCGAGGTGACCGTGTTGAGCCAGTCGCTCAGCAAGAAGGACGACGGACTGCGCTTCGGCGCCGACCACTACTACGCGACCGCCGAGAAGGAGACGTTCAAGGCGCTGCGCGGCCGGTTCGACCTGATCCTCAACACCGTCTCGGTCAACCTCGACATGGACCGGTACCTGTCGATGCTCGCGGTCGACGGCACGCTCGTCGAACTCGGCCTGCCCGAGAACCCGATCAGTGTCCGCGGCTTCTCGCTGCTCAAGAATCGCCGCAGCCTCGCCGGATCGCTCGTCGGCGGCATCCCGCAGACCCAGGAGATGCTGAACTTCTGCGCCGAACACGGCATCGGAGCGGAGATCGAGCTGATCTCGGCGGACAGGATCAACGAGGCCTACGACCGCGTCGTCGCGAGCGACGTGCGCTACCGCTTCGTGATCGACGCCGCCACGTTCTGACCGGCTGCCGCTCTCGCTCGCATCCTGACCTGTCGCCCACGCGATCGCGTGGGCGACAGGTCATTTCGGGTGTCGGCTGCGACCGGTCGGTTTCTCGCGCACTCGCCCCGTGCGGCGTAGCGTCAGGGCACGGACCTCTATGCGTCGCATTCGAGGAGGGAGTTGCAGATGACCATCAACGACTTCGCCGGATGGGCCGGATACGGATTGGCGCTGACCGGCATCGCCACGATGGGACTGTTCCTGGTGGCCGCCGGGGGTGGATTCGCCGGGTGGGCCTTGATCGCCGGGCTCGTGTCGTTCACGGCGTTCGCGCTGTCTGCCGCGATCTTCGGAGGCGTCACCCGCCACGATCACAAGATGCACCACAGCACGCCGCACATGCTCTGAATAGACCTGAATCGACGCCGTCGGCGATCGCGGTCAGGAGCGGGACAAGCGCGCCTTCTCGACCTCGACGTCGAACTCGGCGAGCGGCCAGTCCAGGTCGAGGCGCGCGAGCGCGTCGATCAGTAGCTCCGTCACCGCGATTCGGCTGTACCACTTGCGATCACACGGCACGACGTACCACGGCGCGTGATCGGTGGACGTCTTGTCCAGCATCGCCTGGTACGCCTCCTGATACTGCGGCCACAGGGCCCGCTCGGAGACGTCGCCGGGGTTGTACTTCCAGTACTTGTCGCGTCGCTCGAGCCGTTCCGCCAATCGCTGCTTCTGCTCGTCGAGCGAGACGAACATCGCGACCTTCACGAGCGTCGTCCCGTTGTGGACCAG
This sequence comes from Rhodococcus sp. ACT016, assembly GCF_050477185.1. Taxonomy (NCBI): domain Bacteria; kingdom Bacillati; phylum Actinomycetota; class Actinomycetes; order Mycobacteriales; family Nocardiaceae; genus Rhodococcus; species Rhodococcus sp. ACT016. The sequence goes on along the minus strand of NZ_JBEAET010000001.1, from coordinate 4,044,968 downwards.
TTCGCGCTCGAACTGGTTGATCTCCTCGTAGCGGCCATGCCACACGTCCGGCGGCACCAGATTGTGCACCCGGACCACCAGCACGTCCTCGTAGTGCGAACGGTCGAAGACGCCGAGCTGGCCGCCCCGCGGCAGCGCCTTGTTGATCCGCCACAGATAGTGATGGCGCTTCTCCTCGGGCGTCGGTACACCGAACGCCGCATGGTCGACGCCCTGCGGATCGACGTGCCCGATGACGTGCCGCACCATGCCGCCCTTCCCGGCGGTGTCCATGCCCTGCAGGATCAGCAGTACCGACCGCTTGTCGCCGGAGCGGCCGTTGGCGTACAGCTTCTCCTGCAGCGCCGACAGCATTGCGCCGCGCTCCTCGAGCAGGCGTTCACCGTCGGTCTTGCTGCCGACGAAGCCGGGCGTCGCCTTGGGGTCGATCTTCGAGACCTTCGTGTGCGGTCCCGCGCGCAGTGCCTCGATCGCCGGTGTCTTCCACAGTCCGTCGTGCCCGTGCGGTGCCATGCACAGACTGTGCCACAGCGAACCCGGGCCGGGAAGGATTCAACGAGCGCGGCGCCAGTGCTGCTCTGCGACACCGAGTTCGGTCGCCGGAGGGTCGCCGTACACCCACTCGCGTCCGATGCGGTGCCAGTTGGCACTCGCGTCGAGTTGTCCCAGGACGCCGAAGGTCAGGAAATCGGCCCGGCGCGAGAACAGATGCTCTGGCGGCAGATTCTGGCCCTTCATGCCGGAGAACTCCGACGCCCGCGGGTCGATCGCGAGCAGGAAGCCGGTGCTCGCCATGTCGGGGGTGATCGCGATTTCCTCGTCCACGAGATTCCACTCGGCGGCGGCGTAGACGTAGTCGATGCACTCGTCGGGCGTCACGTCGGCGCCCGGCGCGATGACGCCCCGCCGCACCAACAGTGCGTACAGGTCGTCCTTGCGGCCCTCGGTCGCCGCCTGCAGGCACAGCTTCTCGAACTCGACGTGCTCGGCGTCCATCCGATTGAACAGTCCGAAGTCGACGAAGCCGACCCGGCCGTCCGCGCCCAGCAGCACGTTGCCGGGGTGCGGGTCGCCGCAGAACTCGTGATAGCGGTACAGCGAGCCGATGTAGAAGCGGAAGACGATCTCGCCGATGCGGTTTCGTTCCGCCTGGGGGAGATCGCGGATCCCGGCGAACCCGGTGCCGTCGAAGAACTCGCTCACCAGCACCCGCCGGGTGCTCAGCTCCGGGAGGCTGTCGGGGACGGCGATGAACGGGTGGTCGGCGTACAGGCGCGCGATCTGGTGCTGCGTGCGGGCCTCACGCTCGTAGTCGAGTTCGCCCTCGAAGTTCAGTCGCAGTTCGTTGAGCAGTGCGGGGGTGGACAGCGTCGGAACCGTCGATTTCCAGATCTTCAGGAACATCGTCAGGTTCTTCATGTCGGCGCGGATCGCGGCGTCGATGCCCGGGTACTGCACCTTGACCGCGACGTCGCGGCCGTCGTGCAGGCGGGCGCGGTACACCTGACCGATCGACGCGGCCGCGACGGCGTCGGGGTCGAAGTCCGCGAACACCTCGGAGATCGGGCGGCCGTAGTCGGCTTCGACGACGCCGCGCATCGTTTCGAACGACGTCGTCGGCGCCTGGTCGCGCAGTGCGGCGAGCTTGCGCTGGAAGTCTTCTCGATGCTCCTCGGGAACCAGATCGAGGTCGAGGATCGACAGCATCTGGCCGAGCTTCATCGCCACGCCCTTCATGCCGCCGAGGACGGTGACGAGCTGGTCGGCGGCCGCGATCGCGGACTTTTCCGCCAGGCGGGAGCGGACCTCCTCCGAACGTCCGAGCATCGACACCCGGGTGCCGGCGTTGCGGATGGCGCGACCGGCGGCGACCTGGCCGAGTTTCGAGCCCCGCACGAGTCGGGATGTGGGAACCTTGTCGGCCAACGAGGACCTCCGGGGCGGGCAGTGACGACGGACTGCGTGGGTAGGGCTGCGGCGGCGTGCCGCGGGTCACACTAGATGAGCCCGTCGGTGTTCTCCAGATCCTCGTGCATCGGGAACGGTGGCCGGGTCACGCCGTCGACCATGTGGCTGCCCCATAGGTCGGTGCCGCCGACCCGGGCCACGCCGGAGCCCTCGAGTGTCGTGACCGTCAGTTCGGTGCCCGTCGGCACGTCGACACCGCCGAGCGCGTGCGCCAACTCCCGTACCCGTCCGCGCCACACGAAGCGCCCGCTGATCGGCTCGAAGTTGCCGGACAGTTCGACGTCGACGATCACCGGGGGATGCTGCCCGACGGTGACGTGGGCGGGTCCCCGGTAGCCGTCCGGTTCGTCGTGCGGATCGGTGAAGTCGGTCACACCGCCAGGATACCTGTTACGAGCGGTTACACAAGATGTGGTGCGCGGCGTCAGTCTTCCGCGGGCGTCTCGCGCAGCGGATGCGGCACCGACTTGAACCTCGACGGCGAACCGTTGGACGCCGCGATGCCCGAGATGCCGCCCCACGTCATCATCACGAGGTAGTCGATGAGGTCGTCGGTCGACATCGACTGGTTCGAGATCCACCAGTGCGTCGCCAACTGCACCGCGCCCACGACGCCGTACGCCCACGGCACCGACCCACCCGAGTCCATGTCCATACCGCGCAGCCGCTCGCCGAGGACCGTCGCGAGCAGTTCGGCGATCATGCGCTCGGAGTCGGCGACCACGTCGCGGTTGGGCCCCGAGCTGTTCGCCATCACGTACAGGTAGACCTCGGGGTCCGCGGCGACGGTCTCGACGTAGGCCGAGATCGCCACCCGGGTGAGGTCGTACTCGTCGAGATCCTCGCCGATCGCCTCGTACATGCGCGGCGCCAGGATCGTCTCGACATAGCGCATCATCGTCGCGCTCGTCAGGTCGTTCTTGTCGGTGAAGTATCGGTACAGCACCGTCTTGGAGACGCCGATCTCCGACGCGATGTCGTCCATGCCGACGTCGCGGCCGCGCGCCCGGATCGCGGCGATGGTGCCGTCGACGAGCTCCTCGCGGCGCGCGATCTTGTGCTCGCGCCAGCGACGCTTGCGGCCGTCCGGCTTCTCGGCCTTGTCGGTCGTCTCTTCGGGTTCCTGCTGCAGATCTGCGCTTTGCTTCGGCACTGGGGTTCGCCACATCCGTTCGGGGTTGATCCAGAAGGCCAGCTTAATCGGCACATCGGGTTGGGGTGATGTCTATCTCGACGGTCTGATCTCGGATTTCGGCACAATGTCCAATGTGCAGCCCGTGCAGTCCGAACAGTCTCCCGCGCAGCCCGCGCGCCGGTCCCGTCCGCCGTCGCCGAGGCCCGACGGCGCCTCGGCGTTCGCCGGTGTCTTCGACGACGCCACCAAGCGCCGGGAACTGCGGCGGATGAAGGCGGTCGCGACCGGGTTCCTGGTCTTCGCGACCGTCGTGTACCTGTTCTGCCGCTGGCAGGAGGTCCGCGGCGCCGGCGCCTGGGTCGGATACGTGCGCGCCGCGTCGGAGGCCGGCATGGTCGGCGCGCTCGCCGACTGGTTCGCGGTGACCGCGCTGTTCCGGCACCCGCTCGGGATCAAGATCCCGCACACCGCGATCATCAAGCGCAAGAAGGACCAGCTCGGTGAGAGCCTGAGCAACTTCGTGGGCGACAACTTCCTTGCCCCCGAGGTGGTCTCGGCCAAGGTCGAGAACGCGCAGATCCCGCTGCGGGTGGGAACGTGGATGGCCGAGCCGGCGCACGCGCGGCGCGTCGCGGCGGAGACCTCGACCCTGCTGCGGGGCGTCGTCGAGGTCCTCCAGGACGACGACATCACCGCGATCATCGACAACACCATCGTCCGGCGGATCGCCGAGCCGGACTGGGGTCCGCCGATCGGCAAGGTCCTCGCCGAACTGCTGCGCGAGAACCGGCAGCTGCCGCTGCTGGACCTGCTCGCCGAGCGAGCCCACCAGTGGGCGCTGAACAGTCAGGACACGATCGACCGCATCATCAGTCGGGACTCGCCGTCGTGGTCGCCCAAGTTCGTCGACGCGATGCTGGGCGAGAAGATCTACCGCGAGCTGGTCGAGTTCACGTGGAAGGTCCGCTCCAACCCCGAGCACGAGGTACGCCTGGCCGCGAATCGGTTCCTCATCGACTTCGCTGACGACCTCCAGAACGATCCCGCGACCATCGCCAAGGCCGAGGCGATCAAGGCCGAGATCATGGGGCGCGAGGAGATCACCGGGCTCGCCGCCGCGACGTGGCGGGTGGCCAAGCGGCTCATCATGGAATCGGTCGACGACCCGAACAGCACGCTGCGCCGCAAGATCGCCGAGAACGTCGTGAACCTCGGGGTCCGGTTGCGCGACGACGCCGACCTGCGCGCCAAGGTGGACGGCTGGCTGCTGTCGGGCACCCGCTACGTCGCCGAGAACTACACCGACGAGATCACCGCGGTCATCACCGAGACGGTGCAGCGGTGGGACGCCGAGGAGGCGAGCCGCAAGATCGAGCTCCAGGTGGGCCGGGATCTGCAGTTCATCCGCATCAACGGCACCGTCGTCGGCGCCCTTGCGGGCTTGGCGATCTACACGATCTCGGAGCTGCTGTTCGCCTGACGGGCCCGTCCGGAACGCCGGTATCGGTGCCTCCACGTTCACGTGCTAACAAAGTGCTTGCAATTGTTAGCACCCTGTTCTACCGTGGGATTTGCGTACAGGACAGGGAGTACTGATGGTTGACGAGTCCGACGACATGAGCGGCGCGGCGCGCGTTGTCAGCAGCGCCGCTCAGGACATCGGCAGTTTCATTCGTTCGCAGCGGGAAGCGGCGCAGGTGTCATTGCGTCAGCTCGCCCAACTCGCCGGCGTCAGCAACCCCTACCTCAGTCAGATCGAACGCGGGCTGCGTAAGCCGTCCGCCGACGTCCTCGCGCAGATCGCGAAGGGTCTGCGGGTCTCGTCCGAGGTCCTGTACATCCAGGCCGGGATTCTCGAGAAGCGTCCGCACAGCCCGGTCCGGGACGCGCTGCTGGCCGACGGTGCCATCACCGAGCGGCAGAAGCAGGTGCTGCTCGAGATCTACGAGTCGTTCTGTCGTGAGAACGACTCGCAACAGTCCGAAACTGCCGATCAGGCCCAGGGGGATACGGCTGCCTCGGACGAGGAAGAACACGAGATCGCAGATCCACTCGACAGGGAGATCCGAGAATGACTGATCCGAAGTTCATCGAGAACGTGAAGACCCCGTTCTACGCGGCGGTGGGCACCGGTGACCTGGTGGTCCAAGCCGTCGCCGACGTCGTGTCGCAGGTACGCGCACGCACCGAGAATGCCGACACCGAGATGTCCGGCCGCCTCGAGGAGGCCCGCGAGCGGTGGGCCAACCTGCCCAACGAGGTGTCGGAGGGCGTCGAGCAGCTTCGCGAGCGTTTCGCTGCGCTGCCGTCCGAGCTGCCTGAGGAGCTCGCCGAGCTGCGCGAGCGGTTCAGCGCCGAGGAGCTGCGCAAGGTCGCCGAGGCCTACCTCAAGGTCGCGTCCGACCTGTACATCGCGCTCGCCGAGCGTGGCGAGGAGGCCGTCGAGCGCATCCGCCGGCAGCCGGCCGTCGAGGAGCAGATCGGGCGGGCCGAGGCCGCGTTCGGCGACGCCGTGGAACTGACCGAAGAGGCGCTCGGCACCGTCGCGCGTCAGACCCGCGCCGTCGGTGAGCAGGCCGCGAAGCTCGCGGGCCGCGCCGCCGGACGCATCAGCGACGTCGCCGACGAGGCCGCCGTCGTGCTGTCGGAGACGGGTGACTCGGTTGCCAGCCGTCTGTCCGAGACGGGCGACTCCGTCGCCAACCGAGTCGAGGCCGCGGGTGAGCGCGCCGAGACGACGTCCGCTGCCGCAGCCGAGCGTGTCGAGGCCGCGGCTCCCAAGGCTGCCCCGGCGCCGAAGCCGGCCGCCAAGGCGCCCGCGAAGAAGGCCGCTCCCGCCAAGACCACCCCGGCTGCGGCGGCCAAGAAGGCCCCCGCCGCCAAGAAGGCCCCGGCGAAGAAGGCCACCAGCTGATCGGTAACTGATCGCACGCACCACCATCGGGGATCGGCCCCCGCGCAATCCGTTGCGCGGGGGCCTGCGCGCATCCCTATCCGATTCGTAGGATGGAAACGTGTTCAATCCTCACGGCATCACCGGCCTGATCCTGCTCGCACTGCAGCTGCTTGCACTAGCCGCGGCGGTGTTCGCGATCTTCCATGCGGTGCGCCAGCGCAAGGATGCGTTCACGGCCGTGGACAAGCTGACCAAGCCGATCTGGCTGGGCATCCTCGCCGCGTCGCTCCTGGTGATCTTCCTGTTCGGCGCCGTCCACATGCTCGGGCTCATCGCCGTGGTCGCGGTCTGCGTGTACCTGGTCGACGTCCGTCCACGCGTCGACGACGTCCAGCGCGGCCCGCGCTGGTAACTCCGGCGAGACCCGTCGGGACTCGCCTTCCCGGAAACGAAGCGACCCTACGACCGGTTGTCGAGGTCGCAGTAGAGGGTGTCGGACCAGTAGCCCAGGCCGAGTTCGCGGATGGGTGCCTCGAGACTCTCCTGTGAGGGCTTGAATACCCGCTGCCAGAAATTCGGCTTCGTGGGCGCGAGGCGGGCCAGCGTGGCATCGATCTCGGTGTCCAACTCGCTCAACGCCTGGATCTCTCGCGTGTACTGCTCGCCGACGGGCGCGTCGTCCATCGCGAAGATCTCGGCGCACTCGAGAACGAAATGGCCGTCGGGCTCGGTGTGGGCTCGGAGGAATGCGATCGCGTCGTCGGCCCACGAGCCGAGGGCCGGGTGATCTATGCGGGCCAGGAACTGCTCGAGCCGGATGATTCCCGGGCCGCATCGTCCGGTGATCGCAGTCGGATCGGGACCGTCGTTCCAGATGAGCGACCGGCACGGACGCGGGTCCGCCGAAACCAGAATGCGGAAGACCAGCGGAATCGCGTACGGCCACTCCGAGATGCCCGAGACGCGGTCGGCGGGAGTGCGCGCCGTATCGGTGTCCGGGGCGAAGGAAGTGGTGTACAGGTAGCTGCGATTGGCCACGTTCGTCTCCTGTCGATCGGCTCCGGCGCCTCGGGGCGCCGTCTCGGGACCGACACTGCCAGCCGGCCCCGACGACGAGCCGACACGTGTGGCGTGACTAGCGGTTACAGATAAACCTTGACAACGGACATTGTGACGATGTTATCGTCGATTCGGGCCTGGAAGAGGTCCGATCCGACCTGGCCTACCGGGCCATGACCTGCGTGAACGCGTCCTGTGCGCGCGCCCGGCCGAGCAGGAGTTGACGATGTCGATCATCCATCCGAACACGCATCGCGGTGAGGCTGTCGAGCCTCGCTCCTCCCGGCACATGCGCGTGGGGGACCGGCAGGACACCGCGGCCCGTCTGCTCGCCTCGGCCGCCCGCAAGTCGTACGACCCGCTGGTCGAGGTCGACTGGGAGGCGCCGATTCCCGACGATCTGTACGGCATGACACCCGAGTGGTGCAGCCTGTACGGCACCGAGTTGTGGGAGCGGATGACCGACGAGCAGCGGATCACCCTCACCAAGCACGAGGCCGCGAGCGTCGCCGGCACCGGCATCTGGTTCGAGATGATCCTGATGCAGATGCTTCTGCGCGACATCTACACGCACGACCCGTCGACACCACACGTGCAGTTCGCGCTCAACGAGATCGCCGACGAGTGCCGGCACTCGACGATGTTCGCGCGTTCGGCGCAGCGCTTCGGGATTCCGTCGTACCGGCCCAAGAGGTGGATCCTGCAGGCGGCTCGTCTGTTCAAGACCACCGCGTCGGGTTCGCTCGCGTACGGCGGCACGCTGTTCGCCGAGGAGATCCTCGACATGATGCAGCGCGACTTCATGAAGGACGAGCGCGTCCAGCCGATCACCCGCACGGTCAGCAAGATCCACGTCCTCGAGGAGGCGCGCCACATCAAGTTCGCGCGCGAGGAGACGGTGCGTCGCGTCCGGAACCTGTCGCGCCGCAAGCTCGCCTACCAGCGGCTCGTCCTCGGTGCGTCCGCGTACTTCATCGTCACGTGCCTGGTGAACGAGCAGGTCTACGCAGCCGCGGGCCTCGACGTCGAGGAGGCCAAGCAGGCCGCGAAGACCAACGAGCACTATCACGCGATGATCCGCGAGGGCTCCCGCAAGACGATCGAGTTCCTCGACGAGTGCGGCCTGATCGGCGGCCCGTCGAAGCTGCTGCTGCGCCGCGCGCACATCATCTAGTGCCCGCCCTCGCAGCGATAGAATTTCCCACGCCGTCGACCGCGCCGGAACCGCCGATGTCGTCGCGGTTCCAGTGGGGAAGGCGGAACATGAACGAGTACCGCATCGACGACCTCGCACGCGAGGCCGGCGTCAGTGTGCGGAATGTGCGGGTCTACCAGGATCGGGGACTGCTTCCCCCGCCGCGCAGGGAGGGGCGGGCAGGTTGGTACAACGAGTCGCATCTCGCGCGGCTCAACCTGATCAGCCGGATGCTCGATCGCGGCTACACCTTCGCCACGATCAGTGAACTGCTCACCGCGGCCCAGTACGGCCTGCACGTGCGCGACGTCCTCGAGACCGACGACCCCGGCGGGCGCTGGAAGAAGTACCGGCGGGCCGCGAAGCTCACGCTGTCGGAGCTGCGCCGGATGTTCGGCGACCAGACCACCGAGGCCGACATCGCCCTCGGCACCCGACTTGGGGTCCTCGCGAAGGCCGGTGCCGAGTACTCGGTCGCCAATCCGCGGCTCATGGAGGCCGCACAGGTGCTCGTCGACGCGGGGATCCCGCTGTCCGACATCCTCGAACAGACCGAGGCGGTGCGCCGCGATCTCGGGGACGTCGCCGCCCGGTTCGTCGAACTCGTCTCCGACCGCTACCTCGCCCCCGAGGGCGGGACCCTCGACCTCGACGAGGCGAAGGTGTCGGAGGTGGCGGCCCTGGTGAACCAGGTGCGTCCGCTCGCGCACGACGCGGTGCACGCCCTGTTCTCGGAGGCCATGGAGGAACAGATCTCGAAGGCGCTCGCGAAGGCCGCGAGTCAACTCGAACCGGTTGCGCCCGAGGGGAACTCGTCGCGCGCCGGCTAGGAACAGGGGAGTGGAGTGAGCGAACGGAAGTCCCGCAAGGGGCTGTGGATGTTGATCGGTGTCGCCGGCGCGGTGGGTGCTGCCGCGGTCGTGTCGCGGCGGCGGGCGTCGACGTCCGAGACGGTGCCGTATCAGGATCAGGCCGCGTTGTTCGCGGCCCCGCGACTCGAGCCGGAAATCATCCCGGTCGTCTCCGCCGACGGCGCCGAACTGCACGTGCGGGCCTACGGTTCGCCCGACGCCGACCCGATCGTGCTCAGCCACGGGTGGACGTGTTCGGCCGACTTCTGGAATCCGCAGGTCAACGCTCTCGCCGAGAAGTACCGCGTCATCACCTACGACCAGCGCGGCCACGGCCGCAGCGGGATCGGGTCCACCCCGCTGTCACCCGACGTCCTCGCCGACGACCTGGCCGCCGTCGTCGGCGCGACCGTGCGCGACGGACGCAAGGCGGAGATCGTCGGACACAGCATGGGCGGGATGAGCGTGGTCGCGTGGGCCCGCAAGTATCCCGAGCAGGTCGACCGCTACGCCCACTCGGTGCTGCTGGCGAGCACCGGCACCGACAGCCTCGTCGCCGAGACGACGGTCGTCCCACTGCCGCAGCGCTTTCCGCGACTTCCGGTGCCGGTGGGGCGCGCGGTCCTGGGCTCGGCGATGCCGATGCCCGCGTCCCGGGTGACCACCCGTGCGATCAAGTACATCGCGATGGCGCCCGGTTCGACGCCCGCCGAGGTCGACTTCTGCGGTCGCATCGTCAGCGAGTGCCACCCGCGCACCCGTGGCGGCTGGGGCGCGGCGCTGAGCACCCTCGACATCACCGACGGGCTGAAGAACCTGCGGGTGCCGACCACCGTGATGGTCGGCACCGCGGACCGGCTCACCCCGCCGTCGCACGCGCGCCGGCTCGCGCAGTTGCTCGACGACGCCGACAACCTCGAGCGTCTGATCGTGCTCCGCGACATCGGCCACATGACGTCGGTCGAGGCCGTCGCCGACTTCAACGCCGAGGTCGAACGACTGCGCCGCCTGAACTGACCGGTAGGGGCTCCGAGCTCAGCTGAACACGACGGTCTTGCGGCCGTGCACCTGGACACGGTCCTCCAGGTGCCACCGCAGGCCGCGTGCCAGCACCAGCTTCTCGATGTCCCGGCCCTGCCGGACCATGTCGGCGACCTCGTCGGTGTGGTCGACCCGTATGACGTCCTGCTCGATGATCGGGCCGGCGTCGAGCTCGGCGGTCACGTAGTGGCAGGTCGCGCCGATCAGCTTCACGCCGCGGGCGAATGCCTGGTGGTACGGGCGGGCGCCGATGAACGACGGCAGGAAGCTGTGGTGGATGTTGATGGCGCGTCCGGCCCAGTGCTCGCACAGCTCGGGCGGCAGCACCTGCATGAAGCGGGCCAGCACCACCGCGTGCGGGTCGTGCGCGTCGACGAGCTTGCGGACCTGCTCGAACGCCGGGCCGCGCTCGGCCGGATCCTTCGGGAACGACACGTAGTGGAAGTCGACGCCGTGCCGCTTCGTCACGCGTTCGAGGTCCGGATGGTTGCCGATGACCGCGGCCACCTCGCACTGCAGCTCGCCGGCCGAGACGCGGCCGAGGATGTCGTGCAGGCAGTGGCCCTCCTTGCTGACCAACAGCACGACACGCTTGCGTTCGCCGGTGTCGGTGAGCGTCCACTCGGTCTCGGGGCCGAGTTCGGCGGCGACGGCCGCGAACTTCTCGCGCATCTCCTCGAGGCTCAGGCTGATCGACGACGCGCGGACCGCCTGCCGGGTGAAGAACCAGCCCGTGTCGGCGTCGGCGTGGTAGGCGGCCTCGACGATCCATCCGCCGATCTCGGCGAGGAATGCGGAGATGCGGGCCACGATGCCGGTGCGGTCGGGGCAACCCAGAGACAGGACGTAACGACGGTCGTCTTTCGAGGCAGCGGAACTCATGGTCCCAGTCTCTCAGGTCACGGAATCCCGATGACCCTCGCCGTGCCGACGAGTGTCGTCGCGTCGACGGTGTGCATCCCGCGGTCGGTGATCAGGCCCACGAAATCGGTCCGGACCTGCTCGATGACGTCCGGCGGCAACCCCGACAGCGTCCCGCGCAACCCGCTGCCCAGCACGAAGTTCCAGCAGAACTCCTCCGTGGCCGGGATCAGATTCGGCAGCTCGCGCACCTCCACCGCCTCGGTTCCGGCCGCGGCGAGCCACGCGCCCAGCTTGACGGGGGTATCGATGCGCTGGGCGGGTTCCATCCGCGCGGCGCGATCGGGCAGCGGCTCCGGCAGATGCGGGCCGAGCGCGTCGAAGTACGTCGTGGCGTACTCGCGCAGCGCGCTCTCGCGCCACGCCGTGACCCCGACCGTGCCGCCCGGACGCACCAGTCGCAGCAGGCGCGCGAACGCGTCGTCCATCTCGGGCAGGAAGAACACCGCGTACGAGCTGAGTAGCGCGTCGTAGCCGGAGTCGGGCACCGTGCTGGGCGCCTCCCATGTCGTGGCGTCGGCGCACACGAACTCGATGTTCAGCAGCGCCCGGTCCGACGCCTTCACCCGACCGCGTTCGAGCATCGCGTCGGACAGGTCGATCGCGTGCACCAGACCGGTCGGACCGACCGCGGCCGCGGCGGGCAGCGCCGACGCGCCCGTCCCGCTGCCGACGTCGAGCACGGCGTCCCCCGGACGCAGCCCCGCCTGGAACGCCAGGCACTGCCCGGCCGGGCCCCACACGTCGGTGAATACCCGGTCGAAGTCGGCGGCCGCCGCGTCGAACGTCGCGGCGATCTCCTCGGCGCTGCGCTCGGCCATGCGACCGATGGTAGTGAGCCGGGCGGTGTCGCGAGCCCTGAAGCGCGGAACGCCCATTCCTCGATCCGATCCGCGGGGTTCCGCGAAGATCGGCGAGGAATGGGCGCTCAGGCCGAAGGTCAGTGACCCTGGCGCAGGATGTAGCGCTGAACCTTGCCGCTGGGGGTCTTGGGCAGGTGCGGGACGAAGTGCACGGTGCGCGGGTAGGCGTGCGCCGCGAACTTCCGCTTCACCAGCTGCTGCAGTTCCTTCTCGAGCTCGTCGGTGCCCTCGACACCCGACCGCAGCACCACGAACGCCTCGAGCACTTCACCGCGCAACTGGTCCGGCATACCGACGACGGCGGCCTCGACCACGTCGTCGTGCATCACCAGCACGCTCTCGACGTCGAACGGGCCGATGCGGTATCCGGCCATGATGATCACGTCGTCGTCGCGGGACGAGAAGAAGAACCGGCCCTGCTCGTCCACCTGTCCGGCGTCGCCGGTGACGTACCAGCGCCCGTCGGGCGTGAATCGCGCGGCGGTCTTCTCGGGGGCGTCGCTGTAGCCGGTGAACCACATGAGCGGGCTGTTGTGTGTGTCGATCGCGACGCGGCCCGGGGTCTTCGGGGGCGCGATCTCGTCGGAGTCGTCCGCGAGCACGGCGCAGCTCCAGCCGGGCAGCGGCCGGCCCATCGACCCGGCGACGACGTCCTCACGCAGCCCGTCGGCCCACGCGTTGATGATGAACATGCCGTGCTCGGTCTGCCCGTACTGGTCGCGGACGGTCACGCCCAGCTCGGCCTCGGACCAGGCGATGACGTCGGGGGTGAGCGGTTCACCGGCCGACGATGCCCGCCGCAGCTTCACGGACTCCGGGACGGGCGTCTCGTCGGCGCGCAGGCTGCGGTACACGGTGGGTGCGGCCGCGAAGTTGGTGACACCGAAATGCTCCATCACCCGCCAGGTCAGGGCCGCGGAGAACCCGGCGTGCAGCAGGATGCTGCGAATGCCCGACGCCATGGGGCCCAGCAGCGCGTAGTACAGCCCGTACGCCCACCCCGGGTCGGCCGCGTTCCAGAACACGTCGTCCTCGCGCACGTCGAGGCCCCACTCGATGTACGACCGGAACGCCGCGAGCGCGCGGATCGGCACCGGAACCCCCTTGGGCGTGCCGGTGGTGCCGCTGGTGAACAGACGAACCATCGGCGCGTCGCCGCCCAACGCCACCGCGGCGCCGCGCGGGTCGTCGGCGGAATGCCGGGCGACGAGATCAGCGAAACGCAGGACGCCGTCACCGGCGTCTCCGCTGCCCGCGACGACGACGCGCCACGCCGGGTCGGCGGGCATGTCGTCGCCGGGTGCGAGCTTGTCGAGCTGATTGGCGTCGGCGATCACGACTTTCGCGCCGCTGGCCTCGAGCCGGAACGCGATCGCCGGTGCCGCGAACGCCGTGAACAGCGGGACGTGGACGGCACCGCGGCGCCACACTCCCAGGAGCGCGACGACGAGGTCGGCGGACTTGCCCATCAGGGTTCCGACACAGTCGCCGGGCTCGACCCCGAGATCGGCGAGGGCCGCCGCGAACCGGGTGGACTGCTCACGCAACCAGCCGTAGGTGAGATCGGTCGACGACAGGTCGGCCTCGACGACGGTGAACGCCACCGCATCGGCCGGATGCCGATCGCACAGCAGCTCCGCGGCGCACGCGTCCGGGGTGTCGTACTGCGCCAAGAGTTCGCGCACACGGGTCGTGGTGTCGACGGTCATCGTCACTCCTCGTCGTCGGGGCCCACTTCACCGTCGGGCCGTCGTTCGACCTATGCTCCAAGTCACAGCCTCGAACCACTACCCCCGGAAAGGGGTGCTGAGGATGCCGATCGACACCACGGCCCTGCTCCGTCCGCGCGACCGCGACGCATTGCGTACCGAGCTTCGAAAGATCGCCGCCACCGGCATCGTTCCCGTCGTCTTCGGTGGCGAGGTTCTGGAGCGCACCCTCCATCTGCACGAATTCGTGGGCAACCTCACGAACGGACTGCGCGGTCTCGCGGTCCGCGAGAGCTCGGGGCTGGGTGGACGGGTGGTCGAGCGGAAGAACCCGATCGTGGTCAACGACTACCGACTCGACCACACGATCACGCATCATTACGACGGACCGGTCCTCGCCGAAGGAATTCGGTCGGTGCTCGCGGTCCCGGTAGTCGTGCAGGGCCGCTCACGTGCGGTGATGTATGCGGCGGTCCGGGATCGTTCCCCGCTCGGTGACCGGCTGGCCGATGTGATGACGCGCGCCGGTCGCCGGCTCGCCGGTGAGATCGCAATTCGGGACGAGGTGGACCGCCGCGTTCAGCTGCTCGACGCCGCGACGGCGGAGCACACCGCGCACCCCGGGGCGGATGCCGAGGAGATCCGCGACGTGCATGCCGAGCTGCGCAGCATCGCGCAGACGGTGCACGACCCCGAACTCCAGGAGCGGCTGCGGGCACTGTCGGGCCGGCTGGCGGCCGTCGCGTCCCCCGCGGCTGCGACTACGCCCGCACCGCCTGCTGTCACGCTGTCGCCCCGCGAGGTCGACGTCCTCAGTCACGCTGCGCTGGGATGCACCAATGCCGATATCGCCGAACGGCTTTCGGTCAAGCCGGAAACGGTCAAGAGCTACCTGCGCAGCGCGATGAGCAAGCTCGACGCGCATTCGCGCCGCGAGGCGGTGGTCTCCGCGCGAAGGCTCGGGCTGCTGCCGTGAGACAGCGAACGGCGATCCGGCGGGAGCTCCCGCCGGATCGCCGTAGTCGCCGTGTGACCGGTCGTATTACTTCGGCGCCATGCGGATGGCACCGTCGAGGCGGATCGTCTCTCCGTTGAGCATGGCGTTGTCGATGATGTGGGTGGCCAGCGCGGCGTACTCGGTGGCCTTCCCGAGGCGGGACGGGTGCGGAACCTGCTGGCCCAGCGATCGCTGCGCCTCCTCGGGGAGCCCCGCCATCATCGGCGTCTCGAAGATTCCGGGCGCAATGGTGACGACGCGAATGAGGTGGCGGGCGAGCTCGCGGGCGACCGGGAGGGTCAGCGCCGCGACGCCACCCTTGGACGCCGCGTAGGCGGCCTGACCGATCTGTCCGTCGAATGCGGCGACCGACGCCGTGTCGACGATGACACCGCGCTCGCCGTCGATCGGCTCGGTCGCGGCGATCTTCTCCGCGGCGAGACGGATGACGTTGAAGGTGCCGACGAGGTTGATCCGGACGACCCGCTCGAAGTCCTCGAGCGGGAGCACACCGCCTCGTCCGAGGACCTTGCCGGGGGTGGCGACGCCTGCACAGTTGACGGCGACGCGCAGGTCACCGAGTCCGGCGGCGAAGTCGACAGCCGCGGCAACGTCGTCGGCGGAGGTGACGTCGGCGGCGAAGAAGTGCGCACCGTCGCCGATCGCCGCCGCGGCGTCGTGGCCGGCAGAGCTGGGCAGGTCGATCAGCACCACCTGGGCGCCGCGCTCGTGGAGGGCGCGGGCGGTGGCGTTGCCGAGACCGGATGCACCGCCGGTGACAAGTGCGACGGCTCCGTCGATGTTCATCGAAATTCTCCTCTGGGTGGGGCAGACACGGGTCTGGTCGGTGACCCGAGATGTGGGGCTGTGTGAACCGGGGCCGGTCAGGGCACGTGCAGGATCAGGGCGTCGCCCTGGCCGCCGCCGCCGCAGAGCGCGACGGCGCCGGTTCCCCCGCCGCGTCGGCCCAGTTCGAGCGCGAGATGCAGGGTGATCCGTGCGCCCGACATGCCGATCGGATGGCCGAGCGCGATGGCGCCGCCGTTCACGTTCACCCGATCGGTGTCGATTCCGAGGGCCCGGGTGGACGCGACGCCGACGGCGGCGAACGCCTCGTTTATCTCGACCAGGTCCAACTCGGTCGGCGCAATTCCGCGCGCCGCGCACGCGGCGGCGATCGCCTCCGACGGCTGGAACTGCAGGCCGGAGTCGGGGCCGGCGACGATGCCGTGCTCGCCGATCTCCGCGATCCACGAGAGTCCCTCGGCCTCGGCGCGGTCCTTGCTCATCACGACCAGCGCGCAGGCGCCGTCGTTGATCGTCGACGCGTTGCCCGCGGTGACGGTGCCGCCGTCGCGGAATGCTCCGCGCAGGCGGGCCAACGTCTCGACCGTGGTGTCGGGCCGGATTCCCTCGTCGCGGTGCAGCCAGGTCGACGGGCCCTTGCGGGCCGGGATCTCGACCGGGATCACCTCGTCGTCGAAGACACCGTTGTCCCAGGCCTTGGCGGCCAGTTGGTGTGAGCGGGCGGCGAACTCGTCCTGGTCCTCCCGGGCGATGACGTCCCGGTCGTTGCCGATCTCGGTCAGCAGACCCATCGGCTGATCGGTGAACGCGTCGTGGAGACCGTCGAAGGCCATGTGGTCGACGAGGGTGACGTCCCCGTACTTGAACCCGCTGCGGGAGCCGGGGAGCAGATGCGGAGCCTGGCTCATCGATTCCATGCCGCCGGCGACGACGACCTCGAAGGCGCCGGAACGGATGAACTGATCGGCCAGGATGATCGATTCGACGCCGGACAGGCACACCTTGTTGATGTTCAAGGCGGGCGTGGACATCGGGATTCCCGCCTTGGCCGCGGCCTGGCGCGCCGGCATCTGTCCGGTCCCGGCGGTCAAGACCTGTCCCATGATGACGTACTGGACGTCGTCGGCGGCGACGCCGGCCTTGTCGAGGGCGCCGCCGATGGCGAGAGCGCCGAGGTCGGCGGCGGTGAAGCCCGCGAGGGCGCCCTGCAGGCGGCCGATCGGGGTGCGTGCGCCTGCGACGATCACGGAAGTGGGCATGAAAATGTGGTCCTTCTCGAGGCGTTGTCGGTGGTCCGCAGCTCAGCCGGCGAGGTGCCGGCTGATGACGAGGCGCTGAATCTGGTTGGTGCCCTCGAAGATCTGGGTGATCTTGGCTTCGCGCATGTACCGCTCGACGCGGAAGTCGCGGGTGTAGCCGTAGCCGCCGAGGACCTGGACGGCGTCGGTGGTGACCTTCATCGCGGCGTCGGTTGCGACGAGCTTGGCGACCGACGCGTTGCGCGAGTACGGCAGGCCCGCGTCGCGCCGGCGGGCGGCATCGAGGTAGGTGGCGCGGGCCGAGTCGACCGCGGCGGCCATGTCGGCGAGCAGGAACCCGAGGCCCTGATGGTCGATGATCTTGCGCCCGAACGCCGTTCGTTCCTTCGCGTAGGCGACGGCCTCGTCGAGCGCGGCCTGCGCGATGCCGGTGGCGACGGCCGCGATGCCGAGGCGTCCGGAGTCGAGCGCGCTGAACGCGATCTGCAGGCCCTGGCCCTCGTCGCCGATGCGGCGTTCCGCGGGCAGGAAGGCGCCGTCGTAGTGGGCCGAGGTGGTGGGGACGGCGTGCAGGCCCATCTTCTCCTCGGGCTTGCCGAAGCTGAGTCCCTCGGTGTCCTTGGGCACCAGGAAGCAGGAGATGCCCTTCGAGCCCTCGCCGGTGCGGGCGAAGAGGTTGTAGAAGTCGGCGACGCCGCCGTGCGTGATCCACGCCTTCGCGCCGGTGATCCGGTAGCCGCCCTCGGTGGCGGTGGCCTTGCACGCCAGCGCGGCAGCGTCGGATCCGGCCTGCGGCTCGGACAGGCTGTAGGCGCCGATCGTGTTGCCGCCGAGCATGTCCGGGAGCCACTTCTGCTTCTGCTCGTCGGTGCCGAACGCCATCAGCGGATGGCAGGCCAGGCTGTGGACGCTGACGGCGACGGCGACCGCGGCCCACCGGGCGGCGATCTCCTCGAGCACCTGCAGGTACACCTCGTACGGCTGTCCGCCGCCGCCCCACTCCTCCGGGTACGGCAGGCTCAGCAGCCCGGCCTCCCCGAGCGTGGCGAACACGCCCTCGGGGTAGGTCTCCGTCTTCTCGTGCTCGTCGACGATCGGCGCGAGGACCTTGTCGGCGATGTCATGGGTGAGCTGGATGAGGTCCTGCGCCTCGTCGGTGGGCAGGAGTCGGTCGACGGCCACAGGGTTCTCCTCAGGGCGATACGGAGGGCAGTACTGGATTGCGCCTCACGGTACTGACCGCCCGACGGTACTGCAAGCCGTCCCTCAGTATCATTGCTCGTATGGAGACCCGTTCGTCCTTCGCGACCACCCGCCGCACCGAACTGTTCGACGCACTCGTCGACCTGTTCGTCGCCGAAGGCTTCGCACACCTGACCCTGGACACGATCGCCGCCCGGCTCAAGTGCTCCAAGTCCACCCTCTACACCCTGGCGGGCAGCAAGGAACAGCTGGTCACGGCGGCGACCGTGCACTTCTTCAAGCGTGCGACCGAACGGGTCGAGACCACGGTCGCCGACATCGCCGGTCCGCGCGAACGTATCGCCGCGTACCTGACCGCCGTCGGCGAGGCCCTCGCGGTCACGTCGGACGCGTTCATGGCCGACCTGGACGCCTTCGCCCCGGCCCGGGAGGTGTACGAACGCAACACCCGTATCGCCGCCCGCCGCGTCCAGGAACTGATCACCGACGGCGTCGCGACCGGCGACTTCCGCGAGGTGCACGCCGCGTTCGCCGCCGACCTCGTCGCGACCATGATGGTGCGTATTCAGCAGGGCGGCGTGCGCGCCGCCACCGGACTCGACGACGCGCACGCCTACCGCGAACTCGCTTCCATCCTCACGGCAGGCGTCAGCGCCTGACCTGGATCAAGACGTCCGGGTGATGACCGATTCGGCGTACCCCTCGAGCTTCGCGATCTTCTCCTCCAGCGACTCCAGGTCCGGCCCCTCGGCGTACGAGTTGCGGAACCCGACGACCACATCGGTGACGCCCTTGTCCTCGAGCCGCCGGATTCCGTCCGGCGTGTAGGCGTCCAGCGAGATCACGTGGATCTCGAACGGGCGATCGGCGGTTCCCGCTTCCTCCCGGTACTTCTGCAGCAGGCCGAGCAGGCGGTCCAGTTCCTCGGGATCGCCGCCGGCATGCATCCAGCCGTCTCCGCGCACCGCTGCGCGACGCAGTGCAGCGTCGCTGTGGCCGCCGATGAGAATGGGGATCGGCTCGGTCGGAACGGGGTTGATCTTGATCGACGGAACGTCGTAGAACTCGCCGTGGTACTCGAAGTAGCCGCCCCGGGTGAGGCCGCGCACGACGTCGATCGCTTCGTCCATGCGCTTGCCGCGCTTGGCGAAAGGCACGCCCATCACCTCGAAGTCCTCACGCCACGGGCTGACGCCGACGCCGAGTCCGAGTCGGTTGTTCGTCATGTGCGCGATCGTCGCCGCCTGCTTGGCGACCAGTACCGGCGGCCGCACCGGAAGCTTGAGCACGAACGGGGTGAAACGCAGCGTGGTCGTCACCGCGCCCATCGCCGCGGTGAGGATCAACGCCTCCGGGAACGCCTTGTCCTCGAGGAACTCTCGACTGCCGTCGGCGTTGTACGGGTAGACCGAATCGGATTCCTCCGGATAGCAGATGCTGTCGGCGACCGTCATGCTGTGGAAGCCGGCCATCTCCGCGGCGCAGGCCAGCGGGAGATAGTAGTCGGGGTTCGTCATCGCCTCGGCGTAGGTGAATCGCATCGATCTGCTCCTGTCGGTCGGTGAACATCGCGGCCGGGAACCGACAGCACGCCATGCCACCGGTGGGCATGGGCCATCGCAGGGCGACGCGATGTGATGCCGGTCACCTCGTTCGTGGGGTCATTCAAGCCGCCGGAGGGCATATCGCCCAGGCGATCTTCCACTCAATGAGACAGCCTGCCGCCGATGGTGACCCACGTCGGCACCGGGAGCCCGATCGTGCAAGTCCGCCAGTGTGATTCGTTGCTCGGGCGAGCTACCCCGCCCGATCGAGCAGGGAGAGGTAGGCGTCGAGTTGCGCCGCGCCGGCGAGAAGGTCGCGGCTGCGCGTGGCCAGCCGCTCCTGCCAGGAGCCGAGGAAGGCGCTCAGCGCTTCCGCCCCGCCCGCCTCGCGCAGCGAATCGACGAATTGTGCGACCTGGTGCAGCGGGTACCCGCCTCGGCGCAGTTGCCGTGCGATCTCGGCGTCGCGGACGCTGTCCGGTCCGTACCGGCGGTAGCCCGTCGCACGGTCGCGTTCGGGGCGCAGGATGCCCTCGGTCTCCCAGGTGCGCAGCGTCGCCGGGTGCACGCCGAGTCGGCGCGCGAGTTCGCCGACGGTCAGTGGTGGGCCGTCGATCAGGGTGGGTGTCCCGGTGGAGAGGGCGCCCAGGGCCGCCGCGACCTCGGAACGTGTGTTGCGTTCGGTGAGCAGCGCGACGTGCGAGGCGTCGATGAGCCGGTAGGCGGACTCGGTGTCGCCTCGGTTGGTTGCACGCATGATCTCGGTTGCCCGCTGGTGTCCGTGCCCGCCGCGCAACGCGAGGAAGGCGCGCAGGGCCTGCGCGTGCAGGTGCGTGTAGCGCCGGTAGCCGGTCTCGCTGCGCTCGGTCGGCGGGAGGATGCCGGCATCGTCGTAGTTGCGGATCGCCTGCGCGGACAAGCCGTGTTCCCGAGCGAGGTCGACGGGTCGCAGTTGGCACCTCCGATTGAGGCTTTCACCCCTGGATTCCAGGTGAAACTCACAGAAGTTTCACTCGACTCTTCAACGATAGCGTCGAGGGTAGTTCCTTTCGGAAAGGGGTATTCATGTCCACTGCGACATCGCTGCGTGCAATCGGCCGCCAACTCGACGACTCCGCAAGCCTGGGGTGTGCCGTCGACGAGCTGCTCGCGACGCGGACCGAGCCGCCGTCCCTGCTCGCCCTCGGCGAGCCGACACACGGGATCGAGGCGTTCCCGTTGCTGCGCAACGAACTCCTCCGCCACCTCGTCGAGCGCGGGTACCGATCGATCGTGTTGGAGACCGATCTGTTCGCCGCGTCCGTCGTCGACGACTACGTGGCCGGGGCACCGACCGACATCGACGCCGTCCTCGCGACCGGGTTCAGCCACGGGTTCGGCGCCGTGCCGGGCAACCGCGAGCTCGTCGAATGGCTCCGCGCTCACAATGCCGGCCGCGCGCCGGAGGATCGGATTCGTTTCCACGGCTTCGACGCACCGCTCGAGTTCGCCGGGGCGCCGAGCCCGCGACGCGCACTGTTCGCGGTCGTCGACCATCTGCCCGGGGCGCTGCGACCCGAATCGGTGCGCGACCTCGACGTGCTGCTCGGCGAAGACGCGGACTGGACGAACGAGGCGGCCATGTTCGACCCGGCGGAGTCCATCGGCGACTCCGATCGCGCCCGCGCCCTGCGTATCGTCGCCGACGATCTCGCCAGTGCGCTGCACCGCGCGGCACCTGTCCTGCGCCCCGCCGAACCGACCGGCCACGACCACGCCGTCGCGCACGCGCGCACCGCGCAGGGCCTGCTCCGCTATCACGCGGCCATGGCCCGACCCGCATCCGATCGCATCGCGACCCTACTCAGCCTGCGCGCCGAGATGATGGCCGAGAACCTGCTCGCGATCGTCGCGCAGGAGCATCGACGGGGACCGAGCCTGGTGTTCGCGCACAATGTGCACCTGCAGCGCACGCAGTCCGACATGTCGGTCGGCCCGGAAGATGTGAACTGGTGCGGCGCAGGCGCGCTCGTCGGACTCGCCCTCGGTGAGCGCTACGTATTCGTGGCAACCGATGCCGCACCCGACAGCGTGCCGGGCACCCTCCAACGTGCGTTGGCCGAGGCGACCACGCGGCGCGCCCTGTTCCCGACGCCGTCCCTGCGCGCCGCGCTTGCCCCGACGATCGGCGCGGGCGAACCGATCGTGCAAGGCCACATCCCGCTCACGCCCGCGAACCTGGAGGGCGCCG
Organism: Rhodococcus sp. ACT016; assembly: GCF_050477185.1. NCBI lineage: Bacteria > Bacillati > Actinomycetota > Actinomycetes > Mycobacteriales > Nocardiaceae > Rhodococcus > Rhodococcus sp. ACT016. The sequence goes on along the minus strand of NZ_JBEAET010000001.1, from coordinate 4,023,290 downwards.
ACGCGGTCGTCTTCGTCGCCGACACCGACGGAGAGCGGCACCAGTACTGGTAGCCGATCTCGATCGGCCCCACGCCGAACCGTTTGCGGTGAAACGAACTCGAGCGACGGCGGCGCCGACCCGCTGGTGAAACTGGAAGACCAGCAACCATTCCTCGACGGCGCAGCCCGGGACGCGACGCTGCGCGTGTGGGAGGACGGCGAGCACACGATCTACAACCATGCCGAGGAGCGCAACGATCTGGTCGCCGACTGGTTCGCCGATCGCCTCGTCGGGTATTCAGGTGAGGCGGGGGCGTGAGAGAGGTGGGCAGCATGCGATTCGTACACGAGAGTCTGCCGCAGCGAGTCTGTTTCGCGTCCGGTGAGGCCGCGACGACCGTCGCCCGCGAGGTGCACCGGCTCGGTGCCTCGCGGGTGATGGTCATCGCCTCCCCGGAGGACGCGGCACGAGCGGCGTCGATCATCGCGGCGCTCCCAGGCGCGTACCACCACGCCGAGGTGACGATGCACGTGCCGGTGGAGGTGGCCGACCGTGCGCGCGAGGCGGCGGCCCGCCACCGGACCGACGCCCTGGTCTCGATCGGCGGCGGGTCGGCGACCGGGCTCGCGAAGGCGGTCGCGCTCACCACCGGGCTCCCCATCGTGGCGGTTCCGACGACGTATGCCGGCTCCGAGGCCACGAACGTGTGGGGGTCGACCGAGGGCGCCCGCAAGACGACCGGCGTCGACCCGCGGGTGCTCCCGGTGAGCGTGGTCTACGATGCCGAACTGACGCTGTCGTTGCCGGTGGCGATGTCGGTCGCCTCCGGGCTGAACGGGCTGGCGCACTGCGTGGATTCGATGTGGGCCCCGCGCACGGACCCGATCAACCGAGCGATGGCCGCCGAGGGCATCCGGGCGCTGGCAGCGGGACTGCCCGCCGTCGCGCGTGATCCGCGCGATCTCGAGGGTCGCGAGTCGGCGCTGTACGGCGCGTACCTGTCCGCGGTGTCGTTCGCTTCCGCGGGATCCGGTCTGCACCACAAGATCTGCCATGTGCTCGGCGGTGCCTACAATCTGCCGCACGCGCAGACGCACGCGGTGGTGCTGCCGTATGTCCTCGCGTTCAACGGCCCCGCCGCTCCGGAGGCCGAGCGGCGAATCGCGACCGCGCTCGACGCGCCCACGCACTGGGCGGACTCGAGGCGCTGCGGAGTCGCCTCGATGCGCCGAAGGCGTTGCACGACTACGGGTTCGACGAGTCCGACATCGCGGACGCCGTGGACGTCATCCTGCCGGCGGTGCCCGCGGGGAACCCGCGGCCGGTGACCGCGCGGGATCTCGAGGATCTGCTGCGGGCCGCCTGCCGCGGGACCGATCCGCAGACCTACGGACAGAAGACGGAGGCCGACCGATGAGCGGCGATTCACACCCGGCCGGGGCGGGCACCGAGGCGCCGATCGGTCCTGAACAGCGGGAGGTCGAGGACCGGCTGGTGGAGACGGTGCTGAGCTCGTTCGACGGTACCGAGGACCCGCGGCTGCGGCAGATCATGCAGTCGCTGACGAGGCACCTGCATGCGTTCGTCCGAGACGTGCGGTTGACCGAGGCCGAGTGGAACGCCGGGATCGAGTTCCTCACCGCGTGCGGGCACATCACCGACGAGCGCCGGCAGGAGTTCGTGTTGCTGTCCGACGTGCTCGGGGTGTCGATGCAGACGATCGCGGTCAACAACCGGGCCTACAAGGGCGCGACCGAGGCGACCGTGTTCGGCCCCTTCTTCGTGGACGACGCGCCACAGGTTCCGCTCGGCGGGGACATCGCGTTCGGCGCACCCGGACAGCCGTGCTGGGTGGAGGGCGCCGTCACCGACACGGACGGCACGCCGGTCCCCGGCGCCCGGATCGAGGTGTGGGAATGCGACGAGGACGGTCTCTACGACGTCCAGTACCCGGACGGGCGCACCGCCAGCCGCGCGCACCTGTTCGCCGATGCCGACGGGCGGTACCGGTTCTGGGGTCTGACACCGGTGCCGTACCCGATCCCGCACGACGGCCCCGTCGGGAAGATGCTCGCCGCCACCGGACGCTCCCCGGTCCGGGCCGCGCACCTGCACTTCATGGTGACCGCCGAACACCGTCGGACGCTGGTCACGCACATCTTCGTCGACGGCGATCCGCAGATCGCGATCGGCGACAGCGTGTTCGGCGTCAAGGACTCGCTGATCACCCGATTCGAGCAGCAGCCCGCCGGCGAGCCCACGCCCGACGGACGCGACCTCACCGGCCGCAGCTGGGCCAGGGCCCGGTTCGACATCACGCTCGCGCCCGAAGGCACGTGAGTCCGCCCCGCGGGGGCAGTCGGGCTGTGCCAAGCTTCGAGGCATGTCCGACATCGCGCTCAGCCGTTCCCGCGTCGCCGCCATGGTCGACCACACGCTGCTCGACCCGACGGCGTCCGACGCCGACGTCCGCGCCCTCGTCGACGAGGCGCGCGAACTCGGGGCCTACGCGGTGTGCGTGTCGCCGTCGATGCTGCCGCTGCGCATCGACCCGAGCGGACCGGTGCTCGCGACCGTCGTGGGATTCCCGTCGGGCAAGCACCATTCACTCGTGAAGGGCGCCGAGGCGCGGCTCGCGGTCGAGCAGGGCGCCGCCGAGGTCGACATGGTGATCGACATCGGCGCTGCGGTCGCCGGCGAATACAACGCGGTGCTCGCCGACATCCTCACCGTTCGGGAGGCGATCGGGCCGACGCCGGTGCTGAAGGTGATCATCGAATCGGCGGCGCTGTCCGACGACGCGATCGTCGAGACGTGCCGTGCCGCCGCGCTTGCCGGCGCGAACTTCGTGAAGACCTCCACCGGCTTCCACCCGGCGGGCGGCGCCGACGTCGCGGCGGTGCGGCTGATGGCCCAGACCGTGGGCGGGCGCCTCGGGGTCAAGGCCAGCGGCGGCATCCGCACCGCGGACGACGCGCTGGCGATGATCGAGGCGGGCGCCACCCGGCTGGGTCTGTCCCGCACCCGCGCCGTCCTCGACGGGCTCCGCGACCAGGACTGACCAGTTCTGACCAGCGCTGAACTGTGCTGGTCCTCGGTGATCCGGACCGCTACAGGATGCTGCAGCCGGACTGCGGCGCGTTCGGATCCTGCGGCGGCATCACGTACTGACCGCCCTCGAGGTGCACCTCGATCGCGTCGTCGGTGACGGTCAGCGACTGCGGTGTCATGCCCAGCGGGTACTGCTGCAGGCTGTCGGTCAGGGTCTGCACGATGCCGTCGACCAGCGCGGTCGGCAGGCCCAGGCCGAGGATCTCGGCGCCGACGGTCTCGACCTTGATCTGACCGTCCTGCACGGTCGGCCGCACCGTCAGATCCGCGAGGCCGGCCGGGCCGACGGCGAACTTCAGCGTGCCGGTGGACGGGTCGGGGGTCACCGAGCTGACCAGGTTGCCGAGCGTCTGCGACTGCACCGTCGCGAGGATGCCGGCGGTCTTCCAGGTGGCGTCGGCCGTCGAACTGCCGATCGTCCCGCTGCTGTCGGGCGAGCTGGTCGCCTCGATGTCGTTGGCCCGGGCGTGGACCTGCATGCCCTGCGCCGGGCCGAACGACGAGCCGGTGCTGTCGATCGTCACGTACGGGATCTTCTTGTCCACCATCTGCAGCAGGATGGGCTTCCAGCTGAGCCCGACGTCCACCGGTGAGCCGAGCTGGCTCTGGAACTGCGACTCCATGCAACTGGTCGCGCGCTGGCGGACGAAGAGCTCACCACCGATCAATGCGACGACGAGCGCCGCGACCACGATCAGGGTGATCACGAGCGGCTTGCGCGATTTGGGTTTCGGAGCCGTGGGCATCTGGGCTGCGTTCACTGGTGCCGACATGGGAAGGATTCTCCAGCAATACTCTGTGCGGTTTCTGTGAAACGGGACTCGGTATGGACACCCTGAGACCCAAACCTGTGATCTGGGGCACAGCACAGCAGTAGGGTGTCACCATGGCGGGCTGGACAGATCCGCGACGCGAACCCACTCCGGAAGCTGGGGAGGATCTGCGTCGCCTTGCGCTCCGGCAAGCGGGGTATTTCACGACCGGGCAGGCGCTGCGTCTTGGTTGCACTGCCGAGGATATCGGCGGCCGCCTGGCCGAGGGGTCCTGGTTGCGGATCGAACGGGATCTGTTCCGCCTTGCCGCGTTCCCTCGCAGTGACCTCGAGGAGTACGCCAAGTGGTGCGCGTGGTTCGAGGGCGCGGCGGTGGTCTCCCACCAGAGCGCGGCCGAACTGCACGGACTCGGTCACCTGCACCCGAGCTTCGTGCACCTGTCCATGCCGGGTTCCGCCCAGGCGCCGCCCACCCGTCGACTCGCCCTGCACCGCCGCGAACTGCGGCCCGAGGACTGCGAACAGGCCGGAACCTTCGGCATCACGACCCCGCTGTGCACCGCCGTGGACCTCGCGTGCGGCGGCATCGCGCAGGACCTGTTCGACGAGGTCGTCAGCGACGGCATCGCGATCGGCCGTCTCGACCCCGAGCAGTTGCGGGCCGCGTGCGACGGCCGTCCGCAGCAGGTGGTCGAGCGCATCGAGCACGCGCTGGGGGCGTGCCGGTAGCGGCTCGGCTACCGTCCGGGCTCCACGTAATTCCACGGCACCGTCAGGACACAGTCCCGGATCCGCCGCCGCTGCGGTGCGACTGGCACGCCCAGGTCGGACAGCAGGCGCAGGGTTTCCCGCCAGCGGGTGCGGGGACCGAACGGGGCCAGCCCGGCGGATGTCGCCCACGCGCGATCGGCGGTCACCAGCAGGTCGTGGATGCGCTCGCCCGGCACGTTCCGGTGGATGAGGGCCTTGGGCAGTCGTTCGGCGATGTCGCTGGGCCGGTCGGCGGCGAACGGATCCCACGCAAGGGTCAGCGAACGCGGGCCGTCCCGGTCGAGCAGCACCCAGGCACACCGCCGGCCGAGTTCGTCGCACGTGCCGTCGACGATCAGCCCACCCGGCGCGAGCCCGTCACGCAGCCGTCCCCACGCGTGGTCGACGGCGTCCTCCGGGTACTGGCGCAGCACGTTGAACGCGCGGATCAGGGTGGGCCGCAGACCGGCGAGTTCGAAACCGCCGCGCGCGAAGCTGACGCCGTCGCGGCCCTCGACCACCCGGTCCGGATCGATCTCGAGGCCGACGACGCGCACGTCGCCGCGGACCGTGCGGAGCCGGGACGCCAGTTCGTACGTCGTGACCGGCATCGCGCCGTATCCGAGATCGACGATCAGTGGGTCGGGGGCGTCGCGCAGTGTGCGCGCGACGACCGGGCTGTGGACGAGCCAGCGGTCGCTTCGGCGCAGCCGGTTGATACCTGTGGTTCCGCGGGTGATGACGCCGTCGGGTTTGCCCTCACGCACGCCGGTTACTGCTGCGCGAGCCAGGCAGCGGTGACCTCGGCCTCGGTCCGGAACAGGTCGACCAGATTCACCAGCATCAACTGCTCGAGCTTGCCGCCGACGAACGGGAGGAAGACCTTCGCCTCCGACGTCGTGCGCAGAGTGCACCCGTTGTCGGTGGTGAACAACTCGATCGTCCCGGTGAGGCTGCCCGGGCCCGCCGGGATGGACGCCTCGTAGGTGCCGGTCACCGGCTCCCCGAACGGCGTGTACCTCTCCTTGCGGGTGATGATCAGGTCCTTCTTCAACACGGTCTGAGCGATCTCCGGCAGGTCCTTGCGCGGCAGCACGTGGTGCAGCACCAGGTCGATCCCGCCGTCGCTCACCTCGAGGGATTCGATGTGGTTCTCGCTGTACTTGCGCATCTCTTCCATCCGCGCCTCCCAGTAGTCCCGGTCGGACAGCGCGGCGTACACCTTCTCGGCAGGATGCTCGAACCTGGCGGAGTAGTCGATGCGACGGGCCATGACCGGCAGATTACCGGCCGATGCCCCGTGAGTCGGCGAAAGCGGCGACTACGTCGCAGTCGTCCACTGGCCGGTGAAGTCCTCCTCGGCGTCGAGCAGCTCGAGGACCTGCCCCGCGATGACGCCCTCGACCTTGCCGCCGAAGATGGGCAGGTTGACCTGCACGTCACCCTCCATGACCAGCAGCGATCCGTCGCCGTCGGCCGTCAGGGTCATGGTGCCGCGCAGCTGCCCGGGAGCGCCCTCGACCTCGGCCGAAAAGGTGCCCTGGGCGCGGTCGCCCTGTAGTGAACCCCACGATTCGGTGCGCTTGATGTGCAGGTCACCCGGACGGATCTTGGTGACCACCGAAGGCAGGTGCTCGGCGGGCACCGACTGCGTCATCGCGACGTCGATCGTGCCGTCGCCGACGGTTACCCGGTCGAGCGTCGCGCCCGGTCCACCGACCTGCTGCAAACGGGCCTGCCAGTAGCGCTCATCGGTGAGCGCGGCATGCAGCGTCGCGACGGTGTGGGTGTAATGCGCGGAATGCTCGATGTGTCGGGCCATGCACGGCACGCTACCGTTTCCACGTGTTGGATCCACTCATCCGGGGGCGCCTCGAGCAGGCCGGCGCGCAGCTGTCCGAGCAAGTGCCGATGGCAAGCCTGACGACCCTGCGGCTCGGCGGGCCCGCCGCGGTACTGGCCGAATGCCCGTCCACTGTGACCCTCGTCGACGTCGTCCGATTGCTCGACGAGGCGCGGGTGCCGACGCTGATCCTCGGCGGCGGCTCCAACCTGGTGATCTCCGACGACGGCTTCGCCGGCGTGGTGGTCCGGGTCGCCGACGCCGGTGTCGAGCTCGGTGAGGACACCGTGCTGGCACAGGCCGGGGCGGTGTGGGACGACGTCGTCGCCAAGACCGTCGCGGCAGGGCTCGGCGGGCTCGAATGCCTGTCCGGCATTCCCGGCTCGACCGGTGCGACGCCGGTGCAGAACGTCGGCGCGTACGGCGTCGAGGTGGGCTCGCTGCTCCGTCGGGTGCAGTTGCTCGATCGCACCACCGGTGAGGTTCGCTGGGCGGCGCCGTCGGAGTTGGGGCTCGGGTATCGCACCAGCGTCCTCAAGCACCGCAGCGACGCGCTGGTGCTCGCCGTGGAGATGCAGGTGCGGCCCGACGGGGCCAGCGCGCCGCTCGCATACCGCGAGCTCGCGGCCGCGCTCGGTGCGCAGGAGGGGGAGCGCCGCCCCACCGCGGACGTCCGCGACACCGTCCTCGACCTGCGCCGCGGCAAGGGCATGGTGCTCGACGCCGACGACCACGACACGTGGAGTGCCGGGTCGTTCTTCACCAATCCGGTGATCGCGGACGCGAGCCTGCCCGCCGTGCTCGACGCGATCCGGGCGAAGGTCGGTGCGGAAGCGCGGATTCCGCAGTTTCCCGGCGAGACCGGCACCAAGCTGTCGGCCGGTTGGCTCATCGAACGGGCCGGGTTCGGCAAGGGGTACCCGGGCGACGCGTCGCGGGTCCGCTTGTCCACCAAGCACACCCTTGCGCTCACCAACCGGGGGCACGCGAGTGCGAACGACCTCGTCGAACTGGCCCGCACCGTCCGCGACGGTGTGGAGTCGGCGTTCGGGGTGCGGCTCGAACCGGAGCCCGTCACCGTCGGTTGTGTGATCTGAGCTGGCCTGATCGTTCCCTGATCGTTCCCTGATCGTCTCTGTGTGACGAAAGCCACTGTCGCACTGCGAGTACCGTGGTTTTCGTGCGCGATCAGGGGAAACGGGTAAATCGGACGCGGCTGCTGATGGTGGTGGCCGCGCTGCTGGGTATGACTCTCCTGGCGGGGTGCACCATCGCGACCGGTGGTGCGGCGGACGGCAACCCCGTCGCCGCCGATCCCGTCGCGCAGGTGATCCAGACGCCGGGCTCCGGCGCGCAGAACGTCAATCCGGTCGAACCGATCTCGGTGCGCGTGAGCCAGGGCACACTCGAGAACGTCGCGCTCACCAACGCCGCAGGCAAGACGGTCCAGGGCACGCTGAGCCCGGACCGGACGTCGTTCACGGTCACCGAAGCGCTCGGCTACGACGCGAAGTACATGTGGTCGGGCAGCGCCGTGGGCACCGACGGCAAGTCGGTCCCGGTCGCCGGCACGTTCACCACCGTCGCCCCCGACACGAAGACGTCGGTGCGCACCAACATCGCCGACGGGCAGGTCGTGGGCATCGCCGCCCCGATCATCCTGCAGTTCGACGGGCCGATCGCCGACAAAGCCGCCGTCGAGAAGGCGCTGACGATCACGACCAACCCGCCCACCCCGGGCGCGTGGGCGTGGCTGCCCGACGACAACGGCGCCCGCGTGCACTGGCGGCCGCAGAACTACTGGGCGCCCGGCACCACCGTCGACGTGAACGCCAAGCTGTACGGCCTCGACTTCGGTGGCGGCGCCTACGGTGCGAGCGACCTGTCGCTGAGCTTCACGATCGGGCGCAGCCAGATCGTGAAGGCGAACGCGCCGAGCCACCGCATGCAGGTGGTCCGCGACGGCGTCACGATCATGGACATCCCGGTCAGCTACGGCGAGGGCAACGAGAACCGCAACGTCACCCGCAGCGGTATCCACGTCGTGTCCGAGAAGCACGAGGACTTCCTGATGTCGAACCCGCCGTTCTACGAGAACGTGCGCGAACGGTGGGCCGTCCGCATCTCCAACAACGGCGAGTTCATCCATGCCAACCCTGCGACGGTCGGGGTGCAGGGCGCGTCGAACGTGACGAACGGGTGCATCAACCTGTCGCTCTCCGACGCCGAGGAGTACTTCGGCACCGCCATCTACGGCGACCCGGTGGAGGTCACCGGCACCCGCATCGACCTGTCCGCGGCCGACGGCGACCTCTACGACTGGGCCATCGACTGGCCGACGTGGCTGTCGATGTCGGCGCTCGTCTGAGTCCGGAACCGACGCGTCGGACTGCGGGCGAGTTCGAGCCTGAGCGCCCATTCTTCGTCCGCTGAGGCGGAATCCCGCCCGCGGCGACACGGAGTGGGCACCCCGGCTGATCGGGTCCAGGCAGATCGGAACCGTCCACCGCCGCGGCGCGTCTATTGTCGGTGGGCATTGTCGCGCACTCGGGGAGGAGTGATGGGGGATGACGTGGGCCTCGACTGGGGTAGCTCGGGTGATCGGAGGGTGAGCGGCGCCAGTTGGCGGTTCACCGGTCTCGAATTCCAGGTCGTGTGGGCGCAACTGGGACGGGACCGGCTCCCGTACCCGCTGCGCTTCCGGCCGATCGCGGACACGCAGGACGACCTGGACCGGCAGCGACGGGCAGCGGCCGCGTCGTGGGCGCCGCGGCTGACCGGAACGCTCGACCGCCACCTGGCGGTTCTCGCCGACCCCGACGTCCGGGTGGAGGTGGCCGGGTTCGCGGGGCGCGAGGACGGGACCCGGATCCGCATGCACGCCGGGATCCGGGGAGACACTGCGACGCTCGCGATCCAGTTGCCCGGGCCCGACGCCGACAGCGGCGGTGACGTGCTCGCGCACGGCGTGGACCCGGAGCAGATCCCGAACGCGATCGCGGCCGCCCTTCCCGTGATGTCCACCGGATCCCGCCCGGCGATGCGGTTCCGCCGCAGCGATCTTGAATCCGGCAGCGGTCCGCTGCTCGTCTCCGCGGGCTCCACTCGCATTCGGGACGCTGCGCTGGACCTGCTGCGGCGGCCACGCACCGGGATCGGTGAGATCACGGCATTCGCCGGCGCCGCGTACGACAGCCGCCCCACCACCGACGGCGTCGGACTGCACTGGCTCGACTTCGACGGCGACGGCCGCTACTGCCTCCGCGAAACGGCCGACATCGCGGTGACGCCCGCGTCGGGGCCCCGACTCGCGGTGGAGATCTCGGCGCTCGTCGCCAGGATTCGTGCCCGCGAGACGGTGCACTGACGAATTCGAAACTCGTGGGAACCGAATCCCGACCGGCCACGTCTACTTCAACGAAAGGGACGACAGGGAGGGGATCGATGACCGACGACGGCATTCGAGAGGAAGCGCGTCAGCGCCTGCGGCGCAGCAACTCCGCGCTGCGTGCGCAGGTGGACGCGATGCTCGAGGGACTCCAGGCACAGACCGAGGCACTCGAGGCGGCGCAGGGGGCCGTCGCGACCGCCACGGCCGAGGCCGAATCGCCGGACGGCCTGGTCCGGGTCACGGTGGATGCGGCGGGCGCAGTCCTGTCGGTGCGGGTGGAACCGAGCGCGTTCACCCGCACCACCCCGGACCGGCTCGCCGAGTCGGTCACCGCGGCCGCACGCGCCGCGGCCGCCGACGTGCGGGAGCGGGTCGCGGAGGCTCTGGCGCCGGTCACCGCGTTTGCGGCCGGCCTCCCCGATCTTCCCGACCTGGTTGCGGGTGCCCCCCCGATGCGCAATCTCGTCCCGACCGTGGCAACCGAATTCACCTCGGCCACAACGCCTTCGTGCGTGTCCGACGCGGACGCGGACGACCTCCACGACTGGCGGGCGCCGATCATGCGGGAGGCGCATCGTGGGTGACGAGATGCGGGTCGATCCGTCACTGCTGCGTTCCGAGGCGCCCAGATTCGATCGGTGCGCGCAGGACCTCGCATATGCGCTGAACATGCTCCGCGGTTCGATCGAGGCCGAGGGACCGAGCTGGGGAGGGGACGCAGCCGGTACCACGTTCGCATCGGCATACGTGCCCGAGCAGGACGGTGCGTTGACCGCGTTGGCCGCGCTGGTGGATTCGTTCGCGGCCATCGGAGGCGGATTACGGGATACCGCTTCGGAATTCGAGGTCACCGATGGCGACTTCTCGAGGTCGCTGGGCGGGACGAACTGATGGGCATCGAAATCCCGGGAGCGCTGCGCACCGTCGCGTCCGTCGCGGTCGGGCAGGACTGGCCCCAGACGGACGAGACGTCGCTGCGCCGTCTCGCCGACGACTGGGAGATCGCTGCATCTCGGATCGAGAAGGTCGGTGAAGCAGGCGAGGCGGCCATCCAGCGTGCGCTGGAGGCAGTGGTCGGGGACGTCAACGTGTCGATGAGCGAGCACTGGGAGCGCGTCGGGGGACCGGGAGGCGTCGTCGACGAACTCACGGCGACGTGTCGTCAACTCGCGGACCTCTGTGAGCAGACCGCAGCAGACGTCGAACACGCGAAGCTCTCGATCATCGTCGCCCTGGCCACCCTGGCGGCGGAGGTCGCTGCGCTCGTGGCGTCGACAGTCGCCACGCTGGGGACGAGCGCGGCCGCCGTTCCGGCTGCCGAGGCGGCCACCCAGGTCGCTGTGCGAATGATCTTGCGGGAGTTACTCGAAAGCCTGTCCAGGAGCGTGGCAGCCGGGGTAGTGCGCGAGGGTGGGCTCTCGGCCATCATCCAGGGCGCACAGTTCGTTGCCGGAGATCGACCGCACATGAACTTCTCCAACATCGCCAAGGATGCGGTCGCCGGCGGCGTGGGTGCCGGGGTGTCGCACCAACTCGAGGGGCTGGGCAAGGCAGTCGGCGCGGAGGTCCGGGACGCGGTGGGCGGTCTTGTCGGTGAGCGGATCCGACACGTCGCGGGCTCCCACGCCGAGGTCGCGGCCGGGCTCGTCGGTGCACACGTGGCCGAGAGGTCGAAGGCTGTGGGATCGCCACCGCCACCTCCGCCGTCCGGTGACGCAGCAGGCGCCGCAAGCTCGTTGAACATGGGCTAGGGATCGGATGGCCATACGAACCACACCGCCGGTCCACGTACCCACCGAGCTCGTCGTCGTGATCTGCGTTCTGGCAGTCGTCGCCGTCGTTCTCTTCGTTCTCGAGATTCGCAGCTACCACGCGGTGCAGCGAAAGATCAAGGAAAAGAACAACTCCGACCCACCGGACGGCACATCGGACGAACCAACCTACCGGGAGTGGTGAGCGCCTTCGCTCACCAGCGGTTGCGGACCTCCTCGGCGAACCCGAGGAGGTCGGTGACCGTGACCCGACTGCCGTCGTCGAGCACCACGTGTCCGGTGAACCGTCCGAACACCTGGTGCTGGATCGACCGCAGCACCTTGAAATCCACTGCGGCAGCACGGTCGAGGATCGGCTCGAACGCCATCTCGAAGCGTCCGTCATTGCTACTGAACGTCCACGGTGCCCCGTCGTAGGTGCCCTCGGGGAGGTGGAAGGTCACCCGGTCGAGCTTGTGTGCGGTTCCGTCGACGAACACCATGTTCTCGCTCGCCGCGGACGTGTCACCGAAACCGTAGCCGATGTTGAAACCGAACGGCAGACCGTCGACGACGCCCGACGCCGAACCCCAGTACCAGGTGTTGTCGTACGTCCAGACACCGCGACCCCAGTCGAACACCCCGAATGCCGAGGTCGGATCGAACGCGAATGTGTCTGCCCCGACGGTGATCTCGCCACTCGATGGCAGGCAATTGATCTTCTGGTTGTAGTAGAACGCCTTCGGTGCGTTCGGGAACGGCGTGGCGATCACCATGCGATCCATCGGCGGCTGCGCCAGGTGTAGCTCGCCGCGCAGGCCGCGGCCGCCGTCGAACCCCGGGTAGTCGACCGTCAGGACGCGGCCACCGGCGACGTGGCGGAACGCGATCCGCATCTTCTGGTGGCCGACGACGACGTCACCGGCATCCGCGCTCGCCGGTAAACCCATGCGGCCCATCGGGAACGGCAGCATCACGTTCTCGGTGACCTCATGGCGCGCACCGAGATCGAGCCACGAGACGCCGAGCAGGCCCATGTAACCGTTGTCCGCGACCGTCAGTGCCAGTCCGTGATCCGGGGTGAGGACGCAGTAGTAGTCCCACTCCTTCACCCGCCACGATGGCGCCGCGATCGCCGCGCGGTCGTAGTGACGGATCTCCGCTGTCGCCCAACCTGCTTCGGTGAGGCGGCCTCGCGCGTCCAGGAGTCGGCCCGACTGCAATCGATGCTGCATGCCGCGAGGTTACTCGAGGCCGTGGGCGCCGACGTGGATCGACGCGGGATTGACAAGGCCGCAGCGGCCGGGCCATGCTTGTTCGGCAAGCACCTCGATAGGTGAGGCTCCTGCGTGAACACAGGCCACTGATCTGACGACGTCGAGAGACGCCCAAGGTTAGGACAGGTCTCCCCGGATGAAGGGGTGACCCGAAGTGGCTTCCCGTACCGGGACACGTCACGCAGTGCCAAAGCTCTGACGAGAGGGGTGCCCACCCGGGTCGGTCCGGGTGTACTCCCCGTGTGCACGGCTCGACGCCCCCGCGCGTCTCGGCTTCGAGGAGGTGAGGAACCCCTGTGAGTACAGGCACCAGTACCAGCGATAGTCGCTATCCGAGTTCGGTGAACCATCAGTTCCTCAGCCTCGGCCGGATTCTGCCCCAGGTGGCCTGACGTCTCCTCGTCTCGACGCGCAACCGATCAGTTGTCGAGTGCGCCTCCGTGACGACGCGGCGTAGCCTCTATTGGGCGAAATGTCCTGCCCTGGTTGATTTTCCATGCAAGGAGTTAGCCATGGCCTTCACTCTGTCGAATGTGCGCAAGTTCTGGGCGCGCCGCAACCTCACCCCGCAGGAGCGGGCGAACCTGCGCGCGTCCTACGCGCCGCCGGCCGTCGTCGCAGCCTCGCTCGGCGGCGGAATGTTCCGCTGATCCCGAAAAGTTGGTTCCGGCTGTTCTCTTGTCCCACAAGACATTCGACCGCTCCCGCCATGTGGTGGGAGCGCTGACCGAAAGACATCACCCATGTCGATGAATGCCGTCTCGGCACCGGCCACGAAGCCGAAGAAGCCGGGCGCCCGAAAGGCCGCCCTCCTCACCGAGGACCAGTCCACGAAGCTCGCCCGATCCGCGCGCCTCGCGGCGTCGGGTGTTCTTGCAGACCTGCACACCACCAAGCGGGGGTTGCGGGCCGACCAGATCGAGCCGCTGCGTCGCCGGCACGGACTCAACGAGGTCCGGCACGAGCGCCCAGCCCCGGCGCTCGTGCAGTTCCTGGGTACGTTCAAGAACCCGTTCATCCTGATCCTGCTGTTCATCGGCGCGATCATGTACGTCACCGATGTGGTCATGGCCGATCCGGACGAGGGCCCGGACTACAAGGGGATCGTCACCGTGGCGGCGATGATCCTGGTGAGCGTCACGCTGCGGTTCTGGCAGGAGTACCGATCGAGCCGGGCCGCCGAGGCGCTCGAGGCCATGGTCACGACCACCGCCGCGACCACGCGGCAGCGCGACGGCAAGCCCGTGACGACCGAGATACCGATCGCGCAGCTGCTGCCGGGTGACGTCGTCCAACTCGCGGCAGGCGACATGATTCCCGGCGACGTGCGGTTCATCCGCGCCAAGGACCTGCAGGTCAACCAGGCCATGCTCACGGGCGAGTCGATGCCGACCGAGAAGACCGCCGATCCGATCGAGGACGTCGACTCCGCGCACATCCTCGACACCGAGAATCTCGGGTTCATGGGGACATCGGTGGTGTCCGGATCCGGGACGGCAGTTGTCGTCGATACCGGGCGCAACACCTACTTCGGGGCGATGACGGCGGGTCTCGGTGGCAAGCGTCCCGAGACCAGCTTCGACATCGGTGTCCGCAAGGTCAGCTTCATGCTGATCAAGTTCATGTCGATCATGGTGCCGGCGGTCTTCGTCATCAACGGGTTGACCAAGAGCTGGACGGAGGCACTGTTGTTCGGTGTCGCTGTCGCGGTCGGATTGACCCCGGAGATGCTGCCGCTCGTCGTCACCGCCAACCTGGCGAAGGGCGCCGTGTCGATGTCGCGGCACAAGGTGATCATCAAGCAGCTCAACTCGATTCAGAACTTCGGCGCCATGGACGTGCTGTGCACGGACAAGACCGGCACCCTCACCGAGGACCGGATCGTGCTCGAGGAGCACCTCGACACCCAAGGCCGAGTCAGTCCGCGAACCTTGCGGCTGGCGGCGATCAACTCGCACTTCCAGACCGGGCTGCGCAACATGCTCGACAAGGCGGTCATCGCAGCCGCCGGCCCGGAGACGATCGACGCCGTCAACCGTGCGCACGGAGTGGTCGACGAGATCCCGTTCGACTTCAAGCGCCGCCGGATGTCGGTGGTCGTGGACAGCGACGCAGCTGACACCGATCTGATCGTGACGAAGGGTGCGGTCGACGAGGTGCTGGCCGTGTGCACCACCGCGATCGTCGGCGACACTACCCAGGATCTCACACCGGGTCTGCTGGCTGAACTCGATCGCCTGGTGGCCGGCTACAACAGCCAGGGCAAGCGGGTACTGGCGGTCGCCACCCGGAACCTCGATCGGGACGAGGTCGACTCCCACGAACGTGAGTACGCCGCATCGGACGAGGCCGAGATGACCCTCGTCGGCTTTCTCACGTTCCTCGACCCGCCCAAGGAGTCCGCGGCTCCCGCGATCGCGGCGATGCGGGAGCACGGAACCGCGGTCAAGGTCATCACCGGGGACAACCCGATCGTCGCGGAAACGGTGTGCGGCAAGGTCGGGATCGACGTGGGAACCGTGGTCACCGGTCCGGAGATCGACGTGCTCGACGATGCGGCACTCGACGAGATCGTCGACGACACAACGGTGTTCGCCAAGGTGAATCCGCTGCAGAAGGCGCGCATCGTCGATGCCCTCAAGCGGCGCGGTCACACCGTCGGCTTCCTCGGCGACGGTGTCAATGATGCGCCCGCGCTGCGCAACGCCGACGTCGGCATCTCGGTCGACACGGCCGTGGACATCGCCCGCGAGTCCGCCGACATCATCCTGCTCGAGAAGGACCTCGGGGTCCTCGAGAACGGTGTGATCGAGGGGCGGCGCACGTTCGGCAACATCCTCAAGTACATCAAGATGACCGCGAGCTCGAATTTCGGGAACGTCTTCTCGGTGCTCGTCGCGAGCGCGCTGCTCCCGTTCCTCCCGATGATCCCGGCCGTCGTCCTGGTGCAGAACCTGGTGTACGACCTGTCGATGCTCACGATTCCGTGGGACCGCGTCGACGAGGAGTTCGTCCGGCGGCCGCGGCAGTGGGCGGCCGACAGCATCGCGAAGTTCATGGTGTTCATCGGGCCCATCAGTTCGATCTTCGACATCACGACATTCGCGCTCATGTGGTTCGTGTTCGGCGCGAACAACCCCGAGCACGCCGCACTGTTCCAGTCGGGCTGGTTCATCGAGTCGTTGATCTCGCAGACCCTGATCGTCCACATGATCCGCACCCAGCGAATCCCGTTCATCCAGTCCCGGGCGTCGTGGCCGGTCATGATCACGACCGGTGCGGCCTGCATCTTCGGTCTGGTGTTCCCGTTCTCGGGATGGGGGCAGTCGCTCGGGCTGGTGCCGCTGCCGTGGACGTACTTCCCGTGGCTGGTGCTGACGTTGGCGACCTACTGCGTCCTCACCCAGTGCGCGAAGGTGCTGTTCATCCGCCGATTCGGCCGGTGGCTGTAGGCCGCAGGCTTCTCTCAGGGTGGTCAGGTACCGTGGCGCGGTGCAAACGCGCCGAGCTTCGACGGGACGGGGTCGCCACCACGCGCCCCGGCGGCGTCGGTCGCCCGTGTTCGCACGGGCGGTCGGCGCCGTGGCGTCCGTGCTGGTCCTGACGTCGACGGGTCTCGCATGGGGTGCCCAGCGGGACTTGATCTCGGGGCTCACCCGATCGGATGCGCTCGACGCGGTGTCCGACGAGAACGGCACGTCGTCGCACGGCGACTCGAACATCCTGCTGATCGGTCTCGACAGCCGCAAGGACATGGACGGCAACGATCTTCCCGCGGCGTTCGTCACCGACCAGTTGCATGCCGGGGACAGCGACGTCGGCGGCTACAACACCAACACGCTGATCCTGCTGCACGTGCCCGGCGACGGCAGTCGTGCCACCGCCGCTGCGATCCCGCGCGACGACTACGTCGAGGTTCCCGGCTACGGCAAACGCAAGATCAAGGAGGCGTACGGGTTGGCGAAGGCCGACGCCGACTCCGAGCTCGAAGAGCAGGGGGTGACCGATCCGGCGGAGCGCGAGCAGAAGGCCCGTGACGCCGGGCGGCGTTCGACGTTGAAGACCGTGCAGAACCTGCTGCGCGTGCCGATCGACCATTTCGCCGAGGTCAACCTGGTCGGCTTCTACGACATCGCGAAGGTGCTCGGCCCGCTCGAGGTATGCCTGAACGCGCCGGTCGACGACTCCGAATACTCGGGGGCGAGCTTCCCGGCCGGCCGGCAGTTCCTCGATCCGTCGCAGGCGTTGTCGTTCGTGCGGCAGCGACACGGTCTCGACAACGGCGACCTCGACCGCACCCACCGGCAGCAGGCATTCATCAGCGCGGTGATCCGGAACCTGAAGTCGACCGGGGTGTTCGGCAACCTCGCCAAGATGCGGGGGCTGGCGGACGCCGTCAAGAACGACATCGTCATCGACTCCCGTTTCGACCCTGTCGATTTCGCGCTCCACTCGCGCAACCTGACCGACGGCAGCGTGGACTTCTACACATTGCCGATCGAGGGGTACGACACGGTCGACGGACAGGACGTGAACGTCGTCGACCCGAACCGACTCCGCGGAGAGGTCGCCCGACTGTTCAGCGGGTCGCAGGCATCGGCCAGCGCCGCTCCGACGACATCCGCGGCGCCCGCCCCCGACCCGCGTGTCGTTGTCGACGTCCACAACGGGACGAGCCACGACGGACTCGCCGCGGCCGTCGCCACGGCACTCCAATTGCGCGGGTACACAGCGGGTTCCACGGCTACTGCGAGTAGCACGGCAACCACGACGATCGCCTACGGCACCGGCGCGGAGGCCGCCGCGCAGAGCCTGGCCGACGAACTCGGGGCCGAGACGGAGTCCGACACGTCGGTCGCCGCCAACCACGTCCTCATCGTGATCGGACGCGACCTCGCCGAGGATCTGATGACGATCCTCGACACGCCCGCCCCGAGCACGGTGGCAGCCGCCATCCCGACCTCCGGTGCCCAGGGGGCGCCGATCGCCGCCGACATCTCCGGCGGAATCCCGTGCGTCGACTGAGCGGATCGGTTGTCGTCAGGGCTGCGTGACGCGGTGGAAGCGTCCCGAATCGGCCTGATCGCGCGGCTTGACGATGATCTGGTCCAGGTTCACGTGCGGCGGACGGGACGCGACGAACCCGATGATCTCGGCGATGTCCTGCGCGATCAGCGGCGTGATGCCCTCGTACACCTTGGCTGCCCGATCCTCGTCGCCGTCGAATCGCACCAGCGAGAACTCGGTCTCCACCGCGCCCGGGGCGATCTCGGTGAGCCGGACCGGCTTGCCCAGCAGTTCCCCGCGCAGCGTGCGGTGCAGCACCGCCTGCGCGTGCTTCGCCGAGGTGTAGCCCGAGCCGTTGTCGTAGGCGGTGAACGCCGCGACCGACGTGACGGTGACGACCAGTCCGTCGCCGGACTCGATCAGCTTGGGCAGCAGCGCCTTCGTGACCCGAAGGGTGCCCAGCACGTTGGTCTCCCACATCCATCGCCAGTCGTCGAGGTCCGCCTCCATGACCGGCGCGAGCCCTTTCGCGCCGCCCGCGTTGTTGACGAGCACATCGACGCGGGGGAGGACCGCGCAGAACGCGTCCACCGAATCCTCGTCGGTGACGTCCAGTTCGAGTGCGGTGCCCCCGATCTCCTCCGCGATCGCCTCGAGCCGGTCGAGCCGGCGGGCGCCGAGGACGACATGGAATCCCTGGTCGGCGAGGGTGCGGGCGGTGGCTTCGCCGATGCCGGAGCTGGCTCCGGTGACGACGGCGACGCGGGTGTCCGGTGACAGGCTCATGACCCGATCGTAGTGCCGACACGGCCACCGGACCGGGCATGGGCTGGGTGGACGGGGCCCGCAGATGCTAGCTTGATCGTCATGTCGTCCGGCGCCACCTCCGCCCCGCGGGTCACCTATGTGACCGCCGCGTTGGGTTCGCGCCTGCCGCATCCGCGGGAACTCTGTTGTCCCTGCCGTATCTCTCGCCGCTGATTCTGCGCTGCTCACACCCCGTTTCACGCTGATCGCCCGGCCGTCGCGCCGGGGCTGATCGCTGTCGGCAGCGCGTCCCCCACCGCGTCGACAGCCGTCCCCACCGGGACGAGGCAAGGACAACCGACATGCTCACCGCAGCACCACACGTCACCCGAACGAGATCCGTGACCGCCCGTACCTCCACCGCGCGACCCGTGCGCCCCACCGGCGTTCGTCCCGCCACCCGGCCCCGCATCGTTCCGCCCAGCCTGGGCATTGCAGACGGGCCGGCCGCCGCGGTGTTCCGCGCGGCCGCCGCGGGCGGACCCATCTACCGCGACGACGCCACCCGGGCGTCCGGTGCGAGCATCGCGACCGTCAACCGGCACGTGTCGGCGATGCTGTCCGCGGGCCTGTTGCGCGAACGCCCCGATCTGGCCGTCTCCGGGGCGATCGGCCGGCCCCGCATCCCGTTCGAGGTGGAGCACGAGCGATACCTCACCGTCGGCGTCCACATCGGCGCGGTCGTCACCGGTGTGATCGCCTCCGACCTGCGCGGACGGATCCTCGGCGCGGCGGAGATCCCGACCCCGCGAGGGGCGTCCGACGCCGCACTCGCGACCATCACCGCCAGCGCGCGCGGCTTCGCGGCCCGCTGGCACCGGCGACGCCCGCTGTGGGTGGGTGTCGCGCTCGGCGGCCGCGTCGACCCGGAGACCGGCGTGGTCGACCACGACCGTCTCGGCTGGACGGGTGCCCGTGTCGGTGACGTCGTCGGCGCCGGGTTCGGGCTACCGGTGTCGGTGGCGGCGCACGTCGAGGCGATGGCCGCCTCCGAGCTGTTGCTCACGCCGCAGCGCGCCGAGAACACGGAGGTGCGCGGGAGTGGGCTGTACTTCTATGCGCGTGAAACCGTCGGTCTCGCACTGACCCTCGACGGCAAGGTGCACACCCCGGCGGCCGGTCCCGGGTCCATTGCACACCTGCCCACCGAGGCGAGGGTGCGGTGCGAGTGCGGCGCCACCGGCTGCCTCGAGGCGGCGGTCAGCGATCGGGGTGTGCTGCGTGCGGCCCAACAGGCGGGAGTGCTGCCCGCCGGCGACGACCTACCGCCGATCGTCGCGTTGTATCGCGAGGCCCGTGCGGGATCGTTTGCAGCGCAGGACATCCTCGACGAGCGAGCGCGGATCCTGGGTCGGGCCGTGGCGATGCTGCGCGACCTGTTCAACCCCGACCGGGTGACCCTCGGCGGACAGGCGTTCACCGACTACCCCGAGGCCGTGCCGCACGTGGCGCGGGCCTTGTCGAAGGCGTCGCGGGCGGGGAGTTCCGACGTGCGCATCACCGGGTTCGGCAACCGGGTCCAGGAACACGCGGCCGGTGTGGTCTCGCTCAGTTCGCTGTACTCGAATCCGTTGGTGGCCATGCGGAAGGCGACCGCGCTGGTGTGAACCGGCGCGGCCGCCGCCGCTCAGCCGGCGTCCGCGAACCGGCCGACGAGCCAGTCGATGTTCTGCATGCCGAGCAGTTCGGTGCCCACCCGGTACGGATTGGTCAGCACATCGCTCACGCCGCAGTGGCTCGGTTCGACGGTGACGTCGGTTCCACCGGCGCGGTAGGTCGCGATCAGGTTCTCGACGTCGGGGTAGGGGACCAGGAAGTCGTCCCGGCACGACGTGACGAGGACCGGTGAGTTCGGGGCCTGCTGCCCCATCCGGTTCTCGGCGTACGCGCGGGCGAACGCGGGGTTGTCGGCCGGACGCCCGTGCGTGTACAGCGCGCTGAGCGGGAGGAACGGCATCATCAGGTAGGTCTGCTGGCAGGTGCGGTTGAAGATGTCGGCGACCTGCCTACCGAGAGGCGTCAGCTCGGCGTCGAGATCGATCTCCGGATAGCGCGCGGCGTAGCCGAGCGAGTTCGCGAACACGAAGCCCGCGCCGATCCCGCCGTCGGCCTGGCGTTCGAACGTCGCGCTGTCGACCACCATCGCCTGGAGCACCGTGCCGACGACGTTCAGTTCCGGCGCGTACGTCGCCTGCCTCTCGGCCGCGAAACCGGCCGCGACCCCGCCGCCGGCGATGCCGTAGATGCCGATCGGGATGTCGCGTTCGAATCCGGCATCGGGCAGCGCGATCGCGGCCCGCAGGCCGTCGAGCGTTGCGGCACCGGAGAACCGGCCGATCGAGAAGCCGTTGGGTGCGGAATCGCCGTCGTTGGCGGTGTCGCTCATCATCACGGCCCAGCCGTTGCCGAACATCTGCGCGACGGGTCCGAGTGCCGAGAACAGCGACGGGTCGTCCTGATCGGTTCCGGTCCACTGCGCGCTCGGCATACAGCCGGGGCCGAGGCTGTCGTTCGCCTCGGAGTAGCCGATCAGCTTGCGAGCTCGCGGTGAGGTCCCGCCGTCGCCGTTCTCGGGAATCATCAGGATGCCCGTGCTCGCGACGCGCGAGCCGTCGAAGTCGGTGGTGACGTACATGAGTTGGTAGGCGCGCACGTGCGCCGGCTGCACGCCGTACACCTGGACCGTCGCGGGCCGGGCCTTCAGGAGCGTGCCGGGGGCGAGACCGGCGACGGGCGGGGCCTGGAACCACGGATCGGTGGTGGGGTGCCGCGGCTGCCACTGCTCGGGCGGCGCGATCCGGCCGTCCCGGAACGTGCTGAGCACGAACGGGCTGAACACGTTGTTCATGTCCACCGTGTCCGGTGCAGCCGCTGCGATCGGCGTGCCGATCAGCAGGGCCGCCGCGGCGACCGCGGTCGCCGCGAGTGTCGATCGAAGTGTGCGCAAGATTCCCCCTCGCCGTCTTCAGTTCTGTTCGTCTCCGCGGCTTTCCCGCCGTCGGAGTTCGTCGTGCGCCCGCGAGATCCCGCCCCACTCGAGCCCCGCCAGGTGGGATTCACCCGACAGTGCACATCGGCCGTTGTGATGCACCGTTACACGCAAGTTCCCGCCGAGGTGCTCCAACGCGCCCGGAACGTTCCGGCGCTCCGAGGGCAGTGGTACCGGCAGGACGTGGGCACCGGACAGCGGGGCACGCCCCTCGATCTCCACCGACCACCGCCGGTTGCCGCCGCTGAGCAGCCAGGCGCCGTCGCCCACCCGGGCGCGGATCGGGGACGTGACCGGGTTGCCCAGGCGCACGACGCGGCCGTCCGGCAGCGCCACGACGACGGCAGTCACCTCGGTGCGCAGCGGCCCCGCCGTGACGGTGCCGCCCGCGAACGCGACGCACACGCGCGGGTCGTCGAAGCCCTGCGCCTGGCCCCACCACCACGATTTCGGGAAACCCTCTCTGCCCCAGTTCTTCTCGCCGTACACCTGGGCATCGTCGAGGTCCCACCGCTCGCCGTCCACCTCGGCCCACCCCTCGACGCGACCGCCCAGCAGCCACGGGTGCCAATACTGGTTGAGCGCCGGCACCACGTGGAAGACACTCGAGCCGCCCAGGCGTCGCCGCGGCCACGGCACGGGATCGATGATCCGGACATCGAGTCGCGCGCCCGGTCCGAGATCGACGCGCAGCCGGTCGGTGGTTCCGCGAAACGCGTTGCCGGCGAAGGCGCCGAGGCGGTCGGGATCGGCGGATGCGACCGGATGCACCGCGGTGCGCAGGAATCCGCCGGGATGTGTCCCCAGCCCGAGCGTCGCCCAGCGGCCGTCGGCGGCGCGGTTGATGCCCGCGAGGGCGATCAGCACCCGGCCCGAGTCGCGCTGCGTGAACCGCCAGAAATAGCCCTCCATCGCGACGTCGTGCGCGGCGAGCGGGTTCCCGAACGGCACGTCGGCGCCCGTCCGTCGATAGCGAGCGAGGAGGCCGGGCATGTGGCGATGCTAGGTCCGCGGACCGCGAATCCGCAGGCAGTTGACGGCATCCGCTAGAGCGGCAGGGCGGTCTCCTCGAGGCCGTCCAACGCGCCGCGCCGGCGGAACCACTCCAACCCGAAGGCGGCCAGCAACTGCTCCTCGGGCATCTGCAGGAACGGCCCGAAGTCGCCGATCTGGGTCTCGTGCGCGAACATCGCGGCCCGCTTGGCGGCGAGCGCCGCGCTCACGTCGACGACCGTGGTGATCTCCGCGTCCGAGAGCCCGATCGAGTCGAGTTCCGGGGGCACCGCGTCCTCGGACCACTCCGGGTTGGCCTGCATCAGGCGTCGGATGTGGTCGCGGCTGAGCGCGGCCTCGTACACGTGCGGGGTGCCGGCCATCTCCGCCGCACGAACCCCCACATGGTGGACCTGCACGTGATCGGGGTGCCCGTAGCCGCCGTTCGAGTCGTAGATCGTCAGGACGTCCGCGGCCTCCTCGTCGAGGACTGCCGCCAGACGCGCCGCCGCGTCCTCGATGTCGGCGTTGCAGAACGCGTCGGGGTTCGCGTTGTCGGGCGTGCCGGCCATCCCCGAATCGGCGTAGTGGAGCATCACCACGCGGTGCGCGCCCAGCACGCTCGTCGACGCCTCGAGTTCCCGGCGACGACGAGCGGCGAGGGACTCGCCGTCGGCGAGCAGGCCGTCGGGCACCTCGCCCAGTGCGCCGTCCGTCGCGGTGACCACGACCACGCGGTGCCCGGCGTCGGCCGCCTGCCGCATCACCCCACCCGTCACGAACACCTCGTCGTCGGGGTGGGCGTGGAAACAGACCAGAACGCTCATGCGGTGAATGCTTACACGCGCGCACCGTCGACAGGCAAGGGTGCGACACTGTTCGCACATCAGACCACCGGAGGACGGCTCTCGCGCCACTTCGAGGACGCGTGAGGAGTCGCGAGCGGCGATGATCGGCACCTACCGGGAGATCTTCTCCGCCCGCGGCGCCGCGGCCTTCTCCGCAGCGGGCTTCGTCGCCCGGCTGCCCATCGCGATGGTCGGCATCGGAATCGTGACGATGCTCTCGCAGCTGCGCGGCGACTACGGGTTGGCCGGTGCGTTGTCGGCGGTGTTCGCGCTCGCGTACGCCGCGATCACCCCGCTGGTCTCGCGGGCCGTCGATCGCTACGGGCAGCGCAGGATCCTGCCGACGGCGGCCGGGGTCAGCGCGTGCGCGCTGGCGGTGATGCTGCTGTGCGTGCGGCTCGGCGCACCCGACTTCGTGCTGTTCCTGCTCGCGGTCCCGGCCGGATGTATGCCGACGATCGGCGCGATGGTCCGGGCCCGCTGGACCGCGCTGTATCGCGGAAAGCCGCAGCTGCGCACGGCCTTCGCGTTCGAGTCCGTGCTCGACGAGGTCTGCTTCGTCGCCGGGCCGGTGATCTCGGTGGGGCTGTCGGTGTCGGTGTTCCCGGAGGCCGGTCCGCTGTTGGCGCTGATCCTCCTGGTGGTCGGCACCCTCGCGCTGGTCGCGCAGCGCGACACCGAACCGGCCGTTCTCGACCGCACCGAGCACACCGGCGGATCGGTCGTGCGCATCCCGGCGATGTGGGCGCTGGTCGCGGTGATGCTCGCGATGGGCACCATCTTCGGCTCCGTCGACGTCACGAGCATCGCGTTCGCGACCGAGCGCGGCACCCCGGCGGCCGCGACCATCGCGCTGGCCCTGTTCGCGGGCGCGTCCGCCGTCGCGGGTGTGGTGTTCGGTGCCATGCGCCCGGGGGCGGCGCTGCGCCGCCAACTCGTGTTCGCGACCGGTGCGGTCGCACTCCTGTTGTGGCCGCTGCTGGCGGCGAACTCGATCCTCACCCTCACCGGGGCGCTCGCGCTGGCGGGCATCACCGTCGCTCCGACGATGATCGTCGCGACGACGCTTGTCGAGTCGGTGGTCCCGCACGTCAAGCTGACCGAGGGCATCACGTGGACCGTCACCGGACTCGGTGTCGGCGTCGCGGTCGGATCGGCGGTGGCGGGCCAGACGATCGACCACTTCGGCACCCGCGCGGGATTCGCCGTGGCGGTGATCGCGGGTGTCACCGCGCTCGTCATCGCAGGTGGGACATACGTCGCATACCGTGCGCGCGGTACCGAGTGAGGAAGCCCCCTAGGGTGGCCGCATGGCGATTCGCGAAACCACCAGTGCCGACGGCACCACCCTCGTCTACAGAACGTTCGGTAGCGCGTCGTCGCGTCCGCTCGTCCTGATCCATGGCTGGGCGCAGTCGTCGCGCTGCTGGGGCGACGACGTACTCGCCGACCTGGCGGAGCACTTCCGGGTGATCGCGGTCGACCTGCGCGGGCACGGTTACTCCGACGTCCCGGCGTTCGGCTACGACGACTCGGCGAACTGGGCCGCCGATGTCGACGCGGTGCTGACCGCGGAGGCCGTCACGTCCGGGGCGGTGCTGCTGGGCTGGTCCTACGGCGGCCTGGTGATCTGCGATTACCTTGCCGCGCACGGCACTACGGCGATCGACGGCGTCGTGTTCGTCGGCGCCATCACGAGCATCGGGCGCGGCGAGGCGGGCGGCAAGGTGGGTGCGGCGATGAGGGCCGCGATCCCCGCCGCGATGGCCGAGGACCCGGCGACCGCGATCGGGGCGCTCGGCAGCTTCGGGACCGCGCTCACCGGCCCGATCGACGACGCGCCCGGCAAGGGCGCATGGTCGCAGACGCTGTTCGGGGCCAGCCTGTCGACACCGCCGCGGGTGCGGGCGGCGCTGTTCACCCGGGCCGTCGGCCACGACGACCTGCTGCGCACCCTCGACGTGCCGGCGCTGGTCCTGCACGGCACTGCCGACGCCGTCGTCGACGTCTCCGCAGGTGAGCACGCTGCCGCGCTCATTCCGGGCGCCACCGCGTCGTACTGGGAGGGCTGCGGGCACGGGCCGTTCGTCGAGGATCCGCAGCGGTTCGTCGACGAGGTGCGAGCCTTCGTGGTCGGAATCGACGGGGGTGTCCCGGTCGGTGAGAGTGAGTCGGCCGCAATTACCTCTTGAAAGAGCGACAGGGCAGTATGGACGCGTGACACCCAAGCACAGCGCGGGACCCCGACGGGTCGCCGTTCTCTCCGTACACACGTCACCGCTGGCACAGCCTGGCACCGGTGACGCGGGCGGAATGAACGTGTACGTGCTGCAGACCGCGCTCCAACTCGCGCGTCGGGGCGTGGAGGTCGACATCTTCACTCGCGCGACGTCGTCGGCCACGCCCGTGGTCCAGGAGGCCGCGCCGGGTGTCCGCGTCCGCAACGTCGCCGCCGGCCCGTACGAGGGCCTCGACAAGCACGAGTTGCCCACGCAGCTGTGCGCATTCGCGGCGGGGGTGCTGCGCGAGGAAGTCCGGCACGAGCCCGGCTACTACGACCTCGTGCACTCGCACTACTGGCTGTCGGGGCAGGTCGGCTGGCTGGCCCGGGACCGGTGGGGCGTGCCGCTGGTCCACACCGCGCACACGCTCGCGGCCGTGAAGAACGCTTCGCTCGCCGACGGCGACACCCCCGAGCCGGCGGCCCGGCAGATCGGGGAGCAGCAGGTGGTCGAGGAGGCCGACCGGCTCACCGCCAACACCGCCGACGAGGCCGCGCAGCTGGCGTCGATCTACGGTGCCTCGCCGAGCAAGATCGACGTGGTCGCGCCGGGCGCGGACCTCGCCCGGTACCGGCCGGGGGATCGGCTCGAGGCCCGCGCGGCGCTCGGGCTCGACCCGGCGGAGACGATCGTGACGTTCGTCGGCCGCATCCAGCCGCTCAAGGCACCCGATGTCCTGCTGCGGGCGGCCGCCGAGGTGATCGCGCGGGAGCCGGGGCTGCCGCTGCGGGTGCTGGTGGTCGGCGGCCCGTCGGGGACCGGCCTCGAGCGTCCCGAAGCGCTGATCGAGCTGGCGGACACGCTCGGCATTCGCACCAGCGTGACCTTCCTGCCGCCGCAGCCACCGGAGCGGCTGGCCGACGTCTATCGGGCATCCGATCTGGTCGCCGTGCCGAGCTACTCGGAATCCTTCGGCCTGGTCGCGATCGAGGCGCAGGCGTGCGGCACGCCCGTCATCGCCGCCGACGTCGGCGGGCTCGGCGTGGCCGTGCGGGACGGGCAGACCGGTCTGCTCGTGCAGGGGCATCGCACCGATGACTGGGCGTCGGCGCTGCAATCGCTGGTGACGATGCCGGACCGGCTCGACGAGCTGGCCGCGCGCGCTCCTCGGCACGCCGAGAACTTCTCGTGGGAACACACCGCGGACGCGCTGCTCGCCAGCTATCGGGCCGCGGCCGCGAAGTACCAGCGCGCCGCGTGGGACGGCGCCGAGTTCTCGCCGCGCAGGTCGCGTGGGTTGTGGAAGCTGCGTAGGACGAGTGGAGTGCGGGCATGAGTGAACCGGGCCGGACCCCCGAGGTCGTCGCGGATGTCATCGACGCGGCGCTGAAGGAGCGCGAGCTCGACTACAGCCGCCGGGGCGACAGCCAGTTCATCGTCGAGCTGCCCGGCGAGCACAAGCTCAAGACCACGACCCTGCTCACCGTCGGCAACCACGGTGTCCGCGTCGAGGCGTTCGTGTGCCGCAAGCCCGACGAGAACTTCGAGGGCGTCTACAAGTACCTGCTGCGCCGCAACCGCAGGTTGTACGGCGTGCACTACACGATCGACAAGATCGGTGACATCTATCTGGTGGGTCGCATCTCGGCGCACGCGGTGACCGGGGAGGAACTGGACCGCGTGCTGGGGCAGGTTCTCGAAGCCGCGGACGGCGACTTCAACGTGTTGCTCGAGCTCGGCTTCGCCACCTCCATCAAGCGGGAGTGGGCGTGGCGTGTCTCGCGCGGCGAGTCGCTGGCGAATCTGCAGCCCTTCAAGCACCTCGTCGAGGCACCCGACGAGGCATCCGACGACCCGACGTGGGGGCCTCCCACCGGGTCTCGCTGACGTCGCACGGGCCGGTTCGACCGTTATCCGGCCGAGATTTAGTGATCCCCTTCACGCGTTTCATGTGATCTGCATCACATTGCGAGTATGCAACGACACGAGCGCGAATCCATGATTCATGGCGGTTGACCTGCTCGTTTTACCTGGTCATGGCTATTTTCGGGTACGTCCGTCTCACAAAATCGATCCGTGACCTTTCCGTGATCGGCTCCTACGGTTGTAACCAGCCCGAGACACACGGATCGGGAGCACGACAGGAAAGACCCGACCCGCACCGCTCATCTGCCCCGCGGGATCGGAACCGCAAGACCTATGAGGGGCAGGGGCGAGACCCATCAGAGCCCGGATCGACATTCCACGTCGTCCGACGGTCGTCTCGCCGGCAATACCGAGAGGATCCACCCCGAAATGGCCAAGTTCAACGTCAAGCGCACCATCGGTACCGTCGCCGCCACCGCCGCCCTCGTCGCGGCCCCGCTCGCGATGAGCGCCGGCACCGCCAACGCCGCGTCCGGCAACTGGGACGCCGTCGCGCAGTGCGAGAGCAGCGGCAACTGGGCCGCGAACACCGGCAACGGCTTCTACGGCGGCCTGCAGTTCACCGCGAGCACCTGGAAGGCCTACGGCGGCTCGGGCATGGCGCACGAGAACTCTCGCGCCGAGCAGATCCGCGTGGCCGAGAACGTGCTGGCCGGCCAGGGCCGCGGTGCGTGGCCGGTGTGCGGCCAGTACCTCTGAGCCTGACGGTCGGGCTGGGCTGAGCCCCCGTCTACAGCTGAAGGGACCCTTCGAGCGCTCCGAGCGCACGGAGGGTCCCTTCAGCTGTATCCCGGTCGACGCAATCGAAACCCGGGTTGTTAATCTCGCTCGACCGTCCGATGTCGAAATTTTGCGCTCATCGGCGAATGCTCCTCATGGGGAACATGTTTGGAACGAGCCCCCGTGATTGTGCGGCGCCGGCCTGACGAGAGATTTCGAGTATGGACCTGACCTTGGTCGCCGTCGTCGGCGTCATCAGCATCGTCGCCGTTGCGGCCTTCTCGCAGCGGATGGGCGTGGCCGCGCCCTTGAGTCTCCTGGTCGTCGGGATCGGGCTGAGTTACGTTCCGGGGCTGCCGGACGTGCACGTCGAACCCGAGTGGATTCTCGCGGGCGTCCTCCCGCCGCTGCTGTACTCGGCGGCGGTGACGATGCCGGCACAGGATTTCCGGCGGAACTTCAAAGCGATCAGCGGCCTCGCGGTGTTGCTGGTGGTGGTGACGACGCTGGCGGCAGGCGCCCTGTTCTACCTCGTCATGCCCGGACTGGGGTGGCCCGCGGCATTCGCGCTGGGTGCCGTCGTCAGTTCGACGGACGCCGTCGCCGCGACGTCGCTCGGCCGCAAACTCGGCCTGCCCTCGCGACTGCTGGCCGTGCTGGAAGGCGAGGGCCTGATCAACGACGCGTCCGCCCTCGTGCTGCTGCGGTCGGCGGTTGCCGCGATGGCGGGCGCCGTGTCGCTGTGGCAGGTTGCCGGCGATTTCGTCTACTCGGTCGTCGTCGCCATCGTGATCGGTGCGGTCGTCGGATACGCGAACGTCCACATCCGTCGGTGGTTCAACGACACCATCTTCAACACGTCGGTTTCGTTCGTCATCCCGTTCCTCGCTTTCGTTCCCACCGAGAAGGCGGGGGCGTCCGGCGTGCTCGCCGTGGTGGTGACGGGACTGGTCACGGGTCATCTGAGCCATCGGTACCTGCGTGCTCAGGACCGGATCAGCGAGGACCTCAACTGGCGCACCGTCGCGTTCCTGCTCGAGTCGGCCGTCTTCCTTCTGATGGGTCTGAGCATCGAGAGCCTCGTCGACGAAGTGCGAGCGGAGGGCCTGTCGCTCGGCGAAAGCGTCCTCATCGGCCTGCTGACTGCCGCGTCCGTCGTCGCGATCCGGATGATCTTCGTGATCCCGCTCGTCGCCTCGCTGCGCCGTGATGAGCGCCGCGCGGCCGCGCGGGCGCCTCGATACAAGCGGTGGAGCGAACGCCTCGACATGCTCGGCGACGACGCCGAGAGCGGTAATTTTCGGGAAGACTTCGTGGCACGTCGGGTCAGGCGCACCACCGCGGACATCGACTTCGTGCTCACGGAGCGGCTCGGGTTGCGAGGCGGGGTGATTCTCGCGTGGGCGGGCATGCGCGGCGCCGTGACGCTGGCCGCGGCGCAGACGCTGCCGCTCGATACGCCGTACCGAGCCGAGCTGATCCTCGTCGCGTTCGTCGTGGCCGTGACGACACTGCTGGTGCAGGGCCTGTCCCTGCCGCTGGTCATTCGGTGGGTGAAGGTTCCCGGCGACGACGCGGACCGGTTGTCCACCGAGTTCGGCAACCTCCTCGGCGAACTCGCCGACGCCGCCGACGCAGCGCTGGACAGCGCCGAGCATTCGGATCCGGAGATCGTGGCGCTGGCTCGGGATCACAATCTCATCGGCAGACACGAGGTTCGGGGTGGCGCGGTGCCTGATCCCGAACACGATCTGCGCTACGAGGAGTACCTGCGGCTGCGGCTCGAGGCCCTCGCGGCCGAGCGCGAGCACCTCCTCGGCGTCCGGGCCCGCGGCACCTACAGCTCCCGGGCGATCTCCGCCGCCAACCGCCGGCTCGACCTCGAGGACGCGCGTCTCGGTGTACTCAGCCGTCGGCTGACCGAGTGACGCCGGTCGTCGCAGTTCGGACGGAACGCGGAAAGAACAGCGACAGAACGGTTCCGGTGACCAACAGCAGTGCGCACACCGCCAGGGCCCGCGAATATCCGGACACCAGCGCGACGTCGGCCGGTCCGTCCCAACCTGCGGTGACGGCGGCCGCGATGCTGACGAGTGCTGCGAGGCCGACCGACCCGCCGATCTGCCGGGATGCGCTGAGCAGGCCCGATGCCATGCCGACCTCGCCGGGCGGAGCGTCCGCGGTGGCCACGTTGCTGAGCGGCATGAACGACAGCCCGATGCCGACGCTCGCCGCGAGCGACGGCAACAGCACGGTGGTGACGTAGCTTCCGCCGACGGTCATGGTGGAGAAGCCGAGCAGGCCGATCGACGCGAGCGCGGTACCGATCACCAGCAGAGGTCGGGCGCCGAAGCGCGGCAACAACTTCGACGAGCCGACGATCCCGAAGACGAGTCCGACACAGAACGGCAGAAAGGCGACGCCCGTCGTGGCGGGCGAGTATCCGAGTCCCCGCTGCATGTACAGCGAGACGAAGAAGAAGCCGCCGAACTGGCCGGCACACACGACGCACATGATCGCGTTGGCGAGACCGATCCTCGGGCGCAGCAGGGTCGAGAATCGTACGAGCGGGTTCGACGCGCGCGTCTCGACCACGACGAACGCCGCCAGCAGCGCGACGGTGGCTGCGCCGCCGCCGAGGACGAGCCCCGACCCCCACCCGCGCGTCTCGGTCGCGATGACCGTGCTGACCAGGATCGTCAGTCCCGCGGTCGCGAGCACCGCGCCCGGCAGATCGAGCGAACCGCCGGACGGGTGCGCGGTCCGCGGCAGGCCGCGCATCGCGGCGAGGGCGGCGAGCAGTGCCACGGGAGCGCCGGCGAACATGACCCAGCGCCAACTCAATCCCTGAGTGAGGACACCGCTGAGCACGACCCCGAGGGCGCCGCCGAGCGCCGAGCACATAGCCCCGATCCCGAAAGCCTTGGCGCGGGCGGCGCCGTCGGGGAAGCCCTGGCTGAGCGCGGCGAGCCCGGCGGGCGCGATCATCGCGGCGCCGACGCCCTGGAGGGCTCGCGCCGCGACGAGCAGTCCCGCAGTGGGGGCGAACGTGCCGGCGACGCTCACCACGCCGAAGATCACCAGTCCGGCGACGAGGACGCGCCGCGTGCCGACGGCGTCGCACAACCGGCCGCCGAGCATGAGCAGGCCGCCGAAGGCGAGGGCGTACGCGTTGACGACCCACGACAGGTCGGCATCGGCGAAGTGCAGTGAGTGCTGGATGTCGGGCAGCGCGACGTTGATGACCGACATGTCGAAGGCGACGAGGAACTGGGCGGCTGCGGCTGCGGCGAGCACCAGGCCGGTTCGACTGGCAGGCGCGGACGTCGTCAGCGCAGCTCCAGATATTTGTATACGCGTTCTCATAATTGGTTAGGTCTACCTTACTGATCGGAGTGTCGGCAAGGGGTTCGTGCACAATTGCTGGATGCCTGCTTCCGCCGCGGGCCGTGGCGCGCCCCGGCGCGGACGGCCGCCGAGCCTGTCCGCCGAGCGGATCGTGGTCGCGGCGCGGGAGCACCTCGAGGCGGGCGGGCTGGCCGCGCTCAGCATGCGGGCGCTGGCGAAGGATCTGGGCACCACACCGATGGCGCTGTACCGGCACGTCGGCGACAAGGAGCAACTGCTCGGCCTCGTGCTCGACGAGTACTCGACGGGCCTCGGCGACATCGAACTGCCCGAGCAGCCCCGGGAGCGGATCCAGACGATCTTCCTGGCGATCTTCGACACCCTCGCTGCGGAGGCGTGGATCCTCGAACTGCTGCAACGTGGAGGTCGCGGCGGCGCGGGTGCGCTCGTGCTCGTCGACCGTGTGATCGCGGCCGGGCAACAACTCGGCATGGACGGTCGGCGTGCGCTGCTGCTCTACCGGGCGCTGTGGAACTACACGCTCGGGGCGCTCCTCGACATCCGTCCGGTCGCGTCGGACGACGGGATCTCGCCGTTGGCGGTCAAGATCCGGGAGGCGGGTGTCGACCGCTTGCCGGCGCTGCACGCCGTGGCGGAGAACTGGCCGTCGGGCACGACGCGGGAGAGCTACGTCGAGGGTCTGCGAGTCCTGGCCGACGGGTATGTCGCCCGGTTCGGGGACGCCGATCGTTGACGACCGTCCCGGTCGGCGGGAGAGCTGCTGCCGCGACTTGTCTTCTCGCTCATACGGTGTGGTGACACCGGTCGATCGACGAGAGGACGCATCCGACATGCACACCGCATTCATCCGGGTGAAGGTTCACCCCGAGCACGCCGACCGTGCGGCCCGGGCGATGCTCGAACTGGTGGAGCCGACGCTCGCCGAGCCGGGCTGCATCACCTACGAGTTCTACCGGGACCTCGACGACCCGGCGCTGTTCCACTGCTTCGAGCACTGGGACACCCGTCAGTCGCTCGACGACCACGGCACCACCGTTCACGTGCGGGCCTTCCTCGACGAGTTCGGTCCGGTGATCGAACGGTGGGAGTCCCATCACACCGTCGGCCTTCGGTGACGAAGTCGCAGGGTGCGCACGGATGGCTGTCGCAGGCGCCCGAGTCGCGCATGCCAGGATTGAGGGCATGAGTACCGGAACACTTGTGCTGCTCCGCCACGGCGAGAGCGAATGGAACGCGCTGAATCTGTTCACCGGCTGGGTGGACGTGCACCTGACCGACAAGGGCATGGCCGAAGGCAAGCGTGCCGGTGAACTGCTCGCCGAGCACAACCTGCTCCCGGACGTTCTCTACACCTCGCTGCTGCGTCGCGCGATCAGCACCGCGAACCTCGCGCTCGACGCCTGCGACCGCCACTGGATCCCGGTCGTGCGCGACTGGCGCCTCAACGAGCGTCACTACGGCGCGCTGCAGGGCAAGAACAAGGCCCAGACCAAGGCCGAGTTCGGCGAGGACCAGTTCATGCTCTGGCGCCGCAGCTACGACACCCCGCCGCCGCAGATCGAGGCCGGCAGCGAGTACAGCCAGGACCAGGACGCGCGCTACGCGGACATCGGTGACGTCCCGCTGACCGAGTGCCTGCTCGACGTCGTCAAGCGTTTGATCCCGTACTGGGACGAGACGATCGCGGCGGATCTGAAGGCCGGCAAGACCGTGCTGGTGACCGCGCACGGCAACTCGCTGCGCGCGTTGGTCAAGCACCTCGACGGCATCTCCGACGAGGACATCGCGGGCCTGAACATCCCGACCGGCATCCCGCTGCGCTACGACCTGGACGAGAACCTGAAGCCGCTGAACCCGGGCGGCACGTACCTCGACCCCGCGGCTGCCGCGGCCGGCGCCGCCGCCGTCGCGAACCAGGGCGCCAAGTAGCTCTCCCGCCGATACGCCTCGAAGGCCGGTACGGATCGCCGATCCGTACCGGCCTTCGTCGTTCCTCGCCCTTTCCTCGGCGTTTCGGCGATATCGGAAACAAACGGTGAACGACCGGAAAACTCCAGCTCTCGGGCCTATGACGTGCGAGAAAACCGGCGAACCCGCCTTCGGGCCCGGGTTCGCCGAACGTACGATTCACGTGTGACTGTTGTTCAGGCCGTGCTGTTGGCCGTTGCGACCGCCATCGTCGGTTGCTTGGTCGGTGCGGTGCTCGTCCCCCGAATCGCCGCACGCCGGGCGCGCCGCCAGCAGTCCCAGGCCGGACTGACCCTCTCCCAGGTCCTCGACCTGATCGTCCGCACCTCCGAGAGCGGCATCGCCGTCGTCGACAAGTTCAACGACGTCGTCCTGGCGAACCCGCGCGCCGAAGAGCTGGGGTTGGTGCGCCAACGCATGATCGACGACCGGGCATGGGTCGCGGCCACCGACGTGTTCGAGACCGGTGAACCGGTCGAGGTGGATCTGACCCGCCGCGCCGCGCGTGGGCGCGACAAGATGGCGGTGCGCGCCGTCGCGCGGCTGCTGAGCGAGGAGGACCCGCGGTTCGTCGTGGTGTTCGCCGACGACGACTCCGAACAGGTCCGCATGGAGGCCACCCGGCGTGACTTCGTCGCCAACGTCAGCCACGAGCTCAAGACCCCGGTCGGGGCGATGGGCCTGCTCGCGGAGGCGCTCCTCGAGGCCACCGACGACCCCGAGGCGGTCCGCTACTTCGGGCAGCGCGTGCTCAGCGAATCGGCCCGGCTCGGCAACATGGTCACCGAACTGATCGCGCTCTCGCGACTGCAGGGCGCCGAGAAACTACCCGACCTCGAGGTGGTCGACGTCGACGACGTCGTCGCGGAGGCGCTGCGTCGGTCCACGCTGGCGGCCGAGACCGCCGAGATCACCGTCCACACCGACGCCTCGAGCGGCCTCGAGGTGATGGGGGACCGCACACTGCTGGTGACCGCGCTGTCGAACCTCATCGAGAACGCGATCGCCTACTCGCCCAAGGGAACCGCGGTGTCGGTGAGCCGCACGGTCCGCGGCGACAACATCGCCGTCGCGGTCACCGACCGCGGCATCGGCATCGCGAAGGAAGATCAGGAACGCGTCTTCGAACGCTTCTTCCGCGTCGACAAGGCCCGCTCCCGCGCGACCGGCGGCACCGGCCTCGGTCTGGCCATCGTCAAGCACGTGGCCGCCAACCACAACGGCACCATCGACCTGTGGAGCCGGCCCGGCACCGGCTCGACCTTCACCCTGCAGATCCCCGGGCACTTCGCCGAGGCCGACGGCGCCGTACCCGGTTCGACCCACAAGCCCGCAATGATCGAGAAGAGAGCCGCGTCGTGAAGCGCCGCGGCACGAGTCTGGAGGCCAACCGTTGACGAGTGTGCTGATTGTGGAAGACGAGGAATCGCTGGCCGATCCGCTCGCGTTCCTGCTCCGCAAGGAGGGGTTCGAGACCACCATCGTCGGTGACGGACCGTCCGCGCTGGCCGAGTTCGAGCGTTCCGGCGCCGACATCGTCCTGCTCGACGTCATGCTGCCCGGGATGAGCGGAACCGACGTGTGCAAGCAGTTGCGCGCGAAGTCGTCGGTGCCGGTCATCATGGTCACCGCCCGCGACAGCGAGATCGACAAGGTGGTCGGTCTCGAACTGGGTGCCGACGACTACGTCACCAAGCCGTACTCGGCCCGTGAACTCATCGCCCGGATCCGGGCCGTGCTGCGCCGCGGCGCCGACGCCGAACCCGACGGCGGGTCCGACGACGGCGTCCTCGAGGCCGGCCCGGTGCGGATGGACGTCGAACGGCACCTCGTCCACGTCGACGGCGAGGCGGTGTCCTTGCCGCTCAAGGAGTTCGACCTGCTCGAGTACCTGCTGCGCAACTCGGGCCGCGTCCTCACCCGCGGTCAGCTCATCGACCGGGTGTGGGGAGCGGACTACGTCGGCGACACCAAGACCCTCGACGTCCACGTCAAGCGGTTGCGCGCCAAGATCGAGGCCGACCCCGGCAAGCCGAAGCACCTCGTGACGGTCCGCGGGCTCGGATACAAGCTCGAGGAATGAGCACCCGGCCGAATGTCACATGCGTTCAGTTCGATTGAACGCATGTGACATTCGGCCACGGAACAGGGGCGTCAGCCCTCTGCCCGCTGCGCCTTCTCCTGCGCAGCGGTGGTCGCGGGATGCACCGCGATGAGGCCGAGGCCTTCCCGACGGCGGCACAGCGACGCCAGCTCGTCGTAGGCGGCCTTGCCGAGCAGTTCGGTGAGTTCCGGGGCGTACGACTGCCACACGGGCTTGCTGCCGACGTGCGCGTCCGGCGAGCCGGAGCAGTACCACGCGAGGTCCTCGCCGCCCTCACCCCAGCCGCGACGGTCGTACTCGGTGATCGTCGTCTCGAGGATCTGCTCGCCGTCCGGGCGGTCCACCCACTCCTGGGTGCGACGGATCGGCAACTGCCAGCACACGTCCGGCTTGACCTCGAGCGGCTCGATGCCCTTGCGCAGCGCCATCTTGTGCAGCGCGCACCCGATACCGCCCTCGAAGTCTGGACGGTTCAGGAAGATGCACGCGCCCTTGTATCGGCGGGTGCGCAGCGCCGGCTCGTCCTCGAGGTCGTCCTCCTCGACGTAGCCCTTCTTCCCGAGGCCCTTCTCCATGAACTGCCAGTCGTCGGGTGTGAGCATCTTCACGGACGCGTCGAGTTTCTCGCGATCCTCCTCGTCGGAGAGGAACGCGCCGTGCGAGCAGCAACCGTCGTCGGGGCGACCGGCGACCGTGCCCTGGCACGCGGGCGTGCCGAACACGCAGGTCCAGCGCGAAAGGAGCCACGTCATGTCGGCTTTGATGGTGTGTTCGGGGTTCTCCGGGTCGACGAACTGGACCCACTCGCGTGGGAAGTCGAGATCCACTTCCGGCGTGGGCGCGATCTTGTGCGAGCCGCCGGTGCTGCCTGCTGTCACAGTGCCCGACGGTAGACCCAGTACCGTAGCCGTGTGCGCCTTGGGGTACTCGACGTCGGAAGCAACACCGTCCACCTGCTCGTGGTGGACGCACATCGTGGTGGGCACCCCACACCGATGAGTTCAACGAAGGCCACCTTGCGGCTCGCCGAGAACACCGACGACAAGGGTGACATCACCTCGAACGGTGCCGACCGGCTGGTCTCGACCGTGCAGGACTTCGCCGGTATCGCGCAGTCGTCCGGCTGCGGCGAACTGATGGCCTTCGCGACGTCTGCTGTGCGCGACGCGAACAACTCCGAGGCCGTCCTTTCCCGAGTGCGCACCGAGACCGGCGTGAACCTCGAGGTGCTCTCCGGTGTCGACGAGGCGCGGCTCACGTTCCTCGCGGTGCGCCGCTGGTACGGCTGGAGCGCGGGACGCATCCTGAACATCGATATCGGTGGCGGATCGCTCGAGTTGACGTGTGGCGGCGACGAGGACCCCGACACCGCGTTCTCGCTGCAGCTCGGCGCCGGACGCCTCACCCGTGACTGGCTGCAGGAAGATCCGCCCGGCAAGCGTCGTGTCGCGGTGCTGCGGGACTGGCTCGATGCCGAGCTCGCCGTCCCGGCGAAGCAGCTTCGGGCGTCGGGTACGGCGGACCTGCACGTCGCCACTTCGAAGACCTTCCGTTCGCTGGCACGACTGACCGGTGCCGCACCGTCCGCCGCAGGTCCGCGCGTCAAACGGACCCTCACGGCCAGTGGTCTGCGGCAGCTGATCGCGTTCATCTCGCGGATGACGGCCTCCGACCGTGCAGAATTGGAGGGCGTGAGTGCCGACCGATCCCAACAGATCGTGGCCGGTGCTCTCGTTGCGGAGGCCAGCATGCGCGCGCTGGGGATCGACACGCTCGAGATTTGCCCGTGGGCACTGCGTGAGGGTCTGATTCTTCGCAAGCTCGATACGGACATGGGTGGAGAACTGGTGGTGAGCGCTCGATGACTGAGCCCGAAGGTGACAGCCAAGCAATCTCGGTTGCGGAGCTGTTGGCCCGCAACGGCCAGCGCGTCGGCTCCGGAGCCGGCGGCCGACGACGTCGCGGCGTCAAGGGCGGCATCTCCGTCGCCGAACTGACCGGCGAGTTCCCGGCCGTCCGGAACGGGCGCGCCGCCGCCGCCGAGCCCGAGGCTGCCGACGCGGCGCCGCCGGTCGAGCCCAAGGCCGAGACAAGGACCGAGCCGAAGGTGGCGCCGACGGCCCCGGCAGCCCCGCCGGCCCCGGCAGCCCCGCCGGCCCGGGCGAGCCAGGACACGGCTCCGCGGGTCGCGGCCACCCCGAGCAAGGCCGCCGAGGACAAGCCCGCGGATGTCGCGCGCGCGACCGAGGTGAAGCCCGCACCGACGCCGGCACCCAAGCCCGCCGCGGAGACCAGGCCGGCGCCGACCCCGAAGCCCCAGCCTGCGAAGCGGCCGCCGCTCCGGTCCGATGCCACCGACGCACCGACCGTCGTCGCGCCTGCGGTGAAGGCCGACGCGCCGAAGAGCCCGCAGCCGGTCGACACCGGCTGGCGTTCGGTGCCGCCGAGTAGCGCGACCACCACGACCACGGTCATCGAACCGGTGCGCCCGCTCCCGAGTGCCGGTGAGTCCGAGCCGCGGGTGCCGTCGGGACAGACCGTCGTGGGCGATCCCGTGCGGCGCGGCGACGCCGAACTCGATGCCACCGCACCGGCCGACACCGGGGCGGACGCGGAGGACATCGATCTCGCAGACCTCGAGGATCTCGACGAGCTCCAGCCCGAACCCAGCGGCGCCAAGCAGTGGGCCGTCCTGCTCGGTCAGGGCGCGGTGGCGGTCGTCGCCGGCGCGCTGATGTTCAAGGGCTTCGAGAAGCTGTGGGACATGCTGCCGATGGTCGCGCTGGTCCTGGCGGTCCTCGTCATCGTCGGCCTCGTCGCTATGGTCCGGATCCTGCGCCGCACCGACGACATCACCAGCCTGGTGATCGCCCTCGTCGCCGGCGTCTTCGTCACGCTCGGTCCATTGGCCTTCCTGCTCAGCACGAGCTGACCGGCCGTAGGCGGAGAGAAGGTCGTGGGGAGGGCGCGCATGCCGGATCGGAAGATCCTCGTCGGGTTGTCCACGGCGTCCGTCTACCCGGAGAACACCGAGGCGGCGTTCCGGTACGCCGCCGAGGTCGGCTACGACGGCGTCGAGTTGATGGTGTGGGCCGAGTCGGTCAGCCAGGACGTCTCGGCGGTCAAGCGTCTGGTCCGCAAGTACGCGGTGCCGGTGCAGGCCCTGCACGTGCCATGCCTGCTGATCTCGCAGCGGGTCTGGGGCTCCGACCCCATCGCGAAGCTGGACCGTTCGGTCGAGGTCGCCGAGGCGCTGGGGGCGTCGAACGTCGTGGTCCATCCGCCGTTCCGCTGGCAGCGTCGGTACGCCGACGGGTTCGCCGACCAGGTGTCGGGGCTCGAGGAGAAGATCGGCGCCGTGGTTGCCGTCGAGAACATGTTCCCGATGCGCGCCGACAGCTTCTTCGGCGGGCGGGAGCGGACGGCACAGCGGCTGCGCCGACGCGGTGGACCCGGCGCGGCGGTGTCGGCGTTCAGCCCGTCGTACGACCCCACCGACTCCGGGCACCAGCACTACACGCTGGATCTGTCGCACACCGCCACCGCCGGCATGGACGCGCTCGAGTTGGCGCGCCGGATGGGCCCCGGACTCTCGCACCTGCATCTCGCCGACGGCCGCGGCGCGTCGGTCGACGAACACCTCATCCCCGGCCACGGCTCGCAACCGTGTGTCGAGGTGTGCCGGCACCTGGTCGACAGCGGTTTCACCGGCCAGGTCGTCGTCGAGATCAACACGCAGAACGCGCGGACCCGGCCCGAGCGCGCGTCGATGCTGGGCCAGGCGCTGAGCTTCGCGCGCGAGCACCTGCGCTGAGACCTACAGCGCGGACACACCCGCGCTGATCACGGTGATCCCGGAGATCACCAGCCCGGTGACCAGGCACGCCGCGCCGACCCAGATCGACGCGACCATCGGTCCGGGCCGTGCGGGATCGCGGCCGAGGACGGACAGGAAGAACCCGGCCGGGATGAAGATCGCCGCCACCAGGACGGCGATCGCGCCGGCCGCCGCCCAACCGGGGCTCGCGTCGACGACCGCGGTGAGGGTCGCGAGCAGGATCCCGAGCGTGACCAGCACTCCGGCGTGCGCGTGACCCGCCCGGAAGAAGCTCTTCTGCAGGTCGTTCGCACCCCGGTGGCCGGTGAGGATGCGGAGCAGGAACGCGCCGCCGGACGCGATTCCGACCACTGTGAGCACGGTGACGCCGACGACGATGGTGAGTACGGGATCCATGGTGAGCTCCTCGTGTGCGGTAGGCTCGAACCCAATATTGGATAGTTCAGCTATCCAGTACGGATCCATGGTCGGCCCGATGCGGTCGCGTGTCAAGCAGGGGAGGTCCGCGATGCGAGTGTCCGAACTGGTCGCCGCCAGCGGCGTCCCCCTCGCGACGGTCAAGTACTACCTGCGCGAGGGCCTGCTCATGCCGGGCGAGGCGAGCAGTGCCACGCAGGCGGTGTACGGCGAGCAGCACGTGCGGCGCCTCGCGCTCATCAAGGCGCTGGCCGGGGTCGGGCTGCCACTGGGAAAGATCCGCACGATCGTCGGGCTGGTCGACCACCCGGCCGACACCGTCTTCGACACCCTCGGGCGGGCGTTGGCGGCGCTGCCGCCGTACCCCGTCGACGGCGATCGCGCCGCCGCCGGCTACCCCCGGGCCCGGGCCGTCCTCGAACGGCTCGGGCAGGTGTACGAACCGTCGTATCCCGCAGTGGCCCAACTGGA
Organism: Rhodococcus sp. ACT016; assembly: GCF_050477185.1. Taxonomy (NCBI): domain Bacteria; kingdom Bacillati; phylum Actinomycetota; class Actinomycetes; order Mycobacteriales; family Nocardiaceae; genus Rhodococcus; species Rhodococcus sp. ACT016. Next base: position 3,982,734 of record NZ_JBEAET010000001.1, on the reverse strand, counting down.
ACGGGCGCTCGCTGCCGCCGAGGACGTCGGCATCCCGATGACCGACGAGCGCCTCGAGGTGTACGCGCGGCACATCCGCGCGATCGCCGAGATCGACCTCGAACTGATGCCCACCGATTCCGTCGAGTCTGCAATCGAGTACGCGGTGCTCGGCACCGCGATCTACGAACCCGTGCTCGCGGCGCTGCGCCGGCTGGCGCACCAGGACATCGGCGCAGAAACCTTCTCCGGACGCACGTTCGGCGACTTCACCGCCCCCGACGCCACCCCACACAGACAGGACGAGTCGTGACCCTTCACCCGTTCCGGGACCTCACCGACCTCACCTCGCAGGGCGACGGTCTCGCCGGCCGGTACTCCGCCCACATCGACCCGATCTGGACCATCGGGCCCAAGGTGCACGGCGGCTGCATGATGGCCGTCTGCGCGGCTGCGGCTCGCCGGGAACTGATCGAGACCGCATCGCCCGAGATGGTCGTCGACCCGGCCGTCCAACCGCTCGCCGTCAGCGCCAACTACCTGGCCGCGCCCGACCCCGGTGACGTCGACGTCGTCGCGACCGTCCGCAAGCGCGGGCGTCAGGTCTCGCTCGTCGACGTCGAGCTGTCCCAGAACGGCCGGCCCGCCGTGCACGCCGCCGTCACGCTGGGCGTACCCGACGCCGGCGAACCGCACTACACCGAGGCGCAGGCGCTCGGGCAGTTGCCGGTCGAGCCGACCGCCGAGGCACAGGCGCTGGCCGCCGACCATCCGATGGCCCAGATCGTGCACGTGTCGCAGGGCTGCGACCTGAGCGTCGACGGGTCGTCCGCGCACTTCCTGCGGGGGCAGCAGGGCGAGCCGCAGGTGCGGATGTGGGCGCGGCCGTGGACCGCCGACGAACAGGACCCGGCCACCGCGGCGCTGTTCGCGATCATGACCGGCGACATCTGCGCGCCCGTGACGATGAACCGCGGCATGTTCGGGTGGGCGCCCACCGTCCAGCTGACGACGTACCTGCGCCGGCAGCCGGCGCCCGGTTGGCTGCGGGTCATGGCCAGTTCGACGGTGCTGGGCGACACGTGGTTCGAGGAGGACCACACCGTCCTCGACTCCACCGGCGCGGTCGTGGTGCAGAGTCGTCAGCTCGCGATGATTCCCCGCTGATTCGCCGCTGACTCCCTGTTCGCTCCCGCGGTCCGGTACCGGGGCACGGCCCCGATCATCCGTCGTGGCAGGGTGGACGCCATGACGAGAATTGCGGTGATCGGTGGCGGCCGGATCGGTGAGGCCCTGGTCTCTGGACTGTTGCAGGGCGGCCATTCCGCCCGGGACCTGGTGGTGGCCGAGCAGTACCCGGCTCGTGCCGAGGAGCTGACGGCGACGTACTCGATCCGCGTCACCACGATCGAGGACGCGGCGGAGGGCGCCGACGTCATCGTCGTCGCGGTCAAGCCCACCGACGTCGACTCCGTCCTCACCGCGCTGGGCAAGGTCGACCTCGACGGCGAGCAGGAGCAGATCCTGGTCTCCCTCGCGGCCGGCATTCCGACGGCGCGGTACGAGGTGAAGCTGCCGGCCGGGTTCCCGGTCGTCCGCGTCATGCCGAACACCCCGATGCTCGTCGGGCAGGGCGCGAGCGTCGTCGCACCCGGACGGCACGTCAAGCCGGAGCACCTGGACCTGGTGCGTTCGATCCTCGCGTCCGTCGGCACCGTGACCACGGTGCCGGAGTCGCAGATCGACGCCGTGACCGCGGTGTCGGGCTCCGGTCCCGCGTACTTCTTCCTCGCGGTCGAGGCGATGATCGACGCGGGTGTCGCGCTCGGTCTCGCGCGCGCGACGGCGAGCGAGCTGGTGGTGCAGACGATGGTCGGCTCCGCGGCGATGCTCGCGGAGTCCGAGGAGAGCGCGACCGATCTGCGAACCGCCGTCACGTCGCCGGGCGGTACCACCGCCGCGGCGGTCCGCGAGCTGGAGCGTGGGGGCCTGCGGACAGCCTTCTACGAGGCCCTCGCGGCCGCACGCGATCGGTCGGCGGAGCTCGGGGCAACCCCCGAGTAGATCGAGATTGTCGATCTTGTTTGCAACACCCGTCGCATCAACCCCTCTGGCAACGCTAAGCTGCGTATCAGCACGTGCGTGTCTGTTCCGCCGGAGGGGAAGCCGGCGGCGCGACACGTGCCGGAGGTATGTGGACAGATGGGATCCCCGGAAAACCCGGCAAACCCGGCAAAGTCAGACAAGTCCGGTAAGCAAGACGGCCCCGGTGGCTCGAACCTTGCCGGGACGCAGTTCCTCACCGTTGCGGAGGTAGCGACGCTGATGAGGGTTTCGAAGATGACCGTGTACCGCCTCGTTCACAGTGGTGAACTGCCCGCCGTTCGCGTCGGGCGTTCCTTCCGTGTTCATGCCAAGGCGGTGCACGACTATCTCGAGACCTCGTATTTCGACGCCGGCTGAGGCGTCGGAACAGAAACGGTGAACCTCGGTTTTCGCCGAGCGGACCCGTCCCGGTACGATCGTGAGTCGTCGTACCAGCCAGCCGGTGTCGTCAGGCGCTGGGGTCGTGAGAGCGGCCAGTGGCAAAACGAGGCCTTGAAGCGCCAGATGAAGACACAGGCGTACGTGACCGGCGTGCGCTGAACGCTAGAGAAGAGGGACACCCACCATGGGTTCAGTGATCAAGAAGCGCCGCAAGCGTATGTCGAAGAAGAAGCACCGCAAGCTGCTTCGTCGCACGCGAGTTCAGCGTCGGAAGCTCGGCAAGTAAGCCGATAGAGGCTCTTGCACGCGGATGCCCGTCACCGAGTCGGTGGCGGGCATCCGCGTGTTCGGGGGAGATGTGTCCGGTCGTGGCCGGGTGTCGTGTTGCCAGGTTGTAAAGGCTCGAGCAGAACCCTTGTCTGGGCTCCCGGATTGGTTAGGCTCACCCGAGGGGCGAGTGGACGGGGGAGCGGGTGAGTCCTGACGATCGCGGTGTGCAGCCACCGAAGGTGGTGCTGGTGACGGGAGCGAGTCGGTTCCCGGGTGGGTTCCTGGTGGCGCGACTCGCGCAGGATCCCAGGGTCGAGCGGGTCGTCGCGGTCGACGCCGTCTCGCCGAGCAAGGACATGATGCGCCGGATGGGCCGCGCCGAGTTCGTCCGCGCCGACATTCGCAACCCGATCATCGGGAAGGTGATTCGGGGCGCCGAGGTCGACACCGTCGTGCACGCCTCCACGGTGGCGCAGGCGCCCAAGTCTGGCAGCCGGGCGGCGATGAAGGACATGAACGTCATCGGCGCGATGCAGCTGTTCGCGGTGTGCCAGAAGGCGCCGTCCGTGCGCAAGGTAGTGGTGCGGTCCGCGTCCGCCGTGTACGGCGGCAGCCCCAAGGACCCGGCCAAGTTCACCGAGGAGATGAGCGCCCGACGGCCCCCGCAGGGTGCCTGGGCCCGCGACTGCATCGAGATCGAGGGGTATGCCCGCGGCCTGGGACGACGTCGTCCCGACATCGCGGTGTCGATCCTGCGTCTGGCCCCGCTGATGGGGCCACGGCTGCACGGCTGGGTGGCGCGGTACCTGTCGGCGCCGATCGTCCCCAGCATCTTCGGCCGCGACGCGCGCATGCAACTGCTGCACGAGGAAGACGCCCTCGCGGCTCTCGAGCGGGCCACGGTCGCCGGTCCGGCCGGCACGTTCAATATCGCGGGGGACGGGGCGGTGATGATGTCGCAGGCGATCCGCCGTGCCGGACGGGTCGAGGTGCCGATGCCGTTCTCGCTGTTCCGGAGCGCCGGGCGGGCGCTGATGGGGTCGCAGATGCGGTCGTTCACCCGCGAGCAGCTCGACTACTTCCATTTCGGATGCGGACTCGACACCACCCGCATGCGTGCCGACCTCGGGTTCGAGCCGCGGTGGACGACGCTCCAGGCGCTCGACGACTTCGTGCGCGGCACCGGCCTGACCCCGGTGATCAAGCCCGAGTGGGTGGACCGCGCCGAGTCGACGGCCCTCGCCCTCACCGGCGCCACGCCCACGACCCTGGATCGATGAGCGGCGGGCCGGAGACAGACCGGTACGGATCAGACAGACGCACAGCGAGTAGACACACAGGCAGGGGACTTTCGTGAACGAGGTGGCGAAGGTGATTCCGTTGCACGGCGGCGTGGGCGCGCGCCCGGCTCGTGATCGCGCCGCGCATCGACGTTCGCCGACCCCGACGGACCCGCGCCCGGTTGCCGAACGCGACGGCGCCGCCCAGGCGACCACCGAGGCAGTTCCCGAGCCCGACACCGCGGAGGCCGCGGGCGGGCACGGCGGCTCACCACTCGACGGACTCCGCAGCCTGGTCGCGGACCAGGTCGCCGGGGTCGCGGGATTCCTGCGCCGCCGCATCGCCGGTGACTACGAGGTGGACGATTTCGGCTACGACCCGCACTTCACCGACGGCGTGTTCCTGCCGGCGCTGAGGCCGCTGTTCGAGAAGTGGTTCCGCGTGGAGGTCCGCGGCGTCGAGAACATTCCCGCGCAAGGCGGCGCCCTGGTGGTGGCCAATCACGCCGGCGTCGTTCCGATCGACGCTCTCATGACCTCGGTCGCGGTGCACGACCACCACCCGCAACATCGAGCCCTGCGTATGCTCGCGGCCGATCTGGCGTTCGAGATGCCGGTCATCGGGAACATCGCCCGCAAGGCCGGGCACACCCTCGCGTGCCACCCGGACGCCGAGCGGCTACTCCGGGAAGGCGAGGTCGCGGCGGTGTTCCCCGAGGGTTACAAGGGCATCGGCAAGCCGTTCTCCGAGCGCTACAAGCTGCAACGGTTCGGCCGCGGCGGATTCGTCTCGGCGGCCATGCGCGCCGGGGCGCCGATCATTCCGTGCTCGATCGTCGGGTCCGAGGAGATCTACCCCAAGATCGGCGACATCGCGCCCCTCGCGCGGCTGCTGGACATGCCGTACTTCCCGGTGACACCGCTCTTCCCGCATCTCGGCCCGCTCGGTCTGGTGCCGCTGCCGTCCAAGTGGTACATCGAGTTCGGCACCCCGATCGTCACCGACACCTACGACGTCGCCGAGGCCGACGATCCGATGGTGCTGTTCGAGGTCACCGACCACGTCCGGGAGACGATCCAGCAGACCCTCTACCGCCTGCTGGCGCAGCGCCGCAACGTCTTCATGGGCTGAGCCCGGTCCGGCGCGGCCGCGGTCAGTTCCGCGAGCAGGGCCCGATCGCGTCGACGGCTGAGGATCGCGCCGACGGCGCCGCCCACGGCACCGAGCAACAGCGCGGTCGGGATGCCGACCTTCGCGGCCTTGCGCCCGGTGCGGAAGTCGCGCACCTCCCACCCACGGTTCTTGGCCAGCTCGCGCAGGTCCGCGTCGGGATTGACGGCGATGGCGGTACCGACCAGCGACAGCATCGGCACGTCGTTGTAGCTGTCCGAGTACGCCGTGCAGCGCTTGAGGTTCAGGCCCTCCCGGATGGCGAGAGTGCGCACGGCGTGGGCCTTGCCCAGGCCGTGCAGGATGTCGCCGACGAGGCGGCCGGTGAACACGCCGTCCCTGCTCTCGGCGACGGTACCGAGCGCGCCGGTCAGTCCGAGGCGCTTGGCGATCACCTGGGCCAACTCGACCGGAGTGGCCGTGACGAGCCATACCTGCTGGCCGGCATCGAGGTGCATCTGCGCGAGCGCGCGGGTGCCGGCCCAGATCTTGTCGGCGATGACCTCGTCGTAGATCTCTTCGCCCAGACGCGCCAGCTCGGCGGTCGAACGTCCGGCGACGAAGGAGAGGGCCTTCTCGCGGCCCTCGGCGACGTCGTCGCTGTTCTCCTTGCCGGTGATGCGGAACTTGACCTGCTTCCACGCGAAGTCGACCAGGTCCGAGGTCCTGAGGTACTTGCGGGCCGCGAGGCCGCGCGCGAAGTGGATGATCGACGCACCCTGCACCATCGTGTTGTCGACGTCGAAGAACGCGGCGGCGGTGAGGTCGCGGGGAACGGCGGGCTCGGCGGGCGCGGCCGGCGGTTCCTCGATTTCGACTACCGCCTCGGGCGCGCTCTCCAGGGCCTCTTCGAGGGCTTGCGCCTCCGCCGCCTCGAGAGCGGCCGCTTCGAGGGCCTCAGCCTCCTGGAGTGCGAGTGCCGCGTCGGCGCTGGCCTCACCGGCGAGATTGGCGCGCAGCTCGGCCTCGCTCGGACCCAGCAGATTCCGGATCCGGCGGCGGCCGGGACGCAGGATCCCGGACAGACCCGTACCGAATCTCGCGCCGTTCGGCAGTGATCGCCCAGGCACACGCACCTCCCGCGTCGCAGACACCTCTGGCTCACCCTAGCCCGAGTGCACGAGTGCATCCCGTCGGATTGTGGCCGGACCGGAGGCGTGTGATGTTCGTCTCGAAACGGAACGGTACGGAACCCGCGCGGTTCCGGCGCCGTCGAATCGGCGCCCGGACCCTCGAGGAACACTGGTGTCCATGCATCAGTCGCGAACCCGGATCACCCTCCTCACTCGTGCCGGCTGCGGGGCGTGCGTTCCCGCTCGCGAGTTGCTCGGCGAGATCTGCCGCGAGTTCGATCTCGAACTGACCTGCATCGACGTCGACGAGGCCGCGGCCGACGACCCCGATCTACGGGCCGAGTACGGGGATCGGTTGCCGGTGGTCCTGCTCGACGGCAAGGAGCACAGCTACTGGGAGGTCGACGAGGATCGGCTGCGCGCGGACCTCGCCGCGGGCTGAATTCCGCCCTGCGGGGCGCGGGTCGACAGGGGAGTGGGAAGGGTCACCCCAGACCCTCGAATCCAGTCGCTTTGCAGGTGAGAGCACGTCTGAATGCGGTTGAGCAACTTTGTGCATGGCTTCACAAGCGGTTACCGTGGTGTGAACAAATCCCCCGGACCTTCGGCGCGAAGGCTGGGGTACACGGCCGACCGGACGAGGAGCCATCGACGTGACCGAACAGCACCAGGCGCAGGGGGCAGTGGCTCGCGGCGTCGCCGGGGCTGGTCCGTCCGCTCCTCAGCAACGTGACATCCCCCAGGCTACGGTGACGCGCCTCGCGACGTACCTGCGGGTCCTCGGAGTGCTCGCCGACGAGGGTGCGCTGATCGTCTCGAGCGAGGAACTGGCCACGGCGTCCGGTGTCGGATCGGCCAAGCTCCGCAAGGATCTGTCGTTCCTCGGCCCCAACGGTGTGCGCGGCGTCGGCTACGACGTCTCCCGGCTGCGGGCCCGCATCGAGTCGGCACTCGGCCTGGACCAAGGCCACCGCGTCGTGCTGGTCGGCATCGGCAATCTCGGGCGCGCGCTCGCCGGGTACGGAGGTTTCGACCGTCGCGGTTTCTCGATGGTCGGGCTGTTCGACAACGACCCGGCCTGCGTCGGATCCACCATCGGTGGGCTGACCGTCCGCGACGTCGCCGAACTGACCGAATCGTGCCGGGCCCTCGAAGCCACGATCGGCGTCATCGCCACCCCCGACTCCGCCGCCCAGGACGTGTGCGACCAGCTGGTCGGCGCCGGGCTGCGCTGCATTCTCAGCTTCTCCCCGCTCGCGCTGGAGATCCCCGACCACGTGGAGATGCGTCGGGTCGATCTCGCGATGGAGATGCAGGTGCTGTCGTTCAACATGGCCCGGAACTCGACTCCGGACGAGCAAGGTAACCCCCGGCCTGCCGCCGCTTCCGCGGCGGTCGGCGCTTCGACCAGAAACGGATCGGTGATCAGGCCGTGAGTGTGCTTCTCGTCGGGATCTCGCACCGTAGTGCTCCCGTATCCGTCCTCGAGCGGATCGCGGTCACGGACACCGATCGCCCGAAGCTGACGGACAAGATGCTGGCCTCGGCTCACATCTCGGAGGCGATGATCGTCTCGACGTGCAACCGCATCGAGATCTACGCGGTGGTCGACGCGTTCCACGGTGCGCTCACCGATATCGGGGACCTCCTGGCCGAGCACGCCGAACTCGATCTCGCCGAACTGCACAAGCACGCCTACGTCCGATACAGCGAGGCCGCGGCCGAGCACCTGTTCGCGGTTGCGAGCGGTCTGGACTCGATGGTGATCGGCGAGCAGCAGATCCTCGGGCAGATCCGCGCCGCGTACGCCGCCGCGGACGCCCAGCAGGCCGCCGGGCGGGCCCTGCACGAGCTGGCGCAGCAGGCGCTGCGGGTCGGCAAGCGGGTGCACTCCGAGACCGGCATCGACGCCGCCGGCGCGTCGGTCGTCTCCGTCGCGCTCGACCGCGCCGCCGGGATCCTCGGTGACGGGGGCCTGGTCGGACGCACCGCCGTCGTGGTCGGCGCCGGCGCGATGGGCAGCCTGTCGGTCGCGCACCTCACCCGCGCCGACATCGGACGCATCCTGGTCGTCAACCGCACCCGCGAGCGTGCCGAGCACCTGGCCGCCACCGCCGTCGCCAACGGAATCGACGCCGTCGCAGTCGGATTCGAGGACCTCTCCGACGCGATGGCGCAGTCCGACGTGCTCGTCACCTGTACCGGCGCGGTCGGTTCCGTCGTCACGCTCGCCGACACCCACCGGGCCCTCGCCCGGCCGGGACGCGAGCCGAACCGTCCGCTCGTGATCTGCGACCTGGGTCTGCCCCGCGACGTGGAACCGTCCGTCGCCGGCCTGCCCGAGGTGGTCGTGCTCGACATGGCTGCGCTGCAACGGGATCCGGGTGCGGGTGCCGCGGCGTCCGACGCCGACGCCGCCCGCGAGATCGTCGCCTCCGAACTCTCCCAGTACCTGGCCGCACAGCGTCAGGCCGAGGTCACCCCGACCGTCACCGCACTGCGCCAGCGCGCCGCCGAGGTCGTCGAGGCGGAACTGTTGCGGCTGGATTCGCGACTGCCGGGCCTGGACGATCCGCAGCGCGACGAGGTGGCCCGGACCGTGCGCCGCGTCGTCGACAAACTTCTCCACGCGCCGACTGTGCGCGTCAAGCAGCTCGCCTCCACCCCGGGTGGCGACTCGTATGCGGCCGCACTGCGCGAGCTGTTCGAACTGCGGCCCGGATCGGCGGAGGCTGTCGCCGCGCCGATCGACCTCGGCGAGTTCGCCGGCGGGACCGATGTAGCAGGAAAGGACGCGAAGGCATGACCACCGACGCGGCATCGTCGACGACCACCCAGAATGTTCCCGGCACCCGCACTCTGCGGATCGGTACCCGCGGCAGCCTGCTCGCCACGACGCAGGCCGGCACGGTCCGGGACGCGTTGATCGCGGCCGGGCATCCCGCCGAACTGGTGATCATCAAGACCAAGGGCGACGTCACCTCCGGCCCGGTGCAGCGCATCGGGGTCGGCGTGTTCGTCGCGGAACTGCGCGAGGCGCTGTTGGCCGGCGAGGTCGACGTCGCGGTGCACTCGTACAAGGACCTGCCCACCGCGCAGCCCGACGACCTCGTGATCGCCGCGGTCCCCACACGTGAGGACCCGCGCGACGCGCTCGTCGCCCGCGACGGGCTGGTGCTCGGCGAGCTGCCGCCCGGTTCGAAGGTCGGCACCTCGGCACCTCGCCGCCGCGCGCAGTTGCGGGCTCTCGGCCTCGGCCTGGAGATCGAGCCGTTGCGCGGCAACATCGACACGCGCCTGGGCAAGGTCGCGTCCGGTGAACTCGATGCCATCGTGATCGCCCGTGCGGGCCTGTCCCGTATCGGCCGGGCCGCCGAGATCACCGAGACGCTCGAGCCCGTGCAGATGCTGCCGGCGCCGTCGCAGGGTGCGCTCGCGGTCGAGTGCCGCGCCGACAACCCGGAGCTGATCGCGGCCCTGTCCGAGCTCGACGACTCGGCCGCGCGGGCCGCCGTCGTCGCCGAACGGGCGTTGCTCGCCGAGCTCGAGGCGGGCTGCACCGCCCCGGTGGGCGCGATCGCCGAGGTCGTCGAGTCGATCGACGACGAAGGCCGAGTGTTCGAGGAACTGTCCGTGCGCGGCTGCGCCGCCGCGATCGACGGTTCCGATGTGATTCGGGCGTCCACCGTGGGGTCGCCCGAGCGTGCGGACGAGCTGGGGCGCGCCGTGGCGCGGGAACTCCTCGAGCTCGGCGCCCGAGATCTGATGACGATTGCCGAGGAGGGTGATGCCGATGCTTGACGTGCTTGACCTTTCGAGGCCTGATTTTGCATTTTCTTCCTATCGACATGAGACCGCACTGGAGAACTACCGATGAGCCGAGTCCGTAAGAACAGCCCCGGACGGATCCTCTTCGTTGGATCGGGTCCGGGTGACCCGGCGCTGCTCACCGTCCGCGCGCGGGACGTGCTCGCGTCGGCGGCGCTGGCCTTCACCGACCCCGACGTCGACAAGGGCGTGACGGCTCTGGTCGGCACCGAGCTCGGCCGTGATCCCGAGACCGACGAGCCGATCGCCGAGGTCCGCCCCGCGCTCGGCGAGCCCGCGGAGGTCGCCAAGACCCTCGTCGCCGAGGCCAAGAACGGCCACGACGTGGTCCGTCTCGTCGCGGGTGACCCGCTGACCACCGACTCCGTGATCGCCGAGGTCTCGGCCGTGGCCCGCACCCAGGTGATGTTCGAGGTGCTGCCGGGTCTGCCGTCCGGGTCCGCGGTGCCCAGCTACGCCGGTATGGCGCTGGGCTCGGCGCACACCGAGGCCGACGTGCGCGGTGAGGTCGACTGGGCGGCGCTGGCCGCGGCCCCCGGCCCGCTGGTGCTGCACGCGAGCGCCGCGCATCTCGCCGAGACCGCGAGCGCGCTCGTCGAGCATGGCCTGGCCCCGCAGACCCCGGCCGCGATCACCGTCCGCGGCACCACGCGTCAGCAGCGCACCGTCGAGGCCACCCTCGCGACGCTCAACGACGCCGGTTCCGAACTGGTCGGCCCGCTGATCGTCACCGTCGGCAAGGTCGTCTCGCAGCGCAGCAAGATGTCGTGGTGGGAGTCGCGTGCCCTGTACGGCTGGACCGTCCTGGTGCCGCGCACCAAGGAGCAGGCCGCCGACATGAGCAACCGGCTCGTCACGCACGGCGCCATCCCGATCGAGGTCCCGACCATCGCGGTCGAGCCGCCGCGCAGCCCGGCCCAGATGGAGCGGGCCGTCAAGGGCCTGGTCGACGGCCGCTACCAGTGGGTCGTGTTCACCTCCACCAACGCAGTCCGCGCGGTGTGGGAGAAGTTCGAGGCGTTCGGCCTGGATGCCCGCGCGTTCTCCGGTGTGAAGATCGCGTGCGTCGGCGAGGCCACCGCGGAGAAGGTGCGCTCGTTCGGTATCACTCCCGAGCTGCTGCCGTCGGGTGAGCAGTCCAGCGAGGGCCTGCTGGCCGACTTCCCGCCGTACGACGAGGTGTTCGACCCGGTCAACCGCGTGCTGCTGCCGCGCGCCGACATCGCCACCGAGACCCTCGCCGAGGGCCTGCGCGAGCGCGGCTGGGAGATCGACGACGTCACCGCGTACCGCACGGTGCGGGCGGCGCCGCCGCCGGCCGAGACCCGCGAGATGATCAAGACGGGTGGCTTCGACGCGGTGTGCTTCACGTCGTCGTCGACGGTGCGCAACCTCGTCGGCATCGCCGGCAAGCCGCACGCCCGCACAATCGTCGCGTGCATCGGCCCGAAGACGGCCGAGACCGCGATCGAGTTCGGTCTGCGCGTCGACGTCCAGCCGGAGACGGCACAGATGGGTCCGCTCGTCGAGGCACTCGCCGAGCACGCGGCCCGGCTGCGCGCCGAGGGTGCGCTGCCGCCTCCGCGCAAGAAGTCCCGCGCGAGGCGCTGATGCACCCGTGCGTCTTTTTGGTAGTGGGTACTACCAAAAAGGCGCACATGCCCGACGAAGGAGGGCCAGTTTCCCGTGTTTCCTGTTCACCGTCCCCGTCGTCTGCGTGGCACGCCCGCGCTGCGCCGTCTCGTCGCCGAGACGTCGCTCGAGCCGCGGCACCTCGTGCTGCCGATGTTCGTCGCCGACGGCATCGACGAGCCGCGTCCGATCTCGTCGATGCCGGGCGTCGTCCAGCACCCGCTGGACTCGCTCCGGAAGGCCGCGGCCGACGCGGTCGCGGCCGGAGTGGGCGGGCTGATGCTGTTCGGTGTGCCGCGCGAGGAGGACAAAGACGTCGAGGGCTCCGGCGCGACCGACCCGGACGGCATCCTCAACCGGGGCCTCGCGGCGCTGAAGACCGAACTCGGGGACTCGACGGTGCTGATGGCCGACACGTGTCTCGACGAGTTCACCTCGCACGGGCACTGCGGCGTGCTGTCGGAGGACGGCCGCGTCGACAACGACGCGACGCTCGCCCGGTACGTCGACATGGCCATTGCCCAGGCCGACGCGGGCGCGCACCTGCTCGGCCCGAGCGGCATGATGGACGGCCAGGTCGCCGCGATCCGCAAGGGTCTCGACGCGGCCGGTCACATCGACGTCGGGCAGTTGGCGTACTCGGCGAAGTACGCGTCGGCGTTCTACGGCCCGTTCCGGGAGGCCGTCGGCTCGTCGCTCGAGGGCGACCGCCGCACCTACCAGCAGGATCCGGCGAATCGTCGCGAGTCGCTGCTCGAGGTCGATCTCGATCTCGCCGAGGGCGCCGACATGGTGATGGTCAAGCCGGCGATGTCCTACCTGGACGTGCTGCGCGAGGTCGCCGACCGCTCGACCGTGCCGGTGGCCGCCTACCAGATCTCGGGTGAGTACGCGATGATCACCGCGGCCGCGCAGAACGGCTGGATCGACCGTGACGCCGCTGTTCTCGAGTCGCTGCTGAGCATCCGCCGCGCGGGCGCCGACGTCGTCCTGACCTACTGGGCCGCCGAAGCAGCGGGGTGGCTGTCGTGACCGGGCAGTGGCCGCCGCCGCAGCAGCCGGGACAGCCCGACCCCTGGCCGGGAACCCCGCAGTACCCGGCCGGTCCGTCGCAGGCACCCGGGCAGCCGGGGCAGTATCCGCCGCCGCCCGCGGCGCAGCAGCAGAAGCCGATCCCGGCCGACGTCCAGACGGCGTTCCAGTTGTGGTTCGGCGTCGCGGCGCTCGGCGTCGTGTACCTGGTGGCGGCGCTGCTGTACGTCTACAGCGACCGGACCTCGTTCGTCGACCAGCTGATGGACGAGTTCGCCAAGCAGCCCGACGTGACGGTCACGCGTTCGCAGGCCGAGCAACTGCTGATGTTCGGCCTGGTGGCCACGGGTGTCTTGCTCACCGTCGTCCTCGGTGGCCTGACGGTGCTGTTCGACTTCAAGATGCGCAAGGGCAAGAACTGGGCCCGGATGGTGCTGACGATGGCCGGGGTGTTCACCGTGCTCTCGGCGATCCCGACCGTCTTCGGGGCGGGCGCCGCGACCGGGACGGCGGCGCTCGTGATGGGCGGCGCGGGGATCCTGCAGGCGGTGGTGGCAGTTGGTGCGATCGTGCTGATGCACCGCAAGGAATCCAACGAGTACTTCCTGAACCTGCCTGACGGTCCGCCGCCGGTGCGCTGACCGCACAACCGTGATTCGGTGGTCCCACCGCTCCGCTGTAATGTGAATCGAGTCACATGAACAGGGTGGTCGGAGACCGTTGAGGGGTAGCGATGCGCGTCGAACATCGGACCGGTGGGCGACGGGAACTGCTGTGGATTGCGCTGATCGCACTGTTCGGGATCGCGACGCTGGTGCTTTTGCTCCTACCGGGTGTCCTCGCCGCCTGAGCGGCCGCCGCTCGGCGTCCCGCTCGTCGGACAGCGGCGGATGCCTCAGGATGGGGTGGTGAGTGAGTCGAGTCCGCGCGTGGTCTCCGTCGCCTATTGGATCTGGGTGCTGTGCGCGGCCGTCATGGTCCTGCTCGGTTTGCTGGCGTTGACGACATCCGCCGACGCGATCCGTGAGCAGCTCGGCACCGACGCCGATGCGTTCGTGTGGCTGCTGCGGGGCATCGGGGCCACATCGGTGGTGTTCGGTGTCGTCATCGGGTTCCTCGCGGCGCCGACGCGGGCAGGTAGCGCGCGGCTGCGAAACGCCGTCGTGGTGCTGTCCTCGGTGTTCGCGCTGGTGACGATCGCGCTGGCGGCGATCGGGGTGATCGCGCCGGTGTTGCTCGTGATTCCGTTGCTGCTGGTGGTGGCCAGCGTTCTGGTGTTTCGGGAGGGTGCGCGTGAGTGGTACCGACGCGGGCAGTCCGGCTGAGCCGGGCGTCCTGTTCGACGAGCTCGGTGGCCGGTGGCGGACCGTGGCGTACGGCCCCGTCTTCTGCGTGGTCGCGCTCGTGATCGAACTGCTGACCGGGCCGGTGGTGCACTGGTTCGCGCTCACGCTCTTCGCCGCGATCCTCGCCGGCATCGTGTCCGTGCAGGTGGCTGCCGCCCGCCGGCACGTCAGCGTGTCACTGACCGATACGACGCTGCGGCAGGGATCCGAGGAATTGCCGCTCACCGACATCGAGGCCGTCCTGCCCGAGGCCGATCCGTACGCGGACGAGCCGCAGCGGTGGGAGAGTGCACGCAGCCTCGGGGAGTTGTCCGGGGTACCGCGCCGGAGGACGGGGATCGGGTTGCGACTGCGCGACGGGTCGCTGGTCCAGGCATGGGCCCGCGACGACGACGGCCTGCGCGAAGCGTTGACCGAGGCCGTCGACGGCGGCCGAGGGACGTCGGCGTGACGCGGCCCGTGGTGGTCGTCGCCGAGGCGGTCGGTGCCGTCGCGGCGGTCGTGGCCGCGGTCGTGTGCTGGATGCGGGGCGTGGGTACCAGCGGGTTCGCGCCGATCGCTCCGGGCACACCGTCGTACACGGGCGTCCACTACTCGGGTCCGTGGATCGCGGCGGCGTTCGCGTCGGTGCTCGTCGCAGGACTGCTCGCCCTCGACGTCCGGCGTCGACTCCGTACCTGAGGTACCCATAGGGGGTATCATTTGGGTATGAACGGATACAGCCCGCAGCAGGAGGACCTGCTCAAGCGTCTGCGGCGCATCGAGGGCCAGGTGCAGGGCATCTCGCGCATGATCGCCGACGATCGGTACTGCATCGACGTGCTGACCCAGGTGTCGGCGGCCACCTCGGCACTGCAGTCGGTGTCGCTGAAGCTGCTCGAGGCGCACCTCGCGGGATGCGTCGTCGAGGCCGCGAAGAAGGGCGGCCCGGAGGCCGACGCCAAGGTGAAGGAAGCGTCCGACGCGATCGCGCGCCTGGTGAGATCCTGAGGTGGAGGAGACCCGGATGGAGCACACCTACATCGTCAAGGGCATGACCTGCCAGCACTGCGCGGCGACGGTGACCGAGGAGATCAGCGAACTGTCCGGGGTCACGGGCGTCGCGGTCGACGTCGAGGCCGGACGTGTCGTCGTGACCAGTGACGCCCCGTTGGACACGATCGCCGTCGCGGCCGCGGTCGAAGAGGCGGGCTACGAGCTGGTTCCGTGACCACCACCGGGCTGCGCACCGTCGAACTCGACATCGGCGGTATGACGTGCGCGTCGTGCGCGGCCCGGATCGAGCGCAAACTCGGCAAGTTGGACGGGGTCACCGCGACCGTCAACTACGCGACCGAGCAGGCCCACGTCCGGTACCCGGAGTCGATCGCGCTCCAGGACCTGGTGGACGTGGTCGAGAAGGTCGGCTACTCGGCGGCTGTGACCGCCCCGGAGGAGCCGGCCCCCGCCGAGGCCGGTGACCGACTGGGCGCGCGCCTGGCGGTCGCGATCGTCGCGTCGGTTCCGGTGGTGCTGGTGTCGATGATTCCGCCGCTGCAGTTCGACTACTGGCAGTGGGTATCGCTCGCCCTGACGACCGTCGTCGTCTTCTGGTGCGGCTATCCGTTCCACCGCGCCGCCCTCGTCACCGCTCGACACGGCATGTCCACGATGGACACCCTCGTCTCGCTCGGCACCCTCGCCGCCTACGGGTGGTCGCTGTGGGCGCTGGTGTTCGGTACCGCCGGGCAGATCGGGGCGACCCACGAATTCACGTTCCGGTCGGGCGCCCACGACGCTTCCGGCCAGATCTATCTCGAGGTCGCGGCGGGTGTCACCACGTTCCTGCTCGCCGGCCGGTACGCCGAGTCGCGCGCCAAACGCAGATCCGGGGCCGCGCTGCGGGCTCTGCTCGAGGTCGGCGCCAAGGACGTCGCGGTGCTGCACGACGGCGTCGAACGCCGCGTGCCGGTGTCGGCGCTGCGCGTCGGCGACCAGTTCGTGGTCCGGCCCGGCGAGAAGATCGCGACCGACGGCCGCGTCGTCCGCGGCGGCGCGGCCGTCGACACGTCGATGCTGACCGGGGAGTCGGTGCCGGTCGAGGTGGCGGAGGGGGACACCGTCGTCGGCGGCACCCTCGACACCGACGGAATGCTGACCGTGCGGGCCGAACGGGTCGGCGCCGACACGCAATTGGCGCACATCGCCAAGCTCGTCACCGAGGCGCAGAGCGGGAAGGCGCACGCACAGCGACTCGCGGACCGGGTCTCGGCCGTGTTCGTCCCCGCCGTCCTCGTGATCGCGGTGGCCACGCTCGCGGTGTGGCTGCTGCTCGGGCGGCCGGTGACCGAGGCGTTCACCGCGGCCGTCGCGGTGCTCATCGTCGCGTGCCCGTGCGCGCTCGGACTGGCCACACCCACCGCGCTGCTGGTCGGCACCGGGCGGGGCGCCCAGCTCGGCATCCTCATCAAGGGGCCCGAGGTGCTCGAGCAGACGCGCCGCATCGGCACCGTCGTCCTCGACAAGACCGGCACCGTCACCACCGGACAGACGGAACTCGACCACGTCGTCGCGGTGCCGGGCGAGGACCGGGACCGGGTGCTGGCGCTGGCTGCGGCCGTCGAGTCCGGCTCCGAACATCCGGTCGCGCGGGCGATCGTGCGGGCCGTGCCGTCGCCGCTGCCCGTCGACCGGTTCGGCAACCGGCCCGGCCTCGGTGTCGAGGGCGTTGTCGACGGGCACGCCGTCCGCGTGGGCCGGCCCCGGGGCCCGGTGCCGGACGACCTGCGCGGACAGCTGCCCGCGGGGCGGACCGCGGTGATCGTGTCGTGGGACGGCCGGGTCCGCGGCGCGCTGGTCGTCGCCGACGCCGTGAAACCGACCAGCGCCGAGGCGATCCGCGAGATCCGCGGCCTCGGGATGACCCCGGTCCTGCTCACCGGCGACTCCGAGGCGGTGGCCACCGCCGTCGCGCGGGAGGTGGGCATCGACCGGGTGATCGCCGAGGTGCTGCCCGACCAGAAGGCCGAGACCGTCGCGCGACTGCGGAAGGAAGGGGCCGTCGCGATGGTCGGCGACGGCGTCAACGATGCGGCCGCGCTCGCGACCGCCGACGTCGGCATCGCGATGGGCACCGGGACCGACGCCGCGATCGAGGCGAGTGACCTGACGCTCGTGCGTGGGGACCTACGGTCGGTGCCCGACGCGATCCGGCTGTCGCGGCGCACCCTCGCCACCATCAAGGGAAACCTGTTCTGGGCGTTCGCCTACAACGTCGCGGCCATTCCGTTGGCCGCGACGGGTCTGCTCAATCCGATGATCGCGGGCGCAGCGATGGCGTTGTCGTCTCTGTTCGTGGTCGGGAACAGCTTGCGGCTCAGGCGGTTCCGGTGACGGGTGTGTGGTCGAGCATCGCGGCCTCCGCGAGGGTGTCCGGCACCCCGAGTCCGTCGACGAGCGTCGCCGCATGCGGGCGCAGCGTCCGGCAGCGCTCGTTGATGCCGCGGCGCACCGCCTTGGCGCGTTCGACGGACAGGTGCCGGTGCTCCATGAACCACGCCTTGTCATCGTCGATCACGGTGAGCGCGTAGAGGTCGCACAGATCGCTCAGCAGGTCGCGGGCGGTGTCGTCCTCGCACGCGTCGATGCCCGCGATGAACGCCTCGAGCACCACCCGGTCGATGTGGGCGCGGGCCGCGTGCAGCACGTGGTCCTGCACGAAGTTGAACGCGTCGAACGGGTCGTCCTCGCGCTTGCGGGCGCCCTGCAGACGCCGCGCCGCGGTCGAGAGCAGGTACTCCTCGCGGTCCTCGAACATCGTCAGCTGGGTGCCGCGGTTGAAGAGGCTGCCGTCCTCCTCGTTGTCCTGGCGGGTGTCGAGGATGGTCTGGATGATCTGCTGGGCTGCGGTCCGCTTACGGACGGCGTCACCGAAGGCGTTGGCGGCGAAGGACATCCACTCGACCGGGCTCATCCCGCGAACCTCGTCCGCGTACTTGGTGAGCAGCTCCTTCGCGACCAACTGGGTGAGCACGGTGTTGTCGCCCTCGAACGTGGTGAAGACGTCGGTGTCCGCCTTCAGCGACGTCAGACGGTTCTCGGCGAGGTAGCCGGCGCCGCCGCACGCCTCCCGGCACTCCTGGATCGCGCGCGTCGCGTGCCACGTGTTGGCGGCCTTGAGTCCGGCTGCGCGGGACTCGAGTTCGCGCTGTTCGGTGGGGTCCACCGCGTCCGCGGTCTGGATGTCGTGCATCTTCGCGACCAGCTCGTTCTGCGCGAAGCCGAGCGCGTACGCGCGGGCGATGTTCGGCAGTAGTCGCTGCTGGTGAACGAGGTAGTCCATGATCGGCACCTCGGGATCCGGCGTCGTGCCGTCCCTGCTCGGCGCACTGAACTGCTTGCGCTGCAACGCATAGCGCGTCGTGATCGTGAGGGCCACCCGCGCCGCGGCGGCCGCCGAACCGCCCACGGTGACCCGTCCGCGGACCAGCGTCCCGAGCATCGTGAAGAAGCGGCGGTTCTTGTTCTCGATCGGCGAGGTGTACACACCGTCGGCGTCCACCGACCCGTACCGGTTCAACAGATTCGTCCGCGGCACCCGCACCTGGTCGAACGCGATGCGGCCGTTGTCGACGCCGGGCAGTCCGCCCTTGTAGCCGCAGTCCGACGTCGTCACGCCCGGCAGGTCGTGACCGTCGTCTCCCCGGATCGGGACCAGGAGACAGTGCACGCCGTGCGATTCGTCGCCGACGATCAACTGCGCGAACACGGCGGCCATCCGTGCGTGCTCGGCGGCCCCACCGATGTAGTCCTTGCGGGAGGACGGGGTGGGGGAGTGGACCACGAACTCGTCGGTGGCGGGGGCGTACGTCGCGGTGGTCTCGAGGCTCTGCACGTCGCTGCCGTGCCCGGTCTCGGTCATCGCGAAGCAGCCCAGCAGATCCAGGTCGATCATCGGGCGCAGGTACTCGGCGTGGTGGGGTTCGGTGCCGAGATTCTCGATCGCGCCGCCGAACAGTCCCCACTGCACGCCCGCCTTCACCATGAGCGACAGGTCCGACATCGCCAGCATCTCGATCGCGGTCACCGCGGCACCCGGGGCGGCGGCGCTCCCGATGTCGACACCGAAGCCGCGATCGACGAAGCCGCCGGCCGCGAGGATGCGCAGTTGCTCCAGCGACTTCGCCCGGGCCCGGTCGAGGTCCGGCGTGAAGTGGGGGCGGAATTCGTCGGTGGAGAGGACGGCACGAGCCTTCTGCCGTACCTCGGCCCATCGGCCGTCGAGTGTCGTCCGCAGGAAGTCCGCCGGGGTCGCCATGGTCCGACGGTAGTGCGGCCCGGCCCGTTCTGCCGGGGAACGGTCCGCGGTCCGACCTGCACGGATAGCGACACGCCGAGGGTGTGATTCCGGCCACCTCCTACACCCTGTCGTTGGCAAATTCGACAGAACTGGGACACTGGAAGCCGTGACTGCTGCCTCCAGCGGGTCCGGCCTGGGACCCGATCTTCGTGACGCCCGTTCCGCCCAGCTCTTCGACCGGGCGTCCAAGGTCATCCCCGGTGGTGTCAACTCCCCGGTCCGCGCGTTCGGTTCGGTCGGCGGTGCTCCCCGCTTCATCGAGAAGGCGTCCGGATACACACTCACCGACGTCGACGGCAACGACTACGTCGACCTCGTGTGCTCGTGGGGCCCGATGATCCTGGGCCACGCGCACCCGGCCGTCGTCGAGGCCGTGCAGAAGGCCGCCACGACGGGGCTGTCGTTCGGCGCCCCCACCGAGGGCGAGATCGCGCTGGCCGAGGAGATCGTCTCCCGCGTCGCGCCCGTCGAGCAGGTCCGCCTGGTCAACTCCGGCACCGAGGCCACCATGAGCGCGGTGCGCCTGGCCCGCGGCTTCACCGGCCGCTCCAAGATCATCAAGTTCTCCGGCTGCTACCACGGCCACGTCGACGCGCTGCTCGCCGACGCCGGCTCGGGTCTGGCCACGTTCGGCCTGCCCACCTCGCCCGGCGTGACCGGCGCGCAGGCCGAGGACACCGTCGTCGTGCCGTACAACGACCTCGAGGCCGTCCGCGCCGCGTTCGCCGCGAACCCGGGCGAGATCGCGTGTGTCATCACCGAGGCCGCCGCCGGCAACATGGGTGCGGTCGCCCCGCTGCCCGGCTTCAACGAGGGCCTGCGCGCCCTCACCCGCGAGCACGGCGCGCTGCTGATCATGGACGAGGTCATGACCGGCTTCCGCGTCAGCCGCTCCGGTTGGTACGGCCGCGACGGCGTCGCCGGCGACCTCTACACCTTCGGCAAGGTCATGAGCGGCGGCCTGCCCGCCGCCGCGTTCGGCGGCCGCGCCGACGTCATGGCCAAGCTGGCCCCGTCCGGTCCCGTCTACCAGGCGGGCACGCTGTCGGGTAACCCCGTCGCCGTCGCCGCCGGTCTGGCGAACCTGCGCGCCGCCGACGACGCCGTCTACGCTGCGCTCGAGCGCAACGCGCACACCCTGGGCACGCTGCTGGGCGACGCCCTCACCGCGGAGGGTGTCCCGCACCGCGTCCAGTTCGCGGGCACCCTGGTGAGCGTGTTCTTCACCGAGAACCAGGTCACGAACTACGCCGAGGCCAAGGCCGCCGACACCTGGCGCTTCCCGGACTTCTTCCACGCCCTGCTCTCGCGCGGCATCTACGCGCCGCCGAGTGCATTCGAGGCCTGGTTCGTGTCGTCGGCCCTCGACGACGACGCTTTCTCGAAGATCGCCGACGCCGCCCCGCACGCGGCCAAGGCCGCCGCCGCCGCCAAGCACTGACCCACCGAACACAGCGAACAGGGACCACCACCGTGACCGACGCCGACAACGCGAGCGCTGCCGACCACCCGCACTCCGACACCCGCACCATCGTCCACGTGCTCCGGCACGGCGAGGTGCACAACCCGGGCGGCATCCTCTACGGACGCCTCCCCAACTTCCGACTGTCGGTGAACGGTGAGGCGCAGGCCCGTGCCGTCGCGTCGGCGCTCGCCGACCACGACATCACGCACGTCGTCGCGTCGCCGCTGCAGCGGGCGCAGGAGACGGCTGCGCCGATCGCCGAGAAGCACGGCCTGCAGATCGCGACCGACGCCAACCTGATCGAGGCCGCGAACGACTTCGAGGGACTCAAGGTGTCCGTCGGCGACGGCGCACTGCGCCGGCCGCGGCACTGGTGGAAGCTGCGCGACCCGTTCACCCCGTCGTGGGGCGAGCCCTACCTGCAGATCGCGCACCGCATGCTCGCGGCGATCAACACCGCCCGCGTCGCCGCCGTCGGCCACGAGGCCGTGTGCGTGAGCCACCAGTTGCCGGTGTGGACGCTGCGCCGCTTCCTGCAGGGCGAGCGCCTGTGGCACGACCCGCGCAACCGCCAGTGCGGTCTGGCGTCCCTGACGTCGCTGGTCTACGAGGGCGACACACTCGTCGACATCGTCTACTCCGAGCCGGCCGGATCGTCGGACCCGAGGGTGACCGGCGCATGAAGTTCCCATCCCTGCGGATCGCGGCTGCCGCGTGCGCGGTGGCCGTCGCCGCGACGGTCGCCGGCTGTGCGAGCGGCGACGACGCCGTGGCCCAGGGCGGTACGTTCACGTTCGTCTCGCCCGGCGGCAAGACCGAACTATTTTACGACCCGCCGTCCGAGCGCGGCACCGTCGGCAACGTGTCCGGCCCCGACCTCATGACCGACGGCAAGACCACGTCGCTGTCGGACTTCGAGGGCCAGGTCGTCGTGCTCAACGTGTGGGGCCAGTGGTGTGGTCCGTGCCGCGGTGAGGCCGACGACCTCGAGAAGGTCTACGAGAACACCAAGGACATGGGCGTCCAGTTCCTCGGCATCAACGTCCGCGACCACACGCAGGACAAGGCCCAGGACTTCGTGATCGACAACAAGGTGAGCTACCCGTCGATCTACGACCCGGCGATGCGCACCATGATCTCGCTCGGCAAGAACTACCCGAGCAGCGTCATCCCCACGACCATCGTGCTGGACCGACAGCACCGCGTCGCGGCCGTCTTCCTCAAGGAACTGCTGGTCGAGGATCTGCAGCCCATCGTGGAACGCGTCGCGCAGGAGCCGCAGGACCAGGGATGACGACCGACACGATCCTGCTGGCCGACGTCGGCCAGACGTTCCAGGAGACCGCCTCCACCGGGCCGCTGCTGCTCGCGCTCGGCGCCTGCCTGCTCGCCGGTGTGGTGTCGTTCGCGTCGCCGTGCGTCGTGCCGCTCGTCCCGGGCTACCTGTCGTACCTGGCCGGTGTGGTGGGCGCCGACGCGCCCGCCGTGACCGCGGCCGAGGCGCAGACCCGGACGAAGACGCTGCGCGACGGGCGCCTGCGCGTCGCCGGCGCCGCGGGGCTGTTCGTGGCCGGGTTCACCGTCGTGTTCGTGCTGGCGACGGCGACCGTGTTCGGCGCCATCGAGGCACTGACGATCAACCGGGACGTCCTGCAGCGGGTGGGCGGCGTCGTCACGATCGTGATGGGCCTGGCGTTCGTCGGCCTGATCCCGGTTCTCCAGAAGGACACCCGGTTCGCGCCGCGGCAGGTGTCCGGCCTGCTCGGCGCGCCGCTGCTCGGCGCGGTGTTCGCACTCGGCTGGACGCCGTGCCTGGGGCCCACGCTGGCCGGTGTGATGTCGGTGGCCGCCGGAACCGACGGCGCGACCGCGGCCCGGGGCGTGGCCCTCATCGTCGCGTACTGCCTGGGCCTGGGGCTGCCCTTCGTCCTGGTGGCGCTCGGGTCGGCGCGGGCACTGCGCGGTGTGGGCTGGCTGCGCCGCAACAGCCGCAAGATCCAGGTCTTCGGCGGAATCTTGTTGATCGTGGTCGGTATCGCACTGGTCACCGGCGCGTGGGATCAGTTCGTCGGCTGGATCCGCGACGCATTCATCACGGAGGTGACCCTGCCGATATGACGGTTCGAGACACACTGAGCGCCGACACTTCGGCTGCCGAGACCACGCCGCCACGTCCGCCGCGGCAGTCACCGGCCGGCCGGGCCGTCGCCGTGGTCCGCAACGTCTGGCGTGGTCTGACGTCGATGCGGACCGCCCTGGTGCTGCTGTTCCTGCTGGCGCTCGCCGCCATTCCGGGCGCGCTGCTGCCGCAGCGGAGCCTCAACGAGGGCAAGGTCGCCGACTACATCGCGAACCGCCCGACGCTCGGCCCGATCATGGACAAGCTCGAGCTGTTCGACGTGTTCGGCAGCTTCTGGTTCACCGCGATCTACGTCCTGCTGTTCATCTCGCTGGTCGGCTGCATCATCCCGCGCTGCGTCGAGTACGCGAAGGCGTTGCGTTCGAAGCCCGTCGCGGCCCCGCGCAACCTGGGCCGGCTCCCGCACCACCACGTCGAGACCATCGACGAGGCCCCCGAGGCCGTCGCCGAGCGGGTCCGGAAGCAACTGCGTGGCTGGCGCGTCGAGCAGCGGGTCGGTGGTGCGCGCGCCACGCATCCGGACGAGATCACCCTCTCGGCGGAGAAGGGCTTCCTGCGTGAGGCCGGCAACCTGGTCTTCCACCTGTCGCTGGTGGCGCTGCTCGTCTCGATCGCGGTCGGCAAGATGTTCAGCTACGAGGGCAACGCCATCGTCATCGCCGACAACGGCGCGGGCCTGTGCACCACGTCCCCGGCGATCTTCGACTCGTTCCGCCCCGGCCTCGCGGAGGACGGCACCGGAATGACGCCGTTGTGCGTGCGCGTCAAGGACTTCACAGCCGACTACCTCGACAATGGTCAGGCCGAGATGTTCCGGTCGAACATCTCGTACCAGGCCGGTGACGACCTGGACGCGAACACCTGGCGTGACGCGGAGCTGCGGGTCAACCATCCGCTGCGGGTCGCGGGTGACCGCGTCTACCTGCAGGGCCACGGCTACGCCCCCACGTTCACCGTGACCTTCCCGAACGGCGAGACCCGCACCGAGACGCTGCAGTGGCGCCCGGACGACGCCACGACGTTCCTGTCCAGCGGTGCGATGCGCTTCGATCCGCCCGGCGGCCTCTACCCGAACGAGGACGATCGACGGAAGAACCAGATCGCCATCGAAGGCCTGTTCGCGCCGACCGCCGTCTTCCACGGCAGCCTGCTGTCGTCGAGCTACCCGGCGATGAACGATCCCGCCGTCGCGATCGACATCTACAAAGGCGACACCGGCCTCGACACCGGCCTGCCGCAGAACCTGTTCTCACTCAACAAGGAACTGGTCAACCAGGGCCGGTTGGTGAAGCAGGAGCGGGTCAACCTGTTCCCCGGCGAGAGCAAGACGCTCGCCGACGGCACCCAGGTGCGCTTCGACGGCGCCGTCGACTTCGTCAACCTGCAGGTGTCGCACGATCCCGCGCAGCAGTGGGTGCTGGTGTCGGCGCTCGTGATGATGGCGGGTCTACTGACGTCGCTGGTCATCAAGCGGCGCCGGGTCTGGGTGCGGATCTACCCCGCGAAGGATCCCGACACCGTGTCGGCTACATTGGCCGAGGGAGAACGACGTACCGTAGTAGAGCTCGGCGGGCTTGCCCGAACGGATCAGGCCGGCTGGGGCGACGAGTTCGATCGACTGCGCACCCGCCTGCTGGGTGACAGCACGGCATAACGGACCACACGAGCGCGCAATGCGCAGGAGATGAAACATATGACGATCAACGAGACACTCGCTCGCTACAGCGACTGGTCGTTCGAGTCGGCGTTTGCGATCTACGTCCTCGCCACGGTGCTGCTGATCGCGCATTACGCGTCGATGCGCGCACGCGACGTCCAGCAGCGCGAGCATGAGCGCGAACTCGTCGGCGCCGGCGCCGGCGGCAGCAGCACTACCGCACCTACCGGGCAGGCGCCCGGCCGGGTGGTCGACAAGCCCGGCAAGACGCTGTCGGAGAAGTTCGCCGGCATGGGCTACGCGCTCCTGGTCGTCGGCATCGTGCTGCACGTCGCCTCGATCGTGCTGCGTGGCTTCGCGACGGAGCGGTTCCCGCTCGGCAACATGTACGAGTTCGTGACGATGGCCTGTGCGGCCGCCGTCATCGCGGGCATCGTGGCACTGCGCAAGAACGCCGACCTGTTCGTGTTCCTGCTCGTTCCCGTGCTGATCCTGATGTTCCTCGCGGCGACCGTGCTCTACGCCGACGCGGCTCCGGTAGTGCCGGCACTGCGGTCGTTCTGGCTGCCGATCCACGTCACGATCATCAGCATCGGCAGCGGCATCTTCATGGTCTCCGGTGTCGCCAGCATCCTGTTCCTCTACCGCATCCGGTTCCCGAAGGGTAATGAGGGCACCGGCCCGTTCGGCAAGCTGGCCCAGCGCCTGCCCGACGCCCAGACCCTCGACCGTCTCGCCTACAAGACGACGATCGTCGCGTTCCCGCTGTTCGGTGCCGGCATCATCCTCGGCGCGATCTGGGCCGAGGCCGCGTGGGGTCGATTCTGGGGCTGGGATCCCAAGGAGACCGTGTCCTTCATCGCGTGGGTCGTCTACGCGGCCTACCTGCACGCCCGCGCGACGTCGGGCTGGCGTGACACCCGCGCCGCCTGGATCAACGTCGCCGGATTCATCGCGATGCTGTTCAACCTGTTCATCATCAACATGGTGGTCTCGGGCCTGCACTCCTACGCCGGCCTGAACTGACCGCGGTACCGGACCCGCGAGGGCTCCGGACGGCCTCAGAAGGCTTCAGTCGAAGGGACCCTTCGCGCGCTGTGAGCGCACGAAGGGTCCCTTCGGCTACTTCGGGGCGTACGGGGCCTGCGCGGGGCGCTGTAGAACGAGGCGCTGTAGAACGAGACGCTGTAGAACGAGACGCTGGAGAACGAGACGCCGGAGAACGAGAAACGGTCGCCGTGCGGGTGCACGGCGACCGTCGTCGTTTGCCTGTTCGATCTGCTCTGCTAGGCGGCCTTCATCATCAGGCGTTCGCCACGAGGCGCCGTCACCACCGGGCGCCGTTGCCCCGACGTCGGGAACCAAGGCCGGTGTGGGCGCGAACCAGCGCCCGTCGGGAGACGGGCGCCGATCAGCCCTCGGGATCTGTGGGGGTGTCGGGTCCGGGCCGCGGCCCCGACTGTCGACGGTGGTTCTCACGATCCACACGCCACAGGAACTCGGGGTCGTCGTCGGGTCCGACGGCTCTGCCGACCCTGCTGTCGCTGCCGCCTCGGACGGCCGTGGTGGCGGTCGGACCGAACGCCTTCCAGAACAGGACAGCGAGCGTAACCAGGCCGATGAACGCCAGTAGGTAGATCACGGTGCACCTCCTGTTACGAGGGTAGCCGCGTCCGGGCTGACCGGGTATCTACCTGGCGGACGTCCAATCGGGCTGCATCGATTACGCGTGATGCGCTTCGGTCGTCAGGGAAGAGAGCAGCGCCATCACCTCGGCCTCGCGGAACCTCCGGTGTCCTCCGGGGGTGCGCAGAGATCCGAGCCGGCCGGCGTGCGCCCAACGCGTGACGGTCTTGGGGTCGACATGGAACAGTGCGGCGACCTGGCCCGGGGTCAGTAGGGCTTCCTTGGCGCCGTTATAGGTGGGTGCGCTCATCGATCCTCCAAGTGTCGGGGTCCATCGCTCGGATGGACCGGGTGGGGAGATTCGGGACCGGTTCGTTTGTCGACCGGCTCCGACATAGTGGCACCAGAACCCCCGGGTACTCGAACAATCTAAAGTTGGTAAAGGGGAGGTAATAGACAAATCGGACTAGTCGGACTGTGAGGTCTCGGCTGGGCAAACGAATCGGCGATCTCGCCACGAACAGGTCCGACCACCCCTAGGGTGGGCCTGACTTCTCCGTGCGTATCGGGCCTATCCGAAGCCGAAGGAGGGGACCGCCCCATCGGGTAGGTGATGACAGGAAAGTGGGCAACCTGATGCGACCTCCGCCATTCGGGGGAGCGGGTTCGACGTTCGCGAAGCTCGCCGCGGGTGTCGAGCCCCTGGCCTCACGAGGCGCCCGCCTGGCGATCGGTACCCTGGTCCTGTGAGTGATGCAGCGCAGAACCGTCCTGACCAGGCCCGCAATGAGACCAGTGCGTCCGCTGGTGCCGTGACGACGGGGACGCTCGTCCGCGACGTCGTCCTGTACTCGGTGGCCCGTCTCGGCCTCGTGGTGGTCCTCGCGGTCGTCATCCTCTTCGGCGCCAAGGCGTTCGGGGTCGACGTGCCGCTGATCGTCGCCGCGTTGTTCGCGGTGCTCATCGCACTGCCGCTGTCGCTGGTTCTCTTCGCCAAGCTCCGCAAGAGGGTCAACCTGGACATCTCGGCGGTCGACGCGAAGCGTCGCGCCGAGAAGGCCGACCTGCATGCCAAGCTCCGGGGTGAGGACCGCCGGTGACGGCCGTCGTCGACCGTCGGAGCTCGCGGGTCTGGGTCGACAATGCTGTCCGCCTCATCGAGGCCGACGCCCAGCGCAGCGCCGACACGCACCTGCTGCGTTACCCGCTGCCGCCCGAGTGGAACGTGCAGCTGTACCTCAAGGACGAATCCACTCACATCACCGGCAGCCTCAAGCACCGGTTGGCACGCTCACTGTTCCTGTACGCGATCTGCAACGGCTGGGTCACCGAGAACACGACGGTGATCGAGGCGTCGTCCGGGTCGACCGCAGTGAGCGAGGCATACTTCGCGAAGCTGTTGGGGCTCGAGTTCGTCGCGGTCATGCCGGCGAGCACCAGCCCGGCGAAGATCGCCCTGATCGAGGCGCAGGGCGGTCGCTGTCACTTCGTGACGGACCCGTCGAGCATCTACACCGAGTCGCAGCGCCTGGCGGCCGAGAGCGGCGGCCATTACATGGATCAGTTCACTCACGCCGAACGTGCCACCGACTGGCGTGGCAACAACAACATCGCCGAGAGCATCTTCACGCAACTCCAGCGTGAGGAGCATCCGATCCCGGAGTGGATCGTCGTGGGTGCCGGCACCGGTGGCACCGGCGCCACGATCGGCCGTTTCCTGCGCTACCGCACCTTCGACACCGGCCTGTGCGTCGTGGACCCGGAGAACTCCGTCTTCTTCGATGCCTGGCAGAGCAGCGATTGCGCCGTCACATCGGGTCGCGGATCGCGGATCGAGGGCATCGGACGTCCGCGGGTCGAGCCGTCGTTCATCGGCCAGGTGGTCGACCGGATGGTCAAGGTGCCCGACGCGGGCTCGATCGCCGCGACGCGGCACGCCAGCGCCGTGCTCGGACGCAAGGTGGGCGGTTCGACCGGTACCAACCTGTGGGGTGCGTTCGGGCTGGTTGCCGAGATGCTCGAGCAGGGGCGCAGCGGCAGCGTCGTGACGCTGCTGTGCGATGGCGGCGAGCGGTACTCCGGCACGTACTTCGACGACCACTGGGTGGCGTCCGAGGGGATCGACCTGTCCGGGCCGACGGCCGTGCTCGACGAATTCGTCCGTACCGGGCGCTGGACCGCCTAGCGGCGGCCTTCCGGCCGTCCACCGTCGGTCGGGTCGATCGGGACGTGCCGGGTCATCGCGACCCGGAGCCAGCGGTCCAGACCTCGCTCGGCCTCGTGCTCGCGGACAGTGCGTAGGCCGGGGCCTAGGTCGCTGTCGGCGACGATGCCGAATCCCAGGCGCGTGTAGTACGGCGCGTTCCACGGCACGTCGACGAATGTGGTGAGCGTGATCTCGGGTAGGCCGCGGTCGCGGGCCCATTCCTCGATGTGGTCGATCAACGCCGCGCCCAGTCCCTGTCGCGCCTGTTCGGGATGCACCGACACCTGCTCGAGGTGTGCATTGCCGTCGATGATGTCGACGACGCAGAACGCCACCGCGGGGGCCGCTCGTTCGGCCCACACCCAGACGCGGCCGTCGGTGCGGTACTCCTCGAACCACGCGATCGGGGGTGCCTGATCGTCGGCGATCGCGTCCATCCCCACCGTCCGGAAGGCCGAGCCCGCCGCCACCTCGATCTCCTGGAGACGAGGCAGGTCGGCGGGTTCGGCGAGGCGGATCATCCGTCAGCCTCGGGCGGAAGACTTCGTGAGGGCCTGCGACGCGATCACGGTGCCGGCGGCGACGACGCCTACCGACGGCCATGCGCCGATCTTCTTCGCCAGCGGATGCGAGCCGCCGAACGCGCCGATGTAGGTCCCCAGCAGGGCGGCCGCGCGGCCCGGGCCCGAGCTCTTGGCCCAGTTGTAGGTGCAGACGGTGCCGACGCCCGCGAGAACCGCACCGCCGAGCTGGCGGTTGCCGGTCTGTCGAGCGACGGCGTATCCGCCGACCAGTCCGGCGGCGGCGAGAGCGGAGTTGGCGGTCTTGCTCAGCATGGTGATTTCTCCCGTTCGTTTGGTGGGGTCCTTCGGTTCGAGGCTAACCACGCGGGCGCGGTGCGCGTCGGGCGACCCGCACGGAAATGCGCACCCCCGCGTTTCTCGCTGGCCGGGAAATACCGTGTGCGAGTGCGGCAGTGGGCTCGATCATCGGTCTGTCCCCACTTCGAGGAGGAAGTTGTGCCGTCAGAACCCGCGCAGTCTGCGCAGTCGTCCCGCCCGGCGTTTCGCCCTGGCCCCCTGCTGCCCGGTCAGCGGGCCGTCGTCACCGGGGGTGCGCACGGGATCGGGGCGTCGATCGCCCGCTCGTTCGCGTCGCACGGTGCCGCCGTACTCGTCGCCGACGTCGATGTCGAGGCGGCCCGTGCGCTCGAATTCGACGCCGCTGCGGGCGGTTCGATCGAGGTCCTCGCATGCGACGTCCTCGAGCCGGTCGTGCCGGGGCGGATCGTGGAATTCGCGCCGGACGTCCTGGTGAACAATGTCGGACACTTCCTGCGTCCGCCACGGCCGTTCGCCGAGACGGACCCCGAGTTCTGGGCGCAGGTCGGCGGCATCAACCTCGACCACGTCCTGCGACTCACGCACGCGGTACTGCCGGGCATGGCGGACCGGGGCCGCGGTGGTTCGATCGTGAACCTCACGACGGTCGAGGCGCACCGGGCGATCCCCGGGCACAGCGTGTACGCGGCGTACAAGGCGGCGGTGACCCAGTTCAGCCGCAGCCTGGCGGTCGAGGTCGGGCGGATCGGCGTCCGGGTCAACGCGATCGCGCCGGACCTCATCGAGTCGGTGCAGGTGCCGTACACCGATCTGGTGTCGGAGGAGGAGTGGGCCAAGTGGCCCACCTGGGCGCCTCTGGGCGGGCCGGGGCAGCCGGACGACGTAGCCGGTGCCGCGTTGTTCCTGGCCTCCGATCTCGGGCGCTACACGACCGGTTCGACGGTGCACGTCGATGGCGGCACGTTCGCGGCCGGCGGCTGGTTCCCGAAGCCCGAGGGCGGCTGGACGAATCGTCCGCGCAACCCGTGACCTGAGGGGCCGTCGGGATCGACCACGGTACTCAACCTACGGTTCCGTAGGTTGTGTACCGTGGTCGTCGGGTGGGGATCCGAAGGAGAGACTCGACATGACCCGGCCCGAAGTCACGCTCGACAACTACGAGGACGTCTACCGCTTCTACCGCGATCACCAGCAGAACCGGGTCCTCGCCAAGGCGGCCTACGCCACGCTGAGTGCGCGCTTCCGCCCACAGGTCCGGTACGCAGACGGTGCGCGGGAGCGACTTCGGGGCCTGCTCGCGTCGGGGACGCCGCTGATCGTCGTCGCGAACCACCTGACCGAGCGGGACCAGTACACGCTCGCCGCGACCGCGTGGCAGACCCCGCTGCGCCGGGCGATCGGGAGGACGCGGGTCCTGGCGAAGGACGAACTGTTCGCCGAGCCGGGCCTGCGCCGCAGGGTGGACCTGATGGGCTCGATTCCGGTGTTCCGCAGCAAGAACCACGGCCTCCGGGCCGTCGCCGACGCCGGTCGTCGCATGATGGAGATCTCGGCCGAACGTCTCGCCCGCGGCGACGTCCTCGCGATCTTCCCGGAGGGCACCTGCAACGAGGGCGATCCGACCCGCCTGCAGCAGATCAACAGCGGTGTCGGGCACATCGCGGTCAAGGCCGGCAAACTCGGTGCGCCGCCGGCACTGGTGAGCATCGGCATCAGCTACGGGCCGAACCCGGACACAGGCCGATCGGCCGAGGTCTACGTCGGTGCTCCGGTCGTCGACCTGCCGACGACACCGATGGACATCAGGCGACTGGTCGCGGAGAACCTGCAGATCGCCGTCGACGGGGCCGTCGCCGCGCGTTGACCGGTTATCGCGTCGCGGCGCGGTAGGTCTCGAAACAGCCTTCCGCGAAACGCTTCTGGTCGAGTTCACCCACCTGGATGATGCCGCCCCGATACCAGATCTGGGTGTCGGCGGACAGTTGGGCGCCGGTGCTGCACCACTGGTGGATCTGCTGATCGGTCGGATCGCTGGTGGCGAACTGGTTGTACATCACGGCCTGGCTCTCGCCGTACTCGCGGCCCGCCGTGGCCGACCCGTCGGTCAGGTGTGCGAGTTGCGAGGCCACGAATCCGACGGCGACGAGCAACGCGGCGGCGGCGAGGGCCGTCCACCAGTTGACACGGCACGCGGTCATGTTGCGAGCGTAGTGGATGGATGCGTGCATTGTCCTCGTTCTCCGAGTATCGTGCCTCCGGTTCGCGGCTGCCGCCTCGGCTTTCGTGGCACGCTGGAAGTATGGACACGAACCTGGCGGCGTACTTCTCGGCCCTGGATCAGTTGGTCCGCAAGGCGCCTCTTCGGATCGATCGTCCGCGCGGCAGCGCGCACCCACGGTTCCCGGAGGTCGTCTACCCCGTCGACTACGGATTCCTCGAGGACACCGCGGGCGGCGACGGCGAGGGCGTGGACGTGTTCCGCGGGTCGGCCGACGGCGTCGGCATCGTGGGGGTTGCGCTCACCGCGGATCTGACGAAACGCGACGTCGAGGTGAAGGTCCTGCTCGCGTGCACCGAGGACGAGATCGGCGTCATCGAGCATTTCCTGCACGAGCGGCTCCGGTTGAACGCCGCCGTGGTGCGGCGGCCGTGACCGGCGCGACGTCACGGGCGCGCACCTTGCCGGGCCGGTTCGTGCCAGCATGAGGCCATGACATTCGTGATTCGCCTGGTGATCAACGCGATCGCCATCTGGCTCGCCGCGCAGTGGCTGAGTGGCATCTACATTGCCGACTCGGGCCAGGGCACCGGCACGGACATCCTGATCCTGCTCGGCATCGCGCTGGTCTTCACCGTCGTCAACGCGTTCGTGAAGCCCATCGTGAAATTGCTCTCGCTGCCGCTGCTCATCCTGACGCTCGGGTTGTTCACGCTCGTGATCAACGCGCTGATGCTGTTGCTCACGGCATGGCTCAGCTCGCAGACCGATTGGGGCCTCACCATCGACGGCTTCTGGACCGCCGTGTGGGGTGCGCTGATCATCTCGTTGGTGAACTTCGTGCTCAGCGCCCTCGTGCCGGACAAGCGTTGACATGACGATCAGGCGGGTCGTGCCCGACATCCACGCACGTTCCATCGACGAGAGCCGGGAGTTCTACGGCGCTCTCGGGCTGGTCGAGGTGATGAACCAGGGGTGGGTGACGACGATGGCGTCGCCGTCGAATCCCACCGCCCAGGTGACGATCATGGGCGACGACGCGACCGCGCCGGTGCATCCCGACATGAGCATCGAGGTGGACGACGTCGACGCCGTCTACGAGACGATGGTCGCGCGCGGCGCGACCATCGTCCACCCGTTGCAGGACGAGGAGTGGGGCGTGCGACGGTTCTTCGTCCGCGACCCGGACGGCCGGGTCGTGAACGTGCTCGGGCACCGCGCCTGAGCGGCAGCCGATTCCGGCGTGGCTGTGGGGCTCAGCCCAGCCCGAGGGCCAGCCCGGTGGCCGCGGACCACACCAACATGGACATGCCCGTGATCGCGAGGGCGGGGATCAGCGCCGGTCCGCGGCCGCCGGTGCGGATCGGCGCGTTCGCCTTGACCGCCAGCGGAAGAGCGAGAAGGCCGACGAGGGCCCACGGCGTCCGCACCAACAGCGCGAGGGTGGCGACGAACGGGACGACCATCAGCATCAGATGCAGCGTGCGGGTCCGTGCGTCGCCGAGTTTGACTGCGAGCGTGATCTTCCCGGACTCGGTGTCGGTGGGGATGTCGCGCAGATTGTTCGCGACGAGCACCGCGCTCGAGAACGAGCCCACCGCGATCGCGGCGACCAGCCCGGCCCAGTCGACGCGGTCGGCCTGGACGAACTCGGTGCCGAGGACGGCGACGAGGCCGAAGAACACGAACACCGCGATCTCGCCGAATCCGCTGTAGCCGTACGGCTTCTTGCCGCCGGTGTAGTACCAGGCGCCCAGGATGCACACCGCGCCGACCAGGATCAGCCACCACGCCGAGACCAGGGCCAGAACGATGCCGGCCACCGCCGCCACCGCGAAACAACTCATTGCCGCGGCCTTGACCGCGGAGGGTGACGCGAGCCCGGAACCGACGAGACGCAGCGGGCCGACCCGCTCGTCGTCGGTTCCGCGGATGCCGTCCGAGTAGTCGTTGGCGAAGTTCACGCCGACGATCAGCGCGAGCGAGACGACCAGTGCGAGCAGCGCCTTCCACCACACCGCACCGCCCAGGGACGCGGCCGCGCCGGTACCGGCGAGGACGGGGGAGATCGCGTTCGGGAGGGTGCGTGGACGAGCGCCCTCGATCCACTGCGACACAGAAGCCATGCCCCGATCCTTTCACCCCGGCCGAATCGGGTAGCCGCACGGTCGGCTCCTCCCATAGGCTGGTCGCCGGTGCAACCCGTGACGAGCCATTCGCAGACTCCGGCGCCCACGGAACCGCCGGTCGAGGTGGCGCTGTTGGGTGCGGTTTCCACGCGGCGCGACGACGTCCTGGTACCGCTGCCCGGGCCGCGTGCCCGCAGCCTGCTGGTGGCCCTCGCCCGACGTCCGGGGCACAGCCGCAGCGCGGCGGCACTCGTCGAGGACGTGTGGGGCGACACCCCGCCGAAGTCGCCGGCGAACGCCCTGCACACCCAGATCTCACGTTTACGGTCGGTGTTGCCCGACGGCGCCGTCGAGGCGGGCCCGGCCGGTTACCGTTTGACGCTCGACCCGCAGCAGGTGGACCTGGCGCGGGCGCGCACACTCGCGCGACGGGCGGGACAGTGCCACGCCGACGGCGACCAGCAGGGTGCGCTCGACGCGGTCCGGCAGGCTCGTGCTCTCTGGCGTGGTGAGCCCGGCGCCGATCTGCCCGACGGTGGCCTCGCCGACGATCTGGCGACGGAGGCGGCAACCCACCGGCGTGCTCTCGACGCTGTCGAACTCGCGGCGCTCGTCGCTGCCGGGGAGTACGGCGACGCATTGCCGATCGCCCGTGCCGCAGCCGGCGCGTCCCCGCTCGACGAGGGAGCGCACGCGCTGCTCATGGAGTGCCTGCACGGTGCGGGGCGGTCCAACGAGGCGCTCGAGGTGTTCGCCGATCTGCGGGGCCGACTGGCGGACCGACTGGGCGTCGATCCGTCCGTCCGGCTGGTCGATCTCAACGCCACGATCCTGCGGGGTGGGCCGGCCGAAGAATCGACGTCCGGTGGCGGCGTCGCGGTCGACGAGCCGGAGTCGGCGAACCGCGTGCTGCCCACCGTCATCGGGCTCCGGGCGGCGCCCAACCCGTTGCTCGGACGGAAGACCGATCTGGCCGCGCTCGAACTGCTGCTGGCGTCGTCGCGTGTCGTGACGGTTCTCGGTCCCGGCGGTACCGGGAAGACCCGGGTGGCCCACGCGCTCGGCGGCGAGATCTCCGCGCGGATGCCGGTCGCACTCGTCGAACTGGCCCCG
The DNA here is from genome assembly GCF_050477185.1 of Rhodococcus sp. ACT016. Lineage (NCBI taxonomy): Bacteria > Bacillati > Actinomycetota > Actinomycetes > Mycobacteriales > Nocardiaceae > Rhodococcus > Rhodococcus sp. ACT016. The sequence goes on along the minus strand of NZ_JBEAET010000001.1, from coordinate 3,947,902 downwards.
CTGCGCAGCGGCGAGGACGTCATCGCCGCGATCAGCGGCACGCTGGGCCTGAGCGAGGCCGATCTCGTCCCGGGCGGGCTCACGCGCACCCGGATCCACGACGCGCGTCAGCGGCTGCGGGACGTGTTGGCGGCGCGGCCGTCCCTGCTGATCCTCGACAACTGCGAGCACCTGATCGACGACGTCGCCGATGTGGTGTCCGACCTCATCTCGGCGAGCCCGCACCTGACGGTCCTGGCCACCAGTCGCGCGCCGATGGCGATCACGGCGGAGGCGGTTTATCCGTTGCCCCCGTTGGCAATCGACGACGACGGTTCCCCCGCGGTCGAACTGTTCCGGACCCGGGCCCTTGCGGTGCGGCCCTCGGTGCGTCTTGACCGCGGTGAGGTCGAGCGGCTCTGCCGGACGCTGGACGGTCTGCCGCTCGCGATCGAACTCGCCGCGGCCCGGGTCCGCACGCTCAGCGTCGAGGAGATCAACGCCCGACTCGTCGACCGGTTCGCGTTGCTGCGCTCGGGCGACCGCACGTCGCCCGAGCGGCACCGCACCTTGCGGGCGGTCATCGACTGGAGCTGGAACCTGCTCGAGGATCCCGAACGCGCTGCGCTGCGCCGACTGTGCCGGTTCCCCGGTGGCTTCACATCCGAGGCCGCCGTCGCGGTCGCCCAGTGGGGCGAGGTCGCCGACGTCGCCGATGCCCTCGAGGGGTTGGTGAACCAGTCGATGCTGTCGGTGGTGGAACCCGCCGCCGGCGCCGACTCGGTGGGGTTGCGCTACCACATGCTCGAGACCGTGCGGGAGTTCGGCGAGGACCAGTCGGACGACGACGAAGCCGCCGAGGTGAGCGCTCGAACTGTCGCGTGGGCGGAGCAAATGTCGCGAGAGGTGTTCCACGACTTCATGTCCGGCCGGCAGATCGCGGCGGCGCACCGAGTGGAGGCCGAGCACGACAATCTGCTCGCGGTACTGCGCTACGCGCTGTCGGAGAAGTCGGTTCGCACTGTTCTCACGGTCTTCCCGGTGCTCGGCGGCATGTGGGCCCTACGGGGTGCGCACTCGGAGGTCTTCACGTGGGTTCCGCGCGTGATCGAACTCGATGATTCGGGGCTCGATCCGGAGGACGTCCCGGGTGACCACCTGGCGTCGGCGTACGCGCTGGCCGCAGCCCACATGGCGATGGGTGGCAATCTGCGCTCGGTTGCGATCGCCCGGATGCGCCTGCGGCGGCTGCTCGCCACCCGCACCGACATCAGCGAGTCGTCGCGGGTCAACGCAACGCTGATCCTGGTGCCCGGGTCCGGGCGCGGCCTGGCACGGGCACTGGCGACGGCGGTGCGCTCTGCCGATGCCGGCGCGCGCAGTTCTGCGTTGATGGCGCGCTCCAACCTCCGGGAGAACAACGGCGACCTCTTCGGCTCGGAATCGGATGCCCGGCTGGCGCTCGATCTGGCCGAACACACGAACGACACTTGGGGGCTGGCGATGGTGTGTCAGCACCTCGGCAGCCTGTGCGCGCAGTCCGCACGGTACGACGAAGCCGTCGGCTTCTACCGGCGTTCCGCCGAGGGGTTGTGGGACCTGCACCTGTACGACGAGAGCCTGCAGGTGCGGGGCTTCATGGTGGCCGCCCTCGTCGGGGCCGGCCGGATCGCCGAGGCCCGGTCCGAACTCGCGACGCTCGCCCCGATGCATGCGAACGCGCCGAGCAAGAGTGCGAACAACGAGGACACGCACAACCAGGCGTCGCTGTCGGCGAGCACCGCGGAGTCGGATCTGGCCGTCGGCGCAGTCGATCGGGGGCTGGCCGAGTACCGGCGTGCGGTGGGGCACGCCGGCGGCCTCGCGGCGGAGCTTCCGGCCGACCCGTTCGAGATCATGGTGGCTGCCGCGGCCGTGGATGCCCACGTGCTGGCCGGACGCCCCGAGCCCGTGGCCGATCTCGCCGACCGGATCGCGGTGGTGTCGATGCAGCGGCTGGGACCCGGTGGCTACCCGGATCTACCGCAAACCGGCGCGGTGGCGTGCGCCGTCGCCGGCTACCGAATCGCCACCGGCCGCGGTGTCGTCGAACGGGAGTTACGGCTTCTTGCTCTGGCGACGAGAGTGCATGCACGACAGGACTATCCGTCGATGCGTCTCGACCGTAACCTCGATGCGGCCGGGGCCGTGGTCGGTGACGACGCCGTCGCGGCGGCGCTGGCGTCCGTCCAGGGGACACCGCGCGCCGCCGCGCGTCACGAGATTCTCGAGCTTCTGGCGCTGTCGGAGGGGTGAGCCGTCAGGCCTTGCGCATGTAGGTGCGCACCGTCAGCGGCGCCATGATCGCGACGATCACAGCCGCGCCCAGCAGCGCGTACACCGCGTGGATTCCGAAGTGGCCGTCGTTGGCGAGCTCGCGGACCGCGGTCACCAGATGCGAGACCGGGTTGACGTTCACGAACGCCTGCATCCAGCCTGGCATCGTGTCGGCCGGCACGAACGCGTTGGACATGAAGGTCAGCGGGAACAGGATCATCATCGAGACACCCTGCACGGCAGAGGCTTTGCTCATCAGCACACCCATGAGCGCGAAGATCCAGCTGATTGCGAACGCGCACACCATGACCAGCAGCGCGGCGGATGCGACGCCCACGAATCCGCCGCCCGGGCGGTAGCCCATCGCGATGCCGACGACGATCGTGATGGTCGTCGCGATCAGATACCGGACGACGTCGGCGAGCAGTGCCCCGGACAGCGGCGCGATCCGGGCGATCGGCAGCGACTTGAACCGGTCGAAGACGCCCTTGTCCATGTCCTCGCGTAGCTGGGTGCCCGTCACGATCGACGTCGTGATGACGGTCTGCACGAGGATGCCCGGGATGATGATCGGCAGGTACGACTTCACGTCCCCGGAGATCGCGCCTCCGAAGATGTACGTGAACATGAACGTGAAGATGATCGGCTGGATCACCACGTCGAACAGTTGCTCGGGATTGTGCTTGATCTTCAGGATGCCGCGGTAGGCCATCGTGAAGCTGTGGACGACGGAGTCCCGGAGGCTGATGCGATCGACGGCCGCGACGGTCCGGGTGCCGGTCGTCGTCGTGGTCGAGGGCGAGGTGAGGGTGGTGGTCATGCGGCGCTCCCTTCGGATTCGGCGGTGTCGTGACCGGTGATGGTGAGGAAGACCTCGTCGAGACTCGGCTTGGAGACGGTGATCTCGTCGACCGCGATACCGTGATCGCGCAGTCGCACAAGTAGATCCGCGGTGATCGACGGATCCGCCAGCGGCGCGGTGATGCGGCCCGACTCGGGTGTGACGGTCGCGTCGAGCCCGAGTGCGCTGGAGATGAGGATCCGGGCCTCGTCGATCCGGCCGCGGTCCGCGAGTGACAGTTGCAGCGCCGATACGCCGACCGATGCCTTGAGTTCGTCCGCGGTGCCGTCGGCGATCACCCGGCCGCGGTCGATCACCGCGATCCGGTCGGCCAGTTGGTCGGCTTCGTCGAGGTACTGCGTCGTGAGCAGGACCGTCGAGCCCTCGGCGACGAGGCGGCGGATGGTGTCCCACATCTGCGCGCGGGTGCGCGGATCGAGCCCGGTGGTGGGCTCGTCGAGGAACAGCAGCGGGGGACGGGCAATCAGACTGGCCGCCAGGTCGAGGCGCCGGCGCATGCCGCCCGAGAAGTTCTTGAGCGGCTTCGATGCGGCCTCGGTCAGCGCGAACTCCTCGAGGAGTTCGGTCGCCTTGCGCTTCGCGTCGGCACGACTCAGGCCCAGCAGCCGCGAGAAGATCACGAGATTCTCTGTGGCGGTGAGGTCCTCGTCGACGGACGCGTACTGGCCGGTGACGCCGACGAGGGAGCGGACCGCGGTCGATTCACGGACGACGTCGCGGCCGAAGATCCGGGCCTGGCCGCCGTCGGGGCGCAGCAGGGTGGCGAGCATCCGGACCGTGGTGGTCTTGCCGGCGCCGTTGGGGCCGAGGACGCCGTACACCGAGCCGGTCGGCACGGTGAGGCTCACGCCGTCCACGGCGCGCTGCTGCCCGAACGTCTTGACGAGCCCGACGGCTTCGATCGCCGGGGGTGAGGTGTCGAGGTTCATGACCTCACCTTTGCGTGGCCCTCTTGCAGCGCCCTTGCAGGGCCCTTGCGCGGTGCGTACGAGCGCCTGTCGCGTCGTTCGGAGGCGGACACACACCGGGGCCGCGGTGTGTACACCGCGGCCCCGGGTCTTCCGGAGGGTTCGTGTTATTTCAGCAGGCCACCGAGCAGATCGCCGAGGTTCGGAATGAGGTCGCCGAGGCTGCCGGTCACCGTTTCGAGGCTGCCGAACGCCTCACCGATGTGGACGAGCTGAGGCTGACCGAGCACCGGCGTGGGGTTGGACAGCGAGATGCAGGCGCCGACGAACGCGTACACGCCGTCGGCGAGCGGCGCTGTCGTGTACGACGTGGTGGCGCCCGGAGTGACAGCTTCGAGACCGCTGGTCCACACGACGAAGCCGGGCTCGAGCAGCTTGGTCGGATCGTCCAGGGCCTGAGGCGCTTTCGCGGCGTCGACGGCTACCGCGCCGCACGTGCTCATCGGGTATTCGACGTTGGGGTTGCCGACCGTGACGGTGACGACGTTGTCGTGTGCCTCGGTCGTCAGGACCGGTCCGGTGAACTCCTGGGCGGGTGTGGCCGACGCGAGTGCGGGGCCGGCCAGCAGTGCGGCGGTGGCAACCGCGCCGCCGACGGCAGCGCGGGTGAGGATTGTGGTGGATCGTGCACGCATGATCGTGTCCTTTCAGCGGTGGGAAGTGGACCTCTGCCGGGGTTCGTGGACGAACGCAGGGCGGGGATCACCCGCGACAGGAACGACGTCGGATGCACCTCGTGCAACCGGTGTCGTGCAAAAAGGGGGGAAGATGCGCGGCGGCCCGGACATCCCCGACCTACAGCCGGGCCGCCGCGCAGGACCAGTGGCGTTACGCCGGCTGCGAGGAGCCCGCCGAGATCGCCTTGATCAGGCCGTCGATGTTCCCGCTGGTGAGGAACTCGACGATGTTCTTCAGTGCGCCGTTCTCCAGGCTGCCGAACAGCGCGTTCTCGGGCAGGCTGACGATCTTGGGCTGGCTCACCGCGGGAACGCCGGAAGCCGACGTGCACTCGCCGATCACGGCGTACACGCCGTCGTTGAAGTTCGGCGTGGTGAACTCCTTGGTGCTCGCGGCAGCGACGCGATCCTTCGACGCGACCTTCCATGCCGCGAATCCGGGTTCGAGGAGCTTGGTGGGGTCCTTCTCGAGTTCGGAGACCTTGGAGGCGACGATCGCGTAGGCGCCGCACGTCGTGCCGGCGTCGGTGTTGGTGTTCTCAACCGTCACCGTGATGGCGTGGGCATCGACAGACGCGGTGATCTTCGGTGCCGAGACCGCGGGCGCGGCGGTCGCGAGCGCAGGCACGGCGAGAGCAGCCGTTGCGGCCATCGCGACGCCACTGACCGTGCGGGTGAGCGCCTTCCGGGTACGGATGTGCATGAACAACCCCTCATTCGTTGGAAATGTCACTGACGGATGAGTGATCGCGGTGTCTTGTCCCCGACAACCAAGATCACTTGCGTCAGCATCGATGCTGGGTCAAGTTCGCGCAAGGCGAATCCCCGAATTGGGTAAGGTGCGGACTTTACCGTTCGACCCGGATCGGACATTCCTACCAGTCGGTAACGAATGTGAACAGCGGAAACCCGGACGTACGAGGCGGATTGGCAGCTCTGTAACGATTGTATTTCGAACCGCGAAGTTCGAAGAACTTTCAATTGCTTGTTCAACTACCCGCGTTCCGGACGGTCAGCGAGTCCGGTCCCAGGACGTCCGCAGCGCGTTGCGGTCGGTCTTGCCCGGCCCGCGCAGAGGCAGCGCGTCGAGCAGTCGGACCTCGCGCGGCGCCGCGGTGGCATCGAGCGCGCCGCGGACATGTTCGCGCAGTTCCTCGAGGGTGGGCGCGCACCCCGCGGCGGGGACGATCGCCGCGACCACACGCTGACCCAGGCGATCGTCCGGCACGCCGAGGACGGCGCACTCGCGCACGCCCGGATGCTCGAGGAGCACCGACTCGACCACCTGTGGCACGACGGTGAGTCCGCCCGTGGAGATCGCCTCGTCGAGCCGGCCGTGGATCGTGAGGACTCCGCCGGACACGGTGCCGGCATCGTCGGTCCGGAACCACCCGGGCTCGGCGAAGGCCGGGTGCCCCGGCAGTCCGCGATAGCCCGACGCGACCATGTCGCCGCCCAGCACGACGCGGGAGTCGTCGGCGATACGGACGATCGCGCCGTCGAGGGGGAGGCCGTCGTAGACGCACCCGCCGCACGTCTCGCTCATCCCGTAGGTCCGCACCACCCGGATCCCGGCGTCGAGCGCGCGGCGCAGCAGCGGCGCCGGCGTTGCCGCACCGCCGAGCAGGACCGCGTCGAGCGAGGCCAGCGCCTCCGTCGCTCCAGGATGGTCGAGGGCCTTGACCAGCTGCGTCGGCACGAGCGAGGTGTAGCGGCGCGGGCCGGTCATCGCTTCGACCGCGGTCGGCAGGTCGTCGGGATCGAAGCCCGCCGTGACATCGACGACGATGGGTGGCCGACCGGCCAGCAGGCTGCGCAGCAGCACCTGCATGCCGGCGATGTGATGCGCCGGCAAGGCCAGCAGCCACGACCCGGGACCGCCCAGACGCCGGTGCGTCGCGTCGCCGCTCGCGCGCAGTGCCCGGGCGGTGAGCATCGCGCCCTTCGGCACGCCGGTGGTGCCCGACGTCGCCATCACGAGCGCGACGTCGTCGGCGCCAGGGACGTCGTCGATCGCCTCGCCCGGATGCAGGGCGCGGGTGAGCCGATCGGTCTCCTTCCGGTCTCCTTCCGGTACCGGCAGGAGCGGTGGACCACCGCCGTCGAGCACTCGTTCGAGCGTCGGCAGAACCGAGGCCACCTCGCTGCCGGAAGGGATCGGAAGGGTGTGCAGGAGCGCGCTCACCCGTCGATGGTTTCACGACCGGAGTACCGGCCCCCGCGCGGTCAGGGGAGGGGCGGGCCCGCAAGCGGCCAGCCACCGGAGGACAGGTGCGACTGCACCCTGTCCACATCGGATTCCAGCGGCATCTCGTTCGTGATCTTGGTGATCAGGACCTGGATATCGGTCTTGGAGATGGGCAGGTCGCCGTGCTCGACGAGCGCGGCCGTCACGAGGTCGACCTCCTCCTCCGACAGGCGTCGGGTGAGGAGGGCGAACAGGGGGACGTAGTCCTGCTCGGGCACACCGTTCGGGTAGCCGGCGCGCAGCCAGTCGATGATCGAGGCGAGAAACGGAGGCAGGCTCAATGATGCTCCTGAACTCGGTCCGTCAGCTCTCGCTGTCCGAGGCTTCCTGGTCGTCCCCGGCGGGTGCTTCGGTGTCGTCTCCGACGACGGGCCACCCGCCCGCGACGAGGCGTTCGGTGACGCGGGCGATGTCTTCCTCGGTGGGTTCCTCGTGGATGATGCCGGCGATGATGCTCTTGAGGGCGTCGTAGTCGACGTGTCGAGCGGGGTGCTCGTGCGCGGTCGCGATGGAGAGGTCGACGACCTGCCCGATCTCCTCGTCGGTGAGGCGGCGGCCCAGTACCGCGAGCAGCGCGAAGTGATCTTTGGCCGGAATGCCCTCCGGGTAGCCGGCGCGGAGCCAATCGAGTACCGAGCGGAGCGAGTACTTGTTGTTCACGGTTGCGATCACTTTCACGATGGGAGCGGGGGTGTGGATGGGGTAGGGGCCCCGCTCAGAAGACGTGGATGCCGAAGCTGCTGGCCAGGAAGTTCTGCATCAACATCAGTATCCCGGCGATGATCGCGATCAGCACGACGGCGAAGCACGCGGCCGCGCCGATCTTGCCCGGAGTGGACGCCGTGGTCGTCCCGTCCGCGTTCGTCCGTGCGCCCACGGACAGGCTCTTGAGGCCCAGCGCGAAGACGGCCGGCAGGCCCGCCCCGAAGAGAAGTCCCACGAGGACGACCTGCCACAGCGAGTTGGCGGTCTGCGTCAGTAGATCCATCGGTCGTCTCCTCTCAGGTGTTGCTTCGGGTGGTCTGGTCTGCGTCGGCGAGTTGGTCGGTTACCGCGACCGCGGCGCCGGGCGCGCTCTCCGCGGCGGGTGTCAGGCCACCGTCCCACTCGGCGTTGACGTTGCTCGGGTCGATCGGTTGGCGGCGCGAGCGCAGGTACATGAAGATCGACAGCGCAACCAGCAGGGCGAAGACGACGAGGACGCCGGGCAGTCCACCGATCAGGTGTGCCAGTGCCCAGCAGATCGCGCCGACGATGCCGGCGGACGGAAGCGTGATGAGCCACGCGACGGCCATGCGGCCGGCCACGCCCCAGCGGACTTCGGAGCCCTTGCGGCCGAGGCCGGTACCCATGATCGATCCGGTCGCGACGTGTGTGGTCGACAGCGGCAGGCCCAGGTGGCTCGAGGTCAGGATGATCGCCGCGGACGACGATTCGGCGGCCATGCCCTGCGGTGCGGCGATCTCGACCAGGCCCTTGCCGAGCGTGCGGATGATGCGCCAACCGCCGAGGTAGGTGCCGAGCGCGATCGCGATGGCGCAGCTGAGCTTGACCCAGAACGGCATCTCGGCGTCCGCGGAGAGCGACCCGTGGGCGACGAGCGCCAGGAAGATGACGCCCATCGTCTTCTGGGCGTCGTTGGTGCCGTGCGCCAGCGAGACGAGCGACGCGGTGCCCACCTGGCCGATCCGGAAGCCCCTGCTCTTCTCGTCGTCGGGAATGTCCCTGGTGATGCGGTAGATCAGGTGGGTGCCGACGGTCGCGACCAGTCCCGCGACGACGGGGGCGAGCAGCGCGGGCAGGATGACCTTGCCCAGCACGCCGCCCCACTCGACGCCGTCCATTCCGATCGAGGCGATGGCTGCGCCGATGAGCCCGCCGAAGAGTGCGTGCGACGAGCTGGACGGCATGCCGAACAGCCAGGTCGCGAGATTCCACAGGATGCCGCCGACGAGGCCGGCGAACACGATCAGCAGCAGCGCTTCGCCGCTGACGGACTGGAGGTTGACCACCCCCTTCGCGACGGTGGCCGCGACTTCGACGGAGAGGAAAGCGCCGATCAGATTGAGGGTTGCAGAGAGTGCCACTGCGACCTTCGGTCGTAGTGCGCCGGTGGCGATGGAGGTGGCCATCGCGTTCCCGGTGTCGTGGAAGCCGTTCGTGAAATCGAAAGCGAGGGCAGTGACGACCACTACCAAGAGAACGACGAGCTCTGCGGTCACAAGCGAATTGTGCGTATCCAACGCGTAAAAGTACAGCGAGCATCCGGTGAATCGGCGGTGCGCTGGCTCTCAACTTCCCATCACCTCGCATGACGGTTCCTTGGGTGTGTGAACACTCACGTTTTTCGAGCGGTGTGTCGACCATCACGGAGTTGTCTCACTCACCGGGACCGGCGTCTGGGGGGCGGTGTGATGCTCGTTACGGTCCTCGCCACCGGGAACGGAGCTTCCCGGTGAGTGGAGCTCGGGAAGGTCGGTGGCGGGATGGCGGCAGCGGTCGGGGTGAGCTGCCCTTCCAGTTCTTTACCTAAAGAAAACACTTGCTTTACCTAGGTTTTGCGTGACTTCCGGTCGGCGCGCTGATATCGGTCATCGCCGCAGGTCCGGACAGGTTTTCGATCCGTTGGTTCTACCCCGGCCCGGTCTCGGGCACTGAGAAGGAGATTCACCGACCGTGAAGAGAAACAAGACAGCCAAGTTGGTCGTGGCACTCGCCGCGACCGCGGCCCTGGTCTCGGCCTGTGCCGGTGACCGCAGCGGCGACGCGGTCGTGCCGGGTACCGGATCGGGTGACGCGAAGGCGTCGTCGTCCACCGCCGCCGAGAAGTTCGGCACCTTGGCCTCCCCGTGCGGTACGGGCGACGCGAAGGGCGCCACCGACCAGGGCGTCACCGACACCGAGATCAAGATCGGCTACGGCGACGACCGCGGCTACGCCAAGAGCCCGGGCCTCAACAAGGAGATGTCCGACGCCGTCTCCGCGATGATCGACTGGTGCAACGAGCAGGGCGGCATCAACGGCCGCAAGATCGTCGGCACCGACTACGACGCCGCCATGACGCAGGCCAACTCGGTCATGCAGGACGCCTGCCGCAGCCAGTTCATGATGGTCGGCCACGGCTTCGCCATGGACCAGACGTCCGAGCAGACCCGCGTCGCCTGCAACATGGCCGCGGTTCCGGGCTTCACCGTCTCCCCGGATGCGGCCAACGGCCCGATGACGTACCAGGGCGTGCCGTTCCCGGTCGACGTCGCCAACGCTGCCGCCTGGTTCCAGATGGGCGAGATGCATCCCGACATGAAGAGCGACTTCACGCTCGTCGGTTCGACGATGCCCACGATCATCACCTCGCTGACCAAGACGAAGTCCATGGCCGAGGCCGCCGGCTTCACGCTCAAGGACTGCGGCATCACGCTCAACTACGAGGGCGAGGCCAGCTACGTCCCGTTCGCGGAGAAGCTCAAGCAGTGCGGCGCCAAGGGCATGTGGACCTCGCGCTCGCCGGTGCCGGCCGAGTTCAACTTCATCAAGGCCGTCGACCAGGTCGGGCTCGATCCGATCATCTTCGGTGAGGCCACGTGGTACGGCAACGCCGTCCAGTCCTTCAACAAGGACACCGGTCTGCTCGACAACCTCAACGCCGACATGACCTTCCAGATGCTCGAGAACGACGCCAACCCGGCGGTCAAGCAGTACAAGGACCTCGTCACGGCCAAGGGCGGCAAGACCGCGCTGCTCGGTATGCAGTCCACCTCGTCGTTCCTGCTGTGGGCCACCGCGGCAAAGGAGTGCGGTTCGGACCTGACCCGTCAGTGCATGATCACCGAGCTGTCGAAGATCCACGAGTGGGACGGTGGCGGCCTGCACGCCGTCAGCGACCCCGGCACCAACACCCCGGCCCAGTGCGGCCTGATGGTCGAGCTGAAGGGCGCCGAGTACTCCCAGGCGTTCCCCACGCAGCAGGGCGAGTTCAAGTGCGACCCGAAGTACCTGATCAAGACCGATCCGTCGACGTGGGGCACCGATCTCAACGCCGACCGCATCTCCACCAAGTACCTGAACCCGAACGTGATCACGCCGAAGGCGTAATCCGGGGCCGGCGGTCGTAGCCCACAGGTTCTCGACCGATCCGGCCACTTCGATCCGACCGATGAACGCGGCGCCCCGAGCCACCGCCACGGGGCGCCGCCGTCATCCCGACCGAGTTTTTCAGAGGGTTCGCAGATGGACACATTCGTGACGTTCACGATCCTGGGTCTCGTCCTGGGCTCCGTGTACGCAATTGCCGCGTCCGGGCTGGTTCTCACCTACAACACGTCCGGCATCTTCAACTTCGCGCACGGCGCCCAGGCCATGCTCGGCGCCTTCCTCTACTGGCAGCTCCGCTACGGCTGGAACATCCCGACACCCGTGGCGCTGCTCATCACGATCGGCATCGCCGGACCGCTGATGGGCCTGCTGCTGTACGCCCTGATCATGCGCGGTCTCCGTGACACCGCCGAGGTCACCAAGATCGTCGTCACGGTGTCGATCATGCTCGGCATGCTCGCGCTCTCCCAGTGGTTCTGGCATCCCGAGGATCCCCGGACCATGAAGATGTTCTTCGGAGACGACAGTCGGTTCTCGTTCTTCGGGGCCACCATCCACACGCACGAGATCATCTGTCTGGTCGCGGCAGTTGCCATCGCCGTCGGACTTCGCTTCCTGTTCACTCGTACTCGCGTCGGTGTCTCGATGCGCGGCGTCGTGGACGACCCCGACCTCCTGCGCCTCAACGGGCACAACCCCGAGCGCATCGCCGCATTCTCGTGGGCGCTCGGTTCCACTCTGGCCGTCCTCGCCGGCATCCTGGTCACCCCGATCAGCGGCGGCACCCTCGAGGCGAACATGCTGACGCTGCTCGTCATCGACGCGTTCGCAGCCGCCATGTTCGGTCGCCTGCGCAGCATCCCGCGCACGTTCGTCGGTTCCATCGTGCTCGGCCTGGCCGGCACCTACGTGCTGGGTTACTTCCCGGCCGAGTGGACGTGGACCTCGAACTTCCGCGTCTCGCTGCCGATGATCGCGCTGTTCGTCGTGCTCATCGTGCTGCCGCAGGACCGCCTCCGCGGAACCGCGGTCCGCACCCGCGAGCGCTACAACGTGCCCAGCGTGCGCAAGGCCGTCGCGTGGGGCGCCGCACTGATCGTGATCGTGTACCTGATCCGCCTGCTGATGGTCGAGTCCGCGATCACCACGCTGACCCTGGGCATGTCGTTCGCGATCATCGCGCTGTCGCTGACCCTGCTGACCGGCTACGCCGGTGAGCTGAACCTGGCGCCGGTGTCGTTCGGTGCGATCGCGACCATCGTCGCGTTCCACTTCGGCATCTCCGGAACCGGACTCGCTGCCCGCATGAACATCTGGGGCCTGATCTTCGGCACGATCGCCGCGGCGATCATCGGCGGCCTCGTCGCCCTGCCGGCGCTGCGCCTGCGCGGCCTGTACCTGGCCCTCGCGACGATGGCGTTCGGTGTGTTCCTCAGCAACATGGTGCTGCGCGACACCACCGAGCACGAACTGTTCGGCGTCAAGTTCTCGATCTTCACCGGCGGCTCCCTCGTGATCCCGGCGCTGAAGATCGGCCCGCTGGACCTGAGCAACCAGACGGCGTACCTGATGACCACCACGTCGATCTTCGTGGTCCTCGCCATCGGCGTGATCGCTCTCCGCAACAGCGGCTACGGTCGCCGCCTCGCCGCGATGAAGGACAGTCCGGCCGCATCGGCGATGCTCGGACAGAACCTCGTCAAGCTCAAGCTGAGCGTGTTCATGCTCTCGGCCGGCATCGCCGGACTCGGCGGCATCCTCATGTCGAGCGCGACCGGTGCGGTCTCGAACGAGAACTTCTCGATCATGATCAGCCTGACGATCCTCATGCTCACCGTCGTGGCGGGCATCGGCTACGTCTCGGGCGCGCTGTTCGGCGGTCTCATGGCCGGCGTCGGCTTCGCCGTGATCATGGTGTCGTTCAACAACCTCACGGCCGCGCAGCCCGAACTCGAGGGCCTGTGGACGTTCATGGGTCACCTCGCCGCCGTCAGCCCGGCCCTCATCGGCCTCGGCGTCGGCAAGAACCCGTCCGGCTCGGTGCACGACGTCGTCGAGGGCTACCGCCGCCTGCGGAACGCCAAGCCGGTGCTGATCGGCGGCGCCGCCGTCATCGCGCTGGCGTACGTGCTCGCGGTGACCGGTGTCCTCGGCAACTGGTGGTTCGCGACGATCACGATCGTCACGGTGTTCATGCTCCCGGTCGTCGGCCAGATGGTCATGCCCGCCGCCGTGCTGGGGGAGGAGGCCGCGGCCGCTCGACAGGGCACTGCGCCCGAGGACATCGGAATCGACGAGCCGTACACCGAGGAGAACCTGCTCGCACTCGACCGCGAACTCGGCCTGCCCAGCGCGATCACGGTGCACACCGCGACAGCCCACACGGCCACCGAGCAGGTCGCCTCGACGCCGAAGGAGTCGATCGTCCATGTCTGACATCCCGATCCTCGAAACCCGAGGCATCACGGTCCGTTTCGGCGGCCACGTGGCGGTCAATGACGTCAACATCACCGTCGATCGCGGCGCCATCACCGGTCTCATCGGGCCGAACGGCGCCGGTAAGACCACGCTGTTCAACACGATCACCGGTCTGCAGAAGCCGGCGTCGGGCAAGATCCTGCTCGACGGTCAGGACGTCACCCGGCTCTCGCCCGCCAAGCGCGCGAACAAGGGGCTGGCCCGCACCTTCCAGCGACTCGAGCTGTTCCTGTCGCTGTCGGTGCGGGACAACATCCGGGTCGCCGGCGACATCCACAAGGCGAACACGCGCAGCAGGATCGACGTGGACGCCGAGACCGACCGGATCCTCGAGCTCACCAAGCTCACCGACGTCGCGCACAAGGACGTCGCGGAGATCCCGACCGGCCGCGCCCGCGTGGTCGAGGCGGCGCGCGCCCTGATGACGTCGCCGCGGCTGCTGCTGCTCGACGAGCCGGCGTCCGGCCAGACCGAGCAGGAGACCGAGGACTTCGCGGAACTGCTGCATCAACTGGCCGCGGACGGACTCGCGATCTGCCTGGTCGAGCACGACATCCCGCTGGTGATGAAGCTGTGCAAGCACATTCACGTGCTCGACTACGGCGCCATCCTGGCGTCGGGCAGCGCGGAACAGGTCCAGAGCGACCCGGCGGTGATCGCCGCCTACATCGGCACGGCAGAGGAGGCGGTGTGACCGCAGAGATGACCGACGCGGTGGTCGCGCCGCAGGGCGAGCCCACCCCCTTGCTCGAATTGGCCGGTGTCCGAGCCGGATACGGTCCGATCGAGGTCCTGCACGGTGTGGATCTGGCCGTCGAGCCGGGCACCGTGATGGCGCTGCTCGGGCCGAACGGCGGCGGCAAGACCTCGACGCTCAAGATCTGCTCGGGGATCCTTCCGGTCACCCACGGCGAACTGCGCCTCGCGGGGCGGTGCGTCAACGGTGCCGAGGCCTCCGACCTGGCGAAGCTGGGCGTGTGCTCGATCCCGGAGGGCCGCGGCATCTTCGCGAACCTCACCGTGCACGAGAACCTGTGGATCGCAACGGGAACCGGCTCGGAGCTGCGCAAGCTCGAGGAGATCGCGTACACCCGGTTCCCGATCCTCGGCAAGCGTAAGAACCAGCTCGCCGGCTCGATGTCCGGCGGCGAGCAGCAGATGCTGGCGCTGTCCCGGGCACTGGGCACCAACCCCACCGTGCTGCTGCTCGACGAGCTGTCGATGGGTCTGGCCCCGCGGATCGTCTCCCAGATGTACGACATCGTCGGACAGCTCGTAGACGAGGGACTGACGATCCTGGTCGCCGAGCAGTTCGCCCGCGCCGTACTGCCCATCGCGGACAGGGCGGCGCTCATGCTCCACGGACGAGTGGTCCGCGTCGGTGCGCCCGACGAAATCGAGAACGAACTTTCCAACAGCTACCTAGGAGGATGACGATGACCACTCTCGCAGATGAGCGTCGCGCCCAGTTCAAGTCCGACGTCGCGGATCTCAAGCTCAAGACGGGCCAGTCCCGCGGCGACGGTGCCGTCCGCATCACGGGCCTGGTCCTGATGATCGTGGGTGCCGTCGCGGCATTCGTCGTCTACATCTCGTCGCTGACCCTGGACGACCTGCGCGACATCTCGTCGTACCAGATCCTCGCCACCGCGTTCCTCGCCGTGACCGTGATCGGTGCCGCCTTGTACCTCGCGGGCGCGGTCGCCAAGGTCCTGCGGCTGTGGCTGCTCCGTCAGCTGCACGAGGGCCAGGCGCAGGCCGACCAGATCGCTGCGGCTCTGTCCAAGTAGGCAAGTCGAGACAACGGCCGGGCACCCACGACGGGGTGCCCGGCCGTTGCCGTCGTCTCAGCGCAGGTCGCGGCGGATCGGGTGATCCTCCGGGATCTGCACCAGCACGATCGGGACGTCGTCCGGATCGGCGATCCACATCTCGTGCAGCCCCCACGGTTCCTTGCGGGCCTCGCGCACGATCGGCACCTCGGCTCGGATCAGTTCGGTCTGCGCATCCGCCAGGCTCCGGACCTGCATCCACAGTGCGCCCGCGAAGCGGGACTCCAGTTCGGTGCCGCCGTGCGACGTCACCTCGATCAGTCCCTGCCCGGCGAAGAACACCGTCCCACCGGGGTATTCGCGCGCAATCGCGAGGCCGAGAACATCGCGGTAGAACGCCAACGTCACCTCGTAGTCCCGGGGACGCAGAATCGTCCTGCTGCTGAGTATCTCCACGTTCTCTCCTCCTGTGTCACTGCTCCCGACCGGGCCGCGCCTCGTGGCCCGGGCGGCCCCGGGTGCGTAGGGCTTCCTTCATCTCGGCCTCGTACAGGTGCCGGCGCCCGCGGAGCAGTGTTTCGCGGACCGCCTTCTCGTGTTCACGGAACTCGGACCAGTACCCGTCGTCGAACTCCTCGACGACCTGGAACGTCCACCGGCCTTCGAGTACGTTGCGGCCCACCATCGACGTCCTCAGCCGATCTGCGCTCGCAGGATGCCCGGACTCGATCAGCATTTCCACGGCCTCGCCGAGTTGCCGATCCGCCCGCCCCATCAACTGATGGAACGCGTACAGATGGCCACGGGCCTGCTCGACCGTCTCGAGGGCCTCCGACAGCTTGCCCACGGCTTCGACGGTGGCGTCCTTGGCCCCTTCCGGGCGGCGATGCTCCGGTGCTGGCTGCTCGCGGTCGACGGTCATGGATCCAGTGTGCCTGGTGGGAATCGAGAGAGTCACACAATGATTGGAAGTCGGCAGTGGCCTCGGTGGTGGGGGATCGATCGCGGCTGTCGACCGGGAACGGACCCTCCGCGGACGGCGTTGGCGCGTCGGCATTCTCGTCGCGGCAGCCGCCATCGCCGCACGGGCCGGGAGGGTTCGGTCACGATCGTCGCCCGTGCGAGACGAACCAGTCGCGCGCCCGATCCGCGACGACGTCGAGGGTGCCCGGCTCCTCGAACAGGTGCGTCGCGCCCGGCACGATCTCGAGTTCGTGCTCGCACTCGAGCAGCTTCGCCGCCTGCCGATTCAGTTCGATCACGGTGGTGTCGAGGGAGCCGACCAGCAGCAGCGTCGGCGCCCGCACCGCCGACAGCCGTGACCCGGCCAGGTCCGGGCGTCCGCCGCGGGAGACGATCGCGGTGATGTCGGCGTCCGGCGCGGCGGCCGCGTGCAGGGCCGCGGCCGCACCGGTGCTCGCGCCGAAGTATGCGATCGACGGTGCCCGCTCTCGCAGCTGCGTCGTGACCTCGGTGAGCCGCGCCGACAGCAGCGGGATGTCGAAGACCAGCCGACGGTCGCCCTCCTCGTCGGGGGCGAGCAGGTCGAACAGCAGCGTGCCCAGGCCGACGTCCTGCAGGAGTTCGGCCACGAACCGGTTGCGCGGACTGAACCGGCCGCTGCCGCTGCCGTGCGCGAACACGACCACCGGCAGCTCGCCGGTCGGGTCGGTCAGCGCACCCGACAGGCGCACGCCGTCCACCGCGAACGTCGTCTCGGTGCTCACCTGTCCATTGCACACCCGATCGCGGGCGGACCCAAGGCGAATCGGGTCTTGGACCGATCTCGAACGTGCGCGGCTCAGCCGTCGGCGAGGGCCCGGTCGGCGAGTGCGGCGATGACGGGGGACAGGGCCTGGGCGTGCTCGATCGTGAGGTGGTTGTCGTCCCGGAACACCAGGTCGTTGCCGACGACGACCGGGCAGCGGTCGGCAGTGCAGAACAGGTCGGTGAGGTCGGCGTACTCCCCGCCGCCGGCCACTGTGGCCGCGGTCTCGGCGGCGATGCCGGACGCGTTCATCGCCGCCGCTCGCTGCGGGGAGCAGTCCGTGGCGTCGTCGAGGTGCGCGGACAGACATGTCGGCACGGTCGAATGCGGATCCGGCACCGGTCCGAGGACCAGCACGTGTGCCCCGGTGGCGTGCAGTTGCGCGACCATGCGGGTCAGGCTGCCTTGCCACTCGGGTCCGTACATGGTGAAGCCGAAGTCGCCGCCGTACCGACGGGACATGCTCAGCACGATCAGCTGTGGCCGCTCGGCCTGCAGGCGGGAGACCACCTCGCCGCGCCACTGCTCGCACTCGGTGTACTCGCGGCCGAGATACGGGCTGGTCAGCGGCAGGTCCACCAGCGGGCAGGTGACCTTGCCCAGGCTCTCCAGTCGCCAGTGCCGCTGCTCGGCGACCGGCTCGAGCGCCGGACTCCACATCGCGGCGTGCGAGTCGCCGACCAGCGCCACTGTCGTGGGCGAGGCGGTGTCTCCCGACGCGCACTCGTCCTGCCCCACCTCGAGCCACGACCGCACGCAGCCGTCGACGAACACCTCGGGCACGCTGGCCGACGCGTCCGCCAGCGGCGGGGACAGGTTCGACGGGACGGCGCCCAGCCCGGCCGAGGCCGCGACCGCGGCCTGCACCTGCGCGGTCAACTCCTGCACGGCGACGTCGTGCGGGTCGGCGGCGGGTGGCGCGGGCTCCGTCGGAGCGGTGACCGTCAACGCCGCTGCGGCGACCCCGTGGCCGATCGGGACCGGCCGCACCAGCAGCAGCACCAGACAGGCGCAGACGGCGCCCGCCGTCACCGCGCCGCCGAGGGCGAGGCTGCGGGTCGCGGAGTCGCGCAGACCAGCGGCGAACCGGACGGGGTTCTCCACCAGTCGGAGCGTGAGCACCGCGAGCCCGACGGACACCGCCACCGTGACCAGCCGGGCGGACAGGCCGAGGTCGTGGCCGACGAGTGCCGGCGCCAAGATCAGCAGCGGCCAGTGCCACAGGTACCAGGAGTACGACAGCCGCCCGATCGCCCGCATCGGCGGCAGCGACAGCGCGCGTCCTGCGCCCGACCCGGGAGCCGCGCAGCCCGCACCGACGACCAGCGCGGTGCCCAGCACCGGCAGCAGGGCCGCGGTCCCGGGGTAGGGCGTGGCGTCGCCGAGTCGCAGGCAGGCGACGACGATCAGCGCCAGCCCGCCCCATCCGGCGACCGCCGCGGGAACGCCCGGCAGCCGGCGCCACAGCGGGACGGACAGCGCCACCAGGCCGCCGGCGGCCAACTCCCAGGCCCGCGACGGCAGCGAGAAGTACGCCCACGACGGCAGCGTGTGGGTCCACGACAGCGACACCGCAAACGACGCGGCCGCGACAAGCGCCAGGACCAGCACGTACGGCAGCGCCGACGGCGCCCGGCCGGTGCGGCCCGGACAGCGCCGGACCAGCCACGCGGTGCCGATGATCAGCGCGGGCCACAGCAGGTAGAACTGTTCCTCGACACCGAGTGACCAGTAGTGCTGGAACGGCGACGGCGGAGCGTCGGCCGCCAGATAGTCGGTGCCGCGCAGCGCGAACCGGTAGTTGCCGACGTAGAGCGCGCTGGCGATCCCGTCGCCGAGATCTTCCCGGGCCTGCAGCGGCGGGAGCAGCAGGGCCGAACCGATCGCGGTGGCGATCAGCACCAAACTCCCGGCCGGCAGCAGCCGGCGGGCACGGGCGCCGTAGAACCTGGCCACCCGGACGGTGCCGGTAGCCGCCACGTCCCGCCAGAGCAGCCCGGTGATGAGGAAGCCGGAGACGACGAAGAAGACGTCCACACCGACGAACCCGCCGGCGATCCCGGGTACGCCCGCGTGGAAGAGGACGACAGCCAGCACCGCCACAGCCCGCAGGCCCTCGATGTCGGGGCGGAATCCCTTGTCGGGCGGCACGTCGACGGGACCGGGTACCTCCTCGGCGCCCGCGGAGTCCACGGGTGGAGCCGGCGACGGTGACAGATCGGTCGAAGCGCCGCGGTTCGGCTGCGGCATGCGCGTCATGATGCCAGCGGGTGATCGAGATCACGCCAGCCACGCCGCGCCTCGACGCCGCCCGAGGGGGCGTATCACCACAATCGGGACGTTCCCCCCCGAGCCGATCGGGGAGCATGCCTACATCACCCCGACGCGGGTAACGTCGATCACATGGGCACTGTCGATCGACCTGCCCCTGATCCAGGTGCCGTGTCCGGGGCGGGCGCGCAGTCGTTATCCGATCGTCGGCCGAGGCTCGAGCCTGGATCCGATGCCCTGAATCCGGACACGTGGGCCGGCCGGATCCCGCACACGGGTGGGATCGCGCCGCGTCTGCGCGTCGGTAGGGACAAATGGTTCAACGTCTTGTGGCTCCTGCCGATCGGTTTCGTCGTGCTGATCACGGCGGTCGCCATCGGAAAGGGATTGCACGACATCCCGGCTGTCCAGGACTTCATGACCCGCCATCCCGGGACCACCGTTCCGCCGGAGCTCGAGGCGCACCCGGGTTTCCCGGCCTGGGTTGCGTGGCAGCACTTCTTCAACCTGTTCCTGATGACGTTCATCCTTCGGTCGGGCATCCAGATCTTCGTCGATCATCCGCGGCTGTACTTCACCCGGAACTGCACTCCGGGAAAGGAGTGGTTACGCGTCCAGCACCGGGTGCCGGACGACCCGCTGTGGACCGCGAAGGAGGACTCGGTCGGGCTGCCGGGCCAGGTCGGGCTTCCCGGCATCCGACATTCGATCGGTCTGGCGAGGTGGTGGCACCTGGGCGCCGATGTCCTGTGGTTGGTCAACGGGGTGGTGTTCTTCGTTCTGATCTTCACGACGGGGCAGTGGCGGCATCTGGTTCCGACCAGTTGGGACGTCTTCCCGAACGCGGTGACCGTTCTCATCCAGTATCTGTCCTTGGACTGGCCCACCGAGAACGGCTGGGTGGCCTACAACAGCCTGCAGTTGCTCACGTACTTCGTGACGGTGTTCGTGGTCGCACCGGTGGCGATCCTCAGCGGTCTGGCGATGTCGCCGGCGCTGTCGACGCGGTTCACCTGGATCAGCAAGCCTCTCAACATTCAGTTGGGCCGTTCGATCCACTTCCTCGTGATGCTGTGGTTCCTTCAGTTCATCGTCATCCACGTGACGTTCGTGGTGACCACGGGCGCGCTGCGGAACCTCAACCACATGTTCGGTGGTCGCGACGACGACAGCTGGATCGGTTTCGGCGTCTTCATGGTCGCGATGGTCGTCGTCGTCCTCGGGTGGGTTGCGGCCACTCCGTTCACCTTCCGTCATCCACGGGTCGTGCAGCGAGTCGGGTATGCGTTGATCGGGCCGGCGCAACGGCTGTTCGAATACGCGGACGCGGAGCCAGGGGCCTACACCGACAAGGACATCTCGCCGTACTTGTGGCACAACGGAACCTATCCGGACAGCGACGAGTACAAGAAGATGTTCGACACGGAATTCCGGAACTACCGGCTACGGATCTTCGGGCTCGTCGAGAACCCCGCCGAGCTGTCCCTCACGGATCTGCACGCGCTGCCGTACCACGAACAGACGACCCAGCACTTCTGCATCCAGGGCTGGTCCGGGGTCGCGAAATGGGGCGGGGTGTCGATGCAGACTCTGCTGGATCTCGTGCGGCCACTGCCCGAGGCGAAATGGGTCGTCTTCTACTCTCTCGCCGAAGGTTCGGATGGCGGAACGTATTACGACGCCCACGCGATCGAGCAGATGAGTCATCACCTGACGATGCTCGCGTACGACATGAACGACGCGCCCCTCACCTACGGACACGGGGCGCCGTTACGACTGCGCAACGAACTGCAGCACGGCTTCAAACACGTCAAATGGGTGGCCGCTATCGAGTTCGTGCGCCATTTCTCCGAAGTGGGCGGCGGCCACGGCGGATACAACGAGGACCACGAGTACTACGGCTACCGGCAGTCGCTCTGACGGGCCCTGACCGGCCGTCGCCGGTGGTGACCGCGCATCCGCAAATCACCACCGGCAAAGCCGACTGCTAGTAGTACCACGGATAGGGCGACCAATCGGGGTCGCGCTTCTGGAGGAACGAGTCCCGGCCCTCGACGGCCTCGTCGGTCATGTACGCCAGACGGGTGGCCTCGCCGGCGAACAGCTGCTGGCCCACCAGGCCGTCGTCCTGCAGGTTGAACGCGTACTTGAGCATGCGCTGCGCCTGCGGGGACTTGCCGTTGATCTTCGTGCCCCACTCGATCGCGACGTTCTCGAGCTCGTCGTGGTCGACGACCTTGTTGACCGCGCCCATGTGGTGCATGTCCTCGGCGGTGTAGGTGTCGCCGAGGAAGAAGATCTCGCGAGCGAACTTCTGGCCCACCATCTTCGCGAGGTACGCGCTGCCGTAGCCGCCGTCGAAGCTGCCCACATCGGCGTCGGTCTGCTTGAAGCGGGCGTGTTCACGCGACGCCAGCGTGAGGTCGCACGTGACGTGCAGGCTGTGCCCGCCGCCGGCGGCCCAGCCGTTGACGAGAGCGATCACGACCTTCGGCATGAAGCGGATCAGGCGCTGCACCTCGAGGATGTGCAGGCGTCCGGCACGCGCCGGATCGACGGTCTCCGCGGTCTCCCCGCTCGCGTACTGGTAGCCGCTGCGGCCACGGATGCGCTGATCGCCGCCCGAGCAGAACGCCCAGCCGCCGTCCTTGGGGCTCGGACCGTTGCCGGTGAGCAGGACGCAGCCGACGTCGGACGTCATCCGGGCATGGTCGAGCGTGCGGTACAGCTCGTCGACGGTGTGCGGGCGGAACGCGTTCCGCACCTCGGGGCGATCGAACGCGACGCGGACGATGCCCTCCGTGACATGACGGTGGTACGTGATGTCGGTGAGGTCCTCGAAACCGGGGACGGGGCTCCAGAGCTGCGGGTTGAAGGTCACGAAGCGAGGATAGGCCCCGGCCGCCGGTGTGTCGGGGAGCACCTGGCCCCGGAACCGCCCCACCACGGCGCTACCGTGCAGAGATGAGCGACGGAGTGCAGACGGATGCTGCCGGCAACGACATCCACGAACATCACGGCGGATTCCCGGTGTTCACGCCGGTCGAGGCGGGCCCGAACTTCGGGCGGTTCGTCGAGTCGTTCCGGCAGCTGCAGGACCTCGCGGTCTCGACGCACATCCCCGACGACGTCGCCGAGCAGGCCATCGCACAGGCCGAGGCGCTCGCCGAGCTGATCGCGCCGTACCGAGTGCCGGAAGGCAAGTCGCCGGCCGGATTCAACTCGCAGCTACCCGGGCGGGGCAGCCTGCTGCTGCTGCCGTGGCAGTTCGAGAAGGTCGCCGCCGACGGTGTCCGCTCGCGCGGGGTGTTCCGGCTGTACCACCGTGGCGGCAACGGCGCCGCCCACGGCGGCACCGTCGCGTTGCTGTTCGACGACCTGCTCGGCATGATCGTCCACGCCTCCGGGCATCCCATCGCTCGCACCGGGTACCTGCACGTCAACTACCGCAAGGTGACGCCCATCGAGACCGAACTCGTGGTGGAGGGGCGCGTGGACCGGGTCGAGGGCCGCAAGATCTTCTGCACCGCCGAACTGCGCGACCTCGACGGCACGGTCCTGGCCGACTGCGAGGCGCTCATGGTCCAGCTACTGCCGGGCCAGCCGTGACAGCGTTCCCCGCGCTCTCCGACGTCCTGGACGGAGCCCGAGTGGTGAGCCTCCCCATGCGGGTTCGCTTCCGCGGCATCACCACTCGCGAGGCCGTGCTCCTCGAGGGCCCGGCCGGGTGGGGAGAGTTCGCGCCGTTCCCGGAGTACGACGACGCGGAGGCCGCGCACTGGCTGCGCGCCGGGCTCGAGGCGGCGTGGCTCGGCCCGCCGACGCCGGTGCGCGAGCGGGTCCCGATCAACGCGACCGTGCCCGCGATCGGACCGGAGCGGGTACCGGAGATCCTCGCCCGGTTCCCCGGCGCCCGGACCGCGAAGGTGAAGGTCGCCGAGAAGGGACAGACCCTCGCACAGGACGTCGCGCGCGTGAACGCCGTCCGCGCGCAGATCCCGAACGTGCGGGTCGACGCCAACGGCGGGTGGAGCGTCGACGACGCCGTCACCGCGCTCACCGCCCTCACCACCGACGGCCCGCTCGAGTACGCCGAACAGCCCTGTGCGACAGTGCCGGAACTCGTCGAGGTCCGCCGCCGACTGCCGGATGTCCCGATCGCCGCCGACGAGAGCATCCGGCGCGCCGAGGACCCTCTCAGGGTGGTGCGCGCGGGCGGCGCCGACGTCGCCGTCGTCAAGGTGCCGCCGCTGGGTGGGATGCGTCGGCTGCTCGCGCTGGCCGACGAACTCGCCGGTCACGGTGTCCCGGTGGTGGTGTCGAGCGCGCTGGACACCGCTGTCGGAATGGGCGCGGGTCTCGCCGCCGCGGCCGC
Source organism: Rhodococcus sp. ACT016 (assembly GCF_050477185.1). Lineage (NCBI taxonomy): Bacteria > Bacillati > Actinomycetota > Actinomycetes > Mycobacteriales > Nocardiaceae > Rhodococcus > Rhodococcus sp. ACT016. The sequence goes on along the minus strand of NZ_JBEAET010000001.1, from coordinate 3,924,096 downwards.
GTTGCCCGGTCTGAGGCACGCGTGCGGCCTGGGCACGGGCGGGCTGTTCGACGCCGATGTCGCTGCGCCGCGGGAGATGTCCGACGGCTGTCTGGACGCGCGCCCGGTCGTCCCGGACCCGGCCCGCGTGACCGAACTGGCCGCTTCTGCCGAGCGCGCCGAGTGGTGGCTCGCACGGCTGCGCCGCTGTTACAAACTGCTCGCCGCCGACGAGGGTGCCGACCTCGTATAGTGTCGTGCCCGGCCAGATACGGAACAGTCGATACGGAGGCATTGGAAGTGGTTGCAGCGCTGAACGACACCCTGTTGGACGACGCACGGATGCCCGCGGTTCTCGCGGACGTCGAGGCGCTCGTCGACGCGGAGGTCTCTGACAAGAAGGGTGCGTCGGGACTCGCGCTGAAGGGCGGCTACGCGGCGGTCAAGAAGGTCGGCCCGTCGATCGTGCCGGACGCCATCGAGGGGCTGCTGCCGGCGTTCGTCGCGCGCCTCGAACCGTTCTGGCAGGAGTTCAGTGCCAGCGGTGAGGGCAGCTTCTCCGCGTTCCTGGTCGCCCGCAGCGATGCCGCGGCCGACGCGCTGCTGGGTGTCACCGACGAGCGCATCGAGGGCAGTGACAAGGGCGCGATCAAGAAGGTCTACTCGACGCTGCGCCCGTCGGCGAAGAAGCACGTCGTCGAGGCGCTGCCGCGCCTGGGCGATCTGGTGCAGAAGCACGCCGCCTAGTCGACGGCGAACAGTGGGCCCGCTCGGTGATCCGGGCGGGCCCACAGTCGTTTCGGGGATTCAGTACGCGGCGTGCCCGCTGTGTCAATAAGCGGCTCGGCCCCGGCGCCAGTAGCCGGTGAAGGCGATGTCGGACTTGGGCACGTGACGGTCGGCGACGAGGTGACGCCGCACGCCGGTCGCGAGATCGCTCTCGCCGGCGACGAACGTGTAGAACGGGCCGGCAGGGAAGTCCGCGGCGATGACCGTCGACAGGGCCAGCGCGCCGGGCCGCGCCGCCGCATCCTCGCGTACCAGCCAGTGCACCTCGACCTTGTCGCTCACGGGCACGTCCTGCCGGTCGTCGGCGTGGGCGATCTCGATGTACGCCCGCACGGGCAGCGCGGAATCGACCGAGCGAAGGATGCCGACGATCGCGGGCAGCGCACTCTCGTCACCCACCAGCAGGTGCCAGCGGGCGTCGGGGGTGGGGTTGTAGATCAGGCCCTCGTCGAGCAGGCCTAGCGGGTCGCCCGGCGCACACGCGTCGGCCCACGCCGACGCCGGACCGAGGTCGCCGTGCGACGCGAAGTCGATGTCGAGTTCCGGGCCGTCGCCGAAAACGCCTCCGGCGGGGCGGAATTCGCGAACCGTGTAGTTGCGCAGCACCGGGCGTGCGTCCTTGGGGATCAGCTTGAACTGCGCGTACCACAGGCTGCCGGCGGAATGGGGCAGCCGGAAGTCCGTCTGCTCCCGATCGGGGATGAACATCCGGAACCACTGATCGAAGCCCATCGGGATGAACCCCTGCAGGCCGTCGCCGCCGATCGTGACGCGCGCGAAGTTGGGGCTGATCCGCTTGCTGCCCAACACGTGCGCCGAGATGATCTCGCGCTGTTCGGGTTTGACGAACTTGGAGCGTTTGGCCATGGCATTCCGTCCCGCGAATCCGGTGGTAGTTTAGCCAACCCTAATACGGCCGAGGCTCCGGTGGGTCATCCTGGTCGGCCCGGGCGGGGGAGGCGGCGGACCGGCGGGGTCATGCCCCACTCGTCGCGGCCCAGGCGGCTGAGCGGCGCCAACGCCGCGAACGCGGGCAGGCCGTCGTCGGCGATCGCCTCCGGCCGCACCGCCACCGCCAGGACGTCACCCATCACGACGAACGACTCACCCACCTCGATCACCTGACGCAGCCGGCACTCGATCGCGAGGGGGGAGTCGGCGACCCGCGACGGGCGTATGCGCTCGCTCGGCTCGCTCGCGATGCCCAGGACTGCGAACTCGTCGGTGCCCGGCTCGTACGGTGCCGAACTGGCATTGACCTTCTCGACCATCGGTTCGGTCGCGAGGTTGACCACGAACTCGCGCGTCGCCTCGATGTTGCGCAGACTGTCCTTGCGGGTGACCGACGTGAACTGCACCACCGGGGGGCTCGCGCTCGCCACTGTGAAGAAGCTGTACGGCGCCAGATTGGGCACGCCGTCGCCGGACAGCGTCGACACCCACGCGATCGGCCGCGGCACCACCGACGCGGTCAGCACCTTGTAGAAGTGGCCCGGATCGTTGTCGGCCGGGTCGAAGATCGTGCGCACCATGTCGACCATCGTGGCAGCCCCCTCGCGGCGCGGCGACCGTCGCGTCTGCCAATCTGGAAGGCGTGAATCCGTCCACTGCACAAGCCACCGCCGTCGTCGACGAACTGATCCGCGGCGGGGTACGTGAGGCCGTGCTCTGCCCGGGTTCGCGCAACGCGCCGCTCGCATTCGCGCTGCAGGCGGCCGACAACGCGGGACGGATTCGCCTGCACATGCGCATCGACGAGCGCACCGCCGGCTTCCTCGCGATCGGTCTCGCGGCCGCGAGCGGTCTGCCTGTCCCCGTCGTGATGACGTCGGGCACCGCGGTCGCGAATCTCGGCCCGGCCGTGCTCGAGGCCAACTACGCGCGGATCCCGTTGATCGTGCTCAGCGCCAATCGCCCGTACGAGATGCTCGGCACCGGCGCCAACCAGACCGTCGAGCAGTTCGGGCTGTTCGGCAGCCAGGTGCGGGCGGCCATCAGCCTCGGGCTCGCGGAGGAGGCCGGCGACGAGTCGCTGCGCGGGATCCGCTTCGACGAACAGAACAGCCAGTGGCGCTCGGCGGTGTGCCGGGTGCTCGCCGCGGCCCGCGGCACCCGCTCCGGCAATGCCGGACCCGTCCACTTCGACATCCCGCTGCGCGAGCCGCTCGTGCCCGACATCCACGCGCAGGGCCCGGTGCCTGAGGGGCGCCCCGACGGCTCGGCCTGGACTACGACCGCGCACGCCACCCTCGACGTCCCGATGGACCTCGACATCACCCCCGACACGGTCGTGATCTCCGGGCACGGCGCCGCCTACCGGCCCGAGCTCGCGGGTCTGCCGACCGTGGCCGAGCCGACCGCGCCGATGCACGGGCTGCCGCTGCACCCGCTCGCGCTGCCGCAGCTCAAGCCGCGTCAGGCGATCATCACCGGCCGGCCCACGCTGCACCGTCCGGTCTCGAAGCTCCTCGCCGATCCGTCCGTCGCGGTGTACGCGCTCACGACCGGGCCGCGCTGGCCCGACGTGTCCGGCAACGTGCGGGCCACCGGCACCCGGGCCGTGGTGTCCGGCGAGCCGGATCCGGCGTGGATCGCGCGCTGCCGGCAGCTGTCCGAGCATGCCGACAAGGCTGTGCGGTCTCAGCTGGCAGCGCACCCGAAGACCACCGGCCTGCACGTCGCGGCCGCGATCATGGACGCGCTCGCCGATGGCGATCAGCTGCTGCTGGGGGCGTCCAACCCGGTGCGCGACGCCGCCCTGGTGAGCTATCCGCGCCCCGGCCTGCGGGTGTTGTCCAACCGTGGCGTCGCCGGCATCGACGGCACCGTCTCCACCGCGGTCGGCGCGGCGCTCGCGTACGAGGCGGAGGGCCGCACCGTCGCGCTGCTCGGCGACCTGACGTTCCTGCACGACGCGTCGGGGCTGCTCATCGGCACCGGTGAGCCGCGCCCGGCCGACCTGACGATCGTGGTCGCCAACGACGACGGCGGCGGCATCTTCGAACTGCTCGAACAGGGCGACCCGCAGTACGCGGGCGTGTTCGAGCGCGTGTTCGGGACACCGCACGGCATGGACCTGGCCGCACTGTGCGCCGCGTACCGCATCCCGCACTTCCACGTCACGTTGCCCGACCTCGCGGCCGCGCTCATCGAGCCGAACGACGGCATCCGCGTGCTCGAGGTGGCCACCGAGCGGTCCGGCCTGCGCGAGCTGCACGCCGCGGTCCGGGCGCAGCTGTGAGGCGCTCGTGAGCTCCCGCACCGCGCGTCGGGCGCAGGTCGGCGCCGTCGCCGTGGCGGTCGGGATCTCGGTGCTGGCGGTCCTGCTCGTGCTGGCGGCGTGGCGCAACGATCGGACCATCGAGTCGGACATGGGCACCGCGACCGCGGAGGTGCTGTCGGCAGGATCGCTGCGGTCGGCGGTCAGCTTCGTCACACCCGACGGGGTCACCCACAATCCGAAACTTGGCGTGCTCTATCCGACCAACCTGACCGCCGGTCAGCGCATCGACGTCGAGTACTCGCGCGCCGACCCGGACCTCGTCCGCGTCGCCGGACGCGACGCGCGGGTCGCGATCGTGCCCGCCGGATCGGTGATCGTCGTGACGTGGCTCGTCGCGCTGCCGGTGCTCCTGGTCCTGCGCCGGCGGGCCCGGAGCGACGGTTCCGGGAGTTCCTGAGAAGTTCACTCAGGAAGGGTTTCTATCCTGGATCGAATGCGAACCAGTTCGAGGAGCGCCGAGCGCGCGGGAATGATGCTGATCGGCGCCGCCGTCGTCGTGGTGGCGCTGTACCTGCTGCGCGACGTCAGCGCGGCGATCTATCGCGCGATCGTCCCGCACACGGCGGACCTGCCCGGCGTCGGCCTGGTCGCCGACGTGGGACTGCTCGTGCTGGTCGCACTGTTCGCGGTGCTCGCCGCGCAGATGTGGCGCACTCGATCGCCGTACCTCGGAGACCTGCTGATGGGCGGGTTCGGTGTGGTCGTCGCCTACGTGCTCAGCGAGGTGGTCAAGTCGCTGGTCGGCGAGGATCGGCCGTGCCGCGCCCAGGTGGCGCTGCCGGACTGCCCGGCGGTCGGCGACTGGTCGTTCCCGAGCAACCACACCGTCATCGCGATCGGTCTCGCGACCGCGATCGTGCTCGCGTCGGGGCAGATGCTGTCGTCGCTGCAGCGGTGGCTCGTGCTCGCGCTCGGCATCCTCGTTGGCCTGGCCCGGGTCCTGCAGGGCGTCCACTACCCGCACGACGTCCTGGCCGGTGCGGTCCTCGGGTCGTCGGTGACGGTCGCGGTCGTCGTGATGCTCGTGCCGTGGGCGCGGGGCAAGGCCCGGATGCTCGGCCGGCGTGGATCGTCGGAGACGAGCCCCGAGACGAGCCCCGAGATGAGCCCGGAGGCGAGCCCCGGGGCGAGCCGGGAGGCGGACAGCCCGGCAGCGGACATCGAGGCGTGAGCCGGTTGGTAGCGTCTTCCGTCGTGGCAGAAACACACGGATCGCGGGCCTCGCTCGAGAAGGATCCGCACGAGGTCGCGTCCATGTTCGACGGTGTCGCCAAGCGGTACGACCTGACGAACACCGTCCTGTCCTTCGGCCAGGACCGCAGCTGGCGGAAGGCGACGCGAGCCGCCCTCGACCTGAAGCCGGGGGAGCGGGTTCTCGACCTCGCCGCCGGCACCGGCGTCTCCACCGTCGAACTCGGTCGCTCGGGCGCCTGGGTGGTGGCCACCGACTTCTCCAAGGGCATGCTCCAGGCGGGCATCGGCCGCCAGGTCCCGATGGTCGCCGGCGACGCCATGCACCTGCCGTACGCCGACGGCGTGTTCGACGCCGCCACCATCTCGTTCGGCCTGCGCAACGTCTCCGACTTCGACGCCGGCCTGCGCGAGATCGCCCGTGTCACCAAGCCCGGCGGCCGCCTCGTCGTGTCCGAGTTCTCGACCCCGGTGTTCGGGCCGTTCCGCACCGTCTACATGGAATACCTGATGAAGGCGCTGCCGCGGGTCGCGCGCGCCGTCAGCAGCAACCCCGACGCCTACGTCTACCTCGCCGAGTCGATCCGCGAGTGGCCCACGCAGGAGCAGCTGGCCAAGCGCATCGAGGCCGCCGGCTGGCAGGGCGTGCAGTGGCGCAACCTCACCGGCGGGATCGTCGCGCTGCACCGCGCGACGCGCTAGAGAACCTCAGCTGAACGGCGGCCGCGAGTCGAGCCGCAGCGACGCCGCGCCGGACGTCCGCCACGCGCGGGCGACGACGTCGGCGTCCGCGTCGGTGACGAGATTGCCCATCACCCGCACCGCGACGGTCATCATCGCGCGCGAACGCATCGCGACCGGACCCGACGCCGGCAGGAACCGCGCGAGCGTCAGCAGGCCTGCCAGCCGGCGCGCGATGGAGAACGCGCGGCCGTAGCGGTCCCGCAGGATCGCCGGCCACACCTCGGTGAGGTCGGCGTCGTCGAGGACCCGGGCCACCAGGCGACCGCCCTCGAGCCCGTAGTCGATGCCCTCACCGTTGAGCGGGTTCACGCATGCAGCCGCGTCGCCGATCAGCGCCCAGTTGCGGCCTGCGACGTTCGACACCGCACCACCCATCGGCAGCAGCGCCGACGCCACCGAATGCGCCCCGCCGTCGAGCTGCCACTCGGTGTGCCGCTGTGCGACGTACAGGTCGAGCAGCGGCCGCAGCGCGCCCGGTGCCGGCCGCTTGGCGGTCGCGAGCGTGCCGACGCCGATGTTGACCTCGCCGGTCCCGAGCGGGAACACCCACCCGTAGCCGGGCTGCAGCGCGCCGGAGCCGTCGCGCAGCTCCAGGTGTGACGTGATCCACGGATCGTCGTGCCGACCCGACGTCGCATACGCCCGTGCCGCGACCCCGTACGCGGTGTCGCGGTGCCACTCGCGGCCCAGCTGCTTGCCGAGTGTCGAACGCACACCGTCGGCGACGATCAGCTTCTCGCATGCGACCGTGTGCGTCCCGTCGGCCGTCTTCAACGTCACCGCGCGCACCCGGTCGCCGTCACGTTCGACGCCGACGGCCTTGGCGCCCTGGACCATTCGCGCACCCGACTCCACCGCGGTCCTCCGCAGGCGGTCGTCGAGTTCGGCACGGGGGACCGCGCTGCCCACCGTCGGCAGGGTGCCGTCGTGCCACGGCAACTCCAGCTCCCGACCCCACCCGGTCAGCCGCAGCCCACGGTTGACGGTGCGTTCGCGGATCCAGTCGCCCAGCCCGAGGCGGTCGAGCTCGGCGACCGCGCGTGGTGTCAGGCCGTCACCGCACGTCTTGTCCCTGGGGAACGTCGCCGCGTCGACGAGGAGGACGTCGTGGCCGGCGCGCGCGGCCCACGTCGCCGCCGCGGAACCGGCCGGACCAGCGCCGACGACCAGTACCTTCGTGTGCGTCGGGGGATTCGGGGACGGGTTCGGGGCATCGCTGGACCCTGCGGTCGGGAAATGTTCGGCCACCACCCCAGTATCTTCTCAGGCTGAGGTAATGCCTCGCGGCGAGGGCAGGTTCGGCGGCGGCCGCTTATACCGCTAGGTTCACTACCGTGGTTACCGAGGCGTCACCGACTACAGGAATGAGTACTGACATCGTGAGCACTGAGGAGTCGAGCACTGTCGTCGCCGGAGTCGATCTCGGCGACCAGCAGCTCGCGGACGTCGTGCGCGACGGGCTCGCCCGCGTCGAGGAGCTTCTGGTCAGCGAGCTGTCCGACGGTGAGGACTTCCTCACCGAGGCGGCGCTGCACCTCGCGAAGGCCGGCGGCAAGCGGTTCCGTCCGCTGTTCACCGTCCTGACCGCGCAGCTGGGCCCCAAGGGCTCCGACCCCGCGGTCGTCACGGCGGCCACCGTCGTCGAGCTCGTGCACCTGGCCACGCTGTACCACGACGACGTCATGGACGAGGCCGCGATGCGCCGCGGCGCCCCCAGCGCCAACGCGCGGTGGGGCAACAGCATCGCGATCCTGGCCGGCGACTACCTGTTCGCGCACGCGTCGCGCCTGGTGTCGACGCTCGGCCCCGAGGCCGTGCGGATCATCGCCGAGACCTTCGCGGAGCTGGTCACCGGGCAGATGCGCGAGACGATCGGCGCCCGCGAGCATCAGGACCCGGTCGAGCACTACCTGAAGGTCGTGTGGGAGAAGACCGGCTCGCTGATCGCGGCCAGCGGACGCTTCGGCGGCACCTTCTCCGGCGCCGACGCCGATCAGATCGCCCGCCTCGAGCGCCTCGGCGACGCCGTCGGCACCGCGTTCCAGATCGCCGACGACATCATCGACATCTCGTCGGCGTCCGAGCAGTCCGGCAAGACCCCCGGCACCGACCTGCGCGAAGGTGTCCACACGCTGCCCGTGCTGTACGCGCTGCGCGAGGAGGGCGCCGACGCCGATCGCCTCCGTGAACTGCTCGACGGCCCCGTCACCGACGACGCCGACCTGGCCGAGGCGCTGACGTTGCTGGACCGCTCGCCGGGCATGGCCGCGGCCAAGGCGAAGCTCGGCGAGTACGCCGACCGGGCCCGCACCGAGCTGGCCCAGTTGCCGCAGGGCCCGGCCAACGAGGCGTTGGTGCGGCTCGTCGGGTACACCGTCGAACGCGTGGGATGAGCCGGGTCGACCGTCTTCTGAAGTAGCCTTCCAACCAGCCCGGGAACCGCATTCCCGGGCTGGTTCGTTGTCTTGGTAGGAGCCGCCCGGGTCCCGGTGGCGGTGCACAGGGAAGAGGCGAGTGGTGCACGGTTACGCAAACGGTGCCAAGACGTTCGGCCTGCTGGTCGGAATGTCGGCGCTGATCATCTTCATCGGATCGCTCTTCGGCAACCGCAACATCCTGATCTTCTCGATCATCCTGGCCGTCGCGACCAACGCGTGGGCGTACTTCAACAGCGACAAGCTCGCGCTGCGCGCGATGCACGCCCAGCCCATCACCGAGGTGCAGGCGCCGGTCATCTACAAGATCGTGCGTGAACTCGCGACCGCGGCCCACCAGCCGATGCCGCGGCTGTACATCAGCCCCACCGCGGCTCCCAACGCGTTCGCGACCGGCCGCAATCCGCGGCATGCGGCCGTGTGCTGCACGAGCGGCATCCTCGACATCCTCGACGAGCGCGAGCTCCGGGCGGTGCTCGGCCACGAGCTCTCGCACGTCTACAACCGCGACATCCTGATCTCGTCGGTGGCCGGCGCGATGGCGGCCGTCATCTCGGGTCTGGCGAACATGGCGATCTTTGCGAACATGTTCGGTGGCGGACGTGGCGGCCAGAACGCGAATCCGATTGCGCTGCTGTTGGTCTCGCTACTGGGGCCGATCGCGGCGACGGTCGTCAAGCTCGCGGTGTCCCGGTCGCGGGAGTACCAGGCCGACCAGTCCGGGGCCGAGCTGACGGGGGATCCGCTGGCGCTCGCGTCGGCGTTGCGCAAGCTCGAGCGGGGCACGCAGGCCGCGCCGCTGCCGCCGGAGCCGAAGATCGCGGCGCAGTCGCACATGATGATCGCCAACCCGTTCCGCACCGGCGACCGCGTCAGCAAGATGTTCTCCACGCATCCGCCCATGGCCGACCGCATCGCGCGTCTCGAGAAGATGGCCGGTGGCGGCCCGTCCGACGGCGGTCTCCCGCCCACCTACCGGGAGCACTGAGGCGGCCCGACGACATAGGCCGCACACGTCCCCGCTTCGGCGGGAAGGCGTGCGGCCTACGTTCGACGGCGCGTACCGCGGTTGGTTCTAGCGGTAGTTGACGAACTGCAGGGCGATCCCGAAGTCCTCGTTCTTGAGCAGCGCGATGACGGCCTGCAGGTCGTCACGCTTCTTGCTGCTCACACGGAGCTCCTCGCCCTGGATCTGCGCCTTGACGCCCTTGGGCCCCTCGTCGCGGATCTTCTTCGAGATCTTCTTGGCGTTCTCGCTGCTGATGCCCTGGACCAGGGAACCGCTCAGCTTGTAGATCTTGCCGGACTGCGCCGGGTCGCCGGCGTCGAACGCCTTGAGCGAGATGTCGCGGCGGATCAGCTTCTCCTTGAACACGTCGAGCGCGGCCTTCAGGCGCTCCTCGGTGTCGGCGGTCAGCGTGATGGTCTCCTCGCCGGACCATTCGATGCTCGCCCCGGTGTTGCGGAAGTCGAACCGGGTGCTCAACTCCTTCGCAGCCTGATGCAGAGCGTTGTCCACCTCTTGACGATCAACCTTGCTCACAACGTCGAAGGACGAATCAGCCACTGGGCACTCCAAATCCATAGCGGTCGACCCCACCCCGGACAGCGGTGGGTTGCCCTGACGCTATCGGTTCGCAACCGCCCGTATCCACCCGGTTTGCGTATCTGGGGGGAGTTCGTTGTATTCTTCGATACGCGTCAGAGCGCCGAGGTGCTCTGGTCGCGAACACCAGGCAGGTTGCCCGAGCGGCCAATGGGAGCGGACTGTAAATCCGTCGGCTTACGCCTACGTAGGTTCGAATCCTACACCTGCCACCAGATCAGCCCCGACCCTGAAAAGGGTCGGGGCTGAACTGTTTTCGGGCCTCCTCCACTCCTCCGCGCGCATCGCCGTCCGTGTGACCCATCCCACTGGGCGAGACCGGGTGGTCTGTCTCGCCCCGGGAATCTCTAGCGTCCCGTGGAAGTGGCGCTCGTCACAGGGCGGGCGCGCGGATGCGCGAAGGAGCCGATTCCCCGATGACAGGTCTGATCGATGCGAACGAGACGCTGAAGCACCCCGGAAAGCTGTTCATCGGTGGCGAATGGGTCGAGCCGTCCACGCGTGCCCGATTCGACGTCGTCAACCCGGCCACCGAGGACGTGTTCCTCACCGTCGCCGAGGCCGACGCCGCGGACATGTCGCGCGCCGTCGACGCCGCCCGCGCGGCATTCGACCGCGGTCCGTGGCCGCGCATGAGCCACGCCGAACGCGCGCCGTACCTCCAGGCGATCGGCGCCGCCATCCGGGAGCGCAGCGCCGAGCTGGGCCGGATCTGGACCAGCGAGATGGGCATCCTCGCCGCCGTGTCCACCCACGCCTCGGCGGGCTCCGGCGACGTCTTCGATTACTACGCCGGCCTCGCCGACAACTACGAGTGGGTCGCGCAGCGCCGGCCCAGCTCCGGCCAGGGCGTCGGTCTACTCGTCCGCGAGCCGGTCGGTGTGGTGGCCGCGATCATTCCGTGGAACAGCCCGCTCGGCCTGCTCGCCAACAAGGTCGCCCCGGCCCTGATCGCGGGCTGCACCGTCGTCATCAAGGCGTCCCCCGAGGCGCCCGGTGCCGTGTACGCGTTCGCGGAGATCGCCGAGGCGTGCGGACTGCCCGCCGGCGTCGTCAACGTCGTCACCGCCGACCGGGAGGTGTCGGAACTGCTGGTCCGCAACCCGGGCATCGACAAGGTCACCTTCACCGGATCCACCGCCGCCGGGCGTCGGATCGCGTCGCTGTGCGGCGAGCGCATCGCCCGCTGCACCCTCGAGCTGGGCGGCAAGTCGGCCGGCGTCATCCTCGACGACTACGACCTCGCGACGGCCGCGCAGTCCATCGCGCAGTCGGCGCGGCTGATGACCGGGCAGGTGTGCGCGTCGCTCACGCGCATCGTCGTCAGTCGCCACCGTCACGACGAGTTCACCGAGGCGCTCGGCGCCGCGATGTCGGCGATCCGGGTCGGGGACCCGTTCGATCCCGAGACCCAGATGGGGCCCCTGGCGATGTCACGCCAGCGCGACAAGGTCGAGGGACTGATCGCGAAGGGTTGCGAGGAGGGGGCGGTCCTGGTGACCGGCGGGCGGCGGCCCAGCCACCTCGACCGCGGCTTCTTCATCGAACCGACGGTGTTCGGCAACGTCGACAACGACTCGACCATCGCCCGGGAGGAGATCTTCGGGCCGGTCGTCAGCGTGATCGCGGCCGACGACGAGGCGCACGCCGTCGACATCGCGAACGACACGATCTACGGCCTCAACGCGTCGGTGTTCACCGACGACATCGACAGGGCCTGGGCGGTGTCGCGGCAGCTGCGTTCCGGCACGGTCGGCCACAACGGGTTCAGGACCGACTTCGGAATCGCGTTCGGCGGGTTCAAGCAGTCCGGCATGGGCCGCGAGGGCGGCCTCGACGGCCTCCAGCCCTACCTGGAGGCCAAGACCGTGCTCATGGACTCCCTGCCGTCGAACGTGTCGGGCGCGTGGTGAGCGCCGTCCACCACCCCTGACCGGCCCCCGGTTGGCCGCCGGCCACGCAGTTCGACGTCTGATCGAACGCGTGGCCGGTCGGCCCGGACCCGGCCGGCGCGCGCGTGCTGTCACCGATCCGGTCGCGTTGCGCGCCGATGGGCCGCAATTTACGGGCCCTGACCTGCAAATTTGTTTCTCGAGCGAAGGTCTGTGTAATCTTCTGGAGGCTTCAGCGCGCAGGGATGCGCAGCAGAGCCACGCCCCCTTAGCTCAGTCGGCAGAGCGTTTCCATGGTAAGGAAAAGGTCGACGGTTCGATTCCGTCAGGGGGCTCGCTGGATTGTGGTGTCGCCGGTTTCGCGCGACACTCGACACCGAGGCGGTGTAGCTCAGTTGGTAGAGCAAACGACTCATAATCGTTGTGTCGCCGGTTCAAGTCCGGCCATCGCTACACAAGACGAATGATCCACCCTGATCGTTTCCTGATCAGATTCACGCGAAAGTAGGCATCACAGTGGCCTCCTCGACTGACGTTCGGCCGAAGATCACCTTGGCCTGTGAGGTGTGCAAGCACCGCAACTACATCACCAAGAAGAACCGCCGCAACGATCCTGATCGCCTCGAGCTGAAGAAGTTCTGCCCGAACTGCGGAACTCACCAGGCGCATCGCGAATCCAAGTAATTCTCTCGGAGTCGGCGCTCGCGCGTTAGGTTCACTGTCACACTGCCCTAACGGAAGTTGTTGCGTCTAGCAGGGCAGGGGAGTTTCGCTGTGACAGAAACAGTCGTGAGAGAGGCCGAAGTGGTCCTCGACCCCGCCGCGCACGCGGCCGCGATGGTCGGACACCACTATCGCGTGAGCGACTTCTACGAGATCGGCCGGGAGAAGATTCGCGAGTACGCCCGCGCGGTGCTCGACAATCATCCCGCTCATCACGACGAGGAAGCTGCACGAGGCCTCGGTTACGACGGCCTCGTCGCGCCTCTGACCTTCGTGTCGATTGTCGGCATGATCGCCCAGCGCAAGCTGTTCGAAGAGGTCGTAACCGGTTACGACCTCAGCCAGATCATGCAGACCGATCAGCGGCTCGTGTTCCACAGGCCGCTGAAGGCCGGCGACCGGTTGATCTGCGACGTCTACCTGGAATCGTTCCGTCAGGTAGCCGGCAGTGACATCATCGTCACCAAGAACGTCATCTCCGATGTGAACGGCGAACTGGTCCAGACCACCTGGACCACGCTCGTCGCGCGCTCCGGGGGTGAAGTGGACGAGAACATCGCACACGCGGTCAAGGATGTGATGATGCATGTCGCTCCGTAGGTTCGAGGACGTCGCCGTCGGCGATGAACTGCCCGAGCGCGTCGTCACGCTGACCCGTGGCAATCTCGTCAACTACGCCGGCGTGTCGGGCGATCCCAACCCGATCCACTGGAGCGATCACGTGGCCCGACTGGCCGGCTTGCCGGACGTCGTCGCCCACGGGATGCTCACTATGGGTCTGGGTGGCGGATTCGTTTCGTCCTGGCTCGGCGATCCGGGTGCCGTGGCCGAATACAACGTTCGGTTCACCAGCCCGGTGTATGTGGCGGCCGACAAGGCTGCCGAAGTGGAGTTCACCGGCAAGGTCAAGTCGGTGGACGCCGAGAGCAAGACCGCAGTAGTCGCGATCGTGGCACGATCCGAGGGTCGCAAGATCTTCGGGCGAGCCACCGCAACAGTCCGTTTGGCCTGAGTGTCGAGCGGATTGGGTTTGATCCGGGCATTGAAGTACACTAGAGTTTCTGGGGTTACTCAGGCGCTGCGCGCTGCCCTACGGTGCTGGTAACAGCCCGGTTGGGGGTAGCGCGCATGTCATGTGAACCCAGATAGGTCGACCAGTTCGATCGGTCGACAAAGGGGCGTAGCTCAACTGGCAGAGCAGCGGTCTCCAAAACCGCAGGTTGCAGGTTCAAGTCCTGTCGCCCCTGCACCCGGAACGGCCAGCGACTGAGAGGAACGACGGTGAGCGAGGAGCGCGGTAAGCGCGACGACGGCACTCCCGAGTCTGCGGACTCCGGCCCTGTCGACGAATCGGCCGTTTCCGACCAGCCTACGAACGGCCAGGTCACTGCTGAAGAGAGCCCCACGAGTGCGGCCCCAGCAGGAAAGCCCAGCGGAAAGCGCACCGCGCGCCGCGCCGGCGCCGATGTCGCAGAGCCCGTCGAGGCGGTGAAGCAGGCGGTTGCCGCATCCTCCGTCAAGTCGACCAAGTCGCGCTCCGTGTCCTCTTCGGAGTCGCAGTCGGGCGCCAAGAAGCCCCGTAAGGCGGACAAGCCCCGCACGGAGAACATCTTCAAGCGGATTCGTCGCTTCCTGCGGGAAGTGATTGCCGAGCTCCGTAAGGTCATCTGGCCGAATCGTAAGCAGATGATCACCTACACCAGTGTTGTGCTCGTGTTCGTTGCCTTCATGGTGACGTTCATCAGCCTCCTCGATCTTGGATTCATCAAGGGCGTCAGCTGGTTGTTCGGCTAACTCGGGCGCGCCCGTCGGCGTTCCCGAACGATGTGATTGACGAGAGGAAGAGTGCCTCCAGTGAGCACCCCCGAGAACGACTACGAGGCTCTGGCCGAGGAGAGCGTTTCGGCCGAGGCGGTAACCGAAGACACCGAAGGCGCTGTGTCTGTCGACGAGACGGTTGAGGACGACACTGCTGACGCTGCCGACGTGCAGGTCGAGGACGGTGCCGTGGCGGAGGAAGCTCCCGAGGAAGCAGTCGATCCCGTCGCCGAGTTCAAGGCTGCGCTGCGGCGCGCGCCCGGTGACTGGTACGTCATCCACTCGTACGCCGGTTACGAGAACAAGGTGAAGGCCAACCTCGAGACCCGAGTCCAGAACCTCGACGTCGGCGACTACATCTTCCAGGTGGAGGTTCCCACCGAAGAGGTCACCGAGATCAAGAACGGCCAGCGCAAGCAGGTCAACCGCAAGATCCTGCCCGGCTACATCCTGGTCCGCATGGAACTGAACGACGAGTCGTGGGGCGCGGTTCGCAACACCCCCGGCGTCACCGGCTTCGTCGGCGCCACCTCGCGTCCGTCGCCGCTCACGCTGAACGAGGTCGTCAAGTTCCTCATGCCGCAGGAGGGCCAGAAGAAGCCTGCCGCGGCTGCTGCCGCTGCCGGTGGCGAGGTCTCCGCGCCCGCTGTCGCGAAGCCGGTCATCGAGGTCGACTTCGAGGTCGGCGAGTCGGTCACCGTCATGGACGGTCCGTTCGCGACCCTTCCGGCGAGCATCAGCGAGGTCAACGCCGAGCAGCAGAAGCTCAAGGTCCTCGTGTCGATCTTCGGTCGTGAGACCCCGGTGGAGCTGTCCTTCAACCAGGTCTCGAAGATCTAGCACCGTCCCGAGCGGCCGTCCGCTGCCGGACACCGTAGGCGCGGGCGCTCCCGGACGCACACAAACTTGCACGCAGTACGCAAGAAACACACCCAGTAAGAACAAGGAACGAAGATGCCCCCCAAGAAGAAGAAGCTCGCAGGGCTCATCAAGCTTCAGATCCAGGCTGGTCAGGCTAACCCTGCCCCGCCCGTGGGTCCGGCGCTCGGTCAGCACGGCGTCAACATCATGGAGTTCTGCAAGGCTTACAACGCGGCGACTGAGTCCCAGCGCGGCAACGTGATCCCTGTCGAGATCTCCGTCTACGAAGACCGGACCTTCGACTTCAAGCTGAAGACCCCGCCGGCCGCCAAGCTGCTGCTCAAGGCTGCTGGTGTCCAGAAGGGCTCCGGCGAGCCGCACAAGACCAAGGTCGCGACGGTGACCATGGATCAGGTGCGCGAGATCGCGAAGACCAAGCAGGAAGACCTCAACGCGAACGACATCGACGCCGCCGCGAAGATCATCGCCGGCACCGCGCGTTCGATGGGTATCACCGTCGAGGGCTGAGTGCAGCGAAGCCCCGCACTGATACTGCAGGGCTGATCCTCCACCGTGGGAGGGCCGGCCAGGCCCGCACCACAACTGAACCATTCACCCGGACATCCAGGGTGAGACGTAAGGACAGAAGAAATGGCAAAGCGCAGCAAGGCATACCTCGCCGCCGCTGAGAAGATCGACGCGGACAAGCTCTACAGCCCCCTGCAGGCTGCAAAGCTGGCCAAGGAGACCTCGTCGAGCAAGATGGACGCGACCGTCGAGGTTGCAGTCCGTCTGGGCGTCGACCCCCGCAAGGCGGACCAGATGGTTCGTGGCACGGTCAACCTGCCGCACGGCACGGGTAAGACCGCGCGCGTCGTCGTGTTCGCCGTCGGCGAGAAGGCCGCCGAGGCCGAGGCCGCCGGTGCGGACGCCGTGGGCTCCGAGGATCTGATCGAGCGCATCCAGGGCGGTTGGACCGACTTCGACGCCGCGATCGCCACTCCGGACCAGATGGCCAAGGTCGGCCGCATCGCTCGCGTCCTCGGACCGCGTGGCCTGATGCCGAACCCGAAGACCGGCACCGTTACGCCGGACGTCGCGAAGGCTGTTGCCGACATCAAGGGCGGCAAGATCAACTTCCGCGTCGACAAGCAGGCCAACCTGCACTTCGTGATCGGCAAGGCGTCGTTCGACGAGGCCAAGCTGGTCGAGAACTACGGCGCTGCGCTGGACGAGATCCTGCGTGCGAAGCCGTCGTCGGCGAAGGGCCGCTACGTCAAGAAGGTCACGGTTTCGACCACCACCGGACCGGGCATCCCGGTGGACCCGAACCGTACCCGCAACCTCCTCGAGGACGGCGAGTAAGTCGCGACATCTCGCGACCTGATCGACATCGAAGGCCGGCACAGAGTTCTCTCTGTGCCGGCCTTCGGCGTTCTCCGGACTCGGTCCTCAATCCTGTTCGCGCCGCCACGCGAGCATTGCCCCGCGTCCCGCGGCGGGCGCCCAGGGCAGGAAGATCGCGACGACGACCGCGCACAGCACGACGGCGCTCGTCGCGACGAGTGACGCCGCATGCGCCCCCTGCAGAACTGCGGTCTTCATCGTCGTGATCAGTTGCTCGCGCGCCGGTTCGAACATCGCAGGGATCTCGCGATTGCGGATCTCGAGGACGCTGAGGATCGTGGCCCGCGCGAAGCTCTTCTCGTCGTCGTTCATGAGGGAAGCGGGGACGTTGTCGATGATCGGGGAGATCTTTCCGACGTAGTAGGACGCGACGATCGATCCGAGGACGGCGACGCCGAGGGTTCCGCCCACCTCTCTGGTGGTGTCGTTGACGGCCGAGCCGGCACCGGCCTCGTCGAGCGGCAGCGACGACATGATCGACTCGGTCGCCGGTCCCTGGACGATCGCGAGCCCGAGCGCCATCGACACCATCGAGGGCAGGACGTCGGTTAGGTAGTTGCTGTCGATATCGACCTGACCGCCGAGATACAGCCCGAGACCGGTCAGGAGTAGGCCGAAGACGAGGACCGCCGTCGTTCCGATCCGCTGCGCCAGCAACGTCGCGATCGGCGCACCCACCGCGACGGAGACCGCGAACGGGAGCGACGCGATCCCGAACTCGAGCGGCGTGTACTCGCGCACGCCCTGGAAGTACTGCGTGATGAGGAACAGGAACCCGAACATCGAGAAGTAGGCGACGGCGATCGCGAGGGCCGGGAGAGAGAACCGTCGGACCCGGAACAGCCGCATGTCGAGGATCGGCGCCGGGGTGCGTAGTTCCCACACCACGAAGCCGACGAGGACGACGATCGACGCCGTGGCGGTGCAGAGCGTGACGGGGGAGAGCCAGCCGTGACGGGGCGCCTCGATGACGGCCCCCACCAGTCCGGTGATGCCGGCGACGGATGTCACGATGCCCGCGACGTCGAGGCGGCCGACGGACGACGCCTTGGACTCGGGAACCAGCAGCATGGTCGCGAGGAGCACGATCAACGCAACGGGGACGTTGATCCAGAACACTGCGTGCCACGAGAAGTGTTCGAGGAGCCATCCGCCCGAGACGGGACCGATCGCGATCGCGAAGCCGGCCATCGCGGTCCACGCCGCGATGGCCAGGGCTCGCTCGCGGACGTCGGTGAAGATGTTGATGATCAGGGCGAGCGTCGCCGGGAAGACGGCTGCCGCGAACACGCCCATCGCCGCACGGGCCGCGATCACCTGTCCGAGTGAGGTAGCCGACGCGCCGAGGACGGACATCGCGGCGACGCCGACGAGGCCGATCGTCATGACGCGGCGACGGCCGTGCCGGTCGCCCAGGTTGCCGCACGCGAGGAGCAGGCCGGCAAAGGTCAGTGTGTAGGCGTCTACCACCCACTGGAGGCCGCTGACGTCGGTGCGCAGCTGGACCCCGATCGACGGCAGCGCGACGTTGACGATCGTGTTGTCGAGAACGACGAGTAGTTCGGCGAGGCAGATCACGGCCAGAGCGAGGAACCGGCGTCGGCGTCCCGGACCGGTGTCTGTGACGGCGGGGGTCGTGAGAGTCATGGCCGAAAACCTAGCCGATTACATGTAACTCACGGTTACGTTCAAAACTGCGACGTCGAGCACGATCTGCATGGAATGTGAGGCTCGGCACAAAGAGTGTGCTCGGATCCGGATTACTTTGCGTCCCGGGCGCCGCTTCGTTAGGCTGCTCGTTGGAATTCGGTGCTCGATGCGATTTCCGCCCCGAAAACTGTTCTACCCAAGACCGTTGGTCACCGTGCCCAGTAATGGAATCGGTTGAAGGTCCGGGATTGCCCGGCGGCCCACGCAGGAGGACGAGGTGGGGGATGTTTGTCTGCGCCCGGTTTCGGCCGGTGGATGGATCTCCTCGTGTACGCCCCGTGTGCCCTGCACCGGGGCGTTTTGCATGTCACGGCCCGAAGTGGAACAACGACTGTCACGAGAGGAGGCGAAGTATGGCAAAGCCTGAGAAGGTTTCTGCAGTTGCAGAAATCACCGAGCAGTTCAAGGACTCGACCGCCGCCGTGGTCACGGAATACCGTGGTCTGTCGGTCACGAGTCTGACGCAGCTGCGACGCGCTCTCGGAGAGGGTGCCACCTACTCCGTCGCCAAGAACACCCTGGTCAAGCGTGCCGCCGCTGAGGCGGGCGTCGAGGGCCTTGACGACCTGTTCGTCGGACCGACCGCCATTGCATTCATCAAGGGCGAGCCGGTCGACGCTGCGAAGGCCCTGAAGGCCTTCGCGAAGGACAACAAGGCACTCGTCATCAAGGGCGGGTACATGGACGGCGCTGCGCTGTCCGTGGATCAGGTCAACCAGATCGCGGACCTCGAGTCCCGCGAGATCCTGTTGGCCAAGCTCGCCGGCGCGATGAAGGGCAACTTGGCAAAGGCCGCTGGCCTGTTCAACGCTCCCGCTTCGCAGGTGGCCCGTCTGGCTGCCGCGCTGCAGGAGAAGAAGGCTGCGGAGGGTGGGGCCGTCGAGGCTCCCGCCGACGCCGCTGCCGAATAGCTGATCCGCACCTGCGCATCACAACCATCACCACCTGTCCGGTCGCGGATCGGCGACACAGGACTTAAGAGGAAGGACGCCACCATGGCGAAGCTCACCACCGAAGAGTTGCTGGACCAGTTCAAGGAGCTCACCCTGCTCGAGCTCTCGGAGTTCGTGAAGGCGTTCGAGGAGACCTTCGAGGTCACCGCTGCTGCTCCGGTCGCCGTCGCCGTTGCCGGCGCCCCGGCTGCCGCTGAGGCTGCTGAGGAGCAGGACGAGTTCGACGTCATCCTCGAGTCGGCCGGCGACAAGAAGATCCAGGTCATCAAGGTCGTCCGTGAGGTCGTCTCCGGCCTGGGTCTGAAGGAAGCCAAGGACCTCGTCGAGGGCGCTCCGAAGGCGATCCTGGAGAAGGTTGCCAAGGATGCGGCTGACGCCGCCAAGGAGAAGCTCGAGGCCGCCGGCGCGAAGATCACCGTCAAGTAAGACGTTGCTCTGCGCTGCTTCCTGACGAAGCATCGCGAGAAGGGCCGTTCCCGATTCGGGGGCGGCCCTTTTCGTCGTTTTGCCGTTGTCCAGCGCCGGCGGGCGGCGTGCGCCATTCTGATGTCCGGGTCGTCGCGACTGCCGGGTTGTGGTGATACTTACTCACCAGTAGGATCCGGTGTCACGGATAACACATCGATGCGATAGAGTGACGCAACCCACAGTGGGCCCACGTGGGGGGACGCGCTTGACGCAGGAGGTAATGGTGGGAGTCGAGGTAGCAGTCGAGGGACTCACGAAGTCTTTCGGCTCTCAGAAGATCTGGCAGGACGTGACGCTCACGCTGCCGGCCGGAGAGGTCAGCGCGCTGCTGGGCCCGTCCGGTACCGGTAAGTCGGTGTTCCTCAAGTCTCTGATCGGTCTGCTGCGGCCCGAGGAGGGGTCGATCGTCATCGACGGGACCGACATTCTGCAGTGCACCTCGCGCGAGCTGTACGAGATCCGGAAGCTGTTCGGTGTCCTCTTCCAGGACGGCGCACTGTTCGGCTCGATGAACCTGTACGACAACGTCGCCTTCCCGCTGCGTGAGCACACCAAGAAGTCCGAGTCCGAGATCCGCCAGATCGTCATGGAGAAGCTGGATCTCAACGGTCTGATCGGCGCAGAGAACAAGCTCCCCGGCGAGATCTCCGGTGGTATGCGCAAGCGCGCCGGCCTCGCTCGCGCGCTGGTCCTCGACCCGCAGATCATCCTCGTCGACGAGCCGGACTCGGGTCTCGACCCGGTCCGCACCACCTACCTCAGTCAGCTGCTGATCGACATCAACGCACAGATCGACGCGACGATCCTGATCGTGACGCACAACATCAACCTGGCCCGTACCGTCCCGGACAACCTGGGCATGCTGTTCCGCAAGCAGCTCGTCATGTTCGGCCCGCGCGAGGTGCTGCTCACCAGCGACGAACCGGTCGTGCACCAGTTCCTCAACGGCTCCAAGATCGGCCCGATCGGCATGTCGGAGGAGAAGGACGAGGCCCAGATGGCGCAGGAGCAGGCGCTCGTCGACGCCGGGCATCACCACGGCGGCACCGACGACGTCTACGGCGTCGTGCCGCAGATGCTGGCCACCCCGGGCCTTCCGGAGCGCCAGGCCGTCGCGCGCCGCCAGGCCCGCGTCCGCCAGATCCTGCACACCCTGCCGTACGAGGCGCAGCAGGGCATCCTCGCGAGCATGGGCGACGACCAGGCCACCCAGGTGCTTCCCACATACGACGACGGAGGACTCGGACAGTCCACCCTCGGACACGGTTAGGGGACCGCGTATGGGGGGCACCCGCACTTCGCTGACGAAGCCGGTCATCGGGGCGCTGACGCAGGCCGGTCACATCGTCCAGCTGTTCGTCGACGTCGTCCGCAACACGTTCAAGAGGCCGTTCCAGTTCAAGGAGTTCATCGAACAGGCGTGGTTCATCGCGAGCGTCACGATCCTGCCGACCGCGCTCGTCGCGATCCCGTTCGGCGCTGTCGTGTCGTTGCAGACGGGGTCGCTGATCAAGCAGTTGGGCGCGGAGGCGTTCACGGGTGCCGCCAGCGTTCTCGCCGTGATCCAGCAGGGCAGTCCGATCGTGACGGCGCTGCTGATTGCGGGCGCCGCCGGATCGGCGGTCACCGCCGACCTCGGTTCCCGGACCATCCGCGAGGAGATCGACGCTATGGAGGTCCTCGGCATCAACCCGGTCCAGCGCCTGGTCGTGCCGCGGGTCCTCGCGATGGTGCTGGTCGCGGTGTTGCTCAACGGGCTGGTCTCGGTCGTCGGCATCGCGGGTGGCTACTTCTTCAACGTCATCCTCCAGGGCGGTACCCCCGGTGCCTACCTCGCGTCGTTCTCGGCGCTCGCGCAGTTGCCCGACCTGTACATCGCCGAGGTCAAGGCGGCGATCTTCGGTGTCATCGCAGGCGTGATCGCTGCCTACAAGGGGCTCACGCCCAAGGGCGGACCCAAGGGAGTCGGTGAGGCGGTGAACCAGGCCGTCGTCATCACGTTCCTGGTGCTGTTCTTCGCGAACCTGATCCTCACCATGGTGTACCTGCAGATTGTTCCGGCGAAGGGGGCATGAGCCGATGACGATCGCACGGGGACGGGGAGACTACGCACTGATGCGGGCCCGGCGCTGGGCGCGCAAGCCACTCGACGTGCTCGACAATGCCGGCGAGCAGATGTCGTTCTACTCGCGGGCCATCGCATGGACACCGCGCACGATCCGCCGCTACCGCAAGGAGATGCTGCGGTTGCTGGCCGAGGTCACGTTCGGCAGCGGCGCGCTCGCCGTGATCGGCGGCACCATCGGTGTGATCGTGATGATGTCGGGCTTCACCGGTGTCGTCGTCGGCCTGCAGGGCTTCGCCGCCCTGGACCAGATCGGTAGCTCCGTGCTGACGGGCTTCCTCTCGGCATACGTCAACACCCGTGAGATCGCGCCGATCGTCGCGGCCCTGGCCTTGTCGGCGACGGTCGGCTGTGGATTCACCGCGCAGCTCGGCGCCATGCGGATCTCCGAGGAGATCGACGCGCTCGAGGTGATGGCGGTGCCGAGCGTGCCGTTCCTCGTCACCACCCGGATGATCGCCGGATTCGTCGCGGTGATCCCGTTGTACATCGTGGGCCTGCTCGCCGCGTACCTCGCGTCGCGCGTCGTGAGCACCGTGTTCAACGGCCAGTCCACCGGCTCGTACGACCACTACTTCAACCTGTTCCTGCCGCCCGAGGACGTGCTGTGGTCCTTCGGCAAGGTGCTGGTCTTCGCCTTCGTCCTGATCCTCATCCACTGCTACTACGGGTTCCACGCCCGCGGCGGCCCGGCCGGCGTCGGCGTCGCGGTCGGCCATGCAGTGCGCACCGCCATCGTCACCATCGCGGTCTTGGACTTCTTCCTGAGCCTCGCGATCTGGGGAACGACGACCACGGTGCGGGTGGCCGGATGATCGAGACACCGTCGAAGCTGCGCCGCCGCATTCTGGGACTCGTGTTCTTCCTGGTTCTGGCCCTGTTCGTGGGCGGCACGATCGCGAGCTACAACAAGACGTTCAAGTCGGTGGTCGAGGTCGATCTCGTGACCGACTCCGTCGGCAACGCGCTGCCGCGCAACGCCGACGTCAAGGTTCGCGGCCTGATCGTCGGCGAGGTGCGCGGGGCGTCGACCGACGACGGCAAGGTCACGTCGGTCATGGCGATCGAGCCGGACAAGGCCGAGCTGATCCCGTCGAACGCCACCGCCCGCCTGCTGCCGAAGACGCTGTTCGGTGAGCGGTACGTCGACCTGGTCATCCCGGAGAATCCGAGCCCCAATCCCATCCAGGCCGGCGGCACCATCTACCAGGACGCGAGCGGCAACGCGGTGGAGCTCGGCAAGATGCTCGACGGTCTGCTACCGCTGCTCCAGGCGATACCTCCCGAGAGCCTGGCGTCGACGCTCGGTGCACTGTCGCAGGCGCTCGACGGTCGGGGCGAGCAACTCGGCGTCACGCTCGACCAGCTCGACACGATCTTCGCGGGCGTCAACACCCGCATGCCCGACCTCACGGCCGGTCTGCAGAGCTTCGCGACGTTCACACAGACGTACTCCGACGCCGCCCCGCAGTTGATCGACGCGCTCGACAACCTGCGCACCACCAACGCCACCGTGGTCCAGGAGCGCAGCTCCGTCGACGCGCTCATGGCCTCGGTCACCTCGACCGGTTCCAGCACCGCGGACCTGCTGACCACCAACCGGGATTCGCTCATCTCGATCGCGGCGGATTCACGGGAGGCCCTCGAGATCCTGGCGCGGTTCTCCGGGACGTTCAGCTGCACGTTCAAGAACTTCGCGGACGTCATGCGGCGGTCGGGTGCGATCACCGGTGAGGGCTCCGACCTGCCGGGAGCGCGGGCGACGATCGAGCTGGTCAATCCGCGCGGTCGCTACCTGCCCAACCAGGACGAGCCCCGGCTCATCGACACCCGCGGGCCGCGCTGCTACGACCCGCCACCGCTGGGCACCGACATCGGCCAGTACCCGGGCGGTTCGATCCACGACGGCTCGTACCAGGTCCCGACCCGCAATGCGGGTGACCAGAACATCCCCGACCTGCCGACTCCGCAGTACTCGGTGCTGCCGGCGACGGGCGTGACGTACGCGGGCTCGCAGCTCGAGCGCGACACGCTGGCGGTCGTGTACGGCGAGGCCACCGGCACGGCTCCGGAAGACGTGCCGTCGTGGACCACCACGATCGGGGCACCGGCACTGCGTGGAAAGGAGGTGAGCGTCAAGTGAAGCGACAGCTGCGAGGGGTGGCCGCGCCACTCACCAAACTCGTGATCTTTGCGGTCGTCACGATCCTTGCAACGAGCTTCCTCGCGCTCACGATCGCGAACACCAGTTCCACGGGGGGAACCAGGTTCAACGCCCGTTTCACCGATGTCACGTCGCTGAACAAGGGCGACGAGGTCCGCATCGCGGGTGTCCGCGTCGGCCAGGTCACCAAGATCGAGATCGTCGACGACCGGGAAGCGCAGGTCGAGTTCGCGGTCACCGACCGGGACTGGCTGCCGGCCAGCACGACGGCGACGATCCGGTTCCGCAACCTGGTCGGCCAGCGGTACATCGCGCTCGAACAGGGCACCGGACAGCAGGGCTACAAGCTGACCGCGGGCCAGACCATCCCGCTCGACCGGACCAAACCGGCCGTGAATCTCACGACGCTGTTCAACGGCTTCCGGCCGCTGTTCCAGACGCTCAGCGCCGACGACGTCAACAAGCTGTCGTACCAGATCATCCAGGTTTTCCAGGGGGAGGGCGGAACCATCGAGGACCTCGTGGCGAACACCGCGTCCCTGACGAACACGATCGCGGACAAGGACAAGGTGATCGGTGAACTGGTCACCAACCTGAACCGGGTGCTCGACACCGTCAACAAGCGGGACGAGCAGGTCGACCAGCTGATCGTGAACACCGAGCGCCTGGTGAGCGGGTTGAACGCCGACCGTGGCGTGATCGGCCAGTCGGTGCAGTCGCTGTCGGATCTGACGCGTGCGACGGCCGACCTCCTGGTGCCGACGCGCCCCTCGATCCAGGGCTCGATCGCCGGCCTCAACTCGGTGGCGACTCAGGTCAACGAGCGCAGCGCCGACGTGAACAAGGTCCTGGCGAACCTGCCGGTGAAGATGGAGAAGCTGGGCCGGGCCGGCAGCTACGGCTCGTGGTTCCAGTTCTATCTGTGCGGCATCGACATCGTCGCCGGACCGGGTACGGCGCCGCAGCTGAATCTGCCGACGAATCTGCCGACAGTGAACCAGCCGATCTACACCAACGCAGCTCCCCGTTGCTACGCGGACGGTGGCCAGTGACCAGCTACGAGCCCAAGAAGCGCAATCCCGCGGTCACCGGTGCCCTCGGCATCGTGGTGATCCTGCTCGCGACCATGTCGGCGTTCTTCCTCGACAGCCTGCCGATCGTCGGCGCTGCCAACCAGTACACCGCCGAGTTCTCGGAGGCCGCGGGCCTCAAGCCGGGCAACGAGGTGCGTGTGGCCGGCGTAAAGATCGGCAAGGTCACCGACGTGGATCTGGCCGGTGACCGGGTGCTCGTGACGTTCCAGACCAAGGACGCGTGGGTGGGGGACCAGACCACCGCGTCGATCCAGATCAAGACGATCCTGGGGCAGAAGTACCTGGCGCTCGATCCGCGTGGCACCGAGGTGCTCCATCCGGGGACGCCGATCCCGCTGGAGCGGACCACGTCGCCGTACGACGTCATCGACGCGTTCAGCGACGCGGCGACCACGCTCGAGCAGATCGACACCACCCAGCTGGCGTCGAGCTTCGAGGTGCTGTCGCAGTCGTTCGCGGGGACCCCGGACGAGATCCGCGGCTCGCTCGACGGCGTCGCCCGGCTGTCGGAGACGATCGCCAAGCGCGACCAGGATCTGAAGACGCTGTTCGACGCGACCAAGCAGACGTCGAAGATTCTCGCCGACCGCAACGATCAGTTCGAGAAGATCCTCGCCAACGGCGGCACCCTGCTGGCGGAGCTCAACACCCGCCAGCAGGCCATCGGTCAGCTGCTCACCAGCACCCAGACGTTGTCGCGGGAGCTCACCGGGCTGGTCGCAGACAACGAGGCGCAGATCACCCCCGCGCTCACCCAGCTGCAGGGTGTCATCGACATTCTCAACGCGAACCAACAGAACGTGAGCAAGACGCTCGAGTACGCCGCGCCGTTCTACCGGATCTACGCCAACGTCCTCGGCAACGGTCGATGGTTCGACACCGTCGTGACGAACCTGACGCCGCCCGGGCTGCCGGACATCCCCGGATACCGCGAGCCCTTCCGCACCCTGGGGGGTAACTGATGAGTGAGACTCGGGCCGGCACCCGCAAGTGGATTCCGGTGGCGCTCATCGCGGCCGTCGCGATCGTCGTGGCGGGCGTGCTGTGGTGGGTGTTCCAGAACGCCGGCACCACGAAGATCACCGCGTACTTCGACAAGTCGGTGGGCATCTACGAGGGCTCCGACGTGCGCGTCCTCGGCGTGAAGGTCGGCACGGTCGACTCGGTGGTTCCGCAGGGCGAGCAGGTGCAGGTGACGATGACCGTCGAACGGGGCGTCGATATTCCGGCCGACGCGAAGGCCGTACAGGTGACGCCGTCGGTCGTCTCCGACCGCTACATCCAGCTCACGCCGGCCTACACGGGCGGCGACAAGATGGACCGGGACGCGACCATCCCGCGGGGGCGCACGGCCACCCCGGTCGAGGTGGACGAGCTGTATGCGAGCGTCACCGAGTTGTCGGAGGCGCTGGGTCCCAACGGTGCGAACAAGGACGGCGCGCTGTCGGATCTCGTCGACACCGCGGCCGCGAACCTCGACGGCAACGGCGACGCGCTCGGCAACACGTTCACGCAGCTCTCGGCGGCGGCGCGCACGTTGTCCGACTCCCGCGCCGACATCTTCGACACGGTCAAGAATCTGCAGGTGTTCGTCAGCGCCCTCGCCGCGAACGACACGCAGGTGCGCCAGTTCAACACTCAGCTGGCCGACCTGAGCGGGTTCCTGGCGGGGGAGAAGGAGAATCTGGGACTGGCGCTGAACCAGTTGTCGCTCGCGCTCGGTGACGTGGCCCGGTTCATCGAGAACAACCGCGATCTGCTCGCACAGAACCTCGACGGGCTCACCACCGTCACCCAGACGATCGCCGATCAGCGAGATGCGCTCGCTGAGGCGCTCGTGACGATTCCGCTGGCGATCAGCAACCTGGTCAATGCGCACGACGCCGAGTCGGGCACGCTGCAGATGCGCGTCGACCTTCCCGACCTGCAGGATCCGTTCGGTCTGGGTTGCAAGCTGATCGACGTCGCGAAGCTGATGCCCGGTGATCCGCGGTTCGAGGCGTTGGGTCGGCAGATGGCGCCGGTCATCGAGAACTGCAAGGCGGTCACCGATCAGCTGACCGCCGGTGTGAAGACTCCGACGCTGAACCTGCCGCTCGGCATCCTGAGCGGCGACAACCAGCAGCGCGGCACGGTCCCCGGCACGGTGCCGGGCACGCCGTCGCCGCGGCTGGGCGGAACTCAGGGGGGCACGCCGTGAGGACTGTGCGGACGAGGGTCGCGGGGGTCGCTGCGGGCGTGTGCGTGCTCGCGCTCGCGACTGGATGCGGCGGGATCTACTCGGTCCCGCTGCCCGGCGGCGCCGACATCGGCAGCGATCCGATGCGCGTGAAGATCGAGTTCGACGACGTGCTGGACCTCGTGCCCCAGTCGACCGTCAAGGTCGACGGCGTTCCGGTCGGTCGGGTCGAGAGCATCGAGGTGGCGTCGGACGGTTGGACGGCGCAGGTCGACACCCTGGTCAACAGTTCGGTGGACCTGCCCGCCAACGCGGTCGCGGAGGTGCAGCAGTCGAATCTTCTGGGCGAGAAGTTCATCGCGATTTCGGCGCCGGAGCACAATCCGTCGAGCCAGCGACTCGCGAGCGGCGACACGATCCCGGTGGATCGCACGCGGCACGCCACCGACATCGAGCAGGTACTCGGCGCGATGTCGCTGCTGCTCAACGGTGGCGGCGTCGCACAGCTGCAGCCGATCGTGTCGGAGCTCGAGAAGGCGCTCGACGGCCGGGAGACCAAGGTGCGCGGGCTGCTGGAGCAGGCGAACACCCTGATCGCCGGGCTCGAGGAACAGCGCAACTCGATCACCCGGGCGCTGGACGGTCTCGACACGCTCAGCACGCGGGTGAGCGACCAGACGGGCAAGCTCGAGAAGATCCTCGACGAACTCCCGGAGGGAGTGAACATCCTCGCCGAGCAGCGTCCTCAGTTGGTGCAGATGCTCTCGCAGGTGGACCGGCTCGGTCAGGTCGGCACCGACGTCATCAACCAGTCGAAGGACAACCTGATCGCCGATCTGCGGGCGCTGCGGCCGACGCTGCAGCAGCTCGGCGCGGCCACGCCGGACATCATCACGTCGGCTCCGATCGTGCCCACGTTCCCGTTTCCGGACTCGATCATCCCGTCGATCCACGGCGGCATGTCGAACGTGTTCCTGTCGATCGACCTGCAGATCGGTGACGTGCTGTCCAACCTCGGCGTCGGCAAGCCCGACCCGGTGTACTACCCGCCGAAGTACGGTCCGCCGGTGCCCGTGAACCCGAGCAACCCGTACTACAACGGCAACGGCGCACGGCCGGGCTGGCCGACGGTCTCGCTGCTACCGCTGCCGCCGATCGTCCCGAATCCGGTCCCGGAGCCGGGCACCGCACCGGTGTCCGCACCGCTGGCCGCGCAACAGAACCCGTTCGATGCGTTCCTGAGGCAGCTGGGGGTGGGTGAGTAATGGTCTCGCGTCTGGCCAGGTGGCAGCTGGTGGCGTTCATCGTCGTCGCGGTACTCGGCATCGGTTACGTCGGTGCCAAGTACGTGCGGCTCGACACGCTCCTCGGGTTCGGCGAGTACCAGGTGGACGCGGAGTTCGCGACTTCCGGCGGCATCTTCACCAACGCCGAGGTGACGTATCGCGGCGTGCCTGTCGGCAGGGTCGGGGACCTCGCGCTGACCGAGGACGGCGTGTCGGTCGCGTTGATGATCAGCAACGGCGCGCCGAAGATCCCGGCGTCGGCGAAGGCCGTGGTCGCCAACCGGTCCGCGATCGGTGAGCAGTACGTGGACCTGCAGCCCGACACCGACGAGGGGCCGTACCTCGTCGACGGTTCGGTGATCACGGAACCGAACACGTCGACGCCGATTCCGGTCGAGAACCTGATCGGCAGCGTCGACAGCCTGGCCCGGTCGGTGCCCACCGATGCGTTGCACACGACCGTCGTGGAACTGGGCAGAGCGTTCACCGGCAAGGGGGAGGACCTGCAGGTCCTGGTCGATTCGCTCGGCCGGTTCACCCAGACCGCGAACGAGGCGCTGCCGCAGACGCTCACGCTGATCAGCGACGGCCGGACGGTGTTCGACACGCAGGCTGATCAGTCCGGCGCCATCCGCCAGTTCAGCGACGGCCTCGAGCAGATCGCGGCGCAACTGAAGTCGAGCGACCCCGACGTGCGGCGACTGATCGGCACGGGCAAGGACGCGAGTGACACGGTCGGCAAGGTCGTGGCGACCAGCGGCGACGCTCTCACCACGGACCTGACCAACCTGAACACGACCCTGACCACCCTCGCGCCGCGGTCGATCGCGCTGCAGCCGTTCTTCCAGTTCCTGCCGGCACTGTCGGCGGGTGCGTCGGCCGTCGCACCCGGTGACGGCACCATCCACTTCGGGCTCGTCCTCGAGACCGACAACCCGGTGCCCTGCACCAAGGGGTACGAAGGCACGCAGGAGATCCTGGCGCAGATGAAGGCCCAGAACCCGAACTTCGACGACACCGTCGACGACTTCCCGTTCAACACGAAGGTGCGGTGCGCGGTCGAACAGGGCAACCCGACCGGTGTCCGCAGTGCCGAACGGATCATCTACGCCGACCCGAACACCCCGCAGCCGTGGGACAGTACTCCGAAGGTCGACCCCGACAAGTTGAACCTCAACCCGATCGCCACCCAGCTCGCGACGCTGATGGGCGTCGTGCCGGTCCAGTAGCGATCGGCAAGCATTCGTTACCCGAGAGTAAGGTTGCCGTGTGACGGACACCACGACCAAGAACAGTAAGGCCCTCGTCGCGGCGACCGCGCTGGTGATCGTGCTCCTCGTCGGTGCCCTGGTGGCGGCCGGCTGGTTCGGCGTCGGATGGGCGCGCGCCGCGTTCGTGGAGAAGCCGAAGGCGGACGCTCGTGAGTCGGCGCTGTCCGACGCCCGCCAGGCGGCGATCAACCTCAACTCGTTCGACGCCGCGAACCTCGACCAGTCGTTCTCGAACATCGAGTCGTCGATCACCGGCGGGCTGGTCGACGATCTGAACTCGACCAAGGACCAGCTCACCCAGCAGACGAAGCAGACCGGTGCCCGCAGCACCGCCGAGGTGCTCGGGGCGACCCTGACCTCGCTGAACGTCGACGACGGCACCGCCGATGCGGTCGTCGTGCTGGCCACGACGACGACGTGGCCCGACCAGTCGTCGCGCAAGGTTCGGGTGACCATGCGGTTGACGATGGACGAGGGCGACGACGGCGTGTGGCGCGCATCCAAGTCCGTGAACCTCGGCAACGCCGCCGTCCTCGACGAGTCGGCCGCGCAGTCGCCCGCCCCCGCGCCGCCGGCGGATCCGAATGCCGGATCGGCCACGCCGGAGCCCGACGCCGACGGCCAGTAGCGCCAACCAGCCCTGCCCGATCCGGGTCGACGTCGCCTGCGGTGGCGTCGCGCCCGTTGGAAGGAGTTCTCCAGTGCCTCCCATTCGCCGTAACACCAGGTTGAACACGCCGCAGCGACGACCGAAGATCGCCGGCACGGCGGATCGCCCCGGCGTCGGCGCGGCCGCGACGTCGGGTGCCGTCGTCGTCGAGCAGAGCCCTGGCGTCATCGACGAGACCACGGTCGTCGTCGACGAGCCCACAGCCGCCCTCGAAGAGGCGCCGGCCGTCATCGACGAGCCCACAGCCGCCCTCGAAGAGGCACCTGCCGTCGAGGAGAGCACCGAGACGCCCCGCGTCGCCGGCGTCGAGGATGTCGAGCCCGCCGCGTCGGACGTGGCCGCCGAGCGCGGGCGGCTGAGCTGGCGCCTGGTCACGGTCCTGGGTGCGGTTGCCGTGGTCGCCGCAGCCTTCGCGGTAGTGGCCGCGTTCCGGCCGGGTGCACAGGTGAGTAACACCGCGTACGTCGACATCGCCACGACGTCGGAGGTCACGGAGGCCACTCGCGCCGCACTGACCACGCTGTACGCGTATGCCCCCGACACGATCGACCAGTACCCCGACAAGGCGCGGGGTGTGCTGACCGAGAAGATGCGATCCGAGTTCGACAAGACGGTGGATCCCACGGTTTCGGCGGTCAAGCAGTCCGGGACGAGCACCGCCGTCGAACTGAGCGATGTCGGGGTCAAGGTTCTGGACCGTGACCGGGCCGAATTGATCGTGAACATGACCGTCAGTGCCGAGGCGAACGGTGTCGCTCAGGACAGTGCGTCGGGTCCGTTGATCGTTCAGATGGAAAAAGTGGACGGCGTGTGGCTATTGTCTGACATTGCGGATCAGTAGTCGGGCGCTCGACAGATCGGTCAGCGCCTAGCTGTCGCCCGACGCCCTACTGCCCCGAATCCTCCCGGATGAGACCGAAAGCCACTTCGAGTCGAAACACCGGGACTAGGCTTGACGCGACGATCATCACGCGTCACTCTATGCGTGAACATTCACGCGGTCTTCCGCGTGCGGCGCCCGCTCGGGGTGTCCTTTCTGCTGCCCGACTCGACATCTACTGGGTTTGGGTGTACTTTTGGACGTTGCGCTGGCTGCCTCCTGTCCACCTCTCGACCTCACTGCGGTGAAGTGATCCACTTCCTGTTTCGGTGGCGAGGATTCGTTCGGGTTGTGACCAGCGAATTCGCCCCACATGAAGAAGCAGATACAGCGGCGGTCGCACCAGCAAGAGCGGCCCGCGTGAGGTGCTGGAAGGACGCATCTTGGCAGTCTCTAGCCAGACCAAGGCAGTTGCCGGAATCCCCGGAGCCCCGAAGAGGGTCTCGTTCGCGAAGATTCGTGAACCTCTCGAAGTCCCAGGGCTCCTCGATCTACAGACTGATTCGTTCGAATGGTTGATCGGCTCGCAGGGCTGGCGTGAGCGCGCAGCCGCGCGTGGCGACGGAGCGGTCGTCGGTGGTCTCGACGAGATCCTGGCCGAGCTCTCGCCGATCGAGGACTTCTCGGGGTCGATGTCCCTGTCCTTCTCGGACCCGCGCTTCGACGAAGTCAAGGCCTCGGTCGACGAGTGCAAAGACAAGGACATGACCTACGCGGCGCCGCTGTTCGTCACCGCGGAGTTCATCAACAACAACACCGGTGAGATCAAGAGCCAGACGGTCTTCATGGGTGATTTCCCGATGATGACCGCCAAGGGCACGTTCATCATCAACGGCACCGAGCGCGTCGTCGTCTCGCAGCTGGTCCGTTCGCCGGGCGTCTACTTCGACGATTCGATCGACAAGAGCACCGAGAAGACCTTGCACAGCGTCAAGGTCATCCCGGGTCGTGGTGCATGGCTCGAGTTCGACGTCGACAAGCGTGACACCGTTGGTGTCCGTATCGACCGCAAGCGCCGTCAGCCGGTCACCGTGCTGCTCAAGGCGCTGGGCTGGACCACCGAGCAGATCACCGAGCGTTTCGGGTTCTCCGAGATCATGATGTCCACGCTCGAGAAGGACAACACGGCCGGCACCGACGAGGCGCTGCTCGACATCTACCGCAAGCTGCGCCCGGGTGAGCCGCCGACGAAGGAGAGCGCGCAGACCCTCCTGGAGAACCTGTTCTTCAAGGACAAGCGCTACGACCTCGCTCGCGTGGGCCGCTACAAGATCAACAAGAAGCTGGGCCTGAACATGGGCCTGCCGATCGAGGCGTCGACCCTCACCGAGGACGACATCGTCACCACGATCGAGTACCTCGTGCGCCTGCACGCGGGCGACAACATGATGACCGCTCCGGGCGGCGTCGAGGTTCCGGTCGAGGTCGACGACATCGACCACTTCGGCAACCGTCGTCTGCGCACCGTCGGCGAGCTCATCCAGAACCAGATCCGCGTGGGCCTGTCCCGCATGGAGCGCGTGGTTCGCGAGCG
The DNA here is from genome assembly GCF_050477185.1 of Rhodococcus sp. ACT016. Lineage (NCBI taxonomy): Bacteria > Bacillati > Actinomycetota > Actinomycetes > Mycobacteriales > Nocardiaceae > Rhodococcus > Rhodococcus sp. ACT016. Next base: position 3,891,034 of record NZ_JBEAET010000001.1, on the reverse strand, counting down.
CATGACGACCCAGGACGTCGAGGCCATCACGCCGCAGACCCTGATCAACATTCGCCCGGTCGTCGCCGCGATCAAGGAGTTCTTCGGAACCTCCCAGCTGTCGCAGTTCATGGACCAGAACAACCCGCTGTCGGGCCTGACCCACAAGCGTCGTCTGTCGGCGCTGGGCCCCGGTGGTCTGTCCCGTGAGCGCGCCGGCCTCGAGGTGCGAGACGTCCACCCGTCGCACTACGGCCGCATGTGCCCGATCGAGACCCCTGAAGGCCCGAACATCGGCCTGATCGGCTCGCTGTCGGTGTACGCGCGGGTCAACCCGTTCGGCTTCATCGAGACCCCGTACCGCAAGGTCGAGGACGGCCAGGTCACCGACCAGGTCGACTACCTGACCGCGGACGAGGAGGACCGCCACGTCGTGGCGCAGGCCAACTCGCCGGTCGACTCGTCGGGTCACTTCACCGAGGACCGCGTCCTCGTCCGTCGTAAGGGCGGCGAGGTCGAGTTCGTCTCGTCCTCCGACGTCGACTACATGGACGTGTCGCCGCGTCAGATGGTCTCCGTCGCGACCGCGATGATTCCGTTCCTCGAGCACGACGACGCCAACCGTGCCCTCATGGGCGCGAACATGCAGCGTCAGGCGGTGCCGCTGGTCCGCAGCGAGGCGCCGCTGGTCGGTACCGGCATGGAGCTGCGTGCCGCGGTCGACGCCGGCGACGTCATCGTCACCGAGAAGAGCGGTGTGGTCGAGGAGATCTCCTCCGACTACGTCACCGTCATGGCCGACGACGGCAGCCGCAAGACGTACCGTCTGCGCAAGTTCGCCCGTTCCAACCAGGGCACGTGTGCCAACCAGCGTCCGATCGTGGACGAGGGGCAGCGCGTCGAGTCCGGACAGGTCCTGGCCGACGGCCCCTGCACCCAGAACGGCGAGATGGCGCTGGGCAAGAACCTGCTCGTGGCGATCATGCCGTGGGAGGGCCACAACTACGAGGACGCGATCATCCTGTCGCAGCGCCTCGTAGAGGAGGACGTCCTCACCTCGATCCACATCGAGGAGCACGAGATCGATGCCCGCGACACCAAGCTCGGTGCCGAGGAGATCACCCGGGACATCCCGAACGTCTCGGACGAGGTCCTCGCCGATCTCGACGAGCGCGGCATCGTCCGCATCGGTGCCGAGGTCCGCGACGGCGACATCCTGGTCGGCAAGGTCACCCCGAAGGGCGAGACCGAGCTGACCCCGGAGGAGCGCCTGCTGCGCGCGATCTTCGGCGAGAAGGCCCGCGAGGTTCGCGACACCTCCCTCAAGGTGCCGCACGGTGAGTCCGGCAAGGTCATCGGCATCCGCGTGTTCTCGCGCGAGGACGACGACGATCTGCCTCCGGGCGTCAACGAGCTGGTCCGCGTCTACGTTGCCCAGAAGCGCAAGATCCAGGACGGCGACAAGCTCGCCGGCCGCCACGGCAACAAGGGCGTCATCGGCAAGATCCTCCCGCAGGAGGACATGCCGTTCCTGCCCGACGGCACCCCGGTCGACATCATCCTGAACACCCACGGTGTTCCGCGTCGTATGAACATCGGTCAGGTGCTCGAGACGCACCTGGGCTGGATCGGCAAGACCGGCTGGAACGTCCAGATCGCGGGCGACGGCTCCCGTCCGGACTGGGCCGAGAGCCTGCCCGAGGAGATGCTGTCCGCCCCGGCCGACTCGAACATCGCCACGCCGGTGTTCGACGGTGCCAAGGAGGACGAGCTCACCGGTCTGCTCGGTTCGACGCTGCCGAACCGTGACGGCGAGCGGATGGTGGGCCCGGACGGCAAGGCGACGCTGTTCGACGGTCGCTCGGGCGAGCCGTTCCCGTACCCCGTGTCGGTCGGCTACATGTACATCATCAAGCTGCACCACCTGGTCGACGACAAGATCCACGCGCGTTCGACCGGTCCGTACTCGATGATCACCCAGCAGCCGCTCGGCGGTAAGGCCCAGTTCGGTGGCCAGCGCTTCGGTGAGATGGAGTGCTGGGCGATGCAGGCGTACGGCGCCGCCTACACCCTGCAGGAGCTGCTCACCATCAAGTCGGACGACGTGGTCGGCCGCGTGAAGGTGTACGAGGCCATCGTCAAGGGCGAGAACATCCCCGAGCCGGGCATCCCGGAGTCCTTCAAGGTGCTCCTCAAGGAGCTCCAGTCGCTGTGCCTCAACGTGGAGGTGCTGTCCTCGGACGGCGCAGCCATCGCGATGGCCGACGGCGACGACGAGGACCTCGAGCGTGCCGCCGCGAACCTGGGCATCAACCTGTCCAGGAACGAGGCCGCGACCGTGGACGATCTCGCGAACTAGTTTTACGGTCCCCGGGCCGTGGGGACGCCCACGGCACCCACGGCCCGGGGGCGCTAGAGCACATTTGAATTGGCAGTCAGGAAAAGCGGACCTCCACCGCTGATCCGCAATCCCTCTGGGGAAAGGAAGTTACGTGCTCGACGTCAACTTCTTCGATGAACTCCGCATCGGTCTCGCGACCGCGGAGGACATCCGCAACTGGTCCTACGGTGAGGTCAAGAAGCCGGAGACCATCAACTACCGCACGCTCAAGCCCGAGAAGGACGGCCTCTTCTGCGAGAAGATCTTCGGCCCCACCCGGGACTGGGAGTGCTACTGCGGTAAGTACAAGCGTGTCCGCTTCAAGGGCATCATCTGTGAGCGCTGCGGCGTCGAGGTGACCCGCGCGAAGGTGCGTCGTGAGCGCATGGGCCACATCGAGCTCGCGGCCCCCGTCACGCACATCTGGTACTTCAAGGGTGTGCCGAGCCGCCTCGGCTACCTGCTGGACCTGGCTCCGAAGGATCTCGAGAAGATCATCTACTTCGCGGCTTACGTCATCGTCGGTGTCGACGAGGAGCTCCGCCACAACGAGCTCTCCACGCTCGAGGCCGAGATGGAGGTCGAGAAGAAGACCGTCGCCGACCAGCGCGACGCCGATCTCGAGGCCCGCGCCCAGAAGCTCGAAGCCGACATTGCCGAGCTCGAGGCCGAGGGTGCCAAGTCCGACGTCCGCCGCAAGGTCAAGGACGGCGGCGAGCGTGAGATGCGTCAGCTCCGTGACCGCGCCCAGCGTGAGCTGGACCGGCTCGAGGAGATCTGGAACACCTTCACCAAGCTGAGCGTCAAGCAGCTCATCGTCGACGAGTCGCTGTACCGCGAGCTGGTCGACCGCTACGGCGAGTACTTCACCGGCGCGATGGGCGCGGAGTCCATCCAGATCCTCATGCGGAACTTCGACATCGAGGCCGAGGCCGAGTCGCTGCGCGAGACCATCCGTAGTGGCAAGGGCCAGAAGAAGCTGCGTGCTCTCAAGCGCCTCAAGGTCGTGGCCGCGTTCCAGCAGTCGGGCAACTCGCCGATGGGCATGGTCCTCGACGCCGTTCCGGTGATCCCGCCGGAGCTGCGCCCGATGGTCCAGCTCGACGGTGGCCGTTTCGCGACGTCCGACCTCAACGACCTGTACCGCCGCGTCATCAACCGCAACAACCGCCTCAAGCGACTGATCGACCTCGGTGCCCCCGAGATCATCGTCAACAACGAGAAGCGGATGCTGCAGGAGTCCGTCGACGCGCTGTTCGACAACGGCCGTCGTGGCCGGCCCGTCACGGGCCCGGGCAACCGTCCGCTGAAGTCGCTGTCCGATCTGCTGAAGGGCAAGCAGGGCCGCTTCCGTCAGAACCTGCTCGGTAAGCGCGTCGATTACTCCGGTCGCTCCGTTATTGTGGTCGGCCCGCAGCTCAAGCTGCACCAGTGCGGTCTGCCGAAGCTCATGGCGCTCGAGCTGTTCAAGCCGTTCGTCATGAAGCGTCTGGTCGACCTCAACCACGCGCAGAACATCAAGTCCGCGAAGCGCATGGTCGAGCGTCAGCGCCCGCAGGTGTGGGATGTCCTCGAAGAGGTCATCAACGAGCACCCGGTGCTGCTGAACCGTGCACCTACGCTGCACCGCCTCGGCATCCAGGCGTTCGAGCCGCAGCTCGTCGAGGGTAAGGCCATCCAGCTGCACCCGCTCGTGTGTGAGGCCTTCAACGCCGACTTCGACGGTGACCAGATGGCCGTGCACCTGCCGCTGTCCGCGGAGGCGCAGGCCGAGGCCCGCATCCTGATGCTGTCGTCGAACAACATCCTGTCGCCGGCGTCGGGTCGTCCGCTCGCCATGCCGCGTCTGGACATGGTGACCGGTCTGTTCCACCTGACCCGTGAGGTCGAGGATGCGGTCGGCACATACCAGGCCGCCAACGACGGCCAGGCCGAGCAGGGCGTGTACTCGTCCCCGGCCGAGGCTCAGATGGCAGTCGACCGCGGTGTGCTGTCGGTGCAGGCGAACATCAAGGTGCGTCTGACGCATCAGCGTCCGCCGCGCGAGGTCGAGGCGGAGCTGTTCCCCGAGGGCTGGAACTACGGCGACGCCTGGACCACCCAGACCACGCTGGGCCGCGTCATGTTCAACGACCTGCTCCCGGCGGACTACCCGTTCATCAACGAGCAGATGCCGAAGAAGCGTCAGGCGACGATCATCAACGATCTCGCCGAGCGCTACCCGATGATCGTGGTCGCGCAGACCGTCGACAAGCTGAAGGACACCGGCTTCTACTGGGCCACCCGTTCCGGCGTGACGGTCTCGATCTCCGACGTCCTCGTGCCGCCGGAGAAGGCTCAGATCATGGAGCAGTTCGAGGCGCAGGCCGATCAGATCGAGAAGAAGTACCAGCGCGGCGCGCTCAACCACGCCGAGCGCAACAGTGCTCTCGTCAAGATCTGGTCCGAGGCCACCGACGAGGTCGGTAAGGCCATGGAGGCCCACTTCCCCGACGACAACCCGATCCCGATGATCGTGAAGTCCGGCGCGGCCGGCAACATGACTCAGGTTCGCTCGCTCGCCGGCATGAAGGGTCTGGTGACGAACCCGAAGGGTGAGTTCATCCCGCGTCCCATCAAGTCCTCCTTCAAGGAGGGCCTGACGGTTCTCGAGTACTTCATCAACACGCACGGTGCTCGTAAGGGTCTGGCTGATACCGCTCTCCGCACCGCCGACTCGGGTTACCTGACCCGTCGTCTGGTGGACGTCTCGCAGGACGTCATCGTCCGCGAGGTCGACTGCGGCACCGAGCGCGGCATCGTCACGCACATCGCGGAGAAGCAGGCCGACGGCTCGATCATCCGCGACGCGCACGTCGAGACCTCGACGTACGCTCGTACCCTCGCCGCGGACGCGGTCGACGAGAACGGCAACGTCATCGTCGAGCGTGGTCACGACCTGGGCGATCCGGCGATCGACGCGCTGCTCACGGCGGGTATCACGCAGGTCAAGGTCCGCTCGGTGCTCACCTGCACCACGGCGACCGGTGTGTGTGCCACCTGCTACGGCCGCTCGATGGCGACCGGCAAGCTCGTCGACATCGGCGAGGCCGTCGGTATCGTCGCCGCGCAGTCGATCGGTGAGCCCGGTACCCAGCTGACGATGCGTACGTTCCACCAGGGTGGTGCGGCCGGCGCGGCCGACATCACCGGTGGTCTGCCGCGTGTCCAGGAGCTGTTCGAGGCCCGCGTCCCGAAGGGCAAGGCGCCCATCGCGGACGTCTCCGGCCGGGTGCAGCTCGAGGACGGCGACCGCTTCTACAAGATCACCATCGTCCCGGACGACGGTGGCGAAGAGGTCGTCTACGACAAGCTCTCGAAGCGTCAGCGTCTGCGCGTGTTCAAGCACGACGACGGCACCGAGCGCCTGCTGGCGGACGGTGACCACGTGGACGTCGGTCAGCAGCTCATGGAAGGTGCTGCCGACCCGCACGAGGTGCTGCGTGTCATGGGCCCCCGTCAGGTGCAGATCCACCTCGTCAACGAGGTCCAGGAGGTGTACCGGAGCCAGGGTGTGTCGATCCACGACAAGCACATCGAGGTCATCGTGCGCCAGATGCTGCGTCGCGTCACGATCATCGACTCGGGCTCGACGGAGTTCCTGCCCGGCTCGCTGGTCGAGCGCGCGGAGTTCGAGGCGTCCAACCGTCGCGTCGTCGCCGAGGGTGGCGAGCCCGCGGCCGGCCGCCCGGTGCTGATGGGTATCACCAAGGCGTCGCTGGCGACCGACTCGTGGCTGTCGGCCGCGTCCTTCCAGGAGACCACTCGAGTGCTGACCGATGCGGCGATCAACTGCCGCTCGGACAAGCTGATCGGTCTGAAGGAGAACGTGATCATCGGCAAGCTGATCCCGGCCGGCACCGGCATCAACCGGTACCGGAACATCCAGGTTCAGCCCACCGAGGAGGCGCGCGCGGCTGCGTATGCGGTTCCGTCGTACGACGACCAGTACTACAGCCCGGAGGGCTTCGGCACCGGTACCGGCGCCGCTGTTCCGTTGGACGACTACGGTTTCGGCAGCGATTACCGCTAGTCGTAGCTACCGGTAACCGGTAGAACTGTCCGACACGAAGGTCCCGTCCCCACCAGGGGCGGGACCTTCGTGCATTCTGGATGGAGTACCACTGCGTATCCTGAAACCGAAGGCGATACCGGACTAATCGGATTATTCGGAGGCGAGATGGCTGGGAAGAAGATCGACCGGGTCAAGGCCCAGACCGCGGTCGAGGTCGTCCGCGAGAGCCCGACCATTGCACTCATCGTCGCGGCGCCGGCGATCGTCGTGTTCGGTGTTCTGTGGTGGCTCACCGGGTTCGGGACCGCGCTGCTGGTGACACTGATCGTCGCCGGTCTCGCCGTCGTAGCGAAAAAGGTGTTCTAGTGTCCTGAGTCTCCGAACCCTGGGTGGCGAGAATTTCCACCCAGGGTCGCTGGTGGCCGTCGGAAGTGGGCAGGAGCCTGGGAGGTGACAGCTCCACGGTTCTCGCGCAAGGAGAACGACGATGTCCACCGATGATCGAACCTCGACCGGACAGGCCATCTGCGAAACGGCGGCGGGTGGTACCTACGGCGAGCAGATGATGCAGGACGAGTTGGGTACATCTGCCCGCGCCGACCGCTTCTACGCCCGTCAGATGTGCACGCGACTGACCCCCGCGATGATCGAGTTCGTCGAGCGGATGGAGCTGCTGTTCATCGGCACCTCGGCGGCCGACGGCTCGTGCGACGTGTCGATGCGGGCCGGCCCGCCCGGCTTCGCGCACGTCTTCTCCGACGGGAAGATCGGTTACCCCGAGTATCAGGGCAACGGAGTCCTGGCCAGCCTCGGCAACATCGTCGAGAACCCGCACATCGGGATGTTCATGGCCGACTTCGCCACCGACCTGATCGGCCTGCACGTCAACGGCACTGCACGCATCGTGTCGGACGACGACGTCCGCCTCGCGCACCCCGATCTGCCGGCGGAGCGAGTGCGCGGACATCGTGCGGAACGTTGGGTCCTCGTCGATGTCGAGGAGGCGTACATCCACTGCCGCAGGCACATTCCGCGGATGACGCCGGTCGATCGAGGCCGCGAGTGGGGCGCGGACAATCCCGCGCGCAAGGGCGGCGACTATTTCGGCGTCGCCGCCGAGCGCGGTTTCGCGCGCCAGTAGCCGAAGCCTGCATTCGCGCGAGCCCGATCGCTACAACGTCTCGATCCTCGCGACCGCGCGCACCTCGCCCTCGACGAGGAACCACACCGAAAGCGACGTGTCGTCGGACCGAGTGCGGAGGTGGACGTGGTCGCGGGCGAAGATCGGGCTCAAGTGCTCGACGACGGCGCGGTACGGCGCCTCGTGCAGGTCGGGTCGGTCGGCCAGGCATTCCTCGACCGCATGCCAGTAGGTGGCGTTGTTGACGTGGTTGAACGGGTCGATGTCCGTGGTCCGCAGATGGAAAGTTCGGTCCGGGGTGGCGTCGTCCTCTTGATCGTCCTCGGCCGGCGCGGTCGTCGGCAGCCACGGCTTCCACCTGAGCCGGTGCTCGTCGGTGGTGCTCGCGAGGCTCTCGAGCAGGCCGTCGCTGATTCGCGCGGGCATGCCGGTCTCGGTGCCGATGTTGATCCAGAATCCTTCGGTCTCGATCAGGGCGCCCTCGTCGCCGGTCACCTGCACGCGCATCGCCGACCATCGGGTCGAGTGCGCGGCGCACCAGCGGCGTAGGCGGATCCGGTCGGGCCAGACTGCCGGTCGGAGCACGTCGATGACGGTGCGTCGGACGATCCACAGCGGATCGGTGTCGTCGAATCCGAACGCGGCGAGGTTGTCGCTGCCGATGTCCTGCAGGTAGCGGGCGATGCCGTCGAGCCGCAGGCGGTAGGCGCTGTCCACGTCCGCGGTGCGGATGGGTCGGGTGGTCTCGAAGCACCGGTCGGCCGGCGGGGGCGGCGCCAGGACATGCGGTGCGGTGACGATGTGCGTTGCGGGGACGATCTGCTCGGAGGCCACGGTGTTCCCTCGGTTCGGCGGTTGTCGCCAGCGATTGTGGCAGGTCGTGGACGAGCCGTCCCCGGATTCCGGGGACGATGCTTGTTTCGCCGCCGGGGTCCGAGTACAGTCCCGTAGCTGTAACTCAACGTCACATGAAGTCTGTCACATCGGTGGCTGCGGCGGGCGTCCATCACGCCCGGACGCGCGAAGGGCGGGAATCGAAATGGCCTACGTCATCACCCAGGCGTGCTGCAACGACGCGAGCTGCGTCTCGGCGTGTCCCGTGAACTGCATCCACCCGACGCCGGAGGAGCCGGAGTTCGCGACCACGGAGATGCTCTACATCGAGCCGCAGGCGTGCATCGACTGCGGCGCGTGCGTCGACGCGTGCCCCGTGAACGCGATCTTCCCCGAGGACCAGTTGACCGAGTCGCTGGAGCGGTACCGGGAGATCAATGCCGACTACTACGTGCGTCGCCCGCTGCAGCCGGGCTGGATTCCACTGACGCCCGCTGCGCCGCCGGTCCGCGACCTGGGCACGCTCCGCGTCGCGATCGTCGGCGCCGGACCGGCCGCGTGCTACGCCGCCGAGGAGTTGCTCAAGCGCTCCGACGTCGAGGTCGAGATGTTCGAGAAGCTGCCGACGCCGTGGGGGCTGGTCCGGGCGGGTGTCGCACCGGACCATCCGGGCACCAAGGTCGTGACCGAGATGTTCGACTGGTCCCTGGGGCGGGAGGCGTTCCAGTTTCACCTCAACGTCGAGGTGGGCAAGCATGTCAGCCACGCCGACCTGCTGAGCCATCATCACGCGGTGATCTATGCGGTGGGTGCGTCGAGCGACCGCGCGCTGGGGATCCCCGGCGAGGAGTTGCCCGGCAGCCACGCCGCGACCGAGTTCGTCGCCTGGTACAACGGGCACCCCGACTACGCGGACCGCACGTTCGACCTGTCGGGGGAGCGGGCCGTGATCGTCGGCAACGGAAACGTGGCGCTCGACGTCGCCCGCATCCTCACGATGGATCCCGACGACCTCGCGAAGACCGACATCGCCGACCATGCACTCGAGGCGTTGCGGCGCAGCAATATTCGCGAGGTGGTGCTGTTGGGTCGGCGCGGACCGGCGCAGGCCGCGTACACCAATCCCGAATTCCTGGCTCTCGGCGACCTGCCGGGCGTGGACGTCGTGATCGACCCGGCCGAAGTGGAACTCGACCCCGCATCGCGGGCGCTGATCGACAGCGCCGCCGCCGAGCCGGCGATGCTGATGAAGGTGCGTCTGGCGCAGGAGTTCGCGCAGCGCACGCCGACGGCCGGCAACAAGCGGATCGTGTTCCGCTACCTGTCGTCGCCGACCGAGGTCCTGGGCGCCGACCGGGCGGCGGGGCTGGCGGTCGTCGCCAACGAACTGGTCGAGGACGCATCCGGTGCGCTCGCCGCCGAGCCGACCGAGCGCACCGAGCACATCGAGGCCTCGCTGGTCCTCCGTTCGATCGGCTACCGAGGGCGGCCGCTCGCGGGAGTCCCGTTCGACGACCGCCGCGGGGTGATCCCGAACGACCGCGGTCGGGTCGTCGTCGGCGCGGGCGAACCGCTCGAGGGCGTGTATGTGACCGGGTGGATCAAGCGCGGCCCCAACGGCGTCATCGGCACCAACAAGGCGTGTGCGAAGGAGACGGTGGCAAAGATCGTCGAGGACTTCGAGGCGCGGCGGCTGCCGGCGCCCGCAGGAGGGCGCAAGGAACTGGGCAAGCTGCTGGCGAGTCGACAGCCCGAGCGGGTCTCGCGACGCGGTTGGGACGCGATCGATCGGGTGGAACGCAGCCGGGGCCTGGCCGCGGGGCGGCCGCGCGTGAAGATGACCGACACCGCGGAGATGGTGGCCGTCGGTCGCAGGCGCCGCGGGCTGTTCGGCGGGTAGCTTCCGGGTAGCGTCACGGCGAGGGCACCGCGTCCACCAGAGATGCCGGCCCGGCGGATTCGGAGGTGGGAAGTGCGCGCAGTGGTTGTCACGGAACTGGCGGGGCCGTCGGCGATGGTGGTGCGGGACGTGCCCGAACCGGACGCGACGGGTCTGGTCCTGATCGACGTGAAGGCCAGTGGGGTGTGTTTCCCGGACCTGCTGATCAGCTACGGCAAGTACCAGTTGCGTCCGGAACCGCCGTTCGTGCCGGGCACCGAGGTGGCGGGTGTCGTCGTCAGCGCCCCCGAGGGCAGCGGATTCGAGCCGGGACAGCGGGTGCTCGCGGTGTCGAGCCTCGGTGGCTACGCCGAGCGGGTCGCCGTGCATCCCGCGCTGGTACTGCCGATCCCGGACGAGTTGGGGTTCGACGAGGCGGCGTCGCTGATCATCAACTACCAGACCATGGAGTTCGCGCTGGGGCGCCGCGCCAAGTTGCAGCCGGGGGAGACCGTCGCGGTCCTCGGTGCGGCGGGCGGCGTCGGGACGTCGACGATCCAGTTGGCCAAGGCGCACGGTGCGCGGGTGATCGCGGTGGTGCGTCGTGACGGTGCCGACGACTTCCTGCGTGAGATCGGCGCCGACGACATCGTGCGGCTCACCGACGGTTGGGCGACGCGGGTGCGTGAGCTCACCGGGGGAGGCGGCGCGAACGTGGTGGTCGATCCGGTCGGAGGCGACGCGTTCGACGACGCGGTGCGGGCGCTCGCGCCGGAGGGCCGGTTGGTCGTGATCGGTTTCGCGGGCGGGGGCATCCCGTCCGTGAAGGTCAACCGGGTGCTGTTCCGGAACATCAGCATCGTCGGCGCGGCGTGGGGTGAGTTCCTGCGGCACGAGCCGTCGGCGCTCGCGGAGACGCATGCCGCGCTGGTGAAGCACGTTCGCGCCGGGCTGCGTCCGATCGTGAAGGCGCGGTATCCGCTGGCGTCGGCCGCCGACGCGCTTGCGGACCTCGAGGCCGGCCGAGTCCTCGGGAAGGCCGTGCTCGTACAGGAGTGAGTGTGTTCCTCATCACCTGACGCGTTCCTGCGCGGAAAATGTGTTGCTGCACGTCGGGGGCTCGTGGTGTCGTTGACGAGCCGCGAATTCGGGTGGGGACCGAGCATTCTTGCGTTGTTGCAATAGTTGCGCAGTCGCTACTATTTCCTTCGTGGCAGATGTGACTCCGAATGAGGTCTACGACGTGCTCGAGGAGTTCATCATGCGTCTTCTGGGCATGGGGGAGTCCGAGTCGATGGACACCCTCGTCGCGATGGACCTGTCGTTCTCTCAGGTTCGCGCGCTCTTCGTGCTGGCGCAGCACGGGGAGCCGATCGCGATCAACGAGGTCGCCGAGTGTCTTCGGATGTCGGTGGCCGCTGCCGGTCGGAACATCGACCAGTTGGTGTGTCAGGAGTTGGTACAGCGCCGTGAAGACCCCGACGATCGCCGGATCAAACGGGTCTCGCTGACGGAGTCCGGGCGAACCCTGGCCTCCCGTCATCTCGAGGACAAGCGTGACGAGCTCCGCGCGTTCGCAGGACGGCTGGATCAGCCGGATCGCAGGCGGTTGCTCGAGGCCCTTAAACCGATACTCGCAGGCGACGCCCTGCGGGTCCGAAGTCAGGAATTCTGTACATGACGACGCCCAACTCGCCGGCCGGACCCCAACCCGGGGCGCCCGAGTCGGACAAGATCGACGGCGCGGTCCTCAAGATCGCCTCCGTGGTGGTGCTCGGCGCCATCATGTCCATCCTCGACGTCACCGTGGTCAGCGTCGCGGTGCCGAAGTTCATCGAAACGTTCGACACGACCTATGCGGTTGTCGCCTGGACGATGACCGCCTACACGCTGGCGCTGGCCACCGTCATCCCGATCACGGGCTGGGCGGCCGACCGGTTCGGCACCAAGCGGCTGTACATGTCGGCCCTCGTGCTGTTCGTGATCGGTTCCGTGCTGTGTGCCTTTGCCTGGAACATCGAGACGCTCATCCTGTTCCGCGTGATCCAGGGCTTCGGTGGCGGCATGCTCATGCCGCTCGGTATGACGATCATGACCCGCGCGGCGGGTCCGGAGCGTGTCGGCCGGGTCATGGCTGTGCTCGGTATCCCGATGCTGCTGGGCCCGATCTGCGGTCCGATCCTGGGTGGCTGGCTGATCGACGCCGCCAGCTGGCACTGGATCTTCCTCATCAACCTGCCTGTCGGCATCGTCGCGCTGACGGCCGCGTTCAAGTTGCTGCCCAAGGACAATCCGAGCCCGTCGCAGGCATTCGACTTCGTCGGCATGCTGCTGCTCTCGCCCGGTCTGGCGCTGTTCCTGTTCGGTGTGTCGTCGATTCCGGAGACCGGCACCGTCGCCTCGGCCCGTGTCCTGGTCACGGCCGGTATCGGACTCGTGCTGATCATCGGATTCGTGTTCCACGCGCTCCGCAAGGATCATCCGTTGATCGACCTGCATCTGTTCAAGAACCGGCAGCTGACGGTCGCGGTGCTCACCACCTCGACGTTCATCGTCGCGTTCATGGGTGCGGGTCTGCTGTTCCCGAGCTACTTCATCCAGGTGCGCGGTGAGTCCACGCTGGCCGCGGGCCTGCTGCTCGCGCCGCAGGGTATCGGTGCGATGGTGACGATGCCGATCGCCGGCCGGCTGGTCGACAAGATCGGTCCGGGCAGGATCGTGCTGACGGGTCTGCCGCTGATCGCACTGGGCATGTTCTCCTTCACCCAGCTGTCCTCGGACTCGCCGTACTGGCTGCTGCTCGGCTCCCTGTTCGTGCAGGGTCTCGGCATGGGCTGCACCATGATGCCGCTGATGACGGCCGCCATGGTCACGCTGAAGAACGAGATGATCGCCCGCGGTTCCACGCTGATGAACATCGTCCAGCAGACCGCCGGTTCGATCGGTACCGCGACGATGTCCGTGATCCTGACGAACCAGCTCCTCGACCGCGGTCTCACGAACGAGACGGTCATGGCGCAGCACTTCGACCAGGTTGTGGCCTCGGAGCCCCCGGGCATGCCGGAACACATCCTGGGTGCGGCGGCCGAGGCCTTCGGCAACACGTTCACGGTCGCGTTCGTGCTCGTTCTGTGCACGCTGATCCCCGCGTTCTTCCTGCCGCGCCGGCGCACCACGCCGACGACCGAGGAAGTTCAGCCGGTGATGATGCACTGATATTCGGCACTCTTCGGAGTTCTCGGACAAAGGGCCCCCGTGCGATTCGTTCGCACGGGGGCCCTTCTGCATCGTTCGAGGTCACGTCGGCGCGTCGGCGCGATCTTGTCGGGGGCGGGTTCTATCGTCGCGACAGGAGCCTCGAGTAGGGAAGGGGCGATCATGGCTGAAGAGCCTGGCGTCGCGCACAACCCGGACAACACTTCGCACTGGCACTACTACGCGGTGGTCGGCACCACGGTCGACGGCGGTCACACCCTCGCCGAATTCGGTCCGCATGCCACCGCTCTCACAGCGCTGCAGGTCGCTGTCCAATCGGTCAACCACACCGCCTTCTCGATGTTCGAGCAGGGCGTCGCGGGAAATACGCTGGCCGATCCCGATCTGGTGGAGCGTCTTCCGGTCACGAACTTTGCGATCGAGCGGCAGCATGCGGTCACTCGCACGCCCGATTTCGGTTGGTCGCTGAGTGGCGGCCGGCGAGATTGGGGTGCAGCGACCGCGTTGAGCGCCTGACCTGGGCGGCAGCGGGTCTGCGTCGACGCGCGCCCGGAATAAACAAGCATGCATGCTTGATTTTTGCCCGACTCGATGTGATGCTGGTCTCAGCATTCGAGGAGGGGTATGTGGCTGACGTGAACAAGATCGTCGACGACCTTCGCGCCGAGGGGGAGGTGCTCGACGCCCTCGTCGCGGACCTGCCCGACGATCGGTGGGCGACACCGACACCCGCCGTGGGCTGGACCGTCGCGCATCAGATCGGTCATCTCGCGTGGACCGACCGGGCCGCCCTGATGGCGGCCACCGATCCGGACGCATTCGCCGCGCAGCTCACCGAGGCGTGGAAGAACCCGTACGGCTTCGTCGACGAGGGTGCCGAGGCGGAGGCGCGGCGTCCGCCGCGGGAACTGCTGGCCGACTGGCGCGAGGTCCGTGCCCGACTCGCGCAGGTGCTGCTCGACGTCCCGGCCGGCACCAAGTTGCCCTGGTACGGGCCGCCGATGAGCGCGGCCTCGATGGCGACCGCACGCCTGATGGAGACGTGGGCGCACGGGCGGGACGTCGCCGACGCGCTCGGTGCGTCGACCGAACCGACCGCGCGGCTGAAGCACATTGCGCGCCTGGGTGTTCGCACCCGCGACTTCGCGTACAGCGTCAACGAACTCACCCCACCGGCCGAGGAGTTCCGGGTGGAACTCACCGCGCCCGACGGCGCCGTCTGGGCGTGGGGGTCGGAGGACGCGACGCAACGGGTGAGCGGCCCGGCCGAGGACTTCTGCCTGCTCGTCACGCAGCGCCTGAATCGCGCGGACACCGCGCTGCGGGCGACGGGGGCCGACGCCGACCGGTGGCTCGACATCGCGCAGGCGTTCGCGGGCCCGCCCGGTACCGGCCGGGACTCGGCTCGGACGGAGGTGGCCCGATGACCGCGTCTTCGGCGCCGGTGCGGGTCGGCAACTGCTCCGGCTTCTACGGCGACCGCATCTCGGCGATGCGGGAGATGCTCGAGGGTGGCGAGCTCGACTACCTGACCGGCGACTACCTCGCCGAGCTCACGATGCTCATCCTCGGTCGGGACCGGATGAAGGATCCGTCGCGCGGCTACGCCAAGACGTTCCTGCGGCAGGCCGAGGACTGCCTCGGACTCGCGCTCGACCGCGGCGTGAAAATCGTGGCGAACGCCGGCGGCCTGAATCCGGCCGGGCTGGCCGACGCGTTGCGCGAGGTGAACGACCGGCTGGGGCTGAACGCGAGGATCGCGCACGTCGAGGGCGACGACCTGATCGCGCGGGTCGGCGAACTGGGCCTCGACCGCGACACCACACCGCTGACCGCCAACGCGTACCTCGGTGCGTGGGGGATCGTCGAGTGCCTGAACGCCGGCGCCGACGTGGTCGTCACCGGCCGGGTCACCGACGCCTCGGTGATCGTCGGGCCCGCTGCAGCGCACTTCGGCTGGGCGCGAGACGATTTCGACCGGCTCGCCGGTGCCGTGGTGGCCGGTCACGTGATCGAGTGCGGTACCCAGGCCACGGGCGGCAACTACTCGTGGTTCACCGAGATCCCCGACCTGACCCGCCCGGGCTTCCCGATCGCCGAGATCCACGACGACGGATCGTCGGTCATCACCAAGCATGCCGGGACCGGGGGAGCGGTCACCGTCGACACCGTCACCGCGCAGTTGCTGTACGAGATCACCGGCGGCCGCTACGCGAACCCCGACGTCACCGCCCGCATGGATTCGGTGGTGCTCTCCGACGCGGGCCCCGACCGCGTCCGCATCTCCGGCGTCACCGGCGAGGCCCCGCCGCCGCAGTACAAGGTGTCGCTCAACGCCCTCGCCGGATTCCGCAACGAGGCGACGTTCGTGCTCACCGGCCTCGACATCGAGGCCAAGGCCGAACTGGTTCGGCGGCAGATGGATTCGTGGCTCCAGGTGGAGCCGCAGGAACTCGACTGGACGCTCGCGCGCACCGACCACCCCGACGCCGACACCGAGGAGGCCGCGAGCGCGTTGCTGCGGTGCACGGTCAGGGACACCGACCCGAACGTCGTCGGTCGTGCGTTCTCGTCGGTGGCCGTCGAACTCGCCCTCGCGAGCTACCCCGGGTTCACGCTCACCGCACCGCCGTCGAGCGGACAGCCGTACGCGGTGTTCACCCCCGGCTACGTCGACGCCGGCCAGGTGCCGCACGTCGCGGTGCTGCCCGACGGAGGTCGCGTCGACATCGCACCGAGCGTCGTCACCCGCGCGCTCGAGGATGTCCCGGAGCCGCCGCTGCCGGAGCCGTCGATGTCGGACGACTCGGTGACCGTGCCGCTCGGATCCGTCGCGGCCGCCCGCAGCGGCGACAAGGGCGGCAACGCCAATGTCGGGGTGTGGGTGCGCACCGACGAGCAGTGGCGCTGGCTCGTCCACGCGCTCACCGTCGACGAGCTGAAGCGCATGCTGCCGGAGGCCAAGGGCCTGAACGTGACTCGTCACGTCCTGCCGCACCTGCGCGCCGTCAACTTCGTGATCGAGGGCATCCTCGGCCGCGGCGTCGCGTCGCAGGCCCGCTTCGACCCGCAGGCCAAGGGCCTCGGCGAGTGGCTGCGGTCCCGGCACCTCGAGATCCCCACCGATCTCGTTCCCGACTACGCCGACGAACTTCAGGAAGGACACGCATGAGTGTGTGGGACACCCCCGAGCGGCAACAGCTGCGCAAGACGGTCCGGGGTTTCGTCGAGCAGGAGATCCTTCCGAACCTGGGCGACTGGGAGCGTGACGGCGAGATCCCGCGGGAGTTGCACCGCAAGGCCGCCGCGCTCGGGCTGCTCGGTGCCGGCTTCTCGGAGGAGGTGGGCGGCGACGGCGGCGACCTGGTCGACGCCGTCCTGATCTGCGAGGAGATGCACCAGGCCGGGGCGTCCGGCGGGCTGTTCGCGTCGCTGTTCACGTGCGGGATCGCCCTGCCGCACCTGGTCGCCGCGGGCGACCCGCGGCAGATCGACCGGTGGGTGCGCCCCACCCTCGCGGGCGAGAAGATCGGGTCGCTCGCGATCACCGAACCGGGCGGCGGCTCCGACGTCGGGCACCTGCGGACCACCGCGGTGCGGGACGGTGACCACTACATCGTCAACGGCGCCAAGACGTTCATCACGTCCGCAGTCCGCGCCGACTTCGTGGTCACCGCGGTGCGCACCGGCGGTCCGGGTGCCGGCGGGGTGTCGCTGCTCGTGATCGAGAAGGGCACACCGGGTTTCGAGGTGGCGCGCAAGCTCGACAAGATGGGCTGGCGGGCGTCGGACACCGCGGAACTGGCGTTCGTCGACGCCCGGGTGCCGGTGGAAAACCTCGTCGGTGAGGAGAATTCGGGCTTCGTGCAGATCGCGCAGGCGTTCCTCACCGAACGCATCGCGCTGGCCGCGCAGGCGTACGCGAGCGCGCAGCGCTGCCTGGACCTGACGTTGCAGTGGTGCCGCGACCGCGAGACCTTCGGTCGGCCGCTGATCTCGCGGCAGGCGGTGCAGAACACCCTCACCGAGATGACGCGGCGCATCGACGTCGCCCGCGTCTACACCCGCACCCTCGTCGAACGCTCGCTCACGTCGAGCGAGGACTTCGTCGCCGAGGTGTGTTTCGCGAAGAACACTGCCGTCGAGGCCGGTGAATGGGTGGCGAACCAGGCCGTGCAGTTGTTCGGCGGCATGGGCTACATGGCGGAAAGCGAAGTGGAGAGGCAGTACCGGGACATGCGCATTCTGGGAATCGGGGGCGGGACCACGGAGATCCTGACCTCGTTGGCGGCCAAGCGATTGGGGTACCAGTCGTGACGACCCTGAAGTCCGCACTGGACACGAAATCGACGGAGTACGCGTCGGCGGTGGAGTCGATGACCGCCAAGCTCGCCGAGCTCGAGGTCGAGCACGCGAAGGCCCTGGCCGGTGGCGGCGAGAAGTACGTCGAGCGGCATCACAAGCGGGGCAAGCTGCTCGCGCGCGAGCGCATCGAACTGCTGCTCGACCCGGACTCGCCGTTGCTCGAACTGTCCCCGCTCGCCGCGTGGGGCACCGAATTCCCGGTGGGCGCGTCCACGATCGTCGGCATCGGGGTGATCAGCGGCGTCGAATGTCTCGTCGTCGCGAACGATCCGACGGTCCGGGGCGGCACGTCCAACCCGTGGACCCTCAAGAAGGGCTTCCGCGCCAACGACATCGCCGTGCAGAACCGACTGCCGGTGATCTCCCTCGTCGAATCCGGCGGCGCCGACCTGCCGACGCAGAAGGAGGTGTTCATCCCCGGCGGGCGGATGTTCCGCGACCTCACGCAGCTGTCGGCGGCCGGCATCCCCACCGTCGCGCTCGTGTTCGGCAACTCCACCGCCGGCGGCGCCTACATTCCCGGCATGTCCGACCACGTCGTGATGATCAAGGAACGGTCCAAGGTGTTCCTGGCCGGGCCGCCGCTGGTGAAGATGGCGACCGGCGAGGAGTCCGACGACGAATCCCTCGGTGGCGCCGAAATGCACGCCCGCAAGTCCGGCCTGGCCGACTACTTCGCCCTCGACGAGCAGGACGCCATCCGCATCGGCCGCAGCATCGTCCGACGCCTGAACTGGAAGAAGCAGGGACCGGCGCCGCGGGCCGAGGTGATCGAACCGCTCGAGGACCCCGAGGAACTGCTCGGCATCGTGCCGTCGGATCTGAAGATCCCGTTCGACCCGCGCGAGGTGATCGCCCGCATCGTCGACGGGTCCGACTTCGACGAGTTCAAGCCGATGTACGGATCGTCGCTCGTGACGGGCTGGGCCGAACTGCACGGCTACCCGATCGGCATCCTGGCCAACGCGCGCGGTGTCCTGTTCAGCGAGGAGTCGCAGAAGGCCACCCAGTTCATCCAGCTCGCGAACCGGTCGAACACGCCACTTCTGTTCCTGCACAACACCACCGGCTACATGGTGGGCAAGGAGTACGAGGAGGGCGGGATGATCAAGCACGGGTCGATGATGATCAACGCGGTCGCCAACTCGACCGTGCCGCACATCTCGATCCTGCTCGGCGCGTCGTACGGCGCCGGCCACTACGGCATGTGCGGGCGCGCGTTCGACCCGCGGTTCCTGTTCGCGTGGCCCAGTTCCAAGTCCGCGGTGATGGGCGGCGCCCAGCTCGCGGGCGTCATCTCGATCGTGGGCCGCGCCGCCGCCGAGGCGCGCGGGCAGGTGTTCGACGCCGAGGCCGACGCCGGGATGCGGGCCATGATCGAGAACCAGATCGAGGCCGAGTCGCTGCCGATGTTCCTCTCGGGGCGCCTGTACGACGACGGCGTCATCGACCCCCGCGACACCCGCACGGTGGTGGGGATGTGCCTGTCGGCCATCGCCACCGCCCCGATCGAGGGCACCGAGAACTTCGGCGTCTTCCGGATGTGAGTGAGACCTGTGACGACTACTGCGAGTAACTCCACCATCACGTCCGTCCTGGTCGCCAACCGCGGCGAGATCGCCCGCCGGGTGTTCGCGACGTGCCGGCGCACCGGTGTCGGCACCGTCGCGGTGTTCTCCGATCCGGACGCCGCGAGCCCGCACGTCGCCGCCGCGGACGCCGCGGTCCGGTTGCCGGGTGCGACGCCCGCCCAGACGTATCTGCGGGCGGACGCGATCGTCGCCGCCGCCCGTGCCGCGGGGGCCGACGCGATCCACCCCGGGTACGGATTCCTCTCGGAGAACGCCGATTTCGCGCAGGTCGTCGAGGCGGCCGGGATCACCTGGATCGGGCCGCCCGCCAAGGCGATCGCGCTGATGGGCTCGAAGGTCGAGTCCAAACGGATCATGGCCGAGGCCGGGGTTCCGGTCCTCGCCGAACTCGACCCCGCCGCGGTCACCGAGGCCGATCTCCCGGTGCTCGTGAAGGCGTCCGCCGGTGGCGGCGGCCGCGGCATGCGCGTGGTGCGCGAGTTGTCGGCGCTGCCCCACGAGATCGAGGCGGCCCGCCGTGAGGCGCAGTCCGCGTTCGGCGACCCGACGGTGTTCTGCGAGCGCTACCTCGAGACCGGACGGCACATCGAGGTCCAGGTGATGGCCGACCGGCACGGCACCGTGTGGGCCGTCGGTGAGCGCGAATGCTCGATCCAGCGCCGCCACCAGAAGGTGGTCGAGGAGGCGCCGTCGCCGCTCGTCGAACGCATCCCTGCCATGCGCGCTCGGCTGTTCGACGCGGCGCGACTTGCCGCGAACGCGATCGGCTACGAGGGCGCCGGCACCGTGGAGTTCCTCGCCGACGAGGAGGGGGACTTCTTCTTCCTGGAGATGAACACGCGTCTGCAGGTGGAGCACCCCGTCACCGAGTGCACCACCGGACTCGACCTCGTCGAACTGCAGTTGCAGGTCGCGGGCGGCGCCGCGCTGCCCGCCGAGCCGCCGGCGATCCGGGGGCACTCCATCGAGGTCCGGCTCTACGCCGAGGACCCCGCGCACGGATGGCGGCCGCAGAGCGGCACGATCGAGCGGATCGAACTGCCCGGCAACACAGTCGAGTTCGAGGTGCTCGACCGTACCGGGGTACGCCTGGACTCGGGTGTCCGGGACGGTTCGGTGGTGAGCGTCTTCTACGACCCGATGCTCGCCAAGGTCGTCTCGTACGCGCCCACCCGCGCGCAGGCCGCGCAGGTGCTCGCGTCGGCGCTGGCCCGCACCCGCCTGCACGGTCTGCAGACCAACCGCGACCTGCTCGTCAACGTCCTGCGGCACCCGGCGTTCCTCGCGGGCGACACCGACACCGCGTTCTTCGACACCCACGGACTCGACGTCCTGGCACGTCCTCTCGCCGATGCGGACGCCGAGAGGCTGTCGGCCCTCGCGGCCGCGGTCGCCGACGCCGCCGGCAACCGCGCCGCCGCGCCCGTGCTGGGCGGACTGCCGAGCGGCTGGCGGAACCTGTCGTCGCAGCCGCAGATCAAGCGGTACGCCGGGGTGCACGGCGAGCACGACGTCCGTTACCTGCTCACCCGGTCGGGCATGAGTGCCGAAGACTACGACGGGGTTTCGCTGGTCTCGTCCACACCGGACCAGGTGGTGCTCGACGTCGACGGGCTGCAGCGCCGGTTCGACGTCGCTCGCTACGGCGACCGCGTGTGCGTCGACTCGCCGCTCGGTCCGGTGACGCTCACCGCGCTCGCGCGCTTCGTCGACCCGTCGAGCGTCGTCGCGGAGGGCTCGCTGCTGGCGCCCATGCCGGGCGCGGTGATCAGGCTGGCGGCGGCGGTGGGTGATCACGTCGAGGCCGGCCAGCCGATCCTGTGGCTCGAGGCCATGAAGATGGAGCACACCGTCAAGGCGCCCACGTCCGGTGTGCTCACCGAACTACCCGTCGAGGTCGGCCGTCAGGTCGACGTCGGATCGATCCTGGCAATCGTCGAACCAATTGTGGCAGAAGGGGAAACCGCATGAGCAGCTTCATCGAGACGGAGGAGCAGAAGGAACTGCGCGCGGCGGTGTCCAAGCTCGCGCAGCGCTTCAACTACGTCGATTACGTCCTGCCCAAGGCGCGCAAGGGTGAACCGCTCACCGAACTGTGGAACGAGGCCGGCAAGCTCGGCTTCCTCGGCGTGAATCTGCCCGAGGAGTACGGCGGCGGGGGAGCGGGCATCTACGAACTCGCCCTGGTGCAGGAGGAACTCGCGGCGCAGGGCGCCGGGCTGCTGCTGGTCGTGGTCTCGCCTGCGATCTGCGGCACCATCATCGGCAAGTACGGCACCGACGCGCAGAAGCAGGAGTGGCTCCCCGCGCTGGCCGACGGGTCGAAGATCATGGCGTTCGGCATCACCGAACCCGACGCCGGTTCCAACTCGCACCAGATCACGACCACCGCACGCCGCGACGGCGAGGACTGGATCCTGCGGGGCAACAAGGTCTTCATCTCCGGGGTCGACCAGGCCGACGCGGTCCTGATCGTCGCGCGCACCGAGGACCACCGCACCGGCAAGCTGAAGCCGGCACTGTTCATCGTGCCCACCGACGCCCAGAACTTCGTCGCCACGCCGATGGAGATGGACATCGTCGAGCCCGATCACCAGTTCACGCTGTTCCTCGACGACGTGCGACTGCCGGCCGACGCGCTCGTCGGCTCCGAGGACGCGGCGCTGATGCAACTGTTCGCGGGCCTGAATCCCGAGCGCATCCTCGGTTCGGCGATGGCGATCGGGATGGGGCGCTGGGCGCTCGCGGCCGGTGTGAAGTACGCGAAGGAGCGCACGGTCTGGAAGACGCCCATCGGTACCCACCAGGGCCTCGCGCATCCCCTCGCGCAGTGCAAGATCGAACTCGAACTGGCGAAACTGATGATGCAGAAGGCGGCCGCGCTCTACGACAGCGGCGACGACTTCGGTGCAGCCGAGGCCGCGAACATGGCCAAGTACGCGGCCGCCGAGGCCAGCATCAAGACTCTCGACCAGGCGATCCAGACACACGGCGGCGCCGGGCTCACCAAGGAATACGGCCTGTCCGCGATGCTCGGGGCCGCCCGGATAGCCCGGGTGGCGCCGGTGAGCCGCGAGATGATCCTCAACTTCGTCGCCCAGCATTCGCTCGGCCTGCCCAAGTCCTACTGACGGTGGCCGACATGACGGATACGACGGATCGTCTCGTCCGGTACGACGTGGCCGACGGCCTCGCGACGCTCACCCTGGACTCGCCGCACAACCGCAATGCGATCTCGGGCAGGCTGGTCGAACAGTTGCGGCGGGGCCTGGCGGACGCGGCGGACGACGACGCGGTGCGCGCGGTCGTGCTCACTCACACCGGCACCACGTTCTGCGCGGGGGCGGACCTGTGGGAGGCGAGTGCGTCCGCGGGCGCGGATCCGGCAGAACTCGCGGCCGTGCGCACGACGCAGATGACGGAGCTGCTGCGGGCGATCGTCGAGCTACCCAAGCCGGTGATCGCCCAGGTCGACGGGCACGTCCGGGCCGGCGGGATGGGGCTGGTCGGGGCCTGCGACATCGCGGTGGCCGGGCCGCAGAGCACGTTCGCACTCACCGAAGCGCGCCTCGGGCTCGCCGCGTCGATCATCTCGCTCACGGTGATTCCGAGACTCACCGCCCGCGCGGCCGGACGCTACTTCCTGACGGGGGAGAAGTTCGGTCCGCACGAGGCGGAGGCGATCGGCCTCGTCAGCGAGGCCGTTCAGGATGCGCCGGTGGCGGTGCGTGAGTTGGGGACGGCGCTGCGGAAGTGTTCGCCGCAGGGACTGGCCGAGTCCAAGAAGCTCACGACGATGCGGATGCTCGCCGACTTCGATCGCTACGCGGACGAGTTGGCGGCACAGTCCGCCCGATTGTTCGGTTCGGAGGAGGCCATCGAGGGGATGACGGCGTTCCTGCAGAAACGGGCGCCGGGGTGGTCCGTCGACGGCTGAAACGAACGTGGGGTCCGTTCCATCTCGGAACGGACCCCACAGTCGTCGAGGCGTCGGCTCAGCCGAAGATGCTCGAAACGGTGTCGAGCGAACCGGCGAAGAAGCTCAGGGCGCCGATGAGGTCGCTGGCGTAGCCGGCGAAGTCGGTGATGAAGTCGAAGAAGTCGACGAGCTCGGCAGAACCCATGATTTTGCTCCTGTGAGTTGAGGTGAGAAAGAAAGGAAGGTAACCCTTCCTTGCAGAATTAGTAACGTGTTCGAGGCCGTTCTGCAATGAACTTGTGACGAAGCTTACCTTCGTTTACAGATTGATTACTCGGGGCCCTGCAGCTACCGCCCACAAGGCAGTAGCCACACGCCACACAACGGCCGGAAGACACCGGAGCGGACGACAGGAGAGCGACAGGATGCGCGCACCACAACAGGACCGGAGTCGCCTCACCAGGCACCGACTCCTCGAATCGACCGTCGACTGCCTGGCCGAGTTCGGTTGGTCGGCCACGACGGTCGCCGTCGTCGCGCAGCGGGCCGGCGTCTCGCGGGGCGCCACGCAGCACCACTTCCCGACTCGTGAGGACCTGATCACCGCCGCGCTCGAGTTCATGTTCGACAGCCGGATGGATCAGGCTCACCGCGAGGTCACCGCGCTGCCCGAGGGCGCTGGCCGAACCGAGGCCGTGGTCGCTCGGCTCGTCGACTACTACACGGGCACGCTGTTCAAGGCGGCGCTGCAGGTGTGGACCGCTGCGGCCGCGGACCCGGAACTGCGGGCGCGGGTCCTCCCGCTCGAGGAGCGATTCGGTCGCGTCGCGCACCGCACCGCCGTCGAGAGCCTTGGCGTCGATGACTCCGATCCTGCGATTCGGGGGCTCGTCCAGGCCACTCTCGATCTCGCCCGCGGCCTCGGCCTCGCCGACGTCCTGACCGACGACTCGCGGCGGCGCGCCGAGATCGTGCGGGCTTGGGCGGCGCAACTCGATGCCGCGCTGGGCTCGATCGCCGGTGCGCCGTCGCCCGCTGCTCCTCTGCTGTAGCGGTACAGTGCCGCTCCATGCCGAAGAAGCTGCTCGTGGGTGCGCTCCCGGCGGCCGCCGTCCTGCTGCTCACCGGCTGCGGCGGCTCCGGAGCCGACGAGCGCTCGCTCGGGGACGCGGCGGCGTCGACCACGCGTGACGCCGGCCCGTTCTTCGGCGAATGCGGGTCGGTCACCGACGACGAGGTCGCGAAGGCGTTCGGGGTTCCCGGTTTCGCAACGGTCGTGCGCAACTCCGTCGGCTGCGAGTGGCAGTCGTCCGTGCAGGACGGGCAGGGTTCCCCGCACGTCTCCTTCTCCTGGTACCGCGGCAGCCCGATCGGACGCGAACGCGCCGGCAGCGAGCTGATCGGCCGCCCGGCGACCGACGTCGAGATCGGCGCCCACCCCGGATTCGTCTCTTCTCTCTCGAGTCGGCTGTGCGAGCTGGGCGTGCAGTTCGGCGACGATTTCGTGCACTGGTCGATCTCGTACGCCGGCGCCGCGCCGACCGCGGATCCGTGTCGGGCGGCCCGGCAGCTCGCCGAACTCACGGTCGAGAGGGCGCAGAAGTGAGGCGCACGATTCCGGCCGCCGCGGTCGTCGGCGTCCTGGCGCTCTCGGGATGCGGCGCCACCGTCGGCGGGACGCCGGTGCCGGAGGGGGCGACCGCGCCCGGCTCGTCGTCCGCGTACGCGGCCCTCCTCACCGAGTGTGACGCCGTCGAACCCGAACAGATCGCCGACGCCGTCGGCGGTGGCGCGATCGAACGCGGCTTCTTCGGTGCGATCTGCCGCTGGTCGGTGGACGGCCCGGCCGGTCCGACGCGGGTCACGTTCAACTGGTTCGAAACGGGAACGCTCGACGTCGAGCGCGAGACGTCGCAGCGCCTCGGTTACGCGGTCGAGGACACGACCGTCGACGGCCGGCGCGCCGTGCTCTCGCGGCCGCCGGGGGATCCCGGCGCGTGTGGGATCGCGGCGGGCAGCCCGGTCTCGGGGGTGATCGGGTGGTGGGTCCAGTACCGGAGCGGGGGACATCCCGATCCGTGTGAGGCTGCGGCCACGCTGGTGAAACTCACGCTCCACCTCAGCGCTTGACAATCGCTCGACCCCCGGCCCCGCTTTGACCTCGAATGGAGCCGCCAGGTATCGTTGGGGGTCGTGTCCGACGTGTTCGGGCCGATCTGTGTGCCTATGCGAGGCATTGGCGTGCGCGTGTTTCTGGAGTCTCCGTGAGGTTTCTGCAGGTACGAGCATCCGGTTGCCTGTGTGGGGGTACGCGACACGCCCGACCTCGTGTGCACGCGCGGGGTGGGTGCGGGGCAGCAGCTTTCTTGCCCCAACCGATGGATCCCTAATTTCAGAACAGCCAGGGTTGCTCGTGTGAGCAGTCTGGAACCAACGAAGAAAGCCGGTACATGCCAACCATCAACCAGCTGGTCCGCAAGGGCCGCCGCGACAAGGCCGCCAAGGTCAAGACCGCGGCCCTGAAGGGCAGCCCGCAGCGTCGTGGCGTGTGCACTCGCGTGTACACCACCACCCCGAAGAAGCCGAACTCCGCGCTGCGGAAGGTCGCCCGTGTGCGCCTGACCAGCTCCGTCGAGGTCACCGCTTACATCCCGGGTGAGGGCCACAACCTGCAGGAGCACTCGATGGTGCTCGTCCGCGGCGGTCGTGTGAAGGACCTCCCGGGTGTGCGCTACAAGATCATCCGCGGCTCTCTCGACACCCAGGGTGTCAAGAACCGCAAGCAGGCGCGTAGCCGCTACGGCGCGAAGAAGGAGAAGGGCTGATGCCTCGTAAGGGTCCCGCTCCCAAGCGGCCGCTCGTCGCGGATCCGGTCTACGGTTCGCCGCTGGTCACCCAGCTCGTCAACAAGATCCTGCTGGACGGTAAGAAGTCCACCGCCGAGCGCATCGTCTACGGTGCCCTCGAGCAGGCTCGCGAGAAGACCGGCACCGATCCGGTCGTCACCCTCAAGCGCGCGCTCGACAACGTCAAGCCCGCCCTCGAGGTCCGCAGCCGTCGCGTCGGTGGCGCCACCTACCAGGTTCCGGTCGAGGTTCGTCCGGGCCGTTCCACCACGCTGGCCCTGCGCTGGCTGGTGACCTTCTCGCGTGCTCGTCGTGAGAAGACCATGGTCGAGCGTCTCGCCAACGAGCTTCTCGATGCGAGCAACGGCCTGGGCGCTTCCGTGAAGCGTCGCGAGGACACCCACAAGATGGCTGAAGCCAACAAGGCGTTCGCGCACTACCGCTGGTGATACCACGCCAGGCCGGGGGAGCCTCCGGGCACCAAAACCCCCGGCCTGGCGTTGTCACTACTGTGTCGGTTCCGTCACCGGGCCGGCTGACAAGAAAAAGAGACGTGGCCCCAGAAGGGCCGACACGATCAACGAGCGGGGAAGAATCCTGTGGCACAGGAAGTGCTGACCGACCTGAACAAGGTCCGCAACATCGGCATCATGGCGCACATCGATGCCGGCAAGACCACCACCACCGAGCGCATCCTCTTCTACACCGGTGTGAACTACAAGATCGGTGAGACCCACGACGGTGCGTCGACCACCGACTGGATGGAGCAGGAGAAGGAGCGTGGTATCACCATCACCTCCGCCGCCGTCACCTGCTTCTGGAACAAGAACCAGATCAACATCATCGACACCCCCGGCCACGTCGACTTCACGGTCGAGGTCGAGCGCTCGCTGCGCGTCCTCGACGGCGCTGTCGCAGTGTTCGACGGCAAGGAAGGCGTCGAGCCCCAGTCCGAGCAGGTCTGGCGCCAGGCTGCCAAGTACGACGTCCCCCGCATCTGTTTCGTCAACAAGATGGACAAGATGGGCGCGGATTTCTACTTCACCGTGCAGACCATCATCGATCGCCTCGGCGCGAAGCCGCTGGTTCTCCAGCTGCCGATCGGTGCCGAGGACGACTTCGACGGTGTCGTCGACCTCGTCGAGATGAAGGCCATCACCTGGCGCGGCGTCGTGCCGACCGGTGCTGAGCCCACCATCGAGGAGATCCCCGCGGACCTGGCCGACAAGGCTGCCGAGTACCGCGAGAAGCTGCTCGAGACCGTTGCCGAGTCCGACGAAGCTCTCATGGAGAAGTACTTCGGCGGCGAGGAGCTCACGGTCGAGGAGATCAAGGGCGCCATCCGCAAGATGACGGTCAACTCCGAGCTGTACCCGGTGCTGTGTGGTTCCGCGTTCAAGAACAAGGGCGTTCAGCCCATGCTCGACGCGGTCATCGACTACCTCCCGAACCCGCTGGACATCGGTGAGGTCGAGGGCCACAAGCTGAACGACGAGGAGACCATCCTCACGCGTAAGCCCAGCAAGGACGAGCCGTTCTCGGCCCTGGCCTTCAAGATCGCTGCGCACCCGTTCTTCGGCAAGCTCACCTTCGTGCGCGTCTACTCGGGTCGTGTCGAGCCGGGTGCCCAGGTCCTCAACGCGACCAAGGGCAAGAAGGAGCGCATCGGCAAGCTCTTCCAGATGCACGCCAACAAGGAGAACCCGGTCGACGAGGCCGTCGCGGGCCACATCTACGCGATGATCGGCCTGAAGGACACCACGACCGGTGACACCCTGTGCGCGCAGGACAACCCGATCGTCCTCGAGTCGATGACGTTCCCGGACCCGGTCATCCAGGTCTCGATCGAGCCCAAGACCAAGTCCGACCAGGAGAAGCTGGGCACCGCGATCCAGAAGCTCGCCGAAGAGGATCCGACCTTCTCGGTCGAGCTCGACGAGGAGACCGGCCAGACCGTCATCGGCGGCATGGGCGAGCTCCATCTCGACATCCTCGTCGACCGTATGCGTCGCGAGTTCAAGGTCGAGGCCAACGTCGGCAAGCCGCAGGTTGCGTACCGTGAGACCATCACCAAGCCGGTCGAGAAGCACGAGTTCACCCACAAGAAGCAGACCGGTGGTTCGGGCCAGTTCGCAAAGGTCATCATCGCCCTCGAGCCCTTCGTGGGCGAGGACGGCGCGAGCTACGAGTTCGAGAACAAGGTCTCGGGTGGCCGCGTTCCGCGCGAGTACATCCCTTCGGTCGACGCCGGTGCGCAGGACGCGATGCAGTACGGTGTTCTCGCCGGTTACCCGCTCGTGAACCTGAAGCTGACCCTGCTCGACGGCGCTTACCACGACGTCGACTCCTCGGAAATGGCCTTCAAGGTCGCCGGTTCGCAGGCGCTGAAGGAAGCCGCCCGCAAGGCCGGCCCGGTCATTCTCGAGCCCCTCATGGCTGTCGAGGTCACCACGCCCGAGGACTACATGGGTGAAGTGATCGGCGACCTCAACTCCCGCCGTGGCCAGATCCAGGCCATGGAGGAACGCAGTGGTGCCCGTGTCGTGAAGGCGCTGGTTCCGCTCTCGGAGATGTTCGGTTACATCGGTGACCTGCGGTCGAAGACCCAGGGCCGTGCGAACTTCTCCATGGTGTTCGATTCCTACGCAGAGGTTCCCGCGAACGTCTCGAAGGAAATCATCGCCAAGGCGACCGGCGAGTAACCTCGGTTTCGTCGGCCGAAGCACGACCAACGTAATAACCAACCGCACTGCTGCATACCGCAAGCACAATCAGTCCAGGAGGACATCCAGTGGCGAAGGCGAAGTTCGAGCGGACCAAGCCGCACGTGAACATCGGCACCATCGGTCACGTCGACCACGGCAAGACCACCACCACGGCTGCGATCACCAAGGTGCTGGCCGACAAGTTCCCCGACCTGAACGAGAGCTTCGCTTTCGATCAGATCGACAAGGCGCCGGAGGAGAAGGCTCGTGGTATCACGATCAACATCTCCCACGTCGAGTACCAGACGGAGAAGCGCCACTACGCGCACGTCGACGCTCCGGGTCACGCTGACTACATCAAGAACATGATCACCGGCGCGGCTCAGATGGACGGCGCGATCCTGGTCGTGGCCGCCACCGACGGCCCGATGCCGCAGACGCGCGAGCACGTGCTGCTCGCTCGCCAGGTCGGCGTGCCCTACATCCTCGTCGCCCTGAACAAGGCCGACATGGTCGACGACGAGGAAATCCTCGAGCTCGTCGAGATGGAGGTCCGCGAACTGCTGGCCGGCCAGGAGTTCGATGAGAACGCTCCGGTCATCCCGATCTCGGCTCTGAAGGCCCTCGAGGGTGACGAGAAGTGGGTTCAGTCGATCGTCGACCTCATGCAGGCTGTCGACGACTCCATCCCGGATCCGGTTCGTGAGACCGACAAGCCGTTCCTGATGCCGGTCGAGGACGTCTTCACGATCACCGGTCGTGGCACCGTCGTCACCGGTCGTATCGAGCGCGGCGTGATCAACGTGAACGAGGAAGTCGAGATCGTCGGCATCCGTCCCGATGTCACCAAGACCACGGTCACCGGCATCGAGATGTTCCGCAAGCTGCTCGACCAGGGCCAGGCCGGCGACAACGTCGGTCTGCTGGTTCGTGGCATCAAGCGCGAGGACGTCGAGCGTGGCCAGGTTGTGGTCAAGCCCGGCACCACCACCCCGCACACCGAGTTCGAGGGCCAGGCGTACATCCTGTCCAAGGACGAGGGCGGCCGCCACACGCCGTTCTTCAACAACTACCGTCCGCAGTTCTACTTCCGTACGACTGACGTGACGGGCGTTGTGACCCTGCCTGAGGGCACCGAGATGGTCATGCCCGGTGACAACACCGAGATGTCCGTCGTGCTGATCCAGCCGGTCGCCATGGACGAGGGCCTGCGCTTCGCGATCCGTGAGGGTGGCCGCACCGTCGGTGCCGGTCGCGTCACCAAGATCGTCAAGTGATTTTCTGATCACTGACGGTTGATCCCGTCGATGGCGCTCACTCCTTCGGGAGTGGGCGCCATTCGGCGTTTCAGGGGATGTCCGGGCGGGAGTCGGGGTCAGGCGGCGGGGACGGTGAATGCGCGTCGCGTCAGGTCCAGCAGCGCGCGCAGCGCCGGGGACGGCGCAGGGCGCCAGACGAGTGCCAGTACGGCCGCGATGTCGGCGTCCCGGATGCCGACCGGGACGAGGCCCGGGTAGGCGGCGGCCATCGACTCGCTGAGGATCGCCACCCCGAGCCCCCGCTGCGCAAGATCCGCGACCGCGTCCGGAGCGCTGGCCTGCATCGCGATGTGCGGGGTGGTGGACAGCCCGGCGCAGCTGAGGTCGAGCACGGTGCGGATGCCGGTTCCGGCGGGCATGACGATGAGCGGGTGCTCGCACACGTCGGCCAGTCGCGCGTCCGGCACTGTGGTCAGTGGATGCCCGGCGGGAACGGCCGCGACGAGGTGCTCGGACACGATCGTGAGCGAGGCGAGATCGGCGGGCGGTTGCTCCGCCACCCCGACGAGGGCCAGGTCGAGTGAGCCTGCGCGCACGCGGTCGACGAGCCGATCGGAGTTGTCCTCGACGAGGTCGATCACGACGCCGGGATGCGTGCGCCGGCATGCGGAGAGGGCGTCGAAGAGGGGTGTCACGGTACAGGCGGTGACCATCCCCACCGCGAGTCGTCCGCGAACGAGCTGATTCACGTCGTCGACGGATTCGCGCACGGTCCCGGCGGCGGTGAGCGCGGCACGTGCATGGGGCAGGGCGGCTTCGCCCGCGGCCGTGAGCGTCGCAATCCTGTTGGACCGGTCGAACAGGGGTGCACCCAGTTCGTTCTCGAGCTGCCGGATCTGTGCGCTGATGCCGGATTGGCTGATGTGCACGCGTGCGGCGGCGCGGGTGAAGTTCGCTTCCTCCGCCACGGCGACGAAGTACTCGAGCTGGCGCAGTTCCATAACTCTGGATTCTAGTTCTGAGAAGAACTATCTGTTGGACTTCTGATCTGTGCGGCTCGATGCTGGTCTTGTCGATTCCGGTTCGTGCGAGAGGAAACCCCCACATGTCGAAGATCCAGCTCGAGAAGGCCATGACGCCCGAGGACCTCACCCGGTTGTTCGTCGAGCGGTCCAATGCCGGCGATGCGGACGGCGTAGCTGCGCTGTACGAGGAGGACGCGGTCATGGCGTACCCGCCGGGGTCGATGACGGTGGGACGGGCGGCGATCCGGGCGTTGTGGGCGCAGGTGCTCAGTCATGCGCCGCGCTTCGAACCCGAGCCGCCACTCCCGACGTTGGTGAGCGGCGATCTCGCGCTGACCTCCACGCCGCCTCGCGACGGGGCCGGAGCCCGGGCACAGGTCGTCCGCCGGCAGCCCGACGGCAGCTGGCTGCGGGTGCTCGATCAGCCGGAGTTCGTCACACCCGGCGCCGCCGGTTAGTCACCGACCGCGACGCGCAACCCGTGGGCGGCCGCGAAGCTCACGGCCTGTGACAGTTCGATGGCGGCGCCGGTGAGCGTCGCGGACGTCCACAGCGACGGGTCGACGCGGGCGCCCTCGAGGTCGGCGTCGTCGAGCCGCAGCTCGGCGGTGCGGGCGCCCGTCAGATCGGCGTCGCGCAGGATCGCCTTGCGCAGGTCGGCGGCAACCAGGTTGGCCTCGCGCAGCCGGCAGCCCGACAGGTCGACACCGCGCAGGTCGACGCCGCCCAGTGACGCCAGCGTGAAGTCCACCTCTTCGAGCGTGAGGGGGCGGATCCGGGAGTCCCGGATCACCGATCCCATGAAGCTCGAGTGCTGAAAGGTGCTGTCCCACATGCGCGTGTACTCGAAGTGGCAGTTGCGGAACGCGGAGCCGACGTGCCGCGACCCGGTGAGGTCGGCGCCGGTGAAGTCGCAGTCGGTGAACGTCACGGACTCGGTGAGGATCCCGGACAGGTCGGTGTCCCGGAAGTCGCATCCGATGTAGGTGCGGCGGCGCCACGTCTCGCCGGCGAAGCAGGCGTCGGAGAAGTCCTCGCGCTCGAACTCGGTGTCGTCGGCGGTCAGGTCTGGCTGCATGTCGTCCACCCGGTCAGTCTCCACCGTCGGCGGGAGCGGTCTGCTCGGCGGGTGCCGGGACAGGCGGGTGGTCGGCGCGGTCGAGGTGCAGCAGGACGCGGACGGCGACGTCGGCGACGGCGATCCCCCCGAGCGCCGACGTCGTGGTCGCGCCGATGCGTTCGGCGTCCCGGACGAGCGCGGCGATGTCGCAGTGCGGGTCGGCGTCGAGAGTGACCTGGATGGTGTCCAGCCCGCGGTCGGACACCGCCCGCCCGCGGGCGCGCCGGACGCCGGGGAGCCGTGCCAGTTCGACGGCGACCCCGTCCGCGATCGGGCCGAGGTCGATCGCGACGGCGGTGTCGGTGCTGGTCTCGAGCATCGTGCTGGGGGCGGCGCGCCGGCGGGCCAGGTCGACGACGAGCACGACGACACCGAGGATCACGCCGACGGCGATCGTCCCGGCGAGTGCCCAGTGCCACCAGGGCTCGTCGGGCACCGCGGCGACCCGGTTACGGTCGAGGTGGGACACCGCGCCCCGCACGGTCTGGACGCCGCGATCCCAGGCGAGGGCGCCCGCCCCGGCCGCGGCCAGCGCCAGCCCGACGATCAGGACGAGCAGGCGGTTGAGTGCCGCCGCGCCGCGCTTCACGATTCGCCCCGGGTGCGTCGGACCCGCACGCGTAGCTTGAGCGGCCGGTCGAGGACTGTCAGCGAGTCTCGGACAGCGTCGGCGACCACGTCGCGTAGCTCGCCCGTCGGGCGGTCGGGCGCGGCGACGACGTGGACGGTCGCGCGGCGGCGGTCCACGGTCGTGTGCGCGGAGAGCACGCCGGCGACCGTCCCGGCCCGCGCGCTGCACATCCGGGCGACGTCGACCGGTCGCAGCCACACGGCCGGGGCGTCGGCGCCGATCCGCGCCGGGACGTGCGTGCGGGTGCGCGGTGCCAGCGCGAGCAGCACGAACAGGACGCCGAGAACGAGCGCGGCCAGTGAGACGGGCACGAGCCACTGTTCCCAGTGCAGGCGGCCGATCCATTCGAAGGTGTTGCGCAACCACGGCGCGCCCGATATCGCCCCGCGGGCGATCAGCAGTTCCCGGGCCGCGACCGCGGCCAGTGCCAGCAGTCCGACGGCGATCGCGACGGCCGCGGGGACGGCGGCGGGCGCGGCCGTCGGGGTCCGGGGCGCGACGACGTCCGGTGCGGGCCGCGGTGCGGGGCACTCGTCGGGGTCGCCCGGCGCCGCACAGTCGGTGCCGGCGACGAGGACGCCGAGCTGGTGCAGTGGCATGCCGGTGAGGTTCTCCACCTGATCGCCGACCTCGCGGTGCACCCTCCGGGTCAGTTCGGCGACGTCGCACGGCCAACGCACGCCGAGGTACAGGTTGACCGCGACGGATCGGGCGCCGGTGGAGACGTCGGCACGGGGAAGGTCGCGGCCGGTGAATCGGGTGAGCCCGCCGCCCTGCTGCACGACGCCGGGTACCTGGAGGGCCGCGGTGGTGGCGATCTTCGCGATGGCCCGGTCCTTGATGATCAGGCGTCCACGCGCGCCCGGTTCGTCGGTCGTGTCGTCCGGTGCGGTGGTGGTGTCGGGGTCAGCCACGGCCGCGCGACCGGAGCAGGGCCCCGAGGTCGAGGTGGCCGTCCCGGTGGGCACCGATCGCCATCCCGACCGCGCCGAGGAGTACCGCGAATACGAAACCGCTGAAGCCGCCGAGGATTCCGGCGAGCGCGAGGAGAAGTCCCGCGATCAGTCCCATGCCCGTGCTGGTCATTTCCCTGGTCCTGTCTGGTCGGCTGTGCTGTCTGGGTTCTCGATGACGTCCTCGATCGTCACGTCCACCGGCACGTCCACGACCTCGCGGACGACGGCGCGGACGCGTTCGGCGGTCGCGAACAGGTCGGCCGGGTAGCGCGCGGTCACGTGCACCGCGCAGGCGTCGTCGTCGATCCGGATGCCGGTGACGCGCCGTCCGGGGAGATAGGTGGCGACGGTGCCGAACTCGCCGCCGTGCAGTCCGGCCACTCCCGGCACGGCCAGTGCCGCGGCGGCGGCGCGTTCGGCCGTCGAAAGTGATTGCGTCGCAGGCTCGGTCACTGGACTCGCGGTTTGGTGTCGCCCGGTTTGGTGTCGCCGGCGCCCGGTTCGTTCTCGTCGAACAGGACGACGTCGAAGACGGTGATGTTGACCTCGGTCACCTCGAGGCCCGTCATGTTCTCGACGGCCGCGATGACGTTGCGCCGGATCCCGGCGGCCAGTTCGTGCAGGGCCACGCCGTACTCGGCGACGATGCCGATGTCGATCGCGGCCTGCTTCTCGCCGACCTCGACCGCGACACCCTGACCGTGGTTGACCCGGGCGCCCGGGATGCGATCGCGCAGTGCCCCGACGACGCGGGCCGTGCCGCCGCCGACGTCGTAGACGCCGCTGATCTCCCGCGTGGCGATTCCCGCGATCTTCGCGACGACCGCGTCGGCGATGATCGTCCTGCCCTGCGAGTCGATCAGTTCGGGCGTGGACCCGCCGAATCGGATTCGTCCGCCCTCCGTGCCCGAAACACCTGCACCCGGCTCACTGGTCATCGTCGCTCCTCGTCCGGTGCCGTTCCCGCGTCGGCCCGGTTCGTGTCCAACTGTAGTGAGTGCGCTCACCGCGTGGGGTACGACGCGCAGCGGTGGTGCCCGCGCGAACGGGCAGGTACCCGATACCCCTCGAATTTGGTAGAACATGTTCCAACTGTGGTGTGCCCGTGTGGGCGCCCGGAGGACGTGTCCGGTGTGGTGACGGAGGGGTTGGCAAGGGATGACCAGTAGTGACAAGACCGTCGGTCCGGTCGTGATCGTCGGGGCCGGACTGGCCGCCGTCCGCGCAGTGGAGGAGCTGCGACAGTTCGGGTACGAGGGCGAACTCGTCGTCGTCGGTGACGAGCCGCACCTGCCGTACGACCGGCCGCCGCTGTCGAAGGAGGTCGTCCGCGGCGAGAACGACGACACGACTCTGCGCCCGCAGGAGTTCTACGACGAGCAGCGCGTCGAGCTGCGCCTGGGAACCGCCGCGACCGGGGTCGACCGCGAGCGTCGCGCGCTGCTGCTCGCCGACGGCAGCGAGATCGCGTACGGCGAGCTCGTCGTCGCCACCGGTCTCAGCCCGCGTCGCATCCCGGGCCTGCCGCACCTCGACGGCGTCCACGTGCTGCGCTCGGTCGACGAGAGCCGCGCGCTGCGCGCCGACCTGCGCGAGGGTGCCCGCGCGCTCGTCGTCGGTGCCGGTTTCATCGGTTGCGAGCTCGCGGCCAGCATGCGCGGAATGGGACTCGACGTCGTGCTCGTCGAGCCGCAGCCGGCGCCGCTGGCGTCGGTGCTGGGCAAGCAGATCGGCGCGCTCGTCGGACGGTTGCACACCGAGGAGGGCGTCGACGTCCGGGCAGGGGTGGGGCTCGCGTCGCTGACCGGCGACGGGCGGGTCAGCGGGGCCGTGCTGTCTGACGGCACCGAACTGGCGGTCGACGTCGTCGCGATCGGTATCGGCTCGGTGCCGGTCACCGGGTGGCTCGAGGGCTCGGGCATCGACCTCGACAACGGGGTGCTGTGCGACGAGGTGGGCCGCACGAACGATCCGCACGTGTGGGCCGTCGGCGATGTCGCGGCGTGGCGGCACGAGGCCGGCGGGCACAAGCGCGTCGAGCACTGGAGCAACGCTGGCGACCAGGCGAAGATCCTTGCGGGTGCGATCACCGGCACGGGCGACCCGAGTGCGCCCGCGCAGGTTCCGTACTTCTGGAGCGACCAGTACGGACTCAAGATCCAGGCCCTCGGCACGGTGTCGTCCGACGACGACGTCCACATGATCAAGGACGACGGCCGCAAGTTCGTCGCGTACTACTCGCGAGACGGCGTGCTGACGGCGGTGGTCGGCCTCGGTTCGGCCGGCGCGGTGATGAAGATGCGCGGCAAGATCGCGGCGGGCGCGCCGATCGCGGAACTGCTCGAGTCCACCCCCGCCTGACCCGCCTGCCCGACCCGGTAGGACGCCGCCGGGCTAGATTTGTCGGGTGATCGTTGCGCTCATCGACTCGGGTCTCGGACTTCTCCCGACGTCTGCGTGGTTGCGGCGGTTACGTCCGGACCTCGACCTGCTGCTCTCCCTCGACCCGGAGGAGGCGCCGTGGGGCCCGCGGGACGAGCAGTGGGTGATCGATCGTGTCGTCGACACTGCCCGCCGGGCCGTCGACCGCGGTGCCGAGGTCGTGGTGCTGCCGTGCAACACCGCGAGCGTGACGGCGCTTGATCATGTGCGCGCCGACCTGGGGCCGGAGATCCCCGTGATCGGCACGGTGCCGGCGATCAAGCCGGCCGCGGCGATGTGCGATTCGGTCGCCATCTGGGCGACGGCCGCCACCACGGCCAGCGCGTACCAGGCGAACCTCGTGAAGCAGTTCGCCAACGGCAGTTCGGTCGTAGGGGTGGCGTGCCACGGTCTCGCCGACGCGATCGACCGGGGCGACATCGAGGCGGTCGGGGCGGCGATCGCCGCCGCGGCCGCCCACACACCCGGCGACGTGACGGGCGTCGTGCTCGGCTGCACGCATTACCCGCTGGTGGCGGACGAGATCGCGGCGCACCTGCCCGACGGCGTCGTGCTGTTCGACAGCGCCGAGGCCGTCGCGGCGCAGACCCTGCGGCGTATCGACGCCCTGGGGCGCGATTCGACCGGTAACGGCACCGTCGAGGTCCTACTGAGTGGGACTCGCGGTGAGCTGCCTGTCAGTGCGGCCGGCTTCGACGCCGGACGTCTGCTGCTCGCGGCGCCCTCCCGCTGAGCCGGCGCTCCTTCCTCATCCCAGCCGGGCCATCCCGGCGGCCACGACCTGCGCGACGGTGTCGAGTTCCTCGTGGTGCAGGCGTGGGATGTCGTCGAGGTCGCGAATCCGGTCGTTGTTGGCGGCCGAGAACATCGCGGCGACCCACGCGTTGGCGCACGCCCGCAGGGTCCCCGGGCGCACCGGGGACACCGCGCTGGCCTGCAGAATCCGGACGGTCACGTCGTGCATGTACGAGCGGAACCGGCGCAGGTAGTCGCGGACGTCGGGGTGGGTCTCGGCCTCGCGCCACATGATCACCCGCATCACCGACGAGTCGTGGTAGCGCAGGTTCAGTGCGTCGTCGAGGTTCACCAGACTCCGCGCCGGATCGCCCGGCGCGACCAGGGGAGTGATGTCGTCGAGGGGTTCGGCGGGGAGCCGTTCGGCGAGCAGTGCCGTGAGGATGTCGGGTTTGGTGGGGAAGTAGTAGAAGACGAGGCCCTTCGGGACCCCGGCGGCCGCGGCGACCGCGGCTGTCGAGGTGGCGTCGAAGCCGCGGTCGGCGATCAGGGTCTCGGCGGCGTTGAGGATCTTCTCGCGCGCGTCCCCGCCGATCCGGGCGCTCCGCCGACGGTGCGGCATGGCGAGGTTCCCTGCTGTCAGTGGGTCGTGCGTTCGCGTGTCGTTCGTGCCGTCAATGCGCCGCCAGCCCTCCGTGTCCGTGCATGCGTGCGCTCATCGCGGGCATTCCGACGACGGAGACCACCACGGTCAGCGCGCCGACGACCCAGGCCGTCCATGCTGCCCCGCTCATCGCGTGGAAGTTCATGACCCACGGGGAGATGAACAGCAGAACGCCGAGCACGCCCATGGCGTAATCCACCGCCGCCATGCCGGGCCGGGCCATGTGCGCCAGGCCGGCGAGAGCGACCAGCACGCCCAGCACGATCAGTGACCATCGGGCGCCGGTGTTGGTCGAGAGCCACAGCGGTGACAGCGCAGCGAACGCGCCGATGATGACGGCCGCGTAATCCTGCCAACGAGTTGATGCCTTCATGACCCGCCTCCTCGGGAGTGAGTGACAGAGGATCGTGTCCTCGGCTTCAGTGTCACGCTGACTGACCGGCCGATCAATATTGTCCGGATTGCACTCGGATCACGGGTTTGTGCCGTTCGAGCCACGGTTGTGTGGCCGAATGTCACATGCGTTCCGTTGGACTGAACCGGTGTGACATTCGGCCACACCCGGGATGGGCGCATGCAGCAGGGCCCGACCCCACCGGACGGCGGAGTCGGGCCCTGCTACGAAACGAATGCCGAGTGTCAGAACTCGATCTTGAGGTGATCGCTCACCGGCTTGGCCTGGCAGCCCAGGATGTAGCCGTTGGCGATGTCGTCCTCGTCGAGGACGCCGGCGTGCTCCATCGAGACCTCGCCCTCGAGCACGGTGCAGGCGCACGAGCCGCACTCGCCCTCCTGGCAGGAGTACGGCACATCCAGGCCCTTCGACAGCATGATGTCGACGAGCGTCTGCTTGCGCGGCCAGCTCAGGCTGTGGGTCTCGCCGTCCAGTTCGATCTCGACGGTCGCGGCGTCGGCAGCCTCTTCCGCGGTGACTTCCTCGAGCTCGACGTCCTGGAACGGGTCACCGCTGAGCGAGTTGAAGATCTCCGCGTGGACCTGCGCGCGCTGCATGCCGGCGTCGGCGAGCGCCGCGTGGACGGTGTCCATGAACGGGCCGGGGCCGCACATGAAGGCCTCGTACGACGTGAACGGTGCCGCCAGCGACGCGAACTGCGCGGCGGTGGGCAGGCCCTGCAGCGACTCGACCCAGTGGATGATCGTCAGCCGGTCGGAGTGCTTGGCGGCCAGCTCGCGCAGCTCGGCGGCGAAGATCACCGAGTTCTCGTCGCGGTTGGCGTAGACCAGGACGACCTTGCCCTTGCCCTCGGTCAGCGCCGACTTGAGGATCGACATGACGGGCGTGATGCCGCTGCCCGCGCCGAACAGCAGGAAGTCGTGGTCGAGCGACTTCGGCGTGAAGATGCCGGCCGGGGGCAGCACCTCGATCTGGTCGCCCACCGAGACGTGGTCGCACAGCCAGTTGGAGCCGTAGCCCTCGGCGGTGCGCTTGACGGTGACCTTGGGCGCGTCGTCGGTGAACGGCGAGCTCGCGAGCGAGTAGCAGCGGGCGACGGAACCGGTCTGGTCGCTCGGGATGCGCAGCGTCAGGAACTGGCCGGGCTTGTACTGGAACTTGCTCTTCATGTCCGCGGGGACGTCGAAGACCAGCGACCGCGCGTCGGGGGTCTCCTCGATCACCCCGGACACGGTGAGCACCGCGGATCGAGAGCTGTGCGGCACATCGATAGTGGTCATGCGAACTCTGGTCCTCTCGTGGATCAGCCTAGAACGTTTAGAACGTGTTCTAGTTTCAGCGTAGCAGCGTAGCGACGCTACCGGGGCGATCGTAATTCTCCGATTCCGGCTCCCGCTGATCGGGAGCGTGCTCGAGGCCCGAATCGGACGCTCGAGAACTCAGGCCTCGAGGACGAGCCAGCCGCCGTGATGATCGAAAACCTCGAACGGGCGACCGGTCGAGGCCCCGAGCGCCCGCAGGGCGGCGGCGTCGAATGTACGCACATGGCCGTGGCACGCCGTCGCCACGTCCTCGTAGGGCACCGCGACCACGACGCGCTCGCGAGCGATCCGCAACGCCTCGGCGACGACGGCGGCCCCGGTGTCGGGGTCGACGTGCTCGAGGAGGTGGATCGCGGTGACGGTGTCGGCGCTGTCGTCGGGCACCGGCACGTTCGCGGCGTCGCACACCACGGTGTCGACGTTCAGTCCGAGGGCAGGTGCGACGGCGTCGAGCAGGGTCATCGTGCCCGGCAGGATGTCGGTCGCGGTGACCGGGACGCCGGCGCCGGCCAGGCGCAGCGGCAGGAAGCCGAAGCAGGAGCCCAGGTCGAGCACGCTGCCGCGGACCAGTTCGGCGGCCTTGTCGTGGATCGGGGCGAAGTCGGCGGTGCCGTCCAGTAGCTCGCCCAGCGAGTTGCGGTAGTAGACGGTCCACGACTCGAGGGCGTCGGGCACCGTCGAGCGGACCAGTCCCACCATCGTCAGTTCGAACTCGGTCTGGCCGAAGTCGGCGTCGCCGATCGACGCGGTCACCTCCGCCACCAGGCGTTCGCTGAGCGACTCGGGTCCGAGCGAGTGCCGCACGTGCAGGGCGTCGCCCGTGCGGGTGAGTGTGATGGGGCCGCTCGGGATGCGCTCGACGGTGACGTGGTCGTGTGACCACAGGCCGGGTGCGCAGGGGGCGAGCGAATCAAGCGTCATGGTGGGCGGTCCCGTTCGGCAGAGGTGCGTCGATGTCGTTGAGGCTGGTGTAGAGGATGCGGCTGCCCTCGGCGAGCAGGTCGAGCAGGTCGAGCGAGTCGTCCGTCAGCCACGTCTCGTAGGCCCCG
This sequence comes from Rhodococcus sp. ACT016, assembly GCF_050477185.1. Lineage (NCBI taxonomy): Bacteria > Bacillati > Actinomycetota > Actinomycetes > Mycobacteriales > Nocardiaceae > Rhodococcus > Rhodococcus sp. ACT016. Next base: position 3,850,506 of record NZ_JBEAET010000001.1, on the reverse strand, counting down.
AGTGCGACGCCGAGCAGCAGGTACCCGGCGGTGCGGGGGAGTTGATCGGTGGGAGCGAGTCGCATGCGGCGTGCGACGTACTCGGCGATCACCCGGCGCCAGCCGTCGTACATCACCACCGAGTACGCCTGCAGGGCCGGGACCACGAAGATCAGTCGCATCCGTTCGCGGTGGGCCGCGGCCACCTCGGGTGGAAACGTGTTGAACGCCAACAGCGCCGAGATCAGGCCGTCGAGAAGCGGTGTGTCGTCGGGTATCTCCGCGAGCAGAGTGCGCATCTCGGACAGGTGCGCGTCGAAATCGCCCCACGGGACCGCGTTCTTGGACGGGAAGTACCGGAAGAACGTACGACGTGCGATACCGGCGGCCTCGGCGATGTCGTCGACGCTGGTGTCGTCGAACCCGCGGGCGGCGAACAGGTCGATCCCGACCGCGGCGATGCGGTCGCGTGTGGTCGTCGGTCTTCGACCGATTCGCGACGACGGGTTCCTACGGGTGCGCACTCTGTGACCTCCTTCACTAGTCATTGTGCACCGGATGCCATTACAGTGGTGAACCGAGTCACAGTGAAGCAGTCACTTTGGGCTCTGACTCCAGTTCCGGGGTCCGATTTTGGAGGAGGAATCGATGTCCGATCGCGACAACGTCACCGAGAGCCAGCTCGTCGAGGAGTCGCTCGTCGAAGAGGTTTCCATCGACGGCATGTGCGGCGTGTACTGATCGTGTCCGAACAAGCCGCCGGCAGCAGTTCGTCGGTTGGCACGATCGATCTCGACGCGGCGTGGAAGCTTCACCCGCAGGTGGCGCTGCGCCCCGAACCCTTCGGGGCGCTGCTCTACCACTTCGGAACGCGCAAGCTCTCGTTCCTGAAGAACCGGACCATCGTCGCGATCGTCGAAGCCCTGCCCGAGCACCCGAATGTCCGGGCAGCGCTCCAGGCCCACGGTGTCGAGGAGGATGCGGCACCGCCGTATCTGCGCGCCCTCCAGACGCTGGCCGACTCGCACATGATCGTGCCGTCCTGATCTGCGACCTTCCATTCACGTTCTGCACCCAACCAGACATCACTGAATTTCCAGACCTTCTGTTCCGCGGATTCAGCCTGATTCGAGGATTTCAGCCATGACCTCAGTTCTCGAGCCGCCGGCCCCCCAGGTGGGGCGACTGGTCGACCAATTCGAACTCGGCCTCGATGCGCCGATCTGCCTCACGTGGGAACTCACCTACGCGTGCAACCTGTCCTGCGTGCACTGCCTGTCGTCCTCGGGGCGGCGGGACCCACGCGAGTTGTCTACCGAGCAGTGCAAGTCGATCATCGACGAGCTGCAGCGCATGCAGGTCTTCTACGTCAACATCGGTGGCGGCGAGCCGACCGTGCGCTCGGACTTCTGGGAGCTCGTCGACTACGCCACCGCACATCAGGTGGGCGTGAAGTTCTCCACCAACGGCGTCAAGATCGACAAGAAGGTGGCCGAGCGCCTGGCGGCGAGCGACTACGTCGACGTCCAGATCTCGCTCGACGGCGCCACCGCCGAGGTGAACGACGCTGTGCGCGGGCCGGGTTCGTTCGCGATGGCGGTCCGGGCGCTCGAGAACCTCTCCGAGGCGGGGTTCAGGGACGCCAAGATCTCGGTCGTCGTCACCCGCGAGAACGTGAGCCAGCTCGACGAGTTCAAGGCGCTCGCGGACAAGTACGGTGCGACGCTGCGTATTACGCGGCTGCGTCCGTCCGGCCGCGGTGCCGACGTGTGGGACGACCTGCATCCCACCCAGGAGCAGCAGCGCGAGCTGTACAACTGGCTGGTCGCCAACGGCGAGGGCGTGTTGACGGGTGACTCGTTCTTCCACCTGTCGGCCTACGGTGACGCACTGCCGGGCCTGAACCTGTGCGGCGCCGGCCGCGTGGTGTGCCTGATCGACCCGATCGGCGACGTCTACGCGTGCCCCTTCGCGATCCACGACCAGTTCCTCGCCGGAAACATCGTCTCGGACGGCGGTTTCCAGCAGGTGTGGCAGCACTCCGAGCTCTTCCAGGATCTGCGGTCGCCGCAGACCGGGGGAGCCTGCAGCAAGTGCGACCACTACGACTCGTGCCGTGGCGGCTGCATGGCAGCCAAGTTCTTCACGGGCCTGCCGATGGACGGCCCGGACCCCGAGTGCGTGCAGGGCTACGGCGCGTCGGCTCTCGAGGCCGAGCGGACGGTGCCCAAGTCCAGCCAGGACCACTCACGCACCGGAAAGCGAGCCGAGCGTCGCACGCCCCAGGCGCCGGTGCCGCTCACCCTGTTGACCCGTCCTCCGGCCAAGATCTGCGACGAAAATCCGCTTGCCGGGATGTAGTTCCCGATGGCCGAATGTCACATGCGTTCAGTCCAATTGAACGCATGTGACATTCGGCCACACCCCCTGATCGAAAGAAGAGTGTGTTATGGCCAAGAGCACGTGGTTCGAGACGGTCGCCGAGGCGCAACGGCGGGCGAAGAAGCGCCTGCCCAAGTCGGTGTACGCGGCACTGGTCGCCGGTTCCGAGAAGGGGCTGACCGTCGACGACAACATCGCGGCCTTCTCCGAGCTCGGGTTCGCCCCGCACGTTGCCGGCCTGTCCGGTGAGCGCGATCTGTCGACCACCGTGATGGGGCAGCCCATCTCGATGCCCGTGATGATCTCGCCGACCGGCGTGCAGGCAGTGCACCCGGACGGCGAGGTCGCCGTCGCCCGCGCCGCCGCGGCGCGTGGCACCGCGATCGGACTGAGCTCGTTCGCCAGCAAGTCCGTCGAGGAGGTGGCGGCCGCCAACCCGCAGACCTTCTTCCAGATGTACTGGGTGGGCGACCGGGACACCCTCCTGCAGCGCATGGAGCGGGCCCGCAAGGCCGGCGCGACCGGCCTGATCATCACCCTGGACTGGTCCTTCTCCAACGGTCGCGACTGGGGCAGCCCGTCCATCCCCGAGAAGATGGACCTCAAGGCGATGTTCCAGTTCGCCCCCGAGGGCATCACCCGCCCGAAGTGGCTGTGGGAGTTCGCCAAGACGGGCAAGGTGCCGGATCTGACGACGCCGAACCTGACCGCTCCGGGCCAGGCGGCGCCCACGTTCTTCGGCGCGTACGGGCAGTGGATGGGCACGCCCCTTCCCACCTGGGAGGACGTCGCGTGGCTGCGTGAGCAGTGGGGCGGGCCCTTCATGCTCAAGGGCGTCATGCGCGTCGACGACGCCAAGCGCGCCGTGGACGCCGGTGTCTCGGCGATCTCGGTGTCGAACCACGGCGGCAACAACCTCGACGGCACTCCGGCGCCGATCCGTGCGCTGCCGGCCATCGCCGAGGCCGTCGGCGACCAGGTCGAGGTCCTGCTCGACGGCGGCATCCGCCGCGGCAGCGACGTCGTCAAGGCCCTCGCGCTCGGCGCCAGGGCCGTCATGATCGGCCGCGCCTACCTGTGGGGCCTCTCGGCGAACGGTCAGGCCGGTGTCGAGAACGTCCTCGACATCCTGCGCGGCGGCATCGACTCGGCGATTCTGGGCTTGGGCCACAAGTCGATTCACGACCTGAGCCCGAACGACCTGGTGGTCCCCGAGGGCTTCCGCCGCGACCTGGGCGTCGGCTAGACCTGCACGCGTCGAACCTGACGCGATGCGCAGCACGCTCACCGAGCAGTTCACCCTGGCCGGGCGCACCGCCCCGTCCCGGGTGCTGTTCGGTCCGCACGAGACGAACCTCGGTGACGACCGCACGCTGTCACCGCGGCACGTCGCGTACTACGCGCGACGTGCCCGCGGTGGTGCCGGACTGATCGTCACCGAGGCCGCGTCGGTCCACCCGAGCGACTGGCCGTACGAGCGCGCGCCGCTGGCAGCGGATTGTGGCTCGGGCTGGCGGGACGTGGTGGCGGCGTGCCGTCCACACGGCGCTCTGGTCCTCGCGGGGCTGGGGCACACCGGATTGCAGGGCTCGAGCGCGTGGTCGCAATCGGCGCTGTGGGCGCCGTCGAGGTTCGCCGATCCGGTCTCGCGGGAACTGCCGATGGAGATGGAACCCGCCGAGATCGCGGCCGTGATCGAGGGATTCCGGGCGGCCGCGGCACTCGCGGCGGCGTCGGACGTCGACGGCGTCGAGATCGACGCCGGGGCGTCGTCGCTGCTGCGCCAGTTCCATTCGGGCCTGACCAATCGCCGCGCCGACGCGTACGGCGCCGATCGGCTGCGTCTCACCCGCGACGTGATCGCGGCCGTCCGCAGCGAACTGGGCGACGACCGAATTCTCGCCCTGCGGCTGAGCTGCGACGAGCAGGCACCGTGGGACGGCGTGACCCCTGAGCTGGCAGCCGATCAGGCTCGCGCGCTGGCCGATTCGCTGGACCTGCTCGTGGTGGTGCGCGGTGGGCCGTACTCGTCGGCGTCCTACCGGCCGGACGGCCACACCGAACCGGGCTTCATCGTCGATCTGTGCCGGAACGTCCGCGCCGCCGTCGACGGACGGGTGCCGGTGGTGCTGCAGGGCAGCGTCGTCGACGCCGATCTCGCGCGGCAGGCGCTCGACGACGGTGTCGCCGACCTCGTCGAGATGACGCGTGCGCAGATCGCCGACCCCGACCTGGTCACCCGGGTGCGGGAGGGGCGGTCGCCGCGTCCGTGTGTGCTGTGCAACCAGACGTGCCTGGTCCGCGATCCGCGTAACCCGGTGGTGACGTGCATCGGCAACCCGTCGGCAGGGTTCGAGACGGTCGATCCGGAGCCGCTCGAGACCGCCGCCGCGGGTCCCGCGTTGGTGGTCGGTGGCGGGCCCGCCGGACTCGAGGCCGCCCGCGTGCTCGCGCAGCGCGGCTTCCGGGTCACGTTGGCGGAGAAGACTGATCGGCTCGGTGGCATGCTCCGAACGGCCGCCGCTGCGGCCGGCCGCGGACGCCTGGCGATGCTCGCGGACTGGCTCGAGGCGGAGTGTCGTCGGCTCGGCGTGGAGGTCCGTGTCGATCTCGAGGTGGGTGCCGGGGATCTCGACGCCGCGACCGACACGTCGATCGTGCTCGCGACGGGCAGCAGGCCCCGTCCGGCACCGTGTCCCGTGGGACCGGGAGTGCAGGCCACGACGGCTTCGGAGGTGCTCTCCGGATCGGTGGTGCTCGCGCCCGGCCCGGTGCTCGTGTTCGATCCGGTCGGCGGCCCCGTTGCGGTGTCCGTCGCGTTGTCGTCGGCGCGGTGCGGCCGCGACGTCGCGATCGCGACGCCCGACCAGCTGATCGGATCGCGGCTCGGCCCCACCGGCGATCTGGTGGGTGCGAATCGGCGGGTGCGCAGCGCCGGGATCGGGGTGCATCTCGCCGCAATCCCGGTGTCGGCGGCGGCCGGAGAAGTGTTGCTGGAGAACCGCTTCACGGGTGAACGTTTCGGCGTACCGTGCTCGGTGATGGTGGACTGTTCGCATCCGCTGCCGAACGAACAGTTGACCGACAGCGAGGATGTGGCGAGGGTGGGCGACTGCATCGCGCCCCGGACCGTCCTCGAAGCCGTCCGCGAGGGACGTCTCGCGGCGATATCCATGTCGCAATACGAGGTAGTCACGGGATAGGAGATCACTGTGGGACAGTTCGACGGCAAGGTCGCCTTCATCACCGGTGCGGCGCGCGGCCAGGGCCGCTCGCACGCGGTGCGCTTGGCGCGGGAGGGCGCCGCGATCATCGCGGTGGACGTGTGCAAGAGCGTCACGGACGACAGCACCTACGATGCGGCGACGGCAGACGACTTCGCGGAGACCGTCCGCCTCGTCGAGGCCGAGGGTGCAAAGATCTACGCCCGTGAGGCCGACGTCCGCGACAGCGCCGCGCTGAAGGCCGTTGTCGATGCGGGTGTGGAGCAGTTCGGCAGGCTCGACGTCGTCATCGCGAACGCGGGCATCTGCAACTGGAACCGCTTCTGGGAGATGTCGGACGAGCAGTGGGAGACCCTGATCGACATCAATCTCACGGGCGCGTTCAAGACCCTGAAGGCGGCGGTGCCGGCGATGATCGAGGGCGGCCGTGGTGGTTCGATCATCCTGGTCAGTTCGGTGGCCGGTATGAAGGGTCTGCCGGGGCAGGCACACTACGCGGCGTCGAAGTTCGGTCTGGTCGGTCTTACGCAGGCCGCGGCGAAGGAGTTGGGCGAGTTCAACATCCGCGTCAACTCGATCCACCCGTACGGTGTCAACACGCCCATGGGTACCGATCAGGGCAGCCTGGTGATCCTGCAGAAGCACCCGCACTACGGCGCGAGCTTCGCTCCGATCCTCACCGAGAAGCCGATCGCCGATCCCGACGACATCACGGATGCGGTGATGTGGCTGGCCGGTGACGGCTCCAAGACGGTCACCGCGAGCCAGGTCGCGCTGGACCAGGGCAACACCAAGGTCTGACGCCGAGCCGAATGCGTCATCCACGGTTGTTCTCCCCGCTCCGCCTCGGGCCGCATGTGTTGCGGAACCGGTTGGTGTTCACCGCGCACCTGACCAACAGCGCGCGCGGCGGCCTGCCGACCGAGCAGCACACCGCGTACTACGCGGCGCGGGCTGCGGGCGGGGTGGGGATGATCATCACCGAGGAGCAGTGTGTCCACCCGTCGGACTGGCCGTACGAGAAGGTGATTCACGGCTACCGGCCCGAGGTGGTGGACGGCTATCGAGCGATCACCCGCGCCGTGCACAGTCACGGCGCGGTGATCCTCGCGCAGCTCAACCACAACGGCGGGCAGGGTTCGGGGATGTACTCGCGGCGCCCGCTGTGGGCGCCGAGCCCCGTGCCCGATCCGCTGTTCCGCGAGGTGCCCAAGGCCCTCGACCGCGCCGAGATCGCCGAACTGGTCGACGGCTACGCGGCGGTGGCGCGGCACTGCCGGGACGGTGGGTTCGACGGCGTCGAGTTGCAGTGCTCGCAGTCGTCGCTGATCCGTGGGTTCCTGGCGTCGGGAACGAATCAGCGCACCGACAACTACGGCGGCCCGATCGAGAACCGGGCGCGGTTCCTGCTCGAGGTGATCGCCGCGATACGCGCGGAGATCGGGTCGGATTCAGTTCTGGGCGTGCGTCTCTCGGGCGACGAGCAGGTGGCCGGCGGTGTCGTGCTGGACGAGGCCGCCGCGACTGCACGCCTGGTCGAGGCGACGGGCGCCGTCGATTACGTCAACACCACCATGGGGATGGCCACCGCGACGCTGCACCTGGTGGAGCCGTCCATGGCGACACCGCGCGGGTACGCGCTGCACATCTCCGAGGCGATCCGCGACGCGGTCCGACTGCCGGTGATCGGCGTGGGACGACTGAAGGAGCCGGCCGAGGCGGAACGGGCGCTCGCCGACGGTCGCTGCAACCTGGTGGGTGTGGTGCGCGGCCAGATCGCGGACCCGGAGTTCGTGGACAAGGCGCGGCGCGGCGCCGACGAGGAGATCCGGACCTGCCTGTCGTGCAATCAGGAGTGCGTCGGCCGCATGGGGCTGGGCCGCTGGCTCGGATGTGTCGAGAATCCGCGTGCGGGAAGAGAATCGGTGCCGCTCCCGACGCCGCGGTTGCGCCGCCGTCGAGTGGTCGTGGTCGGTGGTGGGCCGGCCGGTCTGTCGGCGGCAGCGACCGCGGCCGAGCGCGGGCACCACGTGACGCTGTTCGAGCGGGCGGATGTCGTGGGCGGGCAGATCAGAGTGGCGTCGTCGGCGGCGGGCCGTGGCGAGTTGGGTGATCTGGTGCGGAATCTCGAGCGCGAGTGTGCGCACCGCGGCGTGCAGGTCGTGACGGGCACCGAGGCGACGGTCGAATCGCTGCTCGGGGAGTCACCGGACGTCGTGGTGGTCGCGACGGGTGCGCGTCCGGTGCGTCCCTGGTGGGCGGGGCAGTGCCCGCGTGTGGTGCATGCCCGCGAGGTGCTCGAGGGTGCGGCGGCGCCGGCCGGCCGGGTCTTGGTGGTCGACGAGTTGGGCTTCCAGCAGGGACCGTCGGTGGCGGAGACGTTGGCGGCCCGCGGTTGTGCGGTGACGATCTGCACTCCGGGGATGATCGTCGGCCAGGACCTCGGGATCACCCTGGACATGGAGGGGTGGCTGCAGCGCGCGCACCGCGCCGGCATCGAGCAGTGGACCGACGTCGCGGTGAGCGGGGCCGACGGGGGAGCCGACGGCGTGCCGGTGACGTTGGCCAACCACTTGACCGGTACCGAGTTCGAAGCCGCGTTCGACTGGGTGGTTTGTGCGATCCATCAGGAACCCGAGGACGGATTGTGGAAGGCGTTGTCGGGCAGCGATTCACTGCCGTTCGAGGTGCACCGGATCGGGGATGCGGTGACGCCTCGGCGATCGCATGCCGCGGTGCTCGAAGGGCATCGCGTCGCGGTCTCGGTGTAGACGGTTCGGGCTGCGCGGTGATTGCGCTTCTCGGACGGGAGAGCTGCCTCGAGTTGACCGCCTGGGCGCGTGAGGCATACGGCTCCCTCGTCGACGGTGTCGTGATCGCCGACGACGGTTCCGGCAACCCCATGTGGATTGCCGCCGACGGAACGGTTCGGCTCGTCGATCACGACAACGGCAACGCGGTCGTGCAACTCGCTCCCGATTTCCGAACGCTGCTCGCGGACAACGTCCACGACTGAATCCGTCCCGGACGGCGCGCCCGCATACGATCGTGCGATGCACCTCGCCCGCACCCCGTGGCCGGATGTCGCGCGCGACGAACTGACGGTCGCGGTCCCGGTCGGCTCGTTCGAGCAACACGGTCCTCATCTTCCGCTGGACACCGACACCCGGATCGCGTCGGCGGTGGCACGCGCCCTCACCGGTGTCGTGGTCGCGCCGGCGATCGAGTACGGCGCGAGCGGCGAGCACGAGGGGTTCGCCGGGACGATCTCGCTCGGCAGCGCCGCGCTGGAAATGCTGCTCGTCGAGTACGGCCGGTCGGCGTGTCGGTGGGCGCGGCGTGTCGTGTTCGTCAACGGGCACGGCGGCAACGGTCCCGCGCTGGTGAAGGCCGTCGAACTGCTGCGGTACGAGGGGCGCGACGTCGCCTGGCTTCCGTGCGCGGTGCCGGGCGCCGACGCGCATGCCGGGCGGACAGAAACATCCCTGCTGCTGCATCTTTCACCCGACGACGTCGAGCTGGGCCGCGCGGAGGTCGGCAACACCGCGCCGATCGCCGAATTGATGCCGGCGTTGCGGGCAGGTGGCATGCTCGCGGCCACCGCGAACGGGGTCCTGGGGGATCCCACCGGCGCCTCCGCGGAGGAGGGGCGGCGGTTGTTCGACGACCTCATCGTCCGGGCCCGCAGGGCGGTCTCGGGCTGGTCGCCGCGGCCCGACGGGCGAATCGTGTGACGGGTGTGGTGATACGTCCGGGCTTTTTGCGGCAAGTTCTGCCCAACGTCCGATTCGCCCTTACCATCGTGTGATGCACGAACCGCGATTGCCCGACGGGTTCGGGATCCGTATCGATCCCAAGGTGCGCGCCTACTCCGGTGGTCGGGTCCTCATCGGCGGCTCGCCCACACGTATGCTGAAGCTCGCACCGGCCGCGGCCCGGATGATCGGCGACGGCTACCTCGAAGTCGTGGATTCGCAGTCGGCCGTCGTCGCGCGCCGGTTGCTCGACTCCGGGATCGCCAACCCGCGACCGATGAGCACGCCGTCCCCGAGCGACGTCACGGTCGTCGTGCCGCTGCGCGACAACGTCGAGGGCATTGCGCGCCTCATCCGCGTGCTCCGCGGCCTCGAGGTCGTCGTGGTCGACGACGGATCGACCGTCCCGGTCGAGCTGCCCGAGCTGTCCGAGTGCTCCGCGCGCGTGACGCTCCTGCGGCACGAGCGGTCCCGCGGCCCCGCCGCGGCACGCAACACCGGATTCCGTTCTGCGAAAACGCCGTTCGTGGCGTTCCTCGACTCGGACGTGGTCCCGCGGACGGGATGGCTCGAGCGCATGCTGGGACATTTCAGCGATCCGGCCGTCGCCTTGGTGGCGCCGCGCATCGTCGCGCTCGAGCCGGAGGGCGCTGCGCTGGCCCGCTACGAGCACACGCGGTCGTCCCTCGACCTCGGCCGCAAGGAGGCCGCGGTCCGGTCCGGAAGCCCGGTGTCGTACGTGCCGAGCGCAGCGATGCTGGTGCGCCGCGACGTGCTGGTGGAGACCGGGGGATTCGACGAGTCGATGCACGTCGCCGAGGACGTCGACCTGTGCTGGCGGCTGCAGGAGGCCGGCTGGCGGCTGCGCTACGAACCGGTCGCGCACGTTGCGCACGACCATCGCGTCTCGTTCCGCAAGTGGTTCACCCGCAAGATGTTCTACGGCACCGGCGCGGCCCCGCTCGCGGCGCGGCACGACGGCATGGTTCCGCCGGTCGCGATGTCGAAGTGGACGCTGATGTCCGTTCTGGCCGCCGCGAGTTGCACCCGGATCGGGCTCCTGTCCGGCCTCGCGACGGTCCTGATCACGGTGCTGCGCCTGCGCCGCACGTTCGCCGATCTCGACCAGCCCACCCGGATCGCGACGGCGTTGGCTGCGCGTGGTTTCGGGAACGGTGCGTGGCAACTCGCGTCCGCCATGTGGCGCTCGTACTGGCCGATCACCCTGCTGGCGATGCTGGTCTCCCGACGCGTCCGCAGACTCGCGGTGGCGGTGGCCGTCACCGAGGGCGTCGTCGACTGGGCGACGCACCGGGAGCCGGGCGGGTTGGGCCCGGTGCGCCACACCGTGTACAAGCGCCTCGACGACGTCGCGTACGGAACGGGGCTCTGGCAGGGTGCCATCCGCGCCCGGGACCTGCGGGCGCTCGAGCCCCGCATCGGCAACTGACGGTGGTATCGACCACCGAGGTCCCGGAATCGGCGGATGTCGTCGTGGTGGGCGGCGGCTCCTGCGGAAGCGTCCTCGCCGGCCGGCTCAGCGAGGACCCCAGCCGCACCGTCGTACTCGTCGAATCGGGCCCGGGCCATCGCATTCCCGCGGAGTTCCCGCCCGAGTTGGTCGACGCGGGCGTGCTGCCGGTGGGGCCGGACAGCCGTTGGATCTGGCCGTACCCCGTGGAGTTGACCAGCGGCCGGTCGGGATGGATCGCCCGCGGCCGGGTGCTCGGTGGTTCGGGCGCGGTCAACGGCGGCTACTTCCAGCGGGCGCGGGTGGAGGACTTCGACCACTGGCCGGAGTCGTGGTCGTACGAGCACGTCCTGCCGTTCTTCAAGGCGATCGAGACCGATGCGGACTTCGCCGGTCCCTATCACGGTGCGAGCGGTCCGATCCCGGTCCGGCGCGAACCACCGGAACAGTGGCATCCGATCAGTGCCGCCTTCGCCGACGTCGCCCACGCCGCCGGCCATCCCGACGACCCCGACAAGAACGCCCCCGGCTCGCACGGGATCGGTCCGGTGCCGTTGAACATCAGGGGAGGCGTCCGGGTGGGACCGGCGTCGGCCTACCTGCTGCCGAACCTCGACCGGCCCAACCTCACCATCCGGTCCGACACCACCGTCACCCGTGTCCTGTTCTCCGGCGCCCGGGTCGTGGGGCTCGAGGTGGCTACCGACTCCACCGTGCGCATGATCCACACGTCGACGGTGATCCTCACCGCCGGCGCCGTCGCGACCCCACACCTGTTGATGCTCTCCGGTGTCGGCGACGCTCGGCACCTGTCGGAGCTGGGGATCCCGGTGGTCGCGGACCTACCGGCGGTGGGCGCGCAGTTCACCGATCACCCCGAGGTGGTGGTGCCGTACCGGTACCGGCGTCCGGTCCCGCGGACCCGGCAGACGCCCGCCCTGCAGGTGACCTTGAACACCGACGACATCGAGATACGCCCCTACACAGCGTCGTTCGGTGACCTCATTCCGGGGTCGGGGATCGGCCAGCCGTGCCTGGGCGTCGTGCTGATGAAACCGCAGAGCCGCGGCGAGATCCGCCTCGTATCGGCCGACCCGGCGGATGCGCCGCGCGTGTCGTACCGCTACCTCGAGTCCGCCGACGACCGGCGGGCGCTGCGCGAGGCGGTGATCCACGCCGCCGACCTCATGTCCAGGGGACCGATGAGTCGACTCCTGGACCCCGAACCGATCGAGATGTCCGATGCGTGGCTGTCCGATCATCTGGGCACCTCGCTGCACCTGTCCGGGAGCTGTCGAATGGGTTCCGGCGAGGACTCGTCGGTGGTCGACGATCGGTGCCGAGTGCACGGAATCGACGGGCTGTTCGTGGTCGACACGTCGATCCTGCCGTCGGTCCCGAGCCGCGGACCACACGCCACCGCCGTCATGGTGGCCGAACGTGCCAGTACCTTCCTCTGAAAGCGCTACAGTTGGCGCAACTTTGAGGTGGTAGGCGGGATTGGTGCGAGACGGAGGCGCCGATGGCACAGCGTGAACCCGGGCCGCGCAATCCGTGGATTGCGGTGCGGCCCGGCGATGACGTCGCCGTGCTCGCCGAACGCAACTCGTGGGCCCACCAGCAGTTCGTCGAGTCCACGCAGGTCGACACGGAACCCCAGGCCGAGGCCGAAACCGTGCGTGACGTGGTCCATCAGTCGTGGGTGCGCAGCCGCGGGAACGGCGTCAGCCCCGACCTCATCGACGACGAGGTGGTGCTCGACGGGACGGCGCTCGAAGAGTACCGCGCCCGGCATCCGCTCGCAGCGATCCGTCCGGTCGTCCGCAAGCTGCTCGTCGAGGACGCCACCGACACCGGTCTCCTCGTCGCGATGAGCGATGCCAACGGTCGCTTGTTATGGATCGAGGGTGATTCCTCGGCCAAGGATCGGGCGTTGGACATCAACTTCGTCGAGGGCTCGGACTGGAGCGAGGACCGCGTGGGCACCAACGCGCCCGGCACCGCACTCGCGCTCGACCACAGCGTCCAGATCTTCGCGGCAGAGCACTTCAACAGGGCCATGCACGCATGGAGTTGCTCGGCAGCGCCCGTCCACGATCCGGAAACCGGTCGGATCATCGGTGCGCTCGACATCACCGGCGGCCCGCGGGTCGCGGTGCCCGAGGCGCTCGCCCTCGTTCGCGCGACGGCGGTGGCGGTCGAAGCCGAACTCCGATTACAGGCACTCGCGTTGCCGCGGCCGGCGACGACGTCGACCCCGCGGCTCGAGGTTCTGGGGTCACAGCGCCCCGCACTGGTGGTCGACGGCGAACGTCACGAACTGCCGCGGCGTCACGCCGAGATCCTGCTGCTGTTGGCCGAGCATCCCGAGGGGCTGGGCGCGGATCATCTCGCGGTGCTGCTCGACGAGGACGAACTCGACGCGGTGACCGTCCGCGCCGAGATGTCGAGGTTACGAAAGGTCTTCGGGGCGGAGCGGCTCGGTTCGCGGCCGTACCGTCTGCTCACGCCACTCGAGTCCGACGTCGGCGAGGTGCGGTCGTACCTCGACCGCGGCGACGTCTCGTCGGCGCTGCGCCTGTACGACGGTCCGGTCCTGGCCGGATCGGACGCGCCCGGTGTCACCGAGGTCCGTGACGACCTGCGCGCGCGGATGCGGGCGACGGTGCTGCGGGCGGGGGACACCCAGCTGCTCTCGAAGTGGACCAATTCGATCCACGGCCGCCAGGACCTGGCGGCGTGGGCGGCGTACCTGTTGACGCTCGACCCCGCCTCGGCGCTGCACGCGCAGGTCGAGGCGCACGTGCGTCTGCTCGATCGGCGGTTCGGCGGGAGCGCGTGGCGCTAGCGGCCGCCGCGCGGTCGTGACCGCTTCGGCAACGTATTTGCAACGTATGTCCGACTAGGGTTCCTGTGCCACACCACCTCGGCGGGGTGGCAGCACAGACAGGAGCCTCGATGACCATCTATGCGCGTCCCGGTTCGCCCGGCGCCCTGATGTCCTTCGAATCGCGGTACGGCAACTGGATCAGCGGCGAGTGGGTCGCGCCGGTGAAGGGAATGTACTTCGAGAATCCGACTCCGGTGACCGGTCAAACGTTCTGTGAGGTTCCGCGTTCCACCGCCGAGGACATCGAACTCGCACTCGATGCGGCCCACGCCGCGGCGCCCGCATGGGGGCGGACGTCGGTGGCCGAGCGGGCGCTGATCCTGCACAAGATCGCCGATCGGATGGAGCAGAACCTCGAGCGGCTCGCGTTGGCCGAATCGTGGGACAACGGTAAGCCGATCCGCGAATGCCTCCGCGCCGACATTCCGCTCGCGATCGACCACTTCCGGTACTTCGCGGGCGCGATCCGGGCGCAGGAGGGCACGCTGTCGGAGATCGACGCCGACACCGTCGCCTACCACTTCCGGGAGCCGCTCGGCGTCGTCGGGCAGATCGTCCCGTGGAACTTCCCGATCCTCATGTCGGCTTGGAAGCTTGCGCCGGCCCTGGCGGCGGGAAACGCGGTCGTGCTCAAGCCCGCCGAGCAGACGCCGGCCTCGGTGCTCTACCTCCTGTCGATCATCGGCGACCTGATCCCGCCGGGAGTCCTCAACGTCGTCAACGGATTCGGGCCGGAGGCCGGTCGGCCGCTCGCGGCGAGCCCCCGGATCAAGAAGGTCGCGTTCACGGGTGAGACCACCACGGGCCGGAAGGTGATGCAGTACGCCGCGCAGAACCTGATCCCGGCCACCCTCGAACTGGGTGGCAAGAGCCCCAACATCTTCTTCTCCGACGTCCTCGCCGCCGCCGACGACTACCAGGACAAGGCGCTCGAGGGCTTCACGATGTTCGCGCTCAACCAGGGTGAGGTGTGCGCGTGTCCGTCGCGCGCGCTGATCCAGGATGACATCTTCGACGACTTCCTCGCGCTCGCGAAGATCCGATCCAAGGCCGTCCGGCAGGGCAATCCGCTCGACACCGAGACGATGATCGGCGCGCAGGCGTCGAGCGCTCAGCTCGAGAGGATCCTGTCGTACATCGAGATCGGCAAGAACGAGGGCGCTCGTCTGGTCACCGGCGGCGAGCGAGCCGAGCTTGACGGCGACCTCGCCGGCGGGTTCTACGTCCAGCCCACGATCTTCACCGGTACCAACGACATGCGGATCTTCCAGGAGGAGATCTTCGGTCCGGTCGTGTCGGTGACGTCGTTCAGCGACTTCGACGAGGCCATCGAGATCGCCAACGACACCGTCTACGGGCTCGGGGCGGGGGTGTGGACCCGCGACGGGACGGTCGCCTACCGCGCCGGACGTGCCATCCAGGCCGGCCGGGTGTGGACCAACACGTACCACCGCTATCCGGCGCACGCGGCGTTCGGCGGATACAAGCAGTCCGGTATCGGCCGCGAGAACCATCACATGATGCTCGACCACTACCAGCAGACGAAGAATCTGCTCGTCAGTTACACGTCGAAGTCGCAGGGCTTCTTCTGAGCCACCCGCGCGGACGGGTCGGTGACGCCTGGCTGTGGTCGACGGCCGCACAGTGCTGGACTTCGCGTAGGTTCTCGAGGGACACGTTTCGAGAACACGAGGAGTACACGATGGCCTTCGCGGGCAACGTCGACGAACTGGCACTGTTGCAGACGATCCGGTTGAAGGGACAGGTCACGGCCGACGTCCTCGCGGCGCAACTCGGGGTCGCCGTCGCGTCCGCGGAGGCGGCACGCGACGCGCTGCTCACGCAGGGCAAGGCGGAGCAGACGGGTGACGGCACGTTCGCGCTGACCGACGCGGGCCTGACCGAACTCGGCGATCAGCTCGACGCCGAGCGCGTCTCGATCGACGAGGACTCCATCGCCGAGATCCACGAGCGCTTCCTCGAGCTCGACGGGCCGCTGCGCGAGGCCACCGCCGCTGCCGACGTCGACGCCCTCGCGGCGCTCGACAAGCAGGCCCAGGACGTGTTCGACGACGTCTCGGCGTTCGTGCCGCGCCTGTCGCGTTACCAGGATCTGTTCGCCGAGGCGCTGCTGAAGGTGAAGGCAGGCGAGACCGAGTGGATCGCCGCCCCGGGAATCGCCTCGTACGCCACCGTGTGGGGCGAGATCGCGCGTGAGCTGCGCGGCGCGTGCGGACTCGACGAGGAGTAGTCCGCCGCCCGACACAGTGACCACCCGCCCGTCACCGGGCGGGTGCGGGACTATGTTCCAGGCATGGTGCTGCACTACCCCCGCGGCGTCGCGGTCGTCGCGGTATTCCTTTCCGCCCTGGCGGGGTTCGTGGACGCGATGGGATTCATCACGCTCGGTGGATACTTCGTGTCGTTCATGAGTGGGAACTCCACCAAGCTGGCGGTCTCGCTGGGCGACGGATTGGTGGGTACCGCGCTCACCGGCGCCGGCATCGTCGCACTGTTCGTGCTCGGTGTGATGGCCGGATCCTTCACAGGCCGGACGGCCGGGCGCCGTCACCGTCCGGCGGTGCTGGCGCTCGTCACCACCTTCCTCGTCCTTGCCGCGACGGCCCACCTTCTGGATGCCACCCCCGTCACGATCGCGCTGATCGTGCTCGCGATGGGTGCAGAGAACGCGACGTTCGAGCGCGAGGGTGAGGTGAGCATCAGCCTCACCTACATGACCGGCACTCTCGTGAAGATGGGACAGCGTCTCGTCACCGCCCTGACGGGCGGCGAACGATGGGGGTGGGTCCGGCACTTTCTGCTGTGGTCGGCCATGGTTCTGGGCGCCACTCTCGGGGCGGTCGCGCATCGCTTCCTCGGCTTGAACGCGTTGTGGTTGGCGGCGTTGTGGGCAGCGGTACTCGCGTTTCTCCTCGCCCGGATGTCACCTCCCGTCCCGACCCGGGGGTGACCCGGATCACTTCCACCCCCTTTCGGGGGTAGTTGGTAGGTGACCCAGATCACTACCTTTCCTCGCAGTCGCTGACGCCAATCGGGGCGTCGCGCTCGGCTCGAGAAGAGGGATCCATGACGACAGTGTCGCCATCGGTCGGCTCGGCGATCGCAGCCTCCCCGCGCACCAGCGTGCACAGGGTGGCCGTCGCGAGTTGTATCGGAACGACGATCGAGTTCTACGACTTCTTCATCTACGGAACCGCTGCAGCACTGGTCTTCCCGACGGTGTTCTTCCCTGCGCTCGGTTCCACCGCCGGTACCGTCGCGTCGTTCGCGACCTTCGCGGTGGCGTTCGTCGCCCGGCCCGTGGGCGCAATGTTGTTCGGGCACTACGGCGACCGGATCGGTCGCAAGAAGACCCTCGTCTCGACGCTCCTGCTGATGGGCATCTCGACGTTGCTCATCGGTTTGCTCCCGGGCGCGGCGACGATCGGGGTCGCGGCGCCGATCATCCTCGTGCTGCTGCGCTTCGGTCAGGGCTTCGCCGTCGGTGGGGAGTGGGCGGGCGCGACCCTGCTCACCGCGGAGTACGCGCCGCCGGGCAAGCGCGGGCTGTACGCGATGTTCCCGCAGTTGGGTCCGGCCGTCGCGTTCGTGCTGTCCAGCAGCACATTCATCATCACGGGTGCGGTCTTCGGTGACGCCAACGAGACGTTCCTCAGTTGGGGCTGGCGGGTGCCGTTCGTGTTCTCCATCGTCCTCGTCGCGATCGGGCTGTACATGCGACTGGCCATCGAGGAGACGCCGGTGTTCCGGGCGCAGCAGGCGGACGACGCCGCATCGGGTCCCCGCACGCTGCCCTTCCTCGACGCGTGGCGGTACCAGACCAAGGAGATCCTGCTCTCGGGTGGTGCGCTCGCGACGCTGTTCGCGCTCTTCTACATGGGCACCGCGTTCCTCACCAGCTACGGAACCAAGACGCTCGGCTTCAGCCGCCCGTTCGTGCTCACGGTCGGTATCGTCGCGGCGATCGTCTTCGGCGGCGCCATCGTCGTCTCGGCGCTGTACTCCGACCGGATCGGCCGGCGCCGGGTCATCATGATCTCCTGCGTGCTCGCGGTGATCTGGGCGCTGGTGCTGTTCCCGCTGCTCGACACCGGGTCCGCGGCAGCCTTCGTCGTCGGCATGTGCGTCACGCTCGCCATCTTCGGCATGGCCTACGGACCGTGCGGAGCCCTGCTGCCGGAGATGTTCCACACCCGCTACCGCTACACCGGCGCCGGACTCGGCTACAACCTCGCCGGGGTGCTCGGCGGCGCGATCCCGCCGCTGATCGCGGCACCGCTGGCCTCGTCCTTCGGCAGCTTCGCGATCGGACTGATGCTCGCGGTGCTGGGTGTCATCAGCTTCGTGTGCACCAAGGCGCTGGTCGAGACCAAGGACCGCGCGCTCTGACCCACCCTTCCGGGTCGGGGGTGTTCGAACTCTGAACAGTTGGCGACGCCCCCGACCCGCGACTATGTCCTAGATCACACTCCGCGAGTACTTTGGGGAGGCCGGTGCCGCCGGGCTTCCCCGTGGGTGCCGGGCCCCGGCGCCTGGAGAGGAAACGATGACCACAACCGCTTCGCTGCACGCACCACTGCCGAGTTACACGTCGGGAACGTGGGATGCGCCGATGCTGGGCGACACGATCGGTGACAACTTCGATCGGACGGTCGCCGCGCACGGCGACCGGGATGCGTTGATCGATCGGGGTTCGGGACGCCGGTGGACCTACCGCGAGTTGGCCGCGGACGTGGACGCGGTCGCGGCCGGGCTGCTCGGCATCGGGATCGGGAAGGGCGATCGGGTCGGGATCTGGGCGCCGAACTGCGCGGAGTGGACGATGGTGCAGTACGCGACGGCGAAGATCGGCGCGATCCTGGTCAACATCAACCCCGCCTACCGGTCGCACGAGTTGCAGTACGTGCTCGACCAGGCCGGGATCCGGATGCTGATCGCGGCGCCGTCGTTCAAGACGTCGGACTACGGCGCCATGATCGAGCAGGTGCGGCCGGAGTGCGCCGCGCTCGAGCACGTCGTGCTGCTCGGCGACGCGGAGTGGGACGAGCTCTTCGAGAACGGGCGCCGGGCCCTCGGCGACGGCCGTGACGTGCTTGCCCGAGCGCAGGCCACGCTCTCCGCCGACGACCCGATCAACATCCAGTACACCTCGGGGACAACGGGTTTCCCGAAGGGTGCGACGCTCAGTCACCACAACATCCTCAACAACGGCTATTTCGTCGGCGAGTTGTGCGGGTACACCGAACAGGACCGGGTGTGCCTCCCGGTGCCGTTCTACCACTGCTTCGGGATGGTGATGGGCAACCTCGCCTGCACCAGCCACGGGGCCGCGATGGTGATTCCCGGTCTATCGTTCGACCCTTCCGCGACGTTGGCGGCGGTGCAGGCCGAACGCTGCACGTCGCTGTACGGGGTGCCGACGATGTTCATCGCCGAACTCGCCGACCCGAACTTCGAAGCCTACGACCTGTCGAGCCTGCGGACCGGGATCATGGCCGGCTCGCCGTGCCCGGTGGAGGTGATGAAACAGGTCATCGAGCGGATGGGCATGGCCGAGGTGTCCATCTGTTACGGGATGACGGAGACGTCGCCGGTGTCGCTGCAGACCCGCCGCGACGACACCATCGACCAGCGGGTATCGACCGTCGGGAGGGTGGGGCCGCATCTCGAGGTGAAGATCGTCGACCCCGCGACCGGGTTGACGGTGCCGCGCGGCGAGCCGGGTGAGTTGTGTACCCGCGGGTACTCGGTGATGCTCGGCTACTGGGACAACCCGGACAAGACCGCCGAGGCGATCGACTCCGCGCGGTGGATGCACACCGGCGACATCGGGGTGATGGACACCGACGGCTACGTCGCGATCACCGGCCGGATCAAGGACATGGTGATCCGCGGTGGTGAGAACGTCTACCCACGCGAGATCGAGGAATTCCTCTACACCCACCCCGACGTCCTCGACGCCCAGGTGATCGGCGTCCCCGACGACAAGTACGGGGAGGAACTGATGGTGTGGATCCGGATGCGCGAGGGCGCAGCGCCCCTCGACGCCGAGTCGTTGCGCGCGTTCTGCACCGGAAAGCTCGCCCACTACAAGATCCCCCGCTACGTCCACCTCGTGGACGAGTTCCCCATGACCGTCACCGGCAAGATCCGCAAGATCGAGATGCGGGAGATGTCGATCGAACTGATCGATCGGGCCTGACCGGAAGGAGTAGCGGCGGTGCACGGTTTGCGGCCGGAAATCGAACTGTCCTGGAAGCGTTCACAGCTCAGTGGCATCGACCCGGCGCGGGTGCCCGAACCGACGCTGCTCGATCCGTCGGACTCGGCCGGGCGGCTCCTACAGGCCGCCCGGCCGGTGCTCGACGAGCTGCGAGTGCAGCTGTCCGGCACCGGATGCGGCATCCTGCTGGTCGACCGAGACTGTCGCGTCGTGTCACGGGTGTTCGACTCCGATGCCATGAAGGCTGCGATGGAGGGTGTCGGGGTTCTACCCGGTGTGGCGCTCTCCGAGGAGACGTACGGCACGAACGCGCTCGGAACGCCGCTCGAGGTGCGTCAGGGGATCGTCGTCCACCGCGACGAGCACTTCCTCGAGTCGTTTCGCCAGTTCAGTTGTTACGGACAACCGATCGTGCATCCGGTCACCCGCCGGATCGAGGGCATCCTCGACATCACCGCGACGGAGAAGACGGCGAATCCGTTGTTCGTGCCCTTCATGGCGCGGGCGGTCCGGGACATCGAGGCCAGGCTTCTCGAGGGCGCGCGGGAATCGGATCGGCGCGTGGTGGACGCTTTCCAGATCGCGGCCCGGCAGCGTGGTGTCGCCGTGGCCGCGATGGGCCAGGACATCATGCTCACCAACAAGGCCGCGGTCGAACTGCTCGACGCGAGCGATCATGTTGCGCTGCGCACACTCGCGGCCAACGTGCCCGCGGGCGAGTCGAGAAGCCTGGATTTCATGCTGTCCGCTGGAGGACGCACCGGGCTGCGCATCGACCGGGTCGCCGGCGCCGAGAGCGGTGCGCTGTTCCTGCTCGACGTGGACGAGACCCGGCCGCCCGTGCGGCGCAGGGCCACGCCACAGGATGCGACGTCGCGTCTGCGTGCCCGGCTGCACGAGCTGCGATCCAGTGCCGGTGCTCTCGCGATCGTCGGGGAGCCCGGTAGTGGGCGAAGCTGGGCTGCAAGGGAATTCGCGGTGGGACCGATCGTGACGGTGGACGCTGCGCACATCGTCGCGGAGGGGGAGCGGGATTGGTGTGCGCGGTTGCTCGCGCATGCCGAGGCCGAATCCGGGTACCTCCTGGTCGAACACGTCCACCTCGCCCCGGATCCCGTCGTCGCGCTGCTGGCCTCGCTCGCCGCCCGCGCCGACGGACCGCGACCGGTGTTCACGTCCGACCCGGTCGAGACGGTTCGCCCGGTCGTGCGGGACCTGCTCGCGCGCTGCGGCGCACAGGTCACGGTTCCGGCGTTGCGTCAGCGATTCCGTGAGCTGGCGGCGCTCGTCGGATCGATCGCCACCGAGATCGACCGCGGCGGAATGCGTTTGAGCCCCGGCGCCATGACTGCGCTGT
Organism: Rhodococcus sp. ACT016; assembly: GCF_050477185.1. Lineage (NCBI taxonomy): Bacteria > Bacillati > Actinomycetota > Actinomycetes > Mycobacteriales > Nocardiaceae > Rhodococcus > Rhodococcus sp. ACT016. Next base: position 3,829,204 of record NZ_JBEAET010000001.1, on the reverse strand, counting down.
CCGAGCACACCTGGCCGGGCAATCTGGTCGAGCTGCGCGCGGTCCTCGCGAGCCTTCCCGATCGGGGCGGGGCGGCGGTCCGGATCGAGGATCTCCCCGAGGACTACCGCGCGCCCGGACGGGTGGCTCGCCTCGGCGGCCGCGATCGTGCCGAGCGCGACGCGATCATCGAGGCGCTCCGGGAGAGCCACGGCAACAAGGTGCACGCCGCGGCGCGGCTCGGGATCAGCCGCACCACGCTCTACAGCCGGATCCGGGCCCTCGACATCACCGTTTGACCGCTTCGCGCCGAATCGCTGTCCAAACCTTGAACAGTTGACGACCGCCCACCCGAAGCACGATGGATGTGTTCCGCATCACATGCATCGTTCAGGAGGTTGTGGCATGACTGTCGTTGCCGAGCAGTCGGTTTCACCGCGGGTGCGCGAGTTCCTCGCCGGCACCAAGCAGCTGTACATCGGCGGTGAGTTCGTCGACGCGGCGTCCGGCCGCACGTTTGTCACGCACGATCCCGCGACCGGCGAGCGCCTCGCCGACGTCGCACACGGCGAGGCCGCCGACATCGACCGCGCCGTCCGGGCCGCGCGCCGCGCATTCGACGAGGGGCCGTGGGCCTCGATGAAGCCCAACGAGCGTGAGCGTCTCATCTGGCGAGTGGGCGACCTGCTCACCGAGCGTGCGGCCGAGTTCGGGCAGCTCGAGGCTCTCGACAACGGCAAGTCCGCCGCGATCGCATCCGCGGTCGACACGGCGTGGGCTGCCGACGTTTTCCGCTACTACGCGGGCTGGGCCACCAAGATCGAAGGCAGCACGGTCAACGTGTCGATGCCGTTCGCGCCGGGCGGCGAGTTCCACGCCTACACGCTGCGCGAGCCCGTCGGGGTGTGCGGGCTGATCGTGCCGTGGAACTTCCCGCTGCTCATGGCGTCGTGGAAGCTTGCGCCCGCACTCGCTGCCGGCAACACGGTGATCCTCAAGCCCGCCGAGCAGACGCCGCTCACCGCGCTGATGCTCGCCGAGGTCTTCGAGGAGGCCGGATTCCCGCCCGGCGTCGTCAACATCGTGCCCGGCTTCGGCGACGCCGGCGCCGCGCTGTCGGCGCACGACGACGTCGACAAGGTTGCCTTCACCGGGTCCACCGAGGTCGGCAAGAGGATCGTCGACGCCGCCAGGGGCAATCTGAAGAAGGTGTCCCTCGAGCTCGGCGGCAAGAGTCCCAACATCGTGTTCGCCGACGCGGATTTCGATGCGGCGGTGCAGGGTTCGCTGAACGCCTGGCTGTTCAACCACGGACAGTGCTGCGTCGCCGGCACCCGACTCTACGTCGAGGACAGCATCTTCGAGCGCTTCACGGAGGCGGTGGCCGAGGCCGCGAGTAAGGTCAAGATCGGCCCCGGACTCGACCCCGCGACCGAGCTCGGTCCGCTGGTCTCGCAGGAGCAGTTCGAACGGGTCACCGGGTACCTCCGGGACGGCCTCGCCGACGGTGCGCGGGCACTGACGGGCGGCAAGCGCTGGGGCGACACCGGATACTTCGTCGAGCCGACCGTGCTGGTCGACGTCAAGCCGGAGTTCAGCGTGGTCCGGGAGGAGATCTTCGGGCCCGTCGTCGCCGCGATGCCGTTCGATGCCGACGACGGAATCGTCGGTGCGGCCAACGATTCCATCTACGGACTGGCCGCCGGTATCTGGACCCGCGACATCTCGAAGGCGCACCGCACCGCGCGCCGGTTGCAGGCCGGCTCGGTGTGGATCAACCAGTACAACGGCTTCGACACCGCGATGCCGTTCGGTGGCTACAAGCAGTCCGGCTGGGGGCGCGAACTCGGCGCGTCCGGCATCGATGCCTTCACTCAGACCAAAGCCGTCAACGTCGCGCTCTGACGTTTCCGCCCGCACCTTCGAACTCTCAAGGAGAACCCATGAAGACCAAGGCCGCTGTTCTGCTCGAGGCCGGAAAGCCGTTCGAGATCATGGAACTCGACCTGGACGGCCCCGGCCCCGGTGAGGTGCTCATCAAGTACACCGCGGCGGGACTGTGCCACTCGGACCTGCACCTGACCGACGGCGACCTGCCGCCGCGCTATCCCATCGTGGGCGGACACGAGGGCTCCGGCATCATCGAGGAGGTCGGCCCCGGCGTCACCAAGGTCAAGCCGGGCGACCACGTCGTGTGCAGCTTCATCCCCAACTGCGGAACCTGCCGCTACTGCGCCACCGGACGCCAGAACCTGTGCGACATGGGCGCGACGATCCTGGAGGGCTCGATGCCCGACGGGACGTTCCGATTCCATTCCGGTGGAAGCGACTTCGGTGCCATGTGCATGCTGGGCACGTTCGCCGAGCGGGCCACGATCTCGCAGCACTCGGTCGTCAAGGTGGACGACTGGCTGCCCCTCGAGACCGCGGTCCTCGTCGGCTGCGGCGTCCCGTCGGGGTGGGGGACCGCGGTGTACGCCGGCGGAGTCCGGGCCGGTGACATCGTCGTCGTGTACGGCATCGGTGGCCTCGGTATCAACGCCGTGCAGGGCGCGGTACAGGCCGGCGCCCGGTACGTGGTCGTCGTCGACCCGCTCGCGTTCAAGCGGGAGACCGCGCTGAAGTTCGGCGCCACACACGCCTTCGCGACCGCGGAGGAAGCCGCGGTGAAGGTCAACGAGTTGAGCTGGGGTCAGGGTGCCGATCAGGCCCTGATCCTGACCGGCACGGTCGACGAGGAAGTGGTCGCGGCGGCGACCGCCGTGATCGGCAAGGGCGGCACCGTCGTCATCACCGGCCTGGCCGACCCGACCAAGCTGACGGTGCACGTCTCAGGCGCCGATCTGACGCTCAACGAGAAGACGATCAAGGGCACTCTGTTCGGCTCGGCCAATCCGCAGTACGACATCGTCCGACTGCTGCGCATGTACGACCAGGGCGAGCTCAAGCTCGACGAGCTCGTCACCACCAGCTACTCCCTCGAGGACGTCAACCAGGGTTACGAGGACCTGCGTAACGGCAAGAACATCCGCGGAGTCATCGTGCACGGGCAGTGACGGACTCGCTCGCGCAACGATCTTCGTGACCTTTCGCCCTGGCTCGTCGGGAAACGTACCGTCGAACCAGGGCGGAAGTGTCTCCGCACCGATGGGGGCGGATGGAAGGAGCCCCACATGGGTGAGGTCATCGGCACGATCATCTTCGGCGCGGTCATCGGCGTGCTCGCCCGCCTCGTGATTCCGGGCAAACAGGCGATGGGCTGGATAGTCACCGTCGTCATCGGGATCATCGGTGCCCTGATCGGCTACTGGGTGTGGGGCTTGATCAGCGACACGGGGAACACCCCGGGCATCGACTGGTGGCGCTGGATCATCAGCATCGCGGTCGCGGTGGTGCTGACGTTGGCATACACGTCGTTCACCAGTCGGCGGACCTGACCCGAACGCCCCTGATCGCCAGGTCGTGCCCCGGCGGAAGTACGGCCGATGCCAGGCGCCGCACCGCCGCGCGGGTCGGATCCCCGTCCACCTTCCCCTCGGTGGACGGGGCCACCGCACTTTACGGGGTCGACGCCGAGGTTTCGAACCCCTACTGCCGGGTAACCAGTGACTACCAGGAGTACTCGGCAAGGAGGCAGGTCATGACGCAGCCCGTACAGGTGACGGAGGAACAGGCGCGCGCGGTCGCCGAGGAGGCGCGGGCGGGTACGGACAAACCGTCGTTCGCCGGTGAGTTGTTCCTCGGGCGGTTTCCCTTGGACCTGGTGTATCCCTTTCCGCGGCCGACCCGCGAGGAGAACGCGCGGACGGAGGAGTTCCTGGTTCGGTTGCAGGAGTACTGCCGAACCCTCGACGGCGCGGTGATCGAACGCGATGAGCGAATCCCCGACGAGTACGTCAAGGGCTTCGCCGACCTCGGCTGCTTCGGGCTCAAGATCGACCGGAAGTACGGCGGGCTGGGGCTGTCCCAGGTGGCCTACAACCGGGCGCTGATGCTGGTCTCCTCCGTGCACCCGAGCCTCGCCGCCCTGCTCTCGGCGCACCAGTCGATCGGCGTCCCCGAGCCGTTGAAACTGGCCGGCACCGAGGAGCAGAAGCAGGTCTTCCTGCCTCGCTGTGCGCGGGGCGCCGTATCGGCCTTCCTGCTCACCGAACCGGACGTCGGGTCGGATCCGGCGCGGCTGGCCTCCACCGCGATCCCGGTCGAGGACGGTGCCGCCTACGAACTCGACGGCGTCAAGTTGTGGACCACCAACGGGGTGGTCGCCGAACTGCTGGTGGTGATGGCCCGCGTGCCGAAGAGCGACGGACACCGCGGCGGCATCTCGGCCTTCGTGGTCGAGGCGGATTCTCCCGGCATCACCGTCGAACGCCGCAACCGCTTCATGGGCCTGCGCGGCATCGAGAACGGCGTGACCCGCATGTACAAGGTGCGCGTGCCGAGCGAGAACCTGATCGGCCGAGAGGGCGAGGGCCTCAAGATCGCCCTGACCACCCTGAATGCCGGCCGGTTGGCGATCCCGGCCATGGCGACCGCCACCGGCAAGTGGAGTCTGAAGATCGCGCGGGAGTGGTCCCGGGAGCGGGTCCAGTGGGGCAAGCCGGTCGGCCGGCACGAGTCCGTGGCGAAGAAGATCGCGTTCATCGCCGCCACCACGTACGCGTTGGAGTCGGTCCTCGAGCTGGCCGGGCAGATGGCCGACGAGGGGCGCAACGACATCCGCATCGAGGCCGCGCTCGCCAAGCTGTGGTCGAGCGAGATGGGTGGCATCATCGCGGACGAATTGGTGCAGATTCGCGGCGGCCGCGGCTACGAGACCGCGGAATCCCTTGCGGCGCGCGGGGAACGGGCCGTGCCCGTGGAACAGGTGGTGCGGGATGTGCGCATCAACCGGATCTTCGAAGGCTCCAGCGAGATCATGCGTCTGCTGATCGCCCGTGAGGCGGTGGATCCCCACCTGGCCGCCGCCGGGGACCTGGCGGACCCGAAGTCCGATCTACGGACCAAGGTTCGCGCGGCCGCCGGCGCGAGTGGGTTCTACGGCAGGTGGCTGCCGCAACTGGTGGTCGGGAAGGGCACCGTGCCCACGTCCTACGGCGAGTTCGGCGGGCTGGCCACGCACCTGCGGTACATCGAACGGCAGTCCCGCAGACTCGCGCGCAGCACCTTCTACGGCATGGCGCGCTGGCAGGCCGCGCTCGAGAAGAAGCAGGGCTTCCTCGGGCGGATCGTCGACATCGGCGCCGAACTGTTCGCCATGTCGGCCGCGTGTGTGCGGGCGCAGACGCAACCCGACGCCGACCTCGGCGGCGGGGAGACGGCCCACGAACTGGCCGACGCGTTCTGCCGGCAGTCCAGGCTCCGCGTGGACGCGCTGTTCTCCGCGTTGTGGAAGAACTGCGACGACTCGGACGCCCGGCTCAGCCGCAACGTGCTCGACGACAGCTACACCTGGCTCGAGGCCGGGGTCGTCGATCAGAGCGAGGGCACCGGGCCTTGGATCGCACGGTGGGAGCCCGGACCCTCGGCCGAGGAGAACGTGGCGCGGCGGTTCATCCCACCGGCACGGTGACGACGCTCGTCACGACTCGGTGCCCGGCGACAGCGCCGCGAGTGCCATGCGCCGCAGCACCGCGCGGGTGGGGTCCCCGTCCGCCTTCCCCTCGGCGGACGGGGCCACCGCACTGTACGGGGTGGAGTTGATGAGCCCGAACGTCGCGTGCGCGGCGATCCGGGCGCGGGTCGCATCCAGTCCCGGGTCGATCCGGCGCAGCACGTCCACCCAGATCTCGACGTACCGGCGCTGGGTCTGCCGGACGCTGTGCCGCGCGTCGTCGGGCAGCGAGTGCAGGTCACGATCCTGGACGCGAATCAGGTCCGGCTCCCCGAGCGCGAAGTCGAGATGGAACTCGACGAGTTCCCCGAGCGCCGCGACGGGATCGGGCACCCGCTCGACCACGTCCGTGCCTCCGGCCAACAGTCGTTCGCTGATGTCGGTGAGCAGCTCGACCAGCAGGGCGTCCTTGTTGGGGAAGTGCCGGTAGACGGCCGGCCCGCTGATGCCCACCGCCGCACCGAGGTCCTCGAGCCGCACGCCGGGGAAGCCGCGCTCGGCGATCAGCCGCGCCGCGGCGCTGAGCAGTTCCCGCCGTCGGTCGGCCTTCGCGCGGCTGCGACGGTTCGTCGGCCGGTCGTCGTCGACTTCCGTTTCGCCCGGTCGGGCTCCGAGATCGGTCATGTGTCACGTTCCCTGTGCAATGTGGTCTGGACAACTCAGTTAATCACGGATAACCTAAGCTTCAGTTAGTCGGGATTAACTCAAATCAGTGTATCGGGAACCTCCGGAAGGACGGTGCCGTGACAAGCCCCAGCACCCTCTCGTCGACCCCGTCGCAGTCCGCGAATCGGGATCAGCACCTCGAGCTCACGGCAGAGCTGCGCGAGCGCCTCGCAATCGCATCGCGTGGCGGCAGTGAACGCTCACGCGAACGCCACGTGGCCCGCGGCAAGCTGTTGCCGCGGGACCGGGTCGACACGCTGCTCGACCCGGGCAGCCCGTTCCTCGAGCTGGCCCCACTCGCCGCGAACGGCATGTACGACGACGAGTGCCCCGGCGCCGGCGTCATCGGCGGCGTCGGTCGCGTCTCCGGACGGGAGTGCGTGATCGTCGCGAACGATGCCACCGTCAAGGGCGGCACCTACTACCCCATGACGGTCAAGAAGCACTTGCGGGCGCAGGAGATCGCGCTGCAGAACAACCTGCCGTGCATCTACCTCGTCGACTCGGGCGGCGCGTTCCTGCCCATGCAGGACGAGGTCTTCCCGGACCGTGAGCACTTCGGCCGCATCTTCTACAACCAGGCGACCATGAGCGCCAAGGGGATTCCGCAGATCGCGGCAGTCCTCGGATCGTGCACCGCGGGTGGCGCGTACGTACCGGCGATGAGCGACGAGGCGGTGATCGTCCGCAACCAGGGCACGATCTTCCTGGGTGGTCCGCCGCTCGTGAAGGCGGCCACCGGTGAGGTGGTCACCGCCGAGGAACTCGGTGGCGGCGACCTGCACTCGAAGGTCTCCGGTGTCACCGACCATCTCGCCGAGGACGACCGCGATGCGCTGCGCATCGTGCGGAACATCGTGTCGACGTTCGGTCCGCGCGCACCCCGGCCGTGGGATGTGGCCGAGACGGTCGCGCCGGTCGCGGACCAGAGTGAGTTGTACGACGTGGTCCCGACGGACCCGCGCATCCCGTACGACGTGCGTGAGGTGATCACGCGCCTGGTCGACGGAGGGGACTTCCAGGAGTTCAAGGCCGAGTACGGCAAGACGCTGGTCACCGGGTTCGCCCGCATCCACGGCCACCCGGTCGGGATCGTCGCGAACAACGGCGTGCTGTTCGCCGAGTCCGCGATGAAGGGCGCCCATTTCATCGAGTTGTGCGACAAGCGCAGCATCCCGCTGCTGTTCCTGCAGAACATCACCGGCTTCATGGTCGGCCGCGAGTACGAGGCCGGCGGCATTGCCAAGCACGGGGCCAAGATGGTCACCGCGGTCGCATGCGCGCGGGTGCCGAAGCTGACCGTCGTGATCGGCGGCTCGTACGGGGCGGGCAACTACTCGATGTGCGGGCGCGCGTACTCGCCGCGCTTCCTGTGGATGTGGCCCAACGCGCGCATCTCCGTCATGGGTGGCGAGCAGGCCGCGTCGGTGCTCGGCGCGGTCGGATCCGGCAAGGACCCGGACGCCATCAGGGCCCAGTACGAGGCCCAGGGCAACCCGTACTACTCGACCGCACGGCTGTGGGACGACGGTGTGATCGACCCGGCCGACACCAGAACCGCTGTCGGACTGGCGCTGTCGGCGTGCGCGAACGCGCCGCTCGAGCCCGTCTCCTACGGCGTCTTCCGGATGTGAGGGGACACATGACTACACAGTTCGACACGATCTTGGTGGCCAACCGCGGTGAGATCGCGGTCCGGGTCATCCGCACGCTGCGCCGCATGGGCATCCGCTCGGTGGCCGTCTACAGCGAGGCCGACGCCGGCGCTCGGCACGTGCTCGAGGCCGACACCGCGGTGCTCATCGGGCCCGCCGCGGCGCGCGAGAGCTATCTCGACATCGATCGGGTGCTCGACGCCGCGAAGCGCACGGGCGCGCAGGCGATCCATCCCGGTTACGGATTCCTCTCCGAGAACACCGCTTTCGCGGCGGCGTGCGAGGCCGCGGGGATCGCGTTCCTCGGTCCGTCGGCACGGGCCATCGAGGTGATGGGCGACAAGATCACCGCCAAGAACGCGGTGGCCGCGTTCGACGTGCCGGTGGTGCCGGGTATCGCGAAGCCGGGCCTGTCCGACGCCGATCTGATCGCCGCGGCCGACGACATCGGCTACCCGGTCCTCGTGAAGCCGTCCGCAGGTGGTGGCGGCAAGGGCATGCGGCTGGTCGAGGACCCCGCGGACCTCGCCGACGCGCTGGTGAGCGCGCGCCGGGAGGCGGCGTCGGCGTTCGGCGACGACACCCTCTTCCTGGAGCGGTTCGTGCTGCGGCCCCGGCACATCGAGGTGCAGATCGTCGCGGACACGCACGGCAATGTCGTCCATCTCGGCGAGCGCGAGTGCAGTCTGCAGCGCCGGCACCAGAAGGTGATCGAGGAGGCGCCGTCGCCGTTGCTCGACGCCGAGACCCGCGCCCGGATCGGCGCCGCCGCGTGCAACACCGCCCGCAGCGTCGACTATGCCGGGGCTGGAACCGTGGAGTTCATCGTCTCCGCCGACCGGCCCGACGAGTTCTTCTTCATGGAGATGAACACCCGTCTGCAGGTGGAGCATCCGGTCACCGAGATGGTCACCGGCCTCGACCTCGTCGAGTGGCAGGTGCGGATCGCCGCGGGGGAGCCGCTCGGCTTCACCCAGGACGACGTCACCCTCACCGGCCACGCGATCGAGGCCCGCGTCTACGCCGAGGATCCCGCCCGCGGCTTCCTGCCCACCGGCGGCACGGTCCTGGGGCTCCGTGATGCGTCCGGTATCGGAGTGCGTGTCGATTCCGGACTGCGCGACGGAACCGTCGTCGGCAGCGACTACGACCCGATGCTGGCGAAGGTGATCGCCCACGGCGACGACCGCGCCGAGGCGTTGCGACGCCTCGACCGAGCATTGGCGGACACCGCAGTTCTCGGTGTGGTGACCAACATCGACTTCCTTCGGTTCCTGCTCGCCGACGAGGACGTCCGCGCCGGGCACCTCGACACGGGCCTGCTCGACCGCCGGGTCGCCGACTTCCACGCGTCCGAGGTCGGCGACGACATCCTGTTCGCGGCCGCCGCACACCACTGGCTCGGGCTGTGGGCCCTGGGAACCCGCCCCGGTGCCGATCCGTGGGACGCGCCCACGGGGTGGCGCGTCGGGGGCGCGCATCCGCTGTCGCTGCGCCTGCGGGCAGGGGAGCGCACCGAGCACGTCCTGGTCACCGGAACACCCGAGGACGCCGTCGTGCGGATCGAGGACCGGGAGAACCACACGCTCGCAGCCAGACTCGACGGCGACGACCTCACCGTCGTGCTGGACGGCCGCAGCACGACCTACCGCCTCGCGGAAGACGACGGGACCCTGTGGCTGGCCGGCGACGGGGGAACCTGGATCGTCTCGCAACTGCGCGAGGCCAGCGTCCGGGGCGCCGACGCACACGCCGGCGAGGCCGAGCTGACCAGTCCCATGCCCGGCACGGTCATCGCGGTGTCCGTGTCCTCGGGTGACGCGGTGGCCGCCGGGACCGCCGTCGTGGTCGTCGAGGCCATGAAGATGGAACACACGCTCACCGCGCCGATCGACGGTGTCGTCGAGGTACTCGTCGCCGCCGGTGACCAGGTCAAGGTCGATCAACCGCTCGCGCGGGTCACTCCCGCAACCGAATCCGAACAGTCTCCCGAACTCGCAACGAAGGATGTCGCGTCATGACCGACTATCTCTCCACCGGATCGCTGCCCGACGAGTACCAGCAGCTCGCAAAGACCGTCCGGGACTTCGCGCAGAACGTTGTGGCGCCGGTCTCCGCCGAACACGATGCCAACCACACCTTCCCGTACGCCGTCGTCGACGGTATGGCCGACATGGGCCTGTTCGGGCTGCCGTTCCCCGAGGAGTACGGCGGCATGGGCGGCGACTACTTCGCGCTGTGTCTCGCGCTCGAGGAACTTGGCAAGGTCGACCAGTCGGTCGCGATCACCCTCGAGGCCGGCGTCTCGCTCGGTGCGATGCCGGTCTATCGCTTCGGCAACGAGGCGCAGAAGCAGGAGTGGCTGCCGCAGCTCACCAGTGGCAAGTCGCTGGCCGCGTTCGGGCTCACCGAGCCCGGCGCCGGCAGCGACGCCGGCGGCACCCGCACCACCGCGAAACTGGAGGATCAGCAGTGGACTATTAATGGCAACAAGCAGTTCATCACCAACTCCGGCACCGACATCACCAAGCTCGTCACCGTCACCGCCGTCACCGGGCTCAAGGAGAACGGCTCGAAGGAGATCTCGACGATCCTCGTGCCGACGTCCACCCCCGGTTTCACCGCCGAACCGGCCTACAACAAGGTCGGCTGGAACGCCTCCGACACCCATCCGCTGACCTTCCAGGACGTGCGGGTGCCCGAAGAGAACCTTCTCGGTGAACGCGGACGCGGCTACGCCAACTTCCTGCGCATCCTCGACGAGGGCCGGATCGCGATCGCGGCGCTGTCGGTCGGTGCCGCGCAGGGCTGCGTCGACGAATCCGTCCGCTACGCGAAGGAACGCGAGGCGTTCGGCCGCCCCATCGGCGCCAACCAGGCCATCGAGTTCAAGATCGCGCGCATGGAGGCACGTGCCCACACCGCTCGCACCGCGTACTACGACGCGGCCGCGCTCATGTTGTCGGGCAAGCCGTTCAAGAAGCAGGCGTCCATCGCGAAGCTCGTTGCCAGCGAGGCTGCGATGGACAATGCGCGCGATGCCACCCAGATCTTCGGTGGATACGGTTTCATGAACGAGTACCCGGTGGCCCGCCACTACCGCGACAGCAAGATCCTCGAGATCGGCGAGGGCACCACCGAGGTCCAGTTGATGCTGATCGCGCGGGAACTGGGGGTGCAGCGGTGACGACGCGGAAGATCGTCCAGCGCGGACTGTGGTTCGAGGAGTTCGAGACCGACGTGGTCTACGCGCACCGACCGGGGCGCACCATCACCGAGGCCGACAACGTGCTGTTCACGACGCTCACCATGAACACGCAGGCACTGCATCTCGACGCCGCGTTCGCCGCCGAGACACAGTTCGGGGAGCGCCTGGTGAACTCGATGTTCACGCTGTCCACGCTCGTCGGTCTGTCGGTGGCGCAACTGACGCAGGGGACCATCGTCGCGAACCTCGGCTTCTCCGAGATCGCGTTCCCCAAGCCCCTGTTCCACGGTGACACGCTCTACGCCGAGACCGTCGTGACGGACCTGCGCGAGTCCCGGAGTCGGCCGGGGGAGGGCATCGTGACCTTCGAGCACACCGGCCGCAACCAGCACGGCGACGTCGTCGCGACCGCGGTCCGTAAGACCCTGGTGCGGAAGAAGCCGGCATGAGCGCCGCGCCGAACACCGACAGCAATTGGGCGGGAACGCTTCCCGGACCGGCTTGGCTGTTCTGTCCGGCCGACCGGCCCGAACGGTTCGCGAAGGCCGCGGCCGCCGCCGACGTCGTCATCCTCGATCTCGAGGACGGCGTCGCCCCGGCGGACAAGGAGGCGGCGCGCCGGGCGCTGGTCGACGTTCCGCTGGATCCGGACCGGACGGTGGTGCGGGTGAACGCGCACGGCACCGATGACTACGCGCTCGACTGCGCCGCGCTCGACCGCACGCCCTACACCGCGGTGATGTTGCCCAAGTGCGAGTCCGTCGATCAGGTTCTCGACCTCGCGCCGCTGTCGGTGATCGCGCTCGTCGAGTCGCCGCTCGGCGCGCTGGGTATCGACCGAGTTACGGTGGCCGAGAACGTCGTCGGTGTCATGTGGGGCGCCGAGGACCTCGTCGCGGCGCTCGGCGGAACCTCGAGTCGACGGGCCGACAGCAGCTATCGGGACGTCGCCCGGCACGTTCGGTCGACCGTTCTGCTCGCTGCGAAGGCGCACGGCAGGTTCGCACTCGATTCGGTGTTCCTCGACATCCCGAACCTGGACGGTCTCGGCGAGGAATGCGAGGACGCCGTCGCGGTCGGGTTCGACGCCAAGGTCGCGATCCACCCGAGTCAGGTCGACGTCATTCGGCGGGCATATACACCCACCGCGGAGCAGTTGGGTTGGGCCGAGCGAGTTCTCGCTGCGGCGACCCGGGAGCGCGGTGTGTTCGCGTTCGAAGGTCGCATGGTGGATTCGCCGGTGCTGCGCCATGCCGAGGAGATCGTGCGGCGCAGCGGCGCCCACAGCGAGGAGCGTGAGTAGATGAGCAAGCTCTGGAATTCGGCGGCGGAGGCCGTCGCGGACATCGTCGGCGGGTCGTCGCTCGCGGTCGGTGGTTTCGGTCTGTGCGGTATTCCGACTGAGTTGATCGGCGCGTTGGCCGGGCGGGGTGTGACCGGTCTCGAGGTGTTCTCCAACAACTGTGGTGTCGACGACTGGGGTTTGGGAATCCTGTTGTCGGCCGGTCAGATCCGCCGGGTGACGGCGTCGTATGTGGGTGAGAATCGGGAGTTCGCGCGGCAGTACCTGTCGGGTGAGCTCGAGGTGGAGCTGACGCCGCAGGGCACGCTCGCGGAGCGGATGCGGGCGGGTGGGGCCGGGATCCCGGCGTTCTACACGCCGGCCGGTGTCGGTACCCCGGTCTCCGAGGGTGGTCTGCCGTGGCGTTACAACCCGGACGGGTCGGTCGCGGTCGCGTCGCCGCCGAAGGAGACCCGCGAGTTCGGCGGCACGACGTATGTGCTGGAGGAGTCGATCGTCGCGGACTTCGCGTTGGTGCACGCCGAGATCGGGGACACCGAGGGCAATCTGGTGTTCAACAAGACCGCGATGAACTTCAACCCGTTGGCCGCGATGGCCGGGCGGGTGACGATCGCGCAGGTGGAGCGGCTGGTCGAGCCGGGCGAGCTGGACCCGGCGCAGGTGCATCTGCCGGGTGTGTTCGTCCAGCGTGTGGTGCACACGGGTGTTCAGGACAAGCGAATCGAGAAGCGGACGGTGTCGGCATGAGCTGGTCACGGGAGCAGATGGCCGCGCGGGCGGCGGCCGAGATGATCGACGGCGAGTACGTGAACCTGGGGATCGGGCTGCCGACCCTGATCCCGAACTACCTGCCCGAGGGTGTGAAGGTGGTGCTGCATTCGGAGAACGGCATTTTGGGCACCGGCCCTTACCCGAGCGAGGATGCGGTCGATCCCGACCTGATCAACGCGGGTAAGGAGACGGTGACGGTGAACCCGGGTGCGGCGTTCTTCGATTCGGCGTTGTCGTTCGGCATGATTCGTGGTGGGCACATCGATACCGCGGTTCTCGGTGGCATGCAGGTCTCGCGAGGCGGGGATCTCGCGAACTGGATGGTGCCGGGCAAGATGGTCAAGGGTATGGGCGGGGCGATGGATCTGGTGCACGGTGCCCGGCGGGTGATCGTGGTGATGGAACACACCGATCGTGATGGCGGCGCGAAGATCGTCGAGCAGTGCTCGCTGCCGTTGACCGGTAAGGCGGTGGTGCAGCGCATCATCACCAACCTGGGCGTCATCGATGTCACCGACGGTGGACTGGTGCTGCGTGAACTCGCGCCCGACGTCACCGTGGAGGAGATCACGGCCGCGACCGGTGCCGAACTGGTCGTCGACTTGGAGGAGCAAGTAATTGTCTAGTGCACCAACCTCTGTCATCGTTGCCGGGGCGCGGACCCCGGTGGGGCGACTGCTCGGAGCTTTGAAGGATCTTTCGGGTTCCGACCTCGGCGGTGTCGCGATCAAGGGTGCGCTCGCGAAGGCGGGCGTCGCGCCGGAGCAGGTCGAGTACGTGATCATGGGTCAGGTCCTCACGGCCGGTGCGGGGCAGATGCCGGCCCGTCAGGCCGCGGTCGCCGCGGGTATCCCGATGAGCGTGCCGGCGTTGACCGTGAACAAGGTGTGCCTGTCGGGTATCGACGCGATCGCGCTGGCGGACCAGTTGATCCGGGCGGGCGAGTTCGAGGTGGTCGTCGCGGGCGGTCAGGAGTCGATGTCGCGGGCACCGCATCTGCTCGAGCGCAGCCGTGAGGGTTTCAAGTACGGCGACGTCACGCTGCGCGATCACATGGCGTTCGACGGGCTGCACGACATCTTCACCGATCAGCCGATGGGCAACCTGACCGAGCAGCGCAACGCCGACGACGATCAGCGCATCTCCCGGGAGGCGCAGGACGCGTTCGCCGCGGCGTCGCACCAGAACGCGGCGCGTGCGTGGAAGGACGGCCTGTTCGCGGACGAGGTGGTGCCGGTGACGATCCCGCAGCGCCGCGGTGAGCCGATCGTGGTCGCCGCCGACGAGGGTGTGCGGGCGGACACGACCGTCGAGTCGCTGGGCAAGCTGCGTCCGGCGTTCGCGAAGGACGGTTCGATCACCGCCGGTACCGCGTCGCAGATTTCCGACGGTGCCGCGGCGGTCGTGGTGATGAGCAGGGCCAAGGCCGAGGCGTTGGGTCTCGAGTGGATCGCCGAGATCGGTGCGCACGGTGTGGTCGCGGGCCCGGACTCGACGCTGCAGTCGCAGCCGGCCCGTGCGATCGCCCGCGCGTGTGAGCGGGAGGGTATCGATCCCGCGGAGTTGGACGTGGTGGAGATCAACGAGGCGTTCGCCGCGGTCGGTATCGCCTCGACCCGGGAGCTGGGGATCGATCCGGCGAGGGTCAACGTCAACGGTGGCGCGATCGCGATCGGGCATCCGCTGGGCATGTCCGGTGCCCGCATCGCGCTGCACCTGGCGCTCGAGCTGCAGCGTCGCGGCGGCGGCGTCGGCGCGGCCGCGCTGTGCGGCGGCGGCGGACAGGGCGACGCGCTCATCCTTCGGGTGCGGTGAGCCGGTCGTCACACAACATCCGCACCTGCACCGACTCCTGGACAACGGCGTCAACGTGTCTGCAGGATCAGACTGGCCCGTGGCCGACCAGACTCCCCAAACATGGACTGGTATCGAAACTCTGGTTACTCGTCAAGTGCCCGGCGGTAGCGAAGAACTGAACCCGGGCCAGGCACTGTCGTTGGAAGAAGCGGTCATCAGCTTCACCCGCTGGCCTGCTGAAGCACTCGGCCTCGGCGACGCGACAGGCAGCATCGAGATCGGAAAGTCAGCCGACTTCCTGTTCCTGTCACAGGATCTCTTCGACGTCGACCTTCACCAGATCCACAAGACCGTCGCGCAGTCCGTCTACCTGCGCGGCACACTCGTCCACAGCGCATAGCCCCCAGCGACCTGAGGTCCCGCCCGATCACCGGGCGGGACCTCAGGTCTATCTGCATAACGATGGATCCGGTTCTGGCACAAAGGTTCAGGCGTCGCTCGGGGTGCTCCGGCCCCGAACGTGATGGTGAAGACGTCGAGAGCCGGCTTCCACCGCGGCGGAGTGGACAGCGATCATCGCCGTCAGCCCACTCTCAGCATGTGTTCACGAAATCAGCGTGGTGTCGACACCCAGCTCGCTGAGCTTGCTGCGGTAGCGGTCGATGTTTCGGAGTTTCACGTCCTCGTACCCGCGGACGACTTCTGCTGAGCACGCTGCGGCGACTGCTGTGTCGTAGGACTCGGCGCTCAGGGTGTCGAGCAGGGTGTGCAGCATGGTTTCGTAGTGGTGCACCAACCGACGTTCGAGCCTGCGGACATGTGTGTAGCCGAACGGGTCGAGCGGCGTGCCACGCAGGAACTTGCCCTTCGCGAGCACTGCCAGCGCCTTGTGGCTTCGCGGGCCGACGCCGATCTTCTGGGTGCGTCCGAGTGCCCGAAGTGCGGGCGGGTGGAGCTTGTAGGTGAGATTCGTGGCTCCTGGCACCTCGGCCCGAACCGTTTCGAGGAAGGCCGGATCGGTGAGCATCCGCGCTACTTCGTACTCGTCCTTGTACGCCATGAGGTTGTGCAGGTTGGTGGCCACCGCCTCGGACAACTCCGCACGGTCGGTGACAGCGCGCTCGCGTAGCCACACCGACTCGACGCAGCGGATGTAGTGAGCGGCGGCGCGCTCTCCCGAATGCGCCACCAGTTGGGCGGCTCGACGGTCGACCAGGTCGCGCACCGTTCCCGTCATCGTGGTCTCGGCCAGGAGGTGCGTCGGTACTGCGGTGTCGCTGCGCATGCTGCGGGTGCCGGCGGTAGCCACTGCGTCGAACGCGGTGCGGTTCGCGACCGCCACTCGACCCCATCGGAAGGCTGCCTGGTTGTCGCGCACGGCCACACCGTTGATAGCGATGGCCTCTTCGATCGAATCGGCGGGAATGGGAAGTGCGCCGGCCTGGTACGCGGCGCCGACGAGAAGGAAGTTGGCCGCGGCCGTGTGGCCGAAGAGTGTCTCGGCGGAGGCCAGTGCGTCGAACGAGATCAGGTCCTTGGCGTGGGATCCGACCCGTGCGAGGAGGTCGTCGTCCGTGGGGTAGGCGACCGCGGCGTCGTAGACCATGTCGCCGGTCGCGGTCCTGCTGGTGGACGCCACTGTGAGTGTGCTTTCGGGGTCACCGAATCCGGCGTACTTGGCGTCGGTGGCCGTGAGCAGGTCGAAGGCGAGGACGCAGTCGGCGGCGGACGGGCTGATCCGGTTGGAGGAGGCGTGAGGATCCGCGCTGATCCGCAGATGGGAGGTCACCGGACCGGCCTTCTGGCTCAGTCCGGTCTGATCCAGCCCCTCCACGTGAAGCCCGGCGCGCAATGCGGCCATTCCCAGGATCTGGTTGACCGTGACGATGCCGGTGCCGCCGATGCCTGCGAGGAACACGTTGTGGGTGCCGGTGAGGCTCGGCTGTTCCGGCTCGAGCACGGGCGGCGGAACGGGGATCTCCTTGCGGGGCCGGGCACCGGCGTCGTCGGGCAACTCGACCGTGACGAACGACGGGCATTCGCCGTCCAGGCAGGTGTAGTCGGTGTTACACGTCGTCTGGTCGATGCGCGTCTTGCGACCGAACTCGGTGTCGACGGGTTGGACGGACAGGCAGTTGGATTTGACGCCGCAGTCGCCGCAGCCCTCGCAGACCGCCTCGTTGATGATCACGCGGGTGCGACGTGCCGGGAGGGTTCCGCGCTTGCGCTTGCGCCGTGCCTCGGCCGCGCATTGCTGGTCGTAGATCAGGACCGTCACGCCTTTGGTGCTGCGCAGGATGCGTTGAGCCTCGTCCAGGCGGTCGCGGTCCCACAGCAGCACGCCGGTGGCGAGTGACGCCTTCGCGTGGCGGGACGGGTCCTCGGCGCACACGATGATCTTGGTGACGCCCTCGGCGGCGAGTTTGTGGGTCAGCTCCGGGACGGTGAGCCCCGCCTCGGCGTCCTGAGCGCCGGTCATGGCGACCGCGGAGTTGTACAGGATCTTGTAGGTGATGTTGACCCCGGCGGCCACACACGCCTGCACGGCGAGCTGTCCGGAATGGAAATACGTTCCGTCGCCGACGTTCTGGAAGATGTGTTCGACATCGGTGTACGGAGCCTGACCGATCCACTGAGCGCCCTCGCCGCCCATCTGGGTCAATCCGGTGACCTGCGAATCGGTGCGCGAGGACATCGTGACCAAGGTGTGGCAGCCGATGCCGCCGCCCGCCAGCGAGCCCTCCGGGACTGCGGTGGAACGGTTGTGGGGGCAGCCGGAGCAGAAGTAGGCGGTGCGCTTGGTGGGCAGCACCGTCAGCGCGAGAGGAGGCGGGGGCGGTGCGACGGTCGCAACGCGCCCGTCGAGTACCTTGCGCAGCGGAGCGCGCAGCCGAGCTGCGGTCAGCTCGCCGTCCGGCGGAATCAGCAAGCCGCCGCGGCCATCTCGCTTGCCCAGCACCTGCGGAGCGGTTCCGGATCCGAAGAGGACTTCCTTGACCTGGGATTCGACGAACGCGGTCTTGTCCTCGACGACGAGAACCGTCTCGACTCCTGCGGCGAGGCGCCGAACCTTCTCGGCGCCCAGCGGGTACGGCATACCGACACGCAGAATCCGGATTCCGGCGTTCTGGAGGTCGGCCTCGGTGAGACCGAGTTCGGTCAACGCCTGGCGGACCGAGTCGTACGCCGTGCCGACCGCGACGATGCCCAACCAGGCGTTCGGCGTGTCGACCTCGATGCGGTCGATGTCGTTGGCGGCGTTGAACGCTTCGACCATCGCCCATCGCGGGCCGTACAGGTCGGCCTCGGCCAGGACGCTGTCCGGAGGAGCCGCGAGGACCCGCTGCCGGTAGGTCCACGGTCGACCCTCCCACTCGATCGCCGGCACGACGATGTCGAGGTCCGAGAAGTCGCGATCCAGGGTCCACAGCCCGTCTGCGACGTCGGCGACAAGTTTCATCGCCGGCCAGCATCCCGAGGCCCGTGACAATGCAATCGCGTGGAGTCCGAACGTGATGATCTCTTCCGCGTTGCGCGGGAACAGGATCGGCATCGACAGTGCTGCCAGCGACCGTTCGCTGGCGGCGGGGACCGAGGACGATTTGGCCGCGGGATCATCACCGACCAGCGCCAGTGCGCCTCCCTCGGGATGTGCACCGTACATCGCGGCGTGTCGCAGCGCGTCGCTGGCCCGATCCAGACCGGGTCCCTTGCCGTACCAGACACCGACGATCCCGTCGTGCGTCCGCTGCCCCGCGGGCAGCTCGAGCTGACTGCCCCACACGGACGTCGCGGCCAGCTCCTCGTTCATACCCGGAACCAGCCGGACGTCGTGCTCGGATTCGAGCTCGGGGATCCCGGCGAGCATCTTGTCGAGGGCGGCGAGCGGGCTGCCCTGATAGCCGGAAACGAAAGTAGCGACGCGCTTTCCGGCGCGCAGGTCGCGCTTGTGCTGCTCCACCAGCAGCCGCGGGATCGCCTGAACTCCGGTCATGAGTACGGGACCGGAAGATGTCCGGTACCGGCTGGCGAGATCGAAATCGGAGCGCGTCGGCTCGGAGACCTTGAGGGTAGTCATCTGCACACACCGTTCAGAAGTCCACCTGACCAGGCGGAAGTATGTATGTCGGCGCAGATGATCCTGGTTGTGAGGTACGGTCCGGTCAACTGTTCGGTCAACAACTGACCGGATCGTTCAGAATGTGATGCCTGTCATGTCATGAGGTGATGCAAATGCTCAACATCGATCAACTGGATGTCGAACTGCTACAAGCGCTCGAACGCGACGCACGGACCGGTGTCGTCGAGCTCGCGGCAACGCTCGGAATCTCGCGCAACACTGTGCAATCGCGTATCAGACGCCTGGAAGAAGCCGGTCTCGTCGCCGGCTACAGGCCGGTTCTCGACCTCGCCAGAGCCGGCCTCGTCGTGCAGGCGTTCATTGCCCTCGAGACCGAGCAGGGTGGTCTGACGAACATCGTCGAGGAACTCGTGGCCATCCCGCAGGTTCTTGAAGTTCACGCGATTACGGGGCGCGAAGACCTGCTCGTCCGCGTTGCGACGGCCACCCAGCCGGATCTGCAGAGGCTGATCGAGCGCATCGTCGGTTTCGCCGGGGTGGTGCATTCGAACACCGCCCTCACGCTGACCACGCCGCTGCCGCACCGGGCCGTACCGCCGCTGGCCGACATCGCGAAGGACACCGGATGGGGCCGTTCGGCTGCTACGCCGAAGAAGAGAGCCGATTGACCTCGTCCGGAAATGAGCGAGCGTGTCATCGTCCCGATCCGGGACCCTCGCTAGTGGTTCGGGGCGGTCGCGTGCAAGTGGTGCATCTGGGGGTCGCCGGGCTTTGCTCGACTGATCTCGACGAGGCGTGGATAGTCTGCTGCGATGCCCCGCAGTAGCGCGTGAACGGCGAGTTCGACGTCTTCGTCGCTGGTGGAGGCGTGTCCGAACAGGACGCGGTAATGCACGAGGGAGGCGAGGAGGTCGAGCGTGAGTGCTCGATCTGTGTCGGCGCGTAGGTCACCGCGACCTATGGCGGTGTCCAGCACCTGCGCGACCGCTCGGCGCGCATGTCATCGCGAGTGGCCTCGAAATCGGGAAGTTGGGGTGATCTCCTCGGCAGAGAGAACGGTCCTGTCGCCATCACGCTTGCCGGCGGAGTCGTGCTGCACGCGGTCAACGTCTACCTCGCAACCACCATCATGCCTACCGTTGTCGGTGACATCGGAGGCATGCGGCTGTACGCATGGGCCACAACTATTTTCGTGTTCGCCTCCGTCCTCGGCTCCATCGCGGCGCCGACCGTGCTCGCGCGACGTGGCCCTCGGTCTGCATACCGGCTTGCCGCTCTCACGCTCACCCTCGGCACGGTTGTGTGCGGACTGGCGCCGAACATGCTGACGCTGCTTGGCGGCAGGGCTGTCCAGGGCCTTGGCGGCGGGGTGCTCTTCGCGCTCTGTTACTCGGTGGTGCGTGTGGTCCTGGACCAGCCTCTGTGGCCGCGCGCGATGGCTCTGGTGTCGGCGATGTGGGGAGTGGCAACGCTGGTCGGACCGGCATTCGGTGGGGTTGCCGCGCAGCTGGAGGCCTGGCGTGCAGCGTTCTTGGCCCTGGTGCCGGCGCTGGTCGCGTTCGCTGCTTGGGGGCTTCGCAGTTGCCCGTCGAGTTCGAAGGTCGTGCGGTCTCCCGTATTCCGTGGGGAGTGTCGCGTTGGTGGGTTGCGCGGTATTGACCATCTCGAGCGTGAGCGCATCGACGCTGTTGCTCGTCAATGCGATCGGTCTCGTCGCTGCCCTGGCGTTGGTGTATTGGTGGCTTCGCCACGAATCCCGCACCTCGGTGCGGGTGATGCCGGCGGCCACGTTCGGATCCGATCGGCGACTGCGTGCCGTGTACGTCACGATGGCTGCGTTGGTCATCGCGAGCACGGTCGAGGTTTTCGCGCCCTACTTCGGTCAGCATCTGCAGGGCTTGCAACCGCTCGAAGCAGGTTGTGTCGGTGCCGCTATGGCGGCGGGATGGACGGCAGGGTCATTGGCGCTCAGCGGCGCGACAGCGCGACGAGCGCTGGTCATCCGTATGGCTCCGCTCTTCTCGGTCGCCGGGTTGGAGGTTCTCGCCTTCGTCGGTCCTGTTCGCTCGGGTGCGCTGTGGATCGTGATCGCGGTGGTGGTCGGTTTGGTTCTTCTCGGCTGGGGTGTGGGTATGGCGTGGCCGCATCTACTCACCTCCGTTCTGCAACTGTCCGGTGGCGAGGACCAGGAACGTGCGGGCGCGTCGGTGACGATCGTGCAACTCACTGCAACGGCGTTCGGTTCGGCATTGGCCGGAATGGTGGTGAATGCCACGGGGTTCGGCGACCCGGGGCATACCGCGAGTGCCGCGCGGTGGCTCTTCGTCAGCTTCATCCTTGCCGCCGTGGTCGCCTCGATTGCGGCGTGGCGCGCGGGACCGTACGCGACGACGGCCGTACGCACGCGTAACAGTTGATGCGTTCGTATCGCTCGGGTTCAGCCGATCCCGGGCGCGGGGCGGACCATCGTGACGTGCGGGATGTCGCCCTCGAGGAAGACGTCCGACGCGGCCGTGAAGCCGAACCGCGCGTACCAGTGCTCGAGGTGCGCCTGGGCGTCGAGCACCTGCTCGCGCGCCCCGGCGCTCGCCACGGCGGCCTGCATGAGCTGCGATGCCACACCCGCGCTGCGCGCCGACCGGGCGACGCACACCCGGCCGATCCGCGCCCGGGCGGGCGCGGCCTCCGTCACGCGGTCCTCGAGCTGCCGCAAATAGCCGACCAGGTGAGGGCGATCGCGTCGTCGGGCACCCGGTGGATCCTGCCACGGCCGACGTCGGCGGCCGGGGCAGGTCTGTCGCGACCCCGACGCCATCGAGCTGCCCCGACCGTGCTTTCGGCCCGGCCTGACAGCCGCCCACTACCGGTCGGTAACATCGCTTCCGCTCGTGGGTGATGGCTGCCACCGACGGAATGGTCCGTCGGAAGGGGAGGAAACAACTAAACCCTTGTACCCTTCATCGGTACGAGTCCGGGCCATCGTCGGGACCGGAGCGGAGGAGAGGGACAACGTGACGGTCGGATCGAAGTCGACTGTGGTGCGGGTGCCCAAGGCTGGTGAGCTGGTGGCCGCGAACCTGCGCCGCCGAATCATCACCGGCGAGCTCGGTGCGGGTGACCCGCTGCCGAACGAGTCGGTCCTGATGGAACAGTTCGGGGTGTCCCGTCCCACACTGCGCGAGGCCTTCCGGATCCTCGAATCCGAGTCGATCATCACGGTGCTCCGTGGGGCCCGTGGCGGCGCGCGGGTGATGGCGCCGGACCCGTCGGTCGCCGCCCGGTACACCGGACTGCTGCTCCAGTACAAGGGAACGCCGCTGGTCGACGTCTACCGTGCCCGCGCATCGCTCGAGGTGTCGGCGGTCGGCGTGCTCGCCGGGCCCGGTCACGCCGATGCGCTGGACACGCTCGCGGAGTCGATCGCGCAGGGCGCGGACATGGTCGGTGACGCGGCCGCGTTCGCGCACCACGACGTCCAGCTGCACCAGAGCCTGGTCGACCTGGCCGGTAACGAGACCCTCTCGGTCCTCGCCGGGATGCTCGCGCACATCATCGACGCTCACAACTCGCTGTTCATCGCCTCGCACGGCGACGAGCACGACCGTCCCGCTGCCCGCGCCGCGCAGCGCGCCTACACGAAACTGCTGGCGCTGCTGCGCAGTGGCGACGCGGTCGAGGCCCAGAGCTTCTGGCAGAAGAACCTGGACGGGATCGAGAAGTACATGGTGGGCGACTCCGCGACGACGCTGGTCGAGATCCTCTCCTGACCCCGGCTGCGGCGAGCCCGGCAGGTGCTCGGCAATGCGCGTACTGTGCGGTCTGTGAGCAGTCTGCGTGACGAGAAGGTCCGGGAGTTCCTCACACACGGGACCCGGACGGGCAAGCTCGGCTACCTCTCCGGAGATGGCCGGCCACTGGTGGCTCCGGTCTGGTTCCTGGTCGACGGCGACGATGTGGTGTTCAACACCGGTGCGTCGACGGCGAAGGGAAGATATCTTGCGCGCGATCCCCGTGTGGTGATGTGCGTCGACCTGGAGGAACCGCCGTACGCGTTCGTCCAGATCCAGGGCGACGCGGTGATCTCGACGGACCCCGACGACCTGCGGCGGGTGGCCACCGAGCTCGGCCGCCGGTACATGGGCGACGACCGGGCCGAGGAGTTCGGTCGCCGCAACGGTGTCCCCGGTGAGCTGGTCGTGAGGGTGCGTCCGACCAAGGTGATCGCGGCGCTCGACGTCACCGCTTGAGGGCCTGCCGGAGCGGCCGCAAATGGGTTCTGGCGGGACGACCCTGTAGATTGCGAGGGGTGCTCAACTCAGGAAATCCGGTGATCGACCGTCGCACGTGACCCCCTCGGACGGGCCGGGGCGCGGCGAGTGTGTTCGATCACTTTCCTGGTGGTTGGCCGACTCTCCTCTCAACTCGGTGACCGGCATGTGCCGGTGCTGCCTGCTGTAACGAACCAGGTCCGATCAGCAGATATACACCCGAGTGCGGGCCGTTCCGGTGGATATTCCGGTCCTGTGTCGGGCTCGGCTGGACAGGTGTGCTCGGTGTCCGCCGCGGGTCGATCCTTCGATGCGTGCGCGGGGGCGTGTGACGGTGGGTAGAAAGGCTCAGGGTTTGGACTCGCTAGGCGTCGGTGGACTGGAGAGTGACAACTCGTTCGGGGGGGACACGCAGGCTCAGGGGGCGCAGCCGTTCCCGCTCTCCCCGGCACAGCTCGGGATGTGGCTCGCGCAGCACGTCGACCCGACGGTGCCGGCCAACATCGCCCAGTACGTCGAACTGCACGGCGACCTCGACATCGCCCGCCTGCATCGGGCCACGAGCCGTGCTGCGGGGGAGACCGGGTCGGCGTACGTCCGGTTGCTCGAGATCGACACCGAGCCCCACCAGGTCGTGGACGCCTCGCTCGACGACACACCCGTGTACGTCGACCTGCGCGGCGAACCCGACCCGCGGGCGGCGGCTCTCGCATGGATGCGTGCCGACTACAGCGCGCCGGTCGATCTGCTCCGCGACCGCCTGGTCGTCGCGGCGGTGCTGCAGGTCGAGGACGACGTCTACTTCTGGTACAACCGCGCGCACCACGTCGTGTTGGACGGCTTCGGCGCGACGACCTTCGTCAACCGGGTGGCCGAGTGGTACACGGCCGAGACGAACGGGTCGGAGCCTTCGCCCGGCAAGTCGTCGCCGCTCGAGAAGGTGTACGACGCCGACCGCACCTACCGTGCCTCGACCCGTTTCGTGTCCGACCGTGAGTACTGGCTCGAACGGCTGACCGGGATCGACGAGACGACGAGTCTCGCCGGTCGCGCGGCACCGCCCGCAGCGCTGAGCCGCATCGACAGCGCCGCCCTGTCGGTGGGAACCGCGGCGCGGATGGACGCCTTCCTCGAGCGCGAGGACACCACGACCGCGACCGTCGTGATCGCGGCGTTCGCGGCGTACCTCGCCCAGATGACCGGTCGCGAGGACGTCGTCCTGAGCCTGCCGGTCACGGGACGCACGACGGCGGTCCTGCGGCGCTCCGGTGGTATGACCTCGAACGTCGTGCCGCTGCGTCTGACGGTCTCCCCGGACACCACGGTCTCGGACCTGCTGGGCCGGGTCGCCACCGAGGTCTCGGGTGCCCTGCGTCACCAGCGCTACCGTCACGAGGACATCCGCCGTGACGTCACCGGCGCGGCGGGTCAGGCGTCGTTCTTCGGTCCGTGGGTGAACATCATGATGTTCCACACCGAACTCCGGTTCGGCGACATGGTCGGCGAGCAGCACATCCTCTCGACCGGTCTGATCGAGGACCTCGGGGTCAACGTCTACCAGGGCATCGCGGGCACGTCGACGCACGTCGACTTCGAGTCGAACCCCAACCTGTACGGCGACGACGAGGCCCGGCGCAACCACGATCGCTTCGTCGAGTTCCTCGACCGGTACGCCGCGTCGGGGTCCGATCAGCCCGTGTGGGAGATCCCGCTCGGCACCGACCTCGAGCGGCGGGTCGTCCTGAACGACTGGGTCCGGACCGACCATCGCGTCGCCCGCCGCCACCTCGCGGAGGCGTTCGACCAGCAGGTGGCGCGTACCCCGGACGCGACCGCGATCGTGTACGAGGGCACCTCGCTCAGCTACGCAGAGCTCGATGCCCGCGCCGCCGGGCTCGCACACCTCCTGAT
This sequence comes from Rhodococcus sp. ACT016, assembly GCF_050477185.1. Classification (NCBI taxonomy): domain Bacteria; kingdom Bacillati; phylum Actinomycetota; class Actinomycetes; order Mycobacteriales; family Nocardiaceae; genus Rhodococcus; species Rhodococcus sp. ACT016. Next base: position 3,803,951 of record NZ_JBEAET010000001.1, on the reverse strand, counting down.
CGACAGCGGCGTGGGTCCGGAATCCCTTGTCGGCCTGTCTATTCGACGATCGCTGGATCTGATCGTCGGTCTTAACGCGATCGTCAAGGCCGGCGGCGCGTGGGTGCCGATCGACCCGGACCATCCCGTCGATCGCACGTCGTACATCCTCGAGTCGGCGCGGCCGGCGTGTGTCCTGACCACCGCCCGCGACCAGGTCGATCTGCCCGCCGGGACCGTCACGATCGAGATCGACACGCTCGACTACCCGGGCCTCGACACCCGGCCGGTGACGGACGCCGATCGGCTCGCGCCGCTGCGCCCGGAGAACACGGCGTACGTGATCTACACGTCGGGTTCGACCGGCCGGCCCAAGGGCGTCGCCGTCTCGCACGCCGCGATCGACAACCAGCTCGAGTGGATGCTCCACGAGTATCCGATGGCCGAGTCGGACGTCTACCTGCAGAAGACCGCGACCACGTTCGACGTGTCGCTGTGGGGCTTCTTCATGCCGCTGCGCGTCGGCGCGTCCATGGTCGTCGCCACCCCGGACGGGCACCGCGACCCCGTGTACGTGGCGAACAAGATCGCCGAGCACGCGGTCACCGTCACCGACTTCGTGCCGTCGATGCTGACGGTGTTCGTCGCGAATGCGCCTGCCGGATCGTGTGATTCGTTGCGGGACGTCTTCGTCATCGGTGAGGCGCTGCCGCCCGAGACCGCCGCCGACTTCCGGAAGCTGTGCGGCGCCGGCCTGTACAACCTGTACGGCCCCACCGAGGCCGCGGTGTCGGTGACCTACTACGAGTCCGGTCCGCAGGACACCACCACGGTGCCGATCGGTGTGGCCGAGTGGAACACCCGTGCGTACGTCCTCGACCACCGGCTGCGGCCGGCGCCCATCGGGCGGCCGGGTGAGCTGTACCTCGCGGGCGATCAGTTGGCCCGCGGCTACGTCGGCCGGCCCGACATCACGTCGGATCGCTTCGTGGCCAATCCGTTCGGCGGCATCGACGGCATCGGCGTCGCCGGTGAGCGCATGTACCGCACCGGCGACCTCGTGCGCTGGCGGACGGACGGCACCCTCGACTACATCGGCCGCACCGACTTCCAGGTGAAGTTCCGCGGCCAGCGCATCGAGTTGGGCGAGATCGAGACGGTGCTGCTGGCGCACGACGACGTGTCGCAGACCGTGGTGCTCGTCGTCCCGACCGCGACCGGCGACCAGTTGGTCGCGTACGTGGTGCCCGCGCCGGGACGCACGATCGTCCCGGCGGAACTGGCCGAGTTCGCCGGCCGCTCGCTGCCGGCGTACATGGTGCCGGCGTCGGTGACGGTGCTCGACGCCTTCCCCCTCAACACCAGCGGCAAGCTCGACCGCAAGGCCCTCCCGGAGCCGATGTTCCTGAGCAACAAGGAATTCCGGGCTCCGCGCAGCGACGCCGAGAAGACCGTCGCCGCGGTCTACGCCGAGGTCCTCGGCATCGAGAAGGTGGGACTGGACGACGACTTCTTCGAGCTCGGCGGCAACTCCCTCGTCGCGACGCAGGTCGTGACGCGGGTCGGTGCGGCCCTCGACGTCCGGCTCGGTGTGCGTGAACTGTTCGAGGCGTCCACCGTCGCGGCCCTCGCCGCCCGCGCCGGGGCCACCGCGGTGCGCGGCACCGGAACGCCCACGCTGGGCTCGGTGCCGCGTCCCGAGCAGGTCCCGCTGTCGCTCGCGCAGCAGCGGATGTGGTTCCTCAACCGTTTCGACCCCACGACGGCGGTGTACAACCTGCCGTTCGCCGTCCGGTTGTCGGGCACCGTCGACCCTGGGGCGTTCGCGGCGGCCTTCGGCGACGTGATCGAGCGCCACGAGTCGCTGCGCACGATCTACCCCGAGGTCGACGGCGTCGCCCAGCAGGTCGTGCTTCCCGCGGCGGACGTCGTCCGCTCGCTGGAACCGGTCGCCACCATGCAGGCCGACCTCGACTCGACCCTGCTCCGGCTCGCGTCGCGCGGCTTCGACGTGACGACCGAGCCACCGTTCCGGATCGAGCTGCTGCGGCTGTCGGACAGCGAGTACGTGGTCGCGATGGTGCTCCACCACATCGCGGCCGACGGCTCGTCGTTCGGCCCGCTTGCCCGCGACCTGATGATCGCCTACGCCGCACGCGCCGAGGGGGCGGCCCCGGCGTGGGCGCCGCTGCCCGTGCAGTACGCCGACTACGCGGTGTGGCAGCACGAGATGCTCGGCTCCGAGTCCGATCCGAATTCGATTGCCGGACAGCAGATCGCCTATTGGACCCGCGCGCTCGCCGGGCTTCCGGATCAACTCGACCTGCCGGCCGATCGTCCTCGCCCCGCGGTCGCGTCCAACGCCGGTGCCAAGCTCCGGTTCGACATCCCGGCCGAGACGCACGCGCGCCTGCAGGGCGTCGCGCGTGAGCACGGCGCCACGCTGTTCATGGTCGTGCACGCGGCGTACGCGGTGCTGCTGTCCCGGCTCAGCGGAACGTCGGACATCGCGATCGGCACGCCTGTCGCGGGCCGCGGCGACGAGGCGCTCGACGGCCTGATCGGCATGTTCGTCAACACGCTCGTGCTCCGAGCGCAGGTGGACCCGGCGATCTCCTTCGCGGATCTGCTGGCCGCGGTCAAGGAGACCGACCTCGAGGCGTACGGCAACGCGGACGTCCCGTTCGAGTGGCTGGTCGAGGCGCTCGAGCCGACGCGCTCGCCCGCGCGCCACCCGCTGTTCCAGGCCATGCTGTCGGCCGAGGTGACCGGTGTCCGCGATCTGAGCTTCGCGGGAGTCCGCGCCGGCGCCGCCGAGCTGGACGTGCCGATCTCGAAGTTCGATCTCCAGCTGCAGATCTCGGAAGCCTTCGACGACTCCGGCGCCCCGGCCGCGGTCGCAGCGGTCTTCGAGTACGCCACCGATCTGTTCGACGAGTCGACCGTCGCGTCGTTCGCGCACCGCTTCGTGCGCATCCTCGACGCCGTCGTCGCGGACTCCGCGGTGCGGGTCGGCGACGTCGAGATTCTCGGTCCCGGTGAGATCGACACGCTCACCGGCGTCCAGGGTGACCCGGTCGAGCAGGAACGTCTCCTGGTCGACATCCTCACCGCGGGTGTGGCGGTCGATCCCGACGCGGCCGCGGTCGGGTGCGAGGGCACGGTGCTGAGCTACCGCGAACTCGAGGAACGATCGAGTCGACTGGCGCGGGAATTGGCCGCCACCGGTGTCGGACCCGAATCAGTTGTGGCGCTTGGATTCCCGCGGTCATGGGAGATGGTGCTCGCGGTGTGGGCGGTCGCCAAGACCGGTGCCGCGTACGTGCCCGTCGACCCGACCTACCCGGACGACCGGATCGCGCACATGCTGTCGGATTCGGGTGCGGTGCTGGGCATCACGTCCGCAGCCGATCTGGCGGACCTCCCGCAGGCGACGCGGTGGCACGCGCTCGACGCTCTCGAGTCGGCGGCGCGCGGTCGCGCGTCGGACCCGGTCCGGGACGCCGACCGCACGTCGGCACTGGGCCTCGACCACGTCGCGTACGTGATCTACACGTCCGGGTCGACCGGTCGGCCCAAGGGCGTCGCGGTCACGCACCGCGGCCTCGCCGGGCTGGTGGACCGGACACGGGAGCTCTACCGCGTCGGCTCGGGCGACCGGGTGCTCCACGTCTGTTCGCCCAGCTTCGACCCGTCGGTGCTCGAGTGGGCGCTCGCGGCGTCCGCAGGTGCCGAGCTGGTAGTGGTTCCTCCGACGATTCTCGGTGGCACGGAACTGCATTCGCTGCTCGCCGAGCAGCGAGTGACGCACGCGGTCATCACCCCGGCCGTGCTCGGGTCGATCAACCCGCACGGACTGGACGACCTGCGCGTCGTCTCTGTCGGCGGCGACGCGTCGACCGCTGAACTGGTGGGCCGGTGGGCCCCGGGCCGGCAGTTCTTCAACGCTTACGGACCCACCGAGACCACGATCGTCTCCACCCGCGCCGAACTGTTCGACGGACGACCGATCACCATCGGTAGCCCGGTGCCCGGCGTCGGCGCCCTGATCCTCGACACGCGGCTGCGGCCCGTCCCGGCGGGCGTCGCCGGTGAGCTGTACCTGACCGGCGGCGCGCTCGCCCGTGGATACGTCGACCGTCCCGGGCTCACCGCGGACCGGTTCGTCGCGAGCCCGTTCGGTGCTCCCGGCGAGCGGATGTACCGCACCGGCGACGTCGTCCGCTGGACGGCCGGAGCGAGCGCAGCGGCGGAGGGTGCCTCGCAGCTCGCCATCGAGTACGTCGGCCGCTCCGACTTCCAGGTCAAGGTGCGCGGATTCCGCATCGAACTCGGAGAGATCGACGCGGCCCTCACCGACCACCCCGACGTGTCCTTCGCGGCCACGGTCGGCCACCGCCTGCCATCGGACCAGATCGCGCTCGTCTCGTACATCTCGGCCGCGGACGGCGTCGGCGTCGCAGCGGTATCGGACCACGTGGCGTCGCTGCTGCCGTCGTACATGGTGCCCGCGTCGATCATCGTGCTCGACGAGGTGCCGCTCACGCCGGTGGGCAAGCTGGACCGCGCGGCCCTGCCCGCCCCGGTGTTCGAGGCCCGCGAGTTCCGGGCGCCGACGACACCGATCGAAGAGATCGTCGCCGACGTGTTCGCCGACGTCCTCGGGGTCGACCGGGTCGGGCTCGACGACGACTTCTTTGCGCTCGGCGGCAACTCGCTGATCGCGACGCAGGTGATGTCGCGGCTCGGTACCGCGTTGGACACCCGGATCCCGGTGCGGGTGCTGTTCGAGGTCTCGACGGTCGCCGCGCTCGCGGCCCGCGTCGAGCAGCACGCCGGCGCGGGTGCCCGCAAGGAACTTGTCGCGGCGCCCCGACCGGCTCGCGTCCCGCTCTCGCTCGCGCAGCAGCGGATGTGGTTCCTCAACCGACTCGATCCCGAATCGCCCACGTACAACCTGGCTTTCGCGCTCCGGTTGTCCGGTGTCCTGGACGTCAGCGGTCTCCAGGTCGCGATCATGGACGTCCTTGACCGGCACGAGTCGCTGCGCACGGTGTTCCCCGATTCGCCGGACGGACCGCACCAGGTGGTGCTCGACGCCGTCCAGAGCGTGCCGAACCTGTTACCCCGCGACGTCTCCCGGGAAGGGCTCCGGCACGCAACGCTCGGGCTGGCGGGACGCGGTTTCGACGTCACGACCGAGGCCCCGGTGCGGGCCGAACTGTTCCGTCTCGATCCCACCGAACACGTGCTGGCGATCGTGGTGCACCACATCAGCGCGGACGGTTGGTCGATGGGCCCGATGGCGCGCGACATCATGACGGCCTACGCCGCCCGGACCCAGTGGGATCAGCCCGCATGGGTCCCGCTGCCGGTGCAGTACGCGGACTACTCGCTGTGGCAGCGCGAGATCCTCGGCTCCGAGGACGACCCGAATTCGGTGATCTCGAGCCAGGCCCGTTACTGGACCGAGCACCTCGACGGCCTCGCCGACCAACTCGACCTGCCCGCCGACCGGCCCCGGCCGGCGCAGCAGTCGTTCCGCGGCGCGCACGTCGAGTTCGAGATCTCCCCGCACATCCACCGGGCCCTCGTCGACCTGGCGCACACGCAGGGCGCGTCGCTGTTCATGATCGTTCACGCGGCGCTCTCGGTGCTGCTGTCGCGGCTGGCGGGCACCCGGGACATCGCGATCGGTACCCCGGTCGCCGGACGCGGGGAGCAGGCCCTCGACAACCTCGTCGGCATGTTCGTCAACACCCTGGTCCTGCGGACCGACGTCGAGCAGACTGCCCGGTTCACCGAGGTTCTCGCGCACGCCCGGGACATCGCGCTGGGGGCGTTCGCGCACTCGGACATCCCGTTCGAGCGGCTCGTCGAGATCCTCAATCCGGCACGGTCGGCGGCCCGGCATCCGCTGGTCCAGGTCATGCTCTCGTTCGAGAACCTCGGCGCGACCCACCTCGACCTGCACGGCCTCACGATCGACAAGATCGACCTCGATGCCGCGGTCGCGAAGTTCGACCTGCAGTTCACGTTCCGCGAGACCATCGGCGAGGACGGACTCGCCGAGGGCATGACGGGCGAATTCACCTACGCGACGGATCTGTTCGACGAGTCGACCGTCCGCGCTTTCACCGCGCGTTTCCTGCGGGTGCTCGAGGCCGTGGTCGGCTCGCCCGATGTCGTCGTCGGTGACATCGAGCTGCTCGCCACCGATGAGGCCGCGCAGCTGACCGGTCCGGTCGGCCCCGCCGCTCCCGAGCCGATGCTGCTGGCGGATTTGCTGGCCGCGGCGGCGGACGCCGACCCCGATGCGGTGGCACTGATGGCCGAGACCGAGGACGTCACCTATCGCGAACTCGACGAGCGGTCCACGCGCCTGGCGCGGCTGCTGGTGTCGCGCGGCGCCGGCCCCGAGGACGTCATCGCGGTGGCCCTGACCCGGTCCGTCGCGTCCGTGACGGCGGTGTGGGCGGTCGCCAAGTCCGGTGCGGCGTTCGTGCCGGTCGACCCGAACTACCCGGGTGACCGTGTGGCACACATGGTTTCGGACTCGGGTGCGGTGCTGGGCGTGACCACGTCCGAGCACGCTGCGAGCCTGCCGGACGGCATTCCGTGGCTGGTCCTCGACGACGCAGCGGTGTCCGCCGCAGTGGACGAGCAGTCGCCGGTCCGGCTGTCGGACACCGATCGTGTGGGCCCGCTCGCGCCGACCCATCCCGCGTACGTCATCTACACGTCGGGTTCGACGGGTGTGCCGAAGGGCGTGGTGGTCACGCACACCGGCCTGGCGGCGTTCGCGGCCGAGCAGTTGGAGCGGTACGGCATCGAGTCTGGTTCGCGGACTCTGCATTTCGCGTCGCCGAGTTTCGACGCGTCGATTCTCGAGCTGTTGATGGCGTTCGGTGCCGGGGCCGCGATGGTGATCGCGCCGACGTCGATCTACGGCGGCCAGGAGCTCACGGACCTGTTGGCCGCCCGACGCGTGACGCACGCGTTCGTGACGCCGGCCGCGCTGGCGTCGGTGGATCCGGCGGGTCTGGACGCGCTGGGTGTGGTCGTGGTCGGTGGCGAGGCGTGTTCGGCCGATCTGGTGGCCCGGTGGGCGACCGGCGGCAGGCGGATGTTCAACGCGTACGGCCCGACCGAGGCGACCGTGGCGTCCAACATCTCCGATGCGCTGGTTCCGGGGGAGCCGGTCACGATCGGTCGCGCGATCCGCGGGGCCAACACCTACGTGCTCGACGACCGCCTGCACCCGGTTCCGGCCGGTGTCGTGGGTGAGCTGTACCTCGAGGGCCCCGGACTGGCCCGCGGCTACCACGGTCGCGCCGCGCTCACCGCGGAACGGTTCGTGGCGAACCCGTTCGGCGAGGCGGGTTCTCGCCTGTACCGCACCGGTGACGTCGTGCGGACGAGTGCCGATCGGGTGATCGAGTACGTCGGCCGCGCCGACGACCAGGTGAAGCTGCGCGGCTTCCGCATCGAACTCGGCGAGATCGAGGCCGTCCTGCACCGACAGGGCACCGTCGCGCACGCCGTGGTCGTCGTCCAGCGTGACCAGCTCGTCGCGTATCTCGTTGCCGCAGAGGATGCCTCGATCGACCCGGCCGCCGTGAAGGATGCCGTGGGACGCGCTCTGCCGTCGTACATGGTCCCGGCCGCCGTCGTCGTCCTCGACGAACTGCCGATCAGCGGCAGCGGCAAGCTCGACCGCCAGGCGCTGCCGGAACCCGAGTTCGAGACCCGTGAGTTCCAGGCGCCGCAGACGCGGATCGAGGCAGTCGTCGCCGATGTGTACGCGGACCTGCTCGGCGTCGCCCAGGTGGGACGCGACGACGACTTCTTCGAACTCGGCGGCAACTCGCTGATCGCGACGCGCGTCGTCGCCCGGGTCGGCGAGGCACTGGACACGTCCGTGCCGGTCCGTACGCTGTTCGAGGCGTCCACGGTGCGCACCCTCGCGGCGTGGATCGAGCAGGTCGCCGGTGCCGGTGGCCGCCCGCGCCTCGTAGCCCGGCCCCGGCCGGACGTCGTGCCGCTGTCGTACGCGCAGCAGCGCATGTGGTTCCTCAACCGCTTCGACACCGATTCGGCCGGGAACAACATCCCCGTCGCCGTCCGGCTGTCGGGGCTGTTGGACCGCACCGCGATGCGGGCGGCCGTGGCCGACGTGATCGCACGTCACGAGTCGCTGCGCACCGTGTACCCCGAGATCGACGGTGTCGGAAGCCAGGTGATCCGTCCGGCGTCGCAGGTCTCGATCGCACTCGATCCGATCGCGGTCACCACGGAAGAACTGATCTTCGCCCTCGGCGACCTCGCACGATCGACGTTCGACGTCACTCGCGACGTTCCCCTGCGGGCGGCACTGTACGAGCTGAGCCCCACCGAACACGTGCTGGCTCTGGTCGTGCACCACATCGCGGCCGACGGCTTCTCGATGGGGCCGTTGACCCGCGACGTGATGGTCTCCTACACCGCGCGCTGCGAGGGCGGCATCCCGGCGTGGGCGCCGCTTCCGGTGCAGTACGCGGACTACTCGCTGTGGCAGCGGAAGGTCCTCGGCTCGGAGGACGATCCGGATTCGCTGCTGTCCCAGCAGGTCTCGTACTGGACGGACCGGCTCGCCGGCCTGCCCGAGCAGATCGACCTGCCGACCGATCGTCCGCGACCTGCGATCGCGTCCGGCCGTGGCGCGACCCATCGCTTCGCGGTCGCCGCGCAGACACACCAAGCAGTCGTCGCGCTCGCTCAGCGTGCGAACATGACCCCGTTCATGGTGGTGCACGCGGCGCTGTCGGTGCTGCTGGCCCGGTTGAGCGGAACGTCGGACATTGCCATCGGAACGCCCGTCGCCGGTCGTGGCGAGGCTGCGTTGGACGACGTCGTCGGCATGTTCGTCAACACGCTGGTGCTGCGTGCCGAGGTGGACGGCGGAGAGTCGTTCGCGGATCTCCTCACTCGAATCCGCGAACACGACCTCGCGGCCTTCGCCCACGCGGACGTGCCGTTCGAGCGGCTGGTCGACGTGCTCGCGCCGACGCGTTCGCAGGCGCGGAACCCGCTGTTCCAGGTGATGCTGGCGTTCCAGAACCTCGGCCGCACGAGCCTCGAACTGCCGGGAGTCACGGTCTCCGAGGTCGAGTTCGACGACGTCTTCTCGAAGTTCGACCTCCAGGTCACCGTCATGGAAGCGACCGATGCCAACGGCACCGCCGGTGGCCTCACGATCGAGTTGACGTACGCGACCGACCTGTTCGACGAGTCGTCGGCGCGAGTGTTCGCCGATCGGTTCGTCCGGGTGCTCGAATCGGCGACGGGGGATCCGGCCCGGGTGGTCGGTGACGTCGAGTTGCTGGGCGCCGCGGAGCGGTCGACGCTTCTCGACACCTGGACGGCGACGGACCACGCCGTCGGCGGTGCGACGCTGGTCGACCTGTTCGATTCCCAGGTCGCGGCGACGCCGGGTGCGCCGGCGGTCGTTTCCGCGGGCGAGACCGTCACGTACGGCGAGTTCGCCTCTCGGGTGCGCGGTTTGGCGCGATTCCTGATCTCCGAGGGCGTCGGACCGGAGTCGCTCGTGGCGGTGGCGACGGCGCGTTCGGTGGAGCAACTCGTCGCGGTCCACGCCGTGCTGGCCGCGGGAGCCGGGTATGTGCCGGTGGATCCCGATCAGCCGGTCGAGCGCAACACCTACATCCTCGAGACGGCGAACCCTGTTCTGGTGCTGTCGACGTCGGCCGATCGCGCCGCTGTGCCCTCGGGCGTGCGGGTGGTGGATCTGGACGAGGTCGACGTGTCCGGCTACTCGGACCGTCCGATCGCCGCCGGTGAGCGGGTGTCGCCCCTCCACGCCGACAATCCGGCGTACGTGATCTTCACGTCGGGTTCGACGGGCCGCCCCAAGGGTGTGGCGGTGAGTCACCGCGCGGTCGTGAATCAGTTGCAGTGGATGCAGGGCGAGTACGGGCTCGGCCCGGCGGACCGGGTGTTGCTCAAGACGACGTTCACGTTCGATGCCTCGGTGTGGGAGTTGTTCTGGCCGTTGCAGGTCGGTGCGAGCATCGTGGTCGCCTCGCGGGACGCGCACCGCGATCCGGTCGAGATGGCGCGCGCGATCGGGGAACAGTCCGTCTCCGTCGTGCAGTTCGTGCCGTCGGTGCTGGACGTGGTGGTCGAGCATCTCGATCCCGACCGGGCGGTGTCGTTGCGGCGTGTGTTCTGCGGCGGCGAGGCGCTGACGTCGGCCACCGTGGAGCGTCTGCGCCGGGTGTGCGGTGCATCGGTCCACAACCTGTACGGCCCGACCGAGACGACCGTGCAGGCGACGCGCTACAACGTCGCCGCATCGGACGAGACGTTCGGGACCGTCCCCATCGGCGCGCCGGTGTGGAACACCCGGGCTCACGTTCTGGATGCGCGGTTGCGTCCGGTCCCGGTGGGGGTCCCGGGCGAGCTGTACCTGGCGGGCGTGCAGTTGGCGCGCGGCTACGTGTCGCGGGCCGATCTGACCGCCGACCGCTTCGTCGCGAACCCGTTCTCCACCGGTGGCGACCGGATGTACCGCACGGGTGACCTGGTGCGGTGGAACAGCTCTGGTCGGTTGGAGTACATCGGTCGCACGGACTTCCAGGTGAAATTGCGGGGTCTGCGGATCGAGTTGGGCGAGATCGAGACGGCGCTGCTGGCGTTGCCGCGGATCACGCAGTCGGCGGTGTCGGTCAAGGCCGATCAGCTGGTCGCGTACGTGGTGGCCGACGGATCGCTGGATCTTGCCGTGGTGAAGGCAGAGCTGGCGCGGTCGCTGCCGTCGTACATGGTGCCGGCAACCTTCGTCGTCCTCGACCGGTTCCCGCTCAACGCGTCGGGCAAGCTGGATCGGCGGGCGCTGCCGGAGCCGGTGTTCGAGGCCCGTGAGTTCCGGGCACCGACGACGCCCGTGGAGGAGATCGTCGCCGGTGTCTTCGCGGATCTCCTCGGCGTGGACCGAGTCGGTTCGGACGACGACTTCTTTGCGCTCGGTGGCAACTCGCTGGTGGCGACGCAGGCGGTCGCCCGGTTGGGTGCGGCGCTCGATGCGCAGGTGCCGGTGCGCGTCGTGTTCGAGGCATCAACGGTGGCGGCACTCGCGGCGAAGGTCCAGCAGTTGGCCGGGGCGGGCGCACGCAAGGCGCTCACTGCCGGGCCGCGCCCGGACCGGCTGCCGTTGTCGCTTGCGCAGCAACGGATGTGGTTCCTGAACCGGTTCGAGCCCGATTCGGCCGTGAACAACATCCCGATGGCGATCCGGTTGACGGGCGCGTTGGACGTCGATGCACTCGGCGCCGCGCTGCGTGACGTCGTGGCCCGGCACGAGTCGCTGCGTACGGTCTTCCCGGACGTCGACGGTGTGGGAACCCAGACGATCCTGCCGACCGAGCAGGCCGCGATCGAGATCGTCGCCGAGTCGGCGACCGAGACCGACCTCGCTGCGCGGATCGAGGCGCTGGCGTCGGGCGGATTCGACCTGACGAAGGATGTTCCGCTGCGTGCCGGGCTGTTCCGGCTCGCGGCCGACCAGCACGTGCTCGTCCTCGTGGTGCACCACATCGCGTCCGACGGCTTCTCGATGGCACCGCTGACCCGGGACGTGATGGTCGCCTACGCGGCGCGGTCGGCGGGCGAGCTTCCGGGCTGGTCGCCGCTCGCGGTGCAGTACGCCGACTACGCGTTGTGGCAGCGTGACGTCCTCGGCGCCGAAGACGATCCGGACTCGCTGATCTCGAAGCAGGTCTCGTACTGGACCGAGCGGCTTTCCGGTCTGCCGGAGCAGCTGGATCTGCCGTCGGATCGTCCGCGTCCGATGATCGCGTCGAATCATGGTGCGTCGTACCGATTCTCGATCGACCCCGAGCTGCATTCCGCGATCGGGTCGATGGCGCGCGCACACGGCGCGACGCCGTTCATGGTGGTCCACGCGGCACTGTCGGCTCTGCTGGCGCGACTGAGCGGAACCTCCGACATCGCGATCGGCACGCCGGTCGCGGGCCGCGGCGAGGCCGCACTCGACGACCTGATCGGCATGTTCGTCGGCACGCTGGTCCTGCGGGCCGAGGTCGACGGTGGTCAATCGTTCGCCGACCTGCTGGGTCAGGTCCGCGCCACCGATCTTGCAGCCTTCGAGCACGCCGACCTGCCGTTCGAGCGGCTCGTCGAGATCCTCGACCCGGACCGGTCGCAGGCGCGGCACCCGCTGTTCCAGGTGATGCTGGCGTTCCAGAACCTGGACCGCGCGTCGCTCGAGCTGGCCGGTCTGAACGTCGCTGTCGTCGACTTCGACGCCGCGATCGCGAAGTTCGATCTGCAGGTGACCGTCGAGCCTTCCGAGCACGGGTACTCGGTCGAACTCACCTACGCGACCGACCTCTTCGACGAGTCGACCATGCGGGCGTTCGGCGACAGGTTCGTCCGCCTCCTCGAGTCGGTGACGTCGGATCCGGCGGCGGTCGTCGGGGACGTCGAGTTGCTCGACGGTGCGGAGCGGTCGCTGGTCCTCGAGGGCTGGAATGCGACCGCGCATGCGGTCGAGGGATCGACGCTGGTGGACGTGTTCGAGGCGCAGGTGCTGCGTTCTCCGGACGCGACGGCGCTGGTGTTCGAGGGGCAGTCGCTGACCTACGCCGAGTTCGCGTCCCGGGCGCATCGCACGGCCCGGTTCCTGATCTCGGAGGGTGTGGGCCCGGATTCGCTGGTCGGCCTGGGAATGCGCCGGTCGCTGGATCTGCTGGTGGGCATGTACGCGGTGCTGGCCGCCGGTGGCGGCTACGTGCCGATCGATCCGGATCAGCCGGCGGAACGCAACGGCTACATCCTGGCGACGGCGAATCCGGTTCTGCTGCTGTCGACGTCGCGCGACGCCGTGGATCTGCCCGAGACGGGCCCGGTGGTGAACCTCGACGCCGTCGATGTGTCGGCGTTCTCGGACGCACCCGTCACCGACCCGGACCGGCGCTCGCCGTTGCGTCCCGGCAACGCGGCATACGTGATCTTCACGTCGGGTTCGACCGGGCGACCGAAGGGTGTGGCCGTCGAGCATGCCGCGATCGTCAACCAGGTCCGCTGGCTTTGCGCCGAGTACGACCTGGGCGCCGACGACGTGGTCCTGCAGAAGACCCCGTTCACCTTCGACGTGTCGCTGTGGGAGTTGTTCGGCACGCTCGCGGTCGGCGGTCGCCTCGTGATCGCGTCCCCGGACGGACATCGCGATCCGGAGTACCTGAAGCGGGTGATCGAGGAGCAGTCGGTGACGACGACGTCGTTCGTGCCGTCGATGCTGTCGGCGTTCACCGCGCAACTGGCGGAGGGCGACTGCGGGACGCTGCGTGCGGTGCTGGTCGCCGGCGAGGCGTTCCCGACTGCTGCGGCCGACGCCTTCACCGCAGTGAACGGTGCGGCGCTGTACAACCTCTACGGCCCGACGGAGTTCGCGGTGCACGCCACGGCGCGCCCGGTCGCGGGCACCGTGGGCGCGAGCGTCGCAATGGGATCGCCGGTGTGGAACAGCCGGGCCTACGTGCTCGACGCGCGACTGCGTCCGGTGCCGGCCGGGGTCGCGGGTGAGTTGTACCTGGCCGGCGCCCAGTTGGCGCGCGGCTACTTCGGCCGCGGCGACCTGACGGCGGACCGGTTCGTGGCGAACCCCTTCGGCGCCACCGGCGAGCGGATGTACCGCACCGGTGACCTGGTCAAGTGGACTGCCGGGGCGAGCGCAGCGACGGGGGATGTCACGGTCGGCGAGCTCGAGTACCTGGGCCGCACCGACTTCCAGGTGAAGCTGCGGGGTCTGCGGATCGAACTCGGCGAGATCGAGACCGCACTGCTGGCGCTGCCGCGGATCACGCAGTCGGTGGTGCTCGTGAAGAACGATCAGCTGGTCGCCTATGTGGTGGCCGGCGGTTCGTTGGACGTCGACTCCGTGAAGGCGGAGCTGTCGCGGTCGCTGGCGTCGTACATGGTGCCGTCGACGTTCGTGGTCCTCGGCGAGTTCCCGCTCAATGCGTCGGGCAAGCTGGACCGGAAGGCGTTGCCGGAGCCGGTGTTCGAGGCTCGCGAGTTCCGAGCGCCGGCGACGCCGGTGGAGGAGATTGTCGCGGGCGTGTTCGCCGAGGTCCTCGATCTCGACCGGGTGGGTCGCGGCGACGACTTCTTCGCGCTCGGCGGCAACTCGCTGATCGCGACGCAGGTGGTCTCGCGACTCGGCGCCGCGCTAGATGCGCGGGTCCCCGTCCGCGACCTGTTCGAGGCGTCGACCGTGGAGGCGCTCGCGGCGCGACTGTCGGTACACGCCGGCGGTGGCCGTCAGGCACTGGTCGCGCGGACCCGGCCGGAGCGGATCCCGCTGTCGCTCGCGCAGCAGCGGATGTGGTTCCTCAACCGCTTCGACACCGAATCCACCGCGTACAACATCCCGATGGCACTGCGACTGTCCGGCGATCTCGACGTCGCGGCCCTCGAGCGGGCCATCGCCGACGTGACGGCCCGGCACGAGTCGCTGCGCACGGTGTTCCCGGCCACTGACGACGGCCCCGAGCAGGTGATCCTGCCCGCCGACCGTGCCGTGGTCGAACTCGAGGCGATCGACGTCGAGCCTGCCGAGGTGGCCGACCGACTGCGTGCGCTCGCGGCGACCCGCTTCGACGTGACGGCGGACGTCCCGATCGGGGTGGAGTTGTACCGCACCGGCGTCGGCGAGTTCGTGCTCGGGATGGTCGTCCACCACATCAGCGCGGACGGTGTGTCCCTCGCGCCGCTGACACGGGACGTGATGACCGCGTATGCCGCGCGGGCCACCGGGCACGCCCCGGGCTGGGCGCCGCTGACCGTGCAGTACGCCGACTACGCACTGTGGCAGCGCGAGGTCCTGGGCGACGAGAACGATCCGGCATCGCTGTCGGCGCAACAGCTCTCGTACTGGGCGGACACGCTCGCCGATCTGCCGGACCAGCTGAACCTGCCGGCCGATCACCCGCGTCCGGCGGTGCAGTCGTTCCGTGGTGGGCTGGTCGAGTTCGAGATCGACGCCGCGACGCACCGTGGGCTGCGCGATCTGGCACGCGGGCAGAACGCGACGCTGTTCATGGCGGTGCACTCGGCCTTCGCGGTGCTGCTGTCGCGGCTGTCGGGCAGCGACGACATCGCCGTGGGAACCCCGATCGCGGGCCGTGGCGAGGCATTGCTCGACGATCTCGTCGGCATGTTCGTCAACACGCTCGTGTTCCGCACGCGGATCGACGGCGACCGCTCGTTCGCCGATACCCTCGCCGCGGTCCGCGAGGGTGACCTGCAGGCGTTCGCGAATGCGGACGTCCCGTTCGAGCGACTGGTCGAGGTGCTCAACCCGACGCGGTCCACCGCGCGGCACCCGCTGTTCCAGGTGGGCTTCTCGTTCCAGAACCACGACCGCGGCACCTTCGAACTCCCGGGGCTCACGGTGGACGCGGCCGAGGTGGAATCCGGTGTGGCGCAGTTCGATCTGCACCTGATCGTCGAGGACCACTACGACGACAGCGGTGATCCGGTCGGCATGAAGGCGTCCATGACGTATGCCGCCGATCTGTTCGACGAGCCGACCGTCCAGTCCTTCGCGGACCGATTCGCCCGGCTGCTCAGCACCGTCGTCGTCAAGCCGGCGGTGCCCGTGGGCGACGTCGATCTGCTCGGCGTCGACGAGCGGGCCGAGTTGCTGGCCGGACGCAACGCGACCGATCGGCACGTCGAGTCGGCGACGCTGGTCGATCTGTTCGACGCTCAGGTCGCGGCCACCCCGGACGCCGTCGCGCTGGTGTCGGGCGACGAGCGCCTCACGTATTTCGAGCTCGACGCGCGCGTGAACCGTCTCGCACGCCACCTCGTCGGGCTGGGTGTGGGACCGGAATCGTCCGTGGCCCTGGCGATTCGCCGATCGGTCGACCTGCTGGTCGCCATGTACGCGGTCGCCAAGACCGGCGGCGCCTACCTCCCCGTGGACCCGGACCAGCCCGCCGAGCGGACCGGGTACATCCTGGACGCGGCGGAGCCGGTCTGTGTCCTCACCACTTCGCAGGCTGGTTTCACGGCTGATCAGTGGCCGGTGCTCGAGATCGACACGCTCGACCTCGGGGCGTTGTCGGGTGCGCCGATCACGGACGCCGAGCGACTGCGACCGCTGCGACCCGAGAACACCGCGTACGTGATCTTCACGTCCGGTTCGACGGGCCGACCCAAGGGCGTCGCCGTCCCGCATGGCGCGATCGTCAACCAGTTGCGCTGGATGCGTGACGAATACGACCTGGGCGTATCGGACGCGGCACTGCTCAAGACCGCTGCCACGTTCGACCTGTCGGTGTGGGAGTTCTGGTCGATGCCCACGAGCGGTGGACGCCTTGTGATCGCGGCACCGGACGGCCACCGCGACCCCGGCTACCTGCTGCAGGTCCTGCACGACGAGCAGGTGACCGCGTTCCACGTCGTCCCGTCGATGCTGTCGATGTTGCTGACCACCGGTGCGCTGCCGTCGTCGCTGCGTCACGTCTTCGCGATCGGTGAGGCCCTGCCCGCCACCACGGCGCAGACGTTCCGGGAGCGGAGTACCGCGACGTTGCACAACCTGTACGGCCCCACCGAGGCCGCGGTGTCGGTGACCCACCACGAGGTGACGGCCGACGACACCGCCGTCGTCCCGATCGGTGTGCCCGAGTGGAACACCCAGGTGTACGTGCTCGATTCGCGGCTGAACCCGGTGCCGGCGGGCGTGACCGGCGAGCTGTACCTGGCCGGTGCCCAGTTGGCGCGCGGCTACTTCGGCCGCGCCGATCTCACGGCCGACCGGTTCGTCGCCAACCCGTGGTCGAGCGGCGAGCGGATGTACCGCACCGGTGACGTGGTGCGGTGGACAATCCGGGCGAGCGAAGCGACGGGGTATGTCACAGCGGGTGAGCTCGAGTACGTCGAGCGCGCCGACTTCCAGGTGAAGGTGCGCGGCTTCCGCATCGAGCTCGGCGAGATCGAGGCCGCGCTGCGCGACCTGACGGCCGTGGCGGCGGCCGCGGTCACCGCACACAGCGACGACCGCACCGGCGATCGTCTGGTCGCCTACGTGGTGCCGGCCGCCGACGCTCCCGACGCGCTCGATACCGAGCAGGTGCGGGTGGAGCTGGCGCGGACACTGCCGTCGTACATGGTGCCGTCGGCGTTCGTGGTGCTGGAGGCGTTGCCGCTCAATGCGAACGGCAAGCTCGACCGCAAGGCACTCCCGGCGCCGGTGTTCGAGGCGCGGGAGTTCCGGGCGGCGACCACTCCGCTCGAGGAGATCGTCGCGGGAGCGTTCGCGGACGTGCTCGGGGTGGAGCGCGTCGGCGTGGACGACGACTTCTTCGAGCTCGGTGGCAACTCGCTGGTCGCGACGCAGCTCGTGGCGCGGCTCGGTGCGGCCCTCGACACCCAGGTGCCGGTGCGCGTGGTGTTCGAGGACTCCACGGTGGCCGGGGTGGTTGCCGCCGTCACGCCGCTCGTCGGCCGCGGGGCCCGCGCCCCGCTCACGGCCCGGCCGCGCCCCGACCTGGTTCCGCTGTCGCTCGCCCAGCAGCGGATGTGGACGCTGAACCAGGTCGATCCGGCGTCGGCCGCGTACAACATCCCGGTGGCGGTCCGGCTGTCCGGTGCGCTCGACGTCGATGTCCTGCGGGACGCGGTCGCCGACGTGATCGGGCGGCACGAGGTGCTGCGCACGATGTACCCGGACAGCGTGAACGGGCCGGTCCAGCAGGTGGTTCCGGTCGATCAGGCCGTGCCGCGGTTGGATTCGATCGCGGTCACCGAGGCCGAGATCGTCGATCGGCTCACCGAGTTCGTCGGCCGCGGATTCGATGTCACGACCGAGGTGCCGGTCCGCGCCGCGCTGTACGCGATCGGAAACGACGAGCACATGCTCGCGTTCGTGGCACACCACGTCAGCGCCGACGGCTTCTCGATGGGGCCGCTGATCCGGGACGTCATGCTCGCGTACGTGACGCGGGTCGACGGCGGTGTGCCGCAGTGGCAGCCGCTGACGGTGCAGTACGCCGACTTCAGCCTGTGGCAGCGGGAGGTGCTCGGCACCGAGTCCGACCCGGAGTCGGTGGTGGCGCGCCAGATCGCGTACTGGGCGGACGCGCTGAAGAACGCGCCCGAGCTGTCGGCGCTGCCGACCGATCGTCCGCGTCCGGCCCGGCCGTCGATGGCCGGTGCCTCCGTCGACATCGACATCGACGCGGAACTCGCGGCGCGCGTGGAGAACACGGCCCGCGAGCAGGGTGCGACGACGTTCATGGTGTTCCACGCGGCGCTCGCGGTGCTGCTGTCGCGGCTCGGTGGTTCGAACGACGTCACCATCGGCACACCGGTCGCCGGTCGCGGTGAGGCCGCGCTCGACGACCTGATCGGCATGTTCGTGAACACGCTGGCGCTGCGGACCCGCGTCGAGCCGTCGTCGTCGTTCGGGGACCTGTTGGCGCACGCCCGGACGCAGGATCTCGCGGCGTTCGGCAACGCCGACGTGCCGTTCGAGCAGGTGGTCGACGCGGCCGGGGTCCGGCGGTCGAGCGCGTACACACCGCTGTTCCAGGTGATGCTGACGTTCCAGAACATGGACACCGGCACCTTCGCGCTGCCGGGCCTGGAGGTGTCGGCGCTCGATCTGGGCGGCGACCAGGCCAAGTTCGACCTGCAGCTCACCGCGGTGGAGCAGTTCGACGCCGACGGTGCCCTCACCGGTGTGCGGGCGATGTTCACGTACGCGACCGATCTGTTCGACCGGGACACGGTGGCCGCGTTCGGGGAGCGGTTCGTGCGGATCCTCGACGCGGTGACCGACGACCCGGCGATCGTGCTGCGGGCGATCGACGTCACCACCGACGCGGAGCGGGAGGCGCTCGCACCGAAGAAGGAATTGACGGTCGACGACCTGCCCGAACTGGTGGCGGGCGCCGCACGGGTCGCGCCGGACACGGTGGCCGTCTCGCACGGTGGCACCGACGTCACGTTCGGTGAACTGCACGCCAAGCTCGACGCGACCGCCACCGCGACGGGCGGCGCCCTCAAGGCCGAGGCGCTCATGACCGTGGCGCTGTCGGGCCTGCTGCCGGGAATTCTCCCGGCGCTGGGTGCGGACGGCTACGGCGCGGCGATCGCGACGTTGATCGCCGACGCCTCCGCAATCGCCGAGGGCGGAATCGTGTGACCGCGTTCGGATGAGCCGGGGGAGCCGATCGATCGGCTCCCCCGAATCAGGTGGGCGAATTCGAGGTAGATGTCGGGAGGACGAAAACACATGGCGGCGAACAATGCTGGAGCCGGCGCGATGACGGTGGAGGATCTGCCGCGGCTGCTCGCCGGGGTGACCTCGGTCGAGCCCGAACGGGTCGCCCTCGTGCTCGGCGACACCACCGTCACCTACGCGCAGTTGAAGGTCGAGATCGAGACCCTCGACGCCGCGATGGGTGGGGTGCTCGGCATCGACTCGCTGGTGCCGGTCGTGTTGTCCAACCTCGTTCCGGGCCTGCTCGAGTCGGCCGAGCACGGGGGGCTGCCGGGAGTGCTCGAGGGTCTGTTCGCGGACGCCGCCGCCGTCCTCGGCGACGGTGCGTCCGCGCCCGCACCGACCGCCGACACGCTCGCGTCGCTCTTCGACCGTCAGGTCGCCGCCGCCCCAGACGCGGTCGCGCTCGAGTTCGACGGCGAGAGCCTGACGTACGCCGAGTTCGACGCCCGCGCCAACCGTCTTGCCCGGCACCTGATCTCGCTCGGCGTCGGCCCGGACTCGCTGGTGGGCCTGGGCATCCGCCGTTCTTTCGACCTCCTGGTCGGCATGTACGCGATCGTCAAGGCCGGCGGTGCGTACGTCCCGCTCGACCCCGACCACCCGGCCGACCGCCTCGGCTACGTGCTCGACATCGCGCGCCCGACCGTGATCCTCACGACCACCCGGGACGGACTGACGGTCGACACCGCGTCCACCTCTGCCCAGGTCCTGTCGATCGACACCCTGGACGTCGACGGACTGTCGGCCGACCCGGTGACCGACGACGACCGCCTCGCGCCGCTGTCGGAGGACAACCTCGCGTACGTGATCTTCACGTCCGGGTCGACCGGCCGCCCCAAGGGCGTGGCCGTGGGGCACGGCGCGATCGTCGCGAACCTGCGGTGGCGGCAGCACATGTACCCGATGACCGCGGACGACGTGGTGCTGCAGAAGACGCCGTTCACGTTCGACGTGTCGGTGTGGGAATTCTTCTGGCCGTTGCAGGCCGGTGCGCGCCTGGTGATCGCCGCCCCGGACGGGCACCGCGACCCGGCGTACCTCGCGCGGATCATGGTCGCTCGCGGCGTGACCGTCGCGCACTTCGTGCCGTCGATGCTGTCGGTGTTCGTGGCGTCCCTGGCGAGCGGAGCGACGGGGGATCCGGCACTGCCGACCGCGACCACCGTCCCCACCCTGCGCAACGTGTTCGCGTCCGGTGAGGCCCTGCCGCCGCAGACCGCCGCGCGGTTCCGGGCGATCTCGGGCGCCGCGCTGCACAACCTGTACGGCCCCACCGAGGCCGCCGTCGACGTCACCTACCACGAGGCGACGTCCGCCGACGCCGCGATGGTGCCGATCGGTCGCGCCGTCGCGGACACCGACCTGTACGTCCTCGACGAGGGCCTGCGTCGCACGCCGGTCGGCGCCGAGGGCGAGCTGTACCTCGCGGGCGTCCAGCTCGCGCGCGGCTACCTGCAGCGGCCCGACCTGACGGCCGACCGGTTCGTCGCCGACCCGTACGGCGCCCCCGGTGACCGCATGTACCGCACCGGTGACCTCGTGAAGATCGGTGCCTCGGGCGAGCTGGAGTACGTGGGCCGCACCGACTTCCAGGTGAAGCTGCGCGGTCTGCGCATCGAGCTCGGCGAGATCGAGTCGGCGTTGCTGGGGCACGAGGCGGTGTCGCAGTCCGTCGTGATCGTGCACTCGGATCCCGATCTCGGCGACCACCTGGTGGCGTACGTCGTCACCGACGGCGGTACGCCGGTCGACCGGGACGAGCTCGCGGCGGCGGTCGGTGCCCGGTTGCCGGAGTACATGATTCCGTCGCTGTTCGTCGCGTTGGCCGAGTTCCCGCTGAACGCCAGCGGCAAGCTCGACCGCAAGGCCCTGCCCGCGCCGGACTTCTCGTCGCTCGCCCGCGAGTACCGGGCCCCGAGCACCCCCACCGAGGAGATGCTCGCGGCGACCTTCGCGGAGGTCCTCGGCACCGACCGTATCGGCGTCGACGACGACTACTTCGCGCTCGGGGGCAACTCGCTCAGCGCAACCCGCGTCCTGGCCCGTGTCAGCGCCGACCTCGGCATCCGGATCGACGTCCGCGACTTCTTCGACGCACCGACCGTCGCGCAGCTGGCGGCGCTGGTCGATTCCCTCGTCGCCGCGGGTGGGGACACCCGTGCGCCGTTGGTGCCGCAGGCCCGCCCCGAGACGGTCCCGCTGTCGCTCGCGCAGCAGCGGATGTGGTTCCTCAACCGGTTCGACACCGAGTCCGCGGTGAACAACATCGTCGTCGCGATCCGTCTGTCGGGCGCGTTGGACGTCGACGCGCTGCGCGGGGCGGTCGCCGACGTCGTCGAACGTCACGAAGCACTGCGCACCGTCTTCCCCGAGCGCGACGGCGCGGCGCACCAGGTGGTCCTGCCGGCCGACGCGGCCGCGGTGGATCTCGACGCGGCCCCGGTGGCCGAGTCCGACGTCGCCGCCGCTGTCGCCGAGACGATCTCGCGCGGCTTCGACGTCACCGCCGAGGTGCCGCTGCGGGTGCGTCTGCTCGCGGTCTCGCCTACCGAGCACGTCCTGGTGGTCGTCGTCCACCACATCAGCGCCGACGGCTTCTCGATGGGACCGCTCACCCGCGACATCGTCACCGCATACGCCGCCCGGTCGGCCGGTGCCGCGCCGACGTGGACGCCGCTCGCGGTGCAGTACGCCGACTACGCGCTGTGGCAGCGCGGGGTCCTCGGCAGCGAGGACGACCCCTCGTCGCTCATCACCCGACAGGTCGACTACTGGCGCGGCGCGCTCGCGGACCTGCCCGATCGCATCGACCTGCCCGCGGATCGCCCGCGTCCGGCAGTCGCGACGAATGCCGGTGCGTCGTACCGGTTCTCGATCGACGCCGAGCTGTCCGCCCGGCTCGACGCCGTCGCACGCGAACGCGGTGCGACCACGTTCATGGTGGTCCACGCGGCGCTGTCGGTGCTGCTCGCTCGGCTCAGCGGCACCTCCGACATCGCGATCGGCACCCCGGTCGCCGGCCGCGGTGAGGCCGCGCTGGACGACCTGATCGGCATGTTCGTCAACACGCTCGTCCTGCGCGCCGACGTCGGGTCCGGCGACTCGTTCGCGGACCTGCTCGCCCGGATCCGGTCGACCGACCTCGAGGCGTTCGCGCACGCCGACGTCCCGTTCGAGCGCCTCGTGGAGGTCCTGGGCCCCACGCGTTCCCAGGCGCGGCACCCGCTGTTCCAGGTGGTGTTGTCGTTCCAGAACATGGACCGCACCGAACTCACGTTGGGTGACCTGACCGTGTCGGGTGTCGACTTCGACGCCGCCGTCGCCAAGTTCGATCTCGCGGTCACCCTCGCGGAGGCGGAGGCCGGGGCGTCCGGCCTGGATGTCGACCTCACGTACGCCACCGACCTGTTCGACGAGGCGACGATGCGCTCGTTCGCCGACCGCTTCGTGCTCGTGCTGGCGGCGGTTGCCGCGGACACCGATGTGGTCGTCGGCGACATCGACCTCCTCGACGCGGCCGAGGCGTCCGCGCTGACCGCCGCGACCGACGGCACCGGCTCGGAACCGGCGCTGCTGCCGCAGATCCTCGCGGCCGCCGCCTCGTCGGATCCGGCGAAGGTGGCACTCATCCGCGGCGACGAGTCGGTGACGTACCGCGAACTCGACGAGCGTTCGTCGCGGCTCGCGCGGGCCCTGATCGCCCGTGGCGCCGGACCGGAGGACGTGATCGCGATCGCGCTCACCCGCTCGATCGACTCGGTCGTCGCCGTGTGGGCAGTCGCGAAGACCGGCGCCGCGTTCGTGCCGGTCGACCCGAACTACCCGGCCGACCGCGTGGCGCACATGGTGTCGGATTCGCGCGCGGTCCTCGGCGTCACGCTCACCGAGCACGCCGACGCGTTGCCCGCGGCGGTGCCGTGGGTCGTGCTCGGCGACCCGACGACCGCAGTCGCCGTGGCGGCGTTGCCGGCGACGGCGGTGACGGACGCGGACCGTGTCCGACCGCTGCGCGTCACCGATCCCGCGTACGTCATCTACACGTCGGGTTCGACGGGGGTGCCGAAGGGCGTGGTGGTCACGCACACCGGCCTGGCGGCGTTCGCGGCCGAGCAGGTGGAGCGGTACGGCATCGAGTCTGGTTCGCGGACTCTGCATTTCGCGTCGCCGAGTTTCGATGCGTCGATTCTCGAGTTGCTGATGGCGTTCGGTGCCGGGGCCACGATGGTGGTGGCGCCGACGTCGATCTACGGCGGTCACGAACTCGCCGAACTTCTGCGGACGCAGCAGGTCACGCACGCCTTCGTCACGCCCGCCGCGTTGGCGTCGGTGGATCCGGCGGGTCTGGACGCGCTGGGTGTGGTCGTGGTCGGTGGCGAGGCGTGTTCGGCCGATCTGGTGGCCCGCTGGGCCCCGGGCCGGAGGATGTTCAACGCGTACGGACCCACCGAGGCGACCGTGGCGTCCAACATCTCCGAAGCCCTCGTGCCGGGGGAGCCGGTCACGATCGGTCGGGCGATTCGCGGCGCCGCTGCCTATGTGCTGGACTCGCGGTTGCGGCCCGTCCCCGCGGGCGTGCCCGGCGAGCTGTACCTCGCCGGTGCCGGTGTGGCCCGTGGCTACCTCGGACGCCCGGCGCTCACCGCGGAGCGGTTCGTGGCGAACCCGTTCGGCGAGGCCGGTTCTCGCCTGTACCGCACCGGTGACGTCGTCCGCGCGAGTGCCGATCGAGTGATCGAGTACGTCGGCCGCGCCGACGACCAGGTGAAGCTGCGCGGCTTCCGCATCGAACTCGGCGAGATCGAGTCGGTCCTGTCCGCACACGAGGCGGTGGCCCAGGCGGCCGTCCTGGTGGTGCGCGAGCAGTTGGTGGCCTACGTCGTCGCCGCCGACGGCCGATCGATCGACGCCGCCGAGCTGAAGGAGTTCGCGGGCCGTTCGCTCACGTCGTACATGGTGCCGGTGGCGGTGCTGGTGCTCGACCGCCTCCCGCTCACCGGCAGCGGCAAGCTCGACCGGAAGGCGTTGCCGGAACCGGAGTTCGAGGCGGCCACGTTCCGGGTGCCCACCACGCCCGTCGAACAGGCGGTGGCGTCGGTGTTCGCCGATGTCCTCGGCACTGCGCGGGTGGGTCTGGACGACGACTTCTTCGCGCTCGGCGGCAACTCGCTGCTGGCGACGCAGGTGGCGGCGCGGCTCGGCACGGCGCTCGACACCACGGTCCCGGTTCGGGTGCTGTTCGACGCCTCGACGGTGGAAGCCCTCGCGGCCCGGGTCTCGGAATCGTCCGCAGGCGGGGCGAAGGCGCTCGTGGCGCAACCGCGTCCGGATCGGATCCCGCTGTCGCTCGCGCAGCAGCGGATGTGGTTCCTGAACCGCTTCGAGCCCGAGTCAGCGGTGAACAACATCCCGCTCGCCATCCGGCTCTCCGGCGACCTCGACGTCGAATCCCTCTCGGCGGCAATCGGTGACGTCCTCGACCGGCACGAGTCGCTGCGTACCGTGTTCCCCGAGGTCGACGGCGTCGGCTACCAGGCGATCCGGCCGGTGTCCGATGTTGCGACCGTGGTGTCGGCAGAGCCGGTCGCGGAGATCGAATTGCCGGCGCGCATCGAGGAGTTGGTCACCGCCGGGTTCGACCTCACCACGGACATCCCGGTGCGGGTGCGGCTGTTCGCCGTGATGCCCACCGAGCACGTCCTGGTCCTGGTGGTGCATCACATTGCGGCCGACGGCTTCTCGATGGGTCCGCTGACCCGTGACGTGATGACGGCGTACGCGGCGCGGGCGAACGGCCACGTCGCGGCATGGACGCCGCTGGCCGTGCAGTACGCCGACTACACGCTGTGGCAGCGTGAGGTCCTCGGCGCCGAGGACGATCCGGCGTCCCTGCTCGCGCAGCAGGTGGCCTACTGGACGTCGAACCTCGCCGGTCTGCCCGACCAACTGGATCTGCCGTCCGACCGCCCGCGACCGGCTACGTCGACCTACCGCGGTGTGCGCCACACTGTCGTCGTGCCCGCGGAGTTGCGTGCCGCGATCGAGGATCTGGCGCGCGAGGGCGGTGCGACCACGTTCATGGTGGTGCATGCGGCGCTGTCGGTGCTGCTGGCGCGGCTGAGCGGAACGTCGGACATCGCGATCGGCACACCAGTGGCGGGCCGCGGTGAGCAGGTGCTCGACGACGTCGTCGGCATGTTCGTGAACACCCTGGTGTTGCGCACCGATGTGCAGTCGGGTGCGTCGTTCGGCGATGTGCTCGCACAGGTGCGTACCACCGACCTGGATGCCTTCGGCCACGCAGACGTGCCGTTCGAGCGGCTGGTCGAGGTACTGGATCCGGCGCGGTCGCAGGCGCGGCACCCGCTGTTCCAGGTGATGCTGACCTACCAGAACCTGGGGCTCACCGAGTTCGAGCTCGGTGGCCTGGATGTGTCCGAGGTCGACTTCGACTCGGCCACCGCAAAGTTCGATCTCCAGGTGACGGTCGTCGAGTCGACCGCCGGGCTGACGATCGATGTCACCTATGCGACCGATCTGTTCGACGCTTCGACGGTGCGTTCGTTCGGTGAGCGGTTCGTGCGGATGCTCGAATCGGTGACGGCGGATCCGTCCGTGGTGGTCGGCGACGTGGAGTTGCTGGACCGCGCGGAACGCTCGCAGGTGCTCGACGGCTGGAACGCGACCGATCGTGTGGTACCGGACGCGACGTTGGTGGAGCTGTTCGAGGCGCAGGCGGCGAGGACGCCGGATGCGACGGCGTTGGTGTTCGAGGGCGACTCGCTGACCTATGCGGAGTTCGCGGCGCGGGTGCATCGGACGGCGCGCTGGTTGATCGGCGAGGGTGTGGGTCCGGATTCGCTCGTCGGCCTGGGTATGCGGCGTTCGCTGGATCTGCTGGTGGGCATGTACGCGGTGCTGGCTGCCGGCGGCGGGTACGTGCCGATCGATCCGGATCAGCCGACCGAGCGCAACGGCTACATCCTGGACACGGCGGCGCCGGCGCTGGTGTTGTCGACGGCGCGGGACGGCTTCGAGGTCGCGGGGGAGAGGTCTGTCTCCGTCGTGAATCTCGACGAGGTGGACGTGTCCGCGTTCTCGGATGCTCCGGTCTCGGATGCGGATCGGGCCCAGCCGCTGCGTGGTTCGAGTGTGGCGTATGTGATCTTCACGTCGGGCTCGACGGGTCGGCCGAAGGGTGTGGCGGTGTCGCATGCGGCGATCGTGAATCGCCTGGTGTGGATGCAGGCCGAGTACGGGCTGTCGGCTGATGACACGGTGCTGCAGAAGACGCCGTTCACGTTCGATGTGTCGGTGTGGGAGTTCTTCTGGCCGTTGCAGGTCGGTGCGCGTCTGGTGGTGGCGTTGCCGGATGGGCATCGGGATCCGTCGTATCTGGCACGGGTGATGGTGGAGCAGTCGGTGACGACGGCGCATTTCGTGCCGTCGATGCTGGCGGTGTTCGTGGCCGAACCCGCCGCGGCTCGGGTGGATTCGCTTCGTCTGGTGTTCGCGTCGGGTGAGGCGTTGCCGGCGCAGACGGCGGAGCGGCTGCGGGCGATTGCGGGTGCGCGACTGCACAATCTGTACGGTCCGACCGAGGCCGCGGTGGACGTGACGTTCCACGAGGTCACCTCGGCGGACACGGCATCGGTGCCGATCGGTGCGCCGGTATGGAACACACAGGTGTTCGTGCTGGACGGACGCCTGCATCCCGTCCCCGCCGGTGTTCCCGGTGAGTTGTATCTGGCGGGTGTGCAGTTGGCGCGCGGGTACGTCGGACGCAGCGACCTGACGGCGGACCGGTTCGTGGCCAACCCGTTCGGTGGTCCGGGCGAGCGGATGTATCGCACGGGTGACCTCGTCACGTGGAACGGCTCGGGCGAGCTGGAGTACATCGGGCGCACCGACTTCCAGGTGAAGCTGCGGGGTCTGCGGATCGAGCTGGGCGAGATCGAGACTGCGTTGCTCGCGGTGCCGGAGATCTCGCAGTCGGTGGTGCTGGTCAGGAACGATCAGTTGGTGGCCTACGTGGTCGCCGATCACGATCTGGACACCGGCGAGGTGAAGGCGTCGTTGGCGTCGTCGTTGGCGTCGTACATGGTGCCGTCGGTGTTCGTGGTGCTCGGCGAGTTCCCGTTGAATGCGTCGGGCAAGTTGGATCGGAAGGCGTTGCCGGAGCCGGTGTTCGAGGTTCGGGAGTTCCGGGCGCCGACGTCGCCGGTGGAGGAGATCGTCGCGGGGGTGTTCGCGGACGTTCTCGATGTCGAGCGGGTGGGTCGCGACGACGACTTCTTCGCGCTGGGCGGCAACTCGTTGGTGGCGACGCAGGTGGTGTCGCGTCTGGGTGCGGCGTTGGATGCGCAGGTGCCGGTGCGGGCGCTGTTCGAGGCGTCGACCGTCGAAGCCCTCGCCGCGCAGGTGCAGGTGCTCGCCGGCGGGGGAGCGCGGAAGCCGTTGACGGTAGAGCCTCGACCCGAGCGTGTTCCGCTGTCGCTCGCACAGCAGCGCATGTGGTTCCTGAACCGCCTCGAACCCGAATCGACCACGTACAATATTCCGCTCGCGCTGCAACTGACCGGGCACCTCGACGCCGAGGCGTTGGCCACCGCGCTGCGCGACGTGCTGGTTCGGCACGAAGCGCTGCGCACGTACTACCCGGAGGACGGGGACGGCCCGCACCAGGTGATCCTTCCCGTCGATCGTGTGGCGATCGATCTGACGCCGGTGGCTGTCGCAGACGAGCGCGCCTTGCGCACGCAGGTGACGGGCCTGCTCGGACACGGCTTCGACGTGACGAGCGGAGTTCCGTTGCGTGCCGGACTGTTCCGGCTCTCGGACGAGGTCCACGTGTTCGCGTTCGTCGTCCACCACATCAGCGCCGACGGCGTGTCCATGGCGCCGATGGCGCGGGACCTGATGACGGCCTACGCGGCCCGTAGTCACGGCGAGGCTCCGCAGTGGGCTCCGCTGGCCGTGCAGTACGCGGACTTCAGCCTGTGGCAGCGCGACGTCCTGGGTTCGGCCGACGATCCGGGCACCGTGGCCGCCGCGCAGCTCGACTTCTGGACCCGCGCGCTGTCCGGTGCACCCGATCTGCTCGAACTCCCGACGGACCGCCCGCGGCCGGCGGTGCAGTCCATGCGGGGCGCGGAGATCCGTCTCACCATCCCGACCGAACTCCACGCCGCGCTCGAATCGCTGGCGCGGGCGGAAGGGTCCTCGCTGTTCATGGTCACGCACGGCGCGTTGGCGGTGCTGCTGGCCCGGCTCGGCGGAACGTGGGACGTCACGGTCGGCACCCCGATCGCGGGCCGCGGCGAGGCCGCGCTCGACGATCTGGTCGGCATGTTCGTCAACACCCTCGCGCTGCGCACCGAGCTGTCGTCGTCGATGACGTTCGCGGAGGTCGTCGCACGGGCGCGGGAGACGGACCTGTCCGCGTTCGGGAACGCGGACGTGCCGTTCGAGCGCGTGGTCGAGGCCGTCGCACCCGCACGCTCGACGGCCCGGCACCCGCTGTTCCAGACCGTGTTGTCGTTCCAGAACCAGCAGCAGGCCGGTCTCGCGTTGCCCGGCCTGACGGTCGACGCGGTCCCCGGGGTCGAACCGGCGGCGAAATTCGACCTGCAGTTCACGCTGATCCCGATGCCGTCCGGCGAACTCGAGATGCTGCTGACGTACGCCACCGACCTGTTCGACGAGTCGACCGCGCAACTCCTCGGACAGCGGTTCGTGCGCGTTCTCGAAGCGGTCGCGGCGGACGCTCGCACGGTGGTCGGGGACATCGAGATCGCATCGGACGCGGAGCGTGCGCAGCTTCTGGGCGGCGCGGCCTCCGTGCCGGTGATCGTCGAACCCGCCGGCGCCGTGACACCCGCCGACACGACGGTGCCGCAGGTTCTCGCCGCGGTCGTCGAGGCCGATCCCGAGGCTCCCGCGGTTTCCGACGACGGGCAGGAGACCACCTACGCCGAACTCGCGCAACAGGCGTCGCGTCTGGCGCGGGTCCTGATCGCGGAAGGCGTCGGTCCGGGCCACCAGGTTCCGGTGGTGCTGCCGCGGTCCGTCGACGCCGTGGTCGCCGCGTGGGCGGTGCTCGAATCCGGCGCGGCACTCACCCTGACGGATCCCGTCGCGACGGGCTCGGACGCGGCATCGTGGGACCTGCCGGCGAAGGTCGGCATCACCACCTCCGCTCAGGTCGGTGCGCTCTCGGACACCATCGAGTGGATCGTGCTCGACACCGACCGCTCGCGCATCGAGGAGCAGTCGGGCCGGCCGGTCACCTACACGGAACGGATCCGGCGCCTCGCACCCGAGGATCCCGCCGTCATCGCCGCCGACGGCGCCCTCGTCCTCACCCACGGTCACGTCGTGGCTCTCGCCGAACGGGATCGCGAACGCTACGGCATCACCTACGAGTCGCGGACCGCCTGCGCCGAACCGCTGACGAGTGTGTGGTCGGTCACCGAACTGCTGCTGGCGTCGACGTCGGGCGCGGTGACGGTCGTCACCGAGATACCGGACGGTAACGCCACCGACGTTCTGGCCGACGAATGGGTGACCCACGCCTTCATGTCGGGGGCTCGCGCGCAGGGCCTGGACGGGGAGGAGCTCGAGGATCTCGAGGTGCTGGTACTCACCTGCGGGGAGCCGTCGGGACCGGCGCCGGACGTCCGACGGGTCGTTGCCGACGCGGAGGCGTGGTCGGCGTGAGGCGATAATGATGGTTTGTTTGCCCGGCGATGTAGGTGTGAGGGAAAGAGTCACTGTGGTGCGTTGTGAAATGCCGACGAGCGGTACCCGGGGTGTTCGGAACGCATGAGCGAGCAGAGTCGGGAGCTGCAGGGCACGGACAGCGCGGAGGCAGTGGGCGGCCGGGGCGGTAGCGAGGGCAAGCGGACCCGGCGTCCGCGGCCCGAGCGCAGGGAACGGCCGGCCCGCCGCGGTCGCTCCCGCGCGACGACGCTGCCGCAGCTGCTGGCGGCCGCCGTGGAGCGAGACCCGTCGGCCACCGCGCTGATCTTCGGCGACCGTTCACGCTCCTACGCGGACCTCGACGCCTGGTCCTCACGACTCGCTCGCGTCCTCATCGAGCGGGGCATCGGGCCGGGCGACCTCGTCGCCGTCGCCGTGCCCCGGTCGATCGAATCGGTGTCGTCGGTCTGGGGCGTCGCGAAGTCCGGCGCCGCATTCGTGCCCGTCGACCCGAACTACCCGGCCGACCGGGTTGCGCACATGGTGACCGATTCCGGTGTCGTGGTGGGTCTGACGACCGCCGAGGCGCGGGAATCGCTGCCGGACACCGTCGATTGGCTCGTCCTGGGCGACGACTTCGACCGCGTCCTCGCCGACCGTTCCGCCGATCCGATCACGTTCGCCGACCGCACCCGGGCACTGGCGGACGCCGATCCGGCGTACGTCATCTACACCTCCGGTTCCACCGGCAAACCCAAGGGCGTCGTCGTCACCCAGGCCGGGCTGGGCGACTTCTGTGCCGAGCAGGTCCGACGCTACGGGATCACGCCGCAGTCGCGGACGCTGCACTTCGCGTCCCCGAGTTTCGACGCATCGGTGCTGGAACTGCTGCTCGCGATCGGCGCCGGCTCGACGATGGTGATCGCGCCGCCCACGGTCTACGGCGGCGAGGACCTGGCCGAACTCATTGCGACACAACGCGTCACCCACGGCTTCGTGACGCCGGCCGCGCTCGCGTCCGTCGATCCGACGGGACTCGACACCTTCTGCGACGTGGTCGTCGGTGGCGAGGCGTGCCCTTCCGATCTCGTGGCCCGCTGGGCCGCGCCGGGTCGCCGCTTCTTCAACGGCTACGGACCCACCGAGACCACGATCATGACGGCGATCTCGGATCCGCTCACTCCCGGCGAGCCGGTCACGATCGGCGCCGCCACGCAGGGCATGTCGCTGGTCGTGCTCGACGACCGCCTGCGTCCCGTCCCGGTCGGCGTGGCCGGCGAGTTGTACGCATGGGGGCCGGGTGTCGCCCGCGGCTACCACGGGCGATTCGCCCTCACCGCCGAGCGGTTCGTCGCGTGCCCCTTCGGGGAACCGGGACAGCGCATGTATCGCACGGGCGACGTGGTGCGGTGGAACGCCAACCAGCAGATCGAGTACGTGGGGCGCTCGGACTTCCAGGTGAAGATCCGAGGATTCCGCATCGAGTTGGGCGAAATCGACGCGGCGCTCGCGGCACACGACGACGTCGACTTCGCGGCCACCGTCGCGCACGAATCCGGGACTGGGAGCAAGGTTCTCGTCGCGTACGTCCATCCTGTCGCCGGTGCCGACATCGACACCGCGGCGCTGATCGAGTTCGTCGGCCGTTCGCTGCCACGGCACATGGTGCCCGCCACCGTCATGGTGCTCGGCGAGATCCCGCTGACGCCGGTCGGCAAGCTGGACCGTCAGGCTCTGCCGGCGCCGGTGTTCGAGGCCAAGGAATTCCGGGCCCCCGCCACCGCGACCGAGGAACTGGTCGCATCGGTGTTCGCCGAGATCCTCGACGTCCCGCAGATCGGCCGCGACGACGACTTCTTCGAACTGGGCGGCAACTCGCTCATCGCGACCCAGGTCGTGTCGCGCCTGTCAGCCGCCGTCGACGCGCAGATCGCCGTCCGGGCGGTGTTCGAAGCCTCCACCGTCGAAGCACTCGCGGCGCACGTCGCAGCGATGGCGGGAGGAGACGCGCGCAAGGCACTGGTGGCCGGCCCGCGGCCGGACCGGATTCCGCTGTCGCTCGCGCAGCAGCGGATGTGGTTCCTCAACCGCTTCGAACCGGACTCGACCGTCAACAACATCCCGGTAGCGATCCGGCTGTCGGGTGCGCTCGACGTCCCGGCACTGCAGTCCGCGGTCGGTGACGTCGTCGACCGACACGAGTCGCTGCGGACCGTCTTCCCGGACATCGACGGCGTCGGCTACCAGGTCGTGCAGAGCGCGAGCGAGCTCGGTGAACTGCTTCCGGTGGAGGACATCTCCGCCGACGCCGTTCACGGCCGGGTCGGCGAGATGGTGTGCGCCGGATTCGATCTCGCCCGCGAGATTCCGATGCATGCAAGGCTGTTCGCGATCTCGCCGACGGAGCACGTCCTGGTGTTCGTGGTGCACCACATCGCGGCCGACGGCTTCTCGATCGGTCCCCTCACCCGTGACGTGATGACGGCGTACGCCGCCCGCTCGGCGGGGCAGGTGCCGGGGTGGGAACCACTCGCCGTGCAGTACCCGGACTTCACGCTGTGGCAGCGGGACGTCCTCGGCGCGGAGGACGATCCGGCGTCGGTGCTGTCGACGCAGGTCGACCACTGGAAGCGGGCCCTCGCCGGGCTGCCCGACCAACTCGATCTTCCGGCCGATCGACCCCGACCGGCCGTCGCCTCGAACCATGGTGCGACGCATCGGTTCCCCCTGACGGCGGAACTGTCGGCGGCGATCGACGGGCTCGCACGAGACCGTGGCATCACGCCGTTCATGGTGGTGCACGCGGCGCTGTCGGCGCTGCTGGCGCGGCTGAGCGGAACGTCGGACATCGCGATCGGCACACCGGTGGCGGGCCGCGGCGAGCAGGTGCTCGACGACGTGATCGGCATGTTCGTGAACACGCTGGTGCTACGCACCGACGTGCAACCCGGTGCCTCGTTCGACGATCTGCTCACGCAGGTCCGAGGCGCCGATCTGGCGGCCTTCGGTCATGCCGATCTGCCGTTCGAGCGATTGGTGGAGATCCTCGACCCGGCGCGGTCGCAGGCGCGGCATCCGCTGTTCCAGGTGATGCTCAGCTTCCAGAACTTCGGAAGCTCCGAATTCACGCTCGGTGATCTGACGCTCGCCGAGGTCGAGTTCGACAGCGCCACTGCGAAGTTCGACCTGCAGGTGACCTTCCTCGAGTCTCCCGACGCCGATGCGTCCGAGTACTCCGTGGCGCTGACCTACGCGACCGACCTGTTCGACGAGCCGACCATGGCCGCGTTCGGTGCACGATTCGTGCGCCTGCTCGAGGCCGCCACCGCCGACCCGTCGACCGTGATCGGGGACATCGCGCTCCTGGACGGACCCGAGCGTGCGGCGGTGCTGGGGCGCTGGAACGACACCGAGCGCGCCGTCCCGGACGCGACGTTGGTGGATCTGTTCGAGGCGCAGGTGCTGCGGTCGCCGGATGTGGTGGCGGTGGTGTTCGAGGGCGAGTCGCTGTCGTACGGGGAGTTCGCTTCTCGGGTGCACCGGACGGCGCGGATGCTGATCGCCGAGGGTGTGGGTCCGGATTCTCTGGTGGGTCTGGCGATGCGTCGGTCGGTGGATCTGCTGGTGGGCATGTATGCGGTGGTCGCGGCCGGCGGTGGGTACGTGCCGATCGATCCGGATCAGCCGACCGAGCGCAACGGCTACATCCTGGACACGGCGGCGCCGGCGCTGGTGTTGTCGACGGCGCGGGACGGCTTCGAGGTCGCGGGGGAGAGGTCTGTCTCCGTCGTGAATCTCGACGAGGTGGACGTGTCCGCGTTCTCGGATGCTCCGGTCTCGGATGCGGATCGGGCCCAGCCGCTGCGTGGTTCGAGTGTCGCGTATGTGATCTTCACGTCGGGCTCGACGGGTCGGCCGAAGGGTGTGGCGGTGTCGCATGCGGCGATCGTGAATCGCCTGGTGTGGATGCAGGCCGAGTACGGGCTGTCGGCTGATGACACGGTGCTGCAGAAGACGCCGTTCACGTTCGATGTGTCGGTGTGGGAGTTCTTCTGGCCGTTGCAGGTCGGTGCGCGTCTGGTGGTGGCGTTGCCGGATGGGCATCGGGATCCGTCGTATCTGGCACGGGTGATGGTGGAGCAGTCGGTGACGACGGCGCATTTCGTGCCGTCGATGCTGGCGGTGTTCGTGGCCGAACCCGCCGCGGCTCGGGTGGATTCGCTTCGTCTGGTGTTCGCGTCGGGTGAGGCGTTGCCGGCGCAGACGGCGGAGCGGCTGCGGGCGATTGCGGGTGCGCGACTGCACAATCTGTACGGTCCGACCGAGGCCGCGGTGGACGTGACGTTCCACGAGGTCACCTCGGCGGACACGGCATCGGTGCCGATCGGTGCGCCGGTATGGAACACACAGGTGTTCGTGCTGGACGGACGCCTGCATCCCGTCCCCGCCGGTGTTCCCGGTGAGTTGTATCTGGCGGGTGTGCAGTTGGCGCGCGGGTACGTCGGACGCAGCGACCTGACGGCGGACCGGTTCGTGGCCAACCCGTTCGGTGGTCCGGGCGAGCGGATGTATCGCACGGGTGACCTCGTCACGTGGAACGGCTCGGGCGAGCTGGAGTACATCGGGCGCACCGACTTCCAGGTGAAGCTGCGGGGTCTGCGGATCGAGCTGGGCGAGATCGAGACTGCGTTGCTCGCGGTGCCGGAGATCTCGCAGTCGGTGGTGCTGGTCAGGAACGATCAGTTGGTGGCCTACGTGGTCGCCGATCACGATCTGGACACCGGCGAGGTGAAGGCGTCGTTGGCGTCGTCGTTGGCGTCGTACATGGTGCCGTCGGTGTTCGTGGTGCTCGGCGAGTTCCCGTTGAATGCGTCGGGCAAGTTGGATCGGAAGGCGTTGCCGGAGCCGGTGTTCGAGGTTCGGGAGTTCCGGGCGCCGACGTCGCCGGTGGAGGAGATCGTCGCGGGGGTGTTCGCGGACGTTCTCGATGTCGAGCGGGTGGGTCGCGACGACGACTTCTTCGCGCTGGGCGGCAACTCGTTGGTGGCGACGCAGGTGGTGTCGCGTCTGGGTGCGGCGTTGGATGCGCAGGTGCCGGTGCGGGCGCTGTTCGAGGCGTCGACCGTCGAAGCCCTCGCTGCCTTCGTCACGAATCTCGGGCCGTCCGGACGTGCGCCGCTCGTTCCGCAGGAGCGCCCGGCGAGGATTCCGCTGTCGCTGGCGCAGCAGCGCATGTGGTTCCTGGGCCGCCTCGATCCCGAATCGGCGGTCAACAACATTCCGGTCGCGATCCGACTCTCCGGCGCACTGGACGTCGCAGCGCTGCGGGCGTCCGTCGCCGACGTCCTCGCCCGGCACGAGTCGCTGCGCACGGTCTTCCCGGACGCCGACGGCGTCGGCTACCAGTCGGTCCTGTCGACGGCCGAGGTGGACGTCGAACTCGACGTCGAGCCCGTCCGGGCCGACGCACTGGCCGGACGGATCGAGGGATGGGCCTCGCGGGGCTTCGACCTCACCACCGAGTTGCCTGTCCGCGCACGGCTGTTCGCGCTGTCGCCGACCGAGCACGTCCTGGTCCTGGTGCTCCATCACATCGCTGCGGACGGCGTCTCGATGAGGCCCCTGACCCGTGACGTGATGGTCGCCTACGCCGCGCGCTCGGCGGGCCGGGCGCCGACCTGGTCGCCGCTCGACGTGCAGTACGCGGACTACGCGCTGTGGCAGCGCGGTGTCCTCGGTAGCGAGGACGATCCGGAATCGCTGATCGCAGCGCAGGTCTCGTACTGGACCGGGCGTCTGGCAGGTCTGCCGGATCAGCTGGACCTGCCGTCCGACCGGCCGCGACCGGTGATCGCCTCCAACAGCGGTGCGGCGCACCAGTTCTCCATCGGCGCCGACCTGCGGGCCGCCGTCGACGACGTGGCGCGCGCCCATGGGGCGACTCCGTTCATGGTGGTGCACGCCGCGCTGGCCGTGCTGCTCGCGCGGCTGAGCGGTACCTCCGACATCGCGATCGGCACCCCCGTCGCCGGCCGCGGCGAGGCCGCGCTCGACGATCTGGTCGGCATGTTCGTCAACACCCTCGTCCTGCGCACCGAGGTCGACGGCGGGAAGTCGTTCGCCGATCTGCTCACGCAGGTCCGTTCGACGGACCTCGCCGCGTTCGAGCACACGGACCTGCCGTTCGAGCGCCTCGTCGAGATCCTCGACCCCGAGCGCTCGCAGGCGCGGCACCCGCTCTTCCAGGTGGCGCTCGCCTTCCAGAGCGGTATCGCCGCACCGTCGCTCGAACTGCCGGACCTGACCGTGTCGGGCGTGGAGATCGACGTCGCGGTCGCCAAGTTCGACCTCCAGGTCACGGTCGCCGACGCGGTGGACGCAGACTCCGGTCGTGCCGGGCTGTCGGTGGCGATCACCTACGCGACCGACCTCTTCGACGAGGCGAGCGTCCGGACGTTCGGTGACCGGTTCGTGTGGGTGCTCCGCTCCCTGGTCGCCGACCCGGCCGCGCCCGTCGGGGACGCGCCCCTGCTCAGTGACGCCGAATCTGCGACTCTCACACGGGTCGTCGGCGGCGCGGTGCCTCGTGTCGAGACCCTCACCGCCATCCTCGGTCGCATGGTCGAGAGCCGTCCCGATGCGCCCGCCGTCACGTGCGGCGAGTCGACGCTGACCTACCGGGAACTCGACGAGCGCTCGAGCGCACTCGCGCGGGAACTGATCGACCGGGGCGTGGGACCGGAAAGCGTCGTGGCGCTGTCGTTCCCGCGCTCGACGGAGATGGTGCTGTGCGTGTGGGCGGTCGCCAAGGCCGGCGCGGCGTTCGTCCCTGTCGACCCCACCTATCCGTCAGACCGCATCGAGCACATGGTGACCGATTCCGCTGCGGCGCTGGGCATCGCGGACGCGGACCAGATCGGCGGACTGCCGACCGCCGTCGCGTGGTCGACGCTCGCGAACCTCGAGCGCGCTGCGGCCGACGCCGGACGATCCACGGCTCCGGTCACGGACGACGACCGCATCCGGTCGTTGCGCCTCGATCATGCCGCCTACGTGATCTACACGTCGGGATCGACCGGCAAGCCGAAGGGCGTCGTCGTGACGCACCGAGGTCTGTCGGGCCTGATCGACGAGACCCTCGAGCTCTATGCAGTGCAGCCGACGGACCGCGTGCTCCACATCTGCTCGCCTAGTTTCGATCCGTCCGTCTTCGAGTGGGCGGTCGCGGGCGCCGCGGGCGCGGAACTCGTTGTGGTGCCGCCGTCGATCCTCGGCGGTGAGGAACTGAACGCCTACCTCGAGCAGCACCGGGTCACGGTCGCGATCATCACCCCGGCCGTGCTGGGATCGATGAACCAGACCGGGCTCGACGACCTGCGCCTGGTGTCGGTCGGTGGTGACGCCTCCTCCACGGAACTCGTCGGGCACTGGGCGCCCGAGCGCACTTTCTTCAACGCGTACGGCCCCACCGAGACCACGATCGTCTCGACGCGCGGCGAGCTGTTCGCCGGCAAGCCGATCACGATCGGCGGACCGGTCGCCGGAGTGAGCGCGATGATCCTCGACGCCCGGCTCCAGCCCGTTCCGGTCGGCGTCGCGGGTGAGCTGTATCTGTCGGGCGACGCGCTCGCGCGGGGCTACCACGGTCGTCCCGGCCTGACGGCGGACCGCTTCGTCGCCGACCCGTTCGGCGACGCGGGGCGGCGGATGTACCGCACCGGCGACGTCGTCCGCTGGACCGCGTCGGCGGGGGATGTCACCGACCTGGCGATCGAGTACGTCGGCCGGTCCGACTTCCAGGTCAAGGTCCGCGGCTTCCGGATCGAACTCGGCGAGATCGACTCGGCGCTGACCGACCACCCGGCCGTCTCCTTCGCGACCTCGGTGGGCCACCGGATGCCGTCGGGCCAGACGGCGCTGGTCTCGTACGTCCTGGCCGACGACACCGTGGACGCCGACGCGATCACACGGCACGTCGCGTCGCTGTTGCCGTCGTACATGGTTCCGGCGTCGGTCATCGTGCTCGACGAGATCCCGCTGACCGCGGTGGGCAAGCTGGACCGGCAGGCGCTTCCCGCGCCGGTCTTCGAGGCCCGCGCATTCCGGGCGCCCGCGAGCGATGCGGAAAAGCTTGTCGCGGGCG
Source organism: Rhodococcus sp. ACT016 (assembly GCF_050477185.1). Taxonomy (NCBI): domain Bacteria; kingdom Bacillati; phylum Actinomycetota; class Actinomycetes; order Mycobacteriales; family Nocardiaceae; genus Rhodococcus; species Rhodococcus sp. ACT016. Next base: position 3,765,810 of record NZ_JBEAET010000001.1, on the reverse strand, counting down.
CGTTCTGCGACGTGCTCGGCGTCGACCAGGCGGGCCTCGACGACGACTTCTTCGACCTCGGTGGCAACTCCCTGATCGCGACCCAGCTGGTGTCGCGGCTGGGCGCCGCACTCGGTATCCGAGTGCCGGTGCGTGAGCTGTTCGAGGCGTCGACGGTGGAAGCGCTTGCCGCACGGCTGCGTTCGGTGACCGGCGACTCGCGCCAGGCGCTGGCCCCGCGGCCACGTCCCGAGCGGATCCCGCTGTCGCTGGCGCAGCGACGGATGTGGTTCCTCAACCGTCTCGAGCCCGAATCTGCGGTGAACAACATCCCGATCGCAGTGCGCCTGTCGGGCGAGCTGGACGTGGAGGCGTTGCGCGGCGCGGTCATGGACGTGGTCGCGCGGCACGAGTCGCTGCGCACCCGGTACCCCGAGGACGGCGGCGTCGGCTACCAGCTCGTCCTGCCGGTCGAGGAAGCGCTCGCGGACTGGGATCTCGGTCCGGAACAGGTGCGCGTCGACGACGTGCGCGATCGGGTGCTCTCGATCGCCTCGACACAGTTCGACGTCACGTCCGAGGCGCCGCTGCGGGTCCGGTTGTACGAGCTGTCGCCGACTGAGTACGTACTGGCGGTCGTGGTGCATCACATCTCGTCCGACGGTGTGTCGATGGGCCCGCTCATTCGCGACGTCATGACTGCCTACACCGCGCGCTCGGCCAAGACCTCTCCGATGTGGGGGCCGCTGGCCGTTCAGTACGCGGATTACGCCCTGTGGCAACACGACTCACTCGGTGACGAGGGTGATCCCGCTTCGATGATCGCCAAGCAGATCGACTACTGGCGCGCGCAGCTGGCCGGCATTCCCGACCAACTGGACCTGCCGACCGACCATGCGCGACCGGCGCAGCAGTCGTACGCGGGCGCCAACGTCGGCGCCGACGTGGACGCCGGCACGCACCGGAGTCTGGTCGAACTCGGTCGGACCCACGGCGCCAGCTCGTTCATGGTGATGCATGCCGCGCTGGCGGTGCTGCTCGCGCGGCTGTCCCGTTCGCAGGACATCGTCGTCGGCACGCCGATCGCCGGTCGTGGCGAGGCCGCGCTCGACGATCTGGTCGGCATGTTCGTAAACACCCTCGCCCTGCGGGTGCAGGTGGATCCGGCGGAGTCCTTCACGGACCTGTTGGCGCGGGTGCGCAGCACCGACCTCGACGCCTACGCGCACGACGACCTGCCGTTCGAGCGGCTCGTCGAGGTACTCAATCCGGTCCGCTCGGCGTCCCGGCATCCACTGTTCCAGGTCGGATTCTCCTTCCAGAACATGCGGATCGGGACCCTCGAGCTTCCCGGACTCGCGGTGGAACCGGTCGACGTCGAGACCGAACTGGCGAAGTTCGACCTGCACGTGACGATCGTCGACAACACCGACGCCGACGGGAACCCGGCGGACTTCGCCGTGCAGTTCACGTACGCCACCGACCTCTTCACCGAGGACACCGCACAGCGCTTCGCGCAGATGTACGCGCGGATCCTGCGTGCCGTCGCGGCGGACGCGTCGACCCCGGTCGGCGACCTCGAGATGATCGCCGCCGACGAGCGCACCACCGTGCTCGAACGGTGGAACGACACCGCCCACACCGTCGATGCGACCGCCACCCTCGTCGACCTCTTCGACGCCCAGGTCGCTCGGCGTCCGGAGGCCCCGGCCGTCGTCGCCCGGGACGAGTGGCTCACCTACGCGGCGTTCGACGCGCGGGTCAACCAGCTCGCCCGTCGCCTGATCGAGATCGGTGTCGGACCGGAATCCCGTGTGGCACTGGCGATGCGACGCTCGATCGACCTGATCGTGGGCATGTTCGCGGTCACGAAGGCCGGCGGCGCGTACGTGCCGATCGACCCGGATCACCCCGCGGACCGCATCGCCTACATCCTCGACACGGCCGAGCCCGTCTGTGTCCTGTCGACCGTTCGCGACGGATTCGACGCCGGAGCCGTACCCGTGGTGCACGTCGACTCCGCCGTGGGCGCACACCTCGCGACGGGTCCGATCACCGCGGCGGAGCGCATCGCACCACTGCGGGCAACGAACACCGCGTACGTGATCTTCACGTCCGGCTCGACCGGGCGGCCGAAGGGCGTCGCCGTCACGCACGGCGCGATCGTCAACCAGCTCGAATGGAAGCGTGCGGAGTACGGGCTCGACGCGACGGATGCCGTGCTCCTCAAGACGGCCGCGACGTTCGACCTGTCGGTGTGGGAGTTCTGGTCGGCCCCGACCTCCGGCGGACGCCTCGTCGTCGCCGACGCGGACGGTCACCGCGACCCCGGCTACCTGAACGCGCTCATGCGCCGCGAGCAGGTGACGACGCTGCACGTGGTGCCGTCGATGCTGCAGGCGCTGCTCGTCGAGTCCGGCGACCGGCTCCCGGAGTCGCTGCGCCGCGTCCTCGCGATCGGCGAGGTGCTGCCGGTCGACACCGCAGCGCGGTTCGCGTCCGCATCGACCGCGGCACTGTTCAACCTGTACGGACCCACCGAGGCGGCCGTGTCCGTGACCGCGCAGCGGGTCCACGAGGCCGACGGTGCGGCGGTTCCGATCGGCGGCCCGGAGTGGAACACCCGCCTGCTGGTGCTCGACGACAGGCTGCGGCCGGTTCCGCTCGGTGTGCCCGGCGAGCTGTACCTCGCCGGTGCCCAGCTGGCCCGCGGATACATCGGCCGCCCGGCGCTCACCGCGGATCGCTTCGTCGCCAACCCCTTCGGCGGCGCCGGCGAAGGGATGTACCGCACGGGTGACGTCGTCGCGTGGCGGACCGACGGCACCCTCGACTACGTCGGCCGCGCCGACTTCCAGGTCAAGGTGCGTGGGTTCCGTATCGAGCTCGGGGAGATCGAGGCCGCGCTACGCGCGTCCGATGCGATCGCGGAGGCCGCCGTCGCGGTCTGGAACGACGCGAAGGTCGGCGACCGGCTCGTGGCCTACGTCGTCGCGTCCGGTTCGTCGGTGCTCGACCTGAACAACGTCGAATCGGCTCTCGCGCAGTCGCTTCCGTCGTACATGGTTCCCTCGGCGTTCGTCGAACTCGAAGCACTGCCGCTGAACGTCAACGGCAAGATCGATCGCCAGGCGCTGCCCGCCCCGACGTTCGACGCCAAGGAGTTCCGCGCCCCGATCTCGGAGACCGAGCGGCTGGTCGCGGATGTTTTCGCCGATCTTCTCGGCGCCGACCCGGTGGGACTGGACGACGACTTCTTCGATCTGGGTGGCAACTCGCTGGTCGCAACCCAGTTGGTGTCGCGGCTGGGGGAGGCGCTCGGCGCCCGGGTCCCGGTCCGGGTCGTGTTCGAGGCGTCGACGGTGGAGGGGCTCGCGGCCGCGGTCGACTCGGCGGTTCGCGGCCGCCCGCGTCGCGCACTGGTGGCGCGACCCCGCCCGCGACGGATCCCTCTGTCGCTGGCGCAGCAACGGATGTGGTTCCTCAACCAGTTCGACACCGCGTCCGCGGTGAACAACATTCCCGTCGCCGTGCGACTGTCCGGGGAACTGGACCTGGGCGCGCTGCAGGCCGCGGTCCGGGACGTCGTCGGTCGACACGAGGCGCTGCGGACGATCTTCCCCTCTCAGGACGGAATCGCCCACCAGCAGATCCTCACCCCGGACCAGGTGGTCCTCGACCTGGACCCGGTCGCGCTCGGTGACACCGACACGATGCAGGCCGTGGCCGAGCTGATCTCCGTCGGATTCGACGTGGCCACCGAGGTACCGCTGCGGGTTCGCCTGTTCGAGCTGTCCGCGAGCGAACACGTGCTCGTGTTCGTCGTCCACCACATCAGCGCCGACGGCTGGTCGCTCGGACCACTGACGCGGGACGTGGTGACCGCGTACGTGTCGCGCACCGACGGCAGGGAACCCGACTGGGCGCCGCTCGCGGTGCAGTACGCCGACTACGCGCTGTGGCAGCGGGACGTCCTCGGTAGCGAGGACGATCCCGAGTCGCCGATCTCGCGGCAGGTCGCGTTCTGGCGGGCCGAACTCGCCGGGCTGCCGGAGCAGCTGGACCTGCCGACCGACCGCCCCCGCCCGCCGGTGGCGTCGGGTGCCGGCCGCACCCACCGGTTCGAGATCGGGTCCGACCTGAACCGGGCCGTCACCCAACTGGCACGAGCGCGCGGCGTCACCCCGTTCATGGTGGTCCATGCCGCTCTGGCGGTGCTGCTCGCACGGTTGAGCGGGACATCGGACATCGCGATCGGTACCCCGGTCGCCGGGCGCGGCGAGCGAGTGCTGGACGACCTGGTCGGCATGTTCGTCAACACGCTGGTGCTGCGGACACAGGTGGACGGCGCGCGGTCGTTCGAAGACCTGCTGGCGTCCGTCCGTGAATCGGACCTCGGAGCGTTCGGCCACGCCGAGGTGCCGTTCGAACGGTTGGTGGAGGCGCTCAATCCGGAACGCTCGCAGGCACGGCATCCGCTGTTCCAGGTGATGCTCGCATTCCAGAATCTCTCGCGCGCCGAGGTCAGCACCGGGGACCTGGCCATCTCGGAGTTCCCGTCCGACGTCACCACTGCCAAGTTCGACCTCTCGCTGACGATCAGCGAAACCGCGCCGGGTCGGATCGACTCCACCCTCGCCGTCGACCTGTCGTATGCGACGGATCTGTTCGACGAATCATCGATGACGACGTTCGCCGATCGGTTCGTTCGGGTCCTGGCGACCGTCACGTCGGATCCGTCCGCCGTGGTCGGCGACGTCGAACTGCTCGACGGTGCAGAGCGCTCGCTGCTCCTCGAGGGGCGGAACGCCACCGAGCATGCGGTCGAGGGGTCGACGCTGGTGGATCTGTTCGAGGCCCAGGCGGTTCGGACGCCGGACGCGACGGCGTTGGTCTCCGAGGGGGAGTCGCTGACCTATGCCGAGTTCGTGGCGCGGGTGCATCGCACGGCCCGGTTCCTGATCTCGGAGGGTGTGGGTCCGGAGTCGTTCGTCGGCCTCGGCATGCGTCGTTCGGTGGACCTGCTGGTGGGCATGTACGCGGTGCTGGCCGCCGGCGGCGGCTACGTGCCGATCGATCCGGATCAGCCGGCCGAGCGCAATGCCTACATTCTCGACACCGCGAATCCGGTTCTGGTGCTGAGCACGTCGCGTGACGGGACCGATCTCCCGGGGGCGGAGAAGGTCGTGCGCCTCGACGCCCTCGATGTCTCGATGTACTCGGATGCGCCTGTCACCGATGCCGAGCGGTCCGCGCCGCTGCGACCCGACAATGCGGCGTACGTGATCTTCACGTCGGGCTCGACGGGCCGCCCCAAGGGTGTCGCGGTCGCTCACGGTTCCGTGGTCAACCAGCTGCGGTGGATGCAGGACGAGTACCCGATGAACGAGTCGGATCGTGTGCTGCTGAAGACGCCGTCCACCTTCGACGCGTCGGTGTGGGAATTCCTCTGGCCGTTGCAGGTCGGGGCGACCGCGATCGTCGCGGCACCCGATGGTCACCGGGATCCGGCCTACCTCGCGAACGCGATCGTCGAGGAGTCGATCAACGTGGTGCAGTTCGTGCCTTCGGTGCTGGCAGCGGTCGCCGACGAATTGCGGGGCCGCGCCGTCGCGCTCACCCGTGTGTTCTGCGGTGGCGAGGCGTTGACGGGGTCGGTCGTCGAGCGGGTGCGGCGCGTCAGTGATGCGTCGGTGATCAACCTGTACGGGCCGACCGAGGTGACGGTGCAGGCGACGCGGCACGAGGTGAGCGCCCTCGACGGTGTGAGTGTGCCGATCGGTGCACCCGTGTGGAACACGTTTGCCTACGTCCTGGATTCGCGGCTGCGGCCGGTGCCCGCCGGTGTCGCGGGTGAGCTGTACCTGGCCGGCGTGCAGGTGGCGCGTGGCTACTTCGGGCGCAGCAACCTGACGGCGGACCGCTTCGTGGCGAATCCGTTCTCCGACAGCGGTGCCCGCATGTACCGCACGGGCGACCTGGTGCGCTGGAACGCGTCGGGGGAGCTGGAGTACATCGGGCGCACCGACTTCCAGGTGAAGCTGCGGGGCCTGCGGATCGAACTGGGCGAGATCGAGGCGGCGCTGTCGGCCGTCCCGGAGATCGCACAGTCGGCGGTGCTGGTGCGCAACGATCAGTTGGTCGCCTACGTGGTGCCCTCGCCCGGTTCGGCGGTCGACGAGAGCGCGGTGAAGGCCGAACTGTCGCGGTCGCTGGCGTCGTACATGGTGCCGTCGACGTACGTGGTGTTGGACGCGTTCCCGCTCAATTCGTCGGGCAAGCTGGATCGGAAGGCGTTGCCGGAGCCGGTGTCCGAGGCGACGGTGTTCCGCGCGCCGGCGAACCCGGTGGAGGAGGCCGTGGCGGGCGTGTTCGCCGAGGTTCTCGGCGTCGATCGGGTGGGCCTGGACGACGACTTCTTCGCGCTCGGCGGCAACTCGCTGATCGCGGTGAGGGTGGTGGCGCGGCTGAAGAAACGACTGGGTGGCGACATCCGCGTCCAGTGGCTGTTCGGCAGCCCGACGGTCGGGAGGCTCGCGGACCGGCTCGGCTCCGGTCACGTGGCCGCGAACGACGACACGCGTGGGCTCGGTGTCCTGCTGCCGCTGCGAGCATCGGGTGATGCCGCACCGCTGTTCTGCATCCACCCCGTCACCGGTCTGTCGTGGAGTTTCGCGGGGCTCGCCCGGAGCATCGATACGAACCGACCGATCTACGGCCTGCAGTCGCCTGCACTGAGCGGCGGACACGAGCTGCCTGGCTCGATCGAGGAGTGGGCGTCGCTCTACGTCGACGAGATTCGTCGGATCCAACCGCACGGCCCGTACCACCTGCTCGGCTGGTCGATGGGCGGCGCGATCGCGCATGCGATGGCCGTCCAGTTGTCCGTTGCCGGTGAGGAGGTGGCAACCCTCGCCATGCTCGACAGCCACCTCGTCGACGACGAGCCGCGCGAGCAGCCGCGAGTGACCGTGCGACTCGGCGACATGCTCGGTGGCCTCGGCATCGATTCGAGTGCCACCGCATCCCTCGACGAGTTGGATCGATCCACCGCAGTCGAGATGCTTCGCGAGATGCTGCGCCCGATGGGTGACTTCACCGCCGAACAGATCGAGCGGATCGTGGACGGCGCCGTCCGTTCGTCCGCGGTGGCCGCCGCCTACCGTCCGGCCACCCGGTTCGAAGGTGACCTGCTGTACTTCAGCGCCGACCTCGACGGCGCGCACGGCGTCGACCGGTGGCGCGAGGCGATCGGCGGCGACGTAGAGACGGTGCCGGTCGCGGTGACGCACTGGAACATGACGTCGCCCGCTGCGATGCAGGTGATCGGGCCGGTCCTCGACCGGCGTCTGAGGTCCTGAGCGCCGACCCGATCAGCAGAACGATGGAGGGCCGTTCCTCGAAACGAGGAACGGCCCTCCTGTCGTATCGGTCGGATCCGTATCGGTCGGATCAGCAGGGCGCCGCAGCGCCGAACCGGTAACCCGGGTCGAGCGCGCGCTGCACAAGGAAAAGCGAGCGGGGATCTGCGTAAAGCCCCAGGTGCGAGATCGTCGCCCCCGGGCAGCTGTCCTGAACCCATTCGTTGCGTACCGACGACCCGGCGTCCGGAACGAGGAACGAGCCCTCGGGCGGTGTCACGACGTTGTCGGTCCGTGACGCGATGACCGTGTAGGCGATCCCCGGCAGCGTCTCGCGTCCTGCATTGAGATCGGCGAGGAACCGTGAGCCGACGAACTGCTGATACGAGGCGACGCCGAAGCTCATCCCCGCGAGCATTTCGTTCGTGCCCTCGTCGGTGACGCGCAATGACGTGAACGCGTCGACGAGCCCCTGCTGCCCTCCGAATGTGGTCCCGTGCGTGGTGGGACCGAGCATGACGAGTCTGTTCACCTTGTTGCGTGAGGGCACTGCGGGGTCGGCGCCGCCCTCGAACCGCAGGTACTGGCGGGCCATGGTGCCGCCCTGCGAGTGCCCGACGATGTCGACCTGGGCGGCACCGGTGCCGGCTCGGACGGCGTCGACGAACGCGGACAGCTCGCGGGCCGAATTGCGGATGTCGCCGGACCCCCAGAACTGCGCTCCGGCGCCGTAGTTCAAGGCGAAAACGCAGTACCCCTCGCTCTTGAGCGCGGGGGCGAGCACGTCCCAGGTCTGCACCATGTTCATGCCGGTGCCGTGGACGAGAATCACCGGCCGCGGGTGCGCCGCCGACGGTCGGCAGGACCAGTCGTTCGCACCCCTCGGGGCCCCGTCAGTCGACATGGCAGCGGCGGCCTCCGGAGGTGCGCCCAGTTCGGCGCTTCCCACCGCAGGATCAGCCGTCGCGGTGGCCGGCTGGAAGCCGATCGCACCGAAGAGGACCGCGGAGGCTGCCGCGAGAAGGCTCGCCAGCCGGCGGCGTCGAACGATCATTCTGGGGGCTCCCGGAAGAAAGAAGGAAAGGTTGATTCGCTGAAATTGATATCAGACGAGAAGAGTAGGCCGCCCCGAGAAACAGGCGAATTGCGGGATGATTCAGAGGACTCGACGGACCCGGTGAGTACCTGTCGAGTCGGGTCGGAGACACCGAACGAACGGGATCAGCCGGTTTCGGCCGCTCGCCGGTAACCGCGGATGGCCGGGTAGACGAACACCGCGATCATCCCGAACGACCACGCGAACGTCTGCAGCACGGGCACCAGGATCGGTCCGCCCATCGCGAGCCCCCGCATCGCGTCGATCGCACACGACATCGGCTGCGCGGCGACGATCGGTTGGAGCCACGTCGGGTACGCCATCACCGGCACGAATCCCGAGTTGAAGAACATCAGCAGTGTGCAGCTGATCGACACGATTTCGACCAGCGGCGCATCGCCGGCGACGGTGGCCAACGCGGTCACCATCATCGCGAAGCCCATGCCGAAGACGATCGGCACCACCAGTAACAGGAGGCTCGGCAGGAACCCCTGCGTCAGCCGGAACCCGAGTACGACGCCCACCGCCAGGATCACGATCGTCGTGACGAAAACCCGCACGGCCTCCGCCATCATTCGCCCGACGAGCCCCGCGGCGCGATGGATGGGCAGCGTCCAGAAGCGTGACAGCAGACCCGTCTTGCGTTCGGCGCGTAAGCCGACGGCACTGACGATCGAGCCGAACATCGCACCGACGAGGATGATCATCGGGACCTGGCCGTAGACGGCCGGCTGCCCGGTCGCCGCTGTCACCGTGTTCCCGATGACGATCCGGAACATCACGAGCGTCAGGGCCGGGTACAGCAGCGCCTGGATCATCGTGGACGAATCGCGCGACCAGCGCATGAGCAGTCGCTTGCACTGGATCGAGCTGTGGGTCCACAGCGCGCGGGCGGAGGATTCGCGCCACGTCTCGGTGGGCAGCGGGAACGCGAACGCGGCGTCGGCGACCACTGTGGACGCCGTCGACGTGGATTCGGGCGTCATGGTCGATCTCGAGGGCTTGCTCACTTGCGCCTCACACTCGCCCACACGGCCAGGGGCGCGAAGACCACCATCAGCCCCACGCACCATGCGGCCGCGGGGAACAGCGTCGACGCGGTCAGGCTGCCCGCGGCCATGTCGCGCATCGCGTAGGAGAACTGGGAGATCGGCTGGTTGCGCACGAACGGCTGGATCCACTCGGGAAATCCGGATATCGGAACGAAACCTGTCGACAGCATGCCGAGGATCAACTGTGGCAACGCGAGTGCCTGCGACGTCGCCTCGGGGGATTTCGACAGCGTGCCGATTGCGTCGGCGCCGAGCGACAGTGCGAGGCTGATCGCGAGCGCCAACACGCAGAACAGGACGGCGAGCGGCACTCCGCCGCTGAATCGGAACCCGATGGCGTAGCCGTACACCAGAGCCGCCGTCAGCGTGATCGTGGAACGTACCAGTCCGCTCGTCATGCGGGACAGCAGTGGAACGGGACCGGCCACGGGCATCGTCTTCAACCGGGTCGTCAAGCCGTGCAGGGCCTCGACCGACGCCAACTGCGATGCCGAGATCGCGGTGAAGGCCATCGCCTGCAGCACGATGATCGGCATCAGGAACTGCGCGTAGTCGATGCCCTGCATCTTCATCACGAACCGCAGCGGCAGATAGAAGCCGATGGTGAAGATCAGCGGCGCGATGACCGCGACCCCGAGTTCGCCGGTCTTGATCATCGACTTGAGCGTGCGGCCCGTCAGCGCGAGCCACTGCTGGAAGCCGTTGGGATCCGGACGCCGGTGCGAGCCGATCCGCTTCGCCGGAACCGCCAAAGCGGCCCGCTCCGTTGCGGCGGGCACCGACAGCCCCTTGGCCGCGCTGTTCGCGGGCGTGCTCATCGCTGAGTCTCCGGCGCGGAATGACCCGTCAGGGACAGGAAGACGTCGTCCAGCGACGGGCGGCGCAGCGCGATGTCGGCAAGCTCGATGCCTGCGGCGTCCAGTCGGCGCAGCGCCTCGGACAGCGTCGCGGCACCGTCTGGAGCAGGCAAGGAGATGCGATCGAGGCCTTCACCACCCTCGGCGACCTCGGCCCGCACCTCGGGCGGAACGAGATTGCCGAGCGCGTGCACGGCCCACGGCAACTTCTGCGGATCGAGCGGCACCACCTCGCAGTAGCTGCCACCGGTACGAGCCTTGAGTTGGTCCGCCGTGCCCTCCGCGATCACGGTGCCGCGGTCGATGACGATGATGTTGTCGCTGAGCAGATCGGCCTCCTCGAGATACTGCGTGGTCAGCAACACCGTGATGCCCTGCTCCTTCAGCGACGTGACGAGCGACCACACACCCTGCCGGCTGCGCGGATCGAGACCTGTCGTCGGCTCGTCGAGGAACACCACCTCGGGGCGGACGACCAGTCCACACGCGATGTCGATGCGGCGCCGCATACCGCCGGAGTAGTTGCGGACGGCTCGCTTGCCCGCGTCGAGGAGATCGAACTCGGCGAGCAGTGCCTGAGCCCGCTGCTTGGCGGACGCGCGATCGAGACCCATCAGCCGCCCGAACAGTTCGATGTTCTCGCGGCCGGAGAGCGTCTCGTCGAGGGCGGCGTACTGGCCGGTCATCATGATCGAACGCCGCACATCGGCGGCATGGGTGACGACGTCGTGTCCGGCGACCACCGCGCGCCCGCTGTCGGGGCGCAGCAGCGTGGACAGAACCTTCACCGTGGTCGTCTTGCCGGCACCGTTGGGCCCGAGGATCCCGAGGACCGTGCCGCGCTTGGCTTCGAAACTGACGCCCTGCAAGGCCTTCACGTCGCCGAAGGACTTGTGGACATCATCGACCAGCACAGCTGCGTCCTGGAATATGGGCATCGACACTCCGCTAGTTCACCTGGGTTGGATGGGTGACCGCCGCTCAGGTCCGCGCGTCCATCCGTCGACGTGTATTCCCGCCGCTCCGGGGAAATGTTACCCGGAGGGGGCGCCGCACCGGACCGATAAGGCGCCGTCCCTGGGACCGTGCGGTCGGGTGGGAATCACGCACTCAGGTTCGGTTCACCGCCCCGTCACTCCCAGATGCCCGCCGACTCGAGGTGTCGAACCAGGCGCTTTGCACCGTCCTCGAAGTGAGCTCGGGTCTCCGCCGCGACGGCCTCGTGGTCGCGGGCGAGGAGCGCCGTGACCAGCCGTGTGTGACTCGCCACCGCGTCGTCGCCCCAGTGCGGATCCGACGAATAGAAGTGCACCGGCGTGTATCGGGTGGCGCCCAACAGGAACCACGACAGCTTCCGCGCCCCGGCTAGGCGGTTGAGGCGCCGGTGGAAGCCGAACTCGAGCTCCTCGACCAGGGCCGAGTCCCCGACGTCGACGGCGCGCCGCAGGCGTTCGTTGATCTCCGTCAGTTCGGCGGCAACCTCGTCGTCGACGTGCTCGACGGTCCGAATCGCCAGCTCCTCGGCGATCTGCCCCTGGAGCCAGAAGATGTCGTTGACGTCGTCGCGGCTCAAGGGTGCGACGACGTAGCCGCGGTGGGGGACCAGCTCGACCAGGCCCTCGCCCCGCAGCGTCAACAACGCCTCCCGAACCGGCGTGACGCTGACGCCGAGGTCTGCCGCGGTCTCGTCCAATCGGATGAAGTCACCGGGACGGGCTCCGCCCGACATGATCAGGTTCCGCACGTGCACCGCGACGTCGTCGGACAATTGGGGGCGGCGGCGCAGCGTGCGGGCCGAGGCGGATCGAGATGCGGCAGGCGGGACCATGAGTACTCCTTCGCGGGACGCGCGCGTGCCCGCCGTCGTCAGCATCGACGACCGGCAGTGGCGTGTCCGATACCGGGGCCACCGATGTGATGCGTGCAACAATCAGATCCGGTCGAATATATCGGGTCAAACGGGCGGAGAATCCGCGCGCTCGACGGACGGGGGACACCGGTGGCGGGGGTTGGGGCCAGAGTAGGGCGACGGGACGTGGCGCGGATCGACCGGTTGCGGCTGCCCGAGCCGAATCGGGCGGGAGTGCCACGGCGGTTCATGCTCTCACCCGAGTGGGCGCGACGAGCGGGCGCACCCATCCGCCGATTCATCCGGATCGACCCCGAGCCCACGGCCGACGACCTCGCGTTGGTCGCCGACGCGCTGACGCGGTGCGACGACGCGGGTGACGCTCTCGCCGCGGCGATCACGCAGGACCGCTCTGTGACGATGGCGCAGTTCCGGGCGGCACTCGCGGGCGGTATCGACGCCGTGCCCGACGCCCCCGAGGCGCTGCGGGCGTTCTTCGTACCGATCGAGCGGCGGCCCGACTGGGTCGACGACGCCCTCCTACGTCGCGGCGCCGAGGTGTGCCGGCGCGGGGGAGTCAACAGCCTCGACGTGCTCGGCTCCGCGCTCCTCGCGGGCTACCGGAGTTCGGCGACGACCGATCTGCTCATGCGGACCGGACGGCCGAACGGCGACGGTGCGCGTCGGCGGGTGGGGGAGACCGTCAAGTGGTGGTACGAGTGCGTGCAGCCCGGCGGGATGGAGCGCGGCAGCCAGGGCTGGCAGCTCACGGTCCACGTGCGGCTGATGCACGCACTGATCAATCGGCACTACGCGCACCGTGACGACTGGAGCGTCGAGGACTGGGGACTGCCGATCAACCAGGCCGACCAGTCCGCGACGTACGAACTCTTCTGCTCGTTCTATCTGATGGGCATGCGCAGCCTCGGCATGCCGATCACCCGCGCCGAGGGACACGCCGTGATGCATCTGTGGCGGTACATCGGCTGGCTGATGGGTGTCGACGAACGCTTCCTCGCCCTCGACGAGCAGGACGGGCGTCGCAAGCTCTACCACGTGCTGCTCACGTCACCGGCTCCCGACGAGCACGCGGTGACGCTCGCCCGCGCGCTCGTCGACTCGCGGCTGTCGCTGGACTACGGACGGCTGCGCGCACTACGCCGGCGGTTCCAGTACCAGAAGATCCGCTCGGTGTCCGCCGCCCACGTCGGTCGCGACGGACTGGCCGAACTCGGGCTCGGTTTCGCGCTGCCCTGGTACGCGGCGGTCCGCATCCCCGCGAACTTCGTCAAGCACACCGCGGCGCGGATCGTGCCCGGCGGACCCGACTGGCTCCTGCGGCGCGGTGAGCGCGAGCAGTATCGCGGGATGATGCGGCACTTCCCGGGCGAGCGCGCCGAGGGCGCCCGACAGCCCTGAGTCGACCGGCCGTCAGCGCGGCGTGATCCAGACGGTGATGTCGGCGTGGACGACCTCGCGCCCCTCGCGGTCGGTGATCGAGACGGGGACCGTCAACTCGGTGCCCTCCGCGATCGACCCGAAGTCGGGAATCTCGTCGAGCACCGCGCTCGCGCGCAACCGGGACTCGGCCTTCGCGGTGTAGCGCACGTTCATGGCCTTGGGTATCCAGCGGTGCGTCGAGGGCACCGTCGCCTCGGCGAGCATCCCCATCGCGGCCTCGGCCAGATTGCACGCGGCGATCGCGTGGAAGGTCTTGATGTGGTTGTGCACGCCCCACCACTTGGGCGCCGAGACCTCGCAGCGGCCGGGCTCCATGCGCTCGACTGTGGGCAGCACCGTCGCGAAGTAGGGGACCCGCACGCACATGCCGATCGAGAACAACGCACGGCCGAATCGGTTGTGCGGCAATCGCTGCCAAGTGCGGTACGTGGCGGTCGAAGGCGTCGTGGGAACCGTCATGCGAGCCGACCTTACTGGAAAGTAAGATAGGCGTGGCCGATTTGGGCCCGTCATGGCCCCTGACCTCGGACGTCGTCGCGGGGGTGATTTGAACTCTCGGGGTCGCTACGGCATACTGATCGGGTTGCCTTGACTGGGACGCGATCCGTTGCGACTCGAGTCGGGCTGGATGAAAGTCGAGTATCGGGCTGAAAAGCCTGGTCACGACGATGCAAGACGGAAGCAGTACCCAATGTTGCACCCCCTGTGGGTGCAACCGGTGCGCGTTTCCGCGGCTTCTGGAGAGCGATTTCCAGGGCCCGGAAATGAACGGCCGGGCGACACGCCCGACCGCGTGGACCGGAGAACCATGACAGATGAACAGCGGCAGCGGATCGAGTGATGTCTCGAGCGCAATTGTTGTTCGTGTCGTGTTTCCAGTCGGGGACTGTGCAGACGAGGTAGCCCCCGACTCGTTCGGGTTCTACGAAACGCGGCAAGAAAAGGACACTAAGCGTGGCGGGACAGAAGATCCGCATCAGGCTCAAGGCCTATGACCATGAGGCGATCGACGCGTCAGCGCGCAAGATCGTCGAGACGGTGACCCGTACCGGGGCCCGCGTGGTCGGCCCGGTGCCGTTGCCCACCGAGAAGAACGTGTACTGCGTCATCCGCTCGCCGCACAAGTACAAGGACTCGCGCGAGCACTTCGAGATGCGTACTCACAAGCGGCTGATCGACATCCTCGACCCGACGCCGAAGACGGTCGACGCGCTCATGCGCATCGACCTTCCGGCCAGCGTCGACGTGAACATCCAGTGAGCTTGGGAAGACGCAGCGGAGATATCAAATGACTAATCAGATCAAGGGAATCCTGGGCACCAAGCTCGGCATGACCCAGGTCTTCGACGAGAACAACCGGGTCGTCCCGGTCACCGTCGTCAAGGCCGGGCCGAACGTCGTCACCCAGATCCGTACCGAAGAGCGTGACGGCTACAGCGCCGTGCAGCTGGCGTTCGGCGCCATCGACCCGCGCAAGGTGAACAAGCCGACCTCCGGTCAGTTCGCCAAGGCCGGCGTCACCCCGCGTCGCCACGTCGTCGAGCTCCGCGTCGCCGACACCTCCGAGTACGAGGTCGGCCAGGAGCTGACGGCCGAGGTGTTCGAGGACGGCGGCTACGTCGACGTCACCGGCACCAGCAAGGGCAAGGGCTTCGCCGGCACCATGAAGCGTCACGGCTTCGCCGGCCAGGGTGCCTCCCACGGTGCGCAGGCTGTGCACCGTCGCCCGGGCTCCATCGGTGGCTGCGCCACCCCCGGCCGCGTGTTCAAGGGCATGCGCATGTCGGGCCGCATGGGTAACGACCGCATCACGACGCAGAACCTCTCGGTCCACAAGGTGGACGCCGAGAACGGTCTGCTGCTGATCAAGGGTGCGATCCCCGGCCGCAAGGGCGGCCTCGTGATCGTCAAGACCGCAGTGAAGGGTGGTGCTTCGGCATGACCGAGACCGCAACCAAGCTGACCCTCGACGTCAAGGCAGCCGGTGGCAAGACCAACGGCACCGTCGATCTCCCCTCCGAGATCTTCGACGCGACCGCGAACATCGCTCTGATGCACCAGGTCGTCGTCGCGCAGCTCGCTGCGGCACGTCAGGGCACGCACTCCACCAAGACCCGCGGCGAGGTCCGCGGCGGTGGCAAGAAGCCGTACCGCCAGAAGGGCACCGGCCGCGCACGTCAGGGCTCGACCCGCGCGCCGCAGTTCGCCGGCGGTGGCACCGTCCACGGCCCGCAGCCGCGTGACTACTCGCAGCGCACCCCCAAGAAGATGAAGGCTGCCGCACTGCGTGGCGCCCTCTCCGACCGGGCCCGCAGCGAGCGCATCCACGTCATCACCGAGCTGGTCGCCGGGCAGGTCCCGTCCACCAAGACGGCGAAGTCGTTCCTGGGCGAGCTGTCCGACCGCAAGAAGTTCCTGCTGGTCGTCGGCCGCGAGGACATCGCAGCGTGGAAGAGCGTCCAGAACCTGGACGGCGTGCACCCCATCGCACCCGACCAGCTCAACACCTACGACGTGCTCAACAGCGATGACGTCGTGTTCAGCCTCGAGGCTCTGAACACCTTCATCGCGGGCCCGGCCAAGAACGAGGAGGAGAGCAAGTGACCACCATCGCCGACCCCCGCGACATCTTGCTGGCCCCGGTCATCTCCGAGAAGTCCTACGGACTGATCGAGGAAGGCACCTACACCTTCCTGGTGCACCCGGACTCGAACAAGACGCAGATCAAGATTGCCGTCGAGAAGGTCTTCGGCGTCACCGTGACCAGCGTCAACACCGCCAACCGTCAGGGCAAGCGCAAGCGGACCCGCTTCGGTTACGGCAAGCGCAAGGACACCAAGCGTGCGCTCGTGACCCTCTCGGCCGACAGCAAGCCCATCGAGATCTTCGGAGGCCCGGTCGCGTAAGCGTCTGGGACTTGACGAGATATAGAGGACGAGAAGACTCATGGCAATCCGTAAGTACAAGCCGACTACCCCGGGCCGCCGCGGCTCGAGCGTCTCGGACTTCGCCGAGATCACTCGGTCGACGCCCGAGAAGTCGCTCATTCGCCCGCTGCACGGTCGCGGTGGTCGTAACGCCCACGGTCGCATCACCACCCGTCACAAGGGTGGCGGTCACAAGCGCGCCTACCGGTTGATCGACTTCCGTCGCAACGACAAGGACGGCGTGCCGGCCAAGGTCGCTCACATCGAGTACGACCCCAACCGCACCGCTCGCATCGCGCTGCTGCACTACGCGGACGGCGAGAAGCGCTACATCATCGCCCCCAAGGGCCTGGTGCAGGGCGCCCCGATCGAGTCCGGCGCAGGCGCCGACATCAAGCCGGGCAACAACCTGCCGCTGCGCAACATCCCCACCGGTACCACCATCCACGCAGTGGAGCTGCGTCCGGGCGGCGGCGCCAAGATGGCCCGCTCCGCCGGCGCCAGCATCCAGCTGCTGGGCAAGGAAGGCACCTACGCCACGCTGCGTATGCCGTCCGGTGAGATCCGTCGCGTCGACGTGCGCTGCCGCGCCACCGTCGGCGAGGTCGGCAACGCCGAGCAGTCGAACATCAACTGGGGCAAGGCCGGCCGCATGCGCTGGAAGGGCGTCCGCCCGACCGTCCGTGGTGTGGTCATGAACCCCGTCGACCACCCGCACGGTGGTGGTGAGGGTAAGACCTCCGGTGGTCGCCACCCGGTCAGCCCCTGGGGCAAGCCCGAGGGCCGCACCCGCAAGAACAAGGCGAGCGACAAGCTCATCGTCCGTCGTCGCCGTACCGGCAAGAAGCGCTAGTCAAGGAGGGAGTGAAGGATGCCACGCAGCCTGAAGAAGGGCCCGTTCGTCGATGACCACCTCCTTGCGAAGGTGGACGTGCAGAACGAGAAGGGCACCAAGCAGGTCATCAAGACCTGGAGCCGTCGTTCCACGATCATTCCGGACTTCATCGGTCACACGTTCGCCGTCCACGACGGACGCAAGCACGTTCCGGTGTTCGTTTCGGATTCGATGGTTGGCCACAAGCTCGGAGAGTTTGCACCGACCAGGACGTTCAAGGGCCACATCAAGGACGACCGGAAGAGCAAGCGTCGATGAGTACTGAAACCCAGAACCCCACCGCGAAGGCGGTCGCGCGCCACGTGCGCGTGACCCCCATGAAGGCGCGCCGTGTCGTGGACATCGTCCGCGGCAAGTCGGTCGACGAGGCTCTCGCGATCCTCAAGTTCGCACCGCAGGCCGCTGCCGAGCCGGTCGCGAAGGTGATCGCCAGCGCAGCTGCCAACGCGCAGAACAACCTGAACCTGGATCCCTCCACGCTCGTCGTCGCGACGGCGTTCGTGGACGAGGGCGCGACCCTCAAGCGGTTCCAGCCGCGCGCGCAGGGCCGGGCCTTCCGGATCCGCAAGCGTTCGAGCCACATCACGGTCATCGTGGAAAGTGTGGCCAGCCGGGGTTCCGCCTCGGGTCGTAACCGCCGGAAGGGAAGTGGTCAGTAGTGGGCCAGAAGATCAACCCGCACGGCTTCCGTCTCGGCATCACGACCGACTGGAAGTCGCGCTGGTACGCAGACAAGCAGTACGCGGAGTACGTCAAGGAAGACGTCGAGATCCGTAAGCTCCTCGCCACCGGCATGGAGCGCGCGGGCATCGCGAAGGTCGAGATCGAGCGCACCCGCGACCGTGTGCGTGTGGACATCCACACCGCGCGTCCGGGCATCGTCATCGGTCGCCGTGGCGCCGAGGCCGATCGCATCCGCGCCGCGCTCGAGAAGCTGACCGGCAAGCAGGTCCAGCTGAACATCCTCGAGGTCAAGAACGCCGAGGCCGAGGCTCAGCTCGTGGCACAGGGTGTCGCCGAGCAGCTCTCGAACCGTGTCGCGTTCCGTCGTGCGATGCGCAAGGCTATCCAGTCGGCCATGCGTCAGCCGAACGTCAAGGGCATCCGCGTGCAGTGCTCGGGCCGCCTCGGCGGCGCCGAGATGAGCCGCTCGGAGTTCTACCGTGAGGGTCGCGTTCCGCTGCACACGCTGCGTGCGGACATCGACTACGGCCTGTACGAGGCCAAGACCACCTTCGGTCGCATCGGCGTGAAGGTCTGGATCTACAAGGGCGACATCGTCGGCGGCAAGCGTGAGCTGTCCGCCGCTGCCCCGGCCGAGCGCCCGCGTCGCGAGCGCCCGAGCCGTCCGCGTCGCTCCGGTGCTGCCGGCACCACGGCGACCAGCACCGAGGCCGGTCGCGCTGCGACTGCAACCGCCGATGCTCCCGCTTCTACCGAGCAGAAGGAGGGCTGACGCATGTTGATCCCGCGCCGGGTCAAGCACCGCAAGCAGCACCACCCGAGCCGTTCGGGTGCCGCCAAGGGCGGTACCCAGGTGGCTTTCGGTGAGTACGGAATCCAGGCTCTCGAGCCCGCCTACATCACCAACCGGCAGATCGAGTCCGCTCGTATCGCCATGACTCGCCACATCAAGCGTGGCGGCAAGATCTGGATCAACATCTTCCCGGATCGTCCGCTCACCAAGAAGCCTGCCGAGACCCGCATGGGTTCCGGTAAGGGTTCGCCGGAGTGGTGGGTCGCGAACATCAAGCCCGGTCGGGTCATGTTCGAGATGAGCTACCCGAACGAGGAGATTGCCCGCGAGGCCCTGCGCCGCGCGATGCACAAGCTCCCGTGCAAGTGCCGGATCGTGACGAGGGAGGAGCAGTTCTGATGGCAACCACCAGCCCTGCTGCAGAGCTCCGCGAGCTGACCGACGAAGAACTGGTCACCAAGCTCCGCGAGGCGAAGGAAGAACTGTTCAACCTTCGTTTCCAGATGGCCACCGGTCAGCTGGACAACAACCGCCGGCTGCGCACGGTCCGTCACGAGATTGCGCGCATCTACACCGTCCTGCGCGAGCGTGAGCTCGGCCTGGCCTCCGGTCCGGACGCAGGTGACGCGGCATGAGTGAGGAAAAGGCAGTGAGCACCAACAGCACCGAAGAGCGCGGCAGCCGCAAGGTCCGCATCGGCTACGTGGTCTCGGACAAGATGGAGAAGACCATCGTGGTCGAGCTGGAGGACCGGGTGAAGCACCCGCTCTACGGCAAGATCATCCGACGGACCTCGAAGGTCAAGGCGCACGACGAGAACGGCCTCGCCGGCATCGGCGACCGCGTCCAGCTCATGGAGACCCGACCGCTGTCGGCGACCAAGCGCTGGCGTCTGGTCGAGGTTCTCGAGAAGGCCAAGTAAGAGCCTGAGAGTGTATCCAGTACGATGGTGGGGTTGCCCTGTGGAAGCAGTGGCAGCCCCACCATCGGCGGGTACGGACCGCGCGCGTCGGGTCGGAAATCTGCCGCGCATGACCAGGTGATTCGCACGCGCGTCGCCCGGTCGAAACAAGCCAGGTCAAGGAGAAGTTAGTGATTCAGCAGGAGTCGCGACTGCGCGTCGCCGACAACACGGGTGCCAAGGAGATTCTCTGCATCCGCGTTCTCGGTGGCTCGTCTCGTCGCTACGCCGGGATCGGCGACATCATCGTCGCCACCGTCAAGGACGCGACCCCGGGTGGAAACGTGAAGAAGGGCGAGGTCGTCAAGGCCGTCATCGTCCGCACCACCAAGGAGCGCCGTCGTCCGGACGGCTCGTACATCAAGTTCGACGAGAACGCTGCCGTCATCATCAAGGCGGACAACGATCCTCGCGGCACCCGTATCTTCGGACCCGTCGGCCGTGAGCTGCGCGAGAAGAAGTTCATGAAGATCGTCTCGCTCGCCCCGGAGGTGCTGTGATGAAGGTGCACAAGGGTGACACCGTGCT
The DNA here is from genome assembly GCF_050477185.1 of Rhodococcus sp. ACT016. NCBI lineage: Bacteria > Bacillati > Actinomycetota > Actinomycetes > Mycobacteriales > Nocardiaceae > Rhodococcus > Rhodococcus sp. ACT016. The sequence goes on along the minus strand of NZ_JBEAET010000001.1, from coordinate 3,745,367 downwards.
GGTCATTGCCGGCAAGGACAAGGGCGCGAAGGGCAAGGTCATTCAGGCCTACCCCGCGACCAACAAGATCCTGGTCGAGGGCGTGAACCGCATCAAGAAGCACACCGCGGTGTCTGCGAACGAGCGCGGCGCCTCCTCCGGCGGCATCGTGACGCAGGAAGCCCCGATCAACGTTTCCAACGTCATGGTCGTCGACTCGGACGGAAACCCGACTCGCGTCGGCTACCGCACGGATGACGAGACCGGCAAGCGCGTTCGCATTTCCCGGAAGAACGGGAAGGACATCTGACATGACCTCCACCGAGAACAAGACCCAGCCGCGTCTGAAGGCCCGCTACCGTGCGGAGATCAAGGATGCGCTGAACGCTGAGTTCGATTACGCGAACGTCATGCAGATCCCCGGCCTGGTCAAGGTCGTCGTGAACATGGGTGTCGGCGACGCCGCACGTGACGCGAAGCTGATCAACGGTGCGGTCGCCGACCTCACCCTGATCACCGGCCAGAAGCCCGAGATCCGCAAGGCCCGCAAGTCCATCGCGCAGTTCAAGCTGCGTGAGGGCATGCCGATCGGCGCGCGCGTCACGCTCCGTGGCGACCGCATGTGGGAGTTCCTGGATCGCCTGGTGTCCATCGCGCTGCCCCGTATCCGCGACTTCCGCGGCCTGTCGGGCAACCAGTTCGACGGCAACGGCAACTACACGTTCGGCCTCAACGAGCAGTCGATGTTCCACGAGATCGACGTGGACAAGATCGATCGTCCGCGCGGTATGGACATCACCGTCGTGACCACCGCCACCAACAACGAAGAAGGCCGTGCGCTGCTCAAGCACCTCGGCTTCCCGTTCAAGGAGAACTGAGCCCATGGCTAAGAAGGCACTGGTCAACAAGGCCAACAAGAAGCCGAAGTTCGCGGTGCGCGCGTACACCCGCTGCCAGAAGTGCGGCCGTCCGCACTCCGTGTTCCGCAAGTTCGGCCTGTGCCGAATCTGCGTTCGCGAGATGGCGCACGCCGGCGAGCTGCCGGGCGTTCACAAGAGCTCCTGGTAAGCGGCCGAACAACAGACTTCCGTTCCGCACCCGCGGGGCGGTGAAGGTAAGAACCACTTCGTTGTAGGCCCACGATCGGGCCGGTCCCGCTCCGCCGATTCTCGGCGGAGCGGGACCGGATCGGTGTTGCATGGGAACCCCAACGAGAAAGGTGCACAGGTCAACACATGACCATGACTGATCCGATCGCAGACTTCTTGACGCGTCTGCGCAACGCCAACTCGGCGTACCACGACGAGGTGAAGCTGCCGCACTCGAAGATCAAGGCGAACATCGCCGAGATCCTCAAGCGCGAAGGCTACATCGCGGACTACCGCACCGAGGATGCCGAGGTCGGCAAGACGCTGATCGTCGACCTCAAGTACGGCCCCAGCCGCGAGCGCAGCCTCGCCGGCGTCCGCCGTGTCTCGAAGCCCGGTCTGCGCGTGTACGCGAAGTCCACCAACCTGCCCAAGGTCCTGGGCGGCCTCGGCGTGGCGATCATCTCCACGTCGTCCGGTCTGCTCACCGATCGTCAGGCGGCCAATCAGGGAGTGGGCGGGGAAGTCCTCGCCTACGTCTGGTAAGGGAGGCCACCACAATGTCGCGTATTGGAAAGATTCCTGTCGCCGTCCCCGCGGGCGTCGACGTGACCATCGCCGGTCAGGACGTCGCGGTCAAGGGCCCCAAGGGCTCGCTGTCGCTGACGATCTCCGAGCCGATCTCGGTCGCCAAGGGTGAGGACGGTGCCCTGCAGGTCACCCGTCCCGACGACGAGCGTCGCAGCCGCGCGCTGCACGGTCTGTCGCGCACCCTCGTGCAGAACATGATCGTCGGTGTGACCGCTGGTTACAACACCAAGATGGAGATCCACGGTGTCGGTTACCGTGTGGCGCTCAAGGGCCAGGACCTCGAGTTCTCGCTCGGCTTCAGCCACCCGGTACTGATCGAGGCTCCGGAGGGCATCACCTTCGCTGTCGAGTCGCCGACCAGGTTCTCGATCTCCGGCATCGACAAGCAGAAGGTCGGCCAGATCGCGGCCAACATCCGCCGCCTGCGCAAGTCCGACCCGTACAAGGGCAAGGGCATCCGCTACGAGGGTGAGCAGGTCCGTCGCAAGGTCGGAAAGACGGGTAAGTGATATGAGCCAGACTGCAAACCAGAAAGCCAAGCGGATTCCGCTGGGCAAGGACGTGTCCACCACGCGTCGTCTGTCGAAGGCGCGTCGTCACTTCCGTCTCCGCAAGAAGGTCTCCGGCACCCCCGAGCGTCCGCGTCTCGTCGTGAACCGCTCCTCGCGTCACATCCACGTGCAGCTGGTGGACGACCTGGCCGGCAAGACGCTTGCCGCCGCGTCGACCATCGAGGCCGACGTGCGTGCACTGGACGGCGACAAGAAGGCCCGTGGCGCCAAGGTCGGTCAGCTGATCGCCGAGCGTGCCAAGGCAGCCGGCGTGGAGGCCGTGGTCTTCGACCGCGGTGGCCACACCTACAGCGGCCGCATCGCGGCCCTGGCCGATGCCGCTCGCGAAGGCGGGTTGAAGTTCTGATGACCAACATTACTAACGGAAGGAATGCCTGATGCCGGGACGTCAAAGGCGTGACGGCGGAAGCGGACCCGCCGGACAGAATGGCCCTCAGGGCGACAACCGCGGTGGCCGCGACCGTCGCGACAACCGTCGTGACAACGCTGCCGAGAAGTCGAACCACATCGAGCGCGTCGTCTCCATCAACCGCGTGTCGAAGGTCGTCAAGGGCGGTCGTCGCTTCAGCTTCACCGCTCTCGTGATCGTGGGCGACGGCAACGGACTCGTCGGCGTCGGCTACGGCAAGGCCAAGGAAGTTCCTGCGGCCATCCAGAAGGGCGTCGAGGAGGCTCGCAAGAGCTTCTTCCGTGTGCCGCTTATCGGCAGCACCATCACCCACCCGGTTCAGGGCGAGGCGGCGGCCGGTGTCGTCATGCTGCGTCCGGCCAGCCCGGGTACCGGTGTGATCGCCGGTGGCGCGGTGCGTGCCGTGCTCGAGTGCGCGGGCGTCTCCGACATCCTCGCCAAGTCGCTCGGTAGCGACAACGCGATCAATGTTGTGCACGCGACGGTTGCCGCCCTCAAGGGTCTGCAGCGTCCGGAAGAGGTCGCAGCCCGTCGTGGCCTGCCCCTCGAGGACGTGGCCCCGGCCGGGATGCTGCGCGCTCGTGCACAGGCTGGGAGCGTGAAGTAATGGCACAGCTCAAGGTCACCCAGGTCAAGAGCACCATCGGCACCAAGCAGAACCAGCGGGACAGCATGCGCACCCTCGGACTGAAGGGCATCCGTCAGTCCGTCGTCCGCGAGGACAACGCGCAGAACCGTGGTCTGATCAACGTGGTGCGCCACCTCGTCACGGTTGAGGAGGTCTAACCATGACCATCAAGTTGCACCACCTGCGCCCTGCCCCCGGAGCCAAGACCGACAAGACTCGCGTCGGTCGCGGTGAGGGCTCGAAGGGTAAGACCGCTGGTCGCGGCACCAAGGGCACCAAGGCCCGCAAGAACGTGTCGGCCGCCTTCGAGGGCGGGCAGATGCCGCTGCACATGCGTCTGCCGAAGCTCAAGGGCTTCAAGAACGCGTTCCGCACCGAGTACCAGGTCGTCAACGTCGGCGACATCGCTCGTCTGTTCCCCGAGGGTGGACAGATCGGCGTTGCCGAGCTCGTTGCCGCCGGCGCGGTTCGCAAGAACCAGCTGGTGAAGGTTCTCGGCGAGGGCGAGCTCACGGTGGCCGTTCAGGTCACCGCGAACAAGTTCTCCGGCGCCGCCAAGGAGAAGATCGCCGCTGCCGGTGGTACCACCACCGAGCTGTGATCTCGCTCAACTGATCGTCGAATGGCCGCAACTCCTCCTTCCGGGGGCGAGTTGCGGCCATTCGCCGCTTCACCGTGTGCGAACGGGCATACTGGTGAGCGACCAGCCCATGCAACGGGGCTGTGTTTTCATGTGTCACTGTTAGAGTTCTAGAGTTATCCAATTCATGGGCGGGTCAGTCAGATCGGCTCTCCGTATGTCGTGCGCCAGGAGGATCTTTGCTTTCCGCCTTTGTCTCGGCCCTCAGGACGCCTGACCTGAGGCGGAAGATCCTCTTCACGCTCGGTCTGGTCGCCCTGTACCGGCTGGGCGCAACCTTGCCGTCACCGGGTGTCGACTACGGCAACGTCCGTGCGTGTATCGATCAGGTGTCCGGTGGCGAGTCCGCGGGCATCTACTCGCTGATCAACCTGTTCTCCGGCGGCGCGCTGCTGCAGCTGTCGATCTTCGCGATCGGCATCATGCCGTACATCACGGCCAGCATCATCATTCAGTTGCTGACCGTCGTCATCCCGAAGTTCGAGGAGCTCCGCAAGGAGGGCCAGTCGGGACAGACGAAGATGACGCAGTACACGCGCTATCTGTCGGTCGCGCTGGCGATCCTGCAGTCGACGGGCATCGTCGCTCTCGCGGCCCGCGGTCAGCTGCTACAGGGCTGTTCGGAACCGATCCTCGCCGACCAGAGCGTCTTCGGCCTGATCATCATCGTGCTCGTCATGACGGCCGGTGCCGCGCTCGTCATGTGGTTCGGTGAGTTGATCACCGAGCGCGGCGTCGGCAACGGTATGTCCCTGCTGATCTTCGCCGGCATCGCCTCGCGTCTCCCGAGCGAGGGCCGCACGGTTCTCGACAGCCGTGGTGGCCTGGTGTTCGCGCTGGTCTGTGTCGCGGCGCTGGTGATCATCGCCGGTGTCGTCTTCGTCGAGCAGGGTCAGCGCCGCATCCCGGTGCAGTACGCCAAGCGGATGGTGGGCCGCAAGATGTACGGCGGCTCGTCCACGTACCTGCCGCTCAAGGTCAACCAGGCCGGCGTCATCCCCGTGATCTTCGCGTCGTCGCTGCTGTACCTGCCCAACCTCATCGTGCAGCTCACCGGCGCCAACACCAATCCCGATCCGAGCTGGTGGCAGCGCTGGATCAACGAGTATCTGGTGAACCCGGCCAACCCGGTCTACATCCTGATCTACTTCGGGATGATCGTCTTCTTCACCTATTTCTACGTCGCGATCACCTTCAATCCGGAGGAGCGCGCAGACGAGATGAAGAAGTTCGGCGGATTCATCCCGGGCATTCGTCCGGGACGACCGACCGCCGACTACCTCAACTACGTGCTGAGCCGCATCACCCTGCCGGGCGCGATCTACCTCGGCGTCATCGCCGTCCTGCCGAATCTGTTCCTCGAGATCGGCAGCTCGGGTGGCGCACAGAACCTGCCGTTCGGCGGCACGGCGGTGCTGATTATCGTCAGTGTGGGCCTCGATACCGTGAAGCAGATCGAGAGCCAGCTCATGCAGCGAAACTATGAAGGGTTCCTCAAGTGAGACTTGTCCTCCTTGGTCCTCCCGGTGCCGGTAAGGGCACCCAGGCCGCGATCCTGTCCGAGAAGCTGGGCATTCCCCACATCTCCACCGGCGATCTGTTCCGCGCGAACATCGGTCAGGAGACCCCGCTCGGACTCGAGGCCAAGAAGTACCTCGACGCGGGCGACCTGGTCCCGAGCGAAATCACGAACAACATGGTGAAGGCGCGCGTCGCCGAGCCCGACGCCTCCAACGGCTTCCTGCTCGACGGTTTCCCGCGCACGGTGGATCAGGCGAAGGCGCTCGAGGAGATCCTCGAGGGCATCGGTGCCAAGCTCGACGGTGTGCTCGCGTTCGACGTCGACGACGAGGTCGTCGTCGAGCGGATGCTGGCCCGTGGTCGCGCCGACGACACCGAGGACGTCATCCGTAACCGCATGCGTGTCTACCGCGAGGAGACCGCGCCGCTGCTGGATCACTACGCCGGCCAGATCGTCACGGTCGATGCCGTGGGTGCCGTCGAAGAGGTCAACGCCCGCGCCCTCGCCGCGCTGGGGAAGTAATGGCGTTCGGCCGCAAGCGCAAGGTCGTTCCGTTCCGCACGGCGGGTGAGCTCGATGCCATGGCGGCGGCGGGTGCGATCGTCGGGGCCGCCCTCGTGGCGGTGCGAGACGCGGCCAAGCCCGGAGTCAGCACACTGGAGCTGGACCGGGTTGCCGAATCGGTCATCCGCGACGCGGGCGCAGTGCCGTCGTTCCTCGGGTACCACGGTTTTACCGGATCTATCTGCGCGTCGGTCAACGACCGCGTCGTGCACGGCATTCCGTCCGCCGACGAGCTCCTCGTCGAGGGCGATCTGGTGTCGATCGACTGCGGGGCCATCCTCGACGGGTGGCACGGCGACTCCGCGTGGACGTTCGGTGTCGGTGAGCTCAGCGCAGCCGATGCCCAGCTGAGCGAGGCGACGCGGCTGTCGATGGAAGCCGGCATCGCTGCCATGGTGGACGGCAACCGGCTGACGGACGTCTCGCACGCGATCGAACTGGGCACTCGTGCCGCCGAGTCCACGCACGGTCGCCACTACGGGATCGTCGACGGCTACGGCGGTCACGCGATCGGGCGTGAGATGCACATGGATCCGTTCCTGCCGAACGAGGGCGCTCCCGGCAAGGGGCCGCACCTGGTGATCGGGTCGGTCCTGGCGATCGAGCCGATGCTCACACTCGGCACGTACGAGACCGAGGTTCTCGACGACGACTGGACGGTGGTGACCACCGACGGCAGTCGTGCCGCGCACTGGGAGCACACCGTGGCCGTCACCGAGGACGGTCCGCGGATCCTGACGTTGCGTCCCGGCGACAACTGAGATCGAACAACGCCGAGCGGGCCGTGAGTTCACTGAACTCACGGCCCGCTCGGCGTTCGTGTGTGCGAAGGTCAGCTCTCGAGCAGGACGGTCACCGGTCCGTCATTGACGAGACTCACCTGCATGTGCTCGCCGAACCGACCGACTTCGACGGTGGCGCCGAGTTCGCGCAGCGCGGCCCCGAACGCGTCGACGAGCGGTTCGGCGACGGCGCGCGGCGCGGCCGGGGACCACGACGGCCGTCGACTCCTGCGGGTGTCGGCCATGAGGGTGAACTGGCTGACGACGAGGACGGGGGCATCGACGTCGGACGCAGACTTCTCGTCGTCGAGGATCCGTAGCCGCCACACGCGGCGGGCGAGGTTCGACGCGGCGATCGGGTCGTCGTCGTGGCCGACGCCGAGGAGCACGAGCAGTCCCTGCCCGCCGGCGGGTGGCGAGATCCGGCCCACCTCCTCGCCGTCGACGGTGACGGCTGCCGACGTGACCCGTTGGACGAGTGCTCGCATGTGGCTGTTTCTTCCTTCGTGTGGGGGAGTGGGCGGCTGCAGGCCGCATTTGGCCTGGTTGGGAATTGCCGGTAGGATGGAACAACGGTGCGCCCTGCGTATCGGTTGTCTGCGTGTCCGACCTCGAGTCGGGTGTCGTTTTTCGGCCGGCCAGGACCACTGTTGTAGCGGATACCGGCGACGGTAACCGATGCACCCATACGCCACTCAACGGATCGCGGAGGATATGGCTAAGAAGGACGGGGCCATCGAGGTCGAGGGACGAGTTGTCGAGCCGCTGCCCAATGCGATGTTCCGCATTGAGCTGGAGAACGGCCACAAGGTCCTCGCACACATCAGCGGCAAGATGCGTCAGCACTACATTCGCATTCTTCCCGAGGACCGCGTCGTCGTGGAGCTGTCGCCCTACGACCTGTCGCGTGGGCGCATCGTTTACCGCTACAAGTAATAGCTTCCCCGGCCACATCCGGCCGGGGAGAACTATGTCTGCCCTCGGGTGGACAGACAACAGGAGATCAGACGCACGTGAAGGTTCAGCCTAGCGTCAAGAAGATCTGCGAAAAGTGCAAGGTGATCCGCCGTAACGGGCGCGTCATGGTGATCTGCGACAACCTGCGCCACAAGCAGCGTCAGGGCTAATCCGACAGATCACGGCCTTCTTCGAGATCGGCTTGGCAACAAGCGCAAAGAAGACCTCCCAGCACCAACTGCAACCCGGGCCCAGGGAAACCGAAGGCAGGTAGCGGTCGACCCCCGGCACGGAGGCCGGGGCCCCACTGCGAGTGTTTGACCGCAGAGTTTTTCAGACGCAGGGGACGGACTGGGAGCAGACCTCCGCACACCGATAGGAATGCCACATGGCACGTCTCGCAGGTGTTGATCTTCCTCGCGAAAAGCGCATGGAGATCGCACTGACCTACATCTACGGCATCGGCCGTACCACCTCCAAGGAGATCCTCGCGGCTACCGGCGTCAGCCCGGACCTGCGCAGCAAGGACCTCTCCGACGAGGACCTCGCCAAGCTCCGCGAGTACATCGAGGAGTCGGTGAAGGTCGAGGGTGACCTGCGCCGCGAGGTGCAGGCGGACATCCGCCGCAAGATCGAGATCGGCTGCTACCAGGGCCTGCGCCACCGCCGTGGTCTGCCCGTGCGTGGACAGCGCACCAAGACCAACGCTCGCACTCGTAAGGGTCCGAAGCGCACCGTCGCAGGAAAGAAGAAGTAATGCCTCCCAAGTCACGTAGCACCGGTCCGAAGAAGACCCAGAAGGCGCGTCGCAGGGACAAGAAGAACGTCCCGCACGGTGCCGCTCACATCAAGAGCACCTTCAACAACACGATCGTGTCGATCACCGACCCGGCCGGCAACGTCATCTCCTGGGCGTCGTCGGGCCACGTGGGCTTCAAGGGCTCGCGCAAGTCGACGCCGTTCGCTGCTCAGCTCGCCGCTGAGAATGCTGCCCGCAAGGCGCAGGAGCACGGTGTCAAGAAGGTCGACGTCTTCGTGAAGGGCCCGGGCTCGGGCCGCGAGACCGCGATCCGCTCGCTGCAGGCTGCAGGCCTCGAGGTCGGCACCATCTCCGATGTCACCCCCCAGCCGCACAACGGCTGCCGTCCGCCCAAGCGGCGTCGGGTTTAAGTAGCGGGAAGGATAGGTAAAAGAACATGGCACGTTATACCGGACCCATCACCCGCAAGTCGCGTCGTCTGCGCGTCGACCTCGTCGGAGGCGACCAGGCATTCGAGCGGCGTCCGTACCCGCCCGGCCAGCACGGCCGCGCGCGTATCAAGGAGAGCGAGTACCTGCTCCAGCTGCAGGAGAAGCAGAAGGCTCGCTTCACCTACGGCGTCATGGAGAAGCAGTTCCGTCGCTACTACCAGGAGGCGGTCAACCGCCCCGGTAAGACCGGTGAGAACCTGCTCCAGATCCTGGAGTCGCGTCTCGACAACGTCGTGTACCGCGCAGGCCTCGCTCGCACCCGCCGTCAGGCGCGTCAGCTGGTCACGCACGGCCACCTTCTCGTGAACAACAAGAAGGTCGACATCCCCAGCTACCGCGTCTCGCAGTACGACATCATCGATGTCCGCGAGAAGTCGCTGGCGACCCTGCCGTTCCAGATCGCCCGTGAGACCCAGGGCGATCGCCCGATCCCGGGCTGGCTGCAGGTCGTCGGTGGACGCCTCCGCATCCTGGTGCACCAGCTCCCCGAGCGTGCGCAGATCGAGGTTCCGCTGCAGGAACAGCTGATCGTCGAGTACTACTCGAAGTAAGGCGTGATGCCTGGGAGCGGTCGGAAACGGCCGCTCCCAGGCCCCAAGCCTTTCCCATCGTGGGCGTCATATAGCGGACGTCCGTACAGGAGGAAATCCAATGCTCATTTCTCAGCGACCCACGCTGACCGAAGAGGTCATCGCTGAAAACCGCTCGAAGTTCGTCATCGAGCCCCTCGAGCCAGGCTTCGGGTACACCCTCGGCAATTCGCTGCGCCGCACCCTGCTGTCGTCGATCCCCGGCGCTGCTGTCACCAGCATCCGTATCGACGGCGTTCTCCACGAGTTCACCACGGTTCCGGGCGTGAAGGAGGATGTCACCGACATCATCCTGAACCTCAAGGGCCTGGTCGTGAGCTCCGAAGAGGACGAGCCGGTCACCATGTACGTCCGCAAGCAGGGCCCCGGGGTCGTGACTGCGGGTGACATCGTTCCGCCGGCAGGCGTCACGGTCAACAACCCGGATCTGCACATCGCCACCCTGAACGACAAGGGCAAGCTGGAGATCGAGCTCGTCGTCGAGCGCGGTCGCGGCTACGTCCCCGCCGTCCAGAACAAGGCGTCCGGCGCCGAGATCGGCCGTATCCCGGTCGACTCGATCTACTCGCCGGTGCTCAAGGTCACCTACAAGGTGGAAGCGACCCGTGTCGAGCAGCGCACCGACTTCGATCGGCTGATCCTCGACGTGGAGACCAAGAACTCCATCACCGCTCGGGACGCGCTCGCTTCGGCGGGCAAGACCCTGGTTGAGCTCTTCGGCCTGGCCCGTGAGCTGAACGTCGAAGCAGAAGGCATCGAGATCGGACCCTCGCCCGCCGAGGCCGATCACATCGCTTCCTTCGGACTCCCCATCGAGGACCTGGACCTGACGGTCCGCTCCTACAACTGCCTCAAGCGCGAGGGTGTTCACACCGTCGGCGAGCTGGTGGCACGCACGGAGTCCGATCTGCTCGACATCCGCAATTTCGGACAGAAGTCCATCGACGAGGTCAAGGTCAAGCTGCACTCGCTCGGCCTCGCCCTCAAGGACAGCCCTGCGTCCTTCGATCCGACGACCGTTGCCGGCTACGACGCCGCCACCGGTACGTGGAGCGACACCGACGCCGGTGCCTTCAGCGACGCTGAGGGCAACGACCAGGACTACGCCGAGACCGAACAGCTGTAACCCGTATCACCCGGCACATGGGCAAATGTGCTGGGCGAGCCCCAGAGGAGCTCCAATGCCCAAGCCCAAGAAGGGTGCCCGCTTCGGCGGGTCGGCGTCGCACCAGAAGGCGATCTTCGCCAACCTGGCGACTGCTCTCTTCGAGCACGGCCGAATCACCACCACGGAGGCCAAGGCCAAGGCCCTGCGTCCGTACGCCGAGAAGATCGTGACCAAGGCCAAGGCTGGTTCCCTGGCCGACCGTCGCGAGGTTCTCAAGGTCATCCGCAACAAGGATGTCGTGCACACCCTGTTCGCGGAGATCGGCCCGTTCTACGCCGACCGCGACGGTGGTTACACCCGCATCATCAAGACCGTCCCCCGCAAGGGTGACAACGCTCCGATGGCGATCATCGAGCTTGTCCAGGAGAAGACGGTCACCTCCGAGGCGGACCGCGCTCGCCGCGTCGCTGCTTCGCAGGCTGCTCCGGCTGCCGAGGAGACCGCGGTCGAGGCCGAGGCCCCCGAGGCCGAGGTCGTCGAGGCCGCAGCCGATGCCGACGAGGCCAAGAAGGACTAGTCCACTTGGTTTCGGCACACGCTGAATCGAACGAACCCGTCGTTCCCGTTGGGGACGGCGGGTTCGTTCGATTGCGCCTCGATGTTTCGTACGACGGCACTGATTTTTCGGGGTGGGCGCGCCAGCCCGGTCGCCGCACGGTGTGCGGTGAGATCGAGGAGAAGCTGAGCGCGATCGTGCGCACCCCGGTGCTGCTGACGGTGGCCGGCCGCACCGACGCCGGTGTCCACGCGAGTGGCCAGGTGGCGCACGTGGACGTGCCGGCCGATATGATCCCGGACGACCCGTCGCGCCTGGTGCGCAGGCTCGCCCGATTTCTGCCCAAGGACGTTCGTGTCAAGGACGTCTCGTTCGCTCCCGAACACTTCGATGCTCGGTTCTCGGCGATCCGCCGGCACTACGAGTACCGGCTGACGACCGCGCCCTACGGGGCCGAGCCGCTGCGTGCTCGTGACACGGTGGCGTGGCCCAAGGACGTCGACGTCGATGCGATGCGGGAGGCGTCGTCGCGGCTGCTGGGCCTGCACGACTTCGCCGCGTTCTGCAAGCGCCGTGAGGGTGCGACGACGGTGCGCGAACTGCAGCGCTTCGACTGGGCGCACGAGGGCGAAGAGCTGACGGCCTTCGTCAGCGCCGACGCGTTCTGCTGGTCGATGGTGCGCAGCCTCGTCGGTGCCGCGCTTGCGGTCGGCGAGGGGCGCCGGACGGTCGAGTGGATGGCGGGTCTGCTGGCGGAGCGCGAGCGCGCGAGCGCGGTCGCCGTCGCTCCGGCACACGGGCTTTCGCTGGTCCGCGTCGACTATCCGGCCGACGAGGATCTGGCTGCGCGCAACGCAGCCACCCGGGAGATGCGCACGGCGGTCGATCCGGGTGGGGCGGGGTGCTGCGGGGAGTAGCCTGACGCTCGACGCGGTCACCCGCGGAATCGGCTGCCCGGACCTCTGACGACGAGGAACGCGACGATGAACGAACTGTGGACCGCCCTTCAGTTGCTGGGGCCTGCGTTCTGGCTCGGATTGGTCGTCGCGATCTCGTTCCTGGAAGCACCGATCAAGTTCCGCGCGCCGGGCGTGACGATTCCGATCGGGCTGGGTATCGGTCGACGTGTCTTCCGGGCGTTGAACATCGTCGAGATCGTGGTGCTGGTCGTGTTGTGGGTGGCGGCGCTCGCGGCGGATGTGTCCCCGAGCGCCGGGGAGCGGAACCTGCTCGCCGCGTTGACGATCGTGCTGGCGATCCAGGTCGCGGGCATTCGTCCGCCGCTGAGCCGCCGGTCGGACAGGGTCCTCGCGGGCGAGGAGCTCCCGCGGTCCCGCGCCCACCTCCTGTATGTGGCGTTCGAGGTGGTCAAGGTGGTTCTGCTGATCTGGTTGGCGGTCGTCACCGTCACCGCCCATCTTTGAGACGTCGGTAGCACCCGCGCTGGGCGATCGCCCGGAATCGGTGTGCCCGAGTCACGGCGTCGCCCGCCCGGGGGCTGATACCGTCGCAGACAGTCCCTCGGGAACGTCGTGTTCTGGTGATGGGAGCCGCGCATGCGTCCGTCCTTCGTTGCCGCGATCTTCCTGGCGGCGGTCACGATCGGCACCGCGTTCGCGGCCCCCGTCGTGGCTTCGGCCGAGGAGCCGATGCCTGTTCCGCAGAACTTCTACGCCGGTATCGCGGAGGAGATGGCCGATCCCGGCGGGTCGCTCCCCGGATCGAACGATTGGACGTGCAAGCCCTCCGCGGCGCATCCCCGCCCGGTCATCCTGGTCCACGGAACCGGAGCCAACCGGCAGACGAACTGGGCGACATATGTTCCGTTGCTGAAGAACAACGGGTATTGCGTGTTCGCGCCCACCTACGGCGCCCGCTCCGGCGCCTCGTGGCCCGGTAGCGCCGTCGGTGGGCTGGCCCCGCTCGAGGAGAGTGCCCACCAGTTCGGCGAGTTCGTCGACGAAGTGCTCGCGGCCACCGGTGCCGACAAGGTCGACATCGTCGGGCACTCCCAGGGCACCCTGATGCCGAACTACTACGTGAAGTTCCTCGGCGGGGCCGCCAAGGTCGACAAGTATGTGTCACTCGCGCCGCTGTGGCTGGGAGCGGGCGCGTTCTGGGCTGAGGAGATCACCGCGTTCGCGCGGGAACACGGACTGAAACCGCTGCAGGAGCAGACATTCGGACAGCTGTGTGCCGCGTGTTTGGACATGGCGCCGGGAAGCGAATTCGTCGACAAGATGAACGAAGGCGGCGGCCCGTACGCCCCCGGTGTCTCGTACACCAACATCGCCACCCGGTACGACGAGCTCGTCGTCCCGTACACCAGCGGGCTGGTGCCTGGACCGAACACGGTCAACATCGTTGTCCAGGACCAGTGCCTGCAGGACTACTCCGAGCACGCGGCGATGGGCGCCTCGCCGATCGCCGCGGCGCACGTTCTGAACGCACTCGATCCGCAGCATCAGCGTCCGGCGCCCTGCATGCCGATCGCACCGCTCACCGGGACGCCCATCGGCTGACACCCGCCGAGTGCCCGGCTCACTGGCAGTTCGGTGTTGTTTTCCGAACGGCAACCCGGGGACCCCGAGCCGGCGTCATACGATCGGATTCGGAAGGGAGCGAACCGATGGAGTTGGATCGACCGTTGCGACTCGAGGTGATCGTCGGCAGCGTCCGCGTCAAGCGGTTCGCGCCGGTGGTCGTCGACTGGTTCGTCGAGCGGGCGCGGGCCCGCGACACTTTCGACACCGCGGTTCTCGACCTGGCCGACGCGGCACTGCCGCAGGATCTTTCGCATACGGCTGAGGTGGACGCGTTCACCGACCGTATCGGGCGGGCCGACGCGTTCGTCGTCGTCACGAGCGAGTACAACCACGGCTACCCGGCGGCCCTGAAGACCGCGCTGGACACGGTGAAGTACGAGTGGCGCGCCAAACCGATCGGCTTCGTCGCGTACGGCGGGATGTCGGGCGGGTTGCGCGCGGTCGAGCAGTTGCGCCAGGTGGTGGCGGAACTGCACATGGTCTCGATACGCGAGGCGGTCAGTTTCCATCAGGCCCGCAAGCATTTCGACCCGGACGACGGTCCCGCGAACGACGCCGCCGAGCGGATGCTCACCCAGTTGGCGTGGTGGGCGGACGCGCTCGGGACCCAACGCGCGCACACCCCGTATCCGGGCTGACGGGGTCAGCGCACCGCGGCGAGCCGTGCCGACGTGCCGCCCGGTCGTCCCACGAATGCTGTTTCGGACGCGATCGCCACGAGCACGAGGTCGACCCGCTGATCACCGACCGTGAGCACGATCCGGTCGCCGGACGCCCCCGGTTGCGCGATCGCCACCTCCGGGACCGACTGCGGCCACGTGCGCGGATCGTGGTGCACGTGGACGGTCGTCACCCCCGCGCGAGCGGGAGGAACCGGAACACCGTCGACGACGATGGTGTCGAATCCCGTGTCGGACCACGAGGATTCGTGTGCGAGACGCAGCCGCACCGGGGTACCGACGGTTTCGACCAGCATGTGCCAGGCGTGCGGGCGGTCGGTCCGGACGAGTACGCGCGCTCCCGTCGCCACCGCGCGGAAGACCAGCTGTTGTGCCAGGTAGAGCTCGCCCGCGACGTAGACCTTCGTGACTCCCGGGCCGGTGAGGCGCGCCGTCACCGCATAGCCGTAGGCGTCGGAGCCGACGAGCTGACCGCACCCGGCTACCGGAAGCCGCAACGCGTCGAGCTGCTCGGGCCCGACCTCGCTCATCGGTGTGAGGTCGTCGAGGCCTGCCGACGACGCCGGCAAGTGCGCGAGCAGTGCATCACGGTGCCGGCCCTGCATCGAGATCAGTCCGGGTAGCTGTACCGGTTCCGGTGCGGTGCGGGTGCTGCGGCGAAAGGCCGCGCCCACCTGGACCGCTCCCGCTCGCTGCGCCGGTCGCAGCCGCACCGCGACGGTCGTGCCGAGGCTCGGTGCGGCCCACACGCCCGTCAGCAGCTCCCGGGAGAGATGGCGTGGATCGACGGCGTTCCCGACGTTTTGCACTCCGGCGAGCGGCACGTGGTCCCATTCCTGGTCCATCGTGTCCGGGTGCACCCCGCGACAGATCCGGGCGCATGCCGATTCGATCTCGGCAGCGGACAGGATCCGCGAGCGGCACCCGGTGTCGGCGAGCGCGCGCACCACCCGGCGGGCGGCGACCGCGAGCGTCCGCGAGGCCCCGTCGACGCCGCCGCCACGACGGGCGACGGACGCCTCGTTTGCCGACGCGTCGAACCGCAGGACCACCCACACGATCCGCTGCGCCGCGGCCGGCAGCGGGCCGACCAAGGTGTCGTACACGTCGGCGGCCGGGGTGCCCGCCACCGCGCGGCTGCCGTGGCTGACCACGTCGATGCCGCTCAGGGAGACGTCGTTCTGCTCGAGGCAGTCCGCGAGTGCCGCCAGCGGCAGATGCTCCGCGAACTCACAGGTCTCACGCGTGAGCCGGGTCCAGCTCCGCGCCGGAGGCAGCAGTTCGACCACCGACAGGACCTGTCCGTCGACCCAGTGCAGCCCCACCGTCTCCCCGGGCGCATGGAAGTCCTTCCCACGACCGATTCCGGGGCGCCGCCCCAGGGCGAAATGCCAGGCGGCCTCGGCCCACGACACGGGCAGCCGACCGCCGATCCGGACGAACAGCGCCGCACACGGCATCAGCGCGATGACGCCCGCGGCCCACAGCGGCGGCCCCGCCCCCAGCGCGAGCAGACAGACCGCGACCGCGAGAACCTGCGCGACGACGATCGTCGTCACTGTGGCTGCAGCCGCATACGGACGGCGCCCGGCACGGAATTGGTCCACGGTTCCTCCCCGATACCTGAACCAGACGGACCATCGCCCGCCGAAGTGTGATTGCAGGCAAACTGTACTGTGTGGGTCCGTAGCGTGCGCCTGATGGGGGAGGGAACATGGCAGCACAGCCGACTACGCGATGGCAGGTCAGCGGGTACCGATTCCTGGTTCGGCGCATGGAACATGCGCTCGTGCGGCGGGACGTGCGGATGCTCAACGACCCGATGCGAGCGCAGTCGCGGGCACTGGCGGTGGGGGCGGTCGTCGCCTGCATCGGGCTTGCGGCGTGCGCGGCCCTCGCGCTGATCAGGCCCCAGGACAAGATCGGCAACGCGTCCATCGTCGTCGGAAAGGACTCGGGCGCAATGTTTGTCGTCATGGACGGCACCCTGCATCCGGTCCTGAACCTCGCCTCGGCGCGGCTCGTCGTCGGCGAATCCGCCAAGCCCGTGATGATCAAGGAATCCGAGATCGACACCCGGCCCCGCGGCGCCCTGGTCGGCATCCCTGGCGCGCCGTCGGCGCTGCCTGCGGGCGGCGGCACGGAAGGGCAGCCGTGGACCGTGTGCGACACCGTCTCGCCGGACGGGCGCCGATCGGTTGCAACGACGACGGTCGTGGTGGGCGAACCCACGTGGAGTGACCGTGTCGGACAGCTCGATTCGGGGCAGGCCCTGCTCGTGTCGCAGTCGGATGCGACGTTCCTGGTGTACGACGGGCACCGCGCCCCCATCGATCTCGACGACCAGGCGGTCACCCGCGCGCTGGGGCTCGAGGGGGCACACCCGCGCCCGATCAGCCGCGGCATGCTCAACGCGATCCCCGAGACCCTGCCGATCGCGGCTCCCCCCGTCGACGGGGCAGGATCCGCGCCGAACTACGAAATAGCCGGAAGGACAGTGGGATCCGTCGTCAAGGTCAAACGCGGCGACGACGCCCGCTACTACGTGGTGCTGCAGGACGGCGTCCAGGAGGTCAGTGAGGCGACAGCCGTCCTCATCCACTTCTCGGACTCACAGGGACAGTCGGAAGTGCCCACCGTCGCGCCCGACGCCCTCGCCAAGGCGCCCGCCTCGCACGGGCTCGACGTCGCGACGTTCCCGAGTGCCCCGCCACGCCTGGTCAGTGACACCGACGAGCCCGTCGGCTGCCTCACCTGGACCCCGCAGGGATCCGTCGAGGGCGACGACTCCGGCCGGGTCGACGCCACGCTGGCCGTGTCGGCCGGCCGCGCGCTCCCAATCCCCGACGACGCTCGCACCGTCCGACTGGCACAGGCGGACGGCCCCGGCGACAACGCCGACGCCGTCTACGTGCGCCCCGGCAGCAGCGGATTCGTCCAAGCCACAGGCCTCGAGTCCGGCAGCACCCGCAAGGGTGGCCTGTTCTTCGTCGCCGACACCGGCGTCCGCTACGGCGTCAAGAACGCCGACGCCGCCAAGGCCCTCGGATTCGAGGTGCCCGGTCCGCCGGCGCCGTGGCGAATCGTCGAACTCCTCGCTCCCGGGCCTACACTCGGCCGCGAGGAAGCGCTCGTCGCCCACGACGGCGTCGCCCCGGACGACGCCGCCGCCCCGGTGGCCGCCGGCAACTGACGCCCGCCGGCCGCGCCGCAGTCACATATTGCGACGCCGCCGCAGTCACATATTGCGGCGCCGCCGCAGTCACATGTTGCGGCGCCGCCGCAGTGGATACGACGCGAGGACTCCCAGCACCACCACCGCGGCGATCCCGCCGGTCGCGGCCAGCGCCACCGTGCGCGGCCGGGTGTCGGGTGTCGGCGCGGGTGCGGGCGCCGCAATGGGCGCCGAGCGTGCCAGGTCGATGGCGACGCCGTCGAGGGGTACATCCGCGCTCACGGCGGCCGCCGGATCGACCACCCCGTGCCCAACGAACGGATTCCATCCCTCGGCGGGGGCCTGCGCGGTGGCTTCGATCCGCGCGATCACCTGCTGCGCCGTCAGATGCGGGTAGCGGGCGCGCACCAGCGCGGCGGTCGCGGAGACGAGCGGTGCCGCGAAACTGGTTCCGTCGAAGGGCCTCTGCTCTCCCTGCGCCGTCACCCACTGCCGCGTCTGACCGCGACCGTCGGAGCTCAGGGACACGATCCCGGTGCCGGGTGCGGCCACGTCGACCCACGGGCCGCCGAGGCTGAACTCCGACGCCGAGCCGTCGGGATTCACCGATCCGACCGTCAGGACGTAGTCGTCGTACCAGGCGGGCGTCGCGATCATCGACACCGAGTCCCATTGGTTTGCATGCGGGTTCAGTGGATCGATCGGCGGATTCTGTGTTGCGCACCCACCCGAGCCGTAGTTCCCGGCGGCCGCGACCACCACCACGTTCTTGACGGTGGCGGCGTATTCGACGGCGGCGCCGAGCGACTGGTCGCCGATGCCGTCGGCGGCCGACCGGCACGCCACTTCCGAGATGTTGATGACCGTCGCACCCATGTCGGCCGCCTGCCGCACCGCCATCGCCATCGTCTGGGTGTTGCCGTAGCCGCTCGAATTCTGCACGTCGTTCGGATCGTCTCGCCGCCGTGCCTCGGAGAAGTTCGCGCTGGACTGGCGGATCGTGATGATCCGAGCGTCGGGGGCGCCGCCGGCGAAGCCCGATCCGGGGACGGGTGCGGCGGCGATCAGCCCGGCGACTATGGTGCCGTGCGCGTCGCAGTCACCGGTCCCGTCTCCGTTCGAGACGTAGTCGCCGCCGGGGATGAGGTGGGGAAGCCGCGGATGCCGCGTGACGCCGGTGTCGACGACCGCGACGGTCTGTCCCTGACCGCGGGTCAGCGGCCACACCGACGCGAAATCCATCGTGCGCTGGGGCAGTGGCACATCCGGGCCGTCACCCATCGGCAGCGCCACCGCGCACGTGTTGCGCTGCTCGGTGGGCACGAGTGGGGCCGGTCGTGAGGGCGACGGCAGCCTGCCGGGGTCGATCGGCGCGGGGGTGACAGCGGCCGCCACGCCCGGACCGAGTGACGCGGTCAACGCCACCAGCGCGGCGACGGCCGACGCGCCGAGCGTTCGGCGTCGTGCGGTACCCGCCACTATCCCGCTCACAGCCCTCTGACGGTGGCGAAGACTCCGGACACCCAGCACGCCAGCGGAACGACGGCCGCGATCGCCGCATAGTCGAGCAGTTCGGTGGCACGCCGCTGCACCGGCGAGAAGGTCTTGCGCGGGGCGACGATTCCGAGCGCCAGCGCTCCCACCACGACCAGTGCCGCGGTGGCGAACAACCCGAGTGCCGCGTCCGGCACCGCGACCGCCGTGACGGCGCACAGCAGCACGAGGATCGCCCCACCGCCGCCGACCAACGGCACCGCCTGTTCGGCTGCGCTGTACGTGCGGCCCCGGAACATCAGCACGGTCGCGGCCGCGACGGCGAGGGCCGTTCCCGGCCAGTAGATCCCGGCGCCGGAGGAGGGGACGGCGGCCGCGAGCACACCGAAACCGGTGAGCAGCGTCATCGCGCAGACCAGTCCGGTGAGGAACCGTCGTGCCCGGTCCGCGCGGGCCGCGACGGACTCGTACGACGGCACGCTGCGGGTGTCGTCAGGATCGTCCTCGGCCGGGTCGACCGACGTGCCCGGCGCGGGGACCGGCGGAAGGGGAAGCTTCGCGAGCAGCATCGCGACGCGCGGCGCGGCGACCAACCCGGTCAGCGCCGCACCGGCGAGCACACCACCGACGGCGCGTAGCGGTTGCTCGGTGAGAGTCGCTGCGAGTGCGGCCCCGGCACCGAGCAGCGACACTGCGGCAGCGGCGGTGAACACGGTGTGCCCCACACCGCAGGCACGTAGCGCGAACACCGCAGTGGCCCCCACCATCACGAGCCCCAACAGCACGTGCGGCGCTCCCCGGTCGCCGGGGACCATCAGCATTCCCGACGCGAACGCCAGGGGCAGTGCCGCGGCGCCGAGGGTGAGGGCGGCGCCCGAGTCGCCGTAGACCCGGCTCCCGACTGCCCCGGTGACCAGGAACAGGACGAGCGCCAGCAGCGCACACCCGGCTCCGACGAGGGACTGCACGGAACCCTCGACCTGCAGCAGCGCGAAGGAACCGGCGACGGTGGCGGCCACCGCGATCGCGGAGCCCGTCAGGCGCGCGATCCGAGGCGTCCAGGGGTGGGTGTGACCGGTGTCCGCGACGGCGACGTTGTACATGATGTCGTCGAACAGCGGCGGCGGCGGACTGGCCTCGGCGCTGTCGAACACCAGCAGTTCGCCGTCGAGGACGCCGTGCTCCTGCAGGCTCAGTGCGGGCGACAGCGGTGGGGTCCCGACGCGGGACAGGGTCCAGCGGACCGGCTCGGTGCGCTCCTCTGCGACATCGAAGTCGTTGGCGGCACTGTGCTTTCGGACGAGATCGGCGATGCCCGGGATCAGGAGTTCGACGGGGATCGCATTCGGCAGCGCGAGATCGATCTGGGTGTGCGGCGCGAGAATCGTGAGCCGACACAGATCGGCCGGCCCACGCGGACGCGTACCTCCGCCGACTGCGTGCTCGGCAGACAGAGCTGTCACGATTATCCCCCCGGATCCGCGATCCGGAACCCCATCCGCACCGCCCACTTCGAAACCATCGGCACCATACCGGCAGTGGGGCCCGGTCCTCCACCCTGTGCATCGTCGGTGCCGTGCTGTAGTTTCTCAGTTCGCGAGTCCGGAGCCCGTGGGGGGTGACTCGGTGTGGTCGACGCGATCGGCCGGGCGAGGGCTGGCCTTGTTGTGGGGGTGGAAAAGCATGGGCACCGTGCATTTCGTGCGCCGGGCACGTCGAGAGGCTCCGCGTACGCCGGGCGGTGAAGTGAGTCTGCAGACGCCCCCCGAGATTCCCCGCATCACGCCCGGCAACCTGATGACCAAGCTGTTGCCGATCGTGATGGTCGCGGCCATGGTCGGCATGACCGCCCTGATGTTCACCTCGGGGATGGCCACGAACCCGATGTCGCTGCTCTTCCCGGTGATGATGGTGGTGTCGATGCTCGGCATGCTGGCCGGGTCGGGCCGCGGCGGGGGAGCGAAAGCGGCCGAGGCCAACGAGGATCGCAAGGACTACCTGCGCTACCTCGACCAACTGCGACGCACCGCGCTCGACACCGGGACGCAGCAGCGCAAGGCGCTCGCGTGGAGCCATCCGGATCCCGCGGCGCTGTGGACCCTGGCCGGATCGGTCCGCATGTGGGAGCGCCGCACCACCGATCCGGACTACTGCCACGTGCGTGTCGGCCGGGGCAGCCAGCGGCTCGCAACCCGCCTCATCCCACCGGAGACCGGGCCGGTCGAAGACCTCGAGCCGGTGGCCGCGGTGTCGCTGCGCCGGTTCGTGCGCGCCCATTCGGTTGTGCCGGACCTGCCGACGGCGGTGTCGCTGCGGGGATTTGCGGCGATCTCCGTCGACGGCGACCCGGACGGCGCGCGCGGACTGGTCCGGGCGATGCTGGTCCAGTTGTGCACGTTCCACGGACCCGATCAGCTCCAGATCGCGGTCGTGTGCGGTCCCGACACCGTCGCCGAATGGGACTGGGTCAAGTGGCTTCCGCATGCGCAGCACCCGGACGTGTCCGACGGTGCGGGGTCGGCCCGGATGGTGTTCGGGTCGATCATCGAACTCGAAATGGCTCTGGGACAGCATTTCTCGATGCGAGGGCGATTTTCTCGCAGCGCCCCGCCGACGGCCGGGGTGCCGCAGTTCGTGGTCGTGATCGACGGGGGCATTCTCGACGGCGACAGCGGTGCCGTCACCGACGGCGGTCTGGACTCGGTCACCTTGCTCGACCTCAGCGGGTACTGCCCGCGGCTCGCGGCCACCCGCGGTCTGCAACTCGTGACGACCGACGGTGCCCTCGGTGCGCGCAGCGGCGCCGGTGTCGAGACGTTCGCGACCGCGGACGCACTGACGGCGCAGGAAGCGTTGTCCGCTGCCCGGCGGCTCGCCCCGTTCCGGATCGCCGCCCGCACCGCCGCCGACACGGGGGACGACGACGGGGCGCCCGTCGCGGCCGGGTGGAGTCGGCTGCTGGGGCTCGGCGACGTCGGCCGCTTCGACCCGGTGCACGGGTGGGCGCCCAGGCACGGACGGGATCGGCTCCGCGTCCCGATCGGTATCGGGGTCGACGGCAGCCCGGTCGAACTGGACCTCAAGGAGGCTGCCGAGAACGGCATGGGTCCGCACGGCCTGTGCATCGGCGCCACCGGATCCGGCAAGTCCGAGTTCCTTCGTACCCTGGTGCTCGGTCTGCTCGCGACCCACTCACCCGAGGCGCTCAACCTGGTCCTCGTCGACTTCAAGGGTGGTGCGACCTTCCTCGGACTCGAAGGTGCGCCGCACGTCGCCGCGGTCATCACCAACCTCGCCGAGGAACTGGCGATGGTGGATCGGATGAAGGACGCGCTCGCCGGTGAGATGAACCGGCGCCAGGAACTGCTCCGGGCGGCCGGGAACTTCGCGAACGTCACCGACTACGAGAAGGCGCGCAACGCCGGCGCCGACCTCGCGCCGATGCCGGCGCTGTTCATCGTGGTGGACGAGTTCTCCGAACTGCTCAGTCAGCAGCCCGACTTCGCGGACCTGTTCGTCGCGATCGGTCGACTCGGACGGTCGCTGCACATGCACCTGCTGCTCGCGAGCCAGCGGCTCGAGGAGGGCAAGCTGCGGGGACTCGACAGTCACCTGTCCTACCGAATCGGCCTGAAGACCTTCTCGGCCAACGAGTCCCGCACCGTGCTCGGCGTGCCCGACGCCTACCACCTGCCGGCGTCGCCGGGCGCCGGCTACCTCAAGTGCGACTCCGCGGAGATCGTGCGCTTCCAGGCCTCCTACGTGTCGGGCCCCTACGAGACCGAGCGGGTGCGCCGGTCGACGGACGGGCGCGTGCCGAATGTCGACCTGCGCCCGCGTCCGTTCACCGCGACGCCGGTCGTCCTGCCCTTCGAGGAGCCGGTGATCCCGATCGTGCCGGAGCCGGTGCCCGACGTCGAGGGCGGGGGCGATCAGCGGTCGGTCCTCGAGGTCCTCGTCGATCGCATCCGCGGCCGCGGGCCGGCAGCGCACGAGGTGTGGCTGTCGCCGCTCGATGTCGCGCCCACCCTCGACCAGATCCTCCCGCCGGCCACAATCACGGAATCCGTGCCCGCCGTGAGTTCGCTGCGTGCGCCGATCGGCGTGATCGACCGACCGTTCGACCAGCGCCGGGACCTGCTGGTGGCGGACCTGTCGGGCGCGACGGGCAACGTCGCCGTCGTCGGCGGCCCGCAGTCCGGCAAGTCGACGCTGCTGCGCACGCTGATCATGTCGATGGCGGCGACGCACTCGGCACGTCAGGTGCAGTTCTACTGCCTCGATTTCGGTGGCGGCACGCTCTCGGGCCTGGCCGGGCTACCGCACGTGGGTTCGGTCGCGAACCGGCTCGACGTCGACCTGGTTCGGCGCACGGTGGCCGAGATGGCGACCCTCGTGCGTCAGCGCGAGCGGCGATTCCGGCAACTCGGCATCGAGTCCATGGCGCAGTTCCGGCAACTGCGCGGCGGCGCAGTCGACGGTCCGGCAGCGGAAGGGGCGGCCGAGGACCAGTTCGGGGACGTCTTCCTGGTCGTCGACGGCTGGCCGAGCATCCGGCAGGACTTCGAGGCGCTCGAAGCGCAGATAACCGCCCTCGCGGGGCAGGGCCTGTCGTTCGGTGTGCACGTGGTGCTGGCGACTCCGCGCTGGGCCGACATCCGGCCCGCGCTCAAGGATCAACTCGGCACGAGAATCGAACTGCGGCTGGGTGATCCGACCGACTCCGATGTCGGCCGCGCCAAGGCGATGCTCGTGCCGGCGGGGAGGCCGGGGCGCGGCATCACCCGCGAGGGACTGCACCTGCTGGTGGCGCTGCCGCGCGTGGACGGGATCTGTCGCAGCGACGACCTCGGCGCCGGGGTGGCCGACGCCGTCGCCCGACTCGGGGCGGTTCGCTCCGGTGCGCTCGCGCCGCGCGTGCGGATGCTGCCTGATCGGATACCGCGGGAGGGCGTGCTCGCCGCCACCGCAGAACACTGGCCGCGACCCGGCGGGTCGAACGGCGCGTGCCTGTCGGTGCCGATCGGTATCGACGAGGCCGAACTCGCGCCGGTGTACCTCGATTTCGCCGATCAGCCGCACTTCCTGATGTTCGGTGACAGCGCATGCGGCAAGACGACGCTGCTGCGCGGAATCTGCCTGGGGCTGATGGAATCGAACACCCCGCAGCAGGCGAAGCTGATCATCGGCGACTACCGGCGGACCATGCTCGGCGTGGTGGAGGGCGATCACCTGGCCGGATACGCCGCCTCGGCGTCGACGTTCACGACGATGATGAACGATCTCGCGGGTATCCTCGCCGGCCGCATGCCGGGTCCGGACACCACGCAGCAACAGCTGCGGGAACGATCCTGGTGGTCGGGTCCGGAGATCTACGTCGTCGTCGACGACTACGACCTGGTGGCGACGTCGAGTGGAAACCCGCTGACCCCGTTGCTCGACTACCTTGCGCACGCGAAGGATCTGGGCCTGCACCTGATCGTCGCCCGTCGTTCCGGCGGCGCGTCCCGGGCGCTGTACGAGCCGGTGATCGCGAGGATCCGTGACCTGGTGCCCGCCGGAATGGTGATGAGCGGCAGCCGCGACGAGGGCAACCTCATCGGTACGGTCCGGCCCAGCGAGCAGCCGCCGGGACGCGGAACCTTCATCGCCCGGAGCGCGACGTCGCTCGTCCAGCTCGCGTGGTTGCCGCCGTTGTGACCGAAGCGAGTGTCGCGCTGCACCTCGCGGATTGCGCCGTCTGGGTGGCGTCGTCGTCCGGCGTGGTCCGCGTGCGGGACGACGCAATCCAGCACTGTCTCGAGTGCATCGACGACGAGCGTGTCCTCGTGGGTGCGCAGCCGGTCGCGACGGTCGACGCCCTCGCGACTGCGCTTCACCGCGTGATCGGAACGGGCACGCAGGGAACGGGTTTCGTACCCTCGGTGACGGTCACACACCCGTCCCACTGGGGATCGGCGCGGCGGGGCGTGCTCGAGTCGGCCGCGCGACGATCGGCCCACGAAGTGGCGCTGCTACCGATCGCGCTCGCGGTGTCGGCGCCGCCGGACTGGGCACGCTGGGTGGTGCTCGAATGCGCGCCGCTGGCGACCACGGCGAGCCTGGTCGAGCGCACCGGCCGCGGTGAACCGACCGTCCGCGCGTGCGAACTAGCCTCGGACACCGGCAGTCTCGATCTTCGTGAGCACCCCGACCGCGTCGCGGTGCTCGACCGGCTGGTGTGTGCAGTCGCCGACGGTCGTCCGGTCGAGCACGTGCTCGTGACCGGTGCGGCCGACCCCGACGTCGTCGAAATCCTCACCGCCGGAATCGGGTCGAGTGTCGTGGTCGTTCCGGATGCGGATCTCGCCCGCGTGGCGCCGGCAGGGGAGGCGGAGTTGTCCGACGGTGACTCGATCCCCGCCGCGTGGCTCGATCATCGCCCGGCGCCACCACCACAGCGCGGGCCGGGACGCGCCGCGGTGGTGGTGGCGGCCGCCGTGCTCGTCGTGGCGGCCGCCGCCGGTAGCGTCGTCGGGTTCTGGCGACCCTGGGAACGAGCGAACGCCTCCGACACCGCTGAACCGTTGCAGCGCTTCGAGATCGGTTCGGTGAGTGTGCAGTTGCCGGGTGGGTGGAACGCGCAACCGGCCAAACCCGGGCGGCTCGACCTGACGCCGCAGGGGGTGGGCGGACGCCGCATCGTGGTGATTCCCACCGATATCGCCGAGGGGTCGGACCGTGCCGACGTGGCCCGCGCGCTCGAGCGCCGCATAGTCGACCGCGGTCCCGACGGCCCCTTCTCCGAGTTCGACCCGGACTCCGCGTTCGCGGGCCGGCAGGCAATCTCGTACGTCGAGTCGCCCGACGGCCGATCGCGCGTGCGTTGGCACGTCCTCGTCGAACGCGGCGTGCAGGTGAGCATCGGCTGCCAGTTCCGGGACGGTGAGTGGGACGCGTTGGCAGCGGATTGCGAGCAGGCCGTCCGCAGTGTCGAGGTGGGTGCGGCGTGAAAACGCGGGTCTCGGAAAAAGTTCCGGGATCGATGGAACCGAATCGGCGGACGAGTGCGTCCAACCAGATGTAGGCGCGAACTGACTGCGACGAGTCCCTGGGGGGATCGGTGGGCGGGACGCGGAAGTGGGACAACGATGCCGAGCGCATCCGAGTGCATCCGAAGGAGTCGAAGTGAGCGATCAGATGAGGACCACCGTCGAGACCATGGAGGCCACCTCGCGTCGCGTCAGCGACGTGCGGAACGAGATCCAGGGTCTGCTGGGCACCCTCAAGGGTGAGGTCGACGGAATCCGCGGTGGCTGGGAGGGCTCGGCGGCGATCGCGTTCCAGAGCCTCATGGAGCGATGGGATGGCAGCGCAACCAAGCTGAACCAGGCGCTGGAGGCGATCAGCGAGAACATCAAGTCGAACAGTGTCTCGTACGACACCGCGCAGCAGGATCACACGAGCTCGCTCAACAACGTCGCAAGCAGCCTGAACTTCTGACCCCGATCGCCTCAATTCTCAGACCAGTACCGACAGGAGCAGTCATGACCATGCGTTACTCGTTCGCGCAGATCGAAGCGCTCAAGGCGCGGATCGACCAGATCCAGGCCCAGATGAACTCCAAGCTCGACGACCTCAAGGGCCACATCGCGCCGATGGTCGCAGAGTGGGAGGGTTCGGCGTCGGAGGCGTACCAGGCGCAGCAGGCCAAGTGGGACTCCGCGGCGCTCGAGCTCAACCAGATCCTCGATGCGGTCGGCCGCGTCGTGGGTCAGGGCAATGCGGACATGCAGCAGGTGAACACCGCCGCTGCCAACAGCTGGGCGTAGTCCGACTACGCCTGAAACGTGTGCCCCGACGGAGGAGAGCCGTCGGGGCACACGCGTATCCGGGCCCGAGAACGATTGCCGCCGAGTGCCGGTCGGCGGATACTGGCCTGACCCGAAAGCGGTGGCGCGCGGCGCCGGGCCGGGAGGCGGACCCTATGACGACGGGACATCATCTCGATGCCGAACTCGTGCCGGTCACGGCCGGGACGGCGGCTGAGCTCGCCCGTGCGGACGAGCGCAGCGCACACAACTACAGCCCGTTGCCGGTGGTGATCACGTCGGGTGAGGGGGCCTGGGTCCGCGGTATCGACGGCGTCGACTACCTCGACGTGCTCGCCGGGTATTCGGCGCTGAACTTCGGGCACGCACACCCCGAGCTGGTCGACATCGCGCGTGAGCAGATCGCTCGGCTCACCCTCACCAGTCGCGCCTTCCAGCACGATCGGTTCGCCGAATTCTGCGCCGACGTGGCGCGGCTGTGCCGCAAGGACGCGGTGCTCCCGATGAACACCGGTGCCGAGGCCGTGGAGAGCGCGCTCAAGCTGGCGCGCAAGTGGGGCTACGACGTCAAGGGCGTGCCGGACGATCGGGCCGAGATCATCACCTGCGCGGGGAACTTCCACGGACGCACGATCGGGATCGTCGGATTCTCGACGGATCCGGACGCGCGCGGCGGCTTCGGTCCGTTCCCTCCGGGGTTCCCGTCCGTCGAGTACGGCAGCGTCGACGCGCTGGCGGCGGCGATCACCGAGAACACCGTCGCGGTCCTCGTCGAGCCGATCCAGGGCGAGGCCGGTGTGCTGGTACCGCCGGACGGTTACCTGGCCGGCGTGCGGGCCCTGTGCGACGAGCACCGCCTTCTCATGCTCGCCGACGAGATCCAGAGCGGTCTGGGCCGGACCGGTGACACCTTCGCGTGCGACCACGAGCGCGTCGTCCCCGACGTCTACATCCTGGGGAAGGCGCTGGGTGGCGGCATCGTTCCGGTCTCGGCCGTGGTCGCGAACCGCGACGTCATGGACGTCATCCACCCGGGCCAGCACGGCAGCACGTTCGGTGGCAACCCGCTGGCGTGCGCGATCGGCAGTGGGGTCGTCCGACTTCTGGAGAGCGGTGTCTACCAGCGGCGCAGTCGTGAGCTGGGGGACTACCTGCACGCAATGCTGCGTCAGTTGCCTGCCGACCACGTCGCCGAGGTGCGGGGCCGGGGGCTGTGGGCCGGCGTCGAGTTGGCGCCGGGGCAGCCGCCGGCGCGGGTGATCTGTGAGCGTCTGCTGGCCCGGCGCGTCCTCGCGAAGGATGCCCACGAAGGGACGATCCGGATCGCTCCGCCCCTCGTGATCAGCCGGGACGATCTCACGTGGGCCGTCGAACGTCTCGCGGATGCACTCGTCGGCTGACCGGCGTTTTTGACCCTGCTCGGTCCCAGCCGGTATCGTTCTACGTCGGCGTGCCGTCTCTCGCCCCCGCTTCTGTGTGCGGTGAGAGATGGTTCCCGGGTCTCAACTGGCCGCCGGGAACCATCCGTACAGCATGCTCGGCCAGCAGCAGAAACGAACAGACGAGGAAGTTCTGTGCCTACGTATTCCCCGAAGGCCGGAGACGTGACCCGTACCTGGCACGTCATCGACGCCACTGACGTGGTGCTCGGTCGCCTTGCCGTGCAGGCAGCCAACCTGCTCCGCGGCAAGCACAAGCCCACCTTTGCACCGCACGTTGACGGCGGCGACTTCGTCGTCATCATCAACGCTGACAAGGTTGCCATCAGCGGCAACAAGCGTACGGACAAGTTCCTGTACCACCACTCCGGACATCCGGGTGGCCTGAAGTCCCGTTCGGTCGGCGAGGTTCTCGAGAAGAACCCG
This sequence comes from Rhodococcus sp. ACT016, assembly GCF_050477185.1. Lineage (NCBI taxonomy): Bacteria > Bacillati > Actinomycetota > Actinomycetes > Mycobacteriales > Nocardiaceae > Rhodococcus > Rhodococcus sp. ACT016. The sequence goes on along the minus strand of NZ_JBEAET010000001.1, from coordinate 3,716,559 downwards.
GATCGCCTCGTGGAGAAGGCCGTCGTCGGCATGCTCCCCAAGAACAAGCTGGGCCGCGCCATCGCGGGCAAGCTGAAGGTCTACGCAGGCCCGACCCATCCCCACGCCGCGCAGCAGCCGGTTCCGTTCGAGATCAAGCAGGTCGCCCAGTGAGCAACGAAGACTTCAACGAGGCCGTCGAGGCTGCGGCAGACGAGCACTCGGAGTACACCACCGAGACCGAGGTCACCGAGGTGTACGAGGCTGCTCCGCAGGCTCCGATCGTCATCGACCGCCCGGTCCAGACCGTCGGCCGTCGTAAGGAGGCGGTCGTCCGCGTCCGCCTGACCCCCGGCACCGGTGAGTTCAAGCTCAACGGCCGCACCCTCGAGGATTACTTCCCGAACAAGGTGCACCAGCAGCTCATCAAGGCTCCGCTGGTCCTGGTCGAGCGCACCGAGTCGTTCGACATCACCGCTCTCCTGACCGGTGGCGGCCCCTCGGGCCAGGCAGGCGCGCTGCGTCTCGCCATCTCCCGCGCTCTGATCGAGGTCACCGCTGAGGATCGCCCCGCGCTCAAGCGCGCCGGCTTCCTGACGCGTGACGCCCGCGCCGTCGAGCGTAAGAAGTACGGCCTGAAGAAGGCCCGCAAGGCATCTCAGTACTCCAAGCGCTGATGTGTCGCCGGAGCCGGCATCCTTGCCGGCTCCGGCACCTGTTCTTCCACGAGAGCAGGCGTTCGTAGAGTTCTTCGCTACCGGACGCCTGCTCTTGTGTTTTACCGGGGAGCTCACCCGGATCGCCTACCCGGATTGCGAGGGATCGGATTCATATGGGTCGTATGTTCGGCACGGACGGCGTGCGCGGCTTGGCGAACGCCGAGCTGACCGCGGAACTGGCGTTGAAGGTTGCCGCGGCCGCCGCAGAGGTCCTCGCGTCGCAGGTGGGCGCGTCTGCGCGCCCCGTCGCGGTCGTCGGCCGTGACCCCCGCGCGAGCGGCGAGATGCTCGAGGCCGCCGTCACCGCCGGACTGACCGCCGCCGGTGTCGACGTGATCCTCGTCGGAATCCTGCCCACGCCCGCGGTGGCGTTCCTGACCGGTGCGTACGACGCCGCACTCGGCGTGATGATCTCCGCCTCGCACAACCCCATGCCCGACAACGGCATCAAGATCTTCGCGGCCGGCGGACACAAGCTCGACGACGACGTCGAGAACCGCATCGAGGCCGCGATCGAAGCCGGCCCCACGCGCCGTCCGACGGGCGCCGGCATCGGCCGCGTCGACGTCGCGTTCGACGCCACCAGCCGCTACCTCGCTCACTTGGCGGGCGCGCTCGACACCCGCCTGGACGGGCTCACCGTGGTCGTCGACTGTGCGCACGGCGCCGCGTCGACCGTCGCGCCCGACGCCTACCGGGCCGCCGGCGCGACCGTGATCGCGATCAACGCCGACCCGGACGGTCTCAACATCAACGACGGCTGCGGGTCGACGCACCTCGAGGTGCTGCAGCGCGCCGTCGTCGAGCACGGCGCGGACATCGGTCTGGCGCACGACGGTGATGCCGATCGTTGCCTCGCGGTGGATGCGACCGGTGCCGTCGTCGACGGCGACGCAATCATGACCGTTCTCGCGATCGGTATGCGCGATTCCGGTGAACTGGTCGACAACACGCTCGTCGCGACGGTGATGAGCAACCTCGGACTGCACATCGCCATGCGGGCGGCCGGGATCGAGGTCCGGACCACCGCGGTCGGCGACCGCTACGTGCTCGAGGAACTGCGCGCGGGCGGCTTCAGCCTCGGCGGTGAGCAGTCGGGGCACGTCGTGCTGCCCGGGCACGGCACGACCGGTGACGGCGTGCTCACGGGCCTGCGCCTGATGGGGCGCATGGCGGCGACGGGGCAGTCGCTCGCGGAGTTGGCCGGCGCGATGACGTCGCTGCCGCAGGTGCTGATCAACGTCCGCGTCGCGGACAAGGCGGCCGTCGCGGCGGCACCGCACGTCCAGGCCGCGATCGGTGCGGCCGAGTCCGAACTCGGCGACACCGGACGGGTCCTGCTGCGTCCGTCGGGAACCGAGCAGCTGGTGCGGGTGATGGTCGAAGCCGCAGACCCACAGACGGCCCAGCGCATCGCCGAGACGCTCGCGGAGCAGGTGGCCTCGGCCTAACTGCCGCATCGGGCGGAACCACCGCGCCGCGACGTGCGTCGAACAGGACGAAGGAGCCGAATCGACAGCACGAAAGGCGGAGCGAATGGGTGACGTGGTTTCGATCGATGTCGCGAGGGTGCGGGCGGCGGCCCGCGGGTTGCGCGCGAGCGGTGAGGCCCTCGACGGGACGGTGCGGACGATCGCCGGTTGCGGATTCGGGGCGACCGGCGCAGATGGCGCACGGCAGCGCGCGATCCGCGAGGGATATCTGCGGTTGGCGCGTGCGATCGGCGCGTGGTCCTACGCCTCGGACGTCACCGCGCGCGTGCTCGCGCAGACCGCCGACGTCCACGAACGTCAGGACGCGGTCACCGCGGGCAACGTCGTCGCACTGAGCGGGCGATAGTGGACGCCGTTCTGCGGTCCGGTGCCCAGGGCCTGCGGTATTTCGACCTCTTCCTGCCCCGCGCGGCGGCGGTTGCTGCCCGGCAGGGAACCGGTGACGCGTTTCCGACGTACGACGACGTCGAAGCCCGGTACTTCGAGCAGCGGGGCATCGACCTGGGGGCGCTCGACGACGACATCGAGATCCTGGCCCGCGTCGCCGCCGATCTCGACGACCGGTACGACGAGCAGGCGGCGGTTCCGCCCGAACTGGAGCAGGCCTGGACCGGTGTCGCCGCGGACTGGGCTCGAGAACACCTGGCCGAGCATCTCGAGCGTGCCGACGGCGTGCGCCGCGGTGCCCACGACGTCCGGAGCGCGCTGGTCGAGGCGGCCCGGGCGCTGCGCGACGCCGGGACCCGCAAGGCGGACTGGGTCGGAGCGCTCGATCCGTCGACCGCCGGGGGACTGACACCGGACGAGATTGATCGCACCCTCCTGGGCAGCGCATGCGATGAACAGCCCGGCGCACAGTTCCTGGCGCACGTGCGGGAGACGGTGTGCCGGTTCACGACTCTGTGCGACGAAACGGAGACCGCGGTCGACGAGGTGTACCGGAACCTCGAATGCGTGTTCACTGGAATCGACGACGGCGCGTTCCCGATTCCCGATCCCCTCGTGGTCGAGTGCCGCCCGGTGGCCGCGCCGCCGACGTGCGGCGACCTGCCGACCATGGCGGCGACACCGACACCGACACCGACACCGGCGGTCCCGGCGGTCCCGGCGGTCCCGGCGGTCCCGGCGGTTGCGACGGGCTCGATGGCCCTCGGCGCTTCGGCCGGCACGTCGGTGGCGGCGGTGACGCCCGGCCTGGTTGGGGTCCAGGCCCCGGTGACGAGCGCCGGGGCGGCGGGCGGTGGTGCGGTGATCGGTGGCTCGCTGTCGATCGACGGTGCCGTCGCCGCGGCCGCGGTGCGCGCGGTCGGCGCGATCGCGGGTGCGGTCGCGGAGGTGGCGCTCGGCATCGTCGACGTGGTGAGCGAATCGGTGCGCGGCGGCAACAGCCTGAATCTCGGGACGGCATCCGCGTGCGCGTGCGAGTGCGCCCCCGAGGCCGAGGCCCAGTGCGCCCCCGAAGCCGAGCCCGAACCCGAACCCGCGTCGCCGACCGCGCAGACCGTCGACGAGTCGCCACCACCGCAGGCCGAGCCGGAACCGGTCGACGAGTGTCCCGCGCCGGAGGCGGTATTCGAACCGGTGCCTGAGCCCGAGGTTGCCACGCCGGATGCGGAATCCCCGCCCGACTACTGCGCGCCGAGTCCCGAATCCGCGGAGCCGTCAGCGGAGCCGCAGATCGCGCCGTCGGCGCATCGGGCCCTCGGTGGGCGTCCAGCACCTGCGGCCCGCGCCGTCGAGGAACCGACGCTCGCGGAAGTGGGGGCAGTACCGTCTGGCGCCGACGAACCGGTGCTCGCCGAGGCAGGGCCGCTGTGACCTAGCGGCCGAGAAGCTGACCGACCTGGTTGCCCAGGTGGTGTGCCGCCGCATCCTCCCGGCGGGCCAGCTCCTCGAAACCCTCGGCGCCCTCGGCGCCCTCGACGTCGTCATGGTGCGCCGGGTGGGTTCCGGGGAAGTGGGCGTCGGCGTCCGAGAAGACGGCGTACGCCTTGTCGTCGGTGAGGTGCCGCAACAGGAACCCGGTGAGCAGCGCGCGGGTCACGTGCTGCGTCCGGCGCTCGGCACCGCCGACGCCGAGGAATCCGAGCAGTCGGCGGCCCTCGACGAGTCCCGTGCTCGAGCCCTTGGCGACGACGCGGAGCAGGCTCTCGCCCTTCCACGCGTCGTGCAGCTGGAGCGCGTTGCTGTTGAGTGCATCGACGTCCGTCGCGCCGGCGAGGATCAGCCCCGGCACCTCGACCTTGGCGGCCGCGGTGACCGCGGACGGCGCCGTCGGGGCGGGGAACAGCGCCGCGACGGCCTTCGCGCGGCCCTGCTGTGCGGCGGCGAGGACGGCGACTCCTGCGCCCATGCCGTGACCGGCGAACGCGACGCGGTCGGGGTGGACGCTGATCCGGCCGGGGCCGAGGCGCACGCCGGTGCAGATGTCGAGGGCCGTACCCAGATCGGCGGCCAGCCCGAGATGCGACGGCACGGGTCCGCGTTCGGTGTTCGGCGCGGCGACGACGATGCCCCACGACGCGAGATGCTCGAGCGTGTTCGCGTAGTTCGCGGAGCCTGCCAGCCAGTCGTGGGAGAAGGCGACCGCGGGCAGATTGAAGCCCTCGGCGGGGGTGTACACCACGCCGGGCTGGCCCGCGAGTGCGAGGTCTCCGCGCAGCACCCGGTGCGGGCCACGCTTGGACAGCTTGGATACCAGGGACTTCGGTGTCTGCGCCACGCGTGTGACGTTATCCGATCGCGGACCGAGTTCGCTCTGCACGGTCGCCCAAGTAGGCTGGTTAACCATGTGCGGAATCGTGGGTTACGTGGGCCACCGCCAGGCTCTGGACGTCGTGGAGAAGGCGCTGCAGCGAATGGAATACCGCGGCTACGACTCTGCAGGCATCGCCGTGCTGGACGGCTCGGGCGGTCTCGCGACGGAGCGCAAGGCGGGACGTCTGTCCAACCTGCAGGCCGAACTCGACGAGGTCGGCCGCGAGAAGTTCGTGGGAACCACCGGCATGGGGCACACCCGCTGGGCGACCCACGGCAAGCCGACCGACCGCAACGCGCATCCGCATCGCGACGCGAGCGGGGCGTTCGCCGTGGTGCACAACGGCATCATCGAGAACTTCGCGCCGCTGCGAGCCGAGCTCGAGGCGGCCGGGGTCGACCTGTTGAGCGACACCGATTCGGAGGTCGCGGTCCACCTGGTCGCGCGCGCGTTCGACGAGGGCCCCACCAAGGGAGACTTCCTCCAGAGCACGCTGTCGGTGCTGCGCCGGCTCGAGGGGGCGTTCACCCTCGTGTTCACGCATGCCGAGCATCCGGACATGATCATCGCCGCCCGCCGCTCGACGCCGCTGGTCGTCGGTGTCGGTGAGGGTGAGATGTTCGTCGGCTCGGACGTCGCGGCGTTCATCGAGCACACCCGTGACGCGATCGAACTGGGTCAGGACCAGGTGGTGGTCATCACCGCGGACGGCTACTCGATCACGGACTTCTCCGGCAACGAGCAGGAGGGGCGCCCGTTCCGGATCGACTGGGACCTGCAGGCCGCCGAGAAGGGTGGCCACGACTACTTCATGCTCAAGGAGATCCAGGAGCAGCCGCAGGCGGTCGCCGACACCCTGCGCGGACATTTCGTCGACCGGCACATCGTCCTGGACGAGCAGCGCCTGTCGGACCAGGAACTACGCGACGTCGACAAGGTCTTCGTCGTCGCGTGTGGCAGCGCCTACCACTCGGGTCTGCTCGCGAAGTATGCGATCGAGCACTGGACGCGCCTGCCCGTCGAGGTGGAGCTCGCCAGCGAGTTCCGCTACCGCGACCCGGTGCTGGACCGCTCCACGCTCGTCGTCGCGATCTCGCAGTCGGGTGAGACCGCGGACACGCTCGAGGCGGTCAAGCACGCGAAGGACCAGAAGGCCCGGGTGCTCGCGATCTGCAACACCAACGGGGCGCAGATTCCCCGCGAGGCCGACGCCGTCCTCTACACGCGTGCCGGTCCGGAGATCGCCGTGGCCTCCACCAAGGCCTTCCTCGCCCAGGTGACCGCGAATTACCTGGTGGGACTGGCCTTGGCGCAGGCGCGGGGCACCAAGTACCCCGACGAGGTCGCGCGCGAGTACGCCGACCTGGCCGCGATGCCGGACCTGGTGGCGCGGGTGCTCGAGACCGTCGAGCCGGTGCGGGCCCTGGCGCGCGAGTTCGCCGACGCGTCGGCGGTGCTGTTCCTGGGTCGCCATGTCGGCTACCCGGTGGCGCTCGAGGGTGCGCTCAAGCTCAAGGAACTCGCGTACATGCACGCGGAGGGCTTCGCGGCAGGCGAGCTCAAGCACGGCCCGATCGCGCTGATCGAGGATGGCCTACCGGTCATCGTGGTGATGCCGTCGCCGAAGGGGCGTGCGGTGCTGCACTCGAAGCTGGTCTCCAACATCCAGGAGATCAAGGCTCGCGGCGCCGTCACGATCGTGATCGCGGAGGAGGGCGATGAGACGGTGCGGGCGCATGCCGACCATCTCATCGAGATCCCCGCGGCGCCGACGCTGCTGCAGCCGCTGCTGTCGACCGTCCCGCTGCAGGTGTTCGCTGCCGAGGTCGCGGTGGCCCGCGGCCTGGACGTCGACAAGCCGCGCAACCTCGCGAAGTCGGTCACGGTCGAGTAGACCCGTGATTGCCCGGTGCGGTCGTGGCGGTCGGATCCCAGGTCAGACCACCACGACCACACCGTGCATGTCCGGGTGCAGCGAGCAGGTGTAGTCGTACGTGCCCGGCGCGGTGAACGTGAACTCCCACGTGCCCGACATCAGCAGGGGGCTGCGCAGGACGGACTTCGCGTCGCCGACCCCGACGACGTCGTGCGGGGTGCCGCGGTCGTCGAACACCCAGGTCACGGTCTGCCCGACGGAGATCGTGATGGACGACGGCGAGTACGTCATGTTCGAGACGGTGACGGTCAGCGCGCTGGCCGGGTCGGCGGACGCATCCTTCTCGGCTTCCGTGGAACATCCGGAAATGCTTGCGGCCAAAGCGATTCCCGCAATCAGTGCAGACCAGCGTGCGTTCATGTGATTCAGCGTAGTCTGAGCACGAGTGTGCCCTGGCGCACCTCCGCGACCTCGAACCACCCCGAGCGAGGAGTTGTCATGCCCACCCGTGATTCCGCGCCACTCGGCGCCCCGTGCTGGATCGAACTGCAGACCTCCGACGTCGACCGCGCCGCCGCGTTCTACGACCACCTCTTCGGCTGGACCCACGAGTCGTCCGGTGCGGAGTACGGCGGCTACGTGATGTTCTATTCGGGCGGCAAGCCGATCGCCGGGATGATGCCCGGTCAGCCGGGCAACCCGTACGTGGACGTATGGACGACCTACCTGGCCACGTCCGACGCCGACGCCACCGCGAAGGCCGTCGAGGGCGCCGGTGGGCAGCTGATGATGGAGCCGATGACCGTGCCCCAGCAGGGGCGGATGGCGATGTTCATGGACCCGTCCGGTGGCGTGGTCGGCGCGTGGCAGCCGGCCGAGCACAAGGGCTTCGGGGTGATCGGCGAGACCGGCGCCCCGGCCTGGTTCGAGCTGGTCACCAAGGACTACGACGCGGCCCTGCCGTTCTACCGCGACGTCTTCGGCTGGGAGCTCGCCACGTTGAGCGACACCGACGAATTCCGTTATTCGACAGGCAGGTTCGACGGCGACGATTTGGCCGGGATCTTCGATGCCGGCAAGGCGCTGCCCGCCGAGGTGCCGTCGCACTGGCAAATGTTCGTTCAGGTCGACGACACGGACGACGCGGTCGCCCGGATCACCGAACTCGGTGGCACCGTGCTGCGCGAACCGTGGGATTCCGAGCACGGCCGGATGGCTCGAGTCGCGGATCCGAACGGTGCCCCGTTCATGATCTCGGGACCGGTGGCGGCCGGATAGACATGCGGGACTTCTACACGACCGCACTGGTCAAGGCCGCCGAGGCGCCGCTGCTCGAGAGTCTGCCCGAGGGCACCCTGATGCGGCGCGCCGCGTACGGGTTGGCGCGGGTCGCCGCCGACGAGTTGCGGGCCCGCACCGGGGGAGTGGCGGGCCGCGCCGTCACGCTGCTCGTGGGTTCCGGCGACAACGGCGGCGACGCGTTGTGGGCCGGGGCGATGCTGCGCCGGCGTGGGGCGGCGGTCACCGCGGTACTGCTGAACCCGGAGCGGGCGCACGCAGCCGGTCTCGCGGCACTGAAGGCCGCGGGCGGGCGCGTGTCGCCGGATCCGGGCGATCCGGATCTGGTGCTCGACGGCATCGTCGGGATCTCCGGGAAGGGGCCGTTGCGTCCCACCGCGGCCGCGATCGTGGCGCAGCTGGACGCGCCGATCGTCGCGGTGGACCTGCCCAGTGGTGTCGACCCCGACACCGGTGCGGTCGACGGTCCCGCGGTGACGGCTGCGGTGACGGTCGCGTTCGGCGCGCTCAAACCGGTCCACGTGCTCGCCGCCGCGCGGTGCGGGCGGGTCGAGCTGGTGCCGATCGGTCTGGACCTGCCGGATCCCGACATGACCGCGCTCGACCCGGCCGAGGTGGGCCGGCTGTGGCCGGTGCCTCGCGCCGCGGACGACAAGTACACGCAGGGCGTCGTGGGGGTCGTCGCCGGCAGCGGACGCTATCCCGGCGCTGCGGTGCTGACGTCGGGGGCGGCGGTGACCGCGACGGCGGGCATGGTCCGGTATGCGGGTCGGGCCGCTACCGAGGTGCTGAATCACTGGCCGGAGGTCGTCGCGGCGCCGTCGCCGGCCGAGGCCGGACGCGTCCAGGCGTGGATCGTCGGGCCCGGAATCGGGACGGACGGGGACGCCCTCGACGAACTGCGCACGGTGCTCGCGTCGGACGTGCCGGTGCTCGTCGACGCCGACGGGCTGAACCTGCTGGCCGAGCAGCACGACCTGGTGCACGAGCTTGGTGGCCGCAGCGCCCCGACCCTGTTGACCCCCCACGCGGGCGAGTTCGAGCGGCTCACCCGGGTGGCGCCGGTCCCGGATCGGGTCGCGGCGACGCGGGCGTTGGCCGCGGAGTGGGGGGTCACGGTCCTGCTCAAGGGGCGGGCCACCGTCATCGCCGATCCGCACGGGCGGGCACACGTCAACGACGCGGGCGGATCGTGGGCGGCGACGGCAGGGTCGGGCGATGTGCTGTCCGGCATCGTCGGCGCCCTGATGGCGACGGGACTCGAGCCGGCGCTCGCCGCGGCGGCGGGCGCGCGGGCGCACTCGCTGGCCGCCAATCTGGGTGCCCGGGAGGGAGCCGAGGAGGTCGGGGAGGCCGGGCTCGCTCCGATCTCCGCGTCGACGCTCCTCGCGCACCTTCGGTCGGCGATTCGGATACTGCGCGTGTTCCCGAGCTCAGCTGTACCCGAATCGTGACTGGTCGGGTTGTACCCGCACGACGGTTTCGCCCCGATCAGTGGCAGGATCGAATGCCGTGACCACCACCGCGCAGGAGCCTGACACCGACCCGAAGACCACGAGCGTCACCGCAGCGGATACTCCGCGTCCGGCGGCGGCGCCTCAGGCCGAAGCAGTGATCGATCTCGACGCGGTGGCACACAATGTCGGCATCCTGCGCGAGCACGCGGGCGACGCGGCCGTCATGGCGGTGGTCAAGGCCGACGCGTACAACCACGGCGCCGTCCCGGTGGCCGAGGCGGCCCTCGCCGCCGGTGCCCGGGAACTGGGTGTCACGACGCTCGCCGAGGGGCTCGAACTCAAGAACGCCGGTATCACCGCACCGGTCCTGTCGTGGCTGCACACGGCGGACTCCGACTTCGCTCCGGCGATCGCCGCGGGTGTCGAGTTGGGGTTGTCGTCGCCGCGGCATCTCGCGTCTGTCGTCGAGGCGGCCCGCCGGGTGGGGACGGCGGCGACCGTGACGGTCAAGGTCGACACGGGCCTGAATCGCAACGGGGTCTCCCGCGAGGAATGGCCGGGCTTCCTGAACGATCTCGCCCGGGTCGAGGCGGAGGGCGCCGTCCGCTTCAAGGGGGTCTTCTCGCATCTCGCGCACGCCGACGAGCCGCACCACCCGGTGATCGACCAGCAGCGCGAGCGGTTCGTCGGGGCGCTCGCGGATGCCAAGCGCATCGGTCTGGTCCCGGAGGCCGCGCACCTGTCGAACTCGGCGGCCACCCTCACCCGCGCTGACCTGCGATTCGACATGGTTCGGCCGGGAATCGCGATATACGGACTGTCCCCGGTTCCCGATCTGGGGACGTTCGGCCTGCGGCCGGTCATGACGTTCCGATCGAGGGTGGCTCTGGTGAAGAAGGTGGCAGCCGGTGACGGCGTGTCCTACGGGCACACATGGATCGCTCCGCGCGACACGACGGTGGCGTTGCTGCCCGTCGGATACGCGGACGGAATCCCGCGCGCGTTGGGTGGACACTTCGACGTGTGGCTCGGTGACGACCGTCGGCCGGGTATCGGCCGGGTCTGCATGGATCAGCTCGTGGTCGATCTCGGGCCGGACGGTGCGGGTGTACGGGAGGGCGACACCGCGGTGTTCTTCGGCAACGGCGAGCACGGCGAACCGCACGCGCAGGAGTGGGCGGACGCCCTCGACACGATCCATTACGAGGTGGTGACGTCGGTGCGCGGGCGCACGGTCCGGACATACGTCGGAGGACCGGGCGGGCGGTCATGAACCTCCTGAACAGGCTCGGCCTGTTCGGGGGAGTCGCGGGCGTCGCCGCGATCGGCACGCTCGCCGGGCTCAACGTGGTCAAGGCCGTGACGACGCGGCGCGGACCGGAGATCTACGGGGCCGAGGACTTCGAGCTGATGAGCCGCGACCGCAGCCGGGTCGTCCCGACGGAGGACGACGTGCCGCTGCTGGTCCGCGAAGTGGGGCCGGCGGACGCGCCGCTGACGGTGGTCTTCGTGCACGGGTACTGCCTGCGGATGGAGTCGTGGCACTTCCAGCGCCGGCAGCTCGAGCAGGCGTGGGGCGACTCGGCGCGAATGGTGTTCTACGACCAGCGCGGTCACGGCGAGTCCGGCACTCCGACCGCCGAGAGCTGCACCATCGCGCAGTTGGGGCGCGACCTCGCGGCGGTGCTCGACGCCGTCGCGCCGACGGGCCCGGTAGTGCTCGTGGGGCATTCGATGGGCGGCATGACGATCCTGGCGATGGCCCGACAGTTCCCGGAGCTGTTCGGCGACAAGGTGATCGGGGTCGGTCTGCTCGCGACGACGGCGGCCGGTCTCAACAAGTCGGGGCTCGGCCGCAACCTGAACAATCCGGTGATCGATGCGTTCCGGCTCGCGGTCCGCACCGCGCCGGGCGTGGTGCAGCAGGCCCGCGGCGCCGCCCGCGCGATCATCTCGCCGATCCTGCGGGCCGCGTCGTACGGCACCGAGGTGAGTCCGCGGCTCGTCGAATTCTCCGAGGGCATGCTCAACGACATCTCCGTCGTGACGATCGTCAACTTCCTCGAATCGCTGGAGTTGCACGACGAGTCCGAGGCGCTGCCCGTGCTGGCGGACACGCCCGCGCTGGTGCTGTGCGGGGACACCGACATGATCATCCCGTTCCCGAGTTCGAAGTCGCTCGCCGCGGCGTTGCCCCGCGCCGAACTGGTGCGGGTCCGCGGTGCGGGCCATCTCGTCGAGCTCGAGTTCCCGCAGGTAACCTCCGATGCGATCGATCGGTTGGTCCGGCGCGCCGTGTCGAGCCGCGAGAATCGTGAAATTGCAGCGTCGACGGGTGAACTGGAGCAGACCGATGTCGGCTGACACACGAACCGGCGGCAGTGCGACGCTGCCCACGACGGAGGACACCGAGGCGCTGGGCCGTGCGCTGGCCCGCGGCCTGGTGGCCGGGGATCTCGTGGTGCTCGACGGGCCGCTCGGGGCCGGCAAGACCGCCCTGACCCGCGGTATCGCGGCCGGTCTCGGGGTCGAGGGGCGGGTGACGTCGCCCACGTTCATCATCGCGCGCGAGCACCGGCCGGGTACCCGACCGGACGGCGGCGCGCCCGTCGCCCTGGTCCACGTGGACGCTTACCGGCTCGGCGAGGCGGGCGGTGGCGGTGACGTGGACATGCACGATCAGCTCGATGCCCTCGACCTGGACACCGATCTCGCGTCGGCGGTCGTCGTGGTCGAGTGGGGCGAGGGCGTCGTCGAACATCTCGCGGATCGGCACCTGCGGGTGCGGCTGCGCCGCGAGCCCGAATCCGACGTCCGCACGGCCCGCTGGGAGTGGGTGTCCAGCGGCTAGTCGCACGCCGAGTAGCCTGGACTACCGTGCTTGTGCTTGCCATCGACACCTCCACTCCCGCGGTCACCGCGGGTGTCGTGCGCTTCGATCGTGAATCCGACGCCGATGCCCCGAAGGCGCTGGCGACGCGGATCACCGTCGACGCCCGTGCACACGCGGAGGTGCTGACCCCGCAGATCCTCGAGTGTCTCGCCGAATCCGGTCACGCCCCTGCCGATCTCGACGCGGTCGTCGTCGGGGTGGGACCGGGACCGTTCACCGGCCTGCGGGTCGGCATGGCGACCGGTGCCGCGTTCGGCGACGCGCTGGGCATTCCGGTGCATGGCGTGTGCAGCCTCGACGCGATTGCCGCCGACGTCTCCGACGATCGGGATCTGTTGGTGGTCACCGACGCCCGCCGCCGCGAGGTGTACTGGGCTCGCTATTCGGGCGGCAAGCGGGTCGAGGGCCCCAACGTCGTGAAGCCCTCCGAACTCGACCCGGCGCCGTCGGAGGTGATCGCCGGGTCCGCCTCGCACGTGGACATGTTCGACCTGCCCGTCGAGCCGGTGGAGACTCCGTCGCCGGTCGGGCTGGTGTCGGTTGCCGCGCAGGCGCTTCGCGTGGGCGTCGAACCGGAGCCGATGGTGCCCCTGTATCTGCGCCGTCCGGACGCGGTGGAGTTGGCGGACCGGCGCAAATGAACGTCCGCATCGTCCCGATGACCGACGCCGACACCGACCGGTGCGCCGAGCTCGAGCAGGTGCTCTTCCCGGGCGACGACCCGTGGAGCGCGCAGTCGTTCCGGTCGGAGCTGGCGGGCGGACACAACCACTACTTCACCGCCCGTGACGACGCCGACGTGCTGATCGGGTACGCCGGGGTGGCGCTGCTCGGCACGAGCATGACACCGGAGGCCGAGGTGCACACCATCGGTGTGGATCCGACGGCGCAGCGCGGCGGCATCGGCGGCGCGCTTCTCACAGAGCTGCTGCGCGTGGCCGACAAGTGGGGCGGACCGGTGTTCCTCGAGGTCCGCACCGACAACGAGCCGGCGATCGCGCTGTACGAGCGCGAGAGCTTCGAGATCGTCGGCACCAGGAAGCGGTACTACCAGCCGAGCGGCGCGGACGCCTTCACGATGCGTCGTCCGGCGCGGATCGAGACCGAGGCCGCCCAGCGGCCGGGCAAGGAGTGACGGCCATGATCGTGATGGGTATCGAGAGTTCCTGCGACGAGACCGGTGTCGGCATCGTCCGATGGCTCGGTGACGGCCGGTGCGAGCTGCTCGCGGACGAGGTGGCGTCGAGCGTCGACCAGCACGCCCGGTACGGCGGCGTGGTGCCCGAGGTGGCGTCGCGCGCACACCTCGAGGCGATGGTGCCGACGATGAAGCGGGCGCTCGCGGCCGCCGGCATCGACAAGCCCGACGCCATCGCCGTGACCATCGGTCCCGGACTGGCTGGTGCGCTGCTCGTCGGCGTCGCGGCGGCCAAGGCGTACGCGGCCGCGTGGGGAGTGCCGTTCTACGCGATCAACCACCTCGGTGGACACGTCGCGGTCGACACCATCGAGCACGGCCCGATGCCGCCGTGCGTCGCGCTGCTCGTCTCCGGTGGGCACACGCACCTGCTGCACGTGGAGGAACTGGGCCGCAAGCCGATCGTCGAGCTCGGCACCACCGTCGACGACGCGGCCGGAGAGGCGTTCGACAAGGTCGCCCGTCTGCTCGACCTCGGGTTCCCTGGCGGACCTGCCCTGGATCGTCTCGCACAGCGAGGTGACCGCGACGCCATCGTGTTCCCGCGTGGCATGACCAGTGCGCGGGACGCGCGTCACGATTTCTCGTTCTCGGGTCTCAAGACCGCGGTCGCTCGGTTCGTCGAGGCGAAGCAGCGTGCGGGCGAACCGGTTCCGGTGGCCGATGTGGCCGCGGGCTTCCAGGAGTCGGTTGCGGACGTGCTGACGATGAAGGCCGTGCGCGCCGCCCGGGACGTGGGCGTCGACACCCTCGTCCTCGGCGGCGGTGCGACCGCGAACTCGCGGATCCGCTCTCTCGCGGAGGAGCGTTGTGCCGCAGCCGGTCTCACATTGCGCGTGCCGAGTCCGCGGTTGTGCACGGACAACGGGGTGATGATCGCCGCGCTCGGAGCTCATCTGATCGCGGGTGGTGCGCAGCCGTCGCAGCTCACATCTGCGACGAACCCTGGCCTTCCGGTTTCGGTGAGTCAGGTTCGGGACTGACCGCAGGACCTCCGTCGGGGCGGCTCCATTCGGCGAAGCCCGGTACCCGGTCCAGCAGACGGGGCGGGGCGAATCCGGGTATCCCGTCCGGTCGTCCGTGCGGCCTGTCGAAGTCACCGAAGCCCCCGAAGTCGCCGAATCCACTGAAGTTGTCGAAGTCCTCGAGGTCGCCGAAGTCCGGCAGCCGAGGCGGCGTCGCATCCTCGGGCAGCCAACTCGGCTTCTCGGGCCACCGCGGCGGGATCCACGGTCGTGGCTGCTTGGTGGTTTCGGGTGTTTCGGGCGTGGTGCTGGTCGGTGTCGGCGACGTCGTAGTCGGTGTCGGTGTCGGTGACGGTGACGTGGTCGTCGTGGTGGCTTCGGGGAGTTCGGACGTCGGGGGGAACACCGGGAACGTCGATGTCGGGGTCGGGTCGACGGACGGGATCCTCGTCTCGTCAGGATGCACGATGGTCGGTTCCGCGGTGTCGATGGTGGATGTCGGGCTCACGCTGGGTGTCTCGACCAGGCTGTTCGCAGGCGAGTAGTTCTCGGCGCTCTGCGGAATCATCTGCTGGACGCCGTAACCGATGATCAGCGCGCCCAGCACGAAGGCCGCGATCAGGGGTGCGGACACTCGGCTGCCGGACCCGGTGACGACCGGGAACTGCTGTCGGGCATTCGATCCGGCCAGCAGCGCCGCGCCCTTGGCGGTGGCGGCCTCTGGTTCCGGGACGACGATGACGGCGCAGTCGAAGGCCGCGTCGAGTGTCTCGCCGATGTCGGGGATGTTTCCGCCTCCGCCGACCAGGACGACGGCGGCGGGTTCGCGGTCGGAACGGCTCATGGTGTCGGCGACGAACGTCGCTACCCGAGAGCCGATCCGGGCGGTTCCGTCGGCACCGCCGTCACCGCGCACATGGGAGGTCCGATCGCGGAAGGTGACGGTGTCGTCGGCTGGGTCGACGACCGTGACGGTCAGCCCGGACGCGCCGAGGTCGGCGAGCGCGATGCAGTCGTATCGGTCGACGAGTCCGGTGCTCCGCAGATAGGCGAGCGTGGCGACCGTCTCGGGCACCAGGCGAATCGCCTGACGTTGCGTCTTGGCTGCGGATCGCACGGCCGCGGCCTGGCGGTCGGTGCGGTAGGCGACGGCGATCGCGTCGGGCTCGATGCGCCGATCGGGGACCTGCGTGGTCATGAGGCCGATCGCGGACAGTGCGAGGTCGCCGAGATCGGCGTGCCTGTCGAGGTCTGCGGAGATCGTTCGGTATTCGACGGATTGGCTGCCCGCGTCGTCGGTGGTGACGAGGGCGCCGCACACGCCGGCCGATCCGGCTGAGATCCCGAGCGAGTTGCGCACTGTTCACCTCCCGTTGCTGTCTTTCCGGAACTGGTCGGGTTCTGGCTTCGGACGCAGCGGAAAGGTTCGGTGCATCCTCTCCAACAGTCGGGCGCCGTTATCTGAATGTTACCGAACATCGTCCGCCGGCGCTCGATACGGTGTGTCGTCGCAGGTCACCTGGAGTGTTTCGCGATAAGAATGGCTGACGGTTGTGCAAGTGGGACTGCGGAAGCGAGGGGCCGATGTCCGAGGGCGACCGGCTGCGAGAACTGGACCGGCACGAGCGGCGTCGGCTGCTGCGAATCGCACTGCTGCGGCCGTTCTTCACCGTCGTGCTGCTGGTGGCCGCGTACTTCACGCTGCCGATGGATCGCCTGTCGAATGCGGGCGCCGTCGTGATCCTCGTCCTCGAACTGCTGCTCGTCGCGGTGCTGTGCACCTGGCAGGTACTGCAGATCGTGCGCTCACCCACTCCGGCGCTGCGCGCGGCAGAGGCGTTGGCCGTGACGCTGCCGGCGTACCTGCTGGGTTCGGCCACCACGATCTTCCTGCTCGCCCAGATGGATTCGGACGCGTTCAACGAATCGCTCGGCCGAGTCGACGCACTCTATTTCACGGTCACGGTCTTCGCGACCGTCGGGTTCGGCGACATCGTCGCGATCGACGAGACGGCGCGCGCGATCGTCAGCGTGATGATGGTCGGCAACCTGGTGATGCTGGCCGTGGTCGTGAAACTGTTGGTCGAGGCGGTGAAGTGGGGCAAGGCCCGCCGAGACGCGTCCGACGAGGACGCGTGACGACGGGCCTTGCGTAGCTTCGCGAGAAGACTCAGCGCAGTGTTGCGAGAACCAGTTCGACGTTGTGGTCCGGCGATCCGCCGAGCAGCTTCGGATCGGCGTGGATGTCGTTGAACGAGAACTCCCGGTACATCGACGCCAGGCCCGAGGGCGAGAAGTCGTCGTAGTCGACCTGGTATGGGCTGTCGCCCTCGAACAGTGTCGTCAGCAGTGACACGGTGCCGTCCTCATTGTCGACCACCTCGATGATGCGGCCCTGCTGCGGGAAGTCGATGTGCGACGCGGTGTTGATCTCCCAGAAGCTCTGCTCGGGCGTCTGTCCCACCTGCGGCGTGATCCGGTTCTCGTGGGTGTGGCCGTTGACCCAGCCGAGCACGTTCGGGAAACGGTGCAGCAGATCCACCAGCTGGGCGCCCTTGACCCGGGGCTCGAGCGGACGCTCGGGGTCGGGGAGCGTGTTCGCCATCGTCGTGCTCGTGTGATGGCTGAACAGGATGAAGTAGCTGTCGGTGCGGCTCTGCGTGATGAGGGCACCGTTGGTGTCGTAGTACTTGCTGCTACCGGTCAGCAGGGTCTGCTCGATCCACTTGAACTGTTCCTCGCCGAGCGAGCCGTCGACCAGGCCGGCGCGGTTGGTCGAGTCCATGCTGATGCCGATGACGCCGGGCGCGATCTCGAACGTGTAGTAGCCGATTCCGGACTCGTCGGCGTCGAGCGCGAAGCCGTGGCCGACCGGGCCGGGGCCGGTGTTGGCGGGATCGAGGTGCGCGGCGATGAACTCGCGCGGGGTGAACGGCTTGCGCCGCGCGTCCGGAGTGACGATGCGCGGCGGCGTGGTGATCGCCGACAGCAGGTTGAGCAGGGCCGTCGGGTCGGAGCTGAGGGCACTCGAGATGCGTGCCGCCTGGTCGGCGGAGTCGGGCACCTCGAACTTCTTGTCGCCCGTGTACATCTGCTCGAGGAACGGGATGCCGCTCGGCAGCGTCCCCTCGACGGAATCGTCGTGGTTGCCGAAGACGCAGTACCACTTGGTGTTCAGACCCGGGCTGGGCAGGGGCCGCAGGGCCGCGCCGAGCAGCCCGGGGACCTCCGGGAATCCGGCCTTCTTGTAGATGTCCTGGATCGACGACTCGGGATTCCAGTACAGGTCGGCGCCCGAGTTCTGCACGCCCTCGTACCGGGTCGGATCGCCGGTGTTGGGGGTGATCGTGCCGCCGTTGAGGGCGGTCAGGAACCAGCCGAGTTCGACGAACTCCTTGTTGTCCGTGTTGTCGCCGGTGGTGATGACGGCGTCGAAGTCGCGCTTGGTGTGCGGACCCATGCGCAGGGAGTTCACCCGGGAGATGAGCGAGACCAGGCCCTGGGTGGTCATGGTTTCGTGCGGGCGGAACGCGGCGCCCTGGAACGGGTGGACGTATTCGAACCGCACGGGCGACTGCGCGTCGAGGACGTGGACGTCGGTGAGCTGGACCATGGAGGCGAGCGGAGTGCGGCGGTCCTCACGCCCGGACTTGGCCTCGGCGAGGTCGTTCCGGACCACCAGCGGCCAGCCGGGACCGGCGGTGAGGCGACGGTAACCGCTGGTCCCGAGGGGGACCGCGACGGATTCGAGCGTGGTGCCGGCGATCGACGAGGGGAGCGGTGCGGCAAGCGCCTGTCCCACAAGCGGATTCCACGACCGGTTGCCGATGAGTGGAAGTCCTGCGATTCCGAGGGCGCCGACGCCCGCAGCTCCGAGGAAGCTTCGCCGATTCATGCCGTTCACCTGATGTTCACCCACGGCGAACACTGTAGGCGACGGATCGCCTACAGCGTTCGTTCGGTGCACATGGTGTGGGCGTGTCACGCCCGCTTCCGGTGGACGGACTGCGGCGTGAGGTATGCGTTCAAGCCCTCGATCCCGAATTCGACGCCCAGCCCGGAGTCACCGCGTCCGCCGAACGGCGCGCTGTGGTTCGAGGCGAAGAAGTTGATTCCGACCGATCCGGTGTCGATTCGGCGCGCCACCTCGACGGCCCGGTCCTCGTCGGCGGAGAAGACGATTCCGCCGAGACCGAACTCGGTGCCGTTCGCGATCCGGACGGCGTCGTCGACGGTGTCGTACCGCAGGATCGTGACCACCGGACCGAAGACTTCCTCGCGGGCGATCGTCATGTCCTCGGTGACGTCGGCGAAGACGGTCGGCTGAACGAAGTAGCCGCGGGTCGTGTCGGCGCGGCCGCCGCCGGTCGTGACCCGCGCACCCTCGGCGCGGGCACCCTCGATATACCCGAGGACCTTGTCGTACTGCTCCTTCGTCGCCGACGGGCCGAAGACGGTGTCGCTGTCGAAGGGATCGCCCTGCTTCGCGGCGGCGACGGTCCGGCTGACGACGCCGACGACCTCGTCGTAGCGCGTTGCGGGCGCCAGAATCCGGGTCGCGATGTAGCAGGTCTGGCCGGTGTTGCGCATGCAGGAGCGAATGAGCACCTGCGAGAAGGCGTCCAGGTCGGCGTCGTCGAGCACGATCGCCGAGGACTTCCCACCGAGCTCGAGCGTGACCGGGCGCAGCAGTTCGCCGCACGCCGCGGCGATCTTCCGGCCGACGCCGGTCGATCCCGTGAAGGCGACCTTGCGGACCCGTGGATGACGCACCAATCGGTCACCGACCGCACCCGTCCCGGTCACCAGGTTCACGACGCCGGCAGGCACGCCGGCCGCCGCGACGGCCTCGACGACGAACCGGATCGACAGCGGTGTGGACTCGGCGGGCTTGATCACCGTCGTGCACCCGGCGATGAGCGCCGGTGCCAGCTTGGCGACCACAAGGTTGATCGGAAAGTTCCACGGGGCGATCAGGGCACAGACTCCGACGGGGTCGCGGAAGACGGCGGTCGTTCCCTGGCCGTTGGGGTACGGCCGCTCGTCGTCGCTCTCGAGGTACGGCGCCAGCGACGCGAAGTAACGGAAGATGCCTGCGGCGTTCGCTGCGCTGCCCGAGGCCTCGGCGACCGGGCTGCCGTTCTCCCGGGTCGTGGTCCAGGCCATGGGCTCGGCCCGCTTCTCGATCTCGTCCGCAATCCGCAGCAGGTACTCCGCGCGCTCGGAGGGGCGGAGGTCCGACCAGCCCGGGCCGTGGAAGGCGCGGTCGGCGGCATCGACCGCGGCGTCGACGTCGCCGGCGGAGGCGTTCGGGACCGAACCCCACACCGCCTCGGTCGCCGGGTCGACGATGTCGATGCGCTCGTTGCTCGTCGCCGCGACCCAGTGGCCGTCGATGAACAGGTCACGGACGTGGGTGTGGGGGAACGTGAGATCGTTCCGGGTCATCGCAGCACATCCGTCTTCAACAACGCGCGCGACCGCTCGAGGTCTGCGACGGCGATCCGGTATCCGGCTTCGGTTTTCAGTTCGGGCAGGATCTCGGTCTCGAGTCGGTCGCAGTACACCGACGGAGTCATCCCGAACCAGGACGACGCGAGCGCGATCCCGACGGGCGCGAACCGCCAGAGCCGGTCGGCGTCGCGCACCAGTTCGTCCTCGAGCGACTCGGCGTCGGGGCGCGTGTCGTGGCCGTCGATGATCGCGCAGACGCGTTCGACGAACTCGTCGTCGTAGCCCAGCGGCGGGAGCACTTCGCGCGCGATGATGCAGCCCTGGCGCTCGTGCTCGTAGCGGATCGCGGCCTTGCGCCAGTCGCCGCTGAAGCCCTCCGACAGGATCCGTGATTCGTCGACTCGTCCCCAACCGGTGTCGTGCAACAGGATCGAGACGCGGACCACGAGTGCGTCCGCGTCCGGGTAGCAGTCGCACAGGCGCTCGGCGTAGGCGAACGACGTGGGCAGGTGGATGTCGTTGCCGCGGGCCCGGGATTCGGGAACCACCGATTTCCAGATCGGGTCCAGATCGGTGCCCGTGCCGGGCGCGACGACGATCGGCGAGGTGTCGACGGGATGAGCGGTGGGGGTACGCATGGCGCGTTACCTCGATTCGGGGGGAGTCGATGCCGAGAGGGCGTCGGCGCTCTCGATGGTGATGGTCTTGAGGGCCGTCGCCGGGTCGGCCGCGAGATCGGCGGGGATGTGGGCGCCCTTCGCCAGTGCGCTGCGCACGGCCATGAAGTCGATCGGATTGTTCACGCAGTCGGCGGCGACGACGCGTCCGCCGCGGTAGTACACGACGGTGTACTTGCCCTTCGTGTCGTCCCTGCGCACGACGGTGGTGTCGTATCCGGTCGACAGGCCGGCGATCTGCAGTTTCAGATCGCCTTGGTTCGACCAGAACCACGGGATGCTGGTGTATTCGGTGCGACGCGCGGTCAGGGAGTAGGCGGCGATCTTGGCGTGCTCGATCGCGTTGTTGACGCTCTCGACCCGGATCCGGTCGCCGGGATCCGCGCCGGGCACGGGGTTGGGCATGTTCGCGCAGTCGCCCACGGCCACCGTGGTGCCGTCGGAGGCGAGCGCGTACTCGTCCACACGGATCCCGTCGTCGCAGAGGAGCCCCATCGACCGAGCCAGTTCGACGTTGGGTACGACACCGATCCCGACCAGCACGATCTGCGCGGGCAGGACCCGACCGTCGCCCAGCTCGACGCCGGTCACGACGCCGTCGGCCCCGACGATCCGGGCCACCTCGGCGTCCAACTCGATTCGCATGCCGCGTCCGCGATGTGCCTCGAGGAGATACTGCGACGTCTCCGACCCGACGGCCCTGCCGACCAGTCGCGGCCCCGCCTCGAGCACCGTCGCGGTCTTGCCCATCTTCATCGCGCTGGCCGCCGCCTCGATACCGATGAATCCGCCGCCGATGACGACGATGTCGGTGGTCTCGGGCATGCGCCGCTTGAGTTCGAGCGCGTCGTCGGCGTTGCGCAGGTAGAGCACCCCGTCGAGGTCGTGGCCCGGTACGTCGATCCTCCGGGCGCGGGCACCGACGGTGAGCGCGAGACGATCGAACGGGAACCGCGCGCCGGAGGCCGCGACCGCGACGCCCGACCCGTGGGGTCCGCGTTCGACGGCGGTGATGCGCTCACCCTTGACCAGCGAGATGCGGTGCTCGTCCCAGTATTCCGCGCTGCGGAAGACGAGCGACTCGGCCGACACCAGGCCCTGCAGGAACTCCTTGGACAGTGCGGGTCGCTGGTAGGGGCGGTGGTTCTCGTCGCCCAGCAACGTGATCGGCGGGGTGTATCCGAGGGCGCGGAGCGAGCCGGCCAGCTGGACGCCGGCCTGGCTCGATCCGATGACGAGCAGCCCGTTGCCGACGGCGCCGGGATCTTCGGAAGACATGGTCACACCTGCGTTTCCGGTGTGTGCACGTGCAGATCCATCCCGTCGGTGAGCTTGACCTGGCAGGACAGCCTGGAGTTGTCCTGGCGGTCGACCGCGGTGCCGTAGAGCATCTCGTCTTCCATGTCGTCCATCGCGGGCAGATCGGCGAACTGGTCCGGTCGGACGAAGACGTGGCAGGTGGCGCACGACAGCGAACCGCCGCACTCGGCGACGATGCCGGCGACTCCGTTGCGCATCGCGACTTCCATCACGGAATCGCCGGCGCTGCCTTCGATCACGCGGGTGTTGCCGTCGTGATCGGTGTAGGTGACTGTGGGCATTGCTGCGCCTCCTAGATGAACTGTCGGCCGCCGTCGACGACGAGGGTCTGGCCGGTGATGTAGTTGCTGTCCGGACCGGCCAGGAACAGTGCGGCTCCGACGACGTCGTCGGGCCGGCTGGCCCGCTTGATCGCGCCGCGGTCGACGCCGTAGTTCTCGGCGTCGTCCATCAGTCCGTAGCTCGCCTCGGTGAGGGTGAAGCCCGGAGCGATGGCGTTGACGGTGATCGACCGCGAACCCAGTTCCTTGGCCATGACCCGGGTCAGTGCGACGACGCCGCCCTTCGAGGCGACGTAGTGCATCCACTGCGCGGAGCCGCTGAGAACCGTTGCGGAGGAAAGGTTCACGACCGATCCGCCCTCGGCGAGGTGCGGGCTGCAGGCCCGGGCGCACATCCACGGGCCCTTGAGGTTCACGGCCATGACGCGGTCCCACTCATCTGGGGCGATCTCCTCGAAGGGGGACCGCGTCACGCCGGCGTAGATCGCGGCGTTGTTCACGAGGACGTCGATGTGGCCGCCGCCGAACTCGGCGACCGCGGCCGCCATCGCGTCGGTGGACTCCACGGACGTGACGTCCACCGGCAGCGACAGCGCCTCGGCCCCGCTCTCGCGGACCAGCCGCGCGGTCTCCTCGGCCCCGCCGGCGTCGATGTCGGCGACGGCCACCCGGTAGCCGCGGTCGGCGAAACCCTGCGCGAAGGCGCGGCCGAGTCCGCCTGCGCCACCGGTGATCAGAACGGTTCTCATGTCACTCACCCAGGATCGTGACGACGCCCTTGGTGCCGTCGACGTGCAGTCGCTGCCCGGTCTCGATCTGGGTCGACGCGGAGCCGGTGCCGGTGACGGCCGGCAGCCCGTACTCGCGACACACGATCGCGGCGTGGCTCATCATGCCGCCGATGTCGGTGACCGTCGCCTTGATCTTGCCGAAGATCGGGCCCCAGGAGGGAGCCGTGACCGGGGCGACGAGGATCTCGCCGTCCTGCACCAGCGAGAGCTCGTCGGAACTGGTGATGACGCGGGCGATCCCCTCCACGACACCCGGCGACGCCGCCATGCCGCGGAGGTGGTCGCCGGACTCGGCGTCGTCGCTGAGCCACTGCTGGACCTGCTCGGTGGTGATGCCGTACAGCATGCTCGTGAACGGCTCGGTGATGAACTCCGGGGGAGTGTTCAGGGCCGGCTCCGGCCGACGGGACTTCAGCGCATCGATGATGCCCCGGCGGCGTTCGATCTCGGCGGGCCAATAGTGCGGTCCCGTCGGTTCCGCGCCGACGGCCCACGCGGTCGCCAGGTCGAACAGGGCCTCGCGCACCTCGCCGCGCTTGAGGTACAGCAGGTCGTCCGGCTCGGGCCAGAACCCTTCGTCGTGCAGCATGCGGGAGAGCTCCCGGACCTTGCGCCAGAACACGCCCATCGTCCAGTGCTCGATGTAGAAGTTGTGGTTCTCCACGTACGGGTACGCGGTGCGGGCCAGTCCGAGCTTGGCGTCGAACGTCTCCCGTGCGTCGTCGTCGAGCAGGTCGCGGTACTCCTCGGCGATCCGCTCGCGCTCGACGGCGAGTTCGGCGACCGGGCGCATGATCTCCTGGCCCGCGTTCAGGCGCCGGATGTAGTCGGCGATGTAGCCGAGCGGCAGTTCCTGGTGCTCGATCCAGTACTTGTCGTGGCCGTAGAACCCGTTGCCGACGGTGAAGTTGAACCACGGATCCTGGGCGCCCTCGTACTGTGCGATCCACTGGGCGCCGTTGTCGGCAGCGGCAATTCGGGCCAGGGTGCCGTCGGGATCGTCGGTGTGGTCGAACAGGCCGTCCAGACCGAGTGCGACGGCCAGCTTCGCGAGGTTCTTCAGCTCGTCGTCGGGCCGGAACAGCTCCATGTCGACGCCCTGGACCATCGTCGCGATCGACTGGTCGGGGATGTTCGGGAACACCTCCTTGCAGAAGCCGAAGAAGTCGAGGTAGGCGATGTAGCCGAGGTTGAGGAACTCGAAGTGGTACTGCCAGTTCTGGTAGCAGAGCTGGATCAGGCGGTCGTAGTTCTCGAGCAGGACCTCGGTGCCGTCCTTGGCGGTCCCCGAGCGGATGTCCTCGATGGAGACCATGTCGGGCAGCTTGGCGAAGGTCAGCGCGTTCATCTCGTCGATCGTCTGCCGAACCTTCTTGTGCCACTGCTCGAGCAGCGAATCCCAGTTCGCGTAGTAGTACGCGGCCCGCTCCTCGAACAGCGGTGCGCGCGTGTCGAACTCCTCCTCGGGCGCGGGAATGGGCGACATGTACAGGTAGCCGAGGTGCATCTTGAACTCGATGCCGTTGGAGTTCGGGATCAGCAGGTGCCGGGTGTTGTACTGGCCCAGGCACTTGACGGCGAACTCGCCGCCGATGGTCTCGAAGGGCTTGAACACCGTGGGCCAGTGCTGGCTGTCGCAGAACCAGAACTTGGCGTCGTCGACGTCCTTGCGGTTCGGCTGGAAGACCATGTTGTACGGGTAGAGCTCCTCCCATCCCTCGGCGCCGGCGGGGACGTCGAGATCGAAGGGGCTCGGAAAGGACTTCATCGTCATGGGGTTCCTCTGGACGGAAGTGGTGCGGGGTGGGTGCTGGACTGGTGCGCGCGGCCGTGGACGGATCAGGCGGTGCGCGGTCCGGCCATGGCGCGGCTGATCGAACTCAGGTCGAGGCCGCGTCGGGCGGGCTTCGGTGTGTCGGGTGTCTTGTCCTGCAAGGGCTTTGCTGACCAGACGGTCTCGGGTCGGGACTGCAGCAGCAGGAGGTTCTCGCCGTCCGGGAGGTCGGCGTCGAGTGCCCACTCGATGTCCTGCGGGCATCCGTAGTGCTTCTCGGCGCGCTTGGCGATCGCGGCGACGGCCTTCAGTTCCGCGTCGCTCAGGCTTCGGCACGTGCGACGGTCGGCGGTGACCTCACGCTCGACGAGCCGGTGCGAGATCGGGTCGGGGATCAGTTCGGCGTGCTTGTCGCCGATCGTCTCGGACACCACGCTCAGCATCACCTTGTCGAGCACGATGTTGTCCGGGGTGACCTGTCCGGAGACCACCATCTCGCCGACGCCGTAGGACGCGTCGACGGTGATCTTGGAGCGATCGCCGTTGGTGGGGTCCATCGTCATCGCGACTCCGGCGACCTTGGCGCTCACCATCTTCTGGACCGCGACGGCCATCGACAGCCCCTCGTCGGGGATGTCGTTCTTGAGCCGGTACGTGATGGCGCGGCTGGTGTAGAGCGACGCCCAGCAGCGGCGGATGTGCTCGAGCACCTCGTCGATCCCGTTGAGCCACAGGTATGTGTCCTGCTGGCCGGCGAAGCTGGCGTCGGGCAGATCCTCCGCGGTCGCGGACGAGCGGACCGCGACCGGCACGGGCTGGTCGAACCGGGACTGCAGCCGCTCGTACGCGTCGACCGTCAGGCGTCGCAGCGGCTCCGGGACGGGCCGGGAGGTGATCGCGTCCCGAATCCGCGCCGAGACCTCGTCCACGCGGGTGACGTCCTCGGGATCGAGGCCCGCGAGCAGGTCCCGGATCTCGTCGGCGATTCCGGCCGCCGCGATGAAGTCGTCGTACAGCAGGGTGGTCAGCGCGAAGCCCGGCGGCACCGGCATCCCGGCCGCCGTCAGCGACACCAGCGAAGCGCACTTGCCGCCCAACCGGTCGTGCTGCGGCTCCTGCGGGCCGTCGAAGAACTGGATGTATCGAGCCGCGGCGGCCTCGGCGCCGTCGGGTGCGTTCGTCGCGGCATCGCCGGGTGCGTCCCAGCGCACGGGCACCGACGTCGGCGCCCGGAACGACAGGTTCTCGCCGAAGGTGATCGCGTCGGGGTCGACGAGTTCGAGGAAGGGCGCCGTCTTCAGCACCTCCTCGACGACGATGCGGGTCTGGAGTTTGGCGAGCATGTTGCCCAGGCAGTAGTGCAGGCCGAAGCCGAAGGCGAGGTGCTCGCGCGCATTGTCCCGAGTGATGTCGAAGGCCTCGGGATCGGCGAATTGTGACTCGTCGCGGTTGGCGGAGCCCATCACCAACAGGATCTCGGCCCCCGCCGCAATCGGGGTGTCGTCGATCATCGTGTCCTCGAGTGCCTTTCGACGCCAAGCGACGATCGAGGGGGAGTAGCGCAGCACCTCCTCGACGGCCTTCGGGATCTTCTTCGGATCCTCCCGCAGTACCTCCCACTGGTCCCGGTGGGCCAGCAGCAGTCGCAGCGTGTTGGAGATCAACGTGGTGGTCGTCTCGTGTCCCGCGAACAGCAGGCTGTAGCAGACCGACGCGATCTCGTGGTCGGTGATCTCCGTGCCCTCCTGCTGGGCGCGGACCAGGTCGGCGACCAGGTTGTCGCCGCCGTGCTCGTGGGCGTGAGAGACCAGCCGCAGGCACTCCTGCCAGTACTCGACCAGGTTGTGGGCGTGTGGAATCTGCTGCTCGTCGCTCAGGTTGCCCCACGTCATGGCGGCGCGCGAGTCCGACCAGCGCTTGTACTGGTCGACCTGACCGGCGTCGGCGCCGATCAACGTCAGGATGGTCACGGTCGGAACGTCGTAGGCGAGGTCGCGCAGCAGGTCGCCCCGGTGGTCCTCGTGCGCGAGCAGGGCCCGCAGCTGGTGATCGACGTTCGCGCGGATGAACGGTTCGAGTGCCTTGTAGCGGCGCGGCGTGAACGCCTTCGAGGTCGCCTTGCGGATCCGGGTGTGCTCGGGTGGCCGGCGGGCCGACAGGCCGGAGTAGGCGGTGAACCCGCCGTCGGCCATGATCTGCCTCGCCTGCGGCCCTCGTTCACGGACCGGCGCCTGCGCGTTCTCGCTGCTGAAGACCTCCCAGTTGTCGAAGACGGCCTTGATGTCCTCGTAGCGGGTGACGACCCAGCAGCCGATCCGCTCGTCGAACATGACGGGTTCCGACGAGCGGAGGCGGGCGTAAGCCGAGAACGGGTCGTTCATGTCGAACGGTTCGTAGCCATGGTGGTCGACGGGACAACCGCCGGTGGCGACGGTGTCGGTCGTCTTCTGCGTCGGCGCGGACATGTTCACTCCTGGACTCGGGGTGTCGGGTGCTCGTTGAGCGCGGTATCTGGGGTACTCGGCGCGGCGGACGACAGTTCGCGAAGCTGCGGTGAGATGTCGATCGACGCGATGGCCGCGAACGCGCGGGCCATCGCTCGGGCCGGTTCGGTACAGAGGTGGTCGTGGGTGCGGGATCCGACCAGTCGGAGTGTTTCGGGTGGGGTGAGCCCGAACCATCGACCGACGGTGGTCAACCCGTGTGGCGTTGTCCGCCACAGCTTGTCGGCGTCCTTGACCACGGCGTCGCTGGGGCTCGTCGCCTCGCGGCGGCTGTCGTGGCCGTCGATGATCGCGGCGATCTCGTCGATCTCCGCCTCGGGTGTGCCGAGGTCGCCGAGGATCGACCGCGCGATCGCGGCGCCCTCGATCTCGTGGACGCGGACCAGTTCCGGATGCTGCGGTTGCGGCGCTATCGCCTCGAGCACCAGTTCCTCGGGTACCGCCGACCAGCCGACGTCGTGGAGCAGGATCGCCGGCAGCGCGATCTCGGGCCGTGCCCCCGGCACCCGGTCGATCAGGACGCGGGCGATCCCGAACGCATACAGGGTGTGAGAGTCGTTGTCCCGCACGCAAAGATAGGGGGCCGCCCGGCGCCAGATGCGATCGTGCACCGGGTCCGTTCCGATCAGGTGGGGGTCGTCCCCGGTGCCGGGAACGTGGGCCCGGATGTCCCGGCCGAGGAGGCCGGTCATGCGGGTGCGCCTATCGGACGGCGCCGGCTGACGGCGGTGCGATCACGGTCTCCTGGATGCCTTGTGCTCGTGGTCTCCATGTCGTCCTCCTTGTGACACGGAACACTCTGACCGCTGGGCGTGGCAGGACCAAGAGAATCCTTCCGATGAACGGAATCAGCCCAGCCAGAAGCTGCGTATTGCCTGTTCGACGGGCTGCGGCAGCGCCTTGAACACCTTCTCGAGACGGGCTCCGGTGCCACGCAGGGGTGGCAGGTACCGGGCCATGTCCGTCGAACGGTTACTCGGGAGCACTGCGCCGATCGCGGCGACGACCTCGTCGTTCGGTGCACGGACCGGGATCGCGACCGAGCACGATCCGAGCGCCATCTCCTCCTGGGTCTTGGCGTAGCCCTGTTCGCGGATGGAGTCGAGTTCGCGCGCCAGGCGTGCCGGTTCGGTGATGGTGAATCGGGAGTGACGTTCCAGGGAGTTGGCGAGGTACGACTCGCGGAACCATGGATCCTGGTATGCCAGAAGTACTTTCCCGACCGCTGTCGGATGCAGCGGTAGGCGGCTGCCGACTCGCGCGAGGCGGGGGACGCGTCGGCTTCCGTAGATGCGATCGACGTAGATCACCTCGGTGCCGCGTCGGACGACGAAGTGGACGGTCTCGTGTGTGAGGTCGAACAGGTCCTGCAGCGGCGGGTGGACGATGTCGCGGAGGCGGACGCCGGCGTTCTGTCCGATCTCCCACAGTCGGATGCCGACCTGGTACCTGCCGTCCGGTACGCGCAGCAGTGCGCCCCACTGCTCGAGTTCGCCGACCAGGCGGTGGACGGTCGTCAGCGGCATGCCCGTTCGGGTCGCGATGTCACTCAACGTGATCGGCCCGGGATCGTCCCCGAACACCTCGAGGATCGCGAGCACCCGCGACGTGGTGCTCCGACCGGCTTCGCGGGGGGTGCCTGCCATGTGGAACCGCCTTCCGACTCTCGTCCCGTTCGTACCCAGATACTGCTCCAGGCGGGCCGATCGGTTCTACATCGGTGCGGTGGGATTCGGTGGGATCGCGTCGGACGCGCGACTCAAGCGCTCTCGTCGCTCAGTGGTCCGAACTGCGGAACCTGCGGCATCGTCGTGACGACGTGGACGGTGGCTTCGGCGGTGAGCGACGTGAGCACCCACGGCACGTCGCTCGGGAACTGCACGAAGTCGCCGGTCGCCAGGTCGGTCAGTTCGTTCGCCGGCCCGGTGCGGACCCGGCCGGCGATGACATAGGCGTGGATGAGCGTCCCGGCCGAGTCGGGTGCGCGGACCAGGGCGTCGACGTCGTCGGTTCCGGCGTTGCGGAGTCGGGTCAGGCTGGTGCGCACGTAGCCGGAGCCGTAGATCTGGTCGAGGACCTTGGTGGAACCGTTGCCCACCCGGTCGACCCACGACCCCTCACCTGTGCGGACCACGAACACCCGGGTTCCCCACTCGGTGACGAGCCGCCGAAGTGGGACGTCGAGCGCCTCGGCGATCGCGTCGATGGTCTCGACTGTGGGATTGCCGACACCCTGCTCGATCTTCGAGAGGGTCTGCTTCGACAGGTTCGCGCGCTTGGCGAGGTCGCCCATGCTCATCTGACGTTCGTTGCGGAATCGCTGCACATTGCGTGCGATCAGCCCGTTGCTGTCCACGGACCCTCCTCTCGATCTGGGTGTCCGGCGCCGCTCAATGCGCTGAATGCTCCACACGATTAAAGCCGAGCTGGACAGGGTGTCACTTTTAATATCAACATCGTCAATCTTGACATGCAAACGCCAGGTGGGCAGACTCGGTCGCGGCGCCTGGTCGCGCCGGAGATGTCCGTTTCGCAGAGTGAAGTGGTAGGGGTCATGGATGTGCAGGAGCTGACCGATCTGTCGCAGCCGAGCTCGGGACGGGACGGTCGCGCGGCCGTGGACAAGGCGATGAGCCTGCTCACCAGCTTCGGCCAGGACGCGCATTCCGGCGTCGGCGTGAGCGAACTCGCCCGGCGGTCCGGGCTGAGCAAGTCGACGGCCTTCCGCATTCTGGGCATGCTCGAGCGCAACCACGCCGTCGAGCGTGTCGGCAGCGACTACCGTCTCGGCGCCGAGCTCCACAATCTCGGCGGCCGGGTGTACGCGCCGCAGCACTCCGTCGTCCGCGACGTCCTGACGCCGTTCCTGGCCGACCTGTACGAGGCCACTCGCCAGACCGTCCATCTCGCGGTGCTGCACGGGGCGGACATCCTCTACATCAACAAGCTCTACGGTCACCGGTCCGTCTCGTCGCCCTCCCGGGTCGGTGGACGCGCGCCGGCGCACTGCACCGCGGTGGGCAAGGCGTTGCTCGCGTACTCGGCCCAGGACGCGGAGCGCCTGATCGGGCCCGAGCTGGTGGCCAGGACCGAACGCACGATCACCGATATCGGCCGACTGCGCGGCGAGCTGTCCCAGGTGCGTCGGGCCGGTGTCGCCTTCGACCGTGAGGAGACTCGCGAGGGTCTCGTGTGTGTCGGCGGCGTCGTCACCGGCGCGGGGTCGCGGCCGATCGCCGCGTTCTCCGTCTCGGGTCAGGCGTCGCGGTACTCACCCGCGAGCGCGGAGCCCGCACTGCGCCGGGTGTGCCTGGCGGCGTCGCGTGCGCTGTCCGCGTCGCAGGTTGCGCTCGCGTCGTAGAGCCGACACCACAACGTCCGGGAAGACCCTGTCCCGGAATCTGATTCAGGCCGAAGGAGCCGTCCATGCCAGTCGCGCTGGTTGCGCTGTCCCACTCACCGCTGATCGGGCTCAACGACCCGGCTCAGCAGGTGCTCGACGAGGTCGATCACGCCGTCGCCGGGGCGCGGAAGTTCATCGAGGAGTTCGATCCCGAGCTCGTGGTGCTGTTCGCGCCCGACCACTACAACGGATTCTTCTACGAGAAGATGCCTCCGTTCGCGATCGCGACGGGTGCGATCGCGGTGGGCGACTTCGGATCTGCCGAGGGCGAGATCCTCGTCGACGCCGAGTCGGCCAACCGGATCGCCGAGGGTGTCCTCGAACGTGACATCGATCTGACGATCTCGGCCCGCATGGTGGTCGACCACGGCTTCGTGCAGCCGCTGGAGATGCTGTTCGGCGGCATCCAGTCGGTCCCGGTCGTGCCGGTGTTCGTCAACGGTGTGGCCGCGCCGCTCGGCCCGGTGCGCCGCATCCGCCAGTTCGGCAAGGCGCTCGGCGAAGCCGCGTCGCTGCTCGACAAGCGCGTGCTGTTCCTGGCGTCCGGCGGTCTGTCGCACGACCCGCCGGTGCCGATCCTCGCGGGCGCACCGCCGCGCGTCGCGGAGGCGCTGATTCTCGGCAACCCGCCCACCCCCGAGCAGCGGGCCCGCGGTGAACAGCGCGTCGTCCAGTCCGGAATCGACTTGGCCGCAGGCACGTCCACGCGCAAGCCTCTGAACCCCGAGTGGGACAACGACGTGCTCGACATCGTCGCGTCCGGTGACCTCGAGCGGTTCGACGGCTGGACCAACGAGTTCTTCGAGGAGCAGGGCGGCGGCTCGTCGCACGAGGTGCGCACATGGATCGCGGCGTACGCGGCGCTCGCGGCATCCGGCTCGTACGAACTGCACTCGCGCTACTACCGGCCCATCCCCGAGTGGGTCGCGGGCTTCGCGGTGACCACGGCGAAGTAACCGGAAAACTCTCGGCGAGGCCGGGTTCCCCACAAGGGAGCCCGGCCTCGCGTCGTTTCGCGGGGCTCTGGACACCGACGGCATGCGGTGCTACCCATGAATCACCAGGCTTCACGGGGAGGAGATGCCATGGTGACCTCTGCTCGGCGGGCGGGATCCGGCGAACCGGTGCTGCTGCTCCACGGTTTCACGCTCTCGCACCACGTGTGGCACCGCGTGGTGGACGATCTTTCAGCCGACTACGACGTCCTGGCGCTCACGATGCCCGGACACTGGGGCGGAGCGCGTCTGCGGTGGCGTGATCTGGGGATCGCGGGGATCGCCGACGGCATCGAACGGGAACTCGACGCGATCGGTTGGGACACCTGCCATGTCGCCGGGAACTCGCTGGGTGGTCAGGTGGCGTTCGAACTGGCGCGTCGGGGCCGTGCCCGGTCCGTTGCCGGGGTGAATCCTGGTGGCGGGTGGAAGCGATACTCCCGCACCGAGTTCCGCACCGGGTTCGGGTTCGTCGCGCAGTTTCCGCTCATGGCCCTCGCCCGCGTGATCGGGGACCGCGCTGCCGCCGGCAGGTTCTTCCAGCGCCCCGTGATCGCGAACTGCAGCCACGACGTCACGGCCGTCGATCCCGACGACGCGACGAATGTCGTTCGCGCCGTGTCGCACTGCACCGTGTATCTGCCGATCCTGCTCGCCTTCCTCCGGGACGGCCCGCTGACCGGACTCGACCGGGTCACGACGCCGACGTCGCTGATCCTGGGCGAGTTCGACACTTTCCTGGCGCGGGACACCTGCATCCAGCGCTTCTTCGACGAACTGTCCGGCGAGGTCGGGGAAATCGTCCTTCCCGGTGTCGGACACATCCCGATGCTCGAGGACCCGGACGTCGTGTCACGCGCGCTGCGCACCCATCTCGAGCGGGTGGTGGGACGCGACGATGTCGCGTGACGCGAGACGCCGGAAGAAGCGGTCTCCACCGCATCCGGAGTCTTCGTTGCCCGTGCGACAGACAAGGTCTCCGACGGATACACCGACATCTACGAGTTCGACGTCTCGGAAGTATTCGCAGGCGACGTCGGTTCCACGACGACGGTGGGCACGCTCGCGAACGGAAACGGTTGCGGGACCGGGTACGAGGTCGGCAAAGAGTACCTGCTCTTCGTGTCGAGGCCGTACGACGTCGATGCGGCCTGGGAAGGCTATTCCTGCGGTCCCTATACCGGGTCGCCGTTCGACATTCGCGCCGTGACGGAGCAGGTCTACGGCGCACCGCATCCGCCCGAAGAGTCTGCGCCCGTGGCCGTGATCGGGACACGGACCGCGGGGACCACCGTTCGCGCTACGCCGATCCTGGCGGTCGCCGGTGTGGTTCTGGTCGGAGCGATGGTGGCGGCCGGTGTCATCGTTCGCCGCCGGAGGTTCGGGGGTACCCGCGGGCGCTGACGAGCGCCGTCGTTTTGTCGGTGGGCGGCAGTAGTATCGAAATCATGTTCGATACCAGGGGTGGGGTCGGAGAACTGGCGGCGGAGGATGTCGCGCGTGACGCGGTGCGGTTCGTCGAGTTGTCCGAGCGGGCGCGCGGATCGAGAACATGCATGCGGCGCGCAAGGTGCTCTTGGCGGGGGAGCTGACACTCTCCGCGCTGGAACGTGATGTCGCATTGCGGGGTGGCGACATTCGCGACTGCGGCAGCGAGGCCATCGCGGAGGTGTCGGTTCGGCTCGGGTGCTCGCACACCATGGCCTCCCATTTCTGCGACCTCGGAGTCGATCTCCGGCTCCGTCTCCCGCGCACCCGAGCTGCGTTCCTGGCCGGCGAACTCGACTATGCCCGAGCCTGGCGGATCCATCGGGAGACCGCCAGGCTTCTCCCGGCCACAGTCGCGCTACTCGAAGCCGAAATCGTCGAATCGGCAAAGTGATTGGCGCCCACAGCGCTCGGCCGCGAGATCAGGGAACTGATCATCCGGGCCAGTCCCGACGAGGCCGACTCCGACCGGGAACTCGCCGACGCCGAGTGCCGTGTCAAGGTTCGCCCTGCAGGGCCCCTGTCGGAATTCACGGCGGTGGTCACCGCCGAGCAGGGGCAGGCTGCGTGGCAACTCGTCTGCGAAATGGCCTAGACCGTCTGCGGCAAGGACCGACGCGGCCGTCAGGCATTGTTCGTCGATGCGTTCATGGCACTGATGCACGGCGAATCAGCACTGCCGTGCACGTGTGAGAAGGCGGACTGCCCCAAGCAGGTGTGGCGTCGATGCCGTCACGCCGGAAGCCGCTCGTGCAGATCCCCGTCGACATCGCGACGCTGCTCGGGCTGACCGCCTCGCCGGCGCACCTGGACGGGCACGGTCCGATCGATCCGAAGCTCGCACAGTTGTTGGCCGAGGACGCGACCTGGCAGGCCAATGCTCACCGAGATGGTCGATCTGGCAACCGAACTCGGGCTGGTCTCCGACGAGGAGCGGGGCCTCGCTACCGATTCCGACTTCGATCGGCCCGACAATCCGGCGCCCCGGCCGGTCCAGCGACGGCGGCCGGACGCCCCCACCGCGACGATGGTGCGCACACGGGACGGGCACTGCCGATTCCCGGGCTGTTCCGTGCCCGCGCCGCGCTGCCAACTCGACCACGTCGTTCCGTTCGATCATCGTCGGCCGTTTGCCGGAGGCTGGACCATCGCGGCGAATCTGCAGTGCCTGTGCCAGTTTCACCACAACCTGAAAACGATGGGCCGTTGCCGCGCCACGATGCTCGGCGGCGGAACCGTGGTGTGGACGAGCCGGTACGGCACCAGGGCGGTCACCCTGCCCGGAGGCGCGTTCGCGCGCGACCCCGAGAACTGGCTGGTGCCGCGGCTCCCGCGCCGTCGACGCGCTGGACGGACTGCGGTCGCTCACCGCGACGTCGAGCCGCCGCCGGTCTGAGAATTGCCGAGCCGTACGTCCGCGATCAGCCCGTGGTGGTCGGAGCCGACGACGTCGATGCGCTCGAGCGACGTGGCCCGCGCGCCTTTGGTGAGGATGTGGTCGATCCCGACGACAGCCGGATAGCGCTTGTCGGTCGGGTACGTCGGCACGACGCCGGCGCCCAATTGGTCCGCCGCGTCGACATACCCGCCACGCCGCAGGTCACGGAACTTGCGGTGCGCGTAGGTGGCGTTGAAGTCGCCGCTGACGATCACGTTCTCGTGTGCGGCTGCCGCCGAATCCATTTCGTCCCGCAACCGCTCGAAGTCCGCGGTCCAGTCGGCCGCCGGTGCGATGTAGGCGGGCACCGGATGAACGTCGTACAGTGCAACCGGCCCGGCGAGCCCGGCATCGACCTCGACGGCGAGATTCGCCAGCGCCATCCCGTCCACCCGGCGCCCCGCCGACAGTGGCAGTCGGCTGTAGATCCCTGCGCCGCCACCACCCGTCACGTGCGGTGCCAGATAGGTGTGCGGCAGGGCATCCTCGAGCCCTGCCGCCCGCAGCGCCGCCACCGACGGCTCCGTCAGCTCCTGGATGGTGAGCACGTCGACGGCCTCATCGCGCACCGTCCGCACCAGCGCCTCCGGATCCGCGGAGCCAACCATGATGTTCGACTGCATCACCCGGATCGACGGACCCTGCGGATCGGGGCCACCGCCCGATGCGC
Source organism: Rhodococcus sp. ACT016 (assembly GCF_050477185.1). NCBI lineage: Bacteria > Bacillati > Actinomycetota > Actinomycetes > Mycobacteriales > Nocardiaceae > Rhodococcus > Rhodococcus sp. ACT016. The sequence goes on along the minus strand of NZ_JBEAET010000001.1, from coordinate 3,681,127 downwards.
CCCCGACCCACAACGGTCCGAACGCCCACGCACCCAACGCCAGTACCAGTGCGGAAATCCCGAGCAGAATCCACTGCCGGGCCGCGGCGGTGACGACCGCACCGACGATCGTCACCACCAACAGCAACGGAGCCAGCGACGCGGCCACGATGACGACATTGGTGGAAGCTCCCGAACGGAACGCGACGAGCGCGGCCAGGCCGCACGCGATCCCGGCACCACCGACAACCGTCGCCGCCCGGCGAACAGCGATCGAGCCCCTCATCGGATCCCCCCTACGTCGTCGATCGAGACGCCGCAGTTTATCCGTTTCGCCCGGTCCCGTCGGCTGTCGAGAGGCGGGCGTGCGTGAACTGGACCAGCTTCATCGGGCGCAACGCATCCGACCGGTCCCAGAAGCCTGCGGGAACCGAATCAGGCTCGGCGATCGACTGGACGACGGACCACCCGGCCCCCTCCAGCCAGGACCCGAGTTCGGCGAGTGCGGGCGTACACCGCCACGGCTCGCCCTGTGCGCCGACCGCCGCACCCACCGCCCGTGCGTACTCGGCGCCGGCGTCGTCCCGATCGGCCGGCGGCACGATGTGGTCGAACACCAACTCCGACCCCGGTGCGAGTGCACCCAGCGACGCGAACGTCCGCCGCACGGCCTCGGCGTCGAGGTACATCGACACCCCGAGCCACGACACGAACACCGACTCATCCGGGCGCAGCCCCGCACGCACGAGCTCGGGAACCGGGTCGCTCACTGCGAGATCGGCCGGCACCGGCACACCCCGCTCGGGAACACCAGCAGTCTCCAAGAGCGCCGCGCGCCAGGAGAGCACGCCGGGAAGGTCGGCATGCCAGACGTCGCAGCCGTCCGGTGCATGCAGTGCGGACGTGTCGAGGCCGGTGCCCAGGACGACGTACTGACGAATACCGGACGTGTGAAGGGCGCGGCCGGTGTACGCACTGCGGGTGGCGGCCGAGACCCGGGCCGCGGCGAGCACCGGTTCGGCGGGGTGGGCGAGGTGGAAGTCGAGCGGTGACGGGCTGCCGGCGGCTGCGCAGACCCGTCGCGCGGTCTCGTCGACGATCAGATGCGGGGGCGAGTCCACGATCGCGTGCGCGGCTCGGGCGGCGGCTGACATGAGGGCCGATGGGCTCGGCGTAACAGGTGTATTCACCTCAACCAAGTACCAGACCAGCGGTCCCAGGTGGGGGAGGCGCGCCGCAGCGGGGGTCGAAAATGACTGAAGGGCAGCCGGATTCTGACGAATCCGACCACCCTTCGGGCTGGCCCGCTCAGAGGGGGAGGTCGTTCACTGCGGTCGGGGCGTCCGCGACCCAGCCCGGCTCCATGACCAGGAGTGCGAGCTCCGCGATCGCACCCGGCTCCCCGGGGACGTCCACGTCGACGACGTACCGGAAGCCGGCGTCCTCGCCGAGGCCGATCGCGTCCAGGTCACCCGCCGGGACGGGCAGCACGATCCGCCGGCACGCCGGGTTCTCCCGCAGGATCCGTTCCCCGAGGGCACGCAGCGCGCCGGCGTCGCGCAGGCCCTCGGCATCGAGTTCCAGATCGGCGATTCCGGCGGGATAGGCGTACCCCAGGGGCCCGCGCACGGCGAACCGTGCGCGGACCTCGCGGGGAGTTCCACCGTCGTCGACGGTGTACGCCAGCAGCCAGCCCGGCGTGGTCATCGGCTCAGCGAACCGTGGCCGGCGGCCGCGAGCTTGCGCAGTGAGACCTTGTCGAGCTTTCCGGAACCGTTGCGCGGCAACGAATCCAGAACCAGGATCTCCTTGGGCAGCTTGTACCGGGCGAGGCGCTCGCCGGTGAACTCGCGGATCTCCTCGAGCGTCGGATCGGCCTCGGTCGAGACGACCAGGACTGCGACGACGATCTCGCCCCACTTGGGATCCGGTGCGCCGACGACGGCCGCGTCCGTGACACCCGGGAACTCGACGAGCACCCGCTCGACCTCGGCCGGGTAGATGTTCTCGCCGCCCGAGATGATCATGTCCTTGATGCGGTCGACGATGTAGAGGAAACCCTCCTCGTCGAGGCAGCCCAGATCGCCCGAGTGGAACCAGTTCTCGGCGTCGAACGCGGCGTCGGTGGCCTGCTGGTTGGCCCAGTACCCGGGGGTGACGTTCGGACCGCGCACGCAGATCTCACCGGCCGCGTTGGGCTCGGTGAGCGTCGCACCGGTCACCGGATCGACGATCTTGATCTCGGTGAACGGCATCGGCAGGCCCGCCGACGACGCCCGCTCGAGCGTGCGCTCGGGCGGCAGCGACGTTGCGAACGGCGCGGTCTCGGTCAGGCCCCACGCCTGCTGCAGCGCGACGCCGTGGTGGCCGTAGTCCTTGACCAGGCTCGGCGGCACGGGCGCGCCCGCGACGATGGCCGAGCGCAGCTGCGACAGATCCGCGTTTGCGAACTCCGGCAACTGGGCGATCGCGGAGAACATCGCCGGCACCGCGAAGATGGTGTTGACCTTGTACTCAACCAGGTCCGCGAGCGTGCGGGCCGGGTCGAACGTGCGACGCACCAGCGTCGCCCCGCCGCGCGCGAGGCTGCGCAGCGTGAACGAGTTGAGGCACCCGATGTGGAACAGCGGGGCCACCGCCAGGTTGATGTCGCGGCGGCTGGTGTCGACCACCGAGTCCACGTTGAACGAGTTCCACCAGATGTTGCCGTGCGTGAGCATGACGCCCTTGGGGCGCCCGGTGGTGCCCGACGTGTACATCAGCGCGGCCAGATCGTCCGCGAAGCGGGGGATCGGCGTCAGCTCGACCCCCTGGTCTGCCCCGCGCGCGAGCGCCGCCGTCAGACGCTCCCACAGCTCGGCGGGCTCACCCGCCAGCGGCACCGCGTCGTCGTTGTCGACCGCGAACATCCGCGCCGGCAGGACGGACGGATCGATCTCGTCCACCACGGGCATGTGACCGGGCTCGACGATCAGAACACGCGGTCCGAAATCGCCCAGCTGGTAGGCGATCTCGGCAGCGGCGAGACGGAAGTTGATCGGCACGAACACCGCGCCCACCCACGCCGACGCCAGGTACGTCACGAGGAAGGTCGGGCTGTTGAGGCCGAGGTAGGCCACCCGATCACCCTTGCGGACGCCCGACGCGTGCAGGGCGAGGGCCATCGCGTGCACGCGCTCGGTGAGCGTGCGGTAGTCGATCGTGTGGCCCTCGTACATCAGCGCCGTGTTGGCGCCGTGCAGCCGCCCGAGCGACTGCAGTGCACGGGCGGGGCTGATGTTCACAGGGGTCTTCTCGGTGCTCACAGATCGTCTCCGCCCGCTGCGGTGCGGAACCCGCGCGCGGCGATACCGCCGTCGACGGGAATGATCGCACCGGTGATGTTGGAACTGTTGGCCGACGAGGCCAGCAGCACGTACGGCGCCGTGAAGTCGGCAGGGTCGACACTCGCGTCGTGCAACGGCAGCAGCGGGTTGTCACCCGTAGCGGTGCTGCGCGCGAACGAAGCCTCGATCGAACGGTCGGCCAGCCCCATCGACTCCGGGCCGCGCAGGTCGGTGCGCATGCCGCCGGCCGCGACACCGTTGACGCGAACCTTCGGAGCCAGCTCGTAGGCCAGTTCGAGCACCAGTCCGCGGCAGGCGTGCTTGCTCGCGGTGTACAGCGGACCGCCTCCGTTCGGGTAGAAGGCCGAGTTCGACAACGTCATCACGACACTGCCGCGGGTCTTGACCAGCTCCCGCCACGCGGCCTCGACGGCCAGCAGATAGCCCTTGACGTTGATGGCGAACAGTTCGTCGAACGCCGCCGACAACGACTCACCGTCGAGCCGGGTGATGGAACGCTGGTAGTCCCAGATGCCGGCATTGGGCACCAGGGTGTCGAGTTTACCGAAGCGCGAGACGGCCTCGGAGACCGCGCGATGCTGGTCGGCGGTGGAACGGACGTCCGCCTCCACCGTGTGGACCCGGTCGGCGCGGTCACCGGCCGCCTCCACCAGCTCGGTCAGCTTCGCCGGGTCGCGGTCGGCGACGACCACCGACGCACCCTCGTCGAGGAACCGCTCGGCGACGGCCCGGCCCAGTCCGGAGCCGCCGCCGGTGATGAGGGCGACGTTGCCCTCGAGCCAGCCGGTCACTGATCCTCCGAACACTCGGCCAGGAAGTCGGTGACGAGGCGCTCGAACTCCTTCTGACGCTCGACCTGCACCCAGTGGCCGCACCTGCTGAACGCGTGCAGCTGCACGTTCGGGATCTGCTTGAGCATCAACTGCGAGCCCTCGAACGTGATGGTGCGGTCGTCGGTGCCCCACAGCAGCAGCGTCGGAGCCTTGATCTTGTGGGCGTCACGCCACAGCGGATCCATGCCGTGCCGGCGCGCGAACGCGGCGTTGTAGCGGTGGTAGAACTCGATGTGGCTCTCGTCCAGCGACGCCTCGTAGCGGGCCTGGATGTTCGCGTCGTCGAACTGCTTGGGATCGGCGACCATGGTGCGGACGAAGTCCTTCATCTTCTTCACGGTCGGGCCGCCACCGTTGTAGTAGCGGAACATCGCCTTCTGGCCCTCGGTCGGCGTCGGACCGAACGGCAGCCAGCCGCCACCCGGCGCCATCAGCACCAGCCGCGTGACCCGCTGCGGGATCGCCAGCGCGAGCGCGATCGCGGCGGCGCCACCGAGGCTGTTGCCCATCAGGTGGAACTCCTCGATGCCCATCGCATCCAGCGTCTGGATCAGCGCGTCGACGGTGATCTGCGTGATGCTGCGCTCCTGGAGGTCCTCCTCCGTGGGGCGGTAGCTGCCGCCGAAGCCCGGCTGGTCCGGCAGCACGACGCGGAAGTGCGGCGTCAGGGCCGGCAGGTTCTGGCTGTAGTTGGCGATCGCCGACGCGCCCGGACCGCCGCCGTGCAGCATCACCAGGACGGGGCCGCTGCCGGCCTCGCTCACCTTGATGGTGCCGAGCGAGGTCTCGACCTCGCGGGTGGTCAGGGCAGTCTCCGCCGCTGCATTCGTTGTCACTGTTCACGCGCTCCTGTGTCTGGGAAGAGTCGGTGGCTGGGGCGATCAGAAGAAGGTGCTGATGTTCTTGGCCAGCAGCACGTTCTGGTCGAGCAGGATCTTGCGGCGGGCGACCACCAGGTTGCCGTCGGGGGTCTCGCGGAGGATGTCCTCGCGACCGCCGGAGTAGATGTCGACCTCACGCTCGAGCCGATTGCGGTAGACGATGAAGTTCGATCGGGCGTACCACTGGCCGATCTCGCGCTCGTCCTCGTCGGCGTGCCGCACGACGACGTTGCTCACCAGGTGCCGGGTGCGCGACGGCGGATCCTCCGCCCACGCCATGCCGGAGTCGAAGCGCCGGATGCGCCACGCCAGGCTCGCGCGGGTCTCGTCGTAGAAGGCGGCCTCGCCGCACGCCGCGACGGCGAGTGACTGCTGGCGCCGCAGCCGGTTGGTCCGGGTGGGGGCCCAGTAGTGCAGATCCTCCGCGAGCAGGTCGAGCCAGTCGGTGAATCGGCCGTCGTCGATCAGTTCCGCTTCGTGGAAGTACAGCTGCTGCACCCGGAAGTGGGTGTCGGCGTCGGCGAGGGCCCGCTGGGCGGAGCCGGCCGAGGTGGTGTCGGTTGCCATGAGTCACTCATCCTTTGGCGAGCTTGCGCAGGTTCACGGTCGGGTCGGCCAGGGCGGCCGGATCGACGGGAAGAGCGCGGTCGATGATGATGCGCGCGGCCCGCACGGCCGGGCCGGCGTCGATGAACGCGGCGCCGACCAGGGCGTTGCCCCGGACGCGGAATGCCATCTGCGGGCGGGCGGGATCGTCGGAAGCAGGCCGGATCACGGTCTCGCCCTCGGCGGTCATCGATCCGACGCCCTGCACGTGGATGCCGTGCCGGTCGGACCAGAACCAGCCAGCGCACTCGGGTTCGGGTTCCTGCCCCAGCACGCGAGCAGCGACCGCGCGTCCGCTCAGTTGTGCGGCCTCCCAGTGCTCTTCGCGGCGGTGCAGCGTGCCGTCGGTGTCGCGTCGACGCGCGACGTCACCGGCCGCGTACACCGCCGGGTGGCTGGTGCGCAGGTTCTCGTCGACCAGGATGCCGCCGTCGACGTCGAGGCCGGCGGTCTCCGCCAGTTCGGTCGACGGGATCGAGCCGATACCCACCAGCACCACGTCGGCAGGCAGTTCCGCGCCGGTCGTCAGCACGACGGTCGCGGCGGCGCCGCTCTCACGGATCTCCGTGACACCGGCCGTGTGCACCGCGATGCCGTGCTCGGCGTGCTGGTCGTGCAGGTACCGCGCCATCTCGGGACCGACCGCGGGCACGATCGGCGGATCGAGCGGATCGACGATCGTCACCGTCGCGCCGAGTTGCAGTGCGGCCGAAGCGGTCTCGGCGCCGATCAGACCCGCCCCGACGACCACCAGGCGCGCACCCGGCACCAGCCGGGCCTTGAGCGCGTGGGCGTCGTCGATCGTGCGGAGCAGGTGCACCTGCGGCAGGTCGCCGCCCGGAACCGGCAGCGGTCGGGCGCCGGCGCCGGTGGTCAGGATCGTGACGTTCGCGTCCAGGCGCGAGCCGTCGGCGAGTTCGACGACGCCCTCGTCCGGCTTCAGCGCCGTCACCGGAACCCCGGTGCGCAGCGTGATCCGCTGCGTGGCATACCAATCCGGCTTCGCCAGGGCGAGATCGGACTCGTCGGCGGTGCCGAACATGAACGCCTTCGACAGCGGCGGGCGGTCGTACGGTGCGGGTCCGCCGTCCACGAGGGTGATCGTGCCCTCGAAGCCGCGGACCCGCAGCTCGCCGGCGGCGCTGACGCCGGCCAGCCCGCCGCCGACCACGACGATGTGTTCGGGAGTGCGCTCGAGTGTGCTCATGGACGCGTCACTCCGCGGCGGCGGACTGGCCGGGGTACAGCCAGATCTCGTCGCCCTCGACCTCGACCTTGTGCGCAGCGACGTCCTCGGTCGCCGGCATCGAGAGCACCGCGCCGGTGCGCAGGCAGAACTTGCCCGAGTGCAGCGGGCACTCGACCTGACCGCCCTCGATCCAGCCGTCCGCCAGGGACGCCTCTCCGTGGCTGCAGCGGTCGTTGAGCGCGAAGTACTCGCCGTCGTCGTGGAAGACCGCGATCGGCTCGCCCGTGCCGGTCTGCTCGGCGTCGACGACCAGCGCCTCGCCGTCCTCGATGTCGCCGACTGCGCCGACCTTGATCTTGGTGGTGGTCTCGCTCACTTCGCGCCCTTTTCGTGCCATGCCGGTGTGTTCATCAGTTCTGCCCAGCGCCGGTAGAAACCGCGGCCGGCGGCGTCGCTGTACAGCTCGGTCGTCTTGCCGGGGTAGACGCCGTCCTCGCGCTCGCTGCCCAGGCCCATCTGGTAGTTGAGCGGCACACTGTTGGTGATGAAACCGCCTGCGATGGACTGGCACTCGCTCCAGTTCTCTCCGTCGTCCTGCTCGAAGATGCCGCTGGGACCGAAGGTGCGCAGGTTGTAGAGACGCTGGGCCTCACGCACGTCCTCGGGCATCGACTTGTCGACGATCGTCCACGCCCAGACCTCCATCTTGTCCGGTCCCTTGGGGTGCCAGACGCGGATGCTGCCGTTGACCGGCAGGTACGAGAAGTTCGGGAAGACGGTGGCGTGACCGGTGGTCAGTGGGCCCTCGACGCGCTCGTCGCCGAGGCGTTCACGCAGGGCGTCGTAGTCGTAGAACTCGTGCACCGGCTGCGCGTCGAAGCGGCTGCGCGGGTGGGTCGGGAAGCCGGCGCCGTGACCGAGCGGATCGGAGAACTGACGGCCGGGGGTGTTGGCGATCTCCGGCTTGGGCCCGCGGCCGGTGGGGGAGAGCACCATCAGCGCCGACGCGTGCGACATGTTGACGTGGTACCAGTCGGTGGCGAATTGTTCGGCAGCCAGCTTCCAGTTGCCGTCGAGCACCCACTTGTGGATGCCGCCGACGGCGACCGTGCCCTCGGGATCGCGATCGAGCATCGCGTCCATGTAGTAGGCCATGCCGCCGAGTGCTTCCTTCAGCGACGGCGCGGCGGGATTCCAGGTCGCAAAGATCAGCCCGTGGTAGGTGTCGAGCTGGGCGACCTCGACCAGGCCCCAGTCCTTCTTGTCGAAGGAATCCGGGTAGCCCGCCTCGTTGGGGACACTCACCAGCTGTCCGGCGGTGTCGAAGCTCCAGCCGTGGTAGGTGCAGGTGAAGTTCTTGGTGGCACCGAAGTCGGCGCGGCACACGCGGGCGCCGCGGTGGCGGCACGAGTTGAGGAACGCGCGGATCTTGCGGTCCTTGCCCATCGTCACGATGACCGGGTCCTCACCCATGTAGGTGGTGAGGAACTCGCCCGGCTTCGAGATCTGGGAGATGTGGCCCAGGAACAGCCAGCTGGGCGCGAAGATGCGGCGCAGCTCCTGCTGGTAGATGGCGTGGTCGGTGAAGACCGCGCGATCGACATAGCCGTTCTCGCTGTCCACCATCGTCGACACGTCGACGAACCGGGTGAGGGCGGCCGGCCTCTGGATCGAGCCCGTGATCGGGCTTCCTCCATCGGAGGTACACATGTGTCGTCTCCCTTGATCTAGCGGACGGTGACGTCGGGCGGGCCCGCAAGCCGACACCGCGGTGGGCGGGCTGTCGGCTGGGTCTGGGTAACAGGAGACCGTCCCGGCGACTTCCGGGGCCAGCGGTCGTGCCGAGGTACGGAACGCGCCCTCGCGCGAGGAGAGATGTCGCGTCGAACATGGCTACCCGAACACGTATTTCACAGCTGCTGCACCCGGTGGTTGTGTCCGACAGCACAGGAGAACCCATGCTCGCAGCCGTCGCCGTCGCCCAGAACGCCGCCGATCCGCTGAGCGGACTCGAGCTTCGCGAGGTGCCCGAACCGGTCGTTCCCGACGGCTGGGCCAAGGTCGCGGTGCGCTCGTCCGCGCTCAACATGCACGACGTGTGGACCCTGCGCGGCGTCGGTCACCCGGCCGACCGGATCCCGATGATCCTCGGCTGCGACGCCGCCGGCGTCGACGAGGACGGCAACGAGGTGATCATCTACCCGGTGATCGCCGACGCCGACGGAGGCATGGGCGACGAGACGCTCGACCCGAACCGGGCGCTGCTGTCGGAACAGCACGACGGTTCGTTCGCCGAGTACCTGGTGGTGCCGAAGCGCAACCTGATCCCCAAGCCGGCGTGGCTGTCGTTCGACGAGGCCGCGTGCCTGCCCGTCGCATGGACCACCGCGTACCGGATGCTGTTCACACAGGCACAGATCAAGGCCGGCGATCGTGTCCTGGTGCAGGGGGCGGGCGGCGGCGTCGCGACCGCTGCGATCAGCCTGGCAGCCGCGGCGGGCGCCAAGGTGTACGCCGCGAGCCGCAGCGCCGACAAGCGCGCGAGCGCGCTCGAGCTCGGTGCGCACACGGCGGTCGAGGCCGGGGCCCGGCTGCCCGAGAAGGTCGACGTGGTCATCGAGACCGTCGGCGAGGCGACGTGGGGGCACTCGATGCGCGCGCTGCGTCCGGGCGGCACGATCGTGATCGCCGGCGCGACGTCCGGATCGAACCCGCCCGCGGACCTGACCCGCATCTTCTACCTGCAGCAGCGCATCCTCGGGTCGACGGGTTGTACCCGCGCCGAGCTGGTGGCGATGCTGCGCATGATGGAGGCCACCGGCCTGCGGCCCAGGATCGACCGGGTGATCCCGTTGCAGGACATCCATGCCGGGTTCCAGGCCATGATCGACGGTGACGTCAACGGAAAGGTCGTGGTGAAGGTCTCATGAGCATCTGGATCGGCGATCCCACCATCGAGATCGCCAACGAGAAGGGGGCCGACACCCTCAATCGCAACCTCGGCATCGAGATCACCGAGATGACCGAGAACTCGCTGAAGGGCCGGATGCCGGTCGACGAGCGGACCAAGCAGCCCGCCGGCGTACTGCACGGCGGTGCGTCGGTCGCGCTGGCCGAGACGCTCGCGAGCTGGGCATCCATCTTCGCCGTCGATCGCAGCCGGTTCCACTGCGTGGGTATGGAAATCAACGCCAACCACGTGCGCCCGGTGAGTTCGGGGTGGGTCCACGGCGAGGCGTCGCCGCTCGCGTTGGGCCGCAAGACTCACGTGTGGGAGATCAAGATCGTGAACGACGAGGGCAAGCTGGTGTGCGTGTCCCGTTGCACCATGGCGGTGCTGGAGATGCCTTCCCAGTACTGACATCCGTTACCTGGAAGTGGCGCCGGAGCATTCGCTCCGGCGCCACTTTCGTCTTTCGGGACGGCGTGCGTGTGCTGTCGGAAATGTCCGGTGTTCCGCCTGACGGCACGCATCCTCGCCTGTGGCGCGGGTCACGGCGAGGATTTCCGCCGACGTGGTCGTGGTCACACCTTCGCCCCTGCGATCCGCACGGGCGGCATCCATGAAAGGCGTTCTCAATGACGGCAATTGCTCCATTGCACGCGGAGGTCTCCGGTACACACCGCATGCCGGTCAGGGCCCTGTTCGCTGCCGGTCTCGGCAACGCGATCGAGTGGTTCGACTGGACGGTATACGCCACCTTCTCGATCTACTTCGCGACGCAGATCTTCCCGCCCGGCAATCAGGCACTCGCGCTCATGAGCACGTTCGCGACGTACGCGCTCGCCTTCTTCTTCCGGCCGCTCGGCGGCATCCTGATCGGCCGGATCTCCGACATGCGCGGGCGCAAGGTGGGTCTGGTCGTGACCGTGGCCCTCATGGCCGGCGGGTCGCTCGTGTTCGCGATGTTGCCCACCTACGAACAGGTCGGCTGGCTCGCCCCGGTCCTGCTGCTCGCTGCCCGTGTCTTCCAGGGCATCTCGATGGGCGGCGAGACGTCGAGCGCGTCGTCGTACCTGGCCGAGATCGCCCCGCCGGACCGTCGCGGGCGGTACTCGTCGGTGTACTACATGTCGACCGGTGTCGCGGTCCTGCTCGCGTCCCTGCTCGGCGTCGCCGCAACCAAGTTGCTCACCGACGAGCAGTTGAACACGTGGGGCTGGCGCGTCCCGTTCGTGATCGGTGCTCTCCTGGGTCTGCTCGCGCTCTGGCTGCGCCGCAACCTCGACGAGACCGAGATGTCGAAGAAGGCGCAGGCCGAGGCGGTCCAGGTGCGTCACCCGCTGCGTACGACGCTGCGCAACCATCCGCGCGCCGTCGTCCACCTCATCGGCTTCATCATGATGCCGTGCCTGGCGTACTACACCTTCTACTCGGCGATCACCCCGTACGCCGTCAAGGGCCAGGGCGCCGACCCGTCCGACGTCTTCGTGGCGCTGTCGATCGGCACGTTGTTCTTCATCGCGCTGCAGTACCCCGCCGGTGCGTTCTCGGACCGGTTCGGGCGCAAACCGCAGCTGCTGGTCTACTGCGCCTTCATGGCGGTGTTCACCGTTCCGGCGTCGTTCCTGATCGGTCCGGGTCTGGCAAACATGGTCGTGCTCTTCGTGATCGGCCTTGCGGTGTTCACCATCAACACCTCGATCGTGCCGTGCACGATGGCCGAGATGTTCCCGACCAAGCTGCGCGGAATCGGCATCGGCACCTGGTACAACGTCACCGTCGCGCTGTTCGGCGGCACCGCACCTCTGCTGATGACTTCGCTCATGGCCGCCGGGCTCGGTCGGTACTTCTTCGTCTACCTCGCGGTGTGTGCCGTGGTTTCGGGCGCGATCGTCGCGACGATGCCCGAGACGAAGGGCAAGGTGCTCGAGTAGGCGAGCGCAGCGGACGCGAGCGCACGCCGCCCTTGAGTGCTGGCACTCTCATGTATAGAGTGCTAGTCGACGCTGAGCGAGTCCCGGCACCCGCGACGACGGGGCCCGTGAGGAGTCACCGTGGTGACTGAACTGATCGTGGTCCGAGGAACAGCCTCGGACCCAACGAACCCCTGAAAGTGGAGGGCTCATCGTGGCGAGCGTGAACATCAAGCCGCTTGAGGACAAGATCCTCGTCCAGGCCAACGAGGCCGAGACGACGACTGCCTCCGGCCTGGTCATCCCCGACACGGCGAAGGAGAAGCCCCAGGAGGGCACCGTCGTCGCCGTTGGCCCCGGCCGCTGGGACGAGGACGGCGAGAAGCGCATCCCGCTGGACGTCCAGGAAGGCGACACCGTCATCTACAGCAAGTACGGCGGAACCGAGATCAAGTACGCCGGCCAGGAGTACCTGATCCTGTCGGCTCGCGACGTGCTGGCTGTCGTCGCCAAGTAAGCCTCACGCCTCCCGCCCCGGAGTTCCGCATCGGACCCGGGGCGGAGTGCGTTTCGGGATGAAACCCTGAGCCAGGAGAAGCTGAATCAATGTCCAAGCAAATTGAGTTCAACGAGAAGGCCCGGCGTGCGCTCGAGCGCGGCGTAGACCAGCTCGCCGACGCCGTCAAGGTCACCATCGGCCCGCGCGGTCGGCATGTCGTGCTGGCCAAGGCCTTCGGCGGCCCCACCGTCACCAACGACGGTGTGAGCATCGCCCGCGAGATCGAGCTCGAGGATCCGTTCGAGAACCTCGGCGCGCAGCTCGTCAAGAGCGTCGCCACCAAGACCAACGATGTCGCCGGTGACGGCACCACCACTGCCACTGTTCTCGCCCAGGCGCTCGTCAAGGCCGGTCTGAAGAATGTTGCGGCAGGCGCCAATCCGATCGCGCTCGGCGTCGGTATCGCGAAGGCCGCCGATGCGGTCTCCGATGCCCTGATCGCCGCCGCCACGCCGGTCGAGGACAAGAACGCCATTGCGCAGGTCGCCACCGTCTCGTCCCGCGACGAGGAGATCGGCGAGATGGTCGGCGAGGCCATGACCCGCGTCGGCGTCGACGGTGTCGTGACGGTCGAGGAGTCCTCGACCCTGCACACCGAGCTCGTCGTCACCGAGGGCGTCCAGTTCGACAAGGGCTTCCTGTCGCCCTACTTCATCACCGACATCGATGCGCAGCAGGCGATCCTGGAGGACGCGCTCGTCCTCCTCTACCGCGAGAAGATCAGCTCGCTGCCCGAGTTCCTGCCGCTGCTCGAGAAGATCGCCGAATCCGGCAAGCCGGTCCTGATCATCGCCGAGGACATCGAGGGCGAGTCGCTGTCGACGCTCGTCGTGAACTCGATCCGCAAGACGCTCAAGGCCGTTGCCGTCAAGGCTCCGTTCTTCGGTGACCGTCGCAAGGCGTTCCTCGAGGACCTGGCCGTCGTCACCGCGGGCACCGTCATCACGGCGGACATGGGCGTCACGCTCAAGGATGCGGGCCTGGATCTGCTGGGTAGCGCACGTCGTGTCGTCGTCACCAAGGACGAGACCACGATCGTCGACGGCGCCGGCACCGAGGCCGACATCGAGGCCCGGGTCGGCCAGCTCAAGCGTGAGATCGAGAACACCGACTCCGACTGGGACCGCGAGAAGCTCGAGGAGCGCCTGGCGAAGCTGGCCGGCGGCGTCGCCGTCATCAAGGTCGGCGCGGCCACCGAGACCGACCTCAAGGAGCGCAAGTTCCGTGTCGAGGACGCGGTCAACGCTGCCAAGGCTGCGGTCGAGGAGGGCATCGTCCCCGGTGGCGGTTCCGCCATCGTGCAGGCCGGTCTGGCCCTCACCGACCTCGCCGCGTCGCTCTCCGGCGACGAGGCGACCGGTGTCGAGGTCGTGCGTACCGCGCTCGAGGCTCCGCTGTACTGGATCGCCACCAACGCCGGTCTCGACGGTGCCGTCGTGGTCAGCAAGGTCTCCGAGGCGCCCAAGGGCCACGGCTTCAACGCCGCGACCCTCACCTACGGCGACCTCGTCGCCGAGGGCGTCGTCGACCCGGTCAAGGTGACGCGGTCCGCCGTCGTCAACGCGGCCTCTGTCGCGCGCATGGTGCTCACCACGGAGAGCGCCGTCGTCGAGAAGCCCACCGAGGAAGCAGCGGATCACGGCCACGGCCACGCTCACTGATCTCCTCAGACTCCGCTGACAGCGAAGACCCCCGGACGAATTCGTCCGGGGGTCTTCGTGTTTCGGGCTATCCCCTTATGCGATTCGCCGGCGAGACTGCCTGGTCAGCATCTCCCGCTCGGCCTCCGACATCCCTCCCCAGATCCCGTACGGCTCGGACACCGCCAGGGCGTGGTTGCGGCACTGGGTCAGCACCGGGCAACGCCGGCACATCTCCTTGGCGCGGTTCTCCCTCTGGGCCCGGGCACGGCCACGCTCGCCGTCCGGGTGGAAGAACACGGAGGAATCGACGCCACGACACAGCCCTCGCATCTGCCAGTCCCAGATGTCGGCATTCGGGCCGGGAAGGTGATTAGGAACAGGCATCAGTACTCCTCTGTCAGCAGGCTCGCGATGAAGCTGCGAGCGGCCCGCCACCCCCCGTGGATGACGGGACCAATGAAATCGGTCACGCACAGGCAACCGTAAAGGGGTATACGAAATCACGTCAATACTTTCGTCGAGTGGCGGTTTACATATCTCCCGCGCGAAGAATTAACGAGCTGGTCATTTACATCGTCATGCTGGTGTGATTGCGTAGTCCCTACGCAGGCTGGTGACGTCGGCGCAGGTCGATGCGCGCCTTACCTGGACGATCGTCCGGAGCCGATGTCCGATTTTGTTACTCGGGAGTATTGTCCGACGGTTCTCGTTAACCGGTTGGCCACATATTCTTCAAAATTGAAGCAAACTGCGCGAGTTTCCGCTGATCGGGATGTGGTGCAGAATTTAAACGGTCGTCCAGTTGGAGAAATCCGACAAATCCGATAGTTCCTCTCCCGTATCGAGTCGGTCGGTTCGAATGTCCCGCAGGCCACGGTGAGATGATCACCGGATGCTTCGTGACGTTGCGTTCGGCCCGGACCCCGGGCGAAACCCGCTGCCGGCGCCCGGCGATCCCTTCGGACGGTGGCTGCGTGCCGTGGCGCTCGGTGGTCAGGGGCGTTATGCCCGAGCCCGCGCCGAACTCGAGGTGGTACGGCGGTCGACCGCGTCGCCGGCGATCGTGTCGCTCGCGGCCAGCACGCAGGCGTCGCTGCTTCGGCAACTGGGCTCCCACGCCCTGGCTGCCGGGTACGACGGCACTGCCCTGGCTCTGGTCGGGACGACCCCCGTGGGCAACCCGTCGGATGCGGGGTTGTGGCACGAAGCGCGATGCGACGCGCTCACCGGGCTCGCGGCCGACGCCCTCGGCTGCGGTCGGCTGGCCCTGGGGCACCGACTGCTGGAGCGGTGCGCTGCCTACCTCGACGACCGCGGGGACGCGGACGGGCTGTGGCGTCAGCACGTGCGACTGCACTGGGTCGCCGCGGAGATCGCGCTGGCGTCCGGTGATTTCGCGACGGCGACGACGCATGCGCAGGCGGCCGTCGACCGATCCGCCGACGGTCCGTCCGTCCGGCACCGCGTCAAGTCGGCACTGCTGTTCGCGGCCGCCGCCACCGGCCGACCGACGTCGGACCTGGCGCTCGAGACCGCCGAACGGGTGGAGGCCGACAGCGCCGCCCACGGACTCGTGCCGTTGCGGTGGGCCGCTGCGATGCTCGTCGACGGTGTCCGGCCCAGCACCGCCGCGCGAGCCGTCCGGGACGAATGCGCAGCTGAAATCGGGCGCCGGGGCGGGAACTTCGCGAAATGACCGTCGGATATCGGAACGTTGTACTGTCCGGTCGGACTGTGTCGTTACTCTTACAGACGTTCCGTCGTGAGACGGAAGCACACCCGGCTGGGGGGA
Organism: Rhodococcus sp. ACT016; assembly: GCF_050477185.1. NCBI lineage: Bacteria > Bacillati > Actinomycetota > Actinomycetes > Mycobacteriales > Nocardiaceae > Rhodococcus > Rhodococcus sp. ACT016. The sequence goes on along the minus strand of NZ_JBEAET010000001.1, from coordinate 3,665,441 downwards.
CGTGCCACTGTAACGCCAGGATTCGCTCTGACGATGTCTAACACGGGTGAGGAGTTGAACTCCGTCGTCGCCGCTGCGGCACAGGGCGACCGGAGCGCTCTGTCCCAGGTCTTGCAGACAATTCGCCCGCTTGTCGTGCGCTACTGCCGGGCGCGGGTCGGGGCCGCGGAGCGGGGCAATCTGTCCCCGGACGACGTTGCGCAGGAGGTGTGCCTGGCCGTCATGACCGCGCTGCCGCGCTACCAGGACCAGGGCCGTCCCTTCATGGCGTTCGTCTACGGCATCGCCGCTCACAAGGTTGCCGACGCGCACCGAAACGCGGCGCGTAACAAATCCGATCCAGTTGCTGAAGTACCAGATGTCGTTTCCTCCGAAGACGGTCCCGAAGACCGGGCGCTGAGTTCGGAGACGAGCCGACAGGTGAACGCGCTGCTGGAAACGCTTCCCGAGAAGCATCGCGAGATCCTCGTTCTGCGGCTCGTCGTCGGCCTGTCGGCGGAGGAGACGGCGGCGGCGGTAGGAAGTACCGCCGGTGCAGTGCGCGTGGCTCAGCACCGAGCCATCGCGAAGTTGAAGAAGGAAGTGACGAGAGCAGGTGAGAGACATGGCTAGGGGACACAATGGCGAGCCGGGCGATCCCTACGCTGATCTCGCCGGGAACGGCAATCCGGTCGACGTCTCGGCGGTGCGTCGCGACGACGCGCTGATCGACGCGATCGCGGGAGGCGATCCCGTTGCGACCGACAGTCCCGAGGAATACCAGGTCGCTGCGCTGCTCTCCAACTGGCGCACCGAGATCCTCGCGCAGCCGATGCCCGCCGAGCCGGACCTCGACGACATCGTCGAGCGCGTCCACCGTGAGCTCGAGGCGCAAGGATCCCTCTCCACGCGCACCCGATCTGGTCGCAGCCAACTTCGCCTGCTCCGTCCGATCGCAGCCGCGGCAGCGGTCGTCGCGATTGCGATGGGCGGGATGACGATCTTCTCGTACAACGCCGAACCCGGCGATCCGTTGTGGGGCGTCAAGCAGGTCGTCTTCACCGAGCGTGCCGCCTCGACCGTCGCGAAGATCGACACAACCTCGAACCTGCAGGACGCCGAGCGGCTCATCGCCTCCGGTGACACGGCCGGTGCCAAGGCCAAGCTCGATTCCGCCGGCGCTCGCGCGAGCGACGTCAACGAGGCGAGCACCCGCAACGAACTGAACGGGTGGCGAGACCGGCTCTTGACACAACTGGAGAAGGCCACGCCGCCGCCCCCGCCGACCGCCCCGCCGACGGCGACGCCGTCGGAGTCGACGGCCGCCGCGGAGTCCTCGTCGGTGCTGGGCTCGCAAACCGCCTCGCCGATGTCGGGAGGCGCGGGCACGACGCAGAACCCGGAGTCGCCGTCGACCATCCCGGGCACCCCCACCGCGCCGGAGTCGTCCGCGTCGGCGACCGCGACCCCGTCGCAGCCTCCCGTGTCGTCCTCGCCGGCGACCGCGACACCGACCACCACCCCGACGTCGTCTCCCGCGACGTCGACCACGCGGGCGACGAGCGGATCCGCGGGCGGCACGTCGCCGTCGCCGACCGGCTGACACCGGCGGCACGCACCACTACGCGAAAATGACCACGGCCCGGCAAGTTTCCTTGCCGGGCCGTGGTCGTCGTCTGTGTGCTGCGCCTCAGAGGTCGAAGCTGTCGCCGTGGAGCGCGTCGTTCATCGAGGCGTCCGCGTACCCGCGGCAGTAGTCCCACGTCACGTACGCGTCGGGCGACGGATCGTAGGCCGGCTCGTGCGGGCGGACCGTGCCGTCCACCAGCAACTGGAGCAGGTTCGCGCGCAGCATGTCCCAGTCGTGGTAGTGGTCCTGCTGGCAGTCCTCGCAGCACACGACCAGCCCGCGGATGCCGCGGTGGCTGAGCAGTGCCTCGTAGACGGCGAGGTCCGCGAGGTCCTCTTCCACGGCGAGACGCTCGTGGGGGTCCAGCGGCTGTCCCGGCTCGATCGCGTCGAGCGCAGCGGACGGGTCGGCGGGGTCGCCGGCGAAGGGGTCCGGAGGAAGACCGGGAGGCAGTTGATCGCGCACAAGACCACGGTACGCAGGTCAGCCCGGTCTGCGCTAGCTGATAGCGCCCGGTGAGTCGCCGGGAGCGCCCGTGTGCCCTCTCGGGCGAGCCGATACCATGGTCAGGGACGGGCGGACGACGTCGCACGACGGTCGCGCCTCCCGCCGCTTCTTCCTTTAATCGATCGACGCTTCATGGAGGGCCCGAGCCGCATGAGTAGTTCCGCAGGGCACGTGCACACCGGGGGAGACGACCCGAACAAGGTTGCGATGCTGGGTCTCACCTTCGACGACGTGCTGCTGCTGCCGGCGGCATCCGACGTCGTCCCGAACCAGGTGGACACCTCGAGCCAGTTGACTCGCGAGATCCGCCTGAACGTTCCGCTGGTGAGTTCCGCGATGGACACTGTCACCGAATCGCGCATGGCCATCGCCATGGCGCGGGCCGGCGGCATGGGCGTCCTGCACCGCAACTCGTCCATCGAGGCGCAGGCCGGATGGGTCGAGACTGTCAAGCGGTCCGAGGCGGGCATGGTCACCGACCCGGTGACGTGCAAGCCGACGAACACGCTCGCCGAGGTCGACGCGATGTGCGCGCGCTTCCGGATCTCGGGTCTTCCGGTCACCGACGACGCCGGACAGCTCGTCGGCATCATCACCAACCGCGACATGCGGTTCGAGGTCGACCAGAACCGTCAGGTCGCAGAGGTGATGACCAAGGCGCCGCTGATCACCGCCCGCGAGGGCGTCACCGCCGAGGTCGCGCTCGGCCTGCTGCGTCGCCACAAGATCGAGAAGCTGCCGATCGTCGACGGCCACGGCAAGCTCACCGGCCTGATCACGGTCAAGGACTTCGTCAAGACCGAGCAGCACCCCAACGCCACCAAGGACCGCGACGGCCGTCTCCTGGTCGGCGCCGCGGTCGGCGTCGGCGACGAGGCCTGGACCCGCGCCATGACGCTCGCGGATGCAGGCGTCGACGTCCTCATCGTCGACAGTGCACACGGCCACTCCCGCGGCGTGCTCGAGATGATCTCCAAGCTCAAGGGTGAGATCGGCGACCGCGTCCAGCTGATCGGCGGCAACGTCGCCACCCGCTCCGGCGCGCTGGCGCTGATCGAGGCCGGCGCGGACGCCGTCAAGGTCGGTGTCGGCCCCGGCTCCATCTGCACCACGCGTGTCATCGCCGGTGTCGGCGCCCCGCAGATCACCGCGATCCTCGAGGCCACTGCGGCGGCCAAGGCGCACGGCGTGCCGGTCATCGCCGACGGCGGCCTGCAGTTCTCCGGCGACGTCGCCAAGGCCCTCGCGGCCGGTGCGTCCACCGCGATGCTCGGCTCGCTCCTCGCGGGCACGGCCGAGTCGCCGGGTGAGCTGATCCTGGTGAACGGCAAGCAGTTCAAGAGCTACCGCGGCATGGGCTCGCTCGGCGCGATGCAGGGACGTGGCCAGGGCAAGTCGTACTCCAAGGACCGCTACTTCCAGGACGACGTCCTCGCCGAGGACAAGCTCGTTCCGGAGGGCATCGAGGGGCGGGTGCCGTTCCGCGGTCCGCTGTCGCAGGTCATCCACCAGCTGACCGGCGGTCTGCGTGCGGCGATGGGCTACACCGGCTCCGCCACCATCGAGCAGCTGCAGCATGCGCAGTTCGTCCAGATCACCGCGGCAGGCCTCAAGGAGAGCCATCCGCACGACATCACCATGACGGTCGAAGCGCCGAACTACGCTGCCCGCTGAGCACACTCCGCTAAGCACACAACACAATCGAGAAAGGGGCGCGCGTGCGCGACCTCGTCGAAATCGGCATGGGCAGGACTGCCCGACGCACCTACGAGTTGGACGACATCAACATCGTTCCCTCTCGCCGGACCCGTTCCTCCAAGGAGGTGTCGACGGCCTGGCAGATCGATGCGTACCGCTTCGACATCCCGGTGCTGGCTCATCCGACCGACGCGCTGGTGTCGCCGTCGTTCGCGATCGAGCTCGGCAAGGCCGGTGGTCTCGGTGTGATCAACGGTGAGGGCCTGTGGGGTCGGCACGCCGACGTCGAGGGCAAGCTCGCCGAGCTGGCGGAGCTGGCCGAGAAGGAGGTCGATCCCGACGCCGCGGTTGCGCGCTTGCAGGAACTGCACGCCGCACCGCTGCAGCCGGGTCTGCTGGCCGCCGCCGTCGCGCAGGTGCGCGACGCCGGCGTCACCACGGCCGTCCGGGTCAGCCCGCAGAACGCTCGCGCGCTCACCCCGGAGCTGATCAAGGCCGGGGTCGACCTGCTGGTCGTCCACGGCACGATCATCTCGGCCGAGCACGTCGCGCACGGCGAGAGCGAGCCGCTCAACCTCAAGACGTTCATCTCCGAGCTGGACGTCCCGGTCATCGCCGGCGGCGTGAGCGACCACCGCACCGCGCTGCACCTGATGCGGACCGGTGCGGCCGGTGTGATCGTCGGCTACGGCTCGACCGAGGGCGCCACCACCACCCGTGAGGTGCTGGGCATCGGCGTGCCGATGGCGACCGCGATCGCCGACGCCGCCGCGGCCCGCCGCGACTACCTCGACGAGACCGGCGGACGGTACGTGCACGTCATCGCCGACGGCGACATCACCACGTCGGGCGACTTCGCGAAGGCCATCGCGTGCGGTGCCGACGCGGCCGTCCTCGGTGCGCCCCTCGCGGTCGCGCAGGAGGCCCCGGGTGGCGGTTGGTTCTGGCCGTCCGCCGCCGCGCACCCGTCGATGCCGCGCGGTTCGCTGCTGCCGGTGTCGTACGGCGAGCGTCCGAGCCTGGCGCAGGTGCTGAACGGGCCGTCCGACGACCCGTACGGTTCGCTCAACTTCGTCGGTGGCCTGCGCCGTTCGATGGCGAAGTCGGGCTACTCGGACCTCAAGGAGTTCCAGAAGGTCGGCCTGAGCGTTCGCGCCTGATCCACCTCTTCCCGTGTGGCCCGGCACCTCGGTGCCGGGCCACACGTGTGTTTCGGGGATCCGCCACCGTTGGTGCGACCGGTGGTTACAGTTAGGACACCCTTGTGGCTCGAGTCACAGGTAGGCGGTGCATACTGGCGAGTAACAAATCTGGTTCTCCGGTGGAGGTATCCCATGGGCAAGCAGCGCGCAACCGACTACGACGTGCTCGTCGTCGGCTCAGGATTCGGTGGCAGCGTCACCGCGCTCCGGCTGGTCGAGAAGGGCTACAAGGTCGGTGTGCTCGAGGCGGGGCGCCGCTACGCCGACTCGGACTTCGCCAAGACCAGCTGGGATCTCAAGCGGTTCCTGTGGGCACCGGCGCTGGGCTGCTACGGCATCCAGCGGGTGCACCTGCTGCGCGACGTCCTGATCCTCGCCGGCGCCGGAGTGGGCGGCGGCTCGCTCAACTACGCCAACACGCTGTACAAGCCGCCGGCGTCGTTCTTCGAGGACCCGCAGTGGCGTGACATCACCGACTGGGACGCCGAACTCACGCCGCATTACGAGCAGGCCCGCAAGATGCTCGGCGTGGTGCAGAACCCGCACATGACGCCCGCGGACGAGGTCATCAAGTCGGTCGCCGAGGACATGGGCGTCGGTGACACGTTCATCCAGACGCCGGTCGGTGTGTTCTTCGGAGAGCCCGGCAAGACGGTCGAGGATCCCTACTTTGGCGGTGCCGGACCGGCGCGCACCGGCTGCATCGAGTGCGGCGAATGTATGACCGGTTGCCGCCACGGCGCCAAGAACACGCTGATCAAGAACTACCTCGGGCTCGCCGAGAAGGCCGGTGCGACGATCGTCCCGATGACGACGGTCGAAGCGCTGCACGAGGCCTCCGACGGGACGTGGGATGTCGTCACGCACCGCACCGGCGCGAAGGTCCGCAAGAACCACAAGACCTACACCGCGAAGTATGTCGTCGTGGCCGCCGGCACGTGGGGCACCCAGCACCTGCTGCACAAGATGAAGGACACCGGTGCGCTGCCGAAGCTGTCGGACCGCCTCGGCGAGCTCACCCGCACGAACTCCGAGTCGATCGTCGGCGCCGGGAAGATGAAGGTCGATCCGGCGATGGACCTCACCCACGGCGTCGCGATCACGTCGTCGTTCCATCCGACGTCCGACACCCACATCGAGCCGGTCCGCTACGGCAAGGGCTCCAACGCGATGGGCCTGCTGCAGACGCTCATGACCGACGGCGGTGGCACGACGCCACGCTTCGTGAAGCTGCTTAAGACGATCGCCGCGAACCCCGGGCAGATGCTCCGGATGCTGTCGGTGAAGAACTGGAGCGAGCGCACGATCATCGCGCTCGTCATGCAGAACCTCGACAACTCGATCACCACGTACACCAAGCGGGGCGTCCTCGGACGCCGCAAGGTCACCAGTAAGCAGGGCCACGGCGAGCCGAACCCGACGTGGATCCCGGTCGGCAACGAGGCCACCCGACGGATCGCCGACAAGATCGACGGCATCGCCGGCGGCACCTGGGGCGAGGTGTTCAACATCCCGCTCACCGCCCATTTCCTGGGCGGCTGCACCATCGGCGCCGACGCCGACCACGGCGTGATCGACCCGTACCACCGCGTGTACGGGTACCCGACGCTCAGCGTCGTCGACGGTGCCGCCGTCTCGGCGAACCTGGGCGTGAACCCGTCGCTGACGATCAGCGCGCAGGCGGAGCGGGCGGCGTCGCTGTGGCCGAACAATGGTGAGCAGGACATTCGGCCCGCACAGGGCGCCTCGTACGAGCGCCTGGCGGCCGTCGCGCCGAACGAGCCGGTGGTCCCCGCGGGTGCGCCGGCCGCGCTGACGCTGCCGATCGTCGAGATCCGGGGTGGTCAGAAGGAGGACAAGGGGGCCGGCTCCGGAGTCGCCTAGTCCCGGGGCAAGCGGCGGAGCTGCGCATATTAGACTGTGCAGGTGTCAGAAACCCAGCAGGACAGGCCGGTTCTCGTAGTCGACTTCGGAGCCCAGTACGCGCAGCTGATTGCTCGCCGCGTACGCGAGGCGAAGGTGTATTCGGAAGTGGTGCCGCACACCACGACCGTCGAGGAGATCGCGGCCAAGAAGCCGCTCGCGGTCGTCCTGTCGGGTGGCCCGTCCAGCGTGTACGAGGAGGGTGCGCCGCAGCTCGACGCCGCCCTGTTCGACCTGGGTATCCCGGTCTTCGGCATCTGCTACGGCTTCCAGGCGATGGCCAACGCCCTCGGCGGCACCGTCGCGCACACCGGTGGACGCGAGTACGGCCGCACCGAGATGACCGTCTCGGGCGGCGTCCTGCACGACGGCCTGCCCGCGACGCAGCCGGTGTGGATGAGCCACGGCGACGGCGTCACGGCCGCGCCCGAGGGCTTCGAGGTGACGGCGTCGAGCGCCGGCGCGCCGGTCGCCGCGTTCGAGGACCGCGCCCGCAAGCTCGCCGGCGTCCAGTACCACCCCGAGGTCCTGCACTCGCCGCACGGTCAGCAGGTGCTCAGCCGCTTCCTGCACGAGATCGCCGAGATCCCCGGCGCGTGGACGGCCGCGAACATCGCGGACGCGCTGATCGAGCAGGTGCGTGAGCAGGTCGGCGACGGCAAGGCCATCTGTGGTCTGTCCGGTGGCGTCGACTCGGCGGTTGCCGCGGCGCTCGTGCAGCGCGCGATCGGTGACCGCCTCACGTGCGTGTTCGTCGACCACGGCCTGATGCGTGCCGGTGAGCGCCAGCAGGTCGAGAAGGACTTCGTCGCCGCGACCGGCGCCCGCCTGGTGACCGTCGACGCGTCCGAGACGTTCCTGCGTGAACTGGCCGGCGTGTCCGATCCGGAGACCAAGCGCAAGATCATCGGCCGCGAGTTCATCCGCAGCTTCGAGGGCGCGGTGTCCGAGGTGCTCGGCGAGAGCGCTGCGCACGGCGAGACCGTCGACTTCCTCGTCCAGGGCACGCTGTACCCGGACGTCGTCGAGTCCGGCGGCGGCACCGGCACCGCGAACATCAAGAGCCACCACAACGTCGGTGGTCTGCCCGAGGACCTGCAGTTCAAGCTGGTCGAGCCGCTGCGTCTGCTGTTCAAGGACGAGGTGCGTGCCGTCGGCCGCGAGCTGGGTCTGCCCGAGGAGATCGTCGGACGCCAGCCGTTCCCGGGCCCGGGCCTGGGTATCCGCATCATCGGCGAGGTGACGCAGGAGCGCCTCGAGATCCTGCGCCACGCGGACTCGATCGCGCGCGAGGAACTCACCGCCGCCGGCCTCGATGGCCAGATCTGGCAGTGCCCTGTGGTGCTGCTCGCGGACGTCCGCAGCGTCGGCGTCCAGGGCGACGGCCGCACGTACGGTCACCCGATCGTGCTGCGTCCGGTCTCCAGCGAGGACGCCATGACCGCCGACTGGACCCGTCTGCCGTACGAGGTCCTCGAGCGCATCTCGACCCGCATCACGAACGAGGTCGCGGACGTCAACCGCGTCGTGCTCGACGTCACCAGCAAGCCGCCGGGAACGATCGAGTGGGAGTGATCCCCGAATGACGAAGGGCGCCTTGGCTATCCGGCCGAGGCGCCCTTCGTTGTTCCCGGGTGGTTACCGGCGGCGACGGGGCGCGAACACCAGCGCCACGCCGATTGCCACGGCCGCGATCACGAACAGCCAACGGGTCTCGACGTCCGCGAGTGGTGCGAGCGAGAACGGCCCGATCAGGGCCCAGACGCTGACGAGCAGTGCGGCCAGTCCGGCGAGGAGCAGACCCACCGACGGGCGCCGGGACGCCCTCGGGGTGGACTGCTCGGTCGTCTCCTCGGCGCGGGGTTCCGAGTTCATGCGGGGTTCCGAGTTCTCAGCGTATTCAGCCACGTTCGACACGCACCTCTCCGACCTTGTTGTCGATCTTCACCGTCAGGACCGGTCCGGCGGTGCCGTCGGCGCCGCCGTCGACGTAGCCGTCGCCGATGCAAATCTTGTCGCCGACGGTCACCGAGCAGTCGCTCCGGACGTTCATGTTCTGCGGCACGATCACCGTGTAGTTGCCGAGCTTGCCCTCGACACGAACCTCGCGGTCCGTGGTCAGGTCGACGTGCGTGAGGTCGAGCGTGAAGTCGCCGGCGGTGCCCGTGTAGACGGGGGCGAGTTCGGCCAGGGTGTTCGGGGTCCACACCTGGTGCCCGACCTTGGTCTCGTCCCAGTTCATCGGTCCGACGATCGACGCGAGGATGACGAATCCCAGGAGCGGGAACGTGACCACGAGCAATCCGTACCCGCGGCGCAGGAAGGCGCCGAGGAGGAGTCCGACGCCGATCACCGCGAGCGAGATCGCGCCGATCCGGCCGGGGGACAACCATTCCGAGCCGACCGCGGCCGACACCGCCGCGGCGGCCGCCGCCGCCAGGATCGCCAGGCCGAGGACCACCGACGTGAACCGGGAGCGCTTGCGGGGCGGTTCCACCGGCAGTGCGGGTGGGCTCGCCGGTTCGGGTAGATCCCACGCGAACGGCGCGACGCCCAGTGGGTCCCAGGCGGGCGGCGTCGGATCGCCGGTCTCCGGGCGGTCGTCGCCGGTGGCGTCCTGCTGGCGGGGCGGGGTGGGTTCGTAGTGGTCGGGCAGCCGCGTGTACGGGCTGTAGGCCGGCGGCGGGTACGCGCCCGCCTGCGCCGTCTGGAACGGCGTGACCGGGTAGCCGGCCATCGTCTGCGTGACACTCGCCGGAAGTGCCGGGGGGACGGGCTGCCGCTGATAGAGGAGCCACAGCCCACCGAGCATGAGGGCGAAGCTGATGAACACCGAGCCGCCCATGCCGAAGCCGATCGGACCGATCGTGCTCAGGGCGATCGCGAGTGCGACGACGAGGACGACGGTCTTGGTCCCGGACTGCGAGCTCCGTCCCCGTCCGAGCAGCGATTCGGCCGGTGACACCTGGTCGCCGGGCTTGCTGAGCAGCAGCCAGCCGGCGAGGTACAGGATGATGCCTGCCCCGCCGAAGAGCGTCGACACGACGAACGCGACCCGTACCAGGATGGGGTCGACGCCGTAGCGGTGGCCGATCCCGGCCGCGACACCGGCGACGTGGCCCTGCTTAGGCAGTCGCAGCGGGCGGGTTCGCCACAGGTCGTGAAGCTGATCGGAAAAGCTCCCAGTCGTCATGCGTCAATCGTGCCGCCGACCCCGCGGTCCGGACCATCGGGAACTACCCTGATCTTTCCCTGATCCACCGGCCCGCGGCTCCCGGATCTCAGGGTCGGGCCCTGATGTCGGACCGGCGCATTCGTGCCAGGATCGGGACTGTGCAACCTTTGGCCGACCCGAACCAGGCGGTGAATCCCGGACTGTCGGCGGTTCCCGCTCCGATCCCGGACGAAGCCCTCCACCCGAAGCTGCAACGCCGGGTCGGGGGCCGCGTCGTGGGCGGCGTCGCCGGAGGGATCGCCGATCATCTCGACGTCGACGTGTTCAAGGTGCGGGTCGCGTTCACGCTGCTGGCCGCACTGGCTGGCGCGGGCGTCGTCGCCTACGCGCTGCTGTGGATCTTCACCCCGGCGGGCACCGACACCGAGCGGCCTAGTGCCGACGAGCGTCGGCGTGCGCTGGGGTTGGCGGTCATCGGGCTCGCCGGCAGCGCCGCGCTGGCGTGGCTGATCAACGGGACGGCCGCGTCGGTGGTGACGCCGTTCATCGTGGTGGCGCTCGGTGCGGCACTGGTGTGGCGCGAGTTCGACACCGACGGCTCGCGTTCGGTGCTGGGGCTGCCGCAGCGGCCGTCGGTGCTGACCTGGGCCCGGGTCCTCGGCGGAATCACCCTGATCGTCACCGGACTGGGTGTGGTGATTCTCGCCCAGGTCGACATCGCCGCGCTGCGGTCCTCGCTGCTCGCCGTCGTCGTGACGCTCGTCGGGGCGGGCCTGCTCACCGTGCCGCTGTGGCTCAAACTGTGGCGGGCGCTCGGGGAGGAGCGCGCCGCGCGCATCCGTAACGACGAACGCGAGGAGATCGCCTCGCACCTGCACGACTCCGTGCTCCAGACGCTCGCGCTGATCCAGAAGCAGGCCGACTCACCGCAAGAGGTGACCCGGCTCGCGCGCGGGCAGGAACGGGAACTGCGGCGGTGGCTGTTCGGTGGCGGGGAGACAGCGCACACGAGCCTGTCCGAGGCGCTGCAGACGATCGCCGGTGAGGTGGAGGACCACCACGGTGTCACGGTGCGTCCGGTGACCGTCGGCGACGTCGCGCTCGAGACCGAGGGGAAGCCGGGTTCGGGGCTGTCGCGCGAGTCCTTCACCGCGCTGCTCGGCGCCACCCGCGAGTCCCTCGTCAACGCGGCCAAGCACTCGGGCGTGTCGAACATCGACCTGTATGCCGAGACCGAACGCGACCAGGTGAGCATCTTCGTCCGTGACCGCGGCGTCGGGTTCGATCCCGACTCGGTGCCCGAGGACCGGCAGGGTCTGGCGAAGTCGATCCGCGCCCGCATCGAGCGGCGCGGCGGTCGCGTCGAGGTTCGGTCGACACCGGGGAAGGGCACCGAGGTGCGGATCCACATGCCGCGGCCGGTCGGCGACGACCTCGAAGACACGGCCGCCGACGCCGCCGCCGCGGAGGAGGTCGCGGGCGAGACCGGCACCATGTCCTAATCTGGGGCCGTGACGTTCCCGGCTTCCGCTTCGCCCGCTCCCGACAAGTTCCGTGTCTTCCTCGTGGACGACCATGCGGTGTTCCGGGCGGGTGTGCGCGCGGAACTCGGCCGGGAGGCCGACATGGAGGTCGTCGGCGAGGCCGGTGGCGTCGCCGAGGCGATCGCCGGCATCAACGCGCTGCGCCCGCAGGTGGTGCTGCTCGACGTGCACATGCCCGACGGTGGCGGTGTCGCGGTGCTGGGCGGGATCGACTCGGGCCCGGTGTGCCTGGCGCTCAGCGTGTCCGACGCCGCCGAGGACGTGATCGCGGTCATCCGGGCCGGCGCCCGCGGGTACGTGACGAAGACGATCTCCGGTGCCGAACTCGCGGACGGGGTGCGGCGGGTCGCCGGCGGCGACGCGGTGTTCAGCCCGCGGCTCGCGGGGTTCGTGCTGGACTCGTTCACCGGGCGGTCGAGTGTGCCGGAGCCGCCGCTCGACCCGGAACTGGATTCGCTCACGCCCCGCGAGCTCGAGGTGCTGCGACTGCTCGCCCGCGGCTACACCTACCGGGAGATCGCGGAGGAGTTGGTGATCTCGGTGAAGACCGTCGAGACGCATGCGTCGAACGTGCTGCGAAAGACTCAGCAGTCCAACAGGAACGCCCTCACGCGGTGGGCGCACCGGCGTCGGATCGACTGAGCCCGGTCCTCAGAGCGCCAGCGCGACGATCAGCACCACGACGAACGCCAGCACGATGATGCCGACCATGACCGCCATCGCGAGCGGGGCGGCGGCGACGATCTTGCCGCGCAGGTCCGTCGGCGCCTGCGGGCCGGTCAGGCCCTCGGTGAGCTGACGCAGCCACGCCCGCCCGGCCGCCGGGCGAGGAACCGAACTCAGTGGTGTGTTCGGCTGCGCTGCAGGAAGATCCGTGGCCGTCGTGGAGCCGAGCCGGCGTCGGGGGATCGCGGCCGGCGCCGAGCGGTACGCCCAGTGCGGGACGGTGCCGTCGGACGTCTTGACGGGCTCGCCCATCAGCAGTTCGGAATGTCCGGGGGTGTCGGCGTCGAGCGCGACGGCGGCGAGCGCGTCCCGCGCCTGCGCCATCGTGGGGCGCCGGGTCGGGTCGGGTTCGAGCATGTGCAGCAGCGTGTCGGTGAGCGGCCCGCTGAGGCTCGGCCGGTAGATCTCGGCCTTCGCCACCCGGTGCAGCAGCGCGATCGGATCGCTGTCGAGTCCGAACGGCGGCTGCCCCTCGACGACGGTGTACAGCGTGGCGCCGAGGGAGAAGACGTCGCTGGCCTCGGTGGGGTCGTCGCCGCGGGCCACCTCGGGGGCGAAGTAGGCGGGGGTGCCGGTGATGACGCCGGGCTTGCCGCTGGGTGCGTCGCCCTTGGCGCGCGCGATCCCGAAGTCGCTGATCTTGACGACGCCGAGCGCGTCGCCCCGGTCGGCGACGAGGATGTTGCCCGGCTTGATGTCGCGGTGCAGGATGCCGGCCGCGTGCGCGTCGGTGAGGGCGGCGGCGATCTGCGTGCCGATCTGTGCGACCTCGCGCGGCGGGAGGGTGTCGACGAGATTCATGGCCTCGGCGAGACTGCGGGACGGCAGGTACTCCATCACGAGCCACGGTTCGCCCGACTCGACGGCGACGTCGTACATCGCGATCGCGTGATCGTGGGACAACTGCGCGGCGTTGCGTCCCTCACGGAGGGCGCGGTTCCGGATCTCGCGGGCCGCTTCGTCGTCCATGCCGGTGGTGGAGGTGACCTGCTTCACGGCGACCTCGCGGTCGAGGAGCGTGTCGTGTGCGAGCCACACCGCACCCATGCCGCCTCCGCCGAGCTTGGAGCGCAGCCGGTATCTGCCTGCCATCAGGAAGTCCGGTCCGACGACCGCTCGGCTTCGTCGGTCGGATCGGGTGCGTTCCTGCTCAGTCACGCATTCGAGGTTAGTGGATCGGCGGCGTTCGTCTTGACTGGCTGACCCCCGGCGAGCTTTACTGGAGGTGTTCGAATGCATGTTCGAACATCTGTGTGTCGCGTCTTCCCCGCGCGCCGAAACACCTCGGGACCGAAACGCCCCGAGACCAGCACATGTGTTCTCCCGGGGAGTCGATATGACCGAACCAGCCCAGCTGTCCGCACCGCCGCCACCGGCGTCCTCCGAATCTCCGCTGTCGGGGCTGACCCGCCAGCAGCGGCTGGAGTACCTGCGCCGGCGGATTGCGGCGGTGCCGGCCCGTGGCGAGACGGCCGCCCGGGACGCGGCTGGTGCCGGGGATGTCGTGGAACGGGTCCTTCCCGTCCCCGGGCCGCTGGCCGCACTCCTGCCACGCGGTGGGCTGACCCGGGGTTCGGTGGTCTCGGTCTCCGGCGCGACGTCGCTGCTGCTGGGGCTGTTGGCCGCGGTGACGGAGGCGGGTGGGCATGCCGCGGTGATCGGACATCCGAAACTCGGGGTGCTGGCGGCCACCGAGATGGGCGCCCAGTTACGCAGGCTCGCGTTCGTGCCGGACCCCGGGCCGGACCCCGTCGAGGTCGCGGCGGTGCTGCTCGACGGCATGGACCTGGTGGTGCTCGGGCTGGGCGGGATCTCGGTCCCGCCGTCGCGGGCCCGCGCCGTGGTCGCTCGCGCCCGCAGCAGGCAGTCGACGCTGGTGGTGACGGGCGGGCACTGGGGCGGGGCCGAGGTCCGGTTGGAGGCCCGAGTGCGCGGCTACGACGGAGTGGGTCGCGGGGTGGACGGTGGACGCGGTCGGCTGTGTTCGGTCCGGCTGTCGGTGCGGGCGCAGGGGCGGGCGTTCCAGCCGAGGACCGCACGCCTGGACGTGCGGTCGAGTTGCGGGCGGGTCGAGTGGGTTCCGGAGGCCGTCGAGTTGATCCCGGAGGCAGTGGCCCGATGAGCGCACGGGTGCTGGCGGTGTGGTGTCCGGACTGGCCCGCGGTGGCCGCGGCCGCGGCGGCGGACCTGCTGGCCACGGATCCGGTCGCGGTGCTGCATGCCAACCGGGTGATCGCGTGCTCGGCGACGGCGCGGTCGCAGGGGGTGCGCCGCGGGTTGCGACGCCGGGAGGCGCAGGCGAGATGTCCGGAACTTCATGTGGCGCAGTCCGATCCGGAGCGCGATGCGCGACTGTTCGAGTCCGTGGTCACTGCCGTCGACGAGGTGGCGCCCGGCGTGGAGATCCTGCGTCCGGGGCTGCTGGTGCTGGCGGCGCGCGGCGCGATCCGCTACTTCGGGTCGGAGGAAGCCGCGGCCGAGCGGCTCGTCGACGCGGTGGCCGCGGCCGGAGCGGAGTGCCGGATCGGCGTCGCCGACGAACTGTCCACCGCCGTGATCGCGGCCCGCCACGCGGCCCTGATCCCCGTCGGTGACGGGGCGCGGTTCCTGGCCCCGCTGCCGATCGCCGAGATCGCGGCCGAGCCCAGTCTCGCCGCGCCGGAGCGTGGCGACCTGGTGGATCTGTTGCGCCGGCTCGGACTGCGCACCGTCGGCTCCTTCGCGGCGCTGACGGCGGTGGACGTGGCGTCGCGGTTCGGCGCCGACGCGGTCCTCGCGCATCGGGCTGCCCGCGGGGAGCCGGAGCGCCCGCCGTCGGCCCGCGTCCTGCCTCCGGACCTGGAGGTGGAGCAGCGGTGCGATCCGCCGATCGAGCGGGTCGACGCGGCGGCCTTCGCCGGCCGCGCCATGGCCGAGCGGTTGCACGCGAAGCTGTCCGGTGCGGGAGTGGCGTGCACCCGGCTGCAGGTGTCGGCGAGCACCGGGAACGGCGAGCATCTGATCCGGACGTGGCGGTGCGCCGAGCCGCTGACGCCGGAGGGCACCGCGGACCGGGTGCGGTGGCAGTTGGACGGTTGGCTCACCGGTCGCAGCGAGTCCCGGCCCACGGCCGGGATCACGGTGCTGCGCCTCGAACCGGTCGAAGTGGTCACGGCCGGGGCGCTGCAGTTGGGGCTGTGGGGTGGTGTCGGCGAGGAGGACGAACGCGCCCGTCGGGCACTGGTCCGGGTCCAGGGCCTGCTCGGCGGCGAGTCCGTCCAGGTGGGGGTACTCAGCGGCGGCCGTGGCCCGATGGAGCGAATCACGTTGGTGCCCTTGGGAGACGAGCTAGTTCCGGGCGCGGACCCGGCGGCGCCGTGGCCGGGGCGGCTGCCCGAACCGGCGCCGTCGACGGTGCTGCCGAACGTTCCCGCGGTGACGCTGCGGGACCGCTCGGGCGGCGCGGTGGATGTCACCGAGCGGGGGGAGTTCACCGCCGCGCCCGCGAGATTGCGGTGGGGGAGTCGGGAATGGGACGTGCAGGGCTGGGCGGGGCCGTGGCCGGTGGACGAGCGGTGGTGGGACACCTCGGCGGCGCGCGACGCGGCGCGTGCGCAGGTGCTGCTCGCCGAGTCGCGGGCATTGCTTCTGATCTGCGAGGAGGGCAGGTGGGGGGTGGAAGGCATTTACGAATAACCTCGTATACCCATAGGGGGTATACGTTCTTCAGGTATGGACCCACACGGCGAAGCAGTTCACGATCATCACGTGGCGGACGCTCCCGACCACACGGGTGAGCACTCCGGCGACCATTCCGGCCACTCCGGCCATTCGGGTCGTGCCGGTCATACCGGTCACGGGGGACATGCGGGACACGGCGATCACGTCGCCCAGTTCCGCCGGCTCTTCTGGACGATGCTGGTTCTGTCGATCCCGGTGGTCGGCGCCAACATGATGTTCGCCGACCTGGTCGGCTACACGTTGCCGGACAACGCTGCGGTGGAATGGATTTCGCCGCTGTTGGGCACCGTCATGTTCGTGTGGGGCGGGCGTCCGTTCCTCGCCGGCGCGGTGAGCGAGATCCGGGCCCGGCAGCCCGGCATGATGCTGCTCATCTCGCTCGCGATCACCGTCGCGTTCGTCTCCTCGTGGGGTTCGAGTCTCGGTGTGCTCGGCCACGACCTCGACTTCTGGTGGGAACTGGCGCTCCTGATTGTCATCATGCTGCTCGGGCACTGGATCGAGATGCGGTCGCTGGGGCAGGCGTCGAGCGCGCTGGACTCGCTTGTGGCGCTGCTGCCCGACGAGGCCGAGCGTATCGGCGACGACGGCTCCGTCACCACCGTCCCGACGTCCGCTCTGGCACCGGGAAACATCGTCATGGTTCGTCCGGGCGGACGCATTCCGGCCGACGGCCGGATCGTCGAAGGTGTCGGTGACCTCGACGAATCGATGATCACGGGCGAGTCGAGCACTGTGCGCCGCGAGCTCGGGGACCCGGTGGTGGCCGGCACCGTCTCGACCGACTCGGCGCTGCGCGTCGAGATCACTGCGGTCGGCAACGACACCGCACTGGCCGGGATCCAGCGGCTGGTCGCGGAGGCCCAGAGTTCGTCGTCCCGCGCACAGGTGCTGGCCGATCGGGCCGCCGCGATGCTGTTCTGGTTCGCCCTCGTCGCGGCGGTGATCACGCTGACCGTGTGGTCGATCTTCGGCACCCCGGAGGACGCCATCACCCGGACCATCACGGTCCTGGTCATCGCGTGCCCGCACGCGCTGGGCCTGGCGATCCCGCTCGTCGTGTCGATCGCCACCGAACGGGCCGCCCGTGCCGGTGTGCTGATCACCGACCGGCGTGCGCTCGAGGCGATGCGCACCGTCGACACCGTGCTGTTCGACAAGACCGGCACCCTCACCAAGGGTGAGCCGGCCCTCGTCGCGGCCGGCGCCGTGCCGGGCGTGGGTGAGGACACCCTCGTCGCACTCGCGGCCGCCGTCGAGCGCGACAGCGAGCATCCGCTGGGACGTGCGATCGTCGCGGCCGCCGACCATCGGGGGCTGCGAATCCCGCAGGCCACCGCGTTCGAGGCCCGCAACGGGGTCGGTGTGACCGCGACCGTCGACGGATCGGAGATCAGCGTCGGCGGGCCGGGCATGCTCGACAGCCACCGGGCGTCGGCGCTGCCGGTGTCGGAGGAGTGGGCGGCGCAGGGTTCGACGGTGCTGCACGTCCTGCGCGACAGCCGGGTGATCGGCGCGCTCGGGCTCGCCGACGAGATCCGCCCCGAATCCCGGGACGCGATCGCGGCACTGCACGCGCGAGGCGTGCAGGTCGTGATGCTGACCGGCGACGCCTACGCCGTCGCGCGGGCGGTCGGCGACGACCTCGGCATCGACGATGTGATCGCCGGCGTCCTGCCGCAGGACAAGGGGGCGAAGGTCAAGGAACTGCAGGCGTCGGGGCGCACGGTCGCGATGGTGGGCGACGGCGTCAACGACGCGCCCGCGCTCGCGCAGGCCGACGTCGGCATCGCGATCGGCGCCGGCACCGACGTCGCGATCGCATCCGCCGGGGTCGTGCTGGTCAGCGACGATCCCCGCGCCGTGGTCTCGGTGATCGAGTTGTCGCACGCGACGTATCGGAAGATGGTGCAGAACCTCGCCTGGGCGGCGGGCTACAACGTGCTCTCGGTGCCACTCGCGGCGGGCGTGCTGGCGCCCGTCGGATTCGTGCTGCCGATGGAGGTGGGCGCGATCCTTATGTCGGCGTCGACGGTCGTGGTGGCGGCCAACGCACAGTTGCTGCGCCGGCTGAACCTGACCCCGCAGCGGCTGACCCGATCGGTTCCCGAGCGGGAGCCCGACTACGCTCGGTGATCGTGCAACCTACCGAGACGACAGTCGGCCGCAGCGGTCACACGATCGCCTACCGCGACAGCGGTTCCTCCGGTTCGGTTGTGGCGCATTCGGTTCCGGTGATCCTGGTGCACGGCATGGGCGGCGACAACCGCACGTGGGACCGCTTCGCGCGATCGGTGACGGCGCAGGGCCGACGGGTGCTGGCGGTGGACCTGCGCGGGCACGGCCGCAGCGCCCGCGCCGAGTCGTACCTGTTCGGCGAGTTCGGTGACGACATCCTCGGCCTGTGCGAGGACCTCGGGTTCGACCGCGTCGACCTGGTGGGCCACTCGCTTGGCGGGCACGCGGTGTCGCTGGTCGCGCAGGAACGCCCGGAATTGGTGCGCCGCCTCGTGCTCGAGGAGGCGCCGCTGCCGCTGCGCCCCGGCGACCCGATCCCGAACTTCGGCGGCCGGTTGCCGTCGCTCGTGGAGCTGTGGCACGCCACCACCAGTATGCTGCGCAGCCCGCGCGCGGTGTGGGCATTCGACCGGTCGATGACGGCGTCGGCGCTCACCCAGTTCCACGAGCCGAACCCGCTGTGGTGGCAGCGCCTCGCCGACATCGAGGCCAAGACCCTGATACTGCGCGGAGGCCCGACCGGCATGGTGGATCCGGTGCTGCTCGAGGCCGCGGTCGCCGCGATCGGGGACTGCGAGGTGGTGTCGTTCGCGTGCGGGCACAGCATCCATCGTGACCGTTTCCGTGGCTTCGAATCCGCCGTGTTGCCGTTCCTGATGACGCCCTGAATCCATGTCCCGCGTGGCATCATGCGGGACATGGGTTTTCGAGGTGGTTCACTTCGCGCAAACGGCAAGCTGATCGCCTGGTCGGCCGTCTTCGTGGTGTCGCAGGCCAATATTCTGCGTCTGCTCGGCCCCGTGGGGTCGAAGCTGCTGAAGACGCAGACGGCGCCGTCGGCGCGCGCCTACACCGCGGTCCTCGATGGGATGGACGCCGCGGAGACCGAGCGCTATCGCAGTCACTTCTACCCGGACTTCATCCACCCGACCATCTACGCGGTGGCGTTGCGGACCGGGGTTCGGCGCCTCGACGAACTTACGTCGCTGTCGCCGACGACGAAACGCGTGCTGCTCGCTGCTCCGGTGGTCGCGGCCGCGGGCGATTACATCGAGAACGTCGCGGGCCTGTACCTGCTCGACCACCGCGACCGGATCACCGACGGCACCATCCGCGCCACGACGGCGGTCAGCACCACGAAATGGGTGCTCGGGCTGGGCACCTTCGCCTACCTGGCGCGCGGCTTCGTCCGGGCGTGGAGCGGACGCTGAGGTGGCCGAGGAACTACCGGCCCTGCACTTCGCCGACCAGGCCGCGCTGCGAGACTGGTTGCGCGACAACCACACGACCGCCCCAGGTGTGTTGGTGAAGATCGCCCGGAAGGACTCCGCGCACACGTCGGTGACGTACGCCGAGGCGGTGGAGGTGGCGCTGTGCTTCGGCTGGATCGACAGCCAGGCCCGCCGGTTGGACGACGACTTCCGGCTGCAGCGCTTCACGCCCCGCCGGTCGCGCAGCCCGTGGTCCAAGCGGAACCGGGAGGCCGTCGAGGCACTTATCGCGCGTGGGCTGATGGAGCCCGCGGGGCTCGCTGCGGTGGAGGCGGCGAAGTCCGACGGCCGCTGGGAACGCGCGTACGAGGGACCCAAGAACGCTCAGGTGCCGCAGGACTTCGCTGATGCGCTCGCCGCGAACCCGACCGCGGAGGCGTTCTTCGCGACCCTCGACAGCCGAAACCGGTTCGCGGCGCTCTACCGCATCCAGGACGCCAAGCGAGCCGAAACACGGGCCAGGCGGATCGCCACGTTCGTCGAGCAGTTCGCCGAGGGCCGCAGGTTCTACGACTGAGCGCCGGTACACAATGGCGGGGTGAGCGAATCTGTTCCCCAGGCCGGCCCATTCTCGTGTTCCGTGCTGTCCGCGGACGAACCGCTTGCCGGCACCGCGGCGCACGTCACCGGTTGGCTGTGCATCGAGTACCTGGGCGCGTGGGGCCGTGATGTGCTCGACGGGACGGCGCTCGGGAGCGAACTCGCCGGGGAACTGTCCCGGCGCGCCGACGCGGCCGGTGTCCGGGTGATGTTCATCCGTCGGCCCGGGCGCAACGAACAGTCCGGGGACCGGCGGACGGTGCTGCTGGCGAACTCGGATCCGGACAACGCGTGGTGCGAGCGGCTCGTGATCGGGGAGGTCGCCGACCTGCTGGACCTCGACCTGAGCCTGGTCGCCGGTCCCGCGCCGGGGCTGGGCGACCGCGTCAGCGAGCCTGTCGTGCTGGTGTGTGCGCACGGCAAGCGCGATCAGTGCTGCGCTGTGCTGGGCCGCCCGGTCGCGGCAGCGCTGGCCGCGGAGTTCGGCGACGCGATGTGGGAGTGCTCGCACACGGGCGGCCACCGCTTCGCGCCGTCGATGATCCTGCTGCCCAGCGGCCACACGTACGGTCGGCTGACTCCGGAGGAGAGCGCGCTCGCGGTGCGGGCGGCCGCGGCGGGCGAGGTGTACCTGCCGGGATTGCGCGGTCGCAGTTACTGGGCGCCGCGCGGACAGGCCGCGGAGGTTCTGGTGCGCCAGGACGTCGCCGCCGGGGTGGACGATCTCACGGTGGACGAGCGCGGTGACGACCCCGTCGTGATGCACCGCGACGGGCGGCGGTGGCGGGTCGTCACCGAGCAGCGGGACCTTCCGGCGCGTCCGGCGAGCTGCGGGGCCGAGGCCAAGCCGGTACGCCCGGTGGTGGCGGTGGACATGCACGAACTCCCTGCCGGGGTCCCGGCAGGGAGTTCGTGACCCACCCCGCGTCGACGGGGGTGGGTCAGCCCGAGAGTTCGGAGGATTGCTCCGGACGCCCTGCCCTCGTCGGGTGCGGGCGCGAGAAGCGCGGGCCGATCGGCGTCACCTTGCGCGGCGCCCCGGAATCGGCGGTTCCGAAATCATTGTTCAGGAACGATTCCGCGGAATCGTCGAGGATATTCATCCATTCATCGTGCAACGGCGGGGCCACCGTCTCGGTGAGCGTCGAAACGTAACTGCAGTTTCGGTAGCCCATGATGTCGTTCTTCTTGTCCTTCTTCCACTGTTTGAAGAGGTCGCCCTGCTTTTCGACGTGGAATTCGGGGTAGTCGGTTCGATCCACCAGGTCGCGAATATAGGCGGCCTGGAAATCGATCTCCTCGACGGCCGTTGCCAGGTTTTCCTCGCGTTCGCGCCAGTGGTCGATATCGCGCCCGCGGGTTTCGTGGTCCGGCAATTCGATGGAGCCCAGAATTACGTCACGCACGTACCACGCCTGCGCGTCGAACATATTGAACGTGAAGTACTGGTCCTGCATGCCCAGGAAGAACAACTGCGGATTCGTCTGCGACACGACGCCCTTGTAGATGCCCCGCGGGTAGAGGCGGTTGTTCGTCTTGAGCGCCAGTTCGTCGGGCAGGAACGGGAAGTGGTGGCGGTAGCCGGTGCACAGGACGATCGCGTCCACCTCACGCGTGCTGCCGTCCTGGAATCGCACGGTGTGGCCGTCGATCTCGGTCAGCAGCGGCACCTCGGAGAAGCCCTCCGGCCAGTCGTGGCCCAACGGGTTCGAGCGGTAGCTGAACGTGACCTCGGCGGCGCCGTACTTGAAGCACTGCGTGCCGATGTCCTCCGCCGAGTAGCTGCTGCCGACGAGCAGAAGTCGCTTACCTGTGAATTCTCGCGCGTCACGGAAGTCGTGGGCGTGCAGGACGCGGCCCGGAAAGTCCTCGATGCCGGCGAAATGCGGCACGTTGGGCGTCGAGAAATGTCCGGTTGCGACCACCACGTGGTCGAACAGTTCGGTTCTCAGGACATCCTCGCGGTGGTCGGCGACGGTTACCGCGAACTGTCCCGCAGCGCCCTCGTCCGTGGGCGGCACGTACTCGACCCACCGGACGGCGGTGTCGAACCGGATGTACTTGCGCACGTCGTCCTGGTCGACCCGGCCCATGATGTAGTCGTGCAGCACGGCCCGCGGCGGATACGACGGAATCGGTCGGCCGAAATGTTCCTCGAAAGAATAATCGGCGAACTCGAGGCACTCCTTGGGTCCGTTGGACCACAGGAAGCGGTACATGCTCCCGTGCACCGGTTCACCATGTTGATCGAGCCCCGTGCGCCACGTGTAGTTCCACATGCCGCCCAGGTCGCTCTGCTTTTCGTAACAAACAATTTCGGGCATCGACCCAAGACCTGATTTCCGTGCAGACTCGAATGCCCTCAGCTGTGCGAGGCCACTCGGACCGGCTCCCAAAATCGCGATCCTTGGCGTCAAAGTTTTCTCCCTATTTTCGTTGGTCCCCTATCCTGCTTAGCACAGCGAAAGAGGGTTTGGCCAACCGCGCAATCGAAATTCTGTGCGATCACGAGGGGTGGGAACGCGGGTTTACCAGCGTCTTCGCGTCACCAGTGCGTGCCCGGAATCAGTCGGCCGAGATGCCGCGCGAACCGCGCCGCCGCCGCAGTCGGACCGGTCGGTCGCGGTGCGGGCGACGGCGTCGAGGCTGTCGGCTCGGGCTCGGGGCCCGCCTCGCCGCGGGCCGCCGGTGAATCGGGGAACGCGTGGTACAGCTCGGAGAGCGCGCGATCCTTGAGGCGTGGCGCGAAGATCGCCCCGAACTCGGCGACGGTGCCGGTGGGGACGTCGATGCGCTTGGGCTTGTCGACCAGCGCGCGGACCACCATCGCCGCGGCCTTCTCGGGGCTGGCGGCGATCCCCATGTTGTAGTGACCGGTCGGTGCGATCATCGGTGTCTGCACGAGCGGCATGTGGATGGTGGTGAACGTGATGCCGTCCGACAGGGTCTCCGCCGCGGCGACATCCGCGAAGGCGTCCAGTGCGGACTTGCTCGCTACGTACGCTGCGAACCGCGGGGTGCGGGCCTGGACGCCGGCGGTGCTGATGTCGACGATGTGGCCGAACCGCCGCTCGCGCATGTGCGGCAGCAGCGCGAGCACCATCCGCACCGCGCCGAAGTAGTTGACCGCCATCGTCCGTTCGAAGTCGTGCAGGCGGTCCGTCGACCGGTACAGCCCGCGCCGGATGGACCGGCCTGCATTGTTCACGAGCATGTCGACGTGATCATGCTCGGCCAGAATGGCTTTGACGGTATGTTCGACGGCCTCGCTGTCGGTGATGTCGCACGGGTACGCGTACGCGGAACCGCCGGCCGCACGGATCCGGGACACCACGTCGTCGAGTTCGTCGGCGCGGCGGGCGAGCAGCAGAACCGTCGCGCCCTTCGCAGCGGTGGCGATCGCGGTCGCGCGTCCGATCCCGGACGACGCCCCGGTGATGACGACGTGCCGGTTCACCAGCGGGCCGGCCGGGTCGTCGCGGCGGGCCCGATCCGGGTCGAGGTGCTCGCGCCAGTACGTCCACAGCTTCGCCGCGTACGACGGGAACGGTGGCGCCGATATTCCGCTGTCGCGCAACGCTTCCTGCGTGCGCTCGCTCGTGAACCGGGTCGGCAGGGTCAGCTGGGAGAGCATGACCGGCGGTATGCCCATCCGGCGCAGCGTGACGTCGCGGACCTGTCGCACCTGGGCCGGCGGCGCCAGCAGCGGGCGGGCGACCACCGCGGGCAGGTCGGCCACCGGGGTCGGGGCGTGCGCGGCTTTCGCGAGCGCCGCGTAGATCTGTCGAACCGGTTGCGGATCGGGGGACACGAGGTGAAAGGTGCGCCCGTCGAGGCCCGGCCGCAGCATCAGTTCGACCGTCGCGGCTGCGACGAAATCCACCGGAACGACGTTGGTGTAGCCGAGTTTCGGGACCGCGACCGGCAGCGCGGACGGCAGTCGCGCGAGCGTGGCGAGTGCGGGGAAGAAGTAGTAGGGGCCGTCGATCTTGTCCATCTCGCCGGTGACCGAACTGCCGACCACCGCGGCCGGGCGGTAGATCCGACACCGCACGTCCGACGTGCGTACCAGGCGCTCGGCCTCGAACTTGGTGCGGTGGTACGGCGTCGGAAAGTGCTGGCCCAGGTCGAAGTCGTCCTCGGTGAAGCGGCCGCGATGATCGCCCGCCACGGCGATGGACGAGACGTGGTGCAGGGTCGCGTCCAGTCGCGCGGCCAGCGCGATCACCGCCCGGGTGCCGTCGATGTTCGTCGACGCTTGTTCCTCGCCGGCCGTCAGGTCGTAGATCGCGCCCAGGTGCAGGACGTGGTCTGCGGCCGGCGGTGGGGCCTCGAGCCCGAGATCCGGCTCGGTGAGATCGCCGACCAGCGCCCGGACCCGGTCCCCGCCCGTCCACCGGCTCGTCATGCGTTCGAGCTTCGCCACCGAACCGGGTCTGACCAGGACATGGACCTGTCCGGCGGGATCGCGTTCGAGCAGCCGCTCGATCGTGTGCCTGCCGAGAAACCCCGTGCCGCCCGTGACGATGTACGTGGCCATACCCGGAACTTACTCCGAAGTAAGAAGAGGTGCCAGGGGTTGACGCGTGCCCGGCGTCCTCAGTGTCCGAGGCCGACGCGTTCGTGCACGCGTCGCATCCAGGCCGGCGCCCACCAGTTCGCTTCGCCCATCAGCTTGACGAGCGAGGGCACCAACAGCATCCGCACCACGGTGGCGTCGATGATCAGCGCGAGGATCATGCCGACGCCGAGGAACCGCATGATCGACAACCCCGACACCGTGAACGCGCCGGTCACGACGATCAGCAGCATCGCGGCGGCGGTGACCACCCGTCCGGTGCGTTCGGCACCGATCCGCACGGCCTCCTCGGTGGTGGCGCCCGCAGCCCGGGCCTCGACCATGCGCGACATCAGGAACACCTCGTAGTCGGTGGACAGGCCGAACACCACCGCGAGGATCAGCACCACGAACGTCGCCTCGAGCGGCGAGGGCGTGACGTCCAGGAGGTCGGCCCCGTGCCCCTCCTGGAACACCCAGGTGAGCACCCCGAACGTCGCGGCGAGGCTCAGCCCGGCCATCGCGACGGCTTTGATCGGCAGCACCACCGATCCGAATGCGAGGAACATCAGCACCAGTGTCGAGCCCACCATGATCGCGAGCATCGCGGGCAGCCAGCGCACGATCGCGGCGTTGCCGTCGTCGACCGTCGCGCGGCCGCCGCCGACGAGTAACTCGGTGCCTGCGGGCGCGTCGATCGCGCGCAGTCCCTTCACGGCGTCTCCCGCCGCGGCGCCCTCGACGCCCTGCGCGTACAGCGCCTGGATCGCGGTCACGTCGTTCTCGGTGGCGAGCACGACCGCCTGCCCGATCCCGTCGACCTGCTTGGCGGCCGCGACGACCTTGGCGAGATCTCCTGGCGACGCCGCCGCACCGTCCGGGCCCCGCAGGATCAGGGTCGCGCCCTCGCCGGTCGACGGGAACTCGGTGGCCAGTGCCTCGGTCGCGATGCGCGCCGGATCGTCGGCGGGCAGTGCGGTGTAGGTGATCTCGCCGAGGGTCGCCTTCATCAGCGGCGCCGCCAGCACCAGCAGTCCGGCGATGATGCCGACCGCGACGACCGCCGGGCGGCGCATCACCTTGGTCACGACGCCGCCCCAGAAACGGCGGGCGCGTTCCTCGCCGCGCCGGGCCGCGCCCTTGCGCCACGACAGCGCGTCGATGCGGTGCCCGAGGATCGCCAGCAGTGCGGGCACCACCGTGAGCGACAGCACGGCCGCGCCGGTCACGGCCGCGATCGCGCCGAAGCCGAGGGAGCGGATCACCGCCTGCGGGAACACGAGCATGCCCGCGAACGCGCAGACCAGCAGCAGGCCGGAGAACATGACGGTGCGCCCGGCCGTGAGCACCGTGCGACGGGCGGCGTCGGCGGGCTCGGCGCCGGACGCGAGTTCCTCACGGAACCGGCTGACGATGAACAGGCCGTAGTCGATCGCCAGGCCCAGGCCGATCAGCGATGCGACGTTGAGGGCGAACGAACTGACCTCGGTGACCTCGGTGAGCAGACGCAGGATGCCGAGCGAACTGAGCACCGCGAGCCCACCCACGAACACCGGTACCGCCGCGGCCACCAGACCGCCGAAGACGAAGACCAGCAACACGAGTGTCACAGGCAGTGCGATCGCCTCGGCGCGCACCAGGTCCGCCTGCAGGCGATTGCTCAGCGACACCCCGACCACGGATCCGCCCGCGAACTGGGAGTCCACGCCGTCGATTTCGAGCTTGGGCAGCAGGTCCGCGAAGTTCTGGACATTGACGTTCGAGTCGGGGGAGAGCACGACGGTCGCGGCCGCCTTGGTGCCGTCCTTCGACAGCAGCAACTGCTTCGCCGGTGGCGCCGCGGACCAGTACGACGTCACCGACTCCGTCGGCACCTCGGCACGGAAGCGGTCCAGCGTCGCGGTGACGGCCAGCTCCAGATCGGCGAGCGTCTTGCCGTCGGGCACCGTGTAGATCACGACGATGTCGGGATCCTGCCGACCGAAGTTGTCCTCGACGATCCGGGACACCTCGGCCGACTCGCTGGACGGATCGATGTAGCCGCCCTGGCTCAGTTTCGAGAACACCCCGGTACCCCAGACACCGGCCGCGATCGCCGCGATCAGTACGACCGAGAGCACCCACCATTTGCGCGAAACGACGATCGAGGCCCAGCGTGTCATGCTCGTGCTTCTCCGAATCCGGGTGCGGCGAGGCCGCACCCGATCGGATGCGGCCCCGCGACTCTAGCGACTACCCGGTCGGTTCAGCAGTGGCCGGTCACTTCAGTCCGGACCGGACGAACGCGTCCACCACGTGCCGTTGCAGGAAGATGTAGATGAGGAAGATCGGCAGGCACGCGATGCCGGCCGCCGCCATCACCGCGCCCCAGTTGTTGCCCTCGGCGCCGAGGAAACTGCGGATACCGATCTGCACCAGGGCATCCGAGTTGCGCAGGATCAGCGACGGCCACAGGTACTCGTTCCACGCCGAGATGAACAGCATGATGCCCAGCGCTGCGAGCGCAGGGCGCATGTTGGGGACGATCACCTTCCACAGCGACGCCCACGCCCCCTGCCCGTCCATCTCGCTCGCGTCGAGCAACTCGCGCGGGAACGCCTCCATGTGCTGACGCAGCAGCATCACGCCGAAGGCCGAACACAGGTTCGGGATCACCACGCCGGCGATGGAGTCGAGCAGTCCCATCTGCGAGATCAGCAGATAGTTGGGGATCATCGTGACCTGGAACGGAACCAGCCACGACCCGACGAACAGCAGGAACAGCAGTTGCTTGCCGACGAAGTTCCAGCGTGCGAACCCGTACGACGCGAGCAGCGCCACGAACAACTGGCTGACGGCGACGACGAATGCCATCGAGAACGTGTTGACGAGCATCGACAGCATCGGAATGGTGTCGAAGACGTACCGGAAGTTCTCGGTGCTGAGCGGCCACGGTACGGGACTGCCGGACAGGGAGTCCTCCGGCCGGCGCAGCGCCGTCGCGAACATCCAGTACACGGGAAAGATGCTGAACACCGCGAGGGCGACGAGGACGACGTGACCGACTGCCACGCGGCGGACGCTCTTGTGCTGTGGCGCTGAGACTTCCGCCGGTGCGGGCGGTGCCGCGCCGGCCTTGGGCGGATCGAGAATGACGAAGGCCATGAGGGTTTCCTAGTTGTCGTAGAAGCTCAGTCGCTCGGACAGTCGCACGAACACGAACGCGATCACGCCGAAGCCGAGGAAGAACAGCATGCCCGCGGCAGCCGAGAGGCCGGCGTCGAAGTTGCGGAAACCGAACTCGTACAACAGGTAGTAGATGTTGGTCGTCGACCCGCTGGGACCGCCCTGGGTGAGGACGTCGATCACCGGGTACGTCCATTGGGCGCTGAGCAGGATCGTCATCAGGGCCAGGAAGACCAGCGTGGGGGAGAGCAGCGGCAGCGTGATCCGCCGGGTGATGGTCGACGGGGTGGCCCCGTCGAGCGCGGCCGCGTGGCCGTAGTCCGGGCTGATCCCGGCCATGCCCGCCGAGATGACGAGGACGCCGAAGCCGAGCATCTGCCAGCCGACGATCACCACGACGCCGATCAGTGCCATCTTCGGATCACGGAACACGTTGCCGAGGTCGTGGCCCATGCTCGCCGAGATACGCGGGATCATGCCGTTGTCGGGGTTGAACAGCCAGCGCCAGATCGCGCTGCTCGCTACCGGTGTCACGAGGAACGGCACGAAGATCAGTGCCTGGTAGAAGGTGCGGGCGCGTCCGCTCACCCGGGTGCACAGCAGCGCGATCGCGAGCGGGAGCATCAGCGAGAACACCATGAACGCGGCGATGTACGCCACCGTGTTCCACAGGGCCTGGTGAAGTTCCGGCAGCGACAGCACGGCGGTGTAGTTGTCGAGTCCGACCGGCTTCTTGGGGCTGGTCGGGATCATGTTCCACTTGTAGAACGAGAGCTGGAAGGTCTCGACGAGCGGCTTGTAGGTCCACAGGACGAGCAGCACCACGGCCGGCAGTAGAAACAGGTAGGGGACGGCACGGCGCGACACACGCGACCGCCACCCCGCCCCGGCCCGCACGGGCAGGGGCGAAGCGGCGGTCTGCGGCTCGGCGCTCGCCGGAACTTCGACGAACATCGAATTCTCGCAATCGGTTTCGGGAGGGTGTCAGTGGCTCGTCGACTGCGCCATGGCCTCGAGCTGCTCCTCGGGGGACAGCGTCTGGAAGTAGCGCAGCTGCTCCAGCGTCACCTCGTACAGCGTCGGGCCCTCCTCGACCGGCACGACGGTGTGCAGGACCCGATCGGAGTACACGTGCACCAGGTTGAACGACTGGCCGCTGTCCTGGCCGCGCATGCCGCCACCGGAGGCGAACAGGTCCTGGGTGTAGCAGGTGGCCGAGGCGACCGACACCGGGATACCGGCGAAGGTGCACGTGGTCGAGTAGTGCAGGTGGCCGCCGAGGATGCCGCGGACGTCGGTGCCGCGCAGCACATCCTCGAGCCGGCTCTGGTCGCGGAGCTCGACGGACTCGAGCAGCTCCAGCGGGCTCGGCACCGGCGGGTGGTGCAGCGTGAGCAGCGTGCCGTGCGGCGCCGGCGTGGCGAGAACGTCACGGAGCCAGTCGATCTGCTCGTCGGTGATCTCGCCGTGGTGGTGGCCCGGGACGGTGCTGTCGAGGGCGATGATCCGCAGACCGTCGATGTCGTGGACCATGTCCACCGACTCCTGGGTGGGCTCGGTGCCGAGCAGTCCGGCGCGGAACTCGGGCCGGCTGTCGTGGTTGCCCATCACCCAGATCACCTTGGCGCCCAGCTTCTCCGCCGCCGGCTCGACCAGGTCGCGCAGTCGGGTGTAGGCCTGCGGTTTGCCGGCGTCGGCGAGGTCGCCGGTGAACACGATCGCCTCGGGGCGCTGACCGGCGCGATCGAGGCGGTCGAACAGGCGGCCCAGGTTGGCGTCGCTGTCGACCGTGCCGTGGAGCAACTCGCCGTCCGCGACGAAGTGGGTGTCGCTCACGTGGAGGATGTAGTGGTCGGGCTGTCCGTATTCGCTCATGATCTTCCCTCGAAATTCGTTGTCGGATATCGCGGCACGTCAGCCCAGCAGGGCGGCGTGCAGGTCGGTGAGTTCGGCC
The DNA here is from genome assembly GCF_050477185.1 of Rhodococcus sp. ACT016. Taxonomy (NCBI): domain Bacteria; kingdom Bacillati; phylum Actinomycetota; class Actinomycetes; order Mycobacteriales; family Nocardiaceae; genus Rhodococcus; species Rhodococcus sp. ACT016. Next base: position 3,635,611 of record NZ_JBEAET010000001.1, on the reverse strand, counting down.
TCGGACATGCCGTGGTCGAGCAGGTAGGGCCGGACGCCGCCGTGGTCGGCGTCGATCCGGGCGAGCGTCGCGCGCATCACGGCCGCGGGGCTTGCCGCGACGATGCCCTCGATGTCGAAGCCCTCGGGCAGCTGCCGCTCCCGGAACGAGGCGACCATCGCGTCCACCCAGTCGCCGTGCAGCATCGTCTCGGAGAGCGAGTAGTCGGCGATGACGTCGCGTGCGCCGACGCCCACCGCGGAGAGGGCCAGCGCGATCACGAGTCCGGTGCGGTCCTTGCCGGCCGTGCAGTGCACGAGTACCGGTTCGTCGCCCGACACGGCGATCAGCCGGACGGCCTCGGTGAGCCGCGAGCCGTTGTCGGTCAGCATCCGCTGGTACAGGGTGCCGAGATCGAACGTCGCGGCCGTCGGGGTGTGATCGATCCTGCCGTCGTAGACCGGCAGGTGCACCTCGCGGTGTCCGATCCCGTCGAGGGCGTTGGGCGCCGCGGCGATCTCGTCGTTCTCGCGCAGATCGATCACGAGGCCGAGCCCGATCTCGGCGAGGGTGTCGCGTCCGTCCTGCTCGATGGTGTGCAGGGCGTCGGAGCGCAGCAACTTGCGCCACCGGGTGGTTCGAGTGCCCGCGGTGTAACCGCCGACGTCGCGCAGGTTGTGGGTGCCGGGCAGGACGAGCCGGCGAGTGGTGGTGTGCGGCGGCAGAATGGTCGTCATCGGTCGATCGCTTTCGTCGGTCAGGGGAGGAGGTCCTGGGCCCGCTGCTGGGCGGCGGACAGGGTGGCGGCGGGGTTCTTGCCGTAGAAGACGGACTCCTCGATGGCGGTGGCGAGGATGTCGTCGATCTGGACGTAGCTGTTGCCGGGGTACGACTGCCACGGCTCGAGCCGGTCGAGCTGGCCGAGGTTGGGGGCGAGGAGGGGGTTGCCGTCGGCCCACGACTTCAGTCCGGCCGGATCGGTGGTGAGCGAGGTGCGCAGCGGCAGATAGCCGATCTTCGACGAGATCTGGGTGTAGGCGTGGTCGCTGGTCAGGAACTTGATCAGCTCCCACGAGGCGCGTTGCTTCGCCGGGTCCTGCGCGAAGACGAACAGCGCCGAGCCCGAGTTGGTGGGCACCGCCTCGCGGCCCTCGAACGCGGGCATCGCCGCGGCCCGCAGTTCCCAGCCGGCGGCCTTCGATGCGCCCAGCAGCATGCCCTGGATCGCCGACGACTGCAGCTGGATCGCGGTGTCGCCCTTCATGAAGCTCTCCATCTGGCCCGCGGAATCCTGGTTGGCCAGCACGCCCTGGTCGTACAGGTCGCGGAGCATCTGCACCGCCTGGAGCGATTCGTCGCTCGCGAACTCGACGGTGCTGCGGTCCTCGGAGAGCACGTTGCCGCCGGCCGAGCGGAACAGGCCCTGCATGCACCAGTTGCCGCCCTTGACCGCGCACGAGATCGTGAGCGACGGCTTACCGGTCGTCGCGGTGATCTTCTTCGCGGCCTCCGCGACCTTGGGCCACGTCGACAGGTCGGTGTCGGCCGGCAGTCCGGCCTTCTGGAACACGCTTGCGTTGTAGAAGAGGACCGGCGTCGAGAAGACGTACGGCATGCCGTACGTTTCGCCTTCCCAGTCGCCGAGGGTCGCCGCGCGCGGGTGGTACGGGTGCGCCCCGGCGAGGTGCTCCTGGACGGCGTCGGTGCCGACCAGCGAGTCGAGGGACTTGGCGCCGAGTTCGTTGACGGCGAAGTCGAGGGTGTCGAACGTCAGCTGCGCCACGTCCGGCGGATTGCCGGCCAGCAGCTGGGTCTGCACGCTGCTCGCGGTGCCGCTGCCGGCGGCCGACGTGCCTTGGGGCGGTTGGGCTTTGACGTCGATGTTGGGATGCTCGGCCTCGAAGTCGGCGATCAGTCCGTTGATGGTGTCGGTCCAGGGGCCGGCCTGGGTGAGGTTGTAGGACTCGAACGTGATCTGGACGTTCTGGTTCGGGTCGAGCTCGGGGACGAGGCCGCCCGAGGCCGAGTTCGACGCGGCGGTGCCGGTGGCGCATCCGGCCACGGTGAGGGCGGTGGCCAGCGACAGCAGCGCCAGGCCGGTGGTGCGTCTACGCATGGGTCAGGCTCCTAGCGGAAGAAACGGGGTAGTCGGAGTGCTGAGGGGCATCGATCCACTCGAGTCGTCGGCCGCTGGCGCGGTCGAACAGGTGCACGTGCGCGGGATCGGTGGTGAGGGGAAGGGTCTGGCCGACGTGCATCGAGATCGGCCGCGGGGAGCGGACGCAGACGCCGGCGTCGCCGACGGTGCAGTACGCGATCTCCTCGCTGCCGAGGTTCTCGATCGATTCGACCGTGGCGGTGAGGGACACGGCATCGGAACGATTGCCGACCCGCAGGTGCTCGGGGCGGATGCCGAGCACCACGTCGAGATCGTCGGTCGTGCCGGAGAACAGGTCGGCGCGCACCCCGGGAGCCTCCGCGCGGACGGCGCCGTGCGTACTCAGCACCGTCGCGTCGAGGAGGTTCATCGCCGGGCTGCCGAGGAAGCCGGCGACGAAGACTGAGGCGGGCCGGTCGTAGACCTCCTCGGGCGTGCCGATCTGCTCGACGGATCCGCCGTTGAGCAGCGCGATCCGGGTCGCCATCGTCATCGCCTCGACCTGGTCGTGGGTGACGTACACGAACGTCGCACCGAGTCGCCGGTGGAGGTCGGTGAGCTCGCGCCGGGTGGCGGTCCGCAGCTTGGCGTCCAGGTTCGACAGCGGCTCGTCCATCAGGAATGCCTTGGGATTGCGGACGATCGCGCGTCCGACCGCGACGCGCTGACGCTGGCCGCCCGACAGCTCCTTTGGCTTGCGGTCGAGCAGGTGCGCGATGTCGAGCTGGTGTGCGACCTCGTCGACGCGGACCGCAGCCTCGTCCTTCGCGACCTTCCGAACCCGAAGGGGGAACCCGAGATTGCGCGCCACCGACAGGTGCGGATAGAGCGCGTAGTTCTGGAAGACCATCGCGACGTCACGCTTGCGTGCCGGTGCGGAGGTGATGTCCTCGCCGTCGAGGACGATGCGGCCGCTGGTCGGCTCGAGGAGCCCGGCGATCATCCGCAGGAGCGTCGTCTTGCCGCAACCCGAGGGGCCGAGGAGAACCAGGAAGTCGCCGTCGCGGATCTCCATCGAGATGTCGTCGACCGCGGTCACGCCGCCGAAGGTCCTGCCCAGGCCCTCGATTCGAATACTGCCCATGACCCTCTCCGATGAAACGTGATTACCCGAATCGGATCGATTCGGAATTCTCATTACATGGAGTAGTCAGCCAGCCGAAGGTGAACGAGCACTGAATGGTCGTCCAACGAGCCGTGAGCGTTGGAGGGCTAGTTGCGTTCCCCGGTCTCGATGGATTCGGGTGTCGGATTCATCAGGGCGACAAGATGTTCCACGTCCCGTTCGGTGGAATCCATCGTTGCGCCGTCCACCTCCGACACTGCGACCTGCAGGCCCAGCAGGAAGGTCATCTGGATGATCGTCGCCGACACCCCGTGTGCCGCGTACGGTCCGGACCCGCTGCCGACCACCAATGCGGTGTTCGCCAGTTCGACCAGCGCCGAGCGGCCGTGCGCGGTGACGCCGACGACGTGTGCGCCCGCGTCGCGCGCGGCCCGGGTGGCGTCGATCGTGTACGCGTTCATGCCGGAGTCGCTGATCGCGACGCACACGTCGTCGCGGGACAGGGTGCGCGCGGTGAGGACCTGGAGGACCGTGTCCGTCGGCGCCTCCGCGGCCCGGCCGCGCAGCAGGAACCGGACCGCGAACGCCGTTGCGGCCGTCGAGGATCCCCCGTTCGCGACCACCAGGATCCGCCGTGCGTTCGCGAGCACGCGGACCGCGTCGTCGAAGGCGTCCTCGGACAGCGGTGCCAGGCCGCCGGCCAGGTCCGTGCCGACCTCGGCGACGATCGTTCGCAGAATGCCGACGCCGCCGGGTGGCGACGTCGCATCCGCGGCCGTCGAGGTCTCCGCGCCCAGGTCGCGCAGCAGCAGCATCCGGAGGTGCTGGAATCCGGAGAAGCCCAGGTTCTGGCAGGCGCGCACGACCGTGGCGGTGGACGTCGATGCCGCCGCGGCGAGATCCGCCGCCGACCACCACGCCACCTCGCGCGCACGCTCCACGCACACGTCGGCCACCCGCCGCTCGCTCGGTGCCAGGCTCGCGGACAGGGCGCGGATGGTGGCGGTCGTCGTGCCGATCGGCGGTTGGGTAGAGGAGGCGCTCATGGCGTCTGGATAACACACGCGGGTGAACTCGTGGGCGCACTCAGGCAGGCGTCGTCGTGCCGGACAGCTTCCCGGCGATCGTCACTACCCGGGTAGCGAGGTGCACCAGAGCGGCGATCGTCGTGTCGTCCAGAGGGTTCTGGTTGTCCGGTCCGGTCACCTTGCTGACGCCGTACGGGTTTCCGTCCGCGAACTTCACCGGGTCGGTGTACCCGGGCGGAACGAGGATGCCGCCCCAGTGCATGAGCGAGGTGTACAGCGAGGTCAAGGTGGTCTCCTGGCCGCCGTGCAGGGTCTGGCTCGAGGTGAAGGCCGCATAGACCTTGTCGGCGAGCTGGCCACGCATCCACAGGCCGCCGAGGGAGTCGACGAAGGTCTGGAAGGGGCTCGCGGTGCTGCCGAATCGGGTGGGGGACCCGAAGATCACCGCGTCGGCCCATACGATGTCGTCGCCGGTGGCCGCCGGAAGATCCTTGGTGGCGAGGTAATTCGCGGTCCACGCCGGGTTGCCGGCGAACGTCTCGGGGTCGCGGGTCTCGGCGATGTGACGCACCTGGACCTCCGCGCCCGCAGACTGTGCGGCGTCGGATACGTGTTGGGCCATCGCGGTGCCGTGGCCGGTCGCCGAGTAGTAGATGACGGACAGCTTGGTCATCGGGACGTCCCTTCGGTGCGTCGGCCCCCGATTCCATGAGACCGCGCATCCGGGCCGAGCGCACGGGTTCGGCCACATCCGGTCCGCTGTGCGCGGTGGGCGGTGATCGTGAGGGTGGTGAGTGATGTCCGCGTGGGCTTCGTCGCCACGGGTACCGTCCACCCATGATCTCGCGCGAGTACGTCCTGGAACGGTGTGCCGTCGGAGACGACCGGTACCCGTTGCTCACGCTCCGGGAGTTCTTCCACGGGAACGAAGTCGAGGACTCGATCGCCCCGAATCAGTACGGGTACGGGCGTCCGGACCTCGCCGAGATCGCTCGACGCCTCGCCCAGCTGGCCGCGGACCCTGCGGTCGCGTGGGTGCGTATCCAACTGCACGAAGAGATGTTCGAGGACGACTACGAGGGACTTGCGGCCGAGGCCGTCGCCATCTGCACGACGCTGGCGGGGGAGGACGTCGATACCCGCCTCGACGTGGAGAGCCTGCAGGCGGAGCCGGTGTGGGAAGGCCTGGTCTACGACGTTGCCGATTTCTGCGACGTGCCAGCCGTCCCCGACGGATACCGGGTGCTCTCCCTCGTGTGGGACTGAGTGACGGACCGACTCGGGAACTGGGGATACCTGCGCCGAGGATAGGGTCTGACGCGCGGCGCCCGGTCGGGTGGCCGACATGTTGGCGCACAATTCTCAGGGGGAGTCATGCCCGCGCTCGCAATGCTGTTCCAGGATCGACTCGACGCCGAGGTCACCGCGGAAGCTCTGGTCGCGCAGCTGAAGCGGGACTGGCCGGATGTCGACTTCTCCGGTCTTGTCGTCGGTGAGGACGAGCCCGACGATCGTGATGGGCCGTTGCGTCTCGACCTGGGCGACAGCATGATCGCGCTGCTCACCGTTCCTGCCCGGGTGGGTGACGACGTCGCCGACATCGCCCAGCACAGCCGGTTGTGGCCGAACACGGTGCCGGCGCCGGTGGACTACACCGCGCACACGATCGTCACCGTCCTGCGTCCAGGGGCGACACACACGGACGCGATCGCGGACACCGTTCTGTTGTCCCGCGTCATCGCGTCGATCATCGCGCTCACCGACGCCGTCCGAGCCGTGTACTTCGGCAGCGCGGATCATGTCATCCTGCCCGCGCTGTTCCGTGACCTCATGAAGGACACGCTGCCCGAGCCGCCGTTGCTGGCGTGGGTCGCGATCAACGTCGGTGAGCGCCCGGACGGCGTGATGACCGGTCACACACGAGGTCTCGACATGCTCGACCTCCCGGACGTCGAGATCCCGGAGACCCCCGAGTCCGCCGCTGACACCTTCGACCGCCTCACCGGCATCGCCTCGTACCTCGTCGAACAGGGGCCCGTCATCGGCGACGGCGACACGATCGGATCCACCGAAGTCGCCGAGATCGTCGTCGATCACGCCCCGAGCGCCTTCGATCCCGATCGCACCGTTCTCCGCCTGAAGTTCGATGCCGACCGGAACCCGCCCAAGCGGGGTTGGTTCCGCCGCCGACGCTGATCGTGTCGCCCGTGACATCATCGTGCGCATGGATGACGTGCGGGTGTGCTTCGTCGGAGACTCCTTCGTTGCGGGAGTAGGGGATTCCGAGTTCCTGGGTTGGACGGGGCGGCTCGCGTCAGGCTCCGACGGGGTGGCGCTGACGGCGTACAACCTCGGGGTGCGACGTCAGACGTCGAGCGACATCCGCGCCCGCTGGCTTGCCGAGTGCGCTCCGCGACTGCCGGAGAGCTGCGACGGCCGGGTGGTGTTCTCGTTCGGTGTCAACGACACGACCGCCGAGGACGGTGCGCCTCGCGTCGATCCGGACGTGTCGGTCGAGAATCTCGAGGTGATCCTGCGGGAGGTCGCGCAGCGCGGTTGGCGGGTGCTGGTGGTCGGGTCGCCGCCGATCGACGATGCGGAACAGAACGAGCGCACGGCCCGGCTGGATCGGCGGTTCGCCGAGGTCTGTGGGTCAGGCGGCGTGGAATACGTGAGCGTCTTCGATGCTTTGGTCACCGACGCGGTGTGGATGCAACAGGTTCGTGACGGCGACGGCGCGCACCCGGACAGCGGCGGCTACCGGGCGATGGCGACCCTGGTGCGTCCGACGTGGGAGCGGTGGCTCACGCCGCGTTGATCCTGCCGGGCGGCCGTGGCATCATCGAACATGAGTTCGAAAGATGCGCCTTCCCCTCCGCATCTTCCCGCGTACGCAGGCCGTGCGCCTGCGGGAAGGCTGCAGGATGGGTTGGGGCAACGGTCCGCCGACGTGGGCGGAGATGGAACGGGTGCTGTCCGGGCGCCCGGGGCGGCATGACGGTCAGTTCCCGGGCGACGGCGGCGACAGCCCGGCGTGGTCCCGGAAACGCGGTGCCTACCTGGACGAGGGGGCCTCACGGCCGGTCGGCGCCACCGTCCCGTACGCCGAACTGCACACCCACTCGGCCTTCAGCTTCCTCGACGGCGCCAGCCCGCCCGAGGAGCTGGTGGAGGAGGCGGTGCGACTCGGCCTGGACGCGATCGCGCTCACCGACCACGACGGGATGTACGGCGTGGTCCGGTTCGCGGAGGCCGCCAAGGAACTGGGCATGCGGACGGTGTTCGGCGCCGAACTGTCGCTCGATGCCGCGCCGCGCACCGGCACCCCCGACCCCGACGGCACACACCTGCTGGTGCTGGCCCGCGGGCAGGAGGGCTACCGGCGACTGTCCCGGCAGATCGCGGCCGCGCACCTGGCCGGCGGGGAGAAGGGCAAGCCCCGCTACGACTACGACGCACTCACCGAGGCGGCCGGTGGGCATTGGCAGATCCTCACCGGCTGCCGCAAGGGGCACGTGCGCAGCGCGCTCGCCGCGGGCGGCCCCGACGCCGCCGAGGCGGCGCTGCACGACCTCGTCGACCGGTTCGGTGCCCACCGCGTCACCGTTGAACTCACCCATCGGGGGCTGCCCGAGGACGACGAGGTCAACACGCGGCTCGCGGAACTCGCGGAGCGGCAGGGGCTTTCCGTGATCGCCTCCACCGCGGCGCATTTCGCCGGTCCGTCCCGCCGCCGCCTCGCCATGGCGATGGCCGCCGTGCGGGCCCGGCAGAGCCTGGACGAGGCTGCGGGCTGGCTCGCGCCCACCGGGGGTGCGCACCTGCGCTCCGGGGCCGAGATGGCGCGGCTGTTCGCGCGCTACCCGCAGGCCGTCGCGGGGGCCGCGGAGTTGGGGCTCGAGTGCGCGTTCGACCTCCGGCTCATCGCGCCGAGGCTGCCGCCGTTCGACGTCCCGGACGGTCACACCGAGGCGAGTTGGCTGCGTGAGCTGACCATGCAGGGGGCGCGTCGGCGCTACGGCCCGCCGTCGTCCACCCCGGCCGCGTACGCGCAGATCGAACACGAACTCGGGATCATCGAGCGTTTGACCTTCCCCGGCTACTTCCTGGTGGTCCACGACATCGTCTCGTTCTGCAAGAACAACGACATCCTCTGCCAGGGAAGAGGATCGGCCGCGAACTCGGCGGTCTGCTACGCGATCGGCATCACCAACGTCGACCCGGTGCGCAACGAGTTGCTGTTCGAGCGGTTCCTCTCGCCTGAACGGGACGGTCCGCCCGACATCGACGTCGACATCGAATCCGACCGGCGAGAGGAGGCCATCCAGCACGTCTACGCCAAGTACGGCCGCGAGTACGCCGCGCAGGTCGCCAACGTCATCACCTACCGCGGCAAGTCGTCGGTGCGGGACATGGCTCGGGCGCTCGGATTCTCGCAGGGGCAGCAGGACGCGTGGAGTAAACAGGTCAGCCGCTGGAGCGGCGTCGGCAACGAGACCGGCACCGACATCCCGCCGCCCGTGCTGGAACTGGCCGCGCAGATCGAGGGCTTCCCCCGTCACCTCGGCATCCACTCCGGCGGCATGGTGATCTGCGACCGGCCCATCGCCGACGTGTGCCCGGTCGAGTGGGCGCGCATGGAGAACCGCAGCGTCCTGCAGTGGGACAAGGACGACTGTGCCGCAGTGGGATTGGTGAAGTTCGACCTGCTGGGGCTCGGCATGCTCTCGGCCCTGCACTACATGATCGACCTGGTGGCCGAACACAAGGGCATCGACGTGGACCTGGCACAACTCGACCTGTCCGAGCGGGCGGTCTACGAGATGCTGCAACGGGCCGACTCGGTGGGCGTGTTCCAGGTGGAGTCGCGCGCCCAGATGGCGACGCTGCCGCGCCTGAAGCCCCGCAACTTCTACGACCTCGTCGTCGAGGTCGCGCTGATCCGGCCCGGCCCGATCCAGGGCGGCTCGGTGCACCCGTACATCCGCCGCCGCAACGGCCGCGAACCCGTCACCTACGACCACCCCTGTCTGGAGAAGGCACTGAGACGCACGCTGGGGGTGCCGCTGTTCCAGGAGCAACTCATGCAGATGGCCGTCGACGCCGCCGGGTTCAGCGCCGCCGAGGCCGACCAGTTGCGGCGTGCGATGGGCTCCAAGCGGTCGCCCGAGAAGATGGAGCGGCTGCGCGGACGGCTCTACGACGGCATGCGCGAGTTGCACGGCATCACCGGTGAGGTGGCCGACCGGATCTACGAGAAGCTCTACGCTTTCGCGAACTTCGGTTTCCCCGAAAGCCATTCGCAGTCGTTCGCGTCGCTGGTCTTCTACTCGTCGTGGTTCAAGCTGCACCACCCGGCGGCCTTCTGCGCCGGGCTGCTGCGGGCGCAGCCGATGGGCTTCTACTCGCCGCAGTCCCTCGTCGCCGACGCTCGCCGGCACGGGGTGCGGGTACACGGCGCCGACGTCAACGCGAGCCTCGCGCACGCCACGCTCGAGGCGCGCGGCACCGAGGTGCGGTTGGGGCTGGGGGACGTGCGGAGCATCGGCACCGAACTGGCCGAACGCATCGCCGCGGCGCGCGCGGAGGACGGCCGATTCACGTCGATCCTGGACCTGACCGGACGGATCGAGCTGACCACCACGCAGGTCGAGTCCCTCGCGACGTCCGGAGCGCTGGGGTGCTTCGGGTTGTCCCGGCGCGAGGCGCTGTGGGCGGCCGGTGCCGCTGCCGGCGAGCGCCCGGATCGGCTGCCGGGCACGGGTGCCTCGACGTGCGCGCCCACCCTGCCCGGCATGAGCGACCTCGAACTCGCCGCCGCCGACGTGTGGGCCACCGGGATCTCGCCGGACAGCTATCCGACGGAATTTCTGCGCCCGCAGCTCGACGCGTTGGGGGTGCTCCCGGCGTCGCGGCTGCTGGATGTGCCGGACGGGGACCGGGTGCTGGTCGGGGGAGCGGTGACGCACCGGCAGCGGCCCGCCACCGCGGCCGGGGTGACCTTCCTCAACCTCGAGGACGAAACCGGAATGGTCAACGTCGTGTGCTCGGTTGGTCTGTGGGCGAAGTACCGCAAGCTCGCCACCAGCGCCCCGGCCCTCCTGGTGCGTGGGCGGGTGCAGAACGCGGAGGGCGCGGTGACCGTCGTCGCGGACCGTCTCCAACTCATGGACCTGCGGATGACGACCAGGTCGCGGGACTTCCGCTGAGAGCGGCTTCACACTGGTTCGGATACCCCCTGGGGTATAGTCGTCGGCAACAACGAGGAGGTAGATCGTGAAGGTTGTCATCGTCGGAGGTGTCGCCGGCGGAATGTCCGCCGCCACCCGCATGCGTCGTCTGGACGAGTCGGCAGAGATCATCGTGTTCGAGCGCGGCGCGCACGTGTCGTTCGCGAACTGCGGTCTGCCCTACTACGCCGGCGGTGTCATCGAGGACCGTGACGAGCTGCTGCTGCAGACGCCGGAGAGCCTCGGCGCCCGCTTCCGGCTCGACGTCCGCGTCCGCAGCGAGGTCGTCGCGATCGACCCCGCCGCGCGCACCGTCACCGTCCACGACCTCGGATCCGGTGACACCTACGTGGAGAGCTACGACGAACTGGTGCTGAGCACCGGCGCGAGCCCCATCGTGCCGCCGCTGCCCGGCGTCGAACGCGCCCTGATCCTGCGCGACGTCGAGGACGTCGACCAGCTGGTGGAACGGATCGAGTCGGCGCAGATGTCCTCGACGCCCAGCGCCGTCATCGTCGGTGCCGGCTTCATCGGCGTCGAACTGGCCGAGAACCTGCGCCACCGGAACCTCGACGTCACCGTCGTCGAACTCGCCGACCAGGTACTCGCGCCGCTCGATCCCGAGATGGCGGCCCCGGTCGCCGACCGCATGCGCGAGAACGGGGTGCGCCTCGAACTCGGCACCCAGCTGACCCGTATCGACGAGACCACCGCCGACCTGGCGGACGGCCGCACGGTCCCGGCCGACGTGGTCGTCATGGCGATCGGCGTCCGCCCCGAGACCACGCTCGCGAAGATGGCCGGGTTGACGCTCGGTGAGCGCGGGGGCGTTGTGGTCGACGACCGGATGCGCACCTCGGTCCAGCACGTCTTCGCGGTCGGCGACGCCGTCGAGAAGCGTGACGCTGTCGGCGGAGGCGTCGCGATGATCCCTCTCGCCAACCCGGCCAACCGGCAGGGTCGGCTGGTGGCCGACGTCATCGCCGGTCGTCCGGTGCGCGCGAAGTCGTCCACGGGAACCGCTGTGGTCGGGGTCTTCGGGCTCATCGTCACCGCGACCGGCTGGAACGAGAAGCGACTGCGCGCGGCTGGTCGGGCGTACAGCGTCATTCACACCCATCCTCAGTCGCACGCCGGGTACTACCCGGGCGCGCGGCCGATGGCGATCAAGCTGCTCGTCGACCCCGAGACCGACGCGATCCTCGGCGCCCAGGCCGTGGGCGGCGAGGGTGTCGACAAGCGCATCGACGTCATCGCCACCGCGATGGCGGGCGGCATCACCGCGTCGGAACTCGCCGACCTCGAACTGGCCTACGCGCCGCAGTTCGGTTCGGCCAAGGATCCGGTGAACATGCTCGGCTACATCGCCGACAACATGCGCACCGGCGCCACCCGCACCGTCCAGTGGCACGAACTCGATACCCTGGTCGCCGGTGGCGCGTCGCTCGTCGACGTCCGCACCGCCGACGAGTTCGCGGCCGGCGCCATCCCGGGCGCCGTGAACGTCTCGCTCGACGAGCTCAGGGACCGGGTCGGCGAACTGCCGGCCGGCGACCTGATCGTGCACTGCCAGGTGGGTCAGCGTGGCCACACCGCGGTGCGACTGCTCGGACAGCTGGGCCGCCCCGCGGTCAACCTCGACGGCGGCTACAAGACGTGGGACGCAGGGCAGCGCGCGAGCGCGCCCGTCGGTTCTCGAGCCTCCTGAAAACCAGAACATCCGGAAGGAACCCCATGCGTGAAATCGACGTGACCGAACTCGAATCGGTGCTGGCCGCCGGCGCCCCCCTCATCGACGTCCGTGAGCTGGAAGAGTTCGCCGAGGCGCGGGTCCCGGGCGCCGTCTCGATCCCGCTGAGCGAGTTCGTCGCGCGCGTGGACGAGGTTCCCGCCGACGTCACCGTCTACATGATCTGCGCGGTCGGTGGCCGCAGCGGTCAGGCCACCGAGTACCTCGCGGCCCGCGGCATCGACGCCGTGAACGTCGCCGGCGGCACCATGGCCTGGATGCAGTCCGGCCGGACCGTCGAGTCCGGCAACTAGTACCACCCGAACCCGGTCGAGGTCTCGCGTACTCGACCGGGTTTCTTCGGGCCACTCATATACCCCCACCCGTATTTCACGCACCGCGACCGAACACCCACCACACCGAAAGGCATCTCCCATGACCACCACCGGACAGCGGCAGGACTCTCTGCCGCCGACCACCGAATCCGTCGGCGGACCGCTCGCCCGGCTCGGTGCCGCGATGGCCGACAACTTCAAATGGGTGATCACCGCCTGGCTCGTCCTGGTCGTCGCTCTCGGCGCCGCCGCGCCGTCGGTGTTCAGCTCGCTGGCCGGCGCCGGCTGGCAGGCGAACGGCTCCGAGTCGGTCCAGGTGCGCGAACTCGCGCAGGAGCACTTCGGCGGCAACGCGTCGTCAGCCGTCCAGGTCGTCGTCCACTCGGACGACAAGCCGCTGGGCGACCCGGCCGTGCAGCAGGTGCTGGGCGAGGCCACCTCGGTGCTCACCGCGGACGCCCGCATCGGCGAGGTGATCCCGCCGCAGCCCGGCATGACGATCAGCCCCGACGGGCACACCGGCATCCTGGTCGCCGGCGCGAACGCGAACACCGACGAGATGGTGCGCGCGGTCGACGACCTGGGCGGTGACCTGAAGGCGCTGTCCGGCGACGGCATCGAGGTCTACCCGACCGGTGCGTCGGCGCTGTGGAGCGACTTCAACAAGGCCAACCACGAGGCGATGATCAAGGCCGAGATGATGTCGTGGCCGGTCACGCTCGGCATCATGGTGCTCGCGTTCGGCTCCCTCGTCGCCGCGGGACTGCCGCTGCTGCTGACCCTCGCAGGCCTGGTGGCGTCGGCCGGCGGGCTGGTGCTGCTCAACGAGATCACGCCGATCTCGGTGTGGGCCATGAACTTCGCGATGATGTTCGCGCTCGCCCTCGGCATCGACTACGCACTGTTCCTCGTCGTCCGCTTCCGTGACGCGCTGCGCAAGCACGCCGACGCGCGCCTGGCGGTCGCCGAGACGATGGACACCGCCGGCAAGGCCGTGCTGCTGTCCGGCCTGACGGTGCTGGTGAGCCTGTCGGCGGTGCTGCTCGTGCCCGCACCCGCAGTGCGGACCATGGCGGTCGGCATCATGCTCGCGGTGCTGTTCGTCCTCGCCGCGACGCTCACGCTGCTGCCGGCGGTCCTGGGCAAGCTGGGCCGCAAGGTCAATGCCGGTTCGCTGCCGTACGCCAAGAAGCAGCAGAACCAGACCGACGGCTCGCCGCTGTTCACCAAGTGGGGCAAGCTGCTGGACCGGCACCCGTGGCCGTTCGCGGTCGCTGCCGTCGCGATCCTCGTCGGACTGGCGATCCCCATCACCGGGCTGAAGGTCGCGATGCCGTCGATCCAGGTCGTCCCCGAGGACGCGGCCGTGCGTCAGGGCTACGAACTGGTACAGGAGCAGATGGGCATCGGTGCGCCGGGTGCGCTGCAGATCGTCGTCCCCGCGTCCGATGCGCAGGCGGCCGCGGAAGCCGCGTCGTCCGTCGACGGGGTGGCCGCGGTGACTCCCGCGATGCCGGCGATGGACGGCTCCGACCTGGTGATGATGCAGGCGCTGCCGACCGTCGATCCGTCGGATCCCGCGCTCGGCGGCACGCTCGACACGCTGCGCGCCGACCTGCCCGACAGCGCGCTCGTCGGCGGTGCGCCGGCGGAGAACCTGGACCTGCAGCAGGCGTTGAACGACTACCTGCCGCTGGTGATCGGCGTGATCCTGGTGCTGGGCTTCCTGCTGCTGCTCGTGGCACTGCAGGCCCCGCTGGTCTCGCTGATCGGCACGGTGGTGAGCCTGCTCTCGACCGGTGCGGCGTTCGGTGCGTCGAAGCTGATCTTCCAGGACGGGCACCTGTCCGACCTGCTCGGCTTCACCCCGCAGGGCTTCCTGGACGGCTGGGGTCCGGTGTTCTTCTTCGCGATGATCTTCGCGATCGCGATGGACTACACGGTGTTCCTGCTGTCGACCGTCAAGGAGCAGTACGAGACGACCGGTGATGCGCGCGGCGCCCAGATCTCGGGCATGGCGCACTCGGGTCGGGTGATCTTCGCGGCCGCGGCGGTCATGGTCGGCGTGTTCTTCAGCTTCGCGCTGGCCGAACCGCTGCCGCCGAAGGAGATGGGCATCCTGCTCGGCATCGCGGTCCTGCTCGACGCCGTCCTGATTCGCCTGGTGCTGCTGCCGGTGCTGCTGCGGCTGACCGGCAACGCCGCCTGGTGGTCGCCGAACTGGCTGCGTAAGGCCCTGCCGAACATCAAGTTCTCCCACGGGTGATTGCCGGTCGATCCGGGTGGGCTGTGACCGATCGACTCGGTCACAGCCCACCGGGTACGGATACCCCTGCGGGTAATCTGGAGAGGAAACGAGGAGGTCCCATGACCGGAGACGAAGAGAGCATCGCCCAGGTGCTCAACCGCCTGCGCCGCGCGCAGGGACAGTTGGCCGGAGTCATCTCGATGATCGAGAACGGCCGCGAGTGCAAGGACGTCGTCACACAGTTGGCGGCGGTGTCCCGGGCGCTCGACCGGGCGGGATTCAAGATTGTCGCGACCGGGCTGCGCGAATGCCTGGCCGGCGACGGCAAGGCGTCCGAGCCGCTCACCGAGGCCGAGCTGGAGAAGTTGTTCCTGGCACTGGCGTGACACCGGGCCTGACCGGGAACCGAACCGACAACCGTGAGGAGTCAGTGATGGAACTGGGAATCTCGACACGCTTGAACACCGAGTTCGACGACGCCGTCGCCAAGACGCGGGCGGCGCTGCAGGAGCAGGGTTTCGGTGTCCTCACCGAGATCGACATGCAGGCGACGCTGAAGGCGAAGATCGGTGCCGAGATGGAGCCGTACCTCATCCTCGGCGCCTGCAACCCGCAGCTCGCGCACCGCGCGGTCGGGGTCGACCGTCAGATCGGTCTGCTGCTGCCCTGCAACGTGGTCGTCCGCGCCGACGGCGACGACGTGATCGTCGAGGCCATGAACCCGGCGCTCATGGTCGAGGTGACCGGGGAGCCGGAGCTCGAGGCCGTCGCCGCCGAGGCCACCACCCGGCTGCAGACGGCGATCGACGCCCTCGCCTGAGCGGTAGCCCCGACCGGCTCAGGCCGGAGCGGGCAGCGCCCTGGTCCGAACCCGATGTGCGGTGTGCACGGCCACCACACACCAGGCGACGACCAGGGCGCACAGCAGTCCGGCCGACAGCGCGCGCGGGATGTCGAAGTCGCCGGCCACGCCGAAGGCACCCATCCCGACCGCGCACGCGCCCACCGGGAACGTGAAGCTCCACCAGCTCATGGTGAAGGTCAGACCCTGACGGAAGGCCCGCGCCGTCACGAGGCTCACCGCGGTGAGCGCGACGATCATCACGGTCCCCATCAGCAGTCCGTACGCCAGCCCGAACACATGCAGGGTGTCGGCGACGCCGTGATCGACGGCGTGCTCGGCCGCGGTGCCGAGGAGGTTCGCGGCGGCCACCGACTGACCCACGATGCCGAGCGGAATCCACATGGTCGGCAGGGCCTGCAGCGGCGGTAGTCCGCGCTCACCGAACTCGCGTCCGACCAGCATGGCAATCACCAGCGCGAAGACCAGCGCCAGGGTGAACAGCGCGTAGCAGCCCGCCAACATCGCGACCCGGGGCCATCCCGCGGGCAGGTGGTTCACCAGCGCGGCGCCCGTCGCGGCCGACACCATCGGCGGCACCACAGGCATCAGCCAGGCCGGAGTCGGGGTGCCGCGATCGGCGACCACCCGCAGACGCATCCCCATCACGGCGCACGTCACGAGTCCGGCGGCGGTGCCGATCGCCCACAACGTGCCGGCGATCCCGAATGCGATACCCGGCGAGATGACGGTCGACCCGACCGCCGCGGTGCCGGCGCCCACGGTGAGCACGGCCATCGGCAGCGCACCGTAGAAGGGGAACATCGTGGCGCTACGGGCGTAGTCGCGGGCGTGTTCGGTGTGCCGGACCCAGTGGACGACGAACGCGGTCACCAGCACGGCCAGCAGGACCGTGGCCAGCAGCCAGAACGTGATTGCGATCCCGCGTCGGCCGGGGAGATTCACCGGAAGCGACGACGTGGCGACGGCGATGATTCCCGTCCCCATCACGATGGCGAACCAATTGGGGGTCAAGTGGGCCAGACGCGGAATTGTGAGCATGAGACTAACTCTGATGTTTCGGCGTTGTTCCCGGTAGAAGCCTTGGAGTAGATGAGATACAAACAGCGTTTGTGGGGCTAGCCTTGGAGGTATGCCGCTTTCGAACCGTGTTCCCGAACTCGCCGCGCTGGATGTGCTGGTCGCGGTGGGGCGACTCGGGAGCATGGGCGCCGCCGGACGCGAACACGGTCTCAGTCAGCAGGCCGTCAGTGCGCGAGTGCGCTCCGCGGAACGTCAGCTCGGGCTCCGCGTCTTCGATCGCGGCGCGGGTGGTGTCCAGCCCACCGCCGAGGGCGCGCTCGTCCTCGAATGGGCGTCGGCGATCCTCGACTCCGCCGAGGAACTCGCATCCGGGGTCGCGGCCCTGCGCGGCGAACGGGACGCCAACCTGACCGTCGCCGCGAGCATGACCATCGCCGAGTACCTAGTGCCCGGATGGACCGTCACGATGCGGCGGAAGAACCCCAGCGTCGTGACGTCGGTGCGGCTGTTGAACTCCACCGAGGTCGTGGCCCAGGTTCGGGCAGGGGAGGCCGACCTCGGTTTCGTCGAGGGACCGGAGGTCCCGAACGGGCTGCGCTCCGTCGAGGTCGCCCGCGACGAACTCGTCGTCATCGTCCCGCCCGGCCACAAATGGATCCGCCGGGCGCCGATCGCCGTGACCGAACTCGCGGCGACACCGTTGATCCAGCGTGAATCCGGCTCCGGTACCCGCACCACCCTCGAACACGCGGTCCCCGGCTGCGTCGAGCCGCTGCTCGAGCTGACGTCGTGCACCGCGGTGAAGGCCGCCGTCGTCGCGGGCAACGCGCCGGCGGTGGTGTCGTCGCTCGCCGTCGAGGCCGACCTGAACGACGGTCGTCTCGCGTCCGTCGAGGTCGAGGGGCTGCGCCTGCCGCGCCGCCTGCTCGCGGTGTGGGACGAGGGCCGCGGATTGCGCGGCGCCGCCCGCGACTTCCTCGAGATCGCCCGCGCCGCCGGCTGACGAGCCGAGCACTCGCGCTCAGATCTCCATCGCGGTGGCCAGCAGCGGCCAGGACCTGTGCAGATCGTCCTGCCAGTAGAGCCACGAGTGGGAGCCGGTGGGGGCGAAGTCGAAGGTCGCCGGGATGTCCAGCTGGCTCAGGCGGTTCGCGAGGTTGCGGGTGCACACGTTGGTGGCGGCCTCGATGACGCCCCCGACGACCACCTGACGAGCGAAGTCCTTCAGGTCCCCGTCGACACCGGGCGCGTCGAGGTGGTCGTACCGTCCGGGCAGGCCCGAACCGGAGGAGACGTACAGCGTTGTCCCACGCAGCTTCTCGGCGTTGACCACAGGATCGTTCGCGATCCAGCCGGGGCCACCGACCGGGCCCCACATGTTCTGCGGATCGGCGCCGTCCGCCGTCCGCACCACCAGGTCCACGAACGCGGCGCCCATCGGGCTGCTCGTTTCGGCGCAGCCGCTGTAGGAGCCGACGGCCTTGTACAGGCCGGGAGCCGCGATGGCCAGATTGAGCACGGACGTCGCGGTCATGGAGATGGCGGCGATCGAATTGGTTCCATTACCGCCGAACTCGGCGTCGATGATCGGCGGAAGTTCGCGCGTCAGGAACGTCTGCCACTTGTTGCGTCCCAGAACCGGGTCGTCGCGTTCCCAGTCGGTGTAGTAGCTGGCGGCGCCGTCCATCGGCGTCACCACGTTGACGGACTTGTCCGCGAAGAACTCGGTGACGTCGGTGTTCGCCTGCCAGGTCGCGTCGGTCTTGCCGCCGCCGGCACCGTTGAGCAGATACAACGTCGGCCGGGGAGCGGACGTGTCCGCGGGCAGCAGCACCCGGACCGGGACGACCCGGTCCATCGAGGCGGAGTAGACCTGTGCAGTGACCGCGCGTGACCCGTCGCGGTCCACCCGGGTCAGGTGCGACACCGGTTCCGCACCCGCCGCGGGTGCCCCCACGACGAGCCCGGCGGTGGCGAGCACCGCCACAGACAGCGCTGCAACGCACGCGTTCCGCGCGTGGCGAAAAGCTCCAGTACGCATAGGTGATCCTTCACGGTCCCGGAGGGGTCTGGTGCCCGACATGCCCGCAACGCGCTGTCACACGTATTTCCCCTGATCATCCAGTTTTCGAGGGCACTCTAGCGTGTGTGACAAAGATCTCGTACACCGGATCAGGTCAACTGTCCGACTGGTGTCACACGCCCCCGGCGAAACCGTGCTGCCGCCATGCCTCGTACGTGACGACGGCGGCGGCGTTCGACAGGTTCAGCGACCGTCGGCCCGGGACCATCGGGATGCGCACCTGCGCGGTCACGTGCGGGTCCTCGAGCACCTCCTGCGACAGGCCGGTGGGTTCGGGGCCGAACAGCAGGACGTCGCCCGCCTGATAGGAGATGTCGGCGTATGACGTGGACGCGTGCGCCGTGAACGCGAACACCCGCTCCGGCTGCAGCGCAGCCCAGGCCGCCTCGAGATTCTCGTGCACGGTCACCGACGCAAGGTCGTGGTAGTCGAGTCCCGCGCGGCGCAGCTTGGGCTCGGACAGGTCGAAGCCGAGCGGTCCGACGAGATGCAGTTCGCACCCGGTTCCGGCGACCATGCGGATCGCGTTGCCGGTGTTGGGTGGGATGCGGGGCTCGTGGAACATCACTCGGAACACCACGGGAATGTACCAACCCGGATCGGTCGTAATTGTCGGTGTTCGGGGGCAGCATGGGGCACATGGCCGAACTCGTGGAATTTGTCGGAGAAGACTTCTCCGACGCGCGCCTGCCACAGCAGACCTGGAGCCGTCAGCGCTACACCAAGTGCTCGTTCCGGGACGCCGACCTGAGCGAGCTGCGCACCGAGTTCTCCGTGTTCACGGAGTGCGACTTCACCGGCACCGACCTCACCGACTCGCACCACTTCTCGAGCGCCTTCCGGTCGTGCACATTCACCCGGACCATCCTGTGGCACAGCAGTTTTCGAGCATCCAGCCTGCTCGGCTCGGTGTTCGTCGACTGTCAGTTGCGGCCGCTGCTGATCGACGAGGTGGACTTCACGCTGGTGTCCATGGCCGGCGCCGACCTGCGCGGCATCGACTTCACCGACTCCGGCTTCCGGGAGGCCAACCTCGTGCAGGCCGACATGCGGGGCGCGATCCTGCGCTCGGTCGACCTCCTCGGTGCCCGGGTCGAAGGGCTGCGGCTGGAGGGGGCCGACCTGCGCGGCGCCCACATCGATCCCGGGCTGTGGACCGCCGCGACCCTCGACGGCACCCAGGTGGAGCTCACGCAGGCCGTGGCCTACGCGACAGCACGGGGGCTCGTCGTCGAACCGTGGTGAGCGGTCCCGGTCAGCAGACCAGTTCGCGGGCCAACAGATCCATCAGCAGCCCGTCCCGCCACACGCCGTCGGCGCCGCAGCAGTACTCGCGCATGACGCCGACCTCGCGGAAGCCGACCTTTCGATAGCACGCGATCGCCGCGGCATTCGTGGCCTCCGGGTCGATGACGATCCGATGGAAGCCGAGGTCATCGACGAGATGGCTGCACAGCACCCGGACCACTTCGGTGCCCAACCCGCGGCCGTGGACGGACGGGTCGAGGAACAGGTCGAGCCCGGCGTGCCGGAACTCCGGATCCGACTCCTGGTACCACTGCGCGAATCCCACGACGCGGTCACCTTCGAGCACGGCGTACGCGACCGTTCCGGGCTCGGGGGAGGGCCAGCCGTTGTCGGGGTCCTTCCACCACCGGCTGACCTCGGGCAGCCGATGGATCTCGCGCAGCCGCCCGTGCTGTGCGGGCCGGACCACGGTCAGCACGACGCGTGGACCACGAAGTTCCGGAGCCGGTGTCACGCAGCGACCCTAGCCTGGAACAATGGTCGCCGTGACTGCAACGATCCTGGATGGCAAAGCAACCCGCGACGAGATTTTCAAGGACCTCGAGGTCAGGGTGGCAGCCCTGAAGGAGAAGGGCATCACGCCCGGACTCGGGACGATCCTCGTCGGCGACGACCCCGGTTCCGCATCCTATGTGCGTGGCAAGCACAACGACTGCGCCAAGCTCGGTATCACCTCGATCCGCCGTGACCTGCCCGCCGACATCACCCAGGCTGAGCTCGAGGCCACGATCGACGAGCTCAACGCGAACCCCGAGTGCACCGGCTACATCGTCCAGCTCCCGCTGCCCAAGCACCTCGACGAGAACGCCGCCCTCGAGCGCATCGACCCCGACAAGGACGCCGACGGCCTGCACCCGGTGAACCTGGGCCGCCTCGTCCTCGGCAAGGAAGCGACGCTGCCGTGCACCCCGCGTGGTGTCGTGCACCTGCTGCGCCGCTACGAGGTGCCGATCGACGGCGTCCACGTCACGGTCGTCGGCCGCGGCGTCACGATCGGCCGCCCCATCGGGCTGCTGCTCACCCGCCGCTCAGAGAATGCGACGGTCACGCTGTGCCACACCGGCACAAAGGATCTCGCCGCCGAGGTGCGCCGCGCCGACATCGTCGTCGCCGCCGCAGGCGTCGCCGGTCTCATCACCGCCGACATGGTCAAGCCCGGTGCCGCGGTCCTCGATGTGGGTGTCAGCCGCACCGCCGACGGCCTGCGGGGCGACGTCGCCGACGACGTCCGCGAGGTCGCCGGGTTCGTCTCGCCGAACCCGGGCGGTGTCGGACCGCTCACCCGCGCGTTCCTGCTCACCAACGTCGTCGAGCGGGCCGAGCAGCTCGCCGGTGTCGCCGGGACAGACCGTAGCTAGGCTCGCCTGGTGTCCCAGCGCGTGACGCAGTTCCTTCGCCGGAACCTGCCGATGGTGGCCGTCCTCCTCGTGGTGGCGGCCGCCTTCGTGCTGGTGTTGGCCGATCGCTGGCGGCGTGGTGCTCTCATCCTCGGGGGTGCCATGCTGCTGGCGGCGGTGCTGCGCGCCGTGGTGTCACCCGATCGGGTGGGACTGCTCGCGGTGCGCGGCAAGGGATTCGACGTCGCGGCCATGACCGTTGTCGGCGCGGCGATCATCGCGCTGGCGGCATCGATCGATCCGCTCGGCACCGACTGATCCACAGGGTGCGCGGTGAGCGCACCGATCTTCGAGGTGTGTGGACTACCGGTCCCGACGAGCGGCGCGCGCCAGCTCCAGGGTCTCCTTCAGCAGTTCGGTCACCGCGTCGGCCTCGGTGAGGAAGCCGTCGTGACCGTCCTTCGACTCGAGCACGCGCAGCCGGTCACAGCCGGGAAGCCCGTCTGCGAGTTCCTGCTGCAGCCGCAGTGGGTAAAGGCGATCCGAGTCGACACCGCCGACGATCACCGGGACGTCGGTCGACGCGAGGGCGGCCTCGACACCGCCGCGGCCGCGGCCCACGTCGTGCCGGTTCAAGGCCTCGGTGAGGAGCACGTACGTGCCCGGATCGAAGCGCGCGACCAGCTTGTCGGCCTGATGGTCGAGGTAGCTCTGCACTGCGTAACGTCCACCGGCCCAAGGGTTCTCGCCGGCCTGGTTGTTGTTCGCGAAGCGCGAGTCCAGTTCGTTCTCGGTGCGGTACGACAGGTGCGCGATCCGGCGGGCGAGCCCCAGTCCAGCGCGCGGGATGCGCCCGGTGCCGTGGTAGTCGCCGCCCTGCCAGTCGGGGTCGTTCGCGATGATCTGGATCTGCGTGGTCTGGGTACCGATCTGGTCGGCGGTCGCGCGCGCGCAGGCCGCGAGGATCAGGGCCGCGTCGACCCGGTCGGGATACCCGATGATCCACTCGAGCGCCCGCATTCCGCCCATCGACCCCCCGACGACGGCCGCAAAGCGTTCGATGCCCAGCACATCCGCGAGCGCGACCTCGGCTGTCACCTGGTCGCGGATGGAGATGTCGGGGAAACGGGATCCCCACACCGAGCCGTCGGCCGCGTGCGAACCGGGGCCCGTCGTGCCGCGGCAGCCGCCGAGCACGTTGGTCGCAAGCACGCACCACTCGTCGGTGTCGATCGGCGCGCCGGGGCCGACCATGCCGTCCCACCATCCGGGGGACGGGTGCTCGTCGTCGGCCGGACCGGTGACGTGAGAATCACCAGTGAGGGCGTGTTCGAGGAGGACCACGTTGTCCCGGTTGGGGGAGAGCTCACCCCATCGCTGGACGGCGAGGGTGACATCGGGCAGCACCGCACCGTTCTCGAGTTCGATCGAGCCGATGTGGACAAAGCCCAACTGCCCGTCCGGCGGAGGAAATCCCGCCGGACGGGCGTTGCGAACGGAGCTGACGGTCAAGATGCCGCCGCCGCGAACCCGGCTTCGAGGTCGGCGATGATGTCGTCGATGCCTTCGATACCGACGGCGAGGCGCACCAGACCCGGTGTGACACCCGACGCGAGCTGCTCCTCGGGGGTCAGCTGCGAGTGGGTGGTCGAGGCCGGGTGGATCACCAGCGAACGGACGTCACCGATGTTGGCGACGTGGCTGTGCAGCGTGAGCGCGTTGACGAACTTCTTGCCCGCCTCGATGCCGCCGGCGAGCTCGAACGCGACGATCGCGCCGGTGCCGCGGGGCGCCAGCGTATTCCCGCGCTCGTGCCACGGCGAGGACTTCAGCCCGGCGTACGACACGGACTTCACGTCGGGGCGAGCCTCGAGGTACTCGGCGACGGACTTCGCGTTCGCGACGTGGCGCTCCATGCGCAGGCTCAGCGTCTCGATGCCCTGCGAGATCAGGAACGCGTTGAACGGCGAGATCGCGGCACCGAGGTCGCGCAGCAGCTGCACGCGGGCCTTGAGCGCGAACGCCGGGGCGCCCAGGTCGGCGTACACGACGCCGTGGTAGCTGGGATCGGCCGTCGTGAAGTTCGTGTGCCGGCCCTGCGTCCAGTCGAAGGTGCCGCCGTCGACGATCACGCCCGCGACCGCGGTGCCGTGGCCGCCGAGGTACTTGGTAGCCGAGTGGACGACGATGTCGGCGCCGTGCTCGAGTGGACGGATCAGGTACGGCGTCGCGACCGTGTTGTCGACGATGAGCGGGACGCCGTTCTCGTGCGCGACCTTCGAGATGCCCGGGATGTCGAGCACGTCGCCCAGCGGGTTGGAGATCGACTCGCCGTAGAACGCCTTGGTGTTCGGGCGGATCGCGGCACGCCACTGCTCGATGTCGTCGGGATTCTCGACGAACGAGACCTCGATGCCCAGCTTGCGCAGCGAGTAGTGGAACAGGTTGTACGTGCCGCCGTACAGGCGCGGGCTCGACACGATGTGGTCGCCGGCCTCGGCGAGGTTGAGGATCGAGAACGTCTCGGCGGCCTGACCGGACGCGAGCAGCAGCGCCGCGACGCCACCCTCGAGCGCGGCGATCCGCTGCTCGACGGCGTCCTGCGTCGGGTTCATGATCCGCGTGTAGATGTTACCGGGCTCCGCCAGGCCGAACAGCGCCGCCGCGTGATCGGTGCTGTCGAACGTGTACGACGTGGTCTGGTAGATCGGCAGCGCGCGCGCATTGGTGGTGCCGTCGGGCAGCTGACCCGCGTGGATCTGCTTTGTCTCGAAGCTCCAGGTCGCCGAGGGATCCGTGATTTCGGTCATGAGTCGTTCTACTCCAGGTTCGGGAGAGGGCTGTCAGCAGGGGGATGGGCGCAGCATGGAATGCGCGCGTGGAGACCGGCTACTCGAGACAACAACACATGGTGAACCTCCGGTGGGGCATGGCCCGGTCAGTGGGTCCGTCCCAGCGGACCCGCGCTTGTTTCCCGACTTGCGTCGGTCAACCTGGTCATCACCCGGGGCACCCCACCGCGGTTGGAGGGTTGCCGGCCAGCGAGCCGGGGCTTGACGCTGACACTCATGACCTTCCGCCGATAGTAGCGGTATCGACCGCACGGTTGGAAGGAGGGCGGGCAGGTCCGTCGAAACGGATGTCGAAGCGGACGTCGAAACGGACAAGGCAAACCCGCACTTGACGAACATGTATAGACAGGACTAGACATGTCGCGCAGGTTGTGACGCAGTGCACAAAAGTCGCACAAAACCCGCGGGCCTCGAGTCGACGACGCGCCTGCTGACAATGCCACCTTCCAGGGAGTTTCATTGTGAAAGACACCGCCTCGGCGCTGACCCGAGGTCTCACAGCGCGCCACATCCGCTTCATCGCCCTCGGATCCGCCATCGGAACCGGGCTCTTCTACGGCTCGGCGGAGGCGATCAACCGGGCAGGGCCGGCCGTCCTGCTGGCGTATCTGATCGGCGGTGCGGTGATCTACATCGTGCTCCGTGCGCTCGGCGAGATGGCGGTGAGCAACCCGGTATCGGGTTCGTTCGGTGAGTACGCGAGCAAGCACCTGGGCCCGCTCGCGGGCTTCGCCACCGGCTGGACCTACACGTTCGAGATGATCGTGGTCTGCCTGGCGGACGTGACGGCCTTCGGCGTCTACATGGGCTTCTGGTTCCCGGATGTCCCACGGTGGATCTGGGTGTTGTCGGTCATCTTCTTCATCGGTGCGATCAACCTGCTCAGCGTCAAGGTCTTCGGCGAAGTGGAGTTCTGGTTCACGATCGTCAAGATCGTGGCGATCGTGGCGATGATCGCCGGTGGTATCGCGGTCCTTGTCTTCGGGTTCGGTCTCCACGACACCAGTGAGGGAGTGTCGAACCTGTGGAGCCAGGGAGGGTTCTTCGCCACCGGGATCGGCGGGTTCCTCGGCTGCTTCGCGATCGTGATGTTCGCGTTCGGCGGTACCGAGATCATCGGCATCACGGCCGGTGAGGCCGAGGATCCGCAGCGCACGATTCCACGAGCGATCAACACTGTGCCCATCCGGATCATCGTCTTCTACGTGCTCACGCTGGCCGTGATCATGGCGATCACCCCGTGGCAGAGCATCGGGGCCGACGGCAGCCCCTTCGTGCAGATCTTCCAGGGGCTCGGCATCGGTCCGGCCGCGACGGTGCTCAACGTCGTCGTCATCACGGCCGCCCTGTCGGCGATCAACAGCGACATCTTCGGTGCCGGACGCATGATGTACGGGATGGCGCAGCGAGGCCAGGCGCCCGCGGTGATGGGTCGGGTCTCCCGCAACGGTGTCCCGTGGATGACGGTGGTCATCATGGTCGCCGCGCTGTTGGTCGGGGTCCTGCTCAACTACCTGATGCCGGACCGGGTCTTCCTCGTCATCGCGTCGATCGCGACCTTCGCGACGATCTTCGTCTGGCTGATGATCCTGCTCGCTCAGTACCGCTCGCGGAAGCGGATGAGCGCGGACGAGGCCGCCGCCCTGAAGTTCCCGGTGCCGTTCTGGCCGTACGGGCAGCTGGTCGCGATCGGCTTCCTGGGCTTCGTGATCGCGCTACTCGCCTTCGACGCCGACACCCGCGTGGCGATCGTGGTCGGTGCGGTGTGGCTGGTGCTGCTCGCCCTGGCCTACCGCCGCTGGGTCCGACCCGAGGAGCCCGCGCCCGAGGACGAGATCCTCGTCGACCCCGTCTGACACCGACGACTACTTAGAGCACGACTTCTTACCCTTGAAACGGAGAATAAAGGTATGACCACGAACACCCTCCCGCGGACCGCGGACCAGGCAGCGAAAGAGATCGCACCTGTCGTTGTCGGTGTCGGCGCGGTGACGCCCGAGGAAGTCGTGCGCGTCGCACGATTCGGGGCCACGGTGCAACTGTCCGAGGACGCGCTGTCGGCGATCGGCGAGAGCCGCGCCCGCATCCGCGCACTGGCCGAGGACCCCAAGCCGGTCTACGGAGTGTCCACCGGATTCGGTGCGCTGGCCACCCGGCACATCCCGCTGGAGTTGCGGGCGCAGTTGCAGCGCAGCCTGATCCGCTCGCACGCCGCCGGGTCCGGTCCCGAGGTGGAGCGCGAGGTGGTTCGCGCGCTGATGCTGCTGCGCCTGTCCACGCTGGCGACCGGCCGCACCGGCGTTCGCCCCGAGGTGGCGCAGGTCTACGCGGCGCTGCTGTCGTCCGGGATCACCCCCGTGGTCCACGAGTACGGCAGCCTCGGCTGCTCCGGCGACCTCGCGCCGCTGGCGCACGTCGCGCTCGCCGTCATCGGGGAAGGCACCGTGCGGAACGCGGACGGCGAGCTCATGCCCGCGGCCGACGCGCTCGCCGCCGCCGGGATCGAGTCGGTCGAGCTGGAGGAGAAGGAGGGCCTGGCCCTCATCAACGGCACCGACGGCATGCTGGGCCAGCTGGTGCTCGCCTGCCACGACCTGCACAAGCTGCTCTCGCTCGCCGACATCACCGCGGCGATGAGCGTCGAGGGCCTGCTCGGAACCGACAAGGTCTTCGCCGCCGACCTTCAGGCGCTGCGCCCGCAGCCCGGGCAGGCGGTGGCGGCCGCGAACATGACCCGGCTCCTCGCCGGCTCGGAGATCGTCGCCAGCCACGCGAACCCGGACTGCACGGTCGTCCAGGACGCCTACTCGCTGCGGTGCGCGCCGCAGGTCGCCGGCGGTGCCCGCGACACCCTCGCCCATGCGGAGCGGATCGCTTCGTACGAGCTGGCGAGTGCCGTCGACAACCCGGTCGTCACCCTCGACGGTCGGGTCGAGTCGAACGGCAACTTCCACGGTGCGCCCGTGGCGTACGTGCTGGACTTCCTGGCGATCGTCGTCGCCGACGTGGCGAGCATGAGCGAGCGCCGCACGGACCGGTTCCTGGACAAGGCCCGCAACCACGGACTGCCGCCGTTCCTCGCCGACGACCCGGGTGTCGACAGCGGGCACATGATCGCCCAGTACACGCAGGCGGCGATCGTCTCCGAGCTGAAGCGTCTCGCGGCGCCGTCGAGCGTGGATTCGATCCCCTCGTCGGCGATGCAGGAGGACCACGTCTCGATGGGCTGGTCGGGAGCGCGCAAGCTGCGTCGCGCGATCGACGGACTCACCCGGGTGCTGGCCATCGAGGCGCTCACCGCGGCGCGCGGTCTCGACCTGCGGGCGCCGCTGCAGCCGTCCCCGGCGACCGGTGCCGTGCGCGCCACGCTCCGTGAGCACGTCGAGGGCCCCGGCACCGACCGCTACCTGGCCCCCGAGATCGAGGCGGCGGTGCAGCTGGCCGCGTCGGGCGCGCTGCTCGACAGCGCCGAGGCCGTCGTGGGCGACCTGGGCTGATCGGCTGACGGAGGGTCGCCGCGTACCGTCGCGGCGACCCTCCGGGGACCCCTGGTTACTGGACGGTAGGGTGTGCGGTTTTCGGGCCAGTGGTTGCCTTCGCTACGGATAGCAGTACGCTCGTCATGTTTGGGTCGGCCTGACACGGACGATCCGAACCGGATACGTTTGATAATTGAACCGTTGGCGGGCTCACTCACAAAGTGGTCCGCGCACCCCCGATACCCAGGGAACGGAACCAGGGAAACTTCCTAGGAGGACGCGAAGCCCCCATGTCCAAGATCAAGGTCGAAGGCAAGGTCGTCGAACTCGACGGCGACGAGATGACCCGCATCATCTGGCAGTTCATCAAAGACAAGCTGATCCATCCGTACCTGGATGTGGATCTCGAGTACTACGACCTGGGGATCGAGCATCGCGATGCCACCGACGACCAGGTGACGATCGACGCTGCAGAAGCGATCAAGAAGCACGGCGTCGGCGTCAAGTGCGCGACGATCACCCCGGACGAGGCTCGGGTCGAGGAGTTCGGCCTCAAGAAGATGTGGCGTTCCCCGAACGGCACCATCCGTAACATCCTGGGCGGCACCATCTTCCGTGCGCCGATCCTGATCTCCAACGTCCCGCGTCTGGTCCCCGGTTGGACCAAGCCGGTGATCGTCGGACGTCACGCGTTCGGTGACCAGTACCGCGCCACCGACTTCAAGGTCCCGGGCGCCGGCACTGTCACCATCACCTACACCCCCGAGGACGGCTCCGAGCCGATCCAGCACGAGGTGTGCCGCATTCCCGAGGACGGCGGCGTCGTCATGGGCATGTACAACTACAAGAAGTCCATCCAGGACTTCGCGCGGGCCTCGCTGTCCTACGGCCTGCAGCAGAACTACCCGGTGTACCTCTCCACCAAGAACACGATCCTGAAGGCCTACGACGGCATGTTCAAGGACGAGTTCCAGCGGATCTACGAGGACGAGTTCAAGGCCGAGTTCGACGCCGCGGGCCTGACCTACGAGCACCGCCTCATCGACGACATGGTCGCTTCGTCCCTCAAGTGGGAGGGTGGCTACGTCTGGGCCTGCAAGAACTACGACGGCGACGTTCAGTCCGACACCGTCGCGCAGGGCTACGGCTCGCTGGGCCTGATGACCTCCGTGCTGA
The DNA here is from genome assembly GCF_050477185.1 of Rhodococcus sp. ACT016. Classification (NCBI taxonomy): domain Bacteria; kingdom Bacillati; phylum Actinomycetota; class Actinomycetes; order Mycobacteriales; family Nocardiaceae; genus Rhodococcus; species Rhodococcus sp. ACT016. The sequence continues at coordinate 3,606,718 of NZ_JBEAET010000001.1, read as the reverse complement.
TGACCCCGGACGGCCGCACGGTCGAGGCGGAGGCCGCACACGGCACCGTCACGCGCCACTACCGTCAGCACCAGCAGGGCAAGCCGACGTCGACGAACCCGATCGCGTCGATCTTCGCCTGGACCCGGGGCCTCGAGCACCGCGGCAAGCTGGACAACACGCCGGAGCTGATCGAGTTCGCGCAGCAGCTCGAGGACGTCGTCATCAAGACCGTCGAGAACGGCCAGATGACCAAGGACCTCGCACTGCTGGTGGGCCCGGACCAGGCCTGGCAGACCACCGAGGAGTTCCTGGCGACCCTCGACGAGAACCTGCAGAAGGCGCGCGCCTGATCGCGTAAGCCCGACGCCGAAACGGGACGTTCCCCTCGTGGGAACGTCCCGTTTCCATTTGGTCGCTAGCCTCGATCGTCTGTTGTCCCCCGTGTCGGAAGGCCCTCGTTTCTTGACCATCTCGGCGATCGCACCCGCGTCCTCGAGCACACCTCTCACGCCCCTCGGGCGGCGCCGGGCGATGCTCGCGCTCGCGATGGGCGGCTTCGGCATCGGCACCACCGAGTTCGTGGCGATGGGGCTGCTGCCCCAGATCGCGGACGGGCTGGGTGTCCCGGAACCGACGGCCGGGCACGTCATCACCGCGTACGCGCTGGGCGTGGTGGTGGGTGCGCCGCTGATCGCGGCGCTGACCGCCCGGATGCCGCGCAAGACGCTGCTGATCGCGCTCATGGTCGCGTTCACGGTGGGCAACGCGGCGGCGATCGTCGCGCCGAACTACGGCGGGCTGATGGTGGCGCGCTTCGTCGCGGGACTTCCGCACGGCGCCTACTTCGGCGTCGCGTCGCTCGTCGCGGCACACCTCGCCGAGCGCGGGCAGCGGGCGAAGGCGGTGGCGACGGTGATGTCGGGGCTCGCGGTCGCCAACGTCGTCGGGGTGCCCGTCGCCGCGTGGCTCGGCCAGAACCTCGGCTGGCGCAGCGCCTTCGCCCTGGTCGCCACCATCGGAGCCGTCACCGTGGTCGCGATCACCGCGTGGGTTCCGTCACTGCACACCCTGCGGACCACCGACCCGCGCACCGAGCTGGGGGCCCTGTGGCGCGGGCAGGTGTGGCTGACGCTCGTCGTCGGCATGGTGGGCTTCGGCGGGATGTTCGCGGTCTACACCTACGTCGCCTCGACGATGACCGAGGTCGCCGGACTGCCGATGTCGCTGGTGCCGCTCGCACTCATGATCTACGGACTCGGCATGGTCGCCGGCAACGTCGTCGGTGGCGTGCTCGCGGACCGAGCGCTCACCCGCGGCCTGTTCGCCATGATGGGCGTGCTCGTGGTGTTCCTGGCGGTGTTCGCGCTCGCCGCCCACAACCCCTACACGGCCATGATCGTGCTGTTCCTCGTCGCGACCGCAGGATCGGCGCTCGTGCCGGGCCTGCAGACCAGGCTGATGGACGTCGCCGCCGACGCGCAGACCCTCGCGGCCGCGCTCAACCACTCCGCACTCAACATCGCGAACGCGTTCGGTGCCTGGATCGGCGGCGTCGTGATCGCGGCCGGCTTCGGCTACACCGCGCCCGCCCTCGTGGGGGCGGGGCTGGCCGCCGCCGGGCTCGCCGTGCTCGCGGTCGCGGTCGTGACCGCTCGCCGCTGAGACGGCGCTGTCCGCGGCGTCGGCTACGGTTCTGGGCGTGCCCCACATCATCACCACGGTCAATGTCAACGGCGTCCGAGCTGCGGCCAAGAAGGGTCTGCTCGAGTGGCTCACGGGATCGCAGGCGGATGTCGTGTGCCTGCAGGAGACGCGTGCGTCGGACGAGCAGCTGCGGGAGACGCTCGCCCCTGCCTTCGACGCCGGTTGGCATGTCGCGTCGGCCGAGCCGTCCGCGAAGGGCCGCAACGGCGTGGCCGTGCTGTCACGTCGTCCGGCCGACGCCATGCGCATCGGGTTCGGCGACGACGAGTTCGCCGACGCGGGCCGCTACATCGAGGCCGACTTCGATGCGCTGACCGTCGGCAGCCTCTATCTGCCGACCGGTGAGGCCGAGACCCCGAAGCAGGAGCAGAAGGAACGGTTCATGGCGTCGTTCGCCGCGCACCTGACGCGCAGCGCCGAGGCGGCAGCCGCGGCCGGACGCGACGTGCTCGTGTGCGGCGACTGGAACATCGCCCACACCGAGCGGGACATCAAGAACTGGAAGGGCAACGTCAAGAAGTCCGGCTTCCTGCCGGGGGAGCGCGCATGGGTCGACGCCCTGCTCACCGACGGCGGGTGGGTCGACGTCGTGCGCGGGCTGCACCCGGACGTCGACGGCCCGTACTCGTGGTGGTCGTACCGCGGCAAGGCCTTCGACACCGACGCGGGATGGCGTATCGACTACCACCTGACCACCCCCGGTCTGGCGGCGCGGGCGAAGGAGGCCCGGGTCGAGCGGGCCGCGACGTACGCCGAGCGCTGGTCGGACCACGCGCCCGTCACCGTGCAGTTCCGCTGATGGCGGCGCCCCGGAAGAACCCGATCGTCGCGCTGCTGGTGGCCCTCGCGGGTCTCGCCGTGGCGGTGTTCGTCGGGACGCAGAACGGCAGTGACGACACCGCCCCCGCGTCGTCGTCCGTGGCGTCGTCGAGCTCGGTCACCAGCACTGCGCCGGCGAAGACCACCACCGGCAAGACCACCGCGAACGCGACCACCACCGTCGCGCAGCAGGCCGGCGCGGTGCCGCAGACGGCCTGGGCCACGCTCGCCGCGATCGACGCCGGCCGGTGGCCGCCCTCCGACGCTCCCGGCACCGAGGGCGGCCGGACGTTCGGAAACCACGAGGGACGTCTGCCCGCGTCGAGCGGCGGGCAGAAGGTTCGCTACCAGGAGTGGGACGTCAACCGGAAACAGAACGGACGCGGACGCGACGCGGAGCGCATCATCACCGGAAGCGACGGATCCGCGTGGTACACCGACGACCACTACGAGACGTTCGTGAGGATGCGCTGATGCCGACACCGACGTTCCCGAGCGGGCTGTCGCTGCTGGTCGCAGCTCCGACTCGGGCGGCGGGCATCGAGGAGGACCTGCGCGGCGTCCGTCCGGTGCGGCACGTGCGGGGGCGCCGGATGCCGACCGTCGCGGCGCTGTTCGACGAGTTCGCGGCCGCGCTGCAGTTCCCGTACTACTTCGGCCGCAACAGGGACGCTTTCGACGAGTGCTTCGGCGAGATCGGTGACACGGTCGGCGACGACGCCGTGGTGCTGGTGCTGGACGCCGACGTCCTGCTGGCCGAGCAGCCGGCGGAGCTGTCGTGGTTCACGGCGGCCGTCGGTCACACGGCGGCGGCAATCGTGTTGCAGGTCCGACCCGGACGCGACGACACTGTCGTCGACCGGTTCGCAGCGGTCGGCGTGCACCTGCCTCGCATCGCCGATCCCGGCGCGTGAAAGTATCGAGGATTATGTCGAGCACTGCAGAAAATACCGCGACGAACCCAGCAGCCTCTTCGCCGGCGAAGCCGCGCGTCCTGTCGGGTATCCAGCCCACCGCCGATTCGTTCCACCTCGGCAATTTCCTCGGTGCGCTGCAGCAGTGGGTGCCCCTGCAGGACGACTTCGACGCCTTCTACTTCATCCCGGACCTGCACGCGATCACGGTGCCGCAGGACCCGAAGGAGCTGCGGCAGCGCACCCTGCGGGCCGTCGCTCAGTTGCTGGCCGTCGGTATCGATCCGGAGCGGGCGACGCTGTTCGTGCAGAGCCAGGTGCCCGAGCATGCCGAGCTGGCCTGGGTGCTCAACTGCATCACCGGCTTCGGTGAGGCCAGCCGCATGACGCAGTTCAAGGACAAGTCCGCCCGTCAGGGCAGCGAGCACGCCAGCGTCGGCCTGTTCACCTACCCGGTGCTGATGGCGGCCGACATCCTGCTCTACCGCCCGCAGCGCGTCCCGGTGGGCGAGGATCAGCGTCAGCACCTCGAGCTCGCGCGCGACCTGGCCGGCCGCTTCAACACGCGTTTCGGCAAGACGTTCGTGATCCCCGAGGCCCAGATCATCAAGGGCACCGCCAAGATCTACGACCTGCAGGACCCGACGTCGAAGATGAGCAAGTCCGGCCCCACCCCGGCCGGCCTGATCAACCTGCTCGACGATCCCAAGGTCTCGGCCAAGAAGATCAAGTCCGCGGTCACCGACAACGAGCGCGAGATCCGGTTCGACCCGGCGAACAAGCCCGGCGTCAGCAACCTGCTCACCATCCAGTCGGCGCTGTCCGGCAAGAGCGTCGAGGATCTCGTCGCGGGCTACGAGGGCCGCGGCTACGGCGACCTCAAGGCCGACACCGCCGAGGTGCTCACCGAGTTCGTCACCCCGCTGCGCGAGAAGGTCGACGCCTACCTCTCCGATCGCACCGAACTGGACCGCATCCTCGCGGCCGGTGCCGACCGCGCGCGGGAAGTCGCTGCCCGGACACTGGGTCAGGTCTATGAGAAGGTGGGTTTCCTGACCACTAGGGGGTAGTTCGTAGATGGCCGACGCCGCACCCAGCTTCCTCGACAAGCAGCGTGCGGCGCGGCCGTGGCTGGATCACCTCGTCCGCGCGGGCGGTCGCTATCAGCAGCAGAAGGGCGACCACTACGCCGCGGGGATCGCGTACTTCACGATGCTCGCGATCGTGCCGATCCTGATGGTGGCCTTCGCCATCGCGGGCTTCGTGCTCGCCGGTCGCCCCGATTGGATCACCGAGATCCAGCAGCAGGTCAGCAACAACATGCCCGGCGGCCTCGGCGAGACCGTCAACGGCCTCATCGATTCCGCGATCGACTCCCGTGCCGGGGTCGGTGTGCTGGGTCTGCTCGTCGCCGCCTACGCCGGGCTCGGCTGGATGGCGAACCTGCGCGATGCGCTCACCGCCATGTGGGAGCACAAGCACGACAGCGACGGCTTCGTCACCACCAAGCTCCGCGACCTCGTCTCACTCCTCGGCCTCGGACTGGCCATGCTCGTGACGTTCGGCCTGTCCGCGCTCAGCAACGGTCCGGTCGCGCAGTGGGTCGTCCAGCGGCTCGGCCTGCAGGACGTCACCGGGATCGGGGTGGCGCTGCGGATCGCGTCGGTGACGATCAGTGTGCTCGCGACGTGGGCCCTGCTCACGTGGGTGATCGCGAGGCTGCCCCGGGAACCGGTCACGCTGCGCAGCGCGGTCCGTGCGGCGTTCGGGGCTGCGATCGTGTTCGAACTCTTCCGGCAGGTGGGTGCGATCTATCTGACCGCCGTCACCCACGGGCCGGCCGGTGTCGCGTTCGGGCCGATCATCGGTCTGCTGGTCTTCAGTAACCTCGCCGCGCGACTCATCCTGTTCGCGACCGCGTGGGCCGCGACGGCGCGAGACAACCTCGCGAATGCCTTTGTGCCGCCGCCTGATTCGGCCGTCATTCGGCCGCGCGTGCAGTTGCGTGAGGGGCCGACGGTGCGCGAGGCGCTCGCGTTCACCGGGGCCGGGGCGCTCGCCGCCATCGGACTCGCCGGCCTGTGGCGGCGGCGCGGCGACTGACGACCCCGCCGGGGATCAGCGACGTCGGCGGCGGGTCAGTGCGCGCGCCCACACGAGCAGCCCGACGACCACACAGAACCCGACGAGCCCGACCGCGACGCGGCCGGCGATGTCCTTGTTCGGCAGGTCCGAACCCGACGCCAGATCCATCCCGCCCGGGCCGTGCGTGGCCGGTCCGGCGACCTCCACGGCGGGCGTGTCCGACGCGGCGACCGGGTCGACCAGCGTGCCCACTTCGGCGGTGCGGTCCAGGCTGTAGCCGTAGTCGAGCAGGCGGGACACCTGCTCCCACGGGCGGATCGGCAGCACGTCGGCGGCCATGAGCGTCACCGCGAGGCGCCGCCCGTCGTGGTCGGCACCGCCGACGAACGTCTGCCGGGCGTCGTCGGTGTAGCCGGTCTTGCCGCCGAGCGCGCCCGGATAGTTGGCGAGCAGCTGGTTGTCGTTGTAGATCGGGTGGGGCTCGACGGGCTTGTCGTCGGGCTTCGTCGGGTCTGCGGGATGCCCCGGGAACTGCACCGTCTCGGTCGAGATCAGCTGCGCGAACGTCGGGTTCTGCATCGCCGCCCGGAAGAACAGCGCCAGGTCGTACGGCGACGTCGACATGCCCGGCCCGTCGAGGCCCGACACCGACGCCGTCCGGGTGTCCAGCGCGCCCAGGGAGTGCGCCTTGGCGTTCATCTTCGCGACGGTGGCCTCGTCGCCGCCGAGTTGCGCAGCGAGCGCGTGGGCGGCGTCGTTGCCCGACCGCATCACGAGGCCCTGCATCAGCTGCAGGTTGGTGTACGTGCCGCCGGCGCCGAGACCGACGGAGCTGCCCTCCATCGCCGCGTCATCCGGGGTGGCGGTGACGGTGTGGTTCAGGTCGAGTTCGTCGAGCGCGACCAGCGACAGCAGGATCTTGATGGTGCTGGCGGGCCGGTAGCGTCCGTGCGGGTCCTTCGCGGCGAGGATCTGACCGGAGTCGAGGTCGGACAGCACCCACCCGTGGGCCGAGATGTCGGCCGGCAGCGGCGGGGTTCCGGGTGCGGTGACGATTCCGCAGTTGCCGAGAGCCGCACCGCCGACGGGATCGTCGGGCACCGGGACCGGGGCCGGCGCCTGCTCACCCGGGCGCGGTGCCTCGGACAGGTCGATCGCGGGCGGCGGGGCCTGCCGCTGCGGGCATTCGTCGGTGTTCGGTGTGCTGAACGGGGGAGTGGTGGTGGGCGCGGGGCCCACGTCCGCCGCCGGCGCGAACTGCGCCGGCATCGGGAGAGCCGCCGCCGGGGCCACCCCCGCACCGAGAGCGAGTGCGGAGGCCGTGGCGGTCAGGAGGAGTCGCCGCCGCGCGGACTTCGGAAGTGCAGTCATAACGAAAGTCCAGGGTAGGGAAGCAGACCCGGCGTGTCGCTGTAACGCCGGTCACGAGTGCGTTGCGGAACCCGATGACCCACCCCTGAAACGCGTTTTGCGCACTTGCCGCTGCCCCGAACCGGTCGGGAGCAGCGCCAAGTGCGCAAAACGGTGGTGCGGTGAGTGCTACGCGAGCATCACTTGCGGGCGAACAGCAGCGCGCGCTTGACTTCCTGGATCGCCTTCGTCACCTGGATGCCACGGGGGCACGCGTCGGTGCAGTTGAAGGTCGTGCGGCAGCGCCACACGCCGTCCTTGTCGTTCAGGATGTCGAGACGCTCGGCGGCGCCCTCGTCACGGCTGTCGAAGATGAAGCGGTGTGCGTTCACGATCGCGGCCGGGCCGAAGTAGCTGCCGTCGCTCCAGTACACCGGGCACGACGTGGTGCAGCACGCGCACAGGATGCACTTGGTGGTGTCGTCGAACCGGGCACGGTCCGCCTGCGACTGGATGCGCTCGCGGGTCGGCTCGTTGCCGGTCGTGATGAGGAACGGCTTCACGGCGCGGAACGCGTCGAAGAAGGGCTCCATGTTGACCAGCAGATCCTTCTCGACCGGCAGACCCTTGATTGGCTCGACGGTGATCGTGATCGGCTTGCCGTCCTTGGGCAGCATGTCGCGCATCAGGACCTTGCAGGCCAGACGGTTGACACCGTTGATGCGCATCGCGTCCGAACCACACACGCCGTGCGCGCAGGAGCGACGGAACGTCAGCGTGCCGTCCAGGTAGCCCTTCACGTACAGCAGCAGGTTCAGCAGACGGTCGGTCGGCAGGGTGGGAACCTGGAAGCTCTCCCAGCGCTGACCCTCGCCGTCCTCCGGGTTGAACCGGGCGATCTTGAGGGTGACCATGACGGCGCCCTCGGGAACGGGCGGCAGCGCGGGTGCGTCCTTGTCCATGACAGGTGCGGACATCAGTACTTACGCTCCATCGGCTCGTAGCGGGTCTGGACAACCGGCTTGTAGTCCAGACGGATCGGCGAGATCAGCTCCGATCCCTCCTTGTACGCCATCGTGTGCTGCATGTACTCGGCGTCGTTGCGGTCCGGGTAGTCCTCGCGGGCGTGGCCGCCGCGCGACTCCTTGCGGTTGAGCGCACCGACGACCGTGACCTCGGCCATCTCGAGCAGGAAGCCCAGCTCGACGGCCTCGAGCAGGTCGCTGTTGTAGCGCTTGCCCTTGTCCTGGACCGTGATGTGGTTGTAGCGCTCCTTGAAGCCCTGGATGTCCTTGAGCGCCTGCGTCAGGGTCTCCTCGGTGCGGAACACCGACGCGTTGTTGTCCATCGACTGCTGCAGCTCGGTGCGGATGTCCGCGACGCGCTCGTGGCCGTGGTCGGACAGGATGACCTCGAGCCACTTCTCGACCTTCTCGGCCGGGTTCTCGGGCAGCTCGACGAAGTCGGAGTTCTCGGCGTGCGCCGCGGCGGCGATGCCGGCGCGGCGACCGAAGACGTTGATGTCGAGCAGCGAGTTGGTGCCCAGGCGGTTGGCGCCGTGCACCGAGACGCACGCGCACTCGCCGGCGGCGTACAGGCCGGGAACGTGGTCCTCGTTGTTGCGCAGCACCTCACCGTTGATCTTGGTGGGGATGCCGCCCATCACGTAGTGGCAGGTCGGGTAGACCGGCACGAGCTCGGTGACCGGGTCGACGCCCAGGTAGGTGCGGGCGAACTCGGTGATGTCGGGGAGCTTCTCCTCGAGCACGTCCTCGCCGAGGTGCGTGACGTCGATGTAGACGTAGTCCTTGTTCGGACCGGCGCCGCGACCCTCGAGCACCTCGAGCACCATCGAGCGGGCGACGATGTCGCGCGGCGCGAGGTCCTTGATGGTGGGGGCGTAGCGCTCCATGAAGCGCTCGCCGTCGGCGTTGCGGAGGATGCCGCCCTCGCCTCGGACGGCCTCGGAGATGAGGATGCCCAGTCCGGCCAGTCCCGTCGGATGGAACTGGTGGAACTCCATGTCCTCGAGCGGCAGGCCCTTGCGGAAGATGATGCCCATGCCGTCACCGGTGAGGGTGTGCGCGTTGGACGTCGTCTTGTACATGCGGCCCGAGCCACCGGTGGCGAACACGATCGACTTCGCGTGGAAGACGTGGATCTCGCCGGTCGCGAGCTCGTAGGCGATGACGCCGGTGGCGACGGGGCCCTCGGGGGTCTCGGTCAGCGCGATGTCGAGCGCATAGAACTCGTTGAAGAACTCGACGTCGTGCTTGACGCAGTTCTGGTAGAGCGTCTGCAGGATCATGTGGCCGGTGCGGTCGGCGGCGTAGCAGGCGCGGCGAACCGGGGCCTTACCGTGATCGCGGGTGTGACCACCGAAACGACGCTGGTCGATCTTGCCCTCGGGGGTGCGGTTGAACGGAAGACCCATCTTCTCGAGGTCGAGCACCGCGTCGATGGCTTCCTTGGCCATGATCTCGACGGCGTCCTGGTCGGCGAGGTAGTCGCCGCCCTTGACGGTGTCGAAGGTGTGCCACTCCCAGTTGTCTTCCTCGACGTTGGCGAGAGCCGCGCACATACCGCCCTGGGCGGCACCGGTGTGGCTACGAGTGGGGTACAGCTTGGTCAGGACCGCGGTGCGGGCGCGGGGGCCGGCCTCGATGGCCGCGCGCATGCCGGCGCCGCCGGCACCGACGATGACGACGTCATAACGATGTTCCTGCATGAAGTCTCTGCTCCCCTAGCTCGCCGAGATGTTGGGGTCGAAGGTGAAGATGACGTAGGTGCCCAGACCCATGATCAGGATCATCGACACGACCAGGATCGTGTTGAGCCAGAACCGGGTGGAGTCCTTACGCGAGTAGTCCGCGATGACCGTGCGCAGACCGTTACCGCCGTGCAGCTGGGCGAGCCAGAGCATCGAGAGGTCCCAGAACTGCCAGAACGGGCTGGACCAGCGACCCGCGACGAACGCGAAGTTGATGCGGTGCACGCCGTCGTCGAGCATCAGCATGATGAACAGGTGGCCCAGGACCAGGATGATCAGCGCCAGGCCCGAGAAACGCATGAACAGCCATGCGTAGAGCTCGAAGTTGTTCTTCGCCGCACGACGCGGCGAGCGCGGGTTGTCCAGGCTGGCGGGGCGGTCGTACGCCTTGCCGAGGGACTTGGCTTCTGTCGTCATGTCAGTGCCCCGCAAACATGTTGTAGAAGATGCGACCGGCGCCCGGGATCATGACCACGAACCAGATCGCAATGATGATCCAGAGCATGAGGCGCTGGTACTGCGGGCCCTTCGACCAGAAGTCGACCAGCATCACGCGCAGGCCGTTGAGTGCGTGGTACAGCACCATGGCCACGAGCGCGAGTTCCATGAGTCCGACGACCGGGTTCTTGTAGGTCTCGATGACCCGGTCGTAGGTGTCCGGGTTGACGCGCACCAGCGCGGTGTCCAGGACGTGGACGAAAAGGAAGAAGAATGTTGCGACGCCGGTGATCCGGTGTAGAACCCAGGACCACATGCCGGGGTCGCCCCGGTAAAGCGACCGGGTGCGCTCCTTTGCGGGAGCGGCTTCAGTCGTGCTGCTCATCGAGTGCTGTGCCTCCAACGTCTTTGGTGGGTGCGTCGAGCCTGCACAGCTTTTCGGGTATACCGCAGCTCGGGCTCGACGAGAACCTAAACCGACTTCTGTGAACTCTAAACCCAAGCGAATCCGGGAACTAATTCCCTCGATGGTTCGTACGCGCCCGAAAATGGTTGTTAGGTTTGCCTTCCCATATTGTCAGGGTTCGTCGATGTCGATCCTCTGCATCAATTCAGGTGGCGTGGTTGGATCGGGACCTATGACTCTGGTCGACTGGAAGTTGTTGCGCGACAATGCTCGTCGGGCCATGGGGCAGGCTTATGCGCCATACTCCGGGTACCCCGTGGGGGCGGCCGCACTCACAGACCATGGTCAAATCGTGGCCGGATGCAATGTGGAAAATGTCTCATACGGTTTGAGTCTGTGTGCCGAGTGCGTACTCGTCGGTAACTTCGTTTCCGGTGGTGGTGGCCGATTGACGGCGTTCACCTGCTGTGACGCGAGTGGCGAGATCCTGATGCCGTGCGGGCGCTGCCGGCAGTTGCTGCTCGAACACGGAGGCGTCGATCTGCTCGTCGACACGCGGACCGGAGTGCGGGCGCTGGGGGAGTTGTTGCCGGACGCCTTCGGGCCCGACGAGGCGGCCGGTTTGCGCCGGGGCCAGGGCGGGAGATGACGCCCGTCCGTACACCGGGTCGTCGTTCCGGATTCCGACACCCGGAACCCGTCTGACACGCATTCGACAGATTCCGCGGCTACCGTCGACCCATGACAGCGCCGTTGGATCTCGAGTACCTCCGCCGGGCACCGAAGGTTCTGCTGCACGATCACCTCGACGGGGGACTCCGCCCGGCCACCGTCGCCGAACTGGCTGCCGACTGCGGGTACACCGGCCTGCCCGCCGAGGAACCCGACGCGCTGGCCCGCTGGTTCCGTGACGCCGCCGACAGCGGATCCCTCGAGCGGTATCTGGAGACGTTCGCGCACACGGTCGCGGTGATGCAGACCCCCGCCGGTCTGCGCCGGGTCGCGCGCGAGTGCGCCGAGGACCTCGCGGCCGACGGCGTCGTCTACGCGGAGGTGCGCTTCGCTCCCGAGCAGCACCTCGAGGGGGACTCAGTCTCGACGAGGTAGTCGAATACGTTCTCGAGGGGTTCCGGGAGGGGGAGGACGCGGCGCGCCGGGCCGGTCACGAGATCCGAGTCGGCTGTCTGCTCACCGCGATGCGGCACGCGGCCCGTTCCCGCGAGATCGCCGAACTCGCCGTGCGGTTCCGCGAGCGCGGCGTCGTCGGGTTCGACATCGCCGGCGCCGAGGCGGGCTACCCGCCGAGTCGGCACCTCGACGCGTTCGAGTACATGCGGAACTGCAACGCGCATTTCACGATCCATGCGGGTGAGGCGTTCGGGTTGCCGTCGATCCACGAGGCCATCGCCTTCTGCGGCACCGACCGATTGGGCCACGGGGTGCGCATCACCGACGACATCACCGTAGGACCCGACGGCGACGTCACCTTGGGCCTGCTCGCGAACTACGTACGAGACAAGCGGATTCCGCTCGAGCTGTGTCCGAGTTCGAACGTGCAGACCGGTGCGGTCGCGAACCTCGAGGAGCATCCCTTCGACCTGCTCGCCCGCGAGCGGTTCCGGGTGACGGTCAACACCGACAACCGTCTGATGAGCGACACCTCGATGAGCCGCGAGATGCTGGCGCTCGTCAACACCTTCGGATACGGCTGGAGCGACCTCGAACGCTTCACCATCAATGCGATGAAGTCGGCGTTCATCCCCTTCGATCAGCGACTCGCGCTGATCGACGACGTCATCAAGCCCGGCTACGCGGTGTTGATCGGCTGATCTACTCGGGACGCAGGCGGGACTCGAACTCGGCCTCGAGCGCGCGCCAGGTCTCGGCCTCCGCCTGGAACGGCGGGCTCGGCGTCATCCGGCCCGGGTCGGGCTCGAGGATGTACGAGACGTACCAGCCCAGGGGAGTCGACGACGACAGCGCGGCGTCGGTGGCATCGTCCTTCGCGAAGTCGGCTGCGTCGGTGAACAACTCGACAGCCAACTCCAGCTGGTCGGCGTCGACGGCGTCGGGTCCCTCGGCGAGATCGTCGGCCAGGCCGGGGAGGACGTACACGTTCTCGTCGGTGACCTCGACCTCGAGGGAGCCGTCGACGGCCGCGTTCTGCACCTCCTCGTACGTGCTGACCCGGGCGAGGTCGTGGTCGTGGTTGTCGGCGAGGTAGCGCGCGAGTGCGCGTTCGGAGCCGAAGACCGAGATCTTTCCGCCGCGACCGAGGAACACCGCGTGCTCGTCGAGGTAGCAGCGCAGCGAGTAGTACGTGGTGCCCGACGTGATGATCTTGATCGGGTCGATCCCGACGCCGGTCCAGAAGGTCTCCTCCTGGTCCTCGTCCTCGCCCGATTCGGTGTCGTACTCCTCGAAGTCCTCGTCGGCCTCGGCGTCGTCGTCGGCATCGACGACGTTCTCCTCGGCCGCGAGGATCTCGGCCTCGGCGACCGAGAGCGCATCGGCGTCGACGTCCGGCGTCGCGACGATGGAGTCGATCGCGTCGATGACGGCGTCCCAGTCCTCGGCGACGGCGCCGCCGATTCGGTCCCACAGCGCCTCGCCGTCGCGTCCGACGAACTCGTCGACGCCACTGCGGAGGTAGGCGATCTCGGGATGGTTCTCGAAGAACTTCACCACCGGTTCGAGGTCGCAGACCTCACCGATGTTGCGCACGATCTCGAAGGTGCTCTCGAGCTCCGAGAGGGTGAGCGCCTCCGGGTCGCCGGCGACGAGTTCGGGGACCCCGATCAGATCGAACGTGAAGTTCTCCTCCGGCTCGAGTTCCGGGGCGGCCAGCTTGGAGAAGACGGGCCAGGCCGGGTGCTCGACCAGGTCGTTGTCGTCGTCCGTGCGGATGAACGCGGCGAGCGCCGCGACCGAGGGGAAGCCGTAGAGGTCCTCTTCGTGGCCGAGGAACGCCTCCCACTCGTCATCGCCTTCGCGCCACCGCGGCGCCCACAGCGTGACGAGGTCTCCTCGGGTCAGACCGAGTTCGATCGGGACGATGTCTCCAGCCATGGCCGGAAGCCTAGCCACGTCGGGGCCAAAGTTATAGCCGTACACCGGTCAACTCTCGTCGTATGTGTCGAACAACGCGGTCGTGATCCGGTTTCGCTCCTCGGCTGCCGCCGCTGCGGCGTGGTGCGCGGTCTCGGTGATCGTGCGTGCCAGCACCCGGGCGTCGAGATCGTGGAGCGATTCGCTGAGCCACAGTCCGGTCGGGCTGCCGTTGCCGTCGACCTCCACCCGCACCCGCCCGTCCCGGCTCACGGCTTCGGCGCGGATCGCGTGCAGCGACGCCAAGGCGTCGTCGAGTCGGTTCAGCTGTGTCGTCGCGCGCTGCACGAGCGCGTCCATCGGATTCGCGCTCATACGAGACGCATCCAGCTCGTAGGTGCGTCGACGTCCTCGGCCGCGGCCTGTTCGGCCGCGGCGACGTCGTCGCGGGTCGGCAGCCCGAGCCGGTCGAGCACGTGGCCCGGCATGCCCTCGCGCGCCAGGTCCTCGCGTCGTCGCGCGCCGGCTTCGCGGCCTGCCTCGCGGCACAGCCGCAGGATTTCCCGGGCCAGGTGTTCGCCGCCGTAACGCAGCTCGCCGCGGTCGATGTGGATGTCCATCGGCAGCCCGGTCTCGGTGGCGCGGACTGCGATGGTGCGCGCCCGGTTGGCAGCCGACGCCACGGTGGCGGTCGGCAGGGACGGGTCGGTCGTCATGATTCTCCGATCACTCGGTGGGGCGGTAGAAGCCGTAGAACTCCATACCGATGTTGGACGTCCGGATCGCGCTGACGCTCACCGGATCTCCGGCCTCGATCATCTGGCCGTTGCCGACCACCATCGCGACGTGGCCGTCCCACACCGCGAGGTCGCCGGGCATCAGGTTCTCCTGGTCGACGGGTATCCCGACGCTCTGCTCTTGCGCCAGGCGCGGCAGATCCACCCCCGCCTCGCCGTAGGCCCACTGGGTCAGCCCGCTGCAGTCCAGTCCCTGGCCCGGGGAGGTGCCACCCCACTGGTACGGCACGCCCTGCTGGGTGAGCGCGCAGCGGACGGCGTCGGCCGCCTCCTGGTTGGGTGCGACGGCGGTGCTGCCGTCGGGCAGCAGGATCTCGACTCCGCAGCCGCCGAAGCGCGGGTCGTACGAACTCGAGCCGCCGGCGCTTCCGGTCTCGACCGAGGCGCGGCCCGACCCGGGGTCGAACGACGCCGTCCGGGCGGACGACGCGGTGTCGATCGACGACATCGGCGACCCTACCGACGAGCCGGCGAACGCGGACACGAAGCGACTCGCGGCGTCGGTCTGCGGCGTGACCGGAGCCGGTACGGCGGCGGCGGTCGTGGCCGCGGGCGCGGGTGCGCTCGCCGACGCGGCGACGGTGCGGGCGTCGGCCGGAACAGGATCGGGCGCGGTGAGCTCGACCATCTTCGCGGTGTGGACGGCCAGTTCGCTGCGCACCCGCTCGACGACGGCGAGGGCGCGGCCGAGGTGCTCGACCGCCGCGCCGATCAGCATCGTCACGCCCGCAGGGGTCCCGAGCAGGGGAAGCGCTGACGACGCGAGCGATAGGAACGAGTGCAGGATCTCCTGCAGTTCGGCGGTCCCGGTCCGCACCGTCTCCGACGCGGCCTCGACGACGACCACGATCTCCCGGCCACGGTCGGACAGTTGCACCGACGCGGCCTGGGTGGTTTGGGCCTTGTCGATCGCGGCGTCGGCAGCGACGCCCGTCCACACACCGCCGAGGTCGCTGATGCCGACGCGGCCGAGTTCGTGGACGGCGTCGATCGCGTCGGACGCCGCCCGCATCGCGTCCGCGGGCGAACCGCCGGGCAGCGCCCCGGATCCGAACGCTCCGAGCAGGTCGACGACCGGGCGGGCGAGCAGATCGATCACAGTTGCGCTCCTGTCGTCCCTGTCTCGCCGAGTGCGGCGGTAGTACCGGCCTCGGTGGTGTCGTACGCGGCCGCGGTGGTCAGCGCGGCGTCACCCATCGACGCCCACGCGGAGGCGAGATGATCGAGCTGGGCTGCGTGTGCGGTCTGCGCGTCGGTGAAGGCCGCGACGAAGTCGCCCCCGATCGCTCCGAAGATCGGGCCGAGCAGTGCCGGGCCGGACGCGGCGGACGCGGCGCCGGCGGCCTGCACCTGCTCTGCCAGCGTGGCCGCAGTGGCGCCGAAAGCCGCGATCCCCGCCGTCGTGGCTGAGAATTCGGCCGAGAATTCAGTCATCGCATCCCCCATCGAAACTGGCTCGTCGCAGGGTTTGACGCAGCGGACGGCGATTCGGTTCCCGGTCGGTTCGGGCCGTTTCCGGCTTCGGGCTGCGCCCAACTATCCTGTGAAGTCATGGATACGCAGGTGGTCGACCATCCTCTGGCAGCAGCTCTTCTGACGAGGATGCGGGACGAGCGCAGCGACAATGCCACGTTCCGGTCCGCGTTGCGGCAGCTCACCCAGATGCTGATCTACGAGGCCACCCGGGATGCCGCGATCGAGAAGTTCGACGTCACGACGCCCGTCGCCGTCACGAAGGGCGTCCGGCTGGCGAAGCCGCCGCTGCTGGTTCCGGTCCTGCGGGCGGGGCTCGGCATGATCGAGCAGGCGAGTGCACTCATCCCGCAGTCCCAGGTCGGTTTCGTCGGCATGGGGCGCGACGAGGAGACCCACCAGCCGGTGCCGTACCTCGAATCGCTGCCCGCCGACCTCTCCGGGATCCCGGTGTACGTGCTCGACCCGATGCTCGCGACCGGCGGTTCGATGGTCTACACGATCGACCTGCTCGTCGCCCGCGGCGCCACCGACATCACCGCGGTGTGCGTGGTCGCCGCGCCGCAGGGCGTCGCGGCGCTCGAGAACTCCGGTCACCCGGTGCGCCTGATCACCGCGACGGTCGACGAGGGCCTCGACGAGAACGCCTTCATCATCCCGGGTCTCGGTGACGCCGGCGACCGTCAGTTCGGTCCGCGCTAGGTCCGCGACGAAAAATGGGGGCGGCCACCGGTTCGGTGGCCGCCCCGTTCGGTCAGCGCGGCGTGTTCTGCAGGATGCGGCCGGTGACCGCATCGACGTCCACCGCGCGCCGCGTTTCGGAGGCGTCGACCACGTCGGCCTCCCACACGTACGTGCCGCCCTTCTCCACCACGAGCTTCAGGTCGGTGATACGGCCGCCCGGGACCTCCGTGAGGACGATGCCGGCGGCGGCGGTGTAATCGAGGTTTGCTTCTCCGGCGGCCGGGGTTTGTCCCCCGGTCGCCGTCGGCCCTGCGATCACGCGGTCGCCGTCGGGGGAAACGCCGACCTCGATCGCACCGCCGTCGGCGCCTGTGAGCTGGACCACCCAACTGCCGTCGCTGTTCTCCTCGATGGAGTGCAGCGAGCTGCCGGGAACCGCTGCGATCGCGGTGCGGCCCGCGTGTTCGAAGACCTTCGCGTTCCACCCGGGTGCCAAGGAGGGGGCGGCTGCCGCCGACTGCGCCTCGGCCCCCTGGGCGGGGGCCGAGGCGTTCGCGGAGGTCCCGGAAGATGTTGTCGCCGAGGACTTCGCGGACGTGCTCGTCGCCGCTGCGGCGCTCGCGGACGTGGTGGTCGTCGGGGTGCTGTCGCTGTCGGCGCTGCCGCAGCCGACCAGGGCCAGCATCGCGACGCCGGTGACGGCGGTCGCTATGGCTCGGGTCGGGAAACTTCCGTGCTGAATCTTCATGTCGCCGAACGCTTTCGCCTCGCTGCTTCTTATCTGTCCCAGCGTTTGTATCAGAGCTGGGGGTGGCAACGGGCCATTCCGGCTAATCGGACTTTCGTGTCGTAGCCGACTTCAGGTACTGCCGAACCAGTTCGGAGCGTGCGTGCGCACTCGTCCGGGCTGCCACGACGTCACCGGCAAGCACGGGTTCGACCACCTCGGAGTAGGCCTTGAGCTTCGGTTCGGTGCCCGACGGTCGGACGGTGACGTGGAGTCCGGGGCCGGCGAGGATCACCGCGTCGGTGCGCAGCGGGCCGCGAACCGCGGCGAGGTCGGTTGTCTCGACGGCGATCCCGGCGATCTCGGTCGGTGGATCGGCGCGCAGTCGGTCCATCGTGCGGACGATCTCGCCGAGGTCGTCCGAGCGCTGCGACACCTGGCCGGTGGCGTGGACCCCGAACTCGATCGCGAGATCGTCGAGCGCGTCCATCAGGGTGTGGCCGTCGGCGGCGAGATCGGCCACGAGATCGGCGACCAGCACGGCCGCGGAGATGCCGTCCTTGTCCCGCACGACGTCCGGGTCGACGCAGTGCCCGACGGCCTCCTCGTAGGCGTAGACGAGGCTCCCGTTGCCACCGTCGGCGCGCACCAGCCATTTGAATCCGGTGAGTGTGCGGGCCGAGCGGTGACCGCGCGCGGCGGCGATCTTCCCCAGCAGCGTCGACGACACGATCGTCGTCGCGACCAGTGCCGTGCCGGGGGTGTGCGCGAGGATCCGGTTCCCGAGCAGCGCGCCGGTCTCGTCGCCGGTGAGCATGCGCCAGCCGTTCGGGCCGGGAATCCCGACCGCGCACCGATCGGCGTCCGGGTCGAGGGCGATCGCGACGTCGGCGTCGACGGACTCGGCGAGGGCCAGCACCAGGTCCGTCGCCCCGGGTTCCTCGGGGTTCGGGAAGGCGACCGTCGGGAAACTCGGATCGGGATCGAATTGCGTGGCGACGGTGTGGATGTCGGTGAAGCCGGCGGCGCGCAGCGCGGCGACCGCGACTGCGCCGCCGACACCGTGCAGGGGAGTCAGCGCGATGCGGACGGTGCGGCGCTCACCGAGCGGCAGCGCCGCGACACGGTCGAGGTACGCCGACACGATCGCGTCGTCGGCCGGTGTGACGGGGCTGCGCCGGACCTGCCCGACCCGGCCGATCGCGTCCTCGATCTCGCGGTCCGCAGGGGCGGCGAGCGGGGCACCGCCGTGCAGGTACACCTTGTATCCGTTGTCGGCGGGAGGGTTGTGCGATGCCGTGATCTGCACGCCGGCGACCGCGCCGAGTCGGCGCACCGCGAACGCGACGAGGGGAGTGGGCAGCGGCCGCGGCAGCAGCACGACGTCGAAGCCTTCCCCGGCCAGTACCTCGGCCGCGGCCCGGGCGAACTCCTCCGACCCCCTCCGCGCGTCGCGGCCGACGACCACCGTGCCGCCGCCGAGGCACTGGTCGCGCAGCCACGCCGCGAGGCCCGCGGTGGTCCGTTCGACGACGTCGACGTTCATGCACCCGGGCCCGTCGCCGACCGGTCCGCGCAGGCCCGCGGTGCCGAAACGCAGCGGCGGCGGGGTCGTCACAGCCGGGCCAGCAGGTCGCGCAGCAATTCGCCCATGCGGGCAGCGGACGCCTGTCCCGCGGCGAGGACCTCGGCATGGTCGAGGTGTTCGCCGGTGATGCCGGCGGCGAGGTTCGTCACGAGCGAGACGCCGAGGACCTCGGCGCCCAGTGCCCGGGCCGCGATGGTTTCGTGCACGGTCGACATCCCGACGAGGTCGGCGCCGAGCGTGCGCAGCATTCGGATCTCGGCGGGGGTCTCGTAGTGCGGACCCGGCAGGCCCGCGTATACGCCCTCGGTCAGGGACGGGTCGATCGTCCGGGCGAGTCCACGCAGGCGCGGGCTGTAGGCGTCGACCAGGTCGACGAACTGCGCACCGACGAGTGGGGAGCGCGCGGTGAGGTTGAGGTGGTCGCTGATGAGGACGGGCTGGCCGACGGTCATGCCCTCGCGGATGCCGCCCGCGGCGTTGGTGAGGATCACGGTCTCGGCACCCGCCGCGATCGCGGTCCGCACGGGGTGCACCACCCGGGCCAGGTCGTGGCCCTCGTACGCGTGGGCGCGACCGAGCAGCACGAGCACCGAGGTGTCGCCGACGCGCACCGATCGCACGGTGCCGGCGTGGCCCACTGCGGACGGGGTCGCGAACCCGGGCAGGTCGGCCATCGGCACGAGCGCCTCCGGAGCGCCGAGCACGTCGGCGGCGGCCTGCCAGCCCGAGCCGAGGACGACAGCAGCGGAGTGCTTCGGGATTCCGGTGCGGTCGGCGAGGACTTCGGCGGCCTGCTGCTCGAGTGTGCCCATGGACGGACACAGTAGTGCCGCCGCGCGATGTTACTCGCGGGTAGTATCGCGGCCATGCCATACCTGAATCGTCAAGGCGACGTCTTCGTCCTGTACCTCGGCAACGAGGGTGAGACGGACAACGAGAATCGGTTCCACCCCGACTGGATCGACGCCACACACGCGTTGCTCGACGAGGTCGAGGCCCACGAGGGGCCGGCGGCCCTGGTCACGACCGCGACCGGCAAGTACTACACCAACGGTCTCGACACCGACTGGATCTTCGGCAACCTCGACAAGTTGCCGGGCTACCTGGACCGGGTCCACACGATCTACACCCGCCTGCTGGCGTTCCCGATGGCCACCATCGCGGCCGTGCAGGGGCACGCGTTCGGTGCCGGCGCGATGCTGGCGAGCGCCCACGACTTCCGCGTGATGCGCAGCGACCGCGGCTACTACTGCCTGCCCGAGGTCAACCTGAACATGCCGTTCACGGTGGGCATGTCCGCGCTGCTCACCTCCCGGTTGGCGCGGCAGACGGCGGTCGAGGCGATGACGACCGGTCGCCGTTACGGCGGCGGCGACGCGCTCGCTGTCGGAATCGTCGACGACGCCGTCGAGGGCGACCTGGTGCTCGGTGCGGCGGTGGCTCGGGCGTCGGCGCTGGTCTCGACCCGCGGTGCGAACCTGTCGGGCATCAAGCGGGGCATCCACCGCGACACGCTCGAGGCGCTGGAGACCAAGACGGACGAGAGCAACTTCAAGTTCGGATAGCGGGGACCGGGCCCGCAGGAGTGAGAGACTGGGGACTGTGAGATCAGGATCCCCGGCGGCGTCTCCGTCGGCTTCGGTGTCGGACGTCGTGTCGGCGGCGCGATCGGATCTGGTCGCGCTGTCGCACTCCATCCACGCCCACGCGGAACTTGCGTTCGACGAGCACCGGAGTGCCGCCGAGTTGGTCGAGTTCCTGCGCGGTCGTGGCTTCGAGGTGCGTGCCGGTGTCGCGGATCTGCCCACCGCGTTCGACGCCCGCTTCGGCAGCGGCGAACTGGTCGTCGGGATCCTCGCCGAGTACGACGCGCTCCCCGAGATCGGGCATGCCTGCGGGCACAACATCATTGCCGCGTCCGCGGTCGGCGCGGGACTCGCGCTCGCCCCGCTCGCCGACGCGCTCGGCATCACCGTCCGCGTCATCGGCACCCCGGCGGAGGAGACCGGCGGCGGCAAGGTCCTCATGCTCGAGCGGGGTGTGTTCGACGACGTGGCCGTCGCGATGATGGTGCACCCGGGCCCGTTCGACATCGTGGGCGCGACGTCGCTCGCGCTCTCGGACATCGCGATCACGTTCACGGGCAGGGAGGCGCACGCCTCGGCGGCACCGGAATTCGGGCGCAACGCCGCGGACGCGGTCACAGTCGCGCAGGTGGGACTGGCCCTGCTGCGCCAGCACCTCGCGCCCGGGCAGCAGTTGCACGGCATCGTCAGCGACGGTGGGGCGGCGCCCAACATCATCCCGGCCCACACCGAGATGCTGTACTACCTGCGCGCGCACACCGCCGAGTCGCTCGACGAGCTGGCCGGCCGCGCCGAGGCCTGCTTCGCGGCCGGCGCGCTCGCGACCGGCTGCACGCACGAGGTGCGCACGGTGTCGCCCACCTACACCGAGTTGCGGCCGAATCCCTGGCTCGTCGACGTGTTCCGCGAAGAGATCGTCGATCTCGGCCGCACACCGCTGCCGGTGGAGCTGGAATCGTCGCGGCCGCTGGGCAGTACGGACATGGGCAACGTGACGCACGTCGTTCCCGGCATCCACCCGGTGGTCGGCCTCGATTCCTGTGGTGCGGTGACCCACCAGCCGGAGTTCGCCGCCGCCGCGGTCACCGAGTCCGCGGACCTCGCCGTCGTCGACGGTGCGACGGCGCTGGCCCGCACCGCGATTCGCGCTGCCGTCGATTCCGCGCAGAGGGCGCGGTTGCTCGAGGGGGTGGAGCGTCGGTGAACGAGGGAATCGAGGAGTGGCTCGCCGAGCACGCGATGGACCTGTCCCGGTGGCGGCGACACTTCCACGCGAATCCGGAACTGGCGCGGCACGAGTTCTCGACCACCGCGTTCGTCGCCAGTCACCTGTCGGCGGCCGGGATGTCGCCGCTGCTGCTGCCGGGTGGGACCGGCGTGGTGTGCGACATCGGCCCGGGCGGCATGCGGCTCGGTCTGCGCGGTGACATGGATGCGTTGCCGATGCAGGAGGCGACCGGCGCGCCCTACGCGTCGACGGTGCCCGGTGTCGCGCACGCGTGCGGCCACGACGCGCACACCGCAATCCTGCTCGGGGCAGCCCTCGCACTGAATTCGTTGCCGCAGTTGCCGATCGGCGTGCGGTTCATCTTCCAGCCGGCCGAGGAAGTGATGCCGGGCGGTGCGCTCGACGTGGTCTCCGCCGGCGGGATGCAGGGGGTGTCGCGGATATTCGCGCTGCACTGCGATCCACGGCTCGAGGCCGGCCGCGTCGGGGTGCGGGTCGGGGCCATCACCTCGGCCGCGGACACCGTCGAACTCGTGCTCGATTCCCCGGGCGGTCACACGTCCCGGCCGCACCTGACGACGGATCTGGTGTACGCGATCGGAACGGTCATCACCGGGCTGCCCGGGATGCTGAGCCGGCGCATCGACCCGCGCAGCGGCACCGTGATGGTGTGGGGTGCGGTGAGCGCGGGGCAGGCGCCCAACGCGATCCCCCGCAGCGGCATCCTGACCGGCACCGTCCGCACCGGCGACCACGACACGTGGGCGCTGCTCGAGCCGACCGTCCGTGAGATCGTGCACGGTCTGCTCGCGCCCACGGGGGTGCGCTACGAACTGAACTACCGCCGCGGCGTGCCGCCCGTCGTCAACGACGAGGTGTCGGCGCGGATGCTCGAGGACGCGGTCCGGGCGATCGGCCCCGATGCGCTCGCGGACACCCCGCAGTCGGGTGGTGGCGAGGACTTCTCGTGGTACCTCGAGGAGGCGCCGGGCGCGATGGCGCGGCTGGGCGTGTGGTCCGGGCACGGACCGCAGCTGGACATCCACCAGCCGACGTTCGATCTGGACGAGCGGGCGCTCGTCACCGGGGTGCGGGTGCTGACGAACCTGGTGCTGCAGTCCTGACCGGCAGCTAGGGCGTGCCGGGGCCGACGTTTCGGCTGTTGCGGGTGCGCAGGCCGCGCACGTAGTCGGCGGGTGCCCCGGCGATCTCGGCGGCCTCGGCGATGACGCCGAGGTAGCGGGCGGACGGTAGCCCACCCTCGTACGCGTCGAGCACGTACAGCCAGGCCAGGACCGGGCCGTCCCCTGTGTCGACGCGGAGGCGGATCTTGCGGTGCAGGCCCAGTTCGGAGCCCTCCCAGCGGTCGAGGCGCTCCTCGTCCTCGGCCGGGACGTCGTAGAGCACGACGAACACCTTGGCGTCCGAATCGTCCTGATCCTCGACGACGGTGGCGAGCGCGCCCTCCCAGCCGATGTCGTCGCCGCTGAACGTCAGCCGCCAGCCGGGGAGCCAGCCGGTGCCCGCCATCGGCGAGTGCGGGCAGCGTTCGAGCATCTGTTCCGGGTGCATGTTGGACCCGTACGCGGCGTAGATCGGCACGCGAAAAGCCTAATCGGTGTTGTGCGTGCTCGGGTAACGAGCGGACCGCCCGGCGCAGCGACATGCGCGTTCGGCGCGTGATCGTCCGCTGGTAGGGGTCACTGCCAGCGTGTTCCCGGTCACTGGAATAGCGTTGTACTCGGGCCTGCCGGAGATCCCGGTCGGCGCGGCGAGCTTGGAGGACGAATGACCCGGATCGTGATCATCGGTGGTGGACCCGCCGGCTACGAGGCAGCCCTGGTTGCTGCCCAGCACGGGGCCACGGTGTCATTGGTCGATTCCGACGGTGTCGGCGGCGCATGTGTCCTGTTCGACTGTGTTCCCTCGAAGACGTTCATCGCGTCCACCGGTATCCGCACCGACATGCGCCGGGCCACAGATCTGGGCATCTCTCTCGATCCGTCGAGCGCAACCATCTCGCTGCCGCAGATCAACTCCCGCGTCAAGAACCTCGCCCAGGTCCAGTCGTCCGACATCCGTGCGCGCCTGCAGAGCGTCGGCGTCCAGCTCCTGTCCGGCAAGGCCGAGCTGATCGACCCGCAGATCGGCATGGCTTCCCACCAGGTGCGCGCCACCCTCACCACGGGTGAGGAGAAGACGCTCGAGGCCGACGTCGTCCTCATCGCCACCGGTGCCAGCCCGCGCGTGCTGCCGGGCGCCGTCCCGGACGGCGAGCGGATCCTGACGTGGCGTCACCTGTACGACCTCGAGGAACTGCCGACGCACCTGGTGGTCGTCGGCTCGGGCGTCACCGGCGCCGAGTTCGTGTCCGCGTACACCGAGATGGGCGTCAAGGTGACGCTCGTGTCCAGCCGCGACCGTGTGATGCCCCACGAGGACGCCGACGCGGCCCTCGTCCTCGAGGACGTGCTGGCCGAGCGCGGTGTGACGCTCGTCAAGCACGCGCGCGCCGACGCGGTCGAGCGCACCGAGGACGGCGGGGTCGTCGTCAAGCTCGCGGACGGGCGCACGGTGCACGGCAGCCACGCGCTGATGGCGGTCGGTTCCACGCCCAACACCGAGGGCCTCGGCCTGGAGAAGGTCGGCATCGAACTCGACAAGGGTGGGTACCTGCGCGTCGACCGCGTGTCGCGGACCGCGGTCTCGGGCATCTACGCCGCCGGCGACTGCACGGGTCTGCTGCCGCTGGCCTCGGTCGCCGCGATGCAGGGCCGGATCGCGATGTACCACGCGCTCGGCGAGGGCGTCAGCCCGATCAAGCTCAAGACCGTCGCGTCGGCGGTGTTCACGCGTCCGGAGATCGCCAACGTCGGCGTGAGCCAGGCCGCGATCGACAATGGCGAGGTGCCGGCCCGCACGGTCATGCTGCCGCTCAACACCAACCCGCGCGCCAAGATGTCGGGTCTGCGCCGCGGTTTCGTGAAGATCTTCTGCCGCCCGGCGACCGGCGTGGTCATCGGCGGTGTCGTGGTCGCGGCCACGGCGTCGGAGCTGATCCTGCCGATCGCGATCGCGGTGCAGAACAACCTCACCGTCAACGACCTGGCCCAGACCTTCTCGGTGTACCCGTCGCTGTCGGGGTCGATCACCGAGGCGTCGCGTCAGCTGATGCGTCACGACGACCTCGACTGATCTCGAAATGTGAGACAACGATTTCACATTGTGGCGACTGCTGTGGCATGATGCGATAGGTCGGTCGAGAACCATCGGCCGACCAACTTCGCTCTCCGCCCCGTGGATCCGGGACGACCTGGGTGTTTCTGCCTTCGTCCTTCGCCGTCGTGCGCGACGGCAGTACCTCCGCCACGGGAGTCGCCTCCATGTCACTCGAGTCGTCGTCGCTCGCCCCGTCTCTCCAGCTGTCGTCGCGGATGGCCGACCTACGTAGCTCGGCCATCCGCGATCTGCTCACCCTCACCGCCCGCCCCGACGTCATCAGCCTCGCGGGTGGACTGCCGGCCACGGAACTCGTTCCACGGGAACGCATCGCGCAGGCGGCGCAGCGGGCACTCGGCGATCCGCGCTCGGTCCAGTACGGCGAGACGTCCGGTTGGGCGCCGCTGCGTGAGGCCGTCGCTGCCCGCGAGAGCGCGAAGGTGGGGCGGCGGATCGACCCGGCCGAGGTGGTCGTCACCCACGGTTCGCAGCAGGCGCTCAGCCTCCTCGCACAGGTGCTTCTCGACCCGGGCGACACCGTCGTCGTGGAGGAGCCGGGCTACACCGGCGCCCTGCAGGTCTTCCGGGCCGCGCAGGCGGCGCTGGTGCCCGTCGCGCTCGACGCCGACGGTATGGACACCGACGCCCTCGAACAGGCGCTGCGAGACGGATTGCGGCCCAAGCTCGTCCACACAGTCAGCAACTTTCACAATCCGCGCGGCGTCGTGCTCTCCGCGTCGCGTCGGGGACACCTCGCGAATCTCGCGGACCGGTACGGCTTCTGGATCATCGAGGACGATCCGTACGGCGAATTGTGGTTCGACGCGCCCGCACCCGCGCCCGTGGCGGCGCACTCGGATCGCGTCCTGCGGCTTTCGAGCGGATCCAAGACGCTCGCTCCGGCGCTGCGCATCGGCTGGCTGCACGGCGACCGGCGGGTGTGCGAGGCCGTCGAACTCCTCAAGCAGGGCGCCGACCTGTGCGGGTCCTCGCTCACGCAGCAGATCGCGACCGAGTTGCTGGGCGACACCACCTGGCTGGATGCGCACCTGACCAGCGTCCGCGGTGCGTACGCGGCGCGGGCGGGTGCACTGGTCGACGCGCTCGAATCCGCTTTCGGGGAACGTATCTCGCAGGCCGCGGTGCACGGCGGCATGTTCTGTTGGATCGAGTTCACCGACGACGTCGACACCGCCGCGCTGCTCGAGACCGCAGTCGCGCACGACGTCGCGTACGTTCCGGGCGGCGCGTTCGGCGTCGCGCACACACACCCGCACGCCGCGCGACTGTGCTTCGCGACCTACGACGGGGCGGTGCTGGCGGAGGGCGTCCACCGTTTGCGGGCGGCGTACGACGCGCACCCGCGGTAGCCGGGGACGTCCACCGACGCGCGTCATCGAGCCCGACGCCACTGACAGGCTTCTGGTATCCGGCGGGGCGGCGCGGGAGGATTACGGCATGCCACGTCCAGCGTTCTGGTCCCTTGCCCTGGAAGACATTCCCCGCCCGGACTTCGTCGACGTCGTCGCGGCGCCGGTACCGCCCGGTGCCACCGACGATCCGCGCGTGTGGGCCGAGACGGTGTTCGCCGGCGACTCGAGCCCGGCGTGGATCCGCCTGGCCTTCGCGCTGCGGCAGTTGCTGGTTCCGCTGATCGGCGTGCCCCGCGGCGGCCGCGACATCTTCGCGGTCTCGCGCGTGGAGGACGGCGAGGCGCTGATCTCCGTCGACGACCGCCACCTCGACTTCCGAGCCGGCGTTGCTGTGGACCCCGAAACTCGACTCGTTCGCGTCACGACGGTGGTGCGGCTGAAGGGCTGGCGCGGGCGCGTCTACTTCGCGCCCGTCAGCGTCGTGCACCCGGTCGTCGTGCAGTCGATGCTGCGCCGGGCATGTACCAGACTGGCGCCCCGCTGACCGGCAATCATCGCCTGAAAGCGATAACATCGCCGCATGGCGATTGATTGCGACGGTTGCACGGACGACGTGACGTCCAGCGGGCCGGCGTCGGATCTCGATGCCGCGGTCGCGTTGTTCCACAGCCTCTCGGACGGCACCCGGTTGGGGATCGTGCGTCGGCTCTCTCGGGGCGAGGCTCGGGTAGCGGATCTGGTCGAAGAGCTGGGAATGGCGCAGTCGACGGTGTCGGCGCACGTGGCGTGCCTTCGGGACTGCAACCTCGTCCAGGGGCGCCCGCAAGGGCGACAGGTGTTCTACTCGCTGGCTCGGCCCGAACTGATGGACCTGCTCACCGCGGCGGAGACGCTGCTGGCTGCAACCGGGAATGCGGTGGCCTTGTGTCCGAACTACGGCACCGACGCGGGGTGAGCGCCCGTGAGCGACGCGTGCGGTTGCGGCCATGACGAACCCCGCCCCGAGGGGGCGGAGGACGACGGGCCCGAAAAGCTCTGGGAGATCAAGGAGATTCGGGCGGCGCTCGCTGCGGGTGTTCTGCTTCTCGCGGCCCTGATCGTTCGCGTCACCGGCGGACCGGATGCGCTCGGTGTGGGCGTCGAGGCGCTCGCGCTCGCCGTCGCCGGATCCACCTTCGTCCCGTCCACGGTCAAACGCCTGGCCAGGGGCAGGATCGGTGTCGGCACGCTGATGACGATCGCCGCCGTCGGCGCCGTCCTGCTCGGTGAGGTCGGCGAGGCGGCCATGCTCGCGGTCCTGTTCTCGATCAGCGAGGGGCTCGAGGAGTACGCGTTCACCCGCACGCGACGCGGCCTGCGCGCGCTGCTGTCGCTGGTCCCCGACACCGCCACCGTGCTTCGCGGTGGCCGCGAGGAGACCGTCTCGGCCGCGGACCTCGAGATCGGCGAGGTGATGATCGTCAGGCCCGGCGAGCGGATCGCGACCGACGGCACCGTCCGCAGCGGACGCACCGCCCTGGACGTCTCCACGATCACCGGCGAATCGGTCCCCGTCGAGGCCGGTCCCGGTGACGACGTGTTCGCCGGGTCGATCAACGGAACCGGGGTCCTCGAGGTCGAGGTCACCGCCGGCGCACAGGACAACTCGCTCGCCAAGATCGTGCGGATCGTCGAAGCCGAACAGTCCCGCAAGGGCGAAGCCCAGCGACTGGCCGACAAGGTCGCCGAGCCACTCGTTCCCGCGGTGATGGTCGTCGCCGCCCTCATCGCTGTTGTCGGCAGCCTCGTCGGGGATCCGCGGGTGTGGATCGAGCGAGCCCTCGTGGTTCTCGTCGCCGCGTCACCGTGCGCCCTGGCGATCGCGATCCCGGTCACCGTCGTAGCCGCCGTCGGCGCAGCCTCCAAACTCGGCGTCCTGGTCAAGGGCGGTGCGGCCCTCGAAGCACTCGGCCGGATCCGCACGGTCGCCGTGGACAAGACCGGCACGCTCACCCGCAACCAGCCGGCGGTCATCGAGGTCGTCGCCGCGAACGGGGCCACTCGCCGCGACGTTGTAGCGGCCGCCGCGGGACTGGAGGCGCGCAGCGAACACCCCCTCGCCCGTGCGATTCTCGCCGCCACCGACGGCTACGCACCCGCCGACGATGTGCACGCGGTAACCGGTGCCGGACTGACCGGCCGCATCGACGGCACGCCGTTTCGGCTCGGTCGGCCCGGCTGGATCGAACCGGGCCCGCTCGCCACGGACATCCGACGGATGCAACACGCGGGCGCCACCGCGGTCCTCGTCGAACGCGCCGGAACGGTGATCGGGGCGGTCGCCGTCCGCGACGAGCTCAGACCGGAAGCCCGCGAGGTCGTCGCCGAGCTGCGCAGGGACGGCTACACCGTCGTGATGCTCACCGGCGACAACGACCGCACCGCGCACGCCCTGGCCGGCGACGTCGGCATCGACGAAGTGCACGCCGACCTGCGACCCGAGGACAAGGCCCGCATCGTCGAAACCCTGCGCGCCGCACGCCCCACCGCGATGGTCGGTGACGGTGTCAACGACGCCCCCGCGCTGGCCACCGCCGACCTCGGTATCGCGATGGGCGCGATGGGCACCGACGTCGCCATCGAAACCGCCGACGTCGCCCTGATGGGTGAGGACCTGCGCCATCTTCCGCAGGCACTGCACCACGCGCGGCGGTCGCGGGCGATCATGCTGGAGAACGTCGCCCTGTCGCTGGCGATCATCACCGCTCTGATGCCCCTCGCACTGTTCGGGGTCCTCGGCCTCGCCGCCGTCGTCCTCGTCCACGAGGTCGCCGAGATCGTCGTCATTGCAAACGGAGTCCGCGCCGGGCACGCGCGAACCCTGACTGCCACAACACCGTCCGCACGGACGCACCGGTCGATCGCCGACGTCGGGCGGTGACGTGCCGGCGCGCCTGGCTAGGTCGAGGCGTCGTCGTCCTCGATCCACCCGTAGGTTCGTTCGACGGCGCGGTTCCAGCCGGCGTAGAGACGCTCGCGCTCGGAAGCATCCATCCGCGGATGCCAGGTCTTGTCCTCCGCCCAGTTGTCCCGGATATCGTTCTCGCTCTTCCAGAATCCGACGGCCAGACCCGCGGCGTAGGCGGCGCCGAGTGCCGTGGTCTCGTTCACGACGGGCCGGGTGACCCGGACGTCGAGGATGTCCGACTGGAACTGCATGAGCGTCTCGTTGACGACCATGCCGCCGTCCACCTTGAGGGAACTCAGCTCGACGCCGGAATCGGCGCGCATCGCCTCGATGACCTCTCGGGTCTGGTAGGCGGTGGCCTCGAGGGCGGCCCGCGCGAGGTGGCCCTTGTTCACGAACCGGGTCAGTCCGGCGATGACGCCGCGCGCATCGGGGCGCCACCGCGGCGCGAACAGTCCCGAGAACGCGGGAACGAAGTACGCGCCGCCGTTGTCGTCGACCGTGTTCGCCAGCGGTTCGATGTCCTTGGCCGACTGGATGATCCCGAGGTTGTCGCGCAACCACTGGACCAGCGATCCGGTGACCGCCACCGAACCCTCGAGCGCGTACACGGCGGGCTTGTCGCCCAGCTTGTAGCAGACCGTGGTGAGCAGTCCGTGTTCGCTGTGCACCGCAGTCGTTCCGGTGTTGAGCAGCAGGAAGTTTCCGGTTCCGTAGGTGTTCTTCGCCTCGCCCTCGGACAGGCACGCCTGCCCGAACGTCGCGGCCTGCTGGTCGCCCAGGATGCCGGCGACGGGAATCCCGGCCGAGATCCCGGGCAGCGCCAGTTCGCCGTAGACCTCCGACGAACTGCGAATCTCGGGGAGCATCGACATCGGGACGCCGATCGCCTCACAGGTGTCGCGATCCCATTCGAGTGTGCCGATGTTCATCAACAGCGTGCGGGACGCGTTCGTGACGTCGGTGATGTGCAGGCCGCCGGTGAGATTCCAGAGGATCCACGAGTCGATGGTGCCGAAACACAGCCCGCCCGCCTCCGCACGCTCGCGCGCTCCCTCGACGTTGTCGAGGATCCACCGGACCTTGGGACCCGAGAAGTACGTCGACAGCGGCAGACCGGTGGTGGCGCGGAACCGTTCGGGTCCCTCGTCGCCACCGATCTCGGTGCACAGACGGTCGGTGCGGGTGTCCTGCCACACGATGGCGTTGTAGACGGGTTTGCCGGTCTCGCGGTCCCACACGACCGTCGTCTCGCGCTGGTTGGTGATGCCGATCGCGGCGATGTCGCGCGCCGTGAGATCCGTCTTGGCGAGAACGCTCCCGACCATCTCGCGGGTGTGGTTCCACAGCTGCATCGGGTCGTGCTCGACCCAGCCCGGCTTCGGGAAGATCTGGTCGTGTTCCTTCTGCGCAACGCCGACGACCCGACCGTCGTGGTCGAAGATCATGCATCGGCTCGAGGTGGTGCCCTGGTCGATGGCGGCGATGTACTGGGTCACGGGCATCCTCGTCTCTCCGGCAGCATGCGCACGAAGCTACTAGCCTGTGAGCAGATTCGCCGACAAGCACGGGAGACCGAGTTGGACAAGCAGCCTGGTGTGCAATTTCTGGGCCCGCAGCAGCGGGAGCAGGCTTGGGAGCAGTTGGGGTCCGAGCAGTTCGACGTGGTGGTGATCGGCGGCGGTGTCGTCGGTGTCGGGGCGGCGCTCGACGCCGCGACCCGTGGGTTGAAGGTGGCGCTCGTCGAGGCGCGTGACTTCGCATCCGGCACGTCGTCCCGGTCGTCGAAGATGTTCCACGGTGGCCTGCGCTACCTCGAGCAACTCGAATTCGGGCTGGTCGCGGAGGCGCTGCACGAGCGCGAACTGTCGATGTCCACGCTTGCACCGCACCTGGTCAAACCGCTGAAGTTTCTGTTCCCGTTGACTCATCGGGTGTGGGAGCGCCCGTACATGGCAGCGGGATTCATGCTGTACGACCGCATGGGTGGTGCGAAGTCCGTTCCGGCGCAGAAGCATCTGACCCGAGCGGGTGCGCTGCGGATGGTGCCCGGGCTCAAGCGGAATGCGTTGATCGGCGGAATCAGCTACTTCGACACCGTCGTCGACGACGCGCGTCACACGATGACTGTGGCGCGCACCGCCGCGCACTACGGCGCGGTGGTTCGCACCTCCACACAGGTCGTCGGGTTCCTCCGGGAGGCCGACCGCGTCTCGGGTGTGCGCGTGCGGGATTCGGAGACCGGGGCGACGACGGAGGTCCAGGGACACGTCGTCATCAACGCGACGGGCGTGTGGACCGACGAGATCCAGGCGCTGTCACGGCAGCGCGGCCGATTCCGGGTGCGGGCGTCGAAGGGCGTCCACATCGTCGTTCCGCGTGACCGCATCGTGAGCGACTCGGCGATCATTCTCCGCACCGAGAAGTCCGTCCTGTTCGTCATCCCGTGGGGCAACCACTGGATCATCGGCACGACCGACACCGACTGGAACCTCGACCTCGCGCATCCCGCGGCGACCAAGGCCGACATCGACTACATCCTCGGTCACGTCAACAAGGTGCTGGTCACCCCGCTCACGTCCGACGACATCGACGGCGTGTACGCGGGTCTGCGCCCGCTGCTGGCGGGGGAGAGCGACGAGACGTCCAAGCTGTCCCGCGAGCACGCGGTCGCCCGCGTGGCGCCCGGCCTGGTCGCGATCGCCGGCGGGAAGTACACGACGTACCGGGTGATGGGGAAGGACGCCGTCGACCTGGCGTCGGAGGACATTCCCGCGCGGGTGGCACCGTCGATCACCGAGAAGGTCCCGCTCGCCGGTGCCGACGGGTACTTCGCGCTCGTCAACCAGGCGGTGCACCTCGGACAGCTGTACGGGCTGCACCCGTACCGGATCAAGCATCTGCTGGACCGCTACGGCTCCCTGATCGAGGAGGTCCTGGAGCTGGCCGCCGAGTCGCCGGAACTGCGCGAACCGATCACCGACGCCCCCGATTACCTGCAGGTGGAGGCCGTGTACGCGGCCGCGGCGGAGGGTGCGCTGCACCTCGAGGACATCCTCGCCCGGCGCACCCGAATCTCGATCGAGTACTCGCACCGGGGCGTCAACTGCGCCGAACAGGTGGCGAAGCTCGTGGCACCGGTCCTGGGGTGGGACGAGGCCACGATCGACCGCGAGGTGGAGACGTACCGAGCGCGCGTCGAGGCCGAGATCATGTCGCAGGCTCAGCCCGACGACTCCTCCGCCGACGCGCTGCGGGCCGCGGCACCCGAGGCGCGGGCGGAGATTCTGGAGCCGGTCGAAATCTGACTTCAACTCCAACTCCAACCAGAAGTTGGAGTAAACTTGGTGTGCATGAAGGTCCCTGCGCCGCCTCCCGATCTCGCTGCGCTGCGAGACTCGATGGATCCGCGCACGGTCGTGGACCTGATTCTGCGGGCGAGCGCGCTGGACGACGATTACGAACCGTGGGACAAGATTCGCTACCGCACCCCGCCGGCGGGCATGTCCGCAGAGCAGTGGTGGGTCGCGCTGCGCAGTGTTCGTGATACGAACGCGCGCAGATTGCCGCTGGTCGATGTGCACGGCCGCGCGTTCAGTTTTGCGCTGCCCGACGAGATACTCAGGCTCTGCGATGAGATTTCGAGTCGTGCGTCCGGCGCGGTGGCGACACCGGCCGCGGTGACGAACCCCGCGACCCGCGATCGTTACCTCATCAACTCGTTGATCGAGGAGGCGATCACCTCGAGCCAACTCGAGGGGGCTTCGACCACTCGTCCGATTGCGAAGCAGATGCTGCGAACGGGGCGAGCGCCGAGGACTCACAGCGAGAAGATGATCGCGAACAACTTCCTGGCGATGCAGCAGGTTCAGGAATTGCGTGACGAAAAGCTGAGTCCGGAGCTCATTCTCGAGCTGCACGAGGCTGTCACGGAGGAAACGCTCGCCGATCCGTCCGATGCGGGCAAGGTGCAGTCCGATCCGGACCCGCGAGAGCGTGTGGTCATCGGTGGCGACGACGATCAGGTCCTGCACCGTCCGCCGCCGGTCGCGCAGTTGCCGGACCGTATGCGCGCCCTGTGTGATTTCGCGAACGGTGAAAGCGGGGATTCCTGGATTCATCCGGTGCTTCGTGCGCTCACCATTCACTTCATGATGGGGTACGACCACTACTTTGCCGACGGCAATGGGCGTACCGCCAGGGCATTGTTCTACTGGTCGATGCTCAAACAGGGGTACTGGCTGACCGAGTATCTGTCGGTTTCCACGATTCTGAAGAAGGCGCCCGGGAAGTACGCCAGGTCCTTCATCTACACCGAGCAGGACTCCGGTGATGTGACCTACTTCTTCCTGTACCACCTGCGGGTCTTGGTCAGGGCGCTGGACGATCTGGATGCCTACCTGGCTCGGAAGACATCCGAACTGCGGACGACCCGCCAGTTCCTGGCCGGCGTCGCCGACTTGAATCCCCGCCAGATTGCGTTGTTGGAGCGGGCGTTTCGCGATCCGAACAGTGAGTTCACGGCGTCGTCCCATGCAACCAGTCATCATGTGAGCAGCGAAGCCGCCCGTCAGGACCTGCTGGATCTCGAGAGGCGCGGTTGGCTCGTCCGGCGCAAGACGGGTCGCCGGCACACCTGGTATCCGGTCGAGAACCTGGCGGATCGGATTCACAGCGCTGGTTAGCGCCACCCTCCCGGTTATCTCCAACTCCAACTTGGAGTTGGAGATAGCCGGGAGATGCGGTGCGGAGTGAATCGGCCGCCGTCGGGA
This sequence comes from Rhodococcus sp. ACT016, assembly GCF_050477185.1. Taxonomy (NCBI): domain Bacteria; kingdom Bacillati; phylum Actinomycetota; class Actinomycetes; order Mycobacteriales; family Nocardiaceae; genus Rhodococcus; species Rhodococcus sp. ACT016. The sequence continues at coordinate 3,572,808 of NZ_JBEAET010000001.1, read as the reverse complement.
GAGTCCGCAGGGCTCAGTGAGTCAGCACGACCTTGACGATCACGACCGCCGTGGCGACGACCGCGAGGGCCACCGCGGCGATCAGCGTGTTGCCGGACGGGCGTTCGCCGCGCAGGCGGGTGATGACGAAGACCATCGACGCGATCCGGATCAGGATCGCGACCTCGGCGATCACCTGGGCGGTGAACGGCTCGAGCCAGCCGAACACCGCGGTGGCGAGCACGACGATCGGGACGAGCGCGGAGCTCAGGACCGGCACCGAGTCACGGAGTTCGGCGACGCGCTCGGTGGGTGTGAGCTGACGGCCCGAGCGGACCGATTTGCCGACACCTTCCGCGAATGCGTGCGCGATGAACGTCGACAGCGCGGTTCCGGCGACGACCGCGATGGTGCGGGAATCGCTGCGGGAGACGGTCTCAGGGATCAGTGCGGCGAGGATCAGGATGTTGCCGTACACGTACGCGCTGATGCGGCTGGCGGCGTTGTCCCGGTCGAGTGGAACCGAACGGCTCAACAGCGGTCGGTGCAGCAGCGAACGTAGATCCGGTTCCATGCACCAGAGCGTCGCACAATCAACCGACCGGCGGAGAGTAGTGGCTCGGATCGTCGCGGTGCGCGAGTGGCGGAAGGTTGCGGGGCGGCGTGTGCACCAGCGGCGCATCGGCCGGGGTGCGGCCGCTGACGCGATCGAGTCCGCCGCGGGCCCGCGGATGCTTGCGGCGCCGTTCGGGAACGAGGCGGAAGACCGCGTTGACCAGGCGTCCCACCCGCCGGTGCAGCCACTCGTCGAGCGGACCCCACCGGTAGCCCAACAGGTCCCGCACCGGCTGGTCGTACAGGCCGACGGTCAGCCAGACGAACCCCTTGGACACCGGGACGTTGGCGATGCGCCACAGCGGTTCGGGCAGCCACGTCAGGAACGGGGGACGCCCGATCCCGGAGAGGTCGAGCACGTCGCGGGCGGCCTTGTTGTCCTCGAGGACGTTGCGGCACATGTGATCCCAGTAGTCCTGGAAGGCCTCCCACGTCTGCGGCACCGGGCGCATGCTCACCCCGTACAGCCGGTACCACTGGATGTGCTCGGTGAACAGTTGCCGCTTCTGCGCCTCGGTGATGCCGCCCATGAAGTGCTCTGCGGTGAGGATCGTGCCCATGAAGAACGTCGCGTGCGCCCAGTAGAAGGTCTCCGGGTCGAGCGCGTGGTAGCGGCGCCCCTGTGCGTCGACGCCCTTGATGTTGCGGTGGTAGTCCCGGACCTCCTCGGCCGTCTGCCGGGCCCGGTCGCCGTCGAACACGACACCACCGATCGGGTAGAGCGAACGGAAGAGGCGCTCCCACCGCTCCTCGAAGAACCGTGAGTGCTGCTCGACGCCCGCGCCCAGACCTGGGTGCATGTTCTGCATCGACCCGGCCCACAGGCCCTGCAGCATGCCGCGCCAGTCGCCGAAGTAGCGCCAGGTGAGGGAGTCCGGCCCGAGGGGGACGGGTGTCGGGGTATCGGTATGCGTCACGAACTGCCGCCTTCCACGAACAATCTGACTACACCTGTTGTCAGATTAGGATCGGCTGCGGAGCGAGGTCAAGGTCTGGAGGCAGATTGGGTACGCAGCGGCGCACGTGGGCGGGCACGGGGATGGAGCAACGCCGTGCCGCGCGGCGCGACGCGTTGCTGGCCGCCGGCGTGGACCTCCTCGGCGCCGAGGGCGGTGCCGTGGTCGGCGTGCGGGCGGTGTGCCGGGCGGCCGCGCTCACCGAGCGGTACTTCTACGAAAGCTTCGCCGACCGGGACGAATTCGTGCGGGCCGTCTACGACGAGGTGGGTCGGCAGGCGCGCGACGCCCTCGTCGCTGCGGTCGCCGCGGTGCCGTCACCGAGCGACCGCGCGGCCGCAGCGGTGTCGGCGTTCGTGGAGTTGATGGTCGACGACCCCGCCCGTGGCCGGGTGCTGTTGTTGGCCCCGCTCACCGAGCCGGCGTTGGGCGGGCAGGGGCTCGAACTCGTCCCCGCGTTCGTGCTCCTGGTGCACGAGCAACTGTCGGGGATCGCCGATCCGGACGAGCGGCAGATGACCGCGGTCGGCCTGGTCGGTGCGCTGACGAGCCTGTTCATCGGCTACCTCGACGGCACTGTCGCCGCGTCCCGCGAGCGGTTCGTCGCGCACTGCGTCGGGTTGCTCGAGGCGGCCGGTCAGCGCGACGGCTGACAGTTGGGACAGTAGAAGACGGACCGCTCTCGGCCGGGTTCCGCGCCGAACTCGGCCGCGACGATCAGGGTCCCGCAGCGCAGGCAGGGCTTGCCGCCGCGCCCGTACACCCAGTCCCGGCGGCCCGGCCGCCGGTCCCCGGTGGTGACGCGTACCGCGCGACTGCGATTGGCCTGCAGCAGCCGGTGCGCCAGGTCGACCAGCTTGGGTAGGTCCGGCACGTGATCGGTGGGGGTGCGGGGGTCGACGCCGCGCAGGAAACAGATCTCGTTGCGGTACACGTTCCCGATGCCGGCCATGATGCGCTGGTCGAGCAGGGCCTCGCCGATCGGACGGTCACCGGCCGCGGCCAGGTTCGTCACGGCGGTCGCGGCGTCCCAGTCGGGACCGAGGAGGTCCGGTCCGAGGTGCCCGACCACGTCGTCCTCGTGCGCGCGGTCGATCACCTCGGTGATGCCGAGCGAGAAACCCACGGCGACAGCCTCTTCGGTTCCCAGGATGATGCGGGCCTGATGGACCGGCCGCTTCCACCGGGCGCCGCGCGGGTACACGTGCCACACGCCCTCCATCTTCAGGTGGGTGTGGATCGTGTGCTCGCCCACGCGGGTGAGCAGGTGCTTGCCGCGGGCGATGACCGCGTCGACCTGCTCGCCGGACAGGTCGACGGTCGCGTACCGCGGCACCCGGATGTCGCACTCGGTGAGTGTGCGACCGGTCAGGGCGGCGTCGAGTCGCCGCGCGGTCTGCCAGACGGTGTCTCCCTCGGGCACGACTCACGCTCGCAGGCGGTAGCCGCGCGGGGTGGCGGAGAAGCCCACCTCCGCGAGGAGTTGGCCGAAATCGTTGCCGTGGATGGTCAGTCCGTTCACCTTCTCGACCACTACCTTGTCGATGCCGCCGCGTTTGACGGTGGCGGCGAGCGATTCGGCGGCCGTCCGCAGGGCACCGATGTCGCCGGTGAAGGTGAGCAGGGTGCGCCCGCCGCGCTCGACGAACAACGCCAGCTCGCCGTCGACGAGGACGACCACCCCACCGGCCTTGCGGCCGGGACGGTGTTTGGGGGCCTCCTCGTCGGCCATCGACGGCGGCCACGGCAGGGCCGCGCCGTACGGGTTGGCCGGATCGGATGCCGCGAGCGTGACGGCTGGGGTGTGCGTGTGCCGGCCCTCGATGGAATCGCTGTAGGACCGCAGTCGGTCGACGACGTCGGACGTGGAGAACTGCGCGCCGCCCAGGCTGTCGACGAAGTGGCCCCGGCGGCAGCGGCCACCGTCCTCGAATCCGCTCAGCACCTTGTACATCGACGCGAATCCGCCCGGCACGTTCTCGGCGACCACCGATCCGCGGGTGACGATGCCGTACCGCTCGAGCAACAGGTCGGCCGTCGCGTGGGCACGCAGCGTGGGGTCGGGTTCGGGTTCGGGCAGCAGCGACCAGCGGCCGCCCGCGGTGGGCGGCCCCGACCGGGTGGGCATGGCCGGACGCGACAGTCGCCGGTACACGTGGGCGCGTGGGGCCCGGCGCGGGGTGCGGTGGCTGGGCGTGGTGCGGGAGGTGTCCGACAGCAGTGCCCGCAGCGGGGCCAGGGTGTCGTTGCCGACGTACCCGGCCCACACCAGATCCCACAGCGCCGACGTCAACGCCGCGTCGTCGGTTGCGCCCACCGTGTCCGACAGCTGCCGGAAGAAGTACGCGCCGCCACCGGAGAGGACGTCGAGAATGCTGCGGTGCAGATCGGTGAGGTCGATATCGGTGGGCGGTGCGAGGGTCAGCGGCGACGACTCGGCCAGGTGCAGGCTCACCCAGCCGTCCTTGCCGGAGATCTGTCCGGCGCCCGACCACAGCACCTCACCGGTGGAGGTGAGTTCGTCGAGCATCGCGGGGGAGTAGTCCCGCACCCGGGAGCCGAGGATCAACGACTCGAGCGCCGACGCGGGAACCGGAACGCCCGCAAGCTGTTCCACCACGGTGACGACGCCGTCGAGCCCGCGCAGTGAGCCGTCGACGTGCTGCCAACTGGGCAGGAACCGGCCGAGGGTCGCGGTGCTGACCGGTTCGACGTCCTCGCGGGCGGCGGCGAGGGACCGGCGACGCAGGCGGCGCAGCACCTCCGCGTCGCACCATTCGCTGCCGGACGCACCGGGACGGAACTCGCCCTCGACGACGCGCTTCTCGCCCGCGAGCCGGACCAGGACGTCGCGCGCGACGGCCGACCCGATCCCGAACCGTTCGGCCGCCTCGGCCAGCGTGAACGGCCCGTGGGTGCGGGCGTAGCGGCCGAGCAGGTCGCCGAGCGGGTCGTCGACGGGCTCGATGAAGGCGGCCGGGGTGCCGATCGGCAGCGGCACGCCCAGACCGTCGCGCAGACGCGCGGCATCCTCGACGGGGGTCCACCAGTGCCGTCCGGCGAACGAAACACGCAGGGCGCGGCGGTGTTCGACGAGTTGCTCGAGCCACGGAACCGGGTCGGCCGTCGCGCGGGCCGTGGCCTCCTCGGTGGTGAGCGGACCGAGCAGGCGCAGCAGATCGGCCATGCCTTCCATGTCTCGGGCGTTGCGGTCCGATTCCAAGCGCTGCAGTTCGCGTTCGGCCTTCGCGATGACGTCGGCGTCGAGCAGTTCGCGCAACTCGACGCGGCCGAGCAGTTCGGCCAGCAGCGTCGAGTCGAGCGACAGTGCGGCAGCACGACGTTCGGCGAGCGGGCTGTCGCCCTCGTACATGAACGCGCCCACGTAGTCGAACAGCAGCGCGCTCGCGAACGGTGACGGCGTCGCGGTCTCGACCTCGGCGATCCGGATCTGCCGGCGGCCGATCCGGCCGAACAGGTCGCGGAGCGCGGGCAGGTCGTAGACGTCCTGCAGGCATTCGCGGACGGTCTCGAGCAGGATCGGGAACGTCGGGAACTTCCGTGCCACGTCGAGCAGTTGCGCCGACCGCTGCCGCTGCTGCCACAGCGGCGCCCGCTTGCCGGGGGTGCGGCGTGGCAACAGCAGTGCGCGCGCGGCACATTCACGGAAGCGGGAGGCGAACAGTGCGGAGCCGCCGACCTCGTCGGTGACGATGTCCTCGATCTCGTCGCGCTCGAACGCGAACAGGTCGGCACCGGGCGGGGTGTCCTCGGTGTCGGGGAGGCGGACGATGATCCCGTCGTCCGAGGCCGTGGGCGCGGCGTCGACGCCGTAGCGCTCGCGTAGGCGCGCACCGACCGCGAGCGCCCACGGTGCGTGCACGCGGAGGCCGTAGGGGGAGTGCAGCACCAGTCGCCAGTCGCCGAGTTCGTCGCGGAAGCGTTCCACGACCAGCGTGCGGTCGGTGGGCACGCGCCCGGTGGCCTGCTGCTGGTCCTCGACGAGCGCCGCGAGGTTGGTGGTGGCGTTGGTGTCGAGTCCGGCGGCGACGCACCGCGCGGTCACCTCGTCGGGGCTGCTGGTCGACAGCTCCCGCAGGAACCCGCCCAGGGCCTCACCGAGTTCGGCCGGGCGGCCGAGTCCGTCGCCGTGCCAGAACGGCAACCGTCCGGGCAGACCGTAGGCGGGGCTGACGAGCACGCGGTCGAAGGTGATCTCCTCGATCCGCCAACTGGTGGCGCCGAGCGCGAACACGTCGCCGACGCGGGACTCGTAGACCATCTCCTCGTCGAGTTCGCCCACTCGCGACTGACGCTCGCCCACCATGTACACGGCGAACAGGCCGCGGTCCGGGATGGCGCCGCCCGACGTCACCGCGAGGCGCTGCGACCCGGGCCGACCGGTGAGGGTGCCGGCGTCGCGGTCCCACACCAGTCGCGGGCGCAGTTCGGCGAACTCGTCGGACGGGTAGCGACCGGCGAGCAGGTCAAGCGTCGACTCGTACGCCGAGCGCGGCAGTGTCGCGAACGATCCGCTGCGCCGGACCACGTCGTACCAGTGCTCGACGTCGAGCGGCTCGAGCGCGGTGGCGGCGACGGTCTGCTGCGCCAGGATGTCGAGCGGATTGGCGGGGATCTCGAGGGCTTCGATCCTGCCGGTCGTCATGCGTTCGACGGTGACCGCGCAGTGGATGAGGTCGGTGCGGTGCTTGGGGAACAGCACACCACGGGAGATCTCACCCACCTGGTGTCCGGCGCGGCCGACGCGCTGCAGCCCGCTCGCGACCGACGGTGGCGCCTCCACCTGGACGACGAGATCGACTGCACCCATGTCGATTCCGAGTTCGAGGCTGCTGGTCGCGACGACACAGCGCAAGCGCCCCGACTTGAGATCGTCCTCGATGATCGCGCGCTGGTCCTTGCTGACGGAACCGTGGTGGGCGCGCGCGAGCAGTGGATCGGCGCCGTAGTTGACCTCGGTGGGTGCCCCGATCTGTGCAGGCGGTTTGCCCTGCTTCTCGACGGCGCCGCCGAGGCGTTCGGCGTAGATCTCGTTGAGGCGCGCGGTCAGCTTCTCGGCGAGCCGGCGCGAGTTCGCGAACACGATCGACGAGCGGTGCTCGAGAATCAGGTCGACGATCTGTTCCTCGACGTGCGGCCAGATCGAACCGGCCTGCGGGGTGGGGGAGGCCGAGTCCGGATCAGGCTCGGCGATGCCGAGTTCGGTCATGTCCTCGACCGGAACCCGCACCGTGAGATCGAACGTCTTGGCCGCCGGGGGTGCGACGATGCGGATCGGCGCCGCGCCGGCGAGGAAGCGGCCCACCTCCTCGTGGGGCCGCACGGTCGCCGACAGCCCGATCCGCTGGACCGGCCGCTCACGCAGCATGTCGAGACGCTCGAGAGACAGAGCCAGATGCGCGCCGCGCTTGGTGCCGGCGACCGCATGGACCTCGTCGACGATCACCGTCTCCACCCCGGCCAGCGTCTCGCGCGCCGCCGACGTGAGCATCAGGAACAGCGACTCCGGGGTGGTGATGAGGATATCGGGCGGTGTCTTGATCAGCTTGCGGCGCTCACCGGTGGGGGTGTCGCCGGAGCGGACACCCACGCGGATCTCCGGCGGCTCGAACCCGAGGCGCTTCGCGGTCTGGGTGATACCGACCAGCGGGGCCCGTAGGTTCCGCTCGACGTCGACGCCGAGGGCCTTGAGCGGCGAGATGTAGAGGACGCGGGTGGTGCGCTTCTCGCCGTCGTCGCCCTTCGCGGTCGCCAGCCGGTCGAGCGCCCACAGGAACGCCGAGAGCGTCTTGCCGGAACCGGTGGGCGCGACGACGAGGGTGTGGGAACCGCTCGCAATCGACTCCCACGCCCCGAGTTGTGCGGCGGTGGGCGCGTCGAAGGCACCGTCGAACCACTCCCGGGTGGGCGCGGAGAAGCGGTCGAGGACGGCGTCCATGCGGTCCATCTTGCCTGGACTCACCGACACACACCGCTGCCCGGCGTCACGCCCGCCCTCGTAGTAGCTTCCAGATCAAACGATCGGTTTCCTCTGTGGGTCGGTCGCCCCACGCTGGAACCGACGCGATCAGGCGAGAGACTCGCGTGCTCGGATCAGCCCTCCGTCGGGGCGTTGTCGGTGACGCACACCGAACTCAGGACATGGTGGTAGGTCGACAGCCCGTACGTGTTCGGCGCGTTGACGAGCGGGAACGGCGACGGGATCCAGTCGAACGGGTTGACCACGCCGCCCGCGGCGGCCGTCGCGACCGGGGACAGCGCGTCGGTGGCGGTGTCGTATCCGATCTCCATGACCTGGGTGGTCAACGAGTACGCGAAGTACGCGGCCGTGAGCGCATCACCGACGTGCACCGTGCCGAGCGGCTGAACCTCCGCAAGGTTCTCGCCGGCGAAACCGTCGTGCACCAGGCCCAGCAGCACGTCCGTCGCCGCACCGCCGACGGTGGGCACCAGCCCGAGGGCGGTCGACAACAGCGTCTCGATCGTCGAAAAGTCGTCCGGATCGGCCGGAATCAGTCCCGATGGGACCATCGCGTGGTCGAGGATCCAGGCCAGCCGTGCCTGCTGGTCCTCTATCTGCTGAGTGCTGTCGGGACCGGGGCTCGTCGAACGCAGGTAGTCGACCGTCCGGGACAGCACGTGCGCGAGGGTCATCTCGGTGACGGGCGGGCAGTCCGCGCCGGCGATGGAGAGGCTCGCGGCGAGGTCCTCCACGAACACCGGGGTCTCGAAGCCGAGATCGACCTCCCGATCCGGTCGGCCCGCCGCGTCGATCGCACGCCGATCCGCCCACACCAGGCAGCTTCGCTCGAGTTGGCTCTGGGTGGCGTCGTAGAGGAGCGCGAATCCCTTCGCGCCCAGCTTCAGCGGCAGGCTGATGAGCATCCCCGCGCTGACCGGGCCGAGGCTGACCATCGAGGGGATCATTCCGGCGATGATGTTCGCCGGCACCAGAGCGGTCGTGTAGATCAGGAAGTAGGCGGTCTCGACGGCCTGTCCGAGGGTCAGGTTCTCGGCGCGGATGACCGCCGACTCCTCGCCGTTCTTGACGTTCATCAGCTGGGTGACGATGTATCGGGTGATCGGGTCGCCGTACTGGTTGATGCCCGCGTCGGGATCGGTCGACTGCGTCGCCGCTGGGTTGGAGACCGCGAGCGTGCTGATGCCCGTGGAGTTCAGCCGCTGGTGTCCTTCCGCGCGGATGTCCGCGTAGTTGTCGAGGAAGGGTTGCGGCAGAATCGGTTTCGAGGCCTGCAGCACGGCGTCGAAGATCGCGCCCATGGTCGCCTGGTTCGATCCCACGCAGGTGGTTTCCTGGGCTCGGGCGGGCTCGTCCGGCGCGGCGTACGCGATTGCGCTCCCGCAGACCAGTGCCCCCGTCAGCGCGGCGGCGACCGCGCTCGAGAGAAGTCTGCGTCGTGTCCGACCCATGCTGTGCCCCAACCCGTCCTCGTGGTGATCGCGTCACGAGCGAGACGCCCGCGGGTGCCGTGAGCCGGAGCGGCCCGGGCACCGCACAAGATCGCACCCTAATTTGGACAATTGTTCAATACCGCCGGCCGGATCGCGTGAGGATTCATCCAATGTTCACGGCGCGCGGCTACGACGTGAGCCGGGTGGCGGGCCGCGGATTCGCGGTCCCCGCAACATCGCTATGCGGTCGAATCGGACATCGCCGGGCGCTGCGCGGTGGGCGACGGGACACGTCGTCTCGGAACCTCGAGATTCGGTATCGAATCTCGGTTAGGCCGTACAGACCGGCCTCCACTAACTAGTCTAGTGGATGTTCCGGACGGTCTTTGACCAGGTCGGGGCCGTCTTCCTGTAAGGAGGGAGCTCCCCGTGAAACTCCACAAGACTGCGGCCGTATCTGTACTGGCAATCGCGGCGCTCGGCGTCGCCAGTGGGACCGCGTACGCCGAACCCGGCGCTCCACCACCGGCCGGCGCGATCCACTACCAGACCCAGATCGGTGCGAACGGAACATCGCTCGACACCGTCCTGGATGCGGGCACCTTCCGTGTCGCCGGCAACGCGGTCGACATCGTCGATCCCGCGGGCGCCACGGTCGGCACCATCCCGTTGACCTATCCGGTGGCGGGCACCAACGTGCCGCTCGCACCGTCGATCGACGGGAACCGGCTCACCCTCACCCCGGAGATCCCGGCGCAGGGAGTCGCTGCACTGAACAACGTGGACGCCCGCCAGGACGCCTACGACAACATGGTTCGGCAGATCGAACAGGGCTGGTTCAACGGTGGTGCCATCAACGCGCAGATCGGCGCCGGGGTCGGTGCGGTCGTCGGATGCGTGTTGTTCCTGTTCGTCGGCTGCATCCCGGGCGCGATGATCGGTGGTGCGATCGGAGCGGCGACTGGAATCACGAACAACAACCCGGCGGTTCAGCCCGCCATCTTCGATTTCATCGCCACCCTCAACTGATCGGCCTCGTGCGGCGAATCAGCGGGAACCTGCCTCGGAGTCGGGGAGAGGCAGGCTCCGGCCGAGGAGCGCGCGCAGGTTGTCGGTGACGATCCGGGCCGAGACGGTGGGGTCGATCGCGCGCTGGATCCCCAGACCCACACCGAGACTGAGGACGGTGCGTGCCGCGTCGTCGAGCGGGATCGGCAGTCGGACCCCGGTGGTGGTCGTGAGTGAATCCAGCAGCGTCACCACCATTCCGTGTGCCATGGCCAGGGTGGACGCCAGTGCCGCCCGGACCTCGGGATCGTGACGCGACGTGGCGATGAACTCGAATTCGAGCATCGTCCATCCCACATCGCCGAGGGTTCGCTCCGCCCAGTCCTGGAAGCGCCCCAGCACCGCGTCGAGATTCGGGGTCTCGTGTGTCAGCAGGTTCGCGATCTCCTCGAACTTCGACGAATGGATCAGGTCCAGCACTTCGAGGCACAGCTCCTTCTTGCCGCGGAAGTTCGAGTACACCGCGCCCTTCGAGTACCCCGCGGTCTCGGCGACCTTCTCGAGTGACGTCGCGGCGTATCCGTCGGCGAGGAAGAGGTCGCGGGCCGTCGCGAGCAACTCGGCCCGGGTCCGGGCCTGGCTCTCCGATCTGGTCAAACGTGGCATTCGGTCATTCTCTCCGAAGTTTGGGGTACCGACGGTATCTGAATTCTGTAAGCTCCCTGACTATGACGTCGAGTGACAGACATCTCAGGCGCGGCGTGGTGATCGGGTGCGGGGGAACGCTCGGGGCGGCGTGGACCGTGGCGGCGTTGGTGGCGGTGCGCGACGTGCTCGGCTGGGACCCGCGCGGCGCGGACGTCCTCGTCGGCACGTCCGCCGGTGCGGAACTGGTCACGATGCTCGGGGGCGCCATCGGCGTCGACGAGATCCTGGCGATGCAACTGGGGGAGTCGACGCATCCCGCGCTGTCCGGACATCTGGCCGGCGCGCCGGGGCGCATCCCGCCGGTGCCGCGGCCGCGGCTCGGTTCGCCCGCGCTGCTGCGGCGCGGGCTGCCGACCGTCACCGCCCTCAGCGGGCTGCTCCCCGAGGGCGGCGGTGATGCGGGCTGGCTGGACCGCCTCGCGAGCGGTGTCGCCGACGCCCGCGGTTGGGTGCCGCATCCCGAGACCTGGTTGGTCGCCATGGACTACGCCACCGGTGAGCGGGTGGCGTTCGGCGCGCAGGGGGCGCCGAACGCGACGTTGTCGCAGGCGCTGCGGTCGTCGTGGGCGATTCCCGGCTGGATGCCGCCGGTGCGGATCGGCGGCAGGCGCTTCGTCGACGGCGGCGCGGCGTCCACCGCGTCCGCCGATCTGCTGGCCGGACGCGGGCTCGACGAGGTGATCGTGCTGGCGCCCATGGCCTCTCGTGGCCGCATCCCCGGTCGCGGACCCGCGATCCTCGAACGGTTGATCCTGCGGAACTGGATGAGTGCCGGCCTCGATGCGGAGATCGCCGCGCTCGAGGCGTCGGGCACGCGGGTGATCCGGATCGACGCGACCGCGGAGGATCTCGCGGTGATGGGCCCGAACTTCATGGACGACCGTCGCCGCCTCGCCACCCTCGAACACTCGCTGCGCAGCACCCGGACCGCCGTGGACCGCGCCCTCACGACAGGAGACCGCGCATGACCCGCCACCACGAGGTGATCGTCGTCGGCGCCGGTATCTCCGGCATCGGGGCCGTGATCCGGCTGCTGCGGATGGGGATCGACGACGTCGTGATCCTCGAGAAGGGCGACGCCCTCGGGGGGACCTGGCGCGACAACACGTATCCCGGATGCGCGTGCGACGTCCCGTCCGCACTGTATTCGTACTCGTTCGCACCCAACGGCGGCTGGAGCCGACTGTTCGCGGGCCAGAACGAGATCCGCGAGTACATCGAACGGACCGCCGCCGAACACCGCGTGCACGAACGCGTCGAGTTCGGCACCGAGATGCTCCGCGCGCAGTGGGACGAGGCGACCCGGCGGTGGACGCTGGACACCTCGAACGGAACGTTCACCGCGGACGCGGTGATCGCGGCGGCGGGGCCGTGGAACCAACCGTTGATCCCCGACATCCCCGGGCTCGACGGGTTCACCGGCGAGGTGTTCCACTCGTCGCGCTGGAACCACGACTACGACCTCACCGGCAAGCGGGTCGCGGTCGTCGGGACCGGTGCCTCGGCGGTGCAGTTCGTGCCCGAGATCGCTCCGCACGTGGGGCAGCTGCACCTGTATCAGCGGACCGCGCAGTGGGTGCTGCCCAAGCCCGACACCCCGCTGCCCGGTGCGGCGCGGGCCGTGATGAGCGCGGTGCCCGGGGCGCTGAAGGCGTTGCGGCGCATCGAGTACGGGGTCATGGAGACGCTCGGTGTCGGCTTCCGCAACCCGTGGATCCTGCGGGTGATCCAGCAGATCGGCCGCATCCAGTTGCGGGCCCAGGTGCGCGATCCGGAACTGCGCCGGGCGCTCACGCCGGACTACACACTCGGCTGCAAGCGGCTGCTGATGTCCAACACGTACTACCCCGCGCTGGGGCGCCCCAACGTCGAGGTGCACGACAACGCGGTGCACTCGGTGCGCGGCAACGTCGTCGTCGGCGCCGACGGGGCCGAACGCGAGGTGGACGCCGTCATCTTCGGCACCGGGTTCCACATCCTCGACATGCCCATCGGGGGCCGGGTGTTCGACGGGCAGGGCCGCAGCCTCGACGACCACTGGAAGGGTAGCCCGCAGGCGTACCTCGGCACCACCGTCACCGGATTCCCGAACGCGTTCGTGCTGCTCGGTCCGGCGCTCGGCACCGGGCACACGTCGGCGTTCATGATCCTCGAGGCGCAACTCGACTACCTGGCCGCGGCGATCGGGGCGGCGCGCACCGCCGGGTGGACGCGGATGGAGACCCGGCCGGAGGTGCAGGCCGCGTTCAACGCCGAGGTGCAGCAGGCACTCGGCACCACCGTCTACAACGCCGGCGGCTGCCAGAGCTACTTCCTGGACGTCAACGGCCGCAACAGTTTCAACTGGCCGTGGTCGACCGGCCACATGCGACAGCGGCTGCGGCGCTTCGACGCCGCGGCCTACCTGACATCGACGGGGCAGGAGGTGTCGTCGTGAGCCGGTATCCCGAGATCTCGATCCCCGGCGCACGTGTGCTGGTGACCGGCGCCGGGCGCGGCATCGGCCGAGCCACCGCGACGGCGTTCGCCGCGCGCGGGGCGACCGTGGCCCTGGCGGACATCGACCGCGTCGCGGTCACCGACGCCGCCGCGAGCGTGGGCACCGCCCATGTGCTCGACGTGCGCTCGCGGACGTCGTGGGACGCGTGCCTGGCCGAGGTCGGGCCGATCGACATCCTCGTCAACAACGCCGGCGTCATGCCGGTCGGCGGCTTCCTCGACGAGGCGGACGCGACTGGGGAGATGACCCTCGACGTCAACGTGTGGGGTCCGATCCACGGCATGCGCGCCGTGGTGCCGGGCATGATCGAACGCGGACGAGGGCACGTCGTGAACGTCGCGTCGCTGGCCGGCAAGATCGCGATCCCCGGGCTCGCCGTCTACAACGCGAGCAAGTATGCGGCCGTGGGACTTTCGGCCGCCGCCCGGCTCGAGTTCGCCGAGCGCGGCGTGAGCGTGTCCACGGTGCTGCCCAGCGCGGTCCGCACAACGCTCACGTCGGGCATCCCGCTCGGAAAGGGCCTGCCCACCGTCGACCCTGAGGACATCGCCGCCGCCGTCGTGCGCACCGTCCGCACCCGCCGAGCCGAGACCCCGGTGCCCGGCTACCTCGCCGGCCTCGACCTCGGACTCGCCGTCGCGCCGGAACGATTGGTGTCCCTGATCCGGCGCGTCGTCGGCGGCGAACGCGCGCTCACCAGGGTCGACGCCACTGCACGGGCCGACTACGACGCGCGGCTGCGGCGGGCCGAAGGGGACTGACCTCCGCTCCGCGGCGGGTCGAACCGGCCGCGTCGGCTGTCAAAAAGAGAAGTGAAGTCACTTCTTGACGTGAGGGCCGCCACATGATTCCGTGTAGGCATGACGCAAGCACCGGAATTCGAAACGATCCTCTACAAGACCGAGGGCAAGATCGCGACCATCACCCTCAACCGGCCCGAGCAACTGAACACAATCGTTCCGCCGATGCCGGACGAGGTGGAGAAGGCGGTGGCCATCGCCACCCTGGACGAGAACGTGTCGGTCATCGTCCTCCGTGGTGCCGGGCGTTCCTTCTGCGGCGGATACAACTTCGGCGGCGGCTTCCACCACTGGGACTCGCACATGAACACCGACGGTCAGTGGGATCCGGGCAAGGACTTCGCGTTCTCGACCGCGCCGCAGGTGGCGCCGACGCAGAAGTTCCTCTCCGTGTGGCGGACGTCCAAGCCCGTGATCGCCCAGGTGCACGGCTGGTGCGTGGGCGGCGGTAGCGACTTCGCGCTGTCCGCCGACCTGATCGTGGCCAGCGACGACGCGATGATCGGCACGCCGTACAGCCGGATGTGGGGCTGCTACCTCTCGGGCATGTGGCTCTACCGCCTCGGCCTGACCAAGGCCAAGGAGTACGCGTTGACCGGCAAGCCGCTCAGCGGCGCCGAGGCCGCCGAGGCCGGCCTGATCAACAAGGCGGTTCCCTTCGCCGAACTCGAGTCCACCGTGGCGACGCTCGCCGAGCAACTGTCCAACATCCCGCTCTCGCAGCTGTCGGCGATGAAGCTGATCGTGAACCAGGCCTACGACAACATGGGCCTGGCCTCCACCCAGACGCTCGGCCCGATTCTGGACGGCCTGATGCGCAACACCCCGGATGCGAAGCGGTTCATCGATCTGGCGCAGACGGACGGCGTTCGTGCCGTGGTCACCGAGCGCGACGGGCTGTTCGGCGACTACAGTCAGGGTCCTGCCGAGCGGCAGCCCAACCCGGAGCACGTGATCATTCCCTAACGTTCTCGTCTATGAACGCTGCAACAAACTCCTCCTCGAGCAACCAGGCCGGGCCCTCGCCCCGTCCGATCACTGCCAAGGGTCGTGCGACCAGGAAGCGGCTGATCGCGGCCGCGCAGGACGAACTCCGCAGGAACGGCACTCTGGAGATCGCCGACGTCGCCGCCGCGGCCGGGGTCGCGCAGAGCGTCATCCACCGCTACTTCGGCAGCAAGGCGGGCCTGGTCGAGACTGTCGTCGCCGAGTTCTACGACGACTACGACAACGCCGTCTTCCTCGCACCACTGGCGCCCGAGGCCACGTGGATCGAACGGGAGACGCTGCGCATCGAGTTGGAGGTGGCGTTCCTCTACGAGCACCCCCTCGGCCGGCGGGTCGCGGCAGGTCTCCTGCAGGAGGCGGCCGCGACCCGCGTCGACGCCGAACGACAGCGCCGGCACGCCGACATGGCGGCCCGCAACATCCGGCACGGCCAGCACACCGGCGAACTCCCCACCGACATCAATGCCGATCTGGCCGGCGCAGCGATCATCGGTGCGCTGCGCTCGGTCCTCGCCGCGGCGCTCAGTCTCGATGAACCACCCTCGCGTTCCGAGGTCGTGACGACCGTGACCCGACTCTCGCGAGCGCTTCTGCACTCCCCACCGCACCCCGCCTAGGATCCCCTAGTATTCGAGAGCGAGTTCAAGCATGCGCACACTCCTCGACCTGTTATCTCCCCGCAACGGCTCTGACGAGGCCGGTCCTCGCCTGGTCTGGCG
The DNA here is from genome assembly GCF_050477185.1 of Rhodococcus sp. ACT016. NCBI lineage: Bacteria > Bacillati > Actinomycetota > Actinomycetes > Mycobacteriales > Nocardiaceae > Rhodococcus > Rhodococcus sp. ACT016. The sequence goes on along the minus strand of NZ_JBEAET010000001.1, from coordinate 3,557,081 downwards.
AGACGCCGATCTGGCCCTCCCCGCGAGCCGGGCCTGGGACGCGCCGGCGCCCGGCCCCGACGGCTGGTCGACGCTCGGAGCCGACGACGTCCGCGCGGAGGTCACCCGGCTCGCAGCCGGGCTCGTTGCGCTGGGAGTCGAGCCGGGCGAGCGTGTCGCGCTGATGATGGCCAACCGCCCCGAGCACTGGCTGGCCGACCTCGCGACCCTCCACGCGAATGCCGTCCCGACCAGCTTCTATCACACTCTGGCCGCGGCTCAGGTGGCCGATCAGGCCGAACACGCCGGCGTGCGCACCGTCGTCATCGAGGGAGCTACCCAGCTCGAGCAGTGGTCGCCGGCGCTGAAGGGCGGCCGGATCGAACGTCTGATCCTCCTCGACGAGTCCCTCCTCGACAGTGCCGTCGGTCCTGCCACGGTGACGTCCTACCGCGAAGTCCTCGAGCAGGGGCGCGCGCTCCTGTCCGGGAATCCGCACGCGCTCGCCGAGCGCACCGGCCAGGTGGCCGGGGATACGCCGGCGACCGTCATCTTCACCTCGGGCACCACCTCGGCTCCCAAGGCGGTGGTGCTGACGCACGACAATGTGATCTCCCACGCCGCTGCCCTCGTTGAAGCGGCCGGACTCGCTCACCCGTACATCACGCTGTGTCATCTCCCGTTCGCTCACATCGCGGACCGAGCCATCAGCTACTACCTCGCGCTCTTCCTGCACGGAACGGTGTACTTCAACCCCGACCCCAGCTGTCTGCCCGCCACGATCCGGGCGGCGCGGCCGACTGTTCTGTTCGGGGTGCCACGCCTGTGGGAGAAGATCGCCGCACTGTTGTCGGCTCGGGCGGCGGACGCCGACGCGGAGACCGTCCTCGCGCAGGCAGGACTGGACCGTGTCGTCTGGGCTCCCAGCGCCGGCGCCCCTCTCGCGGCCCATCTGGCCGAGACCCTCCGAGCAATGGGCGTGCCGCTCGCCGACGTATGGGGCATGTCGGAAGTCTCCGGGCTGGTTACTGCCGCCAAATTCAGTGGCTCCCGCGTCGGCACCGTCGGCAAGGTGCTGCCCTGCATGGACATCCGGGTCGCCGACGACGGCGAACTCCTGGTCCGCGGTCCGAACGTCACCCCCGGTTGCCTGCGTCCCGATGGCGCGATCGACCTGGTGGTCGATGCCGAGGGGTTCCTGCCCACCGGGGACATCGGCTCCATCGATCCCGACGGCTACGTCCGCGTCGTGGACCGCAAGAAGGAATTGATCATCACCAGCGGTGGGAAGAACATCAGCCCGGTGGCAATCGAATCCGCCCTCAGCTCTTCACCTCTGGTTTCCCAGGCCCTCGCGTACGGCAGCAATCGGCCCTACGTCGTCGCCCTGTTGACTCTCGATCCCGATGCCGCACACGCGCTGATCTCGGAGAAGGACCCGAGTTCACCCGAGGATTCGGTCGACGTCGGCAATCACCCGCTGGTTCGTGACGCGATCGCGGCGCATGTCGCCGCCGTCAACGCGCAGCTTTCGCGACCCGAACAGGTCAAGGCCTGGGCTCTGCTCGGCGAGCAGTGGACCACCGAATCCGGTCACCTCACACCGAGTTTGAAAATGAAGCGCAGGGTCGTCGAGCAAGCCCATTTCGGCGACCTCGACGCTCTCTATCAGGCTCCCCGGACCGGCGCGTGAGCCGATGAACACCGACAACGAGATGACCGACCCGGTCGGACCGACAAGCCTTCCCGGCCTCGACCTGCACAGGTTCCGTGCCTGGTTCGCGGACCAGACCACGGTCGACGGGCCGCTGCGTGCCGACATCATCGCCGGAGGACGCTCGAACCTGACCTACCGGGTCCGTGACGCGCGCTCGACGTGGATCCTTCGCCGTCCGCCGCTGGGGCACGTGCTGTCGACCGCGCACGACATGGGGCGGGAAGTGACCGCCATGCGGGCCCTGGCCGGGACCGACATTCCCGTCCCGATGATCGTCGCCGAATGCGGCGAGGACACGGTGCTCGGTGCGCCCTTCTACGTGATGGACGACATCGCCGGCACCCCGTACCGGTCGGCCACCCAGCTTGCGCAGGTCGGACCGGAACGCACGCGCCTCATCAGCACCGGGATGGTCGAAACGCTCGCCGCGCTCCACCGAGTGGAGTTCGCGGCGGTCGGCCTCGAGGATTTCGGCCGCCCGAGCGGATTCCTCGGTCGCCAGGTGCGCCGATGGGCCGCCCAGCTCGACGCGTCACGGTCACGCGACCTCGCTGGCGTCGACGAGTTGATCCGCATGCTGACCGACACCGTCCCGCCGCAGGTGGACCCGGGCGTCGTCCACGGTGACTATCGCCTCGACAACCTGCTCGTCGACGACAACGACGAAATCCGCGCGGTGATCGACTGGGAGATGTCCACGCTCGGCGACCCGATCACCGACCTGGCACTGCTGCTGGTCTACCACCGGCTCGCCGAGATCTGCGAGTCGGACATCGTCGCCGACGCCTCCAATGCGCCCGGATTCCTCACCCGTGACGAGATTCTGGACGTCTACGTCCGCTCCGGCGGCACCGAACCGCGCGACGGGTTCGGCTTCCATCTCGGACTGGCGTACTTCAAGCTCGCCGTGATCCTCGAAGGGATCCACTACCGCTACATCAACCGGCACACGGTCGGCGACGGATTCTCGGCCGTCGGCGACGTCGTCGGCCCCCTCGTCGAAGCCGGCATCGACCAGATGGCCGCATACCGGTCGAAGCTGCGCTGACCCCGCGCCCCGTCTCTCCCGAACCCACCCGTCAGGAGTTCCCATGTCCCTGTTCGATCTCTCCGAGCGCGCCCGGACGTTGCAGGCCGAGCTGCTCGAGTTCATGGACGCCCACGTGTACCCGGCCGAACCGGTGTACGAGCGCCAGATGCGCGAATCCGGAGACCCGCACTTCCACCCGCCGGTCATGGAAGACCTCAAGGCGGAGGCGCGCAGGCGGGGACTGTGGAATCTGTTCCACCCCCATCCCGGTACCGGGGCGGGGCTGACGAATCTCGAGTACGCGCCGCTGGCCGAGATCATGGGCCGCAGCCACCTCGCTCCCGAGGCCTGCAACTGCAACGCCCCCGACACCGGCAACATGGAGGTGCTCGAGCTCTTCGGTACCGACGAGCACCGGCGGAAGTACCTCGAGCCGCTGCTCGACGGGACCATTCGATCGGCGTTCGCGATGACCGAACCCGGCGTGGCCAGCTCCGACGCCACCAACGTGGAGCTGTCCATGCGTCGCGACGGCGACGAATACCGCCTCGACGGTCGAAAGTGGTTCGCCTCCAATGCATTGCACAAGAAATGCAAAGTTCTGATCGTGATGGGTAAGACGGACCCCGGCGCGCCGAAGCATCGGCAGCAGTCGATGATGGTGGTGCCGATCGATGCGCCCGGTGTCACCGTGGTGCGGAACCTGCCCGTTTTCGGTTACCACGACCGCGAGGGCCACGCCGAGATCGTGTTCGACAACGTGCGCGTCCCGGTCGCGGACGTCCTGAAGGGGGAAGGGGAGGGCTTTGCGATCAGCCAAGCCCGTCTCGGTCCCGGCCGCATCCACCACAGCATGCGGGCCATCGGCATGGCCGAACGCTCCTTGGAACTGTTGTGCAAGCGCGCCCAGTCCCGTGTCACGTTCGGCAAGCCGATCGCCGACAATGCCAACATCCAGGACTGGATCGCCGAGGCGCGCATCGACATCGAGATGATCCGACTGCTCACCCTCAAAACTGCCCATCTGATGGACACTGTCGGAAACAAGCAGGCCCAGACCGAGATCGCCGCCATCAAGGTGGCCGCGCCGGCCATCGCGCTCGAGATCGTCGACCGCGCCATTCAGGTGCACGGCGGCGCCGGGGTCACCGACGACTTCCCGCTGGCGATGACGTACGCGCACCTGCGGGCCATGCGTCTGGCGGACGGCCCCGACGAGGTGCACAAGCGGGCCATCGCGCGGCGGGAGTTGCGCCGCTACAGCGAGTTTCGACCGGAGGGGCACTGATCCGGCCGCGATCACCCCACTCGAGAAGGGTCGGCCGTCCCGGTCTCAGGACGGGCCGAATTCCACGCCCTGCGCGAGGGGGAGTTCGTCCGAGTAATTGACGGTGTTGGTAGCGCGGCGCATGTACGCCTTCCAGGCGTCCGAACCGGATTCGCGTCCACCACCGGTCTCCTTCTCGCCGCCGAACGCACCGCCGATCTCCGCGCCCGACGTCCCGATGTTGACGTTCGCGATGCCGCAGTCGGAGCCGTCGGCCGCGAGGAACCGCTCGGCCTCGCGCTGGTCGGTGGTGAAGATCGCCGACGACAATCCCTGCGGGACACCGTTGTGCAGGGCGATCGCCTCCTCGAGCGTGTCGTATGCGAGCACGTACAGGATCGGCGCGAACGTCTCGGCCCGGACGATCGCGGTCTGCGACGGCATCCGGACGATCGCCGGGGTCACGTAGAACGACGCCCCGGAGCCGACCCGTTCGCCGCCGGTCACCACCACCCCGCCGTCGGAGCGCGCGGTGTCGAGGGCGGCATGCATCGCGTGGTAGGCGACCCCGGCGATCAGCGGGCCCACCAGGACGCCGTCGTCGAACGGGTTGCCCACCTTCAGTTGCCGGTAGGCGTCGGCGATCCGGTTCGTCACGTCGTCGACGATCGAGCGGTGGACGATCAACCGCCGCAGCGTCGTGCACCGCTGGCCCGCGGTACCCGCCGCCGCGAAGACGACCGCGCGGACCGTGAGATCCAGATCAGCCGACGGGGTCACCACCGCGGCGTTGTTGCCGCCCAACTCGAGCAGGCACCGCCCGAAGCGGGCGGCCACGCGCGGCGCCACCGCCCGGCCCATCCGCACCGAACCGGTGGCGCTCACCAACGCGATCCGCGGATCGCCCACGAGTTGCTCACCCACGACCGCGCTCCCGAGCACCACGTGGTGCAGTCCGTCGGGGGCACCGGACTCGGTGGCGGCCCGGCGCAGCAGCGCGTCGCACGCCATCGCGGTGAGCGGGGTGGTCTCCGACGGCTTCCACACCACCGGATCGCCGCACACCAGCGCGAGCGCGGTGTTCCACGCCCACACCGCCACCGGGAAGTTGAACGCCGAGATCACCGCGACCACCCCGAGCGGATGCCACGTCTCCGACAGCCGGTGACCCGGCCGCTCCGACGCCATCGTGCGGCCGTACAACTGGCGCGAGAGGCCCACGGCGAATTCGCAGACGTCGATCATCTCCTGCACCTCGCCGAGCGCCTCGGAGCGGATCTTCCCGGCCTCGAGCGTCACCAGGTCGGCCAGGTCCGTCTTGTGTTCGGCGAGCAGTTCCCCGAGGCGGCGTACCACCGCGCCGCGCCGCGGTGCCGGCACCGTGCGCCACGTCGCGAACACGTCGTGTGCGCAGCCGATCGCCGCGTCGATGTCGGCGGACGTGCTGGGGTGCAGGAACGCGAGCACCGAGCCGTCGATCGGGGTCCGCGCCGTCAGTGGGACGGGGCCGGCATCGCCGACGATCTCGGGAAGTGTTGCGCCGCAACTACTGAGCGCGGCGATCGCGTGAGCCGCCATCGTTCCGGTGCCGGGAAGTGTCATGACGGTGTCCTTCCTGACTGCTCCTGCTGCCGCCGGTACAGCTCGTACGGGTCGTGGACCTCGCGGCCGATCACGCCGGCGAGCGAGCCGATGTCGTACGCCGTCCCGACCGCGCCTGCCTGCGCGGTGGTGTCCGCGTCGAGGTTCGACCGGAAGATCCCCGCCGCGGACTTCGGCAGGAAATCCTCGTAGACGATCGGCTCGCGCACCCCGCCGTGATACGTGAAGTACGCCGCGCCGAGCTTCTCCATTTCGTCCTCGGACGAGGGGAACCGCTTGTCCCACAGCCCGTTCGCGTTCGACGGATCCGCCTCCAGCAGCTCGTCGTACAGTGCGCGCCCGGCGGGGGTGAGCGCGATCCCGCGCGCCTCCACCTCCCCGAACCGCACTCGCAACTCACCGTCGGTGATCGAGCCGTCCGGTTCGACGAAACTGCGCGGCTCGGCCAGCGCCCGGAACGAGGTCTGCCGCAGCAGCACCGCCGGCCCCGCCCAGCGCGGCGGTCCCTGGATCCGGTCGATCATCGTGATCCCGCGCGCCGACATCCGCGCGTACAGGTCGTCGATGTCGAGCACCCGCGGCGTCAGGTGGTTGATGTGCGTGCTCGACACCCCACCGATGTCCGCGGCCACCGCCGAGACCGCCTCGAGTTCGCGGTACCACGCGCGGTCGACCGGCTCCCCGGACAGCTCGAACACCGCTGTCGCGAGCGAGACGAACCGCTCGGCCTGCGGCTCGTCGAGGCCGCCGTCGTCCGCCGACCGCCGGGCCAGGGCGAGCAGCACGTCGGGAAACAGTCGGCGCCGCTCCAGGAAGGACTCGAGCCGGTGCTGCAGATCGGCGTCGAAGAAGCGGCGATCGGCGGTCGTGAGCATCGAGGTGAACACCCGGAACGGGTTGCGGGCCAGCTCGCCGGGATCGACCGGGCGAAACGCCGTGGACACCACCGGTACTGGTGGCGACGCGTCGCGCAGGTCGTAGAAGCCCACCGGGTACATGCCGAAACCGGCGAAGAGGACGGCGACGTCGTGCAGCTCGGACGCCGTCCCCACCCGGATCGCGCCGTGCCGCTCCGCGGTCACGCGCGCGATACTGCCGAGCCGCTCCGCCGAGTCCGGGTGCGCCGCCAGGAAGTCCGCATTGACCTGTCCGGTGACCTCCACCAGCGTCGAGTAGGCCGGAACTTCACGGCCGTACATACGAGACAGCGCCGCAGCGAATCTCGACCGTAGCTCGTGGATTTCGGCCATCGCCCCTCGATCGTACGAGCCTCGATGCCCCCACGTGGTCCGGAACGCTGACGTAGCCTTTGGGTATGAGCACCGCGGTCCGCGCCGCGGCCGGTGACTCGGACTTCCCGGCCGGGCGCGTTCACGACGTCCTGCGAGCGCACATGCTCGCAGACGGGTACGACCTCGTCCTCGACCTCGAGAGCTCCAGCGGTGTCCATGTCGTCGACCTGCGCGACGGCACCACCTATCTCGACATGTTCGGCTTCTTCGCGTCGTCGGCGCTCGGCATGAACCATCCGGCGCTCGCCGACGACGGCCCGTTCCGCCACGAACTCGCCGCCACCGCGATCAACAAGCCCAGCAACTCCGACGTCTACACGGTGCCGATGGCCCGGTTCGTCGACACGTTCGCGCGTGTTCTCGGCGACCCTGCGCTGCCGCACCTGTTCTTCGTCGACGGTGGCGCGCTCGCCGTCGAGAACGCCCTGAAGGTCGCATTCGACTGGAAGAGCCGGCGCAACGAGGCGGCCGGGCGCGACCCGGCGCTCGGCACCCGGGTGCTGCACCTGACCGAGGCGTTCCACGGGCGCAGCGGGTACACGCTGTCGCTCACCAACACCGACCCGACCAAGATCGCGCGGTTCCCCAAGTTCGCGTGGCCGCGGATCGACGCGCCCTATCTCGCCGACGGCCGCGACGTCGCCGCGGCGGAGGACCGCGCGCTCGCCCAGGCGCGCCGCGCGTTCGCCGAGCACCCGCACGACATCGCGTGCTTCGTCGCCGAGCCGATCCAGGGGGAGGGCGGCGACCACCACTTCCGGCCCGAGTTCTTCCACCGCATGCACGAACTGTGCGTCCGGAACGACGCGCTGCTGATCTTCGACGAGGTCCAGACCGGCTGCGGACTCACCGGCAGCGCGTGGGCGTACCAGCAGCTGGGTGTCACCCCCGACGTCATCGCGTTCGGCAAGAAGACCCAGGTGTGCGGGGTGATGGCCGGCGGCCGCGTCGACCAGGTCCACGACAACGTCTTCGAGGTCAGCTCCCGCATCAACTCGACGTGGGGCGGCAACCTCACCGACATGGTCCGGGCGCGGCGCGTCCTCGAGGTCATCGAGGAGGACCGGCTGATCGACCGGGCCCGGCTGCGCGGCGCGCACCTCCTCGGCCGGCTCGAGGACCTCGCCGCCCGGCACGACGCCGTCACCGAGCCCCGCGGACGCGGGCTGATGTGCGCGCTCACACTGCCGACAGCCGAGTACCGGGACCGAGCGGTGACCGACCTGCGCGAGCGCGAGCACGTGCTGTTCCTCGCGACCGGCGACCGCGGGATCCGGTTCCGGCCGCCGCTCACCGTGACCATCGCAGAGCTCGACGCGGCCGTCGACGCGCTCGACCGGGTACTCGCCCAGGTCGACGCTTAGGGCACCAAGTCCCGCATACCAGGTGTTTCGGCCCACATCGTCGGTGCGGCGGGTGGGGCCGGGGTCTCGTCTCGTTACGATTGTCGCGGTCTATCGAGGAGGCAGACGAGTGCAGATCACCAGCGTCGGACACGCCGGATTCCACATCCAGACCGAAGCGGGGTCGATTCTCTGCGACCCGTGGGTGAACCCCGCGTACTTCGCGTCGTGGTTCCCGTTCCCGGACAACACCGGTCTCGACTGGGACGTGCTCGGCAACGTCGACTACCTGTACGTCTCGCACCTGCACAAGGACCACTTCGACCCGGAGACGCTCACCAAGCACGTCAACAAGGACGCGACCGTCCTGCTCCCGGACTACCCGGTGCCGGACCTCGAGCGCGAACTCCGCAAGCTGGGATTCACCAAGTTCTTCGAGACCCAGGACTCCGTCAAGCACCGGATCGGGCCCGGTGGCATCGAGGTCGCTCCGCAGGCTCCGCTCCAGGCGGGCGACCTGGACGTCATGATCATCGCTCTGCGTGCCCCGGCCGACGGCCCGATCGGCGACTCCGGCCTGGTCGTCTCCGACGGCGAGACCGTGTGCTTCAACATGAACGACGCCCGCCCCGTCGACATGGACCCGATGCTCGAGGCGTTCGGCAAGATCGACATCCACCTGCTGCAGTACTCGGGCGCCATCTGGTACCCGATGGTCTACGACATCCCGGCCGGTACCAAGCGCAACTTCGGCAAGCAGAAGCGTCAGCGCGGCATGGACCGCTGCCGCAGCTACATCGAGCAGGTCGGCGCTACGTGGGTCGTGCCGTCCGCCGGCCCGCCGGTGTTCCTCGACGACGCGCTGCGCGACCTGAACGACGACCACGGCGACGAGGGCAACATCTTCCCCGACCAGATCGTGTTCCTCGAGCAGATGCGCATCCACGGCAACGACGGCGGCCTGCTGATGATCCCCGGTTCGACCGTCGACGTCCACGGCGAGAAGGCGACGCTGGCGCACCCCCTCCCGGACGCCGACGTCGAGAAGATCTTCTCCGACAAGGCCGCCTACATCGAGGACATGGCGCAGCGGATGGCTCCGGTCATCGCGGCCGAGAAGGCCACGTGGGCGCCCGCAGAGGGGGAGCCGCTGCTCGGCCCGCTCAAGGCCAAGTTCGAGCCGATCATGGCGCAGTCCGACGTGATCTGCGACGGCATCGGCTACCCGGTGGGCCTCGTGATGGGGGAGGAGACCGTGGTCCTCGACTTCCCGAACCGCACGGTCCGCGAACCGAAGGAGGGCGACGGCAAGTACCGGTACGGCTTCCGCATCGCGCCCGAACTGGTCCGCACCGTGCTGCGCGACGACGAACCGGACTGGGTCAACACCATCTTCCTGTCCACCCGCTTCGAGGCGTGGCGCGTCGGCGGCTACAACGAGTTCCTCTACACGTTCTTCAAGTGCCTCACCGACGAGCGCATCGCGTACGCCGACGGCTGGTTCGCCGAGGCCCACGACGACAGCGCGTCGATCGAGGTCGGCGGCTACGAGATCCAGCGCCGCTGCCCGCACCTCAAGGCCGACCTGTCGAAGTTCGGCGTCGTCGAGGGCACCAACCTGACGTGCAACCTGCACGGCTGGCAGTGGGACCTCGAGACCGGGCGCTGCAAGACGTCCAAGGGTCACGAGCTGCGGTCGAAGAAGCTCGGCTGACCGCACCCGTTCGAACGACGCGCGCCCGCCGGCCGAGACTCGGAAGAGCCTCGGCCGGCGGGCTCGTCTAGATTCGGGCGCATGACGTCAATCCCGGGTGCGAGCATCCCGATCCTGTCCGTCCCGAACCTGCGCGACATCGGCGGCTACCGCACGCGTGACGGGGCCTCGATCCGATTCGGCCGCTACTACCGCTCGACGGACCTGAGCAAGATCACCGTCGACGACGCGCCGCGGCTTGCGGACCTCGGGCTGGTGACGGTTTTCGACCTGCGCACCCACTCGGAGCGGGAAGCGGCACCCGACCGGGTGCCGCCGTCGGCGCGGGAGGTGCCGCTGGACGTCCTCGCCGACAAGGCCCTGCGATCGGTGCCCGCCCAGATGCAGTCGGTCATGTCGGATCCGTCGGTCGCGGTGAGCATGCTCGGCGACAACCGTGCGATCGAGTACTTCCTCGGCAGCTACCGGGACTTCGTGACCCTGCCCAGCGCGATCGCGTCGTATCGCACCCTGTTCACCGATCTGGCTGCGCGCGACACCCTGCCCGCGCTCGTGCACTGCACGACCGGCAAGGATCGCACCGGCTGGGCGACGGCCTCCCTGCTGCTCCTCCTCGGGGTGGACGAGGACGACGTCTTCGACGAATACCTGCTCACCAACACTCAACTGCTGCCGGCGTTCGAGTCGGTGTTCGACAAGTTCACCGCGGCCGGCGGGGACCCGGAGCTGCTGAAGCAGGTCCTCGGCGTCCGGCCCGAGTACCTGCACGCGGCCCTCGCCGAGATGCGCGCGTCGTTCGGCTCGATCGAGGGCTACTTCGCCGACGGGCTCGGCATCGGCGCCGAAGGCCAGCAGGCGATCCGCGACCACCTGCTGCAGGGCTGACGCCCCGCGCGGGTGCTCAGGCCGGTATCCGCAACCGCCGCGCGAGCACCCGCGCCAGCACCAACCCGACCACGATGCCGACGGCATCGGCGGCCGCGTCCCACACCGAACAGCTGCGCTGGATGGGCAACGCGCCCTGAAGGACCTCGGAGAGCGCCGCGAACGCCAGCAGCCACGCGGCGGTCCACGCTGCGCCTATGCGGGCATAGCGCGACGTGAGCGCCAGTGCGGCGAACATCAGCGCGTGAGTGACCTTGTCGCTGTTCTCGGGCCCGCTCGGGACGGTCGAACCGGGGGAGAACAGCATCACGAGCACGATCACCGTGGCGATCGCGAGCGGCACGAAGCGCTTGTCGAATCTGTCGAACACGGCGGCCGCTCTCAGCGCTCGGCGAGGGCGAGCCCGAGGGCGCCCTCCGCGAAGCGTCGGACGGCGTCGCTGGCGGTGGCGAGGGCCTCGTCGTGCCCCGGCCGTGCCCAGCCGCTCAGGACCCCGGCTGAGCCGGTCGGGGTCAGGCCGACCTCGGCGAGCAGTTCGCCCGTCGTCGGCTCGCACACCGCCCACGAACAGTGCTCCCCGGCCGCCCACTGGCGGGCACGGTCGGTGACGTACTCCGGGTCGTCGATGCCGCCGTCGCGCAGCGCAGGTCGGTCGTCGACGCGCTCGTCGGCGCGAAGCGCGCGCAGATACCAGGAGCCGGCGTTGATCTCGATCGGTTCCATCAGCAGCCGCCGCGTCCTCTCCTGCCGTCCTTGCCACCGAACAGGATCGCCGCGGTCGCGGGGATCAGGAGGAAGAACAGCCAACTGTTGTCGATCGGCACCAGGAAGAACAGTGCCAGCGCCACGAACGGGATCACCGCCATGACAGTGTTGCGCCACGTCTTCTCACGGTCGGCGTCCCGGGCCTCGGGAGCGACCGGTGCCGGCGTGGACGGCGTGAGCGCCGGCAGATCCTCGAACACCTTGTCCAGCTGTCCGCGGGTGGTGGCCGACGTGATCTGTCCGCTGCGCTCGTCGAACTCGGTGACCGTGAGCCGTCCGTCGGAGAAGTGCTGCGTCAGTGCCTCGAGGGCCTGCTCGCGTTCGGCGGTGCCGATGCGAATCTCCGGAAGGTCGGACATGCGGTAAAGACTACTGCCCGAACAGCACTGTGCGCGCCTCGCGAATCGCGAGGCGCGCACAGTGTGAAGCGGTGGGTTACCTACAGAGAGGTCACTTCAGCTCGGCGAGAACCGTGCCCTGGGTGATGGCGGCGCCGGCCTCGACCGACAGACCCGTGACGACACCGGCCTTGTGAGCGGTGACCGGGTTCTCCATCTTCATGGCCTCGAGAACGACGATCAGATCGCCCTCGGCGACCTCCTGGCCCTCCTCGACGGCGACCTTGACGACGGTGCCCTGCATCGGGGCGGTCACGGCGTCACCCGACGCGGCACCCGCACCGGCACCGCCGCGCTTGCGCGCCTTCGGCTTCTTGCGGATGGCACCGGCCGGAGCGCCGCTCGTGCCGACCGAGAACGAACCGGGCAGCGAGACCTCGACGCGACGGCCACCGACCTCGACGACGACCGACTGACGGGGCAGGTTCTCCTCGTCGTCCGCGGCAGCACCCGAACCGGTGAACGGCTCGATGGTGTTGTCCCACTCGGTCTCGATCCACTTGGTGTAGACGTCGAAGCCCTCGCCGTTGCCGATGAACGCCGGGTTCTCGACGATGTGGCGGTGGAACGGGATGACCGTGGCGAGGCCGTCGACCTCGAACTCGGCGAGCGCACGCGCGGCACGCTGCAGGGCCTGCTCACGGTTCTCGCCGGTGACGATCAGCTTGGCGAGCATCGAGTCGAACTGGCCGCCGATGACGTCGCCCTGGACGACACCCGAGTCGACGCGCACACCGGGGCCCGTCGGCTCCTTGTAGACGCTGATGGGGCCGGGGGCGGGCATGAAGCCACGGCCGGCGTCCTCGCCGTTGATGCGGAACTCGAAGGAGTGGCCGCGCGGGGTCGGGTCTTCCTTGATGCTGAGCTCTTCGCCGTTGGCGATGAGGAACTGCTGGCGCACCAGGTCGATGCCGGCGGTCTCCTCGGTGACCGGGTGCTCGACCTGCAGGCGGGTGTTGACCTCGAGGAACGAGACCGTGTCGCCCTGGACCAGGTACTCGACCGTGCCGGCGCCGTAGTAGCCGGCCTCCTTGCAGATGGCCTTCGCCGACGCGTGGATGCGGGCCCGCTGGTCGTCGGTCAGGAACGGCGCGGGGGCCTCCTCGACGAGCTTCTGGAAGCGGCGCTGCAGCGAGCAGTCGCGGGTGCCGGCGACGACGACGTTGCCGTGCTGGTCGGCGATGACCTGGGCCTCGACGTGGCGGGCCTTGTCGAGGTACTGCTCGACGAAGCACTCGCCGCGACCGAAGGCGGCGATGGCCTCACGGGTGGCCGACTCGAACAGTTCGGGGATCTCCTCGATGGTCTGCGCGACCTTCATGCCGCGACCGCCACCACCGAAGGCCGCCTTGATCGCGACCGGGACGCCGTACTGCTTGGCGAACTCGACGACCTCGTCGGCGTTCTTGACCGGGTCCTTGGTGCCGGCGGCCATCGGAGCGTTCGCGCGCTCGGCGATGTGGCGGGCGGTGACCTTGTCGCCCAGGTCGCGGATGGACTGCGGCGAGGGGCCGATCCAGATCAGGCCCGCGTCGATGACGGCCTGCGCGAAGTCGGCGTTCTCGGACAGGAAGCCGTAGCCGGGGTGGATCGCGTCGGCGCCGGACTTCTTGGCGGCGTCGAGGATCTTGTCGAACACCAGGTAGGACTCGGCCGAGGTCTGGCCGCCGAGGGCGAACGCCTCGTCCGCCAGCTTCACGAACTGTGCATCCGCATCCGGCTCGGCGTAGACAGCGACGCTGCCGTAGCCGGCGTCCTTCGCGGCTCGGATGACCCGCACAGCGATCTCGCCGCGGTTGGCGACGAGCACCTTCGTGATCTGCGCGCTGGCATGAGTGGGCACTGAGCCTCCTGTGTTTCGCATGGTCTGTCCCCGTGGTTCGCCTGTGGGGTCACCGGCGGGTATCTGTTGGCATCTCATCGGAGTGTATGCATCAATCCGATAGACGATGTAACCGGATAGCGCTTACACATTAAGTGCTCGATTCGGCGCCGCAACCCTACTGACCAGTAGAGGTGCGGACGAACGGTGACGACGCGGCCGATGCTCAGGCACCGACGGCCGCTGTGACCGGAACGATGTCGGACAGTGCCCGCCGGGTGCTCGCCAGGAAGCGCAGGACGTTCTCCGTCGCGGTCGGGGTCCCCGGAAACCGCGCGGAGATGTTGACGCCGTGCGGCGTTCGGTTCACCCAGATGTAGACGTCGTGCGTGTAGTGGCGGCTGCGGAGGGCGCGGGCCTGGATCTCGGGCCACTGCTGCGCCATCGGCACGAACCGGACGTCCATGAACGACACGACGAACCGGGGCCGGATCGGGGTTGCCAGCACCTCCTCGACCCGGGCGAAGGGCACCTTCGCCGCCGACTTCGTCGACGCCACCGCCTCGGCCGCGCGGGCCGCGGACTCCGCGAAGTCGGCTGCCCCCGCGATGTCGAACTCGATGGGGGACAGGCCGACGAACCACCCCAGTGACGTCGCCCAGTGCGGATCGTTGCGCGTGTGGACCGGCGTCACCGTCCGGAACACCGTGTTGCCCGTCAGCTCCGCGCTCGCCTGCGCCAGGCACGCCAGCACACCGGCGAAGAAGTTCTGGCCGGCACGGTGACACACGGTGTTGAAGGCAGCGGCTTCGGCGGCGTCGAGCACCCACTCGGAGAAGGCGCCCTGCGCCACCCGTTCCACCGGACGCGGCCCGAGGTCGAGCGGGAAATCGGACAGCCGGCCCTTGCTGCGAACGAAGGCCGAGCGCCAGCATTCGACCGCGGGATGCCGGTGATCGACGACCGCCGCCGCGGCGCGCTCCTCGGCCCCGAAGTCGATGTAGCTGCCCGCGGGGACCAGGAACGCCGGCGGACCGGACATCGCCTCGGTGTACAGGCTGGTGATCTCGTGCGCGACCAGCACCACCGACAGGCCGTCGATGATCGAGTGGTCGGCCGCGAAGAAGACGGTGCACTCCGGTTCGGGATCGGAGTGCTCGAGCGTCACGAACAGATACGCCGGCCAGCGGTGCGGCGACGTGAGCTCGTCGAACAGATCGTGCACCCGCTCGTACACGGTGTCTGCGTCGAACTCGTACTCGTGCCGAACCTCGTCGAGTTCGATCCCCGACGGGTCGATGGTGCGGCGGGTGATGCGTCCGTCGTGCCCGAGCGCGGCGTGGCTCCGCAGCGACTCGTGGCGTTCGATCCACATGCCGATCGCAGCCCGGAACGCGTCGTGGTCGAGCTGGCCCGGCAGCCGGAAGGCCGCACCCAGCCACGATTCGCGGCCGTCGTCGTGGGTGCCGTCGGCGGTCCGGCGCAGGTGCGCCTCGTGGATGTACGACGCCGGTCGGCCGTCGTCGACCCAGCCTGATGTGGCTTCGGGTAACCACTCGGTGAGCATGCCGGGGGAGATCGCGTAATCCGCGAGCTCGGTGAATTCCATCGTGGAGAATCCAGTCTCTTGTCCCGCCGCGGTGGCAGCGGTGAACATTGTCACAGTGAAGGTGCCGGGGAGGGTCGCTCCCCGGATCAGTCCCGGTTCGGGAGGTGCACGCTCAGCGGAGGTGCCGCTTGATGCGTGCGAGCATCGCGCTCATACCGCGCAGCCGCAGCGGGCTGACCGAGTCGGCGAGCCCCAGAGCCGAATAGAAGTCGTCGGGAACCTCGAGAATCGTTGCGGCACTGTGCCCGTCGAGCCCCTGATGGAGGATCGACGCGAAGCCCCGGGTCGTCGGCGCCTCGGCGGGTGCACTGAAATGCAGGCGCACCTTGTCCCGGTCGCTGCTGTCGACGGACAGGAACAGCGGCGACTGGCACTCGGGGACCGGCTCCATCGCACCCTGCTCGAGCTCAGGGGGCAGCGGCGCCAGCTCGCGGCTGAACTCGAGTAGCAGCTGCAACTTGTCCTGACCGTCGACGGCGGCGAAGTCGTCGACGATCTCGGCGAGGCTCTCCGGCAGGCTCACGACGCCGCTTCCTCGGTAGAACCGGGCACGGTTCCCGGCTGATCGCCCTTGACGATCGGCACCCGCACGACGTTGCCCCACTCCGTCCACGATCCGTCGTAATTGCGGACGTTCGGGTAGCCGAGCAGGTGGGTCAGTACGAACCACGTGTGGCTCGACCGCTCACCGATCCGGCAGTACGCGATCACGTCGTCGTCCCGCGAAAAGTCGGAGTAGATCTCCTCGAGCTCGGGAAGGCTGCGGAACCGGCCGTCCGGGGCAGCGGCCCGCGCCCACGGGATCGACACCGCGGTCGGGATGTGGCCGCCGCGCAGCGCGCCCTCCTCCGGATAGTCGGGCATGTGGGTGCGCTCACCGGTGTACTCCTGCGGCGACCGCACATCGACCAGTGGTCCGTTGCCGAGATGCGTCAGCACGTCGTCCCGGAACGCGCGGATCGTGCTGTCGTCGCGCACCACCACCGGGTACTGCGTCGGCGCCGGCGAGGGCACGTCGAGCGTGGTGTCGCGGTTCTCCGACAGCCATGCGTCGCGGCCGCCGTCGAGCAGGCGGACGTCCTGGTGACCGAACAGCGTGAACACCCACAGGGCGTACGCGGCCCACCAGTTGCTCTTGTCGCCGTAGATCACGACGGTGTCGTCGCGCTCGATGCCCTTGCGGCTCATCAGGTCCGCGAAGGCCTTGCCGTCGATGTAGTCCCGGTTGACCGAGTCGTTGAGATCCAGGTGCCAGTCGATCTTCACCGCGCCGGGGATGTGGCCGATGTCGTAGAGCAGCACGTCCTCGTCCGACTCCACCACCTTCACACCGGGGGCGCCCAGGTTGACTGACAGCCATTCGGTCGAGACGAGTCGCTCCGGATGGGTGTAGGCAGCGAACGCGGGATTGGGGTCGGGTGCGACGGGCACGGGTGGGCTCCTGAGGCAGGTGAGGGCGGAGGGTTGTCCACCTCCGATTCTATGTGGTCGTCGAACCGGCAGAGTCGCCGAGATCGCCGGCATCTACCGATGGGTAGTCCGGCGAGTACCGTCGGGCACCGTGACGAGCCCCGCCGACCGCCGCAGCGACCTCACCGGCCGCGCCGACATCGATCGGACGGTGCGGACGTTCTACGAACGGGCCCTCGCCGACCCGGTGCTGGCGCCCGCGTTCGAGATACTCGCGGTGGTCGGGCTGGAACAGCACCTGCCCGTCGTCGGCGACTTCTGGGAGCAGATCCTGTTCCGCACCGCGCGCTACCAGGGCGAATTCACGCTGGTGCACCGGGCGCTGAACCGACAGCACGGGCTCGCGGGCGAGAAACTCGCGCGATGGCTGCACCTGTGGTGCGAGACGGTGGACGAACACTTCGCGGGCCCGGACGCCGAACGCGCCAAAACGAAGGCCCGGGCGATGGCGGAGGCGCTGGAACGGTCCTGGGACGGCGTCGAGAACCACCGCGCGAGGAACTAGCGCACGAGCGCGTTGGCGGCCCACAACTGCGCTACCGAGACACCGACCTGGCCGAGTAGACGCCGCACCAGCGGCAGGCCGATGCCGATGACACTGGACGGGTTGCCCTCGAGTCGTTCGACGAACCAGCCACCGAGACTGTCGAGGGTGAAGGCGCCGGCGACCTTCAGCGGTTCGCCCGTCGCGAGATACGCCTCGAGGTCCTCCGCAGACGGGGTGCCGAAGTGCACGACGGTGCCGCTGTGGTCGGACACGGTGGCCACGACGGTGCCGTCCTCGATCCGCAGCACGCTGTGACCGGTGAGAAGGGTGGCGCTGCGGCCGGCCATCGACTGCCAGCGGCGGCGCGCGACATCGACGGTGTGCGGCTTGCCCTGCAATTCGCCGTCGATCAGCAGCATCGAGTCGCAGCCGATCACCACGGCGTCGCTGAATCCCTCGGCGACGAGCGAGGGGACCACGTCGCGGGCCTTGGCCTCCGCGAGCGCGGTGACGACCACTTCGGGGTCCGCGGACGGGCCCAGACGGTCGATGACGGCGTCCTCGTCGACGCCGGAGACCCGGACGGTGGGTTCGACCCCGGCGCCCCGCAGCACGGCCAGCCGTGCCGGGGACGCCGAGGCGAGAACCATTCGGGTCACTGTGGGAACCACGCGATCAGCATTGCGCGAACCGTTCGATCAGAACGGGCGCGCCGCGACCGGGTTGCTGAACGAGTACGGCGAGAACGGCGCGTGCCCGCGGTGCATGCGGGTGGGTGCGCCCCACGTCTCGGGCGGGCGAGTGTCACCCACCTCCTCGGAGCCACCGGCCGCCGCGGCCGACAGGACCGTGACGAGCGCCGCGATCTCCTCGTCCGACGGGTTGCCCTTGACGATCGAGATCACCGGTGCCTGGGGGCCCGAAGCCGCGGGGGCGTCGGGCGACTCCAGACTGGCGACAGCTTCTGCCAGCTCGGCACCCTCAAGTGCCGCGCCGTCGACCGACGCATCCAGCAGTTCCGCGTCGGTGAGCAGATCTTCCCGGGTTGTGGCTGTCATAGGGGGATGTTCCCATGCTTCTTGGGCGGAAGCGAAACCATCTTGCGCTCGAGCAGACGCAGAGCGGAGACGATCTGTCCGCGGGTGTGCGACGGAGGGATGACGGCGTCGATGTAACCACGCTCGGCCGCAACGTACGGGTTCACCAGGGTGTCCTCGTACTCCTGCTGCAGCTGCAGACGCAGCGCGTCGACGTCTTCACCGTTCTTGGCGGCCTCGAGCAGCTGCTTGCGGTACACGAAGCCGACGGCGCCGGAGGCACCCATGACCGCGATCTGCGCGGTCGGCCACGCCAGGTTGACGTCCGCGCCCATGTGCTTGGAGCCCATGACGTCGTACGCGCCGCCGTACGCCTTGCGGGTGATGACGGTGATCTTGCCGACCGTGGCCTCGCCGTACGCGTACAGCAGCTTCGCACCGCGACGGATGATGCCGTTGTACTCCTGCTCGGTGCCCGGGAGGAAGCCCGGGACGTCGACCAGCGTGATGATCGGGACGTTGAACGCGTCGCAGGTGCGGACGAAGCGAGCGGCCTTCTCGGACGCGTCGATGTCGAGGCAGCCGGCGAACTGCGTGGGCTGGTTCGCGACGATGCCGACGCTGCGGCCGTCGACGCGACCGAAGCCGACGATGACATTCATGGCGCGGCCGGCCTGCACCTCGAGGAACTCGTCGTCGTCGAGGATGCGACGGATGACCTCGTGCATGTCGTACGGCTGGTTGGCCGAGTCCGGGATCAGCGTGTCGAGCTCGCGGTCCTCGTCGGTGAGCGAGTCCTCGATCGAGCCGAAGATCGGATCGGACGGAGCCAGGCGCGGAGCCGCGGCCTGGTTGTTGCTCGGCAGGTAGGACAGCAGGTCCTTGACGTAGTCGAGCGCGTCCTGCTCGCCGGAGGCGACGTAGTGCGCGACACCCGACTTGGCCATGTGGGTCCGGGCGCCGCCCAGATCCTCCATGGTGACGTCCTCACCGGTGACGGTCTTGATGACGTCGGGGCCGGTGACGAACATCTGGCTGGCCTCGTCGACCATGACCACGAAGTCGGTCAGCGCGGGGGAGTAGACGTGGCCGCCGGCGGCCGGGCCCATGATCAGGGAGATCTGCGGGATGACACCCGAGGCCTGGACGTTGCGGTGGAAGATCTCGCCGTACAGGCCGAGCGAGACGACGCCCTCCTGGATACGGGCGCCGGCGCCCTCGTTGATGCCGATCAGCGGGCGGCCGGTCTTGAGCGCCAGGTCCATGACCTTGACGATCTTCTCGCCGTAGATCTCGCCGAGGCTGCCGCCGAACACGGTGGCGTCCTGCGAGAAGACGCACACGTCGCGGCCGTCGATCGTGCCGTAGCCGGTGACGACGCCGTCGCCGACGGGGCGGTTGTCGGCGAGGCCGAAGTTGGTGCTGCGGTGCCGGGCCAGGGCGTCGAGCTCGACGAACGAGCCCTCGTCCAGGAGCGCGTGGATGCGCTCGCGGGCGGTCAGCTTGCCCTTGGCGTGGACCTTCTCGATGGCCGCTTCGCCCATCGGCTGCATTGCCTGCGCCTGGCGGTTCCGCAGGTCAGCGAGCTTTCCCGCCGTCGTGTGGATATCCGGGGTATTCGCCGCCTCCGCCGCGGCTGGCTCCTGCACACTGGTCATGGGAAGTGAGCTTAACCAGGTCTCCCGGGGGTGCGTCGAGCGAGGTCGGCTTGCGCTGAATTATTCAACCTAAGCTACTCGCGAGTCACTTTCCAACCGCATCCTAGGCTGGACGAATGTGGACCGATCTCAACCGCCCCCCGCTCGATGTCGCCGCGCTCCGCCGCGCGCTGGTTCGTGACGCGGGCGGTGATCCCGATGCCTTCTGGTCCCGCCTCGACGTGGTGGCGGAGACCGGCTCCACCAACGCCGACCTGCTCGCCAGGCCGCAGGACCAGGAGTACGCGCGCAGCGTCCTGATCGCCGAGTCCCAGACCGGTGGCCGGGGCCGGCACGCGCGGCCGTGGGTGAGCGCTCCGCGAGCGCACGTGACGGTGTCCGCGGTCCTCGACCTGCCCGGGATGAACCTGTCCGACATCGGTTGGTTGCCGCTGCTGTCGGGCATCGCGGTGGTCGACGCATTGCGCCAGGTCGCGAAGGTCGACGCGGAACTGAAATGGCCCAACGACGTTCTGATCGACGGGAAGAAGGTCGCGGGAATCCTTGCCGAGGTGGCGTCGACCGGACCAGTCCCGACCGTCGTCGTGGGGATCGGTCTCAACGTGACGCTGACCGAGGACGAGCTGCCGGTGCCGACGGCGACGTCGCTCGAACTCGCGGGTGCCGACGTCACCGACCGCACCGTCCTGGTGCGCGCGCTGCTCCGCGAAATGGCGTCGCGGTGGCGCGAGTGGCAGGGCGCGGGCTGGAAGGTCGATGCCCTCGCGGCCGCCTACCGGGAACGGTGCGGCACCCTCGGCCGCCTGGTACGCGCAGAGCTCCCGGGAGACCGGGAGCTCGTGGGTATCGCGACCGACGTCGACGTCGAGGGCCGCATCGTGATCAAGGCAGAAGGTGAGTCACCGGTCGCGGTGTCGGCCGGTGACATCACCCATCTGCGTGCTGTGTGAACCTCAGGCCTTCTCGGTCTCCCATGTGGATACGGCCCAGATCACGACGATGTCGAGCGCGATGATCAGGATCGACCACATCGGGTACCACGGGATCCACAGGAAGTTCGCGATGATCGACAGCGCCGCGATGATGATCGCGCACACGCGTGCCCACATCGCACCCGTCAGCAGCGCCAGGCCGACCAGGACGACGACGATGCCGAGGATGAGGTGGATCCAACCCCACGTGGTGAGGTCGAACTGATAGACGTATTCGGGGCCGACGACGAAGACGTCGTCCTTGGCCAGTGCGGAAATTCCCTGGAAGATCTGGAGAATGCCGACGGTCATGAGAATGATCGCTGCAGCGATCGACGCACCCGCCGCGAATCCCTGTTTTGTGCCACTTCCCGAAGCGTGAGTCGTCGTTGTGGTCATTGCCGTGCCCTTTCGATCGGTGGGAGAAATCACACGGGTGGAGCCAATCCATCGGGTGGGATTTTCCAGCGGTTTCGACGGCGAATCCTCACCCCCGACGGGTGAAAACGCGGTCGGGATCACGGCACCGAATTGTGTCTACGCGCAATCGCTCGCGAAGCGTCGTTTGCTGCTACTTTGTCGCTGATCCACGAAATATCGTGCGGCGGAGGGGTAGTGATGAACGCTCAACATGGAACGTCCGAAGGGGCCGGCGGCGCTTGGGTTGCCACCGAGTCCCGTGATCTGGAAACGGCGAGTCGTTTCCTGACCGGGCTGACGGTCGTTTTCGGGCTGCTCACTCTCGGTCTCGGAATTGTGATGCTGGTGTGGCCGCACGCGACGCTGGTCGTTGCCGCGGTGCTCATCGCGATCCAGGTGTTCGCATTCGGCATCATCCAGATCGTCCGGTCCTTCGCCGAGGTCGGTGCGCCGACGTCGGCGCGCACGTTGACGGGCCTGTCGGGTGCGCTGGCGATCCTGCTGGGGTTCCTGGTTCTCCGTAGTCCGCTGCAGACGCTGGTGATCATCGCTCTCGTCATCGGCGCGTGGTGGGTGTTCCGCGGCGTGCTCGACATCGTCGCCGGCGCATCGGAGGTCCGGGGTCACCGTGCGGCCAGCATCATTCTCGGCATCATCAGCGTGGTCGCGGGTGCGATCGTGCTGCTGCAACCGGAGCTTTCGCTCGGTGTCTTCGTCATTGTCGTCGGCGTCTGGATGATCCTTTACGGCGTCATTGTGGTAGCCGCGCCGTTCCTGCTGCGTCGCGCAATGTGATGAACAGGCCGGGTCGGGATGTCGGCCTGCTCGAACGAGGGGGTCGAAAGGAACGGTCGAACCGCCGGACACCGCCGAATCCGACGAATCGCGCGGACTGGGCAATTCCTCGCGGTCTCATTGTCCTTCTCGCGCTGGCCGGCGCCGTAGTTTCGGTCGCCGGTATGAAATCGTTTTCCGGCATTCTCGGCCCGGTCTTCCTCGCGCTGATGCTCACCATTGCGGTGCAGCCGATCCAGGAATGGGTGCGACGCCGCGGATGGCCTCGCTGGATCGGAATGCTCGGGGCACTGGTCGCCGTCTACGCGATCCTGCTCGGCCTCGTCGGTGCGCTCGCTGTCTCCGTCGCCCAGTTCGCGACCCTGCTGCCGCAGTACTCGGACGACGCGCAGAAGATGCTCGACGCGATCAGCGATCAGCTGAGTCAATGGGGCATCGGATCCGATCAGATCCAGAACGCCCTGTCGGGAATCGATTTCGGCAAGGCGGTCGGGTACGCGGAGTCGGTGGTTTCGAGTCTTCTCGGCGTCTTCTCGAACCTGGTCCTCATTCTCGCGCTTCTGCTGTTCATGGCTTTCGACGGAATGTCGATGCACGAACGGTTGGCCGTCGTCACGAGACACCGCCCCGAGATCGCCTACGCTCTCGAGACGTTCGCGTCGGGCACCCGCAGCTACCTCGTCGTGTCGACCGTGTTCGGCTTGATCGTCGCCGTCATCGACGGCCTCGCGCTGTGGTGGCTGGGCATTCCGCTGCCGGTGCTGTGGGCGCTGCTGTCATTCATCACGAACTACATTCCGAACATCGGCTTCATCCTCGGTCTCGCGCCGCCGGCAGCACTCGGGCTGCTGCAGGGCGGGCCGAAGCTCGCGATCATCGTGGTGGTCGTGTACAGCGTCATCAACGTGCTGATCCAGTCCGTGATCCAACCGAAGTTCGTCGGCGACGCGGTCGGTCTGTCCGTGACGGCCACGTTCATCGCGCTGATCTTCTGGGGCTGGGTCCTCGGCCCGCTCGGCGCGTTACTGGCGGTTCCGATGTCGCTCCTGGTGAAGGCGTTCCTGATCGACATCGACCCGTCGACGCGCTGGGCCGACGTGTTCATCAGGGGGCCGCGTGACCCTGCGGCGGCGTCCCTCCCGGAACCGCCCGAGCCGGCCCCGGCCACCGGCGTCGCCTGATCGTCCGTCGCTCTGCCGACCTGTCACACTTTTGGCATGGGATACCCACAGGACGCTCTGGCTGCGGACGAGGAACTGGTGCTGCACCGGCATCCGCACTGGAAGGTGCTCGTCATCCCGTCGGCGATCTTCATCCTCGCCACCGCGATCGTGGGCTTCCTTCTGGGTCTCGCGGAGTCGGAGTTGAGCGGCGCGGCGGTCACGGTCGTGTCGATCGTGATCGCGGCCGCCTGGCTCGCCGTCGTGGTGTGGAAAGTCCTTGTTCCGGTACTGCGGTGGAAGTCGACGCACTTCATCGTGACCGACCGGCGCGTGATGATCCGCCACGGCGTGATGACCCACACCGGCATCGACATCCCGATGAACCGGATCAGCAACGTGCAGTTCCGGCACGGACCCGTCGACCGGATGCTGCGCACCGGCACGCTGATGATCGTCGCGTCGTCCGACGACCCGCTCGAATTCGACGACATTCCCGAGGTCCAGAAGGTGCATTCGATGCTGTACCACCAGGTCTTCGATTCGACGAGCGCCCACCACGATCCCTACCGCGACCACTACCAGGACACCCGTCACGACGAGCACTACCCGCGACAGGACGACGGGCCCGGCACCGGCGGCGAAGAACGCCGGAAACACCGGAAAGGCTGGTTATAGAACCGCGAGGGCGGAACCGACCGTAGGCTGTCGGCGTGACCGCCGTACTGCTTGCCGAAGATGACGAGGCCATCGCCGCTCCGCTGTCGCGCGCACTCGGCCGCGAGGGCTACACCGTCACCATCGAGGAGACCGGCCCGTCCGCGCTCGAGCGTGCGCTCACCGGTGACTTCGAACTCCTGATCCTCGACCTCGGGCTGCCCGGAATGGACGGGCTCGAGGTGTGCCGCCAGTTGCGCGCGCACAGCCTGGATCTGGCAGTACTGATGCTCACTGCACGCACCGACGAGGTCGACTTCGTCGTCGGGCTCGACGCGGGCGCCGACGACTACGTCGGCAAACCGTTCCGACTGGCCGAGCTCATGGCGCGCGTGCGGGCGCTGCTGCGGCGCAGCGGCGGTGGGGAGGACGTCGTCGTCGAGGTGGCCGGTATCCGGCTCGAGCCGGCGGCCCGGCGGGTTCTCGTCAACGGATCCGAGGTGGCGCTGGCCAACAAGGAGTACGAGCTGTTGCGGGTGCTGCTCGAGCACGCCGGCCAGGTCGTCTCGCGAGACACCATCCTGCGAGAGGTCTGGGGGGACGTCGAACTGCGCGGTTCGAAGACCCTCGACATGCACATGTCCTGGCTGCGCCGGAAGATCGGCGACGAGGGCGCGGGAGCGGATCGACGGATCGCGACCGTGCGGGGCGTCGGCTTCCGCATCAACACCGACTAGGTTCCGTTCGAAGTGCGTCGCAGAATCCTGCAGTCGATCCTTGCCGTCGTCATCTTCACCGGACTGCTGCTCGGTGTCCCGCTGATCTACACCGCATGGCTGTGGGTGGAGGACTTCACCCGCAGTGACCTCCAGAGTCGGCTCGACCGGATGGCCGCGGAGATCATCGTCCAGGAGGGCAGCGCCGGCGTCGTCGAGGACGGTCTCGACACCACGTCGCTGCGCCTCGTCATCCCGGAGGGCGGCAAGCTGGTCGTCGTCTACCCGACACCGGAAGAGGGTGCCGCACGCCTCGACATCGGTGCGGCGACGGTTCAGTCCCCGCTCGTCGAGTCGCTGTCGATGGGGACGTCGGGGTCGCTGCGCCTGGAGGTGCCGTCCGATCGGATGCGAACCCTGCAGCGTCAAGCCGTCGGCGCGGTGACCCTGCTGGTGCTCGCGTCGATCGGGGCGGGCGCCGGCGTCGCGGTCGTCACTGCGAAGCGTCTCGCCGATCCGCTCAAGGACGTCGCCGAGCGGGCCGCGCGGCTCGCCGAGGGCGATTTCCGGCCCGATTCGCGCCGCCACGACATTCCCGAACTGGACCGCGTATCCGACGTGCTGGACTCGGCGACCGTGGAGATATCGGGGCGCCTGCAACGCGAACACTCGCTCGTGGCCGACGTGTCGCACCAGCTTCGCAGCCGGCTCACCGCCGTGCGCCTGCGACTCGACGAGCTGTCGGGGCACTCCGACCCCGACGTGGTACACGAGGCCGAGGAGGCGATGGCGCAGGTCGACCGTCTCACCGTGGCCGTGGACGATCTGGTGCGGTCGTCGCGTGACAGCGGTGCCACCAACCGCGAGCCGGTGTCGGTGGTGGGCGAGCTGGCGAGTGTCGTGGCGGACTGGCAGGTCCCGTTCAAGGACGCGGGCCGGGTGTTGCGCCTTCGGGGTGAGCCGAGGTTGACGTCGAAGGCGACCGGGTCGCGGTTGCGGGAGGCGGTGTCGGTGCTGATCGACAACGCCCTGCACCACGGCGCCGGCACCTGCACGGTGTCGGTGCGGTTGGTGTCGGGCGTCTCGGGTCGGGGCTCGGCCGCAGGATCACGCGTCTGCGTGGAGGTGTCCGACGAGGGGGAGGGGGTGAGCGACGAGCTGGCGCCCCACATCTTCGACCGGGGATTCTCGGGTGCCGGGTCCACCGGTGTCGGGCTGGCTCTCGCCCGGGCGCTTGTCGAGGCCGACGGGGGACGACTCGAATTGCAGCGCCGCCGTCCGGCGTTGTTCGCGGTGTTTCTCTCGCCGGCTCGGGACGACATCCCGACCCGGGTGGCCGGCGTCCACGAGCCGCGCTAGCTGTGGCTGGGGTCCTCGCCGGTGAGTTCGGCGGGCTCCGGCTGTTCGATCGCCTCGTGTGGGGTGGTCTCCTCCGGGAACACCCACCGGCGG
Organism: Rhodococcus sp. ACT016; assembly: GCF_050477185.1. Taxonomy (NCBI): domain Bacteria; kingdom Bacillati; phylum Actinomycetota; class Actinomycetes; order Mycobacteriales; family Nocardiaceae; genus Rhodococcus; species Rhodococcus sp. ACT016. The sequence continues at coordinate 3,530,835 of NZ_JBEAET010000001.1, read as the reverse complement.
AACGCCCAGAACCGGAAGACCATCTGCAGCAGGTTGCCGATGATGTAGTTGAGGACGAAGTCGACGATCATCAGTGCCGTGAAGCTCACGGACGAGCGGACGTCGAAGACGTTGTTGGCGATCCACAGCGGCGCCGCCGAAATGACGACGCCGATGCCGCTGATCGTGAAGAACAGGAGCGCCTCGTGGTGCCGTTCCCGGCCACCACGGTGCTTGAACGACCACTCACGGTTGAGGACGTAACTCAGGATGGTCGCGACCACGCCCGAGAAGATCTTGGCGACGACGGGCTTCTGCTCGAGGATCGTCAGGCTCAGGCTGTAGAAGATGGCGAGGTCGACCACCATCGTTGTGCCGCCGACGATTGCGAATTTGATCAGCTCGTGGTGGCGAAGGACGAGGGCCCGGAAGGGCTGCGGAACTCGGCTCATCGCCGCGTCGACGAAAGACACAACGAAGTATTGTACGAACCCTCGATCTCGATCGAGCGGTTGGATCATGATCTATCAGGTTCTTCACAGGTCCAGACGCCGGATGACCTCGGCAGAACTCGTCGCGGGCGAACATGACACCATGGTGTGTCGTGACCGGCAAATCTGATTCCGAATCTCGCCCCACCCCTCCGCGTGACCTCCCGAGCGGTATGCCCGTGGTGACGATGATCGGCGGCGGTCAGCTCGCGCGCATGACGCATCAGGCCGCGATCGAGCTGGGCCAGACCCTGCGCGTGCTCGCGGGGAGCATCGACGAGCCCGCCGCTCAGGTCAGCCCCGACGTCGTGCTCGGCAGCCACGAGGACCTCGCCGCGCTGCGCAAGGCCGCCCTCGGGTCGAACGCCCTGACGTTCGACCACGAGCACGTCCCCACCGAGCATCTCGACGTGCTGGTGTCCGAGGGCGTCAACGTGCAGCCGCCGCCGCAGGCGCTCGTGTATGCGCAGGACAAGCTGGCGATGCGCCGCAAGCTCAGCGAGATGGGTGCCCCGGTCCCGGCGTTCGCCGAGGTCACGTGGGCCGAGGACGTCGTCCGGTTCGGTGCCGAGCACGGCTGGCCCGTCGTCCTCAAGGCGGTGCGCGGCGGCTACGACGGCCGCGGTGTCTGGATCACCGACGACTCCGACGAGGCCGAGGCCATCGTCACCGAACAGCTCGACAAGGGCGTCCAGCTGATGGTCGAGCAGGCGATCAACTTCACGCGTGAGCTGTCCGCGATGGTCGCCCGCTCGCCGTTCGGGCAGGGCGCGTCGTGGCCGGTCGTCGAAACCGTGCAGCGCAGCGGGCAGTGCGCTGTCGTGCTGGCGCCGGCTCCGCAGCTGTCGAAGGAACTGTCCGCGGAGGCCGAGCAGTTGGCACTGCGTGTGGCGTCCGAACTCGGTGTCGTGGGTGCGATGGCCGTCGAGCTGTTCGAGACCACCGACGGTGCCCTGATCGTGAACGAGCTGGCGATGCGTCCGCACAACTCCGGCCACTGGACGCAGGACGGGGCGCGGACGTCGCAGTTCGAGCAGCACGTGCGGGCGGTGCTGGACTACCCGCTCGGCGATCCGTCGCCCATCGCACCGGTCACGGTCATGGCGAACGTCCTCGGAGCGCCCGAGGCGCCCACGATGAGCATGGACGAGCGCCTGCACCACCTGTTCGCGCGCATGCCCGACGCCAAGGTGCACATGTACGGCAAGGGTGAGCGCAAGGACCGCAAGATCGGGCACGTGAACGTGGTCGGAGGCGCAGACGGTTCGCCGGACGACGCTCAGTACGTCGCGGCGGTGCGCGAGCGCGCCGAGCGGGCCGCGCACTGGCTGTCGCACGCCGAATGGACCGACGGGTGGGACGTGCACGGTCAGGCATGACCGGAGTCGACGGTTTCCGGAACGAACACACAGGAGCGGACAGCAAGTGACTGAATCGAACGGGCCCCTCGTCGGGCTGATCATGGGCAGCGACTCGGACTGGCCGACGATGGAGGCCGCCGCCGAGGCTCTCGCCGAGTTCGGTGTCCGGTTCGAGGTGGGCGTGGTGTCGGCGCACCGCACCCCGCAGCGCATGCTCGACTACGCGCGTGACGCGGCAGCTCGGGGACTGAAAGTCATCATCGCGGGTGCGGGTGGCGCCGCCCATCTACCCGGCATGGTCGCCTCGGCCACGCCGCTGCCGGTGATCGGTGTCCCGGTGCCGCTGAAGTACCTCGACGGCATGGATTCGCTGCTGTCGATCGTGCAGATGCCGGCCGGTGTCCCTGTCGCGACGGTGTCGATCGGTGGTGCCCGCAATGCGGGCCTGCTCGCGGCCCGCATCCTCGGTGCGTCGGATCCGGCCCTGCAGCAGCGGATGGCCGACTTCCAGGCCGGGCTCGAGCAGATGGTGCTCGAGAAGGACGCGGCCCTGCGTACCAGGTTGCTCGGCTGAGCAGTGCCGTCTCGGGATCGAATCGGACTCTAGGCTGAGAAGCATGGCCCGGTTCCCCCTGAGTGAGCGCTGGTATCGCTGGAGCGCCGCCCACGTGGTCGGAATCGACCGCGTCGAGGCGGCGCTCCTGACGTTGGTCTGTATCCCGACCGCACTCGGCTTCGGCGGGCCCGCGGTCGTCGTCTCCCTCGGCATGACGGTGCCGCTGGCGTGGCGGCGCTCGAAGACCGTCGTGTCCGGGTTCGTGGTGGCGGCGTTCGCCATCCTGCACCTGCTCGTCGTCGACCAGATGTTGATGCCGAGCGTGGTCGCAGTGCCGGTCGCGCTCTACGCGTTCGCGGCCTACGCACCCCGGTGGAGCAGTTACACCGCCCTCGGCATCGCGATCCTCGGAGCGACGGCGGCCGGGTTCAGATACTTCGCGAACAAGGAGGTCGGGCTGGAGGCCGCAGTGGTCTCCGCGGTCTTCCTCACGGTGTTCGTGCTTGCCGTGTGGGCGTTCGGCGATCTGCGCCGGGTTCGCATCCAGGAACTCGAGGGTCTGGCCGAGCGGGCGCGACTGCTCGAACTCGAGCGTGCGCAGGAGGCGGAGTTGGCGGCGGTCAACGAGCGCACCCGCATTGCCCGCGAGATGCACGACATCGTCGCGCACTCGCTCACGGTCGTGATCGCGCAGGCCGATGGCGGCCGGTACAGCGCGGCGCAGGACCCGCAGGCCGCGATCACCGCGCTCGAGACCATCGCGTCGACCGGCCGGCAGGCGTTGACGGACATGCGGGCGCTGCTGTCGGTGCTCCGCGAGGACAGGCCGCGAGAATTCGCCGCGATGCCCGGCGCCGACGACATCGAGAGCCTGGTTTCCGAGTTGCGGCGCGGCGGCCTGGACGTCGGCATGACGGTGACCGGTGAGAAGCGGGAGCTGTCCACCGGCGCGGGGCTGACGGCGTACCGGATCGTGCAGGAGTCGCTGACCAACGTCCTCAAGCACGCCGGTCCCGGGGCGCAGGCGCGCGTCGCGGTGAACTGGGGACCGGACGACGTCGAACTGGTCGTCGCAGACGACGGCCGTGGCGGTGCTGCGGCACTGATCGAGCCGTCGCCGGGCGGGCAGGGCGTGATCGGCATGACCGAGCGGGCCAAGCTGCACGGCGGAAAGCTCACGGCTGGACCTGTGGCGGGCGGCGGCTACCGGGTGCGGGGCAGGCTCCCGTACGTCGCACCCTAGGGTGGACGACATGATTCGCGTGGCCCTCGTCGACGACCAGCAGCTGGTGCGGGCCGGGTTCCGCATGGTGATCGACTCGCAGCCGGACCTCACGGTGGTGCTCGAGGCGTCGGACGGCGCCCGCGGCGTCGAGGAGTTGTCGCGCACGCCCGCAGACGTCGTGCTGATGGACGTCCAGATGCCGAACATGGACGGCATCGAGGCCACCCGCCGGCTCACCGCGCTCGACGATTCGCCGAAGGTGGTGGTGCTCACCACGTTCGAGAACGACGAGTACGTGATGTCGGCGATCAGCGCCGGTGCCAGTGGCTTCCTGCTGAAGGACGTCCCACCGGAACAACTGCTCGACGCGATCCGCACCGTGCACCGCGGCGACGCGGTCATCGAGGCCCGGTCCACCCGCAAGCTGTTGCAGCACGTTGGGCCGATGCTGGGCAATTCGGTGCAGCCGTCACTGCCCGAGGACCTGACTCCGCGCGAGGTCGAGGTGCTCGAGGCGATGGCGCACGGGCTGTCGAACGCCGAGATCGCCGACAAGTTCGTGGTCTCCGAGGCGACCGTGAAAACCCATGTGGGACGCGTTCTCTCGAAGACCGGATCGCGGGACCGCGTGCAGGCCGTGCTGTACGCGTTCCAGATCGGGCTCGTCCGCCCGCAGGACCTCCTCGGCTCCGACTGACATCGGCCTCAGCGCCCACTCCTTTCGTGCCGCGAGCGGATTCCCGCGCGGGCGGACGAAGAATGGGCGGCTCGGTCACGGCGTAGATCCGCGGCTGCGCGCGGTGATAGCGCCCACTGCGGCATCGGCTGCCGATGGTGCTGCGCGGGACACCGGCGGCGAGTAGTTCGTCGAAGGTGTGGATTCCGAAGGGGTTCACGCTCGCAGACTGGCGTCGCGTGCCGACGTCGAGCGCGTCGTGATCGGGCCAGGAATGGGCACTCAGGCTGATGCCATGTCCTACCCGGGTATGACGTCGGCAGCTCCGGAGATCGCCCCGCGCTCCGATGTGGAAGACCCCTGACCAGCCATAACGTCGACAGCATGAGAAATGGTGACCAGAAGGTGCGGGCGCGGGCCCTGACCAAGACGTACGGCAACGGCGAGACCGCCGTCCATGCGCTGCGTGGCGTTGACGTGGACTTCGAGGCAGGTGCCTTCACCGCGATCATGGGTCCGTCCGGCTCGGGCAAGTCGACGCTCATGCACTGCCTCGCCGGACTGGACGTTGCGACGTCGGGCACCGTGCACGTCGGCGGCACCGAGATCACCGCGCTGGGCGACAAGGAGCTCACCGAACTGCGCCGGGAGCGAATCGGATTCGTCTTCCAGGCGTTCAACCTGCTGCCGGTGCTGTCGGCCGAGGAGAACATGCTGCTGCCGATGCGGCTGGCCGGACGGGTCCCCGAGCGCGGCTGGCGTGACGAGGTGGTCCGCCGCCTGGGTCTGACCGACCGGCTCGGGCATCGCCCCCACGAACTGTCCGGTGGACAGCAGCAGAGGGTCGCTGTGGCGCGGGCCCTGCTGCCGCAGCCGGACGTGATCTTCGCGGACGAGCCCACCGGCAACCTCGATTCGCGCACCGGTGCCGAGGTGCTCGACCTGCTGCGCTCGAGCGTCCGCGAGACCGGGCAGACCGTCGTGATGGTGACACACGACCCGGTCGCAGCGTCGTACGCCGACCGCGTGGTGCTGATCGCCGACGGCACCATCGCCGGCGAGATCGACCGTCCCACGACAGATTCGGTGATCGAGACGATGCGTTCGCTCGGCGCCGACGACCTGAGCAAGGCCCGCTGATGCGTGGGTTGGCGTGGGCGCAGATGCGCGCGCATGCGGGACGGTATGTCGCGTCGATCCTCGCGGTCGTGATCTCGGTCGCGTTCATCGTGGCGACGCTGACGTTGAATTCGACGCTCAGGGCCGGCGTGACGGGTTCGCTCGCTGGACAGTACGCGACGACGGACGTGGTCGTCACCGGCACCGTCGACCCGGCGACGGTTGCGGCGATTCCGGGCGTGCGGGCGGTCGCCGAGGACAACTCGGCCAGTGTCAAGGTGCGGCGCGATGGAGAGGGCTCGTCGTACGGGTCGGCGGTGTCGCTGTCGCAGGATCCCGGGCTGCGTTGGCAGAAGCTGCAGGACGGCCGGTTCCCGGAGGCGCTGGGGGAGGTCGCGGTCGGGTCCGGGTCGGGTATCCCGGTCGGGACCGACCTGACGGTGACGATGCTCGGCCGCGACTCCCTGACGGAGACCGCGAAGGTGGTCGGCACCATCGATCTGGCGGGCACGGCGCAGAGCATGAACGGCACGACCGTCTTCGCGACCCCGGCGCAGCTGGGGGAGTGGGCGACGTCGGGCGTGACGGTGCGGGAGATTCGTGTCGCCGGTGACGGCACTCTGTCGCAGGAACAGCTGGCCCAGCGAGTGCAGTCGATGCTGCCCGCAGACGTGACGGTGGAAACCGGTGCGCGGCAAGCGGAGTTGGCGTCGCAGCAGTATCTGGGCAGCTCCGACGTCCTGGCGAGCGTGCTGCTCGCGTTCGGCGCGATTGCAGTGGTGGTCGCGGGGCTCGTCATCGCCAACACGTTCGCGGTCCTGCTCGCGGCTCGCACCCAGGAACTGGCGCTGCTGCGCTGCGTGGGTGCGACCGCGGCACAGGTCCGCGGCAGTGTGCGGGTCGAGGCGGCCGGTGTCGGCGCGGTCGCGTCAGTGCTGGGCGTCGGCCTCGGTGTGGCCGCGGCCTGGCTGGTGGCGCAAATCGCTTCGGCGGCCGACGTGCCGATCCCGTTGCAGAGCTTGAGCGTGACACCGGTGACGGTGGTCGTCGGCCTCGCGGTCGGTGTCGTGATGACGATGGTTGCGGCATCGGCCCCGGGCCGGGCCGCGACACGGGTGTCGCCGCTGGCGGCGCTGCAGCCTCTCGAGTCGAAGCCGGAATCGGTCGTGGTGTCGCGGACCCGTCGAGTGGTGGGAACCGTCGGGCTGCTCGCCGGCGTAGGCATTCTCGGCGTCGGCGCCGGCACCGCGCAGGTGCTGATCGGCTGCTTCGGCGGGCTGCTGACCTTCGTCTCGATCGTGATCCTCGGACAGCGGATCATCCCGGCGGTCATCTCCCGGGTCGGTGCGGTGGTGTCCCGCCTGGGCGGCCCCGTGGGCCAGCTCGCGGCCGGCAACGCCGGTCGTAATCCGCGCCGCACCGCGGCGACCGCGACGGCGCTGCTGATCGGCGTCACGCTCACCAGCACTCTCGTGGTGGGGATCGCGGTCACCAAGGCCAGCGCGCCCGGCGCTGTGGACGATCAATTCCCGGTGGACGTGAGCGTCGTCAGCGAGGCAGCGGCGGGACTGCCGGTCGATCTCGTCGACCGGGTGCGGGGCCTGCACGGTGTGGCCGCGGTCGCGCCGATCGGGACCGCCGACGTCGCCCTGCCCGACGGGCGGACGATCCGCGTCACGGGCGTCGATCCGGGCGCGGTTCGTACGACGCTGCGTTCCGACGTCGAGCTGCCGGTCGCGGACCAGCTGCTGCTGCCGTCGGCCGACATGCAGTACTACGGACTCCATTCGGGCGACAAGGTCACGCTGGCGGGGAACGCGGGTCGTGCCGAGCTGACGGTGGGCAGCGCGGACGGCCGGACCCCGTTGACCGAGGCGCGGATTCTGACGGCACTGTCGTCGCAGGTGGTGCAGGACCAGATGTGGATCCGGCTCGACGACGGACTGAGCGACGCCGACAGCCGTGCCATGCAGGACGAGATCACTTCGCTTGCAGAGCAGTTGGCTCCGGGCAGCGATGTCGGCGGCTCGCTCGTGATGCGCGCGACGCTCGACAGCGTGCTGGACACGCTGCTGCTGATCGTCGCCGGGCTGCTGTCGGTAGCGGTGGTGATCGCCCTGATCGGTGTCGGCAACACGATGGCGCTGTCGGTGCTCGAACGGCGCCGCGAATCCGGGCTGCTGCGGGCGCTGGGCCTGACCCGGTCGGGCCTGCGGTCACTGCTGCTGTGGGAGGCACTGCTGATCGCGGGCGTGGCATCGGCGCTCGGCGTGGCGCTGGGCGTGGCGTTCGGCATCAGCGGGTCGGCGTCGCTGTTCGGATTCGACGACCTCGTGCTGAACACCCTGCCCTGGGCGACGCTTGCACTGATCGTGGTGGGCGGTGGCGTCGCCGGAGTCGTCGCGGCAGTGCTGCCGGCGCGGCGGGCGGCGGGCACCGCACCGGTGGCGGCGCTGGCCGGCTGAGCAGCAGAGAGACGACGCAGGGCCCGGGATCACGGTGATCCCGGGCCCTGCCGTGTCGATCGACTGCTATCCGCCGAGTCGGGCGGTGACCTTCTCGGAGTCGACGCGGCGGGTGAGCGCGGCGTCGTCGGAGTTGGTCACCTGCACCAGCGAAGCGCCGACCGCGAGGACCGAGACGAGTCCGGCGATCAGTTCGTCGGCCGACGACCAGGTGCGGGTGGAGAGCACGCGATCCGACCCGGTGACGTTCTGCTCGGCGGCGACGGCGCGGGCCGACGCGAGGACCTCGTCGACGCCGCGGCCGTCGAGCGCGGTCGGACCGGACGCGACCGCCCGGAACTGGTCGCCGTGCACGCGCACGGCCGTCGCGTAGTCGGTGACCCCGACCGGCAGGTCGGGGACCGGACGGCCGAACGCGTCGAGCGAGAGGACCGCGACCTCGGGGGCGTCGGCGACGTCGTCGAGTCGATCGGCGGTGACGAGCGCGGCGTCGGCGTCCGGGTCGGCGTCGAGTGTGACGTCGAGGCCGGCCCACCAGGCGCCGAGGAGGACGGCGGCGGTCTGCCAGTGCGCGGGCAGCAGCACCGACACCCGCGCGCCGGGCATCAGCGCGAACTCGTCGCACAGGAAGTTCGCGGTCTTCGCGGCCCAGTTGGCGAGGGTCACCGCCGACAGTTCGATGCGTTCACCGGTGTCGTCGTCGTAGTAGGTGATGCGCGGGCCGGCCGGGTCCGCAGTGAGGATCGGATCGAGCAGCGCGGTGGTCAGGTTGGGCACGGGCTTCCGTTCTTTCAACGAGAGGCGGGCGCGGGTGCGCTCAATTGATTGACCTCAATTGACACAGTGTGGCCCTTTGTTGCCGGCATCGATCGGGGGGCCGGGTTCGACGGGGGTCGGCGAGGTGCCGACGCTCGAGATGCCGTCGGAGCTGGTGGACGACGAGGTTCCGGCCGGGCTCTTGTAGTCACCGGCGAGGACGACACGGACTTTCCCCGACGAGAGGGAGGAGTCGGTCTCGATCGGCAGCCCGCCGAGCGTCACGGAGACCGCCTTCGCGGCGTCGCTGCCGGAGTCCTTGGCGAACACGGTGGTTCGCGTCACTGACTTGCCGGTGTTGTTGCCGACGTTGCCGAGGCCGAATCCCTCGTTCTCGAGGGTGGTGGCGACGGTCGCGGCGAGGCCGCCGATGCTGCTGTCGTTGGCGACGTCGACCGTGACGGAGGACACGTCGATGTCGGGCATCGTCGTCGGGACGGCGGAGTCGGTCGTGGTGGTCTTGCTGTCGTCCTTCGGTTCCTCACCGACGAGGCCGGCGACGTACTTGCGAATCGCCTTCGGGTCGACCTGGACGATCGACTCGCCGTAGTCGGTCATGGCGTTGATGTCGACCACCGGGACGGTCTCGAACTTGACCGCGCCGCCGGCGAGACCCTGCAGTTGCGTGGCGAAATCGATGATGTCCCAGTCGGAATCGAGCACCACCGACCGCTGGACGGCGGCGGAGAGCTGGTTGAGCTTGCCCGGGTTGGTGAGCGTCTTCGCGCTCAGCACCTGCTGGACGAGGGACGCCATGAACACCTGCTGCCGGACGATGCGATCGAGGTCGCCACGGGGCAGATCGTGCCGCTGGCGGACGAAGCTGAGGGCGTCGGAGCCGCTCAGCTTCTGCTCGCCGGCCGGGAACTTCGCGCCCGAGAGCGGTTCGTCGACAGCCGCGTTCAGGCACACGTCGACGCCACCGACCGCGTCGGTGAGCAGGACGAAGCCGAGCAGTCCGATCTCCGCGTAGTGGTCGACCGTGATGCCGGTGAGCTTCGCCACCGACTTGATGAGCGCCTGGCGACCGGCCTGGGTGGAATCCTTGTCCGCCGTGGATTCCGACTTGCCCGCCGCGATCAGCTTCTGTCGTTCGTTTTCCTTGGTCGCGCCGTAGGCCGCGTTGATCTTCGACATCCCGATCCCGGGCACGTCGACGTACGCGTCGCGGGGGATGGATATCGCGGTGGCGGAGCCGCCGTCGTTGGGGACTCGGACGAGGACGATCGTGTCGGTGTTGGACGCGACCTCGTCGCCGGCGCGCAGGGCTTGGAGTTCGGACTGGCTGAGGGGATTTCCGTGTGCATCGGTGCGGCTGTCGGTGCCGACGAGGAGGATGTCGACGGCGCCGTCCTTGCCTCCGCCCAGCCCGAGGCCGCCTGCCGTGGCGAGGCTCGAACGCAGCGAGTCGACACTGCGCCAAGCGAATCCGGTGATCACGAGAACGAGGACTGCGGCGATCGCAATGGTGATCTGGATGCGCGAGAACGGCGCTGGCCGTCGCGGCACCTTCCGTGTGGTGGGCTGCTCAGGCACGTGTGCGCCTCCATGACGGTCGGTTCTCATACTGGCGTCAAGGCTACTGGTGATCTTCGCTCGACAAGCGATACAGCTGTCCGGCGTGCCAGACTCGGCAGCTGTGACGACTCTTCTTGTGACCGGTGCGCGCGGGCAGTTGGGAAGCCAACTGCTGCAGTGCGCGGAGGCTGCCGACGTCCCGGTGTCCGGCGTCGGATCCGCCGAGCTCGACATCCGCGATCGCGGGGCCGTGGACTCGTGGGTCCGACCGGATTCGGTGGTCGTGAACTGTGCGGCGTACACGGCGGTCGACGCAGCCGAGTCCGACGAGGCCGCCGCCGCGGCGGTCAACGAGATCGGGGTGCGGAACCTGGCGTCGGCGTGTGCGCGGGCCGGGGCCCGCCTGATCCACGTCTCGACCGACTACGTGTTCGCCGGTGACGCGGACACCCCGTACGAGCCGGATGCTCCGACCGGTCCGCTGACGGCGTACGGACGGACCAAGCTCGCCGGCGAACGCGCGATCCACGAGGTGGCTCCGGACGCGCAGATCGTCCGGACCGCTTGGGTGTACACCGGTGCCGGCAACGACTTCGTCGCGACGATGCTGCGGCTCGAGCGCGAGCGCGACACCGTCCAGGTCGTGAACGACCAGACGGGCTCGCCCACGTATTCGGCCGATCTGGCTGCCGGGCTGTTCGAACTCGCTCGCACCGAGCGGCGAAGTGCCGCGGGCGTCACGACGCTCCATGCGACCAATGCGGGCTCCGCGACGTGGTTCGACCTGGCTCGCGCGGTGTTCGCGGGTGTCGGCGCCGACCCCGATCGCGTGTTGCCGTGTACCAGTGCGGAGTTCGTGCGTCCGGCGCCGAGGCCGTCGTATTCGGTGCTCTCGCCCGCGGCGTGGGCGGCGGCGGGACTCGCGCCGTTGCGGCCTTGGCGGGACGCTCTGGCCGACGCGCTGTCGCGGCTCGAGTGAGGACGGCGTGGGCTTTCGGGCTACGCTTGCCCGCGTGAGTTCGAAGCTGGCCGTGGTGACGGTGACCTACTCGCCCGGCGAGCATCTGGAGCATTTCCTGAGCACGCTGGTCGATGCGACGGTCGAGAATCCGCAGGTCATCCTGGCAGACAACGGGTCCACCGACGGTGCACCCGAGGCCGCCGCAGCCGCTCACGATCACGTCCGGCTGCTGCGCACGGGCGGAAACATCGGTTACGGCGGGGCGATCAACCGCGCTGTCGCCGAGATCGACCCCGACATCGAGTTCGTCGTCGTCGTCAATCCCGACGTGCGGTGGTCGCCGGGTGCGATCGACGAACTGCTGGCGGCGGCGCAGCGGTGGCCGCGGGCCGGTGCCCTCGGCCCGATGGTCCGCGAGCCCGACGGCAGTGTGTATCCGTCGGCGCGGCGCGTGCCCGATCTGGTCTCCGGCGCCGGACACGCGGTCCTCGGCTCGGTGTGGCCGTCGAACCCGTGGTCGCAGGCCTACCGCCAGGAGAACGAGACCATCACCGAGCGCGCGGCGGGCTGGCTGTCGGGTTCGTGCCTGCTGATGCGCCGGGTCGCGTTCGATTCGATCGACGGCTTCGATTCACGGTACTTCATGTACATGGAGGACGTCGACCTGGGGGACCGGCTCGGCAAGGCGGGCTGGCTCAACGTCTACGTGCCGTCGGCCGAGGTCACGCATGCCAAAGGGCATGCCGCGGGCCGGCATCCCGAGCTGATGCTGCCCGCCCATCATCAGAGCGCCTACCGCTTCCAGGCCGACCGCCACCCCGCGTGGTGGCAGGCGCCGCTGCGGTGGGCGTTGCGGGGCGGACTTGCCCTGCGTTCAAAGCTCGCGGTCGCGGCAGCCGTTCGTCGGCGCAGCGCGGACGAGCGTCGGGAAATCGAGATTGAGGGGAAAGCATGACAACTGCTTCGGCGACCGATGCCGTCGTTCTGGTGGGAGGCCAGGGCACCCGGCTGCGTCCTCTGACGCTGTCTGCGCCCAAGCCCATGCTTCCCACGGCGGGTGTTCCCTTCCTGACGCACCTCCTCGCCCGGATCAAGCAGGCCGGCATCACGCACGTCGTGCTGGGCACGTCGTTCAAGGCCGAGGTCTTCGAGGACCACTTCGGTGACGGCAGCGACATGGGGCTCGAGATCGAGTACGTCACCGAGGTCGAGCCGATGGGTACCGGCGGCGGCATCCGCAACGTGCTGCCGAGCTTGCGGGCCGACAACATCATGGTCTTCAACGGTGACGTCCTCGGCGGCACCGATCTCGGTGCCGTCCTCGAGACCCACCATCGGACCAACGCCGACGTCACCCTGCATCTCGTGCGGGTCGGCGACCCCCGCGCGTTCGGTTGCGTGCCCACCGGCGACGACGGCCGGGTGAAGGCGTTCCTGGAGAAGACGCAGGATCCGCCGACCGACCAGATCAACGCGGGTTGCTATGTCTTCCGCCGCGAGATCATCGAGAAGATCCCGTCGGATCGCCCGGTCTCGGTCGAGCGCGAGGTGTTCCCGGCGCTGCTCGCGGACGGCGCGCGCGTCTTCGGTCACGTCGACAGCTCCTACTGGCGCGACATGGGTACCCCGGACGACTTCGTGCGCGGGTCCGCGGATCTGGTGCGCGGCATCGCGCCGTCGCCCGCGCTCGACGGGCCGCGCGGTGAATCGCTGGTGCATCCCGGTGCGGGTGTGGCGCCCGGTGCGCTGTTGATCGGCGGCACCGTCGTCGGTCGCGGCGCCGAGGTCGGGGCCGGAGCCCGGCTCGACGGTGCGGTCCTGTTCGACGGCGCACAGGTGGAGGCCGGTGCGGTGGTCGAGCGGTCGATCATCGGTTTCGGTGCGCGGATCGGTCCGCGTGCCCTGGTTCGGGACGCGGTGATCGGCGACGGCGCCGACATCGGTGCCCGCTGCGAGCTGATCAGCGGTGCCCGGGTGTGGCCGGGTGTCGCTCTTCCTGACGGTGGAGTGCGCTTCAGCACCGACGTGTGATTGCGCACGGATCCGACTTCTTTAGCTCTGCTACTGAAATACTGGGGGCATGATGTCGCAGGAACCGGTCTTCCACAGGTACGTCGCCCTGGGTGACTCCTTCACCGAGGGCGTCGGCGACCCCGACGCGACCCGCCCGAACGGCCTGCGTGGCTGGGCGGACCGAGTGGCCGAGGAACTCGCCCAGCGCACCGCCGACTTCGGGTACGCCAATCTGGCGGTCCGGGGCCGGCTGCTGGCTCCGATCGTCGACGAGCAGCTCGACGCCGCGATCGCGCTCCAGCCCGACCTGGTGACCATCTACGCCGGTGGCAACGACTTCATGCGGCCCAAGATCGACATCGACGCACTGGTCGCGCGCTACGACGAGGCGATCGGCAAGCTCGCCGCCACCGGCGCCACCGTGCTGATGTGGACCGCGTACGACGCGGGCTGGGCCACGGTGTTCGGCAAGCTGCGCGGCCGTTCGGCGGTCTACAACGAGCTGGTCCGTGAGGTCGCCGACCGGCACGGCGCGAAGGTCGTCGATTTCTGGCGGTTCGACGAGTACCGGGATCTGCGCATGTGGGACTGGGATCGGCTGCACATGTCGACGCCGGGCCACCAGAACATGGCCATCCGCGTGCTCGAGACGCTCGGCGTCGAGCACCACATCGTGATGGATCCGCTGGGGCCGGACCTGCCCACCGACAAGGCGTCGCAGCGCAGCGCCGATCTGAAGTGGACCAGGGAATTCCTGATCCCGTGGATCGGACGACGCGTGCGGGGCACGTCGTCGGGCGACGGCGTCACCGCCAAGCGTCCCACCCTCGCGCCCATCCGCTGAGCGGGTCGGCGGATACAAAGGTCAGATGCACGAGAAGGCCGACCGGGTTCTCCCGGTCGGCCTTCTCTCGCTCGTGCGGGGCGTCAGTCGGTGGTGACCGCGCGGGTGGCGCTCATCGCGACGAAGCCGATCAGGCCCACGAGTGCGAAGGCGTAGAAGCCCCAGGGCACCGCGTAACCGGCGTCGAGCAGGAGTCCGCCGAGCAGCGGTCCGCAGATGGCGCCGACACGGCCCACGCCGGCCGACCAGCCGAGCGCGGTGGCGCGAATCTTGGCTGGGTGACTCGCGCTGGTGAACGCGTAGACCAGCACCTGGGCGCTGAAGACGAAGCAACCGGCGAGGAACACCAGGACGTAGATGCCGAACGAGACCTTGACGCTCAGCAGGCCGAGGAACACCGCCGCACCGACGAACCATCCGATGCACGCGGTCCGCGGGCCGATCTTGTCCGCGACGCCACCGGCGATGAGCAAGCCGACGACGGCGCCCGCGTTCAGGACCAGCAGCAGCGTCAGCGCGGCCCCGAGTTCGTAGCCGGCCTCACGCATGATGGTCGGTAGCCACGTGTTGAGGCCGTAGACCAGCAGCAGGCCCATGAACGACGCGACCCAGATGGCGATGCTGTTGCGCAGGTACTTCGGCGAGAAGAGCGTGCGGGCGGGCGCGGAGGCGGCCGGCGGGGCGTCGGATGCGGAAGCGTCGTCGAGAACGAGACCGTACTGGGTGGCGATGCGCTCGGCTTCCTCCCGGCGACCCCGCGAGAGCAGGTAGGCGGGCGATTCCGGCAGGTAGCGGATCATCAGCGGCACCAGCACAACGGCCGGAAGTGCGCCGACGACGAACATCGAGTGCCACCCGAAAGGATCGATGAGCACGAGCGCGAGCGCAGCTGTCGCGACGGCACCGACGTGGTAGCCGGTCATGAGCATCGTCGACGCCGATCCGCCGCCCTGCTTCTTCGAGAACTCGTTGACCAGCGCCAGCGCGGTCGGCAGGCAGCCGCCGAGTCCGATGCCGGACAGGAAGCGGAACAGACCGAACATGAAGGGGTTCGGGGCGATCGCGCACAGCAGGGTGAGCACCGAGAACGCCGCGACGGCGTAGATGAGGGCGCGGCGGCGACCGACGACGTCGGTGAGCGTGCCGATCGTGAGGGCACCGATCGTCATGCCGACCAGGCCGAACGTGGTGATCGTGGTGATCGTGCCGGTGCTGAGGTTCCAGTCGCCGTACTCGCGCAGGGACGGGATGACAGTGCCGAGCACCACCATGTCGAACCCGTCGAGGAGTACAGCGATCCAGCAGAGGGGGGCCACCCACAGCGCGGTTTGCCCACGCGTCGCGGGGCGTTCGATGGTGCTCATTCGATCTCCGAAAAGCCAAGGTGTTCGCAATACGAACCACCGTTCAACTTAAGAACGGGGCAATTGTTGGTTGGATCACACGTGAAAGTCAAGCCACAGACCTCGCGGCCTGATAGACCGGCTGTCGCCGCCGCCGGTGCCGGGCGGCGACACTGAACGGGTGAGTGACGCGAACGAGGCCGGCCGCAGCATGCTCGGCCGGGCCTTCCATGTGCTCGACGCCTTCTCCGCCGAGCGGCCACGGATGACGCAGTCGGAGTTGAGCCGCCGGACCGGGCTGCCCCTCCCGACGGTGCACCGGCTGTGCGTGCAACTGGCCGAGCACGGTGCCCTCGAGCGCGACAGTGAGGGCCGGTACGAGATCGGCGTCCGACTGTGGGAGTTGGGGGCGCTGGCACCGCGGGCGCACGGACTGCGCCAGGTGGCGATGCCGTACCTCGAGGACCTCTACGAGGCGACGCGCGAGAACGTGCAGTTGATCGTGAGGGAGGGCCTCGAGGCGCTCTACGTGGAGCGTCTGTCGGCGCGGGGTGCGGTGGCGGTCGTCGGGCGGGCCGGTGGGCGGTTGCCGCTGCACGCGTCGAGCGGTGGCCTCGTCCTCCTCGCGCACAGTGGGACGGACCTGCTCGGCGAGGTGCTCGCGGCCGGTCTCGAGCGGTTCACGCCGAACACCATCACCAGCGAGCATCGACTGCGTCAGACGCTCGACGAGATCCGGCGGACCGGGTTCATCGTGTGCCGCGAGCACCTGAACATCGGGACCCTCGCGGTCGCCGCGCCGATCCTGCGGCCGACCGGGGAGGTGGTCGCGTCGATCTCGGTGGTCGTCGGTGCTGATGCGGATCCCGCACCGCTGATCCCCGCGCTGCGGGCCGCGGCGCGCGGCATCTCCCGCGGCCTCGCGTGATGCGGGCTTCCTCGGGCGCCCGGAACTTCGTCTTTCACTGAGTGAAAGTGCCGGTTCTGCCGTCGACGGCCGGCGGGGACAGTGTTGGCCATCACGATCTACCGAGGAGATGACGCATGACCAATTCGAGCACCCGGGTCGGTATCGTCGGCGCCGGCCCGGCCGGCCTGATGCTGTCCCACCTGCTGCACCTGCGGGGCATCGAGTCCGTGGTTCTCGAGGCGCGGACCCGGGACGAGGTGGAGGGCACCATCCGGGCGGGTGTGCTCGAGCAGAACACCGTCGACCTCATGACCTCGACCGGCCTCGGTGACCGCGTCAAGGCCGAGGGTTTCGAACACCACGGCATCGAACTGCGCTTCGGGGGCCGCGGGCACCGCATCGCGTTCGACGAGCTCACGAACGGCCGCGCGGTCACGGTCTACCCGCAGCACGAGGTGCTCAAGGACCTCATCGCCAAGCGCCTCGCCGACGGCGGCGACATCCGCTTCGGAGTCTCGGATACCGAGGTCCACGACCACACCACCGACAACCCGTACATCACGTACACCGACACCGACGGCAACCGTCAGACGCTGAAGTGCGCGCTGGTGGCGGGCTGCGACGGTTCCCGGACCAAGACGCGCAAGCTGATCCCGGAGCCGTCGATCCGCCAGGACCACTTCCGCCAGTACCCGTTCGCGTGGTTCGGCATTCTGGCCGAGGCGCCGCCGTCGTCGGAGGAGCTGATCTATGCCAACCACCCGCGGGGCTTCGCGCTCATCAGCACCCGCACGCCCGAGGTGCAGCGGCACTACCTCCAGGTCGACCCGGACGACTCGGTGGACAACTGGTCCGACGACCGCATCTGGTCCGAACTGCACGCGCGCGTCGACGGGGAGGGCGCGGAGATCAAGGACGGCAAGATCTTCGAGAAGTCGATCCTGCAGTTCCGCAGCTTCGTGTGCGAGCCGATGCAGCACGGCAACCTGTTCCTCGCCGGCGACGCCGCTCACACCGTCCCGCCGACCGGCGCGAAGGGCCTCAACCTCGCCGTCGCCGACGTCTACGTGCTGTCGAAGGGCATGGCCGAGTTCTTCGAGACCGGCAACCGTGGCCGCCTCGACGCCTACACCGAGACGGTGCTGCCGCGAATCTGGCGCACGCAGCACTTCTCGTGGTGGATGTCGTCGATGCTGCACCGTCTGCCCGACGCCTCCGGCTTCGATCACAAGCGTCAGGTCGCCGAGCTCGACATGGTCACCCGATCCGTGGCCGGGCGCACCCTCCTCGCCGAGAACTACGTGGGTACGCCGCTCGGCTGAGCCGCGGCTGGACGGGTTCGGCCGGCCCCGCATGGTGGCGGGGCCGGCCGAACCCGCGCGCCGTCCGAGATCGGACGGGTCCGATTTCTCGCTCGGTGAGAAACGGGGGATGCGTGCAGGGGTGTCGCCCTTAGGTTCGTGAGAGCTGTACCGCTCCACCTACAGAAGAGGCATTCCATGAAGATCCTGATCGTCGGCGGCACCGGCATGATCGGTGCCCACACGGCACTCCACCTGCGTGAGGCCGGCAACGACGTCACCGTCGCCGCGCGCAACCCGCTTGCCGACGACTCGCCGGTGCGGGACTTCCCGGTGCTGCTCGGCGACTACACGGAGCAGACGTTCACGGCCGACCAGTTGGCGCCGTTCGAAGGCATCGTGTTCGCCGCCGGCCAGGACATTCGCCACATGGGCCGCGACGTGGACGAGGCAGAGTTCTGGGAGAAGACGCAGTCCGGCGGTGTGCCGCGCTTCGCCGCGCTCGCCAAGGAGGCGGGGGTCTCGCGCTTCGTCCAGGTCGGCAGCTACTACCACCACCTGCGGCCGGAGTACGCGGAGACCATGCCGTACGTCGCGGCCCGCAAGGCGGCCGACGAGGGTGCCCGCGCGCTGGCCGACGACACCTTCAACGTCTCGACGCTGAACCCGCCGTCGATCCTCGGCGCCATCAGCGGCGTGTCCGCGAAGCGCTACCGCAAGCTGTTCTCGTGGGCCGCGGGCAACGAGCCGCAGATCCCGGACTTCGCGCCCGCCGGCGGCACGAACTACATGTCGGCGCACTCGCTCGCCGAGGCGATCTGGGGGGCGCTGCAGCACGCCGAATCCGGCAAGGCGTACCTGATCGGCGACCAGAACCTGACGTTCACCGAGTACTTCCAGATGCTCGTCGACGCCGCCGGCGGCAACCGCACCATCGAGGAGCGCAACGAGGAGCACCCGCTGCTGCCCGACAGCTTCATCGTGCAGGGCCGCGGCAACGCCATCGCGTACGAGACCGATCCGGCCGAGACCGCGCTGCTCGGGTACACCAAGGGCGACTGCGCACGCGCGATCGCGGAGATGTACGAGATTGTGCAGGCGGCCACGGCTCGCTGATAGTCACGAATAGGCCGGTCCCGCAGAGTGATCCGCGGGGCCGGCCTTCGTCGTGACGGGAATCAGGAGATGCGTTCGAACACTGCGGCCAGGCCTTGGCCGCCGCCGATGCACATGGTTTCGAGGCCGTAGCGGGCCTCGTGGCGGTCCATCTCGCGCAGCAGTGTGGCGAGGATGCGGGCGCCGGTCGCGCCGACGGGGTGGCCGAGGGAGATGCCGGAACCGTTGGGGTTCAGGCGCGCGTCGTCGGGTTCGAGGCCCCAGGTGCGGGTCACGGCGAGGGCCTGGGCGGCGAAGGCCTCGTTGAGTTCGATGACGTCCATGTCGGCGAGTGTGAGATCGAGTCGGGCGAGGGCCTTCTCGGTCGACGGCACGGGGCCGATGCCCATCGTGCGGGGCGGGACGCCGGCCACGGCCCAGCTGGCGAGCCGGGCGAGTGGGCGCAGGCCGAGGGCCTTCGCCTTCTCGGGTGTGGTGACGATCGCGATGGCGGCGCCGTCGTTCTGGCCGCTGGCGTTGCCGGCGGTGACGGTGGATTCGGGGTCGACCTTGCCGCGGATCGGGCGGAGCTTGGCGAGGGATTCGAGGTTGGTGTCGGCGCGGGGATGTTCGTCGGTGTCGACGATCAGTGGGTCGGCTTTGCGCTGTGGGACGGTGACCGGGACGATCTCCTGCGCGAAGATGCCGCTGCGCTGTGCGGCGACGGCGCGTTGGTGGGATTGGACGGCGAGTGTGTCCTGGTCCTCGCGGCTGATGGAGAATTCGGCGCGCAGGTTCTCGGCGGTCTCGATCATGCCGCCGGGTACCGGGTAGTTGCGGCCGCCGGCGGTGACGCGGGCGCGGGCGAGTCGGTCGTTGAGGGTGAGGGATTCGCCGCGGACGCCGTATCGCATTCCGGTGGCGTAGAACTCGGCTTGGCTCATGGACTCGACGCCGCCGGCGAGGACGAGGTCGCTGCCGCCGGACTGGACCTGCATGACGGCCTGGATGATGGCCTGCAGGCCGGAGCCGCAGCGGCGGTCGACCTGGAGGCCGGGGACGTCGATGCCGAGGCCGGCGTTGAGGGCGGCGATGCGGCCGATGGCGGGGGCTTCGCCGCCGGGGGAGGCCTGGCCGAGGATGACGTCGTCGATGTCGGATCCGGAAATGCCGGTGCGGGAGACGAGTTCGGTGATGACGGTGGCGGCGAGGTCTTCGGGGGCGATGTCTCGGAAGACGCCACCGAAGCGGCCGACGGGGGTGCGGAGGGGTTCGCAGATGACTGCGTCAGGCATGTTTCCGTCCTTGGGGCGAAGGCGATTGACTCTGGGTGCGGGTGAGGTCCGCGGAGATGGCGTCCGCAGTCGCGACGGCCGCGGGCACGAGCGTGTCGTACACCGCCTCGGTCGTGTACCGGGCGGCCTGAGTGGAGATGTTCACGGCGGCGACGACGGTGCCGTCCCGGTCGCGGATCGGTGCGGCCAGCGAGCGCAGGCCTTCCTCCAGTTCCTGGTCGACGACGCAGAATCCGTCGGACCGGACCTTGTCGAGTTCGGCGCGCAGTGCGTCGGGTGTGGCGATGGTGCGCCCGGTGAGCGGGGTCAGGTCCACGCTCGCGAGGTAGGCGTCCAGGTCGGCGGGACCCAGTCCGGCCAGCAGCACGCGACCCATCGACGTCGCGAACGCGGGGAAGCGGGTGCCGATCGTGATGGAGACCGTCATGATCCGCCGGACCGGGACGCGCGCGACGTACACGACGTCACCGTTGTCGAGGATCGACACCGACGTCGACTCGTGAACCTGGTCGGACAGCGCCTCGAGGTGCGGTCCGGCGAGCTCGGGCAGCGACAGGCTCGACAGGTAGCTGTACCCGAGTTCGAGGACCCGGGGGGTGAGCCAGAATGCGGAGCCGTCGGTGCGCACGTAGCCGAGTTCGGTGAGCGTGAGCAGGAACCGGCGGGCCGTCGCCCGGGTGAGGTCGGTGGCGCGTGCCACGTCGCTGAGCGTGCGACGCGGGTTCTCGGCGTCGAACGCCTTGATCACGGAGAGTCCGCGCGCGAGCGACTGCACGTAGTCGGTCGAGGCCCCGGTCGGTTCGGTCCCACTCGAATTCGTCACTGTCACGTACTCCCATCGGTGGCACCCGCCAGGTCGGCGAGGGCCTGCTTGCCGAGCGCGAACGCCCGGTTGCTGTTCGGCACACCCGCGTACACCGCGGTGTGCAGGAATACTTCCACGAGCAGGTTCGGGTCCATTCCGGCGCGTAGCGCGGCCCGGATGTGCATGTCGAGTTCGTGTTCGTTGCCGACCGCGGTGAGGATCGCCAGGGTGAGCAGTCGGCGGGTGGGGTGGTCCAGTCCGTCCCGGGCCCAGATGTCGCCCCACGCGGTGCGGGTGATGAAGTCCTGGAACGGCTCGGTGAACGGCGTGCTGCCCGCGATCGCCCGGTCCACGTGTGCGTCGCCGAGGACGGAGCGGCGCACCGTCATCCCGACGTCGTGCACGGCGCGGCGGGAGACACCCACCGGTGTTGCCGCGGCGATGTGGCGTTCGATCAGCCGGGTGATCGCGCCGGCCTGCTCGACGTTGGCAAGGTGCGCGCCGGGGGAGACGACGTGGAATTCGGCGCCTGCGACGCCGTCGGCGATCGCCTGCAGCGCCGCCGGCGGGGTGGGCCCGTCCTGCTCGGCGGCGATCACCAGCGTCGGGGCGACGATGCGCGCGAGGTCGGCGCGCCCGTCCCACTGTGACAGCGCCTCGCAGCACGCGGCATACCCCTCGTCGGAGGTACCCGACACCATCGCGACGTGGCGGTCGACGAGCTCCGGATCACGCTGCGCCAGTTCGGGAGTGAACCACCGGCCGACGACGGACTCGGCGATCGAGGCGATGCCGTCGGCGCGGACGGCCGCGGCGCGGTCGAGCCACGGCTGAGCCGGGGCGAACTGGGCCGACGTGCACATCACCGTGAGGGTCCGCACCCGCTGCGGATGGTGTGCGGCCAGCCACTGTCCGACGGCGCCGCCGAGCGACAGGCCCACGAAGTGCACCGAGTCCAGGCCGAGCTTGTCGAGCAGCGCGATCACGTCGCCGCCGAGGTCGGCCATCGTGTACGGGCCCGCGGGGGCGGGCGAGCCGCCGTGCCCGCGGTGGTCGACCGCGATCACACGGTGGGCGGCCGACAGCGCGAGGATCTGCGGATCCCACATGCGCAGGTCCGAGCCCAACGAGCCGAGCAGCAGGACCGGCGGCGCGGCGGGGTCGCCGTGCGTCTCGAAATGCAGGTCCACGGTCATCGATGTCCTCCGGTGGTGCGGGCGGGCGGTGCCGCCCGGTTGGCGAGCGCGCGGTCGACGAGGTCGACGGCGTGGCCGAGATAGTGCGACGGGTCCAGCAGGTCGCGGAGCGTGTCGGCCGAGAGGTGCGCGGTGATGTCGGGCGCCCGGTCCAGCGGGACGCCGGATGCGGCTGCGGCGGTCACGATGTCGCGTGCCGAATCGGTGTACTCCGACAGGGCTCCGGTCACCCGTTCGGCGAGGATCAGTCCGCCGGTGAGCGAGAGGTTGCGGTCCAGGGCATCGGTGTCGACCCGCAGGCCGCCGATGCTCGACGCGAGCCGGTGTGCGGCGCCGCCGGTGAGCCGCAGCAGGTCGGTGACCGTCTCCCACTCGGCGTGCCACGCGCCGGCCGCGCGGGCGAACTCGTGGTCCATCGACGACAGGATCGTCGAGACGAGGCCCGGAACCCGGCGCGCCGCCGCCCGTGCGGTGATGGCGGCGACGGGATTCTGCTTGTGCGGCATGGCCGACGAGCCCCCCGGTGCGTCCTCGGCCACCTCACCGAACTCGGTCGACGCCATCAGCGTGATGTCGGTGGCGGGCTTCGACACGGCCCCCGCCGCGATGCCCAGCGCCGTGGCCAACGCGGCGACCGGGGTGCGGGTGGTGTGCCACGGAACGACCTGCCGGGCCAGGTCGAGTTCGTCCGCCAACGCGTCGGCCAGGTCGAGTCCGCGGGGCGCAGTGGCGGCCAGAGTGCCTGCCGCTCCGCCGAACTGGACCGGCAGCGTCGACAGGGTGTGTTCGAGGGCATCGGCAGCGGCGTCGAGCCCGGTGAACCACGACACGGCCAGCGCGCCGAACGTCGTGGGCAGCGCCTGCTGTCCGAGCGTGCGCGCCACCATCGGGGTGCTGCGATGGTGGCGCGCGAGATCGGCGGCCGCGTCCGACGCGGTCCGCAGATCGCTGACAACGACTCGGCCCGCCCTGCGCGACAACAGCATCAGCGCCGTGTCCATGACGTCCTGGCTGGTGGCGCCGACGTGCACTGCCGCGGCGGGCACGCCGTGACCGGCGCAGGCCGCGCGCAGCGTGCGGACGAGCGGGATCACCGGATTGCCGCCCGACGCGGATCGGCGGCCCAGATCGGAGATATCGATCCCGCCGGGCTCGGCGAGGCGCGCGGACACCGCGGTGACGGTGGCCGCGTCGTCGCCGGTCACCAGTCCGACGGTGGCGGCCGCGCGGGACAGTGCGGCCTCCATCTCGAGCAGGGCCTCCACCCACGCGCGGTCCGAGATGTTCTCGGCGAGTGCGTCTGCGCCGAAGACGGGGTCGAACAGTTCGCCGCGGGTGTGCGTCACGAGTGGCTCCTGATCACAGCTCGAAGAACGGCGTCTCGACACCGTCGGGGTCGCTGTCCTGAACATAGACCGTGAGGCTGTACCCGCCGTCGGTCTTGCGGGCGATCAACTTGGGGCGCTGCGACTCGGGCAGGGACGTCAGCACGGGGTCCGTGGCGTGCGCGTCGGTGTCCTCCGGGAAGTACAGCCGCGTGTACAGGCGCTCGAGCATGCCGCGCGCAAAGACACCGACGTTGACGTGCGGCGCCTCGACGGTGTCGTCCTCCGCGGGAAGCGCGCCCGGCTTGACCGTGTGGATCAGCGCGGTGCCGGTCTCGTCGGCGCCGGCCCGGCCGAAGCCCCGAAATCCCGCGGGATCCGGCTCGATTGCGCCGCGCGGGTCGTCGGGGTGCGCGAAGCGTCCCGCGGCGTCGGCCTGCCACGTTTCGACCATCGCGTCCGTGACGGGCTCACGGTCGCCGTCGATCACGGTGATGCGCAGCGTGATCCGGCCCTCGGCGCCCTCGGGGGCGGCGTCCGGGCCGTCCGCCCACGGCAGTCCGATGTGCCAGTAGGGGCCCACCGTCTGGGAGGGGGTGACGCCGAACTCGGCGGTGGTGAAGTCGCCGGGCGTGACCGGATAGGTGGGTGCAGGGTTCTGCGGTCCGGCGGTCTGCGGGGCAGTGTCAGTCATCGTGATCCTCGTCCTCGAACAGGGTGGCGTCGCGTCCACGCAGGACGATGTCGAAGCGGAAGCCCAGCGCCCAGTCGGCGACGGTCGCGTCGTAGTCGAAGACGCTGACCATCCGGTGCCGTGCCTCGGCCGGAACGGCGTTGTAGATCGGGTCCTGGAAGAACAGCGGATCGTCCGGGAAGTACATCTGCGTCACCAGTCGCTGCGTGAACGACCGGCCGAACAGCGAGAAGTGGATGTGCGAGGGCCGCCACGCGTTGTCGTGGTTGCGCCACGGGTACGCGCCCGGCTTGATCGTCGTGAACGTGTAGTGGCCGTCGGCATCGGTGACGCAGCGGCCCACGCCGTCGAAGTGCGGGTCCAGGGGAGCAGGCCAGTTGTCGCCGGTGTGGCGGTAGCGGCCGCCGGCGTTGGCCTGCCACACCTCGAGCAGCGTGTTCGGGACGGGCTTGCCGTTCGCGTCGAGAACCCGGCCGTGGACGATGATCCGCTGCCCCTGGGCCTCGCCGCCGTTCGCGATCGTCAGGTCGGCGTCGCCGGGCCGGACGCGATCCTCGCCGAACACAGGCCCGGTGAGCTCGCCGAGTCGCTGCGGGATCAGTTTGAGCGGCCGGCGCGGACTGCGCAGCCCGGTCGTCTTGTAATCGGGAAAGTCCGGCGGCGCGTTCACGCCGTCGCCGGCGGGCCGGTACTGCGGGGGCAGGTGAAGCATGTGGGACCTCGTTCGGGAACAGGTGAGGGGGAATCGAGACTGTTCGCAATGTGGACGATGTGACGCTATACGAACAATCTAGTGCGTCCGGGCGAGTCAATCAACGGCTGGCGGTAATTCTGTTCGCGATACGGACGAGGGTTCACAATACGTACGTCTGGTCGTATGCTGACGGCCATGATGGACAAAGTCATTGCCACGGCGGCCGAAGCCGTCGCCGACATCCCGGACGGTGCAACCATCGCGGTCGGTGGATTCGGCCTGGTCGGGGTGCCCGAGATCCTCATCAACGCGCTCCTCGAACAGGGGGCCACGGACCTCGAGACGGTGAGCAACAACTGCGGCACCGACGGCTTCGGGCTCGGCGTCCTGCTCGAGAAGGGCCGCATCCGCCGCACCATCAGCTCGTACGTGGGCGACAACAAGGAGTTCGCGCGGCAGTACCTGTCGGGTGAGCTCGAGGTGGAGTTGACGCCGCAGGGCACGCTCGCCGAGCGACTGCGTGCGGGCGGCGCCGGCATCCCCGCCTTCTTCACCCCGGCCGGTGTCGGCACCCAGGTCGCCGAGGGCGGGCTGCCGCGCCGCTACGACGGCAACGGCGGTATCGCCGTCGCCAGCCCGGTCAAGGAGACCCGCGAGTTCGACGGCACGACGTACGTGATGGAGCGCGGCATCGTGGCCGACTTCGCCCTGGTGCACGCCTGGAAGGGCGACCGCCACGGCAACCTCGTCTTCCGCCGCAGCGCCCGCAACTTCAACCCGCCCGCCGCGGCATCGGGCCGGATCACCATCGCGCAGGTCGAGCACCTCGTCGAGCCGGGGGAGCTGGATCCCGACCAGATCCACACCCCGGGCATCCACGTGCAGCGCGTCGTGCCCGTGGGCAAGGTCACTGTCGGAATCGAGAAGCGAACGGTACGAGCATGACTCAGGTAGCGAACCAGAAGCTGACCCGCGAGCAGATGGCCGCGCGGGTCGCGCAGGAACTGTCCGACGGCCAGTACGTCAACCTCGGCATCGGCATGCCGACCCTGGTGCCCAACTACATCCCCGAGGGCATCACCGTCGTGCTGCACTCGGAGAACGGTGTGCTCGGCGTCGGGCCGTACCCCACCGAGGACGAGCTCGACCCCGAGCTGATCAACGCCGGCAAGGAGACCATCACGACCCTGCCCGGCGCGTCGTTCTTCGACTCGTCGCAGTCGTTCGGGATGATCCGCGGCGGCCAGGTCGACGTCGCGGTGCTCGGCGCGATGCAGGTCAGCGCCACCGGTGATCTCGCCAACTGGATGATCCCCGGACACATGGTCAAGGGCATGGGCGGTGCGATGGACCTCGTCCACGGCGCCAAGCGCGTCATCGTGATGATGGAGCACGTCTCCAAGAAGGGCGAGCCCAAGATCCTCGACGAGTGCACCCTGCCGCTCACCGGCAAGGGCTGCGTCCAGCGGATCATCACCGACATGGCGGTCCTCGACGTCACCGACGAGGGGCTGCGGTTGGTCGAGACCGCCCCCGGCGTCAGCGTGGACGACGTGGTCGCGGCGACCGCGGCGACACTGCTGGTCTGAGCAGACCGGTCGGGCCGGTCGCCGCGCTCAGCGCGCGGCGGCCAGCCGGACCAGGTGGTCGATCGTCTCCTTCTCCGCCCCCTCGGGCAGGTCGTCGACGGGGAACCAGCGCAGGTCCTGGGACTCGTCGCTGATGGTGATCGGCGCCCCTTCGGGTGCCCGGACCAGGAACCGCAGATCCAGGTGGCGGGTGGGGACACCGAGCGAGCACGTGATCGGGTGCGTGTGCGCCGACAACAGCCGGTGGTCGATTCGCAGACCCTCGATACCCGACTCCTCGCGCGCCTCCCGTAGCGCCGACGCGACGACGGTGTCGTCGCCCTCCTCGCAGTGCCCGCCCAGTTGGATCCACCGCCCCACCCGTGGGTGCAGCGTCAGCAGCACGTGGCAGCCGCCCTCGTCGAGGACGAGCGACGACGCCGTGATGTGCCCGGGTGCGTGCGAGCGCAGGCAGCCGTCGGGCGCGGAGTCGAGGAACGCGAGCATCGTGTGCCGCAGCGACTCCGCGTCCTCGGAGTCGGCCTCCCAGTCGGTCAGGACGTCACGCGCGGACGCGTGCAGCGATTGTGCCGACATCTACAACTCCAGTAGGGCGTCGCCCGGAACTCTGGGGTCGCGCGGGGTCAGCGGTTCGATGGGATGGCCGACGGCGATCGCCCCCAGCGGCTGCCAGTCGTCCGGCAGGCCGAGCTCGGCGCGGACCGTGTCGGCCGCGAAGATCGTCGACCCGATCCAGCAGCTGCCGATGCCCCGCGTGGCGAGCGAGACCAGCAGCCCCTGCACCGCGGCGCCCACGGCGACCGTGAACATCGTCGACTCGGCGCGTGTGCGCCGCTCGTCCGGGTAGTCGTGTGCGCCGTCGGGCACGCAGAACGGGATAACCACCTCGGGCGCCCGGAACAGGATGTCGCCCCGCGCCACCCGACGCTCGATCCGTTCGGCGCTCATGCCGTCCGCGGCGAGGTCCGCGCGCCAGCGCGCACGCATCGCCTCGAGTAGGCGCATGCGGGTCTCGACGGTGCGCAACCACACGAACCGCACCGGACGGGTGTGGTGCGGCGCCGGCGCGGTGAGTGCTTCGGCGATCGAGTCGCGCAGCACCTCGGGATCGACCGGATCGTCGGCGAACTCGCGCACCGAGCGGCGCAGCAGCAATGCCTCGCGCCGGCCCAGCTCGAACGACTCCGCGGTGCCCAGCCAGAACAGGTCCTCGGGCCCGCGGCGGATCAGCTTGTCCGCGGAGGAGCCGTCGTCCTCGAGGTCGAACCCACGGACGACCGCGACCGGGACGCCCCCGAGCTTGCCCTTCACGAGATCGCCTGCGGCAGCGATCTCGTCAGCGACCGCGACCTCGGTCACGAACAGCTCGTTGCCCTGGCTGTCGACGGCACCCGCGTACGCGTGCAGGACGGGGACGCCGGCCGCGCCGATCGCCGCGTCGATCTGGCCGATGCGCCACGCCCGACCCATCGTGTCCGTCACGACGACCGCGACATCGATGCCGAGACGAGACTTGATGTCCCCGCGCAACTTCCGTGCGCTGCCGTCCGGATCCTCGGGCAACAGCGCCAGTTCGGAGCCGTCGACGTTCGATCCGTCGATCCCCGACGCCGCCTGCACGATGCCGAGCTTGTTCTCGGTGATCAGCGTGCGGCCCTTCCGCGCCACCACCCGGACCGCCTCCTGGTCGACCAGGAGACGGCGGGCCGCATCGCGTTCGTCGGGATCGGTGGGGGACTGCACGATCCGGCCCTCGACCTTCGAGAACACCTTGCTCGTGACGACCAGTACATCGCCGTCGGCGAGCCAGGGCGCGGCCCCGGTGATCGCGGCGGCCAGGTCGTCGCCCGGTCGGAACTCGGGCAGGCCCGGGACGGGCAGGATCTCGATCGACCGCCCGGCTCCGTGATCGCGCACGGTCACAGTGGGACTCCGGCCACATCGAATGCCGCGCGGACCATCTCGGCGGTGGCCTCCGGATCGGTCATCAGCAGCGGGACGCTGCGGACGTCGACACCGGGGACGTCGGCCTCGTCGGTGGAGTGGACGAGCCAGCCGTCGAGGATGCCGGTACCGGACCGGGCGCCGTAGTGGCGGCCGATCGCCTCCGCCGACGTCTCGACGCCGATCACCTCGAGGCATTCGTCGGCCATGCCGCGCAACGGCTTTCCACCGATGATGGGGGACAGGCCGACAACCTTCGCCTTGGTGGTGCGCAGCGCGCCACGAATGCCGGGGACGGCCAAGATGGCGCCGATACTGACGACCGGATTCGACGGCGCCAGAAGGACGATGTCGGCGGTCTCGATCGCCTCGAGTACGCCCGGTGCCGGTTTCGCCTGGTCTGCACCGATATGCGCGAAACTGTGCGTCGGGATCTGCGCGCGATAGCGAACCCACCACTCCTGGAAGTGGATCGCCTTCTGATGCTCCCCGGACGGATCGTCGGGATCGGTGACGACAACATGGGTTTCGCTGCGATCGTCGCTGACCGGAAGCAGTGCGACACCGGGCTTCCAGCGATTGCACAACGCCTCGGTGACGGCCGACAGCGGGTACCCGGCGCGCAGCATCTGGCTGCGGATCAGGTGTGTCGCGATGTCACGGTCGCCGAGTCCGAACCAGTCGGGCTGGGCACCGTAGGCCGCGAGTTCCTCTTTGGCATTCCAGGTTTCGCCGATATGACCCCAGCCGCGTTCCGGGTCGATCCCGTCGCCCAGGGTGTACATGCAGGTGTCGAGGTCCGGGCAGATGCGCAGGCCGTGCATCCACACGTCGTCGCCGACATTGACGACGGCGGTGATTCGATGGTCGCTCCCACCTGGGGCGTTCGGGTCCCCGGTGGTACCGCCACCGAGCAGACTTCGAACTCCTTGGAGGAAACGGGCCCCTCCGACGCCGCCAACCAATACAGTCACGTTCACAACTCGAAGCCTATGCGGTGGTGTCGCATGCCACTCGGCGCAGTCTCTTCGGCCGGGTTGTATCACGCTGTTCGGGGGAGTGCGGGATGGTAGACGACTTTCCGTTTCAGCTTGACCCGACACGCCAGGGCATGTCTAATCACATGTATGTCATTCCAGGTTCGAGGGGCGAGTTCACTTGGGACGACCCTCGACTCGAACGATCGTTCGGGTGAGTGCGGGACGATCGTCGGGGTGGGAGCGGCAGAACGCGATTCGAGATGAATTCAGATTTTCTGCGCTAAAAACAGGTGAGGAGGCAGAGCGATATGATGCCCTACCAGCACTACGAGTTCGAAACTCCTCTGAGCGTGGTCGGCGACGAAACGCGGACCGATTCCGATGCGGGTGCCACAGTTGGCGCCGGCTTCGAAGACTTCGAGCTGGGCGTCACGGTTCCCCAGCTGAGTCTGATTCCCGGCTTCGATGCGATGTTCGAGGTCGATGAGGAGCAGTGGCAGGACCGCGCGCTGTGCGCGCAGACCGACCCCGAGGCCTTCTTCCCGGAGAAGGGCGGGTCCACTCGTGAGGCAAAGCGGATCTGCATGGGCTGCGAGGTCCGTGGGGAGTGCCTCGAGTATGCGCTCTCGAACGACGAGCGGTTCGGCATCTGGGGCGGGCTCTCCGAGCGTGAGCGCCGTCGCCTCAAGCGCGGAATCATCTAGTACGTCGTTTTCAATCGTCCCCGGGTAGATCGGGGTCGATTACCTCGGGGTCGACCCCCAGATAGGTCGACACCTGTTCGACGAGCACGTCGTGGACGAGGTCCTCGAGGTCCTGAGGATCCTTGGCGCGCAACTCGATTGGGCGCCGGAACAGCACGATGCGCGCACGCGTCGCCGTCCCGTGGCGATCGATGCCGGCCGGGATCAGTCGAGACAGAGGGACCGGCCCGTCGGCCACCACTTCGGGCGGCCAGTTCACCGAATCGGGGTCGATCGCGCGGATGCGCGGCACATCGTCCACCGCGATGTCGAGCTTGGTGAGCCGGTCGTGCCACCGCGCGTCGATCGGCTCGAACGCGCCCAGGACCATGTGATCGAACTTCTCTGCGCGCGTCCGCGCCGCCGGCAGGTCCGGCGGGAAGAGCGGGCCGCGGATGCCCCGGCCTCTCCGCGCGACCGATCGTGATGTCAGCGGGCGGGGACGACGAGATCTGGCCATGTACGCGACATTACAGCGGCTGTCCGACGACGCCGCCGCGTCACCGCCCGCCTTCTCCCCGGCACTGTGTATTCCACTGTTCGAAGGCCGTGCATCGGTGTGTCCGAGTAGGCCGACTGGACACTTAGGGCTAGTCTCCTTGCTTGTGAGATCACTGCGTCGATGCTGCCGACCTGGGTGCAAGAACCCTGCTGTCGCCACCTTGACGTACGTGTATTCGGATTCGACTGCCGTCGTCGGGCCGCTGGCCACCGTCGCGGAACCGCACTCGTGGGATCTGTGTGAGACCCACGCCTCCCGGATCACCGCGCCCAAGGGCTGGGAACTCGTGCGCTACGAAGGCGGCTTCTCGTCGAGCACGCCCGACGAGGACGACCTCACCGCCCTCGCCGAGGCTGTTCGCGAGGCTGGTCTGGGTGAGCGTCCCCGGACCGACACGGGCTCCACCGAGTCGCGCCCGGGCGCGGCGCCGCAGTCTGCTCCGCCCACCGCACGAACGGGCCGTCGCGGACATCTCCGCGTCCTGCCCGATCCCGCGAACTAGCGGTCCACATCACCCCCAGGCGCCCCCGATAGGTGCCTGACCTTGCTTTTCGTCTGCAGAAATCTGGGCTCCTCACCTGCGGAAGTCCGGTCTGCGAAACCCGGCATTTCGCTCAGGAAGCGCAGTCGGGGCACTCACCACTAGGCTCGGTGGGACGCCTCGTCCGGTCCACCGGCCGGGGCGAACAATCGGTGGGACGAACATCGTCTGTCGCATCAACGAACAGCAGGAGTAACCAGCAGTGGCTCGATCCGTCGAATCCGTGAATGCCGTGATCAAGGCCTACGACGTGCGTGGTGTCGTGGGCGAACAGATCGATGCCGACTTCGTTCGCGACGTGGGTGCTTCGTTCGCACGACTGGTGCGTGACGAGCAGACCGGCGGCGAGCGTGTGACGCGGATCGCGATCGGTCACGACATGCGCGACTCGTCGCCCGAGCTGTCGCGGGCGTTCGCCGAGGGTGTGACGGCCCAGGGCCTCGACGTGGTCCACATCGGCCTGGCCTCCACCGACCAGCTGTACTTCGCGTCGGGCGTTCTCGACTGCCCGGGTGCGATGTTCACCGCCAGCCACAATCCGGCCAAGTACAACGGCATCAAGCTCTGCCGCGCCGGCGCCAAGCCGGTCGGTCAGGACACGGGTCTGGCCGTGATCGCGCGCGAGGTCGCCGAGGGTGTTCCCGCGCACGACGGCCCCGCTGGGACGACCAGCGAGGACGACGTGCTCGAGCAGTACGCGAGCTTCGTGCGCGGCCTCGTGAACCTGTCCGAGCTGCGCCCGCTGAAGATCGCCGTCGACGCGGGCAACGGCATGGGCGGGCACACCGTGCCGGCCGTGTTCGGCCCGATGCCGGTGACCGTGCTGCCGCTGTTCTTCGAGCTCGACGGCAGCTTCCCGAACCACGAGGCGAACCCGCTCGATCCGGCCAACCTGGTGGACCTGCAGAACTTCGTGCGCGAGACCGGTGCCGACATCGGTCTGGCTTTCGACGGTGACGCCGACCGCTGCTTCGTCGTCGATGAGAAGGGCAACCCGGTCTCGCCGTCGGCGGTGACCGCGCTGGTCGCGGACCGCGAGCTCGCGAAGGAGCCGGGCGGCACGATCATCCACAACCTGATCACGTCCCGCTTCGTCCCCGAACTGGTCGAGAAGCTTGGCGGCACTGCGGTGCGCACCCGCGTCGGGCACTCGTTCATCAAGCAGCAGATGGCCGAGACCGGCGCGGTCTTCGGCGGCGAGCACTCCGCGCACTACTACTTCCGTGACTTCTGGGGTGCCGACTCGGGCATGCTCGCGGCGCTGCACGTGCTCGCGGCCCTCGGTGAGCAGGATCGTCCGCTGTCGGAGCTCATGCAGTCGTACGAGGGCTACGCGGCGTCCGGCGAGATCAACTCCACCGTCGCCGATGCGGCCGAGCGGACGGCCGCGGTGGTCGATCTCTTCGCGGATCGGTCGGTGTCGGTCGACCGACTCGACGGTGTGACCGTCGATCTTCCGGATGGCGCCTGGTTCAACCTGCGCGCGTCCAACACCGAGCCCCTGCTGCGCCTGAACGTCGAGGCACGGACGCCGGCGGACGTCGAGGCGCTCGTCTCCGAGATCCTCGGAGCAGTGCGCGCTTAGTCGGGGAATTGCTGGGATACTCGAGTCACCTGAACTCGTCGGGGGGACAGGGAGTGGGAGAAAAAGGGAGGTGTGTCCGTGATGACAGCTCCGTCGTCTCTGCTCGACCTCGATGACGTCGATGCTCTGCTGGCCGCGGACGTCGACGGCTCGCTCCGGTTCGCGGCCCTCGGCGGCGCCCAGATCCGTGCCACCCAGTCGGCGGTGGAGGAGGACGGACTCGCGCGGCTGCACGGCCTGCAACCGCGCAGCGTCGTGCTCGTCACCGGCGAGGGCCCGGCCACCCGCGCCGCCGATCTGGTCACCGCCGCGGTCGGCAGCCGGATCGGCATCCCCCTTGTCGGGAGCGTGGACACCCCGCTGTGGGTGGGCCCGCTCGATGTCGTGGTGGTCGCCGGTGACGACGCCGGTGATCCGCGGCTGGTCGAGTCCGTCGACCGCGCGTTGCGGCGCGGCGCCGAGGTGATCGTCGCCGCCCCCGACGAGGGACCGCTGCGGGCCGCCGGCGCGGGTCGGGCGACGGTGCTCCCGCCCCGGGTCGCCGTTCCCGACCATCACGGATTGTTGCGCTACCTCGCGGTCTTCCTCGCAGTCCTGATCGCGATCGAGGCCGAGCGCACCGCGACGGTGTGCCCCGACCTGGGACGTCTCGCCGACGCCCTCGACGAGGAAGCGCTGCGCGACCACCCCCGCAACGAGGTCTTCCACAACCCGGCCAAGTCGCTCGCGGCGCGGATGCAGGGCCGACGCGTCGTCCTCGGTGGCGACACCCGCGCCACCACACACCTGGCACGTCACGGCAGCGAGGTCCTGCTGCGGAGCGGCGCCACCGTCGCCGCCGCCGCGGACCTGTCGGTCGTCGTCTCCGGCGCGCACCGCTTCGGTTCGACGGCCACATCGATGCCGCCGGACTACGACCCGTTCTTCCACGACGAGCAGCTCGACGGCCCGGTTCCCGGAATGCCGCTGCGCGTGTTCGTGTTCGCGGCGGAAGCGGACCGGCCCGTCGTCGAGCGTCGGGTGGCTTCCCTGCCCGACGTCGATGTCGTCGTGGCCGAGTCGGAACAGCCCGGACCGTCGGGACCGCCGGGTCCGCCAGGGTCTGGCGGACCGCTGCCGGCGGCACCGACCGCCGCGCGCACCGAGATCGAGCAGATCGCAGTTCTCGTCGGCCGCCTCGAGATGAGCGCGGCGTACCTACGTTTGATCGGTGGTAACTAGTGCGCCAACTCGAAGGTGCGCTCCGGTCCTATGCATGGGGGTCGCGGACCGCGCTCGCGGAGCTGTGCGGACGCCCGAGCCCGAGCGCACATCCGGAAGCGGAACTGTGGTTGGGGGCCCATCCCGGGGATCCTGCGCGGGTGATCGAGGACGACGGAGACCGGTCTCTGCGTGACGTGGTCGACGCCGCCCCCGAACGGGAGCTCGGCGAGCGGTCGATCGCCCAGTTCGGCGCACGGTTGCCGTTCCTGCTGAAGGTGCTGGCGGCGGAGGAGCCGCTGTCGCTGCAGGCGCACCCGAGCGCCGAGCAGGCAAATGAAGGCTTCGCCCGGGAGGAGGCGTCGGGAATCCCGGTCGACTCGGCCGAGCGGAACTACCGCGATGCGAGCCACAAGCCCGAACTGGTAGTGGCGCTCACCCGATTCGAGGCACTCGCAGGCTTCCGTGATCCGCACCGGACGGTGCGGTTCCTCGGGGCTCTGGCGGTGCCGGCGCTCGAACCGTACGTGGGTCTGCTTGCAGGGCAACCTGATTCGGGTGGGCTGCGCGCACTGTTCACCACGTGGATCACGTTGCCGGCGCAGGCGCTGGTAACGCTGCTCCCGGCGGTGCTCGACGGCTGCGTCGCCTACCTCTCGAACGCCGACACCGGTGGGATCGAGTTCGCGCAGGAGGCCCGGACCGCGCTCGAACTCGGCGAGGCCTACCCGGGGGACGCGGGCGTCCTGGCGTCGCTGCTGCTCAACCGGGTGACCCTCGAACCGGGGCAGGGCCTGTTCCTCGATGCCGGAAACCTTCACGCGTACCTCCACGGCACCGCCGTGGAGATCATGGCGAACTCCGACAACGTCCTGCGGGGAGGGCTCACCCCGAAGCATGTGGACGTCCCGGAGTTGTTGCGGGTCCTCGACTTCGACACCGTCGACGTCCCGGTCCTGACCGCGGTCGCGACGCGACGCGACGGCGAGGTCGTGTACGAGACGCCGGCGCCGGAGTTCAGCCTGTCGCGGATCGACCTCGACGCCTCCGGTGCCGGGGCGGGCGCCGCGACGACCTTCGAACCGGACGGCCCGCAGATCGTGCTGTGCACGTCGGGCGCGGCCAAGCTGGGGTGCGGATCGCAGTCGCTGATGCTCGAGCGTGGCGCGGCGGCGTGGATATCGGCCTCGGACAACGAGGTTCACATCCAGGCGTGCGCCGAGGACACCCAGTTGTTCCGGGCCGGAGTCGGGATCGTCGAAGCCTGACGCAGCGGTTCGCCCGGTGCCCGGGCGATCACGTAGCCTGTGAGCCGCTCGAATTCGACGAGAGGAGCGGCCGGTGTCGGCAAACGGGGGCAAGAAGGCGATCTTCGCGGCACTGACCGCGAACGCGGGCATCGCGGTAGCCAAGTTCACCGGCTTCCTCATCACCGGGTCGTCGTCGATGCTCGCGGAGTCGGTGCACTCGGTGGCCGACACGTCCAACCAGGGACTGCTGCTCTTCGGGCAGAACCGCGCCGAGAAGCAGGCCGACAAACTCCACCAGTTCGGGTACGGGCGCAACCGGTACTTCTACTCCTTCGTCGTGGCGCTGGTGCTGTTCACTCTCGGTTCGCTGTTCGCGATCTACGAGGGCGTGCACAAGATCCAGCATCCGGAGGAGCTGTCCTCGCCGATCGTGGCCGTCGTCATCCTGCTGGTCGCCATCGCGCTCGAGGGGTACAGCTTCGTCACCGCGCTCGGCGAATCGCGTCCGCTCAAGGGCAACGCCAGTTGGTGGGGCTTCATCCGCACGTCGCGCACGCCCGAGCTGCCGGTCGTCCTGCTCGAGGACACAGGCGCGCTGATCGGCCTCGTGCTCGCGCTCGGTGGTGTCGGGCTCACGATGCTCACCGGGGATCCGGTGTGGGACGGCGTCGGAACCCTGTGCATCGGTGTGCTGCTGGGCATCATCGCGATCGTCCTCATCGTGGAGATGAAGAGCCTGCTGATCGGTGAGGGCGCGACGCAGGACGAGGAGAACCGGATCCTGGACGCGCTCGTCGACGGCGTCCGCATCGATCGGGTGATCCACTGCCGCACGCAGTACCTCGGTCCCGAGGAGATTCTGGTGGCCGCCAAGGTGGGCATCGCCCCGGGCTCGGGGATCGAGGACGTCGCGACCGCGATCGACGAGGCCGAGGTCCGTATCCGCGACGCGGTCCCGGCGGCTCGGCTGATCTACATCGAACCCGATCTGTACCGCGCAACGGTGGAGTAGCCGTTTCGGAAACCGTGCTGACACCAGCCTCCCGGCATAGGCTGACGACCATCCCCACCTCCCGAGGAGGCAGTGATGGCGACACCGGACCGGAAGGCTGCGCCTGGGCGCTCCCGGAATGCTCGCTCAGGGCTGTTCCGCACCAAGTCGGTCGAACAATCGATCCTCGAGACGGACGAGCCCGAGACCAAGCTCCGTAAGGACCTCACCGCGTGGGACCTGACGGTGTTCGGTGTCGCGGTCGTGATCGGTGCCGGCATCTTCACCCTCACCGCGCGCACCGCCGGCAACATCGCCGGGCCGTCGGTGTCGCTGGCGTTCGCGTTCGCCGCGATCGCGTGTGCGCTCGCTGCGCTGTGCTACGCGGAGTTCGCCTCCACGGTCCCCGTCGCGGGTAGCGCGTACACGTTCTCGTACGCCACCTTCGGGGAGTTCGTCGCCTGGATCATCGGCTGGGACCTCATCCTCGAGTTCGCGCTCGCGGCATCGGTGGTGGCGAAGGGCTGGTCGTTGTATCTCGGTGAGGTGCTGGGCAGTTCGACCCCGGTGCTCCACATCGGATCCCACCAGATCGACTGGGGCGCCGTCCTGATCATCGTGATCATCACAGTGCTCCTGGCGACCGGCACCAAGCTGTCGTCCAGGGTCTCGGCGGTGATCACCGCGATCAAGGTCGCCGTGGTCCTGTTCGTCGTGGTGGTCGGCGCGTTCTTCATCAAGGCCGAGAACTACTCGCCGTACATTCCGCCGTCCCAGGCGGGGTCGACGGGGGAGGGCATCCACCAGTCGCTGTTCTCGTACGTCACCGGCGCGGGTGGCAGCACGTTCGGCTGGTACGGCCTGCTCGCCGCCGCCAGCCTGGTGTTCTTCGCGTTCATCGGTTTCGACGTCGTCGCGACCACCGCCGAGGAGACCAAGGATCCGCAGAAGGCGTTGCCCCGCGGCATTCTCGGCTCGCTCGCCATCGTGACCGTGCTGTACGTAGCGGTGTCGCTCGTGCTCACCGGGATGGTGAACTACACCGAGTTGGCCGGCGACAACTCGACGCTCGCGACCGCGTTCGCGATCAACGGAATGGACTGGGCGAAGAACCTCATCTCGTTCGGTGCACTCGCGGGCCTCACCACCGTCGTCATGGTGCTGATGCTCGGACAGACCCGGGTGCTGTTCGCGATGGCGCGCGACGGCCTCATGCCGAGGTCGCTGGCGCCGACCGGTAAGCACGGGACTCCGGTGCGCATCACCGTCCTGGTCGGTGTCGTCGTCGCCGTCCTGGCGGCGATCTTCCCGATCGGGACGCTGGAGGAGATGGTCAACATCGGCACGCTGTTCGCCTTCGTGTTGGTGTCGATCGGTGTCGTGGTGCTGCGCCGGACGCGGCCCGACCTCCCGCGCGGGTTCCGGGTGCCGCTCGTGCCGCTGGTGCCGATCCTCGCGGTCCTGGCCTGTGTGTGGCTGATGATCAACCTCTCGGTCGAGACATGGCTGCGCTTCGTGGTGTGGATGGCCATCGGCGTCGTCGTCTACTTCGCCTACAGCCGGCGGCATTCGATGCTCGGGATCCGCGCACGGGCGGAGGCACGCGGCGACGGCTAACAACTTTACAAATCCATTCATTTGTCTAGACGACGTACGCATAGCCGCGTATCGTCCAGTTCACAGTGATGCCGCTCATAGTCGAGCGGGTTCGTGGAAGGGACGACGATGGCAGCCGATGTGGGGGAACCGACCGTCGACACTCCGGTGTGGCGGGACAAGAAGCGCTACCTGTGGTTGCTGGGGCTGATCCCGCCGACCGCGATCTTTCTCGCGCTCGGGCTGGTGTGGCTCACCAATCGGCTGGGGCTCGAAGCGATCTCGCCGGTGTGGTGGTGGATCGGACCGCTGCTCGTGTACGGGTTGCTGCCGATACTCGACCTCTGGTTCGGCTCCGACGGGCAGAACCCGCCCGACGAGGTCATGGAGCAACTCGAGAACGACCGCTACTACCGCTGGTGCACGTACGCCTACATCCCGTTCCAGCTCCTGACCCTGGTGGCTGCGTGCTACCTGTGGTCGGCCGACGACCTGAGTTGGCTCGGGATCGACGGCGGCCTCGGCGTGGTCTCGAAGATCGGCCTCGCGTTCAGCGTGGGTTGCGTCGCAGGCATCGGTATCAACACCGCGCACGAACTGGGGCACAAGAAGGACGATCTCGAGCGCTGGCTGTCCAAGGTCACGCTGGCGCAATCCTTCTACGGCCACTTCTACATCGAGCACAACCGCGGTCACCACGTGCGGGTCGCGACGCCGGAGGATCCGGCGAGCTCGCGCTTCGGGGAGAGCTTCTGGACGTTCCTGCCGCGCAGCGTGTGGGGGAGCCTGCGCTCGTCGTGGCACCTCGAGAAGGCTCGGCTGGAGCGGTTGGGCAAGGGTCCGTGGACGATTCGCAACGACGTGTTGAACGCGTGGCTGATGTCGGTCGCGCTGTTCGGTGCGCTGATCGCGGTGTTCGGTTGGGCGGTGGCGCCGTACCTGGTGTTGCAGGCCGTGTTCGGTTTCACGCTCCTCGAGACAGTGAACTATCTCGAGCACTACGGACTGCTGCGGCAGCGGACGGATCGGGGGCGCTACGAGCGCTGCACGCCGGCGCACAGCTGGAACAGCGACCACATCTGCACCAACATCTTCCTGTACCACCTGCAGCGGCACAGTGACCACCACGCGAACCCGACGCGGCGCTATCAGACGTTGCGCAGCATGGACATTGCGCCGAACCTGCCGAGCGGATACGCCAGCATGATCATGCTCGCGTACGTGCCCCCGCTGTGGCGCGCCGTGATGGACAAGCGGGTCCTCGCGCACTACGACGGCGACATCACGAAGGTGAATCTGCAGCCGCGCAAGCGGGAGAAGCTGCTCGCGGCGTACGGGACTGGAGGAGGAACGGCATGAGTGCGTATCGGTGTCCGGTGTGCGAGTACGTGTTCGACGAGTCCGCCGGCGCTCCTCGGGAGGGGTTCCCGGCCGGTACGGCGTGGGGGTCGGTGCCGGACGACTGGTGCTGCCCCGACTGCGGGGTCAGGGAGAAGATCGATTTCGAACCCGTGTGATGCGGGAACTGGGACGGTGATCATGAAGGACTACAAGCTCTATCAGTGCGCGCAGTGCGGATTCGAGTACGACGAGGAACTCGGCTGGCCGGACGAAGGCATCGCCCCGGGTACCCGGTGGGAGGACATTCCCGACGACTGGCGGTGCCCCGACTGCGGTGCAGCCAAGGAGGACTTCTTCATGGTGGAGGTCGAGCGCAGTTGAGGGGGAGTCTCTAGGCTCGACGCCATGAGCGAGTCACGGTCCCGGATGCCCTACCCGGAGGCGTCACGGCTGCTGCTGCGGGAGTCGATCCTCGGTGCCGTCCGTGACCTCCTGCTCGAGCGGGACTGGTCGGCGGTGACGATGACGGATGTCGCGGCCGCGGTAGGGGTCAGCCGGCAGACGCTGTACAACGAGTTCGGCAGCCGGCAGGGGCTCGCCGAGGGCTATGCGCTTCGCCTCGTCGACCAGTTCGTCGACGCCGTCTCGGCGGCCGTCTACGCGCACGTCGGCGACGCGCGGGCGGCCCTCGTCGACGGATTCACCGTGTTCTTCCAGGCCAGCGCGGCCGATCCGCTCGTGGGCTCGCTGCGCAGCGGCGAGGCGAAACCGGACCTGCTGCGCATCGTCACGACCGACAGCGCCCCGCTCGTCGAGCGCGCGTCGGCGCGGCTGGCGGAGACGTTCCGGCTCAGTTGGGTCCAGGCCTCCGACACGGATTCGATGATCCTGAGCCACGGTGTCGTACGGGTCGCGCTCAGCTACATCTCGATGCCACCGACATCGGATCGTGACGATGCGCAGGAATTGGCGGCGCTTTTGTCGCCGTTCGTCGATGTCGTGACACGGGTGTGAGGGGCTGCCCGTCCCCGGCGGGGACCGTCACCCGATAGCCTGGGTGTCATCCCAGACGGTTAACAGGAGAGGCAGTATGACGACCTCAGTTTCATCGGGTCCGGTGGCAGAGCGCCGCAACGGTATCGACTTCAAGGTGGCGGATCTGTCGCTCGCGGAGTTCGGTCGCAAGGAGATCCGTCTCGCCGAGCACGAGATGCCCGGCCTGATGGAGCTCCGCCGTGAGTACGCGGAGGTTCTGCCGCTGAAGGGCGCTCGCATCTCGGGCTCGCTCCACATGACCATCCAGACGGCGGTCCTCATCGAGACCCTCGTCGCGCTCGGTGCCGAAGTTCGATGGGCGTCGTGCAACATCTTCTCGACGCAGGACCACGCGGCGGCGGCCATCGTCGTCGGCCCGCACGGCACGCCGGAGGAGCCGCAGGGCGTTCCGGTCTTCGCGTGGAAGGGCGAGACCCTCGAGGAGTACTGGTGGGCCGCCGACCAGATGCTGACGTGGCCGGGTGCGCCCGCCAACATGATCCTCGACGACGGTGGCGACGCCACGATGCTGGTGCTGCGCGGCGCGCAGTACGAGAAGGCCGGCGTCGTCCCGCCCACCGACGACGAGCACGACTCGGACGAGTACAAGGTGTTCCTCGCGCTGCTGCGCAAGTCGCTCGAGGCCGACGGCGGCAAGTGGACCGCGATCGCCGAGTCGGTCAAGGGCGTCACCGAGGAGACCACGACGGGCGTTCTGCGCCTGTACCAGTTCGCCGCCGCAGGTGAGCTCGTGTTCCCGGCGATCAACGTCAACGACTCGGTCACCAAGAGCAAGTTCGACAACAAGTACGGCACGCGCCACTCGCTGCTCGACGGCATCAACCGCGGCACCGACGTGCTGATCGGCGGCAAGGCTGCACTGGTGTGCGGCTACGGCGACGTCGGCAAGGGCTGCGCCGAGGCGCTTCGCGGACAGGGTGCGCGCGTCACGGTCACCGAGATCGATCCGATCAACGCGCTGCAGGCCATGATGGACGGCTTCGACGTCAAGACGGTCGAGGAGTTCATCGGTCAGGCCGACATCGTCGTCACCGCGACCGGCAACAAGGACATCATCTCCTTCGCGCACATGAAGCAGATGAAGCACCAGGCGATCCTGGGTAACATCGGCCACTTCGACAACGAGATCGACATGGCGACGCTCGAGCGCTCGCCGGAGGTCACGCGGATCAACATCAAGCCGCAGGTCGACGAGTTCCGCTTCGCCGACGGCCACTCGATCATCGTGCTGTCGGAGGGTCGCCTGCTGAACCTCGGCAACGCGACCGGCCACCCGTCGTTCGTGATGTCGAACTCGTTCGCGAACCAGACGATCGCGCAGATCGAGCTGTTCACCAAGAACGACGAGTACGACAACGAGGTGTACCGCCTGCCGAAGCACCTCGACGAGAAGGTCGCCCGCATCCACGTGGAGGCGCTCGGCGGCTCGATCACGAAGCTGAGCAAGGACCAGGCCGAGTACATCGGCGTCGACGTCGAGGGCCCGTACAAGCCCGAGCACTACCGCTACTGATCCACTGCGATCGGCTCTCCGTGGCCGGGGACGGTTTCGACCGTCCCCGGCCACGGCCGTATCCGGGGCGAAATGGGAAACGCCTGCTCTTCCACGACGATCCGGGCAAGCACCTCGCCGTGATCGTCGAGGGCGGCGACGGCGTCGAGAACGCGCTGTGACAGCCCTCCCACACAGCGGTCACACGGTCGACTCCCGAGCACCGATAGGCTCGGCGCTCGTGGGAACTCTGATCGCTCTGGAAGGGCTCGACGGCGCAGGCAAGCGCACTCTGGTCGGCAAGGTCGTGGCGCGACTCGAGCAGCGGGGCCTGCGGGTCGCGACGCTCGACTTCCCCCGGTACGGCGCGTCGATCCACGCGGACCTCGCGTCGGAGGCGCTCAAGGGAGCCCACGGTGACCTCAGCGAGTCGGTTCACGCGATGGCCGTCATGTTCGCGCTCGACCGGGCCGGGGCCGCGGACCGGCTGCGTGACCTCGTCGCGGCGCACGATCTGGTGATCCTGGACCGGTACGTCGCGTCCAACGCCGCGTACGGCGCGGCCCGGCTGCACCAGCATGCCGACGGCGAGTTCGCGGCGTGGATCGAGGACCTCGAGTTCGGTCGGCTCGGGCTGCCGCGTCCGGATCTGCAGCTGTACCTGGACGTGCCGGTCGCGCTCGCGGAGGAGCGGGCCCGCCGGCGCGAGGCCGAGGACAGTGCGCGCGCCCTCGACGCGTACGAGAAGGACAGCGGACTGCAGGCCCGCACGGGTGCGGTGTATCGCGAGTTGGCCGCGGCGGACTGGAACTCGCCGTGGTGGTCGGTCGCGCCTGCCGCCGATCCGGGCATTCTGGCCGATAAACTGGCACTCTTGCAGCAGCAGGACGGCACGCCGTAGCAACATCGGGCGGCACGCCGTAGGAGTGAACGCTCCTTTCCACATTTCGCAGCCTCGAAGATGTAACGATAGGGATATGAAGCCAAGGATTCTGGTTGTCGACGATGACACAGCGCTCGCCGAGATGCTCACCATCGTGCTCCGCGGTGAGGGATTCGAGCCTTACGTGGTGGGCGACGGCAGCCAGGCATTGACGGCAGTTCGTGAGACACGACCCGACCTGGTGCTCCTGGACCTCATGCTGCCGGGCATGAACGGCATCGACGTGTGCCGCGTGCTGCGCGCCGAGTCGGGCGTCCCGATCGTGATGCTCACCGCGAAGACGGACACCGTCGACGTGGTCCTGGGTCTCGAGTCCGGCGCCGACGACTACATCATGAAGCCGTTCAAGCCGAAGGAATTGGTGGCTCGGGTGCGGGCGCGGCTGCGCCGCACCGAGGAGGAGCCCGCCGAGGTCCTCAGCATCGGCGACATCATGATCGACGTGCCGGCGCACAAGGTGACGCGGGACAACGCGCTCATCTCGCTCACGCCGCTCGAGTTCGACCTGCTGGTCGCGCTCGCGCGCAAGCCGCGTCAGGTGTTCACCCGTGAGGTGCTTCTCGAGCAGGTGTGGGGATACCGGCACGCCGCCGACACCCGACTGGTCAACGTGCACGTGCAGCGACTGCGCGCCAAGGTCGAGAAGGATCCTGAGAATCCCGAGGTGGTGCTGACGGTGAGGGGCGTCGGCTACAAGGCCGGACCGCCGTGATCGGTGCCGGCCGGAAGCGGCGGCGAGTCAACAGGCTGTTCTCGCCGCTGATCCGCTGGTGTCGGGCGTGGGGCAACTCGTTGGCCCACGTCTGGCGTCGGTCACTCCAGCTTCGGGTCGTCGTGTCGACCCTGTCGCTGTCCCTGATCGTGATCACGATTCTGGGCGTGGTCCTCACGAGCCAGATCACCGATCGGCTGCTCGAGGCGAAGATCACCGCTGCCACCGAGGAGATGGACCGTGCCCGCAGCACGGTCGAGGCGCAGCTCGCCGGCGCGGACGACAGCGGATCTCTGAAGGTACGCCTGGACGCGGCCCGGCTGGCGCTGACCAACCGGGAGTCCGACGGTGGCCAGTCCGCAGGTTCCGCAGGTACCTTCGATCCGGTGCTCATCGTCCCCGGTGACGGACCCCGTGAACCCACGTCCAGCGGGCCCGCGGATCAGATCCCGACCAGTCTGCGGGATTTCGTGCGCGCGAACCAGATCAGCTACCAGTTCGCGACGGTGGCCGATCCGAACGGGTACTCCGGGCCGGCCCTGATCATCGGCAGCCCCACCTCGTCGGACATCTCGACGCTCGAGCTGTACCTGGTGTTCCCCCTGGCCAGCGAGGATCGCAGCCTCTCCCTGGTGCGGGGCACGCTGCTGATCGGCGGCGCGGTGCTGGCGGTGCTGCTCGCCGCCATCTCGATGCTCGTCGCACGTCAGGTCGTGTTGCCGATCCGCTCGGCGTCGCGGATCGCGGTGCGGTTCGCGGACGGCCGGCTCAAGGAGCGCATGCCGGTGCGCGGTGAGGACGACATGGCGCGGCTGGCGATGTCGTTCAACGAGATGGCCGAGAGCCTGTCCAAGCAGATCACGCAGCTCGAGGAGTTCGGCAATCTGCAGAAGCGGTTCACCTCCGACGTGAGCCACGAGCTGCGGACGCCGCTCACGACCGTGCGTATGGCCGCCGACCTCATCCACGACAGCAGCGACGACCTCGACCCCGTGCTGAAGCGCTCGTCCGAGCTGCTGGTCGCGGAGCTCGACCGGTTCGAGAGCCTGCTGGGTGACCTGCTTGAGATCTCCCGCCACGACGCGGGTGTCGCGGAACTGGCCGCCGAGCAGCTGGACCTGCGGATGTGTGCCCGCGCCGCGGTTTCGACGGTGCGGCACCTGGCGAAGGAGACGTCGACCGAGCTCATCGTCGACCTGCCCGAGGAGGCAGTGGTCGCGGAGGTGGACCCCCGTCGCGTCGAGCGCATCCTGCGCAATCTGCTGGCGAACGCGATCGACCACGGCGAGGGCAAGCCCGTGCTGTTGCGGCTGCGGGCGGACGACGACGCCGCGGCCTTCATCGTGCGCGACCAGGGTGTCGGTCTGCGTCCGGGGGAGGAGAAGCTGGTGTTCAACCGATTCTGGCGGTCCGATCCCTCCCGCGTGCGCCGCTCGGGCGGTACCGGGCTGGGCCTGGCGATCAGCGTCGAGGACGCGAATCTGCACAACGGCATGCTCGAGGCGTGGGGCGAGCCCGGCCACGGCGCGTGCTTCCG
Organism: Rhodococcus sp. ACT016; assembly: GCF_050477185.1. NCBI lineage: Bacteria > Bacillati > Actinomycetota > Actinomycetes > Mycobacteriales > Nocardiaceae > Rhodococcus > Rhodococcus sp. ACT016. The sequence goes on along the minus strand of NZ_JBEAET010000001.1, from coordinate 3,486,151 downwards.
GCTGACCTTGCCGCGGGTGCGTGGACGCAAGGTCACCCGGAGTCCGCTGCCGCTCAAGCCGGGCGGAGGCAAGCTGGTCCAGGGCACTCCACTGCCCGGCACGAAGGCGGAGGCCGCGCTGCGCGCGGAACCGGGCGCACCCGAGCCCAAGATCCCCGACGCCGCCCCTCCGACGACCGGGCCGTCTACGCCGACCGTGCCCTCCGCGCCCGCCGAGGCGACGTCGAGCGTCGCTCCCGATCCCGACGATTCGCCGACCGTTCCGAGGGTGCGGGAGCGCGAGTCGTGAGCGATAAGCCTTTGCGCCGGTCGCGCGCCCGTGTGAGAGCAGTCGCGATGTTGTCGTCGTTCACGTTCCTTGCCGTGGGCTGCGCGAACCTCCCGGATGCGTCGGCGCCGCAGGCGATCGGCACGGTGGCGCGCGCCCCGGCCAGCACCAGCGTCGAGGCACCGGCGCCGGGGCGTGAGCCGGATCTGCTGACGCGGGACTTCGTCAAGGCGAGCACCGACCCGGCCAACAGGCATCTCGCTGCCCGCCAGTACCTCACCAAGGACATGTCGGCCCGGTGGGACGACGCCGCGAGCGCCACGATCGTCGACAAGATCGACCTCATCACCGAGTCGCGCAATGCCAACAGTGCGGTGTACACCATCCGCGCGAACCGGGTGGGGCAGCTCGAGCCGGGCGGGCTGTACCAGGCCCAGGAGGGGCAGTTCGAGGCGAAGTTCAGTTGGGTGAAGGTCGACGGAGAGTGGCGCATCGACAACCTGCCGAACGGCGTGATCATGGATCGCCCGCAGTTCCTGAACTCGTACCAGCGCAAGTCGCTGTACTTCCTCGATCCGTCGGCTCAGACGGTGGTGCCGGATCCGCGGTGGATCTCGGCGAGCCAGGACCAGATGGTGACCCAGTTGATCGGGCTTCTGATCGACGGCCCGAAGCCGTCGCTCGGGGGAGCGGTGCGCAACGAACTCGGTTCCGGTGTCTCGGTGCTCGGACCGATCACGAAGGCGGACGGCCGGGCGTCCCAGGTCGGCGTCGGCCTCGGGGGCGTCAAGGTGGATTTCCAGGGACTCGGCCGGATGAACCCACAGTCGCGGGAACTCCTTGCCTCGCAAGTGATCTGGACGTTGGCGAACGCCGACATCTCGGGTCCCTACGTTCTGCTGGCCGACGGTCAGCCGCTCGACGAGCGCTACCCGAACGGGTGGAGCATCGCCGACGTCTCGTCGTTCAATCCGCTCGCGACGGCGGGCGCGTCGGTGGGCCTGCACGCGCTGCGTGACGGCGCGCTGGTCCGTGTCGGCGACGCCGGCGCCGCGCCCGTGCCGGGCTATTTCGGAGCGTCGGACAATCTCCGGTCGATCGCGCTGTCGCAGGACGGCTCACTGGCGGCTGCCGTGGCGGAAACTCGGCGGCCCGCTCCGGAGCCGCAGACGGCACTCGTCGTCGGCACGTACGACGGCAACGTGGCCACAGCCCTCGAAGCGCGGTCGATCACCCGACCCACGTGGGCCCTCGACGGGGCCACCGTGTGGTCGGTGGTGAACGATTCCACGGTGGTGCGGGTGGTCCGGGAGTCCGGCACCGGCAAGCTCGCCACGATGAACGTCGAGAGCGGGGCCATCACCGCGTTGGGCGGTCCGATCACCGATCTACGCCTGTCCCGCGACGGCGTGCGCGCCGCCCTGATCGTCGACGGCAAGGTCTACGTCGCCACCGTGATGCGGACGCCCGACGGGGGCTACTCGCTCACCAGTCCGCGGGCCATCGCGCACGGCCTCGGCGGGCGCGCGGTGGCGCTCGACTGGGGGACGGCCGACACCGTCGTCGTCGTCCGCGACGGTTCGGATGTTCCGGTCGTGCAGCTGGCGGTCGACGGGTCCCGGATGGATCCGCTGCCGAGCCGGAACCTCACGTCGCCGGTGACCGCGGTCGACGCCACGTCGACCACCGAGTACGTCGCCGATGCGCGCGCGGTGTTCCAGCTGAACAACAACGACCCGGCCGGTGATCGCTACTGGCGCGAGGTACCCGGCCTCACCGGTTCGCGGGCGACCCCGGTCGTGCCCGGCTGAGCGATCGATCTTGTCGGTGGCCGCGGGCACACTGGCCGGCGTGCGCGCCCTCCTCGACCTGGTCCTGCCCGCCGAGTGCGGGGGCTGCGGCAATCCCGGTTCGGGCTGGTGCGAGCGGTGTCGTCGCGCGCTGGCCGACGTTCCCGTGGCGGTGAGTCCGCGGGTGGACCCAGACGTCCCCGTGTGGGCGCTCGGGCCGTACTCGGGGCCGCGGCGGAGTGCGATCATCGCCGCGAAGGAGCGCGGTCGCAGGGATCTGGCCGACCCGATCGGGGTTGCCCTGGCCCGCGCGATCGCGACCCTGCGTCGGTGGGGCGAGCTGTCTCCGCCGGCGTCGGCGCCGCTGTGCCTCGTGCCGGCCCCGTCCCGTCCCCGCGCTGCCCGCGCGCGCGGCGGTGACCCGGTGCTGCGGGCCGCGCGCGCCGCGGCCCGCGTCGTGGGCGACGGCTGCCGGGTGCATCCGGTGCTGTCGACGCGTCGGGGTGTACGCGATTCCGTCGGGCTGTCTGCGGCGGAGCGGCAGGAGAATCTGGCGGGACGGATCCGGGTGTCGCCGTCGGGGCGCGCGGACCTGTGGGCGGCGGTGCGAGCTGGCGCCGAGGTGGTCCTGATCGACGACGTCGTCACGACCGGAGCCACGGCTGCGGAATCCGTCCGGGCGTGCGCGGCGGTCGGTGTGCGGGTCGCGGCCACGCTCGTCGTCGCAGCCGCGTGACGCCCGTCCGTCGCCGCATCCTGGGGATTCGGGCGATCGGGACAGATGTCTCACACGACACACCGGTGAATTACCGCTGAACGGTGGCACACCGGCCGGTTACGTACTAGCGTCGCGTTCACACCCGAAGTCACAGGTGGGAGGTGATATTTCACGTTCTGATGCCGGGTGGTTCCCCGCCCGGTCGAGATCGAACTCGCCGGTCTCACGAGGTGAGCCGGCCGTAAATCGGGAGGTACGAGTGACGACCCCTGCCAACGCCTCGGTTTTCGTTGAAGAGGACACCACAGAGGCTCCAGTTCCATCGGGCGCGAACAACGCCGAAATCGTCGTCAAAGGACGGAACGTGGAGGTTCCGGATCACTTCCGGGTCTACGTTTCCGAGAAGCTCGCACGACTCGAGCGCTTCGATCCCACCATCTACCACTTCGATGTGGAACTTCAGCACGAACGCAACCGCCGACAGGCCAAGAGTTGCCAGCGGGTCGAGATCACGGCCCGGGGCAAGGGACCTGTCGTCCGCGCCGAAGCGAGCGCGGACAGCTTCTATGCCGCTTTCGAATCCGTCACGGCCAAGCTGGAAAGCCGATTGCGTCGCACGAAGGATCGCCGCCGAGTCCACTACGGAGAGAAAACTCCCGTATCAGTCGCGAAGGCGACAGCTGCTCTTGCACAAGATGATTCGTTGGCAATCGGCCAAGAGATCCCCTTCGGCGGCGAGGCTCCGCCGGGCCCTGGGCAGATCGTCCGGACGAAGGTTCACTCGTCCGAGCCGATGACCGTCGACGACGCCCTGTACGAGATGGAACTGGTCGGACACGACTTCTATCTCTTCCACGACAAGGAGACCGATCGGCCCTCCGTCGTCTACCGTCGCCACGCGTTCGACTACGGATTGATTCGCCTGGCGTGACATTGCGGGCGGTCGGTCTACTCGCTCGACCGTGATTACGCATACCATGGGATCCGGCTGGGGTCGCCCGACCTCGGCCGGATTCCGTTTGTCACATATTGACGTTGGATTCCGCCACCTGGATTGAGGACGAAGAGGCCCGTGCCGTCACTGTCGCTATCGAAGCTGCTCCGTGTAGGTGAAGGTCGCATGGTCAAGCGACTCAAGCAGATCGCTGATCATGTTTCCTCCCTCTCTTCCGAGGTGGAGAAGCTGTCCGACGAGCAGCTGCGAGCCAAGACCGACGAATTCAAGAAGCGCTACGCCGACGGCGAGTCGCTCGACGAGATGCTGCCGGAGGCGTTCGCTGTCGCCCGTGAGGCGGCCAGCCGGGTGCTCAGCCAGCGGCACTTCGACGTCCAGCTGATGGGCGGGGCGGCACTGCACTTCGGCAACGTCGCCGAGATGAAGACCGGTGAGGGCAAGACCCTGACCTGTGTCCTTCCGGCGTATCTCAACGCGATCTCCGGTGACGGCGTGCACGTGGTCACCGTCAACGACTACCTCGCCAAGCGCGACTCGGAGTGGATGGGCCGTGTCCACCGCTTCCTCGGCCTCGAGGTCGACGTGATCCTGTCCGGCATGACGCCGGCGCAGCGGCGCAAGGCGTACGCCGCGGACATCACGTACGGAACGAACAATGAGTTCGGCTTCGACTACCTGCGCGACAACATGACGCACACCCTCGACGATCTGGTGCAGCGCGGTCACAACTTCGCCGTCGTCGACGAGGTCGACTCGATCCTCATCGACGAGGCCCGTACCCCGCTGATCATCTCGGGTCCGGCCGATGCGTCCAGCAAGTGGTACAGCGAGTTCGCCCGTATCTCGCCGCTGCTCAAGCGGGACGTCCACTACGAGGTGGACATCAAGAAGCGCACGATCGGCGTGCACGAGGCCGGCGTCGAGTTCGTCGAGGACCAGCTCGGCATCGACAACCTGTACGAGGCCGCGAACTCGCCGCTGGTGAGCTACCTCAACAACGCCATCAAGGCCAAGGAGCTCTACCAGCGAGACAAGGACTACATCGTCCGCGACGGCGAGGTCATCATCGTCGACGAGTTCACCGGACGCATCCTCGTCGGCCGCCGCTACAACGAGGGCATGCACCAGGCGATCGAGGCCAAGGAAAAGGTCGAGATCAAGGCCGAGAACCAGACCCTCGCGACCATCACGCTGCAGAACTACTTCCGTCTGTACGACAAGCTGTCGGGCATGACCGGTACGGCCGAGACCGAGGCCGCCGAGCTGCACCAGACGTACGGTCTGGGCGTCATCCCGATTCCGACGAACCGACCGCTGGTCCGCATCGACCAGGGCGACCTGATCTACAAGACCGAGGAGGCCAAGTTCGACGCCGTCGTCGACGACGTCGTCGAACGGCACGAGAAGGGTCAGCCGGTCCTGATCGGTACCACCAGCGTCGAGCGCTCGGAGTACCTGTCGAAGCAGTTCACCAAGCGCGGGGTCGCGCACAACGTCCTCAACGCGAAGTTCCACGAGCAGGAGGCGACGATCGTCGCCGAGGCCGGCCGCTCCGGTGCTGTCACCGTCGCGACCAACATGGCCGGTCGTGGCACCGACGTCGTGCTCGGTGGCAACCCCGACATCATCGCGGACATCGTGCTGCGCAAGCAGGGCCTCGACCCGGTGCACAACCCGGAGGAGTACGAGGCGGCCTGGGAGGGCGTCCTCGACAAGGTCAAGAGCGAGGTCAAGGCGGACGCGGAGAAGGTCCGAGATGCGGGCGGCCTGTACGTGCTCGGCACCGAGCGGCACGATTCCCGACGGATCGACAACCAGCTGCGAGGTCGCTCCGGCCGTCAGGGCGATCCGGGCGAGTCCCGGTTCTACCTGTCGCTCGGTGACGAGTTGATGCGGCGCTTCAACGGTGCCGCGCTCGAGACGATCATGACGCGCCTCAACCTGCCCGACGACGTCCCGATCGAAGCCAAGATGGTCTCGAAGGCGATCAAGAGCGCGCAGACGCAGGTCGAGCAGCAGAACTTCGAGATCCGCAAGAACGTCCTCAAGTACGACGAGGTGATGAACCAGCAGCGCACCGTCATCTACGACGAGCGTCGCCGCATCCTCGAGGGCGAGAACCTCGAGGGCCAGGTCGAGGCGATGATCACCGACGTGGTCACCGCGTACGTCAACGGCGCCACCGCGGAGGGCTACGTCGAGGACTGGGATCTCGAGCAGCTGTGGACGGCGCTGGGAACGCTGTACCCGGTCGGGATCGACCACCAGGAACTCGTCGGTGCCGCCGAGGCGGGCGATTCGGACCTCGATCGCGACGGCCTGCTCGATGCGTTGCTGCAGGACGCGCGTAACGCGTACGCCAAGCGTGAGCAGCAGATCAACGAGATCGCCGGTGAGGGTGGCATGCGCGAGCTCGAGCGCCGCGTGCTGCTGTCGGTGCTGGACCGCAAGTGGCGTGAGCACCTCTACGAGATGGACTACCTCAAGGAGGGCATCGGCCTGCGTGCGATGGCGCAGCGCGATCCGCTGGTCGAGTACCAGCGCGAGGGCTACGACATGTTCATCGCGATGCTCGACGGCCTCAAGGAAGAGTCGGTCGGCTTCCTGTTCAATCTGCAGGTCGAGGCCGGCACCCCGCAGGGCGGTGGGCCCGCGGTGAGTGTCACGGCGGCGTCCGCCGCCGCGACGGCGGCCGGTGGACCGGCGCTCGGCGAGCAGTCGGCGCAGCCGCTGCCGTCGGAGCAGGCCGCCGAGGAGCGTCCGCAGGCACCGGTGGCGCTCCGCGCCAAGGGCCTCGACGACGCCGCACCGAGCGGGCTCACGCTGTCGGGTCCCGCCGAGGACGGCACCGCGCGGGTGAGCAGCGTGGCGGGCGACGCCGACGCCCCGGACGGAACCCGCCGGGAGCGCCGGGAAGCGGCCCGGTCGGAGGCCAAGGGCAAGAGGGCACCCAAGTCCAAGCGCAGGCGCTGAGCGGAGAACCTAGGCGATCCGCAGTGACGTGATCGCCCAACCGGCCGGGTGTGTGCCGTTGCCACGTTCGATACGAGCGGCGACGGCGAACACCCGGCCGGCGCGGCTGTAGGTGCCGAACACCTCGGCGGCGTCGGGCCGCACGGGTCGCACCCGTACCCGCTCGAGCGTGGCCGTCCCCAGTCGGCTGCCGGCGGTGCCCGCACGGACCAGGGAATGCACGACGTCGATCACCGCAGGGGTGGCCACGTGGCGCAGTTGGGTCGGTGTGCGACGTCGATCCAGGACCTCGAGCGCCAGGCGCAGCGCCTGCTCGGCGAACAGGCGGGCATCGGTCGAGGCGACCTCGTCGGTGTGCGCGGATTGCCGCGGCGACCGGCCGCTGTGCGGGGACCGCCGCGCGGACCGCGTCGCCGAGATCGGGGCGGTGTGCCGCGGCGTCGACGCGGGTCGATCGCTGGTCGGCGGCTCGAATTGCGGTGCCGGGGAAAGAAACCGGTGCGCAGCGTTCATCATTTCACCTCTCCGGTACCGCGATCGCCGTGCGGCGGTACCCCTGTCGACGTGTGCTGCCGCGCGGCGGCAGCCGTTTCGGGTCGACTCCGTGGAGAGGACGGAATCTGGCGCACAGCATGGCATGCCCGACCCCGAAAAGCGAGAGGGTGCCTCGGTCGGTCGTCTCGCCATCGTGATCGGCGCGTCCTAGGGTGAGGGCGTGCGCGGATTGGTGCTGGACTTCGGCGGGGTGCTGGGTGGACCGGGTTCGGACCCGGGACTGATGGCCCGGGTCGTCGCGGACGCGCGCCGTCACGGGGTGCGGACGGCGATACTGAGCAACGATCCCGGTGGTCCCGCGGCGCAGGGCCTGCGGGATCTCGCGGGACCGTTCGTCGACGAGGTCGTGCTGTCGGGTGACGTGGGGATGGCGAAGCCGGATCCGCGGATATTCGCGCTTACCGCGGACCGCCTCGGGCTCGATCCGGCCGAGTGCGTCTTCGTCGACGATCTGGTGTCCAACGTGCACGCGGCCGTCGTGGCAGGAATGGTAGGCGTCCATCACGCCGACGCGTCGGCTGCGGTGGAAGAGATTGCGATCCTTCTCGATTCGGGCACGGACCGCGAATCGGGCGACGGTGATTCGGAGAGCAGGGGGCGTTGATGGCGAAGGCGACCAGACTGACGACGCAGGACGCGTCGTTCTACTTTCTCGATGCGAGCAACACACCGATGCACATGGGTTCGCTCGCGATCCTGCAGTTGCCCGAGTCCGGGCTCGATTTCGAGGCCGTGCTCCAGCTGATCGAGAGTCGGCTGCACCTGGTTCCGCGCTATCGCCAGAAGGTTCGCGAGGTCGCGTTCGGGCTGGCGCGGCCCGTGTGGGTCGACGACCCCGACTTCGACATCACCTATCACGTCCGGCGGTCTGCGATTCCGTCGCCGGGCACCGACGAGCAGTTGCACGATCTGGTGGCGCGGTTGACGTCCCGACCGCTCGACACGAGCCGGCCGCTGTGGGAGATGTACGTGGTCGAGGGTTTGGCGGACAACCGGTGCGCGGTGTTCGCCAAGTCCCATTCGGCGCTGGTCGACGGGGAACAAGCGCTCGAGATCAGTCAGGTGATCCTCGACGAGGACGCCACACCCGCGCCGGTGACCGACGACCTGTGGATGCCCGAACCGGCGCCGAGCGAGGCTGCCCTCGTCGCGGGGGCGTTGGCGCAGCTGGTGTCGCAGCCGCGGGAGAGTGTCCAGACGCTGCGAATGACCCTGGGGGACATGTCGTCGGTTGTCGACGAGGCAGCCGACGCGGTCGGCAAGCTCGCTGCGCTGGTTCGAACAGCCGCCCAGCCCGCCCCGTCGAGCCCACTCAATGCACCGATCTCCCGCAACCGGCGGTTCACGGTGGCGCGGACCGACCTCGAGCGCTACCGCAAGATCCGCGCCCGCTACGGCTGCTCGATCAACGACGTCGTCCTCACCGTGGTGTCGGGCGCGATGCGGACCTGGCTGCTGTCTCGCGGGGAACCCGTGTCGGAGGCGACGACCGTGCGGGCGCTGGTGCCGATGTCGATCTGCGAGGCCCAGCCGGGGACGAACGGTGCGAGCGTCGTCGACGTGTGCGGCGACGACGAGGTGAGTCACCCGCACGGACGGATGTCGTCGTTCCTGGTGGATCTGCCTGTGGGCGAGCCGAATCCAGTGGTGCGACTCTCGCACGTAGCGCACGCGACCGAGGCGTTCGCGAGGCAGAGCCGACAGGTGACGGCGCGGACGATGATCCGGTTGTCCGGGTTCGCGCCGGCATCGCTGCACGCGCGCGGCGCCCGGGTCGCGAGCAGCCTGTCGCAGCGCATGTTCAACGTGACGGTCACCAACGCGCCCGGGCCGCAGATCCCGCTGTACCTGGCCGGCATGCGGATGGTCGAGATGTACCCGGTGTCGCCGCTGCTGAAGAATCAGACGCTCAGCATCGCGCTGACGTCGTACGACGGGTACGTCCACTACGGTTTGAATGCGGATCGCGACGCGATGACCGACGTGGACGTCGTCGCCGCGGCGTTGTACGAGTCTCTCGAGGAGTTGGTGGATGCCAGTGGCTGAGTCGGTGTGCGCGTTGCGGGTACTGGTGGCCGGAGGTCGCGCGTGAGGGTCTACATTCCCGCGACCATCGCGATGCTGCGGCAGTTGGTCGACGAGCGTGAGCTGTCCCCGGTGAGCCGGACCGCCTTTGCGGTGACGCCGGCGCTGCGCGAGGCGTACCACTCCGGGGACGACGACGAACTCTCCGAGGTCGCGATGGCCGAGGCCGCGCGTGCATCGCTGCGGCTGATCGCTGCCGCCGTCCCCGAGGACGGGGGAGACGGTGCGGCGCCGCTCCACCGCCGCGCGGTGATCGCGGCGGACGTCGAGGACGTGAAGCTGCGTCCGGATCTCGACGACGCGGTGGTCCGACTCGGCGACGTCGTGCGGCTCGCGCAGGTGGCGTCCGTGCACGTCGACCTGGCCGAGGCCGAGCCCGACATCGAGAAGGCGGTCCGCGTGGTCGACGCCGCCGATCTCGGGGACGAGGACGCAGAGTTCGTGCTCGGGGACGCCGAAGATCACGAGCTCGCGTGGTACGCGACGCAGGAACTACCGTTCCTGCTCGAGCTGCTCTGACCCCGCCGTCGGATCCTTGTTCGAGCTCACGATCCGGCCGCAACTTACGCGACCGTAGACCATGCCCTACGCTGGCCGTACGCTCACGCGAGATGGAGGTCGGATGGGACTGAAGAGCTGGATCGAGGCGCCGGCGGCACGGGTCGCAGGGTCGAACCGATCCGTGGCGAACCTGGTGCGCGGTGCCGTCACCCGGTTGACGACGCCGCTGCTTCCCGACGACTACCTCCACCTGGTCAACCCGCTGTGGTCGGCGCGTGAACTTCGCGGGCGGATCGTCGAGGTCCGTCCCGAGACGGCCGACTCGGCGACGTTGGTGATCAAGCCGGGGTGGGGTTTCGACTTCGCCTACCAGCCGGGCCAGTACGTGGGCATCGGGATCCTCGTAGGGGGTCGGTGGCACTGGCGCTCGTACTCGCTCACGTCGGCCCCCGACGTCGGCGACAAGCTGATCTCCATCACGGTCAAGGCGATGCCCGAGGGTTTCCTCTCGAGTCACCTCGTCACCGGCGTGCCGTCGGGCACGATCGTGCGGCTCGCGGCCCCGACCGGCAACTTCGCGCTGCCCGAGCCGCCGCCGCGGAAGATGCTGTTCCTCACCGCCGGCAGCGGCATCACCCCGGTGATGTCGATGCTGCGGACGATGGACCGGCGCGGCGACCTGCCCGACATCGTGCACGTCCATTCCGCGCCCACCGAGGACGACGTGATGTTCGGCGACGAGCTCGCCCGTCTGGACGAGGCGCACGACTCGTTCCGGTGCCACGTCCGGCATACCCGTTCGGCGGGCAAGTTCGCGCTGTCGTCGCTCGACGAGGTGTGCCCCGACTGGCGAGAGCGTCAGACCTGGGCGTGTGGTCCGCTCGCGATGCTCGACGAGATCGAGAAGACGTGGGAGCGCGAGGGGATCGCTCCGCAGCTGCACCTGGAGCGGTTCGCGGTGTCGCGGGCCGACCTGTCCGGCGAGGGCGGCACCGTCAAGTTCGGCCGCTCCGGCAAGGAGATCCAGGCCGACGGCGCGACGACGCTGCTGGAGGCGGGCGAGAAGGCCGGCGTGCTGATGCCGTTCGGCTGCCGCATGGGCATCTGCCAGACCTGCGTGGTGCCGCTCGCGTCGGGCCACGCGGTGGATCTACGCAACGGCAATGAGCACTCCGTGGGCGAGCGCATCCAGACCTGCATCTCCGCGGCCGCGGGCGACTGCACGCTCGACGTGTGAATTTGCTGTGATCTCGGCAGCCGTCGACCCGGCGGTTGTCCGATTTCCCGTATCGTTGCACACGGTGCCCCGCGTCGTATTCCGACGTCGGCGGCCTGATCGGCATTCGACGCCGGTGATCTGAACTATCCAAACGGAGGACCCTCGGTGGCCATCACCGACATCAACGAGTTCGCCCACCTCACCGACGCCGACATCGAAGCCCTCGGGCGCGAGTTGGACGCGATCCGTCGCGACGTCGAGGAGTCCCGAGGCGTTCGCGACGCTCGGTACATCCGGGGAGTGATCCGCCTGCAGCGCTCCCTCGAGCTGGGTGCGCGCGCGACGCTGTTCGGCAGCCGTCGTCGCCCCGCGTGGGTGGTGGGTACGGCGATGCTCTCGCTGGCCAAGATCATCGAGAACATGGAGCTCGGGCACAACGTTACCCACGGCCAGTGGGACTGGATGAACGATCCGGAGATCCACTCCACCACGTGGGAGTGGGACATGACCGGTCCGTCCGAGCACTGGAAGCGCGCGCACAACTACTCGCATCACACCTACACCAACATCGTCGGCATGGACGACGACGTGGGATTCGGAATCCTGCGGATGACGCGCGACGAGAAGTGGCGCCCGATCAACCTGCTGCAGCCGATTGCGAACGTGATCCTGGCGGCCGGTTTCGAGTGGGGCATTGCGCTGCACGACCTCACGGCGCAGAAGCAGCTCGAGGGCGTCGATCGGTTCGCGCTGACGAGCGGGCCCAACCGACAGTTCGCGGTCAAGATCGTGCGCCAGGTCGGCAAGGACTTCGTGCTGTTCCCGGCGCTGACGGGCCGCGCGTGGAAGCACACGCTGGCCGCGAACGCGACGGCGAACCTGGTGCGCAACCTGTGGGCGTACGCGGTGATCTTCTGCGGGCACTTCCCGGACGGCGCGGAGAAGTTCACGATCGAGCAGTTCGAGACCGAGAACCGCGCGCAGTGGTACCTGCGGCAGATGCTCGGCAGCGCCAACATCGACGCCGGCCCGGTGATGGCGTTCATGACCGGCAACCTCAGCTACCAGATCGAGCACCACCTGTTCCCGGATCTGCCGTCGAACCGGTACGCCGAGATCGCGGTGCGGGTGCGGGAGCTGTGCGACAAGTACGACCTGCCCTACACCACCGGTCCGCTGAGTAAGCAGTACCTGCTGGCGCTGCGGACGATCCACAAGCTGGCGTTGCCGGACCGCTTCCTCAGGCGGACCTCCGACGACGCTCCGGAGACGTCGTCGGAACACAAGTTCCGGTTGAGCGGATCGCGGATCGCGGAGGCGCTGCGGATCGACGCCGAGACCGGCCGTCGGAGTGGCCTGATGTCGGCGTTGCGTGCGCACGCAGAAGCTCGGGTCGAAAGGCGCCGAAAGCGGCGAACGTAAGTTAAGGTGATCCGCATCACAGTCACGTGGTGTTAACCTACGGTCTCGTAACTTACGGTACGGTAGGTGCGTGGCGATTACGGACATCAAGGAGTATGCGCACCTGACGGATGCCGACGTCGAAGCGCTCGGGCGCGAGCTCGACGCGATCCGTCGGGACGTCGAGGAGTCGCGCGGCGAGCGCGACGCGCGCTACATCCGCAACACCATCCGACTGCAGCGCGGGCTCGAGATCGGCGGTCGCGCGGTGCTGTTCGGCAGTCGCAAGCGGCCGCTGTGGTGGCTCGGTACCGGCATGCTCGGTGTCTCGAAGATCATCGAGAACATGGAGCTCGGGCACAACGTGATGCACGGGCAGTGGGACTGGATGAACGATCCGGAAGTCCACTCGGCGAACTGGGAATGGGACAACGTCGATCCGTCGGCGCACTGGAAGCAGACCCACAACTACCTGCATCACAAGTACACGAACATCCTGGGCATGGACGACGACGTGGGATACGGGCTGCTGCGCGTCACCCGCGACCAGAAGTGGCGCCCGTTCAACTACGGCAATCTCGCATACAACGCCGTCCTGGCGCTGCTGTTCGAGTACGGCATCGCGATCCAGCTGCTCGAGCTGGGCAGGGTGGCGGCCGGGCGCGACGACCGCGAGTACACCAAGCGGAACGCCAAGGAAGTCGGCCGCAAGATCGCGAAGCAGACGCTCAAGGATTACGTCGTCTACCCGGCCCTGACCGGTAAGGCGTGGAAGACCACGCTCACCGCGAACCTGACGGCCGGTGTCATCCGAAACCTGTGGACCAACGCGGTCATCTTCTGTGGCCACTTCCCTGACGGGGCCGAGAAGTTCACCAAGGCGGACGTCGACAAGGAGACGCACGCCGAGTGGTATCTGCGACAGATGCTCGGTAGCGCGAACATCACCGGTGGCCCCGTCATGGACTTCATGACCGGCAACCTCAGCTACCAGATCGAGCACCACATCTACCCGGATCTGCCGTCCAACCGGTACGCCGAGATCGCGGTCAAGGTGCGGGTGCTGTGCGAGAAGTACGACCTGCCGTACACCACCGGCCCGCTGCCGGTGCAGTACGCCAAGGCGTGGCGCACCATCGCCAAGCTGTCGCTGCCGAACAAGTACCTCAAGGACACCTCCGATGACGCCCCCGAGACGGCGTCGGAGCGCAAGTTCGGTGGCAACACCGGCGCGACGATCGATCCGGCGACGGGTCGCCGCAGCGGCCTGCTGTCGGCGATCAAGGCGTCGAAGAAGCGTCGCGGCCTGCGCGCGCTGGTGTCGCGCTAGATCGATCGGAGCCCGGGTTCCCGGTGAGACGCATGCCGATTCGGTGTGCCTCTTGCCGGGGCCCGGGTTGTTCCGTCCGATGCGGCCGGACGGCGATTGCCCCGGTTCTGTGTACCCGCCGGGCGCGGAGGTGGGACAGTGGACGGACGGAGTCTGGTCGAGATCGTCTGGTGAACGGAGCGAACGATGGACTCGTTCTGGGATTTCTTCTGGCTCGTCTTCGCGTGCTTCGCGTTCGCGGCCTACATCATGGTGCTGTTCTCGATCCTCGCCGACCTGTTCCGAGACCACCGGACACCCGGTTGGGGCAAGGCGGTCTGGGTCTTCTTCCTGTTCGTCCTTCCGGTCATCGGCGAGGTCGTGTACCTGATCGCCCGGGGCCGCGGCATGGTGGATCGGGCCGCGGCCGCGGACCGGCACTTCCGGCAGGCCGAGGACGAGTACATCCGCGGGGCGGCCGGCAGGTCGTCGGAGCGGGACCTCGCGACGGCGAAGTCGCTGCTCGACTCGGGAGCGATCACCGACGAGGAGTATCGAGTCCTCGAGGCACGCGCCCGCCGCGTGGGTTGAGAGCGCATCCGATCCGAACAGGTTGTCCGTTGGAAGGGACACCGTATTGACCCCACGGTGGCCCTCCCCGAATCGTGGTGCCCGTCACACTGGATCGAGTGAAGGGCGACTCATGACCATCGCAGGACTACCCACCGACACGGTGTCGGTGACCCCGGACCCGTTCGCCCCCGCGACCCTGGGACCGGTTCGACTCCGTAACCGCATCATCAAGGCCGCCACGTCGGAGGGACGGTCCCCCGAGGGACTCGTCACGGACGACCTGATCGACTTCCATCTCGGCTTCGTTCGGGGCGGCGTCGGCATGACCACGGTCGCGTACTGCTGTGTCGCTTCCGAAGGAGCCAGCGCGCCCGGACAGATCCTGATGAGCCGCAAGGCCCTGCCGGGTCTGCGACGGCTGACCGACGCGATCCATGACGCGGGCGGTGCCATCGCCGCCCAGCTCGGTCACGCCGGTGTGGTGGCGTCGAAGAAGATCACCGGCGTGACGGCGATGTCGCCGAGCCGGGTGATCAACCCGTCGTCGCTCGAATACTGTCGGGAGATCACCGCATCGGAGATTCGCCGCGTCATCGACCAGTTCGGCGAGGCGGCCGAGATCGCCGTCGAGGCGGGGTTCGACGCGGTAGAGCTGCACTTCGGTCACCTCTACCTGCCGAGCTCGTTCCTGAGCCCACTTCTCAACCGCCGCAAGGACGAATACGGCGGCACCATCGACAACCGGTCCCGGCTGGTGCGGGAGATCGCACAGCGGGTGAGGGAGGTTGTCGGCGACCGGATCGCGGTCACCGCCAAGATCAGCATGGACGACGGGATCCGCGGCAGCATCTGGCTCTCCGAGTCCCTGCGGACTGTGCAACTCCTCGATCAGGACCGCAACCTCGACGCCATCGAGCTGACCCAGGGGTCGTCGTTCTTCAAGCAGATGTACCTCTTCCGCGGTGACGTCCCCGTCGACGAGTTCGCGGCCGTGATGAAGGAGCCGTTCAAGACCGGCGTCCGGTTGTTCGGCAAGCGGGCGCTGGGCACCTACCCGTACGAGGACCTGTACATGCTCGAATCGGCCCGCCAGTTCGTTCCGGTCGTGGCGAACACGCAACTGATCCTGTTGGGCGGCATCAACAACTACGACCACATCGCGACCGGTATGCGTGAGGGCTTCGGCTTCGTCGCAATGGGCCGCGCGCTGCTGCGGGAGCCGGACCTGATGAATCGGATCAAGGCCGACCACACCGTCTCCGGTCGCTGCAATCACAACAACAAGTGCATGTACACCGTGTACGGGCGCACCCACTGCGTGCTCGACCCGGACAGCACCCACGGCGCGGCCGGGTCCGCCGCGTCCACCTCGTTCACCGCGGACCGGTCGAAGGAACTGCCGATCACGCCCGCGTGATCCGACGCGCGCAGACAGCGCCACGCCCGCCCCGAAAATCGAGGCGGGCGTGGCGCGTTCGAGGTCGGGTGACCGTTACCAACCGGCGTTGCCGACGACCGGGACGTTGACGAAACTCGGGTTCGCCGGATCGATCAGCAGCCGCTGCGGTTTCAGGCCCGTCGCTTCCAGGTCCGGCAGCATCGGCAGGTACCGCGGGAAGCTCGCGGCCGCGACGTCCACGCGCAGCCGGTGGCCCGGCGCCAGCTTCACCTCGGTGCCGTTCAGGCCGATGTCGAGAACCAACGGCACCCCCGGTGTGACGGCGTGCTTGGTGTCCGCGTGCAGGTCCGCGACCGGAACGGTGTACGCGCCGGACGCGTCCTTCACGCTCTTCGACTCGTCGAGCGTGCTCCGGGACGAGAGCAGTGCGCCGTTCGTGACGACGGTCGAACGGCCGTCGGGGGCGACGTCGTTGACCGTGACGGACCAGAATCCGTCCGGGGCGTCGGTGGTGGTGAGCAGATGCACGGCGATCGGTCCGGAGATCTCGGTCGCCTCGGTGACCGGCCCGGTCGTGAACGTCAACGCTTCGGCCTCGGCGAAGCGCGCGTCCTGCGTGCAGGCCGAACCGAGGATGGCGCCGAATCCGGCGGTGCCCTGCGCGGTGTCGCGCGAGCACGCCGCGCGCAGGCCGGGCGCGACGCTGTGCGTGCTCGCGGTGGCCGGTGCCGCCGTGGCCAGCGAGCCGTCGACCAGGGCGTGCGGCGCCGACCCCGACGGTGTCCCGTTCAGGTAGAGGCGTTGGTACTCGGCGCCCGCGCGCGGGAACTGCGACGCGGTGATCCAGCCGCCGCCCTGCTGGTACAGGGTGGCCGGACCGTAGCGGTCGATGCCGTTGTCGATTCCCTTGAGCCACTTGTCGAACCACGCGCGCTCGAGGACGTCCAGGCGCGGCGGCGCCCCCTCCTTGCCGTGTCCCAGGCCCGGGTTGAGGTGATAGCCGTTCCCCATCAGCAGCTGCTTCTGGCCGGCCGGCAACTGCAGGCGGTCGAAGATGCGGGACTCGCCGCGACCGAAGATGTCGTGCCAACCGCCGGTGACGAAGGTGGGGACCTGGATGCGCTCGATGTCGGCATTGCGGACGTCGTAGAACGCCCCGTCGTTCGCGGCGTCACCGCCCCCGTCGAGGAGGGCGTCGAACATCTGCGGGAACATCACCGCGGGGTCGGCCAGCCGCTCGGCGAGCCACTGGGGATCGAAGTCGCCGCGCAGCAGCGAGTCGATCGGTGCGAACTTGAGTCCGTTGACCGCGACCAGCCACGCCGGCATGAACCCGGCACCGACAGCGCCGCCGGTCGCGACGATCTCGCGCGCCAGGTCCTCGGACGGCTCGACGGGGAAGATTGCCTTCAATCCCTGCGGTCGCTTGTCGGCGGCGTGCAGGCTGTTGATCGCGGAGTACGAGACGCCGGCCATGCCGAATCGACCGTCCGACCACGGCTGCGAGCGCGCCCAGTCGAACACCTCGACGGTGTCCTGCTGCTCGCGGGCGCCCAGGACGTCCCACACGCCTTCGGAGTAGCCGGTGCCGCGGACGTCCACGACCACCTGCACGTAGCCGTTCTGCACGAGATTGCGATTGACGCCGAACGTGCGCAGCAGTCCGCCACCCAGCCCGCCGGTCAGTTCGGTGAGCCCGTCGAACGGTGTCCCGGACAGGTCGGCAGCACCGAGTTGCTCCAGCGCCTGCCCGAGCACCGGATTCGCGCTCGCGGCGTCGGCCAGGGCCGGGACGAGGCGCGTGTACGGCGTGACGTTGAAGATCGTCGGCAGCTCGGCGTCGACCGCGGTGCCGGACGCGTCGGCCGGTCGGAAGACGCTCGCCCGGAGCACGACACCGTCGCTCATCCGGATCGGGACGTCCGCGTCGACCGTGATGCCCGGGTACTGGTTCGGTCCGTCCGTCGTGGCCGTCCAAGCCTGCCCGGCGGCGCCGCCGGTGGGGTCGGCCGACGCGACCGGCGGCCCACCGGTGAGTCCGATCACGACCGCTGTGGTGGCGGCAAGTGCGGCGGTGCCTCGGCGCCGGCGCAGGCCCGGACGCGGGTGCAGCAGGGTTCGCAAAGTGTCCTCCCCGGTTCGACGACTGACGAATCAGTGATCCGGAGCACACCCTAATACTTGTTACCCGAAAGTAGTTACTACGGGTATCAGATACTTGCTCAGGCCCAGGACTCGTTCGACATCAGCGCGACCAGCAGTCGCCGAACTGCCTCGACGCGGCCCGCGGACTTGCCCTCGAGCTTGTCGAGTGCGCATTCCGGGTCGGCCGGCGGGCCCAGATGAGTGCATCCGCGAGGGCAGTCCTCGGCGGCCGCCGCGAGGTCGGTGAAGGCGTCCACGACGTTCTCGGGGGAGATGTGCGCGAGCCCGAACGACCGGATGCCCGGGGTGTCGACCACCCAGCCCCCGCCCGGCAGCGGCAGCGCCACCGACTGCGTGGACGTGTGCCGGCCCTTGCCGACGCCCGACACCACGCCCGTCGCCCGGTCCGCGTCGGGCACCAGACGGTTGACCATCGTCGACTTGCCGACGCCCGAGTGGCCGATGAGCGCAGTCAGACGGCCCTCGAGAATCTCCGTCACCGGCTCGATCGGATCGTCCCGCCCGGCGACGACGACCGGGATGTCGAGATCGGCGAACGTCGCGGCGAACTCGTCCGGCGTCGCCAGATCGCTCTTCGTCAGGCACAGGATCGGTTTCAGCCCGCCCACGTAGGCGGCGACGAGCGCGCGCTCGACGAACCCGGTGCGCGGTGGCGGGTCCGCCAGGGCGACGACGATCAGCAACTGCTCCGCGTTGGCGACGACGATCCGCTCGAACGGGTCGGTGTCGTCCGCGGTGCGTCGCAGCACGGTCTCCCGGTCCGCGACACGCACGATGCGGGCGAGGGTGTCCGGCTTGCCCGACAGGTCGCCGACGACACTCACCTTGTCGCCCACCACGATCGGGGTGCGGCCGAGTTCCCGGGCCCGCATGGTGACGACGGGTCGGTCCGGGTCACCGCCCAGCACGACGCCCCAGCGGCCCCGGTCCTTCGAGACGACCATGCCCTCCGCGGCGTCGGCGTGCTCGGGCCGGTTCTTGGTCCGTGGACGCGACCCCTTGCCCGGGCGGATCCGGACGTCGGACTCGTCGTACTGCCGGCGGCTCAGGACAGCGCCCCCTGCTCGGCGGAGGTGGACTCGCTCAGCATTGCGGCCCACAGGTTCTCGAACCCGGGCAGTGTCTTCGCGGTGGTGCCTACGTCCTGGATGTCGACGCCGTCGACGACCAGGCCGATGATCGCGCCGGCCGTCGCCATGCGGTGATCGGCGTACGAGTGCCACTGACCGCCGTGCAGCGGGCGCGGTTCGATGCGCAGGCCGTCGTCGGTCTCGGTGACCGCGCCGCCGAGCTTGTTGATCTCGGTGGCGAGTGCGGCCAGTCGGTCCGTCTCGTGGCCGCGCAGGTGCGCGATGCCGCGCAGCACCGACGGGCCGTCCGCCAGCGCCGCCAGGGCAGCGACGGTGGGAGTGAGCTCGCCGATGTCGTGCAGGTCGATGTCGATGCCGCGCAACGACTTCGGTCCGGTGACGGTGAGGGTGCCGACGGCGCCTTCCGAGAGTCGGACGTCGGCGCCCATGTCGGTGAGGATGCCGCGGATCGCGTCACCGGGCTGCGTGGTGCGCGACGGCCACAGCGGCACCCTCACGGTGCCTCCGGTCACCGCGGCCGCGGCGAGAAACGCCGTCGCGTTCGACAGGTCCGGCTCGATCACCCAGTCCACCGGGTCGACCTTGCCCGGCAGCACCTTCCACGTGTCGGCGTCGCCGCTCTCGCCGGGGGTGTGGACGGTGACGCCGGCGTCGCGCAGCATCTCGACGGTCATGTCGATGTGCGGCATCGACGGCAGCGAGCCGCCCTGGTGGCGGACGGTGACACCCTCGTCGAAACGGGCCGCGGACAACAGCAGACCGGAGACGAACTGCGACGAGCCCGACGCGTCGATCGTGACGGTGCCGCCGCGCAGTGCGCCGTGACCGTGGACGGTGAAGGGGAGCGCGTCGCCGTCGATGTCGGCGCCCAGCCCCCGCAGGGCCTCGAGGATCGTGCCGAGCGGGCGGGTGCGTGCCTGCTCGTCACCGTCGACGGCGACCGTGCCCTCGGCGAGCGCGGCCACGGGCGGCAGGAAGCGCATCACCGTGCCGGCGAGACCGCAGTCGACGGCGCCGCCGGTCATGGGGCCCGGGGCGACCCGCAGCGTGGTGCCGGTCGCAGCGTCGGGCGTCGCGGTGATCGAGATGCCGAGTGCCTGCAGGCCCCGGATCATCAGGTCGGTGTCGCGGCTGCGCAGCGCGCCGGTGATCGTGGACGGGCCGGAGGCGAGGGCCGCGAGGATCAGCGCCCGGTTGGTGATCGACTTCGATCCGGGCAGCGTCACCGACGCATCCACGGGGGCTTCGGCTCGGGGCGCTCTCCACAGGCTCTCACGACTCACCCGTCCATCTTCGCCTATGCGTGGGCCGTGCGTGCCAGGCGTGCCAGCATGGAGGGGACGGTCACTCGGTCGGGGACCGGGAGAGGACGGTTACGAGGCATGTGCGGCAGGTACGCGACCACAGCCGACCCCGCGACGCTCGCGGTCGAGTTGGATGCGCTGAACGAGACCGGCGAGTTGGGTGGACCCGACTCCGCGGACTACAACGTCGCGCCCACGACGCAGGTGCTCACCGTCGTCGCACGTCACGACCGCGGCGACGACGACAGCCCGGTGTGGCGCCGGATCCGCCGCATGCGCTGGGGGCTGGTCCCGTCGTACGCGACCGAGCCAGGCAAGGGTGCGCCGCTGTTCAACGCCCGCTCCGAGACCGTCGCCACCAAGGCCGCGTTCAAGACGTCGCTGCGGTTCAAGCGCTGCCTGGTCCCGATGGACGGTTGGTACGAATGGCAGACCGAACCCACGGCGGACGGCAAGGCGTCGAAGGTGCCGTACTACATGTCGCGCGGTGACGGACAGCGGATGTTCATGGCCGGCCTGTGGGCGGTGTGGCACGACCCCAAGGCGCCAACGTCGCAGCCGCTGCTGAGCACCACGATCCTCACGACCGACTCGGTGGATCAGCTCGCGAACGTCCACGACCGGATGCCGCTGATCCTGCCGCCCGACCGGTGGGACGCCTGGCTCGACCCCGACAGCCTCGGGCACCCCGATCTCATCCGCCCCAGCCTGGAATCCGTCGCCGCCGTCGAGATCCGACGCGTGTCGCCCAAGGTCAACAGCGTCCGCAACAACGGGGCGGACCTGCTGACACCCGATACCGGAGACCGGGCCGGGGAGCAGATCAGCCTGCTGTGACCGCCGTCCGCGACGCCAGGCCGGTGACGTCGGCGACCAGTTCGAGCGACCGCATCCACGCCGCCCGCTCGGTGGCCGACGACACGACCATCAGCTCGTCGGCGCCGGTCTGCTCGACGAACCGGTCCAGGTAGTCACGCACCACCGCCGGGGTGCCGACCGCGGTGTAGCGGACCATCGCGAGCACCTGCCGGCCGGCGGGCGAGTCGAGGATCATGTCGGCTTCCTCCGGCGTGAACGTCCGTCCCCGCCCCACGAACAGCCCCACCCGCTTGCGCTTGGTCTCCAGGAACTGCCGCTCCGCCTCGTCCTCGGTGTCGGCGGCGATCACGTTGACCGCCGCGATCACGTACGGCTCGGCGAGCTGCGCCGACGGCCGGAACTCGCGGCGGTAGATCTCGAGCGCGTCGAGCAGCGCGCCCGGGGCGAAGTGCGACGCGAACGCGTACGGCAGCCCCAACGCGGCGGCCAGCCGGGCACCGAACAGTGACGAACCCAGGATGTACAGCGGGACGTCGGTGCCCTTGCCGGGCGTCGCCTCCACCCCCGGGATGCGCGACGGGCCGGTCAGATAGCCCTGCAGTTCGAGCACGTCCTGCGGGAACGACTCCGCGGAACTCGGATCACGGCGCAGCGCGCGCATGGTCTGCTGATCGCTGCCCGGCGCCCGGCCCAGCCCCAGGTCGATGCGACCCGGGTGCAGTTCGGCGAGCGTGCCGAACTGCTCGGCGATCGTGAGCGGCGCGTGGTTGGGCAGCATGATGCCGCCCGAACCCAGCCGGATCCGCTCGGTGTTGGCGGCGATGTGCGCGATCAGCACACTCGTCGCCGACGACGCGATCGCCGACATGTTGTGGTGCTCGGCGTACCAGATCCGGTGGTAGCCCCAGCGTTCCGCGTTCCGGGCCATCTCCACGCTGGCCCGGAAGCTGTCCGCGGGGGTTTCGTCCGTGCCGACCTGGGCGAGGTCGAGGATCGACAGGGGAGTGGAGAAGGCAGTCACGCCGAACACCGTCTTTCGTTCGTCGAAGATTCGTCTCAGTGGGCAACAGCCGCGCCCGCGCGCAGATTCCGCGCCGGGTCAGCTGGGTATCCGACAGCCAGCTCAGCCGGCGGTGATCTCGGCGACCGCCGCGCCCGTCAGCCGCACCAACTCCTGCGGCGCCACCTCGATCTCGAGGCCTCGACGCCCGGCGCTGCACAGCACCCGGTCCCACGTCAGGGCCGACGCGTCGATCACGGTCGGCAGTCGCTTGCGCTGGCCGAGCGGCGAGATGCCACCCAGGACGTAGCCGGTGGAGCGCTCGGCATCGGCCTGCTCGGCCATGACGGCCTTGCTCGCACCCACCGCGGCCGCCGCCGCCTTCAACGACAGCTTCGACGGCACCGGCAGCACCGCGACGGCGAGCTTGCCCGAGTCCGTCTTGATCACGAGCGTCTTGAAGATCTGCGCGGGCTCCACCCCGACGTGACCTGCCAGCGAGTCGACGGCCTCGTCGCCGTACGACGCCGCCCGCGCGTCGTGGTCGTAGCTGTGGATGCGGTGCGCCACCTTCTCCTTGTCGAGCAGCTTCGTTGCGGGAGTCGAGGTTCCGGCCATGACGTCGACTCTAGGACGGCGTCGAGGACACGCCCGGGTCGAGGTCGCGTGCACGTCGGCGCCGCGCTCGGGAACAGACGACGCGCGCGGACTGTTGAACCCTGCCGAAAGCTGCGTGAGGGAAGGGAGTGGTTCGTGCCGGTCTTGTGTGCAGAACGTGTTCGTCCGGCTGTCCCCGGCGAGACGCGTCCGGGTCTCGTGCCCGCGATGGCGGTAGCCTTGACGCTTACGGCAAGCGAAGGGATCAGCGTGCGAGGCGACCACGAACCTGGGGACCGCCCCGAGGGTGACAGGCCGGAGCCCGACGATCAGCTGACCGAGCGGTTCGAGCGCGATGCGCTACCGCTCCTCGACCAGCTGTACGGTGCGGCGCTGCGCATGACGCGCAACCCGGCCGACGCGGAGGACCTGGTTCAGGAGACGTACGTCAAGGCGTACTCGGCGTTCCGTTCCTTCAAAGAGGGGACCAACCTCAAGGCCTGGCTCTACCGCATCCTCACGAACACCTACATCAACTCGTACCGCAAGAAGCAGCGGCAGCCGGCGCAGTACCCGACGGACGAGATCACCGACTGGCAGCTGGCGGCAACGGCCGAGCACACGTCGACGGGCCTGCGTTCGGCCGAGGTCGAGGCACTCGACGCCCTGCCCGACGACGACATCAAGGCGGCGTTGCAGGAGCTCCCGGAGGAATTCCGGATGGCGGTGTACTACGCCGACGTCGAGGGATTCCCGTACAAGGAGATCGCCGAGATCATGGGTACGCCCATCGGCACCGTGATGTCGCGGCTGCATCGCGGGCGTAAGCAACTGCGCGGCCTGCTCGCCGATGTCGCGCGGGAACGTGGATTCAACCGCACACCTGCTAAGCAGGTCGGCAAGACAGCGGAGCAGGAGGTTACCCGGTGACGGGGGAGAACGAATTCGAGCAGTTGGATTGCTCGGCGGTGCTCGCCGACGTGTGGTTGCTGCTCGACCGCGAGTGCGACGAGCATTCCCGCGCGCGGATCGAGCGGCACCTCGAGGACTGCGGCGCGTGCTTCGAGGCCTACGGCATCGAGGAGAAGATCAAGAGCCTCATCGGTCGGAAGTGCGGAGGCGAACACGCCCCGGCTGGGCTGCGCGAGCGGCTCTCGATCGAGATCCGCCGCACCGTCATCCTCACCGAGACCGAGTTGGTTTCCGACCGCGAGTCGGACGACTAGACGCCCCGACAGGAGCGTCCGTGAACGAGATCAGGGGCCGGCGAGCGCAGTGCTCGCCGGCCCCTGATTCCGTCTGTACGCGTCTCAGGCGTTGGGACGCTTGCCATGGTTGGCGGCGTTGCCCTTGCGGCTGCGCTTCTTACGACCACGCTTACCCATGAGTAGCTCCTTCTCTGTTCGAACTCGGGTTCGTCCTAGTGTTTCACGTGTGGTTGGCTGTGGTTCCATTGGCTGGTCCGCAACCGTCCACGAAGAGTGAGGTGTCAGGTGGCAGAAGATGTGCGCGCCGAGATGGTTTCGACCGTCTACCAGGTCGTTGTGCGTGAAGGCGAAGAGGTGACCGAGGGCGACACCCTGGTGATCCTCGAGTCGATGAAGATGGAGATCCCGGTTCTCGCGGAGGTCGCCGGCAAGGTCACGTCCGTGGACGTGAACGTCGGAGACGTCATCCAGCAGGGCGACCTGATCGCCACCATCAGCTGATCTGACAAGAGCGATTCGGAGCCTGGCACATGTCGACACTGAGCGACCTGCTCGCCGAGCACACCGACCTCCCCGGAAACGCGGTCGATCACCTACAGCAGGTGGTCGGTGAATGGCAGCTGCTCGCGGACCTGTCCTTCGCCGACGTCCTGCTGTGGGTGGCGACCGAGAGCACCGCCGGCTCCGAGCCGCTCACCGTCGTATGTGTCGCCCAGTGCCGCCCCACGACGGCATCCACGGCGTTCCCCGACGATGCGGTCGGCTCGGTGGTCTCCGAATCGGAGCATCCGCAGGTCCTCAGGGCACTCCTCGAAGGCGAGATCGTGACCGAGGTCGATCATGCGTGGCGAGGGGGGACGCCGCTGCGCCGAGAGGCCGTCCCCGTGCGGTGCGACGGTGAGGTGATCGCGGTCCTGAGCCGCGATACCAACCTGGCGCAGCAGCGGGCCCAGAGCCCGCTCGAGCTCGCATACCTCGACTGCGCGGCCGACCTGTGCCAAATGATCAGCGAGGGAACGTTTCCCAACCCGGACTCCCGTTCGGACACCAATTCCAGCCCACGGGCCGGGGACGGCTTCATTCGTCTCGACCCCGAGGGCCGGGTGGTGTACGCGAGTCCCAATGCGCTGTCGGCGTACCACCGGATGGGCCTGAACACCGACCTGGTCGGACAGGATCTCGCATCCACCACCCGGGCGCTCATCACCGATCCGTTCGAGTCGAAGGAAGTCGCCGACTACATCAGCGGCACCCTGGCGGGACGGCTGGGGCACCGCATGGAGGTGGAGGCCCGCGGTGCGATCGTGCTGCTTCGGGCGCTGGTGCTCAAGCCCCACGGCAAGGTCGTCGGCGCCGCCGTCGTCATCCGCGACGTCACCGAGGTCAAGCGGCGCGACCGCGCCCTGCTGAGCAAGGACGCGACGATCCGCGAGATCCACCACCGGGTCAAGAACAATCTTCAGACGGTCGCGGCGCTGCTGCGCCTGCAGGCCCGCCGCACCGACAACGAGGAAGCGCGTCAGGCGCTCAGCGAGTCGGTCCGCCGCGTCACGTCCATCGCACTGGTCCACGAGACGTTGTCGATGTCGGTGGACGAAGAGGTCGACCTCGACGAGGTGGTCGATCGCCTCGTCCCGATCCTCGCCGACGTCGCGGCGGTCAACATGCCCATCAAGATCAAGCGCGAGGGCACACTCGGGGTGTTCTCGGCCGAACGGGCGACTCCGCTGGTCATGGTGCTCACCGAATTGGTGCAGAACGCGATCGAGCACGCTTTCGACCCGGGCCGGTCCGGCACCGTGTACCTGCGAGCGGATCGGTCGGCCCGCTGGCTCGATGTCGTCATCCACGACGACGGCCGCGGCCTGCCCGACGGCTTCAGTCTCGAGAAGTCCGACCGTTTGGGGCTGCAGATCGTCCGCACGCTCGTCGACGCGGAACTGGGGGGATCGCTGGGCCTGCACCCGTCTCCGGACGGGGGCACCGACGCGGTTCTGCGGGTCCCGCTCGGTCGGCGCGCGCCGCGGCCCTGATCACGGCCCGCGACGAGCCCGCGACCGGTTCGTGAAACGACGAAGGCCCGGCACCGTGAGGTGCCGGGCCTTCGTCCTGAACTGAAGGATCAGACTGCGGTGCGCGCGCGGGTGCGGGCGTTGCGGCGCTTGAGGGCGCGACGCTCGTCCTCGCTCATGCCGCCCCAGACGCCGGCGTCCTGACCGGACTCGAGAGCCCACGACAGGCACTCCGCGGTCACGGGGCACCGGTTGCACACCACCTTGGCATCAGCGATCTGCGCGAGAGCCGGGCCGCTGTTTCCCACGGGGAAGAACAGTTCGGGGTCCTCGTCGCGGCAGATTGCCTTGTGGCGCCAGTCCATTCTTCTACTCCTTAACTGGGTGCGCCGTGCACCGTTATGTATTCGCAAGTTCATGGGTGCTTACTTGGAAGTTTCAGCACTGTTACTTGTGAATGCTTTCACGAACCAGGGGGAAGTCAATAGAAATCGACCGCACCGTGGGGAAGCTCACTCGGTTAGGTTGCCCTATGTGGCCCGTCGTCCTTTCTACACCCACCTGGGGGTTTGTGCACCCCATCTGGGCAAATTGGTCACCGTTCGTTGTCGAACGATCGCTCGGGCGGTCCCAACCGGACGTTCGATTCAGTGAGACCGGGCGGACGCGAGGGGTGTGCGCTCAGTGTGCCGCCGGCGCGACAACCGTGAGTGCGTCGGGAACGGCGGTGAATGTCACATCGGTTCGGAGGCCTATATAGTCGCCGTCCATTTGAAGTCCGATAGGTGCACTGGCGTGGATACGGATTTGCCGAACGTCGTCGAAACGAATCAATGAATGTGATTTCGGCGATAATCCGGCCGTAAGTAGTTGACGAACGACGCGCAAGCTGGCAAAGACGCGCATCGTCCGCATCGCGAAGAGACCGAGCCCGGTGTCGAAGCTCGTGGCCGGATTCGTGTGCACCTCACGCCTGTTCAGATACGTCCACGGGGTCGAGTTCGACACGAACGCGTAGTGCACGCCGTCGATGGCTTCCTGATCGGGGAGTTCGATCGTCAGCGTCGGCTCCTCCCGCTTGGCGCGGAAGAAGGCGCGGACGGCGTGCCGGACGTAGCGTCCGGGCGTGACAGCCTGGCCATTGCTGCGACCGCGGTCGACCGCCTCGCACACCTGCGCGTCGAGGCCCATTCCGGCATTGAAGGTGAACCAGCGGTTGTCGCAGTGGCCGAGCCCGATCGTCCGGCTGCGGCGCAGCGCCAGCAGGTCGATCAGCTGATTCGTGGCATCCACGGGATCGGGGGCGATGCCCAGCGATCGCGCGAACACGTTCGCCGAGCCGCCGGGCACGACCGCGACCAGTGGGATCGGTCCGGCCGGAACGGATCGCATCGACTTCGGGTGCGGCTCGCCGAGTAGTCCGTTGATCACCTCGTTCACGGTGCCGTCGCCGCCGTGGACGATGATCAGCGCGACGCTGTCGACCCGTGCTTGCGCGGCCAGTTCCGCGGCGTGTCCGCGGTGGGTGGTGTGCGCCACGGTCAACCGCACCCGGCTCGACAAGGCGTGTGCGAGAAGGTCACGACCCGACGGTGTGGTCGAGGTGGCGTTGGGGTTGACGATCAGCAGCGCGCGCACGGGGCATCAGCCTAGCCGGGTCCCGCCGGTGTATAGGCTGGCTGCGTGTCGAACCAGCCTGTACCCGCCCCGACTCCCAGCACGGTCCGGCGAGCCGGCGCACTCGTGTCTCTCGAGGGGGCGGTTGCCGTAGGCTTCGCGATCTTCCTGGTGGTGCGGGGTCTACTCGGCTACGACCAGAGCGTGACCAGCGGCTACGGCACCGCCTTGTGGTTCGCGATCCTCGGCGGCGCAGTGCTGGCCGCAGGCATCGGTCTCATTCTCGGACAGCGGTGGGGCCGCACGATCGCGCTCATGGCGCAGCTGCTCCTGCTCCCCGTCACGTGGTACGTGCTCACGTCGCATCGGTGGGTCTGGGGCGTCGTGCTCGGTGCGGTGGTGATTGCCGCGCTGGTGATGTTGTTCGCGGGCAGTACATCTCGCTGGATGGCCGAGGCCTACGGTGCCCCCGACGCCCCCGACGAGGAATGAACGCCGGAACCGGTTACCGCGCGCGGGTGGCGAGGGCCGCTAGCGGGTCCCCACTGAGCCGATAGGTCGTCCACTCGTCCTGCGCGACCGCGTCGAGCGATTCGTAGAAGCCGATCGACGGTGTGTTCCAGTTCAGCACCGACCAGGCCAGACGCGTGTACCCCTTCGTGACGCACTCCTCGGCGAGCGTCGCCAACAGTGCCGTGCCGTAGCCCGCGCCGCGATGATCGGGTGTCACGTACAGATCCTCGAGATAGATGCCGTGGACGCCGTCCCACGTCGAGAAGTTGCGGAACCAGATCGCCGTCCCGACGACGTGCGGGCTCGGATCGTCCGGCGTGGTGACCTCGACGACGTGCGCGAAGACCGCAGGCTCCGGGCCGAACAGGGCGGCCTCGATCTGCTCGGGCACCACCGTGCACTCGTGCCGCGCCTTCTCGTACTCGGCGAGTTCGTAGATCAGGCCGGTGATCGCGGCGGCGTCGGCGGGCGTCGCGCGGCGGATGATCGCGTTCTTCTCGGACAGGGTGTTCACTCGGTACCTACCTTCGGGGTCACGTTGTGGGTGACGATCGTGCGGAACCCGTGCTCGTAGCTCAGGACCGTATGGGCGGCGGGGGAGAGCAGGACACGGCGGCCCTCGGACACCGGTTGCTCGATCCAGCGGGCGATCACGGCGCGGAAGAAGTGGCCGTGGCCGACCAGCACGACGTCGCGGTCCGCGAGCGCGGCCTCGCACGTGTGCACCACCATGTCGGCGCGAGAGGTGACCATGTCGTGGGTCTCGCCGCCCGGGCACGGGTGGGTCCACACCGTCCAGTGCGGAATCCGTTCGCGGATCTCGGGTGTGGTCAGTCCCTCGAGTTCGCCGTAGTCCCACTCCGACAGCGCGTCCCACCGGTGATCGTCGCTCAGCCCGGCGAGTGCCGCGGTGACATGTGCACGTCGACGTGGACTGGTCACCACCAGCGGGTCGCGTAGGTCGAGCGCGGCCAGCAGCGGCCCGGCGGCGCGGGCCTGCTCGGTTCCGCGCTCGGTGAGCGGAACCTCGGTGGTACCGGTGTGCCGACCGAGACGCGCCCACTCGGTCTCCCCGTGACGGAGCAGGACGAGCCGGCGGTCGGGTGAGGTCATGGATTCATCATGCCGGGCGCGACGGAATCCTCGCGCTCCGGCCTCGAGTACGCAAGGATCTAGGCCGTGACGACGGTACTGGCTGTAGCGAATCAAAAGGGTGGGGTGGCCAAGACCACGACGGTCGCTTCGCTGGGGGCGGCGCTCGTGGGCCTGGGCCAGCAGGTGCTGGTGGTGGACCTCGACCCCCAGGGATGTCTGACATTCTCGTTGGGGCACAACCCCGATCGGATCGAGACGTCTGTGCACGACGTCCTGGTGGGGGATGTTCCGGCGACGGACGTGCTGATCCGCACCGACGAGGGCGTGACATTGCTGCCCGCGACGATCGACCTCGCGGGCTCGGAGGCACTGCTGCTGATGCGCCCGGGGCGGGAGTTCACGCTCAAGCGTGCGCTCGCGCCGCTGCTCGACGACTTCGACGTCGTCGTCATCGACTGTCCGCCGTCGTTGGGGGTGCTCACCCTCAACGGGCTGACCGCGGCGCAGCAGGTGCTGGTGCCGCTGCAGTGCGAGACGTTGGCGCACCGCGGGGTGGGGCAGTTGCTCCGCACGGTGTCCGAGGTGCAGCAGATCACCAACCCGGACCTCGTGCTGCTGGGCGCGCTCCCGACGCTCTACGACCCGCGGACGACGCACAGCCGCGACGTGCTGTCCGACGTCTCGGATCGCTACGACCTCCCGGTCCTCGCGCCGCCGATCCCGCGGACCGTCCGGTTCGCCGAGGCGTCGGCGTCGGGCGCCACCGTGCTCGCGGGCCGCAAGAACAAGGGCGCCGAAGCGTACCGTGAACTGGCGCACCATCTTTCGTCCTACTGGAGTGGAGGTGCCGAATTGGTCACCTACTCGCCGTGGGAGGGAACGGCCTGAGCCCGAGGCGGGTCAGTTCAGCCACTCGCGGGCCGCGGTCACCAGCGCCGCGACACCCGTCGTGATCGTCGGCTCGATCACCGGCGCGTAGCGCGGGGAGTGGTTCGGTGGCAGGTCCGGTGCGGTGCCGGACGCCGCAGCTCTCGTGAAGACGTCCGGGTCGGCGCCGCCGAAGAACCAGAAGCACAGCGGCGCCCCGGATGCGGTCGCGAAGTCGCCGACGTCCTCGCTCGCGGGTGCCGGGCCCGGGTCGACCACGTTGGTGTCACCGAACCGTTTCCGTAGTGCGGCTACCGTTCGGGCCACCGCGGCGTCGTCGTTGACCGTCACCGGGAACGAATCGATCGGGGAGATCTCGGGCTTGCGTGGGGCGTCGGACGCCTGCGCCTCGGCCTCGACGATGCGCGAGATGCTGTCGAGCACGCGCGTGCGCACGTCCGGTGCGTACGTACGCACGTTGAGTTGCAGTTCGGCGTGGTCGGGGATGACGTTGGCCTTGGTGCCGGCCCGGATCGATCCGACGGTCAGCACGACGGTGTCGGTCGCCGCGACGGTCCGTGACACCACGGTCTGCAGTCGCATCACCGTCGCCGCCGCCATGACCACGGGGTCGACGGACCGCTCCGGCATCGATCCGTGCGACCCGGTGCCGTGCAGGCGCACCCGCAGCGAGTCGGCACCCGCCAGCGCGACCCCCGGATGCGCCGCGAGCATTCCGGCCGGCAGCGGTCCGACGTGCTGGCCGAGGACCACGTCGGGCGTGCCGAACCGCTCGAACAGCCCGTCGTCGATCATCGCCCGGGCACCCGAGCCCACCTCCTCGGCGGGCTGGAACACCGCCATCACCGTGCCCTGCCACGAATCCTTGTCGCGCATCAGTACTTCCAGTGCGCCGAGCAGGCACGTCACGTGCATGTCGTGCCCGCACGCGTGCGCGACCGGGACCTCCTCACCGCCGGGTCCGGTGGCGCGGACGGTGCTCGCGTACGGCAGCCCGGTCTGTTCCTCGACCGGCAGGGCGTCCATGTCGGCCCGCAGCAGGACGGTGGGGCCGTCCCCGTTGCGGATCATGCCGACGACACCGGTCCGTCCCACGCCCGCGGTCGCGTCGATTCCGAGTTCGACGAGTCTCTCCGCGATCCGGCCGGCGGTGCGCGTCTCGTCGAACGACAGCTCGGGATGCGCGTGCAGGTCGCGGTAGAAGTCGGCGAGCCACGCCGCGGTGGGGGACGAATCGCTGGAGCCCATGACGCAACCTCGTTCGGTCGGTGACGGTATCCAGTCCAGCGTAGAACCGTGATCCGCGTCAGCCCGTGAAATGGCGAGCGAGATCCTCGTGTGTCGGCTCCCATACCTTGGGCCAATCGGCCTGCCGCAGAAGGGCGTCGGTGCCGCCGTCGGCGAACACGACGCTGCCGCACAGCAGCGACGCGGCGTCACTGGTGAGGAACTGGATGAGCGCGGCGATCTCTTCCGGTCGGCCGCGGCGCCCCAGCGGCACCGGGTAGAAGTCGAGGGCCTTGGCCAGTTCCGGGTCCAGGTCAGGGCCCGACGTCATCGGGGTGTCGACGATGCCGGGCGCGACGGCGTTGAGTCGGATACCGGCGCCGATCCACCCGGGAGTGACGGCCTGTCGCCGCACCCACCGCGCGAGCGCGAGTTTCGACGCCGGGTAAGCGGGGATCGGACCCACCTCGTCGCCTAGCGCCGCCGCGGTCTCCTCGGGGCCGTCCAGGCAGGCGGTCACCAGGCTCTCGGGAATCCCGGGCTGGGTGCTGGTGCTGCTCGACGAGATCGCAACCGCGTAGGCGCGTTCGGCGCGGGCCAGGGTGGGGCGGAGTTCCTCGAGGAAGTCGACGACTCCGAAGTAGTTGACCGACACCAGTTTTCCACCGGTGTGCGACGACAGCGGGCCCACGCCGGCGCAGCAGATCGCGGCGTCGAGGCTGCCGCCGGTCGCATCGATCGCCGCGGCGGCCGCCTGCTTGCGACCCTCGGGGGTGGACAGGTCTGCGATGATCTCGGTGCCCGTCAGGTCGACGCCGACGACGTAGTTGCCGGAGCGGCGGAGCAGATCGGCGGTGGCGGCTCCGATTCCGGACGCGGCACCGGTGACGACGATGTTGGCCATGGGTCGCATTCGACCACGTCGCGGCGGGGAGGTCGGGCGTTTCGCCCACTTTCCGGGTCAGCGGAGGGCGAACACCTGGTCGCCGCGCTGCTCGAGCACGACGTCGCCGAGGACCGTGGTCGCGATCGGCGCGGTCTCGTCGTCGCGCGCGACGGGAATCCGGCGCTGCTCCATCCCGTTGGTCGGATCGACGACGGCGATGCCACCGGGCACCGGCACGAGCAGCGATCCCGCCATGATCGCGCCCGGTCCCGACGCCCCGGACATCGTCCAGCGGGGTGCAAGCTCACTCGTGGACAGTGCAATCAGTTCGGTGCCGGTCCACCACGTGAACACCCCACCGTTACGGGCGGCGGTGGCGTCGGCGCTGACCGGTCCGGCCACCGGGTACGAGGCGACCTCGCCACCGGTGCCGTCGTAGACGGCGATCCGCGCGCCGCCGAGGGGACTGGCGGGCAGATACAGCGCGGTGCGGTCGCCGGACGCCGCGATGAGCCGGGTGCCGGGGGCGTCGGCGGCACCGACGAGATTCGACCCGGTCTCCTTCGGTTCCTGATTGTCCTTGGGCACGGCGTCGAGCACGCTGAGCCGGTCGCCCGCCTCGCCGGGGCAGCGCATCAGCACCGAGATCCGGGTGCCACCGGCGGCCGCGGACGACAGCTCGCACCCGGTACGCGGCTGCTTGCCGGGATTGACGGGGGCGTCCACCCGTCCGAACTCGAGGGTGCGCACCAGGTCCGAGCGCCACACCTCCATGCGCTCCGACCCACGGGAGACCACGTACGTGCCGTCGTACGACAGCGTCACCGCGTCATCGGCGTCGCTCGAGCGCTGCGCCTTGCGCTCACCGGTCGCGCCGTCGAGCTGGGTGACCTGGCTGCAGCCACGCTGGTCGCGGTAGACGGCGACCACCGTGTTCCACGCGCCGATGGCCCCGCACAGCGGCATGTCCCGTTGATAGCGCCACAACTCGGCACCGGTGAGCCGGTCGCGGCCGGTGACGGTGCCGCCGTCCGCCGTTGCGACCGCCCCGCCGGCGACGACGGGTGCGGCCGTGACAGGACTGTCGGCGTGCCAGATCTCGGTGAGGGTCTCGGGCACCGACAGCGCGGTACCCGCTTCGGGTGCGGGCGTGTTCGCGGTCACCGAGGTGGTGCCCCGAGCGTCGCTGCGGGTCCAGATCGCGGTCACGGCCACCGCGACGACGATCGCGATGACCGCGGCGACCGCGACGTCCAGGCGGGTACGACGCTCGGGTGCCAGCACAGGTGGCAGATTACCCGGACCGGCTCGGTGCTACTCGGACGCGGCCGCGACGCTCACCGTCTCGGCGTCGGCCGAGGCGGCGGTGTTCGCGCCGGAGCGGCGGCGACGGCGCCGGCGACGCGGTGCGGCCGGCTGGTCCTCGGACGCCGGGCCCGTGGCGGGCGCGGCGTCGGTGGCTTCCGGCTTCTCGGCTGCGACGGTCGTGTCGTCGGTCGCCTTGCCGGCGCGGGTGCGGCGGCGGACCCGATCACGCTTCGGCGCGGACTTCTCGCGGGTCTCGGACGACGCGTCGGCGTCCTTCGCCGGACGCTCGGCACGCGGCTTGCGGATCGTGCCCTTGGCGTCGGTCGGGATGCCCAGGTCCTCGTACAGGTGCGGCGAGCTCGAGTACGTCTCGACCGGGTCCGCGGCACCGAGTTCGAGGGCCTTGTCGATCAGCTGCCAGCGCGGGACGTCGTCCCAGTCCACCAGGGTGATCGCGGTGCCGGTGCGACCGGCGCGACCGGTGCGGCCGATGCGGTGCACGTAGGTCTTCTCGTCCTCGGGGCACTGGTAGTTGATGACGTGCGTGACGTCGTCGATGTCGATGCCGCGGGCCGCGACGTCGGTCGCGACGAGGACGTCGACGCTGCCGTTGCGGAACGCCTTGAGCGCCTTCTCGCGGGCGATCTGGCCGAGGTCGCCGTGCACGGCGCCGACCTTGAAGCCGCGCTCGTTCAGATCGTCGGCGACCTTCTGCGCGGTGCGCTTGGTGCGGGTGAAGATCATCGTCGCGCCGCGGCCGTCGGCCTGCAGGACGCGGGCGACCATCTCGGCCTTGTCCAGTGCGTGTGCGCGGTAGATGTGCTGCGTGGTGCGCTCGTGGACGGCGGACGAGTCCGGCTCCTCGGCGCGGATGTGCGTCGGCTGGGTCAGGAACGTGCGCGCGAGCGTGATGATCGGGCCCGGCATGGTGGCCGAGAAGAGCATCGTCTGGCGCTTGTCCGGGACCATGCCGAGGATGCGCTCGATGTCGGGCAGGAAGCCGAGGTCGAGCATCTCGTCGGCCTCGTCGAGGACCAGGACGCCGACCTTGCCGAGGATCAGGTGACCCTGGTTGGCGAGGTCCAGCAGGCGGCCCGGGGTGCCGACGATGACGTCGACGCCCTTGCGCAGCGCGTCGATCTGCTGCTCGTAGGGGCGGCCGCCGTAGATGGACAGCACTTCGAGCTTCTTCTTGCCGGACTTCAGGTACTTCGAGGCGTTCTCGAGGTCCTGGGTCACCTGGATGCACAGCTCACGGGTCGGCACGATCACCAGTGCGCGAGGCGTGCCGTCGAGGGGAGCGGTACCGGAGTCCGCGGTGGACACGCGGTGGAGGAGCGGAATGCCGAAGCCGAAGGTCTTGCCCATGCCGGTGCGCGCCTGACCGATGAGGTCGTCGCCGGCGAGTGCCAGCGGAAGCGTCAACTCCTGGATGGCGAAGGTGCGCTCGATGCCGATCTCGCCGAGTGCCTTGACGATCTCGTCGCGGACGCCGAGTGCGGCAAAGGTGGGAGCGCTGTGTGTGTCGTCCAACTGGGCGGACAGGGTGGTTTCGGTTGCAGCGTGGTTGCTGTCTTCGTGGTCGATCGTGATCTTGCTCAGGGAACTGGCCTTCCTCGTATCGGCACGCACGCACGAGGTAAGGGGCCAGGCCGTAAGTCGGCCGATGTCGATGCCCTCTTGCGTCGGTGCCACCGGGCCTTCTCGGCCACTGCATCAGCACGGAAACCGGTGTCGGTCTCGGCGAGCTACGGTGGGCGCCGTCGATCAGGTGCGCGCACATTATCTTCGGGATTCCGTATCGGTCTCGCGTCCGAATTGCTCGAATCGTCTCCGAATTCCAGTTCGGTGAGTCCGATCGGAAATCGTGAACCGCGTCTGAAACTACGGTCTCCCGTCGCAATTGTAACGGTCGAATGGTTCCAAACCTGCACCCATGGCGCAGATCACGATTCTCGCTGTGTGCGGTGGTCCGGGGCGGCCCCGCCGCACGGATTAGGCTGTGACCTCATGGGAGCCGATTCGCCAACGTCGTCCGTGCCGACCATCGCCGCCGATCACCCCGGCGTGGCAGAACTGTTCGCGGTTCTCGCCTACGGCGAGATCTCCGCGTTCTACCGGTTGGCGGAGGACGCCCAAATGGCCCCCACGCTGCAGGGACGCGTCGCGTTCGCGAGCATGGCGGCGGCCGAGATGTCGCACTTCGAGACGCTGCAGGAGGCGCTCACCGACCGTGGCGTGGAGATCTACTCCGCCATGGATCCGTTCGTGCGGGCGCTCGACGCCTACCACGCGTCCACCGATCCGTCGACGTGGCTCGAATCCCTCGTCAAGGCCTACGTCGGTGACGGCATCGCCGCCGACTTCTACCGCGAGATCGCACACTCGCTGGACCCCGTTGTCGGCGGCACCGTCCGCGAGGTGCTCGCCGAGGTCGGCCACTCCGAGTTCGTCGTCCAGGAAGTGCGCGCCGCCGTGACCGCGAGCAAGCAGGAGAAGGACCGCCTGATGCTGTGGGGGCGCCGCCTGCTCGGTGAGGCCATCACGCAGGCGCAGTTCGTGCTGGCCCAGCGCGAGGAACTCACCGACCTGGTGATGACCGCGACCGGCAGCCTCAACGGTGTCGCCGCGCTGTTCGACAACATGCAGGCCAAGCACGCCGAGCGCATGGCGGTGCTCGGGCTGGTCTGACACCGGCCCCGCTGTTCGCTCTCAGCACAGCGGTCGGACGGGCTGACGGGCCGGATGCTGCACTAACCTGGCCGAGACAGCTGAAAGCGCTCGGAGAGTTCGGAGGTTGGCCGTGGAGGTCAAGATCGGTGTTACTGACAGCCCGCGTGAGCTCGTCGTCAACAGCGCACAGTCGCCCGACGAGGTGGAGACGCTCGTGACGAACGCGCTCAGCGGCAAGGCGGACGGTGTTCTCTCGCTCGTCGACGACAAGGGGCGCAAGTTCCTCGTCCAGGCCAGCCGGATCACCTACGTGGAGCTCGGCCCGTCGGACAGCCGCAAGGTCGGTTTCACGAGCTAGAGCCGAGACGCCGAAAGGGCGCGCAGTCCGGGACTTCCCGGGACTGCGCGCCCTTTCGTATGTTCGGACCTACTTGGACTCGGCGTGCAGCGGCACATGCGACAGGCCGCCCCACGCGAGCGCGACCGTCGTGTCGACGGCCTCTTCCTTGGGGATCGGGCGCGCGGCCTCGAGCCAGTACCGGGCCGTGAACTGGCTGGTGCCGACGAGACCGACGGCCAGGATGCGGGCGCGGTACGGGTCGAGACCGGAGTCGTGGGCCACCAGGTCGAAGACCGCGTCCACGCACGCCTCGGTGGCCTGCTCGACGCGACGCGCCACCTGCGGCTCACCCATCAGGTCGGACTCGAACACGAGGCGGAAGCCCTGGGTATCGTTGTCGACGAAATCGAAGAACGCCTGCACGGCGGCCCGGACACGCTGCCTGTTGTCGGTGGTGGATCGCAGCGCCTGACGCACCCCCGAGATGAGGCTGTCGACGTAGCTCTGCAGCACCGCCACGTACAGTTCGAGCTTGCCGGGGAAGTGCTGGTAGAGCACCGGCTTGCTCACCCCGGCACACTCGGCGATCTCGTCCATGCCGGCGGCGTGGTAGCCGCGGCTGACGAAGACCTCGCTGGCTGCCGCGAGCAACTGAAGGCGCCGCGCGTCCCGGGGTAGCCGGGTGCTGCGGCGAGTGCCCTGACCGTTTGCGGTCGTGGCGGCGCGATCGGAGGTTGTCCGATCCGCGAGTTCAGTCATGTCGCTCCCAATCTGCACAAGAGCCCCGCTTCGTTCGGTGTCCGACGTCTCGCGAACACCTCGGGGCAAGATAAATCATTTGCACGATACCCGGGGGGTTCTCGATCGTATTCGTTGAACTGGCTCGTCCCCGGTCGAGGACGCGTCGCTGGACATGTGGCTGGACATGCCGCTGATAGCGAGTATTCCAGCTTCCCACCCCGAGCACCCGTGCGCGATCTCGAGCGGGCAGATTCCGGCAGGGCGGGTGAAGGCGGGCGCGGACTATGAGAGTCTGGCGGGGTGAGTGACCGAGGAGGACCGCGCCTGGGGGGCACAGTTCCCGAGATGTCCGACGACGACCTGCAAGAGGCCCGGAGCAGTGGTTTCGATCCGGGTCGGGTACCCGACCCGCACGAGCCGCTGCGGGCGCTGTGGGATCCCACCCGCAGGAACAGTGGTCGTTCCCGCGCGCCGCGTCCCGATCGGGGGGTGAAGAAGCAGAGCCGCGTCGGCAAGTTCGTCTCGATGTACGGCTGGCGTGCGTACGCGATCCCGGTGCTGTTGATCGTGACGGTGCTGGTGCTGGTGGATGCGATCCGCGGCATCAGCGACGCCGAATCGAGCGGTCCGAAGGACCCGGGCTTCGGTGAACTCAGTCACTCCGACGGCACGGACATCGTCGGCGTGCCGCCACTCGCGGACGGGAACTTCGCAGACAGCGTCCCGACGGGCGTGCTCCCCGATGGTGGGCCGTTCACCGAGAAGGGTGCGGGGACGTGGCATGTCGTCCCCGGCGTGACCGGGCAGGTCGGTCAGGGCACCGACGGTGTGCTCACCTACACCGTCGAGGTGGAGGACGGGGTCGACACTGCCGGGTTCGGCGGCGACGAGTCCTTCGGCCGGATGGTGGACCAGACGCTCGCCAACCCCAAGGGATGGACGAAGGACCCCCGATTCGCGTTCCGGCGCATCGACCAGAGCGATCCCGTCGTCGCGAACGGCAGCGGCCCCAACTTCCGGATCTCGCTGACGTCGCAGATGACCATCCGCGAGGCGTGCGGTTACGACATCCAGCTCGAGGTGTCCTGCTACAACCCCGGCATCGACCGGGTCGTCCTCAACGAGCCGCGATGGGTGCGCGGTGCGATCGCATTCCAGGGCGACATCGGTTCGTACCGGCAGTACCAGATCAATCACGAGGTCGGCCACGCGATCGGCTACCGCGAGCACCAGCCGTGCGAGACGGACGGGGGACTGGCCCCGGTGATGATGCAGCAGACGTTCGGCACCGCGAACAACGACATCGCCAAGCTCGACCCGGAGGGCGTCGTCCCGATGGACGGCAAGGTGTGCCGGTTCAATCCGTGGCCGTACCCGCGCGGCTGAGAAGGAACAGACCGTGACCGCCGCGAGCGCCGCCGTCGCCCACATCGGTGACGTCGCGTGTTCCGGCTTCCTGTTCGACATGGACGGCGTCGTCACCGACACCGCCCGCGTGCACGCCCGGGCCTGGGCCCGACTGTTCGACGGGTTCCTCGCCGAACGCGGGAAGGGCGAGGCGCCGTTCACGTCCGACGACTATCTGACCTACGTCGACGGCCGGCCCCGCGTCGACGGGGTGGCGTCGTTCCTGGCGTCGCGTTCGATCGACATTCCGCACGGCGACCCGTCGGATCCGCCGACCGCCCACACCGTGTGCGGGCTCGCCGCCCGCAAGGACGGGCTGTTCCTCCACGAAGTCGACGAGCACGGTGTCGAGGTGTTCCCGGGCACCGTGGCGCTCATCCGTCGCCTCCGTGCCGGGCACGTCTCGGTCGCCCTGGTGACCGCGAGCCGCAACGCGCTGCGGGTGCTCGACGCGGCGGGGCTCACCGACCTGTTCGACGCCCGGGTGGACGGCATCGACGTCGACCGGTTGTCGCTCGCCGGCAAGCCCGAGCCGGACACGTACCTGGAGGGCGCCCGGCGGCTGGGCCTGCCGGCGCCCCGATGTGTCGTCCTCGAGGACGCGCTGGCGGGCGTCGAGGCCGGCCGGCGGGGCGCGTTCGGGGTGGTCGTGGGCGTGAACCGGACCCATCACGCGGACGCGCTGCGGGCCGCGGGGGCCGACGTCGTGGTGCCCGACCTGAGCGATCTCGAGGTGCGATTCGGGACGGCATAGGCTTGACGCGAGCGTTGACCGGTCGATGTCAGGAGCGTGTGTTGTCCGCGAAGAGTCCGCTTCCACCCTTGGTGGAGCCGACGGCCGAACTGAGCCGTGACGAGGTGGCGCGCTACAGCCGTCACCTGATCATTCCCGACGTCGGGACGGTCGGGCAGCGACGCCTGAAGAGCGCCCGCGTGCTCGTGATCGGCGCCGGCGGCCTGGGGTCGCCGACGTTGATGTACTTGGCGGCGGCCGGGGTCGGCACGATCGGCATCGTCGACTTCGACGTGGTCGACGAGTCGAACCTGCAGCGTCAGGTGATCCACGGAACGGCCGACATCGGACGGTCCAAGGCGCAGAGCGCACGGGAGTCGATCCGGGAGATCAACCCGAACGTCGACGTGCGACTGCACGAGTTCCGGCTGGACGCGTCCAACGCCGTCGCGCTGTTCGAGCAGTACGACCTGATCCTCGACGGCGCCGACAACTTCGCCACCCGGTACCTGGTGAACGACGCCGCGGTGCTGGCGCACCGGCCGTACGTGTGGGGGTCGATCTACCGGTTCCAGGGCCAGGTGTCGCTGTTCTGGGAGGACGCCCCCGACGGTCGTGGCATCACACTGCGCGATCTGTATCCCGAGGCGCCGCCGCCGGGGACGGTGCCGTCGTGCGCGGAGGGCGGCGTCCTCGGCGTGCTGTGCGCGTCCGTCGGCTCGATCATGGCGACCGAGGCGATCAAGCTGATCACCGGCATCGGAGAATCGCTGCTGGGCCGGCTGATGATCTACGACGCGCTGGCCATGAACTACCGGACCGTGGCGCTCAGCCGCGATCCCGACCGGGTGCCCGTCACCGAGTTGGTCGACTACGAGGCCTTCTGCGGTGTCGAGCCGGTGGCCGACACCGGACAGGACGCCACGATCACACCGCGCGAGCTGCGCGAGCTGATCGACGCGGGCGCCGACATCGCGATCATCGACGTCCGGGAGCCGGTGGAGTGGGACATCGTGCACCTGCCCGGCGCGACACTCGTCCCCAAGGACCGGATCCTGTCGGGGGAGGCCCTCGCGGAACTGCCCCAGGACAAGCGCCTCGTGCTGCACTGCAAGACCGGCATCCGCTCGGCGGAGGCGCTGGCGGCGGTCCGCAAGGCCGGATTCGCCGACGCGGTGCACCTGCAGGGCGGCGTCATCGCCTGGGCACACCAGGTCGATCCGTCACTTCCCGTCTAC
Source organism: Rhodococcus sp. ACT016 (assembly GCF_050477185.1). Taxonomy (NCBI): domain Bacteria; kingdom Bacillati; phylum Actinomycetota; class Actinomycetes; order Mycobacteriales; family Nocardiaceae; genus Rhodococcus; species Rhodococcus sp. ACT016. The sequence goes on along the minus strand of NZ_JBEAET010000001.1, from coordinate 3,445,542 downwards.
TGAGCGTGCCCTACGGAGCGCCTCACCGATCCGAGCGCCCGACGGCGGTAGCCTGACGGCCGTGAGCTCTGCACAACCGCCCCAGCACGTCTGTTCGACCTTCGGTCTCCGCGAGATCGAACCGGTTGCGCTGGGGGCGGACTGGGAGGGCGGCTGGCGCCTCGGCGACGTCGTGCTGACCCCGGTTGCCGATCACGCCCGCGCCGCCTGGTCCGCGAAGGTGCGCGAGACGCTCGCCGTGGACGCGGTCCGCCTGGCTCGTCCGGTGCGGGCCACCGACGGTCGCTACGTCGTGTCGGGCTGGCGCGCGGACACCTTCCTCGAGGGCACCCCCGAGCCGCGGCACGACGAGGTGGTGTCGTTGTCGCTGCGCCTGCACGCGGCGACCGCGCAGCTCGAGCGGCCCCGCTTCCTGGCGCAACCGCCGGTCGAGCCGTGGGCCGATGTCGACGTCTTCGTCGCCGCCGACCGCGCGGCGTGGGAGACGGTCCCGCTGCGGACGGCACGAGCGGCCGGGGCGCTCGAGGACCTGCCCGAGGACGGCGCGCGCAGTGTCGAACTCGTCGGTCAGCTGGCGACGCTGCGCAAGCCGGTGCGGTCACCCGATCAGTTGGTCCACGGCGACCTGTTCGGCACGGTCCTGTTCTCGGGGAGCACCGCGCCCGGCGTCACCGACATCACGCCCTACTGGCGGCCCGCGGCGTGGGCGGCCGGTGTGATCGTCGTCGACGCTCTGTCGTGGGGCGGCGCCGACGAGGGTCTGATCGGACGCTGGGAGGACCTGCCGGAGTGGCCGCAGATGCTCCTGCGGGCTCTGCTGTTCCGGCTCGCGGTACATGCGCTGCACCCGCGCTCCACCCCCGAGGCGCTGCCCGGACTCGTCCGGACCGCCGAGTTGGTGCGGTTGATCCTCTAGCCCGCGTCCCGTTCCCGGTCCGCATAGCCGGCGAGTAGCTCGTTGAAGAAGCACCGTGCGGCGCCGAGCGCGCGGTCGCTGTCGCCGTCGATGATGGCCTGCACGAGGGCGCGGTGCTCGTCGTGGAATCCGGCGCCCGTCGCGGACGCGTGTTTGAAGACGGTCGCCTCGATGACCGGGAGCAGCGAGTCGTAGAACTCCAGGTACACCTGGTTGTGGCTGGCGGCGACGATGCCGCGGTGCAGGGCGATGTCGGCCGCGATGGCCTCGCGCAGTTCCGCGGTTTCCCACGCCGCCATCCTGGCGTCGAGCAGGGCGGTCAGCTCGCGGATGTCGTCGGCGTCGCGGCGCTGCGCGGCCAGTCCGGCGGCGGTGACGTCGAGCGACTGTCGCAACTCGACGACGTCGCGTTCGTGCGCCCCGGCGAAGTACTTGCCCAGGGTGCCGCTCACCTCGGAGTCCGCGAGCACGAACGTCCCGGATCCCTGTCGGCGTTGGAGCAGTCCCGAATGGACCAGCGCCTGCACCGCTTCGCGAACGGTGTTGCGTCCGGTGCCGGTGAGTTCGGCGAGTTCGGGCTCGGTGGGGATGCGTGATCCGACCGGCCACCGCCCGGACCGGATCTCGTCGCGAAGCTGATCGGTGACCTGGGCGATCAGGGTGCTGCGGCGAACGGGTTGCACGGCGCTCCTGGTGGGTAGATGGGTTGTGCGAACTTTAATGCTTTGCCTCTGTCATCCGGTCATCCTATGATTTGTCGGTCGAGCGCGCAGCCGTAGGCGGCGCCTCACCCGACATTCGACTTCCGACGGAACGAGGTAGTACATGACCGCGACCGCGTCCACGGCCACGATCCCGAGTGGGCCGCAGCCCCTGATCGCCGGTCGGGTACTCGTATTCGCGGCCATCGTGATGTCGGCGCTGACGCTGCGCCTCGCCGTCACGTCGTTCACCCCGCTCGCGTCGCAGATCAGCGACGACCTCGGCTTCTCGTCCACGGTCGTCGGCGTGTTCGGCATGGTGCCCACCGCGATGTTCGCGGTGTTCGGTCTCCTCACGCCCGTCATCGCGCGGCGTCTCGGGCTCGAGTGGACCGCGCTGCTCGCAATGCTGATGGCGGGCGTCGGCATGCTCACCCGCGCGATGGTCGGCGACACGTGGGCGCTGCTGGCGCTGTCGGCGCTCGCGCTCGGCGGCATGGGCATCGGCAACGTGGTCATCCCGCCGCTGGTGAAGCGCTACTTCGGTGACCGGTTGGCGCTGATGAGTTCGATCTACATCACGGCCGTGCAGATCGGCACGATCCTCCCGGCGACCGTGGCCGTGCCGCTCGCGGACGCGTTCGACTGGCGGATCTCGTTGGGTGTGTGGTCGTTGCTCGGCTTCGCCGCCGCCGCGCCGTGGCTGATGCTGCTCGCCCGCGGCAGCAAGTCGGGCAAAGATGCGGTCGCGCAGACGGGTGTCGAGTCGCACGCGCCCGGGCGGCCGTGGCGGTCGCCGGTGGGCTGGGGCATGGCCGGCATGTTCGGCATGACGTCGCTCATCACGTACTCGATGTTCACGTGGATCCCGAAGATCCTCACCGAGGCCGGGGCGAGCGAGTCGTTCGGCGGCAGCATGGTCGCGCTGTTCTCGTTCATGGGGTTGATCGCCGCCTTCGGCGCACCGAGCGTGTGCGCGCGGATGCGCAACCCGTTCCCGATCGTCGTCGGCTGCGCTGTCTGCTACACGATCGGCTTCATCGGTCTGCTCGTCGCGCCCATGTCGGTGCCGATCCTGTGGGTCGTCACGGTCGGTCTGGGGCCCAGCACCTTCCCGATGTCGCTGACGCTGATCAACCTGCGCACCCGCACGCACGTGGGTTCGGCGGCACTGTCCGGGTTCACCCAGGGCGTCGGCTACACCGTCGCGTGCCTCGGCCCGCTGCTGTTCGGTGTGCTGCACGAGACGACCGGCGGCTGGGGCGCCCCGTTCGCCCTGCTCGGCGTCGCGGTCGTCGTCGTCCTCATCTCCGCCTGGGCGGCGTGCAAGCCGCGGATGCTCGAGGACAGCTGGGGCGCCAAGACCTCCTGACCTGGGGTTCTTCCTTCCTCACCGCGCGGAGATTCGTGGGTGAGCGAGTGTTGACGGGCGGGTCATCGGGGGCAGCACCGACGCAACACCGGCCTCCTACCTTGGGGTTTCCCACACAGGTAGGAGGCCCAGGTGACCACTCTCTCCGATCGGCCCGCACAGGGCCCCGCGACCCGCGCCGTTTCGGCGCCGGTGGTGCAAGGGCACTACATCGAGCATTGGGATGCCGAAGACGTCGAGGCCTGGGAGGCCGGCGGCAAGGCGATCGCTCGCCGGAATCTCGTGTGGTCGGTGATCGCCGAGCACGTCGGCTTCTCGGTCTGGTCGATCTGGTCGGTGATGGTGCTGTTCATGCCGACCGACGTGTTCGGCATCGACACGGCCGGCAAGTTCTTCCTCGTAGCGGTGCCGACCCTCGTCGGATCGGTCCTCCGCATCCCGTACACGGTCGCGACCGCGCGGTTCGGTGGCCGTAACTGGACCGTCTTCAGCGCGCTCGTGCTGCTGGTCCCGACACTGCTGACGCTGTGGTTCGTGATGCATCCCGGCACGTCGTACACGACGTTCCTGCTGGTGGCGGCGACCGCGGGTGTCGGCGGTGGCAACTTCGCGTCGTCGATGGCCAACATCAACGCCTTCTATCCGCAGCGGCTCAAGGGCTGGGCGCTCGGACTGAACGCGGGCGGCGGCAACATCGGCGTCCCGGTCATCCAGTTGGTCGGTCTGCTCGTGATCGCGACCGTCGGCAACACCGCCCCGTATCTGGTGTGTGCGGTCTACCTCGTGCTCATCGCGGTCGCCGCGGTCGGTGCCGCGTTGTTCATGGACAACCTCGGCAATCAGAAGGCCGACCTGCGGTCGATGGGGGAGGCGCTGCGGGTGCCGGAGTCGTGGATCGTCAGCTTCCTCTATATCGGCACGTTCGGTTCGTTCATCGGTTTCAGCTTCGCGTTCGGGCAGGTCCTGCAGATCAACTTCCTGGCCGGCGGCGACACCCCGGCGCAGGCCGCGCTGCACGCCGCGCAGATCGCGTTCCTCGGGCCGCTGCTCGGGTCGATCGCGCGTCCGCTCGGCGGCAGGCTCGCCGACCGGCTCGGTGGTGGACGGATCACCCTGTGGACGTTCGCGGCCATGGTGCTCGCCGCGGCGATCCTCGGCAGCGCCGGCAGCGCCGACGACGCCACCCCCGGAGCGGCCACCGGAATCACGCTGACCGCGCTGGTGATCGGCTTCGTGGCGCTGTTCGTGCTCTCGGGCATCGGCAACGGGTCGGTCTACAAGATGATCCCGTCGATCTTCGAGCGCCGGTCCAGCTCCCTCGACGGCCTGGACGCGGCAGGACGAGCGGCATGGTCGCGCAACATGGCCGGCGCGCTCATCGGGTTCGCCGGTGCGATCGGCGGCCTGGGCGGCGTGGGGATCAACCTGGTGCTGCGGGCGTCGTACAGCAGCCCCGCCAAGTCGGCGACCATGGCGTTCTGGGTGTTCCTCGGCTTCTACGTGGTGTGCGCGATCGCCACGTGGTTCGTGTTCGTGCGCCGCACCTCCACCGCGAATAGTTCTTTGGCACAGCCTGTTTCGGTGACTCCATGACGACGGCAACACGGAAGGAAGGCGCGGCATGAGCAAGCGGACCGCGATCGTGATCGGACACGGCATGGTGGGACACCGCTTCGTCGAGGCGCTGCGGACCCGCGACGACGCCGATACCTGGTCGGTGACGGTGCTGTGTGAGGAGGAGGTACCCGCGTACGACCGGGTCGCGCTGTCGTCGTACGTCGGCACGTGGGACGTGAAAGAACTCGCCCTGGCGGGCAACGACTTCGACGGCGACACCGCTGTCGACCTACGCGTCGGGGTTCGGGCCGAGTCGATCGACCGCGCCGCGCGCAAAGTCACCACCTCGGCGGGCGACGTCCTCGACTACGACGCGCTCGTCCTCGCGACCGGCTCGTACCCGTTCGTCCCGTCGGTGCCCGGACACGAGCACGACCTGTGTTTCGTCTACCGCACCCCGTCGGACCTGGACGGCATCCGGGCCCGTGTCGAGGCGGTCGCTCCCGGTGCGGCCGGTGTCGTGGTCGGCGGCGGGCTGTTGGGGCTCGAGGCGGCCAACGCGTTGCGCCGGCTGGGGTTGGTGCCGCACGTGGTGGAGCACAACACCCGTCTCATGCCGTTGCAGGTCGACGAGGGCGGCGGTGCGGTGCTGTCGCGGCTGGTGACCGACCTGGGGCTCACGGTCCACACCGGCACCGGGATCGCGTCCATCGGCGACGGACCCGCCGGCGTACGGGTCGAACTGGCGGACGGCTCGGTGATCGACGCGGCGCTGCTGGTGTTCTCGGCCGGTGTCCGGCCGCAGGATCGGCTGGCCCGCGATGCCGGCCTGGACATCGCCGAGCGCGGCGGCATCGTCACCGACAGCGGTTGCGTCACGTCCGACCCCGCGGTCTTCGCGATCGGGGAGTGCGCCGCCGTCGAGGGCCGCTGCTACGGCTTGGTCGCGCCGGGCTACTCGACGGCCGAGGTGGTCGCGGACCGGCTCCTCGGCGGGGACGCGGTCTTCCCCGGCGCCGACCTGTCCACCAAGCTCAAACTGCTCGGCGTGGACGTCGCGAGCTTCGGCGACGTGCACGCCACCACGCCGGGCGCCCTCGAGGTGGTGCTGAGCGACGGCGCCAAGGGCACCTACGCCAAGCTGGTCGTCTCGGACGATGCCAAGACCCTGTTGGGCGGGATCCTCGTCGGCGACGCGACGGCGTACGGGTCGCTGCGTCCGCTCGTGGGCCGCGAACTTCCGGGCGATCCCGCCGCGCTCATCTCGCCGGCCGGTGAGAAGCCCGGTGCGGGATCGCTCCCCAACGACGCGCAGGTGTGCTCGTGCAACGCGGTCACCAAGGGGGAGATCTGCGCAGCGATCGCGGACGGCGCCTGCGACATCGCGGCGGTCAAGGCGTGCACCAGCGCGGGCACCACGTGCGGCGGCTGCCTACCGACCGTGAAGTCGCTGCTGGCGTCGTCCGGGGTGGAGCTGTCGAAGGCGCTGTGCGAGCACTTCACCCAGTCGCGGGCCGAGCTGTTCGAGATCGTCCGCGCCACCGGCACCCGGACGTTCTCGGGCCTGATCGCGCAGTACGGCAGCGGTTCCGGCTGCGACATCTGCAAGCCGGTCGTCGCGTCGATTCTCGCGTCGACGTCGTCCGACCACGTCCTCGACGGCGAGCAGGCGTCGCTGCAGGACACCAACGACCACTTCCTGGCGAACATCCAGCGTAACGGCACGTACTCGGTGGTGCCGCGGATGCCGGGCGGCGAGTGCACGCCCGAGCAGCTCATCACGATCGGTGAGATCGCCCGCGACTTCGGGCTGTACCTCAAGGTGACCGGCGGTCAGCGGATCGACCTGTTCGGCGCGCGGGTCGAACAGCTGCCCGAGATCTGGCGGCGCCTGGTCGACGTCGGGATGGAGTCCGGCCAGGCCTACGGCAAGTCGCTGCGCACCGTCAAGAGCTGCGTCGGATCCACGTGGTGCCGCTACGGCGTCCAGGACTCGGTCGGCATGGCGGTGCGGCTCGAGAACCGCTACCGGGGCCTGCGGTCGCCGCACAAGATCAAGTTCGGGGTGTCGGGGTGTGCGCGCGAGTGCGCGGAGGCCCGCGGCAAGGACGTCGGCGTCATCGCCACCGAGAGCGGCTGGAACCTGTACGTCGGCGGCAACGGCGGACAGTCGCCCAAGCATGCGCAACTGCTCGCCGGTGGTCTCGACGACGACACTCTCGTCCGGTACATCGACCGCTACCTCATGTTCTACGTGCGCACGGCCGACCGTCTGCAGCGCACCGCGCCGTGGATCGAATCGCTCGAGGGCGGTCTGGACCACCTGAAGTCCGTGGTGTGCGACGACAGCCTCGGCATCGCCGAGGACCTCGAGGCGGCGATGACGCGGCACGTCGCCGGCTACCGCGACGAGTGGGCGGGCGTACTCGAAGACCCCGAGAAGCTGTCGCGGTTCGTGTCGTTCGTCAACGCCCCCGACGTACCCGACCCGACGGTCGCCTTCGACGACTCCGGACCGCGCAAGGTGCCCGTTCTGATGGGCATTCCGGACGTTCCGGGCCGCCGTTCGGAAAGCTCCTCGAGCCGGTAATCGCTGGGTAACGCCGACGAAACAACCCGACTTTTGAATGAATCCCGAGTGAGCACACTGTGCAGGAGGTCTGCGATGACGGTGATGGAGAGCTGGGTGCACGGCGAGGCCGGCACACATGAGACGCCATTGGTGGCGGAGGGGCGGGACTGGACGTCCGCGTGTACGCGGAGCCATCTGATCCCGGGCCGTGGGGTGGCGGTGCTGCTCCGTGGCGGTACGCAGGCGGCGCTGTTCGAGTTGGCCGACGGCAGCCTGCGCGCGGTCGGGAACATCGACCCGTTCGGCCGGGCCGCGGTGATGTCGCGGGGGCTGATCGGGGACCGTCACGGTGAGCCCACCATTGCATCGCCGCTGCTCAAGCAGGTGTTCTCGCTGGTCGACGGCCGCTGCCTCGACGACGAGTCGGTGCGGCTGCCGGTGTACCCGGTGCGCGTCGTCGCGGGGCGCGGCGACGACGTCGTGCAGGTGTGTGCCGTCGGGGTCGGGTCGCCGTGACGTCCACGGTGCCGTCGGGGGGCGGTGAGCTGCGCGGGTTCACGATCGGGATCACGGCGTCGCGGCGGGCGGAGGAGTTCGCGACCCTGCTGACCCGGCGCGGCGCGGAGGTCGTGCACGCGCCGGCGATCCGGATCGTCCCGCTCGCCGACGACGTCGAACTGGCGCGCGTCACCGACGAGGTGATCGCACGCCCGCCCGATGTCACCGTCGCGACGACGGGGATCGGGTTCCGCGGTTGGATGGGCGCCGCGGAGGGCTGGGGCCGCGCCGAGCAACTGCTGGGCGCGCTCGCCGCGGGCCGCATCCTAGCGCGTGGTCCCAAGGCGAAGGGGGCGGTCCGCGCCGCCGATCTGCGGGAGGAGTGGTCGCCCGACTCGGAGTCGTCGGCCGAGGTGCTGGAGCACCTGATGGCGGAGGGGGTGTCGGGACGCCGGATCGCAGTGCAGCTGCACGGGGAGACGACGGAGTGGGAACCGACCCCGGACTTCTGCGCCGCGCTGCGATCCGCGGGCGCCGACGTGATCGCGGTGCCCGTCTACCGCTGGACGCCGCCCGACGACTGCGGCGCACTCGACCGGATGATCGAGGCCGTCAGCAGCGGCGAACTCGACGCGATCAGCTTCACGAGCGCGCCGGCGGTGGCGTCACTCCTGGGACGGGCCCAGGAAACCGGCAAGCTCGACCCGATGCTGCGGGCTCTGCGTGATCGGGTGCTGGTGGCCTGCGTCGGATCGGTCACGGCGGCGCCGCTGGCGGCTCTCGGGGTGCCCACCACGGCGCCCGCCCGCTCCCGCCTCGGGGCGCTGGCGCGGCACATCGCCGAGGAGTTGCCGCGCCGGGCCGAGCAGGTCCGCGCCGGCGGCCACGAACTGAGCGTGCGCGGGAACTGCGTGGTGGTCGACGGCGAGGTCAAGGCGCTCTCGCCGGCGGCGATGGCACTGGTCCGGCGACTGGCGGAGCGGCCCGGGATGGTCGTCTCGCGCGCCGACCTGCTGGCCGCGCTGCCCGGCCGCAGCGACGACCCGCACGCGGTGGAGACGGCCATCGCCCGGCTGCGTGTCCACCTCGGGGCGCCCGACGCCGTGCAGACCGTCGTCAAGCGGGGCTACCGGCTGGCGCTCGACCCGGCGGACTACGACCGACTGCTCGAGGCAAGCCGCTCGTGAACGGGGCCGAACTGGTGCTCGTGGCGCACGGCACCCGCAGCCGCGCCGGCGTCGAAACCGTTGCCGCCCTGGCCGATGCGGTGGCAGAGCGGGTCGGGACGGTGCGCACGGCCTTCGTCGACGTGCTCGGACCGTCGCCGGCCGAGGCCCTGCGCAACGTCCCGGGGCCTGCCGTGCTGGTGCCGGCGTTCCTGGCGTCCGGCTACCACGTCCACAGCGATGTGCCGCGCGGTGTGATCGAGAGTGGACACCGGCGGGTGACGGTCACCCGGGCGCTCGGGCCGCACCCGGATCTGGCGCGGGTCCTGGCGGAGCGACTCCGTGAATCAGGTTGGCGGCCGGGTGATTCCGTGATCGTGGCAGCCGCAGGTTCATCGGATCCGCGGGCCCGCCACGACGTCCGCCGCGCCGCCGCGATGCTGTCGGCACGCGTGCGACGCGAGGTCCCGGTCGCCTACATCGCGACCGGGACCCCGACGGTGCCGGAGACCGTGCAGCGTCTGCGTGCGGCGGGGGAGCGGCGGGTGTTCGTCGCGTCGTACCTCCTCGCGCCCGGGCTGTTCCACACCAGGCTCGGGCAGGCCGGCGCCGACGGGGTCGCCGAGCCGCTCGGCGTGCATCCGGCGATCGTCGATCTGGTTGCCGCCCGGTACCTGCTCGCGGCGCAGTCGTTGCCGGTCAGTTCGAGAAGTCGAGCTGCCGAGCCGCGTTCGACAGCGCGCTGACCACGCAGGTGCCGACCGGGCCGAGACGGTCGAACATCGTGGTGGTGCCGACGGAGATGCCGTCGGCGCTGATGTGGTTGTCGGCCTCGAGCCCGATCTCGGGTCCCTCGGGAAGCCGGGAGAGCACGAGCGTCAGATCGGCGTTGATGAAGCCGATGCCCTCGGTGCCCCAGTTCGTCATCAGGCTCGTCGTCTCGCCCACCATGGCCGCACGCACGAACGGGGACGGCTCCTCGCCGGCGATCAGGGGAACCTGATACTGCCACATACGCTTTCGGTTCGCGGTCTGATGGTCGCCGAGCGACGAGGACCATCCGACGGGCTGGCCGTCGCTGTTGATCCACGGCGGCGACGGGGCCTGCAGCGGCGGCAGGACATCCACCGGCGGGGGCTGCGGGCTCTCCGGGCGCGTCCACAGTTCGCCCGGCGGCTGCACCGAACGACGCAGGAACACCACCGTCGCGCGGGCCACGGACCGGCCGTTCTGGACCACGTCGGCATCGGCGACACGGATCCGGTTGCCCTCGCGCACGGTCCGGGTGACGACGTCGATCCGTTCGGCACGTGCCGGCGCGAACAGGTCGACGGTGAGGCGCGCCGGCACGAACCCCTCGGCGCCGTGTTCGTTCTCGATGGCGCGAGCCAGGATTCCGCACAGGGCCGGGCCGATGATCATGTCCGACGACCATCGGCTGATTCCCAGCGGCAGCGGCGTGAATCCGCCACCGTCCCGTGTGAGAAACCCGATCGAATCGCTCATCCGCCCCTACCCCTCGCTCCCGTCGCCGAACGACGACTACTTACCGGAACATACGACATCGTCCGTGACGGTCGACACACCGAGGTCAGCGGACGGGTTCCGTTTCTTGCGCATCGGTGTGCAAGAAACGGTCCGAGCCGGCGGGCACCGGGCTACCGTGAGGAGACACCGGGCACGCTCGGCCCACGACACATCCAGGTCCAGGACTCGGAGCGTGCGAGGCGGACGTCGGCGTAGGCCGGGAAGAAGGTTCTTCGGATGACCGCGACATCAGTCGACAGGCAGGGTTTCAGCTCGCTGCGTCAGGGCGGGCTCAACTGGGACGCGTTTCCCCTCAGGCTGTTCGTGAAGGGCAACGCCAAGTTCTGGAATCCCGCCGACCTCGATTTCACCCAGGACGCCGAGGACTGGGCGGCGCTGAGCAGCGAGGAGAAGCGTGGCGCCACCTACCTGTGCACCCAGTTCATCGCGGGCGAGGAGGCCGTGACCGAGGACATCCAGCCGTTCATGAAGGCGATGGCTGCCGAGGGCCGGTTCGGCGACCAGATGTACCTGACGCAGTTCTGCTTCGAGGAAGCCAAACACGTCCAGGTGTTCCGGCGGTGGATGGACGTGGTGGGCCTCGACAACGACCTGCATCCGTTCGTCGCCGAGAACCCGCACTACCGCACCCTCTTCTACGAGGAATTGCCGCGCTCGTTGCGCGTTCTCGAGACCGATCCGAGCCCGGCCAACCAGATTCGGGCGAGTGTCACCTACAACCACGTCATCGAGGGCAGTCTCGCGCTCACCGGGTACTACGCGTGGCAGCGGGTGTGCACCGAACGCGGAATCCTGCCCGGCATGCAGGAACTCGTCCGGCGCATCGGCGACGACGAGCGCCGCCACATGGCGTGGGGAACCTTCACGTGTCGCCGGCACGTCGCCGCCGACGACAGCAACTGGGACCTCGTCCAGCAGCGGATGGGGGAGTTGATGCCGCACGCTCTGAACATGATCCAGTGGGTCAACGACCAGTTCGAGGAACCGCCGTTCGGCATCGACCCCGACGACTACCTCGTCTACGCGGCCGACCGCGCGCAGCGACGACTCGGCGCGATCGAATCAGCGCGGGGGCGAGCCGTCGAGGAGATCGACCTCGACTACTCGCCGGAGGCGCTCGAGGACACGTTCGGGGAGGAGGACGCGGCGGTGATCGCGGACGTCGCCGCCGAGGCGGCCAAGTGAGGAGCGTCTCGATCTCAGAGATCGCTTAATCGCCGCGACTACCGTTCGCGGACCTATGAGTGAACACGACACCACCCGCCGTCGGCTCTCCACCCGGCAGGTCGCAGCCCTGTTCGTCTTCTTCGCGCTCGCCGTGGCCGGCGTGATCGTGTGGCTCACCGTGGGGAGGGGCGAGACGGAGCAGACAGCTACGGCGCCACCGGTATCCGAGGAATCGACTCCCACGGTGGACGACGGCGCGGCGATCGCGAAGGCCCGCAGCAGCCTCTCGCAGGCGAGCCTTCCGCTGTCGATGCTCAGCGCCGGCGTCGGCCAGTTGGTGGACGGCGGCCGACAGCTCGACGACGGCGCCAACCAGCTCTCCGACGGCCTCGGACAGGCCCGTGACGGGGCGGGGCAGTTGTCCGAAGGCTTGACCGAACTGGGCGGTGGTGTCGGGCTGCTCGGTGACGGTGCGCGCCAGGTCAGTGGCGGTGTGGACGAGGTGGTGGACCGCCTCGCCGGGCTGGGCGACATGCAGGCGCAGGCCACGGCGTCGCTCCGGCAGGTGGCCGCCGCGCTGGCGGCGTCGGCGGATCCGGTATCCCGGGGCGCCGCCGCCAAGGTCACCGACCTCGCCGGGCAGTTGGACGCTCAGGGGCTCGGGCCGGACACACTCGCCCAGCTCGGGATGTTGAAGGACGGGGCGCGCCAGCTGTCGTACGAGCTGAACGATCCGTCGGCGCAGTTCGTCAGCGGTGTCGGGCAGATCGCCGCGGGTGCCCGGCAACTCAGCGACGGGCTGGTCCTCCTCGACGACGGCGGCAAGGCGCTCGCCGACGGCACCGGGCAGCTGGTCGACGGCGCGGCCCCGATCGGCGGTGTGGTGAAGGGATTGTCGACCAACGTCGCGGACGCGTCGAAGGCGTTGCCGACCGCGAAGGCCGCGACGCCGGGTGATGCCGACCAGCCGCAGGCGGCGGTGGAGTCCGAGGCGGGCGGGGTTCCCGGGTGGCTCTACGTCGCCGCGGTGCTGGCCGTTCTGCTGGTGTCCGCGGCTGTCTGGGGTGCCTTCGTCCTGGGACGCCGATCGGCCGGGCATCGCTGATCGCACGCCGATTGCAACCCGGCGCGAAATCGGAACGGCGTCAGGTCAGTTCGAGGCGCCGGGCCATGTCGGAGAGGAAGACGCCCGTCGGATCGATCCGTCGGCGGGTCGCCTTCCACTCCTCGATCCGGGGGTACATCGAGTGGAAGGTCGCGGCCGTCGTGCGAGAGTCCTTGGCCGTGTACAGCCGACCGCCGATCGCGAGAACTCGTCGGTCGAGTTCCCGCACGAGTGCGTCGACACCCTTCCTGATGGGGAAGTCCAGACAGACATTCCAGCCCTCGGTCGGGAAGGACAGCGGCGCCCGATTGCCCTGGCCGAACATCTTGAGGACGTTGAGGAAACTGACGTGCCCGGACCGCTGCACGTACCCGATGATCTGCTTGAACTCGTCGATCCGGCCGGGCGGGACCACGAACTGGTACTGCAGAAATCCCTTGGGGCCGTACGCGCGATTCCATTGACCGAACCCGTCGAGGGGATGCAGGAACGAGGTGATGTTGTGGATCCTGCCGGTGTACGTCGCGCCGGTCCGGTAGTAGCCCTCGGTGAGGAGGGAGAAACTGAGCTTGTTCCCCAGTCCGCTCGGAAAGACGTCGGGAAGTGTAAGTAGCTGTGGCGCATCGAACTTCAGCGGATTCCGGCGTAGATCACCAGGAAGCTCGTCGACCGTCGCCAGACGGCCGCGCGTGAAGTAGCCACGTCCCAGGCGGGGTGGGGACGAGATCGAGTCGAACCAGCCGGCGCTGAAGTCCTGCCCGTCCTCCCAGCCGTCGAGGTGCAGGTCGACCGTCTCGTCCAGGGATCGCGTTCGCGCCCCGTCCACGAGGAAGTAGGCGGTCTCGGTGCGCTGAAGCCGCAGTTTCGCGCGGAGGATGATCCCCGTCAATCCGACGCCAGCCACGGTGGCCCAGAACAATTCGCCGCCCGGATCGTCGGGCCCGCCGTCGGGGGTCAGGGTCAACACCCGGCCGTCCGCGACGAGGAGGCTCATCTCGGCGACCTGATTGCCGAAACTGCCGGTGGAATGATGGCTCTTCCCGTGGATGTCGTGCGCGATGGCGCCGCCGACCGTGACCTGTCGGGTACCGGGCAGGACCGGAACCCACAGGCCGAACGGCAGGCAGGCCTTGATGAGTGTCTCGAGGCTGACACCGGCGTCGACATCGGCGACCAGCGTGCGATCGTCGATCGAGTGGATCCGGTCGAGGTCGGTCATGTCGATGGTCAATCCGCCGCTGTTCTGGGCAGATTCGTTGTAGGACCGGCCCAGCCCGCGGGCGATGACGCCCCGCCGCAGGTAGCTCGGCTTGTCCGACCTGGCTTCGGCGACCAGCGCTACCGCCTCGGCGAGGGCGGCGACATCGCGCGCCGCGAGTACCTGACCCTCCGTCGGAGTCGTGCGTGTCCACCCCATCAGCCGACGGCGTTCGATCGGCAGATCCGGCAAATCCGTAGCCGTTGTCATCCCCATGGCCCACAACGTACCTGCGTTCGTACGGCACTCGCCCGGAACGAGATTCCGAGTCGTCGCCGGCTCGATTCGTCTGCCCGCTCCTCGATGAGGCCGGGTGACGGTGTGAATCGACGGGTGAATTTCCCTCTCGTGGTTCCGATCAGGGCCACCGTCGCTCGCGTGCCGGTACGGTTCTGTACCGATGCCGTGCCGAAGGGGAAGCTCGGCGCTGAGTTGGCACCGGTGCGGACGCAGGGTGTTTCGGGTTTCAGGGGAGGGTGTTTCGCATGAGGAATTCGACGGTCGGGCGCGGACGGGTTCTCGCGGCAGCGGTAGTGGTGTCCGCCGCGTCGCTGCTCGCGGTGCCGGCGACGGCGTCGGCAGACAGTGGCGCCACTACCGTCTCGGCCGCGTCCGGGGCCTACGTGGTCAAGACGACGAAGAACTCCGACCGCAAGGTCACCATCTCGGTGTACTCGCCGTCGATGGGTCGCAACATCCCTCTCGAGGTCATCACGCCCGCGGATACCAGCGCGCCGCGCCCGACGCTGTACCTCGTCAACGGCGCCGGGGGCGGCGAGGACTCGGCGACCTGGCAGCGCAAGACCGACGTGATGAACTTCTTCAAGGACAAGAACGTCAACGTCGTCACCCCGCTCGAGGGCGCCTTCAGCTACTACACCGACTGGGAGAAGGACGACCCGAAGCTCGGCCGCCAGAAGTGGCAGACGTTCCTCACCGAGGAACTCCCGCCCGTCATCGACGAGGCGTTCGGCACCAACAAGGTCCAGTCCGTCGCGGCGATCTCCATGACCGCCACGTCGGTGCTCAACCTCGCGATCGCCAAGCCCGGCTTCTACAAGAGCGTCGGCTCCTACAGCGGCTGCGCCGAGACCAGCACCTGGGCCGGCAAGAACGCCATCCAGATCGTGACCGGTGCGCGCGGCGGTGTCGACGTCACCAACATGTGGGGTCCGCTCAACGGGCCGGGTTGGGTCGCGAACGACCCCGTCGTCAACGCCGAGAAGCTCCGCGGGACCGAGCTCTACATCACCAGCGGCTCCGGACTGCCCGGCCCCCACGAGACGCTCAACGGTCCGGGCATCAACGGGCAGGTCGGCACCCTCGCCAACCAGGTGATCGTGGGCGGCGTCATCGAGGCGGCCACCAACTACTGCACCCACAACCTCGCCAACCGACTGGCCGAGCTGAAGATCCCGGCCACGTTCGACTTCCGGCCCGGCGGCACCCACTCGTGGGGCTACTGGCAGGACGACCTGCACAACTCCTGGCCGATGATCGCCCGGTCGATGGGGATCTAGCCCGCCTCCTCGCGGAACACCTGTCGTCTCCGAGGGGTTGCGCCATGTACCTTTTGGTTGGTTTCATCGACTGCGCACGTGGTCGGGGAGACAGTGTGGTTGGGGAGGACATGGGGAGGGTCGGCATTCATGCCGTATCTGGGTTTGATCGTGATGATCCTGTGGATCGTCTGTCTGGTGGACGTGATCGTCGCCGAGGAATACGCCGTTCGGAACATCCCGAAGGTCGGCTGGGTGATCGTCGTCCTGCTGCTGCCGTTGATCGGATCGGTGCTGTGGCTCGTCGCGGGTCGACCCGAGGGCGGCTACGCCGCGCCGCGGCGCCCGGTCGCGCCGTCGACGTATCCGGAGTACGACCGGCCGGGCCGGCACATCGCCCAGGATTCGATGGACGACGACGAATTCCTCCGGCGCTGCCGCGAACGCGCGGAGGAACAGCGCCGCATCGGACGCGAACAACGTCGCGCGCAATCCGGGGAGTGACGGTTTCGCGCGATCGCGGCCCACGTGTCCTGGTGAATTACCTGGGGAGGGGCAGTAACTCGACGGTCTGACCGTCGACCGGATCGGGTGGGAGGAGCGCAAGAGCCTCCCGCCCGATCAGTCCCGCCAGGTGCGCGGTGCGCACCGCCGTGTCGGCGCGCCACGTTCCGTCGACATGTCGGACGACGGGCACGATCCGCGTCACCGACGTCCCGGCCGCCGCGGCATTCGACACCGATCCCGTCATCGGGACGGACGGTGTCCGGGCCGTGAGGCCGTCCACGACCGCGGGCAGCATGGTCAGCACGGTCGCCACCGCGGCGACGGGATTACCGGGCAGCCCGAGCACGACGCGTCCGTCCGGCAGCACCGCGGTCAACTGGGATCCGCCGGGTCGGCACCGCACCCGCCCCACCAGCGTCCGGGCCCCGGCCCGCGCCAGCGCGCCGCGAAGCTGATCGGCGGCGCCGCCGCCCGTCGCACCCACCACGACGATCACATCCGTGTCGCGGACATCGCGCAGCAGCGCGTCGAAACCGTCCGCGGTGTCGCGCAGGTGCGCGTCCGCGACCGTCCGAACAGCGCAGTGGCGCAGCACTTCCGGCAGGATCGGTCCCAGTGAGTCGCGGGTCTGGCCGTCCTGCAGCGGTCCATCGCGTCGGATCTCGTCGCCGGTCACCACGACGTGCGCGCGTACCGGCCCGCGCACCGCAGCTACGGTGACCTCCCCGCTCGCCGCGGCCGACACGACCATCGGCGTCACCGCAACCCCTGCCTCCGCAAGGTGGTGCCCGGGCTGCCAGTCCTCGCCTCGGCGCCGGGTGTCGTCCTGCACCGGGGCGTCGGGCAGCCGCCGCAACAGTGCCTCGGGATCGGTTGCCGCCTCGACGTGTTCGTCCCTGATCACCGATGTGGCTCCGGGTGGGACCTGTGCGCCCGTGGCGATCCGGACCGCCTCACCGTCGGTGAGCGCGAGGTCCGTGGACGAACCGGCGAACCGGATCTCGGTGTGCAGCCGCCACGGTCCCGGACCGGCCACCGCGTACCCGTCCATCGCGGAGACGTCGAAGCGGGGCAGTGCCTCCGCCGCGACGAGGGGGGCGGCCAGCGTGGCCCCAAGCGCCTCGGCGAGTCGCACCTCGCGAACAGGCAAGGGTGTCAAGGCCTCCCGGACCGCTGCCCGCGCGTCGCCGATGTCCATCGGCTCCGGTACCCAGGCGGCCCGGGCGCGCTCGACATCGGCCGGGGTGTCGCAGTCGGCGACCCCGGCCACCACGATCGTCACGTGATGGCCCGGGACCAGCGCCTTCATCGGTCGGTTCTCGTGTCCCGCCAGCTCTTCCAGTCGGTCGGTGAGCGCCGCCCGCCGCCACACCCCCAGCAGGAACTGCACCCGTCCCGACTCGTCCACCGCGAACGACGCGTCCGCGTCGGGCTGATCGACCAGCGCCGCCACCAGGTCCGCGACGGTGCCGCGGTCGAGCGTGGGCAGATCGGCGGCGAGCACGACGACAAGCCCCGTGGCGAGATCGTCGCGGGGACCCTCGAGGCTCGCCAGACCGGCGGCGAGCGCCGCGACCGGCCCGGACCCGACGGGGGATTCCTGCGTCTGGACGATCCGCGGGGGCAGCTCGTCCCGATACGGTCCGACGACCGCGACGCGGTCGCAACCGTCGACGGCGGTCAGCGCGGTGTCGAGCATGCGGCGTCCGCCCACCACGAGCGCGGGCTTGTCGACACCGCCCATGCGGGTCGCGCGCCCACCGGCGAGGACGATCGCGTCAGTGGGCCGGCCGAAAAAGCTCATGGGCCAATGCTGCCGCATGAGCCGCGCTCGCGCGCGAACGCCTGCTCAGAACCGGTGACGTGCCACGGCCAGATCCACCCGACCGTCGCGGATCGGCACGCCCTCGAGTTCGAGCTTCGCCAGCTGTCGGTGTGCCAGGTGCGGTGCGGGCCGGCCGGACGCGCCCAGCACCCGATGCCACGGCAGGTCGGCGGCGTCGGTGCGCATGATCCAGCCGACCGTTCGAGGGCTGGAAAGGCCTGCCGCCGAGGCGATGTCACCGTAGGTGGCCACCGTGCCGGGCGGAATCGACGCGACCAGTTCCCGGACGCGTTCGATCTGTTCCTCGGTGGTGGCCGCCACGGATCCTCCTAGAGGAGCTTGCGG
Source organism: Rhodococcus sp. ACT016 (assembly GCF_050477185.1). Classification (NCBI taxonomy): domain Bacteria; kingdom Bacillati; phylum Actinomycetota; class Actinomycetes; order Mycobacteriales; family Nocardiaceae; genus Rhodococcus; species Rhodococcus sp. ACT016. Next base: position 3,427,506 of record NZ_JBEAET010000001.1, on the reverse strand, counting down.
ACGAGTGCGGCGACGTCGTCGGGCTTGGCGTGCGCGACCATGTGGTCGCAGTCCAGGTCGGCGATCGTCAGGTCGGGGCCGAGGTGCTCGGAAAGCGCGGCGCGGAACTCCGCCGTCACGTACGGCGGCTGCACCCGCAGCGCCTGCACCAGCACCGTCGGGATGCCCTTCGGCGGGAGGACGAAGTCGCGAGCCATCTCGCCCCACGACGCCACGACCGCCGGAATCGACATGCGCCAGCCGACGCGGCCGTTCTCGAGTTCGATCAGGTGCTCGGCGAGATCCGTGTCGAGGACGTCGGCGGGCACGTCTGCCCAGGCGCCGTGCACCTTCTCCGAGCGGGCCTCCGCGGCGTCGGTGTAGTCGGGGTACGCGGCGACGAGGCCGGCGATCCGGCCCATGTTCTCCGGGTCGAGACCGAGGGCCGGATCGAGCAGGACGATCCCGCGGATCCGGTCGGGCACGGCCCTCGCGAGGTGCAGCGCGATCGCGCCGCCGTACGAGTGGGCGATCACGACGACCGGGCCGGTCGCGTGCTCGTCGAGCACCTGGACGAGGTCGTCGACGTGCGTGTCGAGACCCCACGGCGGGGTCCACGGCGAGCGACCGTGACCACGCAGGTCGGGGGCGATGATGCGGGTGTCGCTCAGCTGTTCCGCCCCGAGGGCCTCCCACCTGCGCCCGTGCCCCGTGAGCCCGTGGAGGGCGAGCACCTCGGGTGCTCCGGGAGTGCCGAACAGATAGGTATGGAGACCACGCATGGCCATCATGATGCCGGATTCGGTCGGTGTCGGACTCGTCTGGTGAGATTCTCCGCATGACCGCATCGGCCGCACCTCGACCGTCGGCTCCGTCTGCACGGCTCGTGGGCCGCGCAGTCGCGGCGTCGGCGGCGCGGACGTGGGCGCGCGGCCCGGCACGCGTACTGACCGGTGCTCCTCCCGGACGCGGCTGGCACCCCTGGCAGATCCTGGGCGGACCCGGGACGGGCAAGACGTCGCTGATCGTTGACGCCGCGGTGGCCCGGATCGCGGCCGGAGCCGACCCGGAATCGGTTCTGGTGCTGACGCAGTCCCGTCGTGCCGCCAACGCGGTGCGCGAACAGATCACCGCAAGCCTGCTCGCGGCGGAAGCCGAGTCGGGTTCCGCCGCGCGCCCGCGGGCGACACGCGAGCCGCTGGTGCGCACCGTGCACTCGTACGCGTTCGCGGTGCTGCGCCTGCAGGCCGCGGCGCACGGCAACCCGCCGCCGCGATTGATCACCGGCTCCGAGCAGGACTCGGTACTGCGCGAACTGCTGCGCGGCGACATCGCCGACGGCGCGCAGGCCTGGCCCGAACGGCTGCGGCCGGCCCTCGGCATGACGGGGTTCGCGGTGGAACTGCGCAACCTGATGCTGCGGGCCAACGAGCGCGGGCTGGGGCCCGAGGACCTCATCGACCTGGGCCACGCGCACGACAAGCCTGAGTGGGTCGCGGCGGGTCGTTTCGCGACGCACTACGAGCAGAGCATGCTGCTGCGCGGATCCGTCGGCATGGAGGCGCCGGAGGCCACCGCGCCCGCCCTCGACGCGGCCGAGCTGATCAGCGCCGCGCTCACCGCGTTCGCGACCGACCCGGACCTGCTGCACCGCGAGCGGGTTCGCGTGCGGCACCTGCTGGTCGACGACGCGCAGCACCTCGATCCGCAGGCCGCGCAACTGATCCGCCTGATCGGCACGGGCACCGCGATGACCGCAATCGCGGGCGACCCCGACCAGTCGATCTTCGCGTTCCGCGGCGCCGACGCGCGCTTCGTCGCCGAACTGGCCGACCGTGACGACCCGGCGCAGGTGATCCTCGACACGAATTTCCGCTCGGCCCCCGACGTCGCGGCCGTCACGGCCCGCGTGGCCGCGCGGTTGCCCGGCAATCCGCCGCACCGCGGGGCGAGCGTGCCGGCAGCGGACGACGAGTCGCCCGGCCGGGCGGTCGTGCGGGTGCTGACCACCCCGGCCAAGGAGGCCGCACTCATCGCGGACACCCTGCGGCGGGCGCACCTGATCGACGGGGTGCCGTGGTCCGAGATGGCGATCGTCGCGCGCTCGGTGCCGCGGGTGCTGCCGCCGCTGCGCCGGGCCCTGCTCGCCGCCGGGGTTCCCGTCACGACCGCGGCCAGCGAACTGCCGCTCGCGAAGCAGCACGGCGTCGCGGGCCTGCTGGCGGTGCTGCGGGCGTTGTCGGGCGGGGAGTTCACGGGCGAGGACGCGCTCGCGTTGGTGTCGGGGCCGATCGGCGGGGCCGAACCGGTGAGCCTGCGTCGACTGCGGCGCGGTCTGCGGCGCGTGGAACTCGCGTCGGGCGGCGACCGGGACTCGGCCGAACTGCTGCGGGCGCTCATCGTCGACGGGTCCGAGGCCGAGGGCGTCGCATACCTGCTGCCGGGCCTGACCGACGTCGAATCCCTCTCCCTGCGAAGGGTGCTCAAGGTGCTGCGTCGGGCCCGGGTGCCGCTCGACCGGGGACGCGGCATCGAGGAAGTGCTGTGGGCGGCGTGGCAGGCCACCGGACTCGAACGGCGCTGGGCGGCCGCGTCGGCGTTCGGCGGGCCCATCGGAGCGCAGGCTGACCGGGACCTCGACGCCGTCGTCGCACTGTTCGACGCCGCCGCCGACTACGTGGACCGACTGCCCCGCGCCCAGCTGTCCGGGTTCGTGGATTACCTGGTGGAGCAGGAGATTCCCGGCAGTGCCCGGGCCCGTGCCGTGGCGACGCAGGAGACCGTGACCATCCTGAGCGCACACTCGGCCGCGGGCCGGCAGTGGCGGGTGGTCGCGGTGGCCGGGGTGCAGGAGGGCCTGTGGCCGAGTCTCGGCGCCCGCGGAACCCTGCTCGGCACCGAGGCTTTGATCGACCTCACCAGCGGCGTGGGGCAGGTCGACGCGACGCTGTCGAGGACGGCGCCGCTGCTCGCGGAGGAGCGCCGCCTGTTCCTCGTTGCGTGCAGTCGGGCGCGATCGTCGCTGCTCGTGACGGCCGTGGACTCGTCTAGCGGGGACACCGACCTGGTCCGCTCGCGCTTCGTCGACGACCTGCTCGGAGCCGGCGACACCGACGCCGACGACTCCGACCTGGCACCGGTGGTGCAGGAGAATCCGCGGGTGCTGGCGTTGCCCGCGCTCGTCGCGGAACTGCGCAGTGTCGTCTGCGACCCCGACGTCGCGGCGTCCGATCCGGATCGGCAGCGTCGCGCCGCCCACCAGTTGGCTCGGCTGGCCGAGGCCGGCGTGCGGGGCGCACACCCGGACCAGTGGTACGGCACCGCGGAGCCGAGTTCGGATGCGGCGCTGTGGGATCCGGACGACGGGCCGGTCCCGCTGTCGCCGTCGACCATCGAACTCATCAACAACTGCCCGCTGCGCTGGATGCTCGAGCGGCACGGCGGCAGCGACGGCGACAACACGCACGCGATCGCCGGCACGCTCGTGCACACGCTGGTGCAGGCCCTCGCCGGTCACATCCCGCCCGACCAGGTCGACCATGCGCTGGAGACGGCATGGGACTCGGTGGACCTGGGGTCCGAGTGGTATTCGCGGCGCGAACTCGAACGCACCCGCGGCATGCTCGACTCATTCGCGAACTGGATGCGCAGCACCCGCTCCGAGCTCACCGAGGTCGGTGTCGAGGTCGCGGTGGACGGCGTGCTCGAGCCGCGCGCGGAGGGCGATCCGACGGTGCACATCCGCGGCCGCATCGACCGACTCGAACGCGACGCCGAGGGCAGGCCGGTCGTCATCGACGTCAAGACCGCGAAGAACGCGGTGACGAAGGAGCAGGCGCAGCAGCATGCACAGCTCGCCGCCTACCAGGTGGCTGCGGCGCGAGGCCTGATCGAGGGCGAGCCCGCGTCCGCTCCGGGAGGGGCCCGGCTGGTGTTCGTCGCCAAGCCTCACAACAAGGAGGGCTCGACGCAGCGGATGCAGCTCGCACTCGACGACGAGGGACTCGAGCTGTGGGAGAACATGATCCACGACGCGGCGGCCGCCACACAGGGGCCGACGTTCACGGCGCGGATCAACGACGGGTGCAGGCACTGTCCGGTGCTCTCGAGCTGCCCGGCGCACGACGAGGGACGGCAGGTGACATCGGAGTGAGTACCCCCGAGAGGCCCCGCAATGCGCGCCGCGTCGGCCCCGCGGAACTGGCCGAGGCGCTCGGGCAGTTCCCGCCGACCGCCGAGCAGACCGCGGTCATCGAGGCGCCGCTCGGCCCGACGCTGGTCGTCGCCGGCGCCGGCGCGGGCAAGACCGAGACCATGGCCGCGCGCGTGGTGTGGCTGGTCGCCAACGGATTGGTCGATCCCGAACAGGTCCTCGGCCTGACGTTCACCCGCAAGGCCGCGCAACAGCTCACCAGCCGGATCCGGCAGCGGCTCGCCAAGCTCGCCGGCTCGGCACTCGTGCGCGACCTCGACCCCAGCGGCGGGCTGCGGTCACGGATCCTCGGCAGTGAGCCCGAGGTCAGCACCTACCACGCCTACGCCGGACGGCTGCTGACCGAGCACGGGCTGCTGCTGCCGATCGAGCCGTCGGCGACACCGCTGTCGGAGACCGAGCTGTGGCAGCTGGCCTACCGCGTGGTGAGCGCGTGGGACGGTGACCTCGACACCGACAGGAACCCGGCGTCGATCACCGAATCGGTGCTGGCGCTGTCGGGACAGCTGGCCGAGCACCTCGTCGAACCCGCGGATCTGCGCGAGGCCCACACCGACCTCGACAAGCTGATCCACACGCTGCCGGCCGGTCCGAAACAGCGTGGCGGACCGTCCAAGTCGCTCCTCGGTCTGCTGGAGGTGCAGCACCAGCGGCTGGATCTGCTGCCGCTGGTGCAGCGCCTGGCCGACACCCTGCGCCGCGAGGGCGCGCTCGACTTCGGCAGCCAGATGTCGCTCGCGGCGCGGGTGGCATCCGAACATCCGGAGGTGGGCCGCAGCGAACGCGCCCGGTTCCGGGTGGTGCTGCTCGACGAGTACCAGGACACCGGGCACGCGCAGAGGGTGCTGCTGTCGTCGCTGTTCGGCGGCGGCGAGGACGCCGGGCTGGCGCTGACCGCGGTCGGCGACCCCATGCAGTCCATCTACGGTTGGCGCGGCGCGTCCGCGGCCAATCTGCCGCGCTTCGCCACGGACTTCCCGCTCCCCGACGGCACCCCGGCGCCCAAGCTCGAACTGCTCACCAGTTGGCGCAACCCGCCGGAGGCGCTCGAGCTGGCGAACATGGTCTCCGACCCGCTGCGCGACCGGGGTGTCGAGGTCAGCATGCTGCGGGCGCGACCGGGCGCCGTGCCGGGCGATGTGCGCCTGGCCCTGCACGACACCGTCGAGACCGAGCGGGCGTGGGTGGCCGACCGCATCGCCGAGCAGTACGAGGCCGCGCGGTCGGACGGCGGGAAGCCACCCACCGCCGCGGTCCTGGTGCGGCGCAACGCCGACGGCGCCCCCATCGCCGAGGAACTGCGCGCCCGTGGACTCGCGGTGGAGGTGGTGGGCCTGGGTGGCCTGCTGCACACCCCCGAGGTCGCCGACGTCGTGGCGATGCTGCGCCTGGTCGCCGACCCGATGGCGGGCAGCGCCGCGGTCCGTGTTCTCACCGGCGCCCGCTGGCAGATCGGTGCCGCCGACCTGCGCGCGCTGTGGAAGCGTGCCGGCGAACTCGGCATCCGGTCGGGCTACGGCACGACGGGCGCGGTCACCGACTCCGCCGCGCTCGACGAGGCCCTGGGCAGCGCGCTGCCGGGGGAGCACTCCGAGCAGGCGGGCCTGGCCGACGCGCTCGCGGATCCCGGCCCGGCGCAGCGCTATTCGGAGTCCGGCTACGTGCGGATCTGTGCGCTCGCGGCCGAGTTGGCGTCGCTGCGCGAGCGCCTGGGGCAGCCGCTGACGGAGCTGGTGGCCGAGGTCGAGCGGGTGATCGGCATCGGCATCGAGGCGCAGGCCCGCACCCGGCAGTCCGAGGTCGGCGGCGCCGGCCGCGAACACCTCGACGCCTTCGCCGACGTCGTGTCCGGGTACGCGAGCCGGTCCTCGGCGACGCTGACCGGTCTGCTGTCGTTCCTCGCGGCCGCCGAGCACGTCGAGAACGGTCTGGCCCCGGGCGAGATCGAGGTCGCCCCGGACCGGGTCCAGGTGCTGACGGTGCACTCCGCGAAGGGCCTCGAGTGGGAGGTGGTCGCGGTACCGTACCTGACCGAGGGGGTCTTCCCGTCCACGCAGGCGTCCGCCACCTGGCTCGGCTCGGTGGCCGAACTGCCGCCGACACTGCGCGGCGACCGCGCCCTCTCCGGCGAATCCGCCGACGGTGTCCCGGTTCTGGACTTCGAGCACGTCTACGACCGCAAGGACCTCGAGAACGAGATCGAGGCGCACAAGAAGGCCCTGGCGAACCGTCGGCTCGACGAGGACCGGCGCCTGTTCTACGTCGCGCTCACCCGGACCGAGCGGGCACTGTTCGTGTCCGGGCACCACTGGACCGAGTCGGGCCCCAAACCGAAGGGGCCGTCGCCGTTTCTGCTCGAACTGCACGAGCTGATCTCCGCATCGGAGGGTGCGCCGCTCGGTGTGATCGACGTGTGGGCGCCCGCGCCCGACGACGGCAGCGAGAACCCGCTGACCGCCACCCCGCGGTCGGCGCAGTGGCCGCGCGACCCGCTGGGACGACGCCGCGCCGACGTCGAGCACGGGGCGCAGCTGGTGCGCGCTGCGCTCGACATGCTCGGCGGCGAGGTGCCCGAACCCGAAGCGCCGGAGGAAGATCCGGACAACTGGGCCGCCGACGTGGATGCGCTGTTGGCCGAGCGCAGCGCCCGCGTGGCCGGGACGGCCGACGTCGCGTTGCCACCGCAGATGTCGGTCAGTCAGCTGGTCGACCTGGCGGCCGATCCGGACGAGCTGGCCGCGCGGCTACGACGGCCGCTGCCGTTCCCGCCGAACCCGTTGGCGCGCCGCGGAACCGCGTTCCACGCGTGGGTGGAGCAGCGGTTCGGGGCGACGCGGCTGCTGGACTTCGACGAGCTGCCCGGCGCCGCCGACACCGGAGTCGGCACCGAGACCGAGCTCGCGCTGCTCCAGGACGCGTTCCTGCGGTCGTCGTGGGCCGACCGCAACCCGGTCGAGGTCGAGGTGCCGTTCGAGACGGTCGTCGCGGGCACGGTGCTGCGCGGCCGGATCGACGCGGTGTTCGCCGACCCGGACGGCGGTTGGACCGTCATCGACTGGAAGACCGGCGCCGAGCCGTCGGCCGCGAACGAGCGGGCCGTCGTGATGCAGCTCGCCGCGTACCGGCTGGCGTGGGCGGAGCTGATGGCGGCTCGGCAGTCGCAGGCCACCGGCCGCCCGGTCGCCCCACCGCTCGACAAGGTGCGCGCGGCGTTCCACTACGTGCGCACCGGGCGGACCATCGCCCCGGCGAATCTGCCCGACGCCGAGCGTCTTGCCCGGTTGATCCGCAGCGCGGGGGCGGAGTCCGAGCCGGGGGCGTGACCGGAACGGGAAGTCACCGTTCGGTCCGGTTTGCCCGTGCCGTTCGTTGAATGCCGGAACCGCGGCTAGGCTGCGATCCGATGTTGCAGGCCGAGACGTAGATAGGGACGAGTGAATGCCCGGTAGGTTGAGGGGGCGGTTCCGGAACTCGGACGAGCTGACGGATCGGCCGGATTTCGCCCTCGTCGGCGTGCTCAAGGTTCCGCAGCTGCAGACCAGCCCGGGCCGAGCCATCGCGCGCCGCGTCTCGTACGCGCTGGCGGCGCTCGCGCTCTCCGTGGCGATCGTCTATGTCGGTCGGGACGGCTACCAGGATGCGCAGGGCAACCAGATGTCCCTGCTGGACTGCGTCTACTACGCAACCGTCTCGTTGTCGACCACCGGCTACGGCGACATCACCCCGATCACCCCGGAAGCACGGCTGGTGAATGTCGTGCTCATCACGCCGCTCCGGATCTTCTTCCTCATCGTCCTTGTCGGTACGACGCTTTCGGCGCTCACCGAGAGCTCCCGCCAGGCATTCAAGATTCAGCGTTGGAGGCACAGCGTGCGCAACCACACCGTCGTCGTCGGATTCGGCACCAAGGGACGGACCGCCGTCGACGCCATGCTCGGTGACGGCATCACGCCGTCGGACATCGTCATCGTCGACAGCGATCAGCTGGTGCTGGACGCGGCGGCGGGCATGGGGCTGGTGACCGTGCTCGGCTCGGCCACCAAGTCGGACGTCCTGCGCCTGGCCGGTGTCCAGAACGCGGCATCGATCATCGTCGCCACCAACCGCGACGACACCGCCGTGTTGGTCACGCTCACCGCGCGTGAACTCGCGCCGAAGGCGAAGATCGTCGCCGCGATCCGCGAGACCGACAATTCGCATCTGCTGCGCCAGTCCGGGGCCGACTCCGTCGTGGTCTCGTCGGAGACCGCAGGCCGGCTGCTCGGCATCGCGCGGACCACGCCGAGCGTTGTCGAGATGGTCGAAGACCTGCTCACCCCGGAGGCCGGCTTCGCGATCGCCGAACGCGAGGTCGAGCCCGAGGAGGTGGGCGGCTCGCCGCGGCACCTGTCGGACATCGTCCTGGGCGTGGTGCGTGACGGTCAGCTCCTGCGGGTGGGTTCGCCCGAGGTCGACGCCGTCGAGGCCGACGATCTTCTGCTGTACATCAAGCGCGTCAGCAACTGACCGTCCGCGTCGGCTCCCGGCGACCACCGCAGTAGGGTCGTTGCCGTGTCCGAGTTCACAGCACCCGATTTCACGCTGACCGAAACGCCCATGCTGTCGCGTGCCGCCGTCGACCGAGCCGAGCATCTGCGTTCGGACACGGACGCCTTGCGCGCCGGATGGGGGGACGCGCTGCTGATCCGGGTCAACCCCCGCGGGCAGTTCCGGGTCGACGACCGTGAACTGGTGCTCGAACCGGCGACGTCGCTCGGTGCGGAACCGGCGTCGGGGACGGTGTTCCTGGGGTTGCGCGGCGACCGCCACGTGTGGGCGGTCCGGGTGCCGGCGATGACGGGGGAGTTGGGCGATCTGCGGATGCTCGGCCACCGCCTCGACGAGGCCAGTGCCGGACTGGTGACCACGGCGGTGGCTCTGCTGAACTGGCACGACCACGCCGGATTCAGCGCCATCGACGGCGCGCCCACCGAGTCGACGATGTCGGGCTGGTCGCGGATCAGCACCAGCACCGGGCACGAGGAGTTCCCGCGAACCGACCCGGCGGTGATCTGCCTGGTGCACGACGGCGGCGACAGGGTGCTGCTCGCGCGTCAGCCGTCCTGGCCGCCGCGGATGTTCTCGGTGCTGGCCGGTTTCGTGGAGGCGGGGGAGTCGCTCGAGACGTGCGTCGAGCGGGAGATCCAAGAAGAAGTGGGCGTGGACGTCACCGATATCCGCTACCTGGGCAGCCAGCCGTGGCCGTTCCCGCGATCGGTGATGCTCGGGTTCGCGGCCGTCGGCGACCCCGCCGCCGCGTTGAGGTTCGCGGACGGCGAGATCGCCGAGGCCCACTGGTTCACGCGCGATCAGGTGCGCGCGGCGCTCGACGCCGGCGACTGGGCATCGAGCACGCGCGAGTCGTCGGACGCGGAACTGCTGCTGCCCGGCTCGATCTCGATCGCGCGGGTGATGCTCGAGTCCTGGGCGAAGGCCGACTGACTAGAGTCCCAGCGCCTGCTTGACCTGTACCAGCGTCGGATTGGTGGCGGTGCTGCCGTTCGCGTACTTGACGGTGGGAACGACGTGGTTACCGCCGTTGACGCTGCCGACGAACTCGGCCGACGCGGGATCGCCCTCGATGTCGATCTCGACGTACGAGATGCCGTTCTCGTCGAGCTGCTTCTTGAGGCGACGGCAGTAACCGCACCAGGTGGTCGAGTACATGGTCAGGGCAGGCGCTTGGGTAGTCACGGCGCCTATAACACCATGATCGGTCCGGTCTGTTCCCGTCGCGGGCGCACGTCACATCCGCGGACGGGTGCGGCAGCCGGTGTCGGTGGTCCCTGAGAGTATGGACGGCATGTCAGCGGATGCCACCCCGGCGAACACAGGAGCCCGGCCCGACGAGGGATTGGATCCGCAGCAGTCGGCGGCGGTGCTCGCCCCGCGTGGCCCGGTGTGTGTGCTCGCCGGTGCCGGCACCGGCAAGACCCGGACCATCACGCGCCGCATCGCGCACCTCGTCGCGAACGGACACGTCTCGGCCGGCCAGGTGCTGGCCGTGACGTTCACCGCGCGGGCCGCCGGGGAGATGCGCGGCCGGCTCCGCGGCCTGGGCATCGGGGGCGGTGGGCCGCAGGTGCAGGCCCGCACTTTCCACGCCGCGGCGCTGCGGCAGCTCAAATACTTCTGGCCGCAGGTGGTCGGCGACACCGAATGGCAGTTGCTCGACCGCAAGTTCGCGCTCGTCGGGCAGGCCGCGAGCCGGCTGGGCCTGTCGACCAGCACCGACAGCATCCGCGACCTCGCCGGCGAGATCGAGTGGGCCAAGGGCTCGCTCGTCGCGCCCGAGGACTACGCGGCCGCCGCCGCGCGGGCCCGGCGGGACGTCCCGGCCGATGCGGCGCAGGTCGCCGCCGTCTACACCGGCTACGAGGAACTCAAGGCCCGCAACTACGACGGCATACTGCTGGACTTCGACGACCTGCTGCTGCACACCGCGGCCGCGCTCGAGGACAACGCGGCGGTCGCCGAGGAGTTCCGGGACCGCTACCGCTGTTTCGTCGTCGACGAGTACCAGGACGTCACCCCGCTGCAGCAGCGCGTGCTCGACGCGTGGCTCGGGGAACGCGACGACCTGACCGTCGTCGGCGACGCGAACCAGACGATCTACTCGTTCACCGGCGCCACCCCGAAGTACCTGCTCGACTTTTCCCGCCGGTTCCCGGACGCCGCCGTCGTCCGGCTCGAGCGGGACTACCGGTCCACCCCCGAGGTCGTCTCGCTGGCCAACCGCGTCATCGGCGCCGCCCGCGGGCGTATCGCCGGCACCCGGCTGCAGCTCATCGGTCAGCGGCCGCCCGGACCCGAGCCGACGTTCGCCGAGTACGACGACGAGCCCGCCGAGGCCGCGGCGGTGGCCCGGCAGATCAAGAAGCTCATCGACCAGGGTGTCGATCCCGCCGAGATAGCGGTCCTGTACCGCATCAACGCGCAGTCGGAGGTGCACGAGCAGGCACTGACCGAGGCCGGTATCCCGTACCAGGTGCGTGGCGGCGAGGGCTTCTTCACACGCCAGGAGGTGCGCCAGGCGATCACCGCGCTCCGGCAGGCCGCCGGCCGCGACGATCTGCCCGACGGCGCCGACACGGGCGACGCGCTGGTCACGCTGGTGCGCGCGGTGCTGGTGCCGTTGGGCCTTACGGACGTCGAGCCAACTGGCGCCCAGGCCCGGGAACGGTGGGGTTCGCTCACCGCGCTCGTCGCGCTCACCGAGGAGTTGCTGTCCCACGACCCGCACCTGACCCTGGGTGCGCTGTTGGGCGAGTTGGCCGCCCGCGCCGAGGCGCGGCACCCACCGGTCGTGCAGGGCGTCACGCTCGCGTCGCTGCACGCGGCGAAGGGCCTCGAATGGGACGCGGTGTTCCTCGTCGGTCTCACCGAGGGGACGCTGCCGATCACCCACGTGCTCGGCGACGCGAACTCGCCCGGCGACGAGGCCGGGATCGAGGAGGAGCGCCGCCTGCTGTACGTCGGGGTGACCCGCGCCCGCGAACACCTGGCGTTGTCGTGGGCGCTGGCCCGCAACGAGGGCGGCCGCAAGTCGCGCCGCCGGTCCCGATTCCTGCACGGACTGATCCCGGACGACTCGCCGGCGTCGCGCATCGCGAAGCCCGCGCAGTCCAAGCGGCGTCCGCGGTGCCGGGTGTGCGGCAAGCAGCTGATGGGGTCGACGGCGACGATGCTCGGCCGCTGCGAGCAGTGTCCGTCGAACCTCGACATCGAACTGTTCGAGGCGCTCAAGGAGTGGCGCCGGGAGAAGTCCCGGGAGATGAAGGTGCCCGCGTACGTGGTGTTCAGCGACAACACGTTGACTGCGATCGCGGAGCAGCAACCGCAGGACGAGCGGGCCCTCGTGGCGATCCCGGGGATCGGCGCGAAGAAGCTCGACCAGTTCGGTGCCGAGGTCCTCGCGGTGGTCCGCGGTGAGCGCTCGGCGCCGGCACTGGATCTGACGTGACAGTCGATCAGCGGTAAAACCGCAGGTCAAAAATAACTTGTGCGGTCTGTTCGGGTCCCATACTCTGGACAGCACGCCACGGGGAAACTCGTGTGCGGTGACCGTGTCCAGCATATGGAGCCCTGGAGACGGGGTCCGTGACGACGTGAAAGGGAGGTGGCAACGATGAACGATTGGAACGCAACTGCGGGACGTCCGTCGGTGCGCGCATTCGCATGCGCATACCTCCCTGCGGCCGAAATGGCCGCCGCGCGCGTCGCGGCGGCAGCACCGCACGCAATCCGTCTGCGCGCAGCAGATCAGGCAGCAGCAGCAGATCAGGCAGCAGCAGCAGCCTGCGCATCCGTGGCCAGGAGCCGACACCGAACCGTCGTTCGGTAGACACTCCGCCCGTCCTCCCGAGGCCACGGATCGCAACCGCGAACCGTGGCCTTCGTGTTTCAGCTCATCGCTTCGAGTTTGGATCCGAGCCTTCGACCACGGTTCGTTCGAACCCCGAAAGCCCGCAAGAGCCACGAGCCGATCGCTCGAAACCACAAGGAGAAGACGTGTCTACCGTGACATGCCGAGTACGCACCACGAACCACACCGTTTCCAACGGACTGGGAATCGTCCGCGCGGCACGCCGGGAGCTGCCCTGCCGGGTCGATGACAATCCCGATCTGTGGTTCGCCGAGACCCCGGCCGATCTCGAACGCGCCAAGGAACTGTGCGGTGGATGCCCCATCCGCAGCCGGTGCCTGAACGCTGCGATCGACCGCGCGGAGCCGTGGGGCGTGTGGGGCGGCGAGATCTTCGATCAGGGTGTCGTCATCGCCCGCAAGAGGCCTCGAGGCCGACCACGGAAGAACCCCGAGCAACAGAAGACGCTGGTGTGCGCGTAGTACCGGCGTCGTGACGCGAAAGCCCTTGCGGGATGCCGATTACCGGTATCCGGCAAGGGCTTTCGTGGATCCGCTGTCTGTCCGTGCCCAGCCGATACGGATCGGGCGACCCAACCTGATGCGTCGGAAATAGTTGACATGTCGGAAGCTGCTTACTAATTTGTCGGTGTGTCCGACGACGTATTCCTCGCGCTCGCCAACCCGGCGCGTCGGCGTTTGCTCGAGCTCCTCGTGGACGGCCCGAAGACGGCCGGTGATCTGGCCGCCGAGTTCGAGATGAGCCGGCCGGCGGTGGCCGAGCACCTTCAGGTGCTCCGCCGTGCGGCGCTCGTCCACTCCGAGCCCGCGGGGCGACAACGGTTCTACCGACTCGACACCGCGCCGCTGGAGGGCGTCAGCGAGTGGCTGCACCCGTTCGAGCGCTTCTGGCGCAGCCGACTGCGGCAGATGGCAGATCTTCTGGAGAAAGAGAATCTCGATGACTGAAGCACGTATCGGAACCGTGTCGGTGGACCAGTTCATCGCGGCCCCGCCGGCAAAGGTGTGGCGGGCGTTGACCGATCCCGATGTGCTCGCGAAATGGTGGGTTCCGGGCGACGTCCAGGCGACCGTGGGGCACCAGTTCCACCTCGAGATGCCGGGATTCGGTTCGATTCCCTGCACCGTCACCGAGGTCGAGCAGTACAAGCGATTCGTGTACACGTTCAACGGCCACTGGATGCTCACGTGGCGGCTCGTGGAGGAGGGCAACGGCACGCGGCTGCTGCTCGACCACACCGGCTTCGAGCTCGACGACAAGCGCGAGCAGGGTGCCTACGAGCGCATGGGCATCGGATGGCGCGACACCGTGCTTCCCCGGCTCGCGGACATGGTTCCTCAGTTCGTCTGAGGATCCTGTCGGAATCCCGGCTCGGCGCGAGCCGACGCGTCGGACGAGCTATGCGCCGTCGAGGCTCTCGAGATCGACAGGCTCGACGAGCTCCTCGGAGAAGCCCGGCAGCCACTTGGTGAGGATGGCCATGTAGGGCGCGTAGGCGTCGAGCTGCGCGCAGATGCCGACCGATCCGAGCAGCACCCGGAAGATCATCAAGTACTCGGGCGGCAGGTTGAGCGCACGTGCCGTTCGGAAGTGTGCGCTCTGGAAGTCGGTCGCGGTCCCCGCGGCCTTCTGCAGCCACGCCCGGGTGAAGTGGAACGACTCGGTGCGGATCGGATCGGTGAACGGGCGCAGGTAGTCGGCGATCTCTCGATCGGTGACGGTGCGGCCGGGCAGGACGAACCCGTTGGCGCGCAACAGTTCCGTGAGTTCTTCGAAGCGTTCCTCGAGGTTGAGCCGGACCATTCGGCCCAGCACGGGCGGCAGGCCGTCCGGCATGGGGGCGGTGGCGCCGAAGTCGATGACCCCGAGCCGGCCGTCGTCGTGGAGCATGAAGTTGCCCGGGTGCGGGTCGCAGTGCAGCAGCCCGACACGGGCGGGCGAGACGAAGTGGAACTCCGCGAGCAGGGCGCCCGCGGTGTTGCGCTGCTCGGGGGTGCCGCCGGAGATGATCGCGGACAGCGGCGTGGCTGACATCCATTCGGTGACAACGATCTTGGGGGCACTCGCGACGACCCGCGGCACGACGAACTTCGGATCGCCGTCGAACACCTTCGCGAACGCGCGCTGGTTCTCGGCCTCGATGCGGTAGTCCAGCTCCTCCTCGGTGCGGGCGCTGAGCTCGTCGAGGACCGGCTTGATGTCGGTGCCCGGCATCACCGACGTGAACAGGTTCGCGAAGCGCGTAAGCGTCTTCAGGTCGGCCCGCAGCGCCTCGTCGGCGCCGGGGTACTGCACCTTGACCGCCACGTCGCGCCCGTCGGCCCACACCGCGCGGTGCACCTGCCCGAGGCTGGCCGACGCGGTGGGCGTGTCGTCGAACTCCGCGAAGCGCGACCGCCACTTGGTGCCGAGCTGCTGGTCGAGCACCCGGTGCACGGCTTTGGCGGGCAGCGGGGGAGCCTCGGCCTGCAGCTTGGTCAACGCTTCGCGGTACGGTTCCGCGAACTCCTCGGGGACCGCGGCCTCCATCACGCTGAGCGCCTGCCCGAGTTTCATCGCGCCGCCCTTGAGCTCACCGAGCACGGTGAACAACTGTTCGGCCGCTTTCGACGTCAACTGCGCGTCGATCGCGTCCCGGTCCCCGCCGGCGAGCTTCCGGCCGAAGCCCATTGCGGCCCGCCCTGCGATGCCCAGCGGAATGCTCGCGAGCTTGGCGGTGCGAGCGGTGCTTCTGCGGGGAATTTCGGACACCTAACCATCATGGCGGAAGATTTCCGGGTTCGTCCACGAACATCGTCGATCGTGAGCATCCACACCGTGGGTTGCGCGGCCACGGCCGGACCGCAAGACGGTGCGTGTCCAGGTCGAGTTCCAGCGTCGCGTCGAGGCTCGCGGGCGCCGGTCGGGCCGTCCCCGACAGCACCTTCTCGAGCTGTCCGAGTGCGACTGCCGCGGTGGCCATGACCGCGGCGGGCCCGGCGTGGCCCACCCGACCGAGCAGTTGCGCGGCCACGTGCGGCCACTCCTCGTCTGCAGCGCACCGGGTCAGGTCGGCACACCGCAGGCAACTGGTGCGACCAGGGAGCACGAGCGGGCCGACGATGCCGCGGCCGTCGCGCAGGCGGACCTGCAGGTGCGGTGTCCCGGCCGTGAACAGCGCGTCGACCAGCCGCGGATCCGCGACCAGGTCGTCAGTGAGGACGACGCACATGCAGTTCCACCGGGTGACGTCGGTGTCGGTGGTGAAGTGTGTGGACCGGGTGACCCGCACCGGCGCGCCCTCGAGCCCGGTGGCGATCGCGTCCGCGAGCGGACCACGGCCATGAATCCGGATGGCGGGCAGCGCGGCCGGCAGCATCGGCGCCGGCCGCAGCAGCCCGGCCTCGTCGAGTTCGCTGAGCAGAGTCGACATGTCGGTGGGCGTGATGCCGTACTCGACGGCCCGCCACACCACCGTGGGGCGCGGCGTCCGGCCGTCGAGCAACTGCAGCACCGACACGAGCGCGGCGGCGTCCATGCCGACCGGTGGCGTCAGGATCAGGGCGGTGTCGGGATCCCAGCCGATCTGGACACGTCCGCTGGGGCGGATCACGACGGGACGGCGCGGATCCAGCACGGGGCTGTGGACGCGTCGCACGGGTGCCTGGGTCATGGCGTCGACGATCGCATCCCGCGGCCGCGGGAATCGGTTGCCGGGAGGGGTTGTCCACAGGCCCGGACGGCGTGCGACGTGCGTCTTCGGGGCGGCCCGCGGATTCGTCCGAAATGCGCGTCCGGCGCTGTCGGAACCGGTCGCTAGCGTGGGTCCTCGTGACCGGCACCGGAACCTTCGACAGTGACCACCCCGGAAGACCTGAGGTGGAGATCCGCCGCAGCGCTCGTCGGCGCCGCACCGTCAGTGCCCGGCGCGAGGGCGACAAAGTGGTCGTGCTGATGCCCACCGGTCTGTCGAAGACCGCGGAGTCGGAACTGGTCGCCGAGATGATCGGCAAGCTCGAGCGGGCGGACCGCCGTGCCGCGGCCCGCGCCGAACGCAGCGACGTCGAACTCGCCGAGCGCGCCGCCCGACTGTCGGCGCGGTGGCTCGGGGGAGCGGCCGCCCCCGTGTCGGTGCGCTGGGTGCCGTCGATGCGGACCCGCTGGGCGTCCTGCACGCCGCAGGACGGCACCATCCGGGTCAGCGAACTGCTGCGGACGGTGCCGTCGTACGTGCTGGACTATGTGCTGGTCCACGAACTCGTGCACCTCTATGTCGCCGGCGGCCACAACGAGCGCTTCTGGCGGGAGGTGCGCCAGTATCCGAGGACCGAGCGGGCCATGGGCTACCTCGAGGCCTACTCGGTGGTGACGCGGCAGCCGGACCTGGTCGACCTGATCGGCGGCGACTGCGCCGCCGACGACGGTTCCGGCGACCGCGTCGAGACCCCTACCGGTTAGGAGTCGGAGTCGCCGCTCTCGCGGTTCTTCTCCTCGCGCTCGCGGGCCTCGGTCTGCTCGAGCTGTGCGATCGGATCGTGGAAGGTGCCCGAGTCGCCGCCGAGGATCCGGTCGACGAATGCGGCCGGGCTGTCGAGATCGGAGGAGTCCGGCAGCAGATCGGGGTGCGCCCACACGCCGTCGCGGGCGTCGACGCCGGTGTCGGTGGTGAGTCGACGCCACAACTGCGCGGCCTCACGGACCTTCCGGGGGCGCAGTTCCAGGCCGACGAGGGTGGCGAAGGTCTGCTCGGCCGGTCCGCCGGTCGCGCGACGACGGCGCAGCGTCTCGGTGAGCGCCGCGACGCCGGGCAGTCGGTCGCCGAGCGCCTCGGAGACGACCGTCTCCACCCAACCCTCGACCAGTGCGAGCAGCGTCTCGAGGCGTTCGAGTGCCTGCTTCTGCTCGGGGGTGGTCTGCGGTTCGAACGCACCCTGCTGCAGGATCTTCTCGATCTGCGACGGGTCGGTCAGCGCCGACGGGTCGAGTCCCTGCGCGGCCTCCTCGATCGCGGAGAAGTCCATCTTGATGCCGCGCGCGTAGTCCTCGACCGTCGACAGCAGGCGCTGACGCAGCCACGGCACATGGGTGTAGAGGCGCTGGTAGGCGGCCTCGCGGGCCGCGATGAACACGAGCACCTCGCGGTGCGGCTGCTCGAGGCCCTCGCTGAACGCCTCGATCGCGGCCGGCAGCAGTGCCGCGGTCCCGGCGGGGCCGAGCGGCAGTCCGATGTCGGTGGAGGTGAGCACCTCCTTCGACAACTGGCCCAGGGCCTGGCCGAGCTGGGAGCCGAACGTCAGGCCGCCCATCTGGGTGAGCATTCCGGCCATCGGGCCGATCATGCTGCGGGCTTCCTCTGGCAGACCCTGGACCCACATGCCGGACACCTGCTGGGCGACCGGGTCGCACAGGCGCTTCCACGTGTCGAGGGTGCCGTCGAGCCAGTCGTTGGGCGTCCACGCGAGGGTGCGGGTGGCACCGGCCGGCAGCGTCGTGGCGCCGTCGAGCCACAGTTCCGCGAGCCGGGCGGCGTCGGCGACCGCGGAGGCGGTGCCCTCGGTGATCGGGGTCACCGAGCCGATCTGCTGGCGTGCAAGATTCTTCGCGACGTCGTAGTTGACGGGGCCCGACTGCCCGCCCTGACCCATCGCGTTGCCCATGCCGCTGAGCATCTGGCCGAACTGGGTGAGCATCTGGCCGAGGGCCGCCGGATCGAATCCCGCCCCGCCGGGGCCGCCCGCGCCGCCGAGACCGAACGCGCTGGGATCGAAGCCGAACGGCTGACCGGCGCCTTGCCCCCCGCCCTGTTCGCGGCCCGAGTCCTTCTTACGGTCCGGGTCGTCGTCGGAGTTGGAGAAACCAAAGGGCAGATCGCTCATAGTTCAACGGTACAAGGCGAGACGGCCTGTGGCCCGCGCGGAGATCACGCTGACGGCGAACAGCCGGTAGGGCGGCGGGGAGCGCCCCGGTCGGCGCTCTATCCTGGGCCTGGTGAACCGACGGATGGTGACCCTGCTGGCAGCGTTGGCCCCGGTCGTGGCTCTGGGAGTGCTGGGGACGACGGTGCACGTGCCGTTCGTCGCGCTCGGTCCCGGTCCGACCGTCAACACCCTCGGTGACGCCGACGTCAACGAAGACGGCAAGGTCGTGCGCAAGCCCGTCGTCGAGATCGACGGCACCGAGGTCGATCCGACGTCCGGCAATCTCAACATGACGACGGTCGCGGTGCGCGACAAGCTGACGCTGTTCGATGCCCTCGGGCTGTGGGCGAGCGGGCGCCAGGGCCTGGTGCCCCGCGAGGAGGTGTATCCGCCGCAGAAGTCGAAGAACGAGGTCCAGGAGGAGAACACCGCCCAGTTCGCGAAGTCGGAGAACAGTGCCGAACTCGCCGCTCTGCGGTACCTCGGCCTGCCGGTGGCGCTCGAGCTGACCACCGTCAGCACCGACGGCCCGGCCGCATCGGTGCTGAAGGAGGGCGATCTGCTGCTGCGTATCGACGGCACTCCCGTCGACACGCTCGTCGGGCTGCAGGACGTGATCGGCGCCGCCGCGCCCGGCACGACCGTGCAGGTGACGTATCAGCGGGACGGCGTCGAGTCGACCGCACCGATCACGCTCGGTTCCCGACCCGGCGCCGACGGCGGCGAGGACGCGGGCAAGGGCTACCTCGGCGTCAACGCCAAGCAGGTGCCGAACGTGCCGTTCACCATCGACTTCAACCTCGCCGACATCGGTGGCCCGTCGGCCGGTCTGATGTTCAGCCTCGCAGTGGTCGACAAGCTGAGCACCGGCGAACTCAACGGCGGCAAGTTCGTCGCGGGCACCGGCACGATCGACCCCGACGGTGACGTGGGGCCGATCGGCGGCATTCCGTACAAGATGATCGCTGCGCAGGAGGCGGGGGCGACCACGTTCCTGGTGCCGGCGAAGAACTGCGACGAGGCCCGCGCGAACCGGCCCGACGGCATCGACCTGGTGAAGGTCGACACCCTGAGTAGTGCGGTCGACGCCCTCGCCACCATCAACTCCGGCGGAACGGCACCGACCTGCTGACGGGCTAGTCCTCGTCGGCTTCGAGCGTCGCGTACAGCGCGGCGACCACGCCGGGTGCGAGGTTGTCGTAGGTGCGCAGCTCGATTCCGGCGAACGGGTCGTCGTTGTCGGTCGGGCGCAGTTGCAGCAGCGCGATCGACGGCCCGTCGCGCAGCACGGCGGCGATCAGGCGCGCCTCCCGGCGGTCGGGGTGTTCTTCGGCTGCGGTCCGTGCGGCCTCCTCCGCGGCGTGCCGGTCGGACAGAGTCGGGGCGAGGGCGTCGTCGAGGTCGGATTCGGCCTCCGGCGGGAGGACCACGATCTCCTGCACCAGTGCGCAGCCGACCACCTCGGACGGCCAGCTCATGGTGGCGAGGAACTCGTCGAGTGCGGGGGAGCCGCCCTCGACGTCGTCGGGCAGGGCGCCCTGTTCGATCGGCGTCAGCTCGGCACCGTCGTCCAGTTGGTCGAGGAGCGACGGCTCGGCCGCGGCGACCAGTGCGGTCGGAACGATGGCGAACATCGTCGGGGGCTGACCCCACCCACCGGCGTCGACGAAGTCGATCACTTCGTGCACGCATCTGCGCAGGGACTCGTCGGAAAGGTTCACATTCGGGTTGCCGGAGAACGGGTCATCCCCGTGGAACACGCCATCGCTGTCGATCACGTACATATCCTTGCATCAGGGGGCTGCGCCGGCACTCGTCGGTCGCGGCGCTCTCGACGCCCACTCATTACGTAGAGTGGGACGAAACGGTCACTCTCACGTGACGCTGGACGGTGCATTGGCTGCGGCGCGAAGGCGTCGCCGGATTGTTGGGAGAGTGGCAAGTGGGCATGCGGCCCCCCGCCGGATTACCTTCGTTGTCGAAACGCACACGCGTGCTGCTGATTCTGGCGTTGATCGCCGCGGCACTGTTGCTGATCGGCCCTCGGTTCGTCGACATCTACACCGACTGGTTGTGGTTCGGTGAGGTCGACTTCCGTGGGGTGTTCAGCAGGGTGCTGTTCACTCGACTGGCCTTGTTCGTGATCGTCGGACTGGTCGTCGGTGCGATCGTGTGGCTCGCACTGCTGCTGGCGTATCGGTCGCGGCCGATGTTCCTGCCGTCGCCGGGGTCGAACGATCCGGTGGCGCGGTACCGCACGGCGGTGATGACCCGTCAGAAGCTGTTCGGGATCGGCATCCCTGTCGTGATCGGCCTGTTCGCCGGTCTGGTCGGTCAGGCCAGTTGGGCGACGGTGCAGATGTTCTTCAACGGCAGCTCGTTCGGGATCACGGACCCGCAGTTCGGTAAGGACATCGGGTTCTACGCGTTCGACCTGCCCTTCTACCAGTTCGTTCTGAACTGGCTGTTCGTCGCGGTCATCATCGCGTTCTTCGCGAGCCTGATCACGCACTACATCTTCGGTGGCCTGCGCCTCAGCGGTCGGCAGGGAGCGCTGACGCGGTCTGCGCGCGTCCAGTTGGCGATCCTCGCGGGCACGTTCGTGCTGCTCAAGGCCATCTCCTACTGGTTCGACCGGTACGCACTGCTGTTCAGCAGCCGGAAGGAGCCCACGTTCACCGGCGCCGGCTACACCGACATCAACGCGGTCCTGCCGGCCAAACTGATCCTGATGGCGATCGCGATCATCTGCGCCATCGCGTTCTTCGCGGCGATCTTCCTGCGCGATCTGCGGATCCCCGCGATGGCGGTCGTCCTGCTCGTGCTCTCGTCGATCCTGGTCGGCGCCGTGTACCCGCTGATCGTCGAGCAGTTCTCGGTCAAGCCGAACGCGGCCGACAAGGAGCGCGCCTACATCGAGCGCAACATCACCGCGACGCGGCAGGCGTACGGGATCACCGACGAGACCGTCGAATACGTGCCGTACTCGGGCAAGACGGAGAAGCAGCCCAAGGATGTGCCGTCGGACGTCACGACGATCGCGAACACCCGACTGCTCGACCCGAACATCCTCTCGCCCACGTTCACGGCGCAGCAGCAGCTCAAGAACTTTTACGCGTTCCCGAAGTCGCTCAACATCGACCGCTACGACATGAACGGTGACCTGCGGGACTTCGTCGTGGCCGCGCGTGAGCTGTCCCCGTCGAGCCTGCAGGGCAACCAGACGGACTGGATCAACAAGCACACCGTCTACACGCACGGCAACGGGTTCGTGGCCGCGTACGCGAACCAGGTGACGGCGGTGAGCGGCGACGCCCAGAACAACACCGGCGGCTACCCGATCTACACCGTCAGCGACCTCACGACCAAGCCCACCGACAAGGCGCTCGAGGTCGACAACCCCCGTATCTACTACGGTCCGGTGATCGCGGCCTCGGATGCCGACTACGCGATCGTCGGCGGTTCCCCGGGCAGCGCGCCCCGCGAGTACGACACCGACGACCAGAAGTACACGTACACCGGTGACGGTGGCGTCGGGATCGGCAACTGGTTCAACCGGTTGGCGTTCGCGGCCAAGTACACCGAGCGCAACATCCTGTTCTCGGGCGCGATCGGGTCGGATTCGAAGATCATCTACAACCGCGATCCGGCGGAGCGCGTCAACAAGGTGGCGCCGTGGCTCACCACCGACGGCACGGTGTACCCGGCTGTCGTGGACGGGCGCATGCAGTGGATCGTCGACGCGTACACCACGCTCGACAACTACCCCTACGCGCAGCGCTCGTCGCTCGAGGGGCTGGTGCAGGACAGCACCAACCAGGCGACCGGGCGGATGCTGCCGAAGAAGGAGGTGTCGTACATCCGGAACTCGGTGAAGGCGACCGTCGACGCGTACGACGGCACCGTCACGCTGTACCAGGTGGACGACAAGGATCCGGTGCTCAAGGCGTGGATGGGTGTCTTCCCGGACACCGTCAAGCCCAAGTCGGACGTCTCGGCCGATCTGCAGGCGCACTTCCGGTACCCCGAGGACCTGTTCAAGGTGCAGCGGGAGATGCTCGCGAAGTACCACGTCGACGATCCCGGCGTGTTCTTCGGTAACAACGCGTTCTGGTCGGTGCCGAGCGACCCGACGGTCGACACGGACAAGAATCAGCCGCCGTACTACGTCCTGTCCGGCAACCCGAAGACGGCGAAGCCGCAGTTCGTGCTGACCAGCCCGATGGTCGGTTACCAGCGTGAGCTGCTGTCGGCCTACATCTCGGTGCAGTCGGATCCGCAGAACTACGGCAAGTTCACGGTGCTGCAGTTGCCGACGGAGACGCAGACGCAGGGTCCGCAGCAGGCGCAGTCGGCGATGACGTCGAACCCGCGCGTGGCGAGTGAGCTGTCGCTGCTCAAGCAGTCGAACAAGATCCAGTACGGCAACCTGCTGACGTTGCCGATCGCCGACGGCGGCATCCTCTACGTCGAGCCGATCTACACGCAGCGGAATTCGCCGAACGCGTTCCCGCAGTTGGCGCGCGTCATGGTGAGCTTCACCGACACCAACGGCATCAAGGTCGGCTACGCGCCGACGCTGGCGGAGGCGCTGGATCAGGTGTTCGGTTCCGGAACCGGCAACGCCGCGACCGCGCCGAGCGGTGAGACGTCGCCGACACCGGAGCAGAACACCGGTCAGACGACGTCGCCCACGACGACGCCCCCGCCGCCGGCGGCCGGTCAGACGCCGGACAAGGCTGCGGCAGTCGCGCAGCTGGATTCGGCGCTCGCGAATCTGCAGACCGCGCAGCAGCGAGGCGACTTCAAGGCCTACGGTGACGCGCTCGACCAGCTGCAGAAGGCGATCCAGGCCTACCAGCAGGCCGGCGGGTAGCGGGCCCACCGCCCGGACCTGACGACGGTCGGAAAACGAAGGGACCCTCCGTGCGCTGCGAGCGCGCGGAGGGTCCCTTCGGCGGTGGGCCTTACTGCACGAAGTTGGCCTTGATGTCGGCGAGCACGTTGCCGTGGGTGCCGAGCACCTGCTGGAACTGGTCACCGTAGCCGTGCTGCGCGGCGAGGTCGCCGGCCGCCTGGACCGCCTGATCGATGTACTGGGCCGCGGTGGCCTGCATCGGGGCGGGCTGCGGGGCGACGACGGCCGGAGCCGGGGTGGGCTCGACGGGTGCCGGTGCGGGCGCGGCCTCGCTGAGGTACTGGCCGCACACGGGCCAGGCACCGGGGCCCTGCGACGCGAGGGTGTTCTCGGCGACGCGGATCTGCTCTTCCTTCGACGCGTTGGCCGGGGAGCCGCCGCCGCCGTTGGCCTGCCAGGTGCTCTGCGAGAACTGCAGGCCGCCGTAGTAGCCGTTGCCGGTGTTGATGGACCAGTTTCCGCCGCTCTCGCACTGTGCGACGCCGTCCCAGTTGTGGGTCGCGGCGGAGGCGGTGCCGGTGGCGAGGCCGAACGGGACGGCGACGAGGGCGCCGGTCACGGCGGCCATGCCGAGGGCACGCTTGCTGATGCTGATGGTCATGCGGGTTTGGATCCTCTCCTGCGCTGACGCGAGCGGCCTGCGGTCGACGATTCGTCGTCCCGGGCGTGCGATCTTCGCGTCCCTGCCCCTCGAAGGGTTTGTCGTGTCCGGTCCCGCGGGGGCAGAGCTGGCAGCGGCGGGGCGGTCGGTCGATGCGCTCGATCATCACGAGCCGGTAACGAACGTACGACAGAGCTTCGCGGGCCGTCACCTCGTTGAAACAGACCGGTCAACCCGTTCGATTTCGCTACGGCGAAGTGTTTCCGCAGGTGGAGGACGGTCGTTGCAGAGTTGAAGTCGTAGCGTTACATACCTGTTATGTGAGATGGATCACCGCATTTTCGTGAACTGTGTCACTCGCATGGCTGCGTCCGGGGTGTGCGAGGGGTCTGAGGCGCGCCGATTCGAGTCGCTTGCAGGCGATTTGCCTTCGGTTCGGCGGCTCGTGTACTTTCATTCATGCATCGCGGGGTGGAGCAGCTCGGTAGCTCGCTGGGCTCATAACCCAGAGGTCGCAGGTTCAAATCCTGTCCCCGCTACCAAAGAAATGATGTTAGAACCACGGTCCTCAGGGGCCGTGGTTCTTTCTTTTTCCCACGGCATCGCACCGCTGGGGCGTTCGTTGGCCAGGAACCTGGGGATTCGGGCGTCTGGGGCGATCCTGCGGGCGCGTGTCGGTAGGTCCCGTGTGGTCGCTTCGCCACCTCTGTCGACATTGTCGGTGACCTCTGTCACGTCGATAAGGTCACTGGTTCTAACGACGAGGTTCTGCTCCCGTTTCCGTTCGGATGCCAGCGTCGCGGCCAGATCGTCGTTCATGAGTAGTTGGTAGGCCGGAGTCAGGTCGCTAGCGACGATGTCGTCGTCGTGGACGTAGAGGTGCGTGAAGATGCTCTGGTTGAGGTCTCGGCGCGACTTCGCATCGGCCAGCAGGTAGTACTCGTGGGCATTGCCGAGGAGTTCTAGGCAGCCTTCGAGCTTTGCGGCGAGATGTGATTCCTGAAGATCGAACTCGCCGAGCTTCGCTTCCGCCTGCGCGCGTTCGGTCGCGATGCGCGCTTGCTCAGTGCGGAGTTCTGGCGTGCCGATCGCGTCGGCGTAGAACGCATCGAGCAGCTTGCGGCTGTCCTGTTCGAGTTGCTGGAGTTGCTCGGAGGCTGCCTGTCGCGTTTGCGTCGCGTCGGGCAGCAGGACGCGCATGTGGTCGAGGATGAGGCCACGGATGGTGCTGGTCTGCTGCTCGCTGAGCGTGACAGTCTGCCAGTGTGCGATCACCAGGTCCTCGAGGTGGGGTGCTTGGATGGCGCGAAAGGTACAGCCGTTCTTGAGTCGCTGACGACCGAGACAGTAGAAGTAGTCGTAGGTGATGCCCACCCGGTTACGGGTCTTTTCGAACGTGAGCGGTTCGCCGCACTGCCCGCAGTAGACCGATCCTTTCAGGTAGTGGTTGTGCACGCGCGGCTTTTCGCGGCTCTGGTGGCGGGCCTCGCGGACCTGTTGCACTTCGGCGAAGAGTGCTTCGCTGACGAGCGCGGGGTGACTACCGGGATACTCGACGCCTTCGAACCTGACAGTGCCCGTGTAATAGCGGTTCTGGAGCATCGACGTGACGTGTGAGTGGGCGATCGGCCGGCTGGGGCGATTCGGCCGGGTCACGGTGGTCACACCGCGTTTGTCGAACTCGTCTTTGATCATGCCGGCTGTCCACTCGCCCGTGGCGTAGCGCTCGAACATCCAGGTGACCCAATGGCCGCGCTCGGGGTCGATGACGACGGTCTTCACTTCTCTGCCATCGTCGGTGCGGATGCGGCTGTTGAGGTAGCCGAACGGCGCCATGCCCGGAGTGCCGCCGCCCTTCGCTTTCTGGAGCATGCCCTTGCGGGATTCGGTGGCCAGGTTGCGACTGTAGAACTCGGCGATCGAGCTCATGATGCCGTGCAGCAGCATCCCGCTCGGTGTCTCGTCGATGTTCTCTGAGCAGGAGACCAGTTGGGCGCCAACTGACGTCAGCTGCAGGTTGATCTCGATGTCGTCAACACGGTTGCGGGCGAGACGGTCGATCTTGTGCACGATGACGTACTGGATCTTATGTGCTTTGACGTAGTCGAGCATCTTCTTCAGTTCCGGACGATTGACTGAGCGGGCGCTTTCACCAGCGTCGACGAACTCGGCAACGGTCACCGCATCCAGTGACTGCGCTTTACGGAGGCAGGCTTCGCGCTGGGCGGGGATTGAGAAGCCCTCTGCTTCGCCACCGCGCTCGGCTTGGTCCTTGGTGCTGACGCGGAGGTACTGAACCGCCATCGGCTTGGTCCCGAGCGATGGTGCGGCGGTCATGCGTAGCTCCTTTGTCGGGTCGAGCGGGGTGCGCGGATGAATTTCTGGCGCTCGGAGCGGTTGGTGTGAATAGGCCGGGCGCAGCGGCTCGTGAGGGGTACATCGTTGGTCTTGTCGAGTCCAGTTTGCGCAAGACGGACGCGAATGGCCGTTTCACTGACACCGAAGTGAGATGCCAGATCGGCGACGCGCTGAATGCCGTTGCCCCAGGCGGCTTTGAGTGATCGTTTGGAGACGAGGGCACAACCTGCGAAGTAGTCGGCGGCGGCTTCGGCCTGCTCGGGCGCCGTCATCTTGTGGGTGGTGCGGTAGAGCTGGTCTGTGTGGCCGTGATCGATGATGTGCTTGAACTCGTGCAGGAGTGTGAAGCGCTGTCGAACGGCGGGTTCCCTGGCCGAGAGCACGATGACCCACTGCTGGCCGTCCCAGTAGCTCATGCCCGATACGGGGATGTTCTCATGGATGACGACGATGCGTGGCAGTCCGGTGATGTGGTGCTCGAGGATGCCGCGTTCGTCTCCGATCAGATCGGCAAGCTTGGCTGCCTGGATCTCGGCGGTACGTAGTGCTTCCAGGAAGCTCGCGTCGCGCTGCGGGATGACCGCCCGGAGGCTCGTCAGTACTGATGGTTTGTAAGTATGTGTCATAGTGAGCCTCCTTTCGTAGTGGGCTCTTAGTTATTCTCTTTCGTCTTCTCCGTCGCGAGGTCCATTCGGGTCATACCCGTGCTTTGCGGCAATTCTCGCGAAACTAGCTTCCATTTCTTTCGCTGCCGATTCCGGGAGATCTGAGTACTTGCTACGGAGGTAGGGGGAGAAGTTCGGGAGTGTTTTCGGTTGGACGTAGCCCGCGAGGTTGAACAAGTCGGAGAGTTCGAGTCCCAGAACATCGGCCAATGACTTCAGCGTGTCCGGTCTTGGCTGGGGGATGTCGCCGCGCTCGATACGAAGCACATTGGAATCGGTCATGCCGGAGCGGCGAGCCACCTCCTTGATCGTCAACTCAAGCTCGCTTCTGCGGTCTTTGAGTGCCTTTCCGAGCGTGACTGCGTTAGTAGCGTTCGTCATGGTGATTCACCTCCGATTCATTCGTTTCTTTATTTCTATTATATTCCCAAAATTGCATAAATGCAGTACCTGAATCGTTGTAGAATTCGGCGAGGTTGTCCTTACCTATTTAAGTTCTTTCGTGGGCTTCGTTGTGTTGTGCTGTAGCGCGGTTCGGATGCGTTCTTCGGCCAGCTCGACGTAGCGCGGATTGATGTCGATCCCGAGCCAGTCGCGCCCGGTCCGGGCAGCGACGACGGCCGTGGTGCCGGAGCCGATGAACGGATCGAGGACGAGTCCGGGTTCGGCGGGCGCGTCGCAGTTGCAGCTTGGTCGCGGTGGTTTGCGGCGAGCTTGGTCGCCGCGTCGGACAAGTTCGCGGGTCCAGGGGCAGCGGCAGTATGCGCACCGCAGACGTGGGCAGCCGGCCAGGATCATGCGACGGACGAGCGATGCCGAGTATGTCGCGATGTGACTGCTCCGGAAGGTGCTGACGCTCATAGCCCAGACGTCACCGGGGTTCTTGCCGAGAGGATGACCGACCCGTCCGCTCGCGCGGAGGTCAAGCAGGCCCCGATCGCTGTGCGTGTTGGGCCCTCGTCCTGCCCTCTCCGCACGGTTCGCTGGTCGAGGTGATCGGCGTGGCCGCTGTGAGACGTGGGGGATGCGGATCTCGTCGAGGTCGAAGTAGTAGCGCGGTGATCGTGTCAGCAGGTAGATGACCTCGTGCGAGGCAGTGAGCCGATCACGCACACTCGATGGCACCGGGTTGGTCTTGACCCAGACGATCTTGTTGCGAATCGTCCAGCCGTCGGCAATCAGTTGGAGCGCCAGACGTTCCGGACCAAGCAGGAGACTCTTGCGAGCGGCGCCTTCTCTAGTGTGGGTGCTATAGGTGTCGCCGAGATTGAGCCACAGTGTCCCGGTCGGCACGAGCACGCGGGCACATTCGGTCAGCACGGCCCGCAGCTGGGCAACCCAGGTGTCGACGTGCGGTTCGAGGCCGAGCTGGTCGTCGTGGCCGTAGTCGCGCAGCCGGAAGTACGGCGGGCTGGTGATGACGCAGTCGACGCTGGCGTCGAGCAGCGTCTTCAACTGTGCGAGCGCATCGCCGGTCAAAATCTGGTTTCGTGCTGGCCCGCTCATTGCAGCCACTCCTGCGCGCTGGCTGCGAAGCCGTCAGTCGTCACCACGCGGTAGAGGTCAGGTGTCAGCTTGGGAGAGCGCAAGATCGAGGACATAACCTTCTCGGCTCGCGTCTGGCTCGTGAAAATCCAGATCACAAGCGGGAAGGCCTCGTGGGCATCTTGCTCGATGCCGCTGGCTCGGTAGGTCTCGTACTGGCCGCACTTCTTCAGCACGGTCGGCAGCGATTCGGTGCCGAGGTCGACCTCAATGAACCAGCGGTCGACGTAGTCTCTCGTCCGGACGACGCTGGCGAGGTCGGGCTGTAGCAAGCGTTGCTCACCGCCGGGGCCGATATAGCGCCGCCAGGAATCGGGCTCGGTAGCCACGTCGATCGCTTCGACGGTCTCTATTGCGGTCAGGTTGCGCAGGCCGAGGTGGACATCGGCGACCGCCAAGCAATGCTGGAGGAAGCGCAGCGACGGTTCATGGGTGCGGTAGGTCTGACCCTCGTCGCGGAGCAGTCTGGCACCGGCCGGAGCGAGCTGCCAAACACGGGCGGCACTGCCCGCTCGGACCCCACCCACCCGGCGTGGCAGCGACCGGACCAATGCGAGGCGTTCAAGTCGCGCCAGGACGTAACGCGTGGTGCGGGCGGCCGAGTCAGTGCTGCCGTGAGCGGTGAAGGCGAAGGACTGAATTTGGTGCGTCGTCAAGTAGCGGTGCTCATCGATGCTGCGGAGGACCGCGCGATCCCGCTCGGGCATGGCTTCGCTGATACGCCGGAGCTTGTCGCTGTCGATCCGTCGCCGTCGCTTGTCCGGCTGCAATACTCGGGCGCTCTCCGTCGACATCGTCGGCGGAGTATTCGTCCCCCGACCGCGCACAGATTCGTCACAGACCTGCGTCGACGGCGATGTGGCAGACGAGCCGGCTGGAATAGCGGGCGGAATGCCTTGTCCTGGGATGTAGCCGGTCATGACGCGCTCCCTTCCGCATCGGATCGCTTGGTACGGCCGAAGGATTCACGGGCGGATCGACGCTCGGTCAGCGACAGGAGATCGGCTTCGACGTCGCTGAGCGGCTGGCCGTAGCGCTCGCGGGAACGACGGCGGACCAACACGGCGGAACGAACGGGATCGGGCATCTTCGTAGTGGTGACGCTGACCCACGGGCTGGGAGTGTTCTGGTGCAAGATCTGGGCGTACGCGTGGTAGGCGGGCAGCGCTTCGAAGTCCGCTGGCTCGAGCTGTCCGCTGGTGAGGCTGGCAAACTCGCGGGCGTCAGGGTGACTCAGCTGGAAGGCGATGCGAGTCCTGGCATTTGCGGTAACGGCTTCGCGGATCGACTTGGAGAGCTGACCGAGGTGCTGGTGCGCGAGTGTGTAGCCGACACCGAGACCGCGGGCTTGGGCGAGCGCATCGCCGATATCGCCAGGGAGCCGGAGGTAGTCCTGGACTTCGTCGATCAGGATGGTGACCGGTTGCCGAGAATGGGGCGGCTGCGAGGCCCGAGCGAGGGTCGCGGTCCACAGTTGCGAGACGATCAGGGACCCGAGCAGCGCGGCCGCTTCGGGGCCAATCTTGCCCTTCTCCAGACTCACCAGCAGGATGCGGCGCTTGGTGAACACGTCGGCCAGATCGAACTTCGGACGGCGCTGGCCGAGGATGCCCCGCAGGCCGGGACGCAGCAGAATCGGACGAACTCGCCGCAGTAGCGGCGCGGTAGCCTGCGCCTGCTCGTTCTCGCCGAGGCCCTCCCACCACGCCCAGAAGCCACCGAGCCCCATCGGGTCCTCGCGGGCCACTTGGCCCACGATCGAGCGCCGAAAGCCCGGATTGGTAAGCAGTAGCGGCAGCATCGCGATCGAGGCGTCACCGCGTCGGGCTAGCGTCAGGAGGCTAGCGTGCAGGACATCTTGCGTGCGTGGTCCCCACGCGTCGGCCCATAGCGAGTGGAACACGCCAAGGGTGGTGTCGGCCGCGAGGTCGGGATCGGCCGCACCGACCAGTCCATTGATCCCGATCGGTGCGGAGTCGGTGGCATCAACGACGGCGACGTCGTCGAGTCGCGATTCGTCGGCCCGGACCAGGATGTCGTCGATCAGATCGCCCTTGGGGTCGATCACCACGAGTCCACGCCCCGCAGCGATATCTGCCAGCGCAAACTGCGCCAGTAGATTCGACTTACCCACGCCCGTCGGGCCGGTAATGGCGATTCCTGACAGCGAGTCGCGGACCGAGATCGCGATGGGTCGATCTGTCTCTGCGGTTGATACCCCGAACACCCGACCTTCCTTTGGAGTACTCGCCAGAGCCGGGAGCAGCTTCGGATGTCGCGAAGGCACACCGGGGAGTGGTGCGGCATCACGGCGAGCGATCGGCCAGGCCGTCAGCGCAACGACCTCACTCACGCTCAGCGTGGTTGTCCAGAACCACGGCGCACGAGCGTTATCGAAAGCGGCGGTGGATCTGCGGGTGGCGGTAATCTGAGCGTTCGGCGCGTTGAGTCCTCGGACGGCCCCGACAACCCGATCAGCCAGTCGTCGTGCTCGCCCGTCATCTGCAGCTGTCGCTGCTATCCGGATAGCGCAGCCGAACCGGAATTCGCGCAGCTTCGCGACTGCCGGCTGAGCGTAGCCACCACTCCTCACCTGCGCCGGTGGGGTTTGCGGCGCCTTACGGGGTCCGAGCACGAGCTGAAGGTAAACGCGCTCATGACGGTTCGCGACTGCCAGCGCTCCGAGGATGCCTCGGGTCACTGACTCGGTTGCTTCATGCGCCAGCACACAGGCGCCGCCAGATCGTGACTGGACCCGGACGTTCGCCGCTATATCGGCACGTGAGCCGCTAGGGAGTGTTACCGGCTCATCGGTGACTAGTCCTGGTAGATGGGTTCGTAGTGCTTCGACCACTGGATGACGTTGGTGTCGCGGCATCCCGATTCGCCAGCGCACCTGCTGGTTGTGGCCGAGTGCTTCGAGGATGAGTTGTGGTTGGCCGCTGAGTCCGGCGAGCGCGACCATGGCAGCATGCGCGGCCTCAATAGGGAGCGGTGCGGGAATCGAAAGTCCCACGAAGACAATCTGGTTGGTGTCAGTCATCGCGCACCTCCCGGTGGTCTGCGCGACGCTCGACCTCTGCCTGAGCCTCCTTTTCAGCCTGGGCAATGGCGATCGCAACCACCGTACGGGCAATGCGTCCCAGGTCTGGGTCGGAGCGGAGCTGGCCGCGAATCCGCACGTGCCGATTCCTGCCCCGCTTCAGTTGTTGCGATTTGCGTAGATGTTCTTTGGACATAGTGAATACACCCTCCTTTCGGCGGTTAGGTAGATAATTTGAATGACAATTGGGGCTGCATTCATGCAGCGGCCATACTCCTACTATGAGCTGCACAAATGCAGCGGTCAACATGGTTTGCGCATTCCACAACACCGGCCGGAACGCATTGCTATCCGGCTTACCAGCGTCGAAAATGGCGATACAAAATGACAGCAGACCCGCCGACGATGGCGACTGTTGCGAGCGTGATGCACAGCGGCACCCAGATCTCGCGCAGAATATAGACGGCACCATAGAGAGCCATCACACCAACGAATACAGCGATGCAGGCGTTCAACAGGCGGCCACCGACCCCGCCGGCATCGCCACTCACGGCGACTCCCGGCGGTTTTGCTCACGCTGCATGACGTTGGTCATCTGCTGCATCGCAGCGGTCGCGATCTGATTGATCTGCGTCTCCGCCCGACGCCGGTCGCGGTTGATGCGGGCGATCTCTCTCTCGTAATCAGACTCGTCGCAGATGCTGAGCACGAACCTCACGAGGAACAGCACCGCCAAGAGTGCCGCGATGATCACGAGGGCGACTGCGACTACCGTCATCTCCGATTCACCGCCCGGCCGGTATCCGCGACGATCTGACCGACGCTCATGACGGTCATCGTCTTGATGAAATCCAGGTCGCCCGAGGCAGTCGGGGCGGCTAACGCGAGCTGTTGCTGCATCTGTGCCACCAGCGCGACTTGCTCCATGGCATAGGCGCCAGTCCGAGCCGCGGCGTCAACCTTGGCCTGCTGGACTTTGCCAGCAGCGCTAACTTGAGCCGAACGAACCTCGGTCGAGTGATCAATCGCAGCGAGATCGCGGGCGGTCTGACGGGCCAGCGCCCGGCCGGCAAGTCGACTACTCCTGGATCCGGTTGTTGAAGCTCCAAAGCGCTCAAGATCGGTCATGATACTTCTTTCAGTCGGTGGACAGTCCGGCGATTTGCCCTCTACCTCAAGGTTTGCGGATTGAACGCCGTCTCTTCTGGGCACGAACCGGGCAGTTGCCGGGCAAAATCGGGTCATGCCGGAACCGACACTTCGCGATCGCCTCGTTAATGACCTGAAGGTCGTGCGGAGACGTGGCCTGCATCGGCTATCTGACTACCTAGACGACGTGCCTGCACTACGCGAGGTCACCGCGCAGACCACGGGAGCGGATAACGCCGAGCACATCGAGAACTTGCTACGCAGCGTGTACAAGTTGCGCAGTGAAGGAGCACAAGGGACGGCGATCGGCATACTGCTTGGGCTTGAGCAAGGCCGCCGAGGAGCCAACCCAACCGTCCTGCGCCAAGTTGCGGCCACCCGGTTGGGCTACCACTCAGTCGACACCTTCAGAAAGCAGCCCGAGGCTAATGCCCTGCTGACCTTTGCAAGTTTGATTGAGACATACAGCATCGAGTATCAAGCATCCTCGCAGCCTGAGGACTACAAGATTAACGTCGCACTGAATGCGATTAAGGAACTCACACTCACTGAGTACGCCGAGCTGATTGGGACTGCCCCCACCTTGGTTGACTCGTGGGGTTGAGTAGTTCAGGCCGCGTATGCGGCTCTGTTGATTGTCTCAAACTCGATCGGAGTGAGCTTTCCGAGACGGCGTTGCCGGCGCTTGCGGTGGTAGGTCCGTTCGATCCAGGTCACGATCGCCATACGTAGTTCTGTTCGGGTCGACCATCGCTGCCGATCGAGGACGTTCTTCTGCAGGAGAGCGAAGAACGACTCCATTGCGGCATTGTCGCCACATGCTCCCACGCGTCCCATCGAACCACGTAACCCGTTGTGTGAGAGTTCATGTACGAACTTCCGTGACCGAAATTGACTCCCTCTGTCGGAGTGCACAATCGTTCTGGTCGGGTCGCGTTGCGCGATGGCATTTCGCAACGCCGTGACTGCCAGGGACGCCTTCATACGGGAGTCGATCGAGTACCCGACGATCTTGTTCGAGTACACATCCTTGATCGCGCAGAGGTAGAGCTTGCCCTCGTCGGTGCGGTGTTCAGTGATGTCGGTCAGCCAGAGCTCGTTGGGCTGCCCAGCGGCGAACCGGCGGTCGACGAGGTCGTCGTGAACTGGCGGGCCGGCTTTTCTGTTCAGGCCTCGCTTCTTCGAGAACACCGACCAGATGCGCTCTTGCGAGCACAGTCGTGCGACGCGGTTCTCGCCGGCGGTGATGCCTCGATCGGGGAGTTCGTCTGCGATGAATCGGTAGCCGAAGGCGGGATCGTCGGCATGGATCTCGCGAGCAGCATTGATGAGATGCGCATCGTCCCAATCACGTTGCGTTACTGGATCTTTCCTCAATTTGTAGAACGCCTGGGTGGAGAATCCGAGAACCCGGCAGGTCACCGTGACGGGGACACCGTCAGCGGCAAGGTCGAGGACCAGCGGGAACATCATTTTGGGTTGATGTCCCGGGACAAATAGGCGACGGCACGGCGCATGACCTCGGCTTCCTGCTCGAGGAGCTTGATCCGCTTGCGTGCTTCTCGTAGCTCCGCCGACTCGTCCGAGCTCGTGGGCGTCGTGCCAGTGTCGATGCCGTCCTCGCGGTTGGCGATCTTCAACCAACGGTGCAGGCAGCCCTCGGAGATTCCGAAGTCCTTCGCGATCTGGCGCAGCGGGGCCTCGCCTTTACGAGCGACCGCGATGACGTCGCGGCGGAACTCCTCGGGAAACGCTTTCGGCATGGGGAACATCCTTCCACCTGTGACGAGCGGTCCTCACAGGTCAAGATGTCAACCAAACCGGGGGCAGTCCCATTCAACGATTGCAGGCGTGGTTCAAGGCCAACGGACGCGGCCTGTACGAGACATAGACGCGAGTCGCGCCGCTATGACGTACTTCGGGCGTCCTGCGAAGAACGGAGGGTCGGGCTGTTACGCCGTGTCTGGCACACAATGTCTAGTTGGTTTGGCATGCTGTGCACGCGGAGGGCGGCGGGCCTCTAGCCTGATTCTTCGCACATTTGTTCGAGCTGATGGTAAAATGGCATCATATGCCTGGAAAAAGCGAAGGTAGACCAGCTGTGTCGCTTATGAAGTCGGACCTCTACTCATCCCTATGGGCAAGTTGCGACCAGCTTCGATGCGGCATGGACGCGCCACAGTACAAGGACTACATCCTCACCGTTGGTCGAGGAGGCCTGGTGATGATGTCGCGGGTTGAGGATGCGAGTGCACGAAGCGCCTGCAGCTTGGAGTCCATGTGAGTCCGAGGCCGGGCGGTGAGGCCGACAAACTGGGTAACAAGTACGAGGCAGCGTGGGCCATTAGGCATGCGCTTTACTGCATCGCAGATGAGCGCCATTCGCTGACGCTCGAAGATGTGGATATTGAAGTCGGCAAAGGTTCGGAATTTACCTATGTAAGCGGTACATCCACCGAGGTTCACCAGCTCAAGCGTCAGAATGGAAACAGCAACAGCTGGACGGTGAAGGCTCTCGCTGACCTCAAGGTCTTCGACGCGGCAGCCACTCATGTTGCAGCAAGTCGCGAATTTCACTTCGTTTCTCTGGTCCCTTGCCGTCCGTTGCAGGAGTTGGCTGACCGGGCGCGTAAGTCATCCGATCTAATCTCGTTTACCCAGTCTTGGCTGACGGAGGAACTCCGTCCCGTCTTTGATCAGTTGTCTGCCGCGAAAATTCTCGGCAGCCCGCAGAACACCTGGGACACCTTGCGAGGCATGTGGTTCTCGGTCCAGGATGAGCACGACATCATCCGAATGAACGCTATGCTCGCCGGACGTCAGTTGGGTGGAGCGACGGGTCATTTGATTGCGCTCGCGATCGGAGACCTCCTTCTCGACAACCTTGGCCGGCGACTTACGCGGACTGAACTCCTAGAGCTGCTCGCACAGCAAGACATCCGTCCGCTCGAGGCCGCCTCGCGCCAAAGCGCACACGAGCAGGTGCGTGCCCTCACGAACAGCTGGCGTGAGTCGGTACGACGCGAACTGCTACAGCCCCGCATCGAACGTGTTGAAGCTTCTCAGTTGATCGACGTATTTCGCGATCACCGGATGGGCTTCGTAGCCGGTACCGCGGGCGGAGGAAAGAGTTCAGTTCTTGAGCAGTCCGTCGAGTCACTTGAAGCTACAGGCGCGAAAGTGCTCGCCATTCGTCTTGACCGTCTCGACTCGTTTGCTTCGACGACGGACTTGGGTCGACAGCTTGGACTAGAGACCTCACCGGCGGTCGTATTGGCGTTGGCCGCCGAAGAACGGAACGCGTTTCTTGTCATTGATCAGCTCGATGCGGTCAGCCTTGCGTCGGGACGAATGCCCGAAAGTTTCGACATCGTTGTGGACCTCATCGGAGAAGCGTTGTCGGTGTCGGGCATCAACGTCATCCTCGCCTGCCGAGAGTTCGATATCGACAACGACCATCGGATTCGGTCACTGACTGACCGGTCGGACACGGTGAAGGTGTCCATCGGCCCTCTCACTGCTGAGGTGGTCGACGCCGCCGTCACTGAGATGGGCCTCGATCCGACACGTTTAACCACTTCCCAGCGAGCGATTCTGCAAACTCCGCTGCACCTCGTGCTACTCGAGACGATTGCCGGCGAAAAGGCAGCGCTAGCCTTTCAATCCAAGGGCTCGCTGTTCGAGGCCTATTGGGAGCGTAAGCGGCAAACCTCCCGCGCAAGGCGAGCTAATGTGCGATTCAACGACGTGCTCAACCGAGTCGCGAACGCGGCAAGCGACCGCCAGACGCTCTCCGTCCCAGTCGAGATTCTTGATGACGGCGACCTCATCGAGGATGCGAATGTGCTTGTTTCAGAACACGTCCTGGCTCGTGACGGTAACCGGATCGCGTTCTTCCATGAAACGTTTTTCGACTACGCATTTGCGCGGCAATGGGTATCGCGATCTGAATCATTGGTCGATTTCCTGCTGCGGGATGAGCAAGAGCTGTTCCGCAGGGCACAGGTTCGTCAGATCTTGCAACACCTCTATGAACGCGAACCTGAACGCTTCCGGATTGAAGCATCAGGCGCGTTGACGAGCGAACAAGTGCGCTTCCACATCAAGGCGACAGTGCTTGCAGTGCTCTCCAACCTCGCTGCTCCTACCACCGAGGACGCCGAGGTTGTGTTCGAGGTCGCCGCAGCGGCGCCGCAGCTTGAGGAGCAACTCTGGTCGCACACACGGCGCGCCCCCTGGTTCAGAAGGTTCCACGAAGACGGCACGATCGTCGCCTGGCTTGATAGCGGGGAGGCGACTCTGCAGCACCGTGCGGTCAACCTGATGACAAGCGCTATTAAGGAGTTGCCGGGCGAGGTGGCCGAACTTCTACGTGCACTTCAGGCTGCGCCTGAGTACCTCAACTGGCTGCGGTGGATCGCTCGATTCTCGGACGCACATCAGAATCGTGCACTGTTCGAATTAATCCTAGCGGCGGTCCGCGAAGGTGGCTTCGACACCGCCGAGAATGAGCTGTGGCTAGCAGTTCATGACCTTGCGAAGCATAAGCCGCTTTGGGCGATTGAGTTGATTCAGGCACGGGTCGTTGACCACCCTGAAGGACTTTCGCTAGATGAGAGTGAGTATGTCGGTCTCCTCAAGCTGCGGGAGTACAGTGCAACAGAGCTGGTGCGCGAAGCTGCCACAGCTGAACCCCTGGCCTTTGTCCAGACGGTCGTTCCGTACCTATGTCAGGTCATGGCTGCCACGGCCTATGAGCCGCGTCCCGGTGACCCTATTCGTGACCGACACTTCTCAGCGCGGTTTGATGTCGACGAGCTTGATGACAGAGATCTTGATGATGCGCTGTTCACTGGCTCAGTTCGCGCACTCGAAGTACTTGCTCAGACCTCACCTCACGAAGCTCGACCGCTACTCGAAGAACTGGCCGCCGATCCGCACGATGCGGCTCAGTTCTTGCTCTACCGGGCGCTGACCGCCGGTGCTGCCAGCTTCGCTAGTTGGGCGGCGACCTTGATCCTGGAAGGTGGTGCCCGTCTTGATTGTGGCTATATGTCGGACTCGGACTGGGTCGCGCGCGAGTTGGTCCGGGCAGTGGCGCCACATCTCAGCGATGAGGTTCACAGGCAGCTTGAGGACCAGTTCCGCGACCTGCGCAATGCCTACGAGAGTCGCCACAGCTTCGGATGGTGTTCGTTCACCTTCCTCTCGGCACTTGAGGAACAGCGACTAAGTCCAGAGGGCGTGCGTCGGCTAGGGGAGTATCGCCGAAAGTTCCAGGAAGACGCGCCGTCGAAGCCTCGCGGTATGGTCGGCGGCGCGATTGGTTCGCCCATCGGGTCGCAAGCAGCGAGCAGGATGACCGATGAGCAGTGGCTTAAGGCCATGACCAGGTACGGCTCTGACGAAAGGAACTGGGGCACCTTCACGGGTGGAGCCCGCGAATTGTCATATGTCCTGCGTGAGCAGGCGGCTGCTGACCCGGGCCGCTTTACCCGCCTAGCTCTCAAGCTGACGCCGGAGCACAATGCAGCGTACGCCAATGGTCTCTTGATGGGTTTCGCGGATGCCGATCACTCTGACGAGACGGCGCCACTGATCTATGCCGCTGTTCGACACATCGCGTCCCTCGGGCATGATGAAGTCGACCGTTGGCTTGGTAACGCACTGAGACGCTACTACCGCGACGTCCCGCTTGATTTAGTTGAACTTCTCCGCGATCGCGCACTCCAGTCTTCGGACCCCGAAGATGATTCGCCTATCTTCACTCGCGAGGGAGATGACGGCAGAAGTGCAGCCGATATGCGTCATGCTGGCATCAACACGGCGAGAGGCAGTCTTGCCGAAACGCTCGGCGACCTGCTCGTCTACGACGCTGACGGTGCGCGTACTGAGCTCGTTCGACCGCATCTCGACACACTCGCGACCGACCCAGTGCTCTTCGTCCGATCGTGTGTTGCACATGTAGTCGCAGCGTCGCTCCGACATGCTCGTCCGGATGCCGTCGCGGCGTTCGAGAAGCTGATCGATGCCGACGATCGAATTTTGGCGGCGGAGATGGTGCAGCGATTGATGCTCCACATCGGCAATGTCAACCCAGAGATTATTACCCCC
Organism: Rhodococcus sp. ACT016; assembly: GCF_050477185.1. Lineage (NCBI taxonomy): Bacteria > Bacillati > Actinomycetota > Actinomycetes > Mycobacteriales > Nocardiaceae > Rhodococcus > Rhodococcus sp. ACT016. The sequence continues at coordinate 3,388,599 of NZ_JBEAET010000001.1, read as the reverse complement.
GTTATTCAGAGGATGCTGGAGTCCCAGAATGCGGAGGCGCGTGAGGCGGGCGGAGCACTCGCCGCTTTTGCCGCGCTCGAATGGAGCCGTCCCGAGTTGATGACGCAGGTGTTGGCAGGTGACGCCAGGGTGCGGAAGGGTGCTGCAGAGATCTGCGCTCATCGTGTTGATCGAACGATGAACGTCGAGCTTGCGAGTTCCGCTCTGATCGGCATGATGAATGATGATGACGAAGAAGTCCTAAAGGCTGTTGCGAAGGTCGCTCCTCACCTACGCGACCACCCCCTCCGTCCATTCGCTGGTCTACTGTCTGCACTCATTGAATCGCCAGCCTACGACCATGCAACCCCGCAGTTATTGCTCACGCTGCAGCACGCGCCAGACAAGGTTGATGAACTCGTATTGAAGGCGTCTCAACGGTTCATTTCCGTCTTTGGCAGTGATGCCGGTGACATCCGGACCGGTGCCGCTGGCGACGCGCGCTACATCAGTGAGCTAGTAGTCCGTGGCTTGGCTCAATCTCGAAACAGGCGCCATCGGGCGGCGTTGCTCGACGTCCTGGATATGCTTCTGGAGCTTGGTGTCTACGGTGTGGACGACGCGATCGCAGAAGCTGAGCGACTGTAGGACCTTGTAGATAGTTGGACTCACTAGGTGGGGCGAGCGTTGCATGGCGACAAGCGAGCAGGAGGTCAAGAGGCTGGACTTAGCTAATCCGCTGACCCTGTGGTCTGACGGAGACGCCTTGCAACTTCAAGATCCGGAGCACCGTTGACTTCCCGAGTCCAAGCCGCTCCGCCACACCCAGCGCACTGAGCCCAGACGTGTACAGCTCGACTGCTTCTCGTCGATGAGACTCCGTAACGCGCGACCGGACGTTTCTGCCTGGGGGCAATCCGGGGTCAGCCGGGGTTGCGCATCGATTAGGGGTGTTGATTTTGGCACCAGCGAGGACTACTAAGAAGAACCCCCGTCCTGATCCAGGGCGGGGGTTCTTTGCTGTGTGCAGGCCGTTCCGGATCGGTCCGGCGCTTCCGCCCGATACCCTCGGATTCCAGCGGCGATGCCGCACTCACCATACGGATGGTGGCGCGACTGCCGAGGTGGTGAGCCAGCCATGTCAGACGGTGCGATGACCGACGGATCCGCTCGGGCCGCGGACCACACGAAGTTGCTCGCGACCCTCCTCGCGATGGCCATGTTCGTTCTGGTCGTCGACACGTCCTTGATGAATGTGTCGATTTCTGCCGTGGTGCGAGATCTCGACACCACCGTCAGCGGTGTGCAGGCGGCGATCGCGCTCGAGGCGCTGGTGTCGGCGGCCTTCATCCTGATCGGCAGCAAGGTGGGCGATCTCATCGGGCGCAAGCGGGCCTACGTGTTGGGCCTGTTCGGCTACGCGACGGGTGCGGCAGCGATGTCGGTGGCGCAGAGCCTGACGGTCGTGATCATCTTCTGGGCCGTCATCGGAGGGATCGGCGCTTCACTGCTGCTGCCCGCGATGCAATCGCTCGTGCACGGCAACTTCGAAGGCGACGCTCAGAAGAAGGCCTACGCCCTCGTCGGGGCCGCGGCCGCGATCGCCGCTGCCGTCGGACCGCTGCTCGGCGGATTCATCACCACCTATCTCTCGTGGCGCATCGCGTTCCTCCTCGAGGTGGCGATCATCGTCGTCGTGCTCTCCGGTATCGGACTCGTCCGCGACGTGCCGTACACCGGGTCTCGGCGGGTGGACGTCGTCGGTGCGGAGCTCTCGGTCGTGGGTATGGGCGGGGTGGTGCTGGGCATCCTGGTGTGGCAGGAGGGTGGAGAGGCGGTCGCCGCGCTCCTGGCGACGGGTGCCGTGGGGCTGGGCGGGCTGGCCTACTGGTTGGTGCGGCGGAAGCGACGCGGCGAACCGACACTGCTGGATCCGGATCTGTTCCGATCGAAGGTCTTCAGGGTCGGTGTTTCGCAGCAGATGCTCCAGCAGATCGCGCTGGGCGGCACGATGATCGCGCTGCCGATCTACCTGCAGATGGTGCTCGAATACAACGCGATGCAGGCGGGACTGTCGCTCGCGCCCCTGTCGCTGAGCATGTTCGCCGTGGCACTGCTCGCGGGGAAGAAGTCGGGTGACCGTGACCCGGCCGGGATCATTCGGTGGGGCTTCCTGCTGGCCACCGTCGGCATCGCCGTCCTGATCCCGTTGGTGCCCCGGGCGGAATTCGGGTGGGCGCTGCTGGTGCCCCTCGTGGTTGCCGGTTCGGGCCTGGGGTTGCTCGTTTCGCAGCTGAACAACTACACGCTCGCGCCGATCTCGGAGGAACGCGTCAGCGAAGCTGCCGGCACCAACTCGGCGGCAGGGTCGTTCGGGCTGTCGTTCGGACTGGCCTTCGCCGGTGCGGTCATGTTGGCGACGCTGTCGATCACCTTCACCTCGATGGCGCACTCGAGCGCGGTGCTTCCGCCCGCGGACCAGCAACGCGTCGCCCAGGTGCTCGAGGAGGACGCGCAGGTCATGAGCAACACCGAACTCGAATCGTTGCTCGCGGGCCAACCGGCCCAGATCCAGGACGAGATCATCCGCATCAACACCGACGCGCGCCCCCTCGCGCTGCAGGTCGCACTGCTCGTACCCGTTGTGGCCGGCCTGCTCGGGACGCTCAACTCGTTCCGTATGACGCGCGGCTCACGCAGCACCCACGACGGGTGACTCTCGTAGGCACTCAGTCGGATTCGACGTCCATCTCGATCAGCACCCGCCGCAGCAGCTTGCCGGTCGTGTTGCGGGGCAACTCCTCGACGAAGACGACATCGCGGGGCACCTTGTAGCGGGCCAGGTTCGTTTTCACGTGTGCGCGGATCTCGTCCGCGTTCCGCGTCGACGTCGGGGCCGGCACCACGAATGCCCGTAGCCGGTGGCCGAATTCGTCGTCCACGACGCCGACCACCGCGACGTCGAGGACGTCGGGGCGTTCGGCGATGAGGTTCTCGACCTCGAGGGGGTACACGTTCTCGCCGCCGGAGACGATCATGTCGTCGTCGCGGCCGTCGACGAACAGCAGGCCGTCGCGGTCGAAGTGCCCGACGTCGCCGGTGGAGAGCATGCCGTCGATGCGCTGCTTGTCGCGGCCGTCGGTGTAGCCCTCGAAGCTCAGCCCGCTCTTCGCGAAGATCCGTCCGACGACGTCGGGTTCGGTGATCTGGTGGCCGTCGTCGTCGAACAGGGCGATGTGGCAGGTGGCGGGCACGCGGCCGGCGGTCCCGGGGGCGTGCTCGAGGTCGTCGGGGGTGGCGATGGTGACGGCGGCGACCTCGGTGGAGCCGTAGAAGTTGTACAGCACCTTCCCGAACGCCTGCTGGGTGCGGATGCTCAGGTCGGGGGAGATGGCCGAGCCGGCGGCGAAGATCACCTTCAGGCTGGAGGTGTCGTACCGGGACAGCACGTCGGGGCCGAGGTCGATGATGCGCTGCAGCATCGTCGGAACGAGGACGAGGGAATCGGCGCGGTGTTCGGCGAGTAGGCGGACGGTGACCTCCGGGTCGAAACGACGCTGCATCACGACGGTGTTCTCGAGTGCGAATCCCAGGACGAGCTGGGAGACGCCGGTGCCGTGGAACGTGGGTGCGGGCACGAGCATGGTCTGCCGGGGGCGCAGCGGGATCCGGTCCAGGAACTGGGCCGACACGAGCGGCGAGGTGTGACCGCGCGGTGCGCCCTTCGGGGTACCGGTGGTGCCGCTCGTGAGGAGGATGAAGGTGCCCGGTTCCTCCGGGGCGGGCACGGTGTCGGTGGACTGCCCGGCGATGAGTTCGTCGAGGGTGCGCGGCGTCGTCTCGGACGGCGGTGTCCGCGCGGGTTCGTCCACCCACGACCGGAACAGCGTGACGTCGGAGGGCAGGGCGTCGGCGATGTCGGCGAACTCGCTGTCGAACACGAAGTGGCGCACGCCTTCTCGCTTCGCCACGTCTGCGAGTTGGGGGCGACCGAATCCGGTGTTCATCAGCACCAGGCGCGCGCCGCCCTTCGTCGCGGCCAGCATCGTCAGCACCAGACCGCGGTGATTGCGGCACATGGCGCCGATGCACGAACCGGCTTCGATGCCCTCGGCCTGCCACGCGTGGACCAGGGCGTTGGACTGCTGCTCGAGTTCGCGATAGGTGAGCGGTCCGCGTTCGTCGATCAGTGCGACGCGGTCGTGCCCCTGCGCGGCGTGGGCGTGGACCGACCCGGCGAACGGCCCGTACTTGTCGACGCCGAGCAGCACGCGAATGCCCTCGTCGACGCGGGGGAAGGGGATCAGGCCGGAGCGCTGCAGAACTCGGACGGCGCTGAGCGTGTCGGCGATCTTCGTCAGAACGTCCTGCATGGTGGCTCCCATCGGCGACGTCAGCAGTATCAGCCTAATGGTGATGGACATCACAGTTCGAGGATTCGTCCCGCTCGATGTACTAACGGCTGTAGTAGGCGCTACTGTCGCGGGGTGAATGCCCGAGCCGATGCCGTCGCGCGCCTGCGCGGCATGTTCGTCGGCTCGCTGTCCGGGGCGATCAGCATCGCGGCGCACGGACTCGGCGGCGGGACCGCCGTGCCGAGCGAGGAAGCGATCGTGCTGCTGCTCGCCGCCAGTGCCGTGGTCGGAGCCGTCGTCTCCTCGCTCCGCGGCGGCCGCAATCCGCTGCTGTCGCTCGCGGCGGTGCTCGCGGCCGGCCAGGGAATCGGCCACCTCACGCTGACGCTGGCGTCCGAGCACGGTCACGGCCTCCACCTGACCCCGCAGATGCTCGCGGCGCACGCCGCAGCGACCGTCGTCGGCGCAGTGCTGGTCCGGGCGGCCGAGCGGTCGGTGCTCACCGTGATCGGCTCGGTGATCCGCATCGTGGTCGCGGTGCTGACCGCGCCCCCGGTGCCCGACGTCCGCCGGTGGACGCCGACCGCCGTCCCTCGCCTCGATCCGACGACTTCTCGCGTCGCCCGCGTCGCGGGCGGCACGCGCGGACCTCCCGCTCTTTCCCGGTAGACGGCCGGTCGCGCACCCGCGCGTCCGGCGTCCGCTGCTGTCTGCACCGCCGACGTCCGCACACGACTCGTGTGCCGGTCCGTGTCGGCGTGTCCTTCGCGGCGCGTGTGCTCGTCTCGCGCGCCGATCCGAACTTCAGGAAAGAGCCTGTTCCATGCACGCTTCCGAAGGCGTGGGGATCACCCCTGCGCACCTTCCGAACGCCCCGAAACCCCGCAGCGAGGCAGAGACCGCGTCGCAGGACCCGTCGCCGCCGGGCGCGTTCCGCCGGCTGGTCCTGCGCCTGCACTTCTACGCCGGCATCTTCGTCGCGCCGTTCCTCGTGATCGCCGCGATCAGCGGTGGCCTGTACGCGATCGCGCCGACGCTCGAACAGTTCGTCTACCGCGACTACCTGCACGTCGAGTCGACCGGACCCACCGCGCCGGTGAGCGCGCAGGTCGCGGCCGCACAGGCCGAGCGTCCCGACCTGACGGTGTCGGCCGTGCGGCCGTCCACCGAGGACGGGCAGACCACGCGGGTGCTGTTCGCCGACCCGACGCTCGGCGAATCCGAGCGGCTCGCGGTGTTCGTCGACCCGGTGTCCGCACGGCCGGTCGGCGAGCTCGTCGTCTACGGCAGCAGCAGCGCACTGCCGCTGCGGACGTGGATCTCGCAACTCCACCGACACCTGCACCTCGGCGAACCCGGCCGCATCTACAGCGAGCTGGCGGCGTCGTGGCTGTGGGTGATCGCGCTCGGCGGCGTCTACCTGTGGGTGCGCCGCTACCGGACGGCGAAGGCCCGCGGCGCGTCCGCCGCGCCCCGGCTGTGGACCGTCAAGCGTGGGGCCCGCGGGCGCAATCGCGCGCTCGGATGGCACGGCGCGATCGGATTGTGGATCGCGCTCGGCCTGGTGTTCCTGTCCGCGACGGGCCTGACCTGGTCGAAGTACGCGGGCGAGAACATCGGTGACCTGCGCGCCGATCTCGGCTGGGGTACGCCGTCGGTGTCGAAGTCGCTCGACGTTGCGGAGGCCCCGGCATCCGGTGGTCACGACGGTCACGGCGGGCACGACACCGCCGCGCCGACCGGAGCCGATGTGCTCGACACCAATGTCGCACGCATCGACGACGTGCTGGCGATCGCCGCGAACGCGGGTGTGACCGGTCAGGTCGAGGCGTCGATCCCGTCGAAGTCCGCCACCGCGTTCACCGTCACACAGACACGGCAGCCGTTCCAGTTCGCGACCGACGCGGTGGCGATCGACGGCGCGACGGGACAGATCACCGACACGTCCCGATTTGCGGACTGGCCGCTGGCGGCCAAGCTCACGTTCTGGGCCATCGGCATGCACATGGGTATCCTCTTCGGTCTGCTCAACCAGATCGCACTGCTGGTGCTGGCCGTGGCGTTGCTGGTGGTGATCGCCCTCGGCTACACGATGTGGTGGCGGCGTCGTCCGACTCGTGGCTCGCGGCGGTGGGGCCGTCCGCCGGTGCGCGGCGGGCTGCGTGGCCTGTCTGCGGGTGCGATCGGGTCGATTGTGATCGGGTCCGTACTGGTCGGATGGTTCGTGCCGCTGCTGGGGCTGACCCTGCTCGGGTTCGTCGCCGCCGATATGGTTTTCGGTGTGTTTCAACGCAGACGAGCATCGACCGACGTGAGCGTATGAGCGACGACTTATCGCTGCTGCGACGAGAACTGGCGTCGATCGAGGCGAAGGTGGCCCGTGAGGTCGACCCGCGCGGACGGGCCCCCTTCATCGCGGCGACGGTGATGATCCTGCTGATCGCGTTGGCCGCACCGCAGGTGGACGGGCTGCGCGCGTGGAACGTCCTGGCCGGCGGGCACCACGAGGTGGCGTCGCTGGCACGACTGTTCACCTGGTTCGTGGTCGTGTTCGGAATAGGCGTGTCCGCGCTCGCCGCCTGGACCAGGCGCTGGGTGTTCGCGTGGGTCGCGATGGCCGGCGTCACGGTCGGCACGGTTCTCGGGCTGCTCACGTACTGGTCGCAGCACAGCGTCCGCAGCGTCCACACCGGCAGCATCGGCTATGGCCTGCTCGTCGAGTGGGCGGCGATGGCGCTGCTGGCGGTGCTCTGGATCCCGGTCGTCGCCGGCCGTTCCAACGTCCTGCGGCGCTGAGTGTCGGACATGAGTGGCCCGGTCGCGTCTGCGGCCGGGCCCCTCGTGTTCCGGAATCCCACCGCGATCCACTTTCGAACTGGGACACTGCCTTCGACGTCGACGGAAGGGGTGGTCGGAGATGGAGATCGGCCGGATGGTGTGGCCGACAGCGCGACTCGACGAGGTGGTCGCGCTGGTGGCGCAGGTGGAGGCCGACGGGTTCGCCGCGGCGTGGGTGCCGCAGATCTTCGGGTGGGATGCGCTGACGGTGCTCGCCCTGGCCGGTGATCGGACGACGTCGATTCGGTTGGGAACCGCGGTGCTGCCGACCCATCCGACGCATCCGCTGATGATGGCCGCGTCGGCCCTGACCACGCAGGCCGCGGTCGGCGGACGCCTCCAGCTCGGGATCGGTGTCTCGCACCGGTTCATCGTCGAGGACGTGTGGGGGCTGAGCTTCGATCGTCCGGTGCAGTGGGCACGGGACTACCTGGCGGCGTTGGTTCCGACACTGCAGGGGGAGCGGACGCATGTCGACGGGGTGCGGTTGCGCGCCGAGTTGCCGCGTCCGCTGGACACCTTCGACACCCCGGCCCCGCCGGTGCTGATCGCGGCGCTGGGGCCCGCGATGCTGCGACTGGCCGGTGAGCACACCGACGGCACGGTCACCCTGATGACGGGCGTCCGCACGGTTGCCGAACACATCGTCCCGACCATCAGCGTGGCCGCCGCGGCCGCCGGCCGGCCGGCGCCCCGGATCGTGGTGGGTCTGCCGATCTGCGTGACGTCCGACGTCGAGGCTGCGCGCGAGCGTGGCCGGAAGGAGTTCGCGGCGTACACCAACACGCCGTCGTACCGGGCGATGCTCGACAAGGAGGGCGCCGCCGACCCTGCCGACGTCGCGTTGATCGGTTCGCGCGATCAGGTGCTCGAGAAGCTGGACGCATTGCGCGACGCCGGTGCCACCGAATACATGGCGTGGGTCTTCGGGGCAGACGAGGAGCAGGCCGCGACCGTCGAGTGTCTGCAGGGCTACCTCGGCCGTTGAGGCGGACGGGCCCTCGATCGATCGCGGGAATTCCGCGACAATCCGGACTCGAACCGACAATTCGGTAATAGTCTCGATCATGATCTGTGGCAATACCGAGACAAGCTGGATCCGGCTCGTTATCGTTCGAATACCTTGATCGGATGTATATGGCCGCGGTGCAAAGGTGCTTCGACGGATGCACCGATTCGGATAATCCGCGGCCGCCGACAGGGTGAATTGATGCAGGTCCGCGAGGGGTACCGCCTCCTGGTCCCTCCGGTGTGAACCTCCTCCCGCGACCCATGCGCGGGAGGTGGTTCGCCGTCCGGGCATTTCACTGACGAATCCGTCCCCGCCACTCGTGAAGCGGCGGGGACGGATTCGTTGTGAGAGATGTTGCCGTGCAGCCTACTTGAGTTCGGCCGAGGACTTGCCGAGCACGCGTCGGGCGACGATGAGCTGCTGGACCTGCTGGGTGCCCTCGAAGATGTCGAGGATCTTGCTGTCACGGGCCCACTTCTCGAGCAGCGGGCGCTGCGAGTAGCCCAGCGGACCGGCCAGTTCGACGGCCTTGAGGGACACGGCGGTTCCGGTGCGGCCGGCCTTCGCCTTCGACATCGACGCCTCGAGCGAGTTGGGCTTCTTGTTGTCGGCCATCCACGCCGCGCGCAGCGCCAGCAGGTACGACGCCTCCCAGTCGGCCTCGAGCGCCAGGAACTCGGCCGCGGCCGCGTGCTGGTTGTACGGCGGGATGTCGTACGAGATCTCGACGCCGGCCTCCTCCAGGATGCCGCGCAGTTCCTCGAGGACGGCCCGGCCCAGGCCGACCGCCATGCCCGCGACGATGGGGCGGGTGTTGTCGAACGTCTGCATGACGCCCGCGAAACCCTTCTCCACGTTCACTTCCGGGCTGCCGAGCAGGTTGTCCTTCGGGATACGGCAGTCCTGCAGCAGGAGCACCGCGGTGTCGGACGCCTTGATGCCGAGCTTGTGTTCGAGGCGGGCCACGCTCAGGCCCGGCGCCTCCCGGGGCACGACGAACGACTTGATCGCCGCGCGGCCCTTGGTCTTGTCGACACTCGCCCACACCACGATGTGCGTGGAGCGCTCGCCGGCGGTGACGAAGATCTTCTCGCCGTTGAGGACCCACTCGTCGCCGTCGAGGACGGCGGTGGCGGTGACGGCCGCGGAGTCGGAGCCGAAGCTCGGCTCGGTGATGGCCATCGACGCCCACACCTTGCCGAACCGCTCGAGCTGCTCGTCGGTGGCGACCGCGGCGATCGCCGAGTTGCCGAGACCCTGGTAGGGGATGGACAGGGTCAGGCCCACGTCACCCCAGCAGGTCTCGATGACGTTCATCAGCGACGCCATGTTGCCGCCGTTGGTGTTGCCCATGACCTTCGGCTCGTCGCCGCGGCCCAGGGCGGCGCCGGACGCGCCCTGCCCCGAGTCGTTGAGGCCCTCGACCATGGCCGCCATGGTGTCGAGTTCCTTGGGGTACTCGTGCTCGGCGAGGTCGTACTTGCGGGAGATGGGGCGGAAGATCTGTGCTGCGACCTGATGCGCCTGGTTCGCAGAGGCCCTCAGCTTCTTGGGAAGTTCGAGGTTGATCATCGAAAAGGTCTCCTAGTCGAAAGATCCGACGAATCGGGTCGGCGTCAGATGAGGACGATGCCTTCGGCAACGCCGATCGCCCGCAGGTCGCGGTACCAGCGCTCCACCGGGTGTTCCTTGGTGTAGCCGTGGCCGCCGAGCAGCTGGACACCGTCCAGACCGATCTGCATGCCCTTGTCCGACGCGAGCTTCCGGGCCAGCGCGGCCTCGCGGGCGAAGGACAGGCCCTGCTCCGCGCGGGATGCGCCGCGCAACGTCACCAGCCGCATGCTGTCGAGTTCGATCGCGATGTTCGCGACCATGAACGCCACCGCCTGGCGGTGGCTGATCGGCTCGCCGAACGCCTCGCGCTCGTTGACGTAGGGGATCACGTAGTCGAGAACGGCCTGGCACGTGCCCACGCCGAGCGATGCCCAACCCAGACGCGCCAGGCGGATCGCGTCGGCGTACTCGCGCGCTCGCTGGTCGGCGTCGCCGTCGCCGAGGATGGCCGACTCCGGCACCGCGACGTCGGTGAGGATCAGACGGCCCAGGCCGGCGGCCCGCAGGCCCATGCTCGGATCCGACTCGACGACAAGGCCCTTGGTGTCGGACTCGACGAGGAAGAACGCCGGACGGCCGTCGAGTTCGGCTGCGATCACGAACAGCTCCGCCGAACCCGCCGCCGGGACGAGGCTCTTGACGCCGTTGAGCTTGTAGCCGCTGGGGGAGCGGACCGCCTTGGTCTGCAGCGCGAACGGATCGAACAGTGCGCGCGGTTCGCTGACGACGACCGCGGCGGCCGGGACGTTGTCGCCCGCGAACGCGGGGAGGTACGTCTGCTGCTGGGCGTCGGTGCCCCACTGGGTGAGGGCGACGGCCACGCCGCTGGGCGCGAGGATCGGCAGCGCCAGACCCATGTCGCCGTGCGCGAGGGCCTCGGCCACCAGCGAATTGGTGACCGCACCGCGCTCGGATGCCACCCCCTCGAGTTCCTCGGGGATGTTGATGAGCGTGATGCCCAGTTCGGCGGAGCGCTTCAGCAGATCCGACGGAGCCTCGGCGGCCTCGTCGGCGTCGTGCGCGGCCGGACGCAGGATCTCGGCCGAGAACTCGCGCACCGTCTCGACGATCATCTTCTGCTCGTCGTCGGGCGTCAGGTCGAAGTAATCGGCGTGCTTGGTGGCGCCGTCGGACAGGCGCTTGGGCGCGCCGCCGCCGGAGACACGGTTGAAGGTGCGGGTCGCGGCCCCGAGGGTCTTGAAGCCGGTCTTGGTGCCCTCGTAGGTGACGCGGTCGATGACCTGGCGCAGGTTGTACTTCTCGGCCAGGTCGGACCCGGTGATCCGGGTCAGCACGCGCATCGCGGCGCCCATCGCGTCCCGCTTGACCGGGTTCAGGCCGACCGCCGAGGTGTCGCGGGGCTCACGCTCGGCGCCGTTCGTCTTCACAACGTCTTGCTTGCTCATGATGACCATTTCTCCGGGGTTCGGTCGCGGACGCCACTACCTTACTCCGGAGTAAGAAGTGGCGTCGAGTCAAAAGGGAAAGTGACGAGCGTCACCTTTCGGGCATCGAAAACCTGCACACAACCTTCACAACTCCTCCGGGGCATCCCCACAACCGCGAAATACAGTCGATCTCGTGATGAACCGCGACCCGGGTAGCCGACGAAGAGTGCTCGTCGTCGACGACGAACACACGATCTCCGACTCGATCGCCGCCCGCCTGCGCGCGGAAGGCTACGACGTGCGGATCGCCGGCGACGGCCCGCATGCCGTCGCCGAGTGCGAGGCGTTCCGGCCCGACGTGGTGGTGCTCGACGTCATGCTCCCCGGTTTCGACGGGCTCGAGGTGTGCCGGCGAATCCAGGCGTCGCGCGCGGTTCCGGTGCTGATGCTGACCGCCCGCGCCGACGAGACCGACATGGTGATCGGACTCGGCGTGGGCGCCGACGACTACCTGAGCAAGCCGTTCAGCATGCGGGTCCTGGTCGCGCGGATCGCCGCACTGCTGCGCCGCGCCGAGCGCGTCGTCGACGCCGAGGTCCTGGTGCTCGGCGACGTCTCGATCGACCTCACCGCCCGTCAGGTGCGATCCGCGGGTGTCGAGGTCCATCTGACCCGGACCGAGTTCGACCTCCTCGCACATCTCGCGTCGCGGCCGCGCGCAGCGGTCGCCCGCGAAACCCTGCTCGAACAGGTGTGGGGGTGGGGAGACGGTGCGAGCAGTCGCACCGTGGACAGCCACGTGAAGGCGTTGCGCCGCAAGCTCGGTGGCGACGTGATCCGCACGGTGCACGGTGTCGGCTACGCGCTGGAGGTGCCGCGATGAACTGGCCCCGGCCCCTCGACCCGCTGCGGTCCTTCAAGGCCAAGACCGGTCTGTTGGTGGGCGCGTCGCTGGTCCTGGCGTCCCTGACGTTCTGGGTCACGTCGCAGTGGCAGTTCCGGTACGCGCTGCTGGCCGCGCTCGTCGCGGCGCTGGTGGTGACGCAGGCGCTGGCGCACGGCATGACGTCGCCGCTGCGCGAGATGACCGCGGCCGCGAAGGCGATGGCCACCGGCGACTACTCCCGCCGGGTGCGCTCGACCTCGCGTGACGAGATCGGCCAACTGGCGGCCGCGTTCAACCAGATGGCCGAGGACCTCGAGGCGCACGACCGGTATCGCCGCGAACTGATCGGCAACGTCTCGCACGAGTTGCGCACCCCCATCGCGGCGCTGCAGGCGGTGCTCGAGAACGTCGTCGACGGCGTCGAGATCCCCGACGAGACGACGATGCGATCGGCGCTGGCCCAGGCCGAACGGCTGGGCGGCCTGGTCGCCGATCTGCTGGACCTGTCGCGACTCGAGGGCGGCGCGGTTCCGTTGCGCCTGCAGACCTTCGAGATCGCCCCCTTCCTCGACGACGTCGTCCGGCAGGCGTCGACTCCGGCGCGGCCGCTGCGGGTGGACGTCGACGTGGCGCCGGCCGGCCTGCAGGCGGTCGCCGACAGCGCCCGTCTCCACCAGGTGATCGCGAACCTCGTCGACAATGCGGCCCGACACGGGTCGCCGCACGGGCCGGTGCGGATCCGGGTGCGCACCGATCCGCATGCGGGAGAACTGCTCCTGGACGTCCACGACGACGGCCCGGGCATCGCCGCCGCCGATCGCTCCCGGGTCTTCGAGCGCTTCGCGCGCGGCGGCGCGCAGGACGGCGGGACCGGACTCGGACTCGCCATCGCCCGGTGGGCGGTGGAACTGCACGCCGGGCGCATCGAGGTGCTCGACACGCCGTCGGGCTGCTGCATCCGCGTGGCGCTGCCGCAGGCGTAAGCGCACGACACGACCGTATTCCGTTCGGGGCCGGACCTTTCCGGTCGCCCCGCGATGACGCCTGCCCGCATCCGGCCGGGCGTGGACGAGGAGGACCCCATGACCGCACCGACCATCACTCGACCCGACGAGGTGGGGATACCGCTGTGGCCCCGCGATGTGTGGCGCCGCGATCGGTCGTCGCTGGCGCCGCGCACGACGATGCAGTCCGCGCTCGGAGCGGGGGCCGTCGCGGCGCTGACCCTGCAGACCACGGCGGCGAGTGTGGCCTACGTGATCACCGGGGCCGCGGTGGTGGCGACGGCGTTCACGACGGTGCGTCCGCGGCCCACCCGGTTCCAGCTCGCGACGGCGGCGGGCGCCCTGGCTCTGCTGGCGGTGGCCGCGGTCCGGGGCGCGGACTGGCTGGTGGCGCTGTGTGTCGTGGCCAGTTGGGTCGTCGGGTCGATCGCGCTGGTCGGGGGCTGGACGTGGACCGGCCTCGCACTCGGGTCGCTCGCACTGTGGTTCACACCCGCGCGGGTGTTCGGTTGGGTGCGGCGCGGTCGCTCCCGGCTGGGCACCGGCCGTCGGATCGAATCCGGTCGCGTGCTCGGCGTGGCCGCAGTCAGTGTCGCGCTGGTGGCGCTGTTCGGATCGCTGTTCGTGAGCGCCGATCCGCGCTTCGGGAGGATCTTCGAGGACCTCGTTCCCGACATGCGGGTGTCGAACCCTGTCGATCGCGTGCTGCTCGGTGCCTTCGTCGCGGGCGTGGCGGTGGCGGCGACGTACCTGCGGCGGCGGACACCGCGGTTCGACGCGCTGGCTCCCGGCGCGGGGCGTCCGATCGCACGGTGGGAGTGGGCGGTACCCCTGGCGCTGCTGGACATGCTGTTCGTCGGATTCGTGGCGGTGCAGTTGCCGGTGTTGTTCGGCGGGGACGAGCACGTGCGGGGCACGCACGGCCTCACCTACGCGAACTATGCGCGGCAAGGGTTCTGGCAGTTGGCCGCGGTGACCGTGCTGACGCTGGTCGTCGTCGCGGTCGCGATCCGGAAGGTGGATCGCCGGCGCCGCCGTGATCGTCGCCTCGCCCGGGTCCTGCTGGGCCTGCTCTGCGTGTCGAGCCTAGTGGTGGTCGCGTCCGCGCTGCATCGGATGTCGTTGTACGAGAACGAGTTCGGATTCACCCGACTGCGCCTGGGGGTGATGGCCGTCGAGCTGTGGCTGGGCGTGGTGTTCGTGATACTGCTCGTGGCGGGGATCAGGCTCTCGGCGCGGTGGCTGCCCCGCGCGGTGCTGGCGTCGGCGGCGATCGGCCTGCTCGGGTTCGCCGCGCTCGACCCGGACGGCTACATCGCCGCCCGGAACGTCGACCGCTACGCCACCACCGGCAAGCTCGACATCGCCTACCTGCAGGGACTGTCCGTCGACGCCGTGCCCGCGCTCGACCGACTGCCCGAACCGGCGCGGTCGTGCACACTGATCGGCATCGACCTCGGGGGCGGCTCGTCGGGGTTCGAGTACAACGCGGCTCGGGCGAAGGCGCGGGAACTTCTCGCGGCCCGGCCGGTGGGTCCGTGCCTCGTCAGCTCCACGGGGTGATGGGTGGCTTGACCCACATGATCTTCTCGTCGGCGTGCGGGCGGGCGGACCGCGCGTCGTCGGGATGCTCGGCGGCCCAGCGATCCTTCGTGTCGATCAACTCGGCTGCGACCGTCCACGTCTCGCGGGTACTCGGCGGGTTGGTGCCGGCCGCCCGCGCCAGTTTGCGCAGCCGGTCTTCGGGCAGGTCGAGCAGTTCGGTGCCCGTGACGTCGCGCTCCCACGCGAACCGCGCCAGTTCCACTGCCTTCTCCCGGCGCTTGCGGCTCGCCTGATCGGTGTGGGCGAAGTCGACCTCGTCGGCGTCCATTCCAATGACTCCCATCAGTGTCGGGCCGTGGGGGAATCAGCGCAGGCGCGCGAGGACCTCGTCGTGCAGCAGTCCGTTGGTGGCGACGGCGCTGCCGCCGTGCGGGCCGTCGGCGCCCTCGAGGCTGGTGAAGCGGCCGCCGGCCTCGCGCACCAGCAGATCCAGCGGTGCGAGATCCCACAGCGACACCTCGGGCTCGGCGGCGATCTCGAGCGTGCCCTCGGCGAGCAGGCAGTAGGAGAAGAAGTCGCCGTAGCCGCGGATACGCCACACGTCGTCGGTGAGATCGACGAACTGCTCGCGGATGCCGCGGTCCTTCCAGCCCGAGAGCGACGAGAACGCCAGGCTCGACGACGCGAGGTCGCTCACCCCGGACACCGACAGCCGGCGCGCGTCGCCGCCGTCGTAGGCCGCCCACGCGCCCTCACCCGCCGACGCCCACCACCGGCGGTTCAGCGCCGGCGCGCTCACCACACCGACCACGGGCACGCCGTCCTCGAGCAGTGCAATCAGGCTCGCCCACACCGGGACTCCGCGAACGAAGTTCTTGGTGCCGTCGATCGGGTCGATCACCCACTGGCGGCCTTCGAACTTCGCGTCGCCGCCGAACTCCTCGCCGAGGACGGCATCGGCGGGACGCTCCGCCGCCAACGTTGCGCGCACGGCGCGCTCCACCGCGAGATCCGCGTCCGATACGGGGGTGAGGTCCGGCTTGGAGTCGACCTTCAGGTCCAGCGCCCCGAACCGGGCGCGGGTAATGGCGTCGGCTTCGTCGGCGATGCGGCGGGCGAGGGTGAGATCGGCGGTGCGTGCAGTCACGACCGCACAGCCTACCGGCGCCCGCGTGACGTCGCCGCCCGTGAGCCCACCCACGCACCCGCCCGGCACCCGGCGCCGCCGATAGGCGGATCTGGATGCCGAATTGATGATCAATGACGAATCACGACCATTGATTGCTGAATATTGGCGGATATGACACCCTGGAACGCGAATCGTGGCGGAAGCCACAATCCTCGTCGAAGGGACCGTTACATGTCGCTCAGCTCAACCGCGCGGGACGCAATGCAGGACGTCGCGCGCCTCGAGGGGGCCTACATCGGCGGGCAGCTCGTGTCGTTCGACGGTGTCGAACGCATCCCCGTCGTCTCGCCCCGGGACGGCCGACCGATCGGGACGCTGCATGCGGCCGACGAGGCGCAGGTGGATCTCGCGGTTCACGTCGCCCGAACGGCCTTCCGGATGTCGGGCTGGGCCACCGCCGCTCCGCGGGAACGTGGCGACGTCTTGAAGAAGTGGGCGCTGCTCATCGGTGAGAACGCCCAGGAGCTGGCCACCATGATCTCGCTGGAGATGGGCAAGCCGGTGTCCCAGGCGCTCAACGTCGAGCTCGCGGCGGTCGAGAAGTGCATCCGGTGGTACGGCGAGCTCGCGGACAAGATGCCCGACAAGCTGATCGCGCACGAGGAGTCGGTGCTGGCGTACTCCGTCGAGGCTCCGGCGGGTGTGGTGGCGGCCGTCGTGCCGTGGAACTTCCCCCTCACCATGACGGCCTGGAAGCTCGCTCCCGCGCTTCTCGCCGGCAACTCGGTGGTGGTGAAACCGTCCGAGCAGACGCCCTTCTCGGCGCTGCGTCTGGCGGAGCTGGCCGGGCAGGCGGGCCTTCCGGCCGGCGTGCTGAACGTGGTGAACGGCCTGGGCCGGGTCGCCGGTCAGGCGCTGGGCCGACATCCCGACGTCGACGTCCTCACGTTCACCGGTTCGCCCGTCACCGGCCGCGCCTTCATGAAGTACAGCGCGGAATCGAACGGCAAGCGGGTGTGGCCGGAGCTCGGCGGGAAGTCCGCCACGATCGCACTGCCCGACGCGGACATCCGGGCCGCGGCCGCCAGCGCCGCGGAGAACGCCTTCTTCAACCAGGGCCAGATGTGCAGTGCCTCGTCCCGGCTGATCGTGTTCGAGGAGAACGCGGACGAAGCGGTGGCCGCGGCCTGCGAGGTCGCGGCGGCGCTGCAGCCGGCGGATCCGCTCCACGCCGGCACCGGCTTCGGCGCGATCGTCAGCGCGGCCGCGGTGGCCGGGATCGAGGCGAAGGTCGCGGACGCGCTCGAACAGGGCGCCAGCCTGGTTGCCGGCAGTCCGCAGCGCACCGTCGTCGAAGGGCTCGAGGACGGCTCGTACTTCGCTCCCGTGGTTCTCGACCACGTCGACCCCGACTCCCGCATCGCGCAGGAGGAGGTGTTCGGGCCGGTCCTGTCGATCATTCGCGTCGGCAGTGAGGCGGAGGCGATCCGCGTCGCCAACGACACCCGCTACGGGCTCGCCGCATCGGTCTGGAGCCGGGACGTCGCCGCGATCCACCGCGTGACGCGGGCCGTGAAAGCCGGGGTCATCTGGGTGAACTGCTACGAGGAGGGTGACATGCGTCTGCCGTTCGGCGGTGTGAAGGAGAGCGGATTCGGACGCGACAAGGGCGCCGACGCACTGCACAAGTACACCGACACCACCGCGGTCTGGATGAAGCTCGATGGCTGACCGACCCCTGATCGCCCTCACGACGTGGCGGCGCGATCTCCCCACCTACCTCGGCGAGCGCACCGACCTGTTCACGGTGGGCACCGAGTACGTTCGATTCTTCTCGGCCCGCGGAGTGTCCGTGGTCCTCGTCCCGGAATGCACCGCCGACGAGGCGACCGCACTGCTCTCGCACGTCAGCGGGCTGGTCGTGTCCGGGGGAGAGGACGTGGGTGAGTGGATCGCCCGCGGCGAGGGTGACGACGCTCCGCTCGACGCCACTACCCGGGACGTCACCGAGCGGGCACTCGTCGTGGCCGCTCGGGGCCTGGGCCTGCCTGTCTTCGGCATCTGCCGGGGCATGCAACTGCTCGCGGCCCTCCACGGCAGCCGGGTGGTCGATCTACCCGCGGCCCGTGAACTGCACTCGTACGGACTCGAACCCGACGCCCAACTCGGCTACCGGCACGAGATCGAGCTCACCGCTCTGTCCGCGTCGTCCTCGGCAACCACCGCGGTGGCGTCGAGGATGATCGTCAATTCGATTCACCAGCAGGCGATCTCGCATTGCCCCGAGGGCTTCGCGGTGACGGCGACTGCGCCGGACGGGACGATCGAGGCCATCGAATCGACCACCGACTGGTACGCCGCGGGTGTGCAGTGGCATCCCGAGAAGATGTGCGGCGCAGATGAACTCGCCGAACAGGAACGATTTGTCGCGCCCTTCCTCGACGCCGTCGAGAGATATCGCCGAACCCCCTGATCATGCACGACCGAAAAGTGCAGTCAAGAGAGAGAGAAACCCAGTGACCGAGCAGAAGCTCTTCTTCGAGTACGAGAACGGCCCCCGCGCTATTGCGACCATGCACCTCGATCTGGCGCCGAAGACGTGCGAGGCGTTGTGGAACGCGCTGGCCAAGCCGGTGACCGTCGATGCGATGCACGCGATGTACGCCGGCCCGGAGGTGATGACCGGTCTTCCCGAGGAGGCGCAGAACTTCGACCCGGAGGCCGTTCCGTTCGAGAACCAGCAGGTCATCCCCGGCGTGGGTGACGTCCTGTGGTACTACCAGCGTCCGATGCAGATGGGCGGCCTGCCGTTCGAGTGGTACGAGGTCGGGGTCTGCTACGCCCCCGGCGTGCGCACCTTCGGGCCGCTGGGGTGGACGCCTGTCAACGTGTTCGCCACCGTCACCGAGGGACTCGCCGACTTCGCGAAGGCCTCCGCCGACATCCGCATCACGGGCCTGAAGAAGCTCACCATCGGTCGCGTCGAATAACGCGCAGCCACACCTGAAAAGGGGCCCTGCCCGCCGACGTTGCCGGCGGGCAGGGCCCTTTTCGTGTTCGCGGAACCCGCGAACCACTGCCCGATATCGAGGACCGCACACGCAGAAGCGCCGCACCACATGTCGTGTGGTGCGGCGCCGGGGCCGTCGGAGGGCGACCGTCGAGGTCAGGCCACGACGTCCTCGATGTACAGCGGGCCGCGTCGAACGGCTTTGAGGACGACCCGCGATTCGGCGATCTCCACGGTGGGGAGGGAGCCGATGACACCGTTCTGGAAGTCGAAGAGCGCCTCCTCGTCCATGAATAGGCCGTCGACCAACAGGCCGGCGTGCCCGGTGAGCGCCGCGCAGTAGCGGACGGACGGGTGCGTGGCCAGAAAATTGCCGATGCTCTCGATGTCGCCGTTTCGGATGTGCAGCCACAGCATGGCCTCGACCTTGTAGCCGAAGAACGCCGGTGCCACCTCGGTCCGGACCCGGAGCACACCGACACCGAACAGCGTGTCGAGCCGGCGGCGCACGGTCTGCGCGTTGATTCCGGCCTCCTGGGCGAGCACCGAGATGGTCGCCCGCCCGTCGTGGCTCAGCTGGTCTATCAAGTTCTGGTCCACGGAATCGAGAACGACCGGAGTGGAACTGGCCGACGGCGCATGCCACGGCGCCGATGCGCGGAGGGCGTCGACCTGTTCGGCGGGGAGTATGCCCGCGTGCCAGTCGAGGCCGATGCGGTACGACCGCAGGACGGTACTGACCTCGAACGCGCGCAGGCCGGGGATCGCCGGAAGAGTCTGCATCAGCAGCATCTGGTGTGCCTCGGCGTTCTCCACGAGTACGAGGGCGACGATGTCGCCGGAGCCCTCGAGGATCGACACCGACGACGCGCCCGGAAGCGCGGCCACCCCGCGGGCCACCTGGGCCACCTGGTCGATTTCGGTCCCGAGGCGGATCAGCACGCCCCGAGCGTGGAGCAGCTTGTTCGCGTCGACGAACGTCGACACGCGCACGCATCCCGTGTCGATCAGATGCTGTCCGCGGCGCATGACGGTCCGCGACGGGAGATCGATGACACGGCTGATCGCCTCCCACGAGGCGCGCCCATTGACCTGGAGTGCGCTCGCGATGAGCCGATCGGTGTCGTCGGTGTCATTGCCTTTCTGACTCATCGTCTGCAGCCTTCACATGAGAATTTTTGTGCGGGAAGAGAATTACAGATTGTAACGGCATCGTCGCCGCTACTTCGGCAGGATCCGGGTATGCGCGCTGCGCCACGACAGCGTCACCTCGCTGTCCTGGTACACGACCGTCGAGGTCGGGGCGACGACCCGAAGCTCCTGTCCGGCAGCGTCCAGGACGAGGAGCAACTCGCTGCCCCGGAACACCCGCGACCTGACCACCGCGGTCAGGTGAGCGTCGCAACCGTCTGGTGCGTCGACCCGGATGTCCTCCTGCCGAATCATCAGCAGCGCTTCCCCACCGAAGTCCTCCGGAGACGGCACGGTCGCATCGCCCACCGAGACCCGGCTGCCGGCGACGCCGGTGACGGCGAGCAGGTTCGCCGCGCCCAGGAAGTCCGCCGCGAAACGCGTGCTCGGATTCGCGTAGAGGTCCTCGGGGGTGCCGGACTGCTCGACGACACCACCGTCCATGAGCACGACCTGGTCGGACATGCTGAGAGCCTCGTCCTGATCGTGCGTGACGAAGACAGTGGTCACACCCAGACTCCGTTGCAGCGACACCAGTTCCACCTGCATGTCCTCCCGAAGGCGCGCATCGAGATTCGACAGCGGCTCGTCGAGCAGGATGAGTCGGGGACCGCCGACGATGGCGCGGGCCAACGCCACACGCTGTTGCTGGCCACCGGACAGCTGCCGCGGCATTCGCGACGCCAGGTGATCCATCTGGACCTGCTCGAGCGCCCGTACCGCGAGGTCCCGCTGAGCGGCACGGTTTCCGTGCGTCTTGCCGCGCATCCGCAGCGGGAAGCGGACGTTCTCGAGCACGCTCATGTGGGGAAGGAGCGCGTAGCTCTGGAACATCATGCTCAGTCGGCGGTGTTCCGGCGCGAGGCCGGTGACGTCCTCGCCGCCCACCGAGATCGTTCCCGAGTCCACGGTCTCGAGACCCGCGATGCAGCGCAGCAGAGTCGACTTGCCGCAGCCACTGGACCCGAGCAGCGATACGAAGCTGCCCGACTTCGCGTGGATGTCGACGCCCTTGAGCACCTTCACATCCCCGAATGTCTTGTGAACGGCGGCGATGGTGAGATCGGCCATTAGCTGAAGACCTTTCCGAGACCGACGATCTTCTCGATCGCCAGGATTGCTATCGCAGTGAGTGCCATCGACAACGTCGAGACGGCCGCAACCGTCGGCGAAGCGCTGAACTCGAGCTGCCCGTAGATGGCGAGGGGGAGGGTTTGGAGCTGCGGGGTCCGCAGGAACAACGCGATGACCGCGTCGTCGAAGGAGACGATGAACGCCAGGAACCCGCCGGCGATGATGCCGGGGCGGCACATCGGCAGCAGCACGTGCCAATAGCGCTGCCACCAGCTGGCTCCCATCACCCGGACGGCCTCTTCGGTGAAGACGTCCGACCGGGCGATCACGCCGAGAACCGTTCGGACCACGTAGGGGACCGTGATGACCACGTGCGCGAGCATCAGGATCCACGGCGAGGACCCACCGAGCAGCTGCGACACCGTCTGGAGGATGCCGATCGCGAAGATGATGCTCGGCATGGTCAACGGGGAGAGCGCGAACGATTGCAGCGCACCCGCACCGGGAACCTTGTGTCGTGCGATGCCGATGGCGAACAGCATCCCGATCGCGGCCGAGCCCAGCGCGGTGATCAGTGCGATCTGCAGGCTGAACAGGAACGGATAGGTGTAGGTGGTGTCGGCCAGTGCATCCGCGAACCACTCGAGGCTGAGGCCTTCGGGTGGGAAGGCGAGGAACTGGTCGGAGTTGAACGCGGCCCCCACCACCACCGCGAGCGGTGCCAGCATGAACAGCGCGATCAGGACGAGGAACACCTTGCCGGCGATCCTCAACGGAAGCGGAGTCGATCGGACCACTATTTCATCCTCGCGTTCGCAATTCGATTGGTCGCCGCGATCGTGATGACGACGACCGCCAGGATCAGCACCGCCTGCGTCGCGGCGAACGGAATGTCGTTGCTGACCGTCGCATCGTGGTAGATGAATCCGGCGATGACCGGAAGCTGCGCTCCGCCAATGAGGTTCGGAGTGATGAACGAGCTGATCGACAGCGCGAAGCACAGCGTGGCGCCGGAGACGATGCCCGGCAGGGCCAGGGGGAGCACCACGTGCCGGAAGGTGCCGAGGAAGCTCGCACCCATGGTTCGCGACGCTTCCCGCAGCCGCCCGTCGATCCCGTTGATGACGCCTAGAACGGAGAGGACGGCGAACGGCACCAGGACCTGGACCATCGCGATATTGACACCGAGTTCGGTGCCCAGCAGGCCCTGACGAGCCTGGCTGAGTTCCAGGAAGCCCGGAATCTGTGCCAGCGGGCCGGACGGGCCCATGAGGATGACCCAGCCGAAAGTGCGGATGACGACGCTGGTCATCAGGGGGAGGATCGTCGCGATCATCATGAAGGCCCGGGCTTTCGCTGACAGCCCGGCCATGATGTACGCGAGCGGAACAGCGATCGCGACCGAAACGATCGTCTGGATGAACGCCATCCGCAATGACCGCTCCGACGCGCCGAGAGAAACCGACGACCCGAAGAACCTGGCGAAGTTGTCGAGCGTGAACCCCGAGGAGTCCGTGGTGAAGCTCGCCAGAAGTGTTCTGGCAACCGGGATCACGAATGCGATCAGAAGCAGTGCAATCAGCGGCAGCACCAACAGCCAGGGTTCTACGGAGCGCCTCTTCATCGCGTGATCTGTTCCTGCCACTGCTTCTGCCACGCCGCGGCGTTACCCGTGAGCTGCTCCGGATCGAAGCGGACCAGCTTCTCCAGCGTCGGGCCGGCGAGGATCTTGGACTGCATGTCGGCGGGAACGACCGCCTTCGTGTTCACGGGCGAGTACGCCATGCCGGTGACGAACTTCTCCTGGGCTCCGGCGCTGAGCGCGTAGTCGATGAACTTGGTCGCGAGGTCGGTGTTGGATCGTCCGGCAACGAGATTGGCCGTGATGAACGAGCCGGTCGTCCCCTCCTTGGGGATGGCGAAGCCGACGGGCTGGCCCGCCTTACGCAGCGTCTCCGCGTAGTCCTGCGAGTAGGGGGCCACCCAGATGTCGCGCGCCGCGAAAGCCTGCTGCAGGTCGGATGACGTCTTGGTGATGATGGCGTCACCGGCGCGGGCCGACTGGCCGATCGCGTCGATCCCGGGAGTGACGTCGTCGATCGTTCCGCCGCGCGTCTGGTTGGTCATCAGCATGCCGAGGGTGCCGTAGCTGTTCGACAGGTCGGTGAACGCGACGTGCTGCCGGTAGTCGGGGTTGAACGAGTCGTTCCACGACGTGGGCTCGTTGATCTTGTCGGTGCGGTAGAGCAGCCCCATCGGCGTGATCTGGACGACGGGGCCCTGCCCGCCGGCGAGCCCGGCGGTCGCCTGGCTGATCAGGTCGGGGGCGTTGGTGAGCGCGGCCGGGTCGATCGGAGCGAGGAGCCCGTCCTCCGCCGCCACCGTCTCCTGACCACCGGAGAAGAAGACGACGTCCATCTGGGGGCTGGACTTCTGGGCCTTGAGCTGGGCGAGCGCGTCGGAGCTGTACAGCGTCACCTGCTTGACCGTGACGTTGTTCTCCTTCTCGAACGGCTTCACCACGGCCTCGGTGAAGTTCTTCTGCCACTCCCCACCGAACGTCGTGACGACGAGCTCGGTGCCCGATGCCGTCCCGGGCGAACAGGCGGACAGGGATGCGGCGGCGCCCACGGCGAGGGCGATGGCGGTGAGTGCGAGGCGACGTTTCATCTGACTTCCTGGGGTGGGTTGGGGCACCGGAGCGAATCGGTGCGGCCTACGCGCGGCTCGGCGGGCGTGTGACCCGCGCCACGATGCGGAGTGAGTGTTGCATATTCGCCAGAATGCCGCAATAGAGTGGAGAATCTAGACAATCGTATTGCCCATTGTCATCAACATTCGCCTTCGAAGGGGTTTGGCGTGAATGTGGACGGATCCCGCTCGTCGGCGCTTGCGGGTCTGTGCCGGTAGGGGTTCCGATGTGATCCTGGTCGCACGGCGGTCATGGCGAAGGACCCGGTAGCCTGGGTAACTGTGCATCCTGACGTTTCCGCTGACCTCGCCGAGCTCGACACCACTCTGACCACGGTCGAGAAGGTCCTCGATGTCGAGGAGTTGCGCCGCCGCATCGACGAACTCGAGCACCAGGCGTCCGACCCCGATCTGTGGAACGACCAGGAGCACGCGCAGAAGGTCACCAGCCAGCTGTCGCATGCGCAGGCCGAACTGCGCCGTGTGGAGGACCTGCGTTCACGCCTCGACGACATGACGGTCCTGTACGAGCTCGCCGAGGAGGAGGGGCCGGAGGCGGTCGCCGACGCCCACTCCGAGCGCGGGCAGCTACGCACCGACATCGAGGCGATGGAAGTCAAGACGATGCTCTCGGGCGAGTACGACCAGCGCGACGCGCTCGTCAACATCCGCGCCGGCGCCGGCGGCGTCGATGCCGCGGACTGGGCCGAGATGCTCATGCGCATGTACATCCGCTGGGCCGAGAAGCGTGGCTACGGCGTCGAGGTCTACGACACCTCCTACGCCGAGGAGGCGGGCATCAAGAGCGCCACCTTCGCGGTCAAGGCGCCCTACAGCTACGGCACCCTGTCGATCGAGATGGGCACGCACCGCCTGGTCCGCATCAGCCCGTTCGACAACCAGGGTCGTCGCCAGACGTCGTTCGCCGAGGTCGAGGTCCTGCCCGTCGTCGAGACCACCGACCACATCGACATCGACGAGAACGACGTCCGCGTCGACGTCTACCGCTCGTCCGGCCCGGGTGGTCAGTCGGTCAACACCACCGACTCGGCGGTCCGCCTGACGCACATCCCCACCGGCATCGTCGTCACCTGCCAGAACGAGAAGTCGCAGCTGCAGAACAAGGTGTCCGCGATGCGGGTCCTGCAGGCCAAGCTGCTCGAGCGCAAGCGCCAGGAGGAGCGTGCCGAGATGGACGCGCTCAAGGGTGACGGCGGCAGCTCGTGGGGTAACCAGATGCGCTCGTACGTGCTGCATCCGTACCAGATGGTCAAGGACCTGCGCACCGAGTACGAGGTCAACAACCCGTCGGCCGTCCTCGACGGTGAGATCGACGGATTCATCGAGGCCGGCATCCGCTGGCGGATGAGCGAAGCCCAGGAAGCCCAAGCTTAGGCCGTATGCAGACCACCGATCTCGCCCTGTCCTTCGCCCCTCTGGACCGACTGCAAGACTGGCTGCAGACCACAGGCCTGCAGATCGCGCTGACGGTACTCGGCGCGCTGATCCTCGCCCGCTTCGTCAGCTGGGGAGGCAGTCTCGTCACAGCGCGCATCGACGACAACTATCAGCAGGGCGACGCACTGGTCCGCTCCGAGGCCACCAAACACCGGCACTCGGTGGCGCAGGTCGTCACGTGGGTGGTCATCACGATCATCTACGTGATCGCCACCGTGAAGGTGCTCTCGCAGTTGGACATGCCGATCGGCAGTCTCGTAGCGCCGGCGACCGTGCTCGGTGCGGCGCTCGGTTTCGGTGCGCAGCGCGTGGTGCAGGACATCCTCGCGGGGTTCTTCATCATCACCGAGCGGCAGTACGGGTTCGGTGACACCGTTCAGATCGCGGTGACCGGGTCGTCCAAGGAGGCCGAGGGCGTCATCGAGGACGTCACGCTGCGCGTGACCCGGATGCGGAACGCGGACGGCGAGGTCATCACGGTTCCGAACGGCCAGATCGTGAAGGCCGTCAACCTGTCCAAGGACTGGGCACGCGCCGTGGTCGACGTGCCGATCCCGTCGACCGCGGACATCAACCACGTCAACGACATCCTGCACCGGGTCGGCGTCGACGCCTACGAGGACAAGGCGCTGCGACCGTTGCTGCTCGACACCCCGACCGTGATGGGCGTCGAGAGCCTCGAGATGGACCAGGTGAGCATCCGGGTGGTCGCACGGACGTTGCCGGGCAAACAGTTCCAGGTGGGTCGTGCGCTGCGGGTCCGCGTTGTGACGGCGCTGCGCCGAGCGGGCATCACGGTGTCGGCCGAACTCGAGAACGACCCGGTGGAAGAGAGCACCGAATGAGTCCGCAGGAGAAGGTGTCACAGCTGTGGGGGAGGGTTCCCCGCAAGGTGTTCGGCGGCAGAATGCGTACCACGACGGTCGTGATGTGCGTGCTGTGGCTCGGCTTGGCGATGCTCAACGCCGAATTGAATCCCGAGCCCGCCACCGTGGACACCCCGGCACCCGCGGGGATCGCGGAGAATCACCTCGAGCAGTCGCAGACGTCCGGGGGTTCGCAGAAGTCGTCCGGCTCCGACTCCGCCACCACCACGACGACGACGGCGCCGTCTCAGAGTGGCTCGTCGTCCCCCGCGCCGTCGCAGTCGGAGACGAGTCGTTCCGAGCGGCAGCCGGGTGCGACGACCACCACACCGGGCGCCGGACGCACAACGACCCAGCAGGAGACGGCGGGTCAGTCGACCACCACGACGGAGTCTTCGCAGCAATTGCAGGACCACGGCGCAACCACGTCCAGCGCGGAGCCCAGCGCCGTTCCGAGCCCGGCGGGCTGACGTCGCCACAGGGGCGCGTCGTTGCCCTAGATCACCGTTAGATAACGGCTAGACTGACTCCTCGTGATCAGCGTCAAGGATGTCTCCAAGTTCTACAAGGCCTCCACGCGGCCGGCCCTGGACAAGGTGAGCGTCGAGATCGACAAGGGCGAATTCGTGTTCCTGATCGGGCCGTCCGGCTCGGGCAAGAGCACGTTCATGCAGCTCCTGCTCAAGGAGGAGACGCCCACGTCCGGGGACATCTACGTCGCGGACTTCCACGTCAACAAGCTGTCGGGTCGGCGCGTGCCGAAGCTGCGGCAGAGCGTCGGCTATGTGTTCCAGGACTTCCGGCTGCTGCCCAACAAGACGGTGTCGCAGAACGTCGCGTTCGCGCTCGAGGTGATCGGCAAGTCGCGTTCGGTGATCGAGCGGACCGTTCCCGAGGTGCTCGATCTCGTCGGTCTGTCCGGCAAGGCCGACCGGCTGCCCAACGAACTTTCCGGCGGCGAGCAGCAGCGAGTCGCGATCGCCCGCGCGTTCGTGAACCGACCGCTCGTGCTGCTCGCCGACGAGCCCACCGGCAACCTCGACCCCGACACCAGCGCCGACATCATGTTGTTGCTCGAGCGGATCAACCGCACCGGCACCACCGTCCTCATGGCGACGCACGACCACCACATCGTCGATTCGATGCGTCGACGCGTCGTCGAACTCGACCTCGGTCGGGTGGTGCGCGACGAAGCGAGGGGCGTGTACGCCGTCGGCCGTTAGCGACGGCGCCCGCCGACCACCTTCTCGAACAGACGACTCGAAGGACTGCGATTCCCCGATGCGAGCCAGCTTCATCTTCAGCGAGGTCCTGACCGGCCTGCGCCGCAACATCACGATGACCATCGCGATGATCCTCACGACCGCGATCTCGCTGGGCCTGTTCGGCAGCGGCCTGCTGGTCGTGCAGATGGCGGACAAGACGCAGCAGATCTTCCTCGACCGGGTCGAGGTGCAGCTGTTCCTCACCGAGGACATTTCCGCGTCCGACCCGGACTGCGTCCAGGACATCTGCCGCGGCCTGCGCAACGACCTCGAGAACGCCGACGCGGTGGTCTCGGTGCAGTACCTCAACCGCGACGACGCCGTCACCGACGCGACCGACCGGGTGTTCAAGGACAACCCAGAACTGGCCTCGCTGGTGAGCCCGGAGAGCTTCCCGGCCTCGTTCAAGATCAAGCTCAGTGATCCCGAGCGGTTCGGTGTCATCAACGACGAGTTCGCCGACCGGCCGGGCATCGACAGCATCCTCAACCAGCGGGAACTGGTCGACCGTCTGTTCAGCGTGCTCGGCGGCATCCGCAACGCGGCGTTCGCGATCGCGATCGTCCAGGCGATCGCCGCGATCTTCCTCATCGCCAACATGGTTCAGGTGGCGGCGCTCACCCGCCGCACCGAGGTCGGCATCATGCGACTGGTCGGCGCGACACGCTGGTACACACAGTTGCCGTTCCTACTCGAGGCCGTCGTCGCGTCGCTGATCGGATCGGTGCTGGCCATCGCCGGTTTGTTCACCGCGAAGAACCTGTTCATCGACGACGTCCTCGGCGATATCTACGACGCGAACATCGTGGCACGGATCTCCAACAGTGACCTGCTGCTGGTCTCGCCGTTCATCGTGATCGTCGGTGCCGGCATGGCCGCGATCACCGCGTACATCGCGCTGCGGCTGTACGTGCGGGACTGACGAAGGCGCGGGGGAATAAACGGCTTGCCGCGACCCCTATGCTGGAGGCGTACCAACCCTGGTCACACCAGGACTGACAGCGGATCGAGGACAGTGAGGGCCCGCACGTGAAAGAGAAGGGCCGCAAGGTCATCGCGACCAATCGCAAGGCGCGACACAACTACACCATCATCGACACCTACGAGGCGGGCGTCGCGTTGCTCGGCACCGAGGTGAAGAGCCTGCGTGAGGGCAAGGCGTCCCTCGTCGACGCGTTCGCCACCGTCGACGACGGCGAGGTGTGGCTGCGCGGACTGCACATTCCCGAGTACACGCAGGGTTCGTGGACCAACCACGCGCCGCGGCGTACCCGCAAGCTGCTGCTGCACCGGCGCGAGATCGAGCACCTGGTGGGCAAGAGCCGCGAGGGCAACCAGACACTGGTGCCGCTGTCGATGTACTTCTCCGACGGCAAGGTCAAGGTCGAACTGGCGCTCGCGAAGGGCAAGCAGGACTACGACAAGCGACAGGATCTGGCCCGACGCACGGCTGAGCGGGAGGTCACCCGCGAGCTCGGTCGTCGCGTGAAGGGCATGCGCTGACCGCAGTTCTCCTCGCGCTCGTGGCCGCGGTCGGCTACGGCGTCAGCGACTTCGTCGGTGGGGTTGCTTCCCGGCGGGTCGCTGCCCTGCGGGTGGTGATCGTCTCCTATCCGCTCTCATTGTTGCTGGTGCTCGCGCTCGCCCCGCTGGTCGGGGGAGCGGTCACCGGTGAGGCAATGCTGTGGGGTGCGGCGTCCGGCGTCGGTTCGGGCCTCGCAGTGTGGTGGTTCTACCTCGCGCTCGCGTCCGGCCCGATGGCCGTCGTCTCGCCGCTCACGGCGGTGCTGGTGGCCGGACTGCCGGCGATCGTGGGCGTCGCGCTCGGCGAACGGCCCGGCGCGGTCGCATATCTCGGGATCGCGCTGGCGCTCGTCGCGGTCGTGCTGGTGTCCAGGGAGTCGCCCGACGAGGTGGCCGGGGAGGTCGCCGGCGGCCGGGAGTTGCGGTTCACCCGCACGGTGGCGTGGCTGACCGTGGGCTCTGGGGTGGCATTCGCGTTCGCATTCGTCGGGCTGCACGAGATCCCGGACGGCACCGGACTGTGGCCCCTCGCCGCCGCCCGGGCCGCCGCAACCGTCGTCGTGTGGCTGGTCGCGCTGTCGGCGCGGCAGTTCCGTCCACCACACGGCGAGGTGCTGCGCCTGTCGGTCTACATCGCGGTGCTCGACGTGGTCGCCAACGCCGCGATGATGTACGCGTTCCAGGGCGGACTGCTGTCGCTGGTGAGCGTCATCGGCTCGCTGTACCCGGCCGCGACGGTGCTGCTGGCGATGGCGATGCTCGGCGAGCGCGTCAGCCGGGTCCAGCAGGCCGGCATGCTGCTGGCGCTCGCGTCGGTCGCGATGATCGCGGTGGCCGCCACATAAGGGGAAGCAGTGGCGGCCACCGCCGTTCTATCGTGCGACCCGCTCCCACATCTGCAGGTATGCCTCCGGGCCGCGCGACATGTCGTCCATGAACTGCTGCCCGTCATCGCCGGCGTACTTGCGCATGCCCTCGATCCAGTCCGGGATCATCCCGTACTGCGCGAGTCCGTCGGTGTTGAAGTCGAACACTCGGGTGCCGGCACGCTGCTGATCCATGAGGGTGCCGCCGTCGAACGTCGTGTACGGGTAGTCCACGAGGTGGCCACCGTCCTTCGGCGGAGACGGCTGGGAGCCGAAGCCGTTGGTGTCGGCTCCGAATCCGTACCCGAAGTAGTAGTCGTCGTCCCGGTCCTTGCGGGCGTCGCGCCATTCACCGACGAAGTTCTCCGCCGGACCCGCGTACGACGCGACGAATCCACCGAGCTTGTAGATGCGCGGGTAGTTCGAGGGGTCGGTCCAGCCGTGGCTCGACACGACACCCGAGTAGTGCGCCTCCTCGAGGATCTTCAACGCCGAGTCGGCGGTCTTGACGCCCATGTGGTCGATGTCGACGATCATCCCGCGCTGCATGAGTCCGCGGATCGCGTGCTCGCCCAGCGGGGTCAGGTCGCGGGCGTTGCAGGCGTCGCCGGGCGCGTAGACGGGCAGCGTGACGCCCGGGGGCAGCGACTTCGTCAGCTCTGCGACGTCGGCGCCGACGTTGCCGATCGGGTTGTCCTTCGCGACGCCGGTGCACGGTTCGGACTTCCAGAACTCGCCGGTGCCCAGGAAGTTACCGATGTTCACCGCGGTGCCGGTGAGGCCCTCGTCGAAACGCACGCCGCCGAAGGCGTTGTCGAACTTGTGGGTGAGGATCACCTGACGCACACCCATCGCGTACAGCTCGTCGAGTCCGGCGTCGACGTCCTGCTCGGTGCACTGCGGAACGCCGTGCTGCACACCGCAGCCGAAGGGCTCGGAGACCTCGATGCCGAGCGTCACCGCGAGCTTGCCTGACGCCGCGACCCGGCGCGCATCCTCGGGCGAGCTGACGATCCGGAACCACCCGCGTCCCGGGCCGCCGTACTGCGCGTCCACGTAGTCCTGGATCTCGTGCGCCTGTCGGGCCTCGATGCGGGCGGTCTCCATCTCGTCGCACGGGTTGCTGCGCAGCGGATACAGCTCGCACAGCACGCGATTCGACACCAGCAGGTTGGTGAAGATACGCAGACCGCCGCGCCACGCGCGCTCGACCCACCGGTAGTACGTCTGCTCGTGCGTCATCGAGTCGTACGCCGGGATGTCGGCGAAGCTCGGCCACATCGTGGTGTCGTGCGACTCGAACGGATCGCCGTGGGAGAGGACGTTCTCGAGCAGGGCCGGCAGGCCGTTCGGCTTGTGGTCCTCGCAGTCCTGCAGCGCCACGGTGACGCCGAGCGGTGAGTAGGGTTTGCCGCAACGGATCTCGCCGCCGATGAACTCGTTGGCGTTCATGTGCACGTGCGCGTCGATGAATCCGCGGACTTCGCCGGACGGGGTCGCCCCGACGGGAGTGCCGGTGGCATTCACGTCGACCTCCGGGAAGTCGGCGCAGCCGTCGGCGGCCGTCAATCGGAACCGTGCGGCCTCGGGATCCGCGCCCGGATCGGTGACCGTGAGGCGCCCGTCGGAACGGTTGACGCCCAACTGCTTACCCGTCACGGTGCCGGTCGCGGTGTAGACGCCGTCGGTGAACGTCAGCGTCCAGTCCGCCGCGGGCGTCGCCTGCGGTGACCCGGTCACCTTGCCCGCGTCGCCCGTGATCATGGTGGAGTCGTTGCCGTAGAACATGAAACGGCCGAGCTGTGCCGGCTGCATCCGGAAGCGGGTGGCCGACGCCGCGTCGGCGCCGCTGCGGAAGCCGTCGCCGTCGCGGGTAACGAATCCCGGTGCCGCGTCGGTGGTGAGCGTGTAGCAACCGCCGGCGAGGCCGTAGACCGGATCGCTCGGCGGTCCCGGATCGGTGGGATCGGGCGAGAGTGACACCGACACCGCGCTCGCGGTTCCCGCCACCAGCAGTGCCAGGGTGGCGCTGAACAGCGCAATCGCCCGTCGTCGTACGGATCTGGATGCTGCAGTCATCGGCGGCTGTCTCCTGAGGAGTCGCAAAAGGCGCTATCGGGCAGGAGATTAGGTCAAATTGGACGTGCGTCCAGGTGCTTTCGCGAACGAATCTCGAGACGTGGACATATACGATTCGCGCGCCGGTGTAAGCGCTGGTCGCGGGTCAGCAGTTGGTCGGTGCGGGCAGCCCGGCGAAGCGATCCTTCAGGTACATGAATGCCTCCGGCAGACCCAGCGCCGCATTCGTCATGTGTTCGGCGATGGGGTAGCCGCGGAACATCAGCGTCGCGCCGGCCTTGCAGTACCGGTCGGCGGTCGCCGCGACCGAGCGGTACGGGGTCAGTTGGTCGGTGGTGCCCTGCCACATGAACACCGGTGCGGTCGGGATGCCGGGGTAGTCGACGAGGCTGTTCTCACGCATCACCGCGCGAATGCCCTCGTCCTGCATCAGGTTCGTGGACGTGGCGACCTCGGTGACGCTGTGCAGCAGGCCCTTCGCGATGATCATGGTCCGGCACTCGTCCTTCAGTTCTTCGCGCAACGCCAGCCCCGACGGGCTGAGCTGTGAGCTCACGGGGAAACGGTCCGGGTACTCGCGTTCGAGTCCGATCGCTGCCGCGAACCCGAGACCGAAACCGGGATGCCGGTCGGCCAGTCCGAGACCGACGGCCATTTCCTCGATGTCCGCCGGGACGCCGCCCTGCGCGACACCGGCGAGCTTCACGTCGGGCGCGTAGGTGGGATTGAGGGCTGCGGCCCACGCGGTGGCCATGCCGCCGCCCGAGTAGCCGGCCAACGCGACCGGGCTGTTCGACAGGCGCAGTTCCGGCAACCGCTTGACCGCGCGGACGCCGTCCAGCGTGATCATCCCGCCGAGCTTGGCGGCGCCGTACGCACTGTCGGGGCCGAGGTGGTCGGGGATCGCGACCGCCCAACCCTGCGCGAGCGCGAGCGGTAGGCCGACGACGTCCTTGATCTCGCCGGTGAACAGGGCGGCCGACGGCGCGCAGCGCAGGCCGAGGGAGTTGACGATCGCCTGGTACGACAGCACCGGCATGTCCGCGGGAGCACCCATCGGCTTGATGACCGTCGTGACCGCCGGGATCGGTGCGCCCGCGGAGTTGGTGGACCGGTACTTGATCTGCCACACCTCGTTGCCCGGCGCCAGCCACGTGTCGGCGCGGCGGACCGCGAGGACGTCACCGGGCGCCTTCGACGCAATGTCCGCGGGTGCGGCGTAGAACGGGTCCGGCAGAGGTGTCGGATAGGCGGGGGTGGCGGTCGCCGTCGGTGCTGCGAGCCCCCAGGCCACCAGGGTGGTCAGGATCAGCGCGGCCATGGAAGTGAGTCGACGCGCCAACGACGTCATTCGTTGTCCCCCAGTGTGGATGTCTAGTGATGAAGATCACCGAACGGTGGGTCTCGCGGCACGACATTAACGGAACGACCGGTCGCCGGGCCCGGAAACACGCTGATGGGGGAGGGCCCTGAAGTGGTGTCCCGGGCTCGAGGCGGATCTGCGGCAAATAATTGGGATGATTCCCGCGCACGCACGGGTTACAGTAGGTAGCCCCATGAGAGACGTGGGGACGTACGGGGCTGAACGGTTTCGACTGCGTACGTTGAGTTAGGGGAAGCGTGTCGGTGCAGGCAAGAGACCACCGTAAGCGTCGCTGCAAACCAATAAGCGCCGATTCCAATCAGCGCGACTACGCCCTCGCTGCCTAAGTAGCGACTGCGTGTCTGTCAGCCCGGGTTCGCCCTCGACCCGGATCCTGGCATCAGCTAGAGGGCTCTACCTATCCACTCGGTCGCGGAGTGGAGCGGGACAACCAACAGCGACTGGGATCGTCATCACGGCTTGTTCGCGGGACCGGGAGATCCAAGTAGAGGCATAGCGAACTGCACACGGAGAAGCCCTGGCAAAGCGGCGGAGGACCCGGGTTCGATTCCCGGCAGCTCCACCAAGGGGGGCCTGATCGGAGAGTGATTCGACACTCTCGGGTCAGGCCCTTTTTGCTGTCCGGGTGCGGAATCCGCGTGATCCGCGTTGCGGCGTCGTCTCCCGTGCCATGATCGTTCGCGTTCGGATCCGGCGAGGGGGAGACCGCCGGGTCCTGTCGGTAGGGCAAAAGGGTGGCGACCGTCCCGATCCGGGCGGGGCGTCACGGGGGAGGGATACCGCGATGACGGATGTGCAGGCCACGACGAATGATCAGGACACGGGGACTCTCTCCCTGCTCGCCGGCGGACGGGTGGCGTTGTCGGACGGGCGCTACGCGTGGGAGCTACCGGTCTCGACGGTGGCGACGTTCGAGGATGTCGTCGCCGCGGTGGTGGCCCAGGTGTTTCCGAACGGCTCGGTCTCCGAGGCGAGAACCCATGCGGGGCTGCCGTCGACGGGTTCGCTCAACGTAACGGTGCGGCCGCACCTCGGCGGTGCCTCGGTCCAGATCCACTGTCGCGCCGACATGGCGACGTCGCCCGTGGTCAATGCGTCGGGTTTTGCGCTCCTGCACGAAGCGGTCGTGTCGTCGGGCGAGGAGAACCCGGAGCCGGCCGCGCGGTCGCCCCGGTCCGAACGCCGTCGCGATCCGGAGGGGAGGGCTCCCGCCGTGTCCGGCGAGGTCGACGTTCCGCCGCGCGACGCTGCCGAGCGCCTGGCGTTCGCGTCGTGGGCAGTGGTGACCGGTAAGTCGGCGAAGAGCATCTTCGCGACGCTGCCGATCCTGGACGACGAGGCCGCCGAGAAGCTGGCGGCACGGTTGACCGAGCGTTCCGGCGGCGAGATCACCGTCGACGACGTGCTCGACGCCGAGACCATCGAGCAGCTGGCCGAGACGGTGCGTCAGCATCTCGAGGACGGGCTGAAGATCGACGGTCTGGTGCGCACGCTGCGTCCGCGGGCCGAGGGTTCGGATGCGGTGCCGGTGTTCGTGTTCCATCCGGCCGGTGGGTCGACGGTGGCGTACGAGCCGCTCCTCAAGCGGCTGCCCGCGCACACCCCGATGTACGGCCTCGAGCGGGTCGAGGGTCCCCTTCGGGACAGGGCTGCGGAGTACCTGCCGATTCTGCGCGAGATCCAGGGCGACGGTCCCTACGTGCTGGCCGGCTGGTCGTTCGGGGGTGCACTGGCTTACGCCGTGGCCAAGCAACTTCGGAAGGACGGGGCGGACGTTCGGCTGGTCGGCCTGATCGACACCGTCATGCCGGGTGAGAAGGTCGACGACACCCCCGAGGAGATCCGCAAGCGCTGGCAGCGCTACGCCGCGTTCGCGAAGAAGACCTACAACTTCGACGCGCCGCTGCCTTACGACCAGCTCGCCGCCGCCGGCAGCGACGAGGAACAGATCGACATCCTGATGGGGCTGCTCAGGATGAGCGGCGCCAAGATCCCCAGCGGCATCATCGAGCACCAGCGCACGTCGTGGCTCGACAACCGCGCCATCCCGACCACCGACCTGGAGACCTACGACGGCGACGTCGTGCTCTACATGGCCGAGACCTACCTGGACGACCAGATCGCGCTCGAGCCCGCATTCGGGACCCGGCAGCCCGACGGCGGTTGGGGTGAGGCGGTGCAGAACCTGGAGATCGTCCACGTCGGGTGCGACCATATCCAGATCGTCGACGAGCCCTACATCGCCCAGGTCGGCGCGGACCTGACCGACAAGCTGACCGCCATCGAGGCCGCGATGCTACGGGCCTGACGCGCCGAGTGGAGGAGACCTTCGTGCAGATAGTGGAGCGGCCCGCGACGACGATTGTCGGGATCGAGGTGGTCGCGCCGTTCGACGAACTGGCCGTCGTGGTGCCGCAGGCGTGGGCGCGTGTCTTCGCCCGTCGCAGCGACCTGCTGACCGGGCCCGACGATGTATTCGTGGAGTTCAGCACGGATCTGGGTGACGGTGTCTACCGCGAGTTGCTCGGCGTCGTCGTCGAGGCACTGCCCGCGTCCCTGCCCGAGGGGTGGACCATCGCAAAGGCCCCGGCCGGCCGATACCTGCACCACCCGCATCGGGGTGACGAGGCCGCGATCGGCGACAGCTTCGCCTTCATGTACCGGTGGGCCGAGGTCAACGAGTTGCGTCCCGGCGCGTACAAGCTAGACGTCGGCTATCGGCCGG
This sequence comes from Rhodococcus sp. ACT016, assembly GCF_050477185.1. Classification (NCBI taxonomy): domain Bacteria; kingdom Bacillati; phylum Actinomycetota; class Actinomycetes; order Mycobacteriales; family Nocardiaceae; genus Rhodococcus; species Rhodococcus sp. ACT016. The sequence goes on along the minus strand of NZ_JBEAET010000001.1, from coordinate 3,352,716 downwards.
ACCGTGACGGCGCCCACGACCTGTTCCTCGGTCTGAACTAGACGCGCTGCCCTGCGGCCAAGCGTGCCCGGTCGGGGTCGGCGAGCGCGCACTGCATGATGACCGTGTCGATCGTCGAGGCGTTCTTGAACCCGACGCCCTTCAGTCGTCCGGCGACCTCGAAGCCTCGACTTCGGTGTAGGTGGAACGAACTCGATTCGGGTGCACCGGTTTCGGACGTCAGCACCGCGATCACCTCACGGATCCCGATACGGGTGCACTCGTCGAGTGTGCGGTCGAGCAGCGCACCGCCGATCCGTCGTCCCGTGGCCCACGGCGCCAGGTAGATCGATTCCTCGACGCAGTACCGGTAGGCCGAGCGCGTCTTCCAGGGCGCGCAGTACGAGTAACCGGCGATCCGCCCGTCCGTCTCGGCAACGAGGAACGGCAGTCCCCGCCCGGCCAACGACCAGTAGCGACTGCTCCACGCCGCGTGGTCGGGTGGCGTCTCGTCCAGCGTCACGGTGGTTGTGTTCACGTAGTGCCGATAGATCGACGCGATGTCGGCGAGGTCGGCCGGCCAGGCGGGGCGCACTGTGGCTTCCGGCATGATCCCCTCCCAATTCTTCTATAGAGGTTGAACTGCAACTACTATAGAGCACATGAATCTGGAGGCTCTCGGTGAACGTGTGCAACAGGCCCGGCGCGCGGCGGACCTGACCTTGGCCGAGGCGGCCGCGCGCTCGGACGTCAGTGTGAGCATGATCTCGGCGATCGAGCGCGGCGCGAAGGCGCCCACCGTCGTGGTGCTCGACCGGATCGCGCGCGGACTCGGCGTGGAACTGGAGGCGCTGATCAGCGGGGACGAGCGTGACCGCACCGTCCTGCGCCGAGCGACCGACCACGACGTCGCGGAGGAGGACGGTGGCTGGACCAGGACTGTCCTGACGCCGGTGATTCCCGGAGTGAACTTCGAATGGATGGAGATCGTCCTGCCGGCCGCGTGCGACGCCGGTGAGTTCCCCGCGTACGCGCCGAACTCGCACGAGTTCGTCCACGTCGTCGACGGCGAGCTTGTGATCGACGTGGGGGAACGCTCGTGGACACTCGGCGCCGGCGACACGTTGTACTTCGAGGCTGACGCCCCCCACCGATTCGCCAACGAGGGGCAAACGCCGTGCCGCTACTTCGTCGCTGCGATGATCATGCGGGCGAGGACGCCGGGATCGCGCGGCCGGGCTCGGCCCGCACGCCAGGATCGGTGACGGCGAACAGGACGGGAGCGACGTGATGGTGGAGGGTCGGGCGCTGATCGTCGTGGCACTCGGCGGTGCGATCGGCGCGAGCGTCCGGTTCCTGCTCTCCCAGCAGTTCCACGGGATCTGGACGGTCACGGTGATCAACGTGATCGGGTCGTTGCTCCTCGGCGTGCTCGCGGCGATGGTCGGCCCCGATCGACTGTGGCGGCTCTTCCTCGGCGTCGGCGTGCTGGGCGGCTTCACTACCTTCTCGACGATGGCCGTCGATGTGGTGCAGAACCCCGGTTCGGCGGTGCTCTACGTGGTCGCGACACTGCTGCCCGCACTGCTCGCGGCGCGCCTCGGGATGGGCGCAGGAGAGTATCTGCACGTGCGTCTCCGGGGTGAGGCCGCGTGAACTTGTTGTGGGTCGCTCTCGGTGGGGGCGCAGGGGCTTCGGTCCGATACCTCGCGGGCCGGCATCTGCACTCGTACGGCAGCTTTCCCGTGCCGACGTTCGTGGTGAACGTGTCCGGCTGCCTGATCCTTGGCTTGCTTGCCGGTGCCACGATGCCGGCCGCGCTGTTCGCGCTTCTCGGCACCGGCTTCTGCGGCGGTCTGACGACGTACTCGACGTTCGCGAACGAGGCCGTCGGTCTCGTGCGGGTGCGCCGATCCGTCACGTCCGCGGTGTATGTCGCGGCCAGTCTCGCCATCGGTATCGGTTTCGCGTGGTTGGGGTTTCGGATCACCGGTTGAACCCGATGAACCGGCAGGTAGCTTCCACCCCTGGCACGATGGAACCGATGCGTCTTCCGCATCGTTTCCAGCATCACGGAGTCGGAGGGGTTGATGGTGCACGAACGTGCGGGCCAGGTGGCGCGGCCGGAGGACCTGGAGGATCTGGCGCACCTGGTGTCCGCCTACTACACGCGCACGCCCGATCCGTCGGATCCGCAGCAGCAGGTGGTGTTCGGGACGTCCGGACACCGCGGTTCGAGTCTCGACTCCGCCTTCAACGAGGCGCACATCGCCGCGACCACCCAGGCGATCGTCGAGTACCGGGCGGCGCAGGGCATCACGGGCCCACTGTTCCTGGGCCGCGACACGCACGCGCTGTCCGAACCGGCGTGGGCGACCGCACTCGAGGTGCTGGTCGCGAACGATGTTGCGGTGGTGATCGATTCGCGTGACGGGTACACGCCGACCCCCGCGGTCAGTCACGCGATCCTGCGGCACAACGCCACCGGCCCGGCCGGCCGGGCCGACGGCATCGTCGTCACGCCGTCGCACAATCCGCCGCGGGACGGGGGCTTCAAATACAACCCGCCGCACGGCGGCCCGGCGGACAGCGACGCCACCACGGTCATCGCCGACCGGGCCAACGCCCTACTGCGGTCCGGGTTGTCCGGCATCGCCCGGGTGCCGCTCGCGAGGGCGCTCGAGGCCGCCGGCCGCTACGACTTCCTCGCCGCCTACGTCGACGACCTGCCCAGCGTGCTCGACCTCGACACGATCCGCGCGTCGGGACTGCGCATCGGTGCCGACCCGCTCGGCGGCGCGTCGGTCGACTACTGGGCGGCGATCGCCGAGCGGCACCGCCTCGATCTCACGGTCGTCAATCCGCTCGTCGACGCGACGTGGCGGTTCATGACCCTCGACGGTGACGGTCGGATCCGGATGGACTGCTCGTCGCCGTACGCGATGGCCTCGCTGATCGCCGCGCGCGACCGGTTCGACCTGGCCACCGGCAACGACGCCGACGCCGACCGGCACGGCATCGTCACCCCGGACGGCGGGCTGATGAATCCCAACCACTATCTGGCGGTCGCGATCGACTACCTCTACACCTACCGCGCCGGATGGTCGCCGACGACGAAGGTCGGCAAGACCCTCGTCAGCTCGTCGATGATCGATCGGGTCGCCGGCGGGCTCGGCCGGTCGGTCGTGGAGGTGCCCGTCGGGTTCAAGTGGTTCGTGCCGGGGCTGCTCGACGGCTCCCTCGGGTTCGGTGGCGAGGAGAGCGCGGGGGCCTCGTTCCTCCGGCACGACGGCACGGTGTGGACCACCGACAAGGACGGACTGCTGCTGGCGCTGCTGGCCGCCGAGATCACCGCGGTCACCGGGCAGAGCCCGTCCGAGCGTTACCGCGAACTCACCAGACAGCACGGCGATCCGGCGTACGCCCGGATCGACGCCCCGGCGACGCGGGAGCAGAAGGCGGTGTTGGCGAAGCTCTCGCCCGAGCAGGTCACCGCCACCGAGTTGGCCGGGGAGTCGGTCACCGCGACGTTGACGACGGCACCCGGCAACGGCGCCGCGATCGGTGGACTCAAGGTCGTCACCGAGAACGCGTGGTTCGCGGCGCGGCCGTCCGGCACCGAGGACGTCTACAAGATCTACGCCGAATCCTTCCTCGGCCCAGCGCATCTCACCGAGGTTCAGGCCGCCGCGCAGGATGTCGTCTCCCGCGCACTGGGACTTGCTTGATTCGCCCTCGTGCAGCGTCGATACATTCATCGACGATGAGAAACCCGACTGAATCCACGACATCCGCCGAACCCGGGCTGCCCAAGGAGATCTGGGTGCTCGTGGTGTCGGCGTTCATCGTCGCCCTCGGGTACGGGATCGTGGCCCCGGCGCTGCCGCAGTTCGCGAGCAGTTTCGGTGTGGGACTCACCGCGGCCAGTGCGGTGATCAGTGTGTTCGCGCTCATGCGGCTGGCCTTCGCACCCGTCAGCGGCCGCCTGGTCCAGGCGATCGGCGAGCGGCCCACCTACCTCACCGGTCTGCTCATCACGGCGGGCTCGATGGGTGCGTGCGCCCTCGCGAACAGCTACTGGCAGCTGCTGGTGTTCCGGGCGCTCGGCGGCATCGGCTCCACGATGTTCACCGTCTCGGCACTCGGCCTGCTGATCCGGATGTCGCCGCCGGGCGGTCGAGGCCGGGTGTCGGGCGTGTACTCGGCGGCGTTCCTCATCGGCACCATCAGCGGCCCGCTGGTCGGTGGCGCGCTCGCGAGGTTCGGGCTGCGGGTCCCGTTCGTGATCTACACCGTCGCGCTCGTCGTCGCCGCGGCCGTCGTGTTCGTCGCGCTGCGGAAGTCGCACCTCGCCGAACCGGCGGGGGAGAGCAACCTGCAGGCGATGACCCTGCGCGAAGGACTGCGCTCGTCGACGTACCGGGCCGCGCTCGGATCGAACCTGGTCACCGGCTGGGTGATCTTCGGAGTGCGGATCTCGCTCGTGCCGCTGTTCGTCGTCGCCGCCCTGGACGGGAGTGAGGCGACGGCCGCGATCGCGCTCACCGTGTTCGCGATCGGCAACGCCGTGGTGCTCATGCGCTCCGGGCGCCTGTCGGATCGCCTCGGTCGCAGACAGTTCGTGGTCGTCGGACTCGCGATCTGCGGCGTCTCCACCATCGCCATGGGTTTCGCCGACAACCTCGTCGTCTTCTACATCGCGACAGCGGTCTGCGGCATCGGTTCCGGTGTCATGGGGCCGGCGCAGCAGGCCGCGGTGGCGGACGTGGTCGGCTCCCAGCGGCGTGGCGGCCCGGTGCTGGCGGCCTTCCAGATGGTGAGCGACGTCGGCGCGTTCGCGGGCCCGCTCGTGGCGGGATGGCTCGCGGAGACCTGGTCTTTCGGCGCGGCTTGGGCGATCACCGGCGGCATCATGTTGCTGCCGATTCTGATGTGGATCTTCGCGCCCAAGGGCCACGTCAAGGACGGCTCAGCCGGCTCGGACGGCTCAGCCGGGCACCCCGATTCCGATGAGCGCACCCACGAGGTAGGTGGCGCCGACGGCGATCGCGCCGAACAGCAGCTGCCGGAGGGCGCCGCGGAACTTGGACTGGGCGGTGAAGTGCGCCGCGAGCGCGCCCGCGAGCAGTAGCCCGGCGCCGCCGATTGCGAGGCCGGCGATCAGCGACTCGAATCCCAACAGGTAGGGGATCAGCGGGATGATCGCGCCGATCGCGAACATCACGAACGACGACCCCGCCGCGACCACCGGCGACGGCTTCTCGTTCGGGTTCACGCCCAGTTCGTGGGTGATGTGGATCTCGACCGCCCGCTCGGCGTCCGCGTGGACCTCGGCCGCGGCGGCGGTCGCCGTCTGCTCGCTCATGCCCATGGTCGTGAAGGTCTCCACCAACTCGGCCTCCTCCGCTTCGGGGTGCGTGCGAAGCGCCCGCCGCTCCACCCGCACCTCGGCGTCGATCTGTTCGTTGGACGTCTTCACCGACGTGTATTCGCCGAGCGCCATCGAGAACGCGCCCGCCACCAGCCCCGCCACGCCGCTGAGCACGACGGTATGCGCGTCGACGCCCGCGCCGCCGACGCCGGCGATCAGTGACGTGTTGGTGACCAGGCCGTCCATCGCGCCGAACACGGCGGCGCGCAGCCAGCCCCCCGAGACGTCGGCGTGGGTGTGGTCGAAGTCGTGCGGCTTGGGTGCGGTGTCCGGTGCGGCGTTCACGAAACTGAACCTAGCTGGGGAAACGGAACTGATCTAGAAAGCGCAGGCATACCTCTTCGGTAGCGTGTGGGGCGTGTGGATTCGCATTGTGAGCCTCCTCGCGCGCTTCGGCCTGGCCGCTGTGTGGCTGATCTCCGGGTGGATCAAGTTCATCGATCCCACCCAGACCGTGGTCGCGGTCCGGGCCTATCAACTGTTGCCCGAGGACCTCGTCCGCCCGGTCGCGTACACGATGCCGATGTTCGAGATCGCTCTCGGCCTGTTCCTGGTGATCGGCCTCGGGGTACGGGTGGTGGCGGTGGTCTCCAGCGCCACGCTGCTCGTCCTGATCGGCGTGATCATCTCGGTGTGGGCCCGCGGCCTGTCGATCGACTGCGGATGCTTCGGTGGTGGTGGAGCCGCCGACGTCGGCGGCTGGGACTACGCGCGGGAGATTGCCCGAGATGTCGGTTTCCTGGCGCTGGCGGTGTGGCTCGTGGTGTTCCCCCGGAGCCCGTACTCGCTCGGACCGCGATCCCGCGTGCCGTTCTCAGTGCCCGCTCAGGCGCCGGTGGCAGAGTAGGGGCCGAGTAGTGCCTGTTCGCGGTCACGCGGCAGGCACTGTCATCAGTTCCGAACGGATCTCACACCCATGACGAAGGACGCGAAGTGAGTTCGAAGAAACCGAAGTCGGCCAAGTACACCCCGCAGGCGACGTCCAGCAAGGCGACGTACATCGTCGGCGGTCTCGCGATCGTGGTGATCGCGGCGCTGGTGATCGGCGGCATCCTCCTGACGAAGAGCAGCGACGAGCCGCGCAACGCCGGCTACGGCGCGGTCCAGAACGCCGCCGTCACGGTGACGATGGAGGATGCGGGCGTCGTCCGACTCGGGCTCCCCGACGTGACGAACACCATCGACGTGTTCGAGGACCCGATGTGCCCCTACTGCGCGCAGCTCGAGCAGAAGCACGGCCAGGAGGTGGCCCAGGCCATCGACGAGGGCAAGTTCGCGGTTCGCTACCACATCCTCAACTTCCTCAACCGGCTCTCCGCGAGCGGCGACTACTCGACCCGCGCGGTTGCCGCGTCCCAGTGCGTCGCGCAGAGCGGTGACGCGATCGCGTACTCCAAGTTCCACGGTGAGCTGTTCTCGCCGGAGAACCAGCCGCCCGAGAACGGGAAGTCGGACCTGTCGAACGAGGACCTCGCGAAGCTGGCCAAGGATGCCGGCGCGAACGACACGGTCGTCAACTGCATCACCAGCGGTGAGCGGGTGCAGCAGGCCGCCGCGGACGCCGAGACCGGCCGTGCCGCCCTCGCCGCGTCCGGCGCAACGGGCACCCCGGCCGTCGTCCACAACGGCCAGGTGGTCGACGCGCTCAGCAACCCGGACTGGGTTTCGCAGGTTTCGCAGTAGGAACCGCCCGGTGGCCGGCCCGATCGGGCCGGCCACCGTCGGGCCCTATTACCTCTGACCAGGCGATTTGTAGTCCATGTCGGCGGTGGTGTAACTTTCTTTCAGCGCGAGGGAGTCACTCCGGAAGCGCAGAGAACAACTCAACACGGGGCTATGGCGCAGCTGGTAGCGCACCACACTGGCAGTGTGGGGGTCAGGGGTTCGAGTCCCCTTAGCTCCACTCCGAAACTCCGGGTCACGATCATCCGATCGTGGCCCGGAGTTTTTTGTGCGGTCGGCACGCTGTGGTAGGCCCAGTGCGGTCAGTGCACGTCTTTAGTCATGTGGACGATGTCGTAGCCGCCAGGGGTCGAGGTGCGGTGCGTCTCGGTGTATCCGAACCGGGCGTAGAGGCGGAGATTGGCGGCGCTGTGTTCTCCGGTGAACAGCCGCATCGTCGTCACCGAGTCGGGCAGTCGCTGCTCGGCGAGGCCGAGGAGACGGCTTCCCAGCCCGCGGCCTTGCAGATCCGGGACGACGACGAGCCGCCCCAGTTCGGCGACATGCGGGCGATCGGGATCGACACGGACACGCACCGCGGCGACGAGGCGGGCGCCGCTGCCGCGCAGCCCGAGAGCGACGACGTCCGGGCTGCGCAGTTCGTCCGCTAGATCCGCGAGTGGCTGCGTCAGCGGGGGCAGGTGCAGGTCCTGGTGAGCCTGCGCTTCGGTGACGTACGCGGCGCGCTGGAGCGTCAGCAACTCGCCCGCGTCGGTCTCGTTCAGGATGACGGTTGATTCCACGGGAGCCATCCTGGCCGACGGTGGCGCCGCGGGCGACGGACTTTCGTGCGAACAGTTACGCGGAGTCGACGTCCTCGTAGTGCTCGACGGTCGGGAACGGGTCGTAGAAGTGGTGGAGCAGCCGGCGCCATTCCTGGTACTCGGGCGAGCCCCGGAAACCCTCCGTATGGGCCTCGAGGCTGTCCCACTCGACGAGGAGCAGGTACGTGCCGGGGTGCTCGAGGCAGCAGGAGAGGCGGAGGCGTCGGAAGCCGGGCATTGCGGCGATGATCTGTTTCGCGCGACCGAAGGTCGCCTCGAAATCGGCGGTGTGTCCGGGCTTCACCTGAAGAAGTGCGTGCTCGAGGATCATCGGCGAATCGTCCCAGACGGTGCCAGGTGGTGGCGTGGAGTGTTCTCACACGCCACCACCCGACTGCTCGCCCGGGCAGGGGGGGAATCGCCGGGCGAGCGCCGTTGCTGCCCAGGGGGGAGGGGGCAACTTTTTGAACTGTAGTGCAATTTGTGGCGCAAGGCACGTCGAAATGGGTCGTTTGACCGGAGTGTGTTCCAAGTCGCATTGCCGATCCGGCGATGGCTGCGGAGATCGGATTCGCAACGGAGTTCTGCGTCGTGGTGCTGCCGGACGACGGGCAGGCCCGCACCGTATTCCGGTGCGGGCCAGTCAATCGTCTGTTCAGCTGTGGCGCGCGTAACCCTTGCCCTGCCGGTCCAATTCGTCCGGGGCCAGACCGAGGTACATCTCACGCAGGCGGTCCCAAAGCGCCAGTTGCGAGAAGTCGAGCTCGTCGCGGATCTGCTGCGTCTTCGTCAGGAACGGGTTCGGCAGCATGGCGGTCATCATCTGCTCGTCGCGGCCGTTGAACATCCGGACGCCCCACGAGTGCGGGGTCCCGTCGGCGCCGAGGCTGCGGTACAGCTCGGCGCGCGAACACCGCCGGATCCGGCCGAGTTCGGGTCCGCTGTCCTTGTGTTCACCGATGCACAGATGGAAGTGCCAGCGGCCGAAGTCGATCGTGGCGTAGCCGTCGTACGTCGAGATCCGCTTCGGCGCGTTCGGCGCCGCGACTTCCCACGCCGCGCCCTCCATGAGGATGCCGAACCAGATGTCGTCCCAGTACTCGTCGAACAGCAGGTGGATCAGTTGCAGCAGTGAATCCTCGTCGGCCGGAATCGGCCAGCGCTGCTCGCGCCCGCCGCTTTCGGTGACGACGACAGGCGGTTGGACGGATTCGGGTCGAGCGGTCGTCATGTCGCTCCTCCTCGCGAGTCGATCTCGGCACTCCTGACGGTCAATCTGCTGTTTCAGCCGTGACGGAACCCCTTTCCGGCGCGGTCCTGCTCGTCCGGGCCCAGGCCCAGGAACTGCTCCCGGAGCCGGTCCCACAGCTCGAGCCGGGACCAGTCCGGTTCGTCGCGAGCCTTCTGCCGGTTGGTGAGGAACGGGTTGGGGAGCATCGCGGTCATCATCTGGTCGTCGCGGCCGTTGAACAGCCGCAGACCCCACGAGGTCGGCGTGCCGTCCTTGCCGAGCATGCGGTACATCTCGGCACGTGAGCACCGGCGGATCCGGCCCAGCTCCGGACCGCTCGCGGTGTGCTCGCCGATGCACAGGTGGAAGTGCCAGCGGCCGAAGTCGACCGTGACGTACCCGTCGAGCATCGAGATGCGTTCGGGCGCGTTGGGGGCGGCCACCTCCCACGCGGCGCCCTCGGCGAAGTTGCCGAACCAGATGTCGTCCCAGTGCTCCTCGAAGAGGATGTGGACGAGCTTCAGCAGCGATTCCTCGTCCGTCGGGAACGGCCAACGCTGCTCGCGGCGTCCGCTCTCGGTGGTCACTTCGACGGGTTCGGTGGTGGTCATGCGGTTTCCTCTTCGTTTTCGGTCGGGCGGGTGAGCGCGCAGTCACCACAGAAGCCCGACCTGGGTGTGCGATAGAACAGACAGCAGCTGCGCCGGCGGTAGCCGTCGCCCTCCGGGACGACGGTGTCCACGAGACGCGGATCGCGCAGGATCGCGTCGGCGAAATTTTGTGCGCGCAGCGCAGTCTCGGGGTCGGAGCCGTTGCCGATCACCCGCGCCGCGCCCAGGAGGGCCGCTGCGACGTTGCCCCATAGGAGTCGGGCCGACATCGGCTCGGCGTCGCGGATGGCGCCGATCATCGGCTCGAGGTGACGGTCCATCACCATGACCCGGGCCAGGTCGACCAGCTCCGCGTGGTCGGCGCAGGACCAGCCGCGGGGATCTCGGAGGTTGAGGCTGATCGTCCCCTCATCGCACATCCACTCGAGGTCGTGGGGATCGAGATCGGGGAGCCGCTCGGTCAGCACCACACCGCCCAGCGCCGACTTCCACAGCCGCGCGGCGTAGCCGAAGAACAGCGTCGAGGCGGCCACCCGCCACTCGGTGGGGCCGATCCGCCGACGGACGGCGTCGACGGTCTCCGCGAGGACGCCCGGGTTCTCGTACAGGTCGCGGGCACGGCGCCATCGGCCTGCCGTGGGGGCGCCCGACGTGGTCGCGAGATGCGGACTGACGGTCGCGATCTCGGACAGCGTCGCGGCGATCTCGGCGGGCGTCGCAACTCGCAGCGTCGAATCGGGCAGCGCGCGAAGCGCATCGGGGAGTGCATCGACACTCGGCAGGCGCATCGTGTGTCCGGCATGCCGCAGTGCCACGGTGCCGCTGCCGACCCCGACGTCCACCGACAGCTCCGCGTCGGTGCCGTCGTCGTCGGCGGTCGCGATGCCGAAGCCCTCTCGGCCGAGCAACCGGCACGCCGCGGACACCGCAGGCTCGGATCCGAAGACTCGCACCTGTCGTTTGTCGCCGACCGTCGCGTCCAGCACGAACACGCCGGACGCGGGATCGAATCGCAATGCCTGCGAATCGAACACCGACCCGATGCGGCCGTCGAGCGCGAGCTGCTCGGGGGTGCCGGTGTCGAGGCGGCCGGTGCGATCGAGCAACCACACGTGGTCGGCGACGCGCAGCGCCAATTCGAGGTCATGCGTCGACATCACGACGGCCAGGTCGTGCTCGCGGGCCGCACGCCGCATCAACTCGACCAGCGCGACCCGCGACGGTACGTCGAGGAACGCCGTCGGCTCGTCGAGAACCAGCAGTGTGGGTTCCTGCGCGAGAGCGCGTGCGGTGAGGACGCGCTGGCGTTCGCCGTCGGACATCTCGGACGCCGGTCGGTCCGCGAGGTGGGTGGCGCCGACCGCGTCGAGCGCCCACGCGACGACGGCGTGATCGCGCGGACTCATGCGGCCACCGAGGCCCAGGTGCGGAGTGCGCCCGAGCCCGGCGAGTTCGCGCCCGGAGAGCATCCCCGGATCGACGCGTTCGGTGAGTACCACCGCGATCGCGCGGGCCACCTCGTCGGCCGCCATGTCGCGAATGTCCCTGCCGTCCAGCATGGTCGTACCGTCGAGCGCGGGCTGCAGACCGCAGATGGTCCGCAGCAGCGTCGACTTCCCGCTGCCGTTGGGTCCGAGGAGGACGGTCAGCTCGCCGCGTCGGGCGGTCGCCGACAATCGGGTGGCCACGGACCGGGTGACGGCCGGGCGCAGCGCGCGTCGCACCGAGTATCCGGTCGTGACGCCGTCGAGGCGGAGCGCGACGGCCGACCCGTCCGGGCTCACTGCATCGGTACTCACAGGGCGGCTCCATCGATTCCACGGCGGGCCCGGATCAGCACGGTGATCACGATCGGCGCGCCGATCATGGCGGTCACCGCGTTGAGGGGCAGGACACGGTCGCTGTTCGGTACCTGACTCACGATGCCGCATGCGAGGGCCACAGCGGAACCCATCAGCATCACCGTCGGCATGAGCGTGCGGTGATCCGATGTGCCGACGGCCAGCCGAGCCAGGTGTGGGACGGCCAGGCCGAGGAATCCGATCGGGCCGCAGAACGCGGTGGTCACCCCGGCGAGCAGTGACGCCGTGAGCAGGGTGATCAACCGTGCCCGGCGCACATCGATGCCCATCGTGCGGGCGTAGCCCTCGCCGAGGAGCAGGGCATTGAGCGGGCGCACGGTGGCCAGTGCGACCGCGACGGCGGCCAGCACGATCGGTGCCATGAGCGCCAGGTCGGACCAGGTCGTGGAGGCGAAGCTGCCGAGACCCCACAGCAGGAACAACTGGGCTCGAACGGGATCCGCGTACACGAGCAGCACGCTCACGATCGCGGTGGTCGCGGAACCGACCATGACGCCCACCAGCAGCAGCGTCACCGACGAGCGCACCCAGCGCGACAGCATCAGCACGAACAGCAACACGATCGCGGCACCGCCCGCGGCGGCCAGCACGACGCCGGCGCGTCCCATGCCGGCGAGTCCGGCGGTGAACGACGCGGAGCCCGCGGTCCCGGCCGTGATGACCACGAGCGCCACACCGAGACTCGCCCCGGAACTGGCACCGAGCACGTAGGGGTCGGCGAGCGCGTTGCGGAACAGGGTCTGCATCTGCAGGCCCGCAACGCCCAGGGCGGCACCCACCAACACCGCGGTCAGCGCCCGCGGCAGCCGTAGCTCGTGGACGACGACCTGCCAGCGGGGATCGGACGGCTGGGCGCCGAGAACGACGCGGACGGTGTCGGCGAGCGGGACGCGGACCGGACCGAGAGCCAGCGCGAGCAGGAACAGCACCACGATTGCGGCCGCCAGTCCGACCAGGACCAGTGCCGCCCGGCGCGAGAGGACCCGCGGGGTCGGGGCGGCGTCCCGCCCGCCCGCGGCCCCGGTGTCCGAGGCGGGCGGGCGGGTCAGGAGCGTCGTCATGCCTGCGGAACCGGCCGGTAGAACGCGAACTCGTGGTTCGGGGCCAGCTCCGGGTGCACGATCGCGACCAGGTCACCGAGGATCAGGTCCGGGCGCAGCACACCCAACTGGTAGAAGTTGTTGCCGCCGGTGGGGCCCATGTCCTTGGTGCCGGACCAGACCTGGCCGTCCTTGACGGCGGTCAGCTGTCCGTAGCGCTGGTCCTCGGCGACCGCGTCGCCGGTGGTGGGCCAGTTGCTCATCACGAGCCACAGCGGCGCGGTGCCGTTCTGTGCGTAGACGGTCTCGAAGTTCAGCTGGAGGCTGCCGGTCGCAGGGTCGCTCTCCCACGGATAGGTCGCGCCGGCGTCACGCAGCATCTGGCCCACGTAGCTACCGCCGGCGGGCATGTACCACGTGCCCTGGTACATGGTGCCGTTCAGGACCGGCTTCTTCTCGGCGGACGCGGCGGTGGCGGCAACCTTCTCGTAGTCGCTGCGGATCTGGTCGTACAGCGTGCCCGCCTGCGCCTCGGTGCCCGTCAGCGCCGCCATCATCTTGACCCACTCGGCGCGGCCGAGAGCGGTGTTCTCGAGGTACTCGGCGTTGGCGACCACCGGGATGCCGGCCGCGCGCAGCTTGACGTACGACGGGTCGTCGGTGCCCTGCGTCATCAGGACGTCGGGGTTCGCCGCGACGACCTTCTCGACGTTGACGGTCTTGCCCGACGCGTACTCGGCGATCTTGCCCTCCGCGATGCGGGCACGAATGTCTTCACCGTTCACGTTGGCCGCGTTCGCGACACCGGTGAGGACATCGAGCTGGCCGAGCTCGGTGATGAGCGGCAGGTGCGTCGTGGACGCCGAGTACAGGCTCTGGATCGGCGTCGTGATCTTCGGCGCCGCGGCCAGGTCGCCGGTCAGTTCCGGCTCCGGCGCACCGCACTTGACCAGCACGTACGACTCGGGCGAGGCGCCCGGGAACGGCTGGTTGACGGTCAGCACCTGGTAGCTGCCGTGGTAGTCGACGGTGAAGTTCTTCGCGTCGAGCAGGGTCGACTTGTCCGGGAAGTAGTCGGTGTTCGCGTCGAAGTCGGTGATGCACCCGCGCGCGTCGACGGCGGCGTCGGCGCTCGACGTGTCGGACGAGCACGCGGTGAGCGTGAGACCTGCCGCGGCGACGGCAGCCAGCAGGGCGGTCAGGGACCGTTGGGACATGGGTTCTCCACGGGTGAGCGGGACGGTTGGTCTTCGGCTCGACTCGCTCTCGGGTATGCCGACGACGAGCGGGGCAGCGCACCGGCGAACGAGATCAGCCTGACGAGGCGGCGCTGGTGCGCCGCGAAGCGATGGGGCGTCAGGCGCGGATGTGGAGAGAGTTGTCCCAGGTGAACTCGTCGAGGCGCGACGCGGAGAACCGTGGTGACGATGCAGCGAACAGCATGGTGGACTGGCCACCTCTCTCGGGGAAATCCGCCCCGAATAGGAGGTTGCGATGACGGGAGTCTCCTGGCTCTCGGATCGTCGCTTCCCCCCGGCCTTCCGGCGTGTGAGCCGTGGCTGGGTGGAGGGTCGCTCCCCGATTACAGTGGCGGGACCGCGCCGGTTTCGCACCGGCTTCCTCGTTCGTCATCACCTGACCGGGGCATTCTTGCATGCCGGTTTCGAACCGGAGAAATCGCCCGAAATGTCCGAGGCGCGAACCTAGTACGATTGCCGGTCGGTGTTGTCGGCGGTACGGAGGTCGGGGTGGCGAAGAAGCGGAGTCCGCGGTCGATCCCCGTCGTGGTGGTTGCCGGGTTCCTCGGTTCCGGGAAGACGACCCTGCTCAACTACCTGCTGCGCAACAACGGGGGCACCCGTATCGGTGTGATCGTCAACGACTTCGGTTCGGTGAACATCGACTCGATGATGGTCGCCGGCCAGGTCGACTCGATGATGGCGCTCAGCAACGGGTGCATGTGCTGCGCAGTCGACGTCAGCGACATGGACGACATGCTGAACCGGCTCGCGCACCGGACGTCGGAGATCGACGTCATCGTCGTCGAGGCGAGTGGGCTCGCGGAGCCGCGCAACATGATTCGGCTCGTCCTCGGCAGCGAGAACCAGTACATCACCTACGGCGGGCTGGTCATGCTGGTCGACGGCGCCGAGTACCAGGCCAGTCGGCAACGCCATCCCGAACTCGACCAGCACATCGCGATCGCGGACCTGGTGGTGCTGAACAAGACCGACCGCATCGGTGAGGACGACCACGACACCCTCCTGAGCGACGTCTGCCGGATCAATCCCCGAGCCGCGGTGGTCTCGACGGTGCAGGGGCGGGTCGATCCGGGGCTGCTGTTCGACCGGACGCCGCGGCGTGAAGCGCAGCCCGGTGAGCAGTTGACGTTCGACGAGCTGTTCGCGGTGGCCGACGACACGTGTACGGAGTGTGGCGGGGACCACGACGACCACTTCCACACGATGTACCAGAGCATGACGTTCACGTCGGAGCTGCCGATGCACCCGCGCCGGCTCGTCCGGTTCCTGGAGAAGCAGCCCGCCGGTATCTACCGGATCAAGGGGTACGTGTACTTCGGTGTCCGTGGGCACCAGCAGAAGTATCTGCTGCAGGTGGTGGGCGACCACATCGCGTTCCATCCGCAGAAGTGGAATCCGGGCGAGGGCCGTCGCACGGAACTCGTCGTCATCGGCACCGACCTGGACCCCGAGTCGATCGACGCGTTGCTCGAAGCGTGCGCCGAGCCCGAGGCGGAGGGCCTCGAGTCCGACACGATGATGGGCGTGCACCGCTACACCGTCGACGCCTGATCGGATCCCTGCAGGCCGCCGATCCCCGGCGGCTACCGTGGAGTGGTGACCGAATCTCTCGTTTCCGTGTACGAAGCCATCCGCCGACGCCGTGACGTCCGCGCCGAGTTCAGCGGCGAACTGATCCCGGACGGCACCCTGGAGCGTGTGCTCGGCGCGGCGCACGCGGCGCCGAGCGTCGGCAACACCCAGCCGTGGGACTTCATCGTCGTGCGCAACCCCGACACCCTCGACGCGTTCGCCCAGCACGTGGCCGGGCGCCGCAAGGCATTCGCCGACTCGCTACCCGAGGATCGCCGGAAGACGTTCGACCCCATCAAGATCGAGGGAATTCGCGAGAGCGGCACGGGCATCGTCGTCACCTACGACCCGTCGCGCGGCGGCCAGAACATCCTCGGCCGGCACACGATCGACGACACCGGACTGTTCTCGGCCGTACTCGCGATCCAGAACCTGTGGCTCGCCGCGGCGGCCGAGAACATCGGCGTCGGCTGGGTGTCGTTCTACGAGGAGGAGTACCTCACCGAGCTGCTCGGTATCCCGGCGCCGGTGCGGCCGATCGCGTGGCTGTGCGTCGGCAAAGTCGACAAGTTCCAGGAGGTTCCCGATCTCGAGCGCTTCGGCTGGCGGAACCGTCGGAACCTGGCCGACGCGATCCACTGGGAGCGCTTCTGACAGAAGCACCTACCCCTCGTGACCGTCTCGTCGATCGAACCGGAGGCGGAGTTGTTCGGGGTAGTCGCGGTAGGCGGCGGCGACTTCGTCGAGGTAGACGAGCGTGGGGAAGTCGACGACGGGCTGGTGTTCGGCAAGGAAGGCCGCCGTGTGGTGCACGACCAGTTGTTCGTCGGCGGGCGTGAATCCGAGATCGGCGAGGACGTCGGGGTGGACGATGATCTCGGACTCGACGGAGTCCCCACGGTCGTCGATGTGGACGCGATATTCGTGGTCGACGACCGCTTCGATCCTGATGTTCGGGGCCATCGCGTCACTCCGTTCCGGGGGCGGTGATCCGGTCGGTATCCATCGGGCCACGGCCGAGGGGGCGTAGTTCGATGGCGTCGGTGCCGTCCCGAATGTTGATGTCGGCGCTTCCAGTATCCGCTCGCCGCGGAGCCGGAACGTGATTCGGGGTGGACCGACGAATCTTGTCGCTGGACAGACCTCGGTCAGCGGCGGACCGCGGCGTGCGCAGAAGCCCGGCCAGGACGAAGACAACCAGGACCATGATCGCCGCCGCGTAGCCGAGCAGCGTGGAATTCAGTCCGACAACGGTGACGAGTCGGCCGGCGACGACAGCGGGCACGCTCATCGCGAGATAGCTGACGACGTAGATGGCCGAGAGTAATCCCGCCCTTTCGTGGGCGGCGGCAAGCGGCATCAGGGTGCGCAGCACGCCGAGGAAGCCGGCGCCGAAACCGACGCCGGCGACCACGGTGGCCGCGAAGTACAGCGGCAACGAACCGACGCCGACGGCAATCATGGTCGTGGCCATGCCGATCAGCAAAGTGACCATCCCGAGGGTGAGCAGCCTGCGGGGCGCCCACGAGCCGACGAGGAGGACCGCGACCCCGCCGGTGCCCGCCAGGGCGGCGACGATGAGCCCGCCCAGCATCGCCGAACCCGAACCCGCCATCGATCGCACGACGATCGGGCCGAGGGAGAGGATCAGTCCGCCGAGCGCCCAGGTGCTGACGGCCGCGGGCAGGACCCACATCGCTGCGCGGCGGGCCGACTGCGGCAAGTGCACACGAGGACGCAGCGATGCGAGCGCACCGGGCGCCGGGCGGACCGTCTCCGGGGTGATCGCGGTGCCGACGATCTGCAAGACGAGGAGCCCGAGGATCACGACATAGACCGCGTGTATCGAACCCGGTGCGATTGTGATGATGATGCTGGAGGCCACGGCGCCGACGGCCAGGCCCAGAATCGGGCCGGCGCTGTTGATCACTGTGCCCAGCCCCGGTCGGTTTCGGGGTTCGAGCTCGATGAGATAGGCGCCGAGCGACCCCAGGGCCGCGCCCGTCGCCAGTCCCTGAACGACACGTGCGGCGATCAGCGCAGTCGCACTGTCGGCCACGGCGAAGACGACCATTGCGACCACCTCGACCAGCAGGGCTGCGAGCAGCACCGGCCGACGTCCGAGGTGGTCTGACAGCGCCCCGACTGTCAGAAGAGCCGCCAACAACGCGAGCGCGTACACGGCGAACGCAACCGTCAGGGTGATCGGGGAGAAACCCCACATCGCCTGATAGACGGGATAGAGAGGGGTCGGTGCGCTCGACCCTCCCATGACGACGGCCAAGACCGACGCCTGCAGCCAGAATGCGACTCGGGGTGTCAGTGCGCTGCGGCGCCGACGTGGCGCGGTCGGAGTCGACGTCAAGGCGTCCCATTCCCTTCCGGACACTCGATGCCGGCCCGTTCGAGCAGGCCAGCCGGATCCATTAACGCGAAGATTTTGCGAAACTGCGGAAACGGTACTTCCGGCGAGTCCCTACTGCAAAATCTTTGCGTTAGGGTGGTGTGGTGGCAGCGACTCCCAATCCACGCCCGGGCGGACGAGCCGTCCGCATCCAAACGGCAGTACATGCCGCCGTGCGCACGCTTCAGGCGGAGCACTATCGGGGGGACATCACGGTGCCCCGGATCGCGGAGCTGGCGGGGGTAGCGCCGTCGACGATCTATCGGCGATGGGGCGACTTGAACCAGCTGCTCGCGGATGTGGCGGTCGCACGACTGCGCCCGGAAGGGCCACCGGACACCGGCTCGGTGCAGGGAGACCTGACCGCGTGGGCGGCTCAGTACGCCGAGGAGACAGGGTCGGCGACTGGCCGAGAGTTCTTGCGCGACATGGTCTCAGGGGGCCCGGACTGTCAGAGCGGATTCCGCGGAGGCCAGTACACGCGCGAACGCCTCGAGATCATCCTCTCCCGGGGTCGGGACCGGGGCGAGTTCACGCCCGCGGCAGACGACATCCTCGACGTGGTCGTCGCACCGATCGTCTACCGGCTGCTCTTCGAGACGGAGGAACTACCGCAGGGCTTCGCGCATGCCCTGATCGATCGGCTGTATCAGGAGCGGATGCACTGACACAGCGTGACCGCCGTCCGGCGCCAGGGGTCCAGGGCCTGGCGCCGGTGTGAAGGGGGAGCCTCAGCCGCGGCGGCGGCGTGAGCCACCGCCCGTCGATCCGCCGGACCCGGTCCCATTGCCGCCGGCCGAACCCGGGCGTCCACCCGAGCGGCGGCGACCGCCACCGGCCGCGGCACCCGCGCCCTCGGGGCGCGGACCACGACCGCGGGCCTGCCCCTGACGCTGCGCCTGCCCACCTTGCCCGCCGCCGCGGCGACCCGGACGCTGCCCGCCGCCGGCCTGCTGCTTCTCGGTCTTCGGGGCCGGCGGCACGTGCGGCGCCGGATCGCCGACCAGCTCGAGCACGTGCTCGGACTCGGCGGTCACCTGGACGGGGGTGACCTTGATCGAGGCCTTGCGCATCAGCACCGACAGGTCCTTGCGCTGGTCCGGCAGCACGATCGTCACGACGTCACCGGCGCTGCCGGCCCGCGCGGTGCGACCCGACCGGTGCAGGTACGCCTTGTGTTCGGCGGGCGGATCGACGTGCACGACTAGTTCGACCTCGTCGACGTGGACGCCACGCGCCGCGACGTCGGTGGCGACCAGCACGCGCGCCGAACCCTCCGAGAATGCGGCCAGGTTCCGGTCGCGCGCGTTCTGCGAGAGGTTGCCGTGCAGATCCACCGACGGGATTCCGGCCTCGGTGAGCTGGCGGGCGAGCTTGCGCGCCTGGTGCTTGGTGCGCATGAACAGGATCCGTCGGCCCTGGCCGGACGCGAGCTTGTGGACGAGGGCCTTCTTGACGTCGACGCCGGTCACGTCGAACACGTGGTGCGTCATCGCGGCGACCGGCGAGTTCGCCTCGTCGACCGAGTGCAGCACCTCGTTCTGCAGGAAGCGCTTGACCAGCTTGTCGACGCCGTTGTCCAGCGTCGCCGAGAACAGCAGTCGTTGACCGCCCTTCGGGGTGGCCGTGAGGATGCGCGTGACACCGGGCAGGAAGCCGAGATCGGCCATGTGGTCGGCCTCGTCGAGGATCGTGATCTCGACGTCGTCGAGTGTGACGAAGCCCTGCTTCATCAGGTCCTCCAGCCGCCCCGGGCAGGCGACGACGATGTCGACGCCGGCCTCGAGCGCGTTCACCTGCCGGTGCTGCGAGACGCCGCCGAAGATCGTGGTCACCCGCAGGCCGTGGGCCTTCGCGAGGGGTTCGAGGGTCGCGGTGATCTGCGTCGCCAGTTCCCGGGTGGGGGAGAGGACCAGCCCGCGGGGCTTCCGCGGGCGCCGCTTGCCGCCGGCCAGGCGGGCCGCGAGGGGAATCGAGAAGGCGAGGGTCTTGCCGCTGCCGGTCTTGCCGCGGCCGAGGACGTCCCGGCCCGCCAGGGTGTCGGGCAGGGTGTCGACCTGGATGGGGAACGGTGAGGTGATGCCACCGTCGGCCAGTGCCGCGACGATCGGCGCGGGAACGCCCAGGGATGCGAAGGAGGCGGGCTCGCCGGACGGGGAGGTGACGCTGGTGGACAAGTTTCTCGGTGCCTTTCGGGCAATCATGCATGCCCGCGGCCGGAGGAGTCCCGGGTCAGGGGCTTGCACAAGGTGGCGACATTGCCGGTGGGCAAGATCGAGCGCCGCAAGACCTGCTCGAGACATGAAGCGTTCTACGACGCTGGACGCCCCTCGCGGGACGTCCAGTTCCTGCCACCATACCGGTCGGCTAGAGCCCCACCCATTCCGAGACCCCGGTCGTGAACCGTTGCCGCTTCCAGATCGGCACCTCGGCCTTGATCCGTTCCACCAGTTCGGCGCATGCAGCGAACGCCTCGGCACGGTGCGGCGCGGCCACGGCCGCGACCAGCGCCAGGTCGCCGATCGTGAGAAGGCCCACGCGATGCACGGCCGCGACGGGCAGCCCGCTTCGTTCGGACACCTGCTCGCAGCACCGGCGCAGGAACCGTTCGGCGTCCGGGTGGGCCTGGTACTCGAGCGCCGACACCGACCGGCCGCCGTCGTGGTCGCGGACGACCCCGGTGAACACCACCACGGCTCCGTGCTCGGGCCCGGACACGGCGGCATCGACCGCCGCGGGGTCGAGGGGGTCGGCCGAGATGCGGGCCAGCAGTTCACGCACTGTGGGCACCTCCGCCGGCGATCTGCGCGAGCAGGTGTTCGAGGACCGGATCGAGCACCGACAGCCCGTCCTTCACCCCGCCGGGCGAGCCCGGCAGGTTCACGATCAGCGTGCGGCCCGACAGCCCCACCACGCCGCGACTGAGCGACGCGTGCGGGGTCACCTTCGTCCCGCGTCGGCGCATCTCCTCGGCGATCCCGGGGAGCTCCCGGTCGAGCACGGCCAGCGTCGCCTCCGGGGTCGCGTCGGTGGGGGAGGCGCCCGTTCCGCCTGTCGTGATCACCAGGGCGGGGCCGTCGGAGAGGGCATCGGCGAGCCCGGCCGCGATGTCGGCGTCGGCGTACACCAGCGGCCCGCGGACGGCGTGGCCGCGGGCGGAGAGCCACTCGGTGATCGCCGGGCCGGTGGTGTCCGGGCGGGTGCCGCGGGCGCCTCCGGTCGACGCGACCACGACGGTCGCCGATCCGGGGCGCACCTCGGATCCGACGGTCTCCGGTGCCGCGGCGGGCGATGCCTCGTCACGTTGCCACCGACCGCGCTTGCCGCCCTCCTTGGTGAGCAGTCGGACGCCGTCGAGCGTCGCGGCCGGGTCGACTGCCTTGACCATGTCGTGCAGGGTCAGCCCCGCCACCGCGACGGCGGTCAGTGCCTCCATCTCGACGCCGGTGGGCCCCTTGGTCTTCGCCGTCGCCTCGATCGTGATCGACGATTCGGTGAACCCGAACTCGACCTTGACCGACGACAGCGACAGTTGGTGGCACAGCGGGATCAGCTCGGATGTCTTCTTCGCCCCGGCGATGCCGGCGATCCGGGCGGTCGCCAGCACGTCGGCCTTGGGCATGTCGTCGGCGCGCACCAACGCCACCACCTCCGGGGTGGTCACCAGTTCGCCGGCGGCCAGCGCCACCCGCGTGGTGTCCGCCTTCGCGCTCACGTCGACCATCCGGGCGCGGCCCTCGCTGTCGAGGTGGCTCAGTTCGCTCGTGTTCTGCTCGGTCACTACAGGGGCCATACCTTCACTCGCTCGCCCGCCGCCAGGGTGGTCACATCGGCGGGAACATCGATCAGAACATCGGCCCACGCGAGCGCCGCGACGAGGTGCGAGCCCGGGCCGGAGACCACTTCGACCCCGGAGTCGGTGCGCCGGCCGCGCAGGAACTGGCGCTTGCCCGGCACCGACGTCAGGTCGTGGTCGAGGACCGCGTCCGCGCGGTCGATCGGCGGCAGCCCCGCCGCCCGACGCAGCAGCGGACGCAGGAACACCTCGAACGAGACCATCGTGCTGACCGGGTTTCCCGGGAACGTCAGGACCGGGGTCTCGTCGACCAGCGCCAGCCCCTGAGGCCCGCCCGGCTGCATCGCGACCGGACCGAATCGCGCGCCCAGCTCGGCGAGCACGTCCTTGACCACCTCGTAGTCGCCCATGGACACCCCGCCGGAGGTGATCACGAGCTCTGTACGGGCGATCGCGCGACGCAGCGTCGCGCGGAAGGCGTCCGGTTCGTCGGTGCTGCGGTCGACGACCGCGACCTCGGCGCCGTCGGCCCGCAGGCTCGCCGCGAGCGCGACGCCGTTGGAGTCGTAGATCTGGCCGGGCCCCGGGGTGGTGCCGGTGTCGACGAGTTCGGCGCCCGTCGTGATGACCGCGACGCGGGGCCGCGTCCGCACCGCCACCGAACTCAGGCCGACGGCCGCGAGCACCCCCAGGTGGCGGGGTTCGAGCAGGGTGCCGGCGGGCAACAGGAGCATGCCCGTGCGCACGTCGCTGCCGCGTTCGCGGACGAAGTCGCCGACGCCGCGCGACCGCTGCACCGTGACCTTTCCGTCCGACACCTCCGTGTCCTCCACGGGCACAACGGCATCGGCACCCTCGGGCATCACCGCGCCGGTCATGATCCGCACCGCGGTCGCCGGCACGTGCGGAGCCGGCTCGGCCGGCCCGGCGGGCACGGTCGCCGCGATCGGCAGGGTCGCCGGGACGTTCGCGACCGATGCGGCATCGACTGCGAATCCGTCCATCTGCGAGTTCCGGAACAGCGGCAGATCGACGGGGGAGGACACGTCGTACGACAGGACCCGGCCCAGCGCGTCGTCGAGCCGGACGGTCTCGGAGGGGCGGGTCAGGAGCGGGCCGAGCAGTTCGGTCACCTCGGCGGCGTGGTCCTCGACGGATCGCGCCGCACCTGTGTGGCCTGAGTGCCGCTGCGCCTGTGCCATGAGTGTCAATCCTAGGCATCTTCGGCGCACTCGGGAGTCCGGACGGCGGCATACTGGTGGCATGACGACGGCGACACGAGCGCGTACCGCGGTGGACGTGGGCATTCCCACCGTGCGGTCCGCCTCGGCCGGTGCGGCGCCGTCGACGGAGGGACGCCCCGACGTCCCCGAACTGGTGGACGGGTTCGGGCGGATCGCGCGCGATCTGCGGGTCTCGATCACCGAGAAGTGCTCGCTGCGTTGCACGTACTGCATGCCGGCCGAGGGGTTGCCGGCCATTCCGTCGCAGCAGTTGCTGACCGCCGACGAGATCGTCCGACTGGTCGGCATCGCCGTGCACCGGCTGGGCGTCCGGGAGGTGCGGTTCACCGGCGGCGAGCCGCTGATGCGCCGCGACCTCGAGACCATCGTCGCCGGATGTACCGCCGCCGTCCCGGGGATCCCGCTGTCGATGACCAGCAACGCGGTCGGCCTCGAACACCGCGCCGACGCCCTCGCCCGCGCCGGGCTGTCCCGGATCAACGTCTCGCTGGACACCGTCGACCGGCGCCACTTCGCCGAACTCACCCGCCGCGACCGCCTGGACTCGGTGCTCGCCGGGATCCGCGCCGCGCAGGCTGCCGGGCTCGCGCCACTGAAGATCAATGCCGTGCTCATGGCGGAGACACTGGACGGAGCAGCCGATCTGCTGCAGTGGTGCCTCGATTCGGGTTGTGCGCTGCGGTTCATCGAACAGATGCCGCTCGACGCCGACCACGAGTGGGCCCGCGAGCGGATGGTGGACGCGCAGACCCTGCTCGACGTGCTCGGCGCGCGTTTCGACCTGCGCGAGGTGGGGCGCGAGGATCCGTCCGCGCCCGCCGAGGAGTGGCTGGTGAACGGTGGTCCCGCGACGGTGGGGATCATCGCGTCGGTGACCCGCTCGTTCTGCGCGGACTGCGACCGCACGCGACTCACCGCGGAGGGGACCGTCCGGTCGTGCCTCTTCAGCGACCGCGAGGTGGATCTGCGTGCGGCGCTGCGGGGCGGCGCCGACGACGAGGAACTCGCGCAGCTCTGGCGGGCCGCGATGTGGAACAAGTGGGCCGGTCACGGCATCAACGCGGCGGGTTTCGTTCCTCCGCAACGCAGTATGGGAGCGATCGGTGGCTGAGACCTCGGAGATGCCGGGTTCGGTGCAGGATTCGGTGCGCACCGTCGAGGTGCGGTACTTCGCGGCGGCGGCCGAGGCCGCGGACCGGGCGGAGGAGACGCTGTCGTTGCCTGCCGGTGCAGATCTCGCCGACCTGCGGACGGCGCTGATCGACCGCTACGGCGAACGCATGGGGAAGATCCTCGGCGTCGCGGCCTACCTGATCGACTCCGAACTCACGCGCGACCTCACCCGGCCGGTCGGCGCACAGGTGGACGTGCTGCCCCCGTTCGCGGGCGGCTGAGAGGCGCTACCGCGTCGCCAGCCACTGCTCGAAGGTGACCGTGCCGAACGTGTTGTCGGGCACCAGGTTCCATCCGTTGCGCCAGAACGCGCCCATGTTGCCGGGCATGCGGATGTTCGTCACCCGGCCGCGCGTTCCGGTCGCGGCCTGCCACGCGGTCGCCATTTCGCGCATCGTGAGCACCTCGGGTCCGCCCACCACCGTCGGTTCGTCCGACGGCCGCTCCTGTGTGGCGGCATCGACGAGTGCGCGGGCCACGTCGGAGGTGTCGATCGGCTGGAACCGCGTGTGGGTGAACGCCGGAATCAGTCCGATCCGGGCGGCCGGCGCGCAGATCATGGGAACGAACTCGTGGAACTGGGTCGCACGCACGACGTGCGTGGGCAGCGTCGCGTCCCGGTAGTGCTGTTCCTGCCGGGTCTTGGCCCGGTAGTACGCGAACTGTCCGCGGTCGACGTTGACGATGGACAGCAGCACGGCGCGCGAGACGCCCGCGGTCGCGGCCGCCGACAGCAGGTTCGCCGCGCCCGTGGTGAGAACGTCACGGGTGCTTCGGGTCTTGCCGTCGGTCGTGTCGATGACGACGTCCACGCCCTCCAGCGCGGCGGCGAGGCCCACGCCGCTCACCAGGTCGCCCGAGGCGTGCTCGACGCCACCGCCCGGCGATCCGCCGCGCCGGCTCAGCACCCGCACGGTCTGACCGCGCCGGAGCAACTCGGTCACCACGGCCCGGCCCGCGACTCCGGTCCCGCCGGCCACCAGATACGTCGTCACAGCG
Organism: Rhodococcus sp. ACT016; assembly: GCF_050477185.1. Lineage (NCBI taxonomy): Bacteria > Bacillati > Actinomycetota > Actinomycetes > Mycobacteriales > Nocardiaceae > Rhodococcus > Rhodococcus sp. ACT016. The sequence continues at coordinate 3,327,626 of NZ_JBEAET010000001.1, read as the reverse complement.
TGCCCCCTCCGGTATGGAACTGGTCGTTACTCGCGCCACCACGTGTCGAGCGGGGTCACCGGCACCGTGCGCTTGTGCCGGGTGTTGCGATACATCGCCTCGAGCTTGTCTTCGACGTCGCTCGTGACATCCTTGCCCTCGAGGTAGTCGTCGATCTGCCGGTACGTCACTCCGAGCGCCACCTCGTCCGGAAGCGACGGCCGGTCGTCTTCGAGATCCGCCGTCGGCACCTTCTGCCACGTGCTGTCCGGCGCGCCCAACTCCTGCAGCAGCGCCGCGCCCTGACGCTTCGTGAGCCCGGTCAGTGGCGTGACGTCCACGCCGCCGTCGCCGAACTTGGTGAAGAACCCGGTGAGCGCCTCGGCCGCGTGGTCGGTGCCCACGACGAGGTAGCCGAGTTCGCCGGCGATCGCGTACTGGATCATCATCCGTTCACGGGCTTTGATGTTGCCGCGCACGAAGTCTCGCAGTATGTCGCCGTCGTCGAGGAGGTTGTGCATCGCCTGCGACGCCTCGGCGATCGTCGCGTCCGCGCCCGGCTTGACGTTGACGGTCAGCGACCGGTCCGGCGCGATGAACTTCAGCGCCACCTGCGCGTCGTCCTCGTCGAACTGCGTTCCGTACGGCAGCCGCACCGTGACGAATTCGGCGGTGTGCCCCTCGGCCCGCAGCTTCTCGGCCGCCAGCTGCGTCAGGCGTCCGGCCAATGTGCTGTCCTGCCCGCCGCTGATCCCGAGCACGAATCCGCGTGCGGGCGTGGACCGGAGGTAGTCCGCGAGGAACTGCACGCGCTTACGGATCTCGGTGGCGGGATCGATCGTCGCCTGGACGCCGAGTTCCTCGATGATCTGTGCACGTGGAATCGCCATGGCAGAACTGTAGCGTCGGGTGCGCGCAGCCGTGAACCGTCACGGCAGGATGCGACTGCGGCGTCCGATCGGCGCCGAACCAGAACTCGGGAGACCTTTCATGAACAACACCGGCGTCCTCGTGGTGAGTGCCACACGGGAGGAGGCGGCGCACGTGCCGGACGGTCTGGATCTGGTCGTCACCGGCATCGGCAAGGTCGCCTCGGCGGTGGCCGTCACCCGAGCACTCGCGCAGTACCCGGCGGAGCGTCTGCCGCTGGTGGTCAACATCGGAACCGCCGGTGCCCTGCATGCGCACCACGGTGGACTGTATGTGCCGTCGGCAGTGCTCAACCACGACTTCAGCAGCGAGGTGCTGCGCTCGCTCGGCTATCCCGTGCGTGACGTGATCGACCTCGAGGGCGGTGACGGCACTGTCCTGGCGACCGGCGACTCGTTCATCTCCGACGCCGAGGTCCGCGATGCCCTCGCGGCCCGGGCCGATCTGGTCGACATGGAAGGTTTCGCCATCGCGTTCGCGTGCGCGCAACTGGGTGCGCCGTGCCGACTGGTCAAGCACGTCAGCGACCATGCCGACGACTCGGCGATGGATTGGCCCACCCAGGTGGACGCCAGCGCCCGGGTTCTTGCCGACTGGCTTCGCGACGCGCTCTAGCGGCGGGTCAGGTCCCTCGCAGTTGCAGTCCGGTGCCGTCGGGCCGCGTCAGCTTCATGACGGGTCCGTCGACGGTGTAGGTCACCTCGCCGTCGAGGACGTGCAGCACCGCCCGCTCGACGTCGGCGACGTCGTCCGGGCACGCGACACGGGTGGTCGCGAGCTTCCCGAACGTGATGGTGCTGTCACCCACCCGGACCGGGCCACTGAATCGGTTGCATCCGGTGGAGCCGGTGGCCTGGCCGTCCTGGCCGATCGTCAGCGACGGGGCCGTGGCCTCGAGTGCGGTCGACGTCACCACGGCGTCCGGCGTCATCAACGATTCGACCACCCACGTGGTGCCGATGACGGGGCGATCCGGCTCGGCGGTCTTCTTGTCGGCGAGGGTCACCGTGACGTCCGCCGACGACAGCGTCAGGATGTCCTCGGCCAGCGTCCACGCCGGCTGTGCCTCGAAGAGGCTCGTCATCCACTTGTCCGCCCCGGCGGAGTCGCCCGGGCAGGCCATCATGGTGGTCGCGATCGGACCGGTCTTCACGGTTCCGCCGGCGAGGTCGACGCTGCTCACACCCCGGTTGCAGCCCGCGCTCATCGCGATGTGGTCCCGCTCCGGGAACGCGACCTCGAGCGGGCCGCCGCCCGGGATCGTCGATCCTGTCACCGAGGTCGAGAGGAACGTCCGGCCCCACATCGCGTCCGCGGGCGAGGCCGCCACGGCCGGTGTCTCCGTCACGTCTGCGGCGTCGGCTCCGTCGGCCGTGCTGCCGCACGCGCTGAGCGTGGCGGCACACAGGAAGGCGAGAGCGACCGGAAGCGTGCGCATGGGCACACCCTAGCCGGAAGCGGGTACCGCACCGGTGACCCTGCGCGCCAGGTCCTCCCAGCCGTCGGCGATGCGCTGATGCGACATCCCGAGCTCGCGGATCTGGTACAGCACCAGGCCGGCCTCCAGCGCGGCGAGCAGTGCGATTCCGAGCAGTTCGACGTCGCCGTCGACACCGGCGTCGGTGAGCAGCATGACGATGTGACGCAGGCTCACGCCGCGGGCCGGGCCGGCGAACCGGACCTCGGGGGAGCCCTCGGCGGCGCGCAACACATCGCCCTGCACGGTGACCATGTCGAGGCGGGCGCGACCGAACGCGATCAGCCGGACGATCGGGTCGGCGCCCGGGCCGAGGGGCGGGGGACCGAACATGAATGCCTGCTGCAACTCGCGCTCGGTGTGGTCGAGCAGCGCGTTCATCAGACCCGAACGGCTTCCGAAGCGCCGGAACACGGTGCCCTTGCCAACGCCGGCCTTCGCGGCGACGGCTTCCATCGTGACCGCGTCCACGCCTCGTTCGGCGACGAGGGCGGCCGCCGCGTCGAGGAGCAGCTTCCGATTGCGGGCAGCGTCACATCGCTCGGGGATCTCGGCGTCCACCAGCGGAATCAGCGGGCTGTTCACATCAGGCATCGTAGCCCAGCGGGAATACAAGTGGACCGCGGTCCGTTTAGGCTGCTATACCTGTTGCAGCGTCAACCACCACCGCACCACCGAAGGAAACCGTCATGTCTGACACCCGCGTCCTCACTCTCGTCGGCAGCCTCCGTGCCGGCTCCGTCAACCGCCAGGTCGCCGAGACCGCCGCAGCCGTTGCCCCCGAGGGTGTCGAGCTCACGATCTTCGAGGGCCTGGGCGACCTGCCCTTCTACAACGAGGACATCGACGTCCCCGGTGCTGCGATCGCCGGTGTCGAGGAGCTGCGTGCCGCGGCCGCCGAGGCCGATGCCCTGCTCCTGGTCACCCCGGAGTACAACGGCACCGTTCCCGCCGTCCTGAAGAACGCCATCGACTGGATCTCGCGCCCCTACGGTGCCGGCGCCGTCAAGGACAAGCCGGTCGCCGTCATCAGCGCCTCGCCGAGCCCCAACGCTGCCAAGTGGGCCCACGACGACGCTCGCAAGGCCCTCGGCATCGCCGGCGGAAACGTCCTCGACGCCGAGCTGTCCATCGGCGGCACCATTCAGAAGTTCGGCGACCAGCACCCGCGTGAGAACGCCGAGGTCGCCCAGCAGGTCGGCGGCGTCGTCGTCGCCCTCGTCGAGGCTTCCAAGGCGCTCGTCAGCGCCTGATTCGTCGGGTCACCCGCGCATCTGACCGAATGTCACATGCGTTCAGTCCAACTGAACGTATGTGACATTCGGCGTTTCTGTGGCCCGCAACACCGCCGCGGACCGCGGTGGGCGAGGGGTGGTGGCGGCGCCGCGCGACGGTCAGGCGGTTATCGGTCAGTTATCTTCCGGACGGGGTCGTCGACGCGTCGTCGTGCGGGTTCCGTTCGGGGCCCCGCGTGTCGCGCTCCGGCGTGTCGTTAGCGGGGCCGGGAGCCCGGTCCCACGGAGCGGGCGCCGGCGCCCTGGCGGCCCGTCGAATAGCGCGCTCGAAACCTGAGTGGACCCGCTGGTCGGTTGCATGCGGCGCGGCTTGTGCGCGCGATCTCGCGCCCGTCCGATGTGCCCGAAATCACGGCCGTGGATGTGACGCGCGACACGCCGAAGGCGGGCTGAATCGATTCTCCGGCAGGGGGTCGACCTGGGAATTCCACGCGTGTCACTCACAAGATCTCGCGCTGTGCGTATCTGTCGGCCACAAGGTGTAGTGTCTACACAGCCGAGGGGGCACAACGGGAACCAAACGGATCCCGGCTTGGAGATGAGGCTCATCCTCGGCGTGAACAGTGCACGACCCAAGCTCGTCAGGCCGTTGGAAAGAGGGACCAATATGAGCATCACCGTCTACACCAAGCCCGCCTGCGTTCAGTGCAATGCCACCTACCGCGCCCTCGACAAGGCCGGTCTCGAATACGACATCGTCGACATCTCCGAGAACCCTGAGGCTCGCGACTACGTGATGGCCCTCGGATACCTTCAGGCCCCCGTCGTGGTGGCCGGTGACGAGCACTGGTCGGGCTTCCGTCCGGACCGCATCAAGGACCTCACCGCAAACGCTGCCTAAGCCGCCACGCGGCAGCGCCGCGGGGATGATCCACACGAGTGAATGGTGAACGCCGATGGCTTCGCTGGTGTACTTCTCCAGCGCGTCGGAGAACACACACCGATTCGTAGAACGACTCGGTGTCCCCGCTACGCGCATTCCACTACATGACCGCGAAGGCCTGTTCGAGGTCGACGAACCGTACGTCATGATCCTCCCCACCTACGGGGGCGGTACGACGGCGACGGGGCGCGACACGAGCTACGTGCCCAAGCAGGTCATCCGATTCCTCAACAACGAGCACAATCGCGACCTCATCCGAGGGGTGATTGCTGGCCGGCAACACGAACTTCGGCGAGTCGTACTGCTACGCCGGGAACGTGATTTCACAGAAGTGCCGGGTCCCGTACCTGTACCGCTTCGAACTAATGGGAACAGCCGAGGACGTCGTCGCCGTGCGCGAGGGCCTCGCACAATTCATGGAGAGTGAACAGTGGCACCGACCATCACAGATTCAGCCCCGGCTGGGAGTGTAGAGCGCGCTGCGGCACAACCTGACGCGTCGGCGGGCGAGTTGGACTACCACGCGCTCAACGCGATGCTGAACCTGTACGGTCCCAACGGCGAGATCCAGTTCGAGAAGGACCGTGAGGCTGCCAATCAGTACTTCCTGCAGCACGTCAACCAGAACACGGTCTTCTTCCACAACCAAGACGAGAAGCTCGATTACCTGGTGAAGGAGAACTACTACGAGCGTGAGGTTCTCGACCAGTACACCCGCAACTTCGTCAAGTCTCTGATCGACCGGGCCTACGCGAAGAAATTCCGCTTCCCGACGTTCCTCGGCGCCTTCAAGTACTACACCTCGTACACCCTCAAGACGTTTGACGGTAAGCGCTACCTCGAGCGTTTCGAGGACCGTGTCTGCATGGTGGCGCTCACCCTCGCCGCAGGCGACGAGACGCTCGCGACCGAACTGGTCGACGAGATCATCGCCGGACGGTTCCAGCCGGCGACCCCGACGTTCCTCAACTCCGGCAAGAAGCAGCGCGGCGAGCCCGTGTCGTGCTTCCTGCTGCGCATCGAGGACAACATGGAGTCGATCGGCCGTTCGATCAACTCGGCCCTGCAGCTGTCCAAGCGTGGCGGCGGAGTTGCATTGCTGCTCAGCAACGTTCGTGAGCACGGCGCCCCGATCAAGAAGATCGAGAACCAGAGCTCCGGCGTCATCCCGATCATGAAGCTGCTCGAGGACTCGTTCTCGTACGCCAACCAGCTCGGTGCCCGTCAGGGTGCCGGCGCGGTGTACCTGCACGCGCACCACCCGGATATCTACCGCTTCCTCGACACCAAGCGCGAGAACGCGGACGAGAAGATCCGCATCAAGACGTTGTCGCTGGGCGTCGTGATCCCGGACATCACGTTCGAGCTTGCGAAGAAGAACGAGGACATGTACCTCTTCTCGCCGTACGACGTCGAGCGCATCTACGGCGTGCCGTTCGCGGACATCAACGTCACCGAGAAGTACCACGAGATGGTCGACGACAAGCGGATCCGCAAGTCGAAGATCAAGGCGCGCGAGTTCTTCCAGACCCTCGCCGAGCTGCAGTTCGAGTCGGGCTACCCGTACATCATGTTCGAGGACACGGTGAACCGGGCGAACCCGATCGAGGGCAAGATCACCCACTCGAACCTGTGCTCGGAGATCCTGCAGGTCTCGACGCCGTCGTACTTCAACGACGATCTGTCCTACAGCCATGTCGGCAAGGACATCTCGTGCAACCTCGGTTCGCTCAACATCGCGCTGACGATGGATTCGCCGGACTTCGCGAAGACCATCGAGACGTCGATCCGTGCGCTGACCGCGGTCTCGGACCAGACGCACATCTACTCGGTGCCGTCGATCGAGCAGGGCAACAACGACTCTCACGCGATCGGCCTGGGTCAGATGAACCTGCACGGCTACCTCGCGCGCGAGCGGATCCACTACGGCTCCGAAGAGGGCGTCGACTTCACGAACATCTACTTCTACACGGTCGTGTTCCACGCGGTTCGCGCGTCGAACGAGATCGCGAAGGAGCGCGGCACCCACTTCAAGGGCTTCCCCGAGTCCAAGTACGCCTCGGGCGAGTACTTCGACAAGTACACCGACCAGGTGTGGGAGCCGAAGACGGAGCGGGTGCGTCAGCTGTTCGCGGACGCCGACATCCACATCCCGACGCAGGACGACTGGCGCGAGCTGAAGGCCTCGGTGCAGAAGTACGGCATCTACAACCAGAACCTGCAGGCCGTCCCGCCCACCGGGTCGATCTCGTACATCAACAACTCCACCAGCTCGATTCACCCGGTGGCCGCGAAGATCGAGATCCGCAAGGAAGGCAAGATCGGTCGCGTCTACTACCCGGCGCCCTACCTGACCAACGACAACCTGGAGTACTACCAGGACGCGTACGAGATCGGGTACGAGAAGATCATCGACACCTACGCGGCGGCTACGCAGCACGTCGACCAAGGTCTGTCGCTGACACTGTTCTTCAAGGACACCGCCTCCACGCGTGACGTCAACCGCGCACAGATCTACGCGTGGCGCAAGGGAATCAAGACGCTGTACTACATCCGTCTGCGTCAGATGGCCCTCGAGGGGACTGAGGTGGAGAACTGCGTTTCCTGCATGTTGTGATGTTCAGCTTTCCCTTCTGAGACGGGAGTGGACGTGGAAGTGACGACCGGCGGAGTGATCTACGGAGTTCGGCTTCGGCCGGGGTTCGACTATCGCTATGTCGGTCTCACGACCAAGTCTGCGGATCTCCGACTGCGTCAGCACTTCAAGGTCGCAGCCGGGGGTCGCAAGACACCGTTCTACGACTGGCTCCGGAAGCAGGACCGCAACGACGTGATCGCCGACGAATTGGACTGGTTGGACGGGCTCGACGAACTCGGACAGGCCGAGATCAGCTGGATCGACTACCTCCGGCGCGACGGCCAACCTCTGCTCAACCTGTCCCGAGGAGGACTCGGTCCTACCGGTGTCGTCTGGACCGACGAAATGAGGGAGGCTGCCCGTCTCCGTTCGACGGGCCGACTGGGGACCAGTCGGTTTGCCGAGGAAAACCCGTTCTTCGGGCGCAGGCATTCCGATGCTCAGCGCGAGAAGTGGGCTCGGGACCGGAAGGGTACGAACAGCGGGGCGGCCAATCCCAACTACGGGAAGTTCGGGGAGGATCATCCGAGCTTCGGGCGCGTCATGTCCGATGAGGCGCGTTCGAGACTGTCCGAGCAGAGGCGGGGCGAGGGGAATCCCAACTTCGGGCGACGTGCCAGCGCAGTAACACGTGCGAAGATGTCGGCGGCTCGAAAGGGGCGGCCGATGCCGTCGAGTAAGCGGAACGCTCACACTCGCCACCACACGAACAAGGGTGTCTTCAATCGCACGTGTCAGTACTGCATCGAAGATGCAGCAAAACCTAATGATGAGTGAAGAAAGCGACTGCTGCCATGCGTGACAAGCTCAAGGTGATCGACCGCGTCTCGGCGATCAACTGGAACCGCGTCCCCGACGAGAAGGACTCGGAGGTGTGGGACCGCCTCACCGGCAACTTCTGGCTGCCGGAAAAGGTGCCGGTGTCCAACGATATCCAGTCGTGGGCCACGCTCACCCCGAACGAGCAGCAGCTGACGATGCGCGTGTTCACCGGCCTGACGCTGCTGGACACCATCCAGGGCACCGTCGGCGCCGTGAGCCTCATCCCGGACGCGGTCACCCCGCACGAGGAGGCGGTGCTCACCAACATCGCGTTCATGGAGTCCGTGCACGCGAAGAGCTACTCGCAGATCTTCTCGACGCTGTGCACCACGCGGGAGATCGACGACGCGTTCCGCTGGTCGGAGGAGAACCGGAACCTGCAGCGCAAGGCGCAGATCGTCCTCGACTACTACAAGGGTGACGACCCGCTCAAGCGCAAGGTCGCCTCGACGCTGCTCGAGTCGTTCCTGTTCTACTCGGGCTTCTACCTGCCGATGTACTGGTCGTCGCGCGCCAAGCTCACCAACACGGCCGACATGATCCGCCTGATCATCCGCGACGAGGCCGTGCACGGCTACTACATCGGCTACAAGTACCAGCGCGGACTCGAGCAGATCACCGAGGCCGAGCGCGAGGAGCTCAAGAACTACACGTTCGAGCTGCTGTTCGAGCTGTACGACAACGAGGTCGAGTACACGCAGGACCTCTACGACGAGGTCGGGCTCACCGAGGACGTCAAGAAGTTCCTGCGCTACAACGCCAACAAGGCGCTGATGAACCTCGGTTACGAGGGCCTGTTCCCGAAGGACGAGACGGACGTCAACCCGGCGATCCTCTCGGCCCTGTCGCCGAACGCCGACGAGAACCACGACTTCTTCTCCGGGTCGGGCTCGAGCTACGTCATCGGCAAGGCCGTCAACACCGAGGACGAGGACTGGGACTTTTAGTTCCACCCCACCTTCCGTGGCCGAATGTCACATTCGTTCAGTCCAACTGAACCGATGTGACATTCGGCCATCGGCGTTTCAACGGGCGGTGTGCAGGGCGACGACGTCCCGGCGCCGCACGACGGCCGGCGCGCCGCCGTAGTCGCCCAGCCACGGGCTGTCGGAGATGGTGGAGACGAAGTCGAGCGCCCCGATGAGCCACCACTTCAGGAGGTAGCCGAGGGTGGGCCACGATCCGTCCGACGGGCGGATGACGCACAGCCCGGTCAGGGCTTTGCCGAGGGTTGCGTGGAAGATCCGTTGCGCCACCACGCGTTGCAGCAGCGACGCGGCGATCCAGCCGATGAACAGGGCCAGGGCCGCCCAGTCCGCGACGTCCGCGATGTCCATGCACACGGTCATCGCGACGAGGCCGACCGCGATGTGCAGGCACCAGTCGAGGACGAAGGCGATCACCTCACGCAGGTCGCGCGGAGACGGATAGCGCGGATCGTGCGACTCGCCGTGTTTGTCGGGAATCTGCACCGGAATCGGTCTCGTGTCCGGAGCGCTCGCGTCGAACCCTGATGTCGTCACCGGAGAAGGGTGCCGGATCGACCAGCGAAAAACAATGGTGGGAACGGGTTTTCGGGCAATCGTTGTGATCGGCGGGGCCACGCGCCTACCCTCGGAGGGAGCACGACTCAGCCGACGACAATTCGAGGAGACGGCAAATGAGTGGTCGAGTAATCCATTTCGAGGTCCCGTTCGACGACGGTGACCGGGCACGGAACTTCTATCGCCAGGCGTTCGGTTGGAACCTCAACGAGATGCCCGAGATGAAGTACACCGGCGTGTCGACCGGGCCGGTCGCGGAGTCGGGAATGCCGGCCGAGCCCGGATACATCGGCGGCGGCATGTTCGAGCGTGCGGAGCAGGCCCCGACGGGGCCCGTGATCACGGTCGACGTCCCCGACATCGAGGCGGCACTGGCCAAGATCGAGTCGTTGGGTGGTGCGACGGTCTCGGCGAAGCAACCGGTGGGGGAGATGGGGTTTGCTGCCTACTTCCGGGACACCGAAGGCAACGTGATGGGGTTGTGGCAGAACGCCTGAATGTGAGCGTCAGTCCCGTGCGAACCAGGTGCGGTCGTCGTCGCGCAGAGCCGCGGTGATGCGCAGTCGCGACGACGCGGTCATGTCGGACGGCAGCGCGTCGGCGGAGAACCAACGCACGTCGAGGTTCTCGTCGTCGGCGACGTGGGCCTCTCCGGACACCGCCCGGGCGAGGAAGCACACGTCGAGGTAGGCGGCGACATCGCCGTTGGGATACGTGACCGGACCGGCGGCGCCGACGCGGACGACGCGCACCAGTTCCGCCTCCACTCCGGTCTCCTCCCGGATCTCCCGCAGTGCCGCCGGACCGGGTTCCTCGCCGGGTTCGAGGATCCCGGAGACCACGGCCCACAGGCCGTTGTCGGCGCGCTGGGTGAGAAGGATCCGGCCGTCGTCGTCGAGCAGGACGACGCTGACGCCCGGCAGCCACAGCGGGGCGTGCCCGACGTGTTCCCGCAGCGCCGCAACGAATTCCGGTACCGGCATCACTGGCTCCTAGCTGACGTAGGCGTTGAGGCTCTCCCGGAGATCGGTGAGAAGCGCGCGCGCCGCGACGACGCCGTTGCCGGCGTTCCACACCTCGTCCTCGACGGCGAAGACGCGGTTGTCGGTGACCGCGCCGAGGCCCGACCAGGCATCGGATTTCATGACCGAAGTGCCGTGCTCGAGGCCGTCCGGGCCGTCGAAACTGACGTAGATGAGGTCACCCTCGGCCGCCGACAAACCGTCGCGGTCGTCGATGTCCTTCGACGCCACCTCGATTCGCTGGTAGGCCGGACGCTGGACGTGCGCGTCGGCGAGCACCTGGCCGGAGAACGAACCGGGACCCTCGATCGCGGTCGTGTCGGACCCGAACCGGATCACCGACGCCTGGGTCTGGCGCGCGTTGATCTCGTTACCGACGCGGTCGGCGTCGGCGGCGTACACGTCCAGTGCGTGCTGCGCCGCGCCGGACCGTCCGAGCGCCTTGCCCGACGCGAGGAACCGCGATTTCCATTGGACCGGATCGTCGCCGACGAAGACGGTGGGAGCGACGGCCTTCAGCCGATCGGCCAGCTCGGGGGAGGCCGGTGCGGAGCCGAGGATCAGATCCGGGGCGGCCTTCGCGATCAGGTCGACGTCGGGTGCCGACTCCGGGCCGACCTTGGGCAGCAGTGAGATTCCGGTGCCCAGGTAGGCCGGCTGCGGGGTGTCGCCGGCCGACGTCGCCGCGCCGACCACCCGCTCCCACAGGCCCAGTGCGCACACCGAATCCATTGCGGCGCCGTCGAGTACGACGATGCGCTGCGGATCGGGGGCGCCCGGGTCGGCCGGCGTCGGCGTCGCGCAGGCGGCGCGGGTGTCGCGCTCCACGCTCACGACACCCGCGCCTGCGATCTTGGTCGTCGTCCGCACGATCGTGCTCGCGTCGTCGTCCGACGAGTCACTGCACCCGGCGAGCCCCACGATGGCCACGGACGCCGCCATCGCGGCGACGGTGACGCGGCGGACGGTGCGGACGGCCTGGGAACTGGACAATGCGGCGACTTCCTGTTCGACGAGCTCGGCGTGTGCGGGCCGATCCAGGTTAGCTGTTGTGCGGGTCGACCCCGAACGCCTCCGCGAGGTCGTCGAGGATCTCGTGCGCGCCCTGGATGCTGACCGGCGTCATCCACATCGCGTCGTCGACGTCGACGATCCGACCCTTCAACGTTCCCCACAGCGGGTTCTGCAGGAAGGCCTGCGCCGCCTCGAGCGACTTGCCCGCGGGATCCTTGTACGTCGCGACGAAGATGACGTCGGCGTCGGCCTCGTTGATCCGCTCGGGGCTGATCGAATTCATGATGCTGCCGGCGTCGGCCGGGTCCGGTCCCTGGCTGTCCGGGCGCGCGAGTCCCGCGTCGGCGAGGACGATGCCACTGAACGACGTCGTCCGGTACAGGCGGGCGGTGGGTTCGCCCGCGAAGCGCACGACCGAGACCTTCGGGTTGTTCGCCTTGGCGTTGATCTCGTCTCCGATCGCCTTGGCGCGGGCCTCGTACTCGCCGATCTTCTGCTCGGCCAGATCCTCCTTGCCGAGGGCCCGGGCGACGAGGCGGATGTTGTCCTTCCAGGTCGGGCCGGTCGACTGCGAGAACACTGTCGGGGCGAGTGCGGCGAGCGCCTCGTAGTTCTTTCCGTCCCTCACCTCGGCCGAGAGGATCAGGTCCGGCTGCAACTGCGCGACCTTCTCGAGGCTTGCGTCCTGCACCTTGCCTACCGAGACGGCGTCGGCCGCGTACTCGGTGCGGGCGTCGCCGAGGTAGTCGGGCAGGCCCTGCTCGCGGTAGTCGACGTATCCGACCAGCGGCGACTCGAGCAGGAGGACCGCGTCGGCGTAGCTGTTGTCGAGGGTGACGATGCGCTGCGGCTGGGCATCGATGTGGGCCACACCCCGGAAGTGCTCGACGGTCCGCGGGAACCCGCTCGCGTCGACAGTCGTTGTGTCGTCGATGTCGGCATCGTTTCCGGAGGACGAGCAGCCGGTGAGGGTGAGGCTGACGGCCACACCCACCGCGGCGAGAGAGATGAGGGCGCGTCGGGACGATCTGAGCAAGTGGAGCTCCCTGGTCGAGATGGCCTGATCATTAGGTAAGGGAAACCTTAATGAGTGGAACCTTAGCAACGCCGGTGGCGTGATGCGGCACGGCTGTCCCTGGAGACGGCCGGTCCGAGACCTCCGTGACCTCGCTCGACACGCCGCCCGCTACCGGGTGGTGTGACCGGTCGGGGACTAAAGTCCTGCTCGCGGCCCTATGGGTCGGAGGCGGAAGGGCCCGAGTACGACAGGGAGTAGGACCCGATCCACGGGGCCCGAAAGCACCGTCTACGATTCGATGAGCGCAAGCCAGAGAACGTCCGCCTCGAGCACAGGGGTGGGGGTTCGGAGCGAGCCTGCGGAGCGACCAAGGGCACATTCAGGAGGATCAGTGACTGCCGTAGCGCCCCAGCCAGTCCCAGAGATAGCAGCGAGGCCGTACCCGCCGCGGCAGGGACCCAAGGGCTCGTTCGTTTACAAGATGGTGACCACGACTGATCCCAAGGTGCTCGGGATCATGTACCTGGTCACCTCGTTCGCGTTCTTCCTCATCGGCGGCCTGATGGCGCTGCTGATGCGAACCGAGCTCGCAGTTCCTGGCCTGCAGTTCCTCTCGAACGAGCAGTTCAACCAGCTGTTCACGATGCACGGCACGATCATGCTGCTGCTGTACGCGACCCCGGTCGTGTTCGGCTTCGCCAACTACATCGTTCCGCTGCAGATCGGTGCCCCCGACGTCGCGTTCCCGCGTCTGAACGCCTTCAGCTACTGGCTGTACCTCTTCGGCGCGATCATCACCACGGCCGGCTTCATCACCCCCGGTGGTGCCGCCGACTTCGGTTGGACCGCCTACACCCCGCTGACGAGCGCACTGCACTCGCCGGGCATGGGCGCCGACCTGTGGGTCATGGGTCTGGCCGTCGCCGGCCTCGGCACCATCCTCGGTGGCGTCAACTTCATCACCACCATCGTGTGCCTGCGTGCCCCCGGCATGACCATGTTCCGCATGCCGATCTTCACGTGGAACATCCTGATCACCAGCGTCCTCGTGCTGCTGGCGTTCCCGCTGCTGACGGCCGCCTTCATGGGTCTGTTCGTCGACCGTCACCTCGGTGGCCACATCTTCGACCCGGCCACCGGTGGTGTCCTGCTGTGGCAGCACCTGTTCTGGTTCTTCGGCCACCCCGAGGTCTACATCATCGCGCTGCCGTTCTTCGGCATCGTCTCGGAGATCTTCCCGGTCTTCTCGCGTAAGCCGATCTTCGGCTACAGCGGCCTGGTGTACGCCACCATGGGCATCGCTGCCCTGTCGATCGCCGTGTGGGCGCACCACATGTACGCCACCGGCGCCGTCCTGCTGCCGTTCTTCTCGTTCATGACGTTCCTCATCGCGGTCCCGACCGGTGTGAAGTTCTTCAACTGGATCGGCACGATGTGGAAGGGTCAGCTGACCTTCGAGTCGCCGATGCTGTTCTCCGTCGGCTTCCTGGTGACGTTCCTCTTCGGTGGTCTGTCGGGCGTTCTGCTCGCGAGCCCGCCGATCGACTTCCACGTCACCGACTCGTACTTCGTGATCGCGCACTTCCACTACGTGCTCTTCGGCACCATCGTGTTCGCCACCTACGCGGGCATCTACTTCTGGTTCCCGAAGATGACCGGCCGCATGATGGACGAGCGCCTCGGCAAGTGGCACTTCTGGACCACGTTCATCGGCTTCCACAGCACGTTCCTCGTCCAGCACTGGCTCGGTGCCGAGGGCATGCCGCGTCGTTACGCCGACTACCTGCCGTCCGACGGCTTCACCACGCTGAACACGATCTCCACGATCGGCTCGTTCATCCTCGGCGCCTCGACGCTGCCGTTCCTGTGGAACGTCTTCAAGAGCTACCGCTACGGCGACGTCGTCAAGGTCGACGACCCGTGGGGCTACGGCAACTCGCTCGAGTGGGCCACCAGCTGCCCGCCGCCGCGGCACAACTTCACGGAGCTGCCCCGGATCCGTTCGGAGCGCCCCGCGTTCGAGCTGCACTACCCGCACATGGTCGAGCGCATGCGCGCCGAGGCTCATGTCGGACCGGGCCACGGAGGCAAGCACGCCACCGCGGTCCTGGAGGACAGCAAGGTCTAGCGGACCTGAGGGTCCCTGCACTACCGGAAGGCCCCGCCCGAATCACGGGCGGGGCCTTTCCGTTGCCTACACCCCCACTTGGCAGAATGGGGGCGGTACTTCTTCCACGTTGTTCGAGCCCAAACGAACGGAGTTTCTCGGTGGGTGCGTCAGACGCCACTGTTCTGGTGACGGTTACTGGTCCGGACAGGCCCGGCGTGACGTCGGTGCTCTTCGCGGCGCTGTCGCGCCACGAGGTCAGCCTCCTCGATGTCGAGCAGGTGGTGATCCGTGGTCGGCTCACCCTCGGCGTCCTGGTGCAGTGCCCCACCGACCCCGAGTCCCTCCAGGAGGAACTCGAGGAAGCGATGGACACCGTCGGCATGAACGTCGACGTCGAGATCGGTGCCGACCCGGCCGGACGCCAGCAGGTGTCGACCCACGCGGTCGTGGTCCTCGGCAGCCCCGTCAGTGCGCGCTCGTTCCGTTCGCTGTCGCGTGAACTCGCCCGGCAGGGTGCCAACATCGACTCCATCCGCGGCATCGCCGACTACCCGGTCACCGGTCTCGAGCTGATGGTCACGGCGTCCAGCACCGGAGCGGAGGCCGACGCCCAGCTGCGGGCCGGGCTCGCCGAGGTCGCGGCCGGCGAGAACGTCGACGTCGCCGTCGAGCGTGGCGGCCTCGCCCGGCGCGCCAAGCGGCTGATCGTGTTCGACGTCGACTCGACGCTCGTGCAGGGCGAGGTCATCGAGATGCTTGCGGCACGCGCGGGCGTCGAGGACGAGGTCCGGGCCGTCACCGAGGCGGCGATGCGCGGCGAGATCGACTTCACCGAGTCCCTCAACCAGCGCGTCGCCACCCTGGCCGGCCTCGACGCATCCGTCATCGACGATGTCGCCGCCGACCTGCAGCTGACGCCGGGCGCACGGACCACGATCCGCACCCTGCGGCGTCTCGGCTACCACTGCGGCGTCGTCTCGGGAGGTTTCCGCCAGGTGATCGAGGGGCTCGCGCACGAGCTCGAGCTCGATTTCGTCCAGGCCAACACGCTCGAGATCGTCGACGGCAAGCTCACCGGACGCGTGGTCGGCGACGTCGTGGACCGCGCCGCCAAGGCCACTGCGCTGCGAAAGTTCGCGGCCGAGGTCGGGGTGCCGATGGAGCAGACCGTCGCGGTCGGCGACGGCGCCAACGACATCGACATGCTCACCGCCGCCGGGCTCGGTGTCGCGTTCAACGCGAAGCCGGCGCTGCGCGAGGTGGCCGACACCGCGCTGTCGCATCCGTTCCTCGACGCGGTGCTGTTCGTGCTCGGTGTCACCCGCGACGAGGTCGAGGCCGCCGACGCGGTCGACGGTGTCGTGCGGCGCGTGCCGATCCCATGACACCGGCCGTGGACGGCCACGTGACACAGACGGGCGACGGCTTCGCGGCACGTCACGCGGTGCTGGCCGCCGGGTACGGCAGCCGTCCGGACCCGACGGATCCCGGGCAGGTGCTGGCGATGCCGATCGTGCTGCACATCCCCAAGGCCGATCCACCCGCGCGCAGCGCACTGCTGGCCGCGGCGGCATCGGCGACGGTCGCGCTGTGCCTGGACGACCGTGTCGGACCGGACGCCGACGGGGCGCCCGGACCGTGGCAGCACGCGTTCCGCGAGTGGACCGACGCCCGCATCCGCAAGGTGGCCCGCAGGGCTCGCGGAGCGCAGTGGTTCGCCGCGCAGGACGTCGACGGCGTGACCGTCGACGTCGAGGGGGCGCAGGCTCGTGCCTTCGTGCCCGGTCGGGTCGGGGACCTGGACCCACGGATCAAGAAGCTGCAGATCGGCGGCACCGACCTCGATCACGACGCGCCGGGGCCGGTGCCCGACGGGGTGCCCACGCTGTGGGTGAACGCGTCGCTCGGGATGACCGTCGGCAAGGCCGCCGCGCAGGTCGGGCACGCATCGATGCTGCTGGCCGGAGCGATGCCGGTGGACCGGGCGCTGTCGTGGGCGGCCGACGGCTATCGCTGCGCCGTCCGCGACGCCGACGAGAAGGCCTGGGCGGCACTGTGTGACGAAGTCGCTGCCGGGCGCGCGATCGCCGTGCGCGACGCCGGGTTCACCGAGGTAGCGCCCGGTTCGATGACCGTGATCGCCCCGGTGCGCTGAGCCGCCCGGCGACACGCAGGTCCGATCCAGTCGGAGCGGTCGAATGTGCGTACGCGAAGATGGTCGTTGTGTCGGAACCAGATCCTGATCTCCTCATCGATTTCGAAGATGTCCTGATTCGCCGGGGCGGAGCGACCCTCGTCGGCCCGGTGTCCTGGCAGGTGGAGCTCGACGAGAAGTGGGTCGTGCTCGGCCCCAACGGCGCGGGCAAGACCTCCCTGCTGCGCATCGCCGCCGCCGAGCTTCACCCCACGGCCGGTGTCGCGCGGCTGCTCGGCGAGACCCTCGGTCGCGTCGACATCACCGAGCTGCGCCCCCGGATCGGCCTGTCGTCGTCGGCGCTCGCGCATCGCGTCCCGGCCGACGAGGTCGTGAAGGATTTGGTGGTCTCCGCCGGTTACGCGGTGTTGGGCCGGTGGCGCGAGCGCTACGAGGACATGGACACCGATCGGGCGATCGAGATGCTCGAGAGCCTGGGCGCCGAGCACCTCGCCGAGCGCACCTACGGGACGCTGTCGGAGGGCGAGCGCAAGCGCGTGCTCATCGCGCGCGCCCTGATGACCGACCCCGAACTGCTGCTGCTCGACGAGCCGGCCGCCGGACTCGATCTCGGTGGGCGCGAGGAACTCGTTGCGCGACTGGGCGATCTCGCCGCCGACCCCGATTCGCCGGCGACCGTGCTCATCACGCACCACGTCGAGGAGATCCCGCCGGGCTTCACGCACGCGTTGCTGCTGTCCGAGGGGCGTGTCGTCTCGCAGGGCCTGCTCGACGACGTCATCACCGCCGAGAATCTCAGCGAGGCGTTCACCCAGTCGATCAGCCTCGACCGCGTCGACGGCCGTTTCTTCGCGCGCCGTACCCGCCACCCCGGTCTGCACCGGGCCTGAAACCGGTCGGCGACACGCTGATCCGACGTGTCCGGTGGGACTGGTCGGGAGGCGTCCGTCACTCGGAGCGTAAGTTCCCGGTATGGGAACTTCTCGAGAGTCGGGCGCCTCTTCCGTCGGCGCCGCGCAGCAGGCCGGAATGTTCGATGCGACGCAGACCGCGGCCACCGCGGCGGCGCCCAAGGACGCGTCCACCGTCATGCTCGTGCGCGACGGTGACGCCGGCGTCGAGGTGTTCCTGCTCCGCCGCGTCGCCGGGATGGCGTTCGCCGGCGGCATGACGGTGTTCCCTGGTGGCGGTGTCGACCCGACCGACGGCGACGCCGATGTCCGCTGGGCCGGACCGTCGCCGTCGTGGTGGGCGGAGCGGTTCGGCGTCGACGAGTCGCGCGCCAAGGCGCTGGTGTGCGCGGCGGTCCGGGAGACGTTCGAGGAGTGCGGCGTGCTGCTCGCCGGTCCTGCCGAGGACAGCGTCGTCGCCGACACCTCCGGGTACGCGCAGACGCGTCGTCAGCTCGAGTCGCGGGAGTTGTCGTTCGCGGACTTCCTCGCCCGCGAGAACCTCGTGCTGCGAACCGATCTGCTGCGTCCGTGGGCCAACTGGATCACCCCGGTGCAGGAGGGGCGTCGCTACGACACCCGTTTCTTCGTCGCGGTGCTTCCCGAGGGCCAGCAGGCCGACGGGGAGACCTCGGAGGCGGCGGAGGTCGCGTGGCGGACGCCCGCCGCGGCTGTCGACGACTGGCGTGAGAAGCGCAGCATTCTGCTGCCGCCCACGTGGCGTCAGCTGGCCACCCTCGGCCAGTTCCCGAGCGTCGACGCGATACTCGCTGCCGAGCAGGAGATCTCGCCGATCCTGCCGGAGCTGAGCTTCGTCGCCGGCAAGCCGCGCGTGTCCTTCCCGGGCGACGCGGGCTACTACGACACCGGCGCGCTGCCCTGGGGATGACGCCCAGTAGCCTGAGCCGCATGGCTGAGTTTGTGACCCTCGAGGTTTCCGAAGGTATCGGCACCATCCGTCTGGCACGTCCCCCGATGAACGCCCTGAACCGTCAGGTGCAGGAGGAGATTCGGGACGCGGCGCGTCAGGCGACCGTCGATCCGGAGGTCAAGGCTGTCATCGTCTACGGCGGCGAGAAGGTGTTCGCCGCGGGCGCCGACATCAAGGAGATGGTGGAGCTCGACTTCGTCCGGATGAGCGAGATCGTCGCCGACCTGCAGTCTGCGCTGGGTGCGATCGCCGACATCCCGAAGCCGACCGTCGCCGCGATCACGGGCTACGCGCTCGGTGGCGGCCTCGAGGTCGTTCTCGGTGCGGACCGCCGCATCGCCGGCGACAACGTCAAGCTCGGCGTCCCGGAGATCCTGCTGGGCATCATCCCCGGCGGCGGCGGAACGCAGCGCCTGGCCCGACTCGTCGGCCCGGCCAAGGCCAAGGACATGGTCTTCACGGGTCGCTTCGTCGGTGCCGAGGAGGCCCTGCAGATGGGCCTGATCGACGAGATGGTCGCCCCCGACGAGGTGTACAACGCGGCCCGCAAGTGGGCGTCGCAGTTCACCGGCGCAGCGAGCCGCGCGCTCGCCGCCGCGAAGGCCGCGATCGACCAGGGTCTGGACACGGATCTGGCGACGGGCCTGAAGATCGAGCAGCACCTGTTCGCGTCGCTGTTCGCGACCGCCGACCGCACCATCGGCATGGAGTCTTTCGTGGAGAACGGCCCCGGCAAGGCGAAGTTCACCGGCAAGTAGCCGCCTTCGGTGATTTGCGCACTTGCCGCTGCCTCCCGCCTGCTCGGAGCATCGGCAAGTGCGCAAATCGGGCCGAGAAGTGCTCAAAACTAGAACTTGTTCATTCCTTACCTTTCGGTAGGATTCTCGGCATGACTGCAAGCCCGCAAGACCCCGCGCCCAACCCGCACGCCACGGCCGAAGAGGTCGAGGCTGCGCTGCAGGACACGAAGCTCGCCCAGGTCCTGTACCACGACTGGGAAGCGGAGACGTACGACGACAAGTGGTCGATCTCGTACGACGAGCGCTGCATCGACTACGCGCGGGGTCGTTTCGACGCCGTCGCCGGCGACCAGCCGCTGCCGTACGAGCGGGCACTCGAGCTGGGCTGCGGCACGGGCTTCTTTCTCCTCAACCTCATGCAGGGTGGTGTCGCGAAGACCGGTTCGGTCACCGACCTGTCGCCGGGCATGGTGAAGGTCGCGCTGCGTAACGCCGAGCACCTGGGTCTGCCGGTCGACGGCCGCGTCGCCGATGCCGAGACGATCCCGTACGAGGACAACACCTTCGACCTCGTCGTCGGGCACGCGGTGCTGCACCACATCCCGGACGTCGAGCAGTCGCTCCGCGAGGTGCTGCGTGTGCTCAAGCCGGGTGGGCGTTTCGTCTTCGCCGGTGAGCCCAGCACGATCGGCAACTTCTACGCCCGCTGGCTCGGGCGCGCGACGTGGGCGGCGACCACCAACGTCACCAAGCTGCCGTTCCTGTCCGACTGGCGTCGTCCGCAGGCCGAACTCGACGAGTCTTCGCGGGCCGCCGCGCTCGAGGCCGTCGTCGACCTGCACACCTTCGACCCCACCGACCTCGAGAACATCGCGAAGTCGGCCGGCGCCGTCGAGGTCAAGGCCAAGACGGAGGAGTTCGCCGCGGCACTCCTCGGCTGGCCGGTCCGCACCTTCGAGGCCGCCGTGCCGCCGGAGAAGCTGGGCTGGGGCTGGGCCAAGTTCGCGTTCGGCGGCTTCAAGACGCTGAGCTGGGTCGACGAGAAGGTGCTCCAGCACGTGGTCCCGCGCAACTTCTTCTACAACGTGATGATCACCGGCGTGAAGCCGGGCGCCACCGACTGAGCTGAGCCGAACGAGTTTTGGGATACGACTTCACAATCGACGACGTCGACTACCTGCGCAGCGCCGAAGGCATTGCGGCGCTGGCGCAGACGGCGGAGTCTGAGCTGTCCACGCGGACGCGCCTGGCTGACATCGGCCGGGCGCGTGCGCGTTTCGGTGACCGGGCCGCGCTGCTGATCGAGACGGTGCTGCTGCGGCGCAAGGCCGAGGCCAAGTTGGTCGATGCGGCGTCGTGGCTGTTCACCGACGACGCGCTGCAGCAGGCGACCCCGCTGGCCGTGGCGCGGCATCGCGGTGCCCGGTTGGCGGGCCGACGTGTCCACGACGTCACGTGCTCGATCGGTGCCGAGTTGTCGGCGCTGGTTCCGTTGGCGGAGATGGTGGTCGGCAGCGACCTCGACCCGGTGCGCCTGGCGATGGCCGCCAACAACGTGCCCGGGGCAACCCTGGTGCGGGCGGACGCGCTGCGCCCGTGCACGCGCGACACCGTCGTGATCGCAGATCCGGCACGTCGCTCGGGCGGCAAGCGCACGTACGACCCGGCGGCGCTGATGCCGCCGCTGCCCGACCTCCTCGACGTCTATGCCGGACGCGATCTCGCCGTCAAGTGTGCGCCGGGACTGGATTTCGACCGTCTCGACTGGGACGGGGAGGTGGAGATCGTCTCGCTCGACGGCGGCGTGCGTGAGGCGTGCCTGTGGTCGCCGGGGCTGTCCGGTACGGGGGTGCACCGACGGGCGAGCGTGCTGCACTCGGACGGGACGGCGTGGGAGATCACCGACGCCGAGTCCGACGACATCCCCGAACGCGAACCGGGGGAGTGGATCGTCGACCCGGACGGTGCCGTGGTCCGCGCCGGTCTGGTGCGCCACTACGCGGCCCGGCACGGGCTCTGGCAACTCGACCCGCGGATCGCCTACCTGACCGGTGACAGCGTCCCCGAGGGCGTGCGCGGGTTCCGGGTGCTGGCGCGGCTCAAGTACACCGAGAAGGCGCTGCGGCAGGAACTCGCGGCGCGCGATTGTGGTTCGGCCGAGATCCTCGTGCGGGGCCTCGACGTGGACCCGGCCGTGGTGCGGCCGCGGCTGAAGCTGCGCGGCACCACGCCGCTGTCGGTGGTGCTCACCCGGATCGGCCGCAGCCCCGTCGCTTTCGTGTGTGCGGCACGGGACTGAGCGGCCCCGCTTCTCACTTCAGGACGAACAGTTCGCCGATCAGGGTCGGGGTGAGTACCTCGCCGTTCGGGCCGATGGACGTGCCCGCGGTGAATCCGGTGGCGCCGGGCAGTGTGTCCTGGTCGCGGGTGTCGCCGGTGGTGGTGTCGAAGGTCAGCAGCGCGAGGCCGTTGTCGCCGTCACGCACCACCGTGTACCCGGTCGCGCCGGCCGCGAGGGCGGGCGAGCCCAAGTGCTGCAGATCGCGTCGCTCCCACACCACCTCGGCGTGGTCGCCGCGGTCGCGCAGCGCCGACAGCCGCCCCTTCTCGCCGCCGGCCGGCACGATCAGCCCGTCGGCGGTGACGGACGGACTGCCCAGCGGCCGGTAGCCGAGGTCGTGGCTCCACTCGAGGGCTCCGGACTGGGCGTCCACCGCCCACAGATGCCCGGCATTGTCGTTGCCGTACACGGTCTTTCCGTCGGCAGACAGCACCGGGCTGGACGCGCTGCCCCCGGGTAGGGTGCTCGCGGACCAGTCCGGCTCGATCTTCGCCTTGTCGCCGCCGGTGTAGCGCATCGCGACGAGGTCGGCCTGCTCGGCGCCGGGCCGCCAGAACGTGAAGACGAACCGGCCGCTGTCGAGGTCGAGGGCGGGGGAGTTAGCGACCGGGCACGGGGACCCGCCGTCGAAGCATTGGTCGAGACCCAGGTCGTTCGGCACCGTCTCGACGTTCATGCCCTGCGTGTACGACGCGGGCGGAATCAGGTCGTACGACGGGGCGACCTTGAACCCGGTCTGCGGGTCGAGCACGTTGATCTGGCCGAGGTGCGTGATGAAGAGCAGCTTGCCGTCGCTGGTGAACTGCGCGGCGAGCGGTACCCCGGTGACCGGTGTGCGCCAGCGCAACTGGCCGTGCTCGTTGAACGAGGTCATCGCGCCTTCCTCGCCGACGTAGACGTTGGTCACGGCGTCCACGACAGGCGACGAGGCGGCGGCGCCGGGACCGATGCGGTTGCACCAGCGCTTGCGTCCGGACTCGATCTGGAACGACAAGAGATTGCAGCCCTGCTCGGCCTGCGACGTGAGGAAGATCTGCCCGTTCGCGGCCACCGTCGCGCGGGTGGGCGTGGGGCCTCCGATCGGCCGGGACCACGAGAAGTCGAGCGAGCGCGCGCCCGCCACGGTGCTGGTGTCGCTGTTGCGGGCATCGGAGTGCATGCCCGGCCAGCCGCCCGCGCCGAACACGTTCTCGGTGCCGGAATCTCCGCCACATCCTGAGAGAAGGAGGGCCGAGATCGCCGTCAGCGCTGCCGCCGACGACCTGAGGGCACGCCGCATTGGATCTCCTCGAGTCGGAATCTGGTCGGACCAGAGACTATCCCGGCCACGAATCGGCGTCGCCGAACCGCCCCGTCGCGACACCGACTCGGAGCTTCAGGCAACGAAGGCGCGCCGCGGAATGGGCTGTCAGCGAGAGGGGTACCGAGTCTTTCGACGATCTTCTCTGCCCTGGATGCGCATTTCGTGGGACCCTCGAAGAAGGACCCACCACCGCTTGTCGCGGCGGGATCCCGAAGATCCGTTCCGGCGGAGGAGACATCATGAGAATTGGTGTGCCCAAGGAGATCAAGAACGGGGAGCTGCGGGTCGCGCTCACTCCGCTCGCGGTGAACGAGCTACGCGTGCAGGGACACGAGGTGCTCGTCGAACGCGGGGCGGGTGTGGGCTCGTCGATGCCGGACGGCCAGTTCGTCGCCGCCGGGGCCCGGATCCTCGATCGTGCAGAGGACGTGTGGGCCGAGGCCGATCTGGTCGTGAAGGTCAAGGAGCCGCTCCCGCCGGAGTACGAGCTGATGCGACGCGGACAGGTCCTGTTCACCTATCTGCATCTGGCTGCCTCGCTCGAGTGCACCGAGGCGCTGTTGTCGAGCGGTGTCACCGCGATCGCATACGAGACGGTGGAACGGTCCGACGGTTCGCTGCCGCTGCTCGCGCCGATGAGCGAGGTGGCCGGCCGGCTGGCGACCCAGGTCGGTGCGCACGCGCTACAGGCGAGGGCCGCGGGGGACAGCTCCGGGCGCGGCATCCTGCTCGGCGGGGTGCCGGGAGTGCCGCCGGCGCGCGTCGTCGTCATCGGCGCGGGCAGCGCCGGGACGCACGCCACGGCGGTGGCCGTCGGTATGGGGGCGCGGGTGACGGTGCTCGACCGCGACGTCGAGCGGTTGCGGGCGTTGCACGCCCGGTTCGGTTCGCGCATCTCCACCGCGGTGTCGACCCGGACCGAGCTGGAGCAGACGCTGACGGACGCCGATCTGGTGATCGGTGCGGTCCTGGTGCACGGTGCCCGTGCGCCACGTCTGGTCTCGTCGGAGCAGGTGTCGCGGATGCTGCCGGGCAGCGTGCTGGTCGACGTGGCGATCGATCAGGGCGGTTGCTTCGAGGATTCGCGACCCACCACGCATGATCAACCGACGTATGTAGTTCACAATTCGATCATTTACGCGGTTCCCAATATGCCGAGCGTTGTTCCCCATACGTCCACCCATGCTTTGGTAAATGTGACCCTGCCGTTCGTATCCGCAGTCGCCGGAAAAGGGTGGCGCGCGGCAATGCGCGGCGATCCCGCGCTCGCGATGGGTCTCAACACCTGGTCCGGGCAGGTGACGCACGCGCCGGTGGCGATTGCGCACGCTCTCCCACACGTGTCCGTCGAAAACGCATTGCGTGGCTGAAACGTCCGATTTGCGTGAACGCCAACCATGCAATTCGCGTGATCGGTGATTGTTGCCGATCGTTTATCGAGTTCCGCCGCGACACGCCACCGGAATTTGTGTCTAATAGTTTCATGCAGCCGGGGACGCGGACGGAATCCGAAGCAGAGAAGCAGGAACCTGTCGCGCGTGATGCGGTCGGTCCGCCTGCTGGACATTCCACCCGCGATGATCCCGCGCCCGAGGCCCAGTACGACTACCTGCTCGGGTCCCCGTCGGCGGGTCGCGTCGTCGCGATCATGCTGGTCGTGGGGATCGCCGGCGCCGTGGGCTTCGCGATGGCGTCGATCGTCGCAATGTTGGTGACGGGCGCGGTCGGAGCGGTCACCGCGTATCTGGTGGCGCACGACGACGACTGGCTGCAGGCGACGCGGACGCGGCCCACGCGCGCGCGGCGGCGCCACGTAGCCGTCAGCCCGAGTTGGTCCGGGTCCTGGAGCGGCGAGGCGTGGGGCGATCAGGGCGTCGGAAGGCGTGCCGCATAACCGACCTCGAGGGCACGTGACGAGGCCCACAGTCACGGTCCGTAGGCTTGTGTGTCATGACGAGCATGTGGGGCGCACCGTTGCGCTCGAGGTGGCGCGGATCCCGACGTCGGGACAGTGAGCAGGCCCGTTTCCTGACGCTGGCCTCGCTGAAGTGGGTCATCGCGAACAAGGCGTACACGCCGTGGTATCTGGTCCGTTATTACCGCTTGGCCAAATTCAAACTTGCCAACCCGCACATCATCACGCGCGGAATGGTGTTCCTGGGCAAGAACGTCGAGATCCACTCGACGCCGGGACTCTCGCGCATGGAGATCGGCAAGTGGGTCCACATCGGTGACGGCAACGCCCTGCGCTGCCACGAGGGTTCGCTGCGGATCGGCGACAAGGTGGTCTTCGGCAAGGACAACGTCGTCAACACGTACATCGACATCGAGATCGGCGCATCGACCCTCGTCGCGGACTGGTGCTACATCTGCGACTTCGACCACCGGACCGAGGACGTGACGGTCCCGATCAAGGACCAGGGCATCGTCAAGGGTCCGGTTCGCATCGGACCCGACACGTGGATCGCCGCGAAGGTCACGGTCCTGCGCAACACCCGTGTCGGCCGCGGCTGTGTGCTCGGTGCGCACGCCGTGGTCAAGGGCGAAATCCCCGACTTCAGCATCGCCGTCGGCTCCCCGGCCAAGGCCGTGAAGAACCGCCGCGCCGACTGGGAGTCCGGTGCCGAGGAGCGGGCGAAGTACATCGCCGCCCTCGAGGACATCGCCCGCAAGAAGACTGCGGTCGATCCGGCCGCGGCGAACGGAAACGGGGCCGCCGCCCCGAAGTGAGGCGGCGGACCGGGTGCCCGCTACCGGTCGGGTAGCGGGCGCTCGGGAATCTCCGGGCGTGCCAACGGGTGCCGCACGCGGCGCTTGGCTGCCGAGTACACCTGCACGGTCTCCTCGGCGACCTTGCCCCAGTCGAAGTCGGCGGTCAGCCGATCGCGTGCCGCCTGCGCCCGAGCCTGAGTCGCCTCCGGATCGTCGAGCGTCTCCCGTACCGCGGAGGTGAGCCCGTCCACGTCGCCGGGCGCGAACGACAAGCCGGTCACGCCGTCGACGACGGCCTCACCCAAACCGCCCGCGGTGGACGCGATCAGCGGGGTGCCCGCGGCCGCGGCCTCGAGCGCGATGATGCCGAACGGCTCGTACCGGCTGGGTAGCACGATCGCGTCGGCGCCGTGCAGCCAGCCGAGCAGTTCCTCGTGGTCGAGGTTGCCGAGGAACGTCACCGACCGGGCGACACGGTGCGTGCGGGCCTGCTGCTGTAGCCACTCGAACTGGGTGCCCTCACCGGCGACGGCCAGCGTCGTCCCCGGATGGCTGCGCCGGATCCGCGGCAGCGCCGCGATGGCGTCCTGCACGCCCTTCTCGTACTCGAGGCGTCCGACGAACAGCAGCGTCGCCGGCCCGGACCGCGGAGCGCGCGGACGGTAGCTCCACGTGGTCACGTCGATGCCGTTGCGGATCACGGTGATCGGCGGCAACTCGGGTCCGTACAGCTCGGTGACCTCGTCCTCCATCGACGCCGAGCAGGTGATGATCGAGTCGGACTCGTTGGCGAGCCACCACTCCACCGAGTGCACCTGACGGTTCACCCGGCCCGAGAGCCATCCGCTGTGTCGGCCGGCCTCCGACGCGTGCAGCGTCGAGACCAGCGGGACGTCGTAGAACTCGGCCAGCGCGATCGCCGGGTGCGCCACCAGCCAATCGTGCGCGTGCACGACGTCCGGCTGCCAGCCGTCGCCGATTCCGCCCTTCGAGAGGGCGACACCGGCGCGGACCATCGCGTGCCCCATTGCCAGCGTCCACGCCAGCATGTCCTCGCCGAACACGAAGTGCGGCGCGTCCTCGGCCACCGCGACCACGAGCACACCGTCGGCGATCTCCGTGGTCGTCGGGTGGGTGGACGGGTCGGTGCCCGACGGGCGCCGCGACAGCACGACCACTTCGTGGCCGGCCGCGGCCAGTTCGGTCGCGAGGTGGTGGACGTGTCGTCCCAGGCCACCCACCACGACGGGCGGGTACTCCCACGACACGATCAGAACTTTCATCACATGCTCCCAGCGAATGCGGCTGTTTCGGCCCCGCGACCGGGCAGGCGCCGTGCGTCGAGTGCGGGGAACAGACCGTCGGCAGCGTTCCAACCGTCCGCGAGACGCCGTGCGACGTCGTCCCGTCCGGACGCGACGGCGTCGGCGATCTCCCGCAACGCGTGTGCGTGCTTGTGGGCCCGGTCCCGGGCGTACCCGGCCGCCGAGTCCTTGCTGACCATGAAGGCCCAGTCGCTCGAGACTGTCATCAGCGTCTCACGCAACATCTGGTCGTGGACTCGATTGCGAAGTTTCGGGCTTTCGGGATTCGCGTCACGGGCCTTGTCGATGGTGTCCAGCGCGGTCTGGACCACCTCGGCGTTGAGCTGCACCAAGTCCTGCACCTGGTCGCCGGCCCACACCCGCCAGTCCTTGCCCGAACCCCACGACGAGTCCTGCAGTTCGACGGGCGCACCCACGTAGCCGCGGGCGCGGGCGTCGGCGAGGGTGCCGACCTCGATGCCGGCCTCGGGCAGCGCGCGCAGCACCTTCTCGAGCCACTGCGGGCCCTCGTACCACCAGTGCCCGAACAACTCGGTGTCGAACGCCGCCACCACCAGTGCGTCGCGGCCGATGCGCTCGGACTCGCTGCGCAACCGTCGGCGCACGGTCTCGACGAAGTCGGCGACGTGCTGGTCGACGGCGACCGCGGCCAGAGCCGGGTCGTAGGGAGCCTTCTTCTCCGACGGCACCGTGCGGCCGGTGACCCGGGCGGGCTTCAGGCCGGTGTCGTGGTCGTAGGTGTGGAAGTCGCGGTAGGCGGCGTGGCCCGGATAGCCGGTCTTGGGCGACCACACCCGGTAGCTGACCTCGAGGTCGCGGCCGAATGCGACGACGTCGGAGTCCCACACGGTCCGGCCCGCCGACGTGTCACCGCGGAGCGCGGGGCCGTCGACCATGAAATGCGACACACCCGCCGCCGCGTAGCCGATCTCCATGCCGGGGGTGAATCCGCACTCGGGTGCCCAGATCCCGGACGGCGTGTGGTCCCAGCGGGCGCGGGCGTCGGCGAGGCCCTCGGTGAGGGAGTACGCGCGCAGCCGCGGATCGAGCAGCGGCTGGAACGGGTGCGCCAGCGGCCCGCCGAGCAGTTCGATCGTCTCGGCGTCGATCAGTTCCCGCAGGACGGCGGAACCGCCATGGCGCCAACGGGTTTCGAAACCCTCGAGCGCCGCTGCGGACGCGCGGTGCTCGCGGGCGCCGAGCTCGCGCTGCGACGCCGACGGCATCCCGGCTGCCTCGTGGGCGCGGATCTGCCAGTTGCCGAGCCAGTGGTGCATGCCGTCGAGGCAGTGCGGGTCGTCGAGCTGCGCCGCGAGCACCGGGGTGATGCCGAGCGTCAGCAGCCGGGTCCGGCCCTCCGCGGCGAGCCGGCGCAGTACCGCCGTCACCGGCAGGTATGTCGCCGCCCACGACTGGTACAGCCATTCCTCGCCGACCGGCCAGCGGCCGTGGTTCGCAAGCCACGGCAGGTGCGAGTGCAGGACCAGGCAGAACATGCCCGGTTCGCGCGATGTCACAGCGTCCCCCTGAGTTGATGTCACGCCACGGGATCCTTGATGGCGACCGCGACGAGGTCGAGGCTGGCGTCGATGTCGTCCTCGCGCAGCGCGAAATCGTCGACGCCGATGCCCTCGACGTCGCGTGAGAGCTCCTCGGGCCACGGCTCGCCGGCGAGGGCGCGCTCGATCTGGGCGTCGATGAACGAGCCGCCGTGCTTGGCGTCGAGTGCACGCAGGCGGGGTCCGTGGTGGACGCCGGTCATCAGCGCCACGCGGAACCCGGCCTCGACCAGCAGTTCGGTCAGCTCGGCGGCGTTGAGCTCGCGGGTGTGGAACGGGTTGAGCGGGGTGTCGCGACCGGGGGAGAACGTGATCCGGTTCGGGGTGCTCACGAGCAGCTCGCCGCCGGGGCGCAGCACGCGGTGGCACTCGCGCAGGAACTGTGCCTGATCCCACAGGTGTTCGATCACCTGGAAGTTGACGACGGTGTCGACGGACCCGTCCGCGAGCGGCAGCTCCGCGAGATTGCCGTGCAGCATCTCCACGCGCGGGTAGCGGGCACGGACGTGTTCGACGGCCGAGATGTCGTAGTCGAGTCCGGTGACCTTCGTCGCGACGTCGGCAATCATGTTGGCGCCGTAGCCTTCTCCCGATCCGGCCTCGAGCACGGCGCGGTCGGCGCAGCGGGGGAGCAGGTCGCGGTAGACCACCTCGTGGCGCCGGAACCAGTAGTTCTCCTCGGGGATTCCGGGCACCGTGCGTTCGCCGGTCAACGGCAGCGTCGACGCCTCGTTCGACGGCTCGGTCGATGCGTCGGCGCGCTCGGTCGTGGAACCAGCTGTGGATTCGCTCACCTCAGCGAGGTTAGTGGCTGCGGATCGGACAGTTGTCGGGGTGGTCCACATCACAGCCGTGAAAGAGCTCGTCGGCGGTTATGGTGAGACCGGATTTCGCCTAAGTTACCGACCGGTAACTTGCTGTGGGGTAATCTGTCGCACAGCCAACGTGCAACGAAATTACTTACGAGAGCTCGGCATGTCGCGGAGTTCCTCGCGATCATTCAGCTAGCTACACACAGGAGGTCGACGAAGACCCATGACGAACATCGTCGTTTTGATCAAGCAGGTCCCCGACACGTGGTCCGAGCGCAAGCTCACCGACGGCGACTTCACGCTTGACCGCGAGGCCGCCGACGCCGTGCTCGACGAGATCAACGAGCGCGCCGTCGAGGAAGCCCTCCTCATCAAGGAGGCCCAGGGCGGTGAGGTGATCGTGCTGTGCGCCGGTCCCGACCGCGCCACCGACGCCATCCGCAAGGCGCTTTCCATGGGCGCTGACAAGGCCGTTCACGTCAACGACCCGGCTCTGCACGGTTCGGACGCCATCCAGACCGGCTGGACCCTGGCTGCTGCTCTCGGCCAGATCAGCTTCGAGAACGGTGAGGCTGCCGACCTGGTCATCGCCGGCAACGAGGCCACCGACGGCCGCATCGGCGCCGTTCCGGCCATCATCGCCGAGTACCTGGGCCTGCCGCAGCTGACCCAGCTCCGCAAGATGACGGTCGCCGAGGGCAAGGTCACCGGCGAGCGCGAGACCGACGAGGGCGTCTTCGGCCTCGAGGCCGGCCTGCCCGCCATCGTCTCGGTCACCGAGAAGATCAACGAGCCGCGCTTCCCGTCCTTCAAGGGCATCATGGCCGCGAAGAAGAAGGAAGTTCAGGTCCTGACCCTGGCCGACCTCGGTGTCGACCCGGAGACCGTGGGCGTCGCCAACGCCGGCACCACCGTCACCGCCTCCACCCCCAAGCCCCCGCGTACCGCTGGCGAGCGCGTTTCCGACGAGGGCGACGGCGGCAGCAAGATCGCCGCGTACCTCGTGGGCCAGAAGATCATCTGATAGCGCCCCCTCGAGACCAGCAGACAAGACAGGGAGAAGTAAGCAATGGCAGAAGTACTGGTGCTCGTCGAGCACGCCGAGGGTGCGCTCAAGAAGGTCAGCACCGAACTCCTCACCGCCGCCCGCGCGCTCGGTGAGCCGTCCGCCGTCGTCGCCGGCCCGGCCGGCACCGCCGCCAAGGTGGCCGACGCGCTGGCTGCCGCCGGTGCCGCGAAGATCTACGTCGCCGAGTCCGACGACATCGATGGCTACCTCGTGACCCCCAAGGTCGACGTTCTCGCCGGCCTGGTCGAGACCGCCAGCCCCGCCGCCGTCGTCCTGGCCGCCAGCACCGAGGGCAAGGAGGTCGCCGGTCGCCTGGCGGCTCGCATCGGCTCCGGCCTGCTGTCCGACGTCGTCGACGTCAAGGCCGACGGCAGCGCCGTCCACTCGATCTTCGGTGGCGCGTTCACCGTCGAGGCCAAGGCCAACGGCGAGGTTCCGGTCATCTCGGTCCGCCCGGGTGCCGTCGAGGCCCAGCCGCAGGCCGCTGCCGGCGAGCAGGTCGTCGTCGAGGTTCCGGCTCAGGACGAGGGCGCCGTCAAGGTCGTCTCGCGTGCACCGATCGTCGGTGGCGACCGCCCCGAGCTGACCGAGGCGTCGGTCGTCGTCTCCGGTGGCCGCGGTGTCGGCTCGGCCGAGAAGTTCTCGGTCGTCGAGGCGCTCGCCGACTCGCTCGGTGCCGCCGTCGGCGCCTCGCGTGCCGCCGTCGACTCCGGCTACTACCCGGGCCAGTTCCAGGTCGGTCAGACCGGTAAGACGGTCTCGCCGCAGCTGTACATCGCGCTCGGCATCTCCGGTGCCATCCAGCACCGCGCCGGCATGCAGACCTCGAAGACCATCGTCGCGGTCAACAAGGACGAAGAGGCCCCGATCTTCGAGATCGCGGACTTCGGCGTCGTGGGCGACCTGTTCAACGTCGCACCGCAGCTGACCGAGGCCGTCAAGGCTCACAAGGGCTGATCCAGCCCTTCGGCTCGCAGACCCCCGCCACCGATTCCGGTGGCGGGGGTTTCGCCTTTCTCCAGTCCGCCGGTCCCGCACGGGCACGTTCACCGAACCTGCACCGGCGCGACACGAAACCGACGCCCCACCGCCTTTCCGGGTCGATAGACCTGCGCCATGACAACTTCGTCGCTCGTCGAGACCGTCTACTCAGCGCCCGGGATCGCCGGGCCCCGCTACTCCCTCCTCGTCTCCTCCGACCGCGAACACCGCGAGGCCGCACAGCGCCTGCGCTACAAGGTGTTCGCCACCGAACCGGGCTTCGTGATCCCACGTTCGCCCGACGCTCGCGACGCCGACCGGTTCGACGAGTTCTGCGACCACCTGCTGGTGCGCGACAACTTGTCGGACGAGTTCGTCGGCTGCTACCGCATGCTCCCGCCGGACGCCGCGCTCGCGGCCGGTGGCTACTACACCGCCACCGAGTTCGACCTCACGGCGCTCGATCCGGCCGCGCACCGCGTGGTCGAGATGGGGCGCGCGTGTGTCGACGCGGCGCATCGCTCGGGGTCGGTGCTGGCGCTGATGTGGGCGGGCATCTTCCACTATCTCCAGCTGACGGGGCACGACGCCGTCATGGGCTGCGTGTCGGTGCCGATGCAGGAGCGGCCGGACGCGGTGGCCGGCGCGAACGTGCGGGCGGTGCGCGACCTGCTGCTCGAGCGGCATGCCGCGGACCGGTCGCGCTGGGTGCGACCGCTGCGTCCGGTCCGGGTGGACGGGCGGTCGCTCGACGACATTGCCCCGCCCGAGCGTGCCGCGGTGCCGCCGCTGCTGCGCGGCTACCTGCGATTGGGCGCCCGGATCTGCGGCGAGCCCGCGCACGATCCGGACTTCGGTGTCGCCGACTTCGTGGCGATGCAGCATCTGCGCGCCGCGAACACCCGCTACATCGAGCGGTTGCGGAGTGCGGCAGCGACGATCGAGGCGGCGGCGTGAGTCATCCGTGGGTGCCGGTGAGTCCGTGCGGCGACGGCTGTCTGCCACCGCGACCCGCCCGGGTGTCGATCCCGGCGGCGTGCGGGCGCTGGATCGCACTGATCCTGGTGGCGTCGAGCTCGCTGCTGCTGCCGGTGGTTCGGCTGCTGCCGGCGCGGCGACGGTCGGGCGCACACCGTCTGCTCGCGCGGACGGCGCTGCGGGGCATCGGGATTCGTCTCGAGGTGACGGGGCGCGCGGACGTCGGCGGGGGAGTGCTGATCGTGGCCGGGCACGTGTCGTGGCTGGACGTCCTGGTGCTCGCCGCCGTGGTGCCGGGCCGGTTCGTCGCCCGGGCCGATCTGGTCTCGTGGCCGCTGCTCGGCGGCGTCGCCCGTCGGGCCGGCGTCATCCCCATCGTGCGCGACAGCCTGCGGCGGCTGCCCGGGACGGTCGCGGTGGTGCGGGACCGGCTGGTCGCGGGCGAGACGGTGATCGCGTTCCCGGAGGGCACCACGTGGTGCGGGCGGGCGTTCGGGCGGTTCCGGCCGGCGCTGTTCCAGGCCGCGATCGACGCCGGCCGACCGGTGCTGCCGGTGTCGATCGGCTACGTCGACGCCGCCGGTGATCCGACGACGGATCCGTGTTTCGTGGGCGACGAGGGCATCGGCAGCGCGATGCGCCGGGTCCTGCGCAGCCGGGGACTGCGGGCGGAGGTGGTCGTCGGTGCACGTCAGGACCCGGGAGCGTGTCGGCGTGAACTCGCGCAGCGGTGTGAGCGGCACGTGCGTAGCGGTGCGGATCTTGACGCTCGGGGCCTGCTCGCGCGGTTGGAGGACCGTCGCCACGAGCGCGCCGCCTGAGGTGCGATGTCCGCCGAGGTGCCGGTTCTCGGTGAAGGGCTATTCTTGACGAGCCATGATCTCGTCTGCCCTCAGCTCTGCGGTCTACCTCGACCACGCCGCGACCACACCCATGTATCCGGCCACCATCGAGGCGATGACCGAGATCTTCGCCACGGTGGGTAATGCCTCGTCGCTGCACGGATCGGGTCGGGCGGCCCGGCGCCGGATCGAGGAGTCCCGCGAGTCCATCGCAGCCTGCCTCGGTGCCCGACCGTCCGAGGTGATCTTCACCTCCGGTGGCACCGAGAGCGACAACCTCGCCGTCAAGGGCATCTTCTGGGCCCGGCGCGACGCCGATCCCAAGCGCACCCGCATCCTCGCGAGCGCCGTCGAACACCACGCCGTGCTCGACGCCGTCGAGTGGCTCGTCGCGCACGAGGGCGCGCAGGTGACGTGGCTGCCGGTCGACGCGACCGGCGCGGTCGACCCCGAGGTCGTGCGGGCGGAGCTGGCGGTGCACGCCGCGGAGACCGCACTCGTCACGGTGATGTGGGCCAACAACGAGATCGGCACGATCAACCCGATCCGGGAGATAGCGGCCATTGCGTCCGAACACGGCGTTCCGATCCACTCCGACGCGGTCCAGGCCGCGGCGCACCTGCCGGTCGACTTCGCGGCCAGTGGACTGTCCGCGCTCAGCATCGCCGGTCACAAGCTCGGCGGTCCGCAGGGTGTCGGTGCGCTACTGCTCGGCCGCCAGGTGTCGTGCGTGCCGCTGCTGCACGGCGGCGGCCACGAGCGCGACCTGCGGTCCGGAACCCAGGACACCGCGTCGATCGTCGGACTCGCCTCGGCGCTGCAGATCACGACGTCGGAGATGGACACACGCGGCGCGGAGCTGACCGCCTTGCGGGACAAGCTGATCGAGGGCGTGCAGGGTATAGCTCCCGACGCGGTCCTCAACGGTCCTCGAGGTGCGCGGCGACTTCCAGGAAACGCGCACTTCACCTTTCCGGGCTGCGAGGGCGACTCGCTGCTGATGCTGCTCGACGTCGCGGGTGTCGAGTGCTCGACGGGTTCGGCGTGCACGGCCGGGGTCGCGAGCGCCAGCCATGTGCTGACGGCCATGGGCGTCGACCCCGCTGTCGCGCGCGGCTCGCTCCGATTCTCGTTGGGACACACGTCGACCGAGCGGGACGTCGACGCGCTCCTGTCGGCGCTGCCGCAGGTGATCGAAAGGGCCCGCGCC
Organism: Rhodococcus sp. ACT016; assembly: GCF_050477185.1. NCBI lineage: Bacteria > Bacillati > Actinomycetota > Actinomycetes > Mycobacteriales > Nocardiaceae > Rhodococcus > Rhodococcus sp. ACT016. The sequence continues at coordinate 3,292,986 of NZ_JBEAET010000001.1, read as the reverse complement.
GCCGGATTGGCGAGCACCGGCGCTCGAGGAGGGAATCGTTAGATGCGAGTTCTGGCAGCGATGAGCGGCGGAGTGGACTCCGCTGTCGCGGCGGCCCGTGCGGTGGCCGCCGGTCACGATGTCGTCGGCGTGCACCTGGCACTGTCGACCGCACCGGGGACCCTGCGCACCGGCTCGCGCGGATGCTGTTCCAAGGAGGATGCCGGTGACGCCAAGCGCGCCGCCGATGTCCTCGGAATCCCTTTCTACGTCTGGGATTTCGCCGACCGCTTCAAGGAAGACGTGATCGACGACTTCGTCGAGTCGTACGCGGCGGGCGAGACTCCCAACCCGTGCCTGCGCTGCAACGAGAAGATCAAGTTCTCCGCGCTCGCCGAGCGGGCCTACGCGCTGGGCTTCGACGCCGTCGCCACGGGCCACTACGCGCGGCTCGAGGGCGGCGTGCTGCGCCGAGCCGTCGATGCCGACAAGGACCAGTCCTACGTGCTCGCGGTGCTCACCGCCGAGCAGCTGTCGCGGGCGATGTTCCCGGTCGGGGACACCCCGAAGGAGCAGATCCGCGCCGAGGCCGCCGAGCGTGGCCTCGCGGTCGCGAACAAGCCTGACAGCCACGACATCTGCTTCATCCCGTCCGGCGACACCCGCGCGTTCCTGGGCGCGAAGATCGGGATCCGCCCCGGCACGGTGGTCGACGCCGACACCGGCGAGGTCCTCGCGCAGCACGAGGGCGTCCACGGCTTCACGATCGGCCAGCGCAAGGGGCTCGGGGTGCAGGGCCCGGCCGCCGACGGTCAGCCGCGGTACGTCACCGCGATCGAACCCGAGACCGGCACGGTGCGGGTCGGCTCGGCCGAACGCCTGCAGGTGTGGACCATCACCGCCGAGCGCGCGATCTGGACGTCGGGTCAGGCGCCCACGGGGCCGGTCGAATGTGTCGTGCAGGTGCGCGCGCACGGCGGGACCGCCCGCGCCGTCGCGGAGGAATCCGGCGGCAGCATCGTCGTCCAGCTGTCCGAGCCGCTGACCGGCGTCGCCAAGGGACAGGCCGTGGTGCTCTACAGCCCCGACGAGTCCGGTGACGTGGTCATCGGCAGCGGCACAATCTCGGGCACCTCCGCGGATCGGCCGTGACGGACGCCCGGATTCCCGTCGGTGTCGCGACGGGGGTCGGCTCCTGGCCTGGCACCGATCCGCGGGCGGCCGCCGAGATCGTGGTCGGAGAGTTGCCCGCACTGCCGCACCTGGTCGAGTTGCCGGCCCGAGGCATCGGCGCGGACATGGTCGGCCGGGCCGCGGCGCTGCTGGTCGACATGCCGCTCGACACCTCCACCACCGGGTACCGCCTGGCCCAGCGGGTCGGTGCGGCCACCCGGACCGCGCGTGATCTGCTGGCCCGCGACCTCGACGCGCTCGAGGAGGCGTGGGAGCTGGCCGGACGGCGCGGTACCGATCAGCCGGTGAAGGTGCAGGCCGTGGGACCGCTGACGTTGGCGGCGCAGGTGGAACTGCACGGCGGTCACCGGATCCTCACCGACCGTGGCGCGCTGCGCGACGTCACGGAATCGCTCGCCGAAGGTGTCGCGGCACACGTCGCCGAGGCGGCGCGACGTCTCGAGTCTCCGATCGTGGTCCAGCTGGACGAGCCCGCGCTGCCCGCGGTTCTGGCCGGTTCGCTGCCCGGGGTGTCGATCCTGCAGCCACCGCCGGCGATGCCCGAGCCCGAGGCACTGCACCTGCTGCAGAACGCGATCGAGCGGATCGGCGCACCGGTCCTGGTGCACTGCTGCGCGTCCGACGTCCCGTGGGGGCTGCTGCGCCGCAGCGGGGCCGCGATGGTCGGGTTCGACGTGAGCATCCTGCGCACCGCCGACCTGGACGGCGTCGGTGAGCTGCTCGACGCCGGTGTCGACCTCGCCCTCGGTCTCGTGCCGACCGTCGCACCGGAGCGCGCGCCCGGGTGGCGAGAGCTGGCCGAGCCGGCGACGCGACTGCTCGACCGTCTCGGATTTCCGCGCGAGCACCTCGCCTCCCGCGTCGCCGTCACGCCGGCGTGCGGCCTGGCGGGGGCGAGCGTCGAGCGGGCCCGCTCGGCGCTGCGTGCGGCGAACGAACTGACCCGCGCCTTCGCCGACGGCGCGGACCCGGACGAGAGGCCCTGACCGGGTTCGCGACGGCGAAAAGTGTCGCCAGGCTGCGATAACCTTCCGTGGTGGACCAGAACGAAGCCGTCACCGCCATGTCCAGCCCGTCCGACGTCGTGGTGGAGCCCGCGAGCACCGAGGACCGGGAACGCTGGCAGGAACTGGCCGAGGTCGTGCGCAATCACCAGTTCCGGTACTACGTGCTCGACTCACCGATCGTCTCCGACGGCGAGTTCGACCAGCTGTTCGGTCAGCTGAACGCGCTCGAGGAACAGCACCCGGATCTGCGGACCGCGGACTCTCCGACGCAGCTCGTCGGCGGGGGGTTCGCGACCGAGTTCGCGGCCGTCGACCACCTCGAGCGAATGCTCAGTCTCGACAACGTCTTCGACTACGACGAGCTCCGTACGTGGGCGAGCCGCGTCGAGAGCGAGACCGGACCGGCCCTGCACTACCTGTGCGAGGTCAAGATCGACGGCGTCGCGCTCAACCTCGTGTACGAGAACGGCAAGCTGGTCCGCGCCGCGACCCGAGGAGACGGCCGCACCGGCGAGGACGTCACGCTCAATGCGCGCACCATCGCCGACATCCCCGAAACCCTCACGCCCACCGACGAATACCCGATTCCGGCACTGCTCGAGGTGCGTGGCGAGGTGTTCTTCCGGCTCGAGGATTTCGCGGCCCTCAACGCGTCGCTGGTCCAGGATGGCAAGGCGCCCTTCGCGAATCCACGCAACTCGGCGGCCGGCTCACTGCGACAGAAGAATCCGGCCGTCACGGCGCGCCGTCGGCTCGGCATGATCTGTCACGGCCTGGGCCGCACCGAAGGCTTCGACCCCGTCTCGCAGTACGACGCGTACACCGCGCTCGCGGCGTGGGGGCTGCCGGTGTCGACGCACACCTCGAGGGTCGTCGGCGTCGACGCCGTCGTCGAGAAGGTCAAGTACTGGGACGAGCACCGCCACGACGTCGAGCACGAGATCGACGGCCTGGTCGTCAAGGTCGACGAGATGTCGCTGCACCGGCGGCTCGGTTCCACGTCGCGGGCTCCGCGGTGGGCCGTCGCGTACAAGTACCCGCCGGAGGAGGCCACCACCAAGCTCGTCGACATCCGCGTGAGCGTCGGCCGAACCGGACGCGTCACCCCGTTCGCGTACATGGAACCGGTGTTGGTGGCGGGCTCGACGGTGTCGCTCGCGACGCTGCACAATGCCTCCGAGGTCAAGCGCAAGGGCGTGCTGATCGGCGACACCGTGGTGATCCGCAAGGCCGGCGAGGTGATCCCCGAAGTGCTCGGGCCGGTCGTCGACGTCCGCGACGGCACCGAGACCGAGTTCGTGATGCCCACCGAGTGCCCCGAGTGCGGCACGACGCTCGCGCCGGCGAAGGAGGGCGACGCCGACATCCGCTGCCCCAACACCCGTTCGTGCCCGGCGCAGTTGCGCGAGCGCGTGTTCCACGTCGCGGGCCGCGGCGCGTTCGACATCGAGGTGCTCGGCTACGAGGCGGCCACCGCGCTGCTGCAGGCCGAGGTGATCCGCGACGAGGGCGACCTCTTCGGGCTCACCGAGGACAACCTGCTCGAGGCGCCGCTGTTCCGGACCAAGGCGGGCAAGCTGTCCGCCAACGGGCGTCGACTGCTCGACAATCTCGGTTCGGCCAAGCAGCAGCCGCTGTGGCGGGTGCTGGTCGCGCTCTCGATCCGGCACGTGGGCCCCACGGCGGCGCGCGCCCTCGCGAGCGAGTTCGGCAGCCTCGAGCGGATCGAGAACGCCGGGGTCGACGAACTGGCGGCGGTAGACGGCGTCGGCGGCACCATCGCGGCCGCGGTCGTCGACTGGTTCACGGTGGACTGGCATCGCGACATCGTCGAGAAGTGGCGGGCCGCGGGCGTGACGATGGAAGACGAGCGCGACGAGTCGATCGTGCGCAACCTCGAGGGTCTCTCGATCGTCGTCACCGGTTCACTCGACGGCTTCAGCCGCGACGACGCGAAGGAAGCGATCCTCATCCGTGGCGGCAAGGCGGCCGGGTCGGTGTCGAAGAAGACCGCGTTCGTCGTGATCGGCGACGCCCCCGGGTCGAAGGCGGCCAAGGCTGAGGAACTCGGTGTGCCGATCCTGGACGAGGCGGGCTTCCGGCGCTTGCTGGAAAACGGACCGGACGGAATCTGAGAATCGGAGCCCGATCTGGCAGAAGCACAGTGCGACAGCAACATTCACACCGTCTTGCTGTGCTTGTCTACGTGATGAACGCCACTTCTACGACGCTCGGTCGTTGACGGATGGTTCCCGGTGGGTGGAAATCGGGCCCGGTGCACCTGCCGTTCGCGCGCCCCGCCCGCACCGTGCCGGGGCGCGTCGATGCTGGTGGGGCTCGGTGTGGATGTCGTCGCGAATGCGCGAACCGGGGGGCGTCGGCGGGAATGTGGCCGACGATCGTAATCGCCCGGAATGTGGCGCGAGTCTCAATCGGGCTTCTGAATCGGTTTTCCGGCCGGGGCCAGGGGCTGACATAGTGACGCCATGATCGATATCCGAACCGCAACACCTGCCGACTACGAGACCGTCGGGGAGCTCACCGCCGACGTCTACATCGGTGGTGGTTTCGTATCGGAGGCAGACACGTACGCCGATCGCCTCCGCGACACCGCAACCCGTGCCGAGCACGCGGAGGTCTTGGTGGCCGAGGTCGACGGCCGGATCGTCGGATCGGTGACCATCGCCGAGCCTGCGTCCTCGTTCGCCGACGTCGCGGAGAGGGGCGAACTCGAATTCCGCATGCTCGCCGTGTCGGAGTCGGCCCGCGGCAAGGGCGTCGGCTCGGCGCTCGTGAAGCACGTGCTCGACGTCGCCTACGACCGCGGCGATCGGGCCGTCGTCATCTCGACTCAGCCCGAGATGGTCGACGCGCGCCGGATCTACGACCGCAACGGCTTCGTGCCCGTCCCGGAACGCAACTGGGAGCCCGTGCCCGGAGTGGAGCTCACCGCACTGGTGCGCGAACTCGTCTGACAGCGCGTCCGGCCGTCAGCCCAGCACGGTGGCGAGGATTCCGGTGAGGTAACCGAGCCGCGCCACCTCCGACGGCCGGAACTCGGGGCCGCCGGGCCGCCCCAGCAGCAGCGCCCGGCCGGTGGCGCCCAAGGGTGCCGCGGCGAGAGTGGTGTCCATGTCGCGCCACGTCTGCGGCACCCAGTCCTCGTCGCCGTCGAGCACGGTGGCCTTCTTCAACGGCATCCACGGGGCGTCGCCGGCATGGGTTTCCGGTGCGCCGGGGCTGCCGACCACACGGAACGCGCCGTGGGCGCCGATGTCCATCACGGTGCACCAGCCCACCCGCAGTACGCGTGGCGCGTTGTCCACCAGCACCTGGAGGCGATCCGAGCGGGCGGTCGCGACGTGGTCGATGAGCTCGAGTTCGCGATGGGTGTCGAGGATGCCCGAGTAGGGGCGAATCGAGTCGACGTGGACGTTCGGGAGCTTCTCCGCCGCGGTGATGAGGGTGTCGGGCAGCGATCCGGCCTCGACGTCGACCACCAGGTCGTCCACGGCGTAACCCGAGCCGCGCTCGACGACGTCCAGCGAGAGGATGTCGGCGCCCACGGAGCCGAGCGCGACGGCGAGCGCACCGAGGCTGCCGGGCCGGTCGGGGAGCTGGACGCGGAGCAGGTAGGACACTGGTGACCTTTCCAGTCGTTCGAAACCGCGGGTGCGATGCAGAAGAAGGGACGCGATGCGGCCCCCGCCGCTCTCCATCCTTTCACTCGGGGTCCGCGCCCGCTGGGGTGACGGGCTGCACGACGGATCCGGGCACGCTCTAGGCTGGTCGGGAACGTTCACTTCGACCTGAAAGGGGTCACCGAAGGTGCCTGCCATCTCCCGTGACGAGGTCGCCCACCTCGCCCGGCTGTCCCGGCTCGCCCTGACCGACGCCGAACTCGACGAGTTCGCCGGTCAGCTGGATTCGATTCTCAGCCACGTGAAGGCGGTGTCGGAGGTCGCGGCAGATGATGTCCCGCCGACCGCGAACCCCAATCCGATCTCGAACGTGACCCGGCCGGACGTCATCGTGCCCGGCCTCACCCCGGAGCAGGCGCTGTCCGGCGCACCGGCCGTCGAACAGGACCGGTTCGCCGTTCCGCAGATCCTGGGAGAGGGCGAATGACCGATCTGACCCGCCTCGACGCCTCCGACCTGGCGTCGAAGATCCACTCTCGCGAGGTCTCCTCGGTCGAGGTCACGCAGGCGCATCTCGACCGGATCGGGCAGGTCGACGGCGAGTTGCACGCCTTCCTGCACGTCGCGGGCGAGCAGGCGCTGGTCGCCGCCAAGGCGGTCGACTCCGCGATCGCGGCCGGCGAGAAGCCGGCGTCGGCGCTCGCGGGCGTGCCGATCGCCCTCAAGGACGTCTTCACGACCACCGACATGCCGACGACGTGCGCGTCGAAGATCCTCGAGAACTGGGTGTCGCCGTACGACGCGACGCTCACCACCAAGCTGCGCGAAGCCGGCATCCCGATCCTCGGTAAGACCAACATGGACGAGTTCGCGATGGGCTCGTCCACCGAGAACTCCGCGTACGGCCCCACCCGGAATCCGTGGGACACCACGCGCATTCCGGGCGGCTCGGGTGGCGGCTCCGCGGCCGCGCTCGCGTCGTACGAGGCGCCGCTCGCGATCGGCACCGACACCGGTGGCTCGATCCGTCAGCCCGCCGCCGTCACCGCGACCGTCGGCACCAAGCCCACCTACGGCACGGTCTCGCGCTTCGGCCTGGTCGCTTGCGCGTCGTCGCTCGACCAGGGTGGCCCGTGCGGTCGCACCGTGCTCGACACCGCGCTGCTGCACGAGGTCGTCGCCGGATACGACCCGCGCGACTCCACGTCGGTGAACGAGCCGGTCCGTCCGGTCGTCGAGGCCGCCCGCCAGGGTGCGTCGGGCGACCTGAAGGGCGTGCGCGTCGGCGTCGTCAAGGAGCTGCGCTCGGACAGCTACCAGCCGGGCGTCATCGCGTCGTTCGACGCCGCGGTCGAGCAGCTGACCGCCCTCGGCGCCGAGGTGGTCGAGGTCTCGTGCCCCAACTTCGAGTACGCGCTCGCCTCGTACTACCTGATCCTGCCCAGTGAGGTGTCCTCGAACCTCGCGCGCTTCGACGCCATGCGCTACGGCCTGCGCGTCGACGACGGCGACATGAGCGCCGAGCAGGTCATGGCCGCGACCCGCGCCGCCGGCTTCGGCAAGGAAGTCAAGCGCCGCATCATGATCGGCACCTACGCGCTGTCGTCGGGCTACTACGACGCCTACTACGGCTCGGCGCTCAAGGTCCGCACCCTGATCGCGCGCGACTTCGACGCCGCGTACGAGAAGGTCGACGTCCTGGTCTCGCCGACCAGCCCGTTCACGCCGTGGAAGCTCGGCGAGAAGGTGAACGATCCGCTGGCGATGTACCTGTCCGACCTGTGCACGCTGCCGACCAACCTGGCCGGCCACTGCGCGATGTCGGTGCCGTCCGGTGTCTCGGCGGACGACGGCCTGCCCGTCGGCCTGCAGATCATGGCCCCGGCCCTGGCCGACGAGCGCCTGTACCGCGTGGGCGCCGCCTATGAGGCCGCGCGCGGCCCGATCGCCTCGCCGGTCGCGTAGGACGCGGCCGACCGAACATTCGACAGCCCGGATCCGGACAACGGATCCGGGCTGTCGCCTGTTCGGAAGGACTAGGCTGCGTGGCATCGGGACATCTCGGAAGCCGAACGCACCAGGAGGGCCGGAGTGGGGCAGCCGTCGATCACGATCATCGGTGCCGGGTTCGGCGGGATCACGATGGCGCTCGAACTGCGGCGCGCCGGGCTCACGGACATCACGATCCTCGAGCAGGCCGACGACGTCGGCGGCGTGTGGCGGGACAACACCTATCCGGGCGCGGCGTGCGACGTGCCGTCGCCGCTGTACTCGATCTCGTCCGAGCCGAATCCCGAATGGTCGCGGCGATTCTCGGAGCAGCCCGACATCCTGGCGTACCTGCGCGACATCGCCGACCGGCACAACCTGCTGTCGCTCGTGCGGTTCGGTGTCACGGTCACCGCGGCCGAGTTCGACGAGCGAACCAACCGGTGGTCGGTGCACACCGCCGGCGGGGAGGTCGTCGAGTCCGACGTCCTCGTGACGGCGGTGGGGCAGCTGTCGCGACCGGCACTACCCGACATCGACGGACGGGAGACGTTCGCGGGCCCGGCATTCCACTCCGCGCAGTGGGACCACTCGGTGCCTCTCGCTGGCAAGCGGGTGGCCGTGATCGGTACCGGCGCCAGCGCAATCCAATTCGTGCCGGCGATCGCACCGCAGGTACGAGGGATGACGCTGTTCCAGCGGTCCGCGCCGTGGATCCTCCCGAAACCCGACCGCGTGTACCACGATTGGCACCACCGGATCTTCCGGTCGGTGCCCGCGACGCTGCGGGGCGAACGGTTCCTCACGTGGGGGATCTTCGAGGTGCTCACGGTCGGCCTGCTGCACACCAGGCAGCGTGGTGGATTCGCGGGTGCGCTCGCCCGGCGCCACCTCGAGAAGCAGGTCGTCGATCCGGATCTGCGGGCCGCGCTCACACCCGACTACGAGCCCGGCTGCAAGCGGATGCTGTTGTCCGACGACTACTACCCGGCCCTCACCCGCGACAACGTCGACCTCGTCGTCGACGCGATCGAGCGGATCGAACCCGACGGCGTGCGGACGGTCGACGGAACCCTCCACCCGGCCGACGTCATCGTCTACGGAACCGGTTTCGCCGCAACGAACTTCCTCGCCCCGATGACCGTCCGCGGCCGCGGTGGCCGGACCCTGCGCAACACCTGGTCCGACGGCGCCCAGGCGTATCTCGGCATCACCACCGCGGGGTTCCCCAACTTCTTCATGCTGTACGGCCCCAACACCAATCTCGGTTCGGGTTCGATCGTGTACATGCTGGAGTCGCAGGCCCGGCACATCACCGGCCTCGTCGGGTGGCTCGTCGAGCAACCGGGCTGTGCGGTGGAGGTCGACGCGGGCGTGGAGCGCCGGTTCAACGGACGCATCCAGCGCAGGCTCGACGACTCGGTGTGGAGTCTGTGCAGCAGCTGGTACCGCACCGCGTCGGGCCGGATCACCACCAACTGGCCCGGCACCGTCACGACCTATCGGCGTCGCACGAGGCGACCGGACCGCCGCGACTACCGGATCACCGGGACTCGAACAGTCCCCGCACGTACGCCGCCTGCCCCAGATGCTGCAGGCAGTCGCCGATTACGCTGACCAGTCGCACCGAGGCCGTGACCGGCGGATCCCACCGGTGGTCGACGATGCGTTCGAGTTCGTCGGTGGTGAGTTCGTCGACGTACTCGAGCGTCGCCAGGTGCACGTCCCCGTGGTAGTCGGCGAGCAGCTGCGCATCGGCGTGCACGGCGCCGACGTCGGCGCTGCTGTGCCCGTACCCGACGTCCGCGGCGGGGAACGGGAAGTCGAACCGCTCCTGCCAGCCCCGTGACGTCCACGCCTGCTCGACGTCGGCGGCATCGCTGACGTGATCGTCCTGCACCCGGGTCAGGTGCCAGATCAGCCACGCGATCGAGTTCGCCTGCGGCCCTGGGCGATAGTCGGACATCTCGGGCGTCAGACCGTCGGTGCTCGAGACGACCAGTTCGCGGATGCGTTCGAAGTTGTCCCGCAGGATCGCCCGTGCGGCTTCCGTGTCCGTGTGTCCGCTCATGTCTCCACGGTAGGAGCGAGACGCCGCCTTCGCAGCGGATCGCTCAGCATGCCGGCATCGACAGGCCCTGGTCGATGCCGTAGCGATGCCCGTGGCCGGTGGGAGCGTCGAGCGCGAACACCAGATCCACGGTGGTCTGGACGAAACTGGCGAACGGAATCCATTGGGGCACGGGTGCGTCGACTCGCGCACGGCTCAGGTCCGGCGGGTTGGCCACCAGCGCCGGGGACCACCACACGACGGGGTCGGAACTGTTGGCCAGTACCGCAGCGCCGTCGACGTCCACGGCACCGGCGGGTGGACCGGCCCACAGCACGCTGCACGTGGCCGGTCGTGCGGCCGCATCGCTGTCGAAGATCGCGCTGCCGCCGACCGAGCCCAGGCTCTGTCCGTACACGTGCAGGCTCGGTCGCTCGCCCGGTGCCAGCGTGGCGATGTGCGCCGACACCGCGGCGAACAGCGCGCGGGCCGACGCCTCCGCGTCGGCGCGTCCGAAGAGGAACGTGGCCCAACTGGGGGCGTACGAGTACTGCTGCCCGACGATCGCCACGTCGCCGCCGAACCGGCGTTCGATCCCGCGCGCGGCCTCTCCGTCGATCCACCCCGACCCGGTGGGGACGGCCACCACGACGTGTCCGCGCGTGAAGGCGCCGGTCCGGTCGAGTTCCCGCACGGCGAGCGCGGCGCGGGCGTTCACATCGGGCGCCGAGTCGAGCCCGACGTAGGTGCGGATGCTGCGGGGGTCCGAGGTGCCGGCGACGAACCGTCGACCCTCGGCACCCAGCGTTGTCCACGGGACGAGCGAATCCCGGTCGCCCGCAACGAGGCCGGGATCGACGACCGTGCTCGTCGCTCGGAAGTGTTGCGCCGCAGCCGAAGTCGCGCCCGGTACCGCGACGAACCATGCCAGTGCGGCGACGACGACGGCCAGTGCCGTCGACCGTGCGCCACCCAACCGACGCCCTGCTGCGGCGAACCCACGCGTGATCCCCACCGACACCAGGAACACGGCCACCGCCCAGAGACCGACCTGGGCCCAGTGGACCGCACCGACGGAGGGCAGGGCCATCGCCGCCCGCAGCGAGTTCTGCCAGCGATCGGCGCACACGACGGCCCAGGTGACGACGGCACCTGCCACCGCGAGGGCCGTGATTCGTGCCCCCGTGGCCTGCCCGGGATGCGCGCGTAACCGGCCGATCAGCGCCACCGCTCCGTACAACACCGCGACCAGCACACCGGTCAGGACCCCCTGGACCGGCGCGGAGCGGGGGAGCAGCGACGGGGCCAGCGATACCGCCGCACCGCCCGAGACCGCCAGCGACACACCCACGCGGGGGAGCGGCAGGGCGAGGGCGTGGTGCCGTGCCCGGGTCCCCGCGCTCGCCATCGCGCTCATGCCGGCACCGCCCAGCGGATCCGCCCCACCCGGCGGACCACGGCCACCACGGCCAACAGCCCCAGCGCGGCGAGGGTTACGCCGACGGTGTACCGAATCCAGGGCTCGTCGACCGGGACGCCGTATCCCTGCCGCATGGAGTTGACCGACACCGCGGTCGTCGCGGTGTTCGCCATCGCGAAACAGGAAGTGCGGTCCCGTTCTCGGGTCTCGCACGCCTCGTGCATCCGTCGGTCGAGCTGGGCGTCGAGCGCGCTGCGGGCCCACCCACCAAGGTCGCCGTCGGCCTGGTGCGCGTAGCGCAGTAGGTCGTAGCCGAGATCGTGGGCCTTGCAGGCGGCGTCGAACTCGGCAGGCAGGGGCACCGGTGACGAGCACTCGCCGTTCGGATTCACCAGCATGCCCCCCTCCACGATGGGGCGGTAGCCGATGACGGCCGCGAAGTCTTCGGGTACGGCGGACAGGTCCGGTGCGGCGTCGCCCGCGGTCAGTTCCGTCACCGCCCGCGCGGCGCCCGAGTCCTCCCGGAAGGGGGTTCCCGCATCCGCCTGCGGAGCGGACAGGGTGGCTGTGACGATTGCGGCGCCGGCGAGGACCGCGCCGGTCCATCTTCTGGTTCGCATGGAAACGACGCTAGAAATCGCCCGTACGCTGCGACATCACTCCGTGGAGTGGAATCGGGGCGGCTCCGTCGAGGGGCTGTGGCGGGACCGTCGTACCGCGGAGCCAGCATGATCTCACTCTCAGGTATGACGCCCGACGACGTCCGGGTTCCTAGAGTCGACAGCTGTGAGTGGCAACGAACCGGTACGAGCGAAGACGCGGCTGCACGGAAACGGACTGACGAGCCTCATCGTGCTCGTCACGGCGATCCTGTACGCGGTGGCGTGGCCGACGCTGCACCTCACCCACGAGGTGCTGCCTCCGGTGCAACCGATCGTCGCCGCGCTCGCCGCATGGCCGTTCCTCCTGATCCGGGCCAATCCGGCTCTGGGATGGGCGGTCTCGGCGGTCTCGGCGCTCGTGATCCCGCGGGTGTTCGACCTCGTCCCCGACTCCGGGTACACGTACCCGTGGCAGGTCGTGCACATCATCGTGATCATGGCGCTGCTCCTCGCGGTCAGTGTCACCGCCGGTGCGCGCACGGTGATGGTGGCGTGGATCTCGACGGTGCTGCTGTTCCTCGCCGACACCCCGGGCGACGACGGCGTCGGATGGGCCGTCGGACTCAGCGCGATGGTCGTCTTCGGGCTGCTGATCCGGTGGCTGATCCACTCGCGCCGACAGCTCGCCGCCGAGGAGCAGACCAGCGAACTCGAACGCGCGCGCCGGGCGATCCTCGAGGAGAAGGCGCGCATCGCCCGAGATCTGCACGACGTCGTCGCGCACCACATGTCGATGGTCGTCGTGCAGGCGCAGAGCGCGCCCTACCGGCTGTCCTCGGTGTCCGACGAGGTGAAGGCCGAGTTCGATTCGATCGGCGCCACCGCGCGCGAGGCGCTCAACGAGATTCGCGGTCTGCTCGGCGTGTTGCGCAGCGACGCGGAGGCAATCGAGCGGGCGCCGCAGCCCGGCGTCGAGCAGATCCAGGAGTTGCTCGACAGCACCCGCCGCGCCGGGATCGCGTTGTCGTGGAACGTGACCGGCGATCCGACCGTGCTCTCGGAGTTGTCGGGGCTGACGGTGTACCGGATCCTGCAGGAGTCGTTGGCGAACGCGGCACGGCACTGCCCGGGTGCGCCGGTGACGGTGACGCTCGACCACGGGCCTTCGGTCACCGCGATCGTGGTGCGCAACGGGCCGGCCGCAGCCCCGGGTCAGCCGGTGGAGTCCTCCGGCGGCAGCGGCATCGGTGGCATGCGCGAGCGCGCCGCTGCGGTCGGTGGCACCCTCGACACGCGCCCGCTGCCCGACGGCGGTTTCGAGGTCCGGGCCCACATCCCCGCCGCGCCGCTCGCCTAGGCTGTCCGGGTGGCGATCACGGTCTTCATTGCGGACGATCAGGCGATGGTGCGGCAGGGCTTCGGCGCGCTGCTGGGCGCGCAGCCCGACATCAGCGTGATCGGCGACGCGCCGAACGGCCGCGTCGCCGTCTCCGAGGTCAAGCGGCTGCGACCCGACGTCGTGCTGATGGACGTGCGGATGCCGGAGCTCAACGGCCTCGATGCGGCACGGGAAATCCTGTCCGCCGCAATCGATCCTCCGGTTCGGGTGCTCATGCTGACCACGTTCGACATCGACGAGTACGTCTACGAGGCGCTCGGCATCGGCGCGAGTGGCTTCATGCTCAAGGACGCCCCGGCCGAGGAGCTGATCCGGGCGGTGCGGGTAGTCGCCGACGGCGACGCGCTGCTCGCACCCAGTGTGACCCGACGGCTCATCGCCGACGTCACCCGACGCCGTTCGGCGCCGCGCGCCCGCCACCCGCAGTTGGAATCGCTGACCCCGCGCGAGCGCGAGGTGCTCGAGCTGATCGCCGCGGGGCTGTCGAACGTCGAGATCGCCGAACGTCTGTTCGTGGCGGAGCAGACCGTCAAGACCCACGTGGGCAAGGTGCTGTCGAAGCTGTCGCTGCGGGACCGGGCCCAGGCCGTGGTGCTCGCGTACGAATCGGGCCTCGTCACGCCCGGCTGATCGAGTCGGGGTGCCCGATCGGCACGGGAGCGGCAAGATGAGAGGGGACCGCCCTGCTACCCGAACGCCGAGGGGGCCGTGATGCGCATCGGAATCCTGACCGGAGGCGGCGACTGTCCCGGTCTCAACGCCGTGATCCGCGCCGTCGTGCGCACCGCGGACGGCCGGTACGGCAGCGCCGTGGTCGGCTTCCAGGACGGTTGGCGCGGACTCCTCGAAGACCGCAAGGTCCAGATGCGCAACGAGGACCGCATCGACCGTATCCTCGCGCGCGGCGGCACGATCCTCGGGACCGCGCGGGTCAACCCGCAGAAACTGCACGACGGACTCGACCGGATCAAGCAGACCCTCGACGACAACGGCATCGACGTCCTCATCCCGATCGGCGGGGAGGGCACGCTGACGGCCGGTAGCTGGCTCGCCGACAGCGGTGTCCCCGTGGTCGGTGTCCCCAAGACGATCGACAACGACATCGACTGCACGGACGTCACCTTCGGATTCGACACGGCCCTGACCATCGCGACCGACGCGATCGACCGCCTGCACACCACCGCTGAGTCGCACCAGCGTGTGATGCTCGTCGAGGTGATGGGCCGGCACGCCGGCTGGATCGCGCTGCAGTCCGGGATGGCGTCGGGAGCGCACCTGATCCTCGTTCCCGAGCAGCCGTTCGACGTCGACGAGGTGTGCGCCATGGTCAAGAAGCGCTTCCAGCGCGGCGACTCGCACTTCATCGCCGTCGTCGCCGAGGGCGCGGCACCTGATCCGGCGTCCATGACGCTGCGCGAGGGCGGGATCGACGAGTTCGGGCACAAGATCTTCACCGGCGTCGCGCAGCAGCTCGCCGTGGAGATCGAGCGGCGGATCGGCAAGGAGGTCCGCACGACGGTGCTCGGGCACGTGCAGCGCGGCGGCACCCCCACGCCGTACGACCGGGTGCTGGCCACGCGGTTCGGGGTGCACGCCACCGACGCCGCGCACAGTGGACAGTTCGGTCAGATGGTGGCGCTGCACGGCACCGCGATCGACCTCGTGCCGCTGTCGGAGGCAACCAAACAGCTCAAGACCGTGCCCTTGGATCGTTACCGGGAGGCGGCCGCGTTCTTCGGGTGACGAGGCGCATAAACTCATGAGCATGACTGCCGCCGTGTCCGCTGACCTTCTCGACTATGACGCCGTCCTCGCGAAGTTCGAGCCCGTACTGGGCATGGAAGTGCACGTCGAGCTGCACACCGCCACCAAGATGTTCTGCCCGTGCCCGACCGCGTTCGGCGCCGAGCCCAACACGCAGGTCTGCCCGGTGTGCCTCGGCATGCCCGGAGCGCTGCCGGTCGTCAACCAGGCGGCCGTCGAGTCCGCGATCCGGATCGGCCTCGCGCTGAACTGCTCCATCACCCCGTGGGGCCGGTTCGCGCGCAAGAACTACTTCTACCCGGACCAGCCGAAGAACTACCAGATCTCGCAGTACGACGAGCCCATCGCGACCGAGGGCTACCTCGAGGTCGTGCTCGACGACGGCACCACGTGGCGCGTCGAGATCGAGCGCGCGCACATGGAGGAGGACACCGGAAAGTCGCTGCACGTCGGCGGCGCCACCGGTCGTATCCACGGCGCGAGCCACTCGCTGCTCGACTACAACCGCGCCGGCGTGCCGCTCGTCGAGATCGTCACCAAGCCCATCACCGGCGCCGGTGAGCGTGCCCCCGAGGTGGCCCGCGCGTACGTGACTGCGCTGCGCGACCTGCTCAAGGCCCTCGACGTCTCCGACGTCCGCATGGATCAGGGTTCGCTGCGTTGCGACGCCAACGTCTCGCTGATGCCGATCGGGGCCGAGGAGTTCGGTACCCGTACCGAGACCAAGAACGTCAACTCGCTCAAGAGCGTCGAGACCGCCGTCCGCTACGAGATGCGCCGCCAGGGCGCCGTGCTCGTCTCCGGTGGCGAGGTCATCCAGGAGACCCGGCACTTCCAGGAGGCCGACGGCACCACGTCCGCCGGTCGCCGCAAGGAGACCGCCGAGGACTACCGCTACTTCCCGGAGCCCGACCTCGAGCCGGTCGCCCCGAGCGCCGACTGGGTAGAGGAACTGCGCGGCACGCTGCCCGAGCTGCCGTGGATCAGGCGCGCCCGGATCCAGGAGAAGTGGGGCGTGTCCGACGAGGTCATGCGCGACCTCGTCAACGCCGGCGCCCTCGAACTGGTGATCGCGACGACCGAGGCCGGCGCCTCCGCCGACGCGGCCCGCTCCTGGTGGGTGTCGTACCTCGCGCAGCAGGCCAACACCCGTGGTGTCGAGCTGGCCGACCTGTCGATCACGCCCGCTCAGGTGGCAAAGGTGGTCGAGCTCGTCGACAGCGGCAAGCTCAACAACAAGGTCGCCCGTAAGGTCGTCGACTTCGTGCTCGACGGCGAGGGCGAGCCCGAGCAGATCGTCGAGGCCCGCGGCCTGGTCGTAGAGCGCGACGACACCAAGCTGCAGGCTGCGGTCGACGAGGCACTGGCGGCCAACCCGGACATCGCCGAGAAGATCCGCAGCGGCAAGGTCGCCGCGGCGGGCAAGATCGTCGGAGATGTCATGAAGGCCACGCGCGGGCAGGCCGATCCTGCGCGTGTCAAGGAGCTGGTCATCGCCGCGTGCAGCTAACGTAGCGGCCCATGGACGCCGCCGTTGCCACATCACTGTTCTGGATCACGGTCGCGGCGGCGATCGCGCCGCTCGTCGCGGGCTCGTTGCGGCACAAGCTGATTCCCGAGGTGGTGCTGCTGCTCGTGGGCGGCATCATCATCGGTCCGTACGCGCTCGACCTGGCGAACGTCGATTCCGAGATCGAGCTGCTGCGTGAACTCGGCCTCGGCATGCTGTTCCTTCTGGCCGGCTACGAGATCGACAAGGACGAGTTGACCGGGCGCGGCGGTCGTCGCGCGCTGGTGACCTGGCTCGTGTGCCTGGCACTGGCATTCGCGGTCGTCGCAGCCCTCGGGGCCGCGGGAGTGGTGCATTCGGAGATCGCGGTGGCGATCGCGCTCACCTCGACCGCGCTGGGCACGCTGCTGCCGATCCTCAAGGACCGCGGTCTGCTCGGCGCTCCGGTCGGGCGGGCCGTCCTCAACCACGGTGCGATCGGCGAGCTCGGCCCGGTCCTGGCGATGGCGGTGCTGTTGGGGGCGCGCGGCGCGGTGGCCTCGCTCATCGTGCTGGCGCTGTTCGCCGCAGTGGCGGTTGTCGTCGCGATCCTCCCGGCGCGGATCCTGCGGGAGGGCACCGCTCTGCTGGAGGTGGTCCGGCGCGGATCCGACACGACCGCCCAGACGACCGTGCGTCTGGTGATGTTGTTGGTGGTGGCGCTGATCGCGGTGACAGCGGTCTTCGACCTCGACATCATCCTGGGCGCGTTCGCGGCCGGGTTCATCCTGCGCCGCACGCTGCCCGAGGGCGACGAACTGCTCGAGGGAAAGCTCGAGGGGCTCGCGTTCGGCCTGCTCATCCCGATCTTCTTCGTCACCTCGGGAATGGCGATCGACGTGTCGGCGGTGGCCGGCGAACCCCTGGTCCTGCTGGCCTTCCTCGCCCTGCTCGTCGTCGTCCGCGGTGTCCCGGTGTTCGTCGCGTCGCGCTACGACCGCGGCCCTGCGGGCGCGAACTTCGACACCCGTGAACAGCTGCAGGTGGCGCTGTATTCGACCACCGGCCTGCCACTCATCGTCGCCGTCACCGGCGTGGCGGTCTCGGCCGGTCAGATGTCCAACGCGACCGCGTCGATCCTCGTGGCCGCCGGCGCCATCACCGTCCTGGTGCTGCCGCTGCTCGCGAGCGCGTTGGCGCCCAAGACTCCCAGCGACCGCTGCGATCCGCTCCCGGCGTGACCGTCAGTCCACCCCGCCCGAGCCCGACGGCAACGGGAGCTTGACCACCCGATCGTCGGTGGGTCCGGGGGTGCCGCCGGACTTGTTGACGGTCGCCGCCCAGATCTGCCCGTCAGCGCTGATTGCGGTTCCGCCGAGCCGGCCGTAGAGCTTCTGCGCCAGCAGCGCCGGGGCCGTCGAGACGGCACCGGTCTCGCGCTCGGTGGCGAAGACGGCGACCGCCTGGCCGTCGTTCAACGCCACCACCACAGCGCCCGGCGTGGCCGCACACCCGGCGACGCCCGGCTTGTCGGGCCATGTCCAGGCGGGCGCACCCACGGCGCCGTCGGCTCCGACCCGCTGCAAGCGGTCCTCGACGACCGTGCGGTCGGCCACCCAGACGGCGCCGCTCGGGTCGGCGCACACGTCACCCGCCCGGCCGATGCCCGAGAGCACCACGGCCGGCCGCGGCGGGTTCGACGTCGACGCGAGTGCCGTGACCCGCAACAGCTTTCCGGCGAGGGACGCGGGATCAGCAGCGGCGGACGGATTCCCGGCGTCGCCGGTGAGGACCATCAGCTCACCGGGCTTCGAGAACGCCAGCGCGCCCGCATTTCCGGCGGCCCCGCGCGGAATGCCGGTCAGCACGTCCTTGGGTACGTCACCGGGCGCGATCCGCACCACCCGGTTGTCGGTCGGCGTCGTGATGTACGCGTAGAGCAGGTTGTCCTCGGCGAACGTGGGGGACAGCGCGATGTCGAGCAGCCCGCCGTCCGAGCCGGAATCGACGGGGATCCTTGCGAACTCGGCGGGCTGCTGCCCCGGTGCCACCCGCAGGATGCGCCCGGTGCGGCGCTCGGTGACGAGGGCGGAGCCACCGTCGGGGAGCATCACCATGCCGCCGGTGGTGTCCAGACAAGTCGCGATGACATTGGGGTCGCGGTCGAAGCACGGGTCGTCGGGCACCGAGGGCTCGGGCATCGCCGCCGACGGGGCGGACGGTTCCTTCGGCTGCACCTCGGCGCCGGAACCGAACGTCGGCTCCGGGGTGAACGGGGACGATGCGGAATCGTCGAACCGGGCGCATCCGGCGATCGTGAGCACGGTGATCGAGAGGAGCGCCGTCGCGGCCGTGCGGCGGACCGTCCGGCTCCGTTCACCAGTCGTCATGGTGCAGACGTTACGGAAGGTCCGGCCGTCGCCGCCACGCGCGGTGCGATGTGACCGGCGCGCCGGGCTGCGGTACCCGGGCAACTCCGGCAAGCGCACATAGGCTGCCTGTCGTGACTGACAAGCCGAAAGATCACACCGCGTCCGCCGGCGGGGCGTCGGCGCCGAGCCCATTCGACCAGCCGACCGAGAGGTTTGCGGCCCAGTCGATCCGGACGTCGAACCCGACGCGGAAGCTGCTCCCGCAGACCGACGAGGACCTCGACTTCGGCGCCCCGGATCGGGACAGCCTGCCGACCGAGGAGATCCCTGCCTTCCGGCGGTTGTCGTCGCCGGCACCAAGCACCGTGGAGGATCAGCCGACTGTCGTGATCGCGCGCGGTGAGCCGGTGGTGTCCGAGCCTGTCGCGATGACCGCGGTGACCGAACCGATCGCGGCCGAACCCACCGTGACCGATCGAACGGTGGCCGAGCCCGTCGTGTCGGAGCCGATCCTCGCCGAGCCCGTCGTGTCGGAGCCGATCGGATCACATACGGGCGCCGGACCGGTGGTTGTCCCGCCCGCGGAGCCGTCGGAGGACTCGCGTCGCGGCACGCTCGATCTGGGTCTGCTCGTCCTGCGAGCGGCGGTGGGCGGCACGCTGTTGGTGCACGGTCTGCAGAAGCTGACGGGGTGGTGGAACGGCCCCGGGCTCGGCGGCTACCGCGACCAGTTGGTCGACTCGGGATTCGACCACGCGCGGGCGCTGGCGATGGCGGGCGCGGTCGGTGAGGTGGCC
This sequence comes from Rhodococcus sp. ACT016, assembly GCF_050477185.1. Classification (NCBI taxonomy): domain Bacteria; kingdom Bacillati; phylum Actinomycetota; class Actinomycetes; order Mycobacteriales; family Nocardiaceae; genus Rhodococcus; species Rhodococcus sp. ACT016. The sequence goes on along the minus strand of NZ_JBEAET010000001.1, from coordinate 3,273,283 downwards.
GGCGGCGCGCTGCTGATCCTGGGCCTGCTCACACCGGTGGCGGCGGCCGTCGTGCTCGCGGTGATGATCAACGCCTGGTGCCTCAAGCAGTCGATGGTCCCCGGCCTCGAGTACTTCGCGCCCGAGGGCATCGAGTACGAGACCGTGCTGGGGGCGGCAGCCGCGGCGATCATCCTGACCGGTCCGGGCCGAATCTCGCTGGACGGGCGACGGAAGTGGGCGACCCGCCCCTACGTCGGCTCGGCCGTGGTCCTGATCCTGGGTGTCGCCGTCGGCGTCGGCGTGTGGTTCCTGTTCAACGGTGCCAATCCGGTCATCTGACGCGTCGCCGCTCCGGTTCTGGTCGTGCCGCTCCTCCCATCGGGGGAGCGGCACGACCAGTTCGGGAGCGGCAACTCGGTTTTCAGCCGAGGGCTCGGCGCAGCCGGCGGACTACCTCCGCCGGTGTGGACAACTCCCGCCAGCCCCAACGAGCGACGCTGTACCCGGCAGCACGGATGCGGTCTTCGCGTAGCTTCTCCGCGATGACCGCCTGTTCGGTGATCTGACCGGGGCACAGATGCTCGGTGTACTTGCCGACGCCGTCGAACTCGCCGACCGCACGCTCGCGGTCGAAGAAGAAGTCGACGCGGCCGAGTGGCGCGCCGTCGTCGTGCAGCACGCGCTGGAGATCGGGGGCCGGGAGCCGGGCCCGATGGATCAGTACGCGACTGCGGGACTCGCCGACGCTTTCGCTGCGCCCGTCCATGAAGGAGACCGCGCGGGCTGCCTGTGCCGCTCCGCGTCGGCCACGGCACCGCTCGAGGGCGTCGGCCAGAGCCCCGTGCGTCACCAGCCCCGTCGCCAGCGCGTGGTCGCCAGACGTGACGGCACACTCGAACGGCAACGTCCGCGCGAGGTCGACGACCGTGCGAGCCGGTGTGGTGACGGTCAGCCCGTCCACGACGACGAGGTCCTCGGCGGGAAGTCGCCCGACGTGAACGTGCCGGCGGTTGGTGACCTTGCCGCCGGAGGGACGGTCCAGGGTGGAGTGCACCAGCCGCAGCGGCACGTTCCACAGCTCGATTCCGTGCATCACCGCTGCCGACACGTGGCTGACCACGGCGTCCTGGCATGCCGATGCCGTGGCGAGGACCGCCAATCGGTGTTGCGCAACCGAGTCGAGCCGGGCGAGATCGGCCGCGCGGACGTACGCACCGGGCCGGACCGCGAGCAACTCCCGCGACCGACGCGCCGTGCGGAGTTCGTGATCCGTGAAGCCGTGTCCGAGCGCGTCGGACCTGAACACCAGTGGCGTGCCGTCGAATTCCATGTGGCGAGCCTGCCGCCCGGTAGCACGTCGACGGCGCCCGATTCGCGATCTGTGGATGGATTTCTCCGTATCCACAGATCCGCCGCTCCGAAAATGACTGTGCCGCGCCCCCGATCGGGGACGCGGCACAGCGAATAGCGGAGCGGCAGGTGGCTACGGCACCTGGCGGACGGCGCCCTTGTCGGCCGAGGTGGCGAGGGCGGCGTAGGCGCGCAGCGCGGTGGTGACGGTGCGCTGACGGTCGACCGGCTGCCACGGACGCTCGGACGCCTCCATCTTGGCGCGGCGCTGCGCGAGGGTCTCGTCGTCGACGAGGACCTCGAGCGTGCGGGTTGCGACGTCGATGCGGATCTGGTCGCCGTCCTCGACGAGGCCGATCACACCGCCCGACGCGGCCTCGGGGGAGATGTGGCCGATCGAGAGGCCCGAGGTGCCGCCGGAGAAGCGGCCGTCGGTGATCAGCGCGCACTCCTTGCCCAGACCGGCGCCCTTGAGGAATGCGGTGGGGTGCAGCATCTCCTGCATGCCCGGGCCGCCCTTGGGGCCCTCGTAGCGGACCACGATGACGTCGCCCGGCTTGATCTGCTTCTGCAGGATCACCGACACCGCGGCCTCCTGCGACTCGACGACGACGGCCGGACCCTGGAACGAGAACAGTTCCTCGTCGATGCCGGCGGTCTTGAGGATCGCGCCGTCGACGGCGATGTTGCCGCGCAGCACGCACAGGCCGCCCTCGACGGTGTACGCGTGCTCGAGGTCGCGAATGCAGCCGCCCTCGGCGTCGGTGTCGAGCGCACTCCAGCGGTTGTTCGTGGAGAACGGCTCGGTGGTGCGGACGCCACCGGGAGCCGCGTGGAACAGCTCGAGCGCCTCGTCGGAAGCCTTGCCGGAGCGGATGTCCCACGTGTCGAGCCACTCGTCGAAGCTCGCGGTGTGAACGGTGGAGACGTCGGTCTCCAGCAGGCCGGCGCGGCGCAGCTCACCCAGCAGTGCGGGGATGCCACCGGCGCGGTGCACGTCCTCCATGTGGTAGTCCGAGTTGGGGGAGACCTTCGACAGGCAGGGCACCCGGCGGCTGATCTCGTCGATCGTGCTCAGGTCGAAGTCGACCTCGCCCTCCTGCGCCGCGGCGAGCGTGTGCAGGACGGTGTTGGTGGAGCCGCCCATCGCGACGTCCAGTGCCATCGCGTTGCGGAACGCCTTGGGGGAGGCGATGTTCCGCGGCAGAACCGACTCGTCCTCGTCGCGGTAGTACCGCAGCGCGGCCTCGACGACGGTGGTGCCGGCGCGGCTGAACAGCGCGCGACGGGCCTCGTGGGTAGCCAGCGTCGAGCCGTTGCCGGGCAGGGCCAGGCCCAGTGCCTCGGTGAGGCAGTTCATCGAGTTGGCGGTGAACATGCCCGAGCAGGAGCCACACGTCGGGCACGCGCTGCGCTCGACCTCGTCGAGTCCCTCCTCGGACACGGAGTCGTTGGCGCTCGCGGAGATCGCGGTGATCAGGTCGGTGGGGGCCTGCGCGACGCCGCCGACGACGACGGCCTTGCCGGCCTCCATCGGACCGCCCGAGACGAACACGGTCGGGATGTTCAGGCGCATAGCGGCATTGAGCATGCCGGGCGTGATCTTGTCGCAGTTCGAGATGCAGACCAGGGCGTCGGCGGTATGCGCATTGACCATGTACTCGACGGAGTCGGCGATGATCTCGCGGCTGGGCAGCGAGTACAGCATGCCGCCGTGACCCATCGCGATGCCGTCGTCGACCGCGATCGTGTGGAACTCGCGGGGCACGCCACCGGCGGCGCGCACGGCCTCGGCGACGATCTCGCCCACGTCCTTGAGGTGGACGTGGCCGGGAACGAACTGCGTGTAGGAGTTCGCGATCGCGACGATCGGCTTACCGAAGTCGGAGTCCGTCATACCGGTAGCGCGCCACAGCGAGCGGGCTCCGGCAGCGTTGCGTCCGACGGTGGTTGTGCGTGACCTGAGCGGGGGCATGGGCGATTCCTTCGTCGATCAGCGGTTCTCGGCGGCGGGCTGTGCGCCGAGCGCGGCGTAATTCGTAAACAGATGGGCCCGTGAAGGTGCTGGTCGGCTGGACCCGATTTCGGCTAGTGCGGTCGCCTCGTCATCTCCGGTGGGAGCGGGAGACGTCCTGGTGAGACGCTACTCCCGCGCACGGATCAGTCGGTATTCGGCTCCGTGTCGGTGGACACCTCGGTGGCGGCGGATTCCGAACGAGCCTTGGCGCGCTCCGCCTCGTGGGCTGCGGCGTACGGGTCGGTGACGCGGCCACCGCTCGCGGAGGCCAGCTGGGGCAGACGTCCGAACGTCACGGTCGGCAGCGACACCTCGGTGCCGTCGACGAGGTCGGCCCGGGCCCAGCCGCGCTTGGGGAAGCGGAACCCCTTGATCTGATCCCACGATATGGACTGCGAAGAGAAAGCGCGGCGCAGTTCGAGCCCCTCGGGCGTGACGGTCGTGCGCACGCGCAGCACCCAGGCGCCGACGAGGAACGGGATGACCAGCATCCAGCCGAACGCCGCCGGCCACCCGAGAACCGGGAAGCTCATGCAGAACAGCAGGAAGATGCATGCGATCAGCGCGAGCGGGGAAATCCGGATGACCTGACGGTCGTCGTCGGGCGTGTGGGATGATGACTGAGGTGGCACGGGCTGCTGAGGAGATGACACCTCTACATCTTCGCACTGCAGCCGAGGCATCTTACATTCTGGGACAGCGCACTCACCAAAGTTGACTGTCTACCATTAGCGCGCCTACCGTCGAGCGCGTGAAGCAGAATGAGTTGCTCGTAATCGGCCGGCGCGTCGTCGCCTGAGCCGGTTCTTCAACTCGCCAGATAACGACGCGCCACCCTCGTACAGCTGATGCTGACGAGGGTTTTTTGTTGCCCGGAGCCAGAATCAAAGAGGATTTCCAGTGAGCGCACCAACCGCACGGCCTCAACCCACGCCGCGCAAGTCGGGAGCAGCGAGCCCGACCACCGCGGCCGCCGCCACGCAGACCGGTCCCCGTCGTCAGGTCGCCCCCGAGCGGGTCACCGGCGCGCAGTCCGTGGTCCGCGCCCTCGAGGAACTCGAGGTCGACACGGTGTTCGGCATCCCGGGCGGTGCCGTTCTCCCGGTGTACGACCCGCTCTTCGATTCGCAGAAGGTTCGCCACGTCCTGGTGCGTCACGAGCAGGGCGCGGGTCACGCCGCGACCGGTTACGCGCAGGCCACCGGCAAGGTCGGCGTCTGTATGGCGACCTCCGGTCCGGGTGCGACCAACCTGGTGACCCCGCTCGCCGACGCCCAGATGGACTCGGTCCCCGTCGTCGCGATCACCGGACAGGTCGGGCGCTCGCTGATCGGCACCGACGCTTTCCAGGAAGCCGACATCTCCGGCATCACGATGCCGATCACGAAGCACAACTTCCTGATCACCGACGGCGTCGACATCCCGCGCATCCTGGCCGAGGCGTTCTACCTCGCGTCGAGCGGCCGCCCGGGCGCGGTCCTCGTCGACATCCCCAAGGACATCCTGCAGGCGCAGACCACGTTCTCGTGGCCGCCGGAGATGCACCTGCCCGGCTACCGTCCGGTCACCAAGCCGCACGGCAAGCAGGTCCGCGAGGCCGCGCGCCTGATCGCCGAGGCCAAGTCCCCGGTGCTGTACGTCGGCGGTGGCGTGATCAAGGCCGAGGCGTCCGCCGAGCTGCTCGAACTGGCCGAGCTCACCGGCATCCCCGTCGTCACGACCCTCATGGCGCGTGGCGCGTTCCCGGACAGCCACCAGCTCAACTGCGGCATGCCGGGCATGCACGGCACGGTCGCGGCCGTCGCCGCGCTGCAGAAGAGCGACCTACTGATCACCCTCGGCGCGCGGTTCGACGACCGCGTCACCGGTCAGCTCGACTCGTTCGCGCCCGACGCGAAGGTCATCCACGCCGACATCGACCCGGCGGAGATCGGCAAGAACCGCCATGCGGACGTCCCGATCGTGGGCGACTGCAAGGAGGTCATCACCGAGCTGCTCGAGGCGATCCGCGCCGACCAGGCGACGGGCACGACCCTCGATCTCACCGAGTGGTGGGCGTACCTCGACGGGATCCGCCGCACCTACCCGCTGGCCTACGACCGTCCCGCCGACGGTGCGCTGTCGCCCGAGTACGTGATCCAGGCCGTCGGCCGGCTCGCGGGCCCGGACGCCATCTACTGCGCCGGCGTCGGTCAGCACCAGATGTGGGCTGCACAGTTCGTCAACTACGAGAAGCCGCGCACGTGGCTGAACTCGGGTGGTCTCGGCACGATGGGTTACGCCGTGCCGGCCGCGATGGGCGCCAAGATGGGCATGCCGGACCGCGAGGTCTGGGCCATCGACGGTGACGGCTGCTTCCAGATGACCAACCAGGAGCTCGCTACCTGCGCCGTCGAGGGTGTGCCGATCAAGGTCGCGCTCATCAACAACGGCAACCTGGGCATGGTCCGCCAGTGGCAGACCCTCTTCTACGACCAGCGCTACTCCAACACGAATCTGGGCACGCACGGTGCCGTGCGCATCCCGGACTTCGTGAAGCTGGCCGAGGCCCTGGGTTGCGTCGGCATCCGGGTCGAGCGGGAGGAGGACGTCGAAGACGCCATCCGCACCGCGCAGTCGATCAACGACAAGCCCGTCGTCATCGACTTCATCGTCGGCAAGGACGCCCAGGTGTGGCCGATGGTCGCCGCGGGCACCAGCAACGACGAGATCATGGCGGCGCGGGGCATCCGCCCGCTGTTCGACGAAGACGAGTCGGCCGACGAGCCTGCCGTCATCCACGAGGCCATGGAACGTGAGCAGCGCGCAGGCGCCGAAACGGAGGACACCAAGTGAGCACCAGCCACACCCTCAGCGTCCTCGTCGAGGACAAGCCGGGCGTGCTGGCCCGTGTCGCTGCACTTTTCTCCCGTCGCGGATTCAACATCGAGTCGCTCGCCGTGGGCGGCACCGAGGTTCCGGACATCTCGCGCATGACGATCGTCGTCACGGTCGACGAGTTCCCGCTCGAGCAGGTGACCAAGCAGCTCAACAAGCTCGTCAACGTCATCAAGATCGTCGAGCAGGACACCGAGGCATCGGTCGCCCGCGAGCTGATCCTGATCAAGGTGCGCGCCGACGCCAGCGTCCGCACACAGGTGATCGAGACCGTGAACCTGTTCCGCGCCAAGGTTATCGACGTTTCGCCGGAGTCCCTCACGATCGAAGCGACCGGCACGCGTTCCAAGCTCGATGCGCTCCTGCGCATGCTCGATCCCTACGGCATCCGCGAGATCGTGCAGTCCGGTGTGGTGGCGGTCGGCCGTGGGCCGAAGTCCATCACGGCCACCCGCTAGTACCGTTCACCAGCCGACAACAGACAATTCAAGCGTTCATAGAACCCAGAGGAGAGGTAAGAACAGTGGCAGTCGAGATGTTCTACGACGACGATGCAGACCTGTCGATCATCCAGGGCCGCAAGGTCGCGGTCATCGGCTACGGCAGCCAGGGCCACGCGCACTCGCTGAGCCTGCGCGATTCCGGTGTCGATGTGCGCATCGGTCTCCAGGAGGGTTCGAAGTCCCGTGCAAAGGCCGAGGAGCAGGGCCTGACGGTCGGCACGCCGGCTGAGGTCGCCGAGTGGGCCGACGTCATCATGGTGCTCGCTCCCGACACCGCCCAGGCGTCGATCTTCAAGAACGACATCGAGCCGAACCTGAAGGACGGCGACGCGCTGTTCTTCGGCCATGGCCTCAACATCCACTTCGACCTGATCACGCCCCCGGCGAACGTCACGGTCGGCATGGTCGCCCCGAAGGGCCCCGGCCACCTGGTCCGTCGTCAGTTCGTCGACGGCAAGGGCGTCCCGGCCCTGATCGCCGTCCACCAGGACCCGAAGGGTGAGGGCCAGGCCCTGGCTCTGTCCTACGCCAAGGGCATCGGCGGCACCCGCGCCGGCGTCATCAAGACCACGTTCAAGGAAGAGACCGAGACGGACCTCTTCGGCGAGCAGGCCGTGCTCTGCGGTGGCACCGAGGAACTGGTCAAGACCGGTTTCGAGGTCATGGTCGAGGCCGGCTACGCGCCCGAGATGGCGTACTTCGAGGTGCTGCACGAGCTCAAGCTCATCGTCGACCTCATGTACGAGGGTGGCATCGCCCGCATGAACTACTCGGTGTCCGACACCGCTGAGTTCGGTGGCTACCTGAGCGGCCCGCGCGTCATCGACGCCGGCACCAAGGAGCGCATGAAGGCGATCCTGGCCGACATCCAGTCCGGCGAGTTCACCCGCCGCCTGGTCGCCAACGTCGAGAACGGCAACAAGGAGCTCGAGGCTCTCCGCAAGGAGAACGCCGAGCACCCGATCGAGGTCACCGGCAAGAAGCTGCGCGACCTGATGAGCTGGGTCGATCGTCCGATCACCGAGACGGCCTGATCCACAGCTGACATCTTCGGCCCGAGGGTGGCGCGTCCAGTACGCGTGGCCCTCGGGCCGAAGTGTTTCCGGGTGTGGCGTGAATCTCGGTTTTCTGCACCGGGGGTGTCCACTATCTGGTAATAGATACCCGCCCTGCGGAATCGCTCGCTCCGCCCCACTAAACTGATTCCCGACTACGGCCATTCGTGCGCGCCCACGCGGTGCCCGGCCGTGGACATCACGCTCGACCTTCGAAGAGATCCTCCGAGGACGTCTTCGAAGAAACTGACACAGCCCGACACCGAACTAGGGAGTTGACTCGTGAGCCAGAATGGCCGCCCTGTTGTCCTGATCGCCGACAAGCTCGCACAATCGACCGTCGATGCGCTCGGAGACGGTGTCGAGGTGCGCTGGGTCGACGGCCCCGACCGTCCCGCGCTGCTCGCGGCTGTGCCTGAGGCCGACGCCCTGCTCGTCCGCTCGGCCACCACGGTCGACGCCGAGGTGCTCGCCGCCGCCACCAAGCTGAAGATCGTCGGCCGCGCCGGTGTCGGCCTCGACAACGTCGACATCCCGGCCGCCACCGAGCGTGGCGTCATGGTCGTGAACGCGCCGACCTCCAACATCCACTCGGCCGCCGAGCACGCTGTCTCGCTGCTGCTGTCGACCGCGCGCCAGATCCCGGCCGCCGACCGCACGCTGCGTGAGAAGACTTGGAAGCGTTCGAGCTTCAACGGCACCGAGATCCTCGGCAAGACCGTCGGCGTCGTCGGCCTGGGCCGCATCGGCCAGCTGTTCGCGCAGCGCCTGGCCGCGTTCGAGACCAACGTCATCGCGTACGACCCCTACCTGCCGGCCGCTCGCGCCGCGCAGCTGGGCATCGAGCTGGTTGACATCGACGAGCTGGTCGAGCGCGCCGACTTCATCTCGGTCCACCTGCCCAAGACCAAGGAGACCGCGGGCCTGATCAACGCCGAGCGCCTGGCCAAGGCCAAGGACGGCGTCATCATCGTCAACGCCGCTCGCGGTGGCCTGATCGATGAGGACGCGCTGTACGACGCGCTCGTGAACGGCAAGGTCCGCGCCGCCGGCCTCGACGTGTTCAACACCGAGCCCTGCACCGACTCCAAGCTGTTCGACCTCGACAACGTCGTCGTCACCCCGCACCTGGGTGCGTCCACCGCCGAGGCACAGGACCGCGCCGGCACCGACGTCGCCAAGAGCGTGCTGCTGGCCCTGGCCGGCGAGTTCGTCCCGGACGCCGTCAACGTCTCCGGCGGCCCGGTCGGCGAAGAGGTCGCCCCGTGGCTCGAGCTGGTCCGCAAGCTGGGTCTGCTCGCCGGCACCCTCTCGCCGGAGGCCGTGCAGAACGTGCAGGTCGTCGCGAGCGGTGAGCTGTCGGCCGAGAACGTCGAGATCCTCGGCCTGGCTGCGCTCCGTGGCCTGTTCTCCGCGAGCACCGACGAGGCTGTCACGTTCGTCAACGCCCCGCAGCTCGCCGAGCAGCGCGGCGTGAGCGTCGAGGTCGAGAAGCACAGCGAGGCACAGACGCACCGCAGCGCCGTCGAGGTCCGCGCGGTCGCCGCCGACGGCACCGTCACCACGGTCGCGGGCGCGCTGACCGGCCTGCAGCAGGTCGAGAAGATCGTCAACATCAACGGCCGCAGCTTCGACCTGCGCGCCGAGGGCCACAACATCGTCGTCCACTACACGGACCGGCCGGGCGTGCTCGGCATCCTGGGCACCGTGCTCGGCAACGCCGGCATCGACATCCAGGCCGCCGCGCTGAGCCAGGACGTCGAGGGCGGGGGCGCCACCGTGATCCTGCGCGTCGACCGCGTCGTCCCCGACGCCGAGATCGCGCAGATCGTGGAGAAGCTCGACGCTCGCGTCGCGCAGGTCGATCTGTCCTGATCCTCACCATCCCTACCCGGTGGCCGCGATCGTCGACTGAGTTTCGATGATCGCGGCCACCGTCGGATTTCTTCCAGGAAGAGAGTGTGTTCATGAAGCTTGCGGTCATCCCCGGTGACGGCATCGGTGTCGAGGTCACGGCGGAAGCACTGAAGGTGCTGCGGAAGCTGGTGCCCGATGTGGAGACCACCGAGTTCGACCTCGGTGCCAAGCGCTACAACGAGACCGGCGACCTGCTGCCCGAGGCCGAGCTCGACGCGATCCGTCAGCACGACGCGATCCTGCTCGGCGCGATCGGCGACCCGCGGTACGTCGCCCCGGGCATCCTCGAGCGCGGCCTGCTGCTGAACATGCGTTTCCTGCTCGATCACCACGTGAACCTGCGCCCCGCGCGCACCTACCCGGGCTCGAGCTCGCCGCTGGCCGCGAACCCGGACATCGACTTCATCGTCGTCCGCGAAGGCACCGAGGGTCCGTACACCGGCAACGGTGGCTCGATCCGGGTCGGCACGCCGCACGAGGTCGCGACCGAGGTCTCGGTGAACACGTGGTTCGGCGCCGAGCGCGTCGTGCGTGCCGCGTACGAGCTCGCGCAGAAGCGTCGCAAGCACCTGACGCTGATCCACAAGACCAACGTGCTCTCGAACGCCGGCCGCATCTGGACCCGCGCGATGGAGACCATCGGCGCCGAGTACCCGGACGTCGAGACGGCGTACTGCCACATCGACGCGGCCACCATCTACATGGTCACCGACCCGACGCGCTTCGACGTGATCGTCACCGACAACCTGTTCGGCGACATCATCACCGACCTCGCGGGTGCCGTCACCGGCGGTATCGGCCTGGCCGCGTCCGGCAACATCGACGCGTCGGGGACCAACCCGTCGATGTTCGAGCCCGTCCACGGCTCGGCTCCGGACATCGCCGGCCAGGGCATCGCGGACCCGACCGCCGCGATCCTCTCGGCCGCGATGCTGCTGCGTCACCTCGGCCGTGAGGACGACGCCGCGCGCATCGAGCGGGCCGTCGAGGCGGATCTGGCTTCGCGTGGCGACGCCCCGATCGTCACCACGGAGGTCGGTGACCGTATCGCGGCTGCCGTCTAGGCGCTTCGAACTCCGAAAGACGTGGCCGCCGCCCGGAATCCGGGCGGCGGCCACCGTCGTTTCAACGTCGTTCGGGCTGATCCTCGGGCACCAGGGGCAGTGCCACGAGCGGGAACAACGCCGTGATCGCGAACGCCAACGGGAAGCTGACGGCACCGATCAGTGCGCCGAACACGGGCGGGACCACCGACGCGGCCAGGTACTGGCTCGTGTTCTGTGCGCCGAGCGCTCGACCGCTCCAGTACGGTCCGGCGATCTCGGCGACGGCTGTGAACGCCAACCCGTTGTCCGCCACCGTGATCACCGACGCGATCATCAGGAGTGCAACGGAGACCGGCGAGTCCAGCCAGTCCGTCAGCGCCAGCGCTCCCATGGACACGGCCGCCGCGGCGGCCACCCACCGCAACGGGCCCATCCTGCTTCCGACTCGGTCGGACCAGGCGCCGGCTGCGATCCGGCCTGCGGCGCCGAGCAATTGGGTGACTGTGATGAGGATGCCTGCGGACGCGGCGGACCAGTGCCGGTCCGTCATCAGCCACAGCAGTCCGAACGTCCACACCAGGTACTGGGGGACCACCAGCAGCACGGACACGCCGTGAATCCGCCACAGCACACTCGATCCCCGGTACGGATTGTCCAGCAGGCCGGTTTCCTTCGCGTCCGCGTGTGCCGGGCGCGGCGGGTCGACCACGAACAGGCAGGCCACCGCTGCGACGAAGGTCACCGCCGTGGGCAGTACCAACGCCCAACCGACACCGTGGGATTCGGCAATCCGGGGCACCGTCAGCGCGGCCAATGCCACGCCCAGCGGCAGCGCCATCTGACGGATCCCCATCGCGAATCCCCGGCGCTGCGGCGGGAACCACCCGACCACGACCCGCCCGCTGGCGGCATTTGCGCTCGACGCTGCCATGCCGCCGATCAGCAGCAGTACGCCCAGCATCACGAACGAGGAAGTGAGGGCGGCACCTGCGCTGGCGAGCGCCGTGACCGCCATGCCGATCACCAGGACCCGACGTTCACCGATGCGGTCGACGACGACACCCCACGCCATGAGGCTGACGAGGAATCCGACGGTCGGCGCGGCGACGACGAGCCCGGCCCGGGACAGGTCGAGTCCGTGCTCACCCTGCAGCGTCGGCAGCAGAAACGCGGGCGTGTTCGAGAACACCGCCCCCGCAGTCTGTGCGAGCACGCCGAGTCCCAGCATCGACCAGCGGTGCAGCGGGCTCGCCTGCAATTCCCGAGTTCTCGTCTCACTCACGGAGCCATCCCAAAATGTGAAATGAATGTCTTAGAATGTGGATACGTCTCGGAGTGTAGACCCTGCGGCGCCCGGCGCGCGACGGGTCTGCCCGGGCGGCGCGGCGTGACTCGATAGACTCGGCCCCATGCGCCTAGGTCGAATTGCCAGTCCCGACGGAGTTGCCTTCGTGTCCATCGAGGGGGAGGGCGATGCGCAGACTGCGAAGGAAATCGCCGAACACCCCTTCGGTACACCGACTTTCACCGGCCGCAGCTGGCCGCTGGCGGACGTCCGCCTGCTGGCTCCGATTCTCGCGAGCAAGGTGATCTGCATCGGCAAGAACTACGCGGCGCACGCGGCCGAGATGGGCGGCGAGGCTCCCGAGGATCCGGTCATCTTCATCAAGCCCAACACCTCGATCGTCGGTCCCGGCGCCCCGATCATGCTGCCGCCGTCGTCGAACGAGGTGCACTACGAGGGTGAACTCGCGGTGGTCATCGGCCGTCCCTGCAAGGACGTTCCTGCCGCGAAGGCGCGTGACGTCATCCTCGGCTACACCGTCGCGAACGACGTGACCGCGCGAGACCAGCAGCGCCACGACGGTCAGTGGACCCGCGCCAAGGGCTACGACACGTTCTGCCCGCTGGGTCCGTGGATCGAGACGAACCTGGACGTCTCGGACGTCGAGATCAAGACCGAGGTGGACGGTGAGGTCAAGCAGCGCAGCCGCACTTCGCTTCTGCTGCACGACATCCCGAAGGTCATCGAATGGGTGTCCACGGTCATGACGCTGCTGCCGGGCGATGTCATCCTCACCGGAACGCCGGAGGGTGTCGGCCCGATCGTCGACGGCCAGTCGGTGAGCGTCACGGTCGAGGGGATCGGCACCCTGACCAATCCGGTTGCCGCCAAGCGCTGATCGGATTCCGATCCGGGTGGGCATGGAACCGCCGCAGTACTAGCCTGTAAGGGTCCTTTTCCCGGCGCCTAGCAGCGTGTATCGAAGAGAGCCATGACCACCAGCGAAGTACGCGTCCGTTTCTGTCCGTCACCCACCGGTACCCCGCATGTCGGGCTCGTCCGGACGGCCCTGTTCAACTGGGCGTTCGCACGTCACCACGGTGGCACGCTCGTGTTCCGCATCGAGGACACGGACGCCGCCCGTGACACGGAGGAGTCGTACCAGGCGATCCTCGACGCGCTGCGCTGGCTGGGGCTGAACTGGGACGAGGGTCCGGAGGTGGGCGGTCCGTACGCGCCGTACCGGCAGTCGCAGCGGCGCGACCTGCACCTGGACGTCGTCCGGCGTCTCGTCGAGGCCGGCGAGGCGTACGAGTCCTTCTCGACCCCCGAGGAGGTCGAGGCGCGGCACAAGGCGGCCGGACGCGATCCCAAGCTGGGCTACGACAACTACGACCGTGACCTGACGCCCGAGCAGCGCCAGGCGTACCTGGACGAGGGACGCAGTCCGGTCGTGCGGTTGCGGATGCCCGACCACGATCTGACGTGGAACGACCTGGTGCGCGGCGAGACGACGTTCAAGGCCGGCACGGTCCCGGACTTCGCGCTCACCCGCGGCAACGGAATTCCGCTGTACACGCTCGTCAATCCGGTCGACGACGCATTGATGAAGATCACACACGTCCTGCGTGGTGAGGACCTGCTGTCGTCGACGCCGCGCCAGCTCGCGCTCTACGAGGCGCTCCAGCGCATCGGTGTCGCCGATTTCACACCGGAGTTCGGTCACCTCCCGTTCGTGATGGGTCAGGGCAACAAGAAGCTGTCCAAGCGGGATCCCGAGTCGAACCTGTTCATCCACCGCGATCGCGGCTTCATCCCCGAGGGTCTGCTCAACTACCTGGCGCTGCTGGGCTGGGGGATCGCCGAGGATCGCGACGTGTTCTCGCTCGCCGAGATGGTGGCGGCCTTCGACATCTCCAAGGTCAACTCGAACCCGGCGCGGTTCGACCAGAAGAAGGCCGACGCGATCAACGCCGAGCACATCCGCCTGCTCGAGCCGGCGGACTTCTCGGCGCGGCTGCGCGCGTACCTGACGACGCACGGGCATCCCGTCGACGCGCTGACGGCCGAACAGTTCGACATCGCGGCCGATCTCGTGCAGACCCGAATCGTCGTGCTCTCCGAGGCCTGGGACCTGCTGAAGTTCCTGCTGATCGACGAGTCGGACTTCGCGATCGATCCGGCCGCCGCCGCCAAGAACCTGGGTGCCGATGCCGCTCCGGTGCTGGACGAGACCATCGCCGCCCTCGATTCCCTGTCCACGTGGGCCACCGCGGACCTCGAGGAGGCCCTCAAGGCCGCGCTGATCGAGAAGCTCGAGCTCAAGCCGCGTAAGGCGTTCGCACCGGTGCGTGTGGCGCTCACCGGCTCGCACATCAGCCCGCCGCTGTACGAGTCGATGGAACTGCTGGGTCGCGACAAGACGCTGGCTCGCCTTCGTTCGGCGCGTGCACAGATCGCCTGACCTGACCCCCCATTTCTCGGCCCGCACCGGATCTTCCGGGGCGGGCCGAGAGTGTCTTCAGGGCGATTTACCGCCTCTGACCAGCCGATTTGTAGTTCGGAGGAGGGTTGGTGCTAATCTTCTTCTCGGTTCGGAACGGAGGCCGCGACGCCCGCAGGGCAGGCCGAAGCAACAAACCATTGGGGTATGGTGTAATTGGCAACACAGCTGATTCTGGTTCAGCCATTCTAGGTTCGAGTCCTGGTACCCCAGCGGAAGTCCGCAAGGTGAAAGCCTTTAGGATTTCGGTGAGTCTCGGCTTGCCGGTTCTTCCGACTGCAGCGCTTCGCTTGCATTCGCTGCAGTACATACACTGTGATCGCTCGTCAGAGCCACGCAGTCATACAGTGTTCCATGCAAGTTCTCGGCCCCGTCGTCTAGCGGCCTAGGACGCCGCCCTCTCAAGGCGGTAGCGCGGGTTCAAATCCCGTCGGGGCTACCACGGAATTGCCCTCCGATCGTCTGCGATCGTCGGAGGGTTCTTCTTCGGAGAGACCTTGCAGAACAACACAGTCCTGGCCCCGTCGTCTAGCGGCCTAGGACGCCGCCCTCTCAAGGCGGTAGCGCGGGTTCAAATCCCGTCGGGGCTACAAAAGAAACGCCCTCCGATCTTCGGATCGGAGGGTGTTTCTCGTTTCCTGGGGCTTCGGTGAGTCCACCGGACCGCTATCCACTCTTGCGGCGGAAATCGCGCTTGTGGTCGGCGCTGCCATGAGCGTCGTGCACCTTCGACTGTCCGTCCAAGTGTGCCGTCGCGTTCGGCTGCCGGTGGTTCTTGCGATCCAGAGCCTCACGGAACTTGCGTTTGATGTCGTCGGTCCCGGCTTCGGTCACGTCGTCCTCCTCCCGCTCGTCGGTACTCCGGAATGTACGCCGAGGGGAGTGAGGAGTCGCGCGATTTAATTCGACCTACAGGTAGACGGCCGTGGACCCGCCCACCGGCATCGCCGGCAACCCGAGCTTGCGGTGATCCCACGACCGGACGCGGTCCGGGACCACCCGGACCGCGATCCGCTTGTGCAGCATCATCTCGACGGCGGGCTTGACGTCCTCCGAGTACGGGCCCGTGTAGCGCTCCCAGATACTGATGCCGACATTGAACAGGGCCTCCGGATCGTCGACGATCTCGCCGCGACCCTCGATCGAGATCCCGCGCAGCGTGTCGTAGGTGTCCCCGTCCTCGATCATCATCGTGAGCCGGTCGTCGCGGCGGAGGTTGACTGCTTTCTGGGACTTCGCCTTGGTCTCGAACCACAGTTCTCCGTCGATCACCGCGTACCACATGGCGACGAGATGCGGCGTGCCGCTCGGTCCGATCGTCGCCATGGTCGAGACCCGGCTGCGCTCGATGAATTCGGTGATCTCGGCGTCGGTCATCGTGATCTGCCCGCGCTGGTTGGTTCCCACAGCAGTTCCTCCACTCGGCTGAAGTTCGCTCCTGCGAAAGACTGTGCCACGGATCACTTTCGTGGACATCGAGTGGGTCCGCGGTCCTGGGTTACAGGCGCTTGTGGAGGGCGTCGGCGGCGGCCAGGAGATCCGCGGCCCAGCGCGCGCCGGGGCGTCGGCCCATCCGGTCGATCGGTCCGGACACCGAGATCGCGGCGACCACATTGCCGGCAGCGTCCCGAACCGGTGCCGCGACGCTGGCGACGCCCGGTTCGCGCTCGGCCGCACTCTGGGCCCAGCCGCGGCGGCGGACCTCGACGAGCACTCGCTCGCCGAACGATGCCTCGGGGAGGATGGCGCGCTGTGTCTGGGGGTCGGCCCATGCGAGGAGGACCTTGGCCCCGGATCCGGCCGTCATCGGCAGTCGGGCGCCCACGAGGACGGTGTCCCGCAGCCCGGTGGGCGGCTCCATGGAGGCGATGCACACGCGCTGCGTGCCTTCGCGGCGGTACAGCTGGACGCTCTCGCCGGTGATCTCGCGGAGGCGAGGCAGGACGAGGGCGGCGGCGTCGACGAGGGGGTCGCTGGCGCTTGCGGCGAGTTCGCTCAATCCTGGGCCCGGGCACCACAACCCGTCGGCGTCGCGCGTGAGGAGTCGGTGGACCTCGAGGCCCACCGCCAGTCGGTGGGCGGTGGCGCGAGGGAGACCGGTCCGGTTGCACAGTTCGGTGAGGCTGCAGGGCTGTTCGGCCACCGCGTGCAGCACGCCCATTGCTTTGTCAAGCACTCCGATACCGCTATGCTGTCTCATAGGTCGATACTCCGTTCTCGCATATTGGGATCATAGCCGAAATGCGGCGGCGGGTGGTTCGACACATCACGCGACACGGGTCGGCCCTGAAACCCGGTGACGCGACATCCTGATCACAGAGGTGGAGAAGATGGCTCACAGAGGACGCACTCTGGCCGAGAAGGTGTGGGACGAGCACGTAGTCGTGCGCGGTGAGGGTGAGGGTGCGGCGCGGCAGCCGGACCTGATCTACATCGACCTGCACCTCGTGCACGAGGTCACCAGCCCGCAGGCATTCGACGGACTCCGGCTCGCCGGCCGCAAGCTGCGCCGCCCGGACCTGACGATCGCCACCGAGGACCACAATGTCCCGACGGTCGACATCGACAAGCCGATCGCTGATCCGGTCTCGCGGACCCAGGTCGACACTCTGCGGAAGAACTGCGAGGAGTTCGGGGTTCGGCTGCACCCGATGGGTGATCTGGACCAGGGCATCGTCCACGTGGTCGGTCCCCAGCTGGGTCTCACGCAGCCCGGTACGACGGTGGTCTGTGGCGACAGCCACACCTCCACGCACGGCGCTTTCGGTGCTCTCGCAATGGGAATCGGCACCAGCGAGGTCGAGCACGTGATGGCCACGCAGACGCTGTCGTTGCGGCCCTTCAAGACGATGGCGATCACGGTGGACGGGGAACTGCCGGCCGGCGTCACGAGTAAGGACCTCATCCTCGCCGTGATCGCGAAGATCGGTACCGGTGGGGGACAGGGGTATGTCCTCGAATACCGCGGTGAGGCCATCCGGAAGCTGTCCATGGAAGCCCGGATGACGATCTGCAACATGTCGATCGAGGCCGGCGCTCGCGCCGGCATGATCGCGCCGGACGAGATCACCTACGAGTTCATCAAGGGTCGCCCGCACGCGCCGCAGGGTGCCGACTGGGATGCTGCCGTGGCGGCGTGGGATCAGCTGAAGACCGACGAGGACGCGGTTTTCGATGCCGAGGTCCACATCGACGCGGCGTCGCTCACGCCGTTCGTCACGTGGGGCACCAACCCCGGTCAGGGTGCTCCGCTGGGTGATTCGGTGCCGAACCCGTCGGACATCGTGGACGAGAGCGAGCGCCTCGCGGCGGAGAAGGCTCTGGCCTACATGGGATTGGAGGCCGGCACGCCGCTGCGAGAGGTGTCCGTGGACACCGTCTTCGTCGGTTCGTGCACCAACGGCCGGATCGAGGATCTGCGGGCGGTGGCCGAGGTTCTGAAGGGGCGAAAGGTCGCCGACGGCGTCCGGATGCTCGTCGTCCCCGGATCGATGCGGGTGCGGGCTCAGGCCGAAGAGGAAGGCCTCGGTGAGATCTTCACCACTGCGGGCGCCGAGTGGCGTCAGGCGGGCTGCTCGATGTGCCTGGGCATGAACCCGGACCAGTTGGCCCCGGGCGAGCGCTCGGCGTCGACGTCCAACCGCAATTTCGAAGGCCGCCAAGGCAAGGGTGGTCGCACGCACCTCGTGTCTCCCGCTGTTGCGGCGGCGACCGCGGTGCGGGGAACGCTCTCGGCACCGGCAGATCTGGCATAGGGCGCAAAGGAAGTAGGAGAAAACGATGGAAGCCTTTACCACTCATAAGGGAATCGGCGTCCCGCTGCGCCGGTCCAACGTCGACACCGACCAGATCATCCCCGCGGTGTACCTGAAGCGCGTGACCCGCAGCGGTTTCGAGGACGGTCTGTTCGCTGCGTGGCGCACCGATCCCGAGTTCATCCTCAACCTCGCGCCGTACGACAAGGGCAGCGTTCTGGTCGCCGGACCCGACTTCGGCACCGGCTCGTCTCGCGAGCACGCGGTCTGGGCGCTGTCCGACTACGGTTTCCGCGTCGTCATCGCGTCGCGCTTCGCCGACATCTTCCGCGGCAACTCCGGCAAGGCCGGTCTGCTCGCCGCTCAGGTCGAGCAGAGCGACGTCGAGATGCTGTGGAAGCTCCTCGAGGAGCAGCCGGGTCTCGAGCTTGTGGTGAATCTCGAGGACAAGACCGTGACCGCCGGAACGACGGTGGTGCGCTTCGAGATTGACGACTACACGCGGTGGCGTCTGCTCGAGGGACTGGATGACATCGGGCTCACGTTGCGCCAGGTAGACGCGATTTCGGAGTTCGAAAAGTCAAGGCCGTCTTGGAAACCAGCGACGCTTCCGGCGCGCGTCGCGAACGACAATTGACGCATTCGAACACCTGACGCGGCCCCCCGATCTACCACAGATCGGGGGGCCGCGCTTGATGAGAATTGGCGTGCCACATAGACTCTTGCCGATTTCGGGTTTACCGTAGTTCGTAGTCGGTCCGACGGTGGACCATTAGTTTGCGGAGGAATTTCCATGAACAAGGCAGAGCTCATCGATGTTCTGACCGAGAAACTGGGCACGGACAGGCGCACCGCCACCGAGGCCGTCGAGCACGTCGTCGACACCATCGTGCGGGCCGTCCATTCCGGGGACAGTGTCACCATCACCGGTTTCGGTGTTTTCGAGCAGCGTCGCCGCGCTGCCCGTGTCGCGCGCAACCCGCGCACCGGTGAGACGGTCAAGGTCAAGCCGACGTCGGTTCCGGCCTTCCGTCCGGGCGCACAGTTCAAGGCGCTCATCGCCGGCGGCCAGAAGCTTCCCTCGTCCGGTCCGGCCGTCAAGCGCGGCGCTGCGGAGCCGGTGAAGAAGGCTGCGGCCAAGAAGACTGCGGCCAAGAAGGCTGCTGCGAAGAAGACTGTCGCGAAGAAGACTGCGGCCAAGGCTCCCGCCAAGACCGTGGCGAAGAAGACTGCGGCCAAGGCTCCCGCCAAGACCGTGGCGAAGAAGACCGCGGCCAAGGCTCCCGCCAAGAAGGTCGTCGCGAAGAAGACTGTCGCGAAGAAGACTGCGGCCAAGGCTCCCGCCAAGACCGTGGCGAAGAAGACCGCGGCCAAGGCTCCCGCCAAGAAGGTCGTCGCGAAGAAGACTGTCGCGAAGAAGACTGCGGCCAAGGCTCCCGCCAAGGCTCCCGCCAAGACCGCAGCCAAGAAGACCGCGGCCAAGAAGGCTCCGGCGAAGCGCACCGCCCGTAAGTAGAACGGCGGCGCCACGGCGTCAACGGAACACTCCGTAACTGACTAGGCGGCCACGGGAATCCTCCCGTGGCCGCCTGGTTGTCTGCGTGGTTCCGGTACGACGATCAGTTCGTTTTGCGTACGAGCGGGAGTGGGCTGTCGATATGGTCGGCGGCTACGAGTCGCCCACCGGACAGCGACAGAACCCACGTACTCGCCTTGCGATTTCGTGCAGGCGGCAAATGGATACCGTCACGGGCCGCCCACCACTCCATGAGATCCGGGATTACACCCCCCTGACTGCAGATCACTTGGACGCCACCCATCGCCGCGATCTTGCGTACGCGGGCCCGTGCGCCCGCCGGATCCGCCAGGTACCCCTCTTCGGACAGCAGCGGTTCGAGTCGAATCGGGACGCCGAGTTTCTCGGCGAGCGGCTCGACCGTCTGGACGCACCGTGTGCGGTCCGCCGAGCAGATCTCGCTCGCTCCGAACGCCTCGAGTTGCGCCACAAGTGCTTTCGCCTGCAGTTGTCCCTTTTCCTCGAGCGGACGCAGTGTGTCGTCTCCGGAGTAGTTCTTGCTGCTCCCGGCCTTGGCGTGCCGGACGAGGAGGACCGTCGTCGTGTCGGGCGGGATTTGTGCGAAACGTCTCAGAATCATCCGGTCCATCGGATAGGACAGTTCCTCGGCGACGCGATCCGGTGTGAGCCACCGCAGGACATCGACCTCGTCGTTCGGTTCGAACTCGCCGGACACGGCCTCGGCCGCCCAGTACTCGACGCGCTTCAGCTTGCGGTGTCCCGGTATCGGATATGTCACACCGGAGAGGTGTCGACCCAATTGAGCCACGATCCCGGTTTCTTCGTGGATCTCACGTACGGCTGCGACAATCGACGTTTCACCCGGATCCAGCTTTCCCTTCGGAAATGACCAGTCGTCATACCGCGGACGGTGAATGAGCGCGATTTCGATCTCATACGGATTCGAGGGAGACTTTCGCCACAGAACCGCGCCCGCCGCAAAGATATTTGCTTTGACTGGTTTGTCGGTCGTCGGGTTGTCGGGGCGCGGCTTCTCGGGACTCAAGGGCTTGGTTCCTTCCATCGACCACGGATTCGCGGTGTTCGGCGGCAGGCGGTACAGGCGGTCAGACGTTGGCGGACCGTCGGCGGCGCATCATCTCCTCCTGGTGATCACGGACCTTCTCGCCGCGTGCCGGCGACGCCTGCCAACTGCTGTCGGCCTGGAGAACCCAGCAGCGCGTGGTCTGGTCGAGGGCGGATTCGAAGATCTCGTCGAGCTGGCGGGTCAGGCGCGGATCCTTGACCTGTGCCATCACCTCGACGCGCCGATCGAGGTTGCGGTGCATCATGTCTGCGCTTCCGATCCAGAACTCGTCGGCTGCGCGGAAGTGCATGATCCGTGAGTGTTCGAGGAACCGGCCGAGGATGGACCGCACCTCGATGTTCTCGCTCAGGCCGGGGACACCCGGCTTGAGCGCGCAGATGCCGCGGACGACGACCTGTACCTGTACCCCGGCCAGTGACGCGCGGTACAGGGCATCGATCACCTGCTCGTCGACGAGAGCGTTGGCTTTGAGGCGAATCCCCGCCTCGCGCCCCGCCTTCACCGCTTCGATCTCGCCCTCGATGCGGTCGATGATTCCGGAACGCACTCCGTACGGCGCGACGAGCAGGTTGCGGTACTGGGACTTCCGCGAGTAGCCGGTGAGCGAGTTGAACAGATCGGTCAGGTCGGCACCGATCTCGGGAGCGGCGGTCAGCAGGCCGACATCCTCGTACAGTCGGGCGGTCTTCGGGTTGTAGTTGCCGGTTCCGATGTGGCAGTAGCGGCGGATCGTGGAACCCTCGCGGCGCACCACGAGGCACGTCTTGCAGTGGGTCTTCAGGCCGACGAGGCCGTAGACGACGTGGACGCCGGCCTGTTCGAGCTTGCGGGCCCACTTGATGTTCGCCTGCTCGTCGAACCGTGCCTTGATCTCGACGAGCGCAACCACCTGCTTGCCTGCCTCGGCGGCGGCGACGAGGGCGTTGACGATCGGGGAGTCGCCGGAGGTCCGGTACAGCGTCTGCTTGATCGCCAGCACCTGCGGATCGGCGGCGGCCTGCTCGATGAACCTCTGCACGCTCGTGGAGAACGAGTCGTACGGGTGCTGGACGAGGACGTCGCCGTCGCGCAACGTCGAGAACACGCTCTTGGGGGTCTCGCGCTCACCGAAGGCCGGGTGGGTAACCGGCACGAAGGGCGCGTCCTTGAGGTTGGGCCGGTCGACGCCGTAAACCTGCCAGAGCGACGAAAGATCAAGTAGCCCAGGAACTTGGATGACGTCGCCCGGGTCGACGTCGAGTTCCCGCAGCAGTAGTTCGAGCATGTGCTCGGTCATGTCGTCGGCCACCTCGAGGCGGACCGGGGAACCGAACCGGCGCCGGGCGAGTTCGCGTTCGAGCGCCTGGAGGAGATCCTCGTCCCGGTCCTCCTCGACCTCGAAGTCGGCATTGCGAGTGACCCGGAAGGCGTGGTGTTCCACGACCTCCATGCCGGGGAACAACACATCGAGGTGCGCTGCGATGAGGTCTTCGGTAGGCAGGAACGCCGGAATGGACCCCGGGGAATCGCCGGTGCGCGTGACGCGTACGAAGCGGTCGACGTTGTCGGGGACCTTCACGCGTGCGAAGTGCTCACCCCCGGTGGCCGCATCCTTCACCGTCACGGCGAGGTTCAGGCTCAGTCCGCTGATGTAGGGGAACGGGTGGGCGGGGTCGACCGCGAGCGGTGTCAGGACCGGGAAGACCTGCTCGTGGAAGTAGTTCGACAGCCGACGACGCTCCTCGGTGTCGAGGTCCGGCCATCCGATGATCGAGATTCCTTCCGCGGCCAACGCGGGGCGCACGGAATCGAGGAAGACGCGGGCGTGCTTGTCGGAGATCTCCTGCGTGCGAGATCCGATCAGTGCCAACTGTTCACGCGGCGAGAGACCGTCGGCGGAGCGAACGGACAGTCCGGTTTCGTCGCGACGCTTGAGGCCGGCGACCCGCACCATGTAGAACTCGTCGAGATTCGACGCGAAGATCGCGAGGAACTTCGCGCGCTCGAGCAACGGCAGCGACGTGTCCTCGGCGAGGGCGAGCACACGCGAGTTGAAGTCGAGCCAACTCAGTTCGCGGTTGAGATAGCGGGCGGCGGGCAGTCCGCCGTCCTCCGTCCCGGTCGGCGTCGCCGCCGGCGGTGCCGTGGGGATGCTGGGCGAGTGGCCACCGTCAGGGCTGCTCGCCGGAACCTTCCGGTCGGTCCCGGAGCGGTCCTCCGTGGATCGGTCGGAATTCGTGCGTCGCTCGAGTGCTCTTCCGTTGCTCACTCTCCGATCATCCCTCGAGAAATGCAGGCACGACAATCGATCACGAGCAGTTCACGGCAACAAAGGACCCCGGACACCGGATGTACACGCGACGCGCTCGAGCACCGCGAGGGTTTCAGGTCCGAGCCCGAGTCGCGCGGCGGCGGTGAGATCCGCGATCGTGTCGACGTCCTGGCGCAGGCCCGGCCAGTTCCCCTCGAGGGCATGGGCGCCGGAGGCGATGTGGCGGGCAGCAGAGTCGATACCGAATCGTGGATCCAGAGTGGTGCCGGGGCCGCACGCGAACAGTGCCGCCGTGCCGGTGCCCGTGTGGTCCACGACGATTGCGCGTCCGACCTGTCGGGCGGCTGCGAGCGCGTCGAGCAGTTCGTCGGCGCGCAGTGCCGGCAGGTCGGCCTGCAGTGCGACGAGGTCGGTTCGGGCCGGATCCGACTCCAGTCCGGCCTCGGCCGCGACGAGTGCGGCGTTGAGGCCCGACGCGTCGGGGTTCGACCGGCCCGGGTCCGGCCAGTGCCGCACGCCGTACTCGTCCGCGATCGCGGCGACGGCCGGATCGGGCGTCACGACGGTGATCCCCGACTGTGGATCGGTACCGATCCCGGCGCCGACGAGGGTGGTCAGCGTGTCCCGCAGCATCGCGGAAACGAGGTCGGTGCGGTCGCCGGCCGACAGGGATTGGGCGAGCCGCGACTTCGCGAGACGCAACTCCTTGACCGCGATCAGGACATGGGTGTGCGCCGCCCGCTCCGATCGTCGCTGCGCCTCCATGCGCGCAATCTTGCCAGCCGTGTCGTCGCGGGCTCGCGACCGGCGACCGGACCGCCTGGGGAGATATCGTGTTCTCGAGTATTCGGCGCGGCGGGCAGGTCGGCGGCGGAACGGTGTAAGCAGTGGACGACACGAGCGGTGAACGCGGATCGGAGGGGGCAGCGTGAGCAAGGCGGCGGTGTTGGGGGCTGGTTCGTGGGGGACTGCGTTCGCGAAGGTGCTCGCGGATGCGGGCACCGACGTCACGTTGTGGGCCCGGCGCAGTGAGGTGGCGGACGCCGTCGTCTCGCGGCACGAGAACCCCGACTACCTGCCCGGGATCGCGCTGCCGCCCACGGTGTCGGCCACCGCCGATCACGAGGAGGCCCTCGCCGGTGCCGACCTCGTGGTGCTCGCGGTGCCGTCGCAGTCGTTGCGCGGCAATCTCGAGCGCTGGGCCGGGGCAATCGGTCCGGACGCCACGCTGCTGAGCCTGGCCAAGGGGATCGAGAGCGTCACGCTGCTGCGGATGAGCGAGGTCGTCTCGCAGGTCGCGTCGGTCGACCCCTCGCGGGTCGCGGTGCTGTCGGGGCCCAATCTGGCCCGCGAGATCGCGCTGGAACAGCCCGCCGCCACCGTCGTGGCGTGCACCGACGAGGCGCGCGCCATGGCGATTCAGAAGTCTTGTGCGACAGGATATTTCCGTCCCTACACGAATACCGACGTGATCGGGTGCGAGATCGGCGGCGCATGCAAGAACGTCATCGCGCTGGCGTGCGGCATGGCGTCGGGAATCGGTCTGGGCGAGAACACCGGTGCCAGCCTGATCACCCGGGGCCTGGCCGAGATCATCCGGCTCGGCGTTGCGCTGGGCGCCAATGCGGCCACATTGGCGGGACTCGCCGGCGTCGGCGACCTGGTCGCGACGTGCACGTCACCGTTGTCGCGCAACCGGTCGTTCGGTGAACGACTCGGGCGTGGCGGGTCGCTCGAGAGCGCCCAGGCGGCCACGCACGGGCAGGTCGCCGAGGGGGTCAAGTCCTGCACGTCGGTGCGGGCTCTCGCGGCGTCGCACGGTGTCGAGATGCCGATCACGGAAGCCGTTCACCAGGTGTGCCACGAGGGGCTGGCGGTTCGCGACGCGGTCGGTATGTTGCTCGGCCGACGCGTCAAGCCGGAGTGATCCCGCGGCACCGCGAACGGGCTGCTCGGTCGGTTCGGTGAGTCGGTGCCGTCACGGTACGGTTTGGGGCGTGAACAATCCGCGTACCAGGGTCGCCGTCATCTTCGGTGGCCGTAGCAACGAGCATTCGGTGTCCTGCGTTTCCGCCGGCAGCGTCCTGAGGAACCTCGACCCCGAGCGCTACGAGGTGGTACCGATCGGCATCACGGCGGACGGATCCTGGGTGCTGGGGTCGACCGACCCGGCCACGCTCGCGATCCGGGACCGGTCGATGCCGACCGTCGACGCGGACGGCACGTCTCTGGCACTCACCGCCGACCCCACCCGCTCGGGTGCTCTCGTCGCACTCGACCAGGCGCGCGCGGGCGAGGTCCTCGCGTCGGTCGACGTCGTGTTCCCGGTGCTGCACGGTGCCTACGGCGAGGACGGCACGATCCAGGGGCTTCTGGAACTGGCCGGCATCCCGTACGTCGGCCCCGGCGTGCTGGCGAGCGCGGCGGGCATGGACAAGGAGTTCACGAAGAAGTTGCTCGCCGCCGAGGGTCTTCCGGTCGGCTTCCAGGTCGTGCTGCGGCCGGGCACCACGACCCTGACCGAGGCGCAGAAGGAACGGCTCGGTCTGCCGGTGTTCGTCAAGCCCGCCCGCGGCGGCTCGTCGATCGGCATCACGCGTGTCGCGGAGTGGGCGCAGTTCGACGACGCCGTGGCCCATGCCCGCACGCACGACCCCAAGGTGATCGTCGAGTCCGGCATCGTCGGGCGCGAGGTCGAGTGCGGTGTCCTCGAGTTCCCGGACGGCGACGTGCGGGCGAGCGTGGTCGCGGAGATCCGCATGCCCGACTCGGACGGGGACGAGTCCGCCTTCTACGACTTCGACACCAAGTACCTCGACGACGTCTGCGAGTTCGACGTCCCCGCCAAGCTCGACGACGACATCAGCGAGCAGATCCGCGAACTCGCGGTCCAGGCGTTCCGCGCGCTCGACTGCCAGGGTCTGGCTCGGGTCGACTTCTTCGTCACCGCAGAGGGTCCGGTGATCAACGAGATCAACACGATGCCCGGGTTCACCTCGATCTCGATGTACCCGCGCATGTGGCAGGCCGTGGGTGTCGAGTACGCCGATCTGGTCTCGACGCTCGTCGAGACCGCAGTCTCCCGGGGAACCGGGCTGCGCTGACTGTGCCCCGCGGGCACGGGCTCCGGTGGGACCGGAGCCCGTCGCTCACGGGTTGGGCACGGGTGCCGGATCGAGGGGCTGGGGCGGCAGCGTCTGGCCGATCGCCGCGGAGGCGTCCTGCAGCGGTGTCGGACCCGACCCGTTCGGGACGGTGACCGCGACGTACACGCCGCGGTCGACGGCGTACCACGTGCTCGCGTCGATGCCCTGCGCGGCGCCGGAGATTTCGAACCACTGCACGTCGTCGACGACGGAGAGCGGTGAGGCCTGATTGAACTCGGGTGGCCGCGGCAGGCCGCACCGCAGCACGACCGGATCTCCCTCGGCGGGCTGCCACGCGGCAGTTGCCTCGGGTGCCGGGTCCCGCAGTTCGGCACGCGTGTAGTCGCCGAGGTTCTCGGGCAGGTTCGCCATCAGGTCGGTGCACTCGGCGGACTGGGCGGCCGGGGCCTCGACCGGGCCGAGGCCGACGGATTCCTTCGACGGCGTCCGGTTCGCGATGGCGGCGGCGGCGATCACACCGACGACGAGCGCCACCGGGAGCGCGACGGCCGTGGCGATCAGCGCGGGGTGGCGCTTCTCCGTCGGATGTTCTTCGGTCTGTTCGGCTGTGGGGTGTTCGGGTTCGGACATCTCAGTTCTCGGTCGGTGCGGTCGGGGCCGCGATCTGGCAGGTCAGGATCCGGGTGATGCCCTGAACCTTCTTCATGTCGTCGACGACGTCGGACAGTCCCGACTCGACGGGCGCGCCCACCCGGGCGATCACGTCGTACGGGCCCAACACGTCCTCGGCGGAGTCCACGCCCCGAATCCGGGAGAGTGTCGCCGCCACCGCGGCGGCCTTACCGACCTCTGTCTGGATCAGTACGAAAGCCTGCACCACGGGTCCATCCCTTCCCGTCGTCGTGCGCCGTCACCTCGGTAGAGTCTCGGAAGTCCCTGGGGACTTCCCGCGGAACGCCCGTCGGCGCCCCTCCACCGGGATGCGCGGCCGCAAACTAAAAGGTACCGCAGTTGCGACACCCGAACGTGTGAGCCAGTACGACGACAACCGACACCGACACTGGGAGGACCACCATCGCCACGTCGCGACCGAATCAGGACGACGACGAACGCACCGTCGCGCAACTCGGCGAGTTCGCGGTGATCGGGCGAGCCGTCGAGGGGCGGCGCCAGCCGTCGACGACGCTGCTCGGGCCCGGCGACGACGCCGCGGTGGTGCAGGCGCCCGACGGTCGCGTCGCGGTGTCGGCCGACATGCTCGTCGAGGGCCGGCACTTCCGGTTGGACTGGTCCACTCCCGAGCAGGTCGGGCGAAAGGCCGTGGCGCAGAACGGGGCGGACATCGCGGCGATGGGTGCGCGGCCGACGGCCTTCCTGGTGTCGTTGGGATGCCCGCCCGACACTCCGGTGGCGGTGGCGACCGGTATCTCCGAGGGCATCGGACTTGCCGCGGAGGCGCTCGGGGCGGGTGTGGTCGGGGGAGACCTGGTGCAGTCCGACCACGTGGTGGTGTCGGTGACGGTGTTGGGGGATCTCGAGGGCCGTGCCCCGGTGCTTCGCTCCGGCGCGCACGCCGGGGACGTCGTCGCGGTCGCCGGCACGCTCGGGCACTCGGCGGCCGGGCTCGCGCTGCTGTCGGCCGGACACGTCGGCAGCGACCGGAACCTCGAGGCGTCGATCGCCGAATTGGTCGATGCGCACCGCGTGCCGACCCCGCCGTACCGGGCCGGTGTCGAGGCCGCCCGGGCGGGCGCACGGGCCATGACGGACATCTCGGACGGACTCGTCGCCGACCTGGGTCACGTCGCGGAGGCATCCGGCGTCCGGATTCGGATCGACCGCAGCAGGATCGGGCTCGACCTCGCACTCGTGGCCGCCGCGGATCGGGTGGGCGCAGACCCGTGGGAATGGATCATGACCGGCGGTGAAGACCACGCGCTTGCCGCGACCTTCGCGCCGGACACAGATCTCCCGGCGGGATGGACGGCGATCGGGGACGTCGTTTCCGACGCGACCGGGACCTCTGAAGACCCGGCGGTGCTGATCGACGGACGCGGTTGGACGGCGTCCGGCGGTTGGCAGAGCTTCGACGCGGGATAGGTTGCAGGCATGGCTATCTATGCACTCGGTGATCGCGTGCCGGACATCGCGCCGGACGCATACGTCCACCCCGATGCCGTCGTCATCGGCGCCGTCACCCTGGGACCCGGCGTCTCGATCTGGCCGCAGGCCGTCCTACGCGGTGACTACGGCACCATCAGCGTCGGCGCGGGCACCAACATCCAGGACGGCACGATCGTCCACTGCACGTCGATCGACGCGACGATCATCGGCGCCGGGTGCGTCGTCGGCCACAACGCCCACATCGAGGGGGCGACGATCGGCGACAACTGCCTCATCGCGTCCGGGTCGGTCGTGCTCAACGGGTCCGTCGTCGGCGCGGGTTCGGTCATCGGCGCGGGCGCCGTGGTCCCGTTCAAGTTCGAGGTCCCGCCGCGCAGCATGGCGCTCGGTGTGCCGGCGAAGGTCCGTGAGGGCTACGAGGTTCCGGAGGGACACCTCGACCTGAACGTCAAGCTGTACCAGGCGAACGCCGCGTATTACCGCGACTCGCTGCGCAGGCTCGACTGATGGCGGCCAAAGCTCTCGCCGACCTGATCGATCCCGGGTGGGCGAAGGCGCTCGCGCCGGTCGAGGGCCGGATCACCGAGATGGGCGACTTCCTGCGGGCCGAGATCGCGGCGGGACGTCAGTACCTGCCGGCCGGCGACAACGTCCTGCGTGCGTTCACGCATCCGTTCGAGGACGTGCGGGTGCTCATCGTCGGACAGGATCCCTACCCGACACCGGGTCACGCTGTGGGACTGAGCTTCTCGGTCGCACCCGACGTCCAACCGGTGCCGCGGAGCCTGAAGAACATCTTCTCCGAGTACAGCCAGGACCTCGGGTACTCGACACCGTCGAACGGTGACCTGACGCCCTGGACCGAGAACGGCGTGCTGCTGCTCAACAGGGTGCTCACCGTCGCACCAGGCGACGCCGGATCGCACCGGCGCAAGGGCTGGGAAGCGGTGACGGAGCAGGCGATTCGCGCGCTCGCCGAGCGGGGGACCCCGATGGTGACGATCCTGTGGGGACGCGACGCGGCGACGCTCAAGCCGATGCTCGGCGACGTCCCGACGATCGAGTCGGCGCACCCGTCGCCGTTGTCGGCGTCGCGGGGCTTCTTCGGATCGCGGCCGTTCAGTCGCGCCAACGAACTGCTCTCGGAACTCGGTGCGGATCCGGTGGATTGGCGTCTGCCCTGACGCTCGGTTCGTTGTTAGAGTGCCGAGCATGAGCACACCTGCCGAATCCGTCCGCGTCCTCGACACCGACGACGGGCAGGTCCTCGAGATCGGCGGGCGGTCGCGCCCGATTCCCCGGCGGTTCCGGGTCACGATGGTCACCCGTGAGGCGAACCGTGTGCACCTGCACTCCGATGACGGCAGGGTGCTCGTCGCATCACCGGCGCAGTTGTCCGTCGTTCCGTACCTCGTACCGGCCCAGGACAATCCGCGCTACGAGGAACAGGACGAGCGGGCCTTCCTGGATGCTCCGAACCTTCCGGCCGCCGATATCGATGTGTCGGGTTCGGGTGTGCCGCTGAGCGATCCGGTGCTGGGTGAGATCGTCGTGCGAGTGCCGTCGGTCATGGGCTACACGGCCGAGGTTCCGGAGGCCGGCACGTTCGGCGGTCGGTCCGTCAGCGTGCTGTTCGACGCTGTGAGCCGTGCGCGGATCGAAGAGTTGCTACCGGCGGTGCGCGACATTCTGGCGGATCTGCCGGCGGTCCACGAGGCGGCCGTCGGCTACCTGTGGGAGTGGGGGCGCGACGACACCGATACCGAGGAGGACCGTGCCCGGTTCGTCGCGGGGTTCGGACTGGAGGCCGTCACCGTCTACCACTCGGGGGATTTCGGTATCGATCTGTCTGACGACGCGGGACTGTTCGAGCAGGCCTTCATGGACGGCTATTGGCCGAAGGTGCATTGTCGTGCGGACCGGACCCCGGTCGCCGTGACGGTGGAGTCGTAGCGGCGGACCGGGGTTCGGGGCGCGTTCGGACCTATACGTTGCGGACCGACGAGAAGTCGGGGCGACGCTTCTCGACGAATGCGTCGACGCCCTCACGGCCGGTGGGGCCGTCTGCGGCGGCGGAGATCGATGCGGTCTCGGCGTCGAGCTGCTCCGACAGCGTGTTGGTCCGGCTGCTTGTGAACAGCTTCTTGATGCCCGCGTACGACGCCGTGGGGCCGGCGGCGAGGGTGCGCGCCACGCGCAGTGCCTCGTCCTGTACCTGGTCGTCCTCGACGAGGCGGCTCAGCAGACCCAGTCGCACGGCCTCGTCGCCACCCACGACGGCGTCGGTGAGGAGGATCTCGCGGGCCCGGGAGGCGCCGACGATGCGCGGCAGCGTCCACGACATGCCGCCGTCCGGCGTGAAACCGATCGACGGGTAGGCGGGCCGCAGCTTCGTGGAGGTGCCACCGATCGCAATGTCGGCCAGGCACACGATGCTCATTCCGGCACCGGCCGCCCAGCCGTGGACGGCGGCGACGACCGGAACCGTGGTCGCGTCGAGGGCGCGGACGAACTCGTGGAACGCGGTCGCGACCTCGCCGACGTACTCGCCGCGGCGCTCGGCGGACGCGAACGCCCGCACGTTGCCGCCGGCGCAGAAGTTGCCGCCGTCGCCGACCAGCAGGACTGCGCCCGCTTCGCTTCCGAGTTCGCGCAGGGCGGTGGTGGCCTGGGTGATTCCGTCGATGTCGAGAGAGGTTCCGTTCGCGGCGGTGGACACGGCCACGCGCAGAACGCCGTCCTCGATCCGGACATTGCTGGGTGCGTCAGTTGCAGTCACCTGAGCACAGTAACCGGCGGCCCCGATCGAACCGGAACTTCGGTCCCACCTACTGCAACGACGAGCGGTCCGGAAAACCGGTCCGGAAAACACTGAACCCCCGACACCATCGGTGTCGGGGGTTCAGTGCGAACTTGTCCGGCTGAATCAGCCGCGGACGACCTTGCCGGCCTTCAGGCAGGAAGTGCAGACGTTCAGCTTCTTGGTGTTGCCCGGTGCAACCTCAGCGCGAACGGTCTGGATGTTCGGGTTCCAGCGACGATTGGTACGCCGGTGCGAGTGCGAGACCGACTTACCGAAGCCGGGGCCCTTGGCGCAAACGTCGCAGACGGCAGCCATAGTCGCGAACTCCTTGTGATAGTCAAACATTGTCTTGTACGGCGCCTTCGAACACGCACAGCAGAGCTGCTCGTGCGAGGCAACCTAGCTAGCGTAACCGCTCCGCCTCGATTGGCCAAATCACCGGTCTCGCGGCGGAAACGGGCACGTCGGATCACTCCGAAGGCCTCGGGTGAGCCTACCGTCCGGTGGTGGTGCGGGAACGGTGGGCTGTCCGGCTGCCCCGCTAGGCTTGCCTGACTGGGACCGGCGGCCTCTCGGAGGGTGCCCGATCCGGTGGTCGTGCGAGGTCGGCGCAGGAGAGGACAGGCGAGTGCTGGAGGTCCCGGAGACGGTGGACGGCCCTGCCCTGTACCGGTGGGCCCTCGCGTGCGTCGCGGGCCTCGAGAAGCACTGCGACGAGATCAACGACCTCAATGTCTTTCCCGTCCCGGATGCCGACACCGGCACGAATCTGCTCGCGACCATGCGGTCCGCTGTCCGGGCGGTGGGGCTTGCCGGCGACGGTGCCGGGTCGGCGGCCGTCGCCCAGGCCCTGGCGCGCGGCGCGGTGACGGGCGCCCGCGGCAATTCGGGGGCGATCCTGTCCCAGGTCCTGCGCGGGTTCGCGCGCGGGATCGCGGAGTCGTCCGATGCCGACGTCCTCCACGCCACGACCCTGAGGTCGGCGCTGAGGCACGCGACGGACCTGGCGCTCGAGGCGGTGAGCGTGCCGATGGAGGGAACGATCGTCACGGTCCTCGCGGCAGCCGCCGACGCGACCGACGCGACCGACGCGAGCGCGTTCGACGTCTCTCTGGTGGATCTGGTCCGGGTGGCGGCCGACGCGGCGTCCGATGCGCTGCTTCGGACGCCCACCCAACTCGACGTGCTCGGGGCGGCCGGTGTGGTCGACGCGGGCGGCCGCGGGCTGGTCGTGATCCTCGACGCCCTGGTCGAGGTCGTCACTGGTCGTGCCCCCGAACGCGCGCCGGTCCAGGCGCTGCCCGAGGAGTCCGGGTCCGACTCCAGCCGTGTGTGCGCGACGCCGCACCCCGTTCACGAGGTTCCCGGCCAGGACTACGAGGTGATGTATCTCGTCGCGGACAGCGACGACGACCGCATCGCGTCGCTCCGGTTGCAACTGTGCGATCTCGGTGACTCGGTCGTCATCGTCAGCGACGGCGGTGACGACGCCTCGGCGACGTGGTCGGTGCACGTGCACTGCGCGGACGCCGGCGCTGCGGTCGAGGCCGGACTTGCCGCCGGGCGATTGTCCGAGGTTCGGATCACCTGCTTCGTGCTCGACGCGGCGCGGACCGCGGCCGTGTCCGGAGGTGGCCCACGGGCGGTGGTGTCGGTCGTCGAGGGCGAGGGCGCAGCCGAAATCTTCGCGCAGGAGGGAGCGCACGTGCTGCGCTCGGACGGCGAGATCACCCGGGCCCAGTTGCTCGCGGCGATCCGCGGCACCGGGCGGCGTGAGGTGATGGTGCTCCCGAACGGCGCCCTGCCCGCGCAGGATCTGGTCGCGGTGGGTGCGCAGGCGCGCGCCGACGACCGCGAGGTGGTGTTCCTGCCGAGTTCGTCGACGGTGCAGGCGCTGTCCGCGATCGCCGTGCACGACGGCGACCGGATCGCGGTGGACGACGCGTTCGCGATGTCGGAGGCCGCGGCCGCGACCCGGTGGGGATCGCTGCGCGTCGCGGACGAGCGCGCGCTCACCTATGTCGGTACCTGCGAGCCCGGTGACGGGCTCGGCCTCGTCGGCCACGAGGTCGTCGTGATCGAACGCGACGTCGCGGCCGCGGGGTGTCGTCTCGTCGACCTCGTGTTGGGGTCCGGCGGCGAGCTGGTGACGATCCTGCTGGGCGCGAAGGCCGGAGACGATCTGGGGGAGCGGGTGTCCTCGTACATCACCGCGCGGCATCCGGGTGTCGAGGTGATGGTCTACCGCGGTGGGCAGAGCCGCGACCTGTTGCAGTTCGGGGTCGAGTAGAGGGCGGATGGATGGCGACAGTATCGATGGCACGCGCGACGGGACTGCTCACATGGCGACGCTGAACGATCGACTCGATCACCTGCTCGGCACCAAGACGGCCGACGCGCTCGTCGAGGCGTTCGACATCCACACGGTCGAGGACCTGCTGCGGCACTATCCGCACCGGTACGCGGCGCAGGGGCGCGAGCTCACCGAGAAGGAGCCCGAGGAGGGCTCGCACGTCACGATCATCGCGCGGGTGGTCAAGGCCGATGTGGTGAACATGAAGAGTCGCCGCGGGCAGATGCTCAAGGTGGTGCTCGCCGCCGAGTCACAGAGTGTCGATGTCACCTTCTTCAATCCGCACAAGGTCAAGCACGCGATCCGCAAGGGTGTGCGCGCCATGTTCTCGGGCACCGTCAAGTACTTCCGCGGCAAGTGGAGCCTGACGCACCCGAGCTATCTGGTCCTGCCGGAGCCCGCCGAGGGTGAGGACCAGATCGTGTCGATGGCGCATGTGCAGGGTGCCGGTGCGCTGGCGGGTATGGCCCGGGCCACGCAGGAGTCGGGGGCCGGCGTGGACATGTCGATCTTCGATCGCGAGCTGATCCCGCTGTACCCGGCGACCCGCGAGGTCGAGAGTTGGACGCTGCTGCGGTGCGTCCGGCAGGTCCTCGACCAGCTCGACGTCGTCGACGACCCGCTGCCGCCGGAGGTGCGCGCCGAGCGTGACCTGATCGGGCTGGACGAGGCGCTGCGCCTGGTGCACCTGCCCGAGACCCGCGACGACATCGGGCGGGCGCAGGAGCGCCTGCGCTTCGACGAGGCCGCGGCCCTGCAATTGGTGCTCGCGCAGCGCCGACGGGACATCGCGGTGCGGGTGGCGCCGCAGTGCCCGCCGAAGCCGGACGGCATCGCCGCCGCATTCGACGAAATGCTCCCGTTCGAGCTCACCGACGGGCAGAAGGAGGTGGCCGAGGAGATCTCGAGTGATCTCTCTCGGCCGCACCCGATGAACCGGCTGCTGCAGGGCGAGGTGGGTTCGGGCAAGACGATCGTGGCGCTGCGCGCGATGCTGCAGGCCGTCGACGCCGGATACCAGTGCGCGCTGCTCGCGCCCACGGAAGTGCTTGCGTCGCAGCATGCCCGGTCGTTGCGGGAAATGCTGGGCCCGCTCGGTACGGCCGGCGAGCTCGGGGCAGCGGATCTGGCGACCAAGGTGACGCTGCTGACGGGATCGATGTCGACGAAGGCTCGACGGGCCGCGCTGCTCGACATCGTGACCGGCGATGCCGGGATCGTGATCGGTACCCACGCGCTCATCCAGGACAACGTGGAGTTCTTCGACCTCGGCTTCGTCGTCGTCGACGAGCAGCACCGGTTCGGCGTCGAGCAGCGCGACGAACTGCGCAATCGGGCCAAGGAAGGACTGAGCCCGCATCTGCTGGTCATGACCGCGACGCCGATCCCGCGCACGATCGCGATGACGGTGCTCGGCGACCTCGAGACGTCGACGCTGCGCCAGTTGCCGCAGGGGCGGGCGCCGATTGTGAGCAAGGTGGTCGCTGCCCGGCAGACTCCGCAGTGGGTGGCGCGGGCGTGGGAGCGGATCCGTGAGGAGGTTGCCGCGGGCCGGCAGGCGTATGTCGTGTGTTCGCGCATCGGGGACGGCGACAGTGACGCCGAACTGATCAAGGCAGGGAAGGAGCCGCCGGAGACCAAGTCTGCGGTCGATCTGTTCGACGAGCTGCGGTCGGGCCCGATGCGGGATCTGCGGATCGGGCTGCTGCACGGCCGACTGCCGTCCGACGAGAAGGACGCGGTGATGCGCGACTTCACGGCGGGCGAGATCGACGTGCTGGTGTGCACCACGGTGGTCGAGGTGGGTGTGAACGTCCCGAACGCCACCGTCATGGTGCTCGTCGACGCGGATCGGTTCGGGGTCAGCCAGCTCCACCAGCTGCGCGGGCGTGTGGGGCGTGGCAGCCATCAGGGGCTGTGCATCCTCATCACCGACATGATGCCGGGCTCGACCGCGTTCGAACGGCTCACCGCGGTCGCCGGCACCAACGACGGCTTCGAGCTGGCGCAGCTGGACCTGCGGCAGCGGCGTGAGGGCGACGTGCTCGGCTCGGCGCAGTCGGGCAGCGCGACCACCCTTCGGCTGCTGTCGCTGCTCGAGCACGAGGACGTCATCGAGGCGGCCCAGGAGTTCGCCCGCAGCGTTACCGATGCCGATCCGGATCTGACGGAGCATCCGGGCCTCGCGGCGATGGTAGCTGCGGCGCTCGACTCCGAGAAGATCGAATTTCTGGAGAAGTCCTAGCCGTCGATCCGGGCGCGGGAAACCGGCGCGGGACCCCTCCGTGCGGCCTGTGCAGGGCACTTCTTCCCCGGTTTGCAAACTTGCCAATTTCGCATGTCAGAGTGCCTGTTTGTGAAGCTTGCGAAGCGTTCCGTATCGTGGGACGGTACTGGCGCGGCGCGGTTCGCGGCAGGGTACTTTGCTCCCATGTTCACCAAAGTTCTCGTCGCCAACCGCGGCGAAATCGCGATCCGCGCCTTCCGTGCCGCCTACGAACTGGGTGCCGGAACGGTTGCGGTGTTCCCGTACGAAGACCGCAACTCGGTGCACCGGTTGAAGGCCGACGAGTCCTACCAGATCGGTGAGGTCGGTCATCCGGTGCGCGCGTATCTGTCGGTCGAGGAGATCGTCTCGGCGGCCGAGCGTGCCGGTGCGGACGCGATCTACCCCGGGTACGGGTTCCTGTCGGAGAATCCGGATCTGGCGGCGGCGTGCGAGGCGCGGGGCATCACGTTCGTCGGCCCGTCGGCCGAGGTGTTGGAGTTGACGGGTAACAAGGCGCGGGCGATCGCGGCGGCGAAGGCGGCGGGGCTGCCGGTGCTGGCGTCGTCGGAGCCGTCCGCGGACGTCGACGCGTTGCTCGCCGCCGCCGAGGACATGGAGTTCCCGATCTTCGTCAAGGCCGTGGCCGGTGGTGGTGGCCGCGGGATGCGGCGGGTCGCCGAGCGCGGCCAGTTGCGGGAGTCGATCGAGGCGGCGTCGCGGGAGGCGGAGTCGGCGTTCGGTGATCCGACGGTGTTCCTCGAGCAGGCGGTGGTCGATCCGCGGCACATCGAGGTGCAGATCCTCGCGGACGGCGAGGGCAATGTGATTCATCTGTTCGAGCGGGACTGCTCGGTGCAGCGTCGGCACCAGAAGGTGATCGAGTTGGCGCCGGCCCCGAATCTCGATCCGGCGCTGCGGGATCGGATCTGCGCGGACGCGGTGGCGTTCGCGAAGCAGATCGGCTACCGGTGTGCGGGCACGGTCGAGTTCCTCCTCGACACCCGCGGTAACCACGTGTTCATCGAGATGAACCCGCGTATCCAGGTGGAGCACACGGTGACCGAGGAGATCACCGATGTCGACCTGGTGCAGGCGCAGCTGCGGATCGCCTCCGGCGAGACGCTGGCCGATCTCGGGCTGTCGCAGGACGCGATCACGATCCGTGGTGCGGCGCTGCAGTGCCGCATCACCACCGAGGACCCGGCCAACGGGTTCCGTCCGGACACCGGCCGGATCACCGCCTACCGCACCCCGGGCGGCGCGGGCGTCCGCCTGGACGGCGGCGCGAACCTCGGCGCCGAGGTCGGCGCCCATTTCGACTCGATGCTCGTCAAACTCACCTGCCGTGGCCGCGACCTCGAGGCCGCCGTCGCGCGTGCCCGCCGCGCGGTCACCGAGTTCCGTATCCGTGGCGTCTCGACGAACATCCCGTTCCTGCAGGCGGTCCTGGACGACCCCGAATTCCGTGCGGGACGCGTGACGACGTCGTTCATCGAACAGCGCCCCGAGCTGCTGACGCTGCGCAGCTCGGCCGACCGCGGCACCAAGATCCTCAACTACCTCGCGGACGTGACGGTCAACAAGCCGCACGGCGACCGGCCGACGGCGATCTACCCGCACGACAAGCTGCCGAAGATCGACCTCGATGTCGCGCCGCCGGACGGTTCCCGTCAGAAGTTGCTCGCCCTGGGACCCGAGGGATTCGCGAAGGCGCTGCGCGAGCAGAAGGCACTGGCGGTCACCGACACCACGTTCCGCGACGCCCACCAGTCGCTGCTGGCGACCCGCGTGCGGACGTCGGGCCTGCTCGACGTCGCCGGCCACGTCGCCCGGATGACCCCCGAGCTGCTCTCGATCGAGGCGTGGGGTGGCGCGACCTACGATGTGGCGCTGCGGTTCCTGCACGAGGACCCGTGGTACCGGCTGGCGGCGCTGCGTGAGGCCGTACCGAACATCAACCTGCAGATGCTGCTGCGCGGCCGCAACACCGTCGGCTACACCCCGTACCCGGAGAAGGTGACCCGCGCGTTCATAGATGAAGCCACGGCAACTGGTGTTGATATCTTCCGGATCTTCGACGCCCTCAACAACGTCGACCAGATGCGCCCCGCGATCGAGGCCGTCCGCGAGACCGGCACCACCATCGCCGAGGTCGCGCTGTCCTACACCGGCGACCTCGCGAACCCGAACGAGAAGCTCTACACCCTCGACTACTACCTGCGCCTGGCGGAGGAGATCGTCGACGCCGGCGCGCACATCCTCGCGATCAAGGACATGGCCGGACTGCTCCGCGCCCCCGCCGCCGCGAAGCTGGTGTCGGCGCTGCGCAGCAACTTCGACCTGCCGGTGCACGTGCACACCCACGACACCCCCGGTGGCCAGCTCGCCACCTACCTCGCCGCCTGGCACGCCGGCGCCGACGCCGTCGACGGCGCCGCCGCACCACTCGCGGGCACCACCAGTCAGCCCGCGCTCTCGGCCATCGTCGCCGCCGCTGCGCACAGCGAATACGACACCGGCATCGACCTGCAGGCCGTGTGCGACCTCGAACCGTACTGGGAGGCACTGCGAAAGGTGTACGCCCCGTTCGAATCCGGCATCCCGGCCCCGACCGGACGCGTCTACACGCACGAGATCCCCGGCGGCCAGTTGTCGAACCTGCGCCAGCAGGCCATCGCCCTCGGCCTCGGTGACCGCTTCGAGGAGGTCGAGGCCAAGTACGCCGCCGCCGACCGCATGCTCGGCCGTCTGGTCAAGGTCACCCCGTCCTCGAAGGTCGTCGGTGATCTGGCGCTGCACATGGTCGGCTCGGACGTCGCGGCCGACGAGTTCGCGGCCGACCCCGCCAAGTTCGACATCCCGGATTCGGTCGTGGGATTCCTGCGCGGTGAGCTCGGCACCCCGGCCGGTGGCTGGCCCGAGCCGTTCCGCAGCAAGGCCCTGGAGGGTCGCGGTCCCGCCAAGCCGGAGACGCCGCTGACCGCGGAGGACGAGAAGGGGCTGTCGGGCACCGCCAAGGAGCGTCAGGCCACGCTCAACCGGCTGCTGTTCCCCGGTCCCACAAAGGAATTCGAGGAGCATCGCGAGAAGTACGGCGACACCTCCCAGCTGTCGGCCAACCAGTTCTTCTACGGCCTGCGCCGCAGCGAGGAGCATCGGGTCAAGCTCGGCAAGGGCGTCGAACTGCTCATCGGCCTCGAGGCCATCTCCGAGCCCGACGAGCGCGGCTACCGCACCGTCATGTGCATCCTCAACGGCCAACTGCGGCCGGTGTCGGTGCGCGACCGCTCCATCGCGAGCGAGGTCCCGGCAGCCGAGAAGGCCGACAAGAACAACCCGGCCCACGTCGCGGCGCCGTTCGCCGGTGTCGTGAGCCTCGTCGCCACGGAGGGGCAGCATGTTTCGGCCGGTGACACCGTCGCCACGATCGAGGCCATGAAGATGGAGGCGGCGATCACAGCACCGCGCAGCGGTATCGTCACGCGGGTTGCCATCGGCGGTACCTCGCAGGTCGAGGGTGGCGATCTCCTGGCCGTCGTGTCGACGAGGGAGACCGCCGGCAACGAGTGAGAACCAGCGAGTGACAGGACTTACAGCGTGACAAGAATCGTCGCCGGCCGTGCCGGAGGCAGGCGTTTGAAGGTGCCCGCGAGCGGGACCCGGCCGACGTCCGAACGAGTCCGCGAAGCCCTGTTCAGCTCGCTCGACAGTCGCGTCGAGCTCGAGGGTGCCGCCGTGCTCGACCTGTACGCAGGTTCCGGCGCCCTCGGGCTCGAGGCGTTGTCCCGGGGCGCCGGGCACGTGCTGCTCGTCGAATCCGATACCAAGGCCGCCGCCGTCATCAAGCAGAACGTGACCGCGGTCGGCCTGCCCGGGGCCAGCGTGCGCACGGCGCCGGTGGCGGCGGTCGTGGGCGGCGCCGCCGAGCGCGAATTCGATGTCGTGCTGGCCGATCCGCCGTACGCGGTCACCGAGGAATCGGTCACCGCGGCACTCACCGCGCTGCTCGCGAACGGGTGGGTCGGGGAGGGGTCGGTCGTGGTGGTGGAGCGGTCGTCGCGCTCGCCCGAGACGTCGTGGCCCGAGGGCATGCGGCCCGAGCGGGTCAAGCGCTACGGCGAGACCAGAATCGAGGTCGCCACCTGCTACGGTCTGGACTCATGACTGGCGCCGTCTGCCCCGGATCCTTCGACCCCGTGACCAACGGTCATCTCGACGTGATCGGACGCGCCGCGGCGCTGTTCGACGAGGTCGTCGTGACCGTGATGATCAACAAGAACAAGCGCGGTCTGTTCACTGTCGACGAGCGCATCGAGATGCTCGAGGACGCCACCAGCCACCTGACCAACGTGCGGGTCGCGGCGTGGCAGGGACTGCTCGTGGATTACGCGAAGTCGCAAGGGATCACGGCGATCGTGAAGGGCCTGCGCGGCGCCAACGACTTCGACTACGAGCTGCAGATGGCGCAGATGAACCAGAAGCTCTCGGGTGTCGACACCCTCTTCATCCCCACCAACCCCACCTACAGCTACCTCTCCAGCTCGCTGGTCAAGGAGGTCGCGACGTTCGGCGGCGACGTCGCCGACATGGTGCCGGAGAAGGTCCACGCGCGGCTGACCGCTCGGCTCGCCGAACGGGCAGCCGAAAACGGCTGAGCCGACACACCGGCCGCCGCGGCGGCTCGGCCGCGGTGACTGAGGCAGACTGGACGCCAGCACCGATTTGGCACCTGACGATTGGGGTTGTGCGTGTACCGGGTATTCGAGGCACTCGACGAGCTTGTTGCGATCGTCGAGGAGGCACGTGGGGTTCCGATGACCGCCGGGTGCGTCGTTCCGCGCGGCGACGTCCTCGAGCTTCTCGACGATGTGCGGGACGCGATTCCGGGTGAACTGGACGACGCGCAGGACGTGCTGGACCACCGCGACAAGCTGGTGGGCGACGCGCGTCAGAACGCGGAGCAGACGGTCGGGCGGGCCAACGCGGAGGCGCACGAGACGATCACCGATGCGCGCGAGAACGCCGACCGCATCCTGGCCGACGCCAAGGCCCAGGCCGACCGCATGGTCGCCGAGGCGCGCTCGCATGCCGAGCAGTTGGTTCACGACGCCCGCGAGGAGGCCGACGTGACGGTCGCGGAGGGGCAGCGCGAGTACGACTCGCTGACGTCCCGCTCCCGCGCGGAGTCGGACCGGATGATCGAGTCGGGCAAGGCGTCGTACGAGCGGTCCGTCGCGGACGGTGTCGCGGAGCAGGAGCGGCTCGTCTCGCAGGCCGAGGTGGTCCAGGCCGCGCACGCCGAGTCGGCCCGCGTGGTCGACGCGGCGCACGCCGAATCGGATCGTCTGCGTTCGGAATGCGACTTGTACGTCGACACGAAGCTCGCCGAGTTCGAGGAGTTCCTCAACGGCACCATCCGCTCGGTGGGCCGGGGACGTCAGCAGCTGCGGACGGGCACCGGGGTGCCGGACTACGACGCCGGCTACGGCGACCGTCGGCGGTAGCGCCCTTCCGATTTCCTTCCGGGCCCCTCCATCGCGTACCGTGGAGTGGTTGCCCGTTCCATGTCTTCTGAAAGAGAACACCCGTGTCATCGCATCGTCACAAGTCCTCGCGCCCTACGCGTGACGAGGGTTTCGTGCTGGACACGCTCTCGCTGGGGCGGCGTCCCGGCTCGATGCGCACTGTGTCGCGGGTGGTTCCGGCTCCCTCGCGGATCGGTCTCGACCTCGTCGCGATCGAAGAGGGCACGGACGTGGAACTCGATCTGCGGCTCGAATCGGTGTCCGAGGGGGTGCTCGTCACCGGTTCCGTTCGCGCGGACACGGTGGGTGAGTGCTCGCGGTGCCTCGAACCGTTCGACGACTCGGTGAGCCTTCACCTCACGGAGCTGTTCGCTTACCCGGACAGCGCCACCGAGGAGACCACCGAGGAGGACGAGATCTACCGGGTCGTGGACGACGAGATCGACCTCGAACCGGTGATCGTCGATGCGGTCGGACTGGAGCTTCCGCTCCAGCCTCTCTGCA
Organism: Rhodococcus sp. ACT016; assembly: GCF_050477185.1. NCBI lineage: Bacteria > Bacillati > Actinomycetota > Actinomycetes > Mycobacteriales > Nocardiaceae > Rhodococcus > Rhodococcus sp. ACT016. The sequence goes on along the minus strand of NZ_JBEAET010000001.1, from coordinate 3,231,433 downwards.
GCGACGACTGTGAGGGATTGTGCCCCGAATGCGGCATTCGCCTGGCGATTGCGGAATCCGGGCATGGTCATGAGACAATGGATCCTCGCTGGGCTGGGCTCGCAGCCAAATTCGGTGCAGGATCCGACGCCAGCAATGCAACTGCTGATGCCAGCAAGATCAACGAGGAGAAGTAGACGTGGCTGTTCCCAAGCGCAGAATGTCGCGGTCCAACACGAGGTCGCGACGGAGCCAGTGGAAGACCACTGCGCCCACCCTCATCACCTGCCCGAACCGTGGCTGCGGCGAGAAGACGCTGCCCCACGTCGCGTGCCCGTCCTGCGGCACCTACAAGGGCCGTCAGGTTACCGCCGCGGTCTAGTCTGCTCAGTGGCGCTGTGACCAGCAAAAAAAGCAATACAGCACTCGCCGGCGGCGAGGGGGATCACGGATCGCTCCTCGCCGCTCTTGGCGTTCCTTTGGACGAGGCGCTGTTGACGTTGGCGCTCACCCACCGCTCGTACGCGTACGAGCACGGTGGGTTGCCGACCAACGAGCGTCTCGAGTTCCTCGGCGACTCTGTTCTCGGTGTGACGATCACCGAGCGCCTGTACCTCGCGCATCCGGAGAAGTCCGAGGGTGAACTCGCGAAGATTCGCGCCAGCATCGTGAACATGCACGCGCTGGCCGAGGTTGCGCGAGGACTCGGCCCCGGTGGCCTCGGTGCTCACCTGTTGCTCGGCAAGGGTGAGGAGATGACCGGCGGGCGCGACAAGCCCAGCATCCTCGCCGACGGCATGGAGTCGCTCCTGGGAGCGATCCACCTCGAGCACGGCATCGACACCGCCCGCACGGTGGTGCTCGACCTCTTCGCCGACTTGCTCTCGCGTGCACCGAAGCTCGGTGCGGGCCTGGACTGGAAGACCAGCCTCCAGGAGCTGACCGCCGAGCGCGGCGTCGGCGTCCCCGTGTACGAGATCACCGCGACCGGCCCGGACCACGACAAGGAGTTCACCGCGACGGTTCTCGTCGGCGGCAACGCCCTGGGTGTCGGCGTCGGCCGGTCCAAGAAGGAAGCCGAGCAGAAGGCGGCAAGCACCGCCTGGAGTGCGCTCTCGGAGGCCGCCGAGGCGACCGCGGTCGACGAACCCGTCGTCGAGCAGTAGGGCCCGGGCGGAGCGAGACGCAGCGTGCCCGAACTTCCCGAGGTCGAGGTCGTCCGGCGCGGCCTCGAGGCGCACGTCGTCGGCCGTGTGATCGACACGGTCGACGTCCTGCATCCCCGTGCGGTTCGTCGGCACCTGCCCGGCTCGGTCGACCTGGCGCGCCGGCTCGAGGGCCGCACGATCGCGTCGGCCGAGCGTCGCGGCAAGTACCTCTGGCTCGTCCTCGAACCCGACGATGTCGCGCTTGTCGTCCATCTCGGGATGAGCGGGCAGATGCTCGTGCAGGATCCGTCGGTCGCCGACGAGAAGCACCTGCGGATCCGGGCACGGCTCGACTCGGGCACCGACCTGCGTTTCGTCGACCAACGGACGTTCGGTGGGTGGGCGCTCGCCGATCTCGTCACCGTGGACGGCACCGTCGTGCCCGATTCGGTGGCGCACATCGCCCGCGATCCGCTCGATCCGCAATTCGATCCGGACGCGGTCGTGAAAACGTTGCGGCGCAAGCAAACCGAGATCAAGCGGGCTCTCCTCGACCAGACCGTCGTTTCGGGCGTGGGCAACATCTATGCCGACGAGGCGTTGTGGCGCGCCGAGATTCACGGCAACCGTCCCACGGACAAGCTCAGCGGACCGCGTCTGCGCCGGTTGTTGACCGCGATCGAGGCCGTCATGCAGGAGGCCCTCGCGCAGGGCGGAACCTCGTTCGATGCCTTGTACGTCAACGTCAACGGGCAGTCCGGCTACTTCGACCGGTCCCTGGCCGCATACGGCCAGGAGAACCTGCCGTGCCAGCGCTGCGGCGCCCCGATCCAGCGGGAGAAGTTCATGAACCGCTCGTCGTACAGCTGCCCCAGGTGCCAGCCGCGTCCGCGCCTCGTTCGCGGATGACGCACGGCGACTGAGGGAAACGCATGCCCCTGACCGAGTCGCAACTTGCCGCATTGCCCGAAGGTTGGTGCGCGACTGCCCGGCCCAGCGCGGAGTGCGACATGTCGCACTCCGGGATCGCCGAGGAAATCGCGGTAGAGGTGTCGGCCGAGCATCCGTTGTTCGGCGTGGCTGTCGAGATGGTGGCGCACGATGTCGCCTTCGACGACGTTCTGTGCCAGCACGTGGAGGATCCCGAACGCTTCACCGAGCTTCATCTGACCTGGGCGCGGCGAGCGGAGAGCTTCGGGCTCCCCTCGATCGAATGCGACGGTGGGTGGGAGGATTTCCTTCGCCTGCAACAGGCCATATCTGCGGTGGTCGATTCTGCAGCCGAAGAAGAGCGGCTCGGCCTACGGGAGCCGATGACGGAAGCGGGCACACCGTCCCCACCGATCATCGTGCGAGCCCCGGCACGTGGACTCGACTCGGAGTCGGGCCGGTGAGCCGATTCGGCGGGCGAGGTTCATGAACCGCTCGTCGTACCGCGGCCCGAGGTGCCGGCCGCGGTCCCACCTTGTTCGCGGATGACATTGGCGATCACCGTCGCGGCGACGTCTGCTCGCGATTCCGGCAATCGTGCGTAGCCGCACAGCAATCCGCGCGGTCCGGAGTCGCACACCCGGTAGTCGGCCAGGCTGCGGACCGTCACTCCGTGCCGCGCGATCTCGTCGGCGACGGCGTCGTCGTCCACCCCGTCCGGGAGACGTACGGCCACGTGCAGTCCCGCCTCGACCCCGGTCGGATCCATCCCCGGCAACCGCGTGCGCAGCGCGTCGACCAGAGCATGTCTGCGCGCCGCATAGGTGCGCGCCGCACGGGCCAGATGTCGCGTGAGCGCGCCGGATTCGATGAACCGGGCGAGCGCGAGTGCGGTGACCGCGCATGCCGAGTCGCCGCTGAGGCGCAGCGTTCGGTGGATCGGTTCGAGCAAGTGCGCGGGCGGGACGATCCAGGCCAGGCGCAGGCCTGGGGACAGGATCTTCGACGTGGTCCCGACGTAAGCGACGCAGTCGCGACCGCCGTCGATACTCCGCAGGGCAGGTAACGGGGCCACGCCGTAACGGAATTCGCCGTCGTAGTCGTCCTCGATGACCAGTTGCCCCGCCGCCCGTGCCGCCGCGACGAGTGCCGCTCGGCGGGCCACCGGCATGCGGGCGCCCATCGGATACTGGTGGGCCGGCGTGCAATACACCGCCGCGTCCGATGTCCGCACCAGTGCAGGATCGATCCCGTCGTGGTCGACGGGCACCGGGCGAATCCGTGCCCCGCCCGTTTCGAGAATCCGGCGGACCATGGCGTATCCCGGGTCCTCGAAGGCGATCTCGCGTCCGGACAAACCCGCGGCCGCGACGAGGGTGCGCATCGCCGCGGACACCCCCGGCACGATGACGATGTCGTCCGGTTCGGCGGCGATGCCGCGGGTCCGCCGCAGGTGCACCGCGAGGGCCCGGCGTAGTTCGACGTGTCCGTCCGCGCCGGGCGGGGCGTGCGGTGCGGGCGTACCGGCCGCGAACCGCCAGGCACTGCGCCAGTCGCGCGTCGAGATCAGGTCGGTGTCCGGATGGCCGGGTGCGAGGTCGATGCCGGGCGTGCGCTCGCTGCCCGGCACGGGCGGTTCGGGGACCGGAGGCGGTGGCACGTGCGGATCGGCGCCCGCGCGTGCAGCGCGGTCGGCGTCGGCGGCGATGCGGGTCCCGGAACCCGGCCGGGTCACCACGTAGCCGGCGGCGGCCAGTTCGTCGTACGCGTCCACGACCACGGCCCGCGACACGCCCAGATCCGCGGCCAGCGTCCGAGACGGGGGCAGCGGATCACCGGGGTGCAGAGTGCCCGTGCGGACAGCCGAGACGATCGCCGCGGCCACCCGGTGCCGGAGCGGTTCGGAGGACGGCACGGGCTCGAGGTGCAGGTGGATGTCGCGCGCGGTGCGGGCCATGCCGAGAACGATACTGGTCTGCCACAAGTGACAATTCTGGATCTGGATTTGAGACCGGAATCCACCCAGTCTGGGACCGTGACTACAACGAACGAACCGATCCCCACCGAACCAACCGCCGAACTGGACCGAATCCGACGACATGCCGAGCGGTCGCGGACCGAGCGCGACGAACTCGACGCCGTGCTCGACTCGGCGTCGGTGGGCACGCTCGCGACCGTCGTCGACGGCCTGCCATGGGCGGTACCGATGCTCTATGCACGCGTCGGCGACCGGATCCTGCTGCACGGGTCGACCGGCGCCGGGGCGCTGCGGCACGTGGCCGCCGGCGCGCCCGCGTCGCTGTGCGTGACACTGCTCGACGCGATCGTGGTGGCCGACAACCTCTACAACTCGTCGGCGAACTACCGATCGGCGGTGGTTCGTGGGCATCTCGAGCCGGTCGTGGGGGACGAGGCCGAGAGCGCGCTGACGGTGCTGTCCGACGTGCTGATCCCCGGTCGGAGCACCGAGGTGCGGGCGCTCAGGCGCAAGGAACTGGCGGCGACGCTCTGCATCGCGCTGCCGATCGAACCCGGGCAGTGGACGGTCAAGGTCCGGTCCGGGCTGCCGAGCGAGGGCGATCGCAATCCCGACGTATGGGCCGGACTGGTCCCGATGCGAACGGTTGCGGGGCAACCGATCCGGGCTCCCTGGGTGGCCGACGACGTGCCGACCCCGGCGTCGGTGCGCGCCCTCTCGGCGCACGGGGAGGGCGCGTAAAAATCGCGTCAATGCGTTCGGATGACCGCGTCAGTAGAGCGTTAGGGCGACGTTCACACCGCTGAAGCGGGTGCACCCTCCATTAGGCGTCCGGAAATGTCGCCCACGCCGCGCTGCCATCCGCAGCGCGTCCACACGAGGAAGTCGGAAGAGGAACGTCATGGCAGATATGGCCTACGTCGGGTTGATCATCGGAGTTTTCACCGTCTGTGCACTGGTGTTGCGTGGTCTGCAGGCGCGGAGCATCCGGTGACATTCGCCGGGACGGTCAGTATCGCCGTCGTCGTGATCGCCGCCGCACTGGTGGTGTACCTGCTCATCGCGCTCCTGAACCCTGAGCGGTTCTAGTCCTCGAGAGGTCTTCACATGAATCCCGCTCTCGCAGCGGGACTACAGATAGCACTGGTCGTAGCGGTGCTAGCGATTCTGTACGTCCCCGTCGGTGACTACATGGCCAAGGTCTACACCACCGACACCGATCTTCGATCCGGTGACCTGCGCATCGAATCCCTGCTCTATCGGATCTGCCGGATCGATCCCCGCGCCGAACAGAAGTGGTACGGGTACGCCGGCAGCCTTCTCGGCTTCTCCGCGGCCAGCGTGCTGTTCCTCTACTTCCTACAGAGGATCCAGGGTGTGCTGCCGCTCAGCGGCGGCCTCGCGGGCGTCAGCCCTGCCGTCGCGTTCAACACCGCGGCATCGTTCGTCGCGAACACCAACTGGCAGTCGTACGTCCCCGAGACGACGATGGGCAACGTGACGCAGGCCGTCGGCCTGGCCGTGCAGAACTTCGTGTCCGCCGGGGTCGGCATGGCCGTCGCGGCAGCCCTGATCCGCGGGTTCGTGCGCGTCTCGCGCGGTGGCGAGATCGGCAACTTCTGGGTGGACCTCACCCGTGGTTGCCTGCGCATCCTGCTGCCCATCGCGTTCGTCATCGCGCTGATCCTGCTCAGCCAGGGCGTCATCCAGTCGTTCCACACGGGCTTCGCCTCGACGGGACTCGACGGCAACAGCGTCACCAACGCCCTGGCACCGGTCGCCTCCCAGGAGGCCATCAAGGAACTGGGCACCAACGGTGGCGGCATCCTCGCGGCCAACTCCGCGCACCCGTTCGAGAACCCGACCCCGCTCACCAATGTCGTGGAGATCCTCGCGATCCTGCTCATCCCGGTTTCCTTGACCCGCACGTTCGGCACGATGGTCGGCGACCGCCGGCAGGGTCTGACGCTCCTCGCGGTGATGTCGGTGCTGTACTTCAGCCTGCTCGCGGTGACGCTCACGGCCGAGTCCGGTGCACGGGGTGCAGCGGCACAAGCGGCCGGTTCCATGATGGAGGGCAAGGAGGTTCGGTTCGGCATCCCCGGATCGGCACTGTTCGCCGTGACCACCACAGGCACCAGTACCGGTGCCGTCAACTCGGCGCACGACAGCATGTCCCCGCTCGGCGGTGGCGCGGTGCTGCTGAACATGCTGATCGGCGAGATCGCGCCCGGCGGCGTGGGAACCGGTCTGTACGGAATTCTCGTGCTCGCCCTGATCGCAGTGTTCGTCGGCGGTCTGCTCGTCGGGCGCACCCCTGAATACCTCGGCAAGAAGCTGGGTCAGCGCGAAATCACGCTGGCCGCACTGTCCGTGCTCGTGATGCCCGCCCTCGTCCTCGTCGGCACCGGCATCACCGTGATCCTCGGATCCACCACCGGATACCTCGGCAACAGCGGCGACCCCGGTAGCCCGCAATCCATCCACGGATTCTCCGAGGTGCTCTATGCGTTCGCCTCGGCGTCGAACAACAACGGCAGCGCGTTCGGCGGACTGACGGTGACCAGCGACTGGTTCCAGTCGGCGCTCGGCGTGTGCATGCTGATCGGGCGTTTCCTCCCGATCCTGTTCGTGCTCGCGCTCGCCGGATCGCTGTCCGCGCAGCGTCGCACGCCCGCCGGTGCCGGCACCCTGTCCACCTCCGGCGTCATGTTCGGTGGCTTGCTCACCGGCACGGTCGTGCTGGTCGCGGCCCTCACCTTCTTCCCGGCCCTCGCTCTCGGGCCCATCTCGGAGGCCCTGCAATGAGTCTGCGGACTGAACCCACCGTGAATTCCACCGACACGCTTCCCGACGCTCCGGTCGACGAGTCTGTGCACGGTCACTCGCCGGTCAAGGCGGGGATCTTCAGCCCCCGTCAACTGATCACGTCGCTCCCGGGGGCGGTGCGCAAGCTCGACCCGCGCCACCAGGCGCGCAACCCCGTCATGTTCGTCGTCCTGGTCGGTGCGACAGTGACGACCGTGATGGCGATCGCGCAGCCCACCGTGTTCGGGTGGCTCATCGCCGCGTGGCTGTGGTTCACCGTCCTGTTCGCCAACCTCGCCGAGTCGGTCGCCGAGGGGCGCGGCAAGGCGCAGGCCGCGAGCCTGCGGAAGGTCAAGCAGGACACCATCGCCAGGCGTCTGACCGCGTCGGGGGCGATCGAGGAGGTCTCGGCCACCCGGCTCGCGATCGGCGACACCGTGGTGGTCGAGGCGGGGGAGGTCATCCCGGGCGACGGCGACGTCATCGAGGGCATCGCCACCGTCGACGAATCCGCGATCACCGGCGAATCCGCTCCGGTCGTACGCGAATCGGGCGGCGACCGTTGTGCCGTCACGGGCGGCACCACGGTGCTGTCCGACCGGATCGTCGTGCAGATCACTTGTGCGCCCGGCCAGTCGTTCGTCGACCGGATGATCGCGCTCGTCGAGGGGGCGTCACGGAAGAAGACGCCCAACGAGATTGCGCTCAACATCCTGCTGGCATCGCTCACGATCATCTTCCTGCTCGCGGTGGTGGCGATCGGCCCGATGGGCGAGTACGCCGGTCAGGCGCAGGACCCGATCAAGCTCATCGCGCTGTTGGTGTGCCTGATCCCCACGACGATCGGTGCGTTGCTCTCGGCGATCGGCATCGCCGGCATGGACCGACTGGTGCAGCGCAACGTGCTGGCGATGTCGGGCCGGGCCGTCGAGGCCGCCGGCGACATCGACACGCTGCTGATGGACAAGACCGGCACCATCACTTTCGGCAACCGACGCGCCACCGCGTTGTACCCGGCGCCGGGCCGCACCGAGGCCGAACTGGCCGCCGCCGCACGACTGTCGAGCTTGGCCGACGGCACACCGGAGGGGCGCAGCATCGTAGAACTGTGCGCCGAACGGTTCGGGTTCTCCACCGAGCCGTCCGACACCGAACGTGGTGCCGACTTCGTGGAGTTCACAGCGCAGACCCGCATGAGCGGACTCGACATCGCCACCGGGACCGGTCCGCAGCAGATCCGCAAGGGCGCCGGCGATGCCGTGACGGCGTGGGTGTCCGGATACGGAGCAACGGTCGATCCGGCCGTATCGGATGCGGCCGAGAAGGTCGCGCTCTCGGGTGGCACGCCGCTCGTGGTGGCCGTCGCCGAGCGCGGTGCCGCCACGGTGCTCGGCGTGATTGCGCTCACCGACGTGGTCAAGCCCGGCATCGCCGAGCGTTTCGCGGAACTGCGGGCGATGGGCATCCGGACGATCATGGTGACCGGCGACAACCCGCTCACTGCGCGCGCGATCGCGGAGGAGGCCGGCGTCGACGACTTCATGGCCGAGGCCACGCCCGAGGACAAGCTCGAGCGGATCCGCGCCGAACAGGAGGGCGGGCGCCTGGTCGCGATGACCGGTGACGGCACCAACGACGCTCCCGCGTTGGCGCAGGCCGACGTCGGGGTCGCGATGAACACTGGAACGTCGGCGGCCAAGGAAGCCGGCAACATGGTGGATCTCGATTCGGACCCCACCAAGCTCATCGAGGTCGTCGAGATCGGAAAGCAGCTGCTGATCACTCGCGGTGCGTTGACGACGTTCTCGCTCGCGAACGACCTCGCGAAGTACTTCGCGATCCTGCCGGCGCTGTTCAGCGCGATCTATCCGCAGCTCTCGGCGTTGAACGTCATGCACCTGGCGACCCCGAAGTCGGCGATCCTGTCCGCGGTCATCTTCAACGCTCTCGTCATCATCGGGCTGATCCCGTTGGCGCTCAGGGGAGTTCGCTATCGGCCCGCAGCGGCGTCGAAGCTGCTCGGTCGAAACCTGTTGATCTACGGTGTGGGTGGTGTGATCACCCCCTTCATCGGCATCTGGCTGATCGACCTGGTCGTCCGCCTCATTCCTGGAATCGGGTGATTGTGCAATGAGATTCGGAATCGGATTTCTCAAGCAGGTGTGGGCCGGGCTGCTCGTGCTCCTCGCGCTCACCGCGATCCTCGGCGTGCTGTACCCGGCCGCCGTGTGGGGGCTGGGGCGCATCAGCTCCGGCTCGGCGGAGGGTTCGCCGGTGACCGACGCGTCCGGCTGTGTGGTCGGTAGCCGGTGGATCGGGGTGGATCCGCAGGCTCAGGCGGGTAAGCCGGATCCGTTCTTCCACAACCGCCTCGTCGGCTCGGTCGCGGACGGCGATCCCTTCACCACCGGTGACCCCGCGGCGGCGCTGCCGACCAACCAGGGCCCGAGCAGCGAGGTTCTCGCCGGGTTCATCGACGCACGTCGGGCGGCGATCGCCGAGCGGGAAGGCGTCGCTCCGCAGGACGTTCCCGTCGACGCCGTCACCGGTTCCGGCTCCGGTGTGGACCCGCACATCTCGCCCGAGTACGCGGCGCTGCAGGTGCGGCGGGTCGCGGCGGTCAACGGGCTGAGCGAGGACCGCGTGCGCGAACTGGTGGCCGAGCACACCGAGGGCCGTCAGCTGGGCTTCCTCGGCGCCGAGCGGGTGAACGTGCTCGAACTCAATCTCGCACTGGGGCTGACCGCACCTGGGTGCGGTGCGGCGCCGTCGGGTGAATGATGGCGGTGTGAGCATTCCGGACTCGACGCAACCGCCCCGCCGCGGCACGCCGCGAGACCGGCGCCGTGGTGAGCTGAGGATCTACCTCGGCGCCGCACCCGGTGTGGGCAAGACCTACGCGATGCTCGGGGAGGCCCACCGCCGCCGCGAGCGTGGTGGTGACGTGGTCGCGGCCGTGGTGGAAACCCACGGCCGCGCCCGTACCGCCGACCAGCTCGTGGGGCTCGAGGTCATCCCACCGAAGTGCATCGAGTACCGCGGGACCTCGATGCCGGAACTCGACGTCGAGGCGGTCATCGCCCGGCGGCCGGCCGTGGTGCTGGTCGACGAACTCGCCCATACGAACACGCCGGGCAGCCGCAACGAGAAGCGCTGGCAGGACGTCTACGAACTACTCGATGCCGGGATCGACGTCCTGTCGACGCTCAACGTCCAGCACCTCGAGAGCCTCAACGACGTGGTGCAGCAGATCACCGGTGTGGTGCAACAGGAAACGGTGCCCGACGAGGTGGTACGCATAGCCACCCAGGTCGAACTCGTCGACATCACGCCGGAAGCGTTGCGGCGCAGGCTCTCCCATGGGAACGTCTACTCCGCCGACAAGGTCGACGCAGCGCTCGGAAACTACTTCCGTCGCGGAAACCTCACGGCGCTGAGGGAACTCGCCCTGCTGTGGGTGGCCGACCAGGTGGACGCCGCGCTCGCGAAGTACCGCGCCGAGAACAAGATCACCGATATGTGGGAGGCCCGCGAACGGGTGGTCGTGGCCGTCACCGGTGGGCCCGAGTCCGAGACCCTCATCCGTCGGGCCGGGCGAATCGCCAGCAAGGCCAGCGCCGAACTGATGGTGGTGCACGTCGTGCGCGGCGACGGTCTCGAGGGCGTCGCGGCGGCCGACATGGGCAAGGTGCGCAAGCTCGCGGGGAGTATCGGTGCGAGCCTGCACAGTGTCGTCGGCGACGACGTCCCGACGACACTGCTCGAGTTCGCCCGCGAGGTGAACGCGACCCAGCTGGTGATCGGCACGTCTCGGCGTTCGCGGTGGGCGCGGATCCTCGACGAGGGCATCGGCGCGGCGATCGTCCAGAAGTCGGGGAAGATCGACGTGCACATGGTCACCCACGACGAGGCCGCGACCCGGCACCGCATCTCGATCCTGGGGCGCGGGGAGCGCCGCCTGGCGTCGTGGCTCGCGGCGGTGGTGGTGCCGAGCATCGCGGCCGTCCTGATGGGGGCGATCGACCGGGTAGCGGGCGTCGGCGGCCAGAACGCGCTGTTCTTCGTGGTGGTGCTCGCGGTAGCGCTGCTCGGCGGTGTGGGGCCGGCGATCCTGTCGGCCCTCATCTCCGGGCTGCTGCTCAACTTCTTCTTCACCGCGCCGCTGTACAGCTTCACGATTGCGCAGCCCGACAACTTCATCACCACGGTGGTGCTGCTGGTGGTCGCCGTGGCGGTGGCCGTCCTGGTCGACGCCGCGGCCAAACGCACCAGGGAGGCCCGCCGGGCATCGCAGGAGGCCGAACTGCTGGCACTGTTCGCGGGGTCGGTGCTGCGCGGTGCGGACCTGCCGGCGCTGCTGGAGAAGGTGCGGGAGACGTACTCGCAGACGGGCGTCAGCCTCGTCCGTCGAGACGAGGGCGTGATCAGTTCCGCGGGCGCCTCGCCGCCGAGCACGGTCGACGAGGCCGGAACTGTGTGCGAGGTGGGCGACGGCGAGTACACGCTGCTGCTCGCGGGCGGCGAACTCGGTGCCCGGGACCGCAAGGTGCTCAACGCGGTCGCCAACCAGGCGGTGGGATTGATCCGGCAGCGGCAGCTGGCGGAGGAGGCCAGCAAGGCGTCGGCGCTGGCGGAGGCGGATCGACTGCGACGGTCGCTGCTGTCGGCCGTCAGCCACGACCTTCGGACGCCGTTGGCCGCCGTCAAGGCGGCGGTGTCGAGCTTGCGCAGCGACGACATCGAGTTCTCGCCGGAGGACACCGCAGAACTTCTCGCGACCGTCGAGGAGTCCACCGACCAGTTGACCGCCCTGGTCGGAAACCTGCTCGATTCGTCCCGGCTCGCGGCAGGCGTGGTCAAACCGACGCTGCGCCGGGTCTACCTGGAGGAAGTGGTGCACCGGGCGCTCGTCGGCGCCGGGTTCGGCGGGCCCGGATCTGCGCGACGGGTGCGCGACCAGGTGAAAGTCGAGGTGGGCGACGCCACGGTGATGGCCGACGCCGGGTTGCTCGAGCGCGTGCTGGCGAACCTGGTGGACAACGCGCTGCGCTACGCGCCGGACGAGCCGGTCCGGATCGGTGCGGCCCGAGCGGGCGACATGATGACGATCACCGTCGCCGACACGGGCCCGGGCCTCGCCCGCGGCACACACGATCAGGTGTTCGATGCTTTCCAGCGGCTCGGCGATCGGGACAACACGATCGGCGTCGGTCTGGGACTGTCTGTGGTCAGGGGATTCGTGGAGGCAATGGGTGGAACGGTCAGCGCGACGGACACGCCGGGTGGTGGTTTGACCATGGTCGTCGAACTGGCGGCCTGCCCGGACGGCAAGACGGAGGGAGCCCGATGACCCGGGTGTTGGTGGTCGACGACGAGCCGCAGATCCTGCGTGCCCTGCGGATCAACCTGAGCGTCCGCGGCTACGAGGTCACGACGGCGTCGACCGGGGCGGCGGCGCTGCGGGCGGCAGCCGAGAAGCATCCCGAGGTGGTGGTGCTCGACCTCGGCCTGCCCGACATGGACGGCATCGAGGTGCTGGCGGGGCTGCGCGGGTGGTGCACGGCTCCGGTGATCGTGCTGTCGGCTCGGACGGATTCGTCGGACAAGGTCGAGGCGCTCGACGCGGGCGCCGACGACTACGTCACCAAGCCGTTCGGGATGGACGAGTTCCTCGCGCGACTGCGGGCGGCCGTGCGGCGCGGCGCCGTGGCGGCCGATACCAGTGAACCGGTGGTGGTCACGGACTCGTTCACGGTGGATCTGGCGGCGAAGAAGGTCACCCGGGACGAGGCCGAGGTACACCTGACCCCCACCGAGTGGGGGATGCTCGAGATGTTGGTGCGCAACAAGGGCAAGCTCGTCGGGCAGAAGGAACTGTTGCGCGAGGTCTGGGGCCCCTCCTACGCGACCGAAACGCACTACCTGCGGGTCTATCTCGCGCAATTGCGTCGGAAGCTGGAGAGGGATCCGTCGAAGCCGCGCCATCTGCTGACCGAGACCGGTATGGGCTACCGCTTTCAGGAGTGATCACCAGGATCTCGGTCGCCCGGTGCCGCGCGGGGGCCGCATCTCCTGAGCATCGCCAGTAGAGTTGGTGCGGGCTGACCGAGGACGGTAGTGGCGATGGATGCCGAGCATGTCCCTGTTCTGATCGTCGGCGCCGGCGCGGCCGGGCTGGCGACATCAGCGTTGCTCGCGGAGCACGGGGTTCGTTCGCTGGTGGTCGAGAAGCGGCGCGAGATCTTCATCTACCCCAAGGCCCGCAATCTGAGCTTCCGCAGCCTGGAGATCCTGCGCGGCCTCGGGCTGGCCGACGAGGTGCACGCCGTCGCCGCAGGCGTTTCCAACATGGTGGTCAAGCCGACGCTGAACAGCCCCGTGCAGGAACCGGCGCTCGACGTCGACGCGATCTTCTCCCAGTTCGACGAGCTCAGCCCCGAACCGTCGGCGCAGTACTGCCCGCAGAGCAAGCTCGAGCCGCTCCTGCTCACATACACCCGCGGGAGCGGCAGTGACGTGCGCTACGGAACCTGGCTCCAGTCGTTCGAGCAGGACGACACGGGTGTCACCGCTGTTCTGCGCGAACAGGATTCGGGTACGGAGCAGACGGTACGAGCCGACTACCTGGTCGCTGCGGACGGTGCCCACAGCCGCATTCGCCACACCCTGGGGGTGGCCACCTCCGGGTACGGTCCGATTCCGATCTTCGTCGTCTTCGTCTACTTCCGTGCCGCCTGGCGACACTTGCTTCCCGGGCTGGCCGAGGGAGATGGCGTTCAGGTCAAGAATGCCGACGTGGACGGGATTTTCCTGGTGGCCGAGGGGGATCTCGGCATGTTCGTCACGACCTACTTTCCCCGCGAGGGGGAGACCGCCGAGCAGTTCACCCCGCAGCGCTGTCGCGACCTGCTCCTCGCGGCCATCGGTGAGCCGACGGAGGTGCAGATCGTCGATGTCGTCCCGTGGCAGCCCTGCGAGCAGGTAGCCGCCCAGTTCCGGTGTGGACGAGTCGTTCTGGTCGGCGACACGGCGCACACCATGCCGCCGTTCAAGGCCGGGGGCGCCAACGTGGCCATCCAGAGTGCCCACAATCTGGCTTGGAAACTGGCTGCGGTCCTCGACGGCACGGCCGGGCCGGGGTTGCTGGACACATACCACGCCGAGCGGCACCCGGTCGGGCGGTTCTGCGCCCGCCAGTCGCTGACCGGGCCGTCGTTGGCGTTCATGCGGTTGGACGACGACAGACCGCACCTGTCGCCGGGCGAGGAACAACCTCTGTTCTCCATGCTTGCCGGCTACCGCTACCGGTCGGCCGCGGTGGTGACCAGCGAGCCCCCGGTGGCCGACCCGGACACGGTGTCGTTGGTGGAGAAGCTGCGGGCACAACCGGGCACCCGGATGCCGCACATCTGGGTGCGGCGAGGCGGTGAACGGGTCTCGACGCTCGACTTGCTGGGTCCCAGGTTCACCCTGATCACCGGGGCCGACGGAGCCGGGTGGTCCGTTGCCGCCGCGTCGGCGTCGTTCGCGCTGGGGGTCCCGATCGCCGTGCACCGCATCGGCACCGACGGCGACGTCGCCGACCCGGACGGTGCGTGGGCGGCCGCCACCGGGATGGCCCCGTCCGCGGCGCTGCTGATCCGGCCGGACGATTTCGTCGGATGGCGCGCAGAGGAGATGCCCGCAGAACCCGGCCACGAGTTGGGGCGTGCGCTCTCGGCCATCCTCGCCCGAGATTGATGCCCGGTACCGCTCAGATCGTGCAGCTTCCCGAGCTGTCGCCGGGGGTGCTGGACGTTCTCGAAGCGGAGTGCAGGTGCAGGAGGGCGCCCCGAACGGACATGGCAGGATCTTCGAGCATGGCTGAACAGACTCCCGCACCGACCGAACTGTGGGTCGAGCGCACCGGCACCCGCCTCTACACCGGGCGTAGCTCCCGCGGTGCCGAGGTGCGTATCGGATCGGAATCGGTGGAGGGCGTCTTCACCCCCGGTGAGCTGCTCAAGATCGCCCTGGCCGCGTGCTCCGGCTTGAGCTCGGACTTCCCGCTCTCGCGTCGGCTCGGCGACGACTACGACGCCACCATCCGCGTGTCGGGTGCCGCGGATCGGGAGAACGAGGTGTACCCGCACCTCGAGGAGACCCTCGAACTCGACCTCAGCGAACTCGACGCCGAGGCGCAGGAGCGGCTGGTCGCGCTCGTCGAACGCTCGATCGACAAGGTGTGCACCGTGGGCCGCACCCTCAAGGCCGGTACCGACATCACCCTGAACATCACGCGGGGCTAGTCGCCGACAACGAATTCGCGTACTTCGCCACTGGAAACATCACGGCTTCAGGACTTTTCGGGATCGGCGGCGGACGATTGACGCCGCAAACGGGACAACCCGCGAGCGGTGTACCGTCGCGTCCGGTCCCACGATGCCCGACGGGCCCGCCCACCTCGGCAACGGCGATCTGCTGACCACCCGCAATCCCGTCGGGGCCGATAATGAGCACCATGGACGACTCGGATGCGACCGAACGCCTCACCGCCTGGGTACACGGCTACGTCCAGGGGGTCGGCTTCCGGTGGTGGACGCGCTCCCGGGCGCTCGAGCTTCGACTCGTCGGGCACGCCACCAACCACGCCGACGGCCGCGTCCTCGTGATCGCCGAGGGGCGGCGTGGCGCGCTGGAACGGCTGCTGGGGTTGCTGCGGTCGGGGGAGACACCCGGGAGTGTGACCCTCGTCGTCGAACACTTCGGCGCGGCGCGCGGGGGCCTTTCCGGGTTCGTCGAGCGTTGATCCGCCGGTAAAGTCCACCGTCATGCACCTGAAGAGTCTGACGTTGAAGGGATTCAAATCCTTCGCGTCCGCGACGACTCTCCGCTTCGAACCCGGCATCACCTGCGTGGTCGGCCCCAACGGGTCGGGCAAGTCGAACGTCGTCGACGCGCTCACATGGGTGATGGGGGAGCAGGGTGCCAAGGCGCTGCGCGGCGGGAAGATGCAGGACGTCATCTTCGCCGGCACCGCGGGCCGGGCCCCGCTCGGCCGCGCCGAGGTCACACTGACCATCGACAACTCCGACGGTGCCCTGCCGATCGAGTACTCCGAGGTCTCGATCACTCGCCGCATGTTCCGCGACGGCGCCGGTGAATACGAGATCAACGGCCAATCGTGCCGCCTGATGGACGTGCAGGAACTGCTCAGCGACTCGGGCATCGGTCGGGAGATGCACGTCATCGTTGGGCAGGGCCAGCTGGCGGCGATCCTCGAATCGCGACCCGAGGAGCGGCGCGCGTTCATCGAGGAGGCCGCCGGTGTCCTCAAGCACCGCAGGCGCAAGGAGAAGGCCGTTCGCAAGCTCGACGCGATGCAGGCCAATCTCGCACGGCTCACCGACCTCACCGCCGAACTGCGGCGTCAACTCAAGCCGCTCGGGCGGCAGGCCGAGGTGGCCCGGCGGGCGCAGACCGTGCAGGCCGACCTGCGCGACGCGCGGCTGCGACTGGCCGCCGACGACCTCGTGAACCGCCGCGCGGCACTCGCGAACCAGACGCACGACGAGAAGCTCGCCCGCGAGCAGCAGGAGGCGGTGCAGACCGCCCTCGACGCCGCCACCGCGGAACTCGGCGGCCACGAGCAGGCGCTCGCCCGGCTCGCGCCGCAGGCCGAGGCCGCCGGACAGACGTGGTTCCAGCTGTCGGCGCTCGCCGAACGGGTCGGCGCGACCATCCGCATCGCGCAGGAACGCGCGCGCCTCCTCGAGGCCGAGCCGGTGACCGGGCGGGGCCAGGACCCCGACGAGATGGAGGCCCGCGCCGAGCGGATCGCGCAGGAGGAGGCCGAGCTGGTCGCGGCCGTCGAGGTGGCCCGCGCGACGCTCGAGGCCGCCGGAGAGCAGCTGGCCGAACGCGAGGAGTTCGCGGCGGAGGCCGAACGCGCCCACATGGCCGCGGTACGCGCGGTCGCGGACCGGCGCGAGGGGCTGGCCCGACTCGCCGGGCAGGTCGACACGCTGCGCACCCGCACCGAGTCCATCGACGCCGAGGTGGCACGCCTGGACGTCGCGATCGAGGAGGCCCGGCAGCGGGGCGACGCCGCGCAGACGGAGTTCGACGCTGTCGCGGCCACCGTCGACGACCTCGACGCCGGTGAGGTCGGGCTGGACGGGCAGCACGAGCGGGCTGTCGCGGCGCTCGACCTCGTCACCGAGCGGGTGACGGAACTGCAGGCCGCCGAGCGTGCCGCCGGGCAGGAGGTCGCGTCGCTGCGGGCCCGCATCGACGCGCTCTCGATCGGGCTCGAGCGCAAGGACGGCGGCGCCTGGCTGCTCGAACATCACGGCGACCGTGGGCTGGCCGGTCCGGTGGCCGAGTTGCTGCGTGTCGAACCAGGCTTCGAGGCCGCCGTTGCGGCCGTGCTCGGTCCCGCGGCCGACGCGATCGCCGCTGAGTCCCCGGAGGCGGCCACGACCGCCGTCCGGGCGCTCAAGGATGGCGACGGCGGCCGGGCGTCGCTGCTGTTCGGTGCCGAAACGTCGCTGCCGGCAACACGATCGGACCTTCCCGATCGGGCCCGGTGGCTCCTCGACGTCGTCGACTGTTCGGACACCGTGCGTGCCGGTGTGGCGGCGCTACTCGGCGGGGTCGCGGTGGTCGATTCGCTCGCCGACGGCGTGGACCTGGTGGGTGCGGTCGCCGGCGTCAGTGCGGTGACCCGCGATGGCGACCTCGTCGGTCCGGGCTGGATCACCGGCGGATCGGACCGCCGGCCCAGCACTCTCGAGGTGCAGGCCGCGATCGATGCGTCGGTGACGGCACTCGCCGACGCCGAACGTCGGGCCGAGGAACTGTCGGCGGCGCTGGCGGGGGCCGTGGCCGAGCAGCGCGACCGAGCCGAGGTGGCCGAGCAGACCCTCGCGGCGCTGCACGAGTCCGACGCCACGATGTCGGCGGTCTACGAGCAACTCGGACGGCTGGGGCAGGCGGTGCGCGCGGCGCGCGCCGAGTCCGAGCGCTTGGTCGCGCAGCGGGCGAAGGCCGAGGCCGGTCGGGGTGAGGCGCTGGCGTCGCTCGCGGAACTGGAGGAGCGGTTGCGCCGCGTGGAGGAAGCGCAGCCCGGAGCGGACCCGGCCGACCTCGCGGGCACAGGCGGCACCGACGCCGAGCGGGAGATGGCGGCTGCGGCGCTCACCGAGGTGCGTGCCGTCGAGGTCGAGGCCCGGCTCGCCGTCCGCACCGCCGAGGAGCGTGCGGAATCCGTTCGCGGCAAGGCGGATTCGTTGCGCCGCGCGGCGCAGGCCGAGCGTGAGGCGCGGGCGCGTGCCGAGCGTGCGTTGCGCGCCCGGCAGCAGTCGGCGGCGGTCGCGGCCGCGGTGGCGGAGGCCGGCGGGCGGGTGGCCGCGCGGCTCGAGGGCGTGGTCGCGGCGGCCGCGGCGCACCGCGACGAACTGACCCGGCTACGCGCGGCGCATGCCGAGCAGGTCGAGGCGCTCAAGGAGCACGTCCGTCAGCTCACCGCGCAGATGTCCGCGCTCACCGACGCCGTCCACCGCGACGAGGTGGCCCGCGCGCAGGCCGCGCTGCGCATCGAACAGCTCGAGGAGATGATCCTCGAGCAGTACGCCATCGCGCCGGACGACCTGATCGCCGAGTACGGACCCGACGTCCCGCTGCCGCCGTCCGAACTGGAGATCGCAGAGTACGAGCAGGCACGCGACCGCGGCGAGCAGGTGGTGGCCCCCACCGCGCAGCCGTACGACCGGGCGACGCAGGAGCGGCGCGCCAAGCGGGCCGAGAAGGATCTCGCGACGCTCGGCAAGGTGAACCCGCTGGCGCTGGAGGAGTTCGCGGCGCTCGAGGAGCGCTACAACTTCCTGTCCACGCAGCTCGAGGACGTGAAGAATGCGCGCAAGGACCTGCTCGGCGTGGTCGCCGACGTCGACGCGCGGATCCTGCAGCTGTTCACCGAGGCATACGCCGACGTCGAGCGGGAGTTCGTCGAGGTGTTCGCGACGCTGTTCCCCGGCGGCGAGGGCCGGCTGGTGCTCACCGATCCGTCGGACATGCTCGCCACCGGCATCGACGTCGAGGCCCGCCCTCCCGGCAAGAAGGTCAAGCGGCTGTCACTGCTGTCCGGCGGCGAGAAGTCGCTCACTGCGGTTGCGATGCTGGTGGCGATCTTCCGGGCCCGGCCGTCGCCGTTTTACGTGATGGACGAGGTGGAGGCCGCGCTCGACGACACCAACCTGCGGCGGCTGATCAGCCTGTTCGAGCAGTTGCGGGAGAAATCGCAGCTCATCGTCATCACTCACCAGAAGCCGACGATGGAGGTCGCCGACGCGCTGTACGGCGTGAGCATGCGCGGCGACGGCATCACCACCGTCATCTCGCAGCGGCTGCGCGGCGAAGACCTGGTGGCCGGCTGACCCACGAACGTCCACTCACACGCGTGCACCCGCACGTACCCATCCCCACACCAGAACACATGGGAGAACCGATGAACGCCCACAACTTCCCCGTCCAGACCGCCGACGGCGCCACCGAGGACCTGAGCGCGTACAAGGGCAATCTGCTGCTGATCGTCAACGTGGCGAGTAAGTGCGGACTCACCCCGCAGTACGAGGGCCTCGAGACGCTCTACCAGGCCAAGAAGGACAGCGGCCTGCAGATCGTCGGCTTCCCGTGCAACCAGTTCGGGGACCAGGAGCCCGGCGACAACGCCGAGATCCAGCAGTTCTGCAGCGTCAACTACAACGTCACGTTCCCGGTGTACGCCAAGATCGAGGTCAACGGCGACGGCGCCCACCCGCTGTACGAGTACCTGCGCGCCGCGGCCCCGGGCGACTTCGGCCCCGACCACGGCTTCCTCTACGAGCACGTCAGCAAGACCCGCCCCGAGGCGATCGGCACCGACGAGGTGAAGTGGAACTTCACCAAGTTCCTCGTCGACCGCGACGGTGAGGTCGTCCGCCGCTTCGAACCGACCGTCACCCCCGAGCAGATCGCCGAGGAGATCGCCGAACTGCTGTAGCGCCGAGTCCGCATGTGGCACTCGGGATCGGATCCTCGAGTGCCACGTGCGGATCCGCGATGCGCCCCGGCCGACTCGCCCGGGGACGCCAAAGCCCCGAGCAGCCTGACAGGATGTTGGGGTGACTACCGGAGCCTGGATAGCAATAGCGGCCGTACTGGCCGTCCTCGTCGTTGCGCTCGTCGTCGGCCTGACCCTGGCCCGGCGCCGCCGCATCAGCCTCGCCGCGCCAGAGAAGCCCGAGCTGACAGAGCAGCCGAAGGACCGTTCGGGCGGATACCAAGCTGGTGGCGGATTCAACTTCAGCCAGGGTCCGACGGCCACCGCGCCGCCCAAGGTGCCGCCCGCGGCCCCCACGACGCCGCCGGCCCCGCCCGTACCGCCGGTCGCACCCCCGGTGCCGCCGGCCGCGCCCGCTCCGAAGCCCGAGCCGGTCACCCCGGCTGTACCCGAAGTGAAGCCCACGGTTGCCCCCGAGCCCGTTGTCGAGCCCGAGGCTCCCGTTGTCGAGCCCGAGGCTCCTGTTGCCGAGCCCGAAGCACCCGTGGCCGAACCCGAGGCGGTCACTCCGGCCGAGCCCACGGTGGCACCCGAGCCGGTGGTGGAGGAGGCTGCGCCAGTTGTCGCACCCGAAGCTCCCGTTGCCGAGCCTGCGGCTCCTGTAGCTGAGCCCGAGCCGGTCGCCCCGGCCGAGCCGGTCGTCCCGGCCGAACCCGTCGCCCCGGCCGAGCCGGAGGCGGCACCCGCCCCGGTCATCGAGGAGATTGCACCCACCGAGGGCCGGCTGGATCGCCTGCGTGGTCGGCTGTCGCGGTCGCAGAACGCGGTCGGCAAGAGCCTGCTCGGTCTACTCGGCGGCGGCGACCTCGACGAGGATTCGTGGGAGGAGGTCGAGGACACGCTGCTGATCGCGGACCTCGGCACTGCCACCACCACCAAGGTCGTCGAGCGCCTGCGCGCCGAGATGGCGTCGCGGGGCGTGCGGACCGAAGCCGAGGCCCGGGCGCTGCTGCGTGAGGTCCTCATCGACGAGCTGCACCCCGAGATGGATCGCTCCATCCACGCGCTGCCGCACGGCGATCATCCCGCCGTACTGCTCGTCGTCGGTGTCAATGGCACCGGCAAGACCACCACCACCGGCAAGCTGGCCCGCGTCCTCGTCGCCGACGGCCGACGCGTCCTGCTCGGCGCAGCCGACACGTTCCGTGCCGCCGCCGCCGACCAGCTGCAGACGTGGGCCGAGCGCGTGGGCGCCGAGGTCGTTCGCGGCAAGGAGGGCGGCGACCCGGCCGCGATCGCGTTCGACTCGGTCGCCAAGGGCATCGAGGACGGCGTCGACGTCGTGGTCATCGACACCGCCGGACGCCTGCACACCAAGACCGGCCTGATGGACGAGCTCGGCAAGGTCAAGCGCGTGGTCGAGAAGAAGGCCGTCGTCGACGACGTCCTGCTCGTCCTCGACGCCACCGTCGGACAGAACGGGCTCATGCAGGCCCGCGTGTTCGCCGAGGTCGTCGACATCACCGGCGTCGCGCTCACCAAGCTCGACGGCACCGCCAAGGGCGGCATCGTCTTCCAGGTCCAGAACGAGCTCGGGGTCCCGGTCAAGCTCGTCGGCCTCGGTGAGGGCGCGGACGACCTGGCTCCGTTCGAGCCGGCGGCGTTCGTCGACGCGCTGCTCGGCTGACACACCGTTCCACCCGCCGCTGCCCGGTCCCTGCGCTCAGGGGCCGGGCAGCGGCCGTCAGTGATCACATTTCCCGAAGTGGTCGGTCACGGCCGGCGGCAACAGCCACGGCCGTTGCCGCCAGTACTGCGGACGCGTACAACAGCGGCACGATGCCGGCGCGCTCGATGACGATGCCGCCGGCGAAGGCGCCCAGGGCGATGGCTGCAGTGAACACGCCTACGTACAGTCCGGTCACGTCCTCGACGCGGTCGGGGGCCATGCTGGTCATCCACAACTGCGCGGCGACGGACAGCCCGCCGTAGGAGATTCCCCACAAGGCGATCCCGAATGCCGCTGCGGGGGTTCCGGTGCCGAGCAGTGCAAGGGTGACCAGCGCGATCGTGATCCCCGCAGCCAGCAGCAGCACCGTCGCCCGCGGTCGGCGTGCGGCAAGCGCGCCCGCGGCGAAGTTGCCGAAGAGTCCGAACACACCGAAGACCAGCAACAGCAGTGCGATCACGTTCGCCGAGAGCTGGGCGCGGAGTTCCAGGATCGGGCGAATGTAGGTGTACGCGGCAAAGTGTGCGGTGACGAGCAGGACCACCACGACCACACCGATGACGACCGTGGGGCGTACCAGTGACCTGGGCCGGCTCGACGCGGTGGTGTCGACCGACTGGGCCTGGGGGCGGCGCAGTCGGGGAAGGACGAACAGTAGGACCACCGCCAGCACGAGAGCGGCGGCGGACAGCGTGCCGAAGGCGGCTCGCCAGCCGATGCCGTTCGCTATGAAGGTCCCCAGGGGGACTCCGAGGACGGACGCTGCGGCGACTCCACTGAGGGCAAAGGAAACTGCCAATGCGGTGTTCCGTGGTTCCACCAGCCGGACGGCGACTGCCGAGGCCATGCCCCATACCGTCCCCATCCCGATCCCCAGGACGATCCGTGAGACCAACAGCATCTCGAATCCATCTGCCAGTGTTGTCAGCGCATTCCCGGCCGCCAGGACGATCATTGCCACCGCCAGGACGACCCGGCGATCGACGTCGCCGAGCAGTCGGGGCACCACCGGTGCTGTCACTGCCGACACCAGCCCGGTGATCGTCAGACTCACCCCGGATGCCCCTGGGGAGATACCCAGACCCGCTGCCATCGGGGTGAGGACGCCGACCGGGAGCATCTCGGAGGTCACCACCAGGAAGGTGCACAGTGTCAGCACCGCCACGGCCAGCCACTGTGCCGCTGACGTGCGGCGACCGGGAGGGGCGGAAGCGGGTGAAGAAATCGTCATGGGTGTACTTCAGCGCGTTCGTGGCCTGTTGATCAACGGCGATCTACTCACGTATCGATGAATTAGGCTTATCGATATGAGTCGTGGGACACCCGCACTGAACCCCGTCCACGTACAGCAGATCGAGTGCCTCATCACTTTGGCCGAGGAACTCCACTTCGGTCGGACGGCCGAACGTCTGGGATACACACAGTCACGCGCCAGCCAGCTCATCGCATCCTTGGAATCGCACGTCGGGGCTCGACTTGTCGAGCGCACGAGCCGCAGGGTTTCCCTGACTCCGCTCGGGGAACAGTTCGTCGCAGAGGTCAGACCGACGTACCGAGCGCTGGCCACATCCTTCGCGCGAGCCCGCGGCCGCGCGAAACACGGTGCCCTGCAGGAACTCAGCGTCGGATTCACCGGAATGGTCTACGAAGAGATCGTCCGTACCTTCCGTGCCCTCCGCGACGCACAGGGCGTCGCCGTGCGCATCCACGATCTGCCGCTGGGCTCGCCGTTCGCGGCCGTCCTCGACGGAGAGATAGACGCTGTCATTGCCGAACTGCCGGTGCACGACCGCGAACTCACCGTGGGTTTCCGCTTTCCACCGCAAGACCAGTTCGTCGCCCTCAGCAGCGAACACCCGCTCGCCGACCGCGCGACCATCGGCTTGGAAGACCTCGCACACGTCGACCTGCTTCACCGGATCGGTGAAGCCCCCGACTACTGGAAGGCCGCCCGCACCCCACCGGTTACTCCGTCCGGATCTCCCATCACATCGAGCACCGGGATCACGACCCTGCAGCAAGGACTGGGCCTCGCGGCCTCCGGTCGTCACGCCATGCTCGTCTGCCGCCCCGTCGCCGAGCACAACAATCGCAGCGACCTGCGGTACCTACCCGTCGTAGGGCTCGAACGCAGCAGCCAACTCGGCCTGATCTGGAGAACCGACCGCACCGCTCCGCCGCTCAGAGCGCTCGCGGCGCTCCTCGCGGATTGACGACGTCCCGGAACCTCTCTCGCACTGCGCGGCGTCCGGAACCCCGCTGCGGGGGACTCACGTCGGGACCATTCCCGGCGGCAGGTCTGCCGTTCGCAAAGTGTCAGATGTCCGCCTTCTCCGGTCGAATCGGAACGGCGAAACTCAACCGCAACACAACCAGCCGGTCCGTTCACGTATCCGAAACTCTTCGAACCCACAGATGAAACACCGCGTGAGCACTCTTTCTGATCAGAACGACAACACTGACGAGGAGGCTCACCGTGGACTTTCCCACTATCGGAGCCCCGGACACCGGGGACACCGCGTGGATGCTTACGAGCGCCGCGCTGGTGCTCCTGATGACGCCGGGCGTCGCGTTCTTCTACGGCGGCATGGTCCGCGCGAAGAGCGTGCTGAACATGATCATGATGAGCGTCGGCGCGATGGGGGTCGTCGGCGTTCTCTGGGTGCTGTTCGGCTACTCCATGGCCTTCGGTGACGACAAGGGCGGAATCGTCGGGGATCCGACCGAGTTCTTCGGACTGAAGGGGCTTTTCGGCGGTCAGTACCTCGCTGATGCGGACACGGGCGCGGCCGCGGCCATCCCGTTGGTCGGCTCCATCCCGGCTCTCGTGTTCGTCGCTTTCCAGGCGATGTTCGCGATCATCACCGTCGCCCTGATCTCGGGCGCGGTGGCCGACCGCATGAAGTTCGGTGCCTGGCTGCTGTTCGCGGGCCTGTGGGCGACGGTCGTGTACTTCCCGGTCGCGCACTGGGTGTTCTCCTTCGACGGCGTCACCGCCGAGACCGGCGGCTGGATCGCCAACAAGCTGAAGGTCATCGACTTCGCCGGTGGCACCGCGGTGCACATCAACGCCGGTGTCGCGGGTCTGGTCCTCGCCCTCATGCTCGGCAAGCGTCGCGGTTGGCCCATGACGCCGTTCCGGCCGCACAACCTGCCGTTCGTGATGCTCGGCGCGGCCCTGCTGTGGTTCGGCTGGTTCGGTTTCAACGCCGGCTCGGCGCTCGGCGCGAACGGGGTCGCCGGAGCCGCCTTCGTCACCACCGTCGTCGCCACCTGTGCCGCCATGCTCGCGTGGCTGCTGGTGGAGAAGCTCCGCGACGGTCACGCCACCACCCTCGGCGGCGCGTCCGGCATCGTCGCCGGCCTGGTCGCCATCACCCCGGCCTGTTCGTCCGTCGACGTCCTCGGCGCGATCGTCGTCGGTGTGGCCGCCGGTGCGCTGTGCGCGCTCGCAGTGGGCCTCAAGTACCGCTTCGGCTTCGACGATTCGCTCGACGTGGTCGGCGTGCACCTCGTCGGTGGTCTGGTCGGAACCCTGCTCGTCGGCCTGGTCGCCACCGAGACCGCGCCGGCCGGTGTGAACGGGCTGTTCTACGGCGGCGGTTTCGATCAATTGTGGCGTCAGGCGGTCGGCGCAGGCGCCGTACTCATCTACTCCTTCCTCGCAACGGGGGTCATCGCGCTTATCGTGAAGGTCACGATCGGACTGCGGATTCGTGCCGAGGCCGAGGCTCGCGGCGTGGACGAGAGCGAACACGCCGAGAGTGCCTACGACTTCGTCGCGCTGGCCGGAAGCCCGGTCCAGGGACGCACGCCGGCGCCCATCACCGTCGCTGTCAGGGAGGCATAGGACATGAAGCTGATCACCGCAATCGTCAAGCCGTTCACTCTCGAGGACGTCAAGACCGGACTCGAACAGGCCGGCGTACTCGGCATGACGGTCAGCGAGGTCCAGGGATACGGACGCCAGAAGGGCCACACCGAGGTGTACCGGGGTGCCGAGTACTCGGTCGACTTCGTCCCGAAGGTGCGGGTCGAGGTGGTCGTCGAGGACGCCACCGTCGACAAGGTCGTCGAGGTCATCGTCGAGGCCGCCCGCACCGGCAAGATCGGTGACGGCAAGGTCTGGGTCACGCCGGTCGAGTCGGTGGTCCGGGTCCGAACCGGGGAACGGGGTGGCGATGCGATCTGACCCCCACGGGTCCGGATTCGACGGCCCTGATCCAGTCGCCACCACGGCGGCGGGGTCGGGGCCGTCCGGGTCTCACGGACCCGACACGAACCACCCGGGCGAGGCACGCGACCTCGCGCGGGCCCGCGACCAACTGCTCGCGGGCGGCTCCCGACAGCATCGCCTCGACGCCGCGTCGCTGCGGAACGCTCTGGTCGATCTGCACGAATTCTGGCTCACCACAAAGGGAAACGAACTCGGCATCCGGCCCGACTCCGGCTTCGCGATCGTCGCCGTCGGTGGGCTCGGTCGACGCGAGATGATGCCGTACTCGGATCTCGACCTGATACTGCTGCACGACGACGTCGCACCCGCGCGCGTCGCCGAGGTGGCCGACCAGTTGTGGTACCCGTTGTGGGACGCGCACATCAAGCTCGACCACAGCGTTCGGACCGTGCCGCAGGCGCTGCAGGTGGCGGCCGGTGATCTCACCGCGACCCTGGGCATGCTCGAGGCCCGGCACATCGTCGGCGACATCGAGCTGAGCCACCTGCTGATCGGCGGCGTGCGCCGGCAGTGGCGCACCGGAATCCGTTCGCGCTTCGACGAACTCGTCGAGCAGGCGCAGGCGCGCTGGGCGCGCAGCGGACAGATCGCCCACCGCGCCGAACCGGACATCAAGAACGGTCGCGGCGGGCTGCGCGACGTCCAACTGCTCAATGCGCTGTCCATCGCGCAGCTCACCGACGGGATGCCGGGCCTGGGACCGGACACCCCCGGGGGCGGCCTGGCGTTGGCGCACCGTCGGCTCCTCGACGTCCGCACCGAGCTGCACCGGGCGGCGGGGCGCTCACGCGACCAGCTGCGCGCGCAGGACGCGGACGAGATCGGTGCCGCGCTGCGGATCGGCGACCGGTTCGACCTGGCCCGCACGCTCAGCGACTGCGCGCGGACCATCGGATACTCCGTCGACGTGGGCCTGCGGACCGCGAACAACTCGCTGCCGCGGCGGGGCCTGTCGAAGCTGCGCCGGGTGCCGATGCGCCGGCCGGTCGACGAGGGAGTGGTCGAGCAGTCGGGCGAACTAGTGCTCGCACGCGACGCGCGCCCGAAGCGGGATCCGGGGCTGATCGTGCGCGTCGCGGCGGCGTCCGCGGCGTCCGGGCTGCCGATCTCGGCGTCGACGCTGGGCCGGCTGTCCGACAGCGCCCCCGAGCTGCGGGAACCGTGGCCCAAGGGCGCGCTGAGCGACTTCCTGGTGCTGCTGGGCTCCGGGCAGCGGGTGGTCCCGACGATCGAGGCCCTCGACCGCACGGGCCTGTGGGGTCGGCTGCTCCCCGAGTGGGGAGCCGTGCGGGACCTGCCACCGCGCGATGCTGTGCACACATGGACCGTCGACCGGCACCTCGTCGAGACCGTGGCGCAGGCCGCGGCACTGACGACTCGCGTCCCGCGGCCCGACCTGTTGATGCTCGGTGCGCTCCTGCACGACATCGGCAAGGGGCGCGGCGGCGACCACAGCGAGGTCGGTGCCGAGCTGGCCGCGCAGATCGGGGCGCGGCTGGGGCTGTGGCCGTCGGACATCGCGCTGCTGACCGGGATGGTGCGTCACCACCTGCTGCTCCAGCAGACCGCGACGCGGCGCGACCTCGACGATCCCTCGACCGTGCAGATGGTGGCGGACAAGCTCGGTGGCGACCCGGTGCTGCTCGAGCTGCTGCATGCGCTCGCCGAGGCGGATTCGCTCGCGACCGGTCCGGGCGTGTGGGGCGACTGGAAGTCGTCGCTGATCGGCGAGCTGGTGCGGCGGTGCCGGCTCACGATGGCGGGGGAGCCGTTGCCGGTGCCCGACCCGATCGATCCCGATCTGGCGGAGCTGGCCGCTGCGGGCGGTGTGCACGTGGCCCTGGTGCCGGGGACGTCGGCGCACACGTACGTTGTGACGGTCGTCGCGCCCGACACGCCCGGCCTGCTGTCGCACGAGGCGGGTGTGCTGGCACTGAACTCTCTGCGGGTGCTGTCGGCGTCGCTCGGCCACCACGGCGAGGCGGCGGTCAACTCGTTCGTCGTGGCTCCGCGGTTCGGGGCCCCGCCGCAGGCCGGGCTGCTGCGCCAGGAACTCATCCGGGCGATCGCGGGCGAGATCGACGTGCTCGCCCAGCTCGACACGAAGGAACGGGAGGCTCGCGAGAACCAGCCCCTCGAGGACCACACCGCGGCGGCCGTACCCGTCCAGTACGCGCAGGCGCCGCCGCGCGTGATCTGGTTCGACGCCGACAGCGGAGCCACCGAACCGGGCCAGGCGATCGTCGAGGTACGCGCCGAGGACCGGCTGGGCCTGCTCAGTCGGCTGGCGCGGGTGCTCGAGCGGCACGGCGCGGACGTGCGCTGGGCGAAGGTCAGCACGCTGGGCTCGTCGGTGGTCGACTCGTTCTGCATCCGGCTGGCCGACATCGACACCCGCGCGCAGCGCGTGCGACTCGAAGGCGCGATCCTGTCTGTGGTGCCGTCGCCGCAGCCGAAGAAGGAGGACGGGGCCTCGTCGGCCGAATCCACCGCCTGACGGCGGTCCCGTTCGTCGTTTCGCCCAGGGTTGCCGCGCGGTATCTCTCGATCGAACGGTTACCCTGGTCGGAGAATGTTCACGGCCCGCTACCAGGCCAGCACAGAGCTCAGGAGCGCACTCGGTGTTCGAATCCCTTTCCGACAGGTTGACCGGAGCCCTCAAGGATCTGCGTGGCAAGGGTCGACTCTCCGGAGCCGACATCGACGCCACGTGCCGCGAGATCCGTCTCGCACTCCTCGAGGCCGATGTCGCGCTGCCCGTCGTTCGCACCTTCATCGCGAAGATCAAGGAGCGTGCGAAGGGCGCCGAGGTCTCCGGGGCGCTCAACCCGGCGCAGCAGGTCGTCAAGATCGTCAACGAGGAGCTCGTCGGCATCCTCGGTGGTGAGACGCGCCGCCTGCAGTTCGCGAAGACCCCGCCGACGGTGATCATGCTGGCCGGTCTGCAGGGTTCCGGTAAGACCACCCTCGCCGGCAAGCTCGCGAAGTGGCTCAAGGGCCAGGGCCACACGCCGCTGCTCGTCGCGTGTGACCTCCAGCGTCCGGGCGCCGTCAGCCAGCTGCAGATCGTCGGTGAGCGCGCGGGCGCGGCCGTGTTCGCCCCGCACCCCGGCACGTCCATCGGCGGCGGCGAGAATCCGCTCGGCATCTCGGCCGCGGACCCGGTCGAGGTCGCCCGCGCCGGCGTGGAGGAAGCCCGAAACAAGCAGTACGACGTCGTGATCGTCGATACCGCCGGCCGCCTCGGCATCGACGAGGAGCTGATGCAGCAGGCCGCGGGCATCCGCGACGCCGTGCAGCCCGACGAGACGATCTTCGTGCTCGACGCGATGATCGGCCAGGACGCGGTGCACACCGCGGAGGCGTTCAAGTCGGGTGTGGGCTTCACCGGTGTCGTGCTCACCAAGCTCGACGGCGACGCCCGCGGCGGTGCCGCGCTGAGCGTCCGTGAGATCACCGGCGAGCCGATCCTGTTCGCGTCGACCGGTGAGAAGCTCGAGGACTTCGACGTCTTCCACCCCGACCGCATGTCCAGCCGCATCCTCGGCATGGGCGACGT
Source organism: Rhodococcus sp. ACT016 (assembly GCF_050477185.1). Classification (NCBI taxonomy): domain Bacteria; kingdom Bacillati; phylum Actinomycetota; class Actinomycetes; order Mycobacteriales; family Nocardiaceae; genus Rhodococcus; species Rhodococcus sp. ACT016. The sequence goes on along the minus strand of NZ_JBEAET010000001.1, from coordinate 3,202,044 downwards.
GCTCACGCTCATCGAGCAGGCCGAGCAGGTGTTCGACGCGCAGCAGGCCGAGGCCACCGCCGCGAAGATCGGCTCCGGCGAGCTGACCCTCGAGGACTTCCTCGAGCAGATGATGGCCGTGCGCAAGATGGGTCCGATCGGCAACCTGCTCGGCATGCTGCCGGGCGCCGGCCAGATGAAGGACGCGCTCGCCAACGTCGACGAGAGGCAGCTCGACCGCATCCAGGCGATCATCCGCGGCATGACGCCGGCCGAGCGTGAGAACCCGAAGATCATCAACGCGTCGCGCCGCCTGCGCATCGCGAACGGTTCGGGCGTCAAGGTCTCCGACGTCAACCAGCTCGTCGACCGCTTCTTCGAGGCCCGCAAGATGATGGCGGCGATGGCGGGCCGCATGGGCATGCCCGGCGCGCGCAAGCAGCTGCGCAGCAAGAAGGGCAAGAAGGGCAAGAAGGGCGGCAAGGGCCCGACGCAGCCGAAGATCAAGGGCGGCTTCCCCGGTGGCCTGCCGGGCGGATTCCCCGGGATGCCGGGTGGCATGCCCGCCGGCTTCCCCGACCTGTCGAGCATGCCCAAGGGCCTCGACCAGCTGCCCCCGGGCCTCGAAGGCATCGATCTGTCGCAGCTCAAGCTCCCCAAGAAGTAGGCCGCGGTGACGTCGTTCCACCTGCGGGGCACCGGTCTGCCCGACGAGCAGCCGTTCGAGCTGTGGATCCGGGACGGCAAGATCGCCGACGAGCCGGTGCCCGGGGCACAGACGCTGTGCACCGAGGGCTGGATCCTGCCCGGCCTCGTCGACGCCCACTGCCACATCGGGATTCGCTACGGCGGCGGCGCCGAGGACCTCGACGGGGCGCTGGCGCAGGCCCGCATCGAGCGGGACCGGGGTGTGCTGCTGGTGCGCGACGCCGGTTCCCCGGTCGACACCCGCTCGCTCGACGACGTCCCGGGGCTGCCGCGGATCATCCGCGCCGGCCGGCACATCGCCGCGCCCAAGCGCTACATCCGCGGGCTGCCGGTGGACCTCGAGGACGAGTCGCAACTGCCCGACGAGGTGGTGCGGCAGGCGCGCGCCGGCGACGGCTGGGTGAAGCTGGTGGGGGACTGGATCGACCGCGAGGTCGGGGACCTGGCGCCGCTGTGGAGCGACGGCATCCTCGTCGAGGCGATCGCGGCCGCGCACCGCGAGGGTGCCCGGGTCACCGCGCACGTGTTCGGCGAGGACGCGTTGCCCGGTCTCATCGAGGCGGGGATCGACTGCATCGAGCACGGCACCGGTCTCACCGACACCACGATCGCGATGATGGCCGAGCGCGGAACCGCGCTGGTGCCGACGCTGATCAACATCGACAACTTCCCGGAGATCGCCGACGGCGCGACCCGCTTCCCGGTGTACGCCGCACACATGCGGGACCTGTACGCGCGGGTGAACGACACCATCGGCGCGGCGCGCGACGCCGGTGTCTCGATCTACGCGGGCACGGACGCCGGTGGGCACGTGCGGCACGGCCGGATCGCCGACGAGGTCGCCTCGCTCGGCAAGGTCGGCATGACGCCCACCGAGGCGCTCGGTGCCGCGTGCTGGAATGCGCAGAGCTGGCTCGGCGGCGGTGGCCTCGCGGTGGGTGCGCCGGCCGATCTCATTGTCTACGAACAGGATCCGCGGACCGGTCCGCAGGTGCTGTCGGAGCCGGCGCTGGTGATGGTGGGCGGCGAGGTCGTGACGGCGCGGGGATCGTTCGCCTGACCCGCGGCGACGGTCAGTCGACGAGCTGGTCCGTCAGCGACAGCAGGTTCGCGACACCCCAGTGCTCGACGATCCTGCCGCCGCGCACCCGCATCGCGTCGACAGTCTCGAACTCGACGGCCCGCCCGGTGGGTGCGATGCCCATGAACGCGCCCCGGTGCGTGCCGCGGTACGTCTTGTACGTCGTCACCAGGTCGCCGTCCACCGACTGCCAGTGGATCTCGGCGTGGAAGTCCGGGAACGCGGCGCGCAGCGACTGGTAGAGCAGCCGCGTGCCGGCCTTGTCGGGCGTGATGCCGGGCCGCGGCGTGTGGTCGACGTAGTCGTCGGCGAACAGTTCGTCGAACACCGTGAAGTCGCCGCCGCCCTGCACCTGCTCGGCGTTCCGGCGTACCACCGCCTTCGCTGCCTCGCCGTCGGCGCGGGACTTTTCGCGTCGAATGGTCACGGCGGCAACGGGATCGGCCGAGTGTCGTCCGTTCGGTGCGGTCGCCCGCCGCGCGATGCTCGCGGCGAGGAGCGGGGTCTCGCGCCGATTGTGGTCGCTGCACGCGGCGTGGCACGCCGCCGCGGCATCCTCGAACGTGATGCCGTGGTGGTCGAGAAACGCGAAGTAGTCCCCGGTGGGAACCACCGCGAGGCGGTCGGTGACGGCGCAGCGGCCGTCGGCGGTGGGTTCGGCGCGCAGTTCCCAGATCACCTCGAGGGTGGTCCGCCCCTGGGCGGCGACAGCGTCCGACGTCGAGACCATCCGGCAGTGGTGCGGTTCGGTGACCTCGCCGACAAAGTGGTGGATCATCAGGGCGTCACCGATGGTCTCGACGCCGATCGCCAGCGGTTGCCCGTCCTCGGTGGTGCCGACACCGCTCGCGACGTGGTCCGGGGGACAGCACCGCCGGTATTCGGCGTCCGACAGCGAGAACAGCCACTCGCCGATGTCGACCCTGTCGGCCGCCACGTCGACGATGTGGGTACAGGTCGAGTCCGAGAGAACACGTGTGGACACCGTCGTCCCCCTGTCTGCCGCGGAACCGGGACATCAGAACGCTAGCCGGGCGAACCGATCGGCCGCTCGCGAGTCGCGGGAATGGTTGCAGCATCGACACCAGGCGGCCGGCTTGCGTTTCTCTGTACGCTTCCTGTCATGGCACGGATCTGGTCGACACTCGCGGGGAAGCTGAACGTCGTTCAGCTGACGTGGGTAGCCGTGCTGACATTGGTGATTGCGACGACATCCGCCGGCGACGGCCCGGCTGCCATCGCCGGAACCGCGGTCGCGATCGCGGTGATCTTGGCTGTCGGCGGGCGCGGCTCGCTGTCTCAGCTGCACCTACTGACGGCACCGGCTGTCGGACCACCCCATGAGGAGCGGCATCTGCGCGGCGCGTTCCGCCGGCAGAGCGCCCCGAACACCCCCGGCCGTCCCCGTCTTCCCCGAGCACCCGGACAGGTGCCGACCGCCGCGTAGCTCCATGCTGTGCGGCGCGCCCGTCACCCCTGTCCACCTGCGCCGTAGTCGTTGAGACTTCCGGCGCATTCACCAACCGCACGATGCCGCATCGCGTCGCATCGTGCGCCGAAGAGGTGCTCATGCTCGATTTCATCTACTACCCGGTGTCCGCGATCTTGTGGTTCTGGCACAAGGCGTTCGGCTCGATACTGGGTCCGGACAGCGGCATCGCGTGGGCGCTGGCGGTGGTCTTCCTGGTATTCACGCTGCGCCTGCTGTTGCTCGGGCCGGCGATCCGGCAGATCCGCACCAGCCTCCAGATGCGGGAACTGCAACCGCAGATCAAGGCCCTGCAGAAGAAGTACGCCGACGACCGCCAGCGCATGGCCCTGGAGATGCAGAAGCTTCAGAAGGAACACGGCTTCAACCCGTTGATGGGCTGCCTGCCGGTGCTGGTGCAGACGCCGGTGTTCATCGCACTGTTGCACGTCCTGCGATCGTTCAATCGCACCGGATCGGGTGCAGGCCATCTCGGAATGACCGCGGAAGCCAACGCACACACCGCGAACTACGTCTTCAGCGCCACCGATGTGCAGTCGTTCCTCAGCGCGCGATTGTTCGGTGCGCCGATCTCGGCGGCGATCACCACACCGGAGAGCACGCTGGCGTCGTTCGCGGCCCACGGAGGTATCCCGACCGTCGCCACGATCGCGGCCGTCGCGATTCCGTTGATGGTGATCGCGGCTGTCGCCACCCACTTCAACGCACGGGCGTCCGTGGCGCGGCAGAGTCCGGAAGCGGCAGCGGGCCCGCAGACGGCGATCATGAACAGGCTCACGCTGTGGGTGTTCCCGCTCGGAGTGCTCGTCGGTGGGCCGTTCCTGATGATCGCGATCCTGCTGTACTGGGTAAGCAACAATGTCTGGACGTACGTGCAGCAACACGTCGTCTTCGCCCGCATCGACCGGGAAGTGGCCGCCAAGCAACTCGAACTCGCGCAGCAGCGGCAAGCCCACGCTCCCAAGCCCGGTGCCCGCCCCACGGCGAACCAGAAGACGCCCCCACGGAAACAGAACCGCAAGACGGCGAACCGGCGCTGACCTGTCGCTCGTGACGACCGGACTGAACGCGCCGCCTTCGAGGTGTTTCGGTGTGGTTCAGGCTCGGTCGGGCACGGGCGACGGAATCTTGGTGGAGCGGTAGGAATCGCCGCTCCGGGTAGGCCGCCAGATGCGCCAATGTTTGGCGGACAGTCGGAACGGGAGATGGTCCTGGAGATGACGAGCGGCGGGGGACAGCCGCTGGTCGGCGGGCAGGTTGAGCCACAGGGAGAGCGAGGACGCCGCGGTGCCGACGGTCGCGCGGACGCCCGACTCGCCCAGAACCCGGCCGTACCCGTCCACGGCGAAGCGCCCGAAGGCGTCGGGGGCGATGTCGGGGTAGGGGGCGCGGGTGTCCGGGTCGAGGAGGCGCACGCGCATGTTGCAGGTCAGCGCGGCCAGGGAACGTCCGTGGCTCGTGACCGCATCGGAGCCGGCGATGACGAGGGCGTCGAGCGCACGGTCGACGGAATCGGGTGCGACGTTCCATTCGGTGTGGGTTCGTGCGCGGTGGCGGGGGCCACCGAAGCGCTCGGTGGCGAGGGCTACCAGTTGCTCGGTCGCCGCAGGCGGTCCACCGGCGGCGATCTCGAACGCCCACGACGTCGACGACACCGGCTCGGTGCACGCATCGACAAAGCTCTGCACGCGCTGGAATGCCTTGTCGGGATGCCTGATTCGAAGCGAGTGCGCACCACCCGCAGACGCGGGGAGTCCGTCGTAGGTCACCACCTGCGAGGACGCGATGTCCGGTGTCCGTGTCATACGGCGATCGTAGGTAAGGATGGCGGTATGCCGCCCCTGGACCCATGGAACCACGACAGTTTGGCCTGGCGAATCCCCTTGGTCGAGAGCGTCTCCGGGGCGGGGGAGGGCCCCGGTTTCGACTCCGGTGTTTGCCGGGTCGAGTCGGCAGGCGATATGCGCAATCACCTCGCCGGCGCGAACCCGGTCGGTGCGCTGCCCGGGACCTTCCGCGACTTACCCGACCATAGGGAACAATGGAAAGACCGTTGGCGATAAGGGATGTTCGTGCCGTTTGGTACGGCGATCTGCGGGTCTGCTGCCGGTGGCCCGGCAGGTCCGCGGATCGCCTATTCCCGGTTGCCCATCCAGGACCATCGACGGCACGCGCGCCGAACCGTCCAATGAACAGGGCGCTCGACCGTCGTGGGAGGAGGAGCGCGTCGGCTACGCGCCCGAGTCGAGGAGAAGGTGATCGAACGCTCCACGCAGGTTGGCGGGGACGTCGAGGGCGGTCGGGAGCGCCGCGACGAGCTTCTGGGCCACCACGCGGAGTTTGACGTTGGACTCTTGAGACTTCCAGGTGAGGACGTCGAATGCGCGATCGGCAGAGATGCCGTAGACCACCATCAGCGCACCCTTCGCCTGTTCGATGACAGCGCGGGACTCGATGAATGCAGAGAGGTTCTCGGTGATCGTGCGGTCGATGTCGCGGCGGACAGAGTCGGTGACATCGATGTAGAAGCCTGACGTCCCGGTGGCACGCCCGTCGGTCATGATGCGCTGACCGACGACCACGACGTGATGGACCTTGCCAGCGGTGTCGATGATTCGATGCTTGCTGCTGAACGGCTCCCCGTCCTGCAATACCCGCCGCAGCAGATCCGCCACACTGTCCCGGTCGTCGGGGTGCTTGTGTTCGAGTAGCAGCGCGGTGGTGGGGACGACCTCACCGGGCTCGTAGCCGTGCATGCGGGCGACCGCGTCCGACCATTCCCATCGCTCACCGTCGAAGTGGAAGCAGAAGCTCCCGACCCGCTCGAGCCGTCCGGACACCAGGACGGCCCTGAAGTCGTCGCTGGGCGTCGTCACCTGTCAAGTCTCGCACCGTTCGAACCGAAGTCACACCTCGCCGATCATCGGGCAAGACGCCCCGCGCCGGGGCACTCATCGTCGACATCTGAAACGTCCCGAACGCGCTCCGCCGGAGTGCGCTGTGCGGCGACGGGCCTACACGACAGGGCATCTCCTTCTCGGACCGAACGAGGAACGCTCCCATAGCAATCCATGGGAGCGTTCCTCGGAAGATGTCGGGTAGTCGTCGCCTATGAGCCGGGGATCATTTCCGGGTAGATGAAGACGCCCGTCGCAGGTGTCGTAGCGATGGACCCGAAGACGCCCATGTTGAAGGGCGAGTTGAGCTTGTGCGGGTTCCCTGCCGGATCGGCCTGCCAGCACGAGGTGTCGACGCGGTAGCCGGTGCACACGATCTTGGTGCTCCTCCCGTAGGGGGAGATGACACGGGTCATGCCGATCGCCGGGTTCCAGAATTCGGGCTGATCGGGCATCAGCACGAGGTTCGTGACGTCTTCCGGGCGACTGGGATACCCGTTACCCGGATCGACCGGCCAGGCATCCTGGGCGCTGGCGACACCCGAGCCGAGTGCCATGAGTCCGATGGCCAGTGCGCCGGCCCGGACGAGGATTGAGTGCTTCATCAGATCTACCCCCTGTAAAAGAAACGGTCGGTCCGTATATCCGTTGTGGCCGGCGCAACATTACCGAGGGCAGGCAGTTGGCCGACAGGCCACCTACGACTGGATCCGTGCACGCGCTCGAACTCTCCGAACTTCCCTTCAGTCGCCTGTCCTGTTCGAAGATCGGGCCACCGGACATCCGACCATGATGGGGATCGGCTATTGACCTCGACAAGATCTGCTTTGTTCGCTGCCAGCCCAGCGCACGTCAGAATGGCGGGCGTGCAACGCGACAGAAGAGTCCTTGTCTCCTTCGCCGGCGGAGTCGGGCACCTCAATCCCATGTTGCCGATCGCCCGTGTACTCCGAAATCTCGGACACAGCGTGGCTGTCTCCGGTCGGGCGAACATCGTCGACGGGATCGGCGGGCTCGACGCCAGTTTTCCGGTCGGGACTTCGGGATCAGCTGCCGCTGGTGAGTCGACGGGCAGACTCGTCAAACCTGATCTCGACCATGAGTTCTCGGTGATCGGCACACATTTCGCGGGCGCACTCGCCGCCCGGCGCTTCGGCCACGTTCGCGGGGTCATCGATCACTGGGAACCGGATCTGGTGATTTGCGACGAGATGGACTTCGGGGCAATGCTCGCGGCCGAACAGGCCTGTGTTCCGAGGGTCGTCGTCAACGTCATTGCGTCCGGCGCCTTGACTCGCATGGAACGAATCCGTGAGCCGTTGGCACATCTCCGAGCAGTCCACGGATTGCGAGAGGATCCCGCTGGCACCGAACTGACCGGGGATCTTGTCGTTTCACCCTTTCCGATTTCCTTCCGACACCCCGATTTCCCGCTACCCAGAACCGCGCTGTCCATCCGACCCGAATCAGAGCCTGCCGCCAGCCGTTACGCCGCCGTCGACTGGTTTGCCGCCGGCAACGAGTCGCGACGCGTGTACTTGACCCTCGGAACCGTTTTCAACACCGAGTCCGGTGACTTGTTCACACGCGTTCTCGAGGGGCTGCGCACCTTGCCTGTTCGGGTCCTCGCGACCGTCGGCAGTAACGTCGATCCAGCCGCGATCCCGGTCACTGCCGACAACATCCGGATCGAACGGTTCATACCGCAATCGGTAGTGCTGGCGCACTGCGATCTTGTGGTCAACCACGGCGGATCCGGAAGTGTCATCGGCGCGTTGGCCCATGGTGTCCCCGTGATCACTCTGTCCATAGGGGCAGACCAAGAACTCAACGCCCAGCGCCTGACAGCCCTGGATGCTGGGGTGGCACTCGATCCGACCACAGTGTCGTCCGACGAGCTCCGCGAAGCGGCACGCAGCACCCTTGCCTCGGAGCCCCTGCTGGCCGGAGCCCGGCGTCTGGGCGACGAAATCGCAGAGCTGCCCTGGACCGCATCGATAGCTACAGAATTGGAGAATTTGATGGGGTCAAAGATGCAAAGCAAAATGGCGTGAGTGTCGGCGTCCCGTGCGGTGGCCGACGCCCTCGGACCCATCCTGCCTAACGGTCGATTTGTCGTGTGGGAGTCGACCTCCGACTGCGACACTGACTCGGATGTCTTGGATGACGCTCCTCGAGCAGGACGGCATCACCGTGTGGCCATCGGATCGTTCACGACGCATGGGTGCGTGGACTTCTCCAGATCTGTTGGCGGCCAGTACCGATCGCGATGTGCACGGCATACGATGCGTCACCTCTTGTCCTACTGCAGTCGTCTGATCGCCAGGGCGATGAGCGCGATCGCGCCACCTGTCGCGGCGAGCATCCACCACCGCGTGGTGTCGACGTCGTCGATAGAGACGCGGTCTGCTCGCTGGTCCTGCGTGGATTCCAATCCAGGACCATTTGTGGCCTTCGTGCCGAGCCAACCACGACGTCCGTTGAACCGGCTCGGTCGACCCGGCAAAACGAAAACGAGGTCACGATCTCTTCCGAGTTCGTGACCTCGTTCTTCGCAGTTCATTCGAACTGATCTTGGTGCGCGAGGGGGGACTTGAACCCCCACGTCCTGAGACACTGGAACCTAAATCCAGCGCGTCTGCCAATTCCGCCACTCGCGCGAGCGGTGTCAGCCTACGCCACCGGTGGCCGGTCCCGATCCGCAGGATCGGCCGCCGGGGAGTGCGGGTCGACTCCGCTACGCGGACAACGGCTTCGGTGTGCGGTCCCGCGTCCGGTGGTATCGCCAGATCGCGCCCAGCAGTGCGGCCGGGTCGATGTCGGCGCTCTCGGCCGCGGCACCGAGCAACTCGAGGGCCCGCGCCTCCGTCGAGGACGACTCGTCGGCGCGGAGGGCCTCTGCCGCGAACTGGCGCACCGCATCGAGCGCTGAAGGTCCGATCAGTCCGAGCCGCAGCATGAACGTCTCCCACGTGGTGGCGCCGAGCCCGGGTACCGCCGCGATCGCCTCCCATGCCGCGCGGCCGTCGCCGATCCGGCCGCTGCCGCCGATCCCGGCCTCGACCAGCGCCGCCGCGGCGAGGGCCGCGGCCTCGGCCTTGGTGGTGTAGTTGCCCGGCACCCGCTGGCGGTTGCCGAGGATCTCCGCAAGTCCCTCGGGTGTGCCGGTGAACGCGGCCAGCGCGGCCAAGTCGTCCAGGCTCGCGGCGCGGTGTTCCCTCCAGTTCCCGATCACCCGGCGGACACCGGACGTCGGTGTGCCGTACGTGGCGCGGGCCGAGAAGACGGCGTCGAGCAGCGCGGCCTCCGCCTCGCCGTGCCAGCCCGCCGGCCAGTGGGACCGATCGGGCGGCAGGACGTCGTCGACGAACGTGAGTAGCGCGCGGACCTCCGGTGTGCTCATGGTTCCCCCCCAGGATGTTCGGTTGTCAGGTGCTCGGGGCGGCACGTTAGTCGGCGCCTCCGACAGCGCCCGCGCTCCCGGACCGCACGTCGAGGCCCCGCCGTCAAGAGGATCACGAATTGATAACAATCAACGTGAGGGTTTCCTCAGGTTTGTGGACGTCCACGCATGGCCCGTGACCCGCGGATACGTGGTCTACTCGCGGGTCACTTGAGTGGCATCCTGTGGTCAACGTCACTCGATACTCGCTGGTAGGAACCGTGGATGAAACCAAACGTGAGGCTTCCCTCATGATTTTGTGCCAACCTTGACGAGCCCGAATTCGCTCTTTCGAAGCGTGTTCGAGGGGTGCCGCGGGTTTCTCGGGATGTCTCTGGAAAATCGCGCGTCAGCTCTGCCGAGGGCGGCCGACCACGACCTACCTCCCGTCAGGGAACCAGGAGAGGACACAACTTCAGTGACGATTGACGACACTGCAGGAAACGGACGAACCTCGAAGGAGCGCGGCCAGTTCGGTGCCGATCGGACCCCCATCCGGTCCGCCGCGCAGGGGCCGCTCGTGGACCGGCTGCGCGCCGGGGAGCCGTACGCGCTGGCGTTCGGCGGCCAGGGCGCGCCGTGGTTGAGCGCGCTCGCCGAGCTCACCCGTGACAGCGGCCTCGAGCCGACGCTGACCGAACTGGTGAACGAAGCCTCCACCATCCTCGAACCGGTGGCGGAGGAACTGCTCGTTGTGCGCCCGGTCGGGTTCGACCCGATCGCATGGATTCTCGAGCAGGAACTCGCGGACGATGAAGACGCTGCCAACGCCGCCGGCCCGTCTGCGGCCGCACTGACCTCCGCCGCGGTCTCGCTGCCCGGCGTATTCCTGACCCAGCTCGCCGCGCTGCGGGCGCTGCAGCAGCAGGGCCTCGACCCCGCCGTGACCGCGCCGGTCGCCACCATCGGCCACTCGCAGGGCCTCATCGCCGCCGCCGCGGTCGCCGGGGCCGGCGCCGCCGACGGCGCGCTTCTCGCGACCGCACAGCTCATCGGAGCCGGCGCCGGCCTGGTGGGCCGCCGCCGCGGCATCCTCGCCACCGCGGACCGCTCGCCGATGCTGGCCGTCTCCAACATCGATCCCGAGCGCCTGGCCGCGATCGTCGCCGAACTGGCCGAGGGCGTCGACGCCGACCGCGCCGCCGTCATGGCGATCCGCAACGGCCGCCGCCGCGTCGTGCTGTCCGGTCCGCCCGCGCAGCTGGCTCGCGTGCAGCAGCGCTGCGAGCAGATCGCGGCCGACGAGACCCGCGCCCGCGAGGCCAAGTCCCGTGGCGGCGCGGTGTTCTCGCCTGTCTTCGAGTCGCTGCCCGTCGAGGTCGGCTTCCACCACCCGGCCCTGAACGAGGCGGTCGACATCATCGGCGGCTGGGCCACCCGCTGTGGTCTCGACGCCGACCAGGTGCGGGCACTCGCCCAGGCCGTCCTCGTCGACCCGGTGGACTGGGTCGCGGAGGTCGAGGGCACGATTTCTGCCGGCGCCGCGTGGATCCTGGACCTGGGCCCCGGTGACCTGCTCACCCGCATGACCTCGGCGGGCCTGCGCGGTCAGGGCGTGGGCATCATCGCTGCCTCCACCCGCGCCGGTCACCGCAACCTGCTCACGCCGGGCGCAGCGCCCGAGGTGTCGCGGGCGTGGACCGAGTTCGCGCCTCAGGCCGTGGCGCTGCCCGACGGCCGCGTCGCCGTCGAGACCGCGTTCACGCGACTGACCGGACGTTCCCCGATCCTGCTCGCGGGCATGACCCCGACCACCGTCGACCCGAAGATCGTCGCCGCGGCCGCCAACGCCGGCCACTGGGCCGAGCTGGCCGGTGGTGGACAGGTCACCGAGCAGATCTTCGCCGACCACGTCGAGGAGCTGAAGGGCCTGCTCGAGCCGGGCCGCGCCGTCCAGTTCAACTCGATGTTCCTGGACCCGTACCTGTGGAAGCTGCACGTGGGCGGCAAGCGCCTGGTCCCGCGTGCCCGCGCCGCGGGTGCCCCGTTCGACGGCGTCGTCGTTACCGCCGGCATCCCGGAGCTCGAGGAAGCCGTCACGATCATCGACGAACTGACCGAGGCCGGTTTCAGCTACGTCGCGTTCAAGCCGGGCACCGTCGCGCAGATCCGCTCCGTGATCCGAATCGCGAACGAGGTTCCGGACTTCCCGGTCATCGTCCACATCGAGGGCGGCCGCGCCGGCGGCCACCACTCGTGGGAGGACCTGGACGACCTGCTGCTCGCGACGTACGCCGAGCTGCGCACCCGTGACAACCTTGTCCTGTGTGTCGGTGGCGGCATCGGTACGCCCGAGCGGGCTGCCGACTACCTGACCGGTCGCTGGGCCACCGAGTACGGCTTCCCGGCGATGCCGCTCGACGGCATCCTGGTCGGCACCGCTGCGATGGCGACGCTCGAGGCGACCACCTCGGCGGACGTCAAGCAGATGCTGGTCGACACCCCCGGCACCCCCGACTGGGTCGGTGCGGGCACCGCTCAGGGCGGCATGGCCTCCGGCCGCAGCCAGCTCGGCGCCGACATCCACGAGATCGACAACGCGGCATCGCGCACCGGGCGTCTGCTCGACGAGGTCGCCGGTGACGCCGAGGCCGTCGCGGCCCGCCGCGACGAGATCATCGCCGCGCTCGACGTGACCGCCAAGCCGTACTTCGGCGACGTCGTATCCATGACGTACCAGCGGTGGCTGCGCCGCTACCTGGAGCTGGCCGTGGGCGTCGACTCCCCGCAGGCGTTCGACTGCGGCGGCGACCTGCAGGACGCGATCACCGACGCCACCCAGTCGGTGTGGATCGACGTGTCGTGGCGCGACCGCTTCGGCGAGATGCTGCAGCGCGCCGAGGCCCGCCTGCACCGCAACGACCGTGGTCCGATCCAGACCCTGTTCGCCGACTCGGCCACGCTCGACCAGCCGTTCGCTGCGCTGTGCGCGCTCGAGGCCGCGTACCCCGACTACGCCACCACCGTTCTGCATCCGGCCGACGTCCCGTTCTTCGTCGCGCTGTGCAAGACCCCCGGCAAGCCGGTCAACTTCGTGCCCGTCGTCGACGGCGACGTGCGCCGATGGTGGCGGTCGGACTCGCTGTGGCAGGCGCACGATCCGCGCTACACCGCCGACCAGGTCTGCATCATCCCCGGCACCGTCGCGGTCGCCGGCATCACCCGCGTCGACGAGCCCGTCGGCGAGCTGCTCGATCGCTTCGAGAAGGCCACCGCCGACGAGCTGGTCGCCTCCGGCGCCACCCCGACGCCCATCGCCGGTCGTCGCCACGGCGGCTTCGGCACCGGACTGCTCGACGCCGTCCTCACCGCCCCCGACATCCTGTGGGCTGCGCGTCTGACGCAGAACCCGGTCCGCCGTCTCGGCGAGGTCGTCGAGTGGACCATCGAGTCCGACACCGTCGCGAGCCACGACAAGACCGGCGCGCGCCTGGTCGTCGCGGACGCCGAGCACGTCGACTTGACCGTGCCGCTGGCACTCGGCAAGGCCGTGGAGATCCGCATCACCGTCCCCGCCGCGGTCCGTGACGGCGGTGCCCCTGTCATCACCGAGGCCGACGCCGAGGCGTCGATGTCCGCGCTGCTCGGCGTCGCCGCCGGCCAGGAGCTTCCGTCGGTCAAGAACGGTGTCGCGCACATCAACCTGGCGTGGACCCCGGACCTGATCGCCGACCACGCCGGCGTCACCGGTTCCGGTCTGCCCGCGACCGTGAGCACCAGCGGCAAGGCCGTGCCCGACGTCGTCGTCGGCGCGTGCTGGCCGGCCGTGTTCGCGGTGCTCGGCGCAGCCACCACCGAGTCCGGCGTCCACGTCATCGAGGGCATGCTCGACCTGGTCCACCTCGACCACGCGGTCGAACTCGTCGGTGAACTGCCCACCGAGACCAGCATTCTCGTCGTCCGTGCCGAGGCCGGCGACGTCGTCGACACCGACATGGGTCGCGTCGTCGAGGTCCGCGTCGAGATCGGCGCGATGCTCGGTGAGGGCCTCGACGCCCCGGCCGTCGCAAAGCTGGTGGAGCGCTTCGCGATCCGCGGCCGCACCGGCAAGGGTGAGCTGGCCGACCCGGCGCGTGCCGGCGGCTCGCTCAGCGAGGACGTCGCCGAGACGTCGCGTCGTCGTCGCCGCGACCTGACGATGGTGGCGCCGCGCCACATGGCTGCGTTCGCCCGGGTCTCCGGTGACCACAACCCGATCCACACCTCCGATTCCGCGGCACTGCTCGCCGGGCTCGGCAGCCCGATCGTCCACGGCATGTGGCTGTCGGCGGCGGCGCAGCAGGCCGTCACCGCGATCGATCCCGAGTCGAAGGTGCCGGCACGGCGTCTGACCGCGTGGACCGCTCGCTTCCTGGGCATGGTCCGCCCCGGCGCCGAGATCGACGTCCGCGTCGACCGGGTCGCCACCGACCGCGGTGACGAGATCGTCGAGGTCGGCTGCCGTGTCGACGGCGACCTGGTGATGGTCGCGACCGGCCGCACCGCCGCCCCGAAGACCGTGTACGCGTTCCCCGGCCAGGGCATCCAGCGCCCGGGCATGGGCCTCGACGCCCGCTCGCGCAGCAAGGCCGCCCGCGAGATCTGGGAGCGTGCCGACAAGCACACCCGTGAGGCCCTCGGCTTCTCGATCCTCGCGGTCGTCCGCGACAACCCGACGCTGGTCAAGGCGCGCGGCGTCGAGCACCGGCACCCGGACGGCGTGCTGCACCTGACCCAGTTCACCCAGGTCGCGATGGCGACCCTCGGTGTCGCGCAGGTCGCCGAGCTCCGTGAGTCCGGCGCGTTCGTCGAGGGCTCCTACCTGGCCGGCCACTCGGTCGGCGAGTACAACGCCCTGACCGCGGTCGCCGGGGTGCTGCCGCTCGAGGCGCTGCTCGAGGTCGTCTTTCAGCGCGGCTCGGCGATGCACGAGCTGGTGCCCCGCGACGCCGCGGGCCGCAGCGACTACCGCATGGCCGCGATCCGTCCGTCGCAGATCGGCGTCGCCGACGACGAACTGCAGGCGTTCGTGAGCGGTGTTGCCGACGCGACCGGCGAATTCCTGCAGATCGTCAACCTGAACCTCAAGGGTTCGCAGTACGCGATCGCCGGCACGGTCAAGGGCCTCGAGGCCCTCGAGCGTGAGATCGACATCCGCCGTGAGGCTTTCGGTGGCAAGCGTGCCTTCATCCTGGTTCCGGGCATCGACGTGCCGTTCCACTCGACCGTCCTGCGTGGCGGCGTCGACGACTTCCGCGCCAAGCTCGACGAGCTGCTGCCGCAGGACATCGACCCGTCGCTGCTGATCGGGCGCTACATCCCGAACCTGGTGCCCAAGCTGTTCAACCTGGGCCGCGACTTCGTCCAGGAGATCGCCGACCTGGTGCCGTCGGAGCAGCTGCAGGCCGTGCTCGCCGACTTCGACAGCTGGAGCGAGCGTCCCGTCGCGCTCACCCGCGTCATCCTCGTCGAGCTGCTCGCGTGGCAGTTCGCGAGCCCGGTCCGCTGGATCGAGACGCAGGACCTGCTGTTCGCCGACGAGATCACCGGTGGTCTCGGTGTCGAGCGCTTCGTCGAGATCGGTCTGGGTGCCACCCCGACCGTCGCGAACCTGGCGTCGCAGACGCTCAAGCTCGACGAGCACGCCAACACCAAGGTCGAGGTGCTCAACATCGAGCGCGAGGCGTCGATCGTCTACAGCACCGACGTCGATCCGGCGCCGGTCGACGAGGATCCTGCCGACGAGCCCGCCGCTCCGGCCGCTGCCGCTGCTCCGGCCGCTGCCGCACCCGCCGCGGCCCCGGCCGCACCGGCCGGTGGCCCGCGTCCGGACGACATCGCCTTCAAGGCCGCCGACGCCACCAAGGTGCTCATCGCACTGTGGACCAAGCTGCGCCCGGATCAGATCGGCCCCGCCGACACGATCGAGGCGCTGTGCGACGGCGTGTCCTCGCGCCGTAACCAGCTGCTCGTCGACCTCGGTTCCGAGCTGTCGCTCGGTGCGATCGACGGTGCCGCAGACGCGGACATGGGTTCGCTTGCCGTCACGGTCGACCGACTGGCCCGCACCTACAAGCCGTTCGGCCCGGTGCTGAGCGACTCGATCAACGATCACCTGCGCAAGGTGTTCGGCCCGTCGGGCCGTCGCCCCGCGGCGATCGCGGACCGCGTCAAGAAGGTTTGGGAGCTCGGCGACGGCTGGGCCAACCACGTGACCGCCGAGGTCGCACTCGGCACCCGTGACGGCTCCAGCGTCCGCGGTGGCGCGATGGGTGGCCTGCACGAGGGTGCGATCGCCGACGGTGCGGCCGTCGACGCGCTCGTCGACGCCGCTGTGCAGGCGGTCGCGTCGCGCCGCGGTGTCGCGGTCTCCATGCCGGCCGCCGGTGGCGGTGCCGGTGGCACCGTCGACGCGGCCGCGCTCGGCGAGTTCACCGAGCACATCACCGGACGCAACGGCGTGCTCGCCTCCGCGGCCCGGCTGGTGCTCGAGCAGCTCGGCTTCGGCGAGTCCGCTGCCGCCGTCGCCGCCGAGGACACCACTCTCGTCGACCTCGTGTCGGCGGAGCTGGGCTCCGACTGGCCGCGCCTGGTCGCCCCCGCGTTCGACGCCAAGAAGGCCGTCCTGATCGACGACCGCTGGGCCACCGCACGCGAGGACCTGGCCCGCGCCTGGAGCGGCGAGATCGACATCACCGTCGAGCGTTTCGACGGCGCAGGCGCCGCCGTGGCCACCCACGCGCAGTGGTGGCAGCAGCGGGCGACCGAGTCCGGTCGCACCACGCTCGCCGAGATCTACGGCCGCATCGCACAGGTCGCGGTCGCGCCGATCGAGGAGACCGGCCAGTACACCGGTGAGATCGCGGTCGTCACGGGCGCCAGCAAGGGCTCGATCGCCGCGTCCGTGGCGGGCAAGCTGCTCGGCGGCGGTGCGACGGTCGTCGTGACCACCTCGCGCCTCGACAGCGAGCGCCTGGGCTTCTACCGCAAGCTCTACAGCCAGAATGCTCGCGCCGGCGCCGCCCTGTGGGTTGTGTCCGCGAACATGGCGTCGTACACCGACGTCGATGCGCTGGTCGAGTGGGTCGGCAACGTCCAGACCGAGACCGCCGGTGGCGCGAAGAAGCTGATCAAGGAGGCGATGACTCCGACGATGCTGTTCCCGTTCGCCGCTCCGCGTGTCGCGGGCGAGCTCTCCGACGCCGGCGCCCGCGCCGAGATGGAGATGCGGGTGCTGCTGTGGTCGGTGGAGCGCCTGATCGGTGGTCTGTCGAAGATCGGCTACGACAGCGACGTCGACACCCACCTGCACGTCGTGCTGCCCGGTTCGCCGAACCGTGGTCTGTTCGGCGGTGACGGTGCCTACGGCGAGTCCAAGGCCGCACTCGACGCGGTCGTCGGCCGCTGGTCGGCCGAGCGCACGTGGGCCGAGCGGGTCACCATCGTCCACGCGCTGATCGGTTGGGTGCGCGGCACCGGCCTGATGGGCGGCAACGACCCGATGGTCGAGGCTGTCGAGGCCAAGGGCGTGCGCACGTGGTCCACCGAGGAGATGGCCACCGAGCTGCTGCTCTCGTGCACCGCCGACGCCAAGCGCGCCGCCGCGGACGCACCGCGAGTCGTGGATCTCACCGGTGGGCTCGCCGAGGTCGATCTCGATCTGCCGGCGCTCGCCAAGGAGGCCGCCGAGGCAGCCGAGGCCGCGGGTAAGGCCGAGGACGAGGCCGCAGCGGATGCGAATTCGATTGCCGCACTGCCTGCCCCGCCGCGGATCATCGACGCGCTCGATGCGCCGTCGTGGCCGGAACTGGACGTCGATCCTGCCGACCTGGTCGTGATCGTCGGTGCCGGTGAGCTCGGCCCGTACGGCTCCTCGCGGACCCGTTTCGAGATGGAGGTCGACGAACAGCTCTCGGCCGCCGGTGTGCTCGAGCTCGCGTGGAACACCGGGCTGGTCGCGTGGGAGAACGATCCCAAGCCGGGCTGGTACGACGCCGAGACCGGTGACCTGGTGCCGGAGGAGGAGATCGCCGAGCGCTACCACGACACGGTCGTCGAGCGCTGCGGCATCCGCACCTACGGCGACGAGGGCGCGATGGTCGACAACACGGCCCCGCTGCTGACGTCGGTGTTCATCGACAAGGACCTGTCCTTCGTCGTCGGCTCCGAGGCCGAGGCCCGCGCGTTCGTCGACTCCGATCCGGAGAACACGGTCGCCTCGGTCGACGCCGAGAGCGGCGACTGGACGGTCACCCGCAAGGCCGGCACCGAGATCCGCGTGCCGCGCAAGGTGAAGCTGACCCGCACGGTCGGCGGTCAGATCCCGACCGGATTCGACGTCACCAAGTGGGGCATCCCCGCCGACATGGCCGGATCCGTGGACCGCGTCGGCCTGTGGAACATCGTCACGACCGTCGACGCGTTCCTCACCGGCGGCTTCACCCCGTCCGAGCTGCTGCGCTGGGTGCACCCGGCGTTCGTCGCCAACACCCAGGGCACCGGCATGGGCGGCATGACGTCGATGCGCTCGCTGTACATCGACACGCTGCTCGGTGAGTCCCGCGCGAACGACATCCTGCAGGAAGCCCTGCCGAATGTGATTGCGGCGCACGTCGTCCAGTCGTACGTCGGTGGCTACGGCGCGATGGTGCACCCGGTCGCGGCGTGCGCCACGGCCGCGGTCTCCGTCGAGGAGGGCGTCGACAAGATCAAGCTCGGCAAGGCCAAGCTGGTCGTCGCCGGCGGCTTCGACGACCTGGGCATCGAGGGCATCGTCGGCTTCGGCGACATGTCCGCGACCGCGAAGTCGGACGAGATGTCCGCCAAGGGCATCGCCGACAACCGCTTCTCGCGGGCCAACGACCGTCGTCGCGGCGGCTTCGTCGAGTCGGCCGGTGGCGGCACGATCCTGCTGGCACGCGGTGACGTCGCGCTGGAGATGGGCCTGCCGGTCCTCGGTGTGGTCGCGTGGGCGGGTTCGTTCGCCGACGGCGTGCACACCTCGATCCCGGCTCCCGGCATCGGTGCCCTCGGCGCCGGTCGCGGGGGACAGGACTCGCAGCTCGCGCTGTCGCTCAACGCGCTCGGCATCACCGCCGACGACATCTCGGTGGTCTCCAAGCACGACACCTCGACCGCGGCGAACGATCCGAACGAGGCCGAACTGCACGAGCGTCTGGCCGCGGCCCTGGGCCGCAGCGACGGCGCCCCGCTGTTCGTCATCTCGCAAAAGACGCTCACCGGCCACGCCAAGGGTGGTGCGGCGGCGTTCCAGCTGATCGGCCTGTGCCAGGTCCTCAGCCAGGGCGTGATTCCGCCGAACCGCAGCCTTGACTGCGTCGACGACAAGATGGCCGAGTTCTCCCACCTCGTGTGGCCGCGGACGCCGCTGCGCTTCGGCGAGCAGTTCCCGCTCAAGGCCGGCCTGCTGACCAGCCTCGGCTTCGGTCACGTGTCGGGTCTGATCGCGATCGTGCACTCGCAGGCGTTCGTCGAGTCGATCCCGGCGGATCAGCGCGAGGCGTACCTGGCGCAGGCTCAGCAGCGCACGATCGACGGCCAGCGTCGACTCGCGTCGGCGATGTGCGGCGGCGACAGCCTGTACGAGCGTCCGGCCGACCGCCGCTTCGGTGGCGACTCGGTCCCGGCCAAGGCTGCCCGTCAGCTCGAGGCCGACATGCTCCTCACCGAGGAGGCACGTCTGGGCGCCGACGACGTGTACCGCAGCGGAAAGCCGGGGTGCCAGTAATGGCGGTTCTCGGAATCGGCTTCGACGTCGTCACGATCTCGGAGTTCGCGGAACAGATGAAGCGTCCGGGCACCGCGATGCTGTCCAGCTTCCGGCCCGCCGAGCGTCGGTACTGCGAATCCCGCAGTACCGACCCGGCGCGGCACTACGCGGTCCGGTGGGCCGCGAAGGAAGCGGTGATCAAGGCCTGGGCGGCCTCGCGGTTCGCCCGGCCGCCGGCCGTCGGCGACAACGCCTACGTGCTGGTCGAGGTGGTCAACGATGCGTGGGGGCGTCCCACCATCAAGCTGCACGGCGAGGCCGCCGAGTTCCTGCCCAGCGCGAAGATTCACCTGTCGCTGACCCACGACGGCGACGTCGCCGGCGCGATGGTGGTCATCGAAGAGCCTGACCCGATCCAGCCCATCGGCTGATCGAGCACGGAAAAATACGAGGCCGGTCGACGGACACAATCCGTCGACCGGCCTCGTCGTCTGCGCGCCCGTCGCACCGAACCCGACGTGAAGATCGTCGAAGCGGCGTAGAACAGTGGGAGGAACTGTTCCGCGTTGTGAGGCGCCGCTCGATGGCGTTCGAAAGCCGTTCGAAAACCGTTCGAGATCCGAGAGACGACGACGGAAGGGACGTGACATGCGCGATTCGACACCGAGGAACCGAACCGGAGGCCCGGCCGGCGTGATCAGAGCCGCGGCAGCGCTGGCGTTCGGTGCAGTGCTGCTGGCCGCGGCGGCGGGCTGCAGCTCGTCGAACGACGACTCGTCGAGCAAGTCGTCGTCACCGTCGACCACCATGTCGGGGACGGCCGCGATGTCGGGGGACGCCCAGGCCGTCAACGACGCGTTCGTCGGATTCTTCTCGAGTACCACCTCGGGTGAGCAGAAGATCATGCTCGTCGAGAACGGCCAGGAGTTCGCCGAGATCATCAACGCGCAGGCCGCGTCGCCCATCGCACAGGGGACGTCCGCGACGGTGACGAACGTCGACGTCGACACGCCCACCCACGCCACCGTCACCTACTCGGTGTCCATGAACGGGCAGCCGGTGCTCGCGAACCAGATGGGGGAGGCGGTCAAGGTGGACGGCCAGTGGAAGGTCGCGCAGGCGACGTTCTGCGACCTGCTGGTCCTCCAGGGCAACCCGCCGCCGGCGTGCGGACAGCCCACGACCTCGCCGGCCGCCCCGAGCTGAGTTCGCCATGAGGCCCGGCGTCGCAGCACGGTCGGGCACGGCGTCGGGACAGCGCGCCGCGCTCGCAACCGTGTGCGCGGTGCTCTTCCTGACGTTTCTCGACACCACGATCGTCAGCGTCACGCTGGGCAGCGTGCAGTCCGACCTGCATGCCGGTGTGGTGTCGCTGCAGTGGGTCGTCAACGCGTACACGCTCGTGTTCGCGAGTCTGATGCTCACGGCCGGCTCGCTCGGCGACCGGTGGGGACGCAAGCGCGTCATGGTCGCCGGCATCGTGATCTTCTGTGTGGGCTCCGTGATCAGCGCCGCGGCCGCATCGGTGGCACTGCTCATCGTGGGCCGGGCGGTGATGGGGGTGGGGGCGGCGGCGTCCGAGCCCGGCACCCTCTCGGTGATCCGCCACGTGTTCCCCGGCCGCGGCGAGCGGGCACGGGCGCTGGGCGTGTGGGCGGGGGTGTCCGGGCTGGCCCTGGCCCTCGGCCCGGTCGTCGGCGGAATCCTGGTCGGCACCTACGACTGGCGCGCCGTGTTCTGGTTCAACCTCCTCCTCGGCGTCGTACTGCTGGTCGCCGCCCTGCGATTGGTCCCGGAAAGCGCCGACCCACAACCGGGCCCGCTCGATCTCGGCGGCTTCGTGCTGGGTTCGACGTTCCTCGGATGCGTGATCTACGCCGGGATCTCCGGGGAGAACGTCGGCTACGACGCGCCGTCGGTCGTGACCCTGTTCGTCGTCGGTGCGGTGGCGCTCGTCGCGTTCGTGGTCGTGGAGTTGCGGGTCCAGAACCCGATGCTCGATTTCCGTTATCTGCGCCCACCGATGGTGCGCAGCGCACTGATCGTGGCGTTCGCCGTGTACTTCGGGGTGTTCTCGATCTTCTTCTTCACCGCGCTGTATCTCGAAGAGGTGTACGCATATTCGGGTCTGCACGCGGCGGCGATCTTCACCCCGATGGCGGTGGCGATCGTGGTCGGCTCGATCCTGTGCGGCCGGTGGGTCGCGCGCAGCTCTGCCGCCGTGCCGATGATCGTGGGGTGCGTCGTGGGCGCGATCGGCATCCTCTTCACGCGGGCGGCTCTGAGCGGGGACCCGTCGTTCCTGCCGCTCACGACGGCCCTCGCGGTCGCCGGACTCGGATTCGGGGTGGCGGTGGTGCCGTTGACGTCGGCCGTCCTGACCGGCGTCCCGGCCGCGCATTCGGGTATGGCGGCCGCCGCCACGAACACGATGCGGCAGATCGGCGCCGTCGTCGGCGTCGCGGCGCTGGGGGCACTCGTCAACGCGCACATGACATCCGACCTCACCGGGCGGCTGAACGAGCTGGACATTCCGGCGAACTTCCAGGCGATCGTCATCAATGCCATCAAGACCGGTGCGGTGCCCGCGGGCGGCGACCAGCAGGCGTCGTCGGCCTACGGCCCCATCGTCGACCAGGTCATCGACGCCACCTACCGAGCGTTCCACGCCGGCCTCGACACCGCACTGCTGGTCTCCGCGATCATGATTTTCGTCGCGGCCGGGGTCACGGTCGTGTCGTCGGTGCGTGCCCGCGGGACCACCCACGGCGGCTACGACGACGTCGCTGAGGTGCCGGCGCGCCGCGAGTGACCCGGAGTGCCCGAACGGCACCTACTTCGAGCGGGATTCCTTCTCCGCCACGAGCAGGTACGCGACCATCAACCGCTTGAGTTCGACGACCGCGTCGGCGTGGCTCTGGCCGTCCTGGACCGAGAAGTTGAGCATCGAGTACACGACGTGGACGAGAACCTCGGCCATCATCTTGCGGCGCTCGCGCGGCGTGTGCGGGGTGAGCGGCGCGAGCATCCGCGAGACCTGCTCGGCGAACTCCTTCTCGTGGATCACCCCGGTGGCCCGCGTCGACGGCGTCGACTGCATCGCCAGCCAGACCTCGCGCCGCGACGGATCCGACGTCCACAGCCCCGCCATGTGGTCGACGAACTTGTTCAGGAAGCGCAGCCAGTCCAGCGACGGCACCTCTCCGTCGAACGCCTCGAGTTCCTGCTGCACGCCGACCAGGTCCTGGCGGTTGAGCTCGCACACGATCACGTACTTGTTCGCGAAGAACTGGTAGAGCGTGCCGATCGGGACGTCGGCGCGCGCCGCCACCTCCTCGCACGTGAACGATTCGAACCCGACGTCGACCAGCAGTTCGCGGGACGAGGCGAGCAGTGCATCGAACTTACGGCGGCTTCGTTCCTGTGTCGGGCGCCGCCGTGGCATCAGCTCCTGGGGGTCGCTGTCGACCTCCAGCGCGGGGTCCACCCGGCGGGGCGGACGGCGGCTGGTAGTGGACTCCACGAGCACAGGTTATCGGTCTTTGGCCTTGGATTCGACGAAGATCCCGTTCTGGTGTTTCTCGCGGTACCGCTAACGGGAGGTCCGCCGACGATAGAGCGTGGTTGCGGCCGCGAAACCCACCACCGTGAAAGCGACGCACCACCCGACCGCCAACCAGGCGCTGTCGCCGATCGGAGTGCCGGTGAGCAGGCCCCGCACCGTCTCGATGATCGGTGTGACGGGCTGGTTGGCGGCGAACCAGTGCAGCCACGTCGGCATCGTGTCGGTCGGAACGAACGCGCTGCTCACATAGGGCAGGAACAGGATTGCGAAGGTGAACCCTCCGGCGGCCTCCGGGTTCGCCGCCAACAGGCCCAGGGCGGTGGACACGTACGACAGGGCAAGGACGAACAGCGCGACGAGCGCGATCGCAGCGAGCCAACGCAACGGGTCCGCCGTCGGACGGAACCCCATCAGTAGAGCGACCGCGACGACGACGGCGGTCGTGACCAGGTTCCGCACCACACTCGCGAGGACATGCCCGTTGACCACCGCCGAGCGGGCGATCGGCAGCGTCCGGAACCGGTCGATGACGCCGTCGGTCATGTCGCTCGACACGCTCACCGCGGTGGTGGACGACCCGAACGCCGCGCAGAGCAGCACGATGCCGGGCACGACGTAGTCGATGTAGGCAGTGTCGGTCGCGATCGCGCCGCCGAAGACGTAGACGAACAGAACCATCAGCATGATCGGCAGGGCGAGAGCCATCACCATCGTGTCGGGGCTGCGGGTGATGTGGACGAGGTTGCGCCGCAGCATCGCCCAGGAATCGGCGAGGGCGGTGGAGGGGTGACGCGATTCGGTGGTGGTGGTCATCGGACTTCCTCCTTGGTTGCGGTGCCGGTGAGTGCGAAGAACACGTCGTCCAGATCCGGGGTGTGCAGGGTGAAGCTCTCCACGGACAACGTCGGATCGTCGAGTCGGTCGAGGATCTCCTTGAGGGACCTGATGCTGCCGTCGGTCGGGATCGTCAGCGTCGAGTTGTCGTGGTCGACGCCGGCGTCGGGCAGCGCGGCGCTCGCCCGGGCCACCTGCGCGGCATCGTGGAGCCTCAGCTCGACGTGTCCGCCGGGGACGAGGCGCTTGAGTTGGTCGGCCGAGCCCTCGGCGACGATCCGTCCACCGTCGAGCACTGCGATCCGGTCGGCGAGCTCGTCGGCCTCGTCGAGGTACTGGGTCGTGAGCACGATCGTGGTGCCCTCGTGCACCAGTTCCCGCACCATCTCCCACATGTCCCGGCGGCTGCGCGGATCGAGGCCGGTGGTCGGCTCGTCGAGGAACAGCACCTTGGGGCGCGCGACCAGGCTCATCGCCAGATCGAGACGTCGGCGCATGCCGCCGGAGTAGGTGTCGGCTCGGCGGCCGGCCGCGTCGACCAGATCGAACGTGCTCAGGAGTTCGTCGGCGCGGCGCTGCGCCCGACGTCGACCGAGGTGGTGCAGTTCGCCCATCAGGACGAGGTTCTCGCGACCGGTCAGCAGCTTGTCGACCGACGCGTACTGGCCGGTGACGCTGATGTCGGCGCGGACCGCGCGGGCGTCGGACGGCAGGCGATGGCCCGCGACCTCGACTTCTCCGGCATCGAACGGCAGCAGCGTGGACAGCACGCGGACCGTGGTGGTCTTGCCGGCCCCGTTGGCGCCGAGCAGCGCGAACACGGTCCCGGCGGGCACGTGCAGATCGATTCCGTCGAGCACCGTTCGGCCGCCGAAGCTCTTGCGCAAGCCGGTGACCGAGACGGCGTGTGTGGACTGTGACTGGTCCATGGACCTCTCCTCCCTGAAACTGCGTACGTGATACACAACTGTTTAGAC
Organism: Rhodococcus sp. ACT016; assembly: GCF_050477185.1. NCBI lineage: Bacteria > Bacillati > Actinomycetota > Actinomycetes > Mycobacteriales > Nocardiaceae > Rhodococcus > Rhodococcus sp. ACT016. The sequence goes on along the minus strand of NZ_JBEAET010000001.1, from coordinate 3,177,363 downwards.
GATACGCAGTTTTAGGATGAGCGCAAGAGTCGACTCGAGTGGCAGGCAGGAGCAATGACGCGGATGGACACCACCGAGGGGGAGACGCTGCCCCGATTCGTCGAGCTGGCATGGGGACTGGACGAGGCCGGGCGCCGGGGGCCCAAGCGCGGGTTGAGCCTCGGTGAGATCCTCGACGCCGCAATCGAACTCGCCGACGAAGAGGGCGTGGCCGCGCTGTCGATGGCCCGGGTCGCCAAGCGACTCGGCTTCACCACGATGTCGCTGTACCGCTACGTGGCGAGCAAGGACGAACTGCTCGAACTGATCTCCGATCGGGTCATCGGGACACCCCCGGAGATTCCGTCGACCTCCTCGTGGCGGGAGGGTCTCGAGACGTGGGCGCGCGCCGAGTACGACGTCCTCATGCGTCACCGATGGTGGCTGCGTTTGCCGATCAGCGGCCCGCCCCTGGGGCCGAACAACATCGCCTGGCTCGAGGCCGCCCTCGGCTGCCTCGCGTCGACCCGGCTACCGGAGCCGCTCAAGGTGCAGGTCGCGCTCAACCTCTCGGTGCACGTCATCAGTCGGGCGCGCTTCACCGTCGATCTCGTCCTGGACACGGAAACGGACAACTACTCGACCGTCCTGCGGCGCGTACTCGACCCGGCGCAGTTCCCCGCGCTCACCGCGGCTCTCGATGCGGAGGCATTCGCGGAGGACGACGTGGATTGGGAGGACTCGGACTTCCGGTTCGCACTCGGCCTTCTCCTCGACGGTGTGCAACGCATCGTCGAGCACTACGACTCCTAGGGCGCTCTGCCGTACGCCGACGGGCCCCGGCTCGTAGGCTCGATGGGACCTGTCGTGAACGTGTGGAGGTGGCCGTGGTGACGGAGCATTCGGGCGAGATTCGGAACCGGGTCACGGCATTGATGCCGACCGCCCGCGAGGAACTCGCGGCCCTTGTGGCCTTCAGGTCGATCGCCGACGCGCGTCAGGCGCCACCGGAGGAATGCGTGGGCGCCGCGAACTGGGTCGCCCACGCCTTCCGCGCCGCCGGCATCGGGGACGTCGAACTGATCGAGACCTCCGACGGGTCGACGGCCGTCGTCGGCCACCAGCCCGGCCCGGACGGTGCGCCGACGGTTCTGCTGTACAGCCACTACGACGTTCAGCCTGCGGGGGACGAGGCGTTGTGGGAGACGCCGCCGTTCGAGCTCACCGAGCGTGACGGGCGGTGGTACGGACGCGGCGCCGCCGACTGCAAGGGCAACGTCGTCATGCACCTGCTGGCGCTGCGGGCGCTGACGGCGTCGGGCGCGCCGCTACCGGTCGGAGTCCGCATCGTCTCGGAGGGATCGGAGGAGCTCGGGGCCGGCGGGCTCGAGAAGCTCGTCCAGGACCGGCCCGAACTGTTCGTGGCCGACGTCGTGGTCATCGCCGACACCGGGAACGTCGCGGTGGGCGCCCCCACCCTCACGACCAGCCTGCGCGGGATCGCGAATGTCGTCGTGCACGTGGAAACGCTCGCCGGCGAGCTGCATTCGGGCATGTACGGCGGATCGGCACCGGATGCGCTGGCGGCGCTGGTGCAGATGCTCTCGACGTTGCGGGACCACGGCGGCAACACCGTCGTCGACGGCCTCGATACCGCGCAGGACTGGGACGGAGTCCAGTACCCGGAGGAACAGTTCCGCAAAGATGCCGGCGTGCTCGACGGGGTGCGGCTGACCGGATCGGGGTCGGTGGCCGACGCGGTGTGGGCGCGGCCGGCGCTGACGATCCTGGGGATCGACGCCCCACCGGTGGTGGGGTCCGCGGCCGCGATCCAGCCGCGGGCTGCCGCTCGCCTCAACCTGCGGGTGCCGTCGGGAATGGATCCGCAGCGGGCCCAGGACGCACTTGTCGCGCACCTCGAGAAGGCGGCGCCGTGGGGTGCGCGGGTGACGGTCGAGCGGGAGTCCGTGGGCGCGCCGTTCCGGGCGCGGACGTCGGGGCCCGGCTACACGGCGCTGAAGTCCGCGCTGAGGTCCGCGTTCGGCGCGAACGTCGCGGTGGCGGGGCAGGGCGGCACCATCCCGCTGTGCAATGTGCTGGCCGAGCAGTTCCCGGACGCCGAGATCGTGCTCATGGGCGTCGAGGAACCGCGCGCGCTGATCCATGCCCCGAACGAGAGCGTGGATCCGTCGGAGATCGAGAATCTGGCCGTCGCCGAGGCTCTGTTCCTGCAGAGCCTCGGCGGGCGTGCGGACTGACCGCGCCGGATCAGACGGACAGGTCGCGGCGCAGCTTGGCGACGTGGCCGGTGGCGCGCACGTTGTACTGCGCGACCTCGATCTTGCCGTCCTCGTCCACCAGGAACGTCGAGCGGATCACGCCCTGGACGACCTTGCCGTACATCTTCTTCTCGCCGAACGCGCCCCACGCGGTGAGCGTCGCCTTCTCCGGATCCGACAGCAGCGGGAAGTTCAGGCCCTCGTTGTCGCGGAACTTCACGAGCTTGGCGGGCTTGTCGGGGGAGATCCCGACCACGTCGAGGCCGGCCTCGTTCAGTTCGGCGAGGCTGTCGCGGAAGTCGCAGGCCTGCTTGGTGCAGCCCGGCGTGCTGGCGGCGGGGTAGAAGTACACGATCACCTTGCGGCCGCGGTAGTCGGCGAGCGACACCTCGTTGCCGTCGGCGTCGGGCAGCGTGAAGTCGGGGGCGATGTCTCCGGGGGCAAGCCTGTTGTCGGTCACAGCGTCTGAGGCTACCGAAGACGTACGGTTCGCCCTTCTGTTCTACGGTTGTGTCCAGTGTTGCCGGTAGCGTGACCGGCACAGCAGCATCACGCCGCACCGATTCGACAGTTGGAGGACACGTGTCCAGGGACACCGAGGCCATCGAGCGGGACATCGAGAACGCCCGCAATCAGCTCGCACAGACACTCGACGTGCTCGCTGTCCGCACCAATCCCAAGCGTCTCGTCGAGACCACCAAGCAGAGTGTGCTCGCCAAGTTGAACGAGCCCGCGGTGAAGGCGGCTCTCATCGGCGCCGGCGCCGTCGTCGGTCTCCTGGTGCTGCGCAAGATCTTCCGCTGACGATCGGGCGACCCGGCCGTCGTCTCCGGATCCGCGACCAGTCCCAGGGACTGGATCCCGGTGAGGGAGGTGGCGGCCTTTTCGTTTCCCGGCGTCCTCGGATTTTCGAAGGTGGAAACGACGAAGGCCCCCGCACGCGATGCGTGCGGGGGCCTTCTCGGTGCGCCCACAGGGACTCGAACCCCGGACCCAGTGATTAAGAGTCACTTGCTCTACCAACTGAGCTATAGGCGCCAACCTTGCTAGTGAACTAGCGTGCGCCGCCAGGGACTCGAACCCCGAACCCAGTGATTAAGAGTCACTTGCTCTGCCAGTTGAGCTAGCGGCGCATTGCCTTCGCGAGGTGTCCCTCGCTCGGTGCGAAGAGAACATTAACGGACCGCTTCGAGCGAAAGCAAATCAGTCCGGCTGTAACCCTCCAGCCGCAGGTGGCGATTGGTATTCGACCGTTATTCACCGGCGCGGCACGTCGAGGTGTGGTGTCCGAGTGACCTGGCATCATTCAGGTGCGCGGGAGGTCGGGATCGCTCTGACGGTCCGCGGGTGGGGGTGCGTCCGAAGGGGTGCACCGTGAAGTTTGTGCAGTGTGAAGTGGGGTTTTCATGAGGATCTGGGGCGGTCGCGAGTGTCGTCGCGAGGGCGGCGAATCGAGTTCGAGGTGGCCGGCTCTGATCACGGTCGGGTCCGCAGCGCTCGGCATCGTGATGCTCGTCACCGGCTGCACCATCTCCACCAGTGATGCGTCGACCGCCGACTCGGCTCCGGTCGACTCCAATCCGCTCGTCGCCCTGATCCAGCCCAAGCTCACGACGTCCGTGGTCGACGGTGCGGTCGGGTTCTCTCCCGGTGACCCCGTCACGGTGCGGGTCGCCGACGGCCGACTCGCGGACGTGACCCTGCGCAATCCCGACGGCAAGGTTGTCGCAGGGACTGTCGCGTCCGACGGCCTGTCGTGGACCAACACCGAGCCGCTCGGCTACAACCGCAAGTACTCGCTGCAGGCCGACGCGTACGGACTCGGTGGTTCGACGTCGACCACGATGTCGTTCACGACCAGTGCCCCCGGAAACCTCACGAAGCCCTACGTGATGCCGGGAGACGGCAGTGTCGTCGGCATCGGGCAACCCGTCGCAGTGCAGTTCGACGAGAACATCCCCGATCGCAAGGCCGCCGAGGCGGCCATCGAGATCGTCACGGTGCCGCCGGTCGAGGGCGCCTTCTACTGGCTGAGCAACCGCGAGGTGCGCTGGCGGCCGCAGCAATACTGGCAGCCGGGGACCACGGTCACGGTCGACGTCAAGGCGTACGGCCGCGACCTCGGCAAGGGAATGTTCGGGCAGGAGGACGTGCACTCGTCCTTCACGATCGGCGACGCCGTCGTGATCACGGCCGACGACGACACCAAGCAGGTCACCGTCAACCGGTCGGGCCAGGACGTGAAGACGATGCCGACGTCGATGGGGAAGGACAGCACCCCGACCGACAACGGTGTCTACATCATCGGCGACCGGTTCGACCATCTCGTCATGGACTCGTCCACCTACGGTGTGCCGGTCAACTCACCCGCCGGCTACCGCACGCCCGTCGACTGGGCCACGCGAATGTCGTACAGCGGCATCTTCTTCCACTCGGCCCCGTGGTCGGTGGGCGAACAGGGCTACACCAACACCAGCCACGGCTGCCTGAATCTGAGCCCGTCGAACGCGAAGTGGATCTACGACAACACCAAGCGCGGCGACATCGTGATCGTGAAGAACACGGTCGGCGGCACCCTGTCGGGTACGGAAGGCCTCGGCGACTGGAACATTCCGTGGGAGACCTGGCGCGCCGGCAACGCGTAGCGGCCGATTATCCTGGTGGCGACCGAATCGTCCGAAGGAACGGGAGCGCAGCGGTGGAAACGGTGGGAGTCGGGGATCTCGTTCAGGCCGCGGGACATGCGGGCCCGTGGACGGTGCTCGAGGTCCGGCATGGCATGGCTCTGTTGGAACACGCAGACGGGCATCGTCTGTCGCGTCGCACGACGACGCTGACCGTGGTTCGTAAGGCGGAAGCGGGGACGCGTCCCCCTCGAACGGCCGACGGCGCCGACGGCGGAGATGCGCCCACGCTGTTCGACTAGTACGCGTCCGTCGTCTCCCGTCGCCGCGCGGGAGACGACGTGCTGCCGAGCTCGGTCGGACCGAGGGCGGCGAGGCTGGTACGTCCCGCAACGAGAAGTGGCCGGCACCCTTTCGGGTGCCGGCCACTTCTCGTAGCTTGCGGGTTCTGCTCGTCAGCCTGTGTCAGATGAGGCCGAGCAGGGCGCCGAGGCCCAGGATCGCGCCGATGCCGCTGAGCAGGCCGGCGCCGAGGCCGATGTAGCTGCGGATCTCGGCGGTGGAAGAACCGAATTCAGGCATGTTGACTCCTGTAGTTGGATGCAAACGGGGTGCGGAAGTGACACAGGCCATTCCGTGCATCGAAGATGCTGTGCGTCACAGTAGGGCGCGCTTGAACAAACGGTTAATTCCAAGTCCCACTGAGTGAGACTTGCGTGAATTTCCTGTTCAACGGCATTTGTGTGTATCGCCGGGTATCAGAAAAGTGAACTGGATCACACGGTCGGTGTGAGGGTGGAGTGTCGACCGGGTGGTGTCGGGGAGCTGGCGCACAAGGGGTGTGCCGACGGGCCGGCGGGCACGCTCGGGGGCGGCTGGCGCGGGCATCCGACGCGGGTGACCGAAACGAAAAACGCCCCCCGGCAATGCCGGGGGGCGTTTGTTCGGGGTGACTGACGGGACTCGAACCCGCGACAGCCAGGATCACAACCTGGTGCTCTACCAACTGAACTACAGTCACCATCGCTGTCGCTTCCGGCGGAACCGGTTGCTGCAGCGAGATGAATATTAGCCTGTCGATCGACGAAAGTGCCAATCGCCAGGTCAGGCGGGTCCCAGCTCCTTCGCGACGGCCGCGATCTCGACGGTCGACGGTCCCGGATCCGCGACGAATGCGGTCCGTCGGTAGTACTGCAGTTCGCGGATCGACTCCTTGATGTCCGCGAGGGCGCGGTGCGACAGCCCCTTCTCCGGCTGGCCGAAGTAGATCCGCGGGTACCAGCGTCGGCACAGCTCCTTGATCGAGCTGACGTCGATCATCCGGTAGTGCAGGTGTGTGTCCAGGTCGGGCATGTCGCGGGCGATGAATCCGCGGTCGGTGGCAATCGAGTTGCCGGCGAGCGGCACGGTGCCGGCGACGGGCACGTGCTCGCGGATGTAGTCGAGCACCATCCGCTCAGCCTCTGCCACCGTCACCGTCGACGCGCGCACCTCCTCGGTGAGACCCGAGCGGGCATGCATCTCCTTCACGATGTCCGGCATCGCGGCCAGTGCGTCGTCGTCGGCGTGGATCACGATGTCCACACCGTCGCCGAGGATATTCAGGTCGCTGTCGGTCACCAGGGCGGCGATCTCGATGAGCTTGTCGGAGCCGAGCCGAAGGCCCGTCATTTCACAATCGATCCATACCAATTTGTCCTGCACGAGAAACACAGTAGTCAGGCGTGGCCGGGATATTGTCCACGGTGGAGAACTTCCCGCTCGCTTCTGCTTCGAGGAGGACGCTTCATGGCTGATGATTCGGTCCCGGGGGACGACGCCCAGTCGCTGGCGGAGAAGGCCAGGATTGCGAAGGCGGCCGCGGAGGAAGCGGCCCGGGCCGCGGCAGAGGCGGCCGCCGCGGCGGAGGCAGCGGAGCGTGAGATGGAGGCCGCCCAGGTCGCGTCGGCGGATTCGGCACGGGTGGAGTCCGGCGGTGTCGCGGCAGAGATCGCTGCCGGCTACCAATCGGACGGTGCCGCACTCGAACTCGGCACCGTCGTGGTCGACGGCACCGTCGATCCGGCCGCGCGGGTACGAATTCCGTTGGCCACCGTCAACCGGCACGGGCTGATCGCGGGAGCGACCGGTACCGGCAAGACCAAGACCCTGCAGGGTATGGCCGAACAGCTCTCGGCCGCAGGTGTTCCTGTCGTGATGGCCGACATCAAGGGCGACTTGTCGGGTCTGTCGAGGCCGGGGGATGCGAACGAGAAGGCCGCGGCGCGCGCGGCCGAGACCGGTGAGTCCGACTGGGAGCCCGCCGGTTTCCCGGTGGAGTTCGTCTCCCTCGGCACCGGCGGCATCGGGATCCCGGTGCGCGCCACCATCACGAGTTTCGGGCCGATCCTGCTCGGCAAGGTTCTGGGACTCAACGAGACCCAGGAATCCACCCTCGGTCTGATCTTCCACTGGGCCGACACGCAGGGCCTCGCGCTGCTGGACCTGAAGGACCTGCGGGCGGTGATCGCCCACCTGACGTCCGACGAGGGCAAGGCCGACCTGAAGGGCATCGGGGGCGTGTCCGCTGCCACTGCCGGTGTCATCCTGCGCGCGTTGGTCAACCTCGAAGCGAACGGCGGCGACACCTTCTTCGGCGAACCCCAGTTCGAAACCGAGGACCTGCTGCGCGTGGGCCCCGACGGGCGCGGCGTCGTCACGCTGTTCGAACTGGGGGCGCAGGCGGCGCGGCCGGCGATGTTCTCGACGTTCCTGATGTGGGTGCTGGCCGACCTGTTCCAGGCGCTGCCGGAGGCAGGCGACCTCGACAAGCCGAAACTGGTCTTCATCTTCGACGAAGCGCACCTGCTGTTCGCCGATGCCTCGAAGGCGTTTCTCGCGCAGGTCGAGCAGACCGTGAAACTGATCCGGTCCAAGGGCGTCGGCGTGTTCTTCTGCACCCAGTTGCCCACCGATATCCCCAACGTGGTGCTGTCGCAGCTGGGTGCGCGCGTCCAGCATGCGCTGCGGGCCTTCACTCCAGACGACCAGAAGTCGCTCAACCGGACCGTGAAGACGTACCCGAAGACGGACCACTACGACCTCGAGAAGGCACTCACGTCACTCGGCACGGGCGAGGCGATCGTCACGGTGCTCTCGGAAAAGGGCGCCCCGACGCCGGTCGCATGGACCAGGGTGCGCCCGCCGCGTTCGCTGATGGATGCGATCGGCGACGACGCCATCCGGGCCGCGGCGGAGGCGAGCGCGCTCCACGCCAAGTACGGGCAGACGATCGATCGGGAATCGGCGTACGAGAAGCTCACTGCGAAGGTGGCTGCCGCGCCGGACATCGATCCGGCGCTGGACGTGCCTCCGCTGCCGGATCTCCCGGACCTGCCTCCGCCGCCCCCTCCCGCATCCGAGGGGCCGAGCGTCGCGGAGCAGATTCTCGGCAATTCGGCCGTCAAGAGCTTCCTGCGGTCGGCGGGGTCGGCCGCGGGCCGGGAGATCTCGCGGAGCATCTTCGGTACCGGACGCCGGCGTCGACGCTGAGGGAGGCGCGGCCGGCGCCCGGTACCCGCGGGGTCAGTCGAACAGCACGACGCCGCGAATGTTCTTGCCCTCGTGCATGTCGATGTAGCCCTGCGCGATGTCGTCGAGCGTGTAGGTGGTGGTCACCAGCTTGTCGAGCTCGAGCTTGCCCGCCTTGTACATCTCGACCATCCACGGGATGTCGGCGCTCGGGGCCGAGGCGCCGAACAGTGAGCCCTGGATGCGCTTCTGGTACAGGGTGAGTTCGAGCAGGCTGACGGGGATGCCGAAGTCGGTGAGCTTGCCGAGTCCGGTGACGACGACCGTGCCGGCCTTGCGGATCGACGAGAACGCCTGCGCCACATGCTCGCCGGTGGTGACGCCGACCGTGACGATCGCGGAGTCGGCGCCCTGCCCGTTGGTGTAGGAGCGTGCGATCTCGGTGGCCTCTTCCATCGTCGCGACCGCGTGGGTGGCGCCGAGTTCCAGAGCGGTGGTGCGCTTGAACGCAACCGGGTCCACGGCGATGATGTGGGCGGCGCCCGCGTGCGCGGCACCCTGGACGGCGTTGATGCCGATACCGCCGATGCCCATCACGATGACCGTGTGGCCGGGGTAGACCTCGGCCGAGTTGACGGCGGCGCCCCACCCGGTGCCGACGCCGCAACCCAGCAGGCAGAGCTTCTCGAGCGGGAGGTCCTTGTCGACCTTGACCGCGGAATCGACGTGCACGGTGGAGTACTCGCTGAACGTGCCGATACCGCACATCTGCGCGACCGGGGTGCCGTCCATCGTCAGGCGGTAGCTGTCCGGGTCGTCGGGGCGTCCGCCCGTCAGGATCGTGGCGCCGCGGTCGCACAGGTTCTGGTGGCCCTTCGCGCACCACCGGCAGCGTCCACAGCCGGCGAGGAACGAGAAGATGACGTGGTCGCCGACCTCGAAGCCGGGCGTGTGCGGTCCGACCTCGACGACGATTCCGGCACCTTCGTGGCCACCGCAGATCGGGTAGCGCGTGGACGGCTGGTCGCCCTGCGCGATGTGGTCGTCCGAGTGGCACAGACCCGAGGCCACCATCTTGACCATGATTTCGTTCTGGCGAGGTCCGTCAAGCTCGAGTTCGACAACCTTGTACGTGCCGGGCGCTTCGGTGACGACGGCTCCGCGAGTCTTCACGTGTGGCTCCTCCTGTGTGGATGGTGATGGTGTGGTGCGCATCACTATCCGTCCAGGCGGTCTGCTCCGGTGTGACCGGTCTCACTGACTGGAATCGGGTTACAGTCCGATGTCTCGGGACAGTAGGTCGGCGACCGTTTCCCGCCGGATCAGCTCACGGGCGTCTCCGGTTCTGACCGCCACCACCGGGGGGCGGCCGACGGCGTTGTACGACGACGCCAGGCTGTGGTGGTACGCGCCCGTGCACGGCACCGCGAGCACGTCGCCGGGATGGAGGTCGGCCGGGAGCATGACGTCGCCGGCGAGGATGTCGCCCGCCTCGCAGTGCCGCCCGACGACGGTCATCGGGACGTGGGCGCAGGACGGGTGCCGGTTGGCGACCGCGACGTCGTAGTGTGCGCCGTACAGCGCGACCCGCGGGTTGTCGCTCATGCCGCCGTCCACGGCCACGAAGATCCGTCCGCTCGGGGCCGTCTTGATCGACACCACCCGGCAGAGCGTCACTCCGGCCCGCGCGACGATCGCGCGCCCCGGTTCGAGGGTGAGTTGCGGCCGCGGGAAGCGGTTGCGGGCGCATGCGTCGTCGAGGGCGTCGTCGATGGTGCGCGCGAGTGCGGTGAGATCGATCTGCGGGTCCCCGGGTCGGTAGGGCACCGCGTGTCCGCCGCCGAGGTCGAGGTCGGTCAGGATGACGCCGTGGTCGCGCCGGACCTGATCCATCTGTCCGATCAGCCGGGCCACCGCGGTGCCGAACAGGCCGGAGTCGGTGATCTGGGAGCCGAGATGGCAGTGCAGCCCCACCAGTTCGAGGTTGGGTTGCTCGAGCACCAGTCGGATCGCCGCGTCGGCGTGCCCACCCGCGAGCGGGAATCCGAACTTCTGGTCGTCGACGCCGGTCGTGACCGCGGGGTGTCCGTGGATGTCGATGCCGGGCGTGACCCGGACCAGGACCTTCTGGCGTGCAGGGGCGACGGACGCGAGGAGCCGGATCTCGGTGTGCGAGTCGACGACGATCCGGCCGACTCCCGCGGCTACGGCGGCCCTCAGTTCGGATGCTGTCTTCGCGTTGCCGTGCATGATGATTCGACGCGGGTCGGCGCCCGCGGACAGCGCGATCGCGAGCTCACCGGACGAGCAGACGTCCAGCGACAGACCCTCGTCCGTCACCCACTTCGTGACGCCCCGGGCCATCAGTGCCTTTGCCGCGTACGCGATCTCGGCTTCGGGGAAGATCGAGCGATACGTGCGGCATCGGTGTCGCACGTTGTCCTCGTCCAGCACGTACGTGGGGGTGCCGTACTGGTCGGCGATGTCGTCGAGGGCGACGCCACCGACCCGGATGCGACCGCGGTCGTCGTAGCTCGTGTTCACGGGCCACAGCGCCGGGTCGAGACGCGGCACCATCGCGGCGCGGAGCGAGGGGAAGATGTCGAGCAGGGTCACCGGCGTACTCCTGGAAAGTGCCCGCAATCCGGTCGGAGCGGGTTCAACCTTCAGAAGTACGCCGGTGCGGTGCCCGGTAGCCGGGTCTTGACGCCTGTTTGACGCCGGCCGAGACAGCTCTGACGCGTGGTTGACGCGGTCGGTTCAGCCGCCCAGCTTCTTGTAGAACGTGCCGACGATGGGGGCAATGGCGGCGCGCGGGCTGTACTGGCCGGCCACCGACATGCCCTTGCTCAGGATGCCCGGCACGATCCGCATCTTGTTCTCGGCGAGGGCATCCAGGGAGACCTTCGCGACGTACTCGCTCGAGATCCACAGGAAGTCCGGGACCAGCTTGTCGACGATGGAGGCGTCGGCCGGGTCCGGGGTCTCGGTGCGGACGGGACCGGGAGCGAGGAGCGTGACGTTCACGCCGCTGCCCTTCAGTTCGCCGCGCAGCGACTCGGAGAACGTGTTCACGAACGCCTTGGTGGCCGCGTAGGTGGCGTTGTTCGGGATCGGCATGTTGCCGGCCGCCGAGCCGACCATGAGTATCGCGCCCGACTTCCGGGCGACCATGCCCGGCAGCACCGCGAGCGTCAGGTCGTGCACGGCGACCGCGTTGAGCTCGACCTGGTCGCGCTCGTAGCTCGGATCGAGGTCGACGACCGGGCCGAACGTCGCGATGCCGGCGTTGTTGCACAGGATCGAGATCTCGCGCTCGGACAGCTCGGCGACCAGCGGGGCGCGGCCGTCGCGGTCGGACAGGTCCACGGCACGGACCTCGACTTCGACGCCGTACTTCTCACGCAGCTGGGCGGCGAGCTTCTCCATGACGTCGCCGCGGCGGGCGACGAGGATCAGCGAGTGCCCGCGCGCGGCCAGTTCGGCAGCGAGGGCCTCGCCGATGCCGGAGGAGGCGCCGGTCACGACCGCGCGGGCGTCAGGGTTGGGATTCGGCAGGCTCACGACAGTGCAGCGTAGCGGGTCGACGGAAACGTGGTGCTCATGCGCTCAGATGCCCGCCGCCAGGCGCGTGCCCTGCTCGATCGCTCGCTTGGCGTCGAGCTCGGCCGCGACGTCGGCGCCGCCGATGACGTGGGTCGGCACGCCGGCGACGGTCAGCTCGTCGGCCAGGTCGCGCACCGATTCCTGGCCCGCGCAGATCACCACCGTGTCGACTGCGAGGGTGCGTGGGCTTTCCCGCTTCTCGCCGAACGTGATGTGCAGGCCGGCGTCGTCGATGCGCTCGTAGTTGACACCGGCGATCTCCTCGACGCCCTTGGCCTTCAGCGCGGCCCGGTGCACCCAGCCGGTGGTCTTCGCGAGTCCCGCGCCGATCCGTCCGGGCTTGCGCTGCAGCAGATACACCTGGCGCGGCGACGGCGACGGCCGCGGGGTCGTCAGCGCGCCGGGGGAGGTCTCGGGGTCGGTCACGCCCCACTCGCGCTTCCACTCGGCGAGGTCGAGCGTGGGGGAGTGCTCATGGGTGAGGAACTCGCTGACGTCGACGCCGATGCCGCCGGCTCCGATCACGGCGACGGACCTTCCGACGGGTCTGCCGTCGCGGACGACGTCGGCGTACGAGAGCACCTTCGGGTGGTCGATGCCGGGGATCGCGGGGATGCGCGGGACGACGCCGGTCGCGATCACCACCTCGTCGTAGCCGGCGTCGATCAGATCGGCGGCCTGGGCGCGGGTGCCGAGGCGCACGTCGACACCGGCGAGGGCGAGTTGGCGCCGGTAGTAGCGGATGGTCTCGGCGAACTCCTCCTTGCCGGGGATCTTCTGTGCGATGCCGAACTGGCCGCCGATCTCGCCGCGCGCCTCGAACAGCGTGACCGCATGTCCGCGCTGCGCGAGGTTCAGTGCCGCGGACAGTCCCGCCGGACCGGCGCCGACGACGGCGAGACGCTTCTTGCGGCGCGTGGGCAGCAGCGTCAGTTCCGTTTCGCGGCCGGCGCGCGGGTTGAGCAGGCACGAGACGTGCTTGTTGACGAACGCGTGGTCGAGGCACGCCTGGTTGCACGCGATGCACGTGTTGATCTCGTCGGGCGCACCGGACGCGGCCTTGCGCACCCACATCGGGTCGGCCAGCATCGGCCGCGCCATCGAGATCAATTGCACCTCGCCGCGGGTGAGGATCTCCTCGGCCACCTCGGGCATGTTGATCCGGTTCGATGCGACGACCGGAATGGACACGTGCTTCGCGAGCTTCTCGGTGACGTCGACGAACGCCGCGCGCGGCACCGACGTCACGATGGTCGGCACGCGGGATTCGTGCCAACCGATGTCCGTGTTGATGATCGTCGCCCCGGCGGACTCGATTTCCTGTGCGAGCGCGACGATCTCGTCCCACGTCTGCCCGCCCTCGACGAGATCGGCCATCGACAACCGGAACAGGATGAGGAAGTCCGGGCCCACCGCCTCGCGGGTACGCCGGACGATCTCGACAGCGATGCGGCGCCGCTTCTCCGGGGTGCCGCCCCATTCGTCGCGGCGCCGGTTGGTGCGCTCGCACAGGAACTGGTTGACGAAATAGCCCTCGCCGCCCATGATCTCGACGCCGTCGTAGCCCGCCGAGCGGGCCAGGCGCGCGCAGCGCACGAAGTTGCGGATCTGCCACCGCACGCCGCGGCTCGTCAGCCGACGCGGCCGGAACGGGTTGATGGGCGCCTTGATCGACGACGCACTGACGCTGAAGGGCTGGTAGCTGTAGCGGCCGGCGTGCAGGATCTGCAGTGCGATCTTGCCGTCGGCGTCGTGCACGGCGCGGGTGATGGTGCGGTGTCGGCGGGCCTCGAGCCGATTGGTGAGCTTGGCGCCGAACGGTAGTAGCCATCCGGTGCGGTTGGGGGCGTAGCCGCCGGTGACGATCAGGCCCACGCCGCCCCGCGCGCGCTCGGCGTAGAACTCGGCGAGGCGCGCGGTGTTCTTGGCGCGGTCCTCGAGGCCGGTGTGCATCGACCCCATGATCACGCGGTTCTTCAGCGTCGTGGATCCGAGATCGAGTGGTGAGAGTAAGTGCGGGAACGGGGAAGTCATGCCGGGCCTTTCGGTCGGGTCAGGGCTGCGTGGGTCCCGAGTCCGCTTCGCCGGTCAGGGCGTCGAGGACCTCGTCACACCAGTCGACGAACCCGGCCTCGACACGGATGCCACCGCGCAGGACGAGGTACTGGTGCAGGGCCCGGCCGCTGCGGGGACGGGACTCGGGGAAGTCGTGTTGCTGGATGCGGCGGTACAGGTCCAGGCGGGCGGCGTGCTCGTCGCGGTGCCGGTGCACTTCGGCGAGCAGCGGCGCCAGGTCCCCGTACGAGGCGCCGCGGATCTTCACGGCGAGTTCGTTGCGCAGGTGCCCCGGTTCGGTGGGTTCGGCGATCCAGCGGGCCAGTTCGGTCCGTCCGGCGCTCGACACGCGGTACACCTTCTTGTCGGGGCGGCCGTCCTGTGCGATCGATTCGCCCGTGACCCAACCGGCGTCGTCCATCCGCTTGAGTACGCGGTAGATCTGCTGGTGGGTGGCACTCCAGAAGTAGCCGATCGACTTGTCGAACCGGCGCGCGAGTTCGTATCCCGAGCCGGTCTGCTCGCTGAGGGAGACGAGGATCGCGTGTTCGAGTGCCACCCCGCCATTCTGTATGCAACTGGGTGAGTATGCAACCAGATGAATAGACCGTTCGGTGTGCTGTCGTCGGGGAAATGCGGCCCGGCGCGATTAGGCTCGCGGCCATGAGCAGCGGCATGGTGGGGGAGGCGGGCATCGGTCAGGCGGCGACGCGACGACAGATCGCAGCCTGGGGGCTGTGGGACTGGGGTAGCGCGGCGTTCAACGCCGTGATCCTCACGTTCGTGTTCTCGGTGTACCTCACCGACGCCGTCGGCGACGACCTGCCCGGTTCGGTCTCGGCCAGTACGTGGCTGGGCTGGTCGCTGGGCCTCGCGGGTTTCTGCATCGCCGTGCTCGCGCCCGTGAGCGGACAGCGGTTCGACGCCACAGGTCGGCGCAAGCGCTCGCTCGCGGTCCTGACGTTCCTCACCGTCGCGGCGATGGCGGCGATGTTCTTCGTCGTCGACGACTACCACTACCTGTGGCTCGGCCTCGTGCTGCTGGGGTTCGCATCGGTGATCTTCGAACTCGCGGGTGTGCCGTACAACGCGATGATGCGGCAAGTGTCGACGCCGGAGAACATCGGCCGGGTATCCGGGTTCGGTTGGGCGATGGGGTATTTCGGTGGAATCGTGCTGCTGCTCGTCTGCTACCTCGGGTTCATCGCGGGCGACGGCGACACCCGCGGGTTCCTGGACATCACCACCGACGGGGGAATGAACATCCGCCTGGTGGCACTGCTGGCCGCGGTGTGGCTCGCGGTGTTCGCGATCCCGGTGCTGGTCATGGTTCCCGAGGCGCCGCGCACCTCCGCCGACCCCGGCGCCGCGAAGGCCGGGTTCGTCGACTCGTACCGGGTGCTCTGGCGCGACGTGCGCGAACTGTGGGCCGTCGACCGCCGAACCGTCGGCTTCCTGATCGCCAGCGCGCTCTTCCGCGACGGGCTCGCGGGCGTCTTCACGTTCGGCGCCGTCCTCGCGGTCAACGTGTACGGGCTCGCGTCCGACAGCGTGCTGCTGTTCGGCGTCGCGGCGAACGTGGTTGCCGCACTGGGCGCGATCGTCGCCGGGCGCTTCGACGACCGCATCGGACCCAAGAGCGTCATCGTCGGATCGTTGGCCGCGATGATCGTCGTCGGCGTCGTGCTGCTGGTGATCTCCGGGACCCTGATGTTCTGGGTCTTCGGGCTGCTGCTGTGCCTGTTCGTCGGCCCCGCGCAGTCGTCGGCCCGGACCTTCCTGGCCCGGGTCACCCCGCCGGGGCGTGAGGGCCAGATGTTCGGGCTGTACGCCACGACCGGGCGCGCGGTGTCGTTCCTCGCGCCGACGCTGTTCGGCTTCTTCGCGTGGTGGTTCGGTGCCGACCGCGCCGGCATCGTGGGGCTGCTGGTGGTGCTGGGCGTCGGGCTCGCCGCCCTACTGGCGGTGCGCGCGCCCGAACGCGAGGTCGCGGGCGCCCTCCCCGGCTGACGGCTGAATGTCACATCGGTTCGGTCCGACTGAACGCGTGTGACATTCGGCCACCAAAGGGTCAGTCCTTGAAGTAGACCAACTGGTGCGTCGTCGCGAGCAGGACGCCGTCGCGGCCCCAGATCTCGCCGGACTGGTCGAAGTAGCCGTTGCCGAAGCGCTGCGCGCGAGCGGTGCCGAGGACCGCGTCGTCGGCCTGCGCCGCGAGCATCGCCGCGTCGGCGTGGAAGTACACCGTGAGCGACACGGTGCCCGCCGGCAGATATCGGCCCAGGCGCAGGAACGCGCGCGGGTAGAAGACGTCGCACAGGGCGGTGAGTCCGGGAAAGTCCAGCGGGCGCGGCGGGTTGTCCCGGATCCACAGCGTGCTGGTCGAACTCGGCTGGGCGAGGTCGGAGCCGGCAGCGTCGTCTTCGGGATTGGGGACCGCGCCTTCGACGAACCGCAGCTCGTAGTTGCGCGCCCACGCGATGAAGTCGGGGAACGCCTGTGCGGCAACGTCGTCGAAGGCGGGCGCCGAGGGTGCCGCGATCTCGGTGGACGACCAGGTGTCGCGGCGGTTGCCGAACACCGCGGTCGCGGTCGTGATCACGACACCGTCCTGGATCAGCTCGATGTTCCAGTGCTGCGTCGACCGGTTGGTGCGGGTCGGGTGCGCGGCGATCTCGAACTCGCCGTCCGCGATGGGACCCGCGTAGTTCACGGTCAACGACAGGGGATCGCCGAGGCAGTCTGGATGCTGCTGGACGGCGCTCAGCAGCGTCGCGGCGGTGATACCGCCGAACGGGCCGACCATGTTCGCGTACGCGGCGGAGGTGTGTCCGCGGAACGCGTCGGGTGAGCCCCCCTCGGAGGCGAGTTCGACGGCCGCGTCGAATGGGTGCGTAGGTGCGACGATCTGGGTCACGACGACTCCTGACGGGTGACGATCCGGTTCTAAGTATGACAACATACATAGGACGGACCGGCAACCGAACGACGGGCGGAAAGGGCGAGGACATGGCGAGGCGGCAGGATCCCACAGGTGGCCCGCGGGCCGCGATGATCGACAGCGCCGTCGCACTGATTCGCGAGCAGGGGGTGGCGGCGACGTCGTTCGCCGACGTGCTCGCCCACAGCGGTGCTCCACGCGGCTCCATCTACCACCACTTCCCCGGGGGGAAGTCCCAGCTGGTGGAGGAGGCGACGCGCTCGGCCGCCGGCTATCTCGGACGGGGCATGACGCGGGTCCTCGACTCCGGCGACACCGTGTCGGCGCTGCGCTCGCTCGTCGACCTGTGGCGGCGCGGCCTCGAGGCCACCGACTACGCGGCCGGGTGCCCGATCGTCGCGGCCGCGCTCGGCACCGAGCGCGGCGCCCGGGAGGTGGCGGGGGCCACCTTCACCGAGTGGTGCGAGCTGATCGCGGCGAGCCTCGTCGACGACGGCATCGCGCACGATCGCGCGGCGTCACTGTCGGTGCTGGTCGTCAGCGCGCTCGAAGGCGCGCTGGTGATGGCGCAGGCGCAGGGCACGTCGGACCCGCTCGAGGCGGTGGTCGACGAACTCGAGGTGCTGCTGGTGACGCCCGTCAGCTGAGTGCAACCCGTGCCAGGACGGCGTCGGCGAGGGCGTCCTGGTTCTCCTCGGGGATCCAATGGCCGGCGCCGTCGAGGACGACGAATCGGTAGGGCGCGTCGACGAACTCGGCGCACCGCCGCGCTGCCGCCGGGCCGAGCGTCGGATCCGCGGTGCCCCAGACGTACGTGGTCGGCACTCGTACCGGTGGCAGGTCACTGAACTCGCGTACCAGCGCCCGATACCAGTTCAGGGCCGCGGTCAGCGCGCCGGGCTGCGACAGCAGTCGTACGTGCTCCTCGATCAGGTCCGGGGCGGTGCCCTCACCGAACGCCGCGCGTAGGCGTCGCGAATTGTCCTCGAGCAGATACTCTTCGGCCGTTCCCTCCTGGCGGAGCAGTCCCACGTATCCGGATCGGCGCTTCTGGTCGGCGTCCTCGCGCAGAGCCCACCCGATTGCCTTGGCATGCGGCACCGACACGGCGGTGAGACTGCGGATCCGATTCGGGTGGCGTCCCGCGGTCTGCCAGGCGATGGCCGCGCCCCAGTCGTGCCCCACCAAGTGCGCGGACGGCAGGTCGTAGGCGTCGAGCAGGCCGACGACGTCGCCGACGAGGTGATCGAAGCGGTAGTCCTCGACCGGCCGTGGGCGGGCGTCGGGGGAGTAACCGCGCTGATTCGGGGCGATGACACGCATGCCCGCGGCGACGAGCCTCGGCGTGATCGGCCGCCAGGTCGCCGCGCTCTCGGGGAACCCGTGCAGCAGGACGATCACCGTACCGTCGTCCGGTCCCGCGACGGCGACATCGAATGTCAGGTCGCCCAGGCGAACTCGGTCGATCCGAGCTTCTGCAGTCATGGGGACACGGTAGCGGAACCGTTACGAGCGCGGGGGTTTCCAGCTCCCGATGCCCAACATGATCATCCGCAGCTGTTTCTCGGCGCGCTCGATCACCGCCCGCTCACCGGCCGAGCCGGGACGGTCGACCTCGAGCAGGTCGGCCACGACAGCGAGCATCGCCTGGACGATGAGGTCTGCGGCTGCCTCGAGGTCCTCGACGTCCCGATCGGCCAGCGCGGGCGTGCGGCCCAGGTCGATCGTGAGCTCGCTGACGAACAGGCGTAGTTCGGTGGCAATGGCACGCCGCACCTCCGATACGCCGCCGTACCGCTCGCGGGCGACGAATCGGAACGCGGCCGGGTGGGCGTGCACCTGGCGCACGAGGATGTCGAGCGATGCACGGGCGTTGTCGGTGCTCGGGTTTCGTCGCGCGTCGCGCAGCATTCGACGCAGCACCCGCATGCTGTCCTCAGCCAGCGCGACGCCGAGTTCGTCCATCGAGGCGAAGTGCCGGTAGAAGGCCGTCGGCACGATGCCCGCGGCCCGGGCGACCTCTCGCAGGCTCACGCTCGCGAAACTGCGGTCGGCGTGCAGTTCGAGTGCCCGGTCGAGCAGTGCCTGACGCGTGCGCTCCTTGCGCTGCGCTCGCGTCTCCACCGGTTCGGTCACGGCGTCGAGTGTAGGCACCGGGTGCCGGCGTCCGCTGCAGCGCCGGGGTGACCGGGGTCACGTTTCCGTGGGATTGACAGGCGGGGGGTGGTCGCGTTCACACTATCCAGTGTACGAGTGTGCACTGAAATCTCTCGTGAGGAGATGATCATGACGGCGAGTTCTTCCGGCGGTGCGGTGCTCCGACCGCTCACGTCCCTGTTCGAGGCGTTGGTCACGCCGCATGCGGTGGACCGCTACCTCGAACTCCTGGATCCGATGGCGACCGTGCGTGAGGTGCGCGCCCGCATCGTGCGGGTCATGCGCCCGACCGAGGGCTCCGTCGTGCTGGAATTGCGTCCGTCGCGGCGATGGCGGGGCGCCGAGGCCGGGCAGTTCGTGCAGGTCGGCGTGGTGATCGACGGGGTGCGCCACACGCGGTGCTACTCGCCGACGGGGGCGCGGCCGGCGTCGCGTGACGCGGTCGAACTGATCGTGCGGGCGCACCCCGGTGGGCTCGTCTCGCAATACCTGGTCCGTGAGGCCCGCGCGGGGATGGTCGTCGATCTGTCCTCGGCTGCAGGGGAATTCGTGCTCCCGGAGCCTCGGCCGCGGGAGGTGGTGCTCGTCAGCGGTGGCAGCGGGATCACGCCGGTGCTGGCGATGGTGCGGACCCTCGTCCGCGAGGAGTTTCCCGGCCGGATCGCCTTCCTGCACTACACGCGGACACTCGCGGACGTTCCGGTGCTCGGCGAGTTGAGCGCGCTCGGTGAGGCGCGTGACAACCTTGCCGTTCGAATCGTCGAGACGTCGACCGAGGGGCGTCTGTGTCGCGAGCATCTGCGCGGCGTGGCCCCGTGGCTGGGGGCCGACTCGGAGGTGTTCGTGTGCGGCCCCGACGCCCTCACCGACGCTCTCCGGGAGTTGCTCGATGCCGACGGATTCGGTGAACAGATGCACACCGAGTGCTTCCGGCTCGTTCCCCCGGTGCCGGCCGGACCCGCCGACGGCGCGGTGTCCTTCGCGCGCAGTGGCGTCGTGGCGGCGAACACCGGTGCGACCCTGCTCGAGCAGGCCGAGGCGGCGGGCCTGCAGCCCGAGTACGGCTGCCGGATGGGGATTTGCTTCTCGTGCACCGCGGTCAAGCGCTCCGGTCGCACCCGCAACGTTCGCACCGGCGACACGCACGACGACCCGGACCAGCCGATCCAGCTGTGCATCTCCGCGCCGGTCGGTGACGTCGAGATCGACGTCTGACCGTGCCGGTGCCACGACCCAAGAGGAGAAACCATGTTCGGAATCAGTCTTCCCGGGTTCCTGTCGATGCCCGGGTTCGTGCGGTTCGGGGCTCGCGACCACGAACCTCGAGACGAGCTCACGGTGATCGGATACGACGACGTCGAGGCGCTCGGGCGTGAGCTCGACGCGCTGCGGGCGGAGGTGGTTGCCGACCTAGGCGCGACCGATCGCGAGTACATCTACCGGATCATCAAGGCGCAGAGAGGGTTCGAGGTGGCCGGTCGCGGGCTGATGTACCTCGGCTTCCTGCCGCCGTTCTGGCTGGCCGGCGTGGGTGCGCTGTCGGTCTCGAAGATCCTCGACAACATGGAAATCGGGCACAACGTCATGCACGGTCAGTACGACTGGATGCGTGAACCGGGTCTGAACTCGCGGGTGTTCGAGTGGGACACCGTGTGCCCCGCCGACCAGTGGAAGCACTCCCACAACTACATGCACCACACGTACACGAACATCGTCGGACGCGACCGGGACATCGGCTACGGCATCCTGCGGATGGACGACGCGCAGCGCTGGAATCCCTACTATCTGGGTAATCCGCTGTACGCGACTGCGCTGATGTTCGGATTCGAGTGGGGCGTCATGCTGCACGACCTCGAGGCCGAGAACGTGATCCGGGGCAATCGAAGTTGGGCCGACGTCAAGCCGCTCGTGCGGGGATGGTGGCGCAAGGCCGGACGCCAGGTCCTCAAGGACTACGCGCTGTTCCCGGCGTTGACGGGACCGCTGTTCGTCTCGACGCTGCTCGGCAACGCGACCGCGAACGTCGTCCGCAACGTGTGGGCGTACTCGATCATCTTCTGCGGCCATTTCCCCTCGGGCGTGCAGAGTTTCACCGAGGAGGAGACCGCGGACGAGACGCGCGG
The DNA here is from genome assembly GCF_050477185.1 of Rhodococcus sp. ACT016. Classification (NCBI taxonomy): domain Bacteria; kingdom Bacillati; phylum Actinomycetota; class Actinomycetes; order Mycobacteriales; family Nocardiaceae; genus Rhodococcus; species Rhodococcus sp. ACT016. Next base: position 3,156,089 of record NZ_JBEAET010000001.1, on the reverse strand, counting down.
CCAGTGGTACCTGCGGCAGATGCTCGGCAGTGCGAACATCACCGGCAGTCCGCTGTTCCACATCATGTCCGGCAACCTGTCGCACCAGATCGAGCACCATCTGTTCCCGGACATCCCGGCGCATCGCTACCCGGAGATGGCGCCGCGGGTACGGGAACTGTGCGAGCGCTACGGCCTGCCGTACAACACCGGGGGATTCTTCCGTCAGATCGGCACCGTGTGGGCGAAGATCGTCCGGCTGGCACTGCCGCCCTCACTCGTCGGCCGCGAGCAGGCTCGCGGTGTTATCGTCGAGCGTCGGAAAACCGCTGCATGAGAGGCACGTCGGACATGGTGGGGAAGTTCGAGCGGGGCAAGGATACGGTGCAGGAGCTCACCGAGTCTGCGGCCACACACGTCGGAAGAATCGCAGTGATCATCGCGGGCGCGGTCCGGGACGTCACCCGGGAGGTGGGGGACTGGATCACCGACGGGATCGAGATGCGTGAGGCGGCGCAGAAGGCCCGCGAGGATCGCGAGCGGACAGCGTCCGACGAGAGCTGAAGCGGTACAAAGAAATCGGGCCCGGCACCTGTGAAAGGTGCCGGGCCCGATCCCGTGCGTGGGTAGATCAGATGACGCCCATGGCGAACATGGCGTCGGCGACCTTCACGAAGCCGGCGATGTTGGCGCCCAGGACGTAGTCGCCCGGCTTGCCGTACTCCTCGGCCGTGGTGGAGCAGCGCTTGTGGATGCCGCGCATGATCTTTTCGAGGCGCTCGTCGGTGTAGGCGAAGCTCCAGGAATCGCGCGAGGCGTTCTGCTGCATCTCCAGTGCCGAGGTGGCGACGCCACCGGCGTTGGCGGCCTTGCCGGGAGCGAAGGCAACGCCTGCCTCGCGGAACACCGCGATGCCACCGGGGGTGGTGGGCATGTTGGCGCCCTCGGCGACGGCCTTGACGCCGTTGCTCACCAGGGTCTTCGCGGAGACGTCGTCGAGTTCGTTCTGCGTTGCACACGGCAGCGCGATGTCACACGGGACGTTCCAGATGTTGCCGCCCGGGAAGAACTGGGCGCCGGTGCGCTCGTCGACGTACTCGGAGATGCGGCCGCGACGGACCTCCTTGATCTCCTTGAGCAGGTCGACGTCGAGGCCGTTGTTGTCGACGATGTAGCCCGACGAGTCGGAGCACGCGATCGCGGTGCCACCGAGCTGGTGGATCTTCTCGACGGCGTAGATGGCGACGTTGCCCGAGCCGGACACGACGGCCTTCTTGCCCTCGATGGACTCGCCCTTGGCGGCCATCATCTCGGCGACGAAGTACGCGGCACCGTAGCCGGTGGCCTCCTTGCGGACCATCGAGCCGCCCCAGGTGAGGCCCTTGCCGGTGAGGACGCCCGACTCGTAGGAGTTGTTGAGGCGCTTGTACTGGCCGAACAGGTAGCCGATCTCGCGGCCGCCGACGCCGATGTCACCGGCCGGGACGTCGGTGTACTCGCCGATGTGGCGCTGCAGCTCGGTCATGAACGACTGGCAGAAGCGCATGATCTCGGCCTCGGACTTGCCCTTGGGGTCGAAGTCCGAGCCGCCCTTGCCGCCGCCGATGGGCAGGCCGGTGAGGGAGTTCTTGAAGATCTGCTCGAAGCCGAGGAACTTGACGATGCCGAGGTTGACGCTCGGGTGGAAGCGCAGGCCGCCCTTGTAGGGGCCGAGCACGCTGTTGTACTGCACGCGGAAACCACGGTTGACGTGGATGTTTCCGTTGTCGTCCTGCCACGGAACGCGGAAGATGATCTGCCGCTCGGGCTCGCAGAGACGCTCGATCAGGGCGCCGTCGGCGTAGTTGGGGTGCCGATCGAGCACCACGGTGAGCGATTCGAAGACCTCGGCGACCGCCTGGTGGAACTCCGGCTCGCCAGCATTGCGAAGGAGTACCTGCTTGTAGATCTCCTCAACGCGGTCGCGTACAGACAACTTTCACCTACCTGATTCCGTGAGCAGTTATTAATCTTTCTGTTACAGGCTAGTCCGCGCAGGGCGTCGAATTCGACGGTTACCTGGGGAAAGTGAGATTAGCCACGTGTGAAGATTGTGTTACGTGGCCTGGGGACCTGGGCGGATGCGAATCGGACCCCGGCCGCGATCCCGGCAAAAGGCCCGGGATCCCGGCAGTCGGCGTAGTCTCAATTTTCACACCAATCACACCGGTACCGGCCATCTCTTGGTTGTGACATGGTGTGCTGTTGATCAATGCACATCTTCGGGGGGAGAGCGCGATGGGCCGCGCACGGATTGCCTCCCGCTGTACGGAAGGAAGCAGTCTGTGAGAGCAGTGAATCGGGGGCTGACCGCTGCGCTGTCGGCGGCCGCGGTGACTGTCGGTCTGTCGGTCGCGATGGCGACACCGGCCGTCGCAGTTGGCGGGCCGTGCGGGCAGAACGGCGGCGGAAGTGTCGGCAGCTCGGGAAGTTCGGGTAGCTCGGGGAGCGCCGGCCTCACCGGCAGCCTGATGGGCAGCCTGGGTGCTGGAAGCCTCGGCAGCGCAACGGGTTCGCTGGCCAATTCGCTGCCGTGGATCACGGGTTCGCCCGACGGTGCGCTGCCGATCCTGACCGGCAAGACCAAGGCTCTCGAGATGGTCACCGGGCCGGGTAGCCCGAATAAGAGCATCGAACGCTTCAGCGTCTCCGGCACCGACCTCGGCATCATGTGGGACAACGGCAAGACCGGCGATGCCCGCGGCGTGATGATGCTGTTCGGTGACACGGTCGGCGCGTGCGGCGTCGGAGGCGACCAATGGCGCAGCAACGTCCTCTTCCGGAGCGGCGACACCAACCTGTCCGACGGTATGCGGATCGACAGCTCGCCGTTGGCGTCGCGTGGGTTCTCCAAGCAGGTCATCCAGGGCCTGCTCTCGTCCGAACCGGGAGGCTGGCCCGAGTTCACGGTCATCCCCACCGGTGGTGTGGCAGTCGACGGTGTGCAGTACGTGCGGTGGATGTCGGTTCGTTCGTGGGACACGCCGGGCGAGTGGACCACGAACTACTCCGGTCTCGCTGTTTCGACGAACAACGGTGAGACCTGGGAGACGGATCCGCGGACCGTGCGGGTCAATCGCGAAGACGCCTTCAAGACCCCGGTCGACGGCATGCCGGCGTTCGCGCCGAGCAATGAGGACTGGCAGATGAGCGCCTTCGTTCCGAACCGTGGCGATGGGTATGTCTACGAATTCGGCACTCCCTCAGGGCGTTCCGGTGCCGCTCGGCTCGCGCGGGTGCTAGCGGGCGACATTCGCGACATGGGCAGTTACGAGTACTGGAAGGGTTCCGGCTGGTCGTCCAACATCGAGGATGCCGTGCCTGTGATCGAGCCGGCGGTCAGCGAGCTGTCGGTGCAGTGGAACCCCTACCTGAACCAATACGTCGCGATGTACACGGACTTGGGCGGACTGAAGATTCGTCAGTCGCCGGATCTGGTGAATTGGAGCGCCGCGCAGACGTTGATCAGCGGGGTAACGCTGCCCTCGCTGTACGGCGGATTCATGCATCCCTGGTCGAACAAGGACAGGGACAAGAACCTCTACTTCGTGCTGACGACGTGGGATCGGTACAACGTGATCTACATGAAGACCGATCTGAGCACCATGAAGATGGCGGCCGCCGATCAGATCGACCGTCCGGACCCGGCGCTGACCGGTGAGCAGAAGCTCCTCGGTTTCGATACTCCTGTCGAGGAGTGAGTTCCTGACGTCATGACAGCGGCCCGTCCCCGACAACCGGGGACGGGCCGCTGTCATGTTCGAGCGGTCTTTCGGCGAATCAGGGGGCGCCGAAGCCGGCGTCGGCGAGGACCTGGCGTCCGTCCGGTCCGGTGACGAGCGCGATGAACTGCTCTGCCGTCGCCTTGTTCCCCGAGTTCTTCAGTTCGGCGATCGGGTAGGTGTTGACCACGGTGGAGGATTCGGGGAACGGGACGGTGGTCACCGCGTTCCCTGCGCCAGCCGCGTCGGTGACGTAGACCAGGCCGGCGTCGGCCTGTCCGGTGGTGACCTTCCCGAGGACGTCGGTGACGGAGGATTCCTCGCTGACCGGCGAGAGGGTCACGCCGGTGGCGTTTTCGATCTTCTGTGTCGCGGACCCGCAGGGCACCTGCGGGGCGCAGACGACGACCTTGTTACCGGGCGCGGCAAGATCCGCGAAGGACGTGATGTTTCGCGGATTTCCCGGAGGGGTGACGATCGTGAGGGTGTTGGTGGCGAAGTTGACGGGGGCGCCTTCGACCAGCCCGGCGTCCACGGCCTTGGTCATGTTCGCGGTATCGGCGGACGCGAAGACGTCCGCGGGTGCGCCCTGGTTCAGTTGCGAGACGAGATCGGACGATCCGGCGAAGCTGAACTCGACGTTCGTGCCCGGGTGATCCTTCTCGAACTGCTCGCCGAGCCGCGTGAAGGTGCTCTTCAACGATGCGGCCGCGTACACGGTGATGTCACCGGTGACCCCAGATTCGCTGGTCGTGTTCGCCGACGACGATTCCGAACTCGAACACCCGGCGGCCAGGAAGGTGGCCGTCAGTGCGATCAGAGCAGTGCCGAAGATCTTCCTCATCAATCGTCTCCTGGGTTGTGGTGGGGTGCCGACCGCGCCGTTGACGTTGACATTCGGGCGCACGAGGGCGTTTTCGGCGCAGTTGCGGAGTCACGGATGGTATCGCACCGCTCATGCGGAATCGATGTGAATCTTCCCCGCGCGTCGGTTCCACCGGATCGGGGCCGGTATCTGCGAACTGCCGGTCGTCGGCGGAATGCCCGGCTACCGTTCGACGTCGTACACGTCGATCGAGGGGGTCTGCGATGCGTCTGTCCACCAGGAACCAGCTCACCGGAACGGTCACCGAGGTGAGCCCCGGGGCGGTCATGGCCACGGTGAAAGTGAAGTTGGACGGCGGTGAGCAGATCGTGACCGCCTCGATCACCAAGGAAGCCGTCGAGGAACTCGGACTCGAGCCCGGGGTTGCGGCGACGGTGCTCGTCAAGTCCACCGAGGTGATGCTCGGCGTCGAGTAGCCGAGCCCTGCGACGTTTCCGATCGCGCACAACCGAACCGTCACTGCCGGGTGGAAAGTGTCATCACCCCGCAACATCGGATCGAAGGAGCGGAAACATCCGGGTCCGATGATCGTCCTCAGCCGTTGCGTCACCGGCAGAGGAGGACGGTCGAACTGTGGGCTCCGATACCGAGAGCGTGGACACGCTGTGCGCCTACTGCGGGGTGGGGTGCGGGATGGTCCTCGAGATTGCCGCGGACCCGGGGACGGGGCGCCGCCGGGTCGTGAAGTCCCCGGGCCGCAAGAGCCACCCCACGAACTTCGGGCGGCTGTGCACCAAGGGCACGACCACCGCCGACATGCTCGCCGGCCCTGGCCGGATGACGGTGCCTCACCGGCGTCCGGCGCGGGGTGCGCCGATCGAGTCCGCCGACATGGACGCCGCGATCACCGAGACCGCCCTGCGACTGCGGGCGATCGTCGACGAACACGGACCCGACGCCGTCGCGCTCTACGTGTCGGGGCAGATGTCCCTCGAAGCTCAGTACCTGTCGAACAAGTTGGCCAAGGGGTTCATCGGCACCAAGTGGATCGAGTCGAACTCGCGGCTGTGCATGGCCAGCGCCGGGACCGGGTACAAGCAGTCCCTCGGGGCGGACGGGCCGCCCGGGTCGTACCAGGACTTCGACGGGGCCGACGTCTTCTTCGTCATCGGCGCCAACATGGCCGACTGCCACCCGATCCTGTTCCTGCGGATGATGGACCGCGTCAAGGCCGGCGCGAAGTTGATCGTCGTCGATCCCCGCCGCAACACGACCGCCGACAAAGCCGACCTGTTCATGCAGATCGCGCCCGGCACGGATCTGGCGCTGCTCAACGGTCTCCTGCATCTGATCGTGGAGAACGGGCACACCGACCCCGAGTTCATCGGCGCTTTCACCGAGGGCTGGGACGCGATGCCCCCCTTCCTGGCCGAGTACACCCCGGACCGGGTTGCTGAGATCACCGGCATCCCCGAGGCCGACATCCGCACCGCGGCGCAGTTGATCGGTGAGGCCGGCGACTGGATGAGCTGCTGGACGATGGGGCTGAACCAGAGCACGCACGGCACCTGGAACACCAATGCGATCTGCAATCTGCACCTGGCGACCGGCGCGATCTGCCGACCGGGCAGTGGACCGTTCTCGCTCACCGGGCAGCCGAACGCGATGGGTGGCCGGGAGATGGGCTACATGGGCCCGGGCCTGCCCGGCCAGCGGGCGGTGACGTCCGACGCCGACCGGGGGTTCGTCGAGGACCGGTGGGGCATTCCCCGCGGATCTCTGCGCAGCGAGATCGGCGGCGGCACGATCGACATGTTCTCCCGGATGGCCGACGGTGAGATCAAGGCCTGCTGGATCATCTGCACCAATCCTGTTGCCACCGTTGCCAACCGCAAGACGGTGCTCGCCGGCCTGGAGGAGGCCGAACTGGTCGTCACCCAGGATGCGTTCCTCGACACCGAGACCAACGACTACGCCGACGTCCTGCTCCCGGCCGCCCTGTGGACCGAGTCGCACGGAGTGATGATCAACTCCGAACGCACCCTCACCCTGTTCCAGCAGGCGCTCGATCCGCCGGGGCAGGCACTCCCGGACTGGCAGATCGTCGCCCGGATCGCTTGCGAGATGGGCCATTCGCAGGCCTTCACCTACGCGTCGTCGGAGGAGGTGTTCGAGGAGATCAAGCAGTTCTGGAACCCGAGGACCGGATACGACCTGCGCGGTGTCACCTACGAGCGGCTGCGGGAGACCCCGATCCAGTGGCCGTGCCCGCCCGGGGTCGACACCGACCGTCATCCGATCCGCTACCTCAACGACGGTGTCAGTCAGACGCTTCTGGTCCGCGGCGACGGCACCGCACCGCGACTCGCGTTTCCCACCGCGAGCGGACGGGCGGTGTTCTTCGCGCGCCCGCACATGCCGCCCGCCGAGATGCCCGACGACGACTACCCGTTCCTGCTCAACACCGGCCGGTTGGCGCATCAATGGCACACGATGACCAAGACCGGCAAGGTCGCCAAGCTGAACAAGCTCAACCCGGGCCCGTTCGTCGAGATCCACGCCGAGGACGCCGGGCGTCTCGCGATCACCGACGGGGATCGGCTCGAGGTGGCATCCCGCCGCGGCCGCGCGGTCCTGCCCGCCGTCGTCACCGACCGGGTCCGGCCCGGGAACTGCTTCGCCCCGTTCCACTGGAACGACGTCTTCGGCGAGTACCTCGCCATCAACGCCGTCACCAACGACGCCATCGACCCCGACTCCCGACAGCCCGAGTTCAAGGCCTGCGCAGTCGATCTCGTCAAGGTCGATGCCAACGCTGACGGCGACGCCACCGCCACGACCCCCGGCGCGCCCGCGCAGGCATCGCCGACCACCGCCGCGCCACCTTCGACGCAGGAGATCAGCGTGTCTCGACTCGACACCGTCGCCGACCTCCTCGGCGTGACCGACGAACCCGCACTCGAATTGGGCCCGCTCGAACGCCGCTACGTCGCCGGACTGCTCAGTGCACTGCGGACCGACGCCGGCCGCAGCGCACCCGGGGTTCCGGTGGTGCCGGCCGACGCCCCTCTCGAGCCGGGAAGCCGGGCGTGGGTGGACGGGGTGCTGGCGGGGCTGTTCTCCCGCGCCCCGGTCCGCGCCGCCGCGCCCTCGGTGCCGGGGCCGATGAGCAATTCCACGCCCGAACGCCCGCCGATCGTGGTCGTCTGGGCCTCACAGACCGGCAACGCCGAGGAGATCGCCACCGGCTGTGCGGCCGCGCTCACGAAATCGGGGCTCCCCGTCGTGTTGCGGAGCATGGACGAGTTCTCCGTCACGGACCTCGCGGGCACCCAGGAGCTGCTGGTGATCACCAGTACCTACGGTGACGGCGATCCGCCGGACAACGGCGGCGTGCTGTGGGACGCCCTGTCCGGCGACGATGCACCGCTGCTCGACGACACCCGCTACGCCGTGCTTGCGTTCGGCGACTCCAGCTACGACGACTTCTGCGGGCACGGCCGCAGACTCGACGCCCGACTGGCCGAACTCGGCGCCACCCGCATCCTCGATCGCGTCGACTGCGAGCCCGACTACGACGACGCCGCGGCCGCGTGGCTCACGGCGGTGACCGACGCACTGCGGCCCGCGTCGGCCACGACCATGTCATCGCCGGCACCGCTGTCGGAGTCGTCGGATGCGGCGCCCCGGTTCGACAGGAAGGCTCCGCTGCTCACCTCACTGATCCGCAATGTCGCGCTGTCGTTGCCCGGATCGGCAAAAGACGTGCGGCAGTTCGGGTTCCACCTTCCTCAGGGAACCCTCGACTACGAGGCGGGTGACGCGTTGGGAGTGTGGCCCCGCAACAGTGGACCGTTCGTCGACGAGTGGCTCGCGGTCACCTGCCTCGACGGCGAGGCGACCGTCGAGCTCGCCGACCACGGTGCGATGACGTTGCGCACCGCGCTGGCCGAAAGACTGGAGATTACCCGCATCACGGGGGACCTGCTCGCCTTCGTCCACGAGCGGACCGGCGACGACTACCTGGCCGAGCTGATGAAGCCCGCGAACAAGGTGCTGCTCGACGACTGGTCGTGGGGCCGCCAATCCCTCGACCTGCTCACCCAGCACCCCGTCCGCGCCTCCGTCGACGAGTGGCTCACTGTTCTCAAATCCCTTCAGCCGCGGCTGTATTCCATCTCGTCCAGTCCCAAGGAGAACCCCCGCGAAGTGCAGTTGACCGTCTCGGCGGTCCGGTACAACGTCGTCGGCATCCCGCGTCGAGGCGTTTGTTCGACGTACCTCGCCGACCACGCCGAGCGCGACGACATCGGTATCTACGTGCAGAAGTCGCGCCATTTCCGACCCCCGGCGGACTCCGACACCCCGATGATCATGGTCGGACCCGGCACCGGCATCGCGCCGTTCCGCGCCTTCCTGCACGAACGGCGCGCGCTCGGTCACACCGGACCGAACTGGCTGTTCTTCGGAGAACAGCACGCCGCCACCGACTTCTACTACCGCGAGGAGATCGAGGAACTGCTCAGGGACGGAGTGCTCACCGAACTCGACCTGGCCTTCTCCCGGGACCAGGCCGACAAGGTCTACGTCCAGGACCGGATGCGCGCACGCGGCGCCCAACTGTGGGCATGGCTGCAGAACGGTGCCCACTTCTACGTCTGCGGCGACGCGAGCCGGATGGCCCGCGACGTCGATCACGCACTCTGCGGGATCGTCGCGCAACACGGCCGGCTCGCACCCCGCAGCGCCGAGGCCTACGTCAAGGCGCTCGCCGCCGAGAAGCGCTACGTGCGTGACGTGTACTGACGGCGAAGGCCGCTTTCGGAAGTCCCCTGCAGGAATCGAACCGGCGACCTGGAGATCAGGGCGTCCCTGACGTCACTGGCGCCAGCGCGGTGCCGGTCTTCCACGGGCGCCCTCTCGATCAGGAGCCGAGCGAGCCCGTACCGAGTGACCCGAAGTCGAGCGAACCACTCGACGATCCGGCATCGAGAGAGCCGGCTCCGCCAGGCTGACTCCACCCTCGGCAGCCGGTGGTGATGAACCCGTCGTCTCCCGGCTCGATCGTGACGGTGACCGGCCCGAAGGAAATCCCACTCGCAATCGTCGCCATACCGCCGAGAGGCAGATCCTTCGTGCGGGCCCACGCGCAGGGCAGCAGGCCGCCAGGCCAGGCGCCGGCGGTCGTGTACGTCCCCGGCTGAACGTCGAATCCGACGCGGTAGACGCCGTCCACCGAGATCCGCGTCGCTTGCACGTCCAGAGATCCGGCGTCGGCGGCTGACGACACCCCGGCCCCACCCACTGCAATCGCGGCAGTGGCGGCCGCGGCGACAACTCCCACAACCAAATTCGTCGGCCTGCGCACGGGCGTGACTGATCGACCAAGCATCTCGGAACCCTCCCCAAGTCGTCTCTCGCGCTCAGGCCGCGCGTCCGGGGGATCGTAGCCCGAACCCGATCATGGATCCGGCAAAACGACCCGGGAAGTTCGATGACGAAAGACTGGTACTTCGGTCGCGGTCGTGTTCACGAATTGGTGGCCGACATCGTCGATCAGACCGTCGGCGCGAGCGCGCTACCTGCGGGTGTCTTCACTGAAACCGGTGCGAGAGATCAGGACCAGTCACCGATGGAGTCGGGTTTGCAACCCATCTACCAGGTGTTTTTGGTGCTCCTGCGTGAAGCCATTTCAAACCAAAGAAGTTCGTTCCGGCGACTAGTCGATGAGGTCGGCGTTGTACCGACAGCGCCAGGTGGCATCAGGATGACCGCTACGCGGCACTCACCTGCCGCCCTCCGGCCAAACCACAAGCTGATGCCGGCCGAGATCAGCAAACTAGTCGATACCTACCGCCGTGGCGCAACTGTCTTCGAGCTGGCTGAGCAATTCGGGATACACCGACAGACCGTCAGTGCGCACTTGCACCGAGAGGGTGTGGCGATGCGGTCGCGAACCAGAATGACGCCACGCCTCGTCACGCACGCGACAGAGCTGTACGAGGCGGGCTGGTCGACGATCCAAATTGGCAAGGAGTTGGGACTAGGGCCAAGTACAGTCGGCAGGTACCTGACCCGTTTGCGATCGCTGCCGATCATGCGATCCCACTCTCGGACGGGATTGTCGAGCGTGCAGGCAAGGACGGCGGCGTCCTCGAGATGCCAGCCCCTGTCGCGGGCGTCTTCCCGATAGGTGCCGCCCTTGAGGACGAGCGCGCCAAGGGCGTCTGGGACGCTGAGCTGCACAGCTACGCCGTCGATGTCGATCTCGCAGTCGACGGTCTTGCGGAGCGCGGAGGTCCCGGCCGGGAGCGCGAACACTGCCCGCCCGTGAATCGCTGGCCTGTGCGTGGGGGCGAGGTTGTCAGCGACCATCACGACCGCCGCGCACGGACCATCGCACTTGATTCGAATTTCACATACCGGACAGTCGACCGCATGATTAGATGTCGCGACGCATCTGCTCAATCACACGGGGGAAGTACGTTGTCTACGTTCCTGGGGCTCGTCGCCCTGATCGGTCTGGTCATCGGTGTCATCGCGCTGATCCGCGGGCACCTGCAGTGGGCGCGTATCTCGAGTCGCAAGACCGCCGGCATCGTGACCGCCGGAGCACTTGGCCTCGCACTCGTCAGCGGTGCAATCGCGCCCGACAAGGATGCGCCAGTGTCGGACACCTCGAGCCCGACGACATCGGTCACCGCGACGACGACCGCTCGGCCGACAACGACGACCACCACGCCGTCACCGACCACGACGTTGCCGCCGACCACCACAACACTGACCCCGACGACCACCGTGGCACCGCCCCCGCCGGCACCTGTGGTGGATCCATCCACCGAGGTTGCCGTCGCGCCCCTTATCGCACCGCCGCCCGCACCCGAGCCCGCACCCGCACCCGCGCCCGCGCCCGCACCCGAGCCGGCTCCATACGTGCCCTCGCCGAAGTCCGCCCCCTCCGCCCCCAGCGAAGCAATCGCTCAATGCAAAGACGGAACCTACAGCTACGGCACTAACCATCGCGGCGCATGCTCCAAGCACGGAGGTGTCGCGGTCTGGCTCGACTGAAAGACAGAGCGTTGAGCGGCCCTGCTTCCAGCAGGGCCGCTCTTTGTATATCGGAGGGTGTCGACCGCCGATCACTCCGTCGATCTGCAGACGCGGGCCGGCTGCCAGGCGGGCTACATCACCGACCCCGATCTGTGCGCGGCCGTGGGAAAGTGACCACACGGACTGTACCGAGGATCGTTCCGCCGGAGGGCAGCTCGTTCCGCGGATCTGTGACGACAGACCTCACGAGACCTGGACAGGTTCATGTGTGCCGCCGCGTGAGGTGCACGATTTCCAGCTGCATGCAGTCGAAGTGCGGGATAGTACGGACGGATTATCTTGAGGGAGTTCAGATGGGCATACGTCGGATCCTTGGTTCGCGGGTCAACCGCAAGTGGGATCTAGTCCGAGCGGGAAAGGACGCCGAGCCCGCCTACTGGCTGGGCGGCTTCGGTGCGAAACGACCGGCGGGCGCGACCGGCATTCGTTTCGGCATCATCGCCATCGACGCATGGCAGGAGAAGTCCTCGCGGTACGACGCGCTTGTTGCGGAGAACGCTCGGAACGCCGAGCGGAGCCGTCTCGCTCGTTGGGCGACCGGCGGGTCGGGCGATCGCTACGGCAGCAATGGTGAGCCGATGCTGTCATCCCCGAAGCTGAACCCGACCGATCTGCAGGTGATGCTGAAGATCCGCGTGTCGCAACCAGGACGCCTGCTCTATGCGGCATGTGCCCTGGCGACCGCAATGGAGCTCCAGCAATGTTGGTCGAACCCGATCCTCGACTCCGTCGCGATCCGTATCGATCTTGACGGTGAGATACGACAAATCGCCGCGATAGCCGTGAGCATCAGAGATGCCGAGGAGGCTCTCGGGCCCAAGCCCGCCGGCGAGCTCGCCAAGAACGACGAGGTGATGTCGATCTACAACAGTCGCCGCGGCGCGCTCGACGAGCGCATCGATCTGCTGTTCGAGCGCGTACAGACGTTGAATCGTTACTGGGACAACCTTAAGACCCTGGACAGCGAGTTCGACCGTCTCGAATGGATTCGTGAAAAGTCCACCGACGACGGCCGCGACAACACCATCGCTGTCGAGCAGGAGCGTCAGCAGCTCACCGACGCTGCCCGACGCACCGAGGACCTCGAGGGCGTCGGTGAAGCCGTGCTCCAGAGTCTCATCGACGATGCACACCGCATATTCAAACTCAACGAGAACAACTAGAGGAGCGAGTCTTCCGGACCGAGACCCACCGGAAGGCCGGAGGAGTCGGCCGGGCCGACCTTCCCCACCGATATCGGCGCTTATGTCAGGTGAATGCCTGTGATTGCATCAGGACCTCAGCGAGTGGTGCCGGTCAGTCACCGGCGGCGATGTTGATGACGTCATGTGTCAGAACAGCTTTCAACGGCGTCGACGGTGTGCAGTCAGGCGGCGCTGGTTGGCAGGGCATGGGCCTTGACAATTGCTGAGGATGCCGACGATGTTGTCGACGTCGGTGTCGGGGAAGAAGTGGTCGGGGCCGGGCCCGTGGTCGATGTAGGGCGATTCGAACAGCCGCCCGGGCTCCACGACGCCGTTGGCGGTGAGCTCGTCGACGATCAGCGAGATGAACCGCACCTGTTCGACGGTGTACTTCGAGTCGTCGAGGTAGTCCGCAATTGCCTCAGTGGCTGCGGCATGGTCAAGGCCGACGAGCAAGCGAATGAACGGACCGAGGCCTCCGTTCTGACATCGAGCCGATCCGCGTGGAGGTCGCCGAGGGGAAGGTCGCCACGCACGCGCTCACCGGCGAGGAGCTGGCCGGATTGCTGGACGGACTGCAAAGCTCGACCGCACCACTTCCGCCACACGCCAAGGCGAGAAAGGGCGACCAGCACGCGCACCGTCTCCCAGCGGGCACGGGACGTCGACCTCGTCGACCCGATCATCATGCTCGCCCGTATCGGGTTGCGCTGCTCCGAGCTGCTGGGGCTGAGGTGGCGCGACTACGACAGCGCCGAGCGCACTGTGCGGGTACCTACCGCGACCCCGACAACTTTGCGGGGCAGTGGCGGCGAGTGCGGGCCGTCCTCGGCTTCGACTGGGTCGGTACCCACGTGTTCAGGAAGACTGCCGCGACAATTCTCGACGAGGCCGGGCTGTCTGCGCGTCGGCGCCGACCATCTGGGGCACGCAAACGTGTCGATGACCCAGGATCGCTACCACGGTCGGAGGCGAGTTCACCGGCTCGCGGCGCAGGCGTTGGACGAGGCGATCTCGGCCATAAAGGGCGAATAAACGTGGGATTGCCCCATGTGGGGCAGGAGTTCCACTGAAGGATTGATCCTTTGACCTGCGATTCTTGGTGCCCCCGGCAGGAATCGAACCTGCGACCTAGAGATTAGAAGGCTCTTGCTCTATCCAACTGAGCTACGGAGGCGCGGCCAAGAGCATACCCGTTGAACGGCGGTGCCTTGTGCATCCGGTGGCCGGTGGGGCGTCAACTCCAGAGTGTCACGTGCACCTTCGGCTTGAAGTGGGATACCTCCACGCCGGTGCCGCGGATCATCGCCTGGATGCAGCGGGGGGTGCTGACGAAGTGCAGCAGTTCGGACGCGGCGGGCTGGAGGTGTTGGTGGTGCAGTGTCGTCACGCACCATTCGCCGGCTGCACGCAGTTCGGGTCCCTCGACGACTCCCAGTGCGCCGCCGGACAGTTCGTCGCTGACGGCGAAACCGAGCGCCAGTGTGAGGGCCGACGAGCGGCGGACGGCTTCGACGGCCGCGGCGTCGCTCTGGAAGATCCGCTGCCGGTCCCGGGGGATGTCGAGCGCACGCAGCATGTGGCGCATCACCCCGTCGCCGCCGGCGGCGGACGGCCCGAGGAACCACTGCTGTTCGCGCAGTCGCTGCAGCGCGGGACGCGTGCGCGCCAGGGGGTGGTCCGGTGCGCACACGGTGAGCACCTCGTAGTGGAGGAACGGGTACACGCACAGCGGTTGGTGGTCGCCGAGCACTCGGGGGCCCAGAGCGACGTCGACCGCGCGCGCCGAGATGAGGCTCGTGAACTGCCGGGCCGGATGGACGCTCAACTCCACCGACAGGTCCTTCGCACGCCCGGCGAACAGGTCGATGAGCCCGGGCGCGGCGTGCTCGGCGAACAACGGCGATGCCGCGATCCTGAGGAGTCGTCGTCCGTGGCCGGCCTGACTGACCTCGAGGGCCGTCTGTTGTTGTAGTCCGAGGATCTCGACGGCGCGGCTCGCGAGGCGCAGCCCGCCGGGGGTGAAGGCCAGACCGGATGGTCGGCGAGAGTACAGCGGGTCGTCGAGTTCCCTGCGCAGCTGGGCGATATGCATCGAGACGCCCGAATCCGTCATGCCCAATTCCCGTGCCGCCGCTCGAACCGATCCGAGCCGCACCACCGCGGAATAGGCTCGCAGTTGAGCGGGAGTCACGTTTCGAGCCTACGTCGGCGTCCCTGCCCGCAACCCGCGAATGAACCGGTCTCACCAGCGGCGACGGCCGGAGCTGGAGGCTGACGCGATGCGCGACGTCTTGTCCGATCTGCTCGCAATCTGGCGCGCCGGGGGCACCGCCGGATTGGGCACCGTCGTTGCGACGTTCCGGTCCGCGCCCCGCGATCCAGGGGCGGCGATGGTCGTCGCGCCGGACGGTCGGGTCACCGGTTCGGTGTCCGGCGGGTGCGTGGAGGGTGCGGTGTACGAACTGGCGTCGGAGGTCGTGAGTACCGGGCGGCCGGTGCTCGAGCGGTACGGGGTGAGCGACGAGGACGCGTTCGCGGTGGGCCTGACGTGCGGCGGCATCCTCGACGTCTTCGTCGAACCGGTCTCGCGCCGCACCTTCCCGGACCTCCCGGACGTCGCCGCCGACATCGAGGCGCGGCGCCCCGTCGCGGTCGCCACCGTCATCGAAGACGCGTGCCCGCCGGATCGTCTCCGCATCGGACGGCACCTCGTCATCCGCCCCGACACCACGAGCGGGACGCTCGGTTCCGCGCGCGCCGACCAGGCCGTCGCCGACGACGGGCGCGGCCTGCTCGCGGCCGGCCGGACCTCGGTGCTCGGGTACGGCCCGGACGGGCAGAGACGCGGCGAGGGCCTGCGCGTGTTCGTCTCGAGCTATGCGCCGCCGCCGCGGATGCTGGTGTTCGGGGCGATCGACTTCGCGGCCGCGGTCGCGCGGCAGGGCGCCTTCCTCGGCTACCGGGTCACGGTGTGCGACGCGCGGCAGGTGTTCGCGACCGGGACGCGGTTCCCGACCGCCCACGAGGTGATCGTCGAGTGGCCGCACCGGTACCTCGCGGCGCAGGCCGAGGCCGGGGAGATCGACGGGCGCACCGTGATCTGCGTGCTCACGCACGACCCCAAGTTCGACGTCCCGCTGCTCGAGGTCGCCCTGCGGTTGCCCCAGGTGGCGTACGTGGGCGCGATGGGATCCGAGCGCACCCACCTCGACCGCCTCGCCCGGCTCCGCGAGGCCGGGCTCACCGACGATGAGTTGTCGCGGCTGGCGAGTCCTATCGGGCTCGACCTCGGCGCGCGCACGCCGGAGGAGACTGCGGTCTCGATCGCGGCCGAGATCATCGCCGGCAGATGGGGTGGACACGGCCGCCGCCTGCGTGACCTGCACGGACGCATCCATCACGAACATTCCGGATGATCGCGGCGCCCGCGGCGGCACCGCCGTCAAGTGATCGCTGAATCGTGCTTGACGCCCGCGACCGCCGAGCACAGGCTGGAACCATCCCGCACTGTGAGGAGTGCCACATGCAGGTTCCGGGATTGTTCGAATACGAGCGCGCGACCGACGTCGAGAACGCGATCGCCCTGCTCGACCGACTCGGGGACGAGGCGCGGGTCGTCGCGGGCGGGCACAGCCTGCTGCCGATGATGAAGCTGCGGCTGGCCAACCCCGAGTACCTCATCGACATCAACGATCTCGCCGACGAACTCGGCTACATCACCGTGGACGTGGCGGGCGCGGATGACGTGCGGATCGGGTCGATGGTCCGGCACCGTCAGATCCTCGAGTCCGACGACCTCGCCGCGGTGTTCCCGATCTTCCGGGACGCCGAGCGGGTGATCGCCGATCCGGTGGTCCGCAATCGCGGCACCATCGGCGGCTCGCTGTGCCAGGCCGATCCGGCGGAGGACCTGACGACAGTGTGCTCGGTGGTCGGGGCCGTGTGCATGATCCGCGGGCCGGACGGCGTGCGTGAGGTGCCGATGTCGGAGTTCCTCGTCGCGCCGTACGAGACCGCGGTGCGGGGCAACGAGATCCTCGTCGAGGTCCGCATCCCGCGGGTCGCGCGTGGGCATCCCGCGTCGAGCGCGTACTCGAAAGTGGAACGGCGCGTCGGGGACTGGG
The DNA here is from genome assembly GCF_050477185.1 of Rhodococcus sp. ACT016. NCBI lineage: Bacteria > Bacillati > Actinomycetota > Actinomycetes > Mycobacteriales > Nocardiaceae > Rhodococcus > Rhodococcus sp. ACT016. Next base: position 3,139,102 of record NZ_JBEAET010000001.1, on the reverse strand, counting down.
CCATCGCGGCAGCCGGGGTCGCGCTGTGGCTCGACGGCGACCGGATCGGCGGGGCATCCGTCGGTCTCACCGCGGTGGAGCCGGACGCCGGTCGGCTGGCCGAGATCGGCGAGTTCCTGCAGGGGCAGCCCGCGACGGAGGAGACGTTCCGGCGGGCGGGTGAACTCGCCGGGCAGGCGTGCGCGCCGGTCACCGACCCGCGCGGCACCGCCGCCTACAAGCGCCACCTCGCCGACGAATTGACCGTCCGCTCGCTGCGCACCGCCGCGGACCGGGCTGCCGCCACACGAAGGGAGACGTGAGATGCAGGTGACGATGACGGTCAACGGCGCCGAGGTGACCGAGGACGTCGAGCCGCGCATGCTGCTGGTGCACTTCCTGCGAGACCGGCTGGGGCTCACCGGAACCCACTGGGGATGCGACACCAGCAACTGCGGCACGTGCGTGGTGTCGGTGGACGGCGAACCGGTGAAGTCGTGCACGATGCTCGCGGTCATGGCCGGCGGGCACGCCGTGCGCACCGTCGAGGGGTTGGCGAACGACGGTGTCCTCGACCCAGTGCAGGAGGGCTTCATGCAGTGCCACGGCCTGCAGTGCGGATTCTGCACGCCCGGAATGATGATCACCGCCCGCGCTCTGTTGGACCGCGATCCGGACCCCGACGAGCAGACCATCCGCGAGGCCATCTCCGGCCAGATCTGCCGCTGCACCGGCTACACCACGATCGTCCGCTCGGTCCGATGGGCCGCCGAACACAGCGGGGCGACCACCGACACCGTCACGACCGGAGGTGCACCGTGACCGCGCTCGACCCCGACGCGACCGAAGCGCCCGCGGCCTCGGAAGCAAGCGACCCCGACAGCGTCTCGAACGACGGCAAGCCGTGTGGGCACGGCCGGATGCTGCGCAAGGAGGACCCCCGCTTCATCCGCGGGCAGGGGCACTACGTCGACGACGTCCAACTACCCGGCATGCTCCACCTGGCGATTCTCCGGTCGCCGATCGCGCACGCGCGGGTGGTGCGCGTGGACACCACTGCCGCACAGGCGCATCCCAAGGTCGCGGCGGTCGTCACCGGCGCCGATCTCGCGGAGAAGGGCCTGGCGTGGATGCCCACCCTGTCCAACGACGTGCAGGCCGTCCTCGCGACCGACAAGGTGCGGTTCCAGGGGCAGGAGGTGGCGTTCGTCGTCGCCGAGGACCGCTACTCCGCCCGCGACGCCCTCGAGCTGATCGACGTCGAGTACGAGCCGTTCGACCCGGTGATCGACGCGCGGACCGCGCTCTCGCCGGACGCGCCCGTCATCCGTACCGACCTCGACGGTAAGGCGGACAACCACTGTTTCGACTGGGAAACGGGCGACTCCGACGCGACCGAGGCGGTGTTCGCGAAGGCCGACGTCGTGGTGCGCCAGGAGATCGTCTATCCGCGGGTGCATCCCGCGCCGATGGAGACGTGCGGCGCGGTGGCCGACTACGACGCCGTGAACGGCAAGCTCACGCTGTGGTCCACCAGCCAGGCCCCGCACGCCCACCGCACGCTGTACGCGCTCGTGGCAGGGCTGCCCGAGCACAAGATCCGGGTCATCTCGCCGGACATCGGCGGCGGCTTCGGGAACAAGGTCCCCATCTATCCGGGCTACGTGTGCGCGATCGTCGGGTCGCTGCTCACCGGCAAGCCCGTCAAGTGGATGGAGGACCGCAGCGAGAACCTCACCAGCACCGGCTTCGCCCGCGACTACATCATGGTCGGCGAGATCGCCGCGACGTCCGAGGGGAAGATCCTCGCGATCCGAACCGACGTCCTCGCCGACCACGGAGCGTTCAACGGCACCGCGGCCCCGGTGAAGTATCCGGCCGGCTTCTTCGGGGTGTTCACCGGCAGCTACGACCTCGAAGCCGCGTACTGCAAGATGACCGCCGTATACACCAACAAGGCGCCCGGCGGCGTCGCGTACGCGTGCTCGTTCCGCATCACCGAGGCCGTGTACCTGGTCGAGCGCCTGGTCGACTGTCTAGCCTTCGACCTCGGCATGGATCCGGCCGAACTGCGGCTGAAGAACCTGCTGCGGCCCGACCAGTTCCCGTACACGTCCAAGACCGGGTGGAAGTACGACTCGGGTGACTACGCGACCACGATGCGCAAGGCCATGGACATGATCGGCTACGACGACCTGCGCCGCGAACAGGCCGAGCGCCGTGAGCGCGGTGAGCTGATGGGCATCGGGATGTCGTTCTTCACCGAGGCCGTCGGTGCCGGGCCGCGCAAGGACATGGACATCCTCGGCCTCGGCATGGCCGACGGCTGCGAACTGACCGTCCACCCGACCGGCAAGGCCGTCGTGCGACTGTCGGTGCAGACGCAGGGGCAGGGCCACGAGACGACGTTCGCGCAGATCGTCGCCGAGGAACTCGGCATCCCGCCCGCGGACATCGACGTGGTGCACGGCGACACCGACAACACCCCGTTCGGCCTCGGCACGTATGGCAGCCGCTCCACCCCGGTGTCGGGCGCCGCGGCCGCACTGGTGGCGCGCAAGGTCCGCGACAAGGCGCGGATCATCGCGTCGGGCATGCTCGAGGTGTCTGTCGCCGACCTGGAATGGGAGAAGGGGCGATTCCACGTCAAGGGCGACCCGTCGGCGGCGGTGACGATCCAGGACATCGCCATGCGCTCGTACGGTGCCGGCGACCTGCCGGACGGGCTCGAAGGCGGCCTCGAGGCCCAGATCTGTTACAACCCGGAGAATCTCACGTACCCGTACGGTGCGTACTTCTGCGTGGTCGACGTCGATCCGGGCACCGGCGAGGTGAAAGTACGCCGCTTCCTCGCGGTCGACGACTGCGGCACCCGGATCAACCCGATGATCATCGAGGGCCAGGTGCACGGCGGGATCACCGACGGAATCGGCATGGCGCTCATGGAGATCGTCGCGTTCGACGAGGACGGCAACTGTCTCGGCGGCTCGCTCATGGACTACCTGATCCCCACCGCGCTCGAGGTGCCGCACCTCGAGACCGGGTTCACGGTCACCCCGTCGCCGCATCATCCGATCGGGGCCAAGGGGATCGGGGAGAGCGCGACGGTCGGCTCGCCGCCGGCGGTGGTGAACGCGGTCGTCGACGCGTTGAAACCGTTCGGGGTGCGTCATGCGGACATGCCGCTGACGCCGTCGAGGGTGTGGGAGGCGATGCAGGGTCGGGCAACCCCGCCGATCTGACAGGAGATGCGAATGGACCTCGGTGCGCGCGCCGCCCAGCTGACCGGCGAGCGGCGTGCCTACGTGCGCGCTACGGTGGTCCGCGCCCAGCAGCCGACGTCGTCGTCGCCCGGCGACGGCGCGATCGTGTTGGAGGACGGCACTATCGAAGGCTTCGTGGGAGGCCAGTGCGCCCAGAACTCGGTGCGGCAGGCGGCGACCGATGCGCTCGAGGCGGGGGAGAGCCTGCTGCTGCGGATCCTGCCCGAGGACGGACCCGAGTACCCCGACGTGCCCGGTGCCCGCGTCGTCGTCAACCCCTGCCTGTCCGGCGGGGCGATGGAGATCTTCCTGCAGCCGTGCCTGCCGGCACCGATCGTGCGGATCGTCGGTCGGACCCCGGTCGCCGACGCGGTCGCGGACCTGGCCGCCGCGGTCGACCTCGACGTCCGTCGCGGTGCCGTGCCGAGCGAGGGCGAGACCGCCGTGATCGTCGCCAGCCTCGGCGGCGACGAACCGGGCGCGATCCGAGAGGCCCTGGATGCGGGCACCGGGTACGTCGGACTCGTCGCCAGTCGGAAGCGCGGGGCGGCGATCCTCGACGAACTCGCACTGGGCGCCGCCGAGCGGGGGCGCGTGCACACCCCGGCCGGACTGGCAATCGGCGCGCGGACGCCCGGCGAAATCGCGCTGGCGATCCTCGCGGAACTGGTCCACGAGATCCGCCTCGGGCACCTGGGGGACCGAACATCCACCGGTGCAACGGCATCGGAGACCGACCGGCTGACGGTGATCGACCCCGTGTGCGGGATGACGGTCACCGTCGACGACGACACACCGCACCTGCAGATCGACGGGGAGGACTACTGGTTCTGTGCGCCCGGGTGCCGCCGCACCTACGAGAAGGAGCGTGCGCGATGTTCGTGACCGGACTGGTGCTGGCGGCGGGCGGGTCGCGGCGGCTGGGGCGGCCCAAACAGCTGCTGCCGTATCGCGGAGCGACCCTGCTCGACGCGACGCTCGCGGTGGCGCGAGCGTGCCGCTTCCACCAACTGTTGGTGACGGTGCCCGGGTCGGCGGAGGCGATCGAGGCGCTCGTCGACCTGCGCGGGTGCACCGTGGTCCACTGCCCGGACGCGGGCAGCGGGTGCTCCGCGTCGGTGCGGGCCGCGCTCCCGCTGGTCGACCCGCTGTCGGCGGGAATCGTGCTGCTGTTGGGTGACCAGCCGGGCGTGCGGCCGTGGACGGTGCGCGACCTGATTGCCCGCGGCGCGATGGAGAACATCGGACTGTGCCGCTACGAGGACGGGTTCGGGCATCCACTGTGGTTGGGGCGCAACGCCTTCGACGAACTCGCGCAGCTGCAGGGGGACAAGGCGGTGTGGAAGCTCTTCGACAGCGACGATGTCGACGCGTTCGCGGTTCCGATCGAGGAGCGGGTCCCGCTCGACGTCGACACGTGGGACGGCTACCGGGCCCTGCTCGATCAGGACCGGGACGTGTCGTGAGTGGACCGGCCGTGGATGCGTACTTCGCCGACGTCGACGAGTTGATCCGACGATTCGACGCGCAGGACTACCTGCTCGACGACGGCACCGCCACCGCGCTGTTCCTGGCGCTGCGGTTGGGGCGGCCGTTGCTCCTCGAGGGGGAGCCCGGGGTGGGGAAGACGACGGCGGCGAAGGCACTCGCGGCGGCACTCGGCACCGACCTCGTGCGGTTGCAGTGCTACGAGGGTCTGGGCGCGGACGAGGCGCTGTACGACTGGAACTACCAGCGGCAACTGCTCGCCGTGCGGCTGTCGGAGGCCCGCGGTGAACGCCTGGAGGAGGCAGACCTGTTCACCGAACAGTTCCTCCAGGAGCGTCCGATCCTGAGGTGCGTGCGCCACCGCGGCCCCCTGCCGCCGGTGCTGCTGATCGACGAGATCGACCGTGCCGACGACGAATTCGAGGCGCTGCTGCTCGAGTTCCTGGGCGAGTCGTCGGTGACGGTGCCCGAGGTCGGCACGTTCGCCGCGGAGCGGGCGCCGATAGTGGTGCTGACGTCCAACCGCAGCCGCGACCTGCACGACGCGTTGCGCCGGCGCTGTCTGTACCACTGGATCGACTATCCGGCGCCCGAGCGCGCGGCCGCGATCCTGCGGCGGACCGTGCCCGGTGCCACGGCCGCGCTGATCGCGAGCGTCACCGGTTTCGTCGCGTCGGCGCGGTCGCTCGATCTCGACAAACCGCCCGGGATCGCGGAGGCCATCGACTGGGTGTCGGCGCTGGCCGCGCTGGGCGCGGCCGACCTGGCGCCGGCGGGCGCGTTCGCGAGCCTCGGCGCCATCGCGAAGACCCCCGACGACCGGACCGCGCTGGCGGAGGCCGTCGGCGACTACCTGGCGAGCGGGGCAACCGGATGAGAGGACGACGATGAAGATTGCAGACGAGTTCACGGTCGACGCGCCCATCGACCGCGCGTGGGCGGTGCTCACCGACCTCGAGGGCATCGCGCCGCTGCTGCCCGGGGCGAAGATGACCGGGCGCGAGGGTGACGACTACCTGGGCACCGTGAAGATCAAGGTGGGGCCGGTGACGAGCGAGTTCGCGGGCCGGGCCTCGTTCGTCGAGAAGGACGAGCAGTCACGCACCGCCGTGATCGACGCTCGCGGCCGCGAGAAGCGGGGCAGCGGTAACGCGTCGGCGACCATCACGGCCCACCTGCAGGAGTCCGGCAGTGCCACCCGGGTGACGGTCGACACCGACATGAAGGTGGTCGGCAAGCTCGCCCAGTTCGGCAGCGGCATGATCCAGCAGGTCTCCACCAAGCTCATGGGGCAGTTCGCGGCCTCCCTCGAGGACCGGTTGGCGGGCGGCGCCGCGACCGTCGAGGCGGTCGCGGCGACTGAAGGAGTCGCCGAACCCGCGGTGCTCGCCGCGGTGCCGGCGCCCGCGCCGCCGGCGGAGGCCGGTCCCGAACCCGAGCCGATCGACCTCATCGAGCTCGCGGGTGGTTCCGTTGCGCGGCGGGTGGCGCCGTTGCTCGCGGCGATCGTCGCCGCCGTGGTGGTGTTCGTGGTGCTGCGGTCGCGGCGTCGATGACCGTACCGCCGCCGGCGCTGCTGCGCGGCGTCGACCTCGCGGCGTTCGCCGTCGCGCTCGTCGCGCGGGCACGCGCATCCGGCGTCGCGGTGTCGGCCAGCGGCGCGGCCCGGTTCACCGAGGCGCTGCGGGTGCTCGCCCCGACCGGGCGCAGCCGGCTGTACTGGACGGCACGCGTCACCCTCGTGGGTCGCCGCGGCGACCTCGAGCGATTCGATGCGGTGTTCGCGTCCGTGTTCGACGAGGCCGTGCTCCCGCTCGATCCGGCGGCACGCGCGTCGGCGCCGGCGGCCCCGCGGGCGCGCGTCGACCGGCGGGTGCCCGACGACGCCGCAGCGCCGGGACAGTCGGGCGAACGGGCAGCCCCGCCGTGGGTGACGCGGGACGTCGACGCGGCCGGCCCCGCGGACGACGACGGCAGCGAGACGATCGGCATCACCCTGCGGCTGCCGAGCCCGCTCGAGGCGATCACGGACCAGTCGTTCGGGGAATTCCGCGACGCGGACCTGCGGCTGCTGGGACGGTGGCTCGAGCAGTCCCGGCCGCTCTGGCCCACCCGGCGCAGCCGCCGGCACGAACGCCACCGGCACGGTCGGGTGGACCTGCGCGCCACGATGCGCCGGGCCCGCGGAACCGGGCTCGAACCGATCCGGCTGGTCCGGTGCCGGCCACGGGTGCGTCGGCGGCGGATCGTCCTGGTGTGCGACGTGAGCCGCTCGATGCGCGGATACGCCGACGTCTACCTCCACCTGATGCGCGCCGCGGTGGTGCGCGGCGGCGGTGACGACGCGGAGGTGTTCGCCTTCTCGACCAGGCTGACGCGCCTGACGTCGGTGCTCGCGCACCGCAGCGCCGAGGTCGCGGTGGCGCGCGCCAACGAGCGCGTCGTGGACCGATTCGGGGGCACCCACATCGCCGGCAGCCTGGCGGCGCTGTTGTCCTCGCCACATGGCACCGTGCTGCGCGGAGCTGTCGTGATCATCGCGTCCGACGGCTGGGACAGCGATCCGCCGGCCGACCTGGCCCGCGCGGTCGCCCGCATCCATCGGCGCGCCCACCGGCTGGTGTGGCTCAATCCTCGCGCGGCCACACCGGGTTTCGAGCCCGTCGCCGGATCGATGGCGGCGGCCCTGCCGTACTGCGACGATTTCCTGTCGGCGCATTCGGTCGCGACGCTCGGCGAGATGCTGACCGTCGTCGGCCGCGGCGCGCTGGCCCCGGAGGGGCCCGGCTGGGTGAGGCCCGAGTCCGACACGTTGTCGTAGGTCCTACGCTGGTGGGCATGGCAACACCCCTGCGAGAGCAGTCCGACCGCGCTCCCGTTCCGTCGTCCCGTGCCGGATCCGGCGTCGTCTACGCAGTCAGCGGTGTCCTCGCGGGCCTTGTCGCCGCGCTGGTCGTGGCGCTGTCGGCGTCCCAGGCGCTGGTGCTCATGGGCATTCCCGACCCGGGCCCGTTCACGACGTACGGACTGCCCGCCATCCGTGCCGTCAGCGAGATCGCGGCCGTCATCGCGGTCGGCTCGCTGCTGTTCGCGGCGTTCATGGTGCCGCCCCAGAAGACCGGCGTGCTCGACGTCGACGGCTATCGCGCCGTCCGCACCGCGTCGCATGCCGCGCTGGTGTGGGCGCTGTGCGCGGTGCTCCTGGTGCCGCTGACGCTGTCGGACACGTCCGGTCAGCCGTTCTCGGTGGCGATCAAGCCGGACAACCTGTGGGCCGCGATCGGGCAGGTCGAGAACGCCGTCGCGTGGGCGTGGACCGCAGGCCTGGCGCTCGCGCTCGCCGTGGTCACCCGCCTGGCCCTGCGCTGGTCCTGGACGCCGTTCCTGCTGCTGCTCGGCATCGTCACGATGATGCCGATCGCGTTGACCGGGCACTCGTCGTCGGGCGGCTCCCACGACGTCGCGACCAACAGCCTCATCTGGCACCTGGTCGGCGCCGCCTTCTGGGCCGGTGGCCTGTTCGCGCTCCTCGCACACGCGCGCCGAGGTGGCGCCCACACCGACGTCGCGGCCAAGCGGTTCTCGTTCGTCGCCACGATCTGCTTCGTCGCGATGGCACTGAGCGGCGTGATCAACGCCCTCGTCCGGATGCCGCTCGACGACCTGTTCAGCACCACCTACGGCCGCCTGATCGTCGCGAAGGTCGTCGCCCTCGTCGTGCTCGGCGTGTTCGGCTTCTTCCAGCGCCGCAAGGCGCTCCCGGCGCTCGCCGCCGACCCCCAGTCCCGCGGCGCGCTCATCCGGTTCGCCGGCGTCGAGGTGCTGGTGTTCGCGGCGACGATCGGCATCGCGGTCGGCCTGGGCCGGACCCCGCCCCCGCCGCCTTCGTCGATTCCGACGATCCCCGAGGTGGAGCTGGGCTACAACCTGGACGGCCCGCCGACCTTCGCCCGCCTCGTCCTGGACTGGCGGTTCGACCTGATCTTCGGCACCGCCGCGATCGTCCTCGCGGTCCTGTACATCGCGGGCCTGCGCGCCCTGCACAAGCGCGGCGACGCATGGCCGGTCGGGCGCTCCATCGCCTGGTTCGCCGGCTGCATCGTCCTGCTCATCGCGACGTCCTCGGGCGTGGGCCGGTACGCCCCGGCCGTGTTCAGCGTCCACATGGGCGCCCACATGGCACTGTCGATGCTCGCGCCGGTGTTGCTGGTGCTCGGCGCGCCGTTCACCCTCGCGCTGCGGGCGCTGCACCCCGCCGGCAAGGACGGAGTCCCCGGCCCGCGCGAATGGCTGCTGACGTTCCTGCACAGCCCGATCTCGCGGTTCCTCACCCATCCGCTCGTGGCGGCGGTGCTGTTCGTCGGCGGCTTCTACGCGCTGTACCTGGGCGGCATCTTCAGCGCCTCCGTCGACAGCCACGCCGCACACCTGCTGATGAACCTGCACTTCATCCTCAGCGGCTACCTCTTCTACTGGGTGGTGATCGGAGTCGACCCGTCGCCGCGGCAGCTGCAGCCCATCACGAAGCTGGGCGTGGTGTTCGGATCGCTGCCGTTCCACGCGTTCTTCGGCATCGCGCTCATGAGCATGGGCGAGGTCATGGGTGCCACGTTCTACCGGTCACTGGGCCTCGGCTGGAACAGCGACCTGCTGCGCGATCAGCAGCTGGGTGGATCCATCGCGTGGGCCACCGGCGAGATGCCGCTCGTGATCATCATGCTGGCGCTGCTGGTGCAGTGGTCGCGCAGCGACCAGAAGACGGCGAAGCGCGTCGACCGGGCCGCCGAGCGGGACGACGACGCCGATCTGGCCGCGCACAACGCGATGTTCGCCGAACTCGCGCGCCGCGACCGGGAGGCCGGCCTGTAGCAGTAGGGTCACCCCGCATGGCAGCACCAGTGCTTCGGGCGGTCGATGAGGACGGGACAACCTGGGACGACCCGTCCGCGGAACAGCTGCACGACCTTCTGGCCGATCTGAGTCCCACGTGCCGATTCGTTGTCGTGAGGCGGCTCGATATCGAACCCGCCGGTCAGCACTACATGCAGGTGTATCTCAACGACGATCTGAGCTGTGAGGTGGAGTACCGCGAGGGAGCAGCGGACCGACACTTCCAGGCATTGATCCCGCGGAAACACGAGGCCTTCGCGGTAGACCTTGTGGCGGAGGTGCTTCAGGCGTGGGCGTTCGGGCGGCCCGGTTGGCGTGAGGCTCTTTCGTGGGCCCCGTGGTCACCGTGAGTGAGAGCCGCATGGCCGGGCACATCTAGCACCCACCGCCGACGGAATCCGCCTCCGACCGTCCCGGCGGGCGCGGGCTGTGGATGCGACTTTCGTTCATCCACAATCGTGCTCGGACCCCACGCGCCGCATCGAATCCACGGCATCGTCGAACGCACCGCCTCATCCGGCGGTGCGTTCGCCGTTTCGGCGGGCGACGGTTTCGGGACGAAGGGGAAGTCGATGTACGAGACACACACCGCGGTGGTCGGCACGGTCATCACCGATCCGGTCAAGCGAGAGACCGGGTCCGGTGAGGAGGTGATGAGCTTCCGGATGGCGAGCAACACCCGCCGCCGCGACCGCGAGAGCGGGGAGTGGGTCGACGGCGGCACGCTGTACCTGACCGTGAGCTGCTGGCGTCGGCTGGTGCAGGGCGTGGGCGCGTCCCTGATGAAGGGGGACCCGATCATCGCGTACGGCGAGCTGCGCACCAACGAGTACCGCACCCGCGACGGTGACCCGCGCTCCGACCTCGAGATGCGCGCCAGCGCGGTCGGTCCCGATCTCGCGCGCTGCTCGGCGAAGCTGGACCGCTCGGGCCGGCTGCGGGTCGCGCCGTCGGACGAGACGGCCGCGGACGACGATCCGGGGCGGCCGTCGGGTCCGTCAGAGACCGACATCGACTCGGTCGAGGCCGGGCTCCGGGTGCCGGCGCTGGCCGGATAGCGGATCTCACTGTTCGCGTGTGCGGGGGTGTCGTGGTCTGCGAAGGTGATCGCAGGAGCGCGACGTGCGGTGACCGCGAGGAGGACCGATGGGCGTCGAGAGCGTGCGACGGGGAATGGCGTTGGTGTCGGTACTCACGGTGGCGGCGCTGACGCCGGTCACCGCCTCGGCGGGCGGAGTGCCCGCCGAGCAGCAGCCCGGCCACGTGCTCTCGGTCGAGGCGCTGCCACCCGAACTCGGACTGCCGGGGACCGCGCGCGAGTACCGCCTCACTTACGAGACGCGGGACGCCGTCGGGCGTCCCGCGTCGAGTTCCGGTGTCGTGTTCGTGCCGCAGGGCACGCCGCCCGAGGGCGGGTGGCCGGTGGTGTCGTGGGCGCACGGCACCGTAGGACTGGGCGACGCGTGCGCGCCGTCCCGCAATCCGCGGTCGACGCGCGACGCGAACTACCTAGGGCACTGGCTGTCGCAGGGGTACGCCATCGTCGCGTCGGACTACATCGGCCTCGGTACCCCCGGCGTGCACCCGTACCTGCAGGGGGCGTCGGAGGCGACCGCGGTGATCGACATGGTGCGCGCCGGTCGGGAGGTGGCGCCGGAGCTGTCGTCGCGGTGGATGACGATCGGACAGTCGCAGGGCGGGCACGCCGCGCTGTTCACCGCGCACGAGGCCACGCGCTACGCGCCGGAACTCGACTTCCGGGGCGCGGTCACCACCGGTGCGCCGTCCAACCTCGAGAACGTCTTCCCGTTCGGTGGGCCGTGGATTCCCGACCTCGGGCTCGACGGTCTGACGGTGTTCACGACCTACATCCTCGCCGGGATGCGCGCGACGATGCCCGACGTCGATGTGAACAGCTACCTCACCCCGATCGGACGGCAGGCCGTCGACTCGGCGGAGACGCTGTGTTACGAGCAGCAGGCCGAGGCGGTCCAGGGGGTCTCGGTGGGGGCGATGCTGAGTCGCCCGCTCGGCGATCCCGCGCTCCACGGAGCGCTCGTCGACTACCTCGCGGTGCCGACCGCCGGCTACGACCGGTCCCTGTTCATCGCACAGGGCCTGCTCGACACCGTGGTGCCGGCGCCGCTGTCGTTCAAGCTCATCGCCGACATGCGTCTCGCCGGCGTCGATGCGACCTACATGACGTACCCGACCAACCACGACGGGACGATGGCCGCGTCGCTGCCGGACTCGACGCCTTTCGTCGCGGCCCGCCTGTGACCGGTCACGTCAGGCTGCATCCCGGCGCAAGCGGGACGTCGTCGAACCGATCGAGCAGGTAGCGCACAGCGCTGTCGGTGCCGAAGCCGTCGATCAGTTCCGGGCCGAAGTGGTTGACGAACGTGGTGCCCGGCGCGACCGGTGGCAGCTCGTTGGTGCGGAACGTGACGTTCGCGCCGCGGTCGCACCAGTCGACGGCCAGTTGCCGGGCCTGACCGTAGGGGACGGTGTCGTCGTTGCGGCCGCTGGTGACCAGGACGGGTCTCGAGGGGGCAAGTGTGCCGATGCGTTGGGCGCGCAGAATTGCCATCGCCTCGGGCACGTCGCGCAGGTTGTCGAGCAGCGACCGGTGATCGGCGGTGTAGGTGGCGGTCCGCAGGAAGGGTTGCTGGGCAATGACGTTCACGATGCACTCGGTGCCGAGCGTGTCGAGTACCGCCGCGCCCTCCGGGGTGAGTCGCTCGTGGAGGGTTTGCTCCAGTTCGGGGTGCCGCGCGACGAAGCCGTTGATCGCGAATCCGATGGCACCGCCGATGAGGTTGCCGTCGATCTGGGCCAGGACCTGCTCGAGGTCCGCCGTCGGTCCACCCGCCCAGGTGCCCTTGATGTTCAGCTCGGCGGCGTACGACGGCGCCAACTCCGCGGCGGCCGCGGTGGCGCCGCCGCCCTGCGAATACCCCCACAGCGCAAGCGGTGTCGCGGGGCCGCCGTCGCCGAGTGCGATCGCGGCCCGGGCGGCGTCCAGCACGGCGTGGGCCTGCTCCACCCGGTTGGCGTAGGTGTGGATGCCCGGCGTGCCGAGTCCGATGTAGTCGGTCACGAAGACCCGCGCGCCCAGCGCTGACCACACCGCCGCCGACGGCGCCTCCTGGTTCGCCGACAGGAACAACGGATCGGTGTCGGCGACCATCCCTGTCGAGAACGCCCGCGACATCGCGCACTGGTCGCCCTGCCCGGACGTTCCGGGGGCGATCACCACGGTCGGGCGTGGCCCCTTGCCCTGCCACGGATGTGCCGAGTCGATGAAGGTGCCGGTCACCGCGGTCGGTGTGCCGTCCTGCAGGCGGGAGGTGTACATCACCAACCGCGCCTGTGTGGGCCAGTTGCCGTCGGCTGCCGGGACCGTGGCGAACAGCGGCATCGGCTCCGTGCGGACGACCGCGCCGGCGGCGGCCGGTAGTTGCGCCGGCGGGGTGTAGAAGTCGGGTTGCGGGGCGGCAGACGCGGGGCCGGCCGCGAGGACCAGTGCGCCGGCGACGCAACACGCGAGAGCGGCGACGGTCGCCCGGATCGGGCCGGTGCGGTGACGGGCTGCGCGAGAGTTGCTCATGGACAGCTCTTTCGGGTCGGGTGGGCGAGCGGCGACGGAAGTGCAGTCGTCAGATGACGGTGCCCACGTCCTGCGCGACGATGCGGCCGAGTGCACGTTCGGCGACCGCGGCGATGGTCATCGACGGGTTGCACGCGGCGGTATTCCCGGGCATGAGCGCACCGTCGAGCACGTACAGGCCGCGCTGGCCGTGGACGCGGCCGTCGACGTCGCACACCGGGCCCATGCACGCTCCGCCCAGCGGGTGCCAGGTCGACGGGACGATCGCGTTGGTGTCGGTGAGGATGCTCGTCGGCCCGGCGATCGCCCGCACCGTCGGCCCGATGTGGCCGTTCTGGATGGCCCAGTCGCCCTCCCGCGGCCAGCGCAGCACGGCGTCGCCCACGGCCGGGTCGTATACGAAGCTGCCGCGTCCCTCGCTGACGCCGTAGCCGACGAGCATGGTGCTGTGCACGTCGACGGAGAGGGACGGGATCGACGCCTGGATGACGGTGTGCGCGGTGGACGGGTCGGCCCAGTTCAGGCTGCCGTACACGACGGGGCCGCCCTGGGTGGCGCCGAAGTCGCTGTCCGGACTGGTCCAGACGTAGATCCGGTCGGCGTTGGTGCCCCACCCGCCGCCGAGCCCGTCGGGCAGGTCGGGGATCCGGCCCTGCGCGGCCGCGCGCACCAGCAGCTTGGTGGTGTTCAGGCTGCCGGCTGCCATCACCAGCGCGTTCGTGGTGAGGATCTTGTTCTCGAGCACCCGTCCGGCGGTGTCGATCCGATTCACGTACACCGTCCAACGGCCGTCGGGTGCCCGCTCGACGTCGGTGACCTCGTGTAGGGTCTGCACCGTAACGTGGCCGGTGGCCTCGGCGTCAGCGATGTAGGTGACGTCGACCGAGTGCTTGCCGCCGTTGTTGACGCCGAGGGCGCCGTCGCCGTTGGTGTACGACGGCCGCATCAGGCCGCGCAGTTCGTCGAGCGCGTAGTTCCAGTCGATCGGCATCGGGATCTTCGACAGCGGCAACCCGGCGCGTTCCACATGCTCCGCGAACAGGCGTGGCGCCAGATAGGTGGGGCTGTCGACCAGTTCGTCGGGCGCGACGGCCAGGCCCAGCATCCGGGCGACCCGCGGGTAGTGCACCCGGTCCATCTCCGCCCAGTCGATCTCCGCGGGGAAGTGGGTGCTGAACACCGCCTCCGACGGCTGCAACGACATTCCCTGGTAGATGAGCGATCCGCCGCCCACACCCGCCGCGCACAGTGCCGTCATGTTGTCGCCGGGAACGGCCTCGACCAGCCCGGTGAAGGGTTCGACGACGACCGGCCGGCCGAACAGTTGCGGCGCGGACCGATACCAGAGAGCGCGCTTGTCGGGGGCCGTCGGGCTCGGGAAGGTCTGCGCGTTCGGCCCTGTCGGCCAGCGGATTCCGCGTTCGAGCACGAGGACCGGCACGCCCGCCTCGGCCAGGCGCAGGGCGGTCACGCCGCCACCGAAGCCGGACCCGATCACGACCACCCGGTGTTCCTCTCGGGTCACCGGAACCCGGTCGACCCGGGCCGCGATCCCGACGGCAGCCCGCGCGTTCCCGGCGGTGGCGAGCGCGACGCCCGCAGCGGCGGCACCGACGAGAAAGGACCGGCGTTTCAACTCGGACACAGCATTCCCCCACATCTCGGACAGGACACGTTCGACGAGAAGAGCGACAGATCGGCCCGGCCACACCGGAAACATGGGGCGGGTCGGGCGGGCGGGGAGCTGCGCAGCACCCCAGGAGCGAGCTAAAACTAGACACCTGTCGCTACATGTGTCAAGAAGGTGTCGGGGAAGTGGGCCCGGGTCGGGTTCCTACGATTCGAGCGTCATGGCCGGTTGCAGCCAGCGGGTGAGGAAACGCCGCAGATCGTCGTCGGTGTGGACGGCGTCGTCGTCGAAGATCACCACCGACAGGCCCAGGCGCAACGCGATCTCGACGATGTCGTCCAGGCGCGGCTGCAACTCCGGCTCGCGTTCGGCGATCGGTGAGAGCAATTCGTGCGCAATCGGTTTGGCGCGTGCGATCATGCCGGGGTCGAACAGCGGATTGCCGCGTTCGGCGCGGAGCAGCGCGCCCAGCGCGGGGACGTCGCGAATCGCGGCCCGGCCGGCGACGACGAGTTCCACGACGTACGCGACGGGGGAGTCGGCCGCCTCGAGCCGGGCGCGGATGTCGCCGAGCACGTCGACGAGGAGGCCGGCGATCGCCTGCGAGACGAGGTCCTCGCGGGTGCCGAAGATGGAGTACACGGTCTGCCGGGTGACCCCGGCGGCGGCGGCGACCGCGGCGATGTTGACGCTCTCGAAGCCGGCGCTGCCGATCAGTCCGAGCGTGGCGTCCAAGATCTTCTTCCGCGAGCGCACCGGGTCATTATCGGGCACCGGTCGCGCACGCGCGGGAGCCGACGGACGGGCGCGGTAGGCTGGCTGGCGAGTCGTACGTTCTCGCAGCCGGTGAGCTGCACTTTTCCAGTCCAGATTGGAGCCTTTGGGTGGCTGAGTTCATTTACACGATGAAAAAGGTGCGCAAGGCGCATGGTGACAAGGTCATCCTCGACGACGTCACCATGAGCTTCTACCCGGGCGCCAAGATCGGTGTGGTGGGCCCGAACGGCGCCGGTAAGTCGAGCATCCTGAAGATCATGGCCGGTCTGGATCAGCCGGGCAACGGCGAGGCATTCCTGGCTCCCGGCGCATCGGTCGGCATCCTGATGCAGGAGCCGCACCTGGACGAGACCAAGACGGTTCGCGAGAACGTCGAGGAGGGTCTCGGCGACACCATGGTGCAGCTCAAGCGCTACAACGAGATCGCCGAGCTCATGGCCACCGATTACTCCGACGAGCTGATGGAGGAGATGGGCACCCTTCAGGAGAAGCTCGACCACGCCAACGCGTGGGAGATCGACTCGCAGCTCGAGCAGGCGATGGACGCGCTGCGCTGCCCGCCGCCGGAGGAGATGGTCACGCATCTCTCCGGTGGTGAGAAGCGCCGCGTCGCGCTGTGCAAGCTGCTGCTGAGCAAGCCGGACCTGCTGCTGCTCGACGAGCCCACCAACCACCTCGACGCCGAGTCGGTCCTGTGGCTCGAGCAGCACCTGGCCGCCTACCCCGGCGCCATCCTGGCAGTCACCCACGACCGCTACTTCCTCGATCACGTCGCGCAGTGGATCTGTGAGGTCGACCGCGGGCGTCTGTACCCGTACGAGGGCAACTACTCCACCTACCTGGAGCAGAAGGCCGCCCGCCTCGAGGTGCAGGGCAAGAAGGACCAGAAGCTGCAGAAGCGCCTCAAGGAGGAGCTTGCCTGGGTCCGCTCGGGTGCCAAGGCCCGCCAGTCCAAGAACAAGGCGCGCCTCGACCGCTACGACGAGATGGTCGCGGAGGCCGAGAAGCACCGCAAGCTGGACTTCGAGGAGATCCAGATCCCGACGCCGCCGCGCCTCGGCAACGTCGTCGTCGAGGTCGAGCACCTCGACAAGGGCTTCGACGGCCGCATGCTCATCAAGGACCTCTCGTTCACGCTGCCGCGCAACGGCATCGTCGGCGTGATCGGCCCCAACGGTGTCGGTAAGACCACGCTGTTCAAGACCATCGTCGGGCTCGAGGAGCCGGATTCGGGCACCGTCAAGGTGGGCGAGACGGTCAAGCTCAGCTATGTCGACCAGAACCGCGCCAACATCGACCCGACCAAGACGGTGTGGGAGGTCGTCTCCGACGGACTCGACTACATCGAGGTCGGCCAGAACGAGATGCCGTCCCGCGCGTACGTCAGCGCGTTCGGCTTCAAGGGCCCGGACCAGCAGAAGCCGTCGGGTGTGCTCTCCGGTGGTGAGCGCAACCGCCTCAACCTGGCGCTGACCCTCAAGGAGGGCGGCAACCTGATCCTCCTCGACGAGCCGACCAACGACCTCGACGTCGAGACCCTGAGCTCGCTCGAGAACGCGCTGCAGGAATTCCCCGGCTGCGCCGTCGTGATCTCCCACGACCGCTGGTTCCTGGACCGGACCTGCACGCACATCCTGGCCTGGGAAGGCGCCTTCGGCGACAACGAGGCCGCCTGGTACTGGTTCGAGGGCAACTTCGAGGCATACGAGGAGAACAAGGTCGCGCGACTCGGCGCTGACGCGGCACGTCCGCATCGGGTCACGCACCGCAAGCTCACCCGCGACTGACCCGCGGCTGACTGTGTCCAAGGATTCGTCCCAGGTCTACAGCTGCGACATCCAGGTCCGTTGGGGCGACTCCGACCGTCTCGGTCACGTCAACAACGCCCGTGTCGTGGAGTACATGCAGGAGGCGCGTTCGCTCTTCCTGATCGAGGGTGCGGCGTCGGTCGGCGCCGCACCCCGGGCGGTGGTCGTCCGCAAGATGGACGCCGAGTTCCTCCGCCCCATCACGGACGCGTCCGGCCCGGTGCGGGTGGACGTCTCCGTGGTCCGCGTGGGCACGTCGTCGTTCACACTGCGGCACGTGGTCAAGGACGTCGCCGGCAACGTCTGCGCTACCGGCGACGCGGTGATGGTCGGCTTCGACGTCCGCGCCGAGAGCTCCCGCGCGCTCACCACGGCCGAGCGCGACGTTCTGACGCGCTACCTGTCGGCAACGGCTCCCGCGTAGTCCCGGGGTACCCGGACGCATCGGAGTTCCGCGCGACTCGACGTCACCGCGGTTAGGCTCGCCAGTGAGCCAACCGCGGTGACCTCGAACAGGGACGGAGCGGCGCGATGACGGATTCTGTGGATCCCGACCGGTCTCTCGATCTGCCCGCCGACTTGCGGGCCTGCCTGCCGGACGTGGCGGCGGTCTACTTCCGGCACACCTCCGCCGGTGAACCCGACAGCGTCCTGGACCGTCATGCCCACGCGATCATGCGTGAGCACCTGCTGCTCGCTCACCGTCGCACACCGGGCAGCGCGGTCACGCGCGTCCACCGTCCGGCCGACGGCACCGGCGTCGGCGCCGCCCTGCAGATCGTCACCGACGACATGCCGCTGCTCGTCGAATCCGTGACCGCGCTGCTGGGCCGACTCGAGGCCTCCATCAGCGAGGTGGTCCACCCGGTCCTGGCCGTGCGGAGGAGCCCCGACGGCACACTGGAACGGGTCCTGTCCGACGTCCCGATCCGTGACCTCCCCGACGGCGCGCTCGCGGAGTCGTGGATGCATGTGCAGTTGCATCCCGCAACCGAGGACGCGGTTCTCGATTCGCTCGAATCGTCCATCGCCGATGTGCTGTCCGATGTCGGGCGGGTTGTGGCGGACACCGATGCCATGCGTGCGCTGCAGCGCACTCTCGCCGCCGAACTCGATGTGCGAGCGGACAATCCGCCGCCCGGACGGTCGGCCGACGAGTTACGCGACAGCGCGGATCTGTTGCGCTGGCTCGCCGACGGCCACTACACGGTGCTCGGCTACCGCCGTTACGAATGCGGGGACGATCACCGCACCCGGCGGGTGCCGGACAGCGGACGGGGTGTGCTGCGGTCGGATGCGCACGCCGACGAACACATCAGAATTCCACTGGCAGTGGATATTCCGGATCGTCCGCTGTTGGTGCTGACGCAGGGGTCGGCTCCCGCGACCGTGCACAGGTCGGTATATCCGTATTTCGTGGGCGTGAGCATCCTCGCCGACGACGGTGCGATCGTCGGCGAGCACCGGTTCCTCGGCGTGTTCACGGTGACGGCGCTGCACGAGAACGTCCTCGAGATCCCGGTGCTCGCGCGGCGGGTGCGGACCGCGATCGAGCGCGCCGGTTTCGGCATCGACTCGTTCTCGGGCCAGGCGATGCTCGAGGTGATGCAGTCCTTCCCGCGCACCGAGTTGTTCTCGATCGGCACCGACGCGCTCCTCGAGACGATGACCGCGGTGCTCAACATCGGATTGCGCCGACAGGTGCGATTGTTCATGCGCGAGGACAGCTTCGAACGATTCGTGTCGTGCCTGGTGTACCTGCCACGGGACCGGTACACGACTCGGGTGCGGTTGGCGATGCAGCAGATCCTGCTCGACGAGCTCGGCGGCGGGTCGCTCGAGTACACGGCCCGGGTCACCGAGGGGGACCTCGCGATGCTGCACGTGACGATCCGGAAGCCGCCCGGAGCGCGTGACGGCCGCGTGGACACGTCGGAAGCGAACCGGCTCCGCATCCAGGGGTTGCTGACCGAGGCGAGCCGCAGCTGGGACGACCATTTCGAGGATGCGGTGGCGGCCGACGCCAACGTGGACCCGGTTGTCGCGAAGTACGCCGCCGAGCTTCCCGACGGCTACAAGGAGGACTTCGACGCTGCCGAGGCGCTCGTCGACATCAGCCGGTTTGCCGGCCTGGATGCCGATTCGATCGACCTGCGGATCCACCATGATCCGCCCGATCCGCCGTGGAAGTGGCAGTTCGCGCTCTACTTCGCGGGCAAGGGCATTTCGCTGTCCCACGTCCTCCCGGTGCTGCACAGTCTGGGTGTCGAGGTGCTCGACGAGCGGCCGTATTCGGTCCGGCGCCCGGACGGACTGCAGTGCTGGCTGTACGAGTTCGGGATCGCCGTCCCCGCGGAGCTGCTGCGTGACGCCGCCGCGGACGTGGGTGAGGGCGGGCCCGACGAGCAGTTGCGCGATCGGTTCACGGAGGCGTTCACCGCCATCTGGCACGGGCGGTCCGAGGCCGACCGCTTCAACGAACTCGTGCTCCGCGCGGGCTTGGACTGGCGGGAGGTGTCGGTGCTGCGGGCGTACGTGAAGTACCTGCGCCAGGCCGGATTCGCCTACAGCCAGGTCCACATCGAGACCGTGGTGCTCGGCCACCCGGAGATCGCACGTCTGCTGGTCGAGTTGTTCGAGGCGATGTTCGACCCCGATACGGCCTCGGACGACGGACGCAAGCGGTCGCGCGCGCTGGAACGGGCGCTGCGGGCCGCGATCGGCGAGGTGGTCAGCCTCGACGTCGACCGCATCCTGCGGGCCCTGTTCGGCCTGGTGCAGGCGACGCTGCGCACCAACCACTTCGTGCTCGGCAGCGACGGCGGTCCGCGGAACTTCCTGTCGCTGAAGTTCGAGCCCCGCCGGATCTCCGAGCTGCCCAAGCCGCGGCCGCAGTTCGAGGTGTTCGTGTACTCGCCCGACGTCGAGGGCGTGCACCTGCGGTTCGGCAAGGTCGCCCGTGGTGGGCTGCGGTGGTCGGATCGTCGCGACGACTTCCGCACCGAGATCCTCGGCCTCGCCAAGGCTCAGGCCGTCAAGAACGCGGTGATCGTCCCGGTCGGCGCGAAGGGCGGCTTCGTGGTCAAGGCCCCGGTGCCGCCGACCGGCGACCCGGTGTTCGATCGGCAGGCCGTGCGCGATCAGGGCGTCGCGTGTTACCGCACCTTCATCTCCGGTCTGCTCGACGTGACGGACAACGTCGACCGGGTCTCCGGCGCGGTGGTGCCGCCCGAACGTGTGGTGCGCCGCGACGGCGACGACACCTACCTCGTCGTGGCCGCCGACAAGGGCACCGCCACGTTCTCGGACATCGCCAACGGGGTCGCCGCCGGATACGGATTCTGGCTGGGCGACGCTTTCGCGTCCGGCGGGTCCGCGGGATACGACCACAAGGAGATGGGGATCACCGCCCGCGGCGCGTGGGAGAGCGTGAAGCGCCACTTCCGCGAGCTCGAGATCGACGTTGCAGCAGACGATTTCACGGTCGTCGGGATCGGAGACATGAGCGGCGACGTCTTCGGCAACGGGATGCTGCTCAGCGCGCACATCCAACTGGTCGCGGCGTTCGACCACCGGCACGTCTTCCTGGACCCGGACCCGGATGCGGCGCGGTCGTTCGAGGAGAGGCGCCGGATGTTCGCGCTGCCCCGGTCGTCGTGGGCCGACTACGACGCGGCGCTGATCAGCGAGGGCGGCGGCGTCTACGCGCGGACGGCGAAGTCGGTGCCGATCAGCCCTCAGGTGCGCGCGGCGCTGGGACTGCCGGGCGACGTGACCGAGATGGCGCCGCCGGACCTCGTCAAGGCGATCCTCGCCGCGCCGGTCGACCTGCTGTGGAACGGCGGCATCGGCACGTACGTCAAGGCGGCGTCCGAGTCCGATGCCGCGGTGGGGGACAAGAGCAACGACGCGGTGCGGGTGCACGGCGCCGACGTCCGGGCGCGGGTCATCGGCGAGGGTGGCAACCTCGGCGTCACGCAACTGGGGCGGATCGAGTACGCGCTGCACGGCGGCAAGATCAACACCGACGCGATCGACAACTCGGCCGGGGTGGACTGCTCGGACCACGAGGTGAACATCAAGATCCTGCTCGACACCCTCGTGAGCAGCGGGGAGTTGGCGCAGGCCGAGCGCGATCCGCTGCTCGCCTCGATGACCGACGAGGTTGCGCGACTGGTGTTGGCGGACAACATCTCCCAGAACGACCAGCTGGGCATGTCGCGGGCCAGCGCGCCCCAGATGCTCGGGGTGCACCGTCGGCTGATCGCGACCCTCATCTCGCAGCACGGCCTCGACCGCAAGCTCGAGGCGCTGCCGACCGAGGCCGAGTTCAACAAACGCGCACAGGCGGGTGGCGGTCTGACCTCCCCGGAGCTCGCGACCGTCATGGCGCACGTCAAGCTCGCCTTCGAGCAGGACCTGCTGGCGACCGAACTGCCCGACAGCGAGTTCTTCGCGGCCCGGCTGCCCGGCTACTTCCCGGCGCAACTGCGCGCCCGGTTCCGGTCGTCGATCCGGACGCACCCGCTGCGCCGCGAGATCGTCGCGACGATGCTGGCCAACGAGGCCATCGACAACGGCGGCATCACCTACGCCTACCGGCTGACCGAGGCCGCGGGGGCGACGAGCACCGATTCGATCCGGGCGTACGCCGCTGTCACCGCGATCTTCGAACTGCACGACGTGTGGGAGCGAGTCCGCAGCGCCGACATGCCGTCGGAGGTCTCGGATGTGCTGATGCTCCAGTCGCGCCGGGTCCTCGACCGGGCCTCGCGTTGGTTCCTGTCCAACCGGCCGCAGCCGATCGCGGTGGGCGCCGAGATCAGCCGGTACTCGTCGGAGTTCCGCAAGCTCGCCCCCAAGGTCCCCGGCTGGCTGCGCGGCCATCACGTGACCGACCTGGCGAAGCGGTCGCGGTCGGCCATCGCGGACGGCGCCCCGAAGGAACTCGCGCTCGAGGTGTACCGGCTGCTGGACCTGTTCTGCCTGCTCGACATCATCGACATCGCCGACATCTGCGAGCGGGACGGCGAGGAGGTGGCCGAGCTGTACTTCGCGCTCGACGCGCACCTGGGCGTCGATTGGCTGCTCACTGCGGTCTCCGACCTCGAGCGCGGCGACCGGTGGCACTCGCTGGCCCGGCTGGCGCTGCGGGACGACCTGTACGGGTCGCTGCGCTCGCTCACCCTCGAGGTCCTGGCCGGCGGGGAGCCGACGGAATCGCCGCAGGAGAAGATCGACTACTGGGAGTCGACGAACGCCTCGCGACTCGGCAGGGCGAGGTCCGCGCTCGCCGAGATCTTCGAGTCTGGAACGCTGGACCTCGCGACGCTGTCCGTGGCGGCGCGTCAGGTACGCAGCATGGTGCGGGGTGTGGGCACCAGATCGGAGGTCGGAAGGTGAGCGGGTCTCAGGAAGCCGTGCGGAACGGGGCTGCCCTCGACGGGATGCGGGACGGGCAGCCGGTGGGGTTCCACACGAAGGTGGTGGTCCGCTGGTCCGACATGGACGCGTTCCAGCACATCAACCATGCCCGGATGGTGACGCTGCTCGAAGAGGCTCGGATCCCGTGGCTGTTCGAGGACGGTGCGCCGACGGTGACGCTGCGTGACGGCGCGGTGATCGCCGACCTGCGCGTGCGCTACCGCGGGCAGTTGCGCCACGGCGACAGCCCGCTCGACGTCCTGATGTGGGTCGAGCAGATCCGCGCAGTGGACTTCACGATCGCGTACGAGGTGCGTCCCGGGGGAGCGGCCCCCACCACGGCGCCGGCGATCGTGGCGTCGACGCAGATCGCCGCGTTCGACATCGGCACCCAGCGGCTGCGCCGGCTGACCGCACCCGAGCGCGGCTACCTGGAGCTGTGGAAGCGTGCTTGAACGGGTTCTGACAGTGCCCGCCCCCGCGGACCGGGCCGATCTCGCGACGTTCGTGGGGTGCGCGGTCCGACTGGACGAGTCGGCGGTGATCCGCCTCCGGCGTCGCGGCGATGGGCGGGTGTCGGTATGGGCGCCAACGGGATTCGATGCACTCGCGATGCGGGTGGTCGTCGGCGACGTGCGCCCGCGGGACACGACGGCGGCCGGTGACGTGCTGGCGCGTGCGCTGGCCGATCGCGCCGGCGGCCCGGAGATCGACCCCGGGTTCGCGATGGACTCCGCGTGGCGCGGCGCGCTGCCGCCCGAGTCCGGATTCGTGCACGTCGACGACGTGCCCGCCCGGGTGCTGCTCGGATTGGCCCAGCGCGGCGCCGCGCTGGCGAAGGAGCACGGCAGCGCGCAGGGCCCGCCGACGTCGCTGCTCGAGCAGAAGGTGCTCGAGGTGGAGGGCGGTGGGACCGAGGTGACGGTTTCGATGCGCACGGTGTTCGCCCTCACCGGGATGGGTTTCGTCCCACTCGCCGACGGTCGTCCCGCCAGCGCGGACACGGACCTCGACGCCATCGACGAGAACGAGATCGTGCGGGTGCGCGCCACGCCGACGTGGCTGCGGCTCGACGCGCGGTTCGGATCGGTCTACGCCCGCCGGGCGGGCGCACTCCCGCTGTACACGGCGTAAGCGCGGGTCAGCGCGCTCCGATCGCTTCGGGTTCGGTGCGTGCCGATCCTTCGTTCGCCGCGATCAGAATCGTCGACAGCACGGTCGAGCGTGGATCGCCCTCGGTGGTACGCAGGTCGGTCTCGGTGTCGAGGAACACCACGAGGTGGGCGGCGCGACGATGTTCGCGTATCCGGCCCTGCGCGCGGCTTCGACGTCGTGGTGCGCCGGGTCCGTCGCCAGGATCACGCGCGCGAACTCGCGGACCTTCTCCCGGCCGACGACGTAGGTGTCGTCGCTCCGGAGCACGAGACCGGGACGGAACCACCCCAGCGGTCCGGGTGTGGGCGGCACGTCGCGAACGATGCGCAGGTCGGTGTTCCTCTTCGTCGATCCGAAGTCAGCCGACCGGTTGCCCATGATCGTTCCCCTGTGATCCGGTACCCATGAAACGCGACGTCCGCCGCACTCCGTGTATCCGGAGACGCACCGCGACCCGTTACAGCTCCGCGGGAAGCACGGCCGGCGCCAGGAACTGCTCGACCATCGCGCGCTCGTCCTCGGCGTCGATGCCCGGGACGGTGAGCAACGAGACGATCGCGCGCACCAGCCACCGCGCACGCCGGACGATCTCGCTGTCGTCGACATGCCACAGGTCGGCGAGGAACGCGGTGCCGAGCACCTCGATCACCTCCGACGTGCTCGCGAGTTCCGACGCCAGGCCCGCGTCGCCGAGGCCGAACCACGCGGCCAGCGTGGGTGTCGTGCGAACCTCGTGGATCGCCATGAGGACGGCCTCGGTGACCCTCTCCCGGGGGTCGGCGATTGGTGCCACGCTGCGGTTGACGTGCTCGCCGAGCCTGCGCGCCTCGCGATGCACGAACGCGCGATGCAGCGCGCGGCGGTTCTCGAAGTAGCGGTACAGCGTCGCGCGCGAGCACCCGGCCGCCTTCGCGACCTCGGCCATGCCCGTCGCCCCGACGCCGCGGTCGACGAACAGCGCGGCGGCGGCGTCGAGGATCTTCTCGGCCGCCGCCTCGCCGCGTTCGTCGCTCAGCCACGAACCGGATGCGTTGGTGGTCATGGTCATCCGGCGTGGAACGGGACGTGCATGGGGCGGCGGACGTAGTTGCCGGCCGCATACTCGACGCCGTCGATGTCGACGTCGAAGTCGGGGCACCGGGCCAGGAGTTCCTCGAGGGCCACCCGCGCCTGCATGCGGGCGGCGGCCGCGCCGAGGCAGTGGTGGTTGCCGTTGCTGAACGTCATGATCTGTCGCGGGTTGCGCAGCACGTCGAGTTCTTCGGAATCGGCGCCGAACACGCGCGGGTCGCGGTTCGCCGAGCCGTACACCAGCAGGACCTTGCGGCCCGCCGGGATCGTGACGTCCTCGATGGTGACGTCGCGCGTCGTGGTGCGCGCCAGACCCTGGACCGGCGAGGTGAGGCGCAGCATTTCCTCGACCGCGCCCGAAATCAGCGACGGGTCGTCGAGCAGCAACTGGCGCTGGTCCCGGCGCTGGGTGAGCAGTTGCACTGCGCCGCCGAGCATTCCGGTGGTGGTGTCGTTACCGCCGGTGACCATCGTGAACGCGAAACCGAGGATCGACAGCAGGCCGGCGAAGTCGCCGTCGGCGCCCATGCCGGCGGCCACGAGGTGCGAGATGGTGTCGTCGCCCGCGTTGCCGGCGGCCGCCTCGGCCTTGCGCCGTTCGATCAGGCCGCCGAAGTAGGTCATGAGCTCGACCACCGCGGTCTGGGCCTCGAGCGGGTCGCCGCTGGAACTGGCGGCGACGATCGCGTCGGTCCAGCCGTCGAACTGGGTGCGGTCCTCGGGCGGGACGCCCAGGTAGTGCGCGACCACCATGCTCGGCAGCGGCTTGAACAGCTCGGTGACGATGTCACCGCCGCCGGCGGCGCGGAGCCGCTCGAGCCGCTCGACGACGAAGCTGCGCACCTCGGGTTCGACGGCCTCCACCTGGCGCGGGGTGAAGCCGCGCGCGACCAGCCGCCGGAACTGCGTGTGCACCGGCGGGTCGAGCATGACCAGCGGGGGATTGTCGCGCAGGCCGATCTTGTCGAGTTCGCCGTAGGTCATCGTGAGGCCCTCGGCGGAGGAGAAGGTCTCCGCGTCGCGTGCCGCGGCGTACACGTCGGCGTGCCGCGTGAGCACCCAGTAGTCGTCCGCGGGTGCCTCCTCGGGCACGACGTTGTGGACGGGGTCGTGGTCGCGCAGCGCTGCGTACATGGGCCACGGATCCCGCCACGATGCACCGGAACGGGGAACGTAGGCCACACTGCCGGACATAGTCGTCGTCATGCCTCAACGGTGAGACAGATCGCGAACTTTGTCAATACCCCCCGGTCGGGAGGTGCAAACTCAGTCCGACACCGACAGCAGGTGGAACGTGGTGCGTCCGGCCAGGCCGAAGTTGTTGTCGGCCACGACGACCAACGACCGCGACCCATCGGGCAGGCGCGGGCCCCACGTGATGCCCTCGATGCAGTCGGAATCCTCGGTGACGGAACCGAAGTCGAACAGCAGTTCCTTGCGCATCGGGCGCTCGGATCCCGTCAGGGCCGGAACACCGGCCACGTCGTCCGCGCCCGCGGTGGTGGTCCAGTAGATCTTCCCGGTGAAGCCCCGGCCAGGGATCATGGTCCGTTCCAGCGTGAGGAACGCGCCGTCGTCGGCGGCGAGGATCTCGGCCACCCCCGTGGCCTCCGGCATCCCGCCCGGCGGCACCGCGTCGACCGGGTAGACGAACTCGCCCAGGTCCGCACCCGAGGCCCGGTCGAGGACCAGCAGGCGCGACGGCGACGTCCCGTCGGTGGATGCGGCGGGACCGTCCTGCACGAGGGCGTTCTCCGACACCGCGACCACCCGGCGGCCGTCCGCGGACAGCGTCATGCCCTCGAACCCGAGGTTGTCCCGGATGCCCGAGACGAGTGTTCCGTTGTCGTCGAGGCGCGGCGTGAAGTGATCCGGCAGCGGGACGTCCCGGACGAACTCGCCACCGATACCGGCCTCCCGGACGAATCCCGGACGGCCGATCTTCGCCTCACCCTCACTCGTGTAGACGTATCGGGCCTGGTGGGGGAGCCAGCGCACCGACTCCGTATCCGCGGCGCGGCGGGCGTACGGTGCACCGTCGGTATCGAGCAGCGACACCATGCTGTCGAACCGGGCGGTGGACAGCTTCCCGTCCACCAGCGGCAGGCCCAGTGTGTACAGCCGGACCGGGCCGGCCTCGCCGCGGTTGTCGCTGATCGCGACGAATTCGCCACTGGCACGGTCGAAGTCGATCCCCGACAGGCCCCCGACCGGATATCCGCCGAAGCTCAGGTCGTCGGGGATGGTCAGGTTGTCGACATAGCCGACGTGGGCCGGGGGCGTCGCCCCCGCGAGCGATCCGGTGTCGAGCGACCCGGTACCGAGGGAACCGGCGCCGGGCAGAACGCCGGACACGCTCGCGAGCGCCACCACGCCCGCCGCGATGAGCTGCGGAATCGTCATCGAATCCTACTGTCCCATCACGTATTTGACGGTCGGTCCGGCGGTCCAGCCGCCGTCGACGGCAATCTCGGCCCCCGTGACATACGACGCGGCGTCCGACAGCAGGTACGAGACCGCGCCGGCGATCTCGTCGGCCTCGCCGACCCGGCCCATCGGAGTGTTGGGGTAGTTGCCCTCACCCTGCTGGATGCCGACGCTCGCCGTCATCGGGGTGTAGGTCATCCCGGGATGGACGGAATTCACGCGGATCCGGTCGGTGCCGAGTTCCACCGCGGCGATCTTCGTCAGCCCGCGCACGCCCCACTTGGACGCGCCGTAGCCGGCCGTGAGCGCGAGGCCCATCAGTCCCGCCGCCGACGAGATGTTCACGATCGACCCGCCGCCGGCGGCGCGCATCGGCGCGATGACCGCCTGGAGGCCGTTGAAGACGCCCACCAGGTTGATGTCGAGGACCTGGCGGAAGTGCTCGAGCGGCTCGTGCTCGATGTACTGGCCCGTCGAGACGCCGGCGTTGTTCACCAACCCCGTCAGGGTGCCGAACTCGGCGAGCGTGAACTCGACCGCGGCCCGCCACGCGTCGGCGTCGGTGACGTCGAGGCGGACGTAGCGGGCGGCGTCGCCCAGGTCGGCGGCGGTGGCGCGGCCGTCGTCGTCGAGGACGTCGGCGATCACCACCTTGCCGCCGCCGTCGACGATCCGTCGGGCGAACGCGGCGCCGAGGCCACGGGCGCCACCCGTGACGAGAACGACCTTGTCGGACAGAATTGCGGATTCACTCATGTCGCGCACCTTTCGACGATTCGCGATGTCACTTGCCGCGGGCGGCGTGCCGGGCGCCGATGTAACCGAAGACCATCGCGGGTCCGATGGTGGCGCCCGCGCCGGCGTAGTCGTTACCCATGACCGAGGCCGACGTGTTGCCGGTCGCGTACAGGCCGTCGATCACCGAACCGTCCGCGCGTAGGACCTGACCGTTCTCGTTGTACACCAGACCGCCCTTGGTGCCCAGGTCTCCGGCCCGCATCCGCAGCGCGTAGTACGGCGCGGTGTCGATGACGTCGAGCGTGGGGTGCGGCAGGCTCGGATCGCCGTAGTAGTTGTCGTACGCGCTCTCACCGCGGTGGAAGTCCTCGTCCCGGCCATTTCGGGCGAAACCGTTGAAACGGGAGAAGGTTTCGGTGAGCCCGGCCACCGGGACGCCGATCTTGCGGGCCAGTTCCTCGACGGTGTCGGCGACGACGATCAGCCCGCCGTCGATCCACGACTTGGGGAACTTCTGGCCCGGCATGATGCCGCCGATCGGGTAACGCTTCTTCGCGCGCTCGTCGAAGACGAACCACGTGGGCTCGTGGCCACCGGCCAGCTGATCGTGCACGAACGTGACGTACGGCGCCGCCTCGTTCGTGAATCGCTTGCCGTGCTGGTCCACGATGATCGACCGCGGCACGGACCGCTCGGCGACCATCACCTGGACGACGCCGTCCGGGCGCTGGAACGACGGCATCCACCACGCGTCGTCCATGAGATCGACTGCAGCGCCGACATTCTGACCCGCGACGATGCCGTCGCCGGTGTTGTCGCGCGACGCGGCGCTGAAGTTGTCGCGCCCGCCGTCGGGCAGGTTCGCCTTACGCATGTCCTCGTTGAACTCGAAGCCGCCGGTCGCGAGCAGCACGCCGTGGCGGGCCCGGATCCGCACGGGCCGGCCGTCGCGGACGGCGACCAGGCCGATCACGGCACCCGACGAGTCGGTGACGAGCGACTGCATCGGCGTGTTCAGCCAGAGCGGGACTCCGGCGTCCTTCAGCGCCAGGCGAAGTCGGGCGATCAGCGCGCGGCCGAGGGTGTCCATGTGGCGGCGCAGCAGGATCGACTTGACCGCGTTGAAGCCGGTCTTCAGCGCGGTCAGCTTCGCCTTCCACGTGCGCATCACCATGTTCAGTTGGACGAAGTCCTTCGAGGTGATGAACAGGCCGGGCGGGGTGGCGAGCGCCGCCGGACGCAGCAGGTCCTCGTCGGCGCCCAGCCTCTTGAGGTCCACCGGCAGCGGCTCGATCGTGCGGCCGGCAGGGCGGCCACCGGGCTGCTCGGGGTGGTAGTCGGAGTAGCCGGTGCACCACTGGAAACGCATGTGCGGGCTGGACGTTTCGAGGAACTCGAGCGTCTTGGGGCCCTCGTCGATGAACGCGTCGAGGTTCGCCGACGGGACCCGGTCGCCGAGCACCGCGTCGAGGTAGCGGCGCACGTCCTCACGCGAGTCGCCCAGGCCCTCGCGGATCAACAGCGGGTTGTTCGGCACCCACACACCGCCACCGGACAGGGCCGTGGCGCCACCGTAGACGCCGGCCTTCTCGATGAGCAGGGTGTCCAGACCCTCGGCGGCGCCTGCGAGCGCGGCGGTGAAGCCGCCCGCGCCGCTGCCGACCACGAGAAGATCCACCTCGTGATCCCAGTGGGATTCGGCGCTCTGGTCGGTCTGGTTGGAATCGGTCGCGGGCATCGCGGATCTCCTGAGGGTGTGTCGGGGAGGCGGCGTGGACGCTGTGCGTCGCGACACGGCCGCGACCACGACCCTAGGGAGCGCGGAGAGGGGTGCGAAACGAAATCTCCCGCTGGGCGGGAGCCGTCCCGATCAGACCAGCCAGGCGGCCGAGTCCGCCGGAAGGCGCCCGTCGGCGGTGCGGGGCAGGCTCGTCAGGACGACCTTGCCCGCCGGAAGCTCGATCGGGCCGTCGGTGGCGTTGAGCACGCAGATCAGTCCGCCCCGTCGGCGGAACGCGAAACACCCGGGAGGGCTTCCGTACCAGGCGATGTCGTCGCCCGAGCACTCCGGCAACCGCGACCGCAGTTCGAGTGCCGAGCGGTACAGCGACAACGTCGAGTCGACGTCCTCGAGTTGCGCTTCGACGGTCGACGCCGCCCACTCCGGGGGGATCGGCAACCACGTGTCGGGGGTCGTCGAGAAGCCGAACGGCGGATGGGCGCCCTCCCAGGGCAGGGGCACGCGGCAGCCGTCGCGGCCGCGTTCGGTGTGCCCCGAGCGTTCCCACACCGGGTCCTGGAGGACCGCGTCCGGCAGGTCGGCGTTGGGCAGGCCCAGTTCGGCCCCGTTGTAGATGAACGCCGCGCCGGGCAGTGCGAGTTCGGCCAGGGCCATCGCCCGTGCGCGGGCCACACCGCGGCTGCCACCGCCGTACCGGGTCACCTCCCGCTCGACGTCGTGATTCGACAACGTCCACGTCGGCGTGCCGCCGACCCGGGCGACCGCGTCGAGGGAGTTCTCGATGGCCCCACGGACCGCGTCGGCGTCGAACGCCGTCTCTGCCAGGCGGAAGTTGAAGCCCAGGTGCAGTTCGTCGGGGCGGATGTACTCGCCGAACCGCTCGTTGTCGCGCACCCAGATCTCGCCGACCGCCATCGCGTGCGGGTACTCGTTCATGATCTTGCGGATACCGCGATGGATCTCGTGCACCTCGGGATTGTTGAAGCGCGGATCGTCGTCGTCGTTGCGGAGCAGGGCGTTGGTGTCCCAGTCGTGGTCGGGCAGGCCCTCAGGCTTGGCCATCCCGTGCGCGACGTCGATCCGGAACCCGTCGATGCCGCGATGCAGCCAGAACCGCAGCGTCTGCTCCAGGTCCGCGAACACCTCGGGGTTGTCCCAGTTCAGATCGGGTTGTTCGCGTGCGAATATGTGCAGGTACCACTGGCCCGGGGTGCCGTCGGGTTCGGTGACCCGAGTCCAGGCCGGGCCGCCGAAGACGCTCGGCCAGTTGTTGGGAGGCCGCGCGCCGTCGGGTCCGCGACCGTCGCGGAAGATGTAGCGGTCGCGGGCGTCGCTGCCCGGCCCGGCCGCGAGAGCCTCCCGGAACCAGGGGTGCTCGTCGCTGGTGTGATTCGGGACGAGGTCCATCGTGACCCGGATTCCGTGGGCGTGCGCCCCGGCGATCAGCGTGTCCATCGTCGCGAGGTCGCCGAACAGCGGATCGATGTCACGCGGATCGGAGACGTCGTAGCCGTGGTCGGCCATCGGGGAGCGCATGACCGGACTGAGCCACAGCGCGTCGACCCCGAGCAGTTCGAGATAGCCCAGACGGTCGATCACTCCACCGAGGTCGCCCACGCCGTCGCCGCCCGAGTCCGAGAACGACCGGGGGTAGATCTGGTAGAAGACGGCGTCCGACCACCACGCACGCGCGTCGGATGACGCGCCGGCGGGCTGATCCTTACGGCTGGTCACAGTCACTCATAGTGCCGTATCGGGCGGTTTCGGACCGCCGTATGCGGGCGTGTCCTACACGGGCGAGTTGACCATCGACGCCGCCGCCATCTCCATGTAGTCGATCAGCGCGCGCCGGTGCGGCTCGTCGAGCGTCTTCTCGTCGATCGACGCGATCGCCGTGTGCATGCAGCGCAGCCAGGCGTCCCGCTCGATCGGCCCGATCTTGAACGGGTTGTGCCGCATCCGCAGGCGCGGGTGCCCGCGCTCCTCGGAGTACGTGCGCGGCCCGCCCCAGTACTGCTCGAGGAACATGCGCATGCGCCGTTCGGCCGGGCCGAGGTCCTCCTCGGGATACAGCGGCCGGACCACCTCGTCCTTGGCCACTTCCTCGTAGAACCGCGCGGTGAGCTTGTGGAACGTCTCGGCTCCGCCCACTGCCTCGTAGAAGGTCTGCTGCGTCGTGTGGTTCGTCTCAGTCATGTCACGCTCCATTGTGCCGTGTGTCCGACAACCGTGCGTTCTCCACCGGGCCTGCATGCCGCCTGGTGTTCACCCGATATGCGCCGATTTTTTCGCCGAAATGGGTGTGCGCAACCCGATCATCCGTGGTCAACTTGGGGCAGTCTCCGCGGAGGTGGCATGACACACCGAAAGAACGTGCGATCGCACCGACAACTCGTGCCCGCTGATGTGCGTGAAAACCGCACGTCGGGGGCTTTTCCGCTGCATGTCATTCCCGAGTCCGGTCTGTCCGGACTCGTGTCGCCGCAGAGCGGCGCGCCGACGACCTGGAACAAACGTCGGG
Source organism: Rhodococcus sp. ACT016 (assembly GCF_050477185.1). Lineage (NCBI taxonomy): Bacteria > Bacillati > Actinomycetota > Actinomycetes > Mycobacteriales > Nocardiaceae > Rhodococcus > Rhodococcus sp. ACT016. Next base: position 3,106,580 of record NZ_JBEAET010000001.1, on the reverse strand, counting down.
TCCTGCTGCTCAATGCCACGTTCGAACCGCTCACCGCCCTGCCCGCGCGCCGAGCGGTGGTGCTGATGGTGTGCGACAAGGCCGACGCGGTCCACGAGGACCCGCTCGGGCCCGTCATCCACTCCGAGGGCTACTCGCTTCAGGTGCCGTCCGTCATCCGACTCCGCAACTACGTGCGGGTGCCGTACCGCTCCCGCATCCCGATGACCCGCGCGGCGCTGATGCACCGCGACCGGTTCCGGTGCGGGTACTGCGGCGACAAGGCCGAGACCATCGATCACGTCATTCCGCGCAGCCGCGGCGGTGGGCACAGCTGGGAGAACTGCGTCGCCTGCTGCGCACCCTGCAACCACCGCAAAGCGGACAAACTACTCACCGAGCTGGGGTGGACGCTCCGTACGGCGCTCGTCCCGCCGTCGGGCCCGCACTGGCGCCTCCTCGCGACCATCACCGAGGTTCACCCGACGTGGCTTCCCTATCTGGGTGAGGGCGCGGCCTGATTCGGCCCCGGCGCTTCCATTTTTGCTGGACTGGGCTACGGTTTGCGTCGTGAGCATTCTCGAGACAGTGCTGATATTCGTAGGGATTCCCGTCCTGGTGATCGCGGTCCTCGGCCTCCTGTGCATCTCGGTCAGGCGTTCGCCCAACCAGCTCCCGGCGGAGTACCGCCTCGGTGAGCGGTGGACGTACGGCCCGGTCGTGTGGAGTGCCACCGACGAGGTGACCACCCATGGCCACCACTCGGCGCATGCCGCAGCGGGTGCAGATCTGATCGGAGGTTCGGCAAGTGGCAAGTGGTGACGTTATCCAGTCCTCGGCGGTCGCGCCGGCGGATCTGCCGGTGGGCACGGTTGTGACCACCAGCGGTCGCCTCTCCGGTGTGCACCGTGTGGGTGAGCTCGTCGACCTGCCGCCGTTCACCACGGACGAGCTGGTGCGTCTCGACGACGCGCTCACCGACGCGACCCGCCTGACCAAGGTGCGGTTCAACGTGTTCGTGGGAGACCTCGGCGAGAACCCGGCCGCCGGTGCGGACGCGGTCTTCCCGAGCACCCCGGACGCCGAGCGTTCGGTCCTCATCGCGGTGTCGCCGAACCAGCGTGCCATCGAGGTCCGCGGTGGCCGCCGTATCGGGAACCGCGTCACCGACCGCGTCGCGCAGCTCGGTGTGACGGCCGCAGTGGCCTCGTTCAACGAGGGCGATCTGATCGACGGCCTCGTGTCGGCCCTGCGCGTGATGAGCTCGGCGATCGCCCCCAAGTAATCCCTGCACTCATCGCTCCACCCCGGTGACCCGGTGCCACACGGCACCGGGTCACCGGCGTTTCGGGGGTCAGGTCGCGTCGAACGCGCGCGCCTTCAGCGAGCGGACGATGCCGGCCTTGCCCTCGACGACGAGACGGCGCAGTGCGGGCGGATGTTCGCCGGCCAGGAACCGATCTGCCGCGGCGACCGACTCCTCGCTGATCGACCACGACGGGTACAGCCCGACGACGACGGTCTGCGCGACCTCGCTCGACCGCCGCTCCCACACCGCCGGAATCTCGGCGAAGTAGCGCGCGACGTACGGCTCGAGCAGCTGCGACTGCCCGGGCGCGACGATGCCGCCGATGATCGAGCGGGCTGTGATGTTGGGGACGGTGTCGTCGTCGAACACCGTCGTCCAGGCCTGCTCCTTGACCGCGGCCTGCGGGCGGGACGCGGTAGCGGCCGCCGCCTGACGGGCACCCGCGGCGGTGGGGTCACGATGGGCCTCCGCGTCGATGACCGGCGTCTCGGTGCCGTCGGCGTCGATCTCGCCGGCCGCCGCGAGCGCGTGCACGAGCCGCCAGCGCAGGTCGGTGTCGACGACCAGCCCGGCCAGCCCGACGGTCGCCGGATCGGTGGTGTCCAGCAACTCCTGCAGGATCTCGGTGTGCCAGCCCGACAGCTGCGAGCCGGTCAACGCGTTGACGAACGCCAACTGGTGGTCCGAGCCGCCCTCGGCCTCGCGGGCCAGTTCGAGCAGGCGGTCGGCGAACGCGGGCCAGCCGAACGCGTCCACCCAGCCGGGCTCGGCGTACGCGGAAAGCGCCGTCTGGGCCTGCAGTAGCAGTCGCTGCACGACACCCACCTCGGTTTCGGCACCAATGCCGCGTTGGACCAGGCTGACGAAGTCGCGGGCGCGCATCTCCGCCTGCCGGGTCATCTCCCACGCCGCCGACCAGGCGAGCGTGCGGGGGAGCGGCTCGGCGATGTCCCCGATACGTCCGACGAGGGTGTCGAGCGAGTCGCGGTCGAGCCGCAGCGAGCAGTACGTGAGGTCGTCGTCGTTGACGAGGACCAGCTTGCCCCGCGGCACACCCACCAGTTCGGGAACGTCGGTGCCGGCGCCCTCGACGTCGAGTTCGACGCGGTGGGTGCGGACGAGCTTGCCGGTGGCCGGGTCGTCGTCGTAGACGCCGACCGCGAGCCGGTGCACGCGGGTCTCGCCCGCGCCGGGCTCGGCGCCCTCCTGGAGCACGGCGAACCGGGAGAACGTGCCGTCGGGCTCGATCTGGAAGTCCGGGCGCAGGATGTTCAGGCCGGTGGTCTTGAGCCACTGGGCACCCCAGCTCGACAGGTCGCGACCGGACGCCTTCTCGAGCGCCCGCAGCAGATCGTCGAACGTGGCGTTCGCGAACGCGTGCTCGGCGAAGTAGTCGCGCAGGCCGGACAGGAACGGCTCGAGCCCCACGTACGCGACAAGCTGCTTGAGCACGCTGGCGCCCTTGGCGTACGTGATGCCGTCGAAGTTGACCTCCACCGCGGCCAGATCGGGGATGTCGGCGGCAATGGGATGCGTCGACGGCAGCTGATCCTGCCGGTACGCCCACGACTTCTCGACGTTCGCGAACGTGGTCCACGCGTTGGTGTACTCGGTGGCCTCGGTCTGGCACAGCACCGATGCGAACGTCGCGAACGACTCGTTGAGCCACAGGTCGTCCCACCACTGCATGGTGACGAGGTCGCCGAACCACATGTGCGCCATCTCGTGCAGGATGGTCTCGGCGCGCCGCTCGTACGAGTAACGGGTCACCTTGGACCGGAACACGTAGTCCTCGAGGAACGTCACCGCGCCCGCGTTCTCCATCGCGCCCGCGTTGAACTCCGGCACGAACAACTGGTCGTACTTGCCGAAGGCGTAGGGGATCCCGAAGTTACGGTGGTAGAAGCCGAAGCCCTGCTTGGTCTCGGTGAACAGCCGCTCGGCGTCCATGTACTCGGCGAGCGACGACCGGCAGTAGATACCCAGCGGGATCGTGCCGTGCTCGTCGCTGTAGCTGTCCGACCACTGTGCGTACGGGCCGGCGATCAGCGCCACCAGGTAGGTGCTCATGCGCGGGGTGGTGCGGAAGACGTGACGGCCCGGCGTCGCCGCGAGTGTCTGCACGGTCTCGGCGTTCGAGACGACCTTCCAGTCCTCCGGCGCGGTGACCGCGATGTCGAAGGTGGCCTTGAGATCCGGCTGGTCGAAGCACGCGAACATGCGCTTGGCGTCGGCGGTTTCGAATTGCGAGTACAGGTACACGGCATTGTCCGTCGGGTCGACGAACCGGTGCAGGCCCTCGCCGGTGTTGGTGTACAGGCAGTCGGCGTCCACGATCAGTTCGTTCGACTCGGCCAGACCGTCGAGCCGGATCCCTGTGGCCTCGTCGTACGCCGCGACGTCCACCTGGGAGCCGTTGAGCGTCGCGGAATGCACTGTGGCGGCGATGATGTCGATGAACGTCGACGACCCCGCGGTGGCACCGAAGGTGACGGTGGTGCGCGACCGGAAGGTCATCGCTCCCGGCCGCCCGGAGCCGTCGGTGAGGTCGAGGTCGATGCGGTAGTTGTCGACCGACACCAGTGCCGACCGCTCGGCGGCCTGTTCACGGGTCAGATTCGGTGGGGCCACGGAGATCTCCTCGTCATGGATGGACAATCGACTGACTGCTATCCCATCACGGCGCACGTCGCTCCCGCGATGTGCGCACTTGTCGCGGGGATTTCGAGGTCCTCGGCGCAACAAGTGCGCAAAGCGCGGGTCACGCGAGGAGGGTGGGGAGCGGGACGGCGGGGTCCGCGAGCCGGGCCGGCTCCACGGGGCCGGAGAACGCGACGAGGGCCTTGATGTCGTCGGTGACGTCCCAGATGTTCACGTTCATGCCGGCCAGGACGTGGTTCTCCTCGTCGAGCCAGAACGCGAGGAACTCGCGCTTGGCGACGTCGCCGCGGGTGACCACCTTCGAATACTTCGGCGCCCAGCCCACGTACTCCATGCCGAGGTCGTACTGGTCGGTGAAGAAGTACGGCAGATTCGTGTACTCCTCGGGATGCCCGAGCATCGTCGCGGCGGCGATCGCCGGCTGGTTGAGCGCGTTGGCCCAGTGCTCGACACGGACCCGGGCCGCCAGGAGTGGATGCTGCTGTGCGGCGATGTCCCCGACCGCCACGATGTCGGGGTCGCTGGTCGTCAGGCTCCCGTTCACGAGCACGCCACCGTCGACGGAAAGCCCGGCGGCCTCGGCGATCTCGATGTTCGGCTGCGCCCCCACCGCGACCAGCACCGCGTCGGCGGGCAGTACCGTGCCGTCGCCCAGCCGAACGCCGTCGGCGCGGCCGTCGGAAACGGTGATCTCCTCGACGCCGGCGGCGAAGCGGAAGTCGACGCCGTGCTCGCGGTGCAGGTCGGCGAACACCGCGCCCATCTCTTTGCCGAGTGCCCCGAGCAGCGGCAGCTCGGCTCGCTCGACGATCGTCACCGACACGTCCCGGTTCCGCGCGCCCGACGCGATCTCGAGACCGATCCAGCCGGCGCCCACGATCACCAGTCGCGACCCGGGGGTCATCGCGGCGATGAGCGCGTCCGATTCTTCGATCGTGCGTAGGTAGTGCACGCCTGCGGCGTCCGAGCCGGGAATCGGCGGGCGGCGCGAGCGCGACCCGGTGGCGAGCGCGAGTTTGTCGTAGGCGACGGTGGAACCGTCGGGCAGAACCACGTGCTTGTTGTCGCGGTCGATCGCCTTCGCGGTGGTCCCCAGTCGCACGTCCACGTGGTGGTCGCGGTACCAGTCACCGTGCTGCACGGTGAAATCGGGCAATTCCTTCTTGCCCGCCACGTGTTGCTTCGACAGCGGCGGCCGCTCGTACGGCAGGTGGTCCTCTTCGCAGAGGAGCACGATGGAACCGTCGAAGTCCTTGTCCCTCAACGATTCTGCGATCTTCGCGCCGGCGAGGCCGCCGCCGACGATGACGAATGTGCGATTCGATGGCTCGTGGAGTGTCACGGGAAGGCTCCGTCCCCGAGTCGCCGACGACCGTCGCCGTCGACCGTCGCGTCGACTCTCGCTGGTGGCTGTCCTCTCCTGACACTAACCGGGGTCCGGGGTGTGCGGGAAGGATTCCCGCGGGGTAGTGGTTGTGTTGGAAACAGAGGTGTGACGTGGCGTCGCGCCACCAGACGAGGGAGACCTGCGTGACTGAGAAGACCACCACCGGCGGCGAGAAGGCCAAGGACACCGTCGACTTCTGGTTCGATCCGCTGTGCCCGTGGTGCTGGATCACCTCGCGCTGGATCCTGGAGGTCACCAAGGTCCGCGACATCGACGCGAACTTCCACGTCATGAGCCTCGCGGTCCTGAACGAGGGGCGCGAGCTGCCCGAGGAGTACCGCGACCGGATGGTCCAGGCGTGGGGACCGGTGCGCGTACTGATCGCGGCGGCGCAGCAGCGGGGCGACGACATCCTGCTGCCGCTCTACACGGCGATGGGCACCCGCATCCACAACGAGGGCAACCAGGACCTCACCGACGTGATCGTCAAGGCGCTCGCCGAACTGGGCCTGCCGGCCGAACTTGCGGCCGCCGCCGAGACCGACGAGTTCGACGCCGCACTGCGCCGCAGCCACCACGCCGGCATGGACAAGGTCGGCGACGACGTCGGCACCCCGACGATCCACGTCAACGGCACCGCATTCTTCGGCCCGGTGCTCTCGCGCATCCCGCGCGGGGAGGACGCCGGACGGGTCTGGGACGGCGCCGTGGCGCTCGCGTCGTACCCGCACTTCTTCGAGCTCAAGCGCAGCCGCACCGAGGACCCCGAATTCGACTGAGATTTCCGTCGTCGAACGGCGGCCTCACCGCGGCGTCCCCGAGAGTCGTCGTGGTGGGGTCGCCTGTCAGAATTGGGTCATGCGCGTATACCTGGGTGCCGACCACGCCGGCTTCGAACGCAAGAACCAGATCATCGAACATCTCACCGCCAACGGCCACGAGGCCATCGACTGCGGTGCGCACGAATACGACGCCCTCGACGACTACCCGGCCTTCTGCATCGAGGCGGCACGCCGCGTCGTCGCCGACCCGGGCAGCCTCGGCCTCGTGCTCGGCGGCAGCGGCAACGGCGAGCAGATCGCCGCGAACAAGGTGCCCGGCGCCCGCTGCGCGCTGGCGTGGAGCGTCGAGACCGCGCAGCTCGCGCGTCAGCACAACAACGCCCAGCTGATCGGCATCGGCGGCCGCATGCACACCCTCGAGGAGACCCTCGCGATCGTGGACGCCTTCCTGTCGACCCCGTGGTCGGAGGAGGAGCGCCACCAGCGCCGCATCGACATCCTCGCCGAGTACGAGTCGACGGGTGTCGCGCCGGCAGTGCCCGGCACCCCCGAGGCATAGGTAACCCACCTTGCCCGAGGGACACACCCTGCACCGTCTCGCGCGTCTGCATCAGCGACGGTTCGCGGGATCACCGGTGCGGGTGTCGAGCCCGCAAGGACGTTTCGCCGAGGACGCGGCCCTGATCGACGGCCGCGTCCTCGTCCGTTCGGACGCCTGGGGCAAGCACCTGTGGCATCACTACGACAACGGTCTCGTGGTGCACGTCCACCTGGGGCTGTACGGGAAGTTCACCGAGTCGGCGGTGCCGCTCGAACCGCCCGTCGGTCAGGTGCGGATGCGCATGGTGGGCGCCGATCACGGCACCGACCTGCGCGGGCCCACCGCATGCGAGGTGCTGCACCCGCCGCAGGTCGCGGTGATCGAGGCCCGGCTGGGCCCGGACCCGCTCCGTAAGGACGCCGACCCGGACCGCGCGTGGGCGCGGATCGCCAAGTCCCAGACGCCGATCGGCGCGCTGCTCATGGACCAGGCCGTGCTCGCCGGCGTCGGCAACGTCTACCGCGCGGAAATCCTGTTCCGGCACGGTATCCACCCCGAGCGTCCGGGCAGGCGGGTGAGCCGCGCCGAGTTCGACGCGATGTGGGCAGACCTGGTCGAGCTCATGAACGTCGGGGTGCGACGCGGCAAGATGCACGTCGTGCGTCCCGAGGACGATCACGGCGAGCCGTCGTACGCGAAGGACCGGCCGCGCACCTACGCCTACCGCAGAACAGGATCGGCGTGCCGCATCTGCGGCACGCCGATCGCTCACACGGTCATGAAGGGGCGCAACCTGTTCTGGTGCCCCGGTTGTCAGGTCGACTAGAAGTCGAAGCCTCCACCGAAGTCGCCGCCGCCGAAGTCGCCGCCGCCGAAGTCGCCGCCGCCGAAGTCGCCGCCGCCGAAGTCGCCGCCGCCGAAGTCGCCGCCACCCCAGTCGCCGCCACCGAAGTCACCACCGCCGTCGCCCATGGCGCCGTAGTCGGTGTCACCGCCCATGTCGCCACCTGCGTCGCCGCCCATGTCGCCCTGGTCCTGGCCGGCTTCGAGACCGTCCTGGTAGCCGTCGCCGTACCCGTTCTCGAAGGCCTGCGCGTCGTACGGGACGCCGGACATGCCCGAGAACATGGCCGAGAACAGGAACATCGAGCCGACGCCCCACGCACCAGCGACGAGCGCGGGCTTCCACCACGGCTCCGAGTACCAGCCGGCCGGGACCGGACGCCCCGCGACGCGGCCGCCGGGGTAGTAGTTGGGCGTGCGGGCCGACGGATTCGGCGACGCGGACACCTGACGGCCCTCGAACTCGATCTCGCGTTCCTCGGTGACCGAGCCCGCGGACTTCTGGCCATCGATCGTGGGGATCTCCGGGCCGGGATCCATGCCCATCGCGCTGCGTGCGGCGCGGATGTAGTACAGGCCCTCGAGCGCGGTCTGCTTGGCCAGGCGGGCCTGGACCGGTGTGGTGGCCTGCTCGATCTGTGAACCGGCGGCGGTGTACCGCTCGGACGCGTCGGCCAACGCCTGCTTGGAGGCGTCGTCGCTGCCGGCGAGGTTGTAGACCTGGCCGCCCAGCCGCTCGATCGCCTGGCGTGCATCCGCCTTGGCGTCTTCGAGTTGGTTCGCCGAGTGGCCCTTGTTCTTGTTCTGGCTCTTCATGACCAGAAAGACGACGGCGCCGAGTACGACGACGATGAGGAGGAGTTCCACGGGGTGCCTTCCGGAGGCGACAAATCGGACATCGTTCAGGATACCGGGATCACCGGTCTGACGACTCGGACACGAGAGCGGTGTCGGTGGTCGATGCGAACATATGTTCGTGTCCGAGTCGAGTGATGGTCGAGGTCCGGAGCCCCCGGCGCCCGTCCGTGCAGAGGCGACGATCCTGCACGCCGATCTCGACGCCTTCTACGCCTCGGTCGAGCAGCGCGACGATCCGAGCCTGCGAGGGCGCCCGGTGATCGTCGGTGGGGGAGTCGTCCTGGCGGCGAGCTACGAGGCCAAGGCTTTCGGGGTGCGGACCGCGAGCAGCGGGGCCGAGGCCCGTCGCCGCTGCCCGCATGCCATCGTCGTCCCACCCCGGATGTCGGCCTACGCGGAGGCGAGTCGTGCCGTCTTCGACGTCTTCCGGCAGACGACGCCGCTCGTCGAGGGCATCTCCATCGACGAGGCCTTTCTCGACGTCGGTGGCCTGCGCCGCATCGCCGGGAGCCCGCTCGGTATCGCCGAGAAGCTGCGTCGCGACGTGCGGGAACGGGCGGGGCTGCCGATCACGGTCGGGATCGCGCGGACGAAGTTCCTGGCCAAGGTGGCGAGCGCGGTGGGGAAGCCCGACGGGCTGCTGCTCGTGCCGCCGGACCGTGAGCTGGCGTTCCTGCACCCGCTGCCGGTGGAGCGGCTGTGGGGCGTCGGCGCCGTCACCTCCCGGAAGCTGCACGACTACGGGATTCGGACCGTCGGTCAGTTGGCCGAACTCCCCGAACGTGAGCTGTCGACCGTGGTGGGGCCCGCGTCGGCGCGGCACCTGCACGCGCTCGCGTGGGCCCGCGACCCCAGGCGCGTGCAGACCGGGCGACGACGCCGGTCCATCGGGGCGCAACACGCGCTCGGACGCCGGCAGCGGACGTTCGAGGAGATCGAGACCCTGGCTGCGGCGCTGGTCGACCGGGTGGCGCGCCGCCTGCGTGCGGCCGGATGGGTGTGTCGCACGGTGGTGCTGCGGATGCGGTTCGCGGACTTCGGGCGAGCCACCCGTTCGGTGACGCTGGGCGAGGCGTCGGCGCGCACCGAGACTATCCGCGCCGCGCTGCGGGCGCTGCTCGAGCAGTCGCGGCCGCTGATCGCCGAGCGCGGACTCACACTGGTGGGGATTGCGCTGACCAACCTCGACCGGGATGGCGCCGAGCAGCTCGCATTACCGTTCGAGCCGGACACCGGGTCTCCGGTGACGGAGTCCGACGGTGTCCGGCTCGACGGTGCGCTCGACGCGGTTCGGGCCAAGTTCGGGTCGGTCGCGGTCACCCGCGCCGCGCTGCTCGGCCGCGACCGCGGCGAGAGCGTCCCGATCCTGCCCGATCAGTAACCGCGGGTCAGGCGTCTGTCAGGCGTCGGCGGCGGCGTTCAGCTGCTCGAGGGTGCCGGTGGCCTCCAGGTACTCCTGCACCCACCGCTCGATGACCGCCGAGGTCTTCTCCACCTTGGTGAACTGGCCGACGACCTGGCCCACCGGGTTGAACGCCACGTCGACGGTCTCGTCCGGGTACTTGTGAGTGGCGGCCACGGCCATGCCCGACACCATGTACTGCAGCGGCATACCCAGCGGCTCGGGGTTGCCCTCCGTCTCCCACGCCTCGGTCCAGTCGTTGCGGAGCATCCGGCACGGCTTGCCGGTGAACGAGCGGCTGCGGACCGTGTCGCGGCTGGTCGCGTTCACGTAGGCGGCCTGCTGGGCGGGGGTGTTCTCGGCCTCCTCGACCATCAGCCACTGCGAGCCCGACCAGGCACCCTGGGCGCCCAGCGCCAGTGCCGCCGCGATCTGCTGACCGCTGCCGATGCCGCCCGCGGCGAGCACCGGCACCGGTGCGACCTCCTTGACGACCTGCGGCCACAGCACGATCGACCCGACCTCGCCGCAGTGCCCGCCGCCCTCGCCACCCTGGGCGATGATGATGTCGACGCCGGCGTCGGCGTGCTTGCGGGCCTGGTAGGGCGAGCCGCACAGGGCAGCGACCTTACGGCCGGCGTCGTGGATGTGCTTGATCATGTCTGCCGGCGGGGTGCCGAGCGCGTTGGCGATGAGCGTGACCTTCGGGTGCTGGAGCGCGACCTCGACCTGCGGGGTGGCGGTGGCCTCGGTCCAGCCGAGAAGCTGCAACGCGTTGTCACTGCCGTCATCGGGCAGGGGAACGCCGTGGTCGGTGAGGATCTTGCGACCGAAGTCGAGGGTGGACTGCGGCACCATCGACTGGAGCATCTTCGTGAGCTCGTCGGCGGACAGGTTCGAGTCCATGCCCTCGTACTTGTTGGGGATCACGATGTCGACGCCGTACGGACGATCGCCGATGTGCTCGTCGATCCACTTGAGCTCGATCTCGAGCTCCTCGGGGGTGAACCCCACGGCGCCGAGAACGCCGAATCCGCCGGCCTTGCTGACAGCGACCACGACGTCGCGGCAGTGGGTGAACGCGAAGATCGGGAACTCGATGCCGAGTTCGTCGCAGAGGGGGGTGTGCATCCGGCACTCCTTCGTGGGGCAGTGGAATCCTGTGAAATTCGTACCAAACTTGTAACAGGTTCCAGCTGTGGTTGGGAAGGGCTTGCTGAGGTAGCCCTCACTCGACGGCGCGGCGAGTTGTCCGGGCGAGCGAGCCCGGTGAAGTGTGAGACATGTCACTGGCGATGTCGGTCGTCGCGACCCGAAGGTGGCGATCGGGCCGATTTCGGCCGCGTCCCCTGGTGGATCCGGCGGAACCGGAGCGGGCCCGGTGTGGATTGTGCGCGGGCGGTGGTGGGGCGTCGAAGAGTGCCGGAAAACGACAAAACCCCGGTCCGTCCGCGTTGCCGCAGATGGACCGGGGTTTCCCTCGTGAGAGGGGATGACGGGAATCGAACCCGCGTAATCAGTTTGGAAGACTGAGGCTCTACCATTGAGCTACATCCCCGTGCATACGACATTTGTGGGATCGCCAGCGATGCCGTGTGCGAGATGAGACTGTACCGACCTCGCTTTGGATTTCATAATCGGGGGGCCGTAGGATTCTGCTCCGGGTCCTCGCGAGGTTCGCGAGGTCCTGTTTCGGACGGGGTGTGGCGCAGCTTGGTAGCGCATCCGCTTTGGGAGCGGAGGGTCGCAGGTTCAAATCCTGTCACCCCGACCAATCGCGCGACGGGGGCCGTGAAAGCGGCCCGTTCGCGCATGAACGACATATCGAACTAAGAGCACCACCAGCAACGAAGGAGCCAGATCCGTGAAGAGCACCGTCGAGCAGCTCAGCCCGACGCGAGTCCGTATCAACGTTGAGGTGCCCTTCGAGGAGCTCAAGCCTGATTTCGACAAGGCCTACAAGGCGCTCGCGCAGCAGATCCGTCTCCCCGGCTTCCGCCCGGGCAAGGCTCCGGCCAAGCTGCTCGAGGCCCGCGTCGGTCGTGGCGCCGTGCTGGAGCAGGTCGTCAACGACGCTCTGCCGGGCCGCTACTCCGAGGCTGTCTCGGCCAACGATGTGAAGGTCATCGGTCAGCCGGAGATCGACATCACCAAGCTGGAGGACGGCCAGGAGCTCGTCTTCACCGCCGAGGTCGACGTCCGCCCGGAGATCGCCCTCCCCGACTTCGGCACGATCGCCGTCGAGGTCGACCCGATCGAGGTCACCGAGGAGGCCGTTGCCGAGCAGCTGCTGTCGCTGCGTCAGCGCTTCGGCACCCTCAAGGGCGTCGAGCGTGAGGTCCAGGACGGCGACTTCGTGTCGATCGACCTGTCGGCCACCGTCGACGGCGAGGCCGTCCCGGAGGCCACCGCGTCGGGTCTGTCCCACGAGGTGGGCTCGGGTCAGCTGATCGAGGGCCTGGACGAGGCCGTCGTCGGCGTCAAGGCCGGTGAGTCGAAGGACTTCACCTCCAAGCTGGTCGCCGGCGAGTTCGCGGGCCAGGACGCGGTCATCACGGTCGCCGTCAACACGGTCAAGGAGCGCGAGCTGCCCGAGGCCGACGACGAGTTCGCCCAGATGGCGAGCGAGTTCGACACCCTCGCCGAGCTCGAGGCCGACCTGCGTGAGCGCGTCGGTCGCGTCCGCAAGGTCGAGCAGGCCGGTCAGATCCGCGACAAGGTGCTCGAGTCGCTGCTCGAGACCGTCGAGGTCCCGCTGCCCGAGGCCGTCGTCAAGGCTGAGGTCGACGCCGCGCTGCACGACGCGATCCACGGTCTGGACCACGACGAGGCGAAGCTGAACGAGCTCCTCGAGGCTCAGGGCACCACGCGTGAGCAGTTCGACGCGGACGCCAAGGAGGCCGCCGAGCGTTCGGTGAAGACCCAGCTGCTGCTCGACGCCATCGCCGACGCCGCCGGCACCACCGTCGGCCAGGACGAGCTCACCGAGCGCATCCTGTTCCAGGCGCAGCGCTACGGCATGGCTCCGGAGCAGTTCATCCAGCAGATCCAGCAGGCGAACCAGCTCGGCGCCGTCTTCGCGGACGTGCGTCGCGGCAAGGCCCTCGCGGGTGTCGTCGACGCCGCGAGCGTCACCGACACCAACGGCGAGTCGATCGACACCGCCGAGATGTTCGGCACTGCCGAGGACGCGGCCGAGGGCGACGAGGCGGCTGAGCAGGAGTAGATCCCCGAGGCGTATCCACGCCATCGGCGGAAAGACTTTTCCGCTTTCAGCGAAGTAGGGCGGCACCGGGACTCCGGTGCCGCCCTACTTCGTTAGTGTCTGTGTCAGGAACCAACGACTTATCGAGAAGGCAGGTACCGTGACTTACCAGAATCCCGCCATGACTTCAGCCACGTCCGGTCTGAATCTCAGCGACTCGGTGTACGAACGCCTGCTTCGCGAGCGCATCATCTTCCTCGGTACGCAGGTGGACGACGACATCGCGAACAAGCTGTGCGCCCAGATCCTGCTGCTGTCGGCAGAAGACCCGACGCGGGACATCAACCTGTACATCAACTCGCCCGGCGGTTCCGTCACGGCGGGCATGGCGATCTACGACACCATGCAGTTCGCCGAGTGCGACGTCGCGACCTTCGGCATGGGCCTGGCCGCCTCGATGGGACAGTTCCTGCTCTCGGCCGGCACGAAGGGCAAGCGCTACGCCCTGCCGCACGCGCGGATCATGATGCACCAGCCGTCTGCGGGTATCGGTGGCACCGCGTCCGACATCGCGATCATGGCGGAGCAGTTCGCGCACACCAAGCGTGAGATGGCCGAGCTCATCGCCGAGCACACCGGGCAGACGGTCGAGCAGATCACCGCCGACTCGGACCGCGATCGCTGGTTCACCGCGCAGGAGGCCCTCCAGTACGGCTTCGTCGACCACGTCGTCTCCCGCGCGCGGCAGGCCGGTGGCGCCGGCAACTAGGCCGCCGCCCACCCTCGCCCTTCTGCTCAGACCATCCTTGGAGAACTGATGACCAACATGTTCGATCCCCGTGCGCTCGGCGGCCAGGCACCGGCCGGGGCGCAGTCCCGTTACATCCTGCCGTCGTTCATCGAGCACTCCAGCTACGGCGTCAAGGAGTCCAACCCGTACAACAAGCTGTTCGAGGAGCGCATCATCTTCCTCGGCACGCAGGTCGACGACGCGTCGGCGAACGACATCATGGCCCAGCTGCTGGTGCTCGAGTCGCTCGATCCGGACCGCGACATCACGATGTACATCAACTCGCCCGGTGGCTCGTTCACGTCGCTGATGGCGATCTACGACACGATGCAGTACGTCCGCGCGGACATCACCACCGTGTGCCTCGGCCAGGCGGCCTCGGCTGCCGCGGTGCTGCTCGCGGCGGGTACCCCGGGTAAGCGACTGGCGCTGCCGAACGCACGCGTACTGATCCATCAGCCGGCCACCGGCGGCATCCAGGGCCAGGTCTCGGACCTCGAGATCCAGGCCGCGGAGATCGAGCGGATGCGTCGTCTGATGGAGACCACGCTGTCGAAGCACACCGGCAAGGATCCCGACGTGATCCGCAAGGACACCGATCGCGACAAGATCCTCACGGCCGAGGAGGCCAAGGAGTACGGCATCATCGACAACGTGCTCGAGTACCGGAAGCTGTCTGCCCAGAAGTGATGTGGGGCGCCCGGCCCACCGACACGCCGTGCTGTCGGGTTGCGGTGGGCCGGGGCGCGCACCCGTCAAGCTTGGACATTCCGCGTCCATGACGCGGATGTGATTCATGGTCGGAATCGTGTTCGCCGTGCGGGAATCACAGGCTTTCGGTCGACCTCGTTCCCGATCTGCGGGTACGGTCACACCATGAGCCCTCGATCCTGAACCGAGGAAGCGGAACCGCCGTCGCGCGGTTCGCGTGAGTCGGGCGGGACGCTCGCACGTAGACAAGGAAGTAGGGACCTTACGAGATGGCACGCATCGGTGACGGCGGCGATCTGCTCAAGTGCTCGTTCTGCGGTAAGAGCCAGAAGCAGGTCAAGAAGCTCATCGCGGGACCGGGGGTCTACATCTGCGACGAATGCATCGATCTGTGCAACGAGATCATCGAGGAAGAGCTCGCGGAGTCGAGTGAGGTCAAGCTCGACGAGCTGCCCAAGCCCGCGGAGATCCGGGAGTTCCTCGAGAACTACGTCATCGGACAGGATGCAGCCAAGCGGACGCTCGCGGTGGCGGTCTACAACCACTACAAGCGAATCCAGGCCGGCGACCGGGGGCGCGACGCCCGCGGTGAGACGGTGGAGCTGGCGAAATCGAACATCCTGATGCTCGGCCCGACCGGTTGCGGCAAGACGTATCTCGCGCAGACGCTCGCGAAGATGCTCAACGTGCCGTTCGCGATCGCGGATGCCACCGCGCTGACCGAGGCGGGCTACGTCGGCGAGGATGTCGAGAACATCCTGCTGAAGCTGATCCAGGCGGCCGACTACGACGTCAAGCGCGCCGAGACGGGCATCATCTACATCGACGAGGTCGACAAGATCGCCCGCAAGAGCGAGAACCCCTCGATCACCCGAGACGTGTCCGGTGAGGGCGTGCAGCAGGCGCTGCTGAAGATCCTCGAAGGCACGCAGGCCAGTGTTCCCCCGCAGGGCGGCCGCAAGCACCCGCACCAGGAGTTCATCCAGATCGACACGACCAACGTGTTGTTCATCGTGGCCGGTGCGTTCGCGGGTCTCGAGAAGATCGTCTCGGATCGAGTCGGCAAGCGCGGCATCGGTTTCGGCGCCGAGGTTCGCTCCAAGGCCGAGATCGACACGCAGGACCATTTCGCCGAGGTGATGCCCGAGGATCTGATCAAGTTCGGTCTGATCCCCGAGTTCATCGGTCGCCTCCCGGTTGTCGCGTCGGTGACGAACCTCGACAAGGACTCGCTGGTCAAGATCCTGTCGGAGCCCAAGAACGCGCTGGTCAAGCAGTACACGCGGCTGTTCGAGATGGACGGCGTCGAGTTGGAGTTCTCGGTCGACGCGCTCGAGGCGATTGCCGACCAGGCCATCCACCGCGGCACCGGCGCACGTGGACTGCGCGCCATCATGGAGGAAGTCCTGCTGCCGGTGATGTACGACATCCCGAGCCGCGACGATGTCGCGAAGGTGGTCGTCACCGCGGAGACCGTCAACGACAACGTGCTGCCGACGATCGTCCCGCGCAAGCCCGAACGCGAACGGCGCGACAAGTCCGCCTAGTTCGGCACCTGCAGACCGACGCACTGCCGCCCGACCTCCTCAGGGAGATCGGGCGGCAGTGTCGTTTCCGGGCGCCGTCGGTGGTGGGGCCACGACGGCACCGCGCCGACCGACGCCCCCAGACCCGACCCCACGAACGGCAATGGCCGGGTCGCCCGAAGGACGACCCGGCCATTGCCGGCAGATCATGCGGAGGCGGTAGCCGTCTCCTTGCTCAGCAGATCGAGCGCGATATCGACGATCATGTCTTCCTGACCGCCGACGAGGCCGCGCTTGCCGACCTCGAGCAGGATGGTGCGGGCATCGAGACCGTAGTCTGCGGCGGCCTTCTCGGCGTGACGCAGGAAGCTCGAGTACACGCCGGCGTAGCCGAGGGTCAGGGTCTCGCGGTCGACGCGGACCGGGCGATCCTGCAGCGGGCGGACGATGTCGTCGGCCGCATCCATCAGCTTGAACACGTCGCAGCCGTGCTCCCAGCCGTACAGGTCGGCGACACCGATGAACGCCTCGATCGGGCAGTTGCCGGCGCCGGCGCCCTGGCCTGCGAGGGAGGCGTCGACGCGGTAGACGCCGTTCTCGACGGCGACGACACTGTTGGCCACCGACAGCGACAGGTTCTCGTGGGCGTGGATACCGATCTGGGTGTCGGCGTCGAGCACGTCGCGGTACGCCTTGATGCGGGCGCGGACGTCGTCCATGGTCAGGCGGCCGCCGGAATCGGTGACGTACACGCAGTGCGCGCCGTACGACTCCATGAGCTTGGCCTGCTGGGCGAGCTGCTCCGGCTGGGCCATGTGGCTCATCATGAGGAAGCCGGACACGTCCATGCCGAGTTCGCGGGCCTTCGCGATGTGCTGGGCCGAGACGTCGGCCTCGGTGCAGTGCGTGGCGATGCGGATCGACTGCACACCCAGCTTGTGGGCGTGCTCGAGTTCCTCGATGGTGCCGATACCCGGCAGCAGCAGCGTCGTGAGCTTGGCGTTCTTCACGGCACCGGCCGCGGCCTCGATCCACTCCCAGTCGGTGTTCGAACCGGGGCCGTAGTTGAGCGAACCACCGGCGATGCCGTCACCGTGGGAGACCTCGATGGCGTCGACGCCGGCCTCGTCGAGCGCGGTCACGATGCGGGCCACGTTCTCCGGGGACATCCGGTGCCGGACGGCGTGCATGCCGTCGCGCAGGGTGACGTCCTGAATGTAGATCTTGGTGGACACGCTCAGACCTCCGCGGGGGTGTTGGTGCGCGCGGCGAGCAGGCGGCGCGCGATGGACTCGGCGGTGCGCTGGGCGGCCGAGGTCATGATGTCGAGATTGCCGGCGTACGCAGGCAGGTAGTCGGCCGCACCCTCGACCTCGAGGAACACGGTGACCTTGGTGGTGACGGGGCCCGCGCCCTCGGGCAGCAGGGTGTGGACCGGCTCGTCCGCGGCGATCGGCGTGAACTGCACCTCCTGCTTGAGGCGGTAGCCGGGCACGTACTCGGCGACGCGGCCGGCCATCTCCTTGATCGACGCGCGCACCGCCTCGTGGTCGGCGTCGCCGATCAGCGCGAGGACCGTGTCACGCATGAGCATGGGCGGCTCGGCCGGGTTCAGGATGATGATCGCTTTGCCGCGGCCGGCGCCGCCGACCTGCTGGATGGCGTTCGACGTGGTTTCGGTGAACTCGTCGATGTTGGCGCGGGTGCCGGGGCCGGCCGACTTCGAGGAGATCGACGCCACGATCTCGGCGTAGGGGACTGGGGTGACCGCGGAGATGGCGGCGACCATCGGGATGGTGGCCTGGCCACCGCAGGTGACCATGTTGAGGTTGTCGAGATCCTCGTCGAGGTGCTCCTCGAGGTTCACCGGCGGCACCACGAACGGGCCGATCGCGGCCGGGGTGAGGTCGATGATCTTCTTGCCGAACGGCGCGAGCTTCTCGCAGTTGGCGACGTGCGCCTTGGCGGAGGTCGCATCGAGGACGATGTCGATCTGGTCGAAGCCGTCCAGCGCGATGAGGCCGTCGACGCCCTCCGACGTGGTGGGCACGCCCATGCGCTCCGCGCGGGCGAGGCCGTCGGACGTGGGATCGATGCCGACCATGGCACCCATCTCGAGCACGTCGGACTTGTTCAGGACCTTGATCATCAGGTCGGTGCCGATGTTGCCCGGCCCGATGATGGCGACCCGAATCTTCTTCGAATCAGCGTTGTTCGTCACGATTGTCACGATTCCTTCCGGGAGAAAACTGCGGTCACGGTGCCGAGGGTGGACAGCTCGGCGCGGATGGTCACCCCCGGCGCGGCGGGAACCATGGGGCCCAGGGCCCCGGAGAGCACGACCTGGCCGGCACGGAGCGGCTCGCCGTATTCGCGGGCGGTGCGGGCGAGCCACTGCAGCGCGATCAGCGGATCGCCCAGGCAGGCTTCGCCGTTGCCCTCCGAGACGAGCTCGTCGTCGGCGTACATCTTCATCACGACGTCCTTGGGCTCGAACTCGTCGAGCGTCACCCAGTTGTCGCCGAGCACGTACAGGCCCGACGAGGCGTTGTCGGCGACGGTGTCGGTGATGAGGATCTTCCAGTCCGCGATGCGGCTGTCGACCAGCTCCAGTGCCGCGACGGCGCCGGTGACGGCCGCGCGGATCTGGTCGAGGTCGAGATCACCCTCGGCGAGGTCGGCGCCGAGCCGGAACGCCACCTCGGCCTCGGCCTTGGGCTGGAGCATCCGCTCGGTCGGCACCTCGGCCAGGTCGGAGACGTCCATGTTGTCGAACAGGACACCGAAGTCGGGCTGGTCGACGCCGAGCTGGGTCTGCACGGCCAGCGAGGTCGCGCCGATCTTGCGGCCGACGACGACGGCGCCGTCTGCGATCTGCCAGTCGATCAGCTTCTGCTGAACGCGGTAGGCGACGCCGATGTCGGAGGGGCCGATGAGGTCGTTGATCGGCGCGCACGCGACGCCGGTCTTGGCGGCGGTCGCCAGACGCGTCGCGGCCTGGGTGATCGCCTCTTCGGAGATCGTGGTTTCGGTGTCAGGCATGGATGTCCTTGTCGTGGGTTGTGCTTGTAAGGACTGTGCTGGACGGTCGCCGTCCAACGCGAGCATTCAGTTTCGCTGAGCGAAACCTACCTGTTGGCGCCTAGTCCTGCCGCAAGTTGTCCCGCCGAGCGAGAGTTGCCGCGATACCCGCGGCCGCGGCCCGGACCTGGTTGGTGTGGGCCTCGGGGCGGAAGCGGGTGGCGGGCCCGGTCACGCTGACCCCGGCGATCGGTCGGTCGTCGGCGTCGAGGATCGCGGCGGCGACACAGACGATGCCGACGGCGGACTCCTCGTACTCGAACGACACGCCCGACTCGACGACGGAGTCCAGTTGCCGGGCGAGCAGGCCCGGTGTCGTGATGGTGCGGGGCGTCCGGCGCGGCAGGGGGCCGGCGAGCGTGCGGGCCTTCAGCTCGTTCGGGGAATGCGCGAGCATGGCCTTGCCGATCGCCGTGCAGTACAACGGCATTCGTCCACCGATGCGGGACGGCGACTCGGCCTGTCGGTGGCCGCCGATCTTGGCGACGTACACCACCTCGTCGCCCTCGAGGACGCCGAGATGGACGGTTTCGCGGGTGCGCTCGCGGAGGTCCTCGAGGAACGGGGTGGCGACCTCGATCAGACCCCGCTCCACCGACGCGCGCATCCCCAGCTCGAACAGGTGCCGGCCCAGGCGGTAGCCGGCGGCGGAGCGATCGATCAGCCGGGTCGCGACCAGTTCGGCGAGCAGTCGATGCAGCGTCGTCTTGTTCAGGCCGGTGCGGTGGACGAGTTCGGTGAAACCGACCCAGTGGTCGTCGGCGGTGAAGGCGTCGAGGACCGTGACGACCTTGCCCAGCACGGTGTTCGGGATCTGCCGATCGGATTGCGACGAGTCGGTCATGGGATCACGGGGCGCGCAGCAGCGCGATCGAGAGGGTGGTCAGTTCGTCCTCGAACGACCCGAGATCGAGGGTGGTGCCGGTCGTGGCCTCGCGTTCCCACGACGCCATCCCGGCCACCACGAACCGGGCCATGAGGGCGACGCGGCGGGCGCGCAGGCTCTCGTCGATGTGGGTGAGTTGGGCCCCGATGTTCGCGAGCAGTTCCTTGAGCAGGGTCATGCCGCCGACCCTCGGGTACTTCGGATCGTCGGGCACCAGCGACGTCGGCCGGGTGACGAAGTCCATGTGCACGCCGGTCAGCCACTGCTCGTTGAACCGCGCCCAGTAGGACGGTTGGTGGGCTGCGACCTCTGCGACGAAGGGGTGGATGTAGGCGCCGACGAGTGCGGCGAGTCGGTCCGGGGTGTCGACGGCGATCGCGTCCAGCATCTCGGTGCGCAGCGTGTTGATGTTGCCGATGTGGGCCAGCCACACCGCCTCGAGCAGGCCGTCCCAGGATCCGAAATGGTAGGTGATGGCCGAATTATTGCGCTGCCCAGCGGTTCTCACGATCTCCCGGGCCGATACCCCGTGCAGTCCGCGCTCGGCGATGAGGCGTTCGGCAACGTGGAGGATCGTTTCGCGACCGTTCGGGGCGTTCATGTCGGCAAGGGTACTGAATGCGCTATGTTCTCCGACCTGAGACATGTATCTTAATTTCGGAGGTGTTCAGAGTGTTCTCGCTGACGAACAACGGCGGTGCCCGGCGTGCGGGTGTCTTCACCGCCGTCGCGGCCACGGCGGTCGCGTTGGTGGCCGCGGGCTGCAGCAATGGGGAGTCGGAGACGGACCGGGCCGTCGGGCTCGAGCCCGGCCAACTGCTGTCGAGTCAGGAATTGCGCGGCGCGCCGGTGCTGCCCAGCGCCGGCCGGAGCGAACTCGTCACCTACGTGTCGCAGAATGCGCAGGGTGGGCCGGTCGTCGTTTCGGGCACTGTCTCGATCCCGCGGGCGACCGCACCGGAAGGCGGATGGCCGGTGATCAGCTGGGCGCATGGCACCACCGGTGTCTCCGACATCTGCGCGCCGTCGAACGACACCGCCGACGGACCAGCCCACGACTACCTCGGTGGTGTCGATCTCACGCTGGACCGCTACGTCGCCGACGGCTACGTCGTCGTACAGACCGACTACGTCGGCATGGGGACGCCGGGCGGCCACCCGTACATGGATGGCGGGACGGAGGCGAACGCGGTGGTCGACATCGTGCGCGCGAGCCGGGCACTGGACGACTCGATCAGCAATCACTGGTACGCGATGGGCCACAGCCAGGGCGGGCACGCGACGCTGTTCGCGGCGGCCCACGGTGCCGAGCGCGCGCCCGAACTGGACCTGCGCGGTGCGGTCGCGATCGCCCCGGGCAACGACACCAGCGCCACCCCGCAGTACCTTGCGGCCGGAACGCCCGAGGTGGCTCCGGCGCTGGCCTTCCTGCCACTGATCCTGCTGGGAGCGGAGGCCGCCGATCCGTCGATCGACGCCGACTCGTACGTCACCCCGGAGTCGAAGCCGCTGCTCACCGCGGCCCGCAACGGGTGCGTCGCCCAGATCCGCGACGTCATCGGATCCGTGCCCGTCGACAAGGCGTTCGCGCCCGGCGCCGACATCGGCAAGCTCGTGACCTACCTGAAGAAGCAGTCGCCCGGGCAGTTGACGCTCACGGTGCCGACCCTGGTGCTTCAGGGCACCGCCGACGCGCTCATCGCCGAGCCCGGCAGCAAGGCGCTGGTGCAGTCGCTGTGCGGCAACGGGTCCGAGGTCGGGTACAAGACGTACGAGGGCGCCGACCACCGCTCCGCGGTGCCGCAGTCGTTCGACGACGCCGAGCAGTTCTTCCGCGCGTTGCAGGCGGGGGAGACGCCGTCGGGTCTCTGCTAGAACGGCCCGAGGAGTTCGGACGGCACCGTCGTCGCCCCGGCCTGCGCCGAGCCGTCAGGCTTTGATGCGGTGCTCCCCGGAGTAGACGTTCATGGTCTCGCCGCGCAGGAACCCGACCAGCGTCATGCCGCGATCGCGGGCCAGGTCGACCGCGAGCGACGACGGTGCCGACACCGCCCCGAGGACCGGGATCCCCGCCATCGTGGCCTTCTGCGCCAGTTCGAACGACGCCCGCCCGCTGACGACGAGGACCGCGTCGGACAGCGGGATCCGGCGCTGGGTGAGTGCCCATCCGAGGACCTTGTCGACAGCGTTGTGCCGTCCGACGTCCTCGCGCAGCGCGAGCAGCGCGCCGTCGGCGGTGAACAGTCCGGCCGCGTGCAGGCCGCCGGTGGCGTCGAACACCCGCTGGCCGCGGCGCAGCGTCGGCGGCATCGACGACAGCGTCGCGGCGGTGACCTCGAGGGCGTTGTCGGACAGCGTGAAGCGGCTGCGGACCGCGACCTCGTCGAGGGACGCCTTCCCGCACACGCCGCACGCCGAGGTCGTCAGGAACTCGCGCCGACCGCGGTTGCCCGGATCGGGAACCCCCGCGGCGAGCTGGACGTCGAGGACGTTGTAGGTGTTCGCGCCGTCGCTGTCGACGCCGTCGCAGTAGCGGACGACCTCGACGTCGTCCGGGTCGTGGATGATCCCCTCGGTCAGCAGGAAGCCGTGGACCAGGTCGATGTCGTTGCCGGGCGTGCGCATCGTGACGGTGAGCGAGCGTCCGCGCAGCCGGATCTCGAGCGGTTCCTCCACGGCCAAAGTGTCGGGGCGGCGACGGGTTCCGTCCGGGGTGATCCGCAGCACCGGCCGGCGGGCGGTGACGCGGCCCATCAGTGGCCCCCGGCGGGTTCGAGGCGCACGACGATCGCCTTCGACACCGGCGTGTTCGACGTGGCGGCCACGTGGTCGAGCGGCACGAGGGGATTGGTCTCCGGGTAGTACGCGGCCGCGTTCCCGCGGGGCGTGTTGTACGCGACCACACGGAAGTCGTGCACCCGGCGCTCCTCGATGCTGCCGTCCGCGGCGCCCCACTCGGACACCACGTCGACGAGTTGGCCGTCGGACAGCCCCAGGTCGGTGATGTCGGCGGCGTTGACGAACACCACCTTGCGCCCGTTCTTGACGCCGCGGTACCGGTCGTCGAGACCGTAGATGGTGGTGTTGTACTGGTCGTGGCTGCGCAGCGTCTGCAGGATCACCCGTCCGGGCGGGGTGGGCACCCACTCGAGCGGGTTGACCGCGAAGTTGGCCTTTCCGGTGTGGGTGCGGAACTCCCGGGCATCGCGCGGCGGGTGCGGCAGTTGGAACCCGTCGGGTCGCCGGACGCGGGTGTTGTAGTCCTCGCAGCCCGGCACGACGCGCGAGATCGAGTCCCGGATCAGGTCGTAGTCGCCCTCGAACTTCGCCCACGGCACGGGGTGGACGCTGCCGAGCAGTTCGCGCGCGAGCTGGCAGACGATCGCGACCTCGCTGCGCAGGTGCTCGCTCACCGGTGTCAACCGGCCCCTCGACAGGTGCACCATGGACATCGAATCCTCCACCGACACAAGCTGTTTCCCGGTGGCTTGGACGTCGAGGTCGGTGCGGCCCAGGGTCGGCAGGATGAGCGCGGTGCCGCCGTGCACGACGTGGCTGCGGTTGAGCTTGGTCGAGACCTGCACCGTCAGTTCGCAGTTGCGCAGGGCCTGTTCCGTGGTGGCGGTGTCGGGGGTCGCGGAGACGAAGTTGCCGCCCATCGCCACGAACACCCGCGCGCGGCCGTCGCGCATCGCGCGGATCGCGTCCACGGTGTCCCAGCCGTGGCGGCGGGGGCTCTCGATGGAGAACTCGGCGTCGAGGGCGGCGAGGAACTCTTCCGGCATCTTCTCCCAGATGCCCATCGTCCGGTCCCCCTGGACGTTGGAGTGGCCGCGGACCGGGCACACGCCGGCGCCGGGCTTGCCCATCATGCCGCGCATCAGCAGCACGTTCACGATCTCCTGGATGGTCGCCACGGCGTGCGCCTGCTGCGTCAGCCCCATCGCCCAGCACGCGACCGTCCGCTCCGACGCGATCAGCGCGCGGGCGGTGTCCTCGAGCTGTCGCAGCGTCAGGCCGGTGGCCTCGACGACCGTGTCGAGGTCGACCGTGCGGACGTGCGCCGCGTACTCGGCGAATCCGGCGCAGTGGGCGTCGACGAAGCCGCGGTCGACGACCGTGCCCGGGGCGCGGTCCTCGGCCTCGAGCAGCAACCGGCCCAGCCCCTGGAACAGTGCCATGTCGCCGCCCAGCCGGATCTGCAGGAACTCGTCGGCGATCTCGACGCCGTGGCCCAGCACCCCGCCCACCTTCTGCGGGTCCTTGAACCGGCGCAGTCCCGCCTCGGGGAGCGGGTTGATCGCGATGATCCGCGCCCCGTTCGCCTTGGCCTTCTCGAGTGTCGAGAGCATGCGCGGGTGGTTCGTGCCCGGATTCTGTCCGGCGATCAGGATCAGGTCGGCCTGCTCGAGGTCGGGGACCGACACCGACCCCTTGCCGATGCCGATGGCCTCGGTGAGCGCACTGCCCGACGACTCGTGGCACATGTTGGAGCAGTCCGGCATGTTGTTGGTGCCGAAGCTGCGGATCATCAACTGGTACAGGAACGCCGCCTCGTTGCTGGTGCGTCCCGACGTGTAGAACACGGCCTCGTCGGGGCTGTCGAGGCCGTGGAGATGATCGGCGATCAGTCGGTACGCGTCGTCCCACGCGATCGGCTCGTAGTGGTCGCTGCCGGGGTGCACCACCATCGGGTGCGTGAGCCGGCCCTGCTGGCCGAGCCAGAAGTCGGTGCGTCCGGCCAGTTCCGAAATCGGGTGCGCGGCGAAGAACTCGGGTGTCACGGTCCGCAGCGTCGCCTCCTCGGCGACCGCCTTGGCGCCGTTCTCGCAGAACTCGGCGGGCTTGCGGTGGCCGGGCGTCTCGGGCCAGGCGCAGCCCGGGCAGTCGAAGCCGTGCCGCTGGTTCAGGCGCGTGAGCGTGCGCGCGGTGCGGGCGATGCCCATCTGCTCTATCGCACGCTCCATCGACACGAGCACGGCGGGCACGCCGGCCGCGTAGTCCTTGGCGTGGCTGACGACGAGGCCGTTCTCGTCGATGTCGTCGCGGGGACCATGACGCGTCATGAACCCATACTGGCCCGGTCGCGTCGGGTATGCACGGTCCGACGCACCCGAAGTCCGGGTAAGGTCGGCTAGCCTTACCTTCCCCGATGCCTCACCACCACGACACGAAGGGTCCTGACGATGGGTGATCTCCACTCGCGAGCCGGTGAATTCTCCCGCCGAGGGTTCCTGATCGGTAGCGCCGGTGCGCTGCTCGCGTTCGCCGCCGCGTGTAGCAGCGGCTCGGGTGACGGCGGCTCGGCCGGCGCCGACGGCGCCGACGGTGCGACCCTCGCGCACAAGTACGGAGGGACCACGGTGCCCGCCGATCCGCAGCGGGTGGTGAGCGTCGGCTACAACGACCAGGACGCCCTGCTCGCGCTCGGCGCGGTTCCGGTCGGCGTGTTCGACTGGTACGGCGAATACCCGTACGCGGTGTGGCCGTGGGCGCAGGGTCTGCTCGGTGACGCGAAGCCGGTGATCATCGGCAGCGCGAGCACCGGAATCGACGTCGAGAAGGTCGCCACCGCCGGACCGGACCTGGTCGTCGGCACCTACTCGGGCCTGACCCAGGCGCAGTACGACAAGCTCGCGGCGCTCGCGCCGACCGTCGCGCAGCCGGCCGGCGTGGCCGACTACGGCGTGCGCTGGCAGGACCAGACGACGATCCTCGGTGCGGCGCTCGGCGAGCAGGACCGCGCTTCGGGACTGGTGTCGGACCTCGAGAAGCAGTTCGCGGACACCGCCGCGGCCAACCCGATGTTCGCGGGCAAGACGGTGCTGGTGGGCGCGCTCAAGGGTCCCGGCCAGTTCGGTGTGTACGGCCCGGACGATCCGAAGGTGCGGTTCTTCACCGATCTCGGATTCGTGAATCCTCCTGTCGCGGACCAGCTCCGGAAGACCAACTTTGCGGAGATCAGCACCGAGCAGCTCTCGCTCGCCGACGTCGATCTGCTGGTCTGGTACGCGGGCGGCGGATTCGGCGACAAGCTGCGGGCCGAGCTCGACAAGACCCCGGTCTACCAGACGCTCGACGTCGTCAAGGACGGTCGCGCCATCATCCTCGAGGACGAGGCCGCCGAGGCTATGACCTGGAGCACGGTGCTGAGCCTGCCGTACGCGCTGCAGCAGATCCCGCCGCGCATCGCGCCGTTGTTGTCCTGATCGATCGGTACGCTCGCGGTCATGGGAGTCGTCGTGCGGCCAGTGACCCGATCGGATATTCCTGCTCTCTCGCAGGCGCTCGCGGAGGCGTTCGACGACGATCCGGTGATGTGCTGGATCCTGCCGGACGCCGCCAGGCGGCCCGCGGGTCTGACCCGGATGTTCACCTCCGAGATCCGCTATCACCACCTCGCGGGCGGGGGAGCGGAACTGGCGCAGTCGGATGCCGGCGTCGCGGTCGGCGGGGCGTTGTGGGATCCGCCGGGGCGGTGGAAGCAGTCGAGGCTGAACTCTTGGTTGAGCCTGCCGTCGGTCGCGTTCGCGCTGGGCCGGTACCTGCGCGTGGGCGCGGAGGTGTCGCAGGCGCTCGAGTCCGCACATCCGACCGAACCGCACTGGTACCTGGCGACGATCGGGACGTCGTCCGCGGGGCGCGGCGGCGGCTACGGGAAGGCGCTGATGAACTCGCGGCTGTCCCGGTGTGACGCCGAGGGCGCGCCCGCGTACCTCGAATCGAGCAAGGAAGCGAACATCCCCTACTACGAGCGGTTCGGGTTCGAGGTCACCGGTGAGATCGTGATTCCGAACGGCGGCCCGACGTTGTGGAAGATGTGGCGCACGCCGCGCTGACCGGACTCCCGGACGCCGGTGTGACACCGGTCATGGCCGGGCGCTGCGTGGTACCAATCAGGGGTGACCTCGAGCCAGCAGACCCCCGCCACGCCGTTCCACGATCTCGACGACTACCTGGCACTGCCGCGGCTGTCCGGGCTCGAGCTGTCGCCGGACGGGTCGCGACTCGTCGTTACGCAGTCGATGCTCGACGACGCCGGCACCAAGTACGTGTCGGCGGTGTGGGAGCTGGACCCGGCCGGTGAGCGGCCCGCGCGTCGGCTGACGTGGGGCTCGAAGGGCGAGTCCGGTGCCGCGTTCACCGCCTCCGGCGACCTGCTGTTCACCGCGTCCCGGCCCACGCCCGACGAGTCGGACGACGCCCCGAACTCGCTGTGGCGGCTGCCTGCCGGCGGTGGGGAGGCGTCCCGGGCGGCCGTGCGGGGCGGGGGCATCTCGGGGGTGCGGGCCGCGCGGGCGGCCGCGCGGTTCGTCGTGAGCTCCGGGGTACTCGGGGCGTCCGGCACCGCCGAGGACGACGAGCGGATCCGCGGCGAGCGCAAGGACAAGAAGGTTCGCGCGATCCTGCACACCGGCTACCCGGTGCGGCACTGGGACCACGACCTCGGCCCCGACGTCCCGCACCTGCTGGCCGGCGCCAGCGACAGCGCGGACGAGGCGACACTCGACGACCTGACCCTGGCGCCGGGCGTGGCGCTGCGCGACGCCGACTACGCACTCGCCGACGACGGATCGTTCGTCGTGAGCACCTGGACGGTGCCCGGCGTCCTCGGCACGCGGCGGACCGCGCTCGTGCGGATCGACACGGCGACGGGGGAGCAGACCGTGCTCGTCGACGACGATGCCGCGGACCTGTCGCACCCCGCGATCGCGCCGGACGGTACGAGCGTCGCCTATTTGCGCGAGGCGCACGGCGATCCCGAGCACGCCCCGCGAATCACCCTGCACCGCTACATCTTCGACACCGGACGGGTCGACGACCTCGCGACCGGGTGGGACCGCTGGCCCACCGCCGTCGCGTGGCTGCCCGACGGGGACGGACTGCTGCTCACGGCCGACGACCACGGCCGCGCCCCGATCTTCGTGCTCCGCGGCGACGGGCCCGTCGCACTCACCACCGACGACGCCGCCTACACCGACCTGCGTGTCGCACCCGACGGTTCGGCGGTGTACGCGCTGCGGGCGTCGTACGCGCAGCCGCCGCGTCCGGTCCGGATCGCGCTCACCGGCGACGACGCGGGCACCGTCGCCGAACTGCGCGCTCCGTCCGACCGGCCGGAGTTGCCGGGCCGGCTCACCGAGGTCGTCGGCCAGGCCGCGGACGGCATGCCGCTGCGCGCGTGGCTGGCATTGCCGGAGCAGGCGTCCGTCGAGACGCCGGCGCCACTGGTGCTGTGGGTCCACGGCGGCCCACTCAATTCGTGGAACACGTGGTCGTGGCGGTGGAACCCGTGGCTGCTCGTCGCGAAGGGCTACGCGGTGCTGTTGCCCGATCCGGCGCTGTCGACCGGATACGGCCAAGACTTCGTCCAGCGTGGCTGGGGGCAGTGGGGCAAGGCGCCCTACACCGACCTGATGGCGATCACCGACGCGGCCGTCGCGCTGCCCGAGATCGACGCGAAGCGCACCGCCGCGATGGGCGGCTCGTTCGGCGGGTACATGGCCAACTGGATCGCCGGCCACACCGACCGGTTCAAGGCGATCGTCACGCACGCGAGCCTGTGGGCGCTCGACCAGTTCGCGCCGACCACCGACGCGGCCTGGTACTGGCAGCGGGAGATGACGCCCGAGATGGCGTTCGAGAACTCACCGCACCTGTACGTCGCCGACATCGTCACGCCGATGCTGGTCATCCACGGCGACAAGGACTATCGCGTGCCGATCGGGGAGGGCCTGCGCCTGTGGTACGAACTGCTGTCGGAGTCGGGGCTGCCCGCCGACGCCGAGGGCAAGTCCGACCACCGCTTCCTGTACTTCCCCGACGAGAACCACTGGGTGCTCAGCCCGCAGCACGCCAAGGTCTGGTACCAGGTCGTCGAGTCCTTCCTCGCCGAGCACGTGCTCGAGCAGGACGTCCCGCTGCCCGACACCCTCGGCTGACGCCCACCTTCCTTTCCCCGTTTTGCGCACTTGTCGCGATCTCGGTGCCCGAGAACACACGACAAGTGCACAAAACGCGAGGGGGAGGGGCAGGGGAAACGGGGGTCCCGAGCCGGGTCGGGGCGATTCGTCGCCACTGATTACGATTGGGGGGTGACCAGTGCGCCAGAGACTCCCCAGAACCCCGCAGACGCCCTCCCCAAGAGCTGGGACCCCAGCGCGGTAGAGGCCGACTTGTACCAGGGCTGGGTAGACGCCGGTTACTTCACCGCCGATCCGACCAGCGACAAGCCCGGCTACTCGATCGTGCTGCCGCCACCGAACGTCACCGGCTCGCTGCACATGGGTCACGCGCTCGATCACACCCTGATGGACGCGCTCACCCGCCGCAAGCGCATGCAGGGCTACGAGGTGCTGTGGCTGCCCGGCATGGACCACGCCGGCATCGCGACCCAGACGATCGTCGAGAAGCAGCTCGCCGCCGACGGCAAGAAGAAGGAAGACTTCGGCCGCGAGGCGTTCATCGAGAAGGTCTGGGACTGGAAGCGCGAGTCCGGCGGCATGATCCAGGGCCAGATGCGCCGCATCGGCGACGGCGTCGACTGGAGCCGCGACCGCTTCACGATGGACGAGGGCCTGTCCCGCGCCGTCCAGACGATCTTCAAGCGCCTCTACGACGAGGGACTGATCTACCGCGCCGAGCGGCTGGTCAACTGGTCGCCGGTGCTGCAGACCGCGATCTCCGACATCGAGGTCAAGTTCGAGGAGGTCGAGGGCGAACTCGTCTCGCTGCGCTACGGCTCGCTGAACGACGACGAGCCGCACGTGATCGTCGCGACCACGCGTGTCGAGACGATGCTCGGTGACACCGCCGTCGCCGTCCACCCCGACGACGAGCGCTACAAGCACCTGGTCGGCACCACGCTCGAGCACCCGTTCACGGGACGGCAGATCCCGATCATCGCCGACGAGTACGTCGACCCCGAGTTCGGCACCGGCGCCGTGAAGATCACGCCCGCGCACGACCCCAACGACTTCGAGATGGGCGTGCGGCACAACCTGCCGATGCCCACGATCATGGACAAGACCGGCAAGATCGCCGACACCGGAACGCAGTTCGACGGCATGGACCGCTTCGAGGCCCGCGTCAAGGTGCGCGAGGCGCTGGCCGAGCAGGGTCGCGTCGTCGCGGAGAAGCGCCCGTACCTGCACAGCGTCGGCCACTCCGAGCGCTCGGGCGAGACCATCGAGCCGCGGCTGTCGATGCAGTGGTGGGTCAAGGTGGACTCCCTCGCCAAGGCCGCCGGGGACGCGGTTCGCAACGGCGACACCGTGATTCACCCGGCGAGCCAGGAGCCGCGCTGGTTCGGCTGGGTCGACAACATGCACGACTGGTGCATCTCGCGTCAGCTGTGGTGGGGGCACCGCATCCCGATCTGGTACGGCCCCAACGGTGAGGTCCAGTGCTTCGGCCCCGACGAGACCGCTCCCGCGGGCTGGGAGCAGGACCCCGACGTGCTCGACACGTGGTTCTCGTCGGCCCTGTGGCCGTTCTCCACGATGGGTTGGCCGGACAAGACCCCCGAGCTCGAGAAGTTCTATCCGACAAGCGTTCTCGTCACCGGCTACGACATCCTGTTCTTCTGGGTCGCCCGGATGATGATGTTCGGCACCTCCGTCGCCGGCGACGACGCCGTGGGTGGCGGCAAGGTTCCGTTCACGGACCTGTTCCTGCACGGCCTGGTGCGTGACCAGTACGGCAAGAAGATGTCGAAGTCCCGCGGCAACGGCATCGACCCGCTCGACTGGGTGGACCGTTTCGGCGCCGACGCGCTGCGCTTCACGCTCGCCCGCGGCGCCAACCCCGGCAGCGACCTCGCGGTCGGCGAGGACCACGCGCAGTCGTCCCGCAACTTCGCGAACAAGCTGTTCAACGCCACCAAGTTCGCGCTGATGAACGGTGCCGTCGTCGCCGACCTGCCGGCCCGCGACCAGCTCACCGACGCCGACCGCTGGATCCTCGACCGCCTCGAGCAGGTCCGCACCGAGGTCGACGAGGCGTTCGAACGGTTCGAGTTCTCCAAGGCCTGCGAGGCGCTGTACCACTTCGCGTGGGACGAGGTCTGCGACTGGTACCTCGAGCTCGCCAAGGTGCAGCTGGCGGACGGCTCGGCAAACGCCGACGGCACGAAGGCCGTCCTGGGCAACGTCCTCGACACCCTGCTGCGGATGCTGCACCCGGTCATCCCGTTCGTCACCGAGACGCTGTGGAAGGTGCTCACCGGTGGTGACTCCGTCGTGGTCGCCGAGTGGCCGCGTGCCACCGATGTCGCTGCGGATCCCGTCGCGGCCCAGCGAGTCGAGGACATGCAGAAGCTCATCACCGAGGTCCGCCGCTTCCGCAGCGACCAGGGGCTCAAGCCGTCGCAGAAGGTGGCCGCACGCCTGTCCGGTGCCGCCGACGCCGACATCGAGAGCCAGCTGGCGTCGGTGTCGTCGCTCGCGAAGCTCACCGAGCCGACCGAGACGTTCGCGGCCACCGCGTCCGTCGAGGTGCGCCTGAGCAAGGCCACCGTCACCGTCGAGCTCGACACGTCGGGCACGGTCGACCTAGGCGCCGAGAAGAAGCGCCTCGAGAAGGACCTCGCGGTCGCCGAGAAGGAACTGGCGGGCACCACCGCCAAGCTGTCCAACGAGGCGTTCCTGTCGAAGGCCCCCGACGCGGTCGTCGACAAGATCCGCGCCCGCCAGCAGGTGGCGCAGGAGGAGATCGCTCGTATGTCGGCACGTCTGAAGGAGCTGGGCGGAGCGTGAGTACCGAACGTCCGGGCGCACCCGACCCGGTCGATCTCGCCGAACTCGCACTCGTCGAGGCGGAGCTGGACCAGCGGTGGCCCGAGACCAAGATCGAGCCGTCGCTGACCCGGATCTCCGCGCTGATGGATCTGCTCGGCTCGCCGCAGCACAGCTATCCGGCCATCCACGTCGCCGGCACCAACGGCAAGACGTCGGTGACGCGGATGATCGACGCGCTGATGACCCACCTGCACCGCCGAACCGGCCGGACCACGAGTCCGCACCTGCAGTTGGCGACCGAGCGCATCAGCATCGACGGATCCCCGATCTCGGTGCGCACCTACGTCGACACCTACCGTGAGCTCGAGCCGTACATCCTGATGATCGACCGGCAGTCCGAGGCCGCCGGCGGCCCCGCGATGAGCAAGTTCGAGGTCACCACGGCGATGGCGTATGCCGCCTTCGCCGAGGCGCCGGTCGACGTTGCGATCGTCGAGACCGGTCTCGGCGGCAAGTGGGACGCCACCAACGTCATCGACGCGCAGGTGTCGGTCATCACCCCGATCGGCCTCGATCACGTCGACTATCTCGGCCCCGACCTCGCGTCGATCGCGGGGGAGAAGGCCGGGATCATCAAGAAGGGGCGCGAGAGCGGAGTCGAGGGCGTCGCGCCGGTCGACACCGTCGCGATCCTCGCCGAGCAGGCGCCCGAGGTGATGGACGTGCTGTTGCGGCGGGCAGTCGAGGTCGACGCCGCGGTGGCCCGGGAGGGATCCGAGTTCAGGGTCCTGCGCCGGCAGATCGCGATCGGTGGCCAGCAGCTCGAACTGCAGGGTCTCGGTGGCGTGTACGAGGACATCTTCCTGCCGCTGCACGGTGAGCATCAGGCGCGCAACGCCTCCCTGGCGCTCGCGGCGGTCGAGGCCTTCTTCGGAGCCGGCCCCGATCGTCAGCTCGACGCCGACGCGATCCGCGCAGGCTTCGCGTCGGTCGTCAACCCCGGACGCCTCGAGCGGGTCCGCAACGCGCCGACCGTCTTCCTCGACGCCGCGCACAACCCGCACGGGGCGCAGGCGCTCGCCGCCGCGCTGTCCGCGGAGTTCGACTTCCGCAAGCTCGTCGGTGTCGTCAGCGTCATGGGGGACAAAGATGTCGACGGCATCCTCACTGCGCTCGAACCCGTCTTCGACGAGATCGTCGTCACCCACAACGGATCGCCGCGGGCGATGGACGTCGAGGACCTGGCGAATCGTGCGGTGGCCCGCTTCGGCGACGAGCGGGTCGTGGTCGCCCCCACCCTGGCCGACGCACTCGAGACAGCGATCG
Organism: Rhodococcus sp. ACT016; assembly: GCF_050477185.1. Classification (NCBI taxonomy): domain Bacteria; kingdom Bacillati; phylum Actinomycetota; class Actinomycetes; order Mycobacteriales; family Nocardiaceae; genus Rhodococcus; species Rhodococcus sp. ACT016. Next base: position 3,073,555 of record NZ_JBEAET010000001.1, on the reverse strand, counting down.
GGTTGGCGGAGGAAGTCGCCGAACCCGGCGAGGCAGTATCGGGAGCGGGCGTCGTGGTCACCGGTTCGGTCGTGACCGCGGGCGTCGCCCGATCCCTGTTCGGAAAGGACCCCGCGTGAGCGAGACCCCGGAAACCCCCGAGAACCCCGAGTCCGAGTTCCGCCCGCCGGCGAACGATCCGTGGAAGGGATTCCGCGGTGTGATGGCGGGAACCCTCGTCCTCGAGGCGATCGTCGTGTTGCTCGCGCTGCCGGTGGTGGCCGTCGTCAACACGTCGGGACTGACGTGGTTCTCCGGTACCTACATCTGTGTCCTGGCGCTGCTGATGATCCTCGGTGCCGGCATGCAGGGGCGTCCGTGGGCGATGAAGTTCAACCTGACGCTGCAGGTGCTCACGATCCTCGGTTTCTTCGTGGACACGGCGCTCGGCGTCATCGGTCTGCTCTTCGGGGCGGTGTGGCTCTACATCGTCTACCTCCGCAAGGACATCGCTCGTCGGATCGAGCGGGGTCTGCTGCCTGGGCAACGAGACTGACCGTCTAGGCTGTTTCCGTGACTGAGCGCACCCTGGTACTGATCAAGCCCGACGGCGTGGCCCGCGGCTACGTCGGCGAGATCCTCTCCCGCATCGAACGTAAGGGTCTGTCCATCGCGGCGATGGAGCTGCGGACGGCGGCGAACGACGTCGCCGCGACGCACTACGCCGAGCACGAAGGCAAGCCGTTCTACCCGGGGCTGCTCGAGTTCATCACGTCGGGTCCGCTCGTGGCCGCGGTCCTCGAAGGCCCGCGCGCCATCGCCGCGTTCCGTCAGATCGCCGGCGGCACCGACCCGGTCGAGAAGGCCGTCCCCGGCACCATTCGTGCCGACCTGGCGCTCGACGGCGGCCAGAATCTCGTGCACGGTTCCGACTCCGTCGAATCCGCCGAGCGTGAGATCGCGCTCTGGTTTCCCCAGCTCGCTCGGGCCTGAACCCCTCGACTCCGGACGCTTCCCGGGCCTCGTGCCCGGGGAGCGTCCTTTTGTTTCGTCACCTACCGGTGCGCCGATGAGGGGACACAGCCCGCGGATGTGGGATACTTGAATCGGTCGGACCGCAATTTTGCTCCACGCGCGTCCGATCGGATGACACCACGGGGCGAAGCCCGTCATCGCTGCAGCACCGGCGCAGGTAATCCTTGCAACGTGCGGCACGCTGGATGATCAGGCGCTCACACCGTGAACGGTCAGGCGCCCGCGCCGTGGATCGCCGCCATCCTGCCAGGCACCGCGCGATTTCGCAGTGATAACGGACACTGCGAAACACGTGGAGCGAGACCAGACAATCTCGTACCCCGGTGCGAGTACACAACCATCGCCCCCGCGCGGCCGCGTCACATCCGAGGTTCCAGACGGATGGACGCGCCCGGGGGCTCGAGGAGAATACGTGGCCGAACAAGCGCCGCCCGAAAGTGTTCAGGAACCGATCGCGGAAGCGTCGGTCGAGCCGAGTACCACCCCGGTACTTCCCGAGAAGATTCGCGTCCACGCGCTGGCGAAGCTGCTCGGCGTCACCAGCAAGCAGGTCCTCGCCGAGGCTGCTGCGCTGGGCACCGAGCTACGCAGCGCGCAGTCCAGCCTCCAGCGCGACATCGCCGAGCGCATCCACTCGACGATGTCCGGTGCAGCCGAGCCGAGCCCGGAACCCGAGGCCCCGGAACCCGAGGCCCCGGCCGCTGAGGCCGCGACGACCGAACCGGTCGTCGAGCAGGCCCCCGCCGAGGAGCCGGCGGAGAAGACTGAGAAGTCCGAGAAGCCCGCACCCCGCAAGCGTGCCCGCAAGAAGGCCGCGCCCAAGGCGAAGGCCGTTGTCGAGGCTGAGGAGGCTCAGCCCGAGTCGACGCCTTCCGCCGACGAGACGGCCGCAGCCTCGGCCGCACTGTTCACCGACGCCGAGCTGGGCGCCGAGAACAAGCCGGAGACGTCGGCAGCGCCGGCGTCCGTGCAGGCACCGCTGTTCCTCCAGCCCGAGGCCGTGGCCGAGGAGCCCGCTCCGCGTCGCCGTCGTAGTCGGCGGGCCGCCGCCGCTCCCGAGGTGAGCGAGGAGCAGGCCGAGTCGACCGAGTCGACGGCGGAAGCGACCACCGAACCGGCCGAGACCGCCGAGACGGCCGCGCCGACCGAGTCGGCTGAGACCACCGAGACCGAGACCGAGAGCGGCGAGCAGCAGCGTCGCCGCCGCCGCGGTCGCCGTGGCCGTGGCCGTGGCCGCGGTGAGCAGGCCGGCGAGGGCACCGAGTCGGACGAGACCGAGGAGAAGGCCGCCGGCGAGGGCGAAGCCGCCGCCGAGCCGTCGCAGCCGGCCGCGGAGGAGCATGCCGAATCGGCCGAGACCGCCGAGACGAGCGAGGGCGCCGAGGCCGGTGAGGACGAGGAAGCCGGCGACGGCACCAGCCGTCGTCGTCGCCGCCGCCGCCGCCGCAAGGGCGGTGCCGAGGGCGACATCACGGCGGAGGACGATCCGCCGAACACCGTCGTCCACGAGCGCGAGCCGCGGAACAAGGCCCGCGCCAAGGACGAGGTGCAGGGCATCAGTGGCTCCACGCGGCTCGAGGCCAAGCGCCAGCGCCGCCGCGACGGCCGCGATGCGGGCCGTCGCCGCCCGCCGATCCTGAGCGAGTCGGAGTTCCTGGCCCGCCGCGAAGCGGTCGACCGGGTGATGGTCGTGCGCGAGAAGGTCGGCGGCGGGAACCCGGCGGCGTCGACTCAGGTCGCGGTCCTCGAGGACGGCGTCCTGGTCGAACACTTCGTGACCGGTTCGTCGTCGGCGTCGATGGTCGGCAACGTCTACCTGGGCCGAGTGCAGAACGTGCTGCCCAGCATGGAGGCGGCGTTCATCGACATCGGACGCGGACGCAACGGCGTGCTGTACGCCGGCGAGGTCAACTGGGAGGCGGCCGGTCTCGGCGGCCGGGAACGCAAGATCGAACAGGCGCTCAAGCCGGGTGACCAGGTGCTGGTCCAGGTCAGCAAGGATCCGGTGGGTCACAAGGGTGCCCGCCTGACCACGCAGATCAGCATGGCAGGACGTTTCCTCGTGTACGTGCCCGGCGGCACGTCCACCGGCATCAGCCGCAAGCTGCCCGACACCGAGCGCAAGCGCCTCAAGGAGATCCTCCGCGAGATCGTCCCGGCCGACGCCGGTGTGATCATCCGGACGGCGTCCGAGGGCGTCAGCGAGGAGGAGCTGTCGCGGGACGTCACCCGACTGCAGACGCAGTGGGCGACGATCCAGGAGCAGGCCCAGAAGGCGCAGGACGGCAAGTCCGGCAGCCCGCAGGCGCTGTACGAAGAGCCCGATCTGCTGGTCAAGGTCGTGCGCGACCTGTTCAACGAGGACTTCTCGAAGCTCGTCATCGAGGGCGAGAAGGCCTGGAACACGGTCGAGTCGTACATCAAGAACGTGGCGCCCGACCTGCTGCCGCGGGTGGAGCGGCACGATCCGGAGCCGGGCACGCCGGACGTGTTCGAGACGCACCGCATCGACGAGCAGTTGGCGAAGGCGCTCGATCGCAAGGTGTGGCTGCCGTCGGGCGGCACGCTGGTGATCGACCGCACCGAGGCGATGACCGTCATCGACGTCAACACCGGCAAGTTCACCGGCTCAGGCGGCAACCTCGAGGAGACCGTCACGCGGAACAACCTCGAGGCGGCCGAAGAGATCGTGCGGCAGATGCGCCTGCGCGACATCGGCGGCATGATCGTCGTCGACTTCATCGACATGGTTCTCGAGTCCAACCGCGATCTGGTGCTGCGGCGCCTGACCGAGGCGCTCGGCCGCGACCGCACGCGCCATCAGGTGTCCGAGGTCACGTCGCTGGGCCTGGTCCAGATGACCCGCAAGAAGTTGGGCACGGGCCTCGTCGAGGCGTTCTCCACCACGTGTGAGCACTGCCACGGCCGGGGCATCCTGGTCCACACGGAGCCCGTCGAGGTGAAGTCCGGCGACGACGGTCGTGGTCAGGCCAAGGAGTCGGGCGGACGCAAGAAGCGCGGACGTGATCGCGCGGCCGCGGCCGCGCAGGAGCCGGCGGCGAACGGCCAGCACGCCCACCCGTCGCAGGAAGAGGTGGCCGCCGACGCGACCGTCAAGCGGGCGCACCCGGTGGCGCTCGCGATGGCTTCGCACCACCCGGACGAGTCCGAGGCGGACTCGGCGCCGACGGAGTCGGTGAAGGTCGAAGCCGAGAAGCCGCAGGCCGAGGAGAAGGTCGAGGCCGAGAAGGTCGAGGCACAGGCGTCCGAACCCGAGACGGTCGAGGTGACAGCTGTCGAGGCCGAGAAGCCCGAGCCGGAGCCCGAGGCACCGCGGGCCCGGCGGCGGAGCCGACGGGTGTCCCGCGCGGCGGCAGCACCGGCCGGTGAGACGCCCGATGCGGGCACGGTTTTCGTGATCCCGACATCGGAGCCGGCGCAGCAGCCCGCAGCCGAACCTGAGGCCGCTGCCACCGCCGCTTCCGAGCCCCCTGCTGCGTCGGACGCGGCCGGGGACGGCGAGGTGGAGGTCGCACGTCGGCCGCGTCGGCGCCGTGCGGCAGCACGGCCTGCAGGCCCTCCGGTCGACGCCGAGGCCTGACGGATCCGTGGTCGTTCGTCGCCCCGTGCGTGGCGCGGGGCGACGAAACACCACGGCGGGATCGGGTGACGCGCCAGTTTGACCCTGGCGGTTGCCATCCCGTAATCTTGACCGGTCGCTACCCGGCGATACCGCTCTGCTGCGCCCTATTCGGGCCTTACGGGCGCGTAAGGGGTAGCCGCCACACCAGACCAGTCGCGCAGCACTGAAAGCCTCACGGCAGCGGCGCGAGAACGTTCGAAGTAGCAAGGGGTAGCCGTCCGATGGCAACGTACGCGATCGTCAAGACCGGCGGAAAGCAGTACAAGGTCGCTGTTGGTGACCTCGTCAAGGTCGAGAAGATCGAGGGTGAGCCCGGCACCGCTGTCTCGCTTGCCCCGGTCCTCGTGGTCGATGGGTCCGAGCTGACCACCGACGCCGACAAGCTGGCGAAGATCTCCGTGACCGGTGAGGTCGTCGAGCACACCAAGGGCCCGAAGATCCGGATCCACAAGTTCAAGAACAAGACCGGCTACCACAAGCGCCAGGGTCACCGTCAGAAGCTGACGGTCCTCAAGGTCACCGGCATCAAGTAACTCGAACTTTCACCGATTCCTGGAGGGATTCGACATGGCACATAAGAAGGGTGCATCCAGCTCCCGTAACGGTCGCGATTCAAACGCACAGCGACTCGGCGTGAAGCGCTTCGGCGGCCAGTCCGTCAGCGCCGGCGAGATCCTCGTGCGTCAGCGCGGAACCCACTTCCACCCCGGCGTCAACGTCGGCCGTGGCGGTGACGACACCCTGTTCGCTCTCGCTGCTGGCGCCGTCGAGTTCGGCACCAAGCGCGGGCGCAAGACCGTGAACATCGTTCCGGTCGCGGCAGAGGCCTAGGTCTGCTGCCACTTACGGTTCGGGCTCCCATCGTTTCGATGCACTGACGAGTTCGATTCCGTTCCGATTTCCCAGTAGGGGCGGGCCAGGGTCTCATAACCCTGCCCGCCCCTACTGTTGTTTTCACCACAGTGCGTCTACGGCGTCACACTGTGAATCCAGAAGTAGCCCAGAAGTATTGACTGAGGAAGGATCCGGCAGTCATGTCCCGATTCATTGACCGCGTGGTGCTGCACGTCAGCGCCGGTAAGGGCGGCAATGGTTGCGCCTCCGTCCACCGCGAGAAGTTCAAGCCGCTCGGCGGCCCGGACGGTGGCAACGGTGGTCGCGGCGGAGATGTCGTGCTAGAGGTGGACCGCAACGTCCACACCCTCCTCGACTTCCACTTCCATCCGCGCGCCAGGGCGACCAACGGCACGCAGGGTATGGGCGGCAACCGCGAAGGCGCCAACGGCTCGGATCTGGTCCTCAAGGTGCCGGACGGCACCGTCGTCGTCGACAAGGACGGCGAGGTTCTCGCCGACCTGATCGGCGTCGGGACCCAGTTCGTCGCGGCACGCGGCGGTCGGGGCGGTCTCGGCAACGCCTCGCTGGCGTCCAAGGCGCGCAAGGCTCCCGGCTTCGCACTGCTCGGCGAGGAGGGCGAGGCGGGCGACCTGATCCTCGAGCTCAAGTCGGTCGCCGATGTGGGCCTCGTCGGGTTCCCGTCCGCCGGTAAGTCGTCGCTCGTGTCGGTGCTGTCGGCCGCGAAGCCCAAGATCGGCGACTACCCCTTCACGACCCTGCAGCCCAACCTGGGCGTCGTGTCGAGTGGTGACACGACATTCACCGTCGCCGACGTGCCGGGCCTGATCCCCGGCGCCAGTGAGGGACGCGGCCTGGGCTTGGACTTCCTGCGCCACCTGGAGCGCTGTGCGGTCCTCGCGCACGTCGTGGACTGCGCGACGCTCGAGCCGGGACGCGACCCGATCTCCGACGTCGACGCCCTCGAGGCGGAACTTGCGGCCTACCAGCCCGCGCTCAAGGGAGACGCGAGCCTCGGCGATCTCGCCGACCGTCCCCGCATCGTGATCCTGAACAAGGCAGACGTCCCCGAGGCGGCCGAACTCGCCGAGATGGTCACGCCGGACTTCGAGGCGCGCGGCTGGCCGGTGTTCACGATCTCGGCCGTCAGCCGGGACGGTCTGCGGCCCTTGACTTTCGCGCTCGCCAAGATGGTCGCCGAATACCGCGAGGCGCATCCGCCGGCGGAGCCGAAGCGTCAGGTGATCCGTCCGATCGCGGCCAAGGAGACCGGGTTCGACGTCATCGCCGATCCAGACAACCCGGGTGGCTTCATCGTGCGCGGCGTCCAGCCCGAGCGCTGGGTCCGGCAGACGGCGTTCGACAACGACGAGGCCGTCGGCTATCTCGCGGACCGCCTGGCCCGTCTCGGCGTCGAGGACGCGCTGGTCAAGCAGGGCGCCGAACCCGGCGCCTTCGTGACGATCGGCGACGTCGGATTCGAGTGGGAGCCGCAGACCGCGGCCGGCGTCGACATCGTCCGCACCGGTCGTGGCACCGATGCCCGTCTCGACCAGGACGAGCGCATCGGCGCGGCCGAGCGCAAGCACGCGCGCCGGGTCCGCCGGGGACTCGAGAGCGAGGATCCCGAAGACAAGTGAGCGAGACCAGAGCGGCCATCGCGTCCGCGCGCAGCATCGTCGTCAAGATCGGATCCTCGGCACTGACGAGTCTCATCGGTGGACTGGACGTCGGACGGTTGAACCTGCTCGCGGATGCGCTGGAGGCGCGGATGCGAGCCGGGTCGGACGTCGTCGTGGTGTCGTCGGGCGCTGTCGGGGCGGGGCTGGCTCCGCTCGGATTGACCCATCGGCCAAGGGATCTCGCGACGAAGCAGGCAGCCGCGAGTGTCGGTCAGCTGGCGTTGGCGCACGCGTGGGGTACGTCGTTCGCGCGATACGGCCGCACCGTCGGCCAGGTGTTGCTCACCGCGGACGACATCGCGCGGCGCACGCAGCACCGCAACGCGCAGCGCACCCTGGACCGGTTGCGCGCACTGCACGCGGTGGCGATCGTCAACGAAAACGACACTGTCGCAACGACCGAGCTGCGGTTCGGCGATAACGACCGGCTCGCGGCGCTCGTCGCGCATCTCGTCGGTGCGGACGCCCTGGTCCTGCTCTCGGATGTCGACGGACTGTACGACGGTGACCCCCGAAAGGGCGGCGCCACACTGATTCCCGAGGTGAACAGCCCCGAGGATCTCGACGGTGTGGTGGCAGGGTCCGGGGGAGCGCTCGGCACCGGCGGGATGGCGTCCAAGCTATCGGCGGCACGGCTGGCGGCCGACTCGGGTGTTCCGGTGCTGCTGACGGCGGCGTCGGACGCCGCGACGGCGCTCACGACGGCCGACGTCGGCACCGTGTTCGCGGCGCGGCCGCACCGGATGTCGGCCCGCAAGTTCTGGGTCCGGCATGCCGCGGACACGCAGGGCGCGATCCACCTCGACGCGGGCGCGGTGCGGGCGGTCGTGGAGCGCCGGAGGTCGCTGCTGCCGGCCGGCATCACCGCGGTGGCGGGCCGCTTCTACGGCGGTGACGTGATCTCGCTGGTGGGCCCGGACGAGCGTCCGGTGGCCCGCGGCGTGGTCGCATACGACTCGACGGAGATCGAGGACATGCTGGGACACTCGACCACCGAGCTCCCGGCGGACATGCAGCGCCCCGTCGTCCACGCGGACGATCTGGTGCCACTCTGATCGCTCCCGCCCGATGACGGTTCAGTTCACCGGGCGGGAGCGCCTGGTCAGCCGCGGCGAACCGGGCGGCCAGGCAGAGCGTCGGTGACGAGGTGGCCGTCGCGAACCACCGGCGTGCCGGCCACCAGGACGTGGTCGATCCCGGACGACGGCCGCGTCCCGGCGATGTAGGTCGCTCGGTCGGTGATCGTGTCGGGATCGAAGACGACGATGTCGGCGTCGTTGCCGGGGCTCAACCGTCCCTTGCGGTGCATCGCGGGCACGGACGCCTCGAGGATCTGCGCAGGGACGAGCGAGCAGCGACGGACAGCCTCGTCGAGATCGAGCAGTCCGCGTTCGCGGACGAGGGTACGGAAGGTGCGGGCGTAGGTGCCGGCACCGCGCGGGTGCCCGGACGTCTCCGACGGCAGTGGCCACGTCATCGGGTCGGCGTTCTCTCGACCCGGCCAGGTCAGCGGCATGGCGTCACTTGCGATGGCGGTGTCGGGAAACGTCAACGCGCGTTCGAGGTACTGCCGGTCGTGGCTGTCGTCGTCGTCGAGGAACTCGACGACGACGAGCCCACCGGGGTCGACGGACCGCAGGTGTCGAAGGTGGTCCGCGTCGGGGATCCGTTCTCCCGTAGATACATACGTCAGTGACTGGGGCGTGAGCTTCATGCGGTACAGCAGTTCCGGAGCGAGGAAGGCGGCGCCGACTGCTGTGGAACCCGATCCGTACGGGTACGCCTCGGTGGTGACTGTGGCGCCACCGTTCCTGCACTTTTCGACGAGCGACAGGACCCGGTCGATGTGTTGGTTCGAGGTGCTGTTGACGTGGCAGTAGTGCATGTGCGCGCCGGTTTCCGCTGCAGCCTGGACGATTTCGGTCGCACCGTCGACGAGCGTGGTGGGGTCGGCGTCGATCAGTGCCCGCGCGTGGGTGAAGGTTGACACCCCCGCGCGTGCCGCCAGGTCCGCGACGGCGAGGTACTCCCTGGGATCCGTGTTCGGGGCATATCCCAGGACCACTCCGATGCCCAGCGCACCCGCCTCGATATCGGCGTAGAGGCGGTCCAGGACCTTGCTGAGGCGATCGCCGGAATCCGCCTGCTGCCAACGGGCATCGCCTGCGTGCTCGAGCATCGTGTGGATGTCCCCATCGGCCCTCGCGCCGGACAACTCGATCATTCGTGCGTGCGCCCACGACGTCGCGTAGCCGTAGTTGACGGGCCGGCCCTCTGCGGCTGCCCGCGCATACGCGGTGGCCACCGGGACCACCCCGGCCTCCAGCTCGAGTGCAGTCGTCACTCCGTCCATGGCCTGCAGTCGTTGCTCTGCGATTGCCTGGCCGTGACTGTGCAGGTCGATGAACCCCGGGCAGACCACCCGCCCGCTGACGTCGATTGTGGTGCGCCCGTGCACGGGTGACGGAGACAGCGCCGAGATGGTCCCGCCGGTGATCGCGAGGTTGCGTACTGCGTCGAGACCGGTTTCCGGGTCCACGACGCGCCCCCCGGTCAGTACAAGATCGTGGATGTGCATGGGGTGTCTGCTTTCTCGTGCATCCGCACGGAGGTCGTCGGCAGGGTGCGCGGCTCGGCTCAGTCTGCCCGGGCGGCGTGTCGGTCGGCTGCCTCACCCTGCAGTGCAGCCACCGTCTCGGCCGAGGGAGTGGTCAGCATCCTGCGCAGCAGGAGGAGGAGCAGTCCGCCGGCGAACATGAGGCCGGCCATCACGATCATGCTCGAGTCGAAGCTCCCACTGTTCTGCCGCAGCCAGCCGGTCACCGTCGGTGCGAAGAATCCCGCGGAGTTCGAGATCGCGCCGATGATGCCGATTCCGCCGGCCGCGGCGGCGCCGGAGAGAAAGTACTTCGGTATCTGCCAGAACACCGGGACGGAGGCCAACGCGGCCGACACCAGGATGGTCAACGCCGCGATCGTGAGGTAGGGAGTCGGTGCGTAGAGGGCGGCGACGGTCGCGATCGCAGCGACGATGACAGCGATGGTCGCGTGGTTGATGCGCTCGGACCTCCGATCGGAACTCTGGCTGACCACTCGCATCGCCACCGCGGCGCAGGCGAACGGGATGGCGGTGAGGATGCTGATGTTCGTGGCGGTGAGCGGCGTCCCGAAACTTGCCTCGAAGTCGGCGATCACTTGTGGCATGAAGAAGCTGAACGCGTAGATGCCGAAGGTGGCGGTGAACCCGATGATTCCCATCAGATAGATCCGGGGATCGCGTAGGGCGGCGCGAATCGAACTTGTCCCGCGCGTCGTTGCCGCGGCGTCCTCGGCCTGAATCGCCGCCGTCAGTGCTGCTCGCTCGTCCGGGGTGAGCCACCGTGCGTCGGTGGGTCGGTTCGGAAGCCAGAAGAGGACGGCGAAGCCGATCAGCAGGGCGGGCATCCCCTGCACGATGAACATCACCTGCCATCCCGCGAGTCCGAACAAGCCGTCACCGACGCTGATGATCCACGAGGACAACGGTGCGCCCACGGCGATGGAGATCGGCAGGGCAAGAAGGAATTTCGCAGTGGTCCGGCCGCGGACCTCGGCGGGGAACCAGTACGTCAGATACAGGATGATCCCGGGTAGCAGGCCGGCCTCCGAGATGCCCAGAAGTACCCGCAGTACGTAGAAGCTGGTTTCGCCTTGGACAGCGGACATCGCCGATGCCAGCAGGCCCCAGCTGACCATGATCCGCGCAATCCAGAGTCGAGCGCCGACTCGGTGCATGATCATGTTGCTGGGCACCTCGAAAATGCAGTAGCCGACGAAGAACAGGCCGGCGCCGAGCCCGAACGCGGCGGTGGACAATCCGATGTCGGACTTCATGCCCGCCGCGGCGAACCCGACGTTGACGCGGTCGAGATAGTTCAGGGCGTAGAGCAGGCAGAGTAGCGGCACCAGACGCGCGCTCGACTTCCTGATTGCCGATCGCAGTACTGCATCGGCTTGGGTGGGGTCGGCCATGGCACTCCTTCGATGGGGCGGAGATCGACTGCGCGACAGCGCATGTGATGTGTCACACAGTTGGATGTACTGATTGTGCGGGTCACTCCCTGATCCGCTCTGGTCGGATCCGACCAAGTTTGCGTCGAGTATTGGTGCGACCGGACGACGCTGTCTCGGTCACTGACCACGTCGCACCGCGACGGCGTCGATCTCGATCTTCGCGCCGAGCGCGAGCGCCGCGCCGATGGTGGTGCGCGCGGGACGCGGGGCGGCGAAGGCCGCGATATAGGCGTCGTTCATTGCGACCATGTCGGCGAGATCGGCGAGGTAGACCCGGACCTGTACGACGTCCGTCAGTGCGAGGTCGACCGCGTCCAGGGCCAGCGCCAGGTTGGCGATTGCCGCAGTGGTCTGTTCTGCGATCGCGGGGTGGGCCTCCGTGCTCCCGGCGTTGATGCCGAGAACGCCGGAGAGGTACACGGTGGTGCCGGTGTCGGCGACATGGCTGAGCGCCTCGACCGGCATCAGTTCCGGCACCGTGACGAACGTCCTGCGCGGCTGAGTCGAATCGGTCATCACTGAGTATCCTTCCTGGGTGAGGGTGTGGGTGGACTGCGTAAGCGTGGCAGCAGATCTCGGCCGAGATTTCGTTCGAAGGGACAAACTCTCGGCCCTGACCCTGCGCGTTCCGACAAGGCCGGTCTGGCACACTCGCGGGGTGACCTCGCCTGCCGCACGCACCGGACTACGGAGTGTTCTGGACGACCTCGGAACCCTGCTCGAGGTCGTCGCCGGCGAGCCGGACCTCGACGAGGCACTGGGCGGGCTGGCCATCCACGACCCCGACGGCGGTACCGAGATCCCACTGCGGGGACTCGTCCTCGTGGTGGGAGTGCGGGATGCTTCGGAACTCGTACCTGTCCTGGAACACCTCGCCCAGTCCGGCGTCGCTGCGGTGATCGTTCGGGGCCCCTGGCGCGACGATCCGCGGGTGGCGGACGCCGTGCGGTCCTCTGGTATCGCGGTGCTGGCTCTTGCGCCGGGCATCTCCTGGGTGCAGCTGGTGGCGTTGCTGCGATCGGTGCTCGAACCAGGGTCGGTGGGCGGGACGACCTACACCCTCGCGGGTGCGCCGGCCGGGGACCTGTTTGCGTTCGCCAACGCGGTGAGCGCGCTACTCGACGCGCCGATCACGATCGAGGACCGTAGTTCCCGGGTGCTGGCGTTCTCCGGGAAGCAGGACGAGTCCGACCCCGCGCGCGTGGCCACCGTACTGGATCGACAGGTGCCCGAGTCGTATCTGAGGATGCTCGAGGAGCGCGGTGTGTTCGATCGGTTGCGGCGCAGCGACGACCCCGTGTGGGTGGAGCGGATGACACCGGAACAACAGCTGGCGCGGGTCGCGGTGGCTGTCCGGGCCGGCGACGAGTACCTCGGGTCGATGTGGGCGGTGGTTGCCGAGCCGCTGTCGCCCGATCGGGAACGCGCGTTCCGGGAATCGTCGAAATTGGTTGCTCTGCACATGCTTCGGCAGCGTGCGGGGTCCGACGAGGAGCGGCGCGTCCGTGCGGACCTCGTCGCCACCGTACTCGAGGGTGGGGCCGGGGTGCGTGACGCGCTCGCCCGGTTGGGGCTCGGTGCCGGGCCGGCGCTGGTGCTGGCGTTGGGCCTGCGCAGCACACGCGACGTCCGCAGCGCCGGTCGCGCCGCGCGACTCGAACGCCTGACGGACGCGCTGGCCGTGCATCTCGGTGCGATGCATGGGAGCTCGGCCGTCGCCCTGGTCAACGGTATCGGCTACGCCGTGCTCGCATCACGCCCGTCCGAGCCGGACCCGGAGCGGTATGCACGCGCGGTCGCCGCCGGCTTCCTGGACCGGATCGGCATCGGCACCGATGCGGTGATCGGTGTGGGCCGCATCGTGTCCCGTCCGATCGATATCACTCGTTCGCGGCACGACGCGGCGCGGGCGCTAGGGGTGTTGCAGACCGGCCGGGTAGCAGAAGCAGTCGCCACCTACAGCGACGTGTACGTCGATGTGGTGCTGTCGGCTGTCGCCGCGGACGCTGCCGCGGAGGGGCTCGACCCGCTCGGGCCGATCGGCGAACTCGCCGAGCATGGCCCATCTTTCGTCGACACGCTCGAGGCCTGGCTCGATGCTTTCGGTGACGTCGGGACTGCGGCTGCGGCACAGCATGTGCATCCCAACACGTTCCGCTATCGGCTACGGCGGGTGCGCTCGCTCCTGGGACTCGATCTCGATGACCCCGACGTGCGATTCCGGCTGATGGTGCACCTGCGACTGGCCAAGTCGAGCGGGCCCGCCGCCGATTAGGTGCAGTTGTCGGTTCGCACAACGATTCCGGTCCTGGTTTCTCTCCAACCGACAAGCAGGTGAGGGGGTCTTCGGCCGAGACTTACCCCTGCACACCGTCATCGTGTAGGAAAGCAGGCTTGGAATGCGATCGATCAACGGAACCCCAGAGCACGTCGTCGTCGTCGGTGCCGGCATGGTCGGGTTGTCCACGGCCTGGTTCCTGCAGGAGCACGGGGTACGAGTGACGGTGGTCGATCGGGCCGGGGTGGCCGGCGGATCGTCGTGGGGGAACGCTGGATTGCTCACACCCGGCCTGGCGGCGCCCCTGGCCGAGCCGGGCGCCCTCCGCTATGGGCTCAGTAGTCTCGGACGGCCGGATGCGGCACTGAGCGTTCCCCTCGTTCCGGACATGCGGACCGCCGGATTCCTGGCCCGATTCGCGGCCCGCTGCACCACCAGGGCCTGGAGGCGCGGTCTGGCGGACCTGGGGTTCTTGAACACTCGAGCGCTGTCGGCCTACGACGACCTCAGCGCAGGCGGCGTGGAAGGGGCGCAGACCACCTCCTCGATGTTCGTCGGATTCGAACGTGACGAGCAGAGCACCCACCTGCTGACCGAGATCCGCGCGGTCGCGGCGGCGGGGGTTGCGGTCGATGCGGTCCGTGTCGAGTCGGACCGTCGGCCTGCTCAGTTCACGGATGCCGTCACCTCGGTGTGGGAGTTGCGTGACCAGCGGTTCATCGAGCCGGAACCCTTCCTCACCTCGCTTGCCGCCTCGATTCGGGCGCGCGGCGGTGAGATCCTCGACGGCGTCACCGTCCGCGACGTGCGACACGGATCCGGTCCGGTCTTCGTCGACACCTACTCGACCGCGCCGGTGCGCGCGGACGCGGTGGTGTTGGCGACGGGAGCGTGGATCACCCGCTTCGCCAAGCCGCTGGGCGTGCGGGTGCGTGTGCAGGCCGGGCGCGGCTACTCGTTCTCCGTCGAAACGGATCAGCCCGCGACAGCGCCGCTCTACCTGCCTGCGACCCGGATCGCATGCACGCCGTACCAGGGCAGACTGCGGGTGGCCGGGACGATGGAGTTCCGGCACCCGGACGCGCCCATGAACCCGGCCCGCATCGACGCCATGATCCGTGCTGCGAATCCGTTTCTGCGGGTCCGGGATTGGAGCGTCCAGGACGCCTGGGTGGGGTCACGGCCGATGAGCCACGACAATCTGCCGTTGATCGGCGCGACCCGGTCACCCGGCGTCTTCGTCGCCGGGGGACACGGCATGTGGGGAGTCCTGCAGGGGCCGGTGACCGGACAGCTGCTCGCCGAGAGCATCGCGACCGGTGTCACTCGCCCCGAGTTGGCGGTGTTCTCCCCGGTCCGATAGCGCACGGCGCAGATCTCAGCCGGGCAGTGCGGCGACGAGTTCCTCGAGGACCTCGGAGCTGCCCAGTTCGGCCTTGACGGTGGCCAACTCGTCGCCGCGGGTGGCGCCGCGATTGACGATGACGATCGGCATCCCGTCGCGCGCGGCGCGGCGGACGAACCGGAGGCCGGACATGACGGTGAGCGACGAGCCGACGACCAGCAGTGCGTCGCAGCCGGTGACCATCTCGAACGCTGCGGCGACCCGCGGCTTCGGGACGCTCTCGCCGAAGTAGACGATGTCCGGTTTGAGCATGCCGCCGCAGCGGTCGCAGTCGACCATGTGGAAGTGCTCGGTGCTCTCGACGACGGCGTCGGCATCCGGCGCGATCTCGACGCCCGTGGCCGCGGCGACGGAGTCCGCGAATCCGGGGTTCGCGGCGTCGAGGCGCTCGGCGAGCGTCATCCGCGAGATCCGGTGTCCGCAGTCGAGGCAGCGCACCTGGGCGTAGCTGCCGTGCAGGTCGATGACGCGGCGGCTGCCGGCCTTGGTGTGCAGCAGGTCCACGTTCTGGGTGATCACTCCGTGCACGACGCCCGCGCGTTCGAGCCTGGACAGGGCGCGGTGCCCGGCATTGGGCCGGGCGGCGTCCATGTACCGCCAGCCGAGGTGGTTGCGGGCCCAATAGTGTCGGCGGAACGCGGCGTCGCCGACGAACTGCTGGTAGGTCATCGGATTGCGGGGCGGGGAGTCGGGGCCGCGATAGTCGGGGATGCCCGAGTCGGTCGAGATTCCGGCACCGGTCAGCACGCACACGCGCCGGCCGCCGAGCAGTTCGCGTATCCGGTCGATCACCCGTTCCAGGGTAGGCGCGTGTCCGATCCGTTCAATCCGCGGTGCCGTGTGACGGCCGAGACTGGTCGGCATGACCACAGTGAACCCGATTCCCGACGGCTACCGAACCCTCACGCCCTACTTGGCGGTCCCGGACGGCGCCGCGGCCCTGGACTTCTACGTCCGCGGTCTCGGCGCGGTGATCGTCGACCGGATGGACGCGCCGGACGGCGCCCTGATGCACGCCGAGATCCGGATCGGCGACTCGATGCTGCAGTTGTCGACCGAGATGCCCGACTTCGGGCTGAAGGCACCGGAGCCCGGCTGGGTGCACTCCTCGCTCGTCGTCTACGTCGAGGACACCGACGCGTTCGTCGACACCGCGGTGCGGGCGGGGGCGAACCTGATCACGCCGGTGGCGGACACCTTCTCCGGGGACCGGCACGGGGTGTTCCTCGATCCGTTCGGTCACCGGTGGGCGATCTGTACCAAGATCGAGGACGTCCCGCCCGCAGAGGTGGCGCGTCGGGCACGTGAGCTGTTCTATCCCGATCCGGTTTCCTGACGTTCGGCACCAGCGGGGCGGGCGAGGCGATTTCGGCGGAAACGCCCACCTCGCGCGCGTGCAGTACTCTATCGTGACCGAATTGGACGCACGTCCATCCGCTGGCGGTGGTTTTCCACCGGCCATCTGCGCTCCGGTTCCCGACGAGAGAGCTCTTCATGGTGCCTACTTCCGCTTCCGTTGAGCCCGGCGCTTCCGAGCGCCGGGCTCACGTCGTTCGAACGATCCTCGCCGTCGTCGTCATCGCACCGCTCGCGATTGCCGCCTTCTACATGTGGGCGCTCTGGAACCCGGGCGACACGGTGAACCGGCTTCCCGTGGCGATCGTGAACTCCGACGCCGGCGCGGACCTCGACGGCCAGCGACTCGTGGCCGGTGACGACGTGGTCGCGGCGCTCGTCGACGGCGGCGACGTGAACTGGAAGGTGGTCACCGCCGACGAGGCCAGAAGGGGAGTCGACGACGGTACGTACTACTTCTCGGTGGTGATTCCGGAGACGTTCAGTGCCGACGTCGCCAGCGCCGCGAGCGGTGACGGGCGCCGGGCCCAGCTCGACGTCGTCTACAACGACTACAACAGCCTGGTCGCGACGCCGGTCGGGGAGAGTGTTGTCGCGCAGGTGCGTTCGGCGGTCTCGGAGTCCATCGGCGAGCAGTCCGTCGACCAGGTCCTCATCGGGCTCGGTGACCTCGGCAAGGGCTTCGGTGAGGCCGCCGCCGGTGCTCAGCAGCTCTCGGACGGCACGAAGGAAGCCAAGACCGGCACCGACCAGCTCTACGCGGGCAGCCGGGAACTCTCGTCCGGGCTGGGCGACGCGAACCGGGGCGGCAAGGAGCTGGCCGCGGGCGCCGGTGAGCTGGCCGCCGGGGCGGACGAAGCCGCGGCCGGCTCCGGCGAGCTGAGCAACGGTCTGAACCAGCTCGTCGGCGGCACGGACCAGCTCGGCGACGGTGCCCGGCAGATCAGCGAGGTCGTCGACATGGTGACCGGTCCGGTGCTGAGCGTTCTCGGTGAGCAGGGCGACATCGCGGCCCAGTTGGTCCAGCTGCGCGACGGAGCCCGTGAGCTCGCCCGCCAGCTCACCGACCCGACCAGCGACTACCGGGGCGGGCTGCTGGCCGCGACCGCGGGTGCAGCCGAACTGAACACGGGCCTGGGGCAGCTGTCCACCGGTGCGCATCAGCTGAGCTCGGGTGCGAACGAGCTGTCCTCCGGTCTCGGCCAGCTCGATGCCGGTGGCGTCCAGCTCCGTGACGGACTCGGCGAACTCTCGACCGGCATGGTCCAGCTCGATTCGGGCAGTACCGAACTCGCGACCGGGCTGACCGAGGGTGCCGCGCAGGTTCCGCAGTTCGACGAGAACCAGCGGGTCAAGACCGCGGGCCTGCTGTCCTCGCCGGTCACCGCCGACGAGAAGTACGACTACCCGGCCGCCGGCTTCGGTCCCGGTGCCGTCCCGGCGGTCATGTCGGTGCTGCTGTTCCTGTGCGGCATCCTGACGTGGTTCGTCGTTCGTCCGCGTCGTGGCCGACCCCGTCGCATTCATCAGAGTGTCATTCGTGAGGGCCTGCGCCGCTACCGGATTCCCGCGCTGGTGACACTGGTCGCCGCGCTGGTGGCCGCTGCGGTGTCGCTTCTCGTGGCCGACGTCGATCCGCCGAGCGCCCTGGCCATGACCGCCGTCATGATCCTCGTCGGCGCCGCGGCGGTGGCCCTCGGTCGCCTCTTCACGGTCGTCTTCGGCCCGGTCAACGGAACCTTCATCGCGTTGGGCGCGTTGATGATCCAGATCTTCGCGTTCGGCGCCGTGTACCCGATCGAGCAGATGCCGGCGCCGCTGCGGTGGATCCACGACCTCATGCCGTTGACGTGGGCCCGCGACGCGATGCGGATGGTCCTCGTCGGCTACTACGGACCGAGCTTCTGGACGGCCGTCGCGGCGCTGGCCGGGCTGGTGGTCGTTTCGGTCGCCTTCACCATCTTCTGGCGCCGCCGGCTCGAACCTGCCGCCGACGTCCCGCCGCCGCTGGACGACCAGCCGACCGTCGTGATGCAGCCCGTCGGCTGATCGCGCCCACAAAAGGCCGGGGCCCGGTCGATCACCGGGCCCCGGCCTTCCGGCAGTCCTAGGAGGCGGCACGCTCCTCGTCGCCGAGGGCGATCAGCGGGTACACCCCGTTCTCGTCATGGACCTCGCGGCCGGTCACCGGGGGATTGAACACACACAGCATGCGCATCTGGGTGACCGGTTCGACGCGGTGCCGTTCGTGCCCGTCGAGCAGGTACATCGTCCCCGGTCGCAGTTGGTGCACCTCGCCGTTGTCGAGGTCGGTGAGAATGCCGTCACCCTCGACCAGCCACACTGCCTCGACGTGGTTGGCGTAGTGGAACTCGTTGACCGATCCGGCACGGATGGTGGTCTCGTGGAACGAGAATCCGACGCCGTCGCCGGCCAGGACGATGCGCTTGCTGCGCCAGTTGCCGTCCTCGCTGGTGATGTCGCGGTCGGTATCGGTGATCTCGTCGGTGGTGCGAACGATCATGGCCGTTCCTCTCGTGGCTGAAGCAGGTTCGGGGGTGCGATGGTCAGGCGAGGACCTTGGCCGTGGCCTCGGCCAGGATGCTCAGGCCGTGGTCCAGTTCGGCGTCGGTGATCGTCAGGGGCGGAAGCAGTTTGACCACCTCGTCGGACGGGCCCGCCGTCTCCGCGAGCAGGCCCTCGTCGAACGCCAGTCCGCACACCTTGACGGCGTTGCCCGGTTCGTCGAACACCAGGCCCTGCACCATGCCGCGGCCGCGGGTGCTGATGCCGTCGAACGTGTCGGCGAGATTGGCGAAGATCTGGCTGATCCGCTCACCCTTCGCGAGTGTGGACCGGTGCAGGCTGTCGTCGGACCAGTAGTGGTCGAGCGCCGCCGTGGCGGTGACGAAGGCCGGGTTGTTGCCGCGGAAGGTGCCGTTGTGCTCGCCCGGCGACCAGAGATCGAGTTCCGGCTTGAACAGCGTCAGCGCCATCGGCAGGCCGTAGCCGCCGATCGACTTCGACAGGGTCACGATGTCGGGGGTGATGCCGGCGACCTCGAACGAGAAGAACGGTCCGGTACGGCCGCAGCCCATCTGGACGTCGTCGACGATCAGCAGGATGTCGTGGCGGGTGCACAGTTCGGACAGCGCGCGCAGCCATTCCGGCCGGGCCACGTTGACCCCGCCCTCGCCCTGCACGGTCTCCACGATCACGGCCGCGGGGCGGTTGAGTCCGCTACCGGAGTCCTCGAGCACCCGCTCGAACCAGTGGAAGTCGTCGGTCGCGCCACCGAAGTAGTTGTCGAACGGCATGGGGGTGGCGTGCACGAGCGGCACCCCGGCCCCGGCGCGCTTGAGCGAGTTGCCGGTGACCGACAGCGAACCCAGCGTCATTCCGTGAAATGCGTTGGTGAAGTTGATGATCGATTCGCGGCCGGTGACCTTGCGGGCCAACTTGAGTGCGGATTCGACGGCGTTGGTGCCGGTGGGTCCGGGGAATTGCACTTTGTAGTCGAGCCCGCGGGGCTCGAGAATCGTGCGCTGGAAGGTCTTCAGGAAATCGCGTTTGGCGACGGTGGACATGTCCAGGCCGTGGGTGATCCCGTCGCCGACGAGGTAGTCGACGAGGGCGGTCTTCATCACCGGATTGTTGTGCCCGTAGTTGAGTGCGCCGGCGCCGGCGAAGAAGTCCAGGTATTCGCGTCCGGACTCGTCCCGCATCCAGGCGCCCGACGCCGTTTCGAAGACAGTCGGCCAGTTCCGGCAGTAGCTGCGAACCCCGGATTCGAGGGATTCGAAGATGCTGGTCTCGACAGTGGTCATGCGTGGTCCTTCCTCAGGAAGCGTGCAGCGGCGAGATCGTGTAGAGGTCCTCGGCCGCATGCCCGTCGGGAAAGTCGTTCGGAGCGAACAGGGTTCGCTGAGTGATGGTGCATCCTCGGCGACCCGCCACCGAAGTGAACAGGGCGATGGAAGCGGTGTTGTCCGGGCTGATCGTGGTCTCGAGGTTCCAAACACCTTGTAGTGCAAGGCGGTCGAGGAGGGTGTTGAGCATTCTCCCGGCCAGTCCCTGGCCTCGCTGGTCGGCGTCGACCGCGACCTGCCACACGAACAACGTGTTCGGGGCCTCCGGGCGGACGTATCCGGTCACGAATCCGGCGACTCGGCCGGCGGTCGTGGCGACGATCGACGTGTCCTGAAAATCTCTGCACCACAGCAGGTATGAGTAGCTCGAATTGAGGTCGAGCACCTGTGAATCCTTGGCGATCTCCCAGAGCCGGACTCCGTCTGAGATCTGGGGCTTACGTAACTCCACCGCGTCCGGCACGGTGGTCGGGGTAGCTCTAGTTTCTGTTGGCGTCATTGTTGTTGCCGTTCTTCGTGACTCGAACGTAACAACCGTGTCGCCCGATTTCACGGATCGCTGTGAACCGGACAGACGAGACCCGGCAGCGTTGCAGGTGAGACGGTGAATGTGATGCTGGTCACATCGTGTATCACTTGGGGGTGGCGAGAGCGAATGGCAGGACGGAGGGTGCCCCTGCCCGAAGCAGGGCGCGGGCCGCCATCGTCAGCGTCCATCCGCTGTCGGTGACCGCGTCCAGCAGCAGCACCGGGCGGTCGAGCCCGGACAGATCCGGCGTCTCCCACGCGTCGGCCAGGCCCGCCACGCGGTATGCCGAGTTCGCGGCGGACACCGGCGGGTGGCCCGGGCGCTCGTGCAGGACGCCCAAGTCCGACAGTCGCCCCACCTGCGCGAGGCGTGTGGTGAGCGAACGCATCAGGATCGGACGGTCGGGGGAGTCGACGCACATCACCGCGCCCGGTCGCTCCGCCCAGTCCCATGCCGCGAGCACCTTGATGCAGGCGTCGACGACGGCGTCCGGAACGGGGGCGTCGGGGCCGTCGAGCAGGGTGCGCAGCCGCTGTCCCCAGCCCAGGTCCGACAGTCGTCCCAGCACGCGGCCGGCCTCCGGTCCGTCGGTGATCTTGCCGGACAGGCTGATTCCCAGCTTCGCCATTCCCGTCGGCCACTGCTTGCGCGGCGGCAGGTCGATGCCGGGGCGCTCGAGCCGTCGGCGGGTGTCGGCGACGGTGTCGGCGGCAACCTCCGCGCTGTACTTGGGCCCGGCGCAGTTGTCGCAGCGGCCGCAGCGGCTGTCGCCGTCGAGGCCGGGGTCGTCGAGCTGGCGGCGCAGGAAGGTCATCCGGCACTCGTCGGTGCGCTCGTACTCGAGCATCGCCTGCTGCTCGGCCTGGCGGGCGGCGTCGAGCCGGCCGTACCGGTCCGCGTCGTAGCTCCACGGCTGTCCGGTTGCCACCCAGCCGCCCCGCACGCGCCGCACCGCGCCGTCGACGTCGAGAACCTTCAGGACCAGCTCGAGACGGGTCCGGTTCAGTTCGACCAGCGGTTCGAGCGCCATCGTCGACTGGGGGCGTTCGGTGTCGAGGACGTCGATCACCTTGCGGACGATATGCTCCCGCGGGAACGACACCGACGCGAAGTAACTCCAGATCTGCTGGTCCTCGTACCCGGGCAGCAGGACCACCTCGGCGCTGTCGGTCGCTCGGCCGGCGCGGCCCACCTGCTGGTAGTAGCAGATCGGTGACGACGGGGCGCCGAGATGGACGACGAAGCCGAGGTCCGGCTTGTCGAAGCCCATGCCCAGAGCGGACGTCGCGACCAGCGCCTTGACGCGGTTGTGCAGCAGGTCGCTCTCGAGTACCTCGCGTTCGGCGGCGTCGGTCTGACCGGTGTAGGCCGCCACACCGTGTCCGCGGTCGGCCAGGAGGCTCGCCAGGTCCCGTGCAGCTGACACGGTGAGCGTGTAGATGATGCCGGAGCCGGGGAGCTCGTCGAGGTGCTCGGCCAGCCATGCCGCGCGTTGCGTGGCCTCGGCGATCCGGACGACGGACATGCTCAGTGAGTCCCGTTCGAGGGTGCCGCGCAGCACCAGCGTCTCGGCGCCGCCGACGCCGAGCTGGGTCGCGACGTCCGACACGACACGGTCGTTGGCGGTCGCGGTCGTCGCGAGGACCGGGATGCCGTCGCCGAGGTCCTCGACGAGGGTACGGATCCGGCGGTAGTCGGGACGGAAGTCGTGCCCCCAGTCGGACACGCAGTGCGCCTCGTCGACCACGACGAGGCCGGCGTCCGCCGCGAGCGACGGCAGCACCTGGTCGCGGAAGTCGGGGTTGTTGAGTCGTTCCGGGCTCACCAGCAGCACGTCGAGTTCACGGGCGGCGACGCGCGCGTGGATCTCGTCCCACTCGGTGACGTTGCCCGAGTTGATGGTCGCTGCTCGGACGCCCGCACGCTCGGCCGAGGCCACCTGGTTGCGCATCAACGCCAGCAGCGGCGACACGATCACGGTGGGCCCGTGCCCGTGCGCCCGCAGCAGCTTCGCGGCGATGAAGTACACCGCCGACTTGCCCCAGCCGGTGCGCTGCACGACGAGCGCGCGGCGGCGGCCGACGACCAGCGCCTCGATCGCGGTCCACTGGTCCTCGCGCAGCCGGGCGTCCGGCCCCGCGAGTTCCCGGAGCAACCGTTCGGCCTCGTCACGGAGATCTGCTGTGGTCGCGGTCGTCATGGGGTCCATCGTGCCCGAGGTGGCCGACAGGTCGCGCGGCGGTGGTTCGGCTCAGGGGGTCGAACGGGCCATGTGCAGGATCGGGAACGGTCGTCCGTCGGCGTCCGTCGCCGATCGGCTCGACGTGACGAAGCCGTGGTGCTCGTAGAACCCGACGGCCTGCGGGTTCTGCTCGTTGACGTCCAGGTGCAGATCGGGGTGGTCGGCGACCGCGCGCCGCAGCAGCGCGGACCCGACGCCGCGACCACGGTGTGCGTCGGTGACGAACAGCATCTCGAGGGAGTTGCCCGCGAGCCCCGAGAATCCTGCCGGTGTGCCGTCGATCTCCGCGACGGTCAGGTCGACGGCCGGGAGGTAGTCGCTGAGCATCCGGGACTCGTAGAATTCGACGTCCTTGGGGGACAGGAAGTGGTGGGTCGCCTCGACCGCGCTGCGCCAGATGCGGACGAGCGCAGGCCACTCGGCCGCGCCGCGGCACGGGCGCAGGACCGGACTGTTCGATGAGCTCATATCGTGGACGGTACGGGCGGTGCCGGCGGGAGCCAACCGCTTTTCGGCCTCAGTGGTTCGCGGCCAGCAGGGCGTCGATCTCGCGACGGGTGGGCGATGCCGCACTGGCACCGGGCCGGGTCGCGGTGAGGGCGCCGGCCGCGCACGCGAAGGTCAGCGCATCCCGGGGGCCGCGGCTCCACGCGGACGCCAGCGCCCCCGCGAAGGCGTCGCCCGCGCCGGTGGTGTCGACCGCGTCCACGATGGGGGAGTCGACGGTGAGGCGGTCGCCGTCCGGTCCGCGGTAGCGCGCGCCCGCCGCACCGAGCGTCGTGACGACGTGCGGCACCGCCGCGAGGGCGTCCGCGCCGAGTTGCCCTTCCTCGGTCTCGTTGACGATCAGGACGTCGACCGACTCGAGCAGCTCGGGCGGAAGCGTCTGTGCCGGTGACGGATTGAGGACGACGGTCGTGTCGGACCGGGCCGCGTGGTGGGCCGCGGCGGTGACGGTGTCGAGGGGAATCTCCAACTGACACAGCAGGACGTCGGCGTCGGCGACCGCCCGCAGTTCGTCGTCGGTGAGGGCCGTCACGCGGTCGTTGGCGCCCGCGACCACGACGATCGAGTTCTGCCCGTCCCCGTCGACCGTGATCACGGCGATACCGCTGGCTCCGCTCACTTCTCGCAGGCCCTCGGCATCCACCTCCGCCTCGACGAGGGCCTGCCGCAGGTCCAACGCGAACGTGTCGTCGCCCACCGCGCCGACGAACGCGACGTCGGCGCCGGCCTTCGCGGCGGCGATCGCCTGATTGGCGCCCTTGCCTCCCGGCGTCGTGGTGAACGACGTCCCGAGGATCGTCTCGCCCGGGGCGGGCAGGCGCGGGGAGGAGGCCACCAGATCCATGTTGATGCTGCCGACGACGACAACCTTGTTCTCCGCCATGTGCCGAGGCTAGTCGCTGTGGCCGAATGTCGCAGTGGGTCAGTCCGACTGAACGGGTGTGACGTTCGGCCGTCGCAGCACGGCCACGGCCTCCGCGCGGGTCGACACGGACGGTGGGCTGCCGGCGAGAGGTTTGCGCGCGGTCTCCGGGATGAACAGCACCGTGATCCCGCCGACGACCGCGGCGACCATCATGTACATCGGGGCGACGAGGTTGCTGCCGGTGGCGTCCTGCAAGGCCGTGAGGACGAGCGGTGTCGTCCCGCCGAACACCGACACCGCGATGTTGTAGCCGACCGCGAGACCGCCGTAGCGGACGCCGGTGGGGAACAGCGCCGGCAACACCGACGGGAACACACCCACGAACAGCAACAGCAGGCTTCCGAGAATCGCCAGGCCCAGGAAGATCGTGACGTAGGCGCCGATGCCGATCAGCAGGTAGGCCGGCAGCGACAGCAGGAAGAATCCGACGAATCCGCTGAGCAGCAACGGCTTCCGGCCGACGCGGTCGGAGAGTCGTCCGACGAACGTGATGCCGACCATCATGAGGAGCATCACGACGATCATCAGCAGCAGGCCGTGGCTCTCGTCGTAGCCGAGGGTCGTCGACAGGTAGGTCGGCATATAGCTCAGCAGGCCGTAGTGCGCGATGTTGTACGTCGCGACCAGCAGGATGCACAGCATCAGCGGACGCCAGTTGGTCACCAGCGTCTCGCGCAGGCGCCCGGTGACCGACTCGGTGGACTCGACCGGATCGTCGTCGGCCGTGAGCTGCCGGAAGGCGGGCGTCTCCTCGAGGCGGACCCGCAGGTAGAGGCCGATCAGGCCGAGTGGGCCGGCGATGAGGAACGGAATGCGCCACGCCCAGTCGACGAGCGCGTCGTCGCTGACCGTGGCGGTGATGACGGTGACGAGTCCGGCCGCGGCCACGTACCCGGCGAGGGTGCCGAACTCGAGGAAGCTCGACAGGAAGCCGCGACGCTTGTCGGGCGCGTACTCGGCGACGAACGTGCTCGCGCCGCCGTACTCGCCACCGGTCGAGAAGCCTTGCAGCAGACGGAAGATCACGAGCAGGATCGGCGCGACGATGCCGATGGAACCGTAGCTGGGGATCAGGCCGATCGCGAAGGTGCTGCCGGCCATCATGATCATCGTCGTCGCCAGGACCTTCTTACGGCCGATCCGATCACCGAGTGGGCCGAAGAACAGCCCGCCGAGCGGCCGGACGACGAAGGCGGCGGCGAAGATCGCGAAGGTCGAGAGCAGCTGCGCGGTGCCGCTCGCGTCGGGGAAGAAGACCTTCCCGATCGTGGTGGCCAGGTAGGCGTACACACCGAAGTCGAACCATTCCATGGCATTTCCGAGCATCGTGGCCTTCACTGCCCGCTTCACGGCGGCGTCGTCGGTCACGGTGACCTCGGAGGACGTCAGGACCGGATCGGTCGTGGTGGTCGACGAGGGATCTGTTGTCGTCATGTCGGGCGCTCTCCAGCGCGGTGCCCGCGGACGGGGCGCGTACCGGATGCACGCATCTTCTCGTCGCCCGTCCGTCAGGGCATGCTGGCGGGAACACCGCGCGCGGCCCTGTGGCTCTGTCCGACCCCCGCCGAACGGCTCTGGCTCACGGCGCGCTCGGGACATCCGATCGAGGACGGTCCCGGGCAACCAGCGATAGCTTCGCCAACGTAACAAAGCTCCGACGGCGGCGCCGGGCAACGAACGTCAGTAGCGCGACGACGCACGCCCCAGGAGGGCGTAGTACCCGAAGCCGACCATGACGCCGAACACCGCGCCGACCGCGAGGGCGATGCGGCCCGCGTCGGTGAGGAAGAGCAGCACGACGACGAACGCCAGGAACCCGAGCGCGATCCAGTTGGTGTACGGCGCGCCGGGCAGTCGGTAGTCGGACGCCGGCAGTGCGCCGCGGTTGACGAACCGCCGGTAGCGGAGGTGGCAGAGCAGGATGACGCCCCACACGAAGATGATCCCGATCGTGGACACCGAGGTGATGTAGACGAACGCGCGGTCTGGGGACAACACGTTGACGATCACGCCGATCACCATCGCCGCGGCCGACATCGTGATGCCGGCGTACGGCACGTGCCGGCTGCTCAGCCTGCCCAGCACCTCGGGGGCCTGGCGGCGCTGCGACAGGCTGCGCAGCATCCGGCCCGTCGAATAGATGCCGGAGTTGCACGACGACAGCGCCGCGGTGAGGAGGACGAAGTTCATGATGCCGGCCGCGGCGGGGATGCCGATCTGCTCGAGCACCTCGACGAAGGGGCTCTTGCCGGCATGGAAGTCCTGCCAGCTCACGACCGACATGATCACGATGAGCGAGCCGATGTAGAACAGCCCGATCCGGAACGGCAGGGTGTTGATCGCCTTGCGGAGCGTCTGCTTGGGATCCTTCGCTTCACCGGCGGTGACACCGACCAGCTCGACGCCCACGTACGCGAACATCACCACCTGCAGGCTCATGAGCGCGCTGCCGAAGCCGTTCGGGAACACGCCGCCATCGGCCCACAGGTTCGTCACGGTGGGATTGGTCGCGTGGCCGAAGCCGAGGGTGAGCACGCCGATGCCGATCAGGATCATGCCGAGAATCGCGGTGATCTTGATCGTGGAGAACCAGAACTCCGCCTCGCCGAAGAGTTTCACCGAGATGAGGTTCGCGGCGAAGAGAACCAGCAGGACGACGAGCGCGGTCAGCCAGGCCGGGACGCTCGGCCACCAGTACTCGATGTACTTGCCCGCCACCGTGATCTCCGCCATGCACGTGGCCGCCCACACCGCCCAGTACGCCCAACCGGTGGCGAAGCCGAAGAACCTGCCCAGGAACTCCTCGGCGTACTCGGCGAAGCTGCCCGAGATCGGCCGGTAGGTGAGCAGTTCGCCGAGGGCCCGCATGATGACGAAGATCGCCAGGCCGGCCGCCAGATAGGCCAGGATCAGCGACGGTCCGGCGTCCTCGATGGCCCCGCCGGCTCCGTAGAACAGACCGGTCCCGATCGCGCCACCGAGCGCGATCATCTGCACGGTGCGGGCATTGAGTCCGCGGCTGTACCCCTCCGAGGGGGCTTGGGGGATCGTCTCGCGTTGCGACACTGACTTTTCCTTACGCAGACGGCGCGTGGGCAGAACGATTATGCGCCTCGACCGATCGCTAATCTGTAGGCATGACTGCCGCGACGCACACCACACCGGCCGCCAGCGACTCCGGAGACATCCGTCAGGAGGTCCACGATGCCGCCCGTCGCGCACGCGTCGCGTCGCGTGTGCTGGCGCTGCTGACCACCGCGCAGAAGGACGCGGCCCTGCACGCCGCCGCGGACGCGGTGCTGGCCGCCACCGACGCGATCCTGGCCGCAAACGCCGAGGACATCGAGGCGGCTCGCGCGACCGGCACCGAGGAGTCCCTGCTCGACCGCCTGCGCCTGACGGCCGCGCGGGTCGAGGGCATCGCATCCGGGCTGCGCCAGGTCGCCGGACTCGCCGACCCGGTCGGGGAGATCATCCGCGGCTCGACGCTGCCGAACGGCCTCGAGATCCGCCAGGTCCGCGTCCCGCTCGGCGTGGTCGGCATGGTCTACGAGGCGCGCCCCAACGTCACGGTCGACGCCTTCGGCCTGGCCCTCAAGTCCGGCAACGCGGCGCTGCTGCGCGGATCGTCGTCGGCCGCCCGGTCCAACGCCGCGCTGGTGAAGGTGCTCCGCACCGCGCTCGCCGCGCAGGGGCTGCCCGAGGACGCGGTCCAGCTGCTCCCGAGCGCGGACCGCTCCAGCGTCACCCACCTGATCCAGGCCCGCGGCCTGGTCGACGTCGTCATCCCGCGCGGCGGCGCCGGCCTGATCAACGCGGTCGTCCGCGACGCGACGGTGCCGACGATCGAGACCGGTGTCGGCAACTGCCACGTCTACGTGCACGCCGCCGCCGACCTCGAGATGGCCGAGAAGATCGTCCTCAACGCCAAGACCCGCCGCCCCAGCGTGTGCAACACCGCCGAGACGCTGCTGATCGACGCGGCGATCGCCGAGACCGCGGTCCCGAAGTTCGTGCAGGCGCTGCAGATGCACAGCGTCACCGTCCACGGCGACCTGCCGGGCCTGGTCCCGGCCACCGAGGAGGACTGGTCGGAGGAGTACCTGACCCTCGACATCGCCCTGAAGGTGGTCGACGGACTGGACGAGGCCGTCGCGCACATCGACCAGTACGGCACCGGGCACACCGAGGCGATCGTGACGTCCGATCTGTCCGCTGCGCGCGAGTTCACCGCGCGGGTCGACGCGGCCGCGGTTATGGTCAACGCCTCGACTGCCTTCACCGACGGTGAGCAGTTCGGGTTCGGTGCGGAGATCGGGATCTCCACACAGAAGCTGCACGCCCGCGGCCCGATGGGACTGGGCGAGCTCACGTCGACCAAGTGGACTGTCTGGGGAGACGGCCATACCCGACCGGCCTAGACGGCCCGAAAGGAGCGAGCGTGGACCGGGCACTGCCGATCGCACCGCCGCTGTTCGCGAGCGTCGACGACGTCGTCGAGCGTCTCGCCGAGACCGGATACCTCGCCGACAAGGCGACCGCGACCGCGGTGTTCCTCGCCGACCGGCTCGGTAAGCCGCTGCTCATCGAGGGTCCGGCCGGTGTCGGCAAGACCGAGTTGGCGCGCGCCGTCGCGCAGACGGCGGATGCCGAACTGGTGCGGCTGCAGTGCTACGAGGGCGTCGACGAGTCCCGCGCGCTCTACGAGTGGAACCACGCGAAGCAGATCCTGCGCATCCAGACCGGGGCGAGCGGCGCGACGGGGAACGGTGACGGCAGCGACCACAGCTGGGACGCGACCAAGCAGGACGTGTTCTCCGAGGAGTTCCTGCTCTCGCGTCCGCTGCTCACCGCGATCCGCCGCGAGGATCCGACGGTGCTGCTGATCGACGAGGTCGACAAGGCCGACGTCGAGATCGAGGGCCTGCTGCTCGAGGTGCTCAGCGACTTCGCGGTGACGATCCCGGAGCTGGGCACCATCACCGCCACCCGCAAGCCGTTCGCGGTGCTCACCTCGAACGCGACCCGGGAGCTGTCCGAGGCGCTCAAGCGGCGCTGTCTGTTCCTGCACCTCGACTTCCCGGACGCCGAACTCGAGCGTCGGATCCTCGCGAGCCGGGTGCCGGATCTGCCCCAGGCGATCGCCGAACAGCTCGTCCGCACCGTGAACGTGCTGCGCGCCATGCAGCTGAAGAAGGTGCCGTCGGTGTCGGAGACCATCGACTGGGGACGCACGCTCCTCGCGCTGGGACTCGACACGCTCGACGACGACGCGGTCCGCGCCACAATGGGGGTGGTGCTCAAGCATCGGGCCGATCAGCAGCGCGCCGCCGCCGAGCTGCGCCTCAACTGAGAGGACCCAGCCGATGGTCACCTCGCCTGCTGGGCGCCGTGGTGGACCGCCCGCGCCGCACGGCATCCCCGGCCACCTCGTCGACTTCGTCGAGGCGCTGCGTCGGCGCGGCATCTCGGTCGGCCCGTCCGAGACCGTCGACGCCGGACAGGTGATGTCCGTCCTCGACCTGCTCGACCGGGAGGCGCTGCGCGAGGGGCTGGCCTGCGCGTTGCTGCGTCGTCCCACCCACCGCGCCACGTTCGATGCGCTCTTCGACCTGTGGTTCCCGGCGGGCATCGGGGTCCGGAGCGCGGACGCCGACGCCGACCCCTCGCTGCCGCGCACCCCGGACGGTGAGATCGACTTCGAGGCGCTGCAGGAGCTGCTTGCCGAACTGCTCGCCGACGACTCGCCGGAGGCGCTCGAACAGCTCGAGGCGATCGTCGCGCTGATGGTCGACGAGATCGGCCGGTACGACTCGGCCAACGGGCCGTCGTTCTCCGCCTACCAGGCGCTGCGCAACGTGGCGCCGGACAAGCTGCTCGACAAGATCCTCTCCGGCCTGCTCGGGAATCAGCCACGCGAGGACAAGCCGGGCGGCGACTACACGTCCGAGGTTGCCAAGCGCGCCGCGGTGCAGCGGATCGCGGACTTCCGGAAGATGGTCGAGTCCGAGACGCGGCGCCGGTCGGCGGAACAGGTCGGCAAGGAACGCGTCGCGAGCTACGGGGTGCCCAAGCTCGCCGAGGAGGTCGACTTCCTGCGGGCGTCCGACTCCGAACTCGTCGCGCTGCGACGCAGCGTCACCCCGCTGGCCCGACTGCTCGCGAGCCGGCTGGCGGTGCGCCGCAGCCGCGCCCGCGCGGGCGCGATCGATCTGCGCCGGACGCTGCGCAAGTCCATGTCCACCGGCGGGGTGCCGATCGATCTGGTGCAGCGCAAGCCGCGGCCGGCGCGCCCCGAGCTGGTGCTGCTGTGCGACGTCTCCGGTTCGGTGGCCGGGTTCTCCCACTTCACGCTGCTGCTGGTGCACGCGCTGCGGGAGCAGTTCTCGCGGGTGCGGGTGTTCGCGTTCATCGACACCACCGACGAGGTGACCCGGTTCTTCGAGACCGGATCGGATCTCGGCGTGGCGATGTCGCGGATGATCCGGGAGGCCGAGCTGATCACCTACGACGGGCACTCGGACTACGGGCACGCGCTGGGGGTGTTCGCGGAACGGTACGCGCACAGCATCACCAGCCGCAGTTCGCTACTGGTGCTGGGCGACGGGCGCAACAACTACCGCGACCCCGGGCTGGCGGCGCTCGAGCATCTGGTCTCGGTGGCCAAGCACGCGCACTGGCTCAACCCCGAGCCGCGAGGGCAGTGGGGAACCGGCGATTCGGCCGCGCTGGTCTACAACGAGGTCATCGACATGCACGAGTGCCGATCCGCCCAGCAACTCGCGGCCGTAGTGTCCGGTTTGCTGCCTGTGTGACCGGGTGGATCGCGGCAGCCCGTAAGCTGGACTCTCGTGCAGCAGCCGACAGCGATCACCCCGCGACGCCGCCTGGGCGTGATGGGTGGCACCTTCGATCCGATCCACCACGGCCACCTCGTTGCGGCCAGTGAGGTCGCGGATCGGTTCGGCCTCGACGAGGTGATCTTCGTCCCCACGGGTCAGCCGTGGCAGAAGGACGACCGTGAGGTCAGTCCGGCCGAGGATCGCTATCTGATGACGGTGATCGCGACCGCGTCGAACCCACGGTTCTCGGTGAGCCGCGTCGACATCGACCGCGGCAAGGTCACCTACACGGTGGACACGCTGCGCGACCTGCGGTCACAGCACCCCGACGCGGAGCTGTACTTCATCACGGGCGCGGACGCGCTCGAGAGCATCCTGTCGTGGCAGGACTGGGAGGAGCTGTTCGCGCTCGCGAAGTTCGTCGGCGTCTCCCGCCCTGGGTACGAGCTGCACACCGAGCACCTCTCGTCCCACCTCGACCGCCTGCCGCTCGACGCGGTGACGTTGATCGAGATCCCCGCGCTGGCGATCTCGTCGACCGAGTGCCGCCTGCGGGCCGCCGAACACCGGCCGGTCTGGTACCTCGTGCCGGACGGCGTGGTGCAGTACATCAGCAAGCGCAACCTGTACCGGCCGCACGGGTCGGAGCGGCTCGACGGCGCGGTGACGATGTCCGAGCCCGTGCCGGCGCGACAGGCGCCGGCACAACCATCACAATCTTCGATAACAGCAGAACCGGGAGAACACTGAGTGAGCGCAACGAACGAGGCCATCGCCATGGCACGCATCGCCGCATTGGCGGCCGACGAGAAGTTGGCCTCCGACGTGGTGGTGCTGGACGTCTCGGAGCAGCTCGTGATCACGGACTGCTTCGTCATCGCGTCTGCCCCCAACGAGCGTCAGGTCAACGCGATCGTCGAGAACATCGAGGACAAGCTGCGCGAGGCCGGGCACAAGCCGGTGCGCCGCGAGGGCACCCGTGAGGGACGCTGGGCGCTGCTCGACTACGTCGACATCGTCGTCCACGTCCAGCACACCGACGAGCGCAACTTCTACGCGCTCGACCGGCTGTGGAAGGACTGCCCGGAGATCCCGGTGGAGGGCATCGAGCCGCGGCAGCTGCCGATCCACACCGATTCGGTCGACGACGCGGGGGAGCCGGAGCTGTGACAGCGGCCGCGGGGCTGCCCGCGGTCCGGCGACTGATCCTGCTGCGCCACGGTCAGACCGAGTACAACGCGACCGATCGGATGCAGGGCCAGCTCGACACCGATCTGTCCGAGCTGGGTCGCGCGCAGGCCAAGTCGGTGGCGCAGGCCCTCGCCGACAAGCGCCCGTTCGCGATCGTCTCGTCCGACCTGCGTCGCGCCCACGACACTGCGCTCGCGCTCGGTGACCACATCGGTCTGCCGGTCGAGACGGACAGCCGGCTCCGCGAGACGCACCTGGGGGACTGGCAGGGGCTCACCCACGGCGACGTCGACGAGATCTCGCCCGGCGCCCGGGTCCGCTGGCGCACCGACGCCGCGTGGGCGCCGCCGGCCGGGGAGAGCCGGATCGACGTCGCCGCGCGCAGCCTGCCGGTCGTGCAGGACATGCTCGCGCGGCACGAGAACTGGGGATCGGACCCGCTGGTGCTCGTCGCACACGGCGGCCTCATCGCCGCGCTCACCGCGCGGCTGCTCGACCTGCCGGTGGATCGGTGGCCGGTGCTCGGAGGACTCGGAAACACCAGCTGGGTGCAGCTCAGCGGACATGGGGAGGGACCAGAACCGGTATGGCGATTGGATGTGTGGAACGCGTCGTCGAGCGTGGCCAGTGATGTCCTCTGACGGCTCGGCCGTCACGACGCCCTCTGACGGCTCGGCCGTCACGACGCCCTCTGACGGCTCGGCCGTCACGACGTCGTCAGACAGCTCGGCCGTCGTGCCGCCCGCCGAGGCACAGCAGCCCGTCCTGCTGGTGATCGCGGATTCGTTGGCGTACTACGGGCCCAAGGGCGGCCTACCCGCGGACCATCCGCGGATCTGGCCGAGCCTGGTCGCGAAGGAACTGGGGTGGCGCGTCGAACTCGTCGCGCGCATCGGCTGGACCAGCCGGGACGCGTGGTGGGCCATCACGCAGGACCCGCGCGTGTGGGCGGCGGTGCCGCAGGCCGGTGCCGTGGTGTTCGCGATCGGCGGCATGGACTCGCTGCCGTCGCCGCTGCCGACGGCGCTGCGTGAGCAGCTTCGCTACATCCGCCCGCCGGCGCTGCGGCGCGTCGCCCGCTCCGGTTACCAGTGGCTGCAGCCGCGGTTGTCGAAGCTCGGGCGTCCGGTGGCGCTGCCACCGAAGCTGTCGGTCGAATACCTGGAGAGCTGCCGGGACGCGCTCGCCGCGATCCGGCCGGACCTGCCGGTGATCGGCACCTACCCGTCGGTGCACCGCTGCGACGCGTACGCGCAGGTGCACACCGGTCGGGCCCCGGCGGTGAAGGCGCTCGAGGCGTGGTCGGCCGCGAAGGGCGTCCCGATGGTCGATCTCGCCGCCGCGGTGCGCGAGAACGTCTTCTCTGACCGTGCCAACCCGGACGGCATCCACTGGGGCTGGGACGCCCACGAGGAGGTCGCGGCGGCGATGATCGACGCGATCAAGAACGTTCGTCGTGCTGCAGCGCCCGCCGAGATCGAAATAGGGTAGGGACGTGTCTGTCGTCGTCGTCACCGACTCCTCGGCCTGCCTGTCACCCGAACTGGTCGACAGGCTCGGCATCCGCGTAGTCCCGCTCCACCTGCTCCACGACGGTGACGACTATCGCGACAGTGTCGACGAGATCCCGCGCGGCCTGTCCGGGGTGACGACGTCGGGGGCGTCGCCGGGTGAACTCGGCGACGCCTACGCAGCGGCGCTGGCCGACAGCGGCGGAGACGGCGTGGTCGCCGTGCACATCTCCCGGCAGTTGTCGGGGACGTGGGAAGCCGCCCGACAGGCGGCGCAGGCGCTGGGGGAGAAGGTCCGTGTCGTCGACTCGGCGTCCACCGGCATGGGGCTCGGGTACCCGGCGCTGGCCGCGGCCCGGGTCGCGCGCGCCGGACGCAGCCTCGAGGCGGTGTACCAGCGCGCCGTCGAGGTGGCCGCGCGCGGGCGCACACTCGTCGTCGTCGACCGCCTGGACCATCTGCGACGCGGGGGACGGATCGGCACGGCCGCCGCCCTGCTCGGCACCGCGCTGGCGATGAAGCCGGTACTGCACCTGGTCGACGGCAAGCTGGTGCTGCGGGAGAAGACCCGCACGTCCACGAGGGCGCTCGCCAAGCTCGTCGACGCCGCCGTCGAGCAGGCCGGCTCGCAACCGGCCGCCGTCGCGGTGCATCACGCGGACACGCCGGAACGTGCGGAAGAGGTTGCGGCGCAACTGAAGGAACGGATCCCGACGGTCACCGAAATGGTGGTGACCGGGATCGGCAATGTGCTCGGCGTGCACGTCGGACCGGGTGCGGTCGGTGTCGTGGTGTGCCCCGGTGGGGCCGACGCCGAGGATTCATCCACAGCCTCCGACTGATCCACAGACTTCTTTCCCGGCGCGCTTCCGGGGGACCTGACGGCGTCGTCGGACTCTACGGTCGGCGGCATGGGTACCGATCAGGATCGCGCGAGGGTACGCAGTCGGCTGGCGGCGGCGTCCACCATGCCGGCGTCGATGCGCCCGGACGATCGCGACACGACGGACGTCGATGACGCCGACGCCCCGACGTGGGCACCGGGATGGCTTTCCGCACAGGATGATTCACCGGACGAGTTCGACGACGTGCGAGAGTCGCCGCGGTGGCGCGGCACGCGACTGACCCTGGGACGGCGCGGCGCGATCGCTCTCGTCGTCGTCGGCGTGGTCGCGGCGGCCGTCGCCGCGGTGTCCGTGTGGCGGGATCGCCCGACGGCTCGAGCGGTGCCGCCGCTGCCGGTCGTGGAGGTCCGCGCTGCCGACGCCGTCGCACCGGAGCCGTCGGGAGGCCCGGGACCGCAGCCGACGTCGGCGCCGCCCGACACCCAACTGGTGGTCAGCGTCGTCGGCCTCGTCAACCAGGCCGGACTGGTGCGCCTGCCGCCGGGCTCCCGGATCGCCGACGCGCTCGCGGCGGCGGGAGGTCCACGTCCCGGCGCAGACGTGCTGGGGCTCAACATGGCCGAGAAGGTCGACGACGGCGACCAGATCCTCGTCGGCGTCGCACCGCCGGACGGCGGGCCCACCACCGTCGGCAGCGCGCGCATCGGGCCCGGGGCCACGACGCCGGGTGCCCCGGGCGGTGGGGCGGCGAAGGCCGCCGGGAAGGTCAACCTCAACACGGCCTCCGAGTCGGATCTGGATGCGCTGCCCGGCGTCGGGCCGGTGACGGCGACGGCCATCGTGGCGTGGCGGGCGGCCAACGGCAAGTTCACCGACGTCGAGCAGTTGGGCGAGGTGGACGGCATCGGACCGGCCCGGCTCGCGAAACTCCGCGACCTCGTGACGCTGTGACGCGTCGGGCATACCCATGACGGACCGGGAGCGTCCGCTCGATCTGCGGCTGGTGCCGTCGGCGGCGGCGTGCTGGGCGGTGACCCTCGTCGGGCTGCTCGCCGGGTGGCGGCCGGCGATGGTCGTCGCGATCGCGCTGGCCGGGGTGGGCACGCTCGCGGCGGCCCTGCTGGTGTGGCGGCGTGGTCGTGCCACACGGCCAGTGCTGATCGACGTCGGCGTGGTGGTCGTGGCCGCGGCACTGCTCGGTGCGGGCTTCGCCGCCGCTATCGCTGTGCGCGCCCACGCGGTGGCGGTCCACCCGCTCGTCCACAAGGCTGCCACCGGCGCTTCCGCCACCCTCACCGTCGTCCTCGCCGACGATCCGAAGCCGTTGCGCAGTAAAGGGTTCGGCGGGAGTCGTCAGCTGATGATCCGGGGGTCGCTGCAGTCCGTGGCCGACGGGCGGGCCACGACGCGCGTGGGCGGCGCGGTGCTGGTGTTCGCCGAGGCGCCGCAGTGGGAGGACCTGCTGCCCGGACAGCGGGTGACGCTGCGCGGACGTCTCGCCGTGCCCGAGCGCAGCGACCTCACGGTCGCCGTGGTGCGAGCGACGGGCCCACCGGTGAGCGTGGACCCGCCGTCGACGATCGAACGCTGGGCCGGAGGCGTCCGGGCCCGGCTCGCGGCCGCGGCCACGGCCGCCCTGCCGTCCGACCAGGCCGGCCTGCTGCCCGGCCTGGTCGTCGGCGACACGTCCGCGCTGCCGCAGCAGACGAAGGACGCGTTCACCGCGGCCGGGCTCTCGCACCTCACCGCCGTGTCCGGCGCGAACGTCAGCATCGTGCTGGGTGCCGTACTGCTGGTGGTGCGAGGGATCGGGATCGGCCCGCGCGCCGGGGCGGTACTGGCGGGTGTGGCCCTCGCCGCGTTCGTCGTCATCGCGCGCCCTTCGCCGAGCGTGCTCCGTGCCGCCGCGATGGGCTGCGTCGCGTTGCTGGCGTTGGTGACCGGGCGCGGCAAGCAGGCGATCCCCGCCCTCGCCGCCTCCGTCATCGTGTTGCTCGCGTTGTTCCCCTCGCTCGCAGTCGACTTCGGATTCGCGCTGTCGGTGGTCGCGACGGCCGGGTTGGTGATCGTCGCGCCCGTCCTGGTGGACTGGCTGCGGAAACGAGGTTGGCCGCGGTGGCTCGCCGAGATGTGTGCGGTCGCGGTCGCGGCCTTCGCGGTCACGGCGCCGGTCGTGGCGGCGATGTCGGGCACGGTCAGCGTCGTGTCGATCGTCGCGAACATCCTCGTCGCGCCCGTCGTGGCTCCGATCACCGTGGTCGGCGCCGTGGCCGCGATCGTGGCCGTGGCGTGGGTGCCCGCAGCCGTGCTCCTCGTACGAATCGCGAGCCCGCCGCTGTGGTGGCTGCTCCAGGTCGCCGACAGGGCGGCCGCGGTCCCCGGCGGAACGATCGCCGTGGCGGGTGGGCTGACAGGGGCGGTGGTGGTCGCTGTCGTGCTGGCCGTCGCAGCGTTGGTCGCGCGCCACCCGTGGTCGCGCCGAATCCTGTTGGCGCTCACGGTCGGCGTCGCCGCGGTGTGGGTGCCGACGCGGGTGTACTCGCCGGGCTGGCCTGCCGACGGTTGGGCGTTCGTCGCCTGCGATGTCGGGCAGGGCGACGGACTGGTGCTGTCGACGGGCGACGGTCGCGCGGTGGTCGTCGACGCCGGTCCGGATCCGGGCCCGATGGACCGATGCCTGCGACGCCTCGGCATCGACGAGATCGCGCTGGTGATCGTCACCCACCTCCATGCGGATCACTACGGGGGACTCGACGGTGTGCTCGACGGGCGCGCCGTGGGCGCGATCGCGATCGGTCCGTCGAATCTGCCCGGCGGCGGGTTCCGCTTCGTGTCGGGGGCCGCGGCGCGCGCCGGCGTCTCGCTGGTGCGCCTCGAGCCGGGACGCGATCTGGTGCTGGGCCAACTGCGCCTGCAGGTGCTCGGTCCGTTGGTGCCGACGCCGCGCACCGAGGAGGCTGCGGACGACGCCGCCAACGACACCTCGCTGGTCGTCAGGGCGTCCACGCCGGCCGGCACCGTCCTGCTGACCGGTGACGTGGAGGCAGCGGGCCAGCGTGCGCTGCTGCGGTCCGGGGTGTCGCTGCGTGCCGACGTGCTCAAGCTGCCGCACCACGGATCACGCACGACGGCACCGGAATTCATTGCCGCGGTGCGCCCCCGCCTGGCCGTGATCAGCGTCGGCGCCGGCAACCCGTTCGGGCACCCTAATCCCGGCATCGTCGACCGGCTCACCGCATCGGGGGCGGTGACGATGCGCACCGATGTGGACGGCGACGTCGCGGTGGTGCGATCCGGGTCCGGGGCACTTGCGGTGGTGGGGCGTTCCCATGGGACCATCGTCCGGTGAGCACCTCTACCCGCCCCGATCCGCTCCAGCTCGTTCTCGGCGACGAGGAGTTGTTGGTCGAGCGTGCGGTCGCGTCGGTGATCGGCGCGGTGCGCGCGGCGGCGGGCCCGGCCGGGGACGACATCCCGGTGTCGCGCCTGCGTGCCGGTGACGCGAGCGCCCCGGAGTTGGCCGAACTGCTCAGCCCGTCGCTGTTCGCGGAGGACCGCGTCGTGGTGCTCGAGGCCGCTGCGGAAGCAGGTAAGGACGCGGTCGCGCTGGTCCAGGACGCCGCCGCGGACCTGCCCGAGGGCGTGGTGCTGGTCGTGCTGCACTCCGGCGCCGGT
Organism: Rhodococcus sp. ACT016; assembly: GCF_050477185.1. Lineage (NCBI taxonomy): Bacteria > Bacillati > Actinomycetota > Actinomycetes > Mycobacteriales > Nocardiaceae > Rhodococcus > Rhodococcus sp. ACT016. The sequence continues at coordinate 3,035,133 of NZ_JBEAET010000001.1, read as the reverse complement.
CGCGCGAAGGCGATGGCGGGGGTGCTGCAGAAGTCCGGTGCCACCGTCCACCAGTGCGCCAAGCTGAAGGCGGGCGAACGCGTGGACTTCGTGCGCGGCGAGTTCCGCACCGCCGGCGTCCGGGTGTCGCCGGAGGTGATCGAACTCGTCGTCGAGGCCGTCGGCTCCGACCTGCGCGAGCTCGCCGCGGCCTGTTCGCAGTTGGTCGCCGACACCGGCGGGAAGATCGACGCCGGAGCCGTCCAGCGCTACTACTCGGGCAAGGCTGAGGTGTCGGGGTTCGACGTCGCGGACAAGGCGGTGACCGGCGACCGGCGCGGCGCGATGGAGGCGTTGCGGTGGGCGATGCACCGCGGAGTGGCGCACGTCCTGCTCGCCGATGCGCTCGCCGACGCCGTGCACACGATCGCGCGGGTCGGCTCGGCGGGACGTGGCGATCCGTTCCGGATGGCGTCCGAGCTTGGCATGCCGCCGTGGAAGATCAAGAAGGCTCAGGGCCAGGCGCGAGGCTGGGATCCCGCGTCGATCGGCGAGGCGCTCCAGGTGGTCGCCAAGCTCAACGCCGATGTGAAGGGCCAGGCCGCCGACGCCGATTACGCCGTCGAGTGGGCTGTGCAGCGCGTCGCGTCCTTGCACAGCGGTCGCTGACCGCACGACGCATCTCTCCCTCGCACGGGCCGTACCCGGTCGGCGACGGTGTGTCCGTTCGACCGGAACATGGCGCCCAGAACAAGAACTAGCCCCCCGATCGATGATCGGGGGGCTAGTTCTACAGAGCTTGCGACGGTGGAACCGTCAGAAACTTGTCAGAGAGAGTTGGCGACCTTCGCGAGCGCCGACTTCTTGTTGGCGGCCTGGTTGGCGTGGATGACGCCCTTGCCGGCTGCCTTGTCGAGCTTGCGGCTGGTGGCGACGAGGAGCTCGCCGGCCTTGTCCTTGTCACCGGCTGCCGCGGCCTCGCGGAAGGAACGGATCGCCGTACGCAGCGAGGACTTGACCGACTGGTTGCGGAGTCGGTTGCGCTCGTTGGTGCGGATCCGCTTCACCTGGGACTTGATGTTGGCCACGCGTAAAATCCTGTCGTCTTTGCGGGTTTCTGTCGAAAAGCTCTGGGCACACGTATGTACCGACCGACGACACTACCAGCACCCACTCCGCGAACTCAAACCGGTGGGTGTGCGCTGCCGGGGAAGAGGTGCCCGCACCTGCGGTGGAAGCGGCCGAGAACGGGACTCGAGGCGTTCGGGCGCCGCCCGAATCGGGTCGACGGATCCGGTGCTCCGGCATACCGATTCGGACTCGGACACGCTCCTGCGCACGCCAGATCACGCAAAGCAGACCAACTTGTACGTAAGGTCCCGATCGACAGCTCTATCAACTGCGGGTTCGAGAGGTGGGTGTATGTCAACAGCACAGGAAATTGCGGAAAAGGAAGAGATTTCGGATCTCAAGAAGTACTTGGCGGAAGGTATCGGCACTTTCGTCCTGGTCTTCTCTGCGATCGGAACGGCGGTATTCGCCGGGGCCAAGGTCGGTCAGCTCGGGATCGCGCTCGCGTTCGGTCTGACGCTGATGTTCCTGGTCTACTCGATCGGCCCGATCTCGGGCTGCCACGTGAACCCGGCGGTGACGCTCGGTCACCTCATCCTCGGCCGCATCAGCGGTGCGAAGGCGGGCATCTACATGGCCGCTCAGGTGGTCGGCGGTCTCGCGGCCGCGTTGGCGGTCTACACGATCGCCCAGAGCCTGCCCACCTACAACCGTGCCGCGGACGGCCTCGCTGCCAACGGTTGGGGTGTGCACAGCCCCTCGGCCGAGACCGGTCCGCTGGGCCAGCTCGTGCTGCCGGGCTACGGCATCGGTGCCGCGATGACGGTGGAGATCCTTCTGACGGCGCTGCTCGTCTTCGTGGTGCTGGCGTCCACCGACCAGCTTTCGGACGTTCCGCTCGCAGGTGTCTCGATCGGATTCACGCTTGCGGTGATCCACTTGATCTCGATCCCGATCGACAACACGTCGGTCAACCCGGCCCGCAGCTTCGCGGTCGCGCCGTTCCAGGACGGGGCGATGGCGCAGGTGTGGCTGTTCATCGTGTTCCCGCTGATCGGTGGCGCGCTGGGTGCGGTCATCTACCGCGCCATCTTCGGACGGTTCAACCGCCTCAACGACTGACACGGACAGTGAGGGGCCCGGCACGCCGCCGACGGTGTGCCGGGCCTCTCTCGTGTTTCGGTTTTTCGGTTCGATCAGGTCCAGCTGTAATCGGAGCGCAGGCGCGTGGCGACGACGTCGAAGCGGTCACGGTCGAGGATGGCGCCCTCGCGTCGGATGCCGGCCTCGGGAACGTCGAGCACCCGGTCCAGCCGTACCCAGCTGGGCCGGTTCTCGGCGTCCCACGATCCGGCGCCCAGCGGGAGCCAGTTGCGGTCGTCGTCCCGGCCGCTGTTCGACGACAACATCAGCCCGAGGAGCGTGTCCCCGTCGCGGCCGACGACGAGGACGGGGCGGTCCTTCCCCTGGGTCGGGTCCTCCTCGTAGGCGACCCACGTCCACACGATCTCGCCCGGGTCGGCCCGGCCGTCGAGGCTCGGGGCGTATTCGATCCGACGCGCACGGTGCGCGGTGGGCGCGGAGTTGCGTGATACCGGACGCCCCGGTGTGACCGAGGGGTTCGGCGCCCCGGCGATCGCCTCGGTCGCGCGTTTGACCGGCCCGGTGTTCTGAAGCTGCCGAAGCAGTTTCGGGCCCTGCCGGACGGCGTAGTCGCCGAGCTTCCTGCCGATGCTGCCCCACGTGCTCGCCATGGGGCCGAGCTTAGTTGCGTCTCGGTCCCGGTCAGGTGCACGTCGCGGTGCCGGGCATGTTCGAAAGTGCACCGATGTAACTCGGACGGAAGGTTGTGGCGATGAACCGGTGACGGATTCGGTTCGACCGATTCGTCGTGGAGGTTTTCGAACATCGGGGAGGATGGACCGAAATGTTTCATGATGAAGGCGTTGCCGTACTTCTCGACAACTCAGCTGGACCGGAGGGTCTTCCACGTATTCGCTGACTGTCCGCGGGGGAGTCGCATCCGCGGATTCGATCGCGCGCCGGGGCGAGGGCCGTCGTATCGCCCGCACTCGTTGTGCGAGCTGTGTCGGGTGCTCGACGATTCGGCCGACGGGTGGGCGTCCAGTGCGTGAACGGTGGTCTGGTCGGCTCACGCACCGTCTTCGGTGCGCCCAGTGCTTCTGTGGTGGCGCCGCGGGTCGCTTCTCCTCGTTCTCAGGAAGCGACCGATCACTGCGGCGCTTCCCCCGATCGCGATCAGGAGGGCAACGCCCGCGACCACGAGATACAGGGTCTCCGACGTCTGCGAGTAGGGTGTGCGGTCCACGGCATCGAGGCCGAGCCGGACGACGACGGCGCCGGCAATCCAACAGAGCACTACGAGGATCGCTGCGGTGACCGTTCGTCTCACGGCAGGACATGCTAGGTGGTGAACAGGGCCGCTGCTCGATGCGCAAGTTCCTTCGCCTCGCCACCGATTCTCGAGGAGGCGGCCGTCCGATCGTGGCTCGGTACCGTGTTCTCGAGTCGACCGCCATGACCCTGGATGTGTACGCGCACCTGTGGCCAGGGGATGATGGGTGGGCACGGGACGCGGTGGATGCCGGACCGGGCCGATGTCGGTGCGCGAGTGAGACGAGGGAATTGGGCTTGAGCAGCAACTTTGCGGAGAAGACGTTCACGGATCCGTCGAAGATCCGGAACTTCTGCATCATCGCGCACATCGACCACGGCAAGTCGACGCTCGCCGACCGGATGCTGCAGCTCACCGGTGTCGTCGAGGAGCGCGCGATGCGCGCGCAGTACCTCGACCGCATGGACATCGAGCGAGAGCGCGGCATCACCATCAAGGCGCAGAACGTGCGTCTGCCGTGGACGGTCGAGAACGAGGACGGTACGACCGAACAGATCGTGCTGCACCTGATCGACACGCCCGGCCATGTCGACTTCACGTACGAGGTCTCTCGCGCGCTCGAGGCCTGTGAGGGCGCGGTGCTGCTCGTCGACGCCGCCCAGGGCATCGAGGCGCAGACCCTGGCCAACCTGTACCTGGCGATGGAGAAGGACCTCACCATCATCCCGGTGCTCAACAAGATCGACCTGCCCGCCGCCGACCCCGAGCGATACGCCGCCGAGATCGCGCACATCGTCGGTTGCGAACCCGAGGACGTGCTGAAGGTCTCCGGCAAGACCGGTGTCGGTGTGAAGGAGCTGCTCGACGAGGTCGTCAAGCAGGTGCCCGCCCCGGTGGGCGACGCGGACGGTCCGGCGCGCGCGATGATCTTCGACTCCGTGTACGACGCGTACCGCGGCGTCGTCACCTACGTGCGTGTGGTGGACGGCAAGATCCGTCCCCGCGAGAAGATCACGATGATGTCGACGGGAACCACGCACGAACTGCTCGAGGTGGGCATCATCTCGCCCGAGCCCAAGCCCACCACCGGCCTCGGCGTCGGCGAGGTCGGCTATCTGATCACCGGTGTCAAGGACGTGCGGCAGTCGCGGGTCGGCGACACGGTCACCACCTTCCGCAACGGCGCGTCCGAGCCGTTGACCGGTTACCGCGACCCCAAGCCGATGGTCTACTCCGGCCTGTACCCGATGGACGGCTCCGACTACCCGGTGCTGCGCGACGCGCTGGACAAGCTGCGGCTCAACGACGCGGCGCTGGCCTACGAGCCGGAAACCTCGGTGGCCCTCGGTTTCGGCTTCCGCTGTGGCTTCCTCGGCCTGCTGCACATGGAGATCACCCGGGACCGACTCGAGCGCGAGTTCGGCCTCGACCTCATCTCCACCGCACCGAACGTGGTGTACCGAGTGGTGATGGAGGACGGCTCCGAGCACGAGGTGACCAACCCGTCGTACTGGCCGGAGGGCAAGGTGCGCGAGGTGTACGAGCCGATGGCCAAGTGCACCGTCATCGCGCCGAGTGAGTACACCGGCGCGATCATGGAGCTGTGTCAGTCCCGACGCGGTGAGCTCGGGGGCATGGACTATCTCTCGGAGACCCGCGTCGAGCTGCGCTACACGCTGCCGATGGGCGAGATCATGTTCGACTTCTTCGACGCTCTCAAGTCGCGGACCAAGGGCTACGCCAGCCTCGACTACGAGGAGTCGGGTGAGCAGCAGTCCGCGCTGGTGAAGGTGGACATCCTGCTGCAGGGCGAGACCGTCGACGCGTTCAGTGCGATCGTGCACAAGGACGCCGCGTTCGCCTACGGCAACAAGATGACCACCAAGCTGCGCGAGCTGATCCCGCGTCAGCAGTTCGAGGTGCCGATCCAGGCCGCGATCGGCTCGAAGATCATTGCGCGCGAGAACATTCGCGCGATCCGCAAGGACGTGCTCGCCAAGTGCTACGGCGGCGACATCAGCCGTAAGCGCAAGCTGCTCGAGAAGCAGAAGGAGGGCAAGAAGCGGATGAAGACCATCGGTCGCGTCGAGGTCCCGCAGGAGGCCTTCGTGGCGGCGCTGTCGAACGAGTCGGTGGCGGACAAGCCCAAGGGCAAGTAGGAGGACACTCGATGATCGGCACCTGGTTGACCCGTGAGCTCGGGTTGGAGGTGCCGATCTTCGGTGCCCCTATGGGCGGACGCGCCGGCGGTCGACTGGCCGGTGAGGTGACCCGGGCCGGCGGCCTCGGTCTGCTCGGCGCCGCCCGGTACGCCACTCCGGACTGGATCGCGGAGGAGTCCGCGATCGCGCGGGAGATCGGCCTCGGTCTGCTCGGCATCGGGCTGATGACGTGGTCCCTCGACGTCGACGACACCCTGCTGGACGCGGCGTTGGCCGAGAAGCCGCGCGTGGTGTCGCTGTCGTTCGGCGATCCGGCCCCGTAGTCGCGCGGGTCCACGCGGCCGGTGCGCTGGCCGTCTCACAGGTGAACACGATCGACGACCTGCGGGTGGTCGAGCGGGCGGGCGTCGACTTCGTCATCGCGCAGGGCGGTGAGGCGGGCGGTCACACCGGACGCATCGGCACGTTGCCGCTGCTGCAGGAGGTGCTCGACGCGACGACGCTGCCGGTGCTCGCCGCCGGCGGGATCGGAACGGGTCGCGGGTTGGCCGCGGTGATCGCCGCCGGCGCCGAGGGCGCGATGATCGGCACCGCGCTGCTCGCCAGCCCCGAGACGATCGGCCCGGAGTACGCGCAGCGGAAACTGATCGAGGCCGGCAGCGCCGACACTGTCTATACGTCGATCTTCGACCAGGCGCGCGACCAGCCGTGGCCGACGCGCTGGGGCGGCCGGGCGCTGGCAAACGACTACACCGCGCAGTGGGACGGCAAGGGCGCCGACAATCAAACCCTCGCTGCCGCTTACAATCCCGCAGACAGTGACCAGGGGGTCGTGTACGCGGGCGAGGCCGCGGGACTGGTGACCGAGATGCGCCCGGCCGGTGACGTGGTGCGGTCGATCGCGGCGGACGCCGAGGAACTGCTGCGCCGCGCCTTCACCACCCCGTGAGCTACTCGGGTCGGTGACAGACCGCCTCGACGTTGTTTCCGTCGGGGTCGCGGACGAACGCGCCGTAGTAGCCGGGGTGGTACTCCGGCCACTCGCGCGGTTCGTGCAGCACCTCGGCCCCGGCCTCGACAGCGGCGGCGAAGAACGCGTCCACCGCGGCCCGGGTGTCGGTTCGGAACGCGATGTGGTTCTCGCGGAAGCCGGCATCGGCGGGGACCAGCGGGCTGATCCAGAAGTCGGGCTCCGGCGGCACGCCGTACCCGATGACCGGGCCGTACTCCTTGATTCGAACCGCGCCGAGCGGTTCGAGCACCTTGTCGTAGAACGCCGCGCTCGCTGCGGTGTCGGCGCATTGGACTCCCAGATGATCAAGCATGCGCCGATGGTGACACAGGTCACCGACAGTCGTGCAGTTCGACGACTGATGTCAGGACGGTCCGTGCGCGGGCTGGAAGGTCCCGGTGTGGCCGGACTCCTCGGCGCGGATGACGTGCACGACGGCGTTGATGAGCGCCAGGTGGGTGAACGCCTGCGGGAAGTTGCCCAGGTGTCGGCCCGTCTTGGGGTCGATCTCCTCGCCGTAGAGCTTGAGAGGGCTCGCGAACGCGAGGAGCCGCTCGCACAAGTCCTTGGCCCGCTTCACCTCGCCGATCTCGACGAGCGCCGACACCAGCCAGAACGAGCAGATCGTGAACGTGCCCTCCTTGCCGGACAGGCCGTCGTCGGTGGACTCGACCCGGTAGCGGAGCACCAGGCCGTCCTCGGTGAGCTCGTCGGCGATCGCCAGGACCGTGGCCCGGACGCGGGGATCGTCGGCGGGCAGGAACCGCAGCAGCGGCGCCAACAGCAGCGAGGCATCGAGGGACGGGTGCCCGTAGCGCTGCGTCAACACCCCGCGCTCGTCGACGCCGTGCTCGAGGACGTCGGCCTTGACGTCGTCGGCGATCTCGCTCCACTGCGTCGCATAGGCCTTCTCGCCGTGCAGTGTGGCGAGCTTGGCGCCGCGGTCGAGTGCCACCCAGCACATGATCTTCGACGACGTGAAGTGCTGCGGCTCGCCGCGCACCTCCCAGATCCCACGGTCGGGCTCGCGCCAATGCTCGACGACCTCCTCGATCTGCCGTTGGAGCAGCGGCCACAGCGTCTCGGGGACCTGGTCGCGCGACCGGACATGCAGGTACACCGAGTCGAGCAGGGTGCCCCAGATGTCGTGCTGGTTCTGGTTGTAGGCGCCGTTGCCGATCCGCACGGGCAGGGCCCCGTCGTACCCCTTGAGGTGGCTGAGCTCCTCTTCGACGAGGGTGTGCTCGCCGCCGACGCCGTACATCACCTGCAATGGGGCCGGGTCGCCGTTGTCCGACTGTGCGGAGTCGAAGATGAAGGAGAAGAAGTCGTTGGCCTCACGATCGAGCCCGAGGGTGTAGAGCCCCCAGAGCGCGAACGTCGAATCCCGCACCCACGCGTACCGATAGTCCCAGTTACGTTCGCCGCCGGGGGTTTCCGGCAGCGACGTGGTGGGTGCGGCGAGCAGGGCTCCGGTCGGTGCGTAGGTCAGACCCTTGAGGGTCAGCGCACTGCTCTGCAGGTGGCTCCGCCACGGGTGGTCGGGGAATCGCCCGATCGTCACCCATTGCCGCCAGCACTCGGTGGTCTGCCACATCTTGTCGGCGGCTTCGGCGAACGTCTGCGGGGCCGTCAACTCCGACCACGACAGTGCCACGAACGCGTCGTCGCCCTCCACCATGCGAGTGCGGGCGCGAGCCTCGCGGCCCTCGAGCCCGAGACGCAGGTTCGACGTCAATCGGAGCGTCGGATACTCGCCGTCGCCGCCGGCGCGGCTGGTTGCGCTGGCCTCCTCGTAGACCTTGCCGGTGTACTCCCAGTAAGCCGGGGCGCGGTGGTAGTCGAACGCGGGCTCGCAGCTCATCTCCAACTCGACGGTGCCGCTCACACACTTCACGGTCCGCAACAGGATGTGTTCGGCGTCCCAGTCCGACGGTGTGCGACGGCGCGTGGGGGAGCGCTGTTCGTTGGCGTGCCACGGGCCCATCACGAGGGCGTCGCGCACGATCAGCCAGCCGGTCTGGGTCTGCCACGTGGTCTCCAGGATCAGCCCACCCGGTAGGTAGCGCCGCGCCGACGGTACGTTCTGGCCGTACGGTCCGATCCGGAAGTGCCCGGCGCTGCGGTCGAGTATCGCGCCGAACACGCTGGGGGAGTCGGGGCGCGGGAGGCACATCCACTCGACGGCGCCGTTGCGTGCGACCAGGCAGTTCGTCTCGCAATCCGAGAGGAATGCGTAGTCGTCGATCGGGGGGAAGGCGCTGCGACGCTTCGGTGCCACCTCGTCGGAGTCCGCCGTCGGAGTCGTGACGGGCTGGTCGGCCTGAGTCGTCATCAGATTTTGGGCGCCGAAGCTCCCTCGTTCACGGGGGAGAGGAAGCGCCATTCTCCTTACTGTCGGTGGTGTTGGCTAGGTTGCCGTGTATGGGGGAGGTCGTGCGGTACACGTTCCGGTTGCGCCCGGGTGCGCAGGCGGAGCGTGCGCTGAGCGAGGAGTGGCATCGGTGCCGGTTCCTGTGGAACGAGGCTGTCCACCAGCAGAAGTCGGGCGGGCGGCCGACGTTCGGGAAGTTGTCGAAGCTGTTGACGGCGGCGCGGTCCCGCAATCCGTGGCTGCGCGACGGTTCTCAGGTGGCGCAGCAGCAGATGTTGCGGACGTATGCGCAGGCGTTGGAACAGTCGTTCGCGGTGAAGGGTCGTGGTCGGCCGGCGTTCAAGTCCCGCAAGAAGTCGTTGTTGTCGTTGGAGTACACGCGCCGGGGGTTCAAGGTCCGCGACGGCCGACTGGTACTCCCGAAGGGCGTCAGCATGCCGGTGGTGTGGTCGCGGGAGCTGCCGTCCGAGCCGACCAGTGTCCGCATCACCAGGGATTCGCTCGGGCACTGGTACGCCTCGTTCGTGGTTCGCCGCGACGTACCCGCCGCTCCGGAGGCTACCGCCGGGATCGGTGTCGATTGGGGTGTGGCTACCACCGCCACGATGACGGACAGTGAGTTCGATCTGCGGTATCTCGGGCACCGCAAACGGTGCGCCGCGGAACTCGCCAAAGCGCAGCGAAAGATGGCCAGCCGCCACACCGGCAAACGCGGACCCCAATCCAAGGGCTACCAGCGTGCGAAAAGGAAGGCGGCCAGGCTGCATAAGAAGGCGGCCCGCCAAACCCAGCATGACAGCCGGGTGTGGGCGAAGAAGGTCGTCGAGACCCATGAGTTGATTGCGATCGAGGACTTCACGCCGAAGTTCCTCGCCAAGTCGACGATGGCGCGTAAGGCCGCGGATGCTGCGATCGGTGCGGCGAAACGGGAGTTGATCGAGCGTGGTGTGCGGGCCGGCCGGAGGGTGGTGTTGGTGCGGCCCGCCTATACGACGATGACGTGTTCGGGTTGTTTCGCGAGAGCCAAGCAGCGACTCGGACTCGGGGAACGAACTTTCCGATGTACGGCCTGCCGGTATTCCGCGGGGCGGGATCGGAACGCTGCCGGGGTGATCCTGGCTGTGGCAGAACGCGGCCACACAGGTGTCGACGACGTCGGACAATCGGATCACCTCCTCCGGGTGGATGGTCCGGTTGCGGTCTGAGCTTGGAATCTCCTGCCTTCAGGAAGGGGAAGCTTTAACACCTCATCATCGACCCGTCCGTCCGTCCGCGTCCACCGTTCGCCGGCGCGGCGCGATTCCCATCGCTCGGCACCCGGACGAACGTCTGTTACTCTCTGCGGCGTGTCTGCTGCCATCGCCCACCGCGTCCGCCACCAGTTGGCGTTGATTGCCGTCGGTGATCTGGCAGTCGCGGACATTCACTGTTGCTGACGCGAGTCCAGGCGTTCGCCCTCGCGCAGGTACTGGTCTGCGCCGCAGACTGATTCGTCGCGCATCTCCGCTCACCACGGGTTGTGTCCCGTGTGTACGGATCGTTCGAACGCCGTCATACTCCAGGACATGTGTCCGCATCGTGCGTTCCCACGCTTTTCCATGCGTTCGGTAGCCCGGCATGCGCCGGGCCGCTTTCGCATACGTCATCGACTCCACCCGTCAGCCTGGTAGGAAGGCAATCCCCATGAGGCATCGTTCCCGTTCGTTCCTGACCGCCCTCGTCGCGATCGGAGCCGTCGCTCTGACCGCGTGCAGTGGCGGCTCGAGTGATGTCGTCGGCGGTGGCGAGACCGTCGCCGACGGCAGCGGCGGCACGATCAACCTGTTCGCGTACGCGGTCCCCAAGCCCGGCTACGACAAGGTCACCGCGGCCTTCGCCGAGACCGAGGAGGGCAAGGGTGTGCGGTTCAATCCGTCGTACGGTGCCTCCGGTGACCAGTCGCGGAAGGTGAAGGACGGCGCGCAGGCCGACTTCGTCAATTTCTCGGTCGAGCCCGACATCACCCGTCTGGTCGACGCGGGACTGGTCGACAAGGACTGGAACAGCGACGCGTACAAGGGAATTCCGTTCGGCTCTGTCGTGACGATCGTCGTCCGCAAGGGCAATCCCGAGAACATCCGGGACTGGGACGACCTGCTTCGTCCCGGCATCGAGGTCGTGACCCCGAACCCGTTCAGCTCCGGGTCGGCGAAGTGGAACCTGTTGGCGCCGTATGCCGCCAAGAGTGACGGCGGCAAGAATCCGCAGGCCGGTCTCGACTACCTCGACAAGCTGGTGGGCGAGCACGTGAAGGTGCAGCCGAAGTCGGGTCGTGAGGCCACCGAGACGTTCCTGCAGGGCACCGGCGACGTGCTTCTCAGCTACGAGAACGAAGCGCTGTTCACCGAGCGGAACGGGGACCCGGTGGAGCACGTCACCCCGCCCGTGACGTTCAAGATCGAGAACCCTGCCGCGGTCATCTCGAACAGCCGGAACATTGCCCAGGCGACCGCGTTCCGCGACTACCTGTATACCCCCGAGGCGCAGAGGCTGTGGGCGGAGGCTGGCTTCCGCCCCGTCGATCCGGCCGTCGCGAAGGAGTTCGCGGCGGACTTCCCGGAGCCGCAGAAGTTGTGGACCATCGCCGACCTCGGTGGCTGGTCCACCGTCGATGCGGAACTGTTCAAGCAGGGGACCGGCAGCATCGCCGTCATCTACGAGAACGCGACGAAGTAGGACCGCAACCGCCGACGTGCGGTGTCGGCGACCGAACGAGGTGGCAGTTGCACCGTGTTCGGTCGCCGCGTGCGCAGCGGCTAGGGTGGTCGGGTGGATCAATTCGCGAGCTGGTGGGACGGCGCTGAACTGTGGGTCGCCGGCCTGCCGTTCATCCCCCAGGTCGTCCTGGTGCTCGCGGTGATGATCCCAGCCTGCTTCGGTATCGCCTGGTTGCTCGACCGCGTGCTGTCCGCGGTGTTCGCCGCGGTCGGTCGTGCCGAATCGGTCGGTTCCGATGGCGGCGCGGACGCGCACACTACGGTGGAGGGTTCTTGATGCCACGCTCACGCGTGACCTTGGCGCTGATCGCGCTGATCATCCTGGTCGTCATCGCCTGGTACTTCACCCGCTGACCCGGCACACCACCTGAGTCGCACGCCGCAGACCGCTCAGTTCGGGCGCTGTCGATGGCTCTGCTAAAGTCGGCCGCGTGTCTGAAGTAGTCGCTCACCAGGTCCGCCATGAATTGGCGTTGATCGCTGTGGGCCGACTCGCAGTCGCCGACATCGACTGTTGTTGATTCCGGCCCCGGTGTTCGCTCTGCGGTGACACGTGCGTTCGGTCCGAACGCGTCGCCTTTCTGTAGACCCTCCGCTCAGCGGTGCGTGCGCTGCGAACACCTCCCCATCTCAGGGCCTCTGGCTACCCGACCGTACGGTCGGGTCGATCTCGCGCGAGCTCTTCTGCATTTGCCGGCACTGTAGGAAGGTAAATCCCTATGAACCATCGGTCCCGTTCGTTCCTGGCCGCGTTCGTCGCGGCCGGAACCGTCGCTCTCACCGGGTGTAGCGGTGGGTCGAGTGACGTCATGGGCGGTGCCGACGTGGGGGCCGACGGCAGCGGCGGGACGATCAACCTGTTCGCGTACGGCGTCCCGAAGCCCGGCTATGACAAGGTCACCGCGGCGTTCGCCGAGACCGACGGCGGCAGGGGCGTGCGGTTCAATCCGTCGTACGGCGCCTCCGGTGACCAGTCGCGGAAGGTGAAGGACGGCGCGCAGGCCGATCTGGTGAGCTTTTCGGTCGAGCCCGAGATCACCCGCCTCGTCGAGGCGGGACTGGTCGACAAGAGCTGGAACGAGAACGATTACGGCGGAGTCCCGTTCGGGTCGGTGGTCACCCTCGTCGTCCGCAAGGGCAATCCCGAGAACATCCGGGACTGGAACGACCTGCTGCGTCCCGGGATCGAGGTCGTGACCCCGAACCCGTTCAGTTCCGGCTCGGCCAAGTGGAACCTGTTGGCGCCCTACGCCGCCGCCAGCGACGGCGGGAAGAACCCGCAGGCCGGTCTCGACTACCTGCAGAAGCTGGTGGGCGAGCACGTGAAGGTGCAGCCGAAGTCGGGTCGTGAGGCCACCGAGATGTTCCTGCAGGGCACCGGCGACGTGCTGCTCAGCTACGAGAACGAGGCGTTGTTCACCGAACGCAAGGGCGATCCGGTGGAGCATGTCACCCCGCCGGTGACGTTCAAGGTGGAAAACCCGGTCGCAGTGGTCTCCACCGGCCGGAACGCGTCCACCGCGATCACGTTCCGCGACTACCTGTACACCCCGCAGGCACAACGACAGTGGGCTGAGGCCGGGTTCCGGCCCGTCGACGCCGCCGTCATGACCGAGTACGCGGCCGGGTTCCCGGAGCCGCAGAAGCTGTGGACCGTCGCCGATCTCGGTGGCTGGGACACCGTCGACCAGGATCTGTTCGAGCAGGACTCGGGCCGGATCGCCGCCATCTACGAGAACGCGACGAAGTGATGACGACAGTGACGACACAGCCGACGGAACCGTCGACGCAGACTGCACCACCGCCACCACGACCGCAGGGGCGCTTCCGACGCAAACTCGCCGTCACCGGGGCGGTCGGCCCGTTGGGAATCGGGATCGCCGCGTTGTGGCTCAGCGTCATCGTGCTGCTGCCGCTGGCGGCGCTCACCGTCACGTCGTTCGAGGACGGGTGGGCCGGATTTTGGGACGCGATCATCGCACCCGGCGCGCTCGCCGCGCTGCGGGTGACAGTGGTGGTCTCGGTGATCGTCGCGCTCGTCAACGTCGTGATGGGCACGCTGATCGCCTGGGTGCTGGTGCGCGACGAGTTCCCCGGCAAGCGAATCATCAACGCGTTCATCGACCTACCGTTCGCGCTGCCCACGATCGTGGCGAGCATCGTGCTGCTGTCGCTGTACGGGCCGCAGAGCCCGATCGGGGTGCACCTCAATGCGACCCAGCCGGGCCTGATCGTGGCGCTGGCCTTCGTGACCCTGCCGTTCGTCGTCCGATCGGTGCAGCCGGTACTGATGGAGGCGGACCGCGAGGTGGAGGAGGCTGCCGCATCGCTCGGTGCGAACAACTGGACCATCTTTCGCTCTGTGGTCCTGCCGACGCTGGCGCCGGCGGTCATCAGCGGTGCCGGACTGGCCTTCGCCCGCGCCATCGGTGAGTACGGATCGGTGGTGCTGATCGGCGGCAACATCCCCCGGGAGACGCAGGTGGCGTCGCAGTACATCCAGCAGCAGATCGAGATCGACCGTCCGGTCAGCGCCGCCGCGGTGTCGGTGACGCTGTTGGCGATCGCGTTCGTCACGCTGCTCGTCCTGCGAATCTTCGCGGCCCGCAACCAGCGCCGAGAGGAGAATGCGCAGTGAAGATCTCACCCATGGCGCGGATCGGTCTCCGGACGGTCGTGCTGGCGTACCTGTTCGTGCTGCTGCTCATGCCGATCGCGGTCATCCTGTACCGCACGTTCGAGCACGGCTTCGTCGCGTTCTACCAAGCGGTCAGCACCCCGGCCGCGATCTCGGCCCTGAACATGTCGCTGCTCATCGTCGCCATCGTCGTCCCGATCAACGTCGTGTTCGGCATCGTCACGGCGCTGGCGCTCGTGCGGGGACGGTTCCCGGGCCGTGGGCTCCTGCAGTCGGTGGTGGACCTGCCGTTCGCGGTGTCGCCCATCGTCGTCGGTGTGTCGCTCATCCTGCTGTGGGGCGCCAACGGATGGTTCGGCGGAATCGAATCGACGGGATTCAAGGTGATCTTCGGGTTGCCCGGCATGGTGATCGCGACGATCTTCGTCACGCTCCCGTTCGTGGTGCGTGAAGTCGAACCGGTCCTGCACGAGATCGGTGAGGAACAGGAACAGGCCGCCGCGACGCTGGGTGCGTCCAAGTGGCAGACGTTCACTCGGATCACCCTGCCCGCCATCCGCTGGGGCCTGACCTACGGCATCGTGCTCACCGTCGCCCGCGCGCTCGGCGAGTTCGGCGCCGTCATCATGGTCTCGTCCGGCATCCCCGGTCAGTCACAGACGCTGACTCTGCTCGTGCACTCGCGATACATCGACGACCACAACTCCTTCGGGGCGTACTCGGCAGCCACACTGCTGATGGGGCTCGCCCTGATCACCCTGCTGCTGATGACTCTGCTCGACCGCAAGAGGAGCACGACATGATTACCGTGACCAGTGCGCGCAAGAACTACGGCGATTTCGCTGCGCTCGACGATGTCACCCTCGACATTCCGTCGGGTTCGCTGACGGCGCTGCTGGGCCCCAGCGGCTCGGGCAAGTCGACCCTGCTGCGGTCGATCGCCGGGCTCGAGCATCCCGACTCGGGCACCATCACCATCGCCGGCAAGGACGTGACCGGGGTGCCGCCGCAGAAGCGCGACATCGGTTTCGTGTTCCAGCACTACGCGGCGTTCAAGCACATGACGGTGCGCGACAACGTGGCGTTCGGACTGAAGATTCGCAAGCGGCCCAAGGCGGAGATCGCCAAGAAGGTCGACGAACTGCTCGGCATCGTCGGGCTGGACGGCTTCCAGCACCGGTACCCGGCGCAGCTGTCCGGTGGCCAGCGTCAGCGCATGGCGTTGGCGCGAGCGCTGGCGGTGGACCCGCAGGTGCTGCTGCTCGACGAGCCGTTCGGCGCGCTGGACGCGAAGGTGCGTGACGACCTGCGGACGTGGCTGCGCCGCCTGCACGACGAGGTCCACGTGACGACGGTCCTGGTCACCCACGACCAGGAGGAGGCGCTCGACGTCGCGGACCGGATCGCCGTGCTCAACAAGGGGCGGATCGAGCAGGTCGGCACCCCGCAGGAGCTGTACGACACCCCGGCCAACGACTTCGTGATGTCGTTCCTCGGGCCGGTCGCCCGCCTCAACGGGCAGCTGGTCCGCCCGCACGATCTGCGTCTGGACCGCAACCAGCTGCCACAGTCGTTCGCGGCCACCGTGTCCCGCGTGGTGCACCTCGGCTTCGAGGTGCGCGTCGAGCTGCAGCCCAAGACCGGCGCCCAGGAACTCTCGGCGCAGATCACGCGCAGCGACGCCGAGGCGCTCGGGCTGCGCGAGGGCGAGACCGTGTACGTGCGGCCCAGCGACATCGCCGGCTGACCCGCCGAGCAACGACGAAAGCCCGGTTCCCTCATGTGGAACCGGGCTTTCGTCGTTGTACGAGCGGTTCAGGATCCGAGCGAACCGAACGGCAACGAGCCGCTGCCGCCTTCGGGTGCGGCCGGGTAGTCGGGGTCGAGTTCACGCATCAGTTCGAAGGCGGCGCCGTCCGTGGCCACCGAGTCCGAGCCGTTCGCCATCACCGTCACGCCCCATCCCTCGGACGGCATCAGGTAGGTGGCACTGGTCGTTCCCGAGGCGCCCCCGTTCTTGAACGCGTAGGGACGGTCGACTCCGTTCTGCGCGGGGAAGAGCTGCCACGCCATGCCCATCTGCATGTTCGGCATGTTGGCCGGCGCCACACCCGCGATCGGCTCGAGCATCGACTGCAGGACCGGTACCAGCGGGTCGTCCCCGTAGCCGAGCGTGGCCGCGACCCACTTCGCCATGTCGGACGCCGTGCTGATCAGTCCACCGCCGCCGGCGAGCGCGCCGGTGTTGTACCAGAGGTCGGTCGGGCTGCCGTTCGAGTAGGGCACCGCCAGATCCGCTGTGGGGCTCTCGATGACGGTTCCAGTCATGCCGAGCGGCCCGGTCAGCTCACCCTGCACGACGTCGGCGAAGCGGGGCTCGGCGTGTCCCGGCTCGTACGCGTCCGCCATCAGGGTGCCCAGGGCGCCGAAGCCGAAATCGGAGTAGAGCCAGGTGGATCCCGGCGCGTCGGCCAGCGCGCCCGGCGCCTCCAGCCCCTCCCACAGCAGGGTGCGTTTGTACAGCGCCTTCGCGTCCGAGCACCCGTGGACGCCGCCGCCCGGGCAGCCCGCGTTCAGGTTGCCGGGATCGTCGGTGAGTCCCGAACGGTGCGTGACGAGGTCTCCGAGCGTGATGGCGTTGTCGTCCATCGTCGGGAACGTGACGTCCTGCTCGTAGTCCTGCGCGAGGTCGTCGAGGTCGGAGTGCCCCTCGGTGATCCGCTTGGCGAGGAGAGCGGCGGTGAACGTCTTGGTCTCCGAGGCGATCTCGAACTGCGTCTGCGGGCCGACCGGGCGGTGTCGCTCCTTGTCCGCCATCCCGAAGTAGTACGTGGTGGTGATCGCCTCGTCGGGCTTGTTCGGGTTGCGCTTGACGATCGCGATCGACATGCCGGGTGCACTCTGTCCGACGACCTTCGATGCGGCTCGGGCCACGGTGCGCGTCTCCCACCCGTTACCGGTCGACGATCCCGCGTTCGGGACGGGAATCACGGCGGAGGCAGTGGGTGCGAGGGTCGCGGCGAGCACCAGGCATGTCGCGGTCGCCAGAGCGGCGACGCCGGACCCTCGGTACGGGCGGCGGAGAGTCGGTTGCATGATCACGAGAGTAAATCCGAGGTAAGGCTTTTCTTCAGATTTCTCCCGCAGCGGTCGTGGCGGACCCGCGCCCGAACGAACGTTGGATCAGGGGAGTGCGGTCCAGGCGCTCACGCAGTGGTACGTGCCGTTCTGGTACACCAGCGGTGCCGCGAGGGAGTCGGCGTCGTGGATCTCGTCCACGGCGGCTGTCACGACCAGTGCCGGTCCGACCTCGGTACGCGTGAGCGGGGCACAGCGCAGCACTGTGCCGGTGCCGTGCAGGAGTGGCTCGCCGGATCCCAGTGTCGACCAGGCCGTGTCGACGCCGAACCGGGTGCTGCCGGCCGCCGCGAACCGGCGGGCCAGCGCGACGTTGTCGGCGGTGAGCAGATGCACGAGGACGCTCGAAGCCGTGGCGATCTCGGCGGCCGAACCCCGCAGTGCCTGCAGCGAGAAACCGAGCACCGCGGGGTCGGCGGAGATCGACGCGACCGAAGACGACGTGATCCCGACCGGGCCGGTGGCCCCGTGCGCGGTGATGATCGCGACGCCCGCGGGGTGACCCCGGAACGCGCGGCGGAACTGGTCGCCGAGCCGTGTCGTCGCTGCTGCAGTCGTCAACGCGGATTCCTTTGCCGGTGGATTCTGTACAGCCCTGACGCTAGAACCTCGAGCTAACTCGAGGTAAAGGGAATGTGCTCGACGTCATGGCGCGCAGGTCATACGATCGCCGGCATGACGACGCTTCCGACCGCCATCGGCAAGCCTGCGACCCGGGCACTGCAGGAGGCCGGCATCACGACGCTCGACGCCGTCGCGCAGCACTCCACGAAGGAGTTGCTCGCTCTGCACGGTGTGGGGCCCAAGGCGATCCGGGTGCTCACGGACGCACTCGGCGAGCAGGGCTTGGCGTTCCGCCGCGTCGATCAGCGGTAGCGCTCGGCGAGCGCGGTGCCGATCGCAGCGAGGTGGTCCCGCACGCCCTGAGGGCTGGTGACGTCGAGCCATTCGACGAGTCCGGCGAGGTGGCCGGCGAGCCCGTATTCGCTCGGTCCGCGGATCACGACGGTGATGCGGCCGTCGTCGGTGGTGCCGCCTATGTCGAGGTCGGCGCCGACCGCGATTCGGAGCAGGTCGATTCCGTCGGGCGCGCAGGTCGCGCGGATCTCGACAGGCGATCGCCTGCGGTCGACTTCGTCTGCGATCTGGCGCCAGCTCTCGGCGAGGTCGAAGTCCGCCGGGCGGTGGACGGGGTCGCCGGTCGGGCCGGCGGATGAGACGCGGTCGATCCGGAAGGTTCGCCGGCCCGACTCGGCCTGGGCGACGAGGTACCAGGACGGGCCCTTGGCGACGACGCCCAGCGGGTGGACGGTCCTCTCGGTCTCGGCGCCTTGGCTGTCGACGTACCCGAGCCGCACCTGGACGCCGCGGATCACGGCGTCTTGCAGGTCGTCGAGGAAGTGAGGGGGTTGCTGATCGATACGAGTCGCGCCCCATTGTTGCGGGTCCAGGACCCGCGAGGATGCCGCGGCCTCGGCGTGGGCGCGGAACGGTTCCGGCAGGGCGCGAACGAGTTTGCGCAGAGCGGACTTCACGGGCGGGGTCGCCGCCGAGGCGGGCCCGGCGACGAGGAACAGGGCGCGGGCCTCGCTCTCTGTCAGGCCGGACAGATCGGTGCGGCCGCCGCCGAGGAGCCGCCAGCCGCCGCCTCGACCCTGAAGCGAGTACACCGGGATGCCGCTCATGGCGAGGGCGTCGAGATCGCGGCGTGCGGTGCGTTCGGAGACCTCGAGTTCCTTCGCGACTTCTGCGGCCGTGACCTGCTCGCGCCGCTGCAGCATGAGCAGGATCGCCACCAGACGGTCAGTTCGCATGCTGACAACATTCGCAGAAAAACCGGTCATGTGGTGACCGGTATAGGTTCCTACGTTGGTGACATGAATCCAGCAATGAACCGCACCGACTTCCCCGAGCCCACCCTGATCGCCGTCGACGGCGTGGAACTGGAGGTCTACGAAGCAGGCAGGCAGAACACCGGAAGGCCCATCGTGCTCTGCCACGGCTGGCCGGATCTCGCCTTCACGTGGCGTCATCAGGTGCCCGCCCTCGTCGCTGCCGGCTATCACGTCATCGCCCCCAACCAGCGCGGCTACGGCAACTCCTCGCGCCCGACCGATGTCACCGCCTACGACATCGCACACCTGGCGGGCGATCTCGTCGCTCTCCTCGACCACTACGGCTACGAGGACGCGACCTTCATCGGCCACGACTGGGGCGCGATGGTCGTGTGGAGCCTCGCCCTGCTGCATCCGCAACGCGTGAACAAGGTGATCTGCCTGAGCCTGCCGTATCCCGTGCGCGGAGAGGTGCCCTGGATCGAATCGATGGAGGCGGTGCTCGGCAGCGACTACTACTTCGTCCACTTCAACCGGAAGCCAGGTGTCGCCGACGCCGTGTTCGACGAGAACCCGGCACAGTTCCTCCGCAACCTGTACCGCAAGAACGAGCCTCCCCAGGAGCCCCGACCGGGGATGGTGATGATCGACCTCGCGCGAGCCGAGACTCCCCTCGGCGAGCCCCTGATGAGCGAGAGCGACCTGGACGTCTACGTCTGCGCCTTCGAGAAGTCCGGGTTCACCGGCGGCATCAACTGGTACCGGAACATGGACCGCGACTGGCACCTGCTCGCCGACGTCGACCCGATCGTCCACCAGCCCGCTCTCATGATCTACGGCGACCGCGACGCCGTGACCCGGGCCGACAACCTCGCGGCGTTCGTCCCCGACGTCGACGAGATCCACCTCGACAGCGGACACTGGATCCAGCAGGAGAAGCCCGAAGAGACGAACCGGGCGATCCTGAAGTGGCTGGAACGACAGGATGCGCGCGCTTCGGCGAAGGCGCCACGCGCCGTCTAGGCCGAGAGCCGAGTCCGTGCCGCTGCAACTGCGGAGGTGTCGTACCGGTCGAGCGCGACCGCGGCGACATGGTGGTGCGCGCCGATCGTCTCGGCGAAGACGACGTCGGGATCGGCGTCCAGCGCCGCCGCGCAGAGGCGGTCGGTGAGGCGTCCCGGCGCCAGGAACCACGGTGCGATCACGATGCGCTCGACCCCTCGCGTGCGCAGCAATGAAACCGCCTGTGCGACGGTCGGTTCGGCGGAAGTTGCGAAGCAGACGGTCGTTCCCGCCCAACGTGTGCCCTCGGCGAGCACGGCGCCCAGCGTGCGGGTGCGCTCGTTCGCGCGGGGATCGGACGACCCGACCGCGGCGAGGACGACGCCGCTCCGCGCGTCGTCGCCGGCAACACCGGTCTCCGCGATCCGCTCCCGGACCGCGGAGACGAGGCGGCGGTCGTGGCCCAGGACGTCCGACTGGACGAGCGTCAGCTGAGGGTGCCGCGCGCGGGCGGCGGTGAGGATGCCGGGCAGATCCACTCGGGCATGGAAGGCACTGCCGAGCAGCAGCGGTACCACGACCGCAGTGGAATGACCTTCCGCAGCAACAGCGTCGACGACCTGATCCACGGACGGTGCAGTCAGGTCGAGGAAGCACAGCCGCACGTCGAGGTCCGGTCGGCGGGCGCGGATCGCCGCCACGGCAGCCGTGACCACCCGAGCGGATCGGGGATCACGGCTGCCGTGCGCGACGGCGATCAGCGGCGGTGTCACGGCGTCAGACCCGCTCACCGAGTTCGACGGCCGCGATGGCGTCGCCGACGAGACCGGCCGCGAGCGTGTTGCCGCCGGCGGGGTCGATCAGCAGGAAGCTGCCGGTGTGGCGGTTGACGGTGTAGTCGTCGGCCACGATCGGCTCGGCGACCCGCACCGAGATCTTGCCGATCTCGTTGAGCTCGAGGGTCTCCGGGCTCTGCTCGGACGTCAGTTCCTGCTCGTCGAGGCGCTCGACGAGCGCGCCGACGATGGCCTGCGTGGTGCGGGTGCCGTGCTTGAGCAGTAGGCGCGCGCCCGGGCGCAGCGGCTTCTCGGCCAGCCAGCACACCGTGGCGTCGAACTCGGCGATCGGCTCGGGGGCGTTCGTCGGCGCGGCGATGGTGTCGCCGCGCGAGACGTCGACGTCGTCGGCGAGCACCAGCGTGACACTGCGGCCCGCGTGGGCGACATCGAGTTCGCCGTCGGCGGTGTCGATGCGGTCGACCGTGGTCCGGGTACCGGACGGCAGGATCACCACCTCGTCACCGGGGACGACCGATCCGGCCGCGACCTGACCGGCGTAGCCGCGGTAGTCGGGGAACTCCGCGGTGCGCGGGCGGATCACGTACTGCACCGGGAAGCGCAGGCCAATCGATCCTTGGCTGTCCTTGTCCTCGTCCACCGGCACCGACTCGAGGTGCTCGATCAGCGTCGGGCCGTCGTAGTACGGCGTGTTCTCCGACGCCACCGCGACGTTGTCGCCGTGCAGCGCCGACACCGGGATGGCGTGCACGTCGGCGTCGTCCCAGCCCAACGAGCCGGTCAGCGACCGGAACTCGGCCGAGATGTCGGCGAACACCTGGGCCGGATCCTCGACGAGGTCGATCTTGTTGACCGCCAGCACCAGTCGCGGCACACCGAGCAGCGCGAGGACCGCGGCGTGCTTGCGGGTCTGCGAGATGACGCCCTTGCGCGCGTCGACCAGCAGGATCACCAGCTGCGCGGTGGAGGCGCCCGAGACGGTGTTGCGGGTGTACTGCACGTGACCCGGGGTGTCGGCGAGCACGAACGAGCGGCGCGGGGTCGCGAAGTAGCGGTACGCGACGTCGATCGTGATGCCCTGCTCGCGTTCGGCGCGCAGGCCGTCGACGAGCAGCGACAGGTCGGGGGTGGACAGGCCCTTGTCGACCGACGCGCGGGTGACCGCGTCGATCTGGTCGGCCAGAACGGATTTGGTGTCGTACAGCAGCCGGCCCACGAGCGTGGACTTGCCGTCGTCGACGCTGCCGGCCGTAGCCAGGCGCAACAGGTCGCTCATGATCAGAAGTAGCCCTCTCGCTTGCGGTCTTCCATGGCCGCTTCGGAAACTCGGTCGTCGCCGCGGGTGGCGCCGCGCTCGGTCAGCCGGGACGCGGCGACCTCGTCCAGGATGGCCTCGTTGTCGGCGGCGTCGGACAGGATCGCGCCCGTGGTGGAGCCGTCGCCGACGGTGCGGTAGCGCACTGACCGGACCTCGAGCTCCTCGCCGTCGGCCGGGCCGCCCCACACGCCCGGCGTCATCCACATGCCGTCGCGCCGGTAGACCGGACGCTGGTGCGCGTAGTAGATGCTGGCGAGTTCGACGTTGTCGCGGGCGATGTAGCGCCAGATGTCGAGCTCGGTGAAGTTGCTCAGCGGGAACACACGCACGTGCTCGCCCGGCGCGTGCCGGCCGTTGTACAGGTTCCACAGCTCGGGGCGCTGGCGCTTGGGGTCCCACTGTCCGAAGGCGTTGCGCAGCGAGAAGATCCGCTCCTTGGCGCGCGAGCGCTCCTCGTCGCGGCGGCCGCCGCCGAACACCGCGTCGAAGCGGTTCTCGGTGATCGCGTCCAGCAGCGGAACGGTCTGCAGCGGGTTGCGGATGCCGTCGGGACGCTCGGTCAGTCGACCGTCGGCGAGGTAGTCCTCGACCTTGGCGACGTGCAGGCGCAGGTCGTACTTCGCGACGACGTGGTCGCGGAAGTCGAGCACCTCCTGCAGGTTGTGGCCGGTGTCGACGTGCAGCAGAGCGAACGGCAGCGGCGCGGGCCAGAATGCCTTGATCGCCAGGTGCAGCAGCACCGTCGAGTCCTTGCCGCCCGAGAACAGGATCACGGGCCGCTCGAACTCGCCGGCCACCTCACGGAAGACGTGGATGGCCTCGGACTCGAGCGCATCGAGGGTGTCGAACTTGGTGCCGTCGAGCTGAAGTCGCGGCTCGGTGATGTCGATTGTCATGACGCGTGCAACCCGCATTCTGTCTTGGCCGATCCGGCCCACCGACCGCTACGCGGATCGGCGCCGGGGAGTGGTTTGACGGTGCATGGAGCGCACCCGATGGACGGATATCCCTCGTCGACGAGCGGATTCACCAGGATCGAATGCTCGTCGATGTACGCCTGCATGTCGTCGTCGGACCATGCGGCGATGGGATTGATCTTCACGAGACCGAACGCCTCGTCGAACGAGATGAGCGGGGCGTTCGCCCGGGTGGGGGCCTCGACCCGGCGGATGCCGGTGACCCACGCCCGGTAGTTCTTCAGCGTCGCCTTCAGCGGGGCCACCTTGCGCAGCGCGCAGCAGCGGTTGGGCTCGCGGGCAAACAGGTTCTTACCCTCGGCCGCGTCCTGCTCGGCGACGGAAGCCTCGGCCTGCGCGTTGATGACGTTGACCCCGTACACCTGCTCCACCGCGTCACGGGTGCCGATGGTCTCGGGGAAGTGGTATCCCGTCTCCAGGAACAGCACGTCCACACCGGGATGTACCTGCGCGGCAAGGTGAACCAGAACGCCGTCCTGCATGTTCGACGCCACGATATAGCTGGAGCCGAAGGTGTCCTCGGTCCACTGCAGCAACTCCTGGGCGGACGCGCCCTCGAGGTCCGCCGCGCCCTGCGCGGCGATCGCCCGCAGGTCGTCCGTCGTTGCCGTCGTCAGATCAACTGTCATCGCAAATCCCCCTCGTCTGCTCGAACTGCCCACTGTGCGAATCGTTCACCCTCGGTGCGGTGCTTCACGAAGTTCCGCACCACCCGGTCGATGTAGTCGCCGAGCTCGGCACTGGTCACCTTGTGCTGCCGAAGCTTTCGGCCGAAGCCGCTGTCGAGGCCGAGGCTGCCGCCCAGGTGCACCTGGAAGCCCTCGACCTGGTTGCCCTCACCGTCGTCGACCAACTGGCCCTTGAACCCGATGTCTGCGATCTGGGACCGGCCGCACGAGTTGGGGCAGCCGTTGATGTTGATCGTGATCGGCACGTCGAGCTGCGCGTTGATGTCCGCGAGGCGCTCCTCGAGCTCGGGTGCGAGCACCTGTGAGCGCTTGCGGGTCTCGACGAACGACAGCTTGCAGAACTCGATACCACTGCACGCCAGCAGATTCCGGCGCCAGTGCGACGGCCGTGCCTGCAGGCCGAGCGGCTCGAGCTCGGCGATGAGCTCCTCGACCTTGTCGTCGGCCACGTCGAGCACGATCAGCTTCTGGTACGGCGTGAACCGGACCCGGTCGGAACCGATCCGCGCCACCGCGTCGGCGACCTTGGTCAGGATGGTGCCCGACACTCGGCCGGCGATGGGGGAGAACCCGATCGCGTTGAGGCCGTTGCGCAGCCGCTGGACACCGATGTGGTCGATCGGCCGCTGCGGCTGCTCCGGGGCGGGGCCGTCGATGAGCTTGCGCTTGAGGTACTCGGTTTCGAGGACTTCCCGGAACTTCTCGATGCCCCAGTCCTTGATCAGGAACTTCAGGCGCGCCTTCGCGCGCAGGCGGCGGTAACCGTAGTCGCGGAAGATGGCGACCACGGCCTCCCACACGTCCGGGACCTCGTCGAGCGGCACCCACACGCCGACGCGCTGCGCCAGCATCGGATTGGTCGACAGACCGCCGCCGACCCACAGGTCCAGACCCGGGCCGTGCTCGGGATGGTTCACGCCGACGAACGCGACGTCGTTGATCTCGTGGACCACGTCCTGCTGGCCGGAGATCGCCGTCTTGAACTTGCGCGGCAGGTTCGAGTACTCCGGATCGCCGATGTAGCGGCGGACGATCTCGTCGATCGCCGGCGTCGGGTCCAGGATCTCGTCGAGCGACTCGCCGGCCAGCGGGGAGCCCAGCACGACACGGGGGCAGTCGCCGCACGCCTCGGTGGTCTTCAGGCCGACCGCTTCGAGGCGCTTCCAGATCTCGGGGACGTTCTCGATCTCGATCCAGTGGTACTGGACGTTCTCGCGGTCGGACAGGTCGGCGGTGTCCCGGGCGAACTCGGTGGAGAGTTCACCGATGGTGCGCAGCTGTGCGACGTTCAGGGCGCCGGCGTCGCAGCGCACCCGCATCATGAAGTACTTCGCCTCGAGCAGGTCGATGTTCTCGTCGCCGGTGAAGGTGCCGTCGTAGCCCTCTTCACGCTGCGTGTAGAGGCCCCACCACCGCATCCGCCCGCGCAGGTCGGCCTTGTCGATGCTGTCGAAACCCTGCTTCGAGTAGATGTTCTCGATGCGGGCCCGGACGTTGAGCGGGTTGTCGTCCTTCTTGATCTGCTCGTTCGCGTTGAGCGGCTCGCGGTAGCCGAGGGCCCACTGGCCTTCGGACACCCGCTTCTTGGGGCGGGCGGTGCGAGCCTTCGCGACCGATTCGGCGTCGGTGGTCGACGTCATGGGTGCTCCTGAATTTCGTGAATCTCACGGTGCACCGGGCGAAGACAGGGAGAGGAGGGCTGTTCCTCGCGGGGTCGTCTTCGGCCGGCCGGGATTAGCGGGCTGAAAGGGGGGAGACGAACGCAGGCGAGCGCCGACAGCCCTCAGGGCTGGAGAACGCCGTGCTGCTCTACACGCCGCAAGGCAGACAACAACAGCTGCAGACACGCTTGAGGTCGACGTGGCGTCGCGCCACCAGTCGCACCCCGAGATCAGTCATGGGAGCCATTCTGCCACGGGATTTCCCGTATGCCGACCACTGGGGAGATATTTCCCCGAAAATCTCGGGAAATATCCTGATCGGACGGGGGATCGTGGCGCGAAACGGGATGACTGGGACACTGGACGTGTGAGTGGATCCGCCGTCTCGACCCCTGCCGTCGTCCCGACCCCCTTCGAACTTCCCGACCGGGCGCTGGCGGGAGTGGGGTCGCGGCCGTTCGGCGTCTACGTCCACGTCCCGTTCTGCGCGACGCGGTGCGGCTACTGCGACTTCAACACCTACACGGCGGGCGAGTTGGGAACGTCCGCCTCACCGCAGTCCTGGCTCGAGGCGCTGAAGCGGGAGCTGGCTACCGCTGCCGAGATGACGGGCGCGCCGTCGGTCGACACCGTGTTCGTCGGGGGCGGCACGCCGTCGCTGCTGGGCGGGGACGGACTCGCGGAGGTGCTCGGTGCGGTGCGGCAGAGTTTCGGGCTCGCCGACGACGCCGAGGTGACCACGGAGTCCAACCCGGAGTCCACGTCGCCGGAGTTCTTCGCGGCGCTGCGCGAGGCGGGATTCACCCGGATCTCGCTCGGCATGCAGTCCGCCGCCGAACACGTCCTGAAGGTTCTCGATCGAACCCACACGCCCGGTCGCGCCGTGGCCGCCGCCCGCGAGGCCCGCGCCGCCGGTTTCGACCACGTCAACCTGGACCTGATCTACGGCACGCCCGGCGAGACCGACGCCGATCTCGACAAGTCGCTCGACGCCGTGCTGAACGCGGGCGTCGACCACGTGTCCGCCTACGCGCTGATCGTCGAGGACGGCACCGCGCTGGCCCGCAAGGTGCGGCGCGGCGAACTGCCGGCACCGGACGACGACGTCCTCGCCTCCCGCTACGAGCGCATCGACGCGCGCCTCGCCGACGCCGGGCTGACCTGGTACGAGGTGTCGAACTGGGCCGCGAACGGCGACGGGCGCGGGGCGAGCGGAGCGACGGGGGATGCGCGCTGCCGTCACAACCTCGGCTACTGGGACGGTGGCGACTGGTGGGGTGCCGGACCGGGCGCGCACAGCCATGTCGGCGGGGTGCGGTGGTGGAACGTCAAGCACCCGGCGCGGTACGCGGACCGGTTGACCGCCGGTGAACTCCCGGTCGGCGGGTCCGAAACGCTCACCGCCGAGGACGTCCACGTCGAACGGGTCATGCTGACGGTGCGCCTGCGTACGGGGCTGCCGCTGTCGGATCTGCACGACAGCGAACGCGCCGCCGCCGAGCGCGTCGTCGAGGACGGTCTCGCGGTGATCGAGGCCGACCACCTCGTGCTGACCGATCGTGGGCGGCTGCTCGCCGACGCCGTCGTCCGGGACATCCTCGACTGAGGTCAGTCGGCTGCGGCACCCGAGTCGTAGTCGTAGACCCGCGCGTGCAGCACGACGCGGTTGCGCAGCGCGGATCGGACGGCGTGGTGCACGCCGTCCTCGAGGTAGATCACGCCCTGCCACAACACCGCGTGTGGGAACAGGTCGCCGTAGAAGGTGGAATCCTCGGAGAGCAGGCGGTCGAGCTCGAGGACCTTTGTGGTGGTCACGATCTCGTCCAGACGCACCTGACGCGGCGGGATCTGCGACCAGTCCCGCAAAGACAACCCGTGGTCCGGGTACGGCTTGCCGTCCCGGACACCCTTGAAGATCATTCTGTGTTCCGCCTGGTTCCTCGTCGCTGGCCGGGCCCGCACGCCGACCCGGCGACAACCCTAAGGCCTGACCGGGTTGTCGGGCTCGTACCGAATGCCCGGCGCGGCCTGCGCCGTTCGTGATCGCACCGGCCATTAGACTGGGTATCGAGGTGGGCGCTGCACACGGGGCGTGCGTTCCCGGGGGAGACAGCATCCTGGTCTCGTGGCGAAGTGGAGGTGTACAGCGGTGTCGACTACGGACGAACGACGGTTCGAGGTTCTCCGCGCGATCGTCGCCGACTACGTCGCCACGCAGGAGCCGATCGGGTCGAAGGCGCTGGTCGAACGCCATAATCTCGGCGTCTCCAGCGCCACGATCCGCAACGACATGGCCGTCCTCGAGGCGGAGGGCTACATCACTCAGCCCCACACCAGTTCCGGGCGCGTGCCCACGGACAAGGGGTACCGGCAGTTCGTGGACCGGATCTCCGACGTCAAGCCGCTCTCCGCGGCCGAGCGCCGCGCGATCCTCGAATTCCTCGAGTCGGGTGTCGACCTGGACGACGTCCTGCGGCGCGGCGTTCGGTTGCTGGCCCAGCTGACGCGGCAGGTCGCGATCGTGCAGTACCCGACGCTGTCGGCGTCGTCGGTGCGTCATCTCGAGGTGGTCGCGCTCACACCGGCCCGCCTGCTGCTCGTGCTGATCACGGACTCCGGGCGCGTCGATCAGCGCATCGTCGAGCTCGGTGACGTGATCGACGACGAGGATCTGTCCCGGTTGCGGTCTCTGCTAGGTGGCGCGCTCGAGGGCAAACGGCTCGCGGCGGCGTCGATCGCGGTCTCCGAACTGGCCGAGGACGCGCCGGAGAGCATCCGCGACGCGGTCGTCCGCTCGGCGACGGTGCTGGTCGAGACGCTCGTCGAGCATCCCGAGGATCGGCTGGTCCTCGGCGGCACCGCGAACCTCACCCGCAACGCCGCCGACTTCGCCGCGCAGGCCGGACTGCCTGGCTCGCTGCGCTCGGTTCTCGAGGCGCTGGAGGAGCAGGTGGTGGTCCTCAAGCTGCTCGCGGCCACGCAGGATGCCGGCCGGGTGACGGTGCGGATCGGTGAGGAGACTCAGGTCGAGGAGATGCGCGGGACGTCGGTGATCTCCACCGGCTACGGCGCCGCGGGTACCGTGTTCGGCGGTGTCGGGGTCCTCGGTCCCACCCGGATGGACTATCCGGGAACAATTGCCTCGGTGGCTGCCGTTGCCAGGTACATCGGCGAGGTACTCGCCGAGCGGTAGCGTGCGGTCCGGCGACCCCCGGGCCGGAGGCGGTCTCGGTGGCGCCCACCGTGTGATGCGAACGATGTAGAGAAGGACGAGATACCCAAAGTGGCACGGGATTACTACGGCACGCTCGGCGTCGGGCCGAAGGCGACCGATCAGGAGATCAAGCGGGCATACCGGAAGCTCGCCCGCGAGCTGCACCCGGACGTCAACCCCGACGAGTCGGCGCAGGCCCGGTTCCGGGAGGTCTCCACGGCGTACGAGGTGCTGTCCGATCCCGAGAAGCGGCGCATCGTCGATCTCGGTGGCGATCCGATGGAGTCCGGCGGCGGCGCCGGCGGCGGCTTCGCGGGCGCCGGTTTCGGTGGCCTCGGTGACGTCTTCGAGGCGTTCTTCGGCGGCGGTGGCGGCGGCTCGCGCGGCCCGAAGGGTCGGGTCCAGCCGGGCGCCGATTCGCTGCTGCGGACCAAGCTCACGCTCGAAGAGTGCGCGACCGGCGTCACCAAGACCATCACGGTCGACACCGCGATCCTGTGCGACGGCTGCGCCGGCGCGGGCACCCACGGGGACTCCAAGCCGATGCGCTGCGAGACCTGTGGCGGCGCCGGCGAGGTCCAGTCGGTGCAGCGTTCGTTCCTCGGCCAGGTCATGACGTCGCGCCCGTGTCCCACGTGCCGTGGTGCCGGCGAGACGATCCCCGACCCCTGCCACAAGTGCGGTGGAGACGGCCGCGTGCGCGCCCGCCGCGACATCAACGTCAAGGTGCCCGCGGGTGTCAGCAACGGCATGCGGATCCGGCTCGCCGCGCAGGGCGAGGTCGGCCCGGGCGGTGGCCCGGCCGGCGACCTGTACGTCGAGGTGATGGAGCTGCCGCACGAGGTCTTCGTCCGCGACGGCGACGATCTGCACTGCACGATCCGGGTGCCGATGGTGGACGCCGCGCTCGGCACCACCGTCACCCTCGACACGATCATCGACGGCCCCACCGAGATCACCGTCGACCCCGGCACACAGCCCGGTTCGGTGTCCCTGCTCCGCGGACACGGCATGCCGAAGCTGCGCTCGGGCGTCCGCGGCGATGTGCACGCGCACCTCGAGGTGGTCATCCCCACCCGACTCGACGGCAAGCAGAGCAAGCTGCTGCAGGAGTTCAAGAACCATCGCGACCGCGACCACGCCGAGGTCGTCTCGACGCGTTCGCAGAACAGCGGGGGCCTGTTCTCCCGCCTGCGCGACGCGTTCAGCGGCCGCTGACGGGCGCCGGGCGCACTGATGGCCGCGACCGTCTTCTATCTGGATCCGCTGCCCGACGTCGGGCAGCCTGCGGTGCTCGACGGGCCCGAAGGGCGGCACGCCGCCACGGTGCGCCGCATCAAGCCCGGTGAGCGTCTGCTGCTGGCCGACGGTCGCGGCGGTATCGCCGACGCGACGGTCACCGCGGCCGCGAAGGACCGGCTCGACCTCGAGGTCACGGCCCGCCGCGACCAGCAGCCCCCGACACCGTCCGTGACGCTGGTGCAGGCGCTGCCCAAGGCCGAGCGCTCCGAACTGGCCGTCGAACTCGCGACCGAGGCCGGGGTCGACGCGGTGGTGCCGTGGCAGTCGGCGCGGTGCGTCGCCCGGTGGGAGGGCGCCAAGACCCAGAAGGGCGTCACGCGCTGGCGCAACGCCGCGATCGCGGCGGCCAAGCAGTCCCGGCGCTCGTTCGTGCCCGACGTCGCCGACCTGCACCACACCCCACAGGTGCTCGACCTGGTCCGTGCCGTCGTCGGCCGCGGCGGCGTCGTCGCGGTGCTGCACGAGTCGGCGCAGGCCCCGCTGGCGTCACTGCCGCTGCGCGACGCCCCTGAGGTGGCGCTCGTGGTCGGCCCGGAGGGGGGACTGTCCGACGACGAGGTCGCCGCCCTCACCGGCGCAGGCGCGACCGCCGTGCTGCTCGGGCCGACGGTGCTGCGGACGTCGACCGCGGCCGCGGTGGCGCTCGGTGCGATCGGTGTGCTCACCGACCGCTGGTCCGCCGCGCCCCTCGACTGACACAGGAGAGATCCCGATGCCCAGAACCCGCATCGAATACGGTCCCGAAGCCCAGCAGTTCGGGCACTTCTACGCGCCGGAAGGTCATGCGGGCGAGCCTGTTCCGGTCGTCATGGTGATTCACGGCGGCTACTGGAGCGGGAAGTACCACCTCAACCTCGGGACGTCGTTCTCGGTCGAACTGTCGCGCAGCGGGGTCGCGGTGTGGAACGTCGAGTATCGGCGTATCGGCGCGGGTGGGCGCTGGCCCGAGATGTCGGCGGACGTCGTCGCGGCACTCGTGGCCATCGCCGGGCCGGTCGCCGACGCGTCGCCGGTGCCGCTCGACCTGGACCGGGTGCGCGTGGTCGGGCACTCGGCGGGCGGCCAGCTCGCGGTGTGGCTTGCCGGACAACGGGATACGACGGTCCGTCCCGAGCTGGTGGTCTCGCAGGCCGGTGCGCTGGACATGGCGTCGGCCGCCGAGCGAGGGCGCCGGATCAGCTACATCGAGGACCTGTTCGGTGTCCCGTTCGAAAGCGATCCGGACCTGTACCGCTCGGCGTCGCCACAGCATCGGGTGCCGATCGGCGTGCCGGTGGTGTGCCTGCACGGCACCGAGGACGCGCAGGTGCCCGCGAAGGTCGCGTCCCGGTACTGCGACGCGGCCCGGGCCGCCGGGGATCCGGTGGAGCTGAACCTGATCGAGGGCGAGGACCACTTCGCCTTCCTGGACCCGAACACGCGCAGTTGGAAACTCTCCCGCGAGGTGCTGGTCGCCGGTCAGTCCTGACCGGGTCGGCGGGCGGGTAGCACGACCGCCACCACCACCGCGCCGATCGCGAGGGCCAGGCCACCTACCAGGCTGGCGCGCTCGATCGCGTCGGCGAACGCGACGGTGGCCGCGTCCATCAGGGGTCGGGCCTGGGATGCGCCGAAGGGGTTCTTCGCCAACTCCTCGGCGACGATCGCGGCGCCGCCGACGGACTCGCCCGACGCCTGCAGCCCCTGCGCCACCAGGTCGGCCTGTGGGCCGGTCAGCTTCGGGATCGGGATCGCCGCGAGGAACCCGGTGATGCCGTCCTTGTAGGCGGACGCGAGGACCGACCCGAGGATGGCGATCCCGAGCGAGCCGCCGAGTTCGATAGCGGTGTCGTTGAGCCCGCCGGCAGCACCCAGATCTTTCTCCGGGAAGCTGCCCATGATCACGTCGGTGGCGGGAGAGACCGCCAGGCCGATGCCGACTCCGACGAGCAGGAGCGTGGGCACGAAGTCGAGGTAGGTCGAGGCGCCGTCGACGCGGACGAGCAGCAGGATGCCCGTCGCTGCCACGAGCATGCCGCCGGCCACGATCGCGCGCGTGCCGATGCGTGGCGCGAGACGGGCGCTGGCTGCCGCGCCGACCGACACCGCGACAGCGAGAGGCAGCAGGCGGACGCCGGTGTCGAGGGGGCCGAACCCCAGCACGAACTGGAACTGCTGGGCGATGAAGAACATCGAGCCGAACGCCGCGAGGAACATGAGCATCACCGCCAGCGATGCACCGCCCACGGTGCGCTCACCGAGCTTGCGCACATTCAGCAGCGGCTGCGGATGACGCAGTTCCCACGCTACGAACAGGACCAGACCGATTACTGATACGGCCGCGGCCGTCAGTGCGCTCGCGCCCCAACCGAAGTGGAACCCGTCGATGATCGCGAAGACGAGGCACCCGATCGTGACGACCGACAGCAGCCCGCCGAGCCAGTCGATACGACCGAGCCCGTGTGCTTTCGACGGCGGCACGAGCACGAGTGCGGCCACGATCGCGAACGCCGCGATCGGCACATTGATGAGGAACGTCGATTGCCACGAGTGGCCCTCGAGCAGCCACCCGGCAAGCAGCGGACCGAGGGCGATCGCAAGGCCCGAGGTGGCCGCCCACGCGGCGATCGCGCGGGCCCGTTCGGCGGCGGGGAAGGTGGCGACCAGCAGCGACAATGTCGCGGGCATGATGATCGCAGCGCCGACGCCCATGATCATGCGAGCCACGATCACCGAGGTCGTGCTGTCGGCGAAGCTGCCGAACACGGCGCCGCCACCGAAGACGAGCAGGCCGGTGAACAGCGCGCCGCGGCGGCTGTACTTGTCGCCGAGAACGCCGAACAGCAGCATCAGCGCCGCATACGGCACGGTGTAGCCATCGATGACCCACTGCAGGTCCGAACTGGTCAGATGCAGATCGCGAGTCATGTCGGGGGCGGCCACGATGAGCGCGGTGTTCGCCATGACGACGATCAGCAGGCTCAGGCACAGCACACCGAGGGCCGCCCACCGGCGCGAGTAGGGCCGGTCCATCTGGTCGACGGGCGTGCTGGCAACGCCCGGTAGTTGCGACAGCGTCACGGTCATCGTTGCCCGCCCCTCGCACGTCTCGGTCGGATCACATCGGTATTTCACATCGATGTGCAAGTTAGTTTTCTGCACACCAGTGTGCAAGTAGTGCATGACGCAGATCACAAACCGTGCTCGGGGCAGGATGTAGCGGTGACTCCCGTGCCCGCTCCTCGACTCCGCGCTCACGCACGCGCGAACCGTGCCCGCATTCTCGAGGCGGCAATCGCGGCGTTCGCCGCCGATCCGGACGCGAGCATGGACGACGTGGCGCGGGCTGCCGGTGTGGTGCGGCGGACCGTCTACTCGCACTTCCCGAACCGCGATGCCCTGATCGAGGGGCTCGTCGCGGAGGCGTCGACCGCGATCGCGGAGTCCCTGGCCTCCGGGCCGCCGGCGCCCGACGAACCCGACCTCGGGGTGGCCGTCCTGGCGCTGCGCACGTGGCCGATCGGCGACCGGTTCCGGATCCTGCTCTCGTTCGCTCGGCGTGAACTGGGAGAGGAGCGGATCCACGATCTGCTCGAGCCGCTGCGGGCCACGAGCGTCGACAACGTCGAGCGTGGGCAACGCGAGGGTGTCTTCTCCGACTACCTACCCGCCGACCTGCTCGTGGCGATGTACGAGGGCATGACCTTGACGCTGCTCGAGCATGCGAACCGGGGAACGATCGTCGACCGCGGCGAGACGTTCGCCACGGCCGGTCTGGTTCTGCTCGGACTCCCGCCCGAGCGGGCGGCGGACGTGGTGGAGCGGGCCGCGCGCTGGCTGGCCGATTCCGGCGAACCGGACAAGGCGCCGGCGGGGTAACTCGGTGGGCCGTGTCGCCGTCGGGCGCTAGACTTTGGGCACACGCGGCAACCCGTCGCGGATACGTCGGACCTGGAAGTAGGCCATAGCCCTCACGTGAGTGAACAAGTCGAGAACGGCTCGCCGCGCTACAGCGGCGCCCCGCAGGATCCCGCGCAACCGGCCGAGCGCACCGTACGCTCGAGCATGGAACTCCCTCCCGAGGTGGTGCCGCCCCTGCTCGGGTCCTCGGACGAAAATCTGACCGCTCTCGAACGGGTCCTCGACGCCGACATCCATGTGCGCGGGAACGCCGTCACGCTGACGGGTACTCCCGCGGACGTCGCGCTGGCCGAGCGTGTCTTCGAGCAGCTCGCCGCGCTGGTGCGCCGCAATCAGCCGATCAGTCCGGACGCGGTCCGGCGGACCGTGGGCATGCTCACCCAGGGGCTGTCGGAGTCCCCGGCCGACGTGCTCAGCCTCGACATCCTGTCCCGGCGCGGCAAGACGATCCGGCCCAAGACGCTCAACCAGAAGCGGTACGTCGACGCCATCGACGAGAACACGATCGTGTTCGGTGTCGGCCCGGCCGGCACCGGCAAGACGTACCTGGCGATGGCCAAGGCCGTGCAGGCGCTGCAGAGCAAGCAGGTGACGCGGATCATCCTCACCCGCCCGGCGGTCGAGGCGGGCGAGCGGCTCGGCTTCCTGCCCGGCACGCTCCACGAGAAGATCGACCCGTACCTGCGTCCGTTGCACGACGCGCTGCACGACATGATGGATCCGGAGGCGATCCCGAAGCTCATGCAGGCCGGCGTGATCGAGGTGGCCCCGCTCGCCTACATGCGCGGCCGCACGCTCAACGACGCATTCATCATCCTTGACGAGGCGCAGAACACCACGGCCGAGCAGATGAAGATGTTCCTGACCCGCCTGGGCTTCGGTTCCAAGATCGTCGTCACCGGTGACATCACCCAGGTCGACCTGCCCGGCGGAGCGCGCTCGGGTCTGCGTGCCGCCACCGAGATCCTCGACGACATCGACGGGATCCACTTCGCGATCCTCGACAGCAGCGACGTCGTGCGGCACCGTCTGGTCTCAGACATCGTCGACGCGTACGACCGGTTCGAGTCGTCACGCGCCGACGAATTGCCGCTCGGAAACCGCGCACAGCGGCGAGCGGTCCAGTCGCGTTCGCACCGGCGGTAGGGTTGTTCCCGCCCCACAACTTCCGCACGACAGCTTCCTTTGCCTGGCCACGAACCAGCGCGCGACCGACGAAAGAGCGACGTACATGAGCATCGAGATCTCCAACGAATCGGGGATGGAAGTCTCCGACGAGGACCTGATCAGCGTCGCCCGGTTCGTGATCGCCCGAATGGACGTGCACCCCGCGGCGGAACTGTCGATGGTGCTGGTGGACTCGGCGACCATGGCTGATCTGCACATGCGGTGGATGGACCTGCCCGGACCCACCGACGTCATGTCGTTCCCGATGGACGAGCTCGAGCCGGGCGGACGTCCCGACGCGCCGGAGCCCGGACCGTCGATGCTCGGCGACATCGTGCTGTGCCCGTCGTTCGCCGCCGATCAGGCGCAGAAGGCCGGCCATTCGCTCGACCACGAGCTGGCGCTGCTGACCGTCCACGGTGTCCTTCATCTCCTCGGCTACGACCATGCCGAGCCGGAGGAGGAGAAGGAGATGTTCGGCCTGCAGAACCAGCTGCTGGCGGACTGGTTCGAGGACCTGCGGCGCGCGGAGCGCGAGGCCGAGCTCGCGGCACGCGACCAGCGGCTGCTCGGCAAGACCGGGTTCGTCGACGGTGCCGAGCAGTGATACCCGGCGGACGGTGATCGGCCGGTGAGCGACGCCGTCGTCCTCATAGTTCTCGCCGTCGTCCTGGTGCCGCTGGGCGGCCTGTTCGCGGCCCTGGATTCGGCACTCAACACGCTCTCGCCGGCCCGGGTCGAGGAGCTGGCCAAGGACGAACGCCCCGGCGCGGCGCGTCTGGTGCGGATCGTCTCCGACCGTCCCCGCTACGTCAATCTCATGGTCCTGCTTCGGATCCTGTGCGAGATCGCGGCGGCCGTCCTGCTCGCCGGCGCGCTGATCGAGCTGATCGGCCCGGTGTGGGGTGTCGTCGTCACGATCGTGGTGATGGTGCTGGTCGACTACGTCGCGATCGGCGTCGGTCCCCGCACCCTCGGCCGCCAGCATGCGTACCCGATCGCGCTCGCGAGCGCGGTGCCGCTGGTCGCGCTCGGCGCCTTGCTCAGCCCGGTCAGCCGCCTGCTGATCCTGGTCGGCAACGCGCTCACCCCGGGCCGCGGTTTCCGTGCCGGGCCGTTCGCCTCCGAGATCGAGCTGCGCGAACTGGTGGATCTGGCGCAGGAGCGCGGCGTGGTGGCCGACGAGGAACGTCGCATGATCCAGTCGGTGTTCGAACTCGGCGACACGTCCGCCCGCGAGGTGATGGTCCCGCGCCCGGAGATGGTGTGGATCGAGTCCGACAAGACCGCCGGCCAGGCCACGTCGCTCGCGGTGCGCAGCGGGCACTCGCGCATCCCGGTGATCGGCGAGAACGTCGACGACGTGCTCGGCGTGGTCTACCTCAAGGACCTGGTGCAGCAGACCTACTACTCGTCCGACGGCGGTCGCAGCGTCAACGTGTCGCAGGTGATGCGCCCGGCGGTATTCGTACCAGACTCGAAGCCGCTCGACAGCCTGCTGTCGGAGATGCAGCGCGACCGCAACCACATGGCCGTCCTCGTCGACGAGTACGGCGGAATTGCCGGGCTGGTCACCATCGAGGACGTGATCGAGGAGATCGTGGGGGAGATCGCCGACGAGTACGACACCGACGAGACCCCGCCGGTCGAGGACCTCGGCGACGGCACCTACCGGGTCTCGGCGCGTCTGCCGGTCGAGGACCTGGGGGAGTTGTTCGACGTCGGGATCGACAACGACGAGGTCGAGACGGTCGGCGGATTGCTCGGCTACGAACTCGGACGCGTGCCGCTCCCGGGGTCGGAGGTCGTCACCGCGGGGCTGCGGCTGCGCGGCGAGGGCGGCGCCGACGTGCGCGGTCGCGTGCGGATCAGCACGGTGTACGTCGAGCGGGTGCTCGGCGCGGAGTCGGCGGGCGCCGGCGACACGAACGAAGACGGAAGCGTGAACTACGAGTGACAGCGAGCGTGAGCTAGAAATGACAGGGACCGACAACGAATTCCGTTCCGGCTTCGTCTGTTTCGTCGGACGACCCAACACGGGCAAGTCCACGCTGACGAACGCGCTGGTGGGCGAGAAGATCGCGATCACGTCGTCGCGACCGCAGACCACCCGGCACACGATCCGCGGCATCGTGCACCGCGATTTCGCCCAGCTGATCCTGGTCGACACCCCCGGTCTGCACCGGCCCCGCACGCTGCTCGGTCAGCGCCTCAACGACCTTGTGCGTGACACGTACTCCGAGGTCGACGTCATCTGCCTGTGCATCCCCGCGGACGAGAAGATCGGCCCCGGCGACCGGTGGATCCTCGACCAGGTGCGTCAGATGGCGCCCAAGACCAAGCTCGTCGGGCTCGTCACCAAGATCGACAAGGTGAGCAAGGACGCACTGGTCAGCCAGCTCATGGCGGTCTCCAAGCTCCTCGGCCCCGAGGCCGAGGTGATCCCGGTGTCCGCGGTCTCCGGCGAGCAGGTGGAGCTGCTGGTCAAGGTCCTGGCCGGCCTGATGGAGCCCGGCCCGGCGTTCTACCCGGACGGCGAGCTCACCGACGAGCCCGAGGAAACTCTGATGGCCGAGCTGATCCGCGAGGCCGCGCTCGAGGGGCTGGGCGACGAACTGCCGCACTCGCTGGCCGTGGTCATCGAGGAGATCCGCGAGCGCGAGGGCCGTACCGAGAAGCAGGGCGAGATGCTCGACGTCCACGCTCTCCTGTACGTCGAACGCCCCAGCCAGAAGGGCATCGTGATCGGCAAGGGTGGGGCCCGGCTGCGCGAGGTGGGCACCGTCGCGCGCAAGCAGATCGAGAAGCTGCTCGGCGTCAAGATCTTCCTGGATCTGCACGTCAAGGTCGCCAAGGACTGGCAGCGCGACCCGAAGCAGTTGGGCCGCTTGGGCTTCTAGGAGTTCGATACGCAGAACGGCACCGCGTTCCCGATGAGGAGTGCGGTGCCGTTCCCGTCTGATCACCTCGTCAGCGCTCGGCCGCCAGGTTGTCCTCCATCTCCTTCTCCCAGATCGCCGCGGCACGGGACGTATCGATCTCGAATTCGAACCGCCTGATCATGTCCTCGGAGACGTCCTCGACGTCGACGTAGAACTGCTCGTACCAGCGCCGCAGTTGGTAGACCGGGCCGTCCTCCTCGCAGAGGAGCGGGTTGTCGATCTTCGTCTTGTTCTTCCAGATGACGATGTCCTGTTCGAACGTCGCGATCGTGCCGTCGCCGAATCCCTTGGCCAGCGCGGCTGCTTGCTCGTCGGACATTCCCGCCATCTTCTTGACGATGATCCCGTATTGCAGGACGAACGAGTTCGATGTCACCGGGTAGTGGCAGTTGATCAGGACGGCCTCGAGCGGCTCATCGGCTCCGATGTCGGCGTGGAACTCGTCGATCATGTACGCGGGTCCGAAGTAGGAGGCGTCGGACTGTGTGACACTGTCGTCGCCGAAGTCCAAGGTGCGCTTGTCTTTTCGGGGGGTGAAGCTCATCGATTGTGATGCGATGTGCCCTTCGAAGACGTTCTTGAACGAGCGCGGGGTGTTGAAATGCACGTAGAAGAAGTGCGCCATGTCCACCACGTTGTCGACGAGTTCGCGACAGTGCGATCCCTCGACCAGTACGGAGTTCCACTGCCACGGTGTCCA
This sequence comes from Rhodococcus sp. ACT016, assembly GCF_050477185.1. Taxonomy (NCBI): domain Bacteria; kingdom Bacillati; phylum Actinomycetota; class Actinomycetes; order Mycobacteriales; family Nocardiaceae; genus Rhodococcus; species Rhodococcus sp. ACT016. The sequence continues at coordinate 2,996,143 of NZ_JBEAET010000001.1, read as the reverse complement.
CTCGGGTGAACCGTGGCCCTCGATATCCGGAATCGTCACGTGGGCCGGCGGCGGGTTCCCCTGCGGATCGTGCCAGACGAACAGCTGGCCGTTGCGCTCGAGCGTCGACCACGAGCGCGTGCGTGCCAGCGGGGGCACACGGCGCGCGTAGGGGATGTCGGTGCACTTGCCGTTTCCGCCCCACCTCCAGTCGTGGAAGGGGCACGCGATCGAGTCGCCTTTGACGGTCCCGTGGGCCAGGTTGCCACCCATGTGTCGGCAGTATGCGTCGAGGACATTCAGTTCACCCTTGGTGTCGGCGAAAACGACCAGTTCACTCCCGAACACCTTGATTTGATGCGGTTTCCCGTCTTTGAATCGGTCGGCCAACCCCAGGCAGTGCCATCCTCGCGCAAATCGGGCCGGATTGCCCTCGGCCTCGATTGTTCGGACATCGCCTTCTGCGTAACTCATTGTGCCCATCCTCCTCGATGTGGAACCAAAGGTATCGATGACGGAATCACTCTGCTTGACCGAAATAGCGTGCGCTACAACATCTCCCAGCTCGCGGGAAGTCGGCGAGTGGAAGACGGTTTCCGCTCAGCTGAACACTTCTTTTTCGACATTCGCAATGCGAAGCGTCAATTGAGGCAAGTTTCTTCGAAAGGGTGAAACTCTTATTTCGTTTCCCGGTGGATGGGAGGAAATGTGGTGAAACAGGTTCTAGTGGAGCGAGATTGGGGCGGGCGGTGATCGCTGCCCGAAAATCAATGTCTGATGATCATCGAGGAAGAGGATGTCCATGAGTGCTTCCACTGAGCTGGATGAAATACGCATCATCGAACAGGGGGTTCCGCCCACCCGATTTGCGCGCGGGTGGCATTGCCTGGGCTTGGCTCGGGACTACAAGGACGGCAAGCCGCACTCCGTCGAGGCTTTCGGAACGAAGCTTGTCGTCTTTGCCGACAGCATGGGGGATATCAAGATCCTCGACGCATACTGCCGACACATGGGTGGCGATCTGAGCCAGGGCGTCATCAAGGGCGACGCGGTTGCGTGTCCGTTCCACGACTGGCGATGGGACGGTAACGGAAAATGTGCCGACATTCCCTATGCGCGTCGGGTGCCTCCGCTGGCTCGCACGCGGCGGTGGCTGGCGATGGAGAAGGACGAACTGATCTTCGTCTGGCACGACCCGGAGGGAAATCCGCCGGCCCCTGACGTCACGATCTCGGAGATTCGAACTCCGGATGCCGAATGGACCGAGTGGGAGTGGAAGGCGCTCGAGATCGACACGAATTGCCGCGAGATCATCGACAACGTCGTCGACATGGCGCACTTCTACTATGTGCACTACGGGATGCCGACCTACTTCAAGAACGTGTTCGAAGGGCACGTCGCGATCCAGGAACAACGCGGCGAAAGCCGTGAAGACGTCGTCAAGTGGGATGATCCGGAAATTCCCCGTTTGCTGGGAAATCGATCGGTCGCCGCCTATCACGGCCCGTCGTTCATGACAGACGATCTCGTGTACATCTACGACCGGTACGAGGTCGAGTCCATGTTGATCAACTGCCACTACCCGGTCGGTCCGGACAAGTTCGTTCTCATGTACGGCATTTCGATCAAGAAGACCGAGCAGGTCCCCGCCGAGATCGCCGAGCAACTGATGGAAGCGATGATCGGCTACATCGGCATCGGGTTCGAGCAGGACGCCGAGATCTGGAAGAACAAGACGCGGATCGAGAATCCGCTCCTGTGTGAAGAGGACGGGCCCGTCTACCAACTGCGCCGTTGGTACGAGCAGTTCTGCGTCGACGTCGCGGACGTCACCCCGGAGATGGTGCAACGCTCCGAATTCGAACTGGACACCAGCCGGCCGGTCGAGGCATGGAAGGCGGAAGTCGCCGCAAACCTCGCCCGGCAGGCCGGCGAGGAGGAGAGGGTCTAGCCATGCAGGCGCTCACGTGCGACCTCTGTCGCAATCGCGTACTCGTGGAGAAGAACAGTTGGCATCACACCAGCATCCAGTGGGCCGCGGGATCGAAGGAGGTGTGTGTCGAGTTGAGTAACGCCACGTCGCCCGTGAAGGCGAACCTGGTCTCCAACAGCTGTTCGGCATTGCGGGATTGCATTCGTCGGGCTGCCGCCGGCGGGAGGATTCCGGTCCCCGAGTAGCCGCCACGCAATCCTGCCCCAGCGGCCGGGGACGGAACCGTAGATGTTGCGCGCTGGGGCTCGTACCCCCAGCGCGCAACAGGTGCGGTTGTCGCTTCGATCGGTACCCGATCGTTTCCGCGTGCAGATCGAGCGTGCGTGCGAAGATCGATCCCATCGGGAGGAGGTACCGATGTCGCAGGCGCGAACCTATCGTCAGGCCAACCTGATTCAGCGCGGACTGCGCTCGGTCGCGGGCCTGGCTCCGGTGTCCTGGGTTTTCGCTCGCACTCTGCACCACATCGACCGTCCCGTCTTCCGGATCACCAGGGGGCGGCGCACCCTGACCAGCATGCTCACGGGCCTGCCGGTGGTGATGCTCACGACGACCGGTGCGCGGACCGGATTTCGGCGCACCCTCCCGCTGCTCGGACTGCCCGACGACGGTCGGATCGTCGTGATCGCCTCCAACTACGGCCAGGTGGACAACCCGTCCTGGTACTACAACCTGCGCGCCCACCCGCGGGCCGAGATCTCGGTGGCCGGCGGTGCGGTGCGGGACGTTCGGGCGCGCGAGGCGGAAGGCGCGGAGCGCGAGCGGTTGTGGCGGCTCGGGTTGTCGATCTATCCGGCGTGGGCGGGGTACGCGAAGCGGGCCACCGACCGCCGGATCCCGGTGATGGTCCTCGAATCCGTCGCATCCCCCGAACCCGGGGCCGACTGACCCGCGCCCCGACGTATCACCGCACACGTGCCTGTCGGGCCGGCCGGTCGGCCGCCACGGGCTGGTGCGCTCGGCCGCGACGATGTCCGCGGGCCGTGGTGGTGATCGCGCTGAGCACGAGCGCTGCCGCCAGCCGGACCCGATGGTCCGAGAAGTCGAGTCCGGAAAGATCGACGATCTGCTTCATCCGGTAGCGCAGGGTGTTCGGATGCACGTGGAGTTCCCGCGCCGCGCGCTTGGGCTCGCCGTAGTGATCGAGGTATGTGGCCAGCGTGGCGACGAGGGCCGATCCGCGCTCCCGATCGTGATCGATCAACACCTGCACCCATCCGACGTGGAAGGGCATCGCGAGGAGCGCCGAGCGGGCGCGAGCGAGGACGAGGTCGGTCCACGCACCCTCGAACGTCGTCGACGAATCGGCGATGTGTCCCTCCTGTGCGAGGGGAGCCAGTTCCATCGCTTCGGTACTCGATCTGGGCAGTTCAGCCGGGCTGTGTGCGGGCGCGCCGGCCAACGCGCGCGCCCTCGGGCCGGCTGCGGGAACCACCGCTTTCATCCACTCCCAGCTTCCGGCGACTGCCGAGGACCCGCTATCGGCGACGACCGCGACCGGAAGTCCGTCGAGCGTCGTGAGCAACGGCTGGAGCCAGCCGTGACGGCGGAGGATGAGTTCCCACTGGACGAGCTGTTGATCACCGCCGCGCCCTTGCACGTCCCACAACACGACGACGCGCCATGGTCCCGGTGGGAGCGGGACGGTGGTCGAGCCGTCAGGCGAGAGCAGAAGCACACGGATTCGGTCCGCGGTCAGCCGTCGCGCGATCCCGGACTGGGCGCGCGACCGGACCAGGTGGAGAGCGACAGCCGATGCGGTGCGGGTGAGCTCGCTCGTTCGATCTCCTGACAGGGGTTCGGGATCGAGGGCCCAGATGGACCCGAGCAGTTCTCGGCCGGCACGGATCGGGACGACCAGTCGCGGGAGGAACCCCTCCGGCCCGGCCTCGATCCGAATGGGATCGTCGCAGCTGTGCAGCTGCCGGAACGCTCCGCGCGACCGTAGATGCCGCACCACGCTCTCGGGCACTCGTCGTCCGACGATGGTCGAGATCCGCGCGGCGTCCGTTCGGTCCTGGAGTTCGGAGTAGGCGAGGACTCGGGAATGGACGTCCTCGATGGTCACGGGCGCGCCGACGATCGCGGCGGCAGCATCGGCGAGCGCGAACAGTGCGTCGTAGTCGACGGGTTCGTCGTGAACCGCGGAATCGGCGAACGCGGTGGAGCGGTCGATGATGCTCCGGATGAGCCACACCAACTGCGTCCACGAGGTCGTCGGCTGCAATTCGACGACTCCGACACCGAGCGACTCGGCCGCGTCGACCACGACCGGATGGGACGCGGTAGGAGCCGACAGCACCACCGCACAAGAATGTGCCCGGGCAGCACGACGCAGCAGTTCGATCGCGCGCGACGTCCCGTGAATTCCCGGTCCGAGCACGAGCTGTGCGCAGCCCTCGGGCTCCGGTCCGCCATCGTCGGCAAGGACGACATCGGTGACGTCGTCTCGGCGGGCCGATGCTGTCGGGCTCACCACCGTCGTGCCCAGTGAGTCGAGCAGGGAACTGAGGCGGATCATCTTCCTCCAAAGTGCCGGAACGGCCCGAAGGCCGACAGTTGTTCGGCAACAGCGAGTTCCGACTGTGCTTTCGGCACAATTTCGGTGTCGTCCGTTGACGCTTCGTGACGGTGACGGGCGGCGTGCGCTGGTCGATCCTCGAAGGGACTGGAAAGATCGAGGAAAGAGGTATGAACATGGTCAACGGTCACGCTGCCCCACGCCGAGCCGCGATCGTCGGCGCCGGAATGGTCGGGTTGTCGACGGCATGGTTTCTGCAGGAGCGGGGAATCGATGTCACGGTGCTCGACCGCGAGGGTGTGGCGGCCGGGGCGTCGTGGGGGAACGCTGGATGGATCACGCCGGGTATCAGCACGCCGTTGCCGGAGCCGGCGGTTCTCCGGTACGGAATCCGGGCCCTGCTCAGCCCACGTTCTCCTGTGTACGTTCCGCCGACGTTGAACCTGCGGCTGATCCGGTTTCTCGCCTCGTTCGCCCTGCACAGCACGGCACCGCGTTGGCGGCGGGCGATGGCGGCACTGGCGGAGGTCAATCGGCAGGCCTTGCCGGCGTTCGCCACGCTCGAAGAGAACGGGGTTGCGGGCAGGACGCGGAATGCGAAGTCCTTTCTGGCCGCGTATCGGACCGAGCAGGAGCGCGCCGTGCTGCTCGAGGAGATCGAGCAGGTTCAAGGCGCGGGCCAGGAGGTCGGATTCGAGGTCCTGTCCGGCGACGATGCCCGCGAGGTGGAGCCGTCGCTGTCCGACCGGATCGGCGCCGCGATCCGACTGCACGGTCAACGATTCGTCGATCCGGGCAGCTTCGTGGACAGTCTCGCGGCGGCCGTACGCGGGCGCGGCGGCCTCGTTCTCGAGGGTGCCGAGGTCACTGGAGTGGTGGACGACGGTGCCGCAGTGCGAGTTTCGACCTCGATCGGCGACGAGGGGCCGTTCGACGCCGTGGTGCTCGCCACGGGAACGTGGCTGGGCGACATCGCTCGTGGATTCGGCGTCGGCCTTCCCGTGCAGGCCGGCCGGGGATACAGCTTCAGTGTTCCGATCGACCATGTTCCGTCGGGTCCCGTCTACTTTCCGGCGCAACGTGTCGCGTGCACACCACTCGGGGACCGTCTCCGGGTTGCCGGGATGATGGAATTCCGCTCACCGGAGGCACCGCTCGATCGGCGGCGGATCGAGGCGATCGTCGAGGCCGCCCGTCCGTTGCTGCGTGGGGCGGACCTGGACGATCGACGAGACGAATGGGTGGGGTCCCGGCCGTGTACGCCGGACGGGTTGCCGCTCGTCGGCGCCACTCGTTCGCCGCGGGTGTACGTCGCCGGGGGCCACGGGATGTGGGGAATCACCCTCGGCCCGGTCACGGGACGCCTGCTCGCCGACAGCATCGTGACCGGGAGGGTGGCCCCCGAACTGGCTGCGTTCGATCCACTGCGATGACCCGATCCGACGCAGGCCCGTAGGCGTAGGCGTTGGTCGGTGCGGTCATCGCCTCGTCACGCGCGGGCCGCGGCCGACACCTTCATCAGGACGGACTCCAGCACCGTGAGAGCCTCGGTGGCCTCTTCGGCGGTGACCGTCATCGGCGGCGTGACACGAAGGACGTTGCCGTGCAATCCACCCCGTCCGATGAGGAGGCCCGCGGCCCGCGCCTCCTCGAGGACAGCGGTGGTCGCCGACGCCGCGGGAGCCTTCGAACCGGGTAGGACGAGTTCGACGCCGATCATCAGCCCGACGCCGCGGACCTCACCGACCAGCGGGCAGCGGTCCGCAATCGCGCGGAGGCCGTCGGAGAGCAGCGCGCCGACGCGGTCCGCGTTGGACTGCAGGTCGTGATCCTCGATGTAGTCCAGGACCGCGTTCCCGGCGGCCATCGCCATCGGATTGCCGCCGGCGGTGGAGATCGAGTTCGCGGTCAGCGAGTTCATGAGCGACTCCTCGGCAACGACGCCACCGATGCTCATACCGTTGGCCAGCCCCTTTGCGAACGTGATCGCCTGAGGCCGGACGCCGTAGTGCTCGATTCCGAACCAGGACCTGCCGGTCCGTCCCCAGCCCGACTGCACCTCGTCGGAGACGAACGGAATCTCGTACTCGCGCAACACCTCCTGCATCGCCAGGAAGAACCCGTCCGGGGGAGTGGCGAAACCGCCTGCCCCCTGGACCGGTTCGGCGATGAAACAGGCCACGTTCCCCGAGGTGGATGTCTCGATCATCGTGCGGAGTTCGTCGGCGCACGCGGCGGTGTAGGCATCGTCGTCCAGGTGTCCGAACGGACTCCGGTACTTGTATCCACTGTGCGCGTACGTCACCTGCAACGGACTGAGCGAGGTGGCCGACCATCCTCGGATCCCGGTCGCGGCGACGGTGCCGAACGACCGACCGTGGTAGCTACCCCGCAGAGCGATGACCTGGTTCGAGGATTTCGCACAACTGGTGAGCAGGAACGCCGTCTCGACGGCTTCCGATCCGGAGTTGACGAAGAAGACGCGCGGGTCGTCGATCGGCGCCCGGGCCGCGATCTTCTCGGCGAGTTCCACCTGGGCGCGGATCAGATAGAGCGTCGAGGAGTGCATGATGCGTCCCGCCTGGGCGCGGATCGCCTCGGTTATCTCGGGGATGTCGTGGCCGACCATGGTCGCGAGCAGACCGCCGAAGAAGTCCAGATAGGTGCGTCCGTCCCCTCCGACGACGTGACGTCCCTTCCCCGACACGAGTTCGAGGGGATCCTGGTAGTACAACGACATCCAATCGGGCATGACGGATCGGTGCCGGCCGTACAGCGTGGCCTCGGTCATTCTGAAGCTCCTGCCAAGGGTTGTCGGAAGCCGTGGAGCCGTGTGCCCCGCGGCACGGTTGCCTAGGCGCGTCACGATAGGTCCGAACGGAATCGGGATCGAGATCGCTCGGCCCCTCGTCCGGGTATTTGAAATTCCGTGAGGGCGATCTCGATCCCCGGAGCGGACTGACCGGTATGTATGCCGCGTCGGCAGGCGATTCGGCGCCGATCGGAGTAGTCCGGTCGACCGAAAGTTCATATAGTGACACTGGATCGGCGTCCTCGTTGCCCAACCATCGCTCGGAGTTCATCGTGGGTCCACCGAACGAACGGATGACCGAACGAGGTGTTGCGATGACCCGGACGACCGAAGCTACCGAACCCGCGGTGAGCCGGCTGCACGACACGGTCGAGGACCTGAGGGAGCCGATGCTCGAGTTCCTCTCCGGCGCTGTGCGTTGCCCCAGTGTCAGCGGGGACGAGGACACCATCCACGGGTTCCTCACCGACTGGTTCGACGCGAACGGTTGGACCTACGAGACACAGCATCTTCACCTGACCGCGGCCGGACGCGCCGCGGACCCGGCCACGGAGCCGCGGCTCGAGCACCGACGCAACATCGTCGCGTGGCCCCGCCCGCCCCGCGGTGACGCGCCGACGGTCGTGCTGAACGGGCACATCGACGTCGTGCCGCCCGGCGACCTCGAATCCTGGACGTTGCCGCCATTCAGCGGCGTGCGCCGCGACGGACGCGTTCACGGACGCGGATCGGTCGACACGAAGGGGCCGGTCGCCTCCGGAGTGTTCGCGTTGCAGGCGCTGCGAAACCTGGACGTGGACTTGCCCTTCGATGTTGCCGTCCAGCTGGTGATCGCCGAGGAGACGACAGGTATCGGCACCCGCGCCGCCTTCGAACGGATCGCGGAACCGGCGGCGGCCATCGTTCTCGAACCGACCTGCGGGATCGCGGCGCCTGCCGGAACCGGGTTGCTGTTCTTCCGTGTCGAGATCGACGGGGTCTCGGCCCACACGTCGGCGCCGTGGCGTGGCCAGGACGCCTTTCTGCACCTGATGCGTGTCCACTCCGCGCTCTCCGAACTTGCGGACGCCCGGGCGGAGGACCACCGGAACGAGTACTTCGCGGACATCCCGACACCCGTCCCGTTCGTCATGGGGACCGTGCGCGCGGGGACATGGCGGGCGGCAGTGCCGGATACCGCCGAGATGGCCGGTCGATGGGGAGTGGCCGCCGGCGAGGATCTCGACGAGATGCGTGCGCGGATCGAGGAACTGGTGGCGAAGGTCGACGCTGACGCCGGCTGGGGCCCGCGACCGAGCAGAGTCGTGTGGCAGCACGAGTTGCCGGGATGGCAGAGCGACGCCGACGCTCCTCTCGTGCATGCGGTCCGGGAGAGCATCGACATCGTGCGTGGGTCGCAGACGCCGCTGGTGGGTCTGACTGCCGCCACCGATGCTGCGCAGTACGGACCCCGCGGCATCCCCACGATCATCTACGGCCCCGGCGATACGGCGCTCGCGCACAGCCCGGACGAGTCGATCGAGGAGGACGAGGTCGTCACGTCGGCCCAGGTTTTGGCGCGAACACTTCTCGCCCTCGCGTCTCGGACGACGTCGTGACCGCCTCCAACCCGGGGACGACGCTACGCACGCTGTCCCGCGGGCTGGAGGTCCTCGAGGCCATCGCCGCGGCCGACGGCACGGCGTCGGCGAAAAGCCTTGCACGACAGCTCGATCTCAATCGCAGCACCTGCTATCACATCCTGCGCACCCTGCAGGAGGACGGCTTCGTCACGCGGCTACCCAAAGGCACCTACATCGTGGGCAGTCGGGCGGCACGGCTGAGCAAGACGGTGGCCGATCACACCCGTCCCGATCCGACACTCTCGGCGCTGTTGTCCAGGCTGCATCGGCTGACCCGGGAGACGGTGTACATCTCCGGCTGGTACCACGGCACGGTCACGCTCCAGGAGTGGATCGCCGGACTGCACATGCTGAACGTCGGAAACCTCGACGTGGGCTACACCGGCAACATGCACGCCCGCGCATCGTGCAAGGCGATCCTCGCGCACCTGCCGGGGCGCGACGTCGAAGCGATGCTTCCCGACGACAGCTTCACGCAGCTGACCCCGAACACGATCCCGAACCACGGCGCGCTCGCGACGGAACTCAAACTGGTGGCCCAGCGTGGCTACGCGATCGACGCCGAGGAGTACGAGATCGGTGTGTCGTGCGTGGCAGCCCCCTTCTTCGACGTCGACGGCAAGCCGTCGGGCGCCTACGCCGTGTCGGCGCCGACCGCCCGATTCAACCGCGATCTCGGCTCGCTGAGCACGCACGTCCGCGACGTCGCGCACCGGGCCACGTCCCACCTTCGCGCCACCTCGCCCACACCGCTGCGCGCGGTGGGCGACGGCCGCTGACGCGACCTCCGTCGCACTGCCGGCACTCCATCTACTACCTCATCACCATCAGACTGTGGAGGACACATGTCTCGAGTTCTGCTCCGATACTTCCGCGAGATGCACCGCATCCGCGCGACCGAGAACGAGATACTCCGGCTGCGCAAGGCCGGCGACATCGTCGGATCGGTCCACCTGTGCAATGGTCAGGAGGCCATCTACGTCGGTGGCGCTGCGGGGCTGGATCTTTCGCGCGACGCAGTGTTCCCCACCTACCGCGGTCACGGCTGGGCGCTCGCCCTCGGGGCCTCGGTGCACCAGGTCCTCGCCGAGCTCCTCGGCCGGAGCACCGGCGCGAACGGTGGCCGCGGCGGGTCGGCGTACTTCTCCACACCGGCGCACGCGATGTACGGCGAGAACTCGATCGTCGGTGCCGGCGCGCCGATCGCCGCGGGTGCGGCGCTCGCTGCCACATTCGACGGTTCGGGCCGGGTCGCGGTGGCGGCCTTCGGTGACGGAGCCCTGAACCAGGGTGCCGTCCACGAGGCGATGAACTTCGCGTCCATTCGCAACCTCCCGGTGATCTTCGTCGTCGAGAACAACCACTACTCCGAGATGACGCCGATCGTCGACATGGTCAAGAACGAGGTCCTGTTCAAGCGGGCGGGCATCTACGGCTTCACCGGCGCGCGGATCGACGGGAACGACCCCGAGAAGGTCGCCGAGGCCGTGTCTCGGGCAGCGGAACACGCGCGCGACGGCAAGGGGCCGGTGCTGCTCGAGGCGATGACGCATCGCCTCGTCGGTCACTACATCGGTGACGCCCAGCAGTACCGACCCGACGGTGAGATCGAGGAGATCACCCCCGAAGAACCGCTGGTCCGCGCCGCGCAGTCGCTACTGGCGTCCGGCGTGACGCAGGACGACCTCGACGCCGTGGCGGCCGACGTGGCCCGCGAGGTCGCCGATGCGTCGGACCGGGCGCTGCGCGATCCGATTGCCGATCCCCACACCGCACTGGAGCACCTCTATGCCTGACATCAAGAACCTGACCTACGCCGGCGCCGTCAACGAGGCTCTGCGCCGCGCCCTCACCGAAGACCCGACCACGTTGGTGTTCGGCGAGGACGTCGCCGCCCCCGGCGGGGTTTTCGGGGTCACGAAAGGACTCCGGAAAGCCTTCGGCGACAGGGTGTTCGACACTCCCATCTCGGAGTCGGCGATCCTGGGCGGGGCGATCGGTTCGGCGATGTTCGGCCGACGGCCGATCGTCGAGATCATGTGGGCGGACTTCTCCCTGGTCGCGCTGGACCAGTTGGTGAATCAGGCAGCCAACATCCGGTACGTCTCCGAGGGCGTGCTGTCCGCGCCGATCACGGTGCGGACGCAGCAGGGGAGTGCGCCGGGCGCGTGTGCGCAGCACTCGCAGAGTCTCGAGGCCCTCTTCGCGCACGTGCCCGGACTCCAGGTGTGTATGCCTGCCACGGCGCAGGACGCTCACGATCTCCTGCTGACCGCGATCCGGTCGGACGATCCCACCATCGTTATCGAGAACCGGACGCTCTACCACGGCGCCAAGGCGCCCCTCGCCGTGGGCGGACCGGTGCTGCCGCTCGGTGGCGCCGTGACCCGTCGGCCCGGAACGACGATGACGGTGGTCACCTGGGGTGCAATGCAGTTCCGGGTGCTCGAGGCGGCGGATGCTCTGGCGGCCAAGGGGATCGACCTCGAGGTCATCGACGCCAGATGGCTGCGTCCCCTCGACACCGGCGCGATCAAGCGATCCGTGCAGCGTACCGGCCGCCTCGCGGTGGTCCACGAGGCGCACACCTTCGCCGGTCTCGGCGCGGAGGTCGTTGCGGACGTGGTGTGCTCGGGTGTCGACCTCCGGCAACCGCCGCTGCGCATCGGTGCCCCGCCGGCGCGAATCCCGGCCGCGCCCAGCCTCGTCGATGCCGTCGTGCCCACCACCGAACGGATCGTCGCCGAGATCGAGGCCGCGCTGGTCGTCGACGGCTCGGCGGTGTACGCGTGACGCCTCGGCGCGCGGCAGCGGCCACCGCGATGCCCGCGTTCGCGCCCCTGTTCGCCGCAGGCACCGAATCGGTCCGCGTCCGCTGGTTGTCGCTGGTGTACGAGACGGACGGCGAGGTGCTCGACGCGATCCTGCCGGCGCCGCTCGGACCGGGTGGTCGCCCGCAGGTGGCGGTGTGGATCGCGGAGTTCATCGGGGCCGAGTTCTCGGCCGCCGACGGCACGAAGGAGGTGCGGCCGGCCTACATGCAGGGCGGCATCTCGGTCCGCTGCCGTCACGACGGGGGGAGCGACGGCGCCTATGCCGTCGGGACCTACGTCGAAGGGCTGAACCACGGCATCCTCGGTCGCGAGCTGTTCGGGTTGCCGAAGAAGCAGGCGCGTCGAGTGCGGCTCGACGAGACCCCGGACGGCATCGAGTACTCGATCACGAACGCCGCCGGCATCGACCTGGTCGCGGGGCGGGTGGCCCTCGGCGGCGCCCGCCCGGCAACCGAACTGGTACCAGAGTGGTTCTCGACCCACTACACGCTCAAGCTCATCCCGAGCGCGGAGGGGACCGGATTCGACGTCAGCCGCCTCGTCCGGATCCCCTTCGCGTTCGAATCCGAACACTCCCCGCGGTCGGGGTCGGCCACCTTGGCGCACCAACCGTGCCGCAGTGACCCTTTGGAGCTGCTCACCGTCACGAGTGAGGTCCGCGCCGCGTACGGATTCGCCCGCCTCGACATCGACTACGGCACGTACCTCGATCACGTCACCGACATCCCGACGTTCGGATCGCCCGCCTGGTAGTCCCCGCTCTTCCGTGTTCAGACCGATCACAGCCCTACGGCTTCTCCCATCCCCGCGTCATCCCCGACCCAGGAGTGACCCATGTCCCAGCTTGCCACCCCTTCAGTCGCACAACAGGATTCGGATGTCCTGTCCCCGGCCAAACGCAAGGCGATCGTCGCCGCCTGCATCGGGAACTTCCTCGAGTGGTACGAGTTCGTCCTCTACGGCTACTTCGCGGCCACGTTCTCCGTCCTGTTCTTCGACAAGGGCGATCCCGCGGTCTCGTTGATGCTCACCTTCCTCGTCTTCGGCATCAGCTTCGTCGTCCGCCCCCTCGGCGGAATCTTCTTCGGTTACATCGGAGACCGGTTCGGCAGGAAGGTGACGCTCTCCGCGATCATCCTGATGATCTCGCTCGCCACCGCGCTCATGGCGGTCGTGCCCTCCTACGCGAGCATCGGTGTGGCGGCGCCGCTGCTGATCCTGGTCCTGCGATGCGTCCAGGGGATCTCCGCCGGCGGCGAATGGATGGGGGCCGCAGCGTACGTCGTCGAATCGGCTCCCGCGCACCGTCGCGCCTACTACGGCAGCTGGCAGACGATCACCATCTCGCTGGGCATGTTCACCGCCGCATTGAGTTCGTTGATCCTCACGGCGACCCTCAGCTCTGACGCCCTGCAGTCCTGGGGCTGGCGGATCCCGTTCCTGCTCGCGCTGCCACTCGGCATGATCGGGCTGTACATGCGCCTCAAGCTCGAGGAGTCGGAGGAGTACACCGAGATGGCGGCGGGCGGCACGAAGGAGCGGTCCCCGCTCCTGAGCGCGCTCCGCGAGAACTGGCGCTCGATCCTGCTGGTGTGCGGCCTGGTGTGCGCGCCCACGATGTGCACGTACGTCCTGCTGGTCTACGGCCCCACCTTCTTCATCACCGAACTGCACATCGACTCGTCGGCGGCGCGGGGCGCGGGCCTGGTCGCGATGCTGTTCCTGGTCGTCATGGTCGTGACCTTCGCGCGAGTGTGTGATCGGGTGGGCCGCAGGCCCTTCCTGCTCTGGGGTGCCGCCTGGGTGGTCGTCACCACTCCGATCGGATTCCTACTGATCCACCAGCGTTCGTTCGTGACGGTGCTCCTCGGCATCGTGTTGATCCTGATCGGCGACGCGATGATGCTCGCGCCCCAGCCGGCGCTGTTCTCGGAACTGTTCCCGACCTCCCGGCGGTACAGCGGCCTCGCCATCGGCTACAACCTCGGCGTCGTCCTGTTCGGCGGCGCCGGCCCCCTGATCGCGACCGCGCTCGTCACCTACACCCACTCCACCTACGCGCCGGCCGCGTATCTCGCCGCGGGCGCGCTCATCAGCCTGCTCGCAGCGCTCGTCACGCCGGAGACGCTCGGTGTGTCGCTGCGCACCGGCAAGGCACCCGACGCGGTGACGTCGTGATCGCCGCCACTCATGCCGGACTGCCCGGCGCCGCCGGGATGTCGGTCACCGAACTGCCGACTCCGACCCCGGCCGCCGGGGAGGTGCGGGTGGCGCTCGCCGCGGCCGGGCTCAACCGTCACGAGTTGTTCCTGATCGACCGGCGCGCAGAGGGATCCGAGCCGCTGATCATCGGTGCCGACGGTGTGGGGACGATCGAGGCGGTCGGGGCCGGCGTCGACGGTCGGCTCCGCGGCCGCTCCGTGCTGATCAACCCCTGTCTCGGCTGGTCCCGCACCGGCGAGGTCCCGGAGGTTCCCGAGATTCTGGGAGGCCCACGACCCGGAACGTTCGCCGAGTATGTGTGCGTGCCGGAACGAAACGTGCATCCGGTGCCGCCGCATCTGTCCGCGCACGAAGCGGCCGCGCTCGGGCTCGCCGGTCTGACGGCCTACCGCGGGCTCTTCTCGCGGGCGCGCCTGCGCGCCGGTGAGCACGTGGTCGTCACCGGGATCAGTGGTGGCGTCGCACCCCTCGCGCTGGCGATGGCGGTCGCCGCGGGCGCCGAGGTGACGGTGACCAGCCGCAGCCGCGCCGCTGCGGATCGCGCGCTCGAACTGGGCGCCACCCATGCCGTCGTGGGGAACGAGGACTTCGATTCGGCACTCGCACGGCCCGCGGACGTGGTGTTCGACGGTGTCGGGACCGCGGCGTTCGACGCCGCGGTCCGCGCCCTCCGGCCGGGCGGGCGCCTCGTCACGTTCGGTGCCACCACCGGGGCGGACGTCTCGATGTCGTTGCGGGAGATCTTCTTCCGTCAGATCGAGATCATCGGAACCTCGATGGGCAGCGAGGAGGAGTTTGGGGACATGCTCGACTTCGTCACGCGGCATTCGATTCGTCCCGTCGTCGACTCGATCCGACCTCTCCCGGATGCGCCGGCGGTGCTCGCCGACATGGCGCACGCCGGAGGTTTCGGCAAGATCGTTTTCTCCACCGAAAGGAAGATCGACTCGTGAACTACTTCGATCCGGCGAACGTGGCACCCCCGATGGGCAAGTTCAGCCACGTCGCCATCGTTCCCGCGGGGCACCGGTTGGCGTTCGTCTCCGGACAGATCGGCGCCGACGCGACCGGCGCGATCGTGCCGGGCGGGTGCCGGGCACAGGCGGCTCGGACGTTCGAGAACCTCGAGGCCGTTCTCGATGCCCTCGGCGTCGGTCCGGACAAGATCGTGAAGATGCTCACTGTCCTCGTCGGAGGGGATTCGTTCCGCGAGTTCGCCCTCGCGCGCGACGAGGTGTTCGCCCGGTGGTACCCCGACGGCGTCTATCCGGCGCACTCCGCCGCGGTCGTCGCCGCGCTCGCGGCACCGGAACTCGCCGTCGAGATCGAGGCAGTGGTGGCGATCCCGGAATGAACCACTCTCAGTTCAGGGCGCTGTTTCCCGCACTCGGCCAACGGATCTGGCTCGACACCCCGGGAGCGCCACCCGCCGCGCTCCCGGTGACCGCGGCACTCACCCGGGCGCTCGAGGACTGGTCCGGCGGGACGTTCGACTGGCTGCACTGGGACGGGGCCGCGGCCCGCGCCCGCGAGCTGTTCGCCGACTACCTCGGCGTCGCGCCCGGAACGGTCGCCACGCTCGGGTCGCTCTCGGAGGCGGCGGCGACGGTGGCCTCCACGATCTCCGTCGGGGAGATCGTGGTGGCAGAGGACGAGTTCCGGAGCAACCTCTATCCGTGGATGCGGCTGCTCGGTGACGACGTCCGCGTCCGAGTCGTCCCGCGGGTGGCCGGACTGTCGCGCACCGACGTCCTGCTCGACGCGATCGGGCCCGACACCGCGCTCGTCGCGGTGAGCGAGGTCATCACGTTGGACGGCGAACGCGTCGATCTGCCGGCGCTGCGGCGGGCGACCGACGACGCGGGTGCCCGGCTGTTCGTCAACGTCACCCAGACGCTGGGTGTCCTCGATAGCCGGCTCGACGAGCTCGCCGCCGACTACGTCGCGGTACACGGGTACAAATGGATGCTCTGTCCCCGCGGGACGGCGTGGCTGGTGGTGCGGCCGGATCGGGTCGCGGACCTGCGGCCGCTGGCGCCGAGTTGGAAGAGCACGGGCAGTCCGCAGGGTTACTTCGGCGGCGGATATCGGGAGGCGTCCGACGCGTCGCGATGCGACACGTCGCCGGCGTGGTTCTCCTGGGTCGGTGCCGAAGCCGCACTTTCGGTTCTGTCGGAGCTGGACCGAGATCTGACTCAACGGCACACACTGCGACTGTCGGCACGCTTCCGCGAACAGGCAACCGCGCTGGGATGCCGTGATGCCAACCAGGGCGCAGCGTCGCACATCGTCGCAGTCGACGTCCCGGACGGAGTGCGAACGGCCGAATCGCTACGCAGGCACGGCGTCGTCGCGACCGTGACCGGCAATCGGCTGCGGGTAGGTTTCCACTTCTTCAACAACGACGACGACCTGGAGGTGGTGGTGGACGCGATCCGGCATGCATCGTGACGGCGCATCACGACAGCGGCAGGAAGGCGCCGCGGATCAGCTGGAGCACCGCTGTCGAGAAGTCCTGTCCGCCGTTCCCGGTGGCGAGGCGGCGCAACTGCAGGCCCGCGATGGTCGCAACCAGGGTGGGGGCCAGAGACTCCGGGTTCGGGATGCCGAGCGCGCCCAGGATCGTCACCGTCAGTTCGTCGTACGCGGCGAAGCACTCGTCGGCGGCGTCCCGGAGCTCCGGGTCGCGCCCCGCCTGGATGTACAACTCGAACGGCGCGATCCGCTCCGCCGAGAACGCGAGATCGCGGGCGATCCGCTCGGTGATCGCGGCGGCGTCCTCGATGCTGAGTCCGGTGTCCCGATAGGTCTCCGCGATCTCACGTAGGCGCGTGGTCTCCTCGGACACGAAGCCGGTCAACGCGGCCCGCAGCAGATCCGACTGCGACGCGAAGTGATACGTGACCGACCCGAGGGATACCCCCGCCTCCGCGGCGATGCGCCGGTTGGTCACGGCCGGGACGCCCTCCGTCCCGACGATGTGCAGCGCCGCCGCGAGGACGCGATCCCGGACGCTCGTCACACTCACCACCACCGCGGCGGCCGGTGGGAGGACCATTGCTCGACCGATTCGATCTGTGCGGCAAGGGAGACCAGGAGTGGCTCGGTGTTGTCGTGGCCCATCAACTGCACGCCGATCGGGAGGCCGTCGGCAGTGAACCCTGCCGGGACGTTCACGCTGGGCCAGCCGAGGATGTTCCACGGCCACGTGTACGGGCACGCCGCCGTGATCACCTTGTCGGTCTGAAAACCGCCGATCGCATCCAACGCGTCCACACGCGGTGGGGGAGTCGCGGTGGTGGGGGCGAGGATCACGTCGTAGTCGTCGAATATCGCTCCGACCCGGCGCCGCATGCGTGGCTCCGCGGCGCGGGCGGCGCGCAGCGGCCACCCCGAGAGCAGGCGCCCGGTGCGGGCGTTGGCGCGGGTGCGTGGATCGACCAGCGCGGAATCCGGTAGCTGGTCGAGCCACCCGTTCACCCCGGCGAGAGAACGGGGAAGGAAATTGAGGCCCAACAGGATTCCGTACTCGGGATCGTCGACGACGACGTCGTGACCGAGGCGGCGAAGCGTGTGTGCGGTGCGGCTGACGGCGGTCCGGATCTCCGGGTGCAGCGCCGTCGGGGTCGCGGTGAACGGGATCCGCAGCGACAGCGCGATCCGCAGCCGCCCCGGGTCGCGTCCGACTGCGTCGCGAACCGTGACGGGCGGCGGCTTGTGCAGGTCGCCGTCGTGGTTGCCGGCGACCACGTCGAACAGGAGGGCGGCGTCGGCGACCGTGCGCGCGAGCGGGCCGTTGACGGTGATGCCGTGGAAAGCCTCGGCCTCGGGCCACGTCGAGATTCGACCCCGTTGCGGCTTGATCCCGACCAGGTGGGTCCACGCCGCGGGGATACGGACCGATCCGGCGCCGTCGGATCCGATGGCGGCTGGTACCAGTCCGGCGGCGACGGCGGCCGCGCTGCCGCCGGAGGACCCGCCCGGGGTGTGGCCCCGGCCCCACGGGTTGCGGGTGTGGCCGAAAGCGCTGCCCCCGGTGAACGGCCACTGACCGAGCTCGGGGCTGTTGGTCTTGCCGACGATCACTGCGCCCGCAGCGCGCAGTCGTCGCACCACCTCGGAGTCGGCGGTCTTCGCCGGAAAGTCTCCCGGGCAGCCGAACGCCGTCGGCTCCCCGGTCACGTCCACGTCGTCCTTCACCGCGATCGGGACTCCCAGCAGCGGCAGGCGTTCGCCGGTGGCCAGGCGGCGATCGGCGTCGGCGGCCTCGGCCAGCGCCGCGGACCGGCGCACGACGCGGAACGCGTTGAGCGTGGGCTGGCTGGCCTCGATCCGATCGAGCGCCGCGCTGACCGCGGCCACGGCGGTCGTGCGGCCGTCGGCGAGTGCGGCCGCCTGCTCCTCGAGTCCCGGAGCCGGGTCGACGCTGTGTTCCTGCAGTTCAGTGCCCATTACCGCCCCGCTCGTCCGTCTGTTCGTTCGAACGAACAGTAACGTGTTCCATTTCGCGGCGGGGCGAATTCGGTGAACGTACCTGTCGGGCGTCGTCGGTGCGCCGTGGGAGACTGGGCACGTGAGGTTGTACCGGGACTATGCGGTGGTGCTGCGCCAGCACAAGCTGGGGGAGGCCGACCGCATCGTGACCCTGTTGACCCGGCAGCACGGGTTGGTGCGCGCGGTCGCCAAGGGCGTGCGGCGGACCAAGTCGAAGTTCGGCGCCCGGCTCGAGCCGTTTGCGCACATCGACGTGCAGTTGCATCCGGGGCGCGGCCTCGACCTCGTCACCCAGGTGCACACCGTCGACGCGTTCGGTGCCGACATCGTCGACGACTACGGCCGCTACACCACCGCCTGCGCGATCCTCGAGACCGCGGAACGCCTGGCGGGCGAGGAGAAGGCCCCGGTGCCTCGACTGCATCGTCTCACCGTCGGCGCCCTGCGCGCGGTGGCCGAACACGGGCGGCCCGCCGAACTGATCCTCGACGCCTACCTGTTGCGGGCGATGGGCTACGCGGGCTGGGCGCCGGCCCTCACCGACTGTGCACGGTGCGCGGCGCCGGGGCCGCACCGCGCGTTCCACGTCGCCGCCGGTGGCGCGGTGTGCGTGCACTGTCGTCCGCCCGGGGCGGCCACACCGTCGCCCGGTGTGCTCGACTTCATGGACGCGCTCGCGCACGGCCAGTGGACGGACGCGGAGACCGCGACCCCCGCGATGCGCAGCCAGGCGAGCGGGCTCATCGCCGCGCACCTGCAGTGGCACCTCGAACGGCAGTTGCGCACGCTGCCTCTGATCGAACGATCCCGACCGCATGCGGCGGTGGGGGACACCGAGGCGGTCAGGCAGGATGGGGAGCGTGATTCGACGACGCGAACCGCAAGCTCAGCCTGACCGCGAGATCCGCCCGCCCTCCCCGCACCCGTCGGGTGCCCGGCCGCCGATCCTGCAGCCGGAGTTGATCCCCAATCATGTGGCGCTCGTGATGGACGGCAACGGCCGGTGGGCGCAGGAGCGGGGGCTGCCCCGGACGGCGGGGCACGAGCGTGGCGAGGCAGTCCTCATGGACACCCTCGAGGGGTGCATCGAGATCGGTGTGAAGTGGCTGTCCGCGTACGCGTTCTCGACCGAGAACTGGAAGCGCAGCCCGGACGAGGTGAAGTTCCTCATGGGCTTCAACCGGGACGTCATCCGTCGCCGCCGTGACGAGATGCACGAGATGGGCGTCCGGGTCCGGTGGGCGGGGCGCCGACCGCGCCTGTGGCGCAGCGTCATCAAGGAACTCGAGATCGCCGAGGAACTCACCAAGGACAACACCGTCATGACGCTGACAATGTGCGTCAACTACGGTGGCCGGGCCGAGATCGCCGACGCCGCACGGGAAATCGCGCGCCGCGCCGCCGCCGGGGAGATCGACCCCGAGAAGATCTCCGAGGCCACGTTCGCGAAGTACCTCGACGAGCCGGACATGCCGGACGTCGACCTGTTCCTGCGTCCCTCCGGCGAGCAGCGGACGTCGAACTTCCTGATCTGGCAGGCGGCGTACGCGGAATTGGTGTTCCAGGAGAAGCTGTTTCCCGACTTCGACCGCCGCGACCTGTGGGCGGCGTGCGTCGAGTACGCCTCCCGCGATCGCCGGTTTGGCGGAGTCAAATGATCCAGCACAGTGGGGGAGTGAAGTACCAGTGAGCGCCGAGACGGACGCGGCCGAGGCGCTGCAGGCCCGGGCCCGCGCCGCCCTTGCGGGTTTCGTGGCCGTCGAAGCCGACGACGACGGCTCGCTGCGGTTCGAGTACGGCGGCGCGCTGTGCTCGCTGCGGGCGGTCACGCTCGCCAACGGCCTCGACGTGCTGTCGCTGACCGGCGTGCTGGCGTGGGACCGGACGGTCAAGCCGGCGCTGCACAAGCGGGTGGCCGAGCGCAACGCGCAGGCACAGTTCGGCACGATCAACGTGATCACCCGCGGCAAGCTTGCGGATGTCGTTCTGCGGTACACCTTTCCGGCCACCGGCTTGGCGGACGCCCCGCTCGCCACGATGCTGCTGCTGGTGCTGTCCGGCGCGGAGGAGGCCCGGAAGGGGCTGCTGGCGTAGCGCTTCCGCTACTGCACCTTGGCGCAGTCGCGGCAGGTGCCGAAGATCTCCACGGTGTGGCTGACGTCGGTGAAGCCGTTGTCGTCGGCAATGGTCTGCGACCATTGCTCGACGGCGGGGCCGTCGACCTCGACGGTGAATCCGCAGCCGCGGCAGACCAGGTGGTGGTGATGCCCGGACGAGCAGCGTCGGTAGACCGATTCACCGGTGTCGGTGCGGAGGACGTCGACGGTGCCGGCGTCGGCGAGTGTCTGCAGCGTTCGGTACACGGTGGTCAGGCCGATGCCCTCGCCGCGCTTGCGGAGTTCGTCGTGCAGTTCCTGGGCGGACCGGAACTCGCTGATCTCGTCGAGCAGGGCCGAGATTGCGCTGCGCTGCTTGGTGGAGCGCACCCCGACGGTGACGCGGGCGCGGCGGGCGGTGGGGTCCGTCAGGTTATCGGTCATTGTTCCTCCGCGTGTGCGACGGCGTCGACGACGATGTGGGCGAGGTGGTCGTCGACGAGTCGATACATGACCTCGCGGCCGATGCGTTCGCCGTGGACGACACCGGCGGACTTGAGCACCCGAAGGTGCTGGCTGATCAGGGGCTGTGTGACACCGAGTGCGCCGACGAGTTCGTGGACGCAGCGCTGCGACTCCCGAAGTTGGAGCACGATCGCGATCCGCACCGGTGCGGCGAGTGCGCGCAGGATCTCCCCGGCCGCGACCAGGGTGTCCTTCGACGGCATCGGTGCCGCGGGGGTCTCGGCGGCGCACGACTCGTGCCCATGCGCGTCGGCGCGCAGGTCGCCCGCGTCGGCAACACTCACGGTGGCTCCTCACATACGATCGGACCGGAACGGCCGGTAGCCTTATTGCAAATCAATTCCATTTTGATATGCACGAATATGCATGTCAACCGGCCCCGTGGGACGCCGCCGCGGCTACCGATAGGCTGGACGGGCGAAATCCGCACGTGAACCACGCATCTATTACCCAGATGGAGAGCACCCAAGTGGCACCCAAGTCCATGATCGATACCGTCGCCAACCTCGCCAAGCGTCGGGGCCTCGTCTACCCATGCGGTGAGATCTACGGCGGTACCAAGTCGGCCTGGGACTACGGTCCGCTCGGCGTGGAACTCAAGGAGAACATCAAGAAGCAGTGGTGGCGCAACATGGTCACCAGCCGCGAGGACGTCGTCGGCCTCGACTCGTCGGTGATCCTGCCCCGCCAGGTGTGGGAGGCGTCCGGCCACGTCGAGGTGTTCACCGACCCGCTCGTCGAGTGCCTCAACTGCCACAAGCGCCACCGCCAGGACCACCTGCAGGAGGCGTACGCCGAGAAGAACAAGCTCGACGACCCGGACGCCGTGTCGATGACCGAGATCGTGTGCCCGGACTGTGGCACCAAGGGCCAGTGGACCGAGCCCAAGGCGTTCTCCGGCCTGCTCAAGACGTTCCTCGGCCCGGTCGACAGCGAGACCGGCCTGCACTACCTGCGCCCGGAGACCGCGCAGGGCATCTTCGTCAACTTCGCGAACGTGCTCACCACGTCGCGCAAGAAGCCGCCGTTCGGCATCGGCCAGATCGGCAAGAGCTTCCGCAACGAGATCACCCCGGGCAACTTCATCTTCCGCACCCGTGAGTTCGAGCAGATGGAGATGGAGTTCTTCGTCAAGCCGGGTGAGGACGAGGAATGGCACCAGTACTGGATCGACTACCGCATGGACTGGTACACCGGCCTCGGCATCAACAAGGACAACCTGCGCCTGTACGAGCACGCGAAGGAGAAGCTGTCGCACTACTCCAAGCGCACCGTCGACATCGAGTACCGCTTCCAGTTCCAGGGCAGCGAGTGGGGCGAGCTCGAGGGCATCGCCAACCGCACCGACTACGACCTGGCCACCCACGCCAAGGCGTCGGGCACCGACCTGAGCTACTTCGACCAGACCTCGGGTGAGCGCTACACGCCGTTCGTCATCGAGCCCGCGGCCGGTCTGACCCGCTCGCTGATGGCGTTCCTGGTCGACGCCTACACCGAGGACGAGGCGCCCAACGCCAAGGGCGGCGTCGACAAGCGCACGGTGCTCAAGCTGGACCGTCGCCTCGCGCCGGTCAAGGCGGCGGTGCTGCCGCTCAGCCGCAACGCCGACCTCTCGCCGAAGGCGAAGGATCTCGCGACGACGCTGCGTCAGCACTGGAACATCGAGTTCGACGACGCCGGCGCGATCGGCCGCCGCTACCGTCGCCAGGACGAGATCGGAACCCCGTTCTGCATCACGGTCGACTTCGACACCCTCGAGGACCAGGCGGTCACGATCCGTGAGCGCGACACCATGGCGCAGGAGCGCGTCGCCCTCGACCAGGTGGAGGGCTACCTCGCCCAGCGTCTGATCGGCGCCTAGGTTCCCCAGCCGAATGTCACATGCGTTCAGTTCGACTGAACGCATGTGACATTCGGCGTTTCGGGGCTAGAAGCGGCCGCCGCCGCCCCGGCCGATACGGTCCGAACTGCTGGGTCCGCCGAACGAGCCGGGTCCGGGTCCGCCCCAGCCGCCACTGCCGCGGCCGCCCCAGTTGCCGCCCCCGCCGAGGCCGCCGCGGAGCACGGTGTCGATGAGGATGCCGCCGAGGATCGCGCCGGCCGCGTTGCCGCCCCCACCTCGGGTGCCCCCGCTCGGCGGGCGCTGATCGTCGTGGTAGCGGTTCACGTCCGCCTGCGCCGACCACAGCGCCCGAGACGCCAGCTGGGTCGCCGCCTGCGCGTGCTGCAGGGCCTGAGACGGATCCGAGTCGGCGAGTTGCTGCGCCGCCTGTAGGTAGCGCTGCGCCTCCGACAGCCGCGTGCGGGCCTCGGCGCCGACGGCACCACGTCGGGTCGAGATGAAATCCGCCGCCGCGGTCACCTGCGACTGGGCCGCGGTGAGGTCCTGGGCCAGCCGGGCGCGGGCGCGGTCGGCCTGCTGCTTGGCCTCCTGTGCCTCGGCGAGGACGGCGTCGAGTTTCGCGTCCGCCTCGATGACCTTGCTGAAGCTGCCGAGCGGATCGGTGTCCTTGGTGGCCTGCGCGTTTCGCAGCGCCTCCTCCGCGGCGGCCTTCGCGTCGGCGAGCTTCTGCCCGCCCTGCGCGGCCAGCCCGGCGGCCGTCGCGATGCCGTGCTGCACGTCCGCCATCGCGTCCGGCAGCGTCGCGATCGCGTGCCGGATGTCGGTGTCGGCGCGGTCGATCGCGTCGAGCAGCGTGCGAGCCTGGTCCAGTGCCCCCTCCGCGGCGCGGATCGCGACCACGGCCGGACCCTGCTTGCCGGCCGGAAGCGCTACCGCATCACGCCCGGCCGCGATGTTCTGCTCGGCGAACGTGATCCGTTCCCGCGCCATCTCCGGGTTGTGCTCGATCGTGGCGAGCACCGACGCGGGGAACTCCGAGCGCAGCGTCGCCAGCGTCGCGTCCGCCTGGGGGACCCGCACGGTCAGCGCGACGACGGACTGGGTGAGCGTGTCGAGACGGGCGGGGGCGTCGAGCAGCAGGTCGCGCATCGAATCGAACTCGGCGACGCGGGCGTTGAGCTCCCGGTCGGCGCGGGCACACGTCGTGACGAGTTCGACCAGCATCTGTCGCTGCTGCTCGGGCGTCTCGGGGATGTCGTCGTCGAGACGCTGGCGGATCGTGAACGCGGCGGCGAGCGTCTTACGTGCCTGCTCGAAGGCGGCGGTGAACGGGGCGGTGCTGTCGGCGCCGAACTCGCCGACCGCCAGGTTGAGCTCCTCCTCGCTGGTGCGGATGGCGTTGTCCATCTCGACCAGTGCATCCTTCGCGAGCGCGTCCAGCGCCGGGATCGACAGCGCCGCCAACGCGGTGGCGTCGGTGGGGTCGACCTGCCGCGCGGCTGTCACGGACTGCTCGAGGCGCTCGCCCCGCTTCTTGCGGGAGTAGAGGAAGAACCCGAGAACCACGACGACGAGGACTGCCGCCCCGACGCCGACGACCTTCATCGACGTGTGGGTCGGGGTCATCGCGTCCCCGAGTCCGCCCGCCGCGGCGATCGCGGCGCCCGACCAGTCGCCTTCGCGCAGGGCCGGTTCCACCGAATCCTGGTAGATCGACCGCACTTCCGAGTCGGTGACCTCCGACAGCGCCTGGGGCACGTCGAAGTAGTAGGACCGGTCGGTCGTGGCGACCGCGAGCAGCGCGTCACGGTTGCCGAGCCCGCTCATGGCGGCAGTGCGCGTGGTCCACGCGTCGGGCGACTGTCCGTCGAAGTCGGCCACGTACACCACCCACAGCGAGACCTTGTGCTCGTCGTACAGGGTGTCGAGTGCGTCCTGCACGTCGGAGCGCTGTCCGGCGTCGAGCACCCCGGACACGTCGGTGATGTGGTCGGGCAGCCGCATCGGTGCCTCGGCCGAGGCGGCTGGGGCGAACGCGAGCATCACCAGCATGAGCAATGCGGTGACGACCGTCGCGGTCAGTGATCGGCGTGTGGACCGGTGTCGTGAGTGTGGACACTGTGCCGGACTCGGAGCGATGACCATGTCACGAATCTATCCGGTGTGGCGCGTCGTCACGGCCGCCTGCGGTGGCCGACTGGCAGAATCGGGGAGTGAGTACCGCGCCCAGCTACGACCCGCCGGAGCTGTACCCGCGTCCCGCGCCGCGCCGTTCGTTCGGTGCCGCGATCGGGCGTTGGGTCGGCCGACTGGTGCTGGGCACGATCCTGATCGGGATCGTGCTCGTCGGCGGAACTGCGGTGCGGGTGTGGCAGGTGGCGCGCATCGACAACACCACGCCGGCCGACGCGATCGTCGTGCTCGGGGCCGCGCAGTACGACGGAACGCCGTCGTCGGTGTTCGAGGCCCGGCTGGATCAGGCCCACAAGCTGTACGAGCAGGGTGTGGCCCCGGCGATCGTCACGGTCGGCGGCAAGCAGGAGGGCGACGAGTACACCGAGGCCGCGTCGGGCAAGAACTTCCTGATCGGCGAGGGCGTGCCCGCGGACGCGATCATCGCGGTCGAGGAGGGCTCGGATACCTTGCTCAGCATCGAGGCCGTGAGTCGTGAGATGGGGCAGCAGGGGATGCGCTCGGCGGTTCTCGTGAGCGACCCGTGGCATTCGCTGCGCACCCGGACGATGGCGCGCGACGCCGGCATCGAGGCGTGGACGGCACCGACGCGGCAGGGCCCCGCGGTCATCACCCGCGAATCGCAGTTGCATGGAATCGTCAGGGAGACAGGCGCTTTGCTGTGGTACCAGCTCACCCACTTCTCCGCGGACTTCCCGTACACGGCGGGGCAGTGAACGGTCGCGCGGCACGTGCGGGCTACGCCGCGCACGATCTGGAACGACGGGTGACCGAGGCGCCCAAGACCGCGGGGTTGGTGCCGACGGCGGAGGCATCGCAGCACCGGTCGGTGTTCTCGCGCGACCGGGCGCGGGTGCAGCACTCCGCTGCCCTGCGCCGGCTGGCCGACAAGACACAGGTCGTCGGTCCCCGTGACGGCGACACCCCGCGCACGCGGCTGACGCATTCGATCGAGGTGGCGCAGATCGGTCGCGGCATCGCCGACGGGCTGGGCCTCGACCCGGACCTCGTCGACCTCGCCGGCCTGGCCCACGACATCGGGCATCCGCCGTACGGGCACAACGGCGAGAAGGCGCTCGACGAGGTCGCCGAGAAGTGCGGCGGCTTCGAGGGCAACGCGCAGAACCTGCGCATCCTCACCAGCCTCGAACCCAAGGTCCTCGACCCGGAGGGGCGCAGCGTCGGGCTCAACCTGACCCGTGCCTCGCTCGACGCCGCGATCAAGTACCCGTGGACGCGCCCCGCGCCGGGCGCGAAGTTCGGGGCGTACGACGACGACGCGGACGTCCTCGCCTGGGTGCGCGACGGTGCCCCCGAGGGGCGGAAGTGTCTGGAATCACAGGTGATGGATTGGGCCGACGACGTCGCGTACTCCGTCCACGACGTCGAGGACGGCGTGATCGCCGGCCGCATCGACCTGCGCGTGCTGGCCGACCCCGTCGAGGTCCGGGCCCTCGCCGAGCTGGGGTCGGCCCAGTTCCGGGGACTGATCGTCGACGAGTTGGTGGAGGCGGCCGATCGGCTGTCGCGGCTGCCGGTGGTGGCCGCCGTGGGGGACTACGACGGCGCCCTCACCAGTGCGGTGGCGCTGAAGAACCTGACCAGCGAACTCGTCGGTCGGTTCGCGTCGGCGGCGGTGAGCGGCACCCGAGCTGTTACCGGGCCCGGCCCACTGGCGCGGTACGAGGCGGATCTCGAGGTGCCGCCGATCGTGGCGGCCGAGGTGGCGTTGCTCAAGACCGTGGCCCTGCACTACGTGATGTCCGACGCCGGTCACAAGAACCGTCAGGACCGGCAGCGCGACCGCGTCCATCGGGTGGCCGAGTGGCTGCTGCGGACCGCGCCGGCCGGTCTGGATCCGCTGTTCCTGCCGGCGTGGCACGCCGCCGACGACGACGCCGCCCGGGTGCGGGTGATCGTCGACCAGATCGCGTCGTGCACCGAGAGCCGGCTCGAGCGGATCGACAAGCAGAGCCTCGGCGCCCAGGCCAGCTGGGGGTAGGTGCTCGCCCACGCGAAGGGCCTAGACTGCCTTCGTGGCCGGCCGAATCCCTGACAGAGACATCGCGGCCGTTCGCGAGCGCACCCGGATCGAGGACATCGTCGGCGAGTACGTCTCACTCAAGCGCGCGGGCGGCGATTCCATGAAGGGGCTGTGCCCCTTCCACGACGAGAAGTCCCCGTCGTTCCATGTGCGGCCCAACCACGGCCACTTCCACTGCTTCGGCTGCGGCGAGGGCGGCGACGTCTACTCGTTCCTGCAGAAGATCGAGCACGTCAGCTTCGTCGAGGCTGTCGAGCAGCTCGCCGACCGCATCGGCTACCAGATCTCGTACGAGGGCGGCGGGCCGTCGGTCCAGCGCGACCGGGGCACCCGGGCACGGCTCGTGGCGGCCAACGCGGCCGCGCAGGAGTTCTACGCCGCCCGGCTGAAGGAACCCGACGCGCAGGCCGCGCGCGACTACCTGACCGAGCGGAACTTCGACGCCGCCGCGGCCGCTCAGTTCGGCTGCGGGTACGCCCCCGACGGCTGGGACACCCTCACCAAGCACCTGATGGCGAAGGGCTTCGACGCGAAGGAACTCGAGGCCGCGGGCCTGTCGAAGGAGGGCCGTCGCGGACCGATCGACCGGTTCCATCGGCGGCTGCTGTGGCCCATCCGCAACCTCGCCGGCGACGTCATCGGCTTCGGTGCCCGCAAGCTGTTCGACGACGACACCATGCCCGGCAAGTACGTCAACACCCCCGAGACCATCCTGTACAAGAAGTCGCAGGTGCTGTTCGGGCTGGACCTGGCCAAGCGCGACATCGCCAAGGGACACCAGGCCGTCGTCGTCGAGGGCTACACCGACGTCATGGCCATGCACCTGGCCGGCGTGAAGACCGCGGTCGCGTCGTGCGGCACCGCGTTCGGTGACGAGCATCTCGCGATGCTGCGCCGACTCCTCATGGACGACAGCTACTTCCGCGGTGAGGTGATCTACACCTTCGACGGCGACGCCGCCGGACAGGCTGCCGCGCTGAAGGCGTTCGAGGGCGACCAGAAGATGGCCGGGCAGACGTTCGTGGCGATCGCACCGGACGGCATGGACCCGTGCGAGCTGCGCCAGCAGTCCGGTGACGCCGCCGTCCGCGACCTCGTCGCCCGGCGCACCCCGATGTTCGAGTTCGTCGTCAAATCGCTTCTGGCCGAACATGATCTGGACACCGCCGAGGGGCGCGTCGAGGCCCTGCGACGCACGGTCCCGGTGGTGGCGCGGATCAAGGAGTCGACGCTGCGCGATCAGTACGCCGTGCAGCTGTCCGGGTGGGTCGGCTGGGACGACATCCCGACGGTGCGCCGCCGGGTCCGGGACGAGGCGCGCAAGTTCGCCCGCGGCGGTGGCGCCGCGCCCGCCAAGCGTCGCCCTGTCGCGGCCTCGCCGGCGGCTTCGGAGCCGAGCCCGGCGCCGGGTGTGTCACGCCCGCGGCCGAAAGATCCGGCACTGTGGCCGCAGCGGGACGCGCTCAAGGCGGCGCTGCAGTACCCCGCGATCGCCGGCACCGTCTTCGATTCGCTCCCGACCGAGACCTTCACCCACCCGGCGTACGCCGCCGTACGGGAAGCGGTCGGTGCGGCCGGCGGCACGTCGTCCGGTCTCGGCGGAGGCGAATGGGTCGACGCGGTGGGGCGCAATGCGGGCGATCTCGTCGTGCAGTCGATCGTGATGGAACTCGCAGTCGAGCCGCTACCCACCGACGACGACACCGCACCCCGCTACATCCACGGCGTGCTGGCCCGCCTGCAGGAGGTATGGGTCGGCGAGCAGGTGGCCGAGCTCAAGTCCAAGCTGCAGCGGATCTCGCCCACCACGGACTCCGACGAGTTCCATTCCCTGCTGGGCGATCTCGTGGCCCTCGAGCAGTACCGTCGCAGCCTGCTCGACCAGGCGATCGGCGACACCAGCGGCGAGGGCATCGCCTGACCCGCGCCGCCGCCGCGCGCTAGTTCCGCCGCAACTGATCCTGTGGGACCAGGATTGTCGTCTTCTCGTCGATCGGCTTCATCGGCTCGAGCTTGGGCTGCGTGTTGAGTGAATCCGACAGCTTCTGCCGGCCCACCTCGATCGCCTTCTTGGTGGCCGGGCTGGTCGCCACGGCCTTGGCAGCCTTGCTGATCTGTTCGTACCGGGCCCGCCCGGCTCGGGTGCCCAGGACATAGCCCGCCGCAACGCCAACCAACAACCGCAACATTTCCGGATTCCTCCCGTCGAAGTGCCTGCGTACATCCTGCACGATCCGCCTCTGGTCAGGCGATTTGGTACTTGGGTGGGGGTATGGGCTACAGTTTCTCAGGCGCCGCCGGAAAGGGCAGCGCCGAGCAGGACAATCCCCTGTAGCTCAATTGGCAGAGCATTCGACTGTTAATCGAACGGTTGCTGGTTCGAGTCCAGCCGGGGGAGCTCCGAACGAAGGCCCCCACCCTGACGGGTGGGGGCCTTCGTCGTTCTCGGAGACGTGTCTCAAGCGGCTGTGCGGATCGGCCACCGACCGTCGACGTCCGACGCGTCCCGGCCCTCACGCCGGAGGTAATCGACGAGGTCGCGTTGGCGCTCGGCGTGCCACGTCGTCTGCCGGGCCATCATGTCGTCGAGATCCGCCAGATGCGGGAAGCGTTGGGGGAGTAGACGCGCCAGTTCGGCCGCAGCGAGCGCATCGGCCTGCGCCTGGTGTGCGGCGCCGAGATCGACCCCGTAGTGCTCGCACAGCGCGCCCAGGGTGCGCTTGCCGCGGCGGCCGCGGTCCACCTCGCGATCGATCACGTACGGGTCCAGTACGAGGCCGCCGACGTCGAGCGGCGGCAGACCGAGGCGCCGTCCCTCCGCGTCCATCACGGTGAGGTCGTAGGCGGCGTTGAACGCGACGACGGCGTGGCCGGCCGCCCACGCGTCCGAGAGGGCCTCCCGGATCTCCCGGTACCCGTCGGCGTAGTTCCGGCCGTATTCACGCGCGTGGGCCGTGGAGATGCCGTGCACAGCGCTCGCGCCCGCGGGAATCTCGACGCCCGGATCGAGCATCCAGTTCCGCATCCGAGGCCGGTCACCGTCGACCGTGACGACGCACGCGGTCACGATCCGTGCCGAGAGCGGGTCTCGGCCAGTAGTTTCCAGATCGAACGCGCAGATCGGTCGGGAGGTCCAGTTGCTCATTCACGGTCCTTCGGCTGTCGCGGCAGCAGGGTGCTCACCGGGGCTGCCGGTCAGTCTGCTGCCGGCCACCGACAGACCGGGACCGCAGTGCGACATGCGCCACCCCGCAGGAAGGAACAATCGAAGATGGGCGGTACGATTCCGCTGTCGGCGACAACTCGCCGCGGCAGGGGGCGGTAGCTCAGTCGGTTAGAGCCGTGGACTCATAATCCATTGGTCGCGGGTTCGAGCCCCGCCCGCCCCACACTGGTGCCACGGCATCGCGGATGCCCACTCGTGACGCGACCTCAGCCGGCGGCGGCGCCGAACCATCGGGGCAACTGGGCGAGTAGACCCTCCTGATCGTCACCGGCCCAGGCCACGTGACCGTCCGGTCGCAGCAGCACGGCAGGAACGTCCAGGTCTTCGCTGACGTCGACGACGTGGCCGACACGGTCCGCCCAACCCGCCACCGACAACCGCCCGGTCTGGTCGAGCAGCAGCCCACGGCCGTCGTGCATGAGCCGGTAGAGGCGTCCCTGGCTCAAATCCACGTCCCGCAGTCTCCGGCCCAGCAGTTCATGGCCCTCGCCGAAGTCGTAGCGGACGCCGATCGCCGTGATCTTCTCGATCAGGTATCGGTTGACCACCTCGAAGTCGACCAGTTCCGACATCAGACGGCGCACCGCCCGGGCGCCCGGTTCGAGGGACAGCAACTCCATCTGGGAGCGGGTGTTGTCCAGCACCTCGGCGGCCACCGGGTGCCGTTCGGTGTGGTAGCTGTCCAGCAACCCGGCCGGCGCCCAGCCGCGCACCTCGGCGGCCAGTTTCCAGCCCAGATTGAACGCGTCCTGGACGCCGAGGTTGAGGCCCTGCCCACCGGTGGGAGGGTGGATGTGCGCCGCGTCGCCGGCGAGCAGCACCCGGCCGGTCCGGTAGCGCTCGGCCAGCCGGGTGGCGTCGCCGAAGCGGGTGAGCCAACGCGGCGAGTGCACGCCGAAATCGGTCCCGGCGATCGCCCGCAGTTGCCGCGCGAACTCGTCGAGCGTCGGCGGCACCGAACGGTCCTCGGTCACCCCCTCGGCCGGCACGATCACGCGGTAGATCCCGTCCCCGAGAGGCATGGCGCCGAACCGCTTCTGGGTTGTGCGGACCTCGGCGACCACCGACGCCAGCGACTCCGGTGCCACGTCGAGCTCCACCTCGGCGAGCAACGTCTCGACCTTGCTGGGTTCGCCGGGGAACCCGACGCCCAGCAGGTTGCGCACCGTGCTGCGGCCGCCGTCGCACCCGACGAGGTAGCGCGCACGCAGCCGGGTCCCGTCGCCCAGTTCCGCGGTCACGCCGGCGTCGTCCTGGCTCAGCCCGACCAGTTCGCAGCCGCGGCGAATCTCGGCGCCGAGTTCGACCGCGCGCTCGGTCAGCAGCCGCTCGGTGACGGTCTGCCGGATGCCGAGGACATACGAATGCGCGGTGTCCAACCCCTCCGGCCACGTCGTGCTCAGGCCGGCGAAGAAGCCGCCGGAGGTGATCTGTCTGCCGAGCGGGAGGAACCGTTCCAGCAGGCCGCGCTGGTCCATGATCTCGATGCTGCGCACGTGCAGTCCGAGTGCCCGGACATGCGGGGTCGGTTCCGCCTCCTTCTCCAGCACGAGCGTGTGCACGCCGTGCAGCCGCAGTTCGCAGGCCAGCATCAAGCCGGTCGGCCCGCCGCCGGCAATGATCACATCGAACATGAACCACCCGTTCGCCGAGTTGCATTTTCGGCCAGCCGCCCTCGCGGATTCTGGCTCAGGGCGACGATTGTGCGGCATCGACCGGGGCTTGCCGCAAGACCCCCACCACGCTGTACGTTGAAGGGGGAGGGGAATCCGAATCCCCGAATCCGCCCGAATCTCCGCTGCGCTCACGCGCGGACGGGCGACAGTCTCGAGTCGGCGTCTTCGCCGAAAGGCCTGTCCAGGAACGGGTCCGCCGTGATCTGCGCCGTCCGACCCGCACGTTCCGCACTATGGCGAACGCCACTTTCTCACACTATTGAGGTTAGGCTTACTTAAATCGTAGTGTGCATTCCGGGGGACCGCGAACACTGCGTTCCGCCTCGAATCCGTGTGGCACATCGCCGCACTCGACCAGAAGGACACTCCATGGACATCGATCAGATCGTCTCTCTGCTCACCGCGCTCGGCGACTTCGGCAACCTGCTCTCCGGTGCGGGCGACCTGCTCAGCGGTCTGGTCGAGTTCGGCGGTTCGGTCGCGGCCCTGTCGTAGCGGGTCCATCTCTCCATCGCGTGTGGCGGGCGCCTCGCCGGTGCCCGCCACACCCGTCTCTTCGACCGGTCAGTTCAGGCCGCGCTTGTACTCCAGCGCATATGCGAGCTTGCCGGGCTTCTCGTCGGAGTACGGCTTCGACAGTTTCGCGAATTCGCCCTTCCCCTCGGCCTTTCCGTCGTTCCACTGCGGCAGGGCGCCGAGTTCGCGCGCCGTGAAGCCCGCCTCGACGACGGAGTCGGCCGGCAGTGCGGTCTGCGCCGTCGTCACCCGCTTGACGGTGTCGAGGTAGCTGCTCAGATCGTTCCGGTTCCAGGTGTCGAGGTCGACGCCGGACGCGCCACGCACCCAAGAGCCCCAGTAGAACTCCTGGAACGGGATGGTTCCGGCGGTGAAGCCGATGTCCCGCGCGAAGTACATCAGGCTGCGGTATCGGTCGTCGGCGAAGTTGGTGAGCCCGATACCGTCGGGAAGCTTCTCGACCGCAACGGGATTGCCGTCCACGTCGCGATCCCACACCCACTTGTTCTGCTTCATCTCGGCCCAGAAGTCCTTGGGTGACAGGCCACTCAGATTCCCCAGGACCCGCAGGCGGACATGCAGATCCGGCCCGCCGTCGGCGAGTTCGTAGAACGACGTCAACGTGTGGTGCCCGTCGGTGAGGTAGGGGCGGCCGCCGGGGCCGATCACCACCGTCTTCATCGGGGCGATGCTCTCGGCGGTCTCCTGGCCGAGTGGCACCTCACACGTGAACGACGCAGGATCGGACAGGGTGGCGTTCGGCGCGGCCGTCGCGGCCTTCGACTGACCGTTGGCCTCGCACCAGTCGTCGAACTTCTTGTTGATCGCGTCCTTGCCGAGCGTGTAGCGCCCCAGCTTGTAGTAGACCTCGTCGTAGCCGAGTGAGGGCTGGGTGGCGTGAACGTCGCCGATGCGCACGTCGAGGAGATCGCCGGGCTGTGCACACAGGTAGGCGGGGTCGGCGAGGGAGCCGAGTGCCAGGGAGCCGGTCGAGAGTGATCCGGTGAACGCGGCGGAATTGCAGAGCGAGGCGCCGGCCGTGCTCGGCTGCGCGGCGGCGTCTCCGGCGCCGACCGAGACAGCACCGGCGAGGGCCGCCGCAGCCAGCACGGCGGAGGCGGCTTGACGAGCGAGATTCATCGGCAGGGATCTCCTGATCGCTTCGGGGTCGTGGATGGTCGGTTTGTTCCCGGCTGCACACCCTCATCGCCTCTGATGTCGTTGCGGGGACGGCGACATGTACTCCCGACGACCTCGCCGTGAACGGTCTCCCGCCGTCACGTGCGGCCCCGGTCGGGTGTCCGGACGGACGGCTGGATGAGTGTCCACTGGTCGGTCGACCAACTTGTCATTGCGCGTTACACCGCTGCGACCTGTGTAAATCGCCCACTAAACGGGACGTTTGGTTACTTGCTCCCTAGAACCTGTTTCAATTTGGAAGATTTGTGGCTATCGTCACAGCCACCGGAAGTCAGGCATGGAAGGGCGGTTGCAATGAAGACCAAGGGCGCGTTGCTGTGGGGCGTCAACGAGAAGTGGTCGATCGAGGAGATCGAACTCGGCGACCCGGTCGCCGGCGAGGTGCAGATCCGCATGGAAGCCGCCGGCATGTGCCACTCCGACCACCACATCGTCACCGGTGCGACGCCGATGCCGTCCTACCCGGCGATGGGTGGCCACGAGGGCGCCGGTGTGATCACCAAGGTCGGTGAGGGTGTCAAGGATCTCGAGGTGGGCGACCACGTCGTACTCTCGTTCATCCCGGCGTGTGGGCGCTGTCCGTCGTGTTCGTCGGGCAATTCGAACCTGTGCGACCTCGGCATGGGGCTGCTGAGCGGTCAGGCCATCGCCGACGGCACCTACCGCATCCAGGCGCGCGGTCAGAATGTGATCCCGATGTGCCTGCTCGGCACGTTCGCGCCCTACATGACGGTGCACGAGTCCTCGGTCGTCAAGATCGAGAAGGACATCCCGTTCGAGCTCGCCGCCCTCGTCGGCTGCGGTGTCCCGACCGGATGGGGTTCGGCGACGCACATCGCCGAGGTCAAGCCGGGTGAGTCGGTGGCCATCATCGGCGTCGGCGGTGTCGGCATGAGCGCGCTCCAGGGCGCCGTCGCGTCCGGCGCACGCCACGTGTTCGCGATCGATCCGTCGCCGTTCAAGCGCGAGCAGGCCCTCAAGTTCGGTGCCACGCACGCCTTCCCGTCGATGGAAGAGGCGATCGGCCCGATCATGGAGATCACGTGGGGCCGCATGTGTCAGAAGACCATCATCACGGTCGGTGAGATGAAGGGCGAGTACGTCGACCCGGCCCTTACGCTCACCGCGAAGAACGGCCGCTGCGTCGTCACCGCGATGGGGCACATGGCCGACATGGACGTCAAGCTCAACTCGTTCCTGTTCTCGATGCTGCAGAAGGATCTGCGGGGCAACATCTTCGGTGGCTGCAACGCCCGCGTGGACATCCCGAACCTGCTGAACCTGTACCGGGCCGGCCTGCTCAACCTCGAGGACATGGTGACCAACACCTACTCGCTCGAGCAGCTGAACGAGGGCTACCAGGACATGCTCGACAACAAGAACATCCGCGGTGTCATCCGCTACACCGAAGCGGACTGGTAAATCGCCGATCGGGTGCGCCTCGTAGTCTGATCGAGTGCAGACTCTCGATCGGATCGGGCAATGGCCGGTGGACAACGCCTCGGCTGCCGTCGTCGACGACGGTGGCCGAGGCGTCGCGCATTTCGGGGATCCACAGCGGGTCTACCCGCTGGCGTCGGTGACGAAGTTGCTGTGCGCGTACGCCGCCCTCGTGGCCGTCGAGGAGGGCGCGATCGAGCTCGATCAGCCCGCCGGCCCACCCGGATCGACGGTGCGGCACCTGCTTGCGCACGCATCCGGGTTGGCGTTCGGTGACCGGGTGGTGCAGGCCGAACCGGGTGTAAAGCGGATCTACTCGAGCGCGGGCTTCGAGGTGCTCGCCGAGTTCGTGGAGGCCGAGACCGGGATCGCTTTCCCGGATTACGTCGCAGAGGCCGTGTTCACCCCGCTCGGGATGGCCGACGCCGCGCTCGTGGGTCCGGCGGGACACGGGGCACAGGCGAGCGCGGCCGACCTCGCCGCGTTCGCCGCCGAGCTGCTGCGGCCGAAGTTGATCTCGCCGCAGACCCACGCCGACGCGACCCGGGTGCAGTTCCCGGGGCTTGCGGGTCTGCTGCCCGGCTACGGCTCGCAGCGCCCCAACGACTGGGGCCTCGGCTTCGAAATCCGCGACGGCAAGAATCCGCACTGGACCGGCGCCGGCAACTCGCCCGAAACCTACGGACACTTCGGCCAGTCCGGCACATTCCTCTGGGTCGATCCGCAGGTCGACGCGGCCTGCGTCGTGCTCACCGACCGGGCCTTCGGTGACTGGGCCAAGCCGCTGTGGCCCGAGATCAGCGACGCCGTGCTGGGCGAGTTGCGGGCCCGCGGGTAGATCAATTTACTGCTATCACTGGCGTAACAGTGGTATCACAGGGCACACTGATGCACTGTGTGTCGCGTTGCGGCGCACGGGGCTCCGGTCGTGAGCGAGGTCGTTGGGGAAGACGTCCCTCGTCGAGGCTGGAGGTGTTGCAGTGCGCTCGTTGAACCAGTTCGCGGACGCGACGACCGGAGTGATCTACGTCCACTCGTCGCCCGCCGCCGTGTGCCCGCACGTCGAGTGGGCACTCGCCTCGGTCCTCGATGCCCGACCCAATCTGCGCTGGACGTCGCAGCCCGCATCGGGCGGCACACTGCGAGCAACCTGCGACTGGGCCGGTCCGGTGGGGACCGGGGCCCGGGTCGCCGGCGCGCTGCGCGCGTGGCCGCTGCTGTACTTCGAGGTGACGGAGAACGCGAGCGACGGCGTCGACGGCGAACGCTTCGGGCACGTGCCGGGGCTGGGCCTGTGGCGCGGCGCGATGAGCGCGAACGGGGACGTCGTGATCGGGGAGATGCAACTGCGTTCACTGCTGACGAGTGGGCGCGCCGACTTCGCCTCCGCCGTCGAGCACGCGTTGGGCACTCCCTGGGACGACGTGCTCGAGCAGTACCGCAGCGGCGGTGAGGGAGCCGAAGTGACCTGGCTGCATCGCGACGTCGGCTAGGCATCGGTCAGTCGCGGGCTCGGGAGAGGTTGCGACGTCCGCGGAACGGACACCTCCGGTGGTTTGAATAGCGCTGTCCGGCAACGGAATGTCCCAGAAGTGATGGTTGTCCGGGTTGTGCCGCGAAAGTCCTTCGACCTCCGTGTGATTCGGGCAAGTCGGTTCGGCGGCCGACCGTGGCCGACCATGTACGACGAAGGGGCCTCGCATCAGCGAGGCCCCTTCGTCGTGTCAAAAGCCGTGTGTCACAGCGGAATGTTCTTGTGCCGTCCGCGGCCCGCCGGCGCTGCGGCGAGCGCGGCGGTGATGACACTGCGGGTCTTGGCGGGGTCGATCGTCTCGTCGACGACGCCGATCGAGATCGCGCGACCGACACCGCCGGCGATTTCCTCGTGCTCGGCGGCCAGGCGATCGTGCAGCGCCTCGCGCTCCTCCTCCGGTGCGGCGGCGAGTGCACGCTTGTGAAGGATGCCGACGGCGGCCTTCGCGCCCATGACCGCGACCTCGGAGTCCGGCCACGCGTACACGGCGGTCGCGCCGAGCGCCCGCGAGTTCATCGCGATGTAGGCGCCACCGTAGATCTTCCGGGTGACCAGCGTGACGCGGGGGACCGAAGCCTCGGCGAACGCGTGCAGCAGCTTCGCGCCGCGGCGGACGACGCCCTCCCATTCCTGGCTGACACCGGGCAGGTAACCCGGGACGTCGACGATGACGACGAGCGGGATGCCGAACGCGTTGCACAGGCGGACGAAGCGGGCGGACTTCTCGGCGCTCTCGGAGTTGAGGCAACCACCCAGGCGCAGCGGGTTGTTCGCGATCACGCCGACCGTGCGGCCACCGAGGCGACCCAGGCCGGTGACGATGCTGCGAGCCCAGTTGCCCTGCAGCTCTTCGAAGCTCGACTCGCCCTCGACGTTGTCGAGGAACTCGTGAACGATCGGGCGCACGTCGTAGGCGCGCTTGGCCGACTCGGGCATGAGCGCGCGCAGGTCGGTGTCACCGTGCTCGGCGGCGGCGAGATCGAACTCGCCCTGCTCGCTGAACATCGACACCAGGCGGCGCGCGCGGTGGTAGGCGTCGTCCTCGTCGTGC
This sequence comes from Rhodococcus sp. ACT016, assembly GCF_050477185.1. NCBI lineage: Bacteria > Bacillati > Actinomycetota > Actinomycetes > Mycobacteriales > Nocardiaceae > Rhodococcus > Rhodococcus sp. ACT016. The sequence continues at coordinate 2,958,321 of NZ_JBEAET010000001.1, read as the reverse complement.
GCGGCGATGTGCGCGACGCCGGACTTCTTTGTGTGCGTCTCCGGTCCGCCGAGCGTGGCCATGTCGACCTGCTCGCCCGTGACGCTCTTGACGACGTCCGGTCCGGTGACGAAGACACGGCCCTCGGGGGCCATGATCACGACGTCGGTGAGAGCGGGGCCGTACGCGGCGCCGCCGGCGGCGAAACCGAGCACCACGGAGATCTGCGGGACGAGACCGGACGCGCGGACCATGGCCTCGAAGACCAGGCCGACCGCGTGCAGGGCCTCGACGCCCTCGGCGAGACGGGCGCCGCCCGAGTGCCACAGGCCGACGACGGGGGCCTTCTCGGCGATCGCGGTGTCGATCGCGGTGACGATGTGCTTGCAGCCTTCGACGCCCATCGCGCCACCCATGACGGTGGCGTCGGAGCAGTAGGCGATGGTGCGAACACCGTCGATCTCGCCGGCTGCGGCGAGCACACCGGACTTGTCACGGTCGTGTAGGGGTGCGACGGTACCGGCATCGAACAGCTTGGCGAGACGCGCGAGCGGATCGCGCGGATCGATCGATGCTTCGGACTGCGTCGCGGGAGCCAAGACTGTCATCGTGTCCTCCTGAGCAAGCCCACATGGGGCGGAAGTTCGGGGTGGGGACCCCGGGTGCGGGGCCCCCACCTGGCAATCCAGCGAGTTCGGCTGGGTTATGCCCGGCCGAAGGCGAGCGCGACGTTGTGCCCACCGAAACCGAACGAGTTGTTGATCGCGAAATCGATGTCGCCGTAGCGGGGTTCACCCTTCACGACGTCGAGATCGATCTCCGGATCCTGGTTGTCGAGATTGAGCGTGGGGGGAATGACGCCCTCACGCACACTCAGGACCGTGAGCACTGCCTCGAGGGCGCCGACAGCGCCGATCGAGTGGCCCAGTGCCGACTTGGGCGCATACACCGCAGCGTGCTTACCGACCGCGGCCTTGATGGCGAGACTCTCGGCGATATCGCCGATCGGAGTCGCGGTGGCGTGTGCGTTGATGTGCTTGATGTCGGACTTGGTGAGACCTGCGGTCTCGATGGCCCGGGTCATGGCGCGAGCCGCCCCGGTGCCTTCCGGGTCGGGTGCCACGATGTGGTACCCGTCGGAGGTGATCCCGGCGCCCAGCAGGCGCGCGTGGATCGTTGCCCCACGCGCCTTCGCATGCTCCTCCGTCTCGAGGATCATCATGGCTCCGGCCTCACCGAAGACGAACCCGTCCCGGTCCTTGTCGAAGGGGCGCGATGCCGCCTTCGGGTCGTCGTTGCGGGTGCTGAGCGCGCGCATCATTGCGAAACTCGCGATCGGCACGGAGCCGATGTTGCCTTCGACTCCACCCGTGACGACGATGTCCGCGTCGCCCATCGCGATCATGCGGAACGCATGAGCGATGGCCTCCGACCCGGACGAACACGCCGATACCGGCGTGATGACACCGGCGCGCGCGCCGAGTTCGAGTCCGACGGTGGCCGACGGTCCGTTCGGCATCACCATCTGAACCGCGAACGGGGACACCTTGCGGTACCCACCCTCGCGCAGCCTGTCGACGGCGTCGACGAGAGCTTCGCCGCCGCCGAGCCCGGTGCCGATGACAACCCCGAGGCGATCCTTGTCGACCTCGGGGCTGCCTGCGTTCTGCCAGACCTGCCGACCCAGAACCAGAGCGAGACGCTCCACGAAGCTCATCCGTCGGATCTCGACCCGGCTCAGTGCTTCGTCGAACGGGACCTTCAGTTGGCCACCGAAACGCACTGGCAGATCGAATTCCTCGACGAACGAGCCGTGGAGCACGTCAATCCCGCTCTCACCGGCCAGCAGGCCCTTCCACGTGCCATCCACATCTCCGGCAACCGACGTCGTAGCCGCAAGGCTGGTGACGACGATGTTCGGTAATCGCCCTCGGGCAGAAGCGGAAGTCACGGTTGGCTCACTCGTCGTCGTTCTTAGCGGCCTCGAGCTTGGCCTTCACGGTCTCGGCTGCCTCGCCACCCTCGGCCTCCACCTTCTGGATGTAGGTGACGACGTCGCCGACGGTGCGCAGGCTGGCAAGATCCTCGTCCGGGATCTTCACGCCGTACTTGTCCTCGGTCTGGACGGCGATCTCGACCATCGACAGCGAGTCGATGTCCAGGTCGTCGACGAAGGACTTCTCGATCGTGACCTCGGACGGCTCGATGCCGGTGACCTCTTCGATGATCTCGGCGAGGTTGGCGATGATCTCTTCCTGGTTGGCGGCCACTAGGTGGCTCCCTTCTTTCATTCGATGTACGTGTCTTCAAGGTTCGGGTCGGACGGGGCCGACCCTGCCGGCGCATCGTGAGCGCGCAGCGAGCTAACCGTCTTCGGTGAATTCGGTCAGAGCGGAAAGATCTCCGGGCTCCTTGAGCGGCACGGTCGGTGTGCCGCGCATCTCGCGCTTGGCGATCCCGATCAGGGTGCCTGCCGGAGGAAGTTCCGCGATCGCCGAGACCTGAGCAGCCCGCAGGCTCGCGGTACACAGGTCCCAACGCACAGGTCGGGTCACCTGCGCGGCCAGCTTAGCCACGGCGTCGGCGCCGGAGGCGACCGGCGCGCCGTCCGAGTTGGACAGCAGTGTGCGGACGGGATCGCTGGGTGCGATCTGCGACGCGGCCTCGGCGACGGCGTCCTGGGCGGGCGCCATGAACCGAGTGTGGAACGCCCCCGCGACCGGCAACGCGCGGACGCGGGCCTTCTCCGGGGGATTTGCCGCGAGCTGCTCGAGCGCGTCGAGACGACCCGCCGCGACGATCTGACCGGCCGCGTTGCGGTTGGCCGGCGTGAGATCGAGCTCCTCGAGCCGCGACAGGACTGCGTCCTCGTCGCCACCGAGAACCGCGGACATTCCGGTGGGTTCGAGCGCGCACGCCTTCGCCATCTCGGCACCACGGATGGCGGCGAGCATGACCGCGTCGTCGGCGGAGAGGACTCCGGCGACCGCCGCGGCGGCGAGTTCGCCGACGGAATGGCCCGCGACGATGGTGTCCGCCGGGACGAGCCCCCGGCGTTCGAGCTCCTCGTACGCGAGGAGCGCGGAGGCCACCACGAGCGGCTGAGTCACGGCGGTGTCCGTGATCTCCTCGGCCGATGCGGTGGTACCGAGGCGCGCGAGGTCGAGGCCGGAGGCCTTCGACCACAGCGCCACGCGATCGTGTGCGCCCGGCAGCTCGAGCCATGGGCTGAGCATGCCGGGTGACTGGGAGCCCTGACCCGGGGCTAGCAACGAAATCACGCATTCAAGGGAACACTGTCAGCGTGCCTGTGCGAGATGTTGTCGGGGATGAACTCTGGACAGGTGTTTTGTAGGTTCCCTACAAAAATCCACGTCGGCGCGCGCTATCGAATCTGGACGCTCCAGCGTTACGCCCCGACGTTCCGGAATGTGAAATTTGTGACGGATGCGTCGGAAGTCGCGGATTGAACGCGCGTTTGGGCAAGTCGGCCGACTGTCGCGGCGACGCGGAGCACATACGCGTCGCGCGGGTTCGTGGGATCTCGGCGCGTGATTTCCGAAATGCGCTTCAATCGGTACCGAACCGTATTTGGATGAACAAACAGCTGACGGGCGCACGCCTCCACCGCGCCACCGGAGTCCAGATACGCGTCGAGGGTCTCCGCGAGGGCGGTGCCGGCGGTCGACAGCGGCTGGATCAAACGCTCGTTGAGGGCGGCTACCGCGGCGGTATCTCCGAGCAGGGCACGCTCGGGTAACAGCTCGGCCGCAAACACGGGTCGCGGCGCGCCCCGCCACCCCACGACCGCCTCGATTCCGGCCAGCGCCTCGACCGCGCTGAAGTGTGCTGCGCCCAGTGTCGGGGTGGTCGGGCCGATCACCACGGGCCCCTCCGAGAAGCTCTCCATCAATTCGTGCATGAACGCGTGGGCGCCGGGGCTGCCGTGCAACTCGCCGCTCACCACCATCACGAGTCGCTCGCCCTGCACGACGGCGAGTGCCGCCCGGCCGTGTTTCCGGGCAGTGGTCTGCACCGTGCCGATCACCGCGACGCCCTCCTCGGGCGGGGGAGTGCCGACGATCACCGTGGCCGGTGCGGTCGCATCCCAGTTCAGGGTCGAGGCGCGCGACTGCAGTTCCGATCCCGTGTCGCCACGGACGACGGCATCGACGACCAGAGCCTCGAGTCGCGTGTCCCATGCGCCCCGGGACTCGGCCGCGCTCGCGTACACCGCCGCGGCCGCGAAACCGAGTTCGCGCCCGTACCGGAGGATCGCCTCGGTGAGTGCGACCAGTTGCCGGTCGTTCCGGGCCAGGGCGGGCAGCCGTTGTTCGAAGAACTCCATGGCCACGCGCACCATCTCGACGGTCTGCCGGAGCGTGAGCCGGCGGGCCAGGTCCTGCGGGATCACCTGGAACGCGTCGATGGTGTACCGGATGTCGCTGTCGGTGTCGGTAAGCCATTCGAGGAAGTTGACCACCGACTTCTGGACGATCATCTGGACGCTCGCGCGCTGTTCGGCGTCGAGGTCGGCGAAGAAGGACAGCTGATCCTGCATCGAGGAGATCGCCTCGGTCGACAGTCTGCCGGAGAACTGCTTGACGCGGCGCAGCAGCGCGTCGGGCAGGGAGTCGCGGCTCGGCCTTCCCGTCGGGTCCGGGACCGGCGGTTGGTAGCGCTCGCGTCGGGCCTGCGGCGGAGCCGGGCGCTCCGCACGTGCAGGCGGAGAAGGGTTCGACGTCTCGGTGTGATCCGCGGCCATGAAAAGGAACTTACGCCCGCCCCGGCGCGGGGTCCCGAGGACTCCGTGCCGGGGCGGGCGTTCAGTGTGTTCCGTGTGTGCTGCGGCCGATCACTTCGATCGGCTCAGCTCACGCGACGCCGGGGTCCGACGTCTGCTCCGGAGCGGCGAGCACGTCGTCGATCCGGTAGCGGGCGGCCGCTTCCACGGCCTTGGAGCGGTCCAGCTCGCCGGTCTTCGCCAGCGACGAGAGCACCGCGACCGCGATGGACTCGGCGTCGACGTTGAAGAACCGGCGCGCGGCCGGGCGGGTGTCGGAGAAACCGAACCCGTCGGTGCCGAGCGTGGTGTAGGAGCCCGGGACCCACTGCCGGATCTGGTCGGGCACCGCCCGCATCCAGTCGGACGCCGCGACGAACGGACCCTGGGCCTGCGACAGCGCCCGCGTGACGTACGGCTGCGGAGCGTCGACACCAGGGTTGTGCAGCGCCTCACGCTCGCACTCGATGCCCTCGCGGCGCAGCTCGCCCCACGACGTCACTGACCACACGTCCGCGGCGACACCCCAGTCGTCGGCGAGCAGCTGCTGCGCGCGCAGACCCTCCGGCATCGTGACGCCCGAGACCAGGATCTGGGCGCGGGGCCCGGTGTTCTCGGCCTTCTTGTAGAGGTAGATGCCCTTGAGCAGGCCGTCGACGTCCAGGTTCTCCGGCTCGGCGGGCTGCACGTAGGGCTCGTTGTAGACGGTGAGGTAGTAGAAGATGTTCTCGCCACCGAAGCCGTCGACGCCGTCCGTGCCGCCGTACATGCGGCGCAGGCCGTCCTTGACGATGTGGGCGATCTCGTAGGAGAACGCCGGGTCGTAGGAGACCGCGGCCGGGTTGGTCGACGCCAGCAGCAGCGAGTGCCCGTCGGCGTGCTGCAGACCCTCACCGGTGAGGGTGGTGCGGCCGGCGGTGGCGCCGAGCACGAAGCCACGTGCCATCTGGTCGGCCGCCGCCCACAGGCCGTCACCGGTCCGCTGGAAGCCGAACATCGAGTAGAAGATGTACACCGGGATCATCGGTTCGCCGTGCGTGGCGTACGACGTGCCGACCGCGGTGAACGACGCCGTCGAACCGGCCTCGTTGATGCCCTCGTGCAGGATCTGGCCGACTTCGCTCTCCTTGTAGGCGAGCATCAGTTCGGCGTCGACCGACGTGTAGAGCTGTCCGTTGCGGTTGTAGATCTTCAGCGACGGGAACCACGAGTCCATACCGAAGGTGCGGGCCTCGTCGGGGATGATCGGCACGATCCGCTTGCCGATCTCCTTGTCGCGCAACAGTTCCTTGAGGATGCGCACGACGGCCATCGTGGTCGCGATCTCCTGCTTGCCCGACCCCTTGAGTACCGGCGCGTACGTCTTGTCGTCCGGCTGGGCGAGCGGCGCGGCATCGGTGCGGCGCGACGGCAGGAACCCGCCGAGCGTCTTGCGGCGCTGCAGCATGTACTGGATCTCCGGAGAATCCGGGCCCGGGTGGTAGTACGGGGGCAGGTACGGATCCTTCTCGAGCTCCGCGTCGGAGATCGGGATGCGCTGGATGTCGCGGAAGCGCTTGAGATCGTCGAGCGTCAGCTTCTTCATCTGGTGCGTCGCGTTGCGCCCCTCGAAGTGCTTGCCGAGGGTGTAGCCCTTGATGGTGTGGGCCAGGATCACCGTCGGCTGGCCCTTGTGCGCCATCGCGGCCGCGTACGCGGCGTAGATCTTGCGGTAGTCGTGGCCGCCGCGCTTGAGGTTCCAGATCTCCTGGTCGCTCATGTCCGCAACCAGCGACTTGGTGCGCGGGTCCCGCCCGAAGAAGTGCTCGCGGACGAACGCGCCGTCGTTGGCCTTGTACGTCTGGTAGTCACCGTCCGGCGTCTCGTTCATGAGGTTGACGAGCGCGCCGTCCTTGTCGGCATGCAGCAGCGCGTCCCACTCGCGGCCCCACACGACCTTGATGACGTTCCAGCCGGCGCCGCGGAAGAACGACTCCAACTCCTGGATGATCTTGCCGTTGCCGCGAACCGGGCCGTCGAGACGCTGCAAGTTGCAGTTGATGACGAACGTCAGGTTGTCCAGGCCCTCGGTGGCCGCGACGTGCGCGAGACCACGCGACTCCGGCTCGTCCATCTCGCCGTCGCCGAGGAACGCCCACACGTGCTGGTCGGCGGTGTCCTTGATGCCGCGATCGTGCAGGTAGTGGTTGAACCGCGCCTGGTAGATGGCGTTCATCGGGCCCAGGCCCATCGACACGGTCGGGAACTCCCAGAAGTCGGGGAGCAGGCGCGGGTGCGGGTACGACGGCAGGCCGCCGCCGGCCTTCGCGTGACTGGCCTCCTGGCGGAAACCGTCCATCTGATCGGCGCCGATGCGGCCCTCGAGGAACGCGCGGGCGTAGATGCCCGGCGAGGCGTGGCCCTGCACGAAGATGTGGTCGCCGCCGCCCGGATGATCCTTGCCGCGGAAGAAATGGTTGAAGCCGACCTCGTACAGGGCGGCCGACGACGCGTACGTCGAGATGTGACCACCGACGCCGACACCCGGACGCTGCGCGCGGTGCACCATGATCGCGGCGTTCCAGCGGATCCACGCCCGGTAGCGGCGCTCGACTTCCTCGTCACCGGGGAACCACGGCTCGTTCTCGGTGGGGATCGTGTTGACGTAGTCGGTCGAGGTCAGCGCCGGGATCGCGACGTGCTTCTCACCGGCGCGCTCCAACAGGCGCAGCATCAGGTAGCGAGCGCGCGCGTGTCCGGCGCGGTCGAGCAGGCCGTCGAACGATTCGAGCCACTCGTTGGTCTCGTCCGGATCGATGTCCGGCAGATAGGAGGCCACCCCTTCGCGGATGACGCGGACCCGGCCGTCGGTGCCGGGCTGCACGTGCGCAGCGGGTGACGAGGCCCCACCGGTGACGCCTGGTGTGTCGGCGTTCGGCTGAGACGCGGGCCCCTGGATCAGGTCTGACAAGGTGTGCTCCTCATTGTGGTTGGGACGCGCGGTGTCGCGTCCGCTCCATTCGGCCGGTCCTTGTTAGGGCCGATCGAGTTTCCATATGAATATGGCGCAGCACTCATCTTTCACCATCCAGACGAACTGAGCACCCCCGCTCCTGTTGTCCGTCACTCGGCGCGTCGCGCCCGCGAGACCCGTCGGGGATTTGCCCTGATAGGGGCGGTCCGCCCGGTCCGGCGATCACTTTCTCGAGATTTTCGGCGTCGTCGGCTTGCGCGAAAGGCTTCGACCATGTTCGCTTTCCACTATTGATCGACACACGTTCGATCCCGACCGGGATGCGCGAAATTCGTGCCCCACCGAACAGAGGAGGACACCACCGTGGTCGCCGCGGAGGACGCTCAGAACTACGCTCAGAAACTCGGCGTTATCCACGACATGGTGGTTCAGGAACTGGGCTGGGACGAGGACACCGACGACGAGTTGCGCTCATCGGTGGAGGACACCATCGGTGGCGAGATGGTCGACGAGGACTCCGACGAGGTCGTCGACGTGGTGCTGCTGTGGTGGCGCGACGGCGACGGTGACCTCGTCGATGCGCTGATGGACGCCATCGGCCCGCTATCGGACGATGGATTCGTTTGGGTGCTCACCCCCAAGACCGGCCGGGCCGGACACGTCGAGCCGAGCGAGATCGCCGAATCCGCTCCGACCGCCGGCCTGACGCAGACGTCGGCCGCGAACCTCGGATCGTGGAGCGGCAGTCGGTTGGTCCAGCCCAAGGCGCGCGCTCCCAAGCGCTGACCGACCGCCGTAGTCTCATTTCGGTTCATCCGCGCGGCGTAGGTTTGTCGTGGCGGATGCGCCGACGTACCCGACGTTAGGACCAGGCATGCCTCTCGAGGTGGGGACCACCGCGCCCGATTTCACACTCAAGGATCAGAACAACCAGGAAGTCACGCTGTCGGACTTCCGCGGCAAGAAGAACGTCCTCCTCGTCTTTTACCCGCTCGCGTTCACGGGCGTGTGCCAGGGCGAACTGTGCCGCGTGCGCGACGAGTTGCCGAAGTTCCAGAACGACGATTCCGAGATCCTCGCGGTCTCGGTCGGCCCGTCGCCCACCCACAAGATCTGGGCCGCCGAGCAGGGATACACATTCCCGCTGCTGTCGGACTTCTGGCCGCACGGCGCCGTCGCCGAGGCGTACGGGGTGTTCAACGACAAGCTCGGTTTCGCCAACCGCGGAACCTTCGCGATCGACAAGGAGGGGATCGTTCGATTCGCGGAGATGAACGGTCCCGGCGAACCCCGTGACCAGGCAGCTTGGGAGAAGGCGCTCACCGCGCTAAAGTCCTGAAGCGATTCCGGCGGCACTCGTCGCCGGATTTCGGGCGTGTAGCTCAGTGGTAGAGCTCTGGTTTTACACACCAGCGGTCGGGGGTTCGAAACCCTCCGCGCCCACAAAAGCCCCTTGCGCCGCTATCGCCGCGCGAGGGGCACTTTTGTGTCCGGTAACGGCCGTTCGTTTGTCTTTACACGGTCGCGGAGCGGGAAAAGCGGAGATACTGGAATCCTCAGGAACTCCCGGCTGCGACCCGAACGGACCCGAGCGTGAACGACGACCTCGTCGATCCCACAGCGATCGACATCCAGATCGACCCGATGCGTCAGCATCTGGTCGGTATCACCGCGCACGGGCACATCCCGTTCGACGTCCCGGTCATCAGCGAGATCGCGCCGAACCTGTGGCAGGGCGGCTGCCGGGACGGCCTCGTGCTCCCGAGTTTCGTCACCCACGTCGTGTCGCTGTACCCGTGGGAGCAGTACGACGTGCGGCACAACATCGACTCCGAGGTCTACGTGCGGATGTACGACAGCGGCGAGCAGGGCTTCGAGCAGGTCGACGCGCTCGCGCTGTGGGTGAACGTGTGTCGCGAGACCGGTCCGGTGCTGGTCCACTGCCAGGTGGGGCTCAACCGCTCGAGCCTCGTCGCGGCGCGGGCGCTGGTTCTGTCCGGTGAGGCGGACCCGCCCGGGGCGGTGGCGCTGCTGCGGGCGCGTCGGTCCCCGGCCTGCCTGTGCAACGAGGCCTTCGAGGGTTGGCTGCTGGGGGAGCCGGTGGTACCGATGTCGGACTCCGGCGACGCCGAGTAGCCGGCCGATCCGCTCCTTCGCGAGCAGAGCCCGCTCGGTGTCGCGCTGGGTGCTGACCGAGACGATGCCGGCAAGCGTGTGCGAAGGTGCGGTCGCGCTGGGTCACTGGCTGTCGGCGGCCGCGCGCGGGTAGGGTCTGCCGGCGCAATGAGTCCTGCGTGAGGGGAATACCGTCCGGATGGATGTCATGATTCTTCTTAACGTCCTGTTGATACTGCTCGTGATCATAGGGATCGGCGTATTCATCTGGAGTGCAAGGACTTTCGGTCTGTCGCCGCGCGTCGATCCGCTCGCCGATCACCCGGAGACGTACGACCCGCTCCGGATCGGTGTCGGCGACATCGTGACGTACGCCGGTGTCGACCACGTCGTCGGCGGCACGATCACCTTCGACCAGGAGGACTTTCGTTGGCACGAGCACCTGCTCGACGGCTCGACCGGGCGTCGCCGGCTCACGGTCGAGTACGACGAGGGCGAACTCGAGATGACGCTGTGGACGCCGCGTGAGGGGACCGGTCTCGAACCCGGCGGCGACGTGATCCTCGACGACCGTGTGTACCGGTGCGTCAGGTCCGGCTCGGCCCGTTTCACCGCCGAGGGTGCCACCGGCACGGCATCATCCGGATCGATGGACTACGCGGACTACGCGACCGACGACCAGACCGGTCTGCTCGCGTTCGAGCGGTGTGCGAAGACCGCGTCGTGGACGGTGTCGACCGTACGAGCCGTCACCCGCGTGGACTTGACGGTCGTCCACTCGGGTCCCGCCGTGTGAGCGTGCACCTGCTCGACTTATCCCGTCGTGATCGCCTCGGCACCAGGACGGCTGTTCACCAAGCAGCAGGTGCCTCGTTCGCTCGACTGGGGGTAGTGCGCTAGGCCGTGGGTGCGGCGTGACGGACGGTTGATAGAAATACCGGCGTGCTTCACTCTGCCCGCCGAGTCCCGGCCCGACGTTCTCGTCCCACTGCGCGGGCGGCCGGCCTCCTGCTCGGGTACGCCGCCGACCGCGCCTTCGGGGATCCGCAGCGGTGGCATCCGGTGGCCGGATTCGGTCGCGCCGCAGCAGTATTGGAGCAGCGCACCTACGCGGACAGTCGCCTGGCCGGGGCCGCACACACTGCAGCTCTGGTCGGCGTCACCGCGGCGATCGGGGCAGCGGCGCAGCGATGGGCCGCGCGCCTGGGCTGGGTCGGCGAGACCGCGGCAGTCGCGGCCGCCACCTGGACCGTGCTGGGCGGGACGTCGCTCGCGGGCACCGGACGCACGATGGCCCGCCATCTCGAGGCCGGGGACCTCGCGGACGCGCGCGCCCTGTTGCCGTCGCTGTGTGGCCGCGATCCGAGCGCCCTCGACGCCGACGGGCTTGCCCGCGCCAGCCTGGAGTCGGTGGCGGAGAACACTTCCGATGCCACCGTCGGCGCCCTGTTCTGGGGTGCGGTGGCGGGCGTGCCCGGTCTGCTCGCGTACCGGGCCTCGAACACCCTCGACGCCATGATCGGTTACCGGTCGGCCAAGTACAGCCGATTCGGCTGGGCGGCGGCCCGCTGGGACGACGTCGTCAACCTCGCTCCGGCCCGCCTTTCCGGGGTGCTGACGGTCGCGGTCGCTCCCGTCGTCGGCGGCTCGCCCCGTGCCGCGCTGGCCGCGTGGTGGCACGACGCGGCGGATCACCCGAGTCCCAACGCGGGCGTGGCCGAGGCGTCGGCGGCCGGCGCGCTGGGGGTGCAACTGGGCGGCCGGACCGAGTACGCGCACGGGGTGGAGATGCGCCCCACCCTCGGTTCCGGGCCCGCGCCCGTCGTCGCGGACCTCGAGCGGGCCGCGCGGCTGTCCACGGCCGTGCAGACGGCCGCGGCCGTCACCTCCGCCGGGCTCGTTCTCGCCGCGGCGCGGCTACGTCACCGCTGATCGCGGAGGCGGGCCAGCCGGTCGTTGTACTCGAGCAGTCGCATCGCCTCGGGATCGTCGAGGTCGTCGAAGCGGATCCGCGCGGGACGGGCCGGGGCGGGGATCTGGTCGAGCACCCGGGCCTCGTCGGCGCGGCGCGCCTGCGCCAGCGCTTCGGCGGCCTCGGTGACCGCGGTGCGGCGCAGCACCCGGAACGCGACCGTCGCCACGAACGATCCGTAGACCACCCACAGCAGGACCAGCGGCCACGCCTGAAGATCCTTGCCCTGCTGCGCTGCCCGCACGGCGACCGTCACGCCGATGCCGAGCGGGAGAACCACCAGAGCGATCGCGGCGGCCGCGGACACGACCCTGGCACCCTTCATGCCCCGAGCATCTTGCGCCCCGCCTGCGGGGCGGCGCTCAGCGTCGTTCGCCGTAGCGGTCGGCCAGCCTCGCCTGCGACTGGCTCAGTGGCGCCTCGGGGCTCTTGGACTTCTTCCGCAGCCCGCGACGGGTCGGCAACTGGAAGTCGTCGCCCGCCGGTGCCTTCTCGGGCTCCGTGGCGGTCGCGGGTTCGGGTGCAGGGGACGGCTCGGAGGCCGGAGCATCCGCGGCCGCGGGCACGTCCGCCGGCGGCTCGGAGGGCGACGTGGCTGCCGCGGTGGTTGCGCGTGCCTTCCGCCGCTCGCGCAGTTCGGCGCGGATGAAGTACGCCAGGCCCAGCGGCGCCATGATGCCGAAGGCGAGCCACTGCAGGCCGTACGACAGGTACGGCCCGGCGTCGATCTGCGGGAGCGGGATGGTGCCGAGCCCGCCCGGTTGGGCGTCGTCGAGCTGCAGGTACCCGTTGACCAGGTCGGTGCCGATGAACTGTCCGACCTGGCCCGAGTCGATGAAGTAGACCTGCCTGGCGCCGAACTCGGTGATCGGGTCCTTCCCGGGTACGGTGCCCTCGGACATGCGGATTCGACCCTCGACCGTCACCTGATCGGCCGGCGCCGCGGGGATCGGCGGTGGGGCGAGGCCCTCGATGGGGCGGATGTACCCGCGGTTGACGAGCATGGTCTGCCCGTCCGTCAGGAGCATCGGGGTAAGGACCTCGTACGCCGGTGATTCCTCGACCGTGCGCAGCCGCACGAGTACGTCACTGTCGGGGACGTAGGTGCCGGTAGCCATGACCTTGCGCCACTCGTCACCCGGAGCGGGGCCCGTCCCGCTGATCAGCGAGTCGATCGGGACCGCGTCGGCGTTGATGGACTGCTCGAGCAGCGTGTTGCGCTCGGACGTCCGGGTGTTCTTGCCCAACTGCCACGGCGCCAGCACCGTGAAGCACATGAAGGCGAAACCGGCCACGACGGCTGCCAATGCCAGCCAGCCGGGTCGCAACAGAAACTTCAGCCTTCCCACGGCTCCCACGGTACTGGTTCGGTGCAGGTCAGTTCTCCCGCACCCAGGCCAGCAGGCCGGGCACCGCGGCCTCGATCTGATCGCGCACCAACTCGAAATCGGTGATGTCGCCGTAGTAGGGGTCGGGCACCGAGTCGCTGTCCGCGTCCGGGTCGAAGCTGCGCAACAGCCGGCGTCGGTCGTCCGGCACGCCGAGCTGCGCCAGGATCCGGTCGTGTCCGCGATCGAGCGCAACCACCAGGTCGGCGGCCAGATGGTCGTCGTCGACCTGGGCGGCGCGGTGCCCGGTGGGGTAGCCGGCGGCCTCGAGAACCTTGTCGGTGCGGCGGTCGGCGCCGTCGCCGACGTGGTAGCCGTGGGTGCCCGCGCTCGTCACCCGAACGCGGTCGTCGAGCCCGGCGCGGCGTACGTGCTCGGCGAAGATCCGCTCCGCCATCGGGGAGCGGCAGATGTTGCCGGTGCACACGAACGTGACGTGAATCATGCTCATCTCAGGCCGCCGCCGTCACGATCCGGGACAGGTCCGCGACCGTGGGCGCCGACCAGCGGGCGCCCTGCGCCTCTTCCGCGGAGCCGTACCCCCACTCGACGAACACGGTCGGGATGCCCCAGTGGGCCGCGCCGTGGACGTCGTGCTCGCGGTCGCCGATCATCACGACGTCGGCGGTGCCGCCCGCCGTCGCGGGGATGCCGAGCCCGCCGAGGACGTGCTCGATGACGTCGGCCTTGGCGCGCCGCGAGCCGTCGGAACTGGCGCCGCCGATCACCTCGAAGTACCCGGCGAGGCCGAAGTGCTCGAGGATCCGGATCGCGAACTTCTCGGTCTTGGACGTCGCGACCGCGAGCCGCGCACCGGTACCCTTCGCGACCGCCAACATCGGTTCGATGCCGGCGTACACCTCGTTCTCGGACCAGCCGACCGCGTCGTAGCGCTCGAAGTACGCCGCCAGCGCCGCCGCCGTGGTCGCCTCGTCGAGGCCCATCGCGCGCATCGAGTCCATCAACGGCGGACCGATCACCGTCGCCAGCATCTCCGCGGTGGGCTCCGGGCGACCGACCGCCGTCAGGGCGTGCCGGAAGCCGTTGTGGATGCCGAGCGCGGAGTCGGTGAGGGTGCCGTCGAGGTCGAACAGCAGGACCGGGGCGAGAGGCGAAGAGGGGGACGTCACCGGTTCATTGTGCGCGCCTGGCCGCGGCGGACCAGCACCCGCTCGCGCCGTAGGCTCGACGGCTATGGAATTCGGATCGGGCACCGCCGCGGACACGCTCGCGCGGTTGCGGCACCACGGCGACGCCGAGACCGGTCCCGGGCTGCTCGACTTCGCGGTCAATGTGCAGGGCGACGGCCCGCCGGAGTGGTTGCGGCGCAGGCTCGCCGACGCCGTCGCTGGGCTCGGCCGCTATCCGGGAGCCGACGCCGACCGGCGCGCCCGCGAGCAGGTCGCGGCCCGCCACGGCCGCACGCCGGACGAGGTGCTGCCGCTCGCGGGCGGGGCCGAAGGGTTCGCGATGCTGCCGCGGCTCGAGATCCGCGAGGCCGCGCTGATCCACCCCTCGTTCACCGAGCCCGAGCTGGCGCTGCGGGAGGCCGGTGTCCCGGTGACGCACGTGACGCTCGACGCGCCGTACCGGCTGGATCCGTCGGCGGTCCCCGAGTCCGCCGACCTCGTCGTGCTCGGTAACCCGACGAACCCGACGTCGGTGCTGCACCCGGCCGCCGACGTGCTCGCGCTGCGTAACCCGGGCCGGATCCTCGTGGTGGACGAGGCGTTCATGGACGCGGTACCGGGGGAGGGCCACTCGGTGGCCGATCGGTCGCTGCCCGACGTCCTGGTGTTGCGCAGCCTGACGAAGACGTGGGCGCTGGCCGGGCTGCGGTGCGGCTACGCCCTCGGGCACCCCGACGTCCTGGCGCGGCTGTGTCACGGCCGGGCGCACTGGCCGGTCGGCAGCCTGCAACTCGAGGCGATCACCGCGTGCAGCGAGCCTGCCGCGGTCGCCGAGGCCGAGGGCAAGGCGCGGACGATCGCTGCCGACCGAGAGGTCGCCGTCACGCTGCTGCGCGACGCCGGCATCGATGTGCACACACCGGCGTCGGCGCCGTTCCTGCTCCTGCGTCTGCCCGACGGCGAGCGGATGCGCACTCACCTGCGCACGCGGGGCGTCGCGGTGCGCCGCTGCGATACCTTCCCGGGCCTGGGCCCCGACTTTCTGCGCATCGCGGTGCGTCCGCGAGCGATGACCGAGCAACTGATCGCGACGATGAGGGAGATACTGTGACCGCACCACGACTTGCCGATGTGATCGCCGCCCTCGAGGCGGCCTATCCGCCGGCGCTGGCCGAGCCGTGGGACTCGGTGGGACTCGTGGCCGGGGATCCCGCCGAGGAGGTCCGCAAGGTCGTCGTCGCGGTCGACGCCACCGCCGCGGTGGTGGACGAGGCACTCGAATCCGGCGCGCAGCTGCTGCTGGTGCACCATCCGCTGCTGCTGCGCGGCGTCGACACCGTGGGCGCGCACACGCCCAAGGGGGCGCTGCTGCACCGCCTCATCCGCGGCGGCTGCGCCCTCTACAGCGCACACACCAATGCGGACCGGGCCGACCCGGGGGTATCCGACGCGCTCGCCGACGCGCTGGGTCTGGTCGAGACCCGGCCGTTGATCCCGATCCCCGACACCGTCACTGACAAGTGGGTGGTGATGGTCCCGACTGCCGACACCGCCCGGGTGCGCGCGGCCCTGTTCGACGCCGGCGCCGGCGAACTCGGTGACTACCGCGAGTGCAGCTGGACCGTGGCGGGCGAGGGCCAGTTCCGTCCGCTCGCCGGCGCGAACCCCGCGCTCGGATCGGTCGGCGACCTCGAGTCCGTCGTCGAGGACCGCGTCGAGGTCATCGCCCCGCGGGCAGCCCGGTCGGCGGTGTTGCGGGCCTTGCGCGCCGCGCACCCCTACGAGGAGCCGGCGTTCGACGTGTTCGAGACGGCGGACTTCCCGGGCAGCCGCGGCCTCGGCCGTATCGGTGAGCTGGCGCAGCCGCAGACGCTGCGCGAGTTCACCGCGCGGGTGGCGTCGGCCCTGCCGCGCACCGAGTGGGGTGTGCGGGCCGCCGGTGACCCCGATCGGGTCGTCCGCACCGTCGCGGTGTGTGGCGGGTCGGGCGACTCGCTGCTCGACACCGTTGCCAAGCTCGGCGCCGACGCCTACGTGACCGCGGATCTGCGGCACCACCCGGCCGACGAGCACCTGCGCAAGGGCGGCCCGGCGCTGGTCGACGTCGCGCACTGGGCCAGCGAGCAGCCGTGGTGCGCGCAGGCCAAGGGCGTGCTCGACGCGCGTTTCTCCGGCGTCGACGGTTGGGACGTGCGGGTGACCGAGTTGCGGACCGATCCGTGGACCGTCTCGTGCCACTGAAGGCGGCAGCCGATGTGGTCGGGGCAGGGCGTTTTCGGAGGTACGGTTGACACCTGATCTCGGGCCGTCCGAGCAGCCCTGAAGAACAAGAACACAGCAGGAGCTTCCACGCGTGAACGTCGACCCCACAGTGCAGTCCAAGCTTCTCCAGCTCGCCGGTGTGGACACCGAGCTGGCCCGGCTCGCGCACCGTCGCGGGGTGCTGCCCGAGCAGCAGGAGGTGGAGCGGCTCGAGGCCGAGCGCGTCTCCCGTAAGGACGCGGCGGTGGCCGTGGAGATCGTGCTCGACGACCTGGATCGCGACATCAAGAAGCTCGAGGGTGAGGTGGACGCCGTCCGCCAGCGCGAGACGCGCGACCGGAAGCTGCTCGAGGGCGGCACGCTGGCCCCGAAGCAGCTGTCGGAGCTGCAGCACGAGCTCGGCAGCCTGGAGCGCCGGCAGAGCGTCCTCGAGGACGAGCTGCTCGAGGTGATGGAACGGCGAGAGGCCTCGCAGGCCGACCACGATCACGCCGGTGCCCGGCTGACGCAGGCCGAGGACGAGCTGATCGACGCCGAGCGTCGTCGCGACGACGCCGTCGCCGACCTGGAGAAGACGCAGCAGCGGTGCGATACGGATCGTGCCGCGCTGGTGGGGCTGTTCCCCGACGAACTGCTCGCCGTCTACGAGAAGCAGCGCGAGCAGCGCGGCGTCGGCGCGGCACTGCTGCAGGCCCGCCGTTGCGGCGCGTGCCGCATCGAGATCGACCGCGGCGAAATCGCCCGGATCGCCGCGACGCCCGCCGACGTCGTCGTCCGGTGCCCCGAGTGTGGCGCAATCATGGTGCGCACCAAGGAGTCCGGTCTGTGACCCACCACCGGGTCGTGGTCGAGGCCGACGGTGGTTCGCGGGGTAACCCGGGCCCGGCCGGCTACGGCGCGGTGGTCTTCGACGCCGGGCGAGGCCGGCTCCTCGCGGAGCGTCGCGAGTTCCTCGGTGTCGCCACCAACAATGTCGCCGAGTATCGGGGACTGATCGCCGGCCTGACCGCGGCCCGCGACCTGGGTGCGCACGAGGTGGACGTGCGGATGGACTCCAAGCTCGTCGTCGAGCAGATGTCGGGCCGGTGGAAGATCAAGCATCCAGACATGATTCCGCTCGCCCAGCGGGCGCGGGAGGTGGCCGGATCCTTCGCGCGCGTCACGTACACGTGGATCCCGCGCAGCGAGAACAGCGATGCCGACCGGCTCGCGAACGAGGCGATGGACGGCGAGGACGCCATCACGTCGGGCTTCGTCACCGACGCGGCGGCCGCGGAGACGCCGGCGCCGGAACCGGCCACCGCGCCGTCCCCGGGCTGGACCGGCGCGGTCGGCGCCCCCACCCGGATGTTGCTGCTGCGGCACGGGCAGACGGAGCTGTCGGTGGAACGCCGCTACTCCGGGCGCGGAAACCCACCGCTGACGGACTACGGCCGCGCCCAGGCCCGCGCCGCGGCCGATCGGATCGCAGACAAGGGCGCGATCGCCGCCGTCGTGTCGTCGCCGCTGGGCCGGGCCCGCGAGACGGCCGACGCCGCGGCCGGCGCGCTCGGCCTCCCGGTCACCGTTCACGAGGGACTCACCGAGACGGACTTCGGCAAGTGGGAGGGCCTGACCTTCGGTGAGGCAGCCCAGCGCGACCCGGATCTGCACCGCCGATGGCTGTCGGACACCGCGGTGCGGCCGCCCGAGGGGGAGAGCTTCGACGAGGTCCGGGAGCGGATCGAGGCCGTCCGCGCCGACCTGACCGCGGCCTACGCCGGGTCCAACATCCTCGTGATCAGCCACGTGACACCGATCAAGATGCTGCTGCAGCTCGCGCTGGACGTGGGTCCGTCGCTGCTGTACCGCCTGCACCTGGACCTGGCGTCGCTCAGCATCGCCGAGTTCTACCCGGACGGCGGGTCGTCGGTGCGGCTGGTCAACGATACGTCGCACTTGTAGGGCCGTCGTCGTGGCGCGGTAGCGCGACGCCGAGGAACACCAACGCCACCCCCACGACGAGGTGGAGCCAGCTGGCCGCGTAGTCGACCGGCATGAAGTTGGATCCGGTGTCGGCGTCGATGATCAGCCCGTACACGCCCAACAGCACCGCGAGCAGGCCGCTGGCGATGAGGAACATCTCGGCGGCGGCCAGCTTCCGCGACATGGCCAGGCCGACGATCCCCGTCACGATGTGCGCGGCGTTGTGGAGGACGGACACGTCCGTCCACCCGAGCAGGCGGGCGTCGGTGCCGGGCCCGGCCCAGGTGATGTCGCCCAGGCCGGAGGTGATGCCCGGGACGAACCCGAGCAGTCCGGTCAGGAGGATGGCTGCGGCGATGCCCAGGGTCGCCACTTGCGTCGTGGTCCGGGCGAGGCCTTCCGGCTGGTCCATCGCTTCCACCTCCGGTGGCCGCAGCGTGTCGGTGCGATCTGCACCGTGGGTGCTCATTCTCCCGCCGTCCCACCCGGTGGGGACCCGATTGGATTCCACACCGCCGCAGGGCGTAGCGTCGTCCGCTGTGAACGCCCTGCTGACCTGTCGACGCTACGTCGACCACTGTCTGCAGGCGAGCGCGGTCTGTCCCGTCTGACGCCCGATCGTTCGAGTCCCCGTCAGCCAGACCTTCGAGAGCAACCTCCGCGCGTCCCGTCTCTCGCGTGTTCTCCGTTGTGCGCCGCTGTCGTCACATCTCCACCCGAAAGGCCCCCATGTCGGCCCCCACCCTCGACGCGCCTCGGCGCGCCCTGCCCAAGTGGGCAACCTCCTTCGGCCCCCAGATCGTCGCCGGTCTGATCCTCGGCCTCGTCATCGGTCTCATCGCCCGGTCGATGCCCGACGCCGCCGACGGCAACGAGAACTGGCTCGTCGGCACCGTGAAGACCATCGGCTCGAGCTACGTCGCGCTGCTCACCGTCGCGGTGATCCCGCTGATCTTCACCGCCGTCGTCAGTTCCATCGCGAACCTGCGCAACGTCGCGAACGCCGCCCGGCTCGCGGTGCAGACGCTGCTGTGGTTCGCGATCACCGCGTTCATCGCGGTGCTCGTCGGAATCGCGGTCGGTCTGATCACCCAGCCCGGCGCCAACACCACGGTCGACGCCGCGTCGGCGACCGCGCCCAAGGCCGGCGGGTCGTGGTGGGCGTTCCTCACCGGACTGGTGCCGCAGAACTTCCTCGGCCTCGGCGCCAAGACCACCGTCACCGGTGACGCCGCGTCGGGCCTGTCGGCGACGACGTCGCTCAGCTTCAACGTCCTCCAGTTGCTCGTCGTTGCGATCGCGATCGGCATCGCCGCGCTGAAGGTGGGGGAGAAGGCCGAGCCGTTCCTGAACTTCAACGCCGCTCTGCTCGCGATCGTCCAGAAGGTGCTGTGGTGGATCATCCGCCTCGCCCCGATCGGCACCGCCGCCCTCATCGCGAAGGCCGTCGCAACCTACGGCTGGGACGCCATCGGCCAGCTCGGTGTCTTCACCATCGCCGTGTACATCGGCCTCGCGATCGTGTTCTTCGTGGTGTACCCGGTGATCATCCGGGTGCACGGGCTGTCGGTGAAGAACTTCTACTCCGGAGTGTGGCCCGCCACCCAGCTGGGCTTCGTGTCCCGGTCGTCGATCGGCACGCTCCCGTTGACCGAGCGGGTCACCGAACGCAACCTCGGTGTGCCGCGGGAGTACGCGTCGTTCGCGGTGCCGCTGGGTGCCACCACCAAGATGGACGGCTGCGCGGCCGTCTACCCGGCGATCGCCGCGATCTTCGTCGCCGAGTTCTACGGCGTGAACCTGAGCCTGACCGACTACCTGCTGATCGTCGTCGTCTCGGTGATCGGATCGGCGGCCACCGCCGGGACGACCGGTGCAACTGTCATGCTCACCCTGACGCTCTCGACGCTGGGTCTGCCGCTCGCGGGCGTCGGACTGCTGCTGGCGGTCGAGCCGATCGTCGACATGGGCCGCACCGCGGTCAACGTCACCGGTCAGGCACTGGTGCCGACCATCGTCGCCAAGCGGGAGAAGATCCTCGACGAGGCGCTGTACAACGCGCCCCGACAGGGCGATCCCTTCGCCGACGAGTCGCTCGAACCGGCCCGCTGAGCGGGGTCACGACACCAACCACAGCGTCACCGTCGCCGCGGTGACAGTGAGGGGAGTGGTCGCCAGCCCGAGCCCGGTGAACGTGCCGAGCTCGGGCCGGCAGCCGTTGCGGGCCGCGACGCGGCGCCACAGCATCGTCGCGAGCGATCCGACGTAGGTCAGGTTGGGACCCAGATTGACTCCGATCAGCAGCGCCAGCACCAGACCGGTGGGCGCGGCCGGTCCGAGCGCGGCGAGGAGCAGCAGCGTCGCCGGGAGGTTGTTGAGCAGGTTGGCCGCGACCGCCGCGACGACGGCCATCGCGAGCAGCCCGCCGAGAGTTGCCTCGTCGGGCAGTTGGTCGCCCAGCCAGTCGCCGATCGGCCCCGTCGCGACACCGGCCACCACCACGCCCAGCGCGAGCACGAATGCGCAGAACCAGAGATCGGCGGAGTAGACGATGCGCCGCGGGTTGGTGCGTCCGTCACGCAGCGCCGGGATCACGAGCACCGCGGCGCCGGCAGCGGCGATCCAGCCCGGTGCGATCCCGATCGCGCCCCCGAGGGCGAACCCCACGAGCGTGACCGCCAGGACCGACAGCGCCAGAACCGGGGCCGGTGCCGCCGGCGTCACGGGCGGTGCGGGTGCGACCTCGGTGGTGGGATCGGCCAGGTCGCGGCGGAAGAACACCAGGAAGATCGCCAGTTCGATCACGACCGTGACGAGCCACGGCAGCGCCATCAGCGCGGTGAAATGAACGAACGTCAGTCCGGTCGCCGAGAACGCGATGAGGTTCGTCAAGTTCGACACCGGCATGAGCGTGGACGCCGAATTCGACAGGTGCGCGGTCGCGTACGCGGGCGGGCGAACCGGCATCCCGAGCGCGCGGGCCGCCCGGATCACCACCGGCGTCAACAGCACCACCGTCGCGTCGAGGCTCAACACCGCCGTCGTCACCGCCGCCACGGTGAACACCAGCACGAGCAGCCGCCGGGGACGTCGCCCTCCCGTGCGGGTCAGTACGCGCGCGACCCACGTGAACACGCCCAGGGCGTCGGCAAGATGCGCCAGGACGAGGATCGCGGCCAGGAATCCGACGGTGGGTGCCAGCGCGACGATCTCGCTCCACGCCTGCGCCGGTGTCACGACGCCGACGGCGAGCGCGACGACGGCGGCCGGGCCGGCGACCACGAACTCCGGCAGTCCGCGCGGCCGCACGATGGCGAAGACCAGCACGGCGGCCACGAGCATCACCGCCACAACCGTCACCGACGAATGATGGCACGCCGGTCTACTTCAGCAGTTTCACCAGCGTTCGCAGATTGCGGGTGGTGGTCACGGCCTTGAGCTTCGGCTTCCCGGTGTTCTTACCGAAGGTGCTGTCGAGCGTCCGACCACGCTCGACCTCCCAGTAGAGGACGCCGTCACCGCCCTGGATCCGCTCGATCTCGGGCTCGAGGGCATCCCGCACCGTCAGCAGATCGGCGAGCACCGCGGATTCGGCGGTGAACATCACGTACGGGTGCCAGCCCTCGCGCTCGGGATCGAACGGGTAGGCGTCGACGATCCGGGCGAGGGTCTCCGTGTCGAGGACGAACACCCACGCCTCGTACCCGAACGCGGCGCGCAGCGCGGACTCGATGTCGGACTTCAACTTCGAGGTGTCCGTCGCGTCGGTGGTGAACAGGACGTTGCCGGACGCAAGCACGGTCTTGACGTCGTCGAACCCGAGTTCGGTGAACACCCGGCGTAGATCGGCCATCTTGATGTTGACGCCGCCGACGTTGATGCCGCGCAGCAGGGACACGTATCGGGTCATGCGGCGACCCTACTGGCGCGCCCCGACATCGGCGCCGGACCGGAGGTGCCGACCCGACTGGACCGGCGGTGCCGATTCGGATCGGATCCGGCCACCCAGTAGGCTTGTCGTGCGGACGAGTTGGTCGGGCGGCCGCGGTGACGGGAACCGGCATCCACGAGGTGTCAGGCCCGCTGCCGAGGAAAGTCCGGACTCCACAGAGCAGGGCGGTTGCTAACGGCAACCCGAGGTGACTCGCGGGACAGTGCCACAGAAAACAGACCGCCGGCGCGTGAGCGTCGGTGAGGGTGAAACGGTGCGGTAAGAGCGCACCAGCACCCCAGGTGACTGGGGTGGCTAGGTAAACCCCGCCCGGAGCAAGGTTGAAGGCCGCACCGGTGTCCTCCGGGGCATGGTGTGCGGCTGCGCAGGTGTTCGAGGGCTGCTCGCCCGAGCCTGCGGGTGAACCGCTCGAGGTACCCGGCGACGGTGTGCCCAGATGGATGGTCGCCACCCGGCGCGCGAGCGTCGGGGACAGGATCCGGCTTACACGCCGACTCGTCCGCCCAGGCCTGAATACGACGAAGGCCCCCGGTTTTCCGCCGGGGGCCTTCGTCGTACGTATCGCTACCCGAAGTAGCCGCCGAGCGGGTTCACGATGAGCAGCTTGGCCCAGTACTCGGCGCCGGCCTGGCCGAGGTACGGAAGCAGGGTGTCGAAGATGATGTAGGACATGCAGAACTCCGATCTTTGACGCATCGCGTCGGTACATGGCTGACAGGTGCACCGGCGGTTCGGTGACGCGGGAGGCGTCGACGCGAGTGCGCCGTACGCGCAGAGATTAGCAGTCCGAGCGACTTTGTCACAGCGGTACGTCGACTACTTCACGTCGACTTCACGAAGCGATCACGGCGCCTCGCCGGATGCGATGGTGACGGCGTCGCTCGCGGGGCACACTGAGGTCATGAGCGACGACGACACGCAGTGGTACTTCAGCCTTTCCGACGGGTCGGTGAGCCAGGGCAAGTCGACCAACGTCTTCGACCGGATGGGGCCGTATCCGGACCGTGAGAGCGCCGAGCGTGCGCTGCAGACAGCGGCGGAACGCAACAAGGCGGCGGACGACGCGGACGCCGAGTGGAACGACTGAACGGTAGACCCCGAGCCGTCGGGATGGCCCGGGTCACCACGCACGGAGTCGACTTCGACTCGGTGCGAGCCGAATTCGCCCTCCTGGACGAGTTCTCGCCGGAGGCGCTCGCCGAGGTGGCCGCCGCGGTGGACAGTTGGATCGGCGAGCGTGAGGACCGGACGGATCTCGCGCTCGTGACGATCGACCCGCCGGGGTCGATGGATCTCGACCAGGCGCTGCACCTCGAGCGGACCGCGGACGGGTTCGTGCTGCACTACGCCATCGCCGACGTGGCCGCGGTGGTGCGGCCGGGCGGCGCGCTCGACAGCGCCACCCGGGACCGCGGGCAGACCTTCTACCTGCCGGACGGTTCGGTGCCGCTGCACCCGCGGGCCCTGTCGGAGGACACGGCGAGCCTGCTGCCCGACGTGGTCCGTCCGGCCGCCCTGTGGCGGATCGAGCTCGACGAGCGTGCCGAGCCGACGTCGGTGGCCGTCACCCGGGCCCTCGTCCGCTCGGTGGCCCGGTTCGATTACGACACGGTCCAGACGCATTCGGAGAGCGGGACACTGCACCCGTCGATCCGGTCGCTGCCCGAGTTCGGCCGGCTGCGGGCCGTCGCAGCGCTCGAGCGGGGCGCCATCGAACTGCGGCTGCCCGAGCAGCGCGTCGTCCGGCACGGCGACGGCTGGAAGGTCGAGATCCAGCCGCGGACCGACGCCGACGACTGGAACGCCGAGGTGTCCCTGCTGACCGGCATGTGCGCCGCCCGTCTGATGCTCGAGGCGGGCGTCGGACTGCTGCGGACGATGCCGCCGCCGCCGCACAGCGCGGTGGAATCGCTGCGCCGCACCGCGGCCGCGCTCGGTGTGCCCTGGACCGACGGTCGGGGTGTCGGCGAGGTGCTCGCCGCGCTCGATCCGAACGCCTCGACGTCACTCGTGATGATGACGGAGGCGACGACGCTGCTCCGCGGCGCCGACTACGTCGCGTTCGACGGCGAGTTACCCGCCGTGCCGGGGCATTCCGGGATCGGCGGCTCCTACGCGCACGTCACCGCGCCGCTGCGGCGACTGTCCGACCGATTCACCACCGAGGTGTGTCTCGCGGTGTCCGCGGGCGCCGCGGTCCCCGAGTGGGTGCGATCGGCGTTGCCGAGCCTGCCCGCCGTGATGCGCTCATCGGATGCGCGCGCGAACAAGGTGGACCGGGCGTGCGTCGACCTCACCGAGGCCACCCTGCTCGCCGGCCGCGTCGGGGAGGTCTTCGATGCGACGGTCCTGCGGGCGGCCGGAGAAAAGCGCGGCGCGGAGGTCTTCGTGCCCGCCATCTCGGTCATCGCCAAGTGCGCAGGGGATCCGGCGGAAGGCGACCAGGTGAAGGTGCGACTGGCCGCCGCCGACGTCGTCGGCCGCTCCGTGCAGTTCACGTTCCCGGCATAAGCCTCCGGCGGACACCGGGTCAGGCGTCGAAGTCGAGTTCCCGGTGTGCACGCCGGATCGCCTTGACGTGCCGCGGCAGGTCGGCGACGGCCCTGACCGACTGCCGCTCCTCGATGGCGTAGAGCAGCCCGTAGGTGAACGTGTCCTCGTCGTCGTCGCGGGCCTGCGCGACCGTGTCGATGATCCATCCGCGGGCCAGGACGCCGTCCTGGTGGTCGCCGAGCATCGTCTGCAGCGACTTGGCGGCGGCCCCGAGGTCGGTTGCCGACGGCTCCGCCACCGCGACGGCCTCGGCAGCGTACCGGAGCTTCTTGGCGCGCTTGCGTACCCGGTGCAGGGCGGGCCCGATGTCCGCGTCTCCCTCCCGTTCGAGCGCACGCACCCGCTTGGCGGCCTTGCGGAGCTGGCGGTGCGCCTTGTCCAGTCCACCGCGCAGCGTCATCTCCGGCGGAACGTGGTGCTCGCCCGACGTGACCTCGTCGAGCAGTGCACACAACGCCGCGTACCGGGCTTCGTCGAGCACCTCGACCGCGTGTGCATGCGCGGACCGGTACAGGTCCTCCTGAGTCCCGACCAGCCGCTGGTGCACCGACCCGACCACGAGATCGGCCGGCTGCGTGTCGATCAGATCCGAGAACCGGGCGGCGAGCACCTCGGCGTCGCGCGCCTTGCCGAGAACCGATCCGAGCCAGCGCAGTTCGGCCCGCGACGTATCTGTGGCCTCGGACGGGAACGCGTGCCGGAACGAGCCCAGCAGGCTGCGGAGGCGTCGGGCGGACACCCGCATCTGATGCACCGAATCAGGGACGTCGGCGCGCACGTCGGCGGCGAGCGACGTGAGTCGCTCGTAGTGCTGCCGCGTCTGCGGGACGATCACGTCGACGACAGCGGCGCCGTGCTTGCGTGCTGCCACGGTTTCAGGTCTACCAGGGCAATCCCCGTGCGTCGACGGAAACCGTCACGCGCGGAAGCGGTCCGTGGCCTCCACCAGGTGATGCGTGATGCCCGGTTCCGCCGCGGCGTGCCCCGCGTCGTCGACGATGTGGAGTTCCGACGCAGGCCACGCGCGGTGCAGTTCCCACGCGCTCGTCGCCGGGCACACCACGTCGTAGCGGCCCTGCACGATGACGCCGGGAATCGACGCGAGGATCGCGGCGTCACGCAACAGCTGGCCCTCGTCGATGAAGCCGGCGTTGCGGAAGTAGTGGTTCTCGATCCGCGCGAACGCCAACGCGAAACGCGGCTCGGACGTCTCCTCGACCCGCTCCGGGCGCGGCAACAGGGTGCTGGTGGCGCCCTCCCAGCTCGACCACGCGATCGCGGCGCGCAGCGCCTCGTCCGGATCGTCGGAGTGCAGCAGTCGGTGATACGCCTCGACGAGGTCGCCCGAACGCTGCTCCGGCGGAACGGGAGCGAGGAACTGCTCCCACCGCTCGGGGAACAGGCGTCCGGCCCCGCCGTTGTAATACCAGTCGATCTCGGTGCGACGCAGCAGGAAGATGCCCCGCAGCACCAGTTCGGTGACCCGTTGCGGGAACCGCTGCGCGTAGGCGAGTGCCAGCGTCGACCCCCACGATCCGCCGAACACCTGCCACCGGTCGATGCCGAGATGCGTGCGCAGCGCCTCGATGTCGGCGACGAGGTGATCGGTGGTGTTCACCGACAGATCGGCCCCGTCGGCGACGTGCGGCGCGGACCGGCCGCACCCGCGCTGATCGAACAGCACGATGCGGTAGGCGGTGGGATCGAAGAACTGCCGGTGCGCCGGGTCGGTGCCGCCGCCGGGACCGCCGTGCAGGAACACCACCGGCTTGCCGGCGGGATTGCCGCTCACTTCCCAGTACACGCGCTGGCCGTCACCGACGGCGAGGAAACCCGTCTGGTGCGGCGCGATCGGGGGATACAGCGTCCGCACGGGTCAGAACCCGATCAGCCCGGACGCCAGGTTCGGGATCTCCAACGCGTCCAGTGCGCCCTGGCGCACCTGCGCGCACTGCGTCGACGTGATGGTGTCGATCTGTCCGCGATCGCCGGCGAGCTTCAACAGGTCGACGCCGTTCTCGGTGGCCCACGAGATGACGACCGTGTTCAGGCCGCCCTTGCCGAGCGTCGGGGTGTAGGTCCGCCAGTTCTGCAGCTGCGCTTCGATGTCCGAGCACAGCTGCGCGGCCTGCGCGTCGGTGACGCCGGCGACCTGGCCGCCCGACGCGCCGGGCTGACCGGACTTGGAGGGCGCCGCCGACGTCGCGTCGGCGGTGTTCGCGGTGTTGCCGGGCGTCGGGGACTCGCTGGTGCTGCTGCATCCGGCGACGAGCGCGACCAGTGCCGCGCTCGCGGCGACGGTGGCCGCGAGGCGTCCTCGGCGTTCGGTCATGGTGCACCTCGGGTTTCTCTCGGGGACCGGCTGGCGGCGGTCGGGAATATCGAGTGTGCCAAAGATTCGGGGGCGGCAACCGATCCCTCGGTCGCCGCCCCCGATCCCGGACATTGGCGCCGGCGCGTCAGAAGCTGTGCTCGGCCCCTGGGAAGGTGCCGGCGCCGACCTCGGCGGCGTACGCCGCGGCGGCATCGCGCAGGGCGCCGCCGACCTCGCCGAAACGCTTGACGAACTTGGCGGTCTTACCGCTGGTGTAGCCGGCCATGTCCTGCCAGACCAGCACCTGGGCGTCGCATTCGTTGCCGGCGCCGATGCCGACGGTCGGGATCGTGAGCTTGCGCGTCACCTGGCCGGCGAGTTCGGCCGGAACCATCTCCATCACGACGGAGAACGCGCCGGCCTCCTGTACCGCGATCGCGTCCGCGATGAGCTGCTCGGCGCCGTCTCCGCGGCCCTGGACGCGGAAGCCGCCCAGGCTGTTGACGGACTGCGGGGTGAAGCCGATGTGGGCCTGGACGGGAATACCCGCCGCGGTCAGCGCCGCGATCTGCGGGGCCACCCGCTCGCCGCCCTCGAGCTTCACGGCGTGGGCCTGTCCCTCCTTCATGAAGCGGAAGGCGGTTTCCAGGGCCTGCTGCGGCGAGGCCTCGTAGGTGCCGAACGGCAGGTCGGCGATCACGAGGGCGTGCGGTGCGCCGCGTACGACGCCGCGTACGAGGGGAAGCATCTCGTCGATCGTGACGGGAACGGTGGTGTCGTAGCCGTACACGACGTTGGCCGCCGAGTCGCCGACGAGCAGTACGGGGATGCCGGCCTCTTCGAAGAGGCGGGCACTGGAGTAGTCGTAGGCGGTCAGCTCTGCCCAGCGGGTGCCCTCGGTCTTCATCGCCTGGAGGTGATGGATCCGGGTCTTGCGCTTGGGGGCGCCGGAGGGTGCGGAGCTGGTCGAACCGTACGGAGCGGTCTCGGACATCGTTGTCCCTTTCTGGCCTCGAGGCCCGCTGGTGCGGGTCCCCGGGTTGGGTGATGACGGCTCAAGTCTGCCACCGTGGCGCGGGGCCGCGAAGTGCCGTTTCGGTGCCGTTCGTCACACCGGCGCGCCGCGTTCGAGGTGCTTGTCGTGGTCGGTGGGTTCCCCGCCGTGCGAGACGTCGGCAAAATCGGAGGGACCTGGGGTTTCGGGGAGACGTGGCACGATCGAAGGCATGCAGTCCAGACCCCGAATGCTCCTGGCCGCCGCGATCGGGACGGTCGCCGTGCTCGCCGTCGGCTGCAGTGCCGGGACGTCGGGGGACGGCGGCCGGAAGGTCACGGGGACGCCGGTGGCAGCGGAGGCCGTGGCCGGGGCCGGCGTGGTGCCGGCCGGCCTCGAGTCGTTCTACAAGCAGCAGATCGAATGGGGTTCGTGTGACAGCTACGGGACCGGCGGGGAGATGCTGGACCCGACTCTCGAATGCGCGATGGTCACCGTCCCGCTCGACTACGCCGATCCCGGCGGGGACACCGCCGAGATCGCGATCTCGCGCTCGCCGGCGACGGGCGCGCGGCTCGGCTCGCTGCTCGTCAACCCCGGTGGTCCCGGGGCCTCGGGGCTGAGCACCGCCTCGGTCGCCGACGGCACCGAACTGGCCCGGCGGTTCGACCTCATCGGCTTCGATCCGCGCGGCGTGGGGGCGTCGACCCCGCAGGTGCGCTGCCAGACGCCGCAGGAGGCCGACGCCGAACGCCGCGAGGCCGACGTCGACATGAGCCCGCAGGGGATCGCGGCGAGCGAGCAGAAGAACCGCACCTATGCGGCCCGCTGTGCCGAACGGTCCGGGCTGCCGCTGCTCGAGCACGTGGGCACGCGCGAGGTGGTGCGCGACATGGACGTGATCCGCTCGGTGCTCGGCGATGCGAAGCTGAACTACCTCGGATTCTCGTACGGCACCCGACTGGGCACCGCGTACGCCGAGACCTTCCCTGCGAATGTGCGCGCGATGGTCCTGGACGGCGCGCTCGACCCCGAGCAGGACCCGGTCGAGGAGGTGGTGCTGCAGGGGGCCGGATTCCAGCAGACGTTCGACGCGTTCGCGACCGAGTGCGCGAAGTCCCCGGACTGCCCGCTCGGGAACGATCCGGCCGCGGCGAACGGCCGCTTCCGGGCCCTGGTCGACCCACTCCTGACCCATCCGGCGGCCACGACGGATCCGCGCGGGCTCAGCTACGACGATGCCACGACGGGCGTGCAGCAGGCGCTGTACTCGCCGAGCCTGTGGAGTTCCCTGCGCGGCGGGCTGGCCCAGCTGACCCAGGGCCGCGGGGACACGCTGCTGTTGCTGGCGGACAGGTACGAGGGCCGCGGCGACGACGGCAGCTACTCGAACATCAACGACGCGTTCAACGCGATCCGGTGTGTCGACGACCCGCCGCTGACCGACCGGGCGGTCGCGGGCGAGGCGGACGTGCGGTATCGGCAGGCGGCGCCGTTCCTCGACGACGGCCGGGGTACCGGCAACGCGCCGCTCGACGCGTGCGCGTTCTGGCCCGTGCCGAACACCGGCGCGCCGCACACCGTCGACCCGTCGGTGCTCGCGGGGCTGCCGACGTTGGTGGTGGTGTCGACCACCGAGGACCCGGCCACGCCGTACCAGGCGGGGGTGGACCTGGCCAAACAGCTCGGGGCATCGCTGATCACGTACCGGGGCGCTCAGCACACCGCGACGTTCGACGGCGTTGCGTGCGTGGACGACCCCGTGACCGCGTACTTCGTGGATCTGACCACCCCCGCGCCGGACCTGACGTGCTGAGCTGGGGCGGACGAGACGAATTTCACGATGTAACACAGATTTAACGCTGTGTGCTTAGTCTCGCGGGCATGGATCGGCAAAAGGAGTTCGTGCTTCGCACCCTCGAAGAGCGCGACATTCGGTTCGTCCGACTGTGGTTCACCGACGTCCTCGGGTACCTCAAGTCGGTGGCGATAGCGCCCGCGGAACTGGAAGGTGCTTTCGAGGAGGGCATCGGCTTCGACGGCTCCGCGATCGAAGGCTTCTCCCGGGTCTCCGAGGCCGACATGGTCGCCAAGCCGGACGCCTCGACGTTCCAGATCCTGCCGTGGGCGCACAAGGACGGCGCGCAACACTCGGCGCGCATGTTCTGTGACATCGCGATGCCCGACGGCACGCCGTCGTGGGCGGATCCGCGGCACGTGTTGCGCCGCCAGCTGGGCAAGGCGAGCGACCTGGGGTTCTCGTGCTACGTGCACCCCGAGATCGAGTTCTTCCTGCTCGAGAACAGCCCCGTCGACGGCAGCACCCCGATCCCGGCCGACAGCGGCGGCTACTTCGACCAGGCGGTCCACGACCGGGCTCCGAACTTCCGTCGCCACGCGATCGACGCGCTCGAATCGATGGGCATCTCGGTGGAGTTCAGCCACCACGAGGGCGCGCCCGGGCAGCAGGAGATCGACCTGCGTTACGCCGACGCGCTGTCGATGGCCGACAACGTGATGACGTTCCGGTACGTCGTCAAGGAGGTCGCGATCGACGAGGGTGTGCGGGCGTCGTTCATGCCGAAGCCGTTCGGCGATCAGGCCGGCTCGGCGATGCACACCCACATGAGCCTGTTCGAGGGCGACACCAACGCCTTCCACAACCCGGACGATCCGATGCAGCTGTCGGAGACCGGCAAGGCGTTCATCGCGGGAATCCTCGAGCACGCCAACGAGATCAGCGCAGTCACCAACCAGTGGGTGAACTCGTACAAGCGCCTGGTCCACGGCGGCGAGGCCCCGACGGCGGCGACCTGGGGCCCGTCCAACCGCTCCGCGCTGATCCGCGTGCCGATGTACACGCCCAACAAGGCGTCGTCGAGGCGAGTCGAGGTCCGCAGCCCCGACTCGGCCTGCAACCCGTACCTGACGTTCGCGGTTCTGCTCGCCGCCGGATTGCGCGGCATCGAGAAGGGCTACGAACTACCGCCCGAGGCCGAGGACGACGTGTGGGCCCTGACCGACGCCGAGCGTCGTGCGATGGGCTACAAGCCGCTGCCCGGCAGCCTGTCCGACGCGCTGCGTGAGATGGAGCGGTCCGAGTTGGTTGCCGAGGCGCTCGGCGAGCACGTCTTCGACTTCTTCCTGCGGAACAAGCGGCGTGAATGGGAGGAGTACCGAAGCCAGGTCACTCCGTTCGAACTGAAGGCCTACCTCGGCCTGTAGGGCCGACCGACCAACTCGACCCCCAAGAGGTGAACCGCGTGCCCCAGCCGGCCAGTCCACGTTCGACTCGTGACGACGTCCAGACCGGGGGTGACCGGTGAAGCCGCCGCACGCACGATCGGCCGTGCCCGGTGTCGGTCGACTCGGGCTGATCGAGCCGACCGCGCCCGCCGAGCTGGACGCGCTCGGATGGTCCAACCTCGACGGCGTCGAGCTGCTGTGGGCATTGTCGCGGGCCGCCAACGCGGACCTGGCGCTGCGCACGCTCGACCGGTTGCGGGAGGAACTCGGCGACGCGTGGTGCGAGCTCGACGCCGCGTTGCGCACCGACAAGGGACTGCGGGGCAGGCTGTTCGGGCTGATCGGGGCGTCGAGTGCGTTCGGTGATCACCTGGTTGCCGAACCGGCGTCGTGGAAGTTGCTGGCCGGCGATGTGGCGTTGCCGTCGAAAGCGGAGTTGACGCGCCGGCTCCTGGCGAGCGTCGGCGCCACTTCGGAGACGGGACCGAACGCCTCGTCGATGCTCTACCGCGCCGCCGTCACCGGTCCGGAAGCCGTTGCGGCACTGCGGAAGTGCTACCGCGACCAGATGATGGTGCTGGCGGCTGCGGACCTCGCCGCCACCGTCGAGAACGAGTCGGTGATCCCGTATCAGACTGTGGGGCACCAGCTCTCGGACATGGCCGACGCGGCCTTGACGGCGGCGTTGGCGGTGGCGGTGGCAACCGTGTGTCCGGACGAGCCGTGCCCGGTCCGGATCGCGGTGATCGCGATGGGCAAGTGCGGTGCCCGCGAACTCAACTACGTCAGCGACGTCGATGTCGTGTTCGTCGCCGAGCCGTCCAATGCGCTGTCGAGTCGGATCGCCGGTGAGATGATGCGCGTCGGGTCGTCGGCGTTCTTCGACGTCGATGCGGCGCTGCGTCCCGAGGGCAAGCGCGGCGAGCTGGTGCGCACCCTCGACTCGCACATCGCCTATTACAAGCGGTGGGCCAAGACATGGGAGTTCCAGGCGCTGCTCAAGGCGCGGCCCATGACCGGAGACATGGAGCTGGGTCGCCAGTACGCGGACGCCGTGGCGCCGATGGTGTGGACCGCGTCCGAGCGCGAGGACTTCGTGCCCGAGGTCCAGGCCATGCGGCGCCGTGTCGAGGACTCGGTGCCGCCCGAACTGCGCGAGCGCGAATTGAAGCTCGGCCGCGGCAGTCTGCGCGACGTCGAGTTCGCGGTGCAGCTGCTGCAGTTGGTGCACGGTCGCGCGGACACGTCGCTGCGCGTCAAGAGCACCGTCGACGCGCTCACCGCGCTCGCCGCGGGCGGGTATGTCGGACGCGACGACGCCGCGAATCTGACGGCGTCGTACGAGTTCCTGCGGCTGCTCGAACACCGCCTCCAATTGCAGAAGCTCAAGCGCACCCACACGCTTCCGCCGCCGGACGACGAGGAGGCGCTGCGCTGGCTCGCTCGCGCCGCCCACATGCGCCCCGACGGGCGCAACGACGCGCTGGGGGTGCTCAACGCGGAGATCAAGCGCAACTCCCACCGGGTCCGCCGCCTGCACTCGAAGCTGTTCTACCGGCCGCTGCTCGAGTCGGTCGCGCGTATCGACAAGGAAGCGCTGCGGCTGAGCCCGGACGCCGCCGTCCGCCAGCTCGCTGCGCTCGGCTACTCGGCACCCGAGAATGCCCTCGGTCACCTGACGGCGCTCACGAGCGGTGCCTCGCGCAAGGGTCGCATCCAGGCGTTGCTGCTGCCGACGCTGCTCGAATGGCTCGGTGACACACCGGATCCCGACGCCGGCCTGCTCGCGTACCGGAGGCTGTCGGACGCGCTCGTCGACGCCACCTGGTTCCTGCGGCTGCTGCGCGACGAGGCGGCGGTGGCGCAGCGGCTCATGACGGTGCTCGGCTCGTCGGCGTACATCCCCGACCTGCTGATCAAGGCGCCCGACGTCATTCGGCTGTTCGCCGACGGCCCGTCCGGTCCGCGGCTGCTCGAACCGCAACCCGAGGACGTCGCCCGAGGCATCCTCTCGTCGTCGTCGCGGTACATCGACCCGGTCCGGGCGGTCGGCGCGGCGCGGTCGCTGCGCCGGTACGAACTCGCACGGGTGGCCAGCGCCGACATCCTCGGCATGCTCGACGTCCCGCAGGTGTGCCGCGCACTCTCGTCAGTGTGGGCCGCGGTGCTCAATGCCGCTCTCGCGGCGGTGATCCGGGCGAGCGAGGCCGAGTCGGGCGAGCCCGCGCCCGCCACGTTCGCGGTGATCGGCATGGGTCGACTCGGCGGCGGTGAACTCGGCTACGGATCCGACGCGGACGTGCTGTTCGTGTGCGAGCCCCGCGAGGGTGTAGACGAGACGCGAGCGGTCAAGTGGGCCAACCTGATCGGTGACCGGGTGCGTACCCTGCTGGGGGCGCCCAGCACCGACCCGCCACTCGAGGTCGACATCGGGCTGCGCCCGGAGGGGCGCAGCGGACCGCTGGTGCGGACGCTCACGTCGTACGAGGCGTACTACGCGCAATGGGCGCAGTCCTGGGAGGTCCAGGCGCTGCTCCGGGCGCACGCCATCGCGGGTGATGCCGACCTCGGGCTGCGCTTCCTGCACATGATCGACAAGACGCGCTATCCCGAGGGCGGGGTGTCGGACCAGGCGGTCCGGGAGATCCGGCGGATCAAGGCCCGGGTCGACTCCGAGCGCCTGCCCCGCGGCGCCGACCCGGCCACCCACACCAAGCTCGGTCGTGGCGGTCTCGCCGACATCGAGTGGACCGTCCAGCTGATCCAGCTGCGGCACGCGCACGAGATCCCGGCGCTGCACAACACGTCGACGCTCGAGACGCTCGACGCGATCGGCGCGGCGGAGTTGTTGAGCGCGACCGACATCGAGCTCCTCCGCGATGCGTGGCTGACCGCGACCAAGGCGCGCAACGCCCTGGTCCTGGTTCGCGGCAAGCCCACCGACCAGCTGCCCGGACCGGGGAAGGTGCTCTCGGCCGTCGCCCAGGTCGCCGGCTGGCCGGGCGGTGACGCCAACGAGTTCCTCGACAACTACCTGCGCGTCACGCGGCGCGCGAAGGCCGTGGTGCAGCGGGTGTTCGGGGGCGAGTGACCGCACGCGAACCGGATGTCGCGGGCGCCGGACCGGGCCGGTGACAACACCATCGCGATCCACAGCCCGATCCCGGGTCCCGATCCCGGCAAGGGTTCGCTGGAGACGACCACCGGGTCGCTGGCTGAGCTGTTCCCCGGTTCGGGTAGCTGACGATCTCCGGGAGTCAGCTGCCGCTGTTGTCGAGCCGGCGCAGCAGCGCGTAGAGGAAGCGTGTCGACCCGGGCACGAAGTTGTTCTGGATACGAGGAAGCCCGCGCGCTCGGGGCCCGCGGGCTTCTGTGTCGATGCCGCGGTCTCGGGTCAGCCGTTGGCGAACAGGCGAATCCGTTGTTCGCGACTGTGCTCGAGGTGGGTGCGCATGTGCTCGCGGGCGGCCCGCTCGTCACGGGCGCGCAGGGCCTCGAGGATGAGTTCGTGCTCGGCGTTCAGCTGGTCCGGTTCGCCGTAGTTCGACGGCGGGCCGCTGTCGTAGATCCGCAGCTGGGTGGTCAGGCGCACGAGCAGCGTCATGATCGTCGTGTTGTGGGCGGCCTGCCACAGTGCCTCGTGGAAGCGGAAGTTGTCGGTCCGCGCCGTGGTGTCGTCGTCGGTGTGGCAACACGAGGTGTGCAGTCGCTCGAGGCGGGCCATGTCGAGGTCGGTGTGGCGGACCGCCGCGGCGCCGGCCGCCTCCGACTCGAGCGCCACGCGCGCCGCGTA
Source organism: Rhodococcus sp. ACT016 (assembly GCF_050477185.1). Classification (NCBI taxonomy): domain Bacteria; kingdom Bacillati; phylum Actinomycetota; class Actinomycetes; order Mycobacteriales; family Nocardiaceae; genus Rhodococcus; species Rhodococcus sp. ACT016. The sequence goes on along the minus strand of NZ_JBEAET010000001.1, from coordinate 2,922,922 downwards.
GATCTCGATGACGTCCTCCGGGGTGCCGGACCGTACCCGGAATCCTCGCGAGGCGCGTTCGAGCAGCCCGTCGTGGGCGAGCCAGTTGAGGGCCTCCCGGATGGGCGTGCGGGAGGCACCGTACGTCTCGCTGAGCTGCGTCTCGTGCAGTGCGGCGCCGCGCGGAAACTTGCCGTCGAGGATGTCGGCGCGCAGGCGCAGGTACTGCTTGGACGTCTGATCGGAGCGTCCGGAGTTGCCTGCCGGCAGCAGTACGCCCAGATCGGCCAGGTCGTCCTCGCGCGTCATCGGTGTCCCATCTGTCGGTTCCGTGGTCTGACTTGCTGATTATGCCATCGGTGACGGTCGAATACTTGCGTATACGCACGTCGTCGTTTAGGTTCGTGCCGTCGACCGTCCGACTGTCTATCGAGGATGTGTGAGTTGAGCACCGCAGAACAGCCCCTGATCCAGGCCGAGGCCCTCGCCCGGGAGTTGGGGCGGGAGTCTCTCGTGGTGCTCGACGTCACCGTGGATCTCGCGCCGGCGCGTTTCGATGGCGACTACCGACCGGAATCCGGTGCCGCGCCGTGGCGCGCCGCGCACGTCCCCGGTTCGCGGCACGTCGATCTGCTGACCAGCTTCTCCGACCCCGCCACCGGGCTGCACTTCAGTCGGCCGGCCGTCGACCGGCTTGCGGACGACATTGCCGCGCTGGGTATCTCGGCGGGGGCGGATATCGTCCTCTACGACCGGGGCTCGATGACATGGGCGTCGCGCTTCTGGTGGTTGCTGCGCAGCGTCGGCATCGGTGCCCGAGTGCTCGACGGCGGGCTGACCCGCTGGCAGGCACTGGGTCTGCCGGTCGAATCCGGCGACGACGCGCCCGCGCCCGCGGTCGGCGACAGACTCCCGGTGCGCGGCTACCGGCCGATGTGGGTGGACCGCGACGAGGTGCTCGCGATCAGCGAAGGCCGCGCCCCGGGCACGCTGGTGTGCGCGCTCGCGCCCGCACAGTTCACCGGTGCGGAGAAGACGCGGTACTCGCGCCGCGGTCACATCCCCGGCAGCCGGAACCTGTCCGCGAAGAGCCTGCTCGACGACACGGGCCGCCTCCGCGGGATCGCCGACGTGCGCGCGGCAGCGTCCGACGCGCTCGCGGGGTCGCCCGCCCCCGTGGTGCTGTACTGCGGCGGCGGCATCTCGGCGTGCCTGACCGCGCTCGGGCTGGTGCTCGCCGGCTACGACGACATCAAGATCTACGACGGATCGCTCGAGGAGTGGACAGCGGACGCATCGCTGCCGCTCGTGACGCTGCCGGGTGGTGAACAGTGAACCGATGTCGCCGGTCCTGATCCGCCCCGATCCGAATACCGCTCTGCCCAAGGATTTCCGATGACCGCAGTTCTCACCGGCGACGACCTCGCCGACGCCCTGACCGCGCTCCGCGCCCAGGTGCCCCTCGTCCATTCGCTGACCAACATTGTCTCGGCGAACTTCCTCACCAACGTCGTCCTCGCCGCCGGCGCGAGCAACGCGCACATCGACAACGCCCACGAGGCGGCCGGGTTCGCCCGGATCGCGGGCGGCGTCCTGGTCAACCTCGGCACGCCCGACGACGGCACGGCCGCCGCCTTCACGCTCGCCGCGGAGGCCGCGCACGACGCCGGGACACCGTGGGTGCTCGACCCGGTCGGTGTCGGCGGCCTGCCGTGGCGCAGCGGCCTCGCGGTCGATCTGCTGACGTACCGCCCGACGGTCATCCGGGGCAACGCCTCCGAGGTCATCGCGCTCGCGGGACTCGGTGGCGACACCCGCGGCGTCGACAGCTCCGACGACCCCGCCGCGGCGGTGCCCGCGGCCGTCGCACTGCTCGCGCACGCCGAGGCCGTCTCGGCATCCGGGCCGGTGGATCACCTGGTCGGACGGGACGCCGACGGCGCCGTCGTCGGTGTCCGTATCGCCGGCGGCAGCGATCTGCTGCCGCGGGTGACCTCCACCGGCTGCTCGCTCGGCGGTCTGGTCGCCGCCTATCTCGCGGTGGCACCGTCCCCGCTCGTGGGTCTCGCCGCGGCACACGCGCACGTCGCGGTCGCGTCCGAGATCGCGGCCGAGAAGTCCTCGGGCCCCGGATCGTTCGCGGTCGAGTATCTCGACGCGCTGTACGCGGTCGATGCGGCCACCCTCGCCGAGCGTGCCCGCATCGATACGATCGATCTGTCGACCGAGGGCGGAAACCGATGAGCCTCCAGACTTTCTGGTACCTGACCCAGGCGGACGGCGACTACCCGTGGAGCCCGGGCGGGCTCTATCCGGTGGACGGCGCGCGTCAGATCGAGCTCGCCAAGACCATCGACGACGGCGGATTCGACGGCGCGCTGGTCGCCACGTGGTCGAACGATCCGTTCGCCTCCGCGACGTGGGCCGCGTCGCACACCACGCGCATGAAGTTCCTCGTCGCGGTGTACGCCAACATGATTCCCGCCCGTCTGCTCGCCGAGAAGGCGCTGACGTTCGACGCCTTCACCGGCGGACGGCTGATGATCAACTCGGTGAACGGCCGCGACAACATCCTCACCAAGTACGACATGAACGTCGAGCACGACCGGCGGTACGAGCTGGGGGAGCAGTACTGGGCGGACTTCCGGCGCTACTACCGGGAGGGCACCGAGTCGAACTTCCCGAACACGCCGCTGCGGCTCGACCGCCCGGCCGACCACGAGGTGCCACTGTGGGGCACCGGGGACTCCCCGGCGGGCCTGGCCAACTCGGGCAAGGTGCTCGACGCGTACCTGGCGATGCTGCGCGAGACGTCGTTCATCGAGGACAAGTTCGCCGGCGCGCGGGCGGCAGCGGCGGCAGCGGGTCGTGAGTTCACCGACTTCGGCGCGTTGTCCGGCGTGATCGTCCGTCCGAGCCGGGACGAGGCGGTGGAGCGATTCCGGTCGCTGTTCGAGAAGACCGGCATCGACCAGATCACCGAGGTCCTCGACAAGGCGGTGCGGCGCCGGACCGCGGGCAAGCAGGACCTGAAGACGTTCACGGCACGCGACGCGCAGCGTCAGGGCTGGGTCGACGCGATCGTCGCGGGCAAGCTCCCGGAACCGAACGATCTCTACCTGGGCGACGGCCTGTACGCCGGCATCACCGCGTGGTCGCCGCTCGACATCTTCGCCACCGGATCGTCGGCGGTGTACTACGTCGGTGCCCCCGACGAGATCACCGACCACGTCCGGACCCTCCGGGAGCGGACGGGCCTGACGTCGCTCATCCTGGCCGGCTGGCCGCTGATCGACGAGGCGAAGCAGGTGGCGGAACACCTCCTTCCGAGGTTCGCCGCACTCGACTGACAGTTCCTGTGATGGGGCGCCGTGACGATGGTCGTCGCGGCGCCCCTTCTCATTGACGTCGCCCGCGCCCCCGAGAACAGTGAGAGGTACCGGTCGTTTTCGGAGGTGCCCGATGGTCAGCGCAGCACTGTTGGTTCGCGTCGAGGCGAAGCGTGGGAAGGAACAGCAGGTCGCGGAGTTCCTCGAGAGCGCACTGGCCCTGGTCCGGCAGGAGCCGGACACTACCGCCTGGTTCGCGCTCCGGTTCGGCCCGGCCACCTTCGGCATCTTCGACGCCTTCCCGGACGACACCGGCCGCCAGGCGCACCTGGCCGGTCGCGTCGCTCAGGCCCTCATGGCCCGTGCCGACGAACTCTTCGTCTCCCATCCGACCATCACGAAGGTCGACGTCCTGGCGAGCAAACTGCCCGGATGACACGACGTTGCGATGTCGTCACACACGTTCCTGACGTAGCGAAACCGTGATCGTCCGACCGTGATCTCACGGCCTGCGGGCCATTCTCGGGCCACCGTTACATCGTGATGCCGTGGTATGGATCACGAACCGCGCAGTCGCGTCGGTAGCCTCCTCCTCTGTTCGCGCAGTGCATATCACCTGGTGAGAGCGCTATTGCGGGCCCGGCCGTCGAGCGATCCGGGCGAATAGCACGTATACCCGCATGGCCGAACAGGTACCCCTGTGCGTAGTTCTACCGATGTTTCGATCCGATAACGCCGGAACTCTGGGTTGTGCCCGAACACCGATGCCAGACCAAGTGTCGGACCACAAGCAAGACCCGGAGGACCCTCGAATGGCCCTGAAGACCACCCGCCTGACCCGTACGACCCGTGGCCTGCTGCTCGGTGCAGTCACCGCCGGCGCCCTCATGATCCCCGTCGCCCCCGCGATGGCACAGCCCCTCACCGTTCCGAGCTGGGGCAACACCGCGCTCCAGCCGACCCAGGTTGCCTCACACGGCCAGGCCATCGCCAACGCCGCGCAGTCCAAGATCGGCTCCCCCTACGTCTGGGGCGCCACCGGCCCGAGCTCGTTCGACTGCTCCGGCCTCGTGCAGTGGGCCCACAAGCAGGCCGGCGTCTCCGTCCCCCGCGTCAGCTACGACCAGGTCGGCGGCGGCACCGGAGTGTCCAAGGCCAACCTGCAGCCCGGTGACGTCGTCGGCTTCTACGGCAACGAGCACGTCGGCATCTACATCGGCGGCGGCAAGGTCGTCCACGCCCCCACCGAGGGTGAGAACGTGAAGGTCTCGTCGATCGACGCGATGCCCTTCTCCGGCGCCAGCCGCTACTGATCCGAGCCCCGCTCGAAACGGCACGAGCCCCGTTCACACCACGGTGTGAACGGGGCTCGTCGCATGTCGAGGCTCAACCGAGGTAGAAGTCCTTGCGGGCGGCCACGTACTCCTCGACCGTCTGCGCCGGTGTCCCGGTCAGGCGCCGGACGTCGTCCGATGCGCGGTCGTAGCGGTTCTCCCGGTGCAGCCGTGCCATGGTCGCGATGTGCTGCTCGGTGTGCGGTGGCAGCCCAGCCTTCGAGAGCACGTCGGCCAGCCACCGGTCCAGCGGCACGTCCTCGAACGACACGACGCGCCCCAGCCCCCGCGAGAACTCCGCCGCCACCCCGTTCATGTCGAGCGTGCGCGGACCGGTCAGCTCGTACACGTGCCCGCCGCGCGGGGCCGGATCGAGCAGCACGGTGGCCGCCGTCCGCGCCACGTCGTCGATCGCGATCGGCGAGGTCCGGCCCTCGCCGAACGGCAACGCCAGCGTGCCGCGTTCGCGGATCGACTGCGCCGCCAGCGTCGTGAACAGCGGGTTGTCGAGGAACACGGTCGGTCTCAGATGGACCACCGGCAGCCCGGACCAGTTCAGCACCTGCTCAGAGAGCCAGTGCAGTCGCTGCTGGTGCGACTCGGCCGTGCTCGTGGCGGTCATCTGGGACACCGTCATCTGCGACATGTTCACCAGACCGTCGAGCTTTCCGTACTCGCGCGCCACCGTGGCCACCACGGTCGTGGCGAGCAGGAGGTCCGGAGACACACTCATCGCGAAGTACATCCGCCCGACGCCGTCGAGCGCGGCCGCGACTGTCTCCGGCCTGGTCAGGTCCCCGACGACCACCTCCGCACCGAGCGCGCGCACCTCGGCCGCGCGGGCGTCGTCGCGGCGGACCATCACCCGGACCGGCACGTCGCGAGCGCGCAGCTGATCGACGACGGCCCTGCCCACGCCGCCGGCCCCGGGAACGAGGACTGGTTCGCCGGCCATCGGCCAAGCACCCCCTGACGACTGGAAGTGTGCTCACCCCAGTGTCGGGCGCAAACGCGGACGAGTCCACCCGCAGTGCGATCCTGGGATCGCGGCGCGGATGGACTCGTCCGAAAGATACTGCGTATCGCAGTCGACTACCCGACCGTCCCGATGCAGGTCAGGCGGCCGAATCGATCAGCAGTCGTAGTACAGCTCGAACTCGTACGGGTGCGGACGCAGATTGACCGGGGCGATCTCCTGCTCGCGCTTGAGCGAGATCCAGGTCTCGATCAGGTCGGTGGTGAACACGCCACCCTCGGTGAGGTAGTCGTGATCCTGCTCGAGCCGGTCGATGACCGCCGACAGGCTGGTGGGCGCCTGCGGGATGTTGCGGGCCTCCTCCGGCGGGAGCTCGTAGAGGTCCTTGTCGACCGGAGCCATCGGCTCGATCTTGTTCTTGATGCCGTCCAGGCCGGCCATCATCTGCGCGGCGAAGTTCAGGTACGGGTTGCCCGACGAGTCCGGCGCGCGGAACTCGAGGCGCTTGGCCTTCGGATTGTTGCCGGTGATCGGGATGCGGACGGCCGCCGAGCGGTTGCGCTGGCTGTAGACCAGGTTGATCGGGGCCTCGTAGCCCGGCACCAGGCGGTGGTACGAGTTGATCGTCGGGTTCGTGAACGCCAGCAGCGACGGCGCGTGGTGCAGGATGCCGCCGATGTACCAGCGGGCGAGGTCGGACAGACCCGCGTAGCCGGCCTCGTCGTGGAACAGCGGCTTGCCGTCCTTCCACAGCGACTGGTGCACGTGCATGCCCGAGCCGTTGTCACCGAACAGCGGCTTCGGCATGAAGGTGGCCGACTTGCCGTGCTGCCACGCCGTGTTCTTCACGATGTACTTGAACAGCTGCAGGTCGTCGGCAGCCGCGAGCAGCGTGTTGAACTTGTAGTTGATCTCCTGCTGGCCGCCGGTGCCCACCTCGTGGTGGCCGCGCTCGAGCTCGAAGCCCGCGTTCTGCAGGTTGGTGGAGATGTCGTCGCGCAGGTCGACGTAGTGGTCGTACGGAGCGACGGGGAAGTAGCCGCCCTTCGCGCGCACCTTGTAGCCGAGGTTCGGGCTGCCGTCCGCGTTGCGGTCGTTGCCGGTGTTCCAGGCGCCCGAGATCGAGTCGAGCTCGTAGAACGCGCCGTTCATGCTCGAGTCGTACGAGACGTTGTCGAAGATGTAGAACTCCGCCTCGGCACCGAAGAACGCGGTGTCGGCGATGCCGGTGGACTTCAGGTACTCCTCGGCCTTGCGCGCGACGTTGCGGGGGTCGCGGCTGTACGCCTCACGGGTGAACGGGTCGTGGACGAAGAAGTCCATGTTCAGCGTGCGGGCCTTGCGGAACGGATCGATGCGCGCCGTGGAGACGTCGGGCAGCAGCATCATGTCCGACTCGTGGATCGACTGGAAACCGCGAACCGAAGAACCGTCGAAGGCGAGCCCGTCCTCGAAGACGTCCTTGTTGAAGGCGGACGCCGGGATGGAGAAGTGCTGCTGGACGCCGGGCAGGTCACTGAAGCGAATGTCGACGAACTCGACATTTTCGTCGGCGATGTATTTGATGACCTCTTCGGCCGTGGTGAAAGCCACGTTGGTGCTCCTTCAGTCGGTTACCTGCCGGTCGGGTTTCGGCGGTTTCGTCGAGGCAAGACGGTAGATACGCGGTGTTGCCCGTTAATCAAGCCTATGTTTCGCCGGTGTTACACGTCGGAGTTCACGTGCCTACGCGGGGCGAATGTGAGCATTCCCACGGTGCAAGGGTGTGACGAGCAGCACCGATCGGCCGCCGTCCGGTCGGTCCGCGCACGTCGACGCCTATCCTGGATGGCATGGCACGTATGACCGGTTCCTGGCTCTCCGGACCCTCGGCGGCACTGCCGAAGAATCAGACCACGGCGCAGGCCTACCGAGGTGAGCTGCTGGGGTTGCCGGCCGACGGTCCCGGGTCACTGGCCCCGACCGCTCGCCGCGTCGCGGCCCTCGCTATCGACTGGCTCAGCGCGGCCGGCGTCGTGCTCCTGCTGATCGGTGAGGAGCCGCTGCAGAACCCGCGGCTCGGCACCTACACCATGATGCTGTGGTTCGTGGTGGGCGTCGCCTGCGTCTCGCTGTTCTCGTTCACGCCGGGCCAGTACATGATGGGGCTGCAGGTCGCGCGCGTCGACGCCCCGGCCAAGGTCGGATTCGTCCGGGCGCTGGTCCGACAGGCGCTGATGGTGTTCATCGTCCCCGCCGTCGTCACCGACGTGGACGGTCGCGGCATGCACGACCGCGCGACCGGCACCGGTCTGGTTCGCGTCCGCTGAACGCAGCCACTTCGTAGACACCCGTAGACGCCGAATGTCACATCGGTTCAGTCCAACTGAACCGATGTGACATTCGGTCACGTGGGGGAGAGGTCAGCGGCGACGGATCGTGCGCTGCATGCCCTTCATCTTCGCGCCCGGAGGCAGCGGGCCCTTCGGCATCGCGGCGCCGGTGCGGCTGCCGATCGCCGCGAGGCGCGACTCGATCGAATCCATGCGCTTGGTGTCGATGTTGCGCGGCAGCTTGTTGAGCTGCTTGGTGAGCTGCGACAGCGGCACCTGGCCCTCGTCGTTGCCGACGACGAAGTCGTAGATCGGGGTATCGCCGACCAGCCGTGCGGTCTTCTTCTTCTCCTGCGCGAGCAGGCCCTTGACGCGCTGCGGCGAACCCTCGGCGACCAGGATCACGCCGGGCCGGCCGATCACCCGGTGCACGGCGTCCAGCTGGGTGGTGCCGGCGACGGCGTTGGTCACGCGCCACGCGCCCTGCATGTTCTCGAGCGCCCACGCGGCGGCGCCGGCCTGGCCCTCGGCCTTGCCGTAGACCGTCTTCTGGACGCGCTTGCCGAAGATGATGAAGGCGAGCAGCACGCCGATGAGGATGCCGATCGGCAGCAGGAACCACTCAATGCCGAAGATCAGGCCGATCAGGAAGAACACGACCGCGCTCAGCACCACGGCACCGATGATCAGCGGCAGCAGCAGCTTGTCTTCCTTGCGCTGCATCTGGAATGCCTGCCAGAGCTGAGTCCGGCGTTCCTTGGACGCCTGCTTGCGAGCCGCCTTCGCTGCGGCCTTCGCTTCCTTGCTTGGTTTGCCCGCTTTTCCGGACCTACTGCCGTTCGCCATACCTCACAGGATACGTCCCTCACCGCGCACTACCGCGCGCGCGGTGAGGGGAGAGCGCACGTCAGGCGCGAGCGAGGCGTTCGAGAACCGAGCTGGCCTCCTGTGAGGCGCTGCCCTCCTCGGCGAGGTGGGCCTGACCCTCGGGCAGCTCCCGACCGTGGTGTGCCATCGCCTGCGCGTAGAGGCGTCCGGCCCGGTACGACGAGCGGACCAGCGGCCCGGCCATGACGCCCGCGAAACCGATCTCCTCGGCGGCCTTGGAGTGCTCGACGAACTCCTCCGGCTTGACCCAACGTTCGACCGGGTGGTGCCGCGGCGACGGGCGCAGGTACTGCGTGATGGTGATGATGTCGCAGCCGGCCTCGTGCAGGTCCACCATCGCCTGGTGCACTTCCTCGGGGGTCTCGCCCATACCGAGGATGAGATTCGACTTGGTGACGAGGCCGAAGTCGCGGGCCGCGCTGATCACGCCGAGCGAGCGCTCGTAGCGGAACGCCGGGCGGATCCGCTTGAAGATGCGCGGCACCGTCTCCAGATTGTGCGCAAGCACCTCGGGGCGGGACTCGAACACCTCGGCCAGCAGGTCGGGCTTGCCGTTGAAGTCGGGGACCAGGTTCTCGACACCCGTGCCCGGGTTCATGGCGTGGATCTGGCGGACCGTCTCCGCGTACAGCCACGCGCCGCCGTCGGGCAGATCGTCCCGGGCGACGCCGGTGATCGTCGAGTAGCGCAGGCCCATCGCCTGGACGCTCTCGGCGACGCGGCGGGGTTCGTCACGATCGAGTTCGGCGGGCTTGCCGGTGTCGATCTGGCAGAAGTCGCAACGGCGGGTGCACTGTTCACCGCCGATGAGGAACGTGGCCTCGCGGTCCTCCCAGCACTCGTAGATGTTGGGGCAGCCGGCTTCCTCGCAGACCGTATGCAGGCCTTCGTTCTTCACCAGCCCCTTGAGCTCGGTGTACTCCGGACCCATCTTCGCGCGGGTCCGGATCCAATTGGGCTTGCGTTCGATCGGAGTTTCCGCGTTTCGGATCTCGATGCGGAGCAGCTTCCGTCCTTCTGGGGCGACAGTCACGACCCCGATCGTACGCCTGACCGATCCTTCGCTCGGGGCTGGGCGGGGCCTGTCAGCCGAACCGAACGGTGGTGAACTCCGGGGTCCGCACGGCGGGTTCGAGGCGCTGCACCGCCGCGGTGTCGAACGTCACACGCTCGATGTCGTGGACCGTCACCGGGAGGGTCCCGTCGAGTGCCGCCAGCACCGCCTCGGTGACCGCCGGAGTGACGTCGTCGATCGTGACGTCGCGGCCGAGTTCGCGCGACAACGTCGTGACGCCGGCGTCCCGGATGCCGCACGGGACGATGTTGTCGAAGCCGTCGAGTACGGCGTTGCAGTTGAGGGCGAAGCCGTGCATCGTGACCCCGCGCTGGACGCGGACGCCGATCGCGGCGACCTTGCGTTCGGGCAGCCACTGGCCGTCGACCAGCGTGGCCGGCAGCCACACACCGGACCGGCCCTCGACGCGGCCGCAGGTGATGCCGAGGTCGGTGCACACCTCGATCAGCGCCTGCTCGATCCGGCGGACGTAGTTGACCACGTCGACCGGCTCGGCGAGCTTGACGATGGGGTAGCCGACCAGCTGGCCGGGACCGTGCCACGTGATCTTGCCGCCGCGGTCGACGTCGATGACCGGGGTGCCGTCCATCGGGCGGTCTTCGGGTGCGGTCCGGCGACCGGCGGTGTAGACGGCCGGGTGCTCGAGGAGGAGCAGGGTGTCGCTTCCCTCGTCGTCCGCGCGGGATCCGGCGAGGACGCGCTGCTGCTCCCACGCGTCCATGTAGTCGATGCGTCCGAGATTCTCGACGGCCATCGGCTGGGAACTGATTCGGGCCGATGCGGTGGCACTGCTCATGGCTCACGACGTTACGCCTGAGCCGCCTACCGTCGGCCGGCCGGGCGGGGAGGCCGGGTCAGTGCCCGAACGCGTATCCGAGTGCGGCGTCGATGGTGGCGTGGCGGAACGCGAAACCGGCCTGCTGAAGGGCGGTGGGGACTGCGCGTTGCCCGGTCAGCACCGCCTCCCGGGCGAACTCGCCGAGCAGCGCCGACAGGGCGAACCCAGGAACCACCCACGGAGCCGGCCGATGGGCTGCCCGGCCCATCGCGCCGTTGAACTGGGCATTGGTGATCGGCTCGGGCGCGCACAGGTTCACCGGGCCGCGCACGTCGTGCGTCAGGGCGAACTTGATGGCGGCGACCTCGTCGGCCAGGGACACCCACGAGAAGTACTGCCGCCCGCTGCCGAGGCGGCCACCCAGCCCGAGCGAGTACAGCGGGCGCAAGCGGCCGAGCATCCCGCCGCTCGGTGCCAGCACCGTGGCGGTGCGCACGGATACGACGCGGACGCCGGCGTCCCGGGCGGGCGCAGTCGCGGCCTCCCAGTCGCGGCACAGCTGGGCCAGGAACCCGCCTCCGGATGGGGTGCGTTCGTCGACGATCCGGTCCCCGGTGTTGCCGTAGTAACCGATGGCGCTGCCGTTGACGAGCACCGGGACACCGGCGTCCACGACGGCGTGCGCCAGGACGTCGGTGGGGGTGAGGCGACTGTCCCGCAGGGCCTGCTTGTACGCACCCGACCAACGCCGGTCACCGATGCCGGCGCCGCACAGGTTCACGACGGCGTCGGCGCCACGGAGGGCGGCGTCGTCGACGACACCGGCCTGCGGATTCCACTCGAATTCGTTGCTGCCCGACGGACGTCGTCGGACCAGTCGCGCGACGTCGTGGCCGTCGCGCCGCAGTGCCTCGACGAGGGCGCTGCCGATCAGGCCGGACGAGCCCGCGACGACCACGCGCATGGGATTCCTCCTTGGTGTCGGGAAACGACGAGGGGCACCATCCCTCGTGGAGATGGTGCCCCTCGTCGACGACTCACGTCGAGTGTGTGACCCGGCGAACCCTTACAGGCCCAGATCGGCCTCGAACGACGCCTCCTCGAGGCGCTGCTTGATGGTCGTCAGGAAGCGACCCGCGTCGGCGCCGTCGACCAGACGGTGGTCGTAGGTGAGCGGCAGGTAGCACATCGAGCGGACGCCGATGGACTCGTTGCCGTTCTCGTCCTGGACCACGACCGGGCGCTTGACGATCGCGCCGGTGCCCAGCATCGCCGCCTGCGGCGGCACCAGGATCGGGGTGTCGAACAGGGCGCCCTGGCTGCCGATGTTGGTGATGGTGAAGGTGCCACCGGACAGCTCGTCCGGCTTGAGGCCACCGGTGCGGGCACGCTTGGCGATGTCGGCGATCGCGCGGGCCAGCCCGGCCAACGACAGGTCGCCGGCGTTGTGGATGACCGGGGAGAGCAGGCCCTGCTCGGTGTCGACCGCGATGCCCAGGTGCTCGGCAGCGTGGTAGGTGATCTCCTTGGCGCCCTCGTTGTAGCTCGCGTTCACGTTCGGGTGAACCTTGAGCGCCTCGACGACGGCCTTCGCGAAGAACGGCAGGAACGTCAGGTTGACGCCCTCGCGCTCGGCGAAGTCGGCCTTGGCCTGCGCACGCAGCGCCGCGATCTTGGTGACGTCGACCTCGAAGGTCTGGGTCAGCTGCGCGGTGGACTGCAGCGACTCACGGGTCTTGACGGCCGTGATCTGGCGGATCCGGTTGACCTTCTGTGTGGTGCCACGCAGGTGGGCCAGCTCGGGGCGCACGCCGGCGGTCGCGGCCGGAGCCGGTGCGGCGGCCGCGGGTGCGGCAGTTGCCGGCGCGGCAGCGGGTGCCTTCGCCGCGTCGGCGGCGGCGAGGACGTCCTGCTTCCGGATGCGGCCACCGACGCCGGTGCCGGTCACCTTCGAGAGGTCGACGTTGTTGTCCGCGGCGAGCTTACGGACCAGCGGCGTGACGTACGGCGCGCCGTCGGTCGACGGTGCCGGAGCGGCCGGAGCGGCCGGAGCGGCCGGAGCAGCCGGAGCAGCAGGAGCGGCCGGAGCAGCCGCGGCAGGAGCCGGTGCCGGGGCGGGAGCGGCGGGTGCCGGTGCTGCCGGAGCCGGAGCCGGTGCGGGTGCCGGGGCGGCCGGGGCAGCTGCGGCCGGAGCGCCGGAGCCGATGACGGCGAGCTGGCCGCCGACGTCGACGGTGTCGTCCTCCTGCGCGTTGATCTCCAGCAGCACACCGGCGACGGGGGACGGGATCTCCGTGTCGACCTTGTCGGTGGAAACCTCGAGGAGGGGCTCGTCCACGGCGACCTCGTCGCCGATCGCCTTGAGCCAGCGGGTGACGGTGCCCTCGGTGACCGACTCGCCGAGCTCCGGCATCGTGACCGGGGTACCCGAAGCGGCACCGGCGGGAGCCGCGGCGGCGGGCACCGGTGCAGGAGCAGCCGCAGCCGGAGCGGCCTCGGCGGCGGGAGCCGGGGCAGGTGCAGCCGCCGGGGCGGGAGCAGCGGCGGGAGCGGGAGCCTCGCCGGCCTCACCGATCACGGCCAGCTCGCCACCGATCTCGACGGTGTCGTCCTCCTGCGCGACGATCTTCGTCAGAACACCGGCAGCGGGGGACGGGATCTCGGTGTCGACCTTGTCGGTGGAGACTTCGAGCAACGGCTCGTCGACTTCGACCGTGTCCCCTTCCTGCTTGAGCCACCGCGTGACAGTTCCCTCGGTGACGGATTCACCCAGGGCTGGCATCTGGACGGAGAAGGCCATTTCTTTTGACTCCTCGACGGTTGTGTTCGGGTTGTTGAGTTTTGTCGACTTGTGGTCGAAAACCATTGTGCTCGAGAAGCACGGTTCCGGCGGCTGTGTACGACGTTTCCGAGGCGCCTCACTCCGGTGGTGTGCTGCGCTTCGGACCCGTCGTGCTGCGCGCTCCGCCCATCCTTTCATTGATGCCCAGAGCGCGTCGTGCGAGGGGCGTGTCATCTCTGTTTCCTCGTCGCCGCACGCGACGGCTGGCAAAATCGGGCAGATCGCCAGGGGGTGGCCCATGGCGCACAGGGAGGAGAGTTCACGTGGGGTTGTTCGACCGTTTCACTCGTACGCGGTCCCGGCCGGATTCGGCCGCGGACTCCGACGCGCGCCATCTTGCGGACTGGGCGCGCTCGCACCACGGCGTCGAGGCGTACGTCGAACCACAGACCACGGTCACCGAGCTGACGGTCGTGCTCGTCGCCGCGGACGGGGAGTGGACCAGGCGCAAAGTCGGCGGCGAGCGTGGCGCCAGGAAGCTCGGCGAGGAGCTGCGAATCCCCGTCTACGACGTGCGCAAGACCGGTTACCCGCAGCGGATGCGCGACTACGACGCCCGCCGCCGGATCGAACGCAAGCGTGAGCGGGCGCGCGAACTCGAGTGACGCGCCCGTGCGTCGGCCCCGTCGGGACAGATGCACGGGCGCATACGCTCAGCCGTCCTAGCCGTTGGCGGCGATGTCCTCGAGCACCGAGATCATCGTGCGGACCGGGACGCCGGTGCCGCCCTTGCCGGTGTAGCCGAACGGTCCGCCGGTGTTGAAGGCCGGGCCCGCGACGTCGATGTGTGCCCACTGCACGCCGTTGGCGACGAACTCCTTCAGGAAGATCGCGGCCGCGAGCATGCCGCCCCAGCGGTGCGGGGTGACGTTCGCCAGGTCGGCGACGCGCGAGTTCAGGTCGGCGCGCAGCTCGGTGGGCAGCGGCATCGGCCACGCGTTCTCGCCGATCTCCTGCGAGACCGCCGCGACGCGGTCGCGGAACTCGTCGGTACCCATGACGCCGGGGGTGCGGTTGCCGAGCGCGACCATCTGCGCGCCGGTCAGCGTCGCGGTGTCGATGAGGTAGTCCGGGTTGTCCTCGCACGCGCGGGCGATGGCGTCCGCCAGGATCAGCCGGCCCTCAGCGTCGGTGTTGATGACCTCGACGGTAGTGCCGCCGTACTGGGTGAGCACATCGCCGGGACGCTGTGCGGTGGCGGACGGCATGTTCTCGGCCATCGGCACCCAAGCGGTCACGTCGACCGGCAGGCGCAGCTTCGCGGCGAGCACCACCGTCGCGACGACGGCGGCGGCACCGCCCATGTCGGAGGTCATGTTCTCCATGCCCGCGGCGGGCTTGATCGAGATGCCGCCGGTGTCGAACGTCACGCCCTTGCCGACGAGCGCGACCTTCTTGACGCCGCGGCGCTTGCCCGACGAGTACGTCATCTGCACCAGACGCGGCGGGCGCGACGAGCCCTGGCCGACGCCGACGATGCCGCCGTAGCCGGCCTTCGCCAGGGCCTTCTCGTCGAGGATCTTGACGGTCAGGCCGGCGGCGGTCCCGAGGGCCTTGGCACGGGCCGCGAACTCGGCCGGGAACAGGTGGCTCGGCGGGGTGTTAACCAGTTCGCGGGCGGTCGCGACGGACTCGGCCACGGCGGCCGACCGGGACAGGACGTCCTTCGACGCCTTCGCACGCGGCGACTCGACGAGCAGTTCCACCCGGGCCAGCGGCTGCGCGTCCGTGCCGGGGGCGGACTTGCCCTTGAACTCGCTGAACGCGTACGCGCCGAGGTAGAAGCCTTCCGCCGCGGCGCCGAGGTCGACGCTCGACAGTGTGGTCGCCGCGGTCGCGACGCCGGACAGCGCGCGCGCCGCGACACCGGCCGCCTTGCGGACCTGCTCGGCGCCGATCTTGTCGGCGGCGCCGAGGCCGACGGCCAGCACGCTCGACACGGATAGGACCGCGGGGGCCGGCACGCGGGTCACTTCCTCCGCCTTGCCGGTCGCGCCGACGGCCTGCAGGTCGTCGAGCAGACCCGCGAGTACGTCCTCGTCGACTCCGGCGCCCACGAGGACCTCCGGTCCGTCGGAGCCGGTGGTGAGACCGATGACGAGGACGTCGACGCGCTTGCCGAGCGAGCCGACGAGCGCCAGGTCGGGTCCGAGGTTGCGGATGGGGGAAGAGGGTGCGGGCACGGGCATCTCCTGCGGTGGGGCAAATGGGAAGGTGGTAGCCGAATTCCGATGTTAGTGCGGTGACGGCTTCGGCTAGCGTTGTGCCTCATGAGCGACGCGCAGCTGCTGCAGGGCCCCATCCACTCCGTTCACGTCGACCTCGGCGCCACCTTCGCCCCGTTCGGCGGGTGGGAGATGCCCGTCTCGTACGCCGGGACCGTCGCCGAGCACACCGCGGTCCGCGAGTCGGTGGGACTGTTCGACGTGAGCCATCTGGGTAAGGCCCTGGTCGCGGGGGACGGCGCGGCGGACTTCGTGAACTCGCACCTCACCGCCGACCTCGCCAAGATCGGACCCGGCCAGGCCCAGTACACGCTGTGCTGCACCGAGACCGGCGGCGTCGTCGACGACCTGATCGCCTACTACGTCGCCGAGGACGAGGTCTTCCTCGTGCCGAATGCCGCCAACACCGCCGACGTCGTCGCGCGCCTGCAGGCCGCCGCGCCGGAGGGTGTCACGATCACCGACCAGCACCGCGACTACGCGGTGTTCGCCGTGCAGGGCCCGCGGTCCGCGGAGGTGCTCGCGGCGCTGGGGCTGCCCACCGACTTCGAATACATGGGCTTCGTCGACGCCGACTGGAACGGCGTTCCGGTGCGGGTGTGCCGCAGCGGCTACACCGGCGAGCGCGGCTACGAACTGCTGCCCCGCTGGGCCGACAGCGAGGCGGTGTTCCGGGCCCTCGTCGACGCCGTCCGTGCGCAGGGCGGCGAGGTCGCGGGCCTGGGCGCGCGGGACACCCTGCGCACCGAGGCCGGCTACCCGCTGCACGGACACGAGCTGTCGCTCGAGATCTCCCCGCTGCAGGCCCGCTGCGGGTGGGCGATCGGCTGGAACAAGCCGCAGTTCTGGGGGCGCGATGCCCTCGTCGCCGAGAAGGAGGCCGGTCCGGCTCGGCGCATGTGGGGACTCGAGGCGATCGATCGTGGTGTGCTGCGGCAGGGCCAGACGGTGTCGAAGGACGGATCCGCGATCGGTGAGACGACGTCGGGCACGTTCTCGCCGACCCTGAAGCTGGGTATCGCGTTGGCTCTGCTCGACACCTCGGTGGGTCTGTCCGCGGGTGACGAGGTCACAGTCGACGTGCGTGGGCGTACCCTGCGCTGCAAGGTCGTCACGCCGCCGTTCGTGCCGGTCCGCACCAAGTAACAGAACACCAGATAAGCGGCGAAACTTCGTTAGATAGGATCACGGCTTATGACAGACGGCCTGGAATTCGCGCGCACCCAGCATCCTTCTCCCGCCTCCGACGAGGCGCGGCGCAAGGTTCTGGAGGCGCCCGGGTTCGGTCGGTACTTCACCGATCACATGGTGTCGATCATGTACACCGAGGGCCGCGGTTGGCACGACGCCGAGGTGCTGCCGTACGGGCCGATCGAGCTCGATCCGGCCGGAATGGTCCTGCACTACGGTCAGGCGATCTTCGAAGGCCTCAAGGCATACCGTCAGCCGAGCGGCGGCATCTCGTCGTTCCGTGTCACCGCGAACGCAGAGCGCCTGCGCCAGTCGGCTCGCCGGCTCGCGATGCCGGAGCTGCCCGACGAGCTGTTCGTCGGATCCATCGAGGCGCTGCTCGACGTCGACGAGGCGTGGGTTCCCGAGGCCGGCGGCGAGGACTCGCTGTACCTGCGTCCGTTCATGTTCTCCACCGAGGCGGGCCTGGGCGTCCGTCCGGCCAAGGAGTACCGCTACCTGCTGATCGCGTCCCCCGCGGGCGCCTACTTCCCGCGCGGCGTCAAGCCCGTGAGCGTGTGGCTCTCGCGTGAGTACGTGCGCGCTGCACCGGGTGGCACCGGCGCCGCCAAGTTCGCCGGCAACTACGCGGCGTCGCTGCTCGCGCAGGCGCAAGCGTCGGACGAGGGCTGCGACCAGGTGGTGTGGCTCGACGCCATCGATCGCAAGTATGTCGAGGAGATGGGCGGGATGAACCTGTTCTTCGTCTTCGGCTCCGGCCCGGACGCGCGCCTGGTGACGCCGTCGCTGTCCGGTTCGCTGCTGCCCGGTATCACCCGTGACTCGCTGCTGAGCCTCGCGACCGACGCCGGCTTCTCGGTGGAGGAGCGCAAGATCAGCACCGACGAGTGGCGCGAGAAGGCCGCCTCGGGCGAGATCACCGAGGTGTTCGCGTGCGGCACCGCCGCCGTCATCACCCCGGTCGGCCGGGTCAAGTCCGCCGAGGGCGAGTTCACTATCGCCGACGGCGAACCCGGCAAGATCACGATGGCGCTGCGCGACACCCTCACCGGCATCCAGCGCGGCACCTTCGCCGACACCCACAACTGGATGACCAAGCTGCGCTGAGCGCACGCACCGACGAAACGACATCGGGCCCTTCCGCTTCCGGCGGAAGGGCCCGATCGCTTTCCGGCGGAGCGGGGTTCATCGAATCTGAGTGGGGTACACGGGTTCCCGGTTACGGTCGGTGCGTGACCCGCCCATGTCGCCGAACCGCTGCCGTCGTCGGCGCGATCGTCGGCACGGTCCTCATGTTGGGTGCGTTCGGTGTGTTCAGTGCACTCGGAGTCGGCAGGTCGGCATCGGATATCTGCACGGAGCTGCGACCGACGCACGATTTCGTGGACGAGGGGTCGCCCTTGGTCGGCGCGACGCGGTTCTGGTCACCCGTCGTGGGCGTGTCGTGCACGTGGGCGGAGGCATCCGACGTGCGGGTCGCGCGCCCGGTCTTCGATCACCGCGCCACAGGGACGGTGATCGTGGGCGCCGCGATCGTCGGGATCAGCCTCCGAGCAGGAACCCGACCGCGGTCGCCGCGACGGTGAACTCGGTCGCGGCGCCGAGAACGTCACCGTTGATGCCGTCGAACCGGCGCATGCAGTGTCGGACCAGCAGTGCCGCTGCGACCAATGCGACGAGGACGACGACGGGACCCTGCCACCACCTTCCGGGAACCGCCCACACCGCCGCTACCGCCAGGGCCAGTGCCCACGACACGGCCGCCCACCGCGGCTGCGAGTCCGCCACGAGCGCGCCGAAACCCGTCGTGCTGGACGGGGGAATCCCGCGGCGGCAGGCGAACACGACCGCGACGCGGCCCGCGGCGACGGCGGTGGCGACTCCGAGCCACGCGCTGTTCGACCCGAGCGTGCCGAGGGCCACGGCCTGGACGCCGATCGTCACGACCAGCGCGGCCACGCCGAACGGGCCGGCGCCGCCGCTGCGCATGACCTCCCGCGCGCGCTCAGGTGGTCCGTAGCAGCCGAGACCGTCCGCGGTGTCGGCGAGGCCGTCGACGTGCATGCCGCGGGTGAACAGGGCCAAGGCCCCGACCGTCAGCAGTCCGGCGAGCGCCGGGTCGAGACCGCCGCGCTGCAGCAGCCACAGCAGGCCCGCCGCGGCGGCCCCGAGCAGCGCGCCCACCACGGGCGCCGCGCCGATCGCGCGGCGCCCCTCGGGTCGGCCGATCTCCTGGGGGCCACGGACCGGCACCACCGTCAGCCAGGACAGCGCCAGTGTCAGACCGGTGACCGCGCCCCGCACCGTCAGTCCGATTCCGGCTCGGGTTCGGGTGCCGCGTTGTTGCTGACCCCGGCCTGGTCGAAGGTCGCCATGTGCGCGAGCGTCGCCACGGCCCCCTGGAGCACCGGCAGCGCCGTCACCGCGCCCGATCCTTCGCCGAGGCGCATGTTCAGGCCGAGGATGGGATCGAGCCCGAGGTGCCGCAGCGCGAGCGTGTGGGCCGGCTCGGTGGAGCGGTGCCCTGCCACCCACCACTCGCGTGCACCCGGCGCCAACTGCTCGGCGACCAGCGCCGACGCGGTCACCACGAGACCGTCGACGATCACCGGTGTCTGCCGGACGGCGGCCTGCGCGAGGAACCCGGCCATGGCGGCCAGGTCGGCGCCCGACACCGTGCGGAGAAGTCCGACGGCGTCGCGCACGTACGGCCGCGCCCGGCGCAGCGCGTCGCGGACCGCGGCGGTCTTGCGCATCCAGGCGGCGTCGTCGATCCCGGTGCCGCGCCCGACGGCGGCGACGGGTTCGGTGTCGGTGATCGCCGCCACCAGGACGGTGGCGGGCGTGGTGTTGCCGATGCCCATCTCGCCGGCGATCAGCAGGTCGGCTCCCGAGTCGACCTCCTCGTCGGCGATGGCGCGTCCCGCGGCGATCGCGCGCAGCGTCTCCTCGTGGGTCATCGCGTCCTCGCGGTCGATCGACCCGGAGGACCGGCGCACCTTGTAGGTCGAGACGGCGGGATCGGTGTCGGTGTCCACAGCCATGTCGACCACGCGCACCCCGGCTCCGGCGATCGACGCGAGCACGTTGACGGCGGCACCGCCGTCGCGGAAGTTGGCGACCATCTGCGCGGTGACCTCGGGCGGATACGCCGACACACCGCCCTGGGCGATGCCGTGGTCGCCGGCGAAGACGACGACGCGGGGGCGCGCGAACACGTGCGGCGGGCACACGCCTTGGCACGCGGCCGCCCACACCGAAAGTTCCTCGAGCCGGCCGAGCGAGCCGGTCGGCTTGGTCAGCAACAGCTGGCGAGCCTGGGCCTGCGCCCGCACCTCGGCGTCCGGTGGGACGGGAAGCTCGAAGTGGGGAGCCGTCGGACTCACGGATTCGCTTGTCACGCTTGACCTTTCATCTCAGCATCGATCATTTGAGCGTCAGTGCGATACCGGCGACGACGAGGACGACGTCGTCGCACACCTCGGCCAGGCGGGAGTTGAGGGCGCCGATCTCGTCGCGAAACAGTCGACCCGCCCGGGTCTCGGGGATCACGCCCAACCCCACCTCGGGGCTGACCAGCAGCAGCCTGCCGTCGAACCCGGCGACCGTGTCGACCAGGGCGTCTGTGCGGCGAGAGATGGCGCCGCGCGGGGCGTCCCACGCTCCAGCGTCGTCGAGTTCGCACGTGAGCCATGTGCCGAGGTCGTCGACGAGCGTCGGCGGATGCGTGCCGGGTGCTGCGAGCACGTCGATCAGGCTGCCGTCGCCACCGGTCTCGACCGTCGTCCACGAACGGGGGCGACGGCACCGGTGGAGATCGATCCGGGCCTCCCAGTCGTCGTCGCCCGGATAGCGGCGGGCGGTGGCCACGTAGCGGATCGGAAGGTTGCCGTCGAGATCGTCGAGCAGGCCCTCGGCATGCGCCGACTTACCGGACCGGGCGCCACCGAGCACGAGCGTGCGGCGCGGGGCGGGGGAAGCGGGGGAGGGCACGGGGATAGACGCTACCAACCGCGTCGGGCCGGTCCCCGCGGTGCGAGGACCGGCCCGATACGGAGCGCGTGTCAGACGGCGTCGCCGGGGCCCACGCGGGGCTTGGGGGCGCGCATCTTGCGGATCTGCGAAGCACGGACGAACGCGTACCAGCCCAGCTTGAACCCGCCGTCGACGCTGTCCGGGAAACGCTCGCGCACCTTGTTGTTGATCATCCGGCCGAGGAAGTAGCCCTCGCCGGCCATGAACAGCATCATCACCAGCATGCCGAGCGTGACATAGCTCTGGATGACGGGGCTGAGGAACATCGCCATGATCAGGATCAGCGCGAGCGGCATGAAGAGGCCGACCAGGTTGCGGCGGCTGTCGACGAGGTCGCGCACGTACGCGCGGACCGGTCCCTTGTCTCGCGGCAGCAGGTACTTGTCCTCGCCGGCGAGCATGCGCGCGCGACGGTCGGCCGACTCGGCGCGGCGCACCGCGGCGGCCGCCTTGCGCTCCTCCTTGGAGCCCTGCGTCGACTTGCGGCGGGCGCGGGCCTCCTTGGAGGTGAGCGGCGCGGGTGCGACGGGGCCGCGGCGCTTGGCCTCGGCCTCGCGACGCTTGGGGGTCGGACGCCCCTTGCCGGGCGTCGACGCTCCGCCGTTCTCGACGGTCCCGGACGCCCCGGACGTCTCGGTGGGGGTCTCCGCGGTCGACTCGATGACCTCGACGTCGCGCTTGTCGGAATTGTCGGAGTCGCCTCGGCGTAGCAGCTTCACGTCACCAGGCTATTGGATAACCGACGTCGTGGCGAAACCGACCACCGGTCGAACCTCCAGGAAGGTGACCGAAATGCCGAGGTCGAGCGGCCGCCATACACTGCGCTGATGCGCGTGCTGATCGCCCCCGACTCGTTCGGCGAAACCCTCACTGCGGTACAGGCGGCCGAGGCGATGGCCGTCGGCTGGGCGGCCGCCAGGCCCGACGACGACATCGTCCGCGCACCGCAGTCCGACGGTGGCCCCGGATTCGTCGACGTGATTTCCGACACGCTCGGCGGGCTGCGGGCGACCCGGGTCGACGGGCCGCTCGACTCCGGGACCGACGCACGCTGGGTGCTGGTCGACGGCGTCGCGTACGTCGAATCGGCGCAGGCCGTCGGTCTCGGGTTGCTCGGTGGCCCGCCCACACCGGAGAGCGCGATCCGCGCCCACAGCCGTGGCGTGGGGCAGTTGGTGGCCGCGGCCGTCGACGCGGGTGCGAAGCGGATCGTGATCGGGCTCGGCGGCAGTTGCTGTACCGACGGCGGCCGCGGCATGGTCGCCGCACTCGGCGGACTCGACCGCGCGCGGCAGCGGCTCGCCGGGATCGACCTGGTAGCGGCCACCGACGTCGAGCATCCGCTGCTCGGTGAGCATGGCGCGGCCCGGATCTTCGGGCCCCAGAAGGGCGCCGACGAGGCCACCGTAGAGGTCCTCGAAAAGCGCAACGCCGCCTGGGCGGACGAGTTGCGGGCTGCGTGCGGCCGCGACGTCGCCGACCTCGCCGGGGCGGGCGCCGCCGGCGGGCTCGGCGCCGCGCTGCTCGCGCTCGGGGCCGTCCGGGAATCGGGGGCGTCCGTCGTGGCGCGCTGCACCGACCAGATCGGGCAGGTGGCGGCGTCGGACATCGTGATCACCGGCGAGGGGAAGTTCGATCACCAGTCATTGCGCGGCAAGCTCGTCACCTCGCTCGCGCGGGTGGCCGCCGACGCCGGGGTGCCCACCGTGGTGATCGCGGGCCAGGTCGCGGTCGACCGGGACACTGTCCGCGGCGCCGGGATAGTGGCGGCCTTCTCGATCGCGGACTTCGCCGGATCGGTCGAACGGGCCATGGCCGAGGCGGCCGAGCGTCTCGAGGCACTGACGTCGTGCGTCGCCGGTGGTTGGCGGGGTGCGTCCGCGTCCGCGGAGTTCGGGCCGATACATGAGGAATAGAGGGCCGCAGAGTACCGTTGAAGCGATCACGGGTTTGGCACGAGCGACAGGGAGAGCCCATGACTGTGCAGAACGAGACCGCCACTCACGGCGTCACGATGACCGAGACCGCGTCCGCGAAGGCGAAGGCGCTGCTCGATCAGGAGGGACGCGACGACCTCGCGCTGCGCATCGCCGTGCAGCCCGGTGGCTGTGCCGGCCTTCGCTACCAGCTGTTCTTCGACGACCGCAGCCTCGACGGTGACCTCGTCGTCGACTTCGGTGGCGTCAACCTCGCCGTCGACCGCATGAGCGCTCCCTACGTCGAGGGCGCCTCCATCGACTTCGTCGACACGATCGAGAAGCAGGGCTTCACGATCGACAACCCGAACGCCACGGGTTCCTGCGCCTGCGGCGACTCCTTCAACTGAGTCCCGTACAACCTCATCACGCACTCTGACGCGGAGTCGGCCACACCGGCAGGCTCCGCGTCAGCTTGCGTTGCGCACCATTCACCATCCGAGCTGAAAGGCACCCGCGCGTGACTATTGCGGTTACCGGTTCCATCGCCACCGACCACCTGATGCGGTTCCCGGGCCGCTTCGCCGAGCAGCTGCTCGCCGACCAGCTCGCGCACATCTCGCTGAGCTTCCTGGTCGACGACCTCGTGATCCGCCGCGGTGGCGTCGGCGGCAACATCGCCTACGCGATGGGTGTGCTCGGTGGCTCGCCGCTGCTGGTCGGTGCCGCGGGTGCCGACTTCGCCGAGTACCGCACCTGGCTCGAGTCCAACGGTGTCGACTGCAGCGGGGTGCGTGTCTCCGACACCGCGTACACTGCGCGGTTCGTCTGCACCACCGACGAGGATATGGCGCAGATCGCGTCCTTCTACCCGGGCGCGATGAGCGAGGCCCGCGACATCGAGCTGGCGTCCGTCGCCGACGGCGTCGACCTGGTGCTGATCGGCGCCAACGACCCCGACGCGATGGTCCGCCACACCGACGAGTGCCGTCGACTCGGCATTCCGTTCGCGGCCGACCCGTCCCAGCAGCTCGCGCGCCTGTCCGGCGATGACGCCAAGAAGCTCATCGGCGGTGCCAAGTACCTGTTCACCAACGAGTACGAGTGGGGCCTGCTGCAGCAGAAGACCGGCCTGTCGGAGGAGGAGATCCGTGCCCAGGTCGGGCTGCGGGTCACCACGCTCGGCGCGAAGGGCGTCGAGATCGTCGACGCCGACGGCAACTGGATCCGCGTCGGTGTCGTGCCCGAGCGCGGCAAGGTCGACCCCACCGGCGTCGGCGACGCGTTCCGCGCCGGCTTCCTGCTCGCGCACTCCGCGGGCCTGAGCCTCGAACGGTCCGCGCAGCTGGGTTCGCTGGTCGCCGTGTACGTCCTCGAGACGGTCGGCACCCAGGAGTGGACCTTCCAGCGCGACGACGCGATCAAGCGTCTCACCGAGGCGTACGGCAAGGACGCCGCCGCCGAGATCGCCACGCTGCTGCCGTAGGCCGCCGCAGACACAACCGCCCGGATTCCTCGCGGAGGAATCCGGGCGGTGTCGTTTCCGGGGCGGGCCGAGCCGTCAGAGGCTGACGGGGTACACCGGCTCCTGGATCTGCGGCACGATGCGCTTCTCGACGAAGATGCCGTGCCACACCATGAAGCACAGGACCGTCCACAGTCGGCGGCTGTGATCGGATGTGCCCGCACGGTGCTCGTTGAGCATCCGCATGACGGCGGCCTTGTCGAAGATGTGGTCGGTGCCCGATTCGGCGATCTGCTGGTGCGCCCAATCGAACAGCTCGGTGCCGGCCAGCCAATGCCGCAGCGGCACCGGGAAACCCAGCTTCGCGCGATGCAGCACGTGCGCCGGGACGATGCCCTCGAGTGCCTGCCGCAGCGCGTACTTCGTCGTGGTCTTCGTGATCTTCTGATCCAGCGGCACGCGCGACGCGACGTCGAACACCTCGGTGTCGAGGAACGGCACGCGCAACTCGAGTGAGTTCGCCATCGTCACCTTGTCGGCCTTGACGAGGATGTCGCCGCGCATCCAGGTGAACAGGTCCAGATGCTGCATGCGTGCCACCGGATCCCAGTCACGGGACTGCGCGTAGATCGGCGCCGTCACGTCCTGGTGCGTCCACTCCGGGCGGAAGTCGCGCAGCACCGCGCGGAGTTGGGCGTCACTGAAGCTGCGGGCGTTGCCATAGTAGCGATCCTCGAGCGTCATCGATCCCCGATGCAGCAGGCTCTTGCCGCGGGTGCCCTCGGGGATGCGCTCGGACAGCTTGCCGGCGGCCCGGCGCAGCGGCTTGGGAAGGTACTCGAACGGCTTGAGCGACAGCGGCTCACGGTAGATCGTGTAGCCGCCGAACAGCTCGTCGGCGCCCTCTCCCGAGAGCACCACCTTGACGTGCTTGCGGGCCTCCTTCGCGACGAACCACAGCGGCACCAGCGCCGGGTCGGCGACCGGATCGTCGAGGTACCAGATGATCTCCGGGATCGCGGCCGCGAACTCGGCGGGGGAGACGACCTTGACCACGTGCCGGGCGCCGATCGCGGCCGCGGACTCGGCCGCGACGTCCACCTCGGAGTAGCCCTCGCGCTCGAAGCCGGTCGTGAAGGTGATCAGGTTCGGGTTGTGCCGCATCGCGAGCGCCGCGATCGCGGTCGAGTCGATGCCGCCCGACAGGAACGAGCCCACGGTGACGTCGGCGCGCATGTGCTTGGCCACCGAGTCCTCGAGCGCTTCGGCGATCTCCCGGTACCGGGACTGCTCCGATCCCGGGGCGAACGGCACGGCCGGGAACTTCGGCGTGAAGTAGCGGGTGACCTCGGGCTCCTTGCCCGGCTTCAGGCGCGCGTAGCAACCAGACTCCAGGCGACGGATCCCGGCGTGCAGCGTCTCGGGCTCCGGCACGTACTGCAGCACCGTGTAGTGCTCGGTCGCGCGTGGATCGAGGTCGAGGTCGATGCCGACGACGTCGGCCAGTTCCAGCAGGCTCTTCTTCTCGCTGCCGAACGCGGTGCCGTGGGTTCCGGTCGCGATGAACAGCGGCTTGATGCCGAACGGGTCGCGTGCCACGAACAGCTCACGGGTCTCGGTGTCCCACACGGCGAACGCGAACATGCCCCGCAGCCGGCGGACCGCGTCGGCGCCCCAGTAGTGGTAGGCGGCGACGATGGCCTCGCTGTCACCCTCTGTGCGGAACTGGGCGCCGTGGTCCTTCGCGAGCTCGGCGCGGATCTCGAGGTAGTTGTAGATCTCGCCGTTGAAGGTGAGGGCGTAGCGCTCCGGATTCTCCGGCGGCCCCCATCGCAGCGGCTGGTGCGAGTGCTCGATATCGATGATCGACAGCCGGTTGAAGCCGAAGATCAGGTCGTCGTCGTGCCAGGTCCCGTGCTCGTCGGGACCACGATGGCGCAGGCAGTGCATGGCCGCATCGACGCGAGCGACCGCGTCGTCGCTGGTGCCGTCGGTGGTCAGTAGTCCGAGCAGTCCGCACACAGCGTCCAGTACCTCGTTTCGGAGTCGATTGTCGGTCGGAGATCGACCGTCCCGTGCGGGCGGCGAATTCCCCACGGAAGTATGCCGCAGTTTTCGCGTGAGGGCGGTCGCCGGACCGTCCGCGTCCGCTGTGATCTCAGCTGAATCCCAGGTGGGGCGCGTACCGTTGAGGGTCATTCGTCCTGACTGCAACACGGGCGCCGACCCGACAGTGGAGGATCGGCGCCTTTGGTCTACGCTGCGTAGTAATTGGGCCTTCCCTTCGGGTGTGCCCTAGTGGAATTGCGGCGATCAGGAAGGCGTGAACGTGGCGCAAGGTCGGATCCTTCGGCGAGCCGGGCTGGCAGCATCTCTGGGCATAGCTGCCATGCTGCTGTCGGGTTGTTCAATCGACAATTCGGTGCTTCGCTTCGGGTGGCCATCGGGAGTTACCCCGCAGGCCGAACGTATGCGCGAACTGTGGACGTGGTCGGTCATCGCCGCCCTCGTCATGGGTGTCATCGTGTGGGGCCTCACCTTCTGGGTGATCATCTTCCACCGTAAGAAGAAGGACTCGCCCGAGTTCCCGCGTCAGACGGCATACAACGTGCC
The DNA here is from genome assembly GCF_050477185.1 of Rhodococcus sp. ACT016. NCBI lineage: Bacteria > Bacillati > Actinomycetota > Actinomycetes > Mycobacteriales > Nocardiaceae > Rhodococcus > Rhodococcus sp. ACT016. The sequence continues at coordinate 2,895,964 of NZ_JBEAET010000001.1, read as the reverse complement.
GCTGGAGCTCTTCTACACGGCCGTCCCGTTCGTGATCATCGCCGTGCTCTTCTACTTCACCGTGGTCGTCCAGAACTACGTGACCGAGAAGAAGGACAACCCGAACGTCGTCGTGGATGTCACGGCGTACCAGTGGAACTGGAAGTTCGGCTACCGCACCATCGACCTCGGCGACGGCGCAGCCAAGTACGAGGGCACCGACGAGGCCGCCACCGCGGCCGCACTGGCTGCGTCGAAGCCCGAGGGCCTCGACGAGCACGGCCGTGAGAAGGTCGGCCCGATCCACGGTAAGAACACCCAGGATCTCTCGTACCTGCACTACGACAAGATCGAGACCGTCGGCTCCAGCAACGAGGTTCCGATCCTCGTGCTGCCGACCGGCAAGCGTGTCGAGTTCGTGCTCGCGTCCTCGGACGTCATCCACTCGTTCTGGGTTCCGGAGTTCCTGTTCAAGCGTGACGTGAACCCGAACCCGAAGGAGAACCACTCGGACAACGTCTTCCAGATCAGCGAGATCGAGAAGGAAGGCGCGTTCGTGGGCCGTTGCGCCGAGATGTGCGGCACGTTCCACGCGATGATGAACTTCGAGGTCCGCGCCGTGTCGCCGGAGAAGTTCGCGAAGTACATCGAGGCCCGCAAGCCCGTCGAGGAAGGCGGCAAGGGCATGAACACCGCTGAGGCACTGGCGTCGATCGGTGAATCCCCGACTGCGACCTCGACGTCGCCGTTCAACACCGACCGTACGGTGCGTGAGGCATCGGCCAGCGGTAAGTGACCGCCCGAGCACCCCTGACCAAGGACAAGAACTGATATGAAGATCGAAGCCAAGCTCTTCGAGATCCTGACGGTGTTCTTCATTCTCGTCGCGATCGTCTACGGTGTCTTCACCTCGATGTCGCGTACGGGAATCGAATGGGCCGGCCTGACCGCGATCGTCCTGTCGGCGGGCCTGAGCCTCATCGTCGGAACGTACTTCCGGTTCGTGGCGCGTCGTCTCGACACCCGCCCCGAGGACTACGAGGAGGCGGAGATCTCCGACGGCTCCGGCGATCTGGGCTTCTTCAGCCCGGGTAGCTTCTGGCCCATCCTGCTGGCCGGTGCCGCCGCCTTCGCCGCAGTCTCGCTGGCGTTCTTCCAGCCGTGGATGATCGTCGTCGCAGTGGCGTTGGTTCTCGCCGCAGCGGCCGGCCTCGTCTTCGAGTACCACCTCGGACCCGAGAAGCACTAGGTCTCTCGACCACAACGCCCGAAGGCGCCGAACCCCTCATGGGTTCGGCGCCTTCGGTTTCTGCGTTGTCGGACTCGATCAGGCCCGGGGGAGTTCGGTTCGCTCGATCTCGCTCGGCTGCCACGTCTTGTCGAACCAGGGCTGGAGCGGCCCGTACAGGCGGATGATCGGGAACCAGCTCTTGTTCGGCATCGTCTGGATCCAGTTCGCTTCCTTGCCTGCGGGCGGGGTCGGCCCGAACCACAGCACAAACGACCCGTCGGGTTCGGGTTCGACGGTGCCGGACAGGCTCATCAGACTCGGGTACGGATTGTCGGTCTGCAGGAGCGACCGGGTCTGGGTGTCGTAGACGTCCACCGACCAGAAGTTCTTGGCCGGCGGATTCGGGGGCAGGGTCAGCCTGTAGGTCTTGCCGCCGTCGAGGATTCGGCCGTCGGAGTCCTCCGCGGTGTACGTGTACGCGGATCCGGCGCCAACCTGTGCGTGCGCCATCGCCGGGGTAATCACCGTGGCGAAGTAGTGGAACTGAGCACGTGCGTCGAGCAGTCGCGCATGGTGGTCGAGGAACTCGTAGCTGCCGCCGACGAACGCTGCCTTCCACGACGACCCCTCGAACACGAAGCTGTCCGGGTTGCGCGGAGAGTAGACGAGTGCGCGGCTGACGCCGGCCGCGGTCCGTGCGGCCGCATCGAGGATGCCGCGCAGCCGCTCGTCGGGGTCGAACTTGCGGCCGTGCTGGATACCGATCGCGGCGAGCTGCCCGGCGCGCTCGGGATCGAGCGAGTCGGCAGGCTCCTCCTGCACCAGTTCGTCGACCTCTTCGAAGAACGAGAAGTCGTTGGCGTGCACGGTGTTGAACTGCTTGTCCGCGATGTTCACGAACGTGATGTCCGGCGGATTCTGCGCATCGGCAAGCCGGTAGACGCGGGTCTGCTTCATCGCCTCGACACCGCCGAGAGCCCGGAACACGATCCAGATGGTGTAGGTCGGCGGACGGTAGACGAAGTACCCGTCCGGTGGGGTGCCCTCGAATCCGGGTGGCAGGAAAAGATATTGGCCGCCGGTGCCCTTGTCCGGTCCGGCGATGCCCATGTCCGCGACGTACCGGAACCAGAAATCGTCGACCACACACAGCGATTCCCGGGGCGGCTCGATCACCACGGGGCCGTCACGGAGGTCGATGAACATCGTGCCGTAGGTGGTCTCGGTGTTCGGGGTGAGGAAGAAGGCTCCCGAGTTCGCACGCGGCTCGGTGTACGCCAGTACGTGAACCCCGTCGATGCCGACGCTGCGGAACCCCTTACGCATCGCCACGAGGGACGCCCCCGGCATGGCGTTGAGGAACGCGTCGACTCCGCGAACGAAATCGAGACTGTCGTACAGACTCCGGGTGGTCTCGGGAAGCGGGACGCCGTCGAAGAACTCGAACGATCCGATCGGTGTCTCGACGCGGTCCGGGACGCTGATCCCGAAGGATTCCGCTGTGATGGCGGTGCTGCGATCGCTCAATGTTCCTCCTCGCACGGCATGGGTTCGGTACCGCGACGGTAGCGAGCCGACGGCGGCACATCCTCACCCGTGCCGGGTGACCCACGAGGCTCGCGTGTACTCGTCCGGCAGGGGAGGGGAGGAGCGTCTTCTTCTCCACTCACGACGAAAACGGGAAGGCCCCGAACCGTAATCGGTTCGGGGCCTTCCCGTCAGTCTCGGCGAACTAGTGCGCTTCGCCGTCGCCTGAGCCGTTTCCGCGGTTGCGGTCCTGGTACTCCGTGAGAATCCGAAGCTGCTCGTGCTCCGCTGCGTGATGCGCAGCCTCGAGTGCCTGGCTCTGCTCGACCGGGTCGGGCGTGAGCAGGCTGCCCGAACCGGGCTTGCCGGCGGAACCGAGCTTGTTCATCTTCTTCGGGATCGCGGCACCCTGGTACTCCAGCGGGATCGGGTGGCCGTGATCGTCGACCGGGCCGAGCGGCTGGTGGATCTCGACGTACTCACCGTGCGGCAGGCGCTTGATGATGCCCGTCTCGATGCCGTGCTCGAGCACCGCGCGGTCGCTGCGCTGCAGACCCAGGCAGAACCGGTAGGTGACGTAGTAGGCGATCGGAGGCAGCAAGACCATGCCGATACGACCGATCCAGGTCATCGCGTTGAGCGAGATGTCCAGGTGGTAGGCGATGATGTCGTTGATGCAGGAGATCGTCAGCACCAGGTAGAACGCGATGGCCATTGCGCCGATGCCGGTGCGGACCGGGACGTCACGCGGACGCTGCAGCAGGTTGTGGTGCGCATCGTCCTTCGTGAACTTCTTCTCGATCCACGGGTAGGCGATCAGCAGCGCGAACACGATGCCCATGATCAGCGCGACAGCGAACACGGCCGGGATGGTGTAGCGGCCGAACAGGTAGATCTCCCACGCCGGCCACAGACGCGCCATGCCGTCGGTCCACATCATGTAGAAGTCAGGCTGCGAGCCAGCCGACACCTGCGACGGGTTGTACGGGCCGATGTTCCAGATCGGGTTGATCTGCAGCACGCCGCCCATGATCGCCAGGATCCCGAACGTGAACGCGAAGAACGCGCCGCCCTTGAGGGCGAACACCGGGAGGATCCGGACGCCGACGACGTTCTGCTCGGTGCGGCCGGGGCCGGGGAACTGCGTGTGCTTCTGGTACCAGACCAGCGCGAGGTGTGCGGCGATGAGAGCCAGCAGGATGCCGGGAATCAGCAGCACGTGCGCGACGTACAGGCGCGGGATGATCAGGCTGCCGGGGAAGTCGCCACCGAAGAGCAGCCAGTGCAGCCAGGTGCCGGCGATCGGAACACTCAGGGTGATGCCGGACAGCGCGGCGCGCAGACCCGTACCGGAGAGCAGGTCGTCGGGCAGCGAGTAGCCGAAGAAGCCCTCGAACATCGCCAGGATCAGCAGCAGCGAGCCGATGACCCAGTTCGCCTCACGCGGGCGACGGAACGCGCCGGTGAAGAAGATGCGCAGCAGGTGCACGATGATCGACGCGGCGAACATCAGTGCGGCCCAGTGGTGGATCTGTCGGACGAACAGACCGCCGCGAACCTCGAAGGAGATGTTCAGCGTGGTCTCGTACGCGCGGGACATCTCGACGCCGCGGAGCGGCTCGTACGCACCGTTGTAGGTGACCTCGGCCATCGACGGGTCGAAGAACAGTGTCAGGTAGACACCCGAGATCAGCAGGATGATGAAGCTGTAGAGCGCGATCTCGCCGAGCATGAAAGACCAATGGGTCGGGAAGACCTTGTTGATCTGACGCTTCATACCGGCCGCGAGGTGGTAGCGCGAGTCGACAGCGTCGGCTCGCTCCGCCATCCGGGTCTGGGTTGTTGTACTCACGGTCGACGCTCCCAAAATGCCGGGCCGAGGGCTTCGATGAAGTCACCGTTGGCGACGAGGTAGCCCTCTTCGTTCACAGTAATAGGCAGCTGCGGAAGAGCACGAGCGGCGGGACCGAAAATCGGCTTGCCGTACTGCAGCGCGTCGAACTGCGACTGGTGGCAGGGGCACAGGATTCGGTTGGTCTGCTGCTCGTACAGCGAGGTGGGGCAGCCGAGGTGGGTGCAGATCTTCGAGTAGGCGATGTAGTCGCCGTAGTTGAAGCTCTCCTGGCCCTTGCGCTTGACCGCCTTCTGAGCATCCTCGGTGCGCAGACGGATGAGCATCACGGCGTTGCGGATACCGCGGAGCGCCTTGAACAGCTCCTCCTCGTTGCCACGCTCGGACTCACGGAACGGGAACACCGTCTCCATGCCGCCGGCGTCGAGGTCCTCCGGGCGCACCAGCACGATGTCGTGCGGACGTCCGGTGTCGCGACGCAGGTAGATCGTCTCGCCCGGGTAGCGGGGGGTCCAGCCGGACACCCACAGCGGGGAGTTGTCGCCCTTGGCCCACGGGTTCTTGATCATGCCGCCGAGGGGCATGACCGCCATGACGCCGACGGCGCCGCCACCGAAGATCAGGCTGCGCTTGATCATCTTGCGTCGGCCGATCGTCGACTTGTCGAGGGTGTCGCTCAGCTGGGCCCCGAGGGTCCGCTTGTCGACCTCTGCCGAACCACCGTCGTGGCGATCCTGGATCGAGACCTCTTCAGGGACGAACTTCTTGGTGAACTTCACCGCGCCGACGCCGACACCGAGGATCGCGAGACCCATCGTGAAGCCGATCAGCGGGGTGTAGAGGTTGTACGCCCAGTAGGTGTCCTCGCCCTCGCCCGCGTACTCCCACGGCCAGAAGAGGAAGATGCCGATGAAGGCGATCGCCGAGATGCCGGCGAGAGCGAACCAGAAGGCCACCGAACGCTCAGCGCGCTTCTCCGCCTTGGTGCCCTCGACCGCCCAGCGATCCTTCTGGAACGCCACATCGACGCCGTCGAGATTGGTACCGAGCGTGACGAGTTCGTCCCGGCTCATCCGGTCGAGTTCGTCGTCCGTGTACTTCTTCGGCGTGCCGCCGCTGCCGGCGTCGCTCATGACCTTGCTCCGATCCACAGTGCTGCGCCGACGACAGCGACGATGCCGATGACCCACATGGCGAGGCCCTCGGACCCCGGTCCGATGCCGCCGAGACCGTAGCCACCCGGGCTCTTGGCCTCACTCGACTGCTTGACGTAGGCGATGATGTCCTTCTTCTCCTCGAGCGTCAGCTGACGATCGGAGAACTTGGGCATGTTCTGGGGGCCCGTGACCATGGCGGCGTAGATCTGCTGCTCGCTGGCCGGGTCCAGAACGGGGGCGTACTTACCGGAGGACAGCGCGCCGCCGCGACCGGTGAAGTTGTGGCACGACGCGCAGTTCATGCGGAACAGCTCGCTGCCACGTGCGACGTCGTCGCCACGGAGCGAGGACTGCGCGATCTCACCGTTCTCGTCGCGAACCAGGGTGGGGCCGCCACCCTGGGACTGGACGTAGGCGCCGATGGCGTCGATCTGGCGGGCGTCGAACTTGGCGGGCTTGCGGGAAGCCTGCGCCTCGTTGCGAGCAGCCGGCATACGACCGGACGACACCTGGAAGTACACGGCGGCCTCGCCGACACCGATCAGGCTGGGGCCGCGGTCCTGGACACCCTGCAGGTTCGCGCCGTGGCACGTGATGCAGGAGGTGTCGTAGAGCTGCTTGCCTTCGCGGATCAGCGCTGCGGAGTCGTCGCTCGCGGTGGCGACCTGCGGGGCAGGCGTCAGGGCGGAGGCGAGGAAACCGGCGCTCACGAGTCCCAGCATGAGGATCAGCGCGCCGGTGACGCGACGGCGCAGCTTGCGCTGGCGGCGCGCCTTGGCGGCGGAACCTGCTGTGGTGCGGTTGGGCATGTCACCCTCGATTGCGGGAGGGGGGGATGAACTCATCTGTATCCCTTTGGTATGTCGGGACGACTGAAGCGTCAGGGGGCTGCCTGGTCGTTCAGCTGGCTAACGGATGAAATAAATCGTGGCGAACAGGCCGATCCACACAATGTCGACGAAGTGCCAGTAGTACGAAACGACGATCGCAGCAGTCGCCTGTGCAGGCGTGAACTTGCTGAGCTTGGTGCGGACGATCAAGAAGACGAACGCGATCAGACCGCCGATGACGTGCATGCCGTGGAAGCCGGTCGTCATGTAGAAGACCGATCCGTACACGCTGCTCGAGATCGTCGTGCCCTCATGCACCAGGTGGTAGTACTCGTAACCCTGGCCGAGCACGAAGAACGTGCCCATGACAAGGGTGAGCGTGTACCAGCGGCGGAGACCGAAGACGTCACCCTTTTCTGCCGCGAAGACACCCATCTGGCAGGTGAAGGAAGACGCGATCAGCACCAGCGTCACCGGCACGGCCAACCCGAGATTCAGCTCGGTCGGCTCCGGTGGCCAGTTCCCGTTCGCCTGCGCTCGTGCAACGAAATACATGGCGAAGAGCCCTGCGAAAAACATGAGCTCGCTTGACAACCACACGATGGTGCCGACGCTGACCATGTTTGGCCGGTTCAGCGAGTGCACGCGCTGGGTGATTGCCGATCCTGAAGTCCCTACTGCGCTCGTCACGCTGAGAAGTATGACGCTTCGTCGTAAAGGAAAGCCACCCGGGTCCTGTCTCGGCGCGTCTATGCATGTCAGAGGCCATTCCGCGGCGGTCAGGGCGGCCGTCGGTGGACGTGACAAAGTAGGCACATGGAACTCAGGCGTGGTGTCGCTCGTTGGATAGGCGGATTTCTGTCCAGGCGCGCGCCGGCACCCCTCGATCGGACCCGTCCGGACCTGATCGTGGTGGTGTCCGGATTCGACGACGTGGAGGCCTGCTCGACGGCGCTCGACCGCGGCGCGGCGGGCGAGCCCGCGTGGATTCCCGATGCCGAGGCTGTCCTTCGGCATCATCTCCGCCTCCCGGCCTCGGCCGTGCCACAGGCGGTCGACATCGCGGCGCAGGACGGGTATGCGCCGGCGAGCGATCCCGATCCGGCGGACGACGCCACCGTGATCCTCCAGCTCGAGCGTGTGCAGCTTCTCGACCCCCTGCACTGTTCGCAGGAGCGCTCGCGCATGGCCGGCCTGGCGCAGCGGCTGGACGGCACCGCACTCGGCTGGGAGGGCCTGCAGCCGCCCGCGGCCGAGTGAGTGATCATCCCCGCACCCGCGCGCACTAAGCTGCGGGGCGACGGCGCCCACCGGGCGCCGGGTGAAAGGGCAGCGGAAGGGATCGCGATGGTGCGGCAGTCGGTAGCGCAGGGCACGGAACGAGTGGCGGGCGCGATCGACCGGAGCTGGCCCGCGGTACTGGGTGCCCTCACGGACCGCCGGGACCTGTCCTCCGACGACACGGCGTGGGCGATGGACGAGATCATGTCCGACAACGCCACGTCGGCGCAGATCGCGGCGTTCGGTGTCGCCCTCAAGATGAAGGGCCCGACGCCTGCAGAACTGCGCGGACTCGCCGACTCGATGCTCGGGCACGCGAAGAGCGTGCCGGTAGCGCCTGATGTCGTGGACATCGTCGGCACCGGCGGCGACCGGTCGAACACCGTGAACATCTCGACGATGGCGTCGGTCGTCGTAGCGGCGTCCGGCATCCGCGTGGTCAAGCACGGCAACCGGGCGGCGTCGTCGAAGAGCGGCGGCGCGGACGTCCTCGAGGCGCTGGGCGTCCACATCAACCTCGGCGCTGCGGACGTGGCCCGCTGCGTCGAGGAGGCCGGGATCGGCTTCTGCTTCGCGCCGGTCTTCCATCCGGCGCTGCGGTTCGCGGGAGCACCCCGCAAGGAGATCGGTATCCCGACGGTGTTCAACGTCCTCGGTCCGCTGACCAACCCGGCTCGCCCACGAGCAGGACTGATCGGCTGCGCGTTCGAGGACCTCATCGAGGTGATCGCGGGCGTCCTCGCGGAGCGCGGGAACTCGGCGCTGGTGGTGCGGGGTGACGACGGTCTCGACGAGCTCACGACATCGACCACGTCGCAGGTGCACGTCGTCTCCGGGGGCACCGTACGAACGCAGAAACTCGATCCGGCCGACCTCGGCATCACCCGGGTGCCGCTCGACGCCCTGCGCGGCGGCGACGCCGCCGACAACGCGCGGATCGCGCGGGGGATCTTCGCTGGTGACGACGGGCCGGTCCGGGACGCGGTGCTGCTGAACGCGGCCGGCGCGATCGCCGCTTTCGACGGACTCGAGAACGGTCTCGAGGAGTCGCTGACGGCCGGAATGGAGAAGGCCGCCCGCGCGATCGACTCGGGGGCGGCCACGGCCCTGCTCGAGCGGTGGGCGGCACTGACCGTGGAACTGGCGGCCGCCGGCCGCTGAGGCAGGCGAGGACGGGCGGGGCGGCTACTCGCCGATCGAGAAGGCCGCCTCGACGTCCGCACTCGAGTACGACTGGAACGCGATGTGGGTCGCGGTCTTGAGGACGCCCTGCACCTTGTTGATGCGCTCGGTGACGACCTCCGCGATCTGGGCGTGGTCGCGCACCTTCACGATCGCGATCAGATCGATGTCACCGGCACACGAGTAGACCTCGGACACCCCGTCGAGGTCGGCCACCGCCTGCGCGGTCTCCGGGATCCGGTCGGCCTCGGCGTGGATCATGACGATGGCGTTGATCATGTCGCTCCTTAACTGTGCTGACGTTCGCCCAACACAGTAGGCGGTTGTGCGGCGCGGGCGAGCGTGCACCATTCCTCCCACGACCCCGCCCCGTGGACGGGTTCGCACCAGCCGTCGCTGGTCCGGACGATCCGCACCCCGTCGGCGTCGAGCCAGCGCGCGATGACGGCGAGTTCCTCGGGGGAGGCACCCCGCAGCGGCGCGACATCGGGCAGGACGGTCTCGGCCGAGGCGACGAGCACGTCGACGACCGGCATGGGGGCGACGCCGCGTCGGGACACGCCGGCAGCGGCGAGGCGGCCCGAACGGATCACGGCGAACTCCCAGCCGCCCTCGGCGGCCCGGCGGGCGGCGATCAGTTCCTCGACGGCCGCAAGCGCCGCGAGGCGCTGCATGCGACGCAGGACGAGCACCAAGGTCGCGACCCGGTCCCGCAGCCGGGCCGCGCTCTCGAACAGTTCGTTCGCCGCGAGTTCGGCGATGCGCGATCGCATGGCCCGCAGCGGCGCGTCGTCCTCGCCGCGCAGCAGCGCCCGCGCCACGTCGGGTGCGACGCGGTACCCCTCCTCGTCGTCGGCGACCGCGGTGCAGCCGCCGATCTCCCGGGGCGGGCACTTCGGTCCGTGTCGCTGTCCCTTTCCGATCCTTGTCGTGCATGTCCGCAGGCCGCAGAACTCGGCGACCGTCAGCGCGGCGTCGGCGGCGTCGGTCCGGGACCGGAAGGGGCCCAGCGAGTCCGCGGTGGGCGTACGGACCACGGAGAGGCGCGGAAACGCCTCCGTGGTCAGCGTGACCCACCAGCCGCGCATCGGGAACTTCGATCGCCGGTTGTACGGCGGGACGTGGGCGCTGAGCAGTCGCAGCTCCCGGACCCCGGCCTCGAGCGCGTGCGCGCACTCGACGTGGTCGATCCGGGTGGCCAGCGCGACCATCTCCTTCATGCGCCCCCGGGTCTCGGAGCCGGTGAAGTAGGTGCGGACCCGTCGGTGCAGATCGACCGCCGTGCCGACGTAGAGCACCTCGTCGGACGGTCCGCGGAAGAGATAGACACCGGGGGTGCGCGGGAGGTGGCTTGCGAGTGAGCGTTTCGCGCGCTGCTCGGACGACACCCGCGGCAGGTAGTCGAGGAGCTCGGGCAGGCTCTGTACGCCCTGGTTGCCGACACGCCCGATGAGCGCGTGCAGGACGTCGACAGTGGCCCGCGCGTCGTCGAGTGCGCGGTGCGTCGGAGTGGTGTCGGCACCGAACAGCGTTGCCAGTGCCGACAGCTTCACCGACGGGGCCTCGTCCCGGCTCAGCACCCGGCGGGCCAGCTTGACGGTGCAGAGCACCTGGAAACGGGGCCACGAGATCCCGGCGCGCGCGGACGCGGCCTTGAGGAAGCCGACGTCGAATCCGGCGTTGTGTGCCACGAGCACTGCGCCGCGGGCGAACTCGAGGAAGGCCGGCAGTACGGCGTCGATCCGCGGCGCGTCGCGCACCATCGCCGTCGTGATGCCGGTGATCTCGACGATGTGCGGCGGGATCGACCGACCGGGGTCGACGAGGGTGCCCAGTTCACCGAGGATCTCCCCACCCCGGACCTTGACTGCCCCGATCTCGGTGATGGCGTCGGATTCGGCGCTGCCGCCGGTGGTCTCGAGGTCGACGATCACGAACGTGGTGTCGCGCAGCGGGGCGTCCAGCTCGTCGAAGGTCAGCTGACCGTCGGCGGACGCGGGGGCGGTGCGCGGAGAACTCACGATCCGTGACAGTAGAGACGGGCACCGACAGGGCCTTTGGACCCTGGTTCCGCAAGAAGAGACGAGCGTCACATTTCGCTTCTCGGGTCGTCTCTCGCGAGGTTCGCGATCTCCGTTGTGCGAGAGCGGTTTCGGCGGGTTCGATGGACATGTGTCCGTGTTCGGTCGGTGCGCGCTCGGCGTGCGTGCGGAAGCTGTGATGACCAGTGGCAACACCGGTCGGGGTTGTTCGGGGCGGGGCCGCTGGGGCGGTGGTGCGGCAACGCTGATCGCCCAGATTGCGAACCCGTTGTTATCCGGATGTGATCTCCCGCCGCCCGGCTCGCCTGGAGGTCGGGCAAATCGGACGAACAAGGCAATTTCCGCGCGTTCGAATCGACATCATGGATGCGCTTTCGTAATCTTCTCGAGACCTAGCGGAGTCTGCCGCCCCACCCGGAGCGGCATCGCTGGGCCCGCCTAATCGGAGCCCCCTCGGGGGTGACGTGCCGGGAACCCAAGTTTTTCTGGGGTGAATCCCGTCGAAGCCGCGCAGCGGTGTCGGCGGGTAGGGCTGATCTTCCCAGCCCGAACCCGTCAGCTAACTCGGTCGGCGGACGAACGGAAGAAACGGAGTTTCCCCACTCGTGGCGTCATCTACTTTCAAGCGTTCCGCGCGACGCGCGGCCGTTGCCGGCGCGCTTGCCGTCGGAGCAGTCACGGTCACCGCGGCCCCCGCGCTCGCCGACCCGATCAACGTCCCGGGCGTCGGCACCGTCGAGGTTCCCGGTGTCACGCAGGCTCAGGTCGACGCCGCGATCGCGTCGGTGACTCAGGGCATCGGCACCGGCAGCGCTGCGCTGCCGCCGGAGCTGGCGCCCATCGCCGCTCCCGCCCCCGTGACGAGCCTGGGCGAGAAGGCTTTCAAGGCCGCCGAGAGCAAGCTCGGTGCCCCCTACGTGTACGGCGCGGCCGGACCGGACGCATTCGACTGCTCGGGCCTGGTGCAGTGGGCCTACAAGCAGGTCGGCCTGAACCTGCCGCGCACCAGCTACGACCAGGCGGCCGCGGGCACGCCGGTCTCGCGCGACGCGCTCCAGATCGGCGACGTCATCTCGTTCTACGGTGGCAGCCACTCGGGCATCTACGCCGGTAACGGCAACGTCATCCACGCGTCGACCGCGGGTCAGCCGGTCAAGATGGCGCCGGTTTCTTCGATGCCGTTCGACGGCGCACGTCGCTACGCGTGACGCTCTAGAAACGTTTGCGGGCGGGGCGGTTCCGACTTCGGTCGGGGCCGCCCCGCGTGTATTCGTGGGAGTCTGCCTCGAGAGTTTTGTGGCATTCACGACGATGCACGAATTGTCCAACTCTCGGGTAGACACGGACATATGCCATTCCGTAACCTGTTCGAGACCTTGCGGAAGCCATCGCCGGTCTGTGCGGTGGAGACGAATCCAGAAACGGAGAGTCGCGCTGCTGTGCCCTCGCAGAAGATGAAGCGCTCGATGTGTACTGCCCTGGCGACGGGAGTTCTCTCCCTGACCCTCGTCGGGCTGCCCGCCGCGTCGGCGGGGGCGGATCCCGTCGTGAACAACCCGACCGAGGCGCTCGAGCGTCTCGCCGAACTGTCACGTGAATCGGAACGCACCACCGAGGCGCTGCACGACGCCCAGATCGATCTCGACGGCAAGCAGGCCGCGCAGCACGATGCCGAAGCCCGTCTCGCGTCCGACCGCGACGCCCTCGCCGCCGCGCAGGCCCGGATGGACCAGTTCCGGCCCACGGTGAGCAAACTCGCTGCCGCGAGCTACCAGGGCGCGCGCACCAATCGACTGTTCGCGGTGATGGTCAGCGACTCGCCGCAGCAACTCCTGGACCAGATGTCGGCGCTCGACGCGATCTCGAACGAGACGTCGAAGGCGGTCGCGCAGTTCAAGCAGGCCACGACCGACGCGGAGGCGGCTGCCGACGCGTCGCGGGTGTCCGCGGACACCGCGCGCAGTGCCACCGAGCAGGCCAAGGTGGTGAGCGACGAGCTGCAGAGCAAGCAGAGCGAGCTGCAGCAGCAGATCGACTCGGTCACTGCGGCGTACGGCCGGCTCACCGGCGCCGAGCGGTCCCAGTTGGCGGGCACGACGTTCCCGGAAGGGTTCGACGCCGGCCGCATCCTGGCGGGCCTCACCCCGGGGTCCGGTTCCGCCGCCCTGCAGGCCGGACTCACCCAGGTCGGCAAGCCGTACAGCTGGGGTGCGACGGGACCCGACGCCTACGACTGCTCGGGCCTGGTCGTGTGGTCGTACAAGCAGATCGGCAAGACCCTGCCGCGGTCGAGCCAGGCGCAGGCAGAGGGTGGAATTCCCGTCGACCGCAGTGCGCTTCAGCCGGGTGACGTCGTGCTCTTCTACAATGACGCGTCGCACGTCGGGCTGTACGCCGGTGACGGCAACGTCCTGCACGCGTCGACGTACGGCACGCCGGTCAAGGTCGACTCGATGGCATCGATGCCGTTCTACGGGGCGCGCCGCTACTGATCCGTCGAGCGTCGATCCGATACACGAAGACCCGTATGGACCCGATACCCAGGGGTATCGGGTCCATTCGCGTGTTCGGCTCCTACACTTTCGGTCGTGTCCGCTGAAGATCACACCTCGAACCCCACGCCGAAGCGGCGCGTGCGGCGGTGGGAGTGGGTAGGCCTGACGGGGCTCGGGATCGCCGTCGCACTCGTGCTTTCGCTGACGGCCTTCGATCGCGAGAGCGACCCTCCCGAGGTTCGGGATGCGGCGCCGGTCGCCAACCCGTACGAGGACGGTCGCCGTGCGGGCGCGCAGGCTCTGCTCGACGAGTGGGCGAAGACGGTGCGCAGCGGCGACACCGCAGCCCTTTCGGCCCTGTTCGATTCCGGTGCGACTCCCGGCTTCCTGGACGCGGAGATCCGGCGCTCGAACAACCTCGCGCAGGTGCCGTTCTCCGAGTTCGGCTACGACATCGGGCTCGATGCCGAGGTTCCGGTCCCGCCGACGGTCGCCGAGGAACTGGGCGCGTCGGACGTCTGGGCACCCACCGTGTACTTCCGATACGCCATTGCGGGCGCGGACGCGCAGCCGACCCGCAAGCCCGTCGCGCTGCTGCTGGCCCGGCGCGGAAACGAGTGGAAGCTCGTGAGCGACTCGAATGTGACCGAGTCCGGTCGCGAAACATGGCGGGGTCCTTGGGATTTCGGTCCGGTGATCACGCGTGTGGTGGACGGGCCGGAGGGGCGGTCGTCGATCGTCCTCGGACACCCGGGGCAGGTGGCGATGGTCGACCGCATCGCGGGCGATCTCGGCCCCGCGGTCGCCCACGTCACCGACGTGTGGGGCCAGGACTGGTCCCGTCGCGCGGTCGTCCTGGTCGCCGGGTCCCACGAGGAGTTCGCCTCGCTGGTCGGCGCCGCACACAGTGGCGCCGACATCGCCGCCGTCTCCGTGTCGGACGCGGTCGACCTGCGGTCCCGGACCGCGTCCGGTCAGCGGATCGTGTTCAGTCCCGAGTCGGCCGATCGGCTGACCGACCTCACTCGGGTGTCGGTGCTGCGGCACGAACTGACCCACATCGCCGCGCGCACGGTCACCGAGGACGGCTCGCCGCTGTGGATTCTCGAGGGCTACGCCGACTACGTCGGGTACCGCGGCGTCGAGGCGACGTTCGGCGCGCTCGCGCCCACCCTGTCGGCCGAGGTGGCGAAGAACGGTCCGCCGACGTCGCTGCCCGCGGACGCCGACTTCGGCGCCGGGGGCGACACCGCACGCCGGGCGTACGAATCCTCCTGGTCACTGGCGGCTTTCGTTGCCGGGGAGTATGGCGAGGAGAAGCTGGACGCGCTGTACCGGAGCCTGGCGCAGGGCGCGGCCACGGGGGACCGGCTGGACGGCCGGATCAGGGATGCGCTGGGGGTCGACGCCGACGGGCTGGCCCAGGCGTGGGGCGCCTGGGTGGAGAAGCAGGTGGCGTGACCCTGGCTCGCCGCCCGGTCGCTCCGGCACCTACGGTGGACGCATGCGTCGAACCCTGTTGGTGACGAACGATTTTCCACCACGACCCGGTGGAATCCAGTCGTACCTGCACACATTTGCCGCCCAGCTGCCCCCGGAAGAGCTGGTCGTGTACGCCCCGCGGTGGCGAGGCGACAGCCACATCCGATTCGACGCCGAGCAGCCCTACGACGTGGTGCGGCACCCCACGACGTTGATGGTGCCGACACCGTTCGTCGCCCGTCGTGCCGCCAAGCTCGTCGAGAAGTACGAGTGCGACAGCGTGTGGTTCGGGGCGGCCGCGCCGCTGGCCCTGCTCGCGCCGACCATCCGTCGTGCCGGGGCCCGTCGGGTGATCGCGTCCACGCACGGTCACGAGGTGGGCTGGTCCATGCTCCCCGGCGCGCGTCAGGCGCTGAGGCGCATCGGTGACCACACCGACGCCGTCACGTACGTCAGCAAGTACACGCGCGGGCGGTTCGCGTCGGCCTTCGGTCCGCACGCGGCGCTCGAGCATCTGCCGTCGGGCGTCGATACCGACGTCTTCCGCCCCGATCCGGCCGCGCGGGCCGAGTTGCGGGCCCGCTACGGACTGGGCGAGCGCCCGACGATCCTGTGCCTGTCCCGGCTCGTGCCCCGCAAGGGGCAGGACCAGCTGATCCGGGCGCTGCCGGCGATCCGGCGGAGCATCGACGGTGCGGTGCTCGTGATCGTCGGCGGCGGCCCGTACGCCGAGCGCCTGCACGCGCTGGCACAGGAGTGTGGCGTGGACGACCACGTCGTCTTCACCGGCGGCGTACCGGCCGCGGAACTGGCCGCGCACCACACGATCGCGGACGTGTTCGCGATGCCGTGCCGGACGCGGGGCGCGGGCCTGGACGTCGAGGGGCTCGGCATCGTGTACCTCGAGGCGTCGGCGTCCGGGGTGCCCGTGATCGCCGGACGGTCCGGCGGCGCGCCGGAGACGGTCGTCGAGCACGAGACGGGGCTCGTGGTGGACGGGACGTCGGTCCACGACGTGGCGCAGTCGGTGATCTCGGTGCTGTCCGACCGCGATCGGGCGGCCGCGATGGGGGCCGCGGGCCGCGAGTGGGTCCGGACCCACTGGCGGTGGGACGTGCTGGGTGCGAAGCTGCGCAGTCTCCTGGCCTGAAAAGCGAAGCGCCCGCGATCCTTTCGGACCGCGGGCGCCGGCTCCACCCTGGGCTGGCTGCTCCTACTTGCTGTAGATCTGCTCGATGTCGTCGGCGAAGCTCTGGTGGACGACGTTGCGCTTGAGCTTCAACGTCGGGGTGAGCTCGCCGGTCTCCTCGGTGAAGTCCACCGGCAGGATGCGGTACTTCTTGATGGCCTCCGCGTGCGAGACCAGCTTGTTGGCGTCGGCGATGGCCGCGTCGATCTCGGCGGTGAGGTCGGCGTCGGAGAGGAGTTCGGCCACGGTGGTGCCGGCCGGCTTGCCGTTGCGCTCGTTCCAGCCGGGCAGCGCCTCGGCGTCGATGGTGATGAGCGCGCCGATGAACGGCTTCTGGTCGCCGACCACGATCGCCTGGCTGATGAGCGGATGCGCGCGCAGGTGGTCCTCGAGCTGGGCTGGTGCGACGTTCTTGCCGCCCGCGGTGACGATGATCTCCTTCTTGCGGCCGGTGATGGTGATGTAGCCGTCGGAGTCGACCGTGCCGAGGTCGCCGGTGTGGAACCAGCCGTCCTCGATCGCCTCGGCGGTCGCGGCCTCGTTGCGCCAGTAGCCGGTGAACACGACCGGGCCGTACAGCATGATCTCGCCGTCCTCGGCGATGTGAACGGAGTTGCCGGCCAACGGCTTTCCGACCGAGCCGACCTTCTGGTTGCCGATCGTGTTGACCGCGAACGCGGCGGTGGTCTCGGTCAGGCCGTAGCCCTCGTAGATCGTGACTCCGATGCCGCGGAAGAAGTGGCCCAGGCGGGCGCCGAGCGGTGCGCCGCCGGAGATCGCCAGCTGGCACTTGCCGCCGAGCGCGGCGCGCAGCTTGGAGTACACGAGCTTGTCGAAGACGGCGTGCTTGAGGTTCAGCAGCAGGCCGGGCCCGTCGTTGTCCTTCGCCTCGCTCCACGCGACCGCGGTGGCCGCGGCGGCGTCGAAGATCTTGCCCTTGCCCTCGCTGTGCGCCTTCTGGCGCGCGGTGTTGTAGACCTTCTCGAACACGCGCGGCACCGACAGGATGAAGTCCGGCTTGAACTCGGCGAACGTCGGAACGAGGTTCGGTATGTCGCTGGTGTGTCCGAGCGACGCGCCGGCGTCGAACGCGGCGATGCTCACCGCGCGGGCCAGCACGTGCGCGAGCGGCAGGAACATCAGCGTGCTCACCCCGGGCGAGGTGAGCAGCTCGCCGAGGTTCGACACGACGATGCCCTTGGACTCGGCGATCAGGTTCGAGTGCGTGAGCTGGCAGCCCTTGGGTCGGCCGGTGGTTCCCGACGTGTAGATCAGGGTCGCCGGGTCGGCGGCCTTCAGCGCGGCCACGCGCGCCCGCACCTCGTCGTCGGCGATGTCCGCGCCGTCCGCGGTGAGAATCGCGACCGCTCCGGCGTTCTCGGCGGCGGGCTCGATCTGGAGGACCGCGCGCAGATCCGGCGCCGCCTCGGCGACCTCGGCGACGGTCTTCGAGTGCTTCTCGGTCTCGACGACCAGGCCGATCGCGCCGGAGTCCTCGAGAATCCAGCGCACCTGCTCGGCGGACGAGGTCTCGTAGATCGGCACAGTGACGGCGCCCGCGGACCAGATGGCGTAGTCGAGCAGCGGCCACTCGTAGCGGGTCGCGGACATCAGTGCGACGCGGTCGCCCGGTTGGATGCCGCGCGCGATCAGGCCCTTCGCGACCGCGGTGACCTGATCGGCGAATTCGCGGGCCGTGACGTTGACCCATGAACCGTTCACGAGCCGCCGGTACACGATGTGCCCAGGCTTGGTGTCCGCGTAGGAGAAGACGGAGTCGACCGCGGATGCGTCCTCCGGGATGGTGAAGGTGGCAGGAACGCTGAACTCGGGCACGACAACCTCCGGGACTGCGAGATACTGGCGAGTAGGGTTTTGCTCGTCCTCACGATAGACCGCCGCCACGTGACGTGCGGCACTGCCACCGACCTGCGCCTTGTCGAATGGTCGCCCGTCCAGGTGTAGTCCAGATCACGGCCGCGGAACCCGGTGTGTGAAGCTGGGGGAGTGAGCAGCATTCAGGTCGCCGACCAGACGTTCGTAGCCGCAGCCCCGGAGAAGGTGGCTGCCCGCGTTTCCGTGCCCGCGCGCTGGCGCGCGTGGTGGCCGGATCTCGTCCTCGACGTGCGGGAGGACCGGGCCGAGAAGGGCATCCGGTGGACCGTGGCGGGGCCGCTCACCGGGACGATGGAAGTGTGGCTCGAGGCGGTCATGGACGGCACGATCGTCCATTACTTCCTGCACGCCGAGCCGACGGGTGTGGGCCCGCAGGCGCTGGCGTCGCTCGACCTCGCCGGAATGAACCATGCCCGGCGCGTCGCCGGCAAGGCGATGACGTTCGAACTCAAGAAGCAGCTCGAGGCCGGTCGACCCGCGGGCGAGCCACCCGCGTAGGGAATTGTGCGTCCGCTCGGGCATCGTGTGAGATGAACGTGCGGTGCGACGCGACCTGCGTCGCTCCAGCCGCTGCAAGCCGTTCTGAAAGGAAGCGTCCGAGGCATGGCCGAGAAGACCAAGCGGTCGATCACCATCGACGCACCAGCCGAGCAGATCATGGGTGTGATAGCCGACTTCGACTCCTACCCGGCATGGGTGGAGGCCGCGAAGTCCGTCGAGGTGCTCGCATCCGGGCCGGACGGCCGCGCGCAGCAGGTTCGCTTCGTGCTCGACGCCGGCATGGTCAAGGACACGTACGTGCTGCAGTACCGGTGGGCGTCCGACGGGATGTCGGTGAGCTGGGAGCTCGTCTCCGGTGAGATCCAGAAGGCTCAGTTCGGCTCGTACACGCTCGAACCCGAGGACGGCGGAACCCGCGTCACCTACGAGCTCACGGTCGACCTCACGATTCCGATGATCGGGCTGTTCAAGCGCAAGGCCGAGAAGGTCATCACCGACACCGCGCTCAAGGAGCTCAAGAAGCGGGTGGAGGGCTGAACGCCGCCGAACCCGGCCGCGGTGGTGCCCAGGTCCGGCTGATCCTCGGCAAGGGCGGGGCGGGTCGGACGACGATCGCCGCGGCGACGGCCGCCGCCCTCGCCGCGGCCGGTCGGAAGGTGCTCCTCGCGTCGCTCGACCAGGCGCACTCGCTGTCCGACGTGCTCGGCCGCCCCGTCGGGCGCGGGCACGAGATCCTGGTCGGGGCGGGGGTGGACGCCGTCGAGATCGACACTCTCGCGCTGCTCGAGGAGCGCTACCGGGGCCTCGTCGCGGTGCTCGCGCTCGGTGGGGCCCACGATCACGGGGCGCAGTTCGCCGACCTCGCCCCCGAGGAACTGACGGGGCTGCCCGGGGTCGAGGACCTGCTCGGCCTCGGCGAGATCGTGCGGCTCGCCGGGCAGGGGCGTTGGGACGTCGTCGTCGTGGACTGCCCGCCGACGGCGGATGCCCTGCGGGCGCTGGCGCTTCCGGAAACGGTGTCGGGATACGTCGAGCGGGTGTGGCCGCAGCATCGGCGTGTCACGGCGATGACGGCGGGCTCGTCGGCGGACACGCGAGTGGCGTTCGCGGTCGCGATGCTCGACCGCGTCCTCGACGCGACCGCGGCCGTGTCGGCGCTGCTGACCGACCGGTCCCGGACCGCGGTGCGCGTCGTGACGTCGGCCGAGCGCGTCGGACTCGCCGAGACCCGGCGGGTCCTGTCCGCCGCCGCGCTCGCGGGCCTGCGGGTCGATGCCGTCGTCGTGAACAAGCTTCTGCCACAAGCTGATTCGGGTACCTCGACGCCTGGGGGTGGGGACTGGTACGACACGTGCCGGGCCGGCCAGCAGGACGCGCTCACCGACATCCGGGCGGCGTCGGACACGGTGACGGTGCTCGCCGCCGACCACCAGGCCGCGGAGCCGCTAGGGTGGGATGCCCTCGACGGGCTCGCGCGCGCGGTCTACTCGGACAACGACGCTCTCGATCCGTCGGAGCGGTCCCGGAACGATCGCACGCCGGTGCGGGTCGCGCTCGAATCCGGTTCGGGCGACCTGGAATCGGTGTACGCGATGCGGATGCACCTGCCGCTCGCCGACCCGGGCACGTTGACGTTGGGACGAGTGGAGGACGACTTGCTGGTGGGTGCGGACGGCAGACGTCGTCGTGTGCGTCTGGCGTCGGTGCTGCGTCGGTGCATCGTGCAGGGCGCGGAGTTCGACGGGGCCGACCTCGTGGTGCGGTTCGTCCCCGACCCTGCGGTGTGGCCGCAGTGACCGGAGACCACGCGGAACTCACCGCGGAATTGAGGGCACTGGCCGAAACCGTCCTCGAGCGGCTCGAACCGATCCTGCAGAAGGTCGCCGCGCCGATGCCCGACGCCGAGGCGGGTGGGGCCGGTGACGACCGGCCCACGTGCAGCACGTGCACCTGGTGCCCACTGTGTGCCCTCGCGGCCCTGATCCGTGGCGAACAACACGACCTCGTGACGTTGGTCGCCGGTCAGGCGTCGACATTGCTCGCGGCGCTGCGCGAGGCCCTCGACGCGCACGACACCGCCGGCGGCGAGGCGCGTGCCACGGCGGCCACCACGCCTGCGTCCGCACCGCCGTCGGCGTTCGTGCCGATCGACGTGCGGATCACGGAGCCGGAGCCGAGATAGGCGGTACCCGCCGTACCGTTTCCGGGACCGGGTCGGCACAATCAGCGAGTGGACAGCACCGAACTTCTCACCGTGGGCGTCGACGTCGGGGGCACGAACATCCGGGCATCCGTCGTCGACGGTGACGGTGAGGTGCTCGACACGGCGCACGTGCCGACACCGCACTCCGAGGACGCCCTCGAACACGGCATCGACCGGGCCGTTCGCGAACTCGCCGACCGGCACCCCGTCACCGCGGTGGGTCTCGCGGTCGCCGGATTCCTCGACTCCGACCGCCGGACGGTCCGCTTCGCCCCGCACCTGCCGTGGGTCGACGCGCCGGTCGCGCGCCGCCTCGGGGACCGGCTCGGCCTGCCCGTCGTCCTCGAGCACGACGCGAACGCCGCGGCCTGGGCGGAATGCCGCTTCGGTGCGGCCGCGGGCGGTCGCAACGTCGTCGTCGTGGCGATCGGCACCGGGATCGGGGCGGCGCTGCTGATCGACGGCGGCCTCTACCGCGGGAGCTTCGGGGTGGCGCCGGAACTGGGTCACCTGCAGGTGGTTCCCGACGGCCGCCCGTGCGCGTGCAGCAAGCGCGGCTGCTGGGAGCGGTACTGCAGCGGCACCGCCCTGGTCGACACGGCGCTGGAGCTGCTCGCGGCGGACCCGTCGACGTCGACGGTCCTCGCCCGGGACGTCGCGGTCGATCCGGGTGCGCTGACCGGGCGCCGGATCGCGGCCGCCGCGTCCGACGGGGACCCGTTGGCGCTGGCCACGTTCGCGGATTTCGCGAAGTGGCTCGGGGTGGGGTTGGCGACCGTCTCGGACGTCTTCGATCCCGACCTCATCGTGATCTGTGGTGGCGTCGGTAGCTCTGCGCCGCTGTTCCTCGACGACGCCCGCGAGCATTACGCGCGACTCGTCACCGGATCGGGGCACCGTCCTCTCGCCCGGATCCGGCACACGCTGCTCGGCGAGGCCGCCGCGATGATCGGCGCCGCCGACCTGGCGCGCACGGCGCTGCGGGATCGCGCAAGCCGGAACTGAACCCGGGTGCAGTCGGGCGCCTGTGGCAGCGGTCGAGACTGCTGAGTACAGTCTTCTGCATGGCGAGTGTGGGTCGGACCCCGGACGGACCAGGGGGAGTGAGCGCTCGGACGGAAGGACACCATGTGGTACTGGCTGTTTAAGTACGTATTGTTGGGTCCCATGCTGTGGCTTCTCGGTCGGCCGAAACTCGAAGGCGCCGAGAACATTCCGACGGACGGCCCGGCAATCCTGGCCAGCAACCACCAGGCCGTGCTCGACTCGTTCTTCCTTCCGCTGCGAGTCAGCCGCCGTATCACGTTCCTCGCGAAGAGTGAGTACTTCACCGGTACCGGCCTCAAGGGTCGCTTCCAGCGGTGGTTCTTCTCGGCGGTCGGCCAGGTGCCGATCGATCGGACCGGCGCCTCCGCCGCGCAGGACGCCCTCGACGCCGGCCTGCGCGTCCTGGCGCAGGGCAAGCTCCTCGGCATCTACCCCGAGGGCACACGTTCGCCCGACGGCCGCCTCTACAAGGGCAAGACCGGCATGGCCCGCCTCGCGCTCGAGTCCGGCGTCAAGGTCATTCCCGTCGCGATGATCGACACCGCGAAGGTGAACCCGATCGGCTCGCGCATGTGGAAGCCGGCGAAGGTCACCATCCGCATCGGTGAACCGATCGACTTCTCCCGCTTCGAGGGCATGGGCGGCAACCGGTTCGTCGAGCGCGCCGTCACCGACGAGGTCATGTACAAGCTGATGCGCCTGTCGGACCAGGAGTACGTCGACATCTACGCGGCGACGTTGAAGAACCAGGCGGCGGGACAGGCCCCGGCCGCATCGGCCGCCGACGCCGCCCGCATCCCCGACACCCAGGCCGGCTGACCCTGACGCGCGCGCAGTCGCGCCCGAACCGCACGCTACGCCGGATCGTCCTGCTCGCCGCCTCGGGCGCGGCTGTCATCGTCGGCGCCCCCACGGTGTGGATCCGGATCGCCGCCGCGGGCCGCCTGCACGACGTCGACGCCGCGCCCGATGCGCCGGTCGCGATCGTGCTGGGCGCCCGTGTGCGCGGCGGCCGACCCATGAAGTTCCTTCGTGGGCGCCTCGATGCCACCGCGCGCCTCGTGCTGGATGGCAGGGCGTCCGTGGTGCTCGTCTCCGGCGACGCCCGGGGTCGGTCCGGGGACGAGATCGCGGCGATGACCGAATACCTCGTCGAGGTGGGGGTGGATCCGCGCCGGATCGTCGCCGACCCGTACGGACTCGACACGTACGACACCTGCGTCCGGGCGGCCCGGACGTTCGGGATCCGGCGGGCGCTGGTGGTCACCCAGCCGTTCCACCTGCCGCGCACCGTCGCGCTCGCGCGCCGCGCCGGCATCGACGCCGACGGGGTCCGGGCCGGGCGCGCCGGGGGCCGGACCTCGACTCTGGTGAAGAACTCGATCCGCGAACTGCTGTCGTACCCCAAGGCCGCTCGGGACGTCCTGCGCGACCGGGATCCGAAAGTGGTGACGGCACCCGTGGATTCGGTGGACGACGCGCTCGCTCGCTGACCCGATCGGGGTTCTCGCGCCGGTATCTTCCGAGTCGTGTCAGTACTGTCGATCGCCCGCACCCGGCCCCGGCTGTTCTGGTCGCTCGTCGCGATAGTGATGGCGATCGTGTACGCCGGATCGCTGGTCGTGTACGGGCTGACCGACCGCGACGACGGTGATTCCGGGCCGGAGTGGGTACCCGACGACGAGGTGGTCGTGATCGTCACCATGAAAACGATGCACCCCACGGCCGATCGGCTCGACGCGGAGGTCGCGATCGTGCCCGGCGCCAACTTCCGCAGTCCGCGCGGCGACACGCTGGCCGACGCGATCAGCCTGCACATGTCGCCGACCATGTCCCGCTCGGAATTGGTGTTTCCGGTCGGATCCGTCCCCACCACGCTCGACGTGCAGTTGATGGTCGACGGCGAGCCCGCGAGGTGGCCGTTCGACCTGTTCGACATCGAACCCCTCGTCGTCGAGGCGTACACGGGCGTGGGGGACGCGGTCGAGGTCCATCGCACCCGTGTCGTGCTCGACGAGGAGATCGAGGGGTGGCAGCTGAGCTACGACGAGGTCGCGGTGGACGAGGACATCTCACTGACCGGTAGCGGCCTGGACGTGACACTGCACCGCTCGGGCGGCACCCTCGTCTACGCGCTGATCCTGCTCGCGATGATGATCGTGCTGGCGGTCCTCGCGGCGTTCGTCGCGATCCAGACTGCGCGGCGTCGTCGGCTGGTGCACACAGACATGCTCGGGTGGATGGCCGCGATGCTGTTCGCGGTCGTCCCGATGCGTGGCATCCTGCCGGGCAGCCCGCCGATCGGCTCGTGGATCGACATCGCGGTGACGCTGTGGGTGATCGTCACCCTCGTCCTCGCGCTGTCGGTGTACGTGTACTGCTGGTGGCGCGACACTGCTGCCGAGGACCGGTCAGGACACGGGGGAGAGCTGCGCGGGCCCGTCGACGCTGGTGCGGCCGGCGGCGCTGCGCGGACCGAGGCACACGGCCACCGCCGCGATCACGGCGACCGCCCACCACACGTACGACGACGCGAGGAACTGGTCCCACAGCGGCCAGCCGGTTCCCTCCCAGCGCCCGGGCCCGAGGCGCCAGTGCGGCGCGACCACGAACAGCGCCCAGCTGGCGACCACGCCGACGCCCAGGATGACACTGCGCTGTCGGTACGCATGGACGCCGACGAGCAGCAGCAGCGGGGCGACCCAGACCCAGTGGTGTGACCACGACACCGGGGAGACGAGGAGGCCGAGCAGCGCGTTGACGGACAGCGCCAGCGCGGTCGCGCCCGCCGCGAATGCGCGGTGCATCGCGACGGCCGCGAGCGCGAGCGCGGCCGCGCTCAGGGCCAGCCACAACACGGTGCGCAGTGATGGATCCAGGCCGAGGCGGGCCAGAAGACCCGTGATGCTCTGGTTCGCCGGATACGCGGGCCCGCCGATCCGGCCGGAGTCGAACAGCGTGTCGGTCCAGTACTGCCACGAATCCGCGCGGGTGAGCACGAAGCCGAGCGCCCCGAACCCGACGAAGCTCAGCACGGTCGTCACCGACGCCCGGAAATCCTTGCGCAGCAGGAAGAACAGCACGAACACCGCAGGCGTGAGCTTGAGTGCGGCGACGAACCCGATCAGCAGGCCACGAGGCCACGGCGTCTTCCGTGGCAGGCAGTCCGCCGCGACGAACGCCATCAACAGGATGTTCACCTGGCCGTAGTCGAGCGTCGAGTACACGGGTTCGAGAGTCAGCGCGGCGCCCGCCACGGCGAGTGCCGTCCACGCCAGCGTCGCGCGCGGCGCGACGCCGATCGAGGCGAGCGTGAGGACGAGCGTTGCGAACAGCGCGATCAGCGAGAGCGTGGTCAGCACCACCCCGGCCGCCTCCAACGAGATCGCCGACATCGGGCTGAACACCACCGCGGCGAGCGGGGGATACGTGAACGGCAGCCCGATCCCGGACGCGGTCGGCGGCATCGAGCCGTACAGCGGCCCGCCGTCGGCGAAGACCGATCCGCCCAGACGGTAGACGTCCAGGTCGATGCGGTAGTAGCCGAAGTCACGCAGCCCCGGTAACCCGACGAGGTGGTACGTCGCGCCGAACGCGCACGCCACCACGATCACGACCTTCGCGAGGACGCCGAGCGCCGAACGTCGCCGTGGCTGCTCCTCAGTGGAATCGCTGCCCGCGGTGGGGGAGCGGTCGGCCGAGTCGGGGGTGGGGGTGGGGGTGCGCACCAATCCATCCTTCTACGAACAGGGGGCGGGGTGTCGAGTGCCCCGGCGCCGGGGGCATAAGCTCCCCCCGTGCGCTACTTCTACGACTGCGAGTTCATCGAGGATGGTCGCACAATCGAGCTGGTCTCGATCGGTGTGGTTTCCGAGGACGGACGCGAGTTCTACGCCGTGTCCACGGAGTTCGATCCCGAACGGGCAGGCAAATGGGTGCGCCGCAACGTGTTGCCCAAGCTGCCGCCGCCATCGTCGCCGCTGTGGAAGAGCCGGGCCCGGATCCGGGACGACCTGATGAAGTTCCTCGTGCCGCGACCCGGTATCGAACCCGAAATGTGGGCGTGGGTCGCCGCATACGACCACGTCGCGCTGTGTCAGCTGTGGGGTGCGATGACGGAACTGCCGTCGAACATGCCGCGCTACACCCGTGAGCTGCGCCAGCACTGGGAGTACCACGGGTGCCCCCCGCTGCCGCCGGTGCCGGACGACGCACACGACGCGCTCGCCGACGCCCGGCACAACCTTGCGAAGTTCGAGGCGATCGAGGCATTCCGCGCCGTGCGGTGACGGGAATCACGCGCCGCGATTGCTGCAACGATTCCCTGTCAATGGGGACCTTCGCTCACCAGGTCTCGACGGGGCGAATATCCTGTAGTGGTGAACTGGACTGTCGACGTTCCGATCGACCGCTTGCCCGAACTGCCGCCGCTGCCCGCCGCCATGCGCGAGCAGCTCGACGTCGCACTCGCCAGGCCGGCCGCGCAGCAGCCGCAGTGGCCCGCCGATCAGGCCGCGGCCATGCGCACCGTCCTCGAGAGCGTGCCGCCGATCACGGTGGCCAGCGAGGTCGAGGCGCTGTCGCAGAAGCTGGCCGAGGTGGCGCGCGGAGAGGCGTTCCTGCTGCAGGGCGGTGACTGCGCGGAGACCTTCGCGGACAACACCGAACCGCACATCAAGGGCAACATCCGCACGCTGCTGCAGATGGCCGTCGTGCTCACCTACGGTGCGAGTCTGCCGGTGGTCAAGGTCGCGCGCATCGCCGGCCAGTACGCCAAGCCGCGCTCGTCGAACACCGACTCGCTCGGTCTGCCGTCGTACCGCGGCGACATGGTGAACTCGATCGTCGCCGACGAGTCCGTGCGCGCGCACGATCCGTCGCGGCTGGTCCGGGCGTACGCGAACGCGAGCGCCGCGATGAACCTCGTGCGGGCGCTCACCGGCTCGGGCATGGCCGACCTGCACAAGGTCCACGACTGGAACCGCGAGTTCGTTTCGTCGTCGCCGGCCGGTGCGCGCTACGAGGCCCTCGCCGCCGAGATCGACCGCGGCCTGCGGTTCATGAACGCGTGCCGCGTCACCGACCCCAACCTGCAGTCCGCGCAGATCTTCGCGAGCCACGAGGCGCTCGTGCTCGACTACGAGCGCGCGATGCTGCGGCTGGACAACTCCGACGAACACCCCAAGCTGTACGACCTGTCGGCGCACTTCCTGTGGATCGGCGACCGCACCCGTCAGCTGGACGGCGCGCACGTCGCGTTCGCGGAACTGGTGTCGAACCCGATCGGCCTCAAGATCGGTCCGAGCACGACGCCCGAGCAGGCCGTCGAGTACGTCGAGCGCCTCGACCCGACCAACAAGCCGGGCCGGCTGACGCTCATCTCGCGCATGGGTAACCAGAAGGTGCGCGACCTGCTGCCGCCGATCATCGAGAAGGTGCAGGCCACCGGACACCAGGTGATCTGGCAGTGCGATCCCATGCACGGCAACACCCACGAGGCCACCACCGGCTACAAGACCCGCCACTTCGACCGCATCGTCGACGAGGTGCAGGGCTTCTTCGAGATCCACAACGGGCTCGGCACGCACCCCGGTGGCATCCACGTCGAGCTCACCGGTGAGAACGTCACCGAGTGCCTCGGCGGAGCACAGGACATCTCGGACGTCGACCTGTCGGGTCGCTACGAGACCGCGTGCGATCCGCGTCTGAACACCCAGCAGTCGCTGGAGCTGGCGTTCCTGGTCGCGGAGATGCTGCGCGACTAGGCCACGAACAGACCTGAAGGGTCCCTTCACACGCTCGCGGCGCGTGAAGGGACCCTTCAGCCGATCCAGGGGTACTGCGGTCGGTAGGGCTCAGAGCAGCGAGGTGAGCGTGATGGTGCTGCCGGGCGCGACCCGGTCACCGGCACCGGGGGACTGCGAAATGATCAGCGACCGATCCGAGCTCATGATCTGACGGACCTCGTACTGGAGTCCCAGACGGTCCAGCTCGGATTTCGCGGCGGCCACCGAGCGACCCAGCATCGACGGCACCTTCACCGCGTTCGACACCTTCAGCACGACGCTCGCTCCGGCTTTGACGGTGGTACCCACCGCCGGATCGGTGCCGACGGCGTCACCGGCGTCGACCTTGCCGTCGAAGACCTGCTGCACCTCGCGCACGGTGACGCCGACCGAATCGAGAGCCTTGCGCGCGGCGTCCTCCGACATGCCCGACACATCCGGGACATCCACCGGCGGAGCGCCCTTGCTGCGGATCATGCGGACCTGCGAGCCGACGCCCAGCATCGTGCCGGGCGCGGGTTCCAACGCCGCAATGGCACCGACCGGGACCCGGGCACTGAACGCCTCGCCGCCGTCCACGGGCACGAACGTGCGCTCCCGCAGCCCGGCCTCCACCGCGGCGACGTCGCCGCGTCCGGTCACCTCGGGCACCGTCGGGCGGCCCAGCGACACCAGCAGCGACACCACCGACCCGCGCGGCACCTTCGAGCCGGCGCCCGGGTCGGTCCCGATCGGAGAGTCGACCGCGACGGTGTCGGAATACGTGCCCTTGGTCTCGGCAGTGAACCCGGCGGCCTCGACGGTGGCTGTGGCGGCGGAAGTGTCCTGGCCGTCGATCACCGGGATCGCGGAGTACCGACCGGACCCGAGCCACCACCCCCCGAATCCGAGCACCGCCGCGACAAGCAGCACCACGAGCAGCCACACGAGGACCGTCCGCCGGGACCCGCGAAGGCGCGCCTCGGCGTCCCCGAACGAACGTCCTGTGGGGCCGTCGGCGTCGGCGGCCTCGATGTCGGCGGGCCGTGGCGTGACGGTCGTGACGATCTTGGTGTGCTGCGTTGCCTGCGGGCCACCCGCGTCGGGTGCGTCCGGGGTGGCGAGCACCGACGTCGGATCGTGGGCGGGCGCGTCGTCGGACTGAGCGGTGGGAGTCAGCTGCCGGGTCGCGGCGCCGTTCGGCGTCTGCGTGGTCGCGGCGGTCGGCACCGCCGCCTGCTGGGCGGTGCGCCGCGGCGCCGGGACCCGGTAGGCAGGTAGCTGCAACCGGGTGCTGACCGAACGCAACTGCGCCGCCATCGCACCGGCGTCGGCGAAGCGCTGGTCGGCGTCGCGCTCGGTCGCCCGGACGACGAGCTCGTCGAACTCCGGCGGCACCCCACCGATGAGAGTGCTCGGTTCCGGGACGTCGTTGTCGATGCGCTGGTACGCGATCGACAGCGACGTGTCGCCGGTGAACGGGGTGGTGCCGGTGAGCATCTCGAACAGCAGCACGCCCGCCGCGTAGACGTCGCTGCGCGCGTCTGCGGTGCCCGTCGTGACCTGCTCCGGCGACAGGTACTGGGCCGTGCCCAGGATGACGCTGCGGGACGTCGTGTTGGACGCTGCGATCGCGCGCACGAGCCCGAAGTCGGCGACTTTCACGTCGCCGGCGTGCGAGATCAGGATGTTCTCCGGTTTGATGTCGCGGTGCACCAGTCCTGCACGGTGCGCGACCGCGAGGGCCTCGAGGACCGGCTGCGCGACGGCGGCGGCCGCGTGCGGCGGCATCGGGCCGCGCTCGCGGAGCAGTTCGCGCAGCGTCCCGCCCTCGACGAGTTCCATCACCAGGAACGCGTGCTCGCCGTCGCTGCCCTGGTCGTGGACCCCGACCAGGCCGGGATGGTTGAGTCGAGCCACGGCCCGCGCCTCGAACTCGAACCGGGCCAGGAACTGGGGGTCGGCCGCGAACTGCGGATCCATCACCTTGATCGCGACCGGGCGGTCGAGACGTAGATCCATGCCGCGGTAGACGGTGGACATGCCACCGCGCGCGATGGGCGCATCGATGCGATAGCGCCGATCCAGCACCACACCGATCAACCGACGACCTCCGGGATTCAAGCTCGAGCCCCCTTGCTTCCGTACACAGATTCCCCTCGATCGTAGTCAGCTGCGGCGCTCGTCCCGATTCGGTTACGACGGCCGTGGTCGAACCGGCGGCGCGGACCGGATAACGTTACGGGAGTGAGTGCTATCCCTTACTGCGATGACGTGTTGGACCGGTCGATTCCGCTGCTGCAGCTGGCAGATGTGTCGAAGGGGATGGGTCTCGCGGTCACCCGCGTGCACCAGCTGTTGCGCGACCACCACCTGATTGCCGTCAAGCGCGACGGAGTGCTGGGCATCCCCGAGGCGTTCTTCGGCGACGACGGTGAGCCCGTCCGGCTGCTCTCCGGCCTGATCATCGTCCTGCGTGACGGTGGGTTCGGCGACGAGGAGATCCTCCGCTGGCTCTTCACCGAGGACGACACGCTGCCGGGCATGCCGATCGACGCGATGCACGGGGACCAGGCACGTGAAGTCGTGCGCCGGGCCCAGTCGATGGCCTTCTGACCCGGCTCGCCCGTCCTGCAATCCCGCCTGGTCGTCCGACGTCTACCGCCGGCCGGTGACCGCGCGGGCGAACAGCGGCAGCGCGACGGCCAGGCGACGGTGCCGCGGCACCGTCGCGCGGCGGTCGAGCACCCGGAAGCCGCTGTTCTCCACCTCGTCGAGAATCTCGCCGTACAGCACGTAGGCCGCCCGCATACCCGGCCGGACCCGGGGTTCGAGCATGTCGAGGCCGGGTTCGGCCCCGCGGTAGAGCGCGCGTGCGACAGCGACGAAATGCGAGAGCGCGCGGCGCAAACGCGGATCGACGGTGCCGGTGCGGCGGCAGTGGCGCATCAAGTCGACGTCCACGCCGAACGCGCCGAGGTCGTCGGCCGGCAGGTAGACGCGCCCGCGGTCGAGGTCCTCGCCGACGTCTCGGAGGAAGTTCGTCAGCTGGAACGCCTCGCCCAGCGCGGCGGCATACGGCTCGGCGGTCACGCGCGGCACCGTCGTGCCGAGGACCGGGAGCATCTGCAGCCCGATCACCGCCGCCGACCCGTACATGTAGCGGCGCAGCTCGGTCATGGTCCGGTACTCGGCGTGGAAACCCGGGGTGCCCGGAATGTCCATCCGCATCGAATCGAGGAACGCTCGGAAGTACTCGATGGGGATCTCGTACTGCCGGACGGTGTCGGCGAGTGCACGGACCACCGGACCGGTGCGCGGATCGAACACGGCGCGGCCGGCGAGCGCGTCGTCCAGTTGTGCCTCGACGATGTCCAGCGCGGCGGCCCGCTCCTCGGGGGAACGACCGACGTAATCGACGTCCACGACGTCGTCGACGGTGCGCGCAAACCCGTACAGCGCGTACACGGCCGGGCGCCGCTCGGCCGGCAGGAGACGCGTGGCCAGGTAGTAGGTCCGGCCGTGCTCGGCCGCGAGACGCCGACAGCGGTGGTAGGCCGAAGGTAGATCGTCGAGCGGATCGGTCGGGGTCACGGCACTCGTACGGTCACAGCGGGGAAGAATGCGGCTCGGGCGTCGCCGGTGCCAGCTGCTCGGCGACGTGTGCGGTCGCCTCGGGCACCTTCTCCGACACCGACCGCAGCCGCAGCGGATCCACCGTCTTCAGCGAGACTGCGGCCACCACCGCGACGAACGTGGCGAGCGCGACGTGGAAGAACGTGTACAGGCCGATCGATCCGTCCGGCTGGAACACCAGCATCAGCCACGTCGACAGCCCGACGAGGACCTGCAGCGTCCGGGTCGACATCGAGAACCCCGCCGCGATCGCGAGCGGCCACGAGTAGTACCACGGCAGGGCCGCGGGGGAGAGGATGACGATGGCCACCAAGGCAACCAAGATGCCCATGACGGCGTCGCGTTCGGTCTTACGGAACCGCCACCAGATCCACACCAGCAGGCCCGCGAGCGCGACCGCGCAGATTGTGCGGGTGACCTCGAGGACCGGGGCGAGCCGCAGGCCGGTGAACCACCCGGTTCCGACCGTCACGATGTGCGCCATGATCGTCGGGAGCGACAGCCAGTTGATGATCTTCGCCGATCCGGAGAGCGCGGTGAGCCAACCGAGGCCGACACCGGCGATCGCGGAGGCGGCCGTGAAGATCGCGGCGAACACCGCCACTCCGATGCCCGCCGTCCGAACGAACGACGCGAGCGGGGTGGCCGGTTCCCGGCCCTCGGCCAGTGCGCGGTCGCGCTCGTGGATCATCCAGATCCACACGATGAACGGCAGCGCGATCCCGGCCATCGCCTTGACCGCGACGCCGAGCGCGATCAGCGCGATCCCCGCGATGTGTTTGCGGTCCAGGGCCATGGTGATGCCGGCGACCATCAGACCGACCATGAGCAGCTCGTTGTGCACGCCACCGATGAGGTGGATGAGCACCAGCGGATTGAGGACCGCCAGCCACACCGCGATCGTCGGCTTGCCGCCGAGCTGACGGGCCAGTCGCGGCAGCGCCCACATCATCAGCGCGAGACCGGGCAGGAAGGCCACCCGCAGCAGCATGGTGCCCGCGATGACGTTGTCGCCCGTGATGGCGGTGATGCCCTGGCCGAGCAGCAGCGAGACCGGACCGTACGGAGCCGTCGTCGTGGTCCATACGTTGCTGACGTTGTCGAGCAGGATGCCGGGGTTGACCACCGGTCCCACCGCGTACGGGTCGAAGCCGTCGCGGAGCAGAGCGCCCTGCGCGAGATACGAGTACGCGTCGCGGCTGAACATGGGTACCGCGAGCAGCATCGGCGCCGTCCACAGCGGCACCGTCCACAGCAGCGAGCGCAGCCCGACGCGGCCGTTGATCGTGGAGCGGCCCAACCGCACCCACGCGATGATCATCGACAGGACACCGGCCCAGATGATGATCGTCGACAGGGCGTAGCCGTGGCCGAACCGCAGCCACGACAGCCGCATCTCCTCGAGTAGCGGATCGTGTCGGCGCACGCTGCCGGCGCCGAAGCCGCCGAACGTGATCATCACCGCGCCGGCGAAGCCGAGGATCGTCGAATGCCCTTCGGGGGTCCGCAGGTAGTCGGCGCTCGCGCGCAACCAGGACCGCTGGTCGACGGGGGCGTCGGGGATTCCGGAAGAGGCCGACATCGGTGCAGGTTCCTCCCCCGGAAGAAGCGTTCGGTGACGCCTGGCCGAGTCGAGGCGGCCGGGCAGCATGGGACGGGTAGTCAGTTTAGTGTGTCGACCGCAATTATCTGGCAAGCCCTGCCTCCGAGCGGCCGCAGATGCGCTCCGCGGCCAGTTTCCCCGAGATCAGGACCGTCGGCACGCCCACTCCGGGCGTCGTACCGGATCCCGCCAGGACGACGTTCGTCCCGCGTGAGGCCAGGTTGCGGCGCCGGAAGGGCCCCGTCTGCCGGAAGACGTGTGCCGGTGCGAACGGGCTTCCCGCCGCCATGCCGCGCGCGGCCCACGTCGCGGGCGTATCGATGTGATCAACGACATAGTCGCCGGTGATCCCTTTGTAGCCGCGCCGCTCGAGGGTCTGCAGCAGTTCCCGCGTGTAGGCGTCCGTCAGCGCCGCCCAGTCGAGCGGGGCGCTGTCGAGGTTGGGGCACGGCGCGAGCACCGAGAGCGGTTCGTGCAGCTCGCCGTCGCGGGTGACGACCAGACCGGGGTCTGTGACCGCCGGGCGGGTGATCAACAGCGACGGGTCGCTCATCAGTCGGCCGCGGCCCGGGCGTGCGGCGATCTCGGCGAACGTGCGCTCCCACTCGACGCCGAAGTCGATGGTGTGGTGGTGCGACGTGCCCCAGCGTCCGGTCGTCGCCCGCGGGATCGTGCCGTGCAGCACCACAGCGGACGGGGAGATGCGCTGGCGGCGCGGACGCCGGGTGCGCAGCAGGTCGTCGACGATCGGCAGATCCGGGGTGAGGATCAGGGCGTCGCAGGGGAAAGCGCGGCCGTCGGCGGTGTGCACCGCGCGGGCCCGATCGCCGGATCGCTCGACACGGACGACGTCGGCGCCGAAGTGGAGGTGCCCGCCCGCCGAGGTGAACGCGTCGGCCATCGCGGCGGCGATCGCGTGCATGCCGCCCTCGGGGAACGAGACCCCGAGCGAGGTGTCCATGTGGGCGATCGCGCCGTACACCGCGAGCGCCTTCGCCGGGGCCACGCCCGCGTACAGCGCCTGGAACGTGAAGATCCGGCGCAGCCGCGGATCGGTGATCCGGCGGCTCACCTGCCGGCCGAGACGGCCGAACCCGCCGGCCGCGACGAGGCGTGCCAGGTCGGTCGCGGACTTCCGGGTCGAGACCAGGTCCAGCGGCGAATCGAAGTTCGCGTCGATGAAGGTGTCGAACTCGGCGTCGAACACCCGGGCCAGCCAGCCGCGCAGATCGAGGTACCGGCGCGCCTCGGCGGGCCCGCACACGCGGGTCACCTCGGCGACCATCCGCTCCGGGTCGGAGTACACGTCGATCGTCGAACCGTCCGCGAACCGCGCGTGATATGCCGGATCCAGTCGGTGCAGGCGCAGCGGCGGCGTCGTCGAGTCGACGTCGGCGCCGACGGCCGCTAGGGCACCCTGCACCAGTTCCGGCATCGTCAGGACCGTCGCACCGTTGTCGACGA
Source organism: Rhodococcus sp. ACT016 (assembly GCF_050477185.1). Classification (NCBI taxonomy): domain Bacteria; kingdom Bacillati; phylum Actinomycetota; class Actinomycetes; order Mycobacteriales; family Nocardiaceae; genus Rhodococcus; species Rhodococcus sp. ACT016. The sequence goes on along the minus strand of NZ_JBEAET010000001.1, from coordinate 2,861,602 downwards.
CGTACCCGGGCCCGTCGTACGTCCCGACCCGGCCACCGGGTCGGTCGTCGCGTTCGAGCAGCGTGACGTCGCGCCCGCTGCCCCGCAGGTACAGCGCCGCCGACAGTCCCGCGAGCCCGGCTCCCACCACGACGACGCGGTCGGTCGCCCCGCGGACGGTGTGCACGCCCACGCCGATCAGGCGTCCCGGCGGGTGACGGCGATGGCCATCTCCCGCAACAGACGCTTGCCCTCCTCGGTCGCGGTGCTGCCGTCGAGCGCGGTGAGCGCGCGTTCGGTGAGATCGGCGATGCGACGTTCGGCGTCGTCGACCGCGCCCAGATCGGTGATGACCGACCGCAGCCGTTCGACCTGCGCGTCGGACAGGTCGGTGCCGATCGCCTCGCGCAGGAGCGTCGCGGCCGCCGGATCGGTCTCGTCGGCGCGCTGGAGCGCCACCGCGAAGAGCACGGTGCGCTTGCCGGCCCGCAGGTCGTCGCCCGACGGCTTGCCCGTCACGTCGGGGTCGCCGAATACGCCGAGCAGGTCGTCGCGCAACTGGAACGCGATGCCGATGTCCGTGCCGAAAGTCCGGTACGCGTCGACGAGCGCCGCGTCGGCGCCGGCCAGCGCGGCGCCCAGGTGCAGGGGCCGCTCGATGGTGTAGGCGGCGGTCTTGAAACGGTTGACGCGCAGCGCGGCCTCCACGGTCTCGTCCGCGCTCACCTCGCTGCTTATGTCGAGGAACTGGCCGCCGAGGACCTCGGTGCGCATCGCCGACCACACCGGTGAGATGCGGGCAAGGGTCTCGTGGTCCAGGCCGGACTCGCGGACCATGTCGTCGGCCCACGCCAGCGCGAGATCGCCGAGCAGGATCGCGACCGCCCTGCCGAACTCGGCCGAGCCGCCACTCCACTGCTGGGCGCTGTGCTGGTCGGCGAACTCGACGTGCACCGTCGGGAACCCGCGGCGCGTGGTCGAGGCGTCGATGATGTCGTCGTGTACGAGCGCGCACGCCTGGACGAGTTCGAGGGCCGCGGCAGTGCGCAGCGCCGCGGACGCCTGAGGGCCCCGCGGATCGCCGCCGGCACCGAGCCAACCGGTCCATGCGAACACCGGCCGCACCCGCTTGCCGCCGCGCAGGACGAAACTCTCGAGTGCCGCGACGGCGTGGGCGTAGCCGCCGCCCACGGCGTGGACCGTGTCGGCGCGGGACGCGAAGAACTCCCGGAGCGACTCCTCGACGAGATCGGTGAGTGGCGGGGTGGACTGGGTCGGGCGAGTGGACTCACCGGCTCCGGCGGACAGGACTGCCTCCAAAATGGACTCGCGGATTCGATGTCGAGCGCAGGCTGCTACGCGGCGGTCAGGCCGGCGCGAAAGCCTCGCCCCCACCTTAGTGGTCGCCGCCGGCGGTCCCCGAAGCGGTGACGGGGCGGTGAGGGACGGTGAGGGGCGGTGATGTGGCGCAGCGCCGACGCGATGCGGGGGACCGGCGCTGGTCAACCTATGCTTGGCCCGTGACATTCGATGCCGTTCGGGGGCGCAACAGCGCGGGATGGGAAACCCAGACCCCTTCGATCGTGGACCGTATCCGCTCCTCGGATTCTTCGCGGGGCGGTCGGATCCCCTTCTCCGTCGAGTTCTCGCCGCCGCGTGACGAGGCCGCCGAGGCGCGGCTGTGGCGCGCCGTCCGCGAGTTCGAGCGGCTGAATCCGGCATTCGTGTCCATGACCTACGGCGCCGGCGGGTCGACCCGCGACCGCACGGTCCGCGTCACCGGGCAGATCGCCGAGGAGACCACCCTGCTGCCGGTCGCTCACCTGACCGCGGTGGGGCACAGCATCGACGAACTGCGCGCGATGTGCGGTGCGTACGCCGACCGCGGGATCAGCAACATCCTGGTGCTGCGCGGCGACCCGCCCGGCGACCCGCTCGGCGAGTGGGTCAAGCATCCCGACGGCGTCGAGTACGCCGAGGACCTGGTCCGCCTCGTGCGCGACATGGGCGACTTCCACGTCGGCGTCGCTTCGTTCCCCGAGGGGCACTACCGGGCCCCCGACCTCGAGCACGACACCAAGTACCTGGTGCAGAAGCTGCGCGCCGGCGCCGAGTACTCGATCACGCAGATGTTCTTCGACGTCGAGGACTACCTGCGGCTGCGCGACCGGGTCGCGGCATACGACCCGGAGCAGGCCGAGAAGCCGATCATCCCCGAGATCATGCCGATCACGTCGCTGCGCTCGGCCCGCCGCAGCCTCGAGCTGTCCGGCTCCCGCCTGCCTGCAGAACTCGACGAGAAACTGCGCCGCGCCGCGGGCGACGGGCCCGAGGAGAACCGCGCCGCGGTCCGCGAGATCGGCATCGAGATCGCGACCGAGATGTCCGAGCGGCTGATCGCCGAGGGTGCACCGTGCCTGCACTTCATCACGCTCAACTTCGCGCGGGCCACCAGCGAGGTGCTCGCGAACCTGGGTATGTCGGCGCCGGCCTCGATCTGACGCCCACCGAGCCGTCCCGGCTCAGGTGACGGCGCGGTCCTTCCACCGCAGCCGCCCGCGCCGGCTTGCGCGGTGCGACGCGGCGGTCAGCTGAATCAGCGCGACGATGGAGACCGGGTGGGCGGCCGCGTCCAGCACGTCCCGGACGTTCGGACGCGCGCCGGTCTCGACGGTGCGCGCGGTCAGCCGTGACAGCACGCCGGCGGCGTACCCCACTGCACCCCACGCGCGGGTCCGTCCGCGTCCCGTCAGAACGGCGGCGGGCGGCAACAGGTAGGCGAGTGCGGCGACGGCCGACACCGCCACCGACCCGGCGGGGGAGCCGAACGCCGTCCACAGCCACCGCGTGTATCCGGCGCGTAGCGCCGACGCATCGGTGTACATCCGGCACGACGCCAGGTGCTGCGCGGCCGCCACGACGGTCCGCGAGCCCCGGCGGCGGAGCTCGCGGGCGATGTCGAGGTCCTCGGTGAGACTGTCCGCGACGGCGGCGTGGCCGCCGAGTCGGTAGTACGCGGCGGCGTCGAAGACGAGGAACTGCCCACACGCGACCACCATCGACGGGCGCGTGTTGCGGTGTGCGACCGCGAGCGGCAGCGACGCGAACCACGACCAGCACAGCAGCGGTTGGATCAGCCGTTCGACGGCCGATCCGGCGTCCTGCCGGGGCCACGGGGACACCAGGTCGGCGCCGACGCGGCGCAGTTCCGAGACCGCGGCGGCGAGGGCGTCGGGTGCCAGTCGGACGTCGGCGTCGAGGAAGACCAGCACACCCGGGTATCGCGGATTCATCAGTCGCGTCGCGTGCTGGGCCGCCCGGTAGCACGCCGCGCTCTTCCCGAGCCAGCCCGCCGGCGGTGCGTCGGTGCTGCGGATCAGGGCGAATCGACTGTCGCCGTCGAACGCACGCCGGGCGACGTCCGCGGTCGCGTCGGTCGAGTCGTCGTCGAGGACGAGGACCCGCAGGGTGCTCAGCCCCCGCTGCGCGCGCAGGTCCGTGACCAGCGCGCCGATGCGATCGGCCTCGTTGCGTGCCGGAACGACGACGGTGACCGGTTCGGTGACCGGCGCCGCACGCAGTCGCGGCGCGGTGAAGGCGTTGGCGGCTGCGATTCCGGCGGCGACGACCGCGATTCCGGTGCCGGCGCGGGTTGCTACGTCGAGAGGATGAAGCGGTGGTACCACTAGCGCAGGATCACCGCGCCGACGTCTCGACCGGTGTCTTCGTCGGCGGGGTGGGCGGCTTCGTGCGGTTCCGCGTGGCCCACGCCATGACGCCGACGATCGCGGCGACCGCGATCGCGACACCGCCGGCCATCCCTGCCCAGCCGGCGAAGCTGCGGGTGCTCGGATCGGCGTAGCGGACCTCGGCGCGCAGCGTGCTGACGTCACCGGCCGGCAGCTTCCACGTCACGGTCGATTCGCCCTCGCGGGTGCCGTTCGTGGTGGCAACGCGCGCGGGGAAGGCAATGGTGAACTGCACGTCGGTGCCCTGCGCGGGGACGTTCTCCAGGTCGACACGGCCCTCGAGGCTCACCAGGTCCCCGGCGCGCCGCAGCGACAACTGCAGCGCCCCACCGGTCTCGCTGTACATCGAACTCATCTTCTGGACGTCGCCGAACGACAGTCCACTGAAGAACGCCTGCGTACCGACGTAGCCGTCCTTCCGGTACTCCTGCACCCGGATCCGACTGGAGAGCGAATCCGGCGGTGTCAGCTGCGGGCCCTTGTCGTTCTCGTCCTTCGGGACGGTGGCGGCGACGATCTGACCGGAGACCTTGTCGTCGGCGGACACACCCATCGTCACCTGAACGCGCAGGCACCCGGCGAGCAGGGGAACGAGGAGCAGTCCGAGCGCCGCGGTGGCGAACACCCGGACGCGGGAGCGGGAACGGACCGAGGGGCCAGATGTGGGCGACTGCACGGGAACATCGTGCCAGGTATGACGAGATCATCGTGCAAGGCACGGGTATTCGTGTCAGGCGGCCGGGGTGTTGTCCGATTCGGTGCGTTCTTCGCGGCGGTACAGCCGGGACAGGCGCAGCAGCAGCGGAATGCCGACCACGCCCATCGCGACCGACCCGTACACCGCGGAATACCGCAGTTCGGGGGCGTCGAGGAACACCGCGTGGGCGAGGGCGGACCCGAGCCACGTCCACAGGAACAGCGCGATCGGCACGGCATCGCGCCCGGGTGATGTCGGCGCCGGTGCGTGACGACGATCGAGTGCGTCGACGAGAACCGTCATCACCGCGGCGACGAGGACCCAGCCGGCGTAGTTGGTCAGGGGGATGTGCGCGATCCCCGGCAGCCCGGCGTCGGTGACGCACCAGTGCCACTGCCCGTCGGCGACCATCTGCGGATCGAGAAACAGGTCCCACCCGACGACGCCCACCGTCGTGAGGACGATGCGGGGCAGCCGGCGGCGTGTGACGAGCGACGCGGCGCACCACACCGGGTAGAAGCCGGCGGTCCATGCGAACGGCACCACCCACGGCACGTCCGCGACCGCCCACCCGAGCCGGTCCGTCGCGTACTCGTAACATCCGTACGGGAAACCTGTCGCAGTGCCGACCACCTCCGACACCAGCCCGATCCCGGCGGTGGCCGGCACCATGCCGGCGGCCCACCGGGCGCCGCGCGTCCCCACCGCGTGCACGATCGACGCAGCCGCCAGCAGCGCGACCACTGCGACCGTGACGACGTCCCGGGCGCGTCCGTCGACCAGCGGATAGACGATCTGTGTCGCGATCGCCGCCGCCGCGATCACCGCGGACACGCGGACGAGCGGGTTCGACGTCGTCATCGGAAGGTGTTGCGCAGCACCCGACGTAGCCGTCCACCACGGGCGTCGGCGAGCGCGACCCGGGCCGCGCTGCGTCCGCTCGATCCCGACACGCCGCCGCCGGGATGCGTCGAGGCACCCGTCAGGTACAGGCTGTCGGCGTCGGGGACACGGTGCCCGGACAGCTCCGGGATCGGCCGCCACATGAACATCTGATCCAGTGACATCTCCACGTGCATCACGTTGCCACCGAGCAGTCCCATCTCGCGCTCGATGTCGGCCGGCGTCTGCACGAACCGGTGGCGAACGCTGTCGGCGAACCCGGGGGCGAGGGCGTCGACGCCCGCCACGACGCGATCGGCCTCGCTCTCGCCGAGGTCGGCCCATGTGCGGCCACCGGACAGTGTGTACGGGTGCCACTGCGACCACAGCGTCACCTGGTGCTCGCCCGCGGGAGAGATCGTGGGGTCGATGCCGCTGAAGCTCATCGCGAGGACGGCGGGCTCCGGCGGCAGTTCCCCGGCGAGCGCGGCGCCGTGCGCCGCCCGCAGCTGCGCGCGGTCGGAGACGAGCAGTTGCAGCCCCGACGTCGCGCAGGCGTCGGCCGGTGCGCTCGGGTACGACGGCAGCGCATCGGTGCCCAGCCGCAGCACCATGCCGATGCCGGGGCCCACGCGGATCCGTCGGCGCCACGCGGCCAACGTCTCCCGGTTGTAACCGCCGCGTTCGAGCAGATCGAGGGTGGTCAGCACGTGACAGCCGGCGACCACCGTGCGGGCCCGGACACGGCGGCCGGACTCCGTCACGACCGTCCACCCGTCGCTGTCGCGGCGCAGTTCGCTGACGCCGTCGCCGAGAGTCACGGTGCCGCCGTCGGAGGTCAGACGCGACGCCAGCGCGGCCGTGAGCGCGCCGCTGCCGCCTACCGCGCGGCCCGGCGGCAGCGTGTGCATCAGCGCGGCGAACCCGACCATCGGCGCGGTACCCGGCTCGGACATCGGCGGACCGGACTGCGCGCCGAACCACGCCAGTGCGGCCTTGAGCGGTTCGCTGTCGAAGTACTCGTCGAGCAGGGCGTCGCCCGTCGTCATGAACTCGCGGGAGATGGCGCTACCCCCGCCCGACGTGTCGAGGCCCCAGAACGAGCGCAGCAGGTGTCCGCCCGTCGGCGGCGCGGCGAACGCGCGCATGACGCGCTCGGTCCGCGGGCCCCACGTCTCGACGAATCGTCGGTATGCCGCGGCGTCGGCGGCGCTGCAGGACTCCTCGATGGAGCGGCAGGTGCGATCGAGGCTGCGGTGGAAGACGATTCCCGGACGATCCGAACCGGGCGGCGCGGGCGTGAACGCCCACGGATCGCAGTCGATGTAGCACAGGCCGTGGGCGGAGAGTTCGAGTTCCTCGATGATCCCGGTGTGCCGGATCATGATGTGCGCCGACGAGCCGCGGTCGACCTTGTGTCCCGGGAACCGCTCGACGGTCGAGACCGCACCACCGAGCACGGTATCCCGTTCGAGGACCTCCACCGACCAGCCCGCGCGGGCGAGGTAGCAGGCCGACACGAGGGCGTTGTGGCCCGAGCCGACGACGATTGCATCCATCACAGCGGCAACCCCCTGCCCAGCACGGCGAACGGGCGCCGATCGCCCGCGAACGTGAAGTGGCGGACGACGTCCCGGAACCCGGTCCGCCGGTACAGGCGCCACGCCCGATTGTCCTCCTCGTCCACCTCCGGGGTGGACAGCAGCACGCCCCGCTCCGGACGGTTCGCGAGGAGTCGACGCAGCAGTTGCTCGCCGAGTCGGTGCCCCTGCGCATTCGGGTGGACGTGCAGTTCGGTCAGCTCGAAGTAGTTGCCGAGGACGAACTCGATCTGGTCGCGACTCCAGCCGGTGGCCTGCATGCCGTGCCGCACCTGCTGCTGCCACCACTGGTCGGGAGCGCCGCGGTAGCCGTACGCGATCGCGACGAGGGGAGCGGGCCGGTCGGGATGCGCGGGGTCGGGCTGGACCGCGCCTACCGCGCGCCAGCCCGGTCGGCCGGTGTGCTCGGTCCACATCGGTGCGCGGTGATACTCGGTGCCGCGTGGGTAGCCCATCGCGGCCACGTAGATCGCCAGCGCCTCCGGCAGCCGGGCCCGCATCTCGGACACCGACAGATCCACGACGACCGGCGCGGAGTCGGGGCTCGTGCGGGGGGTCTCGCCGGTGCCGTCCATGCTCGGTCTCACCCTCTTCTCTCTTGACGACGTGTCGGTGGGGCCAGCTATATTGAATAGGTCGAACACATGTTCGATATCGGCGATCCGGTGATGTTCGAGGGAAGCGAACCATCGCCGGATCGCCGGCCCGGAACTTCTTAGGGGTGGGAGGTGATCGGAGTCGTGTCGGAAGTCGAGTCGGTGGCGCCGGCCGTGTCGGTCGTGTCGAGGATGCGGCCGCGGACGTCGGGAATCGCGGTCGGGTGCGGACCGTCGGCCCGTCGGCCGGTGTCGGCGCAGGCGTCGGTGTTGCTTCGCCGCGCGGACGGACTGCTGTCGGAGGCGGTGGGCGCGGGAGATCCCGCGGAGCGGTTCCGGTGTGCCTATCTTGCCGCCCTGCGCGGGGCCGCTGCGGTGCTCGCGGCCGCGGAGGGCGGGGCGCGCACCGCCGCGGCCCGGCGGCCGCGTTCACGAAGCGCGTGGGTGCTCATGGCTCGCGCGGCCCCCGAGTTCGCCGCCTGGTCCGACTATTTCGCCGAGCATTCCGCGTTGCGCGCGTCGGTGGAGGCGGGTGTCACGCGTGCGGTCGCGGCCGAGGATGCGGACCTGTTCTACGAAGAGGTGGGACGGTTCCTCACGGCGGTTGAGGACTTCCTTCCGCGGGCGTCCCATGGCGGTGACCGAGGGGTCTCGGCCTAGCTCCGGTCGGTGATTCCGGCCACGTTCATCGAGTGGTGGGCCGAGGTGTCCCAGATCGTCACGGATTCGCCGACAACTCGTGCGTGGAGTAGGTGGTACGGCGTCGACTCTGCTCGTATTATTGAATTCAGGTAACCGTGAGTCTGTTACCCACCTCGCCGCACCGCGGATGAGGTGCCAACTCTTAGTGCCGGGGGAGGTACCGTGCCACTCTCCGAGCACGAGCAGCGCATGCTCGACCAGATCGAGAGCGCGCTCTACGCCGAGGATCCCAAGTTCGCGTCCACTGTGAGGGGCGGGCGAATGCGTGCCCCCTCAGGCAAGCGTCGATTGCAGGCGGTGGCCCTCTTCGTGTTGGGTCTCGTTCTCCTCGTCGTGGGCGTGGCTGTGAATGTGAGGTTGGGCGAATTCCCGATCATCAGTCTGATCGGATTCGTCGTGATGTTCGGTGCCGGAATCCTCTTCCTCCTCGGTGGGGGAAAGAGTCGTCTGGCGGCCGTTCCCGACGGGGACGGCACTCCGGGCGGGTCTGGCGGAACACATCCGCGTAAGTCCCACGGTGGCAAGAAGTCCGGTGGCGGCTTTTCGTCGCGCATGGAAGACCGCTTCCGCCGGAGATTCGAGCAGGAGTAGTTCGTAGGTAATCGAGAACGGCGATGGCGTGGCCTTCGGGTCACGCCATCGCCGTTTTTCGGTCTTCTCCCGGGCGCTCACCCCGTGTCGCCGGAGCTCCCCACTCCGCCCCACAGTGATTCCCCACCTTCACCCACGGGCGGGGTTGGAAGGCGTTTGGATGCGTCCCGGGAATCGGCTGTCGAACGAGACACCGCCCCGAACTGGGTATTTAGTTGATCTTGAAATGCGTCACCCGAGCCGAATGGTGTCCGACGCGCGTGTCCGCGGTCACCCATAGATTTCCCCCCACTCAGCCCCATCCCGTCTGATCTGCACTTATTCGGTGAAAGTTGTCAAATCTGGTTCGCGATCGGATTCAAAGTGGAGGAAAGTGGGGTAAAGTGGCGGGAAGCGGATCGTGCAGCGACCCGCCAGAAATGCGGGAAGGTGCCAACCGGTACCGACTCACACGTTCGCCACAGGGCTCCGGTGGGAGGTGACGAGATTGTTTCTCGGTACCTACACGCCGAAGCTCGACGACAAGGGGCGGCTCACACTGCCCGCAAAGTTCCGGGACGCGTTGGCGGGAGGGTTGATGGTCACGAAAGGGCAGGACCACAGCCTTGCGGTGTATCCACGTGAGGAGTTCACCGCACTCGCGCGTCGTGCAGCAGCGGCTTCCCGCAGCAATCCGCAAGCACGTGCCTTCGTGCGCGGGCTGGCGTCGGGAACCGACGAGCAGCACCCCGATGCCCAGGGGCGGATCACGCTCTCCTCGGACCATCGCCGCTATGCGGGGCTGTCCAAGGACTGCGTGGTGATCGGATCAGTCGATTTCCTCGAGATCTGGGATGCCCGAGCCTGGGAGTCCTACCTCGCGGAGCACGAAGAGAGCTACTCACAAGCCAGAGACGAGGCGCTCGAGGGGATCTTCTAGCCCACCGACGCCGGCGAGTGCCGCGAGGCCTCTGCCCGAGTGTGACCCTGACGCACTTCCCCAGCGCCAGGTTCACCACTGGGACCCTGACGCTCTTCCCCAGCGCCAGGTTCCTCGATCGGACAGGGACCTCGAGGCATTCGCCCTCCTCGGAGAAGTGACGTTCGCGGTTTCGACGCAGGACAGATCAGCTGCCGACGATTCGAGAACCCACCTCCGACACCCGAACAATGCATACCCGCCAGAATTATCGAGCAGCAGTCGGAGGAACCATGGTCGACGGCGAGGACGACACCCGGTCCGTCCCCGGCGAGTTCGGTCATGTCCCGGTCCTGCTGCACCGCGCGGACGAGCTGTTGGGGCCGGCCATCACCGCCGACAACCCGCGCGGCGACGGCGCGGTGATGATCGACGCGACGCTGGGTCTCGGTGGACACTCTGAGCACTTCCTACGAACGTATCCCGGCCTGCACCTGATCGGTCTCGACCGCGATCCCGAGGCGCTGCGGATCGCGTCCGGACGGCTGGCGCCCTACGCGGACCGCACCACCTTCGTCCACACGCGTTACGACGGCATCGTCGACGCGCTCGACCAGGCCGGCCTGGATTCGACAGGCACGGTGCACGCGATCCTCTTCGATCTCGGTGTGTCGTCGATGCAGTTGGACGAGGCCGATCGCGGATTCGCGTACTCGGTCGATGCGCCGCTCGACATGCGGATGAACCCCACCGCCGGCATCACCGCCGCCGAGGTTCTCAACACGTACAGCCACGGTGAGCTCGCTCGCATCCTCAGCACCTACGGCGAGGAGCGCTTTGCGGGCCGGATCGCGTCGGAGATCGTGCGACGCCGTCAGAAGCAGCCGTTCACCACGAGCGCTGCGCTGGTCGAACTCATCTACGACGCCATTCCCGCCGCGACCCGCCGAACCGGTGGTCATCCCGCCAAGCGGACGTTCCAGGCGCTGCGGATCGAGGTCAACAGCGAACTCGATTCGCTGCGCGCAGCCGTCCCCGCGGCGCTCGACGCCCTGGCGGTCGGTGGGCGCGTGGTCTTCATGTCGTACCAGTCCCTCGAGGACCGCGTCGTCAAGCAGGAACTGACCCCGCGGTCGAAGTCCAAGACGCCCGAAGGTCTGCCCGTGGAGTTGCCGGGCATGGGTCCGGAGTTTCGGATCCTGACCCGGGGTGCGGAACGCGCGTCCGAGCAAGAGATCGAGGACAACCCGAGAGCGGCGCCGGTGCGGTTGCGCGCGGCGGAGCGAATCGCGAGGAGGGAGACGGCATGACTGTTCAGGTGGCTTCCACCGCGCGGGTCCGGCGGTCCACCGCGGCTCAGCGCGCCTACGAGCGCCGTCGGCAGCGCGCGACCGTGTCCGACGGCGGGGGTACCGCGTCGTCGGCGTCGGATCGGTCGTCGCTCGGAACCTCGTCGCGCACGATCGTCGCGCGGGTTCCGTTCGTGGCCACGATCCTCGGCCTGCTGTGCATGGGTCTCGCGGCGACGCTGCTGCTGACCACCCGGTCGGCGGAGGACTCGTACCAGCTCGCCGATGCCCGGGCGCACAACCAGAGTTTGCGGGAGCAGACGGCGGCGCTCCAGCGTGAGGTCGCCGCGGGCAATTCCGCTCCCGTCCTCGCCGAGAAGGCCGCCGCACAGGGGCTGATCCCCGCGAAGGATCCGGCGCGTCTGCTCCTGGACACCGACGGCACCGTGCACGTGATCGGCACCCCGAAGCCGGCCGAGGGAAGCCCGGTCGCGCCGCTGGATCGAACTCCCGCACCCCCACCCGCGGCGTCCGCGCCGGCCCCGACGTCGCAGCAGGCGCCGCAGACGGCGCACTCCAGCGCGCCGGCGCCTTCGACGGCACCCGCCACACCGCAGCCGGTCAATGACGGGCGGATCCAGGCGCGCGGTGAACAATCGACACTCGTGACGGTCATCACTCAGCCCCCGGCAGGTGCTCGGCAGTGACGTCCCCGGGTGGACGCGCTCCGGCCCCACGCCGGCGCAGGCCGGCGGCCCCGCCCCCACGCAGGTCGCGGGGGCGGAAGTCGTCACCGCGCCGCACTGATTCGTTTCCGTTCCGGATCAAGTACGGACGCGCGACGATGCTGGTCGCGCTCGGGATCGTGGCACTTCAGCTGTTGTGGGTGCAGGGCGTCGACGCGCCGCGACTGTCGGCGGAGGCCGCCAACCAGCGCACCACCACCGTCACCCTGCCCGCAGTCCGCGGTGCGATCGTCGACCGGAACGGCAACAAGCTCGCGTACACCCTCGATGCGAAGGCTCTGACCTTCCAGCCGGTGCGGGAGCGCAAGAACATGGAAGAACTGCGCGCCAAGGACGAGACCGCGCCCGATCCGGAGACCCGGTTGAAGGAGATCGCGGAGGGCATCCACGACCGACTCGGTGATGCGGCACCCGAGAGCGAACTGCTGACCAAGCTGCAGAGCGGCGAGACGTTCGTCTACCTGGCGCGCAGCGTCGATCCGGCAGTGGCCGCCGACATCGCCGACGAGTTCCCCGAGGTGGGGCTCGAGCGGCAGGACATCCGCGAGTACCCCGGTGGTTCCCTCGCCGCGAACATCGTCGGGGCCACCGGTTGGGACGGCCACGGTCTGCTCGGGCTCGAGGACTCGATGGACTCGTCGCTCGCCGGCAAGGACGGCGCCGAGACCCACGACCGCGGATCCGACGGCGCGGTGATCCCCGGCAGCCGGCGCGACCAGCAACCGGCGGTCGACGGGTCCACCGTGGAGCTCACCATCGACTCCGACCTGCAGTACTACGTGCAGCAGCAGGCACAGCAGGCCAAGGAACTGTCGGGTGCGAAGAACGCCTCGGTCGTGGTGCTCGACGCCAAGAAGTCCGAAGTGCTCGCGATGACCAACGACGGGACGTTCAACCCGGCGATCGGGGTGGGCAACAACCCGCCCACCGCGCAGATGGGCAACCTCCCGGTGAGCTCGCCGTTCGAGCCGGGCTCCGTCAACAAGATCATCACCGGCGCCGCCGCGATCGAGTACGGCCTGACCACGCCGGACGAGGTGCTGCAGGTGCCCGGTTCGATCCAGATGGCCGGCGTGTCCGTCAAGGACGCGTGGGCGCACGGCGTCGCGCCGTACACCACCACCGGGGTGTTCGGGAAGTCGTCGAATGTGGGCACGCTGATGCTCGCCGAACGAGTCGGCGAGGAACGGTTCGCCGACATGCTGCACCGGTTCGGGCTCGGCCAGCCGACCGGCGTCGGCCTTCCGGGTGAGAGCGCTGGCAGTGTCCCCGAACTGGACGAGTGGTCCGGCGGTACCTTCGCGAACCTGCCGATCGGGCAGGGTCTGTCGATGACGCTGCTGCAGATGACCGGCATGTACCAGGCGATCGCCAACGACGGCGAACGCATCCCGCCGCGAATCGTGAAGGCCACCGTCGAACCGGACGGCACCAGGACCGAGACCGAGCGGCCGGAGCCGGTCCGGGTGGTCAGCGAACAGACCGCAAAGACCGTGCGCGACATGTTCCGGGCGGTCACCCAGAAGGACCCCATGGGCTACCAGCAGGGGACCGGGCCGCAGGCGGCCGTCGAGGGCTACCAGATCACCGGCAAGACTGGCACCGCCCAGCAGGTCGATCCGGCGTGCAAGTGCTACTCGAACTCCAACTACTGGATCACGTTCGCGGGCATCGCTCCCGCCGACGATCCGCGGTACGTCATCGGCATCATGCTCGACGCGCCGGTGCGCGGCGTCGACGGCGGCGGCGGACAGTCCGCCGCCCCGCTGTTCCACAACATCGCGTCGTGGCTTCTGCAACGCGAGAGCGTGCCCCTGTCTCCGGATCCGGGTCGGCGGTTGGTGCTGCAGGCCGACTGACCTCGATCCGGGGTGACTATTCCCACGCATGCGTGCGAGCCCGACGTGGTGACTCGTCCGTCGGGTGTGACCGCCGGTAGTCTGACACGTCGATCTCCGTCGCCACGAGTCGGGCGAGGATCACGAGACGACCACGGACCACCGATCAGCTGCCCTGCCCGAACCGACCGACCCGAGAGGACCCATCGCCTGTGCTTCCGAGTCCGCAGCCTTCCACGCCGGACACGGCGCCAGCGAGCGGTCTTCGCCCCACGAATCCGCCGCTGACCGATCTCGCGGAGCTCGCGGCGAGGATCGGCGCCCGGGTCGAACTGGTGCCGTCGGGCCCACCGCACGGGCGTGAACCGGTGGGCGTCAGCGGCGTCGAGTTGCGCGCCCAGGCGGTGCGGTCCGGTGACCTGTTCGCGGCGTTGCCGGGGGCACACACGCACGGTGCCGAGTTCGTGGCCACGGCACTCGAGGCGGGCGCCGCGGCCGTCTTCACCGACGACGCCGGGCTCGCCTCGATCGCCGCTCGGCTCGCCGCCGCCGAATCGGTTGCGCCGGTGGCCGTGCTCGTCCATCCGGATCCGCGACGTGTGCTCGGTGAGGTCTCGGCCACCATCTACGGCCACCCGTCCGAGCAGATGCAGGTCATCGGCATCACCGGCACATCCGGCAAGACGACGACGTCATACCTGATCGAGGCGGGACTCGCCGCCGCCGGGCGCAGCATCGGCCTGGTCGGCACCATCGAGACCCGGGTCGAGGGGCACCGGGTACCGAGTGCCCTCACGACGCCGGAGGCGCCGCAACTGCACGCGCTGTTCGCGGCGATGCTCGAGCGGGGCATCGACACCGTCGTGATGGAGGTGTCGAGCCACGCGCTGGCGCTCGGACGCGTCGACGGCGTCCGCTTCGCGATCGGCGCGTTCACGAACCTGTCCCAGGACCACCTGGACTTCCACAAGGACTTCGACGACTACTTCTCCGCCAAGAGCAGGCTGTTCGCGGCGGACTCGACGGTGACGGCCGAGCGTGCGGTGATCTGCGTCGACGACCAGTGGGGCATGCGGATGGCCGAGATCGCGCGCGGCGCCCACCCGGACCGTCCCGAGGCGGTGACGACGGTGTCGACGCGCGACACCGCCGATTGGACGGCAGGACCTGCCGAGGCCGAGCGGTCCGGCAACCAGGTCTTCACCCTCACCGGGCCGAGCGGCGCCTCCCGTGAGGTGTCCATCCGTCTGCCGGGCGACTACAACGTCGCCAACGCGGCCCTGGCCGTGGCGGTGTGCGTGGCCGCCGGTGCGGATGCGGACGCGGTCCTCACCGGGCTCGCCGAGGTGGACGTGCCCGGGCGTGTGCAGCGCGTCGAACGCGGACAGGACTTCCTGGCCGTCGTCGACTACGCGCACAAGCCCGCCGCGCTCGAGGCCGTGATCGCGACCCTGCGTGGTCGAACGGAGGGCCGGATCGCGGTCGTCGTCGGCGCCGGCGGGGACCGCGACAGCGGCAAGCGCGTGCTGATGGGGGAGGCCGGTGCCCGCGGCGCGGACCTGCTGGTGATCACCGACGACAATCCGCGCACCGAGGACCCGGCCGCGATCCGTGCCGCGCTCGTGGCGGGCGCACAGGCCGTTCCGGCGACCGAGAGCGGTGAGGTTCGGGAGATCGGCGAGCGTGGCGAGGCGATCGCCGCGGCGGTCCGTTGGGCGCGCCCGGGCGACGTGGTCCTGGTGGCCGGCAAGGGGCACGAGACCGGCCAGGAGATCCACGGGGTGAAGTACCCATTCGACGACCGCGAGGTCCTGGGAGAGGCGATCGATCGGATCGTCTCCGAAGGCGGGCCCGCACACGGAGGAAACGCATGATCCCGATGACGCTCGCCCAGATCGCACAGGCGGTCGGCGGGACGCTTCACGATGTCGACGATCCGTCGGCCACCGTCTCGGGAACGGTGGAGTTCGATTCCCGCAAGGTCACCCAGGGTGGGCTGTTCCTGGCGTTGCCGGGCGCGCGGGTGGACGGGCACGACCATGCCGCGGCCGCGGTCGCGGCCGGTGCGGTGGCGGTGCTGGCGGCACGGCCCGTCGGGGTCCCGGCGATCGTCGTCGAGCCGCTGGGCCCGTCGAGCAGTGCGGCGCTCGCGCTCGAGCACGACCGTGACGGCTCCGGCGCCGCCGTACTCGAGGCGCTCGCCAAGCTGGCCCGCGCCAGCGTCGACCGGCTCACGGCCGAGTCGGGGCTCACCGTCGTCGGTGTCACGGGCTCGTCGGGCAAGACCTCCACCAAGGATCTGCTCGCGGCCGTGCTGGCGCCGCTGGGTGCCGTCGTGGCACCGCCCGGATCCTTCAACAACGAACTCGGTCACCCGTGGACGGCGCTGCGCGCCGACACCGACACCCGGTTCCTGGTGTTGGAGATGTCGGCGCGGGGGCGCGGCCACATCGCAGCCCTCGCGAAGACCGCGCCGCCGCGGATCGGTGTGGTGCTCAACGTCGGCACGGCCCACCTCGGCGAGTTCGGGTCGCGTGAGGCGATCGCCGACACCAAGGGTGAGCTGCCGGCGTCTCTGCCGTCCGCCGCCGACGGGGGCGTCGCGGTACTCAACGCCGACGACCCGCTGGTCGCCGCGATGGCCAAGCGCACCAAGGCCCGCGTCGTGCTGGTCGGACTGGCCGGCAACGCCGACGTCCGCGCCACCGACGTGCGCCTCGACGACCAGGCCCGGGCCGGCTTCACGCTGACGTGCCCGGCGGGCAGCGTCCAGGTCACCCTCGCGGTGCACGGTGAGCACCAGGTCGGCAACGCGTTGGCCGCGGCCGCGGTCGCGCTCGAATGCGGCGCGACGCTCGAACAGATCGCAGCCGCGCTGGGCGGGGCGACGCCGGTGTCCGCGCGTCGGATGGAGGTGCGCGACCGCGCCGACGGCGTCACCGTCGTCAACGACTCGTACAACGCCAATCCCGACTCGATGCGCGCCGCGATCAAGGCGCTGGTGTCGATGGCGAAGTCCGGGCGTGGTCCGGCGCGCCGGACGTGGGCGGTGCTCGGTGAAATGGCCGAACTCGGGCCAGAATCAGTCGTCGAGCACGACGCGATCGGACGGTTCGCGGTGCGCTTGGACGTGACCAAGCTGATCCTCGTGGGGCCGGGTCGTCCCGTGCGCGCGATGTACCAGGGAGCGGTGATGGAAGGTTCGTGGGGTGACGAGGCGATCCACGTCCCGGACGGTGCGAGCGCGATCGCTCTGCTGGAGCAGGAACTGCGGGCCGGTGACCTCGTGCTGGTGAAGGCCTCGCAGTCGATCGGCCTGTGGGAGGTCGCGGACGCGGTGCTCGCCGCGCCGGTGAACGATTCCGCGTCGACTGACAAGGGGGCGTCGGAATGAGGCAGATTCTCTTCGCGGCGGGCATCGCGCTCGCCGTCTCGATCCTGCTCACGCCGGTCCTGATCAAGATCTTCTCGCGGCAGGGTTTCGGTCAGGAGATCCGCGTCGAGGGCCCGGCGAGCCATCAGGCCAAGCGCGGCACGCCGACGATGGGCGGTGTCGCGATCCTCGCCGGTCTGTGGGCCGGTTACTGGGGTTCGCACCTGATCGGCATCGGCTACGACGCGGAGGGGCCGACAGCCTCGGGGCTGCTGGTGCTGGGCCTGACCACCGCGCTCGGCGGTGTCGGCTTCCTCGACGACTTCATCAAGATCCGTAAGCAGCGCAACCTCGGTCTGAACAAGACGGCCAAACTCGTCGGCCAGCTCGTGGCGGCGGTCCTGTTCGGCATCCTGGCGCTGCAGTTCCGGGGCGGCAGCGGTCTCACCCCGGGCAGCGTGCACCTGTCGTACGTGCGCGACATCGCCACGGTGAGCATGGGCTCGATCGTGTTCATCTTGTTCTGCTACCTGCTGGTCAGCGCGTGGTCGAACGCGGTGAACCTCACCGACGGTCTGGACGGCCTGGCCGCCGGCTCGATGAGCCTGGTGCTCGGCGCGTACGTGATCATCACCTTCTGGCAGTACCGCAACGCGTGCACCATCGGTCCGGGCAGCGTCGGCCCGGCCAAGGGCTGTTACGACGTCCGCGACCCGCTGGACCTGGCGCTGCTGTGCGCCGCCGGCGCCGCGGCGTGCATCGGCTTCCTGTGGTGGAACGCCGCCCCGGCGAAAATCTTCATGGGCGATACCGGCTCGCTCGCCCTCGGTGGCATGCTGGCCGGCCTGTCCATCACCACCCGTACCGAGCTGCTGATGGTCGTCATCGGCGCGCTGTTCGTCGCGGAGGCCGCGTCGGTGGTCATCCAGGTGGCGGTGTTCCGGTCGAGCCGACGGCGGGTGTTCCGGATGGCGCCGTTCCATCATCACTTCGAGCTGGGTGGCTGGGCGGAGACCCAGGTGATCATCAGATTCTGGTTGCTCGCGGCCATCGCGTCGGCGATCGGCCTGGCGCTGTTCTACAGCGAGTACCTCGCGGCGATCGGGGACTGACCCATGCAGTTCGAGGCGAGATACCTCGACGAGGCGGGCCTGGGCGGGCTGCGGGACGTGGACGTCCTGGTGACCGGCGCCGGGATCTCGGGCCGCGCGGTCGTCGGGCCGCTGCTCGACCTCGGCGCGCGGGTGACGGTCACCGACACCAACGTCGACGCCCTCGCACGGTGCGCGGAGCTGGGTGCGGCAGCGGTACCGCTCGACGAACTGGTCGCGGACGCCGGACGCGTGGCCGGGTTCGCGCTGGTCGTCACCAGCCCAGGCTTCCGGCCGGACGCGCCGGTCCTGTCGGCAGCCACGGCCGCCCGCGTACCGGTCTGGGGCGACATCGAGTTCTCGTGGCGGGTCGACCAGGCCCGGATGTACGGGCCGCCGCGGCGCTGGCTGGTCGTCACCGGCACCAATGGCAAGACCACCACGACGTCGATGCTGCACTCGATCCTCGAGGCCGCGGGCATTCCGTCGGCGGCGTGCGGGAATATCGGGCTGCCGGTGCTGGACGCGCTGCGGGCCCAGGAGCCCCGCGCGGATGTGCTGGCGGTCGAGTTGTCGTCGTTCCAGCTGCACTGGGCGCCGTCGGTGCGTCCCGACGCGGGCGTCGTGCTCAACATCGCCGAGGACCATCTGGACTGGCACGGCGGGATGCCGGGCTACATCGACGCCAAGGCGCAGGCGCTGACCGGTGCGGTCGCCGTCGTCGGCCTCGACGACGAGATCGCCGCCGGGCTCGCGTCGCGTCCGCGTGACGGGCACACCGTCGGCTTCCGGCTCGGTGCCCCCGATATCGGGGAACTGGGTGTGCGCGGCGGGATGCTCGTCGATCGGGCATTCGCGGATTCCGTCCCGTTGATCGCGGCCGACGAGATCAGCCCGGCCGGGCCGGCCGGATTGTGCGACGCGCTGGCCGCGGCCGCGTTGGCCCGTGCGATCGGTGTTTCCCCCGCATCGGTCGAGGCCGGCCTCCGGGCCCACCGGGTGGGTCCGCATCGAGCTCAGCTCGTGCGCACCGTCTCCGACGTCGCGTTCGTCGACGATTCGAAGGCGACCAACCCGCATGCGGCGCGGTCGTCGATCATCGCGCACGAGTCGGTCGTGTGGATCGCGGGTGGCCTGCTCAAGGGTGCGCGCATCGACGACCTCGTCGAGGAGATCGCGGACCGTCTTGCCGGCGCCGTCCTGATCGGGCGCGACGCGGACCAGATCGCGGATGCGCTCGCGCGACACGCCCCCGAGGTCCCGGTTGTGCACCTCCGGTCGGGAGACGATGCATCCATGGGTGTTGGGAACCCCGACTCGATGCGGCTGGACCTTCCCGGAGCCGACGCGGACACCGTGATGGCCGAGGCCGTGCGAGCCGCCGCGGCCCTGGCAGCGCCGGGTGATGTCGTGCTGCTCGCGCCTGCGGCCGCGTCGCTCGACATGTTCGACTCGTACGGTCATCGGGGCCGCAGCTTCGCGGCAGCTGCCGCCGAGGTGTCGGCCGAGCAGATCGGAGCACCGGGGGAGTCCGGATCCCGGCCATGAGAACCCAGACCGAGCGTCGCACCGAGCCTGCGGACCGGGGCCCCCGGACCCGGATCGGTGCGTGGCTGGCGCGTCCGCTGACGTCGTTCCACCTGGTCGTCACCATCGCGATCCTGTTGACGGTGCTGGGCCTGGTGATGGTGCTGTCGTCGTCGAGCGTCGAGTCGGTGGCGCAGGACGGCTCGGCGTACGGCAAGTTCATCTCTCAGCTGATCTTCGCCTCGCTCGGTTTCGTGATCTTCTACATCGCGTTGCTGATCCCGGTGCGGGTGATGCGCAAGTGGTCGCTGGCCGCGTTCGGCTTCACGGTCGTGATGCTCGTACTCGTGCTGATCCCCGGCATCGGCACGGAGTCGCAGGGCACCCGGGGCTGGTTCGTGATCGGCCCGATCTCGTTGCAGCCCTCCGAACTCGCGAAGATCGCGTTCGCGGTGTGGGGCGCGCACCTGTTGGCGACGCGCCGCCGCGACAACCCGTCGCTCAAGGAGATGCTGGTCCCGCTGGTGCCGGCGGCGATGCTGGTGTTCGTGTTGATCGTGTTGCAGCCGGATCTCGGCACCACGATCTCGCTCGCGATCATCCTGTTGGCGCTGCTGTGGTTCTCGGGTCTGCCGCTCAAAATCTTCCTGAGCGTCCTGGGCGCGGGCGTGGTCGGGGCGCTCACGCTCGGCCTCACGGCGGGTTACCGGTCCGCGCGCATCCAGGCGTTCTTCAATCCGGGCGACGATCCTCAGGGAATGGGCTACCAGGCCCGGCAGGCCAAGTACGCCCTCGCCGACGGCGGTCTCTTCGGTGAGGGGCTGGGCCAGAGCCGCGCCAAGTGGAGCTATCTGCCCAACGCCCACAACGACTTCATCTTCGCGATCATCGGCGAGGAACTCGGGTTCATCGGCGCGGCCGCGGTGATCGGACTGTTCGGCCTGTTCGTGTACACGGGCCTGCGCATCTCCAGGCGATCGGCCGACCCGTTCCTCCAGTTGCTCACCGCGACAGCGACAGCCTGGATCACGGGTCAGGCGTTCATCAACATCGGCTACGTCGTCGGCGTCCTGCCGGTGACCGGACTCCAGTTGCCGCTGGTCTCCGCGGGCGGTACCTCGACCGCGACGACCCTGCTCATGTTCGGCCTCGTCGCGAACGCGGCGAGACACGAACCGGAGGCGGTCGCGGCATTGCACAGCGGTCAGGACGGGCGCGTGTCGCGGCTGCTGCGGCTGCCGAAGCCGGCCCCGTACATCCCGCCGCGGCCGCGGGGCGCCGCCGTCGTGCGGCGGGCCGAGAACAAGCGGGTGCATCCGGTGCGTGCCGAGCGGGCGCAGCGACCGCAGCCGCGGGGCGCTGTGCGCCACGACGAACCGCGTCGGCGGGTGCCGGACGGCGGCCGCCGGGGGGACGACAATCGAGGACATCGGGGACACGACCCGGTGTCGGAACGTGGGCGGGCGACGCGATCGCGTGACGCCCGACCGGGAGAGCGAGGAATGCGTAGGTGAACGGCGACAACCGCGAGAATGCCGCCCTGTCGGTGGTGGTGGCCGGTGGCGGCACTGCGGGACATATCGAGCCCGCGATGGCCGTCGCGGATGCGATTCGTGCCCTCGACCCGTCGGCCGTCGTGACGGCGCTCGGAACCGAGCGCGGCCTCGAGACGACGTTGGTACCCGAGCGTGGCTACCCGCTCGAATTGATCCCGCCGGTGCCGCTGCCGCGCAAGCCGACGATGGATCTGCTCCGGCTGCCCGGGCGGATCCGCCGCTCGGTCGCGGCCACCCGTGACGTCCTCGACCGGACGAACGCGGACGTCATCGTCGGCTTCGGCGGCTACGTCGCGTTGCCGGCGTATCTGGCGGCGGGTTCGGGGCTGTTCGGGCGCCGCCGCAAGGTCCCGATCGTCATCCACGAGGCGAACGCCAGCGCCGGCATCGCCAACAAGATCGGTGCGCGGCGGGCCCGGCGGGTCCTGGCTGCAGTGGCCGGGTCGGGTGTCGCCGCGCGTGGCCGCAAGGACGCCGAGATCGTCGGGATCCCGGTCCGCTCGTCGATCACCGAGCTCGACCGGGCGGCGTTACGGGCGAAGGCGCGTGAGCATTTCGGGCTGCCAGCCGAGGGGCCGGTGCTGTTGGTGTTCGGCGGATCCCAGGGCGCTCGTTCGCTGAACGAGGCGGTCTCGGGCGCTGCCCCGCAGCTCGCCACCGCGGGAATCTCCGTCCTGCACGCGTACGGCCCCAAGAACTCGGTCGAGGTCGACTCCGACCCGGCCGCTCCGTACGTCGCGGTTCCCTACCTGACGCGGATGGACCTCGCGTACTCGGCCGCCGACGCGGTGATCTGTCGGTCCGGCGCGATGACGGTCGCCGAGGTGTCGGCCGTCGGCCTGCCCGCGATCTACGTGCCGTTGCCACATGGAAACGGCGAGCAGGAACTGAACGCGCGACCGGTCGTCGCCGCGGGCGGCGGGATGCTCGTCGCGGACGCAGACCTGACGCCGCAGTTCGTGGCGGACACCGTCGTCCCGCTGCTCGGTGACCGGGCGCGGCTCGACGAGATGAGCCGTGACGCGGCCGGAGCGGGCCATCGCAGCGCCGCCGCGGCGGTCGCCCAGATCGTTGTCGACGTAGCAAGGGGAAATCGATGAGCGAGCAGTTGCCCGCGGGTCTCGAGCGGGTACACATGGTCGGCATCGGCGGCGCCGGTATGTCCGGAATCGCGCGGATCCTCCTCGCGCGCGGCGGGCAGGTGTCCGGGTCGGACGCGAAGGAGAGCCGCGGCGTGCTCGCGCTGCGGGCCCGTGGCGCCGTCGTCCGGATCGGGCACGACGCGAACGCGCTCGACCTGCTGCCGGGCGGCCCGACGGCGGTGGTGACCACCCATGCCGCGATCCCGAAGGACAACCCCGAACTCGTCGAGGCGCGGCGCCGCGGCATCCCGGTGATCCTGCGGCCCGCCGTGCTCGCCTCGCTGATGCGGGGGCACCGCACGCTGCTGGTGTCGGGCACGCACGGCAAGACGTCGACGACGTCGATGCTCGTGGTTGCGTTGCAACACTGCGGATTCGATCCGTCCTTCGCGGTCGGCGGCGAGCTGAACGAGGCGGGAACCAACGCCCACCACGGTTCGGGCGAGGTGTTCGTCGCCGAGGCGGACGAGAGCGACGGATCGCTGCTCCAGTACGACCCCGACGTCGTGGTGGTCACCAACATCGAGGCCGACCATCTCGACTTCTTCGGCAGCAGCGAGGCGTACGTCCAGGTCTTCGACGACTTCGTGGCGCGCCTCGCGCCGGGCGGGCTGCTCGTGGCATGTCTCGACGACCCCGGCTCGGCGGCGCTCGCGCGTCGTACGGTCGAGTCCGGCCGGGGCGATCTCCGGGTGCTGGGCTACGGCACGTCCGAGGCCGTTGCGGCCGCGGAAGGCGTTGCGGTGGGCGCGGAACTGTTGTCGTGGGAGGCACGGGACGTCGGGGGAGTCGCGCGTATCCGGCTGGCGGGTGAGGCCGAGCCGCGAACATTCCGTCTGGGTGTGCCCGGAAGGCACATGGCGCTCAACGCCCTCGCCGCGCTGCTCGCCGCTCTCGATTCCGGCGCGCAAGTCGACGAGTTGCTCGAGGGGCTCGCGGGCTTCGGCGGTGTCCATCGTCGGTTCCAGCTCACCGGCCGCGAAAAGGGCGTGCGACTGTTCGACGACTACGCGCACCATCCGACGGAGGTCCGGGCGGTGCTCGGTGCCGCTCGCGAACTCGTCGCCGATGATCCGCAGCGCGGACGCGTCGTCGTGGTGTTCCAGCCGCACCTGTATTCGCGGACGGTGACGTTCGCGCGCGAGTTCGGTGAGGCGCTCGACCTCGCGGACGAGGTGGTCGTGCTCGACGTCTACGGTGCGCGCGAGGAACCGATCCCGGGCGTCAGTGGCGCGCTGATCGCGCAGGGTATGACGAAACCCGTTCACTATCAGCCTGATCGATCCCAGGTGCCGCGTCAGGTCGCGAACATCGCCGAGCCCGGTGACGTCGTGATCACGATGGGGGCGGGTGACGTGACGATGCTCGGCGGTCAGATCCTCGATGCGCTGCGGTCGCGGACCAACCACGGCCGCCGTTCGGGGGCAGCGGGATCCGGTTCGGAGTCGCAGTGACGGTCGACGGTCGGGGCCGCTCCCGCGGCGGGCGTCCGGACGCCCGCCGCGATCGGCGCACCGGCTCCCGGACGAGTTCGCGTGAACGACCCGCGTCGGCGGAGCGAGTCGGCGCAGCCGACCGTCCCGGCCGCGGCTCGGCCGGCCGCGAGCGCGCCCGCTCGTTGCGTCGCAAGGTTTTCCTGATCGGCGGCGCGTGTGTGACGGTCGTCGCCGCGCTCGTGGCCACGCTGTGGTTCAGTCCGCTGATGTCGGTCCGGCAGATCGAGTTCGTCGGTGACGGGGTCGTCAGCTCCGAAGAGGCGTTGGGCGCCCTCGACATTGCGGAGGGGACGCCGCTGCTGCAGGTGGACACCGGTACGGCTGCGCGCCGGGTCGCCGACATCCGGCGGGTGGCCGAAGCCCGTGTGCAACGGCAGTATCCGTCGACGGTGAAGCTCACGGTCACCGAGCGGATTCCCGTGGTGTTCTTCGATTCCCCGGACGGACAGCATCTGATGGACGCCACCGGAGTGGATTTCGCCACCGAGCCGCCACCGTTCGGTGTCCCGAGACTGGTCACTCCCACGCCCGGCCACGACGACCACGCGACGCAGGCTGCGTTGGAGGTTCTCGAGGTGCTTCCGGAGTCGATTCGGGTTCAGGTGTCCGAGGTTGCGGCACCGACGATTTCGAGTGTGTCGGTTACGCTGGTGGACGGCCGTGTCGTGGTGTGGGGCGGTGTCGACAGTTCCGAGAGGAAGTCGGCGGTCGTCTCCGTGCTACTGACGCAGCCCGGCCGGATCTTCGATGTGTCGAGTCCCGAGTTGCCCACAGTAAAGTGATGGGTGACCCGGAGCTTCGAGGACCGGTTCGGGGGCTTCGTGCCCCGCAAAAACTTGGCGCGTGTCGGCGCGCCTGCTGGCGGAACGGTGTGCCACTGCATAGCGTTTCGCACCAATGGACTACTTGACATAACCTTAACCCTGTGGTTGAGGTTGAGGGTTTTCCGACATTGACCCCAGAACGAGCGCGACATCCACTCACGGAAGGCGAGAGCCCATGACGCCCCCGCACAACTATCTCGCCGTCATCAAGGTCGTCGGTATCGGCGGCGGCGGCGTCAACGCGGTCAACCGCATGATCGAGCAGGGACTCAAGGGAGTCGAGTTCATCGCGGTCAACACCGACGCGCAGGCGCTGCTGATGTCCGACGCCGACGTCAAGCTCGACGTCGGACGTGAACTGACCCGCGGACTCGGCGCCGGCGCCGACCCCGAGGTGGGCCGCAAGGCCGCCGAGGACCACAAGGACGAGATCGAAGAGGTCCTCAAGGGCGCCGACATGGTCTTCGTCACCGCCGGCGAGGGCGGCGGCACCGGCACCGGCGGTGCGCCGGTCGTCGCGAGCATCGCCCGCAAGCTCGGTGCCCTGACCATCGGCGTCGTCACCCGCCCGTTCTCCTTCGAGGGCAAGCGCCGCGGCACGCAGGCCGAGTCCGGCATCGCCGCGCTGCGCGAGTCCTGCGACACCCTGATCGTGATCCCGAACGACCGGCTGCTCCAGCTCGGTGACGCGGCGGTCAGCCTGATGGACGCGTTCCGCAGCGCCGACGAGGTGCTCCTCAACGGTGTCCAGGGCATCACCGACCTCATCACCACCCCGGGTCTGATCAACGTCGACTTCGCGGACGTCAAGAGCGTCATGTCCGGCGCGGGCAGCGCGTTGATGGGTATCGGTTCCGCACGGGGCGAGGGCCGGTCGATCAAGGCGGCCGAGACGGCGATCAACTCTCCGCTGCTCGAGGCGTCGATGGAGGGCGCGCGGGGCGTGCTGCTGTCGATCGCGGGCGGCTCGGATCTGGGCCTGTTCGAGATCAACGAGGCGGCGTCGCTGGTCCAGGAGGCCGCGCACATCGACGCCAACATCATCTTCGGAACCGTGATCGACGACTCTCTCGGCGACGAGGTCCGCGTGACGGTCATCGCTGCCGGGTTCGACGGCGGCGCGCCGGTCAAGCGTCCGCTCGAGGTTCAGTCCGCGATCGGTCGCGGCAACATCGGCGCCGGCCGCGCCGGTGAGGTCGGACAGTCCGAGCGCGCGGCTGCGGCACCCGCGGCAGCGGCTCCGGCCGAGCCGGCGCCCGCCGCGCCGACGGCTCCGCGCGAGCCGGTCGGAGCCCCCACGGGTTCGAGCCTGCCGCCGCTGGGTAGCCCCGCACCGCGCGTCGTGCCGGTCGGTAACGAGGAGGGCGAGGACGACGACGTCGACGTGCCTTCCTTCATGCGCCGTTGAGTGGGGTTCCCGTGACGGGCGTCCGGGTCCGGCGGGTCGTCACGACCCGCGCGGGCGGGGTGTCCGCGGCGCCGTACGAGTCGTTCAATCTCGGTGATCATGTCGGCGACGATCCGGCGGCCGTCGAGGCGAATCGTCGCCGCCTGGCCGACGGGATCGGGTTGCCGTTCGAGCGCCTGGTGTGGATGGAGCAGATCCACAGCCGCACCGTGACGGTCGTCGACGGTCCGGTCGACGGTCCGGTGCCGGCCACGGATGCCCTGGTGACCAGGGAACCCGGGCTCGCGCTCGTGACGCTCAGCGCCGACTGTGTTCCGATCCTGTTGTCCGACGACGAGGCCAGGGTGATCGCGGCGGTGCACGCCGGTCGGATCGGCGCCCGGATCGGCATCGTGCCGAAGGTCATCGGCGCGATGATCGAGCAGGGCGCCCGTCCCGAGCGGATCGGGGCCTTCCTGGGCCCGGCCGCGAGCGGCCGCCAGTACGAGGTGCCTGCTGCGATGCAGGCCGACGTCGAGAAGTTCCTGCCCGGCAGCGCGACACGCACCGCGAATGGCACGCCCGGACTGGATCTGCGGGCGGGTCTGCGCCGACAGTTGCTGGCGGCGGGTATCTCCGGCGTGGCGGAGGATCCGCGGTGCACCATCGAGGACCCGACGCTGTTCAGTCACCGTCGAGGCGCCCCCACCGGCCGGTTGGCCGCCGTGATCTGGATGGATCCGTCCGGAGACGAGTGACGGGATCGACGTGGACGATGGGCACCGATGAGTAGGCACGAGGAGATCGCGTCGGCGCTGACGGAGGTGCGGGTCAGGCTCGACGCGGCCTGCCTCGACGCGGGCCGGGATTCGGCCGAGGTGACCTTGCTGCCGGTGACGAAGTTCTTCCCGGCGTCGGACGTCCGGATTCTCTACGACCTGGGCTGCAGAGAATTCGGCGAGTCGAGGGAACCGGAGGCCGGCGACAAGATCGCCGAGTTCCGGTCGGCGCCGGACGTCGTGGATCCGGTCCGCTGGCACATGATCGGCCGACTCCAGCGGAACAAGGCGAGGACGGTGGCCCGGTGGGCCGACATGGTTCATTCGCTCGACAGTGTCCGATTGGCCGACGCGCTGGACGTCGCGGTCGGTGTCGCGCGGGACGACGGCGCGCGGTCGGGCCCACTGCGCGTGCTGTTGCAGGTGAGTCTGGACGCCGATCCGACGCGTGGCGGTGTGCCGGTCGCGGAGTCGGCGGCTCTCGCTGACCACGTTGCCGGGTCGTCGAACCTGGTGCTCGGCGGGCTGATGGCGGTGCCGCCGCTGGGATCGGATCCGGACGCCGCGTTCGCACGACTGGAGATTGCGCACGCCGACCTGCTGCGGTCCCATCCGGACGCAACCGTGCTGTCGGCCGGGATGACCGGCGACCTGGAAGCGGCGGTCCGGCACGGTTCGACGTGCGTGCGTGTCGGAAGTGCCATCCTCGGCCACCGCCGGTAGTCTCGAAATAATCACCAGTCACACCATGAACACCAGCAACAGCAACAGCAAGATCGTCGGACCACCCGCCAAGATCTCTGCGGTCGACCGCAGGTTCCACCAGTTCCCGTCCGCCGCGCCCAGGAAGGTCGATCGATGAGCACTCTCCACAAGTTCAAGGCTTACTTCGGCATGGTTCCCCTCGAGGACTTCGAGGATGACTACATCGACGAGCCCGGGCCGGCTCGCCGCGAGTACGCCGAGCCCGGATACCCGTCGAGCCGCCGCGACGAGGTCGACGACGATTTCGACCGCTACGACTCCGCGCCGCGCCAGTCCGCGCGGGTCGAGCCGATCCCGGCGCGGCCCTCCCGCCCGGCGCCGAGTGCGGGACCACGCACCGCGACGCGGGGTGCCCTGGCTGTCGACCCTCGGATGGATCGGCTCGAGAGCCGCCGCTCGGTGGTCGACGAGGGCGGTCCGCTCTCGAAGATCACGACGCTGCGCCCGCGCGACTACGGCGAGGCCCGCACCATCGGTGAGCGGTTCCGCGACGGCACGCCGGTGATCATGGATCTCGTCGAGATGAGCAACGCCGACGCCAAGCGCCTCGTCGACTTCGCCGCCGGCCTCGCGTTTGCGCTGCGCGGCTCGTTCGACAAGGTCGCGACGAAGGTGTTCCTGCTCTCGCCTGCCGACATCGACGTGTCCGCCGAGGAGCGCCGCCGCATCGCGGAGACCGGCTTCTACAACCAGAAGTAGTCGCCGTCGGCCGAGAAACGCGTCACACCCGAGCTGCGGTGTGACGCGCGCCTCGACTTGTCGAATGGTTTTGATCGACCGGTTGTCGTCAGGCAGAGTGAAGGTGTGGCCGTGTTCTCGGTGATCTACGTGATCCTGTTCATATTCTGGTTGTTGCTCATCGGACGGATCATCGTCGAGTTCATCCGGGTGTTTGCCAGGGACTGGCACCCGACGGGGTTCGTCGTGGTGGTGCTGGAGGTGATCTTCACGGTCACGGACCCGCCGGTGAAGCTTCTTCGCAGGCTCATTCCGCCGATCTCGCTCGGCGGGGTCAGGCTCGATTTGTCGATCATGGTGCTGCTCTTCCTGCTGTTCATCCTGATGCAGGTCGTGTCGGGACTCGCGTCACCTACTGGTTTGGTGTGAAAGAATGGCCCGCAGTTACAGTGGGACAGGTAACGAAATGGTTAACGAGTACGCGCACCACCTAGTACTGAATGCGTGCTACACCGCCGAAAAGAAGCGTGAAGGGATCCTTCCATGCCGCTGACTCCAGCTGATGTGCACAATGTCGCGTTCAGCAAGCCTCCGATCGGGAAGCGTGGCTACAACGAGGACGAGGTCGACGCCTTCCTCGACCTCGTCGAGCAGGAGCTGACGCGACTCATCGAGGAGAACGCCGACCTCCGTCAGCGTGTCGGCGAGCTCGATCAGGAGCTTGCCGAGGCGAAGAAGGCTCCGCGCCCCGCCGCCGCTGCTCCGGCCCCGGCTCCCGCGCCGCAGCCCGAGCCGGTTCGCGTCGTCGAGCAGCCGAAGCCGGAACCGGTGCCCGCTGCGGCGCCGCGCCCGTCCGAGGACGCCAACATGCAGGCCGCCAAGGTCCTGGGTCTGGCGCAGGAGATGGCGGACCGTCTCACCGGCGACGCCAAGGTCGAGGCGGAGCAGCTGCTCAGCGACGCCCGCACCAACTCGGAGCGTCTGGTCACCGAGGCTCGCACCAAGTCGGAGACGATGGTCGCCGACTCCAAGCAGAAGTCCGAGGCGCTGCTCTCGGATGCGCAGACCCGCTCGGAGACGCAGCTGCGTCAGGCCAAGGAGAAGGCCGATGCGCTGCAGGCGGATGCCGAGAAGAAGCACACCGAGATCATGGCGACGATCAACCAGCAGCGTTCCGTGCTGGAAGGCCGGATCGAGCAGCTGAAGACGTTCGAGCGCGAGTACCGGGTGCGGCTCAAGTCGTACCTGGAGTCGCAGCTCGAGGAGCTGGAGCAGCGCGGCTCGGCGGTGCCGGTCGACGGCGGTCAGGACACCTTCGGACAGTCCGGGTCGCAGTCCGGTTTCGGTCGGTCGTTCGCCAAGGGAAGCAACTGACCGAGCCGACGCCGGCCGGCTCTCGAGTAGAGGGTGAATCGTGCTGGTCATGACGCTGGTCCTCGCCGCGGTGGGTTTCACACTGTTGGTGATCGCCCTGATGACGGGTTCCGTGGTCTGGGCGTGGGGATGCATCGCAATCTGTGTCGCGGGTGCCGTCCTCCTGCTCGTCAGTGCGCTGGCGAGCAGGAGGGCGGCGCCGAGCGCGGATTCGGGCAGTGCGGCACCGGGACCCGAGAACGGGAATCGGGCGGTCGGCAACGGTCGGCAGATCGACTCGGATCGAGGCGATTCCGGGCGGAACTCGACTCAGGGCTAGACTGGAACGGTTATACAGCGACGATCCGGCCATCACCGGGGAGCTTTCGGAAGAACGGCTCGATCTGCGCTTCGCGAGTGCGGCGAATCGAGCTCACTAGACCCGAACGGGTGGGCCCGTCACAGCCTCCATCGAGTGGCTCGTCCCGCATGCGGGACGGGCAAGCGGGGTGGTACCGCGGTCACGGCGCACAGGGCGCCGTCATCGTCCCCGTGCCGTAAGTAGGGCACGAGGAGCCAAGCGGTGACCAGTAACGAATCCACCTCTCCAGAGACGAACGACGCGTACCCACGCGTCGATATCGTCGGCGGACGCGCGACCGGTTCTGTCTCCTTCCCGGACCTCGAGCAGAAGGTGCTCGCGGCCTGGGAGGCGGACGACACGTTCCGCGCCAGCATCGCGAACCGTGACGGTGCCGAGGATTTCGTGTTCTACGACGGCCCCCCGTTCGCGAACGGCCTGCCGCACTACGGCCACCTGCTCACCGGCTACGTCAAGGACGTCGTGCCGCGTTTCCAGACGATGCGCGGTAAGAAGGTCGACCGTCGCTTCGGCTGGGACTGCCACGGCCTGCCGGCCGAGCTCGAGGCCGAGAAGCAGCTGGGAATCAAGGACAAGTCGCAGATCGATGCGATGGGTCTCGCCGAGTTCAACGCGTACTGCAAGCAGTCGGTGCTGCGGTACACCGACGAGTGGCGCGACTACGTGACCCGCCAGGCCCGCTGGGTCGACTTCGACAACGACTACAAGACCCTGGATCTGGACTTCATGGAGTCCGTGATGTGGGCGTTCAAGGAACTCCACGACAAGGGCCTGATCTACCAGGGCTTCCGGGTGCTGCCGTACTCCTGGTACGAGCAGACGCCGCTGTCGAATCAGGAGACCCGCCTCGACGACGCGTACAAGATGCGCCAGGACCCGGCGGTCACCGTCGACATGGTGATCAGCGCTCCTGGTAAGGCTCTCGACGGCGCGAACGCGCTGATCTGGACCACGACGCCGTGGACGCTGCCGTCCAACCTCGCGGTCGCGGTGCACCCGGACGTCGACTACGTGCACGTCGCCGGCGCCGACGACAAGACCTACCTGCTCGCCGCCGCCCGGGTCGGGCACTATGCGCGTGAGCTGGGCGAGGCGCCCGAGGTTCTCGGTGAGTACAAGGGCTCCGATCTCGTCGGCCTGTCCTACGTTCCGCCGTTCGACTTCTTCCACGGTCCGGGTAAGGGCCACGAGAACGCGCACCGGGTGCTGTCTGCCGACTACGTGACCACCGAGTCCGGCACCGGAATCGTCCACCTCGCACCGGCTTTCGGTGAGGAGGACATGGATGTCGCGACGGCCAACGGCATCGAGATCGTGCAGCCGCTGGATCCGGGCGGCAAGTTCACGTCGATGGTCCCGGATTACGAAGGTTTGCAAGTCTTTGATGCGAACCCGGTCATCATCAAGGACCTCAAGGCCGCCGGAAAGCTGCTGCGCCACGAGACGATCGAGCACTCGTACCCGCACAGCTGGCGTTCGGGTCAGCCGCTGATCTACATGGCGGTGCCGTCGTGGTTCGTCGCGGTCACCAAGTTCCGCGACCGCATGGTCGAGCTCAACCAGGAGATCACCTGGGTGCCGGAGCACATCCGTGACGGCCAGTTCGGTAAGTGGCTCGCAGGCGCGCACGATTGGAACATCAGCCGAAACCGCTACTGGGGCAGCCCGATCCCGGTATGGGTGTCGGACGATCCGGCGTATCCGCGCGTGGATGTCTACGGCTCGCTCGACCAGCTCGAGGCGGACTTCGGGGTGCGCCCGACGGACCTGCATCGGCCGAACATCGACGAACTGGTGCGCCCGAACCCGGACGATCCGACCGGCAAGTCGATGATGCGCCGCGTGCCCGAGGTGCTGGACTGCTGGTTCGAGTCGGGCTCGATGCCATTCGCGCAGGTGCACTACCCGTTCGAGAACCAGGATTGGTTCGAGACGCACTACCCGGGCGACTTCATCGTCGAGTACAACGGTCAGACCCGAGGCTGGTTCTACAACCTGCATGTCCTCGCGACCGCACTGTTCGATCGCCCTGCCTTCAGAACCGTTGCGGCGCACGGCATCGTGCTCGGTGACGACGGCCTGAAGATGAGCAAGTCCAAGGGCAACTACCCGGACGTCAAGGAGGTGTTCGACCGCGACGGCTCGGACGCTATGCGGTGGTTCCTCATGTCGTCGCCGATCCTGCGTGGCGGCAATCTGATCGTCACCGAGCAGGGCATCCGCGAGGGCGTGCGGCAGGCGTTGCTGCCGCTGTGGAACGCGTGGAGCTTCCTGCAGCTGTACGCATCGAAGCCCGGCCAGTGGCGGACCGATTCGCCGAACGTGCTCGACAAGTACATCCTGGCGAAGCTCGCTGCCACCCGGAACGCGATCACCGACGCGCTCGAGGTCACCGACATCGCGGGGGCGTGCGACGAGCTGCGGACGTTCTGCGACGCGCTCACCAACTGGTACGTGCGTCGCTCGCGCAACCGGTTCTGGGACGAGGACCGCGACGCGATCGACACGCTGCACACGGTGCTCGAGGTGGTCACGCGTCTCGCGGCGCCGCTGCTGCCGATGGCATCCGAGGTGATCTGGCGTGGACTGACCGGTGGCCGGTCGGTGCACCTGGCGGACTGGCCGTCCGAGACCGAGCTGCCGGCCGACACCGAGTTGGTCGCGGCGATGGACGACGCCCGCAGCGTGTGCTCGACGGTGCTCGGTCTGCGCAAGGCCCAGAATCTGCGGGTGCGGCTGCCGCTGCCCGAGGTCACGGTCGCGGCGCCGGACGCCGAGCGCATGCGCCCGTACCTGGGTCTGATCGCCGACGAGGTCAACGTCAAGAAGGTCGACCTGACCGACGACGTCGACGTCCACGGCCGGTTCGAGCTGGTCGTCAACGCGCGGGCCGCGGGTCCGCGTCTGGGCAAGGACGTGCAGACCGTCATCAAGGCGGTCAAGGCCGGCAACTGGACCGAGACGGACGGCGTGGTGTCGGCGGCCGGGATCGAGCTGCTGCCGGAGGAGTACACACAGCGCCTCGTCGCGGCGGAGCCGGAGTCGACGGCGGCGCTGCCGGACGGTGCGGGCCTGGTCGTGCTCGACTCGCAGGTCACCGAGGAGCTCGAGGCCGAGGGTTGGGCCAAGGACCGCATCCGCGAGCTGCAGGACGCGCGCCGCAACGCGGGACTCGATGTCTCCGACCGCATCTCGGTCACGCTGCAGGTGCCGGCGGAGCGGCTCGAGTGGGCGACCCGCCACCGCGAGCTGATCGCGGGCGAGATCCTCGCGACGACGCTCGAGATCGGCGAGGTCGGCGGCGACGCGGTCGTCGACCTCGGCGAGGGCGTGCGCGCCGTGATCGTCAAGGCCTGATCGGTCGACGGCGCCTCGGGCGGACGACGGGTGCTTCCTGTCGTCCGCCCGGCGTAGTTTTCACACATGGTCTCCGCCGATCCCACACGCAGCCGCCGGTGGGTCCTGCACCTCGACATGGACGCGTTCTTCGCGTCGGTCGAGCAGTTGACCCGGCCGACGCTGCGGGGTCGTCCCGTGCTCGTCGGCGGGCTCGGCGGTCGGGGCGTGGTCGCGGGTGCCAGTTACGAGGCGCGGGTGTTCGGGGCGCGCTCGGCGATGCCGATGCATCAGGCCAGGCGGCTGGTGGGAGCGTCGGCGGTCGTGCTGCCTCCGCGCGGCGCCCTGTACGGGCACGTGAGTCGTCTGGTGTTCGACGCGCTGCGGGCAAAGATGCCTGTGTTGGAACAGCTTTCGCTCGATGAGGCGTTCGGTGAGCCGCCCGAGCTGGTGGGGGCCGGGAAGGTCGAGGTCGAGCGCTACTGCGAGGACCTGCGCGCGCTCGTGATGGCGGAGACGGGACTGGTTGCCTCCATCGGAGCCGGCGCGGGCAAGCAGGTCGCGAAGATCGCGTCCGGGCTCGCCAAGCCCGACGGGATCACCGTCGTCTCCCCGGACGTCCAGCAGCAATTGATGAGCGCGCTGCCGGTCCGGAAGCTGTGGGGGGTCGGTCCGGTCGCGGAGGAGAAGCTCAAGCGGCTCGGCATCGAGACGATCGGTGCGCTCGCGGCGCTCCCGGACGCCGAGGTGGTCTCCGTACTGGGGGCGACGATCGGCCCGAGTCTGCAACGTCTGGCCCGCGGCGTCGACGACCGTCCGGTCACCGAGCGCGCGGATGCGAAACAGGTCAGTGCGGAAACGACGTTCGCGCAGGACATCGTGACGCTGGGGGAGTTGCGGCGTGCGGTCGACTCGAGTGCGGCCGCGGCATTCCGCCGGCTGGAGCGGGACGGCCGGGCGGCCCGCACGGTGGTGCTCAAGCTGCGCAAGTCGGATATGAGCATCGTCACGAGGTCGCTGACCTTGCCGTACGCGACGACGGATCCGCAGATCCTCACCGCGACCGCGCAGCGGCAGGTGATCGATCCGCTCGAACTGGGCCCGATCCGCCTCGTCGGAGTCGGGTTCGGTGGCCTGTCGGCGGCGAGTCAGGGTTCCCTGTTTCCCGAACTCGATCAGGCCGTTCCCGAGGCGGAAGTCGAGCAGGCAGTGAGCGATTCGGGTCCCGGGCCCGACGTGGAAACGTCGTTGCAGTGGCGTCCCGGGTTGGACGTCGCGCACCCGGAGTACGGACACGGTTGGGTCCAGGGCGCGGGCCACGGGGTGGTGACGGTGCGGTTCGAGACTCGCAGCACCGGGCCGGGGCCTTCACGTACATTCGAGGAGAACGACTGCGACCTGGTGGTCGCGGACGCGACCGACAGCCTCAGGTGAGGCGGACCTTCCCGGTACTCTTGCTGTGAACTGGCGTCATAGCTGGGACGGGGGGACACCGGCCCGGCTGATGCGTGAACGATGTTCGACCGAGAATGAAAAGGACAAGAACTTGAAGTTTCGGAAGATGACCATCGCCGGTGTGGCGATCGCGGCTGCCCTGACCATGTCGGCCTGCTCGGACGACAGCAGCAGCACCGAGCGCACCACGGTCCAGCAGACCACCACCACGGCCGCTGCGGAGCCGGCGCTGGCTCCGCCGACCGCGGACCAGCTCAACGCCGCGCTGGCGAAGGCGTTCGACGAGAGCGTTCCGGTGGAGCAGAAGGCCGCGCTGGTGCAGGGTGCCGAGGCCGATCCGGAGCTGATCAACCAGGTCGTCAAGGCCGCCAAGGACGCCGGCGCCACGATCACGGTCGTGGACGTCACCCCGACCGGTGACGACACCGTGACCGCGGGTGTCAACCTGGTCATCAACGGCCAGACCAACCCGGGCACGGTCGAGTTCGTCGCCGAGGACGGCGTCTGGAAGATGTCGAAGACGTACGCCTGCAACCTCGTCGGGATGGCGAACCTGACCTCGCCGGCCTGCCCCGCGTAGTCCCTCGTTCACACGCCGATGCCGGCGCCACCCGCTCGGGTGGCGCCGGCATCGGCGTTTCGGTGTCAGTGCGGGGGCGATGCCGCGTGTACCCGCTCCGCGGTGGTGTGCGCCACGCGCGTCGCCAGGTCGCTGTCCATGCCGTCGGGCCCGGTCGCGATCGCCTGCACCACCGTCGACCCGACGACGGTGAGGACGACGTCGGAGACGAGCGTGAAGCCCTCGCTGGTGGTGGTGAGCCGCACCGCGGTGGCCGCGTCGCCGACGGCGGGCTGGGGGAGCGGCGCGATCCGGTACTGCACGGCCGTCCCGTCGGCGTCCGTGCCGGTGAACGTCGTGCATTCGCGCAGAGTGTCCTGGACCGCGGCGAAGGCGTCCGCGGCGCCGGTGCCGGTGTAGCTCGCCGCATCGACGTCGATGCTCGAGAATCCGGGCCCGGTGAAGTTCTCCTCGGCCGAGGCCACGGACCCGGCGACCTGGCGGGCCACCGTGTCGGCGACGTTCGCGCAGCGGGTGGGATTCGTCGTGGACCGGTCGGGAGCGGGGTCGTCGCCCGGCTGGGTGGTCGGGTCGGCGGTCGCGGGTAGGCGGGCGAACCCGGTGGGCAGATCCGCTGCGGTGGGCAGGGCGGCCCGCAGCGCGTCCGCGTCCGAGACGGGACCGGCCGACGCGGTCGCGGGGGCGGTCACCTCGGGGCCGAGATCGGTGTGCGTCGCCGTCGGTTCGTCCGAGGATCCACAGCCGGCCAGCGGCGCCCCCAGCGCGACGAGGGCCGTGGTCGCGGCGACCACGCGCGTCAGCCGGCCCACTGGACCCGCTCGCTGGTGGTCTGCTGCAGGCGCATCGTGGCGGCCGGGTCGCTGAACGACTGCGTTCCCTCGACGGTGATCGAGGCATCGACCGGGAGCGGCAAGCGGAGGTCGATGACGACGGTTCCGGTCCCGTGGAGCGAGTACGAGTCGACGTTGAGCGTGCCCGCGCGGTTCGGCAGTTCGAAGACCGGCGACTTGGGAGTCTGCTCCACCTGGACGTCGATGGTGAGTCGGTCGCCGTCGCGCGCGGTCAGGGTGGCGGTCGTCACCTGGTCGAGCGCGATCGCGCTCATCACCTGCTGATGGATCTTCCACACCGCCCCCACGCCGATGGGCTGGGCCGGGAAGGCGACCGTCCGGTACACGGCCTGGTAGAAGGCCTGCTCGATCATCGATCGGGCCTTGTTCTGCGCGTCGGGGTCGGGGCGCAGGCGCAGTGCCGTGATGGCCCCGGACTCGTTCATCGTGAACCCGGCATGCGAATCGGTTGCGGGCGTGAGGAGTTCGTTCGTCGCGTCGTCCGGCGTGGTGGGAGTGCCGAGCGTGAGATCGACTGTCGTGGCCGGCGTGGCGTCCGTCGCGGCCTGCGTGACGAGGGCCACCAACGGCATCGTCATCTGCGGGGTGGAGAAGTCCTGCGCGGCCTGGCCGTCGATCTGCTGCAACACGGTGGCGGTGGTCACCAGCCGGGCATTCTGCCGAGTGCCCTGTCCCGGACGCAGTTGCACCACGGCCCGCGGATCGGCACCGGCGTCGACGATCTCGGTAGTGGCGGTGGTCACCGGCACGGTGACCTCGTCGGATGCGGCCCCGACCGCATCAGGGCTCGCAGGGGCGGCGTCACCGCCGCTACTGCACCCGGCGACCAGCAGCGAAAGGGAGAGCGTCGCCGCGACGAGCGCGGAACCGGGGTGGAGGAGTTTCGAGGACAGTGGCACGTCAACAGGTTAGTCGGCGTGGGTTGGATGACCGGTCTGTCTCCCGAGTAAGGGATGATGGCGGTGTGAGTGACGACCGCGCCGACAGCGACGACCGTGCAGTGAAGGGTGATCCGATTTCCGAGCCAGCCGCTCCCGGACCCGACGAGACCGTCGGGCCGGTGCCGTCCGGGTCGCGTCGGATGGTGCTGCTGGTCGGTATCGCGTTGGCGGTGCTCGGGCTGGACCTGCTCACCAAGGTGCTGGCGGTCGCCTTCATCGACCCGAGGGACCCGGTCCGGATCATCGGTGACACCGTCACCCTGACCCTGATCCGCAATCCGGGCGCGGCCTTCTCGATGGCCACCGGAATGACCTGGCTGCTGACCCTGGTGGCGGTCGGCGTCGTGATCGGAGTGATCAGAATCGGGCGCACCCTCAGTTCGGTGTGGTGGGCGCTGGGACTCGGTCTCGTCCTCGGCGGCGCGCTCGGTAATCTGATCGACCGGATCTTCCGCTCGCCCGGCCCGCTGCAGGGCCACGTCGTGGACTTCGTTTCCGTGGGCTGGTGGCCCGTGTTCAACGTGGCCGACTCGTCGATCGTGTGCGGGGCGATCCTGCTGGTGGCACTCACGCTGTTCGGGATCGAACCGAGCGGCGTCAAGACTTCTCGAAAGGGGGATGCGGCGTGAGGGAGACGCGTTCCATGCCGGTTCCCGACGGACTCGACGGCATGCGGGTCGACGCCGGGTTGGCCCGACTGCTCGGGCTCTCGCGTACCGCGGTGGCGGCGCTCACGGAGGAAGGCGCGGTCCAGTTGGACGGCGCCGCGGTCGGCAAATCCGATCGCCTCGCGGCCGGCACGTGGCTCGAGGTCGAGCTGCCCGAGCCGCCGCGCCCACTGACGATCGAGGCGGAGCCGGTCGAGGGCATGGAGATCCTCTACGCCGACGACGACGTCGTCGCGGTGGACAAGCCGGTGGGCGTCGCGGCGCACGCGAGCGTGGGTTGGACGGGGCCCACCGTCGTCGGCGGCCTGGCCGCGGCGGGCTTCCGCATCTCGACGTCGGGTGCGCACGAGCGTCAGGGCATCGTGCACCGTCTCGACGTCGGGACGTCCGGCGTGATGGTGGTCGCGACGTCCGAGCGCGCGTACACGGTGCTCAAGCGGGCGTTCAAGCAGCGGACCATCGACAAGCGCTACCACGCGCTGGTGCAGGGCCACCCGGATCCGAGCAGCGGCACGATCGACGCGCCGATCGGCCGGCACCGCAGCAACGACTGGAAGTTCGCGGTCACCCCCGACGGCAAGCCGAGCATCACGCACTACGACACGGTGGAGGCGTTCCAGGCGGCCAGCCTGCTCGACATCCACCTCGAGACCGGACGGACCCACCAGATCCGGGTGCATTTCTCGGCGCTTCGCCACCCGTGCTGCGGCGATCTGACGTACGGCGCCGATCCCCGTCTGGCCGAGCGGCTGGGGCTGGAGCGCCAGTGGCTGCACGCCCGTTCGCTGGGCTTCGCGCATCCGGCGGACGGACACTGGGTGGAGATCACCAGCGAGTACCCGAAGGATCTCCAGCACGCTCTCGGAGTCCTGCGGGGCACGTGAGATGAGTTCGCGGACATGGCCGACCGTCCTCGCGGCGGTCGTGCTGGCCGGCACGGTGGTCGGGCTCGGGGTGGCGAACCCCGTTCCGGCTGCCCGGATTTCGACCGACCGGCTGGGACCGGACTCGGGTGAGCAGGTGTCGGCGTACCTCGATCGCGCGCAGGCGACGCTGGACACGCAGGCGGGCCCGGACCCGGCCGCCCATCACTGGGCGCTCGTGTCGCTGGACGCGGCGGTGACGCCGTCGCAGTTGCTGGACGTCGTCGGCGACGTCCGGGTGTCGCAGGTGCTGTTCCAGGTGCCGCTCGATCGGGTGCAGACCCCCATGCTGGCCATACCGGTTGCCGCGAACCCGACGGCGGTGCAGCGGGCGCCGTCGGTGGCGGCGGCGCGGTTGCAGGCGTCCGTGGTCGGGCACGACCGGCCGTCGCTGCTCGCGGCGTACTCGGCGAACCGCCTGTCGGCCACGGACTGCGCGTGCGTGGTGGGCGCCACCGTACGCGGCTCGCTCGAACAGTTGCGGGCACTCGACGCGGCGCCGTCGGTGCGGGCGATCGAGGCGCTGCCCTCGGACGCCGTCGCGGGCTCGTTCGCGGTCAGCCCGCTGCTGCCGACACAGACCACCGTCGTCGCGCCGGGCCCCGACGACGGGCCGGTTCCGGGCCTGGCCTGACCCGACGCGACGTGGGGCGCGGCGACCGTTCGACCGTCGCGGTGAACGGCGCTGCGGCACAATGTCGTCCATGAACCTGGGTAGGTGGATCGCCGCGGCTGCGGTCGGTGTCTCGTCGATGATCGCGTCGGCGCCGGCTGCCGGTGCCCAGTCGTACGCTCCGCCCGTCGGTGAGCTGCGGCCGCTGGTGCTTTCCATCGCACACCGGTTGGCGACGGCGGATCCGGTGGCGTCGGCGAAGTGGGGGACCGAGAAGCGGATCGACGATCCCGCCCGCGAGCGGGAGGTCCTGAGTTCGGTGGGGGAGCAGGCGCGTGGTGCGGGTCTCGATCCGGGGCGCGTCGAGTCGATGTTCCGAGCTCAGATCGACGCGAACAAGGACGTCCAGCGCGGGTTGTTCGCGTACTGGCAGGTGGTGCCGGGAACGGCGCCCGACGTCCGTCCCGATCTGGCATCGGTCCGGTCCTCGCTGGACTCCCTGAACCGGGACATCGTCGATCGGATCGCGGCGCAGCGGAGTGTGCTGGCCGGCCCCGGGTGCCTACCGGATCTGGTGTCCGCGGCCGCGGACGTCGTCGCGGTGGAGCGGATCGATGCGCTGCACCAGGTGGCACTGGTGAGGGCACTCGGCGCGGTGTGCGGGCCGGTCGCCGCTGCCTGAACCGTCACGCGCGGGGCGAGTCGGCGGTCTGCTTGCGCAGGAATTCGAGTGTCTGCTCGAGCGCCTTCCGGCCGTCGGCGTTATCGAGGTCGAACTGGTATTCGTGCGCCAGCGGGGGGACGTGGTCGTCGGGGTAGAACAGGGTCGTCACGTCCACCCCGAGGCTTGTCAGCTTCTCTGCCAGTGCCTTGGATTGCTTCTCGGTGAGGCCGTCGGTGTTGCCGCCCGAGACGAAGGTGGCCGGGAAACGATCGGTGACGTGCCGGAGCGTCGACATCTCCGCGACCGCGGACGAGTGCGTGATGTCCTTGGACCCGGTGTAGGCCCAGATCGACTCGGCCGTGCCCCAGCCGATGATGCCGGGGCCTCCCACCATGTCGGTGACCTCGTAGATCCCGCAGTCGAGAATCACTCCACGCAGCTGTTCCGGGCGCAGCGCTGATTCGATGCCGACGGCACGCGCATAGTCGGGGTTCGTGGTGATCACGGCGAGCTGGCTCGACAGCTGGGCGCCGGCGGAGTCGCCGGCGAGCACGATCCGACTCGGATCGACATGCAGGCGTTCGGCATTCGCGAGGACGTACGCATGGGCGTCGCGGAGTTGTGCGACGGCGGTCGGATACCGGTGCCCCGGCGCCAGGGAGTAGTCGAGCGAGATCACGGTGAATCCGGCCGCCGCGATCAACTGGTAGTACGCCGCGTGGTGCGCGCGATTGCCGGAGATCCAGGCGCCGCCGTGCGTCCAGATCACGGTGGGCAACACGTCGTTCGTGTCGGCGAGCGCCTCCGGGAAGTAGATGTCGAGGTGCGCGTCGTCGTCGCCCGCGCGGTACCGCTGGTCCGTGATCGACGCGACGCCGGTGGGCGCGTGCGTGGCGAGCGCGGCGGTGGTCTTCCGGGCGCCGCGGTCGAACACGAGGCGGACGAGCATCGCACCCGGCCACGGGTTGGTGACGAACGCGACGACAGCGCCGGCGACGAGGGCCGCGAGGGCGCTCAGGATCCGCATCGCCCGGCGGCGCAACGGGCGTCGCGTGCGTGGGTCCGGATCTGACACAGGGGATTCGGTGATGATGGCCACAGGGCAATCCTCCATGACGGCGTGCGGATCGACGCGGTGGCGAGTCGGGGTGGCCCGAGGGCTATCGTGGCGGGACGTGACACCACGGCCCCGCTCGGAAGATTCCACCGGAATGATGTCGGGCGTCGGTGCCTACCTCATCTGGGGATTGTTCCCGATCTTCTTCGGTCTCCTCGATCCCGCCGGCTCCCTCGAAGTGCTCGCCCACCGGATGTTGTGGACGGTCGTGCTCATGCTGATCGTGCTTGCGGTGCTGGGCAAGTTCGGATCGTTGCGAGGTCTCGGCGCGCGGACGTGGGGCCTGGTCACGGCGGCGACCGTCGCGATCGGGATCAACTGGGGCGTCTACATCTACGCCGTGACCTCCGGCCATGTCGTCGAGGCCGCGCTGGGGTATTTCGTCAACCCGCTCGTCAGCGTCCTGCTGGGTGTCGTGCTCTTCCGGGAGCGGTTGCGCCCGGCCCAGATCGCCGCGCTGGTCCTGGCCGCGGTGGCCGTCGTCGTCATCACGGTCGACTACGGGCGCCCGCCGCTCGTCGCACTCACCCTGGCGCTGACCTTCGCGTCGTACGGGGTCGTCAAGAAGGTGGTGCCGCTCGATCCACGGACCAGCCTCACCGCCGAAGGTGTGGTGGCGGCGCCGTTCGCGGTGGCCTATCTGGTCGTCCTCGCAGTGACCGGGACCGGATCCTTCCTCGGCAACGGCGTCGGGCACAGCATGCTGCTCATGGCGGCCGGGCCGGTGACGGCGGTGCCGCTGTTGCTGTTCGGCGTCGCGGCGCAGCGCATTCCGCTCACGACGCTCGGCATCCTGCAGTACCTCACGCCCGGGCTCCAGATGGTGTGGGGCGTCGCGGTCATGCACGAGGTCATGCCGCCGTCGCGGTGGATCGGATTCGCACTGATCTGGGTGGCGTTGGTGGTGTTCACCGCTGATGCCCTGGTTCGCGCACGCCGGGCCCGCGGCGACCGGTTGCGGCACGCCGAGACTGTCGGTGCATCGGCATAAGGTATCCGTACCGGGGGCGGTGGATCGACTGTTCGGGAAAGGAGACGCGTGGGGAGGACGCGTGATCGGGCGGTGGCATCGTCCGCAGCCGAATCTCGGCGCCTCGCCGCGCAGCCGAGCGGCAATCTGGCGCGCAACGCGGGGGCGGTGGGGCTTACTGTATTCGGGCTCGTCGTCATTGCGATCGGCGTGCGCACGGACGTCGGCTCGCGTCACCCCGAGATCTTCGCCTTCGCAGTCGCGGTGTTCTTCGTCGCGCGCGGGGTACATCTCGGCAGACCGGTCACGACAATGCATGCCGCCGCCGCGGGCGGGGCGGTTCTCGGCGCGCTGTTGATCTCCGCCACCGGGCACGAGACGGTCGCGCTGACCGTGTTCGCCGCCGGTGGTCCGGTATTGATGTGGCCGACCTCGAGCCGACCCGAGCCCGACCGGTTGTCGAACGTGTATGCGCTCGTCGACCGGACGGTCGAGGATCCGCTCGCGCCGTTCGCGATGCACTCACTCAA
This sequence comes from Rhodococcus sp. ACT016, assembly GCF_050477185.1. Taxonomy (NCBI): domain Bacteria; kingdom Bacillati; phylum Actinomycetota; class Actinomycetes; order Mycobacteriales; family Nocardiaceae; genus Rhodococcus; species Rhodococcus sp. ACT016. Next base: position 2,819,033 of record NZ_JBEAET010000001.1, on the reverse strand, counting down.
GTCGTACTTCTTCTCCACTGACGGGTCGGCCGCCGTCGGCTACCACGCTCGGCTCGGCGTGGCGGTGGTCGGTGGCGATCCCATCGGCGACCCCGCCGGTTTTCCCGCACTGATCGCACAGTTCCAGCAGTTCTGTCGCGATCGAGGCTGGTGGATCGTGGTGCTGGGCGCCGGCGAGCGCCGCTTCGAGTTGTGGAACGCGGCCGGGGGCAGGCCGCGGCTGCGGGCGGTGCCAATCGGACGGGACGTCGTCGTCGACGTCGCGTCGTTCGACATGGTCGGCAGGAGATTCAGGAACGTCCGCCAGGCGGTCAGCCGGACCCACAACGCCGGGTTGACCACCGAGGTCGTTCCCGAGGCGCAGCTGCCCGAGCCGATCAGAGCGGAACTGCTCGAGATCGTGGAGCAGACGCATGGTGGATCGACCGAGCGTGGCTTCTCGATGATCCTCGGCCATGTCCTCGACGGCCGGTACCCCGGAATACTCCTCGTGCTCGCCCGCGACGCGGAAGGCGTGGTGCAGGGGTTCCAGCGCTACGCGGTCGCCGGGCACGGTACGGAGATCAGTCTGGACGTGCCGTGGCGGCGCCAGGGCGCGCCCAACGGCATCGACGAGCGGCTGACCGTCGCGATGATCGATTACGCCCGCGACCACGGTGGCAAGCGCGTGTCCCTCGCGTTCGCGGCATTTCCGGAACTGTTCGACGAGAAGGACCGCGGGTGGCTGCGGCAGGTCCTCTTCAACGTGATTCATCTGGGCGATCCGCTGCTGGCGCTGGAATCGCTCTACCGCTACCTCGAGAAGTTCCATTCGTTGGGTGACCGTCGCTATGTGTTGCTGAACCTCCGGATGCTCCCGATCGCGGCGTTCGTGCTGCTCACGCTGGAGTTCGTGCCGCGGCGCAAAACGGATGATCCACCCGGATCTAGACTCTGAGACTGATGCTGGACTCACCGATGCCCCCCGCATCGGGCGTAATACAGAGAGGCACGCGTGGCTGACTCGTTCGTTCACCTGCACAACCACACCGAGTACTCGATGCTCGACGGTGCGGCAAAGGTCGGCCCACTGTTCAAAGAGGCTGAGCGGCTCGGGATGACCGCGGTCGGCATGACCGACCACGGCAACATGTACGGCGCCAGCGAGTTCTACAACGTCGCCAAGAAGCACGGCATCAAGCCGATCATCGGCATCGAGGCGTACATCGCACCTGAGTCGCGGTTCAACACCAAGCGCGTGCTGTGGGGCGATCCCGGCCAGAAGTCCGACGACGTCTCCGGTAGCGGCGCCTACACCCACATGACGATGGTCGCCGAGAATTCGACCGGCCTGCGGAACCTGTTCAAGCTGTCGTCGCTCGCGTCCATCGAGGGTCAGCTCGGCAAGTGGCCGCGCATGGACGAGGACCTCATCGCCCACCATGCCGAGGGCATCATCGCGACCACGGGCTGCCCGTCCGGCGAGATCCAGACCCGGTTGCGTCTAGGCCACGACCGGGAGGCGCTCGAGGCCGCCGCCAAGTGGCAGGAGATCTGGGGCAAGGACAACTTCTTCCTCGAGCTGATGGACCACGGGCTGTCGATCGAACGACGGGTCCGTGAGGGCCTGATCGACATCGGCAAGCAACTCGGCATCCCGCCCATCGCCACCAACGACTGCCACTACGTCACCAAGGATGCCGCCGAGAACCACGAGGCGCTGCTCTGTATCCAGACCGGCAAGACGCTGTCGGATCCGACGCGGTTCAAGTTCGACGGCGACGGCTACTACCTCAAGTCCGCCGCGGAGATGCGGGCCATCTGGGACTCCGAGGTCCCCGATGCGTGCGACAACACGATGCTCATCGGCGAGCGGGTCCAGCCGTACGAGGACGTGTGGCAGCACCGCGACCGCATGCCGATCTTCCCTGTCCCGGAGGGTCACACGCAGCAGACCTTCCTCCGCCACGAGGTGATGCGGGGCCTCGACCGGCGTTTCCCGAGTGGTCCACCGCAGGAATACCTCGAGCGCGCCGACTACGAGATCGGCGTCATCAACGAGATGGGCTTCCCTGCCTACTTCCTCGTCGTCGGTGACCTCATCAACCACGCACGCGAGGTCGGCATCCGAGTCGGTCCGGGTCGAGGGTCGGCCGCAGGTTCGCTCGTCGCGTACGCGATGGGCATCACCAACATCGACCCGATCCCGCACGGCCTGCTGTTCGAGCGGTTCCTCAACCCCGAGCGTGTGTCGATGCCCGATATCGATATCGACTTCGACGATCGTCGTCGCGGTGAGATGGTGCGCTACGCCACCGAGAAGTGGGGCAGCGAGAAGGTCGCTCAGGTCATCACGTTCGGCACCATCAAGACGAAGGCCGCCATCAAGGACTCCGCGCGAGTCCAGTTCGGCCAGCCGGGTTTCGCGATCGCCGACCAGATCACCAAGGCGCTGCCGCCGCCGATCATGGCGAAGGACATCTCGGTGTCGGGCATCACAGACCCCGAGCACGAGCGCTACAAGGAGGCCGTCGAGGTCCGCGCCCTCATCGACTCCAACCCGGACGTCGCGAAGATCTACCAGACCGCGAAGGGCCTCGAGGGCCTGATCCGCAACGCCGGCGTGCACGCCTGCGCGGTCATCATGTCGTCGGAGCCGCTCACCGACGCGATCCCGGTGTGGAAGCGCGCGCAGGACGGCGCGATCATCACCGGTTGGGACTACCCGTCGTGCGAGGCCATCGGCCTACTCAAGATGGACTTCCTCGGTCTGCGCAACCTCACGGTCATCGGTGACGCGATCGAGAACATCAAGGCCAACCGCGGCGTCGACATCGATCTCGACACGTTGCCGATCGAGGACCCTGCCACCTACGAGCTGCTGGCCCGCGGCGACACGCTCGGCGTGTTCCAGCTCGACGGCAGTGCGATGCGGGATCTGCTGCGGCGCATGCAGCCCACCGGCTTCGAGGACATCGTCGCCGTCCTCGCGCTGTACCGCCCGGGTCCGATGGGCATGAACGCGCACAACGACTACGCCGACCGCAAGAACGGACGGCAGGACGTCAAGCCGATCCACCCGGAGCTCGAGGAGCCGCTCAAGGACATCCTCAAGGACACCTTCGGCCTCATCGTCTACCAGGAGCAGATCATGCAGATCGCTCAGAAGGTGGCCGGCTACTCGCTCGGACAGGCAGACCTGCTCCGCCGCGCGATGGGTAAGAAGAAGAAGGAGATCCTCGACGAGGCCTACGACGGCTTCGCCGATGGCATGAAGGCCAACGGGTTCTCGCAGGCGGCGATCACCGCGCTGTGGGACACCGTCCTTCCGTTCGCCGGCTACGCATTCAACAAGTCGCACGCCGCCGGCTACGGCCTCGTCTCGTTCTGGACCGCGTACCTCAAGGCCAACTACCCGGCCGAGTACATGGCCGGTCTGCTCACCTCGGTCGGTGACGACAAGGACAAGGCCGCGGTGTACCTGTCGGACTGCCGCAAGATGGGCATCACGGTGCTGCCGCCGGACGTCAACGCGTCGCGGGTCGACTTCGCCTCGGTCGGGGAGGACATCCGCTTCGGCCTCGGCGCCGTGCGCAACGTCGGTGCCAACGTGGTGGCGTCGATCATCGCCGCCCGTGAGGAGAAGGGGAGCTTCACCGACTTCTCCGACTACCTCAACAAGATCGACGCGCTGGCCTGTTCCAAGAAGGTCACCGAATCCCTCATCAAGGCAGGCGGATTCGACTCGCTCGAGCATCCGCGCAAGGGTCTGATGTTGGTGCACGCCGACGCGATCGACGCGGTGATGGGCACCAAGAAGGCCGAGGCGATGGGCCAGTTCGACCTGTTCGGCGGCGACGACGCCGACGAGTCGATCGCGTCGGTGTTCAACGTGAAGGTGCCCGACGAGGAGTGGGATTCCAAGCACAAGCTCGCTCTCGAGCGGGAGATGCTGGGTCTGTACGTGTCCGGCCATCCCCTCAACGGCGTCGAGCACGTGCTGGCGGCGCAGTCGGATACCTCGATCCCGGTGATCCTCGAGGGCGACATCAAGGACGGGACCCAGGTCACCGTCGGCGGCATCCTCGCGTCGGTCAATCGGCGGATCAACAAGAACGGCCTCACGTGGGCGTCCGCTCAGCTCGAGGACCTCTCGGGTGGTATCGAGGTGCTGTTCTTCCCGCAGGCGTACTCGGTGTACGGGATGGACGTCGTCGAGGATTCGGTCGTCCTGGTCAAGGCGCGGGTGTCGATCCGCGACGACCGTGTGTCGCTGATCGCGAATGATCTTGCGGTGCCTGATCTTTCGGCGATCGGCGTGGCGAAGCCGGTGGCGGTGAGCCTCCCGGTGCGGCAGTGCACCAAGGAGAAGCTCGGCGCGCTCCGCCAGGTGCTGTCGCGTCATCCCGGTACCGCCGACGTTCACGTCAAGCTCATCGGATCCCGCGGCACCTCGCTGTGGAAGGTCGACGAGGTGCTGCGCGTGGAGCCGTCGTCGTCGTTGATGGGCGATCTCAAGGCTCTACTCGGGCCCAGCTGCCTGGCGGGCTGACGTAGGAGCGCTGTGCCGCCCGGACCGGAACCGGTCCGGGCGTAGCAGGCGCGCTGCGGTCACCGCTGGTGGTGGTGATGGTGATGATGGTGATGGCACATCCAGTGCCAGTTCCCCTGTTGGTCGCGCTGGAGGCATCCGTGGTGGCCCTGGTGATGGTGAACCTGGGCCACGGCGACCACGGCCGGAGTCGCTGCCGGCGTCGTGGTGTCTGCGAGTGCCGGTGCCGTGGCCAGTCCGAGTGGGACGGCCGCCAGCGACAGCGTGACGAGGATTTTGGCGAGCACCAGCCGCATCGTGCGTACTCGTGGGGTTTCGTATTCCGGTTCCATGCGAGATCCTCTCCGCACGGCCGCCTGTCGGCGACGGTCGTCGCCGGTGGTCCAACGGCCGTTGCGGTGCGTCGGGCAGCACCGTCGCGAGGCTCGGCGCATCGCTGCTTGTCGTACAGACCCAATGCTATTGCCGGATTTGTCCGGTATCGGAAATTCCTAGCAGATTCACAGGAACTCGTACACGGCCCGTGGGGATCAGAGACCACCCAGGTCGGACAGGGTTTGGAGCGCGCCGTCGGTGGCCCGCCACAGCGCGTCGATCTCCTGCTCCGCCGCCGGCCGCGTCTGCGGATTCTGCAGCGCGAAGCCGTTGGCGAGGGTGATGGTGTTGTAGCCGCTGTCGGCTGCGCGCAGCAGCAGTCGTGACGGCGCGTCGTTGCCGGCCAACCGGTCGAGTCCTTCGCCCAGGAAGTAGAACCGCCACAGCGGGCCGAGGTCGCCGCCGTACAGGGCCTTCGTCAGCGTCACGATCGAATCACCCTTGACTGCAATGGAATCGACGATCTGGTAGAAGTCGGGGATGTTCTCGTGGCGGGTGCCGCTCGAATCGACTGCGTACGCGAGGTCGACGGTGAGGTGGGCGTTGTAACCGGCCATCGCGACCCGGGCCGGGCTCGCCGCGCACTGTCGCGTCAGCGCGAAGTAGTTGGCCCACGGGGGATCGACGGGCGTGCCGGTGAACTCGGCGCGGAGGTTGCGCAGGTACCGGGCGAGCAGGTTGTAGCTGATCTTCGGGGCCCAGGCCCGGTCTTGTAGGGCCGTCGGGTCGCGCTGCAGGGGCAGGACGGCGTCGTATTCCACCGCATTCAGTCCGACCGAGAACAACCCCCGCCAGTCCCTGTGCGCCACAAGGATGTTCGTTATCCTCCGGTGCCGGTCGATCGCGTCCTCGAGTTGGGTGAGGCCCGAACCCGTCAGTGAGGACGTATCGCTCAGGTCGACGATCTGTTCGATCTCGCTCGTGCTCAACGGTGTGCCGCAGGCCGTAGCGACCGAGGGGTCGGCGTCGGCCGTGGCGAGGCCGGGGGAGAGGAGCGTGAGCGATGCGGTGAGAGTGACGACAGATGCGTACAGCCGGCCGGGGCGCATCGGTAGAGCGTATGTCCTCGGCTGTAATTGCGCGGTCCGAACCGCGGGCTGTGCGATCAGTGCAGGTTACCGCGAGCTACGGCCGGCGAAGCGAAAGCGTGATGCGCCGCGTCCACCAGACCACGACGGCAGCGCCGGCGGCGGAGAGTACGGCGGTCTGCAGGACCTGGGTCACCGTGAGGACGAGGAGGAACACTGCGAGGGCGGCGACGACGGCCTCGAGCTTGTAGAGCGGCCACGCGGTGCCCGCGATGTCGACGGTGACGTGCGGGCGCCCGGAGGTGTGTCCGTGCAGTACTGCGGTCATGTCTTCACCTCACGTGTTCGGATACGCCCTCGATGATGTTCATAATACCGGCACTATGAAGTTCGGGCCACCGAACAATTTCGGCCGACGTGCGGAAGTCCCGTCGTCCGGGCATTCGAGTGGTCAAGATCATTCGCGCGGTGTTGACTGGTTGGCATGCCTCTCACCGGTGAATACGAACCCAGCCCCTCCTCCTGGGCCGCGGACCAGGTCGACCTGTACGAGCGCTCCGGCGGCACCGAGGGAACCATGATGGAGGGCAAGCCCGTCGTGATCCTGACCACGAAGGGCGCCAAATCCGGCAAGCTCCGCAAGACGCCGCTCATGCGCGTCGAGCACGACGGGGAGTACGCGGTGGTCGCGTCGCTCGGCGGCGCCCCCAAGCATCCGGTCTGGTACCACAACGTGGTTGCCGACCCCCACGTCGAGCTGCAGGACGGCCCCGTCAAGCAGGACATGACGGCGCGTGAGGTGACCGGCGACGAGAAGGCCGAGTGGTGGCAGCGCGCGGTCGAGGCCTGGCCCGACTACGCGTCGTACCAGACGAAGACTGACCGGCAGATCCCGGTCTTCGTGCTCACCCCGCAGAAGTAGGCCGTTCGCCGCATCCCGGCCGCGGTCCGCGATTTCCGAGTAGCCTGCCAGTAGCAGGCCACGAATCCGATCTCGCGGGCGGAGACTGATATGGCGGCGAAATCTGTTGCAGATCAACTTGTTTCCCAACTCGTGGATGCCGGGGTTCGCCGCATCTACGGAATCGTCGGGGACAGTCTCAATCCAGTGGTCGATGCCGTCCGCCGCACCGGAGGATCGGCGGCGGGCGGCATCGACTGGATCCACGTCCGGCACGAGGAGTCGGCGGCGTTCGCGGCGGCCGCCGAGGCTCAGATCACGGGTCGGCTCGCGGTGTGCGCGGGTTCGTGCGGCCCGGGCAACCTGCACCTGATCAACGGCCTGTACGACGCCAACCGCTCGGGTGCTCCGGTGCTCGCGATCGCGTCGCACATCCCCAGCGCGCAGATCGGCACCGGCTACTTCCAGGAGACGCATCCCGACCGTCTCTTCGTCGAATGCGCGCGGTACACCGAGATGATCGGCACGGCAGCGCAGTCGGCGCGGGTCGTCCAGAGTGCTATGCAGCACGCGCTGGCGCTGTCCGGGGTAGCCGTGATCACGCTGCCGGGCGACGTCGCCGAGGAGGCCGCGGTCGGCAGGCCGCCGCCGCTGGTCCGCACCGGGCGCCCGTCCGTCGTGCCGGCCGAGGACGACGTGCGGGCCCTCGCTGATGCGATCAACGACGCGTCCGCGGTCGCCATCTTCGCCGGCGTGGGTGTGCGCGACGCCCGCGAGGAAGTACTCGCGCTCGCGGACACGGTCGGGGCGCCGATCGGACATTCGCTGCGTGGCAAGGAATGGATCCAGTACGACAACCCCTTCGACGTCGGTATGACCGGGCTGCTCGGATACGGCGCCGCGCACGACGGCATGCACGACGCCGATCTGCTGATCCTCGTCGGCACCGACTTCCCGTACGACCAGTTCCTGCCCGACGACGTGCGCACCGTGCAGATCGACGTCGCGGCCCAGAGGTTGGGGCGGCGCACCGGCGTCGACCTCGCGGTGCACGGGGACGCGAAGTCCGTCCTGCGGGCGCTGGCGCCGCTGGTCCACCGCAAGACCGACCGCGGTTTTCTGGAGCGGTCGCTCGATCGGCACGAGACGCTCATGACCAAGGTCGTCGGCGCGTACGCCGAACCGGTCAAGCAGCGGATCCCGATCCACCCCGAGTACGTGGCGTCGATCCTCGACGACGTCGCCGCCGAGGACGCGATCTTCACGGCGGACACCGGGATGTGCAACGTGTGGGCCGCGCGCTACCTGAACCCCAACGGCCGCCGCCGGTTCCTGTCGTCGGCGCTGCACGGTTCGATGGCGAATGCGTTGCCGCACGCGATCGGTGCGCAGTTCGCCGAACCCGGTCGCCAGGTGGTGACGATGTCGGGTGACGGCGGGCTGTCGATGTTGCTCGGTGAGTTGATCACGGTCGCGATGTTCAAGCTGCCGATCAAGATCGTCGTGTTCGACAACTCGACGCTCGGGATGGTGAAACTCGAGATGCTCGTCGACGGCCTGCCCGATTTCGGGGTGGATGTCCCGTCTGTCGACTATGCCGCTCTCGCAGCGACTTTGGGGATCTCCTCCCGCCGGATCGAGGACCCCGCGGATGTCGAGTCCGGGCTTCGGGCGGCGCTGGCCCACGACGGTCCGGCGCTGATCGACATCGTCACCGACCCGAACGCCCTGTCGTTGCCACCGTCCATCACCGGAGAGCAGGTCCGCGGATTCGCGCTGGCGATGTCCAAGATGGTGATGAACGGCGGTGTGGCAGAAGCGGTTCAGATGGCCAAATCGAATCTGCGCAACGTTCCGCGGCCCTCCCAGTTCTCGCCGCGGGGCTGACGGGGGTCCGCCGCGATCGGACGAGTCGGTGGGGCGGTTGCGCAAGGTGCAGTGTGTAGTGGGAAAATGCGTGGGTGTCTAATTCCCCGGAAATCGCAGAACTGAAGGTAACCTCGCCCGCGCTCACCGCGGACGAGATCGATGCGGCTGCCGAGCGAATTGCGCACATTATCGACGCCACACCGCTCCAGATCAGTGAGCGGTTGTCGGCGCTGACCGGGGCCAGGGTCTACCTCAAGCGTGAGGACCTGCAGGTGGTCCGCTCGTACAAGCTGCGCGGCGCCTACAACCTGATCATGCAGCTCAGCGACGTCGAGCGTGCGGCGGGTGTCGTCGCCGCCAGTGCGGGCAACCACGCCCAGGGCGTCGCGTTCGCGTGCCGGGCGATGGAGATCCGCGGACGCATCTACGTCCCGGCCAACACTCCGAAGCAGAAGCGCGACCGGATCATGGTGCACGGCGGCGAGTTCGTCGAGCTCATCCCCACGGGTGAGACCTACGACGCCGCCGCGGCGGCGGCCGCCGCCGACGTCGAACGCACCGGCGCCACGATGGTTCCGCCGTTCGACGACGCCCGCACCGCCGCCGGCCAGGGCACTATCGCGGCCGAGATCCTCGAGCAGTTGGGCGAGTCGCCGGACTGCGTCGTCGTCCCGGTCGGTGGTGGCGGCTGCATCGCCGGCATCGCCACCTACCTGCACGAGCGTTCGCCCCAGACCACCATCGTCGGCGTCGAGCCCGTGGGCGCGGCGTCCATGACCGCGGCCCTGGTGGCGGGCGGGCCGGTGACGCTGCCGGAGGTCGACCCGTTCGTCGACGGTGCCGCGGTCAAGCGGGTCGGTGATCTGCCGTACTCCGTGGTCTCGGGCTTCGGGGCGAGCGTCGTCTCGCACGCGTCGTTGCCGCTGGTGACCGGTCCGCGTGCGGGCCGCATCCAGGAGCGGGGCCCGGAGAAGTTCGCGATGACGCAGGTCGACGAGGGTGCCATCTGCACCGCGATGCTCGAGCTCTACCAGAACGAGGGCATCATCGCCGAGCCGGCCGGAGCACTGTCCGTCACCGCGCTCAACCAGCTGGACGTCGAGCCGGGCAGCACCGTCGTGTGCCTGATCTCCGGTGGCAACAACGACGTCTCCCGGTACGGCGAGATCCTCGAGCGTTCCCTCGTGCACCTCGGGCTCAAGCACTACTTCCTGGTGGACTTCCCGCAGGAGCCGGGGGCGCTGCGGCGCTTCCTCGACGAGGTACTCGGCCCGGACGACGACATCACGCTGTTCGAGTACGTCAAGCGCAACAACCGCGAGACGGGGGCCGCACTGGTCGGCGTCGAGCTCGGTTCGGCCGACGGGCTGTCCGATCTGCTGGACCGGATGCGTAGCTCGCGGATCGACGTCGAGCAGCTCGAGCCCGGTTCTCCCGCGTACCGCTACCTCACGTAGTCGGGTCGTCCCCGGACGTCGCACTGCCCGCCGGGTCGGTGCCGAGCAATCGGTTCACCACCCGGCGGTGCAGGTCCGGATCGGATTCCGGTAGCCCGAGCAGCGCCGCGAGGTAGATGCCGTCGCCGACCAGCCGGATGATCTCGGCCTGGACCGGATCGTCGATCTCGGCGAGCAGTCCGGCATCCCATGAGCGCATGACGTCCGCGATGGCCTGCTGGACCTCGTCGTGCCGGCCGTCGGCGCTGCGCATCGCCGCGAGCATCGAGCGGTAGAGGGTCATCTCGTCGGCGGACTCCACCGGCGGGTACTGCAGGTAGATCTCCGACACGGTGCGACCGCGCGCGACGGCGTCGGCCAGCTCTTGGTCGGACCGCTCGCCGAGCCGCCGCACCATCCCGGCCAGCAGTGCCTCCTTGCTCGGGAAGTGATAGAGCAGACCGCCCTTGGACACGCCCGCATCCGCCGCCACGGCCTCGAGGGTGACCTGTGCGAGTCCCTGCTCGAGCAGCAGGTGTTCGAGGGCGTCGAGAATGCGGTCGCGTGTGTCGGATGCCATGAAAATCACTGTACCGGCTGGACGGTTGACTGCTACCCTGGAATCGTTACTGTACCGGCTGGACGGTTAACTCCCCGGCCGGTTTCTGTTCATCGATCAGTTCGTGGGAGTGGAAGCATGTCTGTGGACGCCGTGCGGGATCCGCATGAGGCGACGGCCACCCGGAAGGACTGGCTGGGGCTGGTCGTCCTGGCGTTCGCCGTCCTTCTCATCTCGGTGGACGCGACGGTCCTCGACCTCGCGCTGCCGTTCATCAGTGAGGATCTGGCACCGAGCAGCACGCAGCTGCTGTGGATCATCGACGTCTATTCGTTCGTGCTGGCGGGTCTGCTGGTCACGATGGGCACCCTCGGTGACCGGATCGGTCGGCGGCGCCTGCTGCTGATCGGTGCCGCCGGGTTCGGTTTGGCGTCGCTGATCGCGGCGTGGTCGGCCAGCCCGGAGATGCTCATTGCAGCGCGCGTGCTGCAGGGTGTGTCGGGTGCGACGCTCATGCCGGCCACCCTCGGCCTGATCCGGACGATGTTCGTGAATCCGCGCCAGCGGACCACCGCGATCGGTGTCTGGGGCGCGATGGCCGGCGGCGGCGCCGCGGCCGGCCCGCTGATCGGTGGCTGGCTGCTCGAGCACTACTGGTGGGGCTCGGTGTTCCTCATCAACATTCCCGTCATGATCGGCTTGATCGTGCTGGGACCGTTGGTGATTCCCGAGTCGAAGAATCCAGAACCGGGTCGCTTCGACCTGATCAGCGCCGGGCTGTCGATGCTCGCGATGGTCCCGATCGTGTACGCGGTCAAGGAGACCGCGGTGCACGGACCGAGTTGGGCGCTGACCGCGATCGGCGTCGTGGGTCTGGCCGCCGGTTGGGTCTTCATCCGCCGCCAGCGGGTGCTGGACGACCCGATGATCGACCTGTCGCTGTTCGCTCGCCCCGACTTCTCGACGGCGGTACTGACCAATCTGCTGTCCATCTTCGCGCTGGCGGGCGTGCTGTTCTTCGGCTCGCAGTACCTGCAGTTGGTGCTGGGCTATCGGCCCCTCGAGGCCGGACTGCTCATGCTCCCGGGCACGTTGGTCAGTGGTTCCGCCTCGCTGGCCGCGGCGTGGCTGGTCCGGCGGTGGGAGCCGAGCCGGGTACTGAGCGTCGGCCTGGTGGTGGCGGCGTTCGGTGCGGCGGCGATGATCGCGCTGCGTCCGGACGGCGGCCCGTTCTGGTTCGTGGTCGGCTTCGTGCTGGCCGGTGCCGGCATCGGCGTCGCCCTCACGCTCACCTCCGACCTCGTCGTCAGCTCCGTCGAGCCCGAGCGTGCCGGTGCGGCGTCGGCGGTGTCGGAGACCGCCTACGAACTCGGTGTCGCGCTCGGTGTCGCGGTCCTCGGCAGTGTCGTCCTCGCGATCTTCCGTCGTGGGCTTGACGTCTCGGCGTTGAGTGCCGACCAGGCGCACGTCGCGCAGGGCACCCTCGGCGGCGCGATCGAGGTGTCCCACTCCCTGCCGGCGCATGAGGCGGCGACGTTCGTCGAGACGGCGCAGGCGGCGTTCGTCGACGGCATGCACATCGCGGCGGGGGCAACGTCGGTGGTGTTGTTCGTGACCGCGATTCTCGTCGCTCGCATGCTCCGGCAGCGCTGACGCGTAACACCTAGGACGGCCGGCTCGAATGACATTCGAGCCGGCCGTTTTCGTGTGAACACGTGAGTGGATAGCGGTCGTCGGTGCCGGGAGGCGTCACGCGCCGCGGTTCTTCGGCCGGGTGACTGCGGGCACTCGGGGCGGGTGCTGCGGGGCGGAAGGGTCGAAAACCGGGGTGAATTGCCGCATCACCTCGTCGCGTCGCGAATCTCGTCCCCCGCTTTCACCCGTTTCTGAATAGTGCTGTTGCACAGTCGATTACCGGGCGACGGCGATGGGGTGAGAACGATCCGGCCGGCTTTTGAGAGGGATGGGCTGTATCGCCGATTGTGCTTCCATGTCCGGCGTCGGGGTGATTGTCCACATCATCCATCGCTCGCTGCCGGATCCGGCCGGGCGTCCATCAGAAGGGCCTCAAATAATGGGGAGGTTAGGCGGCGCCCTGCGTAAGGGCGTCATCCGAACTGTGGTCATGGCCATGCTGGCCGGCGTGGCTACAGTGTCGACCGCAACGGTCGGCGCAGGAACCGCGGGAGCAACAGGCACCCACGCGCCGTTGAAGTGCGACGTGCTCTATGCGGTCAACAACAAAGACAGCAACGCGTATCTGGTGAACCCTGCCGACGGGGCTAGAACGAAGGACTTCAAGCTGGACACCAGCAGTCCTAACCAGCTCGGCATTGCTGCCGGCGGAACGTACGCCGTCTACACGGATTCGAAAAAGATCTTCAAGTACGACGCTCTGAAGGACAGCACCTCCAGCAAGGCGCGTCCGGAGGGTTTCGCGTCCCAACATGGCGCGATCAACCCGAAGAATGGTCTGTTCTACTTCGGCGGGTATGACAACGGCGGCTTCAAGTACGCGGTGTACAACCCCGAGACGGAGACTGTCGTTCCGGGTGACGTGAAGGTCACTATCGTTCCCGACGAAGTCAACGGCGACACCAAGCCGACCAAGGATCAAACGAACGGCGATATCGCGTTCGATGCCGCCGGCAACATGTACATCGTGTCGTCCAGCTCCGACACCGGGCTGGTCTACTCAGTGACCGGGCCTGTCAACGCCGGATCCAACCTGACCGGAAAGGCGATTACGAAGAAGGCTAGCGGGTTCGGAAATGCGACCTCTGCCGCATTCGGACCCGGCGGCTACCTGTATGCAGGACGGACCAATGGCGATCTGATCAAGATCGATCCGGCAACAGGTGCGACCGTCAAGCCGATGAGCACCGTCGGGATGTACGACCTGGGTTCGTGCAGCGACCCGTACACGATCGAGTTGCGCAAGGACCTTCCGGCTGGCCGCGCCGCGGAGGCGGACCAGTTCAAGCTCGAGGTCACCGGTGGTGGTGTGAGCACTGGTAACACTGCGACCACGACCGGCAACGCTTCCGGTGTCCAGCAGGACAAGGTCGGGCCGCTCCTGGGCCTTGCCGGCACCACGTACACCATCAAGGAATCGGCAACCAACGGTGCAGATCTCGCCAATTACGAGGTGAGCTGGCAGTGTGTGGACGCCAAGACCAATGACAGGTTGGCAAGTGGTGACGGCACGACCGGCACCGTCACGATTTCGAGTGGCCAGAGCGGCAAGAGCGTCAACTGCACGTTCGTCAATAGGGCCAAGAAGCTCGAGCTGACGAAGTCGGTGTCGCCGAGCGACGCTGAGCACTTCAAGGTCGGCCAGGAGCTCACCTACAAGTTCGTGATGAAGAACACTGGTGCCGTGCCGCTGACCGACGTCACGCCGGTGGAGAAGAAGTTCACCGGCTTCGGCGAGAAGGTCTCGGACTTCAACTGCTCCGACAAGGTCAAGACGTTGAACCCGGGTGACACTGCGGATTGCACCGCGACGTACACGATCCTGCAGGGCGACATCAACCTCGGCGCCCCCATCGATAACACCGCGATCGCGACCGGCACTGATCCGGGTGGCAAGCCGGTGGAGTCGAAGGAGTCGACGGCGACGATCAAGGGCCGCACGGCCGCGAGCAACATCGCGCTCGAGAAGACGGCGGAGCCGAAGAGTGGTGTGAAGGTGGGTGACGTTGTCACGTACAAGTTCGCGATCAAGAACACCGGTGAGCAGACGCTGACCGATGTGACGGTCAAGGACAACGACTTCGACGGCAAGGGCGAGCTGTCCGCGATCTCGTGCCCGAAGACCTCGCTGGAGCCGGGTGAGTCGGTGACGTGTAATGCCAATTACACGTTCACGGCCGAGGATATGAACGCCGGCTCGATCAAGAACACGGCGACGGCGACGGGCACCCCGCCGTCGGGGACGCCGATCGATTCGGGTGAGTCGACGGTGACGGTGACTGGCGATCCGCAGATGGGTCTCGAACTCGAGAAGACGGCGGAGCCGAAGAGTGGTGTGAAGGTGGGTGACGTTGTCACGTACAAGTTCGCGATCAAGAACACCGGTGAGCAGACGCTGACCGATGTGACGGTCAAGGACAACGACTTCGACGGCAAGGGCGAGCTGTCCGCGATCTCGTGCCCGAAGACCTCGCTGGAGCCGGGTGAGTCGGTGACGTGTAATGCCAATTACACGTTCACGGCCGAGGATATGAACGCCGGCTCGATCAAGAACACGGCGACGGCGACGGGCACCCCGCCGTCGGGGACGCCGATCGATTCGGGTGAGTCGACGGTGACGGTGACTGGCGATCCGCAGACGGGTCTCGAGCTCCTGAAGACCGCGGATCCGCAGAGCGGGGTGAAGGCGGGCGACACCGTCACTTACACGTTCGCGATTACCAACAAGGGTGAGCAGACCCTGACCGACGTGGACGTCGAGGACAACGAGTTCTCCGGTACGGGTGGCCCGCTTGCAATCTCGTGCCCGAGGGACCCGCTGGAGCCGACCGAGTCGGTTACCTGCGAGGCCACTTACGTGGTCACGGATAAGGACGTGAAGGCTGGCTCGATTCACAACCTCGCCACGGCAGTGGGAACCCCGCCGAACGGGGCGGATCCCATCAAGTCGAATAAGTCAGAAGTGACGGTCAAGGCTGACGATCCTGCGCCCGGCGGCACCGGTTCGCTCGGCTCGCTTGCCGCTGGCTCGCTCGGCGCTGGCTCGCTGGGGACCGGCTCGCTCGGTTCGCTCGCGGTAGGCTCGCTCGGCGCCGGCTCCCTGGCTGCAGGTTCGCTCGCTGCAGGCTCGCTGGCACAGGGTTCCAATGATGGGTCGGGCTCGGCAGGTTCGAGCAACGGCTCCGGTTCGGCGGGCTCGAACGATGCTGGCTCGGCGGGTTCGAACGAGGCGCCCGGCTCGAACGGCACGAATGGTTCGGGTACTCCCGGTGGGTCGACCGGGTCCGGGGGCGATAAGGAAGCTGGCACCCCCGGTAACTCCGGCACCCCCGGTAACTCCGGAACCCCGGGAACCCCTGCTGATTCCGAGAACGCCGGCAACGCCGGGAACTCGAAGAACCCGGGAACGACCGGTAACACCGACACCGAGAGCGGTGCGCTGATCGACTCCGGCCTGGGCGCCGACAGCGACGGCGGCATGAACGCCGGCCTTATCGCGGGTGGTCTGTTGCTGCTGGTCGCCGCAGGTGGTGTGCTGCTCTTCGCGCTGCGCCGGCGGAACCAGGGGAACGAGTGAAGTGTGATGTCGCAGAACAACTGTGACGTGCTCTGATGAGTGACCGAGTGGCCCGAGGTGTGAACCACCTCGGGCCACTCGGCTGTCTCGAGAACCCAGTGTGAACGGAGGACTTCCATCGTGGGCAGACATACGGCAGCACGACCGTCGGGGCCGAGCGGTTCGATCCTGATCATCGTGATCACGCTCGTGCTGCTCAGCGGTGGTGGTTTTCTGGTCTTTCGGGGATTACAGCCGGAAGCGGCGGCGTCGGCGCCGGTTCCGAAATCGACGTTCGGTCTGTCGCCGGACGGTGTGGGCGATCCGGTGGCAGGTCCGGTGCCGTTGATCGGTGCGGGCGGCAAGCCGCGTAAGCCGGGGCCGGCGTCTGCGGATCCAGCGCAGCGCGCGCAGATCCCGTTCGGCCCGTTGCCGGACAACCATCTGGTGATTCCGGCGATCGGGGTGGAGACGACTTTGGATCCGTTGGGCGTGGCGGGGGATGGGAGCCTGTTGTTGCCGCGGGACGTGAGTCAGGTGACGTATTGGACCGGGTCGTCCCCGATCTATGCTCCCGATGGCGGGATCCTGGTGGCGGGTCATGTGGACAACGCGAACCAGGGGGAGGGGGCGCTGTATTGGATGCACACGTTGTATCCGGGTGACGCGGTGTATCTGACGCAGGGCGGCGTGGTGACCCGGTGGAAGATCACCCGGATGGAGCGGTTCGTCAAGCAGGCGTTGCCGGAGTGGGCGTTCCAGGGTGCAGGCGGTCCGCGCGAATTGCACATCGTCACCTGCGGAGGCGAGGTCGTGAAGGACGCGCAGGGACGGGGGACCTACCTCGAAAACGTGGTGGTTACCGCGGTCCCGTTCTGACCCGGCGCGGCAGGGCCTCGAGCACGGCGAAGGAGTGCCCCGGCACGACGATCGCGGACGCGGTCTCGTCGATCTCGGGGGTGTCCCACCACAGCAGCGGTATCCCGCCGACCGGCACGGTCACCGGTTCGGGCCCGAGATTGCACGCGATCCGCAGGTTTCCGCGGATCATGGCGATCCACCGCTCGTCCTCGTCGTACTGGACCCCGAGGTGTTCGAGCCACGGGTCGCTGATGTCTGCCCGCGCGTGTCGCAACGCGATCAGGTTGCGGTAGCACTCGAGCAGTCGCGCGTGTGACTCGACGTCGGGTTCGTGCCAGTCGAGTTTCGAGCGCTGGAACGTCCGTTCGTCCTGCGGATCCGGGACGTCGTCGGTGTCCCAGCCGTGCTCGGCGAATTCGCGACGACGGCCGTCCGCGGTCGCCTGCCCGAGTTCGGGCTCCGGGTGGGAGGTGAAGTACTGGAAGGGTGTTCGCGCGCCCCATTCCTCACCCATGAACAGCATCGGCGTGAACGGTGAACACAGCACCAGCGCCGCCTTGACCGCGAGTTGGCCGTCGGTGAGATACGCGCTCGGCCGGTCCCCGGTGGCGCGGTTGCCGACCTGATCGTGGGTGCAGGTGTAGGCGAGCATCGCGTCGGCCGGAATGCGTCGAATATCGATGGGCCGCCCGTGCTTTCGTCCGCGGAACGTCGAGTACCTGCCGTCGTGGAACCAACCTTGGGTGAGCGTGCGCGCGAGCGCCTGGAGTGATCCGAAATCGCCGTAGTAGCCCTGGCGTTCGCCGGAGACCGCGGCGTGGATCGCGTGATGGACGTCGTCGTCCCACTGGGCGTCCAGTCCGTAGCCGCCGGCCGCGCGGGCGGTGATGATCTTCGGGTCGTTGAGATCGCTCTCGGCGATCAGCGTGAGGGGCCGCCGCAGATGCGTCGAGAGGCGGTGCGTCTCGATCGACAAGTCCTCGAGGAGGTGGGTCGCGCTGTTGTCGAGGAGGGCGTGGACCGCGTCCAGGCGCAGCGCGTCGATGTGGAAACTGCGGAACCAGCGCAGTGCGCTGTCGACGATGAACCGGCGGACCTCACCGCTGCCCGGCCCGGACAGGTTGATCGTGCGGCCCCACGAGTTCCCGCCGTCCGCGAGATACGGCCCGAAGCGATCGGTGTAGTTCCCGGACGGCCCGAAGTGGTTGTAGACGACGTCCAGGGCCACCGCGAGACCGCGACGGTGGCACGCGTCGACGAAACGCTGCAGACCGTCGGGGCCGCCGTAGGTTTCGTGGACGGCGTACCAGAACACGCCGTCGTAGCCCCAGTTGTGGGTCCCGCTCCAGGCCGCGACCGGCATCAGCTCGACGAACCCGACACCCAGATCGACGAGGTGATCGAGCCGTTCGATCGCGGCGTCGAACGTGCCCTCCGACGTGAACGTCCCGATGTGGAGTTCGTAGACGACGGCGCCGGCGAGCTGCCGGCCGGTCCACGCGTGATCCGTCCACCCGGCCGGGTCGAGCTCGTGCAGCTGCGACGGCAGGTGCACGCCGTCGGGTTGCCGCGGGGACCGCGGATCTGGGAGCACGGTGTCCGAATCGTCGAGCACGAACCCGTACCGCGCTCCAGGCTCCGCGTCGACGTCGGCGCTCCACCACCCGTCCGCGTCGGCGGTCATGGCGTGGTCGATCCCGTCGACACGGACGCGGACCGACCGGGGGATCGGGGCCCAGACCTCGAAGGTGTGCACGTGATCAGCATGCCCCGATCACGTGCACACCGCAGCAGGTGTCAGCGGATGAGCGTGCCCAGATCGACCGGCAACTGGATGCCGGTCACGTGCCGGGCCTCGTCGGACGCGAGCCACGCGACGGCGTTCGCGATGTCCTCGGGCTGGCTGATTTGGTCGGGCAGGCTGCCCATGAAGATCGGTGCCAGGGTCGTGGCGTACTCCTGGACCAGCGCGTGCATGTCGTTGACCTGCATGCCGGTCTCCACGCCGTTGGGGTGGACGGTGTTGACGCGGATGTTGTGCGCGCCCAACTCCACCGCGAGCGTCTTGGCGAGCCCGGTGACGCCGTGCTTGCTGGCCACGTAGTGGCCGAGGAACGGCAGCCCGCGCAGGCCGGCGACCGAACTGGTGATGATGATGGACCCGCCCTCGCCTTGCTCGATCAGGTGCGGGATCGCCGCCTTGACGGTGTAGAAGACGCCGGTGAGATTGACGTCGAGGGTCTCCTGCCACTGCTCGGGCGTGATCTCCCACGACATGGATCCCGAGCAAATGCCGGCGTTCGCGACGACCACGTCGAGCCGGCCCAGCGTGGCGATACCGTCGGCGAGCGCCTTCGACACGGCGGCGAAGTCGCGCACGTCGGCCTTGGTGGCGACGATCTTGCGACCGTAGCCCTCGACGAGCGCGACGGTCTCGGCGAGATCGGCCTCGGTGGCGCCGTCGTAGGCCGTCGAGGCGAAGTCGACACAGGCGTCGATCGCGATGATGTCGGCGCCCTCCGACGCCAGCCGGACCGCTTCGGCCCGGCCCTGTCCACGGGCGGCTCCGGTGATGAATGCGACCTTGCCGACGAAACGGTTCGCGCTCATGGGTATTGCCTCCAGTCCTAGACGGTCGTGTGACCTGGACCATATTTCGCCGAAAGTGCGAACGGCGGCGCGTTCTCGGTCACCGGGAGGACAATCGACGGTGGACCGAGGAGGTACTGCCATGAATCCACCTCGTGGAGTGGGCGCGACGGCCGTCTTCGTCGCGGCGGCGCGAGCGATCGAGAGCGGGCGCGACGACCGGTTGTTCGAGGATCGGTGGGCGGGCGAGTTCGTCAGGGCATCGGGATGGAGTCCGCCGACCGACCAGCTGGACGACAGCAGTCGAGAAGAACTGACGGCCTGGGTGGCGGCGCGGACGAAGTTCCTCGACGACTTCGTGCTCGACGCCGTTGCGGCGGGCTGCGAGCAGGTGGTCCTGCTCGGCGCCGGACTCGACACCCGCGCCTTCCGGTTGCACTGGCCTAAGACGGTGACCGTCTACGAACTCGACACCGCCGAGATGGTGCAGTTCAAGGAGGCAGTGCTGGCGGGCGAATCGCCCGCGGAGGCATCCCGCATCACCGTGCCGATCGACCTCCGTGAGGATTGGCCGGCGGCCCTCCGTGACGCCGGCTTCCACTCGGACGTCCCCACCGCCTGGATCCTCGAGGGCCTGCTGGCATATCTGCCCGAGGAGGCGGTCGACGCGCTGATGCGGAATGTCGGGGAACTGTCGGCACCCGGCAGTGCGATCGGTGCCACGATCACCAACATCGACTTCGCGGCGGCGGTGGACGACGCTCCGCTGTTCCGGGGCAGCCCGATCAGTCGGCGCGAATGGCTCTCGCTGCTGCATTCGAACGGTCCCTCGGATCCGGTTGCGTGGTTCGATTCCTACGGCTGGCGCGCCACGGCGGTGCCGACCGACGACGCCGTGCGGCGGTACGGGCGAACGCTGCCGGAACAGTCGGTGCTGCGGGAGGTGCGACCGGGGAACCGGTGGTTGGTCTCGGCCGCGAAAAGGTGACGCCGTCGCCGGAGTGTGAGCAGCGGTGACACCGCTCTCGCACATCGAACCGAAGTCGACTCGTACGGACTGGTGAGATCGATGACAGATGAAATGACCGTTCACGACGTCACCTACAATCTGCTCCGATCGCTCGGGCTGACAACGGTTTTCGGGAATCCCGGCTCCACCGAGCAGTCGTTCCTGAGTCGCTTCCCCGACGACTTCACCTATGTGCTGGCGTTGCAGGAGGCCTCGGCATTGGCCATGGCCGACGGCTTCGCCCAGGCGACAGGCAAACCCGCCGTGGTCAACCTGCACACCGCCGCCGGCACCGGGAACGCGATGGGCAGCCTGGTGGCGGCGTACCGTGCCAACACCCCACTGATCGTCACGGCGGGCCAGCAGACCCGCGAAATGCTGTTGTCCGACCCGTATCTGACCAATCGCGACGAGACGGTGTTGCCGCAACCGTGGGTCAAGTGGGCGTATCAACCGGCGCGTGCCGAGGACGTGCCGGCGGCGTTCATGCGAGCGTATGTGGTGGCGCTGCAGCCACCGGCCGGTCCGGTGTTCCTGTCCATCCCCCTTGACGATTGGGACAAACCGGCGCTGGGTCCGGCGGTCGTCCGAACAACCAGTCACCGGGTGGCCCCGGACAGCGAGCGGCTGCGCAGCTTCGCCGCCCGGGTCAACCGCGCCGAACGCCCCCTGCTGATCTTGGGTCCGGAGGTCGATCGCGCGGGCGCGTGGGACGCCGGCGTCGCCTTCGCGGAGAAGCTGCGAGCACCCGTCCGCGGCAGCGCACTGCCCGACCGCATTTCGTTCCCCGAGGATCACCCGCTGTATGCGGGGCCGCTGCCGATGACCATCGCGGGGGTCAACGAAGCGGTGCACGGCCACGACCTCGTCGTCGTGATCGGCGCCCAGGCCTTCCGCTACTACCCGTACGTGGCGGGGGAGTACCTGCCGGAAGGCACCGAGTTGGTGCAGATCACCTCGGACCCCGACCTTGCTGCCGTGGCGCCCGTCGGCGACAGCCTGCTCGGCGACGTCCGTACGGCCCTCGAACAGTTGATCGACTTGGTGGAGGACCCGACCGGACGGGCGGCACCGGCTCCACGGAACCGGGACCGTGGTGCAGAGCCCACCGCGACTGCGGCCCCACTCACCGCGGAGGCGGTGTATGCGGCCTTGAACACGGTCCGGCCGGACGACTCCGCGGTGGTCATGGAATCCACCTCGACGCTGGCCCAGCAGGTCCAGTGGTTGCCCACCACCCGGTCGGGTAGCTTCTTCGCCACCGGAAGCGGCGGAATCGGCTGGGGCGTTCCGGGAGCGGTGGGAGTGGCGCTCGGAGACCGCGCCCGCGGGGTCGAACGGACCGTCATCGCCACGATCGGCGACGGCTCCTTCCAATACTCCATCCAGGCGATCTGGACCGCTGCCCGGCACAATCTGCCCATCGTGTTCGTGGTGCTGCGGAACGGGGAGTACGCGATCCTCAAGTCGTTCGCGCTCCTGGAGAAGACACCCGGTGTGCCCGGACTGGACCTGCCCGGCCTCGACATTGTCTCTCTGGCAGTCGGTTTCGGGTGCCGAGCGGTCGACGTGGACAGCACCGAGGCGCTCACCCGCGAGTTCACATCCGCTTTGGCCGCAGAGGGGCCCACAGTCATCGTGGTGCCCACCGAACCGGAACTGCCGGACCTGGGATGAGTCAGGGGCTCGAGCTGGCCACGTCGTCGGACGCGTCTATGCGGACTTGTCGGCGACGAGGCGGTAGATCACGTACACGCCGAACCAGGTGATCGTGAGAACCGCGAGTGTGAGGAGAACTTCGAGCGCGATCGGGAGCATGCGTACCTCCGGGACGGGTGGAACCGTTCACGTGCGGACGTCAGGTCGGAATTGCCTATGCAGGCAGGCGGACTCACGACCAGGTGGACATCACCGGTCGCCGTGCGTCGACTCCCCAGTTCAGGGTGTATGCGCAGACCTGTTCCTTGATCAGTGTGCCGGTGCGACCACCGACGACAGTGTTGCGCGGGTTGTCGTCGGCGTCGGTTCGTTGGACGACCGCGGCTCGGCGCCCCAGGCTGATGCATTGGGCCACGAACCGGGGCCTGACCGGCCTCGGTGTCCTGCCGGCGATGCGTCGCAAGACGGTGTCTGCGGCGTGGGCGCCGAGAGGGATGGCCGCTTGGCAGCCCATCCGCAGGGGCATAACGTCGATCGCGACAGCGTCCCCGGCGCCGACGATGTTCGGGTGTTCGGTGCACGTCAACGTGTCGTCGACGGTCAGTCGGCTTTCGGAATCTGTTGGCAGCCCGCTCGTCCGCGCGAGGTCGGGCACCGTCGATCCCGTTGCGACAATTGCGCATCCGGACTCCACGACTCGTCCGTCGGCCAGTTCGACACTGTGCGCGTCGATACGCGTCACCGGGCTTCCCTCGATGACGGCGACCGAGTGGGACAGCAGAGCCGTCCGAATTCTCGCGCGCGCACTCTCCAGGAGGCCGTCGGCGATCTGGCCACACGACACGAGCGTCACGGAGAACTCGGGCCGTTGCTCGGCGAGTTCCGCGGCCGTCTCGATGCCGGTCAGCCCGCCGCCGACCACTACGATCGGTGCTCCGGCAGGCAACACGGCCAACCGTTGCTGCAGTCTGCGCGCTGAATCGTATTCGTCTACGGCGAAAGCGTTCTCGAGGGCTCCGTCTATGTGGTCGGGGCGCGAGCTGCTACCGACCGCGTAGACCAGATAGTCGTACGGGATGGCTTGCCCGTCGACCAGGTGGACGGCGTTGCCCGTTGCGTCGATCGACGCAACGGACCCGACCACCAGCTGCGCCTTCCGATGCAGGACGGTGGACAGCGGCACGGTCGCCGCATGGTTGCCGGCGGCGAGCTGGTGCAGCCGAATGCGCTCCACGAACTCGGCGCGGGGATTGACAACTGTCACTCGAAGACTCGGATCCTTCGACAACAAGCGCTTCGACGCTACCGCTCCCGCGTACCCGGCACCGACGACGACCACATGTGCATTCACGACTTAGACCCCTTCCGGAAATGACTGCGACAACCCGGTTGCGGCCGACGCTAGATTGCTCGCCCCGATAACTCCAATGCATTCAAACCATCGACCTGATGCGTTTACGCTATGGCGGTGACTCTGGATCAACTGGCTTGTTTCGTCGCCGTTGCGCGGGTCGGGCATTTCACCAGGGCGGCCGAGGAGATCGGTATTGCCCAGCCGTCCCTCAGTCGCCAGATTGCCGCGCTCGAAAAGTCCCTGGGCGCGCCGCTTTTCGACCGAGTTCCCGGATCGGTCACCCTGTCGGCCGCGGGCGAGGCGCTGCTTCCCGTCGCCATCCGGATGCTCGAAGACCGGGCGACGGCGCACCGGCGGATCGCCGAGCTGACCGGAGTGACCCGGGGCCGGCTCCGGCTCGGTGCAACCCCGAGTCTGTGCATCAGCTTGGTCGCCGAAGTCCTCAGTCGCTATCGCGCCGCGCACCCGGGAGTCGAGCTGCACGTCACGGAGGCCGGTTCGCGCACGCTCACGGCTCTCCTCGCACAGGGTGAACTGGACGTGGCGCTGGTGATCGCCGAACGAACCCCGGACAGCTCGGGGCTGGCGCTGATCCCGCTGCTGCGTGAGGAACTCGTCGTCGTCTCTTCGGCGACCCACCCGCCGTTGACTGCGGGCCGGGCAATTGCGCTCGAGGAGCTCGCGCAGCAGCCGTTCGTGGCATGTCACGACAACTACGACCTGCGCGTGGTCGTCGATCAGGCCTTTGCCGCCGCGGGTCTGCGATCGCGCACCGTCGTCGAAGGTGCCGAGCTCGATGCGGTTCTGCGCTTCGTCGCTCGCGGAATCGGGGTGAGTGTCGCGCCCATGATGGCGGCCCGACACTACCCAGGGCTACGGATCACAGGACTGACCGCGCCGGAGCTGCACCGCACGATCAGCCTGGCGCAACGGACCGGCGTCGCTCCCAGCCACGCCGCCGCCGCGTTCCGCGCGCTGCTCGACGACGCGGTCGCGGAGGTCACCGCCGCACCGGCCGATGCCGGATCAGTGGTGGAATAGGCGCAGCCCGGTCTGCACGTGGATGATGCCGGCCTCCTCGGCCGCGGCGGCGACCTCGCCGGTGCGGGCGGAGCCGCCCGGCTCGATGACGGCGCGGACACCGGATTCGGCTGCGTGGTCGATGTTGTCGCGGAACGGGAGGTATCCGTCGGACGCCATCGTCACCGCGTCGAGGGCGCCGCACCACTCGGCGCGCCACCGATCGTCCTCGTAGGTGCGCAGCGTGTCTGTGCCGAACAGGTCGGCGAACTCCCGCTGTTGGCTCCGGGTCATCTCGTGTCCGGCGAAGCGCATCTGCCAGTTGAGGCGGTCCTGGCGTTGCATGCCGGCAACGGCGGGCAGGTCGTCGACGAACGGATGTCGGCGCAGCCACCACGTCCGAGCCTTCGCGCCCGCCAGTCGAACGCAGTCCACCCGGTTCTGCTGGCCCGCACCGATGCCCACGGCGGCGCCGTCACGGATCATCGCGACGGAGTTCGACTGCGTGTATCTCAGCACCACGAGACCCAGCAGCGCATCCACGCGCCCGATCGCGTCGAGGGGCGCGTCGGCGGGGAGGGCGCGCTCGACCGGGATCGCGTCGCGCTCCTGCTCGATGGTCAGCCCCAGTACATCCCGTCGTTCGCGGAGCGGCGCATCGAGTGACGGATCGGCCTCGAACACGAGGAACCGGCCGCCGCGCTTCGCCGCCAGTCGGCCCACGGTGCCGCCCTCGAAGCCCGGCGCGATGACGGCGTCGCAGATCACCGTCGTCAGGAGGTCGGCGGTGTCCGCGTCCACCGGACGAGACAGCGCGACGACATCGCCGAAGGAGGACTTGGGATCGGCATCGCGGGCTCGGACGTAGGCCGACACCAGCGATCCGCTCGCTCCCGGCGGCACCCGCCAGGTTCGCGAGGCGACGTCGTCGATCGTGCCGGCGACGGCCGCACCGGCGGGCGAGACGTGCTTGAACGAGGCCGCTGCCGGCAATCCGGTGGCCCGGTCGGCCTCGCGGACGAGCGCGAAAGCGTTCAGCGCGTCGAGGTAGTTGATCATCGACGGTTCGCCGTTGACGAGCCGGGGACCGTCGCCGCCGACAATCCGGGCGGGCTGATGTGGGTTCATTCCGTAGCGCACTGGTACCCCTCGCATCGAAGGTCGGGGACACCCAGGCGGTCGATGTCTCTGGTCTCGCTCCACGCCGGTTCTCCGGCTTCGCCAGTCGCGCACGCATCGTATCCGACGCGTCACCGCGCCGATCTACCTGACGTAGCGCACTTCCGGGAACTCCGCATTCGGCCCGTCCAGCAGTGGCGCGGCCCGGTGGCGGAGGAACCGGTCGAACATCGCGGCCACGTACTCGCGGGTGGCCAGGGTGGCGCGGTCGGGTGCGATCGTTCCGATGTACTGCCCGGTCATGTCCGGTGCCACGGTGGCGGCGATCGGGGGGACGAGGGTCTCGAGATCGGTGAAGCTGTAGTGCCCCGATCCCGACAGCACGAGCTCCCGCGCCCAGCCGCGCGTGTCGTCCCAGAACTCGGTCCACGAGGGCTCGACGCCCTCCATGTCCGCGATCTGCTGACTCGACATCAGCAGGAGCGGCCGGTCCAGTCCGCGCGTCGCGGCGAGGTCGACTTCGTCGCCGATGCCGACCATCCCGTCGAGGTTCACGCCGGCATCGATGCGGGTGTCACGGGCCATCGCCTCGGCGGCGGTGAACCCGCCCAGCGAGTGCCCGAACATTCCGACGTGCGAGAGGTCGAGCGCGCGACCCAGCCCGTCGGGCAGCGTGCGCTGTTCGGCATCGGGATTCTCCCCGTCGGCCAACGCCGTCAATTCGTCCAGGACGAACCGGGTGTCGGCGACGCGAGCCTCGAGCGCCGCCTTCACCCACTGCCCGGCCTGGGCGGGATCCTCGGGCGAGGGGATCCCTTCGGCGATCCGGCCGCCGGGGAACTCGACCGCCAGCGCCTCGTAGGTGTGGTCGATCGACACCACCACGTATCCACGGCTGGCCAGATCTTCGGCCTCGCCGGTTCCGAGGATGCGAGGTACCCCCGCGCCGGGCGAGAACAGGACCACCGGGAGACCTCGGTCAGCGGTCGCGACGACGGGCGCGCCCGTGTGCGCGTTCGTGTGGAATCCGAGGAGGTTCTCGACGTCGATCGGCAGGTGCAACGCGGCCGCCAGACCTCGCGTCGCGGTAGGTGCCGCCTCGGTCGAAACGTAGTGCGCCAGGGGATGATCAGTCGTGTCCGCCGCCGGATACGTCACGGTGACCATCAGTTCCCTCGGCTGATCCGGCCGCCACGGGTCGGCCCGCTTCGAATCCACCAGGTGCAGGGTCGTCGTCCCGACGTCGGCGCCCCCGGAGGGTTCGGGCAGCACGACGGTGGGATTCGGTCCGGCGGGTTCCCCGAGAGCCGGGGCGGCGGTCGACAGCGAACCCGCGATCAGCACCGACGCCAGCGCGCACGCCGCTCGGATACCGCGATTGGCCATTGTTCCCCCAGTCGTTCACGGTCGATCGAGCCGCACCAGTAAGGCGACGGGCAGTTTGGCGAACACCTTTGCCAGCGGGGCCGCGCCGGCATGGAGCTCGCCGGTCAGCCGGTCGAACCAGCTGCCGCGCGGAAGCGCCACACTCGAACTGCCCCAACCATTCTCGTTCAGGCTGACGCTGAGCCGGGTGGCGAGCGCGATGACGTCGGACGCTTGCCCGGCGGGGCCGCGGGCAAAGCCGACGAGGTGCTCGGCGGCCGGACCGACACCGAACACCGGACGGTAGTGGCCGCCGACGAAGCTGTCGGGCCGTTCGCGCCGCAGGCGCAGCGCGGCCCGGGTCAGATGCATCTTCGCTGCGCCGGAGGCGTCGATCGGTGGTGTCTCGACGCCGGGTGTGTCCATCGACTTCAGCAGGGTGCGCCGGATCTCGTGGTCGACGGCGCGTCGATTGTCGGGGTCCACCAGCGAGTCTTCCCAGAGTTCGGTCCCCTGGTAGACGTCGGGGATCCCCGGACCGCACAGTTGCAGCAGCTTCTGACCCAGCGAGTCGGACCAGCCGTGCGGGGCGAGTTGTCGCGCGACCAGGGCGATGCTCCGCCCGACGGGGCCGTCGACCACCCGGTCGATCCACGCGTGCAGCGCATGCTCGAAGTGCTCGTCGACGTCGATCCACGAGGTCCTGGTCCCGGATTCGCGGGCCGCCTTCTCGGCGAACCGGTGGAGGCGGTCGCGGAATTCGGGCGCCGAGGCGGCATCGGATCCGTCGACGGGCCAGATACCGAACATGTTCTGCCACATGAACAATCCGAGCACGCCGTCTGGGCTGGACGCAGACATCTCCCAGTCGGCGACGCACCGCACCCACAGCTCCGGAACCTGGGAGAGCACCCCGATCCGCGCCCGGACGTCCTCGCCGCGCTTGGTGTCGTGCGTCGAGAGGGTCGTCATCGTTCGGGGCCACAGACGCGCGCGGGCGGCGGCCCGCAGGTGGAACTCGGCGGTCGAGCGGCCGAACCGGCCCGGATCGCCGCCCACCTCCTGCAGCGACACCAGCCGCGCGGTGCGGTAGAAGAGGCAGTCCTCGACGGCCTTCGCGGTGACCGCGCCGCACACCTGCTGGAACCGCGTGTGTGACTCGCTGCCCGTGACGAGTGCTCCCGCGAGCGTCGTCAACGCGGACCTCCACTCGGGGTGTCGGTCGAGGGCGTCGGCGATCATGCGGGGGAGTGCGGGCGCGAGCGGGGCGTAGTCGGTCCGGTAGCCCGGGGCGGTCGCGAGCACCTCGGCCAGCGCCTCGCGCAATTGGTCCGGGCTGCAGAACGTCGGCGAATCACGCAGGATCGCCCGGGTGAGTCGGCGAACCTCGGGGGCCAGTTCGACGCGTGCGGCTCGGCGGCGCAGCTCGACTCCGTTGTCGCGCAGCCAGGTCGCGTCGCCCGGCGCTCCGGCGCGGGCGGCGAGTTCGGTGAGCACGGCCTCGCCGTCGGGATCGAGGAAGACGCCGCCGTACTCGGCGAGCGCGTCGTAGCCGGTGGTGCCGTCGATCGGCAGCGTCGGATCCAGCGGTTCGTCCGGAGCCAGGATCTTCTCGGCCACCAGCCACCGGTCGGGACCGATCAGCTCGCGCAGGTTCGCGAAGTAACCGGCGGGATCGCTCAGCCCGTCCGGGTGGTCGACGCGGACACCGTCGACCAGTCCGTCCCGCACCCACGACGCGAACTGGTGGTGGGTGGTGTCGAACACGCGCGGATCCTCCTGGCGCACCGCGGCCAGGTCGTTGATCGCGAAGAACCGGCGATAGCTCACGATGCCGTCCCGCCATCCCACCAGTCGATACGCCTGTCGGTGGTAGACCTCCCGCGGCTCACCGTCCTCGGTTCCCGGCGCGATCGGAAGCCGCAGATCGCCGAGCGCCAGCAGCGGGATGCCGTTGCCGCGGTCGATCTTCAGACCGCGCAGATCGGACTCGTCCTCGAGCACGGGCAATGCGATACGACCGTCCGAGCCGTTGTCGTCGCGCCAGTCGATGTCGAAGAACCGCGCGAACGGTGAACGGCGGCCGTTGGTCAGAACGTCCCACCACCACCGGTTCTCGCGAGGATGCGCGATGCCGAGGTGATTGGGGACCAGGTCCACGACCAGGCCCATCCCGCGCTCGCTCAACTCGGCCGACAGTGCGACCAGGCCGGCGCGACCGCCCAGCTCCGCCGAGACGGTGGTGGGGTCGGTGACGTCGTACCCGTGGGTGGATCCCGCCGTCGCGGTGAGGATCGGCGACAGATAGAGGTGGGAGACGCCGAGTCGGTCCAGGTAGTCGGCCAGACGGCGCGCGTCGTCCAGGGTGAACGAGTCACCCCGCAGCTGGAGTCGATACGTCGCGGTGACCGGCCTCATGACGCCCGCCCCCGACGCAGCACCAGCAGGGAACGGGACGGCACGCTGAGCGTCTCGCCGGGCGCTGTCACGAGATCCGTTGCACCCGTGGGCGATGTGGTGTCCAGCTCGCCGACCCACGGGGTGGCGTCGTCACCCGCCGGGACGGTGAACGCGAGGTCGCCGTCGTGTGCGTTGAAGAACAGCAGGAAGGAGTCGTCGACCACCCGGCGGCCACGGTGGTCGGGCTCGGGGATCGCGTCGCCGCCCAGGTACACGACCAACCCTTTGCCGAAGCCGCTGTCCCAGTCCTCGGTGGTCATCTCCCGCCCGGACGGGGTGAGCCAGGCGATGTCCCGGCTGTGTTCGTCGCGGACCGGTCGGCCTGCGAAGAATCGGCGGCGCCGGAACACCGGGTGCGCGGCCCGCAGCGCCGACGTGCGGCGGGTGAACTCGAGCAGGTCGGCGTTCGGCTCGGTCAGTGACCAGTCCATCCATGACAGCGGCGAGTCCTGGCAGTACACGTTGTTGTTGCCGTACTGGGTGCGGCCCATCTCGTCGCCGTGCGCGAGCATCGGGGTGCCCTGGCTGAGCAACAGCGTCGCCAGGATGTTCCGGCGCTGGCGGGCCCGCAGCGCGAGGATCGCCGGATCGTCGGTCGGGCCCTCGACCCCGCAGTTCCAGGACCGGTTGTGACTCTCGCCGTCCCGGTTCCCCTCGCCGTTGGCCTCGTTGTGCTTCTCGTCGTACGACACCAGGTCGGTGAGCGTGAAACCGTCGTGTGCGGTGACGAAGTTGATGCTGGCGCCGGGGCGGCGCCCGGTGGCCTCGTACAGGTCCGACGATCCGGTCAGGCGGGAGGCGAACTCGCCGAGCGTCGCGGGCTGGCCGCGCCAGTAGTCACGGACGGTGTCGCGGTACTTTCCGTTCCACTCGGTCCACAGGCCTGGGAAGTTGCCCACCTGGTAGCCGCCCTCGCCGACGTCCCACGGCTCGGCGATCAGTTTCACCTGACTGACCACCGGGTCCTGCTGCACCAGATCGAAGAATGCGGAAAGCCGGTCCACATCGTGCAATTCGCGCGCCAGCGTGGACGCCAGGTCGAAGCGGAACCCGTCGACGTGCATCTCGGTCACCCAGTAACGCAGCGAATCCATGATGAGTTGCAGCGTGTGCGGATGGCGGGCGTTGAGGCTGTTGCCGGTACCCGTGTAGTCCCGGTACAGCGCGGGGTCCTCGTCGTCGAGGCGGTAGTACGCCGCATTGTCGATGCCGCGGAAGACGATCGTCGGGCCGCGGTGGTCGCCCTCGGCGGTGTGGTTGTAGACGACGTCGAGGATCACCTCGATCCCGGCCTCGTGGAACGTACGGACCATCGCCTTGAACTCCGTGACCACGCCGCTGGGTTTCGTCGCGGACGAGTATTCGGCGTGCGGGGCGAGAAAACCGAAGGTGTTGTAGCCCCAGTAGTTTCGCAACCCCTGATCGAGCAGGATCTGGTCGTGCATGAACTGGTGCACCGGCATCAGTTCGATCGCGGTGACGCCGAGCGACCGCAGATGGTCGATCACCTCCGGATACGCCAGTCCCGCGTAGGTGCCGCGCAACTCCTCCGGCACACCGGGATGCGTCGCGGTCATGCCCTTCACGTGCGTCTCGTAGATGAGGGTCTCGTGGTAGGGCGTGCGCGGCGGCCGGTCGGTGCCCCAGTCGAAGTACGGATTGATCACAACAGTGGTCATGGTGTGACCGAGGGAGTCCTCCCCGTGCGTGTACAGCGACGGGTGTGCGCCGAAGGCGCCGTCGAACGCCTTGCCGTAGGGGTCGAGCAGGAGCTTGGCCGGATCGCAGCGCAGACCGGACGCCGGATCGTACGGTCCGTGGACGCGGAAGCCGTAGCGCTGGCCGGGCCCGACGGACGGCAGGTACGCGTGCCAGACGTAGCCGTCGACCTCGTCCAGCGGGATCCGGGTCTCGCTGCCGTCCTTCGCGATCAGGCACAGTTCGACGGCGTCTGCGATCTCGGAGAACAGTGAGAAGTTGGTGCCGCCGCCGTCGTAGGTGGCGCCGAGCGGATACGCATTGCCGGGCCACACCTCGACCCGGGGGGTCGTCGACAGGCCAACGCGCTCCATGCGCAAACCCTAGCCCGAGCGAGGCCGTCGAGGTCGACGACGCGGGCGGACGCAGCTAGCCTCGATCGTGCGACATCGCCGTCGCGACGGACGAGGTGCAGGTTGGCATGGACCTCGGTGTGGCGCTGTGTCCTGCATCCCGGCGATCGGCCGTCAGTCGTCGAGTGCTTCCTCGATGAGTGGTTCGAGGACGCGGTGGGCTTCGGGGGAGAGACCGGCGGTGAGGGCGTTGACGGCGTCGATGACCTCGTCGCGTTCCAGGGTGTAGAGGAACTGGTGCTTGCGGTTGAGGCCTGCGATCGTGTCGAGGAACCCGGTTGCTGCGGCGGTCACGGTGTTCTCATCGGTGGGTGAATCGTCGCGGATCTGACGGAGCGCCGCGACGAACGCTGCGCGGGCCTTCTTCGCGACCGTGCGGGGGATGCCGTCGCGGCCGTCCCAGCGACGAAGCGGGTTCTCGAGGTTCTCGGCCAACCATTCGGGCTTGCGGGGCCTGCGCACGGTCAGCTCGACGTTCGGTGCCTTCTTGTATCGGGCGCGCACGCGCGCAACGACTTCGGCGGGAACGCTGTCGAGGTCGAGACTCGTGAGTGTCGGGAGCTCGTCGGGGCCCGGGAAGCCGTCCGGCCCGTAGCCGAACAGGTCGCAGATCCACAGGGCAGTCAACCTCGGCAGGGCCTGCAACCCGTCGAGGTTGCGAAGCAGGCCCGGAGTGCCGAACAGGTGCAGCCAGGTGACGCTCGGGAAATGCTCGGCGACATCGGAGACATCCAGGTTCTCGATGGCGCCGATCCTCAGCCCGTGGGCGCGTTCGAGTCCGTGGACTGTAGGCACGCTTCCGGTGAGGTGCACGGTGATCCAACGGCCGGCGTCGTCGGCGACGACGTGCAGGTCGGAGCCGACGTCCCCTCCCGTGCTCTGCAGATTCAAGAGGTCGAGGCAGGGTGGCAGCACCAGGCGCTCGAGTCCGGTGATGTCGATCGTGAGCCGCTCGAGGCCCGTGCGGGACAGGTCGATCTCGCGTTGCCCGTGCCGCGTGAGGGTCAGTTCCTTGACGAGCGGTGAGGATTCCAGGAACGGCAGGAGGTCGTCTCGCCACGATCGGAGTGCCACCTGGTAGAGCGCGGGCCAAGCGCGGAGCGACTCCATCCGGAAATCCTCGCCGACCGAGTAGTAGCCGGCGTCGTCGCTGAATGCGCAAGCGGCGAGCAGGCGCGATTCGTACTGAGCACCGCTGTCGGAGTATGTGAGGCCCGGCATCGTCACGGTTTCCTCACTCTCGAGCGCCGTCCGGAACGCCGCCGTCGTTTCGCTCGGGAGCGCGTCCCACCGGCACTGCCGAATGACGTCAGGGGCGAAATCCCAAGCGTCGTAGGAACGCGTGGCGGTATCACCGGTCACGGGAAGCGTGCCGATCCGCACGTACTCGGCGGGCACTTCGACGGGTACGTTCTTCAGGACCTCGGCGGGCGTCCAGAACATGAAGTCCCGGACCATCCGCGGCACGTCGGCAAGTGCGGTGATCTCGGGCGCTGTGGTGCCGGCCCACGCGAGCACCGCTACCGTCGCAATCGCTCGCGCATCGTCGACGGCGACCACCTGGCATGCTCCGTGGCGCCCGATGCGCTCGAGCGGGAAGGCGAAAACGTCTCCAGGACAGGCGATGACGGCGGGGGAGTCGGGTTCTGTCAACGCGGGCAACCTTCGGCAGTGGAGACGACCGTGCGGGATCATCGCCCGCACGGGGACACGATACGGAATCTCCCAGCCGACGGCCGGGCGTCCCAGTCGCGACGGAATTCTCTCGGTGCCCCGCGACCCCTGGCAGGGTTGGTGGTGATCGGCTGCTCGGTGCTCGTCCTGCCACCGTGCTGCGCCGACCACCGCCGAAACCTAAGTACACGGATACCGGCTCGGCTACGAAGTGCCGGGGTCGCGCAGCGTCGCCTACGGCACGATGACCGCCCTACCCCGCAGCGTTCCGGCGGCCAGCCGCCGATAGGCCTCCACGCCCTCGTCGAGGGAGAACCGCTCGACCGCGATGTCCAGGACACCCTGGTGCGCCAGCTCGATCAACTCGATCAGCTCGCTGCGCGAACCCCAGTACGGGGAAGCGACATTCGTCTCGAATGCCCCGGTGAAGAAGCCGACCCGGGCCGCGGACTTCCCGTCGCCGAGCCCGACGATCGTGACGTCCGACCCCACGCCGGCTACGGCGGTGGCGATGTCGAGGGTGGGCTGCACGCCCACGAAGTCGAGCACCAGCGCCGCGCCGGCGCTGCCGGTGATCTTCCGGACGTTCGCGGCGGCGTCGGTGTTCGACAGCACCGTCTCGTGTGCGCCGACCTCGCGTGCGAACGCGAGCTTCTCGTCATTGACGTCGAGCGCGATCACGCGGGCGGGGGACAGGTGACGCAGCAGTTGGATGCCGACGTGTCCGAGTCCGCCGGTGCCGATCACCACGGCGTACGAGCCGGCCCGCAGCTTGCCCAATGAGCGCTTGATCGCGTGGTACGGCGTGAGGCCGGCGTCGGTGAGTGGGACGGTGGCGACGGGATCGAGATCGCCGATGGGCACGAGGTGCCGGGGCGAGTCGACGATCATGTACTCGGCGATCGCACCGGGTGCGCCGAGTCCGGGCGGTGCGATACCGAGTTCCCTTGCGCGGGAACAGTAATTCTCAAGTCCCTGCGCGCAGTGCCAGCACCGACCACAACCCCACGGCCCGTACACGACGACGTTCGTGCCGATGTCGAGATCGGTGACGCCGGCGCCGACGGCGGCCACGCGGCCCGCACCCTCGTGGCCGAGAGTCATCGGCAGGTCGTAGCCGAACTGCTCCGCCGGCAGACTCATGATGAATTCGTCCGAGTGGCAGACACCTGCGGCGGTGACCTCGAGGAGTACCTCGCCCGGACCGGGTTCCGGTGTCGGGATCTCGACGAGTTCGGGCTCCGCGCCGATCCGGGTGTACTGGATTGCCTTCACGCTGCGCTCCTTGGGGGCGATCTACTCGTGCCGTCGAGCATTCCACGTCGGATCGGTTCGTGCGGGTCGAGCTCGGCAGGGGGGTGGCACTGTCACAATTGTCCCAGGGGCTCGGCCTCGGGCTTTGGGGGAAGGGGACACGGTGGACGACGAACCACGTGCCGATCTGTGGTTGCGGACCTATCTCACGACGACGTTGACGCGGGAACAGTTGGACGCCTTTCTCGACGGTCTGGAGGAGTCGTTCACCACGGACGTCCCGGAACTCGCGTCCGACCCGGAGCTGCAGCGGGATCTGCGCGTCGCGATCCGCAGTCAGTTGAGCGCCTTCCTGGACGCCGCGGCGCCGGCGGCGGGCGGCACCACCGTGGCTCCCGTGTCGAAGGAGGCGCACGCGCTCGCCCGCACCGTCGCCCAGCGCGGCCTCGAGCTGCGGGTCCTCTCGCAGCTCTACCACGCGGGCCACCGGGCGATGCTCGGCTTCGCGACCGAGTTCCTCGACAAGGGGGATCTCGACCCGAGGTTCAAGCTTCAGGTGCTCGCCACGATGTGGTCGCAGACCAGTGAGTTGCTCAATGCCATGCTCGACGAACTGGCCGCGACCTACTCGCAGGAGCGGGAGCGTCTGCTGCAGGGCGCCTTCTCGTCCCGGATCACCACGGTGCGGGAGATCCTCGACGGCGGCGGCGACGTCGGGGGCGCGTCGGCCCGGCTCGACTACTCACTCCGGCGGGCGCACACCGCGATCGTCGCCTGGGTCGACGAAACTGCGCCGCTCACCGGTTCACTGGAGTCGTCCGTCGCGCGCCTGGCCGGCCACCGTCGCCACCTGTCGGTTCCGTCCGGGGCCCACGGCGTGTGGGCCTGGATCGCCCACGACGACATCGACGACGATTCCTTGCCGATGGATCCGTCGGCGATCCCGTCGGGTGTGCGGATCGCGGTCGGCGAGCCGGCGAAGGGGATCGACGGCTTCCGGCGCAGCCACCGCGAAGCACAGGCAGCGCAGCGGATCGCCGAGACCGGCAAGCGTCGAAACACTGTGACGCGGTACGCCGACGTGGAGGTGGCGTCGATGCTGTCGGCAGACCCGGCACGGATGCAGACACTGATGGAACGGGAACTTCCGGGGCTGCTGGGGGAGGATGCCGCAGCCGAACGGCTCCGG
Source organism: Rhodococcus sp. ACT016 (assembly GCF_050477185.1). NCBI lineage: Bacteria > Bacillati > Actinomycetota > Actinomycetes > Mycobacteriales > Nocardiaceae > Rhodococcus > Rhodococcus sp. ACT016. The sequence continues at coordinate 2,783,419 of NZ_JBEAET010000001.1, read as the reverse complement.
GACACGTTGCGGGAGGTCCTCGCGTGCCACGGCAACCACGAGTCCGCCGCCCGCCGGCTGGGCGTCCACAAGAACACTGTGAGGTACCGGATGCAACGTGTGGAGGAGATTCTGGGGCACGACGTCCTGAGTCGGCGGCTGAAGATCGAACTCGCGCTCGAGTGCTTCGACGTGTTCGGCGGGTGAGGACCTTCGACCCTGTGCGAGCCGCACAAAAGTGCGGCGACCGACTGGACTGATCGGCCAAGCGCCGCCGCCCTCTCTCGTGTGACGATCTTCACGTCGGCCGGCTCGTCGTCGGCGACGTCTTCGAGTGAAGGAGTATGGCGTGACGACAGTTTCCGGTGTCCCCGAGGGTTTCGACTTCACCGACCCCGACGTGTACGAGCAGCGGTTGCCGATCGCGGAGTTCGCCGCGCTGCGCCGGTCGGCCCCGGTCTGGTGGGTCGAGCAGCCACCGACGAAGGGCGGATTCGCCGACGAGGGTTACTGGGCGGTGACCCGGCACGAGGACGTCAAGGAGGTCTCCCGAAACAGCGAGGTGTTCTCGACGTGGGAGAACACCGCGATCGCGCGCTTCTCCGACGACATGCCGCGCGAGACCGTCGAGATGATGCGGCACCTGCTGATCAACAAGGACGCCCCCGAACACACCAAGCTCCGCAAGGTCATCGCCCGCGGTTTCACGCCGCGCGCCGTGCAGAGTCTGCGCCCGGCACTACAGGCGCGCGCCGAGAAGATCGTGCAGGACGCGCTCGCAGCCGGCACCGGTGACTTCGTCGAACAGGTCGCGTGCGAGTTGCCGCTACAGGCCATCGCCGAGCTGATCGGTGTGCCGCAGGAGGATCGCCACAAGATCTTCGACTGGTCGAACCAGATGATGGGCTACGACGATCCGGAGTTCGCGCAGGAATCGGCGACAGCGTCGGCAGAGATCCTCGCGTACTCGTACGCGATGGCCGAGGACCGGCGCAAGTGTCCCGCGAAGGACATCGTAACCACGCTCGTCGAGGCCGACATCGACGGCGACGCGCTGGCGTCGGAGGAGTTCGGGTTCTTCGTGCTGTTGCTCGCCGTCGCGGGCAACGAGACCACCCGCAACGCGATCACGCACGGGATCATGGCGTTCATGGACAACCCGGACCAGTGGGAGCTGTACAAGCGGGAGCGTCCGGCCACGGCCGTCGACGAGATCATCCGCTGGGCGACGCCGGTGGTCGGATTCCAGCGAACGGCATTGGCGGATACCGAACTCGGCGGCCAGACGATCCGCAAGGGGGACCGGGTCGTGATGTTCTATTCGTCGGCGAACTTCGACGAGGAGGTGTTCGACAATCCGACGAAGTTCGACATCACTCGCGCCGACAACGATCACCTCAGCTTCGGCGGCACCGGTGCACACTTCTGCATCGGCGCGAACCTCGCGCGCATGGAGATCGAGCTGATGTTCAACGCGCTCGCCGACCACATGCCCGACATCACCAAGCTGGGGGACCCGCGCCGGCTGCGGTCCGGGTGGATCAACGGCATCAAGGAGCTTCAGGTCGACTACACGGGCAAGTGCCCGGTGGCCCACTGATCCGATCCGTTCGCGCGGCCGGCGGTCAGTACCAATGGCGTCGGCCGCCGACCGCTCGGCCGGTAGCGCCGAGCAGCGCGAGAATCACTCCGATCACCAGGACCACGATTCCGATGGTCCAGAGGAGGGAAACGCCTGTCAGGAATCCGATGAGCAGCAAGATCAACCCGAGCACGATCATCTCGTGCCTCACTCTCCATCTCGTGACGTCGCGCCGATGACGTCGTCTGCCGGATGGGCGCCTACCTACTCGGTGTTCCCGATTCGGTCGGCTCCAAACTCTCGGCCTCCGGGCGCATCGCGCCGAAGGGGACAATCGGCGCTCCCGCAGCGCGGCCTGCGACGGCTGTCATTCCGGAGGGCACGGAAGTCGTGGAATATCCGAACTCGGCCGGTCGGTGCGGCCTTTCCGCCGACGGCGGTGCTGATCGACTGGCGCGACCGCTACCTGCGGGTGTGGGACGGATACATCGACGAACTCGAGCCAAACGACGATTACAAGATCGATCGACGTGCGGTGCTCGTCGGCACCTTCGAGCGGGCCATCGCGGTCGCTACCGAGCGGGAACGGACCTAGCCGTCCGCGCCCGCTGACGGTCGACGCGAAGCGCCGCCGCGGCCCGTCACCACCACCCGGTGACGGGAGCGAGGAGACGATCGAGCTCGGGGGCGAGGGTGCGGACGTAGGTCGCGGTGAGGTGGTTGGAGTCGCGATAGATCAGAACGTTGCCCTCGATCACGCGGCAGCGGTCGGTCCGGCACACGGCGTCGGACAGGTCGAGCAGTTGGACGTTCGACAGGTCGGCGATCGCGGCCTGCGCCGGATCGACCTCCGCCAGAACATTGGCGCGGTCGATCCCGCAGGAGTCGGCGCTGCCGCCGCGTCGGGCGAGGCAGTCGGCGGCCCGGTACTGCACGCCGTTACTTTGCAACCATGGCGTGTCCCGGAGGCCGATCACCTCCAGATCGCGATCGGCGAGTTCCTGCCACAGCGCGACGTAGGTGTCGGGTGTGTAGTCACCAGGTTCGTTGTCCGGTAGGGGACGGGTGGAGGTGCTGAACACGAAGTCGGGTCGGGCGTCGGTGAGGGCGTCGACCACGTTGAACGTCCACTCCTCGCACTCGCCGACGTCGGCGTCGGGGGTTGGGGGCAGCACCGCAGGGCAACCCACCTTCACATAGGTTTCCACCCGGAATCCGTGCTCCTGGCCGAGCAGGTCGAGTGCGGGCAGCCAATGCTCGGCGTGCGAACCACCGATCAAAGCGATCGCATGTTCGGCGCCGGGATCCCCGTAGGTGCAGGTCAGAGCGTCGATCTGGCCCGGCTGTGAGATGCAGTCGTCGAGCGTGGTCGCGGGGAGATCGGCGTGCGCCACGAAACGGGACGGCTCCTCCCGGACATGGGGAGCATCGGAGCCCGAGACGAGCGCGGCCGCTCCGGGGTAGATCTGCGGGTCCAGCTCGGTCTGCTGTGCCCACTGGTCGGTGCGGTGGTCGATGAACGCGGCCCACGTCACCGATCCCGCGGCGAGCAGGACGGTCAGCACGGAGGCGCCCGCGACCAGCGCGGTCCGCGTGCGTCCGGTGCCGGCCGGGCGCCGGATCGGTGTCTCGATCAGTCGGGTGGTCAGTTCCGCGAGAACCAGCGACAGCGCGATCACGATGAGGCCGCCCTCCGGCCCGGCCTCCGTGTGGCCTCTGATGACGAGATACGCGATCAGGATCGGCCAGTGCCACAGGTACAGCGCGTACGCGATCGTGCCCAGCCGCACCAGCGGCCGTGAGGCGAGCACGCGGGTGAACGGGTTGTCCGCCGCGCCGTCCGCCTCGGCGCTGCCGGCGACGATCAGCGCGAGTGCGGCGCCGACCGGGACCAGCGCCCACGGACCGGGGAACTGCGTGCGACCGTCCACCAGCATGCCGCACGCGAAGACGATCGCGAGACCCGCGACGGACAGCGCGATCCGGGCCGGGCGCGGTACCCGCAACCACGGCGCCACGCAGGCGAGGATGCCGCCGGCGAGCAGTTCCCACATACGCGCGCCGGTGTCGTAATACAGCCACGTCTGGGGCAGGTCGCTCGTGGCCGCGTACGTCAGCGACGCGACCGCGAGGACCGCCAGCAGGACCGTCAGCGGACCACGGATCGAGCGGCCGCGAGCACGCAGCAACCACGCGAACCCGAACACCACGACGATTGCCGCCAGATAGAACTGGCCCTGCACGGAGATGGACCAAAGATGTTGCAGCGGACTGACGGACGGGTCGGCGGCCAGGTAGTCGCTCGCGCTGTCGGCGAGATGCCAGTTCTGGAGGAACAGCAGCGACGCCGTCGTCTGTTTCGCCGTCTCGTACCACGACGTGGCGGGGTGGTACGAGACCGTGAACACCGCGACCGCGGCGAGGACGACGACGAGGGCCGGCACGAGGCGTCGGGTGACACGACGCACGACGGGGACCGGGTCCAGCGGTGCCGCGGACTCGGCGGTCCGCAGCAGCGACGCGACGAAGAAGTAACCCGACAGCGCAAGGAAGATGTCGACACCGCCGGAGACCCGGCCGAACCACACGTGGTACGCGACCACCAACCCGATCGCAAGACCGCGGAGCCCGTCGAGATCGTGGCGGTAAGCCGCGCGGACGCGCGGCGGCGAGTCCTGCTGACGATCAATCGAACGGTCGGTGGCGCGAGCTGACACGCAGTCCTCTCCGGTCTGGGCGGCGGGGGTGGGGGGCCGCCCCGGACCTCGAGGTCGACGGCGACGCCTACACGTTACCTGCCTGTCGCCTCGGTGTTACCTAGCGGTGCACCGGCGAGGCGGGCCACCTACAGTCGGGCGGCGTGAACCTCACGAGCATGCACTCCGACAGGATCGTCGAGATCGACACCACGCACCTGTGGCACCCGTACGGCGCGTTCCCGGCCTCCACGGCCCCGCTGGTCGTCGAGTCCGCGAGCGGTGCCCGGCTGACGCTCGCCGACGGCACCGAGCTGGTCGACGGAATGAGTTCCTGGTGGTCGGCCGTGCACGGCTACCGCAACCCGGTGCTCGACGCCGCCGTCACCGATCAGCTCGGCCGGATGAGTCACGTGATGTTCGGCGGGCTCACCCACGCGCCCGCCGCCCGACTCGCCGAGCTGCTGGTCCGGATCACCCCGGAGGGGCTCGACAAGGTGTTCCTCGCCGATTCCGGTTCGGTGTCCGTCGAGGTGGCCGTGAAGATGTGCCTGCAGTTCTGGCGGAGCAAGGGCCGGCCCGAGAAGCACCGGCTGCTGACGTGGCGCGGCGGCTACCACGGCGATACGTTCGCCCCGATGAGCGTCTGCGACCCCGACGGCGGCATGCACTCGATGTGGACCGACGTCCTGGCCCGGCAGGTGTTCGCGCCCGCGCCGCCGCGCGACTTCGACCCCGCCTACGTCGCCGAGCTGGAGCGGATCGTCGTCGATCATCGCGACGAACTGGCCGCGATCATCGTCGAACCCGTCGTCCAGGGTGCCGGCGGCATGCGCTTCCATCACCCCGACTACCTGCGGGAGCTGCGCCGGCTGTGCGACGAGCACGACCTGCTGCTGGTGTTCGACGAGATCGCGACGGGCTTCGGGCGCACCGGGGAACTGTTCGCCGCCGACCATGCGGGCCTCGCCCCGGACGTGATGTGCATCGGCAAGGCGCTCACCGGCGGGTACCTCACGCTCGCCGCGACCATGTGCACCACCGAGGTCGCCGAGGTGATCAGCGCCGGCGAGGGCGGAGGGATCATGCACGGCCCGACCTTCATGGGGAACCCGATGGCCTGCGCCGTCGCGGTCGCGGCGGTCGAGTTGCTGCTCTCGCGGGACTGGCGGGCCGAGGTCGCGGCGCTGAACGAGGGACTCGAGCGCGGCCTGGCACCGGCCCGGGACGTGCCCGGCGTCGTGGACGTGCGGGTGCTCGGCGGCATTGGGGTGATCGAACTGGCGCGCCCCGTCGACATGCAGTCGGTGACCGACGCGGCCGTCGGCGCGGGAGTATGGCTGCGACCGTTCCGGAACCTGATCTACGCGATGCCGCCGTACGTGTGCACCGCCGAGGAGATCGAGCGCATCGCGGCCGGGATGGTCGCGGCGGCGCGCAGTCAATCGCCGAGTGGCGCCCAAATGTGATCTACGTCGCTACAGTCCCCGTGTGGACAGCGACCGAGTGCCCCGTGCCCGCCGGGTGACCGGTCTGCTCGTCCTCGTCGGACTGCTCACGGGGCTGGCCGCCGCTCTGGTCTGGCACTTCGCGGCGCCGCCGGGTTCGGGCCCGCTCGCCGCGAGTGCGTGGGGTGGGCCGCGGCGCCCGAGTTGGTCGCCGAGCCTGCCGCTGCTGTCGGCGCTCGGGATGCTCGTCGGGTGGTTCGTGGCGGCGTGCGCGAACGCCGAGGGGTGGCGCATCGTGCGCGTGCCGTCCGCCGGGCACGGGGCGCTGGTGGCGCTGGTCGGCGGAACCGCGGTGGTCGCCGGGGTGTGCTTCGCGTGGGCGTGGACGGAGGCGCCGCCGTCCGCGCCCGCGGGTGGAGCGATGGAGGTTGTCCTGACCGAGGCGGCGCCGGAGGACGCGCCCCAGCTCGGGGCGGAGTTCTGCGGCGATCCGGGAATGCTGTGCGTCTTCGCGCCCGACGAGCAGGCGGGCGCCGAACCGTCGGCCCCCGACGTCGCCGACGCGGCGGCAGCCGATCGATCGCCGGGTTCGATCCGGGTCGGCGTCGGTTCTCCCTGGCTGGCGTTCCCGATCCTGTGCGCGCTCGTCGCGGCCGTCTCCGTCGTGCCGGTGCTCGGAACCGGCGCCCGCGTGGTGCGGTGGACGGCCGGTCGCCGCTGACGATGGGCCCGGCCAAGCCCACTTGAACGCCGTTCAAGTGGGCTTGTATCGTGCTGCGAGTGGGTATCGAACGCACCGAGAGCGCTGCATGCACTGCACTGGACTGGCTGGACGACGTCGAGACCGAACGGCGAGCGGCCGGCCTCCGACGTGAGCTGCGGGCGCGGGATGCGTCCGATCCGGTGATCGACCTGGCGTCCAACGACTACCTGGGTCTGGTGCGGCACCCCGAGGTGGTCGCCGGCGCGGTCGACGCGGTGCGTCGCTGGGGATGCGGGTCGACGGGCTCCCGTCTGGTCACCGGCACGACGTCCGATCACGAACTGCTCGAACGCGAGCTGGCCGACTTCGTCGGTGCGGAGTCCGGGCTGGTGTTCGCGAGCGGGTACGCCGCGAATCTCGGTGCCGTGACCGCACTTTCGGGCAAGGACTCGCTGATCGTCTCCGACGCCGGGGCGCACGCGTCGCTGGTCGACGCCTGCCGACTGTCGCGGGCGCGGGTGGTCGTCGCGCCGCACGCCGACGTCGAGTTCCTGCGTCGCACGCTCGCCGAGCGCGCCGAGGAGCGCGCACTGGTCCTCACCGACTCGGTGTTCAGTGCCGACGGCGACCTGGCCCCCCTCGTCGACATGCATCGCATGTGCCGCGAGCATGGCGCGGTGCTCCTCGTCGACGAGGCACATGGCATCGGGGTGCGTGGGCGCGGTGGTCGTGGGCTGGTCCAGGAGGTGGGCCTGGCCGGTGAGCCCGACGTCGTGGTCACCGCAACGCTGTCGAAGTCGCTGGCCAGCCAGGGCGGCGCGGTGCTCGCATCGGCGAAGGTGCGCGCCCACCTGATCGACACGGCCCGCACGTTCATCTTCGACACCGGTCTCGCACCGGCCGCGGTGGGCGCCGCGCGGGCGGCGCTGTCGGTGCTGATCCGGGAACCGCAGCGGGCGGCGGCGGTGCTCGACCGGGCACGGGAGCTGGCCCGGATCACCGGCGTCGACGAGCCCGAGTCCGCTGTGGTGTCGGTGGTGCTCGGCGATCCCGACGTCGCCTACGCGGCCGCGGCCGCCTGTCGCGAGCGTGGACTGCACGTGGGCTGCTTCCGGCCGCCGTCGGTCCCGGAGGGCACGTCGCGGCTGCGGCTGACGGCCCGCGCGACGATCGACGCCGACGAGATGTCGCGCATCGAATCCGTTCTGGCCGAGGTGCTTTCGGATCGAATGGCGGGGGTGTCGGCGTGAGCATCCTGGTGGTGTCCGGCACGTCCACCGATGTCGGCAAGACCGTCGTCACCGCGGCGCTCGCGGCCGCCCTGCAGGCCGCCGGTCGGTCGGTCGCGGTGTTCAAGCCCGCGCAGACCGGGATCGCGCCGGGCGAGCCGGGCGATCTGGCCGAGGTCACGCGGCTCAGCGGCGTGACGTCGACCGTCGAGCTGGCCCGCTATCCCGAGCCTCTCGCGCCGGACACCGCGGCCCGCCGCGTCGGGATGCCGCTGCTCACCCGCGACGATGTGGTGGCGGCCGCGCGCGACCTCGACACACACCACGACGTGACGCTGCTCGAGGGTGCGGGCGGGCTGCTGGTGCGTCTGGGCACCGACGGGTTCACCGTGCGCGACGTCGCCGCCGACCTCGACGTCCCCGTCGTCGTGGTGGCGGCCGCCGGTCTCGGGACCCTCAACCACTGCGCGCTCACCGCGGAGGCGCTGGCGTCGGCGGGCGTCAAGTGCGGCGGCTTCGTTGTCGGCGCGTGGCCGGGGCAGCCGGACCTCGCGGCCCGGTGCAATCTCGACGACCTGCCCGCGGTCACGGGTGCCCCGTTGGTGGGACGGGTGCCCGCTGGGGTCGCCGTTTCCCGAGTGGCGGAGTTCGCCGCAGCCGCCCCGGGTTGGTTCGAGCCCGAATGGCTCGCCACGCTGGCCGGTTGAGCCGAGCGGGACCGGAGCGTGGTCCGCGTCGGCGGGCGCGGCGCCTATTCGCTCAGATGCGCGGGGGCGTGGGTGACGCCCTCGATGTCACCAACTGTTGCTTCGATCAGCTGATGCGCCAGGTCTGCCAGCGCGCGTGCCGTCGCAAGCTCGTCACCGATCCTTGGAACGTTCCGGTCCACGGGGTTGCGTCGTGCCAGTCCGACTCCGACCAGCGTCGTGTCCTTGGTATGCAGGCGCGCCGTCGAGCGAGTGCGGCTCTCGTGCTCGTCGATGGCGATGTCCACGCTCCACTGTTCCGTGTCCATGACCGAGCTCCTCTCGGGTCCGTTCCCGGCGAAGCCCGTTCGCCGGGCGTATACGAGGAAGTCAACCGTCTCGGGACACGATGCGGTAGGGCCATGCAGCCCCATACGAGCCTCACTGCAGGCTCTCCTCGACGGTCGACGGCGCGCGCCGGCGGGTGAGCGCTCCCGCCGCGTATCCGATCACGATCGCCGCGCAGAGACCGGGGACGTAGTTGCCGAGCCGGTCGTAGACGGTGTTCTCCGTGTGAAGGGGTACTTCGGCGAGCAGAACGCCGTGCTGGTCGGCGGGCATGGACCCGAGGCGGCGTCCACGCGCGTCGAATGCGGCCGACTCGCCCGTCAGCGCGGCCGCAGCGACCGGGCGCCCGCTCTCCGCGGCCCGCAGGGCACCGAACGACGCCAGTTGCGCTGGCGCCCAACTGCCTTGGAAGGTGGCCGTCGAGGTCTGGTACACGAGCAGGTCCGCGCCCGCCCTCGCCTGCGCGCGGGCCATGTCCGGGAAGGTCTCCTCGAACGAGATGAGCGGTCCGACACGGAGACCGCCCGCGTTCATCACGATCAACCGGTCGCCGGGCCGCCGGTTCTGTGCCGCCGCGGCGGTGACGTGGCTGAGCCAGCCCAGTTGATTGCGGAACGGGACGTATTCGCCGAACGGGACCAGCCGGGTCTTCCGGTAGGTGTCGAGGATTCCGTGGTCGTCGATCAGGACGGAAGTTTTCGAGATCGCGCCGGACGTGCCGGCCGACGCGTCGACGTTCACGAGGAGCTTTGCTCCAGTTGCCGCGGCCAGCGAGCGGAGCCGGGAGCGCAGCGCGGGGTCTGCGGCAGGATCGGTGTCGACGCTGCTCTCACCCCACACCACGAGGTCGACTGGCGTGGCGATCTGCCGGGACAGTTCTTCCTCGACCGCGAGCACGTCGCCGTGCACGATCCCCGGCTGCACGAGCGCCACGACCGCGACGTCGGTCTGCGGTACCGCAGGTCGGTAAGCGGACCAGAGCGGACCCGATGCGACCGCTACCACCACGGTCACCGCCCCGACGGCCCGGGTGGCCGCGCCGCCGACGACACACAGGGTGACCCCGACATTCGCCGCCACGATCGCGAAGCTGACCAGCCATACTCCGCCGAGCGCGGCGAGTGCGAGCACGTCGGGGTGCTGCCATTGGGTGGCACCGAGCAGCGACCACGGCCCACCGAGCCATTGCCAGGACCGGATCACCTCGACCAGTACCCACCCCGCCGGCACGACGACCGCGGCCGCCGCAGCCCGCCGACCGGTGAGCGGCGCCCGCAGCGCATCCCACACGAGCACGCCCCACCCGGCCCACAGCAGCGCGAGTGCGCCTACGGCCAGCGGGAAGAACCAGACCAGATTGGGTGCCACCCAGTTCTGCGTGCCCGCGAGGAACCCGACGCCGGCCAGCCAGCCGCGCAATCCGGCCTCGCGCGCGGTGACCGCGGCACGCAGGAGCAGCACCACCGGCACCAGGCACACCCATGCGAGGACGCCGAGGTTCGGCGCGGGCATCGCCAGCAGGGGCAGTGCCCCCGCGGCCAAGACCGCTACTCGCGGCACCCACCGTGAACGCGTCGCACCGACCGTCCGCTCCGGTGCACGGCCACCGTGAGCGGGCATTTTCCCGGACGACGCTCCGCGGGACACGTGTCCAGTCTAGGAGTCCGCGCCTGCGTGAAGACCATCGCTGGGCTGGCCCACGAGGCTCGTCCGAACGCCCAGGCTGCGATCTCAGATGACGATGTGGCAGTAGATGCGGTCACCGCGCGCAACGGCACCGGCGGCGAGCTCGGCCAGTGCGGTGAGGAACGGCGCGGATGCCTCGGACGGCTCCGCTGCTTCGTCGAACACCCAGGCGCGGGCCGCGGCGGCGATCGCGTCGGAATCGAGGTCCGCGAGCGCATCGCGCAACTCGTCGGCGACGGTCAGGACTAGGCAGTCGCCGTCCTCACCGGCGGAGACGAGCGATCCGCGCCGCGGGCCGGCCGTGATCTCCTCGTAGGTCCGCCCGGTGAGTACCGCCTCGAGCCTGCCGAGCGAGACGGTCGGGTCGATCCTCTTTGCGTGCAGGACCGGGGTGCCGCTCGCTGCAGCCCGGATCCGTGGGCGGGACGCCTCCTCCGCGGAGGCCCGATTCAGCTCGTCGTCGGCAGTGACGACGTCCGGGTCGACGTCGATCAGGCCGTCGAGGGCGGTGGCGGCGACCTCGTCCGAAGGGGCGGTGAAGTAGTCGGTGATGACAGACATGACCGGCATCGTCGCACGGATGGCATCGGGGGCATGGGAGCCGGGACCGGCGACTTCGCACGCGCCATCGACCGCTTGGACCGGACCGCGAGCACCCTTGCGGCGCAGCAGGTGGGCGGCCGGGACGTGATGGTCGGCGGCGGACCCGATCATTACCCGGCGCAGTACGTGCTCACGCGCGGGGAAGGCATCGCACTCGGTGACATCGCATCCGACACGCTGACCTCCTCTCGTCGGGAGCTTCGAGGCGGGAGACGGTCACTTGTCGGGCACCGCTGCTGTCCGGGTATTTCGCGGCGACGGGACGACGCTTCACGTACTGTGAGTGCCATCACATCGTGTAGGCAGATCGGGCGGCGACCGACAGCCCTGCCGCCGCACCGGTCCGACCGAGGAATCGACTCGGAGGTACGGATGTCCACCACCGAAGTGATGGAGTTACAGCGCACGATCGGCCATCTGCGCCAATGCGTGGGGTCGCTGCGCAATGTCTACGGCGACGCGTCGGCGGTCCGCCGGCTCGTCAACGATGTCGACCGTCTCGACATCGACGCTCACGATCTCGACGAATCTCCGCCCCGCCCGACCGTCGGTGCCACGTCGGAACGGGTACAAGTACCCGACACCCCGTACGACCGGTCGCTGTGGCAGGGCGCGGACGACGAGGGGCTCGGCGGCAACCCGCACGAGTCGGTGTGAGGACGCCACGCGTGACCGAGATCGGCGCACCGCCGCCGGCTCGGGCGGATATCGCTGCGCGCACGCTGCGGACCGACCGGTGGTGGCTGGCGCCGCTGCTCACCACGCTCGGCCTGGCGGTGTTCGTCGTCTATGCGACGATCCGGTCGTTCGTCCGGACGGCGTACTGGGTGGACGACTACCACTACCTCACGCCGTTCTATTCGCCCTGTATCAGCGCGTCGTGCGAGCCGGGCGCGAGTCATTTCGGTACGTGGGTCGGCGAGCTGCCGATGTGGATCCCGCTCGGGTTCCTGGTGCTGCCGTTCCTGCTCGGCTTCCGGGTCACCTGCTACTACTACCGCCGCGCCTACTACCGCTCGATCTGGTTCGCGCCGCCGGCGTGCGCCGTCGCGGAACCGCACGCCCGGTACACCGGGGAGACGCGGCTGCCGCTGATCATCCAGAACTCGCACCGCTACTTCTTCTACGTCGCGCTCGTCGTGTCGTTGGTCAACACGCAGGACGCGGTGCGGGCGTACGAGGGGCCGAACGGCAGCTTCGGTCTGGGTCTGGGCAGCCTCATCATCACCGGCAACGTGATCCTGCTCTGGGCGTACACGGTCTCGTGCCACTCGTGCCGGCACGTCACCGGTGGCCGCCTCAAACACTTTTCCGCGCATCCGGTCCGGTACCGGTTGTGGACGTGGGTGAGCCGGCTCAACACCCGGCACATGCAGTTGGCGTGGACCACGCTGGGCACGCTCATCGTCACCGACTTCTACATCATGCTGGTCGCGAGCGGCACGATCTCGGACCTGCGATTGATCAACTGAGTTCCCTTCCGGCTCCACCGACGGACAGACAGGGGAGTGTGCATGGCCGAGGTCGAACGGCACAGCTACGACGTGGTGGTCATCGGCGCCGGCGGCGCCGGACTGCGGGCGGTCATCGAGGCCCGTGAGCGGGGGCTCTCGGTCGCAGTGGTCTGCAAGTCGCTGTTCGGCAAGGCGCACACCGTCATGGCCGAGGGGGGATGCGCGGCCGCGATGGGCAACGCGAACCCGAAGGACAACTGGCAGGTGCACTTTCGGGACACCATGCGCGGCGGCAAATTCCTCAACAACTGGCGGATGGCCGAGTTGCACGCGCGCGAGGCGCCCGACCGGGTGTGGGAACTCGAGACGTACGGCGCGCTGTTCGACCGCACCGAGGACGGACGGATCAGTCAGCGCAACTTCGGTGGGCACACCTACCCGCGGCTCGCGCACGTCGGCGACCGCACGGGGCTCGAACTGATCCGCACGATGCAGCAGAAGATCGTCTCGCTGCAGCAGGAGGACTTCGCCGAGACCGGTGACTACGAGGCGCGCGTGAAGGTGTTCGCCGAGTGCACCGTCACCGAGCTCCTCAAGGACGGCGACCGCATCGCGGGGGCCTTCGGGTACTGGCGCGAATCGGGCCGGTTCGTGCTGTTCGACGCGCCCGCGATCGTGATGGCGACCGGCGGCATCGGCAAGTCGTTCAAGGTGACCTCCAACTCGTGGGAGTACACCGGCGACGGGCACGCGCTGGCGCTGCGCGCCGGGGCGAACCTGATCAACATGGAGTTCGTCCAGTTCCATCCGACCGGCATGGTGTGGCCGCCGAGCGTGAAGGGCATCCTCGTCACCGAGGGCGTCCGCGGCGACGGCGGTGTGCTCAAGAACTCGGACGGCGAGCGGTTCATGTTCTCCTACATCCCTTCGGTGTTCAAAGGGCAGTACGCGGAGACCGCGGAGGAAGCCGACCGGTGGTACGACGACCCGGACAACAACCGGCGCACCCCCGACCTGCTGCCGCGCGACGAGGTGGCCCGCGCCATCAACTCCGAGGTCAAGGCGGGCCGGTCCACCCCGCACGGTGGCGTCTTTCTCGACATCGCGTCCCGCATGCCGGCCGACGAGATCGTGCGACGGCTGCCGTCGATGCACCACCAGTTCAAGGAACTCGCCGACGTCGACATCACCAAGGAACAGATGGAGGTCGGTCCCACCTGCCACTACGTGATGGGTGGTATCGAGGTTGATCCTGACACCGGATCATCCACGGTCGCCGGACTTTTCGCTGCGGGCGAGTGTTCGGGCGGCATGCACGGCTCGAACCGGCTGGGCGGGAACTCGCTGTCCGATCTGCTCGTGTTCGGGCGCCGTGCCGGACTCGGTGCGGCCGACTACGTGCAGTCGCTCGAGACACGTCCGACGGTCGCCGATGCCGACGTCACGGTGGCCGCCCGCACGGCCCTCGCCCCGTTCGAGCCACCGGTGTCGGGTGCGGGGGAGAACCCGTACACGCTCCACACCGAGTTGCAGCAGACGATGAACGACCTCGTCGGCATCATCCGGACCCAGGAGGAGACCGAACGCGCGATCGCGAAGCTCGACGAGGTCAAGTCGCGGCTGCCCGGCGTGACGGTCGAGGGGCATCGCCAGTTCAATCCGGGATGGCATCTCGCGCTCGACCTGCGGAACATGGTGCTCGTGAGCGAGTGCGTCGCACGGGCCGCGCTCATGCGCACCGAGAGCCGGGGCGGTCACACCCGCGACGACTACCCGAACATGGACCCGCAGTGGCGGTCGACGTTGCTGGTGTGCAGCACGGTGCCCGGAGATCCGGCGCTCGACGATCCCGCCGCGGTCCCCGACGTCATCGTCACCCGCGAGCAGCAGCCGCCGATGCGCCCGGATCTGTTGGCGCTGTTCGACGTCGACGAACTGGGGAAGTACTACACGGATGCCGAGATCGCGGGGCATCCGGGAAGGGCCACCTGACATGGGCTACGACGCGAGGTTCAAGGTGTGGCGCGGCGACGCGTCCGGCGGTGACCTGCAGGACTACACGGTGGAGGTCAACGAGGGCGAGGTGGTGCTCGACATCATCCACCGCATCCAGGCCACCCAGGCGGCGGATCTGGCGGTGCGGTGGAACTGCAAGGCCGGCAAGTGCGGGTCGTGTTCGGCCGAGATCAACGGCCGACCCAAGCTGATGTGCATGACGCGGATGTCGACGTTCGCCGAGGACGAGACGGTCACGGTGACGCCCATGCGTACCTTCCCGGTCATCCGTGACCTGGTCACCGACGTGTCGTTCAACTATGCGAAGGCGCGTGAGATCCCCTCGTTCACCCCGCCTCCCGGGCTGGCGCCGGGCGAGTACCGGATGAAGCAGGTGGACGTGGAGCGTTCACAGGAATTCCGCAAGTGCATCGAGTGCTTCCTGTGTCAGAACACGTGCCATGTCGTGCGCGACCACGACGAGAACAAGGAGGCGTTCGCCGGCCCGCGCTACCTGATGCGGATCGCGGAACTCGAGATGCATCCGCTCGATACCGCAGACCGTCGCGACGCCGCGCAGGACGAGCACGGGCTGGGTCTGTGCAACATCACCAAGTGCTGCACCGACGTGTGCCCCGAGGACATCCACATCACCGACAATGCTCTGATTCCGATGAAGGAGCGGGTCGCGGACCGGAGGTACGATCCGGTGGTGTGGTTGGGCAACAAGCTCTTTCGGCGCGATCGCTGAGCGCGTGACGGTGGGGCTGTGCGGCAGCCGGATCGGTGTGTGAACCCCCACATCGGTCACCGGGCACATCGGGTGGCACTGTCTCCGGGTGAGTGCTAACTTTGAGCAAACGGTTGATTCGCTGTCCGTCGGGGGTCGGCGTTCGTCGGAGATGCTCAGGAGGTGCACTGCCGTGCTGCGCTTCGATCCTCTGTCCGATGTCGATGCGCTTACGTTGAAAACGCTTCTGCCACTTGTGAAAACGGCGTCCTCACAGTGATGGTCCGACTCTCCGCCTTCACCTGCCCAGCCTCGTTCTAGAAAGCTCCACGATGTCTCTCGTAGTCCACCGCCCCACCCCGGATGCCGATTCCACGGAAGAGAAGTTCTCGCCGATCGCAGCCATGCTCCGATGGCTTCGCCGTTCGGGCAGCGACACCTCGATCGCGCTCGGTGCGTTGTCCGTCATCACCTTCTGGACATTCGGTCTGGGCATCGTGCTGGGTCTCGGCGCGATCGGCGCCGGTGTCGTCGCAGCTCGTTCCGAGGTGGTCGGGGACGACGAGCCGAGATCGCTCGAGGCGCTCTTCGGCATTCTCAGCGGCGCACTGGGCGTCGTGGCCGGTGTGATCTTCCTGGCCGTCGCCGGACCGCAGTGGTGAGGGGCGCACCGACCGGTCACGGTTGATCGCTCACGCGCCGCGAGCTACACGAAATCGTCACTCGCTCGGGCACGAAGGTCCGTCGTATGGTTGGTGCAATGACGAACATCGACGCAATTCCCGCCTCGTCGAACGCCCCAGGCGTTCGGACGCGGAGGATCGGCTAACCAGCCCTGATTGAGGCGTCGGCGTCGGGCGAATGCCCGAGCACCGGACCGCACGGTCCGGGCAATGCCGCGATTCCCGCTCATGGAGCTGCCATTTCGAGTCGATGCGGCGCCCGGTACGACGGGCGCTGGGGGCGAGCTGCCCGAATTGAGTGGCCCCACAGCCGGGTACTCGGAGCCTCTCCCGCTCACGTCCTCGCAGATGGGGCAGTGGCTCGCCCAGCAACTCGACCCGAGCGTGCCGCTCTCGGTGGCGCAGTACGTGGACGTCCGGGACGACGGCAACCGGCGGCTCGATCTCGAAGTGCTTTCGCGGGTCGCATCTCGAGCGGCCCGCGATTTCGGTTCGGGTCTGATTCGTCTGGTTCTGGTGGATTCGCGACCGCATCAGATCATCGATCCGAGGCTCGACACGACCATCAGGATGATCGACCTGCGCGGCGAGCCGGATCCCGAAGCGGCGGCGCGGACATGGATGCGCACCGATATTGCGGCGCCGCTGGACCTGTTGCGTGACCGACTCGCGGTGTCCGTGATGCTCCGCATCGCCGACGATCGGTACTTCTGGTACTCGCGTGCCCACCACATCGTGTTGGACGGCGTCGGCGCGGCGTCGGCGCTGTACCGCATGGCGGATCTCTACAACGCCGTGACGGAGGGGCGTGAGCCACCACCCAATCCGGCCGCAGACCTCGCCACCGTCCACGCCGCGGAAGCCGCGTACGTCGGGTCCACGCGCTGGGCGGCCGACCGCGACTATTGGCTCGAGCACACGTCCGGAATGCCCGAACGGTGCAGCCTCGCCGAGCACTCGGCTCCGGCCCAAGCGCTGAGCCGAGACGTGGGGGGCCGAATCGAACCCGACACCGCGGCCGCGCTCGACGCTGCACAGGAGCGGTACGGGGCCAGCATCGCCGCGCTCGTCGCGGCGGCGATCGCCGCGTACACCGCGCGGCACACAGGCACCGACGACGTCGTGCTGAGCCTGCCGGTGTCCACGCGCACGACCGCTGTCCTGCGGCGGTCGGGCGGAACGCTGGCGAACGTCGTCCCGCTGCGATTGACGGTCGGCGTCCGGACGACGGTCGCGGAGCTGGTGTCGGACGTGATGCGAGCGTTGTCCGGCGCGCTGCGGCACCAGCGGTACCGGCACGAGGAACTGCGGCGCGACCGCGGCGACCGCGGATCCGGCCGCGGATTCGCCGGGCCGCTGCTCAATCTGATGATGTTCCCCGCCGAGCTGCGTCTCGGCGAGGCCGGGACGTCGCTCGATGTGCTGTCGTCGGGGCCCATCGAGGATCTGCTCGTCAACGTCTACCGGTACGGCCCCGAGGGGACGATCCGGCTCGACTTCAAGGCCAACCCCCAGCTGTACGACGACGACACCCTGCACACCCATTACCGTCGGTTCCTGCGTCTGCTCGACAGCCTGCTCGCGGCCGACCCCGACACGCCTGTCGGGGAGCTGCCGATCGTCGAGGGCGTCGAGCTGGCCACGCTCGAGTCGTTCAACGTGGCAGGAACGCCGGTCGACGAACCGCTGCCGGACCTCGTCGCGCGCCGGGCCGCGCTCACGCCGGACCGGTGCGCCGTCGTGTCGAACGGCCGCACGCTGACGTACGCGCAGCTGACCACGCGTGCGAATCGTCTTGCACGGCATCTGATTGCGTTGGGGATCGGCCCGGACGGCGCGGTCGGGGTGGTCATGGACCGGTCCGAGGAGGTGATCGTCGCGCTGCTGGCGGTCGTCACCGCGGGCGGCGCCTACGTGCCGGTCGAGGCGGGCACCCCCGCGCCGCGGCGCGACTACGTCCTCGCCGACGCCGGGGTGTCCTGCATCGTGACCACGCGGGACTTCGCGCCCGAACTGGGCGGTCTCGGGGCGCGCGTGGTCGTCCTCGACCACCCCGCCACCCGCGAGGCGCTCGAAACGCTCCCGGCCGCACCGGTTGCCGCCGGCGAGCGCATCCGGCGGCTGCGCCCGGAGCACCTCGCCTACACCATCTACACGTCCGGATCGACGGGGCGGCCCAAGGGCGTGCAGGTGAGCCACCGCAGCGTGACCGCGCTGGTGGTGAATTCGCGCGCGGCGTTCGGGACCGCCGCCGACGACGTCTGGACCATGTTCCACTCCTTCGCGTTCGACTTCTCGGTGTGGGAGATCTGGGGTTCGCTCACGTCGGGCGGCACCCTCGTCGTGGTCGACCGCGACACCGCCCGCGCGCCCGACGCCTTGGTCGAGCTGCTGCGGCGCGAGCGTGTGAGTGTCCTCAACCAGACGCCGGCGGCGTTCCTGCACCTCGCGGACGCCGAGGACGCCGGCGGCCGACCCCTCACCGAACTGCGTCGCGTATTCGTCGGCGGCGACGACTACGACCAGCGGCGGATGACGCCGTGGCTCGACCGCCACGGCGGCGGATCGGAACTGGTCAGCGTCTACGGCATCACCGAGACGACGGTCTTCCTCACCCGACTCGCGATGGACGGGCCGTCGGCCCAGGCCCCGGGGAACCTCATCGGCCGCGGGCTCCCCGGGGTGCGGCTGCACCTGTTGGACCGCCGGCTGCGGCCGGTTCCGGTCGGCGTGGTCGGAGAGATCTACGCCGGCGGACCGCAGGTCGCACGCGGCTACGGCGGGCGCGCCGGGCTGACGGCCGCGCGGTTCGTCGCCGATCCGTTCACCGCGGACGGCGGCCGCCTGTACCGGTCGGGGGACCTCGCCCGTTGGGACGAGGACGGCCGCCTGGTGTTCCTGGGGCGCAGCGACTTCCAGGTCCAGGTGCGCGGTTTCCGGGTGGAGCCCGGCGAGATCGAATGGGCACTCATCCAGTGCCAGGGGGTGGCCCACGCGGTGGTGGTGCCGCACCGGAACGGTGGCGAACCGGTGCGGCTGGTCGCGTACGTGGTCCCCGAACCGGCGGCGGTGCTCGACCCGCGCGCCGTCAGCGAGCATGTCGGGGGCATCCTCGCGGCGTACATGATGCCCGCCGCGGTGATGGTGCTCGATCACCTGCCGCTGACCGTCAACGGCAAGGTCGACCGGAAGGCGCTGCCGGAGCCGGACTTCGGTGTCTCGTCAGGACCCGGTCGCGCGCCGTCCGGGCCCACCGAGGAGGCGCTCGCGCGCCTGTACGCGCAGGTCCTCGGGGTCGAGTCGGTGGCCGCGGAGGACTCGTTCTTCGCCCTCGGTGGCGACTCGATCATGGCGATCCAACTGGTGTCCCGCGCGCGGGAGGCGGGGCTGTCGCTGACGCCCCACGACGTGTTCGAGCGGCTGTCGGTGGCCGGACTGGCCGCGGTCGCCACGACCGTCGAGGCGGCCGGGGCGGAACTCGAGGAGCTTCCGGGTGGTGGGGTCGGCTCGGTCGCACCGACACCGATCGTCCGGTGGCTCGTCGAACGCGGCGGGCCGTGGTCGCGTCTGTCGCAGTCGATCTGCGTCGCGCTGCCGCCAGGGATCTCGCCGGACCACCTGCTCGGCGCTGTCCAGGCCGTGCTCGACCACCACGACATGCTCCGGGCCCGATTCCTCCCGGACGGTGGCGGATTCGACGTTCCCCCAACGGGATCCGTCGCGGCCACCGACGTGCTGCGCCGGATCGACGCGAGCGGCGACGCGGACCCGAGCGCAGTGCTCGTCGTGGCCCGCGACGACGCCGCCGGCCGCCTCGACCCCGAGGGCGGGCGCATGGTCCAGGCGGTGTGGTGCGACGTCGGCGGCGACCGCGCGGGTCGCCTGCTGCTGGTGATCCACCACCTGGTGGTCGACGGGGTCTCGTGGCGGATCCTGCTGCCCGACCTGGCGTCGGCGTGGCGACAACTGCGTGCCGGCGGCGCCGCGGATCTGCCCCCGGTGGGCACGTCGATGCGGACGTGGGCGCAGGCACTCACCGAGTGGGCCGGCCGGGACACACCGGAGCGTTCGGCCGCGATCGGCTACTGGCAGTCCGTGCTCGCCGAGCCCGACCCGGTCCTCGGTCGTCGTCAGCTCGACCCGGCCGTCGACACCGCCGCGTCGGTGGCGACCGTGTTCGTCGACCTGCCCGAGGCCGTCACCGAGGCGATGTCCACCGCGGTGCCCGAGACCGTCCACGGTGGCGTCGACGACGCCGTCGTGACCGGGCTGGCAATGGGCCTGTCGCGCTGGCGGCATCGGCGCGGCACCCCGTCGTCCTCCTGTCTGTGCATGCTCGAGGGGCACGGTCGCGAGGAACAGGTGATCCCCGGCGCCGATCTGTCCCGCACGGTCGGCTGGTTCACCAGCATCCATCCGGTCCGGCTCGACCTGTCGGGCATCGATCTCGACGACGCGTTCGCCGGTGGCCCCGACGCGGAGGAAGCGCTCAAGCTCGTCAAGGAACAGTTGCGGGGCGCGCCCGATCACGGCATCGGCTACGGCGCAGTGCGATACCTGCGCGAGGCGGATCCCGCTGGGGTCCTCGGCGATCTGCCGGTGCCGCAGATCAGCGTCAACTACCTCGGTCGGATCACCGTCGCTTCGACCGGGAACCGGGGCGACTGGCTGCCGGTCGACGAACTCGGCGACCTGGGTTCGACGGTCGACCCGGCCCTGCCCGCCGCTGCCGTGCTGGACGTCAACCTGATCACCGTCGACACCGCGGCGGGCCCCACGCTGCGCGCCGCGCTGTCCTATCCGACCGGGATCCTCGACGCCCGCGACGTCGAGGATCTGGCGGATCTGTGGCGCTCGGCCTGTCGGGCCCTCGCGACCGCGGCGGCCCGGCCCGGTGCGGGCGGTCTGACGCCGTCGGATCTGCCGCTGGTCCGGCTGGATCAGGACGCCATCGAAGATCTCGAGGCCGCGTGTCCGGGTCTGTCCGCCGTCTGGCCGGTGTCGCCGCTGCAGGCGGGGCTGCTGTTCCAGTCCGAGTTGGCGGGCGACGCGGACGACCCCTACCTGGTGCAGTTGGTGCTCGACCTGCGGGGCCGCGTCGACGGCGACCGGATGCGGCGCACGGTGCAGGCGCTGCTGGATCGGCACGAGAGCCTGCGGGTCGCGTTCACCACCGGGCCGGACGGCGACCCGCTGCAGCTGGTGCCGCGCCGCATCGAACTTCCCTGGGCGGTAGCGGATCTGCGCGACGCCGGTGAGATCGACCGCGCACTGGCGGGCGATCGTGCGCGCCGCTTCGACATGGCGGAGCCGCCGCTGGTGCGGGCGTTCCTGATCCGCACCGGCGACGACGCGCACAAGCTGGCGCTCACCTACCATCACATCCTCCTCGACGGCTGGTCGGTCCCGCTGCTGGTGCGCGAGCTGCTCGCGCTCTACGCGGCCGCGGACCCGCACGAGGTGCCGGTGTCGGCGTCGTTCGCGAGCTACCTGGCGTGGCTCGGGACCATCGATCGGGAGGCGTCCACCGCGCGCTGGGTGGAGGAACTCGCCGGGGTCGACGAACCGACCCTGCTCGGGCCGCCCGGGCGCGGTCGGCAGCTACCGACCGTCCCACGCGCCGACCGACTGCTGCTCACCGGGGCGGAGACGGCCCGGCTCGAGAGCGTCGCGCGCGACCGGGGCGTCACCATGAGCACCATCGTGCGGGCGGCATGGGCAATAGTCTTGGGGGCGTGGACGAGACGCGACGACGTCGTGTTCGGTGCGATCGTGTCGGGACGCCCGCCGCAGATCGACGGCATCGAGGGCATGGTCGGACTGTTCATCAACACGGTCCCGATCCGCGTGCGCCTGCACCCGGCCGAGACTCTCGGCGAACTGCTCGAGCGTTGTCACGCCGACCAGGCCGCGCTCCTCGACCACGAGCACGTCGGCCTCGCCGACATCGAACGCGCGACGGGCGCCGCGGCGTTGTTCGACACCATCACGGTCTTCGAGTCGTACCCGATCGATCGCGGTGGCCTCACCTCGGCTACCGACATCGCCGGAATGCGGGTCGCCGACATCGCGGTGCACGACGCGACGCACTATCCGTTCGCGCTCGCGGCCTCCGTCGACGGCGGGCTGGAGATCCGGATGGACTACGCGCCCGCGCTGTTCGACGAGCGTGAGATCGACGCCGTCGCCGACCGACTCGAACGTGTGCTGCAGGCGATCGCATCCGATCCGGACAGCACGCTGGCGCGGCTGCGGCTGATGTCGGACACCGAGTACACCCGGCTCGCCCCGGTGCACGGCCGCCCCGGACGACGCCACCGTACCCTGCCCGGCATCCTGGCCGACGCGGCCCGGATCGATCCGGACGCCCCGGCGCTGACCTGCGGTCCGAGGACCGTGACGTACCGGGACCTCGACATCCGCTCCACGCGCCTGGCGCGACGGCTGATCGCCGACGGCGTCGGGCCCGAGGGTGTTGTCGCGCTGGGACTGACCCGGTCGATCGACTTCGTGGAGGCGGTGTGGGCGGTCGCGAAGGCGGGGGCGGCGTTCGTGCCCGTCGACCCGACCTATCCGCGGGAGCGGATCGAGCACATGCTCGACGATTCGGGCGCCCTGCTCGGGCTGACGGTGGCGCGGTGGCGCGACCGGTTGTCCGGCGGCGTCTCCTGGCGCGAACTCGATTCCGACGAGTATTGCCGTGACCCGGCGGGCGTCTCGTCGGAACCGATCACCGACGCGGACCGCACGGCCCCGCTGCGGATCGACAACCCCGCCTACCTGATCTACACCTCAGGCTCGACGGGCATCCCCAAGGGCGTCGTCCTGACCCACCGAGGACTCGCGAACCTCGTTGCGGCGGAACGCGAGAACCTCGCCGTCACGTCCGAGGCGCGGGTGTCGCAGTTCACCTCGCCGAGCTTCGACGCGTCGGTGTTCGAGCAGCTCATGGCGTTCGGGTCGGGCGCCCACCTGGTGATCGCGCCGCCCGACGTCTATGGCGGCGCGGATCTGGCGCAGGAGCTGGCCGACCGACGAGAGACGCACGCATTCTTCACCCCCAGCGTCCTCGGGTCGATGCGGCCCGACGGACTCGGCGAGCTGCGCTCGCTCGCAGTGGCGGGCGAGCCGTGCCCGCCGGAGTTGGTGGGGCGGTGGGCGCCCGGACGCAGCATGTTCAACGCGTACGGGCCCACCGAGGGCACGATCATGTCCAACATCGCCGGACCGCTCCGGCCCGACGACCCGATCACGATCGGCGGGCCCACGCTCGGCTTCGTGGAACTCGTGCTCGACGCCCGCCTGCAGCCGGTCCCGGTAGGGATGCCGGGGGAGCTGTACCTCGGTGGACCCGCCATCGCGCGCGGGTACCACCACCGCCCGGGGCTGACCGCCGAACGGTTCGTCGCCAGCCCGTTCGTCGCCGCGACCGAACACCCCACCGGCGAGGACGAGGGCACCGTTCCCGGTGACCGGCTCTACCGGACCGGCGACATCGTGCGTTGGCGCGACGATCTCACCCTCGAGTACCTGGGGCGCAGCGACTTCCAGGTGAAGGTGCGCGGGTTCCGCATCGAGCTCGGCGAGATAGACGCGGCGCTCGGCGACCATCCGGGTGTGGAGTTCGCGGCCACCCTGGGCCGGACCGCACCGTCGGGGGAGACCGTGCTGGTGTCGTACGTACGGCCCGGTGACGATCCGGCGGTCGAAACCGACGAACTGCTGCGCTACCTCGCCGACCGGCTGCCGTCGCACATGGTGCCGGCGCTGATCGTGCCGATCGAGGACGTGCCGCTCACCCCGTCGGGCAAGCTCGACCAGAAGGCGCTGCCGGCACCCGACTTCCCGAGCCTCGCCGACGCCCGGGGCATCACGGGCTTCACGCCGATCGAAGGCATCGTCGCCGAGCATCTGTGCGCGGTGCTGGGCATCGAGCGGATCGGGCCGGACGACAGCTTCTTCGACCTCGGCGGCAATTCGCTGATGGCTACCCGCGTCACCCGGCGTCTCGACGCCGCGCTCGACACCGACCTCGACGTCCGCGCGATCTTCGAGGCGCCCACCGTCCGCGGCCTTGCAGCCGTGGTGCGGGAGCGCGGCACCGGCGGCGCGCACCGGCCGGTGCTGCGCGCCTACGACCGGCCCGAGGTGCTGCCGCTGTCGTCGGCCCAGCTGCGGATTTGGTCGATCAACCAGCTCGACACTTCTTCGCCGGCCTACGACATCGTCATGGCGGTGCGGCTGCGCGGCGACCTCGACGAGGGGGCGCTCGTCGCCGCGGTCGGCGATGTCGTGGCCCGGCACACGACGCTGCGCACGATGTACCCGGTGGTCGACGGCGCGCCCACCCAGCTGATCGTCGCCCCGGGCAACGCCCCGACCGCCGAACTGCTGTCGGTGCTCGGCACCGAGCTACCCGGTCATCTGATGCGGTTGGCGGAGACCGGGTTCGACGTGAGCTGGGAGGTGCCGTTGCGTGCGCAACTGCTGCGGTTGTCCGGCTCGGAGCACGTCCTGGCCGTCGTCGCCCACCACATCGCGGCCGACGGCTTCTCGATGCGAACTCTCGCGCGGGATGTCATGCGCGCGTACGAATCCCGTCGTCACGGTCGCGCACCGGACTGGTCGCCTCCGGCGGTCGAGTACGTCGACTTCGCGCTGTGGCAGCGCGACCTGCTCGGCGACCCGGACGATCCCGACTCGCTGTACCACCGGCAGCTCGACTACTGGCGCACAGCGTTGGCCGGCATTCCCGACGTCGTCCCGCTCCCGACCGACCGACCCCGCCCGGCCCGGCAGTCCTTCCGCGGTGCCGCGGTCGGCTTCGACGTCGATCCCGGGACGCACGCCCGACTCGTCGACGTGGCGCGCCACGCCAACGCGACGATGTTCATGCTCGCGCACACCGCGCTGGCGACGCTCGTGGCGAGGCTGTCGAGCTCCGACGACATCGTCATCGGCACACCGGTATCCGGACGCGGCGAGGCCGGGCTCGACGACGTGGTCGGCATGTTCGTCGGCACCCTGGTGCTGCGTACCTCGGTCGATCCGGGTACGGGGTTTGCGGACCTGCTCACGGCGGTCCGCGAGGCGGACCTGGCGGCCTTCGCCCGGACCGACCTGCCGTTCGAGCGCCTGGTCGACGAACTCGCACCCGCCCGGTCGACGTCGTATGCGCCGTTGTTCCAGGTGCTCGTCGAGTACCGCACCGACATGTCCGGGTACCTGCAGCTACCCGGGCTGGAGGTCGAGCCGCTCGAATACGACGTCGGTGTCTCGAAGTTCGACCTGCAGCTGAGTGTGTCGGAGTCCCTCGACCCCGACGGCGATCCGAACGGAATGCGCTTCGACCTCACCTACGCCACCGACCTGTGGGACGAGGCGACGGTCGCGGGGTTCGCCGAGCGGCTGCGCCGGATACTGGTTGCCGCGGCCGTGGACCCGCACGGCCCGGTGGGGGACGTCGATCTGCTCACCGGCGCCGAGCGGTCGGTGCTCGCGGCGGGGAACACGCCCGGGTCCGCGCCGCCGGAGGTGACGCTGGCCGACCTGTTCGGGCGTGTCGTCGCCGCGCGCCCGGATGCGGTCGCAGTCGTCCACGGCACCACCCGACTGACGTACGCGGAACTGTCCGCCCGGGCGGCTCGGCTCGCGCGGGCCCTCGCCGCGAGGGGAGCGGGTCCGGAATCCGTTGTGGCGCTGGCACTGCCCCGGTCCGCCGACACGATCGTCGCGATCGTTGCGACGGCCCTCGCCGGTGCGGCGTATCTCCCGGTGGACCTCGGGTCGCCCGCGCAGCGCATTGCGCTGGTGCTCGGTGACGCCGCACCCACATGTGTCCTCTCGACCACCGACGCGGTGGACGCGCTGGGCGCACTCCCCGCACCGATTGTCCTCCTCGACGACGACGGGTTCCGCCGGGAACTCGACGGGTGGTCACCCGCGCTGCCGGTCGGGATCGCGGGCGTCCACGCCGCGGCGCGGCCGGACAACGCCGCCTACGTCATCTACACCTCGGGATCGACCGGCCGCCCGAAGGGCGTGCAGGTCACGCACCGCAGCGTCGCCTCGTTGTTGGCGAACGCGCACACCGAGTTCGATCTCCGGCCCACCGACACCTGGACGATGTTCCACTCCTTCGCCTTCGACGTCTCGGTGTGGGAGGTGTGGGGTCCGCTGTCGACCGGAGCCACAACGGTGATCGTCGATCCGGACGTGGCACATTCGCCCGACGCCTTCGTCGACCTGTTGCGCCGCGAGGCCGTCACAGTGATCAATCAGACGCCGGCGTCGTTCTACCAGTTGGTCGGCGCCGAATCGACCGAGGATCTGCCGCTGAAGTACGTGTTCGTCGGTGGCGAGGAACTCGCGCCCGAACAGGTCGCGCGCTGGTACGACCGGCAGCGGCCGGAGTCCGGCCAGGTCGTCGAGATGTACGGCGTCACCGAGGCCACCGTCATCGACAGCTCCGCCGCCTTCGCGCGCGGCACTCGCGCGGACACCGTCGCCGGCGGCATCGGTCGAACCCTGCCCGGGGTGCGCCTGCACGTTCTCGATTCGCGCCTGCATCCCGTGCCGCCCGGCGTCGCGGGCGAGATCTACCTGGCCGGGGCCGAAGCCGCGCGCGGATACATCGGTCGGCAGGGGCTCACGGCGGAGCGGTTCGTGGCCGAGGCCGGTGGCACCGGGGGACGGATGTATCGGACCGGTGACCTCGGTCGCCGCGGTGCGGACGGAAGGCTGGAATTCCTGGGCCGCAGCGACTTCCAGGTGCAGGTCCGCGGATTCCGGGTGGAGCTGGGGGAGATCGAGTCCGCGCTGCTGCGATGCGACGGGGTCGAGCGGGCGGTCGTCGTGTCGCGGAAAGGCGATCGCGGAGGGGACGACCGGCTGATCGGCTACGTCGTGCCCGTCGCCGGCCGCGCGCTCGATCCGCTCGGTCTACGCGACGACGTCGATCGGATGCTGCCGTCGTACATGGTCCCGGCGGCCGTGGTGATCCTCGACGAGCTGCCGGTCACCGTGAACGGCAAGGTGGACCGCAGGGCGCTTCCGGAACCGGATTTCGCGGCGTTCGCGGGACGTGGCCGCCGACCGGCCGGTGCCGAGGAGGAACGACTCGCCGGCCTGTTCGCCGCGACCCTGGGCGTTCCCGCCGTCGCCGCCGACGATTCGTTCTTCGCCCTCGGCGGAGACTCGATCACGGTGATCCAGTTGGTGTCCCGAGCCCGCGATGCCGGGATCGCGTTCACGCCGCAGGACGTGTTCGAGCATCCGACGGTCGCGCGCCTCGCGGAGGTCGCCGGCACCGGGGCCGTGTCCGGTCGGGCCCCGGTGCTCGACGAGATCGCCGGGGGCGGGATCGGGCCCGTCGAACCGACGCCGATCGTCCGCTGGTTGGCTGAGCGCCCGGGCACGTGGGATCACTTCTCGCAGTCGGTCACCGTGCCGGTGCCCGCGGGGCTGACCAGCGGACAGTTGGTGGCCGCGCTGCAGGAGGTGCTCGACCGGCACGACATGCTGCGCGCGCGGCGCGTCGGATCGGGCCCGGACCTGCACCTGGTGGTGGCCGAGACGGGGGCCGTCGACGCCGCCGGGTGTGTGCGGCGCGTCGACTGTTCACGCGTGCGCGACGAGGCCGACGTCGACGCGGTGGCCGCGTGGGAGCGGGCGGCGTCGGTGAGCCGACTCGATCCCGGGGCCGGGGTGATGGTCGAGGTGGCGTGGTGTGACGCCGGGGTGGAGCGGGCCGGCAGGCTTGCGGTCGCGATCCACCATCTCGCGGTGGACGGGGTGTCGTGGCGAATTCTGCTCGCCGACCTCGTGTCCGCATTCGAACGTGCCCACGGGGGCGAAGTGCCGGACCTCTCGCGTGTCGGCACGTCGATGCGGACGTGGGCGCACGGGCTCCGTGCGGCAGCGGAGGATCCGGTGGTCGTCGCCGAACTGTCCTGGTGGACAGACATGTTGGTGCCCGCAGATCCGGCGCTGGGTCCGCGGCGGTTCGATCCCGACGTCGACGTCACCACCGAACAGGTGGCTGTGCACCTCCCGCTCGACGTCACGCAGGGGCTACTGGACAGGCTGCCGGCGGCGTTTAGGGCGACGCCCGCCGACGTGGTGCTGTGCGCGACGGCGATGGCGGTGGCCCGGTGGGATCGATGGGGCCCGACGGGACAGCCGCGTCAGAGCGTCGTGGTGTCCGTCGAGGGACACGGCCGCGAGGAAGCGACCCTTCCCGGCGCCGACCTCTCCCGCACCGTCGGATGGTTCACCACCGCGTACCCGGTCCGACTCGATCTGACCGATGTCGACCTCGACGACGCGTATGCCGCCGGCCGCGCGGCAGGGACGGCGCTCGAGGTGGTCAAGGAACAGTGGCGGGCGGTGCCGGGGCACGGAATCGGGTACGGCCTGCTGCGCTACCTCAATCCCGACACGTCCCGCACGCTGGCGGCGTACGAGGATCCGCAGGTCGCGGTCAACTACCTGGGGCGGCTCTCGGGTGACCGGGCCGCGGGGTGGGCCGTGGGTTCCGGCGGCCCCGACGCCGTCGCCGAACGCGACAGCGAGGGACCGGTGCCGTGCACGCTGGCGGTCGACGCGTACGTCGAGGACCAGCGCGGCGGGCCGCGGCTGTGCGCGGTGATCCGGTACGTGCCCGGCATCCTCGACGCCGATGCGGCCGAGGAGTTCTCGGCGCTGTGGCAGGCCGCGGTGCACGCCCTCGCCGAACACGTCACGGCGCCGGGCAGCGGCGGGCTCACGCCGTCCGACCTGGGCCTGGTGACGGCCACCCAGGGCGAGATCGAGCATTGGGAGACAACACATTCCGGCGTCGTCGATGTGTGGCCGCTCACGCCCCTGCAGGAGGGGCTGCTGTTCCACGCGCTGCTCGCGCAGCAGGACGTCGACGCCTACCAGGTGCAGCTGGTCGTCGACCTCGAGGGCGATGTGGACCTGGCGCGGTTGGCGGACGCAGCGCAGGCGCTGATGGATCGGCACGAGAGCCTGCGAACCGTCTTCGACTACCGCGATGACGGCACCCTGGTCCAACTGTCCCTCGGGCACGTTCCCGTGGACTGGTCGACGTCGACGGCGACCGCGGAGCAGGCCGAGGACCTGATCACGCGTGATCGCGCGATCCACTTCGACATGCGGAAGGCGCCGCTGATCCGCTTCTTGCTCGTCGATCTCGGCGACGGACGCAGTCGACTGGTCGTCACGAACCACCACATCGTCCTGGACGGCTGGTCGATGCCGCTGCTGGTGGCCGACCTGTTCGATCTGTATCTCACCGGCGGCCGACCGCTCGGCCGCGGGCCCGCCCAGTACCGCGACTACCTGGAATGGCTCACCTCCAGGGACACGGCCGCCGCCGAACGTGCCTGGGCGTCGGCACTGTCCGGGCTGCCGGGACCGACGGTGGTGGCGGCCCACGCGGCGGGTCGACAGCTCTCGGCCACGGCGAGCGAGACCGTGCCGATCGACGATTCGACCGCCGATGCGCTCGGACGCACCGCCGAGCACGCCGGGGTGACGGTCAACACCGTTCTGCAGGCGGTGTGGGGAATCATGTTGGGCCAGATGTCGGCCGGTACCGATGTCGTGTTCGGCACCACGATCTCCGGGCGCACGCCCGAGGTCCGGGGTGTCGAGTCGATGGTGGGGCTGTTCATCAACACCGTGCCCGTCCGGGTGCGGTTGGATCCGCGGGAGTCGATCCGCGACCTGCTGTGCCGATTGCAGTCCGAGCGCGCCGCGCTCATGCCGTACGAGTACCTGGGCCTGACCGCGATCCAGCAGGCGGCCGGCTACGGCGGGCTGTTCGACACGGCGATGGTCTTCGAGTCGTACCCGATGGACATGCAGGCCCTGGCCCGCCTCACCGAGCACACCGGATTGCGGACCACATCCCTGGTCGGGCACGACTCGACTCACTACCCGTTGTCGCTCAAGGTATTCGAGGACACCCGCCTGCACCTGGTCCTGCGGTACTCGCCCGAGGCGATCGATCCGGAGGTCGTCGCGGACATCGCCCAGCGGCTGGCGCGGATCGTCGAGACCGTCGCGCACCGCCCGCAGACCCCGATCGGTCACATCGACGTGGTGGGCGAGGAGGGCCGCGCGGACCTGGTGGAGATCGCGACCGAGAACGCGGGCCCGGCCCGCACGTGGGCAGAGATCCTCGAGACGGGTGCGGCGATCGACCCGGAGGCGACCGCGTTGCGGTGGTGCGGCACCGACACCACCTACCGTGAACTCGACGAACGGTCGAGCCGATTGGCGCGCGCGCTGATCGCACGAGGGGTCGGCCCGGAGGACTTCGTGCCGGTCGCGATACCGCGCTCCGCGGACTCCGTCACCGCCACATGGGCGGTCGTGAAGAGCGGCGCCGCCCCCGTGCCGATCAATCCGAAGCTGCCCGACGGACGCATCGCGTACATGCTGGACGACTGTGCCGCCTCGGTCGGGCTGACCGTGACCGACGACCACGGCTTGCCAGGGGCGCTCGATTGGCTGGCGCTCGACCGACTCGAGCTCGACCGCTGGTCGCCGCGGCCGATCCGCGACGGCGAGCGCACGCACCCGGTGCGCGTGACCGATCCGGCGTACTTGATCTACACCTCCGGTTCGACAGGCGCCCCGAAGGGGGTCATGGTGACCCACGCCGGGCTGCCGCCGATGACGGCGGCGCAGATCGACTATCAGGGTGTGACGCCGAAATCGCGCATCCTGCACGTGTGTTCGCCGAGTTTCGACGTGTCGATCCTCGAACTCGTCCTCGCGTTCGGGGCGGGCGCGACGCTGGTGGTCGCACCGCCCGACGTCTACGCCGGTGTGGAACTCGAACAGTTCGCGCGGGACGAGCGGGTCACCCACCTGCTCGTCACCCCGGCGGTGTGCGGAACCCTCGACCCGCGTTCGCTGCCCGACGTGGAGGTCGCCGAGATCGGTGGTGAACTGTTCGGGGCGGAACTGGTGGAGGAATGGGCGCACCGCACCGTCCTGCTCAACGCGTACGGACCGACCGAGTGCACCGTCTGCGTGACCGTCAGCGGCGCACTGGCATCCGGCGAGCCGATCACGATGGGCGGGCCGGTCGCCCGCTCCGGGGTGGGGGCCGTCGTGCTCGACTGCTGGTTGCGTCCGGTGGCCGACGGCACCGAGGGCGAGCTGTACCTGTTCGGGCCCTGCCTGGCTCGTGGTTACCGCGCTCAGCCGACGCTGACGTCGGAACGGTTCGTGGCCAACCCCTTCGGAGCTCCCGGGTCGCGTATGTACCGGACCGGTGATCTCGTGCGCCGGACCGGCAGGTCCAGTCTGCGGTACATCGGACGCACCGACTTCCAGATCAAGATCCGGGGGCTGCGCATCGAGATCGGTGACGTCGACGCGGCGCTGATCGCGCACCCCGACGTCGAGCTCGCCGTGTCGCTGGGACACGAGGCCCCCAACGGCGAAACCGTTTTGGTCTCGTACGTCCGCCTCGCGCCCTACAGCGACCTCGACCCGTCGGCGCTCAAGAAGTTCGCCGCCACCTCCCTGCCGGCGTACATGGTGCCGTCCTCGATCACGATCCTCGATGTCGTGCCGATGAATTCCAACGGCAAACTCGACCGTGAGGCGCTGCCCGACCCGGTGTTCACCACCGGCGCCTACCGGCCGCCGGGAACGGAGGTCGAGCGCGTGCTGGTCGAGGCGTTCGCCGAGGTCCTCGGCGCGGATCGGGTCGGCGTCGACGACAGCTTCTTCGAGCTTGGCGGCAACTCGCTCAGCGCGGTGCGGGTGGTCGCCGAGGTGCAGGCGCGGCTCGGCCGGGCGCTGCCGATGCAGTGGGTCGTCAGTGATCCGACACCGGCGGCGATCGCCGCCCACCTCGAGGGCGGAGCCGAGCCGTCGATGGACCAGCTGGTGCGGATGCGCTCGGGCGACGGTGCCGAACCGCTGATCTGCGTGCATCCGGCGATCGGACTGACCTGGTGCTACACCGGCCTGGTCCAGTACATCACCGACAACCGCCCGGTCTACGGAATCCAGTCGCCCGGCATAACCGCCGGAGTCGGGGCCGCGCCGTCGATGGTCGAACTGGCCCGCAGCTACGTCGAGATGCTCCGACGGGTCCAGCCGCACGGTCCGTACCACCTGCTCGGGTACTCGGTGGGGGGTGCCATCGCCCACGCGATGGCGGTGCAGCTGCGGGCTCTCGGTGAGGACGTCGGCACGCTCATCATGCTCGACACCCAGACCAGCGATTCGACCCCGGAGGGGGCGGGCACGCCGAGCCTAGGGATGCTGTTCGCGGAGTTCGCGGGACTCGACTCCCCGGAGAGCCTCGACGACGACCTCACCCCCGAACGCGCGGAGCAGTTGCTGCGCGACGACGGTGGTCCGTACGCCACGCTGACGGCCGACGATCTCCGTCGGATCTACGACGACTACGTGCACACGATCGGCCTCGGCCAGGACTATCGACCCGAGACGTTCGACGGCGACCTCGTGTACATCACCGCGGAGGACGGAACCGTGGACACGGGAACCCCCTGGGACCGATACGTCTCCGGCACCGTGCGTCGACACCCCGTGGACCATCCGCACAATCGGTTGACCACCGTGGCGGCGCTCGAGGTGATCGGCCCGATCGTCAGGCGGTACCTGAACGGGGGAGGTCGATGATCTTGCGGCGCAACCGGGACCGGTGCTTACATGGTGCGCAGCGTCGCGTGCCGGTGGCGGACTGCGTCAGGCATGGAGGCGTCGTAACGCAAGGGGTCTTCGATGACCATCTCGTTCAATCACACGATCGTCTATGCGCGGGACAAGCAGGTGTCCGCGTCGTTCTTCACCTCACTGTTCGACCTGCCCGACGCGGTGGCCGGAGGTCCGTTCCTGGCCGTCCAACTCGACAACGGCGTCACGCTCGACTTCGCCGATCTGCCGACCGACGTGCTGCCACAGCACTACGCCTTCCTGGTCAGCGAGGAGGACTTCGACGGCATCTACGGTCGGATCGTCGAGCGCGGCATGGAGCACTGGGCCGATCCGCGCAAGTCGAGGCCCGGCGAGATCAACAGGAACGACGGCGGCCGCGGGGTCTACTTCCACGACCCGGCGGGCCACAACCTGGAGATCATCACCCGCCCATATGGTTCGGGAAGTTAGTGTCCTGCAAGTAGATCGGCGACGAAGGGTTCGAATCGCGTTCTGTGGTGAGCTGGTATGGCTGCGCATCGGTGCGAGTTCCGCTTCTACGAGGAGCTGAACGACTTCCTGCAGTCTCCGCAACGCAAGCACACGATCGAGCACCAGTTCGACGGCACCCCGTCGGTCAAGGACCGGATCGAGTCCCTCGGGGTGCCGCACACCGAGGTCGATCTGATCCTCGTCGACGGTGAGCCGGTCGGGTTCGACCACCGACTGTCCGGCGGGGAACGCGTCGCCGTGTATCCGACCTTCCACGGGCTGGACGCCGGTGGCGTCGCACCGCTGCGCCCGCCGATGCGGGAGCCGCGGTTCGTCCTCGACGTCCATCTCGGACGGCTCGCCCGGTATCTCCGGCTGCTCGGCTTCGACAGCGCATACGCGAACGACCGTACGGACGCCGAGCTACTCGCGCTGTCGCGCAACGAGAATCGCATCCTGCTCACACGCGACATCGGGCTGCTCGAGCGTGCGGCGCTGGTCCACGGTGGCTTCCTGCACCAGACCGACTCCCGGCTCCAGTTGCGCGAAGTCCTGGACCGGTTCCGGCTACAGGGGCGCATCGCACCGCTCACGCGGTGCGCCCGCTGCAACGGCCTCATCGTGCCCGCGACACCCACACTCGCGCGGGGGAGTGTCCCCGGCGGAGTGCTGCGCGAACAGCGGCGGTTCAGTCGCTGCAACGACTGCGGCCAGGTGTACTGGCCCGGAGGGCACCTGAAGCGGTTGCGCGCGCGGCTCGCCGAGATCGGGGTGTGGATCTGAGACGGTCTCGTTGCGGAGCACACGCTCGCGGGCGTTGAGTGTGCGCCACTGTGAGCGGATCCGCTTCAGTTGCGCGGTGGCTGTGCTGATGTACTGGTAGAGGGTCTCGCCGTCGTCGCGGAGATAGTGCTTTGTGCGTTGGCCAGCGCCTTTTCGGCGGCCGTCAGGTTGCGGGACAGGTGCTTTCCCTGCCGCTCCAGTTCGGAGAGTTGGTCACGGACCATAGCCCATTCGGCCTGGGCTGGAACGGCAGCTCCGGGTCCGCGGGTGGGCTGAGCTCGATCTCGTCGTCGATCAGTGCCGTCAGGTCGATGACGATCGGGTCGTGGGGGTCGTCGGTACGTTATGCCCGTGTGGCTAGCTGACGCGAACATCTCGGCGTCGTGCTCGGGCCAACCCGTCGACGAGTGGCGTCCTACTCGGGATTCGGATTGAGTGGCGGCATGCCACGGCACGCGATGCGCGGGGCGATCGGGGCTGTCGATTCACCGGATCGTGTGGGATTCGCTTCCGCCGCACGGCCGCGACGTGCTTTCCAGCAGATCGAGATTCGCGCCGTGGTCATCGCCGACCTCGACCAGTAGAGCCGGTGCCCAGAACGAGAGGTCCTCGCGACGCGGAGTGGGCCAACGGTCTCACTTCGGTGCATCCCTGATGATGAGTCGAGACGACCCCTCGTGCCTCTTGCCAGCCCTCGTCCTATTGTTGTCGTCACCCGGCTGATGCAGTCTCTATGCCGATGTCGCGAGAATGGACGGGCAGGAATGGATGCTTGACGAGCGCACACTACGTGTCCTAGCCGAGGGTGCGTCGATGATGCGACGTGATGTCGACAGCATCACGGAGGACTGCATCGACCGCGGGATGAATGAGATTCCCTCGTACCGGGCGATTCCTGTCGATGACCTGAGGAACTCGCTCCACCGCAACGTGATGCGTTCGGCCGAGGTCCTCGAGTGCGGAGACGTCCCGGCTCCCGAGACCGTGGCAGAGGCCACTGGTACGACCGCGGAGCGGGCCGCGCAGGGAATCCCGATCGAGGACATCATCCGTGGCTACCGATTGTCGATAACCGTGATCTATGAACGGTTCAACGAGTGGGCAGCTCGGGAACAGGTCGATCCAGCCCAGGTGCTCGCTGGTGCACGCCTGCTCTGGCGTCTCGGGGACCACTTCATCAGCCAGGCCGCGGTGACCTACCAACGTATCGGGATCGAGAACGCGTTGGAGGAGGACAGAGCGCGGACGAACTTCATTCGCGATGTGGTCACCGGCTCGTTCGGTTCGGTGATTACTTCGGAGCACGGGCTGTCCCCTACAAGCTCCTACCATCCCCTCATTGCACGACCAATCGACGGTGTAGGTCACCATACTCTGCGGCAACGTCTCGAATCGACGGGAAGAAGCGGCGATCGTGCGGCGCTGACATGCGTGTGGGACGAGCGTTGCATCGGGCTGAGCCCCCGAAAGCCCGACCCCGGCCGGCTCGGTGTTGTTGCACTCGGGCCATCGTGTGAGCCCGCCTCTGCCGCAGCGGCGATGCAGATCGCCGAACTGGTGTACGCCGTGGCAGCACCTCGCGGCGTGCCGGGGGTCTACACACTCGACGATGTGACCTGGCGGGCAGCTGCACGGTGCGCCCCCGTGGTTGGCGAGTGGCTACGGGATCGATATCTCAATCCCATACGGGCACAGGACCGTTCATCTCGTGAGCTGGAGGGCACGCTTGCGGTCTTTCTCGAGCATCGCCGCAATGTCCAATCTGCCGCTGCGGCCCTCGTGGTGCACCCGAACACGCTCCGATACAGGTTGAACAAGATCCAGGCACTGCTCGATGTCGACCTCGAGTGCACCGACGTGATCATCGGGCTCAGCTGGGCGCTCGAAATCGGCATCGATTGACGGCGATGGATTGTTCGAATCTCCAATAATCTTCGGACTGGTGCCCGTCGACTAGCAGGCGGTGTCACCACATGCTTGTTCAAGCGAACATGACCGTCATCACAGGCGAGAGCGGTCATGCGAACTCGAGCTTGCGGAGGCATGTGTATGGAATCGAAGGTTGCCGAGGTATCCCACGTCTCAGCAGTGGAACGCCCGTATAGGCAAATCGCTGCTGCTGTCGTCGGAAATCTCATCGAGTGGTACGACTGGTACATCTACTCGCTGCTGGCGGTCTATTTTGCCGAGCAGTACTTTCCCAGTGGCAGTGAAGGTAGTCTCGTCCCGTTGCTGGCAGCACTCGGGGTCTTTGCGGTCGGCTTCTTCATGCGTCCGCTCGGGAGCGTGTTCCTCGGCCGACTCGGTGATCGCTACGGGCGGAAGAAGGCGCTTCAAACCACTGTTGCGTTGATGGGAGTCGGCAGCCTGCTGATCGGGTTGTCTCCTACGTACGATCAGATCGGCCTTCTCGCTCCAGTGATTCTCATTGCGGCGCGGTTGCTCCAGGGATTGTCCACGGGCGGTGAATACGGTTCCGCCTCAGCATTTCTCGTCGAGTCGGCTCCTGCGAACCGGCGGGGGTTCTTCTCGAGTTTCTTCTATCTGGGCGCGACGGCCGGCAATGTTGCAGCTGTCGGGTCTGTTGCTCTGCTCTCGGGAATCCTCGATCAATCCTCTATGGAGTCATGGGGATGGCGTGTACCGTTCCTGATCGGCGCTGCGGCATCGTTGTGCGCCATCTGGATTCGCCGTAGCAGTGTGGAGACCCTCATCACGGGTGAAGCGCCTTCGGGAGGCGCTGCGAAGTCTGGAGTGTTCGACTTCGTCAGGCAGTATCCCCGTCGGACTCTGCAGGTGGTGGGGATGCAACTCGGACCATCTGTCGCCTTCTACACCTGGGTTGTGTTCTTGCCGACGTACGCGCAGATCACGGTTGGATTCGACCGGGCAGAGTCGATCCGTATCGGACTGATTTCCCTGATCTTCTTCTGGGCTGTCGTCCCCGTGTGCGGATGGGCATCCGACAAGATCGGCCGTAAGCCCTTCCTGTATGCCAGCTCCCTCGCCTTCACCGTGGGCACGGTGCCGTTGTTGGCGATGCTGTCGAACAGCTTCTGGAGCCTGCTTGTCGTGCAGTGTGCCGGCATGGCGGCGCTGGCGTGCTTCGCGTCCATCGCCTCGGCGGTCCAGGCCGAGCTCTTCCCCTCCCGGATTCGCGTCCTCGGTATCGGATTTCCCTATGCGCTCACAGTGGCGATCTTCGGTGGAACAGGCCCCTACATCGCCACGTGGCTGATCGATTCGGGTCGAACCTCACTGTTCAGTTGGTACATCGCAGCCCTGTCCGCCATCACCTTCTTGACCTTCGTCTCCATGCCGGAGACCGCCCGCAAACCTCTCGAGGACTGACCATGACCACTGCTTCCAACTCTGCTTCCGTTCAGATAGCCGGCGCAGGAATGACTACCTTCGGCCGCCACCGGGACCGCTCCGTGGCCGACCTCGCCGCCGAGGCTGTGCATGCCGCGGTCGCTGACGCTGCTCTCTCCCTGTCGGATATCGACGTCGCGTTCTATGCAAACACCACGCAATCGCCGCTGGAAGGTCAGCACATGATTGGCGGACAGATTGCCCTGCGCAGACTCGGCTTGGGTGGAATCCCGATCTTCAACGTCGAGAATGCCTGCGCCAGTGGAACAAGTGCCTTCCACCTTGCGGTCGCTCACGTCAGGGCGGGGCTCGCTGACATCGCGCTGGCCGTCGGTGCGGAGAAGATGAATGTCGGTGATCGTGCCCGTGCGATGGCGGTGTTCGACGGAGCGTACGACACCTCGAGGCCCGAAACCCTCGTCGAGACCCTTGCCGAGCTCGGCGGCGACATCGATGACTCCACCATCGGTGAGCGCTCCGTGTTCATGGACATCTATGCGGCAGTTGCGCGTGCACATATGCGCGAGTTCGGTACAACTGCAGAACAGATCGCTGCCGTCGCCGCCAAGAACCACCTGCATGCCGTCCACAACGAACGTGCTTTCTACAGAGCAGGGATGACGGTTCGCGATGTGCTCGCCGCACGTCCTCTCGCGCCGCCGCTGACGGTGCCGATGTGTGCCCCGCTCACTGACGGCGCAGCAGCGGTTGTGGTGGGAAGCGCCGAGGCTCTCGGAAAGCTCGGCGTCCCCGATCCCGTCGATGTGATGGCCAGCGTGGTGGTGTCCGGTCACGATCGCGATCCCGGCGACTGGAATCGACACATCACCCGTGTTGCGGGGCGTGCCGCCTACCAACAAGCAGGTGTGGGTCCGGAAGATGTCGACGTCGCAGAGGTACACGATGCGACCGCATTCGCAGAGATTCTGGTGAGTGAGATGTTGGGTTTGTGTGAGCCCGGCAGCGGAGGAATGGAGGCGGCGAACGGAGCAACCGCCATTGGGGGGCGAATCCCCATCAATCCATCAGGCGGGCTCGAATCGAAAGGACACCCCCTTGCCGCGACCGGACTCGGTCAGATCTTCGAACTCGTCGAGCAGTTGCGCGGCAGAGCGGGGGCCCGGCAGGTCGCCGATGCTCGGATCGGCTTGACCGAGAACGGAGGCGGATTCCTCGGGTACGAGGAGGCCGTCGCTGCAGTCACCATTCTCGGAAGGACCGATTCGTGAGTGTTATCGACATGTTCGACCGCGGCTGGAGTATGGGTGGACACCGCACCGCCTATGTCAGTGAGCGAGGAACCTGGACCTACGACGAGGCGGGTGAGCTGTCCTGCCGGATTGCTCATGCGCTGCTCGACGCCGATCTGCCTGCCCAGGCCAAGATCGGTGTCATCGCCCCGAACGATCCACTGGCCTGGATCACCGTCCTGGGCACGTGGAGGGCCGGAATGGTCTGGGTTCCCTTGAACCCGTCCAGCTCGCAGGACGTTCTGGTCGATCTTATCGACAGTTTCGACTGCACCGTACTTTTCGTGCACAGCACCATGATCTCGATCGTCGACCGGATCCGTGCACTGGGGAAGGTCCGTCTGCTGGTGTGTATCGACGCACCACTCGGAGACGAACCTTCGCTGATCGATTGGTGCTCGGAGATGCCGAAGACAACACCGCCCATACATGTTCGACCTGACGATGTGGTCTCCATCTCGGCAACCGGAGGAACCACAGGAAGGCCGAAGGGCGTTGTGAACACGCATCGCTCCTTCGGCGTCACGTTCGCTCACTTCATGCTGGGCCTTACGTACGACGCTGACGAATCTGTGGTCAATCTCGCTGCCGCCCCTCTGACTCATTCGGCGGGCATGCTCAGCCTCCCGGTGTCCGCTCGTGGCGGAACCGTGGTGGTGATCGAACGGGCGGAACCGAAGGCGGTGCTGTCCGCTATCGAGAAGTTCTCTGTGACAGAGGTATTTCTGCCTCCGACGGTCATTTACCGGTTGCTCGAAATGGTCGAAGAGGAGAACTACTGTCTCGAATCCCTTCGCTATCTGATCTACGGTGCGGCACCGATGTCCGAGGAGAAGTTGCGTCGTGCGATCCAGGTCTTCGGCCCGACCCTCATCGAGTTCTACGGCCAGACCGAAGCCTTCGGTGCCATATCTTTCCTTCGGCCTGAGGAGCATCTTGTCGACGGCCGGCTGCGCACCGACGGCATCCTCGCTTCCTGCGGCCGCCCAGGACCGTTTGTGAAGGTCGAAATCCGTGACGACAAAGGAAATCCACTACCGGTGGGGCGCAGCGGCGAAGTGTGTGTAGCCGGAGACCTCCTCATGCAGGGCTACTATCGCGAGCCGACGAAGACTGCCGAGACCGTCGTCGAGGGCTGGCTCCACACTGGCGACATCGGCCACCTGGACAATGCCGGCTACCTCTACATCACTGATCGCAAGAAGGACATGATCATCACCGGCGGACTCAACGTATACCCAAGCGAAGTCGAGCAAGTCCTGTGGTCGGAACCGGCAATCCAGGACTGTGCGGTAGTTGGTGTGCCGCATGAAGATTGGGGAGAGCAGGTGGTAGCAGTCGTCGAGCTCAACGAAGGCGCCACTCTCGACCGGCAAGCTCTGATTCGGAGATGTAAGGACAAGCTCGGCAGCTACAAGGCCCCGAAACGGATCGATGTAGTCGATCGACTGCCACGCAGTTCGAACGGAAAGGTACTGAAGAAGGATGTGCGTGAATACTACTGGAGTGACAGTGCGCAGCGAATCTGAACTGGACATGCTCGATGACCGTTTGTCGGGCAAAGTTGCAGTCATCAGCGGCGCCGGTTCGCGTGGGCCTGGGATCGGCATCGGCCGTGCCTGCGCTGTCCGACTCGCCCGGTCCGGGGCCCATGTCGTTCTGGTCGACAACGTTGGGGCGAATCTCGAAGGCACCGTTCAGATGTGTGCCTCTCTCGGTGTGCACGTCTCGGCGGTCGTCGCAGACGTTGCTGATGATTCAACCTGCCGCGGCCTCGCCGCCGACGTGCTCGCGCAGCACGGCCGGGTGGACATCCTGGTAAACAACGTGGGTGTCACCGGCCCCGCTGGAAGCGTGGTGGATATCGACCTGGATGCTTGGCGAACGTGTCTGCGTATCAACATCGATTCGGTGCTTCTACTGTCCAGATACTTGATTCCTGCAATGGCCGGCAGCGGAGCGATCGTCGACATGGCCTCGGTCGCAGCACTGCGCGGCGGTCACCCGTCGGTCGCGTACTCGGCCAGTAAGGGGGCACTGCTCAGCCTCACCCAAGCCATGGCCGCGATGCACGGTCCCGACGGGATCCGGGTCAATGCCGTCGCGCCCGGTCTGGTGCACACACCGCTGATGGACGCACAGGGGCTGGACGAGCATGCGCGTCGACTCCGGGCCGAGGCTGCACCGCTTCGAACCGAGGGCACGGGATGGGATGTGGCAGAAGCGGTCCGCTATTTGGCTGGACCCGAGTCGCGCTGGACTACCGGAATTGTTCTCCCAGTCGATGCAGGACTCACAAGCGCCATCGACCCGGGTACCGCGCCCACCGTTACCACGACGGAAGCCAACTGTTGCGCGTCATGACGTTGTAGGCGCTGGCCCGTCCGGTGTGGGTCGAACAGAGCGGACGGGCCTTCCGGCGGCACGATGCGACCTACCGCAAACGCATCAGCCGACCGGAAGGCTGGTCCGGTATCCACAGCCCCACTGTCCGTCCGCGGCTGGCCTGGAAGCCATGATGACTCAGCCGCCGGCAAAGTTTCTTACTGCGCCGGATGTGTGTGTCGGAGAGCCTTCTTGTCGATCTTGCCCAACGGTGTCGTCGGTAGGGCGTCGTACACGTCGATGCGCTTGGGCGCCCAGACCGACCCCTTTGTGGTGCGGACGTGTTCGGTGAGTTCCCGAGCGGTGGCGGTGTGGCCGTCGTGGAAGACAACCGCGGCTGTAACGGCCTCGCCCCATTGTGGATCCGGTAGGCCGTAGACCGCGCTCGCCGCGACTGCGGGGTGGGTACCGAGGGCGTCCTCGACTTCGCGTGGATAGACGTTGAAGCCGCCGGTGATGATGGTGTCTTTCATGCGATCGACGATCGTGATCAGCCCGGTTTCGTCGCGGCGTGCAACATCACCGGTGTGGAGCCATCCACCCTTGAGCGCCGCTGCTGTCTCTTCGGGCTTGTTCCAGTAGCCGTCCATCACCAACGGCCCACGGGCGCACAGTTCTCCGGCTGCGCCGGTCGCAAGTTCCCGGCCGTTCGAATCGAGTATGGCGATCTCGACGCCCGGCATCGGACGTCCACAGCTGCCGAGGACGGCCGGATCGTTGCGGTGCTCGCTGGGGTCGAGCACCGTCAGCGCGTTCGGGGCCTCGGCCTGTCCGTAGTGTTGGCTCAGGATCGGTCCGAACAGCTCACGCGCCTGGACGAGACGCGTCGGGTCGGTGGGCGCGGCCCCGTACAGGATCCAGCGGAGCCCTGAAAGGTCGGCGTCGGCGGCACGTGGGTGGTCGAGCAGCGCATACAGCATCGTCGGGACGAGGAACGATGCAGAGACGCCGTCACGTTCGATCGCGTCGATGACCTTGTCCGGGTCGAAGGATGCGTGCACGTCGAAGCTTGCGCCCCGGAGCAGACCGGGAGCCACGAACAGGCCCGCCGCATGCGACATCGGTGTGGTGATCAGGAAGTTGGTGTTCTGTGGCCACGCCCAGGTGGAACAGGCGAACGCATTGGCGACGAGTGACCGGTCGCGCAGCATTACGCCTTTCGGTTCTCCCGTTGTCCCGCCTGTGTAGAAGAGGTACAGAGCCGGCCCT
The DNA here is from genome assembly GCF_050477185.1 of Rhodococcus sp. ACT016. Taxonomy (NCBI): domain Bacteria; kingdom Bacillati; phylum Actinomycetota; class Actinomycetes; order Mycobacteriales; family Nocardiaceae; genus Rhodococcus; species Rhodococcus sp. ACT016. Next base: position 2,741,414 of record NZ_JBEAET010000001.1, on the reverse strand, counting down.
CGTGGGTCCTGGGGACTTGGCCGTGCCTCGGCGACGCGGCGGGTCAGTGCAGCCATCGTGATGGACTTTGTTCCCGCCTGGTCGGCTCGTGTGGGGAACCGGGAGTCGTCGACGACGAAGAGATCTGCGGCGCTGTCCCTGAGGACGACGCGGTCGGCCTCCGCCGTTCCCAGCGGGTGCAGCGCGACGTATCGCAAGCCCGCGAGGCACGCGGCAACCATTACGGTGAATGCCTCTGGTCGAGGGCCGGACAGCAGCGCGACGCCGCGTCCCGGGGCCAAGCCGAGTTCCCCGTAGACAGTGGCTGTGCGCTCGATCCGCTCGGCAGTGTCGCGATACGTCCATACTTGCCGTTGGCCGTGGTCGTCGGTGAAGCGGAACGCGACATGATCCGGGTGCCGCCACAGAGCGGTCAGAATCAGTTCCGCATACCCCGGCTCCATGTTCGGATTCGATTCTTCCGCAGAGAATTTCATCGTGTGTCTCCCAGGATGGTGACGGCGGCCACCGCCTCTTCGATGCCGTAGACACCACCGCCGTTCTCGGCGATAGCGATTCGTGCACCGGGTACTTGGCGTTCGCCTGCGCCACCGCGAAGCTGTGTGACCAACTCGAACACCTGCGCCAGACCGGTGGCGGACACCGGATGCCCGCGAGATTCGAGGCCTCCGGACGGGTTGACGGGGAGAGCGCCACCCAAGGCGCCGGCGCCCGAGGCCGACCACTGTCCGCCGTCTCCGATCGGGCAGAAGCCGAGGTTCTCGACCTGCTGAATCTCGCCGAATGCGGTCGCGTCGTGCACTTCGGCGACATCGACGTCGCCCGGCCCAACACCCGCCTGCTCGTAGGCGGCGAGGGCGGCTCGACGCCCGATGTGGTTGTGTGCGTCGTCTGCGACTCGGTCGGTGCCCGACACCAGCGCACTGCCGAGGACCGCGACTGCGCGGTCATTGGATGCGGCCCGGCCTGCGAACTCGGCGCTCGCCACAACGACTGCCGCAGCACCGTCGCTGACGGGTGAACACATCGGAACGGTCAGCGGCCAGGCGACGCGCCGTGCGGCCAGTACCTCGTCGGTAGTGAACGATCTGCGGAACTGAGCGCGAGGGTTGTGCACCGAGTGGGCATGGTTCTTGGCGGCGACGGCGGCCAGTTGCGATTCGGTGGTGCCGTACTGCTGCATATGCGCGCGGGCCAGCGCCGCGTAGACCTCCATGAAGACCGACCTGTCCCCGGGCGCGGTGTCGAGCTGCGGGGGGAGAGGGTCGGCGAGCGCCGCCAGAGTCGCGAGAACGTCGTCGCGGTTCGCCACGTCGAGAGCACCGTCGAAGACGGCCAATCCCCGCGCGGGGTCAGCACAGACGAGCTTGTCGACACCGGTGGCCAGTGCGACCTCCGACAGTCCGGCACGGACGTGAGCGATCGCCAACCAGAGCGCAGTCGCGCCGCCGGCGCATGCGTTCTCGACGTTCACCACCGGCACCCCGACGAATCCATGCGGGCGCAACGCAACTTGGCCCGGGATCATGTGCTGGTGGTCGAGAGCCTTCTGGCTGACGGTCGCATGGAAGACCGCACCCACATCGGAGCGTTCCATGCCCGCATCGGTCAGCGCGTCAGCCGCCGCGGCGCCCACCAGGTCGGAGGCGGTCTTGTCCAGGTGCCGGCCGAAGGGAGTGGCGCCGACTCCCAACACCATCACATCCCGGCTCATGCCATCACCCTGTTGCGCAGCACGCCGAGGCCGGTGACCTCGAGCTCGATCACATCGCCGGGTTCGAGATAGCGGCCGTGCTCGAGCCCACAACCAGTCGGTACCGTGCCCGAGCACAACACCTCGCCCGCGTGCAGCCGGGTAGAGGTGGAGGCAAACGTGATCATGTCCGCGAAGCTGTGGTGCATGTCGGCACTGGTTCCGCGGCTCACTTCCTCGCCGTTGATCCGCGCGACCATCTGCAACCGATACGGGTCGCCCACCTCGTCGGCCGTGACGATCCACGGACCCAGCACGTTGGAATCCGTGAAGTCCTTGCTCTTGCTCAGCCCGAGTCCCGTCGAGATCTCCTCGAGCTGGGTGTCCCGGGCACTGAAGTCGTTGAAGATGGTGTAGCCGAAGATGTGGTCGTGAGCATGCTCGCGGGGGATGTCCATTCCACCGCGGCCGAGCACGCAGGCGAACTCCAACTCGTAGTCCCTGACCTTCGAGTAGGCCGGCCACCTCACCTCCGAGCCGTGACCGGTCACCGACAGCCGGTTGGCGACGTAGTACAGCGGGCGCTCGAGCTGAATTGCGGGGAGCTCGACCTCGCTGACAGGGATGCCCTGGATTCGCGCCCTGGCGTTGCGGAAGTGGTCCATGAAGCACCCGAAGTCGCGGATCTGCACGGGCTGGGGGAGGGGCGACATCCAGCGAACCTCGCCCGCCTCGATGACGGCCTCGTCCGGGGATGCGGCGGCGATCCGATCGAGCATCGCTCGCACGGGGTCGCCGCCGTCGATGATGCGCTGCATGGTGGACAGCTCCGGGGCAGGTTCCCCCGTCATCAGGCCATGCGCTCGGCCGAGCAGCAGGAGTGTTCCGCCGTCCTCCAGCACGAGCGCGGTCTGCTCGGATGCCTCGTACTCAATGGTCGCCAATTTCATTGGTGATCAGTTCCTTTCATGGTCGGGTCACTGTGTGGCGAACTCAAACGAAGGCGACGACGCGGGCGGGTGCGGCGCTGGCGCGGGCAAGTTTGATGGGGAAGAACGCCACCCGGAACCCGGACGGTGGCAGCGCGGCGAGATTCGTCATCTGCTGGACGATGAAGACCTCGCGCTCGCGACCTGCTCGGTGTCCGTCCCACAGCACCGAGTTGTCGCCGGTCTCCTCGAACTTGCGCGCCATCACCGCGAAGCTCAGGTCCCAGCCGGCGGCGTCGGTCCCGAGGACCTTGGCGCCGCGCTCGGCGAGGAACAACGTGCCCTCGCGGCTCATTCCCGGGTATTGGAAGAACTCCCGGTCGGCCAGGGTGAATCGCTCCTGCCCGGTACGGAGCAGGACCGCGCCGCCGGCCGGGATCGGGGCCCCGTTCTCCGCCAGCGCCTGTTCGAGCGCGTCGACCGAGATGGCGGTGTTCGCCGCGCAGCGATCCCTGAGGTCGAGAACGATTGCCTCGCACCACAGCTCATCGAGAGCGATATCGGTGATCGTGCGGGACGGGTTGCCTTCGCAGGTGGATCCGTAGTGCAGCGGCGCGTCGACGTGCGTACCGAGATGTGTGTTGAAATCTGTCAGCATCTCCGAGCCCCACCCCTCACCTTCGGGCAGATCCTCGACCGAGCACCGCATCGCCGCCGCGAACTCGTCCCGGCCCGTACCGGCCGGATGCGCGTAGGTCACGGTCGGCGCGACTACTGCGGCCAACGGCCGCAGCTGCTCCGGCAGTAGATCGCGATCCGCCGGGTCCAACGTCCGCGTCAAGTCGATCAATTGCACGATCACTCACACCCTTCCAACTAAGTTATTGGACGGTCAGCATAGAACTGGACGAGTGACATAGGCAAGGGTCTGGCGACCGGGGAGTGCTGCGCTTGACTGCCCGGGCAGCGCTTCGATCTGCCTCGGACCGGCCGGACGGGATAGCGAGAAGAGGTTGCCCCACCTGCGAGAACCCGTCTGCAGCGTCGATCGAGGACGGTTATCCGATCACTGGACCGCTAACATAGAACGTCCAGCGTGAGGCCCCCGGCCATAAGCACAGGCTCGCCCCGCCACGCGCTCACAGCGATCCAGGACGAGGCAGAAGACACGATGGCATCGACACGCAAGCAGGAAATCTCCGAGGAGACACGGCGGCGACTCGTCGCGGCTGCCACCGAACTCGCGGCCGAACGTGGGGCCACAGCCATGTCGATCCAAGCCGTCGCCGAACTGTCAGGTATCAGCCGCGGCTCAGTCGCATGGCACTTCGGATCGAAGGACGGACTGATTCGCGCAGTAGTCGAGGAATCGTTCCGGTGGGCGCTGACCCAGCTGCGAGACAACCTCGCAGCTGCACCCGAACAGGGCGTCGCGGCACTCATCGAAGCCAACTTCGCAATAATGTCGCAGCCCGAGGCGCGGATCTTCGCGACGATCCTCCTCGAGGCGACGAGCAAGGATTCCCCGGTGCGCGACACCTACGCCGAGCAGTATCGGACACTGCGCCGCTATTACGCCGACTACCTGCGGTCCGTTTCGGCGCCCGTCGCTGACCCGGACGCGGTGGCAGTGGCGCTCCTGGGCGGAACGCTGGGTATCAACATTCAGCACCGCCTCGACCCAGACCACGTGGATCGACGGGCCGCAGTGACCGCGCTCGAGAACGTCTACGCACGCGCACTGACGAGAACCCACACGGGCACAGACGTTCCTGACTGACCTGTCAACCCGAGCTGAACGAACGGGGTCGAATGCCTGGGCTTCGACGTCGGCACAGAACTGCCCGGCGAGGTGTGTGGGTCTTCAGCAAAGTAGCGTGGTTCTGCGGGTTGAAAGTGGCGAGGTCTCGCAAGATTGTGACGACCTCGGTGACCCGATCTTGGACGCACTCTGCAGCGATCGCGGCTTGACCGAGGTCGTAGGAGAATCCGCATTGGGCACCACATGTTTCGGTCACCTCCGCATTGTTGTCGGCGGGGTGGCGGATCAGGGCACTACTACCGTCAGCGACGTGTCAGTCAGTTGGAAACCGAGCTTCTCGTAGACCCGGCGCGCCGGATTCGCATCGCTCACAACAAGGGAGACGTCGGTCAGCCCGTCGGCTGCGGCAGCGCTGAGTACTCGACGAAGCAGGTCGGCCCCACCAGATGTGAGGCGACGCTGCTCGTATCGGCCTCCGAGGCACTGGGCTGGATCGCTTGACGACGAGGCCGGTGACCCGTCCCAGCTGGACGGGTCACCGGCCTCGTCATGTTCGATGCGTCAGCGGTCGAGACGCACGTCGTTGAGGTTGATTCCCCGGGTCTCCTTGAAGAAGAACGTCGCCACGAACCCGATGCTGCAGAGTCCCATGACGTACAGGTTGAAGACCCACCCCTTGTCGAGTGACACGAAGAGTTGGTTGAGATAGGGCGCCGTGCCACCGAACAGTGCGACAGCGATGGAGTAGCTGAAGCCGACGCCGCGGCCACGGAGTCGGGTCGGGAAGTTCTCCGCCAGCAGCGCGGGGAAGATCGAGTTGCACATCGCCCAGATCGACAGGCCGGCTGTGACGGTGACGAACAATGTCCACGGCTGGTCGTTGACCAGTGCGGTGAAGGGGAATGTGATGATGACCGCGAGTGCCGCGTATCCGAACATCATGGGCTTACGGCCGATTCGGTCGGACAGGCGGCCCATGAAGGGGGTGATCACGAGGCAGATGAGCTGGCCGAGCGCAGTGACCCAGTACGCGGCTCCGGGAGACATCCCCTTCTCGCTGATGGCGTACGTCGTCATGAAGGTCATCCAGACGTAGTTGAAGCAGGTCAAGCCAGCGATGAAGGCGATCAGTCGAACCGCAGCAAGCACCACCGCCCGGCGCGCGGGGGGTTCGACCGGGTCGTTTTCCTCCGCCTGGGTCTCCGTGAATACATCGCTTTCGTGCATCTCACGGCGCATCCACAGCACCACAACGGCCATCACACCGCCGAGCAGGAAGGGAATCCGCCAACCCCACTCCTGCATCGCATCGGCACCCAGGACGGAGGTGAGCGCGGCGCTGACCAGGAACGAGAAGAGGCTACCGCCGATGATTGCCGTGCCGGCTGCGGAGCCCCACAGGCCGCGGTGCGCCGGAGGCGCGATCTCGGAGACGTATGTGGCCGAGGCCGACGACTCGCCACCGTGCGCGAACCCCTGAATGCAGCGTAGGAGCAGCAGCAGCGCCGACGACCAGATCCCGATGGAGGCGTAGGTCGGCAGGAGGCCGATTGCGAGGCAGGCCGCAGCCATCGAGAGCATGGTGCTGATGAGGACCGCGCGTCGACCGATCCGGTCACCGATGATGCCGAAGACCACCCCGCCGATGGGTCGCATCAGAAAGCCGACGGCGAACACCGCGAAAACGGACAGGAGCGCGGCACTGGGATCGGATGAGGCGAACATCGCCTTTGCGATGAACGGTGACAGCGCCGAGTAGGTGGTCCACTCGTACCACTCGAGGATATTGCCTGCCGTGCTGGCGCGGAGGGAGCGACGGCGCTGCGCGTCGGACAGAGGTGTTGTCGCGACTACCGATGGTGGCGATGTGGCGTCGGATAGTGTCACTGGGGTGGTTCCTTTCGGATGGAATGTCAGCGCCGGACGGCCGCCTTGGGGTGTGGTTGCGCTGACACGGGCAGCGGCGCATCAACGGCGCCTTGACGATTGGTGATTGCTCGGCATCGGCGACGCCGGGCAATGGTGGTAGGACGGACTCCGGCCCAACCCGCGAAGATCACGATCGAGCCCGGCCCGGTACCGCGACGGTTGGTGGACCGGATCTGCACCGGCTCACCGACACCGCCACCTGTCCACGAGCTCGCGTGGATGGCGCATTGTGTTGTTCGGCAACGCGTCTCGACCAGGGCCGCTCGACGCGTCGGCACCTGGGCGGTCCTGACCAGGTTGTCGAGACCTCGGCGGCGACTGAACCCGACGGGGCCGCAGGCACGCCCGAAGGTGCGTCGCCGCATTGGTCGGGCCGGCACCACGGGCTTCACCCGTGATCGTGGCCGATTGGCCGGACAGGTCCGGGTAGGCGGCGTGGATGTCGGTCATCGGGGGTCCTTCTCTCCGAAGATCAGAGTGTGTGTACTTCCTGGACTGTGGTTCCTTTCTCGGCGAGGTGGGCCTGGCCGGCGGGCAGTGGGCGGCCGTGCTTGGCCATGGCCTGCGCGTAGAGGCGGCCGGCCCGGTACGACGAGCGGACCAGCGGCCCCGCCATCACCCCGGCGAACCCGAGTTCGGTGGCGAACTCGGAGTGCTCGACGAACTCCTCCGGCCTGACCCAACGTTCGACGGGGTGATGCCGCGGCGAGGGGCGCAGGTACTGGGTGACGGTGATGATGTCGCACCCGGCCTCGTGCAGGTCCACCATCGCGGACTGCACCTCCTCCGGCGTCTCACCCATTCCGAGGATCAGGTTCGACTTGGTGACCAGGCCGAAGTCGCGGGCGGCGGTGATCACATCGAGCGAACGCTCGTAGCGGAACGCCGGGCGGATCCGCTTGAAGATCCGCGGCACCGTCTCCAGGTTGTGCGCGAGGACCTCGGGGCGCGCGTCGAACACCTCCGCCAGCAGATCCGGCTCGGCATGGAAATCTGGGATCAGGTTCTCCACACCGGTGGTCGGGTTGAGGGCATGGATCTGGCGGACCGTCTCGGCGTAGAGCCAGGCGCCCTCGTCGGACAGGTCGTCGCGGGCGACGCCGGTGATCGTCGAGTACCGCAGGCCCATCGACCGGACCGATTCGGCGACCCGGCGCGGCTCGTCGCTGTCCAGGTCGGCGGGTCTTCCCGTGTCGATCTGACAGAAGTCGCAGCGCCGGGTGCACTGGTTGCCGCCGATGAGGAAGGTGGCCTCGCGGTCCTCCCAGCATTCGTAGATGTTGGGGCACCCGGCCTCCTCGCAGACCGTGTGCAGACCCTCGGACTTGACCAGCGATTTGAGTTCGGTGAACTCCGGGCCCATCTTCGCGCGGGTCTTGATCCAGTTCGGCTTCCGCTCGATCGGTGTCCGCGCGTTGCGGACCTCGACACGAAGCAGTTTCCGGCCTTCCGGAGCCACCGTCATCACTGCGCCCTTTCATGAGACTGACCGACACCAGGTGGCGTCAGAGGTTGATCATGTGACCTGCTAGACCGTGGAAGGCTTCCTGTAGCGCTTCGCTGAGGGTCGGGTGCGCATGCACATTCCGGATCAGATCCGACGCGGTGAGTTCGAACTTCTGCGCCAACGTCAGCTCAGGAAGGAGCTCCGTCACCTCTGGTCCGATCAGGTGGCCGCCGAGCAGCTCACCGTACGTGGCATCGGCGACCAGCTTGACGAAGCCAAGCGGATCTCCGTGCCCGTGCGCCTTGCCGTTGGCGCTGAACGGGAAGGTGGCCACCTGGATGTCCCAGCCGTTCTCCTCGGCGCGCTCGCGTGCCTGCTGTTCGGTCCAGCCGAAGCTGGCCACCTGCGGTTGGCAGAATGTCGCCCGCGGAATCATCGGGTAGTTCACCGCGACAGTGCGCACCCCGGCGATGGTCTCGGCCGCCACGACTCCCTGTGCCTCGGCGACGTGCGCGAGCATCAGCTTGGCGGTGACGTCGCCGATCGCGAAGATGTGTGGAATCGACGTGCGCATGGCGTCGTCGACCTCGATTGCACCATGATCGGTCACCGTCACACCGGTGGCGTCGAGACCGTAACCGTCGATGTTGGGCGCGAAACCGATGGCCTGGATGACCTTGTCGGCCTCGAGCTCCTGCTCTGTTCCGTCACGGGTGACGACCACCGTCACCGTGTCGTCAGACTCGACGATGCGCTCGACTGCCGTCGAGGTGAGTACGGTGATCCCGTCCTTCTTGTACCGCTTGGCAAGTTCGGCCGAGACCTCGGCGTCTTCGAGGGGAAGAATTCGGTCGGCGTACTCGACGAGAGTGACGTCGACCCCGAAACTGTTGAGCACATACGCGAATTCGATGCCGATCGCACCGGCGCCGGCGATCACGACCCGGGCGGGCAACTCCGAGGCCAGAATCTGCTCCTCGTAGGTGACTACTCGTTCGCTCGACGAGGTGCCCGGAAGCAGTCGGGGCTTGGCTCCGGTGGCGATGATCGCGTGATCGAACGTCACCGTGACGGGGCTGGGACCATCGACTTCGATGGTGTGGGCATCGACGAAGCGGCCCCGGCCGTTCAGCTCGGTGATGCCGTTCTTCTTCATCAGGTAGTGCACGCCCTTGGTGCGCCCGTCGGCGACGTGGCGGCTCCGGCGGAAGGCCACGCCGAAGTCGAGCGACACGTCACCCTGGATACCGAAGGTGTCGGCCTCCTTGGTGACGAGGTGAGCGATCTCGGCATGCCGGAGCAACGCCTTCGATGGAATGCACCCGACGTTCAGGCACACACCGCCCCAATACTTTTCCTCGATGACAGCCGTCGAGAGCCCCAGTTGAGCAGCCCGGATTGCGGCAACATAGCCTCCGGGTCCGGCGCCGAGGACAACGACGTCGTAGTGGTCGGTCATATTCTGGCTTTCTGTGTCGGACCGGTGGGGTCGTCAGGCGAACATGCGCAGCGGGTTCTCGAGGACATCGGTGAAGTGCTTCATCCACTCCGCGGCGTGAGCGCCGTCGACAGGACGGTGGTCGACCGAGAGCACCACCCGCAGCACGGTGGCCACTTCGAGCCGGCCGTCGACCGCGACGGGCTCCTCGGCGGCGGCGCCGACCGCGAGAATCGAGGACTGCGGGGGGTTGATGATCGCCGAGAACTCCGGGACTCCGTACATCCCCAGGTTGGAGATCGTCGTCGAGCCACCTTCGAGCTCGGCCTGCTTGATCTTGCCCTCCTGCGCACGGACGACGAAGTCTTTTGTAGCAGAGGCGATTTCCGAGATCGACAGCTTGTCGACATTGCGCAGGACCGGTGTCAGCAGCCCGCGGTCGGAGGCGATGGCGACACTGATGTCGACGCCGTCGAACCTGCGGATCGCATCCGGCGTCCAGATCGCGTTCATCTGGGGCACCAGCTGGTGTGCCTTAGCCAGCGCCTTGATCAGCATGTCGTTGACCGAGATCTTGGTCGGGCTGATCTGGTTGAGTTGAGCTCGCGCCTCGAGCAGCGCATCGACGCGCGCCGTGCCGTGGATGTAGAAGTGCGGCTGGGTCTGCTTGCTCTCGGTCAGGCGCTGGGCAATGGCGCGCCGCAGCTTCGAGTGCGGCTCGTCGGTGTATCCGGCCCCCGCGGCCGCTGCCGTCGTGCGAGGCGCGGCATCGACGGCACGGGAGGCCGCCGCGAGGACGTCACGCTTGGTGACACGCCCGTTCGGGCCAGTGCCCTCGATCCCGGAGAGGTCGAGCCCGGCGTCTGCCGCGAGCCGCCGTGCGAGCGGACTGGCGAAGATGCGGCCACGGGGCGCCGTCGCCGTCGCCGGCTTTGGCTGCGCGGTGGCGGGCGCAGCGGCGGCGGGCGCGGGTGCGGGCGTGGCGGCGTGCGCGACGTCGCTGACGCCGAGTTCGGCGAGGAGCGTGTCAATGTCGGCCACCTTCTCTCCCTCGTCACCGAGGAGGGCGATCGGTGCCCCGACCTCGACCTCCGAGCCCGCCGGCACGAGTGTCTTGAGGAGAACTCCGGGGTACTCGGCTTCGACGTCGACGACGGCCTTGTCGGTCTCGATGACAGCAAGAGCGTCGTCGATCGCGAAGGTGGCGTTGTCGGCGAGAGGCCATTCGGACAGGACGACGGTGGTGGCGCCTGCTGCCACTTCGGGCATGCGCAGTAGTTTCGCCATGGTTGGTACTCCTAGAAGGTCAGCTGGTGGGTCTACCGGGGGAAGGTGGATCAGGCGCCGGTGATCTGTGCCAGCTTCGCGACGATCTCCTCGGTCCTGGCGATCGCGGCACGCTCGAGAACCTTGCTGATGCTCGGCGACGCCTCAGCGCCGGTCACCCGCTGAATGGGCTGGTCGAGCCAGTCGAAGAAGCGGCGCTGAATCTCGTCCGCAAGCCAGGCGCCGTACGAGGTGCCGCTGGCACCCTGCTCGGCGATGAGCACGTTGTTGGTCTTCTTGATGCTCTCACCGATGGTGTCCCAGTCGATGCTGGCCTTGTCCAGCCACCGCAGGTCGATGATGTCCGCATCGGTGCCGAGCTCGTCGACGGCCTCGATGCAGTGATTGACCATCGACAGGTACGAGATGATCGTGATGTCGTCACCGGTGCGACGACGCGCGGCCTTGCCGACGGGGAGGAAGTAGTCGTAGTCCTCGACAGGGCCCTGTCCGGTCGTGGCGTACAGATCGACGTGCTCGATAACCACGACCGGGTCGTTGCAGAGCAGGGCGCTGTTCATCAGTCCGACATAGTCGTAGGGGTTGGAGGGCGCCACGATGCGCCAGCCCGGAGCTGTGACGAACACGCCGGCCGGGTCCATGGAGTGCTGCGATCCATAGCCGGTGCCCATCGCAACCTTGCTGCGCAACACGAACGGCACGGTGCTGTCGCCACCGAACATGTGCCGCGCCTTGCCGATCTGGTTGAAGATCTGGTCGGCTGCCACCCACATGAAGTCCGCGTACATGAACTCGACGACCGGCTTGTAGCGGCCGTCGAGCGCGATGCCGCCGCCGAGGCCGGCGAAGGCGTTCTCGCTGATAGGTGTGCCGAGAATCCGGTCCGGGTACTCGGCCGACAATCCGCGGGTCGCACCGTTGGTGCCGCCGTTGAGACGGTGAATGTCCTCACCCATCACCACGATCGAGTCGTCGGTGGCCATCCGTCGGCCCATCACCTCGGCGACCACGTCGATGAACTTGCGGTCGGCGAGCTCACCGGTGAAGTCGGCAGGCTCGACGAAGCGCGCGCCGTCGAACTCGCTCAGGTCACCGCGCAGGCCGACGTCGACGAACGACACGTCGGGCCACTCGGACGCCTTGATCTGCTGCTGTCCCGGCCTGCCGCCGGGCACGGGCTCGAGCAGTTCGTCGCCGATCTCACGCATCATCGCGGCCGCTCGCGCCACAGCCTTGTCGATGTCGTCGGCGGTGAGGATGGAGCGACGCACGACGTGCTCGGAGATGAGGGCGAGCGGATCACGCTTCTTCCACTGCTTCTCCTCCTCCTTGGTCCGGTATCCGAAGGCGCTGCCGGGGAACGGGCCGTTCTGGTGGAAGAACCGGTAGACATCGACCTCGATGATGGTCGGGCCCTTGCCGGCGCGCATGTGAGCGAGCGCTTCCTGGGTCGCCAGGTGCACCGCCAACGGATCCATGCCGTCGACCTTCCAGCTGGCGATGTTGAATCCGAGACCTCGCGCGGACAGTCGGGGCTCGCCGGTCGCCTCTTCGACATGGGTGGAGACGGCGTACTGGTTGTTCTCGATGAAGAAGCAGACCGGCAGCTTCCAGGCCGCGGCGAGGTTGAACGTCTCGAGTACCGATCCGATGTTGACGGCACCGTCGCCGAAATACGTCACCGAGACGGCGTCGGTGCCTGCCTGCTTGTTCGACCAGGCGAATCCGGCCGCCTGCGGCGCTCCGCCACCGACGATGGCATTGGTGCCCATCGCCCCTGCTTCTTTCCACTGCAGGTGCATCGATCCGCCACGCCCCCTGCAGTATCCCCGGGCGAGTCCGCAGATCTCGGCGAGGCTGCGAGTCAACACGGTGCGGACCTCGGGCGAGATCTCAGCGGTGGGATCGAGTCCGTCGGGCGCGACGTGGCCCAGGGCCTTCGCGAGGAACTGGTGATGTCCACGATGGGAACCGTTGATCGAATCGGCCGAGGTGAGCCCCACGATCGATCCGACGGCACCGCCTTCCTGCCCGATGCTCGAGTGCGCGGGGCCGTGGATGAGGCCCTTGCCGGCCAGCTCGAGAACGTATTCCTCGAAGGTTCGGATCCAGATGATCTGCGCGAGCATCGTCTCGAGTAGCGCCGGGTCTGCGGTGTCCCAGTCCTTGGTGGTCGCGGTCAGCTCTACCCACGGGGACGCGGCGGTGAGCTTCTTGTGCGTAGTCATCAGTCAAAACTCCGAAGTCGAGAATGCAGGGCGACGGCGGGTGCGAGTGCACAGCACGGTCGGCGTGTCGGCGATCACAATGCCATTCAAATGGATCCATTTGCAAGCGCACTCCCCGGAGGGTCGTCACGCGGGCGGCGCCAAAGTGCTTGACATCACCAGATAAATGGGTGCAGAGTGCAACCGAAGATGCTCCCGCGTCACGGCGGCGAGCGGGCTATGGATCCAATTGAGAACGGGTGGTTTGATGCACTGATGCGATCGGGCTGATCCGAGCCACCCTTCTTCGGGCTCGTGCGCACCGGCCGTCGCTACCTCACCAGCGGACGGCTCCTGGTGCGGGCACACCGACGGTGTGGGAGAGAATCGGCACACCTGCCCACGTGGCGGCGGCCAGGCACGAGACCACTTTGGAGGAACAGTTTTGGAACAGCCCGCTCCCACTACCGGGGCTTCGTCGGTGGCAAGTCAGCGCATCGCGGACCATCTGCGAGAAGAGATACTCGCTGGACGGATGCACCCGGGCGAGAGGATCCGGCAGGAAGAAGTTGCCGCGCGCACCGGAGCGAGCCGGCTCCCGGTCCGGGAGGCGTTCCGCATCCTCGAGGCCGAGGGGCTCGTGGAACTCAAGGCCAACAGTGGCGCCTGGGTCTCGATGATGGACCTGCAAGAATGCGATTTCATCTATCGGGTACGCGAGCGAATCGAACCGATGGCGCTCTCCGAGAGCATTCCCCGGCTCGCGGCTCAGGATCACCAGCGACTGCTGGCCATCCAGGACGAGATCGAAGCGAACGACGATGTCGACCGCTTCCTCACCCTCGACAGGGAGTTGCACCTACTTACCTACGGAGGGTGCCGGATTCCGCAACTCAACGCGATGGTCACCCGGTATTGGAACACCACACAGCACTACCGCCGGGCATACGCACGGCTCACCGGCCTCGAAGGTAAATGGATCATCAACGCCGAGCACCGGCTGCTCATCGACGCGATCATCCGATGCGACGACACAGAGGCGGAACGCTGCCTGGCCGGGCACATCCGGCGCACTCGAATCGAACTGTCCAAACACCCCGAACTTTTCGACCACACCGCACACACCGCTCACGACGAGAGCGATGTGGCCGACTGACCAAGCCGATCGACCCAAGGAGAACCCCATGGCCACCGACTTCACGGGACGCACCGTCGCCATCACCGGCGCCGCGGGCGGAATCGCCAAGGCACTGGCCGTCCAGCTGTACGCAGCCGGCGCCGACCTCGTGCTCGGCGATCTCAACGGCGCTGCATTGGCGGATCTCGAGGCTTCGCTCTCCGGCGGCCCCGGCCGGGTCGAGGTGACCGACCTGGACGTCACCTCACCCGAGTCGAACGCCGAGTTCGTTGCACTTGCCACCACGCAGTTCGGCGGAATCGACAGCCTCGTGCTCTCCGCCGGCATCTACCCGGAGCAGCCGATCGCGACGATCTCCGACGAGCAGTGGCGCACGACGATGTCGGTCAACCTCGACGGCGTCATGTACCTGACCCGGGCCGCAATTCCCCACCTGCGCAAGAACGCATCGATCGTCAGCCTCACTTCCCTGGCCGGGCACCGTGGCAGCAAGAACCACGCCGCGTACGCCGCCACCAAGGGCGCCCTGCTTTCGTTCACTCGCAGCCTCGCGTGGGAACTCGCTCCGGACGTTCGTGCGAACGCGGTGTCTCCGGGCATCATCGAAACACCGATGACCACATCCCTTGTGGAAGCGCAGCACGATCACCTGATCCGCTCGACCCCGCTCGCACGTTTCGGCAAGCCCGAGGAGGTTGCCTCCGTAATCGCCTTCCTGTGCAGCCCCGACTCGAGCTTCGTCACCGGTGAGGTCATCCACGTCAACGGCGGCCTGCACATGGGCTGATCTCCCGCATCGCCGAAGCCCGCCCATCACCACAGAGGATGCCCCGACATGTCCACCCTGACAGCCACGTCCATTGTTGACTCCGTACCCACGGACCTGCTGATCGCCGGCCGCTGGGTGCCGACCGACACCCGCATCGCTGTCGACAACCCGGCCACCGGCGAAGTGATTGCCCACGTCGCCGATGCCACCGCCGCTCACGGCGCGAGCGCGCTGCACGCGGCCCATACCGCCGCAGCAGAGTGGTCCGCGACAGATCCGCGATACCGTTCCGACATCCTGCGGCGGGCCTTCGAACTGGTTCAGGCCCGCTCCGAGGAACTGGCCCTCCTCATCACCACCGAAATGGGAAAGCCGCTCGCGGAGGCACGTGGTGAGGTCACCTACGCCGCGGAGTTCCTTCGGTGGTTCTCCGAGGAGGCGGTTCGCATCGCGGGCCGGTACTCGCAGGCCCCGCTCGGCGGTACCCGGCTGATCACGATCAAGCAGCCCGTCGGCCCCGTGCTTGCCATCACGCCATGGAACTTCCCCCTCGCGATGGGCACTCGGAAGGTCGGACCCGCCTTGGCTGCGGGGTGCACCGTGATCATCAAGCCTTCGGAGTTCACCCCCCTCACCACGCTCGAGTTCGGGCGGATTCTGCTCGAGGCCGGGGTGCCGGACGGGGTGGTCAACATCATCACCACCTCGGACGCGCCTGGCGTGTGCACGCCGCTGATCGCCGACGAGCGCCTCCGCAAGATCACGTTCACCGGTTCGACACCGGTCGGGCGCAAGCTCATCGAACAGAGCGCACACAACGTGCAACGAGTATCGATGGAACTCGGCGGCAACGCCCCCTTCATCGTCTGCGACGACGCCGATCTCGACCGGGCAGTCGATGGGGCGATGCTCGCCAAGATGCGCAACAACGGAGAAGCCTGCACCGCGGCAAACCGTTTCATCGTGCACAGGTCGGTTGCGGAACAGTTCACCGCCCGCTTGAGCGAGCGCATGTGCGCTCTGGTAGTCGGAAACGGCGTCGACGCCGCCACCCAGCTCGGACCGTTGATCAACGAGAACGCGGTCACGAAGGTTCGCGAACTTGTCGACGACGCGGTCGCCCGCGGAGCTCGAGCGATCGCCCCGGACACAGCACCGAGGGAGATCGGCTACTTCCATCCGCCGACCGTTCTCACCGACGTGCCGCCATCCGCGCGCATCATGTCCGAAGAAGTGTTCGGTCCCGTCGCCCCGGTGACGACTTTCGACACCGACGACGAAGCACTACGACTGGCCAATGCCACGGAGTACGGGCTTGTCGGCTACGTGTTCACCGAAAACATCTCACGCGCAGTACGTTTGGCCGAAGGTCTGCAGACCGGGATGGTGGGACTGAACCAAGGAGTCGTGTCCAACCCGGCCGCACCGTTCGGCGGAGTGAAGGCTTCCGGGACCGGCCGCGAAGGAGGCACCGAAGGCATCGAGGAATACCTCGAGACGAAGTACGTCGGTCTCGCCCTCTGACGATGCCGTGAGAACGGATGCGAGAGCCCGCCGAAGAGATCCTCCTTCCAGCGTGGCTCCCACATCCTGACCTGGAGACAATGATGAACGACATCACACCCCCGACGGCCGTCCCGCCGGTAACCGATCTGCGTGCAGATCAACTGACCAACTGGGGCAGACGGGGCCCGGAGGCCGACGTCGGTTCACTCAACTACCGAGAAGGGCATCGTCGGCCGAGGAGTCCTGATCGACATCGCCCGTCACCGTGGAAAAGGCAGGCTCGACAAGGACCGACACCATCGCCAACGAGGTCACCACCGACCCGGCCTCGGGAGTCGTGCTGCCACAACACAACGCGTTGATGCCCAACCTCGGCATCACCTTCGCAGAGATCCTCGCCCTCGACGACCTCGCCGCTGACTGTGCCGCCGATGGCCAGTACAGCTTCCGCTGGACCGCCGCGCAGCTCGAGGTTGCCGAGGGAACGGGCGCCCCGGACAACCCCATCGTCATAAAGCAGCCGCTCGTCCGATCGACCAGAACGGAGTACACACATCGTGTCAGCACCAACCCGCAAGGGAATTCCCGGCCTCCGAACGGTCGACCACATCGGCATCACCGTGCCCAATCTCGAAGAGGCCACCGCCTTTCTGGTCGACGTGATCGGTTGCGAGTACATGTACACGCTCGGTCCGTTCCGGAGCGACGACACCTGGATGAGCGACCAACTGGGTGTGCATCGCGACACGGTCATGCGTGAGCTGCGATTCTTCCGCTGCGACAGCGGAACCCAACTCGAGGTGTTCGAGTATGAGGCACCCGACCAGGGGACCGTCGTCCCCCTCAACAGTGACGTCGGCGGTCACCACATCGCCTTCTACGTCGACGACCTCGACGCGGCCATCGCACACCTGAAGCAGCACAACGTCGAGCTCATGGGTGAACCGACCGCCAGCTCGGGGCCCAGCGAGGGCCAGCGCTGGATCTACTTCCGCGCACCCTGGGGCCTGCAGATGGAATTAGTGTCCTACCCCGCCGGCAAGGCATTCGGCAGACAACAGCCGCAGTAGCAGCGGATCCGGCCGGCTCCTGACGAGATTGCCGACGGCGGCGTCACGGTCGTCGTCGGGTCGAATGGCTGCGGAAAGTCGACATTGTTCCGGGCACTGTCGTGGCTACGCAAGCACAGTGCCGGGCAGGTGCTTCCGGATGGCACGTCGATTACGTCCTACCCGGCCAAGGAAGTGGCTCGCAGGCTGGGGCTGCTGCCACAGACATCGATCGCTCCGGACGGTATCAAGGTCGCCGATCTCGTTGCGCGTGGCCGGTATCCACATCAGAAGCTGGCCCGCCAGTGGTCGAGGGAGGACAAGGCCGCGGTTGATACCGCAATGGCCGTCACCAGGGTTACGAATCCGTCGCCGCGCACCGTCGATGAACTGTCTGCCGGTCGGCGCCAGCGTGTGTGGGTGGCAATGGTTCTCGCGCACCCCCTCGTCTTGCTGGACGAGTCGACGACCTTCCTCGATTGCGCACCAGATCGAATTGTCGGAGTTGTGCCGCGATCTCAACGAGAACGACGGTCACACCCTGGTAGCCGTCCCTGCACGATCGCACCACGCGTGTCGCTACGGAACCGCATCATCGCCATGGAAGGACGGTGCAGTAGTAGCCCGAGGGCCCGCCAGCCGAGATCATCACCGAAGAACTGGTTCACAAGGCATTCGGCGTGGAGTGCCGCATCATCGACGACCCGGTTTTCCCGCAGACGGCTCGTGCTCCCGCCGGGTCGCGAACGGCGCGTCCAACCTTCTGGCGGTCATCCAGGGCCGACTCGATCCCGCGACCTTGGGGCCGGTTTCGGACTGGCGGCCGCTGTTCGATTCGTATGCCGAGATGGCTGACACTCAGGCCGGCTGAGGCACACCGGCTGCGCAGGGGTCCTGACACCACGAAATCGGCTGCTGCGATGATCACGGGATGCGTTCCTCCAGGTTATTGCCCGTTCTCGCCGCCGCGTCCGTCATCCTGGCGGGGTGCGCGAACGACTCGTCGCCTGCACCGGTGATCGTGTCCTTCGACGACGGGTGGGGTCAGATCTTCGTAGCGAGCGTCGACGGCAGCGATCTGCGGCAGGTCACCCCGACCGTGGCCGACGACATGTCCGATGGTCGATATGGCAACTACGCCGCGCTGTCACCGGACGGCGCACTGTTGGCCTACACCCGAGGAGGTAGGTTCATCGACCTCGTGGATCTCGAATCGGGTGAAACGAAGACGGTCTACGAGGGCGGCTATCAGCCCGTCTTCTCACCGGACGGGTCCGCCATCGCGTTCTCGACCGGCGGCAGTATCAGCATCATGAACACCGACGGTTCCGGCGTGCGCGTCATCGCCCAGCAGGAGTCCGCATCCGAGGCGACGTTCTCGCCCGACGGGGCGCGGGTGGTCTTCAACGTCGGCGGATATATCGTCGAGGCGCCGACGGCCGGTGGGGAATCGAAGGTGCTTCTGCGGGACCAGTTCTGGAACGCGGACCCCGCATATTCACCCGACGGATCCACGCTGGTCTTCTCGAGCAACCGCGGCGGCAACAACGGCTCCGAGATCTACTCGATGCCCGCCGGAGGTGGAGAGATCACCCCGCTGACCGACACGTACGCGGTTCATCCGCAGTTCACCCCCGACGGATCCCGCATCATCTACTCCAGGGCGACGACACAGTCGGGGGAGCTGGTCACCGACTCTTCCACCTCGACCCGTGTCGAGCTGGCTTCGATGAACCCTGACGGATCCGACCAGAAGCGGTTTACACCTCGTTCGATCACCGCCCAGAGTCCGAGTATCGGCGGGGGACAGTGATCGCGGATCAGAGCTAGGGCGTGTCTGACAGACGTGTAAACCGTTGTGGTGTGGGGTTGTTCGGATGGCGCGCTTTCGGGTGTTATTGATGAGCAGTGCGGGTCGATCACGGATCTGGCGCCGTGGTCAGCGTCGGGTCGGTGAGCCAGTCATGGCCCTCGTCACCATGTGGCCTATAGTGCCGTCGGGGCCGCCCCCGGGTCACTCGTCACAGGATGATCTGGAGCGCGCCTTCCGGTTTCCAGAACATCGACGCCATGAACCGGAGAGGGGCAACGCTTGTCATGTTGACGGACTCGGCACGCTTCATCGTGATCACCGGCGGACCAGGATCCGGAAAGAGCACCCTGATCGATTACCTGCAGGAAGCAGGCTTCTCGCGGTCGCACGAGGCAGGGCGGGGCGTCATCCAGGACCAGATGGCCATCGGGGGACGCGCACTGCCGTGGAACGATCCCGAATTGTTCGCGGAGCTGATGCTCTGCTGGGAACTCCGCTCCTATCGCCAGGCGGCGACCCGCAGCGGACCCGTCTTCTTCGACCGGGGCATCCCCGACATCATCGGCTACCTCCGCCTCGAAGGGAGGTCGGTACCTGAACACCTTCACGCCGCCGCCTCTACGTTTCGCTACCACGCTCGAGTGTTCATCGCCCCGCCCTGGCCGGAGATCTACGAACAAGACGCCGAACGCAAACAGCCACTCGCCGAGGCAGAACGAACCTACGACTCCATGCTCACGACGTACGCCGAGTGCGGCTACGAGCTCGTGGAGCTTCCTCGTGTGCCCGTGGAAGCACGCGCACGATACGTCACCGATCGCCTCCGCTGATCACTTCGGAGCTACTCGTAAACATTGCCGAGGCCTCGTGACCCGCTACGACAAGCACTCCATCATCTGCCACGCCGCCTTGACCGTCATTGCCTCGACCCAGCAATTATCAGACACGCCCTAGTCGGACACCCGACCGCGTTGGGCCCTGGCACACCGCTGGGCACCGGGTCCGCGATCAAGCTCCGAGCATGAGGGCCGCACGATAACCGCGGCCGCCGACACCTGCGGGGCAGCGCGGCCAGGCATGAAAAAGGACCGGATGTGTTCGGTCGCCTCCCGGCGATAGGCGCAACGCAGCTCCAGCCGTAGCTCGGACGGATCGGTCACCATCAGTGGCTCCGACGGCGTCTACACCATCACGGGAACGCTGGCGCCGGGCGGAACGGTGACCGTGGTCTACAGCGTGACCGGGAAGCCGTACGCGGAACAGGGTGACCACAACCTGGTGGCGCTGGTTATCGATCCGGCGAATGTTCCTGCGGGAGTGCTCGGTTCGTGCACCATCGGCGGCCAGTGCGTCGGGGTCGCGGCAGTGGACACCGCGGCCGTGCCGATGATGAACCCGGCTGTCGCGGGAATCGCCATGGCGGCGGTCGCCGTGGGCGGAGGCGCGTTCCTGATCCCGCGTAGGCGGGCATCCGCGACGGTCTGATCAGACACGCCAGGCACCGCGCTCACGCTCAGGATCATCATCGACTGCGTCCGATAGGGTTCTCGGTTCGAGTTCTTGTGAGAGGCGCAGCAGTGCCAGAGTTGGTGCAGGTTCGTTCCTGAGTGTGACGCTCTTCAGTCCGTTTCAGCTGGTCGCGGTGAATCTCGGTCTGCTTGTGGCGCTGCGCGGGATTTCTTCAATTTCTGGTCGCTTCGACGCGAGCTCTCCGCGCCTTGGGGATCGTGAGGTACTCCCGCATCGTCGCCGCGGGGTGATACCGCCACGACGTACGGCGGGATCCTGTCCACGCGCGTGGTGTTGAGCTACGGGCTCGGAGTCCGAAGGTGCCTACCGGTACTCAGGCGGGCGAACGTTCCAGCAAGTCCTGGATGAAGGCGGCCACTTCTTCCGGCTTCTCCTCTGCCATGAAGTGGCCAGCGTCGATCGCTTGGTACGTGGCGGCCGGTGCCCACTGCTGCCACAGGGCCTGGGCGTCGAACCCCAGTTGCGAACCCCAGTCCTGGGAGATCACACCCACAGGCATTCCCAACTGGGCGCCGGCCTCTCGGTCGGTTCGGTCCATCTCCAGGTCGATGCTGGCCGTGGCCCGGTAGTCGGCGACGATCGACGGCACGGCCCGCGAGGAGCTGTCTACGTAGTGGCGGCGCACGTCCGGCGGGAAAGTCGTCCCGTCGGTGTCCCACGCGTCGAGGAAAGATCCGAAGAAGTCGTCGGCGACGGCCTCGATCATCCTCTCCGGCAGGCCTTTCGGCTGCGCCATCAGGTAGAGGTGCCATGCGACCGCGGCATCGACGCCGTGCAGCACGTCCCACGTGTCCATCGTTGGCAGCACGTCCAGGATGCCCAAATGGGCGACAGTCTCCGGGTGGTCCAGGGCGGCCCGGACACCGACGAGAGCACCGCGGTCGTGACCGATCAGACTGAACCGGTCGTGACCAATGCCGCGCACAACGCTGACGATGTCGTGCGCCATCGTTCGCTTGGAATAGGTCTCAGGGCTTGCTTCCTCGGGTTTGTCGCTCGCGCCGTAGCCCCGCAGGTCGGGCGTGATCACCAGATACCGCTCGGACAGCCGCCGGGCGACGTGACGCCACATGAGGTGCGTCTGCGGGAAGCCGTGCAGCAAGACGACGGGATCGCCGCTGCCGCCGACGGCGACGTTCAGCTCGATGCCTCCCTCACCGGGAATCCGGTGGTAGTCGAAGCCGTCGATGGTCAGGTCCGTCATGGGCACACCTTTCGGGTATGTGAATGGATGATGGGCTCGGCAGCCGCGGTCACGAGAAGATGGCGCGGGTGGGTGGCTCGGGGTTCGCCGCGCTCGCGCGGAGTGCGGGGACGAGGATGTGATCGACCAGGTGGGCCAGGTAGCCGGTGCCGGTGGGAAGCGCATTCAGTCGACGCAGAAGCAGTACCGATCCGGTGATCTCCTCGTATGGGAATGGCCGTGCACCCTCAGGTAGTTCGCCCCGCCCGATGGCCGCGGCCAGCACCGACGTCGGGAGCTTCGCGCCGGTCGGCCCGGTCGCCTCCTCGATATGGGTGCACAAGTCCGGATCTTCGAGGCCGGCCTGGAGCAGCATTAGACTCATCGATCCGTCGGCTGAGCGCATCGTCTCTGCGAGTCGCTCGCACAGCGCGAGCAGGTCCCCGCGCAGTGACCCGGTGTCGATCACCGTGCCCGATCCACCGGACGCGGGGCCGGCCTTGACCGCCGCGACGACCATGTCGCGTTTCGTCTCCCAACGTCGATACAACGTCGCCTTCGAGGCGTGGGCATGGCGGGCGACCGCCTCGAACGTCAACGCGTCGTAGCCGACCTCGCCGAGGAGCTCGAGCACACACGCGAGGATCTCGCCCTCACGTGCGTGGTCACGCGGTCGTCCGGGGCGAACCTCCGCCTCGGTGTTCTTGTCACTCCTATTTCGATACGACACGTTTCGTACCGTATCACCACCGATGGCGGATTGGAGTTTCCGGTCAGCGGCAGGATGTCGACCTCGCGCGAGTAGAACGCGACCACTGGCAGCTCCGTGGTGTCGTAACTGCCGAGGATCGACTATGGGCCCAGGACGATGACGGGTGGCTTGTCGAGGTTGGCGCACGCAGGCTTGATCGCCCGCCCGAGTTGTTCCTGGTTCACTTCTTCAGCAGGTCACGCAGATCGTCGAGCACCTGCAGGCGCTCGTCCTCGTCCAGCAGTATCGAGAGCGGTGACAGGTTGCGCATCTCGTTGCTGGTCTCGTCGCCCGAGTCCACGATGCGGCGGAAGCCGTCGATGTCGTTGTCGCGGACGATCTGCTCCCACCGGTCCATGTAGCTGGTCATCAGCGGGTCGCGAGAGACGTGCTGGCGGATGGTGTCGAGGTTCCGTCGCACCTTGTCCGTGTCGACCGACAGATGCTCGCGGTCGATCTTGTTCAACACCGCCATCTGCATGAGCTTCTGGCGAGTGACCTTCATGTTGACGACGGTCATCCCACACTCCCCTCATGCGCAGGCCGCCGGCGCGGCGTCGATTCGCCCATTCCACGGGGCTCGTCCAGGGCTTTCCCTCGTAGGTACAGGCCGGACGATAGCCCCGTCCGCCGACACGCGCGGGTCCGCTCTCCGCGGACATGAAAAGAGGCCCGGATGCGTTCGGTCGCCTCTCGGCGATAGGCGCAACGCAGCTCCAGCCGTACGGAACTCTGCGAGGGCAAGGGTTTGAGCCCGGGGGACACGGAACGCAACCGATCCGCCCATCGCAACGCCACCAGCGGCACACATCCCAGAGCGGGCCGCCGACTGCGAGAGCCCCGACGATGCCCGCAATCCACCCGGCGGCCGCGAGCCCACTACGCCAACGAGCTCGCTGAACCACCGATCAACTTTCGGCGGGCATCGCGCTCGGACTTGAATTGCAGCCGCTGCTGACCTCGCATGCGTAGCGCGGTGTACACGAGATCCGACGTCACGAACTGATGCTTGTGGAACCGGCCGTCGCTTGTCATCATCGATGTCATCAACGATGACAAGGAGAGTCGCCATGGCATCCGGGCGAAACCCGCGTCGGCGTTTGACACCCGAGCTCGTGGTGGACACGGCCGTTCGGATCGCGGCGCGGCGGCGCTCGGACGGGTTGACCGGCCGGGCGCTGGGCGAAGAACTCGGCGTCGACCGGTCCGCGGTGTGGCGGCACTTCGCCGACAAGGATGCGTTGCTGCGCGCGGTGGGGGATCGCCTGCTGTCCATGGCGCTCGACCGCGTGCCGGGCGGGGTCGGGCCGCGGGAACGGTTGGAGCACCTCGCGCGCGCCGTGGTCGGCGTGTTCACCACGCACCCCTACGTCGGCGCTGCGGTCGCGTCGCGCACGACGCGTGGCCCGGGTGAGTTCGCGGCCGTCGAGATGATGCTGACGGCGCTCGCTGAACTGGGGCTCTCGACCGTGGACGTCGTCCGCTATCAGCGGATGTTCGCCGACACGGTGCTCTCGTACGCCGGTGTCCGGGCCGGTTATGCCGTTCTGCCGCAGACACTGCGAGATGCCGACGAGCGCGCATGGGGGCATGACTACGTCGGCGCCGATCCGGTGATGTATCCCGCGATCGCCAAGCACGCACCGCAGCTGGCCCAGGTGAGCGCCGAGATGGTGCTCGACACCCTCCTCGAGGCCTTCTGGGTGGCCGTCGACGCCCGCCGCACCGACACTTCTCCGGAGGGGAATCCTGATGACTGAAAATATCACTGCCGCAGATGCTTCCGTGGATCCATCGCCGCCGACGCCGCGCCGGCGCCGGGTGAAGCGGGTCACGGCCTCGGCACTGGTCGCCGTCGTGGTGCTCGGTGCCGGGGCCTTCGGGGCGTCGGCCGCGATGCACATTCCGGCGCCGCCGACTCTCGTGCACCTGCTGACTGACGCGCCGTCGACCCAGGGGCAGCTCTTTGCCTCCCGGACCGTTGCCGCGCCCGCGCAGGCGCGCCCCCTGCCAGTGCACCCTGCCCCGCTGCCGGAGACGGTGCCGTGGAAGGGTGGGCGGATCTCGGCTTCCGAGTTCCTCGACACCACGCACTCCAACGCGTTCATGGTGCTTCGCGACGGGGCGATCACGCACGAGTGGTACCGGGACGGCGTCGGCGCCACGACTCTGAATGCGTCGTGGTCGGTGGCGAAGTCGATCGTCTCGCTGCTGGTGGGCCGCGCGATCGAGTCCGGCAAGCTCGCCGAGAACGAGCGGCTCGTGGACGTGCTGCCCGACCTGTCGACCGGTGGGCCGTACGACTCGATCACGATCCGCGATCTGCTCGACATGACGTCCGGCGCCGACGTTTCCGAGAACTACAACCCGTACTTCCCGTTCACCGGCACGGCGCGGATGTACCTCACGACAGACCTCGCCGGGTTCGTCCGCGATCACCGTGGATTGCAATTCGATCCGGGCACCGAGGGCGAGTACCGCAGCGTCGACACGCAGCTGCTCGGCCAGGCGGTGGCCGCCGCCGAGGGCCGTCCGCTCAGCGAACTGCTCGAGACCGGTATCTGGGGCCCGATCGGCGCGCAGGACGATGCGGCCTGGAACCTCGACCGGGCCGGCGGCCAGGAAAAGGCGTTCTGCTGCATCAACGCGACCGCCCGAGACTTCGCGAAGGTGGGACAGCTGGTGCTCGACGGTGGTCGTGTCGGTGATACGCAGGTGGTCCCGGAGGCTTGGATCCGTCGCCTGAGTACCCCTGCGGCTCATGCGGTGTCGGGTTGGGGATACTCGGCGCAGTGGTGGCATCCCACCGGCGGCAACGGCCGCGACTTGTCCGCGATCGGTGTCTACGGCCAGTACATCTACGTGGATCCTGCGTCGCGCACCGTCGTCGTCAAGCTCAGCGACCACGGCACCGAACAGGACGAGATCGATACGATCGACGTGTTCCGCGCGATCGCGGCGTCGTAGGAAGCACGTTCCAGTCGTCCTCTCGCTGGCGGGTGTAAGCGTCTCACTCAGCAGGGCGCGCGCCATCACTACTCGGGCCCGCAAGAACGACGCGCGCTCGTTGTCAGCGACGCCGCTGGCCGACCGTCGATCTGCATCGCGACGCCCGCGTCGTTCTGGAGCGTGTGGATCGCGGTCGCCGAGCATCCGAACGCCACGCGGAGCACAGTGATCGGGCTGCTCGAGCCCGATCCGCGCCGCCACGGGGTGGTGCACAACGCAGCTCGGAAGCGGCTCGAGCGTGAGGCCGTGGAGTTCGGCGACGGAGGGATGCCAACCGACTATGCGGCCAGACTGGGCCCGTGCACAAGAAGCAATAGGATATGACACACGGCGCGGATCCGCCGGGCGAGGCGAAGGGCGAAACGCATGGGAGCATGGGCAAGCGCGCCGTGGCACAACGATGCGGCGGCCGACTGGTTTGGAGACGTCTTCGCGGGCATCGACATTGATGCGCGCATCGGCGATGCCCTCGAATACGACGACGATTACGATCGGGTGCGCGCCGCGTGCTACCTGCTCGCCGTGCTCCGGCACAGCACGGTTTGGCCCGGCGATCTCGAGCGCCTCGACGGTCACCTCGAACGGGGGGTCGAGATGCTCACCGACATGATCGAGCCGAGCCGGAGTCGGAGTTCCGTGAGCTCTGGGAAGACGACCCGGAGGTCATCGAGGCCGTTCGCGGGGAGATCGCGGAACTCGAGGCTCGCCTCGACGGCGAGGGCGACGAAGACGACGAGGACTAGCTGGTGCGGGACACGACGTTGTTGACATCTGTTGCCCTGCCCCGGCTCTCGATGGTCGGTTGATGCACGAGGTATGAGTGTCCCTGCCGTATGGGGGTGGGATGAGGAACCAAACACCTGTCGGTTGCCCCATCCACCACAACTGCCGTGGGCTCCCCACTGTCGCCGGGAACCGGCCACCAGCAATCCAACTCCGCACTGGTATCACCGACGCCATGAGCTCGAGGGGCTACCCAGCAAGCAGTCGAAAGCGGCCATCGAGAATGGCCTCCGCCGCCCGTCGCATACTGCGTTCTTCGGTTTCGCCCGAGGTGTCGAGTACATGGTTTTCGAACTCACCGAGGTCGGAGAATTGATCCCACATGGAGAGGATCGGCTCCTCGTCGATCAAGGCGCTAGGCGCGGTTCGGGCTTGGGCTCGCTTCAGCGTGATGTTGCGCTGCGGCCGGAGCACCACGTAGTGGACCGCGAGCTCCGGGTACTGTGCTGCTCGGGTCCGGAAGTGGTCGAGCATCCACGGCCCCACGATTCCGTCGATCACAGTGGCGAAGCCGCCGAGTGCATAGGTATAGGCGGCGCCTGCGATCACATCCATGACGGTCTGGTTCTGCGCATCAGACGCGGGATCGTACGGGGGTATCGCACCCGAGACGATGTAATGCCAGAAGTCGTCCGTGTGCAGATGAACGCCCTTGCTGTAACAGGAGGCAAGCTTCGCGGCGAGAGTGGATTTGCCGGCCCCGGGTGGGCCGGTCAGGATGATCACGTGTCCGGTCACGGACGACAAGCTACCCGCATCGTCGTGCCTGACAAGCTACCCGCATCGTCGTGCCTGAAGTACTGGGAATTACAGGGATCGCAGTGAGTAAGTTCCGCCGCTTCTCGCGGCAGAGTGAACTTTCAACACACTCCTTCGCTTTCAGCACGTCAGCTACTGCGCACCGAGCGGAGCGAGCGGGACGACAGCGGTGCTGACGAGTGTGCGGCCCACACACACTGCCAGTTCTTCAGCGGGTCCGCGTGTCGGATCATGAGCCTGTTTCGGCTGTCGAGCGTTTCTCTGCTGACCTGCGGTGATGTCAGTAGAGGGAGCGAAAATGGGTGCGCACGGCCGTCAGTCGTGTGGTACACACCGGGGACCGTGAACTGTCGAGAGGGACCCGTCATGCACATCGCTGAGGCCATTGCCGCCAACCGCGCAAACTGGGACGAGCGGGCGGATGTCCATGCCCGCTCCCTGATGTACGGCGTCGAGGGTTTCCTCGCCGACCAGGAATCCATCTCGACGGTTGTCCGCAACGACCTGTCGATTCTCGAACCGCATCTGTCAGGAACTGGCATCCGCGGCCGAAGTCTCCTTCACCTGCAGTGTCACATCGGGACCGACACGATCTCGTGGGCGCGACTCGGGGCGGTGGACGTGCACGGCGTCGATCTGTCGCCCAACTCGTTGAGACACGCGAGCCGGATTGCAAGCGAGGACGGACGCGAAATTCGTTGGGTGGAAGGCGATGTGCGCTTCGCGTCGACTTTGGTCGACCGCCGCTTCGACGTCGTCGTCACGAGTGCGGGCACGATCGTGTGGCTGCCAGAGCTCGGCGACTGGGCGCGGTCGATCCACGATCTTCTCGAGCCGGGTGGGGTGTTCATGATCCGCGACGACCACCCGATCCTGGGGTCGATGGACCATGAACCCTGGTCGATCAGCGACGACTATCTCGGTGGCGATGGGTATCGCACCTACGACGATTCGGGCTCATACACCGAGAACTCGGCAGGTCAGATCAATCAGGTTGGAAACTACGAATGGCGGCACGATCTCGGCGAGGTCGTCGGGGCCCTCCTCGAGGCCGGTCTCGTGATCGAGGCCCTGTCCGAGCTGCCGTACATGGACTGGCCGGCGTTCGACGATCTCGTGCCCTGCAGGCAAGGCTGGGAGCTGCGGCCAGGTGTGCCCCGGATTCCGCTCAACTTCGCCGTCGTCGCGAGACGCCCGTCGGCGTGAGCACCGCGGCGCACCTCTCGATGCCCGAGTGGACCGCCGTCATGCGTATTTCGTGACGAAGGAGTCGGCCGCCTGCGGCGCGACATCCTGCATTCGACAGCTTCAACGTGGCGGGGGCTCTTTCGCCTCCGTAGTGCTGAAACACCGCCCCCGCGGATTCCTACCGTCGCCTCCGAACACCGGAACCGACGGAAGGACCCATAGTGGCGAGCAAGCGTCGGAATTGTTGACGGAACTGGCTCAGCCGGTCAGGCCTCGCCTGGAATGAACGGTGTCTCCTGGTAGACGCAGTAGTTTAGCCAGTTGGTGTACAGCAAGTGCCCGTGGCCGCGCCATCGGTTGAGCGGGATGGCGGTGGGATCGTCGCTGGGGAAGTAGTGCGCCGGAGCTGGGACCGGCAGTCCTTGCTCGCTGTCGCGGCGGTATTCACGTGCCAAGGTGTCTGCGTCATATTCCGGGTGACCGGTCACGAAGACCTGGCGGCCGTCCGCGGTGGCTGCCAGGTAGACCCCGGCCTCCTCGCTCACCGCCAACACGTCGACCTCACCGGTGGCCTCGATGTCGGCGGCGTGGACATCGGTGTGCCGTGAGTGCGGCGCTAGGAACTCGTCGTCGAACCCGGTGACGATCGGCGACCGCGCGCCAGTGATCCGATGGGAGAATACACCGGAGAGTTTCTGTGGGACTTCGTGTTTGCGGACACCGTAGTGGTGGTAGAGGGCCGCCTGCGCACCCCAGCAGACGTGCAGAGTCGACTGCACGGCGCTGCGGGTCCAGTCAAGGATCTTGGTCATCTCCGGCCAGTAGTCGACGTCCTCGAAGTCGAGTTTCTCGATCGGCGCCCCGGTAATGATGAGGCCGTCGAAGTGCATATGGGCCACGTCATCGAAAGTTGAGTAGAACGATTCGAGGTGCTCGGCAGAGGTGGTACGCGAGACATGGCTGGCCATGTGCAGCAGGGTGATCTCGATCTGCAGAGGAGTATTGCTGAGCAACCGCAGCAGCTGCGTCTCGGTGCTGACCTTCATCGGCATCAGATTCAAGATGGCGATCCGCATAGGGCGAATATCCTGATGTCCAGCACGCTCGTCGGACATGACAAAGATTCGCTCCGCCTCCAGGATGGCCCTGGCGGGAAGATCGCGCGGCATAGTGACAGGCATCGCCCAGCAGCTTAGTCCGCCTCCGGTTGCCGACAGGGACCGGAGCCTCAATAGCTCCAGCGGCGCGTCGCGAGACAGCGTCGCAGGACAATCTGTCCACATGATCGAACGCAACCTCATTCGTGAACGCACCTCCGCCGCCCGGGCGCGCGGCCGGGCCTGCGGGAGCCGGCCGAAGATGACATCGAAGAAGATCAAGCAGGCAAAACTCATGCGGAACAACGGCATGAGCCAGCTCGAGATCGCCGAGATCCTCGGCGTGGGGCGCACGACGCTGTACCGGCACCTGAAGTGAACCGGTGACAGGGGCGTGGCCACCCTGCGCGCTCAACGCGCGGAACTGCCGAGTACATCGTCGGCAGGGACGGGCACTGGGGGCATCGAGAACCGACTGTCGCTGCTGATGCTGTTCTCCATCCTCGGCGCGCTGTCCGGAGGCGTCTCCGGTCTTCTCATCGGCGCCATGGTGGGGGCGCCCGCAAGAGCCGGTTCCGGGCGCAGCACGCTCTGCCGCGGCCGTGGCTGCCGGGGTGGGCGTGTCGCAGGATCAGACGCGCGAGCAGGCGGCGAATCTCGGGTGCCGTGAATCTGATCATGTCCGGATGGTTGACGCCGATTCCCCATCTGCTGCTTGGGTTTTAGTTCCGGCGAGAGACAGCCGCCGCGGTGACGGTGCTCGAGTCCACCGTCACCGTGGCGTCCTATCGGCGGTCCGCTTCTAGCTCGAACCCGAGCAGGAACTGCCGGTGCAGGGCTCTTCCCCCGCGAACAGCGCCGCGACGAACGGGGTGCTGTCCTTCTCCGACGCCGGCACCGTGCCGAGATGATCGGTCGGATAGGTGTGGAACGCGAAGTCGACGCCGTTGAGGGCGAGGTCGGCGGCCAGCTTCAGCGTCAACGGAGCGGGGACGTCAATGTCCTGGAGCCCCTGGCCGATGAAGATCGGCCTGTCGTAGCCGCTCGTCGGAACGGTGAGGATGTCACGGGCAGCTCCGACGATCGTCGCGTCCAAGGGCCTCGAGAGCAGCTGGCCGATGGAGACATCCGCGTACTTCGTCCGCGCGTCCGAGTAGCAGAGGTCGTGTTCGACGTCGTCGAGGATGGTCTTGCCGAGCGGGGTCAGGTACGAGTCGACGTCGAGGTCGGGCCGGGCGGCGCGCAGGCCGTCGAGCACGTTGGCGATGTAGACCGTGGTGCCCTTGAGCGGCAGCTTGGGGAAGGCGGGGCCGCCGAGCGGCAGCAGGTTCTCGATGTTGGAGGGCACGCCGGTTGCGACAGCGCCGCGGTAGTCGAGTTCGGGCGCGTACTCGGTGGCCAGGCGGGCGGTGAACATCGTCGCTTGCCCGCCCTGGGACTGTCCCATCGCTACCCACTTGTCGGACAGCGACGGCTCGGTCGACCGGGCGGCGCGCACAATGTCGATGACGCTGTGTGCGGCCGAGCGGCCATCGAGGTAGGGGTGCACGCCGGGTGTGCCGAGGCCGACGTAGTCGGTTGCGACGACGGCGTAGCCCTGCGACAGCCAGTGGCCGAAACTCCGTACGGTTCGGTCCAGCGGCGGGTTGGACGACGGCGCACACTGATCGGCCACGCCGACAGTGCCGTGCGCGTACGAGACGACGGGCCACCCACCCGCGGGAGCGTTGCCCTCCGGGAGGTAGAGGACACCGGTACTGAGCATCGGCGCATCCTGCGGGCCCTGCGACCAGTACGTCAGCAACGAGGCCTTCGCGATCCCGGGTAGCCAGCGGTCGGCCGGCAGGTCCTGGACATGCGTCACTGATCCAGGGGCTTCGTTCCCGGTGGCTGCCGCCGCCGGCGCGGCGGCGCCTGCCACCACGGTGGCGGCAGTGCTCGCCGCCAGCAGAAATCTTCTTAGTCGACTGGACACTTCTTCTCCTCGCTGCCATGTCGCGCGCGAATCACGCAGGACGACACCGGAAATGGACGGCTGGACGCGGAGTGTGCCAGGTCACCCTGCCAGCACACAGACCCTAAAGTAGGTTGACCGAACGGTCAAGCAATCTGGCTACGAGGTGCCGACGTGAGGGGTTCCGCGGCGATCCGCAAGTCAGCCGCGAGCGCCGCGCCACTGTTCGATACGGGCGGCGAGCCAGTCGCGGAGGAGCGCGAAGGCCGCGTCGACCCGGTCACGGTCACCAGTGCCCAACAGATCGAGACACAGCCCCCGCACTTGGGCGAGGATGAGGGTCGCTTCCGGGGTGACGTGCGCGTCCGGACATCCAGCGCGGCGCAGCCCGTTCTCGAGTGCAGCGACCCACTGTCCGACGAACTGGTCGAGGAAGCGGTCGTAACGGTCGGGCTCGAGCACCGCCTGGACGTAGATCTCGAGCATGACCCGGTACCGGCGCAGGACCGGTTCCGCCGTACGCTCGGTCCACCACTGCGTCAGTAGTGCGACGGGGTCGTCCGCGGTGCCGGAGATCAATGCAGGCGGGATCGTCTCCCGCCGCATGTTCTCGATGACCTCGGCGAGGAGATTCTCCTTGGTGCCGAAGTGATGGAGGAGTGACGCGTGCGACACTCCGATATCCTTCGCGAGCGGGCGCATCGACAGCCCGGAGACGCCGTTCTCGATAACGTAATTCGTGATGGCATTCAGAAGGTCGTCACGGCGACCGGCATAGCGCAGGCGGCGCCCGTCGACCTCTTTGTCCACTTGTCCAGATGGCGGCACGTGCATCAGCGTACCCACTCGATTCGATTGATCTGGCCCCTCCAATGTGGTGGTATGCCTGCCCTTGACTTCCGGGCCGAGAATCGGGCATCCGTTGTCTCCGGACTCGTCCGCATCAGCGAGTCCCAATACGACGACCTCGCCATACGGTTTCGAGCTGAAGCCGACCAGCAATAGGCGGAACGAACAGATCGAATCGCGTCGGATCTTGCGCAACCCAGTCCGACTTGCTGCCGGTCGTCAAACAGGACGGCAAAGAAGGTCAGCAAGGGAATTGTGGCAACAGACAACTAGTTACACCGGCCACCAAGCGAACATGGCAGCACGCTGATGAGCCACAGTCGCACGTGATCTGTGAGAAATGGGACGAACCATACCCATGAATCCATCGCGATCACCTCTCGGGTGTTTAGGGTCAGCGCCCGCCGAAGTCGGACGGGACAATCAGGGACAGTGACCACCCCTGTCGCACCCAAACGTGTTGTACAGGATCCGCTGCCAGAACTCAGGTATGGGCAGCATCCACATCCAGCCCTGACCGAACCAATCACGTGGATACACGAGGCATTACTCCGCGAGTGTCGTCCCAACCGTTCGATAAGGCTATCTGGATCTGGAGTGTCAGGGGAGAGCTTCGTAGCGTCGCGCATCTCTAGGGTCGATGGCGGCCACAATCTGGTGCGGGGCGCTGTAACGACCGTCGGCTGGGAGGCGAGATGCGGGGCAGGGGCGTCGTGTGACTCTCAGTTCCTGGAGTGGAGCCGGCAAGGGTTCACTCGTTGACACATGATGTATGACTTGGAATTTCGATCACGTTCAGGGGGAATGGAATGGCGATGACCAATCGGCGGATTCTGGCGCTGTGTGCGCTGACAATGGGGATCGGAATTGTGGCGGCGCCAGCGGCAGGGGCCAATCCGCCGTCGGCACCGCCGCCGCTCTCTTCGGGATCCTCGCTGTCGGCTGGCCTGACTGGGGCGGCCCTCGAGACCGCATTCGATGCTGGGCTACCGATTGTCGAAGCCGCAGGGTCGCAAAAGCCGCCGTGGTATTCGAATCCGACTGTCTTCTATCATGTTGTCACCGAACGTAGTTCGCTGTTGTCGCCATCGACGAAGTACGTGGTCCTCGGGCAACGGCCCCCAGAGACGTTCGGAGTCCTCCCGACTGGGATCGCAGGACCGATCGCGACTTGGGATCCCCGCGGCACCGACCCGAACGTCCAATGGAGATTCGTCAGCACACCGACCATGTGTGCGTCGAATTGCGCCGGTGTCGGTTACTTCAACTTCTGACAGCTAACCCGTAGAGCGCATCGGCGGGGGCGGCGGCACTGCGCATCTGTGGACTGGCCACGGTGTCCAGCGGTCAACAACAGGCGGGGGCACGTCGCGATCGTTCAAGAGGCGGTAACAATCGACGACCGCACAACGACATTGGCGATGTGCAGGTCGCCCATGCGGCTAGCGTCCCGCACACCAGGGGTGGTCCATTCGACCGAGGGGGAAGCATGGCCGTTGTGAAGAAGTGTGCCGTCGGCGTTGCGGCCGCGGTAGTCGTCGCGGGAGTGGGATCGGCTCCGGCGGAGACGGATCCGCTCGTCGATGCCGGGATGGCCGTTCAGTCCCTCCTTCTCGACATCGGGGTACCGATACCGGGGCAGACGGCGTTCGCGTTTCCGACGGCCGATTACCTCGTCGGTGTCGCCGCCGAGAACGGTGCTGTCTACGTAGCGAACAACAGTGCCACCGCCAAGGAGGTTCTCGTTCTTCCCGCCGGCGCCTCCACGCCGTCGGTTCTGCCGCTCGGCCAGCTCACCGAGGTGCGGGCCGTCGCAGTCGAGGCCGGCGACGTGTACGTCCTCGACCAGGACCGGGTACTCCTCCTGGCCGCCGGACAGTCGACGCCGACGGTTCTACCGTTCGCCGGGCTGCAACAACCGTTGGGCCTCGCTGTCGAACACGGCAACGTCTACGTCGCAGACACCTTCAACCAGCGAGTCCTCGAACTGCCCGCGGGTGCGTCGACCCCCGCGGGTGCGTCGACCCCCGCGCGAGCTACCGTTCAGTGGTCTGGACGGCGGGCCCGTCCAGATCGCGGTCGGCGGCGGCGACGTCTACGTCAGCGACATGTACACCAAGAGGCTGTTCAAACTCCCTGCCGGAGCCCAGGAATCGACTGCGTCTACATCGGCGACTCCGGACACAGGCAGGTTCTGTCCCTGCCCGTGAACGCCACCGCGCCCCAGCCCGGGACTGGGAGCATCACCATCCCGTTCGGGAGCTGACAAGGGGGCCTTCCTCTTCCGGGCCGTGAAGGGTTCCTTGTCGTGTACGCCAGTCGTCAAACAGGACTCATTCGCAGATTCGGCGCGGCCCTCCTCGGTAGAGGGTCCGTAGCGAAGTCAGGCAACGTGACGAGGCCTCAAAGGGGCGAACTGCGGAGGGAGCGATCGTCCCTCGCTGCCACTCGATGCCACAACAACTAGGGGAGAACATCATGAAGGCACGTAGGTTGAGGCAATTACTCACTGCAACCACCATTTCCGTAGCGGCGGTCGTGGGTGGGGCTGTGCCTGCAGCAGCCACGACGAACGCAGATCCGCTGGCGCCGCTCAGTGCGGCAGCCAGCGTCGCCCCACAGGGAATAACCACTCAGACACTGATCGCTGCCCGCAACGCGGGATTCCCGATCTACGAGGCCATTCAAGACGTCATCGTCAACGCAACGAAGATGGGCACGATCTACGCGACCGAGTACCGGCGCGTCTACGAGATCGACGCCCTGAACTCGCCGACAACGAAGTTCGTCGGGGTCGGTGCCACCGCGCCAGACCGCTTCGCCGTCGTCCACCAGGACAAGGAACCGATCGTGGTCAACGTGCGCCCACCCGCAACCCCGGACCCCTTCCAGAGACTCACGTACGACGCGACGCAGCAAACGTGGTGGAACAGCCCTCTCGTTCGGGTACCGGACGGCGGCCCTGGCATCGGGATCGCACTCGTCCGCTAGCCGGGCGCTTTGGTGCTGGTCAACTGTGCCGAGTGTCGACAATTCCGGCGCGAACTGGGACGCAACGAGCAAGATGTCGGCGATCTCTATCCCGAACTCTGGGTAGGCGATGGTGAGGATGAGCTGTCCCTTGGCCAGTCATAATTCGGTACTGACGGCCAGGGTGTTGCTCGAGAGCATCTCGGTTGCGGTACCGGTCTATGTGCTCGGTCGTCCGCTGATGTCAACTGAACTGGCGTTGTCTCGCCGACAGGGCGCCTGGGGATCAGGTCGTGGTGGCAATAATCGCTGCCGCTTCGACGGCCTCTGGCACTCGTCGCCGGAGGCTTCGCGGCGAGTTGAATTCGGCTGAGCGAACGTAGGTCGGTAGTCGACCGTCGTCGCAACGTTCGCTCTACACCGGTCACGTCTCTGTTGGGCGTGTGGCCATCTCGATCATCAGACGAGCTGCAGCATCGGTCCGCTCGGTTTCGCCGGTGGCGATGTGGTCGACGAGCATGCCGCGCCACGCTGCGCCGGCTGCCTTCGACGTCCAGAGCAGCGGCTCTCGGCCGCCGGTATCCCGAACGCCGTCGGCCTCGAATTGACTAAGGCATGAAACAGCGTGGTGATGAGCAGGTTCTCGCTGCGGAATGAGGTTCCGGAAGACCATCAGCATCAGCTGAACTCGACGTTGAGGAGTGCGATTTCGCGATCACTCAACCGCAGGGTGCCGTCGCAGCATCCATCGCGTCAGTCAGAGAGAAGAGGTTGCGCGTGTGCTGACGAGTTCTGGCACGTGGACGCGCGGTCGTTATCGGTGCCCCCTCGCGATCGGGCCGACGGGAGAGCGCTCAACCCACCTGATACGTGCCGAGCCCCTTCGCGATCAGCCGACCGGTATCGGTGGTGACGATGTCCACGGCGCACGTGCTCAGCCGACGGCCCTGCCGGACGCGCGTGCCGACGATGTCCACGGATTCGGCCTGCGCCGGCTCGAGGAACTCCACCGACATCGACACGGTAACGCCGCGTAGCTTGTCGGGGATCCGTTCGCCTGCCCACGCGGCGGCCATGATGCCGATGTCGACGCATGCGCCGAGTGCGCCGCCGTGGACCATCTCGCCGACCGTCACCAGTTCGGGACGGAACGGCATCCGCAGTCGCGCCTGGCCTTCGGCTATCTCGACAAGTGTGATCCCGAGGTGCTGCACGAACGGCGACTGCGGCAGGAACAGCCGCATCGCGTCCGATCCGGTGGCGGGGGCGGTGTCGAACCCTGTGGTCATGACATCCTCTTTTCGGAACTCGATATCGAAAACGGAATGAGACTACGATAACTCCATGATGCTGGATCCGCCCAAGGACAGAAGAAGACGCCGCACAATGGCCGCGGTGCTCGCCGCGGCGCAGGAGCTGTTCGGCCACGTGGGGTACCGCGCCGCGACCATCGAAGCGATTGCCGAGGCCGCCGACGTCGCGGTCAGCTCGATCTACGCCAACTTCCCTGGCGGAAAGGCCGACATCTATGTCGCGCTTGCGTGGCAGCTCACGGGTGAACACGTCAAGGAGATGGTTGCCGTCGTCGACGGGGACGGAACACAAACCGGACGCGCAATCGCCGCGTTCGACGCCTACATCGACTTCCACCGCACCCACCCGCTCGCGCTGCGGCTGTTGTCGCTGCACGATGTGGACTCCACCGACACCGATCTGGTCCGGGACGCACGCAGACGGATAGACAACGAGCTGGCGGGAGTGTCCCGACAGCTGATCGACCTCGTCGCCTCCGTCGTCTCGCCGCCGGCCACTGCACGGCCCCTGGTCCTGCACGCGTGGGCGGCGATCAACGGCGCCTACGCGCTGCGGCGGCGCGGGCAGGTGAACGACACGGACCTCGACGCGATCCTCGAGCTGACCCGATCCCACGTCCGCGACGCTCTGGAAGGGGAACCTTGTGCGCACAGGTGAACTGAGCCGATCCGCGCAGTTTCGGCTGATTCTCGAAGCCACCTTCGAACAGGCTCGAGCGCTGCCGGGTACGGCCCGACGAATCCCGTCGACCTCACCCGGGTGGGAGGCACCGGTTCCGCCCGACAGCCGCCTGTGCCGGGAGGCGCTCGACGAGGCCCGCTCGACACTGTCGGAGG
The DNA here is from genome assembly GCF_050477185.1 of Rhodococcus sp. ACT016. Lineage (NCBI taxonomy): Bacteria > Bacillati > Actinomycetota > Actinomycetes > Mycobacteriales > Nocardiaceae > Rhodococcus > Rhodococcus sp. ACT016. The sequence continues at coordinate 2,704,224 of NZ_JBEAET010000001.1, read as the reverse complement.
CTGTGCTCACGCATAGCCTCCGGTGCCGCGAATGGGCCTGGGCGCTGGCCGAACTCGACGGCCTGCGCCCCGACCCCGAAGAGCTGACCGTCGCATGCATGCTCCACGACGTCGGGCTCGGTGCGCCCGACGACGCACAGTGCGGGTGCTTCACCGAACTCGGTGGACGCCGGGCGGCCCTGTTCACCGTGCATCATGGCGGCACTGAACAGGCGGCGGCGTCGGTCCGAACGGCGATCGTCCGGCACATGGATGTGGTGTCGCCGCACACGAGCGGAGACGTCGCGGTGCTGCTGCACGCCGCGGCGCACCTCGACGTCACCGGCCGACGGGTTCACGACCTACCGCCCACCGTCGTTGCATCGGTACTCGCTCGGCATCCGGTCGACGGGTTCGCCCGCGAGTTCGCTGCCGCGATGCGCCGCGAGGCGCGGATCCGGCCTCGGTCGCGGGCCGCTACTTTGTGGAAGGCAGGCATGGCGCTGCCGATCCGGCTGAATCCGCTCGCTCGACAGCGCCGATCGGTGGGACGCAGCGGAACCGGCACCGGACATGTTCTTCCGCAATAACACATCGTCTGAAACCGGAGAACGGATGTGTGCGGCGAAGAACCGGATGGCGTCCACGCCGAAAACTGACCGCGTGGATGGAAGGGAATCTCAATAGGGTTTGTCAACTGCGCGGCCGCCAGGCCGCTCCTCTTTCGGAGCAACAGGCGATGCAGGACCGCGGGACTTGAAGTGCGAGAGCACCGATCAGCGCGGTAGCCGCAAGCCGCATCCCCTCCGAAATCTCCCACTAGCCTCCCCCGATGATGGAGGACACCCACCTGCAGCACCCTCTGTCCGCGGGAAGTCCCCGCGGTATCCGGCGGGATCGCGCGACTCAGGAAAACGTCGAGGTGATGGTGGGATGGACGCTTCGGCAGGCAATCGGAGCGTCGAAGCGTAACCCTGCCGCCATTTCAGGTGCGCCTAGGCTCGATGGCGATCATCGTGCGAAACGCCCCGCAGCTGGTCCTCGGGTGGCTACGCTGCGGCCCATGCGCAGATCGAGGATCTTGGCGGCAATGGGGGCGTTTTCAACTTTGGTGGCAGTGTGGGCTGGTGCCGTCGCGCCCCCTGCGCTCGCGGGTGGTGCCCCGGTATCGCCGAGTGCCGACGACTTCTATCGTGCGCCGGACGGATTCGAGTCGACAGCGCCCGGCACCATCCTGCGTGAGCGGCCGATACAGCTGGCGTCCTACTCCGCCTTGCCGTTCAACGCGCAGGCATGGCAACTTCTCTATCGAACAACGGATCTCGCGGGCAACCCTATGGCGACGGTGACCACCGTGATCCTGCCTGCCGGCGCACCGCCCACCGGTGGGCGCCCGTTGCTCTCGTATCAGATGGCCACGGACAGCCTCGATCCCGCGTGCGCGCCCTCGGTCGCCATGCAGCCCGGATCCGGACTCGAGAGCTTTACCAGCCAGGGGGAGATGACCTTCGTCGGACAGGCTCTCCAACGGGGCTGGGCGGTCTCGGTGCCCGATCACCAAGGGCCCGCAGCGCGTATGGGCGCTCCACGAGAGCCCGGTTATGCGGCGCTCGACGGCATCCGGGCCGCGGAGCAGTTCGCTCCGCTGGGACTTCCCGGTACACAGACGCCAGTCGGATTGTGGGGCTACTCGGGCGGCGGGCTCGCGTCCGCATGGGCTGCGCAGGTGCAGCCCTCGTACGCGCCGGAGCTGAATGTACGAGGATTCGCTTTGGGCTCGCCGGCCCCGGATCCTGTGCCGGTCATCGACCATCTCGGCGGAACGTTCTGGGCTGGACTGCAGACACTGGTTCTCGCGTCGGCACAGCGGGTCTTCCCCGACGCGGTACGCGAGATCGATGCACGCCTCACTCCGGCGGGCCGCGCAGCGTTGGCCGCGCAGTCTGATCAGTGTCTGGCGTCCACGATGGTCACCAACCTCTTTCGCGACAACACCGGCTACTGGACGGTCCCGTTGACGGAACTGTTGCAGCTGCCGGCGGTTGCCGCCGCGATCGAGCAGACGAAACTCGGCGGCACTGCACCCACGGCTCCCGTCTATCTGTACAGCGGCGTAAACGACGAGATCGTTCCGATCGCCACCGTCGATCACCTGGCCGACACTTACTGCGCGGGCGGTACTCCACTCACCTACCGCCGAGACGAGATCAGCCTGCACGCCACGCTCATCATGACCGGCGCCGCAGACGCGCTGAACTGGCTGGGCGACAGGATCGATGGCGAGCCGAGCGCGCCGGGTTGCGATACACAAACCCTGACCTCGACCCTGCAGGCGCCGGGTGCCGCAGAGAGCTACGTGTCGACCACCCTGGGGATGGGTGACATCTTGATGGGCCGACCGATCGGGCCGCGGTAGATCGTCGGGTCACCTGCCTCTTCCGGTTCGGTCTCTTCCGATTTGATGGCGCCGCAGTCCTGTCCCTGCACACGCACATGCTGAGCATTCGCCGCTTCGAGTGCGGTGGCCGCGACTTTGGCGGCGTTGTAGGTCTTGCGTTTCCACAGCCAGGACTCAAGCCTGGCTTGCCCGATCCGCCTCAACCCGTCGGGTGTCCGGTAACCGGTCAGCAGGATCAGGGCCGTTTTGGTGTTGCTGACATCCAATGCTCGTTCCAGCGCAGGAAAGTAGGTGCTCAGCACGAACGCAGGCGGTTGATCGAGCGGGTTCGGTCCCGCATCAGGTCAGTGCGGTGCGAGGTCAGAATCCGCAGCTCGACACTGATTTCGTCGTCAGTGCGCATCGGATGCAAGTCACGGCGCATACGAGCCTGATCGGCGATGATCGCAGCGTCCTTGGCGTCGGTCTTACCGTCACCCCGGTATCCGGCCGACTCGTGATAGACGATTCGCCCGGGAAGATAGAGCAGGGTTTGGTCTCGTTCGACCAGCAGTGCGATCGCCAAAGCGGCTCCGCCGCTGTTGAGATCGATCGCCCACGTCACCGCACCACCACCCGCAAGACCGGTCACGGCATCGATCAGCCCGATCAGCTCGGCTTCGTCATTGGCGACCCGCCGGGAAAGCAGACGTGTGCCGTCGGCGTCGATCACGACGCAGTGGTGATGGCTCTTACCTGCATCGATTCCCGCCCAGAGTTGTCTCACCTGCACTCCTCACAGTTGCCGTTCCAGATCCATGTGCCTGGCGGACGACCTCTCCGTCGTGTCCTTAAACAGCGATCGCGTCGCATCTCTCAATGAGCGGTCGAGTCGTCGAGGACGCTGCGGCGGCCATTCCCTTCCGGCCATACGCGCGGCGAAAAAGAATAAAGCCATACCGCGGCGTCCCCAGGCAGCCCGAACCTACGACAGCGAACCCGAGATGCCCGGCAACGACGTTAAGGAAAAGAAGCGTCGAGAGAACGCCCCCGCGGGGGAGATATGGGAACTTCTACGTCGAGGGTCGGGACTACCTCGTCGGGCGCACGTCATCGAGCGGGGACGCCAGCGTCGAGTGTCGTACGCTGCGGTCCGGGCTTCGTTTGCGCCGCCGGAGCCGCCAGTTGATGCTGGAGGGACAGACGATTCGGGTCCCGACGTTACGGCAGACCGCCCCTCCACCCCCATCCGTCCACGGCGCCTCTGCTCGACGTCGCCGCGGCTGGACAGGTGGGGCGTCCAGCGCCAGGACGCGACACTAACTGGGCGTGCGGTTTTCGCGGAACCCCGTATTGATCACCGCCACCGCGGTCCGGTCGAGGTCCGCCGCGTGCAATGCCTCAGCCGGGACTTGGTCTGCGAGCATCGACGGGGCGGTTGTAGGTGGACTCGACCATCGCCCCATCACGGTGTGTGGGGCATCGTGCCCGCTCGTGGTGGCCCGGGCATTGCCCGGGCCACCGTGTGATCGTGAGTTGTCAGATCCGGGTGATGTCGAGGTTCCCGTCGTGGAAGTCGGCGCGTAGCCGCTTCTTGTCGAACTTGCCGACGCTGGTCTTGGGGACCTCCCCGATCACCGCCCAGTTCTCCGGCAGCTGCCACTTGGCGACCTTGTCGGCCAAGAAGTCCCGCACCTGATCGAGGGTGGTGTCGCTGCCCTCCCGCAGCACCACCGCGACCAGCGGACGCTCGTCCCACTTCTCGTCCGGGATACCGATCACCGCGGCCTCCGCGACCGCCGGATGCCCCATCACCGCATTCTCGAGATCCACCGACGAGATCCACTCGCCACCCGACTTGATGATGTCCTTCGTCCGATCCGACAGACTCAGGTAACCGTCCGGGGTGATCGATCCGACGTCACCGGTGCGCAGCCAACCGTCACGGAACTTGTCCGGCGCCTCGACCCCGTAATACGACGACGTGATCCACGGCCCACGCACCTCGAGCTCACCGATACTGACGCCGTCGTGCGGCACCCGGTTACCGTCGTCGTCGATCAACCGCGCCTCCACCGACGCCGGGAACCGGCCCTGCATGTACCGGTAACGCCACCGGTCCTCTCCGGTGGAATCGGCCGGCGGACGCCCCACCGACCCGACCGGGGACGTCTCGGTCATGCCCCACGCGTGCAGGACGGAGACCTGGTGCTCGTTCTCGAACGCGTGCATCAGGGCCGGCGGGACCGCCGCGCCACCGATGAGGACCTCGCGCATCGACGAGATGTCCTGCGGATGCTGCTCGAGATGCAGGTGCAGACCCTGCCAGATCGTCGGCACCGCCGCCGCGAACGTCGGACGCTCGGACGCGATCAACTCCGCCAACGGCGCCGGCTGCAGGAACCGGTCCGGCATGATCAACGACGCACCGATCATGAACGCCGCATACGGCAGACCCCACGACATCGCATGGAACTGCGGCACCACCGCCAACGCCCGATCACCCTGCGCCAGGTTCGGGCCATCGCTCATGCACACCTGCATCGAGTGCAGGTAGATCGAACGATGCGAGTAGACAACACCTTTCGGATCACCCGTGGTGCCCGACGTGTAACACATCGCCGCCGCGGAGCGCTCGTCGAGTTCGGGCCAGTCGAACTCGGTCGGCAGATCCGCGATCAGACCCTCGTAGGTGTGCACCTGCACGCCCTCGGGGGCCTCGAGCCCCGCCGTCGAGTCGCCGGTGACGATCACATGCTCGACGGTCTTCATCTGCGCCAACTGCGGGGCCAGCAGCGGGATCAGCGTGGCATCGACGATGATCACCCGATCCTCGGCGTGGTTGGCCACGTGGATCAGCTGCTCGGGGAACAGGCGGATGTTCAGGGTGTGCAGCACCGCGCCCATCGACGGCACCGCCAGATACGCCTCGAGGTGTTCGGCGTTGTTCCACATGAACGTCGCGACCCGGTCGTCACCGGTGACACCGAGACCACGCAGCGCGTGTGCCAACTGCGCACACCGGCGACCGACCTCCGCATACGTACGACGCCGCGGACCGGACCCGGTCCAGGTGACCACCTCGGCGTCCGCATGGACGGTACTCCCGTGCCGAAGCAACTGCGCGATCGACAGGGGCAAGTCATTCATCGTGCTACGCATTGATATTCCTGATCGGGTCGAGGGACGGGACGGGCTGTGGCTTGGCGTCGATTCGGGCCCAGGGGGCTGCCTCCTCGATTTCGAAGGCCAGTTCGAGAAGGGTGCGTTCGTCGCCGATGTTCGCGGACAGGTGCGATGCCAGTGGCAGACCTGATCGCGTTCGGTGGAGCGGAAGGGTGATGGCCGGCGTGCCCGAGATGTTGTTCAGCGGCGCGAAACAATCGAAGGCGGTCAGCCGCTCCATCCACGAATCGAACGGCTGATCCGGCGACAGATGGCCGAGAACTGGCGTCGAGTGCGCGACAACGGGGGAGAGTAGTACATCGAAGTGATCGAATGTCGATCTGAATCGCTTCTGCACCTGCTGAAGTCGATGAAGAACGATCGGTGTGCGGACGACGGTGCGCCGAAACTCGTCGCAGATGCCGCGGGTTGTGGCCTCGAGCTGGGCCTTGTCGAGGGCGGACCCGACGATCTGTTTTGCGGTGCTCCGGATGGACGTCATGAGAAGCCCCAGATAGAGCAGGTAGTCCCTCATGAAGTCGGTTCGAACGGGGACAGTTGCCTCGGTGACGTGGTGTCCGAGCGATTCCAGGAGATCCGCGGTGGCCCGGACCGAGCGCTGTGTCTCCGCGTCGACCGGGCTCGAGGTCGGGGAGGCGGCCAGCACTCCGACTCTCAGCCGCGTGCGACTGGAACCGGCCACATCGCACACGGGGCGGAGTCGAGGGTTTCGGTAGTCGCGCTCTGCCTCGAACATCATGCGTGCCGTGTCGCGGACCGACCGGGTGAGGACGCCCTGAACTGCGATTCTGAGCGGCATGGCCTTCTCGGAGATGTCCTCCACCAGCCGTCCACGGGACGCTTTGAGCCCAACGAGACCACAGGCAGCAGCGGGGATTCGGATGGATCCGCCTGCATCGGTGGCGTGGGCGATGGGTACCACACCGGAGGCGACCAGAGCTGCGGCGCCGCCCGACGACCCGCCCGCGGAATGATCGGTATGCCACGGGTTTCGGACCGGATCGCCCTGTGAGTACTCGCATGTGACGTTGAACGCGAACTCCGGCAGCCGGGTCTTTCCGATGGGAATCATTCCGGTGCGCAGCATCTGGCCGACGAACTGTCCGCTCGCCGAATCAGGAGCGGCCCGAAACGACGTGCTGCCGAACTGTGTCGGGAGCCCAGCCATTGCGGTGTTGTCTTTGATCGCTGTGGGGACTCCGCCGAATGCGCCGGTTCGGACGTTGTCGCCGGCAGACAGAGCTCGATCGAAGTCCTCGCAGGCTAGGCCGCGCAGTGTCGCGTCTGCCTCGCGTGCCCGTGCGACGGAGGCCTCGACAACCTCGCGCGCTGTTACCTCGCCTGAGGCGATGCGTGCTGCGACGCCCGACGCATCCAGATCGCCGAGTGCGTCGTCCTTGAAGGTGTGGACGCGCTTGTTTTCCATGCTCTCAAACCTCCGTGTGAGTCGTGTGAACAGGGTTGTGCCGGTGCAGTGTTCGAGTCGCGGCTCCCGCCGCGATCGCGGCCGCGGCGAAGGCGGTCGCGGCAGCACCGAAGGCCCACGCATATCCGTCGACGAGATCGGTGCGGGCGGCCGCAATGGCCATGAAGAGGGCTAGCCCGACAGTCGGCCCGAGCTCCATGCTGGTGTTCATCACACCGCCGGCCAGTCCGGCTCGGTGCGGAGGTATGTTCCTGGTGGCGAGTACCGCTGCGCCGGAGAAGGCGAACGCCGAGCCGAAGGGGAGCAGCACCAGACCAGGGAGAATGCCGAGCGCGAACGTCGTGTCGGGCCCGATCCCGGCCAGAAGCGTCAGCCCGGCTGCGCCGAGTGCGAGACCGACGATCGTCACCATGAGTGCTCCGAGCCTCGGGACCAGTTGCGCGGCCACTTGGCCCGCGACGATCAGTGCCACAGCGTAGGGAACGAATGCCCCTGTCGTCGCGAGTGGTGACCAACCGCGGACCTGTTGCAGACAGAGCGACAACAGCAGGGTCACCACCGCTGTTCCTGCTGCGGCGAGGAGAACGCCGACCAGGCCGACGAGTCGGCTCCGGTCGCGTACGAATCCGGGTGGTAGCAAGGGGCTGTCGACCCGACGCTCTACTGCGAAGAAGGCGACGAGTGCACCTGCTCCGATCGTGAGGCAAGACAGCACGATCGGAGACGACCAACCGTACTCGCCGGTGACGATCAATCCGAAGCTCCCGACGGATATACCGGTTGTCGCCAGGATGGCTCCGACGGGGTCGAGTCCGATACGGGTACGGGAGTTTTCGACTGGGAGGGTCGGCATCCGGTGGGCTGCGGCCAAGGCGATCGCGGATACCAGCACGGGTACTGCGAACATCCATCGCCAGGACATCCAGTTGGTGAGTGCGCCGGAAACCAGAGTGCCCATCGTCGAACCCAGCACGGACACTCCGCCCCAGGTGGCCATCGCCCTACCGAATCGTGCCGGGTCGGGGTAGACCGCCCGCAACGCGGCGAGGGCGGCCGGTGCGATCATCGCCGCCCCGATGCCCTGAACGAATCGGACGGTGATCAGCATCGCGAATCCCGAGGCGAATCCGGCTACGCCGGATGCGAGAGCGAAGATGCTCAGTCCGATGACGAGCAGTCGGCGTCCGCCGAAACGATCGGTGAGACGTCCACCGAAGAGCAGGAGTCCACTGAACGGGAGGCCGTACGACGCTTGAATCAACACCAATTGTGAAGATGTCAGCGCGAATTCGCGCCCGATGGCCGGGAGTGGAACCGACACGAGCGAGATGGTGAAGATGAGCGTGGCTTGCACCGTCCCCAGAATGGCGAATGCCATGCCGGGGCGGAGTGTTCGAGTAGGTGTCGTGGGTGGATCGGATGAACCGCTGTCGGCGACCTCTGGGCGGTCGTCGGGGACAGTCGACATGGTGAGTACTCCATGGCTTGAAGGACCTGAGCCGCGGGGAAGAGCGGCAAGGGCAGATGCGCGGTCGATCGTTCGGCACGGCCAATCCACGACGCCGGTCGACCGAAAGGGGTTGTGCTGTAGTGATACGGAGCTCGGTCTGACGGACGGTGCGGATTCCAGCGTGCCCTCGTAGGGCGCTGCAGGACGACTGACGCGGGTTTCCCGGGTTGTCGCCGGGGCAGGTCGCATGCGTCAGCGGGACCGGTCGGGCTTGTGCATGCGCAGAGCGTGCACCGGGACTCGGCATCAGGCAAGGATCTTTGCTGTTTCGGGGATAGCCTCGTGACCGAGGGAGTCAGCTGCTTCGAACGAAGCTGGTCGACGAATCGACCCGTCCCGCAAAGAGTCCGAGCCCTGGGGGTTCCGCAGTGCGGTACCCCCAGGGCTCGGATGTGTCGCGTCGGCTCGGCCGGTGCCGTGCGCGCCCCGACGACGCGCACGGCACCCGCACGCTAAACGGGCGGCAGGTCGTAGGGCATGACTTCGATCCCGTACTGTCCGGCGATGACCGGACACTCGGTGCCGCCTCGAGGGGCTTCCTGCGTCGGATCTGTGAGGATGGTGCCGTCCTCCAGGAACATGCCTTCGAGGCCGGAAGGCGCCACGAGGATGAGCATCCGCGCATTGCGGTCGGTTTCGTTGCGGAAGCCACGAATCACGCCGATCGAGGCGTTGATGAACGTCCCCGGCCCGGCCGGGATGCGTCCGCTCTCGGTGTAGAAGGCGACCTCGCCGTCCAGGACGAAGAACGCCTCCTCCTCGCGGCTGTGCACGTGGAACGGCGAGCCCTCCCAAGGCCGCAGGGTAGCTTCGAAAAGGGAGTACTTGTCGTTGGTTTCGGCGCCGGTAGCAAGAAAGCGGTAGACCATCCCGCCCGAAGCAACGCGCAGGCCCTCGCCCGGCGCGCACACCGTGGGAAGTTGCACGTCGGTGGCCGTCGTCTCGTGGTTGTTCATCTGCGATGTTCCTCCTGTTGCGGATGGGATGGGCCGATCGACATCGGTGACAATCGGTGTTCGGGAGTACCGGTAACTACCGCGCCAGGGGCGTCAGCAGGTCGGCGAGCAGGGCGCCCTTCGGTTTCGCACCGGTTACTCGGGTGACCTCCTGGCCGGCGACGATCAGCACCGTCGTCGGAACGGCCATGACCTGGTAGGCGTTGACGACGGCCGGGTTCTCGTCGATGTTGACCTTCACCACGGTGAACGCGTCGGTGTGCTCGTCGGCGATCTCCTCGAGAACGGGGGCGAGCATTCGGCACGGGCCGCACCAGGTAGCCCAGAAGTTGACGACCACGGGTGTGGCACTGTCGAGGACCTGGTTCCGGAAGGTTGCGTCGGTGACGGCAATGGTTGGCATGGTCTCATTCCTGTTCGTCGGCGTACGGAACGTGTTCGTGGTGTCGTGCGTGATCCTGCGAGAGCTGGTGCTCAGGACAGAGGCGAGCGGGGGTCGGAACGCTTCGCGTCGAGGACGATCGCGCTGACCACTCGTTCCATCGCGGGGGAGAACACGTCGTCTGCCGAGGCCTGGTCTCGGTGGGCGAGGGCTGTCTCGACGTCCCAGTCGAGGAGATAGCCGTTCACTGCGATAGCGGCGGCGGATCCGGCACCCGCGGCGGTGATGACCTGTGCCCGCGGGTCAGCCACGTTTCCGGCGGCCCAGATGCCCGGCACACTGGTTCGGCCGGTGCCGTCGACGGCGACGAATCCGTTGGGTCCGACATCGCATCCGATCCCGGTCAGCAGGGAGTCGTTGGGTACGAATCCGGGTCCTACGAAGAGCGCCGCCCGCGGGGCGAGTTGTCCGTCGGCGAGCTCGACCGCGCGCAGGCGATCATCGTCGACGACGATGCCGCGCACGGGATCCTCGACGATCTCGACGCCGCGGGCAAGGATGCGAGCTCGTTCTCCGTCAGTCAAGACGATGCCATTGGGGAAGAAGACCACATCGCGCGACCACTGCGGCAGCAGCAGAGCCTGGTGAATGGACAGTTCTCGAACGTCCCCGCCCAGGATACCGATCGGTTCGTCGCGAACCTCGTAGCCGTGGCAGAAGGGGCAGTGCAGGACGTCGACACCCCATCGCTCCCACAGTCCGGGGACGTCCGGTAGTTCGTCCCGGAGGCCGGTGCTGACCAAGACCGCCCGGGCTTCGAACTGCCGGCCATCGGTCAACTGCAGCGTCAAGCCCGGATCGGTTCCGTGGCTTGTGATTTCGGTGACCTGGCCGTCGATGAGGTCGACACCGTAGTCGAGCGCTTCCTTCCGGCCGGTGGCGACCAGGTCGGCGGGCGGCATTCCGTCGCGCGACAGGAACCCGTGCATGTGTGCGGCGGGTCCGTTGCGAGGGTCGCGGCTGTCGATCATCGCGACGTTGCGGCGGGCGCGTCCGAGCACTTGCGCGGCGGTCAGGCCGGCGGCGCCACCGCCGATGATGACGACATCGAGAAGATAGTCGGTGGTGTTGTCTCGTTTCATGACTCGAGACTGTCAGCGCCTGTGCGAAGCCGGCAAAGATACTTGCTGTTTCCGGGAACCGAGTCGATGATGAGGCCGTGTCGGATACACCGCAAATCTCGGCGGCCTTGGAGCGAGTCGGGCCGCGTATCAAAGACCTTCGCACCCGACGGGGGGTGACGCTCGCCGAACTGTCGGCTGATACGGGGATTTCGACGAGTACGCTCTCACGATTGGAGATGGGCCAACGCCGCCCCAGCCTCGAGCTGCTGCTCCCGATCGCGCTGGCCTTCCAGGTCCCACTCGACGAACTCATCGCCGCACCGCAGATCGCAGACCCTCGGATCGTTCGAGCACCGCGCACGGTGAGTGGGCGGACAATCTTGCCGCTCACCCGTCAACGTGGTGGATTGCAGGCGTTCAAGGTCACCGTTCCGGCGAGTCAGAACGAACCCGACGTGGTGGTCCACGACGGCTACGAATGGTTGTACGTGCTCTCTGGACGACTCCGGCTCGTGCTCGGAGATCACGACGTCGTGCTCGGTCCTGGAGAAGCGGCGGAGTTCGACACCCGGGTGCCGCACTGGTTCGGCAGCACCGGCCGGGGACCGGTCGAGATCCTCAGCCTCTTCGGACCTCAGGGGCAGCGCATGCACATGCGGGCGAAGCCGGCTAGGTGAGAAGGCGGCCGGCTCGAGAGCCGTGACGGGGGATCAGTGCTGTCGGTACGGCTCACCATTCAGCGGCGGACATGACCGACCGTGCGACATCGGTGGGGCCGGCGCTGGTGGTGTCGAGAACGACGTCGTCGATTTCTGCGGCGTCGAGGATCGATGCCAGTTCGGTGGCGCGGGCGAGATGCCAGTCCAGACCGGCCGGGTCGTCGCGGTGGCGCCTGCGCAGTCGTTCGGCGACGATTGCGGGCTGCGCGGTCAATCGGCACATCAGGAGGTCGGGGGAGTGTGTCGCCTCGCGATACTTCTCGACGGCGTCGGCGGTCTCGGCGACTCCGACGAGGATCAGGTGCTCGATTCCGGCTCGACGGTAGTTGTCGACCACGGATGTGAGGTTCGCGAGCTCGAGTGCGAAGTTGAACGGGTCGTTCTCGGGTGCGGGCCAGCAGGTTCGGAGATAGTCGAGGTCGATGAGTGCGTGTGGTTGTCCGGCAAGGGCTTTCAGTTCGCTGACGATGTCGGCGACGGTGGATTTGCCGACACCTACGGTTCCGTTCAGGAATACAGTGTCGATGAACGCTGCCATGGATTCGCAGATTCCCTTCGAAAGGGTCAGGCCGATGCAGATCCAATGATCTCCCATCGGTCTCGGATACCGGACCGGGGCCCGGCTATCTGTTCCGGCGGCACTGGCCGTGCCGGTCGACCCACCGATTTCGTGACCTCGAGTTCCGCCGACGAAAGTGAAGAGTGTTGCGCCCCGCCTGTACGGGGTGATCGGTGCCTGCGTCTCCCGGTCGATCGTCGGCGAGCCCCCGACGATCACGACTTCCCATATCCTCGCTGTGATGTGGGGGTCCGGGATCGACGGGGTCCTCGCCTGACGGTAGACAGCGACGTCTACGCGGACATCATCGTCTGTGACTCGGTCGAGTTCCGCGACTCCACGACCCTCGAGCTGTTCCCGTCGCGTCCGATCATGTAGCTGCCGATGAGTGCTGCGAAGGTAGCGCATCCGGCGAGGATCCACAGCAGGGAGCTCGGACTGTCCGCGATGATCGTGGGAGTGACCACCGCGAAGCCGGCGAAGATGAAGCGGGCGACCGCGTTGGTGAACCCTTGGGCGGTGGCACGCGCGTTCGCGGGGAAGCTCTCCTGCGTCCAGACCTTGTAGAGCGCTTCGCCTGCAAAGGGATACATGAGGTTGAAGGTCAGCAGAACCACGATCATTACCCAGAAGACTTCGCCGCCGGTGACGGCACCCAGGATCATCGCGACAATCTGGCCGACCGCGCCGACATAGAAGAGGGGCCTCCGCCACCGGGTGTCGGCGATCCGCACGAAGACCAAGCCCGTGGCCAGGCCGGACAGGGTAGCGATGAACAGCCAGGCCGTCGCCGAACTCTGGGTCGCTCCACTGACTGTGGTGAGGAAGAACGCTTTGAACTGTCCCCACGTGTTGGCCATCAGGCCCCACGCCACGTAGAAGCCCGCGGTCAATCCCATGGCAGCAATGAACTGCTTGTTGCCGAACAGTGCCCGCAGTGGCAGCGCGGGCCCCTGCAGTGCATCCGCGTCCGACGAACTCCGCAATGCCTGTTCCTCGAGATCGTGGAGGATCGGGCTGAACACGCGAACGGCCCAGGTCAGCGTGCCGAGAACGATGAGATGCAGGAAGAGTAGACGCACGCCTAGCATGCCCATCGTCGACACGGCGAATCCGAGCGCTGTGACGACTGCGATCCCTGCGCCCCACATGACCTGTGTGAACGCGACGAGTCGACCACGGGCGTCCGGCGGAGCCATGCCCGCCACGACCGCGATCGAGGTCGGTAGGTCGGCGCCGGCCGCGAGTCCCGCGACAATGACGCCGGCGAGGATCATCGTCTGATTGACCGACGTCGCGATGAGCACGACACCGAGTACGTAGATCAACAGATCGATGTTGAAGACGAGCCGTCGGCCGAACATGTCGGCGAGTCGGCCGCCGACCAGTGATCCCACCGCGATACTGAGAGTCAGTGCGGCGCTGATGATTCCGATCGTTCCGGCGGTCAGGCCGAACTCGCCCTTCCAGATGGCGAGGCTCAGTCCGACCGAGACGATGACGCCGGCGTCGAGATAGGATGCCATTCCGGCGATGGTTGCGAGAAACCAGTGCTTCTTACCGACCAATCCGGTCGATGTGGCTGATTCAGCCATGGGTCAACTCCTGAGGCTGGTGCTGGCGATGAGGACCGCCCGGCGGTACAGCGGCGGGTGGGTCCGAATGCGAGGCCCGGCCGGAGTGGCCTGATGGCAATCACTCCGACCGGGACCGGACGGTCGACTCCTGTCCGGTCGACGGATACGGGGCCGAGTCCTGAAATCTCTCCGAGATCTGCTCGGTTCAGTGTGCCGCGACGAACGACTGACGCTGCTGACCGAGGTGGTCGATGCCCATCTCGACGACGTCGCCGTCGCGCAGGTAGGGGTACCTGCCGGACAGGGCTACTCCCTGCGGAGTGCCCGAGTTGATGAGGTCGCCGGGCTCGAGGACCATGTACTGCGACAGATGCCAGACGATGTGCGCGACGGTGAAGATCTGGTCGGCAGTGCTCGAGTCCTGGCGCATCTCGCCGTTGACGCTCGACCACAGTCGTAGCCTCTGGGGGTCGACCTCGGTGGCCGGTACCAGCCACGGTCCCACCGGGTTGAACCCTTCGGCGGTCTTGCCCTTCGACCACTGTCCGCCGGAATGCTCTGTCTGCCATTGCCGTTCGGACACGTCGTGGCTCACGACGAATCCGGCGATATGCGACAGGGCGTCTTCCTCGTCGGCCAGGTTCTTGGCTCGCTTGCCGATCACGATCCCGAGCTCGACCTCCCAGTCGACGGTCGTCGCCGTCGGCGGGATGGTGACGTCGTCGTTGGGGCCGACGACGGTGTTGGGGTGCTTGAAGAAGATGATCGGTACCGCAGGCGGCTGATCTCCGGACTCTGCCGCATGCGCGGCATAGTTCTGGCCGATGCAGATGACAGCCGTCGGGCGCGCGATCGGGGCACCGACGCGGAGCTCGCCGGCGTTCGTCCACACGTCCAGCCAGCCCTCGGCCCGTGCCTGTTCCGCCCGTGCCAGTCCATCCTCCGCCAGGAAGGTGCCGTCGATGTCGTCGGTGAGCGGGGACAGGTCGTAGATCGTTCCGGCAGCGTCGATCATGCCGGGCCGTTCACGGCCGATCTGGCCGAGACGGACGAAGACGCTCATGGTTACCTCATTTCGCTGGCGCCGAGATCGGGTTCGGCGCGTGGTTCGGGTTGGGGCCGCTCGGGGCCCCGTCGGGGGAGTGCTGCGAACTGGAGATTGCGGCGAGCTCGCCGCGTACCTGTCGAAGGTGCATTCGCATCGCGGCCTCGGCGGTGTCCGGGTCGCCGCCGGCGACTGTCTCGAGGATCTGCCTGTGCCAGTGGATTGCGCGGTCGACCGCGCCCGGAACCGCCGCCGATGCCGTTCGGGTGCGGTACCCCATATTGCTGATGGAGTTGTGCACGGAGACGAGAATCGTGTTGCCGGTGGCCACGGCGATGGCCTCGTGGAACTTGACGTCCAGTTCGGCATGACGCTCGGGGTCCTCGCCGGCCTCGATCATGGCGTTGTGCAGTTGTTCGAGTGACGCGATCATCGCGTCCGAGCGTCGCTCGGCGGCGAGTCTGGCCATCAAGGGCTCCAGCAGTTCGCGGGCTTCCTGCAATTCGGAGAAGAACTCTTCGCCCGAGTTGGCAGAGAGGAAGTCGGGGTCGAGCACGTTCCATTTGGTTCGGGGAGCGACCGTCGTGGTGCTTCCTTGCCGCGCCACGAGGAAGCCCTTCGCGGCGAGACCCCGCAGCGCCTCGCGCATCACGCTGCGACCGACGCCGTAGGTAGTGGCGAGTGCTGCCTCGGCAGGCAGCTCTGATCCCTCTGCGAGTTCTCCGCTTCCGATCTGGCCGAGGATGTCCTCGACAATTCCGTCACTCAGGCGTCGTCTCAAGGAATCAGACCTCCAGTTCATCCGGGGTCCGTGACCCCGGCCACATCAACATATCTGAGAAGTTACGTTAGCGGAAGCCCCTCCTGGAAAGTGAACCAGACCGCTCGTTCTTTCATCCCTGGTGAAAAGTGCTGGGTTGACATGCAATTCAGCGAATCGTGGTTGCGTCGACGGCTGGCGGAACCTACTCTGGCCGAACCGCCACTTATCAGAGGAGTTCGAAAATGCGGGTGTTGATCACTGATTTGGACCTAGGTACGCCCGAGTACGAAGTCGATCGACTGTCGAGAGAGATCGGTGCGGAGGTGAAGGTCGCGAACTGCCAGTCCGAGGCGGACGTACTCGAGCAGGTCTCGTCCTTCGGTCCGCACGCACTCCTGGTTCAGTGGGCCCCGATTACGGCGGCCGTGCTCGATGCCGCGCCGTCCTGCCGACTGGTGAGCCGGGTGGGCATCGGTATCGACATGATCGACGTGGGGGCAGCGCAGGTACGAAATGTTGTGGTTCGGAACGTCCCCGACTACTGCGTCGAGGAGGTCGCCAGCCATGCCGTGGCTCTGGGAATGGCTCTCTGGCGTCGGATTCCTCAGTTCGACAACGCCGTTCGCGCCGGAACGTGGGACGCGGCCAGCGCGGCGCCGACGGTCAAGAGGATGAGCAAGTCGACGATCGGCCTCTTCGGGTTCGGGCGGATCGGCGAACGCGTCGGCCGGATGTACGCCGCGAGCGGCGCTCGTGTCCTGGTCCACGACCCGTACCTGCAGGAGTGCGAGTTCGAACTGGTGGACTTCGAACGGATCCTCGCGGAGTCGGACTTGATCAGCATCCACGCGCCGCTGACCGACGAGACCCGACACGCAATCGACGCCGATGCACTGGCCAAGACGCGACGCTCGCCGATCATCGTCAACACCAGCCGCGGCCCGATCATCGACGAGTCCGCACTGGCGGCCGCGCTGCGCAACGGCACCGTCGCCGGAGCCGGACTGGACGTCTTCGCCGAGGAACCACTCGGTGCCGACAGCGCGCTGCGTTCGACGCCGAATACCGTTCTGACGCCACACTCCTCGTGGTGCTCGATCGATGCCATGCCGGCCTTGCGCGCGGGTGCGGTGCAGAACATCGTCGACGCCTTCGCGACGGCAGGCGCGTCGTGACCAGGCAGGAGACCGGCACGGCAGGAGGCCGTTTCGACGTGACGATGCTCTCGATGGGCGTCGGGGAGGTGCCGGGGCCGGAGGTCCGCTGGATGCGGGACTTCGATCGCTGGCACACCCTCCAGTTCCAGGTGGCGCTCGTGCAGGGACGCGGGACGGTAGCGCTCGTCAACACCGGACCACCGGAGGACCTCACCGAGCTCAACAGTGGCTGGGCCGGATTCCTGGGCGAGCGGGCCGCGCTGCAGCGGCGGGATGGCGAGTTCCTCCTCGACCAACTCGAACGCGTGGGCGTCGATCCGGCGGCCGTCACGGACATCGTGCTCACGCCGTTGCAGCTCTACACCGTGGGTAACGTCATGGCCTTCCCGAACGCGACGATCCACATCTCGCGGCGAGGTTGGGTCCACTTCCACACCACGCACGACCATCCGCACGACGATCGCGAGACATCGATTCCCGGGGCGCTGCTCAGCTATCTCGTCGGCCCCGCATGGAACCGAGTCCGTCTCCTCGACGACGAGGACACCGTGGCACCCGGACTGCGCACCTGGTGGTGCGGTGGACACCACCGGGCGTCGGTCGTCGTCGAGGTCGACACCGACCGCGGGACGGTGGCGATCTCGGACAGCTACTTCCTGGCCGACAACGTCACCGAGAACCATCCGATCGGAATCAGCGAGAACATCTACGAGAGCCTCGACGCGTACCGGCGTGTGCGAGAGGCCGGCCACATCGTCGTTCCGCTCTACGACCCGCGCAACTTCGAACGCTTTCCCGGAGGAGTGATCTCATGACCGTCAACACCGATCGCCTGGTCCTCGTCACCGGTGCGGCGCGAGGCATCGGCAGGGCCACCGCTGTCGCCTTCGGTCGACAGGGCGCGCGCGTCGTCGTCAACCACCCGGGGGAGCACGCTGCGGCACTGGAGACGGCCGAACTCGTCCGGCGAGCGGGCGGTGAACCGTTCGTCGTCGAGGCGGACATCGGGCGCTCCGACGACGTGGCCCGGCTCGACGCCGCCGTCGCCGAGTTGGGCGTCGTGGACGTGCTCGTGAACAACGCTGGTATCTGCCCGTTCTCGGACTTCTTCGACATCACTCCCGAACTCTGGGACCGGACCCACGACGTCAATCTGAAGGGAGCGTTCCTGCTCACTCAGGCGGTGACCCGACGCATGGTGGATCGGGGCCGGGGCGGCCGCGTGATTGCGGTGTCGTCCATCTCCGCGTTCACCGGAGGCGTCCACCAGGCACACTACTGTCCCACCAAAGCGGGACTGTCGGCCTTCGTGAAGTCGATCGCGATCTCCCTCGCCCCCCACGGAATCACCTGCAACACGGTGCAGCCCGGCATCATCGCGACCGACATCAACCGCGACGATCTCGCCGATCGTGGGCGACGGGAATCCGTGGAGAGCCGGATCCCCCTCGGCATCGGCACACCCGAGGACGTCGCCGACGCGATCTCCCTCCTCGCCAGCCCCGAAGCCCGCTACATCACCGGTGCCGACCTGGTCGTCGACGGCGGACTCACCATCAACCCCGGAACCTAGGAACGAAATGAAATCGCTTGTCTACAAAGGCCCTCGACAGCTATCGGTGTGCGAACAGCCGGCTCGCACCGTCGGGATCGACGAGGTCGAGATCGCACCGATCGCAGTGGGTATCTGCGGTTCGGACGTACACGGCTACCTGGGGGAGACGGGCCGTCGACAGCCGGGTCTTGTGATGGGCCACGAGATCGTCGGACGGATCACGGCGGTCGGGGACTCGGCAGACAGCCGCCTCACTGTCGGCGACAGCGTCGTGGTGAACCCGGTCGTCGGATGTGCACACTGCGAGTACTGCCGCGGGGGCAACCAGGACCTGTGTGAACAGGTGAAGGTCATGGGGGTCGACGTCGACCTGCCCGGCGGGCTGGCGGAGCGGTTGGTGCTGCCGATTGCGAACGCCGTGCCGGTGCCGATCGCCGAGCCGGTCTGCGCACTGACCGAGCCGTTCGCGGTGGGTCTGCATGCCGCCCGACGCGGTGGTGTCGCTCCGGGAACCACGGTGGCGGTGATCGGTAGCGGGATGGTCGGCGTCGCGACCGCTTGGGGGGCGATCCACGAGGGCGCAGTGTCGGTCGTCGTCGTCGACATCGATCCCGAGAAGCTAGCGGGTGCCACTCGGATCGGTGCTCGGGGTCTGGCTGCCCGCCCGGGTCAGCCGCTCACGGAGGTACTCGAGGCGGCCGGCCTCCCGAAGGTCGATGTCGTTCTCGACGTCGTCGGCACCAACGAGACGATTCGTTCGGCGCTCGGCGCGACCCGCCGTGGAGGCACGGTCGTCCTGGTCGGGATGGCGACGCCTTCTCCGAGCTTGCCCGACTACGCCCTGATCACCAACCAACAGCACGTCGTCGGTACCTGGTGCTACAACGCCGACGACTTCGAGACAGCGGCCCGGGCCGTATCCGGCGCGCCCGCGGAGTTCGACTGGCTGATCGACCACAAGGTGGAACTGACCGATGCGCCAGGCGCTTTCGCGCAACTCTCCTCCGGATACGCCCCCAAGTTCAAGGTGCTCGTAATCCCCTGATCACCAGGGCCGAAGCCGACAGCGGTTGCCGACAAGCGCGCTGGGCGGTGCCGGCCACGACAAAGAGGTAGTCATGACAGTGCAGGTAAGTGCACCTACTTTCGAGCACCATCGAACGGCCCTGGGTACCGGTGAGACCCGCCCACGTCTGTCGTGGAAGACGGAGGCCGCCCCGGGGTGGCACCAAGGTGCATACGAGATCGAGATCGTCCGGGCGCGGGACGGAGTTCACCGCAGCGGGAAAGTGGAATCGGAGGATTCGGTTCTCGTTCCGTGGCCTGTTCGCGCGCTGGCCTCCCGCGAGAGCGCGCACGTTCGTGTTCGTGTGTGGTCCCGGGACGAGGACGAACCCTCGCCGTGGAGCCCGCCGGCAACCGTCGAAGCAGGGCTGGTCGATGTGGACGACTGGGTCGCGGTGCCCGTCGGCGGCAGTTGGGCCGACACGGCAGACAAGGACCATCGCCGGCCGCCGTTGGTCCGGAACGAATTCGTCGTCGACGGCGAGGTCCTGACGGCCCGGCTCTACGCCACGGCGCACGGCTTGTTCGAGGCCGAGATCAACGGACGACGCGTGGGAGACGATGCACTGGCGCCGGGGTGGACTGTCTACCCCGAGCGGCTCCGCTATTCGACGTACGACGTGACCGATCACCTGCGCGCCGGGCAGAACGCCATCGGCGCCTACCTCGGCGACGGCTGGTACCGCAGCCGGATCGGACTCGGCCTCTACGGAGACTGGGACCGATTCGGGTCGGACCTGTCGCTGCTCGCTCAGCTCGAGATCACCTACACGGACGGACGTCGACAGGTCGTCGCGACCGGCCCCGACTGGACCGCCGCACCGAGTCCGATCCTGTACAGCGGCAACTACGACGGCGAAACTTACGACGCGCGCTGCGAGATCGCCGGCTGGTCCGAATCGGGCGCCGATACCGCATCGTGGTCGCCGGTGGTCGTCGCCGAGCGTGACGCGCGAACGCTCGTCGCTCCGGAAGGGCCGTCGATCCGGTGCACCGAGGAGGTGCGGCCGGTCGCCGTCGTTCGCACCCCGAGCGGAAAGACGGTGCTCGATTTCGGGCAGAACCTCGTCGGGCGCCTGCGCCTACGGGTGACGGGGCCGGCAGGGCACGAGATCGTCCTCCGGCACGCCGAGGTCATGCAGGACGGCGAGATCTACACGATCTCGCTCAGGACAGCCAAAGCGACCGACACCTACATCCTCCGGGGCGACGTCGACGGCGAGGACTGGGAGCCACGGTTCACCTTCCACGGATTCCGGTATGCCGAAATCACAGGCTGGCCGAACGACATCGGACGTTCCGTCGCGAACGGACAGATAGTCGCGCGGGTATACCACTCGGACATGCAGCGAACGGGGTGGTTCGAATGCTCCGATCCGCTCCTGAATCGTCTCCACGAGAACGCGATCTGGAGCATGCGGGGGAATTTCCTCGACGTGCCCACGGACTGCCCACAGCGGCACGAGCGGCTCGGGTGGACCGGTGACATCCAGGTCTTCGCGCCCACTGCGTCCTTCTTGTACGACTGTGCCGGCACCCTGTCGTCCTGGCTGCGTGACGTTGCGGCCGATCAATTGCCGGACGGCACTGTTCCCTGGTACGTGCCGTACGTCCCGACGGAGGGCTTCTGGACGTATCCACCCCGGCCGGGAGCAGTCTGGGGTGACGTCGCAGTGCTGACGCCGTGGGTGCTCTACGAGCGTTTCGGCGACCGGGAGATCCTGGAACGGCAGTTCGACAGTGCCCGGAAGTGGGTCGATCTGGTGGATCGGCAGGCCGGCGACGATCACATCTGGGAATCCGGCTGGCAACTGGGGGACTGGCTCGATCCGGTGGCACCCTCGGACGATCCGTCTGCGGGGCGAACCGACAAATACCTGGTTGCCACCGCGTACTTCGCCTGGTCCAGCGCGCACCTCGCTCAGTACGCAGTCCGACTCGACCGCCCCGACGATGCTCGCCGGTACGGCACTCTGGCACGCGACGTGCGCGACGCATTCGTCGATCGGTACTACGACCGAAACACCCATCGGCTGTCGAGCGACTCGCAGACCGCGTACGCGCTGGCGCTGGCCTTCGACCTGCTCCCCGAGGACGAACGGTCGGCAGCGGGCACTCGGCTGGCGGAACTCGTTGCTGCGGAGGGTTATCGCATCGGCACCGGGTTCCCCGGCAGCGCCAGCATTCTCGATGCTCTCAGTAAAGCGGGCCGTATCGACGACGCCTACCGATTGCTTCGGCAGACCGAATGCCCGTCGTGGCTCTACCCCGTGGTCAGCGGCGCGACGACAATCTGGGAGCGCTGGGACTCGTTGCGCCCGGACACCGGTCGCGTCCTCGAAGACCGGATGGTGTCCTTCAACCACTACGCCATGGGGTCCGTCTCCGACTGGATGCATCGAGTCATCGGTGGCCTCTCGCCGGCCGGACCCGCCTATCGGAAGATCCGCTTCCAGCCCCGTCCGGGTGGCGGAATCACTTCGGCGCGTGCCGAACTGGACACCCCGTACGGCCGGACTGCGATCGAGTGGTCAGTCCATGACGGCGTCCTCGCAGTCGACGTGACAGTGCCGACCGGCGCGACCGCAACGATTGACATCCCCGGTCTCGACCGTTGCGAAATCAGTTCGGGTGAACATCATTTCGAATCACGATGGGAGGCGCAACAGGCTCTCGCCGCGGCCGAGTGGGCCAGCGCCGGAGGAATTGGTCTCACGGCGTAAACAGCGTCGCTCCGAACCTGCGTAGCCCTCGATGGGTTGCGTGGATGGATGGCAGGGCTGGACCCACCTCCCTCCCGGCGGGGCTTCCTCGGGTAGTGCGCGCGCCCGGGAAGCTCCGCCTCTTGTTCTCTACAACCACGAGGAACGATTCATGTTCAGCACTATGAGCGACTTGCAGCTGTCGATTGTGCGGCTGTTACAGAACGGAAGTCGCGTCCATGCGGACGCGGAGGTGGTCACCTGGACCGGGTCCGGTCCGCGGCGTCGTACGTATGCGGAGGTCGGTCGCCGGTGTGCGCAGTTGGCACACGCGCTGCGTGGTCTCGGTGTCGCCGGTGACGACCGGGTTGCGACGTTCATGTGGAACAACGCCGAGCATCTCGAGGCGTATCTGGCGGTGCCGTCGATGGGTGCGGTGCTGCACACCCTGAACATCCGCCTGTTCCCCGAGCAGCTGATCCACGTGGCCAACCACGCCGAGGATCGGGTGATCATCGTCGATGCCACGCTGATCCCGCTGCTGGCCCCGCAGTTGGCGCAGATGAAGACCGTCGAGCATGTGATCGTCACCGGCGACTCGACGGCGGGGCTCGAGGCCCCCGAGGGCGTGCAGGTGCACACCTACGAGGGTCTGATCGCGGATCTGCCGACCGAGTTCGACTGGCCCGAACTCGACGAGCGCTCCGCGGCGGCGATGTGTTACACGTCGGGCACCACGGGTGATCCGAAAGGTGTTGTCTACTCGCATCGTTCGATCTACCTGCACTCGATGCAGGTGTGCATGAGCGATGGCCCGAACCTGGCGCAGGGTGATCGGGCGTTGGCGGTGGTGCCGCAGTTCCATGCGATGTCGTGGGGTCTGCCGTATGCGGCGTTCATGATCGGTGCGTCGTTGATCATGCCGGACCGGTTCCTGCAGCCGGCGCCGTTGGCGGAGTTGATCGCGTCCGAGCGTCCGACGTTCGCGGCGGCGGTGCCGACGATCTGGCAGGGTCTGCACCTGCATCTCGAGCAGCATCCGCAGGACATCTCGTCGATGCGCGAGGTCCTCATCGGTGGCGCGGCGGTCCCGCCGGCCCTGATGCACGCGTTCGAGAACGAGCACCAGGTCTCCGTCCTGCACGCGTGGGGCATGACCGAGACGTCCCCGGTCGGGTCGGTGGGGCGTCCGCCGGCCGATTCCACCGGAGAGGACCGGTGGCGTTACCGGTACATGCAGGGCCGGTTCCCGGCGTCGGTGGAGGCGCGGTTGATCGACGACGACGGTAACCGGGTGCCGCACGACGGCGTCAGTATCGGTGAGCTCGAGGTGCGTGGGCCGTGGATCACGTCGTCGTATTACGGGGTCGAGGCGCCGGACAAGTTCCGTGACGGTTGGCTGCGCACCGGTGACGTCGGATCGATCACCCCGGACGGTTACCTGAGTCTGTCGGATCGGACGAAGGACATCATCAAGTCGGGTGGCGAGTGGATCTCGTCGGTGGATCTCGAGAATGCGGTGATGGGGCATCCGGCGGTCGCGGAGGCCGCGGTGATCGGTATCCCGGACGAGAAGTGGGACGAGCGTCCGCTGGTCGCGGTGGTGCTGCGGGAGGGCAGCGACACCACCCTCGATCAGGTGCGGGACTTCTTGGCCGACAAGGTCGCCAAGTGGCAGCTGCCGGAGAACTGGGCGGTGATCGGGGAGGTCCCCAAGACCAGCGTCGGCAAGTTCGACAAGAAGCGGCTACGCGCCGACTTCCACGACGGGAACCTCGACGTCGTCAAAATCTGACTCCGTGGTCCCTGATGCGACTTGTATTGCCACGTAACCGGTCCAGAGCGAAGTGCTGATAGTCCGGTCTGTCCTGCTGTTCGCCCCAGCGGTGGTAGTTGCCGGACCCACGGCCGATCCATTCGCACTGGCCAACCGGACCGGTCTTCGTGCGGTCCCCGAGACCATCGAGTTCTGGCAGGGCACAGGGACGCTTGCATCGGCAGTTGAGATACGAGCGCATGCCACCCGTGGAGAGGGAAACCCGGTAAGAAGCTCGGGCGGAAAGCGAGTCGGCCTCGGGCCGGTGTGTCTTGCTTCCGCTCGAGATCAGATCTCCAAGCGCATCGTCACCGCATCGAGTCCGGGTGCGAAACCATCCACTTCGATTCCGGTCACCGTGAAGCCGTGACGTTCGAAGAACGGTTTGGAATGCTGACTGGTTACGAGCGCGACACGCGATGCTGATCCTTCCCCACGTATCAGGCGCAGGCGTTCGCGGAACAGGAAGGACCCGATACCTTTCCGGTGCTGCGTCCGTTTCACCATTCCCCAGCACAGCGACGCCGCGCCATCAGCGCGAATGCTCCATCCGCCGCACGCGACGACCTCGCCGGCGTCCTCCAGCACGTAGTAGGGGCATCCGGGATCGTCGAGGAACGCTGCGAACTCGCCGACTTCGGATGGCGCGAAGAAGTCCGGGGTGTTGCCGTGGACAATATCGAGGCACGCGTTCCTGTCAGCGCTGCCGAACTCCCTGATTTTCATTGCTACCGCCGGTCAGAACTGCTTCACGAGGCTGATCGAGCGATTGACTGTGGAGAAGCCGAGACCCTCGTACAGTGCTACAGCGCCGCTGGGGCTCTCGGCATCGACGTCGAGGATCGCGCGCTCGAGGCCCTTGTCGGCGAACGCGCGCATGGTGTGCGTCAGCAGTGCGCGAGCCAGGTTCCGGCCGCGCCACTCTCGTACGACTCCTACGGAATTGATGTACCCGAAGGAGTATCCGTGGGCCGGCCACTCCTCCTCGTTGACTTCGCTGAGCACGTAGGCGACGACTCTGTCCTGTCCAGCGTCGTCGCGGGCGACAGCGAGGAACGAGAGATCGGGTCGGGTGGTGCTGAGGCGGTCTCCGGCCTCCCAGTCGGGGCGGAGGACCGGCTGGCTGCCCCAGTGATCGCGGAACGCATCGTTGTGAGCGAGCCTGGTCGGTTCGGACCACTGCGGGCTGTACATCTCGATCCGGACGTCAGGGTCGAGGCTGATGTCGGGGATCGGCTGGGTGAGGTTGCGTTCGAGTTCGTACCACCAGCGCAGCGACTCGAATCCGTTCCGGTGGAACAATCGCACTGTCGCCGTGGCATTTTCCTCGGCACCCCCCGCCAGCCAACCGGGGAGATGCTTGTCGGATCCGGCGAGGTGCTGCATACCCCGCTGTTCCTGCCAGCGGATCAGGCTGGTTCCGATTCCCTCGCCGCGCCGGTCCGGGTGGACGGCGCCGGCAAGAGAAACCTCCACGATTGTCTCCTGGCTGGATTGCAGTGTGGACGTCGCATAGGCGACCGCGCGCCCCGAGGGATCGAACGCGATGACGGAATCGACGACCGGATCGAAATCCGCGCTCGCGAAGTCCTCTTCGAGCTCGTCCATCATCACGAGGACACGCGGATGATCGACCGCGCCGGCGGCGCGGACGAGTTCGAACAATGCTGAGATGTCATCCTTCGTGGTCGCCCGCCAAGTCAGATCCCCGCCGACCGCAGGGGTCTCCACGGTGTCGGGTGCGCTGACTCGTGCGCTGAGTGGGAGTTGGGATGCCGACAGCTGACCGGAGTCCATCCGTTGTCCTTTCATGTTGCCGTATCGCAGAACTGGAAGTCGACGACGTCGGCCGTCCGACAGCTGCGCGGCAGTCCGAAAGCAGCGGCGGAGGTCCCGTTGCGCGCGGCCATGCAGACGAGACACGCTCGAATGGGACGATACCGACACTTCGGCAAGGGTACCCGTGTCCATCGGGCATTTCGAGTGAATATTCGTCCACCGATTGGATCTTGCGTCGCGATGAGTCGTGGTCAAGTGCTACAGGTGCCCGGGGGACGAGGGCGTGTAGTCGTGGGATCGAGCGCATATGCAAGATCGACGAATAGCACTGATCTGCAGTTGGTCTCGGATCGACCGTAAAGGAAGGCAACCGGCCCCGGTATGCGCATCGGTTCATGGAGCGCTACGGCAGGGACCGGATCGACACTAAGGAGATCGCCTTCTGCACGCTCCTCGACGAGTTCTTCTGACGGACAGAATGTTCGGATGTTGGCTGTTCAGTGGGCTACTGCCGGCCGCAGGTGCGCGTCAGCGAAGGCCCGCCGCGCGAAAGACGCGGTTGTAGATGTCGGCGATCACGGCGCTCTTGCGCTTGTTGTACTCCATCACTGTCTGTGGGGCACTGTCCGCCTCACGTTTGGCGCGCGCGTACCTGTCGCGATCGTCGGAATGGCTGCGCAACAAATCGCGAAACATGATGTGGCGAATATGTTCCGGGCAATCGGGACCGAACGTGTGGAGATCGCCACCGTCCATCACGACGAGCGAATTGCCGGCTCCCGTCTGGTGTGCGGCGGACACACGATCGGCATCACACTCGCGCAGGCGACACGAGCTCTACCGAGCCTGGTGACCGTACTCGGTTGGCACTCGTGCGACCACACCGGACCGGTCCAGGAAAGCGACACCCTCACCAGCACGCTCAGGATCGTTCACGCCGACCCGATAGGCGATGCGTGGGCCGTCCAGCTGCGCTCGGTCGTGCACGCTCACGGTGCCATCGGGTTCGACCGCCCGGTACTGGATTGGCAATTCACCGCACTGATGATCTGGAACGTTCCCCTCGACACGTGAGGGTCCTTTCATGCGTTGCGGGCGCAAACGTGGACTGCTCTCCAGAAGTTGGACTGAGAAGTCGAGTTCCGACTTACGGGGAGCGGTGTCATGCTTGGACGAAGTTGGTTGTACGAGGAGTAAACGTGTTGCGGCGATAGTGCTATTCGAAGCTGGTTCGGGTGATCGCAAGGTCGCGACGGCGGTGGGAGCGAGCGGGGCGGCTGTCAGGCGATTGCATGACCGGTGGCGGTTCGTGACAGATGAGCGCTAGTGACCGCACGATCGGGCGACTTCAAGCTCGAGGTGGTGCGGCGTCTCCTGGCGGGCGAGGTCACGGTCGATCCGCGCGGGAGTTCGAGTTGTCCGCGCCGAAGCTGACAGAGATGTGGGCGCGGAAGCCGCGTAACGAGGCCCAGGGCGTTTGGTGTCCGAAGCGGGTCGGGCGTCTGCCGAGACAGGCGATCCCTGACGTGATTGCATGCATCGACTGGGCCAGTACTGCGTCTTTGGTGACGCGCAGGGCTCTGTTTCGGCGTTCGTTGCAGTTTTCATCGGACAAGATCCAGCCAGCGCGGGAGGCCGGCTCCAACGCTGATCTGCAGAGAGGGGACTGCCGCACGAGCGGGTCGCAGGTTGGGTTAGGCAGCCCGCGTGGCTGGTGCGGTCGTGTTGGTCCCCTTTTCGACGCATGGCAGCGGCCTTTCGCCGAGGCCGACGACGGTGGTCGGCCTCGGCGGGTCAGCTGTCAGCAACCGTCTTTTCGCCGTTGTCGTGGTTCTATTCTTCGCTGGAGCCTGCGCTGCCTAGGCCGGCAGATCCGGGGGCCTGTTGCGAGGAGCCGAGCGATCCGTTCGTGAGGCTGCCGGAGTCGGTGTCGGGGGCAGGCGGTTCACCGCTTTCGTATCCGACCCACGCGTAGTGCGGAACGTTCGCCGTGGTGCCGACGCGGCAGACGAAGATCGCGCCGAGTTCGTCGGTGCTGCGTTCACCGATCGCCGCCGGGCTCAGGGTGGTGTTCCATGCCTTGGTCGTTCCGTTGTTGACCGTGAAGGTCCCAACCTCGCCCGCGAGACCGTGCATCTTGGCGTCTGTGTGGGCGTTGACGATGGCGGCTGACTCGGCCGTGCCGTCGCTGAGCGAGCCTGCAAGGCTGCCGGTGGGGACGAGTTGGAGCAGCGGCCAGAAGGGAACGGTCACGCCAACTTTCGTAATGAGGACGGTGCTACCGGCGGCGATGGTCCCAGCCTGGTCGCTCTGGTACTGGGTGTAGTAGTCCAGCGAGTCCCGGACCACGGTGGCGGTGCTGACCGTCCCGCCGCGTTGCAGATTGGGATTCGGGTTCGGTGCGGTGCAGTTGAGGTTCATCCCGGAGTTGTTGACGAATGTGCCGGAGACCGCTCCGGTGGCGCGGTCGACCGAGTCGATCGTCACGGTGACGCCGGGCTGGCTGGTGATGATGGTGATGCCGGGGTCGGTGTCGCCGGGGATGACGTTTGCCGCCCCGGCGACGCCGGCGCCGGCCAGTGCCAGTCCAGCGACCGCGGTGGTCGCGACGGCGGCCCGACGGAAGGTGGTGGCCATGTGACTCCTAGCGGATTCGGGGGATTGCGGATGACCGAGAGTCGGTGATGTTTCGGAGATTGGGTGGCGCATCACGGCTCCTCGGGTGTGGGCTCGTAACCGGCGAAGACGAAGTTGTCGACGGGGGCGGTGGTGTTGCGGCAGAAGAACATGGCGCCCGCCTGCCATTCACCACGGTCACCGGTCGTGGAGGGAGCCAGGTCCGCGACCCAGTTGGAGGTCTGGCCTGCGTTGAGCGTGAAGGTGGTGGCAGTGCCGACTCGTGGGTCCCCGGTGTGGCCGGCGACTCGGGCGTCCTCCTGCATCTCGCGGAGCTTCAACATCTCTGCACCGGAGTCGCCGAGCAGAGAACCGGTGAGACTGCTGTTGGCAGGCAGGATGTTGTACAGGCTTCCGGCGGTCTGCACGCCGCCGCCGTACGGAATCGCGAATCCGCCGGGCTCGAAGATGTGGGTGCTGTAGAAGTCCTTCGCGCGGGTGACGATGTCGGCTTCGGTGACCTGACCCGGACCCAGTGTTCCGTCCTTCTGGGGGGTGCCGCACTGCAGCGGGCGGTCTCCGGTGTTCTTGATCGTCCCGGTGACCTGGGGTGCGTTCGGTGCCTTGTTGTTGACGGTGACCTGTACCAGGTCGCTGTCGGTGATGACCACGACGCCGTTGTTGTTGGCGCCGGGGATGTAGGCGGCGGCCACGCCGCCGGTCAGCACGGTGGTGGCGGCAAGGGTAGCCGCGGCGGCTCCGGCACAGGCCGCGGTTTTGACGGATATTCTCATGAATGCTTCTCCTCGTGGTCTGGCCGTCGTCACAGCCAGATGGAGTCGGGTGGTCGGCGCCACAGGGTCGCCGAGGGGTGGATGCAGTGAACTCAGCTGCCCAGGAAACGGGTGCCGCCGTCAGCTTCGGGGAGGTGGGCGGGGCGGCCGTTCTCGTAGCCGTGGAAGACGTACCGCTGGCCGTCCAGCACGCATGTCAGGAAGACACCGGTGCTGAAATCCGTCCAGCCGCCGACGCTGGCACGGTCGAGGTTGACGGTGAACGGCTGGCTGGTGCGGGCCGGGATGGTCACCGAGGTGGCCATCTTGCCGACTTGGCCGGCGAGTCGTGCTTCGTCGTACTCCGCCGAAATGACGTTCAGCGCAGCCAGATCGGGCCACAACAACCCCGCCATACTGCCTGCCGCGCCGGCCGCGCTACCCAAACCGAACTGCTGGCTGTCGCCACCCTGCACGGTGATGTCCATCGGTGCCAGGGGGGAGTAGGGGAATTCGGCGTGGAAGTCGACCGACCTGGCGACGATGGTGTCCCTTGTCACCGTGCCTGCCGGACCGCCGTCGAGCCCGGTGCAGGTGAGGTTGCTGTCGGTGTTGTTCTGGATGGAACCGCTGACGGTTCCGGTGCTGACGTTGGGTCCGTCGACGGCCAGCTGTATCCGGTGATCGTCGACGGGGAACACTGTGGTCGGCCGGGTTTCGCCAGGGATCTGGGCGGAAGCTACTCCCGCGCCGGTGGCGAGGGCCGCGGCGGCGGCCAGGGCGGTTACGGCGATCCGGCGGGCCGGTTTCGGTGTTGCTGTCATGATTTCTTGCTCCTCGCAGTAGTGGTGAGCACGCCCGAGTTCGCAAAAAAGCTGTGATGGCCGTAATAGCCGCGAGTAGGTGCGGCACCCGAGCTTGCTGCACCATAGCCAACTTTCGCCCAATTAATGTGTTTTTTGTCACCGAGCATCGTAATTGTGTTGAAATACAGCCGTGCCCAGAGATCGACACCCATCTGTCCCGTAGTCGAAGGCGAGTTCACATGTTGATGAAAAAAGCCGGACCGGCGTTAGCTGGAGCCGCCATGGCGATCGTTGCCACCACGGCCGTGGTACCGGCCGCCGGCGCGCAAACCGCAACGATCACGGATGAGAAGGAGGTGACATTCACCTGCTTGGGAGTCGACGCCGGCAACTCGGTCGTCTCGCCGAACTCGTTCACCGTGGCCTACCCCGAAGCGGTCGCCCCCGGCGAGATCTTCACCGTCTCGGTGCAACCGGGACAGATGCGCAACAACACGCGCGTGATCAACCGCCTGACCCTCGACTACGCGCTACCGACCAACGCCACCATCCTGGGCCTCAGCCTGGCGGGCGGGGACACGGGCCTCGGTGGCGCCGCACGCTCGGCAATACGGGTGAACTCGCAGACCAAACTCACCGATCCCAACGGCACGGTGGCCCGGATCTGGGGCGGCGCCTCGGCCCGATTCGGAACCAGCACCTCGATCAATTCAACCGGTGGCACGACGGTTGCCCAGAACACCAATTTCCGGCTCCCCAAGGTCGACATCACGTTGCGCGCCCCCGCGCAGCCGGGCGCAACGATGAGCATCGGACTGCCCGGCGCGAACGAGGAGCACACCGGAGACGGCACCGCCGCCTCGACGGATCTCCAGTGGGTCCGCAGCAGCAGCCCGTGGGGACCGGCGCAGTGCAGTTCCGGCCCCGAGGCGGCCGCGCTGACCACCACCGTCGTCGATGACCTCGACCCGGTCCTGCTGCCCTCCACCACCAC
Organism: Rhodococcus sp. ACT016; assembly: GCF_050477185.1. NCBI lineage: Bacteria > Bacillati > Actinomycetota > Actinomycetes > Mycobacteriales > Nocardiaceae > Rhodococcus > Rhodococcus sp. ACT016. The sequence continues at coordinate 2,673,358 of NZ_JBEAET010000001.1, read as the reverse complement.
GCTCACCAGCAGCGTCAGCCGGTTGGGCCCGGGTCAGCCGACCACGTTCACAGCACAGGTCGGAACCCAGTACGGCGCGGTTGCTTCGCTTCCGCAAGGCCAGGTGAAGTTCCTCGACGCAGACAGCAACGTCCTCGGTACCGCGGTCCCGAACGCCAGTGGTGTGGCCACCCTGGACTACACCTTCCCCCCGGTTGCGCAGGGGCAGCCGGACCAAGTCCGGAATGTGGTCGCCCAGTACGCGGGCGTCGACGGGGACGTGGCCGCGAGCACTTCCACTCCCATCACCGTGACCAACACCGCGGATATCACCGCCTTCAACACCCTCCAGTTCGGTGCGGTCCGCGCCAAGCTCGGTGAGGAAACCACCAGCGATGTTGCGGTGGCCATCACGGCGAACCTCACCAAGCCCGCCGGCCCCTACCCGGCGCAGGCGACGGTGCAGCTCTACCGCGACGGCCAGCCCGTGGGCGAGCCTGTAGCCCTGCCCGCCGGGAACGAAATCGTGTTGAACGATGTCATCGCGCGGGCGCCGCGGACCACAACTCACCGCTACCACGCCGAATTCACGGGCTTCACCGCCGGCTACCAGCAGTGGAGCGATGCCACCTCCGGCGAGGTCAGCGTGGTCGTCACTGGTAGCAACCCGGCCCTGGATCCGCCGATCACCGGTGGAGGCACCGGCTCCTTCGGCTCACTCGAGGGACTGACCTCCGGCTTCGGCAGCTGACCCACGGCGGCTTTCTCCGCACGAACCTCGCCCGGCACTCCAGCGTAGGTGCGCCGGGCGAGGTCGCTGAGGCCGACGGCGTCTGTCTTGAGATCCGCTAAGTCACTTGGTAGCGGCGAAGGTCCAGGTCCGGAGCTGACTGATAGGTTCGCTCGGCCAAGCCGTTGCGCTTCGACTCCGACCTTCGCAACCGGGCACTCACCGAGGCCCGCCCACCTGCAAGTCAAGACGCTATCGCTGATCTCGGCTTACACGTCGACCTTCGGTTTACTCGCACCCAGGACCCGGGTATTTTGGCATATCGGGATCAGGCTATGCGTTCAATGACGGCGGCGACGAAGTGGCCGCCCGCGGTGACCAAGGTCTTGAGTCCACGGTTTTTGAAATTCCTTCTAAAGGGTCGGGTTTCAACTGTCAAGGAATTGGTGTTTCAATCAGAACAATCGACGTCAGACGCGGGTCTGCTGGTCAGCTATTCAGCTGAAATTCCCTACGATGCGCGATTACTTTTTGGGAGTTGTCGTAAATTGCGCGGGCTTCGACGCCCGGTGTGGTCCAGCCAGCATTTGCGTCACGGTCACCACAGAACTGAAGCAACGTTCGGGACCCTAGCCCAGTCCGGGTCGTGGGTCGGCGCACTCACCCCGACAGAGTCGCGCCGGCCGTCCAGCCCAGCGGCAGGTGCTGTTGAACTATGACTACGAGACCGGTGAGTCGACCCGTAACCGTCTTTCCCGACCGACACTGTGCTGAATCACTGCCATCTTCCTGACGCAAGGCAAGCCCCAGCGGCCCTGAAGTTGGCACGATGACCGGACCAGGCCTCGACGGCTGGGCCGAGTCGTTCCCGGAGTCCCCGGTCCTGCGGCAACTCACCACACCGGTCGACGTCGTCGTCGGCACCTCGAGCATCTTCCCTCGCGGTGCCGGCTTCACCCATGCTGACCTCTTGCTGCTCAGAATTCGTACAGAGGATCTCTAGCCGTTCCAGTGTTGTTGCAGCGCACCACTCGCTGTGACCGCGGCATCGCTCCGGTTGTCTCCCGGAGACGCAGAAGGCAGGTCAGTGGTAGTGAGGCTCGGCAGCAACCAAGCCCCACTACCGCCGCCGCTGGCCGGGACCGGGCTAGTTGTTCTCGATCGCGCTGATGACTTCGCGTGCGAGTGCTTGTTCGCCGTCGGCGTTCGGGTGCACGGGAACCGGCTGCGTGGCGAAGAGCATCGGTTCGATCCACCGCTCCCCGACTGGCTGGCAGCTGTCCCGGCCCTCCGACACAGCCGCCGTGTCGACGAAGGTCGTGCCCGTCTCAGCGGCCGCCCGCCGCACAGCGTCGTTCAGTGTCGCTTGCAGGTCGCGCAGGTAAGGGACGTCGCCCGGCGCGATCGGCTGCGGGAAGCAGCCGCCGCTCGGTGGAAGCAGCCACGGGTATCCGACGATGACGACGTGGGCATACGGTGCGCGGGCGTGAATGTCATCAAGGGCGCGGACGAGGGCTGGGTAGGTCCGGCTGACGACCGGCTCGGTCAGGCTGTCGCCGTAGCGTGCCTGACAGGGGTTGTGGGCGCCCGGATTCGTCGCCGCCGCGGCGATGCAGGATGCCATTGCGCCGCCGAAGGTGTTGTTGTTGTTTCCGCCGATCATGACGGTGACGAGTTCGGTCGACGGTGACAGCGCGTCGAGTTGTGCTCGGGTGCCTGAATATTGGGGTGCGTAGAAGTCTTCGGTCTTCGCGCCGCCGCAGCTGACATCGGTGAGCCGGTAGTTGAGTTCGGCGGCCACGATGTGGGCGAAGTTCCGTTCCGACTGCCAGCACTGGAGCGGCTGCCCCGGGGCGGTGGGGAAGACCCCCGACCCGGCGCTGAAGCTGTCGCCGAGGTTGACGTACTCGACGGCACCTGGCTGTGCGGATGCCGGTGTGGCCAGCGCAAGGGCCGTCGTAGTGGCCGCGAGAGCGGCCAACACCGCGTTCCGGAGGCTACCTCTGAGCCTTGTCGTCATGGTGTCTCTCCTTGTCGATGTCCGCCCTGAGGCGATCGGATGTGGAGCGCATCTCATCTATGGGGCAGCAACATACGCGCCTGTTCAAGGAAATTGGGGTGGTTGAATCACGCGGGTGCCGATAGATGGCCAACTGCTCCGGGGCGTCGCGCTGAGCACCGCGCCGGCCTGCGGGAACCTTCGACGAGAGGGAATTCGGGTTCGTTGCCGGTCGATGGCAACAGTCAGGATGTCGGAACGCTTGCGGCACTGCCGGCCGGCTGGATTCTGATGCCGGGTGACGGTCAGAGCCCTTCCGGTCGGAGATTGCGGTGCCGACGCAGTTCGCGTCGCGCGATGGCACGCTTGTGAACCTCGTCGGGCCCGTCGGTCAAACGCATGGAGCGCAGGTGTGCGTACGCCGGTGCGAGCGGGAAGTTGTCGGTGACGCCAGCGCCGCCGTGTACCTGGATGGCGCGATCGACGATCTTCAGCGCGATTGTGGCGGCTGCGACTTAGATCGCGGCGATCTCCGTCTGTGCTTCCTTGTTGCCGAGTGTGTCGATCAGGTATGCGGCCTTGAGGGGGAGCAGGCGGATCATTTCGATGTCGAGCGCGCCTCCGCGATCCAGTCCTGGACGTTGGCGTTGTCAGCGATCGGCTTGCCGAAAGTGACTCGCGACTGTGCGCGCTGGCACATCAGTTCCAGGGCACGCTCGGCCATGCCGGTCGCGCGCATGCAGTGGTGGATGCGGCCAGGGCCGAGGCGCGCCTGACTGATTGCGAAGCCCTCTCCGTCTCCCTCGAGTACGTCTTTGGTGGGAACCCGCACGTTCTTGAAGTCGATTTCTCCGTGGCCCTCGCGGTCGTGGTATCCGAATACCGGCGGGTTGCGCAGGACGGTGACGCCGGGAGCTTCGATCGGGACCACCATCATCGATTGCTGTCGATGAGTCGGCGCGCTCGGTTCGGTCTTGCCCATGACGATCAGCACCTTGCAGTTCGGATGAAGTGCGTTGGACGCAAACCACTTCCGGCCGTTGAGGACGTAGTCGTCACCGTCATTGACCATCGATAGCTCAACGTTAATGGCGTCGGAGCTAGCCACCGCTGGTTCAGTCATCGCGAACGCCGACCGCATGGTGCCGTCGAGAAGCGGTTGGAGATACTTCTCCCGGTGCTCGTCTGTACCGAAAAGCTCGAGTGCCTCCATGTTGCCGGTGTCGGGGGCACTGCAGTTGCAGGCTTCTGGCGCGAGGTGGCTGCGGCCCATGATCTCGGCGAGTGGGCGTATTCGAGGTTGGACAGTCCGGCGCCCGTTCTGGGATGTGGATGGAACAGGTTCCACAAGCCTCGCTGCTTCGCCTCGGCCTTGAGGTCTTCGAGTACCGCCGGGTGGAAGTGCGGGTCGCCGGCTTTCCGCATCTGCTCATCTGACTGCAAGTCCGGAGGTCTAGTTCGGACTGGACATGCTCACCCTCGCCGGCGAGATCATGGGACTGGCCGCGGCGAACATGAGAGTGTCTGCCGCCGAGATGTGCGCAGAGGGAAGGCTCACCCGCACAACGTGCGGCTCGTGCACGCTTCGTGGCGAAGCGCTGCCTGCCTACACCGAGATCAGTAGCTGGCGAAGCCGCATCGAGTCAATGAACGCGGTCAGCCTTCTCTCCCAGTCGCAGATCACCTCTGCTCTCCCCGTCGCGTACCCGTGCGCGCACCGCTGGCCGAGTTCCATCAGCGATGATCCGACGATGACCCGCGATCGGCGCTCTCGGTCGACCGACCACCTTGATGAATTGCATGATTCGAAATGCTCGGTTTGTTTCTGTGGCGCTTCTTCTCGTCGCAGCAGTCAGTGCCTGCGGTTCCGACGACACCGACAAAGCGGCCCGGGACGCCAAGCCGAAAGGATCGCGGTCGCCCAGGAGGACGCAGTGAGCGCCTCGGGAGCGGATGCGCTGGCGCGATTCGCGAGCTGCAGCGATGTTGCCCCTGCGGTCGCACCGTACATCGCTGGGCTGCAGGAGAGTCCGTCGAACGCGGTCGACGAGTACGGCGTGCTGTGCAACTGGGAGATCCCCTACGGCGTCACGGATCTGAGCGAGATTCGTGTCGTCGAGGTCCTCATCGAACCCGGGACCGGAGAGGTCTCGGCGGTGCGGGACGTCGAGGCCGGCCAGCTCGTCGTCCTTCCGGACGCCGAACTCGAGAAGGCCGGTGGCGTCGCCTACACCCTCCCGGTGGCGACGACCGTCGCTGGGGTGATCGTCACGACGGTCGAGACTCCCGATGTCAAGGTGACGATCACCGGTGGGCAGTGGGATGACATGCCGTCTCTGGACGGTCCGGCCGCCGGTGGGACACGCGGGCCTCGTTCGGTTCGGATGTGTTGGTCGCACTTCTCATCCTGCCGATCGAGGCCCGCTACCCTGATCGCGGAGACGGGCTACTGCGCTACTGCTCCTGGGTCGCCAGCGAGCCCAGCAGACTGGTGAGGTCGAGCCCGTCGAGTGCGCCGAGCAGGGCGGCGAGCAGGGCGCTGAGCGGGTTGCTGTTCGTGTCGGTACCCATACTTTTCTCCTCTGTTGCGGTCCTTCCCCGAAGGACCGGTTGTGGTGCGCGATCTTGATCGCGCGATCGGCACGCTACCAATCCGAGGTGCGCGGCGGATGCGATTTCGGGCAATTCGCTTTCAATCGTTTGTCGGGTGAGTTCTTGCAGGCCACGCGGATAATGGACATCTGTCCAATGATTGCCTGGTAGGAGCGCGGGAGTGACCGAAGGTCTCCGTTGAACTAGTTCGGTTGGGTGCCTGTCCGATCGTTGCCGCGGTGCATGCGGCATTGATTTCTGCTACGGCCAGCCAATAGTCGCTAGGGGTAATCGACGGCCTCTGTCGTGTGCGGCCACGTTGTCGTAGCAACGGCGTGCGGCCCCCCGCGACACTGCCGCCGCGATTCGCATCAGGCCACTGTCCACAGCGCCACCAGCGCTGCATGCGTGATGGCACCATGGCCCCGTGGGCGGCGCCGTGACCTTGAACCCGCGCGGTGCCCCATGTTCCGCGTCGGCCGGATTCGCGAGCGTTGATGCCGTCGATGATCCGGGTCGGGTCGAAAGTGGGGTGGAGCTGGAATGACCGGTCAATGTGCCTATTCCAGCTCCGATCGAACCGTAACAAGCAGGCAGAGTAAATGGTCAGGTTTGCCGGAATCGGCCAGGCCAGATCACGCCGCGCGGATCGCAGCGCTACACCGAAAACCTAGGTGAATCGGTCAAGTCCAAATGCGTGGTGTACGAGGTCATCGCGTGATTCCTCGGTACTGGGTCAAGCGGTCAGTGCGGGTGTGACCCCCTCCGCGGGTTCCGTGGTGGTGTCGGCGGGTTTGTCGCCGCGGGCGTGGGCGAGGACGTCGAGTCCGAGGTAGCGGCGGCCTTCGATCCACTCGTCATACCAATCTGATGTCGGTCACCGCATAGCGGGTGCGGCAAAGCTACCAGGAAGCGCCGGGCAGGGTGGCGCCGATCGCCGCGACCAGGCCGGCATGGGCGTCGGAAGTCGCCAGTTTCACCCCCGGACAGGCCGCGGGCCACCAGGGAACGGAAGAAGGTGAGCCAGCCAGCGCCGTCCTCGTCGCAGGTGACGTCGACGCCTAGGATTTCGCGGTAGCCGTCGGCGTTGACCCCGACCGCGACCAGGGCGTGGACGTTGACCACTGCTGTTCGGCGAGGACTGCGCCGACGAGACGGATCAAGGCGGCATGGTCGGGGAAGATGCCGACGACGTCGGTGCGCCGACGGATCTCCTTGTTCAACCTCACTTGCGGGTTGTTCGACCAGATCTGCCGCCAGATCTGTTTCGGGAACGCGGTGAACGCCAACAGGTCTGGGCGGGCGGCATCTTGGCGGCCCTCCGTGCAGGCACATCAACCTTGCCGCGACACAGTTGGGTTCAGTCAAGGTGGGACACGGGTCCGACAACATGGTCCATCGGCCGATTTGAAATGGTGAGCCTGTGCGTACCCCTGAGGCGGCCGTTCGGGTTCCCGGACGGAACACCGCCGACGGGACAGGTCTGCGGTGACGCAGTAAACGTCTGCGCAGCAAGGAAGTCTGCACAGCAAGGAATTACGGCGATCATGCCGTTGCTGCGCGCCGTCACGGTCAGGCGCGCGCCAGGCTCACCAGGAAGTCGACGGTGCCGTGGTCGTCGACGGCCGCGAATCCCGGTGACGGCGGCGTGAGTGAGTAGTCCGGACCACGTCACGGGAACATTGCCCGACGCGACGAGAGTGTCACCGGCACTGTCGCGGCTGTGTCGTACGGTCGGGCCTGGCGGCCCGGCGCCATTTCCGGGATGAAGAAGCGGGTGGTCGATCGAAATCGGCGTCAGCGCAGGAAGTGTCACGGCATACCCGCACGCAGTCGCGAACGATGGTCCGTCCAACCAGGGGCACATCTGCGCAACAAAGGCAACCCCGTGGCATCTGCACGTGGTGATCGTGGCTCAGGAGTCCGTGCGGACGCCTTCGTAGTAGCCGCGGATGTGGGCGACGATCCGATTCTGCGCGAGGGGCGCGTCGCCCTTGGCCACGGCATCGACCAGGCCGCGGTGTTCGTGACGCAGACGCGTGCAGGTTCCCGGCCACGCGGCTACGTCGACGCCGGCCACCACGTACGACTCGATCGATGCGCGCAGGCCCGCCATCATCGCCGCGATGACCTGGTTGCCCGCCGCGTCCGCCATCGCGACGTGGAATTGGGCGTCGAGGACGAGGAACTCGTCGGCGGTCAGCGTTGGCTCGTCCATCGAGTCGAGCATTTCGACGGCGGTTGTCAGGTCCGCGGACGGTGTCTGCGCGAGGGTGCGCATCACCTCCGATTCGAGCACCAGACGGGTCTGCACCACGTCGGACACCGGGAATCCGTGCGCGGCAACCTGCATGCGCATGAGCATTGTCATCCCGCCGGTGGGGCGGGAAACGATCATCGCGCCGGCGTTCGGTCCCGACCCGGTCTGTGCTTTGAGCAGGCCGAGGGCCTCCATCACGCGAAGCGCCTCTCGGACGGACGAGCGCCCGACGCCGAGATCGGCGGCGAGGGTCCTCTCGCCGGGGAGGCGCTGGCCGGGCAGCAGTTCTCCCGAGACCATCATGGCCTCGACCGTGTTCAGTACTTGCTCCCAGGCGCGGGGGTGCGACGCGGTCGTCAGGTCGCTGCTCGGGGACTCGGACGTCATGACACGTCAGCCTAGGCCGTGTGGCGATCGCGTCCGAGTCCGATCACGGCAGCATCCAGCTCGGGACCGGGGCCGACTGCAGGCGAGCCACGTGCCGATCGAGGCGGTCCGGTCGGACTGGCTTGCTCGAGGCGACAGCCTCGTGCGCCGGGCGCGGCGCGCTCGGGTAGCGGCGCTGGTCGCGATCGTGGGTTTGCGTCGAGGCTCTGACCATGGCTTACTGTGGTCTGACCACATTGACGTTCGATCTCGGAGACCTGCATGCGCATTGCGATGTTCGCCACGTGCCTGGGCGACACGATGTTCCCGAACGCACCTAGGGCCACCGCGCTGCTGCTGACGCGGTTGGGTCACGAGGTGGTGTTCCCGCCCGGACAGACCTGCTGTGGGCAGATGCACGTGAACACCGGCTATCAGCCCGACGCCCTGCCGCTGGTGCAGAACTATGCCGACAACTTCGGGGACACCTCGATCGACGCGGTCGTAGCGCCGTCGGGTTCGTGCGTCGGTTCGGTGCGGCACCAGCACGAGATCGTCGCCAGGCGGTACGGGAGCGCATCGCTCTGTGGGCAGGTCGACGTGGTGAAGGCGAAGACATACGAGCTGTCGGAGTTGTTGGTCGACGTGCTCGAAGTGACGGACGTCGGCGCGTACTTTCCGCACCGCGTCACCTATCACCCGACCTGCCACTCGCTGCGGATGCTCCGCGTCGGCGACAAGCCGCTGCAACTGCTGCGGGCGGTGCGCGAGATCGATCTGGTCGAGCTGCCGGAGGCCGACTCGTGTTGCGGGTTCGGCGGCACGTTCGCGATCAAGAACGCGGAGACGTCGACGGCGATGCTGGCCGACAAGATCCGCAACGTCGCGGACACCGGGGCCGAATTCTGTTCTGCCAGTGACTCGTCGTGCCTGATGCACATCGGGGGCGGGATGTCCCGGCTGCAGTTGGGTGCTCGCACGGTGCATCTGGCGGAGATCCTGGCGTCGACGGAGAACCTGGAGGTGACCGCATGAGCGGGGTTGCATTGGGGCTGCCGGCGTTCCCGCCGCGTGCGCCCAAGGGCGTCGGGTTCCTGCGCGGCCAGGAGACGTTCCCGTCCGCCGCGCACCACGAGCTTGCCAACACCCAGCTGCGCCGCAACATCGGCAAAGCCACGCACACCATCCGGGCCAAGCGGCTGAACGTCACCGGCGAGCTGCCCGACTGGGAGGATCTGCGCGACGCCGGCTCGGCCGTCAAGACCGAGGTGATGGGCCGGCTGCCGGAGCTGCTCGACCAGCTCGAGGCCGCGGTGACCGCGCGCGGCGGCACCGTCCATTGGGCCGCTGACGCGAATGAGGCCAACGCGATCGTCACCGATCTCGTGAAGGCGTCGGGCTCGGACGAGGTCATCAAGGTCAAGTCGATGGCGACGCAGGAGATCGAGCTCAACGAGCATCTCGAGGCCAACGGCATCCACGCCTACGAGACCGACCTGGCCGAGCTCATCGTCCAGCTCGGCCACGACAAGCCCTCGCACATCCTGGTGCCCGCGATCCACCGCAACCGGTCGGAAATCCGGGAGATCTTCCTGCGGGAGATGGCCCACGTCGACCCGGAGCTGGACGACAATCCCGAACATCTCGCCGCCGCCGCGCGGAAGTTCCTGCGGCACAAGTTCATGACGGTGCCCGTGGCAATCTCGGGAGCCAACTTCGGCATCGCCGAGACGGGCACGCTCGGGGTCGTGGAGTCCGAGGGCAACGGCCGCATGTGCCTGACGCTGCCGCAGACCCTCATCACCGTCATGGGCATCGAGAAGGTGATTCCGCGGTACCAGGATCTCGAGGTGTTCCTGCAGCTGCTGCCGCGCTCGTCGACGGGGGAGCGGATGAACCCGTACACGTCGCTGTGGACCGGGGTCACTCCCGGCGACGGGCCGCAGGACTTCCATCTGGTTCTGCTCGACAACGGCCGCACGGCCGCGCTCGCCGACAGTGTGGGCCGGGAGGCGCTCAACTGCATCCGGTGCTCGGCGTGCCTGAACGTGTGCCCCGTCTACGAGCGCACTGGTGGGCACGCGTACGGCTCGACGTATCCGGGGCCGATCGGTGCGGTGCTCACCCCGCAGCTGGCGGGCATGGACGGCAAGGGCGACCCGAACTCGACCCTGCCGTTCGCGTCGAGCCTGTGCGGAGCCTGCTATGACGCGTGCCCGGTGAAGATCGACATTCCGTCGCTGCTGGTGGAGCTGCGCCACCAGAAGGTGCAGCAGTCCGGCTTCGGTGCCGAGGCAGCCGCGATGAAGGCCGCGTCGATCGCGATGTCGTCGGCCAAGCGATTCACGGTGGCGCAGAAGGCCGCCGGACTCGGGCGAGTGATGGCCGGGAAGAAGGGCAAGATTTCGACGCTGCCCCCACCGCTCAACGGGTGGACCGACGCCCGTGACATCCCCGCACCGCCGAAGCAGACGTTCCGGCAGTGGTGGGATACCGCCGAGGGACGCGCCGCGATCGACAACGCACGCAAGGAGGCGCAGCAGTGAGCTCACGCGATGTCATCATGGGCCGGATCCGGGACGCGCTGACGCTCGCACCGCCCGCCGCGGTTGAGGTTCCGCGGAACTACCGCACGGGTCGGACGATGCCCGACGACGAATGCGTCGAGCTGTTGGTCGATCGGCTCGTCGACTACAAGGCCGTGGTGCATCGCAGTGGCGTCGACGAGTTGCCCGGCGTGCTGGCGGGCGTGCTGGGTGACCTCGATGTACGCCGCGTCGGTGTGCCTGCGGGACTGAACGATTCGTGGCTGGCGCGGTTCGATGGCGAGGTGGTCGTCGACTCGTCCGACGTGCCGGCCCCGCAGCTGTCCGACCTGGACGGCGTCGTGACCGCGTCGGCTGTCACGTGCGCCGAGACCGGCACGATCTTCCTGGACGGCAGCCCCGACCAGGGCCGCCGGGCGCTGACCCTGGTCCCGGACCTCCACGTGTGCGTCGTGACGATCGACAGCGTCGAGGTCGGCGTCCCCGAGGCGCTCGGCCGGTTGGTGCCCGAGCGTCCCACCACGCTGATCAGCGGGCCGTCAGCGACGTCGGACATCGAACTCGAACGCGTCGAGGGTGTCCACGGGCCCCGGAACCTGCACGTGGTGATCGTGGACCGCCGTTCCTCGTCGGCGCCCGACGAAGGATGCTCAGAGCCCGCTATCGCCGCCTATTGAGCGTGTCCTTGTGCGGTCCGATGTATCCGACATGCACTGTGGGCGGGCGTAAGTCGACTGCAAAGTTCAAACTGCGCTGGAGTGGTGGACGCGAGATGGTCGATCCGCGCAATCACTGCCCTGGCCTCGCACTGCTCTACGGAACGTCGACGTCGGCGAAGAGTGAGGCCGACGTCACCACATCTCTGGCACGTCCCTCGGTGTCGAGGAGGAATCCACCCCGTTTGTAGGTTCGGAGGGCCACGAATGTGTCCGTGATTGCGATCCGGGGGTGTTCGCGGGCCAATGCGGCCGCGAACGCGGCGATGTCCGTGGTGGACCTGAGCCACATTGTCAGGAGAACGTTGGAACGGCCTGTGATCGCCTCGACAACACGGCATTTCGAGAGACTGGCAAGAGAATCGCCGATGGTGTTCAACTGGTCCGGTGGTGCGGCGATCATGAACGTCGTAGGTACGACGGGCCCGGTGATGGCTGGGGCGCCTTCGCAGCGCAGCGCGATACGGCCGGAGTCGATCATCCTTTCGACACGACGACGGGCGGTTGGCCCGGTAGTTCCGCAGTGTTCAGAGAGGTCGGTCCAGGATCGTCGTCCGTCATGGATGAGGCCTTCGAGTAGCCGGCGGTCCAGGTCGTCGAGCGGGGGCACGGGTCGTCGCGGATTGACCGGGCGTCGCGTACTCAGGAGAGCGGACTGGCGCAGGTCGAGAGCCTGCACCCGCCAGCGTGAGCCTTCGCGGAAGGTTGCCAGCGCGACCATCGCGGTCACGGAGACGATCCCCTCGATGGGGTCGATTCGTTCGTCGATCAGCCGGGTGAGGCCGTCGAGTGTGGGGACGAAGACATCGAGGAGGAAGTCCGCGTCACCCGACGTGCTCGACACCGAGACAATCGCCGGCTCGGCGACCAAGGCAGCAGCGACCGCGCGTTTGATTTGCGGTCGGCACGTGACCGTCACGAAGGCTGCACACCCGTAACGGACGAATGCAGGGCCCGGGACGAGCGCGATCCAGGCCGAGCCGTCATTGGACAGGTGGCGCCAGCGCCGAGCCAGTGTTTTCGGAGTATGCCGCAGTGTCTGCGCGATCTCGGCCCAGTCGGCGCGCGGATTCATCTGAAGTGCGTCCACGATCGCAATATCGAGCTCCGACCCGACCTGTGCGTTCATCTCAGGCATCCTGCCAATCACTCGTGTCAATTATCGGTCATTTCCGGGCTCGGGTGATGTGGGCCACCCACAGTGGTGTGCGCGCTTCCGGCGCATCCTGGTCTCCAGGCCCCTTCCACTGTCGAGGTTCAATCATGTCGACACAATCACCACCAGGCGCAGACGTGGCCGATCAGCGGCGGCTGCCGATCACCGCGTTGTTGGGCTCGATGGCACTCGTCGAGCTGCTCAGCGGCGTCACCCAGGGATACCTGACGCCCCTGCTGCCGTCGCTCGGCGAGGGCCTGGACATCACCCAAGCGGGGCAGACTCGGATCTACTTGCTTTCCCAGCTTGCGTTCGCTGTCTGGACGCCGCTGTTGGCGAAGCTCGGAGACTCGTACGGGTACCGGCGTTACCTGCGCGTCTCCATCGCCCTCGTGGCTGCCGGCACTCTATTGATGGCAGTCCGACCGAATTCGCTCACCCTCTCCGTCGGTGTCGTCCTACAGGCCGCGGTCGTCGGTTTCATGCCGCTGCTCATCGGGATCCTGCGGTACCGGGCCCCGGAACACCGGCGATCCGGAGTGGGCATTCTGGTCGGAGTCTTGACCGCCTCGGTGGGCCTCGGTGGGGTCGTCTCGGGTTCGCTCAGTGAGCATTCGGCGACACTGGGATTGTGGGCGGCGGTGCCGGTGGCGGTTCTGGCCGTTGTCGCGGGCATGGTTCTTCCGGACGGCTCGCCTCACACCGGTGAGCGGTTTCCCGTCCTGCAGTTCGTGCTGATGGCCTCAGGGCTCGTCGGGGTCGTCACTGCGCTCTCGATCGGTGGCGAGTGGGGATGGACCTCCCCGCGCACAGTCGGCGCGCTGGTCGTGGGACTGGTCATGCTCGCGGCATGGATCGCCACCGACTCGCGATCGATGACGCCGCTGGTGAACATGCGGATGCTGACCAATCCGCCGGTAGCCATCGTTTCCGGCATCACCTTCTGCCTGGCGTTCTCGACAATCGGGTTCTTCGGCGCCAACGCAATCTTCCTTGGCTCGTCACCCGCCCGGTCCGGCATCGGTCTGTCCTACGGTCCACAAGCGATTGCGCTGGTCGTTCTGGCGCTGAACGTGTTCGCGCTGGGTAGTTCGCTGTCCACCGCAACGCTGCTCCGTAGGCTCGGCGAGCGTTACACGCTTGCGCTTTCCGGAGTCGTCATCGCGGCCGCGTTTCTGAGCCTGCTGGTGTGGCACGACACGGCCTCGCAGTACCTCGTGGCGATCGCGTTGCTCGGACTCGGCTTCGGCGGATACCAGGCTTCGACTCGTGCGCTCTGCGTGGAGTCCGTCGTGGAGACCGAGACCGCGATGGCGGCGGGTATCAACGAGCTCGCACTGTCCTTCGGCGCAGCAATCGGAGCCTCGGTGGTGGGGGCGATCATCTCAGCGCACCAGACCTCTGCCGGTGTCACCCTGAGCGCGTATCTCTGGCTGTGGTCCGTGTGCGCCGGCGTCGCTCTGGTCGGCGCGGGACTGGGCCTGTGTTACCGGACGCGAGGGGCTCAGCGGTGACCGCGGCCCAGGACACCGCCGTGGACGAAGTCGCTGCGGCGATCGAGGCGGCCGTCGCGCGCTGGTCCGACCGGCTCCTCGAACTGAGTCACAGCCTTCACCGGGAACCCGAGATCGCATTCGCAGAGTTTCGATCATGCGGAAAGATCACCGCTCTCGCGACCGCGGCCGGATTCACCGTCGAACGCGGTGTCGGCGGCCTGGACACCGCGTTCACCGCAACCTACGGTGCAGGCGAACTGACGGTCGGCTTCTGCGCGGAATACGATGCCCTGCCTGGGATCGGGCACGCCTGTGGCCACAACGTCAACGCTGCCGCGGCTGTCGGCGGTGCCCTCGCACTCGCGGAGGTGGCCGATCAGCTCGGACTCCGGGTCAAGTTGGTCGGCACCCCAGCCGAAGAAGCCGGTGGTGGAAAGGCAATTCTTTTGCGGGAAGGAATCTTTGACGATGTCGCCATCGCCATGATGGTGCACGCCGGCGCCCAGGACGAGGTCGGTGGCTCGTCGCTCGCCATGACCCAATTGACGGTGCGATACATGGGCAAGCCTGCCCACGCCGCCACTGCCCCCTGGGAAGGTGTGAACGCTCTCGATGCCATTTCGATCGCGTACCACGCCATCGGCCTGCTGCGGCAACAACTCGAACCCGGCGTAATCGTCTCGTTCATTGTCACCGAAGGTGGGCAGGCTCCGAACGTGATTCCGGCGCAAACCGCAGCCGCAGTGGAGATTCGAGCAAAGACGCTCGCCCAACTTCGTCGGACTCAGTCCAGGGTCCAGGCGTGCCTGCAGGCCGGCGCCATCGCCAGCGGGACCGATCTGACCGTCGCCACCTGTGGCGAGGAGTTTGCAGATCTTCTGCAGGACGACCTCCTGACCGGCGCTTACGTGCGCGCACTGCAACGACTGGGACGAACGCCGATCTCTCGTGCCGGTGAGCACATCGCGTCCACCGATATGGGCAACATCTCGCAGGTGATCCCGGCAATTCACCCCACGATCGGCTACGACGTCGGTGGAGCAGCGCACCACACCGCGGAGTTCGCCGAGCACGGTACGTCGCCCTCCGCCGACGCGGCCGTGCTCGATGGGGCAGCAGCACTTGCACTTGTCGGTGCGGAAATCGGGCTCGATTCCCGGCAGCGGACACGGCTCAACAACCGCACTTCGTCGTCATGCAGGGAACAGTAGGCGGGCACGACGGCCGCTTCCGGTCGCCGGAACGGTCGTCGACTTGCGACCCCGAATGCGTGCCTGTCGCGTTCTTCAGGCGACCAGTTCTCAACGAATTGAGTGGCAAGGATCCCCGGCAGTTCCATCGACGTGCTCTGCGTAGACAGCACAAACTCCGGACGATTGCGTGAGGCCCCGGCCCGCAACCCCTGGCTCAACACCGACCGTGACTCATACCGTCTAGCCTCGGACCGTGGCCGTCACCGGCATCGTCCGTGCGGGACCCCCGAAGATCAACCGGCGCAGCGTGAACCGATGTCGATCGGGATCGTACGGCCGGTACGCCAGGTAGGCGCCGAGATGAGTGAACCAATGCAGGCGCAGCAGCCGGCGATAGCGGGATGTCATCGCGTTGTGCCGCTCCAGCGTCGTGACTCCCGCGCGGAGGTAGTGCCCGAACTCGCGGGGTGGAGTCAGCGCACGGCGGGGGGACACGTCCGCTCGCATCTGCGACAGCTGGGCGATTTCCAGACCGCAATCACAGATACAGAGGGCCAGATCGGCATCTTCGTGTACATCGGGATCGGTACTCGTCGACCGCCCGACCCGCTCCCAAACGGACTTTCGCAGTGCCATGTTGGCGCCGTGAAGATTCCGAATTCGCTGTTCGCCACCGAGGGCGCCCGTGTCGACCAATCGACGGATGTACCAGCCCTTGAGGGAACGATACGGGGAATCATACGAGTTACTCAGCCCTGTCACTGCAGCAACCGCGGTCGTGTCCGCACGCTGGAAGAAGTCGAGAACAGCGCGAGCCCAACCCGATTCGACACGTGTATCGGCGTCGATCCGTCCCAGGATTTCTCCTTGTGCCGCGTCGAAGCCGGCGTTGCGCGCATGCACAGCCCCCGCAGTGGTCTCCCGGACCAACCGCACGATGGGATTTCGTGCTGCGATCCTCTCGACGATCTCGACGGTGCGGTCCGTGGAGTTGTTGTCGACGACAATGATCTCGTCGATATCCCCTGCCTGGAGGAGCAGCGCCTCCAGGCAGGCACCGATGTAGTTCTCTTCGTTGAACGCGGGTACGACGACTGACAACGAACTCCCTGAAGTCATACGTCCCGTATACCGAACCAACGGCCTACGTCACAACCCCCGAGCGCTGCCAAGACTGTCGGCTGCACGGAATAATCCCACTACTCCGCCGACACCGTCACCGAGTAGTGCGTCGAAGATCACCACGCTAGCCGCCACAAGCCGGCGTCTGGCAGTTGCCCGTGCGGCGCGCCCCGCATGGCATCCGTGTCCTGTCGTCACACTCGGCGTACGGTGCGTTGTGGCGCGCGGGAAGTAGGCCACACCGACCACCCCGAGTATCCCTCGGGGCGTTCATCATTCAGGGAGTTGACGATCGCCGCGGCTCTTAGCGACGTTGATGCCTGCGGTGCACCCGCGCTGCACGCGCGGTAGATTGCGGGTCGGGCGGCACCGCGCCCTGGACCCTGCGCGCGGTGCCGTTCCTTTTACCTACTTCCGGCAGGCCTGATTCGTGAGGGTTGACGCCGTGATTGATCTGAGTAGCGTCGAGCGTGTGCTCGGCCAGGTGAAGCGCCGAGGTCACCCGATCCGCGTCTCGGGTCTGGGCCATAGCTCGCGGTTCCGTCGATACGCGTGGTCGCGGTGAACAAGCGCGACGCCTGGCATCACTCGATGCCAGATGACGGAACGAGTCCGTATTGCGTTGCGCATCAGGCACCGCGGCCAGGCCACGGCTGCACTTCGATGCTTACTTCTATTCGGTGCGGAACTTCAGGTGGCGTTTGCATACGGCTTGGGGGACTTCTGATCACCATGTCTGACTTTGCTGCTCTGCATCAGGAACTCGTCACGCGAGTCATCGATGGCGACGGGACGGCTTCGACCGAGTTGCGTCGAGCTGCTTTCGGCAACCGCGATCTCGGTGAGCCGGTTCGGACGTTGATCGACAAGGTTGCGTTCGCCGCCCACACCGTGACTGACGAGGATGTCGCAGCGGTACGCGCCGCGGGGCTCGGGGAGGACCAGATCTTCGAGGTCGTGGTGTGCGCCGCGGTCGGCCAAGCCAGCCGGCAGTATGCGAACGCGCTGGCTGCGCTTGCCGTCGCAACGAGGGAGTCGTGAGATGAGACTCGCCCTTTTCGATCGGAACCAGCGCCTTCGCACAAAAGCCCTGTTCGCGCTGATTCGGTTGGTATCACGTCAGCCGGTTCTCGACGCGGTAAGGCTGGCGATGTATCGCCCAGAGTTCTACGGTGGCGGTCAACTCACCCACGCAGCGATGCGCGGGCCATCAACGTGGTCGGTCGGTGATCGCGAGCTGATGGCAGCCTTCGTGTCGAAGGTCAACCAGAGCCCATTCTGCGTCGCCGCTCACTCGGCGACATCACGCTTGTGGTTCGACGACAATGCGAAGGTCGCAGCGACCCTCTCCGATGTGACGACGGCGCCGATCGACGAAAAGCTCCGGGCGACACTGACCCTGCTCGGCAAGCTCACCCTGGAGCACTGCGTCACCCCCGAGGATATCCAGGCCGTACTCGCTCGGGGTGTTTCGGCCGACCAGATTGAAGATGCTTTGGCTGTGTGCCTGGCTTTCAACATCATGGACCGACTGGCGGACGCATTCGACTTCAGCGTTGCGAACCCGGCAGCGATCGATTCCGGTGCCCGCTACCTTTTGAAACGCGGATATCGCTAGGCGGGCATTGATCGGCGGTATCGACTTCTGGGTTCCGCACGTCACCACGTGGGTAGCCCGCCCTGACCAGTACATGCTCGATCAGATGTCGGGTCGAGCCGCCGGCCCACGCTCGCATCGTCAGGGCCGCTACCCGCGTGACGCCGGTCCCGCTGACCCTCGCCCCGCACCGCTGGTGCGCGGCTCGTACCAGCTCGCCAAACCCGCGCTACTGCAATGGTATCGGCTGTCTTGCTGGACTCAAATCGTGTGACCGATCGCATGGAATTCCCTGGGAGGAGTTCTGGGGCGATGCCCTTGTGGTCCGCCTCAGGCGCTGTGACAGACGGAGATGACAGTCCCTTGTCTCGCGTCAGCGGCTGCTACCGACCGGCGGGCGCCCCCATACGCGTTGGCGACAGCAACCCGGCATCTCAACCGAGCGGGGGAGAAAGAGGGATCAGCTTTGGGGGGTCAGTCATCGCCGGTTTGGAGTGGTTGCGCCGGTTACAAATTCGGCAACCCTACCCGTTGCCGGGCATGATCGAAGTGGTGGCGTGACGCGACATCGAAGCAGTCGACCGGCGTGACATGCCCTGATATTCATTGTATTTCAGAGAATCTGGACGAACAGCGGCGATATTGGCGAACTCCCGTAGCCTGGTGCGCTCCTCTGCCTATGATGCTCAGTGTGATCACGAGCTCCGGACAACTGAGGCTGCTCACCCCAGGTATCGTGTTCCGATCCGCCGACAACTACGTAGTCGGTCGAGAAAAGGTACGCGAGTTCGCTCGTGCAGTCCTCGCGATGGATCCGGCACATCATGACGTCGGCGCCGCAAAGAGGGCCGGATACGCGAACCTTGTTGCTCCACCGACTTTCGTTGTTGTGGTTACCGCGACTCTGATCAGGGAAATGATGGCCGATCCGAGGTTCGGGGTCGACACGGGGACGCGCACGCCGATCCACACGAACGAGAAGATCACCGTCACGGCTCCGATTCTGGCCGGCGATGTCCTCACCGCATCGATGACGGTCACTGGCGTCACCGAGCGCGGAGTCGCGGTGTTCCTCGACATCGAGACTCGCCTCCGTACTGCGGACGGCGACCCGCGTATGACAGTGGCGTCCTCAATTCTCGTCACTCCGAATGAAGTAACTGCCCATCTCGAACCGCAGCCGGTTGGAGCGCGCTGACCCGGAACCTTGTGCTCGTTCAGCGACGCCCTATGAAGGCAGGGCCTGTTCGAACCGACGTCACGCTTGCAGCCGACCCAGGCTGGAAGAAGTCATGCTTCCTGTCGAGGGCTAGTGGTGCACCTTTGCGAGCACCTGACGCGCCATGTGTGCCATGCCCGCGGTGTTCGGGTGTAGCGGGCTCGTGGACGGGCGGGCTTGGCGTCCTTCGAACCACCGTTGATCGGGAGCGGCGCACGCGTCGTGTCCTTGCGCCCCTGCGGCGACGTCGACGAACTCGGCACCGGACGTCGCGGCCGCAATCGCAAGGACACCGTTGAACATCGCGAAGAAGCCCTTGGCCCAGATGGCGTCGGCGTCGCTGATCGGGAGGTTGGGCCAGCATCCGTGGTCGCCGACGATTCCGCCGTGCCCGACGAGGATGATGCGAGCAAATGGTGCCTTCACTCTGATCGCCGTGAGCGTCGACCACACCTTCGGACCGACAGCCGCCAGGGCCGATACCGCGTCGCGAGTGAACGCAGGATTGGTGCGACATCCGGCGTCACCGCCGGGTCCATTGGCGTAGCACTGGGAGATGAGTTTGGGCCAGCGAATGTCGTTTCCGCCGATGCTGAGCGTCACGAGCGTGGTGTCCGACGGCATCCGGTCGATCTGCGGAGGCACCGCACCGGTCGACGTCTGCTGCGGGGTGTTCGTCACGTTCTCGGTCCGTGCACCGGAGCACGACAGGTTGAGGAACCCCGCCGCGTTCACTCCCCGCGCGACGAGGTTCGGATAGCCGAGGTCGGAGCGTTTGCACCCGTTGGTGTCTGCGATCCGGTCGAGTGACGGTCCGGCGGCGCGGGAATCACCGAGCGCGACGTACCGCACCGTGGAGTTCGCCGGGGCGCCCGCCGCGATGGCTGGCGGCGTAAGTGAAACTGCTGCAACGGTCGCGACGATGGCTGCGGTCACTGTGGCGCGAACTCCAACTGGCCTTCTCATGATCAGCAGTATCCGTGACGAGCATCGTGACGTCGGGGAGGGGGACTGATCCGCGAGCGTGTCGGTTCACGTCGTGGGGGCCGAACTCCATGTCCGATACCAGTGCGTTTCTTGCAGGCAGTCCGGGCGTTGCGGCTGATCGCCCGGACTTGGCGGTTGTAGTGGATGGCGGGGTGGTGGCACCGAGTGCCTGCGACGGCTTCGAACCGGGCGGTGGGTCGTGGATCGGCTTCACCTGGCCGAGGTGGTTGATCCAACCGGTGCCGGTGTGCCGTTCGGATGTGTCTGGGCGCGCCGCGCGGCTCAGCCGGAAGTCGGCGGAATCAGGGTGCCGTCGACGACTTCTGCGGCAATGTCGTGGAGCGGTCGGCCATGGGTTCGGGCGTAGCGGCGGAGCGCTTCGAATGCCACCGCCGGGGTGCATCCGGCAGATTCGGCGAGCATCCCTTTGGCTTGCTCGATGATTACCCGACTGGTCAGCGCCTGTCGCAGTTGGGCGGCCTCTTCCTGCGCGCTGCGCGTGGTGCGCTCGTGTAGCAGGCCGATGGTGGCGATGCGCCCCAGCGCCCGGCTCGTGTCGACGTCCTGCGCGGGAAGTCGACCGGGGGCGACGCAGAACATGTTCAGTGACCCGATCACCTGGTTTCCCAGCTGCAACGGAACGGCATGGACGGCCCCGAAGCCGACCTCGTCGGCGAGGTGCTGAAACCGTGGCCAGCGCGCCGAGGTTGCGTCGCGTCCGAGGTTGACGAGGGGGCGCTCCGTGGTGAAGCAGTCGTAGCAGGGGCCACGGGCGTCCGCCAGCTCCAACTGCTCGAGGGTGTGCACCGACTTGGTGGTGCACGCCACCGAAGCGAGGTGCCCGCGTTCATCGGTCAGCAGGATGCCGGCAGCGTCGATCGCCACCAGTTCCACGGTTCGGTCGGTCAGGATTCGTAGAGAATCGACGGTGTCGAAGCCGGGTACGAGGGCGTCCGCCAGTTCCTCGAACACGTGGACCAGTCGTTGTTCACTCATGGGTTTCGGTTCTCCCTGGCCGCTCGTCGCCGCCACCGCTTCCAGGCTATCCACACCGGGCGCTGTCGGCATGGAGCATTTCGGTCGGTTGGCGCGCTTCTGGCCGCTCTGGCAAAATGGGTGAGCGGCCACCAAGTGGCCCGAGACGTCACAGGCGTCACTTCACCACCCCGGACCCGGTGGCGCGGTCGGCACGTTCGAGCGAGAAGATTCCACCGCTGTTCCGATATCGGGCACTCGTCGAGCAGGTCGGCACAATTGCGCGTCGTGACGTGCCGCCTGATGCAACACGACCAGATTGCACTCTGATGGACGAGCAGGCGGAGCCGACTTCAAGCGGATTCGGGACTTCTTCCATGGAAGTTGCTGCCCTGGAACCATTTCCGCTGTCATCGGCGCAGTACGAGGTCTGGCTCGCGCAGCGCCTGGCCCCACACCTTCCGTACTGCATCGCTCAGTACGTCGAGTTCCACGGAGACCTCGATCTAGACCTGTTCCGATGGGCGGCCGTGACTGCGGGGCGTGAGGTTCAGGGCGCCTTCCTCCGGCTGATCGAGGTCGACGGGGAGCCCAGGCAAGTTGTCGACCCGTCGTTGGACAACTCAGTGGGGTTCATCGATTTTCGTGGAGAGAGCGATCCGGTGGCGGCCGCGGATGCGTGGATGCTCGAGGACCGGTCGAGTCCGATGGACCCGCTCCACGACCTGGGGGTGTCGACGATCTTGCGGGTCGGCGATGCGCAGTACCTGTGGTACAGCCGTGCCCACCATGTCGCGTTGGACGGGTATGCCGCGATGACGGTGGTCAACCGCATCGCGGCTCTGTACTCGGCTGCGGCGTCGGGTCGGGAACCGGAACCCAGCAGGGCTGCCGATCTGCGGACGCTGTACGAACTCGACTGTCGGTACCGAGCCTCGAGCCGGTTCGACGCGGACCGTGCGTACTGGATCGAGCGGTTCCAGGGGCTGGCGGCGCCCGTGAGTCTGGCCGACCGAGACGGCGCCGCGGTGGCCCGCGACATGCTGGTGACCACATCGCTCGACAAGGACACGGTCGCCCGACTCGAGGACTCCGAGGGTCGGGCGAGCCGAACGTCCGCTGCGGTGATCATCGCCGCCTTCGCCTGTTACCTCTCGCGGATGACGGGCCGGCAGGAGGTTCGCGTGGATGTCCCGGTATCCGGGCGGACCACGGCGGTGTTGCGGCATTCAGGCGGGATGTTCGTCAACGTCGTTCCGCTCCGGATTCGGGTCGGTCCCGGCGACACGGTGGGCGATCTGGTCGAGCGGGTGGGTCTGGAACTGATGGGCGCGTTGCGACACCAGCGCAGCAATCTCGCCGAGATTGCGCGAGAGGTGAGCGTCGGTGCCGAGGCGCATCGGGCCGCCGCGCCGATGGTCAACGTGATGCTCTTCCGTCAGGAGCTGGATTTCGGTTCGGTGACCGGCGAATTTCACGTGCTCACCTCCGGTCCGATCGAGGACTTGCTGATCAACGTCTACCAAAGGGGTACACCCGCAAAGACGTTCGTCGAGTTTCGTGGAAATCCGCTCCGCTACCGCAGCGCCGAGCTGAGGCGCCATCAGCAGCTGTTCGTGGGTGTGATCGCGGACTTCCTGGCGGCTGGCCTTGAGGCACCGATAGCGACGGTCCACCGTGAGAGTGCGAGGGAAGGAGAGCGTCGGCGGGCAGCAGCGCGCGACCTGGACTACTGGCGCCGCACGCTGGCGGGGCTGCCGGTCCGGCTCGGGCTGCCGACGGATCGGCGGCGGCCGCAACAGCGGTCCCCGGAGCCCGGACACCTCCGGATCGCGCTCGGTGCGGAACTGCATCGCACGCTGGAGCAGCGCGCTCGCGAGCACGACGCGACGATGTTCATGACGATGCATGCGGGACTGGCGGCACTGCTGGCCCGGGTGAGCGGCTCCCACGACATCGCGGTGGGTGCGCCGACTTCCCGTCCGGTCGACGCCGCGCTCGACGACGGGGCGGACGCGTTCGTCGACACCGTAGTGTTGCGGACCCACGTGGATCCAGGACTCTCGTTCGCAGATCTGCTGGACCGGGTGAAGCAGAGTCAACGCGGCGCGTTCGCACACGCGGGGGTGTCGTTCGACCGGGTGGTCGAGGCCGTCGCCCCGGGCCGCGCACCGGACAGCCCGCCGCTGGTACAGGTGGTCCTCGGGCCCGACCGTCCCGAGCGGACCGCGGTCGCCGACGTGTCGGTCGCAGCACCCGAGGCCTGTTGTCCCGAACTCTGCGATCTGCAGGTGACTGTAGGTGCGAGCTTCACCGACTCCGGTCGACCGTCGGGACTGTCGGTCGATCTCGCGTTTGCCGCCGATCTGTTCGACTCGGCGACAATGCGGGCATTCGTCGATCGGCTGGCGCGCATTCTCGAGTATGCGGCAGCAGATCCGTCGGCCCCGGTCGGCGACGTCGATGTGCTTGCCCCCGGGGAGTGCGAGCAGCTGACGCCGGTATCCGGGGCGGCGGCATTGCCCGCGACGACCTTGCCGGGGCTGTTCGCGGCATCGGTGGGCACGGACCCGAGCACGATCGCGGTGGTGTACGGAGACCGGAGTTGGACGTACGGCGAGCTCGACGGCCGGTCGAACCGGTTGGCGCGCTGGTTGATCGGTCGTGGTGTGGGTCCGGAGTCGTCTGTGGCGGTGGGGTTGCCGCGGTCGCTGGAGTCGGTGCTGGCGGTGTGGGCGGTCGCGAAGTCCGGTGCGGCGTTCGTTCCGTTGGATCCGGGGTATCCGTCGGCTCGGCTCGAGCACATGCTCGCTGATTCGGGTGCCGTGCTGGGGCTGACGCGCGAGGACGTGTGGAGCGGGCTGCCTCGGACGGTGCCGTGGGTGGTGCTCGACGACGAATCTGTCGAGGCGGAGGTGGCGGGGTTTTCCGCGACGGCGGTGACCGACGGCGAACGGGCCGCTGCGCTGACACCTGACCATCCGGCGTATGTGATCTACACGTCCGGGTCGACTGGGGTGCCGAAGGGGGTGGTGGTGACGCATCGGGGTTTGGCGAACATGGTGGCCGAACAACGCGACCGGTACGCGGCGGGGCCCGGTGCGCGCGTCCTGCACTTCGCTTCCCCGAGTTTCGATGCGTCGGTGTTCGAGCTGGTGTGGGCGTTCGCGTCGGGCGGGTGCCTGATCATCGCACCACCGACGGTGTACGGCGGCGACGAACTGGCGGCGCTGCTCGATCGTGGCCGCGTCACCCATGCGGTCCTGACACCGTCGACATTGTCGTCGGTCGACCCCACGGGCCACGGCTGCTTGCGGTACCTCGAGGTGGCGGGTGAGGCGTGTTCCCCGGAGCTGGTGGCGCAGTGGGCGCCTGGCCGTTCGATGTTCGACGGCTACGGCCCGACCGAGGTGACCATCATGGCGAACCTCGGAGCGATCGGGTCGGCGGGGGAACCGGTGACAGTCGGCGGCCCGATCCGGGGCTTCGAGGAGTTGGTGCTCGACGAGCGGCTACGACCGGTGCCGGTCGGTGTGGCCGGGGAGCTGTATCTGACCGGTGCGGGCCTGGCACGTGGGTATCGGAATCAGGCCGGTCAGACGGCTGCACGATTCGTCGCTGATCCGTTCGGTGCACGGGGACAACGCCTCTACCGCACCGGGGATGTGGTGAGGTGGCTGCGCGATCGGGAGGGAGACCTGACGCTCGAGTACGTGGGCCGGTCCGACTTCCAGGTCAAGATTCGTGGCGTCCGGACCGAGCCCGGCGAGGTGGATGCGGCGTTGACGGCCCACCCGCACGTGAGGTTCGCCGCGACCCTCAGCCGGGCCGGCCCGACCGGCGACCCGGTCTTGGTGTCCTACGTGCTCCCCACCGCCGAGCACGTCCTCGACCCCGCCGAGCTGACGGCCCAGGTTCGTGCGGCGGTGCCGGACCACATGGTGCCCGCGGCGATCACACTGCTCGACGAGATTCCGCTGACCCCGGTCGGCAAGCTCGATCGCGCCGCACTACCTGCACCGGACTTCGGGACCAGGCACACCGAGTCGCGGCCGCCGCGAACACCGACGGAGGAGGCAATCGCAGTAGTCTTCGCCGAGGTGCTCGCGGTCGACCACCTCGGTGTCGATGCGCACTTCTTCGATCTCGGCGGAAACTCCCTCGTCGCGACCAAGGCGGTCACACGGATCAACTCGGCGCTGGATCGGAGCATCGATATCCGCGACCTGTTCGAGTCGCCCACCATTGCTGCGCTCGCGGCACGGATCGATGGCATCGATGGCATCGACGTTCGATCGTCGCCCCGACCGGCACTGACCGCGGGCCCTCGGCCCGACAGCGTGCCGGTTTCCCTCGCACAGCAGCGAATGTGGGTCGTCAACCAACTGGATACGTCGTCGCCCGCATACAACGTTCCCATCGCGCTCCGGTTGTCGGGCGACCTGGACACCGAGGCGCTGCGGTCGGCGCTTGCCGACATCGTCGATCGGCATGCGACGCTCCGGACGGTCTACCCCCAGTCCGTGGACGGTCCCCACCAGGTGGTGGTGCCACCAGGGCAGGTGCATTTCGACCTCACGCCGGTGCCCGTATTCGGAGAGGCGGAACTGCAGGCGCACCTGGTACGGTGTGCCGCCGCCGGTTTCGACCTGACCGACGAGATACCCATGCGGACGGCACTGTTCCGGCTCGGCCCGGATCAACACGTACTGGCGATCGTGCTGCACCACATCGCCGCGGACGGTTCGTCGACGGCGCCGCTGGCGCGGGACGCGGCGGTCGCATACACCTCCCGCCTGCACGGACGGGCTCCGGACTGGGCGCCGCCGGCAGTGACCTACGCCGACTACAGCCTGTGGCAGCGCCGCGTCCTCGGCAGTGAGTCCGAACCGGATTCGCCGCTCGCGCGCGAGTTGACGTACTGGCGGTCGGCGCTCTCGGAGATGCCGCCGCCCGTCGAGTTGCCGACCGACCGACCACATCCGGTGTGGCGGTCGATGCAGGGAGACGAAGCTCGCTTCGACATCGGTGCGCACCTGCATCAGCGGCTGCACGATCTTGCACGAGAACATCATTCGACGATGTTCATGGTCATGCATGCGCTGCTCGCCGTGCTGCTGAGCAGGTTGAGTGGGAGCACGGACATTGCGGTCGGCACGCCGACGGCGGGGCGAGGCGAGGCGGCGCTCGACGATGTGGTGGGCATGTTCGTCAACACCGTCGTGCTGCGGACGCAGGTGGAGCCCGGGTGTTCGTTCACGGACCTCCTCGGACGGGTCAGCGCATGCGATCTCGATGCCCTCGTCCACGCACAGGTACCTTTCGACCGAGTGGTCGATGCCGTTGATCCCGTTCGGTCGACGGCGTATTCACCGCTCTTCCAAGTGATGCTGGAGTTTCAGAACATCGAGATGCCGAACCTGGCCTTGCCGGGGCTGACGGTCGAGCCTGTCGATGTCGATCTCGACATCGCCCGCTACGACCTGCATCTGAGCCTCGCCGAGGAGTTCGACCCCGTCGACGACGCTCCTCTCGGGATGTCGGCTTCCTTCGGCTTCGCTACCGACATCTTCGACTCGGACACGGTGCAGCGCTTCGCGGACCGATTCCTCCGCATTGCCGAGGAAGTCGCTTCCTCGCCTTCGGCGCGGGTCGGGGAGATCGATCTGCTCTCCCCGGCCGAGCATCGGGAGTTGGTGTCGGTGTCGGGTGGGCCGGGGGTTGTGGGGCGGGTGTTGCCGGAGTTGTTGTCGGCGTCGGTGGTGCGGGATCCGGGTGCGGTCGCGGTGGTGTACGGAGACCGGAGTTGGACGTACGGCGAGCTCGACGGCCGGTCGAACCGGTTGGCGCGCTGGTTGATCGGTCGTGGTGTGGGTCCGGAGTCGTGTGTGGCGGTGGCGTTGCCGCGGTCGCTGGAGGCGGTGCTGGCGGTGTGGGCGGTCGCGAAGTCCGGTGCGGCGTTCGTGCCGGTCGATCCGTTGTATCCGGCTGGTCGGATTGGGCACATGCTGTCGGATTCGGCTGTGACGGTGGGTGTCACGGTCGCGGAGTGGCGGGATCGGCTGTCGGAGTCGGTGGGGTGGGTGGTGCTCGACGATCCGGTGGTCGAGGTGGAGTTGGCGGAGTTGTCGGCCGGGTCGGTGAGCGATGCGGAGCGGCCGGCGAGGCTGGAGGCCGATCATCCGGCGTATGTGATCTACACGTCCGGGTCGACGGGGGCGCCGAAGGGCGTGGTGGTGACGCATCGGGGGTTCGCGAATCTTTTGGTGGAGCAGGGATTTCGGTTCGGGTTGGGTCCCGATGCGCGGGTGTTGCATGTGGCGTCGCCGAGTTTCGACGCGGCAGTGTTCGAGCAGACGATGGCCTTCGGTGCGGGTGCGCGGCTGGTGATCTCGCCGCCGACCCTGTACGGCGGTGAGGAATTGGCCCAGCTACTCGATGCCGAGGGTGTGACTCATGCGATTCTCACCCCGACGGTCTTGGCTTCGTTGGATACAGCCTTGTCGACTCCGACTTCCGCTGATGCAACGGGATTGGAGTCGTTGCGGAATCTGATGGTGGGCGGTGAGGCCTGCCCCCCGGAGTTGGTGACTCGGTGGGCCCAGGGGCGGTCGATGTTCAACCTGTATGGGCCGACCGAGACGACAATCTGGTCGAATTCCAGCGCGCGCATGGCGGTTGGGGATCGGGTGACGGTTGGTGGTCCGATTCGGGGTGTGGAGGAGTGTGTTCTGGACGGGTGGTTGCGGCCGGTGCCGGTGGGGGTGGTTGGGGAGTTGTATCTGGCGGGTTCGGCGTTGGCGCGTGGTTATCGGAATCGGGCGGGGTTGACGGCGGCGCGGTTTGTTGCGGATCCGTTTGGGGGGTCGGGTCGGCGGATGTATCGGACGGGGGATCTGGTGCGGTGGGTGCGGTTGTCGGATGGGGGGCTGGTTCTGGACTATGTGGGTCGTTCGGATCTGCAGGTGAAGGTTCGGGGGTTCCGGGTCGAGTTGGGTGAGGTCGAGTCGGTTCTGTCTGCGTGTGCGGGGGTGGCGCGTGCGGTTGCGGCGGTGTGTGCGGTCGAGGGTGCTGGTGATCGGTTGGTCGGGTATGTGGTTCCCGAGGTGGGTGTGGATCTTGATGTGCGTGAGGTTCTCGCGTTCGTGGGGGAGCGGTTGGCTCCGCACATGGTTCCGGCGGCGGTGGTGGTGGTCGATGCGGTGCCGGTGACGCCGAACGGGAAGGTTGATCGTGCTGCGTTGCCGGCGCCGGATTTTGCGGCGGGCAGCAGCGAGTTCCGGGCTCCGGGCACCGAGATCGAGAAGGTACTCACGGGGCTGTTCGGGGAGGTGCTCGGTGTCGACCGGGTGGGGGTGGAGGATTCGTTCTTCGCGCTCGGTGGAGACAGCATCATGTCGATCCAGTTGGCGGCGCGGGCGAAGGCGGTGGGAGTGGTGTTCTCGCCGCGGGACGTGTTCGAATGCAGATCGGTGGCGAGGCTGGCGGACGTTGCGGTCCTCGGGGACGGTGGCTCGGCCCAGGTGCTCGAGGAGCTCGCCGGTGGTGGTGTCGGTGAGGTGTCGTTGACACCGATCATGCGGTGGCTGCTCGAACGGGGAGAGTCCGGGTTCGGCCGCTTCTCGCAGTCGCTGATGCTGGGTTTGCCGCCGGGGGCCGACGGGAGATCCTTGGCGGGCACGGTGCAGGCGTTGCTGGATCGGCACGACATGCTGCGTGCCCGGGTGCAGCCCTCGACGGATGGGGCCTGGACGTGGGAGGTGCAGCCGTCCGGAACGATTCGGGCCGACAATGTCATCCACCGCGTCGCGATGGCGGCGAACCAGGGAACCGCCGCGTTCCACGAGCAGGCGGCGGCGGAGTTGACCGCTGCCGCGGACCGGCTCGACCCGGCTGCGGGGGTCGTGATCCAGGTGGTCTGGTTCGATCCTGTGGAGGAGGCGGACCGCGGCCGCATCCTGGTGGTGATTCATCATTCGGCGGTCGACGGGGTGTCCTGGCGGGTGCTGGTGCCGGATCTGGCCGCAGCCTGGTCGCAGATCGCGGCGGGAATACAGCCGGAGCTCGAGCCGGTGGGGACGTCGATGCGCAGGTGGGCGCACGGGCTGGTCGAGGCGGCCCACCGGCCGGAGCGGGTCGCGGAACTCGAGATGTGGCGGGCGATGGCTGCCGGGGACGATCCGTTGATCGGGTCCCGGCCCCTCGACTCCACGATCGACGTGAATTCGACGGCGGAAACTGTCCGCGTGGAACTCCCCGGCGACGTCACCGAGGCGCTGTTGACCACAGTGCCAGAGGTCTTCCATGGCGCGGTGGGGGACGGACTGGTGGCCGCGTTGGCGATCGTGGTGACGAAGTGGCAGCGGGAGCGCGCTGCCGCGTCGCGGGAATCCCCGGCCCGCGAGGTCTTCTTCAGGCTGGAAGGCCACGGGCGCGAGGAGGGTGTGGTCGCGGGCTCGGATCTGACCCGCACAGTCGGTTGGTTCACGACGAGTTTTCCTATGCACCTGGATCTTTCCGGTATCGACCTCGACGATGCGTACTCCGGTGGGCCGGCCGCCGGTGCGGTTGTCAAGTCCGTCAAGGAGCAACTCCTCGCGGTCCCGGATCACGGGATCGGCTACGGACTGCTGCGCTATCTCAACGACGGCACTGGGTCGGCGTTGCGGGACCTGCCGGCGCCACAGGTCGCGTTCAACTACCTCGGCCGGGTCGCCGGCGGGATCCCTGACGGCGGGCGTGAGGCCGGTTGGGTCCCGGTCGAGGACGCCGACGACCTCTCGGGTGCACAGAATCCGGACATGCCGGTGTCGGCGGTGCTCGACATCAACGCCCTGACGGTCGGTAGCGCCAGTGCGCCGCGGCTGCGCGCGACGTGGTCGTTCCCGAGTGGTGTGTTGACATCGGCCGAGGTCGGTGAGCTGGCGGGGTCGTGGTGCGCGATGTTGGCGACGTTGACCGCGCATGCCCAGGCCCCCGGGGCGGGCGGACGGACACCGTCGGATTTCGACCTGGTCACTTTCGGGCAGCCCGAGATCGAACGGCTGGAGAACCGGTATCCGGACATGACGGACGTGTGGCCGCTTTCCCCGCTGCAGAAGGGGCTGCTGTTCCACGCGTCGGTGTCCGAGGAGTCCGCGGACGCCTATGTGGTGCAGCTGGTCCTCGAACTGCACGGAGATGTCGACCCGGCCCGTCTCCGGCGTGCGGGAGAGATGCTGCTCGAACGGCATCCGAACCTGCGGACCGCGTTCGTCGCCGACACCGCCGCCGGGCCGGTACAGGTGGTCCAGGACCACGTCGTGGCGCGCTGGACGGAGGTCGATGTCTCCCGGCAGGACGCGGGCATGCGCCGGACCGAGCTGGACCGCATGCTGCGCGCGGACCGGGCGACCCGGTTCGACCCGGCTCGGGCGCCACTGCTGAGCTGGATGCTGGTCACCACCGGACCCGAGCGTCACCGACTGGTGCTCACCAGTCATCATCTGCTGCTCGACGGTTGGTCGATGCCGCTGCTGTTGCGCGAACTGGTAGTGCTCTATGGCGCTGACGGAGATGCCGCGGTGTTGCCGCGGGCGTACCCGTACCGCGACTACCTGGCCTGGCTGGGTGGGCAGAACGCCGACCTGTCACTCGAGACGTGGGCTCGCGTCTTCGACGAGGCCGACGAGTCGACGTTGGTGGCGCCGGCCGACCCGGGTCGTCGATACTCCGATTCACGGGAGGTGGTCGCCGGCCTGACCGAGGAACGGACGGCGGCGCTCACCTCTCTTGCGCGTGCTCGCGGGATCACCGTCAACACTGTGCTCCAGGTGTCGTGGGCGATCGTTTTGGGCGCGTGGACATCCAGGGACGATGTGACGTTCGGTACGACCGTATCCGGGCGGCCCCCGCAGCTCGAGGGCGTCGAGTCGATGATCGGCCTGTTCGTCAACACACTGCCCGTGCGCGTCCGGCTCGACAGCGCAGAGAGTCTGGGACAGCTACTCGACCGGATCCAGGCGGAGCAGGCCGCGCTGCTCGATCATCACTACGTGAGTCTGGCCGACATCCAGCGGGTTGCCGGGCCGGGAGCGGTTTTCGACACGATGTCGGTGTTCGAGTCCTATCCGGTCGATCGGAGCGGGATCGCCGCGGAAACCGACGTTGCCGGGGTTCGGGTGGTCGGGGTGAGCGGGACCGACGCCTCGCATTATCCGATCGGCCTGGTTGCGGACGTCGATACGCGACTGCGCCTGCGAATCTCGTACCTGCCCGAGATCTTCGACCACGACACGATGGAGGGGACCCTCGAGCGCGTCCTGCGGGTGATCGATACCGTCGTCGCCGACCCGGACCTGCCGCTGGCCCGGCTGGATCTGCTCTCCCCGGCCGAGCATCGGGAGTTGGTATCGGTGTCGGGTGGATCGGGGGTCGCGGGGTGGGTGTTGCCGGAGTTGTTGTCGGTGTGGCCGGCGCGGGATCCGGGTGCGGTGGCGGTGGTGTGTGGTGATCGCCGGTGGACGTATAAGGAGTTGGACGAGCAGTCGAATCGTTTGGCGCGCTGGTTGATCGGTCGTGGTGTGGGTCCGGAGTCTTCTGTGGCGGTGGGGTTGCCGCGGTCGCTGGAGTCGGTGTTGGCGGTGTGGGCGGTCGCGAAGTCGGGGGCGGCGTTCGTTCCGTTGGATCCGGGGTATCCGTCGGCTCGGCTCGAGCACATGCTCGCTGATTCGGGTGCCGTGCTGGGGCTGACGCGTGAGGACGTTTCGAGCGGGTTGCCTCGGATGGTGCCGTGGGTGGTGCTCGACGACGAATCTGTCGAGGCGGAGGTGGCGGGGTTTTCCGCGACGGCGGTGACGGGCGGTGAACGGGCCGCTGCGCTGACACCTGATCATCCGGCGTATGTGATCTACACCTCCGGGTCGACAGGGGTGCCGAAGGGGGTGGTGGTGACGCATCGGGGGTTGGCGAATCTGGTGCTGGAGCAGGGCGTTCGGTTCAGGTTGGGTCCCGATGCGCGGGTGTTGCATGTGGCGTCGCCGAGTTTCGACGCGGCGGTGCTCGAGCAGTTGTGGGCGTTCGGGTTCGGTGGGCGGCTGGTGGTAGTGCCGCCGGCGGTGTTCGGCGGTGCCGAGTTGGTTCGGATTCTGCAGCGGGAGAGGGTGACTCACGTTGCGTTGACGCCGACGCTGTTGGCGACGGTCGACCCGGTGGGGCTCGACGATCTCCGGACCATCGTGCTCGGTGGTGAGCGGTGTCCGCCGGAGCTGGTGACGCGGTGGGCGTTCGGCCGGCGGATCTTCAACACCTACGGTCCGGCGGAGGTGACGATCCAATCGAATTCCAGCGCGCGCATGGCGGTTGGGGATCGGGTGACGGTTGGTGGTCCGATTCGGGGTGTGGAGGAGTGTGTTCTGGACGGGTGGTTGCGGCCGGTGCCGGTGGGGGTGGTTGGGGAGTTGTATCTGGCGGGTTCGGCGTTGGCGCGTGGTTATCGGAATCGGGCGGGGTTGACGGCGGCGCGGTTTGTTGCGGATCCGTTTGGGGGGTCGGGTCGGCGGATGTATCGGACGGGGGATCTGGTGCGGTGGGTGCGGTTGTCGGATGGGGGGCTGGTTCTGGACTATGTGGGTCGTTCGGATCTGCAGGTGAAGGTTCGGGGGTTCCGGGTCGAGTTGGGTGAGGTCGAGTCGGTTCTGTCTGCGTGTGCGGGGGTGGCGCGTGCGGTTGCGGCGGTGTGTGCGGTCGAGGGTGCTGGTGATCGGTTGGTCGGGTATGTGGTTCCCGAGGTGGGTGTGGATCTTGATGTGCGTGAGGTTCTCGCGTTCGTAGGGGAGCGGTTGGCTCCGCACATGGTTCCGGCGGCGGTGGTGGTGGTCGATGCGGTGCCGGTGACGCCGAACGGGAAGGTTGATCGTGCTGCGTTGCCGGCGCCGGATTTTGCGGCGGGCAGCAGCGAGTTCCGGGCTCCGAAGGAGGGCTGCGAATCCGCCGTCGCGGACGCCTTCGCGGCCCAACTCGGCGTGGCGAGGGTCGGCGCGGACGACAACTTCTTCACCCTCGGCGGCAACTCGTTGACGGCCACGGCGGTGGCCGCGCGACTGCGGGAGTCGACCTCCAGGGAGGTACCGGTCGAGTGGATCCTCACACATTCGACGCCCGAGTCGCTGGCACACCGGATCGAAACGCACGAGGCCGAGACCGTCGAGAACGCCGGGCTTGGTTCTGCGGTCGCGGTTCTACTTCCACTGCGTGCCACGGGCAGTCGGAAGCCACTCTTCTGTATACATCCCGCCATCGGGCTGGCCTGGTGTTTCAGCGGCTTGGTGCAGTACGTCGACGACAACCGACCGATCTACGGAATCAATTCACCCGCGCTGACCGATCCCGATGCACGTTTCGGATCGCTCGACGACCGT
Source organism: Rhodococcus sp. ACT016 (assembly GCF_050477185.1). NCBI lineage: Bacteria > Bacillati > Actinomycetota > Actinomycetes > Mycobacteriales > Nocardiaceae > Rhodococcus > Rhodococcus sp. ACT016. Next base: position 2,640,027 of record NZ_JBEAET010000001.1, on the reverse strand, counting down.
GCGCGCCGCTACGTCCGGGAGATCCGGTCTGTGCAGCCACACGGTCCCTATCACCTGCTCGGCTACTCGGTGGGGGGCCAGATTGCGCACGAGATGGCGGTCCAACTTCGTCGCGATGGTGATGAGGTGCTCACCCTTTCCATGATGGACAGCCGCGCGCCGTCCGAAGCCGGGCTCGAGGATGAGATGCCTACGGTCGCAAGGTTGCTCGCGGAATTCGGTGGGGTGGAATTGGCCGACGACGGGGAGTCGGCCACGACGGCAGAGCAGGCCGCACGGCTGCTGCGTGCGAAGGGTGGACTCTTTGCGTCACTGACTCCGGATCACCTCGAGACTCTCTACCGGGAGTACGGCGACCTCGTCCAGTGTGCTCGCGCGCATCGGCCGTCGACTCTCGAGGATGCGGCGGTCGCGTACTTCAGCGTGGCGACAGATTCGATCGACGATCACGGTCTCAACCGTGAGACCGGGGCGGCGGGCTGGCGAAAGTACATCATCGGTGACATACACGAGTACCAAGTCCCTACGAGTCACGAGAAATTGGCGAGCGCGAAAGGCCTTTCGGTCGTGGGCCCCCTCCTCAACCGGCACTTGAATCTGGCTGACCGACAGCGTGGGGCACCCGAATGATGCGCAGCACGACACCGACCGTGCACTCGTTGCTCGACCCTTCGGCGCGGACTACCGTGGAGGCGTCGAGCGGGCCGAATGGATGTCAGGTCGTACTCGTCGATTCCTGGCTGCCCCGGACCCGGCAGTCCCATTGGAGGACAGCGATTCACCGAGAGGGTTCCTCAGGACTTCAGCTATTCGTGGCACCCGCCGAAGCAGTGTCTGTAGTCGGTCTTTCGCCTGGTCGCCAGGTGTGGACGCACCGCAGTCGAGCCGGAGAACATGCTTTTGCGTGTGGCGCGGAGCGCCATCGGTCCTTTCCTCTCGCCGGTACCTTCCCGCGTCGGGCGGTGGTGCGATGCGAGACCGGGCAGGAGGAGAAATGACCGCGATTCGACTCGAGAAGCTGTTCGGCGCGGGCACGGACGCGGGCGCGGTCGTGGGTGTCGAGCATCGGTGCTCCGAGGTGCTACGTAGGTGGGTTTGCGACTACCTGATTCGACCGCATCCAGATCTCGGGAGATCGGGTCCGGTCTGCCCGTTCACCCATCCGTCGATCTCGCGAGGACTGTTCTGGGTCGGATTCATCGATGGCGGCGACGTCGATCTTCAGCAGATGACGGCGGCGGTGGACGAGGTGTTCAGTGTCTTTCCCGAGTTGCCACCGGTTGACGGCGACGATGCGCTCCTGAAGGCCGTGCTCCTCGTATTCCCCGACGTCTCGGACTACTCGCTGATCGAGGAGGCGCAACGCGAAGGCAAGACCAAGTTCGTCCGGGAAGGACTCATGCTCGGCCAGTTCTATCCGGGATGCACCACGCCCGGGCTGCGGAACGAGGCGTTCCCTGCGCTGGACGCACCGCTTCCTATTCTGGCGGTGCGCAACATGGTCGGCTCCGACTTTCCATTTCTGGCGCATCGGAGCGAGTGGGTCGACGCCTATCTGAAGAAGTTTGCGCACGACGTCCCGGGCCCGATCCGGAGCAGCATCACAGAGTTGGTGGTGGGGGAGTTCACCGCGGACACGAGTCCGGACCGGCAGACATGACGGTTCGGTGTGACAGTGGCTCGATGGTCGTTGGTGGAATTGGGGCGCAACTGATTTCAGCTACCGGTAGAGCTTCGACCTTCGGCGTCCCGAGACGACGATGGCCATCGTGCCGGATCCTCGGTGCTCAGCTCGTCGAGTACGAGCCGCAGCGGCGGCCATTGTTCGCGACCGCGGCGAATTACGGCGTAGGTTCGCATGATCACCTCCAGATCGTCGATTCTCCCGACCCGCACCTGTGAATGCTGAGGGATGCGCTCCAGGGGCAGTAGACCGATGCCGTGGCCCGCGGCAATGAGATCGTCGATGAGCTCGAGGCTGTCGATGTGGTGGGTGATCCGAGGGGTGAAGCCGGCCATGGAGGCAAGGATGCGCAGCACCTCTTCGTCTGCAGTGTTGCGTGAGTTGACGATCCAGTTGTGGTCTGCGTAGGAGGGCAGCGGACCGGGGCGCTGGGCCGCGTGCGTGCCGAGGCCCCATTCCATCCTCCAGAGCGGGGTTGCGGTGAAGTCGTTGCGAAGTGCCGCTGGAGCGAGGTTGTAGTCGTAGGTGAGCGCGATGTCGACGTCGTCGCGGGCAAGCAGTTCGAGAGCCTCGAGCGGCTCGTGTTCGGCAATCATGACCGTCACCGCAGATTCGGCTGCCCCGAGGCGCTCAATGGTCGGCAACAGCGAGCGCCGAATGGCGGACGCGAAGCCGGCTACGCGCACCGTTCCCGCTGGGGCCGCATCCACATCGAGATCCAGTACCGCGGCATCGACGGCCGCCAAGATAGTCACGGCGTGCTCGGCGAGTCGGCGACCCGCCGGCGTCAGGCGCACCCGGCGACCGTCGGGCTCTGTCAGTGGTGTGCCGATCCTTCGTGTCAACGCCGCAATGTGTTGGGAGACGGAAGATGTGGTCATTCCGAGTTCGTGGGCGACCTCGCGCATCGAACCCCACCGGGACAGTTCGAGAAGGATGCGGAGTCGGTGTAGATCCATGCCGTCATTGTTCAGGATCATTAAACGATTAGTCCACCATCTTCGCGTGGATTCCGACGGATGAGTTCGCTTCACTGACGTGATGACAACGATCGAGGTCCGAAGCGCAGCGCGGGCCGGGGCCGGGATGGCAGTCTCTGCGATGCTGTGCGTGCAACTGGGTCTCGCGGCCTCGGTCGCGCTCATCGACCAGGTGGGCGCAACCGGTGCCGCGTGGCTACGGCTCGCGTGGGCCGGCCTCCTGCTCCTCGCGATCGTTCGACCACGTCCAGCGCAGTTCACGCGCCGCGCCTTTCGTTCCGCGGCGGCGTTGGGCGTGGTCACCGCCGGCATGACGATGCTGTTCATGGCCGCGGCGTCACGGATCCCTCTCGGTACGGCGAGTGCATTGGAGTTTCTCGGTCCCCTGGGAATCGCGGTGACCCGAACCCGCGGAGCCGGCAGGCTGTGGGCGCTGGTCGGCGGCGGTGGCGTCGTGCTGCTGACACAGCCGTGGAGCGGCGAGGTCGATCCGACGGGCGCAGGGTTCGCGTTGGGTGCTGCCGTGTGTTGGGCGGCGTACGTGTTGCTTACGCAAAGGGTCGGTGACGAGGTGGACGGCCTTGCCGGCCTGTCGATCTCGATACCGGTCGCCGGGGCTGTCACGACGATGGTCGCGGCACCAGACATCATCGAACGCCTGACACCGCAGTTGGTTCTCCTCGGCCTCGGTCTTGCGGTGCTGCTCCCGGTGGTGCCCTACGCGCTGGAATTGCTTGCGCTGCGCCGCCTCGACGCGGGGACGTTCGGCACGCTGATGAGCGTCGAACCGGCGATTGCGGCCCTCATCGGACTCGTAGCGCTCCGGCAGATCCCGAATCCCGTGGCCGTCCTCGGCATCGGCTTCGTCGTGGCCGCAGGGATCGGCGCGCAACGTGGCGGCGCGAGAACGCCTGCGGTGCGTTCGCCCGGATCGGAGTAGCGGCCGGCGACGGAGGCATGCACATGTCCAGGGCAGCTCGAGGGTCCGGCGGGGCGCCTCCAAGGATTTCGCCCGGTGACAGCCAAGCGGGCGGGACCACGGTGGTGACGGCGCGAGAACCCTCGCGTCGCCACCACGACACAGCGAGGACGACAGATGCCGGTCGAGACACTTCCGAGAGGCGTCGCCACGCGACGCGCAACCCTGATCGTGGTCTGTGTGACCACGGCGATGTTGATGCTCGACATCGCCGTGGTCAACACCGCCCTGCCCTCCATCGCGGTCGATCTCGACACCGGCGTGAGCGGGCTGCAGTGGGTCGTCGACGCCTACACGCTGGCGTTGGCGACCGTGGTCCTCAGTGCCGGATCGTTGGCCGACCGGCGTGGGCGTCGCTACGTGTTCGAGGTCGGCATCGTGCTCTTCACCGCGGCCTCACTGATCTGCACGGTGGCGCCGAACATCTGGGTGCTCGACGTCGCACGCGCCGTGCAGGGGGTCGGCGCCGCGGTCTTGTTCGCGTGCTCGCTCGCGCTCCTCGCCGACGTGTTCGAGAAGGGGCCCGCGCGCGCGACGGCGCTGGCCGCGTACGGCGCCACGATCGGCGGGGCGTTCGCGATCGGTCCGCTGGTCGGCGGGCTGCTGACCGAATTGGTGCATTGGCGGGCCATCTTCCTGATCAACGTCCCGATCGGACTCCTCACTCTCGCCGTCACCGTCAGGTGGGTGCCGGAGTCGCGGGACCCGAACCCGCGCGGTGCCGACCTGATCGGACAGCTCCTCGTCTGCGTCGGGCTGGGGGCGGTCGTCTTCGGGCTGTTGCGCGGCAACGAGGTCGGATGGACCTCGCCGGCGACGATTGTCGCCCTCGTCGTCGGTGCCGTCGCGCTGATCGGATTCGTCGGATACGAACTGCGGGCGCCTGAACCGATGCTGCCGCCGCAATTGCTGACGAACCGGGCGTTCGCGGGCGCGCAGGTCGCGGCCTTCGCGATCTCGGCGTCGTTGTTCGCGGTGTTCGTCTACACCACGATTTACCTGCAGAACGTTCTGCACCTGTCGCCTGTCGAGGCGGGATTGGTGTATCTGCCGGCGACGGTCGCCATGTTCGTCGTCGCGGGCGCCACCGCGAAACTCGACGGCCGAATCTCGGTGTCGGTCACGCTTTCCGCTTCGCTGGTATCGGTGGCCGTAGGCCTGGTGATGATGACCGTGGTCGATGTGTCCAGCTCGAAGTACGCGATCCTGCCCGGGCTCGTCGTCGCACTGGTGGGCGCCGGCCTGTTCAACCCGGTCATGAGCGGGCTCGTGCTCGGCGAGAGCACTGCCGATCACGTCGGATTGGCCGCCGGTATCAACGACGCGTTCCGCCAGACCGGGATCGCGGTGGGTGTGGCCGGTCTCGGGGTCCTGCTGCCCGCGCAGTCGATGCTGCCGGGGGGATCGCCGGAGGAGTTCGTCTCCGGTCTGCACGCCGCGCTGATGGTCGCTGCGCTCGTCGCGGCGATGGGAGCGCTGGTCTGCGCGGCAACACTGCCCGCGCGCCGTTCCGCGCGTCGCGGCGCCGACGGTGCCGGCGAGGTCGTGTCAGCACTTCGATGAGCGTTTTCTCGTACACCGCCGCCTCTCGGTCCCTACACTCGGGCAGTCCGGAGTCGGCGGGTACGAGGAGTCCACGCATGATCTATCGGCTGCTCGGACCCCTCCAGGTGGCCCGCTCCGACTCCGGTGGCGAGCTCCTCGATCTGGGGCCGCGCAAACAACGCGCGGTCCTCGCGGTCCTGCTCCTCGGTCGGGGGCGGGTGGTGTCCACCGCCCGCCTCGTCGAGGCTCTCTGGGGCGACGACGCGCCTGCGAGTGCCATCGCGAGCATCCAGGCCTACATCTCGAACCTGCGCCGGGTGCTCCGCGTCGAGACCGGAGCCACCTCGTCGATCGTGCGCCAACCACCGGGGTACGTGCTCGACGTCTCGACCGACGAGGTCGATCTGGTGACCTTCCTCGACGACGCCGAGGATGCGCGGCGTCTCGCGGAGGACGGGGCGTGGGAACCGGCGCTGAAGACGGCCGACCGAGCGCTCACGGCGATCCGGGGGCCGTTGCTCGAGGATCTGGCCGACGAGCCGTGGGTTCAGATGGAGGCCACCGGGTTCGACGAGGTACGGATCGAATGCCGGGAGACCCGGATCACCGCCCAGCTCGCTCTCGGGAGGGTCCCACCCGCCCTCGTCGAGGCCGCTCAATTGTGCAGCGAGTTCCCCTATCGAGACCGCACCTGCCGGCTCCGGATGCTCGCCCTGCACCGGGCGGGCAGATCGTCGGAGGCATTGGACTGGTACCGCTCGCACGCCGAGCGGCTCGACAGCGAGTTGGGCCTCGAGCCCGGCACCGAACTGCGCGCACTTCAGAGCGCGATACTTCGCCACGACCCGGATCTCGAGGCCTGGCCCCGCACACCGGGATGGACCGGGGCGGAGCAGGTTCCGCCCCCGGTGTCGCCGTCCTCGAACAGTGACGCGTCCGAGTCGGAGGAAACCGCCGCAGAGGCGGACTCGGGACGCGTGTTCGTCGGGCGCCGCAGCGAAAGGCTGCTGATCGAGCACACACTCGACGACGTCGTTGCCGGGGAGAGCAGGTGGCTGGCGCTCACCGGACCGGCCGGGATCGGCAAGACACGGGTGGCCGAGGAGTGCGCTGACCGGACGGCGGCGGCGGGCGGGTCCGCGGTCTGGGCCCGCTGCCCCGAGGACGACGGCGCGCCGCCCTGGTGGCCGATCCGCCGGATGGTGCGGGAGCTCGGCGGCGACGCGGACGCGGTGCTGGTGGCCCCGACCGACGTCGATCCGGACGAGGCGCGGTTCGCCCTGTACGAGCGGGTGCTGAAGGTGATCGAGATGGCGGTCGCGGGCAAGCCCGCACTGACGATCGTCATCGACGACATCCAGTGGGCGGATCCGACGTCACTGGGCTGCCTGACCTATCTGGTGGGGGCTCTCCGGCACCGCCCGGTGTGGTTCGTGCTGACGATGCGCGACACCGGCATCGGCACGGCCGTCGGCAAGCTCGTCGACGCCGTGCTGCGCGGGGATGGCAACCGGCACATCGCGTTGCCGGCACTGGACCCGGACGAGGTCGAGGAGCTCGCCTGCCACGTCGCGGGGGAGCGGCTCAGCCCGGCCGAGGTGCGGGTCCTGACCGAACGGACCGGCGGCAACCCGTTGTTCGTCTCGGAATACGCGCGGCTGCCGCGCGAGGAGCGACTCGGCGACGGGATTCCGACGGCCGTTCGGTCAGTGCTGGGCAGGCGCCTCGACTCCGTGGAACCTGATGTATTGCAGGTACTTCGAGCCGCGGCGGTGCTCGGTGACGCCGTCGAGGTCGACCTGCTGGCCGCGGCGTCCCGTCTCGACCTGGACACGCTTGCCGACTACCTCGACGAGGCGGCCGACGAACGCATCATCGTGACGGCGCCCGGAGCTCGAGGGTACGTTTTCGCCCACGGACTGCTGCGGCACGAGGTGCTTGCGGCCATGCCGACGTTGCGGCGTCAGCGAATTCACGCACGTGTCGCCGAGATCCTGCTGGATTCGTCGGATGCCGACCGTGCCAGCCGACGCGCCCAGCACCTGTGCGCCGCGCTGCCGCTGGTGGATCCGCGCGATGTACTCGACGCGTGCACCGTCGCGGCGCGGGAGGCCACGGACCGATGGAGTTCGGAGACGGCTGCGCACTGGTGGGAGATCGCCGTGCAGATCTTCGATCAACTACCGGCGGCGGAAAAGTCGCCGGATGACCGTGACGACCTGCTGGTGGCCCGCGTGGAAGCGCTCGCCCGAGCCGGTCGCGGGCAGACCGTGCTCGACGTCGTGGGAGCCGGTCTGCTCGACGCGGTCCGCGAAGGCCGCACCGCGGGCGCGGGCCGACTGGCGGCCGCCCTGCTGCGCGCGGCCGGTGCGTGGCCGTGGGTGTCGTACGGCCGGGATCCCGGACCGCTGCTCGAACGCCTCGAGGCGCTGGAACCGTTCGTCGCGTCCGATCCCGTCGCGCACGCCCGGGTCCTCGCCGCGCTCGCGGTCGGCAGCTGTTACCACCCCGATTCGACGGTGCCCGACGGCATGAGTCGCCGTGCGCTCGAACTGGCTCGCGCCCAGGGTGACCCGGATGTGCTCGCGGACGCGCTGCTGGGGCGCATACTTCTGTTCTCCGGAGTGGCCCGCCACGGTCACGAATCGCTCGAGCTGTCGACCGAACTTCTGGAACTGCCGCACCAGCAGTCGCGGGTCGACGACGTCATCGTGCATACGGTCGCGAGCATGACGCAGATGAATCTCGCGAACACCGAGGCCGCCGCCGCCCACGTGCGGCAGGGCATCGTCGGGTGCGACCTCCTGCGACTTCCCGTGGTCCGAGTCCAGCTCAGGTGGATGGAGGGCACGCTCGCGGAGTGGCGTGGCGACCTCGAACAGGCTGCGCGGCAGTACGATACGGCCTCGCAGATTCACCTGCAGACCGAGCTGTACACCGCGGGCAGCTCCGACCTCGCGCAGAACACCTTGAAGTGGGAGCAGGGTCGGCTGGCCGACACGACGCCCGGCTTCGTCGAGCCGTGGGCGTGGACCATCGCGATCGCGGCGGCCCGGGACGACCGGCAGGCCGCGGTCGACGGACTCGCGCGCTGGGCGGACGATCCGGGTCCGGACGTGTGGACCACACTCGGACACCAGACACTGCTCGCCCATGTCGTCGCCGATCTGTCGCTGTTCGAGTACGCCGAACTGTTCCTCGGACATCTGGCACCCTTCGTGGACCGCATAGCGATCGTCGGGCAGGTGGGGGTCGTGGGCGCGGTGGCCGAGGCATCGGCGCGCTTGCACGCGATGCTGGGGCACACCGATCAGGCGTCGGCGATGCTGGAGCAGGCCGAGCAGATCGCGTACCGCACATCAGGCGTGCCGACACTGCTGCGGTGCAGGCTGCTTCGTGCGCAACTCGTTCCCGATACGCCGGGACGCACCGACGAACTGTCTGCCGTCGCCGACGAAGCACAGCGCCGCGGGATGCGCGGGCTGGCGGCGCAGGCGCGGTCGCTGCTCGACTGATCAGGTCGGGTGCTCGGCTCCCTGTCGGGCGGTCACGGCTCGTCGGCGAGTTCACGCGGGACGGCGACGGCATCGACGAGTGCTCCGTTCCGCCACACGGTGACCTCGACGCGCCGACCGATGGTGCCCTCGACCATCAGCGCCTGGATATCGGTAGCGGTCGCGATGGGGCGTTCGTCGATCGCCACGAGAATGTCGCCTGTGTGCAGTCCGGCCGCCGCCGCGGCACTCCCAGGAACCACCTGGGCCACCTGGACGCCACGCCTGCGGCCCAGCTTGGTGGTGAGCTCCGGCGGCAGGGGCACCTGCATTCCGGCGATGCCGAGCCAGCCACGACGCACCCGTCCCGTGCGCATCAGGGAGGCGATGATCCGCTCGGTCGTCGCGTTGATCGGCACGGCGAGCCCGACGCCGACACCGGCCACGGCCGTGTTGACCCCGACCAGGCGACCGGAGCTGTCGGCGAGCGCCCCGCCGCTGTTGCCGGGGTTCAGGGCGGCATCGGTCTGGATGACCTCGTCGATCACTCGGCCCGACCGGGTAGGCAGCGACCGACCCAGTGCCGAGACGACGCCGGCGGTGACGCTACCGGCAAGGCCGAGTGGACTCCCGACAGCGACGACCAGCTGCCCGACCTGCAGCTGGGCGGCATCGCCGCGGGTCACGGCCGGTGGCACGTCACCCCTCGCCCGCAGGACCGCAAGGTCGGACAGGGTGTCGCGGCCCGTGACGTCTGCGATCACCTCACCGCCATCGGAGAACGTCACCTCGGCCTGCCTCGCCCCGTCGACAACATGGGCGCTGGTCAGGATGTAGCGGTCAGAGGTCAGCACCGACCCGCTCCCACCTCCGGTGCCGCGGCGCGTCCGGACCCGCAGGCTGACGACGCTCGGGAGCACCCGCTGAGCAACATGGATCACGGCTTCGGAGAAGGCGTCCAGTGGCTCCGAATCTCCACTCATACCGGTATCGAACGTCCTCGTCGGCGTCGGTCATACCGACGTTCGCGCAGAGCGAAGTCGTTCGGAAGGCCTACGCGGTGAGCTTGGTCTTCAACGCGGCAATGGTGTCGGTCGACAGCCCGATTCCGGTCGTCAGATAGTTGTCGAACGTGCCGAAATTGGCGGCGATCTCATCGAACCCGGCCTGCAGGAACTCGGGGGAGACACCCATGAGAACCTTCATGGCCGCGCCGGCCTGCTCGCCCTTCGCGGCGGTGATCTGGGCGGCAGTCGCGTCGATCGAATCCTTCGAATACTCGTTGGTGAGGAGATAGTTGCTCATCACCGTCGCGTCGTCGACGCCGGCGATCTTCAGCAGAACCGCACTGGTCCATCCGGCCCGATCCTTGCCCGCGGTGCAGTGAAAGACCTGCGGACCGTCGGTTGTCGCGATGTCGGTCAGCAGAGTTCCGAACTGCGCGCGCATCGCCGGATCGGTCACGAACTTTCGATTCGCATCGATGAGCACTGCCGCGGCATTCTCCGGGGTGGAGAGATCCACCGACGACGTGACGGATCCGCTCGCGGCATCCCCGATGATGTTGACATGCGTGTAGCGCGCCCCGGTCGGAACACGATCCGGACTCTTCTCGATCTCCGCGGTGGTGCGGAGGTCGTATACGGCCTTCACAGCGAGGGTGTCCAAAACGGCGGCGTCCGCGTCGTTTGCCGTCAGTGCATTCGAACGGTAGAGCACGCCTTCTCGAACCCGACGTCCGTCCGAGGTGATGTAGCCGCCGTCGGGCCCGGCGAGATCGCGGAAGTTGTTGATGGACAGAAGTCTCGGAGTCTGAACCATTGCGGTTGAACTTGCCGGCAGCGACGTCGAACTCACCGGCGCTGTTGGGGCAGTTGCGGTGTCGTTGCCAGTCGACTGGGTGCATCCGGAAAGGACAACTGTCAACGCGGCAGCGACACCGACAACTTTGAGACGGGAATTCAACGGTTCTCCTTCAGACACTCGCAACAGAACGACCGAATGCTGCGCGAAGGAACTGGCGGAACCTTGGCCGCCCGGTGAACGGTTGGTGACCGTTCGTGGTTCAAAAGGGGATGAACCTCTCACCCCGATCTCAGCGGATTCGCCCGCGCGCTTGCTCGACGGCTGCCGCGATGGGCATGAACACGGCAGGGCCGTGTCCCGGCACAACAGTCTCGGCGTCGAGAACAGCGAGATGATCGAGGGCCTCCAGGGTGTCCTGAATTCCATGATCGAAGACCGGAGGGAGTAGTTGCGGTCCACGGATCTTGGACAGCGGATGCGCGGTGACCAGTGCATCGCCGGTGACGACCACACCGTGCTGCGGCAGGTGGAAGGCGGTGTGACCGGAGGTGTGGCCGTGGGTCGCGACCGGGACCGGGGCGCCGGGCAGGTCCAGCGGGGCATTCGACGCGAGGGCCCGCGCGTCGCCTATGGAAAGCGACCGGGTCGCTCCGGCCCGGGCGATCCGCAGCAGCCAGGGCAGCACGCCGTGCTGGTGCAGCCTCGGGACGAAGTCCTTGCCGGTGGCCTGCTCGAGATAGTCCCTTCGCGCGTGGGCGACCTCCGTCGGATCGGTGAACACCGGAATTCCGTGCCGTTCGTGGAAGGCGACGATCGCACCCATGTGGTCGATGTGCGCGTGGGTGAGGAGCATGCCCCGCACATCCTCCGGACGTCGACCGAGCGAACGGATTGCGCTTTCGACGGCGCGGACATCGCCGGGATAGCCGCCGTCGATCAGCGTCAGGGCGTCGCCGTCCCGCAGGATCACGACGTTCACATCGGTCCCGGTGGCACGGAACACGCTGGGCGCTACTTCATCCACAGTCGTCACGGTCCAACATTCTGCGCCATGTCCGGTCTGAATGCTGCGGCTGTGCGGAGCTGTCACCTACCGGCACGCGGTGCCGATGGCGGACGTGGAGGTGCCGCCGTGAAGCGGGTGCGGTTACAGCCCCGAATCCGAGTGACCCCGGGTTGCGGTGACCGGCATGCCGGGTGGAAACCTTGGCCGTCCCCGTGACGCCAGGCGATCCGGTGCAGCGGGGTCATGGCTTGGCGATGTCGACGAGAATCCTTGTCAGGTCGCGAGTATCGCGACGAGGCTCGCGACAAGTAGCACGATGTAGGCGTGGGCGTGGAGGCGATCGGGTACGTGCCGGACGAGTCTCCTGGTGACCACGATCGTCGGAAGGGATGCGGCCAGTAGTGCGCCGCCGGCGAGAAGGTCGACGTAGCCGAGAGTCCCGGGAGCGGTTCCGTCGCGTCCAAAGGCGTACACGATTGTGGCGATCACCGCGATGGGAATCGTGAGCGGATTGGCCAGAGCAGTTGCAGTTGCCATTGGCAGTTGTCTGCGGCGCAGGAGCGGGACGGTCATGATGCTTCCGCCGACGCCGAGGAAGCTGGCGATCGCGCCGATCCCGACGCCACCGATGCTGGCGACGTGTCGTCCGAGAGGACGGGGCGTGTCACTCGAGGCGTCGAGGAAACCCGCGCGGACGACGCTGTCGACGATCGTGACGATGAGATACGCGACAAAGAAGACGTGGATGAGTGACTCGGATGCTCGAGTGGCGGCCACTGCGCCGATCGCAGTCCCGACTGCAATGAAACCGATTAGCGGCCAAAGATACTCGCGATATGCGAGCACGCGGGAGCGAATGGTCATTGTCGCGAGGGAGGCGTTGACGATCATGACGGCGGTCGAGGTGGCGACCGCAATGTGCATGGCATCGGGACGATCCCCGGCTACACCGTAGATCACGGGGACCACGATGAATCCACCGCCGAAGCCGAACAGGACGGTTGTCACCCCGATTAGGAGGCCGAAGGCGAGGAGGAGCGGCAGGTTGTGTGTCACTGCGCTCACGGTAGGCGGCGGGGAAGTGTCGGGCATTCGATGGATTGCCGAAATCATTCGAGTTTCAGACACACGGTAGCTATCGTCGATTACGTGCGTAACGGCCGGTTGGAGGACTACGACGAGCTCGACCGTGCGGTCTTGGCGATCGGCACGGATTACCCGTATGGCTGTGTGCTTGAAGCGCATCGCCATCGCCGCGCTCAGGTTCTCTACGGTGTGGGCGGTGTGATGGATGTGACCACTGAGCACGGGACGTGGATCGTGCCGGCGGAGCGGGCTGTGCTCATCCCCGCGGAAATCGAGCATGCGGTCACTATGTGGGGAGTGTCGACGCGAAGCCTGTACATCGAACCTGCCGCAGTGCCATGGTTCCCGGCGACGTGCGCAGTCGTGGAGGTATCGGCGTTGCTCCGTGAATTGCTCGCGGCGGCCACAGAACTAGCGGTTGACCATCCGGCTCGAGGGCGGGATGCAACCCTCCTGTCGCTGACACTCTTTGAGATTGCGCGATCAGCGTCACTGCCACTCGAACTTCCCCTGCCCACTGACCCGACGTTGAGGAAGCAGTGCGAACTCTTCCTTCGTGACCCTGACATCCGTACCTCGGCGCAGTGGTGGGCCGAAGCGGTTCGTGCCAGCGAACGCACCGTTCACCGCAAGTTCCGGCACGAGGTATCGATGAGCGTGAGTGAATGGCAACGCCGTGCATGCGTGCTGCACGCCGTCCGGCGGCTCGCCGCGGGAGACGCTGTGTCCACCGTTTCCGCTGATCTGGGCTACGCGACCCCGTCAGCGTTCTCGACCATGTTCCACCGCGTCACCGGGTCATCCCCGAGCACGTTCAGGTTCAACCAATGGTGATCTCCCCAGCGCCCTGGGGCGAAGGCCGAATTCGTCGATATCTCGAAGCCACCCCGTTCAGTCAGGTGCGGACGAGGTGGCGGCCCGGTTGCTCTCGGCCACCCTGCCGGATCAACTCCGTGGACTGCCACTCCCTGGAGGTTCCGCCGGGACGGGGTCGGACTGATATCGATTGGCGCGGTCGACCCCAAAGGCGTGACCGTGTCGCCGGTGACGGCGGCGCCGACAGCGCGGAACTCGAGATCCTGGCGAGTTCGTAACGCGCTCACCATATGTCGTGTGCAACGCTACTGAAGCGCACTGCTGCTGAGGTGCCTCTTCTACGTCTGATGGAATCCGCTCGGTCGTGCACGATGGCGGTACGCGCTCGAATGGCCCTGCTATCCCGGCAAACACACGTCCGAGTATCCGACGATGTTCGAAGGGCGCTATTGGATACCGCGCCTGTCGGGCAAGCCGGTGATTTCCTGGAGTGCGCGAACATGCGCGTTAAAGGCAGCGCGACCAGTCGGGGTGAGGGACAGCCACGTCAGGCGGCGAGCGTCGTTCCGATCCAGTGAGGCGGCCTTTGTCGACGAAACATATCCGGCAACGACCAATGCCTTGAGGTGCTTGGACAGGGTGGCGTCCGAAATCTTCAATGCGTCACGCATCACCGCGAAGTCGAGCCGGTCGACGGGTCTGAGCAGTCCACAGATTCGGAGTCTGATGGGCGCGTGGATCAGCTCGTCGAATGCGGCCTCAGCCACGGCGGATCTTTCCGAGTGCCGAGCGATACGCGACCCCCGAAAGTAGAGTCGTCACGGCGAAAGCGCCGAGACTCGTGAGCACGACAGCCCAGTGGAGATCGAGGGACACCAGCGCCAGCGACACGCTGAACAGGATCAAGCACGTCGCGATGCTCCCGACCACCGCCCATGCCGCCGTCGCGCCCATCGCGCGGAAACCGATACCGGTCTCCCGCCGAAGGAGGTAGGCGATGACGAGCACTGCGACCAGAGCCAACCAGCTGGAGGCTGACGGTTCATAGTCCTCGCCCGGCCGAGCGGAGGCCGCCGCAGCAACCCACCAGGCGCCAACCCCGCCGAACGCAGCCAGCAGCGGCCAAGGCACCCGCGTGTTCTCGACGAGTCGATCACGGTCCGTCTGCAGTGCATCAAGCAACTCGACAGCTTGCTGGGGTGCTGAATCATCAAAGTGACTTTCCACAACGGAAAGCCTATATTTCGCTTTCCGGAACGGCAAGAGACAGCACTGATCACATGTAGAACGGCATGCTGTCCACCGAATACCCGAAGGCGCACATGACAATGCCGACCAGCAAGAGGCCGGCCAGGAAGCCACTGGCAAACGGCCGAGAACTCCGCGGGACCAGCAGTACTCCCACGACGGCGGCCACGACCGCGAGAGGCAGCAACCAGCACAGCCAATAGGTGCCGCCACGCGGCGGGAACGACTGAACATCGAGTGCGTCGCGCAGATCGGCGTTCGCCGGCCAGTACCCCACGGCGCACACGACTGCGCCCAGTAGCGAACCGAGGAGGGCTAGGTCCCACCGGAAGGCGGGAGAGCGGACCGGCGCACCGCCTGGTTCGGGATCATCAGTGCGCTCGGTCATGGAAGGACCATAGTCACGGCCGCTGAAGACCGGTGCGTGCGTGCGGACGACGGCTACCTGGATTGCCGACCGGTACCGGCCAGGTCTTCGGTCAGAAAATGTCCGGGGCGATGAGGTCTCGGGACGGCCTTTCGCATAGGTTTGGCGGATGGCGGAATTTGGGGGGCCTGATCCTGCATCCGACGACCCGCAATCGGACGATCGAGTCGACGACCGTGGCGAGTCGCCGCGCGGGCGGCACCGTTCGATATGGCGTGAGCTTGTGGTGCTCGTCGCGGTTGCGCTGCTCCTGAGCTTCCTGCTCCAGATGTTCGTGGGCCGGGTCTACCTTATTCCTTCGGAATCGATGGAACCGACGTTGCACGGTTGCACGGGGTGCACCCCTGATCGGATCGTCGTCGACAAGATCGCATACCGCTTCGGCGATCCCGAACCGGGGGACGTCGTGGTCTTCAAGGGTCCACCGTCGTGGAACGACGACTATCGGTCGCGGCGTTCGGAGAATCCCGTCCTGCGCGGGATCCAGAATGCCGGTTCGGTAGTGGGCGTGGTGCCGCCCGACGAGAACGATCTCGTGAAACGCGTTGTCGCGGTGGCCGGCCAGACGGTGCAGTGCCTACCCGGCGACGAAGGGGTGAAGGTCGACGGCAAGTTGCTGGTCGAGCCATACATCGACAGCCGGACATCACCTCGCAACGCGGTCCCGTGCCAGGGGATCTTCTTCGGCCCGGTGGCGGTGCCGGATTCCAGTGTGTGGGTGATGGGCGACAACCGAGCCAACTCGAAGGACTCGCGGTTCCACATGAACGACGACCTCCACGGCGCGATCCCGGTGTCGAACATCGTCGGCAAGGTGCGGCTGATCGTGCTGCCGCCGTCGCGGTGGGGAATCGTGCACGCCGTCGACCCGCAGCAGTAATGGGTCGACGGTCGCGCGACGGGGTCCTGGACGGCGAACCCTCACGGGGCCAGCCAGCAGGCCATGTCGGTAGGACCCGTTGTTGTCAGCGTTCGTTGCAACGGTCGTGTTTGCGGCGATATTCATCGTCCTGATCTTTGCGGCGCTGAAGGTGGTAACGCCGATCCGAAGGACCTGAGGCATCGACCCGGTAGTTCCTCCGGACCAAGCACATCGCCAGGCTGTAGATCTTCGTCGTACGACTCGTCAGTACACGCAACCGCTTTCGAGATGACCTCGGGGAGACGTCTCTCAGTCGATCGCACGTGTCGGCATGTATGCGCCGGCGGCAGATCCCGGTCAGGGGAGAAGCTTCACAGCAGGACGATCGGTTGATTCGGGCTGTGCCCAGCGAGATGGGCGCTGAGCGCAGACGTTGACTTCGGTTGGGGTACAGCAGTCAATCCGTGGATACCGCGTGGTGGCGAGTGCGGCAGCCTTCGGGTATCGCACTTACGTTCAAGCCGATCGCCGAACGCGTCGCCAGCCGCACACGGGCTGAGTCGTTTCGGCGGAAAGCGGTCACGCGCCGCGTACTACCGTCGTGGATGTGCTGAACTCGGGGAACAGTATTCGGAGATCGCGGTCCCGTACCGGTCGGAGTGTTCGCCTCGGAGCCGTCGCGCTCGGTGTGACGATCGGATTCACCTCCGTTGCAGTACCGTCGGCTGCCGCAGATCCGGCCGGCGGGGGACTGGTGTGGGGTCCGTGCCCCGCCGAGTACGCGCTGGACCCGGGCACCGACCAGTGTGGAACCGTGACGGTGCCGCGCGACTATGCGAACCCGGCGGCCGGATCGATCGACGTCCTCATCACCCGTCGCCGCGCCGAGGACCCGGGAGCACGGCGGGGCGTGCTGTTCACCAACCCCGGCGGGCCCGGCGGCGACGCGATCGCGTCCAACAACCTGCTCGCGCAGGCGCTTCCCGAACAGATCCGCCGGCAGTGGGACTTCATCGGTGTGCAGCCACGGGGCCTCACGCACGCCGGTGCGGTGGAATGTGCCGTCACCCCGGAGTTACTGGCCGCGATGAATGTCGGCTTCGCGGGTGGGCCAGCGCGTCTGGCATGCGACGGAGGGGCGCCCGGCGCGACCGCGTACATCACGACCGAGAACACCGCCCGCGACTGGGAGCAGGTGCGGATCGCGCTCGGCGCCGGCGTGATCGACATCTACGGCCTGCCGTACGGCACGATCCTCGCCTCGACGTACGCCACCCTGTTCCCACAGCACACGGGACGAATGGTGCTCGACTCGGCGGTCGATCGCGACTGGATGTGGAACGACGTCTTGTGGCACCAGAACGACGGCTACAAGGCCCGCTTCTACGACCTCATGGAATGGATCGCGGCCAACGACGCGACTTATGGCCTCGGGGACACCCCACTGAAGGTGTACCAGCGCTGGTCCGACCGCATTGTCGAGGAGGCGGGCGGCAACCCCACCGTCGCCTCCCCACCGGCCCAGATCGGCGATGTCCCGCCCGGTCTCGAGAACATCGCCGACGCCTACCGTGCCGGTATCGACCTCACCGGTCCCGCCTGGGTCCAGTTCGAGGCGTTCGTGCGTCGTCTCGCCGATCCGGCCCACACGCAATCCGCGTCGAGCATCTATGCCCTCACACGCCAAACGCTTCCCGCCCGGAACAGTTGGCCGATGGTCGCCCGCGTCATCCGGGACGGAATCGGGGCGCTTCCCGGGGCGGCGCCTGGCGACGTCACCGAGAACCAACTCGACTCGATCATCCGGGCCCAGATGATGCAGGCGATCGTGCTCTGCAACGAGAACGCGGTCGCGCCGCGGCCGGAGCGGCTCCCGGGCTGGCTCTTCTCGACGTTCGTCACCGGCGACCTGTTCGACGCCATCGGCTACGGCTACAGCGCGGGCGCGGGCTGCGCCGGCGCACCTCCAGTCACCGCGCTACCGGAAATCGGCAACAAGGGCTTGGCCACTGCGCCCCTCGTGCTGCAGGGATTGCGGGACCCGCAGACGCCGTACGACGGCGGTGTCCAGCATGCCCGCGACATGGACGCGCACCTGGTGACTGTGGAGGGTGGGGACCACGGAGCCGCCATCCAGGGCGGCAACACCACGGTCGACACGGCGATCACGGACTACCTGCTGACCGGGGCCACCACCGTCACCCGTGCCCCGGAGGCACCGATAACTGCGCCGTTGTAGCGCGCGAGCGCCGGTCCCCTCGAGTCGGCAGCCGGATCCCATGCGTGGCAGGCGATTCGACTACAGGCCCGAAGCGCACGCAATGTCGAGCAGGTGACCGATCAAGTGGGGGATGTGCCTGCCGCCGGGGACTACGCGCCACCATGGAGGAAGTGCTCCGGCACTCTCGTCCAGCCGAACAACGACGAGGCGATCCCCTTGGATCGTCACCCGATCGACACCGCAGCCAGTCCTCGAGCAGCTGCAACATGACCTGACCTACGTCGTTGGGCGCGATCCTTCTGGATCGTAGCCGGGGCGATGTGGTCCGGTGGGGGACTGCCAGCGCATCGAAGCACGCGCAGCCTTCGAGAATAGGCTTCTAGCGCACCGACTTTCGGCAGTTCCCTCATCACCGCACAAAAAAGATACTGAGTATCCGATTTCTAGTAATCGCCTGACAGGCGAGATTGAGACCGGATAGCGTACATGCCACGGGCCGGAATGTGATCTGCAGCACGTGCCGATGTGACCAGTCCTAGCTCGACACCCCGATACGTAGAGGGAGTGCAAATGAAAAGCAGGTCGTCAGGCTCAGTTATGCACGCAGGTGCGGCAGTCGCCCTTGCTTCCGCGTTGGCGTTCACTGGCGGTGGGATAGCCTCGGCCGGAACAGGTTCCACAGGGGGGCGGAAGCGCGGGCAGCTCCAGCAGTTCGGATTCGTCGGGGGACTCGGAGAACTCGAGCAGCTCGGACTCATCGGGCAGCCCGGTCTCCGGCTCATTGGGCAGCCTCAGCACCAGCTCCCTCGGTTCCTCCGGTAATCCGACGTCAGACCCCCTCACGTTCGACGGGTGGGGAAAGTGCCCGGTCGCCGGTGACGACATCGGAACCTGTGTGACCGTCGTCGTTCGCGGCGGCGAAATGTAGATCGGCGGGCTGAAAGTACCGGTCCCGGACGGCAGCCTGAAGATCGCGGGCGGAGTGACCTACGTCGAGGACGGAGACGACTGGAAGGACGTCTTCCTCCCCGAGCCCGGCACCAATTTCGGCGTAACCTCGAACCCCATCACCGTGCCAGGCGGTGCGCTCGGCATCGATACGCCCTTGAACCTCACCCAGATCCAATCGACAGTCGAAGCCGTCGGCACACCGTTCGTCGACGTGATGGACGCCGCCGTATCGATGCCAGTTCGGCTCAAGCTCGAGAACGCACTACTCGGCAACAACTGCTATCTCGGCTCGGAATCCAACCCGATCACCCTGAATCTCAAGACCACCGGGAACCCGCCGTCCCAGCCGATCGGCGGCGGCACCCCCGGAGCCGTGTTCCCGGCCGTACCGCACACCGACACCACCTTCGCGGTCCCCGCAGCCACCGGCTGCGGCCCCCTTGGATCACTCAACTGGGCGGTGAACCTGCGCGCCAGCACCCCGTCGCCGAGTGGACACAATTCCCTGGCCACCACCAGCGACGTCTACAACGTGCCTGCGTTCGACGTCACACCCGGCCAGTAGGCGAACGAATGCCCTGACCTGCAGGGGCCGGGCGAATGCCGTGAGCGTCGACGTCTCCGACAAGCTTGATCGTGGCAATGACCGGCGCGCATTCGGTCGCGTGGCAGTGTCCAAGGTGGGTGCCCCTGGCTGAGAATGCCAGGGGCACCGAACCTTTGAAGGGGTGACTCGTCACATCGACTGCGCCGCGCCGACAGGTGCGCTCTACCCCGATCGTCTGAATCCGTCGTCTGGGTGCGTGGCCGGTTTACATCGTTGCCCATCGATACCTCGGACCTGCGAAGTGTGCGCGCCACGGGTGACGAGTGGGTCATGCTACTTCGGATTCTCGGGCTCGGTACCCGAGCAAGATCCACAACGATGATGCGACGACGATGCCGAGCAGTGCGAGGGCTTTGCGTATTCGCGGATTCCGCTTTGGCGGTTCGGGGCCCGCTCCCCGGCATGACTGCTGCTAGTCGGCGTGGAGGAGTCGTTCCATCACCCCGAGCTGTAGATATGACGTGTTCGGGACCGTGGTGTTGTGTGCCTAGCTGACGCGCAGGAGGATGTAGGACATGACCGCGGCGAAGGTCAGGATGGGGATGCTCCAGGCGAGGCGTGCTCGCTGATAGCGGATCCAGGTTCGGATGATCTCCGTGAAAGTCATTCCCCGCCAAGTCGGTTGCTGCATGCATCCCCCTCGTCTGCTGCCGATCGTCACCGTAACAGGTGCCGGGCGAACGACTTTCCGCGGTCAGTCCCTGTGCTGATGACTGCCCTTGTGGAGCCCGGACCCGCATGCGTCGTCGCGGCCCGCACAGGGCCGGCGGTAGGCGAGTCATGGTCACGGGTAGCGAGATGGAGGCAGTGGTGGGCTGTATCGGCCCGAGTACACAACGAATCCCGCGTATCCGGGTGCCAGTAGCAGCAAGAACACTGTCACAGTCGGCATGATCCAGAACGGCACCTGCACGCCGGAGGCGTTGATACTGGATAGGATTGTCACCCCGACGACGGTGAGAGTGAGGAAGGCGCCGGTCCGCTCGACATCAGCGATGATTCTGGTGTTGAACTCGTGCCTGTTCTCGGGTCGTGCCCAGTAATTCTGGCGCGGGCCAGTCAGATTGAGAACACTCTCGGGAATCTTGAGGATGTACCATCGGACACCACCGCAAACGAGGGATGTGCCGAGGACGAAAGCGCTGGTGATGGCGACGTACTGGCCGAGTCCCATCCATTCGGTGATTTCTCCGGATCCTTCGAAGTGCGACGGCACCTGGCCAGGTGCCGTGAGCAGCAGCCAGCTCGTGGCAACAACGAACGTCACCACAGATCCGACCAGCGCGCAAGGGTGGTCGGACGCGTTTCGATGAGGTCCCCATGCGCGGACCATACGTGCCGACTGCGTCCACTGTGAGGCCCGGTGAATGCCGAGCGCATTCTGACGACGTCGCGACGCGCGCGACCATCCGCCAACTCGAGTGACGACTCCGCCAACTATGTGACCATCTACCGCCCTGCCATGCCGCCGCGTGGCCCAGGGGTTACCAGCCGCCAGGTCGCGGCTACAGCACCCCGGACTGGGCCGATGAGCCGCGGTCAGTCGACCACGCGTAGTCGCGGTCGTCGCGGCGCAGACCTCGAGCTCGGATGGCGGGCCTGCGCCGCCCTCATCGCGGCACAGTGATCTGATTCCCGTCGTGAGGGGAATTCCAGCAGATCACCGAGTGACGGAGCGTCGTTCGCTCCGTGATCGGGGCTGACCGCGCCCGCCGCGATCGCTCGCTGTATGCCCGTTAGGTCCATTTGTCCGAAGCTAAGCCCGGAGCACGGCAGAGGCGGTAGCCACGCCATCCGGAACGAGGAATTCACCCTGGGCTTCGCCCCGGCTCATCTCCGCTGACTCGACTTGGCCGTGGCACCGAGAGCGTCGCCCGAGCTACCACGCCGGATCCGCACGGAGATTCAATACCATGCGGCAGGGAAGAGTGGTGTTCGCCTTTCCCGGTGGAGACGGTTGGTACCCGCTGTCCAACTCGACATCTCGTCAAGTTGGACACTCGTTCAGCAGAAGTGGCTATCGTTTTGCCTGGCATTCACGATCTTTACACTCGAACGGAGTTCTACATGTCACGCTCACTCCGCCATGTCGTAGCCACAACCGCCTCTCTGGCACTTCTCGCCGCCGGCATCACTGTTGGGCTCGGAGCCTCGGTCGCACAGGCCGCACCCGCATGCGCGCTTAACCAGTCGGTCACTGACAAGTGGGCCGGCTCCCTCTGGACGCCATACACCGTGAGCAAAGAGGTTGTCGGCGACGGCACTGTCGCGCCGGGACAAACCGTCACCTACATCACCAAGGTGTCCGGTTCGGGGGCACTTGTCAACGAGATCCGTGACTTCCACCCGGCAGGTTTCCAGTTGGTGAAGGCTCGTCTGAACGTCAAATGGCTTATCGGGGATCAGAAGTGGGAGGACATCACCGGTACCGCCCTTGTTGGCAACAATTCCGTCATCGCCAAGGGCGGCGGGTGGACCACAGCAGGTGGCGGAATCATCGCCTTGGAAACCACCTACAAGGTCCCGGATAACGCCGCTGTCGGCACTCAACTCGACAGCGGCGCCGGCACCAATATCGTGCTCGCGGCCGGCAACTGGAACATCAACCCGATGGGCGTATGCGTCACCATCCGTCAGCCGAACCCCGTCGAGGCAGGCTCGGGCAGCCTCGAGGATCTGGGCTTCGGTTCGGTGAACACAGGATCGGGTCAGGTCTTCGGATCCGTCACTGATCCGCAAGGCTCGATCACCAACGTGGTCGGCGGAATCCTGACCAATGTGCTCGGCAACATGAGCTGACTCAGCTCCGGGAAGAATGTGGGCAGAGCTCAGCGCATGCTGGTAGCTCTGCCCACATAGGCACTGCCGAAAGAAGACTCTGGGGGTGTCGTCGTGGTCTGAACAGTGCGGATGGCATGTTCCGGCGGGCGGCTCGGAGGCTGCCAGGGTGGTGGGGAGCCTCCGCTTCGTGTGAATCGATAGGAACCTACCGGCCGGTAATTTGGCTGGTGTGCCTGGAGGGGAGCGCTTGATGTCTCGCATTCGTATGGTCGCTGCTGCTCTGATTCCTACTGCTGCGGCCGGGCTGATGGTCGCTGCGTCCGGTACCGCGTCGGCGGCCTACTTGCGTGCGGGGGAGGGCTACCAGGGGATCTCGTTCGACCACAACGAGACCCGGGTTTTGCGTGATCGGGGTGTCGGCCACGTGATCGACCGCGTTGTTCCGCAGGAGTGGATCGGTGAGGGGTCGATCTACGACTCTCCGCTGCCGTATGTGGATGCCACGACTCAGTAGTTGATCGACGAGGCTGTGGCTCGTGGGCGCTACATCCAGTTCGACGTGAACGATCCTGCGATCTTGCGCTGCCGCTTCGATGTCACACAGCAGTGGTGATCTGCTGAACCGAGCCGTCCGCTGCCCCTGCACCCGTCATTCGGGTGTGGGGGCAGTTTTGGTGGGAAAGGCGGATTAATTGGGGGGGTTGTGATTGCCGCGTGCTCGAGGACCCCGGAGGGGGGTACCCTCGGCCGCACGTCACACCGGCATTGCTCGTCGCACGCTGGACCGGACACCCGACCAAGCTGTCGCCTCACCTCGCCGCCGATGGCTGGCCTGCAGCACACGGTACCGAAGACCTACACCGGAACTGTGGCACTGCTTTCGCTGTGAACTCGTCCGAGCGACAGCCGAGCGGCGATTGTCATCAGCGCGAGGGTAGCGAAAACAACTCCGGCCCAGACTGTGTGGTGTGTTCCCAGATGTTCGAGACACCAGCCACCGGCGACAGTCCCGATCGTGATCCCCAGGTTGGAGAACGAGATGAACAAGCTGTTCCCGAACTCCGGTGCATCGGCCGCATCTCTGCCCATCCAGCTCTGCGAGATGACGAGTCCGCCCGAGTGCACCACTCCCCAGATCAACACGGCGGCGACCATCGGCACGAGATAGGGACCCGCGAGATAGGCCATCAGGTACATCGCGATGTACAGGAGTGGAAAGGCCACAACCGTTCGCACGACGCTCTTCCCGAGCATGGCACCGAAAACGAAGTTGCCGAAGATCATGACGATGCCGAAAGCCAGGAGCATCGCGCTGATCCACGATCCGCTCATTCCAGTCACATCACCCAGGTACTCGGCGAAGTAGCCGTACACGGAGAACATGGCCGCAAAGGTCAACGTGACCGACAGGATCGTCAGCCACACCCGTGGCCGTCGCAGAATCCCGACCTGTGCGCCGTACGACATCCGTTGCGTCACCGGCGTCGACGGTAGTAGTGCCAAGATTCCGATGAACGCAAGAAGGTTTACCAGGGCCCCGAAGGCGAATGCTGCCGACATGGAGAAGTTCTCGGCCAGAAACGAAGTCAGCGGCACCCCGAAGGCGAATCCGACTGTGACGCCGGCGAACACTTTGGTCGTCGCAGCAGTAGCCTGGGCCGGTGGCACCAAGCGAACCGCACTCGCAAGTGCCACCGCGAAGAAGACCGGATGCACGACGGCGGGAATGATCCGGAATGCGAACATCACCTCGAAACTCGACGTCGTCGCGTAGATCAGGTTGGACACTGCGAACACTGCAATCGCCACCAACAGAACGGTTTTCCTGTTGATCGCCGACGTGAAGAGCGTCGTGAATGGACCGGTCGCTGCCACGACGAGCGCGAACACGCCGACCAACCACCCCGCAGTGGACGGGGCGACGCCGAACCTCTCGGAGATCTGCGGCAGGACCCCGATGGCCCCCATTTCGGTTGTGATGATTCCGAATACGCCCAACGCCAGGACCGGAATCACCAATTTCGACTTCACGACGAAGGCCTCCCACCGTGCCGCAGTCGGCACTGGATAGATAAATAACTAGATATGTAGATATGTTCCATCGCCCGAGAGGCCTGACGGAACCGAACGGTCACAGATCGGTGCGTGCAAACTCCCGAAACTCATCGATCAGAGCTTCGTTTCGCCGGTAGTACGTCCACTTGCCCACGCGTTCGGAATCGAGCAGGCCGGCCTCTTTCATCCCCTGCAAATAGCCCGAGATCACCGACTGTGCGAGACCGGATCGGGCCTGAATGTCACCGACGCAGACGCCGATGTGGAACCCGAGATCCTGCTGGGTGTACGAGTTCTCGTCGAAGTACTCCGCGGGATGCTTCAGCCACTCCATGATCTGCAGGCGAGTCGGGTTGGAGAGCGCTTTGAAGATCGCCAGAGCATCCATGGACCGCACCTCACCTCCCGCCAATCAGAACAAATCTACTTTTATGGATACGACTGGCGAAGTCAAGCCCGAAGAGCCAGTGGGGCCGACCTTCGACGAGAAGGCTCGGTCGAACCCGAGAGATGCACCCGCGGCGTATCCGGGCGGATGACCGCCGACGATGTCGCAGTCAAGTAGGTCGCTCGTGACCACGACGCCGTAGCGGATGGTCGCGCGGTCTTCGATCCCTCTACCGGGCATCGCTGCGGTACTTGCTGGCGGCAGTCTTGTTTCACCGCGAGGGCACCGGCCGGCACCTGACGAGGAGAGCTCGATTGTCGGATGCGCATGCGTGGGCCGACGAGAACACCCTTGCGGCCAGTTCGACCGTTCATGGGCGAACCCGTCAACGGGTCTGCGCCTGGGTCGACATCCGGTTGCTCCTCGACTTGTGCCCCACCCTGTCTGGCCAGGTGGCGGGCGTGCGTGGGCCGGTGACCGTTGACAGGTGTACGAGGTACACCTATGGTTCTTTCATTCGTGGTGTACGACGTACACCTTCGTCCCTGAGGAGTCACTCGATGAACATCGCCGCGTCTTCGCCAACCCCGCGCTACCGTCCACAGACACCCGGAAGGCGGACCGCGTTCGTCGCCGGAGCGCTGTACCTGGTCACCTTCCTGACCTCGGTGCCGACCGTCGCCCTCTACCAGCCGGTGCTCGACCACGCGGACTTCGTACTCGGGGCAGGCAGCACCACCGGCGTGCTCGCCGGCGCGTGCCTCGAGGTGCTGCTGGCACTGTCGTGTGTCGGCACGGCCGTGGTGTTGTTCCCGATTGCGAGGCGGCACAGCGAGGCTGCGGCCCTGGGGTTCGTCGCCTCTCGGGTGATCGAGGGTGGGCTCATCCTGATCGGTGTCGCCAGCTTGCTGTCGATCGTCACTCTGCGGGAGGATGCCGCGCTGACCGACCCCGCCTCCCTGCTGACGGCGGGACAGACGCTGGTCGCGGTCCATGACCGGTCGTTCCTGCTCGGACAAAGCCTCATGCCGGCCATCAGCGCGCTATGCCTCGGATCGGTGTTGTACCGCTCCGGCCTCGTACCGCGAGCCATCCCCATGCTGGGGCTCGTCGGCGCTCCGCTGTTGCTGGCCTCCGACGCAGCGATCCTGTGGGGCGGCTACAGCCCCGTCGCGCCGGTCGCCGTTCTGGCCGCACTCCCGATCGCCCTGTGGGAGTTGGCGCTCGCGGTCTGGCTGGTCGCCCGGGGGTTCCTGCCCACTCCCGTCGTGGTGCAGCCGCCGGTCCGCGAGCGTGATGCGTCGGCCCCGGTGTTCGATCCGATCTGATGCCAGGTGGGACCGGCCCCTGGACGCCGGGCCGGTCCCGCTGGTGAGTTTGGTCAATCGTGTTCGCGCGGTTCGGTTCGGCCCCCACACCGTTCGGGTGTGGGGGCCGTTTGGTGTGTTTAGGTGGGGGTACGGGGCGGGTGAGTTGGCGTGGTGTGAAGTCGCGGCTGGATGCGTGGTGCCGTTCGTGTTGCTGGTGGCTTGGCTATTCCTGGGGGTCTTCTTCGTCGAGGAGGCTTTCGACGACCCGTCGGTGTGGCATTGGGTTCGCCTGGGGTTGTGGGTGTTCGTCGTGGCGGGTCCTGGCCGGCAATGTGTGGGCGTCCTCAGTGGGCGCGGTGCTGACAAGCCGGTGCGTACGGTGGTTGAGCCGGAGGATGTTCCGGCGGCGGATGTGGAGGCTGCGGTCGCGTCGACGTCGGACCGCGTTTCTGCAGTCAGGGCATTGCGGGAACAGCATCCGGCTGTTGGGTTGAAGGCGGCTATGGGTCTGGTGGACCGGGTACTCGGCTGAGATTCGCACTGACGCGACGCGGGGGCCCCTGCACCCTGAAGCGTGGCGTGGGCGACGGTTGGTGAACTTGTTGCCGGCGCAATCGCTGCTACCACTGTCGACTGGACCCGTCCGGAGCCAGTTCACCTGGGCTTGCAGCAGTCGAGGTTTGAGCCGTCACTCGTGACGGCCGTCGAGGTAGCGCAGGACCGCGAGCACTCGCCGGTTGACGCTGACCTCCCGGCCGATGCCCAGCCTGTCGAAGGCCGTCGTGGTGTACTTGCTGATCGCACTCTCGCTGAGGAATAGGCGCTGGGCGATGGCGGTGTTGGAGAGTCCCTCGGCCATCAGCGCAAGCACGGACCGCTCGCGCTCGGTGAGCTCGGCCAGGTGCGGTCGTCTGGTCGGACCGCCGAGGAGCTTGGCAACGACGGTCGGGTCGATGGCGGTGCCGCCGGCGGCGACACGGGTGAGTGCGTCCAGGAATTCGTCAGCTTCGAAGACACGATCCTTGAGAAGGTAGCCGACACCACCCGTTTCATCAGCCAGCAGTTCTCGGGCATAGAGCTGCTCGACGTGCTGAGACAGGATGACCACCGGTAGCCCGGGCGCCTCCTTCCGCGCGGCGAGCGCCGCCTTGAGTCCTTCGTCGGTGTTCGTCGGCGGCATGCGTACGTCGACGACCGCGACGTCTGGGCGATGGGCGAGCAGGACCTCGAGCGTGTCCGGGCCAGTCCCTGCTGTGGCTACGACGTGGTGTCCGTATGACTCCAGGAGACGGGTCAGGCCGTCGCGGAGCAGAAAGAGGTCTTCGGCGATGACTATCCGCATGGCAGCTCCATCCTGACCACGGTTGGCCCTCCGCCAGGGCTGTCCACTGCGAGCGTGCCGCCGAACGCCGCGAGTCGTCGGCGGATGCCGTCGAGGCCGCCACCGGACGTGACCGTCGCACCACCGGGGCCATCATCCTCCACGTAGAGGACCAGGCAGCCCTCGCCCTGCACGATCACGATTTGCACCTCGGCAAATCTGGCGTACTTGGCTGCGTTGGCAATCAGCTCGGAGACACCGAAATAGAGAGCCGACTCGATCGGGCTCTCGAGTCGCCGGCCAATCTCGCCCGTAACGTGGACGGTCATCGGGGTGTCCAGGGCTAGGGCGCGAATGGCCTCGACCAGGCCGCGTTCGACAAGAACCGGCGGGTAGACGCCACGGACGAGCTCGCGCAGGCCCGCCAGGGAAGCTGACGTATCACTCCGCGCCTCGCTGAGTACGGCCTTCGCCTGCGCAGGATCGGTGTCCATCAACCTCTCCACGACCGCCAGAGACAGACCAACTGCAACCAGCCGCGCCTGTGCCCCGTCGTGGAGATCGCGCTCGATCCGGCGGATCTCGGCGGCATGCGCCATCGTCTGGTCCGCCCGTTCGACCTCGAGCCGACGCACGCGTCCTGCCAACGCCGCACGCTCGGACAGTCTCAGCCACCGATCGCCCACCGGGCCGAGGATGCGCCAGGCGAACCGCCCCGCGACGAGCCCGGCCGCGATCAGGCCCAGTGCGATGACGGCATGAGAAGGGGACGGATGAGCGAGCGCGACGATCGACGTAGCCAACACCGCGAACGGCGCAGCGCAGACGATGCCGACCGTACATGCGGCAACCACGACCCAGCGCACATCACGCCAGTACGCCGGTTCGGCAAAACGCCGACGGCGTTGATCCATCTCGGCATCGCGCCGCGAACGCTCATAGGTGTGCCCATTCCACCAATAGCCGGTTGCGAGCTGCACGAGCTCTGGCCGTGGATGGTAGCCGTCGGGGATGTCCACGCCATGCCACTCTGACAGCAGCGTCCGCGATGCCCCGGCCACCAGCGGAGCCAGCCCGAGACACAGCAGACCCGAGATCATCACCAGCCCGGCGTACGACCACGGGCTGACCCACGACCATGGAGATCCCAGCAGCCAGCCGATCAGCGCCGGCATCAGGGTGACAATGGGTGTAGCGAGAGTCAATCCGGCGAGCAAACCCGACCGTCCGAGCCCAATCGCCGTGGCCACGAGCCAGGAGGCTACTCGTCGCACGCTTCGCAACCTCCCTGCGCCCTCTCCGCTGAGGACTTTACCGAGACGGCACCCTGAACTCGCGAGCGCGTGCGGCTGAGGAGGAGCGCTGCACACATCAGCGGGACCACCGAGAGACCCTGCATCACGGCGTACCACGCCGTGCACAGACCCGGGACCAGATCCACAACGACGATCGCGACAGGTAAGACGGTGCTGATGATGCGTAGCCGTTCGAAGCTCTTAACCGACCCCTGAGTAGCGCTCGCGGTGAGCCGCCAGATGAGGGGCGAGGCGAGGAGTAGGACACTCGCGCGTACCCACATGAACGTCGTCGTCTCCTGAACGTCGAAGTACTGAACCATGCTGACCGCCACGAGACTTACGAACACGATCACGCTGCCCGCGCCGAAAAGCGAGACGCAATTCCCCACAGTCGCGTGCATCTCGCGGCGGACGGCATCCTCGTTTTCCACCGATCTGCTGGTGTCACCGGGCACTTTCGAAGCTGTCATGTGCCCCACGCTAGGGAGCGGGCCTCTCCGCGAGTACAGGTCCAGCCACACTTGTGGGTGGGGCTGGACCCACCGATGTGGATGGCCGGATCGTCGGAGCGGCGTCACCGACGCGCAAATACCTCCCCAATGCGCGGCCGATCCGGCAACCCCTAGCAACACGTTCAGCTCCCATCAGCGCACGGCCTTCCCGGTCGAGACACCGTGGGTGCGGGAGGGGTACTCAACAGGTTGTCGAACGCGGAGAGGTGCGCGTGCTCGAGAGTGACAGCTACCCGGAACCTGCGCATATCCACGGTATTTGCGCCCGACTTCGGTTCAGTACGTTGGCAGTCTCCGTACCCGTCCCAGATCGCGAACCAACATTCATCCGGTCTGGCGGTGTGGTCGCGGAGGATCGTCGCGAGGGCGCGGGCCTCCGGCTGCGGCAGGGAGCCCTCTTCCAGATCGTCGCCAGGCCGGTGGGTCCCGGTGATGGTCTGCCAGCTCATCGCGGCGTGAACGATGGTTCCGTGTTCCTCGGCGACCGTAAGCCCAGTTGATTCGAGTCCACTCGCCGCCGCCACGGAGATAGATGGGGTGGAAGATGCGAGCGTACGCGTCGAACACCGGCGGCACGAGTCTTCCGACGTCGAACGATTTGCCTCACAACATATTTGCGATCCAGAGGCTGACGTCCGGACCTGAGACGAGCACTAGTTCCTCAGGCGCCCAATGCCAGCGCTGCTCATGTCCGGCCATGTACTCACCCTGGAGACCAGCGGGCCTGTGGCCAGGGGTGATCAATAGGCATGATGCTGAGGTCGTCGACCCGTCCGGGTGGAGCGTCGGTCACGGCGTCCTCGGCCGGCCAGGCCGCGTCGTCGGCGGCGGACGGCCGCGTCAGGGAAGTGTGAAGGGGCATGACTGTCGTCGACCAGTCCGAGTCGTCCAGAACGGCCTTGCCTGCCTACCCTTCTTCCTCGCTCTCGTCTGGAAGGGGCGCCAGACTGCGGGCACTCGGATTCGCGGCGCCGCTTGGAAGCGTCGAACATGTGATCGTCGTACTCCTCATGATCGTTGGCTGACCGGGGAAATCGGAAGGGCCGGCAGTGTCGACACGGTGCGGTGTCGTGGCTGGTGCCGTATCCGTACGACACGCCTTCGGGGGGTTGACGGGGCGGCATCCGCATGTTCCGCAGATCCTGCATCCCGCCTACCAGTGGCACAGCCTCGACCGTGATTCGACACCGGTGTCGTGGGCGCAGGTCGCTGCCGTCCGTGGTACACAGTTGAATCCGCGAATGAGCTTCTACGACGTCGGTGGCCCGAGGATCATTCATGGTGTGCCGCTACGGGCGTCGACCAGGAAGACACCCTAGTAGCTACGGACCTGGAGCGACTGGAGACGGGCTGCACTCACGCTGACTGGGCTGCCCGCGGGCCAACCGTCGTGACCAATGGCCAACAATGTTGGCGAAGCAACCAACTATCTTGACGATTGGCCAACCACCATGACGATTCACACTGCTGTGAATGGTCAATGTTGTTGTCATTTTTCGGATTTCTGACCTGCGGTATGACAATCGATGTGGCGATGACACGGTGGGATTGTGGTCATCGAAGTTGGCGTTGTTTGCCGAAACATGGACAAGCGATTGAAGGGCGCCCTACGCTGCGAACCAACTCGGCAGAGATGTCCGCCATTCCAGTCCATGGAAGGGGTTCCGTCGCAGTGAGATCCCCGTACAGGAGAGTGACAGTCGTCGCTCTCAGTCTGATGCTTGTTCTCGGTGCCATGGTGACCGGCGCCGCGACGCATGCAACTGTTGCCACCGGTCCCGGTGAGGATCCGGTGTTTGGACTCGCGAACGGGTGCTTTGCCCTTCAGTCCGACCAATCAGGCGCATTCGCCCGGCTCTCCCCGGACGGATACCGCGTCGACGCGGCGGCCCCGCGTGACGCTGAGGTGTTCCGGTTGCACGCGGCGCAGCTCGGCCGGTTCATGTTCTACGGCCCCGGCGGAGACCTGCTCGCCCACGACAACGGGAACACCGTCGTAGCTACCCGGGATGCAACCCGGTCGACGGACTGGACCCTGACGTACACAGACGGTGTGTACAGCATTACCGCAACGAGCAACGGGAACCAGCTCACCGAGCACGCCGGTCGCTTGTACTCGACCGAGCCTGGACTGGATCCCCGAGGCGGGCGTTTTGTTCTCGTCCCAACCTCTGGCTGTGCCGACTTTCCTGAGTCCGAGGTCAATGCCGCAGGAGTTCCTCTGTCCGGTACCGGGTCGAACGGTGAGGTGCGCGGCTTCATCGACGCACATGTGCACATGACCGCTGACCTGTTCATCGGCGGGGAAGTCCACTGCGGCACCCCATTCGACCCGCAAGGAATTACCGTGGCGTTGCGGGATTGCCCCGACCACGGCGGCGATGGGCTCACCGCGGTGCTCGAGAACGTCATCTCGCACGGCAGCCCGTTCGAGACACACGACACCACCGGATGGCCGACCTTCACGGATTGGCCTGCGCATGATTCGCTCACCCACGAGCAGACATACTTCAAGTGGGTCGAGCGAGCGTGGCGCGGCGGCTTGCGCATCTTCACCAACCTGCTCGTCAACAATCACGTCTTGTGCGAGGTCTACCCGCTCAAGAATCAGTCCTGCAACGACATGGACACTGTGCGCGCGCAGGCTGCGCAGGCGCACGCGATGCAGGACTACGTCGACGCCCAGTACGGCGGTCCCGGGCGCGGGTGGTTCCGGATCGTCAGTTCACCTCGAGAGGCGCGTGAAGTCGCGGCCGCGGGGAAGCTCGCGGTGACACTGGGGATCGAGGTGTCGGAGCCCTTCGGTTGTGGAATCCGCGACGGTGTTCCCCAGTGCACCGAGGAGGATGTCGACCGCGGCCTCGACGAGGTATACCGGCTCGGTGTCCGTCAGATGATCGTCACCCACAAATTCGACAATGCCTTCGGCGGTGTGCGATTCGATCCCGGGATTCAAGGCGTCGCCGTCAATGCCGGCAACTTCCTCGGCACAGGCAGATTCTGGGAGGCCGAGCCCTGTACGGGACCTGAACACGACAATCCAGTGTTGTCCGTCGGTGCCGGTCCCGCGGATGCGTTGGCTGCGCTGCCACCGGGGATCACCACCCCGATCTATCCCGAAGGCCCACTCTGCAACACCCGCGGTCTGACATCGCTCGGCGAGCACATGATTCGCGCAATGATGGATCGCGGCATGATTATCGACATCGATCACATGAGCGTCAAGACAGCGGACACGACCTTGAGAATCCTCGAGGACGCCGGCTACTCGGGCGTCGTATCAAGCCACAGCTGGGCGGATCCGCTGTTCTACAAGCGGATCTACGATCTCGGTGGATTCGTGGCACTGTACGCAAGCCAACTTGATCCACAGAAGCGCGAATCCGGTCAGGACCCGAAAGCCGATCGAGAGCCCGGCTTCGTGGAGGGCTGGCGCAAAGCTAGACAGGTTCGCAGCGACAAGTACTACTTCGGGTTCGGATACGGCGCCGACACCAACGGATTCGGCCCACAAGCCGCGCCCCGCAGCGACGCTGCTGTGCGTCCTCTCATCTACCCGTACACAACCTTCGACGGCGGCACGGTGATGGATCGGCAACGGACGGGCGAGCGGGTGTTCGACCTGAACACTGATGGTGTCGCCCAGTACGGGCTGATCCCCGACTGGATTGCAGACATGAGGAACGCGGCAGGCCCGGATGGTGATCAGATCATCGAAGACATGAGCCGTGGAGCAGAGGCCTACATACAGATGTGGGAGCGCGTGGCGAAATAGCCCGCCCGCCCCGATGCTGTAGGCGGAATGTCGGCTCGGAAGTTCCAGATCGCGCCGAACTTCTGGCAGCATCGTCCTCTGCTGGACCTGTCGTCCCGAGCGCCGGCGCAGGATCCAGCATCCATGTCGTCAGCACCAGCAGAGGGTCGTCACGACAACAGAGCATGCCAGTCGGGGACTTCAGAGCCGTGCCACTTACCGCCGACGATCACACAGGACCGTTCGTAGACCGCTTCCGCAGGTGTCGATTTGGCAGTGACCGGCGGGCATCCATAGGAGGCGCTGTGCGTCCCGCCGAGCTCGAACAACACATTCGCGTCCGCGGCATTCCGGCGGCGGGCGATCTCCTGCTTCGCCAAGACCGTCCACGGACCGGGTGGCCTCTGCTCGAGATGCTCAGCGCCGGCAGACGGCCGGGGGAGCAGGTGCCGGTGCTGCCGCTGGGGACGAACTGAAGCCCGCAGCCTGCCCGACGGCGCGCTGGCCGGGACGGCATCCCAAGTCGGCGCTCGCCGCGGTCCGGTCTGCCCGCGCTCTGGTCCCGATCAAGAACCCCGCGGGAAACTCGTGACGGTCGCCGAGCGGGCGAGGTCGGCGTCCGACTCGTCTTTGAGCATCCTCCCGAGATGCGTTAGAGCGCTGTCGATCGACTCAGTGGCTGGAGACAGGAGCCAACGTACTTCGAATTGAGCTGGCGGAGTACTGGACAGACCATTAGGCCTTCCCTGCGGGCCTTCAACTCCCAAGCGCCCACACTCACAACGAATCCGAGTCCTTGTCCGCTTTCGATGGCGGGATCGAACTCCAGCCCAGCCACTCACGGATACGATTTCTCTCCTCCCTTACCTCCTCGTCCCATTCCCGACACGTAGAGCACTTCGGGTACTCACGCCCACCAGGACCGACACCAGCAGCGCGGTTCACCCGCTGAATACGCTGCCCACGTGGACAGTCCAGAAACACGTGATACACCTTCTCGGCCGTCACAACCTTCGAGAAGTACGGCAGAAACCGCTTCACATTCCCCCTGGGTCGAACACGAAATCCAATGTGCCCACAACCATGCCCCCGTTGGTCCCACCGGAACTAGGGGACAACGCCCCACCCCAGTAGGGGCAATCGTCCTGGATAAACCCGAAACCGCAGCCGGACGCAATGTCACGTCGGTACCGCAGTTCACCATCGGTGCACCCGAGTGCAACAGAGTCGGCCGCCTTTTCGGTGGCTGCGGAAAGGGCAAGTCGCATCTGATCGGCATGGTGTCTAGTCTGGTCAGCGTCGGGTGCGACCGTAATACGCACCCTGTCGACGGTGTCTTCGACATGCGACCTGACGCCGGCTAGATTCCGCCCGAGTGGATCGACGCCGTCTACGAGCACCTGGACGACGCGCACATGGGTCTGCTGTGGGGAGGATGGCGGACATTCGTGGACGCCGGGGCAGCGCGGGTCCGCGACGAGGCGGGCTGGGAGTATCTGGTGCCCTCAGCGACCCGAGAGATCGACGAGCCCACGTTCGCTTCTCGAACACCCAACTTCTGGTGGCCCGAGGATCATTCGTGGTGTGCCGCCACGGGCGTCGACGAGGAAGACACCCTCGCGGTGTCCACGGACCTCGAGCGGCTGGCAGCGATCCACGCAGACCCACGGCTGGAGACACAGCTACACTCGCGCTGACTGGTCAACCATCGTGACCAACGGCCAACAAGTTGGCGAAGCGGCCAACTATCTTGACGATTGGCCAGCCACGATGACGATTCGCAGCGCTTGGCGGGCTCATGGTCAACTGCTTGAACCCCTGTTTTCTGGATAACTCATACTATCAAGAAAAAGGAAGGCCGCCTCTTCGCCACCCTCGCCGGTGCTGCCGAATGTACGGCGCGTGGAGGCGCTCTCCATTGCGCACCTACCGACGCCAACCTGAAGTCATTGATGCCAAGAATTATTCGCCTTCTCCGCAAGGCTATGCCACACCTGGTCGAACTAGCCTCACCCGGCCAGCCCTGTGCGAGCTGGTATTGCGTGGATCGCGGACGATCGATCACCCTGTGACGCCGTCGATTTCGGGGGCAGATACTCCCTGAGCGTACGGGGGATTGATCGGAATGCGCGCGCATGGTTTGCATGGAAAAAGCGTTGCAGACACGCGAATGTTAATTGGATGGCTCGCCTTTCGCGACTGCATCAACTCGACTCGAGTCGTGGCCGCGTGTTTGTCGACTTCTCCAAGCATCGTTCGATCGATAGAATCGCTACTTATAGTAAGGCGAGCCGATATCGGCCAGTACGCGATAAGCAATTCGTAGGGAGCTGACCACCATGCGACTCACCTTGACCCGATCCGCAATCCTGACCGCGGGGCTGTTCCTGGCAGCAGCCCCTGCAGTCGCCCACGCGCAAGGCGCCATCGATGGCGGGAGCCTTCCCGCAAGCGGCAGCAGCTACTTCCAGCCGGGTTCCGCTGAGACCATCTGGGACGCTAATCGGTTCAACCAGACCTTCACCCCGCAGCAGATCACTGAGTGTCGGGAAGCTCACGCGGGCGGCATCTCAACGGGCTTCCGCCCGTGCCCCCTGCGACCGATCACCGTTGTGGACCTCGCTGCAGCACACCTGCTATTCGGCTCCTTGCGCGTGCTGTCCAGCTCCTGGGGTTGATTCAGCGAATCGACTTTCGGGTCGGCGCCGCATCCTGCGGTGTCGACCGATCGGTCACCGCAGCGGGGCTACTGCGGACGAGGGTGCCGCCATGCCGAAGGACATCGTGGACACCAGGCCGAATCCGGCTGAGCGGAATTGCAACAACCCGGTGGCGAAGAACTGATCTCGAGAACGGTTGTGCCCCCGGTTCAGCTCCGGGGGCACCGCCCTGTCTGGCGTGTTCCCTGTGAATCGGTCCGGCTGGTTTTTGGGTTCTGATTGCCCGGCTGAAGGCGTGGAACATTCTGGTTGTCCATAGACTTCCGTTGAAGTTACTCGGCCGCTTCCGGTTTCAGCTGGGAAACCTTCGCCAGTGTTGGAGGTATTGCTGGCGTACCCCATGTGTCAAGCGTCGCAAACTGAGGCGCGGGAGCTTGACTGATGGCCGGCTGGCTTTCGTCATGACCGTACGGACAACGCGTTGCGCCGATCGGGTTCAGGAAGCTGACTCGATCCCCTTCGGAGCCACGGGGTCTTCTCGTGGAGGTGCCACAGGGTCGGGGAACACGAACTTGCGCATTGCCCACCAGCGGAACACGGTCGCGAGGAGCGTGCCGATGATGGTGGCGCTGATGAAGTCGGCGATGTTCTCGATGACGATCGATACGTGCGGTGTCTGTAGAGCGAGAACGTACCGGGACACCGCCAGCGGTAGCTGGTTGATTCCGAGGCCGACTCCGGCGACGACGAAGAATAGTGCGGCTTCGTGTCGACGCTCGCGTCCACCGCGGGCTGTGAACGCCCACTCTCGATTCAGTACGTAAGACAGCACGGTCGCGAGTAGCACCGCGATGACGTTCGCGGTGACTGGCTTCCCTTCGAGAACCGTCCATTTCAAGCCGAAGAACAGCACTGATGTGACGATGAACGCGATCGACCCCACCGTCAGGAACTTCACGAGTTCGGCGTGGCGGACGCACACAGACAATAACCGAGCCGGAATCCGAGAAGCGACAGTTCGAGTCAGGAACACTGCGCCATGCTACCGCCGGCGAGTGTGATCGGGCGGATTCTTCCGATGGAATGGTGGGTGGTGATCAATGGCAGGACGGTGGACGGGCCTCACATGTGGTCCGCGAAGGTGTCCAGGAAGTTCTGCAGCGCGGCCATTCCGAGCCCGACTACAACGTAGGTTGCGAGGAAGGCTTCCGCTACGGGGCGAGCGGGCCGATGGAGTAGCCAGATCGCCGTGGCAACCACGATGCCCGCGACGAGAGGGAGTAGTAGGCACACCCAGTACATCGCGCCGGCCGAGGGCTGCGGATCGACGTCCCACATGTCGCGCAGGGCTCTGATCGCAAGCAGGTTGAGCAGCAGGGCCGCAGCTGACCCTGTCATGATGCCGAGGAGCATCGGAGTCCACCTGGCCGTCGAACTCTCGCCCATCATGGTGAGAAGCCTAATGGCGCAGGCACTGCTACCAGCTACAGTCGGCCGAGGCACAGCATGCGTGTCGGCTCCTTCTAGCATCGGCTTCCCAGTGACGTGCAATGTTGTCCCTGCCCCGCGTTGTCATCTGGTGATGCGCCACAACGGATCGCCCCGTCCACCGTCGAGGAAGCATCCCCACGTGTGCCGCGGCACCGGACCGGACGTGAACTCGTGCTCCCGCGTGAGGGCGACGCACTCACCCCGGTCGACGGCGGGTACCTGAGGGATATTGCGGCAGGCGACGGCGTGATCCGCCCGCTCGATCGCCGTCCTGGCTACTTGGGGTCGAGGGCGCAGATCGCGTCGAGGACGGTGGGGCCACCATTGGTCGGGCAAACCGGGTGTGGCTGTGCCGGATGTGCCCTGGAAGGGGAAGCGCTCTGCACACCGGGTCGGCAATTCCTGATCGACACCTGTCAGGCCGTGACAACGGCGGTGAACCTTCCTGTGGGACAACAACTCGAGCGCATCCAGCTCACCAACACCGCAGCCACAACGGCGAACACGGCCGCAGCGGCTACAACCGAGCCCACCGGTTCCAGGCCCCACGTGCGCGGCCGCTGCCTGCACAGGCAATCCCAGGCAGCCCGCGTCTTCGGCCCTCGATGCTCAGTGGGGCGTTGGCGTGGGTCATCGGATCACCTGGCCGACACGGGGTGCGATGACCCGCAACAGCGGCAAGGCGATCACCAGCGTGACCGCGACGAGGAAGCTGCTGGCCCACACGGGCCCGAGGTTGCCGGCATGAGAACCGAGGGTTGTTGCGGCGATAGCGGGCCCGCCGGCAGCGCCGATGTTGAGCGCGGCCGTCGCGTAGGCCCCACCCATGGTCGGGGCGCCCTCAGCCTCATAGAGCACCCTCGTGATCACGGTGCTGCCCAAGGCGAAGGACAGCGCGCCCTGTGTGAACGCCAGGACCAGAAGCGCCACTGGGTGCGCAGCCTGAGTCGCCAACGCGATCCAGCCGAGCAAGAGCACCGGTCCGCAGACCGCGATGACGATACCGGGACGTTGGTCCGAGAACCGTCCCGCGAGGGTGACACCGACGAAGGAACGAGCACCGAAGACCGTCAGCACCACGGGAACCCAGAGCTCTCCGAGGCCTGCTGTGCCGGTGACGATCGGCGCCAGGAAGGTGAAGGTGGCGAAGGTGGCGGCGTTGACCAGGGAGGCGAGGAGGATCACCAGGATCAAACCTGGCTTTGTGAGTTGGGCGAATTCGGTCCGAAGAGATACAAGGGCTGGAGTGTCCGGCATGGATTCTCCGGCATCGGCCGGGATGCCCTTGCCGACACCGATAGCGGCGGGAATGCACAGCAATGCGATCGTCCAGAAGGTTGCCCGATAGCCGAGAAGCGTGCCGAGCAGCGCGCCGCCGGGAGTTCCGGCGACGGTGGCAATTGTCGTGCCCGAGAGGAGGACCGCCAGCGCGCGCCCCTTGCGATCGGCTGCGACAAGTGCGGCCGCGGCCCTCAGTGCGACGGCGAGGAATCCTGCGTCGGCCAGGGCGGCGATCACCCGGGTGACCAGCAGTACGGCGAAACTCGTAGTGACGGCTCCCACGATATGCGTCACCGCGAACATCACCACGAAGAACAGGAGGGTTGTCCGGGCGGGCCACCGGCGTGCCAGCGCTGCCATCAGCGGCGTCCCGACGATCATTCCGGCAGCGAAGGCCGACGTGAGAAAACCAGCTGACCCGATTGAGACATCGAAACTAGCGGCAATGTCCGGCACCAGGCCGGCAAGCACTGCCCCACGCGGCAAGGTAGCTGGGGTGCGAACTGAGAACTCAGTGGTTCAGGGGGCTGACGGCGTGACCGAAAGCCCCAACCTTGGTTGTCTCAGGCTTCACCATGGCGCCAACACTAGCTCCACCACACCGGTGGTCACGAACTCCACCCCAGCCGTGGCACAACCCTGCGTCTTCAACGTCCCAGCCCACAACAGCTAGTCGGCTACCCACCAGCAACGGCTGCTCTATGATCCAGGTCACATAGTGCTTTGGTGGGGTGGGCAACGACAGGCTCGAGGGGGGCACATGAGGAGGAAATGGGTTTCACGTTCCATGGTCGCTCTGCTTGCGATCGCACTGACGGCGCTCGCCGCGCCGACATCGACTGCACAGCCGGTGGCGGATCCGTTCTACCGGTACGACGGCGCGGCACCTCTGTCGTCGTACGCACCCGGCACGGTTCTGAAGACGCGGACTTTGCCGTACTCCGTCGTGAACGTCCCCACACCACTGAAGGCAATTCAGGTCCTCTACCGCTCGACGGACGCGCTCGGGCGACCGTCGGCGAACGTGACCTCGATCCTGCGGCCACCGAATGCCGAACCGGGGAAAGTCGTTTCGTACCAGTCCTTCTACGACTCGCTGAATCCGGACGACGGCCCGTCGCGTGCCATCGCCGGCAACAGCCCGATCGGTGGGTGGACCCCCAGTGGCCGCAACTTCGGGCTCGGGGGCACGCTTGCATCCAGCGAAGCGGCCCTGTTCGGGCCGCTGTTGGCGCTGGGCTACACGGTGGTCATACCGGACACGGAGGGGCCGGATGCCGACTTCGCCGCTGGGCCGGAGTACGGGACGATGACCCTTGATTCCCTGCGGGCCGCCCGTAGTGTGCCCGAGGCAGGGATCACCGCGGACGCCAGGATAGGCCTGATGGGCTATTCGGGCGGTTCGATCGCCACCAACTGGGCGTCGATCCTTGCGCCCGCGTATGCACCGGAGATCAACGAAGACCTCATCGGAGCGGCCCAGGGCGGGGTCCTCGTGAATCCCGCCAACAATCTCCGATACGCGAGCGGGAGCCTCGGATGGGGCGGCGTGGTCGGAATGGCCGTCGTCGGCGTCGCACGCTCGTACGATGTCGACTTCGACCGGTATCTCAGCGACCGCGGGCGCGAAGTGGTGGCTCGGCTCGAAGACGCATCGATCGCCAATGTCATTGCGCAGTACCCCGGTTTGACCTGGCGGGAGATGGTCAAGCCCGAGTACGAAGACCCCAACTCGGTTCCCGAGTATGTCGATACGGTCAACAAGATCAACATGGGCACCGCACCGATTCCCACGATCCCGATGTTCATCGCCCAAGCCGGCAACGGCGCTCTCGAGGGCACCCCACCTGGCGGCCCGGGTGTCGGTCGGGGCGACGGGATCATGGTCGCCGCTGATGTGCGAGCCCTCGCCAATCGTTACTGCGATGCTGGCCTTGCCATCCAATACGACGAGTACGACACCCTCAGCCATGTTCCGGGCGCACTGCTCTGGCTGCCGGGTGCTCTCTCTTGGCTCCATGACCGCATGGTCGGCATACCTGCGCCCACCAACTGCGGCCACATCCCACCCGGAAACCCGCTCGACCCGGTCCGCCACACGACCGGCTGACACGGGAGGCGCGAGATCATGCGGCGCACAACGACTATGGAATCGCGCTGGGTGATCGCGGGCGGTGACCCAGCGGTCATTGAGCCACATCCCGGTCTGCCTGCGGGTGGTGAACACCCTTTGCCGGGGCTGGACATTTGTCAGACACGCTCTAGCGGCTGCGGGCCGAGAAATCGACTCACTAGCCGAGCTCCCGCTCTGTTCGACGCTCATTGTCGATGGTCGATGTTGAGGGTATTCATGATTTATGGCATCGCGACCGGAGCACCCTGTTGGTGGGGGAGATGCGGGGAGCGATCCTGCGCACAGGTCGGAGGCTCCTGCCGAGGCGTCGCGGCGGGGTCCTCTAGCGGATCCGGCTGCCCGTGGGGCCGCAACTCTGCCGTTGGAGTTGACGAGTTTTGTGGATCGCCGCGCGGAGTCGAAGGAAACAAGGCGTCTGCTGGGCATCAGTCGGTTGGTGACTTTGACCGGAATTGGCGGGGTCGGCAAGACACGGCTGGCGCTGCACGTCGCACACGCGGTTCGTTCGGCGTTTCCGGACGGGGTCGGGTTGGTCGAGTTGGCGGAGCTGCAGGATGAATCGCTCGTCGCTGGGGTTGTAGCGGGAGCGTTGGGTTTGAGTGCGCAGCCCGGTCGTACGCAAATCCAGCTTCTCATCGAATATCTGGGACCGCGTCAGTTCCTGCTCGTCCTCGACAATTGTGAGCAACTCGTCCAGGCCATCGCAGCTTTGGTTGAAGGTCTTCTACGGCATTGTC
This sequence comes from Rhodococcus sp. ACT016, assembly GCF_050477185.1. Classification (NCBI taxonomy): domain Bacteria; kingdom Bacillati; phylum Actinomycetota; class Actinomycetes; order Mycobacteriales; family Nocardiaceae; genus Rhodococcus; species Rhodococcus sp. ACT016. Next base: position 2,598,593 of record NZ_JBEAET010000001.1, on the reverse strand, counting down.
CGGGCCTGCGGATTCTGACGACGAGTCGTGAAATTCTCGGCATCGACGGGGAAGCGGTGCTGCCGGTGCTGCCCCTGCCGCTTCCGGCCGTCGACGAGAAGAGCCTGTCGGTGCAGGGGCATGGCGATGACGCGCTGGCCCTGTTCGCCGAGCGCGCTGCTGATGTGGTTCAGGGCTTCACGATAACGGACCAGAACTACGAAGCCGTTTCACGAATATGCGCAGTCTTGGAAGGTATTCCGTTGGCGGTCGAGCTCGCGGCAGCACGAGTGCGTTCGTTGTCGCCGGAGCAGATCTCGCAGCGGTTGGCTGATCGCTTCGCGTTGCTGACCGGCGGGCCACGCGGCGTCGACGCCCGGCATCAGACTCTTCGGGCGGCTGTCGACTGGAGTTATAGGTTATGTTCCAGCACTGAACGGAACGCGTGGACGCATCTTTCCGTCTTCGCAGGCAGTTTCGAACTCGATGCAGCGGAACAGCTGTTGAGCTCTGGTCCGGGGACGGTCCAGGTCCTCGATGTGCTGACCTCCTTGATCGACAAGTCGATTCTCATCAGGGACGAGACGAACCACGCAGTACGGTTCCGCATGCTGGACACCGTCAGTGACTATGGGCGCGAGATGCTCGCGCAACAGAACGAGGCGGCGAAGTGGCGTAGACGGCACCGGGATCTGTACTTCGAATTGGCGCGTCGTGCCGACGAGAGATGGATAAGTCAAGACCAACAGGTGTCGATCGACCGTCTCGCGCGCGAGTTGCCGAATCTGCGCCAAGCCTTGGCTTTTGCTATGTCCGACCCAAGTCGTGATGGTGCTGGATCGCTCGCATTCGTCAACTCGCTGTTCCGGTTCTGGCTCGCGCGCGGCATGCTGAGCGAGGGACGACACTGGAGTGAGCGTGCATTGAACCGGATTACCGATGACGAGCACAGCGATCTCGAGAAGTCGCGTGGCCTCTTGGTGGAGAGCGTCTGGGCGGACTTGCAGGGAGATTTCGATGCCGGTCGCTCCGCCGTCGCGCAACTATGGAACCTCGCAGCGCGGAACTCGATACCGATAGTCCAAGCTCGTGCGGCGCATGCCGATGGGTTCCTCGCCGTTTCCACGGGCGATGTCTCCCGGGCCCTGTCGATGTTGGGGCAGGCTCTCGATGCCTTCGTCTCCGAGCATGACATCACCACCCAGGTCGAGATCCTGTTGGGACTCGGACGTGCACACATGCTCGCAGGTGACTACGGGGATGCCCTCGAGAGCTTCCGGCAGGTGCTTGCGATTACCGAGGCTCGCGGCGAGGTGACGTATCGATCGCATGCGCACTGGGGAAGTGGAGTCGCGCTGTGGCGAATCGGTGACTGCGATAGCTCTGAACAGACTCTGCTGCAGGGTATTCGGCTTGCCCGGGCGCGCGGAGATCCGTTGATGACGGCGGTGTGTCTGGAGGCACTGGCGTGGGTGGCCGACACCCGAGGTGACGCGACCCGCGCAGCCACCCTGATGGCAGCGGCGGAGGCAACGATAGGAATGGCGGGCAGCTCCGTGGTCCTGTTCCTCTCGCTGGGCGGCGACTATCACCGGCACTGTGCGCAGAGCATCCAGCAATCGCTCGGGGAAATCGAGTTGGAAGCGGTGCGCCGACGGGCGAGCTCGTTGAGCCTCGCTGCAGCTGCGGCCTACGCACTCGGCGAGTCTGCCCACGGCAGAGCGGAATCGAGGAAGCAACGACGAGAGTTGACGGGGCGGGAATACGAGGTCGCGACGCTCGTCGCCCGGGGACTGACCGACAAGGCGATAGCCGCCGAACTCGTCGTCTCGCAACGCACGGTTCAAGGGCATGTCCAGCATGTTCTCGCCAAGCTGGGGTTCCACTCCCGCACCCAGATCGCCGCATGGGTAGTCAAGCAGACGGGCAGTACGTGAGTGACTCGTGTCCCTCCGTCGAACAAGCGTCGGCCGACGACAAGCGGTATGCCCGTCAGCAAGGTGTGGGTCTTGGGGTGGCGGCCGATCGCCTGGTCGACGGCCAGGTGTCGTGCACGTACCAGACGACCCAGTAGACGGGGAAGAACACGATTGCTCCGGACGTCACGAACAATCCGGCGCTGCGTCGACGTTGCCCGATCGCCGTCAGCACGCCGAGCCCGAGATACGGAGCAACTGCAGGTAGCAGGACGAGTGACACCAAAAGCCACGGCACATGCCCCAACGTACAAGATCTTCGTCCACCTGCATGCTGTAACGACTCCAAGAACATGGCTTCACGGCCGCGGCGCGGGATTTGACTCCGAATATCGTTGTGCCGCTTGGTTGGATGCGGGCGGTTTCCCGCTCGACCTCAGTCGCCGAACAGCCCGCGCACGAAGGGTGTCGTGTCGGGGAGTGCTGCGAGCATCGTCTGCAGATGTCCGGTGGGATATGTCCGGAACGTGACGGGCTGGCGATTCACCGCCAGGTCCGCGGCCAGTTTCAGGGCCAGCGGCGCCGGCACCACGTCGTCGGTCAGACCCTGACCCAGGAACACCGGGCGGTCGTAGCCGGTCGTGGGCACACCGAGCATCTCCCGGATCGCCGTCAGTAGTACCGGGTCGTCGAGCGGGCGGACGACGAGGTCGCCGATCGAGACGTTCTGCAGCTGTGGCGCCATCTCCTCGTAACACTCCGTCTCGGCGGCCGCGACCGCGGTGCGGCCGACGTCGGTGAGGTAGCTGTCGATGTCGAGATCCGGTCGGGTGGCGCGTAATCCGGCGATGACGTACGAGATGAACACCGTGGTGCCGGTAAGGGGAAGCTTGGGAAAGCCTGGGCGGACCAGTGGGGTCAGATTCTCCAGGTTCGACGGCGCCCCGGTCGCGACCCCGCCGCGGTAGTCCAGTTCCGGTGCGTACCGCGTCGCGAGGGCCGCGGTGACCATCGCGGCCTGGCCGCCTTGCGACTGACCCAGCACCACCCAGTGCGGCGAGAGGCTTGGCTCGACCGCGCGCGCGGCGCGGACCATGTCGACGACGCTGTGCGCCTCCGAGGATCCGTCGAGGTAGGGGTGCACGCCCGGGGTTCCGAGTCCCACGTAGTCGGTCGCGACGATTGCGTAGCCCTGGGAGAGCCAGTGCCCGAGATAGGGCCCGCCGATCTTGCCGGTGACCGTGGGGGAGCAGCGGTCGGCCAGCCCCACGGTGCCGTGTGCCCACGAGACCACCGGCCAGCCGCCGGGCGGAGGATCGCCGGGCGGGAGGAACACCGCGCCGGTGCTCAGCGCCGGTCGGCCGAGCGGACCGATGGTCCAGTAGGTGACGCGGATGCCGCTGGTGGCGCCCGGGATCCACGCCGCCCGATCCAGGTCGCTGGTGTTTACGACCACCCCGGGGACGGTATCGGCGGGGGCCGCGACGACGCCCGGAGGCGCGACGCCGAGGCTCGCGGCTGCCACCGCGAGTGCCAGCGCCACCTGGCCCACCAGTCGTCGGATCATCGCGCCACCTTCGGCTCCCGCCCGCTTCCGCCGTGCATCTCCATTGTGCGCTCCTCGGTACGCGTGTCACCCGGATACGGCCGATCGCGCGACCATGACCGACGGAGCGCGAACGCCGCTACACCCAGGTCTTGGGCCTGATCGCGTTCGCGAGGTCCACGAGGGTGTAACGATGCGTGCGCGTGGCGGTGCCGCGGGCCAGAGTCCGAAGCGCCTCCTCGGCGCCGGCGCGCAGGCCACGCTCGGTGAACTCGACGCCCAGGATCGGATCCGATCCGGCCGACCGGCCGGACACGAGCCAATCCACTGCGACACCGAGCACCAACGCACGCATCTGCAGTGCCCGTGATTCCGTCTCCGGGAGCCGTTCGACGCGATCGGCCGCTTCGCGTAGGTCGGATTCGCCGATCTCGGTGACCGGACGGCTGACCAGGACCAGAACGGTCGTCAACCGGGCCTCACCGAAGTGTCGGGAGCCCGACGGCACCTGGTCGAGGACCTGCACGGCGCCCGGCTGATCGCCGCGGGCCTCGAGTTGGCGGGCGAGGCCGAAGGCGGCACTGACCAGACTGTGGTCCGTCTGCCACACCGTCCGGTAGTGGCGCTCGGCGATCCGCCGCCAGTGTCCTTGGGCCGCAACGGAGTCGACGATCGTAGGGTCGCCGGTATGCCGGGTCATCAGCAGTTCGGCGGTTCCGGCCAGCGCCAACTTCGGTGCCGACTCGCCGGGTACCGCGGAGAACACACTGTCGAAGCGAGCGAACGCCGCCTCGAACTCGCCCCGCAACAGGTCGGACAACCCCTGATACCAGCTGATCCGCCAGCTGTGCGGGCGTTCCCGAGCGAGCTCGTCGAGCAGATCAGCGGCCCGATCGGCCTCGCCGAGGTCGAGGCGTGCGCGCACCTCCATCAGGCGCAGTTCCAGGCTGTCCTCGAGTCGACCGTGGCGAGCGGCGGCACTCCGCTCCTGCGCGACGCGGAGGGTCCCGAGGAGTTCACGAGGCGGGGCTTGCATCGCTGCTGTGAGCAGCGAGGCCCCAGGATCGGTGGGGTCAGCCAGCGGAACGGGTAAGGCCCGACCCAGTACTAGTGGGTTCGGTCGCCCGTCGTGGGGTCGGCCGTCGACGAATACATCCGTCCGTCGGACACTCAGATCGGTGCCGAAGTTGCCGCGTGTGGGACTGAACTGGTGCGACAGCCCTGGTCGCGGTTCCCCGGACTGTGCGGACGAGATCTCCCGGAGGAGTGCCGTCAACTGCGTGGACAACTCGTCGATCGATGAGAAGCGTTGCGCAGGATCCGGATTCGTCGCGCGCCTCAGCACGCGGTAGTACGCCTCGTGCTGTCGGAAGAGCGGTTCGTCTGCCGGATCGGGAAGGCCGTCGAGAAGTCGGCCGTGCTTCGAAGGGAGGTTCACGGTGAGCGAGGCGAGGGTGCGTCCGACGGTGTAGATGTCGGTGGCCACATTCGGCCCGGTCGTGACGATCTCGGGGGCCTGGAAGCCGGGGGTTCCGTAGATGTATCCGCTGCCGTCGATCGCGGCGACGGCGCCCAGGTCGATCAGTTTGACCTGTCCTTCGCTGATCATGATGTTCTCGGGCTTCAGGTCGTTGTAGATCAGCCCGATCGAGTGCAGGTAACTCACCGCCGGCAGGACTTCCAGGATGTAGCCGAGAGTCTGATCGAGCGGCAGCATCCGTCGCGGCGCCGCCCGTTTCGACGTCGCCCTAAGCAGATCCCTGAGCGTGGTGCCCCCGACATACTCCATCACGATGTATCCGATCGGGCGGCCGTCCGCGGAGGGGTGCTCCACGAAGTTGAGGATCTTGACGATGCCCGGATGGGTGACCTCGGCCAGGAAGCGTCGCTCGGCGATCGTCACTGCCTGTGCTTCGGGGTCGCCGGCGTGTAGCAGCCCCTTGAGGACCACCCAGCGATCGTCGACGTTCCGGTCGATGGCGACGTAGATCCAGCCGACACCACCGTGGGCGATGCAACCTTGCACCTCGTACTGGCCGGCGACCAGTTCGCCGGGTTCGAGCTGGGGATGGAACGAGAAGGGGGTGCCGCACACGCTGCACACCCCCCGGCTCGGCGCGGGCTCGTCCTCCTGCGCGCGTCCTACGGGTTTGTGGCACTTCGTGCAGTACCGCCTGCTCTCGGCGACGACCGGTTCGCTCAGCATCGCGGAGGAAGGGTCGAGCGGGGCGATGACGGGGATCTCGACCAGTCCTTCGCCGATGAGACGGCGGCCGGAGGTCACCCGCGGCCTGCGTCGTCTGCTCCGGCCCGACCGTCCGGGCGCCGGCGCAGCGCGCGTCACGCCGGTGGTGGTCGGGTCCGTCTCGCGGGCGGACGGAGCCGTGTCGGCCGTGTCGGCCGCGGCGGCGTTCGCAGCCTCGGTGTGATGGGTCGCCGCGTCGTCGGCCTCGTGGTTCATCGGTGGAGTCATCCGCTCAGTCCCGGTAGTGAGGAGCGGGGGGACCGGGCGACGGTCCGAGGCCGGCGAGCCAGTGGTTGTAGATGCTCGTCCACGTGCCATCCCTCCCGATTCGCTCGAGGGTGCCGTTGACTGCGCGGACCAGGTCGTCGTCCTTCTTGTTGAAGCCGATGCCGTACGGCGCGACCTCCATCACGGGACCGACGATCTGCAGGTTCGGATCCTGCACCGCCATGCCGAGTAGCAGGGCATCGTCGGTGGCGACCGCATCGACCTGTCCTTGCTGGAGGGCGACCAGGCAGTCGTCCCAGTCGGCTACAGCGACGACCTCGACGTTCGGGATCAGCCGCTGCACGGTGTACATCGTCGGGGTGTCTCCCACCGTGCAGACTCGTTTGTCCGCCAGGTCCGCGGGTTGGCGGATCCCGGAGTCGTTCGAGACCAGCAACCGTTGGCCGGCCCGGAAGTATGCGGCGGAGAAGGCGATCTGCTCGGCGCGAGAGCAGGTCATCGTCGTGGACATGATGAACATGTCGACGGTGGAGTTCTGCACCGCCTGGATCCTGTCGGCCGGGTTGATCATCTGGAACTCGACCTTGCCCGGGTCGCCGAGCAGATCGCGGGCTATCTCACGGGCGATGTCCACGTCGAAGCCCTCGATGTTGCCGGTGACAGGGTCTCTGGTGCTGAACAGGTAGTTGCGCTGGTCGACACCGACGATCACACGCCCGCGTGCCTGGATCTCGGACACCTTGGGGCCCGCAGTGACGACTCCCGGCGGGTTCGGGCGCAGGCTGGCGGTGGCATCGCATGCGCTGACTCCGGGAACCGTGGTCGTCGCCGGAGGCAGGACCTGGGCTCCGCTCGGCAGTGGGAGAGCGGTGTAGTTGCCGACCGGCGCGAGTGGCGGTGTGTGGACGGTGGTGCACCCGGTCAGGACGCTCGCGCCGACCGCACACGCCAGTATCAGCCGGCGACGTCCTGTCGGCCGCCGCGCCCTTCCTGCTGACGTTCGTGTCCTGCTCACTGCGTGACCTGTGCGCACTGTGGCTTTCCCTATCCTTTGTACGCGCGCGGTCACCGGTACTCGCTGAGTCGAGGCCAGAGTCCGGCGCCGATCGCGAACCCGCACAGCACACCGAGCGTCGCACCGCCGACGTCCAGCAGCCTGAGTGAGGTCCACGAGCGTGACGTGTACCCGCTGGCCTCTTCTCGGAGGCTCCCGATATCGCCGCGCAAGGCGTCGTCGAGTCGCATGAACTGCGCCGGCGCGCCGTCGGGTCCGCCGTCGACCGCGACGGCCACCGCCCCGACATAGTCACCGGCGCCGAGGCGATCGCGCAGATCCCGGTGGGCCTTCTGCCAGCCGTCGAGTGCGGCGACGGCATCGCCGACGGCACGCCCGGACGCGTCGGTCGGTGCGGGCGTGGTGCGTTGTTCGCCGAGAATCCGCTCGAGGTCCGCGATGTGTCGGGTGTAGTCCTGCTCGCTCTGCGTGTCGGTGTCGCGCCGGAGGAGCCCCAGCGTCTCGTCGGCACGGGCCTGCTGGGCCAGGATGCGCGCCCGCACGAGCGCGTCCGTCGTTTCGGCGGCCGCCATGTCGTGTGCGCTGGCGTTGACCGAGAACAGTCCGGCGACCGACAGCCAGACCGCCAGCAGCGCCATCAAGGCGGTCGCCACGATCAGGCCCGGGTTGATCCGGCGACGGCTGAGTCTGGCGAGATAGCGCTGCGCGACGATCAGTGCGATCAGCGCCACGACGCACAGCGCCAGCGCGACCCAAGGAGGCTGGGCGAGGTGCCGCTGTGTGTTCGCCTGGGCCTCTGCGTGTTTCGTATACAGGTGCTCGGCCGTCGGCAGCATGGCGTCGTGCATCAGCGCGGACGACTCGTTCAGGTACGAGACCCCGATCGGATTTCCGACGCGGCTGTTCGCGCGTGCGGTCGCCACGATCGCGGAGTAGACCGACAGGTTTCTCGAGAGCTCCGCCGCCTCTGTGTCACTCGCCGTGACGCCGCTCGTCGTCGAGACGAGTGCGGTGGACGCCTCGCCGATCGCCTGGTTGTAGCGATTCCTGATCGCCGCCGGCTCCACCCGGCCGGACAGGAAACCGGCGGTGGCCGCTGCGTCGGCAATCGACAGGGAGCTGTAGAGCTCCTGAGTGGAATTGGTGAGGGGCCCGGTCACCAGGTGCAGGGTGTTGATCCGCTGCTCGCGGGCGACGATGGCGACGGAGGTGAGCGCGCCGGCAGCGAGCACGAGCGCGATCAACCCCACTCCGACGAGCGTGAGCTTGCCGGGGGTCGAGGCGGCGATTCTGCGCGCTGACAGGGGTCGCGGCTCGGGATCGACGAGACGCGCCTCGTCCAGAGTCGGGGCCGCAGCGGACGTACCGGAGCCGCGGCGGGACAACACCGGTGTACTCCTCCCCGGGTGAGGGGTCGAGACCGGCAGCGACTCGTGGCCGTCTCACCCGTACTTCCTTCCTACTCCGGGGAGGTTTCGTACGTCACGGTGTGCGAAGAGGGTGGACCGGTGCGCTCGGTCGCCTCACGGCGAAAGGCGCAACGCAGCTCCAGCCGGACGGAACTCTGCGAAGGCAATGTGTTGAGCCCGGGGGACACGGAGCGCACCGATCCGGACATCACAACGCCGCCCCTCCGTGGTCTATTCCGTCGAGGTCGGTGTGATGTCGGTTACGGCAGCCGGGGGCCGTCGTTATCCGCGGAGGTCGGCAGGGATCCGGCCGCGCAGCAGTTCGTCGACCACCTGGTCGCCGTGCTCGTCGCGCAGCCGCTGCTGGATGTCCGGTGCGCGCCGCATGTGGGCTCCGCCGTCGACGGTGACCGCGGTTCCGGTCACCCAGGACGATTCCGGTCCGGCGAGGAAGCGGATCGCGCCTGCGATGTCGTCGGGCACCCCGAGGCGGCGCAGGGGCGTCTGGTCCAGGAAGGCCGACGCCCGTTCGCCGGAGAAGCTGGCCGCGACCTTCGGGTTGTCGGGGGAGTTCACCAGGCCCGGCCGGATGCAGTTGAGCCGGATTCCGAGATGGCCGAATTCGTCTGCGGCCGTGCGGACCAGCGCCTCGAGACCGGCCTTGCCCGCGCAGTAGCCGCTCATGTAGGGGAAGGTCTGTGCGGCGATCACCGACGAGGTAAAGATCATCGACCCGCCGCCGTTCTCGGCCATCGCCGGGACGCACGCCTTGATGGCGACGAACGCACTGGTGATGTTGGTGCGCAACTCTGCGGTGAAGTCGTCGGCGTTGTTGAGGAGCAACGGAATCGTGCTGCCACGTCCGACCGTGCTGACGCAGATGTCGAGCCCGCGCTCGTGCCGGGCACGCTCGACCGCGTCGGCGACGTCCGCCTCGACGAGGGAGTCGCCGGCGATGTAGTCGACGGTCGTGCCCTCGGGTGCCTCCTGCTCGAGTTGGGCCGCGAAGGTCGAGATCCGGTTCTCGTCGCGGCTCATGATCGTCACGGACGCCCCCGCGGCCAGGAGCGCGCGGGCGCCGGCCCCACCGATGCCGCCGGCGCCGCCGAGGACGAGGGCGGACTGGCCGATGAGGGGAAGTGTCATCTCTACCTCCAGAGTCGGGTGGGGCTGTCCCACCACCGCGTCGGACGCTAGTTCCGTGCGGCACGGCTCACACCGCTCGTACCCATCGAGTGGGAGATGCTGCCGGACGAGTTCGGCGACGACCTAACATCGGTACGTCCGACAGAACGGCGTTGGGGGGATGCGTGTATGGGTCTCGGCGAATACAGCGGTGACTACTCGGGCGACATGGTCGCCCCGCCGACCTGGCTGGTGGTGCTGGCGGCGATCCCGATCGTCCTGACGGTCCTGTTGCTGCTGGGGTTTGCCTGGCACGAGTGGCGGGCCCATCGCCGGATGACGTCGTCGCCCGTGCACGCGGCGGCCTGGGCAATGGAGCCGGAGGAACTGGCCCAGGCGATACACGCCCTCGGTGCGCGTGAGCAGGCGCTGCTCGAGGCCGGCGATGTCGAGACCGCAGACCTCGTGGCGGCTGACAAGATGATCTGCCTGGTCGTGTCCGAACGCCGTGACGGCGCCGGGTGACCGACGCCTGGACGTAGTCGATCCGAGCGCCCCGTGTGGTTTGCCGGTTATCTCGCGATCGAGTCGACTCGGCACTGGCCGGCTCGGAGCGAACGGTGCTGGCGGATGCGGTTCGCGACCTGCTCGGCCGCCAGCGTCTTCCTGCTGGTCTCCGGGTTCTGGATCTGGGTCGTACTCGAATCCGGAACCGCCGGATCCGGCGAGATGGGCCTTGTCGCAGCCGGATTCGCGGTGGTGGCTTTCCTGTGCACGTCCGTGCTCGCGCCGCGTTCGCGGACGCGATCGGAACTCGCCGCCGAGGATCGTGGCGACCTCTCACGGTCGTGAGACGGCGGTCGGGCCGGGGTGCCCGTCGCTGAGCCGCCTGTGGCCGCGCGGGCCTCAGATGTCCGTCAGCGAACGCGCCAGTCCGAGGAGGTGACGTCGGGTCAGATCCTCGGCGCGTTCGGCGTCATGGGACAGGACGGCCTCGACTACCTCGGCGTGCTCGTCGGCGTCCTCCGGGGTGGCCGGGACCAGGGCGAGGAAGTCGGTCATCGCCTCGACCAGGCGCTGCTGGAGGCTGTCGAACAGCGCGATGAGCAGGCTGTTGTGCGCGCCGGCCACCACTCGACGATGGAAACTGATGTCCGCCGCCGCCAGCTCCGCCGGGTCGCCGCCGAGAATCCGGTTGCGGTCGGCGAGGGCCCGCCGGATCGCGCCCGCGTCGGAGTCGTCGTGGTTCGTGGCGGCGAGGGCTGCGGCTCGGGACTCGATGGCGACCCGTACCTGCAGTACCTCGGCGATCGCGCCGACCTGCGCGAGTCGGTCCCAGGGCTCGACCGGTGTCGCGGAGGTGAGGAAGACACCCACGCCCTGTTTCGTGGTCAGCACCCCACGCGCTGCGAGCTGGCGGATCGCTTCGCGGATCGTGGAACGCCCGACGCCCAACCGTCCGGCCAGGTCCATCTCGCCGGGCAGCTGTTCGCCGACTTCCCAGCGGCCGGTGGCGATCTCGTCGAGCAGCGCCTGCGCGACCTGCTGCGACAGCGGGACCCGCGTCAGTGCATCCATCGGTCATTCCTCGGTCGGTGACATCTCCGTCGCCATGCTATCGGTGGCCCGGCTGAGGGAGGCCGCGAGACGCGTGCGTTCACCGCGCATCCGATACAGTTCCCGCGCCGCGACGAGCAGGCAGAATCCCGCGAAGACGACCCCGAGGACCTTCAGGTCGAGGGACAGCGCGATGAGTGCACCGATGGCTGCGCCGGGTAGCGCTCCGATGTTCAGGACGGTGGCGAGGCGGATCGAGGCGGTGCCCTGCCTGGCGTGCACGATCGTCCCCACGATCGCGTTGGGGAAGAACATCAGCAGCGACGTTCCCTCCGCGGTCTGCAGATCCGTTCCGAACAGCAGCATCAACGCGGGGACCGCGAGGAGCCCGCCGCCGAGCCCCATCCCGGCTGCCCAGGCGCCGATCACGAAACCAACGATCAGCGAAACCGGGACCGTGAACCAGAGGCTGGCGATGAGTGATTCCGGCACTATCGCCGATCCCTGCAGCGGGTCGAGTCCCGCGGTGTCGAGTAGGAGCTTGGTGCAGGTCGCCAGCAGGATTGCGACGAACAACCAGCGCAGGACCCGATGGGGTATCCGCAGAATCAGCTTCGCGCCGAGAAACGCACCGAGCGTTCCGCCGACGAGGAGTCCGGTTCCGGCGCGCATGTCCACCGAGCCGCCGACCAATGCGAACGTTGCCGCACCGATCCCGGTCACCGCGATGTTCGCGGCGCCCGCCGTCCCGTGCAGGGTGGGGCGGGGCAGCGATGTGAGCTTCTCGAGTGCCGGCACGAAGAAGACACCGCTGCCGCCACCGAGGAGTCCGCCGATCGCGCCGCCGACGAATCCGACGCCCAGTTCGGTCTTGGTACCGCCCGCGTCGTCGCTCGGTCGCGGAACCGAGGTGATTGTCGTGCTCATCGTGCTGCTCCTGTCAGGTGGGTGGGCTACGAGGAGCAAAGTAGTAGTTGTCAGACAAGTAGTCAACGGATGAATCCTGCGAACCTCGCGGGGTAGGTCCCGGCCGGATGATCGCGGGTGGTCCCTTAGGGGGCGGTTGCCCGGCCCGGCGCGGAGCCGCGATTGCGGATGTGAGGCAGAGCGGTGCTGACGGCATCGAATGACGCCGTAACGTCTGCGGGGTCGCGCCTACAGGAAGGACCGATGATCGGAACTTTCCGGTGGGCAAGCGCGGATGCAGCGCGCATCTTTCTCGTGTCGCGCATCACAGTGATGCGAGCGAAGTCACGAGGTGGAACATGCGTCGAGAAGTAGTACGAGACGAGGTCGTGGACCCGTTGGGGGCCCGCGCTGTCCGCAAAGTCATGCTGCGGTTCATGCCCGTAGTCGGGCTGGCCTACATCGTTCTCTATCTGGATCGTCTGAACATCGGCGTCGCCGGACTGACGATGAATCAGGAATTGGGAATCTCCGCGTCGATGTTCGGTTTCGCGGCCGGCATCTACTTCTGGAGCTACACGATCTGCGAGCCGCCGAGCAACTACATCCTCACCAGGGTGGGGGCACGCCGATGGATCACGCGAATCATGATCACCTGGGGCATCGTCACGATCGCGACGGGTTTCGTCCAGGGCGCGACGACGTTGGTCATCTGCCGTGTGCTGCTCGGCATCGCGGAGGCGGGATTCTCGCCGGGCATGCTGTACTTCGTCTCGCGGTGGTTCCCGAACGCGGACCGTGGGCGCGCGATGGCCTGGATCGTGACGTTCATCTGTATCTCCGGTCTCGGAACCCCGATCACGACGTATCTGTTGACCATCGACGGGTTCCTCGGGCTGTCCGGCTGGCGGTGGGTGTTCATCCTCACCGGCATTCCCGCGGTGATCATGGCGTTCGTGTGCTTCCGTGTGCTGCGGGATTCGCCCGCCCAGGCCGAGTTTCTCACCGCTGAGGAGCGGGGCTGGCTGACGAAGAAGCTCGACGAGGAGGCGGCGGACACCGCGTCCGAGTCCGGCTCGCACAGCTTCTGGCAGGGACTCGTCCACCCGCGGGTCCTCGTCCTGATCCTCGTCTTCATCTGTTTCACATTCAGTCTGAACGGTTTCCAGATCTGGATGCCGCAGATCTACAAGCAGTTCGGAATGACGACAACGCAGGTCGGCTGGATTGCCGCGCTGCCGGCCCTGCTCGCGATCGGTCCCATGATCTGGTGGACTCGGCACTCGGATAGGCGCCGCGAGCGTCCCGTCCACTTCGCGATCGCGGCAGGAGTCGCGTCACTCGGATTCGCCATCGCCGCAGCCTTCTTCGAGACACCGGTCGTCGCGATCATCGGATTCTGCATCGCCGGTATCGGTCTCTACAGCTCCATGAGCATCTTCATCACGATGCCGTCCAGCTTCCTCACCGGCGTGGCGCTCGCGGCCGGCTTCGGCGTGATCAACGGAATGGGCAACCTCGGCGGATACTTCGGCCCGCAGGTCACCGGGTGGATCAAGGACGCGACGGGCAGCTTCACGCCGGCGATCGGCGTGTACTCGCTGGTCCTCGCGCTCGCCGCGGCGATCGTGCTCACGCTGAAATACGCGACGCGCCCGTCTCGGACCGTGGTCCGACCGGCCGAACCCGAGGAACTCGTCGGAACCGACCGCTAGTACGCCGCGCGGGACCTGATTCATCGAAAGTCCCGTTGATCGGTACGCGCGCGTTCCGATCGTCCAGGTCGGACGACAACATTCGACACGACTTCACACCGTCGTGCTCCTTCCGGCGGTGTTCGACACACGAGGTGATCATGAGCAGAATCTTCGGCCCGCTTCGGCAGCTGGGCTACGTCGTCGACGACATCGACGCCGCGATGAAACATTGGACCGAGAAGCTCGGCGTCGGACCCTTTTTCCACATCGACGATCAGCCGCTGAACGACTTCCGGTTCCGCGGTGTCCCGAGCAGCCCGAGATTCAGCGTCGCCCTCGCCCAGAGCGGCGACACCCAGATCGAACTCATTCAGCAGCACAACGACGAACCGTCCGCGTTCAAGGACTTCCGCGGGCGCGGGCACACCGGACTCCAGCACGTCGCGTACTGGACCACCGATTTCGATCGACACCTGGACGCCGCGCGTGACCTCGGGCTGACCGAACTGCAGAGCGGCCTGTCCGGCAGCGGTGCACCCGACGAACGCTTCGCCTATTTCGAGGAGGGCCCGTTCCCGGGCACGGTGCTCGAGCTGTCCGAGATCAGCGGACGCAAGGGCGACCTCTTCCGCGCCGTCGCGGCGGCGGCAGTCGACTGGGACGGCACTGACGCCGTGCGCGACATGAGGACGGTGCTCGGGTGACGGGGCGCAAGGTAGCGGTCGTCACCGGCGGGGCCTCCGGGATCGGACGGGCCGCCTGTGCGCGGTTCCTGCGACTCGGGTGGGACGTCGTCGCGGCGGACCTCGCCCCGGTCGGATCCCGGGACTGGACGACGCAGGAACGGCCGGGCGTGCTCGACGTGGAGATCGACGTGACCGACGACGCCGCGGTCACCCGTCTCGTGGCGGCCACGGCGGAGCGGTTCGGCCGGGCCGACGCCGTCGTCACGTGCGCCGGCGTCGCCCGCAACGCACCACTTCGCGATACCGCACCGGACACGTTCCGGCATACGCTCGAAGTCAACCTGGTCGCCACCTTCACGGTGTCGCGCGCGTTCGTCGACCTGCTCGGCGCTCACGGCGGCTCGGTGGTGACGATCTCGTCGGTGTCGGGACTGCGCGGCAGCCAGGACCGGGCGGCGTACTCGGCGTCGAAGGGAGGTGTCGTCGCGTTGACCACCCAACTCGCCTTCGAGCTGGCCGAAGAAGGTATCCGCGTCAACTGTGTCGCACCCGGCTCCACCCTGACTACCTTGGCGATCAAGGCGCAGGATCCCGCGGCGAAAGCCGCCATCCTGCAGGCTATTCCGCTGCACCGCTACGCCGAACCGGACGAGATCGCCGAGGTGATCACGTTCCTGGCCGGCCCGGGCGCCGGCTTCGTCACCGGACAGACCTGGACCGTCGACGGCGGCCAGTCCATCGGCGCCGGATGGCGCGTCTCGGCAGGAGACCGCGATGCGTGACCCCGTCGGAAAGCCCGTCGTCATCGGGATCCACGTCAACGAGAACACGATGCGGGAACCGAACCCGCACATCCCGTGGACACCCGCGGAGATCGCCGCCACCGCAGCGGCCTCCCGAGCAGCCGGGGCGTCCCTCATGCATTTTCACGGCCGCACCCCCGACGGCGGCGTAGACCACTCGACGCGAACCTACGGCGAGATCATCGCGTACGTCCGCGCCGCGACCGATTTGCTGCTGGCGCCGTCGATGGCCAACGTGCCCGGGTACTCGGTGACGCAGCGGCTGTCGAACCTCGCCCCGAACCAGGCGCAGCCCCAGACCCGCTCGGACTTCCTGGTCGTCGACATGGGCCTCGCGGCAATGGATCTCGTCGACCCGCGGTCCGGACGGTTCGTCACCGACGACAGGGTGTTCCTCAACGACACCCGCACCCAGACCGAACTACTGGACCGGGCCGCGGAACTGGGCATGACGCCGTACCTGACCTCGTTCAACGTCAGTTGGACGCGCGCGATCGTCGCGCATGCCCGGTCCCGGCCACTACCACCGCCCGTGGTCGTCGCATTCATCCTCGGTGGGGACGAATTCCCCGCCGCGCACCCGGCATCCGTTGCAGGTCTGCGGGCCCAGCTCGACCTGCTCCCTGTCGGCGTCCCCGTCGAATGGATCGTGTCCGCCTACCGCGGAAGCGTGCTCGAGGCCGCGGAGGAAGCAATCGTCCGCGGTGGGCACGTGGCGATCGGCGCCGGTGATCATCACTATGCGGAACTCGGGTATCCGTCCACCCCCGAACTGGTCGCGCACGTGGCGGACCTCGCGCGTCGCCACGGGCGCGAGCCCGCCACTCCCGAGCAGGCGCGTGAGCTGTTGGGGGTGACCCGTCGTGCGACTCGTTGAGACATCGGGAGCCGAACCCGAAGTGGTCTACGACTCCGGCGGCGGTGTCCGGATCTGGGTGTCGGACTCGATCGCGTTCGCCGGCCCGGCCCAGTCCGGCGACTTCCTCGTCACCGGTTCCCACGGCGGCGTCAGCGCCGGGGAGTACGCCACCTCGTTCGGCGTCGCCGTCGTGGTGTGCAACGACGCCGGGATCGGCAAGAACCGGGCCGGCGTCGCCGGGCTCGCCGCGGTATCCGCCGACGGGATCGCGGGCATCGGTGTCTCCCATGACACCGCACGAATCGGCGACGGAACCGACGGGTGGGAACACGGCATCGTCAGCTACGTCAACGAGGTCGCGCAGCGACTCGGAATCCGGGTGGGCGCACCACTGCGCGAGCAACTCCTGGAACTGACCGCACGAAAGGAATGGTGATGTTCCGCAGCATCATCGGGTCGGAGAACGGCAGGAAGATCGTCGTCATGGACAGCATGTCCCAGGTGGAGACAGGGGACGGGGGCCGGATCCTGGTCGCCGCATCGAACGGGGGGCAGGAATCCGGGCGCCTGGCCATCGAGATCGACTGTGCGCTTGCCGTCTTCAACGACGCCGGCATCGGCAAGGAATCGGCCGGGATCTCCGGCATCGTCGCGATGGGGGAGGCCGGCATCCCCGGCGCCGCCGTCGGCCACGACTCCGCGGAGATCAGCAACGGGATGGACATGTGGCACAACGGCGTCCTCTCGTACGTCAACGGACCCGCATACGAGGCGGGGCTGCGGGTCGGGGACACCGTCCGATCCGGCGTCAGAGCATTCGCCCAGCGCATCGCGCCGGAGCGCGTCGAAACAGTCGAGGAGAACTCATGACCACCCGGCACTTCGTCAACGAACCCGAGGACGTCACCCGGGAGGCGCTCGAGGGATTGCAACTGCTGTACCCGGACACCATCGTGTGCCACGCCGATCCCGCGTACGTCGTGCGCGCGGGCCGCGGCCGGCCGAAAGTGGCGTTGGTGTCCGGCGGCGGCGCCGGACACGAACCGCTGCACGCGCAGTTCGTCGGCCCCGGCATGCTCGACGCCGCCGTGCCGGGCGCAGTCTTCTCCAGCCCTACGGCCCTGCAGGTCCGGGCGGCGGTCGAGGCCGTCGAGACCGGCCACGGGGCGCTGCTGATCGTCAAGAACTACACCGGCGACATGCTCAACTTCTACATCGCTGCCGAGTTGCTCGACGGTGATCGTGAGGTCGAGATCGTGGTCGTTGACGACGATCTCGCCACCGACGACGTTGCCGACGACGGTCCAGGCCGCCGCGGCACCGCCGCCGTCTTCGCTGTCGAGAAGATCTGCGGTGCCGCCGCCGAACGCGGGCGCACGCTCCACGAGGTGGCTGAGCTGGGCCGACGGGTCGTGGCGTCCTCGTCCACGCTGAGCGTCGCGCTGCGGGCGGGCACACCACCGGGTCACACCCGGCCGTCGTTCGACCTGGCCGAGAACGAGATCGAGTTCGGTGTGGGCATCCACGGCGAACGAGGCCGGGGCACCCGCCCCCTTGCCCCGGTGGCAGAGCTCGTCGACGACCTCGTCGAACAGCTCGTCGAAGGCGGACCGATCGGCACGGGCGACGACGTGATCGCCATTGTCAACGGCCTCGGTGCTACGCACGAACTCGAGCCCGCCATCGCCACCCGCGAACTCGTCCGGGCGCTGGACAAACGCGGGATCGGGCACATCCGGCTGCTTGCGGGTTCGTTCGTGACGTCGTTCGACATGCACGGACTGTCGATCACCCTCGTGCGTGCCTCGGACGATCTCGTCGAGCTGTGGGACGACCCGGTACGCACACCGGCGCTGACGTGGTGATCGCGGCGATGGCTCGAAACTTGGAGGAACAGATGACCACACTGCAGCTCGAACCGACCCGGGCCTGGATCGTGCGGTTCGCCGCCTACGTCGAGGCGGAAGTCGACAACCTCACCGAACTGGATCGCCAGGTCGGCGACGGCGACTTCGGGCTCAACCTGCGATCCGCCGTGCGCTCCGCACTGGCCGAGATCGATGCCCACCCGCCCACCCGCCCCGGCGAGGTCTTCACCCGTGTCTCGGACGCCTTCCTGGGCACCGGCGGAACCAGCGGACCACTCCTCGGACTCTGGTTCGGGCGCATCGCCGACGTTCGAGGTGCTGCCGTCAGCGTCACCGACCTCGCCGCGGCGATCGACACCGCCACCCAGTCCGTCCGACGCCTCGGCAAGGCGGACGTGGGCCACAAGACGATGGTCGACGCCATGGTGCCTGCCACCGAGGCACTCCTCGCCGGGGCGGCACGCTCCGACGACCTGCTGCCGGCGCTGGCTGCGGCCCGTGATGCCGCCGAGCAGGGCGCGGAGTCGACCCGCGACCTGGTCGCCCGGCGCGGGCGGGCCAGCTACGTCGGCGACCACGCCCGCGGCGTCGTGGATCCCGGCGCCCGTGCGATCGCGATGTTCTTCGCGTCGGCCCCGACAGCGGGAGGGGAGGCGTGAACACGTTGCGCGACAAGGTCATCGTCACGGTGGCACCGACGGGCGGCTTCCTCACGAAGGCCGACCATCGCTACGTCCCCACCCAACCCGAGGAGATCGCCGACGACGTCGCACGTTGCCAGGCCGCCGGCGCGTCGATGGTGGCCCTCCACGCCCGCCGCCCGGACGACGAGGCGACGTGCGACGGCGAGATCTACCGGCGCATCAACGATCTCGTCCGAGCACGGTGCGACATCGTGATCAACAACTCGACCGGCGGTGGCGTGAACGGCGACATGGTGCGCACCCGTGCTGACGGCACCCGCATCGTGGACTGGGTCGCGCGCCTCGCGGGTCTGGACGGCGGCGCCGACACGTGCACCCTCGACGCGATCACCGCCTACATCTCGTCGCCGTCCGGCGAGGTGCTCATGGACACCCCACCCAGTCGCGCCGCCGAATTGGCCGCTGCAATGCGCGCCCGCGGGATCGCACCCGAATGGGAGGCGTTCGGGCCCTCCCATCTGCTGCAGGAGATCCGGACGCTGACCGCGGGGCAACCGGGACCGCACCTGGTGAACATGGTGCTCGGGCTCGATCGCACGTTCCAGAACGCCCTGCCGTACACCCCGGAGATCCTCCAGAACATGATCGGACTCCTGCCGGACGATGCGGTGTTCTCCGTGAGTATCAGCGGTGCCGAGCAGATGCGCGGGCTCACTCACGCGCTGCTGCTCGGCGGCCATGTGCGCGTGGGAATCGAGGACAGCCCGTGCCTCGTACCGGGTGAGCCGACGGAGAACGTCCGCTTCGTCGAGCACATTGTCGGCATCGTCGAGTCGTTGGGCCTGACACCCGCCACATCGGACGAGGCCCGCGCGATTCTCGGACTGGACAGGGTCGGATCGATCGAGGGCACCGAATGAGCAGTGACACCGCCACGAGATCGGGGGAGCGCCGATTGCGGTCGCGGGAGTGGTTTGCCGGCAACGACCTCAACGCCTTCATCCACCGGTCCTGGATGAAGAATCAGGGCATCCCCGACCGAATGTTCGACGGGCGTCCCGTCATCGGCATCTGCAACACCTACTCCGAACTGACGCCGTGCAACGCACACTTCCGCGAACTCGCCGAGCAGGTCCGACTCGGCGTCATCGAGGCCGGGGGTTTTCCGGTGGAGTTCCCGGTGACCTCGCTCGGGGAGACCATCGTCCGCCCGACCACCATGCTCTACCGCAACCTCGTCAGCATGGACGTCGAGGAGTCCATCCGCGCCAACCCGATCGACGGCGTGGTCCTCCTCGGCGGGTGCGACAAGACCACACCGGCACTTCTCATGGGCGCGGCCAGCTGCGACCTCCCGACCATCGTGGTGTCCGGGGGCCCGATGCTGAACGGGCGGCACGAGGGCCGCACCATCGGTTCGGGAACGTCGGTGTTCGCCATGAGCGAGGCGGTCCGTGCCGGAACGATGAGCGAATGCGCTTTCCGGGCAGCGGAATCCGCGACCTCCCGCTCGCCCGGACACTGCAACACCATGGGCACCGCCTCCACGATGGCAGCGATCGCCGAGGCGCTCGGGCTCACCCTGCCGGGAAACGCGGCGATACCCGCGGTGGACTCGAGGCGGCGAGTTCTGGCCCGCGACAGCGGGGTTCGGATCGTCGAGATGGTCCGGGAGGATCTGCGAATGTCCGCGGTGGTCACCCGCAGGTCGCTCGAGAACGCGATTCGGGTGAACACCGCGATCGGCGGTTCCACCAATGCCGTCGTGCATCTCCTCGCCCTCGCGGGCAGGCTCGAGGTTCCCCTCGAACTGTCCGACTTCGCCGAGCATTCGCAGGACATCCCGCTCCTGGTCAATCTGATGCCGTCCGGGGACTACCTCATGGAGGACTTCTACTACGCGGGCGGACTGCCCGCCGTGATCGCCGAACTCGGCGATCTGCTCCACACCGACGCACGCACCGTGACCGGACGGACTCTCGGCGAGAACGTCGAGTCCGCGCCCGTCTGGGACGACGACGTCATCCGCGCGCGGCGCGCACCATTGCGGAAGGAAGCCGGAATCGCCGTGCTGACCGGCAATCTCGCGCCCAACGGTGCCGTGATCAAGACGTCCGCCGCCTCGCCACACCTCGTGCGGCACACCGGCCGCGCCGTCGTCTTCCACGGCATGGACGACTTCCGGGCCCGGATCGATTGCCCCGACCTCGACATCGAACCCGGCGACATCATCGTGCTCACCGGGGTCGGCCCCGTCGGGGCGCCCGGAATGCCGGAGGTCGGAAACCTGCCGCTGCCGAAGCGGCTGCTCGAACGGGGCGTCACCGACATGGTCCGGATCTCCGACGCCCGGATGAGCGGAACCGCGTTCGGCACGGTCGTTCTCCACGTGGCGCCCGAGGCGGCGGTCGGGGGACCGCTGGCACTGGTGCGCCACGGCGACCTCATCGAACTCGACGTGCCCGCAGGACATCTGCGATTGCTCGTCGACGAGAAGGAACTGCATGCCCGTGCCGAGGAGTGCGAGCCCGCTCCGGTCACCGAAACCAGCGGCTACCGAAGGCTCTTCGTCGATCACGTCCTGCAGGCCGACCGCGGCGTCGACTTCGACTTCCTGGTCGGCAAGCGCGGAACCGCGGTGCACGGCGACAACCACTGAACAGGAGCAACAATGAAGGAACTCGTCATCATCATCACCGGTGCCGGGTCCGGTCTGGGGCAGGCCATGGCGACCGGGCTGCTCGACGCCGGCCATCACGTCGTGCTGACCGGCCGCAGTCGCGGCCGACTCGAAGAGACCGCCGCGGGTCACCCGCATGCCGTGGTGGTCCCCGCCGACGTGTCGTCGGCGTCGTCGGTACGCAACCTGTTCGAGCGCGTGAGCGACACCTACGGCCGGCTCGACGTGCTCGTCAACAACGCCGGAACCTTCGGCCCCTCCGGAAGCATCGACGAAATCGACCCGGGGGACTGGGATCGGACGGTGATGGCGAACCTGACCGGAGCATTCCTGTGCGCGCGCGAGGCGGTCCGCATGATGAAAGCGCAGTCACCTCGCGGCGGCCGTATCGTCAACAACGGTTCCCTGTCGGCACACACGCCGCGACCGGCCAGTGTCGCGTACACCGCGACCAAACACGGCGTGACCGGCTTGACGAAGTCGATCGCACTCGACGGCCGCGATCACGACATCTGCTGCAGCCAGATCGATATCGGCAACGCCGCCACGGCGATGACCGAAGCGGTCGGAGTCTCCGCTCGCCAGGCCGACGGAACCTACCGCGCCGAGCCGACTTTCGATGCCCGGCACGTGGCCGACGCGGTCGTGCGCCTGGTCGAACTTCCGCTCGACGTCAACATCCCGTTCATGACCGTCATGGCCAACCGGATGCCGTTCGCCGGCCGGGGTTGACCGGACGATCCGTCAGCGGCGCTGCAGCACCGGCCGCACGACGGACTGTGCGTGCGACAGGTCCCCGGAGATCGCGACCGCGGTGGTACGCACCGCCGCATCGATGCGGGTCAGATTGATCCGCCCGGCCATGCCCGAGATCGACACCGACCCGAGAACGGTCTCGCCGGGGCCGAAGATCGGAGCCGCCGCCCCGACGATGCCCCGGATCGCCTCCTGGCGGTCGAAGGCCACGCCGCGGCGGCGGACTCGGTCGAGTTCACGATCGAGCTCGACCGGATCGGTGATGGTGTTGTCGGTGTACGCCTTCAGAGTTCCGGGTCGGGACACCGCACCCGACTCGGAGAACGCCAGGATCGCCTTCCCCGAACAGCTCGCGTGAGCCGGCCACCGCCCGCCGATCTGCTGCGGCAACCGGGGGCCGTCGTCACCACGGAACACGTCGAGGTAGACCACCTCGAATCCGTCGAGCACGCACAGACCGACGTTGTGACCGGTCGCCTCGCGTAGCGCCGACAGATGCCGTCGCGCGGCTTCGCGCAGGTTCCGTTGCCGCGGAACCGATTCGCCGAGCTCGAACAGCAGGAGGCCGAGCCGGTAGTCCTTACCGACCCGCTCGAGCAGCCCGACCCGAACAAGATCGCCGAGCATCCGGTGCACCGTCGTCTTCGCCATTCCGCTGCGCCGGACCAGCGCGGCAGCGCTGAGAACGCCTGGGCTGTCACGGAATGTCTTCAGAATTTCGGTGGTGCGGCCGATCGCGGTGATTTCACCGTCGGCCCGATGAACGGGACTCACGGCACACCATTCTGGTGCCCGGGGGCCTCGCTGTCGAGTCGCCCGGGCCGTGGATCCCGGTCGGGGTCCAGGTCGCTGACTCGGCAGTGATGCACGCGGAACACCCAGGGGCGCGGTGGATCTCCGGTGAATCAGCGCCGCGTCGCGGGTTCGCCCAGCCGGGCGCGGACGCCGTCGACGAACAGCGCCAGACCGAAGTCGAACCGCACCTGGGGGTCGCCGTCGAGGAGTTCCTCGTCGGTGCCGAGGTCGGCGGCGGTCTCGGTGTCGGGTGAGGCAGGGGTGCGGGTGAGCGCGCCCAGCGCTTCCATCTGCGCCCGAGACTGCTCGTCGACCGTGTGGCCGAGGACGAAATACAGCAGCGTGTACGCCGCCAGCTCGGCGTAGGGGCGCGGCAGGCCGGCACGCACCCCCGCGCCGACGAAGCTCTCGCGGGCGAGGTTCGACGTCATGCGCGAGGCGTACGTCGCCGCGACCAGTTCGGCGCCGTCGCGATGCGACAGGAGGGCCGCCCGCAGCCGGTGCGCCAGCTCGGTGATCCCCTCGTCCCATCCTTCGGACGACACGGGTGCGTCGACGCCCTCGAGAATGCGGTCCGCCATCGCGCCCAGCAACGTCTGCTTGTTGGGGAAGTGCCAGTACAGCGCGCCGGGCTGGACGCCGAGCGAGGTGGCGAGTCGGCGCATCGTGAGATCGGCGAGGCCGTACTCGTCGAGGATCGCCATGGCGCCGTCGAGGACATCGCCGCGTCGTAGCTGCACTGCCTTGCTCCTCCGGTTCGGATCGGGGTCGGACGGGCCTTTTCTTTGACACTAATCCACCGCGGCTCTAACGTGAACGCCGTTCAACTTGTACGGTGTTCAAGTCCGGCACCGAGCTCGTTGCTGTATCCGTCCGGTCCCGGGTCTCGGGACTGTTCGCACCCGAGGAGTTGCAGTGACCCAGGCCCCCGACATTCTCGCGATCGCCCGCGACCAGGTGCTCGAGCGTGGCGAGGCGTTGAACCAGGAGCAGGTGCTCGAAGTCCTGCGCCTCGGCGACGACCGCCTCGAGGAACTGCTCGCGCTCGCGCACGACGTGCGGATGAAGTGGTGCGGCCCGGAGGTGGAGGTCGAGGGCATCATCAGCCTCAAGACCGGCGGCTGCCCCGAGGACTGCCACTTCTGCTCGCAGTCCGGCCTGTTCCAGTCCCCGGTGCGGGCGGCGTGGCTCGACATCCCGAGCCTGGTCGAGGCCGCCAAGCAGACCGCCAAGACCGGTGCCACCGAGTTCTGCATCGTCGCCGCGGTCCGCGGCCCCGACGAGAAGCTGCTCGCGCAGGTCGCGGCCGGTATCGAGGCGATCCGCAACGAGGTCGACATCCAGATCGCCTGCTCGCTCGGCATGCTCACCCAGGAGCAGGTGGACCAGCTCGCGGCGATGGGCGTGCACCGCTACAACCACAACCTGGAGACTGCCGAGTCGTACTTCCCGAACGTCGTCACCACCCACACGTGGGAGGAGCGCTGGGACACGCTGCGCATGGTCCGCGAGGCCGGCATGGAGGTGTGCTGTGGCGGCATCCTCGGCATGGGGGAGAGCGTCGAGCAGCGCGCGGAGTTCGCGGCCAACCTCGCGGCCCTCGAACCCGACGAGGTGCCGCTCAACTTCTTCAACCCCCGCCCCGGCACGCCGTTCGGTGATCTCGACGTGCTGCCCGCGAGTGAGGCGCTCAAGTCGGTGGCGGCGTTCCGTCTCGCGCTTCCGCGCACGATCCTGCGGTTCGCCGGCGGACGGGAGATCACGCTCGGCGACCTCGGTGCCAAGCAGGGCATGCTCGGTGGCATCAATGCCGTCATCGTCGGCAACTACCTGACCACGCTGGGGCGGCCCGCCGAGAGTGACCTGGACCTGCTGGTCGACCTCGAGATGCCGATCAAGGCTCTCAATGCGACCCTCTGACACCGTGAGCGAGGCCGCAGCGGTGGACGAGCGCTACAACCCGTTCACCGGCCGCAGGGTCGTCGCCGGCGTCGACGATCCGACGCCCGCGGCGGCCCAGCTGGGACTCGAACCGCCACGGTTCTGCGAGCAGTGCGGGCGGCGGATGGTGGTCCAGGTCAACCCCGACGGCTGGTGGGCCAAGTGCTCCCGGCACGGTGTCCTCGACTCGACGCTGCTCGGCCGAAGGTAACGTCGCATGGTGTGACGACACCCCGACGCCCCCGGCTGCGAGCCGTCCCGAGGATCGTCGCGGCGCTGATGGTCCTCGGCATTCCGGCCGGTGCCGTCTGGGCGTTTCTCGCGCCGGCGGAGCGATTGCTCGTCGTCGCCGAGGACCGCGGCGTCGTGCTCACGGCCGAGAGTCTGCACCGGTTCGACGCGGTCGCGATCTTCGTCGGTATCGGGCTGGTGCTCGGTGTGTTGTCGGCGGTCGTGGTGTGGGGGATGCGACGGTCGCGCGGACCCGGGGCGGTCGCAGCGCTGATGGCGGGCTCGGCGCTGGGTGCCGGCGTGGCCGCGCTGGTGGGGATGGGGGTGGCGCGGCTGCGGTTCCCGGCTCCCGACAACCCCGCGGTCGGCACGATCATCTCGGAGGCCCCCGGCTTGTCGACACCGATGGTGCTCGTGGTGCAGCCGTTTGCGGCGGCGCTGGTCTACCTGCTGCTCGTGTCGCTGAGCCCCCACGACGACTTGGGGGTCGGCGACGAGGAATCCGAACCCGGCGAAGCCCCGGTCGCCGCGGAAGCCGACGAGCGCCTGTAACGGTCGCCGGCGCCCGTCAGGCGAGTGCCGCGAATACACGCGGGATAGCTTTGTCGGTGCGGGCGGAGAACTCGGTGAACGGGGTCGCGAGGACCCTTGCGGCGCCGCCTCGCCCGTTCCGCTTCCAGGTTCCGGCCACTCGACCGCCGT
Source organism: Rhodococcus sp. ACT016 (assembly GCF_050477185.1). Lineage (NCBI taxonomy): Bacteria > Bacillati > Actinomycetota > Actinomycetes > Mycobacteriales > Nocardiaceae > Rhodococcus > Rhodococcus sp. ACT016. Next base: position 2,573,005 of record NZ_JBEAET010000001.1, on the reverse strand, counting down.
CGACGACGGTGGGCTGGAACATGCCGTTGCCGCCGGGATGGAGGCGGTCTTCGAACTCCGGGTCCACCGCTGCGCTGCGGTCACGGTAGCCGAGGATGAACTCGTCGAATCCGGGCAGTAGGAACACCCCGCGCGCCACCCGCCGGTGTGCGGCCAGGAGATCCGGGGTTGCCCGGTCGAGGAAGTAGTCGACGCCGGCCACCGAGAGGCGCTCGAGATGCTCGGATGCCAGCGCCAGCCCCGCCCGCGCCTGCCGCACCGTCAGTTTGGTCCACCACACGAAGTCGTCGAGTGTCGCCGGCCCGTGGCTGCGGAAGTAGCGCAGCGCCCATTCCCCGAGGGCGGCATCGGAGTCCAGTTCGCGCGGACTGTCGATCCACTGATCGACGCGCACCACATGCTGCTTGCCGTCGCGCGCCGGACCCAGACAGACGACGCCGGTCAGCGCGAGCGTCCAGAGGAGATGTGGGCCGCGCTGATTCGCGATCTCGATCCCGGCCCGCTCCCATGCCTTCATCAGGTCGCCGCGCTCGAGCGAGGTCCCGTCGAGGACGTCGAGCGCGATCTCACGCGCGTGCCCGACGGTGGACTCGTCGATGCCGAGCGCGCGATGACGGGCGCCGGCGCTCGACAGGGTGCGTGCGCCGGTGAGGCTCAGCATCCACGGCAGGTCGTCCGCCGCGACGAAGTGCAGCGTTCCCCGCATCGGCCACGACCGCACAACTTCGCCGGCGTTCAACGCCGCGATCATCGACGAGCGGCCCTGGAGTCCGGATCGCAGCGCGATCGAGGCGAGCGCGCCGGGGTAGTCCTGGGCCTGCGCCGCGGTCAGCCAGCGCACGGTTTCCACCGCCGAATCGAAACCGGGACCCGCGATCCGCTGCGCGACCAGACGCAGCAGAGCCAGTTCACGCACCGTCGTCATGCGGCGAACCTAGCGGCGGCCACCGACAATCGCCGCGACACCGGATGGTCGAGCGAATCGGCGGGGATAGGCTGCGTCGGTGATGTCGACGCGGAGTGCAGCAGAGTCGACCACCGACGCCTCTCGGCGTAAGCAGTCGTTTCTGGTTGCGACGCTGGTGTTCATCGGACTCGTGGTCGCCGTCGTGGGCAGTCTCGGGGCACCGCTCATCACGGCTGTCTCCACCGATTACGGCGTTTCGCTCGCCGCGGCGCAGTGGACGCTGACCATCGCTCTCCTGTCCGGTGCGGTCACCACGCCGGTGGTCGGCCGACTCGGCTCCGGACCGCATCGCCGCGCCGTCGTGATCACCTCATTGTCGATCGTTGCCGCCGGTAGCGCCCTCACCGCTCTTCCCGTGCCGTTCCCGGTACTGCTCGTCGGGCGTGCGATGCAGGGAGTCGGACTCGGATTGACGGCACTGATGATGGCCACCGCCCGCGACCATCTGCCCGAAGAACGGTCGGCCGCCACGATCGGCTTGTTGTCCGTCGCCTCCACCGCCGGTATCGGGGTGGGCTATCCGCTGGCTGGGATCCTCACCGACTGGTGGGGGCCCCGCGCCGCGTACGCGCTGGGCCTCGCTGTCACGGTGGCGGCCCTGGTCGCCGCCGTACGGGCCATGCCGTTCGCGCCGCCGCGGCCCACGAGCAAGGTGGATCTGCGCGGGGCGCTGCTGCTCGGCGCCGCACTGCTGGCGCTGCTCACCGTGATCAGCGAGACCGATCTCTGGCGCCGGCACGCCGGACTGGCCGCCTGCGTCCTCGTCGTGTCGCTGCTCCTCCTCGCGGGGTGGGCCGTCCTCGAACTTCGCATCGATCACCCGATCGTCGACGTCCGAGCGCTGCGGCATCCAGCGGTGGCCGCTGCGAACCTGGCGATGCTGATCGGCGGCGTCGCCATGTACCTCTTGCTCAGCCTCATCACCCGATTCGTCCAGACTCCGGCGGCGACTGGCTACGGATTCGGCCTGAGCACTTTCCAAGCCGGTCTGGTGCTGGTCCCGTTCTCGGTGCTCGGGTTCGTCGCCGGCAAGTTCATGCCGATGTTGCAGCGACGGTTCGGCCCACGTGCCCTCCTGGCTGCCAGTACAGGCGTGATCCTCGTCGCGTTCGTGACGTTCGCGATCGCGCGCGACCATCTCGCCGAGCCGGTCGTCGCGATCAGCGTCCTCGGCTTCGGTGTCGGCGCGTTCTCCGCGGCGATGCCGGCGGTGATCCTCGCCGCCACCCCGAAGGCCGAGACCGCCAGTGCGATGGGCGTCAATCAGGTGGTGCGCAGTGTCGGCTTCTCGATCGGCAGCGCCCTCGGCGGGTTGATCCTCGCGGCATGGACGAGTGAGGTCTTTCCGAGCGAGACCGGGTACACCGTCGCCGCCTGGGTGGGTGCGGGAATCACCGCGGTCACCCTCCTGATCGTGCTCGCACACCGTCCGACATCCGACCGCTGACGACAGATGCCGATTTCGACCCGACGGAATTGGAACGTGTTCTAGTCTCGCGGAATGGACGTGACATACGAGGGGACGAAGCGGGAACTGGTCACCGACAAGGGGGTGCTGCGCTACCACGAGGCCGGTGACGGTTCGCCGCTGCTGCTCTTGCACGGATCCGGGATCGGCGTCAGCGGCTGGCGTAACTATCGAGGAAATCTGGACGTGTTCGCGAAGCACTTCCACTGCTACGTCCTCGAATTCCCGGGCTTCGGGGTGAGCGACCCTGTCGACGGACATCCCGTGCTCACCGCGGCGTCGTCGGTGACCCGGTTCATGGACGCACTCGGCATCGAATCTGCCGCGATGATCGGCAACTCCATGGGCGGCGTCGTCGGCACGAACGTGGCCATGCGCCATCCCGAGCGGGTGGACAAGCTCGTGGCCATCGGCGGGATCGGTCCCCACATTTTCAGCCAGAACCCGAGCGAAGGCACCCGTCTGCTGCAGGACTTCGCCGACGAGCCCAGCCGCGAGAACCTCGTCCGCTGGCTGCGATGCATGGTGTACGACCCGGCCGTGATCACCGAGGAGCGGATCGAGGAACGCTGGGAGACGGCGGCCGATCCGGCGTCGCACCGGACGCTGGCCGCGATGTACGGCTCCAAAGCGTTTGCGGCTCAACAGCAGGCGATGGCCCAGTCGGATGCGCCGCCATACTGGTCGATGATGCACAGGGTGAAGTGCCCGACCCTGTTGACCTGGGGCCTCGACGACCGGCAGTGCCCGCTCGACATGGCGATGATGCCGTTGCGGCTCATACCCGACGCCGAACTGCACGTCTTCCCGAACTGTGGGCACTGGGTGATGATCGAGGCCAAGAAGGCCTTCGAGCGCGTCACGCTCGAGTTCCTGCTCCGCGAGGGGTAGGGCTGCGCAGGACGTCATTTGTCGTCGCCGTCTTGCCCCTGACGCGAACTCCCCGAAACGGGGCGGGGCGGACCGGTCGTGTGCAATCATCGCGGCACCGAAATGGGGGAGGGAGCATGAGCCGCAAGATGATCCGCACAGCCGGCGTCGCCGCTGCCATGGTGATCGCGACGTTCGGGCTGACCGGCTGCCGTGCCCCCGACACGCCGGCCGGGTGGTCGAGCTACACCATCGAGCAGGGCGCACACAGCGCTTCGGTGTATCGCCCTGCCGGTGTTGCCGGGCCCCTGGCAGGTTGGGTCAGCCCGGGCGGAACGTCGCGGACGTACGACCTGGTGTTGACGCCCACGGCCGAGTACGTCCTCACCTCGCCCACCCAACCCGACGACCAGTTCGACTGGAACAAGTTGCCCGGCTTCTCGGACTGCGGTGACTTCGATCTCGCCCGTAACGGCGCCATGTTCGGCTGGAGGTGGCGCATCGACACCGCGCCGCGGGTCCTCGAACTCGTACCGTACGCCAATGCCGACGGCGTGCATCAGTACCCGGAGAGCCCGCTCGTGACCCTCGCCCACGACGACCTCGTGGCCAAGGAGCCCCTGCGGTACTCGATCCGGATCGACGGCTCGAGCTACCGTTTCGCGATCGACGGCACCATCCGCGGTCGGGAGATCCACGAGACGGCCACGCTGCCCCGCTTCTGTCCCGGCGGCGCCGCCGAAACGGGAAAGTGGTACTCGGGCTTCTATTTCGGTGGCACCTCCACCGCCCCGTCTCAGATGTACGCGTATGTGCGCGAATCCGTGGACACCCCGGCGTTCGGCGGATCCGTGGGGCTGGGTTCGACCGGCTCGAGCGGGTCGGTCTTCGGCGGGAGCGAATCCGGCCTGGACTCCGTGCGCCCGTAGCCGACCGACCGAGTGCTCGCAGACCACACGGCCTGGTCAACGTCGGGCGGTCGTCGTCCGGTCGGCGGCGCGTCGGTGTCGGCAGGTCATCGGGGTTGCATGGGTGCGCTCAGGAGTCTGACGAGCATCTCCACGATGCCCCCTTGTGCCGACAGAACGCGTCCAGCATCAGGACGCGCTTCCCGGTTGTGTGTTCGCCGACGGGTGATCACGCCGCGGCGTGTCTAATTCAACTGCGGCGACCACGATTTCGCGTAAGCATCGACCATCTCCTGGCCCGTGCGGCGGCCGATCTCGTGCATGAGGGCGTCCGTCGCGGCGCGAACGCCGTCCGGCCCAGCGCTCCGGAACGGAGTCAGGTCCAGCGGCGGAAGGATCTCGACGGTGACGCGTCGTTGCCACCATCGTGTCGACGAGTCGTGTCCGGTTCCGGTGATGGCGACCGGGAGGATGGGCGCGCAGGTTTCCATCGCGACGCGGACCGCTCCCGTGCGGCCCCGGTAGAGCCGGCCATCCGGTGAACGGGTCCCCTCCGGGTGGATTCCCCATACGCCGCCTCCGTGGACGATCCTGACCGCGGCGTCGATCGCCGGTGATGCCGCAGATCCGCCGGCGCGATCGACGGGTACCTGGCCGAGCGCCGAGAAGAACCGTCGCCGAAGCGCTCCGGCGATACCGGTGCCATCGAAGTACTCCGTCTTCGCGAGGAATGCGGTGGGCCGTCGGGCGGCGAGCGTCAGATAGAAGGAATCGAGCACTGCCAGGTGGTTTGCCGCCAGGATGACCGGTCCGCGGCGCGGCACGTGCTCGCGGCCCAGGATCCTCGGCCGACCGATCAGGTGCAGTGCGGGTCCGATCAGCAGGTAGCGACACAACAGGTAGGCGCAGTTGGCAGGTGCGGGCATAGACACTGTCTACCTCGAAATGGGAGACACTGTCTACGTGACGATCGAAGGAACACGAGAGGCGCTGGTGAGAGCGGGCATCGAACTGCTCGAGGAAACCGGCTCGGCGGACGTCGGACTGCGCGCCATCGCCCGCCGCGCCGGCGTTTCCCACGGCGCGCCCCGACGCTGGTTTCCCACGCATCGGAGTCTGCTCGCGGCGATTGCGGAGGTGGGGTTGACCGATCTCTCGGCGGCGCTGACCGGGGCGGCGGGGCGGCCGGGACACGATCTGGTCGACGTGGCCGAGGCCTACGTCGACTTCGCGGTGGCGCGACCGGCGATGTTCACCCTGGTGTTCCGGCACGATCTCCTCGAGGGGTCCGGTGCGGAACTGCGGAACGTCTCGCGACCCCTGTTTCGTTGGCTGGTCGCGATGATCGAGCGCGAAACCGGAAGTCGGGACGTCGAGGGTGATGCGGCGGCGCTGTGGGTCGGCGTGCACGGTATCGCCGTGCTTGCGTCCACGGGGTCGCTCGAGCTCGCTGCCGAGGGTGTCGACCGCTGGGCATTGATCGAGCGGGTGGTGCGAAGCAGTCTGTCGCCGAGATGATTCGGATCAGACCGGCGGCCGCAGCGCGGCGAACTCGTCGGTCACCCGCAGTTGCGAGTCGGTGAAGCGATAGAGGGCTGCGGGCCGCCCGCCGGAGCGGCCCGATCGCGCGGTGCAACCGGTGGCGGTGATGACGCCGCGCCGGGTGAGGACCCGCTGCAGGTTCGTGGTATCCACCTGGTAACCCAGAGCGGCGCAGTAGATTTCGCGCAGGGTCGACATCGTGAACTCGTCCGGCGCTAGAGCGAACGCGATGTTGGTGTACGACAGTTTCGCCGCCAGGCGCGTCCGGGCGTGTTCGACGACGGTGCCGTGGTCGAACGACATCTCCGGTAGCGCCGAGACGGGATGCCAGCCGGTGTCCGGGGGAAGCTGCGGATCGGCGGGGAGGGGGACTAGGCCGAGGTACGTCGAGGCGATCCGGCGGTCGCCCGGGACTCGGCGCGGATCGCTGAACACCGACAGCTGCTCGAGATGGGCGACCTCGCGCACATCGACCTTCTCGGCGAGTTGGCGCCGAGCCGACGTCTTGAGGTCCTCGTCGTCGCGCAGGGCGCCGCCGGGCAGCGACCAGGTGCCCTTCTCGGGGTCGAGGGCGCGCTGCCACAACAGCACCATCAGTTCGTCGGTACGGCAGCAGTTCGTATCGTGATGGCCGTCACCTGCGGTGATGGTTTCCGGCGCCGGCCGAACCTGGAACACCGCGGTGAGCACTTCGTGGACGGTGCTACCATGTGGCATGTTTTCGATCCTAAGTCGAAAACCTCGATTTCGGAAATTCGGGCCAGCCCGCCCGGGTTGTAGTGACGGAGCCGACGAAGGGTTCCGGAAGAAGGAGTGGCCATGACTTCGACGATTCCGCCGTTGTGGGCCGATGACTCTCGGGAGATCCAGGACGGCCCCGGTGGGTACACCGGTGTCCAGGCCGGCCCCGAGTGGGCCGCCGAGATCCGTCGCCTCGCCAAGGAGCGCGGCGCGACCCTGCTGGCGCACAACTACCAGCTGCCCGAGATCCAGGATGTCGCCGACCACGTCGGCGACTCGCTCGCGCTCTCGCGCATCGCGGCCGAGGCGCCGGAGGACACGATCGTCTTCTGCGGCGTCCACTTCATGGCCGAGACCGCCAAGATCCTCAGCCCGCAGAAGACGGTGCTGATCCCGGACGAGCGGGCCGGTTGCTCGCTTGCCGACTCGATCACCGCCGACCAGCTGCGCGAGTGGAAGGCTGAGCACCCCGACGCGCTGGTGGTGTCCTACGTGAACACCACTGCCGAGGTGAAGGGCCTGACCGACATCTGCTGCACGTCGTCCAACGCGGTCGAGGTCGTCGCCTCGATCGACCCCGACCGCGAGGTGCTGTTCCTGCCCGACCAGTTCCTCGGTGCGCACGTCAAGCGCGTCACCGGGCGCGAGAACATGCACATCTGGGCCGGTGAGTGCCACGTCCACGCCGGGATCAACGGCGACGAGCTGACGGCGAAGTCCAAGTCGCATCCCGACGCCGAGCTGTTCGTGCACCCCGAGTGCGGCTGCGCCACCTCGGCGCTGTACCTCGCCGGCGAGGGCTTCGTCCCCGAGGACAAGGTCAAGATCCTCTCGACGGGCGGCATGCTCGACGCGGCCCGCGAGACCGGCGCCCGTCAGGTCCTGGTCGCCACCGAGGTCGGCATGCTGCACCAGCTGCGCAAGGCCGCGCCGGGCGTCGACTTCCAGGCCGTCAACGACCGCGCGTCGTGCCCGTACATGAAGATGATCACGCCGGCCGCGCTGCTGCGGTGCCTCGTCGAGGGCAAGGACGAGGTCCACGTCGCCCCCGACGTCGCCGAGCGGGCACGAAAGTCCGTGCAGCGCATGATCGAGATCGGAAACCCCGGCGGCGGGGAGTAATGGTCGCCGGACCCGGGGGTGACGGCGTCGTGTGGGAGGCACGGGCGGACCTGGTCGTCGTGGGCGGCGGTGTCGCCGGGCTGACGGCAGCGCGGACCGCGGCCGAGGAGGGTCTCCGGGTCCTCGTGGTGAGCAAGGGCGGCCCCACCGACACCGCCACCCAGTACGCGCAGGGCGGCATCGCGGTGGTGGGGGACCCGCGCACCGACTCGGTGGACTCGCACACCGGTGACACGTGCGTCGCGGGCGCCGGCCTGTGCGACGAGGCGGCGGTGCGGTCGATCGTGTCGTCCGGACGGGAGGCGCTCGCCGCGCTCACCGCGCTGGGTGCCGTGTTCGACGTCGGCTCCGACGGCAACGTCTCGCGCACCCGCGAGGGTGGGCACAGCACGCGGCGGATCGTCCACGCCGGTGGGGACGCCACCGGCGCCGAGGTGCAGCGGGCGCTGAACGCGGCCGGGATGCCGGTGCTGTTCGGTGCCGCCGCGGCCCGCGTGACCACCGACCGGCGCGGCGTCACGGGTCTGATCGTGTTGTCCGAGAAGGGGCTGGGCGTCATCCACGCCCCCGCGGTGGCGCTCGCGACGGGCGGCCTGGGGCAGCTGTATTCGTGCAGCACCAACCCGGAGGGGTCGACCGCCGACGGCATCGCCCTCGCGCTGGAGGCCGGCGCGACCGTCGCCGACCTCGAGTTCGTCCAGTTCCATCCCACGGTGCTCTACGCCCCGGGCGGCGTCGGCCGCCGTCCCCTCATCAGCGAGGCCGTGCGTGGTGAGGGCGCCCGGCTCGTCGACATGGACGGCCGATCGGTCACCGACGGGGTGCATCCGCAGGGCGATCTGGCGCCGCGTGACGTCGTCTCGCGGGCCATCGCCCGCCGCCTGCGGGAGACCGGCACCGATCACGTCTACCTCGACGCCCGGCACCTGCCGGGATTCGCGAGCCGATTCCCGACCGTCACCGCGTCGTGTCTGGCCGCGGGTATCGACCCGGCCGAACAGCTGATCCCGGTGGCGCCGGCCGCGCACTACTCGTGCGGGGGTGTCGTCACCGACGTGCACGGACGCACCGAGGTTCCCGGGCTGTACGCGGTGGGCGAGGTGGCCCGCACCGGGCTGCACGGCGCGAACCGCCTGGCGTCCAACAGCCTGCTCGAGGGCCTGGTGGTGGGCGAGCGCGTCGGCCGGGCCGCGGTCGAGCGCGCCGAGGTCTCCGTCGAGGCCACCGACCTACTGCTGCCGTTCCGTCGGCGGGCCCCCCGCGAGCGGGTGCAAGCGCTCATGACCGCGCACGCCTCCGTGATGCGCGACGGCAACGGACTCGACAGTGCCGCAACCGAACTGGCGGCAAGCGGTGTCGCGGTCGCAGGCAGCGGGGGTGCGCTCGAGGACACCGCGCTGACCGTGGCGGCGTCGGCGCTCGTGCTGGCGGCGTCGGCGCGACGAGAGAGCCGCGGCTGCCACACGCGTGTCGACTACCCCGAGGCGTCGGAGGAGTTCCGGCGCAGCATCCCGGTGCGTATCGGCCGTGACGGCGAACTGGAAGTACCCGAAATGCAAGTGACAGGAGCACGATGAGCACGCAGGACCGACTCGATCCGCAGGAGACGCTCGCGCTGGTGCGCACCGCGCTCGACGAGGACCTCCGCTACGGCCCCGACATCACGTCGGTCGCGACGGTCCCCGAGGGCGCGGTCGCGAAGGCGGCGGTAGTGACCCGGTCGGTAGGCACGGTCGCCGGCATCGATGTGGGCCTGACGGTGCTCGACGAGGTGATCGGCGCCGGGAACTACGAGGTCCTGGACCGGGTCGCCGACGGCACCCGCGTGCAGCCCGGTGACGCGGTGCTCACCGTCAGCGCGCCGACGCGGGGTCTACTCACCGCCGAGCGGACCATGCTGAACCTGATGTGCCACCTGTCCGGCATCGCCACCGCGACGTCTGCGTGGGTCGACGCGGTCGACGGGACCGACTGCAAGATTCGTGACAGCCGCAAGACCCTGCCGGGTCTGCGTGGTCTGCAGAAGTACGCGGTGCGCGTCGGCGGCGGCGTCAACCACCGGATGGGCCTCGGTGACGCTGCCCTCATCAAGGACAACCATGTGGCCGCGGCGGGGTCCGTCGTCGCCGCACTGCGCGCGGTGCGTGCCGTCGCGCCGGACATCGAGTGCGAGGTGGAGGTGGACACCCTCGCCCAGCTCGACGAGGTCCTCGCCGAGGGCGTCGAACTGGTTCTGCTGGACAACTTCCCGCTGTGGCAGACCCAGACCGCTGTCCAGCGCCGGGACGCCGTCTCGCCGAAGACCAAGCTCGAGTCCTCGGGAGGCCTGACCCTCGACGTCGCCGCGGACTACGCGCAGACGGGTGTCGACTACCTCGCCGTTGGTGCCCTCACGCACTCCGTGACCGTGCTCGATCTCGGCCTGGACATGTAGTCGTCGCTTCTCATCGCCTGTCTCCGGTTCGGTGGCGACACCGGCCCGGAGACAGGCCGTTTTGACCCCTTGCGCTCGGGAATGCGCGGTATGGTCCCGGAGTGGCGCGGGCTGGTGGCGACCCGGATTCGGATGTCCGCCCGGTTCGTACCTGCCCGCAGTTGATCTTGATCTTTGCTTCGATGACCGGATCGTCTGGTAAGAACCATTTGTCGGGGAGTGTGGGCAGGACGAGCGGAGGGGTGCTGTGGCGCAGCAGGTTTCCAATCGCGCGACGTCCGATGTTCGGCCGGCCTCGCAGCGTGCGATCGCCGATGGCTCGGACTTCCTTCCGCCGCGACTGTCCGTCACGGTTCAGCCTCGCGAGGATCTGTATGCCGTGCTCGATGGCGTCGTCGCCCGGTCCACGACGGGGAGGGTCCTCGTCTGTGCGCCGGCGGGCACCGGAAAGTCGACGTTGCTGGCGGACTGGACGGCACGGGTCGGGGAAGACGACGGGCCCGCGGTCGCGTGGGTGAGGTTGGGCGCCGATCTGAACGATGATCCGAATGCATTGGAGGACAAGCTCGGTGCGGCGCTCGATCGCCTGGTCGCGCCGGACGGTGCCTCCTCGAACGGCGGTTCGCTGCTCGGGTCCGTGCGGGCCGTCGCCGAGGCGGGCCGCGCAGCTGTCCTCGTGCTCGACGATGCGCACGTACTCACGCGGACTGCCGCGCTCCGACTGCTGGAAGATCTGTTGGATGCGGCGCCGCCGAACCTGACGGTGGTCCTGGCAGCACGGTTCTCGCCGCCGCTTCCATGGGTGAGGTACGTGGCAGACGGCTCCCTCGTGCCGATCGGATGGGAGGACCTCGCGCTCGATCGCACTGCGGCCGCCGCGATCTTCGCCGAGCATCGCTGTGCCCTCTCAGCGACGGAACTCGACGCGGTGCTCGATCTGACCGGAGGCTGGGCGCTTGCGCTGCGCGTCGCGGCGACCCGCCTCGGTGCCGATGGCGATGTCGCCAGCGGGATTGCCGATCTCGCCCGGTACCCGCAGCCGCTGGCCGACTACGTGGTCGGGGAGATGGTCTCGGTGGTACCCGGGCAGCTGTGGCGGTTCGTCGAGGCCACCAGCATCGTCGATCAGTTCGGGACCGAACTGGCCGCCTGCCTGGACCGCGCGAATGTGGACCTGGCACTGGAGGAGCGCGAACGCTGGTGCATTCCGATCCGGCGGCTCGCGACCGCTGACGACGTGCAGTATGCGTGGCACCCACTGCTGCGCGCATACACGCGATCGCATCTGCGCTCTGCCGACCCGGATCGTCTGTCTCGACTACATGCGGCGGCGGGACGCTGGTTCGTGGATTCCCGACAGCCGACCGTCGCCCTCGAGCACCTGCTCGAGGCCGGCGACGAACTGGCGATCGCGGACTTCATGTACAGCTTGGGGCTGGCCGCGGTGTTCGACGGGCAGGGCGATGCGATCCTCGACCTTCTCGCAGACCGGCACGGCGACAAGCAGGGCGTCCGACTCCTCCGGGCGCTCGAGGCGCTCGAGCGGAACTATCCCGACGCGGCGCGGGCGCACTTCGGTACCGCGCTCGCCCCGGACGCGGTTGCGCTCCGGCCGGCTCTCGCCGCGGCCTTCACGGCCGCGCTGGGTGTCGAGATCGCCGTGATTTCGGGTCGTCCCATGCCGACCGCAACGGAGTCCGTGCACGACGTGCAGGCGAAGACCGGCAACGTCGATCTCGACTGCTACGTGACAATCCAGCGCGCCGCCGTCCTCATGTTCACGGGCGATCCGATCGGCAGCGAGCGACTTCTTCGGGAGGCGCTGGCGTTCGCCGACCTCGGTGCGCATCCACGGCTCGTGATGCGCTGTCTGGCAAGGCTTTCCATTTTGTCCGGGGTTCGTGGAGATCTCGTGACGATGACCACCCGGGCCGAGCGAGCCCTCCGTTACGCAGTCGATCACGGTCAGCTGGATCGGATCGACACCTTCCAGTGCGCGGCTGCCGTCTGCATGGACAGGTATCTCCGTAGCGAGCGGTTGCCCGACGACAGCCCGGTCTACGCGCTGGCGGCCGGATCGGGACGCCATCAGCGCCCCGACGGGACCACCGCGCCGATCTCGGGCGGTCACGCCGAGGTCGCATTCGCGATCCTCGAGGCGCGGCGCAATCCGGTTCCGACCGTCGACGAGGCCGACGCTGTCGGACGGGCCCTTGTCGGCCTGCTCACGCGGGGCGCCCAGGAGGGGCTGAGCAACACACTCGTCACGCCGGCTATCGCGGTGCTGTTGGACGCGGGGCGGCTTTCGTTCGCGGCCGAGGTCGTCGACACGGCGCACCGGGCGTTCGGTGAGAACCTCGACGTCCAGGTGGCGCGAGCGATGATCTGCATCGCGCAGGCGGATCCGGCGTCCGCTCGCCGGTTCCTCGACCCGGTGCTGGACGCGGCCGAGTTCGTGCATCCCGCGCTCGCCGTGCGTGTCTCGATACTGGATGCCGTCGTGGCCCGCCGCGAGGATCGTCCGGCCGACGCGATGCGCGCGGTCCGACGGGCGCTCACGCTCGCCGAACCGGGTGGGATCGTCAGTCCCTTCGTCGACTGCGGGGGCGATGCCGCGGAACTGCTCGCGGAGACCCCTCCCGGAGGCGACTACACCGGCGCCTTCCTCGACCACGTGCGCGCAAAACTCGTGGAGGCGCACCGGGGGCGCAACCCCGGGCTCACCCGAACCGAGAAAGTCGTTCTCGCTGAACTGCGCACGGGTAAGCCGCTGCGCCTGATCGCACAACAGTTGCACGTCTCGCTCAACACCGTTCGCACCCATACCCGCAACGTGTACCGCAAGCTCGACGCATCCAGCCGTGCGGAGGCGCTGGAGGTCGCGGCACGTCGTCGGCTGCTCTGACCCGGTACCGCCTGACACCGGCGCGGGGCGGGGGCGGGGCGACCGGCGCCCCGCCCCGGTGCCTCAGTGCGAGAAGGCCTGCGCAGCGTGTTCGTTACCGGCGCGCAGACGTCCGATGACGTCCTTGATCGCGACGACGAGCTTCCACGCGAGGTCGCGGCTGAAGCCTTCCCGCAGCACGATGCGCAGTACGGCGACGTCCTCCGCGTTCGCCGGCATCGTGTAGGCGGGGACCTGGAAGCCGCGCGCCCGCAGTTCGTGGGAGATGTCGAAGACAGTGAAGCCGGGATCGCCCACGACCTCGAAGGAGAGGACCGGAATGGCGCTGCCGTCGGTGATGATCTCCATGTTGTCGATCTTCGAGATCTCGCTGGACAGCATCAGCGCGGTGTCGCGCAGCGACTCCATGATCTGCGTGTAGCCGGCGACCCCGAGCCGGACAAAGTTGTAGTACTGCCCGACGACCTGGTTGCCGGACCTCGAGAAGTTGAGCGTGAACGTCGGCATGTCCCCGCCGAGGTAGTTCACTCGGAACACGAGGTCCTCCGGCAAGTGCTCCTTGGAGCGCCACACGACGAATCCGATTCCGGGGTAGGTCATCCCGTACTTGTGGCCGCTGACGTTGATGGAGACGACCCGCGGAATGCGGAAGTCCCACTCCAGCTCGGGATGCAGGAAGGGAACCACGAATCCGCCGCTCGCGGCGTCGACGTGCATGGGTACGTCGGGGCCGCCCGCAGCCGCCAACTCGTCGAGCGTTGCGGCGATTTCGGCGACCGGCTCGAGCTCGCCGGTGAACGTCGTGCCGAGGATGGCCACCACACCGATGGTGTTCTCGTCGACCGCCTCCCGCACCTGCTCGGGCGTGATGACGTAGCGCCCCTTCTCCATCGGGAGGTACTTCGGCTCGACGTCGAAGTAGCGGCAGAACTTCTCCCACACCACCTGGACGTTGCTGCCGAGGACGAGGTTCGGGCGGTCCGTGTCCTTGCCGGCCGCCCGGCGGGCGGCCCGCCACCTCCACTTGAGTGCCAGGCCCGCGAGCATCACGGCCTCGGACGAACCGACGGTGGAGACTCCGGTGGCCGAGGTCGGATCGGTCTCGGAGAGGCCCTCCGCGTTGAACAGGGCGGCGACCATGTTGACGCAGCGGGTTTCGATCTCGGCGGTCGCGGGGTACTCGTCCTTGTCGATCATGTTCTTGTCGAACGTCTCCGCCATCAGGCGGTCGGCCTGCGGGTCCATCCAGGTGGTCACGAAGGTGGCCAGGTTCAGGCGCGAGCTTCCGTCCAGCATCAACTCGTCGTGGATGAAGCGGTAGGCGGCCTCGGGCTCGGTCTCGGCCTTGGGCATTCGCAAGGCGGGGATTGGGTCGGTTCCGAGCCGTCCCGTGTACGCGGGTGCGAGCGTCTCAGCGGGAGCGGCAAAGTTGTTCGACATCTTCTCTCCTCCATACTTCGAACGATCTGTGGATGGAACGGGTGACGCGATTGTGTCAGGAACTCCCGGCGTCGGTCGGGGATCAGACCTCGATGGGTGGATACAGGCGCTCCATCGTGTACCGCCGGTTACGGCGGACCGAGAGAGCGCTGACAGTGAGGCTCACGAGCAGGATGCCCGTCAGCACGGCGATGGCTGTCCAGAGTCGTGAGTCGACGTGCTCACCGACGGTGAGCTGACGCAGACCGTTCACCGTGTAGGTCATCGGGTCGAACGGATGAATCACCTGGAAGGGCGTCGCGGTCGTCGGTACCGGGTAGATGCCACCCGCCGACACGAGCTGGAGCATGAGGAAGGCCAAGGTGACCACGCGGCCGACCGCGACTCCGAACAGCGCGTTGAACGCCTGGATCATCGCGAGGTACGTCGCGGAGATCAACATCAGGAACAGGATCGTGCCGAGGACGTGTTTGACGTCCAGTCCGACGCCGAAGTGCACGACCGTGTACATCACGACCACCTGCAGGATGCCGACCAGGAGCGCCGGCCAGTACGACGCGAGCACGGTCCGGTACAGTCCGACGCCACCCACGGTGGGGCGGGACTGCAACGGGGTCAACAGCATCCACGTGATTATGCCGCCGACGAAGAGCGCCAACGACAGGAAGAACGGTGCGAATCCGGTTCCGAACGTCGGAGCCACGTTCGTGTACTCCTGCTGCAGCGCGACCGGAGTGGACAGTGTCTCGGCCGTTGCGGTGCGCTGATCGTCGGTCCAGCTCGGTACCTGACCCGCGCCTTGCTGCAGGGCGGAGGCCAGTTCCTTCGACCCGGACTGCAACTGAGCTGTTCCGGCCGCGAGCTGGTCTGCGCCAGTGGCCAGCTGGAAGCTGCCGTCCGTCAGCTGCCCCATGCCCTGACTGAGCGTCGCGGCCCCGGAGCTGAGTTGGTCGGCACCGTTACGTAGCTGCCGCACGTCGGAGGCGAGGCCGCCGTTCTGCAGCATTGCTAGGCCGCTCTGTAGGGGACTGTTCGGATCGGTCAGCTGGTATTCGAGTGCCTGGGCGTCGGAGTGCAGCGCTTCGAGTTCCCCACGCAGATCCGCCGTTCCAGCGGTAGCAGCGGCCGGGCGGGTGAGTGGTGTGAGCGCTGCGACGGCCTGCTGCACAATCGGATCGGAACTGCGGTTGAGGACGTTGATCACCTGCTCGACGGCCTGGACCGTCTGTGTCGGTGGTTGTTCCGCGCCAGGGACCCGGTTCGCGAGATCCGCGAGCGACTGGCGCAGCTGCGCCACCTGACCGCCGACGTTCGGCAGTGCGCTCCCATCGAGCGCGTTGAGCAGAGGGTCGGCCACGCCGTCGACCGCGGCCGCCAGCTGGGAGGCGCCCGCAGCCAGGGCGTCCGAGCCGTTTCGCGCCGTGACCATGTTGTCGGCGAGGGTGTGGGCCCCGGACGCCAGCTGATCGGCGCCGCTGTTGGCCTGGTCGATACCCGTGGCGAGCTGTTCGGCGCCGTCCGCGGCCTTCCCCAGGCCGGACCCGGCGCTCTGCAGGCCGGTGAGGACCTGCCCCACGCCCTGCGCCCCGATGGTCGAATTGACCTGATTGATCACCTGTTCCGACGCGTCCTGGCCGATGATCGTCGCGAGATAGTTGTTCGCGTCGTTGAAGGTGAAGATGAGATCTGCCTTCTCGGGGTGGTCGCCGTTCGGTGACGAGACCGCGGCACTGAAGTTCTCGGGAAGGGTGATCGTGTAGTAGTACTTGCCGTCCGAGAGGCCTTTCGCGGCGTCTTCCTGGGACACTTCCGCGAGGTCGAGTTGGCCGGAAGCGATCAGGGACTTCACGACCTGGTCGCCGGCGTCGAGTTGCTGGCCGTCCGCCGTCCTGCCCGTGTCGTTGTTGACGATCGCGGCCGGGATCTTGTCCACCGCGCCGAACGGATTCCAGAACGCCCAGAGGTACATCGCGCCGTAGAGCAACGGCATGAGGATGATCGTGATGATGGCGATTCGCGGCATCGTGCCACGGAAGTAGCGCTTCGAATCGCTGCCCAGGGAAATTCCTGCAAGCATCGGCCTACCTCGCCTCGGTCATGACGCCGATGTCGCCGGCGTTCAGAAGCTGGTGCAGGTCCACGACCGCGCGCACTGAACTCCCCGGTGGGAAAGGATTCACGTCGGCGGTGATCACGGACTGGTTTTGGCCAAGTGTCACAAGCCGTTCCAGAACCATGAGGCGCTCTTCGTCATCGGCGATCTTGTCGATCCTGCCCACGACGAGTAGAGGAGGTCGTCGCGTGTTTGCGACGGCGATCCGCAACAACAACTGCTGGATCTCGGGCAGGTCATCGACGAACGCGTTGAGCGGCGGCAGCGGTACGTCGCCGAACACCTCGCTGCACATCTCCTCGACGCCGCTCGTCCCCACGCGCGGGACGAATCGGTACCACGGCGAGTCCCACCTCAGTTGTTCGGTGACGAGATCGCGCACGGTGACCGATGGGCGGACCTCGTCCAACTCGTTGAGGCACGCGATGGTCGAGTTGCGGAACACCGCCATGGGCTTGTCCTCGAACCCGAGGACCGTGAGGGATCCGGCGGTCAGACGCATCCGTCCACACAGTGCCATCAACAGGGCGGTGCGGGCGGCACCGGACGGTGCGGCGAGGACGGTCACTCCACCGATGTCGATGTCGAGATCGAGCGGCCCGAACACGTGGCCCCACGGGCCGTCGAGTTCGATTGCTCTGGCGGACACCAAAGTTCCTGAGACCGGTTCCCATGGGGGTTGGTACCCCTCGACCTGTGTTTCGACCAATTCGCACTCCACAGTCCCTCGTCGCTCGGCGAACGGCGACATGTTCGGATGCTGTCCTTGTCCCTCACTACTTCGAAACCGACGTCGGATCGGCCCACGGGCCGTCGGACAGTCACAGGCTGTTCTTGACGACCTCGCCGTTCTTGACGATCACCGACAGGTACTTCTCCGGGTCGGCCAGCACGCTCAGGTCGTCGAGCGGATTGCCCTCCACCAGCAGCAGGTCGGCCCAGGCCCCCTGCGCCACGACCCCGAACGGGGCGTCCCGGTAGGGATCGCGTTCACCGGCGAGCCGGAAGAGCTCTGCATTGCCCGAGGTCAGCATGCGCAGCGCCTCGACATTGCTGTAGAAGTCACCCAGTCGGGCCGCCATCTGGCTCTGTCGCTTCGCGAACTGCGGCTCGAGCAGCAGATCGGTGCCGAAGGCCACCTTCACCCCGTACTTCTTGGCCCAGCCGTAGATCCGGTCCACGCCGCTGCAGATCTGCCGGTTCTTCTCGGCACGGTCGGGGTCGGGGTAGTGGTGATCCTCTTCCGCGAACGGCTGCATCGACAGCCAGACGTCGCGCTCGGCCATCAACGCGACCGTCGGTTCGTCGGACAGGTGGCCGTGCTCGATCGACTTGACGCCGGCGTCGATCGCGCGCCGGATGCCGGTGACGTTGTAGACATGGGTCGCGACGTAGGTGCCGTAGTCGGTTGCGGCGTCGACCGCTGCCCGCAGTTCACCGTCCGTGAACTGCACCGTGTACAGAGGATCGTAGGTCGAGGCGGCGCCGCCGCCGACCATCAGCTTGATCTGCGATGCACCCTTCCTGAGCTGCTCGCGCACAGCGGCCAGGACTCGTTCCTCGCCGTCTGCGATCCGCATGAAACCGATTGTTTCCGAGCGATTCTCGGTACCACCGAGAGCGGAGGGCGTGTCGTAGACGTTGCCGAAGTCGCCGTGACCGCTGGTCTGCGAGATCGCTGCCTGACATGGATAGATGCGGGGCCCGAGGAACTGACCGCGATCGATGGCGGACTTGATGCTCGCGGTGTCGCCGGCCATGTCGCGAACCGCGGTGAACCCTCTCATCAGCATGTTCTTTGCCTCGGCGACACCGTTGAGGGTGATGTGTCCCTCCGTGCCCATCAAGAGGTCGACGTAGGAATTGGCGTTGCCCACCAGATGGACATGGGCATCGCTCATGCCGGGCATCAATACCCGGCCGCCGCCGTCGATGACGACGGTGTCTCTGCCGGGTTCGCCCCCGACGGGGGACGTCGACACGGCGGCGACCTTGTTGCCGTCGATCAGTACGTCCCCATTGCTGAGTTCTGCCGATACGCCGTCGAACACCCGGACGTCGCGAAACAGTAAACGCTTCTTGCTTTCCGGAGGAGTCGTCATACCTCGCAAAGCTAACAGCGGGCGGTCCGGGGTGATCGCCGGCGGGACGGAAATAACCCCCTATATCACCCGTTCCGAGTTGTCCGGATTTGCCTGCGAGGCCGTCGAAACGGGATCGACAAGTGTCATTGTCACGCAAAGGGTTCCGGCGCAAACGGCCGATCCTGCTGCCGCGCGACAGTGCGTCGCGGCAGCAGGATCGGCCGTGGACCTGGGTCAGATGGACTCGACCGGCTCCTTCGACGGGCTCCGTGGTGTACCGAGGAAGATGGCGGAAGCCCCGAAGAAGAACAGGGCTCCCACGAAGGTGCCGGCGTTGGCAAGGGATGCGTCTTCGACGCCGCCCGACGGCGTGATGAACGCTCCCACGGCCGACAGTCCGAACGCGAGCGAACCCACGGCATTGAGCCAGGTGCTCTGCCAGTCGAGCGAGCGCGGAGCCCAGTAGCACTTCGCGCGGGTGAGGATCAGAATCGCCAGAGAACTGCTGATCAGGAAGGCGATCGAACCCACCGCGTCAGGCTTCCAGACCAGGTGCTGCTCACCCGAGATGGTGTGGGCGTGCAGCGCCGCGCCGGTGCTGATATTGAACAGCAGGGTGCCCAGGAACTGGGTCGCGGCGGCGAGCCACTCCGCGCGAATCGCCGGCTTGCCGCTATCTGTCATCGTCGTGGCCGCGCCGCTCAGGATCAACTGGATGAACGCGGCGTAGGTGAAGAACCACGAGCCGACGAAGAAGGCCGTGTTGGCGGCGGCCGTCCCGATGGCCGGAGCGAGCACCGGCGCCGAGCCGAGCGCGAAAAGTAGAGACCCGATCGTGAATCCCCACGATTGCATCCGCAGAGTCGGGTGAATCAGCATGTGCGGCAGTATAGGTCGCGATCTTTGGCGATGTGTGGCTTCCGGTGAACGAGCTGCGGGAGGGGCGGTTGAATAAGCTTGTCGTGCAGGGAAAGACGGTTGCGATTCGACGACCGTGCGTACGTACGTTGGTATTACATTCACTGAATGCCCGTTGCGCTCGACGCGATACCGGCTGCCGAACGAGCGCTCACAGCCCCGCCAGGGTGCCGACCGACTCCGTGCGACGTACCGTGGACGCATGAGCGAGTCGAACGTCACTGCGGTCGATCGCGGACCGCGAAGAATCGCCCGTCGGGTCACCGTCGATGTACCCGCCTCGACGGTCTTCGACCTGATTGCCGACCCGCGGCGCCACCATGAGCTCGACGGGTCCGGGACCGTGCAGCACACCGTTTCCGGCCCGGACCGTCTCGACGACGGCGCCACGTTCACCGTCTCGATGAAGATGTACGGCGCGCCGTACCGGATCACGAGCCGGGTGGTCGACTTCGAGGACGGGCATGTTGTCGAATGGAAACACCCCTTGGGGCACCACTGGCGGTGGGAGTTCGAGGAGACCACTCCCGGGCACACCGAGGTGACCGAGGTGTTCGACTATTCGATGGTCCGGTTCCCGCAGTGGGTGGAGTGGATGGGCTTCCGGTCGAAGAACGAGGAGGGCATCACCTCGACCCTCGAACACCTGCGGGCGCGCTACGCCGACGGGTGACTCACGCCGGGGTGAAGTACGCCTCGCCGATCGCGAACATGCCGCGCTGCGGCAACCAGAACCCACCGAGCCGGGTCTGCTCCGCGAGGGCGCCCGGCGTTCCGAGGTCGACGCCGTCGACCGTCGCGTGGCTGCGCTGCACGGCCCACAACCGGCGCGGATTGGCCCGGAACGACTGCCCGTTCGGGGCCTGGCCGGTCAAGCCGACCCGGCCCACTCCGAGCAGCGGACCGGCCACCCGGGACATCAGTGTCAGCACGCGGTCGTTGCGCCACAGTGCGGCGGGGAGCAGTGACCCGGCCGCGCTCATCGCGCGGGTGGCGAGGGAGCGGGTCAGCGCCACCGACCAGTCGATCGTGTCGTCGACGGTCACGTGGAACTCGTCCGGTCCGGTCCAGGTGACAGCGATGTCCGCGGTTCGGGACTCCGCCAGCGCCTGCCCGAAGTAGCGCGGACAAGCGGACTCCGGCGCGCCGCTGGTGTACATGACCCACCGGCCGGCCGGATCCCGGTACCACACCGAGTCGTAGCCGGGACCGATCGAGCTCGCAGGGAAGTGCCGGAGAGCGAGGTAGTATCCGGTCGCGAACGGCAGACCCATTACCCCGTACCCGGCGAACCGTTCGAACTCGTCGCCCGGTGGGAGGACGGGCAGTTGTTCGGCGAGGTCTCGCGGACTGGTGGTCATGGTCGCTCCCGATTGTCGGGCATGCTGCCTCGTCAGCGTAGGCACGGAACGGTCCGCGGCGGTAGGGCACAACTCCGGCCGCGCCGTGTCACACCGCGGTCGCGAGCGCCGCGGCGGCGGTGAAGAACAGGGCCGCGAAGACGCGACTGGTGACCTGCTGTTGACGCGGGGACCGCAGCAGCCGCAGCACCCGCGCGGCGAGGCCCGTGTACCCGGTCATCACGACGGTGTCGACGGCGACCATCGTGGCCGCCATCAGTGCGTACTGCGGTAGCAGTGGCGCCGCTGGATCCAGGAACTGCGGCAGTACCGCCAGCATGAAGACGATCGCCTTCGGATTGCTGGAGTTGATCAGGAACGCCCGCAGCACGAGCCCGGCGGCCGTGGTGTGACCCTCGTCCGGTTCGGCCTCGATCGGTGCGGGCGCCGAGCGCCACTGCCGCACCCCGAGATACGCGAGGTAGGCGACGCCGAACCATTTGACGATCAGGAATGCCGTCGTCGAACCTGCCAGCAGCGCACCGACCCCCGCGGCCACGACGGCGACCTGCATCAGCAGTGCCAACTGCAGGCCGAGGATGTTCCAGTACCCGCGCAGGAAGCCGTGCTGCAGCCCCGTCGACATGGACGCGATGGCGCCGGCCCCCGGTGACAGACTGATCACCCAGCTGGCGCCGAAGAACGCCAACCAGACCTGCCACGACACGGGCGAGAAATGTACTCCGGTGGGTGTCTGCGTCCGGCGGCGGGTGCGATCACGAGCCGCCCGACGATCCGGACCCGAGACAACTGGCCGGCGGATCGACGAGCGAGCAGAACGCCTCCGCCATCACCGGACGGTAGTCGGCCGGCACGCCGCCGTCCTCGATGATCGTCCGATACGTGGCGACGGCGTCCGTGGGCCGGCGGGTGAGCGTCGGATCGGTGAGTGCGTCCACCGTGTAGAGGCCGAATCGTGGACGGTACGAACCCCATTCGTAGTTGTCCGTGATCGACCAGTAGTTGTAGCCGATCACGTCGGCGCCGTCCTGGCGGGCCCGCTCGATCCAGTAGACGTGGTCGCGCAGGTGGTCCGA
The DNA here is from genome assembly GCF_050477185.1 of Rhodococcus sp. ACT016. Lineage (NCBI taxonomy): Bacteria > Bacillati > Actinomycetota > Actinomycetes > Mycobacteriales > Nocardiaceae > Rhodococcus > Rhodococcus sp. ACT016. The sequence goes on along the minus strand of NZ_JBEAET010000001.1, from coordinate 2,551,056 downwards.
GCGGGTGTACCCGTCGGGGCGGGGCTTGCCGTCGTCGGTGGGCATGCCGTTCTCGACGACGTACAGCGGCATCCCGGGCAGCTTGCGGTGGTACGCGATGAGCGCGTGGTAGATCCCGTCCGGTTGCGGGACCACGTCGTAGAACCGGTCGGTGGCCGCCGCGATCGCCGAAACGTTGTCGAGCGAGACGCCGTAGTAGTAGTCGATCCCGAGGAAGTCGAGTTTGTCCGTGACCCGGTCGACGAACAGGTTGTCGAGCACCCCGAAGACCGCGGGGATGAACGCCAGGTTGCTGCCGACCCGCGCGCGCGGATCGAGTTCGTGGATCCGGTCGTAGATCGCGCGATGGGCGCGGACCAGGCCGTCGAACATCTTCGGTGCGTCGCCCAACGAGATTCCGCCGAAGGTCAGTTCCCGCTGTGCGTACGTCGTCGGCTCGTTGAAGGTGATCCAGATCGCGCCGGCGTCCCGGTAGCGCTCGACGACCTTCTCGGCGTTCACCAGCCAGTCGTCGGCGGTCCGCGGATCGGCCCAGCCACCGCGGTCGGCGATCCAGCCCGGATACACCCAATGATCGAGCGTGATCATCGGTGTCATCCCGTGCTCACGGATCCGGCGGACGACGTCGTCGTAGTACGCGAACTCGGCCTCGTCCCACGTGTCCGGGCTCGGCTGCACTCGGGCCCACTCGATGCCGAACCGGAACACGTCGACCCCGAGCGCGGCGGCGTTGTCGATGTCCTCGGCGTAGCGGTGCCGGAAGTCGACCGCGTTGCCGATCTTGTCGTGGGTCTGGCCCGACGCCGAGTAGCGCGCCCAGTTGCTGTCCGGCGACGAGCCCTCGGACTGGAAGCCGGACGTGGCCACTCCCCACAGGAAGTCGTCGCCGAGTGGCGTGGCGTGCGCCGCGGGTGCGGCGAGCAGTGCCGCGGCGACGGCCACGATTGCGGCGCGCAGGACGGTCTTCACGGTTGCTCCTTCAGAAGACGGTGCCGACGTCGGCGGGAACGAGGGTGTCCATGCTGTGCTCGGCCAGCGCCGCGATCGTCATCGACGGATTGCAGGCGCCGGTCGAACCGGGGATGCGTGAGCCGTCGAGGACGTAGAGACCGCGCTGTCCGTGCACACGCCCGGCGTCGTCGCACACGGAACCGAGCGGCGCCCCGCCGAGCGGGTGAAAGGTGTTGGTGTCGAACGCATTCACGTCGGCCGCGATGACGCCGAACCCGGCGCCGACGATCTGCTCGATCCGCGCGCGGATCGCGTCGGTGAGCCCCCGGTCGTACGCCTGATTCCACGTGAGGACGGCGTCGTCACGGTTCGGGTCGTAATTCCACACGCCCAGGCCCGGCACCACGCCGTACCCGATCACCGACGTCGTGTGCACGTCCACGGGGAACGGGACCGGGCCGGTGACGATGGTGAGCGCCCCGGCCGGGTTGTTCCAGTCCTTGACGCCGACGCACGCCGGCCCGCCCTGCCACGCGCCCGGGCTGTTGTCGAGTCGCGTGACCATGAAGATCCGGTCGCCGTTGTTGCCCCACCCGGTGCCGACCGCGTCGGGCAGGTCGGGGACGAGGTTCTTCGCGCGCGCCTTCACCAGCAGGCGGGTGGTGCCGGGCGAGCCCGCCGCGAGGAAGAGGGCGTCGGTGACGATCCGCTTGCGTTCGAGGACGGTGCCGTCGGTTCCGATGCGGTCGCAGTGCACCACCCAGGTGCCGTCCTGGCCGCGTTCGATGTCGTTCACCCGGTGCAGCGGCGCCACCTCGACCCGCCCCGTGGCCTGGGCCTCGGGGAGGTAGGTGACGTCGAGCGAGTTCTTACCGCCGTTGTTGACGCCGTAGATCACGTCACCGTTGGTGTACGACGGGCGCATCTCGCCGCGCAGTTCCCGGCGGGCGAACTCCCAGTCGATCGGCATCGGGACCCGGAACGTGTCGAGACCCTGCGCGGCGGCGGCGTCGAGGAACTGCCGCGACGAGAGGTACTGCGGGCTCGCGAGGACGTCGTCCGGGATCGTCGCGATGCGCAGCATGCGCGCCACCCGCGGGTAGTAGACCTCGTCCATCAGTTGGTAGTCGATCGACGACGAGACGCACTTGGCGAAGTTTGCGCCGTTCGGCTGCATGGTCATGCCGTGGTACACCAGCGAGCCACCGCCGACGCCGGCGCCGCACAGGACGTCCATGCCGTTGCCCGGAATGCGTTCCATGATCCCGGTGAACGGCGCGAACACCGCCGGGGGAGCGCCGGTCATCACCGGGTGCGGCTGCAACCAGGCGGAGCGCTGGTCGGGCGCGAACATGTGCGGGAAGGTCTCGGCGTTGGGTCCGGTGGGCCACCAGATGCCGCGCTCGAGGATCAGCGTGTCGACGCCGGCCCGCCCGAGGTGCGTCGCGGCGATCGCGCCGCCGAATCCGCTGCCGACGACGACGGCACGGCGCCGCTGTTCGGTCACCGCGGGGCCCTGCGGTGGAGCGGCGGCGGCCGTGCGCGCGGTGGCTGCCGCGAGGGTGGCCGCAGCGGTGCCGCCGACGCCTCCCAGGAACGCGCGCCGCGTTACTCCGGCGCGGGCGGATACGGGCGGATCGAGGTGTGGGGTCACGGCGGCTCCCTGCGTGTGCGTCCGACGAGGTCTCGCAGGTCGGGACTCTATGGTGGACACGTGTCCAGTGGGGTGTCTTTCGCATAAATCGCAGTTCAGGCGTACCGCTCAGCGCGGTTGGGGATCCGTTCGACGCGCGCGTGGGGCCGGAACGAAAGCAACTTGCGCCTATCACGGATAATCGGTGTAAACCCCGTTCTCCAGAGAGGACCTCTCATGCTTGCCCGCACCGACCTTCGCGGTCGTACCCCTTCCACCGCTGAGCTCCGAGGTGCGCTGCCTCGTGGCGGAGTGGACGTGGACGCGGTGCTGCATCAGGTCCGTCCCGTCGTCGAGGACATCCGCGACCGTGGCGCCGAGGCCGCGCTCGAGTACGGCGAGAAGTTCGACAGGGTTCGCCCCGAGACTGTCCGCGTCCCGCGCGCCGAGTTGGACCGTGCGCTCGCCGAGCTGGACGCCGACGTCCGCGCTGCGCTGGAGGTCGCGATCGAGCGGACCCGCAAGGTCCACGCCGATCAGCGTCGCACCGACACTGTCACCGAGGTCGTCCCCGGCGGCACCGTCACCGAGCGGTGGGTGCCGGTCGAGCGGGTCGGCCTGTACGTGCCGGGCGGCAACGCGGTGTACCCGTCGTCCGTCGTGATGAACGTCGTCCCGGCGCAGGCCGCGGGCGTCGAGTCGCTCGTCGTCGCCTCGCCGCCGCAGGCCGGGTTCGGCGGCCTGCCGCACCCGACGATCCTCGCCGCGGCCGCGCTGCTCGGCGTCGACGAGGTGTGGGCGGTGGGCGGTGCGCAGGCCGTCGCGCTGCTCACCTACGGCGGCACCGACACCGACGGCGGCGAACTCGCCCCGGTCGACCTCATCACCGGCCCCGGCAACATCTTCGTCACCGCCGCCAAGCGCCTGTGCCGCGGACTGGTCGGCATCGACGCCGAAGCCGGCCCGACCGAGATCGCGATCCTGGCCGACCACACCGCCGACCCGGTGCACGTGGCCGCCGACATGATCAGCCAGGCCGAGCACGACGTCATGGCCGCGAGCGTCCTGGTGACCACCAGCACCGAGCTGGCCGACGCCGTCGACAAGGCGCTCGCCGCGCAGCTCGAGCTGACCAAGCACCGCGAGCGTGTCGAGACCGCGCTGCGCGGCAGCCAGTCCGGCACCGTCCTGGTCGACGACATCGCCGCGGGCCTGAAGGTCGTCAACGCCTACGCCGCCGAACACCTCGAGATCCAGACCGAGGACGCCTCCGCGGTCGCCGCGCAGGTGCGATCCGCCGGAGCGATCTTCGTCGGCCCGTGGGCGCCGGTGAGCCTGGGCGACTACTGTGCCGGCTCCAACCACGTGCTGCCCACCGCCGGCTGCGCGCGGCACTCGTCGGGCCTGAGCGTGCAGACGTTCCTGCGTGGCATCCACGTGGTCGACTACTCGGAGTCCGCTCTCAAGGAGGTTTCGGGCCACGTCATCACCCTCGCCAACGCCGAGGACCTCCCGGCGCACGGCGAGGCTGTGCGGCTGCGCTTCGAGGCACTGAAGTGAGCGCCGGGGTGGTCCCCGGATCGGCCGTCGGTATCGACGATCTGCCCATCCGGGAGAACTTGCGCGGTCAATCCCCGTACGGCGCGCCGCAGTTGACGGTGCCGGTGCAGCTCAATACCAACGAGAACCCGCACCCGCCGTCGAAGGCGCTGGTCGACGACGTCGCCGAGGCTGTGCGCGCGGCCGCCGCGGACCTGCACCGCTACCCGGACCGGGACGCGGTCGCGCTGCGCACCGATCTGGCCGAGTACATGACCCGGCAGACCGGTGTGACGCTCGACGTGTCCAACCTGTGGGCGGCCAACGGCTCCAACGAGGTGCTGCAACAGTTGCTGCAGGCGTTCGGTGGGCCCGGCCGCAGCGCGATCGGCTTCGTGCCGTCGTACTCGATGCACCCGCTGCTCGTCACCGGCACGCAGACCGAGTGGATCGCGGCCCCGCGGCACGACGACTTCTCGCTCGACACCGCGGCCGCGGTGCGGGTGATCGAGGAGCGTCGACCGGACATCGTCTTCGTCACCAGCCCGAACAACCCCACCGGGCACAGCATCCCGCTCGAGGACCTGAAGCCGATCCTCGCCGCCGCTCCGGGCATCGTGATCGTCGACGAGGCGTATGCCGAGTTCTCGTCGGTGCCCAGCGCGGTCAGCCTGATCGACGAGTTCCCCACCAAGCTGGTGGTGAGCCGGACGATGAGCAAGGCGTTCGCGTTCGCCGGTGGCCGACTCGGCTACCTGGTCGCGGCGCCGGCATTCATCGACGCAATGCTGTTGGTGCGCTTGCCCTATCACCTGTCGGTCGTCACGCAGGCCGCGGCGCGCGCCGCGTTGCGCCACGCGGACGAGACGCTCGGCAGCGTGGCCGAACTGGCGTCCGAGCGAGATCGGGTGAGCGCCGAGCTGACCGAGATGGGCTACACCGTCGTGCCCAGCGACGCGAACTTCATCCTGTTCGGGCTCTTCGAGGACGCGGCGCGCACGTGGCAGCACTACCTCGACGAGGGAGTGCTGATCCGCGACGTCGGCATCCCGGGCCATCTGCGTGCCACGATCGGCCTGGTCGCCGAGAACGACGAACTGCTGCGCGTCAGCAGGAAACTTGCGTCCACCGAACTGAAGGGCTGAAGGACTGCGATGAGTGATCGGATCGCACGGGTGGAGCGGACCACCAAGGAGTCGAGCATCGTCGTCGAGTTGAACCTCGACGGCACCGGAATCGTGAACGTGTCGACAGGAATCCCGTTCTTCGACCACATGCTCACCGCGCTCGGCGCGCACGCCAGCTTCGATCTGACCGTCCAGGCGAAGGGCGACGTCGAGATCGACGCGCACCACACCGTCGAGGACACGGCAATCGTGCTCGGCCAGGCGTTGGGGCAGGCGCTCGGTGACAAGCGCGGCATCCGGCGCTTCGGTGACGCGTTCATTCCGATGGACGAGACGCTGGCGCACGCATCGGTCGACGTCTCGGGGCGCCCGTACTGTGTCCACACCGGCGAGCCGGAACACATGCTGCACAGCGTGATCGGGGGCTACCCGGGTGTGCCGTACTCGACGGTGATCAACCGCCACGTGTTCGAGTCGATCGCGCTCAACGCGCGCATCGCGCTGCACGTGCGCGTGCTGTACGGCCGCGACCAGCACCACATCACCGAGGCCGAGTTCAAGGCCGTCGCCCGCGCGCTGCGCGAGGCCGTCGAGCCCGATCCCCGTGTCTCGGGTGTGCCGTCGACCAAGGGTGCGCTGTAGAACCATGAGTACGGTCTTCATCTACATTCTGTTCCTCGCGGCGGGCTTCGCCATCGGCGGCGCATTCGCGATGTGGAAAGTGAACAAGCTGGCCTCGGGCGTGCTCGTGGCACTCGCGATCCTTGCGGCGGCGTCGGGAATCCTGCGGCTGATCTGATGCGTGAACTCCTGCGGGCTCGCGGGATCCTGGTTGCTCTGCTCATGGGTGCCACCACGTTCGGTGGCTGGTCGCTGTTGTTGCCGGTTGTTCCGTTGGCGATTGCCGACGGCGGTGGCTCCGATGCGGCGGCCGGCGCGTCGACGGCGGTGTTCATGGCGACCACAGTCGCAACCCAATTGAAGGTGCCGGCGCTGCTGCGCAGTGTCGGCTATCGGGCGGTACTCGCCGTCGGCTGTCTGCTGCTGGGGCTGCCGTCGCTCGCATTCCTGTGGAGCACTGCGACGACACCCGCATTGATCATCTCCGCGATCAGAGGCATCGGATTCGGTCTGGTCACTGTCGCCGGCATCGGACTGCTGGCCGAGTTGGCTCCACCGAACCTGCTCGGCCGCGTCACCGGCGCGAACGGTGTGGCGATCGCGGCCGCCCAGATGATCGTGCTGCCGCTGGGGCTGGCGCTGTATCAGTCCGGCCACCACGCCGTGGTGTTCGGGCTGGGGACGGCCGTTCCCCTGGTGTCGCTCCTCACGATCACCCGATTACCCGCGGTCCCGAATCCGGGGCTTCCGACCGGTCGGAAGGGCCTGTCGCCGCGCGTGCTCGTGATTCCGTGCCTGTCGATGTTCGTGGTCGCCGCGGCCTACGGAGGCATGTCCTCGCTGCTGCCGATCGCGTCGGAGAACCGTGCCGCCGTCGCGGGAATCGCGCTGTCGGTGTCCGCCGGTGCGATGCTCGTCGGCCGCTACGGTGCCGGCGTGATCGCCGACCGCATCGGCGCGGGCCGGACCATGGTGCCTGCCCTCGTCCTCGCCGCGATCGGAATGGGTCTGTTGGCGCTCGCGGTGGCCGGCATCGGCGGCGGTGATGTCGCGTTGATCGCCGGTGCCATGGCGTTCGGCGCGGGCTTCGGGGCGGTCCAGAACGAGGCCCTGCTCACGCTCCTCGCCTCGGCCGGGCGTGACCGGGTCGGGGCGGCCAGCGCCGCGTGGAACATCGCGTACGACGGCGGTACCGGCGTCGGCTCGCTCGCGCTCGGCGTGGTCGCCGGGCTGGCGGGCTACCCGGCGGTGTTCGCGCTGGCTTCCGTCGTCGCCCTGGCCGTCGCGCCCGTCGCCCTGGCGGCGCGCGGGGCCGGGTCGCGTCCCCGATAGAGTTCTCCCATGACCGCACGCAAGGTTGCCCTTCTCGATTACGGCTCCGGAAATCTGCACTCCGCCCAGCGCGCGCTCGCGCGCACCGGTGCGCAGATCGAGGTGACCGCGGACCCGCAGATCGCTCTCGCCGCGGACGGTCTCGTGGTGCCCGGCGTCGGCGCGTTCGCCGCGTGCATGGAGGGCCTGCTGAAGGTCAAGGGTGAGCGGATCATCGGCCAGCGACTGGCCGGCGGGCGCCCGGTGCTGGGAATCTGCGTCGGCATGCAGATCCTCTTCGAGCGGGGCGTCGAGTTCGGCGTCGAGGCCGAGGGCTGCGGCGAGTGGCCCGGCACCGTCGAACGGCTCGAGGCCGACGTTCTGCCGCACATGGGCTGGAACACCGTCGAGGCGCCGGAGGACAGCGTGCTGTTCGCCGGAATGGACCCCGACACCCGCTTCTACTTCGTGCACTCGTACGGCGTGCGCAAGTGGGAGTTGCCGCCGTCGGAGCTCATCGCGCCGCCCAAGCTGACGTGGGCCGAGCACGGGGACCGATTCCTCGCGGCCGTCGAGAACGGGCCGCTCTCGGCCACCCAGTTCCACCCCGAGAAGTCCGGTGACGCCGGTGCTCAGCTGCTGGAGAACTGGGTCCGCAATCTGTGACCAACGCCGGGGTCGTCGCCGCGACGAGCCCGGTGACGACCCGGAACCCGGTCGCGGGCGATGACCCACTAGGATCGGCGCAGTGAGCCTGGTCCTTTTGCCTGCTGTAGATGTCGCCAACGGTGAAGCTGTTCGCCTCGTTCAGGGAGAGGCGGGGAGCGAGACCAGTTACGGTGCGCCCCGCGACGCCGCCCTCGCGTGGCAGAACGACGGTGCCGAGTGGGTGCATCTGGTCGACCTCGACGCCGCATTCGGCCGCGGATCCAATCGCGAGCTGCTGGCCGCCGTCGTCGGTGAGCTCGACGTCAAGGTCGAGCTGTCCGGTGGTATCCGCGACGACGAGTCCCTCGAGGCCGCCCTCGCGACGGGCTGCGCCCGCGTCAACCTCGGAACCGCCGCCGTCGAGAACCCGGACTGGTGCGCCCGCGCCATCGCCAAGCACGGTGAGCGCATCGCCGTCGGCCTCGACGTCAAGCTGATCGACGGCGACTACCGCCTGCGCGGTCGCGGCTGGGTGTCCGACGGCGGTGACCTGTGGGAGGTCCTCGAGCGCCTCAACCGCGACGGCTGCTCGCGCTACGTCGTCACCGACGTCAGCAAGGACGGCACCCTCACCGGCCCGAACCTCGAGCTGCTCAGCGCGGTGTGCGCGGCCACCGATGCACCGGTCGTCGCGTCGGGTGGTGTCTCGACCATCGCCGACCTCGAGGCCATCGCCGGTCTGGTCGACCAGGGCGTCGAGGGTTCGATCGTCGGAAAGGCGCTCTACGCCGGACGATTCACGCTTCCCGAGGCCCTGGCCGCGGTCTCGCGCTAGGAACGATCCCCTCGATGAGCCTGTCCCGGAATCCGCTCGAGCTGCTCGCGATCGCGAGCGACGTCCTCGACGGTGCCCGGGACCGGTTCGTCGAGGGACTGGGCGCCCCCAGTGCGGTCCGCAAGGGCCCCAAGGATTTCGCGACCGCCGTCGACCTCGAATTGGAGAAGGCGGTGTCGGCCGAACTGGAGCGTCGCACCGGTATCGAGGTCCACGGCGAGGAGTTCGGTGGGCCCGAACTCGCGAACGGTGACGTCTGGATCCTCGATCCGATCGACGGCACGTTCAACTACTCGGCCGGCCTGCCCACCGCGGGCATGCTGCTCGCGCTGCTGCGCGACGGGGTCCCCGTGTTGGGGCTGACGTGGCTGCCGCTGACCGGCGAACGGTTCGCGGCGGCACAGGGCGGTCCGTTGTACCGCAACGGTGTCGCGCTGCCGAGGCTCGAGCCGAGTTCGCTGTCGGCCGCGATGATCGGCTTCGGCGCGTTCAACATCGACAGCCGTGGCCGCATCCCGGGCCCGTACCGCTTCGAACTGCTCGGTCAGCTCAGCCGCGTCTCGTCCCGGATCCGGATGCACGGATCCACGGGCGCCGACCTCGCCTACACCGCCGCCGGAATTCTCGGGGGTGCGGTCGTGTTCGGTCACCACGTGTGGGACAACGCGGCCGGTGTCGCGCTCGTGCGGGCGGCCGGGGGCATCGTGACGGATCTGCGCGGGGACGACTGGCACGTCGGTTCGCGTTCCGTCCTCGCCGCCGCACCCGGCGTGCACGGCGAACTGCTCGACATTCTCCACTCTCTGGGCGACCCGGAGAAGCGGCCTGAAGGAGGGCCACCACAATGACTTTGGCTGTTCGAGTGATTCCGTGCCTCGACGTCGACGCGGGCCGCGTCGTCAAGGGCGTCAACTTCGAGAACCTGCGTGACGCGGGCGATCCCGTCGAACTCGCCGCAACCTACGACGCCCAGGGTGCGGACGAACTGACCTTCCTCGACGTCACCGCGTCCAGCGGCGACCGCGGCACGATGCTCGACGTCGTCACCCGCACCGCCGAGCAGGTCTTCATCCCGCTCACCGTCGGTGGCGGTGTGCGCACCGTCGAGGACGTCGACCGTCTGCTGCGCGCCGGCGCCGACAAGGTGAGCGTCAACACCGCCGCCATAGCGCGCCCCGAGGTGCTGCGGGAGATGTCGGAGCGGTTCGGTTCGCAGTGCATCGTGCTGTCGGTCGACGCCCGCACCGTCCCGGAGGGACAGGAGCCGACCCCGTCCGGCTGGGAGGTCACCACGCACGGCGGCAAGCGCGGCACCGGCATCGACGCCGTCGAGTGGGCGATCCGCGGGGCTGAGTTGGGCGTGGGGGAGATCCTGCTCAACTCGATGGACGCCGACGGCACCAAGGCCGGCTTCGACCTGAAGATGATCCGGTCCGTCCGCGCCGCGGTGCACGTGCCGGTGATCGCCAGCGGCGGTGCCGGTGCCGTCGAGCACTTCGCGCCAGCCGTCGAGGCGGGCGCCGACGCCGTCCTCGCTGCCAGCGTCTTCCACTTCGGCGACATGACGATCGGGGACGTCAAGGCGTCCATGCGTGCCGAAGGAATCGTCGTCCGCTAGGCCTCGAGCCGAAGCGCGTACCGGACCGCGGGGCGTCCGGCACCACTGCCGACGGTGCCGACCACCCGCGCCAGGCCCGCGCGCTCGAGCTGCTTGAGTGTCCGTCGCGCCGAGCGCGGTTCGATTCCGAGCGCCGCGGCGACGTCGGCCGCGGTGACCTCGCCGGCGTGTGCCGCCACCGCAGCCTCGAGTCTGACCAGCGTCGCGAGGGACAGCCCCGCCCGGCGTGCCGCGACGTGCAGGTCGAGCGGCTCCTCGGACCGGTCGGAGTCGGTGTCGGTGATGACGAAGTCGCGGCCGGCGCCGACGGAGACGACGGCCGTGAACGGGCCTGCGGTGCGACAGCGGTCCACCGCTCGACGCGCCAGGGCCTCCGCATCGGCGGCCGAACGGCCGACGCCCAGCCCGATCCGCACCCAGGTGTGGCGTTCGGCCAGCTGCTCGAGGAGCGGCATCACCGTCCAGTCGCACGTGTGCTGGGCGAGGACGCCACGGGTGCTGACCAGGACGTAACTCGACGGGCCGGTGGGGAACACACTTCCCGCCAGCGCCCGCACGTCGTCGACGAGCCGGTCGTCAACCTCGGGGAGCTCAATCATGCCGAGGACCACCTGGGCGTCCGACGAAATCCGGCCCGCCAGCTCCATGGCGAGGCCCTCGAGCGCGGTACGCACCGACGCGATCGCGGGCGCCAACCGGATCGCGTCCACGTCCTCCCGGATCAGCTCGTACACCGACCGCACGCACGTGATCGCGACCGCCCCGGGATGCTGCCGTGCGTGCTCCCGGTGGAAGGCGGCGAGGCGCTGGGCGTCGATGCCGTTGCGGTACTCCAGGGTCGCGATCCGGTCCGTCGCGATGCCGACGTGGGTAAGGCTCTCGACCACCAGCGGACGCGTGAGGGTGTCGATGGAGACGACGGCGGGGTCGTGTCCCGTGGACATCAGTTCGACGAGGGCGCCGTACAGCGTGGCCCCCGTGTAGTCGATGTACGCGGCCGGTTTCGTGACGACGCCGGCCGCCTGTGCCAGCGTGTACGGGATCACGCCCGTGAACAAGAGCGCGTCGACGTCGGGGTTCGTGGCGATCACGTCGAGCGCCTGCTCCTCGTTGCGGTATGTCAGGGGCACCACGAGGTGATCGGTGAACTCCAGGGCGGCAACGCGTTTGACCAGCGACACCAGATCGGATGGCCCGACGACCCCGATCCGGTACGCGGGCTCAGCATTCGACGACATTTACGGCGAGACCCCCCATCGACGTTTCCTTGTACTTGGACTGCATGTCCGCTCCAGTTTCGCGCATGGTCTTGATGACAGTGTCCAGGCTGACGTGATGCGTGCCGTCACCGGCCAGTGCGATGCGGGCGGCGTTGATCGACTTGACCGCCGCGACCGCGTTGCGCTCGATGCACGGGATCTGGACGAATCCGCCGACCGGGTCGCACGTGAGGCCCAGGTTGTGTTCCATCGCGATCTCGGCCGCGTTCTCGACCTGTGCGGGACTGCCGCCGAGCAGTTCGCACAGTGCGCCGGCCGCCATGGACGACGCCGAACCGACCTCGCCCTGGCACCCCACCTCGGCTCCCGAGATGGATGCGTTGTCCTTGTAGAGCGCGCCGATCGCCGTCGCGGTGAGCAGGAACCGGCGGACTCCGTCCGGGCTCGCGGCGGGCACGAACCGGTCGTAGTAGTGCAACACCGCGGGGACGATCCCGGCGGCCCCGTTGGTGGGGGCGGTGACGATCCGCCCGCCGACGGCGTTCTGTTCGTTCACCGCCATGGCGAATGCGTTCACCCAGTCGAGCCGGTGCAAGGGGTCGGCCGCGGCATCGATGTTCTCGAGTCGGCGGCGGAGGTCGGGTGCCCTGCGGCGCACTCGCATCGGCCCGGGGAGGGTTCCGTCGGTGTGCAGCCCCGCCTCCACGCACTCCTGCATCACCGTCCAGATCCGGTCGAGGCCCGCCGTGACGTCGTCGGCCGGGGCGCGGGCGCACTCGTTGGCGAGAACGAGATCGCTTGTGCGCAGACCGGTCTCGGTGGCGTGGGCGAAGAGGTCGGCGGCGGAGCCGAAGGGATAGGGGACGGTGGTGGAGCTGTCGACAGTGGCGGGCGGCTCGCCGTGCTCGGTGACGAATCCACCGCCGACCGAGTAGTACGTGCGCTCGCGTCGGGACCCGTCGGCCAGTTCCGCGGTCACCACCATGGCGTTGGGGTGGCCCGGCAGCCGCACGGACCCGTCCAGGATCAGATCGGGGTCGTCGAACGGGATTCGGTGTCGTCCGGCGAGATCGAGATACCCGGTCGCGACGGCCGTCGCGTGCCACCGTGCCGGCATCGACGGGTCGACGGTCTCGGGCTCGGCGCCCCACAGACCCGCCACGACCGCGTGGTCCGATCCGTGTCCGCGGCCGGTGGCGCCGAGTGACCCGCACAGCAGGACGTGGACTCGCCGGACCAGTTCGAGCTCGTGCCGGTGCTCGAGCTCGCTGACGAACCTGCGTGCGGCCCGCATCGGGCCCACGGTGTGGGAACTCGACGGACCGATCCCGATCGAGAACAGGTCGAACACGCTCACGGTCACTGGTCCAGGTTTCCTTCCGATTGTGCTTGACACCACACTTGGAACATTATTACGGTCCTGACCGAAAATAGTCCATCTGGAGAAGGGCAGTTCGATGTTCGTGGACGAGAAGGAGCTCGAGCGGGAGCTCGGGCGCCCCGGCGCGGAGCTCGTCGCCGAGGCGGCGGCGTGGAGCGGTGACGTAATCGTGCTGGGTGCCGGTGGAAAGATCGGGTCCGGTGTCGCGACGATGGCGCGGCGGGCGCTCGACGAGGCCGGCCGTGGCGACCTGCGGGTGATGGCTGTTTCGCGGTGGGGTGACGCTGATGCGCGGGCCCGCCTGGACGCGGTCGGCGTGGAAACGGTCATGGCCGATTTATCTGACCCGGCCGCGGTGGACGGGTTGCCCGACGCGAGCGAGGTGATCTTCCTGGTCGGTGCGAAGTTCGGTACCTCTACCAAGTCGGACGAGGCCTGGATGACGAACACGGTGCTCCCCGCGTACGTTGCGCGGCGGTACGCACGATCGCGGATCACGGCGCTGTCGACCGGCAACGTGTACCCGCTGACGTCGCCGATGACGGGCGGGCCCCTGGAGACCGACGAGACCGGTCCGGTCGGGGAGTACGCGATCACGTGCCGTGGCCGTGAACAGGTCTTCACACACGGTGCGCGCACCCGCGGGACCCGCGTCGCGCTGATCCGGTTGAACTACGCGTGCGAGCCGCGGTACGGCGTCGTCGCCGACATCGCCCGCCGGGTGGCCGGGGGCGAGCCCGTGGACCTGTCGATCGGTGTCGTCAACGTGGTGTGGCAGCGCTACACGAACGAGGTGATCCTGCGCAGCCTCGGCCACGCCGACACCTTGCCGTTCGTGCTGAACCTGACCGGGCCCGAGACGGCGTCGGTGCGCACGATCGCCCGACAGCTGGGGGAGAAGCTCGGTGTCGAGCCGGTTTTCGTGGGCGCGGAGGGCGAGACCAGCCTGCTCAACAACGCCTCGAAGTGCCACACGTTGTTCGGTTACCCGGACCGCAGCCTGGGTCAGCTCATCGACATGCAGGCGACCTGGATGAGCGCCGGCGGCACGCTGTGGAACAAGCCGACGAAGTTCGAGCGGCGGGACGGGAAGTTCTGATGACGACGATGCGCTCGGAAACCGCGGCCGCGCTTCTGCACGCCGGCACCGTCATTCCCGCCCACCCGCTGGCTCTCGACGCCGATCGCTCGCTCGACGAGCGTCGACAGCGGGCTCTCACCCGTTACTACGTCGACGCCGGGGCGGGGGGCGTGGCGGTGGGTGTGCACACCACCCAGTTCGAGATCCGCCGCCCGGAAGTCGGGCTGCTGCGTCCGGTCCTCGAACTGGCGGCCGAGGAGCTCGACGCCCGCGTCGGTGGGCGGGCCTTCCTGCGGATCGCCGGCGTCGCCGGGCCCACGGAACAGGCTGTCGCGGAGGCGGAACTGGCCCACGAGCTCGGCTACGACGCGGTCCTCGTGTCGCCGGGCGGCTTGGCCGATCGCGACGTCGACTACCTCCTGGACCGGTCCGCGGCGGTCGGCGAGGTGCTGCCCGTCATCGGGTTCTACCTGCAGGAGGCCGTCGGGGGTTGCTACCTTCCCCGTGAGTACTGGCGCCGGCTGGCCGATCAGCCGTCCACGGTCGCGGTCAAGGCGGCGCCGTTCGACCGGTACCGGACCCTCGAGCTGGTGCAGGGAATCGTCGACTCGGACCGTGGCCACGACGTCGCGCTCTACACCGGCAACGACGACAACATCGTCGCCGATCTGCTCACACCGTTCGACGTCGCCGGAGCGGCGGGCCCCGTGAGCCGACGGTTCGTCGGCGGCCTGCTCGGGCACTGGGCGGTATGGACCCGAACCGCGGTCCACCTGCACGAACTCGTCCAGAAGGCATGGGCGGGTGACGAGTCCGCGCGGTCTCGGGCGCTCTCGATGGCGGCCGCGGTGACCGACGCGAATGCCGCGGTGTTCGACGTGCGCAACAATTTCGCCGGTGTGATCGCCGGCGTGCACGAGGTGTTGCGCCGGCAGGGTCTGCTGGCGGGCACGTGGTGCATCGATCCGGACGAGAGACTGTCGGCCGGTCAGGCCGACGAGCTGACCAGAACGGTCGATGCGTACGAATGGCTGCGAGACGAGGACGGCTTCATCGCCGCAGGACTCGAAGGATGGTTGGGATGAGCTCGACAACGGTCGACGACGCTTCCACCGCAACCCCGGATGCGGGTAGAACCGATCGCGCGCGGAAGGCGGTCTTCGGGGCATGGCTCGGGTTCTATGTCGACCTGTTCGACATCTACCTGCCGGTGATCGTGCTGGCGCCGGCATCGGTGTACTTCCAGGCCACCGGCGCGTCGGCAGGCACGATCGCACTCATCAACGGGTCGGTCTTCGCCGCGACACTGATCGGTAGGCCGTTGGGTGCCATGCTGTTCGGGCATCTGGCCGACAAGTTCGGGCGCCGCCGGATCACCGTCGTCTCGGTCACGGGCTTCGGCGTGACGACGATGGCGATCGGACTGCTGCCGGGTTACCAGCAGATCGGCATCACGGCGGTGATCCTGCTCATCGCACTCCGCTTCATCGACGGTGTGTTCCTCGGCGGCGAGTACACCTCGGCGACACCGACGGCGCTCGAGCAGAGCCGAAAAGAGCGGCGCGGACTCAACGGCGCGATCATCTCCACGGGCTTCCCGCTGGCCTACTGCTCGATCGCGCTCATCACGCTCGGGCTGCTGCAGGTCATGCCGGCGCAGGGAATCGACTCGGCCTACGTCCAATGGGGCTGGCGTATCCCGTTCTTCGTCGGAGCCGTGCTGTCGGTGGGCTTCGCCGTCTGGTATTCCCGCAACGTCGAGGACAGCGAGGAATGGCAGCAGTCGGACAAGGTGAAGACCCCGATCGTCGAGTTGTTCAAGGGCCGGTCCGGTCGCGACTTCCTGCAGGTCTTCGTCCTCACCACCGGCTTGTGGTTCACGAGCTACATGCTCACCACCGTGCTGCCGGGACTGATGAAGAGCGAAGCGAAGCTCAGCCCGAACTCGACGACGCTGGCCCTGGTGATCGCCAACGCCATCGTGGTGGCCGTGTATATGGGCAGTGGCCTGCTGTCGCAGCGGGTCGGGCGACGGCCGATGCTCATCGCAGGTGGTCTGCTGTGCATGTTCGTCGCGCCGATCCCGTACACCCTCATCGCATCCGGCAACGTCCGGACGTTCGGGACCGTGCTGGTGCTGCTGATCTCGGTCACCGTGCTCATCAGCGTGCCATGGGGCTGTCTGACGACGTACCTGACCGAACGGTTCACCCTGGGTGTGCGGGCGTCGGGGTACGGTCTCGGGTACTCGCTCGGCATGGTGATCCCCGCGTTCTACGCCTACATCCAGAGCGGGCTGTCGACGTTCATGCCGCTGCCGTACACCGCGGTGGTGCTGCTGTGTTTCGGTGGTCTGCTCACGGTGATCGGCGCTGTCCTGAGCCCGGAGACGCGTGACGTCGACATGAACTGAAGGAGACTGCATGCGAATCGGTTTCGCCGGGGTGGCCCACTCGCACCCGTTCAGCGACGCGCGTAACGCGCGACTGCTGGGGGCGGATGAGTTCGCCGTCTGGGATGCCGACGACCACTCCCGGCGCGAGAACTTCGGCCGGGAGTGGTCCGCAGCCCCGTTCGGGACGCTGGCGGAGTTGCTGGACTGGGGCCCGGACCTGGTGATCGTCACGCCGCGGCCGCGGCGCGTCGTTCCGGTCGTGTCCGCGGTGCTCGATCGCGGGGTCGCGTGCTTCCTCAACAAGGTTCCCGCCACCGACCGGCCGAGCCTGGCCGCATCGGATCACGCGGTCCGCGATCGCGCCGAGCGCTTCCTCACCACCTCGGTGCTGCGATTCGCGCCGGCGGTCCGCGCACTGGCGGCCGAGGTCGACGGAGCAGATCCCGTCGCCGCGCACGTGTCGGTGCGCCACGCGATCGACGTTTTCACCACCGCGGAGCGTCGATGGCAGGACGATCCGAACGACGGTGGGGGGACGGCGATCTCGATGGGACTGCACGCGTGGGAGATGCTCGACACCGTCCTGGGGCGAGCTGTCACACCGCTCGGTGGCGTCTGCTCACGGATTCCGGGGGACCGCACCATCTCGGAGAACGTCATGGCCGTCCACGCCCACGCGTCCGGCGCCGTGTCGGTCAGCGCCGACGTCGTCGGGACCGGGACCGGGGAGCACTACGAAGTGGTGATCCACACGGCCTCCGGCGTCCACCGGGCGACACTCGACGGCACGGACCACTACCTCGGTCTCGGCTATCTCGATTGCATGCGGGCGGTGCTGGCGATGGCCGGCGGCGCCCGCTCTCCAGTGCCGTGGGAACGCAGTCGTGCGGTGATCGACACGACCGTGACTGCGGCTCAGCTCGCCCGCGGGCGCGATTGACAGGAGATGGTGTGGGCGAACACCTCGAGCACGCGTGCCCGTTCACCTTCCGGTAGTACCGGCGCGAACGGGTCGGTGACGAGGTGGTCCGGAAGTAGTCCCTCGGTCTGCGCGATCCAGGCCATGCGTTGCACGTACCCGTCGAACGGCTCGCGGAACGTCGCGGCCGCGAACGTGTCGAGCCGTCGGGAGGCGTCGAGGAATGCGGACAGGTCGTTCCCGCCGAACGTGTCCAGCACGGCGCGCGTGAGAGTTACTGCTGCCGCGGCGATTCCGACGAGCGCCGCCTCGGCGCCCCACGTCAACGAGGCGCCGAACATCCTGTCCTCGCCCGTGATCGCCAGTTTGCCGCGGGCGCGGACGACGGCGATCCGGTCCTGGCACGCCACCGCGTCCGAAAGCCGGGCGAGCTTGACCGCCGCGACGGCGGGGTGGTCGACCAGGGCGCCGAACACCGCATCCGAGTACGGCGCGGTGTACAGGTCGAAAGCGACGAGTGGCAGGCGGGCGGCGTCCCACAGCGCGTCGAATCGACCGAGCACGGACGCGGCGTCGCCAGGGGCCGGGAAGACCAGGAGGGCGTCCGCGCCGGCGGCAGCCGCCGCACGGGCGTCGGCGGCGGTCTCGACCCCGACGATCACGTCCGCCCCCGAGCCCCGGGCCACGCGGATCAGCTCGGATTTCGCGGCCGCGTCCAGATGCGGGCCACGCCCGGTGTGTGCCGCGATCGCCAGGCCGTCCGCACCGGACGCCACGAGCGCACGAAAGTAGTCGGACGCCTGTTCGGGCCGCGCGGTCCCCGCCGCGTCGAACGGCGTTGCGGGGGCGGAGAACAGGCGTCCGCGGGCGTGCCCGGACCACTCTCGCGCCACACCGAACCACTCCATGCCACCGACCCTATACATCCGAGACCATCCAAACCGCAGAGGAGACGAACCGATGACCACACCGATCCCCGACTTGATCCTGTTGCGTCGCGAACTGCATCGCAACCCCGAGGTCGGACTCGACCTGCCGTGGACCCAGGCGCGAATTCTCGCCGCCCTCGACGGACTCGATCTCGAGATCTCCACCGGATCGGCGACCACGTCGGTGACGGCGGTGCTGCGCGGCCGCGCAGTACGCGGCAGCCTCCGGCCGACCGTGCTCGTCCGTTCCGACATGGACGCGCTCCCTGTCGAAGAGGCGACCGGACTGGACTTCGCGTCCGGCAACGGCGCGATGCATGCGTGCGGGCACGATCTGCACATGGCGATCCTCGTGGGTGCCGCGCACCGCCTCGCCGCGCGGCGGGACGCGTTGGCCGGCGACGTGGTGTTCGTGTTCCAGCCCGGCGAGGAGAACTGGGGCGGCGCGCTCGCGATGCTCGCCGAGGGCGTGCTCGACGCCGCGGGCCGACGGGCGGACGCAGCGCTGGGACTGCACGTCTTCTCGTACCATCTGCCCCGCGGTGTGTTCGGGATGCGGCGCGGCGCGATGATGTCGGCGTCCACCACGTTCACCGCCCGGTTCAACGGCAGCGGCGGGCACGGGTCGGCCCCCCAGACCGCGCGGGACCCCATCGTGGCCGCCGCGGAGTTCGTCACCGCGCTGCAGACCGCGATCACGCGAACGTTCGGCATGCTGACGCCGGTGGTCGCCACCGTCGGGCAGATCAGTGGCGGGCACAGCGGCAACGTCATTCCGGACACCGCACATGTCAGCGGTACCGCCCGCGCGTTCACCGCAGACGACACGGCACAGCTGCGAGCGCTGATCGGCAGAGTGGCCGACGGCGTGGCCTCCGTCCACGGCGTCCAGGCCGTGGTCGAGCTCGAGGACGTTGCGATGCCCACCGTCAGCGCCGACGGCGAAGCAGATTTCGCGATCGCCACGGCGCGCCGGTTGTTCGGCGAGGACGCGGTCGACGTGATGGACCGGCCCTTCACGGCATCGGAGGACTTCTCCTGGTTCCTGGACCGGGTGCCGGGAGCGTTCGTCCTGCTGGGGGCCTGCCCCTCAGACCGCGATCCGAGCGTCGCCGCGTCGAACCACTCGCCGTTCGCAGTGTTCGACGATGCGGTCGTCGAGCGTGGTGTGCGCTTCGAGACGGAATGGGCGATCGACCGGCTGCGGCAGTTGGCGGCGGACTTTGAGTCGGATGCGGCCGTGCCTGTATAACGGTCGCATGAGCCTCGATCCCGCTGTCGCCGCCCGTCTCAAGCGCAACGAAGCCGGGCTGTTCAGCGCGGTCGCCCAGGAGAAGTCCACCGGCGATGTCCTGATGGTCGCCTGGATGGACGACGAGGCCCTCGCGCGCACGCTCGAGACCCGTAAGGGTACGTACTACTCCCGCTCGCGGCAGCAGTACTGGGTCAAGGGCGAGACGTCCGGCCACACCCAGTACGTGCACGAGGTGCGCCTCGACTGCGATGGCGACACCGTGCTGCTGATAGTCGACCAGGAGGGTGCGGCGTGCCACACCGGCACGCACACCTGCTTCGACACCGACGTGCTGCTCGCCGCCGAGTCCTGACGCGGGTCCTGGTCGCGTTCGGGGGTGGGGCGGCAGCGGTCTTGTGGACTGCGCCGCTGCAGCGTCTGTCGACGGATCACGTCGGCGGGTTCTGCACGACCCCCACCGCGCCGAAGTGTGTGGCGTTGCCCCGAACGTGTCGCCCGACCGTCGCTGTCGATGTCGAACGGCGGCCATCGCCGACGCTACGCCCGCGATCGAGGATCGCGCAACGGGACGAAACGGGCTCTGAAGTGCGGCTCGATGTGGACCTCGGCGACCAGCCAGCTCTCGACGAGGCGCTCAGTCCGCGGGGCACGGTCAGCGCGTGAGCGCCTGGGGCGACAGCGTTTTGAGCATCGCGTCGGCGCTGCGCATTTGCCGCAGGATTCCGGCGAGTTTCTCCTGAACCGTCGCAGTGAGTGCGCCGACACGGATAGTGCAGGGCCAGCGTGAGTTCGCCGTATCCGGCGAGCCGCCGGGACACGCCTACCGCGTGCGGTCGGTCCCCACGGCAGATTCGACCGTGCGGTAGCAGGTGAAGAGTTGACGTGCTCCGGTCGCTGCGAGGGCGCGCTCGACCCCGCGCGTCGAGGTGACCAGCTTGAAGTCGATCCCCCGATCGAAGACAAGCTTCTTCGCGTCGACGAGGGCGGATGTGGCATCGATGCTGACGAAGTCGATCCGTGACAGATCGACGATGATGAGGTCGCCGGTGGAGAAGCCGTCCGAAGTGACTTCGTCGACCAGATTGCTGAATGCGCAACGGAAGCTTTGCAGCGTACTGAGGTCGAGGTTGGCAGTGAACTCGACGACCAGCGCTGTACCGGGTTGTGTCGCCGTGGACTGCTCGCTCGCCGTCGCCTGGTTGTCCCTTCGAACCCGGGTGCTTGCAGATATCGGAAAACCAGGCACGCCGTGCCTCCATCGGGTTCGAACGGGTCTCCCCGCCTACGTTCGTTTCGCCGCCAGCCCGGCGACGGTCGAAAAGCTGCCTCGAGGATGGCGACAGGCTGTTTGCTCAACCTTCTCCGCTTCTGCCACAGACTTTACGCCGGGCGCCGTGCCGAGCACTTCGTGCGTTTTCGGTATGAACGACCGGCGGAGAAGGTCACCTCTCCGCCTGTTCGCGCAGCCTCGCCAGCGTGTCGGACAGGATGCGGGAAACATGCATCTGGGAGACGCCGATCCGTTCGGCGATCTGTGATTGTGTCTGGTTCCCGAAGAACCGCAGAAGTAGAACCGTGCGTTCTCGATCGGGCAGGTTCTCGAGGAGGACCCGCAGTACCTCGTGATCCTCCACCCCGGCCAGGTCGCTGTCGGCATCGCCCAGCACGTCCGTGAGCGTCAGCCCCGAACCGGCACCGACGGCTCCCGAATCCACGGACAGGGTTCGGTAGCCGTTCGCCGCCTGCAGCCCCTGGAGGACGTCGTCCTCGCTGACACCCAGTTCGACCGCCATCTCCCGAGTGGTCGGGGCGCGCCCCAGGCGCTGAGACAACGTCGATGTCGTCTTGACGACGTCGAGATGCAGTTCCTTCAGCCTCCTCGGAACACGAACCGCCCAGCCGGCGTCCCGGAAATGCCGGCGTACCTCGCCCATGATGGTCGGGACCGCGAATGCGAGAAAGTCGGATCCGCGGTCCACATCGAAGCGATCCACCGCGTTGACGAGGCCGAGGCTGGCCACCTGCATCAGATCGTCGAACGGCTCTCCGCGGCGGTCGAACCGGCGCGCGATGTGCTCGGCCAGTGGTAGGCAACGGGTGATGATGTCCCGGCGCAGGTCTCGACGAATCGGATCGTCCGGGGCCAAGGACCTCAGCGATCGGAACATCGGTCTGACATCGCTGTACTCGTCCGGCCTGTCGGTGACCCGGCGGCTCACGTCATGTCACCGCCGTGAAGGGTGAACGAGATCACGACAGTCGAGGAGCTGCCGTCTCCATTGCCGTGATGTCGGTGCAATTCCAGTTCGTCGGTAAGGGTGCGAAGGACGTGCCAACCGAATCGACGTTCGTACGGCCAGTCGACATCCGACCGGGCGGTCGCGACGCCGGCGGAGAATTGGAAGGTATCGGCGGACAGTCGGAACCGGCAGACGATCTCCGTTTCACGGATTGCGATTCGAAAGAGTGCGCTGCATGCCTCGTCCACGGCGAGCTGCAGATCGGCGATCTGATCGAGGTTCATGTTGCACTGTCCGGCGAGGGCCGCGGACACCCCGCGGATAGGGGCCAGTTGCGAGGCCTCGGCCGGGGTCCGCAGTTCGATGACCGGCCCCAAGTTCTCGGACCGACTCGGACTTGCGTAGGTCTGACTCATGATTCCTCGTTCCGAGCGACCCGACCCGGTGCAGTGGCGGGTGGTTCCATCGGCTTCGACGATTCAGAAGTTCCCACTGCCAGTCGATTCCAAACCTGCGGTAGAGCGGTTCCGAGACCGGATGGGCCGGGAGTTCTGCGACGCGTCCGTCGGCCGTCGGCGCTCATCGCCCGACACCGCCGGCCGCTCGTGGGACCGTGCCCCGCACCACGGCCTCGTAGACGTGTTCGATCTCTGCCGCGACCCGATTCCACGAGTACCGCTGCACGGCCCGATCCCGGCCCGCTTGCCCGAACTCCTCCCGCCGGAACGACTCGGCGAGCAACGAACGTAGTGAGCGCGCGAGGGCGTCGGAATTCCTCGGGGGAACATGGATCCCGGTGACACCGTCGACGACGGTCTCGGTCAGTCCGCCCACAGCGCTGGCGACAACCGGCTTTCCGCACGCCATCGCTTCGAGGGGAACAATCCCGAAGGGTTCGTACCACGGTGAGCACACCACTATGTCGGTGGACCGCAGCAGTTCCGGCATCCGATTGTGGGGAATTCTGCCGGGCATGGCAAGCTGCCCGCGCACACCGAGGTCGCCTGCCAGTTCGAGCAGTCGTCGGCCCTCTTCGTCCTCGTGCACCGGGCCCGTCGCCGGCCCACCCGCGATCACCAACTCGGTGTTCGGCAATGTGGCCAATGCGCGGATGGCGACGTCGAAGCCCTTGCGTCGGACCAGGCGCCCGACCGTGGCGAGGCGAAGGCGCTCCCCGTGGGGCGCACGGGGACCGTCGGGCCGGAACTCGTCGATGTCGACTCCACAGGGCACCACCGCGATCCGTGATCGAGGAATGCCCATTCGAACCAGTTCGAACACTTCGTCCGAGCATGTGGCGACCACCGCATCCACACTCTGTCCGATCTTGCATTCCAGCGAAATTCGCTCCGGTGGGCTCGTGTCGGCGGCTCCCTGATAGCGCCTCTCGACGGTGCCCAATGCATGGAACGTGTGGACGAGGGGGACACCGCAGATGCGGCTGGCAAGCCGCGCTGCCAACCCGGACGTCCAGAAGTGCGAGTGCACCACGTCGAATTCCGACGCAGCGAAGTGGTCACGCAGGCCGCACGCGAATTCCTGCATGTACGGCAGAAGTTCGTCCTTGGGCACTGCCCGAGGCGGGCCGGCCGACACGTGGACAACGGCATATCCGTCCGGCGCGCGAACGTGTTCCGGCGCCGACTCGTCGTCCCGACGAGTGAAGACGACGACCTCGTGGCCGTGCCTGACGAACGTCGCGGACAAGGCGGCCACATGGACGTTCTGTCCGCCCGTGTCCGCTCCGCCCATCGCGACGAGTGGACTCGAGTGGTCCGACACCATCGCGATCTTCATTCGTCGGCCAGCAGCGGGCCGAGCGGCCCCAGGTCGATGTTCAGATCCTCAGGCGTGAGTCCGAAATGCTCACGCAATTCCTCCATCTTCTCTTCGAGCAGCATCAGCGTGGTGCCGATGCGTTCTATCTGCGCATCGGACAGGTCGCCGGCGTCGACACGGCGCAGAGCCTGTCGCTCCATCAGTTGCCGCAGCAACTCGACCAACGTGAGCACCAACGCGACGAGGCCGCGCTCGACGGACTCCGGATCCGAATCGATCCGTTGCCGCAACGACGAGGTTTGCGCGGGCGACGAATCGTCCCCCGTCGGGTGTGTGGCGTCGGTACCGTCCTTCACTGTTCGCTCTCGAGTGTCCGGCCCGGCGGCGGGTTGAGGGCGCTGACCGACGACACCAGCGTTCTCAGCGATATGTGGACCATGTCCACGTCCGCGATGGAGAGAGTGATCTCCCCGGACACCACGACGCCGCCGCCGAGAACACGATCGAGCAAGTCCACCAGCGCGACCCGGCGATCGGGGTACGCGGGGGAGCTCATCGCTCGCCCGATTCGACCGCGGTGAACGAATACGGTGGCCACGGGCCTGTGAGGATGGTCTCGACGTCGTCGATACGGTCGTTGACGGCCTCAACGGCGGAAGCGAATTCGCGTGTCTTCTGATTGTCGACGAGATAGGACGCGTTGAGGATCTCCCACGATTGGCGGGGGGCCAGACTCGGAGGAGAGGGGGGCTGCCTGATGGCGGCAACCGACAGGTCAGCCAGCTCCGCGTAGATTTCGTCGGCATGCATCGCGGCGGTGGACTCCGCGTCTTCCCGCGCCGCGGCCTGCGCCCGCCGGCGCATGAGGTATGCCGTCCCCGAAGGTCGGCCGGTCTCCTGCGACGCTTCTCGCTTCTCGGTCAGCGTGCCGCGATTGCCGTACGCCCTGACACCCCATTCCGTGCGGTCTGCGATCCGTTCCAGCGCCTCGTCGAGTTCGGTTGAGCTCTCACGCAACATGGTGCGCACGCGTTCGTCGTCGTAGTACACCGTCGCCAGGCGCAGGGGCACGGTTGCGCCTCCCGCACAGATGGCGGCAACGACCGCGTCGTGACTGCGTGCGGTTTCCGAGAGCCAGTCGAGATCCTCGAGATTGCGGCGCAGTGCATCCTCGCCGAACTGGTCGAGGGCGACCGACCCGACGACGGCCGCCAAGCCCGAGTCGGCCACGATGCGCAATGGCTCGCCTGCCACGCCCCGAATTCCGGAGATGCCGCCGGGGAAGGAGCCGTCGGTTGTGACCGCGTAGACCCACACGCCCTCATTCGGGGTCATGACGCTGCTCCTCGTCGTCCGCCAACTCGGCCTCCACGGGCTGCTGGGATGAGGTGGTGAGGTCTGCAGCGGCGCGGTTTCGCGATTCCAGTGCCTCGATCCGGTCTCGCAGTCGCTGATTCTCCAACTCGAGGTCGTTGCTGCGTCCGGTGAGCCAGGGATCGTGCTCCCACCAGTCGATTCCGACTTCGCGAGCTGTCTCCAGCGAGGCGATCACCAACCGGAGCTTGATGGTCAGCAGTTCGATGTCGAGCAGGTTGACCCGAATGTCACCCGCGATGACGATGCCCTTGTCCAGGACCCGTTCGAGGATGTCGGCGAGATTCGCCGGTTCGTGTCCGGCGCCGCCGAGGCCCTGGCTGTACGGTTGCGGATATCCGGCTCCGCCGCCGGCCCTCGTCACTGCTCCGCGCCCCTGGACGACCGGCCGCGCGTATATTGACGAATTCTCCTGTAGGAGAGCAGCATTCCATCCAAGTCCAGAACCACGGCATAGATTGCCAGGACATCGGATGACGAAGGAATTCGACGATCCTCGACGACTTCGACCTCGACGGACCATCCTTCGTCGCTAGGCGTGACCGATACGGCTCCGACGGGTGGGCGTCCGGTGAGTTCGGCGATCTGGCGGGATGCTTCGGCGGCGGCCTGAGGTGCCGTCAGATCTTCGCTCGCGCCGGTGTCGGACGGTGCCGCATCTGGATCTCGTGGGCCGGACATGCCTCACTCCGTTCCGCCGCTTGTGCCACGTCCTGTCATCATGGCGACGACTTGCTCCTCGGCTGCCGCGGCTTCCTCGTCGGAGATCTGCCCCGAAGCTCTTGCCTCCTCGATGTTTTCGAGGCGACGTCGAAACGCGGCCGGGCTGTAGAGTTCCTCGTCCACCTGTCGGCGGACGATCTCCGCGATCCACACCACGCCGCGTACCGGCGCCAGCGGAAGTCCGAGGACTGCTGAGAAGATGCCCATGACTTCAGGTTCCGGGGGCTCGTGTCTTCACGAAGTCGTAGGCTGCAAGCGGGCCGAGGACGGTGAGATCGACTCGATCCTGCCAGTCCTGGGTCAAACGCTCGACCGTCTTGTCGAGAGAATCGACGTCGTCCGTGGCGATCAATACGGCTACCGAACCAGCATCCTCGTCGCCCGTCACGTCGCGGACCCGCACGTCCTTCGCCACCTGATCGAGCGCCTCGACCAACTGCTGCGTGTCATGGTCTCGCCTGGTAGACAGTGCCCGGGTGATCCGCTCGCCGAGGGCCAGTCGCGCATCGCGCGTGACTTCTTCCGGTTGGTCTTGAATGATCTCCCGGAGCCGGTCGGCCTCGCCGTCCGCGGAAAGGATCTCGCGCAGGACGGTGTCTTCGACGTATTTGCCCTTCACCACGTATTCGACGAGCCCTTCGAGCTCGTCGAGTGCCTCATGGAACTCGTCCCGGTACGGTTCGAGCAGTTCGGACACCACCGCGTCGGTATCGGTCATCACCGAACCGAACCGGAACGGCAGCACCGGTGCGACCGTGGCAGTGGTGTCGAGAATCCTCGCATGGGTACGCAGATCGTCCGGTGTGCCCAGCTGCGCGTCCGGGTCGACATCGCTGACGAGCGCGGCGATGTCGTCGAACGCGACAGTGTCAAGCGGGGCAGGCGGTGTGCCGATACCGGTCGCGTCTGGTTTCACTTCGACATCCGCCGGCACCAGGCCGTAGACATATACCGCTGTGGCGCGGTCCCCGGGCTCGGATTTCGCGTCTGTCATTGCTCCTCCCTGCCTCCGCGGGATCGTCCTCGTGGCTGCTTCTCGCGGGCCTCCTCGATGCTGCCGAGGAAGTCGGCCACCTTCTCTCCGGCGGCTTCGATCGCGCCTTTGGACTTGGACCGGGCAGCGCCCTGCGTCATGCCCTGCACCATGCCCGGTAGACCCTGCGGTTCGGTGCTGGAGATCTCCAACCGGTTGACCGCCTCGGCGAAACGCAGGTACGTATCGACGCTGGCGACCACGACCCGCGCATCGATGGTGAGGACTTCGATGCCCACCAGAGACACGCGTGCATAGGCGTCGATGACGAGCCCCTTGTCCAGGATTGTGTCGATCACGTCGGCCAGGCTGCCGGAACTCGGTCCTCCACCTGCGCCTCCACCGCCCTGCACGATGGTCATCGGGTTGCCTCCTGCTCCCGGCGTCGCCTCGTCCGCGGCGCCGCCTCCTGTTCGTCGTCACGTTCGTCGTCGGACGGCTGCTCGTCCTCCCACTCGTCATCGGGCGGCTCGTCCGGAGCAGCATCGTCCGCGTCTGCGCGGTCGCGATCCTGCTCGTCTTCCTCTCCTTCCTCGGGTTCCTCTTCTTCCGGTTCCTCGAGTTCTTCCTGCTCTTCCAGTTCCTCGGGCGGCACGACTCGACTGTCGTGGATCTCCCCGTGCCACCCCTCCACGTCGTCCGGGTGCAGCACGGTTTGCAGCATGACGTGACGTTGAAAGTGTTTGAGCTCCAGTCTGATCCGACGGCCTTGAGCCCGCCAGATGTTGCCGGTCTTCTCGAAGAAGCCCTGTGGGTGGTACTCGATGACCACCAGAACCCGAGTCAGGCCGGGTGTGAGTTCGTGGAAGGTGACGGCGCCGTCGAGATAGCCTTTGGCTCCCTTGGACCGCCACACGATGCGTTCGTCGGGAACCTGCTCGAGAATCGTCGACTCCCACGAACGATGCGACCAGAAGACCTGCGCCTTCCACTGCAGTTTCTCGTCCGAGACCTGCTCGACCTGTTGGAGCTTCTTCATGAATCCGGGAAAATCGGTGAACTGTGTCCACTGGTCGTACACAAGATCGATCGGAGCCCCGATGTCGATCTGTTCCACGATGTTGACGAACTTGCGGCCCTTGCCCTTCCCCTTGCCTTTGCCTCCCGTCAGGGTCTCCTTGAGGTCGCGGCCCTTCTCCTTGAGCTTGCCGGTGAGGCTCGACCACCCTGCCTTCATCGCGACCTTTGCCGGAGATTCGCCCTGGGCCAATCCCGTCACCGCGGTCGCGAGTCCCCCTTTGCCACCGCCTTCGGTGAATGCGTCGAGATTCCCCACCGTCGACGCCACTGTGTCGGTCAGCGACTTCACACCCTTCTCGGCGACTGCGCCGGCGAGGTGCTTGAGCGAGTCCTTGAGTAGGTCCGCACCGCCTGTCGACGTCTTTTCTTCCTCGGTCGTGGACACGCCGTTCACCTCCCGGTCCGGCGAACCGGCGCGTCGTCCGACGCGGCAGATCGTGCACTCGTCCGGGTCTTCGATTGGGTCGTCTTCGGTTGGGCGGCCTTCGGTTGGGCGGTTTTGCGAGTTCGGGGCGTGCCACTGCGCGACGCAGTGGATCTCGTCCGAGGCGAAGTGCTTCGGCGCCGGGGTGCCTCGGCATGCTCGGACGTATCGTGCTCGGTGGTGTCCTCGTCCTCCTGATCGCCCGCGGTTTCCTTTTCTCGCGTGCTGCTCTCGTCAGGCTCGGATTCTTCGGTGTCCTCGTGCTCCTCCTCTGGTGCGAGAACGCCCGTCAGTCCTTTGGTCAGGCCCTCGGCCCCTTTGGTCACGCCCTCGGTCGTTTTGGCCAAACCCTCGGTCGTTCCTTCGATCCGATTCGTCAGGGCGTCGATCCGGTTGCTCGCTGCCGCGATCGCGGCGTTCTTGGCGGCGTCGGTCAATTCGCCGCGCACGCTCTCGACGAGCTTCGAGACCTCCCCGGAATCGCCGAGTCGTTTGACGCCCTCGCGGACCAACTCCCGTGAATTGCTCGGAAGCCGACCGGTCGCTCCTGCGCCGGCGAGCATCAGCGCGGCCTTCATCTTGCGCGTACGGCCGAGGAAGTAGCCGGCCGCCACGGCGAGGGCGACGCGCATGCCACCTTTCATGACCGTCCTCTCCTCTGTGGGTGCAGACGGGTCTCCGGTGCCAGGCCGGTCCGGATCGACGCCGACTCACGGGATGGTTAGCCCGCGCGGTGCGGCCGCAAACACGAAATGGCGGAAAAGTCCGGACGGCCGGCAGAAGAATCGCGGGTCGGGAATGAAACGACTCGAGAACGGGTACACGCGGAGCGTGGTGAGGAGGCCGTCATGACCGAACCGGGAGCGTCTCACGGACCGGACGCTGATCGTCGGGACACACCTGATCTCGCGCCGGGCGGGGGCATACCCACTCGGTCGACGCCGCCGGAATCGGGAGGGACCTCCGACGTGTCGGAGCACGAACCGGACACCAGGGGTCATTTCCCCGCGACCGGCGTGGCGACGATGGTGATTGTCGCCGCCATCGTGGTTGTCTTCGTCATCGTCGTCGTGGGGCTCATCCTGATGGCGGCGGGCGTCTGGTAGCCCGCATGACCCGCGGCTGGATCAGCTTTCCGGGTCGGGCGGCGGAGAATCCCAGTACACCAACCCATCCGGACTCAGCCGGGCACCGGCCGCCGGCGCATGCGGCGAGAGATGACCGTCGGGCATGACGTGAAGAACGGACCTGTCGTACCGAAGGACGGCGACGTCGGCGATGAGTCGCCGGTGGCAGCGCCACCACAGGCTCTCGCTGCACATGATCGCTGTCCTGGACCGGGACGATTGCTGAAGCAGCCGTTGGATCGCCTCCTGGAACGCGGCGGTCCGCGTGTGCGCGGCGTAGGCGGCGAACTGCGCGACCCGCCACCATGGATCCTCGACCGAGGCACCGGCAGCCAGACGTCGACGTCCACCCAGTGAAACGTCGTGGCGGTAGTCGATGCCGGCGGCCGGAAGCCATTCCGTCATCGCCGCCAGGTTCATGTCCGGATTGCGTGAGCTTCGCGGGAATCGCCGTACGTCCACGATGGATTCGGCCTCGACCGAACCGAGTAAGGCGACGAATTCCGTGCGCCCCAGGCGGCCGTGACCCACCGTCAGCAGCGACACGGCGATCTCACCTCGCGAACCGCGTGGTCTCGATGGAACGGGTGGCAATTGCTCGCTCCCATCAGATCACCAAGTGTTGCCACACGCGTGGGGAGACGAGCCTGTCGATGGGCCCGTTCGGGCGCTGTTTGACACAATCCCGTTCATGCCGATGATTCAGATCAGTCAGACCCCGGGCCTCACCGCCGAGCAGAAGCGGGCGGTGATCGCCGCGGTGACGACGGCGTATGCCGACGCCGCGGGCAAGGATCCCTCGAAGGTCTGGGTCACCATCACCGAGGTGCCGCGTGAGAATTGGGGCGTCGGCGGCGTACCCCTGGGCTGATCGCGCCGCCCGCTGAAGTTCCTGGCTAGGCCTTGCCGGTGCCGGCGGCAATGCCCTTGTCGAGTTGCACGACCAGCGCCTTGCCGAGCGCGGACAGCTGGGCGACCTGATCGTCGTCGAGGCCCTCGAACACCAGTGCCTGCACTGTGTCGACGTGCCCGGGTGCGGCTTCGACCACCTTGGCCATGCCGTCGTCGGTGAGGACGGCGAAGGCGCCGCGGGTGCCGGCCACCGACTCGCGGCGCACCCATCCGCGCTTCTCGAGCCGCGTGACGACGTGCGACAGGCGCGAGAGCGACGCGTTCGCCTGGCCCGCCAGCTCCGAAAGACGCAGCCGACGATCCGGCGACTCGGACAACACCGCCAGGACGAAGTACTCGAAATGAGTGAGGTCGGAGTCGCGCTGCAGTTGCGTGTCGAGGGCAGCGGGCAGACGCGTGACGAGCGATACGAGCGCCCGCCACGCGTCCTGCTGGGCATCGGTGAGCCACTTGGTGCCGGTGCTGTCCTGCGCGCCCATCGGGTCGATCTCCGATCACTGGATGCCGATTCTCGCCTCCAGGGTGTCAAACCCGGGAGGCGGGGAGTGCGGCGGGGAACAAGTGCCTGGCGGAAGCGTTGAATCACATGTTAACTTGAAGCTTCAACAAAGGAGTTCATGTGAGCGTCATGCCGGCGATCTTCCTCAGCCACGGTGCCCCGCCGTTGGTCGACAGCGAGCGGTGGGTCGCGGAGTTGTCCCAGTGGTCCGCTGACCTGCCCCGTCCGACCGCCATCCTGGTGGTCTCGGCGCACTGGGAGTCGGCGCCGTTGACAATCGGCGCCACCGAGACCGGAACGCCGCTCGTGTACGACTTCGGCGGATTCCCGCGCCGCTTCTACGAGGTCACGTATTCCTCGCCCGGGGCTCCAGACCTCGCCCGGCAGGTGGCCGCGCTCATGCCGGACGACGAACCGGTGTACCAGGACCCGCGCCGCGGCCTCGACCACGGCGCATACGTGCCGCTGACCGTCATGTACCCCGACGCCGACGTGCCGGTCCTGCAGATCTCGATGCCCACCCTCGACCCGCAGCGACTGCTCGAACTCGGGCGTCGCCTCCGCCCGCTGCGCGAGCAGGGCGTGCTCATCATCGGATCGGGATTCACCACGCACGGGCTGCCGTTCCTGCGGGACCCGTCGCCCGACGCGGACGCACCCGGTTGGTCCGCCGAGTTCGACGCGTGGGCCGGGGAGCGTCTTGCGACCGGCGACGTCGAAGGCCTGATCGACTTCCGTACCCAGGCGCCGGGCATGCCCTACGCGCACCCGACGATCGAGCACTTCGCGCCGCTGTTCGTCACGCTGGGCGCGTCCAGTAACCCGGAGCAGGCGGCGAAGCAGGTGATCGACGGATTCTGGCTGGGTCTGGCGAAGCGGTCGATCCAGGTCGACTGACGCCACGCCCCCGTTGGGGACCCGTGGCGGCGGCCGTGATCGGTCCCCCTGGGATGATGGATGTATGCGCGGCGAGTCCACCACCATCCCAGCAGCAACCTCGGCGTCCCCGGACGGGGCGGCCCCACACGATTCGACGACCTCGCGCGAGCAGTTCCGCGCGCTCGCGGTCGAGCATCGCGTGGTCCCCGTCGTCCGCAAGGTGCTCGCGGACGCCGAGACCCCGCTGTCGGCGTACACCAAGCTGGCGGGCAGCCGCCCCGGTACCTTCCTGCTGGAGTCGGCCGAGAACGGCCGATCCTGGTCGCGCTGGTCGTTCATCGGTGCGGGCAGCCCGGCCGCCCTCACCGTCCGCGACGGCGAGGCCGCATGGTTCGGCAACGTCCCGGTGGGCGCCCCGTCCGGCGGTGACCCGCTCGTCGCGCTCGGTCGCACACTCGAACTGCTGCGGTCCGAACGTCTGCCCGGCCTGCCACCGTTGACTGGCGGCATGGTCGGTTTCCTCGGCTACGACGCGGTCCGGCGCATCGAGCGATTGCCCAGCCACGCCGTGGACGACCTGCAGATCCCCGAGATGGTGATGCTCCTGGCGACCGATCTCGCGGCGGTCGACCACCACGAGGGCGCGATCACGCTCATCGCCAACGCGGTCAACTGGGACGGGTCCGACGAACGGGTCGACGCCGCCTACGACGACGCCGTCGCCCGCCTGGACCGGATGACCGACGCGCTCGCCGCGCCCGCGCCGTCGACCGTGTCGACGTTCGCCCGGACCCAGCCCGACTACCGGCGACAGCGCACCACCGAGAGCTTCGGGATGGACGTGCGCCGGCTCATCGGCGAGATCGAGGCCGGTGAGGCGTTCCAGGTGGTGCTGTCGCAGCGCTTCGAAATGGACTGCGCCGCAGAGCCGATCGACGTCTACCGGATGCTGCGGGCGTCGAACCCGAGCCCGTACATGTACCTGGTCCAGGTCCCCGGCGCGGACGGTGAGACTTCCTTCTCGATCGTCGGGTCCAGCCCGGAATCGCTGGTGACCGTGAAGGAGGGCGTCGCGACGACCCATCCGATCGCGGGGACGCGCTGGCGCGGTGCCACCGAGGAGGACGACATCCTGCTCGAGAAGGACCTGCTCGCGGACGAGAAGGAGAACTCCGAGCACCTGATGCTCGTGGACCTCGGGCGCAACGACCTGGGCCGGGTGTGCGAGCCCGGTACCGTGAAGGTGCACGACTACCGGCACATCGAGCGCTACAGCCACGTGATGCACCTGGTCTCGACGGTGACCGGTCGCCTCGCCGAGGGCAAGCACGCTCTCGACGCCGTGAAGGCGTGTTTCCCGGCCGGCACGCTCTCGGGGGCTCCGAAGGTGCGCGCGATGGAGCTGATCGACGAGTTGGAACCGACGCGGCGCGGGATCTACGGCGGCATCGTCGGCTACCTGGACTTCGCCGGCGACGCCGACACCGCGATCGCGATCCGTACGGCGCTGATCAAGGACGGCACCGCGTACGTGCAGGCCGGTGCCGGCGTGGTGGCGGACTCGGACCCCGTCTACGAGGACACCGAGTCCCGGAACAAGGCGATGGCGGTTCTCAGCGCCATCGCGGCGGCGCAGACGCTGCGGCCCTTCGGGGACCGCTCGGAGGTGAACATCGGTGAGTGAGAACAAGACCGGCGGACGTCGCGCGGTCGGGATCGCGGCGCTGCTTCTCGCGGTCGCTGCGGTGTGCCTGTGGGGCTCGTCGCGCATGACGTGGGTGACGGTCACGTCGTCGGACGGACTCGGCGAGGACCGGACCACGAACCTCGACGGTGGCACGTGGGCGGCCGCGACGACGCCGCTGGCGCTCGTCCTCGTGGCCGCGATCGCCGCCGCATTCGCGGTGCGTGGCTGGATGGTCCGGGTGCTCGGGGTGCTCGTTGCCGTCGTCGCAGTCGTCGCCGCGATTCCCGCTATCGGCCTGCTGACCGGTGAGGCGTCGAACGAGCGAGCCGGGGACATCGCCGGATTCGACCGCGTCGGAACCCAGGTGACCGCCGTCGACGTGTCGACGGCACCGGCGCTGCTGGTGTTGTTCGGCTCGGTCGTCGCGCTCGCCGCCGCGATCGTGCTGATCCGCAAACCGACTGCGGCAGGTGGACTCTCGTCGAAGTACGACAGCCCGGCCGCACGCCGGGAGGCCGCGACGAAACGCGGGGCCGACGACGGGAAGGCGGAACCCCCGACGCAGCGCATGCTGTGGGACGCGCTGGACGCCGGGGAGGACCCCACCGTCGAAGGTGCCGGTGACGGTCCGGCCAGCGGCGGGTCGAGCCCGCGGGCGGACGATGTGAGCAAGGACACCGGTCCTGCGGGTACCCGCCCGGAGGGCGAATAACTGCGACCTCTAGGCTGAGTCAAGATCCGATGAGGTTCCTCACATCGGTATTGACATGCCGGAAAGGACTCGAGCCACGATGACCGTTC
Organism: Rhodococcus sp. ACT016; assembly: GCF_050477185.1. Classification (NCBI taxonomy): domain Bacteria; kingdom Bacillati; phylum Actinomycetota; class Actinomycetes; order Mycobacteriales; family Nocardiaceae; genus Rhodococcus; species Rhodococcus sp. ACT016. The sequence continues at coordinate 2,517,095 of NZ_JBEAET010000001.1, read as the reverse complement.
TCGACTCGATTCTCGACGGGGTGCGCGCCGATGTCGCCGCCCGCGAAGCCGTTCTCGACCTCGCCGCGGTGAAGGCCGCTGCCGCCGCTGCGCCGCCGGCGTTGGATGCGGCAGCCGCGCTGCGCGCTCCGGGTATCGGTGTCATCGCCGAGGTGAAGCGGGCCAGCCCGTCCAAGGGGGCGCTCGCCGATATCCCCGATCCCGCCGTGTTGGCGGCCGCCTACGAGGCCGGGGGTGCGCGGGTGATCAGCGTGCTCACCGAGGAGCGCCGGTTCCACGGCTCGCTCGCCGATCTGGACGCGGTCCGTCGCGCGGTGAACATCCCGATCCTGCGCAAGGACTTCATCGTCGGTCCGTACCAGATTCACGAGGCGCGGGCGCACGGCGCGGACGTCATCCTGCTCATCGTCGCGGCACTCGAGCAGAGCGTGCTGACCTCGCTGCTGGACCGCACCGAGTCGCTGGGCATGACGGCGCTCGTCGAGGTCCACACCGAGGAGGAGGCGGACCGGGCGCTCGAGGCCGGCGCCAGCGTCATCGGCGTGAACGCGCGCAACCTCAAGACCCTCGAGGTCGACATGGACACGTTCGGGAGCATCGCGCCGGGTCTGCCGACCAACATCATCAAGATCGCCGAGTCCGGGGTGCGCGGCACCGCGGACCTGCTCGCCTACGCCGGTGCCGGCGCGGACGCGGTGCTCGTCGGTGAGGGTCTGGTGACCAGCGGTGACCCGCGGGCTGCGGTGGCAGAACTGGTGACCGCGGGCGCGCATCCGTCGTGCCCCAAGCCGGCCCGCTGATCCGTCGCGCCGACGGGGACCCGACCACTCGTTCTCGTCGGCGTTGGGGCAGACTGGAGGGGTGACTTCACGCAATGACGCCCTCGTCTCCAAGGGCGGAAATCTGCCCCCTGCCAGCGCCGGTCTGACGGAGCGGTCCGGTCACGAGCCGGATCCTGGTGGCCACTGGGGGGTTTTCGGCGGACGGCACGTTCCCGAGGCGCTCATGGCGGTCATCGAGGAGGTCACGGCCGAGTACGAGAAGGCGCGCGCCGATGATTCCTTCCTGAACGAACTGGACCGGCTGCAGCGCGACTACACGGGTCGTCCGTCGCCGATCTTCGAGGCGACCCGGTTGCGCGAGCACGCGGGTGGGGCTCGGATCCTGCTCAAGCGAGAAGACCTGAACCACACCGGGTCTCACAAGATCAACAACGTGCTCGGGCAGGTCCTGCTCGCCAAGCGCATGGGTAAGACCCGGATCATCGCCGAGACCGGCGCCGGCCAGCACGGTGTCGCCACGGCGACCGCGTGTGCACTGCTCGGACTCGAATGCATTGTCTACATGGGTGCGGTCGACACCGCCCGGCAGGCGCTCAACGTCGCCCGGATGCGGTTGCTCGGCGCCGAGGTCGTGTCGGTCGAAACGGGTTCGGCCACCCTGAAAGACGCGATCAACGAGGCGCTGCGCGACTGGGTCACCAACGCGGACCGCACCTACTATTGCTTCGGCACCGCCGCCGGACCGCACCCGTTCCCGATGATGGTGCGCGACTTCCAGCGCGTCGTCGGTCTCGAGGCGCGCGCGCAGGTTCTGGCGTCGGACGGGCGTCTGCCCGACGCGGTCGTGGCCTGCGTCGGCGGTGGATCGAACGCGATCGGCATCTTCCACGCGTTCATCGACGATCCGTCGGTCAAGCTGGTCGGATACGAGGCCGCAGGCGACGGTGTCGAGACCGGGCGTCACGCCGCCACCTTCACCGGTGGTACTCCCGGCGCCTTCCAGGGTGCCTACTCGTACCTGCTGCAGGACGAGGACGGACAGACCATCGAGTCGCATTCGATCTCGGCGGGTCTGGACTACCCGGGCGTCGGCCCCGAGCACGCGTACCTCAAGGACACCGGACGGGCGTCGTACGAGCCGATCACCGACACCGAGGCGATGGACGCGCTGCTGCTGCTCTCGCGCGCGGAAGGCATCATCCCGGCGATCGAGTCCGCGCACGCGGTGGCCGGTGCGCTCAAGCTGGGCCACGAACTCGGGGAGGGCGCGATCATCGTCGTGAGCCTGTCCGGTCGCGGCGACAAGGATATGGACACCGCCGCCGAGTGGTTCGGTCTGTTCGACGACAACGCTGCGACTGCTTCGAAGGAAGGTTCGGCCAAGTGAGCCAACGAGATTCACGCCTGGCGCCCACGTTCGCCCAGTGCCGGGAGGAGAACCGCGCGGCCCTCGTCGGTTACCTGCCCGCGGGTTACCCGGACGTGCCGACGTCCATCGACGTGTTCAAGGCGATGGTCGATTCGGGCTGCGACATCATCGAGGTCGGCATCGCCTACTCCGACCCGGTGATGGACGGGCCGACCATCCAGGCGGCCGCCGAGACCGCACTGAGCAACGGTGTGCGGGTCCGCGACGTGTTCACTGTGGTCGAGCAGATCGCGTCGGTCGGCGGTAAGGCCGTCGTGATGACGTACTGGAACCCGGTGCTCAAGTACGGCGTCGACGCCTTCTCCCGCGACCTCGCGTCCGCCGGTGGCCTCGGCATGATCACGCCGAACCTGATCCCGGAGGAGGCCGGCGAGTGGATGGAGGCGTCCGAGCGGCACCACCTCGACCGCATCTTCCTCGTCGCGCCGTCGTCCACCGAGGAGCGGCTGGCGATGACGCTCGACGCCAGCAGCGGCTTCATCTACGCGGCCTCCACGATGGGTGTCACCGGTGCGCGTGACACCGTCTCGTCGATGGCGCCCGAACTCACGGCGCGCATCCGGGCGCACTCGGACATCCCGGTCGGTGTCGGCCTGGGCGTGCGGTCCGGTGCGCAGGCCGCGGAGATCGCGTCCTACGCGGACGCCGTGATCGTCGGCTCGGCGATCGTCTCGGCGGTCGAGCAGGGTCTCGGCGCGGTGCGCGCGCTCACCGCCGAACTCGCGGAGGGCGTGCGCTCGGCTACCGTGGCGCCGTGACTTCGATGGCGACTTCGACGGACCTTCTCGCTTACATCCCGAGCCCACCGCAGGGCGTGTGGTACGTGGGGCCGCTGGCCCTGCGCGCCTACGCGCTGTGCATCATTGCCGGCATCATCGTCGCGATCGTGTGGGGCGACCGTCGCTGGGTCGCCCGGGGCGGCGAGAAGGGCACCGTCCTCGACATCGCGGTCTGGGCGGTGCCGTTCGGTCTGATCGGTGGTCGGCTCTACCACGTAATCACGGACTGGTCGACGTACTTCGGCCCCGGCGGGGTCCCCGTCGACGCGCTCAAGGTGTGGCAGGGCGGCCTGGGAATCTGGGGCGCGGTGGCACTCGGTGGCGTGGGAGCCTGGATCGGTTGCCGCCGACGCGGGATTCCGCTGCCGGCGTTCGCCGATGCCATCGCGCCGGGCATCATCCTGGCCCAGGCGATCGGGCGTCTCGGCAACTGGTTCAACCAGGAACTTTACGGACGCGAGACGACGGTTCCGTGGGGGCTCGAGATCTACGAACGCACCGACTCGGCGGGTCGCGTCGACACCCTCGACGGGGTGTCGAACGGTGTCGTGCAGCAGGTGGTCCACCCCACCTTCCTGTACGAGCTGGTGTGGAACCTGCTCATCGTGGTGCTGCTGGTGGTGGTCGACCGCCGGTTCAAGATCGGCCACGGTCGACTGTTCGCGCTCTACGTCGCCGGATACTGCGCGGGTCGCTTCTGGATCGAACTGATGCGTTCCGACCACGCGACCCATATCCTCGGCATCCGGGTGAACTCGTTCACCTCGGCGATCGTCTTCGTCTGTGCTGTGGCCTACTTCGTCCTGGCCAAGAAGGGGCGCGAGGATCCGGCCGCGCTGAAGCCGCACCAGGGGAGCGGCCAGGAATCGGGGACTGCGCTCGGCTCCGCACCTGCCGACGCCGAAGACGACGAATCCGGACAGTCGGATCGCATCGACGGTGATCAGTCCGCGAAAGAGGGGGAGAAGAAATGACCGATCCGGCCAAGCCGACCGGTGACGAACCGGCGAAGGACACGTCGTCCACGCCGACGCCACCCGAGTTCGGTTCGCCGTTCGACTACGACGCGACCGCGGACGCGTCCATGACCGAGTCGACGTCGGGCACCTCCGCGGTGCCGCCGTCGGGTGGAAACAGCGCCGGCCCGGGCTGGGACACGTTCTCGGGCGTCGGCAACGGCCCGGGTTGGGGGACCGGACCGAGCTATCCGCCGCCGGCCGGCGACCAACACCTGCCTCCGACCGGCCCCGTCTACGGAACGCCGCACCCCGAGTACGGAGCGACGCTCGGGGAGCCCGGGCCGGCCTATCCGACCGGCCCGAGCTATCCGACACCGACCTACCAAGCGGGGTACCAGCAGCCGTACCCGGGCGCCTACGGTGCTTACGGAGATCCGAGCGCGCCGTTCGGGCGCGATCCGGTGACCGGTGAGCCGTTCTCGGAGAAGTCGAAAGTGACCGCCGGGCTGCTGCAGCTCGTGCTGTCGTTCTTCTGGGTTCCCGGCGTCGGTCGCCTCTATGCGGGCAACACCGGACTTGGCTTGATGCAGTTGCTCGGATTCTGGGGATGCTGCCTGCTCGCCCTCGTCCTGCTCCCGCTCACCGCGTTGTTTCTCCCGCTGTTCCTCATCCCCGGACTCGGAGCGCTGGGCATCTGGGTGTGGGCGGTGGTCGACGGCATCATGATCCTGGTCGGCACCGTTCGCGATGGTCAGGGGCGCAAACTCCGAAGCTGACCGCTGGTTCTCCTCGTGCCGCCCGCGTCGTTCTACGGCGCGGGCGGTCCGCATTTTCGCCGTCGCTTCGGGTGGCCTTCGCGCGGTAAACTGACCCGGCCGGGTATGGAACTCGGCAACCTTCACGGGTCGACAGCAGTGCCGGTGGACCCCGATCGATGCAGTCAGCACCCGTAATTGGCGGCCCCGTCAGGGAGCCGCCCGAGAAGTGCGCGACGCGCGATGGTCCCGCAGCGCAGCTCACCGGAGCTTGCCGTGGGCCGGTGTGGAGGTGATCGGTGCTGTACTCCCGGCAACCCGAATCACGCGGCCTGTACGTCCGTGAACGCGAATCCGATTCCTGCGGGGTCGCGATGGTCGCCGACGTTCACGGCCGCCGCTCGCACGCCATCGTCGGGGACGCGCTCCTCGCGCTCGACAACCTCGAGCACCGCGGTGCCGCGGGTGCCGAGGTCAACAGCGGCGACGGTGCCGGCATCCTGATCCAGCTTCCCGGCGCGTACTTCCGTGACCTCGTCGAGTTCGACCTGCCGACGCCGCTGCCGGACGGCAGCGAGACGTTCGCCGCGGGGATCTGTTTCCTGCCGCAGGACCCCGAACTGCGGGCGGCCGCGCGGCGGCGGATCCACGTGATCGCCGAGGACGAGGATGTCGAGATCCTGGGCTGGCGGGACGTCCCGGTCGACCCGGTCGGCGCCGACGTCGGCGTGACGGCGCTGTCGTGCATGCCGCACATGACCTACCTGTTCGTGGCGCCGCCACCGCTCGACGGTGTCCGCATCGCCGGCGTCGAGTTGGACCGGCGGGTCTACGGGCTGCGCAAGCGCGCCGAGCGGGTGACGGCGGAGATCGGCAACAACGGAACCGGCGTGTACTTCCCGTCGCTGTCGAGCCGGACCCTGACGTACAAGGGCATGCTGACGACCGCACAGCTGGGCCTCTACTTCCGCGAACTCCGCGACGCGCGCGTGACCAGCGCGATCGCCATCGTCCACAGCAGGTTCTCGACCAACACCTTCCCGTCGTGGCCGCTCGCGCACCCGTTCCGCTACATCGCGCACAACGGCGAGATCAACACCGTGCGCGGCAACCGCAATCGGATGCGGGCGCGTGAGGCGATGCTGGCGAGCAATCTCATCCCCGGGGACCTGGACCGGTTGTACCCGATCTGCGCCCCGGACGCCTCCGACTCGGCCTCGTTCGACGAGGTTCTCGAGCTGCTGCATCTCGGGGGACGTTCGCTGCCGCACGCAGTTTTGATGATGATTCCGGAGGCGTGGGAGAACCACACGTCGATGACCGATCAGCGCCGTGCCTTCTACCAGTTCCATGCGTCGCTGATGGAGCCATGGGACGGCCCGGCCTGTATGACGTTCACCGACGGCACCATCGTCGGTGCCGTGCTCGACCGCAACGGGCTGAGGCCCGGACGGTGGTGGCACTCCTCCGACGGTCGCGTCGTGCTCGCCTCCGAGAGCGGTGTGCTGCCGATTCCCCAGTCCGAGGTGATCGCCAAGGGGCGCCTCGAACCGGGCGAGATGTTCCTGGTCGACACCGAGGCCGGACGTATCGTTCCCGACGGCGAGATCAAGGAGCGGTTGGCCGCCGAACAGCCGTACCGGGAATGGCTGCACGCCGGGCTGCTCGATCTGCGGTCGGTACCCAGCCGGGGCCGGATTCCGCACGACCACCAGTCGGTGGTACGTCGCCAGCAGGAGTTCGGTTACACCGAGGAGGAGCAGCGCGTGCTGCTGTCGCCGATGGCGACGTCGGGTGTCGAGCCGCTCGGATCGATGGGGACCGACACCCCGATCGCGGTGCTCTCACAACGTCCGCGTCTGCTGTTCGACTACTTCGTCGAGCTGTTCGCACAGGTCACCAACCCACCGTTGGACGCGATCCGTGAGGAGATCGTCACGTCGCTGCGACGCGTGATGGGGCCCGAGCAGAACCTGCTCGAACCGAGCGCCGCGTCGTGCCGCCAGATCGTGTTGTCGTGGCCGGTGCTCGACAACGACGAACTCGGCAAGATCATCGACATCAACGCCGACGGCGACCTTCCGGGTTTCGCGACCACAGTGCTGCATGCCCTGTACCAAGCGGACAGCGGCGGCGAGGGCATGGCCGAGGCGATCGACGACCTGCGCGACGCGGCGAGCGCAGCGATCGCGAACGGGTGCCGGACGTTGGTGATCTCGGACCGCGACTCCGACCATCTGCGCGCCCCGATCCCGTCGCTGCTGGCGGTGTCCGCGGTGCACCACCATCTGGTGCGCACCAAGGAACGGACCAAGGTGGCACTCGTGGTCGAGTCGGGCGACGCTCGCGAGGTGCACCACATCGCGTTGCTGATCGGGTTCGGCGCCGCGGCCGTGAACCCCTACCTGGCGATGGAGTCGATCGAGGACCTCGTCGCCGAGGGCGAGCTGACCGGCGTCGAGTCCTCGGTCGCTGTTCGGAATTACCTCACGGCACTGGGCAAGGGCGTGCTGAAGGTGATGTCCAAGATGGGCATCTCCACCGTCGGGTCGTACACCGCCGCACAGGTTTTCGAGGCCATCGGACTTTCGCGGGACGTGGTGGACGAGTACTTCACCGGCACCGTCAGTCGCCTGGGCGGCGTCGGGCTCGACGTCCTGGCCCGCGAAGTGGCGATGCGTCACCGCGCCGCGCACCCGGAGAATCCGACGTCGCTCGTGCACCGTCGCCTCGACGTCGGCGGCATCTACCAGTACCGCCGCGGCGGCGAACTGCACCTGTTCACGCCCGAGACGGTCTTCCTGCTGCAACACGCCACCAGGACCGGGCGCGAGGACGTCTTCGCGCGGTACAGCGCCGAGGTGGATCGGCTCTCGGCCGAGGGCGGCACGCTGCGCGGGCTGTTCGACTTCCGGCGGGGCCTGCGCCCGCCCGTCCCGCTGGTGGAAGTCGAACCGGCCGAGGCGATCTTCTCTCGGTTCAACACCGGCGCGATGAGCTACGGGTCCATCTCCGCCGAGGCCCACGAGACGATCGCGGTGGCGATGAACCGGATCGGCGGGCGGTCGAACTCGGGGGAGGGCGGCGAGGACGTCGACCGGTTGTACGACCCACTGCGTCGCAGTGCCGTCAAACAGGTGGCGAGCGGCCGCTTCGGCGTCACCAGCGACTACCTCGTGAACGCCAGCGACATCCAGATCAAGATGGCCCAGGGCGCCAAGCCCGGTGAGGGCGGCCAGCTTCCGGCTTTCAAGGTCTACCCCTGGATCGCGCGCACGCGCCATTCCACCCCGGGCGTGGGTCTGATCTCGCCACCACCACACCACGACATCTACTCGATCGAGGACCTCGCTCAGCTGATCCACGATCTGAAGAACGCGAACGAGAACGCGCGCGTGAACGTCAAGCTCGTGAGCTCGGTCGGCGTGGGCACGGTGGCCGCGGGGGTGAGCAAGGCGCACGCCGACGTCGTGCTGATCTCCGGTCACGACGGCGGGACCGGCGCGTCGCCGCTCACCTCGCTCGAACACGCGGGGCTGCCGTGGGAGATCGGCGTGGCCGACGCGCAGCAGACCCTCGTGATGAACGGACTGCGTGACCGGATCACGATGCAGTGTGACGGCGGTCTGCGGACCGCGCGCGACGTCGTCGTCGCGATGCTCCTCGGCGCCGAGGAGTACGGCTTCTCCACGGCGCCGCTGATCGTGGCCGGCTGCATCATGATGCGGGTGTGCCACCTCGACACCTGTCCGGTGGGGGTCGCGACCCAGAATCCGGAGCTGCGCAAGCGGTTCACCGGAAAGCCCGAGTTCATCGAGGAGTTCTTCCGGTTCGTCGCCGAGGGGGTCCGTCAGTACCTCGCGGACCTCGGGTTCCGCAGCGTCGACGAGGCGGTGGGGCATCCGGAGATGCTCGAGACGGCGGTGGGGGTAGCGCACTGGAAGAGTTGCGGTCTGGACCTGAGCCCGATCTTCGCGACGGAGGTGCCGCAGACGGGCGGTGCGGTCCCGCAGCGCCGGCGGGTGCGCGCCCAGGATCACGGCCTCGATCTCGCGCTCGACCGCACGCTCATCCAGCTCGCGGAGGGCGCCCTCGAGGACGCCCTGCCGGTCCGCCTGGAACTGCCGGTCCGCAACGTCAACCGCACCGTCGGGACGCTGCTCGGATCGGAGGTCACCCGACGGTACGGGGCGGCGGGGCTGCCCGACGACACGATCCGCATCCAGCTCGACGGATCGGCGGGGCAGTCGCTGGGGGCCTTCCTGCCGCCGGGGATCACGATCGATCTCGTCGGCGATGCGAACGACTATGTGGGCAAGGGGCTTTCGGGTGGTCGAATCGTGGTCCGGCCAGCCGAGGATGTGCTGTTCCTCCCGGAGACGCAGGTGATCGCGGGTAACACTCTGCTCTACGGTGCGACGTCGGGGGAGGCGTACTACCGCGGACTGGTGGGCGAACGTTTCTGCGTACGGAACTCGGGCGCGCTGGCGGTGGCCGAGGGCGTCGGCGATCACGCGTGCGAGTACATGACCGGGGGGCGGGTCGTGGTGCTGGGGCCGATCGGCCGAAACATGGCGGCCGGCATGTCCGGTGGGATCGCGTTCGTGCTCGATGCCGATCCCACGAAGATCAATCAGTCCATGGTGACGCTGCAGGCGCCGAACGGCGACGACCTGCAGTGGTTGCGGGTGGTCGTCGAGCAGCATCTGCGGTGGACCGGGTCGGCTGTCGCGGCCTCGGTCCTGGCCGACTGGCCGCGACGCTCGGCATTGTTCACCAAGATCATGCCCGTCGACTACCAGCGTGTTCTCGAGGCCACCCGGATGGCCCGGGCCGAAGGTCTCGACGTCGACACCGCGATCATGGAGGCGGCTCGTGGCTGATCCGCAGGGGTTTCTGCACATCGGCAAGAAGGAGGCGCGCAAGCGCCCGGTGTCCGAACGCGTCGGCGACTGGCGCGAGGTGTACGAGCCGCAGTCGGCGGGCGAACGAGCCCACGAGGTGTCCGAGCAGGCGACCCGCTGTATGGACTGTGGAATCCCGTTCTGTCACTCGGAGGGCGCGGGATGCCCGCTGGGGAACCTGATCCCCGAATGGAACGACCTGGTGCGGCGGGGGCGGTGGGACGCCGCGGCGGAGCGTTTGCACGCGACCAACAACTTCCCCGAGGTCACCGGGCGGATCTGCCCGGCGCCGTGTGAGGCCGCATGCGTGCTCTCACTGGCGGACACGCACACCACCGGGAGTGTGACGATCAAGCGGATCGAGCAGGCCATCGCCGACACCGCGTGGGAGAAGGGTGAGGTGGGCCCGGTGCTCCCGGCCCTGCACAGCGGCAAGCACGTCGCCGTCGTCGGCTCGGGCCCGGCGGGACTTGCTGCCGCGCAACAACTCACCCGCGCCGGACACGAGGTCACCGTGTACGAGCGCGACGATCGGCTGGGAGGCCTTCTGCGGTACGGCATCCCGGCGTTCAAGCTCGAGAAGTCGGTCCTCGACCAGCGGCTGACGCAGATGCGGGTGGAGGGAACTCATTTCGTCACCGATGTCGAGGTCGGGGTGGAACTGCCCGTGCCGTCGTTGACCGCACGGTTCGACGCGGTGGTCCTGGCCACCGGTGCGCTCGCGGCGCGGGACAACCGGGACGTGGTCGGCCGGGATCTGGACGGCGTCCACCTCGCCATGGAGTACCTCGTCGCGTCCAATCACGAGTGCGAGGGCGACGGACCGACGCCGATCAGCGCGCGGGGCGCGCACGTCGTGATCATCGGTGGCGGGGACACCGGAGCCGACTGCCTCGGCACGGCGCACCGTCAGGGTGCGTCGTCGGTCACACAGCTCGACTACCACCCGGCACTGCCGACCGAGCGGGACGAATCCACCCTGCCGTGGCCGGCGTGGCCGATGGTGCTGCGCACGTCGCCGGCACACGCCGAAGGCGGGGTACGGCGTTACGAGGTTGCGGTCCAACGGTTTCTGGGCGACGAAGATGGACACGTCCGGTCGATGATCCTCGCGGAGGTGCGGCTCGGACGCGACGCTGCGGGCCGGCGCACCATCGTGCCGGTCGGCGAGGAGATCGAATTACCCTGCGATCTCGCCCTTTTCGCGATCGGATTCGAAGGTACGGAGACCGGGCCACTGCTCGAGGGGCTCGGGATCGAGACGAATCGGCGAGGATCGCTCTCGTGCGGGTCCGACTGGCAGACGTCTGCCCCTGGCGTATTCGTGTGCGGTGACGCCCATCGCGGTGCATCGCTCGTCGTGTGGGCGATCGCGGAAGGGCGGTCGGCCGCACACGGCGTCGACGCGTATCTGACCGGCAGTTCGGAGCTGCCCGCGCCGGTGCACCCGACGGCGCTACCGTTGACCGTCGTCTGATGATCACGCGGCCGTCATTCGGTGTTCGCCCGCCGAATAGAGTTCGTTCCTGAAGTTGACTAGGCTTTCCTCGTGACCCGACGCACGAAGATTGTCTGCACTCTTGGCCCTGCTACTGCTACCGGTGACCGTGTCCGTGAGCTCGTCGAGAGCGGAATGGATGTAGCGCGACTGAACTTCAGTCACGGTGAACACGCGGATCACGAGGACAACTATCGGCGGGTGCGGGAGGCATCCGAGGTGACCGGGCGTGCGGTGGGCATTCTGGCCGACCTGCAGGGGCCGAAGATCCGGTTGGGGCGTTTCGTCGAGGGCCGGACGGTGTGGGAGACCGGTGAGCAGATCCGGATCACCGTCGCCGACTGCGACGGCACCCACGACCGCGTGTCGACCACGTACAAGCAGCTCGCGCAGGACGCGAAGCCGGGTGACCGCCTGTTGGTCGACGACGGCAAGGTCGGCCTGGTGGTCGAGTCCGTCGACGGTGACGATGTGGTGTGCCGGGTCACCGAGGGCGGCCCGGTGTCGAACAACAAGGGTGTTTCGCTGCCCGGGATGAACGTGTCGGTGCCGGCGTTGTCGACCAAGGACATCGAGGACCTCGAGTTCGCGCTGCGTCTCGGGGTGGATTTCATCGCGCTGTCGTTCGTGCGTTCGCCCGCGGATGTCGAGCTGGTGCACGAGGTGATGGATCGGGTCGGGCGGCGGGTGCCGGTGATCGCGAAGCTCGAGAAGCCCGAGGCGATCGAGAATCTCGAGGCCGTGGTGTTGGCGTTCGACGCGGTGATGGTGGCCCGCGGTGATCTGGGTGTGGAGTTGCCGCTCGAGCAGGTGCCGCTGGTGCAGAAGCGGGCGATCCAGATCGCCCGCGAGAACGCGAAGCCGGTGATCGTGGCGACGCAGATGCTCGAGTCGATGATCGAGAACTCGCGTCCGACGCGGGCGGAGGCGTCGGATGTGGCGAACGCGGTCCTCGACGGTGCGGACGCGGTGATGCTCTCGGGTGAGACGTCGGTGGGCAAGTTCGTGATGGAGACGGTGCAGACGATGGCCCGGATCCTCGAGGCGGTGGAGACCGATCCGGCGCGGGTGCCGCCGTTGACGCACGTCCCGCGCACGAAGCGTGGGGTGATCTCGTACGGGGCCCGGGACATCGGGGAGCGGCTGGACGCGAAGGCGTTGGTGGCGTTCACGCAGTCCGGGGACACCGTCCGCCGGCTGGCGCGGCTGCATTCGCCGTTGCCGCTGCTGGCGTTCACGCCGTTGCCGGAGGTGCGCAGCCAGCTGGCGTTGTCGTGGGGGACCGAGACGTTCCTCGTCGATCCGGTCGCGTCGACCGATCAGATGTTCTTCCAGGTCGATCACGCCCTGTTGTCGCTCGGCCGGTACAACCGGGGCGATCTGGTGGTGATCGTCGCGGGATCCCCGCCCGGCACAGTAGGCTCGACCAACCTGATCCACGTCCACCGGATCGGGGAGGAAGACCACTAGAGGGGGTACCTGGGTGAGCGACGTGGGGACAGGTCTGCGTCCGGCGCGATCGGCCGACTTGGAGACGCTGTTGGCGCTCCTGGATCTCGAGCAGATCGGCGAGGACACCTACCTCGGTCGACACCCGGCGCAGGTCGGCAGCCGGACCTTCGGCGGACAGCTGGTCTCGCAGGCGTTGGTGGCGGCGGATCGGACGGTCGACGGCGACCGTCCGGTCCACGCGATCAACGCGCACTTCATCCGGGGCGGCGACGTCAAGGCGCCCATCGAGTACCGCGTCGACCGGCATCGCGACGGGCGGGCGTTCGCCAACCGCCAGGTCACGGCCTACCAGGACGGGCACGTGGTGTTCTCGATGTTCGCCGCGTTCCAGGACTGGGGCACCGGGCTCGAGCACAGCGCCGACATCCCCAACGTCGAGGGACCGGAGGAGCTGCCGTCCTTCGACGACCACATCGTGGGGTACGAGGATTCGCTGCGCATGTTCGTCGATGCGCTCAAGCCGATGGAGATGCGCTACGCGAACGATCCCACGTGGGTGCTCAAGGGGGCGGGGCAGCGATTGAACCACAACCGCGTCTGGATCAGGACCGATGGTCCGCTGCCGGACGAGGCGGGCGTGCACAGCGCCGCGTTGGCCTACTCGTCGGACACGACGGTGCTGGACTCGATTCTCACCACGCACGGCCTGTCCTGGGGCCTCGACCGGATCGTGGCCGCGACCGTCAACCACTCCATCTGGTTCCATCGCCCCTTCCGTTTCGACGAATGGGCCTTGTACGCAACGGAATCGCCGGTTGCATCGGGTTCGCGCGGATTGGCGACCGGACGGTTTTTCACACGGGACGGCCAGTTGATCGCAACCGTCGTGCAGGAGGGCGTGATCCGGCACTTCCCGGCCCGTCGGTGATCGCGATTCTGCAATGACGCTCCGCCACGACGTGCGCGGTCGCTAGAATTCTGGTTCTCCAGACACGGCACGCCATCGTCGATGGGGGAGCCTCATGCGGAACGAACCGATCGACTGGAATCACGAGGCAGTCGCGAGTCTGCTCTGGACGTCCCGAGCGTTCGCGATCGCGTTCGTCTGCTTGATACTCGTCGGAATTCTCCTCACCCGGTACACCCGGTGGGGGCGACAGTTCTGGACCATCTCGGGCGCCTACTTCTCGGGACGGGAGAGTTGGCGGGTATGGCTGACGGTTGCCGTGATGCTGTTCCTCACCGTGATGGGTGTTCGGGTGACGATCCTCATCTCGTATCAGGGCAACGAGATGTACACCGCCCTGCAGTACGCCGCGCAGGGCTTCTCCGGCGGCGACGCCGGCGTCCTGAACGACGCGAAGTCGGCGTTCTGGCGCTCGATTGTCGTGTTCTCGGTGCTCGCGACGATCCACGTGATCCGGTCGATGCTCGACTATTACGTGGGACAGGCGTTCGTGATCCGGTGGCGGATGTGGCTGACCGACCGGGTGTCGTCGGACTGGATGGGCGGTCGCGCGTACTACCGGGCGCGGTTCATCGGCAAGGGCATCGACAACCCCGACCAGCGCATCGAAGCGGACATCACGAACATGACCACCGAGTCGCAGTCGTTGTCGATGGGGCTGGTGACGGCCGTGACGTCGGTGGTCGCGTTCACGAAGATCCTGTGGGACCTGTCCGGCCCGATGACGTTCTTCGGCGTGGAAATTCCGCGGGCGATGGTGGTGCTGGTCTACGTCTACATCCTGACCGCGACCGCGATCGCCTTCTGGGTCGGGCATCCGCTGATCCGGCTGAATTTCCTCAAGGAGCGATTCACCGCCAACTTCCGATATGCGCTGGTGCGGCTACGGGACCGGGCCGAGAGTGTCGCGTTCTACAACGGTGAATCGATGGAACGTGGCGGACTGCTCGGACGGTTCACCGCCGTCATCTCGAACGCGTGGCATCTCGTCTTCCGCACCGTGAAGTTCAACGGCTTCAACCTGGGCGTCAGTCAGGTGTCGGTGGTGTTCCCCATCGTCATCCAGGCCCCGCGCTTCTTCGCCGGGACGATCACGATCGGCGACATCACGCAGAGCGCGCAGGCCTTCGGTCAGGTATCGGAGTCGCTGTCGTTCTTCCGGGAGTCGTACGCCACGTTCGCCGGATACCGGGCGAGTCTGATCCGACTCAACGGACTGATCACCGCCGACGACCGGGCGCGGGAGCTGCCGGCGTTGCGCACCGAACACCTCGACGGCGCGATGGAGCTACGCGCCGTGAGCGTCACCCTGCCCGACGGCCGCCCCCTCGTCGACGAGCTGGATCTGCGCCTGACACCCGGCGAGGCCCTGCTGGTGGCGGGGGCTTCGGGCAGTGGCAAGACGACGCTGCTCCGCGCGCTCGCCCAGATGTGGCCGTACGTGGACGGGACGGTCCGCCGGCCGATGGGTTCGGAGGCGATCTTCCTGTCGCAGTTCCCGTACCTGCCGCTCGGCGATCTGCGTGACGCGGTGGCGTATCCGGCGCTCGCGGCGGATCTGGGCGACAGCGTCATCCGGGACGTGCTGCAGAAGGTTTCGCTGGGTCACCTGGTGCGTCGCCTGGACGAGGAGGAGGACTGGGCGTCGATCCTGTCGCCCGGTGAACAGCAGCGATTGGCTTTTGCGAGGATCCTGCTGATCCGGCCGCAGGTGGCCTTCCTCGACGAGGCCACATCCGCGGTCGACGAGGGGCTCGAGTACCAGCTGTACCGGCTCGTCCGCGATGAGGTGCCTGAGTGCATGCTGTTCAGCGTCAGCCATCGCAGCACCGTCGACCAACATCACACCCGCCGTCTGGAGTTGCTCGGCGACGGTCCGTGGCGGCTCTCCGAAGTCGCGGTCAACTGAGGTCGGTCCGGAAGGTGAACGGCCCGAAGGCCCTTCGCGCGAAGGGATGCGCGAAGGGCCTTGCCGTGAGGTCAGAGGTACTGGCCGCACGACGGCCAGGCGCCGGCGCCCTCGTTCGCGAGTATCGACTCGGCTACCTGGATCTGGGATTCGCGGGAGTTGTTGTGTGGCAATCCGCTTCCGCCGTACGCGTTCCACGTGCCGGCGCTGATCTGTAGGCCGCCGTAGTAGCCGTTGCCGGTGTCGGCGCCCCAGTCGCCGCCGCTCTCGCATTGCGCGACCGCATCCCAGCCGCCGCCGGCGGCGTTGGCGGGAGCTGCGGAAAGCGCGAGCGGCGCGGTGACGAGTACTGCAGAGGCCGCGATGGTGCCGATGGTTCGTGTGCGGGTGAACTTCGACATGTGTGATGTCCTCTCCGTGGTTGATGGCGAGGACTCCGGTGATACTGACCTGGTGACGGTTGTCGGGTCAGCCGGAGCTGGTTCCCTCGCCGTGCCCCTGAAAGGGCTTCGATTCCGGTCCCGCTGGGCCAGAACAGTTGTGAAGCGGGACGGTGTGCTCGGTCGACTCGAGCTGGCCACGACGCTAGGACGGATCGATCAGTCCGTCACCCGTCGATTTTCTGGCACGTCGGTATCGGATTCTCGGCAGTATCTCGACGTGTGCGCAGGTCGTTTGGTTGATTCGGGCCGCGGCGAAGATTGAACAGCCGTACATTCTGTGATCAGGGTCACCGAGTTACTGTGACGTGCAACACTCTTGATTCTTCGTGATCGGTGCGTCCTCGTCGGATGCCCCAATCGGCGCCAGTCACCCATCGGTGTCCAAGCGGCACAGAATGATTCGTCAGCTGTCGGCGACGGCGGACATGATCTCGGCGACCGTGAACGGCACAACTCCGATGGACCGGGCATCGGCCAGGCGGTCCGGTGTGAGACCAGAGGTGGCGTCCGTCGCGAGCACCAGGCGGTAGTCGCGCGACGATGCGTCGAACAGTGTCGCCCGTGGGCAGTTCGGGAAGTTGCACCCGGCGACGACGACGGTGTCGACTTCCGATCCCGCCAGGTGCGTGTCCAGGCCGGTGCGGTGGAAGGCGCTCCATCGTGGCTTCCACATCACTGCCTCGTGTGGACCGATCACCTGGAAGTCGCCCGCGGTCAGCAGGTTCGGTTCGAGTGGCGCCGAACCGGGCGGCAGTAGCCCGGCGATGATCTGGGATCCCGGCGTGCCGGGCCGGACGAGGCGGGCGTCGCCGCGGGTGATCGCGGTCCGGCGCACGCGATCGACGTCGTCGCCGTCGTAGATGCGCACGACGTGCACGATCGGGCGGCCCGCCCGCCGGTACGCGGCGACGAGTTCCCGCAGCCGGGGCGCGATTCGGGTCGTTCCCGTAACCGGGTAGGTCCCGTCGTCGGCGAAGTCGTTCTGCATGTCGATCACCAGCAGCGCCGACGAATTCAGGTGTGGGCGAACGTGGTCATCGAGATCGGTCCGCTGATCGGTCATGACTCGAACCTAGCCGCAGGGGTACTCGACGGATACGCGAAACGCTCCCCATTCCGAGGAGTGGGGAGCGTTTCGGCGGTGAAGATCCGGGTCGCTCGGCCTAGACCGAGACGATCACCGACGAGCCGTGTCCGAACAGGCCCTGGTTGGCGGTGATGCCGACGCGGGCGCCCTCGACCTGACGGCCCTCGGCCTGACCGCGCAGCTGCCAGGTGAGCTCGCAGACCTGGGCCAGCGCCTGAGCGGGAACAGCCTCGCCGAAGCAGGCCAGACCGCCGGACGGGTTGACCGGGATGCGGCCACCGATGGTGGTGTCACCCGCGCGCAGCAGGTGCTCGGCCTCGCCGCGCTTGCACAGGCCCAGATCCTCGATCCAGTCCAGCTCGACCGACGTGGCGAGGTCGTAGACCTCGGCGACGTCGACGTCCTCGGGGGAGATGCCGGCCTCTTCGTAGGCCGCGTAGCCGATCGACTCCTTGAACGTGCGCTCCGGCGCGGGAACTGCCGACGCGGACTCGGTGGAGAAGTTCGGCATGTCCATGATCGTCTGCGGGAACGTCGGCGTCACCGTCGAGATCGCCTTGATCCGAACGGGATCCACGATTCCCTTCTTGCGGGCGTACTCCATCGACGTGAGGATGATCGCGGCACCGCCGTCGGACGTCGCGCAGATGTCGAGCAGGTGCAGCGGGTCTGCCACCATCGGCGACGCCAGCACGTCCGCCGCGTCGACCTCCTTGCGGTAGCGCGCATTCGGGTTGTTCAGGCCGTGCTTGGCGTTCTTGACCTTGACCGCGGCGAAGTCCTCCGGGGTGGCCCCGTACAGATCGATGCGGCGACGCGCGTTGAGCGCGAAGTACGCGGGGTTGGTCATACCCATCAGGCGGAACCGCAGCCAGTCGGGATCGTCCCAGCGCTCACCGGCGTTCGGGGCCAGGAAGCCCTTCGGCGTGGTGTCGGCGCCGACGACGAGCGCGACGTCCGAGAGGCCGGCGAGGATGCGGGCACGGGCAGTGTCGAGGGCCTGCGCGCCGGTCGCGCACGCCGCGTACGACGTCGCGACGCGGGCACCGTTCCAGCCGAGGGCCTGGGCGAAGGTCGCGCCGGCGACGTATCCGCCGTAACCGTTGCGGACGGTCTCGCCGCCGACGATCAGGTCGACGTCCTTCCAGTCGACGCCGGAGTCGGCCAGCGCGGCGCGCGCGGCGGCGACGCCGTACTTGACGAACGAGTGTCCCCACTTGCCCCAGGCATGCATGCCGACGCCGAGGACGGCCACATCATTGTTCGCGCTCATGCCTGTGCCCCGCTCTCTGCTGCCGCGACCGGCTTCCAGCGCCAGATGCTGCGGTCTCCGGTCTCGTCGGTGTAGAGGGTCTCGACGACGAGTTCGACATCGTTGCCGACCTTGAGGTCCGCGACGCCGTAGCCGTCCGCGACCTGGCCGAGCACGACGAGTCCCTCGGGCAGCTCGACCGCGGCCAACGCGAACGGCACGTACGGATCGGTGTTCGAGATGTACGGGGCCGGCGGCTTGTACTGAGCGTCGGTGTACGACCACACCTTGCCGTGGCGCGACAGCTCGACGTCGTCGAACTCCTCACCGGAGCAGGCCGGGTTCTTGCAGAAGGTGGCTTCCCGCGGGAACGCGATGTTTCCGCAGGACCGGCACTTGGTGCCGATCAGGGCCGGCTCCGGCCCGGTGGTGAACCAGCCCTCGACGGCCGGTGTGGCGGTGTCGCTCATGCAAACCTCATCTGCTTGTCGAGCCTGATCGGCCGGTCGCGTGTGGTGACCGGCAATGGAACGGGTTGCAGTATGGCATGAGTTAACTGATTCCCGATGTGCGATCCCATCCACCGGACCGGGTGCCCGTCGGAGCGTGGCGGGGGCCGCCGCGGCGCCGGTTTCCGCCCGGCCAGTGGGACTCGCCGGGGAGACACGCGAGGATCCGAAATCCGAACAAACGACCATACGCGACACCGCTGTCGAGAATCGGCCGGTCAACGCGTTGTCCTGCGGCGACACACGCCAGCCGAACAATTGGAAGTTCGTCACTGTCGGGCGACCGACCGTTATCGTGATCGCAACTCGTCGGAGGTGCGTAGTGCCCAGAGTGACTGTCAGGCCGGAGGATCGGGTGATCAGTCTGCGAGACGGTCGGTCGATGGGATTCGCCGACTACGGTCCCGCAGACGGATTCGTCGTGGTCAATGCCCATGGGGAATTGTCGTGTCGGCTCGACGTCCGGGCGGCGGCCCCGATCGCCGCGGCCGCCGGCGTCCGCCTGATCTCCCCGGACCGACCCGGGATCGGGCTCTCGGACCCAAGCCCGGGACGCACCGTGCTGGACTGGGCCGACGACGTCGAACAACTACTCGATCGCCTCGGCGTCGAGCGCATAGGTGTGCTGGGATGGTCGATGGGCGGCCAGTACGCCGCCGGCCTCGGCTATGCGCTGGCATCGAGGACCAGTCGCGTCGCCATCGTCGCGGGTGCGTTGCCGCTCGCCGAGGAGGGCGCGATCGCCCGGTTGGGTGCAATGGACCGCTGGTGCACGCAGATCTCGAGGCGATGTCCCAGCCTGGCCTCCGGATGGTTTCGGGGCATGGGACTCCTGTCCCGGTCCATGCCGAAGCAATTCGCGCGCGTGTTGGCACGCTCCGTCGGATCGACCGACTCCGAGGTGGTGGAGAACGTCCTCGACGAACTGGTCGAAATGACCGGCGAGGGGCTACGCATCCCGTCCGGCGTGGTCGAGGACTACCGCGCGTGGTCGCGGCCCTGGGGCTTCGCGCCGGAGGACCTCGAGGTCCCGGTCGACGTGTGGTGGGGCGACTCCGACCGACTCGTCCCCAAGGAATGGGTGTCGGAGCTGGCGAGGCGAATTCCCAAGTCCACCTTGAATATCGGCATGGGAGGACACTTCTTCGCCCAGCTGCACTACAAGGAGATCCTCGACTCGCTCGCCGAGTTGGGGTGATGCGCGAACCGATCGGATCGATTCGGCTCGCGCCGCTATGCCGGCGAGGTCCTGCTTCCTCGCCGACACCCCACTGTTCGGGGCGGCTGGGGCGAGGGGAGGCGCGTGCCGACCTGGGTGGTGCGGAGCGGGGTGGTAGACGGAAGCTCTTGGGCGACTGCGGTTCGCATATGACAAGACTGGGAAATGTCGATCGGTGGAGACGCGAGACCGCCGGTTTGGTGGTCTCGCCCTGGGGTATCGGCGATCGGCCGACCGGTCGCTCGTGGTGCCCTCGGTGAGACTCGAACTTCCATCGGCGTTCTGAATTCTGGGTACCTTGACGGAACTGTAGGTGACCTGAGCTGCAGTTCAGTGCCGTCGCCATGGTCACTGAGAGTCTTCTAGATGACTTGAGACGACTGGAGGGCGGGACCACGTTTGGGACCACGAACCGGATCGCGTGTCGGCGCGTCTGGAGACGACGCTGCCAGGGCGCCACTCGTCAACCGCGTCAGCGTGGCCTTGGGGCCGGCGGTCCAGGTCGGTGTTGAAAGGATGAACGGATGACCGCAGAGTCTGACGACGTTCGCTGGCGCGAGAAGATCATTGAGCGGATGAACCAAGCAGCCAAGGTTCTGGACCTCATTGAAAGCAATGATCCGTATCCCGTCGAACAGGACAGTGATCTCGCAGGTGATCGCGCGCAGGTCCCCGACGTGTGGGTTGACACTCTCGCGACCCGACGGTTGAAGGTTGCGGTCGACTATCTGGCGGGCGTCCGTGATCTCGTGATTAGCGGGACGCACTTCTACGCCCCGTTCGCTCTACTGCGCGCCGCGCTGGAGTCGGCCGCGACCGCCGTTTGGCTGCTGGAGCCAGATGATCGAAAGACACGGCTGGAACGTCTCGTGGGCCTCCATATCGACGATTGCAGCAACAAGAAGTCGATTCAGGCAATGCTGCCGGAGGATCTGCGCGACCCGTTCGATCACGAGCCCGGGATCAAGCAAATGGTCACTGACTCAGGCTCGCCACGCCGAAAGTGCAAGTTTCCGGACTACACGTCTGTCATGAAGGCGATCGATGACTTCGCGGGGGACGGCGGTTCGGTCTACCTGTCGTGGAAGGTGTGCTCTGGCTTCTCGCATGGCTCAACGTGGGCAACCGTGGGGCTCATTCCGCAGACCAACCGAGTGCAAGTCGGACCGACCGTACATCGAGCCGAGGTGTCGCCGAGCTACCAGCTGGTTTTGGGCCAGGTAGGGACCGCGATTCGGACCATCGAGCGTGCTCATTGTCTCTTCCAGGTGCGGAGGACGAGCCGGCCGCACAGCATCACATACGAGTTGAGGCCGTGATGAAGGTGTAGCCGAGGCACGTGCGGCCATGGTCCATGGCTCCGCCTGTCATGCGGGACTTGAACACCCGATGCAGGACCTGTAGGCACGCTCCGTGCATGATCAACTCTTCATGGTCCGCGGCAACTAGGGGAGATCCGGACCTCGAATGAAGGGGAAGAATGTCCCTAGACTGGAGTCAGGTCGGTACAAGCGGTACCGATGCCATCTTGCGGCCGCGCGACATCTACGCGGCAATCGTGAACAAGCCTTGGCCGTACCTGCGCCAAGAACAGGGCGAAGTCCTGGAGAAGTGGTTTCCGCGCCGGGATGACCGCGACATCGTCATCAAGCAGAACACTGGAGGCGGCAAGACGGTCGCAGGTCTACTCATCGCACAAAGCACGCTCAACGAGCGCATCGGTCCGGCCGTCTATCTCGCGCCTGATAGCTACCTCGCGGAGCGGGTTAGGCAAGAAGCTGACCGGCTTGGTCTCGCGAACACGAGTGATCCAGATGACCTCGGCTTCCGAGCCCAAGAGTCCATCTTGGTGACGACGTTCCAGCGTCTGGTCAACGGCAAGTCTGTCTTCGGTGTTGTCGGCGGTGATCGGGAGCCGCTTGACCTCGGAATCGTCATTGTTGACGACGCTCATGCTGCGCTTTCGGTTACTGAAGGCCAGTTTCGGCTGTGTATCCCCGACGGCCACCAGGCGTACGGCCAACTTCTTGACCTGTTTGAGTCGGATCTGCGTGCACAGTCCCACAACGTCTGGGAGGACATCAAAGCGAAGGAGTTCGGAGCCACCGCCCGGATTCCGTTCTGGTCGTGGGCTGATCGTATTGCAGAGGTTATGCGGATCCTCCACCCCCACCGCTTGGAGGACGAGTTCAAGTTCACCTGGCCGCTCATCGCGGATGTCCTCAGCGTCTGTGCAGCGACTGTGACGCCCCGCCAGATTGAGATTCGACCACCGTGCCCGCCGATCGCCAAGATCCCGTCATTCGCTAAGGCGCGCCGACGGGTCTACTTGACGGCGACGCTGTCGGACGACAGCGTCCTCGTTACCGACCTCGACGCGGACCCAGACCTTGTCGCCCGCCCTGTGACTCCTGGCAGCGCTGCCGATCTCGGCGACCGGTTGATTCTTGCCCCGATCTCGCTAAACCCTCGCCTCGATGATGGTGCTGTTCGGACACTCGCGAAACAGTTCTCCGTCGGAGACCGTGACGGCGATGGCGTGGTTGAGGCGCCGCCGATCAACGTCGTTGTTCTTGTTCCAAGCAACAAGGCTGCAAAGGTGTGGGCGCCCTTCGCGGACAAGACTCTTCGTGTCGGCGATCTTGAAGAGGGAGTCAAAGACCTAAAAGCTGGTCACGTGGGCCTCGTAGTCCTTGTCAACAAGTACGACGGCGTCGACCTACCTCGCGCCGCCTGTCAGTTGTTGATCCTCGACGGAATACCGCAGCCAATGGACGCTGTTGAGCGGCGGGAAGCCGTGGCGCTCAGCGGTAGCCGCGTGCGCAGAACCCGCGATATGCAGCGAATTGAGCAGGGCATGGGTCGTGGCGTCCGCGACAGCGACGACTACTGCGCTGTGCTGCTGCTCGGTGCAGATCTGGCCGCAGCCACATACGATGCGAATTCGCTTGCCCTCTTCTCGCCGGCCACCCGGGCGCAGCTTCAATTGAGTCGTGACGTGGCGACCCAGATCAGGGACAAGGGGCTGGACGCGGTGCGTGAGGTCGTCGCGCTGTGTCTCAATCGCGACCCAAACTGGGTGGAGCGCAGCCGGCGGGCAGTCGCTGAGGTCCGGTACGACGAGGCTGGGGTTGTCCGGAAAGAGGCCATTGCAGGGAGGGAGGCCTTCGGTCTCGCCGCAGCAGGACAGTTCAGCGAAGCTGCCCGGGCGATTCAGGACTCCATCAATGCAACCAATGACCAAGAGCTGCGCGGCTGGCTGACGGAGCAGAAGGCGACCTATCTCCACTTCATCGACAAGGCTGCGGCGCAGATCCAGCTTGCAGCGGCTGTTCAACTGAATCCGTACGTTCTTCGTCCGATCGCAGGTGTCTCCTTCGCGGCAAAGAAGCCCGTGGTCGTCCAGGCGCGTGGTGCTGCGGCCTACCTCAAAGAGACGTATGGCGACGGTATGTCGCTGGTGCTGGGTGTGAAGTCCCTCGTAGATTCGATTCAGTGGGATGAGGAACGAACCGATGAGGCCGAACATGCCTGGATGCGGCTCGGCGACCATCTCGGTTTCGATAGCACCAGGCCCGAGAAGGTCTATGGCACTGGGCCTGACAATCACTGGGTCCTGAGCGACAAGCGCCACGCTGTGATCGAGCTGAAGACGGGGGCAACTACCGAGACGATCGCGAAGAAGGACCTCGACCAGCTCGGGGGAAGCGTTCGTTGGGACCAGGAGCACACTGCTGGCGTCGAGAGCTTGCCCGTAATGGTTCACCCCAGCCGCGTACCGCATGATCAAGGGATACTGGTGGATGGCATGCGGGTGGTCACACCTTCGAAACTGGAAGCACTAAAGCTTGCGGTGGTCAACTTCGCGGTTGCCCTTGCTGACGGTATGGGCAGCTGGGGCGACGAACAGGCCGTTAGTAAGCAGCTTGTCGCTGGGAAGCTGACAGCAGGCACGCTGTTCACTACGTACTCCGAAGTTCCGAAGAGAAGAACCTAGAACTCTGATCGCCGACGAAAGGCCTACTCGAGCAGGAGGGGACACAACTGAGTTCAGCGGTGCGGCAGCCTGTCCTCAGGCTCCGCCCGTACACAGAGAACTCGGAGAAGCTCCGTGAAGTCTGGGCAGGCCGGCCCGCACCGCGATCCCGCGGTGCGGGCCCGTCGTCGGGGTAGAAGCTGGAGAGTCCCGACACTTATTAGGACGATGTGTCATCCGTTTTGGTTCCAGGCTCTTTCCCCGGATGTTGCCTCGGGTGAGGGTTAAGGCGACTGGACGTACGAGGCGAGCAGAGCCTTTCCGATCGTCCTGTCACCGGACAATGGCCGGACCACGTTTTGGGGACACAAAACGCCCAGCGCAGGAGCTTGCTGGGCTTCAGCTGGGGCGTACGTCGAGATGGACGTGCAGTCCGGCCGTCGCTCCGGCGCGAACTAGTTCCTCAAGGTTGAAGGCGTGCAGGTGGCCGCGCTGGAGCTCCCGAAACGACCTGAGGGTGAAACCGAGCCGTCGTGCGCTCTCGGCGTCGTCCCAACCTCGTTCGTTGATGTGGGCCCGGAGGGTTGCCATCGCGGCGGCGCGCAGGCGCAGTAGTTCGGTCTCAACTGTGCTGGCGGAGATGTCCTCGCGCACGCTCGTAGGAATCTCGGCATCTTCGGCCACACGATCACCGTAGTGGTCCGGCATAGCTTGCTCAGCAGAACTCGACCTCGTGTTCCTTGCCGTCCTTGTCGACGATGACGACGCGGGCTTCGTCGGCCATCTGGTCGTCGATGTAGGAGGCGATGCGGATTGCGCGGACCAGTGCGGAGGTGCGGTTCGAGCGGTGACGCTTCGCAATCTTGGTCAGCTTGGCGACGTCCTCGTTCGGGATGTTCACGGTCACCTGGAACACGTCGGAGCAGCACGGGCAGCCCATCACCAACCTCCACTGGCCGGCTGGCGGTGCACAAGGAGTGCATTGATCACTGAACGAAGGTGCTCGATATGCCGCTCTCGCTCGGTGGCAAGCTGTTCGGCGGCCGCTCGGCGTACCGACTCGACTTCGGCTTCCAACCGTGCCGCTCGAAGTTCGTGAGCCAGTAGGTGCGGGTCACGGACCGCTCGGCAATTTGACGGAGTGAGCAGTCCGGAAAGCTCGCTGGCAGCAACGGGGCCGGCTCGATCAGTGCCGGGCCCGATCTTTGCGGCCCTCAGTTCCTCGACAGGGATCTCCCAGCCGTCGGCGCCCTTCACCGCTGATGGGAGGCTCCCGTCCGCGAGTCTGCGCTGGATCGTGGAGCGACCCACCTTGAGCAGTCGTGCGGCACCGGACGCTGATACGACATCCCCGGGTGCTGCCCCGGCGGGCTGCTGTCCGTTGTCGGTCCCCAAAGCGTTCACACCGCGATACTGCCCGATCGTGGTTGCCTGTCAAAAGCGTTGTCTACCGGTTGCTTTGATGTCTAGTGTCCAGGTCGGCACCCGATAGTCCTAACGCCGTTCGGGCATCGACGCCAAAAGGATGCGCCAACCCTCAGGTGGCCGCGGCCAGATTGCATAAGGTTAGCTCGCCTCGAAGCGACGTCGTCGAACGAGTCCTCATCGGCATGGTCGACGCGGGATCCCGCCGCGAACTTGCGAAGGTCACACTACGAACGCCATCCCGCGACCGACGCGGAGCGTGAATCACCGGCGTTGGGCGACCGGTTCGATATCCTTCGCGAGGACTTCGCACCCGGCCGACTCCAATTCGAATGGAGCTGTGCCCGACTGCCGCGGAGTTTGAGCCGGCGATACTCCTCCCGTGATGCGAAACATCCTTGCTCAGGACGGGCGCGGGCACATTCGGCCTGCTGCACCCTGGATGCCCGGAGTTGACCGGGCCCTGCGTGTTAGAAGGGCCAGATGGAGCCCCAGTTAGCCGACGTGAGGAAGGCCGCCAGAGCCGACAACACCATCGCGATCGTTAGGGCGATTCGGGTGGTGAGTTGCCGGCTTCGCTCAGTCTCGATCTCCTTCGTCAGCTTCCACGCCCCGACTAGCTCCCGGTTCAATTGCGCCTCCTGAGGCGGCGATGCGGTTGAAGCGTCAGTCACTAGATCACCTTGCGGTTCGTCAAGTGCCTGCTCAAAGATGGCAACGAGATCGAGGTCGTCCTCTGGTGCGGCGTTGGGGACGCTCTGGGCTCCACCCTTACTGAACCTCGGGAGGCGCGTAGTTAGACGCTCTATCTCGGTTGCAATCGTGACTCGAAGCAAGGCCTTCTGGGGCAACTCATCGGGTAGGTCCTTGTGGATGTCTACCAGTGTCTTGAGGGCCTCAAACGGATCGCGGCGGTTATTGTAGAGCAAGAAGCCGCCGGCTATGAAGGCCGCAAGGACGTAGCCGGCTGGCGTCAACCAGGTCCAACCCTGAGAAGTCGCCGCAGGGTCCTTGGTCTGCGCGCCGGTGGCTGCAGCGCCCTGATTCTGCGCGTAGGTGGCCGCAGAGGGCTCATTGGCCGAGGGGGCCCGAGTTGGCGTCGCGAGCGGGTTCTCGGATGTCGACGTGGGAGCACTGGGGGAGCTCGACAGGATGGTCGAGGACAACGATGCGGACGCGGCAGCCTCAGTGATGCCGATGTCGGGCGCGGTGCTACAACCCGCGGCGAGGAGCACTGCAGCAGCGGCGCCAAGCGCCCATACGGTCCGCCCGCGTCGGGGCGTGGCTGATCGAGCAAGCATTCTTGGCAGTTCCCCTGAAGTCGTTCGCGCGCGGTGCGCGCTCAGGCGATGCTAGTTCGACGCCGTGGGGGAGGCCAGGAGAATCGGTAAATCCCGGCACCAGACGCCGACGACGCCCTTGCGTGTGACCCAGGCGGGATGGTGCTCCTTGTCGATTCATGAAGCGTCCACACCGCGACACTGCACGATCATGGTGGGCCCCCAGAAGTGGTGTCTAACTGTTGCGTTGATGTCTAGTGTCTAGGTCTGTCTCCGACAGCAAGCGATAGACGGTGGCTCGGGACATGTCCAGGAGCTTCGCAATCTCGGGCGCACTCATACCCTTGTCGCGGTACTCCCGCGCCCTAGCGGCGTGGCTGGCGTCGAACTTCGGCTTGCGCCCACCCAGACGTCCGTTCGCGGCCGCCGCAGCGAGTCCGGCACGCGTCCGCTCGATCATGGTGTCGCGCTCGAGCTGCGCGAACGCCGCCATGACGGTGAGTATGGCCCGCCCCATCGCACCCTCGGTCGTCAGTCCTTCCGTGAGTGACCGGAAGCCGATGCCACGTTCGTGGAGGCTGTCCACGATCTGCAGGACGTGGGTGGTGTCGCGGCCGAGCCGGTCCAGCTTCCAGACGGCAAGGACGTCGCCTTCGCGAAGATGGTCAAGGCAAGCCGCGAGCTGCGGCCGCTCGGTCTTCGCGCCGCTGACGCCGTGGTCGGTAAAGATCCGGGCGGCGCCGGCACCTTCCAGGGCATCGATCTGAAGCTGCGGATTCTGGTCCGCCGTGCTCACGCGGGCATAGCCAATCGTCGCCATAACTGTCCCCTTCTCTCACAATCCCGTTCACCGCGGTGTTGTGAGACTAGGGGTTGGGAGACGGGTTTGCGAGACGCCTCGACCGGTGTGTTGGCCAGGAAGGTCGGTGGGCGGCCGGCGCCGCCGGCCAAGTCTCAGGTACCCATCGTTTCTGAGACGCTGCCAGCTGCGATGTCGGGCCAGAGGCGGCATCTAGCCATCACGCTTCATCGCGGAAAGTCGAAGCTTGTCCTGGCGACCGGCGGAAGGAGCGAGATGCTCCTGTGTGTGTTGGTCCTTGGCGTCACCCGAGCGCACCCAGACGTTTACACCGCCGCGGGGCCCCTCTTTGAAGGATTTGAGGAGGTTCTCGACTTCTTTTAGTGCTTTGGCTACGTCGTGAATCGACTTCACATCGACCCACGAGCGCCCTTCGTGAGCTTGAAAGTCAAGGACAGATGCGGAGCTTGACCTGCGGCCTTGGGAGTCTGCGTAGGTGACGACGACGGTATGGCTGTCGGGGAGACCTGAATCCTTGCGCGTCAGCCCCGAGTCCCAGAACACTCGCCACTCCTGGCCGGGAGCCAAGAACGGAATAGGTTTTGGCAGCACGACGTCGTCCGGTGGAGCGCCGGACTCGCTGCTCTGTTGGAGCTTTGGAGAGGAGGTCACCCGAATGTTGTTTGCGCCGGTCTGACCAAAGTTCCGGATGACAAGATCGATCAGTTGAGGGCTCGCTGCGCTTGGCTCCATGAAGGCGACGACGTAGGGCTGCGCTACTTCGTCGGCCAGCTCCCGTGCCTGCTCCCGGGCTTCCGCTGCCTCGTTCAGCTGACGGCGCGCGTACAGCGCCGTCAGAATCGCCACTACGACCAAACCGACGGTTGCCCAGGCGGTGAGCCAGGCGGCCGACGCGGCTGACTGTGCCACCCATCGTACGGTTATCCGTTGCCAGAAACGGCCAAGCCATCGACGATCTTCACAGTCTCCACCGCGACGGTGGTTACGCGCTTGATGAGGTCGACGATGTAGGTGGGGTCGTCGTGTTCGTCGGGCCAGTTGTTGGGGTCGTTGACGATCCCGGATGCCTTGTCGGTCTTGACCTGGTAGCGGTCGATGATCCACGCCAACGCCGACCGGGAGCCGAGCATGTACCGCTCGGCCCCCTCTGGGATGCCGGCGATGGTGATGTTGCCGCTGTAGACGATGGTGGTGCGGTCGTCGACCTGTTTGCCGGTTTCAGGGTCCTTCGCCTTGCCCCACTTCATCTTCGACACCCGCCATGTCTCAAGGTCCTCAGCGGAGGCGCCCTTCTTGAGCTGCAGATCGAGGGCGTACGGCTCGACCTCCTCGTATCCGATGTGTAGGTCGGCGAGCCGGCGGCCAGCGATAGCGAGCTGTTCGAAGCGCTCCCGCGACGTCGGAGTCGGGATGTGCGGGAGCATCTTCTTTAGATCCGTCGCGTAGTTCTCGCGGTAGTCGGAGGCGTGGAGCAGACCGTATACGTAGTAGAAGATCTCGTCCTTGGTCACCTGGTCGCCGACCGCGGCGCGGTAGAGCGCGAGGATTCCGTCAGTGATGTTGTCGATCCGCCGGTAGCCATACTCGTCGACGTCGGCTGAATCAGTAGATGCGAAGTCCAGCTCACCGTCGATGGATTCGGTCTCGGTGTAGGTCCAGCGGGTGAAGAACTGACCACTGCCGGATCCCCAGAAGGACAGGTCCGGGATGGCATTGGTCATCAGAACCGAGAACGGCTTGTCGGACCCCGTACCTACGACGTAGAACCCGACGTTCTCGTGGTGAGGAGTCGGGAACATCGACGGGAGCTGCGACCGCTCGTGGTTGAGGTGCTTGTCGAAGTAGGTGTGCTGCTTACTGAATGGCCGGTAGAGGCCGACAACGTGTCCTGCGTGCCTGGGTGCGACCTCGGCTCGGCGGGCGAGGTGGGTGCGCAGGCTTCGAGACCATTTGATGTAATCCGCTTGTGCGGCCTGGGGTTTCGCGGTGAGGTAGGCGGTGACGGCAGCTTCATTTGGTCGGGTGATCCCGTTCATGCGGCAGTATTCGGCGAACGGGGTGTGCTGGGAGTTGTAGTTGTCGATCATCCGGCGCACGTTCGCGGTCAGGTTGGCGCGCGAGTAGTTGTAGACCCACGCGTCACGGGTAGTCTCAAGGCCTCGCGAGAAGTTCGAGAAGACGGTGACCTGTCCCGGCTTGGCGTTCTTATCGCCAATCGTCGGCCATACCTCGAATTCGTCGTTGCGCTGGTTGGCCCAGTCGCCGTGGCTGTTTGGGGCGATGGTCTGCCAGTCGATGCTGGTGAGGGTGCTGTCATCAACGATGCGGAGCTTGTCTTCGCGGCTCAAGTAGTCGCCAATGTCGCGGTAGAAGATCTCGCAGGGCCCGGTTTGGGTCGGGTTCTTGACGCCGATGAGGATGGCGACGGTGTTGCGGCTGCCGGAGCCGAAGATCTTGCCGCCTTCCTTGCGGGAGAGCTCGCCCGCGGTGCGCTGGTTGCCCCGCAGGTTGTAGACGTAGATGCGGGAGTACTCGTCGGCCAGTGACAGGCGGATGCCGTCGGCGGTGTTGCCGTCGATCCAGCCACCATTTGAGACGAACGCGACGACGCCCGAATCGCCGATGCGGTCGGTCGCCCACCGGAACGCGCGCAGGTAGGAGTCGTAGAGGCTGTTTTTGTTCGTGCCGGTCGACCGTTTGGCATACGTGTCGGCGATCCTGCCGTCCAGAGTCGGGTAGGCGATGTTCGCGTTCAGATCGTTCGCGGATGCCTGTCCCACCGAGTACGGAGGGTTGCCCACCACGACATTGATCGGGGTGGCGTTCTGGCGAACGATGCGGTCGTTGTTCTGCGGGAACATCACCGCGTCCAGGCTGTCGCCGTCCTCGGTGATCTGGAACGTGTCGGCGAGGACGATGCCCTCGAACGGGCTGTACTCTGCTGCAGCCTCTTTTCCGAGAAGGGCATGGTAGGTGGACTCGATGTTCACCGCCGCGATGTAGTAGGCGAGGAGCATGATCTCGTTGGCGTGCAACTCGTTCGCGTACTTGCGCGCCAGATCTTCCGGGTCGATGAGTCCGGACTGCAGCAGGCGAGTCATGAACGTGCCGGTGCCGGTGAACGGATCCAGGATGTGGACGCCTTCGTCGGTCAAGCCGCGACCGAACGCATCCCGCGAGGCCTGGTCGGCGGCGCGGAGGATGAAGTCGACGACCTCGACGGGGGTGTAGACGATGCCCAGGGCTTCCGACTGCTTGCGGAAGCCGATGCGGAAGAACTTCTCGTACAGGTCCGCGATCACCTGCTGCTTGCCGTCCGCGGTAGTCACCTCCGCAGCCCGCACCCGCACCGAATCGTAGAAGCCTTCCAGCTTCGCGGTTTCGGCCTCGAGGCCGGAGTCCCCGAGCGTGTCGACCATGGTCTGCATGACGAGGGAGACCGGGTTGTGGGAGGCGAAGTCGTGGTCTGCGAACAGGGCATCGAACACCGGCTTGGTGATCAGATGCTGCGAGAGCATGCTGATCGCGTCATCGTGGCTGATCGAGTCGTTCAGGTTGTCCCGCAAACCCTGCAGGAACCGTTCGAACGCCGTCGCGACCTCGGCGTCTGCTCCGTCGAGGAGGGCACGGATGCGAGTGATCTGGGCGGCCGCGATGTCCGCGACGTCGGCGGCCCAGTCCTCCCAGTAGGCACGGGTGCCGACCTTGTCGACGATTTTCGCGACGATCGCTTCCTGCCACTCCGACAGCGAGAACAACGCCATCTGGGTCGCCATCTGGCCACCATCGGTGCCACCATCGGCGACGGAACCGGAAGCATCGGCAGTGCTGGTGCTGGCGACATCGGTGGAAGAGCCGGTGCCGCCAACGGATTCGCTGCTATCGGTGACCGGGCCGATGTGATCGCCCATCAACCGATCCGAACCCTTACCGGTCTTGGTGTCGGAGGCGGCGTTGAGGGCGATGGAGTTGACCATCGCGTTGAACCGGTCGTCGTGCGCGCGCAGCGCGTTGAGGACCTGCCAGACCACCTTGAACCGGCGGTTGTCCGAGAGTGCCTGCGACGGGCTCACGCCGGCGGGGACGGCGACGGGCAAAATGATGTAGCCGTAATCCTTGCCCTCGGCCTTACGCATCACCCGCCCCACCGACTGCACCACATCCACGACGGAGTTGCGGGGGTTGAGGAACATCACCGCGTCCAGGGCGGGCACGTCCACGCCCTCGGACAGGCAGCGGGCGTTGGTCAGGATCCGGCACTCTCCCTCCGGCACCGGGGCCTTCAACCACGACAGTTCGGCGTTGCGTTGCAGGGCGTTGAACGTGCCGTCCACGTGATGCACCGAGCACGCCAGATCACGATTCGTCGACGACACCGCGTGCCCGTCGTTTTCGTTCTCCTCGAGCAGGTCCCGATACGCATCCACCACGGACGGGAAGACCTCCGCGACCTGCTTGGAGGCGGCGATGTCCTTGGCGAACACCACCGCCCGCCGCATGGGCGGCTCCCCGGGCGCGAACCCGGCCCCGTCCGGTGTCTTCCCGGCACGCTTGGCGAGGCCGTTCCAGCAGCCGACGATTTTCGACGCATCATCGAGCTGCAGAGTGCTGAATTCGCCAGCGAGCTGCTGCTGCATCGGCTTAGCAATTAGCTTGTCGTCGACCGTCAGCACGATGACCTTGTAGTCTGTGAGCAGCCCGCGTTCGACCGCGTCGCCGAACGAGAGGCGGTGGAACTCGGGGCCGTAGACGGTTTCGTCGTCCATCGAGCAGAGCTCGGCCGAGTGTTCGGCGGCCTGGTCCTTGACCTTGTCGTCGAACAGGCGTGGTGTCGCCGTCATGTACAGCCGACACTCGGCCTTCAGGAACTCGGCGTCGTGGACTTTCACGAAGTTCGACTCGTCCTCGCCAGCGAGGGTGACACCGGTCGTGCGGTGTGCCTCATCACAGATCACCAGGTCGAATGGGTCGACACCCTGCTGCTGCGCCTTCGCGACCACCGGCAGAGACTGGTAGGTCGTGAACACCACGGTCAGGCCCTTGGCCCGCTTGCGATGGCCCATCTCTGCCGCGAGGGTGGCCGGATCGGTCGTAACCGGGATCGCGACATCATGGATGCCCATGTCCTCCGCGGCGCGGGAGACCTTGGTGTCTGAGCACACCGCGAACGCACGCAGATCCAGCTGGGTCTGCGCGGTCCACTCCCGCAGAGTCTGTGAGAGCAGCGAGATTGACGGGACCGCGAACAGGATCCGGGCACTGCCCTTGTTCTCGTCGGCGGTGCGCTCCGCGATCTTCAGTGCGGTGAAGGTCTTACCCGTGCCACAGGCCATGATCAGCTTGCCGCGGTCGTTGCCGGCCTCGAAGCCTGCGAACACCGCATCAATCGCGGCCTGCTGGTGTAGGCGCGGATCATGACGCTTCGCCTCCGACAGCGTGACCTGTAGCTCACCGTGGGGCCATGCGATGTCCCAGTCGATCGGGGACTCGGCGATCTCCGCCAACCCGATCCGCTGCACCGGCACGTTCTGCCCATCTAGCGCGTCCTCGGCGTTCTTCCCCCACCGGTCCGTGGTGGAGATGATCACCCGGTTCGTGAACGGCTTCTTCCCCGACGCGGTGAAGAACGAGTCGATATCACTCTTCGCGAGGGTGTGAGTGGGTTCGTAGAACTTGCACTGAATCGCCGTGAACGCCCCGGTATCCCGCTCCCGAGCCACCAGGTCAATCCCAGTGTCCGGCTTGCCGTCCCGACCTGGCCAGTCCATCCACCGCCACACCGCGTCATACTGCTGCGAGAGCATCGGATCCAGCTCGAAGTAGCGGACCATCAACTGCTCGAACTTGGTACCACGTTCGGAGTTGCTGGGTGCCTTCCTGAAGGCCTCGATCACCTCGTGAATGGAAGTTGCCACCCCTGCTCCTGCCCGTCAGCGTTCCGAGTCGTCGTCGGCACGTCGGAAATTGATCGCGCGCTGAGGTTACCCGTCGGTGCACCGAACCCCAGCTATGCGGTGTGCGTCGGCCTGTGGGGGCAATGGCATCGATAACTTGCTGGGTTCTGAGCTGGCGCCGTTCAGCGACTCGAGCTGGTCAACTTCGTGAACCGGGCATACACGGTGTGCTAGAGATACGAACCGACTTGCCGGTTTTACTGTATGGACACCCACACCGATGTCTCAGCCTCCTCCTCCGCCTCCCTATCCGCCCTACGGCGCGCAGCCTAATAGCCATGGCGTTTCACCTCAGCCCGGTTACTCGCAGCCGCCGGCGGGCGGGAACCCTCCTGGTTACGGGTACCCGCCGCCGAAGAAGAAGGCGAAGTGGCCGAAGATCATCGGAGGCGTGGCCGCTGTCTTCTTCCTGATGGTGGCGTGCACGGCCGCGTTCGGTGCAAGCGGGGACAGCCCGCCGTCTCCGAGTTCGTCGAGGACCTCGTCAGCCCCGGCTGATCCGGCCCGGCTCGACCCGGCGACGTACAGCGAGTTGAGCGACCGTGACCTCGCCTTGCTGGTGAAGGACCCCGACGCGGGGAAAGATCGCAAGGTCATCTTGTACGGGAAGGTCACTCAGTTCGATGCCGCAACCGGGAAGACGAACTTCCGGGCTAACACCGCGGCCACTGTTCAGGACAGTTCATGGGGCTACAGCCAGAACACCGTCGTTCATGCGCGCGATGCTGCGACGGTCGCCGACATCGTGCAGGACGACATCGTGAAAATGTTCGTCGTCGTCGACGGTTCGATTACGTACGACACGGCCCTCGGTGGTCAGATGACCGTCCCGCAGGTGACGGTGAACATCATTGAACGGATCGTGTAGCGGTTTCCAGTTGTTCGCACTAGCGGGTCAGCGTCGGTCACGTAAAGACGACCTGGCGCCGGGTGCCGTCCACTTCCTGCAGGATCACTGTTGCGCCCCGTTTGCGGGCCCTCTCGATGAACAAGGTTATGCGGATGGAGCGGGCGAGAGTGGCCGTCATGGTCGAGGCCTGCTCGTCGGCCATCTCGGCGAGTAGCTCGATGGCGTCGTCGGGTACCTCCACCGTCATCGGCGTGGTCTTGAGAGGCAACCGGATTCCTCTCTTGCGGTTCCACCGCACGTGTTGACCTCCTGGTGGGTCGTCGACGCTGGGCCCTGTCTGAAGACCTCAAGGCCCGCCCCGCACAGGATATCTGGGCGGGGCGGGCCTTCTCGCACGATCGAGTGGTC
The DNA here is from genome assembly GCF_050477185.1 of Rhodococcus sp. ACT016. Lineage (NCBI taxonomy): Bacteria > Bacillati > Actinomycetota > Actinomycetes > Mycobacteriales > Nocardiaceae > Rhodococcus > Rhodococcus sp. ACT016. The sequence continues at coordinate 2,482,438 of NZ_JBEAET010000001.1, read as the reverse complement.
AGCGGCCTGTTGTGCGGTTGTATCCGCGGGCGTGCATGTCGGCGATCCGCTGCAGACGGGTCATGGCTGCCGGAACGTCCTGCGTCACAATGGTTCCCACCTGGACGCTCGACATCCCGAGCGGCGAGAACAGGTCGTCGATCAGATCGACCTGCGTCTGCTTCAACCAGTCCTGCCCCTTCACCGCGTACGCATCGACCAGGTCCAGCGCCTGCATCTGCGGCGACGTCGCGAGTAACGCGGGCATCGCAGCAGACGTCGGATCGCCGTACTGGTCATACGTTGCCTGCGCCTCGGCCGGCAGCGGGCCACCCGAACCATTGGTCCCAGAGGCCTTCCCGGCGAGATATGCCTGGTAGTCGGCGTACGTGGCGACCTCCGCCGACGGCGGGACGTACTCGGTCCCGAGGAACGCAGCCAGGAACGGCCCGAACTTGCGAGCCGTATCACCGAGCTGCCCGATCAGATCCCACTGCTCCGGGTTCAGGACATACTCGTCCTTCCCGGTCTCGTTGAGCACCAGGTTGTAGCCGGGCGGCAGGCTGCCGCCGGTGTCGCGGTGGAACAGGAAGTTCCCCAGCGACTTCACCGGCGAGAGGATCGCGTCCTTGAGGTCGGCGACACCCTGCACGACGACGTCGAGCGCCTTGGTCTTCTCGACGATGAAGTCCTTGACCGGGTCGATCATCTTGTCGAACAGGGCAGGTGGGACCGCCTTCAACTCCGGAGGCGGCGCGCCGATGACCTCGCGGATCTTGTCGCGGATCGGGTTCAGCAGCCCGTCGATGAACCGCCCGACCAGCGAGGTCTGCTCATCGCGGGTCGGCCCGCCACCCGCGCCGCCGGGGCCCGGGTCGACGAACGCGCCATCGACGATCGGCAGGTGGAACTGCCACGGGAACATCGAGTTCGAAGCGCCACGAGCACCACGGCCGTAGCGGACGCCCTCACCGCCCGACGACTCAATGTTCACGTCAGGCAGACCCTCGACACCCGAGAGCGTGCCGGCCGCGTGACCGCCGCCGTCGCCACCCGGATCGTCGAAGATGCCGATCGTCAGACCTGCACCCTTGCCCGGCTGGAACCCGAGTGGGCCGGGCTGACCACCCCTGAACGAGCCCGTGTAGCCGTAACGCTGCCACGGGTTCTGGCCCAGGATCGTCGCCGCAGCGGCCATGACCAGGCCGGTGCAGTCGAACGAGTCCCCGACGAACCGGGGGCCTGCCCACTGGTACGGCTTGCCGTCCTGTGCCTTCACGAAGTCGTGGCCGCGCCGGATCGCGTCCCATGCGGGATCGTCCCGGGTGACGCGGCCGCCGGACTCCATCGCGAACATGCCCTCGGTGGATGGCCGGCTGCCGCCGCGTGCCGCGGCGTTGAACGCGGACAGGTTCTCCACGCCGGCGGCGTCGACCGCGGGCTTGGAGAACACGAACTCGCCCGGCGCCAGGACACGCAGCACGCCGTCCTTGCCCCACTGGGTGCCCGGCTCGAGCGGCACGAAGCCACCCGTCTCCATGCCCGGGACCGTCTTCTTCGGGCCTTCGCCCTTTCCGGCGTTCCCGCCCCAGGAGACGTGCGCGATGTCGTGCCAGTCCGGCAGCTTGCCGCCGAGGAACCCGTCGACCTTGCTCCACAGGCCACCGACACCCCAGTTGATGAGGTCGATGATCCCGTTCACGGCGCCGCCGACGTCGGAAAGGATGTCGTTCCAGATCCGGCGGATGCCGTCTCGCAGGCCGGCGAAGAACTCGCTGACCTTGTCGATTCCGGTCTTCAGTCCCGGGAAGTGCTCGGTGACGATCTTGCCGACGCCCTCGCCGATCTTGCCGGGCAGATCCTGCCACGAGGTGACCGCGCCGTTGGTGATCTTCGAGGTGAAGTGGTCGGCGAGACCACCGAGACCATCGGTCCGCAGCGCCTGCCACGCCGGCATGATTTGGGTGTTCCAGCCGTCCTGCACCCCGGACGTCAGCCCGTCCCAGGCACCGGTCGCGGTGTTCTTCACGTTCGTCAGGAACGAGCCGCCGATCTCCCCGGCCCTCGCCGTGAGCCCGGAGAGAGCCGGCTGGATGTGCCGGCCCCAGCCGTCGCGGACGGACTCGGTCAGCCCGTCCCAGCTCTCACGCCAGCTATCCGGATCGAACAGCGACAGGCCGCCCCCGGCGCCGCCGTCGGTGCCGCCGGATTTGGGGCCGCGGACGATGCTGCGGCCACGTCCACCGCCCTGCGTGCTCTCGAGGAGGATCTTGCTCTCCTCGGCCGAGAGTTCTTCGCCGGCATCGGACTTCCGCTTGATCTCCTCGAGCTGCTTGTCCCGCGCGTTCTTCCCGTTGCGGGCGTCGATCTCGGCCTGCCGCGGATCGTCCATGGTGCCGAACGCGGTCCGCAGGGACCGCATGAAGCCCTCGTCGTTGTCGTTGCGCAGCCACCGGTTGATCGACCGACCCCAGCCGTCGACAGTCCGCTGTCCTGGCAGCTTGAAGCCGTCATCCTGACCGGGCTCGGGTTCACTCTGGTCTCCGAGGAGGATGTCACCGACTAGGTCCTTGAACGCATCCCACCGCCCCCTGCCGCCCTTGGTGTTGTTGACACCAGGGGCCCCGGCAGGGCCGGGAGCCATCGGATCATCGCTGCTGCCGAGACCGAAGACGGAGGCGACCTTGTCGAATTTCGACAGGACTTCGAGGGTCTTCTCGGCCAGTTTCAGCAGGGTCTCCGCGGACTTGCGGACGTCGTCCCAGAACTGCTTCATCTTCGCGTCGCCGTCGGCGGTCTTCATCCACTCGGCGAAGCTATTGAGGGAGTCCGTCATCGACTGGACCATCGACTTGCCGGCGTCGTCCGAGGTCCGGAAGATTCCGGCAATCGCGTCGCCCGCGGCGACGATCAGACCCTTGACCTCGCGCAGTTTCTCGAGCGAGGTCTCCAGGAATCGGCGGATCGAGTTCTGGCCCTCTTCCGAGCCGGTCCACTCGTGGAACCCCTTCATCGTTTCCTCGAACGTGGTCGAGATCCCGGGTAGGAACTCCGACCCGACCGCCGCGATGTCCTGGAAGGCGCCCAGCAGCTCGGACAGGCCGCCCATCAGCGGCTTGATCGACAGACGGGTGTTCTCGAGGATCTTCGTCCAGTCGAGCTTCGAGGACTCCGATCCCAGATCCTGCAGCGCGGTCTTGAGCCCGCCGTTGATCTCGGTCGCGATCCCCGACAGCCCGGTCTTGAACGTCGGCAGCAGGTTCTCCGACAGGTTGACGACCTCGGCGCCGAGCCCGGAGAACAGGCTCTCCTGCACCTCGAGGCGCAAGGACTTCCACTCGCCGGACAGCCCGCGGACCATCTCAACGAACTCGCGCGCAGCCGGCGACAGGTTCTCCAGCGCCTTGTTGTACTCGTCGAGGGACTTTCCGGCCGACGACTGCGCCTCGGCGAGCGCTTCCTGCGCATCGGCGACCCGCTGCAGCGCCTCGGCGTTGGCCTCGGCGGCGTCGCGCTGGGTGCGGGCGAGCTCCTTCTGCGCGTCCTGGGCGGCCTGGTCGGCCTCCGCGATCCGCTCCTTGGCGGCGACGACGTTCTCGGCGCCCTCGACACCAGCCTGGTTCGCTTGCTCGGCTTCGCGCTGCAGGTCACCGTTGCGGGCCCGCACTTCGGCGAGCCGCTGGATCGCCTGCCGGTAGGACAGATTCGCGCGGTCCCGCTCGTCCCGGCCGGCACGCGGGTCGATCTGGACCTCACGCATCCGCTTCGCGGCCTCACGCAGCGACAGCTCGGCGTCTTCCTCGCTGAGCGACGCCGCCTTCAGCGCCAGATTCAGATCCTCGATCTGCGCCTGGGCGTCCTTGCGGGCCCGGGTCAGATCCTCCTGCGCGCGCTGCGACGCCTTCTGCGTATCGGCGACGCCGCGCTCGGCGCGGGAGACCGCGTCCGCGCCCTGCTCAGCGGTGCGGGCGACGGCCTTCTGCGCGTCTGCAACGCCACGCTGGGCCTGCTCGATGGCCTTCGCGGACGCCTCCTGCTCCTCGGCGGAGTTCTTCGCCGCCTCGGAGCCCTTCTCGAAGGCGTCCTTGACGCCGGACGAGCCGATGACGATCGCGCTGATCGACGCCGCGGCCGCGCCGGCTGCAGCGGGGATCAGCGCGAGCGCGCCGGCCGCCTTCGTGATCTGACCGATTAGCGGCACCAGCGACAGCAGCGTGATGCCCTTGATCGCGGCACCGGCGATACCGGCGGCCGCGCCCAGGCCGCGCATCGCGACCGACGCGGCCCCGATCCCGGCGCCACCGAAGCCGCCGCCGCCACCACCGCCCGGGCCGGGAATCGGGATCGGCGGAATCGGCGGCAGGTTCGAGAGCATCGCGTGCAGCGACTGCACGGACGCGCGCAGCGCCGCGACCCCGGCGATGCCGTGCGAGGTGTCGACGTCGACGTTGATGTGGATCGGGCGGCCCGCCCACTCGCGGAACGCCGCCATCTTCACCTCGGCCGCGCTGGTATCGAGGTCCGCCTTGACGGAGACCTCGGGCCGCATCATCGCCAGCCGCGTCTCCAGCCGCGACTGGAGATCGCCCATGTCGAGGTCGACACCGACCTTGATCGTCGGCCGCAGCGACCGCAGCTGCGCTTCGAGCCCGGCCCGGAACTCGTGGACGCCCTCGGGGACGATCTTGACCTTCAACTCGGACCTCGACGCCCGCAGTCGGGCGTCGACGTCCTGGAAGAAGGTCCCCCAGTACGGAGAGAGGTTTAGTCGAGCGGTTCCAGCCTCATACGCCTGAGACATGGGGCATCACTCGCCCTCGAAAGCATCGCCGCTGCTCTGGGCTGCGGTCCGATAGTCGGGGGCGAAGTGCTTGCGGACGTCCTCGATGAACGTGCCGGTGACGTTGAAGTGCTTGTCGGCGAGCAGTTCGGTCCAGACGCGGTCGTAGGCGTCACCGCAGACGGCGCGGAGCATCGGCTCGAACACCAGCTCCTCGGGCACACCGCCCGCGACCTGGTTCAGGCACGAGATGATCGCGACGATCCGGCCCGTCTCGACGGGCTCGGTGATCACGATTGGCGGCTCGACGTCGTCGATCACGTAGGGCTCGCGCGGGACATAGTCGGCCATCGCCTCCCGCTCGATCTGCACGAATTTGCCCAGCTTCTTCTCGGTGGGCTCGTTGGCGGTGGTCGTGGGCTCGGTGCTGGTGGTGGGCTGTTTAGCCATGGGTGATCCGTTCTGCCGCCGTCGGCAGCGGCGACGATGCGAAAGGTGGTGGGGTCACCGCGACGCCTGGCCGCGGTGTTTGGTGTGCACGGCGGCGCCTGGCCGACCGTGGTTCGTGGGAGTGGGAACCCCGGGCGCGGGCGCGGGGATCGAAAAAGCCCGCCGACCTCGGTCGGCGGGCTCTGTGGGCGCGGCAGGGATCGAACCTGCGGCCATCGGCTTATGGGACCGGCGCTCTACTGCTGAGCTACACGCCCTGGAAACGCGAAAGGGCCCGCAACCCCGGTGCTCGGGTGCGGGCCCCTTCTCGTGTGACTGTTTACCGGCGGCGGCGCCGTTCGCGGATCTCCTCCTCGAACTCGTCCGCCTCGCGCAGGTTCGTGTCGTACATCTCCGCGAACGTCATCTGGGTCTCGTTGACGGGGAAAGTGCGATCGTCCTGGCCTTCGGGGAGCGGCGCGAAGGCGTTACCGCCCTCCCGGACGGTGTGCACGCCTCCACCGTCGACGACGTACACCCCGGGGAATACCTCGCAGACTAGTGCGGCCGGGTTGCGGCGCGTCGTGATGTGCGTGGCCTCAACCTCGATCATCACGCCCCCATGTCCTGCGCTTCGTCGCTGCGACCTCAAAGTCTGGCCACAGTAGCGAGGCCGACCTGCGGCCGCGAGCAGTACATGCACGTCCCGAGAATTCAAAGACTCCTTGGTCTGCTTTGATGTCCAGTCATGACCAACCCTGCCGCGCCTGGCTGGTATCCCGACCCGTCGGGCCTTCACCAGTTGCGCTATTACGACGGCACTCGATGGACTGAGCACACGCACTCGTACGCGCCGCAGCAGCCGGCGTCGGCCGCCGTTACCCTTGCGGGTCTGTACGCGACGACAGAGAAGGTGTTCGGAGCGCTGACGATCGCGTGCCTTCTTCTCGCGGCGTTCCTGTTCGTCACCGAGGTGCGGGCTGGACGAATCAGCTGTGGCAGTGTGCTGGATCCCCAGCCCGACCCGAGCCTCCTCGGAGCGTGGGCATGTAACGATGCCCTCACCAGTCGCGCGAACTGGGCGGGTATCGCGATTCTCGTCGGTGCCGGCTTCTGGATTGCGGGCGCCGTCTTCTCTCGCTCGCGGAAGAAGCTGCAGGCCGCCGGCAATTGAGTGTGTCGGCTGTGCATTTGCCTAGGTGGTGGGTGTTGTGACGACCTGTGGGCTTGGTAGTACCCCTTCCTGAGCCCTGAGCCCTGAGCCCTGAGCCCTGAGCCCTGAGCCCTGAGCCCTGAGCCCTGAGCCCTGAGCCCTGAGCCCTGAGCCCTGAGCCCTGAGCCCTGAGCCCTGGGTCCTGGGTCCTGGGTCCTGGGTCCTGGGTCCTGGAATAGGTGGTGGGGCTTGGTTGTCTCCCTGGCCGGCTGTGGACCTGGCCCTACACCTCTGAGGGGGAAATGCACTGTGCCCCTGTCTCTGAGAGGCAGGGGCACAGTGGGGGAGTGGATCAGGAGGTGAGGGAGGATTCCAGGAGCATCATTGCCAGTACTCTGGCCTGCTGGGGGGTGAGTCCTTCCAGGGCCTGGGCAGGGCCTTCCTGGAGATCTGACACCACAGTGATCCCCTTGCTTTTCAGGGGCTGCCACACCACATCCAGGGAAGTGGAACCTGCTCCCTCCATGGAGAGGATCTTGCTGCTCCCCAGGTCTTGCCACTCAGAGATCCCAGAGTCTCCCACTGCATTGGAGATGAGCTGCAGGGCCAGTTCCACGGCAGCATGGGGGGTCAAATCCACCAGACCATTCTCCATTTGAGCTTGCAGGGACACCAGGTGCACTCCAGGCTCCTGGAAGGAGTCAACCATCAGGGGCGCCCCCATTGTGGAATGAACAGGGGAAACAGCCTGATCAGCAGTGGTGGGGGCAGTGCAGGGGGCAGCAGTCATGGGAGACCTCCAGGGCCAGGATTGGGGATGAAAGGCCAACCAGCCAGAAAGCTGGGGCACTCCCACATTCCTACACCCCCCTGTGCAATATGTAAAGGGGGGTGTAATTGGCTCTTGATGAGGATGCGCCGTCGAGTGTGCGATTGCGAAAAGGGCCGCGCCGCTATGTGTCTCGCCCACTGAGCAATGCATACACCCGTGACTGGCCCAGCTGGCTCGCTGCCTGAATGTCGGACACCGATGCGCCGTCAGCAGCCGCTGCTCGGATGGTTGTGCGCTGGGACGCTGCGGCCTGGCCCGCCGCCTCAAGGGCGTCCCGATTTGTCTCCGAGGCCCTGCGGACGTCCTCGAGGAGCACATGCACCCGGTCAGCGCGGTCGGTAACGCGGGCACTCAGGATTGTGTTCACGCGGGCGCGGCTAAGCCCGGATGCTCGCTGGACCTCGGCAATGGTCGCTCCTCCGTCGACCGCGCGGTAGATCGCTTCGCGCTGCGTGGTTGCGGCCCCCTCCGCGTCTCGGAGCGCGTCGCGGTTCGCGGCGGCGGCTGTACGAACGGCCTCGAGGGGTGACGACGCATCGACACTCGGCACGGACGGCTCCTGCTGGTCTCATGAGGTCCCTGGGCCGGCCAGGGCGGTCAATCCATTGTATTTGGCGTTGGGGTCGGCCTTGGGCGTACTAGACGTCCGGAGTCGGCCGCTCGCCTTGGAGCCACGCTTCACGCGCCTGCCGGCGTTCATGGTCTGCGATGTAGCGCTCGCTGGTCGCAGCCAACCGGTCCGCGAAGGTCGTGCGGCCACGTGAGTGCGCGTATGCGGCGAACTGTCGATTGGCCTCGGCGCCAAGCTCGTTCCGTTCCCGATCGGCGTGGGACTGTGCCTCGGTGAGCTTCCGGTCACGTTCCGCGACGCGTCGAGCGCGCTCCGCGGCATAGGAGTTCGCCTCGAGCGCCCGCTGCTTCGCGCGCTTTTCCTCGATGATCGCCTCAACGGAGGCCTCGACAGCCGCTTGCCCCCTTTCTGGGTCGTCGGATGCGTGGATGTCGTTCACGGGAAACGGGTCCTTCTACGCGAGAAGGGGCTCGATCAGGGAGCCGCCCGCGACCTGTTCCTCTGGAAGGGGTTGGAGGCTCAAGTCGTCGGCGGATGTGGCGTGCGGGGCGTCGTTCAATGGTGGTGCCTTTCGTTGATGGAGTCAGCTGCGCTGTTCACACGGCTGGGGGCGATAGTGCCGGCGCGCTGGCGGATGAAGTCCACGCCGGACGGACGTACGCGTGTCGTGTAGCTCGTACCCTCGGTGCCGTCGCTGCGGGTGTACGACGTGGCCTTGACTGTGAAGTGGTGCATATACCGCTGGTAGGGGGTATTCCGCATCGCACCCCCAGCGATGAACACGCCACACGCCCGTAGATCCGCGTACAGCTTGTTCTGGCTCGAGCCGATCATCTTTGCGACCGAGCCGACCGCGTACGTGCCGGTGGAGTCCATGAACTGCTCGTACGCTTCGACCTTCGGGGCGTCGACCGCGAGCTGCTGCTCGGCGGCGTCGGCGCGCGCGGCCGTTGCGACGAGTTGACGCGCAGTCTGGGTGAACCGCTCCGCCATCGCGAGCACGCCGGCAGGCGTGGACAGGTCCGGGACAGTGCCACGGTCCGCGACCGTGCCGACCTCGGCCTCACGGGTGCGGATCGCGAAGTAGTGCTGAGCCTCGGCGACGTTCTTGATGTTGGGGTCACCGTTCATCGCGACGAGGTACGCGGCGTAGCGAGCGAGCTCGAAATCCTCGCGGGGCCGGCCACCAGTCTTTTCCTGGGATCGCAGGAAAATGGTGTCCGCGTTCATGTTCTGGTTCTCGGCTGTCTTCATCGCCCTCTCGACCGGGGTCATGAAGTTCTCCCAGCGGGCGTAGCCCATCAGTGCCATGAGCTCGCGGGCAGTCCAGAACTCGGCACCATCGGGCCGGACGCGTCGGATCCGGTCAAACGGCGATTCCTCGTCCGGTAGGCTGATATCGCGCATCAAGGTTCCTTTCAACGGATGCAATGTCGCGGTGCTGGCACACCGTTACGGGCGGCCCCAGGCCCTCTGGCCCTGGGGTTTTCGTCTTCCATGCGGGCTGAGCCGGCCATACTCTGCCGGCCCCAGCCGAGGATCTTCGCGACCGCAAGAAGCGAGTAGGTGCCGTCCGCTTCCATCAGCTCGTCGTAGAAGTCGGCCTTCGGTTCGAGTTCGGCGACCTTTGCGGTCAACGTTTCGACCTTGTGGGTCGTGATCGCGAGCGCCTGCGCGACGATCTCGTCCTCCGTGAGCGCCGGCGCAGCGCCGTACGAGCCGGTTCGGCGGATCGACGGCAGCACCTCCGCAGTGATCCACTTCCGGAACCTGGCGGCCTCCGGTTTGTCGGAGCGGATCACGACCTCGTACATGCCGGTCTCCGACACGATCGTCGCGTTCTGTGTCCGGCCGAGGCCGTCGACGATGGGGTGATTCCGAATCACTCCGTCGTCCAAGCGATCTGTGCGGTACTGGCGAAGGCCGAGGACCTTCGTCAGATCCGAGAGGACGAACCACGGTTCACCATCAATGTCGAGGACGCGGACGCGTTCGGTGCCGTAGTGGAACGGGGTGATGCGGTCGAGTGCCGCGCTGCCGCTCACTGGATCACTCCGGCGACGGCGAGGAGCGCGACGTTCACGGCGGTGGCGATGGCGATCACGCCGACGATCAGGGTGATCGCGGCCTAGGTGGCGAACCGGGAGTGTCCGAAGGTGTGACCGACATCTGACGCGCGCGTGCGCGCACGGGTGCGGCTTCGACCGGTCGATGTGCCCACCTCTCGACCGGTCGAGGGTCACGGGCAGCCGGCGCGTCCGGCTTCCGCTGCGGCTTGGCGGTCGAGCGCTGCGGCTTGGTCTCTGAGTCGTTTGGCCTTGACCTGGTTGAGTTGGGCCCGTGCCAGTGCGGCCTGTCGTGCGTTCTCTGCCCGTTTCCGGCGTTCGGTGGGGTCGAGGGTGCCATCGGGGTCGATCTCCGCCTCGAGGCGCCGGAGGGCACGTTCTTGACCAGCGGTTGTTGCTGCCGATCGGGCGTTGGCGGTGCGGGCGCTTCGGTCTGAGGTCCTCGACCAGCTGCTGTGAGCCGCTAAGCGGGCGTGGAGGGTTCGTTCTTCTGCAGTAGGCAAGGCCTCTCCTGAGTGTGTGCGATGCGGGGACCGCCCGTTGCGGCTCGCATGGAGCGGGAACGGTCGGGGAGACAAGAAGAGCCCGCTCCTGTGGGGAGTCGGGCTCGCGTTGAGGCGCTCTTATGTCCTTGTTCGGGACAGACTTCTGGCGCGAGCCTACCTTGCCCTGTTTTTCTGTTCCCCGCAAGTGGGCACAGGAAAACAGGCCAAGTTGCCATTGGCCGGCTGGACACTAGACATCAGCGAACCGTGTTGACGACACCCGGGTCGATGCCGTCGAGCGGGTCGCAGCCGATGGTCTTCGCGAGCGCGAGGGCGTACTCGAGGCCCCACTCGTGGTGGCAGGCCAGGCACGATGCGCCGGCCATCGACACCTGCAGCACCGGGCCGCGGACGTGCTCGCCGTCGTTGTCGACGCGCACGATCTCCGATTCCCCGCACGCCGGGCAGGCGGCGGAGACGGTGAAGCGGCCACGGCCGGCGATCAGCTCCTCGGCGTCGACGACCCAGGTTTGGATCTCGGCGGCCGCGGTGCTGAGCCAGAGGTAGTCGGCGGGCTGCCATGTCCAGCCGAGCAGGTAGGTCAGCTTGTCGGATGTGGTGCCGGTGGCGCCGGGGGCCCACACGGCGACGGTGTCGTCGACGCGTCGGAGCCAGTCGACGCCGTCGACCCACAGCGGCGGCATGGAGCGGGCGACGCCGCCGAACGCGGTGCCCTGTTGGCCGCTGAGGTTGTCTTGCATCTCGTCGTACAGCGATCCGGCGGTGGCGACGAGACGGTTCCCGTCGTCGTCGGAACGGATCTGGTGACGAGGTCCGGTAAGTGTGGCGACGGCGTCGTCGAATGCTCGCCATGCGGCTCGCAGGTGGTCGTTGTCGGTGGTGGAGTGGCGGGTAGCGGTCATGAGCAAGCGGTGCTCCCTGGTTGTGCTGGGATTGCTGTCTACGTCAGGCGCTTTCGGGCGCTCGTGGCAGCGGTCTGGAGGGAGGTGCGCATCTTGAGCGTCGTCGCGTTGTCGACGATCTCGATTGCGGTGTTCAGTGGCTCGAGGACGATCCATCGCAGTGCAGTCAGCAGGACGAACGGCAGTGCTTCGGTCCCGACACGGTCACGGAGGCGGCGGAGAATCGCGTCAAAGGCGTTCGGGTCGTGGCTCGCTGCCGTGAGCTCAAGGGCTACCGCGTGGGCGTCGAGGAGGACCTTTTCGACGTCGACGACGCCGTTTGGTGTTCCGTCGCTGCCGACGGTCAGGATGCTGGGACGGGGCTCGGGGCCGTTGGGCATGGTGCTGTCTCCGGTGATGTGAAGTTGCGGGGGATCCGGTCGTGCAATTGAGCTTCTTCGACGGGCCGTGCCGGCGGCTCGTCGCTTGTTGGGGGCGGCTGTGCTGCGGGTGGTTTCCTGGCTTCGTTGAGCTCGGCCTCGGCCTTGGGCCGTTGGGGGTCCGGCGTTCTGGCTTCTGCCTGGTTCGCCTTCGGCGCCATGGCTCGGCGTCGGGCAACTGCTTCGAGCTGTTCTCGGGCATTGAGCTGGTCCTGCCGGGCCTTGTCGCGGTCCTTGCGGAGTTCGGCGATCACCGCGTAGATGCTCAGCCCTTCACGGAGCATGGTGTCGGCCCGTTTCCGCTCGTCACCGCTGGACCATCCACGCATGGCGTCCTCGACGCGACGGAGCGGCGGCAGCTCGTCGTCGGCGTCCCGCGTCAGCGGGCGCTCGACAGGAACAGGCTGCGGGGGGTTTGGGGGTTCTTCCGCGCACGCGCCCCCGCGCGCAGGTGACGTACCCCCGGAAGGTGACCCCTCTCTTTCTTTCTGGTAGGTGGAGTTGGTAGGTAGTCGGAAGTCATGAACTCCGGTCATTCGTCCGGTACTTCCGGTCATTTCGCTCTCGAGCTCACTCCCGCACTCGGTTTGACCGGAAGGCACGGCTTCCGGTGAAGAGTCCACCCGATGAGCCGATTGACCGGAAGTGATGACTTCCGATGAATCGTCGCGTTTGGGGTGAGCCTCGATAGCGAGCCGAGCTGCTTCGTCCCTCGGGAGCGTCAATCGGTACACGTTCGCTTTGCCGCGCCCACCGCGCCCACCACCACGTTTCACCAGTTCGACGTACCCGGCAGCTACTCCTCGCTTGATGGCGTCGCGGACTGTCCGTTCGGAGACCCCGACGAGGCTTGCCAGCAGTTTCTCTCCTGGATGCGCCTTATCGCCTCTGGTCCAGTCCGAGTAGCTCCACAGCGCGATCAGGACGCCGGCAGTCGCGCCGTGGAGTTCCTTTCGCTTGCTTCGAGCGACTGCGACTGGCCAGAGCTGGCGGAGCTCTCTTTCGGCTGGAACGACGATGGGTGCGGAGTCGACTCCACTTGTCTCTCGCGGGGTCATTCGACCTCACTCGTGCGGGTAATGGTGTCACCGTCGGCCGCGATGACGCCGCAGTCGCCGGCCGAGTCGTTGAGGATCTGTGCGGCGGCCTGCAAGTCCCCGACCAGTTGCCGAGCAGCGTTGGCGTCGAGGTCGTCTGTGTTGCCGTTGAGACTGATTGTTGCTGACCGACGGACGACTCCATCTGGCGTGACGATGTCGTCGCCGACGATCTCGACGGAGCCGACGGTGCGCCAATAGATTCGGCGGCACGTGCCCTCCGACCAGTCGAAGGCGGGTGCCTGCCCGATGAACCACCGGGGCAAGGGTGCCGAGTTGGCAGCGTCGATGACGGCGTTGATAGCGGTGTCGATGTCGAGGTCGCTCTGATCGTCGTTGGGCGCCCCGAACCGGTCCTCTGCGACTTCGATGGTGGCGAGGAGTCTTGAGAAGTTGAGGGTGCGGGCAAGATCGGACAAGGAGGACCTCGGGCTATTCAATTGTGGGAGCTCCAGTTTGGAGGCTAGGGCCAGTGTGGTGGTTGGAGCCGCGGTCGTGTTGCTGGCGCGGGTGGGGGGTTGGGCGCTGATGTCGGTAGATGCGCCTACACTCGTCACTAGACCTCGATCTTGACTCGGTGGCTGGGAGCCTCGGGTTGGTTCACCTCCCTGCAGTGGGTGTCGGGAGACTCGGTCGTGGAAGGGGCCGCGCTGCCAGGCGCGGCCCCTTCGCTTCTTCTGTTGGCGGACTGCTCACTGCGCACTTTGGCCTGCAGTTAAGCGTTCTGTAGTTCAGTGCCTGTCGGCGCATCCCGGCCGCTGGGCACTCTTTCGGGCACCTCGCCACAACACGGTGCTCTGTAGATCCAGGAGACGGCACGGGACAGCTACGCGCCGTCGTTGGGCACGCTTTCGCCGAACAGCTCGAAGAACGGCTTTCGGGGAATCAGTACCCGGCGGCCGAGTCGGATGGAAGGAATCGTCCCCTTCTCGACCCCCCTGAGGATCGTGCGGGGGTGTACGTCGACGAGGCCGGCCGCTTCCTCAACCGAGATGGTGATTCGTTGGTCGGCACCATTGACGGCAGCTTCTTCGACCTGACTTTGCGTGGAGGGCAAGAGTTCTCCTGAGTGCTTTGGCGCCCTGAAAGGGTGCGTGATTTGGATCTCCAGTGCTCTACAGTACGCTCGTGAAGTATCGAAAGCCATTGTGGAGCAATAGCTTTCGCTATGCGCCTAGAGATGTTGCTATGGCCCCAGAATCTGTGAGTGAGGGAAGAATGGTTTTCCGGCAACGTGACGTAGCCGCCCGTGAGGGTGCCAAGAGTCGCGGTCGTGGCACGAGGTCGGCATGGTGACGAGCCGACGTCGGGGTGCAGGAGAGGGCGGGATCTCGGAGTACTCGACGGCCCGCGGCGTTCGCTTCGCGATTCGGTTCTACGTGCCCGCTGAGGGAAGCAAACCGAAGCGTATCCAGCGTCGGGGATTCACGACCCGCAAGGAGGCTCAGAAGGCGCTCCGCAAGGCACTCAGTCAGATCGAGGACCGGACGTACGTCCAGCCGAGCAAGCTGTCAGTGGGGCAGTACCTTCAAAGCTGGGGTCGGTCTCTCCGCCTGGCCCCCGCGACTGCTGCCAACTATCGCCGGAACATCGATCTGCACGTCGTTCCGTACATCGGCGACGTGCCACTTGCGGACCTGACCGGGGCCAGGCTGACCGGCCTCTACCACCAGCTCGAGACTGATGGGTTTAGGCGCGGGAGCAAGGCCGGCCGCCAAGGACTTTCGGCACGAACGGTTCTCTACGTTCACACAGTCCTGAAGAAGGCGCTCAAGGACGCGGTTGAGGATGGACTGCTCGTCGTGAACCCGGCCGACAAGGCCAAGCCTCCCTCCGCCCGTCAGGCTCGTGCGCCGGAGATGCAGGTCTGGGCGCCAACGCAGGCCCGAGCGTTTCTCGACTGGGCGCGGGAGAACCGAGGCGACTGGCGCGAGTGGCACATGCTGCTGCACACGGGCCTGCGCCGCGGCGAGCTAGTAGGGCTCCGCTGGTCGGATGTGGACCTCGACAACGCGACAGCCGCGATTTCCCGGCATGTCGGCGTGCTTGTCGAAGACGGCCGGCGCCGGACATACATCGGCCCGACCAAGACGGCCCGGCCGCGAGTAGTCGACCTCGACGTAGGAACGGTCGGTGTCCTTCGGCAGCTGAGGAAGGAGCGCTTGAACCTCGGCCTCGAGGTGGTGCGGCCTAACGCCTACGTGTTCGTTCACCTGGGGACGGGTGGGCACCAAGACCCGGAGACGCTTTCGGCGAGATTCGACCGCCACGTTGTGGCCGCTGGTGCAGCGTTGGGGGAGGACGTCGTTCCGCGGATCCGGCTGCACGACCTTCGGCACACTCACGCGACGGCACTGCTTCAGGAAGGCGTCCCGGTCAAGGTGGTGTCGGAGCGACTGGGGCACACGGACGTGATGACGACGATGCGGACCTACCAGCACGTGCTCCCGGGCATGCAGGCTGATGCGGCGAAAGCCTTCGCTGCACTGCTCAGTTAGTGGACGAGGAGCGTGGTTGCGGCCCTTTGGGACCAGGGGCGGGACCACGCCCCCCGTTGCAGCAATCTGACCAGCATCTTGCTGGTCTTTCGTGGTGCCCTCGGTGAGACTCGAACTCACACTGCACGGGTTTTGAATCCGTGTGAATGCGTTTCCCCTGGATAGCATCGATCGGGTTGTCATACCCTGTTCGACCCTCAAACGTGCTGGTAGAGCTGACAACCCGATCATATCTATCTGAGTCTGTCAGCTTTGCGCACACAGCCTATCGGCGATTCCTGCGAGCTACTGCGAGCTGTTGCGAGCCGACGCCGCGAACCCGAACTGGAGCTCGCCGGCCCGGTGCCGAACGATCGGAGGTCGTCGGCGTCGGCTCGTGAGGTAGACCTCGGCGTCGGGGTCTCGCTGCTGGTGGTCGTCGGCAATCTCGAACGTCCCTCCGGTCAGGTCGGCCCCGCCGGGGTCGAGGTCGTCCTGACGGCCCACGGCGAGCACCTCGCGACCGAACACACGTAGGACGATCACGCGGCACCCCGTCCCCGGCACAGCGCCAACAGGTCGGCGTTCGCCTTCTCCCGCTCGCTGCGGATCCGCGAGGCTGCCCGATCCCGCTCGGTCTGCTCGGCTGCCTCGCGGATCGCCTGGCGTAACTCGGGCGTCGGGTCCTCGCGGTCGTATCCCCACCCGCTGGCGAAGTGCAGGCGCTCGGTCCACTGGGCGGGCTGACCGACGTTCCTGCCCTCGCGGACCATCCAACCCACCTGGCGCTGATACCGGGTCTCGGTGATCTCCTCCGGCGGGATCGGCTTCCCCCGCTCGCTGGGGTTGTTGTGGTGGTCGTAGTGCGCGCACCACAGGTCGAGGCGAACGCAGCGCACACAGGTCCACTCGGTCGGGCGCGCTGTATTCGGTCCACCGACGACGCGAACGTGCACCGTCCTGGCTGTCAGCTCGTGTCCGCGAGGGCAGCGGGCCGGCACGACAAGCGTGCGGGCATCAGGGTGGATCACTGTGCATTCTCCCAGCGTCGGAACTCGCTCCACGACCATTCACGCGGTACGGCTCCCCGGCTCCCGGCGTCCACGCCGTCGAGGGTGAGTCCGTGCTCGGCGCACCACGAGTAGTACGCCTCCCACTGCTCCGATTCCGCGACCTGTGACCGCCAATGCGGGTCTACCGGGGGCCGGTGCGGCGCGTGGCGGGCGGCGAGCAAGCGGACCCCCTCGATGTCCTCACCGAACGCTGCCTCGCAGTGGTCCATGTTCGTGATGTCGGGATGCCGGGGAACCCGGTCGAGCCAGTAGCGGAACCCGCTGGGTCTCAGGTGCTCCGGCACGTCCGCGAACGTCGGCTCTCCCTGCCGGCAGGTGTGGCCGGTCGCGGCGATTCTCTTGGCCATCACGCACCCCTGAGTGCGCCGGGGCGGGCCTGCCGACCCTGGCCCCGCTGTCGTGCTCGCGTGGCGTCCCGCTGCTGGTTCTGGCTGCCGTCGCCGTCGTACCTGCCACGGAACCCGCTCGACCCGCCCTGTGCGGCGATACCGAGACGGCGATCGAGGTCGGCCATGAGTCGGCCCAGCGCGAGGCGCTGCTGTCGCACCTCGGTCAGGGCGGGGTTCGGCTTCGGGTTCGCCTCGCTGCCGATTACAGCGCCCTTCGTGGCGATACTCCGATCCAACGCGCCGATGTCCTCGGCGGTCTGCGCTGCGAGGGCCAACACGATCAGGTCGTCCTCGTCGAACTCGAATCCCGCCTCGCGGGCCTTCGCGGTGAACACCCGCTCGATCACCTCGCCGGGGGTCTCGATCTCAGTCTCAGCCATTCCTCACACCTATCAATCACCATATGTCGATAGGTACAGACTATCGCTACGAGTCAAGCCGGATTATCGGCGATCGTGAAACCGCAATGGCGGCAAGCGCTTTCGGGTCTCGCGTGCCGTCAGTTGGACCCCTGTGAGCTCAGTGGGCCCGCTGGAGGGCTTGGTCGGCCAGTGTAAATCTGCTGATCAGGGCGATTTCTGGCCCAGAATGGCCCATATCGGCGTACGGTTCGCACCGCTCGCGCAGGAATCCGCAGTACGCGGCTGCCCCGCAACCATAGGCAGGAGGGAGGTCCCCCCACCCCAGTCAAAGTGCTGCGGACATCGGGCTTGGTAACAATCGGTTCGAGTTGCGGCGCCCCTCGCCCTCGCGCTGCCACCCGATCCGTATCGGCGGGCCGCCGAAGGAGTGGACAGTCAGCACGGCTGAACCGGTGGTCCTGTCGCGACGAGTCTAGGCCGTGAATCGTTCGGCGGACATACCCACATCCGATCCGCAGGATTGCGGATCGGAGTCGATAGACGAATTCACGTTCGACCTACGAACCGTCTCGTGCGTCAGATTTTCTGGCAGGCTCCCGGCGTTTACGATCCGGGACACGAGCCGGAAGGGGGAGGCGTGTGGCGAGGTCACGGCGAACGAAGATCCCGGTCGAGGTGAAGATGCGGGTGGTGTTGGCGGCGCTGTCCGGGGAGATGTCCGGTGCGGAGGCGGCACGCCGGCACGGGGTGTCGGACATGTCGGTGTCGAAGTGGAAGCAGCAGTTCCTCGCCGCCGGCCGCCAGCGGCTCGAGGAACAACCGTCCGGCCCGGCCGGGCAGTGCGGGACCGTCGAGGAACGCCGCCTGCGCAGCGAGAACGAGCAGCTCAAGCTGGCGTTGGCGGAGGCGACGGTGCAGCTGCGGATCTGGCAGCACGGCGCGAAGCTGGTCGACGAGGGCCCTTCGTAACCCTCGAATCCCTGAGAGAGGCAGCCGGGCTGCCGGTTTCGAGGTCCGCACCACTCGCTCAGATCGCCGAACGCACCTACCGCCGGCGCCTCGCCAGACATCGCGACGGTGAGCCGGTGAAGGGGCCGCACCTCTACCGCGGCATCATCGGTGACGGCGATGCCCTCGACATGGAACTCCACCGCTACCGACACATCTACAACACCATCCGGCCGCACCAAGCACTGTCCAATCGGACGCCGAGTGAGGCGTACCGAGATGGAGCGGGGAACAACGCTTGGCATCGTCAAGGAACTTCGCTGGGATCTGCCGAATGTGGTGATCATCTTCTCGGCTCGAAGGGCATGATTGCTGATCGTGCACGCTGATATCGAAGGCGCGGTCCGGACCGCGCGCCTGGCCGCCCATTTCGACTGGACGTGGGACTCCGAGGACCTCGAACGTTTCTGCGCCGCCGCGGGCTGGCAGGCAGAGCGCTTCTGCGACACCGCAGCCACCCTCACGACGAACCTCGACATCAATCGTCCCAGCGGCGACGCGTCACTGACTTGGGGACCCCTCCAAATCATAGGGTTGACGGTGACCGACGTAACCGACCCTGGTACGAGCATGCCGGAGGTGATGGCGGAGCTACTGGGTGAGTTGAGCGTGCCGATGGCCGCGGAGTTCGGGGAGGGAACCCCCGTTACCGCCGGTGTCGTCAAGGCACTTCGCTGGGATCTGCCGAACGTGGTGATCATCCTCTCGGCTGGGCGCGGGGCCGTCGCCATGCGCCTCGTCAGTCCCAAGCACCAAGCGTGGACCGACGAACCCGAAGATGAATGGGACGACGAAGAGGACGAGGACGAGGACGGCGAAGACTGATCGTCGAGCGCGCCGATCAAGCACCTCGATCCCTGCACGCCGATATCGACGGCGGTACCTGGCGGCCGGATTTCGGCTGGGCAAAGGCCGTCGAGTGGCCTTGTCGGATTGGATGTGAACCAACCGTCGGTGTCTCGCTGGATCAGCGCGGTCCATGGGTTGCCGGAACGACAGTCGAGCAGAAAGTAGCATCCCGCCCATGCACGTCGACATTGAAGGCGCCACCCGGATCGCCCGCCTCGCCGCAGAATTCGATTGGACCTGGGCTGTCGACGACCTGGAACCCTTCTGTTCGCACGCCGGATGGGGGCTCGTTGAATCGGATCAAAACGGCGCCTCGATGCGGACGAACCTTCATGTCAGCCGGCCGAAGGCGAACATGTTCAGCAGGAACAGTTCGATGCGCTACATCTCGACCTTCGTCTCGGACCTGGCAGACATAGGTACTCCCAAGGTAGAAGTTCGCCCGTTGCTGGTCGAAGGGTTCACGAACCTCGATGTGGCATTTACTGCCCTCCTGGGGACAGCCACGAGCGCCGAACCCGGACCAGAGGCAACTATCCGGTGGGACCTGCCGAAAGCGGTCATTACACTGAACCTGGGTTTCAGCGCGATCCACCTGCATCTGAAGAGTCCGAAGTATCAGGCATGGATGGATGAGCCCGAACCGGAGTACGAGGACGAGGTCTAGCGATCGAGGTCGGCGAGATCGCATCCGGTTTGCGCGCTCCTCACGCGAATCGGACCACTCACATCGAATGGTGGCTAGTTACTCGGTGATTCGGGCGAGCGGGAGGGTAGAGAGGTACTCATTCTCGACGCGGTAAATCCCCGCCAAGTTCTTGACGCAAGACAACCGGCCCCTGCGGCTGGAAACGACCGTGTACGGGCACCGGGGCGTTCCTGCGGAGCCGCAAAATCTCGCGCAGTATCGCGTTGGTGGGCTGTCCGGGACCGGCCACCTCGCCTTCGGCCAGGGAGTGAATGCTGCCCAGCTAGGGTCACCATGTCGCCGTCGCCACCGCTGTCGAGTGGGTCACTCGTCTGAAAGCTGCACACTTAGCGGGACAGTTGGCCCGACAGCACCGCTGAGCCTGCTTATCGTTGACGAGGTCGGCCACCTCTCGCTCAAGCAGTTGTCACGTATTCCCCAGCGGGCGAACAGCGATTGCAGAAGCAGGATCAGCGAGGCGTCCACAGCGGATTGATCGGAGCTCAGGCTGTGGACGCGTCGATGATTGACCAGATCGTCCGCGTCGAGATCACGGCACAGACATCAGAGTGGCCTGCGTTCTGACCGCCACCAACCGCCGACTTTCCGACCGTCTGCCGCTCAAGATTCGAGTGGGCCTCGCCGAAGCGGGACGCGCGAGTGCGAATCAATGATGCGGCACGTCGGTCCGTTCATCGCTCGCGCTGGTCCAAGCGTGGGCGACGACGATTTCGGCCTAAGCGTCCAGGGTGGCGGTCAACCGCGTACCCCGCTACTGCCGCTTCAATCCTCCGCCTGCACAAAGATGAGTACCGGGACTGCCCCGGGTTGGTTGAAATCTGATCTGCGAGGTCGAACTAGCCGGTTGTTCTGTCCGGCCACAGCTGCACGATTGAGCTGATGCCGTTGATGTCGTGTCCTGCACCGCGCACAACAGACTCGACGGTAGGTTCGCTGCATGACCGTAGACGATCTTGCCCGCGCTCCAGACTCGTTGCCACCCAGTGACGAGTCTGCGGAGAGTTCGCTCGTCGAGTATCTCAACAGCATCGCGAGAGGAGACTCTAGTGATGTCGCCACCTATTTTCACGAGATCGGCGAGCCGGAGCTGTTGGGCGGAACGAAAACTACTTGCCGAACGCACTGGCTGGCGTGCGATGCCATGGGACGACCCAGGATGAACGCACTTGCAGAGCGTCTTGCCACTCATGTTATTGACTACTGCATTCCTCGTGAGAAGATCGAGGAGGCAAGAGAGCAGTTCAATAAGACTAGGTCGCCTTCCAGCATCCTGCGGCTTGAGAGTGAGGCGAAGAGCCTGTTTTCGTCTCTCGCGAAATCGGGTGAAGGTGGCGAATTGTTGCTCTACTTCTTACTCGAAACCGGTTTAGGGATACCGCAAATACTCTGCAAGATGCCGCTTAAGACAAATACCAATCTGATGATCAATGGCGTCGATGGGGTGCACGCGAAGGCTCTCGAAAACGGAAACATCGCAGTATATTGGGGTGAGTCGAAGGTTTACGATGACTTCGCTGGAGCTGCATCGGAGTGCTTTTCGAGCATCGCACCCTACCTATTGGACGAGGGTGGGGGCGCGCTGAGGCAGGACCTGTTGATCGCGAGAAACAACCTGGATGCAGGTGCTCGGGAGATGTCGTTGAAGCTCGCACGATTCTTCACGGAGGATGCGCCCGAGTCTTTGAAGCTTGAAATGCGCGGCGCGTGCCTCGTTGCATTCACCCATGACGATTTTTCGCCACCCTTCGACGCGGACGGTTCCACAGTGAAAGCGGCCGTGCTTGCTGAACTGAAGAAGTGGCACTCCGGCGTGAAATCCAGGTTGAAGTTCCGGAAGATCGAGTCTTTCCATATCGAGTTCTTCTGCCTGCCGATACCTTCGTCTGAACAATTCCGAACCGCTATCGCTAAGTCATTGGGCATAGATTAATGGATAATGTGGAGTATTGGGACCAAGTCGTCAATCTGCCTGCCTTTAAGAGTAGCGTCTTAGCTACCACCCGTCTGGCTACCCTTATATCGTTGCCGGACATCACGCCTCGAGATGAAGACGATGCAATCGATTGGAATAGGGCGCTCTTCGTCGCGAGTCTCGTCGATTCAGGCGCGACCGAACCGGCGCACGACGGCGCGTTGCGAATAGCCCACGCATGCATTCAATCGCGGGGCGCAACAACGTCTCATCATTCGGCCGCGAGAGTATTGCTAGAACGCCTTGGAAATCAGCGGGCTATCGATTTGGCGGTCAAGAAGGACCTCTTGAATGAGTCCGAACTGGGAGGGGTGAGTTTACCGCTTGAAATGGATATTCTTCGGCAGAGTGTGCGACTTTCCGTACCATTAAACAACGGCGGCATGGCCAAAGTGAACGAATTTCAGCTTCAGTTTTGGAACGCCGCAGAGAAGAACGACTGGGTGAGTGTGTCCGCGCCCACATCCGTTGGTAAATCGTACATAGTAAAGCTTTGGATTCAAAGGAGTATTCAGCAGTCGGAGTTTACCGCCGTATATGTCGTCCCTACGCGCGCACTAGTTGAGGAAGTTAGCCGTGATCTGGCGGAACAGCTCGGGGGCGAGTGTGACGTGTTCACGCTCCCGTGGGATTCGCGTATTGGCGGTAGTTCCAAACGTGTATTCGTTTTCACGCAAGAAAGACTGCACGTCCTCCAACAGAATTTGAGGGACGTGACCATTGATCTGATCTTCGTTGACGAGGCCCAGAAGGTAGGTGATGGCACACGAGGTTTGCTCCTGCAGCGTGTTATTGATGAGGCGCTGCTCAGAAACCCAGGTGTCAAACTCATCTTTGCCAGCCCATTGTCTGCAAACCCAGAATTGCTGCTCCAGGGCTCGCCGGCGATATCGGCGACGGCGATCACCAGCGAATCTGTGACCGTGAACCAGAATCTGATTCACGCCAACCAGATTTACCGACAGCCTATGCGCTGGAATGCCGACTTACTGATCGATGGGCGAAAGGAGCATCTGGGAACCTTTTCCCTTCCTGCACGGCCGTCCCCGGTGAGTAAGCGACTTGCACTCGTTGCAGTGGCCCTCGGTGCCAAGCATTCTGGCAATGTCGTCTATGCGAATGGCGCGCATCATGCTGAGACAGTCGCTGGACAGATAGTGGATCTACTTCCATCGGATTCCGAAACTTCGGAGGACGAAGACATCGCTGCATTGCGCCAGCTAATTGAAAAGACAATACACTCTAAGTATCTACTCTCAACCTTCTTGCGCAAGCGGGTCGCTTTTCATTATGGCAATATGCCGCTGCTAGTTAGGGAAGAGATCGAGCGACTGTTTCGTATTGGGAAGATCCACTATCTGGTCTGTACCTCGACTCTATTGGAAGGCGTCAATCTTCCTTGTCGTAATCTCTTCGTTCGAGGACCGAAAAAGGGGAATTCATCGCCGATGTCTCCGGGAGACTTCTGGAATCTCGCCGGCCGCGCTGGCCGATGGGGCGTCGAATTTCAGGGCAACATCGTATGCGTGGATACCGAGGTCGAGTCGGTGTGGGAATCGGTTCCGACCCGCCGGGTGCGCCAGCCCATAACCCGCGCAAGCGATGTAACTCTCGCAGACAAGGACCTTATACGCTTTATTGAAATGCGGGCGCCTCTTGCGGATGCGCGAAAGAACAAGAATCTTGAGGCGTTCGTCAGCACGTTGGCGGTCCGGTACCGTGAGGGAGTTGAACTCTCAACAATAAGTTGGTTGCAAGGCTTGGATAGCCGCATCGATGCGATCAGCGATTCGTTGTCTACCGCCCTGAATGGAGTGACAGTCTCAGCGAGACTCTGTGCGCGACACGCGGGAATCACTCCTTTTGCAATTCAGCGGCTGGCCGACTACTTCCGTCAACACGAGGACAAAGAGTCTCTACTGCTTTCTCCGCCGGAAAGTTTCGACGCGGCACAGTCGTACGTCAGCGTTATTTCCCGAATCGATCGTTACTTGGGTGGTGGGTTTTCCTCACATCCGGGTAGGCAGTATCAGTTGGCAATTCTCTTGGTGAAGTGGATGCGCGGCATGCCACTGTCGCTTCTAATTGAGGATCGCATCAAGTATCTGCGAAAAACAACTACGTCGCCGAATCTTCCAAAAGCGATTCGCGATGTGATGGGCGACGTTGAGCAGCTCGCGAGATTTGAAGCGCCGCTGTATTTCGCTTGCTATATCGAAACTCTACGTGAAGTATTTCCTGACCTTTCCGCCAGTGAGCGTGGGGCCAACGCCTTTCCGGATATCGCGATGATGCTCGAATTGGGTGTCTCTCGCACCACGGAGCTATCCATGATGAGTCTGGGCCTTTCGAGGACGAGTGCGGTCGAGCTCTCTGAACATGTCATGCGTGACGAACTCTCTCCAGAAGAATGTATTGCGTGGCTTCAAGGTGTCGACCTGGACGGGATAGGCCTCCCCGATTTGGTAGTTAGGGAGATACGCGATTCAATTTCTCGCTTCTTTGGATAGGTCGTCTTTGGCGTTGCATTAATGCGCCACACCTACTCTTACTCGTGCAGTGTGAAGTGGCGTGATCGATCATCTAGTCGGAGAAGATAGTTCTTCGATCTCGGTCAAGTCGACATCGGCATCCGTGCGGTATCCGTTCGTTCACTTCGACTGGCATTCGCGGGAGATACAGGACCTCGGCGGCCGCGGGTGCGATCGGGGGTGCACTGACGATGCGTAGGCGATCCGTAGCTTACTGGAAGCCGTCAGCAGGGCCTTACGACGAGCCACGCGCGTATCTGGCGGGCTCGGTTATGCCTCTCGTACTTCTGATGCTGCCGATGGAAGCCTGCGCCGTCTCTACCGACGTGCCACTACCTCGCCACCAACCGTATGACCTACAGCAATTAGACGTTGGACTCGTTGGCACTGACGTTGGCTAGTTTGTGTCGAGGCGGAATCCAACGCGAGTGCTGCTGACGGCTACCGTCGTCCGGCGGGGCGATCTATGGTCCATCGGCCCCATTGCAAGCACTGGTATGGGGTACCCGTGAGGACATCAATTGTGGTCTTGGTGACACGACGAAGCCCCGGCCAGACACCATTGCAAGGTGCCGAAACCGGGGCTG
This sequence comes from Rhodococcus sp. ACT016, assembly GCF_050477185.1. NCBI lineage: Bacteria > Bacillati > Actinomycetota > Actinomycetes > Mycobacteriales > Nocardiaceae > Rhodococcus > Rhodococcus sp. ACT016. The sequence continues at coordinate 2,457,747 of NZ_JBEAET010000001.1, read as the reverse complement.
CGTGCCGTTCTGACGGCCTAACGCTCACTCGCCCCTTTCGAGGTAGTACCCCATGCCGCGCCGGGGCCCGCTGTACGAGAGACCCTTTGCGCTCTCGAACCTCTTGGCTCGCTGCTCGGCGTCTCGGACCGCCGACTCAGTCAGCGCCACGCCCGGGTTCTTCGAGTTGTCGTCGGCCCCTTCCACGGGTGCCGACCCCTGGAGGTACCGACCCATGCCGCGATTGCTGCGTCCGTTGCTCACTTGCTCGCTCCTGCCTCGATGCTGCCGACACCGATCGGTGCCGGTCGTCCGTTGCCGGCCCACCAGGCCAGCGCTCCCGCGACCCCTCCCACAGGGACCCCTACCCCCTCGAACTGCGAACCCCACACCCGCGCTTCGAGGTTGGCCACACCGTCGCCGTAGGCCACGCTGCCGTTATCGTCGAACCCTCGCTCTGCTGCGGCGTACACCCAGCGGCGCGTGCTCTGGAGGTCACCCCACGCGGCAACGGCGTCCCGCCATGCGCGCCATGCGGCCCCCGCTTCGGGCCCGCCGTGCTCGACGATCTGCTCGGCGCTGGCCTCGACGGTGAGGCCCGCGCCGGTCAGGGTGTCCGCTGCCGAACCCGCTGCGGTGAGGATGTTCTCGGCTGCCTCGACGAGCACCCGATCGACCTCGGGGAGCACCTCGGCCACCCGCGCACCCATTTCCACGGCCTGACGCTGCCGGAGACGTTCGAGCAGGCGCTCGGCGGTCCACCGCACCCCTTGGGTGTGTTCGTGCGGTGCCTCCGGCACGTCGCGCGTCGTCCACTCCCAGATCGGTTCGACGATCGCCGGAACCTTCGTCTTGCTCGCCGCTGCCGACCAGGCGGCTTCGAGGAGTTCGGCGTCACGGTCCTCGATGGCCCGCGCGAGCATCTCGCGGGTTTCCTCGGTGATCCGGTGTTCGACCTTGCGTGCGGTCTCGGCGATCCGGTCCAGGCGCATCACGTCGGCGACGGCCTGGCCGATCTCGCCGCGCAGTTCCGTCGCGACCGTCTCCCCGCCGGCGGCGGCCACCCGACGCGCTTCCTGCTCTGCCTTCTCTCGCGCGGCTGCCTCCTGTCGGCGACGCTCCGGCTCGCGCATCGCTGCGATGTTCGCGTTGGTGTTGCGCACCTGCGCCGCTGTCCAACCTGCTTCCAGGTCGGCGAGGGTGTCGCTCTCCTCGGGGATCTCTTCGATGTCGAGGTAGTTGTTCTCGAACTTGCTGACGATGTCGCGATCGCTCATTGCGAGCTCACTTTCTCTCTGACTGCTGTTGCTCTGTGTCGGGTCTCGGTCAGGTGGGGGTGTACTTCGTACACACCCCCACCTGTCCCCGATGGACCGGCGGGGAACCTGTCCGTTGCTGTCCGGGTCAGCTATGACCTGCGATAACGGGGTATCTGTCCCCGCTGCCTGCGGACAGAAAACCTGTCCCGGCGGGTGGCTCTCTCGCCGAACCTGTCCACCTGGGAAAACATCCATGCTCGACTGGGCCTGTCACAGCTGGGCCGTCCGCTTTCGGAATGCCACGGCGTCAGCCCATACGCCGTTGCTGGCCTTGATCTCGCCACCCGCTGCGAGGTATGCCTCGCGAGCCTTGTCCCGGCCCACGCGCGAGGGGACGTTGCGGGCGTTCATGTCCTCGACGAGCGCACGCACCGAATCCTCGAGGTCGTCGAGTGTCGGCACCTCGTCGACTGCGAGGTCGGCAAGCGAGACCTTTCCGGTCACCACCTCGTGCCGTAGCGGGGCTTGACGCCGGTGTAGGTCGATCACGTCGGGGTGCGAGTGCGTCCGGTCGAACTCTCGGGTGAGCTTGACCCGTGCGGGGGTCTGGCCCTTGGTGAGAATCCAACTCACGTCCACGTCGCCGCCCTTGGCCGACGAGCCACGAGCTCCCAGCGCGGCATCCTTGCCGGTGTGGTCGATCCGGATCACTGCGCGGCCCTCACGTTTCAGCGGGGCTAGGGTGAGCCGGTACAGGTCAAGGTAGGTCTGGGCGTCGTTCTCATTGCCGCTGACGAACCGCGAGACCGTATCGAGCACGACGAGCTGTGCATCGACGTGGCGTGCCAACGCGAGCAGGTCCCCAGCCCCTCGCTCGCTGTCCAGCGGCGCGAGCGCCGGGAAGCTCGCGTAGTGCAGTCGTGCGAGGCTGGCGGGCTCTACTCCCATCTCGCGTAGGCGATCCCCGACGATCTTCGGCGAGTTCTCGGCGTCGAGGTACAGCACCGATGCCGGGCCGTCCGGGCTGGCGTCTCCCTCGGGCAACTCGGCTCCAGTGAGCCCGTCGAGGCCAGCGGCGACCCGGTGAGCGAGTTCGAGGACCAGCAGGGATTTACCCGTCTTCGGCGCGGCGACAAGCTGATACAGCAACCCCCGCTGAATGAGTCCCGGCACGAGCCACACGTTCGGCTCCTGCTCGCCGGACAGTAGAGCCTCGAAGTCGAGCAGGCCCAAGAGTCGGCGGTCGTCCTCGTCAATGTTGAGGGTGTCGTCGGTCTCCGGTTCGTCGTTCCGCTTCGGCTCCGGCACGTCGGCGGGGACCTCGGGGTCGGTCAAGGTCTCGAACTCCTCGGCCGTCAGCTTCCACGTCGTCGAGGTGGTTGGCGCGTAGTCGTCGATGTCGAGCCCCGCCGCGTGGAATCGGCCGGCGAGGTCCTGCAAGGCCAGACCAGGGCAGGCGGGGAACGCGCGGACCTTGGGGTACGCGGCCCGCTGCTCGGGGCTGAACAGTGCCATCGTCGATTCGTCGAGCACTGCGAACAACACCACCGGACCGTCGTCGAGGTCGCTCGCGTACACCAGGCCCTCGGCGTGCGCGTGGTTGAGTAGACGATCGGATGCAGTCTCAACCTCGCCGTCGAACCCACCCTCGACCGGCACATCGTCGTCAGGATCGTCGTCGAGGACCCGCACGTACTCGTCGCGAATGGCCTCGCTCGGGAAGTGCAGCGCTCGCCGGTTGGCGAGGTACTCGTCGATGTCCTGTTCGCGCTGGCGCTGGCGGGCTTCGCGAGCCTCCAGTAGATCGGCTGCGAGCTCCGCGAACACTTCGTCACGTGTCAGAAGGCTCATCGGACACCCCCGCACAGTGCGACGAGCGCAGCGCTGTACTCGCGGGCATGAGCCAGTAGCGCCGCTATACCGGCCTGGGTATCGTGGTGGGCGTTCTCTCGGTCTCCTACCTGGTGGTGCGGGTGGGGGAAATGAACGCTGGGGGCCCCGATTACGGTCGGGGCCTTCCTCGTTGTTGTGGACACTTCGGTTCCTGTCTCTCGGTCAATTCCACTCCCCGGATTTGGTCGAGAAGGTCGCGTCGAGCGCCCTACGCTCCGATGCCCTTGCCGGTATCGGCCTTCTGCTTGATCGACCAGGCGAGTAGGTCGGGCTCGTCGCAGTACAGGCGTTTTCCCATGCGGTACATCAGCGGGCCCTTGCCCTGACGGTGCAGGTTGCGCAGGCTCGCGACGGTGTATCCGGTGATGGCGCTCAACTCCTCGATGTTGAACCGCCGGACGGTCAGCGGGATCGCTCCGATGTCGGCCATGCTGGCGGGGGTGTTCGGGGGCTCCGTGGTGCTCATTCGGTCCTCGCTCTGGTCTCGATGTGGTCTGTGCATAGAGTGCGCCGACTCGTCTTGATTCTGCAAATGAAATGTGCTGGGCACCAATAGAATTGAGCGCTTACGCTGACAGCGAGTTGATAGGTTTGATCGCCTAGACAGCGGCCCATCAGGGGCGTTCGGATCAATATGATTCAAGTCACAATTACGAGCTGCGAGCTGAATCCGTTTGGTTTCGGATAACGTTTGCGCTCATGGCTGACACCACGAGCGCCTCGACGCCGAAGACGAAGCGCAACCGCCGGAGCGGGATTGAAGACCGTTGGATGCGCCGCGATGGCAAGAAGTCAACGAAGTACGGCCAGGGATCCCGGTATCAGGCCCGCTTCGTGGACTACGACGGGCACGAGCACATCAAGGTGTCGAACGATCGGGACGAGCTGCAATCGTGGCTCGACCAGAACACCGCCGATCTCGTCACCGGCAAGTTCGTCGGCAAGGCCGCCGGCACGCGCACGGTCGGACAGGTTGCGGGGGAGTGGATGAGGCACTGCGAGCACCTCAAGCCGAAGACGGTCGCGGGCTACCGGTCGCTGCTCGACGGGCTCGTGCTGCCGACGTGGGAGGGCGTGACGCTGGCCGATGTCGATTACGCGGGGGTACGCGCGTGGGTCACAGCGATGCAGCGGGGCAAGCACGCGGTAGCGGCTCACGACGGCCAGGGGCGGGCGATGGTCGCGCGCAAGCTGTCGGCCTCGCGCGTGATTCAGGCTCACCAGGTGCTCAAACAGGTTCTCGACGAAGCCGTGCGGCTCAAGCTGCTACCGGTGAATCCCGCTGTCGGCGTCGCGATGCCGCGCAAGCAGGAAACTGAACGGCGCTACCTCGACCACGGCCAGGTCGAGGCCCTGGCGGGCAAGTGCGAGGACCTCGGGGTGATGGTCTACGTGCTCGCCTACTGCGGTCTGCGCTTCGGCGAGGTGATCGCGCTCCGGGTGCGCGACGTGGACCTTGACGGCGCGAGGCTGACCGTCCGGCGCTCGGTGACCTACGTGACCCGCTCGGCTGACGAGAAGAAGGCGGGTGAGGCAAGCGGATTCGTCGAGGGCACCACCAAGGGCCACGAGTCCCGCGCGGTCCCGGTGCCCGCGTTCCTGGTCTCTATGCTCCGTGATGTCGTCGAGGGCCAGAAGGCAACGGCGCTCGTGTTCCCAGGCAAGGGTGGCTCGTGGATGTCCTCGGGTGAGTTCCGTTGGCGCTTCGACCCTGCCGCGACGGCGGTCGGAGTCGAGGGGCTCGTGCCTCACGAGCTTCGGCACACGGCGGCGTCCCTGGCGATCCAGTCCGGCGCGAACGTGAAGGTAGTTCAGAAGATGCTGGGCCACAAGACGGCAACGCTGACCCTCGACCGCTACGGCCACCTATTCCCCGACGAGCTGGACGCGCTCGCGACCCGCCTCGACGGCGATCGGACGGCGGCGCTAACGGGTAAGTCGAACGCTCGGGGGTCGATCCTCGATGAGGCGTTGGCCCAGCTCGCCGACCTCGCGAAATAGGGGGCCTGCGAGCTACTGCGAGCTGTTTTCGGCCTACGCCCATGGGGTACCGGTCCGAAAACCGGTCCTGACCTGGCCATACTGGTGCCCTCGGTGAGACTCGAACTCACACTGCACGGGTTTTGAATCCGTTTCCTCTGCCAATTGGGATACGAGGGCGTGCGGGTTCCCACTCTAGAAGATCACGGGCCACAGTCAAACCACCGGTACCCTCGAAGCGTTCGCGCCCTGATCGGCGGGCGCCGATCAGAGGAGAATGCCACCATGAACGACACCCCCGCGCAGGGCACGGAACGACAGTCGCGGCGTGTGGTGGTGGCCGAAGACGAGGCGCTGATCCGTCTCGATCTGGTCGAGATGCTCCGGGAAGAGGGCTACGACGTTGTCGGTGAGGCCGGCGACGGTCAGCGGGCGGTCGAACTGGCCGAGGAGCTGCGCCCGGACCTGGTGATCATGGACGTGAAGATGCCACGGCGGGACGGCATCGACGCCGCGTCGGAGATCGCGGCGAAAAGGATTGCGCCCGTGGTGATCCTGACCGCTTTCAGTCAGCGCGAACTCGTCGAGCGGGCCCGTGACGCGGGAGCCATGGCGTACCTCGTCAAGCCGTTCTCGAAGGCGGACCTGGTGCCGGCGGTCGAACTGGCGGCGAGCCGGTTCACCGAGATCTCGCTGCTCGAGCGGGAGGTTGCGAACCTGTCGGAGCGGCTCGAGACCCGCAAGGTCATCGAGCGGGCCAAGGGGATGCTCATGCAGTCGCAGGGGCTGACCGAGCCGGAGGCGTTCAAGTGGATCCAGCGGGCCGCCATGGACCGCCGGACGACGATGAAGACGGTCGCCGAGGTGGTCCTCGACACGCTCGGAGGCGGTAGCGCAGGCGAGTGACGGGGTCCGGAGCGTGCTGAAGGACGGACGCGCGGGGAGGAAGGGCGTGGATGTCGGCGCGGCTCCCTAGACTGGTCAACCGTGAGCCCCGCAACCACCTCCTCTTCCACTGCCTCCGCGACCGCTGACGTGTCCGGCACCGACCGGCCGACGCTGTTGCTCCTCGACGGTCACTCGCTGGCCTACCGCGCGTTCTTCGCGCTGCCGGCGGAGAACTTCAAGACGCAGAGTGGGCAGTCGACCAACGCGGTCTACGGGTTCACATCGATGCTGATCAACCTGCTGCGCGACGAACAGCCGACGCACGTCGCGGCCGCGTTCGACGTCTCGCGCCAGACGTTCCGGGCCGAGGCGTTCCCCGAGTACAAGGCGAACCGCAGCAAGACCCCCGACGAGTTCAAGGGCCAGGTCGAGATCACCAAGGACGTCCTCGGCGCCATGGGCATCCCGGTGATGGCCATCGAGCGCTACGAGGCCGACGACATCATCGCCACCCTCACCACGCAGGCCACGGCGCTCGGATACCGAGTGCTGGTGGTGACCGGTGACCGCGACTCGCTGCAGTTGGTGACCGACGACGTCACCGTGCTCTACCCGCGCAAGGGCGTGTCCGACCTCACGCGGTTCACGCCCGAGGCGGTGGAGGAGAAGTACGGCCTCACCCCGCAGCAGTACCCCGACTATGCGGCGCTGCGCGGTGACCCGAGCGACAACCTGCCGGGCATCCCCGGTGTGGGCGAGAAGACCGCGGCCAAGTGGATCCGCGAGTACGGCTCGCTCGAAAACCTCGTCAACGACGTCGACAAGGTGCGCGGCAAGGTCGGCGACTCGCTGCGCGCCAACCTCAACGGCGTCCTGCTCAACCGGCACCTCACCGAGATGGTGCGCGACGTCTCGCTCCCGTACACGCCGGACCAGTTGGCGCTGGCGCCGTGGGACCGCGAACGCATCCACGCGCTGTTCGACGACCTCGAGTTCAAGGTGCTGCGGGACCGCCTGTTCGCGACCCTCAGTTCCGCCGAACCCGAGGCCGAGGAGGGTTTCGAGGTGCGCGGGCGCGCGCTGGCTCCGGGTGAGGTCGCGGCATGGATCGCGGAGCATGCGTCGGCGGGAGAGCGGCACGGCCTGTCCGTCGTCGGCGCCGGAACGCCGTACGGCGGCGACGTCACCGCCGTCGCGATCGCCGCCTCCGACGGCGAGGGCGCCTACATCTCGACCACCACCGCGACGCCCGAGGACGAGGCTGCCCTCGTGGCGTGGCTCGCCGACCCGGAGCAGCCGAAGGCGTTGCACGAAGCCAAGCGGGCGATGCACGCGCTGTGGGGCCGTGGTTGGACCCTGGCGGGGTTGACCAGTGACACCGCGCTCGCGGCGTATCTCGTGCGCCCCGGGCAGCGCAGCTTCAACCTCGACGATCTGTCGCTGCGTTACCTCAAGCGCGAGCTGCGCGTGGAAGAGTCCGGGCAGCAACAGCTTTCGCTGCTGGACGACGAAGAGGCCGCCGACGCCGAAGTGGCGGAGGGCGAGATCCTGCGCGCTCGGGCCGTCGTCGACCTGGCTGCCGCGCTCGACACCGAACTGGCCGACATCGAGGCCACCGGACTGCTGGCCGACATGGAGCTGCCGCTGCTGGCGGTGCTCGCCGAACTCGAGGCGACGGGCATCGCCGTCGACAGTGCACACCTGCACGATCTGCAGTCGACGTTCGCCGCGCGGGTCGCCGAGGCGGCCGACTCGGCCTACGAGGTGATCGGCAAGCAGATCAACCTCGGCTCGCCCAAGCAACTGCAGGTGGTGCTGTTCGACGAGCTGGACATGCCGAAGACGAAGAAGACGAAGACCGGGTACACCACCGATGCGGACGCATTGCAGTCGCTGTTCGAGAAGACCGAGCACCCGTTCCTCGAGCACCTGCTCGCGCACCGTGACGCCACCCGACTGAAGGTGACGGTGGACGGCCTGCTCAAGACCGTCGCCGAGGACGGCCGGATCCACACCACGTTCAACCAGACCGTCGCCGCCACGGGCCGGCTGTCGTCGACCGAGCCGAACCTGCAGAACATCCCGGTACGCACCGATGCCGGACGGCAGATCCGCGACGGATTCGTCGTCGGCGAGGGCTTCGAGACCCTCCTCACCGCGGACTACAGCCAGATCGAGATGCGCATCATGGCGCACCTCTCGCGTGACGAGGGCCTGATCGAGGCGTTCAACACCGGCGAGGACCTGCACAGCTTCGTCGGTTCACGGGCGTTCGGCGTGCCGATCGAGGAAGTGACGCCGGAGCTGCGGCGGCGGGTCAAGGCGATGTCGTACGGCCTGGCTTACGGTCTGAGCGCGTTCGGCCTCGCCGCGCAGCTCAAGATCTCCACCGAGGAGGCCCGCCAGCAGATGGAGGCGTACTTCGCCCGGTTCGGCGGGGTCCGCGACTACCTGCACGAGGTCGTCGAGCAGGCCCGCAAGGTCGGCTACACCGAGACGCTGTTCGGACGGCGCCGGTACCTGCCCGACCTCAACAGTGACAACCGTCAGCGTCGTGAGGTCGCAGAGCGGGCCGCGCTCAACGCGCCGATCCAGGGCACCGCAGCCGACATCATCAAGGTCGCAATGATCGACGTGCAGCGCGCGCTGCAGGAGGCCGGGATGAAGTCGCGGATGCTCCTGCAGGTCCACGACGAACTGGTGCTCGAGGTCGCGACCGGCGAGCGTGAGCAAGTGGAGCAGTTGGTGCGGGACAAGATGTCGACCGCGATCGAACTGTCGGTGCCGCTCGAGGTGTCCGTCGGCACCGGACGCAGCTGGGACGCCGCCGCGCACTGACTCGTGCGCGGGACGGCGTCCCAGTGAAGGCTGTAGTCGGGCGTCGCTCAGTTGCCGGACGGGGACTGAGCGGCGATCTCCTTGCGGACAGCGTCCATGTCGAGGGCCTTGACCTGTGTGATCAGGTCCTCGAGGGCGGCCGGCGGAAGAGCACCTGCCTGGTTGAACACCAGGATGCCGTCACGGAACGCCATGATGGTCGGGATCGACCGGATACCCGCGCCGGTGGCGAACTCCTGCTCGGCCTCGGTATCCATCTTTCCGTGGACGACGTCGGCGTGCTTATCCGACGAGGCCTCGAAGGTGGGAGCGAAGGAGCGGCACGGGCCGCACCACGACGCCCAGAAGTCGACGAGGACGATGTCGTTGTCCTCGATGGTCTGCTTGAAGTTCTGCTGGGTCAGGGTCTGGGTAGCCACGAAGGGTTCCTTTCCGGGGAGTAGGTCGGATGTCTGGTCCGTTGGCCAGTGCAACGCTCCCGCCCGGAGAATTCTTCCGCATGCCCCTTCTCGGACAGGCACGGCCGGTGCTCGGTCACGGTCGGCGGGTGATCAGCCACTCCCGCTTGGCGTCGGAATCCCATCGCCGGACGCCGTCGGAGGTGCCGACCACGTCGCGCTTGCCGGCGCGGGTGACGACGACGGCGGTGCCGAGGTCGACCGCCTGGATCCGGCGCGACAGCGTGACGTGCGGCGTCCATTCGCCGGGCACGATGTGCGCCGGGACGCCCTCACAGTCCATCATCAGTTCGTAGACGATCCGCTGCAGTGTGAGCAGTTCCGTGGTCGGCACCACCAGACGAGCGAGTGTCAGGCGGCGTCCGCCGAAGACGACCACACCACCGAGGCGCAGCGATAGCGGCGCCGACGGCAGTTCGCGCACGAGCGCGGACTCGACGTCGGGTGGGATGCGGCTCGCCACCCCCAACGTGATGTGCGGCCGATTCGATTCGGCGGTGATGCGGTCCTGACTGGGTAGGCGCGCGGCTGAGAGGCGGCGCCACTCGGCTCGCACGGTCGCGTCGACATCCCTGTCGAGAAGCAACTCCACGGACTGGACCATCGTGAGTAATGATTGTCGGATGACCAGTCGTGGTGCAACGAATCCGCGCATCGGTTTGTTGCAGGGTGACGGCATCGGACGCGAGATCGTGCCGGCCACCCGAGACGTCGTCGACGCGGCGATGGTCGCCGTCGGGCTACCGGACGTCGACTGGGTGCCCCTCCCGATCGGGTTCGACGCGATCCCCACCTACGGCACCCCGACCCCGGAGCACTCGCTCGTCGAACTCGCCGGGCTCGACTCGTGGATCCTCGGCCCGCACGACAGCGCCTCGTACCCCGAACCGTTCCAGATGCAGCTGACCCCGGGCGGTGCGATCCGTAAGCGATTCGACCTGTACGCGAATATTCGGCCGGCGCGGACGCTGCCTGGGGTGCGGGCGATGTCGCCGCGGATGGACCTGGTCATCGTCCGCGAGAACACCGAAGGGTTCTACGCCGACCGGAACATGTTCGCCGGCAGTGGAGAATTCATGCCCACCCCGGACGTCGCGATGGCCGTCGGAGTCGTCACCCGGCAAGCGTGCGAACGCATCGCCCACACCGCCTTCGACCTCGCCCGTCGACGGCGGCGGCGGGTGACGGTGGTGCACAAGGCCAACGTGCTCGCGACGACCACCGGGTTGTTCCGCGACGTGTGCCGGGAGGTCGGGCAGCACTACCCCGATGTCGTCGTCGACGACGAGCACGTCGACGCGATGGCCGCGTATCTCGTTCGCCGCGGCGAGGAATACGACGTCATCGTCACCGAGAACATGTTCGGCGACATCCTCTCCGACCTCGCGGGGGAGCTGTCCGGCTCGCTCGGGACGGCCGCGTCCATCAACGCGTCCGAGACGAAGGCGATGGCGCAGGCGGCGCACGGAGCGGCCCCGGACATCTCCGGCCATAACCGCGCCAACCCGACCGCGCTGATCCTGTCGGCGGCGATGCTCCTCGATTGGCTCGGGTCCAGGCGGGACGAACCGGCACTGGCCGCCGCTGCCGCGCGCATCCGCAGCGCCGTCGAACGAACGGTCGCCGCCGGTGTCGCCACCGCCGACCTCGGCGGACTGGCGTCGACGAGCGAGTTCACCGAAACTGTGATTGCGCGGGTGTTCCGGCGATGAACGCGCGGAGCCGCCCGATCATTGCCGTGCTGATGACGGTCCTCGTGGGCCTTCTCTCCGGATGCGTCACCAACAACGAGGGGTTGGTGCCGGTCGTTTCGGGTGTCGACATTCACCGCGTCGACGCGATCGCCGACCAACTTCCGCCGCAGATCGCCGCGTCCGGGCGCCTCGCAGTGGGCGTCAACGTTCCCTACGCACCCAACGAGTTCAAGGACGATCAGGGCAACATCGTCGGCTTCGACGTCGACCTGATGAATGCGATCGGTCAGGTTCTCGGTCTCACCGCGGACTTCAAGCAGGCCGACTTCGACAAGATCATCCCCGCCGTGCAGTCCGGGACGTTCAACGTCGGGATGTCGTCGTTCACGGACACGCTCGAGCGGGAGAAGTCGGTGGACTTCGTCACCTACTACCGCGCGGGTGTGCAGTGGGCGCAGCGGCCCGGCGACGCCGTCGACCCGAACGACGCGTGCGGGCTGCGCGTGGGCGTGCAGACCACCACGATCGAGGACATCGAGGAGGTTCCGGCGAAGAGCGATGCGTGCGTCGCCGCGGGGCAGCCTCCGATCGGGAAGATCAAATACGACAGCCAGGACGACGTGGCGAACGCGCTGATCCTCGGACGGATCGACGCGCTGTCGGCCGACTCGCCCGTGACCGCGTATGCGATCAAGCGCAGCGACGGCCGGATCGTGACGGCGGGTGCGGTGTTCGACTCGGCGCCGTACGGGTGGGTGGTGGCCAAGGGGTCCCCGCTCGGGCCCGTGCTCCAGCAGGCGATGCAGCACCTGATCGACGGCGGACAGTACCGGCAGATCGCCGAGGCATGGGGCGTCGAAGCGGGAGTGATCGAGACGTCGGTCATCAATGGGGCGACCAGCTGAGGAGACAGGGAGGCGGGAATCCATGTCAGCCAACGAGAGCCGAGCGCCGGACGCCGTGACGGAATCCGAGCCGACGCCGATCGAGGCAGTCCCGCTGCACCACCCCGGGCGCTGGATCGCGGCCGCGATCGTCCTGGTGTTGTTCGGGCTCTTCGTCTACGGCGCCGCCACCAACGACGCCTTCCGCTGGGATGTGTACGGCCAGTACATCTTCGACAAACGGATCACCGCGGCCGCATGGACGACTATTCAGATGACCGTCCTCGCGATGGTCATGGCCATCGTGCTCGGCGTCATCCTCGCCGTCATGAGGCTGTCGCCGAATCCCGTGCTCCGGACCGCCGCATGGGTGTACCTGTGGATCTTCCGTGGGACGCCGGTCTACGTGCAGTTGGTGTTCTGGGGACTGTTCCCGTCGATCTACAAGACGCTGGATCTCGGAATCCCGTTCGTACACCAGTTCGCGCACGTCGACCTGCAGTCGACGCTCGACACCGCGTTCCTGTTCGCGGTGATCGGACTCGGTCTCAACGAAGCCGCGTACATGGCCGAGATCGTCAGGGCAGGTGTCAATTCGGTGAGCGAGGGCCAGACCGAGGCGTCCAAAGCGCTGGGCATGTCGTGGTCGCAGACGATGCGCCGCACCGTGCTGCCACAGGCGATGCGGGTGATCATTCCCCCCACCGGGAACGAGGTGATCAGCATGCTCAAGACGACCTCGCTGGTCTCCGCGGTGCCGTACAGCGGCGAGCTGTACGGCCGGGCCCGGGACATCTCGGGCGCCAACTTCCATCCGATCCCGCTGCTGCTGGTCGCCGCCACCTGGTACCTGGTGATCACGAGCATCCTGATGATCGGCCAGTACTACCTCGAGCGGTACTACTCGAAGGGGGCGTCGCGCACGCTGACCGCCCGTCAGCTGCAGGCTCTCGCCGACGCACAGGGCCGCCCGGTCGTGATCACCCCGGACGTCGAGACGCCGCCGGAACCCCCGGGAGGAGAACGCAAATGACGCCGATGGTCAGGGCCGACCGAGTCTGCAAGAACTACGGCGCGTTGCAGGTGCTGCGGGGCGTGTCCCTCGAGATCGCCCGCGGGCAGGTGTTGTGCCTGGTCGGTCCCTCCGGCTCGGGCAAGTCGACCTTCCTGCGATGCATCAACCATCTCGAGCAGGTTAACGCCGGGCGGCTGTACGTCGACGGCGAACTGGTGGGCTACTCCGAGCGCGGCGGGAAACTGTACGAACTGAGCCCGCGCGCGGCGGCCCGGCAGCGGCGTGACATCGGGATGGTGTTCCAGCACTTCAACCTGTTCCCGCACCGCACCGCGCTGGAGAACGTCATCGAAGCGCCCATGCAGGTGAAGAAGATGCCGCGGGCCAAAGCGGTCGAGCGCGCCCGGGCCCTGCTCGACCAGGTGGGGCTCTCGGCGAAGGCCGAGGCGTACCCGGCGCAGCTGTCGGGCGGCCAGCAGCAGCGGGTCGCCATCGCGCGGGCGCTCGCGATGGATCCCAAGCTCATGCTGTTCGACGAGCCCACCTCGGCGCTCGATCCCGAGCTGGTGGGTGAAGTCCTCGGTGTGATGAAGCAGCTCGCGAAGGACGGCATGACGATGGTCGTCGTCACGCACGAGATGGGCTTCGCCCGCGAGGTGGCCGACCAGTTGGTCTTCATGGACGGCGGTGTCGTCGTGGAAGGCGGCCCGCCACGTGAACTGCTGGCCAATCCGCAGCAAGAGCGGACCAAGGCGTTCCTGTCGAAGCTGCTGTGAGGCGGTACCGGCCGCGGGTCAGGCCGGTTTGCGGGTGACGAAGATCGCCGTGCCCGGGAAGAGTTGCCCGCGCAGCGGGCTCCACTGGCCCCACTCCCGGTCGAGCCACTCGGGCCACTCGGGCTCGACGATGTCGCGCACCTCGAGCCCCGCGGCGACCGCCTCGCGGACCCGGTCGCCGATGGTCCGGTGGTGCTCGACGTACGTCGGGATCCCGTCGTCGTCGACCTCGACGTACGGCGTGCGGTCGAAGTAGGGGAGGGTCGCGGTCAGTCCGCCCGGCCCCGGATCGTCCGGGAAGATCCAGCGGATCGGATGGTTCACCGCGAACACCCACAGACCTCCCGGGCGCAGCACCCGCGCCACCTCCGACATCACCCGCGCCGAATCCGCGACGAACGGAACCGCGCCGAAAGCCGAACACGCGAGGTCGAAGCTCTCGCTCGCGAACGGGAGCGCTTCCGCGCCGGCCTGGACGAGGGGAACCCTCGGTCCGCTCCGGTCCATCGCCTCGAGGCCGCGCGCGAGCATCCCCATCGAGATGTCGAGGCCGACGACCTCGGCGCCCTGGCCGGCGAGCCAGCGCGCGCACGGCGCCGAGCCGCAACCGACCTCGAGGATTCGCTTGCCGGCGATGTCGCCGAGGAGTTGGACGTCGCCCTCGTGCAGTCCCTCCGGGCACCACACGAACTCGCCGTCGACGGAATCGACGCCGAGGAACTCTCCGTGGGTGCGGTGGTAGTCGTCGGCGTCGGCGTCCCACCACGCGCGGCTCGCGCGCTCACTCGCCTCCGTCCCGATCCGGGTGCGGGTCACCCCGCTGGTGCCGAGGACGGAAATGGCGGCGGCGTGACGATCGTCGGACATGACTGTCAGCGTAGAGTCCGCGAGTCCGAGCGAAACCTCGAGATCCCTCGGCGGTCGAACCGCCAGGTGAACCGACCGCCTGTCGGCAGGGTTTGCCCAGCTAGCCGAAGGTCGCGTACCCTGTTGCTCGCGAGTGTCTTCGGTGCAGTTCCTCGCCGGTCGGAGTTTCGATCGACAGGGTCGCGCTGGAGCCTCGTGGTGGTCTGGAAGACCGGGCGATTCCGGCGTCGAGTCGGAATCTAACGCATTCCGGTCTGCCTGTCTGACAGAACGCCATCAACCGACTATCAACCCGTCCGGAGCAACTCAACACATGCCCTCCAACACCGTGACCTCGCCGCAGGTAGCCGTCAACGACATCGGCTCCGCCGAGGACTTCCTCGCCGCCATCGACGCAACGATCAAGTACTTCAACGATGGCGACATCGTCGAAGGCACGATCGTCAAGGTCGACCGCGACGAGGTCCTTCTCGACATCGGTTACAAGACCGAAGGCGTCATCCCTTCCCGTGAGCTCTCCATCAAGCACGACGTCGACCCCAACGAGGTCGTCTCCGTGGGCGATGAGGTCGAAGCCCTGGTCCTCACTAAGGAGGACAAGGAAGGCCGTCTGATCCTGTCGAAGAAGCGCGCTCAGTACGAGCGTGCCTGGGGCACCATCGAGGAGCTCAAGGAGAAGGACGAGGCCGTCAAGGGCACCGTCATCGAGGTCGTCAAGGGTGGCCTCATCCTCGACATCGGCCTGCGTGGCTTCCTCCCCGCTTCGCTCGTCGAGATGCGTCGCGTCCGCGACCTCCAGCCGTACGTCGGCAAGGAGATCGAGGCCAAGATCATCGAGCTCGACAAGAACCGCAACAACGTGGTCCTGTCGCGTCGCGCATGGCTCGAGCAGACCCAGTCCGAGGTCCGCAGCGAGTTCCTGCACCAGCTGCAGAAGGGCCAGGTCCGCAAGGGCGTCGTGTCCTCGATCGTCAACTTCGGTGCGTTCGTCGATCTCGGCGGCGTCGACGGTCTGGTTCACGTCTCCGAGCTGTCCTGGAAGCACATCGACCACCCGTCCGAGGTTGTCGAGGTCGGCAACGAGGTCACCGTCGAGGTTCTCGACGTCGACCTGGACCGCGAGCGTGTCTCCCTGTCGCTGAAGGCGACGCAGGAGGACCCGTGGCGTCAGTTCGCCCGCACCCACGCGATCGGCCAGATCGTCCCGGGCAAGGTCACCAAGCTGGTTCCGTTCGGCGCGTTCGTCCGCGTCGAGGAGGGCATCGAGGGCCTGGTGCACATCTCCGAGCTGGCCGAGCGCCACGTGGAGGTTCCGGACCAGGTTGTGGGCGTCGGCGACGATGCGCTCGTCAAGGTCATCGACATCGACCTGGAGCGTCGCCGCATCTCGCTGTCGCTGAAGCAGGCGAACGAGGACTACAACGCCGAGTTCGATCCGTCCAAGTACGGCATGGCCGACTCGTACGACGAGCAGGGCAACTACATCTTCCCCGAGGGCTTCGATCCCGAGACCAACGAATGGCTCGAGGGCTTCGACAAGCAGCGTGAGGAGTGGGAGTCCCGCTACGCCGAGGCTGAGCGTCGCCACAAGATGCACACCGCTCAGATGGAGAAGATGGCTGCCGACGAGGCTGCTGAGGCTGCGGCCGGCGCTTCGGGCACCAACTACTCCTCCGAGTCGGGCTCGGACGAGGGCGCGGCTGCGTCCTCCGAGTCCGCCGGTGGCTCGCTGGCGAGCGACGCACAGCTCGCTGCACTGCGCGAGAAGCTGTCGGGCAACGCCTGATGACAGCAGCCTGAGCGCGTCTCAGGCCTGATCGACCGGAAGGCCCCGACCCTGTACTGCAGGGTCGGGGCCTTCCGTCATTTCCTCTGGCCTTCCTCTGACGCGAGGCGCATACGACAGTGGCCCGATCCCTGGCGGGGATCGGGCCACTGTGAGCGTCGTGTGCGGGTCAGTTCGCCGCGGCGGGCACCCATCGGGTGGGCATGGTTGCCGTTCGCTTCCGGATCGCCGTGAAGCTGTGGCGGGCGGGCGTGAGCACGCTGGTGAACCAATTGCGTCGGTGCTCCGCGAGCGCGGTTGCAACCTCCGGGATGAGGATCGCGTGAATGCCGTTCTCCATGCCGAGACGGTGCCGACCGGGACGGGTGGGATTGCTGCGCATGAGCGACTCCTACTCGTATCGAATCGGCTGGTCGGACGGTCGATGCAAGGTTATCGGACCAGGTGGTCCAAAGGCGTCATTTTGCTCCGTTGATGATCTTCGGCGTGTTTGGTGCGACACTGGTCGGCGTGTTGAGAGTGGGCCTCACCGGAGGCATCGGAGCCGGTAAGTCGACCGTGTCGAAGGTCCTCGCGGAGTTGGGCGCGGTGATCGTGGACGCGGACCTCATCGCACGCGAGGTCGTCGAGCCGGGAACCCCGGGTCTCGCGGCCCTCGTGGACGCCTTCGGCGACGGCATTCTCCATCCCGACGGTTCGTTGAATCGTCCCGCGTTGGCGGAGAAAGCCTTCGGTAGCGACGAGTCGCGGCTGCTGTTGAACTCGATCCTGCATCCCCGGATCGGTCAGCGCACCGCGGAGTTGGTCGACGGCGCGCCCGCCGACGGCATCGTCGTGCAGGACATCCCGCTCCTGGTGGAGGGGCGGATGGGTCCGGTGTTCAACCTCGTGGTCGTGGTGTACGTCGGCGAGGACGAGCGCGTTCGGCGCCTGACCGAGTTGCGGGGCATGCCGGAGGAGGATGCGAGGGCGCGGATCGCGGCGCAGGCCACCGATGACCAGCGGCGGGCGGCCGCGGACGTGTGGCTCGACAACAGCGGTGCGCCGGAACTGATCGAGGCACAGGTTCGCGCGCTGTACGCGGACCGACTGCTGCCGTTCGAACGGAACCTGCGCTCTGGCACGGTGGTGACGGTGCCCCCGATCGTGCGTCCCGCAGATCCGGAGTGGGCGGCGCAGGGCGAGCGACTCGTCGAGCGTCTGCGTGCCGTGTGCGGTGATCGCGCGGTGCGCATCGACCACGTCGGCTCCACGGCGGTTCCCGGTCTCGACGCGCGCGATCTGATCGATGTGCAGATCACCGTCGCCGATCTCGCGACGGCGGACGACCTGGCCGAGCCGCTGGCTGCGGCCGGCTTCCCGCCGGTAGCCGCGGCGACCCGTGACGAGCCGAAGCCCGCCTACGGCGTCGGCGGCGAGGCCGATCCGGCGCTGTGGGACAAGCGCACGCACGGCGGTGCCGATCCGGGCCGGCCCGTGCAGATCAGCCTGCGCGTCGACGGCTGGCCTGGCCAGGAGTTCGCGCTCGTGCTGCGTGACTGGTTGCGAGCCGACCCCACGGCCCGCGCGGAGTTCCTCGAGGTCAAGCAGGTCGCCTCCGCGAAGGCCGCGGCCGATGTGCACGAGGGCGACGCGACGGCCACCTACGCCGCCGCGCTCGCTCCCTGGTTCGACCTCGGGTACCAGCGGGCGCGGGAGTGGGCCGAGCGGAGCGGGTGGTCGGCGCGGGGCTGACCGGCCCGCGTCAGCGCCAACTGACCGGCATACCCTTCGACGCCAGCCACGCGTCCATGTCGTGACCGTGCGCGGCGATGCCGTCCACGGCCGCCACGGCGCGCTGGATCGCACGGTCGGCGGTGCGCGGCGAGATGTAGCCGTGCGCCGTCGCCGAGATCAGTTCGTCGACGTCGAGTATTTCGGTCTCGCGTCCGGTGCGGACCACGAGATCGACATAGTGGTCCTCCGCCTTCCAGACGTCGGCGCCCTTCGTGAAATCGCCGATGTCGATGTAATGGTCCTGGTCGCGTTGGTGGTACGGGTGGAAGTGGAAGATCGAGGCGCGGATGCCGAGATCCGGTATCAGCCACGATTCGAGGTAGTGGAACGAGGGATGATCGGCCGTGCGAGCCATGTAGAGCCCCCACGGTTCCAACCGGTAGTGGTCCACCGGACGCACGTAACCCTTGGGATCGGTGTTGGTGCATTCGGTGATGTTGAAGTACTCGACCTTGGGCCGGTGCGCCGGAACCATGTCGATCGTGGGCACGTAGACCGGGTCGGGGGGTGCGGTCCGCGCGACTGCGGCGGCTGGCTCGACGTTCTCCATACAGCAAGAAAGTACCGGCAATCGTGGCACCGGGCATCGGCGATCGAGCGCGTGGACCACAGCGTTATCAGAACTTGTCGGAAGGGGCGCCTACCCTGGTCTCATGGCGTTCGCATCCGAGCACCCCGTGGTGGCACATTCCGAGTTTCGGCCGGTCAGCGAGATCGAGCGGTCCGACAGTCGCTTCCAGGTCGTCAGCGAATACGAGCCGGCGGGTGATCAGCCGGAGGCCATCGACGAGCTCGAGCGACGGCTGAGGACGGGGGAGAAGGACGTCGTCCTCCTCGGCGCCACCGGTACCGGCAAATCGGCGACGACGGCGTGGCTCATCGAACGGGTTCAGCGTCCCACGCTGGTGATGGCCCCGAACAAGACGCTGGCCGCGCAGCTCGCCAACGAACTGCGGGAGATGCTGCCCAACAACGCAGTCGAGTACTTCGTCTCGTACTACGACTACTACCAGCCCGAGGCGTACATCGCGCAGACCGACACCTACATCGAGAAGGACTCGTCGATCAACGACGATGTGGAGCGGCTGCGGCACTCGGCGACGTCGAGCCTGCTGTCCCGGCGCGACGTCGTGGTGGTGGCGTCGGTGTCGTGCATCTACGGCCTGGGTACGCCGCAGTCCTACCTCGACCGGTCGATCGAGCTCGAGGTCGGCGTCGAGGTCGACCGGGACGCGCTGCTGCGACTGCTGGTCGACGTGCAGTACAACCGCAACGACATGGCCTTCACCCGCGGCTCGTTCCGGGTCCGGGGTGACACCGTCGAGATCATCCCGTCGTACGAGGAACTGGCGGTGCGGATCGAGTTCTTCGGTGACGAGATCGAGGCGCTCTACTACCTCCACCCGCTGACCGGTGACGTCGTGCGGCAGGTCGACTCGGTGCGCATCTTCCCGGCCACCCACTACGTCGCGGGTCCGGAGCGGATGGAGCGCGCGGTCAAGGACATCGAGGCCGAGCTCGAGGAGCGGCTCGCCGATCTGGAGAACCGCGGCAAACTGCTCGAGGCGCAGCGTCTGCGGATGCGCACCCAGTACGACCTGGAGATGATCAAACAGGTCGGCTTCTGCTCCGGCATCGAGAACTATTCGCGGCACATCGACGGACGCGCCGCCGGGTCGGCGCCGGCCACGCTCATCGACTACTTCCCCGAGGACTTCCTCCTGGTGATCGACGAGTCCCACGTGACCGTCCCGCAGATCGGTGCCATGTACGAGGGCGACATGTCCCGTAAGCGCAACCTGGTCGAGTTCGGGTTCCGGTTGCCGTCGGCCACGGACAACCGCCCGCTGACGTGGGAGGAGTTCGCGGGCCGGATCGGGCAGACGATCTACCTCTCGGCGACGCCGGGTCCGTACGAGCTCGGGCAGTCCGGCGGCGAGTTCGTCGAGCAGGTGATCCGCCCGACCGGCCTGGTCGATCCCGAGGTGATCGTCAAGCCGACCAAGGGCCAGATCGACGACCTCGTCCACGAGATCCGGCAACGGACCGAGCGTGACGAGCGGGTCCTCGTCACGACGCTCACCAAGAAGATGGCCGAGGACCTCACGGACTACCTGCTCGAACTCGGTATCCGGGTGCGGTACCTGCACTCGGACATCGACACCCTTCGGCGCGTGGAGTTGCTGCGACAGCTGCGGTTGGGCGAGTACGACGTCCTCGTCGGCATCAACCTGCTGCGCGAGGGGCTCGACCTGCCCGAGGTGTCGCTGGTCGCGATCCTCGACGCCGACAAGGAAGGCTTCCTGCGCAGCACGACCAGCCTCGTCCAGACCATCGGCCGCGCGGCCCGCAACGTCTCGGGTCAGGTCCACATGTACGCCGACAAGATCACCGATTCGATGCAGCGCGCCATCGAGGAGACCGAGCGCCGTCGAGAGAAGCAGGTCGCGTACAACCTCGAGAGGGGTGTCGACCCGCAGCCGCTGCGCAAGAAGATCGCCGACATCCTCGACCAGGTCTACGAGGAGGCCGACGACACCGAGGTCGAGGTGGGCGGTTCCGGACGCAACGTGAGCCGTGGTCGACGCGCCCAGGGTGAAGCGGGGCGCGCGGTCAGTGCCGGCGTGTACGAGGGCCGCGACGTGAAGTCGATGCCACGGGCAGAGCTGGCCGACCTGGTCAAGGAGCTGACCGACCAGATGATGAACGCGGCACGGGACCTGCAGTTCGAGCTCGCCGGGCGGCTGCGTGACGAGATCGCGGACCTGAAGAAGGAGCTGCGCGGGATGGACGCGGCGGGCCTGAAGTAGCGCCCGCTAACGTCTTCGACCATGGACGCACAACTCGCCGGTCGCACCGCCCGCTCCTTCGAACTGCTTCACTCGCTGTGCTACTTCGCACCCGAGGTGGAAGCCGAGCTTGTCGGCGTCGGGCTCGAGTCGGGCCGGATGACGTACTTCGCCGGCCGCGCCGCCCCGATGGGTGCGGTGGGTGCCGGTGTCGTCGCGGCGACGTTTTACAACTTCAACCCCGAACTGATCGCGGACGTGATCCCGCGCGCGTGGCAGCTCGCCGATCCGGAGCGGATCGTCGAGGCGCGATACCGCGGCGTCGACGCCGCGTACCGCGCGCTGTTCGGTGACGCGGTCGCCTCGGCCGAGATGGCGGAGGCCGCCCAGTTGGCGGCGATTGCGGCGCAGGCGATCCCCGGGGTCGACGGCCGACCCCTGTACGCCGGGTACGCGGCGCTGGACTGGCCGGAGGAGCCGCACCTCGTGCTGTGGCACGCGCTGACCCTGTTGCGGGAGTTCCGCGGCGACGGCCATGTCGCCGCGTTGCAGACCGCGGGTTTCAGTGGACTCGAGGCACTGATCACCCACACCGCCGCGGGAATCGGATTCCAGAAGAAGTTCGCGCAGACCCGGCGGGGATGGTCGCCGGCTGCGTGGGACGCGGCCGTCTCCGGGCTGCGCGACCGTGAAGTCCTCAATGCGCGTGGTGAACTGACCGCCGACGGACGTGAACTGCGTGACGTGGTCGAGGATCTCACCGACGAACTGGCCGCCGCACCGTGGACCGCGCTGGGAGAGGACGGCGTCTCGCGCTTGGCGGAACTCGTCGAGCCCTGGCGCAAATCGGTGCGTGAGTCGGGCCTGTTCCCGGCGTCGTTGTTCGGGCCGCGGTACGGCGAATCGCGCTGACGGTTCGGTTCCACCCTGTCGCCGTGGTGAAATGGTGCGCCAGGGGTGGCGCCGCGCACTGCCGCAGCAGGGCGGTGCCATCCACCGGGGGATGAAGCTCGTTGTGCCGCAATTCCACCAGGCTGTGCACCGATGAGGCTAATGTCAGCGCAGCAGATGGTGATCGCCGGCGCAGGGCACTACGGCCGCGTCCTCGATCAACGCACACATGGAGGAATGAATGAGCGCCTACCGGACCGTCGTCGTCGGAACCGATGGATCGGACTCGTCGTATCGTGCGGTGGACAAGGCCGCCGCACTGGCCGGCGACGCCGAGGCCAAGCTCGTGATCGCGTGCGCGTACTACCCGGCCGATCCCAGGGACACCGAATCCGCTCAGGACACCCTCGGTGAGGACGCGTACCAGGTGACCGGCTCGGCGCCCACGTTCGAGATCTTGCGGACCGCGCGCGAGCGGGCCACCGCGGCCGGCGCCAAGAACATCGTCGAGCGAGCGATTGTGGGTGCTCCCGTCGATTCGTTGCTCGCCCTCGTCGATGAGGTCGAGGCGGACCTGTTGGTGGTCGGCAATCGAGGGCTCAGCACGCTGACCGGGCGTCTGCTCGGATCGGTGCCGTCCGACGCGGCGCGCAAGTCGACGTCCGACGTGCTGATCGTGCACACGGTCCGCTGAGTCGCGCGGTCAGCAGAAGGCGCTGCGGGCGCGGTCCAGCAGCAGTTGCGTGGCGGCCTCGGGTGTGAGGGTGCCACCCGACAGGCTCGCACCGTAGGCGCCTACGGACCGTAGGTGTTCGAGGATCGTCGAATCGGGTGTGCCGGCGGCCGATTGCCGGCACACCCCGTCGGCCAGCGCGAACAGCGTCGAACGCGGTACCACCTCGGGAAATCCTCCCTCGGCCAACGCGTCCGCGTAGCGGGTGACGCGGGCGTCGGCGACCGCTGTCGCCGAGTCGGTTTCGGTCGCGACAGTTTCGGCCGCATGCGGTGCGTCGTCGGCGACGGTCGAGGTCGTGCACCCGGCCGCGACGATCGATGCCGCCACACCGATGCCGACCATCGCCGAGCGCAGCGCGCCGCCGCGGGCGGTCGATCTCATCGGCATGGCGTTCTCGTCCTGTTCTGGTGTGCAGTGGTGGGTGTGCGAGCGCCCGATCGGCTCGCGGGCCCTTGGCACGGTACCGCCTCGACCGACTCCACGAGTGCCGGTTCGGGGATCAGCTTCCCGACGGCACGACCGACGCGTCGAGGGACCGCAGCACAGACGGAAGAGGCCGGGCGTGGACGATCCCGAGCCGCTGGGTTGCGCGCGTCAGAGCGACGTACAGATCGTTGATCCCGCGCGGCGAGTCGTCGAGCATGTCCTGCGGTTCGACGATGATCACCGAGTCGAACTCGAGCCCCTTGGCGTCCTTGACGGTGAGCACACTCACCGACTCCGAACGCAGGTCGGCCAATTGCTCGGCGTGGTGGTGCCCCGCGAGGACAGCGGTCAGCCCCGGCCCGGTTTCGTCCGC
Source organism: Rhodococcus sp. ACT016 (assembly GCF_050477185.1). Classification (NCBI taxonomy): domain Bacteria; kingdom Bacillati; phylum Actinomycetota; class Actinomycetes; order Mycobacteriales; family Nocardiaceae; genus Rhodococcus; species Rhodococcus sp. ACT016. Next base: position 2,434,439 of record NZ_JBEAET010000001.1, on the reverse strand, counting down.
GACCCTGCGGCGCACCTCGTCGAGGATCTCCGATTCGTCGACGAGGCGTGCCCACGGCGCGTGGCCGGACTCCCGAACCGACCGGGGGACAGTCTGATCCGGATCGATCTGCTCGAGTACCTGGTGCGCGAGCGTCATGATCTCGGCGGGTGTCCGGTAGTTCACGGTCAGCTCGGTCAGCTTCCAGCGTTGCGCCACGTACGGGCCCAGCACGTCCTGCCACGACGAACTACCCGCGGGGTCACCGGTCTGCGCGGTGTCGCCGACGAGCGTCATCCAACGATTCGGGATGCGCCGCATGAGCATTCGCCACGCCATCTCGGACAGCTCCTGCGCCTCGTCGACGATGACGTGCCCGTAGGTCCACGTGCGGTCGGCGGCGGCACGTTCGGCGGTTGTGCCGCGGCGGCCCATCTCGTGGCGTTCCGCCAGCTGGCCGGCGTCGATCAGGTCGTACGCCATCAGGATCTCGGGATCGAGCTCGTCCTCGAGATCCTGCGGAGCCGAACCGGTGAGGATGTCGAGCGCGCCCTGGGCGTCGGCGATCTGCGCACGCCAGCGGCGTTGTGCGCGTTCGCGTTCCGCGGCGTCATCGACGCCGAGTAGCTCGGCGAGCTCGTCGAGGAGGGGAGCGTCGGCCGCGCTGAATCCGACCCCGGAGGTGCGCACTAGCGTTGAGCGTTCCTCCTCGGTGAGGTCGGGTGCCGCGGATGCGAGCCGATCGGGGGAGCGCAGCAGGTCGGTGAGCACCTGCTGGGGCGTGAGGTCCGGCCACAGCTCGTCGAGGGCTGCCATGATCGACGAATCCTCGCGCATCTCGTCGCGCATGTCGGCGATGTCGTCACGGCTGAGCAGGTTGCCGCCGTCGACGATGTTCGCGCCGAGGGTCGCGGCCAGCTGATCCGCGAGGGCCTCGATCGCCGCGGACACGAAGATCGGCCGCGCCAGGTTGTGGGGCCGCCTCGACGACCGCGCGCGTCCGCGCGCCCGCGTGACGATCTTGCGGTCGAGCGTGATCGGGTAGGTATCGAACCGTAGCTCGATCGGCTGCTTCGGCACCTCCTGCCGGTCCCGCACCGCCTTCTTCAGGATGTCGATCATCGCGAGCGACCCCTTGAGCTCACCGGCCGCAAGCGAATCCTCCCGGGTCGCCCGCACGCCCGGGTAGAGGTCGCCGATGGTCGACAGCAGCACACCGGTCTCGCCGAGCGACGGCAACACCTGGCTGATGTAGTCGAGGAACGTCTCGTTGGGGCCGATGATGAGGACGCCGGACTTCTCCAACTGTTGGCGGTAGGTGTAGAGCAGGTAGGCGGCGCGGTGCAGCGCGACCGCGGTCTTGCCGGTGCCCGGGCCACCCTGCACGACGAGCACGCTCTTGTGGTTCGAGCGGATGATCGCGTCCTGCTCGCTCTGGATCGTCTCGACGATGTCGTGCATCTGCCCGGTTCGGGCGGCGTTGAGGGCGTCGAGCAGCGCGCTCTCGCCGGCGACACCTCCGGCGCCGCGGCCGCGACCGTTCGCCTCGGCCGCGGTCAGGTTCAGGTACTCGTCGTTGACGGCGGTCACCGTGCGGCTGCGCGTGCGGATATGCCGGCGCCGGGTCACCCCGTCCGGTGCGGCCGGGGTTGCCAGATAGAACGGACGAGCGAGTGGCGCGCGCCAGTCGAGGAGCAGTGTTTCGTAGTCGTTCTCCTCGTCGAGGATGCCGATGCGGCCGACGTAGCGCGGTTCGTCGTCGCCGTCGACGTCGATCTTGCCGAAGCACAGGCCGTTCTCGGCGGCGTCGTACCGCGCAAGGTCCTCCGTGTACATCTGCGTGAACGACTCGCGTTCGCTGCGTGCCTGCGGGGTACCACCGGTCTGCAGGAGTACCTGACTGAGACGGTTCTGCGCATAGGAGCGCAGGCCGTCCAGCCGCTCATAGAGCGTCGACACATGCCGCTGCTCGAGCTCGAGATCGGGGTGCACGCGGGCCTCGTCGGGCAAGAGGTCTCCTAGGTTCGAACGGCAGAAAAGTGCCCAAGCAGTCTAGTTGGAGGTGAGGCCGCGCCGCAGAAGTGCTGGTCAACCGGGTGTCTCAAACGGGTACACCCGGACCGACGTGCCAGACCGAGCAGAACGGATGAGGACCGAGCCATGACCTCCACGACCACTCGAACGGGTTGATCCAGCCGTTCGTCCGCGAGCTGGACACGGCCCGGACAGCCGCAGTTTCATGCCTCCGACAGCCGGGTGTTCGCGGACATGGCCACCTCGGACACGGGCTCGGCTGTCGTCCGTGACCTCCTCGAACGCGCCGGAGATTCGTACGCGCGGGAGGCGCAGATCACGTTGGAGGATCAGCCGAAGCCACTGTTCCAGTTGCTGATGCTCTCGCTGCTGCTGAGTGCCCGGATTTCGGCCGAGATCGCGACGCGTGCGGCTCGGGAGTTGTTCCACGAAGGCTGGCGAACCCCCGATGCCATGGCAGGTGCACCGCGTGCGGACGTCATCGCGGCCTTGAAACGGGGACGCTACGCGCGATACGGCGAGAGCACCGCCACGCGCCTTCGCGAGGCAGCCGAGCGGGTCCGGGGCGAATACCACGGCGACCTGCGGGAACTCGCCGCGAGGAGCGGGCACGACGAGGCGGCGACCGCCCGTCTCCTCGAGGAGTTCGACGGCATCGGTCCCGTCGGCGCCGAGATCTTCATGCGCGAGGTGCAGGACACCTGGACCTGGGCTGAGGCCGCACATGGACCTGCGGGTTCTCCGCGGCGCCGACGAACTGCACCTACCGCAGGAGCCGTCGAAGTTGGTCGAGCTCTCGGACTCGAACGAGGTCGCCCCACTGGCGGCGGCGTTGGTCCGTGTCACCATCGATTCCGCGCTGCGCGACGCCGTTCTCGCGGACAACGAATGACGCCGAAGGTGCCCGGATGCATGCAGGGTGCGACGTCCGTCGCCTGCATCGTCGTGGCCGCGCCCAGCGCGGGGCGCTGACTGCGCTGTCCGGGCGACGAACAGCTCAGTGATTGCGCAACGCCGAGATCAGTTCCGCCTTGTCCATAGACGCATAGCCGGAGATGCCGAGCTCCTGTGCGCGCTCGCGTAGTTCGTCGACGGTGCGGTCCTCGTAGTTCGCCGCCTCTCCGCCCTTGTGTCCGATCGCCGAGCGGCCCTCGTTCGCGGCCGCATTGGAGATGCGGGCCGCCTTCTCCTTCGACTCGCCCTCGTCGCGAAGCTTCTCGTACAGAGCCGGATCCTTCAGATGCGGGTCCGAACCGCGTGGCTCGTTCGTCGGCACCTCGATCACCTCACAGTGAATCTCGTTTCAGGGTTCAGTCCTGAAGTTCGGCGGCCTTCGCTCGGGCGGCCGCGAGTGCGCGCTCGGCCTGCTTGCGGGCCTTCCTGCCGAGAACATCTCCCTGCTCGCTCGCGGTCGCAGCCCACTCGGTGCCACGTTCGCGCGCCAGGTGGGCGAACTCGGTGCCCCGCTCTCGCGCGAGCTCGGCGAGTACCGGTCCGCGTTCGCGAGCGACCTCGCCCAACTCCGTACCCCGCTCCTTCGCGAGATGAGCCAGAACAGACCCCCGCGCGAGGGCGGTGTCGAGGAGCTCTCCGCCTCGTTCACCGGCCTGCTCCGCCGCCGAACGCGCGCGCTCACCGACCGTGTGCAGAGCGTGATCGGTGCCCGGTCCGTGGGAACTCGACAGGGCCTCTGTGACCGAGGTCTGTGCCTTGCGAGCAGCGCGCCGACCACGCCAACCCAATGAAGGCTTGCCCTCGGTGTCGACTGCCGCCACGAGCAGGCCGCCGAGAATCGACATGTTCTTGAAGAACTGCGTCCGCTGCATCGCGCGCTGCTGCGGATCGTCGACGTTCCAGAAATCGTGGCCCCCGAGCGTAGTCGGCACCAGCGTTCCGGCGAGCACGAGTGATGTCGCTCGCGGCGCCTTGCCGAGCGCCAGAAGTGCGCCGGCGCCCACTTGGATCGCGGCGTTGATCTTCACCAGCGCCTCGGGATCGGACGGAAGTTTCTCGGTGACGGCCCCCGGCAGTGTCGCCATGCTCTTCTCGAGGAACGGCGCGGCGGCCTGCGCCTTGGGCGCCGGGCTGCGGAGCGAATCGATGCCCCCGGCGATGAACACGGTGGAGAGCAGTGGGCGTGCGATGCGGCGAACGAACATGGGTGGCCTCCCAACCTCGGTTCCTGCTCCACCGTATCCACGGGGGCAGGGATTCCGCAGGGGAGGAGCAATTCGTCCCGTGACAGGACCCTCGGCTCACCAGCCCCGTTCGCGCCATTCACCGAGGTGCGGGCGCTCGGCACCGAGCGTGGAGTCCTTGCCGTGGCCCGGATAGAAGACGGTGTCGTCCGGGAAGCGGCCGAACAGCTTCGTTTCGACGTCGTCGATCAGCGATGTGAAGCGCTCGGCATCGGGCGTCTTGCCGATACCGCCGGGGAACAGCGAGTCACCGGTGAACAGGTGCACACGACCGCGGTCGTCGTTCTCCGTCAGTGCAAGCGTGATGCCACCGGGGGTGTGACCACTCAGATGGATCACCTCGAGAGTGAGATCGCCCACGGTCACGGTGTCGCCGCCTTGGAGGCTCCGCGACGGTGTGACCGAGAGGATCTCGGAGTCCAGCGGGTGCGCGGCAGTCGGCAGACCGGTCTTACCGGCGACCTCGGCGAGTGCGAACCAGTGGTCGTGATGCTGATGGGTCGTGACGATCAGTTCGAGCTGGGGCGCCTGCTCGTCGATGAGCTGCAGGATCCGCTCGGCGTCGTTCGCGGCGTCGATGAGCAGCGACTTCCCGGTCGCGGAACACGTGACGAGGTACGTGTTGTTGTCCATCGGACCGACGGACATCTTGATGATCGTGGCACCGGGGACGGTGCGGCGCTGTGCTGCGGAACCGCCGGACAGATCGCCGGTGTAGTCGTCGTCGATGATGATGCGCTGCTGCTCCATGATCGGGAGGTTACCGTCGAATCGCGGTGTCGCCGCCTACAGCCGCCGATCGTCGGGAAACCTGCTGGTCGGCGCGATTGTCGGTGGCCGCGCCTACCATGGGCTGCGCCCGGACGAGTGTCCGTGCGCGGACGAACGGAGAAGGGACTACGTGTGGCGGATCGCCTGATCGTGCAAGGTGCACGCGAGCACAATCTGCGAGGGATCAATCTCGATCTGCCCCGGGACAGCCTGATCGTCTTCACCGGTTTGTCCGGCTCAGGAAAGTCCAGCCTCGCGTTCGACACGATTTTCGCCGAGGGGCAGCGACGCTACGTCGAATCGCTGTCGGCGTACGCGCGCCAGTTCCTCGGGCAGATGGACAAGCCCGACGTCGACTTCATCGAGGGTCTCTCGCCCGCCGTGTCGATCGACCAGAAGTCGACCAACCGCAACCCCCGGTCGACCGTCGGAACCATCACCGAGGTGTACGACTACCTGCGCCTGCTCTACGCGCGGGCGGGCACGGCGCACTGCCCGGTGTGTGGCGAGCGGATCGCCCGGCAGACCCCACAGCAGATTGTCGACCAGGTCCTGGAGATGGAGGAGGGCACCCGGTTCCAGGTGCTCGCCCCCGTGGTCCGCACCCGCAAGGGCGAGTTCGTCGACCTGTTCGAACAGCTCAATACCCAGGGCTACTCCCGGGTGCGCGTCGACGGTGTGGTGCATCAGCTCACCGATCCGCCGAAGCTGAAGAAACAGGAGAAGCACGACATCGAGGTGGTCGTCGACCGCCTCACGGTGAAGGCGAGTTCGAAGCAGCGCCTGACCGACTCGGTGGAGACCGCGCTGCGGCTCGCCGAGGGCATCGTCGTTCTCGACTTCGTCGACAAGGACGAGGACGCGCCCGACCGCGAACGGCGGTTCTCGGAGAAGCTCGCGTGCCCCAACTCGCACCCGCTGTCGATCGACGACCTCGAGCCGCGCTCGTTCTCGTTCAACTCGCCGTACGGTGCCTGTCCCGAGTGCACAGGCCTGGGCATCCGCAAGGAGGTCGACCCCGACCTCGTCGTCCCGGACCCGGAGCTGACCCTCGAGGACGGGGCGATCGCACCCTGGTCGATGGGACAGAGCTCCGAGTACTTCGGCCGACTGCTGTCGGGCCTCGGCGACATCTTGGGCTTCGACATGCAGACCCCGTGGAACAAGTTGCCGGCCAAGGCGCGCAAGGCGATCCTCGAGGGCAGCACCGAACAGGTCCACGTCAAGTACAAGAACCGCTACGGGCGCACCCGCTCGTACTACGCCGAGTTCGAAGGCGTCATGCCCTTCCTGCACCGGCGGCTCGAGCAGACCGAGTCGGAGCAGATGAAGGAACGCTACGACGGGTACATGCGCGACATTCCGTGTCCCGCGTGCAACGGAGCGCGCCTGCGCCCCGAGATCCTGTCGGTGACCATCTCGTCGGATTCGTACGGCGAGAAGTCGATCGCCCAGGTGTGTGAGCTGTCGATCGCGGAGTGCTCGGCATTCCTGAACAGCCTGACCCTCGGCGCCCGCGAGGAGGCCATTGCCGGGCAGGTTCTCAAGGAGGTCCAGGCTCGGCTCGGGTTCCTGCTCGACGTCGGCCTCGACTACCTGTCGCTCGCCCGCGCCGCCGGCACGCTGTCGGGTGGCGAGGCGCAGCGCATCCGCCTGGCGACGCAGATCGGCTCAGGTCTGGTCGGCGTCCTGTACGTGTTGGACGAGCCTTCCATCGGATTGCACCAGCGCGACAACCGCCGGCTCATCGAAACCCTCACGCGCCTGCGCGATCTCGGCAACACACTGATCGTCGTCGAGCACGACGAGGACACCATCAGGACCTCGGACTGGGTGGTCGACATCGGCCCGTTCGCGGGCGAGCACGGTGGCCGCGTGGTCCACAGCGGACCGTACGAGGAACTCCTCACGAACGCCGAATCGCTCACCGGCGCTTACCTTTCCGGTCGCAGCACCATCGACGTCCCGACCGAGCGGCGTTCCCCCGACCGGAAGCGGCAGGTCACCGTCGTCGGAGCTCGCGAGAACAACCTGAAGGGCATCGACGTCAGCTTCCCGCTCGGTGTGCTGACGTCGGTCACCGGCGTGTCCGGGTCCGGCAAGTCGACGCTCGTCAACGACATCCTCGCGACGGTCATGGCGAACAAGCTCAACGGTGCCCGCCAGGTGCCGGGACGGCACACCCGGATCAACGGGCTGGACCAACTGGACAAGCTGGTCCAGGTGGACCAGTCGCCGATCGGTCGCACCCCGCGTTCGAATCCCGCGACCTACACCGGCGTCTTCGACAAGATCCGCACCCTGTTCGCGTCGACCACGGAGGCGAAGGTGCGCGGCTACCAGCCGGGCCGCTTCTCGTTCAACGTCAAGGGCGGTCGCTGTGAGGCGTGCTCGGGTGACGGCACCCTCAAGATCGAGATGAACTTCCTGCCGGACGTCTACGTGCCGTGCGAGGTGTGCCACGGGGCGCGGTACAACCGCGAGACGCTCGAGGTCCACTACAAGGGCAAGACCATCGCCGAGGTTCTCGACATGCCGATCGAGGAGGCCGCCGACTTCTTCGAGCCGGTCACATCGATCCACCGCTACCTCAAGACGCTGGTCGAGGTCGGGCTCGGCTACGTGCGGCTGGGGCAGCCGGCGCCGACGCTCTCCGGCGGTGAGGCGCAGCGCGTCAAGCTCGCGGCGGAGCTGCAGAAGCGGTCGACCGGCCGAACCGTCTACGTGCTGGACGAACCGACGACGGGCCTGCACTTCGAGGACATCCGGAAGCTGCTGAAGGTGGTGAACGGGCTCGTCGACAAGGGCAACACCGTCATCGTGATCGAGCACAACCTCGACGTCATCAAGACGTCGGACTGGATCGTCGACATGGGACCCGAGGGCGGTTCCGGAGGCGGCACCGTGGTCGCGCAGGGAACCCCCGAGGCAGTCGCGGCTGTCCCGGAGAGCTACACCGGCAGGTTCCTGAAGGAAGTGCTCGCGGCGCCGAAGGCGGCCGCGGACGGTGCGGCCAAGGGCACGGCGACCCGCAAGGCAACGTCGACGCCGCGCAAGCGCGTCAGGAAGCCGGCCGCGGTCGGCTAGCCGAAGTCGCTGTCGTGCGCCGTGGCGCTGACCGGGGTGCGTCGAGGTGGGTGCACGGGGGTGACACGCGGAAGCGGTGGGGGACTGAGCGTCCCCCACCGCTTCGGTGGATCCGGGGTCGGTCCGGACTTACTGGACCGGGATCTAGTGCTAGGACGCGAGCAGGCTGGTCAGCGAGCCGAGGTCGAGGCCGCCGAGCAGGCTGGTCAGCGAGCCGAGGTCGAGGCCGCCGAGCAGGCCGCCGAGAAGGTCGGTGATCGATCCCATATCCATGTGTGGCTCCTTCGATACGAGCTCTCCTGGCGGGAGAACCCCTTCGTGGTGATGCGTGACCAGTGTCACACAAAGAGCACGGTATCAACACGAGGTCGTAACGGAGGCGGTTTCGTCGAGCCGGTTCTTTCATGCCTGGTTGACGTGTTTCCGCCGGTCAGCGCGAAAGCGGACACATGTCCGATGATTGGCGTGTCGTACGCGCTCCGCGTGCGGGGAAGTCACGAGACTTCCGACTGGATCGTCGACACCGGTCCAGGGGTCCGGTGGCCGAAGGTAACGCTAGTAGCGCTGGTAGCGCTGAGGCGGCTACTGGCGGTGTCGGACAGTCTGCCGCAGCCGGCGGGGTCGCAACGGGGTATACGCGAAAGCGGTGGGGGACTGAGCGTCCCCCACCGCTTCGGTGGATCCGCGGTTCTGGCGCGCTGTGGACCGGAACCTACTGCTCGGCCCCGATCACAGGTCGCCCAGCTTGCCGGGGTCGAGGCTGGTGAGGGGCAGGATCATTCCGACCACGGGGCCCAGTGAGCCGAAGGCGACGTCGAACACGGGTCGCAGAGCGCCGAGGACATTGGTGATCGATCCCATCGAAAGCTCCTTCGGTGCAGGTTCTCCTCGCAGGCGAACCGCAATGGCGCGGTGTCACGCGACGAGCACGGTATCAACAGGGGGCCGTAGCGGAGGCGGTTTTCCGGACCGACTCGTCCGGCACCCGTTTCGGGCGTTTTCGCTGGTCAGCCCACGGGCAGGGGTGACCGCTCCGGTCGGGGATCTACGGACCGGTGGTAGGAGGCTGATTCGCGGCGACGGACGCGGCGAGCAGCTCATCGAGTATCCCCGGGAGGGCCTCCTTGGGGTCGAAGCCGAGAAGCTTGGCGATCGAGAGGAGCGATCCCATTCGTGTCTCCTAGGTTTCGGTCCGACTCGAGCCGGGCCTGTTGGGGGAGAAGTGATCTCCGTCATGCCGTCGGGGACGGTAGCAATCGAGTGGGAACGCCCGATGCGATTTGGCGCAAACTGCGATTCCGATCGAGTCGACCGGCCGGGCGCACGAAGCCCGCACCCGGGTGTCCGGATGCGGGCGTCGTCGCGGGCAGGTTGGAGAAGGCGGCTCAGTAGACGGGGCCGGTGTACTTCTCGCCGGGGCCCTTGCCGGGCCCGTCCGGGTGCGCCGACGTCTCGCGGAACGCGCGCTGGAGCGCCTGCAGCCCCTCACGGATCGGACCGGCGTGCGGGCCGAGGTACTCGACGGATGCGGTGACGAGGCCGGCGAGTGCCGTGATGACCCGTCGCGCCTCGTCCAGGTCGAGGTTGGGGCTGTTCTCGGGATCGGGGTCCGACAGGCCCAGCTTCTCGGCGGCCGAGCTCATGAGCATGACGGCGGCGCGGCTGATCACCTCGATGGCGGGGACGTCGGCGAGCTCGCGGACGTCGTCCAGGTCGGCGACGTCGTCCTCTGCGTGCTGAACTGCGTCGGCGGGGTCGGGGTTCTGCGTCATGTCTGTCAGGATTCCATCGTGGGCGCGCGCGGATTCGGCCGGGTCGCGACGGTCGACGCGATTAGATCAGTGGCTCGTTTGATGTTAGGCTTTTCGTCACGACCGCCCTCGGCTCCGGCCAGGGCAGCAAAGTGGAGTCCGACTCCCACCTCTGCGCGGCACCGAACGGTGCAGTTCAGTGGTCCGGTCGCCGCCAGGGTAAGTCCTCGGCGGCTCCTTCGGTCAAACGAAGGGATGCCAGTCCGAGGTCTCGGAGTTGGCGTTGCACCGGTCGACATCGGGCCCCGCACGGCGAGCAACTCGCCGACGCGGGGCTTTCTTGTTGGGGTAGAGGGCGCACGGGCTGCGGCGCGGTCAACGGACTGCACCGCACTACCTAGGAGGCCCCATCAGCACTGAGACCCGCATCAACGAGCGCATCCGAGTTCCCGAGGTTCGCCTCATCGGACCCGGTGGTGAGCAGGTTGGGATCGTGCGTGTCGAGGATGCGCTTCGCGTAGCACTCGAGGCTGACCTCGACCTGGTCGAGGTGGCTCCCGATGCCCGTCCACCGGTCTGCAAGATCATGGACTACGGCAAGTTCAAGTACGAGACGGCGCAGAAGGCGCGTGAGTCGCGGAAGAACCAGCAGCAGACCGTCATCAAGGAGCAGAAGCTTCGTCCCAAGATCGACGATCACGACTACGAGACCAAGAAGCGGAACGTCATCCGCTTCCTCGAGGCGGGTTCGAAGGTCAAGGTCACGATCATGTTCCGTGGTCGCGAGCAGTCCCGTCCCGAGCTTGGGTTCCGTCTGCTGCAGCGTCTCGGCGCCGACGTCGCGGACCTCGGTTTCGTGGAGACCTCCGCGAAGCAGGACGGCCGCAACATGACGATGGTGCTCGCCCCGCACAAGGGTGCGAAGACACGCGCGAAGGCTCAAGAGGGTGCGCAGGCTGCGCAGCCCGCGCAGCCGAAGCCGGCCGCCGGTGACGGTGACGCCGCGCCGTCGCCGAGCGCGTAGCTCGACCACGTCACGAAGACCGAAGTACAGAAACACAAGAACTGAGGACTCCATGCCCAAGTCGAAGACCCACAGTGGCACCGCGAAGCGATTCAAGGTGTCCGGTAGCGGAAAGATCCTGCGCCAGAAGGCCGGACGTCGCCACCTGCTCGAGCACAAGAGCTCGCGCGTGACCCGTCGCCTGGACGGCAAGGCCGTCGTCGCCGACCAGGATGCGCCCCGCATCAAGCGCCTGCTCGGCATCTGAGCACTTTCCCCTACTTGACCACCCGGGGCAGCGGTAGCGCCCCGAAGATTGACAGGATTTTGCAGTGGCACGCGTAAAGAGGGCAGTCAACGCCCAGAAGAAGCGTCGTTCGATTCTCGAGGCCTCGAGCGGCTACCGCGGACAGCGTTCGCGCCTGTACCGCAAGGCGAAGGAGCAGCAGCTCCACTCGATGACCTACGCCTACCGTGACCGTCGCGCGCGCAAGGGCGACTTCCGGAAGCTGTGGATCGCTCGTATCAACGCCGCGGCTCGCGCCAACGACATCACCTACAACCGCTTCATCCAGGGCCTGAAGGCTGCGGGTGTTGAGGTCGATCGCAAGATCCTGGCCGAGCTGGCCGTCTCCGACGCTGCGGCGTTCGCCGGCCTGGTGGCCGTCGCGAAGGCTGCGCTGCCGGCCGACGTCAACGCTCCGGCCGGAGAAGCGGCCTGAGTCAGCTGTTCCAGGATCGACCCGTGGACCCGTTCACCGAACGGACTCCACGGGTCGTTTCTGCTGTCAAGCTCCTGCGTGGCGCAGAGCGCAGGAAGACGGGGCGGTTCCTCGTCGAGGGCGAGAACTCCGTCACCGAGGCGCTGGCCTGCACCACCGTGCACGAGCTGTTCTTCACCGAACACGCCGGTGAGCGGTACCGCGGCCTGATCGAGTCCGCGCATGGCGCCGGGGTCCGGACGTCGCTCGTCACCGATCGTGCGATTCGGGCGATGAGTGACACCGTCACCCCGCCCGGCGTGATCGCGGTCTGCGATCTGCTGGACGTTCCGCTGGCGGAGGCGGTCACGTCCGACACCCGCCTGCTGGCGGTGCCCGTCGCGATCGCCGAGCCGGGCAACGCCGGCACGGTGATCCGGGTCGCCGACGCGGTCGGGGCGGACGCCGCGATCCTCGCCGGTGACAGCGTCGACCCGCACAACGGCAAGTGCGTGCGCTCGTCCGCCGGCAGCCTGTTCCACCTGCCGATCGTGCGGGAGCGCGACACCGACGCCGTCCTCGCCGCGCTCGCGACCGCGGGGATTCAGGTCCTCGCGACGGCCGCGGACGGCGAGGTGAACCTCGACGAGGCCGACGACCTGCTGGCCCGTCCCACCGCGTGGCTGTTCGGCAACGAGGCCCACGGACTCGATCCGGCGGTCGCGGCCAGCGCCGATCACCGGGTGCGGATCCCCATCCGGGGTCGGGCCGAAAGCCTCAACCTGGCGACGGCCGCATCCATCTGCCTGTACGCGAGTGCGCGGGTCCAGCATCGGGGCGCGTGAGAGCGCGGCGAACTCGTTCGAACCGTCCTGGGTCGATCGCCTAGGATTCGAGTGTTGTGCCCCCGCGCGCTGATATCCATCGATAGACAAGGAGTTGCACCGGTCGTGGCTAAGAATGAGGGCGGCGCCCCGCCGACTGTCGATGCGAACGCGCTGACCGAGGAGTCCCTCGGTGCCGCGGCACTTGCCGCCGAGGAGGCCTTCGCGGCAGCCGCGGACCTCGACGCACTCGCCAAGGCCAAGATCGATCATCTCGGTGACAAGGCGCCGATCGCGCTCGCCAAGCGTGGTCTGGGCGCACTGCCCAAGGAGGAGCGGTCCGAGGCCGGCAAGCGGGTGAACGTGGCCCGCACCCGGGTCGCCACGGCGTTCGACGCGCGCCGCGAGGTGCTGCTGGCCGAGCGTGACGCGGCCGTGCTGGTCGCCGAGGCGATCGACGTGACGCTGCCGTCCGATCGTCGGCCCGCCGGAGCACGGCACCCGATCACGATCATCTCCGAGCAGATCGCCGACGTGTTCGTCGGCATGGGCTGGGAGGTCGCCGAGGGTCCCGAGGTCGAGACCGAGCACTTCAACTTCGATGCGCTCAACTTCCTGCCCGATCATCCGGCCCGCACGATGCAGGACACGTTCCACATCGCGCCCGAGGGCTCGCGTCAGGTGCTGCGCACCCACACCTCGCCGGTGCAGGTGCGCACGATGCTCTCCCGCGAGATCCCGATCTACGTGGTGTGCCCTGGCCGGACGTTCCGCACCGACGAACTCGACGCCACCCACACGCCGGTCTTCTCCCAGATCGAGGGTCTGGCCGTGGACAAGGGCCTGACCATGGCGCACCTGCGCGGCACGCTCGACGCCTTCGCCCGCGCCCTGTTCGGGCCGGAGACGCGAACCCGTATGCGCCCCAACTACTTCCCGTTCACCGAGCCGTCGGCCGAGGTGGACGTGTGGTTCCCGAACAAGAAGGGCGGCGCCGGCTGGGTCGAGTGGGGCGGCTGCGGCATGGTGAACCCGAACGTGCTGCGCGCGTGCGGAATCGACCCCGACGAGTACTCAGGCTTCGCGTTCGGCATGGGCCTCGAGCGGACGCTGCAGTTCCGCAACGGCATCCCCGACATGCGCGACATCGTCGAGGGCGACGTGCGATTCACGCTGCCCTTCGGTGTCCAGGCCTGATCGCGACGAGAACGAGAGAGCTGAGTAGACGTGCGAGTAGCGCAATCGTGGCTGACCGAGATCCTGCAGCGGGCGACGCCCGAGTGGCAGGTGAGCGCCGATGAGCTGGACGCCGGGTTCGTCCGCGTCGGCCTCGAGGTCGAGGAGGTCGATCCGCTCGAGCCGGTGACCGGTCCGCTGGTCGTGGGCCGGGTCCTGGAGATCGAGGAGCTCACCGAGTTCAAGAAGCCGATCCGCTTCTGCAAGGTGGAGGTCGGCGCCGCCGAGCCACAGGAGATCGTGTGCGGCGCCCGGAACTTCGCCGAGGGTGACCTCGTCGTCGCGGCCCTGCCGGGCGCGGTGCTGCCGGGTGGCTTCGCGATCGCGTCCCGCAAGACGTACGGCAAGGTGTCCAACGGCATGATGTGCTCGGCCTCCGAGCTGGGCATCGGCAAGGACCACTCGGGCATCCTCGTCCTCGAGCCGGGGACCGCCGAGCCGGGCACCGACGCCAACGAGCTGCTCGGCCTCGACGACACGATCATCGAGCTGAACATCACGCCGGACCGCGGCTACTGCTTCTCGGTGCGCGGCCTCACCCGCGAGCTGGCCTGCGGTTTCGATCTGGACTTCGTCGACCCGGCCGCGGTCCCGGCTCTGCCGTCGGACGGTGGCGAGGCGTGGTCGATCCAGCTCGAGCCGGAATCGAAGGCCACCCGCTTCACGGCGCGCCGGATCACCGGCATCGACCCCAAGGCGGTCAGCCCGTGGTGGCTGCAGCGCCGACTGCTGATGTCGGGCGTGCGCCCGATCTCGCCGGCGGTCGACGTCACCAACTACGTGCTGCTCGAGCTGGGTCAGCCGCTGCACGCGTTCGACGCGGCGAAGGTCCAGGGCGGCCTCGTGGTGCGTCGCGCCGAGGCGGGGGAGAAGCTCACCACCCTCGACGGCGTGGAGCGGACCCTCGATCCCGAGGACGTCGTGATCGCCGACGATTCCGGCGTGGTTTCGCTCGCCGGCGTGATGGGCGGCGCCACCACCGAGGTCCACGACGGCACCACCGACATCCTGCTCGAGTCGGCCACGTGGGATCCGCTCGCGGTGTTCAAGACGTCGCGTCGGCACAAGCTGATCAGCGAGGCCAGCAAGCGATACGAGCGCGTCGTCGATCCCGAGGTGGCCCTCCCGGCACTGGATCGTGCCGCCGCGCTGCTCGTCGAGATCGCGGGCGGCACCGTCGAACCCGTGCTGACCGACGTCGGCGGTGTCGCGCCGTCGGGCCAGATCCGCATGGACATCGACCTGCCGGATCGCGTCGCCGGAGTGAGCTACCCGAACGGCACGGCCGCACGACGCCTGACGCAGATCGGGTGCACCGTCGAGGTCGGCGTCAGCGAGACCGGACACGGTCAGCTGGTTGTGACCCCGCCGTCGTGGCGTCCGGATCTGGTGCAGCCCGCCGACCTGGTCGAGGAGGTGCTGCGTCTCGAAGGGCTCGAGCAGATCCCGTCGGTGCTGCCGCACGCCCCGGCCGGCCGTGGGCTGACCCCGGAGCAGCGTCGTCGTCGCGCCGTGGGCCGGATGCTGGCCGCGTCGGGCTTCGTCGAGATCCTGCCGCCGGTGTTCCTGCCGCACGCGGTGTTCGACACGTGGGGACTGGATGCCGACGACCCGCGCCGCAACACCACCAAGGTGCTCAACCCGCTCGAGTCGGATCGTCCGGAACTCGGCACCACGCTGCTGCCTGGCATGCTCGAGGTCTTGGCGCGCAACGCTTCTCGTGGCCAGCGAGACCTGTCGCTGTTCGGCATCGCGCAGGTGGTGGAGCCGGGACCGGACACCAAGCCCGTCGACGCGCTACCGGTGGACCGTCGTCCCACCGACGAGCAGATCGCCGAGCTGCTGAAGTCGCTGCCCGCGCAGCCGCTGCACGTCGCGGCGGTGCTGTCGGGTCTGCGGGAGCCGTCCGGACCGTGGGGTGCCGGCCGTCCCGCCGAGGCCGCGGACGCGTTCGCCGCGGTGCAGACGATCGCCGACGCCGCCGGCGTCACGGTCGAGCTGCGGGCCGCGCAGTACCTGCCGTGGCACCCGGGCCGCTGCGCCGAGGTCGTGTTCGACGGCACGGTCGTCGGGCATGCGGGCGAGCTGCACCCGGCGGTGCTCGAGCGGGCCGGACTGCCGGCGCGGACGTGTGCGCTCGAGATCGACCTCGACGCGCTGCCTGTCGCCGAAGTTCTCCCGGCTCCGCGGATTTCGCCGTTCCCGGCCGTCCTGCAGGACGTCGCGGTGGTCGTCGACGCGTCGGTCCCGGCCGCCGCGGTCGAGGCTGCGCTGCGCAGCGGCGGCGGTGAGCTGCTCGAGGACATCCGCCTGTTCGACGTCTTCGAGGGCGAGCAGGTTGGCGAGGGCCGCAAGTCGCTGGCGTTCGCGCTGCGCTTCCGCGGCGCCGATCGCACGCTGACCGAGGACGAGGCCAGCGCCGCGCGTGACGCCGCCGTCGCGGCCGCCGCAGACGCCGTCGGAGCCGTTCTGCGCGGCTGACAAACGAGTTCGACCGATGAGGGGCTCCTCTCGCTAGCCTGGATGTCAGCGAGAGGAGCCCCTCATGGTCGATATGGACAGTGGCGGATCGGACGCCGCGCTCGAAAGACTGCGTAGTCTCGGCGACGCCGAGTTGCTGGCGGCGGTACTCGCCGTCACGGCCGGGCGCCCGGCGCTCGCTCCGGTGCACGCGGCCGCGTCCATGCTTTCCGCGGGCGGCGGCCAGACCTCGGACATCCCGCCGGACCCGTCGCGGCCCAGTGTGCCGCCGGAGGTTCCGCCGCCGCTGACGCTCGGGACCGCCTCGACACCCGCACCCGACTACACCGACGCGGGTGTGCCGACGTTCGACCGTGTCCGCGACAAGATCGAGGAGCGGTTCGGGACGGCGCTCGGCTCGGAGGAACTCGAGCGGGACAGCCAGGCCGGACGCGACCTCGACGAGCAGTGGCAGGCGCGGGAGAAGGCCGCCCACGACAAGCTCGACGAGATCCGCCGGTCGATGAAGAACGAGTAGCCGACCAGCTACTGCGGACGGATGATCGGGACGCCGACGCCCCAGCACGCGGTGACCCCGGGCTGGGACGGCGGTAGTGAACCGACCACGGCGTGCGGGGTCAGTGACGTTCGAGGATCGCCCCGAAATCCGTTCCGGCGGGCAGCGATCCGTACTCGAGGTCGCGGTCGGCGCCCAGGCGGGCACCGATGAACGCCTCCGCGACCGCGGTGGGGGCGGTGCGCAGCAGCAGCGAGCCCTGCAGTCCCAGTGCCATCGCCGCGGCCACCGGGCGCGCCCGGAACTGTGCGGCGCCCGGGTCCAGGGTGGCGAGTTCGGCGAGCATCACCCGGAGGCGGTCGAGGTGCGCGTCGAACAGCGTCGAGGCTCCGCGGGCGAGGTTCAGTTCGGCGTCGAACGCCTGCACCGACTCGGGCTCGCGGGTCATCGCGCGCAGGACGTCGAGCGCGATCACGTTGCCCGACCCCTCCCACACGGCCATCACCGGCTGCTCGCGGAACCGGCGGGCGAGGGGGAAGGCCTCGGTGTAGCCGTTGCCGCCGAGGCACTCGAGCGACTCGTAGGCGTGATGCGGTCCGCGCTTACAGATCCAGTACTTGCTCACCGCCGTCGCCAGCCGCCGGAACGCCTTCTCCGACTCCGACGCGTCGACGTCGTGGGCGCGGGCCAGACGCAGGGCGGTGGCGGTCGCGGCCTCCGACTCGAGCGCGAGATCGGCGACGACGGCGGTCATCGCGGGCTGGTCGACGAGCGTCGCCCCGAACGCGGACCGGTGCCGGACGTGCCACAGCGCCTCGGCGACGGACTGCCGCATGCCGGCCGTCGAGCCGTACACGCAGTCGAGGCGGGTGCGTGACACCATCTCGATGATCGTGCGCACGCCGCGGCCCGGTTCGCCGACGAGATGGCCGATCGTCCCGTCGAGCTCGATCTCGGACGAGGCGTTCGACTTGTTGCCGAGCTTGTCCTTGAGCCGTTGGATGCGGAACACGTTGCGGGTGCCGTCCTCGAGCACTCGCGGCACCAGGAAGCACGACAGTCCCTCGGGCGCGTTGGCCAGGACCAGGAAGCCGTCCGACATCGGGGCCGAGCAGAACCACTTGTGCCCGGTGAGCGCGTACATACCGTCGGACAGCGGCGCGGCGGTGGTGGTGTTCGCGCGGACGTCGGAGCCGCCCTGCTTCTCGGTCATCGCCATGCCGAACAGCACGCCGGGCTTGTCGCCGGGTGCGGCGAGGGCGCCGTCGTAGCCCCGCGAGTAGAGCCGCGGCAGCCAGCGCTCGGCGAGGTCCGGCGCGAGCATCAGCGACGGCACCGCCGAGTGGGTCATCGAGATCGGGCACGCGTGACCCGGCTCGACCTGCGCGAACAGCATGAACGTCGCGGCGCGGGCGACGTTGGCGCCGGCCCGCGGCTGCGCCCACGCCGACGTGTGTGCACCGTGCTCGACCGCGGCGGAGATCACCCGGTGGTAGGCGGGGTGGTACTCGACCTCGTCGATGCGGTGGCCGTACCGGTCGTGGGTGTTCAGGCGCGGGATCTCGGTGTTGGCGAGTTCGGCGGCGTGCTGGAACTCGGCGGTCCCGACCAGCGCGCCCACCTCGGACAGGTGCGTGGTCGCCCACTCGGCGTCGTATCGGGCGACGCCTTCGACCAGCGGGAGGTTGCCGGTGAATTCGTTGACGTCCACCCGTGGCGGCGCCTGGTTGAAGACCTCGTGGGTGTGGTGGCCGCGGGGCGCCGCGCCGGTCCGGTCGTCGGTTGTCGTCATTGTCGAGCCCTTCCGCAAAGCAATGAATCATGATTCACTTCTTGTAGCCGACTGTAGAACGGAATCGTGCGACGGGCAACGCCCCACCGCCGCTCAGTGAAGGAGACCCCGGTGCATCTGAACGTGTTGCTGGAGAGCGCCCGCAGAAAGTTCCCCGACAAGGACGCAGTGGTCTACAGCGATCAGCGCCTGACCTACCGCGACCTCGAGGCCGCGTCGCGGCGGGCCGCGGAGGTGTTCCGGCGCGAGGGTGTCGGGCCGGGTGACCGCGTCGCGGTGATGACCTACAACTCGCCCGGATTTCTGATCGCCGCCTTCGGCATCTGGCGCGCGGGTGGGGTCCTCGTCCCGGTGAACCACAAGCTCACCGCGCCCGAGGTCGCGTACACGATCGCCCACAGCGGTGCCCGGGTCGGCGTCGTATCCGCCGATCTGGTGTCGGCCGCCCGTGGGGGCGCGCCGGAGGCGCGGTGGCTGCTCACCGAGGCCGCCACGCACGGCGACGACGTCGAGGACGCGGACGACTTCGACGCCGTGGTCGCGGCCGCCCCCGAGTGGGACGGCGTCGACGGAACCGAGGACGACCTTGCGCAGATCCTCTACACCTCCGGAACCACCAGCGCGCCCAAGGGCTGCGTGCACACGCATCGCACGATCGCGTCGGTGCCGCCGCTCATCGTCGCGACGATGGGGCTGACCCGCGACGACCGATTCCTCATCGCGATGCCGATCTGGCACGCGTCGCCGCTCAACAACTGGACACTCACGACGCTGTTCCTGGGCGGCACGGTGATCCTGCAGCGCGAGTACCACCCCCTCGAGTTCCTCGAGACGGTCCAGCGGGAGAAGGTCACGGCGTTCTTCGGTGCGCCCATCGCCTACCTCGCGCCGGTGCAGATCGCGAAGGCGCAGGGCATCGACCTCGCCGCCTACGACCTGAGCTCGATGCGCCGCTGGATCTACGGCGGCGCGCCGATCGGCGCGGAGACCGCGGAACTGCTCGCCCGGGTCTACCGGTCCGACGACTTCTATCAGGTGTACGGGATGAGCGAGATGGGCCCGGTCGGCACGGCGCTGTACCCGCACGAGCAGATCGCCAAGGCCGGTTCGATCGGCCGGGGCGGCATGCCCGGTGTCGATCTGCGAGTGGTGCGCGCAGACGGCGTCGACGCGGCGCCGGGGGAGACCGGCGAGATCTGGCTCAGCGCCGACACTCGGATGCGCGGCTACCTCGACAACGACGCCGCCACCGCCGACGTCTTCGACGGGCGCTGGTACCGCACCGGAGACATCGCCCGCGTCGACGCCGACGGCTACCTGTTCATCGTCGACCGCCTCAAGGATGTCATCATCACCGGCGGCGAGAACGTCTACTCGCAGGAGGTGGAGGAGGCGATCCGCCCGCACGACGACGTCGTGGACGTCGCGGTGATCGGCCGGCCGCACCCCGAGTGGGGCGAGACGGTGGTCGCCGTCGTCGTTCCTGTCGAGGGGAGGACAATCGACCTCGAGGATCTGCGCACCTACCTGGCCGACAAGCTGGCGCGGTACAAGGTGCCGCGGGAGTTGGTGCTGGTGGACGCGCTGCCGCGGAACCCGTCGGGCAAGCTCACGAAGCACGTGCTGCGGGGTGTCGTCTTCACGGAGTGAGCTCGACCGGATACTCGCTATGAATGAGTTTGCATGATGGTGCATAATCATCCGTATGGGTACTTCTGGAGACTCTGGAGCTTCGGCGGCCGCCGGCCGGTCGCCGATCAAGGTCGCAATTGCGGGGGCCAGCGGGTACGCGGGCGGTGAGATCCTGCGCCTGCTGCTCGGCCACCCGGCCTACCGCGACGGTTCGCTGGTGATCGGTGCGCTGACCGCGGGCGGGAACGCCGGCACCACGCTGGGCTCGCACCATCCGCACCTGCTGCCGCTCGCCGACCGCGTCCTCGGCCCGACCGACATCGAGACACTTTCCGGGCACGACGTCGTGTTCCTCGGCCTGCCGCACGGCAACTCCGCGGAGATCGCGAAGCAACTGCCCGAGTCCACCGTCATCATCGACTGCGGTGCCGACTTCCGGCTCACCGACGCCGCGGCGTGGGAGAAGTACTACGGCAGCCCGCACGCGGGTAGCTGGCCGTACGGCCTGCCCGAACTGCCGGGCGGCCGGGACAAGCTGGTCGGCGCCACCCGGATCGCGGTGCCCGGCTGCTACCCGACGGTGTCGTCGCTGGCGCTGGCCCCGGCCGTCGCCGCGGGTGTGGTCGAGCCGCGCGTGAACGTGGTCGCGGTCAGCGGCACCTCCGGCGCCGGCAAGGCACCCAAGGCCGACCTCCTCGGATCCGAGGTCATGGGCTCCGTCCGGGCCTACGGCATCGGCGGCGCCCACCGGCACACCCCCGAGATCAAGCAGAACCTCTCCGCGGCCGCCGGCACCGACGTGACGGTGTCGTTCACGCCGGTCCTGGCCCCGATGCCCCGCGGCATCCTCGCGACGTGCACCGCGCCCACCACCGCGACCGCGGACGAGATCCGCGCCGTCTACGAGAAGGCGTACAAGGACGAGCCCTTCGTCCACGTGCTGCCGGAGGGGCAGCTGCCGCAGACCGGCGCCGTGGTCGGCTCCAACGCGGTGCAGATCGCCGTGACCGTCGACGCCGAGGCCGGACTGCTGGTCGCGGTCGCCGCGATCGACAACCTCACCAAGGGCACCGCCGGCGCTGCCGTCCAATCCATGAACCTGGCCCTGGGCCTGCCCGAGACCGATGGTCTCTCGACTGTGGGAGTTGCTCCGTGACAACCGATTCCGAGTTCGCTGCGCCCGATGCGGTCGAGATCGCCGGCGGTCGGCTGATCCGCACCCAGGGTGTCACCGCTCCCGCCGGGTTCCGCGCCGCCGGCATCAAGGCAGGCATCAAGGTCAGCGGCAAGTCCGACTTGGCGCTCGTGTTCAACGAGGGCCCGGAGCTGGCGGCCGCCGGTGTGTTCACCGCCAACAAGGTGAAGGCCGCGCCCGTGTTGTGGTCGCAGCAGGTACTCACCACCGGACGCCTGCGGGCCGTCGTCCTCAACTCGGGCGGCGCCAACGCCTGCACCGGTGCCCCGGGCTTCCAGGATTCGCACAAGACCGCCGAACAGGTGGCCGCGTCGCTCAGCGACTGGGGCACCGAGACCGGTGCGGTCGAGGTTGCGGTGTGCTCCACCGGCCTGATCGGTGACCGGCTGCCGATGGACAAGATCCTCGCCGGCGTCACCGAGATCGTGCACGAACTGGCCGGCGGCATCTCCGGCGGCACCGACGCCGCGCACGCGATCATGACCACCGACACCGTCCCGAAGCAGGCCGCGCTGCACCACGCCGACAAGTGGAACGTCGGCGGCATGGCCAAGGGTGCGGGCATGCTGGCGCCGTCGCTCGCCACGATGCTCTGCGTCGTCACCACCGACGCCGTCGCCACCGCCGAGCAGCTCGACGAGGCGCTGCGGCACGCGACCCGGATGACGTTCGACCGGCTCGACGTCGACGGCGCGACCTCCACCAACGACACCGTGCTGCTGCTCGCGTCCGGGGCGAGTTCCGTCGCGCCCTCGCAGGAGGAGCTCAACGCGGCCGTCCTCGCGGTGTGCGACGACCTGGCCGAGCAGATGATGGCCGACGCGGAGGGCGTCACCAAGCGCGTCCGCGTCACCGTCAACGGCGCGGCCTCCGAGCAGGACGCCCTCGTCGCCGCCCGCACCATCGCCCGCGACAGCCTGGTCAAGACCGCGCTGTTCGGCTCCGACCCCAACTGGGGTCGCGTGCTCGCCGCGGTCGGCATCGCGCCCATCACCCTCGACCCGGACCGGATCGCGGTGTCGTTCAACGGCAACCCGGTCTGCATCGACGGTGTCGGTGCGCCCGGCGCGCGCGAGGTCGATCTGTCGGGCATGGACATCGAGCTGGTCGTCGAACTCGGGGTCGGAGCGTCCAGCGCCAGCATCCGAACCACCGACCTTTCGCACGCGTACGTCGAAGAGAACTCGGCGTACTCGTCATGACCGAGTCCATCGAGAACCTCACGTCGAGCCAGAAGGCGTACGTCCTGGCCGAGGCGCTGCCGTGGCTGCAGCGCTTCCACGACAAGGTCGTCGTCATCAAGTACGGCGGCAACGCGATGATCGACGACGATCTCAAGAGCGCGTTCGCCGCGGACATGGCGTTCCTGCGCACGATCGGCATCCATCCCGTCGTCGTTCACGGCGGTGGCCCGCAGATCAACGCGATGCTGAAGCGCCTCGGCATGGAGGGCGAGTTTCGCGGCGGCTTCCGCGTCACGACCCCCGAGGTCATGGACGTCGTCCGCATGGTGCTGTTCGGTCAGGTCGGCCGCGAGCTGGTCGGCCTGATCAACGCGCACGGCCCGTTCGCGGTCGGCATCTCCGGCGAGGACGCGCGCCTCTTCACCGCGACCCGCCGCACCGTGCAGGTCGACGGCGAGGCCACCGACATCGGTCTCGTCGGCGACGTCACCACGGTCAACCCTGCGGCGGTGCTCGATCTCATTGCGGCCGGACGCATTCCGGTCGTGTCGACGATCGCGCCCGACGAGGACGGCGTCGTGCACAACATCAACGCCGACACCGCGGCCGCGGCACTGGCCGAGGCCATCGGCGCCGAGAAGCTCGTCGTCCTCACCGACGTCGAGGGTCTGTACACCGACTGGCCGGATCGCTCGTCGCTCGCGTCCGAGATCGACGCGGCCGCGCTGCGTCAGCTGCTGCCGAGTCTGGACGCCGGCATGGTCCCCAAGATGGAGGCCTGCCTGCGCGCCGTCGAGGGCGGGGTGCCCACCGCGCACGTCATCGACGGCCGCGTCGCGCACTCGGTCCTGCTCGAACTCTTCACCGGCGAGGGCATCGGCACGATGGTCGTTCCCGCCCCCGCACCCCACATCGCAACCACGGAAGGACTGGCATGACTGCCACGACGGATCTCCAGCAGCGCTGGTCCGGCGCACTGATGAACACCTACGGCGTGCCGCGGGTGGCGTTGGTCCGTGGCGAGGGTGCGGTCGTCACCGACGCGGACGGCAAGCAGTACCTGGATCTGCTCGCCGGCATCGCGGTGAACATCCTGGGCCATGCGCATCCGGCGATCGTCGAGGCGGTCACCACCCAGCTGTCCACCCTCGGACACGTGTCGAACCTGTACGCGAGCGAGCCGGCGGTCGCGCTGGCCGAGCACCTCCTCGCGCAGCTGGGTGTCGGAGACAGCGCCGGCTCCGTGACCGGTCGAGTGTTCCTGTGCAACTCCGGCACCGAGGCCAACGAGGCCGCGTTCAAGCTGGCCCGGGCCACGGGCCGGCGCAAGATCATCGCCGCCGAGAAGGCGTTCCACGGCCGGACCATGGGTGCGCTCGCGCTCACCGGCCAACCCGACAAGCGGGCCCCGTTCGAGCCGATGCCGCCCGGCGTCGAGCACGTGCCCTACGGCGACCTCGAGGCGCTCGACCGGGCCGTCGACGAGGACACCGCCGCGGTGTTCCTCGAGCCGATCATGGGCGAGGGCGGCGTCGTGGTGCCGCCCGAGGGCTACCTCGCCGGCGCCCGGCGGATCACCGCAGAACGCGGCGCGTTGTTGATCCTCGACGAGGTGCAGACCGGCATCGGCCGCACCGGCTGGTTCTACGCGCACCAGGCCGCGGGCATCGTGCCCGACGTCATGACCCTCGCGAAGGGCCTCGGTGGCGGCATGCCCATCGGTGCCTGCATCGCGACCGGCGCGGCCGCGGAGCTGTTCGGTCCGGGCAAGCACGGCACCACCTTCGGCGGCAACCCGGTGTGCGCGTCGGCCGCGCTCGCGGTCCTGAAGACGATCGCCGCCGACGACCTGCTGACCCGCGCCGACATGATCGGCAAGGTGCTCTCCACCGGCATCGAGGGTCTCGGGCACCCGCTCGTCGACCACGTCCGTGGCGCCGGTCTGCTGCTGGGTGTCGTGCTCACCGCGGACGTCGCCCCAGCCGTCGAGACCGCCGCCCGCGAGGTCGGCTACCTGGTGAACGCCGCGCAGCCCGGCGTGATCCGGTTGGCACCCCCGTTGATCCTCACCGACGAGCAGGCGGAAGGATTTGTCGCGGCGCTGCCGGGAATTCTCGATGCAGCTGCAGCGGAACCGGCAGGAGGCAAGTAGTACATGACGATCCGGCACTTCTTGAGGGACGACGACCTCACCCCGGCCGAGCAGGCCGAGGTTCTGGCCCTCGCCCGGGAGATCAAGGCGAACCCGTTCTCGCAGCGGCCGCTCGAGGGCCCGCGCGGCGTCGGAGTCATCTTCGACAAGAACTCGACCCGCACCCGCTTCTCGTTCGAGATGGGCATCGCGCAACTCGGTGGGCACGCCGTCGTCGTCGACGGCAGCAAGACGCAGCTGGGACGCGACGAGACCCTGCAGGACACCGGGCGCGTGCTGTCCCGCTTCGTCGACGCCGTCGTCTGGCGCACGTTCGGACAGGAGCGGCTCGAGCAGATGGCCGAGGGTGCGACGATTCCGATCGTCAACGCGCTGTCGGACCAGTTCCACCCGTGCCAGGTGCTGGCGGACCTGCAGACGCTCGCCGAGCGCAAGGGCGAGCTGAAGGGCCTGAAGCTGACGTACCTCGGCGACGGCGCCAACAACATGGCGCACTCGCTGCTGCTCGGCGGCGTCACCGCGGGCGTCCACGTCACGATCGCGGCACCGGTCGGGTTCGCCCCCGACCCGACGATCGTCGATGCCGCCCGCGTGCGGGCCGAGCAGACCGGCGCGATGATCACCGTCACCGACGACCCGCAGGCCGCCGTCGTCGGCGCCGACGCGCTCGTCACCGACACGTGGACGTCGATGGGCCAGGAGGATGACGGCCTGGACCGCGTCGGACCGTTCCGCCCGTTCCAGATCAACTCGGACCTGCTCGCCAAGGCCGCGCCGGACGCCGTCGTGCTGCACTGCCTGCCCGCGCATCGCGGCGAGGAGATCACCGACGAGGTCCTCGACGGCCCGCAGTCCGGGGCGTGGGACGAGGCCGAGAACCGGCTGCACGCGCAGAAGGCGCTGCTGGTGTGGCTCCTCGAGCGGGCCGGGACGCGGCCGTGACGTCGGCCCCGGGCGCGCAGCCGGCGGCCGCCGTCGCGCACACCCGCGCCGGCCGGCAGGCCCGCATCACCGCGCTCGTGGCCGAACGGCACATCCGCAGCCAGGCCGAACTCGCCGCGCTGCTGGCCGCCGAAGGCATCGAGGTGTCGAACGCGACGCTGTCGCGGGACCTCGAGGAACTCGGCGCGGTGAA
The DNA here is from genome assembly GCF_050477185.1 of Rhodococcus sp. ACT016. NCBI lineage: Bacteria > Bacillati > Actinomycetota > Actinomycetes > Mycobacteriales > Nocardiaceae > Rhodococcus > Rhodococcus sp. ACT016. The sequence continues at coordinate 2,408,788 of NZ_JBEAET010000001.1, read as the reverse complement.
GCTGCGGGCGGCCGACGGCGGCGCCGGCGTGTACGTGGTGCCGGAGGACGGCTCGCCCGTGCGGGGCGTCTCCGGCGGCACCGACCGCCTGTCCCGGCTGTTGGGGGAGCTGCTGGTGTCCACCGACGCCAGCGGCAACCTGGCCGTCCTGCGCACCCCGCCGGGGGCCGCGCACTACCTGGCCAGCGCGCTCGACCGGGCCTCGCTGCCCGACGTCGTCGGCACCATCGCGGGCGACGACACCATCCTCGTGGTGGCCCGTGAGCCGCTCACCGGAGCGGAGCTTGCCGCGGCGATCGAGCGCCTGGCCTGACCACTAGAATCTTTTCCGAACACTTCGATTTCTAAGGAGCACACACACCATGGCTGATCGCGTCGTACTCGCCTACTCGGGCGGGCTGGACACCTCCGTGGCCATCAGCTGGATCGGCAAGGAGACCGGCAAGGAGGTCGTCGCCGTCGCCATCGATCTCGGCCAGGGTGGCGAGGACATGGACGTCGTGCGTCAGCGTGCGCTCGACTGCGGTGCCGTCGAGTCGGTCGTGGTGGATGCCCGCGACGAGTTCGCGAACGAGTACTGCCTGCCGACGATCCAGGCGAACGCCCTGTACATGGACCGGTACCCGCTGGTGTCGGCCATCAGCCGCCCGCTGATCGTCAAGCACATCGTCGAGGCCGCTCGCGCCCACGGCGGCACCGTCGTCTCGCACGGCTGCACCGGCAAGGGCAACGACCAGGTCCGCTTCGAGGTCGGCTTCGGTGCGCTCGCGCCCGACCTCGAGGTGATCGCGCCGGTCCGCGACTACGCGTGGACCCGGGAGAAGGCCATCGCCTTCGCCGAGGAGAACAACATCCCGATCAACGTCACCAAGCGCTCGCCGTTCTCGATCGACCAGAACGTGTGGGGCCGCGCGGTGGAGACGGGCTTCCTCGAGGACCTGTGGAACGCGCCCACCAAGGACGTGTACGACTACACGCAGGACCCGACCCTGAACTGGAACAGCCCCGACGAGCTGATCATCAGCTTCGAGGCGGGCAAGCCGGTCGCGATCGACGGCAAGCCGGTCACGGTGCTCGAGGCCATCCAGGAGCTCAACAAGCGTGCGGGCGCGCAGGGCGTCGGCCGTCTCGACGTCGTCGAGGACCGTCTCGTGGGTATCAAGAGCCGCGAGATCTACGAGGCCCCGGGCGCGATGGTCCTCATTACCGCGCACCAGGAACTCGAGCACCTGACCCTGGAGCGTGAGCTGGGCCGCTACAAGCGCCAGATGGAGCAGCGCTGGAGCGAGCTGGTCTACGACGGCCTGTGGTTCTCGCCGCTCAAGGATGCGCTCGATTCCTTCGTCGCCAAGACCCAGGAGCGCGTCACCGGCGACATCCGCCTGTTCCTGCACGGCGGTGCCATCACCGTGAACGGTCGCCGCAGCCCGGAGTCGCTGTACGACTTCAACTTGGCGACCTACGACGAGGGCGACACCTTCGACCAGTCGTACGCCAAGGGCTTCGTCAACATCCACGGCCTGTCCTCCAAGGTCGCCGCGAAGCGCGATCTGGGCCTGTAACGATGGCCGAACACGGCACCAACGAAGGTGCCCTCTGGGGCGGCCGGTTCGAGTCCGGACCGGCCGCCGCCATGGCCGCCCTGAGCAAGTCGACGCACTTCGACTGGACGCTCGCGCCGTACGACGTGCGGGCCTCCCAGGCGCACGCCAAGGTCCTGCACAAGGCTGGGCTGCTCAGTGACGCCGACCTCGCGACGATGCTCGACGGCCTCACCCGGCTCGGTGCGGACGTCGCCTCCGGCGCGTTCGTGCCGGCGGAGTCCGACGAGGACGTCCACGGAGCGCTCGAGCGTGGGCTGATCGAGCGGGTCGGCCCCGAGGTCGGTGGCCGGCTGCGCGCGGGACGCTCCCGCAACGACCAGGTGGCCACGCTGTTCCGGATGTGGCTGCGCGACGCGGTCCGCCGGATCGCCGACGGCGTGCTCGACGTGGTCGACGCGCTGGCGGTGCAGGCCGCGGCGCATCCCGAGGCCGTGATGCCCGGCAAGACGCACCTGCAGGCGGCGCAGCCGGTCCTGTTGGCGCACCATCTGCTGGCGCACACGCATCCCTTGCTGCGCGACGTCGAGCGTCTGCGTGACTTCGACAAGCGGGCCGCGGTGTCCCCGTACGGATCCGGCGCGTTGGCGGGCTCGTCGCTGGGGCTGGATCCCGACGCGATCGCCGCGGAGCTGAACTTCGATTCGGCCGCCGAGAACTCGATCGATGCGACGTCGTCGCGCGACTTCGCGGCCGAGGCCGCGTTCGTGTTCGCGATGATCGCGGTGGACCTGTCCCGGATGGCCGAAGAGGTCATCATCTGGAGCACACCGGAGTTCGGGTACATCACGCTGGCCGACGCGTGGTCGACGGGATCGTCGATCATGCCGCAGAAGAAGAACCCGGACGTCTCGGAGCTGACCCGTGGCAAGGCCGGGCGTCTGATCGGCAACGTCACCGGCCTGCTGGCGACGCTCAAGGCGCAGCCGCTCGCGTACAACCGCGACCTGCAGGAGGACAAGGAGCCGGTGTTCGATTCGGTGGCGCAGCTCGAGCTGTTGCTGCCGGCCATCACCGGTCTGGTCTCCACCCTCGAGTTCCACACCGACCGCATGGAGGAGCTCGCTCCGGCGGGCTTCACGCTCGCCACCGACATCGCGGAATGGATGGTCCGTCAGGGCGTTCCGTTCCGGGTGGCGCACGAGGCGGCCGGCGCGTGCGTTCGCGTCGCGGAGGCTCGTGGGGTGGGACTCGACGATCTCACCGACGAGGAGCTCGCCGGTGTGGATTCGGCGCTGACCCCCGCGGTGCGCGAGGTCCTCACCGTGCACGGTTCGATCGCATCGCGCAGCGCGCGCGGCGGCACCGCCGGGATCCGTGTCGCGGAGCAGCTCGGTGGTGTGCGCCGCTCGGCCGACACGCTGCGGGAGTGGACCCGCGCGTAAGACGAACCGGACCGCCAGTCGGTGTAACCGCCGTCCCACACACGCAGTAGTGTGAAAGGCTCATCGAACAGTATGTGATGCAAGTCACGATGGGTTGCTGGGGGAGTGCACTGGTGAGTTTGAGCTCCGATTACGTGATGGGCCCTCTGCGGCGGGCAATCGCCACGGCGCAGAACGGTCTCGAGGTGGTGCGCCTCGGCGGTCTGGAGACGGGTGCGACACCGTCCCCGTTCCAGATCGTCGAGCGCGCCCCGATGTATCGGCTGCGTCGCTACTTCCCGGACACCGATCCGGCCGAGGCGGGGCCCCCGATCGTCCTCGTCCCGCCGATGATGATGTCGGCGGACGTCTACGACGTCACGCGTGACCAGGGTGCGGTCGGCATCCTGCACGAGATGGGGCTCGACCCGTGGGTGGTCGACTTCGGTTCCCCCGACACCGAGGAGGGCGGCTGGGACCGGACCCTCGCCGACCACATCGTGGCAATCAGCGAGATCGTCGACCTGGTTCACGACCACACCGGACGCGACGTCCACCTGTCCGGCTATTCGCAGGGCGGCATGTTCTGCTACCAGGCCGCCGCGTATCGGCGGTGCCGCAACATCGCCGGCCTCGTCACGTTCGGGGCGCCGGTCGACACCCTCGCCGCGCTGCCGTTCAACATTCCGGCGGGCGTCGCCACCAAGGGCGCGGACATCCTCGCCGATCACGTCTTCAACCGTCTCTCGATCGCCGGCTGGATGGCGCGCACGGGCTTCCAACTGCTCGATCCGGTGAAGACGGCCAAGTCTCGCATCGACTTCCTGCGGCAATTGCACGACCGCGAGGCGCTGCTGGCGCGCGAGCAGCAGCGCCGGTTCCTCGCCCAGGACGGCTGGGTCGCGTGGTCGGGCCCCGCGGTGGCCGAACTGCTCAAGCAGTTCATCGTGCACAACCGGATGATGACGGGCGGCTTCGTCATCAGGAACACCGCCGTGAGCCTCGCCGAGATCTCGTGCCCGATCCTGGCGTTCGTCGGCGAGGTCGACGACATCGGTCAGCCCCTCGCGGTGCGCGGCATCAAACGCGCGGCGCCGCGCGCCGAGGTGTTCGAATCGACCTTGCGCGCAGGACACTTCGGGCTCGTGGTCGGTTCGGCCGCGGCGGCGCGCACGTGGCCGACCACCGGCGAATGGGTGCGCTGGCGCGAAGGGATCGGGTCGCGACCGGAGTCGGTCGACGTCATGATCCACGACGAGCCGTCCGGTCACGACAGCGGTGTGAGCTTCGCCAACCGGGTCACCCACACCGTCGCGTCGATCGCCGAGGTCGGCGCCAGCGTGAGCAAGGGGATCGCGGATTTCGCCACCGACACCGTCCGCGGCACCCGCGAGTTGTCCATCGAGGCGGCGCGGGCGCTTCCCCGGCTGGTCCGGCTCGGCCAGCTGCAGCCGCGTTCGCGGATCTCGCTGGGCCTGTTACTCGCCGAGCAGGGCCGGCAGGCGCCCGGCGGCGAATGCTTCCTGTTCGACGACCGCGTCCACACCAACGCCGCCGTCAACACAAGGATCGACAACGTCGTGCGGGGCCTCATCCACGCCGGTGTCCGGCCCGCCACCCATGTCGGTGTCCTGATGGAGACCCGCCCCAGCGCGCTGGTCACGATCGCGGCGCTGAGCAGGCTCGGCGCCGTCGCCGTGCTGCTGCCGCCCGGCGGGGACCTCCATGAGGCGATTCGCCTGGGTAGGGTGGAGCGGATCGTCACCGACCCCGACAACCTCGAGGACGCCGTCGAGAGCGGCAAGCAGGTGCTGGTGCTCGGTGGTGGCGAGTTCCGCGGTCTCGCCGTCGAACTCGGGCCGGACGTCGTTGACCTCGAGCAGATCGATCCGGCCGCGGTGGCCCTACCCGGCTGGTACGTCCCGGACCCCGGTCTGGCCCGCGAACTCGCGTTCGTGATCTTCAGTGGGTCGTCCAGCAGCCTCGAGGCTAAGTTCATCACCAACCACCGGTGGGCGCTGTCGGCGTTCGGCACCGCGTCGGCGGCGTCGCTCAGCCGCGGCGACACCGTGTACTGCCTTGCACCGCTTCATCATTCGTCCGGTCTGATGGCGACCCTCGGTGGTGCGGTGGCGGGTGGGGCGCGCATTGCGCTGTCCCGCGGCCTGGATCCGGAGCGTTTCGCGGAGGAGGTCCATCGCTACGGCGTCACCGTCGTCAGCTACACGTGGACCATGATGCGGGAGATCCTCGACGCCAAATCGCTCCCGCTCGAACACGGCCACCCGGTGCGCCTGTTCATCGGGTCCGGCATGCCACCGGGGCTGTGGCGCCGCACCATCGAGCGCTTCGCCCCGGCGCAGGTGCTCGAGTTCTACGCGTCCACCGAGGGCGATGTGGTTCTGGTCAACGTCTCGGGTGCCAAGATCGGCTCCAAGGGGCGGCCGCTGCCGGGCAGCGCAGAGGTGCGGCTCGGCGCCTACGACCCGATCGAGGGACGGCTGCTCGAGGACGAGGACGGGTTCGTCCGCGAATGCGCCGACGACGAGGTGGGGCTGCTGCTCGGACGCGCGGGCACCCGATCGGAGGTCGCGCCCGGCATGATGCGCGGCGTCTTCGCGGCCGGCGACGCGTGGGTCCCGACGGAGAACCTCTTCCGCCGTGACGCCGACGGCGACTACTGGCTCGTCGACCACAAGCGCACCGTCGTCGGCGCTGCCTGCGGACCGGTGTTCACGCAACCGATCGTCGACGTCCTCGGCGAGATGCCACAGGTCGACCTCGCGGTCGCATACGGCGTGCCCGCCGGTGAGCACCAGGTGGCCGTCGCGGCGATCACCGTCCACGACGGGCGGGTGCCCACCGCCGCCGAGCTCACCGCCGCGTTGGGACAGTTGCCGACGGCGCAGTGCCCGGACGTCGTGCACGTGGTGGACCGGATCCCGCTCGGCGCGTCGTACCGGCCTGGGACGGCCGAGCTTCGCGAGGCCGGGCTGCCGAAGCCGAGCACGCGCGCGTGGTACCTCGACGCCCCCACCGGCAGGTACAAGCGCTTCACGAAGGCGGCCGCGGCCCGGTTCGGTGATGCGCCGGAGAAGCCAGGTGGGGTGCCCGCGTAGCCCGTCCGAATCCGACTTGTAGCCTGGACCAGCCGAGATTCCGGACGGCCCGAGAGGACTGAAGTGGCTATTGATCCCACCCTGCTCAGCATTCTGGCGTGCCCGCAGGACAAGGGGCCGTTGCTGTTGGTCGGCGACGAGGTGCTGTACAACCCGCGGCTGCGCCGCGCGTACCCGATCGAGAACGGCATCCCGGTGCTGCTGATCGACGAGGCACGCGACGTCACCGATGCCGAGCATGAGGACTTCGTCGCCCGCGGCGCCGCGGCGTCGGAATCCTGAACCCTCATTCGAGCGGCCCGGTGAGGTAGCGCTGTAGCGTCGGCGCGACCAGTCGGGCGACCTCTTCCGTCGAGAGCGCGCCGAGTGCCTCGATGCCCAGGAGATGGCGGGTGAGGAACAGCCCGGCCATCTGTGAGGCGACGAGCGCGACGCGCAGCTCACCGGTTCCGGGCGGCGAATCGACCCGCGGGGCGACGCCCCGGAGGGCCACTTCCAGCAGGAAGCTGCGCAGCAGTCGTTCGCGACCACCCGTGAGCGCCGATCGCACCGCCGCGACGACCGCGGGCTGGTGTGGTGAGTCCCAGATGCCGATCACGGTGCGTGCGAGTGCCTCGCCGAGTTCGTCCACCGGCACGGACCCGAACGCCCTGAGGATCGCCGTCGGATCCATCGGCAGTGCGATCGCCTCGACGAGCAGTTGCTGCTTCGTCCCGAAGTAGTGGTGCACCAGCGCCGAGTCGACGCCCGCCTCGGACGCGATCGATCGGATCGTGGTGTGGTCGAACCCCTTGTCGGCGAACTGATCTCGGGCAGCGCGCAGGATCCGGTCGCGCGTCACCGGCGGGCCCGGACGGCGTCCGGGCCGGGTCGGTGGCGCCGTCGAGTCCACCATCACGGAGTGCGGCGGCGGAGCGTCGCGGCTCCGAGGCCCAGTGCGACGACGACGAACAGTACGACGATCCCGAGGTCGCGCCACATCAGCGCCGTCGTTCCGGGATGTGTCGCCACCTGCTGCAGCGCCTCGACCGCGTAGCTGAGCGGGAGCACGTTGCTGATCCACTCGAGCCACTGCGGAAGCTGCCCGCGCGGCACCAGCAGACCGCACAACAGGAGCTGCGGAATCACGATCACGGGCATGAACTGCACGGCTTGGAACTCGGTGCGCGCGAAGGCGCTGCACAACAATCCGAGGGCGACGCCGAGCACCGCGTTGACCACGGCGATCAGGATCACCCAGAAGACGCTGCCCTGCGTGGTCAGGCTCAGGAATCCGAAGGCGACGAGACACGCCAGCGCCGCCTGCGCGGCCGCGGCCGTCGAGAAGGCAGTCCCGTAGCCGGCGAGGAGATCGAGTTTCGACAGGGGAGTGGTCAGCAGCCGTTCCAGGGTCCCGGAACTGCGTTCGCGTTGCATCGCGATCGATGTCACCAGGAACATCACGATGAACGGGATGATGCCGAGCATCGTGATTGCGATCCGGTCGAACAGCGGAACCTGCCCGGGTGGGGTCGGCACGTTCTGGTACAGGAAGTAGAACAACACCATGATCAACGACGGGACGAACAGGATCATCGCGACCGTCCGTCGGTCCGTGCGGAGCTGACGGAGGATGCGGGTGGTGCTCGACGCGTAGATGCGCGGATTGACGATCATTGCTGGACTCCCACCTGCTGGTCCCGGATCAGGACGAGGAACGCCTCCTCCAGGTTCGACTTGCCGGTGCGCCGACGCAGTTCGTCCGGCGGCACGTGTGCCAGCAGCCGGCCTTCGCGCAGGAGCAGCAGGCTCTCGCAGTGGTCGGCCTCGTCCATCACGTGGCTCGACACCAGCAGCGTGGTGCCCGACGCCGCCAGCGATGCGAAGTGCCCCCACAGCTCGGCGCGCAACACCGGGTCCAGGCCGACGGTCGGTTCGTCGAGGACGAGCAACTCGGGGCGGCCGACCAGCGCGCACGCCAGGGACACCCGGCTGAGCTGACCGCCGGACAGGTCACCGGCGGCGTGGTGCGCGTGCGAACTCAGTCCGACCGCGTCGATCGTCTCCGCCACCGCGTCGCTCCCTCGCCCGTAGAGCGAGGCGAAGTACCGCACGTTGTCGCGGATGCTGATGTCGAGGTACACGCTGGGGTCCTGGGTGACGTAGCCGATTCGACGACGCAGCGACGGCGATCCTGCCGGTCGCTCGAGCACCGTCACCTCTCCCGACTCGATGATCTGGGTGCCGACGATGCATCGCATCAGGGTGGTCTTGCCGCAGCCCGACGGCCCCAGCAACCCGGTTATCGACCCGTAGGGAATCGACAGGCTCATGTCGCGCAGCGCGGGTGCACCGCCGCGGCGCACGTTCAGGCCACGTATCTCGACGGCGGGTGCGAGCGAATCCGCAGCGAACGGTTCGGATGTTCCGGTCATGTCGACCTCGATTCATCGGGTGATGAACTCATCGCTCGATGAATTATTTGTCCGCTGCGCGGCCCGGGTCAACGGTTCTCCGGTATCGAACGCGCATACGTGCACAATCGTGATCGTGACCTCCACCGGCCGAGACGCACTCCGGAACGTCGAACATCCGCTCGACGCTGCGCGGGTCGTCCTCGGGGCAACGCTGACAGTCGGCACCGTCCGCGCGCGGATCGTCGAGGTCGAGGCGTACGGCGGAGAGCGGTCGGGGCCGTGGCCCGATCCCGCGTCGCACTCCTACCGGGGCCGGTCGCCGCGGAACGCGGTCATGTTCGGCGAAGCCGGGCACCTGTACGTGTACCGCAGCTACGGCATGCATTTCTGCGCGAACGTGTCGTACGGGCCTGATGGCATCGCCGGCGGCGTCCTGTTGCGTGCCGCCGAAATCGTCGACGGTGCCGAACTGGTGGCCACGCGACGTCCGGCGATCCGCAGGCCGGCCGACGCCGCCCGCGGGCCCGGAAACCTCGGTTCCGCGATGGGGCTCACTCTCGACCACAACGGATTCGATCTCTTCGGTGTCGACCCGGGCATGCGCTTGCTGTTGGGGGAGGCCGGCGACTACCGCAGTGGTCCGCGGGTGGGCGTTGCGGTTGCCGCCGACGTCCCGTGGCGGCTCTGGCTCCCCGGTTCGGCGGCGGTGTCGGCCTATCGCCGCAGCCCGCGCGCACCCGCCCCCACCACACGGTGGGATGATCGGGTGCGTGACTGAGAACATCCTTGACGAATTGACCTGGCGGGGGCTCATCGCCCAGTCGACCGATCTGGACGCACTGCGTCGTGAAACCGAGGCCGGTCCAGTCACGTTGTATGCCGGATTCGATCCCACCGGACCGAGCCTGCACGCCGGCCACCTCGTGCCACTGCTCGCCCTCAAGCGCTTCCAGCGCGCCGGCCACCGGCCCATCGTCCTCGCCGGCGGGGCCACCGGAATGATCGGTGACCCGCGCGACGTCGGCGAGCGCACCATGAACTCCGCGGACACGGTCGCCGACTGGGCGGAGCGCATCCGCTCGCAGCTCGAGCGGTTCGTCGACTTCGACGAGTCGCCGACCGGCGCCGTCATCGAGAACAACGCGAACTGGACCTCGAAGCTCACCGCGATCGACTTCCTGCGCGATATCGGCAAGCACTTCTCGGTGAACGTCATGCTCGCCCGCGACACCGTCAAGCGGCGCCTCGAGTCCGACGGCATCTCCTACACCGAATTCAGCTACATGCTGCTGCAGGCGAACGACTTCGTACACCTGCGCCGCAACTACGGCTGCACGGTCCAGGTCGGTGGCTCCGATCAGTGGGGCAACATCATCGCCGGCGTCGACCTGAACCGGAAGCTCGACGGGGCATCCGTCCATGCGATGACGGTGCCGCTCGTGACGTCTGCCGACGGCAAGAAGTTCGGCAAGTCCACCGGTGGCGGCAGCCTGTGGCTCGATCCCGAGATGACCAGCCCGTACGCCTGGTACCAGTACTTCGTGAACACCGGCGATGCCGACGTCATGCGCTACCTGCGTTGGTTCACCTTCCTCACGCAGGAAGAACTCGCCGAGCTCGAGACCGCGACCGCCGAGCGCCCGCAGGCGCGTGAGGCGCAGCGCCGCCTCGCCGCGGAGATGACCACGCTGGTGCACGGGCAGGCCAACACCGATGCAGTCGAGCACGCGAGCAAGGCGCTGTTCGGTCGCGCCGAGCTGAGTGAGCTCGACGAGTCGACGCTGGCCGCCGCGCTGAAGGAGGCGTCCATCGCCGAGATCGGGGCCGGTCAGCCGCGCACCATCGTCGATCTCCTCGTCGCGAGTGGGCTGTGCGAGAGCAAGGGAGCGGCGCGGCGCGCGGTCAAGGAGGGCGGTGCCTACGTGAACAACCAGCGTGTCGAGGCCGAGGACTGGGAGCCCGGAACCGCGGACATGCTGCACGGACAGTGGCTGGTCATCCGTCGCGGCCGCAAGAACTTCGCCGGCGTCAAGGTGCTCGCGGGCTGACGTGGCGGGCGTCACGTCGCACTAGTTGGGCCCTGAGGGGGCGGGATTCGTCCCGCCCCCTTCGTGTTACCTGGGGTTTCTTGGACGGGCATCGAGTGGTGGGGTGCCTGACCAGGCGATTTGGCGAATGGCGGCGAAGCCCCGTAACTTATTCCAGGTCAGAGCGACACGGACACCGACCCGGACGCGATCTTCACAGGTCAGCGAGGGAAAACGAGGTTGTACGGGGAGCGCCTGATTCACCCGGAAGTTTGGCTTCCCTGCCTCGTGTAGGGTGGTTGTAGTGCGTCCGGGTGGCCCGGATGGGGAGCGAGTTTGCACTTGCTTCTCGGGTGGGATAAGCTGGAACGGTTGCCCCGGAACGAGGAACTGCAAAGTTTCGAGTGATGGTGTGCGCGTGTTCTTTGAGAACTCAACAGTGTGTCGATGAATGTCAGTGCCAAATTATTTGGTACTCCACGCCATCATTTTCGATGGGGTGGGTATTTGCTGATCGTCTCATTCTTCCGTCTGGGGCGGTCAGTGCAAGCTAGTTTGAGTTTTTACGCTAGTGATTTGACTCGATGTCTATGGCTGATTGCCGGTTCGCCGGCCAATCTAGAGTCTTCAACGGAGAGTTTGATCCTGGCTCAGGACGAACGCTGGCGGCGTGCTTAACACATGCAAGTCGAGCGGTAAGGCCCTTTCGGGGGTACACGAGCGGCGAACGGGTGAGTAACACGTGGGTGATCTGCCCTGCACTCTGGGATAAGCCTGGGAAACTGGGTCTAATACCGGATATGACCTCCGATCGCATGGTTGGGGGTGGAAAGGTTTACTGGTGCAGGATGGGCCCGCGGCCTATCAGCTTGTTGGTGGGGTAATGGCCTACCAAGGCGACGACGGGTAGCCGGCCTGAGAGGGCGACCGGCCACACTGGGACTGAGACACGGCCCAGACTCCTACGGGAGGCAGCAGTGGGGAATATTGCACAATGGGCGAAAGCCTGATGCAGCGACGCCGCGTGAGGGATGACGGCCTTCGGGTTGTAAACCTCTTTCAGCAGGGACGAAGCGAAAGTGACGGTACCTGCAGAAGAAGCACCGGCCAACTACGTGCCAGCAGCCGCGGTAATACGTAGGGTGCGAGCGTTGTCCGGAATTACTGGGCGTAAAGAGCTCGTAGGCGGTTTGTCGCGTCGTCTGTGAAAACCCGCAGCTCAACTGCGGGCTTGCAGGCGATACGGGCAGACTTGAGTACTGCAGGGGAGACTGGAATTCCTGGTGTAGCGGTGAAATGCGCAGATATCAGGAGGAACACCGGTGGCGAAGGCGGGTCTCTGGGCAGTAACTGACGCTGAGGAGCGAAAGCGTGGGTAGCGAACAGGATTAGATACCCTGGTAGTCCACGCCGTAAACGGTGGGCGCTAGGTGTGGGTTTCCTTCCACGGGATCCGTGCCGTAGCTAACGCATTAAGCGCCCCGCCTGGGGAGTACGGCCGCAAGGCTAAAACTCAAAGGAATTGACGGGGGCCCGCACAAGCGGCGGAGCATGTGGATTAATTCGATGCAACGCGAAGAACCTTACCTGGGTTTGACATATACCGGAAAGCCGTAGAGATACGGCCCCCCTTGTGGTCGGTATACAGGTGGTGCATGGCTGTCGTCAGCTCGTGTCGTGAGATGTTGGGTTAAGTCCCGCAACGAGCGCAACCCTTGTCCTGTGTTGCCAGCGCGTAATGGCGGGGACTCGCAGGAGACTGCCGGGGTCAACTCGGAGGAAGGTGGGGACGACGTCAAGTCATCATGCCCCTTATGTCCAGGGCTTCACACATGCTACAATGGCCGGTACAGAGGGCTGCGATACCGTGAGGTGGAGCGAATCCCTTAAAGCCGGTCTCAGTTCGGATCGGGGTCTGCAACTCGACCCCGTGAAGTCGGAGTCGCTAGTAATCGCAGATCAGCAACGCTGCGGTGAATACGTTCCCGGGCCTTGTACACACCGCCCGTCACGTCATGAAAGTCGGTAACACCCGAAGCCGGTGGCCTAACCCTTGTGGAGGGAGCCGTCGAAGGTGGGATCGGCGATTGGGACGAAGTCGTAACAAGGTAGCCGTACCGGAAGGTGCGGCTGGATCACCTCCTTTCTAAGGAGCATCTCCCCACACACCCCGAACAGTCGGGGAGCGTGTGAGGGCAGAGCCACTTCGGATTCACACGTAATCCGGTGGTGCTCATGGGTGGAACACTGACAAGCTCATCCACGGATCAGCGGGCCCGAGTGCCGGCTGGTGGGTGATATATCGGCATACTGTTGGGTCCTGAGAGAACACGCGAGTGTTTCCTCGAAGGAAGAAACGACAACATCTGGGCGTGGTCATACCGCGGTGGTTATTCTGCCGGCTGGTGCCACATGAAGTCTGGGTGTTGTGTGTTGTTTGAGAACTGCACAGTGGACGCGAGCATCTTTGTTGTAAGTGTTTAAGAGCGTACGGTGGATGTCTTGGCACCAGGAGCCGATGAAGGACGTAGGAGGCTGCGATAAGCCTCGGGGAGCTGTCAACCGAGCTGAGATCCGAGGATTTCCGAATGGGGAAACCCAGCCACAGTGATGTGTGGTTACCCGCGCCTGAATATATAGGGCGTGTGGAGGGAACGTGGGGAAGTGAAACATCTCAGTACCCACAGGAAGAGAAAACAACATGTGATTCCGTGAGTAGTGGCGAGCGAAAGCGGAAGAGGCTAAACCATGGGTGTGTGATAGCCGGCGGGCGTTGCATTCGTGGGGTTGTGGGATCCGTCTTGTCAATTCTGCCGGATTGGCCGACAGTAAGAAATCATCGTGTTAGTCGAAGTGGTCTGGAACGGCCTGTCGTAGAGGGTGAGAGTCCCGTAGACGAAAACATGGTGACTGTCGTGACGGACACCCGAGTAGCAGCGGGCCCGTGAAATCTGCTGTGAATCTGTCGGGACCACCCGATAAGCCTGAATACTCCCTGGTGACCGATAGCGGACTAGTACCGTGAGGGAAAGATGAAAAGTACCCCGGGAGGGGAGTGAAATAGTACCTGAAACCGTGCGCTTACAATCCGTCAGAGCCTTCGCACCTTCGGGTGGGGGGTGATGGCGTGCCTTTTGAAGAATGAGCCTGCGAGTTAGCGGCATGTCGCGAGGTTAACCCGTGTGGGGTAGCCGTAGCGAAAGCGAGTCCGAATAGGGCGTTTTCAGTGGCATGTTCTAGACCCGAAGCGGAGTGATCTACCCATGGCCAGGGTGAAGCGACGGTAAGACGTCGTGGAGGCCCGAACCCACTTAGGTTGAAAACTGAGGGGATGAGCTGTGGGTAGGGGTGAAAGGCCAATCAAACTCCGTGATAGCTGGTTCTCCCCGAAATGCATTTAGGTGCAGCGTCGCGTGTTTCACTCTGGAGGTAGAGCTACTGGATGGCCGATGGGCCCCACAAGGTTACTGACGTCAGCCAAACTCCGAATGCCAGAGTGTGAGAGCGCGGCAGTGAGACTGCGGGGGATAAGCTTCGTAGTCGAGAGGGAAACAGCCCAGATCGCCGGCTAAGGCCCCTAAGCGTGTACTAAGTGGAAAAGGATGTGGGGTCGCGAAGACAACCAGGAGGTTGGCTTAGAAGCAGCCACCCTTGAAAGAGTGCGTAATAGCTCACTGGTCAAGTGATCCTGCGCCGACAATGTAGCGGGGCTCAAGTACACCGCCGAAGCCGCGGCATTCACATAACACCCCGGATGGTTTACGGATCGTCCGGCAGTGGTGTGGATGGGTAGGGGAGCGTCGTGCAGCCATGGAAGCGCCGGAGTGATCCAGGTGTGGAGGCTGCACGAGTGAGAATGCAGGCATGAGTAGCGAAAGACGAGTGAGAAACTCGTCCGCCGAATGACCAAGGGTTCCTGGGCCAGGTTAATCCGCCCAGGGTGAGTCGGGACCTAAGGCGAGGCCGACAGGCGTAGTCGATGGACAACGGGTTGATATTCCCGTACCCGTGTGAACGCGCCCCTGGTGAATCAGTGATGCTAAGCGCCCTGAAGCCATCTTCGAACCTTCGGGTTCTCCGGTGGTGGATGCGCGTGAACCGATCTGGTAGTAGCCAAGCGATGGGGTGACGCAGGAAGGTAGCTGAGCCAGTCAGTGGTAATACTGGTGTAAGCGTGTAGGGCGTGACCTAGGCAAATCCGGGTCACATGTAGCCTGAGACGTGATGCGTAGCCGATTGAGGCGAATTCAGTGATCCTATGCTGCCGAGAAAAGCCTCTAGCGAGCTTTCACACGGCCCGTACCCCAAACCGACACAGGTGGTCAGGTAGAGAATACTAAGGCGATCGAGATAACTGTGGTTAAGGAACTCGGCAAAATGCCCCCGTAACTTCGGGAGAAGGGGGGCCTCTGCTGGTGATCGGACTTGCTCCGTGAGCTGGTGGGGGCCGCAGAGACCAGAGAGAAGCGACTGTTTACTAAAAACACAGGTCCGTGCGAAGTCGTAAGACGATGTATACGGACTGACGCCTGCCCGGTGCTGGAAGGTTAAGAGGACCGGTTAGCCAGTAATGGCGAAGCTGAGAATTTAAGCCCCAGTAAACGGCGGTGGTAACTATAACCATCCTAAGGTAGCGAAATTCCTTGTCGGGTAAGTTCCGACCTGCACGAATGGCGTAACGACTTCTCTGCTGTCTCAACCACAGACTCGGCGAAATTGCATTACGAGTAAAGATGCTCGTTACGCGCGGCAGGACGAAAAGACCCCGGGACCTTCACTATAGCTTGGTATTGGTGTTCGGTTCGGTTTGTGTAGGATAGGTGGGAGACTGTGAAGCATGCACGCCAGTGTGTGTGGAGTCGTTGTTGAAATACCACTCTGATCGTATTGGACATCTAACCTCGGACCATGATCTGGTTCAGGGACAGTGCCTGGTGGGTAGTTTAACTGGGGCGGTTGCCTCCCAAAATGTAACGGAGGCGCCCAAAGGTTCCCTCAGCCTGGTTGGCAATCAGGTGTCGAGTGCAAGTGCACAAGGGAGCTTGACTGTGAGACTGACAGGTCGAGCAGGGACGAAAGTCGGGACTAGTGATCCGGCACCGGCAAGTGGAAGCGGTGTCGCTCAACGGATAAAAGGTACCCCGGGGATAACAGGCTGATCTTCCCCAAGAGTCCATATCGACGGGATGGTTTGGCACCTCGATGTCGGCTCGTCGCATCCTGGGGCTGGAGTAGGTCCCAAGGGTTGGGCTGTTCGCCCATTAAAGCGGCACGCGAGCTGGGTTTAGAACGTCGTGAGACAGTTCGGTCTCTATCCGCCGCGCGCGTTAGAAACTTGAGGAAGGCTGTCCCTAGTACGAGAGGACCGGGACGGACGAACCTCTGGTGTGCCAGTTGTTCCGCCAGGAGCACTGCTGGTTAGCTACGTTCGGAAGGGATAACCGCTGAAAGCATCTAAGCGGGAAGCCTGTTCCAAGATGAGGTTTCTCACCCCCTCGAGGGGGTAAGGCCCCCGGCAGACCACCGGGTTGATAGGCCAGAACTGGAAGTCCGGTAACGGATGGAGGTGACTGGTACTAATAGGCCGAGGACTTACCACAAAGAAGCTACGCGTCCACTGTGCGGTATCTGAAACAACACACAGATACCATTCACCCCCAACACCCCGAAGCCTTCGTGGCCGGCGGGTGGTTCGGGCGGGGGAATTGAATGTGTGACAGTTTCATAGAGTTACGGCGGCCATAGCGGAGGGGAAACGCCCGGTCCCATTCCGAACCCGGAAGCTAAGCCCTCCAGCGCCGATGGTACTGCACTCGACAGGGTGTGGGAGAGTAGGACACCGCCGAACATCCGTTACCGAAAGGGGACCCGACACACTGGGTCCCCTTTCGTGTTTTGTACGAAAGGAATGGCTGTGTCGGAAAGCAGTGGTGAACGTCGCAACTTCCGCGGAGACGGGACCCACCGTTCCGAAGGACACCGCGGCGACCGACCGTCGGACCGTCGTGGTCCGCGCGATGAGCGACGTCGGGAACCGAGAGACGGCCAGGATCGTGCCAGCGGCCAGGGGCGCGGCACCGGACAGTGGCGTGATCGCGACGACCGTCGCGGTGACGATCGCCGAAGCGATGCCCGCGGAGGCGACGACCGCCGTGGTGGCCCGCGCCGAGACGACAACCGCGGAGAACGTCGCGGAGACGACCGCCGGCAGTTCGCAGGCCGAGGTGACGATCGTCGCGGCACCGGTGGCGGACCTCGCCGCCGCGGCGTCGAGGGCGGTTTCGGCCCGGCCCGCGGCCGCGAGGCCGTCGGCTCGCAGCGCCGCGACGCTCGCCCCGACGAACCGGACATCCCCGATGAGGTCGAGGCGAGCGAACTCGATCCGGCGGTCCGCCGTGACCTGCTGAGCCTGGACAAGAACAACGCGAACGCGGTCGCGCGTCACCTGGTGATGGCGAGTCGCCTGATCGACGATGATCCCAGGTTGGCGCTCGCGCACGCTCGTGCGGCGCGGCAGCGGGCCGGCCGCATCGCAGTGGTGCGCGAGACTGCAGGCATCACTGCCTATCACGCCGGCGAATGGGCCGAGGCCCTGTCGGAACTGCGTGCCGCGCGACGCATGTCCGGTGGTCCGGGGTTCCTCGCGGTCATGGCGGACTGCGAGCGTGGCCTCGGTCGGCCCGAGCGTGCCATCGAACTCGGCCGCAGCGACGAAGCCCGGGCCATGACCGGCGACGAGGCGAGCGAGCTGCGGATGGTCGTCGCGGGTGCCCGCATGGACCTCGGGCAGTTCGACCAGGCTGTCGTCACGCTGCAGACGCCCGATCTCGACGCCAAGCGCACGGGTTCGGCGGCGGCGCGCCTGTTCTACGCATATGCCGACGCGTTGGTCGCGGCGGGACGGGTCGAGGACGGCCTCAAGTGGTTCCTCAACTCCGCGGCCGCCGATGTCGACGGTGACACGGACGCAGAGGAGCGTGTGGCCGAACTGACCGGGGAAGGGCAGTGACGCAGCCCGTCGCCGCACTGCGGGAGAAGTTCGACGTTCTGCTGCTCGATCTGGACGGCACCGTCTACCAGGGCCCGGAGGTGATTCCGGGCGCCCGGGAGGCGCTGGCCGCGGGCGATCAGCGTCAGCTGTACGTCACCAACAATGCGAGCCGGAGTCCGGCCGAGGTCGCGGAGCATCTTCGTGAGCTCGGATTCGACGCGGCAGTTCAGGACGTCGTCACCAGCTCGCAGTCGGCGGCGCGTCTGCTGTCGGAGAAGCTCGATCCGGGGGCCGTGGTCCTGGTGGTCGGCACCGAGGCTCTCGCCGACGAGGTCGAGCGCGTCGGTCTGCGACCTGTCCGACGGTTCGAGGACGCGCCGGTCGCGGTCGTCCAGGGGCACTCGCCGGCGACCGACTGGGCGATCCTCGCCGAGGCGACGCTCGCGATCCGTGCCGGTGCGTTGTGGATTGCCGCGAATATCGATTCGACCCTCCCGACCGAGCGCGGGTTGGTACTTGGCAACGGATCGATGGTGGCCGCGCTGCGCACTGCGACGGGACGCGATCCGATCGTCGCGGGCAAGCCTGCCGCGCCCTTGATGGAAGATGCTCTCCGTCGGGCCGGCGCGTCGCGGCCTCTGGTCGTCGGCGATCGGCTCGATACCGACATCGCCGGTGCGAACGCGGTCGGCGTGGAGTCGCTGCTGGTGCTGACCGGCGTCAGCACGACGGCTGACCTGCTGCGTGCCGACGAGATGCATCGTCCGACCTACGTCGCCGAGTCGCTCGACGCGCTCAACCGGCCGGCTGCATCCTCGGCGGTCGCGAATCACCCCGGGTGGCGTGTCGAGTTCGTCAGCGGTGACCTCGTCGTCCACTCGGACGATCACGGGGCCACCGGCACCTCGGGTGCCGATCGGGCCGGGGCATTCCTGGCGGTTCTCGACGCCGCGTGGCATCATCCCGAGTTCGTCCGGTTACGGGCAGCCGATGACACGGCACGGGCGGCGGTCTCCGTCCTGGTCGGCGTAATGTGACCGAACGGCGAACTGTCCCGCTGGGGGCTGTCGTCGGTGGTCCGTTGTCGTGCGAATGGGCTAGGTTTGCACCGATGAGCACGTCAGTACCACTTCCAGGCCAGCACCTCCCGGGATCCGGCGGCGGTGTCGATCCGGCGGATGTTCACCACCGTGTCGACGCCCTGCTCGAGCGGTTGAACGACGCCAGTGGCGACGTCGACGACGCTTCGACGCTCGGGGTGCAGGTGCAGATTCTCGAACGGGCTCACGATGTTCTCGTTGAGTCCCTGGCAGCAGTGGACAAGGTCTGAGGTGGCACGTCGAGCAAGAGTCGATGCGGAACTGGTGCGGCGAGGTCTCGCCCGTTCGCGTGAGCAGGCTGTGGAACTGATTGCGGCCGGTCGCGTCCTCATCGCTGGAACCGTAGCGACCAAGCCCGCAACCGCGATCGAGGCGGGGACCCCGCTGCTGGTCACAGACGTCGACGAAGAGATCTCGTGGGCTTCGAGGGGTGCGCACAAGCTGCTCGGTGCCCTCGACGCGTTCGTGCCACAGGGGCTGACGGTCGACGGGCGTCGCTGCCTCGACGCGGGAGCGTCCACGGGTGGATTCACGGACGTCCTGTTGCACAACGGCGCCCGCGAGGTCGTCGCGGTCGACGTCGGATACGGCCAGCTGGTGTGGCGACTGCAGTCGGATGACCGCGTGCACGTCGTCGACCGCACCAATGTCCGGTCGATCGACGCCGAAACGATCGGTGGTCGGGTCGATCTCGTTGTGGCCGACCTGTCGTTCATCTCCCTCAAGCTGGTGCTGCCCGCGCTCGTCGCGTGCGTCAACGATGGGGCCGATCTGGTCCCGATGATCAAGCCACAGTTCGAAGTCGGCAAGGAACGCGTCGGATCCGGTGGCGTGGTGCGTGACCCCGAGTTGCGTGCCACCGCCGTCATCGAGGTCGCCGAGGCTGCCGCCGAGCTGGGTCTGCGGACGGTCGGCGCGGTCGCGAGTCCGCTGCCGGGCCCGTCGGGCAATGTGGAGTACTTCCTCTGGTTGCGCAAGGAGACCGTCGCGGCGGCCGCCGACACGGGTGAAGGCCCGTCGGTCGAGGAACTGGTTCGTCGCGCTGTCGAAGAGGGGCCCCAGTGACTGGTCTGTCGGCTTCGGCTGCGCCCGAGCGCCAGATCCTCCTGGTGGCCCACACCGGCCGCGCGGAGATCACCGAGACCGCCCGCCGTGTGGCCGAGATCTGTGCGCGCGCCGGGATCGCGTTGCGTCTGCTCGAGAACGAGGTGGACGTCGACCGGATCGAGTCCTTCGAGGCAGGACCGGGCAAGCCGGTGGTCAGCGTCGTCCCGGAAGGTCCCGGGGCTGCCGCGGACTGCGAGATGGTGATCGTGCTCGGTGGCGACGGGAGTTTCCTTCGCGCAGCCGAACTCGCCCAGTCCGCGGACGTGCCGGTGCTCGGCATCAACCTCGGCCGGATCGGATTCCTGGCCGAGGCGGAGGCCGAGCATCTCGAGACGGCGATGGCCCAGGTGGTCCGCCGCGAGTACCGGATCGAGCACCGGATGACGGTCGATGTGTTGATCCGCGTCGAGGACCGGATCGTGCAGCGCGGATGGGCGCTCAACGAGGCGAGCATCGAGAATCGTTCTCGCCTTGGCGTGCTCGAGGTGGTGCTCGAGGTCGACGGCCGGCCCGTGTCCGCGTTCGGCTGCGACGGCGTGCTCATCGCGACACCCACCGGGTCCACCGCGTACGCTTTCTCCGCGGGCGGGCCAGTGGTGTGGCCGGAACTCGAAGCGCTGCTGGTGATTCCGAGCAACGCCCACGCGCTGTTCGCGCGTCCACTGGTCACGAGCCCCGAGTCGATCATCGCGGTCGAGACGGTCGCCGACAGCCACGACGGCCTCGTCTTCTGCGACGGCCGCCGCACACTGGAGCTACCGGCGGGCGGACGAGTCGAGGTGGTCCGGGGCAAGGATCCGATTCGGTGGGTCCGACTCGATTCGGCTCCGTTCGCGGACCGAATGGTGCGCAAGTTCGATCTTCCGGTGACGGGGTGGCGAGGGAGGAAACGGTAGCGGTGCTGGCGGAGATTCGGATCGACAACCTCGGGGCCATCTCGTCGGCCTGCGCACAGTTCCACGCCGGACTCACGGTCCTCACCGGTGAGACCGGTGCCGGCAAGACGATGGTCGTGACGAGCCTGCATCTGCTCAGCGGCGCGCGAGCCGACGCCGGTCGAGTCCGGGTGGGGGCGGCCCGCGCGATCGTCGAGGGCCGGTTCCACGTCGACGAGTCAGCCCCGCAGGTCGACCGCGAGGTGGCCAGGCTGCTCGAATCCTGCGGCGCCGAGCGCGACGAGGACGGCAGCATCATCGCGGTTCGGACCGTCGGCGGTGACGGCCGATCGCGCGCCCACCTGGGCGGACGGAGCGTTCCGGCGGGTGTCCTGTCGGAGTTCACCGATCCGCTGCTCACCGTGCACGGCCAGAACGACCAACTGCGGCTGTTGCGGCCCGACCAGCAGCGCGGCGCCCTGGATCGCTTCGCGGACAAGACGATCGCGCCTCTGCTCGCGCGGTATCGCAAGCATCGAGGGGAGTGGACCGAGGCGCGTGCAGAACTGATCGAACGAACCAGCCGCGCCCGCGAACTCGTCCAGGAAGCCGATCAGCTCACCTTCGCGCTCGAGGAGATCGACCGGATCGCGCCGACGCCCGGCGAGGACGCCGACATCGTCAACGAGGTCCGCCGTCTCGGGGATCTCGATTCGCTCCACACGGCCGCCGAGGGCGCGCAGGCGGCTCTGGTCGGACTCGACGACGGGGGAGTCGACGGTGGCACCGGCGCCCTGGACCTCCTCGGCGAGGCCCGCGCGCGGATCGAGTCGTCGGACGATCCCGCCCTGTCCGGGCTGGGCCCGCGGCTCGGTGAGGCGATGGCGGTGGTCGCCGACGTCTCGGGTGAGCTGTCCGGGTACCTGTCGGGGCTTCCGAGCGATCCGGGCGCACTCGACAACCTGTTGACCCGTCAGGCCGAGCTCAAGACCCTGACGCGCAAGTACGCCGCCGACATCGACGGCGTGCTGGAGTGGGCCGAATCGGCGCGGGAGCGTCTCGCGCGGATCGACACCTCCGCCGACGCCCTGGCCGCGCTCACCGCGCGGGTGGAGGAGTCGGCGAAGCTCACGGCCGAGGCCGCGGTGAAGCTGTCGTCGGCGCGTTCGAAGGCCGCCTCGAAGCTCGCGAAGGCTGTCAGCGACGAACTGGCGGGACTCGCGATGGGCCGGGCCGCGCTGGACGTCTCGGTCCGGGTGCGGGAGGCCGGACCCAACGATTCGGCGCCGCTCACCGTCGACGGTCGCGAGGTGCACGCCGGCGGGTCAGGGATCGACGAAGTGGAGTTCCGTCTCGCCGCGCACAGCGGCGCGCAGGCGCTGCCCATCAGCAAGAGCGCGTCCGGTGGTGAGCTCTCCCGCGTGATGCTGGCGCTCGAGGTGGTGCTCGCGGGATCCGACCGGGGCGCGACCATGGTGTTCGACGAGGTGGATGCCGGTGTCGGTGGCCGGGCCGCGGTGGAGATCGGGCGGCGGCTCGCGCGGCTCGCGCGCACGCACCAGGTCATCGTGGTCACGCACCTGCCGCAGGTCGCGGCGTTCGCGGATACGCACCTGGTGGTCGACAAGACCGACGATGTGCGCAGCGGCGTGGACAGCGGCGTCCGGACGTTGACCGAGGACGAGCGGGTGGTGGAGCTCGCTCGCATGCTCGCCGGGCTCGACGACACCGAGACCGGCCGCGCGCACGCCGAGGAATTGCTCGCGATCGCCGGGCAGGAGCGCAGCACCGCCCCCGCGTGACGGCACGGAATCTGACTTCATGGCTGGTGAAGCTGTGACGGGTGTGGTATCTGGTACGGCGCGCCTCCCCGAACATCCGTTTCCGACGGGCGATCATCAAGCTCATGAAGATGCCGGCGCTGCTCTCCCGTAAGACCGAGTCCCTCCCCGGAATCAGTGGCATCGCTCGGGTCGATCGTGACACCGGCAAGCTGCTACGGCGGGCCGGGCACGGCGACGTCGTCATACTCGACGAGATCGACCTGGACCGGGTCACCGCCGACACCCTCGTGGCGTCCGGCGTGCTGGCCGTCGTCAACGCGTCGCCGTCGATCACCGGCCGCTACCCGAACCTCGGTCCGGAGGTTCTCGTCGCGAACGGCATCGTGCTGATCGACTCGGCCGGCACCGAGATCTTCAAGGCGATCAAGGACGGATCGAAGATCCGGATCCACGAGGGCGTCGTGTACGCCGGCGAGCGCAAGCTCGCCGAGGGCGAGGAACAGACCGAGGCCGAGATCTCCGATCGGATGATCGAAGCCAAGACCGGTCTGGTCGACCACCTCGAGGCGTTCTCGGGCAACACGATCGAGTTCATCCGGTCGGAGAGTCCGCTGCTGATCGACGGCGTGGGGGTGCCGAACATCGATGTGGACCTCAAGGACCGGCACGTCGTGGTGGTGGGCGACGGCCCCGATCACCAGGCCGATCTGAAGGCACTCAAGCCGTTCATCAAGGAGTATTCGCCGATCCTCGTCGGTGTCGGCGCGGGAGCGGACACGCTGACGAAGGCCGGCTACCGGCCCGACCTGATCGTCGGCGACCCGGACCAGATCACCAGCGAGACGCTCAAGTCCGGCGCCGAGGTCGTGCTGCCCGCCGACCCGGACGGGCACGCGCAGGGCCTGTCGCGCATCCAGGACCTCGGTATCGGCGCCATGACGTTCCCGGCGTCGGCCTCGCCGTCGGATCTGGCGCTGCTGCTGGCCGACCATCACGGTGCGTCGCTGATCGTCACGGTGGGCTGCACGGTCTCGCTCGACGAGTTCTTCGACCGCGGGCGTCGTGACGCCAATCCGGCCGCGTTCATGACCCGCCTGAAGGTGGGGCCGAAACTGGTGGACGCCAAGGCCGTCGCGACGCTGTACCGCAGCCGTGTGTCCGGTGCGGCCATCGCGCTGCTGGTGCTCGCGGCGCTGACCGCGGTGATCGTCGCGCTGGTCGTCTCGAACATCGGCGGCGAGGCAATGGACTGGGCAATCGATACGTGGAACAGCTTTGCGCTGTGGGTACAGGGGCTCTTCAAGTGATTTCGATGCGTCAACACGCCATCTCCATAGCGGCGATCTTCCTGGCCCTCGCGATCGGCGTGGTCCTCGGTTCCGGCCTGCTCTCCAACGGCATGCTCTCGGGACTGCGGGACGACAAGGCCGAACTGCAGAACCAGATCGAGAACCTCAACGAGCAGAACAACCAGCTCGGCGAGCAGCTCACCGCAGCCGACGGATTCGACTCCGCAGTGTCCGACCGGATCCTCCGCGACACGCTGGCGCAGCGTTCGGTGATCGTGATCACCACCCCGGACGCCGACCCGGGTGACATCGAGGGCGTGCAGCGGTCCGTGACGCAAGCCGGCGGTGCGGTCACCGGCCGGGTCGCGCTGACCAAGTCGTTCGTCGACTCCGTCAACGGCGACCAGCTACGCACGACGGTGACCAACATCATCCCGGCCGGGATCCAGCTGCGGACCGGTGCCGTCGACCAGGGCAGCCTGGCCGGCGACCTGTTGGGTTCGGTGCTGCTGCTCAATCCGCAGACGGCGCAGCCGCAGACCACGCCCGAGGAGCGGACGCTGGCTCTCGAGACGCTCCGCGGCGGCGGGTTCATCGACTACGACGGCAACGTCCAGCCGGCGCAGCTGGCGGTAGTCCTCACCGGACGCGGCGACCCGGGTAACGACGGTGGCAACCGCGGCGCTGTGATCGCCCGGTTCGCAGGCGCGGTCGACGGCCGCGGCGCGGGCACCGTGCTGGCCGGACCGCCGGCCGCGGCAGAGGGCAACGGCCCGATCGCGGTCGCGCGCGCCGATGCCGCGCTGGCAGCGGTGCTGACGACGGTCGACGACGTGGACCGCGAGGCGGGGCGGATCACGACCGTTCTCGCACTTCAGGAGCAATTGGGAGGCGTTTCCGGACGCTACGGGACCGGCCCCGGCGCCGCTGCGATCACCGTGGGTGTGCCGCGGCCGTAGCACGCATGTGACGCTTGTCGCTCGGAAACCGGGAGCGTCGTGCACGGTTCCCGGGCGACAGGTGTTACCGTGAAGTCCCGTGGGTCGGCAGGCCCCAGCATGCTCAACTCAGACCAAGTCCTGCACAGTCGTCACGGGAGCCCCTTTGCCACAGTCACGCATCCATTCGCGTAGCGCCACCAAGCACATCTTCGTGAGCGGGGGTGTCGCCTCCTCCCTCGGTAAGGGATTGACCGCTTCCAGCCTCGGCGAGTTGCTCACCGCGCGCGGACTGCGCGTGACGATGCAGAAGCTCGACCCCTACCTCAACGTCGATCCCGGAACGATGAACCCGTTCCAGCATGGCGAGGTCTTCGTCACCGAGGACGGCGCCGAGACCGACCTCGACGTCGGACACTACGAGCGTTTCCTCGACCGTGACCTCAACGCCTTCGCCAACGTCACGACCGGGCAGGTCTACTCGGCGGTGATCGCGAAGGAACGCCGCGGCGAGTACCTGGGCGACACCGTCCAGGTGATCCCGCACATCACCGACGAGATCAAGAGCCGCATCATCGCGATGGCCGGCGCCGACGCGCAGGGGCAGGTCCCGGACGTCGTGATCACCGAGATCGGCGGCACGGTCGGCGACATCGAGTCCCAGCCGTTCCTCGAGGCCGCCCGCCAGGTGCGCCACGACGTCGGCCGCGAGAACGTCTTCTTCCTGCACGTGTCGCTGGTGCCGTACCTCGGCCCGTCCGGTGAGCTCAAGACCAAGCCGACGCAGCACTCGGTGGCGGCGCTGCGCAACATCGGTATCCAGCCCGACGCGCTGATCCTGCGCTGCGACCGCGAGGTGCCGCAGGCGCTCAAGGCGAAGATCGCGCTGATGTGCGACGTCGACGTCGACGCCTGCATCTCGACGCCCGACGCGCCGTCCATCTACGACATCCCGAAGGTGCTGCACCGCGAGGGTCTCGACGCCTACGTCGTGCGCCAGCTGGGGCTGCCGTTCCGCGACGTCGACTGGACCGTCTGGGGCGACCTGCTCGACCGCGTCCACAACCCGCGCGAGACGGTCAAGGTCGCGCTGGTCGGCAAGTACGTCGACCTGCCCGACGCCTACCTGTCGGTGACCGAGGCCCTGCGCGCCGGCGGCTTCGCGCACCACTCCAAGGTGGACATCTCGTGGGTGCCGTCCGACGAGTGCGAGACCGAGGCGGGCGCTCAGGCCGCGCTCGGTGACGTCGACGCGGTTCTGATCCCCGGTGGCTTCGGTATCCGCGGCATCGAGGGCAAGCTCGGCGCCATCACCTACGCCCGCACCCACAAGATCCCGCTGCTGGGCCTGTGCCTGGGTCTGCAGGCCGTGGTGATCGAGGCGGCCCGCTCGGTGGGCCTGAAGGATGCGAACTCGGAGGAGTTCGACCAGGACACCAAGCACCCCGTCATCTCGACGATGGCCGATCAGGCGCAGATCGTCGCCGGCGAGGCCGATCTGGGCGGCACCATGCGTCTGGGCGCCTACCCGGCGGTGCTGGCGAAGGGTTCGGTGGTCGCCAGGGCGTACGGCGCCGAGAACGTCTCCGAGCGTCATCGCCACCGCTACGAGGTCAACAACGCCTACCGCGACCGCATCGCCAAGAGCGGACTGCAGTTCTCCGGTACCTCGCCGGACGGACACCTCGTCGAGTTCGTCGAGCTGCCCGCCGACAAGCACCCGTTCTTCGTTGCGACGCAGGCACATCCGGAGCTCAAGAGCCGTCCGACCCGCCCGCACCCGCTGTTCTCGGCGTTCATCGGTGCCGCGCTGGACTACAAGGCCGCCGAGCAGCTGCCGGTCGATGTCGCACCCGAGGCGTCCGTCGAGTCGACCACTGCGGACAGCGTCGGATAGCGGCCGCCCATGAGCCTGCCCGGGGAGCACGAGTTCCACACCCTCGACTCGCGTGACGTGTACAGCGGCGCGGTCGTCGCGCTGCGTGTGGATCGCGTCGCTATGCCCGGCGGGCGAGAAGCCGATCGAGAGGTCGTCGAGCACCACGGCGCGGTTGCCGTCGCGGTGCTCGACGACGCCGATCGGCTGGTCCTCATCCGGCAGTACCGGCATCCGCTCGGACGTCGGCTCTGGGAGCTGCCGGCCGGGCTGCTCGACGAGCCGGGCGAGGATCCGCTCGATGCCGCCCGCCGCGAACTCCAGGAGGAGACGGGGCTGGCAGCCGGCCACTGGTCCGTCCTGGTGGACATCGCACTGTCGCCGGGATTCACCGACGAATCGGTTCGGGTGTTCCTGGCGACCGGGCTGCGTGAGGTCGACCGGCCCGCCGCCCACGACGAGGAGGCCGACCTCGAGATCACTCGCGTGCCCCTCGACGAGGCCGTCACGATGGCGTTGCGCGGAGAAATCGTCAACGCCACCGCGGTGTCCGGGATCCTCGCCCTCGCCGCGGCACGCGTCCGGGGAGACGGCCTGCGGTCGTCGGACGCGCCGTGGGTCGATCGTCCCGAGACGTTCGCGCGGCGCAAGCACGGTCGGACCGACAGCGAATCCGCATGACCGCGCTGGGCGGTCAGATCGACACGTACCTGGATCATCTGGCCGTCGAGCGTGGCTCGGCGCGCAACACGCTCAGCTCGTACCGTCGTGACCTCGACCGGTACGCGCGTTTCCTCTCCGACCGCGGCATCGACGATCTCCGTTCGGTCGGCGAGTCCGACGTCAGCGAGTTCGTCGTCGCGCTGCGGCGTGGTGATCCGGATTCCGGGACGGTCGCGCTCGCGCCCAGTTCGGCGGCACGCGCGCTGATCGCGGTGCGCGGACTGCACCGCTTCGCCGCCGCGGAGGGCGTGACACCCGCGGACGTCGCGCGGGCCGTCAAGCCCCCGACTCCCGGTCGGCGGCTGCCGAAATCTCTCCCACTCGACGACGTGCTCGCGATCCTCGACGCGGCCGGCGGCGACGGGGCATCCGACAATCCGCGCACGCTCCGGGACCGGGCGCTGCTCGAGTTGCTGTACTCGACCGGTGCGCGCATCTCCGAGGCCGTCGGGCTCGACGTCGACGACCTCGACACCGAGTCGCGATCGATTCTGCTGCGCGGTAAGGGCGGCAAGGAACGCGTCGTGCCGGTCGGCCGGCCCGCGATCGCGGCGATCGACAACTATCTGGTGCGGGGGCGGCCCGGCTTGGTGGCGCGCGGCACGCCGGCGCTGTTCCTCAATGCCCGCGGTGGACGACTGTCGCGGCAGAGCGCGTGGCAGGTCCTGCACGACGCCGCCGAGAAGGCCGGGATCGTGGTCGCGGTGTCGCCGCACACACTGCGGCACTCCTTCGCCACGCACCTGCTCGACGGCGGCGCGGACGTGCGTGTCGTCCAGGAATTGTTGGGACATTCGTCGGTGACGACGACGCAGATCTACACCATGGTGACCGTCACAGCGCTACGCGAAGTGTGGGCACAGGCGCACCCGCGGGCCCGCTGACGCGGTGCGTGTTGGCCGTCGTTTGATGTCACGAAGCGGTAGCGTTACGAAATCAGCTGGAAGACAGGACGGATTCGACAGGACAGGGGACATCGGACCGTGGTGACACCGCAGCCGCAACAGGCTGAGCCCGCGCACCCGTTTTCCGGGGATGCGCTGTCGTATGCAAGGGATGCAAGGGACGTCGAGTGTCGGGACGTGATTCCGCTCGGCCCCACCGGTCGGCCGTTGCGCGAGGTGCCCGAGCCCGGACCGGTCGCCAGTCACGGCCCCGCCCGGATCGTCGCGATGTGCAACCAGAAGGGCGGTGTGGGCAAGACCACGTCGACGATCAACCTGGGTGCCTCGCTCGCGGAGTACGGACGACGGGTGCTGCTCGTCGATCTCGATCCGCAGGGCGCGCTGTCAGCGGGACTCGGTGTGGCACACCATGATCTGGACTTGACGGTCCACAACCTGCTGGTCGAGCGCACGTCGATCGACGACGTGCTGATGCGCACCCGGATCGAGGGGCTCGACCTGCTGCCCAGCAACATCGACCTGTCGGCCGCCGAGATCCAACTCGTCACCGAGGTGGGCCGCGAGCAGACGCTGGGCCGGGTCCTGCATCCGGTGCTCGACCGCTACGACTACGTGCTGATCGACTGCCAGCCGTCGCTGGGCCTGCTCACCGTCAATGCGCTCGCGTGCGCGGACAGCGTGATCATCCCGATGGAGTGCGAGTTCTTCTCGCTGCGCGGGCTCGCACTGCTCAACGACACCGTCGACAAGGTGCGCGACCGGCTCAATCCGCGGCTGTCGCTCGAGGGCATCGTCGTGACGATGTTCGACGCCCGTACCCTGCACGCGCGCGAGGTGATGTCACGGGTGGTGGAGGTGTTCGGTGACCTCGTCTACGACACCGTCATCAACCGCACCGTCCGTTTTCCGGAGACGAGCGTCGCGGGGGAGCCGATCACGACGTGGGCGCCCAAGTCCGGTGGCGCGGAGGCCTATCGGGCCCTCGCCCGCGAGGTCATCCACCGCTGCGCACGGTGAGTACGGACGTCGCTTCGGGGGTCGAATCGGCGAACGCGGAGGCAACGGGTGGGGACCGGTCGGGATTTCGGGTGCGCCTGCGCAACTTCGAGGGACCGTTCGACCTGCTGCTGACGCTCATCAGCCAACACCAGTTGGACGTCACCGAGGTGGCACTGCACGAGGTCACCGACGAGTTCATCTCCTACACCCGCAGCCTCGGAAGCGAACTGGGCCTGGACCAGACCACCGAGTTTCTCGTCGTCGCGGCGACACTTCTCGACCTGAAGGCCGCGCGACTGCTGCCCGCGGGCGAGGTGGACGACGACGAGGACCTGGCATTGCTCGAGGCCCGCGACCTGCTGTTCGCGCGCCTGTTGCAGTACCGCGCCTACAAGCAGGTGGCGCAGCTGTTCGGCGAACTCGAGGCGGCCGCGCTGCGCCGCTACCCGCGGTCGGTGTCCGTGGAGGACCGCTACGTCGACCTGCTGCCGGAGGTCCTGCTCGGCGTCGACCCGCGCCAGTTCGCCGAGATCGCCGCGACCGCGTTCCGGCCCCGGCCCGTCCCCAAAGTCGGGCTCGACCACCTGCACGTCCCGACGGTGTCGGTGCCCGAGCAGGCAGCCCGGATCCTGGAACTGTTGCGGGAACGCGGCGTCGGTGTGTGGACGCCGTTCGGTGAGCTGGTCGCCGAGTGCGAGACCCCGGTGCAGATCGTGGCGCGTTTCCTGGCTCTGCTCGAGCTGTACCGCGAGCGGTCGGTGCTGTTCGAGCAGCCCGAGCCGCTGGGTGATCTGCTGGTGAGCTGGACCGGCGAGAGTGCGGCGGTGCCCGCGAGCGAGGAGGACTACCAATGACATCCGGCGATGCCGACGATCTGGCCGCGTTCGAGGACGAGTTCGACGAGATGTCCGACGACCGTCTGGCGGCGGCGCTCGAATCGATGCTGCTGGTCATCGACACGCCGGCGACGCCGGCGATTCTCGCGGCGGCACTCGGCGAGCCCGAGGCGCGGGTCGAGACGACGCTCCGGACGATTGCCGCCGACCTCACCGCCCGGGGCAGCGGCATCGACCTGCGGTTCGCCGGGGACGGGTGGCGGTTCTACACCCGCAACGAGTACGCGCCGTACGTCGAACGCCTGCTGCTCGACGGTGCCCGGTCGAAGCTGACCCGCGCCGCGCTCGAGACGCTCGCGGTGATCGCCTACCGGCAGCCGCTCACCCGGGCCCGGATCAGTGCGGTGCGCGGCGTCAACGTCGACGGCGTCATCCGCACGCTGCTGGCCCGCGGACTGATCACCGAGGCCGGCCCGGACCCGGAGACCAGCGCCACCACCTACGCGACCACCGAGTTGTTCCTCGAGCGGCTCGGGCTGGCGTCGCTGGCGGATCTGCCGCCGCTCGCGCCGCTGCTCCCGGACGTCGATGTGATCGACGACATCACCGAGAGTCTCGAAGCGGATCCACGATTTGCGAGAATAGACAGGACTCCATCGTCACCGGGGTCCGCGAATACGCCGGACCCCGAGATCGACATCGAAAACTGACAGGGATCGAAAAGTGAACAAGCCCGCTCGCCGTGATGGCACACCGGACCGCAAGAAGAGGCAGCCTGCTGCCAAGAGCACGAAGAACACAGCCCGCCAGGGCGCTCCCAGCAAACAGCTGAACAAGCGGGGCAAGCCGAAGTCGGCCAAGCCCCAGCGCGCCCAGACGCAGGCGCATACTCCGAAGATCAGCAACGCGAAGCCCGCGAAGCACCAGTACTCCGAGGTCGACCGCGATCTCGCGCCCATGAAGGGCGACGGGGTACGGCTGCAGAAGGTGCTGGCGCAGGCCGGAGTCGCCTCACGGCGCGCCGCCGAAGAACTCATCGACCAGGGCCGCGTCGAGGTCGACGGCCGCATCGTGCTCGAACAGGGCCTACGCGTCGATCCCGAAAACGCCGTTGTCCGCGTCGACGGCATCCGCGTCGTCGTCAAGAAGGACCTGGTCCACATCGCGCTGAACAAGCCCCGCGGCTGGCAGTCCACGATGTCCGACGACCTCGGCCGCCCGTGCATCGGTGACATCGTCTCCGAACGCGTCTCCGCAGGTCAGCGACTCTTCCACGTCGGACGTCTCGACGCCGACACCGAAGGGCTGATCCTGCTGACCAACGACGGCGACCTCGCGCACCGGCTGATGCACCCGTCGTACGAGGTGCCCAAGACGTACCTGGCGACGGTCAACGGAGTCGTCGACCGCAGCCTCGGTAAGACGCTCAAGGCCGGCGTCGAGCTCGAGGACGGGCCGGCGAAGGTCGACGCGTTCCAGCTCCTCGACATCAACGGCGGCAAGTCGCTCGTGAAGATCGTCCTGCACGAGGGTCGCAAGCACATCGTGCGCCGACTCCTCGACGCCGTCGGTCACCCGGTGGTCCGCCTGGTGCGCACCGACATCGGTGCCGTCGCGCTCGGCGACGGCCGTCCGGGCACGCTGCGCGTGCTCGGCCGCGGCGAGGTCGGCAGCCTGTACGGGGCGGTCGGCCTGTGACGGACGGAGCGGCGCTGGTCGTTGCGATCGACGGCCCGTCGGGCACCGGCAAGTCCAGCGTGTCGCGCCGGGTGGCGACCAGCCTGGGTGCGCGCTACCTCGACACCGGCGCCATGTACCGGATCGCAACGCTGCACGTGCTGCGCCAGGGCGTCGATGTGGGCGACCCGGTCGCCATCGCGCGGGCCACGGCCTCGCTGCCGCTGACCATCGGCACCGATCCCGAAGTCGACGGCGTGCAACTCGACGGCGAGGACGTCACCGACGAGATCCGCGGCGCCGCCGTCACCCAGGCGGTGTCGGCGGTGTCGGCCGTTCCCGACGTGCGGACATTCCTGGTGGATCTGCAGCGACGCATCGTCGAGCAGGCCGGGCGCATCGTCGTCGAGGGGCGCGACATCGGCACCGTCGTGCTTCCGGATGCGGACGTGAAGATCTTCCTGACGGCCTCCGCGGAGGCGCGGGCCACGCGACGCAACGCCCAGAACGTCCTTGAAGGACGCGGCGACGACTTCGCCGGCGTCCTCGCCGACGTGCAGCGCCGCGACCACCTCGATTCCACCCGCGCGGTATCTCCGTTGCGTCCGGCGGAGGATTCGGTGACGGTGGACACGAGTGAACTGGGCATCGAAGACGTGATCGGCAGGTTGCTGCTGGTGGTAAGCGACAGAACTGGAGCAGTGCAGTGACCGACGAGTTCGTGAGTGACGTGTCCGGCGGCGGGTATGCCGCGGACGGAATCTGGAGCGAGGAGTCCGACTGGGACCTCGCCGACTTCCTCGAGGGCGACGAGGCCGAGGAGCACGTCGCGGTACCGACCCTGGCGGTCGTCGGACGGCCGAACGTCGGTAAGTCGACGCTGGTCAACCGCATCATCGGCCGTCGTGAAGCCGTCGTCGAGGATATCCCCGGCGTGACGCGCGACCGCGTCTCCTACGACGCCAACTGGGCCGGACGCCGGTTCATGGTGCAGGACACCGGCGGCTGGGAGCCCGACGCCAAGGGTCTGCAGCAGTCGGTGGCGCGTCAGGCCGAGCTGGCCATGAACACCGCCGACGCGATCCTGCTCGTGGTCGACGCCGTCGTCGGCGCGACCGCGACGGACGAGGCGGCCGTGCGCGTGCTGCGCCGGTCGAAGACGCCGGTGATCCTCGTCGCGAACAAGGTCGACGATGCCCGCACCGAGGCAGAGGCCGCGGCCCTGTGGTCGCTCGGCCTGGGCGAGCCGTACATGGTCAGTGCGACACACGGCCGCGGCACCGGCGACCTGCTCGACGAGGTTCTGCGGGTGCTTCCGGAGACCCCGCGCGAGGGCACCGGCGGCGGCGGTCCGCGGCGCGTGGCGCTCGTCGGTAAGCCGAACGTCGGCAAGTCGAGCCTGCTCAACAAGCTGTCCGGCGACGAGCGCTCGGTGGTCCACGACGTCGCCGGCACCACCGTCGACCCTGTCGACTCGCTCGTCGAACTGGGCGGCAAGGTGTGGAAGTTCGTCGACACCGCCGGTCTGCGCAAGAAGGTCAGCCATGCGAGCGGCCACGAGTTCTACGCGTCGTTGCGCACGAAGTCGGCGATCGAGGCCGCCGAGGTCGCGATCCTGCTGATCGACGCGTCGAAGCCGATCACCGAGCAGGACCTGCGCGTGCTGAGCATGGTGGCCGAGACGGGTCGTGCGCTGGTGCTCGCCTTCAACAAGTGGGACCTGGTCGACGAGGACCGGCGTCTGATGCTCGAGAAGGAGATCGACCGCGAGTTGGTTCGCGTGCCGTGGGCGCAGCGGGTCAACATCTCCGCGCACACCGGCCGCGCCATTCAGAAGCTCGTGCCGGCGATCGAGACGGCGCTGGAGTCGTGGGACAAGCGGATCCCGACCGGACGCCTCAACAACTGGCTCAAGGAGGTCGTGGCGGCCACGCCGCCGCCGATGCGTGGTGGTCGCCTGCCCCGCATCATGTTCGCCACCCAGGCCGGCACCCGCCCGCCGACGTTCGTGCTGTTCACGACGGGCTTCCTCGAGGCCGGCTACCGCCGCTTCCTCGAGCGTCGTCTGCGCGAGGAGTTCGGCTTCGACGGCAGCCCCGTGCGCATCTCGGTGCGCGTCCGGGAGAAGCGGGACCGCCGCAACCGCTGACGCGAGGCCGCCGTCGTGCAAGTCGTGCCCCCAACCACACTGGAATTCATGCGGATTCGGTGTGTGACGGGCGCGGGGCCTGTGCGACGGCGGTCCGCCCGCCGGGAAAGAGCTCGCTGACCAGGCGATTCGCTTTCCCGAGCGACACTGTTGTAATCTTCTGAGGCGCCCGAACGAGGGCGTGGACGGGCTGTGGCGCAGCTTGGTAGCGCACTTGACTGGGGGTCAAGTGGTCGCAGGTTCAAATCCTGTCAGCCCGACCGAGGAAAACCCTGGTGAGAGTACTTCTCACCAGGGTTTTTCTGTATCTCCGGATACCTACCGGACAGCGCGGGCCTGTACGGGCAGTACCGCCCGGAAAGCTGACTGTCGGTCCACGCGAGTACTGTGCGACGGCTACCTCCGCGGGGGCCAAGTCCTCGGGCTTCATCGAAAATGGGTAGCGCCCCGGCACGTAATCGACGGCTTCGATCAGGAACCGGTCGTCCTCGGTGGTGTCGATGATAGTGAAGGGCGATGCCTCACTGGGGCGGATGCGAACGCGGTCGCCGATCTGCAAACCCGTGCGGGTTCCTTTCTCCTCTAAGCGCAGCGGAGGATCTCGTCGGTACGCTCGCGGGCATGGGGGACTTGTTGGTGCTGATCGTCATGATCGGCCCGTTGGTGCTGTTCGGGTGGGCGGCTGTTCGGGCGAAGCGCCGCGGGCTTGGGGGGTCGTTCGTCGGGCCGTTTCAGGAGATGTTTGATCCCGGTGCGGCGCGAGCGCAGATCGTCATCGAGGAGAGAGCGGAACTGCCGGACCCTGCGGACTCCGGCGACCCGGACAACGACGACGATGTGCCGTACACGGTGGTGTATGAGGGTGTTCGGCTCAACATCAACCCTGATAGTGCTCAGCGGCGCGGAGGTGACGGGACCACCGAGCGAGCGGGGTGAGCGCGTAGCCGGGGGTTAGTCGCGGATTCCGCCATGAACTCGCGGATAACTCACGAAATCGAGCAGTAGTAATCGAAATTCCGTGAGGGGCAGACGAAGGCTGCAAGGGTCCGATCACCTCGTGAAACCGCGTGATCACGCCGACACTCGCGACGGGGAACTTGCACCTACTCCGGTATTGCTGCACCTCTCGAGAACTCGACTGGCAACCCCGAGCAGGCCATCGTCAACTCCGGCCTAGTCCGTCGACGGGAAGCAGTCGATGGTCAGCCCATAGGATTTGGCAGGATCGTCGGTGTGGTCACGTTCACAGCTGAGGTCAGTCCCTATGAGCCGGCTATATTCGCCGACGTTCGCGGCGGGCTGGGGTGGCAGATCGAGCAGGATCGTTGCGCGGTCTTGGTGCATGACCTACTCCCGTACTACGTGAGCGTGCTCGCTGCCGAGACTCGGGCAGCGGTAGTCGATCGGTGCCAATCCGTGGTGGACTGGGCATTCGTTAACGATGTGCCGGTCATCGCTTCGGCACCACGCCCCGCCACGACGACGCGGCAGCGCGGACTCGGTGGCCTGCAGTGGGGTCGGGGGCCGGATGCGGCCGATGTCAAACAGTCCTGCTTGCGCGGCATGGACGATCCAGCCATTCCGTGGGTCCACAAACGATCTCTCAGTGCGTTCTACGCCACCGACCTCGAGGTGGAACTGCGGCGTGGAGGCAGGGACCAGCTTGTGGTCTGTGGTGTCTTCGCGTCCCAGGGGATCGTCGCGACAAGCTTCGACGCCTTGGCAAGAGACATCCAGTTCTTCGTCGTATCCGATGCTGTCGCCGACTACAACGCCACCCTGCATGAACTCGCGCTGACCCAGGTCGCGCGATCCACCGGGCACGCCATCCCTGCCTGCGATTTCACAACCCTGACCGTGTGACAGACATCTTCAGGCTCGCTATAGAGAGCCGCGAACAACGCGCGCCCGCCCACCTGGATAACGAAGAAGTCTGCGCTGCTTCTTCCGCTAGCGTTCCCCGAAGTCGAGGGGTCGTCATGTGCTGGCACGTACACGATCACGCCGCACGTCCGGCCCTCGTAGGTTCGGTGCCCGCCGCGGCCGGTGCATCCACATGCCATCCATCCGACGACGACTCGGTCGGGACCGAGTAGGTCGCCGTTTGGGCAGTGGTGGGGTGCGCGTTCGTAGCTTGGCACCACTCCATTTTCTACCCTCCTCGCACCTCAGCGTGACACAGCCAGCACGAGCGGCTAGTTTTTCGGCGTCCGGCGGATGTCGCCGTGCAGCCACTATCACTTGAAGGAGTTAGCTATGGGTTCGTCCCCCGAGTTCACGCCGGTCGAAAACATTGCCGGATTTGCCAGCTGGGCTTTCGGAAGTCTCGTCATGCTCGGCGTCGCCGGTGCCGTCGCCGGTTCACTGAGCTCCGCTAGCTGACCGACACGCGAATCGGCCTTCGCGCCGCTCCCACGATGTCGCATCCTGATGGTGCGATGGTTCGGGGCTCTGGCCGTGTTCGTGCTGCCGAAGGTGCTCGGCGGCTAGCTGGGTTCCTCGCCCTGCTCACGGAACCACTGGTCCATCTCCATCTGCCAGAGCGCGATAGCCCATGATTCGTACATGCAGGGTTGGGCGCCGGCGAGCATCGCCCGGTTTCAGAGACGACGAAGGACCCCACCCGTGAGGGTGGGGGCCTTTCGTCAGACTGTATTGAAGGGAGATGTGTGGTGCCGTTCCCTACTTCCGCCGCCAGCGCTCCCCGAACGTGATCGGCCCGTCGTGCGCCGGCACGTACAGGATCGCGCCGCACTCACGGCATTCCTAGGTGCGATGCCCGCCGCGGGCCGGTGCATCCGCATGCCATCCAGCCGACGACGACGCGGTCGGGGCCGAGTCGGTCGCCGTTCGGGCAGAACCTGGGTGCGCGTTCGTAACTCCCGGCTTAGATACCTACGAATTGCGCCATACGGCGGCGTCGCTTGCGATCCATTCTGGTGCGAATGTGAAGACTGTCCAGCGAATGCTCGGACACCGGTCGGCTGCCATGACTCTCGACATCTACGGACATTTGTGGGACGAGGAATTGGATGCACTTCCGCAGCGGATGAGCGAGCACATGAAGGCCGAGCGGGAGCGGTTCGAGCAGCGACGACTGAGAGCTGCCAGACACCAGGCAGACACCAAGACTTCATGACCTGCAGGTCAGAGGGTTATTCTTCTTGACTGGGGGTCAAGTGGTCTCAGGTTCAAATCCCGTCAGCCCGGCCGAGAAAACCCAGGTGAGAGAACATCTCACCTGGGTTCTTCTGCCTTTCCGGGTCATCTCCGGAGGAAACTCGAGCAACCCAAACGATGACCGACTCTGCCGGTGCAGTCAGCCGTCGACTGGTCGAGTTCGTCGAGCTGGCACGTCCGCAACGCGTCCGTTTCGGCGCCGCGGTGGCAGGTTCGCCTACCTTGGAGGAGTTCACCCCACCAATTGCAGGAGTCTTCGCGTGCTCAAGCGTTCCAAATCCGAACCTGTCAGCGTCGGTGCCGACCATTTTGGATACAGCGACCTGCGGATCCCCGAGGCCGCCGCGCGTACCAAGAAGCTGCAGGCCATTCTCTGTGCCGCCGCCGAAGTCGGTGGCAACGTCGACGACGTCGACCGCACGGCGATCCTCGGCCTCATACAGATCGTTGGCGAACTCGAGGCAGCTATCCGCACCATCGCGAGCGAACGTAGCTGACCTCGGACGAACCGCCGGCGACGACCGCCACCACTCGGGTATCCCCTCGTGGCAGGTGCCACTCGCGAACGACAGCCCCAGCCGTGGCCGAATACGTGTGCGGGTCAGCGCGTCACGGGCATGAGAAGGGATCGGATGTGCTCGGTCGCCTCTCGGCGAAACGCGCAACGCAGCTACAGCCGCACGGAACTCTGCGAAGGCAAGGGTTTGAGCCCGGGGGACACGGAACGCATCCGATCCGGCCATCACAACGTCGGCATGGGCGAGCCTATTCCGCAGATGCCGTGGCGCTGCATGCGGTGTCGGCGGAAGGTCGACCGGTCGAGTCGGTGACCCGCCCGTTCCTAAACCTCTGACGGGTCGGACGAGTACGAGTCCATCACGCGGCGGAGATAGTTCCGGAACTCGCCGAAACCCGCCCCGAGCGCGATCGCCAGCTCGTCCGGACTGTCCACCCACACCGTCTCATCAGGGTCGGGCAGTGCGGCAGCCTGATGGGTGCGTCCGGGTACCACGTACATCGGATCGCCCTGCGGATTGACCACCATCAGGCGTCCGGCAACACACAGTCCGTAGATGAACTCGCATTCGGCCGGCGTGAGCGTCGCATGGTCGATGCCGCCGCCGAGCGGACCGTCCTGATCCAACGGGTCGAGATGCAGGTCGCTCCAAGCGCCGTCGAACGCAAGCACGGAACCGTCTGCGTCGACGATCGAACGATCCTCCATTCTCAGCCCTCGACTGTGCAAGAACTCGGCGATGCCCTCCCGATCGGCATCCACGAGCTCATTGCCGTCGATCCTGTGGAAACCAAGCGAGAAGCCCATTTCATCGTCCTTTCCGGCAGGCCTGGCTTTCAGCCGCGCACCACGTGACACTAGCGACGGAAGGCGGCCAGAGCTCCAGGCGATCCGGCGGGCACACCGACCGTGTCCCGCGCGTACTGCTGGATGCATCTACGGATGTGTCGCTTCGCGCGCGGCGGCCGCATCGCGCGCTTGCCGGCAACGCGAGATCGACACCGGTCGCCACAGTGGAGCGGCTGCGCCGCGCCGAAACCCCTTCTGCGCCAAATCGAGTTCTGCGCCGGGATGCACAGAAGGCA
Organism: Rhodococcus sp. ACT016; assembly: GCF_050477185.1. Taxonomy (NCBI): domain Bacteria; kingdom Bacillati; phylum Actinomycetota; class Actinomycetes; order Mycobacteriales; family Nocardiaceae; genus Rhodococcus; species Rhodococcus sp. ACT016. The sequence goes on along the minus strand of NZ_JBEAET010000001.1, from coordinate 2,370,250 downwards.
CATCGCCGGCTGATTCGAGGCGAGGATGGTGCGGGCCGACCTTTCCCCTCCCTATCGAGGCAGATTCACGAGCCGCGGGTACGCGGCATCGAGCACCTATCCCACGGCACACGTCTCTTGGACGCTCGCGACCGTCAAGCGAGTGGCACCGCGTCGCTGGGCAGCGACGGGAAGTCGCTGCTCGGGTCGGAAGGGCATGGACGCTTGTTGGGCTTGATGATTCCAACTGGAAACGCGGGAACCCCGACGCCCCAGTGGTGCCCATCCCGGGCCGCGACAGCGCGGAACGTTGGAGTTCGACGGTGTCCCGGGACGTCGGCGCCTCCGTGACTTCGCCCCCGCCCGGTGGCCTTGTGCTCGTTGCAGGGTCGGGAACGTCGCGGGCCGTGCCAGACCACCGATTTCGCGCAACTGCGCGGAGCTGCACTTCCCGGACTCGTAGGCGCACAGTGAATTTCGAGTAATGTCAACGCCCGGTCCGATTATTTCGGTAGCGTATCGCGCCACCATTTCGACCGCACTGGGCGGCGGGTGGTGTCGGTTTCCGAATTCGTGACCGGCCCAACCACTTCAGGTCGTGCGCGCTGAAGCCAGCAAAATCCAATTACTCCGTCTGTTGCTCGATCGAGATGCTAGGTTGATTTCGCCTATACGCATGGGGGCGTCAGCCGTTCGGTCGGGGTCTGGCGGAGTTTCGTGAGGGCAGTGGCGGCGTTTCGATCAATTGCTTTCATGCGGTTTGGGCGGATCGTCTTTGAATTGCTGTTCAGGCCAATCGAGGAGGTTATGAAACGATGCCAAGCTACAGGAGCGGAAACCCTCGCACTTTGAAGATGAAGACCCGCATCATGCTCGCCGCGTCGGCGGTCACCGTGCTCTCGATCGGCTCGCTTGCTGTCGGGCAGGCTGATCCTGCCGGACCCGGCGGCGCTCGCCAAGGCGCCGGCAGCGAAACTGGGCAGGGTGGACTGGGGAGCGTTGCGGCGGCACTGGATCCCGCGTTCCTCGCCCAGCTCGGGTTGGGTGGTTCCGGCAGCTCCGACGGTAGCCATGAGGGCAGCGTGGGCAAGGGCAGCGCCGATGGCAGCCATGACGGCAGTTCCGATGGCAGCTCGGGTAGTGCCGATGGCAGCCATGACGGCAGTTTCGATGGCAGCTCGGGCAGTGCCGATGGCAGCCATGACGGCAGTGCTGATGGCAGCTCGGGTAGTGCCGATGGCAGCCACGACGGCAGTTCCGATGGCAGCTCGGGCAGTTCCGATGGAAGCCATGAGGGCAGTTCGGGGAGTGCCGATGGCAGCCATGATGGCGGTCAGGGCAGCCTCGGGAGCCTGGGTAGTGCGGATGGCAGCCATGAGGGCAGTTCGGGGAGTGCCGATGGCAGCCATGATGGCGGTCAGGGCAGCCTCGGCAGCCTAGGCAGCCTGGGTAGTGCGGATGGCAGCCATGAGGGAAGCTCGGGGAGTGCCGATGGCAGCCACGACGGGGGCCAGGGCAGCCTAGGCAGCCTGGGTAGTGCGGATGGAAGCCACGAGGGCAGCTCGGGCAGCGCCGACGGGGGTCAGGGCAGTCTGGGCAGTGCCGATGGAGGCCTGGGCAGCCTCGGTGCTCTAGGTAGCTTGGGCGCCGTGGGCAGCATTGGCGCGGTCGGCAGCCTCGGTGCTCTGGGAAGCCTCGGCGCGGTCGGAAGCCTCGGTGCTCTGGGTAGCCTCGGCGCGGTCGGCAGCCATGACGGCAGTGCTGATGGCAGCTCGGGAAGTGCTGATGGCAGCCACGATGGCAGTGCTGATGGCAGCTCGGGAAGTGCTGATGGCAGCCACGATGGCAGTTCCGATGGCAGCTCGGGAAGTGCTGATGGCAGCCACGATGGCAGTTCCGATGGCAGCTCGGGAAGTGCTGATGGCAGCCACGATGGCAGTGCCGATGGCAGCCATGACGGTGGTCATCACGGCGGTCATCACGGCAACCACGGCGGCAAGCCGCGGGGGTAGCAGTGAGAGCGGCCTCGGCAGCGTTGGATGTCTCGGTGGCGTTGCTCTGTGACGCCAATGCTCGCCGGCGCCGCCGGCGTTACCACAACCGATCGCCTGTGCCGCTCAGGTGGCGGTAACGCGCTACTTCTTTCACCAGCGGCTGGTACGGCGGCTGCGTGAAGGCGTCGTGGTCCTCACGAGGAAACGAATTTGCGCGAATGATGCCGGTGGTTTGTCGCCTTACATGGCAACAAACCACCGGCATCATCGTTTAATGATGCGAGTCAAGTGGAACGGTGAGCGTTTTATCCGTTCCGCGATGAATGTGCCAGATGTCGCGAATTTTGGTTGTTTCGGTGCCGGAGTGGCTTGCGTAGGAGCGGTTCGATTCCTGGAGTGTCGAATTTGCTGTCGACTGCGAATTGCATCTCCTCCAGGCGGCAATCTTCCTAATGTTCACATTCAACGCAGCTTCCGCGGAAGTGGGACTCGCGCGTTCGCGGTGAGGTGATTCGGTGGACGCGTCGAATCGTGCGTGCCGGCCCGGGCGTTTCGGAAGGGTGCTGGATGCACCAGCTCGCCAACCTTCGCGAAAAATGCGGTGCGGTAGAGCGCGCCTCGACAATCGCCGTGAGGCCCAGCTCGTCGTCGCGGCACTTGTGGAACGTGCACCGCAACCGCCATCGACCGCTCACCGTCGGAGACCGACCCCGCGGGCGCCCGTCGGGACGCCGCAAATGTCAGAGCCTCGAGCACGCCCGGAGTGGGCTGGGGTTGTTGGTTGATGCGCAGGCCCCGCTCATCTGCGGAAGATCACGTTGCTGGGTACTCGCTGCGCCAACTCAACGGATCTGACCACAGGATCGCCGATCAGCGGGACCGTCGAGGCCTCAAAGCCTCAGCTGGGCCTTCTGCGCCTCGGGCGACCTCGACCCGAAGTCCAACAGATCCGCACCGACGGAGCGGCTCGCCACGATCCGCGAATAGTTAGGTTATCCTCACCATTGTTTCTGACTGCTCGACGACAGGCTTGGACATGGGACTTGGAAGAATGATCCGCTTCGGGTTGACCGCGCTACTCGCGGTCGGCCTGGTATCCGCGTGCTCGACCGACGCGGCGGACACCACCTCCGAAAGCGCCGCGGCCGGCGCATTTCCCGTGACGATCGAGCACATCTTCGGATCGACTGCCATCTCGGAGAGGCCCGAGCGAGTTGTCGCACTGGGCATCTCGGACGCCGATGTCCTACTCGCTCTCGGTACCGTCCCTATCGCGAACACCGGGTACCAGTACTACGAGTCTGGGCTGGGGCCGTGGACGAATGACGCGGTCGGCGACGCGAAGCTGACCTACCTCGAGTCCGACTCCGAGCCGAACCTCGAACAACTCGCAAGTCTCGACCCTGATCTGATCGTCGGTGTCACCGCGGCCTTCGACGAAAACATCTACGCCCAGCTCAGCAAGATCGCCCCGACCATCGCCCGACCTGCCGGAACTGCCGAGTATGCGGTTGGGCGAGCTGAGCAAACCGAACTCATCGCGACAGCGCTGGGGGAGAAGGAACGCGGGGTCGCTCTCAATCGGGAGACCGATCAAGCGCTCCAGGCTGCCATCACCGCGAACCCAGCGTTCGCCGACAAGACTGGCGTGGCGGTCTTGCCGTACGACGGGCAGTACGCAGTTTACGGTCCTCGCGAGGGGCGCGGACAGTTCCTCACGTCGCTCGGATTCACCATTCCGGAGGCAATCACCGCCCAGGACGACGGCGTGAGCTTCTTCGTGCCGGTGTCGGCCGAGAACGTTCGTACATTCGACGGTGACATCGTCCTCATCCTCGGACCCGACGAGACCTACGACGCGGTTGCCGAGAACCCTGCCATGGCAAGTCTCGCAGCCACGCAGCATCACGGAGTCATTGCGACCACGCTCGACGAGCGCGGGGCAATCTCGTTCAATTCTGTGCTCTCGATTCCCTGGGCGCTGAACTCGATCGTCCCTCGCATCGCTCGGGCGCTCGCGTAGCGCACGACGATCAGCCGGCGGTCACGGTGCATCGGTCCACGTAGCCAACCGCGTATTTCTACCGTCGCGATCCCGGACGGCAAGGAGCAACGTGGATCTGCTCGAACAGTCCACGACCGGGAGCGGCCGAGATGCTTGGCGAAAACCTTCAACCAGTAGCCGACTCATGCGCTACTCGGGACCCATCGAAGACGGGCACGGTCGTCGCTCTTCGGCCGCTCCGAGACGTGCCGCCGGCGTGGGAGCCCGCAGCACGCAGGATGGCGATCGTTGCACTGGACAGCGGCCAGTGGGCGTTCGCATGGATCCATGGCTGCCGCCACATCGTGCCTGGTCTGAGGGTCCAGTTCCGCGAGCATCGAGAAGAAGCGCGATTCCCGTCCTTCTTCCCACTTCGAACCAGGTCGTGACGAGAACTCGCCCCCACATTCGTCGCTGCGGCAGCGCAGTGCGCGTGGGTCGGCGATTCGAACGGCACCGCGACTCGCCTTGATCCAAAGCAGACTGCGCGATGCCGTCCTCGATGTCTGTGGAGTCGTTTCGCGAGCGTCGACATTCCCGCCGGTCCGGGTAGACCGCCGATTACGTGCGTGTTGAGGGACAGGTAGCCGAACAGGTATTTCCGCCGTCGTTCGGGTCCCTCCCGAGCGGGATTCTGAGATTGTTCAACTTCGGGCCGCAAGGGAGCAGACGATGGTGATTCGACGACAACGCAGGACCTTCGTATCGCTGGATACCGGCGAGTGGTGCGCAGCCCGGATCGTCGGGCCGCAGTGCCGGGAGTCCGGTGTCCGTGTCGAGCTCCGCCAGCACCGCGGACGTGGCAGGCAGCCCGTATTCGCTGTCGCTCCTGCCGGCGGTGGGATCGGTTTCGCCCTGTAGCGGAGACGTGCCACAGGAATCGTGGTCCGCACCGCCCCACAACGGTGCACTTCGGACAAGAATGGGATCACCGACACCGGTTGACCAACTCCGGAGACGTCATGGTGGACCGCTCCAGAGACACGCAACGCGCGAGCCGGCCCAGCGCAGATCGACGGGCGACCCACGTGCTGTGGGTGCTTGCCTTCTTCCTCCTCCCGTTGGTACCTGGCGCGATCGCCGCGGCCAACGGTCTCTCGCCCTACGGAATCTTCTGGACGACGGCATGGACGGCGCTTGCGATAGGCGTCGCTGCCGCTTTGTTGACCTAGGGTCGACTCAACTCTCCTCAACTCTCCTCGACTCGACTCGACTCGCGCGGACGGGGCGTTTCCCGGTGCGCAGGTAGCGTGGGTTCGCGTTACCCGAGCGAGGATCCGTGGCCGGCAGTGTGAGTCTTGTCCTCTTCGATGCCACGACATCGGACGTGTCGCTGCCCAAGGCGGGTGAACACCTCCGGGAGATCGGCTTGTCCGTAGTCGATCACGGCAGCGTTCTCGAGGTCTCCTACGGTGAGGGCGGCCCGGTCTTCGCAGTCGAATTCCTCGGCCCGGAGGCGTCCGGCGCGCTCGCCGAGAGCCTGTCCATTCCGCGACGACGGTCCGGGTGCTTTCGGATCGGGATCGGCGACCTGGACGAAGCGCTGGACGAGATCAATACCCTGATCGAACTGCAGGCCGCACTCCAGTCCCTCGCACCCGATGCATGGCTCTTCAACGAGTGGAACCGGAATCTCGTGGACTCGACCGGCACGGTAGTGCAGACGGGGAGCTAGGTCTGGCCGATGTCGTGCTCGCCCACACCGGGCTCGGCGTCCACCAGCGGCGCGAGGCCCGGCATCAACCGATGCAGTGTCGGCCGCCAACGTGAGTACTCGTCGGGGAAGCACTGCTCGAGAAGACCGGCCATGAGGGGCGGGGCGATGGAAGCGCCGGGGGAGGCGCCGAGCAGCCCCGCGATGGTGCCGTCGGCGCCGGTGACGATCTCGGTGCCGAACGTCAGGACACCTACCTTCCTCTTGTCGGGCTTGATCAGTTGTGCGCGCTGCCCGGCCTGGATCAGTTCCCACGCCGATCGGTCGGCGGTGGGACAGAAGCGCGTGAGCTCGCGGAACTTCCGCCTGCGGGTCGCGACCAGTTGCCCCACCAGATAGCGGACCAGGCCCGGATTCTGGAACCCCACCGCGAGCAGCGGTGCGGCGTTGTGGAATCGGATGGTCGTGAACAGATCCCTGAGCCGGCCGTGTTCCAGGAGCTTGGTGCTGAACGTGGCGTAGGGGCCGAACAGAGACGGCCGCCCGTCGACGATCCGCCGATCCAGATGCGGCACCGACATCGGCGGCGCACCCAGCGCCGCCTGCCCGTACACCTTGGCGTCGTGCCGAGCGACCACGTCGGGGTCGTCGGTGCGGAAGAACTGGGCGCCGAGCGGGAAGACCGCGTATCCACGCACCTCCGGGATCCGCGCCTTCTGCAACAGCTTCAGGGCGTAGCCGCCGGCGCCGACGAACACGAACCGCGACCGGAGACGGAACCGGCGCTTCGCGCGGCGGTCGCGACCCCCGACCGCCCAGGTGCCGTCCGCGGACCGCGACAGCGAGGTCACCTCGTGATGTGTTCGAATCTGCGCGCCGCGGTTCGTCATCGCGTTCACCAGGGCGTGGGTCAGTGCGCCGAAGTCGACGTCGGTGCCGGCCGGATGACGCGTCGCCGCCATCGGCTGGGCGGGGTCGCGGCCGTCGCCGACCAGCGGCGCCCATGCGCGGATCGTCTCCGGATCCTCGCTGTACTCCATGCCGGCGAACAGCGGGTGGCGCCGCAGCGTGGCGAACCGCTCACGCAGATAGGCGATGTCGCGCTCACCGAAGACGACGTCCATGTGCGGGGCAGGGTTGACGAACGATCGGAGGTCCGCGACATCGCCGTTCTCGGCGAGCGCGGCCCAGAACTGCTGTGACATCCGGAACTGACGGCCGATGTCGGCCGCCCGGGCGGGGTCCGCCGGGTCGGGCATGTAGTTGAGTTCGCACAACCCGGCGTGCCCGGTCCCGGCGTTGCGCCACGCGTTGGAGCTTTCGCCGGCCGGTGCCCCGAGGCGTTCGAGCATCACGATCGACCAGTCGGGCCGCAGCCTGGACAACAGGGCGCCGAGCGTCGCGGACATGATGCCGCCACCGACGAGAACGACGTCCACGACCTCTGCTGCGGTATCGGATTCGGCGTTGGCGGCCGGGGTCGGTGACGTCATCTTCCTGCCCTCCCTAGTTGCGGACGCCTCATCGTCGCCCGCGCCCAATCAATCCGTCCAATGAGAATTCAACCGATTTATGATCCGAATATGGATGAATTCCGTACGGCCGGTGCAGAGGCGCTCGCGCCGTTGCTCGCCGCGTTCGATGCCGTTGCTGCAGAAGGGCACGTCACGCGCGCGGCCGACCTGCTCGGTGTCCCGCAGTCGTCGATCAGCAGGAGACTCAAGGCGCTCGAGCGAGCACTCGGAGTTCAGTTGTTCCAGCAGGTCGGCCGCGGCATCGCACTCACCGCGCCGGGGCGCGACCTGTTCGAGCGCACCCACCGCCTGGTGAGTGCGCTCGACGACGCGGTCGGCGTCGTCCGGAGCAACGCAGATCCGGAGAGCGGACTCGTGTCGTTCGGGTTTCCACTCACGCTCGGGCCGGTGAGCATCCCGTCGGTGCTCGCGGAGTTCCATGCGGTGGCGCCGCGGATCCGGTTGCACCTCGTCCAGGCTCACGGCGACGCGCTCGCCGGGATGGTGCGGGACGGCCGACTCGACCTGGCCGTGATGATTCCACCGCCGCAGGACCTGCCGGTCGTCGTCCTCGGGCGCCAGCCGATCCACCTGCACGTCGCCACTTCCCACCGGTTCGCGGGTCGGTCGCAGGTCGACCTCGCCGAACTCTCGGACGAGGCGTTCATCGCCAATCCGGCGACCTACCACCTGCGTCAGCTCGTCGACTCGTGGTGCGCCGAGGCGGGATTCACGCCCCGGGTGTCGTTCGAGATCACCGAGTTCGAGACGATCAGGGCGTTGGTCGGTCACGGTCTGGGCGTCGCGTTGCTGCCGACCGCGGAAACGCCGCACGACGGCGTTGTGGCCGTCCCGCTCGCGGGTGCACGCGATCGAGGTATCGGACTCGCGTCCGGGCACCATCGGCCGACGCCGGCGGTGTCACGCCTGCGTGAGCACCTCGTCGCGCACGCGGCGGTGTTCGTCGGACGTCCGCTCGGCGAGTGAGGTGCCGCGGCGGGACCCGCCGACGGCACCGCGCACCCAGTCGATCGCCTCCGGCCACGTCGGAAATGACTCGTCCAGTGCGCAGTTCGCGGTCTCGGAACCGGTGTGCCGCCACACGCCCCACCGGCCCGCCCGCGCGCCCGTGCGGATCTTGCGCACCGCCCATCGAACGGACAGGCCGACCTGCAGATCGGGCAGGCCGAGAAGCCGGCGCATGTGGTCGTAGGGGATCGGCTCGCTCACTACGGACACGGCTGCGTCAGACGAACTCGGGGCAGTACGCGACAGTCGCGGCGCTCAGCACATTGGCGACCTCGGCCCGGGTGTAGCGGCCGTCGCCGAGGTACTCGGCGGTGAGGTCGGGTTTGCTCTGCCCGCGATAGAGCGAGTTGCACATCGCGAGGCCGAGCCGGATCTGGTCGCTCTCGGGCTTCTCCATGAGCGTGAATTCGGTGATGTACGACAGGAACAGCAGGTCCTCGCTGTTGAGCGTGTCACTCGGCTCGGTGAAACGGCTGACGTCGGGCGCGGTGGCGGACGGGGTTTCGGCGATCACGCCCTCGGCGGGCGCCGGCGCCGCCGCGGTCGTGACGCGGCGCGGGACCTCCGACGCCCTGTGCGGGGTCGTCGGATCCGGTGTCGTCCGGGCGATGACGACGGGTTCGCTGTCCGTGGGCGTGCTGCTGCACCCGGTGAGGGCGAGGAGGGAGGCGGAGACAGCGACGAGGAGACCGAGCCGGGTCGAGCGAATCACGATGCGAAATCTTGCCCTACCAGGGCGACAAGATCATTGCCGGGTCGGCGGTCGGCTCAGTTCGACTCCGGGCGCACGACGGGCATGAACACCTCGGTTCGGGGTCGCTCGACGTCGGGCGCATCGAGATAGCACTCCCAGGGTTCGCCCGTCGTCACGTAACCGTGCTCGGTGATCCACTGCGTCAGAGCGACATAGGCCTCCTCGACGGTGTCGTATCCGCCGGCATGCACCGTGCAGGCGCACGGTCCGGCCGGCAGCGTCGCCGGCTCCGCGCGGCCGGTCTCGACGAGGGTGCGCTCGAGCGGGAACCCGGCCTCGATGTTCCAGCGGCCGCCGGGCAGCGGGAGGAACCGCCCGAACGGCGGGCCGGTGATCTCGATGCCCTGGTCCGCCGCGGCGCGGGCCACGGCCTCGAATGCCGGCCCCAGGAACGACGGGATCGCGTCGACGGTGACGTCGCCGCGGACGATCCCGGCCGGACGCGGCGGCAGGTCGCGAATCCGGATGTCGTAGCTCATCACTGGGCGCCCTCGAAGCACCCCGCGTACCCCCGCTCGCCGAACGTCGCGGCCGAGCAGTACACGACGTCGGGGTAGTAGTCGCCCATCGTCAGCGCGGGATCGGTGCCGCTCGCCTGCGACGCCTGGATCGACGTCGGGTAGAACGCGTCCGTGGGCAGCATGTTCCGCAGGATGAGCAGTTTCTTCGGCACCTCCGTCGACCCCCACGGCAACACGGTGACGGTCGGATCGACGTTCGCGGGAACGTCTTCCGGTGCCGCCACGACGTACGTGTACCGGCCGTCGGCGTCGAGTGCCGTCTGGTAGTCACCCGCGCACGCCACCACCGGGTACGGCGAGACGAGGTCGTTCTGGCACATCGACCAGTAGCGCACCTGCTGTCCGGCCTCGGTCGGCGATACGCCCGCACGTGTGTCCGGGAAGGCGGGCGCCTTGCCCCGCACGACCACGATCCGGCCCGGCTGATAGGTCAGCACCGCGCCGATGTACTTGTTGTCGCCGTTCGGGAACAGGCCCGATGTGCTCGCCGGATTCACGAACGTGGCCTCGGGGGTGTCGGCACGGAAGGCTCCCGAGGCCGCCCGCTCGATCGCGCGGTCGACGACCGACCGCCCCACATCTGCGACGGGTCCGGGCAGGCCACGCGGATCGAACGGCTGCGAGCACGGCTGAACGGGCATCGTCGCCCCACCGAGTCGGTAGGCGATGTCGGGGAGCGGAACCGCGCCGCTCGGCGAGGCCGGGTCGTCCGGCACGTATACACGGATGATCAGGAACCCGACCGGGGCGCCGCCCGGTCGCAGAGCCTGAATCTCGTTGCGTGCGTGGTTGGCCGGCCCGGTCACCAGCGTCGCGTGCCACTGACGTCGATCGGGTGGCAGTGCCTGTGCCCCCGGATCGGCGAACGGATTGCCGCTGCCGGCGTCGGGCACGATCTGGTCGTCGCGCAGCGTGTCGGTCGTGTCGAGGTCGGTGCCGTAGGTGTTGAGGGAGAAGTACCGTGCCGCTGGGTACGTGCCGGACACCTCGATCGAGTCGTTCGGCCCGAGCGCGTACGGCAGCGCCCAGTAGGTCGCGTTCTCGTCCGGGAATGCGACGTTGAGGATGTCGCCGTCGGACATGAACCGCCAGGCGCACGGCGCCGGACCCGGCTCCGCATCGGCTGTGGTCACGAGACCGAGACTCACGCAGATCGTGGCGACGGCGCAGGCGAGGAGACGACGGACGATCGATCGCGGTGACGTGCGCATCTGGGCCCCAATCGCAGGCTCCCACGATAACGAGGCCGGCGCCGCGGTGGGGCATGATCGATCGATCGAACGACGGTCGGGGCGCAGGAGGCGACATGACGGAAGCGGCGAGGCTCACTCGTGCAGACCTCGAGGCAAGGTTGCGTGCCTTCGACGCCCGGACGGTGGCGTTGGGGGACCGGCGCGCGGCCGCGGTCGTGATCGCGGTGATGCGGGGAGAGGGCGACGTCCCGGTGTTCCCGTTGACCCTGCGACAGGCGAAGATGCGCGCCCACGCCGGACAGTTCGCGCTGCCGGGCGGCCGCCTCGACGACGGCGAGACGGCCCGCGACGCGGCCTTGCGGGAGCTGCACGAGGAACTGGGCATCGCCGCCGGTCCGGAGAGCGTCCTGGGGCGCTTGGACGACTACGTGACTCGGTCGGGCTACGTCATGACGCCGTTCGTGGTGTGGTCCGAGCGCTCCGTCGACGAGTTGACGCCGAACCCCGACGAGGTGGCCCACGTGTTCGCGGTGCCGCTCGACGAACTCGACGTGCCGACCGAGTTCACCGAGATTCCCGGATCGCCCGAACCCGTTGCGTGCTGGCCCTTCCGCGGTGAGCACATCCACGCGCCGACGGGGGCGGTGATCCACCAGTTCTGCGAGGTCGTCCTGCACGGGCGGCCCACCCGCGTCGACGGACTGGCGCAGCCGAGCTTCGCGTGGCGGTGAAACCCGGGGTGCAGGTCGACACGCGGGACTAGCGTCAGCGCTGTGAGCATCCTGCGATCGGTCCTCCGCGCCGTCGACCGCACCGGTGTCGAACCGGTTGCGTGGCAGCCCCCGCGGGCTCCGGCCGAAAAGGGGTTGTTCGCGCCGAGCCGGGAACTCGACGGCGCGCGGCAGTGGAAGCTGCCGACCGGTCGCGGACCCGAGGACGTCGCCGTCGACTGCGACGGGCGGGTGATCACCGGCGGCGACGACGGGCGCCTGTGGCGGTTCGACGCCGACGGCCGCGCCACCGAACTCGCCCACACCGGGGGGCGTCCACTCGGGGTCGAGGTGCTGGCCGACGGCCGCTTCCTCGTGTGCGACAGCCGGCGCGGCGTGCTGCGCGTGGACGAGACCGGCCGGGTGGAGGTGCTGGCGGACACGGCACTCGGGCGGCCGCTGTTGTTGTGCAACAACTCCGCCGTCGCGCGGGACGGCATCGTGTACTTCACCGACTCGTCGTCGCGGTTCACCCTCGACGACCACCGGCTCGATCTGCTCGAACACAGCGGTACCGGACGGTTGCTGCGGTTGGACCCGCGCACCGGCGAGATGGATCTGCTGGCGGACGGGCTGCAGTTCGCCAACGGCGTCGGGCTGTCGAGCGACGAGTCGTACGTGATCGTGGCCGAGACCGGTTCGTACCGGATCCGCCGCGTCGAACTGACCGGACCCCGCGCCGGAACGGTGTCGGTGTGGGCCGACAACCTGCCCGGGATCCCGGACAACGTCACCTCCCAGACCGCGGACGGAATCTTCTGGGTCGCGCTCTACAGCCCGCGCATGCGCCTGCTCGACCAGCTGGGCCCGTATCCCGACCTGCGGGTGATCGCCGCGAACCTTCCCAGCCGTGTGCAACCCGACCCAGAGCACCGGACGTGGATCCTCGGCCTCGACGGCGACGGTCGCGTCGCGCACAGCCTGCAGGGTGGAAAGGGCAGCTACTCGCCGGTGACGGGGGTGCGGGAGACGCCCGACTGGATCTACCTCGGCAGCCTCACCGCCGGATCGGTCGCGCGGGTGCCGCGGGGCGTTCTCGGTCGCTGACCGACCGGCCCGTTCTCGGTCACGGCCGAACAGCCGGTTCCTGAAATGCGACACCTGATGTGCAAGGCTTGCCACCGACAAGGGACAGGAATCGAGAGGATTGTCGGTGGACGCGGTAGGACAGAAGAAGTCCGGCTCGGAGCAGGCCGCGGATCGGATCCTCACCGTCCCGAACCTTCTCAGCATGGTCCGACTCGCCGGTGTACCGCTGTTCCTCTACCTGCTGCTGGGTCCGCACGCGGACGGCTGGGCGCTGCTGATCCTCATGCTCAGCGGCTTCACGGACTGGGCCGACGGCAAGCTCGCCCGCCTCCTGAACCAGACGTCGCGCCTGGGCGCGCTCCTCGACCCCTTCGTCGACCGGTTGTACGTGATCACCACGCTGATCGCGTTCGTGCTGCGCGACATCATCCCGTGGTGGGTCGCGGCGATCCTGATCGGCCGTGACCTCGTCCTTGCCCTGACGTTGCCGATCTACCGTCGCCGCGGCCTCCCGCCGCCCGAGGTCATCTACCTCGGCAAGGCCGCGACGTTCGCGCTGATGTTCGCGATGCCGCTGATGCTGGCCGCCCAGGGCGACTGGGGCATCGCGGGCTTCGCGCACGCGTGGGGCTACGCCCTGCTGATCTGGGGCACCGTCCTGTACGTGTGGACCGGGGGGCTGTACCTCGCGAAGGCCGTCGACGTCGCACGCACCGTGCCGCCGACCGTCGCGCGGAGTGGACCGTGACGGGGACGCCGCGGCAGGTTCGACGGAATCCCGTTCCGTCGCTCCTCAAGTCGCTGATGAACGACCACCTCGATCCCGGCTACGCGGGGGCCGCCGAGGACCGGGAACTCGGCCACGCGAAGCCGACCCGGGTCGGGGCGAGTGCCTGGATCGCGCTGGGGGCGGCGCTGGTCGGACTGGTGTTCGGCGTCGCGTACGCTCAGGCGTCGTCGTCGGCGAGCGACACCGACGCGACCCGGGCCGAGATCCTGACGAAGGTTCGCGCAGCCGAGGAACACGGCCGCGACCTCGCCTCGAACCGCGCCGACCTGACCGTCCGCGTCGACGACCTGCGGGCGAGCGTCCTGGCCGGTGACGCCGAGGGTGCGAAGGTGCTCGACCAACTGCACACCCTCGAGGCAGCCGCCGCGAGCGAACCGGTACACGGCCCCGGACTGGTCGTGACCCTCACCGATCCGGCCGCTCGTCCGGACCTGTCCGACTCGTCGCAGCGGACACCGGGATCGCCGCAGGCCGGCGTCCTGGACCGCGACCTGCAGTCCGTCGTGAACGCGCTGTGGGCGAGCGGCGCCGAGGCGGTCGCGGTCGGGGACGTCCGCGTCGGGCCGGCGGTCACCATCCGGCAGGCCGGCGGGGCGATGCTCGTCGACAACCAGCCGGTGCCGTCGCCGTACCGGGTATCCGCGATCGGGCCGCCCGCGAAACTGCAGACCGGATTCGTCGTGAGCGACGCATACCTGCGGATGTCGACCGTCCAACAGTTGTACGGCGTGGGATTCACTGTCGCCGAGTCCGACGACCTGCGGCTACCGCCCGCGGCAGGTCGTGAATCGAGGTTCGCACAGGAAACGGGGGCACCGTGAAGACCGTCAAAGGCGGATACGCGCTCTACGGAGTGCTCGCGCTCGTCGCAGGCATCGTGGTCGGAATCGTGTTCAGCCCACAGGTGCCCGACGCCGTCCAGCCCTATCTGCCGATCGCGGTGGTCGCGGCCCTCGACGCCGTGTTCGGTGGCCTGCGCGCCTACCTCGACGAGATCTTCGACTCGAAGGTCTTCGTCGTCTCGTTCGTGTTCAACGTCCTCGTCGCCGCGCTGATCGTGTGGCTCGGTGATCAACTCGGTGTCGGCACCCAGCTGTCCACCGCGATCATCGTCGTGCTCGGAATCCGGATCTTCGGCAACGCCGCAGCCCTGCGCCGACGCCTGTTCGGAGCGTGACGAGCATGGAGGAGATGCAGGACACCGCACAGCAGCCCGAAGGGGGCGCCGACGGCACCGCGGGACCACGCAGCGAGGGCCGACACGAGATGCCCGCGTCGGCGCCCACTCGCACCCGCGCCCGGTTCGGGTTCGGACTGCTCGCCGTGCTGCTGATGGTGGCGCTCGGTGTCGCGATCGTGACCCAGGTCAGCAGCACCGGATCGGGCGACAACCTCGACTCGGCGCGCCCCGCCGACCTGTTGGCCGTCCTGGGCAACCTGAACCAGCGCGAGGCCGCGCTGCGGCAGGAGATCGCCGGACTGGAGCAGACGCTGTCGAAGCTCGAGGCCGGCGGTGGCAGTTCCAGCGCCGCACTCGACGAGGCAAAGTCCAAGCTGGCGGCCCTGTCGATCCAGGTGGGGACCGTGGCGGCGACCGGTCCCGGCGTCGTGCTGACTGTCGAGGACCCGGGCAGATCGGTCGGCTCGGAGGTCCTGCTCGACCTCATCCAGGAACTGCGGGCCGCGGGCGCCGAGGCGATCGAGATCAGCGGCTCCGGAACGGATCCGATCCGGATCGGGGTCGACTCGTGGGTGAGCGGGGGCGGCGGCAACGTCACCATCGACGGGCGGAAGGTCGCGGCCCCGTTCCGGGTGGTCGCAATCGGCGATCCGCCGACGCTCGCGGCCGCGCTGAACATCCCCGGCGGCGTCGTCGACACCGTCGCACGCAGCGGAGGACAGCTCCGGATCGAGCAATCCCCGCAGGTCACGGTCGCCGCCTTGCGGGAGATCAAACCGCGCCAATACGCTCAACCCGGAAACTGATCTTCGATCCGCTCGTCGGATCGTCCCCGAAAGGAAGCCACCGTGAGTGAGCTCGCTACGCCTGCCGATCTGCGCTACACCGCGGAGCACGAGTGGGTGCGGCGCACCGGTCCGACGACGGTTCGTGTGGGCATCACCGATTTCGCGCAGTCGCAGCTCGGCGACGTCGTCTTCGTGCAGCTTCCCGCGGAGGGCGAGGACGTGACGGCCGGCGATTCGTTCGGTGAGGTGGAGTCGACCAAGAGCGTGTCCGACATCTTCGCTCCGCTCACCGCGAAAGTCGTTGCGGTCAATGCAGATCTGGACGGCAGCCCGGAGCTGGTGAACAGCGAGCCCTACGGCGGCGGATGGCTCGTCGACCTCGAGGTCGACAGCGAGTCGGCGCTCGACGAGGCGCTCGCCGGAACCATGGATGCGGACGCATACCTCGCGGTTTCCGGAAGCTGATTTTCCGTCGGTTCAGCGGGTATTCACACGGCCTGTCCACCTACACGCACCGCCACTCTCAGGGTACGGTCGAGGTGAGCGCAGTGCCGTGTCGGTATGCATATCCGCATCGGAATGTGATCGTGGCCGAGATTCGTCTGGGCCGAGTTGTACCGCGTGCCCCTGGGGCTCCGCGAGGGTTCCCGGGTAATCGGACTGAGGAGGAGAAACGGTGAGCGAGAACGGCAACGATGCGGTTTACGGAGAGACGCCGGCCGAGACCACATCGGTTTTCCGTGCGGATTTTCTCAACGAGATGGACAGTTCGACGGCGCAGACGGCCGAGGCTCCCGTCTCCGGGGTCGAGGGTCTGCCCGCCGGGTCCGCGTTGCTCGTCGTCAAAAGGGGCCCGAACGCGGGCTCGCGCTTCCTGCTCGACCAGCCGACCACGTCCGCCGGTCGTCATCCCGACAGTGACATCTTCCTGGACGACGTCACGGTGAGCCGGCGGCATGCGGAGTTCCGTCAGGACGACGACGAGTTCCAGGTGGTCGACGTGGGCAGCCTCAACGGCACCTACGTCAACCGGGAACCGGTGGACTCCGCGGTGCTGGCGAACGGGGACGAGGTGCAGATCGGCAAGTTCCGCCTCGTGTTCCTGACCGGGCCGCGCGGAAACGCCGGTGGTTCGCAGATCGGTGAGTCCGCGGCTGGTGCGGGCAACCAATGACGGCCGTTCGGCAGGAGGCCGCCACGGGCATGTCCATCGGGACGGTGCTCGACCGGCTGCGCCCGGAGTTTCCGGACGTGACGATCTCCAAGATCCGGTTCCTGGAGTCGGAGGGGCTGATCAGCCCCGAGCGGACTCCGTCCGGATATCGGCGGTTCTCGATCGCGGACGTCGAACGTCTGCGTTACGTCCTGACGGCACAGCGGGATCAGTACCTGCCGCTCAAGGTCATCAAGGAGCAGCTCGAGGCGATCGACAAGGGTGTGGCGACGGTGGGCGCCGTGGATTCGATTCCGCGGCGCCCCCGCACGCTCGCGGTCGCGCCCGGCGAGGTGTCGCCGGAGGAGTTTCGCACCGATCGTGAGGTGCGGGTCAGCCGCGACGATCTGCTCAGCCGCTCCGAAATCGACGACCGCTTCCTGAACGAACTGCTCCGGAGCGGACTGGTCGTCCCCGGACCGGCCGGATTCTTCGACGAGGACGCGGTGACGCTCGCGCGGACCGCGAAGGCGATGTCGCAGTTCGGGCTCGAGGTCCGTCACCTGCGGGCATTCAAGCTGGCCGCGGACCGCGAGGCCAGTCTGGTCGCGCAGATCGCCGGCCCGGTCGCGAAGGGGCGCGATGCCGGTGCCCGGGACCGTGCCGAGGAGATGGTCCGCGAACTGGCGGCACTGTCGCTGACGCTTCACACCTGTCTCGTCAAGGCGGCGGTGCGCGGGGCGCTCGATCGCTGACGGCCGCTGCGGGAACGAATAGAATCGGGGAGTACGTCAAACGGGACTCGTTCGCCGTCCGAGGTGGACCCGGTCACCGGTACGAGGTGGAGGACGCGATGAGTGAGATGCGTGTGATCGGAATCCGTGTCGAACAGCCGCAGAACCAGCCGGTGTTGCTTCTGCGTGAGAGCAATGGGGATCGCTACCTGCCGATCTGGATCGGGCAGACCGAGGCCACCGCGATCGCGTTGGAGCAGCAGGGCGTCGAACCCGCCCGTCCGCTCACGCACGACCTCATCAAGGACCTGCTCGAGGCATTCGGGCACACCCTGCGCGAGGTGCGGATCGTGGATCTTCAGGCCGGCACCTTCTATGCGGACCTGGTGTTCGAGGGCGACGTGCGGGTCTCCGCGCGGCCGTCGGACTCGGTCGCGATCGCCCTGCGGATAGGTGTTCCGATCTTCGTCGAGGAGGCAGTCCTTGCCGAGGCGGGCCTGGTGATGCCCGACGAGCGTGAGGACGAGGTCGAGAAGTTCAAGGAGTTTCTCGAGTCGGTTTCGCCGGACGATTTCAAGGCGACGGACGGCTGAGAAAGCTAAACCTGAAGTTGAGGTTGAGACTTGGGTGTGTCGCGTTGACCCCGCAGCGTCGGGGTCATACCGTCTCGGTCTGAACGCCCGCCACGCTGAATGTCCAGGGCGTACCCTGAGTGGATCCACCGTTCGGGTTTACTCGATGTCACGAGTGGGTGACTTGCAGGTAGCGGGGAAGCGGATATCCCCATCCCCGCGGGTCACCGCTGAACACGCGAGAGGGAGTAGTCCGTGGGAGATCGGCCGCAGCAGGACGAGTTGAACCTCGCTGGCGAGACGACCGTCGGGGCGCCGCGCATCGATGAGGACATGCAGCCCGGGTTGTTCCCCGACGACTCCGTTCCCGACGAACTCGTCGGCTACCGGGTGCCGAGTGCCTGCCAGATCGCGGGCATCACGTACCGCCAGCTCGACTACTGGGCCCGCACGAATCTCGTCGTGCCCTCGATCCGCGGCGCCGCCGGTTCGGGTAGCCAGCGGCTGTACTCATTCAAGGACATCCTGGTCCTCAAGATCGTCAAGCGCCTGCTGGACACCGGCATCTCGCTGCAGAACATCCGCGTCGCCGTCGACCATCTCCGTCAGCGCGGTGTGCGCGACCTGGCCCGCATCACCCTCTTCTCCGACGGCACCACCGTGTACGAGTGCACCTCCGCGGAGGAGGTCGTCGACCTGCTGCAGGGCGGCCAGGGTGTCTTCGGCATCGCGGTGAGCGGTGCGATGCGCGAGCTGACCGGCACCATCGCCGACTTCCCGGCCGAGCGAGCCGACGGCGGCGACGCCACCGAGCGGCCCGAGGACGAGTTGGCGTCCCGCCGCAGGAATCGCGGCGACCGCAAGACCGGCTGACTGTTCTGGGCTTTCGTCCAGGTGCCCCGAGGTGGCATAGACTGACGGGGCGTCGCCGTCGTACGGGAGAGTTCCGCGCAGGGCAGTAGATTGCGCGGACGCCGAAGGAGCAACACCTCCCCGTCAATCTCTCAGGCACCGAGGACCGTACGGGCTCCGACGCCTCTGGAAAGCGGTGGGAGCACCCACCCGCCCACGGGGAAAGGCGCGTGAGCGTCCACGGAGGTCTCGGACGTCCAGGGGCGAGCACAGCGACCGAATCTCTCAGGCGCTCGGGAATCCCGAGCAGGCGACAGAGGGGGAGGACCGTTCCATTCGTGGAGCGCATCCTGCACCTGACGAACCGCCTGGGAGTTCACTTGATCGACGCTCGTAGCCATTCGTTCGCCGACCGTCACGTCGGTCCCGACTCGGCCGAACTGACGCGGATTCTCGACGTCGTCGGCGTCGGCTCGCTCGACGAACTCGCGGCCCGTGCGGTGCCTGCGAGCATCCTCGACCCCACGACGGAGGGCGTCGCCGCAGGCCTGGACGCGCTCGACGCGCCGCTGGGCGAACATGACGCGCTTGCGGCACTGTCCGAGTTGGCGGCGTCGAACACGCCGGCCACCTCGATGATCGGCCTAGGCTACTACGACACGCTCACCCCGCCGGTGCTCGTCCGGAACATTCTCGAGAACCCGGCCTGGTACACGGCATACACGCCGTACCAGCCGGAGATCAGCCAGGGCCGGCTCGAGGCCCTCCTGAACTTCCAGACCATGGTCGGTGACCTGACCGGAATGGAGATCGCGAACTCGTCGATGCTCGACGAGGGCACCGCCGCGGCCGAGGCGATGACGCTGTTGCGGCGCGCGTCGCGCAGCAAGTCGCCGCGCTTCGTGCTCGACACCGACCTGTTCCCGCAGACCCGCGCCATCGTGGTCACCCGTGCCGAACCGCTCGGAATCGAGATCGTCGAGGCCGACCTCACGCAGGGCCTGCCCGACGGCGAGTTCTTCGGTGTGTTGGCGCAGCTGCCCGGTGCGTCCGGCCGGATCGTCGACCACGCCGCGATGATCGATGCGGCGCACGAACGCGGTGCGTTGGTTGCCGTCGGCGCCGACCTGCTCGCGCTGACGCTGCTCACCCCGCCCGGCGAGATGGGTGCCGACGCGTGCTTCGGCACCACGCAGCGATTCGGCGTCCCGATGGGCTTCGGCGGTCCGCACGCCGGCTACCTCGCCGTCCACGGCAAGCACGCCCGTCAGCTCCCGGGCCGCCTCGTCGGCATCTCGGTGGACGCCGACGGCGACAAGGCGTACCGGCTGGCGCTGCAGACCCGTGAGCAGCACATCCGCCGCGAGAAGGCGACCAGCAACATCTGCACCGCGCAGGTGCTTCTCGCGGTCGTTGCCGCGATGTACGCGAGCTACCACGGCGCCGAGGGACTGAAGGCCATCGCGCAGCGCGTTCACGACCACGCCGCACGCCTCGCGGCAGGACTGCGTGCGACCGGGGTCGAGGTCGTTCACGACAACTTCTTCGACACCGTCCTCGCCCGGGTGCCGGGCCGCGCTGCGGACGTCGTCGCGCAGGCGAAGGCGTGGGGCATCAACCTGCGACCGGTCGACGGCGACCACGTCGGCATCGCGTGCGACGAGGCGACCACCGCGGCGCACGTGGCGTCGGTGCTGGCGGCGTTCGGGCTGCCGACCGGTGCCGCGATCGCGTACACGGCGGCGCCGTTCGGCGACCGCACCAGTGTGTACCTGCAGCACGAGTCGTTCACGAAGTACCGCACCGAGACCGCGATGCTGCGTTACCTGCGCGCGTTGTCGGACAAGGACATCGCGCTCGACCGCAGCATGATCCCGCTGGGCTCATGCACGATGAAGCTCAACGCGACCGCCGAGATGGAACCCATCACGTGGCCCGGCTTCTCGAAGCTGCATCCCTTCGCTCCGATGACGGACGTCCCCGGCATGCTGAAGGTGATCTCGGATCTGGAGGACTGGCTGGTCGCGATCACCGGCTACGACGCGGTGAGCCTGCAGCCCAACGCCGGCAGCCAGGGCGAGTACGCGGGCCTGCTGGCGATCCGCAACTACCATCTGAGCCGCGGTGACGACCACCGCGACACCTGTCTGATCCCGTCGAGCGCGCACGGCACCAACGCCGCGTCGGCGGTGATGGCCGGCATGCGCGTCGAGGTGGTTGCGTGCCGCGAGAACGGCGACGTCGACCTGGACGACCTGCGCGCCAAGATCGCCGATCACGCCGAACGTCTTGCCGCGATCATGATCACCTACCCGTCCACGCACGGCGTGTACGAGGAGGAGGTCGGGGAGATCTGCGCGGCCGTGCACGACGCCGGCGGCCAGGTGTACGTCGACGGTGCGAACCTCAATGCGCTCGTCGGTCTCGCCCGTCCGGGCCGCTTCGGCGGCGACGTGAGCCACCTGAACCTGCACAAGACGTTCTGCATCCCGCACGGCGGTGGCGGACCGGGCGTCGGCCCGATCGGCGTGCGTTCACACCTCGCCCCGTTCCTGCCGGGCCATCCGATGGCCCCCGAACTCGGTGGCGCGGGGCCGGTGTCCGCGGCGCCTTACGGTAGCGCCTCGATCCTTCCGATCACCTGGACGTACATCAAGATGATGGGCGCACAGGGCCTGCGCCGCGCGTCGCTGACGGCGATCGCGTCGGCCAACTACATCGCGCGGCGCCTCGACGAGTATTTCCCGGTGCTCTACACGGGCGAGAACGGCATGGTCGCGCACGAGTGCATCCTCGACCTGCGGCCGATCACCAAGGAGACCGGTGTGACGGTCGACGACGTCGCCAAGCGTCTCGCCGATTACGGGTTCCACGCCCCGACGATGAGCTTCCCGGTGGCCGGCACCCTGATGGTGGAGCCGACCGAGAGCGAGAACCTCGACGAGATCGACGAGTTCTGCGACGCGATGATCGCGATCCGTAAGGAGATCGACCGCGTCGGGGCAGGGGAGTGGCCGGTCGACGACAACCCGCTGCGCGGCGCCCCGCACACCGCGGAATGCCTCGTTTCCGAATGGAATCACCCGTACTCACGGGAGATCGCGGTCTACCCGCGGGGCAAGGGTCGGCCGAAGGTGTGGCCGGCCGTTCGCCGCATCGACGGTGCGCACGGTGACCGCAACCTTATCTGCTCGTGCCCGCCGATCGAGGCGTTCACCAGCTGATTCGCAGTCTGCGGCCCCGGGCACTCACGTCGAGTGTCCGGGGCCGCAGTCGTTCCGACGACAGACTTGGGCGGAAGTCGGTACGAGACGGAACCAATGGAATTACCGAATCTAGGCCAATCCGGCGCGCCGACCCGACCACTTCCGACGTACCGCACGTTCCGACGCCACCGGGTCTCGAAAGTCATCTACTCGGTGGGCGGCCGATACGAAATCGTCGTTGACGACCGTGAACAGCCGGGCAGATGATCGATGGATGGTCGAGGTACCGGACGCCAGACGGTCCGAGATGATCGCCGATCTGTTCGATCTCGTGGTCGACAGCTACGACAACGTCGGCGTCTCCTTCTTCGGGCCCATCGCCGAACGCCTGGTGGCGGCGGTAGGTCCGAAACCCGGCTCGAGGGTGCTGGACATCGGATGCGGCCGCGGGGCGGTGCTGTTCCGTCTGGCTGCCGCGGTCGGGCCGACGGGGGAGGTGACGGGCATCGACCTGTCGCCGAAAATGGTCGCGACGACGGCGCACGAAGCGAGAGCGCGGGGGCTCGGGAACGTGCATGTGCAGGTCATGGACGCGATGGATCCCGTACTCCCGCAAGGCACGTTCGACGCGATAACGGCATCCTTCATGATCTTCTTCCTGCCGGATCCGGCCGCGGCTCTGACGCGATGGCGGTCGCTACTCGTGCCGCGGGGGACCGTCGGCGTGTCGACATTCAGCGCGTGGGATCCACGGTGGGAGCAGATGGAGGACCTGTTCGCGCGGTACCGAGACAAGCAGTTCTTCACCGTCGATCCCCGGGATCCGAACGGTTCGTTCGGATCCGACGCCGCAGTCGAGGGGCTGATGCGCTCCGCCGGCCTGGTCGACGCCCGGTCGGCCGTTTTCGATCTCGCGCTCCGGTTCGACGACGCCGACCAGTGGTACGCGTGGACCCGGTCCCACGGACAACGGTTGATGTGGGACTCGATTCCGGCCGACGAACTCGACGAGGTGCGGAGCCAGGTGTTCGAGCGTCTCGAGGATTGGCGGGACGACGAGGGGCGCATCACGTCGCATCACGGCATCAGGTTGACGCTCGCACAGCGCCCTTAGCGCTGCCGCATCGCGGCCGGACGAAAGGGGGAGGGCGTGTCGCGCATTCTGGTTGCGGTGTTGATCGTCGCGGCGATGTTCGGCGGTGGCGTCCTCGTCGTTCGGGCGATGTCGGATGTGTCCAGCACGAACGCAACTCGCTCGTTGGAGCAGCGGGCGGTCCCCTTCGACGGCCGGACGGTCACCTGCGCGGAGCTGTTTCCCGGCGGGTGCACCTTCGATCTGCAGCTTGCCTTCGACCGATGGGGTGGGCATCTCGAGGTCTTCGGGGCGACGGACCTCGGGCCGTGGGGTAGGGGGGTGAGCCGCCCGGAGGCCGCGAAGCTGGGACTCGAGGCGTGCGAGACGTCCAGCGTGCCGGGGGAGACGTTCCTGGAGTTCTCCGAGCAGGCGCGCATCGATCATCCGGAGGCGTCGAGTCCGCAGCTGTTCCCGTTCTGGGATCAGGCCCGGCGCGTTCTCTGTCCGTCGGCCTGACAGTTCGGAGCCGCCGGGGTGGACCGCGTGCAGAAGTCAGTAGGGGACGGAATCCTCGGAATATCGGAACAAAGAGCAAGCGGCTCGTCGAAATATCTACCGTTTCCGACGTTGCCCGTCGCCAGAAGCCCTGACAGGGAGGAGGCCGAACTCGCGGGCGATAGCGACGGCATCGCGCCGGGAGTGGGCGCCGAGCTTGCGGTAGAGGCTGGTCCGGTGGGATTTGACGGTGGACAGCGAGACGAACAATGCGTCGGCGATGGCGGATGCGGTGTGTCCGTCGGCGAGCCCGTCGAGGACGGCCTTCTCGCGGTCGGTCAGCTCGGGGTGGCTGAGCGACTGCGGATAATGGTCGGCGACGTCCGTAGCCAGAAAGCCGTCGACCGACGTGGAAGGTACGGCCACGGACGCATCGAGAGCAATCACGAGCTCGCGTTGAATGCCGGCAAACGCCGCCAGGATCTGGGTGCGGTCGGCAAGTTCGCACACACGCCGCCACAGCTGGGCTGCGCGGTCGCTCCGGCCGAGTGCGTGCTGGGCGGCCGATTCGATGACGAGGGCCTCGAGATGCGACCGGGTGTAGGGGGTGGCGAACCAGTCGTACCGGCGAGCGGTGTTGATTGCGGCGTGGTAATTGCCGGTGATCAGGTGGGTGCGGGCGGCGGCTACGACCGACCACGGGTGATCGCCGGGAGCTCGTGTTGCGAGGAGATAGGCGCGACTGCCGTTTCCGTCAGCGAGGTGAGCCTCGATTTCCGCTGCCGTCAGAAGGGAACGTACGAAGTTGCCCTCCGCACGCTCCCACTCCTCGGTGAACAAGGCCAGAGCCTCGAGCGCGCGAGAGGGTTCACCGGCCGCGACGGCGTGGCGGCAACGGGCGTAGACGACGAAGGGCCACAGCTCGGCGACCACCGGAAGTTCGTCGAGCTGACCGAGGGCAGTCGCCGCCGCGACCACGTCGAGTCGATCGAGTGCGGTGAGCGCCCTGGCGGTGAGCCCGCCGATCTCGATCAGTGATTCCACCGCGTCTTCGGTCGGGGGGTGCGCGAGTTCGCGCTCGAGCCATTCGTGGACCCGTCCGGGTTCGCCCGCCAGCGCCCAGTTGAGCGCGGAATTCCCGGCAGCATTGCGGGAGATGTAGTCGAGGCCCCGAGCGCTGCCGAGAAGGTAGGCCAGTCGCAACATCTCGCTCGATTCGGAGAAGTCGCCGGCCAGTTGGAACGTGAGGCCCCACTGCATCCGCAGAAAGGGCAGGAAGTCGGCCAGGTCGTCGGGGTGGGCTTCGAGAAGCTCGTCCACCGCGCGGCAGAGGCGGCGGGTCGAGTCGGCCGCGGTCTCGTACCGGCCGGCGAGGCGCTGCATCAACGTCCGATGTGAGAGGACGCCGATCGTCAGTCCGACGTTCTCTACGGAGCCCAGGAGTCGCAGTTCGTCCGGATCGAGTGAGAGAGATCCGCCGGGCCGGGCATCGCCGCCGAGTCCGACCGCGAGTTCCCGACCCTCGCGAAACCCCGGATGGGCGTCGAGGAATTCCTCCGGAAGCTGCGACAGCATGTCGCGGAGCAGGTCGAGGTGGGTGCCGATCAGTGCGAGCCAGTGTTCTTCGACGAGATCGACCGCCAGGGGCCAGTTCTGGGCCTCGGTCGCGCAGAGAACCGCGGCAGCGAAATCCGCCCGGTCGCGCTGACGCAGTGCCAGCCGTGTGGACCTGGCGGACGGATCCATCCCGTCCTCGCGTTGGATCGTGCGGAGTTCTCGCCGCACGGCGGTCGGGACCTGCCATTCCGGCCCGCGGTCGGTCTCGCGGCGGTCCGCGACACCGGTCGCCTCGAGGGCCTCCAGGTGCCCGGCCGGGTCCTCCGAGGCGCCGAGGAAGCGTGCCGTCTCGACCGTCACGGTGTGCGCTGTGGCGGTGTCGACGAGGAATCCTCGGTGCGGGGTGACATCCGGCGCGTCGAGGAGCGTCGTGCGCACGTACTGGGAGATCGCCTGGGTGAGCCGGGGTTCCAGCAGCCGCGGACGGACCTCCGGGTCGGTGAGGTGTCCGGCGATCTCGCGCGCGATGGCGACGAGCGAGTGCATGCCGCCGGTCAGCCGGTGGACGAGGTGGATCTGGTCGTCGGTGAGTTGCGTGTCGTTGTCGAGCTCGGCACCGTCGGTTGCGAACACCTCGCCGAGGTCGTCGAGCGTCAGCAGTAGGTCGTCACCGCACAGGACGTCGTGCGTCGGTCCCAGGGCGAGCGGGTCGCCGAACGTCGATCGGCCGACGACGGTCGCGACGACGTCGACAGAATCGCAGTCGTCGACGAGTTCGAGCACCTGCTTCTCGAGTTCGGGGTCTGCGGCCAGATCGACCCGATCGAGCGCGAGTCTGACGGGCCGGCCGGTCCGCACCAGCGCGTCGCGGATGGCGGGGTACGTCC
The DNA here is from genome assembly GCF_050477185.1 of Rhodococcus sp. ACT016. NCBI lineage: Bacteria > Bacillati > Actinomycetota > Actinomycetes > Mycobacteriales > Nocardiaceae > Rhodococcus > Rhodococcus sp. ACT016. The sequence goes on along the minus strand of NZ_JBEAET010000001.1, from coordinate 2,344,480 downwards.
AGCCGCCGGCGCGGTGCTCGGCGTCGAGCACACCGGCCGCGACGAGGTGCGCAGCGGTGTGCTGCCAGAACTGCTCGGATCCGATTCCGGGGACTGGCCGCGACACGAGGACGCCGGTTCGGTCGGCGTCGGCTGCGGACAGTGCCCAGGCCGCCGCGAGTGCGGACTTGCCGAAACCGTGGGGTGCCCGGACGACGGTGAGCGGCGTGCTGCGTCCGAGCCGCGCCGACAGCCGTGAAGGTAGCCGGGTACCGCGGGAATGGTGGCCGCCTCGAGGCTCGATCATCGCCGTCCTTCGGGTCCCGGTCGCATGCTCGGATGGTCAAAAGGTCGAACAGTTCGATCCAAGCAGGGCGGATCGGACAAGGCAAACGGCCGGTCGGTTTTGCCTCACCGTGCTATGCGCCTTCGGACGATATGTCGTCGAGGGCTACGACAGTGTTTCTTCGAGCGCGCCCGACAGTTCGGGGCCGTCGGAGGACTGCACCGCGACGAACGTCCCGCCGGTCTGGTCGGCGATCGACCGGAGCGTTTTCTGGTCGCTGTTCTCGCCGATCGAGACGACGTCCACCCGGACAGGGTGGTTCGAGTTGGCCAGAGCGGTCGTCAGCTGGCGTGCGGAGGTGGAGGTGTCGTCGTTCGGTCCGTCCGTGATGAGCAGAACCGAGTTGGGTCGACCGTCGACGAAGCCGTCGACGGCGCTCTTGTGGGCGGCGATCACGGATGCGTACGTGGACGTTGCGGTGGCAGGGCGCAGCGACTGCAGAGCGGTCGTGATGCGCTGTCGGCGATCGCCGTCGGACATCGGACCGGTCGAGACCTTGACCAGGTACGGCTTGGAGCCGTCGAGGCCGCGGCTGTAGACCCAGAGGCCGACGTTCGACGAGTCGGGCAGTGCCGCGATGCGCGTGGACAGCGCGTCGACGGTGTTGCTCAGCCGGGGCTTGGTTCCGTCGGTGTCGCCCATGGAACCGGAGACGTCGAGCAGGATCGTCGTGGCCTGCGGGACAGCGGGATCGGCGAAGGTCTGCGCCAGCCGCGCGGCCGCGGGCCCGGTGGCCGGCGCGAGGACCTGTCCCAGCGACGGCATCGGGGTGCGGTCGGTCGCGGGCGGGGTCTTGTTGCCGACCCGGAATCCGGCGTCGACGAGGTACTGCACCTGATCCGGTTGGCGCACGAAGTCCACGAACTGGGCGGCGGCCCGGCTGAGCGTCTCGTCGACCCACGGGGTCGCGAGGATCGCGGCCGGGTGATCGGCGACGGGTGTGGCGCCGGCGGGGGCGAACGCGACGAGACCGGATGCGGCGTCGCCGGCCGCCCGGATCTGCTGTTCGGTGGCCGGGACGGCGTGGAAGGGACCGCCGGCGGGGCTCGCCTGACGAGAGAGCGCGGCGATGGCGTCCGTGGTGGAGGTGGGAGCGTCGCGGATCGCGGCGGCCCCGATGGCCAGCCCGGAGATTGCGGTGGTGGCCTTCGGCGACGCGGCCCGGGGCTCGTCGAGCGGTCCCGACCCGGCGTCTGTGACGGCCGCGGCGGCGGCGTCGAGGGCGTGGCCGGTGGGGGAGTCCGCGGGCAGCGTCAGCTTCAGGCTGCCCCAGCCGGCGAGACCGATCCCGGTCAGCGAATCCGAAGCGGTCTGCAGGGCCGGCAGGTTCTGCCATCCGGAGCGGGCCGCGTCGAGCGCGAGGCCGAGTTCGGCGGGCACGGCGAGCACGACGGGGCTGGTTGCGATGGGCTTGGGCTGGCCGTCGAGCACACCGGGCACCGGGGACACCCGGTTGATCGCAGCGCCCGAGGCGGGAATCCACAGTGCCGGTGCGGGACCGAGATTCTCGTTCCAGGGTCCGCGGGGGGCGGCGGCGAGCGCGTCGGCGATCGGCCCCGATGCGCCGTCGGTGACGGACACCGTGACGCAGTGGTCGCGCACGACCGGATTCGTGGCGGTGAACCGGGCCGCGAGGTCGCGGATCTGTGGGGCGATGTCGGGGTCGGCGGTCACCTGCAGGGTGGCGTCGCCCTCGACGCACGCCCCGGCGGCGGCGTTGCCCTCGCTGCTCGCGTGGTCCCGGAGCTGGAACCAGCCGACGACACCGAGCACGAGCACGAGCACGGACACCAGCGCGATGATCGGTCCCTTGCTGACGCCGCGGGTGCGCCGATCACTGCGATGCTGCCCCACTGGAAAACCGCCTTGCCTTCTAGCCGTCGGGCGGGCGCCCGACCGGCCCTGACCAACGCAGTCTAGTGACGAATACGGACATCCTGGATGCGCGCGGCCCCGACACCTGGGCAGGTGCCGGGGCCGCGCGCAGTGCGAGGATCAGGCGTTGGCGGCCTTGTACTCGCGACGACGGCGGTGCAGGATCGGCTCGGTGTAGCCGCTCGGCTGCTTGCCGCCCTCGAGGATCAGCTCCTTGGCCGCCTGGAAGGCGATGTTGGAGTCGAAGTTCGGGGCCATCGGCCGATAGGCCGCGTCCCCCTCGTTCTGGCGGTCGACGACCGGTGCCATGCGCTCGAGGCTCGCGACGATGTCGGCCTCGGACACGATGCCGTGACGCAGCCAGTTCGCCAGCAGCTGGCTCGAGATGCGCAGCGTCGCACGGTCCTCCATCAGCGCGACGTCGTGGATGTCGGGCACCTTGGAGCAGCCGACACCGGCGTCGATCCAGCGGACGACGTAGCCGAGGATCGACTGGCAGTTGTTGTCGAGTTCCTGCTGCTTCTCGGCGTCGGACCAGTCGGTGCTGGGGGCGAGCGGGATCGTGAGGATCTCGTCGACCGTGGCGCGCGGCTTGCCCTTCAGCGCATCCTGGACCGCGAACACGTCCACCTGGTGGTAGTGGGTCGCGTGCAGGGTCGCGCCGGTCGGGGACGGCACCCACGCGGTGTTGGCGCCGGCCTTGGGGTGGCCGATCTTCTGCTCGAGCATGTCGGCCATCAGATCGGTCATGGCCCACATGCCCTTACCGATCTGCGCCTTGCCCTGCAGACCCGTCGCCAGGCCGGTGTCGACGTTCCAGTCCTCGTACGCGGTGATCCACGTCTGCTTCTTCATGTCGGCCTTGCGGACCATCGCGCCGGCCTCCATCGAGGTGTGGATCTCGTCGCCGGTGCGGTCGAGGAAGCCGGTGTTGATGAACACCACTCGCTGGTCCGCGCCCTTGATGCAGGCCGCGAGGTTGACGGTGGTGCGGCGCTCCTCGTCCATGATGCCGACCTTGAGCGTGTTCGCGGGCAGGCCGAGGACGTCCTCGACGCGGCCGAACAGCTCGGTCGTGAACGCGACCTCCTCGGGGCCGTGCTGCTTGGGCTTGACGATGTAGATCGAGCCGGTGCGCGAGTTGTTCAGCGGGCCGTGGTCGTCGTCGATGCTCAGGCCATGGACCGCGCACGCGCTGGTGATCAGCGCGTCGAGGATGCCCTCGGGCAGCTCGTTGCCGTCGGCGTCGAGGATCGCCGGGTTGGTCATCAGGTGCCCGACGTTGCGGACGAACAGCAGCGAGCGGCCGTGCAGCGCAAGCTCGTCGCCGTCCGGGGTGCTGTAGGTGCGGTCGCCGTTGAGGGTGCGGGTGACGGTCTTGCCGCCCTTGTCGAACGACTCGGACAGATCACCGCGGTTCAGGCCCAGCCAGTTGCGGTAGCCGACCACCTTGTCGTCGGCGTCGACCGCCGCGACGGAGTCCTCGAAGTCCATGATCGTGGTGATCGCGGACTCGAGCACGACGTCCTTGACGCCGGCGCCGTCGGTCCGGCCGATCGGCGAGGTCGGGTCGATCTCGATCTCGACATGCAGGCCGTTGTTGCGCAGCAGCACCGACGTCGGGGAGTCCTTGTCGCCCAGGTATCCGACGAACTTCTCCGGCTGTGCGAGCCCCGTGACGACCTCGCCGCCCAGCTCGACGGCCAGCTTGTCGTCGACCACGAAGTAGCGGGTGGCCTCGGCGTGCGAACCCTTCGCCAGCGGTGCGGCGGTATCGAGGAAGTTCCGCGCCCACGCGATGACCTTGTCGCCGCGGACCTTGTTGTAGCCCTTCCCCTTCTCGGCGCCACCCTCTTCCGAGATGGCATCGGTGCCGTACAGCGCGTCGTACAGCGAACCCCAGCGGGCGTTGGACGCGTTCAGGGCGAAGCGGGCGTTGAGGACCGGCACCACCAGCTGCGGTCCGGCGGTGGTGGCGATCTCGGCGTCGACGTTGGCGGTCGCGACCTGGAACGGTGCCGGCTCGGGCAGCAGGTAGCCGATGTCCTGCAGGAACGCCTTGTACTCGGCGGCGTCGATCGGCTTGCCCGCGCGCTCGCGGTGCCACGCGTCGATCTGCGCCTGCAGATCGTCACGCTTGGCGAGCAGCGCCTTGTTCTTCGGGGCCAGGTCGGCGAAGACCTTGCCCGCACCCTCCCAGAACGACTCGGCGCTCACGCCGGTGCCCGGAAGAGCCTCATCGTTCACGAAGTCGTAGAGAACCTTGGCGACCTGAAGACCACCGACCTGCACGCGTTCAGTCATGAAACTGCCTCACTTTTCCGGTACCAGCGGCGCACCGACATGGGCATGTGCCTGGAACATGCGCGGACGCCGAACGGGACGACAACAATGTTACCCGGCGGTAGCTTCCGGAGGAGATCAGTCCGGTCAGGGCTGCCAGGGCATCGACGAATACAGCTGAAGAGCTGAGGCGCGTGAGGTGGGCGCCGACTGCGGTGGGACGAACGGTTCGCGTCCGGATGCAGACTCGATCATGAAAGGCGAGTTGGCCGATCGTGCACAGATGATACTGGCCGGTCGTGGCCGCCGCGCGACGGGCTGCGCGCTGGCTGGCGACGGGCGCCGAGCGGTCGTGGGCGTGCGGCGAGCGGCGCCGCGCATGCCGGCCGGAAGACCTCCACCAAAGTGGATTAGCACTAATGTATTTTGGTGGCATGATCGTACGAGCAGCGCCGGGTCTCGGTGAGTTGCTTCGCTACGTCGGCGAACTCGTCGACCGCGGAGCGGAGGACGTCTACAGCTCTCTCGGGATGTCCTATCGCCCGAGATACACGCCGGTACTGCGAGCGATGAGCCTGGGTGCCTCCACCGTCACCGACATCACGACGGCCACCCACGTCACGCAGGGCGCGATCAGCCAGACCGTCGGGTTGATGGTGACCGACGGTCTCGTCGAGCGTCGTCAACTGGCGGATGGGCGGAAGAGCGCCATCCACTTGACCGAGATGGGCAGCGAGCTCGTCGAGCTGCTCAGGCCGCACTGGGAGATCACCTTCACCGCGATCGTCGAGCTCGAGAAGGAGATCGGTTTTCCGATACGGCGGGTTCTCGGCGACACCGCAGCGGCGCTGGAGAACCGGGGGTTCGCCGGCAGGATCGACGACGCTCGACGACGACGCGACGCGCGCGAGGCTCTGGTGGCGGCAAGGTCGACCGCGCCCCGAACGAACTGGTTCGACCACGGCGGCGAAGCGTACGCACGATTCCGGCCCGAGTATCCGGCGCGGCTCTCGATGTTCCTCGCGTCACTGGCTCCGTCCACGGATCTCGCCGTCGACGTCGGCTGCGGCAGTGGGCAACTGACATCGCAGCTCGCGCGGTACTTCGACACGACGATCGGGATCGACCCCAGCGGCGACCAGCTCGAGAACGCCCGGCCCCAGGAGCGGATCCGCTACGTCCAGGCGCCGGCCGAGGACCTCCCGGTGCCGGACGGAAGTGCCGCGCTGATCACTGCGGCGCAGTCGGCACACTGGTTCGACCGGCCCGCCTTCTACGCCGAGGCCCGACGGATCGCCGCCGAGGGTGCGGTGATCGCGCTGATCAGTTACGGCTTGATGCAACTCGAACCCGAACTCCACGAACGGTTCCAACGCTTCTACCGGCGCGAAATCGGTCCCTACTGGCCACCGGAACGCAAGCTCGTCGACAACGGGTACGCGGACATCGAATTTCCTTTCAGCGAGTTCTCCGCACCACCCATGGAGATCGGCAAGATCTGGTCGCTCGATGAACTCCTCGGTTACCTCTCCACCTGGTCTGCGGTGCGCCGGGCCGACGAAGCCGGAAAGTCCGAAGTGCTGCAGGCCTTTGCCGACGACCTGACCGAGCTCTGGGGAGACCCCGCAGCGACTCGCTCGGTCACCTGGCCGGTCAACATGAGGGTGGGCATCGTGTGACTCCCGCGAACCCCGGCGATCGGCCCGCCAGTCTCGATACCGGGGACCGGCGGTTGACGCCGCGTTGTCCGTCCCGTTTCGTGTGCAACTGAAGTTGATCAAGCACTAGGGAGGTACCAAGTGAGCGACTACGACGCCAAGATGATCATGCTTTCGACCGAGAACCTGGACGAGGCGATCAAGTTCTACATCGAGACCCTCGGGATGACGCTCAAGTTCCGGGACGGCGCGCACTTCGCCGCCCTCGACGGGGGATCGGTGACGATCGCGCTCGCGACCGCAGTCGACCACCCGATCCCCGGCAAGGTCGTCGTCGGCATCAAGACCACGGACGTCGATGCCGCCGCGAAGGCCATCGAGGCCGGCGGCGGTGCCATCGTCAAGGGTCCGTACGACGATGCGCACGAGCGTCGCGCCGTGGTGTACGACAACAACGGCAACGGCCTGGTGTTCTACAGCCCGCTCGCCCGCAAGTGATCCGGTGACGGCCCGCGGCGTGCGACGCGGCGGGCCGTCACTGCTCTACGCCTGTTGCCCGGCGGCTGCCGTGGCCAGCTTCTCGGCCGCGTCCGCGAGCTCGACGCCGTCGTCGGCGAGCGCCGGAATCAGCAGGTCCATGCACTTGCCCAGCATCACCACCAGCAATACCCGCAGTGCGCTGATGTCGGCGGCGATCCGGACCCGGTCGGTGCTCACGCACGACAGTCGCGAGTACGCCTGCTCCACCGTCTGCCACTCGCCGAGCAGTCCCTCGACCAGAAGCTGCGCCCGGACGACGGGCGCGGCCGCGGGGTACAGCGCCTCCTCGGCGGCGCGGTGCCACGGGCGCAGCGTGAACTCGGCGAAGTCGACGACGGCGCGGTGCGTGGCCGCGAACTCGGGGTCGTCGGCGCCGATCGCCCGGAACACGTCGCGCTCGAGCGCCGCCATCCGACCGAGCAGGTCGAACATCGTCGCCTGCAGCTCTACAGCCGCCTCCTGCGTCGTCATATCGGTCATCGACACCCTCTTCGTCCCGTGAGTTCGGCGGATCCGCCGAACTCACCATAGGGGCGTGGGGTTCCCGCGCCACGGTCGTGTCTCTGTCACCGATACGCTTTCTGTCGTGCGTGGTGAGTACAAGGTTCCCGGTGGCAAGCTCGTGGTGGTCGACGTCGAGGCGGAGGACGGGCGTCTGTCCCGGGTGTCGCTGTCGGGGGATTTCTTCCTCGAGCCCGACGAGGCACTCGAGGACATCACGGCCGCGGTGACCGGCATGTCCACTACCGCGGATGCCGCTCAGCTGGGTCATGCCATCTCCGACGCGCTCGACGGCCAGGTGGCGATGATCGGGTTCACCCCCGAATCCGTCGGCATCGCGATCCGCCGCGCCCTCGGCCACGCGACCGGCTGGCACGACCACACCTTCGACGTGATCGAACCGGTGGTCCTCGACCCGGCGATGCACGTCGCGCTGGACGAGGTGATCACCCGCGAGGTGGCCACCGGCGAGCGCCGCCCGACGCTGCGGTTCTGGGAGTGGGATTCCCCACTGGTGGTGCTCGGCTCGTTCCAGTCGGTGCGCAACGAGATGGACGAGGAGGCCGCGGCCCGGCACGGCATCGGCGTCGTCCGACGCATCTCCGGCGGCGGCGCGATGTTCATGGAGCCCGGCAACTGCATCACCTACTCGCTGTCCGTGCCGACCTCGCTGGTCGACGGGCTCAGCTTCGAGCAGTCGTACGCGTTCCTCGACCAGTGGGTGATGGGGGCGCTCGCCGACGTCGGCATCAAGGCACGTTACGTACCGCTCAACGACATCGCCTCCGAGCAGGGCAAGATCGGTGGCGCCGCGCAGAAGCGGTTCGCCGCCGGCGCGGTGCTGCACCACGTGACGATGTCGTACGACATCGACGCCGACAAGATGACCGACGTGCTGCGGATCGGGCGGGAGAAGATCTCCGACAAGGGCATCACCAGCTCCGGCAAGCGGGTCGACCCGATGCGCTCGCAGACCGGCATGGCCCGCGCCGACATCATCGCCGCGTTCCTCGCGCACTTCCGCGCCCGCTACGACACCCACACGAGTGCCTACACCGACGCCGAGCTGGCCGCCGCGCGCGAGCTGGTCGAGGCGAAGTTCGCCAACCCGGAGTGGACCTACCGAGTGCCGTGATCGCTTGCGCCGCGCGGTGCAGGGGATCGTCATCGTCGTCGGCAATCTGCGTGACCTGCTGCGCGTCAGTCCGGCAGCCAGTGCAGCTCGTGTGCCAGGGATTTGGCTACGGTACGGATGCGGCGGTGTAGTGGTGACTGCACGCGCGGGAGGACCAGGTGGATGGTCAAGGTGGGTGCGCCCTGCAGCGGTCGCCACGTGAGACCGGCCGGTTGTGTCGTGACCGCGACTTCACCGGCCGGAGCGAGGGTGAGCCCGTCGCGTAGGTCGCGCTGAGACATGTCGAAAGAGACTGCGGGCGTGTGGAATCGGGGGCTCGGCCGGGTGTCGCGGAACAGTGCGGACAGCTGATCGTGGATCACGGGGTTGGCCGTACGGTCGGGGAGTCGCAGCGGATACGCGGCCGCATCGGCGATCTCGATCTCCGGGTGTCCGGCCAGCGGATGATGCTGTGCCAATTGGACCCCGACGCGCTCACGCCGCAGCAGGAACCGGCGCACGCCACGACCCGGCTGTTCACCGCGGGTGATCCCCGCATCGATGCGGCCGTCGGCGACCGCGGGAGAGATCTCCGGTGTCGCCATCGGGACCGCGCCGACCTCGAGTCCCGGGCTGCTGCGAATGAGCCTGTCCACCAGTGCTGGTGCCGTCTCGGCCCCCGTGCTGAGGCTGTATCCGATGCGCAGCGTGCCCAGTTCACCGGCCCCCGCATTCCGGGCGGTGTCCCATGCTCGGTCCAGCGCCGCCAGCGCGGGCGGCGCGGACTCCGCCAAAGCCGCACCGGCCGTGGTCAATACGACGCTACGCGTGTTGCGAACCAGCAGGCTCGTACCGAGTTCCGCCTCCAATCGGCGCATCCGGGCACTGAGTGCGGGTTGCGCGATACCGATCCGTGCGGCCGCGCGGGTGAAGTTCAACTCCTGCGCCAGCACCAGAAAGTACCGCAGGCTCACCGTATCCGGCGCCACATGCCCTCCCCGCCGATTGATAACGATCCGTTCTGAGTCTATCCCGTCCCGGTCTTTCCCTCGACCACACATCAAGCCCTAACCTGCGCATATGCCGATTCAACCGACCGCGGTACTGGACACCGCACTCACACACACCGGGAGGCAGTCATGCATAAGTTGGTAGTTCTGTATTCCGAGCCCGCCGACCCTGACCACTTCCGCGACTACTACGAGACCAGCCACCTTCCACTGGTCATGAAGATGCCCGGCCTGCTTGCGTGGCGCTACAGCTTCGACGTAGCGGCGACCAACGGAGAAGCGCCGTATTTCGCGGTCTTCGAAGGCGACTTCGCTGACGCCGCCGCCATGGCCGCGGCGCGGGCGTCGCAGCAAGGCCGGCGGATGGCCGCCGATGTCGTCAACTACGCCACCGGCGGTGCGGTCGTCATCCACTATCCGGTGCAGGACGGCACCAGCTGAGGCAGGACGGCACGCTCCGGGACGCGTTCGTCGATCCCGAGCCGGTCACCCGGCCCTCGGCCGCGCCCAGGATCGACGAACGCGACGTCGGCCGGAGTCGGAGTGAAGAACCGGAACAGCTCATCGCGGCTGATCTCCGGGAACTCCCGCAGACGCGCCAACTCCTCACCAACAGCGTTGGGAGCCAAGCCAACCTGCAGCCAGTCATCCCCCGCAGGCCGAACCCTCGATTCACCCAGGCTCCGCTGCGGCAACGCCATATCCGTTGATTTTCGGCGGTTACTACCGGAACCCCTGATCGTGTGCGCGGGACGCCAGTTCGCGCGCGGCAGCGCGGACGACGGTGCTTCGACTACGAGAACGAGCCGACGCGGCCTTCGGCGTTGTGCTGGTGGGCGAGGTCGGCGCCCGCCTGCGCACCCAGCTCGGCGCCCACGGAGCCGCCGGCGATGGTGCCGGCGGCAGTGGCCGCCATGGCCGCTCCCACCGCCGGGCCGAAAACCGCCGCACCCGCGGGTCCAGCGAACGCGGTGGCTCCGGTAGCGATGGCGCCGGCAGCGACGCCGACCAGGGATCCGCCGACCAGCATGCCGAGCTCGCCGCCGAAGTGTCGGCCGCTGTCGCTGTAGTCGGCGATCCGCTGCCCGGGAGTGGGTGCGTAGCCCGGAATGAAAACGGCGAACGGATGCGCGGTCAGGTCGTACGGATTCCACAGCGGCGGGACCTGGACCTGCGGGACGTTCGGCAGCCCCGGGATGTTCGCGGATCCGGTGTCCTGTGCCTGGGCGGTGCCGGTGGATGCGGCGGCGATGGCGACGGGCAGTGCGCCGGCGATGAGGGCGCGTCGCGCCCAGTTGTTCTGCTTCGCAGCATGGCGAGCCATGAGAATTCCCCCTGAATTCGGTGCCGCGTGGGACGCGGCGATGGTGTCATCGGCGTCCCGGGCGGGCGCCGCAGGCTGCGGTGACGCGCGAGAAATTGCGTGAAATGTCCCCCCCAGACCGGGGAGTGCGTTAACGCGCCGATCGGCGAATCGTGAAATCGCCTGGTGCCGTGGGTATCAGGCGGTCAGCAGGCCGACGGCAGGCCCTGGCACCGCTCGAGCAGGCGCGCCCGCAACGCCGAGGCCCACTCCGACAGCGCCACCTGTTCGCGCACGTAGTCGGCGCGGCCCTGCGGGGTCTCGATCCGGATGGGCGCGTAGTCGTACTCGGACAGGTCGTAGGGGCTGGCCCTCATGTCGAGTTCGCGCGCCGCCGTTGCCAGGCGGAAACAGTCGACGACCAACTCGGACTCGATGAGCGGGCCGAGCTTGGTCGCCCACTTGTACAGGTCCATGCCCGCGTGCAGGCAGCCCGGCTGCTCGCGCGCGACCTGCTCGTCGCGCGAGAGGGGGATCTCGTTGCGGGGCACGGCATCGGGGGTGAAGAACCGGAACGCGTCGAAGTGCGTGCAGCGCAACTGCATCGATTCGACCACCTCGTCGGTGCCGGTGTGTCCCAGCCGCAGCGGCACCTGCGAGTGCCGTACCGCGTCTTCGCCGCCGCGGTACACCATCGCCCACTCGTGCAGGCCGAAGCAGCTCAGGTGCGGGCGCCGGGACGCGGTGGCCGACAGCAGCGCGGCGACGTACTCGACCGTCGAGCGTCGCCGTTCGAGGAGGTCGGGGGAGACGGTCACGCCGTCGTCGGTGCCGACGTACCCCGCGTACTTCAGGTAGTCCTTCGCGGCCGGGCCGGCGAGCATGGTCCCGAAGCCGGGGTGCCAGCGGCGCAGATGGTTCGGCCGCACGCTGTAGTAGGTGAACAGGAAGTCGTGCACCGGATGCTTGACGCCCGCCGCCTGGCGCTGCAGGTGCCCCCCGACGAGAACCGCCACCGCATCGCGGTGGCGGTCCCGTCGGGCAGTCCACACCTCTTCCGGTAGAACCGCCGAACTCACAACCTCAGCTCGCCTTCTGACCGGGGACGACGTCGTCGATCCGGTGGGTGCCGTCGCGCACGGTGCCGACGAACTCCTCGACCAGATCCTCGAGCGCGACGATACCGATCACGGCGCCGGACGCGTCGACCACCGCCCCCAGGTGGGAGCGGGCCCGGCGCAGACCCGCCAGGGCGTCGTCGAGTGGCAGCGCCACCGAGATCCGGGGCAGTCGTCGGATGTCCGAGCGGGGGATCACCGTTTCCGGTCCCGCGGACTCGTCGGCAACCCGGTCCAGCACGTCCTTGAGGTGCAGGTAGCCGACGAGCGAGCCGTCGAGGCCCCGCACCGGGTAGCGCGAGTAGCCGGTCTCGATGACCGCCTCCTCGACCGCCCCGAGCGTTGTGCCGCCCGCAGTCAGCGGGACGGTACGTACCTTGTCCGACGGGATCATGACGTCGGCGACCGTGCGGCCCTCGGTCTCGAGCGCCTGCGTGAGGCGGCGGTGCTCCTCCTCGTCGATCAGGCCCTCGGTGTGGGATTCGCCGATCATCTCGGACAGCTCCAACGCGGACACCGTCGCATCCAGCTCGTCCTTCGGTTCGACGCGCAACAGCCTCAGGATGCGGTTGGCGCAGAAGTTGTAGAACGAGATGAGCGGGCGCGCGAGCTTGATGAACGCCAGGTGCACCGGCACCAGCAGCATCGCGGACTTCTCCGGCCCGGCGATCGCGATGTTCTTCGGCACCATCTCGCCCAGCAGGATGTGCAGCACCACGACCAACGCCAACGCGATCGTGAACGCGATCGGGTGCTGGAACCCGTCCGGGACGCCGAGGAGGTCCATAGGCTTCTCGAGCAGGTGCGCGATCGCGGGCTCGCCGACCTTACCGAGCAGGATCGAGCAGATGGTGATGCCCAGCTGCGCGCCGGCCAGCATCAGCGACAGGTTCTCGCCCGCCTTGATGACCGTGGCCGCGCGCTTCTTGCCTTGCGCGTGCAGCGCCTCGAGCCGGTCGCGGCGCGCGGTGATGAGCGCGAACTCGGCGCCGACGAAGAACGCGTTGCCGGCCAGCAGAACGACGGTGAGCAGCACACCGAACAGGTCACCCACGGTCGTTCTCCTCTCGGGTCGCGCCGATCGCCGGGACCGGGGTCAGCAGCACGCGGTCGATGCGGCGGCCGTCCATCGTCAGCACCCGCGCGATCCAGCCGTGGCCGCCGGGGTCCATGGGGGTGCCGTTCGCGTCGGGCAGGGCCACCTCGTCGCCCTCGACCGGAATGCGGCCGAGGCAGGTGAGTACCAGGCCGCCGATCGTGTCGTACTCGCCCTCGGGGGCGATGTACCCGGTGGCGGTGGTGACCTCGTCGGTGCGCAGCAGACCCGAGCAGGACCAGCTGTGGCCGACCCGCTGGACGTCGATCTCGGGTTCGTCGTGCTCGTCGCGGACGTCGCCGAGGATCTCCTCGATCAGGTCCTCCATCGTGACGATGCCGGCGGTGCCGCCGTACTCGTCGACGACGAGCGCGACCTGCATGCCGTCGGCGCGCACCTGTTCCATCACGGCGTCACCGTCGAGCGTCGACGGCACCACCGGCACGACCTGCGCGAGGCTGTCGAGTCGGGTGATCGCGCGCCGCGTCGCGGGGACGGTGAACGCGTGCTTGATGTGCACGACACCGATCGTGTTGTCGAGGTCGCCGTCGACGATCGGGAATCGGGAGAAGCCCGTGCGCGACGCCGCCTCCATCAGGTCGGTGACGGTCGCGTCGGTATCGAGCGACTCGATCTTCACGCGCGGGGTCATCAGTTCCTCGGCGCTGAGGTCGCCGAATCGCAGCGACCGGTTGACGAGTAGTGCGGTGCCCGCGTCGAGCGAGCCGCGCTCGGCGGACGTGGACACCAGCGAGCCGAGTTCCTGCGGCGAGCGGGCGGAGCGCAGTTCCTCGGCGGGTTCGATGCCGAGGCGGCGGACCACCCAGTTCGCGGTGCCGTTGAGGCCGTTGATGGCCCACTTGAAGATCAGCGAGAAGCCGGCCTGCAGCCCGGCGGTCGCGCGGGCGGTCGGCATCGGCTTGGAGATCGCCAGGTTCTTCGGGACCAGCTCACCGAAGATCATCGAGAACGACGTCGCGATGATCAGCGCCAACGCGAGCGAGATGCCACTCGCCGTCGAGGCGGAGATCCCGACCGCGGTCAGGATCGGGGTGATGAACCGGGCCAGCACCGGTTCCGCGAGATAACCGGTGATCAGGGTGGTGATCGTGATGCCGAGCTGCGCGCCGGAGAGCTGGAACGACAGCGTGCGGTGGGCGTGCTGGACCTGTCGCGCCCGGCGGTCGCCGTCGCGCGCGTGGGCGTCGACGGTGCTGCGCTCGAGGGCGGTGAGGGAGAATTCGGCCGCCACGAAGAGGGCGGTGCCTGCGGTCAGGGCAATGAAGCCGACCAGGCTGAGGGCGGTCAGTGCGATGTCCATCTCAGCACCGCCCGCTCAGGAACTCGGGGCCGCCGGGTTTGTCACCCGGCTCGGTAGAGGAGCCCTCCGAGGTCTCGGCCGAGCCGGCGGATTCGGAACCGGCGCTCGGGGAGGTCGCTACGGGGGGTGTGTCGGGGGAGGTGTGTATGGGTGCCTCGGGCACCGGAGTCCTCTCTGTCTGTCGGCGCAAGTCGACTTTTCCAACCGGAATTGCGCCGAGCGTATTTCCGGAAGGTGAGCCTCCACTGTACCGGCCGCCACCGAAACGGGATGAAACGGACATGCTGCGCCGGCGTCGGTGTGACCGTCACCAGCCCGACGGCAGCGGGCGGCCCTCCGCGAAGCCCGCGGCGGACTGCACCCCGACGACCGCCTTGTCGTGCAGCTCGTCGATCGTGCGGGCGCCCGCGTACGTGCAGGTGCTGCGGACCCCGGAGCAGATGTGGTCGAGAAGGTCCTCGACGCCGGGGCGGGCCGGGTCCAACCGCATCCGGGAACTGGAGATGCCCTCCTCGAACAGCGCCTTGCGGGCACGGTCGAACGCGGTGTCGTCGGCGTTGCGGGCCGCGACCGCCCGCTTGGACGCCATCCCGAAGCTCTCCTTGTACCGGTGGCCGTCCTGGTCGGTCCGCAGTTCGCCGGGCGACTCGTAGGTGCCGGCGAACCACGACCCGACCATCACGTTCGACGCCCCGGCCGCGAGCGCGAGCGCGACGTCGCGCGGGTGCCGGACCCCGCCGTCCGCCCACACGTGCGCGCCGAGTTCCCGTGCGGCGGCCGCGCACTCCGCCACGGCCGAGAACTGGGGGCGGCCCACGCCGGTCATCATGCGGGTGGTGCACATCGCGCCCGGCCCCACCCCGACCTTGACGATGTTGGCGCCGGCCTCGATCAGATCCCGGGTGCCGCGTGCCGAGACCACGTTGCCGGCGGCCAGCGGGACGCCGAGGCCGAGCGCCGCGACCGAGCGCAGGGCGTCGAGCATCCGCTGCTGGTGGCCGTGCGCGGTGTCGAGCACCAGCAGGTCCGCGCCCGCGTCGGCGAGCGCCTTCGCTTTCTCGGCGACATCGCCGCCCACGCCGACGGCGGCCGCGATCCGCAGCCGGCCGTGCGCGTCCACGGCGGGGGTGTAGATGCCCGCGCGGATCGCGCCGGTGCGGGTGAGCACGCCGGCGAGCCGGCCGTCGTCGTCGACGATCACCGCGAGCGGATCGTGCCGGGACTCGAGCAGCGCGAACACCTCGCGCGGGGTGGCGGTGGTCGGTGCGGTCGCGAAGTCCCGCACGGCGACGGCCCCGACCCGGGTGAAGCGGTCGACGTCCGAGCACGACGCCTCGGTGAGCACGCCGACCGGACGCCCGTTCTCGACGACGACCGCGGCGCGGTGGGCGCGCTTGTGCAGCAACGTCATCGCGTCGGAGACCGCGTCCTCCGGGTCGAGGGTGATCGGCGTGTCCGCGACCAGATGTCGGCTCTTGACGAAGGCGACGGCTTCCGCGACCGCGTCCGCCGGCACGTCCTGCGGGATGACGACCAGGCCGCCGCGGCGGGCGACGGTCTCGGCCATCCGCCGGCCCGCCACCGCGGTCATGTTCGCGACCACGATCGGGATCGTGGTGCCCGACCCGTCCGAAGTCGCCAGGCTCACGTCGAAGCGGGACGCCACGTCGGTCCGGTTCGGGACGAGGAAGACGTCGTCGTAGGTGAGGTCGTACGGCGGGCGGTGCCCTTCGAGGAACTCCACGCCGCCGAGGGTACTGCCCGTGCGGGCGCTGCGCCCGGAATCAGGCGAGGACGGGATCCGGGGCGTCGTCCGGTGCCGACCCCGGCCGCTCGAGCCGCCCGTCGCCGTGGCGGGCGAAGCGTCCGGAGTCGTGGCTGTAGACGGGGGCCTCGGTCGGCCAGGGCCAGCCGCCGAACCGGGTGCGCCGGTAGTCGTCGTACGCCGCCGCGATCTCGCGGTCGGTGTTCATCACGAACGGGCCCTGGGCGGCGACCGGCTCGCCGATCGGCACCCCCTGCAGCAGCAACACGGTCGACGCGGTCTGCGCGCGCAGGGTCAGCGCGCCGCCGTCGTCGGGCGCGTAGCCCCAGCCGGATTCGACGGCGGTGCCGTCGATGTCGACGCGGGCCCCGTCGCCGTGGACGTACAGCACCCGCCGGGCGTGCGCCGACGCCGCGGCGGGGAGCTCGATCGCGGCACCGGGCTCGAGGTGCACCAGCCAGATGGCCACGTCCGAATCCGCGTCGGCCGCCCGCGAATTCGCGGGCGGCGCCAGCGGGTCGTGGTCTCCGAAGCGGCCCGCGATCACCCGCACGCGGGCGGTGCCGGTGTCGTCACCGATCACGACGTCGGGGATGTCCTCGTTCCACAGCATCTTGAACTCGGCTGGTGCGGACTTGTTGCGGGCCGGCAGGTTCAGCCAGATCTGGTACAGCTCGAAGTCGTTGGCGCCGTCCTGGTTGAGCAGCGGGAACATCTCCGAGTGGCTCACCCCACCGCCGGCGGTCACCCACTGCACGTCCCCGCCGCCGTAGCGGGCGCCGGCGCCGGTGGAGTCGGCGTGGTCGACGAAGCCGCGCCGCACCACGGTGATCGTCTCGAAGCCGCGGTGCGGGTGCGCGGGGAAGCCGGGCACCGTCGTGCCGTGGTACATGTTCCAGCCGGAAGGGTGGCCGAAGTCCTGGCCCAGCGGGCGGTCCGAGACGTCGGCGGCGGGCGTCATGTCAGGGGAGCCCTGTGGGTAGTGGTCGACGTGGTGGACGGCGAACAGGAACGGATCCAGGCCCGGCCAAGGGCCGCCGAGCCGGAAGACCTGTCCCGCGCGGGTGGACGAGCTCATGATTCCTCCATCGCGTTCATGTCGTTGAACATTTGACTTCATTCTCGCCGACTGGAACGTCGGCGGGGTCATCGGGCATTCCCGTCAGTCCGCGGCCGGTTCGGGCGCCGGGCGCCGCGCGGCCTCGTCGCGCGAGAGCGCGATGGTGGTGTAGACCATGACCGTGAGCGCGACGACCACGAGCGCCACCGCCGGTCCCGACACCTGCAGTCGCTCGTCGAGCACGGTCATCCCGAGGAAGATCGCGATCACCGGTTCGCCGATCGTCATCGCCGGCAGCGACGCCGACAGCGGCCCCACCTGGAACGCGCGCTGCTGCAGGTACAACCCGATGAGTCCGGCCGCCACCAGGGCGTAGGTCTGCCATGCGCCGAGGACATGACCGAGTCCGTGCTCGAGCAGATCCGTCACGTACTTGGTGAACGCCACCGCGACGCCGTACAGGGCGCCGCTCGCCCCGCCGAGCAGCAGCGCCCGCCAGCCGACGTCGATCCGCTGCGACCACCCGATCAGCGTCGCGACGACGGTGACGGCGACCACCGCGGTGAGCGGGACTGCCCAGGCGGCCCACGGGGCGTCGACGTTCCCCGCGGTGGGGTTGCCGACGACGAGAAACACCGCGAGCGACACGGTGAGGGCCCCGGCGAGCAGCCACGAGGTGCGGGTGAGCCGGTAGCCGGAGAACCGCGCCGACAGCGGCAGCGCGAACAGCAGCATCGACACCAGCAGCGGTTGGACCACCAGCACCGACCCGAGCGCCAGCGCGATCACCTGGAACAGGTAGCCACCGCCGTCGCCGAGGACGCCCGCCCACCAGCGTGGGCTGCGCATCAGTGCCGCGATGAGCGATCGATCCTCCGGAACCTGCGCCGCCGCACTCTGCTGCGCCACCGATGCGCACGCGAACAGGAACGCGGCGATCAGCGCGCACACGATCGAGGCGACGGGCAGCCCGGACATGGGTCAGCTTCCTCCGCGCCGGCGTCGGCTCTGCCCGCTCGCGGGGCGGCCGGTCCCGTCCCGGCGCGTCCCGCCGCGGCCACGGAAACCGCGCTGCGGTCCCGGCCCCCGGCGATCGGCAGGGGTCTCCCTCTTCAGGGGTGCCGGTGCGGTCTGCTGCTCGGGCACCGGGGTGCCACTGGGCTCGCGTGCCCCGGTCAGCGTCTCCCAGCGCCGGTCGCGGCCGCCGACGGTGAGCGGATCGACGTCCACCCCCGCGGCCCGCATCACCTTCGCGGCGGGGCCGCGTTCGTCCTCGGTCACCACCGTCACCACGACACCCGACTCTCCGGCGCGGGCCGTGCGCCCGGCGCGGTGCAGGTACGCCTTGGACTCGGTGGGAGGATCGACGTGCACGACGAGCGAGATGTCGTCGACGTGGATGCCGCGGGCCGCGACATCCGTCGCCACCAGTACCGGCAGCGTGCCGTCGGCGAACTCGGCGAGCACCCGGGTGCGGTGGCCCTGCGGCTTGTCGCCGTGCAGGCCACCGGCCGCGATCCCGACCGCCCGCAACTCGTCGGTGAGCCGGTCCACGCCCGCCTTGGTGCGGACGAACAGCAGCGTCCGGCCCGCCCGGGCCGCGATGCGGGCGACCGTCTCGTACTTGATCTCCCGCGGCACGTGCAGCACGTGGTGCTGCATCGTGTCGACCGCGGCGACGGCCTCCGCGGTCGCGTGCGTGACCGGATCGTGCAGGTAGCGCGCGACGAGCGTGTCGACCTCGCCGTCGAGGGTGGCGGAGAACAGCAGTCGCTGCGCGGACTCCGGGGTGCGGTCGAGGATCTCGGTGACCTGTGGCAGGAACCCGAGCTCGGCCATGTGGTCGGCCTCGTCGATCGCGGTGACCTTCACGTCGTCGAGGGCGACGGTGCCCTGGGACAGGTGGTCCGCAAGCCGTCCCGGTGTGGCGACCAGCAGATCGACGCCGCGGCTCAGGCGGGTGGCCTGCCCCTTGAACGGCACCCCGCCGACGATCGATGCCATCCGCAGGCCCATCGACACTGCCGACTCGTCGAGCGCGGACTCGATCTGGGCAGCCAGCTCCCGCGTCGGCACGAGCACGATCCCGCGCGGACGTCCGGCCCGGCTCGCGCCGCCGGTGAGCCGCACCAGCAGCGGCAGCCCGAACGCGAGCGTCTTGCCCGATCCGGTCGGCCCGCGCCCGAGCACGTCGCGCCCAGCCAGGATGTCCGGGATGGTGGCCGCCTGGATCGGGAACGGTGCGGTGATCCCCTCGCGGCCGAGGGAATGAACGAGCATCGGGGGCAAACCGAGTTGCGCGAAGGTGGGAGAGGGGCGGTCGGGCATGAGGTCGGCGAGCCTTCCGGTTGTGAAGTCACAGGCTACCGCGGGTGACGAACACGGGCTGACGAGTGGAGAGGAGGACTTCGGCGCCTTCCGGGGTTCTGCGTCCATACTTGCGACGACCGGCTACCAGGGATGAGGACTGAGTATCGGACGAGAAGAGGGCAGCCATGACTTCGATGGACAAGGTCGACTTCGGCGATGTGCGATGGGGATCGGTGGAGTGGACGAACCTCTGCACTCTGTACCTGCGGGCATGCGAAAGTCGTTCGCCGGCACCGATTCTGGGCGATGATGCAGCCGCCGAGGCGGTGGGCCGGATCGATTACGACTGGGCCCGGATGCGTCGTTCCGTGCGGCCCGGATTCAGCCAGTATCTGGTCGCCATGCGTGCTGAACAGCTCGACGACTGGAGCGTAGACTTCCTCAGCCGCCATCCGGATGCCGTGGTGGTGCATCTCGGCTGCGGAATGGACACCCGGGCTTTCCGGGTGCATCCGCCTGCGACTGTGCAGTGGTTCGACGTCGATCAGCCGAATGTGATCGGATTGCGTCGCAGGCTCTACGACGATCGCGCCGGCTACCGCACGATCGGCGCGTCGGTGACCGACGAGGCGTGGCTCGATGACATACCCACCGATCGCCCGATACTGATGGTCGCGGAGGGACTACTCATGTATCTGACCGAGCCCGAGGTGCGTGCGCTCCTCCAGCGCCTGACGGATCGGTTCGGCAGCGGCGAGCTCGTCTTCGACACGCTGTCCGCGATGGGGCCGCGGCTGTCCAAGATGTTCACCAAGGGCATCGTCAAGTGGGGCATCCGCGACGCCCATGAGATGGAACGTTGGAATCCGCGGCTGCGCCTGCTCGCGCGAGGCCCTGTGGGAGCGCGCTTCGAACGCATTCCCTCGAAGCAGGTGCGGCTGCTGTGGCGGCTGGTCAACGCAACGCCGGTGCGGAACTACGACGTGCTGAACCGCTTCGCCTTCTGAGTCGTGCTCCGAAACACGGCTCCATGGGGTGTTATGCGCGGCGGGGGCGGACGCCGCAGCGCCCGCCCCCGCCGTTGCTGCCGGCTACCCGGCTCAGGCCTCGATCTCGGAACGGTCGCCGCTCCACAGGGTGTGGAACTTGCCCGGCATGTCGACGCGCTCGTAGGTGTGGGCGCCGAAGAAGTCGCGCTGGCCCTGGGTCAGTGCGGCCGGCAGGCGCTCGGCGCGCAGGCCGTCGTAGTACGACAGCGACGACGCGAACGCCGGCACCGGGATGCCCAGGGTGGTCGCAGTGACGACGACCCGACGCCAGCTGTCGATCGCGTTCTCGATGGCCTCGCGGAAGTACGGCTCGACGATCAGCGACGTCAGATCCGGGTTGGTGTCGTACGCCTCCTTGATCCGGTTGAGGAAGCGGGCGCGGATGATGCAGCCGCCGCGCCAGATCGTGGCCATGTCGCCGGGGGTGAGGTCCCAGCCGTACTCGTCGCTGCCGGCGCGGATCTGATCGAAGCCCTGCGCGTACGCGACGATCTTCGACGCGTACAGCGCGCGGCGGATGTCCTCGGTGAACTGCTCGACATCGGTCGGCTTGGCGCCCAGCTCACCGGACGCCAGCCCGCGGGCGGCCTTGCGCTGCTCGCGCGAGCCGGACAGTGCGCGGGCGAACACGGCCTCGGCGATGCCGGTGACCGGCACACCGAGATCGAGCGCGGACTTGACCGTCCAGCGGCCGGTGCCCTTCTGCTCGGCCGCGTCGACGACCACGTCGACCAGCGCCTGGCCGGTCTTGGCGTCCTTCTGCCGCAGCACCTCGGCGGTGATCTCCACCAGGTAGCTCTCGAGGTCGCCGGCGTTCCACTCGGTGAACACGTCGGCGATCTTCTCGGCGTCGAAGCCCAGCGCGTCGCGGAACAGGTTGTACGCCTCGCCGATCAGCTGCATGTCGGCGTACTCGATGCCGTTGTGCACCATCTTCACGAAATGGCCCGAACCGTCCGGGCCGATGTGCGTGCAGCACGGTGTGCCGTCGACGTGCGCCGAGATCGACTCGAGCAGCGGGCCGAGCGCCGCGTACGACTCCTTGGGGCCGCCCGGCATGATCGACGGCCCGTTCAGCGCGCCCTCCTCGCCGCCGGAGATGCCGGCGCCGACGAAGTGCAGGCCGCGCTCGCGCAGCGCCGCCTCGCGGCGAATCGTGTCCGTGTACAGCGCGTTGCCGCCGTCGATGATGATGTCGCCGGGCTCCATCGCGTCCGCGAGTTCCTCGATGACCGCGTCAGTAGCGTCGCCGGCCTTGACCATGATCAGCACGCGTCGCGGCTTCTGCAGCGCGCCGACGAACTCCTCGATGGTCTCGGTGCGGACGAAGTCGCCCTCGTCGCCGTGCTCGGCCAGAAGTGCGTCAGTCTTCGCGATGCTGCGGTTGTGCAGGGCCACAGTGTGTCCGTGGCGGGCGAAGTTGCGGGCGATGTTGGATCCCATGACGGCGAGCCCGGTGACGCCGATCTGGGAGCGGGCAGCCTCGGTGCTGGCAGAAGTCTCGGAGGTCATGGTTACAGCTTCCCCCGTGGACCCCCGACGACGCGAACCGGCCCCGCTGTTCGGAACGTGACACCCACCACGCAGTCGGCCCCGGACACCCACAGGAGGGGTGGCCGGGGCCGAACGAGGGTCACGAGCGATTACGCGTTGCGGTTGCGGTGCGGACCGTCGAACCCGTCGTAGCTGCGACGCTCGGTGCGGCTACGGAAACCGTTGCTGCGCTGTTCGGACGGACCCGACGAGGTACGGCGGTCACCGAACGATCGGTTGTCCCGATCGCCGAAGTCCCGGCGAGGGCCACGGTCGTCACGGTTGCCGCGGAACCCGCCGCCGTCGCTGTCCCTACGGGGACCGCGGTTGTCGAAGTCGCGACGGGGACCACGGTCATCGCGGTTGCCGAAGGAACGGTTGTCCCGGTCACCGCGGAATCCGTTGCTACGCGAATCGCCTCCACGGAAATCGTTTCCGCGGAAGCCGCCCTCGCTGCGACGGTCCCCGAAGTCGCGGCGGGGGCCGCGGTCGTCGCGGTTGCCGAACGAACGGTTGTCGCGGTTGCCGAAGTCGCGGCGGGGGCCGCGGTCGTCTCGGTTGTTCGAGTGTCCGCGGAAGCCGCCACCGTCGCCGTCCCGGCGCGGTGCGCGGTTGTCCCGGTCGCCGAAGTCGCGGCGCGGGCCACGGTCGTCGCGGTTGCCGAACGAACGGTTGTCGCGGTCGCCGAAGTCGCGGCGCGGGCCACGGTCGTCGCGGTTGCCGAACGAACGGTTGTCGCGGTCGCCGAAGTCGCGGCGCGGGCCACGGTCGTCGCGGTTGCCGAACGAACGGTTGTCGCGGTCGCCGAAGTCGCGGCGCGGGCCACGGTCGTCGCGGTTGCCGAACGAACGGTTGTCGCGGTCGCCGAAGTCGCGGCGCGGGCCACGGTCGTCGCGGTTGCCGAACGAACGGTTGTCGCGGTCGCCGAAGTCCCGGCGCGGGCCACGGTCGTCACGATTGCCCCGGAAACCGCTGCCATCGCCGTCGCGACGCGGCCCGCGATCACCGAAATCACGGCGCGGGCCACGATCCTCGCGGTTACCGCGGAAGCCGCCCTCGCGGCGCGGACCACGGTCGCCGAACGAACGTTCACGGCGATCGCCGCGGTCTCCCCGCTCGCTGCGGAAGTAGCTGTCACGCACCGGCTCACCGCTCGGCGCCTGCGCACCCGTGATGGTCGCGAGTTCCTCCGACCCCGGGAACACCGGGACGGCGGTCGCGTTCACGCCGGCCATGCCGGTGAGTCGACGGAACATGCGACGCTGGTTCGGCAGTACGATCGCGGCGACGACACCGGCCTCGCCCGCGCGGGCGGTGCGCCCGGCCCGATGCAGGTAGTCCTTGTGGTCCTGCGGCGGATCGACGTGCACCACCAGGTCGATGCCGTCGACATGAATCCCTCGTGCCGCGACATCGGTCGCGACGAGCACCGGGGTGCGACCGGTCTTGAACCGCTCGAGCACCCGGGTGCGCTGATTCTGCGCCTTGCCACCGTGCAGGGCCTCGGCGGCGACACCCTTCTCGCGCAGACGCTCGGTGATGCCCTCGGCGCCCAGCTTGGTGCGGGCGAACATGATGGTCCGTCCGCCCTTGCGGGACGCGATCTCGGCGAGCACGGCGTCCTTGTCGCCACGATCGACGAGCAGCACGTAGTGGTCCATCGTGGTGACGGACGCCCGACCGTCCTGAGTGGAGTGCAGTTCGTGCTCGGGCAGGAACTCGCGCACGAGCGTCTTCACGTCGTTGTCGAGGGTCGCCGAGAACAGCAGGCGCTGGCTGTCGTTCGGGGTGTCGGCGAGAAGGGTGCGGACCTCCGGCAGGAAGCCCATGTCGGCCATTTGGTCGGCCTCGTCGAGCGCGGTCATCTCGATCTCTCCGAGGACACACGTGTTCTGCCGCAGGTGGTCGCCGAGACGGCCGGGGGTTGCGACGAGGATGTCGACGCCGCGGCGCAGTTGGTCGACCTGCTTCGTGAAGGGGGTGCCGCCGACCGCGGCGCGGACGTTCAGTCCGAGGGAACCGGCGTACGGGGTCAGCGAGTCGACCACCTGGAACGCGAGCTCACGGGTGGGCACCAGCACCAGTGCGCGCGGACGCTTGGGCGCGGGACGATCCTCGTGGCGGGCCAGGCGTGCCAGCATCGGCAGGCCGAACGCCAGCGTCTTGCCGGATCCGGTCTGCGCGCGGCCGAGAATGTTCTTGCCGGCGATCGCATCCGGAATGGCCATCGCCTGGATCGGGGACGGCACGGTGATCGAGTTGCGGGCCAGCGCAGCGACGACAGGCTCGGGCAGGCCGATCTCGGCGAACGTCATCTCGGGTGCCGTGGTGGGCTCGGGCTCGGTGTCGACAACGGTCGACTCGGCGGTCTCAGCCGCGATGGTGGTCACGGCGTCGACCGTGTTCTCGACAGGGATCTCGCTGTCGGTTGTAGCAGCGGAATCTTGGGCAGCATTAGTCACGCGGATATACCTCTCCGGACGTCGGGCACGTCGCGGAGCGGGCTGTCGTTTGCAGCCGCACGAAGAGACGAGCCAGGGCACAATTCACCTGGCCATCCGTGCGCTTCGCGCGGGGGAGATGGGGCTGTGTGCCTCACATGAATGATCGGGCCCGGCAGCGGGCCGTCGTCGAGTGTACGCGATCGCGCCTGCCGCCGACGGACCGGCGGCAGGCGGTGTGACCCGCGTAACGGGCGGGGGTCAGGGCTGCGTGGGCGAGAACAGCCGGCTCAGCTCGACCAGCCACGGCACCGCGACGGCGATCGTCGGGACCACCAGGATCGCGGCTGCGGCGAGGTAGGCGGCCACCGCGACCCGCATGTCGGCGCCGGCGCCGCTGAGTCGACGGACGCGGACCAGGGTGCTCGGGCCGCCGACGGCCATCGCGCCGCGCGGGGCGGTGGAGCCGGCGCACGTGACCAGGGCGCGGGCGAGCGGGCCCGGGCCGGTGACCTTGACCGCCGAGTCGTCGGCCAGCAGTTCCACGAGCAGCTGCACCGAGCCGAGCGCCGACTTGGATCGGACCACCCGCGGGAACGCCTGGTGGACGGCCGTGAACGCCTCGAGTACCAGGTCGTGGCGGGCCCGCAGGTGCGACCGCTCGTGCGTGAGGATGGCCGTGACCTCGGCGTCGTTGAGCGAGTTCAGCGTGCCCTCGCTGAGGACGACCCGCTGCCGCAGCCCGGGCAGGCAGTACGCGATCGGTTCCGTGGCGTCGAGGATCCGCACGTCGGGAAGCCGCTTGAGCGTGGCGGACAGGTCGACGTCGCCACGGTCGAGGAGGTCGACGAGCATGCGATGACGCGCGCGCCGTCGACGGGTGTGCACCGCCACCCGCACGATCGAGAAGATCAGCTTCGCGCCGATGAGCAGCGTGAGGCCGAAGACGACGACGTACAGGACCCACAACGGCAGCCCGAGCGCGTCGATCTCGGACGTCGGATCCGTCGTGGGACGGCCGTCCGGCCCGGGAACGAGAAGCTGGCTGGCGATCGCGAGTCCCGAGCTGAACGCCGACAGCACCGCGGCCAGCGCGATCGCCTGCCACAGCACCAGGGCGGCACGAGGTGACCGGTACGGCCACTGCGCGCGACTCAGCAGCGCGGGCACCGGCCCGGTCAGTGCGAGCGCGAGCACCCCGAATGCCAGCGCCGTAGGGGCGTTCATCGGCTACATGTCATGGCGAACGGGCCTCAACTCGCCCGGCCGGTACCCGGATGCAGGCCGGCGGTTCCCGGCGGGTGCATCGGGGTCGGGTTGGCTGCCTTGTCCGCCTTCTCGGCCTCGGACTCCTCGAGCGCGGCGAGCGCCTCGCGCAGCGCGGCGGCCTCGTCGGCGCCGACCTGTCCGACGAAGTGGACGAGCGCGGCGGCGCGCTCACCGGACGCGTCGGCCTGCTGCAGCGCGTCGACCATGAGGCTCGCGACCAGCTCGTCGCGACCGTGCACGGGCACGTAGCGGTGCGCGCGGTCGTCGCGCTGTTGGATCACGAGGTGCTTCTTCGCGAGCCGCTGCAGGACGGTCATCACCGTCGTGTACGCGAGTTCGCGTCGGGCGGCGAGTGCTTCGTGCACCTGCCGCACCGTCTGGGGTTCCGACATGGACCACAGGTGGTCCATCACTGCACGTTCGAGCTCGCCGAGTCCAGCCATGCTGCGATTCTACGGACCGCACGCCCCGAATGCTTACTACTGGTGGTAGTAAGTTTCCGCGCGTCGTGTGGTATTGGCCGCACCGCGCGTCCGGCCGGTATACCGGTGGGGGAATCCATCACACTGGAGGTTCGGTGTCGCAGTGGCTCGATCGTCTCTCGCTCGTCTCCGGGCCCCTGCCTGTCCTCGTCGCGATCTGCGGCCTCGTCGGCGCGGGGTGGCTGCTGTCCGGGCGCCGGCGGTGGTTCCTGCGGTGGGCGCTGCCGGTGTCGCTGGTGGCGGCCGCGGCGATCACCGCGCTGCTGTACGTGATCGTCGAGCACGTGTGGCGGCCGTTCCCGGACCCGATCGAGAAGCCGGTCTACCTGTGGATCGGCATCGGGATATGGGCGGTGCTGCTGCTCGTGCCGCGGGCGCTCGCCGGGCGCCGCTGGACGATCCCGGTGTCCGTCGTCGCCGCCGCGGCGGTGGTGCTGGCCGTCGCGCTGCAGATCAACCAGATCTTCTACGCCTACCCGACCGTCGGGACGGCGCTCGGGCTCCCGGACCCGGACCGGATCGACTTCGCGCAGGTGCCGCCCCCGACCGACCCGGTCGTCACCGGCCGGCCGCTCGAGGACGCGTGGGCGCCGCAGGCGCCGGGTGACATGCCCGCCAGCGGGAAGTTCACGACGGCGCCGATCCCGGGCGAGAAGTCAGGCTTCGCCGCGCGGGACGCCGTCGTGTACCTGCCGCCCGCCTACTTCACTTCCCCGCGACCGCTGCTGCCGGTGCTGGTGCTGCTCGCCGGGCAGCCCGGTTCGCCCCAGGACTGGCTCGGCGGCGGCAAGCTGACCGCGACGATGGACGAGTTCGCGCGCGACCACCACGGCCTGGCGCCGGTGGTCGTCGTCGCCGACGGCACCGGATCGCAGCTCGCCAACCCGCTGTGCCTGGATTCGAAACTCGGGAACGTCGCCACCTATCTCGCCGTCGACGTGCCCGCGTGGACGAAGTCGCATCTGCAGGTGGACCCGGATCCGCGGTCGTGGGCGATCGGCGGCCTGTCCTACGGCGGGACGTGCGCGCTGCAGCTGGCGACGAACTACCCGCAGGTCTACCCGACGTTCCTCGACCTGTCGGGGCAGGAGGAGCCGACGCTGGGCGACCGTAAGCGCACCGTCGACGAGGCGTTCGGCGGTGACGAGGCGGCGTTCGTCGCCGTCAACCCGATGGATCTGCTCAAGTCGCGCCGCTACCCGGACACAGCGGGGATCATCGTCGTGGGCAACCGCGACGACGCCTACCGGGGCGGCGCGCAGAAGGTGTTCGAGGCCGCGAAGAACGCGGGCATGGACGTGCAGTACGTGGAGGTGCCCGGTGCGCACAGCTTCCTGGTGTGGTCCACGGGTCTGCGCAACGAGCTCGACTGGCTGGCGAAGCGGATGGGACTGATCGCGTGAATGCGTTGCGGCGGTACGGCCGCCGGGTCGCCGACCTGCTCCGATACGGCGTGGCCGGCGCCCCGGTGAGCATCACCGTCCTGGTGGCCGTCTGGGTGCTCGGGTTCGCGACCGACTCGATCCTGCACGCGCCCGGACAGTTCGTCTATCGCCACCTCGCGGTCGGGATCGGTCCGATCGAGCACTGGCGGCTGTGGACCCCGCTCACCGCGGGACTGTGGGCGCACGGGCTCGCAGGCTACCTCGGGGCGACCGCGCTGGTGTTCCTGGTGGCGGCGCCGCTCGAACGGCGCATGGGATCGGGGCGGTTCGCGATTTCCGCGGTCGTCACGCAGATCGCGGGCACCGCGCTCGGACTGGCCGTGGCGGCGTTGGTCAAGCTGCTGGACGCGGACTGGGGGTTCCGGCTGCACATCGGGGCTGCGGTCGGGCCCACGACGTGGATCGCCGGCGTCGCGATGGTCGCGAGTGCATCGATGGACACGCTGTGGCGCAGACGGATCCGCGTCGGCCTGCTCGCGTTGACGATCACGCTGGTGCTGTTCGCCGGCCAGTTGCAGGACGTGATCCGGCTCGGCGCCGTCGTGGTGGGACTGTGCGTGGGCCTGTGGATCGTGGGCCGCTCGGCGCGCGGGCAGCGGATCACCGGCACCCGCCGCGAGGGCCGGGTGCTGGTCGCGATCGTGGTCGCCGCCACCTCCATCGGCACGATGCTCGCGGCGCTGTCCCCGCACGCGGTGGGCCCGCTCGCGGTGCTGCGCGACCTGTTCCGCGGGGTCCCGTGGACGGCCGCCGAGGTCCGCGAGATCTGCGAGGATGCGCCGTCCGGTCCGGACTGCCGGCGCGGCCAACTCGACCTGCGCCTGTCCGGCATCGGCCCGACGCTGCTGAGCCTCATGCCGTCGGTGTTCCTGCTGGTGCTGTGCGACGGGCTGCGCCGCGGACGGCGCTTCGCGTGGATCGCCTCCACCGTCGCGCAGGTGGTGCTGCTGGTGCTGTCGCTGCTGAACTTCGTCGTCCGGTACATCGACTTCGCCGACCAGGACACGATCTTCTACGGGCTCGACGCCCCGAACGTCTACCGCACGCTGATGCCGTTCCTGACCCCGCTGGCGCTGCTGATCCTGCTGCTCGCGACCCGCAAA
This sequence comes from Rhodococcus sp. ACT016, assembly GCF_050477185.1. Taxonomy (NCBI): domain Bacteria; kingdom Bacillati; phylum Actinomycetota; class Actinomycetes; order Mycobacteriales; family Nocardiaceae; genus Rhodococcus; species Rhodococcus sp. ACT016. Next base: position 2,315,879 of record NZ_JBEAET010000001.1, on the reverse strand, counting down.
CTGTTCGACGTCCAGGCGCCCCCGAAGACGTACCGCCGCCTGTTCGGCAAGGTCGCGGTGCTCGTCGTGGGGCTGGGTGTGCTCTACGTCCTCGGCGGGCTGTGGGCGCGCAGCGGCTTCGACCGGCACCCCACCGTGACCACGCTGATCGCCGACTTCCCGCAACGGCTGGTGCCGCCGGTGTACCTGCAGCTGATCGATCCGCGGCTGCTGCCGGTGGATTGGGCGGCCACGCTGCTCTACGAGTGGACCGGCGTGGTGTTCTGGGTGGTCGCGTGTGTGCTGGTGGCCGCGACGTTCCTGCGTCCCGCGCACGGCGGCGAGAGCGGGGCCGCCGAACGTGCCCGGCAGATCCTCACCTCCGGGTCCGGCAGCGCGCTGTCGTGGATGACGACGTGGGACGGCAACTCGTACTGGTTCGGGCCGGGCGGCGACAGCTACGTCGCGTACCGCGTCATCGGGGGCGTCGCGCTGACGACCGGCGGGCCGGTGGGCCGGCCGGACCGGGTCCGCGACGACGTCGCCGGCTTCGCCGAGTTCGCCGCTGCGAACGGCTGGGTGCCGTGCTTCTACTCGGTCACCGCCGACGTCCGCGATGCCGCGCACGCGCTCGGGTGGGTCGGCGTGCAGGTGGCCGAGGAGACAGTGCTCGATCTCGGCTCGATCGCGTTCACCGGCAAGAAGTTCCAGGACGTGCGCACCGCCCTGAACAAGGCGGCGAAGTGGGGGATCACCGCCGAGTGGATCACCTTCCGCACCGCCCCGCTCGCGATCACCGACCAGATCACCGCGATCTCCGAGGAATGGGTCGCCGACAAGGGGATGCCCGAGATGGGCTTCACGCTCGGCGGGTTGCAGGAGATGGACGACCCCGAGGTGCGGTGCCTGATCGCCGTCGACGAGCACCGCACCGTGCACGGGGTGACGTCGTGGCTGCCGGTGTACCGGGACGGCCGGGTGGTCGGCTGGACGCTGGACTTCATGCGGCGCCGCGCGGACGGTCCGCAGCAGGGCTTCCGGCCCGCGATGGAGTTCCTCATCGCCTCCGCGGCGCTGCTGCTCGAGCAGGAGGGCGCCGAATTCGTCAGCCTGTCCGGTGCGCCGCTGGCGACCGTGTCACAGGACGTCCCGGCCACCGCGTCCGAGGCCGGGCTCTCCGACGTGCCCGCCGAGGTGCGGCCGGGACTGTCCGACGCGATGGACTCGGTGCTCGAGGTGCTCGGGCAGACCCTCGAGCCGGTGTACGGCTTCCGGTCGCTGCTGGCGTTCAAGTCGAAGTTCCAGCCCCGCTATGAGCCGATGTACATGTGCTTCGCGGATCCGGTGGCGTTGCCGAGCATCGGCAACGCGATCGGCCGCGCGTACCTGCCGGACGTCTCGTTCGGGCAGGGCATGCGGCTGGTGCGGACGCTGATCCGGCGTTGAGCTGACGCCGCACCCCACCCCTGAAGGTTGACGTGGTTGACTGGCGCTGGCACGGTGGAGGTTGACGTGGTTGACCGGATGAAGGGATGGGGCCGATGGCGTCGCTGGTGGACCAGGAACGCGAACTGATGGAACTGCTGGAGCGTCGCGTGCACCGTACGTTCGAGGCCGCCGCCGCGGCCGGCGTGCCGGCCGAGACGTTCGCCGACGTCGAGGCGATCGCCGACGCGATGTCGGCGGCCCTGCCCGCCAGCCACGTCTACGACCGGATTGTCGGTCCCTTCTACGACACCGCCGGCCTGACCCGCTGGTGGCGGGTGAGCCGGCAGGCGGTCGCCAAGAAGGTCGCCACCAACGCCGTGATCGCGTGCCGGCTCGAGGACGGGCAGTGGGTGTACCCCACCTGGCAGTTCACCGGCAGCGGTGCCGTGCACCCCGCGCTGGTGGAGGTGTGGCGGCTCCTGCGCGGCGCGGCCGACGCGTGGACGTGCGCGCTGTGGCTGCGGACCCCGCAGGACGGCCTCGACGGGACGTCGGCCGCCGACTGGCTGCTCGCCGACGGCCCCGTCGACCCGGTCCGGGCCGCCGCCCGCGCGGACGCGCAGCGGTGGGCTGCGTGAGCGGGAAGACCACCGAAACCTCCACCCGGGAGCGGGTCGCCCTCGCCGAACCGGGATCTCGACCGCTCGACGACTTTCCGGGCTGGCTGCTGACCACCCGCCGTCGCCTGCTGCGCGGGCACAAGTCCCGGAACGGGCCGTGGTGGTTCGCCTCGAGCGGCGGCGGCCGGTTCGACCTCGACGCACCGCGCGGCACCTGCTACGTCGCCTTCGACGACCGCACCGCGATCCGCGAGACTGTCGGCGAGGTGCTCACCTCCGGCGGAGTCATCACCGCCGAGTTCGCCGCCGAGCGATCGCTGTCCCGGTTGCGGATCCCGACGCGCCGGCGCCTGGCCGACACCTGCGCCGAGGCGGCCGCGGACTTCGGACTCACCCGCGAACTGTGCACCCTCACCCCGTACGAGCTGCCGCGCCGGTGGGCGGTCGCCCTCGCCGTCCTGTTCGACGGGCTGCGGTATCAGACCCGCTTCACCACCGGGTCCGGCGCGAACGCCGCCGCGCTGTTCGGCGACGCCGGTGCGCGGGACGACTGGCCCGTCGACGACGCGCCCGAGCCGTTCGGCGCGGCCGCACGGCGGTGCGGGTTCACCGTCGGCGCGGTCCCGCGAACCGTCCGGATCGTCGAGCCGCCCGCATGACCGGTCCGCCTACGGAACCTGGAGGATGCCGACGCTGACACCGACCGGGTGGTGATCCCCGGTGGCCCGGGCGGCCGCGTCGACGTCGGCGGTCGCAACGACACCGCCGCTGCCCGTGGACACCGTCGCGGGCAGGTACCGGCACCAATCCTCGGCCGAGATGGGGCGGCTGTAGTCGAGGGGCACGCGTCCGATCTCGGTGGTGCCGGTGTCGCCGGTGGTGAGGTTTCGCCAGTTCAGGGTCACCTCGAGACAGTCGTAAGGGGTGGTCGCGGCGGTCGTCGGCGGGGCCGCGGTGAAGGTCACGACGCCGGGAGCGTCCGTCGTCGCCGACGGCGTCAGGGCCGCCACCGGCGGGATGTAGCAGCGGAATCCGACGCCGCATCCCGACAGGAACGTCACGGGGATCTGGAACGCCGTCGTCGCCGCTACCCCGGGGATCGGCGGTGGGCTCGCCATCGCTGCGCCGGACACGCCGAGAGGGGGTCCCAGCACGGCCACGGACGCAACGGTGCCGACGACGAACGAACGAGCCGCTGTACCGCGCATGTCGTGACCTCCCGGGGATCGCGCCCCGACCTGGCTCAACGCGAGCGTACTGCGCACCGCGCGGGCCTGAGACCGAATACCGGTCCGGGCGCTCACCGCGTCCGGTTCGCCGTCTCTCGTCGCGTCCGCGGCGAACCGATCAGGAATCGAGAAGCGACGCCCGCGCATCGGACATAGCGTTGCGGACATGAACATCACCATTCACTCCGCCTTCCTGCCGCACACCGACCGCGACGCGTCCCTGGCGTTCTATCGCGACCTGCTCGGGTTCGAGGTCCGCAAGGAGGTCGGCTACAACGACATGTACTGGATCACCGTCGGCCACCCGGACCAGCCGGACACGTCGCTCGTGCTGCACCCGCCGGCCGCCGACCCCGGCGTCACCGACGAGGAGCGCCGCACCATCACCGAGATGATGGCGAAGGGGACGTACGCCATCCTCACGCTGGCGACCCCCGACCTCGATGCGACGTTCGAGAAGCTGGTGGCCGGGGACGCGGACGTCGTCCAGGAACCGACCCAGCAGCCGTACGGCATCCGCGACTGCGCCGTCCGCGATCCCGCCGGCAACCTGATCCGAATCAACGAGGTGCCCTGATGACCACTGTCCAGTCCCTCACCCTGGAAGTGCCCGATCCCGCGGCCGCGGAGAGCTTCTACGCGGCACTCGGCGTCGGGAAGTACGTCGACGTGCGCGCCGCGCAGACCCCGACCACCGGATTCCGCGGCTACACGCTCTCGCTGGTGGTGTCGCAGCCGAACATCGTCGACGCGTTCGTCGCCGCCGCCGTCGAGAACGGTGCGGCCGTGGTCAAGCCCGCGAAGAAGAGCCTGTGGGGGTATGGGGGCGTCGTGCAGGCACCGGACGGCGCGCTCTGGAAGATCGCGACCTCGTCGAAGAAGAACACCGGCCCCGCGGTCCGCGAGTTCGACGACCTGGTGCTGCTGCTCGGCGTCGCGGATGTCAAGGCGAGCAAGCAGTTCTACGTCGATCACGGGTTGGAGGTCGCGAAGAGCTTCGGCCGCAAGTACGTCGAGTTCGCCGGCGCGTCGACGAAGGTGAAGCTGGCACTCTACGGGCGCCGCGCCCTCGCCAAGGACGCCGGCGTGACCGAGGACGGGACCGGATCGCACCGGATCGTGATCGGCAGCGACGCCGGGGCGTTCACCGACCCGGACGGGTTCGCGTGGGAGTCCGCGCGCGTCTGACCTCCGGGAGCCGTTCACCCACCGTGGATGAGGCGTCGGCGCTGCTGCGGATGTCACGCTGCGACTGCGACCGGAAATCGTGCGGTCCGACGGTGTTCGGGGCGGCGATGCGCGTCGACAGGCGACTCCGGTGGACCGGGTGCGGTCCGCCGGAGCCGTGACCCGGGAAACGGCGAGAGGGGAAGCATGACCAGTCAGTCGGATATCACGGAGACGGTGCAGGCACAGCACGCGGCGGCGCTGGAGACGCTCCCGTTCGACGAGGATCAGGATTTCGCCGACGCGGAACGAGGATTCGTCGCCGCGCTCGAGCCGGGCGTCGTCACCAACAGCGACGGCGCGGTCGTGTGGGACAGCGGCTCGTTCGCGTTTCTCGACGAGGACTGCCCGGTCACGGTCCACCCGAGCCTGTGGCGCCAGTCGCGGCTGTGCGCGATGCAGGGCCTGTACGAGGTCGCCGAGGGGATCTACCAGATCCGGGGGCTCGATCTGTCGAACATGACGCTGGTCGAGGGCGACACCGGGGTGATCGTGATCGATCCGCTGATCTCCGCCGAGACCGCGGCCGCCGGGCTGGCGTTGTACCGCGAGCACCGCGGCGACCGCCCGGTGACCGGTGTGATCTTCTCGCACTCGCACATCGACCACTTCGGCGGCGTCAAGGGCGTGACCACGGTCGACGACGTCGCGGCGGGCCGCTGCCCGATCCTGGCTCCGGTCGGCTTCGTCGAACACGCCGTCGCTGAGAACGTGTACGCGGGAACGGGGATGGGCCGACGGGCGGCGTACATGTACGGGGCGGCGCTGCCGCGGGGGCCGGTCGGTGCGGTCGGCGCGGGCCTGGGCCCGACCACCTCCACCGGGACACCGACTCTCATCAACCCGACTGTGGACGTCGATCACACCGGGCAGACCGAGACGATCGACGGGGTCCGCATCGAGTTCCAGATGACACCCGGCACCGAGGCGCCGTCGGAGATGAACTTCTACTTCCCGGACCGTCGGGCACTGTGTATGGCCGAGAACGCAACTCACACGCTGCACAACCTGCTCACGCTGCGCGGCGCGCTGGTCCGCGACCCGCACGTGTGGTCGAAGTACCTCACCGAGGCGATCAACCGGTACGCGTCGCGTTCGGACGTGCTGTTCGCGTCGCACCACTGGCCGACGTGGGGGACCGAGCAGCTCACCGAGTTCCTGTCCCTGCAGCGCGATCTGTACGGGTATCTGCACGACCAGACCCTGCGGGCGATCAACCAGGGCGCCACCGGCATCGAGATCGCCGAGAACATCCAGCTGCCGCCGGCGGTGGCGCAGGCCTGGCACACGCACGGCTACTACGGCTCGATCAGCCACAACGTCAAGGCCATCTACCAGCGCTACATGGGCTGGTTCGACGGCAACCCGGCGACCCTGTGGGAGCATCCGCCGGTCGAGGCCGCCAAACGGCACATCGAGTTCATGGGCGGCACCGCCGAGGTACTGGCCAAGGCCCGGAAGTCGTTCGCGGACGGCGACTTCCGCTGGGTCGCGCAGGTGCTCAACTACGTGATCTTCGCCGAACCCGACAACACCGAGGCGAGGGCGTTGCAGGCGGACACCCTCGAACAACTCGGGTTCGGGTCGGAGAACGGCACGTGGCGCAACTTCTTCCTCATGGGCGCCTACGAACTCCGCAACGGTCCGGTCGGGACACCCACCGAGACCGCCTCCGCGGACATCGCCGGCGCCCTCTCCGTGGAGCAGGTGTTCGACGCGATCGCGCTGCGGATCGACGGACCGCGCGCCTGGTCGGCCGACATCACCATCGACTGGCGCATCGAGGACGAGGGCGTCGACCACCGCACCCGCCTGCGGAACGGGCTGCTGGTGCACTACGACCTCGAGGGGCAGGCGTCCACCCCCGACGCGGTGCTGACGCTGTCCCGTCAGGACCTCATCGCGGCAGTGGTCGGCGGCGCCGACGTGGCGGGCATGATCGCCGCCGGTCGAATCACCGCCGAGGGCGATATCGGCAAGCTGACGGAGCTGATCGGATACCTCGATTCGCCGGACCCGGACTTCGCCATCGTCACGCCCTGACGTCCGCGCATCCTGGCCTGCGACGCGGCTCGCGCGTCGGCCGGTCGGCCGTGACCTCGGATCCAACTCGTCGTCGCGCGTGGTCACCGAGACGGGACCATCGACGCGGCGCTTCCCTCGGATTGGATCGAGACCTACGTATGGATGACGCTCGCGGCGGGGCATCTGTACGCACAGCACTCCACCTCCAGGCACGCCGCACTGGATCTGCTGCTCCGCAGCGTCGATCGATCCCTCGCGCCGCGAAGCTGATCGTCGGACGCCGGGCGGTGTCGCTATCGACTCACGATTGTCGTACCGGCCCGCCCACCGAGCCGTACACGTGCCGGGTGCCGATCGGCACGATCAGCGGACGGTCCGAGACGGGGTCGTCGATGACGGCGGCCTCGAGCCCGAACACCTCCTCGAGCAGTTCGGCGGAGATGACGTCCTGCGGCTTACCGGACGCGACGATCCGTCCCTCCGCCATCACGATCAGGTGGTCGCTGTAGCGGACCGCGAGGTTGAGGTCGTGCAGCACCATGATCACGGTGCGGCCCATCTCCTCGTGCATGCGGTCGACGAGGTCGAGCACCTCCACCGAATGCGACAGGTCCAGGTACGTCGTCGGCTCGTCGAGGAGCAGGATGTCGGTGCCCTGTGCGAGCGCCATCGAGATCCAGGCCCGCTGCCGCTGGCCACCCGAGAGTTGGTCGACGGGCCGGTCGGCCAGATCCGCGACTCCGGTCAACGCGAGGGCCCGGGCCACCTCGCCCTCGTCGTCCGACGACCACTGGCGGATCCACGACTGGTGCGGGTGCCGTCCCCGCGCCACGAGATCGGCGACGGTGAGGCCCTCGGGGGCGACGGGGGACTGCGGCAGCATGCCGAGGGTGCGGGCGACGTCCTTGGTGCGCATCGACGAGATGGCCTTGCCGTCGAGCAGCACGGTCCCGGCGCGCGGCTTGAGGAGTCGGCCGAGTGCCCGCAGCATCGTCGACTTGCCGCAGCCGTTGGGGCCGATGACCGTGGTGATGACGCCGGTGGGGATCTCCACGTCGAGTCCCTCGACGATGACCCGGTCGCCGTAGCCGAGGGTGAGGTTCTCGGCGACGAGCCGCGGCGCGGGGGTCGGGTGGGCCGTGGTCGTCATGCCGAGACCTTCCGGTTGTTGCGGACGAGCAGGTACAGGAGGAACGGGCCGCCGAGCGCCGACGTGACGATGCCGACAGGCAGTTCGACGGGCAGGACGGTGCGGGCGATGATGTCGCTGCCGACCACCAGCACGGCGCCGGTGAGGGCGGACGCGATGATCGGCGGGCCCGCGGAGCGCACCAGGCGCATCGCGACCTGCGGGGCGGCCAGGGCGACGAAGCCGACCGGGCCGGCCGCGGCGGTCGCGATCGCGGCCAGGACCACCGACCCGAGCAGCAGCTTCGCCTGTTCGGACTGCTGACGCACGCCGAGCGAGCGGGCATTGTCATCGCCCAGGCGCAGCGCGCCGAGCGTGAACGTCGAGACGACCGCCCACCCGCCGATGATCGCGAGCGCGATCGCCACCGGCCACACCTGCGTCCAGCCGGCGCCGTTGAGCGAACCGTTCAGCCACACCTTGGCACGGGAGACGTCGTTGATGTCCGCGGAGATCAGCAGCCAACCGGTGACCGCGATCAGCATGGCGTTGACACCGATACCGATGAGGATCAGCCGGTAGCCCTCGACGCCCTTGCGCCACGCGAGCAGGTAGATCACCACCGCTGTCCCCAGGCCACCGAGCAGCGCCGCCAGCGGGATGCCCAGCGTCGCGAGCACGCCGACGAACGACCCGCCGCCGCCGAGCACGATCAGCGCGACCGCGGCGGCGCTGGCACCGGAGGTGATGCCGAGGATGTCGGGGCTGGCGAGGGAGTTGCGGGCGATCGACTGCGTGATCGCACCCGAGATGCCCAGCGCGACACCGATCAGGACGGCGGTCAGCGCGCGGGGCAGCCGCAGGTCCATCACGATGAACCGCTGGACCTTCGAGCCGCCGCCGAACAGCACGTTGGTGACCTCGGGGACCGACAGCGGGAAGTCGCCGCGGCCGATGCCGACGCACACCAGCAGGAACAGGGCCACCGCCAGCATGACATTGACGACGATCATGTATGGCCGCAGGACCAGGGAGACCGGGCCGAGCCGGAACGCCGGCCGCGACGGCACTTTCGCCGCACCGTCGTCTTGGACGGCGGCGAAGGGATCGGTGGTGGGTTCGAGGACGCTCACAGGCTCGCCAGCTTCCTGCGCCGGACCAGCGCGATGAAGAACGGGGCACCGAAGACGGCCAACACGATGCCGACCTGCAGTTCGCCCGGGCGGACGACCACGCGGCCGATGACGTCGGCCATCACCAGCATCAGTCCGCCGAGCAGGCCCGAGTACGGGACGAGCCAGCGGTAGTCGGGGCCGGTGATCGCCCGGGCGACGTGCGGGACGACCAGGCCGATGAACGCGATCGGGCCGCATGCCGCGGTGGCGGCGCCGGTGAGCAGCGTGATCGCGACGATGCCGATGGTGCGCGAGACCGCGACGTTGGTGCCCAGCGACCGTGCGACGTCCTCGCCGAGGCTGATCACGTTGAGACTGGGGGTGCTGGCGATCGCGATGACCAGACCCACGATCAGGAACGGCAGCACCTGCCAGAGGATGTCGAAGCCGCGACCGGCCACCGAACCGACCACCCAGAACCGGTAGCCGTCGAGGCTGGTCTGGTCGAGGAGCACGACGGCGTTCGTCATCGCCTGCAGGAAGAACGCGACCGCCGCGCCGGCGAGCGCGAGGCTGAGCGGGCTGGCCTTGCCGTTGCCGATCGAGGACAGCCCGAACACGGTGATCGACGCGAGCGCCGATCCGGCGAAGGCGAACCAGAGGTACTCGCCGGGCGCGGTGAGTCCGAGCGTGTAGATCGCGAGCACCACCAGGAACGCGGCGCCCGCGTTGAGGCCGAGCAGTCCGGCGTCGGCGAGCGGATTGCGGGTGTGGCCCTGGATGAGGGCGCCCGCGACGCCGAGCGCGATGCCGACGACCAGACCGAGCAGGGTGCGCGGGACACGCAGCGAGCGCACGATGATGTCCGTCTCGCTGCCGGTCGACTGGAACACGGCGTGGAAGATCTCGGCGAAGGAGAGCGGTCGTGCGCCGACGGCGATGCTCGCGAACAGCACCACCAGGAGCAGCACCGCGAGCGCGGCCAGCCCCAGCAGGCGTCGTCGCCGCACCGCGGCCAGCGACGAATCGGGGGCGATCGCCTCGAATCCGTCTGCGCGGGCAGTGGATTCGCGAACCACCTCGATGCGGTGATTCCCCCAGCCGCGTAGTGCCCGGCGCACCCCGATCGGTGCGCCGGTCTGGGCGTCGCGGGTGACGAGACCGAACCAGCCCTTGCCGACGGTGGTGCCGGCGTTGCCCTCCCGGACGCCGCGGTTCCAGACGAAGAGCCCGATCGCGATCGTGACGGCCGCACCGCCGAAGACGGCGCGGTCCGCCTCGCCGCCACCGTTGGCGTCGGCGAGCGAATCGACGAGGTACCAGCCGATGACGAGGGGGATGGCGACGACACAGAGATCGACGAGATTCGCGAGTGCCCGCAGGTGCCACGGGGCGGGCCCCTCCGGGACGACTTCCTTCACGTAGTCGTTCTGCGCGTGGTTGAGCCTCGACACGTCCGGATTCGCGTCCGGGAGGCGGGTCGTCGTCACGGCTGGGGTGCTCCTAGGAAAAGCAGGATGCTGTCTCGCGACAGGTTACGGAAGCCTAACCGAAGATGTGACGGCGGGATCCGCTGTGTGGCACGAATGGACGGGATGTCGATCAATATGGTTAGGCTAGCCTAAAGTTGCCGTCGGTATCGACACTCGATGGAGGAATCGTGTTCGTGAATGCGCAGGCTCAGTTCACTACGCCCGAGGAGGGGCCGTTCGCGCAATCCTGCACCCGCCTGCGGGGCATCTCGCCGGACTACCCCCGCGTCTACGCCGTCGCGGCGATGTCCCAGCAGGGCAAACGGCGGTGGTGGCCGATCGCGGCCTGCACCCGCTCCGACGAACTCGCGGACGACCTGCCCAAGGATCGCGTCGGGCAGATGTACGCGCACATGCTCGCGGATCTGCACTCGCCGCGGGCGGCGGCCGATCAGGTGGCGGCCGCGCTCGTGCACGCGGTCGTCGGCCGGGTCGCGGCGCTGGTCGTCCTCGACGGGCGCGCCTGGGATCCGGGCGTCGACAATCTGTGGGTCCACATGGACAGCGATTGCGGGATCGACTGGGCGGGCGTGGTCGACCAGACGCTGCGCGTGCTGCCGGACGACCCGCTCGCCGGCACCCGCGACGTGGTGACGCTGCCGTGCGAGCGGGCGCTGCTGGTGTGGACGGTGCACCGGTGCCTCACCTCGCTGGCCACGATCCGAAGGAGGCTGGAGGCGACGGCGCCGGTCGACGCGGCCCGGTTCGCGACGCTCGTCGCGGATGCGGTTCTCGGCGCGGCGACACACGTGCCGATCCGGACGGGCACGTCGCGCGCGGTGGCGTCACGCCGGGGGCAGGGACTGCTCGACGCCTTCGAGGCGGCGGGGGTCGCGGTGCGCGCGCGTGCCGTGCTGGCGACCGCGTGCTGACCGAGGGGTTGTCCAATTAGGGCAGCCTTGCCTATACTTAGTCCGGTCACTTCTGCTGGACCGTGCCGGAGTCCTGAGGGCTGCAGAGACTCCCGGTCCCTTCCACGGCGGGTTCCGCGCACTGCGCGGAACCCGCCGTCTCGTCTCCGCCGTCAGCGGTCGGCGACGTAGTCGTGGGCCTCGCGAGCGGCCCGGCGCCACGTGGTCAACGTTCCGTCGAGGTCGTCGTCGTCGACCGGAAAACCGACCCATTCCCGCATCGTTCGCTTGCCCATCGTGACCTCCCGGGCCGACCCCGCCTCCACAACCTCCTCGGCGCGGGGGCGTGGAAGCTTGACGATCAGGCGCCGATCCCGGCCGAGGAACGCGAAGATCTTGCCGAACACCCGCAGGCCCGGACTGCGGAACATCGTGCCGAACTCGACGCCGGGGTCCCGGAGGAAGTCGGCGGCGAGATCGTCGAGCAGTGCGCGTGCCGGATCGGCACTGTCGGTCCTGTCGTGCATCAGGGTCTCCCGTCGGGCGTTTCGTTTTCGGAGTCCGCGTGCTGTGACCGTAGCGCGCGGGGCGGGGCGCCGAAGGTGGTTCCTGGGCACTACCCGGCACCGAAGGCGCGGGAAGGGCTGCGCCGGCCGGTCCTCAGAGCCAGGGGGAGGGTGTGCCGCGGCCCCCTTGTGCGCCGGTGGGGGCAATCTCGGTGATGCGGGCCAGGTCCTCGGCAGTCAGGACGAGTTCGGCGGCGGCAACGTTCTGGGCGACACGGTCCCGGTTGCGTGAGCCGGGGATGGGGACGATGTAGTCCTTTTGCGCCAGCAGCCAGGCCAACGCGAGCTGGGACACCGTGACGCCCTTGGACTCGGCGAGCGTGGCGAGCTGGGCGACGACGGCAAGGTTCGCCTCGTAGTTGTCCGGGCTCCACCAGGGCAGGTGTTTGCGGCCATCCTGCGGGTCGTCGCTGTCGCGTCGCGGCACCGCGCCGGTCAGGAAGCCACGCGCCAGCGGCGAATAGGCGACGAAACCGATGCCGAGTTCTTCCAGCAGCGGGAACAGCGGCTCGACGTCGTGGGCGAAGATCGAGTACTCGGTCTGCAGTACCGAGATCGGGTGTGTCGCATGCGCTTTGCGGATGTCGTCGGGTCCGGCTTCGGAAAGCCCGAGGTAGCGCACCTTTCCGGCGGTGACGAGCTCGGCCATCGCGCCCACGACGTCCTCGATCGGGACGGTCGGGTCGACGCGGTGCTGGTAGAGCAGATCGATCGAGTCCACACCGAGGTTGCGCAGGCTGTTCTCGACCACCTGCCGGATGTGCTCGGGACGCGAATCGGTGCCGAACTCGCGCGTGAAGCCGAACTTGGTCGCGATCAGCACCTGCTCACGCACCGGTGCGAGCGCCCGCCCCAGCAGCTTCTCGCCTTCACCCCATCCGTACAGCTCGGCGGTGTCGAAGAAGTTCACTCCGAGCTCGTGGGCGCGTCGGATCGCGGCGACGGACTGCTCGTCGTCACTGGCACCGTAGGCCATGACCGTTCCCATCGAGCCGTAGCCGATCTCGGAGACCGTCAACCCCTGACTTCCGAGCGTCTTGACCTACATGATCATTCCTCCTCGAGTCAAACCGAACTGTTTGGTTTGACGATACGTCCGCCCCGGCCAGCAGGCAAACCAAACGGTTCGGTTCGATAGGATGGCCGCCATGACCACCTCGAACCCCGGCGATTCCACCCGCGTCCGCATCCTCGACGCGGCCAAGGCCGAGTTCGCGCACTACGGGATCGCCGGTGCGCGGGTGGACCGGATCGCCAAGACCGCCAAAACCAGCAAAGAACGCGTCTACGCCCATTTCCGGAGCAAAGAAGCGCTCTACAGCCTCGTCGCAGCCCAGGAACTTGCCGCGGTCGCCGAGGCCACGCAGATGGACGCCACCGACCTACCCGGCTATGCGGGGCGAATCCACGACTACTTCACCCGATATCCCGACAACCTGCGCCTGATGCGGTGGGGGCAACTCGAGCTGACCGACACCGGGACCGACGACGCCACCCGCGACACCGTGACCCGCAAGGTCGAGCAGTTGCGCCGTGCGCAACGCGACGGCCACCTCGACCCCGCCTGGAATCCGCTCGACATCCTGATGTTCCTCAACCAGCTCGCCATGTCGTGGGCCGGCCAACCCGACCTCACCGACACCATCGACCCTGCCGACCGAGACGCGTTCTCCGCAGCCCGCCGCGCGGCGATCGTCACCGCAGTCGCGCGACTGTTCCCCGCCGCCGGGGCAAGCCGGCAGAGGTGAGTCGACGGCACGATCAGCGGCGCTGAACGGCGGCACTCCGTCTAGGTGGGGTTTTCGGGAAGCCGGATCCGACGGACGGGCCGTGCGGTGGGGGCGGTTGCGGCGCCCGCAGCGGTGTGGATCACTATGACGAGGTACATAATCGCCCGAATCAGCGGATGGAGCAGAACATGGCGAGCGACGCAGAGAACGGATTCGTGCTGGGTGAGGGATCGGACCCGGCCGAGGTCAACGCGTTCCTCAACAAGGGATTCGGCGAGGCGCTCGGCCTCGAGTTCACCGAACTGACCCCCGACCGCGTCCGCGCACAGTGGAAAGTCACCCCCGCGCTGTACCAGCCGTGGGGGATCATGCACGGCGGCGTGCACTGCGCGGTGATCGAATCTGTTGCCAGCATCGCGGCGAGCCTGTGGCTCGGCGACCGCGGCCACGTCGTCGGCGTCAACAACAACACCGACTTCCTCCGCGCCACCCGCGACGGCATCCTGTTCGCCGAGGCGTCCCCGGTGCACCGGGGACGCAGCCAGCAGTTGTGGCTCGTCACGGTCACCGACGACCAGGGTCGAACCGTCGCCCGCGGGCAGGTGCGCCTGCAGAACATCACCGAGACCGCCGCGCTCGGCAACAAGTAGTCGCGGCGGGTGGAGGTCGGTCCTCGCGACCGACCTCCACCGAACCCCGTTCCGGTCCCGATGCGGACCTCCGAATCCGTTGTGCCCGTGCGGCCGTCGTCGATGCCCCGGTCTGCCCGGGATCCGCTCGCGGTAATAGGGGTATTAGCAATCGTCATGCCCAATCGGATATTCATCAAGTAGCGTCAAACACCCCGGCTGCCGTCGCCGGCGATCCCGCAGGGCGCCGCGTCGCTCACGCGCGTCTCGGTGGCGGTTCAGCATCCAGACATCAACGGAGGTGTGTTTTCGCAATGACGACCCATGCCCAGGACATCACCGAGGTCAAGCTCGGAGACCAGCCCATTTCGATCGACGAGTTCGTCGCGGTCGCCCGCTTCGGCGCCAGGGTCGAGTTCACGCCCGCCTACATCGAACGCGTGCGTCGGTCCCGCAAGCTGATCGAGCGGTTTCTGTCGGAGAACCGCCTGATCTACGGAGTGACAACAGGATTCGGCAACAACGTCACGGAGGTCATCTCGCCGGAGAACGCCGAGAAGTTGCAGCGCAACATCGTGCTCTCGCACGCCGTCTCGGTGGGCGAGCCGCTCACCGAGGAAATGGTGCGGGCAACGCAGCTGATGATGCTCGTCGGTCTGGGGCAGGGCTCCTCGGGAACGAGCCTGGAAGTCCTCGGACTGGTCCGCGACCTTCTGAACAACCGGATCACGCCGTACGTGCCGGGCGAAGGCTCGGTCGGCTACCTCAGTCCGGAGGCGCACATGGCGATGGCGCTCATCGGGGAGGGGCGGGTCCATCTCGATGGTGAAATCGTTCCCGCGCGTATGGCATTGGCGAATCACGGGCTCGAGCCGGTGACCCTGGGATGCAAAGAGGGGCTGACCCTCACGAACGGCACGCACACCGTCACCGCGATCGCCGTCCTGCTCGCATACGACGCCGTGCGCGCCGCCACCGTCGCCGACATCGTGGCCGCGGTCGCCGTGGAGGCGCTCAAGGGGACGATCAAGGCGTTCGACCCGCGCCTGCAGGCGGTGAAGAAGCACCCGGAGCAGGCGTCGGTGGCCAAGAACGTCACCCGGATCCTGGACGGCAGCGACATCGTCGAGAAGTACGCCGACTACCGAGTGCAGGACACGTACAGCCTGCGCGGGATCCCGCAGATCCACGGTGGAGCCAAGCGGGCGATCAAGGACGCGTGGCGGATCATCGAGGACGAACTGCACTCGGTCGGCGACAACCCGGTCCTGTTCCCCGAGGGCGACGACGGCGTCGCGTTGATGGGGGCGAACTTCGACAGCACATTCGTGGGCATCCAGGCCGATCTGCTGGCGACTGCGATGACGGTCCTCGCGAAAGTCTCCGAACGGCGGACCGACCGAATGGTCAACAGCGCCTTCAGCGAACTGCCGCCGTTCCTGGCGCCGAATCCGGGGCTCGACAACGGCTACATGATTCCGCAGTACACCGCTGCGGCGCTCTACATGGAGATGAAGGCCGCGTGCATGCCCGCGTCCGTCGATTCGGTGCCGACGTCGGCGAACCAGGAGGACCCGGTCAGCAACGCCTACCTCGCCGTCACGAAGGCGTACCGGATGGTGGGCAAGCTGCGCTACATCCTGGCGATCGAGTTGATGTGTGCCACGCAGGCGCACGATCTGCTCGGTGGCGAGCGCGGCTCGGACGCCTCGCGTGAGCTCCGCCGCGTCGTCCGTGAGATGGTGCCGACCGTGTCGGAAGACCGATTCTTCGGCGACGATATCGAAGTGATCGCTCGCCAGGTATTCGACGGCACCGTCATCCGGTCCGTCGAGGATGTCGTCGGCACGCTCGAGTTCTGACGAACCCCGCTTCGGGGGCCCACACGCGTGGGCCCCCGAAGCGCTTTCACCCGTCGCCCGTGACCCGGCGGGCCTCGTCGGGGGAGAGATCGATGCGCATGGTGACCTCCTCGTCGCGCGCGACGCTGTGCGCGAGATCGATGAAGGCGTGGGCCGCCGGGATCTGGTAACGGTCTCGATGCCACGCGATCCCTATCACGCGCCGGCCGACACCCGCGATCTGGAGGACGCGGATGCCCTGACGGTGCGGGTCGACGGAGAGCCAAGGGATCACGGCCGCCCCGACACCTTCCGCAGCGAGACCGAGAATCACCCCGTTGTCGTTGGATCGGAACACGATCTGCTCACGCAGGGACGGCCGGCCCAGTCGATTCTCGATGAGATGGGCCTCACGGACCTGCGCGTAGCTGATCAGGGGCGTGCCGTCGAGTTCGTCGAGCGTCACGTGGGTGCCGTGCCGGGTCAGCGGGGAATCCGCGCGCACGACCGCGACGTACGGATCCTCGAGTAGTTCCTCGGAGTCGAACGGTCCGGCCGGTAGTGGCGCGACGACGAAGGTCAGGTCCAGTTCGCCGCGCTCGACCTGCCGAAGCAATTCGCCGTCGTCCTCGTTCTCGACCAGTTGGACGGCAACGCCGGGGTATGTGGTGGCGAACTGTCGCATGACGCGCGGCAGGATCCGTACCCCGACGCTCTGGTAGCAGCCGATGCGCAGCGTGCCGGCGGTGCCCTTGTCCAGGGACTCGAGGTCGGCGGCCGCGCTCGACAGTCGTGCGACGATCGCGTCCGCGTGTCGCAGCAAGACCTGGCCGGCGCCCGTGAGCGAGACCGGTCGCGGTCCGCCGGGGCGCTCCACCAGCTGGTGTCCGATGCCTCGTTCGAGGCGCGCGATCTGCTGGCTCACCGCGGATTGCGTGTATCCGAGGCTCTCCGCCGCCCGGCTGAACGATCCCTCCCGGTGGACCGCGATCAAGGCCGACAGATAGCGCAACTCGATTGTGCTGAGATCCCGTTTCACCAGCCCAGTGTAGAAGCGTTTCTACTGAACATTAGTGCGAACATGAATTGCTCTAATGTGATGCAGCTGACAATCTCATGTCACCGCCTCGTGCCTCACACTTCGTCCCTTCGTCGAGGCGACCGACCCCCACCCGAATCCGTCCAGGAGGAACCATGTCCCAGGCAACTGCCACCGGCTACGCAGACGTCGTCGACCTGCAGCGTTACCCGATCGACGCCCTCGACAGCGAGCGGGGCCGCGCGCTCGTGGCCGCATGCCGCGACGAGCTTCGCCGCGCGGGCGTCTGCCAGCTCCCGGGCTTCGTCGTCCGCGACGCGGTCGACCGGCTGGTGGCACAGACGACCGAGCTCGCCTCGCACGCATTCCGCACGGACAACACCCACACCGTCTACTTCGAACCGGCCGACGATTCGGTCCCGGCCGGTCACCCGCGGACGGCGCAGCAGCGATCGGCGAAGCAGACGATCGCGTGCGACCGGATTCCGGTCGATTCGCCGATCCGCCGTCTCTACGCCTCCGACGACCTGACACGATTCATCGCCGCCGTTCTCGGCAAGAACGAGCTGCACCGCAGCGCCGACCCGCTCGACGCGGTGATGATCGCGCTGTTCGACGACGGCGACGAGTTGGGCTGGCACTTCGATCGAAGCGAGTTCGCCGTCACCATCCTGTACCAGGACGCGACCGAGGGCGGACACTTCGACTACTACCCGGGGCTGCGCTCGGACGAAAGCGAGAACTACGCCGGCGTCCAGCGGGTGCTCGAAGGGGACGGCGAAGGCGTCATCCGCCTCGCCAGCGGCCCCGGCACACTGGCGATCTTCCACGGCAGGTGCGCGCTTCACCGCGTGAGCCCGACGGCCGGGCCTCGGCCGCGCATCAACTCGGTGCTGACCTACGGGGAGCGCCCCGACATGCGGCTCAACAAGCTGACCCAGGACCTGTTCTACGGGCGCAACCGGTAGCGCCGCCCGCCTGCACGCCGTTTCGGCGTCAAAGACTTTCGAGGAACGACCTGAACGGAGCCATCGGTCATGCACGCCACCAGCCTGAAACCCTCGCACGTCGCAGCCACAGCGAAGGGTGGCCAGTCGCCACCGGACTACGAGGAGGCGCCGCTGAACAGATTCCACGTCAAGATCACGGCGCTGACCTTCGGCGCGAACTTCTCCGACGGCTACGCACTCGGCAGCATCGGCATCGCGCTGACCGTGATCGCCCCGCAGATGGCGCTCGGCCCCGTCTGGCAGGGCATGCTCGGCGCATCGATGCTGATCGGCATCTTCTTCGGCAGCGTCATCCTCGGCTGGCTCGGCGACAAGTTCGGCCGCAAGCGGGTGTACATGCTCGACTTCGTCCTGATCACGATCGCGTCACTCGCTCAGTTCTTCGTCGACGGACCCGTGACGCTGCTGATCCTGAGATTGCTGATCGGGTTCGGGGTCGGTGCAGACTACGCCCTGGGACCGACGTTGGTGGCCGAGTTCGTGCCGCGCCGCTACCGCGGTGGTTTGCTCGCGTCGCTGACGGTGATGTGGACCGTGGGATACGTCGTCGCCTACTTCGTGGGGAGCTACCTGGTGCAGTTCTCCGACGATTCCTGGCGGTGGCTACTCGCCAGCGGTGCCCTGCCGGCCCTGCTCGTCCTCGTTCTGCGGATCGGAACTCCCGAATCTCCACGCTGGCTGATCAGCAAGGGGCGACTCGACGAAGCCCGCGAGATCTCCACGACCTATCTCGACGGGCAGCTGGACGTCGACCGCCTCGCCGGCGAGCAGCGACCGGCGAACGCGCGCTACCGGGACTTCTTCGGGCGAAAGTACCGGCAGCGCACGATATTCGGCATGTTGTTCTTCAACTGCCAGGTCATTCCGTACTTCGCGATCTACACGTTCCTGCCGATCCTCATGGTGAAGATCGGACTCGGTGACCGCGAGTTCTTCGGCGGAGCTGTCCTCAACCTGTTCCTCCTCGCCGGCGGCATCGCGGGCCTGTGGTTCGTCGCCAAGATGTCGCGTCGGGGCCTGCTCATCTCCTCGTTCTGGATCATGGCCGTCACACTCGCGATCGTGGCCATCGGCCCGAACGGCCCCCTGCCGATCGTTCTGGGCGCGTTCATCGTCTTCACCTTCGTGATGTCGGGAGCGTCGAATCTCGAGCAGGTCTATCCACCGGAGCTGTTCCCCACCGAGTTGCGGGGATCCGGGGTGGGACTACTCAACGGGGCGAGCCGGATCGGATCCGCCGCGGGCACCTTCCTGCTGCCGATCGCGCTCTCGTCGTTCGGGCTCACCGCGTCGATGCTGGGGCTGGTGGCCGTGCTGCTGATCGGCGCGGTGACATCGGCCACGATGGCCCCGGAAACGTCCCACCTCGCCCTCGAGGACTGCGCCTGACACACCCGGAGAGCGCAACACCTGACAGAACGCGGAGCCCCGCCCGGTACGACACCGGGCGGGGCTCCGGACACCTCCCGGCGCCGACGCGTGGCCTCAGCCGGCCTCGCGTGATTCGGCGTCGCGGCGGCGCGCTCGACCCTGCTCCTGCAGGACGTCGATTGCGTTGCGCGCGAACACCTGCTGCTCGGTCGACGCCATCTGCGCGCGCCCCCGACCGAGGAACGAGACCGTCCACGAGATCACCGTCGAGAGCCGGCTGCGGAACCCGATCAGATACATCAGGTGGATGACCAGCCACATGATCCAGCCGATGAATCCACTGATCTCGAGCTTGCCGACCTTCGCGACGGCGCTGTGCCGGGAGATCGTCGCCATCGAGCCCTTGTCGAAGTACTTGAACGGCTGCCGGTCCCCGGGTCGGGCGCCGTCGAGCCCCGCGCGGATCTCCTTGGCCGCGTACTTGCCGCCCTGCATTGCCACCTGCGCCAGACCGGGCAGCCTGTCCAGCGACATCATGTCGCCGATGACGAACACGTTCGGATAGCCGGGCAACGTCAGATCCGGGTTGACGTGGACCCGACCGGCCCGATCGACCTCGGCGCCCGACTGCTCACCCAACTGCCTACCCAGCGGGCTCGCCTGGACACCGGCCGACCACACCTTGCACTGCGCCTCGATCCGGGTCTCGCTGCCGTCCTGATTCTTGACGACCAGCCCGTTCACGTCGACGTTCGTCACCATCGCGTTCAGCTTGATCTCCACGCCCAGCTTCCCGAGCCGCTCGGCGGCCTTGCGGCTGAGCTTGCCGCCGTACACCGGCAACACCGCGGGCGCGCCGTCGAGCAGGATCACCCGGGCGTCCCGCGAATCGATCCGCCGGAACGCCCCCGCCAGCGTCCGATGCGCGAGTTCGGCGATCTGTCCGGCCATCTCCACGCCGGTCGGTCCCGCCCCGACCACCACGAACGTCAGCAGGCGTTCGCGCTCCTCGGGGTCGTCGGACAGCTCCGCCTGCTCGAACGCGCCGAGAATGCGGCCGCGCAGTTCGAGCGCGTCGTCGATGGTCTTCATGCCCGGCGCGAACTCGGCGAAGTGGTCGTTGCCGAAGTAGGACTGCCCGGCCCCGGCCGCGACGATCAGGGAATCGAACTCGGTGACGGTCTCCCGGTCGAGCAGCCGCGACGTGACCTTGCCGGCCGCCAGGTCGATCGTCTCGACGTCACCGAGGAGCACCTCGACGTTCTTCTGTTTGCGCAGCACCATTCGGGTCGCCGGCGCGATGTCGCCCACCGACAGGATCCCCGTCGCCACCTGATACAGCAGCGGCTGGAACAGATGATGGGTCGTCCGCGCGACGAGCGTGATGTCCACCGGTGCCCGTTTGAGCGCCTGGGTGGCGAACAGCCCACCGAACCCGGATCCGATGACCACGACCCGATGGCGAAAAGGTTGTGACGCGGGGGTGCTCATTTCGCGCTCCTCGAAGGTCGTCGAAAAGTGCCGTCCCTGTCACCGTAACCGCCGGGTGGGCGGTCGTCTCGACAACTCTGCGCCGTCGGACACGGAAACGGCTGCGGGCGGTGGGATGTACTCCCACCGCCCGCAGCCGGTCGCTCGACCGCTGACGCTAGGCCGCGGCGTACACGCTGCCGCGACGGATCAGCAAGGTGAAACCGATCGTCAGCAGGCCCGCGACGATCATCAGCGTGCCGACCATGTTGAGCCCCGACACCGTCGGACCGGCCGCCGTGGCGGACGACGCCAGCAGCATCGTCGCGATCGACGTGCCGATGCCCTGGCCGCCGGTGCGCAGCACCGAGTTGGTGCCGGTCGCCTCGCTGGTGTTGTCCTCCGGCACCGCCTCGACGATGAGGTTCGGCAGTGCGGTGTACGCGAACGCCGTACCGATCGACACGGTGATGATCATCGCGACCATGCCGGCGACCGAGTCGTGCAGGAACAGCATCATCGCGCTGCTGGCCACGAACAGCGCGGTGCCGAGGAGCATCGAGGCCCGCGATCCGACCGCACGGGTGATGCGGCCGCTGAGCGGCGTGCACACGAACCCGAAAAGCGAACCGATGAACGAGAGCCAGCCGGCGTTCGTGGGGGAGATGCCGAGACCGAACGCCGCCGTCGTCGGCGACTGCAGGATCATCGGGATGATCATCGTGCTGATGCCCATCGGGCCGACGGCGATGGCCAGCGTCGCGCACATCGTCAGCGCCACCTTGCGATCGGTGAACAGACGCACGTTGACGATCGGGTCGGTGACCCGCAGCTCCCACAGCACCCACAGCGCGAGCACCGCCACACCACCGACGACCAGGCCGAGCGTCTTCGCGTCGGTCCAACCCCACGCGCCCGACTTGTTGATGCCGAGCAGCACCGCCGCGATCGCCGGGGCGAACGCGATCGTGCCGAGGTAGTCCACCCGCTGCGTGGTCCCGACCGGCGGACGCCACGGCAGCACGAACAGCACCAGCAGCAGCGCCAGCACCGCGTACACGGCCGCGACGACGAAGATCATGTGCCAGCTCGCATGGTCGAGCATGAACCCGGCCACAAGCAGCGACGCCGACCCGGCGGCCACCGCCGAACCGGAGATAATCGCGATGGCGACGGGCACCTTGACGGCCGGCAGGTGTTCGCGAGCCAAACCGATGCACAGCGGCAGGATCGCTCCCGCGACGCCCTGGATGGCGCGACCGACGATGATGCTGCCGATGCTGTCGCCGATCGCGCTGACGAACGAGCCCAGGGCCGCGGCGGCGAGGAGCACGGTGAGGACACGCTCACGGCCGTACATGTCGCCCAGGCGACCGCAAACGGCGGCCGAGGCGGCGGCGACGAGGAGGAACGCGGTGACTGCCCAGCCGACGGTCGCTGCGTCGCTGTGGAACTCCTTGATGAGCGTGGGGATCGCGCCGTACACCATCGACGTCTCGAAGGCGCTGATGACCTCGACCAACACGAGAACGGTGATGATCACCCACGCGGGGCGCTGCCGGTTGAACCGGCCACGCGCTGCGCCGCGGGGCGCCGCGGTCGTGGCGCGTGTGTCTGCGGTTGCTGTCACTGAAGTAGATGTCCAGACTCTTGACCGGCCCGGAATGCAGGCCGTGATGCGTGTATTCGAAGAATCGCGAGATCGTCGCGCCTACAGGCGGAAAGCGGCCATGGGTGGGCGGCGCCTCTGTTCCGTGGATCACAGTGTGGCAACTCACTATGGGTGGGCTGCGTCACTGCGCACTCAGTGGGACCGGGCGGTGACGCGCGCAACGCCGACGAACTGGGGCGATCCCGAAGATGCCTGGTAGCGGGGCTGTCGCGTGGGGTGGGGTCGACGACCGAAAGTCCCGCTGAACGGGAGCGGGGGACGCACTCGGCGGCGTCCGTGCATGGGCGCGGACCGCGGCCGGGCCGAACGAACTACCGACCAGTCTTCCAGGCGACAGGACATCCCGGGCCGGAATCGGCGAAATCCCCGCCCGCGGCGGACACTGCGCCCGAGGACGGTCAGTTCCCGTCGAGCAGCCGGTACAGCGGATTCCGCGCCGCCGCCTCGCGCACGCCGGTACCCGCGCCCTCGGTGTACACCTGCGTCGTGTTCATCGACTCGTGGCCGAGCATCCGCATCAACGTGAAGATGCTGACGTTCTCGTCGGCCATGTTGGTGGCAAAGGTGTGGCGGAACTGGTGGGTCAGAGCACCTTTCGCGCGTTCCCCGTTGATGCCGGCGCGGCGATAGGCCCGCAGCACGCGGTACTGCAGCGTCCCCCGCGTTATCCGGGTCCCGTCCGCACCCACGAACAGGGGATCGGTGCTACGGAAGTGCTGCCACGCGGTCGCGTCCGGCGCCACCCGACGCTTCGTCGAACCCGGGAAACGATCGATCCGCGACTGCAGGTACCCGGTCAACGTGGCCACCAACGCGGGTTCGGCCGTCGCGACCCGTTCCTTGCTGCCCTTGCCGCGTACCAGGATCACCTTCGTCGCACCGGCCCCGCCGTCGACCGCGCCGCGCACGTCCCCGATGTCCACCGCGATCAACTCCGACGACCGCATCCCCGTCAGCAACGCGGTCAGGATGATCGCGAAGTCTCGTTCCCCCCACGGTTGGACGCCGTCGGTGTCCTCCTCCTGCAACGTCGCGATGAGACGGGCAACCGCGTCGGACGGCAGCGCCTTGGGAATACGCTTCGGCGCCTTCGGGCGCAGAACCGCCGACATCGGGTTGGCGACGATCGCATCGAGCGAGAACAAGTAGTCGCACAGCGTGTTCCAGGTGGACCAGCAGCGACGGATCGACGCCACCTCGTGCGTCGCGGCGAACGACGCGAACGCCTGCTGCATCGACGGCTTTGTGATCACCTGCACCGGTAACGCGGCCGCGGGAACCCCGCACTGCTCCGCCAGGAACTCGCAGATACCCGCGTAATCCTGTCGATACGCCTTGAGCGTGTGGGGTGACGGCTTCGCGGTGCTGCGATGCAGCAGGAACTCACCGAACCAGGCGTCGAGTAGTCGTCGATCGTCGCTCACGCCGGTCCGCCCCAATGTCCTTCCGTTGCCAGTCGACCCGCGCGGACCAGCACATGTGTTCGATCCGCACCCGAGCAGTGTATAGGCAGTTCACCCGGACGCGGGACCGCGCCACCGGCCACCGCGTTCGGGACGATGGTGCTGACGCGCGCGGGTTCGGGCGCCGGGCGCACCGGGTGACCGGTGAGTCCATTTCCCCAGAACAAACGCGCGTCCAGGGCATTTCGTGCGGCGCGGCGCGTGGGTGGCGCACGGCGGCAATCGGGTTCACCCCTGATTTCACCCCTTTTCAGCTTTCGCTGACATGCCCCGATCTCATACCTTCAATAGCGCCAGGCACACCCCCCGACGTGTGCCTGGCTTTAACTTTTCTGCCGTCCCCGGCCCCGCCCGTCGCGTGTGGCCTCGGGACGGCGCTCAGTCCCGGATCCGCGTGTAGTGCCCCCGCGTTCGGGGTATCCGCCTCTCGAGTCGGCCGGACTCTGCCGGCCCGGACGAGGAGGCGAACGATGTCGACCTGCGAGACGTGCGGCAACGACTACGACAAGGCGTTCACGGTCATCATGGGGGATCGCCGAGGGGTTTTCGACAGCTTCGAATGCGCGGCACAAGCGATGGCGCCGGTGTGCGGGCACTGCGGATGCCGAATCCTCGGTCACGGCGTCGAGGACGAAAGCCGCATCTTCTGCTGTGCCAACTGCGCGCGGAGGGCAGGGCACGAACAACTGGTCGATCGCGTGTGACGGGTCGTCACCGTTCGAGCTGGTCGCGCAGCGTCGCCAGGGAGCGAGCCAGCAACCGCGACACGTGCATCTGGGAGATTCCGACCTCCTCGGCGATTCGGCTCTGCGTCAGATTGCCGAAGAACCTCATGAGGACGATTCGGCGCTCGCGGTCGGGGAGCGCGGCGAGAACGGGACGCAGTGTCTCGTGGTCCTCGACGGCCTCGAGGCGGGCGTCGTCGTCGCCCAGCACCTCCGCCAACGGATGGTCGTGGACGCGGCTGGCGGTACCCGCATCGACGGACACCGTCTGGTACGCGTTGGCGGCCAGTAGCCCCTCGGCGACGTCGTCCTCACAGATCCGCAACTCGGCGGCGATCTCGTGCACCGTGGGAAGTCGACCTAGCTGTTGCGAGAGAAGCGCCGCCGACCGGGTGATCTCGAGGTGCAACTCCTTGATGCGGCGGGGGACCCGCACGGCCCATCCGGTATCCCGGAAGTGGCGGCGTACCTCGCCCATCATCGTCGGGACGGCGAACGCCACGAAGTCGGAGCCCACGTGCACGTCGTACCGGTTGACCGCATTGACCAGTCCCACCCGGGCAACCTGGACGAGGTCGTCGTGGAACTCGCCGCGGCCGTCGAACCGGCGCGCGATGTGGTCGGCGAGGGGGAGGCAGCGGGTGACGACGGAATCGCGCAGCATCCGATACCGCGGATCCGTGTGGTCGAGCGTCGCCATGGACTCGAAGACCGGACCCACGTCGCGGTACTCGTCGGTGTGCTCGACCTGACGACTCACACGATCGCCCCACGCGGTCGGCGAGCGGACTCGCTCGGCGTCGGGGAGTCGAGCCGGGATTCCTGCCTCACGTGTCCTCCTCGGACATCGGCTTCGTTCATCGTATGACGCGCCAGCGGCCCGGTGGGGAGAGTGGGGAGGGGAGTGGCCGTGGTCGGACGGATCGTCCGGAACGCTCGTCCCACCCACATCGGATACCGCCCGTACCAGAGAAACGGGTGGTACCGGAGGGAACTCATCGCGAATGCACGAATACCGACAGGTCGCGAACCGACGCTTCGCCGGCGCGAATCGGGTGCGCGTTCCCGGATCGTTGACTACGATGAAAGCCCAACGCGCACATGGATATTCGGCATTATCCATGACGGTGGTGCGGATGCCGGTAGAGGTCGGCGGGGCAGCGTGGTCGGCGCCGTGTGCACCGTAACCTGTCGGGCGCGCCGGCGCACGCGCTGTGTACGCAGATCGTCGCATCGTGTCGATCGTCGTTTCGTTTCCGGTACACGCGACGACGCGTCGGCCGTATGTGTCAGGACTGTCGCGCGCCGCATCTCGGACGTCCCGGATGTACGGCGGATCCGCGCGGACGGCTCCATGGGCATCGGCCGGCGTGGCGGGGTCCGGGTCCGCCGCGCGCGAGTTGGCGTGCGGCTCGCACGATTGGGTGCGCGGGACGTCAGGATGCGCGCGGGAGGTGTCGCGTATGCAACGGCAGGCCGTCGCATGCCGGCGCAGTCCCGGGCCGGGCCTGCTCGGTTTCGGGGGCGGTCCGAAATCCATTACTTGACATAATGTGGATTATCGGCGAAACGGTGAACTGCGGATATCCGGTGTCCGACGTTCCTGCGTGACTCGTCATCGACGCCGGCGACCTGGCCGGATCGTCGGCATCTCCTGCAGTTCCGGCCGACTTGTCGGCCGCGACGACGTGCCCGTGCGACGGCCACCGTGGACCGCCCGGAAACTCCGTCCGTCCAGCTGGTTGCGACGGCATGCGCGCGCGTCGGCATCCCGTGGATCGCCTGGGTCATCTTCGGACGCCCGGCTGTACCTCGCCACCGCGGTCTGCGGCACATCGTCGGACCGGCCAGGCATCGCCTGGGTGTCCGGAAAGTCCGGATTGGGCACTCGCCCGTCGATCCCACGCTTCCCGCCCCCTCGGCTCCATTTAGTCACGTGACGAATACATCGTGGGGCGTCTGTGGCCAGATGACCGCGTCAGTCGCCTGTTCGGGCGGCGTCGGCGAATCGCTCGGCGAGTAGCTCGAAGGCATCGGCGAGTGCTCGGGGTGCGACCTCGAGGATCGCTGCGTCGAAGCGACCGATGGACGCCGCCAACGCCACCCAGGACCACGCGCCGACGACGAGTCGGCAGCGGTCGGACGCGAGCTCCTCCACGATGCCGTCCGGGACGAATGGAGCAACGTCACGAGCCGGCAGGTGCAGCACGACCTCTCCCATGCAGGGCCAGACGTTTCCGCGATCCGATCCCTTGAAACGCCCGGCGAGGAAGTCGCGGACATCGCCTCTGGGCACGGTGCGTGGCACGAATCGGGGTCCCGTCGGAATGCGCGGCGTCATCCGGTCGAGCCGGAATGCGCGCCAGTCATCGCTCTCGAGGTCCCAGGCGACGAGGTACCAGCGTCCGCCGGCGAACACGACATGGTGCGGTTCCACGCGACGCCGCGAATGCGCGTCATCAGCGCTGCGGGCCACCGAGACGTAGTCGAAACGTAGTACCAGCTGCTCTCGTACCGCCGAGCTGACCGCGATGAGTATCTTCGGATCCACAGCGGTGGCCCCGGCATTGTCGGCGGGCAGTGTCGTGAACGCGACCGCGTCGATCCGGTGCAGCAGTCGTGACGGCATCACCTGACGGATCCTCATCAGAGCTTGTAGCGCCGCCTCACCATCCGTCACGCCGGACGCCGCCGCGACCTGCAGGGCGACGGTCAGGGCGACGGCTTGGTCGTCATCGAACAACAGTGGTGGCAGTTCCGAACCCGGGTCGAGGCGATAGCCGCCGTCGGGTCCCTTGATCGCGCTGATTCGGTAGCCCAGTTCCCGCAGGTGGTCCACATCTCGGCGCAGGGTGCGGTCGCTGATTCCGAGCCGCTCGGCGAGGACGCGCCCAGGCCAGTCCCGTCCGGCCTGGAGCAACGACAGCAGCTTCAGCATTCGCGAGGGCGATCCGGCCATGTCACCCATTCTCTCGGAGAAGCGGACACGATATGACCGGTACTGCTGTGAGGCTTGTTCGTGGAGGCCGGACCAACCGCCGGTCACTACAGGACGAACACGAGGAGCACGTTCCATGACCGTCAACGTCACCCCGCACCTGAATTTCCGCGGCAACGCTCGCGAGGCGCTGGAGTTCTACCAGAAGGTCTTCTGCGGGGAGCTGGAAATCATCAGCTACGCCGATATGGGCAACCCCACCCCCGAGACGGCCGACCATGTCACCTGGGGGCAGGTTGCTGCCGACAACGGATTCCGGATCATGGCCTACGACGTCTACCCGAACCTGCCGTGGAGCCAGGGGCAGGATCCCTTCTTCGTCTCGGTTCGCGGCACCGACCCGGAAGAGCTCCAAGGCTTCTGGGACAGGCTCGCGGACGGCGCGACGATCAAGCAGCCCCTCGGTCCCTCGCAGTGGGCGCCGCTCTACGGCCAACTCACCGACCGATTCGGCGTTACGTGGATCCTGGACATCGCCGTCGAGTACCCCTAGAGCGGGCGTCAGGGCGCCAGACCGGCCTCGTAGGCGTAGATGACGGCGTGGACTCGGTTGCGCAGGTCCAGCTTGGCCAGGATGCTGCCGACGTGTGTCTTGACGGTGACCTCGGAGACCACGAGCTTCTCGGCGATCTCGGTGTTGGACAGGCCCCGCGCCACCTCCGTCAGCACTTCGGTCTCCCGGGCGGTGAGCCGGACGAGCGCAGCCGGCACGGGGCCGGTGGATCCGTCTCGGACGTCCGGAAGTCGCGTGGCGTGAATGTCGAGGAGCAGGCGGGTCACCCGTGGAGACACGACGGCGTCGCCGCTGGCCACCGAACGGATGGCTCGGGCCAGTTCGTCCACGGGAATGTCCTTCAGGACGAATCCGCTGGCACCGGCGCGGAGCGCGGCGAAGGCGTACTCGTCGAGGTCGAAGGTGGTCAGGATGAGGATCCGTGCCGCGGCGTTGCGGGCCACGATCTGCTTGGTGGCGTCGATGCCGTCGAGTCCGGGCATGCGGACGTCCATCAGGATCACGTCCGGGTCCAGGTCGGCGGTCAACCGGACAGCCTCCGCGCCATTCGGTGCCTCCCCCACGATGTCGATGTCGTCGGCTTCCTCGAGGATCATCCGGAACCCGGTGCGGATGAGTGCTTGGTCGTCGACCAGCAGGACGCGGATGCTCATCGGGCACCGCCTGTGGGCAGCGGCAGGTGGGCGTGCACGCGCCAGCCGCCGGACGCGTCGGGGCCGACGGTGACCGTCCCGTCGTAGACGGCGGCGCGCTCGCGCATGCCCGCCACGCCGTGCCCGGCCGTCCCGGAGGCTTCTGCACGGGCCGGTCGGGCGCCGTCGTCGTGCACGTCCACCGACACCGAGTCGAGTCCGCAGTGGACGGCGACGCCGACGCGGGTCGGGCGGACGGCGTGTTTGAGCGTGTTGGTCAAGGCTTCCTGCACGATGCGATAGGCGGTGAGCTCTGCGCCCGGTGGTAACGCGCAGGGTGTGCCGGTGACGGTCGCGTCGGCGGCGAGCCCGGTCGCGCGGACCTGATCGAGCAGTCCGTCGATCTGGGCGATGCCGGGCTGCGGTTGACGGGTTTGTGTCGTGGTCTCGGTGCGGAGCACGCCGAGCAGTCGGCGCACGTCGTCGAGTGCCTGGCGGCCGGTGCTCGATACCTGGCGCATCGCCTCGGCAGCGCGGTCCGGTTCGCGTGCCTGTTTGAGGGCGGCGCCCTCGGAGAGGGTCACCATGACTAGCAGGCTGTGGGCGATGACATCGTGCATCTCCCGGGCGATGCGGGTCCGTTCCTCCGCGGCCGCGATCGTCGCCTGCTGGTCTCGCTCGCGTTCGAGTTGTTCCGCGCGCCGGCCGAGTGCGTTCACGACGTTTCGTCGATTGCGGACGTTCACTCCCAGCGTCAGGGCGGCGAGCACCGGACCGGACAGCAGCACGAACATCTCGAACCAGTGCAGGGTCAGCGGCCACCGTGTGGCGGCCATCAACGCGCCGACCTCGACCACGCCCGCGGCCAGGAGCGCGACCCTGAGCGGGTACCGGCTGGCCACGGTGTACAGGTAGATCAGCAGGCTCACGTCGGCCGTGAGTTCCACTCCCGCGATCCACTGGACCGAGGCCACGATGGAGGCGACGGCGAACGTGGACAGCGGGAAGCGTCGTCGCCAGATCAGCGGCACCACCAGCAGCACGGTGAAGAGCAGGTACGTGCCGAACTGTGCGGTGTTGTGCCGCGCGTGATACGCGAGCTGGGGCACCGTCGATGCCGCCATCGTGAGCGCGGGCACGACGTCGGCCGTCGCCGGGTGGCGGCCGACGAACGTTCGTAGATTTCCGTAGGCGATCTCGAGCCGGCCGGGTGCGGAAGCCCGCGGGGCGTCCGACACCCATTCGCGCCACCACTCGCCCGGCCCCTGCACGGCTCGACGGGGTCGGCTCCGGGTGTCCGGTTCGGTCATCGGCGCTCCCGTCGACGGTGGTTGCGTGCGGTCCGACGCGCGGACAGCAACACGGTACGGCCTGCGCCGCCTCTCACAGCACCCCGCCGTCGAAGAAGGCGGCGAGCGCCGGTGCCGGGTCCGCCGCGGTGCCCGCGTTCGCCGCCGCGACGACGATCAGCGCGAGCGACATCACCGTGGAGAAAACGCCGACCAGATCTGGCGTGCGGCGCGCCTGCCGATCGGATTCGCCTGCGCGCACGAATCGTGTCCACGACAGCGCGCTCGAGGCGAGGAGGATCGCCGCCGCGCAGCCGGCGATCACGCCCATCGCTGCGTGGTAGCGGGCGAAGTCGTCGATCATCGCCGCGAGGGGCGGCGTCCATTGCCCATCGGCGAACTGTTGTCCGATCTGGCCGACGATGTCGGGGAGGTCTCCCCCGCGTTCGCCGATCGGTAGTAGCGACAGCAGCGACGAGAACGGCGCGACCGCGCCTTGGATGTTGGCCATCAGCGCGGCCACCGAGACCACCGCGAGTATCGCGGCGAGCACACCGGCCCCGGCGCGGACCGTTCGCCGGCCCGGCCCGAGGTCGCCGGACACCGCGGGCTTCTTCGCGAGCAGAATGCCGAACGCCACGACCGTGGCGAGGGTGAGTGCCGCGATGACGGCCTTGACCACGTGGTAGCGCGCCCAGTAGTCGGTCACGGCGTGGAGCTGCGGGGAAAGGCCCGATTCGCCGGAAGCCCAGTAGTCCACGAACGCCTCCCGAACGACGGCGACGAGCTCGTCCTGATTGCCGAAGCTGCGCCCCGACCATGCCGATGCCAGGACACGAGGGGCCGCGACGAAGGCGACGATCAGAGTTGCGGCGCCGGCGGCGAGCGCGGTGAGCGCGGTGAGCGCGGTGAGCGCACGATCGGTGATGCGGGTGGAG
Source organism: Rhodococcus sp. ACT016 (assembly GCF_050477185.1). NCBI lineage: Bacteria > Bacillati > Actinomycetota > Actinomycetes > Mycobacteriales > Nocardiaceae > Rhodococcus > Rhodococcus sp. ACT016. The sequence continues at coordinate 2,284,857 of NZ_JBEAET010000001.1, read as the reverse complement.
TGCGGCAATGCGTTGCTGGGCAAGGGGTTTCCTCGGTGTCGAGGCCGTCGATGGGCGGCGTGCGGGGCTGTGGGTTGTCAGCCTATGAACCGGCGCGACGGAATTCGTCAGGCTGCGGGAGGATGTTTCGCCGCCCGACTTCTCCTACCCCGGTCGGAGATCTCCACCCGTCGAATGAGGCCGTCTGCGCAGCTCGCCGCGTGGAACAATGGCGCTGTGACTCGTACGAGTGATCGGCTCGAGGGTCTCGTCGAGGCGTTGCTGGATGTCACGTCGGGTCTCGAGTTGCCCGATACGCTGCGCCGCGTCGCCGCCGCGGGCATGCGGCTGACCGGGGCGCAGTACGGTGCCGTCGGCGTTCGGGACGATGTCGGCACCGGATTTCCGGCGGGACAACCGCCGACGTGCGCGTCCCTCGAGGTGCCGATCCGGGTGCGCGGTCGGGTGTTCGGGAACCTGTATCTGAGCGAGAAGCGGCAGGGAGTGCCGTTCACGGTCGATGACGAGACGCTCGTCCGTGCGCTGGCGTCGGCGGCCGGCGTCGCGATCGACAACGCCCGCCTCTACGACCAGGCGCAGGTGGGTCGGCGGCGGCTCGAGGCGCTGCAGGACGTGAGCACCGAGTTGCTGGCGGGCGGTGATCCGGAACGTGCGCTGCAACTGGTTGCCGACCGCGCGCTCGAACTCACCGACTCCGACCAGTCGTTCCTGGCGATGCCGGCCGATCCGGATGCACCGGCGGACGACGTGAACGAACTGGAGATCGCGGTGGCCTCGGGTCCCGAGTCGGTGCGCGCGATCGGTGCCCGCCTGCCGGTCATGCGTTCGAGCACCGGCCGGGCGTTCCGGATGCGCACGCCGAGCAGTTCCGACGGGCTCGAGTACGCGCCGTTCGACCGCGCGCTCGATGCGTTCGGCCCGGCGTTGATCGTCCCGCTCCGTGCCGCGGACGGGGTCACCGGTGTGCTCGTGACGATGCGGAGGCGGGGACGCCCGACGTTCGACGCGGACCAGTTGGCGCTGATGACGTCGTTCGCCGACCAGGCGGCGCTGGCGCTGCGGCTCGCGGGCGCCCAGCGCGAGAAGAACGAGTTGAACCTGCTGGCCGATCGGGACCGGATTGCCCGTGACCTGCACGATCATGTGATCCAGCGGTTGTTCGCGGCCGGGTTGTCGTTGCATGGCACGCTGGCGCTTCTCGACGGCTCACCGGATCTGCGCGACCGGATCGATTCGACGATCGACGAGTTGCAGGCCGTCATCGGCGACATCCGCGCGGCGATCTTCGACCTGCACGACGGTGCGGGTGAGCCCGCTCCCCTCGGCCAGCGGGTGCGGCGCGCAGTGGCCGATCTGACCGCGGACTGCACTATGGGAACAGATGTTCGATTTCGGGGGCGGCTCGGGGACCTGGCGCCGGTCGTCGCGGATCACGTCGACGCGGTGGTGCGCGAGGCGGTGGCGAACGCGGTTCGACACTCGGGGGCGGAGTCCGTGCGCATCGCGGTGGACGTCGGCAACCGGGTGACGGTGGAGGTCGTGGACGACGGGTGTGGTGTCGACGGTCCCGTCGAGCGCAGTGGACTGGCGAATCTGGCGGCGCGTGCCGAGGAGGTCGGTGGGACGTTCGAGGTCGGTTCGGCGGTCGGCGGAGGGACGCGGATCGTCTGGTCGGCACCCGTGGTGGAGTGAGCGGAGGGGGCTGGGCATGGTGGCGGTGGGTGCGGCGCTCGATCCTGGTTGTGAACTGTGTGCGTTGGCGGCCGCGGCCGGTGACGCCGGCGAATGGCTGCTGATGTTCACCGGTTTCGATCCGGCGACGGAGGGTCAGCGGGAGGCGCTGCTCACCCTGGCGAACGGGTTCATGGGCGCGCGGGGTGCGTTGTCGGAGTGCCGTGCGGACGCCGTCCACTATCCGGGTGTGTACGCGGCGGGGTGCTACAACCGCCTGACCTCGATCGTCGACGAGCTGCGTCACGAGGACGAGAGCCTGGTCAATCTTCCGGACTGGACCGCGGTGACGTTCCGGATCGACGGCGACGGGTGGTTCTCCCCCGCCGGCGGGTTCGAGTTCGCGCATCACCACGTGGGGCTCGATCTGCGCGGTGGGGTGTTGCTGCGGGAGTCGGTGGTCGTCGACGGGGCCGGGCGGCGGACCCGTCTGCGGCAGCGTCGGATCGTGTCGATGGCAGACGCGCACATGGCGGCGGTGGACACCGTCGTGCGTCCGGAGAACTGGTCGGGTGCGCTGGCGTTGCGTTCGACGCTGGACGGGGACGTCCGGAACATCAACGTGCCGGATCTGCGCGACTTCTCCGACCGGCATCTGACCGAGGTGACCGTGGGGGGTTACGGGTCCGACGTCATCTGGTTGCGCGCGCAGACGAGCCAGTCGCGGATCCAGGTGGCGCAGGCGGCCCGGACCCGCCTGCGGGTCGACGGGATGGGGGTGGCGGCGACGCATTCGCGCCGATACGAGCCGGAGGGCTTCAGCGACCACGTCTCGGTGGAGGTGCGGCGCGGTCAGAGTGTGGAGCTGGAGAAGATCGTCGCGGTGTACACGTCGCGGGATCGGGCGATCTCGGAGCCGTTGTCGGCGGCGCAGGAGTCGGCGCACACGTCGCGTGGGTACGAGGAGCTGCTGGCGCGGCACGTCGAGGCGTGGGATGCGCTGTGGCGGCGGTTCGCGGTGTCGCTCGACGCCGGGGTGCGGCCCCGGCTGGCGGCGAACGTGCAGATCTTCCACGTGCTGCAGACGCTGTCGCCGCACACCGCCGATCTGGACGTGGGTGTGCCGGCGCGGGGACTGCACGGTGAGGCGTATCGCGGTCACGTCTTCTGGGACGACCTGTTCGTGTTCCCGATGCTGAACATGCGGCTGCCGGAGCTGACCCGCGCGTTGCTGCTCTACCGGTATCGGCGCCTGCCGCACGCGCGACGGTTGGCGGCCGCGCAGGGGCTGCAGGGTGCGTTGATCCCGTGGCAGAGCGGCAGCGACGGCCGGGAGGAGACGCCGCGGGTGCTGTTCAATCCGCGGTCGGGGCGGTGGATGTCCGATCATTCCCGTCGCCAGTACCACGTGAACCTGGCGATGGCCTACAACGTGTGGCACTACTGGGAGGCGACCGCCGATCTGGGTTTCCTGGCGGCGTTCGGCGCGGAACTGCTGGTGGAGAATGCGCGGTTCTGGGCGAGTTTTGCGGTGTACGACCCGGCCGCGGACCGGTTCGACGTGCGTGGGGTGATGGGGCCGGACGAGTTCCACGACGGGTATCCGGACCGGCCGGGGACGGGGATCGACAACAGCACGTACGTGAACGTGATGATCGCGTGGTCGTTGGCGCGGGCGCTGGATGCGTATCGGATCCTCGGTGAGAACGAGGACGTCGGGCTGTGGGAACGGCTCGACGTCGACGACACCGAACTCGAGTTGTGGGACCGGCTGCGGCGGCGGCTGCGGTTGTGCTTCCTCGACAACGGGCTGCCGGCCCAGTTCGAGGGGTACGAGTCGCTGGCAGAGCTGGACTGGGCGGCCTATCGGGAGAAGTACGGCAACATCGGGCGGCTGGATCTGATCCTGGAGGCCGAGGGCGACAGCTGTGTCCGGTACCGGGCGTCGAAGCAGGCGGACGTGCTGATGCTGTTGTATCTGTTCACCGCGGAGGAACTGACGGCCCTCGTCCACGAGCTGGGGTACCCGTTCGATCCGGCGACGATCCCGGACACCGTCGAGTACTACCTGGCGCGGACGACGCACGGGTCGACGCTCAGCCGGGTGGCGCACGCGTGGGTGCTGGCGCGCGCCGACCGGCGGGGGTCGTGGCAGATGCTCGGCGAGTCGCTCGAGGCGGATCTGTCGGACACGCAGGGCGGAACCACGCGGGAGGGCATCCACCTGGGTGCGATGGCGGGGAGCATCGACATCCTGCAGCGGTGCTACACGGGTTTCGACATCCGCGGGGACGTGCTGTGGTTGCATCCGCTGCTGCCCGACGAGTTGCGGGTGCTGGAGTTCGACATCCGGTACCGCGATCACTGGGTTCATCTGCGGTGCGATCACAAGGAGGTGACCGTGTCGACGAAGGTGAGTGCGGCCGCACCGATCCGGGTCGACATCCACGGTCAGGAGTACGAGTTGGCGGCCGGTGAATGGGTGACCGTCGCCGCGGACGGGTCGTGAGGGGCGGTGCACATGGACGACGAGACGGGCGTGAACGAGGGCTCGGGCCGGCGCGGTGTGGTGGTCGGGGTGGACGAGTCCGACGCCGCGTTCGATGCGCTGGACTGGGCGGCGCGGGTGGCCGGGTTGCGGCGGGCGCCGCTGCTGGTGGCGCACGCGTTGCCGACGCCGGGGGTGTACCTGAACGGGGCGGCCGTCCTGGTCCAGGCGCAGTTCGACGAGCAGCTGCGGGAGTCGGCGGAGCACGTGACGGCGCGGGCGCGGGCCCAGCTGGCCGACGAGCATCCCGACGTCGAGTTCACCACTGGGATCTATCCGGGCCCGGCGGCGCCGGCGCTGCTCGACGTCGGCGCGGACGCCGCGCTGATGGTGCTCGGGGCGACGGGTGCGGGGACGATCGGCGCGGCGCTGGTGGGGTCGACGGGCCAGCGGATCGCCAATCATGCGCGGTGCCCGGTGGTGATCTGCCGGGGTGCGCGGGTGCCGCGCCCCGATGCGCGGCCGGTCGTGGTCGGGGTGGACGGCAGCGAGTCGAGTGTGTGGGCGGTGGCGGCGGCGTTCGAGTACGCGGCGTTGTTCGGTGTCCCCCTCGTGGCCGTCCACGCGTGGGGCCCGGATCGGCCGGTGGACCGGCACGGGGCATACCGGTTGGTGGATTGGCCGCAGGTGGAGGCGGAGGCGCGCGCAGTCCTCGCCGAGGGCGTCGCCGGGTGGGCCGCGCAGTACCCGGACGTCGAGGTCGACGAGCGTCTCGAGCGGCGCAGTCCGGGCCGCGTGCTGGTGGACTGGTCGCGCCGCGCGCAGTTGGTGGTGGTCGGCAGCCGGGGGCGCAGCCGGATCCGGGGTGTGCTGCTGGGGTCGACGAGCCAGAACCTGCTGCACCATGCACGGTGTCCGGTGATGGTGTGTCGCGAGTCTCGCGAGGTTCCCGAGTGACGAAGGGCCCTCCCCTGTTCCGTGGGATCGGAGTCGAATGGGGTGTGCAGCCGATTCCGTGGTTGCACGACAGCGAGGAGTGGTCATGTCGCATGTTCCCGCACGTCGCCGGTCCGTCTTTCCCGATCTGACCGAGCTGTTCGACGCCTTCCCCGTCACCGGGTTCCGTCCACCGTTCGGCGGCAACCTGATTCGGGTCGAGGACCGGGTCGAGGAGGACAAGTACGTGCTGCGGGCCGAGCTGCCCGGGCTCGATCCGGCCCAGGACATCAAGGTCAGTGTGCAGGACGGCCAGTTGACGATCGAGGCCGAACGTTCGGAGGAGAAGTCGGAGGGCGGGCGGTCGGAGTTCGCGTACGGCTCGTTCAGCCGGACGGTGACGTTGCCGGCCGGCGCGGACGAGGACCAGGTGGACGCGAGCTACTCGAAGGGGATTCTCGAGGTGACGGTCGCTCTCGTGCCGAAGGAGCGGGGCGCCAGGCACATCGAGATCAAGCCCGCCGACTGACGGTCGCCGGGCGCGGCGCCGACGGCGGTGGTCACGACGGGTTCCGCGGTGGTGGGGTCGCGGTCGGAGCGGCGCCGGTCAGCGCGCGCACCAGTTCGAGGCGGGTGATGGTGCCGATCGGGGTGAAGCCGTCGACGACGGGCACCGCGTAGGTGTCGGTGTCGGCGAGCGCGGCGGCGACGTGTTCGATGTCGGTCTCGGCGCGCATCGCCAGGACCGGGGTGGTCATGGCGTCGGCGACCACCCCGGGCACCGCGGCCGTGAGGTCGGTGGCGGACAGGGCGATCCGGATGCGCTCGAGCAGGTGGGTGGCGGTGAGGATGCCCACCAGATGTCCCGCCGCGTCGACCACCTGCAGGGTCGCTTCGGGGGCGGTGCCGAGCAGGTGGGCGGCGTGCGCGAGCGTGGCGTCTTCGCCCACGGTGACCACCCGTCGGGTCATGATGTCGCCGGCGCGCACGGCTCACTCCCCGGCTCGGGACGCGGCGCGGGCGTGGTCGAGGAGGATCCGTCGCTCCGCGGCCGCGACGACGCGGCGGGTGCGGGCCGCGGAATCGGCGGTCACCGACACCGAGGTGATGCCGCGGCGGACGAGGTGTTCGGCCAGGCGGGCATCCGTGGAGACGGTCTGCCCGCACAGCGACGTGGTCAGCCCGGCGGCGTGGGCGCGGTCGATGATGCGGTCGATCGCGTCGAGCACCGCCGGGTCCATGGTGTCGAACAGGTCCTTGCACACCTCGGAGTCGCGGTCCACGCCGAGCATCAGCTGGGTGAGGTCGTTGCTGCCGATGGAGACGCCGTCGATGCCCAGGCGCGCGTACGCGGGGATCCAGTAGGCGACCGACGGGACCTCGGCCATGATCCAGCGGTGCATGCCGCGGTCGGCGCCCAGAGGGTGGGCGTCGAGCTGGGCGAGGCATTCGGCGAGTTCCCAGCGGGTGCGGACGAACGGGATCATCAGGTGCACGTTCGGCAGCCGCCGCCGCACCCGGTGCAGCACGTCCAGGTCGAGGCCGAACAGTGCGGGTTCGCGCACGTACCGGAAGCAGCCGCGGTAGCCGATCATCGGATTGTCCTCGTCCGGTTCGACGTCGCCGCCCTCGAGCTCGGCGAACTCGTTCGAGCGCAGGTCGACGGCCCGGTAGACGACGGGGCGCGGCGCGAACGCCGCGGCGATGTGTTCGACACCAGCCGCCATCTCGTCGACGTACTCCTGGCGGCGACCGGCGGCGATCATCGCGGCGGGATGCTTGCCGCCGAGCGCGCCGGTGATCATGAACTCGGCGCGGAGCAGGCCGACGCCGTCGACGTCGGTGGCGGCCACCGCGTCGGCGGCGTCCGGGGTCGCGAGGTTGACGTACAGCGCGGTGGCCGTGGTCTCGCCGGCCCCGGCGACGGGTGTGGCCGGTTCGGTCCGGGTGGGCTGCGCGGGTGTCACGGCCCCGGCGTACACGCTGCCGCTGTCGCCGTCGACGGTGATCAGGGCGCCGTCCTCGATGACGGTGGTGGCGTCGTGGGTGCCGACGACGACCGGCCGGCCGAGTTCGCGGCCGACGATCGCCGCGTGACAGGTCACGCCCCCGCCGTCGGTGACGATCGCGGCGGCCCGGCGCAGCACGGGCAGCCAGTCCGGGCGGGTCATCGGGGCGACGAGGATGTCGCCGTCGGCAAGGCGCGCGGAGTCCGCGAGGGCGGTGAGGACGCGCGCGGTGCCGCTGGCGGTTCCCGGGCCGGCGCCGAGACCGTGGACGAGCAGCGTGCGGGTGTCGCGGGCGGGCCGGGTGTCGGCGCCGGTCGTCTCCCCCAACGTGGTGATCGGCCGGGTCTGGACGAGCCACAGCTGACCGTCCTCGACGGCGAACTCGAGATCCTGCGGGGCGCCGTAGTGCTTCTCCACGGCCGCAGCGACTTTCCCGATCTCCTGCACTCTCGCGGTGTCGAGCACCTGTCGGGTGCCCTCGTCGGGTGACAGGTCCACCCGCTGGTCGCCGGTGGGCCCGGAGCGGATCGCGAACGCCTGGCTGCCGATGTGCTTGTCCAGGAGCGAGAAATCGTCCTTCGACAGCACGTAGGTGTCGGGTTCCACCTGTCCGCCGACGATCACCTCTCCGAGGCCGACGGCGGCCTCGACGACGATGCGGTCCCGGGCGCCGGTGCGCGGATCGGCGGTGAACGCGACACCCGACGAGTCGGAGCGGACCATCCGCTGGACCACGACCGCGATCGACGGCTCGTCCTCGTAGCCGCGCAGGCTGCGGTACGTCAGCGCGCGCGGCGTCCACAGCGACGCCCAGCAGTCGCGGACCGCGTCGATCAGCGCGTCGTCGCCGACGACGTCGGTGTAGCTCTCGTGGATGCCGGCGAAGGAGGTGTCGGCGGCGTCCTCCGCGGGCGCCGAGGAGCGCACCGCGACCGGGACGTCGTCGCCGAGATCGTCGTAGGTGCGGCAGATCTCGGCGCGCATCGCATCCGGAAGGGTGACCCCGCGCACGAGGGCCTGCAGTTCCCGCGCTTCCCGGTCGAGCGCGGCGTCGTCGGCGGCCCGGCACACCGCGCCCCGGGTGGCGAGTTCGCTGCGGATACCGGCCGCGTCCATCGCGGCGAGATACGCCTGTTCGGGGATCGCGAACGCAGGCGGCACCGGGAACTGGGCGCGGACGAGTTCGCCGAGGTTGGCGGCCTTGCCGCCCACCGATGGCGCGTCCGCGGGGCCGAGGCGGTCGATCGGGGTGGTCCACCGCTGTCCCGCGGGGGACGCCTGGGCTGTCATCTGCGCTCCTCGGGGTGGATGCGGCTGCCTGTACTCAGCAAACACCCGGGGCCGTCACCGCCACAGGGCCCAAGGTCATCTGCTCGACGCGCCGGCGCGCGAAGGTCGGCGGGGACTACGGCCCTTGCCCCGGCCGACCGGCGGCGACGAGACTTGGTGAATGATGGCCCGTCCCGGAATCGAGGAGATCCGCGCGGCGGTCGCGACCGCGTGCGGTGCGCCGTCGCTGCACAACAGTCAGCCGTGGCGATGGCGCATGGCCGGCGAGTGCCTGCACCTGCACGTGGACACCGCGCGGGCCGTGCCGGTCGCGGACCCGCTGGGCCGCCAGATGGTGATCAGTTGCGGAACCGCGCTCCACCACTTAGAGGTGGCGGTCACGCGGTACGGGGTCGACGCGGTCACCGAACTGCTGCCCGATCCGGCGGATCCGATGCACCTGGCGTCGATCACGTTCGCGCCGTTGTCGGCGCAGCGGGTGGCGGCCTCCGAGGCGAAGAGCGCCGCGATGCGGCGGGCGATCGAGCTGCGGCGAACCGATCGCCGCCCGTTCGGTCCGCCCCCACCGGAGGGGGTGCGCGGGCTCGGTGCCGGCGTGGCCGAGCGGTTCGCTGTGTCGCTCACGTTGCTCGGCGCCGATGCTCAGCCGCGGATGGTGGAGGCCGCCCGGTGCACCGCGGCGGTACGCCGCTACGACCCGGCGTATCACGCGGAGCTGTACTGGTGGGCCGGGCACAAGCCGTCCGCCGAGGGAATCCCGGACACGGCCTTGCCGATGGAGGGCGCCGTCCCGGTCGGGCGGGAGTTCCCGATCGGGTCCCTCGCCGCCGCGTCTGCGGGACCGGACGAGGCGGCGCTCGCGGTGATCGGCACCGACGCCGATACCCGGCTGGACTGGCTGCGCAGTGGTGAGGCTCTTTCGCATGTCCTGCTCGCCGCCACCGCGCGCGGGCTGGCGACATGCCCGGTCACCCATCTCACCGAGGTCGCGGCGAGTCGACGCATCGTCGGCGACGCAGCCGCCGCCGGGGGCGGACGACTCACCTTCCCCCAGGTCGTGGTGCGCCTCGGCGCGGGCCGCGGCGGCGCGCTGCCGTCCACTCGCCGCCGGCCGATCGCCGAGGTGTGGGAGGGCTGATCCGCTGACGAGGCGCCGGCGTGGGCCGGCGGCTCCCGGGGTCCGCGCTCAGGGGCGGACCGGGTCGGTCACCGCCACCTCCCCCGGTCCGGTGTCCGCTGTGGCCCCGAGGACCACGCACGGGCGGCGACGGGTGTACGCGTAGGCGATCGCCTCGGGCACCGCCACCGATGCCCCGGTGAGGAGAAAGATCTGTGCGTCGGGGCTGTCCACGCTGTGTCCTCTCCGTAGGGTCACGACCGGACGATCATCAGGGGGCAGGTCGCCGAGTGCAGCAGCACCGTGCTGGTGGAGCCGACGAGCATGCCCGCGAAGCCGCCGCGGCCGTGGGTGCCGACCACCAGCAGTGCCGCCTCGGCCGCGCGGGCGCGCAGTTCGTCGGCCGAGTTGCCGCGGACGACGACACGGGACACGCGCGTCTCTGGATAGCGTTCGGCCCAACCGGCGAGGCTCTCGGCGAGGACCGCCTGCTCGGCCACCTCCACCTCGTCCCAGGGCAGGTCGAGTTGATCGTCGAACACGGTCGACAGCGTGGACGGCGACCACGTGTGCATCGCGACCAGTCCGACGCCCCGCAGCGCCGCCTCCTCGAGTGCGGCCGCCAACGCGGGTCGGCTGTTCTCGGTGCCGTCGATGCCGACGACGACCATCCCTCCGCCCGGCGTCGGCGCGGCCGGTGGACGCAGCACGACGATCGGGCAGTGTGCGTGCGCGGCGAGCGCGACCGCGACCGATCCGGCGAGTGCGGCGGTCACCTGGCCGAGCCCGCGGCTGCCGACGACCACCATGCGGGCCGACTTGGAGGCCTCGATCAGCGCGGGACGGGCGGGACCCTCGAGGACCGCGGTGGTGATCTCGGTGACCGCCGCGGCGCTGTCGACGTCCCGGGCGATCGCCGCGGCCCGGGCGAGGTGCCCGTGGACGGCCCGGTCGCGGTCGGCGAAGTAGCTCGGCGGCAGCCGGATGCCGTCGCCGTACGGGGTGGGCGCCCCCAGCGCGGAGACGAGGTGGAGCGGGCAGCCGTGCAGACGGGATTCGCGCGCGGCCCAGCCCACCGCGTCGAAGGACGAGTCGGAACCGTCGATTCCGACGACGACCGGTGCATTCGTCTCGACTGTGTCCACGGTGGAACCTCCACACACTCGAGTGCCCCCATCGTCGCCACGGTCGGCGAGCGCGGGTAGGGCCGGAAGTCACCCGCACCCCGGCGGGTCGGGCCGGGCCTCTGGACGGCCGGGATCGTCGTACCATCGGCTCATACGCACCCGGGAGGTGCCGAGATGCTGACTGTGTTCCTCGTGGACGATCACGAGGTGGTGCGCCGCGGCCTCGCCGAACTCGTCGATGCGGACGACGACATGCGGGTGGTCGGCCAGGCCGAGACCCGTTCCCAGGCGCTGGCCCGCATTCCCGCGCTGCGGCCGGATGTGGTGTTGCTCGACGTCCGCCTGCCCGACGGCAGCGGAATCGACGTGTGCCGCCAGCTGCGGACGCGGATGCCGGATCTGCGCTGCCTGATCGTGACCTCGTTCCGGGACGAGCGGGCGATGCGGGACGCCGCGGCGGCCGGTGCGAAGGGTTACGTCGTCAAGGACATTCGCGGCATGCAGTTGGTGGAGGCGGTCCGCGAGGTCGGTGCGGGCCGCACGTTGGCGCTCCCCGCGGCGCCCGCGGTCCCGCCGCGGCGGGACCCGCTGCCCGAGGACCTGACGGCGCAGGAGCGGCGGCTGCTCACGCTGCTCGGCGAGGGGCTCACGAACCGGCAGATCGCCGCGCGGATGTTCCTGGCGGAGAAGACGGTCAAGAACTACGTCTCGCGGCTGCTGGCCAAGTTGGGGGTCGAGCGCCGCACCCAGGCGGCGGTGCTGGCCGCGCGGCTGCAGGCGCGCGCGGACACGCGCTGACGGTTCCACGGCGGCTCGCGCGGGCGGTCACTGATCGCCGCGTGCGGCACAGACCCATCGGTCGGTCGCGGCGACCAGCGCGTCGTCGACCGACCCGCCGGTGTCGACCGCGGTGGCGTCCGGCCACGGGTCCGCCGCCCCGGCCATCACACGGGCGATGTCGGGGGTCGCCTCGGAGTCGTGGTCGGCGCCGCGGGCACGGAGGCGATGTTCGGTGACCTCCGGAGGGGCGACACACCGCAGCGGCACCAGATCGGCGCGGGCCGCCGCGGCGACCTCCGACGCGTGTTCGCGTCGGTCGGCGTCGGTCCAGGAGGCGTCGAGCACGACCGATTCGCCCCGGTCGAGGTGCGTGCGGGCCCGGTCCAGCAGCGCCGCGTACACGCGGGCGGTCGCCTCTCCCGAGTAGCGGCCGCGGCCGTAGCCCGGATCCGGGTCGGCGGCGCGTTCGCCGGCGAACAGCTCGCGCCGGACCGCGTCGCTCGACACCAGCACCGCGCCCACCTCCGCGGCCAGGGCCTTCGCGATCGTCGACTTCCCGGTGGCGGGCAGCCCGCCGACGAGCGCCAGCCGGACGGCGCCGCGGTCCAGGTGGTCCTCGGCGAGGGCGGCGTGGCGCAGCGCGTCGCCCGCCGACTCCTCCCGGCCCTGCAGGTAGCGGACGCAGTCGACCTTGGCCCGCATGAACGCGCGGTACGCGACGTAGTGGTGGCGCAGCGACGCCGGCGCCGGGTCGTCGGCTGCCCCCGTGTACCGGTCGAACAGCCGCGCGGCCAGATCTGCTCGGCCCAGGAACTCGAGATCCATTGCCAGACAGGCGATATCGTCGATCTCGTCGAGGTAGCGGAGCCGGTCGTCGAACTCGAGGCAGTCCAGAATGCGCGGGCCGTCGTCGAGCCAGAAGATGTCGTCGGCCAGCAGGTCGCCGTGCCCGTCGACGATGCGGCCGGCGTCGATGCGCTCAGCGAACAGCGGGCCGCGACCGTCCAGGTAGCGCAGCACGCGCCGTTCGAGTGCGTCGAGCCGGCCGTCGTCGAGGACGTGTTGGTCGAGCGCCCGCGTCTCGCGAATGTTGTTGCACCACCGCCGGCGAACGGCGTCGACGGTGCCCTCGGCCGCGATCTCGGCCCCGCGCTGCGCCCCGGCGTGGAAGCGGGCGACGGTGTCGGCGATCGCGTCGATCCGGGCCCCCACATCGCTGCCCATCGTGCCGTCGCGCACCAGCGTCGACAGCCGGGCTGCCTCGGGCATCCGGCGCATCACCACCAGCGGTTCGCCCTCCCCGGTGGCCGGGTCGGGCAGTTCGACGACACCGAGATACACGTCGGGGGCCAGGCGCCGGTTCAGTTCGATCTCACGTGCGCACACGGCGCGCCGGGCGTCGCGGGTGCGGAAGTCGAGGAACTCGGTGCGGATCGGCTTCTTCGCCTTGTACACGCGGTCCCCGAGGAGCAGCACGACTCCCGAATGCGTCTCGTGTAGCGCGCCGTACGGCTGGTCGGCGGTGACATCCACCGGTCGTCAGTCGGCCTCGCCGTGCTCGTCGTAGTGGCCCTCGTGCTCGGCGTGCCGGTGGCCGTCGTGGAGGTAGTCGACGTGGTCGCCGTGCTGGATCTTCTCGTGTCCGCAGTTCTCGCCGTGGACGTGCGGGTGATCGGACGGGTCGTGCGGATGATGTTCGGACGATGTCATGACCCCTGCCTCTCGATCGTCTCCACTCTGACGCTGTCCACGCTAGTGGCGTCGGCGGCGCCGTGGTAGCGATTCTCGATCTATCGGTACCGCTCGGCGTCGCGGGCCATCGCGACGAGTCGCTCCGCGAGATCGGTGAGCTCGGTGCGGTCGGCGTCCTCGGCGATCGCGGTGGCGATGTCTTCCGCGGCGCAGCGCAGTTCGAACATCCGGTCGGACAGCGCCGACGCCTCCTCCGCGGTGAGCACGACCGCGTCGGCCGGGATCGAGGTCCCCTTCACGGCGTTGCGCTGCTCGTAGGCGCGTTGGCGGCACGACTGACGGCAGTACCGGCGACGGCGGCCGACTGCCACCGAGGCGACGTCCCGCCCACACCACGCGCACGAGACGGGTTTGCGGGAAGCTGCGGCCATGGTCGAACACCTTACTGCGGGCCGCCGGACACGGCCCCGGTAAGATGGTGCGGCCGCATGCACGGAAATCTCGGGAACGATTCGGGATTTCGGGACGTTGTAGATGGTTGTGAACGCTCGGTGAGCCGCTCGAGGCGACCTGGCGCGGTGACGAACGAAGAGAGGACACACCATGGCAGATCGTGTACTTCGAGGCAGTCGACTCGGAGCGGTGAGCTACGAGACCGATCGCGACCACGACCTGGCACCCCGCCGCATCGCCCGGTACCGGTGCGACAACGGCGAAGAGTTCGACGTCCCGTTCGCGGACGAAGCCGAGATCCCCGGCACCTGGCTGTGCAAGAACGGCCTCGAAGGCACCCTCCTCGAGGGCAGCGCGCCCGAGGTGAAGAAGGTCAAGCCCCCGCGCACCCACTGGGACATGCTGCTCGAGCGTCGTTCGGTCGAGGAGCTCGAGGAGCTGTTGAAGGAGCGCCTGGACCTGCTCAAGGCCAAGCGTCGCGGCGCGTAACGACCGCACACAGATCCCAGTCCGGCGCCGCCACGGTCATCCGTGGCGGCGCCGGACTGTTTCCGGACCGAAACGGGTCCGGTCAGCAGTTGCGCGGTGCCGGCTCACCCCGGAACCGCGCGTCGAGGTACTCCAGCGCCCTCGGCGCCCCGAGCACCGCGGTGGTGAGGTGGTCCGGGCTGGGGAACAGTTCCGACTCGACGGTCGCACCTGCCCGGCAGTACCGCCGGATCGTGGCGTCGATCGAGTCGACCGGAATCAGGGCGTCCGTGGGGCTGTGCCATTCGAACACCGGGGCGGTCGGCACCCCGGGGTAGTCCTCGACGCTGTTGTCGGCGAGCACCGCCGCGGCGGCCGGGCTGTCGAGCAGGCCGGTGGTCGTCGAGATCTCCGCCGCGCTGTGCCCGGCACCGGTCGCGAGGATCTGGTTGGTGCACGCGTTCGCGACGGCGTCGCGCATCGCGATGCCCCGCGCGTTGAGCTGGTCGCTGACGGGCAACTGGTTCGGGTACTCCCGCTCGAGTCCGATCGCGGCGGCCAGCGCCAGCCCGAACACCGGGTGCGGTGCGGTGCCGAGCGCCTGCGCCATCTTGCCGAGGTTCATCGGGACCCCGCCCTCGGCGACCCCGACGATGTTCAGCTCCGGCGCGTAGGCCGGAGCGAGGGCTGCGGCGAACGCGGTGGCCATGCCGCCGCCGGAGTATCCCGCCATCGCCACCGGGCTCGCTCCGAGCGCCAACTCGGGTACCCGCTGCGCCGCCCGGATGCCGTCCAGGGTGATCTGTCCGCCGAGTCGGGCCGCCCCGTACGCGCTGTCGGGCCCGAGATGGTCGGGCAACGCCACCGTCCAGCCGCGCGCGAGCGCGATGTTGAGGGCCGGGGCCTCGCGGATCGTCAGGTCGGGGTCGTCGGTGTACAGCGCGCGTGACGGCGCGCACCGGGTGCCGAGCGCGTTGACGATGTGCTGGTACGACAGCAGCGGGCCGTTCGGGCTCCGATTCTCCGGTGCCAGGATCGTCGTGACCGCGGCGATGGGCGCGTTCTGCGAGTTCGTGGATCGGAATGCGATCTGCCACACCGCGGTGTTCGGGAAGAACGGCAGCGGCGGCATCCGCCGCACCGCGAGGACGTCGCCCGGCGACCGCGCGGCGAGGCCGTCGGGGGTGCCGTAGAACCCGTCCGCGTCGGCGACGGGATACAACGGCGCCGCGGACGCCGCGGTCTGCGCGAGCACCGTCGAACACCCGATCACGAGGGCTGCCGCGACGGCCCTACCTACTCGACCGCGTCTCCGTGCCGGCGACGGCGACAATCGCGGTGACAGCATCCACAAACCCCCTCGGACTGCATTTCCACATTTGGTGTGTTCCTGCCGGACCTCGCATTTCGACGGCCGCCGGCGTCCGTTCCGATGCTGTTTCGGACCGAACGGCGAGCCAGCCTATGCGACGCCGTCGGGTTTTCTGCGGGGATGCGCGAACCACTTTGTGGCGACGAATGATTCGAGGCGTCGGATACCGCATGATCGGCTGCGGCGCAACCGAATCCGGACACATCGGGAGCGGTCGTGATCGGTCCGTCACCGAACCGGACGCACCGGGTGTTCAGCCGGAATCGATCGTCGGCGAAGATTCGCCACTTCTACCTACCCATGACATCATGGAGAGAACGTACGCAGCTTGGCGAATATCGCGGCTGACGCGAGGGTTCACTGAACTCGAGGAACTGAGGGACTACCGCGCCGGTCCAGCACACGTAAGGCGAGGTGGCGCATGGACGACACCAGCGGCTCGACCAGAGCCAACACCTCAGAAGAGCCCCCGGCGGGAATGCTCTCGAACCAGCAACCCGAGCTCGAGCGCCTGCGGGCGGAGCTCGACGCGATCGACGGTCGGCTTCTCGAGGACATCCGCGCTCGTGTCGGCGTGTGCGTCCGCATCGCAGAGGTCAAGCGGCGGCAAAGCATTCCCATGATGCAGCCTCACCGGGTGGGTCTCGTGCAGACCCGCGCCGAACGGTTCGCACAGGCGAACGGGCTGTCCCCGGAGTTTCTGCGACGGTTGTACGACGTGATGATCGCCGAGACCTGCCGGGTCGAGGACGACGTCATAGGGCCCGACGGTGGCCCCAGGCGCGCAATGGGCTGATGGATCATGTCGACGCGAACCCTGCTCATCGACAACTACGACTCGTTCACCTACAACCTCTACAGCCTGCTGTCGGAGGTGAACGGAATACCGCCGCACGTGGTGAAGAACGACGCCGACTGGGCGTCGGTTCCGTTGGACGACTTCGACAACATCGTCATCTCCCCCGGGCCGGGACGGCCGGACCGCAAGCGCGACTTCGGGATCAGTGCCCGGGCGATCGCGAACCGGGAGGTGCCGGTGCTCGGGGTGTGCCTGGGGCATCAGGGGTTGTGCCACCTGTTCGGCAGCACCGTCGGACTGGCGCCGGTGCCGATGCATGGCCGGCTGTCGTCGATCCGGCACTCCGGACGCGGAATCTTCACCGGTGTGCCGTCCCCGTTCCGGGCGGTGCGCTACCACTCCCTGATAGTCGAGGATCTGCCGCCGGAGCTCGAGCCGCACGCATGGACCGACGACGGTCTGATCATGGCCGCCAAGCATCGAACGGACCCGTTGTGGGGTGTGCAGTTCCATCCCGAGTCGATCTGCACGCAGTACGGGCACGACCTGCTGGCGAACTTCCGGGACCTGTCGCAGGTCCGTGAGGACTCGCCGCCGCGCCGCCGCGCCCGACCCGCGGTTGCGGTCGAGCCGCCGGCCGAATCCCCCGCCCCGCCGCCGAAGTACGTCGTCCACAGCCGACGCGTGGACCGGGCGGTGGATCCGCAGGCGGTCTACGCGCGGCTGTTCGCGGAGGGTGCGGGCAGCTTCTGGCTGGACGGGAGCGCCGCGATCGAACCGGAGTCGCGGTTCTCGGTGCTGGGCGACTGTTCCGGGCCGCTGGCCGAGTACCTCACGTACCGGGTCGCCGAGACGACCGTGTGCGTCCACCGGGCGGGCCGCCCGGTGGAGCAGGTCCACCAGCGCTTCTTCGACTACATCGACCGACAGCTGCGGGAGCGGGCGGTGCCCGCGATACCCGACCTGCCGTTCGCGTTCGGGCTCGGGTACGTCGGCTACCTCGGCTACGAGCTCAAGGCCGACGCCGGCAGCCAGCTGGTCCACACGTCGCCGACCGCGGACGCGGCGTTCGTGTTCGCCGACCGCGCGGTGGTGATCGATCATCTCGGCGGCGCCTGCTACCTCCTGGCGTTGAGCGAGGACCCGCAGGATCCGCGGGTGCCGGAGTGGTTCGCGCACGTCGAGGCGGAGATCCGGGAGCTCGACGAGGCCGTCGAGGCGCCGCCGCCGCACCCGCTGGTCAAGCTCGAGGAGGACACCAAACCGCGGCTGCGCCACGGCAACGAGGAGTACCTGGCGCTGATCGGGCAGTGCCTCGACGAGATCCGGTCCGGCGAGTCCTACGAGGTGTGCCTGACCAACGCGGCGACCGTCGACCGGGCGATCGATCCGCTGCAGAGCTACGAGACGCTGCGGGAGATCAGCCCCACCCCGTACAGCGCGCTGCTGCAGTTCTCCGGCGTGTCGGTGCTCAGTGCCTCGCCGGAGCGGTTCCTGCGGATCGGCGCCGACCGGGTGGTGGAGTCCAAGCCGATCAAGGGAACCCGTCCGCGGCACGCGCGGCCCGCGGAGGACGCGGCGCTGCGCCAGGACCTGCTCGACAGCGAGAAGGACCGCGCCGAGAACCTGATGATCGTCGACCTGGTGCGCAACGACCTGTCCCGCGTGTGCGTGCCCGGGTCGGTGCACGTACCCAAGCTGTTCGACGTGGAGACCTACGCGCCGGTGCACCAGTTGGTGTCGACGGTGCGCGGTACCCTGCGCGACGACGTCTCCAGCGTCGACTGCGTGCGCGCGGCCTTCCCCGGCGGCTCGATGACCGGTGCGCCGAAGCTGCGGACCATGGAGATCATCGACAAGCTCGAGGAAGGTCCGCGCGGGGTGTATTCCGGTGCCATCGGCTACTTCTCGATCAACGGCACCGCCGACTTCTCGATCGTCATCCGCACGATGGTGGCGACGGAGGACCGGGTGACGTTCGGTGTCGGCGGCGCGATCGTCGCGCTGTCCGACCCCGACGAGGAGCTCGAGGAGACGATGGTCAAGGCCGTCACGATGCGGCGCTGCCTGTCGGCTACATCCAAAGGTGCTACTACCGAGGAGATTTCACTCGATGATGACGCGCACTGACTCGGAGGCCGCGCAGGTCGCGGTCGTGGGCGGTGCGGGTGCGGTCGGTGCGATGCTCGCTGCCCTGGCACGTTCGGACGGCGACGAGGTGACCGTGATCGACCGGGTCCGCCCGGACGGCGGCGCGGCCCTGATCGGTGACGTCACCGCGCCGTCGGGTCCGGTGCGCGCCGTCCTCGCCGATGCCGACACGGTGGTGCTGGCGCTGCCCGAGACCGTCGCGGTCGCCGCGGTTCCCGTCGTCGACCGTGCCATGCGGCGCGGGGCGCTGCTGGTGGAGACGCTGTCCGTCAAGACGCGGATCCACCAGGCGCTGCGGGACGGCGCCCCGGAACGCCCTGCGGTGGGGATCAATCCGATGTTCGCGCCCGGGCTGGGCATGGCGGGCCGGCCGGTGGCGGCGGTGGTGCACCACCCCGGACCCGTCGTCGACCGGTACCTCGATGCGGTCGGCAGCTGGGGCGGCCGGGTCGTTCGCCTCGACGCCGCCGAACACGACCGCGTCACCGCGTCCACGCAGGCGCTCACCCACGCGGCGGTCCTGGCGTTCGGGCTGGCCCTCGCCGACACCGGTGTCGACTCCACCGTGTTGGCGGCGACGGCTCCCCCACCGCACACGACGCTGCTCGCGCTGCTCGCCCGGGTCGGCTCCGGCGTCCCGGAGGTCTACCACGACGTCCAGGCCGGCAACCCGGCGGCGAGCGAGGCGCGAAAGGCGCTGGCGTCGGCGCTCACCCGGTTGTCCGAGACGGTCGAGCGCGGCGACGACCGTGCCTTCGCCGATCTCATGGCCGATGCCGTGCGGCCGCTCGGCGACCGCCTCGCGGGCTATCGCGCGACGTGCGCCGCGGTGTTCGAGCAGCTGCGGGACCCACCGCCGGAAGGAGGATCGCCGTGACCGCCAACCCGTTCGGCGACGAGGCCGCCGAGAACGAAACCCTCCTGCGGCTGCCGTCGTTGCCGCCGTTCGATCCGGGCGACCCGGTCGAGAGCGCGATCATCAGCGGGCTCGCGAACAGCTGGCCGCGCCGGGCCACCGTCAAGCGCCCCGAACCCGACCTCGACGACCTGTTCGACGCGGAAAAGGACGACTACCCGGTGCAGTTGATCCCGTTCCACGACGACGACCGCTTCCGTCGCCTCGACGAGCCGACCCGCGCCCGCGTCCTGGCCTGGGCGTGGATCGCCTACAACAAGAACGTTATGGACGTCGAGCAGTACGTCGTCAATCCCGGGTTCCGGCTGCTGTCACAGGACGCGTTCGGCACCGGGCTCGGCGACATCCTGACCGTCGCCACGCTGCAGGCGATCGTGGACGAGCAGTACCACACGCTGATGCACCTGAACGCCAGCGCGCTCACGCGGCGACGCCGCGGATGGAACCTGCCGGAGCGGCGACTGCCGTACGGCCCGACGGTGCGCGGGCAGCGCGCGGCGGTCGCGAAGGCCGACACCCCGCGCGAATCGGCGCTGGTCAGTTTGGCATTCACCACGGTGGCCGAGACGTCGATCAGCTCGTACCTGGGGCTGATCACCGGCGACGAGAACGTCCAGCCGGTGAACCGGTCCACCGTGGTGCTGCATCGACGCGACGAGTACTGCCACGCGTCGATCGCCGGGGAACTGCTGAAGATCGTCTACGAGCGGCTCGGCACCGATGACCGGCGAATCCTGTTGGCGGGTCTCGCCGTCGCTCTCGAGGCGTTCAGCGCCAACGACTTCACGACGTGGACGACCGTGATGGACGCCGAGGATGTCCGCGACGGCGGGGCGCTGGTGGCCGACGCCGCGCACGACACCGCGCGTCGGAAGCTGGTCCAGGACTGCGGTGTGATCCGGCGCCTGTGCGACGACCTGGGGGTGGCCGACGAGGTCCCCTACGAGTGGTGACCTCCGCGGCGGTCGCCCACCGGCCACGTCGGAGTCACAGGAGGGCGACCACCTTCTTCGCCGTCTCCGCGGCCGACCCGGGGTTCTGCCCGGTGACGAGGTTGCCGTCGACCACGGTGTAGGAGACGAACGGCAGCTTGGCCTTCCGATAGAGGGCGCCGCGCCGCTTCATCTCGGCCTCGGCGTTGTAGGGCACGATCTTGTCCACCCGGGCGAGGACTTCCTCCCGCCAGGCGAAACCGGTGACCTTGCGACCGGCGACGAGGTCCTGGTCGAATCCGTGCTGTTCGAATACCTGCCAGGCGTGCGTCAGCTCGGACAACCACAGGCCGGTCGGACGAGACGGGTCGTCGTAGTGGCCGACGTTCGTGACGACGATCAGGATGCGCTTGCTCATGTGTGGTCGTCGTCCGCGAATCGTCCGAGCAGATCCGACACCGTCACGGTGTGGCGTTCATCCACGCGTCGAAGGCGGGCTGCACGTTCGGGTTCGACTGCGTGATGCCGTTGTAGGCGCCGATGGCCGCGCCGATGCCGGTGCCGACGATGCAGCCCGCGATGAAGTTCGGGAAGATCGAGACGCAGCCGATCGCGAGTCCGACGCCGGCCCCGGTGGCCATGCCGGCCGCACCGCCTCTGTCCCACCCGATACTGATCTCCCGCATCAGGTCGTCCTGCGCCGTCTGTTTGTCGACGACGGGTTGCGCGAGCGGTACGGAGATATCGCCCGAGACGGCCTGTCGGGCGGGTGTCGCGTAGGCGGTGCCGGCCCCTGCGCCGAGCGCAGCGACGACGAGAACCGATGCGGCCGATGCCTTCAGAAGTTTCATGGCGGTCTCCAAACTGTGTGGACGGAAGGCAGTCCGGTTGTGTCGACGCTAGTATCCGGGCGCCTCCTTCGCCAGGAATCGGCGGTCTTCGGTTTGTATGTGAAATTTGTTGCGGCAGGACCGATTTCAGTGTTCCACCAGGTAGTCCTCGAGCAGTGGGCCGATCTCGGCGAGCGCGCTCGGCTCGATCATCTGGTTGTGTTCGCAGTCGATCGTGAACTCGCGGATCCGCCCGGTGATCGCGGACTGCCACACCTGCGGTGAGTGTTCGGCGTCGAGCACCGCCTCGGTGCCGTCGCCGCGGCCCGCGGTGAAGAACAGCAGGTCGCCGTCGAACACGCCCGGCGAGTAGCGGTTCATGATCCGCGCCGAGGTGGTGAAGCCCTCGTTGATCCGCTTGAGATGCGCCGGCGTCAATCCCGTTTCCTGGCCCAGCGATTCGTTGAGCAGGTCGACGGCCTGCGCGTAGGTCAGTTCGCGGACGCCGCCGGACGACGGCAGGTCCAGGCCCAGTCCCTCGAGTAGTTCGACCACGCTGAGCGGACCGGGCTCCTCCTCGTCCTCGGTGAGGTAGCTGTCCATGATGGCGAGTGTGGCGACTTCGTCACCGGCACTGCGTAGTTCGACGGCCATCGCGTGTGCGATCACGCCACCGAGCGACCAGCCGAGCAGGTGGTAGGGGCCGTGCGGCTGGACGACGCGGATCTCCTCCACGTAGCGGTGCGCCAGCTGCTGGACCGAGTCGAAGTCCGGCCCGCCGCTGAGCAGCGGCAGCTGCAGCCCGTACGCGGGCCGGTCCTTGGCGAGGTACTGCACCAGGCCGGCGTAGCCCCACGACAGACCGATCCCCGGGTGTATGCAGAACAGCGGTGGACGTTCGCCGACCGGGCGCAGCGGGATCATCACGCCCAGGGCGTCGTCGACGGGCGATTCCCCGTGCCCGAGGTACCCGACGGGCAGGTCGATCCGCTTGGCCAGCCCGGACGGCGTCGGATCCAGGAACATCGTCTGCAGCGGGATCTGGCGGCCCAGGCGCGACTGCAGCTCGGACATGATGCGCGTCGCGATGATCGAGTTGCCGCCGAGGTCGAAGAAGCTGTCGTCGATGCCGACGTGCTCGATGCCCAGCACCTCCGCGAACACCTCGGTGACCGCGCGTTCCGTCGCCGTGGTCGGCGGCCGGAACTCGGTCGTGAGCGAGGTGAAGTCCGGCGTGGGCAGCGCCCGACGGTCGAGCTTGCCGACCGGGGTGAGCGGGATGTCGTCGAGCACCACGATCGCCGACGGCACCATGTGTGCGGGCAACTGGGCGGCCACGTGCGCCCGCAGATCCCGCGATTCGACGGCGTGGCCCTCCACCGGCCGGACGTACGACGCGAGGAGCGTGTCGCCCGACGGGCCGGTGTGGCCGAGGGTCGCGGCGAAGGTGACCGCCGGGTGCCGGGTGAGGACGGCGTCGATCTCGCCGAGCTCGATGCGGAAGCCGCGCACCTTGACCTGGAAGTCGGACCGGCCGATGTACTCGATGGTGTGGTCGGGCCGCCACCGGACCACGTCGCCGGTGCGGTACATCCGGGTGCCGGGTTCGCCGAACGGGTTGGCGACGAAGCGATCCGCGGTCAGGCCTGGGCGGTTGTGGTAGCCGCGGGCCAGGCCCGGACCAGAGATGTACAGCTCGCCCGGCACGCCGACCGGGACGGGCCGCAGCCGCCCGTCGAGCACGGCCTCACGGAACCCGATCGCGGGCCCGCCGATGTTGACGACCTCACCCGGCTGCATGGCCTCGCTGACGCTGGCCTGGATGGTCGTCTCGGTGGGGCCGTAGCCGTTGAACATCCGGCGTCCGGGCGCCCACTTGGCGACCAGTTCCGGCGGGCAGGCCTCGCCCGCGACCGCGAGGACCCGCAGCGCCTCGAGGCCCTCGTCCTCGATGGAGGCGAGCGCGGTCGGCGTGATGAAACCGTGGGTGACGCCCTCGCGGGAGAGCAGCTCGGTCAGTTCGGTGCCGCCGTACACGGTGGGCGGCACGATCACCAGGCGGGCGCCGGCACTGAACGCCATCATCATCTCGAACACCGAGGCGTCGAAGCTCGGGGACGCCAGATGCGAGACCCGCGACTGCGGGGTGACGGTGAAGCGGAGCCGCTCCTCCTCGGTGAGGTTCGCGATCCCGAGGTGGGTGACAATGACGCCCTTGGGCAGGCCCGTCGACCCCGACGTGTAGATCAGGTAGGCCGGATGCGCGAGGTGCAGCGCGGCGGTGCGGTCGGCGTCGGTGACCGGCGCCGCGGAGACCTCGGCCATGCGGTCGGCGAGTTCGCCGTCGTCGACCACCAGCCAGGGCACCGTGTCGGGCAGCCGTTCGCGCAGCGCCGCCGTCGTCAGGCCGACCCGCGTGCCCGAATCGGTGAGCATGTGGGCGATCCGTTCGGCCGGATAGTTCGGATCCACCGGGACGAACGCGGCGCCGGCCTTGGCGACGGCCCAGATGGACAGGATCTCCTCGATCGAGCGGGGCATGCCGAGCGCGACGAACGTCTCCGGCCCCACGCCACGGCCGGCGAGCACGCGGGCCAGACGGTTCGACTGCTCGTCGAGTTCGCGGTAGGTGAGGGTGCGGCCGAGGTAGGTGAGCCCGATCGCGTCCGGGTCGACCGCGGCGGCGCCGGTGAGCAGTTCGGGCCACACGTGCGGCGAGACGGCGATCTCACCGTCCGCCGGCGCGAGCTCGGACAGTTCTTCCGGGTCGAGGATCTCGATGTCGCCGACCGGGCGCGTCGGGTCGGTGGTGGCGGCCTCGAGGATCCGGAGGAACCGCTCTGCGAGGCTGCGGACGGTGCCCTCGTCGAACAGGTCGGTGGCGAAGTCGAGGGACGCGTTCATCCCGTTCGGCGACCCGTCCTCGGTGAACTCCTCGGCGAGGACGAGTTCGAGGTCCTCCTTCGCCACCTGGGCGTCGATGCCGAGGCCCTCGACGACGAGACCGGGCAGCTCGAGGCGTGGACGCTCATTGTTCTGGAACTCGATCGAGATCTGGAACAGGGGCGAATACGACGTCGAGCGCGGTGGGTTGATCTCTTCGACGATCCGCTCGAACGGGACCTCGGCGTGCCCGAACGCCGCCAGGTCGGATTCGCGGACCCGCCCGAGGATCTCGTCGAACGTGGCGCCGTGGTCGACGCGCGTCCGCAGTACCAGGGTGTTGACGAACATGCCGACGATGTCGTCGAGGTCGATTTCGCCGCGGCCGGCGATCGGGGTGCCGATCGCGATGTCGTCGGTGTCGGCGAGCCGCGCGAGCAGCGTCGCCAGCGCCGCATGGATCGCCATGAACATGCTCGCGCCGTGCCGGTGCGCGAGGGCGGCGATGCGGGCGTGCAGGTCGGCCGGGACCGCGAACTCGACGCGGCCGCCGTGGAACGACTGCTGGATCGGGCGCGGGCGATCGGTCGGCAGCTGGATGACGTCGGGCAGGCCGGCCAGTTCCCGGGTCCAGAAGTCGAGCTGGCGGCGCAGCAGCGAATCGGGGTCGGCGTCGGAGCCGAGCAGATCGTGCTGCCACAGCGTGAAGTCCGCGTACTGGACGGGCAGCGGCGCCCAGTGCGGGGCCGCGCCCGCGGCGCGCGCGGTGTACGCGGCCATGACGTCGCGCCCGAGGGGCGCCATCGAGTAGCCGTCGGCGCAGATGTGGTGCATCACGATCACCAGGACGTGTCGGTCGTCGCCGATGCGGATCAGTTGGGCGCGCACGGGCGGGGCGACGGTGACGTCGAAGCCGGCCGCCGCGAACGTCGCGAGGTGGTCGTGGAGTTCCTGCTCGTCGCGGATGGACACCGGGGTCAGGTCGATGAGGACCTCGCCGACCGGGAAGACCCGCTGCGTCGGCACCTGGTCGACGATCGGGTACGCGGTGCGCAGCGACTCGTGCCGTTGGAGCAGGTCGCCGACCGCGGCGTGCAATGCGTCGACGTCGAGGGCGCCGGTGAGCGTGACGGCCATCGGGATGTTGTAGGCGGCCGAGGCGGTGTCGAACTGGTTGATGAACCACATCCGCTGCTGCGCCAGGGACAGCGGGATCCGCTCCGGGCGCGAGCGCCGCACCAGTTCCGGTCGGCCGTACGCCGTCGACGTCTCGCGTTCGCGCGCGATCCACTGCGCGAGGCCGTGGATCGTGGGCGCCTCGAACAGTGCCCGCACCGGGATGTCCACGTCCAGGACGTTGCCGAGGCGGGTGGTGACCCGTGTCGCGATCAGCGAGTTGCCGCCGAGGTCGAAGAAGCTGTCCTCGATGCCGACGCGTTCCACGCCGAGGACCTCGGTGAAGATGTCCGACAGCGTGTACTCGAGTGGGTTGGTGGGGGCCCGGAACGCGCCGGTGTCGCCGGTGGCGAACGCGAACTGCGGGGCGGGCAGCGCCGACCGGTCGAGCTTGCCGACGGGGGTGAGCGGGATCTCGTCGAGCACCGTGATCGCGGCCGGCACCATGTGCGCGGGCAGGTGCGACGACAGCCGCTCGGTGAGCGCGCCCGGCTCGACCACCGCGCCGGCGTGCGGCACCACGTACGACGCGAGCACGGTGTCGCCGGCGGGGCCGGGCACCCCGAGGGTGACCGCGAGGCTCACGGAGGTGTCGGCCATGAGCGCGGCGTCGATCTCGCCGAGTTCGATGCGGAAGCCGCGGACCTTGACCTGGAAGTCGGTGCGGCCGACGTATTCGATCGTGTGGTCGGGGCGCCACCGGACGATGTCGCCGGTGCGGTACATCCGCTCCCCCGGCTTGCCGAACGGGTTGGCCACGAACCGTTCCGCCGACAGACCGGGACGTCGGTGGTAGCCGCGGGCGAGCCCGGTGCCGGCGATGTACAGCTCACCCGGGACACCGACCGGGACGGGCTGCAGGCGTCCGTCGAGGACCAGTTCGGCGACCCCGCGGATCGGTCCGCCGATCGTGATCGGGTCGCCGACGGTCATCGGGGCGCTGATGTTCGTCATGATGGTCGTCTCGGTCGGCCCGTACGCGTTGTGCAACCGCCGACCGGGCGCCCAGCGGGCCACCAGCTCGGGCGGGCACGCCTCGCCGCCGAACACGACCTCCGCGAACTCGTCGAGTCCGGTCGGGTCGACCGTCGCGAGCGCCGCGGTGGTGATGAACGCGTGCGTGACGTGCTCGTCCGCGATGAGCCGCGCCAGGTCGGGGCCGCCGAACACGGTGGGTTCGGCGATCACCATCGTCGCCCCCGGGCCGAACGCCTGCAGATACTCGAACACGGCGCCGTCGAAGCTCGGGGTGGCGAAGTGCAGGGTCCGGGACGTGGCGGTGGCGCCGAGCCGCTCGATCTGGTCGATCGCGAAGTTGTCGAGGCCCTGGTGGGTGACGACGACGCCCTTGGGGCGGCCCGTCGAGCCCGACGTGTAGACCACGTAGGCGGCGTGGTCGATGCCGAGCGGTGCGGTGCGGTCGGCGTCGGTGACCGGCGCGTCGGAGCTGGCATCGCACTCGGCGGTGAACGCGGGATCCTCCAGCGTCAACCAGGTGACGGTGTCCGGGAGCTGCTCCCGGTGCGCGGCGACGGTCAGCCCGAGCCCGGCCCCGGAGTCGGCCAGCATGTGCTCGATTCGCTCGAGCGGATAGTTCGGGTCGACGGGGACGAAAGCGGCACCGGTCTTCGCGACCGCCCACACCGCGAGCACCGACTCCACGGACCGCTGGATGCCCAGCGCCACATACGATTCCGGCCCCACGCCCTGGTCGATGAGCACGCGGGCGATCCGCGACGAGCGGGTGTCGAGTTCGCGGTAGCTGACCTCGCGGCCGGAGAAGGACACGGCGATCGCGTCGGGATCGCGGGCGGCGCCGTCGGTGAAGATCTCCGGCAGCGTCCGGACCGAGCCACCGGGTTCGCCGAGCACCGGCGCGAGTTCACGGCGTTCGGGCTCGGTGAGCAGATCCACCCGCGAGAGCGGCTGCTCGAGGTCGGCCAGGAGATGATCGAGCACCACGGTCACCCGGGTCGCGATCGACGCCGCCGTCTCGCGGTCGACGTACTGCGGGAAGTACTCGAACTTGAGGTTCAGCTGTTCGCCCACCGACGCGACCAGCGACAGCGGATAGTGCGCGGCGTCGCGGCCGGCGATCCCGGTGACCTTCATCCCGGCGATGTCGGTGTCCGCCGTCAGCGCGTTCCGATCGACCGGATAGGACTCGAACACCGTGAGCGTGTCGAAGGTGACGGCCGGCCCGGCGGCCCGCTGGATGTCGGCCAGCCCCAGGTAGTGGTGGTCGAGCAGGGCGGTCTGCTCCCGCTGGATGCGGTCGAGCAGGTCGCCGAGCGTCTCACCCGCATCGAGCGTGACCCGCACCGGGAGCGTGTTGATGAACAGGCCCACCATCGACTCGATGCCGGGGATCTGCGGCGGCCGGCCGGAGACCGTGCCGCCGAACACGACGTCGGTGCGGGCGGTCAACGCGCCCAGGACGATTCCCCACGCGGCCTGCACCAGCGTGTTCAGTGTGAGGCCGCGCTCGCGTACCAGTGCCCGCAGCGCGTCCGTGTCGGCGGCCGACACCGCGATCTCGAGTTCGTCGGTGCCGGTCGAGGTCTCCTCGACGCGCGCGGTCGACACCAGCAGGCTCGGCTCCTCGAGCCCGACCAGTGCGCGGCGCCACGCGTCGGTGGACGCGGTGACATCCTGCCGATCCATCCACGCGAGGTAGTCGCGGTACGGGTGCACCCGCGGCAGCATCGAGGCGTCGCCGTCGGTCGCGTACAGCGTCAGCAGATCGCGGATCACCAGCGGCGTCGACCAGCCGTCGAGCAGGATGTGGTGGTTCGTGACCACCAGGCGGTGCTCGCCGGCGCCCATGTCGACGAGCGTCATCCGGAATGCGGGTGCCAGCGTCAGGTCGAACTTGGTGAGCCGGTCCGCGAGGGTGAGCTCGGCGTAGCGGCGGTCGCGGGCGGCCGGATCGAGCCGGGACAGGTCGACCTCCGTCCACGGCAACTCGACGTGCTGCGGGATCACCTGGACGGCAGCGGTGTCCGGGGCCGCTCCGTCGGGTTGGACGAAGGCGGCGCGCAGGTTCGGGTGCCGGTCCAGCAGCGCCTGCCCGGCCCGCCACAGCCGGTCGGTGTCGACGACGCCGTTCAGCGTGAGGACGAGCTGGACCAGGTAGGCGTCGACCGACTCGTCCGAGAACATCGAGTGGAAGTGCAGCCCCGCCTGCAGCGGCGACAGCGACCACACGTCGGCGACGTTCGGGTACCGGTGCTCGAGCGTCTCGATCGCATGCTGGTCCAGCCGCACCAGATCCAGGTCGGACGGCGTGAGTCCGCCGGCGCCGGGGTGCTCGGCGTGCCGGGCCAGCGCCGACAGTGCCCGCACCCACAGGTCCGCCAGTTCGCCGGCGTCGACGGCGGTGAGGACACCGCGCGGGTAGGCCCACGTAGCGCGCAGGCGGGGGCCGTCGGTGGTCTCGTCGACGACCGCGTTGACGTCCAGGACGCTCGCGACCGGCATGGTGGCGCTCGGCGCCTCGTCGAGCTCGATGTCGCCCACCGGGAGCCAGTCGACGTTCGCGGCCTGCGCGGGTGCGCCGAGCCGTCCGAGGTAGTTGAAGCTGACCTGCGGCGTCGGCCGGTCGGCGAGGACCGGCGCGGTCTGCGGGTCGAGGTAGCGCAGCATCCCGTAGCCGATGCCGTGGTCGGGGATCGTGAGCAGCTGCTCCTTGACGGCCTTGACGGCGGCACCGGCGGCGGGGCCGGCGGCGAACGCGTCGTCGAGGTCGATCCCGGTCAGGTCCAGCCGGATCGGGAAGATCGTCGTGAACCAGCCGACGGTGCGGCCCAGGTCGGCGCCCGGCACCACCTGGTCCTCGCGGCCGTGTCCCTCGAGGTTGACCAGCGCGGCCGCGGTGTCGCTGCCGCGGGTGCGGCGCCAGCGGGTCAGCGCCATCGCGAGCGCCGCGAGGAGCCCGTCGTTGACGTTGCCGTGGAAGGCGTTGGGGACGGTGGTCAGCAGCGCGTCGGTGACGGCGGCGGGCAGCTCCACCGACACCTTGTCGACGGTGCCGTTGACGTCGATCTCGGGGTCGAGCGGCCGCGATCCGATGACCGGGTCGGGGACGTCGAGGGTGGCCCGCCACAGGTCGAGTTCGCGCTCCCGGCCGGGGGTGTCGCCGACGGCCGCGTCGGCGAGCCCGTGCGCCCAGCGCCGCATCGAGGTGCCGGTGGGCGCGAGTTCGGGGACGGCGCCGTCGACGATCTGCGACCACGCCGACGCCAGGTCCGGCACCAGGATGCGCCACGAGACGCCGTCGACCGCCAGGTGGTGGACCACCAGCAGCAGGCGTCCGCCCGCGGTGCCGGCGTCGAACCACACCGCCTGCACCACGATCCCGGACTCGGGGTCGAGCCGGCCGGCGGCCGCGTCGAGTTCCGCCTGCGCGACGTCGGTGAAGGCCGGGCCGTGCAGCGTGCCGACCGGGACGCGGGTGAGCAGGTCGGCGGCGGGCACCGTCCCGGCGGCCGGAACCTGCACACTCGGGTCGCCGGACCGGTCGAGGCGGGCGCGGAGCATGTCGTGGTGGTCCACGACGGCCTGCAGCGTCCGGGTCAGCTGGTCCTCGTCGATACCCGGCGGCAGTGTCAGCAGCGCGGTCTGGGTGTAGCGGCGGACGTCGCGGCCCCGGTCGAGTAGCCACCGCACGATCGGGGTCGCCGGGAATTCGCCGACCCCGCCGCCAGGCAGCTCCTCGAGCCGGACGGCCGCCTGCCCGCCGGCGGCCTCGGCGACCGCCGCCAGGCCCGCGACGGTCCGGTGCTCGAACACGTCGCGCGGCGAGAACTGCAGGCCCGCGGCCTTCGCCCGCGACACCAGCTGGATCGACATGATGCTGTCGCCGCCGAGCGCGAAGAACGAGTCGTCGACGCCCACGGCGTCGAGCCCGAGCACCTCGGCGAACAGGTCGGCGAGCGCGCGTTCGGCGTCGGTCTGCGGTTCGCGGCCGGCGGTGGCGCGCATCCCGAAGTCCGGCTCGGGCAGCGCCTTGCGGTCCAGCTTGCCGTTCGCGGTCAGCGGCAGCTCGTCGAGCACCACCAGCGCGGCCGGCACCATGTACGACGTCAGCTCGCCGCCCACGTGGTCGAGCACCGCCTGCGGGTCGAGCTCGGTGCCGCCCTGCTCGCGGACGACGTAGCCGACCAGGCGGGCGGGGCCGTGCGGCTCCTCGCGCACGGTGACCACCGCCTGCGCGACGCCGGGGAAGCCGAGCAGGGCGGACTCGATCTCGCCGAGCTCGATGCGGAACCCGCGGATCTTGACCTGGAAGTCGCTGCGGCCCAGGTATTCGAGTTGGCCGGCGCGGTTCCACCGGGCCAGGTCGCCGGTGCGGTACATCCGCGCGCCGGGCGCCCCGAACGGGTCGGCGACGAACCGGCCCGACGTGAGCGCGGCCCGCCCGAGGTAGCCGCCGGTGACCTGGTCGCCGGCCACGTACATCTCGCCGGTCACCCCCGGCGGCACCGGGTGCAGGCGTTCGTCGAGGACCGTGACCCGCAGCCCGGGGATCGCGCGCCCGACGACGCTGGCGTTGGCCGCGGCCGCGAATGCGCGGTCGAGTCCGAGCCGGGTGACGTGCACCGTGGTCTCGGTGATGCCGTACATGTTGACCAGCCGCGGCGCGTCCTCGGCGTGCCGCGCGTACCAGCGGCCGAGCTGACCGAGGTCCAGGGCCTCGCCGCCGAAGATCACGTACCGGAGTGCGAGATCGGTGTCGTACGACGAGGATTCGCCCGCGATCCGGTCCGCCTCGGCGAGCTGGTAGAACGCGGTGGGGGTCTGGTTGAGCACCGTGACGCGCTCGGTGTGCAGCAGGTCGAGGAACATCTCCGGCGAGCGGGCCGTGTAGAAGTCGACCACGACGAGGCGCCCGCCGTGCAGCAGCGGACCCCACAGCTCCCACACCGAGAAGTCGAAGGCGTACGAGTGGAACATCGTCCACACGTCGGTGTCGTCGAACCCGAACGTCTCGGCGGTGTTCTCGAACAGCGTCAGCACGTTGTGGTGCGTGACCTGCACGCCCTTCGGCCGGCCGGTCGACCCGGAGGTGTAGATGACGTACGCGACGTCGTCCGGGCGCAGCGGCGCGCGGCGGTCGGTGTCGGTGACCGGGCCGCCGGGCAGCGCCGCCACCGCCGCGGCCACGTCGTCCGCGTCGAGGCGGACGAGCGGCACCCCGGCGTCGGGGACCGCGTCGGCGTCGGCCACGGTGGTCAGCACGCACACCGGCGCGGAGTCCTCGAGCATGAACGCGAGCCGCTCGGGCGGGTACGTCACATCCAGCGGCAGATAGCCGGCACCGGCCTTGACCACCGCGAGCAGCGCGACGACCAGCTCCGCCGACCGCGGCAACGCGACCGCGACCAGCGACTCCGGGCCCACGCCCAGCGCCGCCAGGTGGCGGGCGAGGCGGTTGGTGCGGGCGTCGAGTTCGGCGTAGGTGAGGGTCTCCCCGCCGAACGTGACGGCGTCGGCGTCGGCGAACCGCGCGGTGGCGTCGGCCAGCCGGCCGGCGAGGGTCGTCGCCGGGGCGCGGCGTCCGGCGGCGTTCCACTCGCGCAGCAGCGTGGCGCGCTCGCCGGCCGTGGTGATCGCGGCGTCGCCGAGCGGCCGGGCGGGGTCGGCGGTCAGCTCGTCGAGGAGGCGGACGAACCGCGCTCCCAGGTCGCGGACGGTCTCGGCGTCGAACAGATCGGTGGCGTAGGTGAACGCGGCGGTCATCCCCGCCGGGACACCGTCCGGGTCGTGGCGTTCGGCGAGGGTGAGCTGCAGGTCGAACTTGGCGACCGCGAGTTCGGCGTCGACCGGTTCGGCGGTCAACCCGGGCAGCTCGAGCCGCGGCAGCTCGTTGTTCTGGAACTCGAGCATCACCTGGAACAGCGGTGCGTGCGCGGTCGACCGCTCCGGCGCGAGCACGTCCACCAACCGCTCGAACGGAAGGTCCGCGTTCCCGAAGGCGGCCAGGTCGAACTCGCGGGTGCGGGCGAGCAGCTCACCGAAGCCGGCGGCCGCGTCGACCTGCGACCGCAGCACCAGGGTGTTGACGAACATGCCCACCAGGCCGTCGAGTTCGGCCTCGCCGCGGCCCGCGATCGGGGTGCCGATCGCGATGTCGTCCGATCCGCTGAGCCGGGCCAGCAGCGCCGCCAGCGCGGCGTGCGCGGCCATGAACATCGTCGCGCCCTCGCGGCGGGCGAGCGCGGCGAGCGATCGGTGCGCGCCGGCCGGGATCTCGAACTGCACGCGGGCACCGGCGAAACTCAGCTGTGTCGGGCGGGGCCGGTCGGTGGGCAGCGAGATCGCCTCCGGCAGGCCGGCCAGCCCGGCGGTCCAGAACGCCAGCTGTCGGCTCACCAGCGACGCGGGATCGTCCTCCGAGCCCAGGACTTCGCGCTGCCACGCCGCGAAGTCCGCGTACTGCACCGGCAACGGAGCCCACTGCGGCAGGTGCCCGCCGGTGCGTGCCATGTACGCGGTCATCACGTCCCGGGCCAGCGGCGCCATCGAGAAGCCGTCGGCACAGATGTGGTGCACGACGATCGCCAGCACGTGCTCGGCCGGCCCGAGCCGCAGCAGTTGCGCGCGCACCGGCACCGCGGTGGTCACGTCGAAGCCGCCGGAGATCAGCGCCGCGACCCGCGGCGCCACCTCCTCGGGCGGGACGTCGAGCACGGTCAGGTCGGGTGCGGCCTCCGCGGCCGGCACGGTGACCTGCTCCGGTTCACCGCCGGTCGGGTCACCGGACGGCATCGAAGCCGTGGACGGCACCGCCGTCGTCGCCATCGGGAAGTACGTGCGCAGCGACTCGTGCCGCTCCAGCACGTCGCCGACGGCGGCACGCAATGCCGCCGGATCGAGGTCGCCGGTCAGCCGGACTGCGAGCGGGATGTTGTAGGCGGCCGATTCGGTGTCGAACTGGTTGATGAACCACATGCGCTTCTGCGCCAACGACAACGGCACACGGGTCGGCCGCGCGACCGGGACGAGCGGCGGCCGGGTCGGTTCGGTCGCGCTCTCGCGCGCGACCCAGCGTGCCAGTTCGTGCGCGGTCGGCGCCTCGAACAGCGCCCGCACGCCGACGTCGATGCCCAGCGCAGCGGCGAGTCGCGCGGCCACGCGGGTGGCGATCAGGGAATTGCCACCGAGGTCGAAGAAGCCGTCGTCGATGCCGATCCGTTCCAGGCCGAGCACCTCGGCGAAGACGTCGACGATCGTCTGCTCGGTGGGATTGGTCGCGGCCCGGAACGCGGTGGCGGACGGCAGGAACTCCGGGTCCGGCAGCGCCCTGCGGTCGAGCTTGCCGATCGGGGTGAGCGGGATCTCGTCGAGGATCATGATGCTCGCCGGAACCATGTGCGCGGGAAGCCGTTCGGCGACGTAGTCGCGCAGCTCCCCCGGCTCCGGTCGGGCGTCGGCGGTGGGCAGCAGATACGTCACCAGCGCGGTGTCCCCGGTGGGGCCGGGTCGGCCGACGGTGACCGCGAACCGGACGTCGGGGTGGTCGCCGAACGCGTTGTCGATGTCGCCGAGTTCGATGCGGAAGCCGCGGATCTTGACCTGGAAGTCGCTGCGGCCGATGTACTCGATCGCGTGCTCGGCACCGACGCGCACGATGTCGCCGGTGCGGTACATCCGCTCGCCGGGCGCGCCGTGCGGGTTGGCGACGAATCGCTCGGCGGTCAGCCCGGGGCGCCGGTGGTAGCCGCGGGCCACGCTGGGCCCGGTGATGTAGAGCTCGCCCAGGACTCCGGCAGGGACCGGCCGCAGACTCGCATCGAGGACCAGTTCGCTTTCGCCGCGGACGGGTGCGCCGATCATCACCGTCTCCCCCGTCACCAGCGGCGAGCTGATGTTGGCCAGGATGGTCGCCTCGGTCGGGCCGTACCCGTTGTAGAAGCGGCGCTCGTGCGCCCAGCGCGCGACCAGTTCCGGCTGGACCGCCTCGCCGCCGACTACCACTTCGGTGAACTCGTCGAGGCCGGTCGGGTCGATCGTGGCCGCGGCGGCCGCCGTGATCCACGCGTGCGTGACGTGCTGATCGCGGATCAGCCGGGCCAATTCGGCGCCACCATACATGGTGGGCGGTGCGATCACCATCGTCGCGCCGGCGGCGAACGCGATCAGGTAGTCGAGAACGGCGGCGTCGAAGCTCGGGGTCGAGAAGTGCAGCGTCCGCGACGTCGGCTGCGTCGAGAAGCGGGTGAGGCACTCGTCCGCGAGGTTGTCGATGCCGGTGTGGGTGACGACGACGCCCTTCGGGCGTCCGGTGGTGCCGGAGGTGTAGATCATGTACGCCGGGTGTTGCAGGTGCAGCGGGGCCCGCCGGTCGGCGTCGGTGATCGGCGCAGCCGACAGGACGGCGCAGCGGTCCGCCAGGCCCGGGTCGTCGAGAACCGTCCACGGCACTGTGTCGGGCAGCCGGTCACGGGCGACGGCGACGGTGAGCCCGACGGCGGCCCCGGAGTCCTCGAGCATGAACACCACGCGGTCTGCGGGGTAGTTCGGGTCCACCGGCACGAACGCCGCACCGGCCTTCGTCACCGCCAACACCGCCGTCACCGACTCAATCGAGCGCGGAATACCCAGCGCGACAATCGATTCCGGCCCGACATGCTCCCCGATCAGGAGACGGGCCAGGCGGTTGGAGCGTTCGTCGAGCTCGCGGTAGGTAACCTCGACGTCGCCGAACACGAGGGCGGCGGCGTCGGGATCGGCGGCCACGGCGTCGGCGAACAGATCGGGCAGGGTGCGCACCGACCGGCCGGGCCGCCCGCGCAGCGGCACCAGGTCCGCCCACTCGTCGTCGGACAGCAACCGCAACCGCGCGAGCGGGCACTGCGGGTCGTCGACGATGTCGGTGAGGATCCGGGCGACACGCCGCGCCAGGGCCTGCACGTCACCGCGGTCGAACAGCTCGGGCAGGTACTCGAGCTTCATCCGCAGCCGGTCGTCGGCGTTCGCGATGAGCGTGATCGGGTAGTGCGCCGCGTCCATGCCGTCGTGGATGCGCACCAGGCGCAACCCGGCGATGTCGGTGTCCTCGACGGCCGTGCGGTCGACGGGGTACGACTCGAACACCGTCAGCGTGTCGAACCCGAGGGCGGAGCCGACGGCGTCCTGGATCTCGGTCAGGCCCACGTGGTGGTGATCGAGCAGGCCGGCCTGCTCGGCCTGCACCCGCCGCAGCAACTCGCCGACGGTTTCGCGCGAATCGAGCCGCACCCGCACCGGCAGCGTGTTGATGAACAGCCCGACCATGGACTCGATGCCCGGGATGTGCGGCGGCCGCCCGGAGACCGTGCCCCCGAAGACGACGTCGTCGTGGCCGGTCAGCGCGCCGAGTACGATCGCCCACGCCGTCTGCACCATCGTGTTGAGGGTGACGCCGCACTGCCGCCCGAGCGAGGTCAGCCGGGTGGTGAGCGCCGGATCCAGCGACATCTCGACCGCGTCCGGGACCGTGGACTGCTCGCGGCCGCGGTCGAGCGGCGCGAGCAGCGTCGGCTCCTCCAGACCGGCGAGCGCGTCGACCCACGCCTGCATCGACGCGGCGGAGTCCTGCTCGGCGATCCACCTCAGGTAGTCGCGGTACGGCTGGACCCGCGGCAATGCGGTCGCGTCGCCGTCGGTGGCGTACAGCGTCAGCAGTTCCTGCATCATCAGCGGTGTCGACCACCCGTCGAGCAGGATGTGGTGGTTGGTCAGGACCAGCCGGTGCTCGTCGGGGCCGGTGCGCACCAGCGTGAAGCGGATCAGCGGTGCGCTGGTCACGTCGAACTGGCGGGCCCGGTCCTCGGCGAGCAGCCGCGTGATCGCCGCGGCGCGTTCCGGTTCGTCGAGTTCGGAGAGGTCGACGTCGGTCCACGGCAACGTCACCGCATCCTGGACCACCTGCACCGCCGCGCCGTCGGCGCTGTGCACGAACGCGGCCCGCAGGTTCGGGTGCCGGTCCAGCATCGCCTGCCCGGCGCGGCGGAGCCGTCCGGGGTCGGCGCCGCGGACGTCGAGCATCATCTGCACCATGTACGAGTCGACGGACCGGTCGGCGAGCAGCGCGTGGAACAGCAGACCCGACTGCAGCGGGGACAGCGACCACACGTCGGTCAGGTCCGGGAAGCGCTGCTCGAGGTCCTCGATCTCGCGCTGGTCCAGCGCGACCAGGTCCAGATCCGACGGGGTCGCACCGCCCGCGCCGGGCCGGGACACGTGCCGCGCCAGGGCGATCAGTGCCTCGGACCACAGCCCCGCCAGTTCCTCGACCTCGTCCACCCCGAGCACCCCGGACGGGAAGCCCCACGTGGCGCGGATGCGCGAGCCGTCGACGCCGTCGGTGGTGACCGCGTTGATGTCGAGCACCGACGCCACCGGCAGGTCCGCGTCCTGCAGGATGCCCAGGTCCGCGTCGTCGGTCGGTACCCAGCCCGCGTCGCGCTGGTCGTCGGGTACCGCCGAGGTGAGCCGGCCGAGGTAGTTGAAGCTGACCTGCGGGGTCGGCAGATCGCGCAGAGCCCGGCCTCCGTCGGCGCCCTCGCCGTCGAGGTAGCGCAGCATGCCGAAGCCGATGCCGTGGTCGGGAACGGCCAGCAGCTGTTCCTTGACCGCCTTGATCGCCGCGCCCGCGCCGCGGCCGCCGGTGAACGCGTCGTCGATGTCGACGCCGGTCAGGTCGAGCCGGATCGGGAACAGCGTGGTGAACCAGCCGACGGTCCGCGAGAGGTCGGCCCCTGGAAGCACCCGGTCCTCGCGGCCGTGCCCCTCGAGGGTGACGAGGGCGTCGGTCCGGTCCGCGTCGACGTCGATCCCGCGATCGCGGCGCCACCGCACCAGCGCGAGGGTCAGCGCCGTCAGCAGCCCGTCGTTCACCGAGCCGCGGAAGGCGTCCGGGACGGTCGTCAGCAGCGCCTCGGTGACGTCCGGGGACATCTCGACGGTGACGGAGTCGACGGTCGCGGCGACGTCGACGGCCGGGTCGAGCGGGCGCGCCCCCAGCAGCGGGTCGTCGCCCGCGAGCACCTCCCGCCAGTGTTCGAGTTCGTCGCGACGCTGCGGGGCGGCGTCCACGAGCCCGTGCGCCCACCGGCGCATCGAGGTGCCGACCGGCGCCAGCTCGGGCCGCTCCCCCGCGGCGATCTGCGCCCACGCCGTCGCGAGATCGGGCACCAGGATCCGCCATGAGACACCGTCGATCACCAGGTGGTGCACGACGACCAGCAGCCGACCGCCGTCGGCGCGCGAGTCCAGCCACACCAGCTGGACCATCTCCCCGGCAGCGGGATCGAGGCGGTCCTCGGCGGCGTCGAGTTCGGCGCGTACGACGTCGACGAACGCGTCGGTGCCGGGCACCGCGTCGAGCTCCACCCGGCGGATCAGGCACTCGGCGTACACCGTGCCGGGTGCGGGCACCGTCATCCGGTGCTCGCCGGGCCGGATGCGGGCCCGGAGCATGTCGTGCCGGTCGAGGACGGCCTGCAGGGCTCCGGCGAGGGTGGCCTCGTCGAGATCGGCGGGCGCGGTGAGCAGGGCCGCCTGCGAGAACCGGTCGTGGTGGCCGCCGCGGCCCTGCAGCCAGCGGGCGACCGGGAGCAGCGGCACGTCGCCGGTCCCGCCGCCGTCGAGTTCGGCGAGCACCGCCGCTTCCGCGCCGGCCTGCGCGACAGCCGCGAGCGCCACCACCGTCTTGTGGTCGAACACGTCGCGCGGCGAGAAGTGCAGGCCGGCCGCCTTGGCCCGCGACACCAGCTGGATCGACATGATGCTGTCGCCGCCGAGCGCGAAGAACGAGTCGTCGACCCCGACGGCGTCGAGCCCGAGCACCTCGGCGAACAGGTCGGCGAGCACCCGCTCCCGCTCGGTGCGCGGTGCGCGTCCGGTCGCCGCGCGGGCCCCGAAGTCGGGTGCGGGCAGCGCCTTCAGGTCGATCTTGCCGGCCGGGCCGAGCGGCAGCGCGTCGAGGACCATCACCGCGGACGGCACCATGTACGACGCGAGGAACGTGCCGACGAACGCGGTGATCGCGGCCGGGTCGAGCGCGGCGGTGCTCTCGCCGTCCTCGGGAACCACGTATCCGACGAGCCGGCTCGCGGGACCGGACCCGTCGACGGCGACCACCGCGCGCGCGACCCCGGGGTATCGGCGCAGCGCCGACTCGATCTCGCCGAGCTCGATGCGGAACCCGCGGATCTTGACCTGGAAGTCGGTGCGGCCCAGGTACTCGAGCTGGCCCGAGCCGTTCCAGCGGACCAGGTCGCCGGTGCGGTACATGCGGCTGCCGGCCGCGCCGAACGGGTTCGCCACGAACCGTTCCCCGGTGGTGCCGGGTCGCTCGTGGTAGCCGCGGGCCAGGGCGGTGCCGAGGATGTACAGCTCGCCCGGCACCCCGCCGGGCACCGGATGCAGCCGGGCGTCGAGCACCACGAGGCTCGTGCCCATCGGCGGCCGGCCGATCGTCACCGGCACGCCCACCGCGAGCGGCTCGCTGACGGCCGCGACGACGGTGGACTCGGTGGGCCCGTACGCGTTGAACATGC
Organism: Rhodococcus sp. ACT016; assembly: GCF_050477185.1. NCBI lineage: Bacteria > Bacillati > Actinomycetota > Actinomycetes > Mycobacteriales > Nocardiaceae > Rhodococcus > Rhodococcus sp. ACT016. The sequence continues at coordinate 2,246,220 of NZ_JBEAET010000001.1, read as the reverse complement.
GGCGGCCGGGCGCCCACTGCGCCACCAGTTCCGGCGGGCACGCCTCGCCGCCGGTGACGACGCACTCGAGCCGGTGCAGCCCGGACGGGTCCACCGATGCCAGCGCCGCGGGGGTCACGAACGCGTGCGTGACGTCGTGCTCGCGGAGCAGCTCGCGCAGTTCGTCGCCGCCGAGCACGGTCGGCGGGGCGACGACCATGGTGGCGCCCGCGCCGATCGCGAGGAGCAGTTCGAGGATCGACGCATCGAAGCTCGGCGACGAGAAGTGCAGTGTGCGCGAGTGCGGGGTCACCCCGAACCGGGTGCGTTCCTCGGCCGCGAAGTTCGCCAGACCGCGGTGCGAGACCACCACGCCCTTCGGGGTGCCCGTCGACCCGGACGTGTAGATCAGGTAGGCGGGGTCGTCGAGCCGCAGCGGGCGCACCCGGTCGGCGTCGGTGACCGCGCCGGCGGCCTCGCGTCGGACCAGCGCACGGACCTCGTCGCTGTCGAGCACCACCCACGGGGTCGACGCCGGCAGGGTGTCGCGGTGCGCGGTCGCGGTGATGCCCACGACGGCACCGGAATCGGTGAGCATGTGCTCGATCCGGTCGGCCGGGTAGTTCGGGTCCACCGGCACGAACGCCGCCCCGGTCTTGGCGACCGCCCACGTCGCGGTCACCGATTCGACCGAGCGGGCCAGCGCGAGCGCCACCACCGATTCGGGCCCGACGCCGCGCCCGATCAGCATCCGCGCCAGGCGATCCGATCGGGTGTCGAGCTCGCGGTAGGACACGGTGGTGCCGTCGAACACCACCGCGGCGGCGTCGGGGTCGACCACCGCGGCGGCCGCGAGCAGCTCGGGCAGGGTGCGGGCGGGCACCCCGGCGCCGCCGCTCACCGGCGCCAGGTCCGCGCGCTCGGGCGTGGTGAGCAGGTCGATGTCGCCGACCCGGGTCGCCGGATCGGTCGTGACCGCCTGCAGCACTGCGGTGAACCGTTCGGCCAGGCGCGCGACGGTGGTCCGGTCGAACAGGTCGGTGGCGTAGGTGAATCCGGCTGCGATGCCGGCGGGTTCACCGGACTCGGCGAACTCCTCGGTGAGCGTCAGCTGCAGATCGAAGTTGGCGATCGCGGCGCCGGTGTCGACGACCGTGACCGTCAGGCCGGGCAGCTCGAGCCGCGGCTGGTCGGTGTTGCGGAACTCGAGCATCACCTGGAACAGCGGCGAGTGTGCGGTCGAGCGCTCCGGGGCGAGGGCGTCCACCAATCGTTCGAAGGGCAGGTCGGCGTGGTGGAACGCGTCGAGGTCGGTGTCCCGGACGCCGTCGAGCAGCTCGGCGAACGACGCCGCCGGATCGAACCGGCTCCGCAGCACGAGCGTGTTGACGAACATGCCCACCAGCTCGTCGAGCGCGGCCTCACCGCGACCGGCGATGGGGGTGCCGACCGCGACGTCGTCGGTGTCGCCGAGCCGGGCCAACAGCGCGGCCACGGCCGCGTGGACCGCCATGAACACCGTCGAGTGGTGCCGGTGTGCGATCGCCACCAGGCGCCGGTGCGCGTCGGCGTCGATGCGGAACGCGTGCTGGGCCCCGCGCATCGAGCGGCGGGCGGGTCGCGGGCGGTCGGTCGGCAGTTCCAGCACCTCGGGCAGCCCGTCGAGGGCACCCGCCCAGTAGTCCAACTGGGTGGAGAGCACGCTGTCGGCGTCGTCGGTGTCGCCGAGCACCCGCTGCTGCCACAGCGTGTAGTCGGCGTACTGCACCGGCAGCGGGTGCCACTGCGGGGCCTGTCCCTCCACGCGGGCGACGTAGGCGCTCATCACGTCCCGCGTCAGCGGCGCGAGCGAGAAGCCGTCCGCGCAGATGTGGTGCACGACGATCACGAGCACATGCGCCCGCGGCCCCATCCGCAGCAGCATCGACCGGACCGGCGGGGCGACCGTCACGTCGAAGCCCTCGCCCGCGAACTCCGCGATCCGCTCCGGGGCCTCGACCTCGGTCGCCGCGACCGGTTCGAGGTCGGGGGCGACGGCGGCGGTCGGCACGATCACCTGGGTGGGCTCGCCGTCGACCATCGGGAACCGGGTGCGAAGCGACTCGTGCCGACCGAGGACGTCGGCGATCGCGGCGCGCAGCGCACCGCGGTCGAGGTCCCCGTCGAGGCGCACCGGCAGCACCACGTTGTAGGCGGGCGAGGCGGTGTCGAATTGGTTGATGAACCACATGCGCTTCTGCGCCAGCGACACCGGCACGATCGGCGGGCGTTCCGTCGCGGCCAGAGCGGGCTGATCGGCGCCGTGGGCGCCCGCCGCCTCGATCCGCATCGCGAGCGCGGCCACCGTCGGGGTGTCGAAGACCTCCCGCACCCCGACCCGGGTGTCGAGGGCCGCGTTCACGCGGGCGACCAGGCGGGTCGCGGTCAGCGAGTTGCCGCCGAGGTCGAAGAAGCTGTCGTACACGCCGACCCGCGGCGCGCCGACCAGTTCCGTGAAGATCCCGGCCAGAATCTCCTCCACCGGGTTGCGTGGTGCCACGAATTCGGCTTCGGTGGAACGGAACTCGGGTTCGGGCAGCGACCGCCGGTCGAGCTTGCCGGTCGCGCCCAGGGGGAACTCGTCGAGGATCATGATCTGCGACGGCACCATGTACGCGGGCAGCGACGCACCGACCGCGTCCCGCAGCGCGGCCGGGTCGACGTCGGCGCCGGGCTCGGCGATCACGTAGCCGATGAGTGCCTCCCCGACAATCTCGTCACGCCGGGCGACGACCACCGCCTGCGCCACCCCGGGCCGGTCGAGCAGCGCGGCTTCCACCTCGCCCAGCTCGATCCGCAGGCCGCGCAGTTTGACCTGGAAGTCGGAGCGGCCCAGGTAGTCGAGCGCGTAGTCGAGTCCGCCGGATCGCCGCCACCGGACGACGTCGCCGGTGCGGTACATCCGCGCCCCCGGCGCGCCGAACGGGTCGGCGACGAACCGATCCGCCGTCAGGTCGGGCCGGCCGACGTAGCCGCGGGCCAACTGGGCGCCGGCGAGGTACAGCTCTCCGGGCACGCCCGCCGGGACCGGGTGCAGCCGTGAATCGAGCACGTACACCCGGGTGTTCCACACGGGCGCGCCGATCGGGACCGACACCGTGTCGGTGTCGGTGTACGGGCGGTAGGTCACGTCGACGGCGGCCTCGGTGGGCCCGTACAGGTTGTGCAGCCGCGCACCCGAGGACGCGGCGAACTCGGTGAACGCGGCCGCGGTCGGCGGCGGGAGCGCCTCGCCGCTGCAGAACACCGTCCGCAGCGACCGGCACTGCTCGGCGTCGGCGCCGACGACGAACGCCGCGAGCATCGACGGCACGAAGTGCGCGACCGTGACGCGGCGGTCGGCGATCAGCTGCGACAGGTATGCGGGATCGCGGTGGCCGTCCGGGACGGCGATCGCGAGGCCGGCGCCGGTCTGCAACGGCCAGAAGAACTCCCACACCGACACGTCGAACGTCGCCGGCGTCTTCTGCACCACCACGTCCGACGCCGTCAGCGCGTACTCGGCCTGCATCCAGGCGAGACGGTTGACGATCGCGGCGTGGCTGACGGCGACGCCCTTGGGGCGGCCCGTCGATCCGGACGTGTAGATCACGTAGGCGGTGTCGGCGCCGCGCAGCACGCCGCGGCGTTCACCGGGGCGGATCGGCCCGTCGTCGTGCCCGCTGACGTCGAGGCGGTCGATCTCGAGCACCTCGACGCCGTCGGGCAGCCGGCCGTGGTCGCGCCGGGTGGTCAGCACGCACACCGGTTCGGCGCTGCCGAGCACGTATTCGGTGCGGGCGTACGGGTGGTCGGGGTCGAGCGGGACGTACGCGCCGCCGGCCTCGACCACCGCATACATCCCGACCAGCAGGTCGAGGGAGCGGCGCATCGACAGCGCCACGCGGGATTCGGGGCCCACCCCGCGCGCGATCAACTCGCGGGCCAGTCGGTGCACGCGGGACGCGAACTGCGCATACGTGAGTTCGTCGTCGCCGAACGTGAGCGCCACGGCGTGCGGGGTCCGGCGCACCTGTGCGTCGAACAGGTCCGCGAGCGTGGCGGCGGGCACGTCGTGCCCGGTGGCGTTCCATTCCTCCAGGACCAGTTCGCGCTCGCCGTCGACGAGCACGTCGATGTCGCCGACGCGGACGGCAGGGTCGACGATGACCGACTCGAGGACACGGACGAACCGGTCGGCGAACGCCGCGACGGTGTCCTCGTCGAACAGGTCGGTCGCGTACGAGAACGTGGCCTCGATGGGACCCGGGCGCCCCTCCTCGTCCGCGGTCTCGGTGAGGATCAGCTGTAGGTCGAATTTCGCTGTCGCGGTGTCGATCTCGTCCACCTCGACGGTCAGGCCGGGCAGCTCGATCCGGTTCCGGTCGTCGCCCTGGAGCACCAGCATCACCTGGAACAGCGGCGAGTACGCGCCCGAGCGGGGCGGGTCGAGCACCTCCACCAGCCGTTCGAACGGCAGATCGGTGTTGCCGAGCGCGGCCAGATCGGTAGTCCGGGTCCGCGCCAGCAGGTCGTTGAAAGTCGACTCCGGTTCGACGAGGCTGCGCAGCACGATGGTGCCCGCGAACATGCCGATCAGGTCGTCGAGTTCGGCCTCGCCACGCCCCGACACCGGCGATCCCACCGAGATGTCCGACGAGCCGCTCAGACGCGCCAGCAGCACCGCGAGGGAGGCGTGCAGCATCATGAACAGGCTCGCCTCGTGGTCACCGGCGACGTCGAGGAGCCGACGGTGCAGGTGCGACGCGATGGTGAACTCCACCGATCCGCCCCGCATCGACTGCTGCGGCGGTCGCGGTCGATCGGTCGGCAGTTCCAGCAGGTCCGGCGCGCCGACCAGTTCGTCGCGCCAGAAGTCGAGCTGGCGCGCGATGACGCTGTGCGGATCGTCCTCCGCGCCGAGCAACTCCCGCTGCCACAGCGAGTAGTCGGTGTACTGGACCGCCAGCGGCGACCATTCCGGTGCGGCGCCGGCGGCACGGGCACCGTAGGCGAGCATGACGTCGCGGGCCAGCGGGGCCATCGACAGCCCGTCGGCCGCGATGTGGTGCACGACCAGCGTGAGCACGTGCTGCTGCGGACCCAACCGCCACAGGTTCGCGCGCACCGGCGGCTCGGCCGTCACGTCGAACCCGGCCGTGGCGGACGCGCGCATGCCGGCCGCCAGCTCCTCTTCGGTCACCTCGACCGGGTCGAGGCCGACGGTGACCGCTGTGGCGGGCAGCACCGACTGGATCGGTCCGTCGGCGGTGTTGGGAAAGACGGTGCGCAGCGACTCGTGGCGTTCGAGCACGTCGCCGATCGCCGCCTCCATCGCCGGCACGTCGAGGTCGCCGGTCAGTCGTACCGCGATCGGGATGTTGTAGGCGGCGGACGCCGTGTCGAACTGGTTGACGAACCACATCCGTTGCTGTGACAGCGACACCGGCACCGGTCCGGTGTGCTCGCGCGGCACCAGCGGCGGCCGCGCCCCGTGCCCGGGACCGGCGGCCTCGACACGGGCACTCAGCTCGCCGACCGTCGGCGCCTCGAAGAGGTCGAGGACACCGAGTTCGGTGCCGAGGGTGGCGTTGATCCTGGCGACGATGCGGGTGGCGGTCAGCGAGTTGCCGCCCAGGTCGAAGAAGCTGTCGGTGGTACCGATCCGTTCGACGCCGAGCAGCTCGGCGAACACCCCGGCGATCTTCTTCTCGTCGAGCGTCGCGGGCGCCCGGAATTCCCCGGCGCCGATGTCGAATCGGGGCTCCGGCAGCGACCGCCGGTCCAGCTTGCCGGCGGGGGTCAGCGGCAGCGAATCGAGCACGACGACGCTCGCCGGCACCATGTGCGGCGGCAGCACGTCGGCGACGTGCGCGATGACGTCGGCGCCGAGCCGATTACCGGCACCGCCGGTGTGTCGACTGCCGGCACCGCCGGCGTGCAGGTCCTGCTTCGTGTCCGGCTGGACGTACGCGACCAGCAGCGTGTCGCCCGACGGTCCGACGAAGCCGGTCGCGAGCGCGAACCCGACCTCGGGGTGCGCCCGCAGTGCCGATTCCACCTCGCCGAGCTCGATGCGGTAGCCGCGGATCTTGATCTGGAAGTCGGTGCGGCCCAAATACTCCAGCTGGCCGCCGCGCGTCCAGCGGACGAGGTCGCCGGTGCGGTACATCCGTTCGCCGGATGCCCCGAACGGGTTGGGGACGAACCGCTCGGCGGTGATGCCGGCGCGGTCGTGGTAGCCGCGGGCGAGACCGTCGCCGTAGACATACAGCTCGCCGGCCACCCCCACCGGCACCGGGCGCAGCCGGCCGTCGAGCACCAGCGCGCCGATCCCGAGCGGCGGGCTGCCGATCGTGACGTCGCGGCCCACCTCGAGCTGCGACGACACGCTCGACACCACCGTCGCCTCGGTGGGGCCGTACGCGTTGAACATTCGGTGCCGCGGCGCCCACTGCTCCACCAGATGCGGCGGGCACGCCTCGCCGCCGGTGACGACGCACTCGAGGTCGGTGAGCGCGACCGGGTCGACCGAGCCGAGCGCGGCCGGCGTGACGAAGGCGTGGGTGACCCGCTCGAGGCGCAGCAGCTGGGTCAGCTCGGCGCCGCCGTAGATCGTCGGCGGCGCGATCACCATCGTGGCGCCGGCCCCGAACGCGAGCATCAGCTCGAGCACCGACGCGTCGAAGCTCGGCGACGAGAAGTGCAGCGTGCGCGACACGGGGCCCACCCGGTAGCGGGTGCGTTCGTCCTCGGCGAAGTTGGCCAGCCCACGGTGGGTGACCGCGACGCCCTTCGGTGTACCGGTCGAACCGGACGTGTAGATGAGGTACGCGGGGTTCTCGATCCGCACGGCCCCGATTCGGTCGGCGTCGGTGACCGCACCGCCGGACCACTGCCGCACCTGCTCGGCGGAGCCGGGCGCATCGAGCACCAGCGTGGGGACCGTATCGGCCACCGCGTCGGCGTGCGCCGCGACCGTGAGCGCGAGGATCGCACCGGAATCGGTGAGCATGTGCTCGATCCGGTCGGCCGGGTAGTTCGGGTCCACCGGCACGAACGCCGCGCCGGTCTTCGCGACCGCCCACACCGACGTCACCGACTCGAGCGACCGGGGCATCGACAGTGCCACCACCGTCTCCGGCCCCACCCCGCGGGCGATCAGCATGCGGGCGAGGCGATTCGACTGCTCGTCGAGTTCGCGGTAGCTCACCTCGCGGCCCTCGTACGACAGCGCAGGCCGGTCGGGATCGCGCTGTGCGGCCGAGCCCAGCAGGTCCGCCAGGGTGCGCGGGGCCACCCCGTCACCGCCCCACACCCCGGACAGGGCGCGCCGCTCGTCCTCGGCGAGGAGTTCGAGGTCGGCGACGGCGGCGGCGGCGTCGGCGAGCACCGCGTCGAGGACCCGCACGTAGCGTCCCGCCAGCTCCTCGACGGTCTCGTGGTCGAACATGTCCGTCGCGTACGTGAACGCGGCGTCCATGCCGGCGGGCACGTGGTCGCCGGAGCCGTTGCCGGCGAAGCGTTCCTCGATCGACAGGCGCAGGTCGAGTGCCGAGATGTCGGGACCGGCGTCGGTGCCGCGGACGACCAGCCCGTCGTCCTCCAGATGCGGATTGCGGCCGTCGACGAATTCGAGCATCACCTGGAACAGCGGCGAGTGCGCGTTCTCCCGGGTGCGGTCGAGCGCCTCCACGATCTGCGCGAACGGTGTCTCGGCGTGCCGGAACGCGTCGAGGTCCGCGTTGCACACCTCGGTGAGCAGGTCGTCGAACGTCACCCCCGAGCGCAGCCGGGTGCGCAGCGCCAGCGTGTTGACGAACGACCCCGACGCGCCGAGTCCGACGACGGGCGTGCCGACCGCGACGTCGTCGACGTCGGCGAGCCGGGCCAGCAGCACCACCAGTGCGGCATGGACCGCGGTGAACGCCGTGCAACCGCGCTCGTGTGCCATCTCCACCAGCGCCCGATGCGTCTCCGGTGGGATCGCGAAGTCGACGCGTCCGCCGTCGAGCGCCCGCCGCGCCGGCCGGGGCCGGTCGGACGGCAGCGACAGGATGTCCGGCAGCCCGTCCAGTTCCCGGGACCAGAACTCGAGCTGCGCGGCGGTCCGCAACAGCCGGGCGCCGACGACCGAGCTCTCGGCGTGGATGTCGGCGACGCGGGTCTGCGGGGCCGCGAGCACGAACTCCTCCACCAGTTCGAGGAACCGGCGGTGGTGGGTGCGCAGCTCCTCCTCGCCGTACCGGTTGGGGTTTGCCCGGAATTCGACGAATGTCCTTGCCGGACTGCCACTCTGGAAGAAGTTGATGAGCAGGTCCTCGACCGGGCCGGACGTGACGATGTGGTACTCGCCCTCCATCGGGCCCAGTGTCATCTTCTGGTGGAAGAGCATCACGTTGACCATCGGCCCGGCCAGCCCGCGCGCCGTCCCGGTGAGCCCGGCGTCCCGGCGGATGTCCTCGATGCTGCAGCGCTGGTGCCGCAGCGCACCCATCAGTTCGAGTTGGATCCGACCCACGACGTCGGCGACGGTGTCGTTCGGCAGCACGGTGACCCGCAGCGGCGCCACGTTGACCAGCATGCCGCCCGAGCGCTGCAGCGGGGCCGTCGTCCGGGCCGAGACCGGCATGTTGGCCAGCACGTCGGTGCGGCCGGTCATCCTGGCGAGATAGCACGCGAAGGCCCCGATCAGGACCGCTGCGGGCGTGGCCTCGAAGCGGCGGTCGCTGGAGTCGAGCGCCTCGATCACGGTGGCGGGCAGCGGGGCACTCGCGAGCCGGCTGACGGCGGCGGCGGGGCCGTCGGTCTCGGCGAGGGTCGAGCCGGCCTCGATGCCGGCGATGTGGTCGGCCCAGTACTCGCGGTCGGCCTGGAATCGGCTGGATGCCCGATACTTCCGGTCGATCTCGAGCAGCTCACGGAGGTCGAGGGCCCGATTGGGTTCGGGTTCGCGATGTTCGACCGCCGCGGTGTAGAGCGCGGCCATGCGATTCGCCAGCGTCATACCGCTGTACCCGTCGAGCGCGACATGGTGAATTCTCGTGTACCACAAGTAGTCTCGGTCGCCCACGCGCAGGATCGAGAAGTCGATCAGTCGCTCGCGGGTGAGATCGATCGGGACCGAATAGTCGTGGTCCATCCACTCGTGCGCGGCCGCCATCGGATCGGGGCGATCGCGCAGGTCCACCAGGCGCATCGAGGTGTCGGTCTCCGGATCGATCAGCTGCCACGGCTCGCCGTCGACGTCGATCAGCCGCACGTACGGCGACTGGAACTCCTCGGCGACGGTCAGCGCGCAGCGATGGAGCAGGTCGACGTCGAGATCGCCGTGCAGGGCCACGTACTGGGCGATGAATATGGGGACGCCCGGTGTGAGCTGCTGCGCGAACCACATACTCCGCTGGGCCGAGGAAAGCGGGAATGCCTCGGCGGGAAGATTCGGAGTATCGGAACCGTGAGTGTTCGGTTCCCGAGATCCTGACATCTTCATTTACTCGCCCCCTGAGAGCAGAATGCCCTGGTTGCATCGGGACCACACCATATCAAGATCCTTTCGGCGCTCGGACGGTTTCCCGACCCGCGCCAGGACCTCATTTGGCCTGGTAGATAGGCAGAAATGACCCTTCGGTCCGAATGGTCCGGCCCCCGTGGAGAGGCCGGATCGAGGACGCCTCGCGGCGTCACCGGGCCGCCTAGTCGAGCGACGGATCATGGTCCCTCGCGGCCACCGCGGAGGTAGGCCGGAGATCCGTCCAATTGCGGTCGATGTAGTCGACGCAGGCACGGCGGGACGCCTTCCCGTGCACTATCGCCCAGCCGGTGGGAACGTCGGCGAACGCCGGCCACAACGAGTGTTGGTTCTCTTCGTTCACCAGCACCAGATAGTCAGCCTCGGGGTCATCAAAGGGACTTGATGGACTTGTCACCACTTCACCTCTCGATCGTGTTCCGATGCAGAGTGGTGCACACCACAAGTTAGATCGAGTTCCCTGCCGGGTCCGTTACACCATGCTAGGCGACTCGAACGCAGTTGCGCCCCGTCGATGCCGTCCCTGGACGGGAGAGCACCCACGGGGCGCATGCGTGGAGAACATGTTCGCGGTGGCCGGAGAAGCCGCTACCGAGCCGAGGCGACCAGCGCTTTCGCCTTCGCGAGCCGGTTGGTGAGCCCCCACCGGCTCACCTTCGGCAGCGCTTCACGGACGATGTTGCCGCTAATCTTCGACTCACCGAGCTCGCGTTCGGTGAACGTGATCAGCACCTCGGTTACGGCGAACCCGGCGCTTCGTGTGCGTCCTCGACGGCGCTGTCTGTCCGCTGCGTCGTCGTGCTCGCCGACCCGTCACCCCGCCGGCCGCGCACGGCGGCGAACACGAGGGCGACGGCGGCCCCGAGACACAGGAGAACCTCCGGAATCGGACCGAGGCGGGTTGCCAGCGTGGTTCCGGTGCGCAGCGAGACCTGCGACACGAGGGCGGCCGGCTCGAACAGCGCAGTCTGCTGCTCCACCGCACCGTCGGCGGCAATGATCGCGCTCACACCGCTGGTGGCGGCGACGACGACGTCGCGGCGGTGCTCGACGGCGCGCACCCGTGACATCGCCAGCTGCTGGTACGTCATCTCGGTGTCGCCGAACGTCGCGTTGTTCGTCGGCACCGCGATCAACTGCGCGCCGTCGCGCACCGACTGGGTCAGCGCGCGGTCGAACGCCACCTCGTAGCAGGTGGCGATGCCGACGGGGATGCCGTCGGCGGTGACGACCCCGTTGCCGTGGCCGGGCACGAAGTTGCCGGCCTGGTCGGCGTAGGACGAGAAGTGGCGGAAAAAGTCCCGATACGGCAGGTATTCGCCGAACGGCTGAATGATCCGCTTGTCGTGCCGCTCGCCCGGTCCGTTCGCGCCGTCCCACACGATCACCGAGTTGGTGGTGGTGCGGTCGGCGTTCACCAGGACCGCGCCGACCAGGATGGGCGCCCCCACCGCCTCCGACGCCGCGGTGATCTCCTCGGCCGCGTCCGCGTTGCGGAGCGGGTCGATGTCGGACGCGTTCTCGGGCCACACGACCAGGTCGGGTTGCGGCTCGCGCCCGGCGGCGATGTCGTCGGCGAGCTGGTAGGTGCGGCGCACGTGGTTGTCGAGCACCGCGCGGCGCTGGGCGTTGAACTCGAGCCCCAACCGGGGCACGCTGCCCTGGATCGCCGCGACGGTGATCGTCCGGTCGCCGTCCGCGTCGGCGTGCACGTACGGCACGGTCGCCAGCGCGACGACCGACGCGGCACAGGCCACCACGACCGGCCCGATGAGCGCCCGCAGCGACCGGTCTCGCGCCACGACGTAGGCGACCGCGGCCAGTCCGGTGCCGGTGAGGGCCACACCGAAACTGAGCAGCGGTGCGCCGCCGAGCGCGGCCAGCGGCAGCAGCCAGCCCTCCGGTTGCCCGAATGCGAGCCTGCCCCAAGGGAATCCGCCGAACGGCAGCGTCGAGCGCAGCCACTCGGTGAGGCTCCAGACCGCGGCGATCGCGAGCGCCCCCACCCACCGCGGCGCGCGCAGTCGGGCCACCAGCACGGCGCCGAGACCGAACAGGCCGATGAAGACGGCCTCGGCCGCGGACAGCGCCAGCCACGGCAGTGGGCCGACGTACTCGCCGATCCACGGCAGCAGCGGCACCAGGAAACCGAGGCCCGCCAGGTAGCCGTAGCCGAAGCCGGCGCGCAGGGTGCGCCCGCGCCGCCCGTAGTCGGCGAGCACCGCGGTGAGCAGCGCGACGCCGAGCGGCGCCAGGAACCACAGCGGCCGGGGCGGGAAGCTCGCGAACAGCAGCAGGCCCGACGCGACCGCCGGGACGCAGTCGCGCAGTGTCGCCGTCAGCGGCCGTCGGCTGGTGCGGTCGTCACCGCTCATGGACGGTGACTCCGCGGTGCACCGAGCGCAGGCACACGGGCGTGCGGGCACCGTCCTCGAGTCGCGGCAGCGCGGGCACCCGGGAACGGGGGTCGGTGGACCACCGCTGCACCGAGTCCTTGGGTGCCGAGACGACCAGTTCGTCGGCGTCCCAGATCGCGTACGACGCGGGCGCGCCCGGCGTCAGGGTGCCGGCCATGCCGTCGCGCACACCGCCGGCCCGCCAGGCGCCGCGGGTGGCCGCGGAGAACGCGGCGCGCGGCGAGACCCCGCTGCCGGGGGTGTGGTGGTGGACGGCCGCGCGCAGCATCGCCCACGGATCCACCGGGGTCACCGGGGCGTCGGACCCGAACGCGAGCGACATCCCGGTGGCGGCGATGGGCGCGAACGGGTTCATCCCCGCGGCCCGCTCGGCGCCGAGGCGCTGCGCGTACATCCCGTCGGGTCCACCCCACAGCGCGTCGAACACCGGCTGCATGCTCGCGATCACGCCCCATGTGCCGAGCTGGGAGGCCTGGTCCGGGGTGACCATCTCGAGGTGCTCGAGCCGGTGCCCGCGCGCGGCGAGCGCCGGGCCGCCCAGGTCGGCGGCCACGGCCGCGAACGCCGCGACGGCGGTGGCGACGGCGGCGTCACCGATCACGTGGAAGCCGGCCTGGATCCCGGCGACCGTGCAGGCCCGCACGTGCGCGGCGACCGCGTCGACGCCCAGGTAGGTGTTTCCGTGGTGGCCGGCGCAGTCGTGGTACGGCTCGACCAGGGCCGCGGTGCGCGAGCCGAGCGCGCCGTCGATGAAGAGGTCCCCGCCGAGCGCGTGCGCGCCGGTCCGGGCGAGCAGTGCGGTGGCCGCCTCCGGGGTGTCGACTGCCTCGCCCCAGTAGCCGCGCACCTCGACGCCGTGCGCCAGCGCCAGCAGTTCGCGGAAGTCGTCGAGACCGCCGATGTCGGGGCCGCCGCACTCGTGGACGGCGACGATGCCCTGCGCGGCGGCGTGGTCGAGGGCCGCGGTGCGGGCGGCCGCGCGCTGCGTCGGGGTCAGCAGCGCGCGCGCCTGGGCGCGGGCCGCGTGGTGCGCGGCGCCGGTGAGCGGGCCGTCGGGCGAGAACCCGGCGGCCGCCGCCAGGTCCGGGGTCGCCTGCCGCAGCGGGGTCGAGCACAGCGCGGAGTGCGCGTCGATGCGCGTGAGGTACACCGCCCGACCCGGCGCGGCCTCGTCGAGTTCGGCGGTGGTCGGCGCGATGTCGGGCCAGCGGGTGTCGTCCCATCCCTGTCCCCAGATCACGGCGTCGTCCCGCTCGCCCGCGAATCGCCGCACCAGATCCAGGCATTCGGCCTTGCTGCGCGCGCCGCCGAGGTCGAGCCCGGTCAGCTGCAGACCGAGCGCTGTGACGTGGACGTGGGTGTCGACGAAACCGGGCGTGACGAACGCGCCGTCGAGTTCGACGATCTCCGCGTCGGGATGCAGTGCGCGGCCCGGGCGGTCCTCTCCGACCCAGACCACGATGCCGTCGGTGACCGCCATCGCGGTCGCGTCGGGTGCGCTGGGACTGTAGATACGGCCGTCGACCAACAGTTGGGTACTCACGGACGTCCAGTCTGCCTGTTACGGCAGGGCGCGGGGTCCCTGGGGCGGGGTGTCGGGCCGGAAGTCCGGGTACACGTCCACGACCTCGCCGTCGATGACGGTCCCCCGGCGCGCACCCGCGGCGCGGGACGCGAACTCGACACCCGTGAGCGTGACGCTCGCCTTCTTGCCGGCGAGCAGCACCGCGGCCGGGCGCAGCGCCCACCGCGTCGGCGGCAGCAGCATGAGCAGACCGAGCACCGACGTCACCAGGCCGGGCACGAACATCAGCACCGAACCGGCCGCGACCATCGCCCCGTCCGCGACGGCGCCGGTCGGCGATCCCTCGCCGCGCGAGGCGCGGCGGAAGCCGACCATCACCGCGCGCCACTGGGACTTCACCAGGATCATGCCGACGGCCGAACCGGCGATCAGCAGCAGCACCGTCCACAGCACGCCGATGGTGCTGCCCACCCAGATCAGGGCGCCGAGCTCCACCACCACGTAGAGAACGAACAGCAGGGCGATCATGGTGGGTCCTTTCGGTGGCGCGCCGGCCGGACGATGGCGGGCACTCTGACTGCTCAACGATCGACGACCCCGGAATGCTCCCACGTGTCCGGATTCGATCCCGTAACGGTCTAACCCTAAAGTTGACGTAGAGACTTCGCGCATGGTGCAGTACGGGTACCGATCGGCTGGGAGGGCCGATCCCTCAGGGAGGAGTTCATATGTCACGACGTTTCGAGCGAGGCACCGCCCGCCGAGTGCTCGTCCGCCTCTCCGCCGCCGTCGCGGCCACGGCGGCCGGTGCCGTCGTGTTCTCGGGCGTCGCCGTCGCGGACCCCGTACCGGCCGCTCCCCCGTCGCTGCAGGAGCTGATCGGCCAGTTCACGAAGAACGCGCCGCAGGCGACGGATCTGTTCGGCGGCCTACTGGGCGCGCCCGGCGTCACCGATCTCATCGAGGGCGTCACCGGCCAGGAGGTCGGGAAGACGACCGCGAAGGAATTCCTGTTCCCGGCACCGACCTTCGGCTGCGGCGTCGCCGACAATCCGATGACCGTGACCGTCGCCAGCGCGCAGGCCGGCCCCAACTTCCCGCTGCCGCCGTGGATCGCGCGCGGAAACCTGCGATTCCAGGCCGTCCCGGCACACCTCGAGATCCCCAAGCAGTCGGATCTGCAGGTGGCCTGGTTCAACACCACCACGCTCAAGGGCGGAGTGGTGCCGCTCGACGACACGCTGCTGAACGTGCCGACGCTGTCGAAGACGGTCGACACCGGCGAGGGCAACGTGCTGGCCGCGCTGTTCGGCCAGGTGACGTACGAGTCCGGCACCACCTGCACCGCGCTCGGCACCGTCGGACAGTTCACCGCCTAGGCCGCGGTTCCCGGTCGTGAAGGGTTCCTCCCGGGCGTCGGGAGGAACCCTTCACGACAGGCGTGTCCCACGACCGCGTGAGTGTGGTGTATCTCACGTGCCCGTTCCGCCGCGGACCGCGTGTGGCTAGATTCCCTGCCACACATGGACACCCGGGTACCCGCAGTGGACTCGAGGGACGAAAAGAGAACACCGATGGCAACTTTCGGAACTGCCGCTCCGGACGTGACGACACGCGTCGCGATCCGACCCGAGCATCTCGCCGCCTGGAAGATCCGGGGCGAGAAGTGGTCGATGCTCACCGCGTACGACTACTCGACGGCGCGCATCCTCGACTCCGCGGACATTCCCGTTCTGCTGGTGGGTGATTCGGCGGCGAACGTCGTGTACGGCTACGACACCACCGTCCCGGTCACCGTCGACGAACTGTTGCCGCTCGTCGGCGCCGTGGTGCGGGGTGCCCCGCACGCGCTGGTGGTCGCCGACCTACCCTTCGGCGCCTACGAGCACGGCCCCGCCGCGGCACGGGAGTCCGCGGCGAGGTTCGTCGAGGCGACCGGGGCCCGCGCGGTGAAGTTGGAGGGCGGACGGCGGGTGGCGTCGCGCATCGCCGCGATCACCGCCGCCGGGATGCCGGTGATGGCGCACATCGGATTCACGCCCCAGAGCGTCAACGGACTGGGCGGCTACCGCGTGCAGGGGCGCGGCGACGACGCGGACGCGCTGATCGCCGACGCCGTCGCGGTGCAGGAGGCCGGCGCGTTCGCGGTCGTGTTGGAGATGGTCCCCACCGACGTCGCCGCGGAGATCACCCGGACCCTCGCAATCCCCACGATCGGTATCGGCGCCGGGCCGCTGACCGATGCGCAACTGCTCGTCTGGCAGGACATGTCCGGGTTCAACCGCGGCCGCACGGCACGGTTCGTCAAACGCTTCGGGCATCTCGGCGACGCACTCGTGGACGCGGCGCGGGCGTATGCCGACCAGGTGCTGGCCGGCGAATACCCGGGACCCGAGCACCGCTACGGCTGACGCTGCGTCGATGCCGTTCCGGGGCGCACCAGCCCCGTCTCGTACGACAGGATGACGGCCTGGACGCGGTCGCGCAGGTCCAGCTTCGCCAGCACCCGCCCCACGTGCGACTTGATGGTCGCCTCGGACACGAACAGCTTCGCGGCGATCTCGCAGTTCGACAGCCCGCTCGCGACCAGCACGAGCACCTCGCGTTCCCGGTCGGTGAGGACGTCGAGGATCGCGGGATCACGGGTCGGGGGCAGGTCGTCGCGGAGGAAACGGGAGATCAGACGCCGCGTCACGCGCGGCGAGACGACCGCGTCACCGGCGGCCACGCTGCGGATCGCCGAGACGAGGTCCTCGGGCGGAGTGTCCTTGAGCAGGAATCCGCTGGCACCGGCGCGCAGCGCACCCAGCGCGTGCTCGTCGACGTCGAACGTGGTCATCACCAGCACTTTGGTGGGGCCGTCGGCCTCGAGGATCCGCGCGGTGGCGGTGACGCCGTCGACGACGGGCATCCGCACGTCCATGAGCACCACGTCGGGCCGCAGATCGTGCGCCGCGCGGATCGCCGCCGCACCGTCGGCGACCTCCCCGACCACCACGATGTCGTCGTGGGCGTCGAGGACCATGTTCAGGCCCATGCGCATGAGTTCCTGATCGTCGACGAGGAGAACGGAGATCGGCACGGAACGAATCTAGTGGGTCGCGGCCGCCCGCCGCACATTCATTCGTCCGGGTCGAGCGGTAGTTCGGCGCGGACGGTCCACCCGCCGTCGGCCCGACGACCCGCCTCGAGGGTGCCGCCGAGGACCGCGACCCGCTCCCGCATGCCGACGAGTCCGTTGCCGCTGCCGCCGAGTGCCCCGCCGGCGCCGCGTCGGCGACGGGCCGCACTGCCGTACCGGGCGCTGCCGTTGTCGACGATCTCGACCAGCACGTCCCGCTCGCGGCGGGCGATGTGGACCCAGGCCTTCGGATCGGCGCCCGAGTGCCGCAGCACGTTGGTCAGCGACTCCTGCACCAACCGGTGGACGCCGAGGCTCACCGCGGGACGGACGTCGTCGATGGCACCGGCCTGGGTCAGCTCCACCGCCAGCCCGGCGGCCCGCATCGTCTCCACCACCCGGGCGACCCCGGCGGTGCCGTGCTGCGGCATCTCCTCCGGGGTCTGCGGTGTGCGCAGCAGGGCGACGGTGCGGCGCAGCTCTGCGAGTGCCTCGCGCCCGGTGCCGGCTATGTTCGACAGCGCGCGTTCGGCCTTCTCCGGATCGCGGCGCAGGGCGTACGACGCGCCGTCGGCCTGCACGATCATCACGCTCACCGCGTGGGCGACGACGTCGTGCAGTTCGCGGGCGATGCGGGTGCGTTCGGCGTAGACGGCGTCGTCCGCGCTGCGGTCCCGTTCGTGTTCGGCGACCGCCAGGCGCGCGGCGACCTCCTCGTCGTAGGCGCGGCGCGCGCCGATGAACTCGGCGAGAATCCAGGACAGCGCGAACGCGAGGGCGGAGAAGATCACCGACGCGAGCGCCTCCTGCTGCAGCAGCGTGATCGACACCGTGGTGTCGATCACGAGCCCGACCGTGTAGAGCGCCGCCGCCCGCCGACCCACGTACGCCACCAGCGTGTACAGCGACACCGCGAGCGCGAACACCGCCGGATGCGAGTTCTCGTCGGCGTTCAGGTCGCCGGTCGCGTACAGCGTCAGGGTGCACACGATCGACATCACGAGCACGGCGGTCGCGGCGCTGCGCGGGTGCCGGCGGCGGCACACGATCGGCAGGGACAGCCCGGCGCCGGTGAGTGCATACAGCACCGGTGCCGTCCGACCGAACGCCGACGCGATCTCGAGGGCGAACAGCAGCCCGGCGAGCATCCCATCGGCGACCATCGGCCGCTCCCGCAGCCACAGACTGAACCTCCGCATGGCGAGCAGCGTAGGAGGCGCCCGCCCGTGGGACCGAACGGCGACCGGGGCGTCGGGCGCTTCCGGTGCCGAAAATCACGTGCGCATGCGGTCGACGGTGTGAGACCGTTCGCTCGGTTTCCCCAGTCACCGCGAGCTCAGGAAGGACGGCCGGCGCGATGCGTGCATCGAATCTCTGCACCACCCCGATCGGGTCGATGGCGCAGTATGCCGCCGACGTCCGCCGGCCCATGCAGCCGCAGCATTTCGGCTTGCTGCCGGAGTCCGGCATCCGCTGACGCCCCTGCCCGGGGCGTGACCGCCCCACTCGCACCAGCATCGGCCGGCGCTCCGCCGCGCACGGGACAGTCACGACCTCGGGTCCGACCCATCCACCCGATACCCGAGACGAGGCCCGTGTTGTCATGGCACACCCCAATCCCACCGCGACCACCGCACGCACCTGGATGAATCATCGAGTGCGGGTGCTGAATTCGACGTTCGAGGACTTCGACGTCGTGCCGGCCGCCCGCGCGGTCGTGCTCGTCGTCGAAGCTCTCGCGGTCACCGTCGTCGAACACGCCCCACGGTTCGTGGTCCGCTCGCAGCATGTCGCGGTGCCGCTCCCCCGGGTCGTGCGACTGGTCGACTACGTCCACACGCCGCCGCGCCCGGTCGTCGACGACGACACCCGCGCGTGCTTCGTGGCGATCCTGCGGCGCGACCGGTACCGGTGCGCGTACTGCGGCCGGGACGCCCGGACGGTCGACCATGTGTTCCCGCGGAGCCGCGGCGGCGGCGACACCTACGGCAATCTCGTCGCCGCCTGCGCACCCTGCAACCAGCGCAAGGCCGACCGCACACCCGAGGAGGCCGCGATGCCGCTGCTGTGGACACCGCGCGCGCCACGCGACGACGTCAAGCGGCAGCGGCGCATCTGGCGCGACCTCGCCCTGGAAGGAAGCACCTCATGACCCTGTTGAAGTCGGCCGAACCGCTGCCGACGACGCCTGACTGGGACGACGCCGCCTGCCGCGGCGACGTGCACGCGGACCGGTGGTTCCCGGATCCGAGCGAGTCGTTCGAGTACGCCGCGCGGGTCTGCGCGCGCTGCCCCATTGCCGCGGCGTGCGGCGACTACGCCGCGGCCACCCGCCAGTCCGGGGTGTGGGGCGGCCGCGAATACCGCAGCGGCCGCGTCGCCCGCTGACGCCGGACGGGCCCGGTTGGGTTCAGTCGGACGTCGACGACTGCGCCCAGCCGTCCCCGGTCCACCCGATGTCGACGGGATACTCGCTGTTGACGCCGTTCTCCCAGTAGTCGACGGTGCCGTGGTCGGCCGAGTCCAGTTCGATCCAGCCGATGCAGAACTCGCCGCGCAGGGTGAGTTGGGCGCGGCGGTCGATCTCGCACAATGTGGCGCACAGCCCGCGGATCCGCGACTCGATCCAGTCCGCCGCGGGATCAGGGACGCTGATCTCCAGCGTCGTTTCGTCTCGTAGCGGGATCACGACCAGCAGTTCGCCGCCGGGCCTGATCTCGCGCGAGGCCCGGGTCTCGTAGGCACGCAAAAGGTCTCGCGGATCGAACGGACCTCGTCCGTCATCGGAGTGCCGGGGCCGGCGGAATCGGAACACCCGATCATTCTGACCGCCCCGCCGCCGGTGCCGACTCAGCGTGGGGCCAGGTTACGCAGGGCCAGGGCGAGGATGCGCGGCATGTCCTCGGCGTTCTGCCCGTCCTGGGTTCGGACTCTTCCAGGCACCCTGACCGATTTAGGACCCGGAACGGGCCACCAGTCGGCTCGAGCGTTGAACGATAGGTTGCCCCTAACGCGCGGTGAGGACTTCGATCTTTGCCCCGACGCCCCCGCGGTGGTCGACTACGAGGACACGTCCGAAGGCGAAGGGAAGCAGCGTTGTTCGAGGTCACGGGAGTCGTGCAGCGGGAAGCCTGGATTGACGGGCGATTTCCGCCGGTCGAGGAATTCCGTCCGGGCCTATGGTCGATTCCGGTGCCGATGCCTCGAAATCCCCTGCGCTACACACTCGTCTACGCGCTGGTCATTCCTGACGGTCTGGTTCTCGTGGATACCGGACTCGACGACGTCGAATCCTGGGACGCGCTGGTTGCCGGCGTCCGAGCGACCGGCCACGACATCACCGACGTCAAGACCGCGGTGATCACCCATCTCCATCCCGACCATTTCGGTCTCGTTCCACGGCTACGGAAGGCCAGCGGCGCCTCGATCGTGATGCATGCGGCCGATGCGCACCGGCTGCGCTACCTCGACGAGACCGAGTACGCCGTCACCGAGCGGATCGACGCGGAGCAACTGCGCTGGCTCGGCTCCCCCGAAACTGTGGTGACCGCGGCAAGGTCGGCCGATCTGGTCCGGTTCGCCCGAACGGAGACTGTGGACGTCGTGGTCGGGGACGGCGACCGGATCGAATTTCCCGGTTGGGATCTCGAGGTCGTGTGGACACCCGGACACACGCCCGGACACATCTGCCTGGTGGAGCACGGACGGTCGTTGGTGTTCACCGGCGACCACGTGTTGCCCCGGGTCTCGCCCAACATCTCCAGCATTCCGGGCTACCTGAGCAACCCGTTGGGCCAGTATCTCGAATCACTCGACAGGATTGCCAACGTCTCCGCCGGCGAGGCCCTCCCCGCGCACGACTACCGCTTCCGCGGCCTGCCAGAGCGCGCACGTGAACTCATCGAGCACCATCGTCTGCGCCTGAACGAGATCGAGAAGGCCGTCTCCGAGTCGCCACGATCCAACGCCTGGGAGATCACCGAACGCATCAGTTGGTCACGCCCGATCGAGGCGATGCCGGATCGTCTGCGCCGCCTCGCCGTGCGAGAGACCCAGGCCCATCTGATCGTGCTCGCGGACCAGGGTCGCGCCCACCGGGCCGAGAGCGAGCCGGCGCGGTGGGTCGACCGCTCTTCCTGAAAGAAACCACTGAGCCTGAACGGATCTCGCTCGCGCCGTGGGGGCGGGAGCGACCGCGGAATCCGGAGCGGGCGGGCGGCCTTAAGATGTTCCAATGGACCTCCACCTCGTCACGTATTTCGTAGCGGTCGTGGACCACGGCGGCATCACACCGGCGTCGCGCGAACTGTACATTTCGCAGCCTTCCCTGTCACAGGCCATTCGAACCCTCGAGCGCCGACTCGGGGTCGACCTGTTCGACCGCAGCCGTCGACGACTCGAACTGACCGACCACGGCCGCACGTTCGAGGTGTTCGCTCGTCGCATCCTCACCGACGTCGAGCGCGCGAAGCAGGCCGTGGAGACGGTCCGTACGTTGCAGTCGGGTCGGCTCGACCTGGTCGCGCACTCGTCGTTGTCCATCGACCCGCTCGTACCGCTCGTCACCCGGTTCCGCGAGGCGCATCCGCAGGTGGTGGTGAACATCATCGACACCGACGGCCCGTTGGGCGTCCTCAACGCACTGCGGCAGGGGGTGGCCGAAGTCGGCGTCACGGACCTCTCGGTCGACATCGGGTCCCTCCGCTCCTGGCCGATCTGCAAGCAGGAGATGGTCGTCGTGCTGCCCACCCACCTCGCAGCCGGGCTCGCCGACCCCGTTCCACTGGCCGACGTCTCGCAGCTCCCGCTCGTCGCCGACCTGTCCGACAAGGGCACCCGCGCAGGTCTCGACGCGATCGGGGAGTCCACGCTCGAGCACGTGGTCGTCGACTGCGACAACATGCCCGGGCTCTGGAATCTCGTGTCCCAGGGATCCGCTGCCGCCGTCATGCCGAGAAATGTTGCAGAACAGGAGCTTCCGAACATGGAGCGGAGATCCACCGAGCCGCCGCTGCGCAGGATGATCGGCGCAGTCGTGCGGCAGGATGCTCTGTCTCCGGCCGCCGAGCGATTCCTCGAGACGGTGAAGGCACTGTCCACCGGCGAGATTCGGAACTGAGCGATGGAACTACGTCAGATCGAGTACTTCCTCGCGGTCGCGGAGCACGAGGGCATCAGCGGCGCCGCAGCGGCCCTCGGGGTCTCGCAGCCGACCGTGTCGCAGGCGATCCAAGTGCTCGAACGCGAGTTGAAGACGTCACTGTTCCAGAGGATCGGTCGGGGCATGATCCTCACGTCGGCCGGGCGGGCACTAATCGGCCCGGGCCGGGTCATCCTGCGCGACGTCACCGCCGCCGTCGAGTCGGTGACCGTGCCCGACGGCGAGATCAGCGGACAGTTGCACATCGCGTCGACCCCGTCGCTGGTCGTCGGGGTGGTGTCTGTGGTCACCGAGTACCGGCAGCGCCATCCGGGTGTCCACATCCGGATCAGCGAACTCCGTGACGAGGCGCGCGGTGCCGGACTGCTCCGGGAGAGCCTGTGCGACATCGTCGTCGCGCATCTGCCATCGGTCGACGGGCACGAACTCGACACGCTCGAGTTGGGCGAGGATGAATACTGGCTGGTCTATCCCCCGGACGCGGACGTGCCCGACGCGGATCCACTTCCGTTGGCGGACCTGCCCGACATCCCCATGATCATCGTGCCGCCCGGCTCGTCGTACGCCGACGAAATCGAGGAGACGGTTCGACGCGCCGGATACACGCTTCGCGCCTCGGTGGTGACCGAGCACCGCGAGGCCCGACTCCCGATGGTGGCGGCCGGACTCGGTGGAACGTTCCTCGAGCGTTCGGTTGCGGAATCCGCCCGGGGCCGGGTCATCGTCAGAGCGATCGAACCACGCATCACCCGACCCTTCGGTCTCGTGTTCGACGAGTCCTCGCTCCAGCCGCCGGCGGCCGCGTTCGTCGCGCTGACCCGCGAACTCGCCGGCTGACGGGAATCGCGAGATCAGGAGGGTGACGCCGCGCCCCGGTCGAGTCGGTTCCGCAACTCGGCCTTGAGGACCTTGCCCGCCGCCGAGACGGGCAGCGAGCCGACGACGACCACATCTCGCAACTTCTTGTACGGCAGCACTTCCCGGGCGACGAAGTCGACGACGGCCTGCGGCTGCACCGACCGTCCCCATTTCGGGACCACGAAGGCCACCGGCTCCTGGCCGACCGCCGCGTTCTCCCGACCTACGACTGCGGCACTCTCGACATCGGGGTGGCGGGCCAGGATGTCCTCTAGCTGTTGCTGGCCGGGACGTTATTGACAGAGTGCGACCGGCGATCTGACGTCGATGTCAGCGAGGTGACAGCCACGCCGCCAGGTTCGCTACTCCTTCGGCGGTGACGTTGACGCTGCGTGGGACCAGGCCTCGTGTGATCCAGCCGCGCTCGAAGAGTCTGTCGGTGATCGCTGTGCCGAGCGGCCCTGCGAGGTGATGTGCCTGCTCGGTCCAGTCGATGCAGTAGCGCAGCGGTCGCACGGTCGAGAGCCGGTCGCGCGCTACGCCCCACGCCATCAACGACTCGGCTCCGTCAGCGGTGAGCCGGTACTGGTCGCCTTTCCCCGATGAGGAGAGCCGGTCACCAGTGATCTCCGGGTGGTGGAGTCCATCGCCTCCGGCGATCCAGCCTGCCGTGATGAACCGCTGGAACAGGTCAACCCCGGCCTGCCCGGCGAGATGGCGATAGCAGGTCCGAGCGCTCCGGACCGCATGCGCGCGGGAGTGGGCACGCAGGGAAGTGATCGGAGTACGTGGCGCGAGGCGAGCGAGAGCTTCCAGGACTCCCTCAACATCGTCGGTGGCCAGGCGGTAGTAGCGGTGGCGACCCTGCTGCTCGACGGCTACCAGCTCGTGGTTCAGAAGCACCGTCAGATGGTTGCTGATCGTGGAGGCGGACACGCCCGCCTCCTGGGCAAGGCGTCCGGCCGGGAGCGCACGCCCATCGGCCAGCGCCATCAGCACACGGGCGCGTCTGGGGTCAGCGAAGGCGGAGGCGACACCGGCGATGTCCGGCTCACCCGGTGATGTCCGATCCTGGCTCATACCTCGATGCTACGAGCGGAACACTTCGACGCCCGCTGAAACGTCCCGGACCGAGGATCGGGAGCATGGCACCAAATCCCTCCCGATGGCCTCTGACCCTTGCGCTGTGCGGCGGCTACTTCCTCGTCCTGCTCGACGTGACCGTCGTCAACGTCGCGCTCCCACAGATCGGCGCTGAGCTACACGCGGGAAGCAACGGGCTGGCGTGGACGGTGGACGCTTACTCGGTGCCACTGGCTGCGCTCCTGCTGGCCTCCGGCGCGATCGGCGACCTCATCGGCCACCGCAGAGTCGTCCTGCTCGGCCTCATCGGCTTCGGTGGCGCGTCCGTACTGTGCGCCCTGGCACCGACCATCGCCGTGCTCGTCGCGGCACGCGCAGTCCAGGGCGTCGGCGCGGCCTTGATGCTACCGGGCACGCTCGCGCTCCTCATCGACAACAGCCCGGACGAGACCTCCCGAAACCGGCTCGTCGGGGGCGTGGGCGGCGATCGGCGGGGCCGCCCACCCGGCAGGCCCCGTCATCGGCGGGCTCCTGGTCCAGGCCGCCGGATGGCGGGCGGTGTTCTGGCTGGGCGTCCCGGTCATCGCGCTCGCACTCGTGCCGGTCATCCGGCTACCGAGGTCCACGCCCCGGCAGCAACCGGGACGCAACGTGGACTGGACGGGCGCTGCGCTGCTCGTGGCCGCGCTGACCTGCTTCGTCACCGCGATCATCCAGGCTCCCGCCGCGCCGTCGTCGGCGGTGCTGTTCGCGGCGGTCGCCGCCTGCGCGCTGGCGGCCTTGCTCGTCATCGGGCGGCGGGTGCCGCGACCGCTGCTCCCGGTATCCCGCGAGGCGCGACGCCCGCTCGGGCTGGCGTCCCTGGTGGCCGGACTGATGAACCTGTGCGCGCTGGGAGGGCTGTTCCTGTTGACGCAGGCATTCCAGGACGTACACAAGCTAGACCCGCTCGCCGCAGGTCTTCTGACCCTCCCTGCGATGCTGCCGCTTCCGCTCCTCGGAGCACCAGCAGGGCGACTCTCCACTCGCATCGGCGTATGGCGCACCGCCGCTCTCGGCCTGCTCGTCGCCGCGGCCGGAATGGTCGGGATCGCCGTCAGCCTCACCAACACCGGAACCGGCTACATCGTCCTGGCATGCTTCCTTGCCCTGTGGGGCACCGGCCTCGGCGTTCTCACTCCGGCGATCGTCGCGGCAGCGCTGAAGGCCACGCCTCGCGCACCTGGCCTCGCCTCCGGTGCGAGCAACACCGCCCGGCAGACCGGCGGAGCGCTCGGCATCGCGGTCTTCGCCGCCGTCGCCGGGTCTGCAACCGCGCCTGGCTTCAGCTCACACTCGACTGCGCTGTTCATAGGTTCAGCAGCCCTCTTCGTCCTCGCCGGCCTGCTCTGCCTCGGCGTCGCACGAAGCCAGCAATCCCGGTCCTCATGACTCACCGCAACAGCCCCTTGACCCCAGAGGGCCGTAAGCGCCTGATCGAGCGCTGCCGGACCCGTCCCATCGCGCACGTAGCGGCCGAGATGGGCATCTCACGCGCCACCGCGTCGAAGTGGGTCAACCGCTACCGCCGCCACGGCGAACTTGGCCTGCTCGACCGTGCATCCGCACCCCATCACCAACCAACCGCCACCGATCCAGCGATCGTGGCCCGGATCGAGGTCATGCGCCGCACCCACAAATGGTCGGCGTCACGGATCACCTTCGAGCTCCAGGCAGACAACCTGGACATCAGTCGCCGCACCGTCACCCGCCACCTGGCCGCGCTCGGGCTGAATCACCGACGCTTCATCGATCCCAACGGCGAGTCGAACCGCGAGCCGCGCAAGATCATCGCCAGACGCCCAGGGCACATGGTCCACATCGACGTGAAGAAAGTCGGCCGCATCCCCGACGGCGGCGGATGGAGAGCCCACGGACGCGGCACAGACCAAGCCAAAGCGGCCGAACAGTCAAAGAGGAAGACCAAGCGCGGCGGCTACGTCTACCTCCATCCCGCGATCGACGGCTACTCCCGGCTTGCCTACACCGAAGCTCTCCCCGACGAGAAGGCCATCACGGCGATCGCGTTCATGCACCGGGCCCGAGCCTGGTTCGCCGCCCACGGCATCACCCATATCGAGCGGATCGTCACCGACAACGGAGCCTGCTACCGCGCCGAGGCTTTCGCCCGGGCGCTGCTCGGCTCGCGGCATCAGCGGATTACTCCGTACACGCCGCGCCATAACGGGAAAGTGGAGAGGTACAACAGGATCCTCTCTGAGGAGTTTCTCTACGCCCGGACCTGGACATCAGAAGACCAACGCCGAGAAGCTCTGGGCGTCTGGAACATCCACTACAACTACCACCGGCCCCACAGTGCGGCCGACGGAGACTCGCCAGCATCACGACTCACGGCGAGTGTCAGCAACGTGTTGGCCTCCTACATCTAGCTCCCGCGGATACACGTTGTAGCCCTTGTAGATCAGCATGTCCTTGGCGCGGTCGGCGATGAAGACGAAACCGTCCTCGTCGCGGTACGCGATGTCCCCGGTTCGCAGCCACCCGTCGACGAACTGTTCCGAGGTTGCCTCCGGACGCTGGTGGTAGCCGTCCGCGACCTGCGGCCCGCGCACCCACAACTCGCCCCGCTCCCCGGCCGCGAGCACTCGGCCGCCGGTGTCGAGCGACCTCACCTCGACCTCGGTGTCGAAGAGGGGCACCCCGACACTGCCGATCTTGAACCCGTCCGCTGCCGACGCCGGTGCGGTCGTCACCGCGCAGGTGGCCTCCGTCAGTCCGTACCCCTCGACGATCCGCGCCTCCGGGAAGCCCTCCCGAAGCCTGTCGAGCGTGGGACGGTCGATCGGGCCGGCACCGGAGGACACCACCCGCACCGAGGAGAGGTCGCGACGCCGCATGTCCGGGTGCCCGGTGAGGGCGTGCCACATGGCGGGACTTCCCGTGAGATACACGGCACGGTGGCGCTCGATCAGTTCGAGCATCCGCTCCGGGGCGAAGCGCCCCGCCAGCACGAGGGTGATTCCCGAGAGCATCAGGAACGACATGTTGATCAGTGCATGCGCATGGAAGAGCGGTGAGACGACCACGGTCGACCCGTGCCCCGGCGACACTGCGCAGTCCTCGAGCCCGGCGATCGGCTCCAGTGTGAGCAGCCCACGGTGGTCCGCCACCGGCAGCATCCCGGCACGCTGCGCGGTCATCTGCGCGACATTGGCGATGACGTTGCGCTGCAACACCCGGACACCCTTCGGCGTCCCGGTCGTGCCTCCGGTATAGGCCAAATGAGCGACCGACTCACCGCCCACCTGCGACAAGCGCGGCGGCAGGACCTCGTCCGGGACGTCGCCGCCGGTGACGAAGTCGGCGAACCCGACGACGGCCCCGTCCCGCCGGTCGGGCGGGATGTCCCCGTCCTTCCCAGACACCACGACGACACGAATACTGGTGCCCCACGCGGCTTCGATCAGCGTATCGATCGTCGACGTCTGCCCCGCCGCCACGACGGCCCCCGTGTCGACGATCTGTGGGCGTAGGCCACCCGCCGGCTGGAGTGGGTTCACGGGTGTCACCGTCGCCCCGGCCATCAGGATCCCGTGATAGGCGACGACGAAATCGATGCTGTTCGCCAGGTGGAGCAGCACGACATCCCCTCCTGGACGACCGCCCGCCGCAGTCCCGCCGCGAACCCGGCGGCGCGCCGATAGAGGTCGATCTAGGTGCACACCTCGTCGCCGTCGACGATCGCGACCCGCTCACCGTAGAGGGACGCGACACTGGGTGCCACGGCGGCCATGGAAACATCGGGGTAAGACAGCACCGGCGTGGCCGACGGGGAAGGGTTCACTTCTCGCTCCTTTGAGTGGGGCATCGCTCGCGTGTCCGGCGTACCCGGCACGTGTTCAACCCTCCGCGGTACGGAACGGGGAGTCCAATACGAAAGGCCGAGCAGTCGGATAGCCGACACTGGTGGTTCACTCCACCTGCATTCGGGCATATCGGACTCGACGCCCGAATGCACATAGTTTCGGCCGAACACGGCATGAGCCGATCGATCTTTGCTCAGCTCCGTGTCGGATGGTGCGATCCACATCACACGATTCGAGCATTTCTGAGGAAAACAACTGCTCCGCAGACATATTCAGGAGGCAAATTCCATGCACACGGTCGAGACACCATCTCCCGGCGGTGGAATGACGATCAGCGATCAGCTCGCCCGACATGCCCGACGGACCCCCGACGTCTCGGCACTGCGCTTCGACGGACTGGACCGCTCGTATCGCGAACTCGACGAGCGGGTGAACCGGCTCGCCCGGACACTCCTCGACCGCGGCGTCACGGCCGGTGACTGTGTCGTCACCCTGTGCCACAACAGCCCGGAGCTGATCGAAACGTACTTCGCGTGCGCCCGCATCGGTGCGATCTGCGTTCCGCTCAACTTCCGTTCCGCCGCAGCCGAAGTCGAGTACCTGCTCGACGACAGCGGCGCCGAGCACGTCGTCGTCGACGCGGCATTGGTTCCCGTGCTTGCCCTGGCGTCGACCGGACGGACCCTGCGGACCTGTCTGGTGGTTGGCGCATGGGACGGAACCGCGGACGCCGAGGGATTCGACGCGGCGTTGAGTGCGGCCGACCCCTCCCCGGTCGCGATCGCGGTCGACGAACTCGCTCCGGCGCTCATCATGTACACGTCCGGCACCACCGGTCGGCCCAAGGGCGCCATGCTGTCGCACTACAACCTCATGGTTCAGTGCATGAGCCGGATCGCACACATCGGTCTGCCCACGGACTGCCACGTGTGGTTGATCGCGACCCCGCTGTTCCATATCGGGGCCTTCTCCGGGATGCTGCCGGCGATCCAGGTCGGCGCGACGGTCGTGCTCGCCCGGTCGGGGGCCTTCGACGCGGTCGAGATCGTCGACGTCCTCGAACGCGAGCGTGTCGGCTACTGCTTCCTCGTGCCCGCGCAGTGGCAGGCTATCTGCGCGGTCCCCGGAATCGCGGAACGGGAACTGTCTGCCCTGCAGTTGATCTCGTGGGGAGCCGCGCCGGCCACCACGACGCTGATCCGGACACTGCTCGACACTTTTCCGTCGGCCTCGATCTTCTCCGCTTTCGGACAGACCGAGACGTGCCCGGTCACGACGCTGCTCCTCGGCGAGGATGCCGAGCGCAAGCTGGGCGCGGTGGGGACCCCCCTCCTCAACGTGGAGGTCCGGATCGTCGACGCCGACATGAACGACGTCGCGACGGGAGAGATCGGCGAGATCGTCTATCGCGGCCCCTCCGTGATGACCGGCTACTGGAACAAGCCGGAAGCGACCGCCGCGGCGTTCAGCGGCGGATGGTTCCACTCGGGCGACCTGGTCCGGCAGGACGAGGACGGCTACATCTACGTCGTGGACCGGCTCAAGGACATGATCATCTCCGGCGGCGAGAACATCTACTGCGCGGAGGTCGAGGACGTCATCGCCGCCCATCCGGAGGTCGCCGAAGTGGCCGTGATCGCTGCGCCGCACGAGGTATGGGGCGAGGTGCCGCATGCCGTCGTCGTGCCGCGGGATCCCGCAGCACCGCCCACCCTGGACGGGCTCACCGACTGGAGCCGCGAACGGCTCGCCGGATACAAGTGCCCGAAGCTGCTCACCGTCCTGCCGGAGCTGCCGCGGAACACCACCGGCAAGGTTCAGAAGAACGTGCTGCGCACGCAACTGCTGCCCGCCCGGTCCGGCGCGGAGGCAGGTCGTGCGTAACCGTAACGTCGTCGTCGATGACGACCGCGGGCCCCGGCGCCGGCCCGATCCAGGAGTGATGGAATCCGATCGCCACGAGCACGAACCTGATTCGGCTGGACCGTTCCGGCGAGGTCGTCACGTCGACGCTCGACTCGCGCGCCGCTGAACCGACACGAACGAGGGGGCTGCCCGTGGGCAGCCCCCTCGTTCGTGTCGTCACATCAATCGGTCAACAGTCCACCGAGTCGTCCCCGCACCAGGCCGGAGGCCTCGTCGACGATGCGGTCGATCAACTCGCGCACGGACGGGATGTCACGGATCAGCCCTTGCGAAAGACCGACGCTCCAGATCCCGAACTCGGGATCACCGAGTTCGTAGACCCGCCGCCCACGGGATCCCGCGACCAGCTCGCGAACATCTTCGAACGCCCCACCAGCAGAGAGGATCTCGACTACTTCTCGGCTCACACCGTTACTCGCGACGCGGGCGGTGTTGCGCAACGGGCGGAAGATCAGTTCCGTGTCCAGTTCGTCGGCCGCGACGATCCGTTCCTTCACGGCCTCGTGCACGGGGGCCTCACGCGTGCAGAGGAATCGGGTGCCCATGTTCACACCATCGGCGCCGAGTGCCAGCGCGGCCACCAGACCGCGGGCATCGGCGAAACCGCCGGACGCGATGAAGGGAATGGTCAACGCATCGGCCGCGGCCGGGACGAGGACGAGTCCCGGGATGTCGTCCTCGCCGGGATGCCCGGCGCACTCGAAGCCGTCGATGCTGACGGCGTTCACACCGAGGCGTTGCGCGCTGAGCGCGTGCCCGACGCTGGTGCACTTGTGGAGCACCTTGATTCCGGCGCCCTTGAAGTCATCCATGTGCTCCGCAGGGCTCGAGCCGGCGGTCTCCACCACCGGCACGCCGGACTCGACGATCACGGCGCGGTACTCCGCGTACGGCGGCGGGTTGATGCTGGGCAGCATCGTGAGATTGACGCCGAACGGGCGGTCCGTCATCTCGCGGCACCGCGCGATCTCGGCCGCCAGCGCCTCGGGGGTGGGCTGGGTCAACGCGGTGATCATGCCCAGGCCACCGGCTTCCGCCACGGCAGCGACCAACTCCGCCCGGCCCACCCATTGCATTCCGCCCTGCACGATGGGATGACGGATACCGAACAGTTCCGTGAACCGCGTGCGGATCGGCCCGGTCAGCGCATTGTCGACGGCGATCGTCATCGCGTACCCCACCGCCCCTCGAATACCGGTTCCCGCTTGTCGACGAAAGCCGAGACCGCCTCGGTGGCATCGGTACCGAAGTTCACGACGACTGCGGAAGCCTCCGCGTCGAGCGCCTCCCCGAGCGTGCGCGTCACGCCCCGGTCGAGGAGTTGTTTCGACTGGGCGAGCGCCACCGGCGGCCCGGCCGCGAGCCGCGCCGCCACGTCCGCGACGAACGAATCGATCCGCTCCCTCTCCACCACCCAGGTCACCGCTCCCAGTCGGAGCGCCTCATCCGCATCGATGGTCTCGGCCAGCATCGTCAGCCGCTTCGCCTGGTGAGGACCGACCACCCGCGGGAGGATCCACGACCCGCCGAAGTCGATCGAGAGCCCTCGCTTGGCGAAGATCTGCGCGAACCGCGCTTCCGGGGTCGCGACCACGACGTCGCAGAGCAGTGCGATGTTCCAGCCCGCGCCCACCGCGAATCCATCGACGTGCGCGATCAGGGGCTTGCTGCACTCACCCAACGCCGATGCCGCTTCGTTGATCTCCCTCATCCGGTCGAGTGGATGGGCGCCGCGGACCGCCTGCAGATCGGCACCGCTGCAGAACGTGCCGCCGGCGCCTTTGATCACCGCCACCCGGATCTCCGGATCCGACCCGACCTCGTGGATCGCCTCGCGTAGGAGACGAAAACCGTTCAGGTCCAGAGCGTTACGCCGATCAGGTCGATCCAGGAGGATGGTGGCGACACGGCCGTCACGGATCAACCGAACGGACCGGCGGTCCGGCTCCGGTTCCGTCATGCGCCCACCCAGACCGGCGCACGCTTCTCCGCGAAGGCCACCGCACCCTCCCGGGCATCGGCAGACGTGAACACCGGACCGGTGAGCACCCGCTGCGCGTCGAAGGCTTGCGGGTCGGTGTAGCCGGCAGCGAGCGACACGACCTGCTTGGTGACGCGGACAGCCATCGGACCGTTCGCCGCGATCCGCGCAGCGAGCCGGCGGGCGCCGTCGAGCGCTTCACCCGGACTCGTGAGGACGTTCACCAGGCCGCGGGCGTGTGCCTGGGGCGCGGTGAGCGGATCGCCGGTGAGCGCGAGCTCCATTGCGGTCTGGTACGGCAGGACCCGCGGGAGTCGGAGCAAACCACCGCCGGCGGCAACCAGGCCACGCTTGACCTCGGGAATCCCGAACTTCGCATCCTCCGCCGCGACTACGAGATCAGCGGCCAGCGCCAGTTCGCAGCCGCCCGCCAGCGCCCAGCCCTCGACGGCCGCGATGAGCGGCTTCGTGGGCGGCTGTTCGGCGATGCCGGCGAACCCCCGGCCTGGCAGGCTCGGCTTCTCTCCCCGCGCGAACGCCTTGAGGTCCATTCCGGCACAGAAATTGCCCCCGGCGCCGGTGAGGATGCCGACCATGAGGTCGGGGCGCGCCTCGAACTCGTCGACGGCCGCGGCCATGGCCTCGGCCACCTCCAGATCGACAGCGTTGCGCGCCTCGGGTCGGTTGATCGTGAAAATAGCTATGCCACTGTCGAACTCGGCCAGAACGGAACTCACGTCGAGTACTCCTCTTCGGTGCCGGCGGCCCCGTGACCGCGTACGTGCGAGAACTCAAGTCGACCATCGGAGCTCGACTTGATCAATCAGCAAGTCCCACAACGCGGATTAGCCGTTCCCTATGAACCGAGCCGCCCCGGGCCACCGGGAGCGACGCTCGAAGTGGAGGCGCGAAGTGAGGCTTGCGTCACACACGTGTTTTAACTATGGTTTCGTTCGCAGCCGGCGAACCGCCGCGGCACCAGCCGCATCGCGAAGCGCGCCGAGATTCCGCCTCGCCGCAGTCCAATTACCTTGCATCCCACTGCGTTAACGTCCGGTCGCACTACCGGCAGGACCCAACACCGAAGGTGTGTTTGCGATGACCTCTACGCCCGACACCGATCAACTGGTCGCTACGACCCCCACGCCGGACCGACCCGTCGCTCGCCGACCGCGTCACCGTACCGCGGCGATCGTGCTCATGCTGTTCGGATTCCTCCTCCTCAACTACGCCGACAAAGTGGTCGTCGGTATCACCGGCATTCCGATCATCAAGGAACTCGGGATCACCCGGGAGCAGTTCGGGCTCGTCCAGAGCAGCTTCTTCTGGCTGTTCGCCGTGGGCGCGATCCTCGGCGGTCTCCTCCTGACCCGGATCCCGGCCCGCTGGTTGCTCGCGGGTGTCGCCCTGCTGTGGGTCGTGAGCCTGGCGCCGCTGATGGGTTCGGTCACGTTCGGCGTACTGATCGCGAGTCGAGTCCTGCTCGGCTTCGCGGAAGGACCCGCGACGGCGATGGCAACCACCGTCGTCCACAGCTGGTTCCCGGCGGACAAGCGCGCGCTGCCCACCTCCATCGTCCAGGCCGGCGCGGGCATGGGCGCCTTCATCGCCTCGCCCACCCTGACCTGGCTGCTCGTCAACCACTCCTGGCACGCCCCGTACGTCGCGCTCGTCGCCGTCGGCATCGTGTGGGCCGTCCTGTGGATGTTCGTCGGAGGTACCGGCGAATACGCGTCCGACCGCGCCCAGGCGCACACGGTGGCGGGCCCGCTCCCCGATCGGGTGCCGTACCTGCGCCTGTTCGGCTCCCCCACGATCCTCGGACTGCTCGTCCTGTTCTTCACGACGTACTGCTCCACCGCGTTGAAGGTCAGCTGGCTGCCGCTCTACCTCCAGGAGGGGCTGGGCTACACGACCGAGGAGAGCGGCATCCTGGTCGCCCTGCCCTACGTGGCCGCGGCCGTCATCATGATCGCTGCCGGCGCGATCTCGGGATGGTTGACGGGCCGAGGGATGACCAGTCGTGTCTCGCGCTGCCTGTTCGCCTCGGCACTCGCCGTCACCGGCGGCATCAGCACGCTCGCGTTCGCGCTCATGGACCGCAGCGCTCTGCAGATGGTCATCATCGTCGTCGGCGCCTCCGCCGCGGGCGCCAGCTACGGCCTGTGCTTCTCGGCGCTCTCCGACGTGGTCCCGGCCCGCCAGCGCGGCGTCGTGATGTCGGTCGTGGTCGCCGTCTACAGCCTCGGTGGCCTGGCGGCGCCGCTGATTCTCGGCCGCATCATCGACTCGGCCGAGACCGTGGCCGACGGCTACGCACGCGGCTTCGTCATCCTCGGCATCGTGGTGGTCGTCGGTGGTGTCGTCTCGGCACTCACGACCAACCCCGAGCGCGACGCCGCCCGATTCCGCCGAGCCGCCGGCATGGAAGCCGCGACCGCACCCTAGCCCTCGCGAACACCGCCTCCCAGACCCGTTCCCCTAACACGGACCCGAAGGAAGCACGACGTATGTACCCCGGAGCCCACTCACTCACCTGCCCGGACAAGCCGGCGGTGATCCACGCGACCACTGGCGAGGTCGTCACCTTCGCCGAACTCGAGACCCGCTCGATCCGCTTCGCGCACTGGCTGATCGCGGCCGGCCTCGGGCGCGGCGACCACATCGCGGTGGTCGCCGACAACGATCCCACCGTCTACGAGTTGTACTGGGGCGCGCTGCGGTGCGGTCTGCACATCACCATCGTCAACAATCACCTCACACCCGAGGAGATCGGCTACATCGTCGATGACTGTGACGCAACGGTGCTCGTCGTCGCGGCGGCGCTCGCCGACACGGTCGCGGGGCTCCGGGAGTACACACCCCAGGTCGAGCACCGCCTCGCCTTCGGTGGTCCACTCGCCGGTTACGACGACTACCGCGGCGCCGTGGCGCAGTTCCCGGCCACACCTCCGGAACAGCAGCCGCGAGGTGCGCTCATGCTGTACTCCTCCGGCACCACCGGGCGCCCCAAGGGCATCATGCGCCCGCTGCCGGACCGGGACGTCGCCGAACCCGGAGACCCGCTCATCGGGCTCCTCGAGCGCGTGTACGGCGTCGACACGGACACCGTCTATCTCTCCCCCGCGCCCGTCTATCACGCAGCGCCACTGGGATACTCGGCGTCGGTTCAGGCACTCGGCGGCACGGTCGTGATGATGGACCGGTTCGACGCCGAGGGAGCCCTGGCCGCCATCGAGGCGCACAAGGTCACCCACAGTCAGTGGGTCCCGACCCACTTCGTCAGGATGCTCCGCCTGCCCGCGGACGTGCGCGAGCGCTACGATCGCTCCTCGATGCGGTGCGCCATCCATGCGGCAGCGCCCTGCCCCGTCGAGGTCAAGCGAGCCATGATCGACTGGTGGGGCGAGATTGTCGTCGAGTACTACAGCTCCACCGAAGGCAACGGCCTCACGATCATCGACAGCGCCGAGTGGCTGCGCAAGCCGGGCAGCGTCGGCCGGGACGGGTTCATCGGAACGGTACACATCTGCGACGACGCCGGCGTCGAACTCCCCCCGGGCGAGATCGGCACCGTGTACTTCGAACGCACCGACTCCCAGTTCGAGTACTACAAGGACCCGGTCAAGACCGCCGGGACCCGGCATCCCGTGCACCCCACATGGACGGCTGTCGGCGATCTGGGACATCTGGACGAGGACCGGTTCCTCTTCCTGTCGGACCGGCGCTCGTTCCTCATCATCTCCGGCGGCGTGAACATCTACCCGCAGGAGGTCGAGAACTGCCTCGCCGTGCATCCCGTCGTCCGCGACGTCGCGGTGATCGGTGTTCCCGACCCGGAGATGGGCGAGTCCGTCAAGGCCCTGGTGCAACTGGAGTCCGACGTCGAACCCGGCCCCGACCTCGCCACCGAACTGATCGACTTCACCCGGAGCCGGATCGCGCGCTACAAGAGCCCCCGGAGCATCCAGTTCGTCACCGAGCTGCCCCGCACACCGACCGGGAAGCTCGTCAAGGGCGCCATCGCCGCCGCTGCGGCCGACGCCTGACCGGGCGAAGACGCCCGAGCACCACCCTGCGAAAGGACACCCCGAAATGACCCGCTCTCCGCTGACGACAGCCTTCTTCGAACCCGGTCGGGCCGACCCGCTGTACGGCCACGGACCGATGGTCGCCCCGAACGCCGCACCCGACGGCGAGGCACCTCCCTACACCAGCTTCTCCGTGTCCCCGGTGACCCCGACGATCGGCGCCGAGATCAGCGGAATCCGCCTGTCCGGCAACCTGTCCGAACAGACCCTCGCCGAGCTGCGGCGCGCGCTGCTGGAATGGAAGGTGCTCTTCTTCCGCGACCAGGACATCGAGCGGTCCGACCATCGCGGCTTTGCGCAGCTGTGGGGCGATCTCGAACAGCACCCCTTCTTCAAGTACATCCAGCCGGGCCAGACCGACGCCGACGTCGTGACCCTGGCCAAGGACGTGATGACGAGCGGATTCGAGAACAACTGGCACAACGACGTCACGTGGGGCGAGCACCCCTCCTTCGCCGCGGTCCTGCGGGCCGTGGAGATTCCTCCCGTCGGCGGTGACACCCTCTGGGCCGACACCGGTGCCGCCTACGACCTTCTGCCGCAGGACATCCGCGACCGCATCGACCATCTCGTGGCCGAGCACGACTGGGTGCACGCGTTCGGGGCGGGTATGCCGGAGGAATCGGTCGCGGCCCTGCGACCGGAGTTCCCGCCCGTCCAGCATCCCGTGGTCCGGGTGATCCCCGATACCGGCCGGCGGGTGCTGTTCGTGAACGTCTCCTTCACCCGGCGCATCCTGGGCGTCAGCGAGGCGGAGTCCGACGAACTGCTGCGGATGCTGTACCGGCACATCCAGCGACCTGAGTTCCAGGTTCGACTGCGCTGGCAGCCGAACACGATCGCGTTCTGGGACAATCGATCCTGCCAGCACTACGCGGCCAGCGACTACTACCCTGCCCGCCGCGTCATGGATCGCATCTCGATCATCGGCGAGAAGCCGCAGGGCGTCGTCGCGGCGCACTGACCCGTCCCGATGCCGAACGGCGCGAGCCCCGCACTGATCGTGCGGGGCTCGCGCCGTTCGTCGTCATCCAGCCGAAACATCGCCTAACCGGCGCGCTGCGCCTCTTTGACGAGTCCCCCTCCGATGATGAGGCGCTGGATCTCGCTGGTGCCCTCGTACAGTCGGAGCAGGCGTACGTCGCGGTAGATCCGCTCGACCGCAACCTCGCGCATGTAGCCGCTTCCGCCGTGCACCTGAACCGCGAGATCGGCTACCTGGCCAGCCATCTCGGTGCAGAAGAGCTTGGCCGCGGACGGTGCGATGCGCCGATCCTCCCCCGACACCCAGGCTCTGGCCGCGTCCCGCACGAGAGCCCGCCCGGCCATCACCTGCGTCTGCTGGTCGGCGATCATCGCCTGCACCAGTTGGAAGTTGCCGATGGGTGTGCCACCCTGCGTGGCCGTCGCGGCGTACGCGACGGATTCGTCGAGCGCGCGCTGGGCCGCCCCGACCGCAAGGGCGGCGATGTGCACGCGGCCCCGGGCCAACGACGTCATCGCGGCCCGGTATCCGATGTCCTCGTTGCCGCCGACGAGCGCGCTCTCGGGCACGCGCACGCCGTCGAAGTGCACGTCCGCGGTCCAGGCACCCTCCTGCCCCATCTTCGCGTCCTTGGCCCCGACGGTCACGCCCGGAGTGTCCGCGGGCACGAGGAACACCGCGATGCCCGGTCCCTGGTCGTCGGCCGGACGCGTCCGCGCGAACACCACGAACAGATCCGCGATGGGAGCGTTGGTGATGAACCGCTTCTCACCGCTCAGAACCCACTCGTCACCGGATCGTTCCGCCTTGGTCCGCAGTCCGGCGGGGTTGGATCCGGCGCCCGGCTCGGTGAGTGCGAAGGACGCGACGACGGCGCCCGAGGCGATCCCCTCGAGCCAGCGGGCCTTCTGCTCGTCGGTGCCGAACCCGACGAGCACCTGGCCGGCGATGCCGTTGTTGGTGCCGAACATCGACCGCAACGCGAGCGTCGTGTAACCGAACTCCATCGCCAGTTCGACGTCCTGAGCCAGGTTCAGGCCGAGGCCACCCCACTCCTGCGGTATCGCGTAGCCGAACAAGCCCATGTCCCGGCTCTGCTGCCGGATGGACTCCGGGATGAGATTGCCGTCCATGATCTCCTGCTCGCGCGGAAGCACGACCGACCGGACGAAGTGTCGGGTCTGAGCGAGCATGTCCTGAAAGTCGTCATCGCTGACGTCGGTAGCGGTGGTTTCCATGCTTGCCACCTTCCGGGCTGTCCTTCCATGAAGTCCAATACGAAACGTCGAGTGAGTTCATAGCCAACACCGATAGATTCCGGCCGGTTCGGGTGCACACTTTCGACTCGGATCGGCCTATCGTCGTTTCTGTTGGACGCCAGCAGGTTCCGAGTTCCACGACCCCGGCACTCCGCGAGACCGGATGCGCGCCCACGTTATCGAACGAACCAAGTGAAGGGCTGCGAATTCATGACTTTGCTGGACAATCGAGTCGCTGTTGTCACCGGTGGCGCTCAGGGCCTCGGATTCGCGATCGCACAGCGCTACATCGAGGAGGGCGCGCGCGTCGTCGTCGGCGACCTCGACAAGGAAGCGACCGATGCGGCGGTCGAGCGTCTCGGCGGTCCGAGCGTGGCCCGGGGTGTGCGCTGCGACGTGACCGCCGCCGACGACGTGGACGCACTCGTCCGCACCGCTGTCGACGAGTTCGGTTCGCTCGACGTACTGGTCAACAACGCCGGCATCACTCGGGACGCGACCATGCGCACCATGACCGAGGAGCAGTTCGACCAGGTCATCTCCGTCCACCTCAAGGGCACGTGGAACGGGACCCGGATGGCGGCCGCGGTGATGCGCGAGCAGAAGCGCGGCGCGATCGTCAACATCTCGTCGCTGTCCGGCAAGGTCGGACTCGTCGGCCAGACCAACTACTCGGCAGCCAAGGCCGGGATCGTGGGCATGACGAAGGCGGCCGCAAAGGAGATGGCGCACCACGGCGTCCGCATCAATGCGATCCAGCCCGGCCTGATTCGGTCCGCGATGACGGAGGCGCTACCGCGCGAGATCTGGGAGGCGAAGCTCGACGAGATTCCGCTCGGGCGCGCCGGGGAGCCGAGCGAGATCGCCTCGGTCGCACTGTTCCTGGCCTCCGATCTGTCGTCCTTCATGACCGGCACGGTTCTAGAGGTCACCGGAGGACGATTCATGTGACCGGCGAGCAGCGGCCGGCGCCGACCGGGGTGACCGAGGAGCTGCTGGATCCGGCGCCGGTCCTGGCGCTGTCCTCGCTGTTCGACGACGGCAACGCCGAGGTCAGGCACGGGGACCTGCTGCCGCCGCTGTGGCATTGGGCCGCGCTCGCCCGCTGGACCGCCTCGTCCCGGATCGGGTCCGACGGCCATCCCGTCCGCGGGGACGACGATCCGGCGGCCGGACTGCCGCGCCGGATGTTCGCCGGAGGCGAGGTGCAGCTGCTCGCCCCTCTACGGGTCGGGACGACCATCCGCCGGGCGAGCGAGATCCTCTCGGTGAACGAAAAGACCGGCCGTTCGGGTCCGTTCGTCGTCGTCACCACCGAGACCCGGCTCTTCGCCGACGCCGAGACGCCCGCCCTGATCGAACGTCAGGACATCGTCTACCGGCCCGCGGCCGAGGTGCGTCCCGGCGAAGCACGCGTCGCCCACGCTGCTCCCCCGGCCGGTTCGCCGCTACGGCGCGAGAACGACGGCTGGGCCTTCGCCACCGATCCGACCCTGCTCATGCGATTCAGTGCCGCGACGGCGAACGCCCACCGCATTCACTACGACTGGCCCTACGCCACCGGGGTCGAGGGCTATCCCGCGCTGGTCGTCCACGGCCCGCTGATGACGCTGGCCCTCGCCGAGGCGGTGCGGCTCGACTTCGCGGAGCGCGCGGTGCGGGTGCGTCACCGGAACGTGGCACCGCTGTTCTGCGGGCAACCGGCGTACATCTCCTGCACGCGAACGGGATCCGAGAGCGTCGCCCTGGCGATGCAGAGTGGACCGCGCGATCAACCCACAACGCACACGACACTCACTGTCGACTTCATCGAGCACTGATCCAAGGAAGGCACATCATGCGCGAAGCCGTCATCTGCGAGCCGGTACGGACGCCGATCGGGCGCTACGGCGGAATGTTCAAGTCCCTGACCGCCGTCGATCTGGGCGTCGCGGCGCTGCAGGGACTGATCGCCCGTACGGGACTGACCCCGGCGGCGATCGAAGACGTGATCCTCGGCCACTGCAACGGCAACAGCGAGGCACCCGCGATCGGACGCGTCGTGGCACTCGACGCGGGCCTTCCCGTGTCGGTGCCGGGGATGCACATCGACCGGCGCTGCGGCTCGGGACTCCAGGCGGTCATCCAGGGCGCGCTCCAGGTCGCGAACGGGGACAACGACCTCGTCGTTGCCGGCGGCACCGAGAGCATGAGCAACGCGGCCTTCTATTCCGTCGACATGCGCTGGGGCGGTGCCCGCGGTGGTGTCACGGTTCACGACGGGCTCGTCCGGGCCCGCTCGACGGCGGGCGGGCAGCACTACCCCGTTCCCGGCGGCATGATCGAGACCGCCGAGAACCTCCGGCGCGAGTACGACATCTCGCGACAGGAGCAGGACGAACTCGCGCTGGTCTCCCACCAGCGTGCGGTGGCCGCGCAGAAGAACGGAATCCTCGCGGAGGAGATCGTTCCGGTCGCGGTGCCGGGCCGGGGCGGCGACCGGGTCGTCGACACCGACGAGCACCCCCGCGCCGACACGACTCGCGAGCAGCTGTCGGGGCTGCTCGCGATCATGTCCCGCGAGGACGCCGACGCGACGGTGACCGCCGGCAACTCGAGCGGGCAGAACGACGCGGCCTCGATGTGCATTGTGACGACCCCGCAGCGGGCCGCGGAGCTCGGCTTGACGCCGCTGGTGCGGATGGTGTCGTGGGCCGTCGCCGGCGTCGAGCCGCGGGTGATGGGCATCGGTCCCGTTCCGGCGACGGCCATCGCCCTGCGCAAGGCCGGTCTCGAGCTCTCGGACATCGACCTGATCGAACTCAACGAGGCCTTCGCCGCGCAGGCCCTCGCGGTCACCCGCGAGTGGGGGTTCGCGGAGGCCGACTTCGAACGGATGAACGTGCACGGATCCGGGATCTCGCTCGGTCACCCCGTCGGCGCCACCGGCGGGCGGATGCTCGCGACGCTGGCACGGGAACTCGATCGCCGACAGGGCCGCTACGGCCTCGAGACCATGTGCATCGGTGGCGGGCAGGGCCTGGCCGCCGTCTTCGAACGGGTCACGAAGTGAGTCCGCGGGTCTTCCGCGCGCCGGACGAGGTCCGCGCCGCGATCGGTGCCCCGCAGGGTCCGGGCGAGTGGATCCTGCTGGACCAGAAGCGCATCGACCGCTTCGCCGACGCCACCGGCGACCACCAGTGGATCCACGTCGAGCCCGAGCGCGCCGCACAGGGACCGCACGGCGGGACCATCGCGCACGGATTCCTGACCCTGTCGATCATTCCGACGCTGGCCCAGGAGCTATACTCGCTCGCGTTCGGGTCTGCTCGGATCAACTACGGCAGCAACAAGGTTCGATTCCCCCATCCCGTGCGGTCCGGGTCCCGGCTCCGCCTGGGCGCCACCTTCGTCGGGCTGGAGGGCGTACCGGCCGGCAACCTCCTCACGACTCGCTTCGTCGTGGAGATCGAGGGTGTGGACAAGCCGGCCTGCGTCGCGGAAGCGTTGACGCTGCTCGTGCCGTGAAACAACAGGGAGGGGGTGAGCCGACCGAGTCGACTCACCCCCTCCCTGTTTTCCGCGCGATCGGCGCGGGCGCCCGTTGTCAGCGCGGCGCCATCCGGATCGCTCCGTCGAGGCGGATCGTCTCACCGTTGAGGTAGCCGTTCTCCAGGATCGTGCCGGCCAGGTGGCCGAACTCCGCGGGATCTCCCAGACGCGACGGGTTGGGCACCGTGGCCTCGAGCGACGTCTTGACGTCGTCCCGCAGTCGGGCCAGCAACGGAGTGTTCATGATTCCGGGGGCGATGGTGCACACCCGGATTCGCCTGCTGGCGAGGTCGCGGGCGGCGGTGATGGTCATGCCGACGATCCCGGCCTTCGACGCGGTGTACGGCAGCTGCCCGATCTGCCCCTCGAACGCCGCCACCGACGCGGTCAGGACGATCGCGCCACGCTCGCCGTCGACCTCCTCCGTCCGCGCGATGCGCTCGGCACCGAGCCTGAGCGCGTTGTACGACCCGACGAGGTTGAGTCGAACCACGAACTCGAAGTCCTCGAGCGAACCCGCGCGCCCCTCCTTGTCGAGAATTCGCAGCTTCCGCCCAGCCCCGGCGCAGTGCACGACACCGCGCAGCCCCGAGCCCTCGGACGCGACGTCGAGGGCGGCGGCGAACTGGGCCTCGTCGGTGACGTCCGCAGCCGCGAAGCGGGTACCGCCGCCGATGTCGTCCGCGACCTCCGCCCCGTCCGACCCCGGAAGATCGATGAGCGTGACGACCGCGCCCGCGGCGGCCAGCCGTTCTGCCGTCGCACGGCCCAGTCCCGAGGCCCCGCCCGTGACCGCGATCGAAGATCCCTTGAGTTGCATGTACCGACTTCCTTTCACGTATTACTCTGCACCACAACGGAATCACGTAGCATCACCGCCGACAAGACGCATGTGCCGAACCGTGCGATAGGCAGGACCGATGTGCCGGTCCCCGGACCGGCGCGACACGAAAACCGGGCCGCGAACGATTCGAAGCGGACGGGGCCGACCCTTGCCGGAACCTATGATTCGACGCTTCC
Source organism: Rhodococcus sp. ACT016 (assembly GCF_050477185.1). Taxonomy (NCBI): domain Bacteria; kingdom Bacillati; phylum Actinomycetota; class Actinomycetes; order Mycobacteriales; family Nocardiaceae; genus Rhodococcus; species Rhodococcus sp. ACT016. The sequence continues at coordinate 2,203,867 of NZ_JBEAET010000001.1, read as the reverse complement.
ATGGGCACCCACCCGATGCCGCTTCCGCCCCGGACCGGGCGTGACGTCGGCCCGAAAAACACTGCGGACCAGTGTATTACGACTCCACCGAGGGCTCCCTACGGTTCGACAGCAGTGTCCGCGAGGCCGGGGCGGCGCGGCGCGGGCCACCCGCCGGGCGCGGACGGCCGCGCCGCGAGCGCTCCCGGGCACCTTTCCACCGCTCGGTATCTCGGCTATAAAAAATCGAAGAAGGGAGGCGGCGCTCTCGCCCGCTCCCGATTCACGCCATGCAAGGATGTGGAACGAATGCATGACCTGACAGCATCCGCCAGAACGCTGCTGTTCACTCCGGCCGACCGCCCCACCCGATTCGCCGGCACACTGTCGTGCGGCGCCGACCTGTCGGTTCTCGATCTCGAGGACGCGGTGTCGGCGGAACGCAAGCGCGAGGCTCTCGGCAACGCCGCATCGTGGCTCTCGCACCATCCCGGGGCGGTCCGTGTGAACGGCGTCGATACCGAATGGTTTGTCGACGAAGTCGCGGCCCTCCGTGACATCGACTGCGCCGTAATGCTGCCCAAGTCGACGGAGGGAACTCTGCGTGAACTGGCCGCCGCGCTGGCGGGGAGCACGGCGAACCACCCGATCATCGCCCTCGTCGAGACGGCCGAGGGTGTGCTCGAGACGGACCGGATCGCCGCTCTGCCCCACGTCACGAGGATGGCGCTGGGCAGCTTCGATCTCGCGGCCGAACTCGGCGTGGATCCGGCCCGCTCCCCGCTGATCGATCGGGCCCGCGCCCAGATGGCGTTCTCCTCGGCGGCAGCCGGCCTGCCGGCCCCGATCGATTCTGTCACCGCGTCGATCTCGGACGCGCGCGTCCTCGCCGGGGACGTCGCTCATGCGCGGCAGTTCGGCTTCACCGGCAAGCTGTGCATCCACCCGGCGCAGGTCGAACCGGTCCATGCGGCGCTCACACCCGGTCCGGAGGAGATCCACTGGGCCCGGGAGATTCTCGCCGCGGCCGCGGCTCCCGGCGCCGCGGGGGTGCTCGCGGTCGACGGGCACATGGTCGACCGCCCCGTTCTGATCCGTGCCGAACGGATCGTTTCACTCGCAGGAGGAAGCCGATAGTGACCGACCGCATCGAATCCACACCGTTGCCCCTCGCGGGCGTACGCGTCGTCGAGTTGTCGAGCTTCGTCGCGGCACCCCTCTGCGGCATGACCCTGGCACAGCTCGGCGCCGAGGTGATCCGCGTCGACCCCCTCCGCGGCGGGCCCGACTACGACCGCTGGCCCGTCACGAGCGAGGGCACCAGCATCTACTGGACCGGACTGAACAAGGGCAAGCGCTCCGTCACGGTCGATCTGAAATCCGCGGCCGGTCAACAACTCGTCCGCCGTCTGATCGTCGAGAGCGGACCGTCCGGCGGAATCGTGCTCACCAACACCGCCGGACGCGAATGGCTTTCGTACGAGTCCCTCGTGCGCGAGCGACCCGATCTGATCCATCTCGAGATCCACGGCCGGGCCGACCGGTCGACCGGCGTCGACTACACCGTGAACGCCGCCACCGGATTCCCGTACGTCACGGGCCCCACCGCGCACGCGGGCCCGGTCAACCATGCGCTGCCGGTCTGGGACGTGACCTGCGGGCTGTATGCGGCGCTGGCTCTCGTCTCCGCGGTACGACGTCGTGAGGCGACAGGCCAGGGCACCTCGGCCACCCTCGCGCTCGAGAACGTTGCGCTCGCCACCGCGGGCAACCTCGGCTTCCTGACCGAAGCACAGGTCAACGGCACCTCGCGGGAGCGTATCGGGAACGACGTCTACGGGCAGTACGGCCACGACTTCGAGTCTCGTGACGGGAATCGATTCATGGTCGTGGCGCTCACTGCCCGACACTTCCGCGACCTGGCGGACGTCACGGGCACGAGCGGCACGATCGCGGGGATCGAGGAGTCGCTCGAGGCCGACTTCGACCGAGAAGCCGATCGCTATCGATACCGACAGGTTCTCCACGGGCTGTTCGGCGACTGGTTCGCCCGGCACACGTCCGCCGAGGTCACCGTGGCCCTGGCGTCCACCTCGGTCCTCTTCGAGCGGTACCGCAGCTTCGACGAGCTCGCGACGGACGCGCGGGTGACCGCGAATCCGATGTTCCGGATGCTCGATCAGCCGGGCATCGGTGAGTACCTCGCGACCGGGTTGCCCGTCGCCTTCGACGGCCGGCACCCCGCCGCCGCACCCGCACCGATCGGCGGCGGCGACACGTCGGCCGTGCTCGTCGACCGGCTCGGCCTGTCCGAGAGCGACGTCGCAGCACTCGGCGACGCGGGAACCGTCCGCACCAGCCCGCCTCTTCCCTCCCGACGACAGGATCAGCCGTGACCAGGCTTGCACAGACCCCCGATCTCACCGACTTCCAGACGGAGGTCCTCGCAACCGTTCGCGCGTTCGTGGACAAGGAGATCATTCCGAACGCCCAGGAACTCGAGCACTCGGACACCTACCCGCAGGAGATCGTCGACCAGATGCGGGAGATGGGCCTGTTCGGGTTGATGATCCCCACCGAGTACGGCGGGCTGGGCGAGTCCCTCCTGACCTACGCGCTGTGCGTGGAGGAACTCGCTCGTGGCTGGATGAGCGTGTCCGGTGTGATCAACACCCATTTCATCGTCGCCTACATGATCGCGCGGCACGGCACGGAGGCACAGAAGCAGTACTACCTCCCGCGGATGGCAACCGGTGAGACGCGCGGCGCGTTCTCGATGTCGGAGCCGGAGTTGGGCTCGGACGTGGCGGCCATCCGGACGCGGGCCCGGACCGACGGGGCGGGCGGCTACACGATCGACGGCCAGAAGATGTGGCTGACGAACGGCGGCAGCTCGACGCTCGTCGCGGCCCTCGTCCGGACCGACGAGGGTGCGGAGCGCAAGCACGACAACCTGACCACCTTCCTGGTCGAGAAGCCGGCGGGCTTCGGCACCGTCGACCCGGGGCTCACCATCCCCGGGAAGATCGACAAGATGGGCTACAAGGGCATCGACACCACCGAACTGGTCTTCGACGGCTACCGCACGAGCGCCGACACGATCCTCGGCGGCGCTCCCGGACAAGGGTTCCGGCAGATGATGGACGGGGTCGAGGTCGGCCGGGTGAACGTGGCCGCGCGTGCGTGCGGTGTCGCGATCCGCGCCTTCGAGCTCGCCGCGCGGTACGCCCAGCAGCGGAGCACGTTCGGCAAGCCGATCGCCCAACACCAGGCGATCTCGTTCCAGCTGGCCGAGATGGCGACGAAAGTCGAAGCCGCACATCTGATGATGGTCAACGCCGCCCGCCTGAAGGACTCCGGCGACCGCAACGACGTCGCGGCCGGAATGGCCAAGTACCTCGCCAGCGAATACTGCGCCGAGGTGACTCAGCAAAGCTTCCGAATCCACGGAGGCTATGGCTACTCCAAGGAGTACGAGATCGAACGGCTCATGCGGGAGGCACCCTTCCTCCTCATCGGCGAGGGGACGAGCGAGATCCAGAAGACCATCATCAGCAAGGGAATCCTGCGCAGCTACGGCATCTGACGCGCGTCCGACCGATACGCGACACCGGGCTGACGAACACCACATCCATTCACGAGAGAGGACATTGCCGTGCAGCGCACTGTGTTCAACGACGACCACGAGGCATTCCGCGAGACGATTCGCAACTTCATCGCCAAGGAGGTGACTCCCGTCCACCACGAGTGGGAGGAGCAGGGACATCCCCCGCGTGACTTCTACCGACGTCTCGGCGAGCTCGGTGTCCTCGGCATCCAGGTGCCCGAGGAGTACGGCGGAGGCGGCGAGGCGAGCTTCAAGTTCAACGCCGTCGTCGGCGAGGAGACCGCCGCCGCCGGCGTCACGTTCGGCACGTACTCCGTCCACGCGAGCCTGATCCTGCCGTACCTCCTCAGCTACGCGAACGAGGAGCAGAAGCAGCGCTGGCTCCCCGGGTTCGCGTCGGGCGACATCATGACGGCGATCGCCATGACCGAGCCCGGCACCGGATCCGACCTCGCCAACATCGGCACCACCGCGGTTCTCTCCGCGGACGGCTCGCACTACGTGCTCAACGGCGCCAAGACCTTCATCACCGGAGGCGCCCTCGCCGATCTCGTTCTCGTCGTGTGCCGAACGTCCCCCAGCACGGCCGAGGATCGCCGGGCCGGGCTCACCATCCTGTGCGTGGACACCACCTCCGAGGGCTTCGCGGTGGGCCGCAAGCTCGACAAGATCGGGTTGAAGGCGTCCGACACCGCGGAGCTGTCCTTCACCGACGTGAAGGTGCCCGTCACCGATCGACTCGGGGAAGAGGGCGCGGCCTTCACCTACCTCACGCACAACCTGGCGCAGGAGCGTCTCTCGATCGCGCTGGGCGGTGCCGCCACCGCGCGGGCCGCGCTCCAGCACGCGATCGCGTACGTGAAGGATCGTCACGTGTTCGGCAAGCCCGTCGCCGCATTCCAGAACACCAAATTCGTCCTCGCCGAATGCGCCACCGACGTCGAGGCCATCACCCTCATGGCCGACCGCGCCCTCGAGCTCCACGACGCCGGCGAACTCAGCGTCGCCGACGCCGCCAAGGCCAAACTGTTCTGCACCGAAACCGCCGGCAAGGTCATCGACAAGTGCCTCCAGCTCCACGGCGGCTACGGCTACATCACGGAATACCCCATCGCCCGCCTGTACGCCGACACCCGGGTCTCCCGGATCTACGGCGGCACGAGCGAAGTCATGAAGACGATCGTCGCGAAGTCCATCGGACTCTGATCCCGAATCCCCAAGGAGTACTTGACATGCGTGATGCTGTGATCGTCGATGCGGTTCGCACCCCGGTCGGGAAGCGAGGGGGCGCCCTGTCCGGCGTCCATCCGACGGACCTGTCGGCCCTGACCCTCCAGGCGCTGGCCGCCCGCAACGGCCTCGATCCCCACCTGGTCGACGACGTGGTCTGGGGTTGTGTGTCCGCGGTCGGCGAGCAGGCGGGATGCATCGGCCGATACGCCGTGCTCGCCGCCGGATGGCCCGAGGCGATTCCCGGGATGACCGTCGATCGGCAGTGCGGTTCGTCCCAGCAGGCCGTCCATCAGGTCGCGGCCGGGATCATCGCCGGCCACTACGACATCGCGGTCGCCGGTGGTGTCGAGTCGATGTCGCGGGTCCCGATGGGATCCACCCGTGTCGAGGGCCGGCTCGGTGAGCCGTACGGGCCGATGGTCGCGGCCCGCTACGACAACTACAAGTTCAATCAGGGTGTCGGTGCCGAGATGATCGCCACCAAGTTCGGTCTCGGCCGCGGCGAACTCGATCAGCATGCCCTCGATTCGCACGAGCGCGCCGCCCGGGCTACCGACGAAGGCCGATTCGCCGGTCAGATCGTCCCGATCTCGACGGTCGACGACAACGGCGTCGAGCGAGTCGTCCAGGTGGACGAGGGCATTCGACGGGGAGGCACCCTCGAGGGCCTCGGCGGACTGAAGACTCCGTTCAAGGAGGACGGCGTGATCTCCGCGGGCAACGCCTCGCAGATCTCGGACGGCTCGGCCGCCCTGCTCCTCACGACGAGCGAGGTCGCCGCCCGCAACGGGTGGAAGCCGATCGCGCGCGTCCACTCGGCCACGGTGGTCGGCGCCGACCCGATCACGATGTTGGAGGGCCCGATTCCCGCCACCGCCAAGGTCCTCGACCGGGCGAGGCTGACGATCGACGACATCGGCGCCTTCGAGATCAACGAGGCCTTTGCGTCGGTGTCGCTCGGTTGGCAGCGCGCGACGGGTGCCGACTACGCCCGGCTGAACCCGAACGGCGGAGCCATGGCCCTCGGTCACCCGCTGGGCGGATCCGGTGCGCGCCTCATGACGACGCTCGTGCATCACATGCGGGACAACGGAATCCGCTACGGCCTGCAGTCCATGTGCGAGGGCGGCGGAATGGCGAACGCCACCATCCTCGAACTGCTGTAGCTCGTCGGCGAAGGGCCTCGGTGCGGAAACGTCTGCACCGGGGCCCTTTCGTGTGTCCGGGCGGGCACTGCCCGGCACGACCGGACACGAACGAGGGTCGTCCCGAACCACGCGGCGCGGACGGGACGACCCCTCATGGTGACTCAGTGCTGCAACGACTTGGTCTCGAGGAACTCCCCGAGACCGTACGTGCCGAACTCGCGTCCGATGCCGGACTGCTTGTACCCACCGAACGGCGCGTTCGGATTGAAGGCCCCGCCGTTGACGGAGACCTGGCCCGTCCGGATCCGGCCGGCCACCGCGCGCGCGGCGTCCGCGTCGGCCGACCACACGCTGCCGGAGAGTCCGTACACGGTGTCGTTGGCGATCTCGACGGCCTCGTCGACGGTGTCGTACGCGATGATCGACAGGACCGGACCGAAGATCTCCTCGCGGTGGATCGTCATGTCCCGGGTGACCTCTGAGAACACCGTCGGCTTCACGTAGTAGCCGCGGTCCAGACCCGGCACCGGTTCGCTTCCACCGACGACGAGCTTCGCACCCTCCTCGATTCCCCGATCGATGTACGCGCGGACGCGATCGAGTTGAGCGCGCGACGCCAGCGGGCCGAGCCGGGTTCCCTCCGCCTTCGGATCACCGACGGTGAAGGACTCCACCGCGGTGGCCACCAGCGATTCGACCTCGGCGAGACGCTCGCGCGGAACGATCAGGCGCGTCAGCGCCGCACAGGTCTGGCCGGAGTTGATCATCGCGCCCTGCACAGCGGCGGGCATCACGGCGGCCAGGTCGGCGTCCGGGAGGATCACGTTGGGGCTCTTGCCCCCGAGTTCGAGCGCCACCCGCTTCACGGTGTCCGCGGCGACCTTGCTGACGATCTTGCCCGCGGCCGTCGAACCGGTGAACGAGACCGCGTCGACGTCGGGGTGGGCGGCGATCGCCTGGCCCACGACGGGGCCGGTACCACTCACCAGGTTGAACACTCCGGGAGGCAGTCCCACCTCGTCGAGGATCTCGGTGAGCAGCCAGCCGTCCAGCGGGGCAACCTCACTCGGCTTCACGACGACGGTGTTGCCCGCCGCGAGAGCGTAGGCCGCCTTGGCCGCGATCTGGTGCAGCGGGTAGTTCCAGGGCGTGATGGCCCCGACGACGCCGATCGGTTCCCGCACGATCGTCGACCGTCCCTCGACCCGTTCGAACGCGAACGCCTCCGCCGTCTCCGCAGCGTGCAGGAAGCTGTTGATCGGCATCCCGACCTGCACCGAGGCGGCGAACCACATCGGCGATCCCATCTCGTCCGAAATCTGTTGTGCAAGCTCGCCGCTGCGCTCGCGCATCGCCTGCGCGACGGCTCGCAGCAGAGCGACTCGCTCCGCGACCGGCGTGTGCCACCAGGGCTCGAATGCCCGTCGCGCGGCAGCGACCGCGGCGTCCACGTCGGCTGCGGTTCCCTCCGGAACCGTCGCCAGGACCTCCTCGGTGGCCGGATCGACCACGTCGATGAACCGGTCACCGGTGGACGGAACCCATTTTCCGTCGATGTAGATCTTCGTGAAGTCAGCCATGTCCTCGCCTCGTCCTCTCTCGCAGCATCAGTAGTCGGCGTCGGAGTGCACGATCACTCCGCGAAGGTTCTTCCCGTCGAGCATGTCGGAATATCCCTGATTGATCTCGTCGAGTCGATACGTTCTCGTCGCGAGCTTGTCGAGTTCGAGGGCACCGCTCCGGTACAGGTCGAGCAGCCGGGGGATCTGCTCACGGGGTCCGATACCGCCGAAGATCGCGCCCTGCACGCGCTTCTGATAGAGCGTCAGTTCGAACAGGTTGATCGACGCACTCTTGTTCAACGCATCCCCGAGAGCGGTGACCACGACCTGTCCGGCCTTGCCGGTGATCGTCAGGGCCGGTGCCACCATGTCGCCCTCGAGATGCCCGACGGTCAGGATCGTGACGTCGGCGAGCTTGCCCCAGGTGAGGTCGCGAACCGGCTCGAGTGCCTCTTCGGGGGAGGCGAACGTGTGCGTGGCACCGAACTCGACGGCCTGGTCGCGCTTGAACTTCACGGGGTCGATCGCGACGACGAACCGGGCGCCGGCATGAGCGGCTCCCTGAACTGCGTTGATACCGATTCCGCCGACACCCACGACGACGACCGTGTCGCCGACCTTGGTGCCCCCGATCTCGGTGGCCGACCCCCACCCCGTCGACACGCCGCACCCCAGCAGCGCGGCCTTCTCGAGCGGAATGTCCTTCTCGATCTTGATGACCGACGCCTGGTTGACCGTGACGTACGGCGCGAACGTGCCCAGCAGGCACATCGGCACGGCCGGCCGGCCGTCGACGGTCACCCGATGCGTGCCGTCGGAGATCGCCTTGCCCGCGAGCAGACCGGCGCCCTTGTCGCACAGGTTCTGCAAACCCTTGGCGCACGACGGACACGTGCCACAGGCGGGAAGGAACGCCAGGACGACGTGATCGCCCACCTCGATGTCGGACACCCCGGGTCCAACGGCGGTCACGACGCCGGCCCCCTCGTGCCCACCGAGTACCGGGAAGGTCCCCATCGGCGTCGCCCCGGTCCTGATGTGGTGGTCCGAGTGGCACAACCCCGAGGCGGCGAGCCGGACCTGCACCTCCCCGTGCACGGGATCGCCGAGTTCGATCTCGGTGATCCTCCAGTCCTCGCCGACACCGTCGAGGACGGCTCCTTTGATCTTCATCCATTCCTCCGCTGATTGTCTTCCGGCCGAGCGAGTTTCGACGAACGCCGACGGCGCATGTCACGGAGTGGGCGTAGCTGTGACCGGAAGCGGGACCGATGTAAAACGTGTGCATTAACAATCTAATGCACGCGTTTTACAAGGGCAATGGTCGCTCGGCTCACCGGCGCAAAGACAACCGTTTGAGAGAATGCGGGCATGTCGAGCTCGACGAACACCTCCACGACGACCCGTGAGCGGATCCTCCTCGCTGCCGAGCGGCTCTTCAGCGAGCGCGGACTGAACGCGGTCTCGCTCCGCGAGGTGGGCACGGCGGCAGGACAGCGGAACAGCGCCGCCGTCCAGTACCACTTCGGCGACAAGGAAGCCCTACTGGCGGCGATCTTCGAGCACCGCATGCACGCGATCAACGAGAACCGGCTGCAGTTGCTCGCCGCGATCCAGGCGGACGGGCGTTCGGCCGATCTCCGCTCGCTCCTCGAGGCGTTCGTCTTCCCGCTCGCAGCGCAGACCTCGGACCCGGACAGCCACTACGGAGGGTTCCTGGTGCAGCTACTGAGCGATCCGACGCGACGGTCCGGGTTCGATTGGGAATCGGCGACCAGCCTGCGCATCGTGTGGGCATCGATTCAGCGGTCGCTCGGTGCGCTACCACCGCAAACCGTGGAGGAACGGATGACGATGCTGCACCACGTCGTGGTACGGACCGTCGCCGACCACGACGGCACGGCGAACGCCGACGCGCCGAACCACCCCGGGTGGGCGGTGCGACTCGTGGACGCCGCACTGGGGCTACTGACGGCCCCGACGTCCGAACACGTCGGGAACTGATCCCGCCGCCACCGGCCGGAGCCGCGCCCGGCCGGTCATGGCTGCCCGGTGTGCTCTCGCCGCAAGGTGACTCGGTACGTGTAGTGCTCCGGCAGGAAGTAGCTGACCGACGCCTCGACGACATCGCCGTCAGCGTCGGAGTAGACCCGGTCGATCCGCAGCATCGGATGCCCCGGCTCGCAGCCGAGCGCCTCGGCCACCGCCCCGGAGGCCGAGCCGACGGTGATCGACTGGGCCGCTTCGACGATCGGGCTCGTCAGGTGCGGCTCCAGCAGTCCGATGACCGTCGACGTCCCGATCGCGCCGGCCGCGAGATCGGGCGCCCCGGCGATGATCCGCCCCAGCCGCTCGGGGAGGTGGACGGTGGTGTGCACGAAGGGAACTCCGTCGTGCACCCGCCGGAAGACCACCGTACGAACGACATCCGTGTCGGCCCGCAGGCGCGCGGCGGCCTCGATGTCCGCGCGGCGGCGCAACGGCTCGAGCACCTCCATCGACGTGTCCGTCGACAGGTTGAGCAGATCCTCGATCGAACCGTGGTGCCGGAGATAGCGGCCCCGTTCGTCGTTGGCGAACGTCCCGCGTCCGGGCACCCGGTAGACGCTGCCTTCGGCAACCAGGTCGTGGAAGGCCCGGCGAACGGTCTGCCTGCTGACCGAGAATCGTTGCGCAAGATCGAATTCGGTCGGCAACCGGACGCCGCCGGCGTATCGTCCGCCCGCGATCTCGTCCCGGATCGCGTCGGCGACGACCCGGTACGCCGGGACGGAATCCTTCTCCCTGGTGCTCACGGTCCGAGTATGTCAGTCACGCACCGCCCATACTCTCAGAGTCCGCCCCGGGCCACCAACTGGGACGCGATGACGTTGCGCTGGATCTCGTTGGTGCCCTCTCCGACGATCATCAGCGGTGCGTCGCGCAGGTAGCGTTCGACGTCGTACTCGGTCGAGTAGCCGTAGCCGCCGTGGATGCGGACCGCGTCGAGCGCGATCTCCATCGCGGTCTCGGACGCGAACAGCTTGGCCATGCCGGCCTCCATATCGCACCGCTCCCCCTTGTCGTATCGCTCGGCCGCGTAGCGGGTGAGCTGGCGCGCGGCGGTGAGCTTGGTGGCCATGTCGGCCAGGTAGTTGCCGATCGACTGGTGCTTGTGGATCGGCACGCCGAAGGTCTCGCGCTGGCGCGCGTACGCCAGCGAATCCTCGAGGGCCGCGGCTCCGACACCGAGCGCGCGGGCCGCGACCTGCAGCCTGCCCGTCTCGAGCCCCTTCATCATCTGCGCGAAGCCCGCCCCCGGCGTGCCGCCGAGGATCGCCGTCGCGGGAACCCGGTATCCGTCGAACGCCAGCTCACAGGCCTCGACGCCCTTGTAGCCGAGTTTGGGGAGATCACGGGAGACCGTCATCCCGGGTCCGTGCTCGACGAGGACGACGGAGATGCCGGTGTGCCGGGGCTGCGCGGCGGGATCGGTCTTGCACAGCAGCGCGATCAGGCCGGATCGGCGCGCATTGCTGATCCATGTCTTCGCGCCCGTGACGACCAGGTCATCGCCGTCCCGCCGGGCAACCGTCGTCATCGCCTGCAGGTCCGAACCGCCTCCGGGTTCCGTGAGCGCCATCGTCGCCCGGAGCTTGCCCGTGGCCATGTCCGGCAGATAGCGGGCCTTCTGCTCCTCGGTCCCGAACAGGGTCAAGAGCTTCGCCACCACGGTGTGCCCGCCCATCGCGCCGGCCAGCGACATCCATCCGCGTGCCAGTTCCTCGGTGACCTGCACGTAGCAGGGCATCGACACCGGCATGCCGCCGTACTCCTCCGGGACCGCCAATCCGTAGATCCCGATCTGCTTCATCTGCTCGATCCACTTCTCGGGGTACTCGTTCGCGTGCTCCACCTGCTGCACGCTCGGCTTCACCTCGCGGTCGACGAATTCACGAACGGTCTTGACCAGAAACGCTTCCTCGTCGTTCAGATATCCGGACACTCTGCTCCTCGTCCCACTCACATATGTACGGCCATTAGCGTACATATGTCATACCCGATGAGGATCCCGGACGTCGAGCGACCCCGGAGATCGTCCAGATACGGATACGCCACCGATCTGGACGCAAACCGTCTCGGCAGTCGCACTCTCGGACGATGGCCGCGTTCCCAACCCGTCAGTGACCTGTCCGCGACTGCTTCCGGCCGAACTATTCCTCTCCGCCGTTGCGGCTTGAATTGCCCCTAGTCGGCCTGCCGGACAAGCCGCAGCGCGATGCATCGGTCGGCGATCGTTCGCCGCGTGGACTCGATCGGATCGCCGACTAGGCTGTGCCGGGTGATCGTCACCCACGGCGCTGTCCCGCCCGCAGTCGCGTCCGACCGTCCGGCCGACCCCGAGTTCACCGGATTGCCGTTGCGCGCCTTGGCCGACGCCGCCCTGTCCCATGCCCGGGCCGCCGGTGCCGAGCACGCCGATCTGCGGGTGCACCGACTGGTGACGCAGTCGCTGCGGCTACGTGACGGCAGGGTGCAGTCGGTGCGGGACGGCGTCGAGACCGGGTTCGCGGTCCGCGTCGTGGTCGACGGGACATGGGGTTTCGCGTCGCACGCGGAGCTGACGCCGGAACGGGCCGCCGCGGTCGCCGCCGAGGCGGTGCAGGTGGCCCGGGCGCTGCGCGCCCTCAACCGCGAACGCGTCGTGCTCGCACCCGAACCGGCGTACCGGGACGCCACGTGGGTGTCCGGCTACGCGACCGACCCGTTCGCGGTGGCCGCCGCCGACAAGGTGGCCCTGCTGGAGGACTATTCGCGGCGGCTGCTCGACGCGGACGGCATCGACCACGTCACCGCGAGCTGCCTGCAGGTCAAGGAGCAGACGTTCTACGCCGACCTGTCCGGGTCGACCATCACGCAGCAGCGGGTCCGGCTGCATCCCGAGCTCGAGGCGGTCTCGGTGGACGCCGACGCCGGCACCTTCGAGACGATGCGCACCCTCGCCCCGCCGGTCGGCCGCGGCTGGGAGTACCTGACCGGTACCGGCTGGGAGTGGGACGCCGAACTCGCCGAGATCCCCGGGCTGCTTGCCGCGAAGATCGCGGCGCCCAGCGTCGAGGCGGGCCCGACCGACCTGGTCGTCGACCCCACCAATCTGTGGCTGACCATCCACGAATCCATCGGCCACGCAACCGAATACGATCGCGCGATCGGCTACGAGGCCGCGTACGCGGGCACGTCGTTCGCCACCCCCGACCTGCTCGGGACGCTGCGGTACGGCACCCCGATCATGCACGTCACCGCCGACCGCACCGAACCGCACGGGCTCGCCAGCGTCGGGTTCGACGACGACGCGGTCGCCGCGCAGCGCTGGGACCTGGTGCGCGACGGGACGCTGGTCGGCTACCAGCTCGACCGGGTGTTCGCGCCGCGCCTCGGCCTCGAACGGTCCAACGGCTGCTCGTACGCCGACTCCGCGCACCACGTGCCGATCCAGCGGATGGCGAACGTGTCGCTGCAGCCGGACCCGGTGGCCGACACCACGACCGCGGAGCTGATCGCGCGGGTCGAGGACGGCGTCTACGTCGTCGGCGACAAGAGCTGGTCGATCGACATGCAGCGCTACAACTTCCAGTTCACCGGCCAGCGGTTCTTCCGGATCCGGGACGGCCGCCTCGACGGGCAACTGCGCGACGTCGCGTACCAGGCGACGACGACGGACTTCTGGGGATCGATGGAGTCGGTCGGCGGACCGTCCACCTGGCGCCTCGGTGGCGCGTTCAACTGCGGCAAGGCGCAGCCCGGCCAGGTGGCGGCCGTCAGCCACGGCTGCCCGTCCGCGCTGTTCCGCGGCGTCAACGTGCTGAATACCCGAACGGAGGGCGGGCGATGATCGCCGCGCAGGAACTCGTCGAGCGTGCGCTCGCGCTGACGACCGTCGACGAGGCGATGGTGCTGGTCACCGACGCGAGCGAGGCGTCGCTGCGGTGGGCGGGCAATTCGATGACCACGAACGGGGTCTCGACGTCGCGGTCCTGGACGGTGCTCTCGATCGTCCGCGAGAACGGCGCCGCGAAGGTCTGCGCGGTGACGTCGTCGGCGGTCGACGCCGACGCGATCGCCGACGTGGTGGGCGCCAGCGAGGCCGCGGCCCGGTCCGCGCAGCCGGCCGAGGACGCGATGGACCTGCTGACCGGCGCCGGCACGGACGCGGGCTGGTCGGACGCCGCCGCGTCCACCGGCGTCGGGGTGTTCGAGACGCTGGTGCCCGGCCTGGCAGACGGGTTCGACGCCGCCGACCGGCTCTACGGCTTTGCGCACCACCAGATGCACAGCACGTGGCTGGGGACGTCCACGGGCATCCGCCGACGGTTCACCCAGCCGACCGGCTCGATCGAGATCAACGGCAAGCGCGGTGACGCGAGCGCCTGGGTGGGGTCGGCCACCCTCGACTTCACCGACGTGTCGGTGCCGGACCTGCTGGCCGATCTGGGCCGACGGTTGGATTGGTCGGCGCGCACCGTCGCGCTGCCCGCCGGACGCTACGAGACGGTGCTGCCGCCGTCCGCGGTGTCGGACCTGATGATTCCGCTGATGTGGGCGATGGAGGGTCGCGGCGCGCAGGAGGGGCACACCGCGCTGTCGCGCAGCGGCGGCACCCGCGTCGGCGAACGGCTCACCGACATCCCGCTGACGCTGTTCTCGGATCCGCACGCCCCGCGCCTCGCGTATTCCCCGTTCGTGGCGACGACCGCGTCGTCCGACACGCTGTCGGTGTTCGACAACGGCATGGACGCCGCCCGCGTCGACTGGGTGCGCGACGGCGTGATCCACGCGCTCGCCTACCCGCGGGCCGCGGCCGCGGAATTCGGTGCGCCGGTGGCGGTGCCGGGCGAGAACCTGCTGCTCTCCGGCGGGAGCGCGGCCACCCTCGACGACATGGTGGCCGACACCGAGCGCGGGCTGCTGCTGACCACGCTGTGGTACATCCGCGAGGTGGATCCGGCGACCGCGCTGCTGACCGGTCTCACCCGCGACGGCGTGTACCTGATCGAGGACGGTGCGGTCACCGCTGCGGTCAACAACTTCCGGTTCAACGAGAGCCCGCTCGATCTGCTGCGCCGCACCACGGAGGTCGGTGCCACCGAGCAGACACTGCCGCGCGAATGGAAGGACTGGTTCACCCGGACGGCGATGCCGCCCATGCGGATTCCGGACTTCCACATGTCGTCGGTGAGCCAGGCCCAGTAGAGGAACAGTGATGACGAAGGTCTCGAACGACGATCGCTGCCCGTGCCTGTCCGGGGAGCAGTACGGCCAGTGCTGCGGTCGCTTCCACCGCGGCGACGCCGACGCCCCCACCGCCGAGCAGCTGATGCGTTCGCGCTACGCCGCGTTCGCGGTCGGTGACGCCGACTATCTGCTGCGGACCTGGCACTCGAGCACCCGCCCCACTGACCTGGAACTGGATCCGGATCTGGTGTGGCGACGCCTGGACGTGCTGCAGGGCACCGGCGGCGGCCTGCTCGACGACACCGGCACCGTCGAGTTCGTCGCCCACTACACCGACCACGGCCAGCGCGGGTCGATGCGCGAGCACAGCCGATTCGTCCGCGAGAACGGGCGCTGGTACTACGTGGACGCGCTGGCGTAGCCCGACGACCACCGCTCGACAACGACCACCGACACATCCCCCGCACGGACAAGGACTGCGATGCAATTCGGACTCTTCGTACCCCAGGGCTGGCGGCTCGACCTCGTCGGCATCGATCCGGCGGACCAGTGGGCGGCGATGCGCAACCTCGCGCTGCGCGCCGACCGCGGGCCGTGGGACTCGATCTGGGTCTACGACCACTTCCACACCGTCCCCACGCCGACCGACGAGGCCACCCACGAGGCGTGGTCGCTGATGTCGGCCTTCGCGGCGGTGACCGACCGGGTGCGCCTGGGCCAGATGTGCACCGCGATGAGCTACCGCAACCCCGCGTACCTCGCGAAGATCGCGGCCACCACCGACATCATCTCCGGTGGCCGGGTCGAGATGGGTATCGGCGGCGGCTGGTACGAGCACGAGTGGCGCGCCTACGGCTACGGGTTCCCCTCGGCGGGTGAACGACTCGGGCGTCTCGACGAGGGCGTGCAGATCCTGCGGCAGGCGTGGAGCACCGGCACCGCCACCCTGAACGGCCGGCACTACCAGGTCGACGGCGCGATCGTGCGGCCCCTGCCGCTGCAGGACGGCGGCATCCCGTTGTGGATCGCCGGCGGCGGCGAGAAGGTCACCCTGAAGATCGCCGCGAAGTACGCGCAGTACACGAACTTCGACGGCACCCCCGAGGTGTTCGCGCACAAGTCGCGGATCCTCCGCGAGCACTGCGCCGACGTGGGCACCGACTTCGACGCGATCGTGCGCTCGGCGAACTACAACGTCGCGATCGGCCGCACCGAGGCGGAGGTGCAGGATCGGCTCGCGGCGCTGCGGGCGCGTCTCGAGCCGATCGTCGGCGCCGAGCAGGCCGACGCGTCGCTGGCGGCGTTCCGCGGCCTGCCCGGCGTCGGCACCCCCGAACAGATCGTCGAGAAGCTGACGGCGCTGAAGGAGCAGGGACTCGAGTACGCGATCTTCTACGTGCCCGAGGCCGCGTACGACATGTCGGGGCTCGAACTGCTCGAGCAGGAAGTGCTGCCGCACTTGGCGTGAGGCCTCTGGCCGCAGCACCGCGCCCCGAGTAACGTCCGCGGCAGGGGACGCCTGCCGTGAACTGGTTCGACGCCGACAATTACTGGCTGGGACGGCTGTTCTTCAAGGAGGGGCTGGCCGTCATCTACCTGTGTGCGTTCTTCGTCGCCATCGACCAGTTCCGGCCGCTCATCGGGGACCACGGCATCCTCCCGATCCGCCGGTTCCTCGCCGGCGCCCGCTGGCAGCGGTCGCCGAGCCTCTTCCACCTGCACTATTCGGACCGCTTCTTCATGGGCGTCGCGTGCACCGGGGCGGGACTGTCGGCGGCGGCCCTGCTCGGGTTGTTGGATCTGTTGCCGCTGCCGCTGTGCATGCTCGGCTGGCTGCTGCTGTGGGGCCTGTACCTGTCGATCGTCAACGTCGGGCAGGTCTGGTACGGGTTCGGGTGGGAGTCGCTGCTGCTCGAGGTGGGCTTGCTCGCGGTGTTCGTCGGCAACGCCCACACCGCACCGCCGCTGCTGACCCTGCTGTTGCTGCGGTGGCTGCTGTTCCGACTCGAGTTCGGCGCCGGGCTGATCAAGATCCGCGGCGATCCGTGCTGGCGCGATCTGACGTGCCTGTATTACCACCACGAGACGCAGCCGATGCCGGGCCCGCTGAGCTGGTACTTCCACCGGCTTCCCCGCCGGTTGCACAAAGTGGAGGTCGCCGGCAACCACTTCACGCAGCTGATCGTCCCGTTCTTCCTGTTCGTTCCGCAGCCCGTCGCCGGCGGGGCGGCCGCGATCATGGTCGTCACCCAGCTGTGGCTGGTGGTCAGCGGCAACTTCGCGTGGCTCAACTGGCTCGCGATCGTGCTGGGGCTGTCGGTGCTGCCGAACGGGTTCTGGGAGGCGATGCTGCCGGTCACGGCACCGTCGGACATCGCCGCGGCACCGATCTGGTTCGTGGTGATCGTCGTCGCGGTCACCGTTGCGATCGCGGCGCTGAGCTACCGCCCGGCGCGCAACCTGTTCTCGAGTCACCAGATGATGAACGCGTCGTTCGATCCGTGGCACCTGGTGAACACGTACGGGGCGTTCGGGCACGTGACCAAGACCCGCCGCGAGATCGTCGTCGAGGGGTGCCGCGACGCGCATCCCACCGCCGACAGCGAGTGGCTGGCCTACGAGTTCAAGGGCAAGCCGGGCGCCCTGCGACGGCGCCCCCGCCAGTTCGCGCCGTACCACCTGCGGCTGGACTGGCTGATGTGGTTCGCCGCGATCTCCCCCGGGTACGCCACGTCATGGTTCGGCGGGCTGGTCGAACGTCTGCTCGACGGGAACACCGCGCTGCTGAAGCTGCTCCATCACAATCCGTTCCCGGACGCGCCGCCGGCCGCGATCCGGGCCCGGCTGTACCGCTACCGGTTCACCACCCGCGACGAGCGCCGCGCCACCGGCGCCTGGTGGGCCCGCAGCCTGGAGGCCGAGTTCCTGCCGCCGGTGTCGCGGCGCGGGCCGCCGTAGTCTCCGGGCGGCTCAGCTGCTGCTGCCGAAGAGCCCGGGCGACCGGTCGACGGGGTAGGCCGCGACGTTCATGATCACCGAGCCTGCGCACGGGCCGCTGTCGATGTCGGTGCGCCACGAGCCGACCAGTGTGCCGTCGCGTTGCGGGGTGTAGTACGCGAACGAGTGCGCCGGCGCCCACACCTTGGGCACGCCCTCGCCCTGCCAGCAGTCCCACTTCCAGTCGTACGGATGCACCCACCTGGTGCCGTCCCACGTGTACCGCGCCGGCTGCGGGAGGGTTGGGTTGGCCGGCTTGGGCCCATCGACCACGGTGGCCACGCACGTCCCGGCCGTGCACGTCGTCTCGAACGTGTACGTGTCGGCGAAGTCGGGCTCCCACTGCCGCGCGGCCAAACTCGTACCGGTCTTCGTCGCCGCGAACCGCTTCACCGAGTATTGCCCGGACCAGGACGGCTGCGCCGGGCCCGCAGACGAGGCGGCGCCCGCGGGCGCGGCCCCGGCGACCAGCCAGGTAGCGATCAATGCAACTGCCAGCAGTGCTTTTCGCATGGGCGAATTGAAGCACGCCACCCGACCGGTCGGTTGTCGATCACCGAATTGCCGTGATCGCGGTCAGCTGCCGGTGTACTCCGCGAGGTGCTGGCCGGTGAGCGTCGACCGGTCGGCGACCAGGTCGGCGGGCGTGCCCTCGAAGACGATCCGGCCGCCGTCGTGACCCGCGCCGGGCCCGAGATCGACGATCCAGTCGGCGTGCGCCATCACCGCCTGGTGGTGTTCGATGACGATCACCGACTTGCCGGCGTCGACGAGGCGGTCGAGCAGACCGAGCAGGTTCTCCACGTCGGCCAGGTGCAGGCCGGTCGTGGGTTCGTCGAGGATGTAGACGTCGCCCTTCTCCCCCATGTGGGTGGCGAGCTTGAGGCGCTGACGCTCACCACCGGACAGCGTCGTCAGCGGCTGACCGATCTTGACGTACCCGAGTCCGACGTCCGCCAGCCGCACCAGGATCTTGTGGGCCGCAGGGAGTTTCGCATCGCCGGAGCCGAAGAACTCCTCGGCCTGGGCGACCGACATCGTGAGCACCTCGGCGATGTCCTTGCCGCCGAACGTGTAGTCCAGCACCTCGGCCTGGAAGCGCTTGCCGTCGCACACCTCGCACGGGGTCGAGACGCCGGCCATCATTGCCAGGTCGGAGTACACCACGCCGGCGCCGTTGCAGTTGGGGCACGCGCCCTCGGAGTTGGCGCTGAACAGACCGGGCTTGACGCCGTTGGCCTTCGCGAACGCCTTGCGGATCGGCTCGAGCAGTCCGGTGTAGGTTGCCGGGTTGCTGCGCCGCGACCCCTTGATCGCGCCCTGGTCGATGGATACGACTCCGTCCCGCCCGGCCACCGATCCCGCGATCAGCGAACTCTTGCCCGAACCGGCGACACCGGTCACCACGACGAGCACGCCCAGCGGGATGTCGACGTCGACGCCCTGCAGGTTGTGGGTGTCGGCACCGCGCACCTCGAGCGCACCGGTGGAGGTGCGCACCGACGGCTTGAGCGCGGCGCGGTCGTCGAGGTGCTTGCCGGTGAGGGTGCCGCTCGAGCGCAGTTCGTCGACGCTGCCCTCGAACACGATCTCGCCGCCCTCGGTGCCGGCGCGGGGGCCGAGATCGACGACGTGGTCGGCGATCGCGATCGCCTCCGGCTTGTGCTCGACCACCAGGACCGTGTTGCCCTTGTCGCGCAGCTGCAGCAGCAGGTCGTTCATCCGTTGGATGTCGTGCGGGTGCAGGCCGATGGTCGGCTCGTCGAACACGTAGGTGACGTCGGTGAGCGACGACCCGAGGTGGCGGATCAGCTTGGTGCGCTGCGCCTCGCCGCCCGAGAGCGTGCCGGCCGGGCGGTCGAGGCTGAGGTAGCCGAGCCCGATCTCGACGAACGAGTCGAGCGTCTCGCCGAGCGACTTCAGCAGCGGCGCGGCCGACGGCTCGTCGAGGCCGCGCACCCATTCGGCGAGATCGCTGATCTGCATGGCGCACACGTCGGCGATGCTGATCCCGTCGATCTTCGACGACCGCGCCTCGGCGCTCAGCCGCGTGCCCTCGCAGTCGGGGCAGGTCTGGAAGGTGATCGCGCGGTCGACGAACGCCCGGATGTGCGGCTGCATCGCCTCGCGGTCCTTGGACAGGAACGACTTCTGGATCTTCGGGATCAGACCCTCGTAGGTGACGTTGACGCCCTCGACCTTGACCTTGGTCGGTTCCTTGTAGAGCAGATCGTTCAGCTGCTTCTTGGTGAACTTGGCGATCGGCTTGTCGGGGTCGAAGAATCCGCAGCCGCGGAAGATCCGGCCGTACCAACCGTCCATGCTGTAGCCGGGGATCGTCAGCGCGCCCTCGTTGAGCGACTTGCTGTCGTCGTACAGCGCGGTCAGGTCGAAGTCGGAGACCCGGCCCATGCCCTCGCAGCGGGGGCACATGCCGCCGGTGATGCTGAAGCTACGACGCTCCTTGACGGTCCGGCCGCCCTTCTCCACGGTGACCGCACCGGCGCCGCTGATGGAGGCGACGTTGAACGAGAAGGCCTGCGGCGAGCCGATGTGCGGCTTGCCGAGCCGGCTGAACAGGATGCGCAGCATCGCATTGGCGTCGGTGGCGGTACCCACCGTGGAGCGCGGGTTGGCGCCCATCCGCTCCTGATCGACGATGATCGCCGTCGTCAGTCCCTCGAGCACGTCGACGTCCGGGCGCGCGAGGGTCGGCATGAACCCCTGCACGAAGGCGCTGTAGGTCTCGTTGATCATCCGCTGCGATTCGGCCGCGATCGTGCTGAACACCAGGGAGCTCTTGCCGGAGCCGGACACACCCGTGAACACCGTCAACCGCCGCTTGGGGATCTCGACGCTCACATTCTTGAGGTTGTTCTCACGGGCACCGTGCACGCGGATCAGGTCGTGGCTGTCGGCGGCGTGCGGGGTGGGCGTGCTCATCGGTTCTCCATCTGTTGCGGTGGCGGCGTGTGTGCAGGTGGGGGCTGTGGCCACCACGCTAGGTGCCGCTCGCGGCGGACGCTTCTCGATTCCTGACCGGTCTGGTGACCTGCTTCGTCACGCACGACGGCATCTCCGTCGCGGGCCGCTCCTGGTCCCGGTAAACGCTCGGTGAGACGCCGACGAGCTCGGTGAATCGGGTGCTGAACGTCCCCAGCGACGAGCAGCCGACGGCGAAGCAGACCTCGGTCACGCTGAGATCCCCGCGCCGCAGCAGCGCCATCGCGCGCTCGATGCGCCGCGTCATCAGGTAGGCGTACGGCGGCTCGCCGTACGCGAGCCGGAACTGCCGGCTGAGGTGTCCGGCGGACATGTGCACGCCGCGCGCGAGCGCCTCGACGTCCAGCGGCTGCGCGTACTCCCGGTCGATCCGGTCGCGCACGCGGCGTAGCAGCGCCAGGTCGCGCAGGCGCTGCGCTTCGTCCGGTCTACTGGTCACCTGCGAAATCGTGCCACAACTCGCGGTGATGGCGCAGGGTCCGCGGCGCGTGGCGAGCTCCGGTCGGGGAATCGCGTCACGGTCGACAGTGCCGGCGTCACGCGGCCGTCCAGCGCCTGGTGGGCTCCATGCGAACCCGAAATTCGCTCCCCGCCAAGCGTTTCCAACTCGACTGCGCCCGCAGTCGGCCTGAGCGCCCACTCCTGCGTCCGATACGCAGGATCCCGCCACTTCCGCCAAAGAATGGGCGCTCAGGCCGATGCCGTGACCGGCGGGCCGACCGTCCCCCTTGCGTCCGCGGCGCAACGTTCGAGCCCGACCCCATGCCGCCGGTGTCGCTGCGCGGCGTGCCGCGAGGAGACGATCCGCGGGTCCCAGAGAAACTACTCACGCTAATTTCCATTAGCGCCATCATCGAATCGTGAAGTCCGGGGGGCAATCTCGCCACAACAGCGCGTCGGCGGCCCGGCCTCGGGCATGGCGCCATTTCGTCACAGTGACACTTGGGGGCGTCCGCGCCGGACATACAGAACTGTCGGTTCCACTCGGTAGGCTCGCTCGACAGACACGAGAGGAGCACGGGTGTGAGTGAACAGGTCGACACGGCCAGTGTCGTGCCCGCTCTGCCCGCCGTTCCCGAACGCCCGGCGGCATCGACAGGGCCCGCGCCCGAACCTGTCGTCCCGGTGCTGTCCGCGTCCGCCGAGGCCCGGATCGTCGCCGCCCTCGAGCAGCGGCACTCGCCTTCGACCGCCCGGAACTACCGCACGGACTGGGACAGATTCCGCGGCTGGTGCGCCGAGCGCGGGCAGGTGCCGATGCCGGCGCACCCGCATACCGTCGCCGACTATCTCACCGAGCACGCCGAGCAGCGCACCGACACCGGGGAACGCCGGTACGCGACGAACACGCTCACCCGATGGGTGGCGTCGATCAACTACTGGCACCGAGCCTGCGCCCGCCCCGCGCCCGGGCAGGCTCAGATCGTCAAGGACACGTTGGCCGGCCTGCGCCGCACCTACGCCGCCGGCGGGGAACGCCCGACCAAACGCGTCGCACCGCTGTTGGGGGACGAGATCAGCTACATCCTCGCCACGATGCGTCAGGACGCGGAAACGTGGCAGGACCGACTGCGAGAACGGCGCGACTCGGCGGTCATCCTGATCGGATTCCTCGGCGCCTTCCGCCGTTCCGAGCTGTCCGGCCTGCAACTGCGCGACATCACCCTCCACCCCCAGGATGGGCTGCACATCCTGGTGCGCCGATCGAAGACCGACCAGGTCGGCGCCGGTATGGTCAAGGCCACCCCGTTCGCAGTCGGGCACCGCGCCTGCCCTCCGTGCGTGTACCGGCGTTGGCTCGACGTCGTTCTCGCCCACCATCGGGCTGGCCGCGCCGGTATCGCCCAGTTACTCGGTGCCCCCGACACGTTCAGCACGCACATCTGCCACGTCCCGTATCCCGACCTTCTTCCCGACGTCGCAACATCGCCGGTGTTCCGGCCGCTGCGCGTGAACGGGAACATCGGTGACAGCGCCCTGACCGGGCAGGGTATCCACGGGGTGATCCGCCGTGCCGCCACCGACGCCGGACTCTCCCCCACCAAGATCGCGAACCTCGGCGGGCACTCCCTGCGCGCCGGGTTCGTCACCCAGGCGTTCCGCAACGGTGCCCAGGCCCACGAAGTCATGCGGCAGACCGGGCACAAGAACCCCGCCACCCTGGAAATCTATGCACGCGAACACAATCCCCTCACCGGGAACGCGGTCGCCCGCTTCGAGATGTGATCCACCGGGGCACGGCGGGCCGGTGGCTGCACGGTCGGATGTCGCTCAGCGGTCCTCGCCGACCACCACTGCCAAGCCCACCGTGCCCTTCCGCCCGCGGCGCAGCAGGCTGCCCTTCACGAGCAGCCACCCGAGGACCCGGTACTTGTGGATGATCACCTCGCGCGTGTGCTCGGTGCCGGCGTCGTCGAGGACGACCGCGGTCGCGTCGATCTGCGGCCCCTTGGGATTGCCGCGCACGTCGCACACCCCCACGGTGACCCGCGATGTGCGACGGATCCGCTTGACCTTCCACGAGTTCGTCTCGGTCCACATCAGCATCCGGTCGCCGTCCATCGCCGCCCAGATCGGGGTCGGCACCCCGGTGCCGTCCTTGCGGAACGTGGTGAGCAGGACGTATTTCGCGGCACCGATCTCGCTCAGCGTGACAGCCATGCAGACAGGGTACGGGCCGCGGGGCGGATCGGATGAACGTCGTATGAACATCTGGGCCCATCAAGCGATTTCAGTAGTACGGTCGTCCAGTTTCGGGTTTGCTGGGGCGGACTGTCGAACCGACGAGACCTCCGAGGACACCGTGACCGAGCTCAACCCGATCAACCGTCGACACTTCCTCGCCGGAGCCGGCGTCGCAGCCGCCGCCGTCCCGATGGCGGCACTGGCGCCGACAGCCTCCGCCGCCGTTCCGGCCGCGCCTGCCCCCGCGGACGGCAAGTTCGCCTTCCCGACGACGTCGAACGTCCGGGTGCTCGTCACCGGCGACGCCGGGACCGGCACCCAGCCGCAGTGGGCTGTCGCCGACGCGGCGCGCAAGCTGCACCAGGCCGAGCCGTTCGGGATGGCGCTCGGGCTCGGCGACAACATCTACGAGGCCGGGCCCAACGGCGACCGGGACGTCCAGTTCGCCACCAAGTTCGAGGACCCCAACCACGGCCTGGACTTCCCCTGGGTGATGGCCCTCGGTAACCACGACAACAGTGCGGTGTTCCCAGGCGACGGTGGCTGGCTGCTGCGCGGCAACGACGAGGTCGACTACCACGGGACGTCGCGCAAATGGTGGATGCCCTACCGCTACTACTCGGTCCGGGTGCCCGAGGAGAACCCGGTCGTCGAGTTCTTCGTCCTCGACCTCAACCCGGTCGCCGCCTACCTGCCTCCGCTGTTCGTGCCGTACTGGGCCGCGGACGGCCAGTTCATGAACGAGCAGCGGGCCTGGCTCGATGCCGCGATCGCGGCATCGCCGGCGAAGTGGAAGATCGCGTGCACTCACCACCCGTACCTGAACAACGGCTCGCACGGCGATGCCGGGGCGTACGACGGAATTCCGATCGAACCGATGAACGGCATCCACGCCAAGCGCTTCTTCGAGGACCACGTCGTGGGACGGTGCCAGTTCATCCTGTCCGGGCACGATCACTCGTTGCAGGTCCTCGAGCCGACCGTCGAGTCCAAGGGCACCCGGCAGATCGTCTCCGGGGCGGCCGCGAAGAACCAGCACGGCAAGTCCAGTCGGCCGGACCGGGCCAACCTCTACCAGAACTTCGACGACCTCGGATTCATGGTCATGGACTTGTCGGCGGAATCGGTGCGACTGCGGACGTACACCGTCGACATCCCCACCGCCGAACCGACACTCGCGTTCGACCGGCGACTATAGGCGCTTTGCGGTCTGACGGCGCAGCCGGAGCCGGCTGTAGGTGACGACCGCGAGCACGCAACTGATGAGCACCAGCATGGCGATGCTGAGGAGCCACCACGATCCGGTGTGCTGCCACAGCGTGTCCGGCTCGGTGCCGGTGGCATTCGTGACCAGGTCCACCGTCGAGGCGGCCGCCGCGAACCCCCAGCGTGACGGAAACAGCCACGCGACCTGTTCGAGCACGGCGCGTCCGGTGATCGTGATCAATCCTCCGCACATCACCAGTTGCGCCATGATCGTGACCACCAGCATCGGCAGCACCTGCTCGCTCGAGCGCGCCACCGACGACAACGCCAATCCGAGCACGACGCAGCAGCAGGTAGTGGCGGCGATGTCCACGATCAGTTCGACGGAGCCCGAGGGGAGCACACTGCCGTGGCCCGGGAAACCCTTGCCCACGTAGACGATCAGGACCATGATCACCGACTGCACGATGCCGGCGGCGCAGAACACGACGATCTTCGCCGTCAGATAGGCGGACGGCAGCAGCCCGGCGGCACGTTCGCGCTGATAGACCATGCGCTCTCCGACCAGGTCGCGGATGGTCAGTGAACAGCCCATGAAGGCGGCGCCGAGAATCAGCACCACCAGGATCTGGGTGAGTTCGCCGGAAACGTCGGCACCGGACTGCCCGAACCCGGTGTCGCCCGGCACGAGCAAGGCCAGGCCGCCGAGCACGAAGGGCAGAAGCGACAGGAAGATCAGGTAGCCCCGGTCGGCGCGGATCAGCCGAACCTGGCGGCGGGCGACGGTGCTCAACTGCTTACGCCTCGAGGTGTGCGCGGGAGAGCCGAGCGGCCCGGGCAGGGCTGGTGGCACCTCCGCCACCGTGCGGGTGGCGCGGTACTCGGCGAACACCCCGTCGGGGTCGGAGGCGACGCGGGCGAAGATGTCGGCCCAGTCGGTACTGCCGAGCGCGCTCCCGACTCGGTCGGGCGGTCCCACATACGCGGTCTTGCCACCGGGAGCAAGGAGGAGGACCTGGTCGCACATTTCGAGGTAGGACAGCGAATGCGTGACGATGACGACGACGCGGCCCGAATCGGCGAGGCGGCGCAGCGTCGCCATGATCTGTCGATCGAGCGCGGGGTCGAGACCCGAGGTCGGTTCGTCCAGGATGAGCAGGGAAGGGCCCGTGAGCAACTCCAGCGCGACCGATGCGCGTTTGCGTTGCCCGCCGGAGAGGCGATCGACGCGGGTGTCGGCGTGCTCGGTCAGTTGCAATTCGTCGAGTACCCCTGCGATCACCACTTCACGGTCGGCCCGGGTGGTGTCCGGCGGCAGTCGCAGCTCCGCGGCGTAGCCGAGGGCCCTCCGGACGGTCAGCTGCCGGTGGACGACGTCGTCCTGAGGGACCATGCCGATGCGGGAGCGCAGCACCGAATAGTCGGTGTGCACGCTGCGTCCTTCGAACTCGACGACGCCTTCCGTGGGGCCTGCCGAACCGGAGATGATCTTGGCGACCGTGGTCTTTCCCGCGCCGGAGGGCCCGATCACCGCGGTGAGACTCCCGGGTCCCGCCGTGAAGGTGACGTCCTCCAGCAGTCGCCGCCCGCCTTCGATGACGAGTCCGACGCCGTCCACGCGCAGACCGCCGGCGGTCGCGGCGGTCGCCTGCCGTGGAACGAGACGGCCTTCCTGCACGGTGAAGTCGGTGTTGCCGATGGTGACGACGTCGCCGTCGGTCAGCCGTGCGCGCGTCACCCGGGCACCGCCGACGAACGTTCCGTTGACGCTCCCCAGATCTTCGATTTCGAGGCCGGACGGCGCATTGTGGACCATCGCGTGACGGCGTGAGGCCAGCACATCCCGGACGACGATGTCGTTGTCCGGAGACCGTCCGATCGTCAGGGCTCCCGCGGGGACGGTCGCGCGCGGTGCCGGGGGCGGGGCGATCGAGGCCCCTACCTCGATCGTCGACTCGTCCCATCGACTGCCCACGTCCCGTCGCGTCGCGTCGGGATCCTCGATCGAGATCCGCACCGTGGGTCCCTCGACCGCGTCACCCAGGCGGACGAGGACGGTGTCCGTGACGGGTACCTCTTCTCTGCGCTTGCCGTCGACGTAGATCCCGTTCTTGCTGCCGGAGTCGACGAGCTGCCATCCCTCGTCCCACCTGAGCCGCGCATGCTCGCGCGACACCACAGGATCGACGATCGTGATCTCCAACTGCGGGTCCCGGCCGATGCGTACCGCTTTGCCCGCGCTGTGCCTTGTGCGGCCGTTTACGGTCTCGACCACGACCCGCGGGAGCTCGCTTCTCGTCCAGTCGTCCATCGCCACGGCCTCCGGTCAGCATCAGGCGTAGAGCGTCGACTCCTCCATGGTCGCACCCACGCCCCGGGATCCGTCGACAGAACTGTCACTCTCGTATCCTCGCGGCCAGCCTGAGGCCGCGTCATGATGAGTTTCGTCGATACGGCGAGTCTGTCTTCTCGTAACACCACCTTCGAGAGCGGAGCATCACGTGAGTCAGCTGCTACGGGTCCAGAACTTCAACGTCTCCAGCGACGGCGTCGCGTGCGGCGAGAACCAGACCTTCGAGAATCCGTTCGGCCTCGACCCCGGTGACATGCTCGCGTGGGCGGGCGCGACTGCGAGCTGGCCCATGCGCACCGATCCCGGTGGCAGCCGCGGCCTCGACGACTACTTCACTCGCGACTTCTCCCGCAACATCGGCGCCGAGATCATGGGTCGCAACAAGTTCGGGCCGCAGCGCGGCCCGTGGGAGAACCTGGAGTGGGAGGGCTGGTGGGGCGAGGAGCCGCCGTTCCACACGCCGGTGTTCGTCGCGACCCACCACCCCCGGCCGTCGATCACGCGCGGCGAGACCACGTTCCACTTCGTGGACGGCGACCCGGCCACGATCCTCGATCAGGCCAAGGAGGCCGCGCAGGGGAAGGACGTCCGGCTCGGTGGTGGGGTCACCACCATCCGGGAGTTCCTCGACGCCGACCTCGTCGACACCATGCACGTGGCCGTCTCCCCGATCACGTTCGGGACCGGACTGCAACTGTGGGATACCCCGGACGAACTGCTCGACCGATTCCATCTGGAAACGGTGCCCAGTCCGAGCGGCGTGACGCACCACCTGTTCTGGCGCCGCTAGGCGCTGCGCGCCCGTGCGCCTTTTCGGTAGTTGGGACTACCGAAAAGACGCACAGGCGCGGAGAGCCTCAGTCCCCCTCGAGCTCACCCTCCGTCTCGAGGTACACCTGCCGCAGCCCCTCGAGGACCGCCGGGGACGGCTCCTCCCACATCTTCCGTTCGACGGCCTCGAGCAGTCGCTCGGAGATGCCGTGCAGCGCCCACGGATTCGACTCGGACATGAACTTGCGGTTCTGCTCGTCCAGCACGTACGTCTCGGCGAGCTTCTCGTACATCCAGTCCGCGACGACGTTGGTGGTGGCGTCGTAGCCGAACAGGTAGTCGACGGTCGCGGCCATCTCGAACGCGCCCTTGTAGCCGTGGCGCCGCATCGCCTCGAGCCAGCGCGGGTTCACCACGCGGGCACGGAAGACGCGGGCGGTCTCCTCCGACAGGGTGCGGGTGCGGACGGCGTCGGGCCGGGTGCTGTCGCCGATGTACGCCTCCGGATCCTTGCCGGTGAGCGCGCGGACCGTCGCGACCATGCCGCCGTGGTACTGGAAGTAGTCGTCCGAGTCGGCGATGTCGTGCTCGCGGGTGTCGGTGTTCTTGGCAGCCACCGCGATCCGCTTGTAGGCGCTGCGCATGTCGTCCGACGCCGGGACGCCGTCGAGGCCGCGGCCGTACGCGTAGCCGCCCCACGTGGTGTACACCTGCGCCAGGTCGGCGTCGTCGCGCCAGTTCTTCGAGTCGATCAGCTGCAGCAGACCGGCGCCGTACGTGCCGGGCTTGGACCCGAAGATGCGGGTGGTCGCGCGCCGGTCGTCGCCGTGCTCGGCCAGATCGGCCTGCGTGTGGGCGCGGACGTAGTTGGCCTCGGGGCCCTCGTCCAGACCGGCGACCAGGCGGACGGCGTCGTCGAGCAGGGCCAGCACGTGCGGGAACGCGTCCCGGAAGAAGCCGCTGATACGCACGGTGACGTCGATGCGCGGGCGGCCCAACTCGGCGAGGTCGATCACCTCGAGGCTGGTCACGCGGCGCGAGGCCTCGTCCCACACCGGGCGGACACCGAGCAGCGCGAACACCTCAGCGATGTCGTCGCCGGACGTGCGCATCGCCGACGTGCCCCACACCGACAGCCCCACCGACTTGGGCCACTCTCCGTGGTCGGCGCGGTAGCGGGCGGCGAGCGACTCGGCCATCGCCTGACCGGTCTCCCACGCCAGCCGCGACGGCACCGCCTTGGGGTCGACCGAGTAGAAGTTGCGGCCGGTGGGCAGCACGTTGATCAGTCCGCGCAGCGGCGACCCGGACGGGCCCGCGGCGATGAAGCCGCCGTCGAGCGCGTGCAGCACCTGCGCGATCTCGCCGGATGTCTGCCGCAGCCGCGGCACGACCTCGGTCGCGGCGAAGCGCAGGATCTGTCGGACGGTGTCGTCGTCGGACAGCCGGTCGGCGGCCGCAGGATCCCAGTCCGTCTCGGCCAGCGCCGCGAGCAGGGCGTGCGCCTGCGCCTCGATCTCGTCCACCCGGCCGCGGTCCTCGTCGCCGGCCTCGCTCAGGCCCAACGCCTCCCGCAGACCGGGCACGGTCTGCTCGCCGCCCCACATCTGCCGGGCACGCAGCATCGCGAGCACCAGCTCCACCTCGGCGTCGCCCTCCGGCGCCTTGCCGAGGATGTGCAGTCCGTCGCGGATCTGGACGTCCTTGATCTCGCACAGCCAGCCGTCGACGTGCATGAGCATGTCGTCGAACACGTCCTCCTCGGGACGCTCGGTCAGGCCCAGGTCGTGGTCCATCTTCGCGGCCCGCATCAGCGTCCAGATCTGCTGGCGGATCGCGGGCAGCTTCGCCGGGTCGAGCGCCGAGATGTTCGAGTGCTCGTCGAGGAGCTGCTCGAGCCGGGAGATGTCGCCGTAGGACTCGGCGCGCGCCATCGGCGGGATCAGGTGGTCGACCAGGGTGGCGTGCGCGCGCCGCTTGGCCTGGGTGCCCTCGCCCGGGTCGTTGACCAGGAACGGGTAGATCATCGGCAGGTCGCCGAGCGCGGCGTCGGTGCCGCACGACGCCGACATGCCGAGCGTCTTGCCGGGCAGCCACTCGAGGTTGCCGTGCTTGCCCAGGTGCACGATCGCGTCGGCCGCGAATCCACCCTGTTCGGTGTTCGCGCCGATCCAGCGGTACGCGGCCAGGTAGTGGTGGCTCGGCGGCAGATCGGGGTCGTGGTAGATCGCGACCGGGTTCTCGCCGAACCCGCGCGGCGGCTGCACCATCAGCACGACGTTGCCGGCGCGGATCGCCGCGATGACGATCTCGCCGTCTGGATCGGACGAGCGATCCACGTACAGCTCGCCGGGCGCGGAACCCCAGTGCTCCTCGACGCCCTCCCGGAAGTCCTCGGGCAGCGTTGCAAACCACTCGCGGTAGCGGGCGGCGGAGATGCGGATCGGGTTGCCCTCGAGTTGCTCGGCGGTGAGCCAGTCCGGGTCCTGCCCACCGGCGGCGATGAGCGCGTGGATCAGCGCGTCGCCGTCCTTGGCTGCGAGACCGGGCAGCGCGTCGTCGCCGTCGAGCGGACCGAGGTCGTAGCCGCTCTCGCGCATCGCGGTGAGCAGGTCGATCGCGCTGGCCGGGGTGTCGAGGCCGACGGCATTGCCGATGCGGGCGTGCTTGGTCGGGTACGCCGACAGCATCAGCGCGATCTTCTTGTCCGGGTTCGGGATCCGGCGCAGCCGCGCGTGCCGGACGGCGATCCCCGCGACGCGGGCGGCGCGCTCGGCATCGGGCACGTAGGTGGTGAGGCCGTCGGCGTCGATCTCCTTGAACGAGAACGGGACCGTGATGAGGCGGCCGTCGAACTCCGGAACCGCGACCTGGGTGGCGACGTCGAGCGGCGACAGGCCGTCGTCGTTGGCCTCCCAGGCCTCGCGGCTGCTGGTCAGGCACAGGCCCTGCAGGATCGGCACGTCGAGCGCGGCGAGTTCGGCGACGTCCCACGCCTCGTCGTCGCCGCCGGCCTGCGCGTGCGCAGGCTTGGTGCCACCGGCCGCCAGCACGGTAACGACCATCGCGTCGGCGCGGCCCAGCGTCTCCAGCAGGTCGGCAGGCGCGGTGCGCAGCGACGCGCAGTAGATCGGCAGCGGGTTGGCGCCGGCGTCCTCGACCGCCCGGCACAGCGCCTCGACGTACGTGGTGTTCCCGGCCAGGTGCTGGGCGCGGTAGTAGAGCACCGCCACGGTCGGGCCCTCGACCGTGCGGGCCTCGCGCTCGAGAATGCCCCAGTTCGGCAGGTGCGCGGCCGGCTCGAACCCGTAGCCGGTGAGCAGCACGGTGTCGGACAGGAAGTTGTGCAGCTGGCGCAGGTTGGCGCCGCCGCCCTCGGCCAGGTAGGTGTGCGCCTCCGCGGCGATACCGGCGGGCACCGTCGAGCACTCCATCAGCTCCGCGTCGGGTGCCTGCTCGCCGCCGAGCACGACGGTCGGCAGACCCGAGGCGAGCACCGCGTCGATGCCGTCCTCCCAGGCCCGGCGACCACCGAGGATGCGCACGACGACCAGGTCGGCGCCATCGAGCAGGCCGGGCAGGTCCTCGTCGACGAGCAGACGGGCCGGGTTGGCCCAGCGGTACTCGGCGCCGCTCGCGCGGGCGCTGAGCAGGTCGGTGTCGGACGTCGACAGCAGCAGGATCACTGGTGCAGCCTTTCCGGGGTTTCGCGCCCCACGGCAGGGTTCGAGCAAGTCGGGACTCGTCGAAGCGGTTCGGGCGGCGGAAGAGGGTCTGACTTTCACAGTGGCGCGACCGCCCGGAATCTCACCGGTTCCTCTTCTGCCGCGGTCGCCGGAGATCCTACCGGTCACGCGTGTGCACACCGGTCCCCGGACTTCTCTAGCCTGGACACGTGCCATCTCCACGCTCCGGCCCGGACAGATGCCCGGGTGCTCTCCAGGTTCACCACGCCGCCGACGGCCCCCTCGCCCGCGTCCGCCTGCCCGGCGGCGTGATCACCTCGCCGCAGCTCCAGGCGCTGGCCGTCGCCGCCCTGGAGATCGGCAACGCCGAGCTCGAGCTGACCTCACGCGGCAACGTCCAGCTGCGCGCGGTCACCGATCCCGAGGAGTTCGCGCGCCGCATCGCCGACGTCGGGCTGCTGCCGTCGACCACGCACGAGCGGGTGCGCAACATCCTCGCCTCGCCGCTGTCCGGGCGGATCGGCGGCCACGCCGACGTCCGGGGTCTGGTCGGCGACCTCGACCGCGCGCTGTGCACCGATCCCGCGCTGGCCGACCTGCCCGGACGGACGCTGTTCACGCTCGACGACGGCCGCGGCGACGTCTCCGGCCTGCGCGGCGACTTCGGCGTGCACGCGTTGGACGACGGTCGGTTCGCGCTGGTCCTGGCCGGCGAGGACAGCGGCGCGCGGCTCGCGGAGGCGGATGTGGTCTCCGTGCTGCTGGCCGCGGCGCGCGCGTTCGGTGAGAGCCGCGGCGAGGCGTGGCGGCTGAACGAGGTGCCCGGTGGCACCGAGCGCGTCCTCGCGCGTCTCAGCCTCGCGCGTCTCGGCCTCGAGTACGGCGATCCCGTCACGCTGCCCGACGCGATCGAGCGCGGTCCGATCGGTTGGCTCGACCAACCCGACGGCAACGTCACGCTGGCGGCCGGGCTGGCGTTCGGCACCCTGCCCGCCCGGCTCGCGGAGTTCCTCGCCGCCGTGGAGAAGCCGATCGTGA
Source organism: Rhodococcus sp. ACT016 (assembly GCF_050477185.1). Classification (NCBI taxonomy): domain Bacteria; kingdom Bacillati; phylum Actinomycetota; class Actinomycetes; order Mycobacteriales; family Nocardiaceae; genus Rhodococcus; species Rhodococcus sp. ACT016. The sequence goes on along the minus strand of NZ_JBEAET010000001.1, from coordinate 2,171,387 downwards.
TCACGCCGTGGCGGTCGCTGCTGGTGCCCGACCTGGAGGAGTGGGCCGCCGAACAGGTCGTCCGGGTGCTCGCACCGATGGGTTTGATCTTCGACGAGAACTCGCCGTACCTGCAGGTCAGCGCATGCGCAGGGCAGCCGGGCTGCGCCAAGTCGCACACCGACGTGCGGGCCGATGCCCGCGCCGCGATCGAGAACGAAGAACTGCCCGCGGAGGGCCGCCAGCACTGGTCCGGGTGCGACCGCAAGTGCGGCCGACCCCGCGGCGAGGTAACAGACGTGGTCTCCGGCCACGACGGTTACCGGGTGGAAAACGGGTCGTCGTGATGCCTCTATCGTGTGGCGCATGATCGACTACATTCGCGACGGCGCGGAGATCTACCGCCAGTCCTTCGCCACCATCCGAGCCGAAGCGGACCTCGCCCGATTCCCCGCCGACGTCTCGCAGGCCGTGGTTCGGATGATCCACGCGAGCGGTCAGGTCGATCTGGTCGACGACATCGCGTTCACCCCGAACGTGGTCGCCGACGCCCGCGAGGCACTGCGCCGCGGCGCCCCGATCCTGTGCGACGCGAAGATGGTCGCCGCCGGGGTCACCCGAAAGCGCCTGCCCCGCGACAACGACGTGCTGTGCATGCTCGACGACCCGCGAGTTCCCGTGCTGGCCAAGGCGATCGACAACACCCGGTCGGCCGCGGCGCTGGAGCTGTGGGGCGACAAGCTCGACGGCGCGGTCGTCGCGATCGGCAACGCACCCACCGCGCTGTTCCACCTACTGAACCTCATCGAAGCCGGTGCGCCCCGGCCCGCCGCGATCGTCGGCGGACCCGTCGGGTTCATCGGTGCGGCCGAGTCCAAGGAAGCGCTGATCGAGCATCCGGCCGGCCTCGAGTACCTGGTGGTGCGCGGCCGGCGCGGCGGCAGCGCGATCACCGCGGCCGCCCTGAACGCGATTGCGAGCGAGATCGAATGAGCACGACCGGCAAGTTGTGGGGCGTCGGCATCGGACCCGGCGACCCGGAGTTGGTGACGGTAAAGGCTGCCCGCGTGATCGGCGAGGCCGACGTGATCGCGTTCCACAGCGCCCGGCACGGCCGCAGCATCTCCCGCGCGGTCGCCGCCCCCTACATGCGCGAAGGCCAGATCGAGGAACACCTGATCTACCCGGTCACCACCGAGACGATCGACCATCCCGGCGGCTACCAGGGCGCGATGGACGAGTTCTACGAGCAGGCCGCCGACCGCCTGGCGGCACACCTCGAGGCCGGCCGCAGTGTCGCGCTGCTCGCCGCGGGTGACCCGCTGTTCTACAGCTCGTACATGCACATGCACAAGCGTCTGGCCGACCGGTTCGACGCCGAGGTCATCCCCGGCGTCACCGCCGTCAGCGCCGCGTCCGCCGCACTCGCCGAGCCGCTCGTCGAGGGCGAGGAAGTCCTCACCGTCCTGCCCGGCACGCTGCCGCAGGACGAGCTGACCCGGCGTCTGCGCGAGACCGACGCCGCCGCGATCATGAAGCTCGGCCGCACGTATCCCGCTGTGCGCCAAGCCTTGAAGGACGCCGGTCGCATCGACGAGGCCTACTACGTCGAGCGCGCCAGCACCGACCGGCAGCGCGTCGCCGCCGCCGACGCCGTCGACGACGCGGACGTGCCGTACTTCTCGATCGCGATCGTGCCCAGCCCCGTCAACAACCGCACCGCACCCGAACCGGCACGCGGCGAGGTGGTCGTCGTCGGGCTCGGACCGGGCGACCAGGCGTGGACCACGCCCGAGGTCCACGAGGCGCTCGCCCGCGCGACCGACCTCGTCGGCTACACCACCTACATCGACCGGGTGCCCTCGCGTCCGGGGCAGCGCCGGCACGCGAGCGACAACCGCGTCGAGGCCGAGCGGGCCGCGATGGCCCTCGACCTGGCCAAGCGCGGCGCGCGCGTCGCGGTCGTCTCCTCCGGGGATCCCGGTGTGTTCGCGATGGCCGCCGCCGTGCTCGAGGTCGCGGCTGAGGACCAGTGGAAGGACGTCCCCGTCCGGATCCTGCCCGGCATGACCGCCGCGAACGCCGTCGCGAGCCGGGTCGGCGCACCGCTGGGCCACGACTACGCGATGATCTCGCTGTCCGACCGGCTCAAGCCGTGGGACGTCGTCGCCAAGCGCATCGCCGCGGTGGCGGGCGCCGACATGGCGTTCGCGGTCTACAACCCGGCGTCGAAGTCCCGCACGTGGCAGGTGGCCGCGATGCGCGACCTCGTCCTCGAACACCGCTCCCCCGACACCCCCGTGGTCATCGGTCGCGACATCGCCGGCCCGCAGGAGTCGATCAAGATCGTCCGTCTGGCCGACCTCGACCCCGCCGACGTCGACATGCGGTGCCTGCTGATCGTCGGGTCGTCACAGACGACCGTCGTCGAGAACGCGCACGGGACGACGGTGTTCACCCCGCGGCACTACCCGGGCTGACCGCCGGTGCGCACGTCGAAGTCCCGGCGCGCGGACTCGATCTCGTCGTCGTGATCCGTGGCCCACTGCGCGAGGGCCGTGACGATGCCGCGCAGACTCTCCCCGAGCGGGGTGAGTGCGTACTCGACGCGCGGCGGCACCTCGGCGTAGGCGGTGCGGCTCAGCAGCCCGTCACGCTCGAGATGGCGCACCGTGAGCGTGAGCATGCGCTGGGAGATACCCGGAACACGCTGGTGCAGCACACCGAACCGGAGCGGCCCGGACGCGGCGAGAACACCGATGACGAGAACCGACCACTTGTCCCCGACCCGGTCGAGCGTCTTCCGGATGGTGCGGCCGCCGCCGGGCCATCCGGCACACGGATGCGGCACCGGGTCCGGTGCCAGGTCGGTTGTGTCGCTGTGCGTTCCTGACATGAAAGTGCCTTTTGTAGACGGTCCGCCGCTTCCCTAGCGTGGCGTTACGAACAAATCGTAACCACCAGGAGGAAGCGCATGCCGTCCACCATTGCCGTCGTCGGTGCCGGGCCTGGGCTCGGACACTCGATCGCTCACCGATTCGGATCGGCCGGCCACCGCGTCGCGCTCGTCGCCCGCAACCGGAGCAGGTTGGATGCGACGGCGGCCTCGCTACGCGAGAGCGGAATCACCGCGGAGGCGTTTCCGGCCGACGTCACCGACGAGACGGGCCTCACCGCCGCGCTGCACACCGCCGCCGACCGACTCGGGCGGATCGACGTGCTGTCCTACGCCCCGGGCGCCACCTGGGACTTCGCCGACGGACAGTTCCCGGACCCGGCCGCGCTCGGCTACACCAGCGCGCTCGACACCACACCGGCGTCGGCGCGGGCGCAGTTCGACCTGGCGGTCGCCGGCGCACTGACCGCGACCCGGGCCGTGCTGCCCGCCATGCGGGAAGCACGCGACGGCGCACTGCTGTTCACCACCGGCATGTCGGCCGTGGTCCCGCTGCCCATGATGGGCAACGCCGGGATCGCGCTGGCCGGGCTGCGTAACTGGGCCACCGCCCTCCACGGAGAGCTGGCGGACGACGGCGTGTACGTCGGGCACGTCTCGGTCGGCCTGCCGATCGTGCGAGGGTCGGGCGACGGCGACCCGGATGCGATCGCGGATCGCTGGTACCGACTCGCCACGGACCGGGACGGCTTCGAGACCACGATCGGATTCTGAACTGGTCTGACCACTTGACCAGCTGCACCGGAGGGGCCTAGCGTCTGTGACATGGATCTCACCCCGGTGCGTCGCAGGTCGATCCCCGACGACGTCTTCGAGCAACTCGTCGACGGCGTGGTCGGTGGCGGCCTGGCGCCCGGGGAAACGCTGCTGAGCGAGCGGCGAATGGCCGAGGCCCTCGGCGTCTCGCGGCCCGCCGTGCGCGAGGCGCTGAACCGGATCGCCGCGATGGGGCTGGTCGACGTCCGGCAGGGCGGCGCGACCGTCGTCAACGATCTGCGCCGTCGCGGCGGCCTCGACCTGCTGCCCCGGCTCCTGGTACGCCGCGGCGAGATCGACCTCGCGGTGGCGCGCAGCATTCTCGAGGCGCGCCTCTGGAACGGGCCGAAGGTCGCCGAACTCGCCGCGCAACGCGCGCCGGAGAGCGCCGCGGCCGCTCTGGACGCCGCCGTCGACGCGCTCGCCGCCGCAGACGATCCCGTGGTCCGGCAGCGCATCGCCCTCGACTTCTGGGACCTGGTGGTCGACGGCGCCGACTCGATCACGTTCCGGCTGATGTTCAACACGCTGCGGGCGTCGTACGAGCCGATGCTCGACGCGCTCGCGGTCGTGATGGCCGCCGAGGTGAACGAGATCGACCGCTACCGCGCGATCGTCGACGCCGTCCGACGTCGCGACCCGGAGGGCGCGTTCGCCGCGGCGCACGCCCTTCTCCAGCCGGCGACCACGCTGCTCGACGGCGCGCTCGCGGCGGCACGGGACATGTCCGAGGAGGACACATGACCACGACCCGTCACACGTCGTCCGCGTTCGGCCGCGACGTCACCCTCGCCGGCGCCGCCCGCGAGTTCGTCCACCACCCGAGTCCGTGGAGCATCGGTGCGCTGTTCGTCGGCGCCGTCATCACCCGCGTCGCGCTGGGCGCGTGGACGTGGGCCGACGCCCTGGTGCCGCTCGTGATGCTCGCCCTGTTCCCGGTGCTGGAGTGGATCATCCACGTGTTCATCCTGCACTGGCGCCCCAAGCGAATCGCCGGGCTCACGGTCGATCCGCTCCTCGCCCGCAAACACCGCGCCCACCACGGGGATCCGCGGAACATCCCGCTGGACTTCATACCGGCCCCGGTGTTCCTGTGGCTGGCACCGCTGCTGCTGGCGATCGCGTTGCTCGGGTTTCCGCGCCTCGAGCTCGGCCTCACGTTCCTGATCGTCATCACGGCCCTCGGCCTCGCGTACGAGTGGACGCACTTCCTCATCCACACCGATTACAAGCCGAAGACCGCGCTGTACAAGGCGACGTGGCGGCACCACCGCAACCACCACTACCGCAACGAGCACTACTGGTTCACGGTCACCACATCCGGCACCGCCGACCGCGTTTTCGGGACCGAGCCGGACCCGGACACCGTCGAGAAGTCACCCACCGCGAAGCGCCTGCACGGACTCGACGTCGCCGGCGCCTGAACCGGGCGCAGGCGGTCAGCCCGCCGCGTCCTCCTCGAGCGTGTACGCGACGAGCGCGTTGGCGTGGCCGTGGCCGACGCCGTGCTCGGTCTTGAGCCAGTTCACCAATTCCATGTGCTTGGTCAGGTCCGACGACCGAATCAGGCTCTGCCACTCGCTGATCGGCTTGCCGTACTTCTTCTCGATCGACGGAAAGTAGGACGCGGGACCCTTCACCGGTTCGCTCATGAACGGCACGCTACCGGCGGGCTACAACACGTGCACGGATCGAACTCGCCCAATCCTCCGGATCCCAGGTTTCCGGCCGCGCCCGAGTGAGCGGGTAGCACGCGAAGCCGATCAACGCGGCCGTGAAGTGGCCGATGTCGGTGAAGGTCAGGCCGCCGAACAGCGGCAGCCCGTACACCAGCAGCACACCGATCGCGTACAGGTACCGCCACGGCGGCGCGATCCGATACGTCAACACCGCCATCACGCCGGCCAACGCATAGCTGACACCGACGTCGAGCGTGTTCACCGCGGACTCGGGTGCCCGCCCGTGCTGGATTCCGAGGTAGAGCACACCCTCACTGATGTACGTCGCGCCGACGTGGGCAACCACGACCACCGTCAGCCACCGCCACGTCCCGAGCCACCGCTCGACCGGTACGTGGAACAGGTTGAAGAGCACGAAGTAACTCAGCCACGAGCCGCCGGCCAGCCAGAACGCACTGGCGATCAGGACATGGATCGGGTCCTCCCGCAGGTGGTGCAGGTTGGTGGAGCGATTGCCCAGGACATGATGAAGCGCCGAGTCCGACAGTTGATGCATGACGATGCTCGTCACGAGCAGGATCGCCAGCCAGATGAACGTGCCCGGCGCGCGGCGGACGTACGCCCACGCCGCGGCCGGAATCTGCGACACCCGGAACCGCTTCTCGGCATCCACCCGGTCAGTATGACCCCGATCACGGTCCGAGGTGATCAGTCCACGGACGATCCGAGACCGTGGCGCGCGCGATAACGCTCCAGGTTCCGGCGGGCGAGCCGAGCGATCCACGGAAGCGCCCCGAGCGTCGGACCCGGCACCAACATCCCGGTCTTCACCATCCAGCCGTCGGAGCGCGGCATGTTGGTCTCGACCCGCGGCCGCTCCACCACCCTGAACACCCGGTCGGCCACCTGCTGCGGCCTGAGCGGTGTGCTCAGGAAGTTCAGCGGCGATCCCCCGCTCGAGGCCTCGTGCCGCAGCATCGGGGTGTCCACCGAGCCCGGGTTGACGATGCTCACCCGCACCCCGGTCTCACGCGAGCGCGCCGCGAGCGCGAGGAGAAAGCCGCGCAGACCGAACTTCGACGCGCTGTAGCCGGGACTCTCCCCGAGCGGCAGCATCCCGCCGATCGACACGATCGCGACGATATGGCCCCGCGAGCGTTGGAGCGTCGGGTACAGGGCCCGGGTCAGATGCACCGGTGCCAGCAGGTTCACGCCCAGCTCCCGGTCGACCTCGGCGTCGGAGACCATCTCGAACGGCGTGGTCACGACGACACCGGCGACGTGGACGAGCAGATCGCAGTCGGCGCCCACCATCGCCACCAGTTCATTGCGCTCGGCCGGATCGGTGAGATCGCAGCGGTAAGGGCTGATCCGTGACGGCGAGGTGTCCGCGAGTGCCGCCAGCCCGACATCGTCGACGTCGATCGCGACGATGTCGTAGCCGCGGGACGCCAGACCCCGGCAGATGGACGATCCGATGGCGCCCGCGGCACCCGTGACGATTGCGCGGCTCACGCCGTGACCCGCATCCGGTCGAACATCCCCGGTTCGAGACCCGACCACCCGAATTCGGCCCGGACCCGCACCAGATAGTCGCGGAACGCGTGCGAATCGACGTACGCACTGTGCCGTTCGGTGCCGATGAACGAGATGCCGCCCGTGAGATCGGGACGATCGGAGGCCATCTTGCGGTCGAACGACGACGCCCGCCCCGGATTGTGCCGCTGATCGTGCAGATACTGAGCGAGAACGTTCGTCACCTGATCGAACAGGGTGTACGCGCTGGAGTTGGTTTCCAGGTAGCCGACGCCGAACAGGTTGCGCTGCCTCGGATTGAACGCGGTCAGGTACAGGTGGGGACGGCCGTGTGCCCAGTCGAAGCAGTCGTCCGGCGCGTATGGGATCGCCCAGTCGTACCCGGTGGCGAAAAGCACCAGGTCGATCTCGCGACGCGAGCCGTCGGTGAACTCGACCTGCGAGCCGGCCAGTCGCGCCACGTCGGGGACGATCGCGACGTCGCCGTGCTGGAGATGGTGGACCAGTTGACTGTTGAGCAGCGGGTGCGACTCGAGCAACTTGTGGTCGGGGCGCGGCAACCCCAGCCGCGTCAGGTCACCCTGCAGTAGCCGCAGTATCCCGGTCAACAGCGGACGTTCGACCGCCAACGGCAACCGAGGGCCCTTCTCGGCGAACACGTCCGTCGGAGTACCGAGAATGTGCTTGGGAATGATGTGGTAACCGCGCCGCACGCTGACATATGTCTCCGAGGCCGACGCCGCTGCGTCACAGGCGATGTCGGCACCCGAGTTACCCAGGCCCACGATGAGCACCCGCTTGCCACGGAACTCGTCGATCGCGCGGTACGTCACGGCGTGCCGCACCTCGCCGTCGAAGTGGCCGGGATGGTGCGGGATTCGTGGCCGCCACGTCACCCCGGTCGCGCACACCACCGCGCGGTAGTGACGCCGCTCCCCCGTCGACAGCCGTACCGACCAACCGTCGCCGTCCGGCACGACCTCGTCCACCGACGTGCCGAAACGGATGCCGTCGTAGAGGCCGTAGGCGCGCGCGAAGGAACGCGTGTAGTCAAGGATCAACCGGTTGCTCGGATAGTCCGGAAACCAGTCCGGCATCGGGAAGTCGTGGAACCCCGACATCGTGCGCGACGAGATGAAATGCGCGGACTCGTACATCGGCGTTCCGGGATTGTCGAGATCCCAGATTCCGCCGACGTCGCTGTGCCGCTCGTACTGGTCGTACTCGATGCCCAGCCGTCGAAACGCCCGAGCTGCCGACAGTCCGGCCGGCCCAGCCCCCACAATGCACACCCGATCCATCGATCGATCCCCTTCCGTCCTCGGACATTCAACCCCCGCCCCTGGCGTCGGGGCGTTGAATTGAGCTGATTGCGAAGTGAGTCCGATGCATTGGCGAGTGATCGGTGACGGCCCGGAATATTCCGGTATTCCAGTGCTTCCGTCCTATACGAAGTTCTTCACGGAATGGTGAGCGTCGAATGCCCGATTGCCAACTCGCCCAAGGTCGCCCGTCGCCGGATCTACTCGCCTCCAGCGAGTGGACCTCCTTCGCGGGACTCGATGGGATCCGCCACAGCTGGTGACACAAGCGCCGCTCCCCCGTCAATGGGTTCTCGACGATGGCGCTGTACGTTCTGGTGGAACGCACCGGCCGGTGGTGGCCGGCGGACGCGGAGAACGCTCCCGCCCTCCCCCATCCGGCTCGAGCCGAAAGGAATTGATCACCATGCCACTTTCCGGAGAGTACGAACGCAGCACCGTAGGCTGGGCCGCCGACCAGGCGGATCAGATCATCGAATCCGGCGGAACAGCAGGCACGACGATCGTGGGCAAACCGGTGGTGCTGCTGACGACGGTGGGAAACAAGACCGGCAAACTACGCCGCACCCCTCTCATGCGGGTCGAGCACGACGGCGAATACGCGGTGGTCGCCTCGCTCGGCGGAGCCCCCAAGAATCCGGTCTGGTACTACAACGTGGTCGCCGACCCGCGCGTCGAGCTGCAGGACGGCACCGCGTCCGGGGACTACACCGCCCGGGAGGTCTTCGGGCAGGAGAAGACACTGTGGTGGGAGCGCGCCGTGGCCGCGTATCCGCCGTATGCGGACTACCAGAGCAAGACCACCCGCGAGATCCCGGTCTTCGTCCTGACGCCGCGCTAGCCTGGTCAGCCCGCGACGGCCCGGAGTACCCGGAGCAGTTGTTCCGCGTACTCCGGGGCGAACCGGTACCCGCCATCGATCGGCACGAGGTTCCCCCGCTCGACCTTCGCGTCCCACCAGTCCCGCAGGAATCCCTCCGCGTACCCGCCGGTGCAGAACCCGTAAGGGTCGGCGACGAACGAGGTGGTGACCATGAGGGTGTAGCAGGGGCGCTCGTAGTCGGTCTGCCCGTCGGCCCGGTTCACGAAGTCCTCGAACGACGTCGGCGTGGCCAGGTGCGAATACAGCCAGAACATGGCGTCGTACATCAGCCACGAGTCGCCGTCCGCGTGCAGCGCGAAGAACCCCTTGCTCGTCACGATCCGTTCGGCGAGCGCACGGATCGACGCCTCGCCTTCGGGAAGTCCCGAAGCCTCCAACGCCCTACGGACGATCGGTGAGAAGGTGCCGTGCCGTACCACTTCGAGGTCGGCCTGCAGAATCTCCTCGCTGTCGTCGAATTCGTCCTCGCTCACCAAGCCCCGGACGAAGGTCGCGAAGTCCGGCGCGACGAGGGTGATGCGGTAGTGGTCCTCCTGATCGACGTGCACCACTCGCGGCTCACCACGAGGGCCGCAGTCGCGGTAGTCGAGCATGATCTGCTCGTGTCCGCCGCTCGGGGTGTCGGCGATACCGACACCGATGTCCGGGTAGCCCCACTCGACGTGCTTGAACGTCGATCCCAGCTTCCCGCACAGCGACCACGTCGCGGTGCGGCCGATCGCGTAGAGCCCGTTGATCCGGATGTGGTCCTCGGCCCAGATCGTCGGCTCGTCCATCGGATGGCAGCAGCGATCGACCATGCCGCCGTTGTGCATCCGCGCCAGCTCGACATAGGAGTCCGGGAGCCGGTACCCGCCCAGTTCCTCCTCGATCGACGCGATCAGCTCGTCGCTCGGCGGCTGCTCGACATAGCTCTCCCGCGAGTAGTCGCCCTCGTCCCAGAAGCCGGCGAAATCGAATCCGGCGAAATGACCGGTGGTCCGTGTGACGCCGTCGGCCCAACTGCCGTTCGTCGCTCCGGAATCGATGTCATCCACACTCACTCGCGCGGCCTTTCGTGTGTCGGGGGCGCTTGGCCTGCGTGACCCAGGCAGCGGCAGCGTCGAGATCCGACGTCGAGGCCACCCCGGCCGGGATCGGGGTCCGGGCGACCATCACGACGGGAATGCCGAGTTCACGCGCAGCGTCGAGCTTTGCCGACGTGAGCGCTCCCCCACTGTTCTTCGTCACGAGTACGTCGATGCCCCGGTCCCGCATCAGCGTGACCTCGTCAGCGACCGTGAACGGTCCACGGGCGAGCAGGACTTCGGCATCGCGCGGTAGTGCAGTCGAGGGCGGGTCGATCGCGCGGATCAGGAACCATCCCGGGCACTCGGCGAACGCGTCCACGCCCTGCCGTCCGATGGTCAGGAACACCCGCTCCCCCAGACGTGCGATCGCGTCGGCAGCTGATGCGAGATCCGGAACGATGTGCCAACGATCGTCCGGTCCGGCGCTCCATTCCGTGCGCCGCAGCACCAGTAGCGCAACCCCTGCCCGCGCTGTCGAATCGGCCGCGTTGGCGGTGATCCGTGCCGCGAACGGATGGGTAGCGTCGACGACAGCATCGATGTCGTTGTCCCGCAACCACTGCGTGAGCCCTTCGACACCACCGAAACCGCCGATCCGCACCCGGCCGACGGGCAGCACCGGCTCACGGACCCGGCCGGCCAGCGACGAGATCACCTCGATCGTCGGATCCTGATCGAGTCGGGATGCGAGAGTCCGCGCCTCGCGAGTGCCACCGAGAACCAAGACTCTGCGCAACAGTGACCTCAATGCGTGGTGCGCGTGCGGTTCGCGGAGTACAGGTAGCTGTCCGGGAATCCCTCGGCCGCGAGCACCCGTCCGACGATCACCACCGCGGTCTTCGTGATGCCCGCAGCGTGCACCTGGTCGACGAGGGTCGCGAGCGTGCCCCGCAACACCACCTCGTCGGGTCGGGTCGCGAACGCGACCACCGCTGCCGGGCAGTCGGATCCGTAGTTCTCCGAGAGTTCCTCGACGATCTGCTCGATCCGGTGTGCACCCAGATGCACCACCATGGTGGCGCCGCTGCGCCCGAGTGAACGCAGGTCCTCGCCCGGCGGCATCGCCGTCGACAGCGTCGACACCCGAGTCAGCACGATCGACTGCGACACCCCCGGAACCGTGAGCTCACGCCCCAGCGCCGCCGCGGCCGCGGTGAACGCCGGAACGCCCGGCACGATGTCGTACGCGATACCCGCCACGTCGAGGCGTCGAACCTGTTCGGCCACCGCCGAATAGATCGACGGGTCACCCGAGTGCAGCCGCGCGACGTCGAGGCCGGCCGCGTCGGCGGCGATGATCTGCTCGATGATCTCGTCGAGGCTCATCCGGGCGGTGTCGATCACGTCCGCGTTGTCCGGGCACAGCGTCAGCAGTTCGGCCGGCACGAGGCTGCCCGCGTAAAGGCACACCGGGCTCTCGGCGATGACGCGCGACGCGCGCAGCGTGATCAGGTCCGGGGCACCGGGCCCGGCGCCGATGAAATGGACTGTCATAGCGTTTCCCTTTCGGTGCTGTGCGGCTTGACAACCGCCCACTGGGCCACCGGCAACTGCGGTCGCCACGCAGTGAACCCGCCGAGCGGCTCACCGCGATAGATCTGGAACTTGCGCAGCTGTCCCCCTACCCGCGCATGCCAGTGCAGGACCAGCGCCTCCGACTCGGCGGTGACGGCGTTGACGACCATCCGCCCACCCGGTCGCAGGCGCTCCCAGCACGCGTCGAGCATGCCGTCCTGCGTCACGCCGCCGCCGACGAAGATCGCGTCCGGAACCGACGTCTCGCCGGTGAACGCGGCTGGTGCCGAACCACACACACGCAGCGCCGGCACACCGAGCCGCTCCGCGTTGTCGACAATCTGCGCCACCCGCCGTTCCTCGCGTTCGAACGCGACCGCGCGGCAGCGAGGATCGGTGCGCATCCACTCGATGCCGATGGTCCCCGACCCGCCTCCGACGTCCCACAACAGCTCCCCGGGCGCCGGCGCCAAGGTCGACAGTGACAGTGCCCGCACCTCGTGCTTGGTCATCTGCCCGTCACCGCGGAATGCGCTGTCCGGCAGGCCGGGCGTCCGGGTGAGCCGCTGCGCCGCCGGCGTCGCTCGCAGGTCGAGGGCGATCACGTTGAGCGGATCGCCGGGAGCCCGCTCCCAGGTCGCAACGCGGCCTCGGGCGACGTTCTCCCCTGGGCCGCCCAACTGCTCGAGCACCACGATCTCGGTGTCCCCGAAACCTCGGTCGCGCAGCAGGTCCGCGACGGCGGCAGGAGTGTGTTCGTCGGTGCTGAGGACCAGCAGGCGTTCGCCGTCGATCAGGCTCGCCGCGAGCGTCGCCACCGGGCGGCCCACCAGGCTCACCGTGGGGGTCTCGTGTAGAGCCCAGCCCAGCCGGGCGCACGCCAGCGACACCGACGACGGGTGCGCGATCACCCGCAGCCGCTCGGGTCCGAGCACACGGCCGAGGGTGACGCCGATGCCGTGGAACATCGGATCGCCGCTCCCGAGCACGCATACGCGGCGATCGCGATGTTCGTCGAACAGCCCCGGCAGTGCCGGCAGCATCGGTGACGGCCACGACACCCGCAGCGCCGGCGAGTCCGGAACCAGGGCGAGCTGCCGGGTCGATCCCATCAGGACCTCGGCATCCAGGACGGCGGCCTGGGCTCGGGGCGACAGGCCGTCCCAGCCGTCGGCGCCGATTCCCACCACGAAGATCGCATCGGTCACACGCTCGTTCACCTGGGCAGCCGCCGCCAGACGAACTGCGGCAGCAGTCGCATCCCGAAGATCACCGGGCGAAGCAGACCCGGCACCCACACCCGCTCGCTGCCCTTCCGCAGCCCGTGTGCGACGGCGTCGGCCACCTGTTGGGGTGTGCTCGAGAACGGCGCCGGCTTCATGCCTTCGGTCATCCGGCCGATCACGAATCCTGGCCGCACGAGCAGCAACCGGACACCGCTGCCGTGCAGCGCGTCCGTGAGTCCACTCGCGAAGCCGTCCAGGCCGGCCTTCGCCGACCCGTATACATAGTTGGCGCGCCGCACCCGTGTCCCTGCGATCGACGAGAAGACCACGATCTGTCCCGAACCGTGCGCCCGCATCAGGCTCGCCAGATGTGTCAGCACGCTGATCTGCGCGACGTAGTCGGTGTGGACCACCGCGAGCGCGTGGCCGGCGTCCTCCTCTGCCAACGCCTGATCGCCCAGTACCCCGAAAGCGAGGATGGCGACCCCGATGGGACCGTGCTGCTCGGCAATCGCCGACAACACCGCGGGATGATCGGCGACGCGGTCGGCATCGAACTCCACGCAATGCACTTCGGTCGCTCCCGCGTCGAGCACCGTCCGGCACTCCCGTTCCAGGTCGCCGCGACGTCGTGCGGCGAGGACGACGACGCGGCCCGGCGCCAACCGCTGCACGATCTCCAATCCGATCTCGCTGCGACCGCCCAGCAGCACCACTGATCCAGGGGCGTACTCCGTGTCACTCATGACTCCAGTGTCCTGGATTCGGGGCGCTCGAGTACCGTCGGGGCATGGCCAGAATCCCGTCCGATCCCTCCCACCTGACTGCAGAGGCCGCGTCCTTCCTCACCGAACGACACCTGGCGACGCTGACGACCCTGCGCAAGGACGGCACCCCGCACGTGGTTGCGGTGGGCTTCACGTGGGATCCGGAGCGCCGAATCGTCCGGGTCATCACGAACGACGCGTCGCAGAAGGCCCGCAACGCCGACCGCGGCGGCTACGGTGCGGTCAGTCAGGTCGACGGTGGGCGGTGGCTCACCCTCGAGGGACCCGCCCGGGTGCTGTCCGATCGGGCCTCGGTGCTCGAGGGCGAGCAGCGGTACGCCGCCCGCTACCGCACGCCGCGGGAGAACCCGACCCGCGTGGTCATCGAGATCTGGGTCGAGCGTGTGATGGGGTCGGCGATCCTCGTCGATCGGTGAAATCGTCTGATTTACACCGATATTCGGCCGAACCGAATGTGGATTCGGCGTCATCGGCGGCGGTACCGTGTGAGGACGTCACCAGCGCACCCGAGTGGGGATGGTCATGACACCTCGACGGACACACCTGCCGACGACGCACCGGTCCGGTCCACGTCGGGTCCTGCGATGGGCAATTCCGGCGGCCGTCGTCGCCACAATGGCCGTACCCGCGAGGGCCAACGCACTGCCACCGCACCCGTTCGGTCCCCCGGCCCTGACGATCGGCTGCCCCAACCAGGGCAGCCTGATGTCCTTGACCGGGGCCACCGGACAGTCCGGGCCCGAGCAGACGCCACCGATCGGGCCCGGCGAGATCCGGTTCGAGACGTTCCCCGCAGCGCCCCCGATCCCCGCTGCCGGGCAGGTGACCGTCGCGTGGATCAACCTCTCCACGGGCGCTGTCGGCATCGCACCGCTCGAGGGCACCTACCCGTACTACTCGAAAACAGTACAAACCGGCCACGGAGACATTCGGGCCACCGTGTTCGGCACGATCGACATGGGCAGCCTGCCCCTGTGCCAGGTGAGCCCGACGTTCGGCAACTTCATCGCCTGACCGGAACGCACCTCATCCGGGGAGGACTGTCAACCCGTGCGGGCGAAGGTTCATCGACTCGCAGCCGTCGGCCGTCACCACGACGATGTCCTCGATCCGGGCGCCCCACCGCCCCCGGAAGTAGATTCCCGGTTCGATGCTGAACGCCATGCCCGGTTCGAGCGCGACCGTGTTGCCGGCGACGATGTACGGCTCCTCGTGGACCGACAGCCCGATGCCGTGTCCGGTGCGGTGGACGAACACGTCTGCCAGGCCCGCCACGGCGAGGACATCGCGCGCCGCAGCGTCGACGGATTCCGCCGTCACGCCGGGACGCACCGCTTCGACCGCTGCGCGCTGCGCCGCCTCGAGCACCGCGATCTGCTCCGCGACCTCCGCGTCGGGCTCACCCAGGCTGTACGTGCGGGTGGAGTCCGAGTTGTAGCCGGGCTCGACCGGGCCGCCGATGTCGATGACCACGATGTCGCCCGATTCGATGACCCGATCGGACACCTCGTGATGCGGGTCGGCGCCGTGCGGACCGGATCCCACGATGACGAACGCCGCCTCGGTGTGGCCCTCCGCCAGGATCGCGTCGGTGATGTCCGCCGCGACCTCGGCCTCGGTGCGCCCCGGACGCAGCCATTCGCCCATGCGGGCGTGCACCCGGTCGATGGCGGCGCCCGCCCGGCGCAGCGCCTCGATCTCGGCGTCGTCCTTGATCATCCGGAGCTCGCGCAGGACGCCGGTCGCCAGCACCGGCACCGTCCCGAACCGGCGCGCCAGCGGGACCAGATGCAGCGCCGGCATCGCGTCGGTGACCGCGGTGCGCGGAGACTCCGGCAGCAGCGACGACACCACGTCGTACGGGTCGACGCCGTCGACCCAGTCGTGCACCGGCAGGTTCAGCTCGGCCACCGCGGAATCTCCCAGCGACGCAAGCTCGAGCCGAGGCAGCACGACCGACGGCGCGTTCCCGTCGGACGGAACCACCAGGCACGTCAGACGCTCGAAGGAATCGGCGCGTGACCCGATCAGGTAGCGCAGGTCCGGCCCTGGGGTGATGAGCAGGCCGTCGAGTCCGGCACGCTCGGCGAACTGCGCGGCTCTGGCCAGACGGTCGGCGTACACCGCCGTCGGGAACCGGGATGCAGTAGAACGGTCGGAGCCGGCGCTGTGGGAACTCATGAGCACCAGGCTAGTGCCGTTTGGCAGGATGAGGCGCATGAGTGGACCATTGCTGCTGCTGGACGGTGCGAGTCTGTGGTTCCGGGCGTACTACGCCCTGCCCGAGTCGATGACCGCGCCGGACGGACGTCCCGTCAATGCCGTGCGCGGGTTCACCGACATGGTCGCCGCCCTGATCACCCGCACCCAACCGTCCCGGCTCGCGGTGTGCCTCGACCTCGACTGGCGGCCCCAGTTCCGCGTCGACGCCGTGCCGTCGTACAAGGCGCACCGCGTCGCGGAGGAATCCGACGGCTCCGTCGAGGAAGTCCCCGACACCCTCACCCCGCAGGTCGACATGATCATGGACGTCCTCGGCGCGGCCGGTATCGCGACCGCGGGCGCCGCCGGTTTCGAGGCCGACGACGTGCTCGGAACGCTTGCCGCGCAGGAGAAGAGCGACCCGGTCGTCGTCGTCAGCGGTGACCGCGATCTGCTCCAGGTGGTGTCCGACGACCCGGTTCCGGTGCGGGTGCTGTACGTGGGCCGGGGCCTGGCCAAGGCGGAGCTGTTCGGTCCCGCCGAGGTCGCCGAGAAGTACGGCGTACCCGCCGACCGTGCGGGCGATGCATACGCCGAACTCGCTCTGCTGCGGGGTGATTCCTCCGACGGCCTGCCGGGCGTCAAGGGAGTGGGCGAGAAGACGGCGTCGGCGCTGCTGCTGAACCACGGCTCCCTCGAGGGTCTGCGCGCGGCCGCGCTCGACCCGTCGAGCGACGTCGCGAAGGGGGTTCGCGCGAAACTCGCGGCGGCCGCCGATTACATCGACGCGGCCCTGCCGGTGGTGCGGGTCGTCACCGACGCCGACGTCGAACTGTCCCGCCCGGACACGCTGCCCGCGGCTCCTGTCGATGCCGATCGGCTCGCCGAAGTCGCCGCCACCCTGGGGATCGAGCGTTCGGTGGCCCGACTGGTGGCCGCGCTCGCGGTCGAACGCGCCTGAGTTTGTCCGGGCAGTTCCGGGGCCCGATACGAGCAAGCCGGTGAGTGATCAGTCACGTTCCGCTCGAACCGTCGTCACGGCATGGCTCTACGGCGGACCGCAACACGGCGACTCCAAGGACGTTTCGATCCCCCTGCCGCCGACAATCACCACCTCCGCGAACGAGGTCTATACCAGGGTGGGTCCCGAACTCGACGAATCCGGCCAACCGTTATCCACGTGGTGCTATCGCTGGGAACCCCACGTCGCGCTCGAAGAACCGCTCGATCGTCAGAGGTCCCCGACAGACGCGCGATGCATCCGCGGCGTCGCGATCAGTGGCTAGAGCGTGCCGTTCTCGATGTCGCGTTGCATGGCCTGCTGGTTCGCGATGTGCGAGGACACGCCGTTCTTCACGGTGTAGTCGATCAGCGCGGCCGGCGCCGAGAACGTCAGGTGCTCGGTGACCGTGGTCGCGTCGCCGTCCTCGGCGAATGTGACCTTCTGGTGGGTGATCACGCCGGGCATGTCCCAGGTATCGGTGCTGTACCAGTGATCGGCGGCGTACACCCGCTGCTGCCCGACGGTGCGGCCCGGGATCGTCACCGGTCCGGCCGGGATGTCCTCGAGGGCGATGAACTCCCGGACGTCGGCGCCGCCTTCGGTGTACGTGCGGCGGTCGAGCACGCCACGCAGGAACGGGTGCCGTCCGACGCCGTTGGCGAAGTTCGAATACACCGGGAACACTCGATCGATGGGGGCGTCGATGGTGATCGGCAGGGTGACGTTCACGGTCACCAGCGCCGAGCCGGCCTGGCTGTTCTCCAACTCGTAGGCCACCCACGAGGCGTCCCACTCCGCGTCCAGCGTGGAGTGAGACGCCGAAACAGGTTCGGCCCCCGCAACTCCCGCGCCCCCGAGCACGATCGCCGTCGACAGCACGCAGGCTGCCAGAAACGTGGACTTCGTGCCCCCGGTCCACCGGCCACCGAGACGCTCGGGACGTTCGGGACGTTCGACCATTCGTGTTCCTCCCCCACCGAGACCGTCGCACTATTCGACAACCGGGCGAATCCTACGCCGCCCGCGCCTTCGATCAACCCCGTTCGGGGTCAGTCCCTAGCAGGGGCACACGGCTAGCTCGGGCGGCTGACCTCGTACGTGCCCTCGTTGTCGGTGAAGGTGACGGTCACCGTCTTGGGCGTGCCGTCGACGGTCAACGAGCACTGGAAGGACGAGCCCTGCTCGACCTTCTGCCCGGACGGGCAGCTCACATTGGAAACCGAACGCGCACCGTACGACTCGGTGACGATCTGCTCGACGCCCTTCTGGGCCGCGTTCTGATCGAGTGTCTTCCCGCCGAGCGACGTGGTCGCGAACACGATGCCACCGACGACGACCACCGCGGCCACGCCGATCCCCACCCACATCAGGACCTTATTGTTGCCGGACGACGACGCGGTCGGAGGCATCGCCGGTGCGCCCCACTGGTTCGGCTGCGGGGCACCGAACTGCGGCTGCGGATAGCCCGGCTGCGGTGCGTATCCGCCCTGCTGCGGATAGCCGCCCGGCGCCGCGCCCCACTGCGGCTGTCCTGAGGCGGGGGCGCCCCACTGCGGCGCCGGCCCCGGCTGTCCTGTACCGGAGGGCTGGGAGTTCCACGGCTGCTGGGTCGGCTGAGTGGGCGCCGGCTGACCCCACTGCGGTGCGGCCGCGCCCCACTGCGCCGTCGGCGCGGACGGCGGTGTCGGCGCCGCGGGGTACGGCTGACCGTACTGGTTGTACTGGCCGGCCACCTGCCCCTGCTCCGGCGCCGGAAATCCGGTGTTCGCGTACGGATTGGCGGCGAACGGGTTCGGCTCCTGCGACTCCGGCGTCGTCGGCGCACCCTGCGGGGCCGGAGCCGGGTTGTCGGACTGTTCCGGGGATGACGCCCACGCCGGGTTGGCGTCGTTGGGTCCCTGCGGAGCGTTCATGAACACTGCCTCCTCGACTGGTCTGCGCTGGTCCCGCCCGAAAAGCCGTCTGTCAGGCCCACGACCAGTCCCCTCCCTTGTCAGATATCACCGCCACACTACGCATTCACCCGGCCCGAACCACCGGCGCCCGGCCTCGAAAGGGTCGAGCGTCAGGTCGCAGCCACAGCGACGACGCCACGCCGGATCGCCCCGACCGCCCGGGCCGCAGCCTTCGCGACGCCCGGATCCGACGCCGTCGAATGAACCTGGTCGAGCAGATCGATCACCTGTCGGCACCACCGCACGAAGTCGCCCGCCGACAGCTCCTTCCCGCCGGAGCCGGCGGCGACCAGCGCATCGACCAGTGGTTCCTCACTGGCCCACTGGTATACGGCGGTCACGAAACCCGGATCCGGTTCGCGAGTGAGCGGCAGCTTGTGCCGAATCTCGTCGGCCCGCAGCTCGCCCCACACCCGGGCGGTATCGACCAACGCCTGACGGATCGGCACCGTCGGTCCCCGGTCCGGGGCGTCGGCGTCCTGCCGCGATTCGTACACGACGGACGAGACGACCGCGGCCAGTTCCGCCGGCGACAGCCCGCTCCACACCCCACGGCGCAGGCACTCGGCCACGAGAAGGTCACTCTCGCAGTAGATCCGGCTCAGTCGCTGACCGTCCTCGGTGGCCTTCGGATCCGCACCCGCGGCAATGAACCCGCGCTCGGTCAACAACGCGACGATCCGGTCGAAGGTCCGCGCCAGCGAATTGGTCGTCGCGGCTACCTTCTGGCGCATGGATTCCGTCTCTCGCGCGAGCCGGTTGTAGCGCTCACCGATGCGGCTCAGCTGCTCGCGATCGGGCCGGGTGTGGCACGGGTGCGCGCGCAGCGCCTTCCGCAGCTCCACGACTTCCCGGTCTTCCCGACCGCCCTTGTCGCGCTTGAACCTCCGCGGTGGGGTGATGCCGGTGCTGCGTAGCGCCGACGCCAGGTCGCGGCGTACGCGCGCCGTGCGGTGATCGACGTGGCGGGGAAGCCGCATCCGCCCGAGTGCTCGTGCCGGCACCGGGAAGTCCGCCGCACTGACCCGGCCCGCCCACTTCTCCTCGGTGAGCACCAGCGGGCGCGGATCGCCGCGGTCCTGATCGCTCTCCAGGACCACCGCGAGGCCCGACCGCTTGCCCACCGGGATGGCGATGACGTCGCCGCGGCGTAGGGAGGTCAGCGACTCCACGGCCTCGCCTCGCCGGTCGCTCCGCTTCTGTCGCTCGAGCTGACGTTCCCGGCTGCGCAGCTGTTCCCGGATCTGTACGTACTCGAAGAACTCTCCGTCGGCGCCGCCGAGGCGCTCGCGCAGTTCCGCGAGGGCTTCCTCGTTGCGCTCGATTCCCCGCGTGAGACCGACGACGGACCGATCAGCCTGGAACTGCGCGAACGACCGCTCGAGCAGTGCCCTCGACTCGATCGCGCCCATTCGGTCGACCAGGTTGATCGACATGTTGTATCCGGGGCGGAAGGAACTGCGCAGCGGGAACGTACGCGTCGACGCCAGGCCCGCGACGTCGGCCGGCTCGACACCCGGCTGCCACAGCACCACCGCGTGGCCCTCGACGTCGATGCCGCGGCGCCCGGCCCGACCGGTGAGCTGCGTGTACTCGCCGGGGGTGAGTTCCGCATGGGTGTCGCCGTTGTACTTGACGAGCCGCTCGAGCACGACGGACCGGGCGGGCATGTTGATGCCCAGCGCCAGGGTCTCGGTGGCAAACACGGCCCGGACGAGTCCGTTGACGAACAGTTCCTCGACGGTCTCGCGGAAGGCCGGCAGCATGCCGGCGTGGTGCGCGGCGAAACCCCGCTCGAGCGCTTCGCGCCAGCCCCAGTAGCCGAGCACCTCGAGGTCGGCGCGTGGCAGGTCCCGCGTGTGCTTGTCGACGATCTCCCGGATGCGCTCGGTCTGTTCCGGTGTCGTGAGCCGCAGCCGCGATCGGACACACTGCGCGAGCGCCGCCTCGCAGCCGGCACGACTGAAGATGAAGGTGATTGCGGGCAGCAGCCCTTCCTCATCGAGGCGGGCGATCACCTCGGGCCGCGGCAACGGGCGATGATCGCCCGATCGACCGCGTCCCCGCGGCTCCCACGAGTTCATCCGATCGAGCGCCAGGCGCTGCTTGACGTGGCGCACGAGGTCCGGGTCGACGACCATCTCGCGTCCACCGGTCGGGGTCGCCTTCGCGTCGAACAGGTCGAACAGTCGGCGACCCACCATGATGTGCTGCCACAGCGGGATCGGACGGGTCTCGTCCACGACGATCGTGGTGTCGCCGCGCACGGTCTCCATCCACGCGCCGAACTCCTCGGCGTTGCTGACGGTCGCGGACAGACTGACCAGGCGCACATCTTCGGGCAGATGCAGGATGACCTCTTCCCACACCGCGCCGCGGAACCGGTCGGCGAGGAAGTGCACCTCGTCCATCACCACGTGGGACAGCCCACGCAGCGTGGGCGACTCCGCATAGATCATGTTGCGGAGCACCTCGGTCGTCATGACCACGATCGGGGCGTCCGAGTTGATGCTGGTGTCACCGGTCAGCAGACCGACGGCGTCCTTGCCGTGACGCTCGCTCAGCTCGGCGTACTTCTGGTTGCTGAGCGCCTTGATCGGCGTCGTGTAGAAGCACTTGCGGCCCGCTTCGAGAGCGAGGTGGACAGCGAACTCACCGACGACCGTCTTCCCGGCGCCGGTCGGCGCGCACACGAGCACACCGTGACCGGCCTCGAGCGCGGCGCACGCCTCGATCTGGAACGGATCGAGCGGAAAACTCAGCTGCTCGGTGAACGCATCGAGTTGGGTTCGTGGCCTCACAACGTATCCGAGTAGTCCTGCGCGGATGCCGGCTTCGGTGCCGCGGACGGCTGCACCGGGGACACATCGTCGATCCCGGTGGGCGCGGAGATCGTGGAGGCCTCCTCGTCCGACAGTGCCGCGAGATCCTCGGCCTCACGCCGGGTCTTGCGCATGTCGTGGACGCGGGAGATCTGGATCGACAGTTCCAGGAGCACCGTGAGCGCGGCGGCCAGGGCGATCATCGTGAACGGATCCTGCCCGGGCGTCGCGATGGCCGCGAAGAGGAACAGCGAGAATATCAGGCCACGACGCCACGCCTTCAGCTTCGCGTAGGACAGCACGCCGACGAAATTGAGCGCGACCACCAGCAGCGGAATCTCGAAGCTGACGCCGAAGATGATGAGGACGTTGATGACGAAGCCGAAGTACTGCGAGCCGCTGAGCGCGGTGACCTGGACGTTGTCACCGATCGTCAGGAGGAAGTGCAGGGCCTGGGCGACGACCAGGTAGGCGAGGACGGCACCGGCGACGAACAGAGCCGACGCCGAGAACACGAAGCCCATCGCATACTTGCGTTCCTTCGCGTACAGGCCGGGGGTGATGAACCGCCACAGCTGGTACAGCCAGACCGGGCACGCCAGCACGATGCCGGCGGTCAGTGCGACCTTCAGGCGCAGCATGAACTGCTCGAACGGGCCGGTCGCCAGTAGTCGACACGCTCCGTCGGGGCTCAGTTCCGCACGACTAGACGCCGGCAGTGAACAGTACGGTCCACGCAACAGTTCGCCGAGACTCTCGATCCCGAAGATCGATGTCGAGTACCAGAAGAACCCGATGAGCGTCGTCACGAGGATCGCGCCAACCGCGATGAGCAGACGCGTCCGCAACTCGTAGAGATGCTCGACGAGCGACATGGTGCCGTCTGGATTTGTCCTGCGCCTGCTCCGACGCGGGTCGAACGGAATTCGCACTATGGGCCCTAGCCTTGGTCAGCAGTGATCCGGGGTGATCAACTCACCCCGGATGCTCGTGAAACGTGAACTAGGCCGACTTCGGCTCGGTGCGGGGCTGCTGCGGGGTCTCCACGACCGTGGCATCGAGCGGCGCGGACGGCAGCTGGGCGGACGGAGCCGGATCGGAGGCAGCACTCGCCGACGGGTTGCCGTCGTTCTGCATCTCCTTGACCTCACTCTTGAAGATCCGCAGGGATCTACCGAGCCCGCGAGCCGCTTCCGGCAGCTTCTTGGAACCGAACAGGATGACGACCACCAGCGCCACGATGGCCCAGTGCCACAGGCTGAAGCCTCCGGTCATTACTACCTCCAAATATCAGACGCCAACGATGCTACCGGACGTGTCTGCGTCGGTCCTGGTGCAAATGTCCTGTTCACCGTGACTTAACAACCAACCGGAGCGGTTTGCGCACCTACCGGCGATCCAGTTCACGCAACCGCTATTCGAAGTTACTCTTCTCGTCGTCTCCACGGGGCCGTTCCGCCGGATCGACACGACAATTCGGGCGCGTGCATTCGGCGTCGGATCGGGTCCGTCTCACGCCCCGAGTGCGTCGTACGCATCGAGGGCGGCCCGCGCTCGATCCCGCACCGCGTCGACCAGTTCCGCCGGTCCCAGTGCACGCGCGGCCGACCCGAAACCGAGGACCAGGCGAGCCATCCATTCCAGCGAGCCGTACCGCATCGTCACCTCGACGGAGCCGTCCGGCAGCGTCTCCACCGGGTCCATCGGGTAGTTGTCGAGAATCCAGCCGTGGGACGCCGCGATCCGCAGACGCGCGAGCGGGAGCCCGGCGTCGGCGCTGAACAGCTCGAGATGCTCGTCTGTCCCCAGGGCCTGCGGCGGCGGTGTCGCCGCCTCGTCCAGTTCCACGGCGGCGTCGATCCGATCGAACCGGAACAGCCGGACTCCCTCGGACTGGCGGCACCACGCCTGCAGATAGGTGTGATCGTCGACCAGGAGCGACCGGATCGGATCGACGACGCGCTCCGATACCGCGTCGCGTGACGCCGAGTAGTAGGTCAGGTGGAGGGCGCGATCGTGCTGCAATGCCGAGCGGACGGTGGCCGCGACCGGATTCTCCGGTGCCGCACCCGACGTGCCCTCCTCGTCCGGACCGTCTCCGCCCATCGCGCGCGCCGCGGTTCCCGCCGCCGATTCGATCTTCGCGATCGCGCCCTGCGCTGCTGTGGGGTCGACCATTCCGGGCAGTTCGGCCAGTGAGCGCAACGCGACCAGCAGCACCGTCGCCTCCGTCGACGTCAGACGCAGGGGCCTGTCCATGCCGGCCGAGAAGATCACCGACACGGTGTCCTCGTCGAACGACAGATCAATCAGGTCGCCGGGGCCGTACCCCGGCAGCCCGCACACCCACAGCTGGTCCAGGTCCTTCATCAGATTCTGGACGGAGACACCGAGCTCGCGGGCCGCCTGGTCCTTGCTGATGCCGGGGTTCGCCATGAAGTACGGCACCATGTTCAGCAGTCGAGCCAGCCGGGACAGTCGGACGCTCACCGCTCCACCTCCACGCTCTCCGCGGCGAAACGGAGCTTCTCCTTGACCGCCGAACGCAGCGCCTCCGGCTCGAGCACAAGCGCATCGACCCCGTGGCCCGCGATCAGACGAGCCGTCCAGTCCCACGACCGCACCGGGATCTCCAGGACCGCACCGGGCCGGGAGCCGAGTTCACGCGTACCCCGAATGGTGCCGAGGCGACGCAGCTCGGTCGCCCGCCCCTCTGCGACCCACACCACCGCGATACCGGTCACGGACCCGGCGCCGGTGACCGCGTCGACGACGGACCGTAGATCGACGTCCGCGGGCTTACGCACCGCATTCGCCGGACCGATCGCCCGGACGGGATCGGCAATGCGCGACAGCCGGAACGTGCGGGTCGCGTCGCGATCGACGTCGTGCCCGACGAGATACCAGCGGCCACGCAACGTGACCACACCCCACGGCTCCACGGTCCGGGTCACGAACTCCTCGGTGGGCGCACCACGATGCTGGAACGTCACCGCGCGGCCCGCGTCGATCGCCTCGAGCAGCTGCCGCATCGCGGACTCCGATCCGCGGGTGCGCGCAGGAATCGCCGACACCGGCACGGCGTCGAGTTCCGCATCGACCTGCACCCCGGCCGCACGAAGCTTCATCAACGCGCTCTGGGACGCCGCCGTCAGTTCGGGCGATCCCCACAGACGCACCGCGACCGCGACCGCGGCCGCCTCTGCGGCATCGAGATCGACGTCGGGCAGCTCGTAGGCATCCCGGTTGATCCGGTACCCCTCGACTGTCGAGAAGCGGCCCGCCGGTCCCGTCTCGAGCGGAATGCCGAGGTCGCGCAGCTCGTTCTTGTCCCGCTCGAACATCCGGCTGAACGCCTCGTGACTCGCCGACTCGTCGTAGCCGGCCACGCTTTCCCGGATCTTCTCCGCAGTGAGGAACTGCCGGGTCGAGAGCAGGCAGATGACAAGGTTCATCAACCGCTCGACTTTGGATATCGCCACGCCGCCGAGCCTAGTGGCAACAGACCGGACCGAGTGGTAGCAAAACGGGCGAACTGCCCGGTCGCACCGCGATCACATGGACGCGATGAGCCGCTCCACCCGCTCGTCGACCGAGCGGAACGGGTCCTTGCACAGCACCGTGCGCTGCGCTTGGTCGTTGAGCTTCAGGTGCACCCAGTCCACCGTGAAGTCACGGCCGGCGTCCTGCGCTGCCGCGATGAAATCGCCCCGCAGCTTGGCGCGGGTGGTCTGCGGAGGTGTCTCCACGGCCGCTTCGATGGTCTCGTCCTCGGTGACTCGCTTCGCCAGTCCCTTGCGCTGCAGCAGGTCGAAGACGCCGCGCCCACGCTTGATGTCGTGGTACGCCAGGTCGAGCTGCGCGATCTTGGGATCGGAGAGCTCCATCCCGTACTTGTCCTGGTAGCGCTGGAACAGCTTGCGCTTGATCACCCAGTCGATCTCGGTGTCGACCTTCGCGAAGTCCTGGTTCTCGACCGCGTCGAGCGTCCGGCCCCACAGATCGACCACCTGATCGACCTGCGGGTCCCGTTCCCGGGTCCGCAGATGATCGACGGCCCGCGAGTAGTACTCGCGCTGGATGTCGAGCGCACTCGCCTGGCGGCCGCCGGCCAGCCGCACCGGGCGCCGGCCGGTCAGATCGTGGCTCACCTCGCGGATCGCCCGGATCGGATTGTCGAGCGCGAAGTCCCGGAACGGCACCCCGGCCTCGATCATCTCGAGGACCAGCGCGGCGGTCCCGACCTTGAGCATCGTCGTCGTCTCCGACATGTTGGAGTCGCCGACGATCACGTGCAGGCGGCGATACTTCTCGGCGTCGGCATGAGGCTCGTCGCGGGTGTTGATGATCGGACGCGAGCGCGTCGTCGCCGACGAGACGCCTTCCCAGATGTGCTCGGCACGCTGCGACAGGCAGAACGTCGCGGCCTTGGGCGTCTGCAGGATCTTTCCGGCGCCGCAGATCAACTGCCGGGTCACCAGGAACGGCAGCAGCACGTCCGAGATGCGCGAGAACTCTCCGGCCCGCACGACGAGGAAGTTCTCGTGACAGCCGTACGAGTTCCCGGCCGAATCGGTGTTGTTCTTGAACAGGTAGATGTCCCCGCCGATGCCCTCCTCGGCGAGACGCTGCTCGGCGTCGACCAGGAGTTCCTCGAGCACACGCTCACCCGCGCGATCGTGGTTGACGAGCTGCAGCAGGCTGTCGCATTCGGCGGTTGCGTACTCGGGATGCGACCCGACGTCGAGGTACAGCCGCGCGCCGTTGCGGAGGAACACGTTGGAACTGCGGCCCCACGAGACCACCCGCCGGAAGAGGTAGCGGGCAACCTCGTCCGGACTCAGCCGTCGATGACCGTGAAAGGTGCAGGTGACACCGAACTCGGTCTCAATTCCCATGATTCGTCGCTGCACACTTCGACACTACAGCGCCGAACGCGATTGCCTTGCCGTTCAGGATCAGTCGCGCCGCCCTAGGGTGGGAACGTGGCCGAAGTGAGATGTTTCGTCGAACGTACCGACCGCGTTCTCATGAGCCTGAGTACCGCTCTGCCGCCGTCCTGGCTCGACGGTGGGCTGCGAGCGCTGAGCACCACGGCGAACCACAGCGTGCTGTGGATGGGGATCGCTGCCGGCGCGGGACTGGCCGGCGGACGGGCGCGTCGGGCAGCCACCCGCGGAATCCTCGCGGTGGCCGGTGCGAGCGCCCTGACCAACGCGGCACTCAAGCCGTTGCTGCCGCGCCGACGCCCGCCCGCGGGTACCGGCGAGTTCGCGACGCGGCGCGGGCTCCCCGCACCGAACTCGTCGTCGTTCCCTTCGGGGCATGCCGCCTCTGCCGCGGGGTTCGCGACCGGTGTGGCGCTCGAATTCCCGGTTGCCGGCGCCGTCCTCACCCCGCTGGCCGCCGCCGTGGCGTACTCGCGGGTTCACACCGGCGTGCACTGGCCGTCCGACGTCGTGGTGGGCATGGGCGTCGGGAGTGCCGTCGCGCTGGCCACGCGGCGATGGTGGGCCGTTCGCGACGAGGAGCCCGCGACACTCGGGCCCGACCGCCGCACACGAGCCCTACCCGACGGCGACGGCATGATCGTGTTCGTCAACCCGGGCTCGGGGACCGACGACGACGCCACCCGATCCGAACTCGAGGCGGCGCTTCCGAGGGCTGAGGTCGTGGAGTTCGATCCCGACCGCGATTTCGACACCCAACTCGACGAGGCGATCACGGCACGATCACCGAAAGCGCTCGGTGTGTGCGGCGGAGACGGAACCGTCGTCACCGTCGCATCCGCGGCCGACCGGCACGACCTGCCGCTCGCAGTGTTCCCGGGAGGAACGCTCAACCATTTCGCCCGCGACGCCGGCGTCGGTGACGTCGCGTCCACTGCCGAGGCGGTCGGCGAGGGCAGCGCCGAGCTGGTCGACCTCGGCCGGGTGCAGGTGGACGACGGTAAGGCGTCCACGTTCGTCAATACCGCCAGCCTCGGCGGCTACCCGGACTCGGTGCGCTTGCGCGAACGCTGGCAGCCCCGGCTCGGCAAGTGGCCGGCCGCGGCACTCGCCATGGCGCGCGTCCTCACCGGGGCCCAGCCGTTGGACGTGACCATCGACGGGACCCGTCACTCGATCTGGATGCTGTTCGTGGGAAACGGGCGGTACTCCCCAGCCGACCAGGTGCCGATGTCGCGCCCGCAGATTCATCGCGGCACGCTCGACGTGCGGTACATCAGGGCCGACCGACGCCTGTCCCGCACCCGGCTCGTGGCGACGGCGCTCACGGGAACGCTCGGTTCGTCGACGACCTACGTGCAGCGTGACGCCGCGACGCTGACCGTGGAGGTCGACGGGGACGGTGAGGCCGTCGCGTTGGCGACCGACGGCGAAGTGGTCGCCGACGGCCGCCGCTTCGAGTTCCGGAGCGAGCCGCGGAGTGTGGTCCTCTACCGCAAGCTCGCGGGCGGCTAGTCCGAGCTGCTCGGAGCCTCGGGTTCGTCGCCGGCGGAGGGCTTCGCTCCGCCCGCCTTCTCCTCGCCCTTGTCCGGGGCCGGGGCCGACGGCGCCGGCAGCATCGCCTCCAACGCGGCTCCCGTGATGCGGCGGAACGCCCGCCTCGGCCGTGACTGGTCGAGCACCGCGACTTCGAGACCCGCCACGCCGAACGTGCGTCGTTCGACGTCGCTGTTACCGGTCGGTGTCCCGTCCTGGAGGGCCTTGACCGCAACCGCGACGGCTTCGGCGAGTTCCATGGCGGGACGGTAGGACTCGCGCAATGCGGTCACGATGGGCTCAGTGGTTCCGCCCATCACCACGAACTGCTGCTCGTCGACGATCGACCCGTCGTACGTGATCCGGTACAGCTGCGCCTGCGGCCCCGATCCGTGCGGTCCGACCTCGGCGACGCAGATCTCCACTTCGTACGGTTTGGGCTGCTCGGTGAAGATCGTGCCGAGGGTCTGCGCATAGCCGTTGGCCAGCGAACGACCGGTCACGTCTCGTCTGTCGTACGAGTACCCGCGCATGTCGGCGTGGACGATCCCGGCCCGACGCAGGTTCTCGAACTCGTTGTATTTGCCGACCGCGGCGAAACCGAGCCGGTCGTACAGCTCGCTCACCTTGTGCAATGCGGTGGACGGGTTCTCCGCGACGAACAGCACACCGTCGGCGAAGGTGAGCACGATGACGCTGCGCCCGCGCGCAATTCCCTTGCGCGCCAGCTCCGAGCGATCGCGCATGATCTGCTCGGCGGAGGCGTAGTACGGAAGCGTCATCGCGGGGTGCGTCCTTCCTCGGTACGGCCGGCCACGACGGCTCGGGCCAGTTCGGCCGTGCGTTCCGCAGGCACGTACGCCGCGCCCGCGGAGGAGACCGTCACCGCGGTCGGGTAGATCGAGCGGACCATGTCGGGTCCACCGGTCGCCGAGTCGTCGTCGGCGGCGTCGTACAGCGCCTCGATCGCCATTCGCAGCGCCGAATCCTCGTCGCCGCCTTCGCGGTAGAGCTTCTTGAGCGACGACTTCGCGAACAACGAACCGGACCCGACCGCGTGGTATCCGGCGCGCTCCTCGTACCGGCCGCCCACGACGTCGTACGAGACGATGCGGCCGGCCCGCTCCGGATCCGCCGCATCCAGATCGAACCCGACCAGCAGGGGAACGACCGCCAGCCCCTGCATCGCCGCTCCCAGGTTGCCCCGCACCATCGACGACAGGCGGTTGGCCTTGCCGTCGAAGGTCAGCTGGACGCCCTCGATCTTCTCGTAGTGCTCGAGTTCGACCGCGAACAGGCGCACCAGCTCGATCGCGACCCCGGCGGTGCCGGCGATCCCGGCCGCCGAGTAGTCGTCCGTGACGAACACCTTCTCGACGTCACGGCTGGCGATGAGGTTTCCCATCGTGGCCCGACGATCACCGGCGATCACGACGCCGCCGGCGAACGTCAGGGCCACGATCGTGGTGCCGTGCGGCGCGATGTCCGCGGTGTCGCCGTCGGAACCCGTGCGGCTCATGTCCATTCGATTCCCGGGCAGCAGCTCCGGGGCATGGAGGCGCAGGTGCTCGGAGAACGACGAGATGCTCGACCCGTAGGTGAACCCGGTGTTCATTCCGAGGCCGTCGGACGACGACAACCCTGCACGATCCGCCCTCACTGGCCACCCTTCTGGACGTAGGCACGAACGAAGTCCTCGGCGTTCTCCTCGAGCACGTCGTCGATCTCGTCGAGCAGATCGTCGGTGTCTTCTGCCAACTTCTCGCGGCGCTCCTGCCCCGCCGCACCCTCGCCGATCTGGGCGTCGTCGTCGTCGCCACCACCGGCGCGCTTGGTCTGCTCCTGGGCCATAGCCACCGACCTCCTTCTCACCGGGACTCGTCGGCGCATGCTCGACGAGTCCTGCTCGGACCCTAACCCTACCGACGGACGGCGCCCGTCGGGCTGCAAGCAGCGACCGCGACTCGCCGGTGTGATCAGTTCGTAAGCTGATCCACCAGCTCAGCGGCGGTGTCCACGGAATCGAGCAGCTTGCCGACATGGGCGCGGCTGCCCCGCAGCGGTTCCAGCGTCGGAATCCGCACCAGCGATTCTCCGCCCAGGTCGAAGATCACCGAGTCCCAGCTGGCGGCCGCGATGTCGCCGCCGAACCGGCGCAGGCACTCACCACGGAAGAAGGCTCGCGTGTCGGTGGGCGGGTTGTTCACCGCATCGAGCACCTGCTGCTCGTTGACCAGGCGTTCCATCGATCCGCGCGCCACCAGGCGGTTGTAGAGGCCCTTCTCGAGCCGGACATCGGAGTACTGCAGATCGATCATGTGCAGGCGCGGCGCCGACCACGAGAGCCCTTCCCGGTTCCGGAAGCCCTCGAGCAGACGCAGTTTCGCGGGCCAGTCCAGCAGGTGCGCGCACTCCATCGGGTCGCGTTCGAGAAGATCGAGCACCATCGCCCACTTGTCGATGATGTCGGCCACGCGCGGATCGTCGTTGCCCTCGCGGTCGACGAACTTCGCCACTCGATCGAGGTAGATCCGCTGCAGCGCAAGACCGGTGAGCTCGCGGCCGTCGGCCAGCGCGACGGTCGCACGCAGCGTCGGATCGTGACTGATGTGGTGCACCGCGGTGACCGGGCGGGCGAGCTGCAGATCCGAGAGTTCGACACCGGCCTCGATGAGATCGAGCACGAGCGCGGTGGTGCCCACCTTCAGATACGTCGACATCTCGGCGAGATTCGCGTCGCCGATGATCACGTGCAGCCGCCGGTACTTGTCGGCGTCCGCGTGCGGTTCGTCGCGGGTGTTGATGATTCCCCGCTTGAGGGTCGTCTCCAGTCCGACCTCGACCTCGATGTAGTCGGCGCGCTGGGAGAGTTGGAATCCGGCCTCGTCGCCGGACTGTCCGATCCCGACCCGACCCGAGCCGCAGATGACCTGCCGGGAGGCGAAGAACGGCGACAAGCCGGTGATCACCGCAGAGAACGGCGTATCGCGGGACATCAGGTAGTTCTCGTGGGTGCCGTACGACGCACCCTTGCCGTCGACGTTGTTCTTGTACAACTGCAGCCGGGGAGCACCGGGGACGCTGGACGCGTGCCGGGCGGCGGCCTCCATGACCCGCTCGCCCGCCTTGTCCCAGATCACGGCATCGAGTGGATCGGTCACCTCGGGAGCCGAGTACTCGGGATGGGCGTGGTCGACGTACAGTCGCGCCCCGTTGGTGAGGATCATGTTCGCCGCGCCCACCTCGTCGGCGTCGATCACGGGCGCGGGTCCACCCATCCGGCCCAGGTCGAATCCGCGCGCGTCGCGCAGCGGAGACTCCACCTCGTAGTCCCACCGCGTGCGCCTCGCACGGGGAACGCCCGCGGCCGCCGCGTACGCGAGAACGGCTTGCGTCGAGGTCAGAATCGGGTTCGCCGAAGGTTCGTTGGGTGACGAGATTCCGTACTCGACCTCGATGCCGATGATCCGCTGCATGGCACGAGCCTAGATCGTTCCGGGCGTGCGCATCCGTGTGACCGCGGACTGCGCGGCATTCATGTACTCACCTGGCGGCACTGCAGATACGTGTCGGCACCCAGTCTGCGCAGCACGAAGGCCACCGGACCCGGCGCCCACCGCGCCGACCGGTCGGTCTCGAGTTTCGGGTCCACGAGGTGCACGTTCCGGCCTCGGACGGTGAGATCGAACTCCCCCGCGGCGAGCACGTTCCGCACCCAGTCGCTGTTCGCGCCGTACGTCGGGGCGAACCGGTAGCCGTTTCCCATCCGAAACACATTGACCGGCGTGGTGTAGGCGCGACCCGAACGGCGACCGCGGTGGTGGACCAGGCCGAACCCCGGCAGGTGGCCGGCGACGAGCACCACAACCCGATTGAGACCGACCCGGTTCGCCCGGGCGAGTGAACGTGGAAGGGGCACGATGCCACCACCTCTCGTTCGTGTCAGCGTATCTCGATCCGCTACGCGCGCTCGGTCGAACGCGCTCGTCGACGCGCTTGACCCTGACACAGTGTCAAGGGGTCGAATGATCGGCGAAGGAGGTCGTTTTCGTGAACACAACCAACCACGATGGGCCGAACGCCCATCTCGTCGACGCTCTGGCCGCAACCGATCCGTCGGGCCGACTCCGGGCCGCACTCTCCGCCGGCACGGATCGCGATCCCCGTCTAGCGGAGACACTCGTCGCCAGGTGCGCAGTCGAACCGGACTTCTTCGTCCGAGACATGCTGACCTGGGCGCTGTGCCGCCTGCCCGCCGAGATCACGGTGCCGCTGTTGGTCCGCGAGCTCGAGTTCGATCGCGTGCAGGCCCGCAGCCAGGCCCTGCACACTCTGTCGAAGATCGGTGATCGCAGTGCCTGGCCCGGAGTGTCGGCGCTGGTGCACGACGCGAACGACGACGTCGTGCGCAGCGCCTGGCGGGCGGCCGTGGCCCTGGTGCCGCCCGGCAGCGAGCGTGCGCTCGCAGCCGACTTGGCGTCGGAGCTGGGCCGGGGAGACCGGGACATGCAGCTCAGCCTGAGCCGCGCGTTGGCGGGGCTCGGGGAGGCAGCCCTCCCGGTTGTGGGCGCCGCCGCCGCGAGTTCCGATCCGCACGTTCGGGCCCACGCGGAGGCCACCGAACGGCTGTACCACGACCCCGACAGCGGATTCGTCCTCTCGCTCGAGATGGCGAAGCGTGTCGCGGTTGCCGGTTCCGACGAATGACAAGTGACGAGTGAGGAGACGGGATGTTGATCGGCGAGGTCTCACGGCGTTCGGGTGTGAGCACCCGGATGTTGCGCCACTACGACTCGCTGGGACTGGTGCAACCCACGGGCCGCACCTCGGGTGGCTACCGTGAGTACTCCGCCGACGACATCAGACGGCTGTTCCACGTCGAAAGTCTGAGGGCCCTCGGGCTCTCGTTGCGCGACGCCAAACGCGCTTTGGACGAGCCCGACTTCGCGCCGGCCAAACTGGTGGGTGATCTCATCCGGCACACGCGCCAACGGATCGCCGCCGAGGAGGAGCTGCTCGCGACGCTCCGACGTGTGGACGCCGCTGCCCCGGCGGAATGGGAGGACGTCCTGAGCACCGTCACTCTGTTGCGCGCGCTCGAATCGGAGTCCGCGGGGCACCGTCAACAGGCGATCCTGTCCCAGGACGGGAACGGGCCGCTACCCGTCGACGCACTGGTGGAGGCGGTCCTGGCCGAGAACGATCCCAATGTTGCCGGAGCGCTGCACTGGTCGTTGGCGAGGGCCGCCGGCCGGGGTCTCCCGGAGCTGGCCGTCGGCCTCGATTCGGCGACGGTCGAGGTCCGACGTCGCGCTACCGCGGCGATCGCGGCGATACCCACCGCGGAAGCAACGGAACTGCTGCAGCGGGTTCTCGATGATGCGGACGCCACGGTCCGCGAGCGCGCAGCCCTCGCCCTCGGCTCACGGGGAGGCGACGACGCTGTGCCCGTCCTCCTCGAGATGGTTGTCGCGGGGCGGCGCGACGTCGAGGCCGCCGAGGTGCTGGGGCTGCTGACGGCGGTCGCGTCCTCGGCCGACGGCGTCGTCGGGGTGATGCAACAGAAGCTCGACAACACGGATGACGCGCCGGCGCGGTTGCGAATCGTGCAGGCACTCGCGGAGATTCCCGGCGCGGCGTCGCGGGCTGCCCTCACCCGACTGACCCACGACGACGACCGGACCGTCGCGGCCACGGCGGCCGCGATCGTGAACGTTCAGCACCGCGGACGGAGCCGGCGCCGAACGCCGCGTTGACCGGCCCTGTCGGGCTTCCCAAACGTCCCGGGGCGTCGGCCTCGCTTTGGTCGGTGCGACGATGACTCCATGGACGAAGTCGTCTCGATCTACGACGCCCACGGCAATCCGGTCGGAGAGGCGCCCCGGACCCGGGTGTACGCCGAGGGGCTGTGGCACGCCAGCGCCGGCGTGCTGCTGCGTTCGCTCGACGGCACCCGCATCTATGTCCACCGGCGCGCACCGGACAAGGCCGTCTTCGCGAGCATGTACGACTGCCTGGCCGGCGGTGTCGTCGATCCGGGCGAGACGCCGGAGGTGACCGCGCGGCGCGAACTCGCGGAGGAACTCGGTGTCACGGGCGTGGACCTCACGCCGATCGCCCGCGTGTCCTGGGACGGGACGTGGGACGGCGCTCCGCTGCGCTGCCACCTGTACGCGTTCGAGGCGCACTACGACGGCCCGGTCCACCACCAGGCCAGTGAGATCACCGACGGATGGTGGTGGACCGAAGGCGAACTGCGACGGCACCTGCAGGACCCGGAGTGGCCGTTCGTGCCGGACACCCGGGCCCTGCTGGAGAACTACTTCGACTGACCGGTAGTCACCGGTAGTCAGAGGTGGTCAGAGGTGGTCAGAGGTGGTCAGAGGTACTGCCCCGTGTTGGATTCGGTGTCGATCGCGCGGCTGGCGCTCGCGTTCTTGCCGGTGACCAGCGTGCGGATGTAGACGATCCGCTCGCCCTTCTTGCCGGAAATCCGCGCCCAGTCGTCCGGGTTGGTCGTGTTCGGCAGATCCTCGTTCTCGGAGAACTCGTCGACGATCGAATCGAACACGTGCTGGACCCGCAGACCGGGCGAACCCGTGTCGAGCACGGACTTGATCGCGTACTTCTTGGACCGGTCCACGATGTTCTGGATCATCGCGCCCGAGTTGAAGTCCTTGAAGAACAGCACTTCCTTGTCGCCGTTCGCGTACGTGACCTCGAGGAAACGGTTGTCGTCGCTCTCCGCGTACATCCGGTCGACGACCCGCTCGATCATTGCCTTCACACACGCGGCCCGGTCGCCGTTGAACTCGGCCAGATCCTCGGCGTGCAGCGGCAGGGTCTCCGTGAGGTACTTCGAGAAGATGTCCTGCGCGGACTCGGCGTCCGGGCGTTCGATCTTGATCTTCACGTCGAGCCGGCCGGGACGCAGGATCGCGGGGTCGATCATGTCCTCGCGGTTCGACGCACCGATCACGATGACGTTCTCGAGCCCCTCGACGCCGTCGATCTCGCTCAGCAGCTGCGGGACGACGGTGGTCTCGACGTCGGACGACACACCCGAGCCGCGGGTGCGGAAGATCGAGTCCATCTCGTCGAAGAACACGATCACCGGTGTGCCCTCGGACGCCTTCTCGCGCGCCCGCTGGAAGATCATCCGGATGTGCCGCTCGGTCTCGCCGACGAACTTGTTCAGCAGCTCGGGGCCCTTGATGTTGAGGAAGTAGGACTTGGCCTCCTTGCTGTCCTCGCCGCGGGATTCCGCGATCTTCTTCGCGAGCGAGTTCGCGACCGCCTTCGCGATGAGGGTCTTGCCGCAGCCCGGCGGACCGTAGAGCAGGACACCCTTCGGGGGCCGCAGCGCGTACTCGTGGAACAGGTCCTTGTGCAGGAACGGCAGCTCGACCGCGTCGCGGATCTGCTCGATCTGCCGTCCGAGACCGCCGATGTCGTGGTAGCCGACGTCCGGGACCTCCTCGAGGACCAGATCCTCGACCTCGGCCTTGGGGATCCGCTCGAACGCGTATCCGGCCTTGGTGTCGACCAGCAGGGAATCGCCGGGCCGCAGCCTGCGCGACGGGGAATCCGGATCCTTGACGACGTCCTCGAACGCGAGCTCGGCGAGCGGGGCCGCGAGCCACACGACGCGTTCCTCGTCCGCGTGCCCGACGACCAGCGCACGGTTGCCGTCGTCGAGGACCTCACGCAGCGCACAGATCTCGCCGATGCGCTCGAAGCTGGTCGCCTCGACGATCGTCAGCGCCTCGTTGAGGCGAACGGTCTGCCCCATGGACAGCGATTCGGCGTCGACGTTCGGGGAGCACGTCAGGCGCATCTTGCGCCCGGACGTGAACACGTCGACCGTCTGGTCGTCGTGCACGCTC
Source organism: Rhodococcus sp. ACT016 (assembly GCF_050477185.1). Lineage (NCBI taxonomy): Bacteria > Bacillati > Actinomycetota > Actinomycetes > Mycobacteriales > Nocardiaceae > Rhodococcus > Rhodococcus sp. ACT016. The sequence goes on along the minus strand of NZ_JBEAET010000001.1, from coordinate 2,135,324 downwards.
AGGAGAACGCCGTAGCCACTGGGAGGCTGCCCGAGCCGATCGACCTCCTCACGCAGGGCGATGAGCTGCTGCCGGGCTTCCTTCAGGGTGTCCATCAGTTTGCCGTTGCGGATCGTGAGTGAGTCGACTCGCGACTCGAGCTCACGCAGCTGTTCGGGCGATTCCGCGAGTTGCCTACGAAGTGCCGCCGCCTCGGCCCTCAGTGCGTCGAGTTCGCGTGCCGCCGCAACCGGGTCCGGATTCTCTGTCGGGTTCATCTGCAGCTCCTCCCAGTCCGATCTATCAACGCTACCGGCACAGGGGGCAAAGCGGGGTGCGACACGTGTTCGAACAGGTACCGGTGTCGCTATTCGGCCTCGAAGTCGGCATCTCCAGCCATGTTAGCCTTGCCTTTCCTCACGGCCGGTCATGTCCGATCGACCCAGAACGAAAGGCCTCACTGTGATCATCCGCAAGTCCCTCGTCGCCGCCGGTGTGCTGGTCGCCGCTCTCGGAATGACCGCCTGCAGCTCCGACGACTCGTCCGACAAGGCAGACACGACGACCTCGGTGGCGTCGTCGGCCACGACGAGTGCGACGACCTCGGCCGCTGCTGCCGCAGCAGCGCCCTCGGCGGAGGTCCTCGAGAAGCAGCTGACGATCTTCTTCGACCCGGCCACCCCGGTCGCCGAGAAGACGGCGGTCATCGAGAACGGTGCCGAGCGCACCGCCACGGTCGAGCAGTTCAACGGGGTCCTCGCCGGCTACCCCCTGACCGCGAAGGTCACCGAGGTCAAGAGCGAGAACGGCACCGTCACCGCCGTCACCGAGATCGCGGGCCCGCACGGCGGCGCGCCGGTCCCGGTCACTTTCACCCAGGTGAACGGTCAGTGGGTGATCTCCGACGCGTCGACCTGCGAGATCTTCGGCATGGGCCGCCTGAGCTGCTCCTGACGGATCGCCCCGCCGCGGCGTCAGCCCTTGCTCGGGCGGCGCTGCGGCTTGGGGGTCACCGTGCCCTCGGCGAGGCGGCGCGCGGTGACGAGGAAGGCCGTGTGGCCCTGCATCCGATGCTCGGGGCGTACCGCGAGTCCGACCACGTGCCAGCCACGCACCATCGACTCCCAGGACCGGGGTTCGGTCCAGCATTCCTGCTCACGCATCGCCTCCACGACCTTCGACAGCTGGGTCGTCGTGGCGACGTAGACCACCAGCACGCCACCCGGCACGAGGGCCTTGGACACCGCCGGGAGCACGTCCCACGGCGCGAGCATGTCGAGCACCACCCGATCGACCTTGCCGTCGACGTCGGCGTCGTACTCCGCCAGATCCGCGATCGTCAGGTCCCAGTTCTCGGGACGCTCGCCGAAGAACGTCTCGACGTTCCGCACCGCGTGTTCGGCGTGATCCTCGCGCACCTCGTACGACGTGACGCGCCCCGTCGGCCCGACCGCGCGCAGCAGCGAGCACGTCAGCGCGCCCGATCCGGCACCGGCCTCGAGCACCCGCGCTCCGGGGAAGATGTCGCCCTCGTGCACGATCTGCGCCGCATCCTTGGGGTAGATCACCTGGGCGCCTCGCGGCATCGACAACACGTAGTCGGTGAGCAGCGGGCGCAGCGCCAGGTACGGAGTTCCGTTGGTCGAGGTGACGACGCTGCCCTCGTCGGTGCCGATCAGCGCATCGTGCAGGATCCCGCCGCGATGGGTGTGGAACTCCTTGCCCGGCTCCAGCACCACGGTGTACTTGCGGCCCTTGGCATCGGTGAGTTGGACGCGGTCACCGACCTGAAACGGTCCGCTACGTCCCAGTCCGCCTGATGCCATCTCGAGCCCACTCCGTTCGTCCGTGGTGCCCGACACCGTGTCGGGCCCAGCGCATAGCCTGCCAGGTGTGAGCACGATCGTTCCGACACCCCCTGCCAACACCGACTCCCCGGCCGGTCGAACGCACGATCGGAAGCCGCCGCGTCGCCCCGCCCTGTCACCCTCACGGGCGAGTGATTTCAAGCAGTGCCCGCTGCTCTACCGGTTCCGGGCGCTGGACCGCATTCCCGAGACTCCGTCGAAGGCGCAGGTGAAGGGTTCGGTCGTGCACGCGGCGCTCGAGGCGTTGTTCGCCCTGCCGGCCGCCGAACGGGTACCCGACCGCGCCCGCGCCCTCGTGGAGCCGGCGTGGGACCGCCTGCTCGACGAGTCACCCGACCTCGTGAACCTCGTCACACCGGACGAGCGTGGGCGCTTCCTCACCGAGGCACGCCGACTCGTAGCCGGTTACTACAAGCTCGAAGACCCCACCCGATTCGAGCCCGAGGCCTGCGAGTTGCGCGTGGAGACCGAACTCGACGACGGTGTGCTGCTGCGCGGTTTCGTCGACCGGATCGATGTCTCCCCCACCGGGTTGGTCCGGGTGGTGGACTACAAGACCGGGCGGGCTCCGTGGGAGCAGGGCGAGACCAAGGCCCTGTTCCAGATGAAGTTCTACGCGCTGGTGCTGCTCCGCACGCGCGGCGTCGTCCCCGCTCAGTTGCAGTTGCTGTACCTCGGCGACGGCCAGGCGCTGACCTATCAGCCGGACGAACCAGAACTTCGCCGGTTCGAGCGGACGCTTTCGGCGATCTGGACGGCCATCCGAGAAGCCGGGGAATCGGGTGACTTCCGCCCCAACCCGAGCCGTCTGTGTGACTGGTGCGACCATAGAACCCGTTGCCCGGCCTTCGGAGGGACGCCGCCCCCGTATCCGGGTTGGCCGGACGTCGCCCCCACGGCCAGTTCGGATTTCGAGGAGACCGTCGAGTGAGCGATCTTGCCTACTACATTCCACTCGGAGCGACGTCGGACGGCGTCGAACGATTCGGGTCGACCCCACTGACCGCCAGCACGTGGGCCGACACGATGCAGCACGGCGCCCCGCCGTCGGCACTGTTGGTTCGCGCGCTCGAGCGCTGCGCACAGCGCCCCGACACCCGTCTCACGCGGGTCGTCGTCGAGATCCTGGGTCCAATTCCGATCAGCGACATCGAGGTCCGCTCGTGGGTCGAGCGACCCGGCAAGCGTGTCGAACTGGTGGTCTCCGAGTTGTGGGCCGCCGGGCCGGACGGCACGTCGCGCGCGGTCGCGCGCGGCACCGGTTGGCGGATGCAGACGGTCGACACGACAACCGTCGAGCACGCCGCCGATGCCCCCCTCGACCCGGTGTCGCAGGGCCACGAGATCGAGATGGGCGGCCCGTTCTGGGGCACCGGATTCGTCACGAGCCTCGACTGGCGTTGGCTCGCCGAGATCGGCGGCGAGGGCCCCGGCCAGCTGTGGGCCCGGCCCAATCCCGTTCTGGTCGAAGGCGAGTCGCTGACTCCGATCCAGCGTTTGTTCACCGTCGTCGACGTCTCCAACGGCGTCGGCGCCAAGATCCACCCCGGCGAGTGGACCTTCCTCAACACCGATCTCACGGTGCACCTGTTCCGAGTCCCGGACGGTGAGTGGATCGGCCTGTCGTCGGAGACCTCGTACGGGCCCGACGGTGTCGGCATGTGCGCTGGAGTGATCTACGACGAGACCGGCGCGGTGGGACGGATCAACCAGACTCTGCAGATCCGCGCCCGTTAGGGACGCGAAGCGCGAGGGCGGCGGCTCCCCACTGGGAGCCGCCGCCCTCGCGCTGTTCGAAGTTGCTGTGCGTCAGAAGGCGCGGCAGGAGCGGATGTCGGATGCCAGGATGGCCTTCGCACCGAGGTCGGCGAGCTCGTCCATCACGGAGTTGTGGCCCTTGCGCGGCACCATGGCCCGCACGGCGACCCAGTTCTCGTCGGCCAGCGGCGACAGCGTCGGCGACTCGAGGCCCGGCGTGACCTTGACGGCCTCGTCCAGGACCGACTTGGGGCAGTCGTAGTCGAGCATCAGGTACTGCTGGGCGAACACGACACCCTGGACGCGGGCGATCAACTGGTTACGGGCGCGGTCGGACTGGTCGGAGCCCTCGCGCTCGATCAGCACACCCTCGGAATCGCACAGCGACTCACCGAATGCGACGAGGTTGTGCTGGCGCAGGGTGCGGCCGGATCCGACGACGTCGGCGATCGCGTCGGCGACCCCGAGCTGGATCGAGATCTCGACCGCGCCGTCGAGGCGGATGACGGTGGCCTCGATGCCGCGTGCCGCGAGGTCCGAGCGCACCAGGTTCGGGTACGACGTCGCGATACGCAGACCGGCCAGATCCTCGATCTTCCATTCCTTGCCGGCCGGAGCGGCGTAGCGGAACGTCGACCCCCCGAATCCGAGCGCGAGCCGCTCGGCGACCGGGGCACCCGAGTCGAGCGAGAGATCGCGGCCCGTGATGCCCAGGTCCAGGTCGCCCGAGCCGACGTAGATGGCGATGTCCTTGGGGCGCAGGAAGAAGAACTCGACGGAGTTGGTGGGATCGAGGACGGTCAGATCGCGCGAGTCGGTGCGGCGGCGGTATCCGGCCTCGGCGAGAATCTGGCTGGCCGATTCCGAGAGCGATCCCTTGTTGGGTACTGCGACGCGCAGCATGGGGTGGTCCTTCCGGGACGATTGGCTGAGGTTGTTCGACAGAAGAGTGCGATCACCGGCAGCCGTCAGTGGTGACGACGGATGCCGTCACAGATGTCGGTAGACGTCCTCGAGCTTCAGTCCCTTGCCCACCATCAGGACCTGGACCCAGTAGAGCAGCTGAGAGATTTCCTCGGCGAGAGCCTCGTCGGTCTCGTGTTCGGCGGCGATCCAGACCTCGCCGGCCTCCTCGAGCACCTTCTTGCCCTGCGCATGGACACCTGCGTCCAGCGCGGCAACGGTGCCGGATCCCTCAGGGCGGGAAGCGGCGCGCTCGGTCAGCTCGGCGAACAGGGATTCGAAGGTCTTCACGGGTATCGATTGTCTCACGAGACACGAGACCGCCCGCACTCAGTACTCCAGGAGCCGTCGGCTCTCGAATCGCCTGGTCTCACCGGTGACTGGATCCGCGAACTCGAGGCTGCGGGCGAGCAGCCGCAGCGGGTCGGTGAAGTCGTCCGGGTCGCGGCGCCGGAACTGCGGGTAGAAGTTGTCGCCGACGATCGGCGCACCGAGCGAGTTCAGGTGCAGCCGCAGCTGATGCGTGCGTCCGGTCCGCGGGTACAGCCGGTAGCGGGCGAGGTCGCCGCGACGCTCGACCATCTCGATCCGCGTCTCCGAATTCGGTTCTCCCGGTTCCTCGTACGCGGTCAGCTCGCCGTGGACCTTGCGGATCCGGCTGCGCACGGTCCGCGGGAATTCGACGCCGTCACGGTACGGCGCGATCGCCTCGTACACCTTGCGTACCCGCTGCCGCTCGAACATCTCCTGGTACGGCCGCCGCAGCGCGGGATCGGCGGTGCACAGCAGCACGCCGGCGGTCATCCGGTCCAGCCGGTGCACCGGGACCAGCTCCGGCAGATCCAGCTCGCGGCGCAGCCGCACGACGACGGTCTCCCGGATGTGCGCTCCGCGCGGGATGGTCGACAGGAAGTGCGGCTTGTCCACCACGACAAGTCCGCCCGCGTGATGCAGGACGTCGACGTCGAACGGCACCGGCACCTCCGGGGCCGGCTCCCGATAGAAATACACGAATCGCGTCGGCTGGTAGCGGGTGTCGTGGTCGACGACGCGGCCGTGTTCGTCGACCAACTCCCGCATAGCGATCCGAGCAGCCCAATCCTCGCCCGGATGGTGAGTCGACAGGTACTCGACGATGGTGGGAACCGCGAGCCCGGCCGGCATCCGGAGACGGTCCGGGCCCAGTCCGTCCCGCACCGGGAGCGGGACGCGCGCCATCGTCAGTGTCCTCGACGAGTCACTCGTCGGGCACGCACGTCGCGCACACGAGCGTGAGCTCGCGTCCGTTGACGTCCGGATGGTTGCGGTACCGCGACGTCGGCGCCTGACACAGCGTGCACCGGCCGAGGGTCACCGCCTGGTCGGTGAAGTCGAGGTTCATGCGCTTGTCGAACACGTACAGCGAGCCGTCCCACAGGCCGTCGTCGCCGAAAGCCTCTCCGTAGCGGACGATTCCGCCGTCGAGTTGGTAGACCTCCTCGAACCCGCGGTTGCGCATCAGCGCCGACAGCACCTCGCAGCGCACCCCACCGGTGCAATACGTGACCACCGGCTTGGACTTGAGATGGTCGTAGCGGCCGCTGTCGAGTTCGGACACGAAATCGCGAGTGGTCGCGACGTCGGGCACCACCGCATCCCGGAACCGTCCGATCTCGGCCTCGAACTTGTTGCGCCCGTCGAAGAACACGACGTCGTCGCCGCGGCGCTCGACGAGTTCGTGAAGTTCGTTCGGCGACAGGTGGACACCGCCGCCGACGACGCCGTCGGTGTCCACCTTCAACTCGTCCGGCGCGCCGAACGTGACGATCTCGGGCCGCACCTTCACCGACAGCCGCGGGAAGTCGTCACCGGCACCGTCGGACCACTTGATGTCGGCGTCCTTGAACGGCGCGTACGACCGCGTGCCGCGCACGTACCGCTTGACGTCGGCGATGTCGCCGCCGACCGTCGCGTTGATGCCGTGCTCGGAGATCAGGATCCGGCCCGTGAGATTGTTCGACGCGGCCAGCGTGTGCTGCCACAACCGGATCGCCTCGGGGTCGGCCAGCGGCGTGAACCGGTAGAACAGAACGATCTTCGGGGTGGCCACGGTCAGGCCACCTCCTGCCGATGGAGCGCGAACAGGTCGGATGCGGTCAGGCCCTCGAGCGTCGTGCGGAACACCCGATTCGACGACGCCGGCACATCGGTGATGGACGGGATCACCAGGACGGTGCAACCCGCGGCGTCCGCCGCCGCCGCGCCGGTGGGCGAATCCTCCACTGCGAGACAGTCCGCCGGGTCGACCCCGAGCAACTGCGCGGCACGCAGGTACGGCGCCGGATCCGGCTTGCCGGCCGGCACCTCGTCACCGCACACCGAGTGGTCGAAGTGTTCGCGCCCGAGCGTGTCGAGGGCGAACTCGCACAACTCACGGTCGGTGTTGGTCACCAGCGCCGAACCCAGGCCCGCCGACCGCACCGTTCGCAACGCCTGCTGCGCGCCCGGACGCCACGGCAGCCCGGCGGCGAACAACTCCCCCATCCGGGCGTACAGCCAGCGCTTCGCCTCGGCGAGCGCGTCCGGATGTGGGTCCAGGTCGAGCGATGCGAACACCGTGGTGAGCGCGTTGTGGCTGGACGCCCCGATCGTGGCGAGCCGGGTCTCCTCCGACATCGGACCGCCCAGGTGCAGCGACAGCTCCCGAACACCCATGTCCCACAGGTTCTCCGACTCGAGCAGCGTGCCGTCCATGTCCCACAGGACCGCGCGCAAGGTACCCGACGAGGACATCCCCGTTCGATCAAACATTGAAGTACTTGGCCTCCGGGTGGTGCAGCACGAACGCGTCGGTCGACTGCTCGGGATGCAACTGGACCTCCTCGGACAGCTCGACGCCGATCCGATCCGGCTCGAGCAGCGCGACGAGCTTGCGCCGATCCTCGAGGTCGGGGCAGGCACCGTAGCCGAACGAGTAACGCGCGCCACGGTATTCGAGCTTGAAGAAGTCCTCGACGTTGGCCGGGTCCTCTTCGGCGACGTTGTGGCCGCCGGGCATGATCAGCTCCTCGCGGACCCGGCGATGCCAGTACTCGGCCAGCGCCTCGGTCAATTGGACGCCGATGCCGTGGACCTCGAGGTAGTCGCGGTAGGAGTTCGCGGCGAACAGTTCGTTCGCGAAGTCCGCGATGGGCTGCCCCATGGTCACCAGGTTCATCGGCAGCACGTCGACCTGACCGGTCACACGCGCATCCACCCGCGACCGCACGAAGTCGGCGATGCACAGGAACCGGTCGCGCTGCTGACGCGGGAACGTGAACCGGAACCGCTCGGCCGCATCCGGATCCGGTGACTCGAGAACGACAACGTCGTCGCCCTCCGACACCGCCGGGAAGTACCCGTACACGACGGCCGCGTGGTGCAGCACGCCCTCGGTGCTGAGACGGTCGAGCCAGTAGCGCAGACGCGGGCGTCCCTCGGTCTCGACCAGTTCCTCGTACGTCGGTCCGTCGCCGGCACGCTGGCCACGCAGACCCCACTGTCCGAGGAACAACGCCCGCTCGTCGAGCAGGCCCGAGTATTCCGCGAGCGCAATGCCCTTCACGATCCGGGTGCCCCAGAACGGCGGAGTGGGAATGTCGATGTCGGTCGCGACGTCGGACCGCTCCGGCACCTCGACCGGCGTCGCCTCGGCCTTGCGCTTCTCGGCGATCCGCTTGGAGCGCTCGTGCCGCGCCTTGCGCTCGGCCGCCTTCTCGGCGGCCGCAAGGGCTTCCGGGCTGTCCGGCGCCGGACCCTCGCCGCGCTTGACGGCCATGATCGTGTCCATCAGGTTCAAGCCTTCGAATGCGTCGCGCGCGTACGACACCTCGCCCTGGTAGACCTCGGACAGGTCGTTCTCGACGTACGAACGCGTGAGCGCGGCACCGCCGAGGAGAACGGGGAACTGCTCGGCGACACCCTTGGCATTGAGTTCCTCGAGGTTCTCCTTCATCACGACGGTCGACTTCACGAGCAGACCTGACATGCCGATGACGTCGGCCTTCTTGTCGAGCGCGACGTCGAGGATGGTCGCGATCGGCTGCTTGATGCCGATGTTGACGACCTCGTACCCGTTGTTGGACAGGATGATGTCGACCAGGTTCTTGCCGATGTCGTGGACGTCGCCCTTGACGGTGGCGAGCACGATGCGGCCCTTGCCCTCGTCACCGGTCGATTCCATGTGCGGTTCGAGGTGCGCGACCGCGGCCTTCATGACCTCCGCCGACTGCAGCACGAACGGAAGCTGCATCTGGCCGGAGCCGAACAGCTCACCGACGGTCTTCATACCGGACAACAGCGTGTCGTTGATGATCTCGAGCGGCGGGCGTTCGAGCATCGCGGCGTCGAGGTCCGCCTCGAGGCCGTTCCGCTCGCCGTCGACGATGCGGCGCGCGAGACGCTCGAACAGCGGCAGCGCCGCGAGCTCCTCGGCCCGTGATGCACGCGCCGACGCAGCGGAGACGCCCTCGAACAGCTCCATCAGCTTCTGCAGCGGGTCGTAGCCCTCGCGACGACGGTCGTAGACCAGGTCGAGCGCCGTCTCGCGCTGCTCGTCCGGAATCCGTGCCATCGGCAGGATCTTCGACGCGTGCACGATCGCGGTGTCGAGGCCGGCAGCGGTGCACTCGTGCAGGAACACCGAGTTCAACACCTGGCGGGCAGCCGGGTTGAGACCGAACGAGATGTTCGAGATGCCGAGCGTGAAGTGCACGTCCGGGTAGCGCCGCTTGATCTCCCGGATCGCCTCGATCGTCTCGATACCGTCGCGCCGCACCTCCTCCTGACCCGTCGAGATCGGGAAGGTCAGCGCATCGATGATGATGTCGGACTGCGACAGCCCCCACGTGGTGGTGATGTCCTGGATCAGCCTCTCGGCGATCCGCACCTTGTGCTCGGCGGTGCGGGCCTGGCCCTCCTCGTCGATGGTCAGCGCGACCACCGCGGCACCATGTTCCTTGACCAGCTTCATGATTCGCTGGTAGCGCGAGTTGGGGCCGTCGCCGTCCTCGTAGTTCACGGAGTTGACGGCGCTGCGGCCGCCGAGGTGCTCGAGGCCGGCCCGCAGGACGTCGGGTTCGGTGGAGTCGAGCATGATCGGCAACGTCGACGCGGTCGCGAATCGGCTTGCGAGCGCGGCCATGTCGGCGGCGCCGTCGCGACCGACGTAGTCGACGTTGAGGTCGAGCATGTGCGCGCCGTCGCGGGTCTGATCCTTCGCGATGTCGATGCACTTCTGGTAGTCCTCGGCGATCATCGCCTCGCGGAACGCCTTGGACCCGTTGGAGTTCGTGCGCTCACCGATCATCAGGATCGAGGCGTCCTGGTCGAACGGCACCGCCTGGTACAGCGACGACGTGCCGTCCTCCGGCTGCGGGGTGCGCTGCGCCTTCTCCACCTTGCGGACCGCCTCGGCAACCTGACGGATGTGTTCCGGGGTGGTGCCACAGCAGCCACCCACGAACGCGAGGCCGTACTCGCTGACGAAGCCCGAGAGAGCAATCGCGAGTTCCTCTGCCGAGAGCGGGTATTCGGCACCGTTCGGGCCGAGCTGCGGCAGACCGGCGTTCGGCATCACCGACACCGGCAGCGTCGAGTGCCGCGACAGGTGCCGCAGGTGCTCGCTCATCTCGTCCGGTCCGGTGGCGCAGTTGAGGCCGATCATGTCGATGCCGAGCGGTTCGAGGGCCGTGAGCGCGGCGCCGATCTCGCTGCCGAGCAGCATCGTGCCGGTGGTCTCGACGGTGACGTGCGTGATGATCGGCAGGCGGCGGCCCAGCTTCTCCATCGCGTTCTGGCTACCGATGATCGCTGCCTTCACCTGGAGCAGGTCCTGGCAGGTCTCGACGAGGATCGCGTCGGCGCCGCCCTCGATCATGCCGAGCGCCGATTCGGTGTAGGCGTCGCGGAGCACTGCGAACGGCGCGTGACCGAGCGTGGGCAGCTTGGTGCCCGGACCCATAGAGCCCAGGACGAAGCGGGACATCCCGTCCCGGCCCGGCCCCATCTCGTCCGCCACCTCACGCGCGATGCGGGTGCCGCGCTCGGAGAGATCGCGGATGCGGTGGGCGATGTCGTAGTCGGCGAGGTTCGGCAGATTGCAGCCGAACGTGTTGGTTTCGACCGCGTCGGCGCCGGCTTCGAAGTACGCGCGGTGGATGTCGCGCAGCACGTCGGGGCGCGTCTCGTTCAGAATCTCATTGCAGCCCTCGAGCCCGAGGAAATCGTCGAGAGTCAGATCCGCGGCCTGCAGCATCGTGCCCATGGCGCCGTCGCCGATCACAACGCGCTGCTTCAGCGCATCGAGCAGGGCAGAGTGGAATGGTGCAGACATGCCGTCCAGAGTAGTGGGCGGCTCGACGGCCGCTGGTCGTAGGCTGGGTACGTGAGTTCCCCCGAGTTCCCCGACACCTCTGCATCGGCCGATACCGATGCGGCCGTGCCGACTCTGCGCGACCCCGTCCTGATCGCAGCCTTCGAAGGCTGGAACGACGCGGGCGACGCCGCGAGTGGTGCCGTGGAGCACCTCGAGCTTACGTGGGACGCCGAACCGCTCGCCGAACTCGATTCCGAGGACTACTACGACTACCAGGTCAATCGGCCCATGATCCGGCAGGTCGACGGTGTAACCCGCGAGATCGTGTGGCCCACCACACAGTTGTCGGTGTGCTCGCCTCCCGGCAGTGAGCGCGACGTGCTGCTGCTGCGCGGCATCGAGCCGAACATGCGGTGGCGCAGCTACTGCAAGGAACTGCTCGAGTTCGTCGAGGAGCTCGGCGTCCACACGGTCGTGATCCTCGGCGCCCTGCTCGCCGACACCCCGCACAGCCGCCCCGTCCCGGTCACCGGAACGGCGTACAGCGCCGAGGCGGCCGAACGCTTCAATCTCGAGCACTCCCGCTACGAGGGCCCGACGGGCATCGCGGGCGTCCTGCAGGACGCGTGCGTCAAGGCCGGGGTGCCGGCGATCTCGTTCTGGGCCGCGGTTCCGCACTATGTCTCGCAGCCGCCCAATCCCAAGGCCACCGTGGCGCTGCTGCAGCGGGTCGAGGACGTCCTGGACGTCGAGGTGCCGCTCGGTGACCTGCCCAACCAGGCCGAGGACTGGGAGGAGTCGGTGTCGGAGATGACCCGCGACGACGAGGAGATCGCGGAGTACGTGCGCACCCTCGAGGAGCGCGGCGACGCCGAGGCCGACATCTCGGACGCGATCTCCAAGATCGACGGCGATGCGCTCGCCGCCGAGTTCGAGCGGTACCTGCGCCGCCGCGGGCCCGGACGATTCGGAGCGTGAGCGGCGCAGACTCGCCGCGCCTTCGCACCCGCGTCCAACTCGCCGCGCTGTACGCGGGCGGGTTCCTGGGGCCGTTCGGCGGCGGCGTCGTCACGTCGATGCTGCCCGAGATCGGCGACGGACTCGGCGTCGACGCCTCCGCGGCCGCGACCTCGCTGACGGCCTACCTGCTGCCGTTCGCGCTGGTCATGCTCGTGTCCGGAACGCTCGGTACGCGTTGGGGGCGGATGCGGACGGTGCGGACGGCGTACGGCGTGTACCTCGCCACCTCCGTCGCGTGCTTCGCGGCTCCCACGCTCGAGTTGTTCCTCGGCGCCCGGGTGCTGCAGGGCAGCGCGAACGCCTTCACCACTCCCCTGCTCCTCGCGGCGCTCGCCGCGATGACGCCGCCGCAGAAACTGGGCCGCGCGCTCGGCGCCTTCGGCGCGCTGCAGGCAGCCGGACAGACGAGCGCGCCGCTCATCGGCGGTCTCGCTGCCGAGGTGAACTGGCGCCTGGCGTTCCTCGCGATCGCGCTCGTCGCCGGCCTGCTCGGCGCGATCGGACTGCCCGACGCCGCCCGTGACGCCCCGGCCGAGAGCGGCGCCCGCCTGCGCGACGCGCTGCGTCCCGAGGTGCTCCGCGTCGGCCTGGTCGCACTGCTCGGCTGGGGCGCGCTCGGCGGACTCGGATTCCTCCTGGCGTTCCGGGCCGAGGACGTGTTCGGGATGGACCCGGCCGCCCGCGGCCTGCTGCTGACCGGGTTCGGCGTCGCCGGGATCCTCACCGCACGCCCCGTCGGCACTCTGATCGACCGGATCGGTGCGCGGCGCACGGTCATGGTCGGCGCCCTCGCGGGCGCGGTCCTGGTGACGATCGTCGGCACAGTCGGCAGCGCCGCCGTCGCCGCCCTCGGCTGGTTCGTCGCGGGTGTGGCCTCGCAGTTCGTGCTCGTCGGGGTCAACGCCGCGGTCCTCGGCGCCGAGGGCGGAAACCGTGGTGGCGCCGTGTCGGTGGTGCAGTCGCTCCGATTCTCGGGGGCCGCGCTGGCGCCGCTCGCGTTGACCCCGCTGTACGCCGTCCACCCGGGCCTGAGCTTCCTGCTCCCCGCGCTGCTGCTGGCCGTATTGCCGCCGCTCCTCATGCCCCGACCAGGTCGCGCGCCGGCTCCCGACTCCTGACCCCGGTTCAGGCGCCTCCTGCTCGGAGCGCTCGGCGGTGACCCCGTGCTGCACCTCGTCCGATCAGGGAATTCGACAACTCGTCGACTCCGTTCTGTACCGATGAAATCGGCGCGGACGAACGGGTGCACTCCGCGACACCGACCGGAGGGCGGCCCGCGTCCGGGCTTTCTGTGGTGACCCGACGCCGGAACCGATTCGGGATTTCCATAAGTTCCGTCCCACACCGACTTCCGACCGCGACACGCCCGCGGTCGATTCGGCTTATCTTCCGTTTCCGTTGCGCACAGAGTGACTACTGTTGCGGATGTGACCATTGCAGACGTTGCGCCGAATCCGCGGCCCGAACGGAGCATCGACATCTACCGACGCTCCGTGGCGTGGCTCGAAACCCATCTCCCCCACGGCTGGTCGGTGTCCGCGGACCGCCCCCGCTCCCCCGCGGCACCGAATCGTCTGCTGATCACGGCGCCCGACGGCGACACGGTCTCCTACTCGATCGTCACCTCCAAGGGCGTTCTCAGCGGCGACGTCGCGCGCATCGCCGCCGAAGTGTCCGACGGCGATCGGGCATTCGTGTGTGCGCACTACCTGTCCGACCCGGTGCGCCGGCAACTCGACGGGCACGAGATCTCGTACGCGGACGCGACGGGCAACGTGAACCTGGTCGCCCCACGCCCTGCGATCTGGGTGCGCAATCGGGGCGCCGACGCCGACCCCTGGCGGGGCCCCGGCCGACCCTCCGGCGTCCTCACCGGCGAACCGTCCGAACGTGTGGTCCGCGCGCTCGCAGATCATGCCGGCGAGATGTCGGTCCCGGAACTCATCCGACTCTCCGGCGCCTCGACGGGCGCGGCGTACCGGGTGGTGGAGGTGCTCTTCGAGCGTGAACTGCTCACCCGCCTGCCACGCGGGCCGATCAGCGACGTCCGCTGGCCGCACATGCTGCGCGCCTGGGCGGCCGATCGTAAACCCTGTCCGACACGCGGTTTCGCCGCACCGGCAGGTCTCGACGACCTCCGATCCCGTCTCGCCGCGACCAACGGTGATCTCGGCTACGCCGTCACCGGGATCGGCGCCACCGACTACGCCACGCCCAGTGTGCTCGAGGTGTACGCCGACGACGTCGACGCGTTCGCCGCCGCCCTGGATCTGCGGCCCGTCGACGGCGCGGCCGACGTGGTGGTGGCGACGCCGTGGTCGGCGGTGGTGTTCGATCGCATGCAGTACCGCGACGGACTGCGCTGTGTCGCACCCGCGCACGCCTACGCGGACCTCGTCGCCGGCCCGTTCCGGCACCCCGATGCCGCCGAGTACCTGCTGACGACACTCACCGCCGACGAATCCTCGTGGCGTCGTGCGCTGCGGCGCACGCGGTGACCGACCGGCTTGTTCGCTCGAGGACCCGCCGACGCCCTAGGCTGTGACGAGTGAGCGATTCAGGTGACACGCGGACGGCCGAGTCCTCGACGGACGTCGATTTCGCCGCGCGTGAGGACCGGCTGCGACTGTTCTCCTTCACGACGGCGGAGAAACGCGCCGAGTACCTGTGGGTGTTGCGCGCGTTCGACAATGCCCGCGCGAACTACGTCGTCCTGCTGCACGCCGGTGAGGTCGCGGACATCCTGGCCCGCACCGCCGGCGACGATCCGCACGGCGTGCTCACCACGGCCGAGATCACCCCGCTCCTCGAACAGTTGCACACGTGGGGCGTCCTGGAGCGCAGCTACGACGGCAGCCGCGCGGCCACGCTGGCCGAGTACCGCAACCGGCACTTCGTGTACCAGTTCAGTCAGGCGGGGTACCTGGCGTTCCGGGCCGTCGAGGACCTGCTCGGTGCCCGGCTCGAGGACGCGACGCTGTCCCGGCTCGCCCTGCCGGACCTGCTCGCCGACCTCGAGGAACTCGCCGAGGCCAATCGCCGCGGCGACGACGATCTGATCTATCGCAAGCTCGCGCGCCTGGATTCCACGCTGACCGACATGGCCGCGCGGGCCGCGCAGTTCTACCTGATGCTCGGGGATCTGGTGCGCACCACGGAGATCACCCCCGAGGCCTTCCTCGCGCACAAGGACGCGCTGCTGAGCCACATGCGGGAGTTCAGCTCGGACCTTGCCCGTTACGCGCCCAAGCTCGCGGCGGCGATCGAGCTCGTCGAGTCCACCGGCATCGATTCACTGATCGCACGCGCGGCCGCCAGCGACGAGCGCCTGTTCATGTCCCGGGAGGAACGCGAATCCGATTGGCGCGCACGCTGGTCGGGGCTGGCCCAGTGGTTCGTCGCAGCCGCCGGGCCGAGCGAATCCGAGCGGTTGCGGGAAGGCACGATGAGCGCGATCGCGGCCGTGCTGTCGCTGCTGCGCCGCGTCACCGAGACCCGCCGGGGCGGCGTGAGCCGGGAAAGCCAGCTCAGGCACCTGGCCGGCTGGTTCGCCGCGACCCCCACCGAGGAGTCGGCCCACGCGTTGTTCCAGCTCGTGTTCGACCTCGGTCGCCCGCGACACCTGTCGATGGTCCACCCGGACGCCGACATCATCCCCGACTCGCGGTCGTGGTGGGATGCCACGCCGGTCGAGATCTCCCGCACGCTCGCCGAGACCGGGCGCGCGGCGTCACCGGGCATGCCGTCGCGGGTCCAGCGCAACGAGGGCAGCATCCGGCGGTTGCGGGAGGAGCAGTTGGCGGGGCAGCGCGCCCGCGCGGTCGCGGCGTCGTCGCTCGCCGCCAAGGGCGCCTACGACCGCGTGCTCGACGCGGAGGAGACCGATGTCCTGCTCAGCCTGCTCAACGCCGCGCTCACCGCGCGGGTGCCGGTCAGCGGCACGGTTCCCAGCTCGACCGGGTCGGAGAACGGTGTCCGGTTGACGCTGAGCCCACACACCGAATCCACGGTGGTGCAGACCGCCCGCGGTCGGCTCCACCTCGACGGACTGCAGGTGAGCGTGAAGTGAGGAACCGCACCGTCTCCCCGCTGGACCTCGACTCGTACCAGCGGGCCGCCCGCGTCATCCTGTCGAATCACCTTGTGACGCAGACCTACCCGGACCGCCTCGCGCTGCCGCTGCTGCGCCGGTGGGCCACCGAACTGCGCGACGACCTGCTCGAACTGTTCGGGTACCGCCTCGAGGTGACCGAGACGACGGCCCGCCTGTTCACCGTGTCGGACCGCCTCTCCCCCGGCACCCCGGCCCGGACCGCGAACGACCGCACCTTCGACCGCCACCGCTACGCGTACCTCGCGCTCGCGCTCGCGGCGCTCGGCCGGGCCGGCAACCAGATCACGTTGTCCGAGCTGGCCGATCACGTCGCCGCCGAGGCCGCCCAGGTGCCCGGGGTGGCGTTGTCGACGGACCGGGCCGCGGACCGCGACGCGTTCGTCGACGCCGTCGGCTGGCTCGCCGCCCGTGGTGCGATCGTCCTCGCCGACGGTGACGCCGGTGGATGGGCGTCGAATCCCGATGCGGGCGAGGCGCTCTACGACATCGACCGGTCGGTGGTCGTCGCGCTGTTCCGGCCGCCGCGGGCCCTGCAGCATCTGACGTCGGCGCGGTCGCTGCTCGCCGGTCAGATGGAGCCGCTGGACGAGGACGCGATCGGGTACCGCCCCGCCGATCCGCGCGAGATCGCCCGCCGGATGCGCCGCGCACTGGTCGAACGCCCCGTCGTCTACGCCGACGAGTTCACCGACGACGAACGTCTCCAACTGGCGCTCCCCCGCACGGCCGCCGACGTCGAGGACCTCACCGGGCTGGTGGCCGAGCGCCGAGCCGAGGGCATCGCGATGATCGACCCGTCGGGCCGGATGTCCGACGTCCGGTTCCCCAGCACGGGCACCGTCGCGCAGGTCGCGCTGCTGCTGGCCGGCGAGATGGCCGACCGGGTACTCGATCTCGACGCACCCGAACTCCCCCGGCACCCGCTGCCCGCGTCCGATCAGCGCGACCTGATCACCCACCTGGACGCCGCGATTCCCCGCGCCGGGATCTTCGAGCAGCTCGCCGAGGACAGCGAGGACGTGGCCGCCGACCTGTTCACGCCGGTGGACGACCGTCCCGAACCGGCCCGCTACGCGCTGCTCGACGACGCGTGGCTGACCGCGGCGGTGGAGGAACTCGTCCACCAGTTCGGACGCACCTTCGCCGCGCAGTGGCAGGCCGATCACGCCGGGCTGCAGCGCAGCGCCGTGGCGCTGCTCGATCGTCTGGACCTGGTCCGCCGCGTCGACGACGGCGTCCTGGTGCTGCCGGCAATCGCCCGCTTCCGCGGCGTCGTCGTCAACATCCGCGACCGCACGGCCCAGTCCGACCTCTTCCACGAACCCGTTCCCGGCGAACCTTCGAACACCGACGAGCACCCCCGTAGCGACGTAACAGTAGAGAAGTAGAGGCATCTTTCGCATGGCACACGCGCGCTTCAAGCCGACCCGCGCCGGGATCGTCAACCTGTGGGACTACCGCGACCAGGAGTTCTCGTTCGCCGACGGCCGCCTAGTGCTGCGCGGGCCCAACGGCTCAGGCAAGACCAAGGCGCTCGAGGTGCTGTTCCCGTTCGTGTTCGACGGACGCATCGAGCCGCGTCGCCTCAACCCGTTCGCGGGTGAGGAGCGGACGATGAAGTCGAATCTGCTCTACCGCGGCCAGGATTCGGCGCATTCGTACGTGTGGATGGAGTTCTGCCGCGGCCCGCAGGACGACCCGGAGGCCGTCACCGTCGGTATCGGCATGCGCGCCACCCGCCAGAACGACAAGGTCACGCGCTGGTACTTCGTCGCCGAGGGCCGCGTGGGCGTCGACTTCTCCCTGCTGGGCAACGACGATCGGCCGCTGACCAAGAAGCAGCTCGCCGAGCAGCTCGGCAGCGACGCCATCACCGACCGCCCCGTCGACTACCGCGCCGCGATCGACGCCCGCCTCTTCGGTCTCGGAGCCGAGCGCTACGACCAGCTGATCAACCTGATCCTCACCCTGCGCCGGCCGCAGCTCGCGAAGAACCTCGACCCGAAGGGCCTGTCGCAGGCACTCACCGACGGATTGCGCCCGCTCGACGAGCAGCTGGTGCTCGAGGCGGCCCGCTCGTTCAGCGACATGGAGGAGGTGGGCCGCGCACTCGAGGGCCTCGCCGCCGCCGACCAGGCCGCGCAGAGCTTCGTGACGGTGTACTCGAAGTACCTGGCGCAGCAGGCCCGCACCGACGTCGAGCAGGTGGCCCGCCGCCTCGAGGCGGTCGACCGGGCCAAGGCCGTCCTCGACCAGGCACTCACGCTCCAGACGACCCGGCAGGAGGAGCGCCTCCTCGCCGAGGAACGATTCACCGTCGCCGAGCGCGCCCTCGAACAGGCCCGAGCCGACCTCGAGACCCTGCAGCGCTCCGGCGCCTACGAGGGCAAGCAGCAGCTCGACGACCTCGCGGCCGCGGTCGAACAGCTCAAGGTGTCCACCGCGCAGCAGGCCGACAAGGCCCGCAAGTCGCAGGCGACCCTCGAGCAGCGCACCGACGAGGCTGCGCGGGCGGCCGACGCCGTCCGCCGCGCGAGCGCCGCGATGGTGCGTGCGGAGGAGGAACTCGCCGAGGCCGCCGAGCAGGCCGGCATCGCGTGGACCCCGCTGCCGGAGGGCGCGCGCGCCGACCAGATCACGACCGCCGTCCGCGGGCACGCCGAGGAGCGAGACGGCGATGTCCGCGCCGTCCGCGCGGCGCTCGCCACGGTCGAGAAGGCGACCACCGAGCGCGACCGTGCCTCCCGCGCCGCCGACAAGGGCCGTGAACTGCTCGACACCGCGCAGGCCGCGGTCGCCGAGACGGAGGCGGCCGTCGAACTGGCCCGCGCCGATTGCGCTGCCGCACTGCGCGGATGGTGGACCGAGCACTCCACCGAGTACGCCTCGATCGGGGTGACCGCGGACCTGTTCGCCGCGCTGGACACTGCGCTCGCCCAGGCCGGCGAGGACGACTCCCCCGCGCTGACGACCGTTCTGCACGAACAGACGCAGTCGGCGCTCGACGAGCAGCGGGCCCAGCGACGCGACGCGGTGGCCGAACAGACCGCGACCACCGAGCGGATCGCCGCGCTACGCGCCGACCGCAAGCGGGTCGCCGCCGAACACGACGACGCCCCGGCACGATTCCCCTTCCGCACCGGCGACCGCGCCGGTCTGACGGGGGCACCGCTGTGGCGCCTGGTCCGGTTCGCCGACGACGTCGAGCCCGCGATCGCGGCCGGTGTCGAGTCGGCCCTGGCCGCCGCGAACCTCCTCGACGGCTGGGTCTTCGGCGGTGACGGCACGCTACCCGACGTCGAGTCCGAACAGTTCCTCACGCCGCTGCCGGAGGACCGTCGCCCGGACGGCCCGACGTTGGCCGACGTCCTCGCCGTCGAGCCCGACGCGGGCGTGCCGGAGGCGATCGTGCAGGCGATCCTGGAATCGGTGGCCCTCGACCGCACCGGCACGGGCTCGACCGCCGCGGTCGGTGTCGGGGTGGACGGCCACTTCTGGCAGGGCGTCCAGCGCGGCCGTCACGTCAAGACCGACGCCGAGTACATCGGCACTACCGCGCGCGAACGACGCCGCGCCCAGCGGCTCGAGGAACTCGACGCCGAGATCGCGGCCGCCGAGGAGGCCCTCGCGGCCGCCCGCGACGCCGAGGCCGAGACCGCCGCCGTCCTCGAGCGCCTGGCCGGCGCCGCCAAGGCGCTGCCGCGGACGACCGGTGTGCTCGCCGCGATCAAGAAGCTCACCGAGTCGGCCGGCGCCCTGCGCACCCGATCGGAGTCGACCACCTCCGTCGGCGAGGAACTCGATCAGGCCATTGCGGACCACACCGCCAAGGAGAAGCAGCTGCGCGCGGTCGCCGTCACGCACCGCACGTCACACCAGGCCCGCGACGTCGACGCGGTCGCCGCCGCGATCCGGCACTTCGAGAACCAGGGCGAGCAGCTGTTGCGCTGCCGGCGCGAACACGAGAAGGAACTCGAACTGCACCGAGAGGCGAACGACCGCCTCGAGGAGGCGCGCGGGAACGCCGAGGAGTTCGTCGAGGAAGCCACCGTCGCCGAGGAGAACTACGCCCAGCAGGTCTCCCGGCTCGAGACGCTCCGTGAGGCGCTCGGCGCCAGCGCCGAGCAGATCGACGCCGACCTCGAGCAGGCCCGCGCCCGCATCGAGGTATGCAAGACCGAACAGCGCGCGGCCCGCAAGGCGTACGACGCCGCCGTGGAGCAGATCGGCAAGGCTGAGGGGGCGCATGCCGCCGCGATCGAGACCCTGCGCAGCGCGCTGACCGAAACCCGTTCGGACGCAAACCGACTCGCGCCCTACGCACGACGAGACCTGCTGGATCTGCTCGGCGTCGAGACGCAGCACGCGTGGCCGCAGAGCTCGGCGGCGTGGCTGACGCCGGACCAGCTGGTGTACCGGATCGCCACCGAGGGCGATCCCGACGCACCGATCCTGCCGCCCGAGGTGGAGGCCCTGTACCGCGCGATGGACGCGGCGACCGCGTCGGTGAAGACCAGCGAGAACGCGAAGAAGTCGACGCGGTCGGCGCTGACCGCCGCACTCCAGGACTTCGACGCCCAGCTGGCGGCCGCCGGGCAGGACTACCGCCTGCAGTGGGACGCACCGGACGGGCTCACCGTCGTCCGGGTGCAGGACGACCAGGGCTACTCGTCGATCGGCGAATTCGCGACGCGGATCGGCGCGGCACGCCGAGACCAGGAAGTACTGCTGACGGATTCGGAGCGGCGGATCCTCGAGGACGCTCTGCTGACCGGCCTCGCCCAGCAGATCCACGAGCGCACCGCCGACGCCCGCGACCTCATCGCCCAGATGGGCGCCGAGATGCGTGAGCGACGCATGTCGTCGGGCAGCACGATCGGTGTCCACTGGGTCCTCGCCGACAACCTCGACGACAGCTCGCGCGCGGTGTCGAAGCTCCTCGATCGAGCACCGTCCGCGCTGAGTGCCGACGAATTGGCAACCATCCGAGCACATTTCGCCGCGCAGGTGCGTATCGCCCGGGCCGCCCACCCCGAGCGGTCGTACCCGGAGATCCTGGCGGCCGCGCTCGACTACCGGCGTTGGCGGGTGTTCTCGTTCACCCTGATCGGCGGTGACGGCAGCGAGGACCGCCTCACGGTGGCGCGGCACAGCGCGCTGTCGGGCGGCGAGCAGTCGGTGTCGCTGCACCTGCCGCTGTTCGCCGCGGCGCACGTCATGCTGTCGTCGGCCGATCCCCACTCGCCGCGGCTGCTCGGGCTCGACGAGGCGTTCGCCGGTGTCGACGACAACGGCCGCAGCGAACTGCTCGGTCTGAGCGTGCAGTTCGATCTCGATCTGTTCATGACCGGCTACGACCTGTGGATCACGTACGCCGGCGTCCCGGGTTGCGCGCACTACGACCTCGCGCACTCGACCGCGGAGCAGAGCGTCAGCGCGGCACTGCTCGTGTGGTCCGGCGGCGAACTGCTCGCGGAGCACGACGGCAGCAATCTGGCCCGTGCCCTCGGCTCGCCGATGCGCCGCCGGGTGCCCTCCACCGCGCAGGGCGGACTGGAGTTCGCCGAGGTGTAGCCGCCGGAGAACCGGCCGGTCCGTAACGGCGCCGCTGCCCCACCGAACGCGTGTGGGTGGCGGCGCCGACGTCTGTGTCGACCATCACCGCGGGCGAAAAGACCTGTCACACATTCCGGACATCATGTGGCCCAGGTCACAATGTTTCCTAATTGTGACCCTCGTCTCCGCAACTTGCGCTTTCAGTCGCGGCGCCTGTTATCTGGTTGTGACCTTGCCGTGACCACCGGGTGATGCAACTGCAACGGTCGGAACAACCTCTTCCCGACTCTACCGGTGCTCACGTCCGGAGGCTGCCCCGTCTGCAGCCCGAAGCTGGAGCACGAACCTTGCATGATTCGCGTACGAACACCTTCGACCAGACGTCGACCACCTCCCGTTGTGGCTTCATCTCACGGGCCCGCATCGCCGGCGTTGCCACCATGGCCGCCGCGGGCCTGCTCGGGAACGCGGTCTTCGGACCGCTCGCCTCGAGCCAGGCGCAGCCCCTACCGGGCCCGCCGCCAGCACTGGCTGCCCCAGTCGCACCCGCGCAGTTCCTCGAGTCGACGGGCCTGCTGAAGGCACTGAACCTGCCCGAGTCGACCCCGGCACCCGCCGCCGCCCCGCAGGCCAGCATCATCCCGGCCATCGCGCCCCCGCCCCCGCCGCCGCCGAGCCCCGCCTCGGTCACGTTGGACGAGCTCGTCGGCATCGTGCCGCAGGTTTCGCCCCAGCAGCTCGCCGGGTACGTCGCGCCGCTCAACGAGGCACTCGCCAAGGCCGGCATCGACACGCCCGTGCGCAAGGCCGCATTCATCGCGCAGCTCGTCGTGGAGTCGGACTCCTTCCGCACCTTCGAGGAGTACGCGTCCGGCCGCGCCTACGAGGGACGTTCCGATCTGGGCAACTTCGCCCCGGGCGACGGTGAGCGATACAAGGGCCGCGGTGCGATCCAGGTCACCGGGCGCGACAACTACCAAAGCGTGAGCAACTACCTCGGCATCGACTTCATCGCGCACCCCGAACTGATGGCGACGCCGGAGAACGCGTTCGAGACCGCCGCCTGGTACTGGCAGTCCCGTAACCTCAACGCCGTCTCGGATACCGGGAGCATCGAGAGCGTCTCCCGCATCGTCAACGGCGGCACCAACGGTCTGATGCAGCGCATCGACAGCTTCCAGCGCGCACTGTCCATCCTCCACTAGAGAGTGGCCGGCCGGACCCCATCCGGTTGAGGTTTCGGGCCACCGAACTCTATAGTGCGAAGTAGCGAATAACCGATGGTCGGTTGTTCGAGACGCCCCCTGTGGAGATCCGTGAGCACCGATATCGACGCACCCGCCCCGCATCATCCGCGGGGCGGTTTGCGTTCCGTCGCCCTTCTCGGACCGGCGTTCGTCGCCGCCATCGCCTATGTCGACCCCGGGAACGTCGCCGCGAACCTGACCGCCGGCGCAAAGTACGGTTACCTGCTGATCTGGGTGCTGGTCCTCGCCAACGGCATGGCCGTGCTGGTCCAGTACCTGTCGGCCAAACTCGGACTCGTCACGGGGCGCTCGCTGCCCGAGATGCTCGGAGCACGGCTGCGCACCGGCAACCGGCGAGCGTTCTGGCTGCAGGCCGAGGTGATGGCGGCAGCAACCGACCTTGCCGAGGTGATCGGCGGGGCCATTGCGTTGCATTTGCTGTTCGGTCTGCCCCTGTTTCTCGGCGGACTGATCACCGGCGTCGTGTCGATGCTGATCCTGTCGGTCCAGTCCCGCCGCGGACAGCGGACGTTCGAGTTCGTCGTCATGGGATTGCTGGCGATCATCACGATCGGGTTCCTCGCCGGGCTCGCGTTCACCGATGTCTCCGGCGGCGAGGCGCTCGAGGGTCTGGTCCCGCGGTTCGACGGTGCCGAGACCGTCCTGCTCGCCGCGAGCATGCTCGGTGCCACCGTGATGCCCCACGCGATCTACCTGCACTCCGCACTCGCCCGCGACCGGCACGGTGCCGCGGGACACGGCCCCCGCCTGCACCGGCTGCTGCGCATCACCCGCTGGGACGTCGCGAGCGCGCTGGTCGTTGCCGGCGGCGTCAACATCGGCATGCTGCTGTTGGCGGCTTCGGCCCTGCGCGGCGTTCCCGACACCGACAGCATCGAGGGCGCACACGCTGCGATTCAGGCGGCGCTGGGCCCGGGCGTCGCGATCGTCTTCGGTGTCGGTCTGCTCGCGTCGGGCCTCGCATCCACGTCGGTCGGCTGCGCGGCCGGATCCGAGATCATGCACGGGCTGCTGAAAATGCGGATCCCGGTCCTCACCCGCCGCATCGTCACGCTGATTCCCGCGCTGATCGTTCTCGGCATCGGCGTGGACCCCACCTATGCGCTCATTCTCAGCCAGGTGGTGCTGAGCCTCTGCATCCCGTTCGCCCTGATTCCCCTGGTGCGCATGACATCCGATCGCGAACTCATGGGCCCCGAACGCAACGCACCCGCCACCACCGCGATCGCGTGGGTGTGCGCCGGACTGATCATCGCACTCAACATCGCACTGCTGTGGCTCACTGTCACCGGATCGAGCTGACACGACGACGAACGGTCACGGCAACGACCACGGTCACCGGCGGTCGGCACGTGGCATCCCTTGTCCGCCACGTCAGTACGGATGCTTGTCCGGCTTCGCGGCCCAGGTTGCGTACGCCGCGGCGCCGAGGTCGGGACGAATCTGCTCGATCTTGATGGACCGGTCGGCGAGCGGCCTCGTGAAGTCCTCGTACTGGAACGCGTCGTCGAATCCGATGCCGCTGGTCGCAGCGAGATCGCTCGCGAAGTACACCGCATCGAGGCGGGACCAGTAGACAGCGCTCATGCACATCGGGCACGGCACGCCGCTGACGTAGATCTCCATCCCGGTCAGCATGCGGGCACGTTCGGGGAATGTGTCCGGCGAGCCCTCCGGCCGCGGGATCAGGGCGAGCGTCGACTCGTTGCGGTGCTCGTCGGCGATGCTGGGTGCCTCCGCGTTCAGAACCTGAACGGCCTTGCGGATCGCCTCGATCTCGGCGTGCGCGGTGACGTCACCGGTCAGCAGCACCCGGTTCTGTCCCCGCGCGACGATCTCGCCGTCGCGGGCGATGACCGCGCCGAACGGCCCGCCCCAGTTGTTCGTCACCGACTCGATCGCGAGCCTGCACGCCTCGTTCATCAGTTCGTCGGGTGTCATGTGCGCTTCGCCTCCGAGCGTCGCGGTAGACCTCGACACAATCTACCGACCGGGTGAGGCCCACCACACGGACTTCCATCGAATCAACGCTGTGACCTGGCGCTTTATCGCGTTTCGGAGCCGAATCGATTCCACACACGCCCTGACAGCGCACACCCCGACGTGTCTACTGGAGGGACGCCGACGACGGGATCGAGGTGAACGCACATGCCGGTGTGGCGATTGCGAGACTTCCAGAACGACGACCTGGATCAGGCCATTCAGATCTGGGACCAGAGTCGGGTGCCCGGATCACCGGAACCGGTCTTCACCCTCGCCGAAGTGATGGCCGCGGCACGCGCGGGCCAACCCGCCGTCGTCGCGGTCGTCGGTGACGAACTCGTCGGCATGGCGGTGGCGCAGGTTCACGGCGAACGCGCGTGGATCCTGCTCGTCGCACTCGGATCGCGGTGGCGCAACCGCGGAATCGGCAGCGACCTGCTCGCCCACCTCGAGCGGCGACTGCGAAGCGCCGGCGCACACCGGATCTCGGCGGTGATGCCCGAGGCTGCCACCGGTTCGGCCGCGTTCGAGCACTCCGGCTACCTGCGCCGGGACGGACTCGTCTACTACGAACTGCTCGAGCCGCTCGGCCCGGACAAGACCCTCCTCAGCGAACTCGGCGGGCGCGTCATGCCGGGTGGCCTGTGGCATCGGATGTCCGGGATGGAGGCCGTCAAGGACGTCATCGAACTCCGGGTCGTGTCGCCCCTCGAACACCCCGACCTCGCAGACCAGTACGGTGTCACACCGCCGAAGGCCGTGATCCTGTTCGGGCCTCCGGGCACCGGCAAGACCAGCTTCGCGAAGGCCATCGCGTCGCGTCTCGACTGGCCGTTCGTGGAACTGTTCCCGTCCCGCCTCGCGGCGTCCGGACCCGGCGGACTCGCCGCGTCCCTCCGCGAGGTGTTCGCCGATCTCGCCGACCTCGAGCAGGTGGTGCTCTTCATCGACGAGGTCGAGGAGATCGCCAGTGCCAGAACCGGACTCGCGACCAACCCGGCCCACGGCGTCACCAACGAACTGCTCAAACTGATCCCGTCGTTCCGCGAGAACGACAACCGCCTGATGGTGTGCGCGACGAACTCCGTGCGGTCGCTGGACTCGGCGTTCCTGCGGCCGGGCCGGTTCGACTACCTCATCCCGGTCGGTCCGCCCGACGCACCTGCGCGGTGCGCCGTGTGGCGACGGTATCTCGGCGAGTCGGCGCAGCACGTCGACCTCGAGCGACTCGTCGCCGCCAGCGAACTGTTCACCCCGGCCGATATCGAGTTCGCGGCCCGCAAGGGGTCGCAGGCCGCGTTCGAACGCGAGGTGTCCGAGCGGTCGGGGCGGCCGGCGACCACCGACGACTACCTGACCGCCATCGCCGACACCCGGCCCACCCTGACCTCGGAGATCCTCGCCGAGTTCGAAGAGGACCGCGGGCAGTTCACCCGGCTGTGACCGGAGCCGTCAGCGCAGGTCCACACCCAGCAGCGCATCCACCGCGGTCGCCAGCGCGGCCGGTGCCGTCGCGTCCGGTCCGCCGTGGTCGACGGCCCGGCGGGCCCAGCCGTCGATCGCGTCGAGCGCCTTGGGCGTGTCCAGGTCGTCGGCGAGGTGCTGACGCAGGCGGGCGATCGTGTCCTCCGCGGACGGTGCCGACTCGAGCGCGGCGGCCTTGCGCCACAGCGCCAGTCGCGCCTGCGCGTCGGCGAGCACCTCGTCGGTCCACGCACGGTCGGTCCGGTAGTGGCCGGCGAGCAGCCCGAGCCGGATCGCGGCAGGGTCGACGCCCTCGCCGCGCAGCTTCGAGACGAACACCAGATTGCCCCGGCTCTTCGACATCTTCTCGCCGTCCAACCCGATCATGCCGGTGTGGACGTAGTGGCGCGCGAAACGCCCGGTCCCGGTGGCGGATTCGGCGTGCGCCGCGGAGAACTCGTGGTGCGGGAAGATCAGGTCGCTGCCGCCGCCCTGGACGTCGAAGCCGGATCCGATCCGGTTGAGGGCGATGGCCGCGCACTCGATGTGCCAGCCGGGACGGCCCGGACCGAACGGCGACGGCCACGACGGCTCCCCCGGGCGCTGTGCGCGCCACACCAGCGCGTCGAGCGGATCCTTCTTGCCGGGACGGTCCGGGTCGCCGCCGCGCTCGGCGAAGAAGTGGTCCATCGTGGCGCGGTCGTAGCCGGACTCGTAACCGAACTGGTCGGTCGCGTCGGCACGGAAGTAGACGTCCGGGTACTCGGGGTCGTCGACGACGTAAGCCGCACCGGAGGCGACGAACTTCTCGACCAGTTCGACGACCTCGTTGACCGACTCCACCGCACCGATGTAGTCACGGGGCGGCAGCACGCGCAGCGCCTCCATGTCCTCGCGGAACAGTGCGGTCTCGCGCATACCCAGCACCACCCAGTCCTCGCCGTCGCGCTCGGCCCGCTCGAACAGCGGGTCGTCGACGTCGGTGACGTTCTGCACGTAGTGCACGTCGTGACCCGCGTCACGCCAGATCCGGTTCACCAGATCGAACGTCAGATAGGTCGCTGCGTGACCGAGGTGCGTCGCGTCGTACGGCGTGATGCCGCACACGTACATCTTCGCCGTCCGGCCGGGGGTGACCGGCCGGACCTGCCGGTCCGCGGTGTCGTAGAGCCGGAGAGCCGGGCCCTGACCAGGCACGGACGGGACAGCGGTGTCGGACCAAGACTGCATGGCAACGAGCCTAGTGGAGACCCGATTCCGCCTTGACGCGCGGCGTCGTCGGTGAGGTCCCACGTGCCCCGCCGATCGCCCCACAGCAGTCCCGTTGAGCGGGAAACGGCACCATCGCGGTGTGCTCGGTCACTAGCTTTCCGGTCGTGACGATCCGAGACGACGCATTCCCAAACCTCCTGGCCCCCGGCAAGATCGGGCCCATCACGCTCGACAACCGGGTCGTGCTCCCCGCGATGGACATGAACCTCTGCGAGGACGGTGAGATCCACCAGGGCGATATCGACCACTTCGCCGCCCGTGCCGCCGGTGGCACCGGGATGATCATCACGGGTTGCTGCGCCGTCGCGTACCCGGCGGGCTGCACCAGCCGCAAGGAGCCGGGCCTGTCCGAGGATCGGTTCATCCCCGGCCTGAAGGCGCTCGCCGACGCGATCCACGAGGCGGGTAGCAAGCTGTGCGTGCAGATGACGCACCACGGCAAGGTCGCCCGGATCGACACCCTGGACGGCCGCCCGCAGCTGGTGCCGTCCATTCCGAAGCCGCCCGGCGACATGAGCGCGATGGCCGACTGCACCCCCGAGGAACTCGGGAAGATGGCTGCCATCCAGGAGGGCAAGAAGGCCAGCTACCACGAGGCCACCCATGAGGACCTCGAGTGGCTGGTCCGCATGTTCGCCGAGGCGGCGGGTCGTGTGAAGGCGGCCGGCGGCGACGCGGTGGAGATCCACTGCGCCCACAACTACGTCCTCGGCGGCTTCCTGAGCCGCTACTCGAACCAGCGCACCGACGAGTACGGCGGGTCGCTGGAGAATCGGGCGCGACTGACCTGCGAGGTGATCCGCGCGGTCAAGGACGAGGTCGGCGACAGCCTGGCGGTCATCGTGCGTCTGGCCGGGCAGGAGTACGGCGAGTCCGACGGCCTGACCCCCGCCGAGGCGGCCGGCGCGGCCGCGATGTTCGAGAAGGCCGGCGCGGACGCCATCCACGTCACCGGCACCGCACTGAACGCGTTCGCGAACTTCACCGACGGCCCGCTGCCCAACAAGGTGGGCTTCTACACCGACAACGCCGGCGTCATCAAGCGCGCGGTGTCGATTCCGATCATCACCGTCGGCCGCATGCTTCCCGAGGTCGGCGAGAAGATGATCGCCGAAGGCCGCACCGACTTCGCCGCGATGGGCCGTCAGCTGCTGGCCGACCCCAACCTGGTCGACAAGCTGAAGGCCGGGCGCGCCGAACAGGTCCGCCCGTGTATCAACTGCTACGTGTGCGTGCAGGAGAACTTCTGGGACGACACCCCGCTTTGCGCGGTCAATCCGGCGCTGGGCAACGAGACGCTGCTGCCCTTCCCCACGACCACCAAGCGCAGGCACGTCGTCGTGGTCGGCGCCGGTCCGGGTGGCCTCGAGACCGCCCGCGTCGCGACCGAGCGTGGACACCGGGTCACCGTGCTCGACAAGACCGACCGCCTCGGCGGCACCCTGTGGTTCTCCACGCTGACCACGCCCGACAACGAGCGCCTGCTGAAGTGGCTCACCCAGGAGGTCGAGCGGCTCGGCATCGACGTCCGGCTGAAGACCGAGGCCACGGCCGCGACCATCAAGGCGCTCGCGCCCGACGTCGTCGTGGTGGCCACGGGTGCGGTGCGTGAGCGCCCGAGTGTGCCGGGCGGAAACCTGCCCCACGTCCACACCGGCGACACCCTGCGCGCCCTGATGACGGGCACCGGAGACGTCTCCGACCAGTCGCTGTTCCTGCGGACCATGGGCAAGCTGGGCGCGCTCGTCGGAATCACCAAGAGCCCCGCCAAGATCCGCGACCTGAGCCGCAAGTTCCTCAAGTTCCTGCCGATGAGCAAGAACGTCGTCGTCATCGGCGGATCACTCGTCGGACTCGAGCTGGCCGAGTTCCTGGCGGAGCGGGGAAGCCGGGTCACCCTGCTCGCGGAGGGTCAGCAGCTCGGTGTGCCGATGGCGATGCCGCGCCGCTGGACCGCGGTGAAGCACGCGGGTGAGCTGGGTGTGAACATCCACCGCCACGCGACGGTGGAGCGCATCACCCCGAAGACCGTCGAGTTCACGGTCGGCGGCAAGACCCTGTCCGCGCCGGCGAGCATGGTCGTGGTGGCCTCGGGTGTCTCGGCGTCGGCGCCGCTGGCCGACGAGCTGGCCCGGGCCGGCGTGGAGGTCCGCGTCGTCGGTGACGCGACCGAGGTCGACTACATCGAGGGCGCGATGCACTCGGCGTGGAAGGTCGCCACGGCGCTGTAGGTTCCACCGCAGGATCGCGGTGTCGTCAACGGGGCCCGTACCCGCAGAGGAGACGGGCCCCGGTGACGTCGGGGCGAGTCGTTAGCGCCCATCAGTCGGTCGCGTCATCACCCAGAACCCGATCTCGCGCAGATCGGTCGCGAAGGGCAACTCCCCTGCGACGGTGAACCCGTGCCTCTCGTACAGACGCCGCCCGCCGTCGTTCTCCTTCAGCACGTCCAGCCACACCACCTGCCGGTCGTGCTCGACCGCGAATTCGAGTACGGAACCGAGCAGCACTGACCCGTGCCCAATACCCGTGAATTCTCCTGCCGGGTCCGGTCGGCCGAATACTCGGCCGCCACATAGCCGTCGAGTCCCGCCGGGGACCACAGCGCGGCGAAGTGCGAACGACCGCGCACGCATCCGGGCGCGACCGGAACCGGCAGCGCATCCTCGTAGCCCAGATGATCGCGCAGCAGCTCCCCACCGAGGCGGCACAGCACCCCGCGGGTTTGAGCCGCGCCCCTGCGGGAACACCATCGGGAAAGCACCCACACCGACTCGCAGGCGATCGAGCATCGCGCCCGACATTCGGCCGATCGGCCCAAGGCCTCGCGGCCGGTCAGTTCGCGGCCAGCCAAGAGGGTCCGAGCCGGCGCGGAGGCGCGCCGGCGGAACCAGGAGGTCGACGTGCGAGCGCTGGAGGGCCTGCTCAACGCGCTCCTCGGAATCGTCACAGCCCTGCTCAGCACGGTGCTCGGAATCGTCGCGGCCGTGCTGTGGCTCGTCGGCGCGGTGTTGTGCGTGACGCTCATCCTGATTCCGCTGGGTATCCCCGTCATGAAACTCGCCGGCCGCCTCCTCACTCTCGCCCGGCAGCTGATGCACCTCCCCTGACCGATCCCCCGGATGTTCGTGCGGCGGTCGCCCCGGCGTCGGGGCTCGCCACATGCACCGTTCCGGCCCGGACGTGCGCTGTGGCACTGTCTTGGGCATGCGCGTAGCCGTCTACCTCGCACACCCTCGCCCCGACAGTTTCAATCGGGCCCTGTTCGACGCGGTCGTCGCCGAACTGACGGCCCTGCAGGCCGAGGTGGTGGCGCACGACCTGTACGCGGAGGGGTTCGATCCGTGTCTGACCGCAGGAGAGACCGATACCCTCGCCGACGCCGGTGCGCAGGCAGATGCCCTCGTACGTGCGCATCAGGCCGAGCTCGGGACGGTGGACGCACTGGTGTTCGTCCACCCGAACTGGTGGGGCATGCCACCGGCGATCCTGACCGGCTGGGTGCAACGCGTACTCGCGCCTGCCGTGGCGTACAAGCTCGAGACCGCCGATGGCGAACCGGTCGGGCTCCTGCGGGCGCAGCGCGCCCTGATACTCAACACCTCGGACACGCCGGCCGACCGCGAGCACGCCGAATTCGGTGATCCCCTCGAACGAATCTGGGCGGCATGCGTGCTGCCCTACGTCGGGATCCGCGACGTCCAGCGGGTCGTGTTCCGCACCGTCAACGACTCCGACGAGCAGACCCGTGCGCTGTGGCTGAAGCAAGCCCGCCAACAGGTCGCCGCGCTCGTCGCCGCACCGCCACCGGGAACGACCGGCTAGTCGCGGCCGATCGGCCGGCGGCACAGAACCGATTGCGGTACTACGTAATTCCCGCTAGAACGCGGGCCACGGAATCGGCCGGGACCCGACCGGATGCGGCATCACCGGGGATGCAACGAGCGCCTTCGCGCGGGTGCGCAAGGCGTCGACCTCACGGTCCGTGATGTGCTCGGCCAGAACCGCGGGCAGTTCGTCGCCACCGAGACGGTCGGCGAGCGCCTCGATGTCGGCCATCATGTCGTCGGCGATCGGCTTGCCCGCCCACCCCCACAACACCGTGCGCAGCTTGGGTTCCTCGTGCAGGCAGATCCCGTGGTCGACGCCGTACACCGACCCGTCGATCCCCTCCAGCGCGTGACCGCCCTTGCGGTCGGCATTGTTGAGCAGGACGTCCAGCACCGCCATCCGCTGCAACCGCGGATCGTCCGCGTGGATCAGGGCGACCTCGACGCCCTGGACGTCGTAGGCGCGCAGCACCTCGAGCCACCCCGGCGGTACCTCTTCGGGCGGGCAGATGTCCACCAGATCGAGCTGCCCGCCGGACTCCGGATGCCGATCGGGCGTTTCGACCCACAGCTGGACCATGCCCGGCCCCAGCGGGCCGTCACGCAGGATCGTGTGGGGAATGACGCCCCACCCGAGCGCCTCCGAGATCAGGTAGGACGCGACCTCCCGGCCGGCGAGCGTGCCGTCGGGAAAGTCCCACAGCGGGCGCTCGCCTCGAATCGGCTTGTAGACGCACCGCACGGACTGCCCGTCAGACGACGCGTCGCACACCAACGTCGCGTTGCTCGCGTGCACGATCCGGCCGACCAGCGTCAGCTCCCCCTCGGCAAGCAGCGTGCGGGCCGAGGGATCCATCGGGTCGACCGGCACCGACGTCAGAGCTCTTCCCCGAACTCGACCGACGAATCGAATCCGGCGATTCGTCGATAACCGTTGGTGCGAATGCACACATGCCCGTCCGCGCCCAGCGGCTCACCGCAGAGGGGGCACGGCGCCCGTCCTGCTGCCACCACCCGCTCCGAGCGGAGCGCGAACTCTCGCGCCTGGACCGGGGTGAGGAACACCCGCACCGCGTCCGGTCCCTCCTCGGCGTCGTCGAGAACGACCGACTCGTCGAACTCCGTCTCGCTCACCGCGAGCAACTCGACGACGACCGCCTCGGCCTCGGCGTCCCAACCGAGACCCATCGTGCCGACCCGGAACTCGATGTCCAGTGGCGTCACCAACGGACTCAGGTCGCCGAGTTCGCCGCCCTCGGGTGGCACCGAGGTACCGAACCGGCGATGCACTTCGTCGAGCAGCAACCCCATGCGGTCGGCGAGCACCTGCACCTGCTGCTTCTCGAGCAGGACGCTCACCACCCGCGCATCGTGCACGGCCTGGAGATAGAACGACCGGTCACCTGGCTCGCCGACCGTCCCCGCAATGAATCGATCAGGGGTGCGAAAAACGTGTATCGCGCGTGGCATTGCACCTCCTCGAACTATGCGTACCGCTTCATTATCCGCCTACCGGTCACGGCCCACCTCACCGCCGGGAACCGGTTGCTGCGCGTCGGGTGACCGACCGCCGCCGTCCAATCCGGCGAGATCGCTGCCGGTGTCGTTCATCCGCAGGACGAACGGTCTGGTGGCGGTGTACCGGACCACGCTGATCGACGCCGGCTCGGTCACGATGCGCTGGAACCCGTCGAGATGGGTTCCCACCGCGTCGGCGAGGACGGACTTGATCACGTCGCCGTGGCTGCACGCGATCCACACCACGTCCCGGCCGTGAGCGTCGGCGAGCCGACGATCGTGTTCCCGGACGGCGGCGACAGCCCGGGACTGCACCTGGGCCAGCCCCTCGCCACCGGGGAACACCGCCGCCGAGGCGTGCTGCTGGACGACCTTCCACAGCGGCTCCTCGACCAGGTCCTTCAATTCGCGACCGGTCCACTGCCCGTAGTCGACCTCGATCAAGCGTTCGTCGGTTCGCGGTTCGAGGCCTCGGTCGACGGCGAGGGGTGCCACCGTCTGCTCGCAGCGCAACAGCGGTGAATGCACGATCTCCTCGATCGCGAGACCGGCGAGCCGGTCCACCAGACCCTTGGCCTGTTCGACGCCGACCTCGTCGAGCGCGACGCCCGGAGACCGGCCGGCGAGAATGCGCGACGTGTTCGCCGTCGAGCGCCCGTGACGCAGCAGAATGACCGTCATGCGCTCCAGCCTAGTTGCGGCACGGTCCGGAACCCGGTCACGTCGCCGATACGACACCCGTGGCGAGTAGCGAGAGCACGATGACGCCGAGGATGACCCGGTATCCGACGAACCAGTACATCGAGTGGTTCACGACGAACTTCAGCAACCACGCGATCGAGGCGTAACCGATCGCGAACGCGATCAGCGTCGCGACCAGCAGCTGCGCCCCGGACGCGTTGAGGCCCTCGCCCGCCGGCTCGAAAGCGTCCGGCAGGCTGAACAGACCCGACGCCAGCACCGCCGGAATGGCCAGGAGGAACGAGTACCGGGCCGCGGCCTCACGGGTCAGCCCGAGGAACAGACCCGCACTGATGGTGCCGCCCGAGCGGGAGACACCCGGAATGAGCGCCAGCGCCTGCGCCGTTCCCATCACGATGCCGTCCTTGGCGCGCAGTTCCTCGAGGGGGCGCTTCTTGGTGCCGTAGTACTCGGCGGCCGCGATCACGAGCGCGAACACGATGAGCATCGTCGAGATCAACCAGAGATTCCTTGCCACGGTACGGATCTCGTCCTTGAACACGAATCCGAGGACACCGACGGGAATGGTGCCGAGGATGACGTACCAACCCATCCGGTAGTCGAGATCGCTGCGATGCTCGGCGTGGAAGAGGCCACGAAACCAGCCGACGACGATGCGAGCGATGTCACGCGCGAAGTACAGCAGAACCGCTGCCTCCGTACCGAGTTGGGTGACGGCCGTGAACGACGCACCGGCATCGGTGCCGAAGAAGATCTCCGAAACGATCCGCAGGTGCCCCGACGACGAGATCGGTAGGAACTCGGTCAGACCCTGAACCGCGCCCAACACGATCGCCTGGAGCCAGGTCATGGCCTCCCCGATCATGCGCGGAACCCCGGGCCACTCGGTGCGGGAGCCGGACGGCGGATGCAGTTGTGGGCATCCGGAATACACACGTGTGGTCCAAGTTTCACCGGACAGACGGTACCCGGCGTGGCTGTTCTCGGCGCGCCGTGCGCACCACTAATGTTCTTGACCGGCGGACCCGATCTGCCGAGGTGAACATCCGGTGTCGAGACGTGGACGGTTATGGAACACAGAGCAGTCGGAACGAGCGGACTACGAGTGTCGAGGCTCGGTCTCGGCACCCTGCACTGGGGACGGGACACCGACGGCGACGAGGCCGCCGCGCAGCTGTCTGCGTTCGTCGACGCGGGCGGCACGCTCGTCGACACCTCCCCCGCCTACGGTGACGGGAAGGCACAGCGCATTCTCGCGGAACTGCTCGACGACGTCGTGCCGCGCGAGTACCTCATCCTCAGCGCCAGCGCGGGGATCAACCCGTCCGCCCCCGGCGGGCAGCGGGTGGACTGCTCCCGCCGCGGCCTGCTGACCCAACTCGATGCGACGCTGCGCGAACTCGGCACCGACCACCTCGACATGTGGCAGGTCGCGACGTGGGATCCGCTGACTCCGGTGGACGAGATCGCGGCGACACTCGACTACGCAGTGACCAGCGGCCGCGTCCGCTACACCGGAGCCCGCGGATACCTCGGATGGCAGCTCGCGACCGCGGCAGGCAATCGGGGTCCCGGTCGGCTGGTCGCGACGCAGGCCGAGTACTCACTGCTGGCCCGGGGCGTCGAGGAAGAACTGCTGCCGGCGGCGGTCCATCACGGCGTCGGCGTGTTCGCCGCGGTCCCCCTCGCCGGGGGCGTGCTGACCGGCAAGTACCGCGACGGCATCCCGGCCGATTCCCGCGGGGCGGACGAGGTGCACGCCACCGAGGTCCGCACCTACCTCACCGAGACGTCGGTGCGGGTGGTCGACGCGGTGCTCACCGCCGCCGACGGGCTGGGCACCTCGCCGCTCGCGGTCGCGCTGGCCTGGGCGCGCGATCGGCCCGGTGTCGCGAGCGCTGTGGTCGGTGCGCGTGATCTCGCACAGCTCACGGGTGTGTTGTCGGCCGAGGAGCTGGAACTTCCGCCGGCGATCGCGGCGGCGCTCGACGACGTCAGCGCCTGATCCGGTCGCGCGTCCAACTTTCGGTTGATTTGCGGTGATTAGCAACGACAACGGTGCGCAGGATAGGCTAACCTCGCTCCATCGTGTCTGACATTTTTCATCGTGAAGGAGATCACATGGACGTGCTCGATCAGGGAGCCACGGTCGACGAGGTCGCCGGTTTTGCCGAGCGCATCAAGGCCGAGACCGACGCGGCACACCGCGCGACCGAGCAGTCCCGATTCGTCGGTGACCTCTTGGGCGGCAAGCTCACGAAGGACGGCTACGCGGCGCTGTTGGCGCAGACGTACCTCGTGTACGAGGCGCTCGAGCGAGCCGGTGAGTCCCATGCCGGCGATCCGCTCGCGGCGCCGTTCATCGCACCCGAGCTGATCCGCCTGCCGTCGCTGGCCGCCGACCTCGAGTTCCTCCTCGGCCCGCAGTGGCGTGAAGAGATCGCCGCCACGCCGGCCACCGCCCGGTACGTCGCGCGTCTCGAGGAGGTCGCTTTCACCTCGCCCGCCGACTTCGTCGCGCACCACTACCTGCGCTACATGGGCGACCTGTCGGGCGGTCAGATCATCCGCCGCATGCTCGAGCGCGCGTACGGTTACGAGGTGGACGGCCTGCGGTTCTACATCTTCGACCAGATCGCCAAGCCCAAGGTGTTCAAGGACGAGTACCGGGCCAAGCTCGATCAGGCGCCGCTGGACGCAGAGGAGCAGGCCCGCTTCATCGCCGAAGTGAACCTGGCGTACGGACTCAACGGTGCACTGTTCGCCGACCTCGAAGCCGACATCGATCGTTACCTTGTGAAATGAGACCCTTCTCCAAACTCGCCGTCGCCGGGACTGCGGTCCTGGCGACGCTGGCGCTCGCGGCGTGCACCTCGGTCACGACCGGCGACACCGAACAGCGCGGCCAGACGACGGCCGTCGTCGCGGACCCGGACCCGCGTCCGGTCACGACCGACCCGGCACCGCAGCTTCCCGCCACCGTGCGCAGCTTCGACGGCGTCGACGTCACGGTCACCGACGTCAGCCGGATCGTCACCGCGGACCGGTACGGCACGCTCACCCAGACGGTGTTCGCGCTCGGTCTCGGTGACAACATCGTCGGCCGCGACACCGCGTCCGGTTTCCCGGCCGCGAAGGACATCCCGAACATCACCCCGGGCGGTCAGGCGCTGAGCGCCGAGGCGATCCTCAATCTCGCCCCCACCGTGGTGCTCACCGACACCAGCATCGGCCCCAAGTCGGTGCAGGACCAGTTGCGCGCCGCCGGGATCCCGGTCGTGTACTTCGATCCGGAACGCACGCTCGAGGGCCTGCCCGGTCAGATCAACGCCGTCGCGCAGGCACTCGGTGTCCCCGCCCAGGGCGAGCAACTCGTCGCGCGCACCGAGAAGGAGATCGCCGACGCGACGGCGTCCGTCCCGCAGGACGGCGACAAGCTCAAGATCGCGTTCCTTTACATGCGTGGACCGTCGATCACAATGCTCGCGGGCCCCGGATCCGGCGCGGATTCGCTGATCGAGGCCCTCGGGGCGACCGACGCCGGCACCGCGTCCGGCCTCACCCACGAGTTCGTGCCGATCACCAGCGAAGCCATGATCGCCGCCGCGCCCGACGTCCTGCTGATGATGACCGGCGGGCTGCAGTCCATCGGTGGGGTCGATGGCTTGGCGAAGGTTCCCGGCATCGCGCAGACCCCCGCGGGGCAGAACAAGCGCGTCGTCGACATGTCCGACACCACCCTGCTCAGCTTCGGTCCCAACACCGGCGAGGTCCTTGCCGCCCTGTCCGACGCGATCTACCACCCCGGCAACGAATGAGCACAGTAGTCACGACCCGCCCACGAGTCCGTGCGGGGACGGTCATCGCGGGCCTGGCGATCCTGCTGGCCGTCCTCGCCCTGGTCTCCGCCTGCATCGGGCAGGTACCCACCAGCCCAGCCGAGGTCCTCGGCAGCATCCTGCACCGCGTCGGGCTCGACGTCGGCCCCATGCCGTCGCACCCGAGCGGTGAGGTGACGCTGTGGCAGGTGCGGTTCCCGCGGGTCGTTCTCGCGATCCTCGTCGGCGCCGCCCTCGGCTGTTCCGGCGCCCTACTACAGGGCGTGTTCTCGAATCCGCTCGCCGAGCCCGGCGTGATCGGCGTGTCCGCGGGCGCCGCGGTCGGCGCCAGCGCGGCCATCGTCGTCGGTGGCGCGTTCACCGCCGGTCCCACCGTGGCGGGCGCGGCGTTCGTCGCCGGACTGATCACCACGATGCTCGTCTACCTGTTGGCGCGGTCGGAGGGCCGCACCGAGGTGGTCACGCTGGTGCTGACCGGCGTCGCGATCAACGCGTTCGCAGGCGGCCTGATCGCCTTCTTCACGTTCGTCGCGAGCCCCGCGGCCCGCGATCAGATCGTGTTCTGGCAGCTCGGCAGCCTCAACGGCGCCACCTGGAATGCGGTGGCGATCGTGGCGCCGATGGCGATCGCGGGCATCGCCGCGTCGATGCTGATCGCGTCCAAGCTCGATCTGCTGGCGCTCGGTGAGAGCGCGGCCCGGCATCTCGGTGTGGACGTCGAGAAGCTGCGGCTGTTCGCGATCGTGATCGTCGCCGTCCTGGTGTCGTCCGGTGTCGCGTTCACCGGCATCATCCTGTTCGTGGGACTGGTCGTGCCGCACGTGATGCGCATGCTCGTCGGACCGAGCCACCGCCTGCTGCTGCCGGCCAGCGTGCTCGGCGGCGCGGTCGTCCTGCTCGCCGCCGACCTCGGCGCCCGCACGTTGGTGCCCAACGCCGACCTTCCCCTCGGCATGCTCACCTCACTGGTCGGCGGACCGTTCTTCTTCTGGCTGCTGCGCCGCACGCGGTCGCGTCAAGGTGGGTGGGCGTGATGGCATCACTTCTCGAACGCTCGCGGAGCCTGTTCGGCCGCGCCGACGACGTCCCCGCCCCCACCGGCAGCGGTGCGGTGACCATGCGCGCCACCGACATCAGCGTCGAGCGCGGCGGACGCACCGTCCTCGACCACGTCAGCATCGAGGTCCGCGCCGGCGAGGTGCTCGCGCTCGTCGGACCCAACGGCGCCGGCAAGTCGACGCTGCTGGCGGCCCTCTCCGGTGACCAGCCGGTGGCCGCAGGGGTCGTCGAGCTCGACGGGCGACCGCTGTCGGACTGGTCGCCGAGCGAGATGTCTCGGCGTCGCGCAGTGCTGCCCCAGCAGCACACCGTTGGTTTCTCGTTCACCGCCCGGCAGGTCGTCCGGATGGGCCGGGCGCCGTGGCAACGGACCCCGCGCGCGGCCGACGACGACAAGATGATCGACGACTGCCTGGACGTCTGTGATGTCCGACACCTCGCCGACCGCCCGTTCAGCGTCCTGTCGGGCGGTGAACGCGCCCGGGTGGCACTCGCCCGCGTGCTCGCGCAGTCGACCGAGACGGTCCTCCTCGACGAGCCGACCGCGGCGCTGGACCTGGGGCACCAGGAAGCCGTCATGCGGATCGCCCGCGAGCGCGCGTCGAACGGGGCCGCGGTCGTCGTGGTGCTGCACGATCTGGGGCTGGCGTCGGCGTACGCGGACCGGATCTGCATCCTCGAGAACGGGCGCTCCGCCGCCGACGGACCATCCGCCGAGGTGCTCACAGAGGAGTTGCTGAGCCGCGTGTACGGGCATCCGGTCGAGGTGTTCGCGCACCCGCGCTCCGGGGCCACCCTCGTCCAACCGCGGCGCGACGAACCGGCCGACAGCACGCTGTGAGTGTCACGAGCCTCACGCGAGGGGTGACTCGGATTCCGGCGCGCCCCGTCGATCATGGATGCTAGAAGGCAAGTGCCACGAGCGGCACGCCGGCATCACCCGAGGAGCACATCCATGCGAGTACCCGCACCGCGCATCACCGCCACCGCGATCGGGGCCGCGTTGCTGCTACTCACCGGGTGCTCGTCGAACAAGGACGGCGACAACCTGCAGACGATCGAGCCCGCCACCGCGGCCGTGTCCCCCGCGGGCGCGACCCCGGCGGGCACGGTCCAGAACCTCGGCCACCAGATCGACGCACTCGCATTCGACCCTGCCTCGAAGACCACCGCGATCCTCGTCGACGACGGCACCCGCCTGCTGCTGCAGGGCGAGGGCGGCGGCGCACCGCGCGACGTCGTGCTCGACGGCCGCGCCGCACAGTTGACGGTCGCCCCGGACGGGCGGGTGCTGCTCCCCATGGACGGCCGCGTGCAGATCGTCGACACGACGTCCGGCGAGAAGTCGTCGATCACCGTCGACGGCGACGCACGATCGGCGGTGTACCTGCCCGACGGCAAGCTCGCGGTCGGTCTCGCCAGCGGCCGGATCCAGGTCGTCGACCCGGCCGGTGCGGTGTCCGCAACGATCTCCGGCCTCGCATCCGTCGATGCCCTCGCCCTGGCGAAGGGCGATCTCAGCGCCCTCGACCGTCGGCAGACCTCGCTCACCGAGATCGACGTCGACGGCTCGTCGCTCGGGATGGCGCTGCGTGCGGGCGAAGGCGCGACCCAGCTCGTCACCGACGAGTACGGCCGCATCCTCGTCACCGACACGGGCGGCGACGAACTGCTGGTCTTCACCGCCGACCCGCTGATCATGCGACAGCGCTACCCGATCGCGGACGCCCCGTACGGCATCGCGTACGACGATCGCACCGACCTGGTGTGGGTGACGACCACCGGGGACAACAAGGTGATCGGCTACGACATCTCGACGGGAATCCCCGTCGAGAAGGCCCGCTACGACACCGTCCGCCAGCCCAACTCGGTCACCGTCGACACCGCCGGCGGCGCCCTCCTGGTCGGGTCCGCGACCGGGGACGGCCTGCAGCGGATCCCGTTGGCAGCGGGGTGAGCCGCCGTGTCACGTCGTGGTCGTGGACTGCCCCGCGAGTGGGACATCGAATCGGACGAGTTCGAGTACCTCCCGCTGCGTCTGCCCCGTGACGTGACCCGTGTCAGCGCATCGATGCGCCTGGCCCTGCAGGCCGAGTTCGGCGGCTGGGAACTCTCGCGTGTGCGCCTCTACACCGACGGCAGCCGCCGCGTCCTGCTCCGTCGCCGCAAGACCACCCATCACGTTCCGGCACCTGGAATCTAGGGAGATTCGTGTACTACCTGTTTCTGCGTCTGATGTTCCGGGTTCCGCCGGAACGCATCCACCATCTGGCGTTCGCCGCGATGCGACTCGTCACCCGGTTCGCGCCGATCCGCGCGCTGGTCGCCAAGGTGCTCGTGGTCGACGATCCGGTGCTGCGCACCCGCGCGTTCGGTGTGGACTTCCCGGCCCCCGTCGGCCTGGCGGCGGGCTTCGACAAGGACGCCACCGGGGTGGACACGTGGGGGCCGATGGGCTTCGGATTCGCCGAGGTCGGCACGGTCACCGCGCAGGCGCAACCCGGTAACCCGGCGCCGCGGCTGTTCCGTCTCCCCGACGATCGAGCGCTGATCAACCGCATGGGCTTCAACAACCACGGCGCCGGGAACGCGGCCAACTACCTGCGGCATCGGCGTGGCGACGTGCCGATCGGCGCCAACATCGGCAAGACCAAGATCGTGCCCGCGGAGGAGGCAGCCGGCGACTACACCGCCAGCGCGCGCCTGCTCGGACCGCTGGCCGACTTCCTCGTCGTCAACGTCAGCTCCCCCAACACCCCGGGCCTACGTGACCTGCAGGCGGTCGAGGCGCTGCGGCCGCTGCTGCAGGCCGTGCTCGACACCGTCCACATCCCGGTGCTGGTGAAGATCGCGCCCGACCTGTCGGACGAGGACGTCGACGCCGTCGCCGATCTCGCCGTCGAGCTGGGACTGGCCGGCATCGTCGCGACCAACACCACGATCGGGCGCACCGGCCTGAACACGCCGCAGTCGCGCATCGACGAGATCGGTGCGGGCGGCCTGTCGGGCGCACCGGTCGCGGCACGCTCGCTCGAGGTGCTTCGACGCCTGCACGCGCGCGTCGGCGACAAGCTGGTGCTGATCTCCGTCGGCGGTATCGAGACCGTCGATCAGGCGTGGGAGCGCATCCTCGCGGGCGCGACGCTGGTCCAGGGCTACACCGGCTTCATCTACGGCGGCCCGTTCTACGCCCGCAAACTGCACAAGGGACTGGCCCGCAAGGTCCGCGAGGCGGGCTTCCGGTCGATCTCCGACGCCGTGGGCGCGGGCGCGCGCACGTAGTCCGGAGCAGGCCCCGGCAGCTGACGTCCTCGCTCATGGCGCAGACCCCCAGCTGGGGCGGACACAGCTGATCTACACCGGACCGCGACGGCCCGCCACCCTGAGGCGGCGGGCCGTCGCGGTCTGTGACCTACTTCTGCTCGTGGGTTCCGGTGATCACCGCGCGCGCGATCGCGTGCGAGAACAGGTTGAAGCCCAGGAACGCCGGCTTCGAGTCCGGCGTGATGTCGAGGTGATCGACGTCCACCGCGTGCACCGCGAACATGTAGCGGTGCGGGCCGTGCCCCTTCGGCGGGGCGGCGCCGAGGAACCGGGCGAGACCGCCGTCGTTCTGCAGCGTGACGGCGCCCGCGGGCAGGCCGGAGCCGTTC
The DNA here is from genome assembly GCF_050477185.1 of Rhodococcus sp. ACT016. Taxonomy (NCBI): domain Bacteria; kingdom Bacillati; phylum Actinomycetota; class Actinomycetes; order Mycobacteriales; family Nocardiaceae; genus Rhodococcus; species Rhodococcus sp. ACT016. The sequence continues at coordinate 2,093,144 of NZ_JBEAET010000001.1, read as the reverse complement.
TCGTCACCGGCATTCGCGGCCAGCGACGTCGTGGTGACCGGGATGTTGGCGACCGCCCAGTGCCAGAAGCCCGATGCCGTGGGCGCGTCCGGGTCGAACATCGTGACGGCGAAGCTCTTGGTCTCCGCGGGGAAGCCGGACCACGACAGCTGCGGGGAGATGTCGTGTCCACCGGCACCGAAGATCCCGCTGACCTGATCGTTCTTCAGCGGCGCACCGTCGGTGACGTCCTCGGACGTCAGCGTGAAGGACGGCAAGTCGGGCAGTCCGTCGTACGGGTTGTGAGCCATGAGATTCCTCTCTCGCGATCAGCTGTGCAGCAAGAAGTGTTCCATCACTCGGGTGCCGAAGTGCAACGCGTCCACCGGCACACGCTCGTCGACGCCGTGGAAGAGCGCGGCGAAGTCCAGGTCCGGCGGCAGCCGCAGCGGAGCAAAGCCGAAGCATCGAATCCCCAATCGCGCGAACGCTTTTGCGTCCGTACCCGCGGAGAGCATGTACGGGACGGTGCGCCCGTTGGGGTCGTGCGCCAGGATTGCATCGTTCATCGCGTCGACGAGGTCACCGTCGAACGTCGTCTCGTAGGAGTCGAGCTTGGTGATCCACTCGCGGGTCACGTGCGGGCCGATGAGTTCGTCCACCTCCCGCTCGAATGCGGCCTGCCGTCCCGGCAGGACGCGGCAGTCGAAGACGGCCTCGGCGGTCTGCGGAATGACGTTCGCCTTGTAGCCGGCCTTGAGCATCGTCGGATTCGCGGTGTCGCGCAGCGTGGCGCCGATGATCCGCGCGATGGAGCCGAGCTTGGCGAGCGCGCCGTCGATGTCCGGGGACTTCGGGTCGAACGCCACCCCCGACTCCTCGGCGAGCACGGTGAGGAACTCGGCCACCGAGTCCGACATCACGAGCGGGAAGGTGTGGTTGCCGAGCCGGGACACCGCGTCGGCCAGCATCGTCACCGCGTTGTCCTCGTGCAGGAACGACCCGTGGCCCGCGGTGGCCTTCGCGGTCAACCGCATCCATCCGAGGCCCTTCTCGGCCGTCTCGACGAGATACAGGCGCTTCTCGGTGCCGTCCGCGCGCGGGATGGTCAGCGAGAATCCGCCGACCTCGCCGACCGCCTCGGTGACGCCCTCGAACAGGTCCGGCCGGTGGTCGACCATCCACTGGCACCCGTATTTGCCGCCGGCCTCCTCGTCCGCGACGAACGCGAACAGGATGTCCCGCGGGGGCACCGTGCCCTCGACCTTGAACTGGCGGGCAAGCGCCAGCATCATGCCGCACATGTCCTTCATGTCGACGGCTCCGCGTCCCCACACATAGCCGTCCTCGACGGCGCCGGAGAACGGGTGCACGCTCCAGTCGGCCGGTTCGGCCGGCACGACGTCGAGGTGACCGTGCATCATCAGCGTCCCGCGCTGCGGGTCCGCGCCCCGCAGGCGCGCGAACACGTTGCCGCGTCCCGGCGCACCCGACTCGACGTACTCGGTCTCGTATCCCACCTCCTCGAGCCTCTCCTTCACCCAGAGCGCGCAGTCGCGCTCGCCCTTGGTGGTCTCGAGTTCACCGGTGTTGGAGGTGTCGAACCGGATGAGCGCGCTGACGAGGTCGACGACCTCCGATTCCGCGCGGCCTACCGGCCCGCGCGAGGACACTGCTTCGTCAATTGATGCCACCCCACTTTCCTACCACCGTCGGACGCGTCGCACGCGAGCCGACAAGTAGCCGGATATGGCGTAAAAACACCGTCTGACCAGCCGATTTTGGACCTGGAGCAATATCGGATAATCTTTCCTGGCACCCGGAGAGCGGGGGCAAACGAAAAACAACTGAATGCCTCGCAGACATGCGAGCAACGAATGAGTCCGAGTGGCGGAATGGCAGACGCGCTAGCTTGAGGTGCTAGTGTCCTATTAACGGACGTGGGGGTTCAAGTCCCCCCTCGGACACTCTGAGTTGAGACAGACGAGAAGACCCCGGTTCCTCGGAACCGGGGTCTTCTCGTTCTCGGGTGTTCCACATCAGTGCGGCATCATCAATGCGGCATCGCCTCGGTCCTCATTCCGGCACGGTCGGCCTTCGTCAACTCCCGCACCGCGAGATCCTTCGCGCACACCAACAACGAACCCATCGCACTGACACGCGGGAAGGTCAGCTCGGTGTGGTTGACGTTGTCGTGGTCGTCGGCCCCGTCGTAGACCACCGTCGAACCGCGCATGAGCCACCGCTTGACGTCGACCACACCGGGCAGGTGCCCCATCGTCCGCAGGTAGAACGACTGCAGCAGCGCCACCACACCCAGCACCACCGGCGTCGCCTGGCTTGCGCCGTACTGGATCGACTCGCCGGTGTCGTTGAGGATGCCCGACGATGTGATCGGCGCGCCCGGCGCGAACGTGTCGGTCGCGCACGGCCCGCCCACTGTGCGGTGCAGCCGCTGCGTGAACGGGGTGAGCCGGTCGGAGTCCGACGCGAACGCCTTCGCGCCGTCGCGGTACCGGAAGCTGCCCTCGTCGGCGTCGTACACGGCCCCGACGCTGATCGTCTGACGGAAGATCGCCGGGTAGCACATACCCTGCATGCCGCCGTGCGCGTAGTAGTCGTTACCGGCCGCGAGGCAACAGCACACGCCCTCGTCGGTGAGCTCCTGCAGCAGCGCACCGATCGCGTCGCCCGGCATGTCGGTGTCGGTCGTCCGGTTGTCGGCTGCGCCGGTTGCCAGGCACAGTGCCGAGATCCCGAGCGACTCCCGCCGATCGAGCACCCAGTCCAACGCGTCCCGGATGTCTGCGAAACGGCCGGTGCCGTCGTTCCCGAGCACCTTGAGCGGCACGATTCGTGCGTTCGGCGCGACACCGGTGTGAATGCGGCCCGCACCCGCGATCCCCGCGACGCTCGTACCGTGACCGTGCCCGTCCGCCACCTCGGCGGGATCGCCGCCGTAGTCGGCCGTGAAATTGCGGCCGGGCAGCACCCTTCCCGCGAAATCGACGTGCGTGGACCGCAGTCCGGTGTCGAGCACCGCCATGGTCACGCCGGATCCCGACACGTTGAAGTCACGGCGCGCCTGCGGCGCCCGGACCAACAGATCGACTTCGGTCAGTTCGGGAAGGAACGGACCTTCCTTCTGCACCGGCGGTTCGACCGGCACCACCGATTCCGCGTGCAACGTCTCGAATGTGCCGACGGCACTACTCGTCGGCGTGGCGTCCAAGCCGGATTGGCCGGACGGCCCTTTCGACTCCTTCATTGTCCTCACCCTCCTCGAGTGTCATCTCTCGAGCGGGGAACTGCCCCCAGGGCACTCCCCCTGGTACTTCAAATGCTCCTCCGGCGCACGCCCGGTGTCACCAGGGCGACGCCCGAAAGTCCCGGTTCGCGTAGTCGGTAGACTCGGGCGTCGGCCAGCCCACGTCGGGCCGGATACCCGCACGAGATCAGGACTGAGTTTCGAACCGATGGCACAACCGATGACGGGGATCGATCCCGCTGACCTCGACGTCTGCCTGCGGGTGCTGTCGGAGGCGTCGCAGCTCGACGCCGACCACCCCGACTCCGTCACGCTCCAGCGTGCCGTCGGCAACCTGTTCAAGAAGCTCAAGCGCCGTCGCCGGAACGAGACCCGCGACGCCGTGTCCGAGGCCGATCGCGCGGTCGTCGCGGCCACCGCGACGGGGTCGCCCGAGCGCATCGACGACGAGACCGCGGGAATTCCGTTGACGTCGAACACCGTCGGCGCCACCGCGGGCACCCTCATCCGCCCGCGCCCGTGCTACATCTGCAAGCAGCGTTACACCCAGGTGGACGCCTTCTACCACCAGCTGTGCCCCGAGTGCGCGGCGAGCAGCCACGCGAAGCGGGACCAGCGCACCGACCTCACCGGCCGACGCGCCCTGCTCACCGGTGGCCGCGCCAAGATCGGCATGTACATCGCGCTGCGACTGCTGCGCGACGGCGCCCATCTGACGATCACCACGCGGTTTCCGAACGACGCCATCCGACGGTTCAAGGCGATGGAAGACAGTGCCGACTGGATCCATCGCCTCCGGGTGGTGGGGATCGACCTGCGCGATCCCGCACAGGTGGTCGCGCTCGCCGATTCCGTTGCGGCGCAGGGCCCGCTCGACATCCTCATCAACAACGCCGCGCAGACCGTCCGCCGCTCCCCCGGCGCGTACAGCGCACTCGCGGACGCCGAGTCGGGTCCGCTCCCGGCCGGCGAGCTGCCCGACGTGGTGACGTTCGGCAAGACCAGCGAGGCACACCCCGCAGCACTGGCCGGGTCGCTGTCGACGACGGCACTCGTGGCGTCGGCGAACCTGTCGGCCGACGAGGTCAGCTCGCTCGCGCTGGTCGCGGGATCGGCGACGCCGGCGCGTATCGAGCAGGGAGTCGCGATCGACGCGGGCGGCCTGCTGCCGGACCTCGCGCACACCAACAGCTGGGTGCAGACCGTCGACGAGGTCGACCCGATCGAGCTGCTCGAGGTGCAGCTGTGCAACTCGGTGGCCCCGTTCATCCTCGTCTCCCGCCTGCGTCCGGCGATGGCCGCGGCGGCGGCGCGGCGCAAGTACGTGGTGAACGTCTCGGCGATGGAGGGCCAGTTCAGCCGCGCATACAAGGGTCCGGGGCATCCGCACACCAACATGGCGAAGGCGGCGCTGAACATGCTCACCCGCACCAGCGCCACGGAGATGCTCGAGGACGGCATCCTCATGACCGCGGTGGACACCGGCTGGATCACCGACGAGCGGCCGCACTACACCAAGCTGCGTCTCGCCGACGAGGGCTTCCATGCCCCGCTCGATCTCGTCGACGGCGCGGCCCGCGTCTACGACCCGATCGTGCAGGGTGAGCGAGGCGTCGACCTGCACGGATGCTTCCTCAAGGACTACGAACCGTCCCCCTGGTAGTCCGGGGCGACAGTCGGGAAGCGATGTGTGCCACACCCGGATTCCCCAACGAACCGGGGATACTGGACGAACGCACCGACATCGACCGACCCGGGAGGCTCCATGGCCATCGCCGTTGCATTCAGCGACAGTCCGGAAGGCCGCAATGCGTTGGTGTACGCCGCGCGGGAGGCGCTGCAGCGGCACGAACAACTGCTGGTGCTGCAGATCGTCGACGACGCGGCGTCTCCGGCCGAGTCGGAGGCGGTCCGGGCCGCCACCCAGTCGGCGCTGGACGAGGGGCAGGTCGTCGGATCGTCGTGGGAGATCCGCACCGCCGAGCACAGCGGTGATCGCGTCGGCGCACTGATCGATCTGATCGCCGACTGCGGCGCCGGACTGTTCGTGGCCGGTAGCCGCCGTATGACCCCGGTCGGGAAGTTCCTCCTCGAACGCTCGCTGCAGCGCGTGCTGCTCGAGGTCGACGTTCCCGTTCTGGTCGTCAAAGAACCGCAGTAGCCTGAGCAGGAGAGTGTTCACATCCCGGCGACGGGAGGTGTGTCGCGGTGCTGTATCGGGCGTTGGCGGATGCTACGGTCCTCGTCCACCTGGTCTTCATCGGCTACGTGGTGTTCGGTGGATTCCTGGCGTGGCGCTGGCACCGCACCATCTGGCTGCACCTGGTCGCGGCCGCCTGGGGGCTGGGGAGCGTGCTCATCGGTTTCGAATGCCCGCTGACGAACCTCGAGAACTGGGCCCGCGAACGCGGCGGCGAGGCGGAGCTTCCGTCCTCCGGGTTCATCGCGCACTATCTGACGGGCGTCGTGTACCCCGAGCACGCCCTGAACCTGGTTCGGGCCCTCGCCGCGATCTGTGTCGTGGTGTCGTGGGTGGGTTACGTCGTGATCCGACGACGCGAGCGTCTGCACGCCGCGGTGTGACATCGGTCGCACACATCCTTACCCGCAAGTAAGGTTGGTGCATGACCTCACGCGCACGCGATCTCGACGTCGTCGTCTACGGCGCCACTGGCTTCGTCGGCAGACTCGTGGCCGAGTACCTCGCCCGGAAGGCGCCGGCCGGGACGCGGATCGGACTCGCCGGGCGGTCCGTCGACAAGCTCGAGCAGGTCCGGGCCGGACTCGGGTCGGCCGCGAAAGACTGGCCACTGCTGCGCGCAGACGCGACCGACGACGCCTCGCTGCGCGCCCTCGCGGACACCGCGCACGTCGTCGCCACGACCGTCGGACCGTATGCGAAGTACGGACTGCCACTGGTGCGGGCGTGCGCCGAGGCCGGCACCGACTACGTCGATCTCACCGGGGAGACCCCGTTCACGCGGGAGAGCATCGACCTCTTCCACGACACCGCGGCGTCGTCGGGTGCCCGGATCGTGCATTCGTGTGGTTTCGACTCCATTCCGTCCGACCTCGGCGTCCACGTCCTGCACCGGCAGGTCGAGGCGGACGGCGGCGGTGAGCTGACGGACACGACGCTGGTGGTGACGTCGATGCGTGGCGGGGTCAGCGGCGGCACGATAGATTCGCTGCGCACCCAGATCGACATGACCAAGCACGACGCGGCGCTGCGCCGACTGACCGCGTCGCCCTACTCTCTCAGCCCGGATCGCGCCGCCGAACCGGATCTGGGACGCCAGTCGGACATGGCACTGGTCCGCGGGTCGGACATCGCTCCGGGGCTGTCGGGCTGGAAGGCACCGTTCTTCATGGGGCCGTACAACACTCGCGTGGTGCGCCGCAGCAACGCTCTGACCGGCTACGCGTACGGCAGGCGGTTCCGGTACCGCGAGGTGATGAACGTCGGATCGTCGTTCGCGTCCCCGGCGATCGCCGGCGGGGTGGCCGCGGGCATGGGCGCCCTCGTCGCCGGACTGGCCTTTCCGCCGACCAGGTGGCTGCTGGACCGGGTGCTGCCCGAGCCGGGACAGGGGCCGAGCGAAAAGTCCCAGCGCAGCGGTCATTTCACGATGGACGTGCAGGGCCGGACAACGACCGGCGCCCGGTACACCGCCCGCGTCGCCGCGAAGGGCGACCCCGGCTACGCGGCGACCGCGGTGATGTTCGGCGAGTCCGCGTTGGCGCTCGCACTCGAGCGCGATGCGCTGCCGGATTCAGGGGGCGGCGTCCTCACGCCGGCCACCGCATTGGGCGACGTGTTGGTCCAGCGGCTGAGGAACGCCGGGCTCGACATCCACGCGCGGCGGCAGTAGCCGCGTCAACGGTGGCTCGGTGCCTGCGCGGCGGCGGCGCGGCCGGTGAGGTCGTCGAGGGTGAGGCGGTGCTTCGGCGGGCGGTCGAGGATCATCGTCCGCGCCACCTCCTGGTTCGGCTCGACGTGCAGCAGTTCGCCCGGGCACAGCGATTCCCAGCCCGGATCCTCGTCCATCTGCTCGGTGGCGACCACGACGGCGGGCAGCGTCGCCAGCGCACCGGAGCGGGCCCGCACGGTCCCGGCGCCGCTGGCATGTTCGAGATGCCGGCGGCCGCCGGGTCCACCGGGCCGACGCAGCAGCACCAGCAGGTCGTGCGCGTCGGGATATCGGAACGCCCACATCTCGTCGGCACTCACCAGCACGAAGTTGAGCGCGAGGACGCGGAGGTTGTCGGCGATCCACCCGACGGCGGCCGCGACGGCGGCCCCGACGTCGCCGTCGTGCTCGTCGATGTGCCGGGTGATCAGGGCGAAGAACCGCTCGGAGTCGGTGTCGCCGCGGACCAGGTCGCGGTAGTCGCCGAGTTCGGCCTCGAGCGTCGGGAGGTCCTCGATCACCCCGTTGTGGGCGAACAGCCGCCCCTTCTGCTCGAAGGGATGCGTGTTGGCGGGGACTACTTCGCCGGTGGTCGCGTACCGGACGTGCGCGACGAAGGTCTCGGATTCACGTTCCCGGGCTTCGAGCGCGAACTGCCGGTCCTCGTACGCGGCGAGAGGCTGCTTCTCGACCCGCGGCGTCCCGTCGGACGCGAAGGTGCCCAGCCCGGTGCCGTCCGGCATGCGCCGGCTCTGTTCCGCGAGACTGTCCTCCGCATCCAGCAACCAGAACGTCGCGTGCACGCGGTGCGGCGCCGCGGACATCCCGAACAGTCGACACATCGTCGTCCTCCTCGCCTCGAGGGGCGGTGTCGGACCAGTATGACCGCGGTCGCGGCGCCGCCGTGCGCGTTCGCGGACTCAGAACTCCATGCCGGCGTCGGCGCCCATCTGGAGCGTCGTGTTCGCGCCGTCGAGCGACTCACGAATGATGTCGGCATGGCCCGAATGGTGCGCGGTCTCGCGCAGGATGTGCAGCAGCACCCGGCGGGCGGTCCACCACTCGCGTTCCGGGGCCCACGGCGCGGTCGCAAGCGGGACCAGCATGTCCAGGTCGTCGAGCGATGCGACGGCGGCCTCCGTCGCCCGCACCGTCTCCTCGTACTCGGCGAGCAGCTGGGCGACGGTCTCCTCCTCGGTCATCCGGTACTGCTGCATCGCCCACTCCATGTCGAACTCGGCGGTTTCGTCGCGTTCGAGGATCGTCGTCACCCAGTTCTGCTCGGTGCGCGCGACATGCTTGAGCAGACCCCCGAGCGTCAGTTCGCTGACCGTCGTGCGCGCGCGGGCCTGCTCGTCGTCGATTCCGCGCATGGTGATGAGGAAGTTGTGCCGCTGGTCCGCGAGCAGTGCCAGGATGTCGGCCCGCTCGCCGCCGATGGTGGTGTTCTGGGTCGGCTTCTCGGTCATCTCGTTGCCCTTCGATCAGGTTCGGTGTTCTCGACTGAAACCACGCTATTGCCGATTGCGGACAACTTCGGTCCGCTATTGCTCCGATACGGAGAAATCGCGTGTCGAAGCGTGCTCGCCGCCCACCGGCCCTAGCCTCGACGTCGTGAGCACCGGACCACACGACTACCTCGCGGCGCGCCTACCCGTGTACGACCTCGCCGCCCACGCCGTCTCGGCCCTCGAAGCGGCGGCGAACACCGTGCGCGTCACGCTCGGCTTCCCGCCGCACGTCACGGCGCTGCACCCCGAACGGATCGCGGCATCCTTCGCGGGCGACAAGATGTTTCGCGTCGACGGCCGGCCGGTGGACGCGTTCGCGGAGCTGTCGGGCTTCTTCGCGACCGCCGACGGATGGATCCGCACCCACGCGAACTACCCGCATCACCGCGACCGCCTGCTCGACACGGTTGGACTCGACGAGTCCAGCGATCGGGAGCGGTTCCGGCGTCACGTCGCGGCTCTGTCGGCCGCCGACATCGAAGAGCTGGCCGCGTCGGCGGGTGCGATCGCGGTCCGGGTCCGGACGGCCGAGGAATGGGCGTCGTCGGAACCGGGTATCGCCGCGGCGGGGGGCGACCTCGTGACCGTCCGCGCCCGCGCCGACCGAGGTCCGCAGCGGTGGTCCGGCACCGGCACGGCGCCCCTCGCCGGTGTGCGTGTCCTCGATCTCACGCGGGTGTTGGCCGGTCCGGTCGCCTCGCGCGCCCTCGCGCTTCTCGGCGCGGACGTGCTGCGCGTCGACCCTCCGCAACTGCCCGAGATCGAGTGGCAACACCTCGAGACCGGCCAGGGCAAGCGAACGGCGCTGCTCGATCTTCGTGATCCGGCGGCCCGGGACCGATTTCGGCAATTGGTCTCCGCCGCGGACGTGCTCCTCACCGGCTATCGACCCGGCGCGCTCGAGGCCCTGGTCGGCGAGCCCGCGGCGGCGCGGCCGGGCCTGATCCACGGTCGCGTCTGCGCGTGGGGGCAAACCGGCCCGTGGGCCGGGCGGCGCGGATTCGACAGCATCGTGCAGGCCGCGTCGGGCATCGCCCTGATCGAGGGCGACGACGGGCGCCCCGGCGCGCTACCCGCCCAGGTGCTCGACCACGCCTCCGGCTACCTGCTGGCCGCCGGTGTCGTCGACGCCCTCGTGGCCGCGCGCGGCGACGGTGCCGGACGCGACGTCGGCGTCGCCCTGGCGCGGACCGCGGCGTGGCTGCTCGACCGGCCGGATCGCCGGCAGTCTCCGCCGGCCGCATGCATACCTGGACCGGACGCCGTAGTCACGCACGGCGAATTCACCACGGCCCGCCCGGTGCTCGCCGAGTTCGACGACTACCCGTTCCCGGCCCGAACCTGGGGAGCCGACGCGCCGCGCTGGTGACCCCCGTCCGCCGCGAGCACACCGAGCACGATCAGTACCTGCGCGGCGATATAGGTGGCCATCACCCAGAAGCCCTCGACCGGCGGGGTGAACCAATCGGCGAACGCGCCCAGCGCGATCATCCCGTCCGAGACCAGGAACAGGCCGCCACCGATCGCAGCGGTCCGGATCACACCGGCCGACAACACCGCCATGACACCCAATGCCGCGCCGTACACGAGCGCCGGTACCAGCAGCACGCCCGCACCGGGTGCACACGCCGCGACCAGCAGCACCACCGCCGCGACGTACGCCACCACGACCCCGCGGTTGCGGCGCAGCACGGTTGGTGTCGTGTACGGCGCGAACGCCACGATGTAGGTGATCTGGGCCAGCAGGAAGAAGCCCACCATCAGCAGGAACGCGGTGTCGCCGTCCGCCAGGTCGGGCGCGGAGTCACCGAGCCACGAAAACCCCAGCGCGACAAGCGTCAGAACGACCAACCGGCTGCGCGGGGCAGCGGTGGACAGCCACAGAACCGACGCCAGCACCGGCATCAGGAACCACTGCGTGACGTCCGCTGCCGCGTCCGCGCCGACGAGTTGCGCCGCCAGATGGACGAGCGCCAACGCCCCGAACACCCACCACACGAGCCGAATCGGCATGTTCTGCTGAGCTCTCACGGTCACATGCTAGGTCGTGGTCCACCGCTGACCGGGCAATCCGCAATGATGAGAGTCATGGCAGCAGAACACAGCTACGCCCTCGATATCGCGTGGACCGGGGACCGCGGTACCGGAACCAGCGGCTACCGGGACTACGACCGCGAGCACACCGTCACCGCACCGGGGAAGGCGCCGCTGCGCGGCAGCGCCGACACCGCCTTCCGGGGTGATCCGGACGCCTGGAATCCGGAGGAACTGCTGGTGGCCGCGCTGTCGCAGTGCCACATGCTGTCGTACCTCGCGCTCGCCGCGAGGGCGGGCGTCGTCGTCACCGGATACACCGACCACCCGACCGGACGGATGCAGGAGAACCCCGACGGCTCCGGCCAGTTCACCGAAGTCGTTCTGGCCCCGCGGGTGACGGTGGCGCACCCGTCGATGGTGGCGGCCGCCGAGCAACTGCACTCCGACGCACACGACGCGTGCTTCATCGCGCGGTCGGTCAACTTTCCCGTCGAACACCGCAGCGACGTCGTAGTCGCAGGTCCGGCGTCATGAACGCACCCACACGGCTGATCGTCGACGTCGACACCGGGATCGACGATTCCTTCGCCCTGCTGTACCTGCTCGGCAGCGAGGACGCCGAGATCGTCGCCGTCCTGTCGACGGCCGGCAACGTCCCCACCGCCCAGGTCACGATCAACAACCTGGCCTGGCTGGAACTGTGCGGGCGCGGCGACATCGAGGTCGCCGTGGGCGCCAACGGCCCGCTGAGCGCGCCGCTGCGCACCACCGAGGACACACACGGGCCGCAGGGCCTGGGATACGCCGTTCTCCCCCAGCCCACGCACCGCCCGTCGGACCGCACCGCCGCGCAGGCGTGGATCGACCTCACCCGGGAGCATCCCGGTGAGCTGGTCGGGCTCGTCACCGGTCCGCTCACCAACCTCGCGCTCGCGATCCGCGCAGATCCCGAACTCCCCGGCCGGCTGCGCCGCCTCGTCGTGATGGGCGGCGCGTTCCAGCACCCGGGCAACACGACGCCCGTCGCCGAATGGAACATCTCGGTGGACCCGGAGGCTGCCGCCGAGGTCTTCGCGGCATTCTCTGCGGTTCCTGAGGATCGCGCGCCGATCGTCTGCGGCCTCGACATCACCGAGAGGATCATCCTGCGGCCCGAGCATCTGCACCGGCTCGCCGAACTCGCCGACAGCGCGCCAGCCGAGATCATCCGCACCGACGACCACCCGTCGACCCGCTCGGCCACCTCGAATCCCGTTGTGCGCCATCTGTCCGACGCGGTGCGCTTCTACTTCGAGTTCCACCGCGACCACGGGCAGGGATTCATCGCGCACATGCACGACCCGTTCGCGGCAGCGGTCGCGCTCGACCCGGGCATCGCCACGTACCGCAGCGCCACCGTGGACGTCGAGACCGAGGGCCGGATAACCCGCGGCCAGACCGTCGCGGACTGGCACGGATTGTGGGGAAGATCACCCAATGCGCGCATCACCTCGGAAACCGATGTCGACGCATTTCTCGACGACCTGATCCACCGGATCGCCGGGATGGCGAAGGTCGTGGCGGCATCCTCGAACCGGACCGACCGTTAGCTCCTGACTGGTACCGTTTCGTCGATCTGGTTGAACGTCCAATCGGCTAGTGCAGGTTGGACGCCACGCCGGATCGACAAGTCGGGAAATAAGGCGGTACACGTGGCACGACAGGCACGCGCCGTGGCAACACGGCAACAAATCATCAGTGGAGCAGCTCGAATGTTCGAGCAATCCGGGTTCGAGGGGGCAAGTCTCGGCGACATCGTCGACGGAGCGGGCACCACGAAGGGCGCGCTCTACTTCCACTTCCGATCGAAGGACGAGCTCGCGCGAGTCGTCATCGACGAACACCACCGGACCTCGGTCGACACCGCGAGGGCGATCGCCCGGACCGGCGCCAGCCCCCTTCGACAGCTCGTGATGCTGTGCCACGAAATGGGAAGGCAGATCAGCAGCGATCCGATCGTTCGCGCCGGTTCCCGGCTCACACTCGAGCTGGGCGGCGCCGACGGAGCGGACCGGCCGTACCTCGACTGTATCGAGAGCAGCCGGCTGATCATCCAGTCCGGTGTCGCCTGCGGAGAGATCGTCACGTCGGTCCAACCGGACATCCTGTCGCGGTTCCTGATCGGGTCGTTCACCGGTGTCCAGCTGGTGTCGCAAGTCCTGGCCCGGCGCAGCGACCTCGAGCAGCGCATCGACGAGATGTGGCTACTGCTGCTGCCCGGCATCGCCACCACGCGCGACACCGCCGAACTCGCCGACATTCGCGGTGCCCGCTGGGCAGCGCCGGTCGAATCGATCGCACCGGTGGCGAATTCGTCCGTGGGCGCCTGACCGAAATCGGAGCCGGCCGGCTTCGCGGCGTCGAGCGACTGTGCGACGCGGGCGTCCTGCAATACTCGTGGAAGCGATCGACACGAGAGGCAGAGCCGTGGCGCATGGTCGAGCAGTCGTCTTCATAGTGTTCGACGGCGTGAAGATGCTCGATGTGGCGGGGCCGGCGGAGGTGTTCGCCGAGGCCAACGTGTTCGGCGCCGACTATTCGCTCAGCTATGCGTCGCCGTCCGGGACGCCCGTGCGCACGTCGGCAGGTATTCGGCTACCGGTCGACGGCACGGCCGCGGAGGTGTCGGAGCCCGACACCGTGGTCGTGTCCGGCGGCGACGTGCTGGTCAGCGATCCCGTTCCGGACGATCTGATCGCCGCGGTCCGCCGACTCCACCCGCGGGCGCGTCGTCTGGTGTCGATCTGCACGGGCTCGTTCACCCTCGCGGCCGCCGGGGTGCTGTCGGGGCGGCGCGCCACCACCCACTGGCGGCACGCGCAGTTGCTGGCCCGCCGGTACCCGGACATCCGGGTACTGCCCGACGCCCTGTTCGTCGAGGACAGCGGCGTGTTCACGTCCGCGGGCGTCTCCGCCGGCGTGGACCTCGCGCTGGCGCTGGTGGAGCAGGACCACGGGCCAGATCTGGCGCGCGCGGTGGCGCGCAGTCTCGTGGTGTTCATGCAGCGCCCGGGCGGACAGTCCCAGTTCTCGGCACCCCTCGACGTCCGGCCCGCGCGCACGCCGACCGTCCGGGCCGTCGTCGACCTGATCTCGGCACAGCCCGCACTCGACCACAGCACCCATTCCCTCGCGGCCCGGGTCGGGGTCAGTCCGCGCCATCTCGCGAGGCTGTTCGCGACCGAATTGGACACCACCCCAGCGAGATTCGTCGAACAGGTGCGGTTGGATCACGCCAGGGCGCTCCTGGACGCAGGCCACGGGGTCGCGGCGGCCGCGCGGGCCGCGGGATTCGGCAGCTCCGAGACGATGCGCCGCACCTTCGTCGCCCGGCTGGGCATCTCACCGAGCCAGTACCGCGGGCGGTTCGCGACGACCGGCACGGGAAACGGCGAACGGGTGTCCGGATCTGTGGGATAGCCGTCGGTTCACGCGGTGGGCCGGAGGCGAGCCGTTCGGAAGAGTGGAAGCAGGCAACGAGAAGCTCGACTCTGGAGGCCCCAATGCCCGACATCATTGCAGGAATCACCGTCCCGGACACCGATCTGGTCCGCGAAGCCACCTCGCTCGTCCGGGAGGTTGCCGACGAGACGCTGTTCAACCATTCGCGCCGAGTGTTCCTCTGGGGCGCGCTGAAGGCGGCCGCTCGCGGACTCGACGTCGATCTCGAACTCGCCTACGTGGGCGGCATGTTCCACGATCTCGGCCTGACATCGACGTATGCGACCGCGAATCGGCGTTTCGAACTCGACGGCGCCGAGGTGGCGCGAAGCTTCCTGCTCGAACACGGCCGCTCCGAGCAGGAGGCTCGCGACGTGTGGTTGTCCATCGCGCTGCACACGACTCCCGAGGTGCCGCTGCACCTGGGGCCCGAGGTCGCCGTCGTGCCCCTCGGCGTCGAGACCGACGTCCTCGGAATCGATCTCGACGAGATCACCGAGCAGCAGCGAGCCGAGGTGGTCGCAGCACATCCACGCCCCGATTTCAAGAACCGGATCCTGAAGGCGTTCTACGAGGGCATGGTGGATCGACCCGACACCACCTTCGGCACCATGAACGACGACGTCCTGGCGCACTTCGACCCCACCTTCCGGCGGAAGGACTTCGTCGAGATCATCCGCGACAACGCCTGGCCCGAGTGATCGTTCCGGCTGCGGGGCCCATACGCCTCGGGCACACTGCCCGGTATGGACCAACGCATCCACTTCGTGACGCTCGCGACGCCGGATCTCGATGCGGCGCGCGAGTTCTACTGCGGCGGGCTCGGATGGGAACCGCTGCTGGACGTCCCCGGGGAAATCATCTTCTTCCAGACCGCGCCCGGCACGGTGCTCGGCCTGTTCGATGCCGAGAAGTTCCGCAACGACATCGGACGCCCCGGTACGCACGTCGCGACCACGGGAATCACGTTCTCGCACAACGTCGACAGCGCGGAGGCCGTCGACGTGCTCATCGCGCAGGCCGTGCGCGCCGGTGCGGCACTGGTCAAACATCCGCAGCGGGCCGCCTTCGGCGGCTATCACGGCCACTTCGCCGACCCCAACGGCGTGATCTGGGAGATCTGCCACAACCCGGGGTGGAGCGTCGATCCGTCCGGGCAGGTGCGCCTGACGACCGACATCTGACCGGTCCGGCGACGACGCGGGCCCCGCACCACTGCCGGTGGTGTGGGGCCCGCGTGCGAGAAACAGTGCTGTGAACGCTATTCGGCTCCGTCGAACGCATCGAGAAGCCGGTGCGCGGCCAAGGCCGCGGTGAGCGACCCGTCGCGCACCTGTGCCTCGACGTCGCCGCGAATCGCCTTGACCCGTTCGTTCGAGTCGAGGCGCCGCAGCAACTGGTCGTGGACCATCGACCACGTCCAGTCCACCTGCTGCTGATGCCGCTTGCGTTCGAGTTCGCCGGCGTCACCGAGGACCTTGCGGTGCCGGAGCACCTCGTCCCAGAACTTGTCGACGCCGATGTTCTCGAGCGCGCTCATCGTCAGCACCGGGGGCTTCCACAGCGCGTCGTGCGGATATATCAGGCGCAACGCACCGGACAGTTCGCGGGCCGCGACCCGTGCCTCGGTCTCGTGCTTGCCGTCGGCCTTGTTGACGGTGACGATGTCGGCGAGCTCGAGGACGCCCTTCTTGATGCCCTGCAGCTGGTCACCGGTCCGCGCGAGGGTGAGGAACGTGAACGTGTCGACCATGTTGGCGACCGTCACTTCCGACTGCCCGACACCGACCGTCTCGACGAGGATCACGTCGTAGCCGGCGGCCTCGAGCAACACCATCGTCTCGCGGGTCGCCTTCGCGACACCACCGAGCGTGCCCGACGTCGGGGACGGCCGGATGAACGCGTTCGGCTCCACCGACAGGTTCTGCATCCGGGTCTTGTCGCCGAGGATCGAGCCGCCGGTCCGGGTCGACGACGGGTCGACCGCGAGCACGGCAACCTTGTGCCCCAACGAGAGCAGATGCATCCCGAGGGCTTCGATCGTCGTCGACTTGCCGACGCCGGGAACACCTGTGATACCGACTCGGATCGCGTTGCCGGCGTGCGGGAGCAGGCGCAGCAGCAGCTGCTGCGCCTGCTCCCGGTGATCGGCCCGAGTGGACTCGACGAGAGTGATCGCCTTGGAGACGTCACTTCGCCGGCCCTCCAGGACCGCGTCACCGAGCGCAGCCAGATCGAGCGGCGGACGGTTAGTCGGCGGCAATCGGATCGTGTCCCAACTGCTCCGACAGCTTCTGCAGCAGACCGATCGCCGCGTCGGCGAGAACCGTGCCGGGCGGGAAGATCGCAGCGGCACCGGCCTGGTACAGCTCCTCGAAGTCGCCCGGCGGGATGACGCCGCCGACCACGACCATGATGTCGGGGCGACCCACCGCGGCGAGGGCCTCCCGCAGCGCCGGCACCAGCGTGAGGTGACCGGCGGCGAGGGAGGACACACCGACGATGTGGACGTCGGCGTCGGCCGCCTGCTGGGCGACCTCCTCGGGGGTCTGGAACAGCGGTCCCACGTCGACGTCGAAGCCGAGGTCCGCGAAGCCGGTGGAGATCACCTTCTGGCCTCGGTCGTGACCGTCCTGGCCCATCTTCGCGACGAGGATGCGGGGACGACGTCCCTCCTCCTCGGCGAACTGCTCGACGAGCTCGATTGCCTTGGAAATGTTGCTCACCTTTCCGGCCTCGTCCCGGTAGACACCGCTGATGGTCCGGATCTCGGCCTGGTGGCGCCCGTACACCTTCTCGAGCGCGTCGGAGATCTCACCACCGGTCGCCTTGGCGCGGGCCGCGTCGATCGCCAGCGCGAGCAGGTTGTTCTCCATGCCGCCCTCGGTCGAGGCGGCGGCGCGGGTGAGCTCGGCGAGTGCGGCCTGCGTGGCGGCCTCGTCGCGCTCGGCGCGCAGCTGCTGGAGCTTCGCGATCTGCTCGGCGCGCACCTTGGTGTTGTCGACCTTGAGGACCTCGATGCTGTCCGGCTCGTCCGGCACGTACTTGTTGACGCCGATCAGCGGCTGCCGACCGGAGTCGATACGGGCCTGGGTGCGGGCCGCAGCCTCCTCGATGCGGAGCTTCGGGATGCCCTCACCGATGGCCTGCGCCATGCCGCCGGCCTCCTCGACCTCGGCGATGTGGGCGCGGGCCCGGTTCGCGAGCTCGTTGGTGAGCCACTCGACGTAGTGCGAGCCGCCCCACGGGTCGATCGGACGGACCGTGTTCGACTCCTGCTGGATCAGCAGCTGCGTGTTGCGGGCGATGCGGGCCGAGAAGTCGGTCGGCAGCGCGATCGCCTCGTCGAGCGCGTTGGTGTGCAGCGACTGGGTGTGGCCCTGCGTCGCAGCCATCGCCTCGACACACGTGCGGCCGACGTTGTTGAAGACGTCCTGCGCGGTGAGCGACCAGCCGGAGGTCTGCGAGTGGGTACGCAGCGACAGCGACTTCGAGTTCTTCGGAGCGAACTTCTCGACCAGCTCGGCCCACAGCAGACGCCCGGCGCGGAGCTTGGCGACCTCCATGAAGAAGTTCATGCCGATCGCCCAGAAGAACGACAGGCGCGGCGCGAACTTGTCGATGTCCATGCCCGCGTCGAGTCCGGCGCGGATGTACTCGATGCCGTCGGCGAGCGTGTACGCCAGCTCCAGGTCGGCGGTCGCACCGGCCTCCTGGATGTGGTAGCCCGAGATGGAGATCGAGTTGAACTTCGGCATCTTCGCCGACGTATACGCGAAGATGTCGGAGATGATCCGCATCGACGGCTTCGGCGGGTAGATGTAGGTGTTGCGGACCATGAACTCCTTCAGAATGTCGTTCTGAATGGTTCCGGCCAGCTGCTCGGGGGCGACGCCCTGCTCCTCGGCGGCCACGACGTACAGCGCGAGGATCGGCAGCACCGCGCCGTTCATCGTCATCGACACCGACACCTGCGACAGGTCGATGCCGTCGAACAGCTGACGCATGTCGAGGATCGAGTCGATCGCGACACCGGCCATACCGACGTCACCCTGCACGCGCGGGTGATCGGAGTCGTAGCCGCGGTGCGTCGCGAGGTCGAATGCGACCGACAGGCCCTTCTGACCGGACGCGAGGTTTCGGCGGTAGAACGCGTTGGACTCGGCGGCGGTGGAGAAGCCCGCGTACTGGCGGATGGTCCACGGCTGGTTGACGTACATCGTCGGGTACGGGCCGCGCAGGAACGGGGCCGCCCCGGGGTAGCTGCCCAGCGGGTAGCCGTCGGCCTCGGCGGCGTCGCGGTCGGCCTTGGTGTAGACCGGCTTGACGTCGATACCCTCGGGCGTCGACCACACGACCTGCTCGGCGGTGTAGTTGTTGGCGGTCGCGAGGTTCTCGACCAGCGCCTCGGTCTGCTCCGCGGTGGGAGCGGCCGGCTGTGGGAACTCCGGGTCCGTCAACGCGACGTCGGCAAAACTGCCGATGAGGTGCTTGACCTCGTTCGTTGTCACTTCGATGCTCCCACTCACTTGTTGTCACCGTCGATAGCGCCGAGCAGTTCGGTCAGGGCCGCGACTGCGTCGATGCGAGCGGTAAGGAATCCGTCGGGGCGCTCGGCACCCTCGACCTCGGCGAAGATCTTCTCCGGTCCGGCCAGCAGCACCTGCTCGATGCCGGCCTCGCGGAGTGCGGCGACAGCCGCGGCGCCCTGCTCGCCGTAGCGCTTGTCGGTGCCACACAGCACCGCGATCGTCGCGCCCGACTCCTTGACGGCCGTGGCGATCCCGCCGTCGGCCGGATCCAGCTGACCCGGGTTGACGGCCTCGATGCCACCCGAGGCGAGGAGGTTCGTCGCGAAGGTGGTGCGCACGTTGTGCTCGGCGACGGAGCCCAGCGGTGCCAGCAGCACCTGGGGCCGGGCGCCGTTCGCGGCGAGGAAGGCGTCCGAGCGGTCGCGCAGCGCCTCGAATGCGGCGGCGTAGCGGGCGACGGTCACGCCGGCGACGGTGGAACCGGCCTCGGCGGCGCCTGCGGGCAGCGGGGCCTCGCCTAGGTTCGGGAACTCGTTGATGCCAGTGACCGCGGTCCGGCGGTGCGCGATGTCGGCGTCGCGAGCGGCCTTGGTGGCGGCGATGCGATCGGTGACGAGACCGGCAGCGAGCGCGGCGCGGTAGCCGCCGGCGGCCTCGATCTGTTGGAAGAACGCCCATGCCTTGTCGGCGACCTGCTGCGTCAGCTGCTCGACGTACCACGATCCGGCGCCTGGATCGAGGACGCGTCCGAGGTGCGACTCCTCGAGCAGCAGCAACTGCGTGTTGCGGGCGATGCGGTCGGAGAACGACTTCGAGACGCCTGCGGCACCCACGGGCAGCGCGACATCGAACGGCAGGACGGTCACCGAGTCGGCGCCGCCGACACCGGCCCCGAACACGGCCAGGGTCGTGCGGAGCATGTTCACCCAGGGATCACGCTGCGACATCATCGCCGCCGAGGTCACCGCGTGCTGGACCTGGCCACCGAACTCGGAGGCACCGCACACCTGCGCGACCCGCGCCCAGACCTGGCGTCCGGCACGGAACTTCGCGACGGTCTGGAACTGGTCGTCGGTGGCCGCGAGACGGAACTCGAGCTGACCCAGGGCCGCCGAGATCGTCAGGCCCTGCTCGGTGAGCGCCCGCAGGTACTCGACGCCGGCCGCGACGGCCGCACCGAGCTCCTCGGCGTCACCGGCGCCCGCGTTGTGGAAAACGGTGCCGTCCACCGTGATCGCCCGCACCGCCTCGGCCCGGGCCGAGGCGGTGTCGGCGAGAGCGACCGCGTCCGCGAGCTCGACGCCGGCGGCACCGGAGAACGCGTCGGTGAGCGGCGAGGCACCGAGTCCGACCCGCACCTGGGCGCGGTCGGTCACGCCGTCACCGGCGGCGGCACGCGCGTCGAGGAGCGTGAACAGCTGCTGCGCGGCGGCGACGGCGTCGGCACCGGCCTCCAGCGTCAGCGGCGCCAGATCCAGCAGGACACCCGTGAGCGCGAGGTCGAGCGCGGCGATGGGGAGGTTCTCGCCGCCGAGCGACAGCCGGACGGCGCTGACGCCGTTCTCGAGGCCGTCGAGGATCGTGCGGTTGACCTCGGCGGCGTTCTGCGCGTCCTGACCGAAGAGCGCGGCGACCAGCCAACCGGCGTTGACGTCACGGCTGCCGTCGGCGCCGCGGACGAACGGGAACTGTCCGGGCAGCGGGGACTCGGGGAGCTCGTCGCGTCCGGAGTACAGCGGCGACACGGTCACGCCGTCGTACGTGGTGGTCTCGAGAAGCTTCTGCGGTTCCGGGCCCAGCTCGGCGGCGTCCACTCGACGCGACTTGGCGAGCACGCCGGCGACGGCCTGCTGCCATTCCGAGTAGGCGCGCGCGGCGTCCTCGGCTTCTGAAGCTGGTGACACGGGGCGACTCCCTCTCACTCTCGTGTGCGATCGCTCATGGCGAACGGTCTTCCAATCGGACAGAACAATCGGACAAACAAATGGGACGATTACCGTCCCCTGACTTGTGATGCTAACCGCACCCGCCCCATCGCCCGCGTGAGGCCACCCGCGGTTCGTTAGCCTCGAATCATGAGCGTTGCGAACGTCCTGGAAGAAGGTGTGTCGATCACCCCGCAGCGGCTGTTCCGAATGCGTTCGCCGCAGCGACTGGACGGCTTCAACCGCATCGTCATGGATATCGACGGCCTCGACACCGGGGCCGTCTCCCCCACCGCTACGCTGGGCATTCTCGTCGACGACATCCTCGGGTTCACGCTCTGGGACCACCGGGGCGCACGCACCGGCCTCGTCACCGCGGATCTGTCAGTGGACTTCATCACACCGACCGGTTGGATCGGCCCCGAAGTCCGCGCCGACGGCCGTGTGGTGACGATCACAGAGGACGGCGGGGTCGGCGCCACGGAGATCCGCGACAGCGCCGGGACCCTGGTCGCGACCGGGACTGCCTGGGGCAACTTCGTCGACGGCAGCGCCGACCGCAGCACCGGCATCGTGCGTCCGCTCGCCGACGCCGACACGATGCCCGCGGCCTCGGCGTCTCCGCTCACGCGCCTCGGCGGACGCTTGGACCGCGCAGACGGCGTCCGTCTCGTCGTGCCCCCGAATTCGGCCCTGGCGAACAAGCTCGGGGTGATGCACGGCGGCATCCAGGCGAGCGCGATCGATCTGGTCGGCAACGCGGCCCTCAGCACCCCGGACGCGCCGATGCACACGGCGTCGATGCGCATCAATTACTTCCGCCCGGCGCCGGTCGACGTCGATGTCGTGTTCACCGCCGAGGTGATTCGGGCCGGTCGCTCGGTCGCGGTCGCCCGCGTGACGAGCACCGGCGCCGACGGCCGGGTGTGCGCGGTCGCCACCGTCACGTGTCGGCGGCCGAGCAGTCCCGCCGCGCCGGCGCACTGAGGCGACGCGTTCGTGCCGGAGCCGCGGCGGCCGCGGGGGTATCCTGACCGATCGTGATTGCGCGACTGAGGGATCCCCGAGTTCTCGGCGCCCTCGCCGGGTTGGCGGTGTTGTTCGTCGTCGCCGCGATGGTTCCGCACCCGTCGATCGACCAGATCCGGGCGTGGGCCGATGCCGTCGGCCCGGGTTTCGTGGTGCTGTTCTTCCTCGTGCACGTCGTGGTGACGATGGCGCCGATCCCCCGCACCATCTTCACGGTCAGCGCGGGTGTGCTGTTCGGGGCGACCACGGGCATCGCGGTTGCGCTCGCCGCCACGACGGTCAGCGCGGTTCTCGCGCTGCTGGTGGTGCGGGCGATCGGTCGCGACGCGGTCGCCGCCCATCTGACCCACCCGGCGGTGAAGGCCGTCGACGAGCGCCTGGCGCGCCGCGGGTGGCTCGCGGTCGGATCCCTCCGGCTGATCGCCGCGATCCCGTTCTCGGTGGTCAACTACTGCTGCGGGGTGTCGTCGATCCGGGTGTTCCCCTACACCGTCGCGACCGTCGTCGGGGCCCTCCCCGGCACAGTCGGCGTGGTACTGCTGGCGGACGCGCTCACCGGCAAGACCGATCCGGCAATGCTGGCGGTGTCCGGGGTCTGCATCGCCGTCGGCGTCCTCGGACTGTTCGTCGACGCCCGAACACCCGTCACGAACGCACCGGTCAAGGATCGAGACTGAACTTCAAGAAGTAAAGCCCTGAAGCTTGATATTGACGAATCAAGCTCTTAGCCTTGCTCTATGTACGTCCTGACTGTGGACCAACGCGGCAGTCGACGCGACATCGACCGCGTCGCGCCGCTCCTGGCCGACCTCGCGCAGCGCCCACTCCTGCGACCGTTCGAACGCACCGCAGGTGACGAGGTCCAGGCGGTCGCCGACGACCCGGCGACCGTCGTCGATCTCGCGCTCGATCTCGTCCGCCGCGGGCACTGGAGTGTCGGCGTGGGCGTCGGGGCAGTCGAGGAACCGCTCCCCGTCCAGACGCGGGCGGGTCGGGGTCCGGCCTTCGAGGCGGCACGGACCGCCGTCGAACGGGCGAAGAAGGCGCCCGCCGCCGTGGCCGTCGAGGCCGCCGACCCGGATGCGGCGCTGGACGCCGACACGGCCCTCTCCCTGGTTGCACTGCTGGTGGCGCGGCGGTCGCCGCAGGGTCGGGCCGCGGTGGAGCTGATGGAACGCGGACTCACCCAGGCCGAGGCCGCCGCCGAACTCGGGATCAGCAAACAAGCCGTGTCGCAACGTCTTTCCGCGGCAGGATGGCAGGCTGAGGTAGCCGGACGGCGGCTTGCCGCACGACTGCTCGGGAGGGCCGATCGATGACCGCACTCAGCCTCACGCTCATCGGGATCGCGGCGCTCGTGGGGACGGTGGCGGGGCGATTGGGGGCAGCCTCCCGACCTGCAGGGATCGTCGCCCAACTGGCACCGGTCGCTGCCGTTCTCGCCTTGGCCGGTGCGGCACTCGCCGCCACCGCCGCGCCACCGGTCCACGGATTCGCCCTCGGCGCCACGTACGTCCTGACGGTGGCCGCGGCAGCGACCGGCGGCGCCCCGATGGTGCTCGCCGCCTTCCGATTCGCACGCAAGCAGCCCGACGCCGGACCGGAACCCGACGACGGCCCGCTCCGCGGCGGCCGCGTGATCGGCCTGCTGGAGCGGACCGCCGTCGCGGTATCCATCCTCGCCGGCTGGCCCGAGGGCATCGCGATCGTGTTGGCCGTCAAGGGCCTGGCCCGCTACCCCGAACTGCGCGAACCGCACGCGTCGGAGCAGTTCATCATCGGCACCTTCACCAGCGTCCTGTGGGCGATCGCTGTCGCCGGTGTCGGGCGCGCGCTGGTCACCTGACAGGACCAGCGTCGACTACCGATACGGCGGCTGCGACTCGACGAGGTCCTTCGCGTCGCGCAGTCCCAGCCCGGGATGCATCTCGCGCAGCGCCTTGATCGCCGAGATCCGCTCGAACGTCGACGCGATCGCAGCACGCACGTCCCCGACCGGAACGTCCGCCGGCGCAACCCGAGCCGTCCCACCCCGCGGTTCGTTCCGGTTCCGCCACGCCCGCACCGTGGACACAGCAGAGACTGCCAGGGCGAACACGACGATGCCGAGCCACGCCCAGTCCCACGCCGACGGTTCGGACGTCATCCGGTCGACGGCGGACGGTCCGATCAGGACGACGAACCACGCCAGGAACAGCGTCCCGGCCCAACGCTGGACCGGTTCGCGCTCCAACCAGCGCAGCACGGAACTACACCTGTCCCGGTGGCAGCTCCTCGTGCTGCTCGGAGCCACCGAGCAGGTGCTCCTGGGACAGCGGACTATCGACAGGGGTCCGCGCCACGGCCTCGGCCGCGCGAACTGCCTGGGCGACTGCGGGATCGGCCTTCGTCTCGAACCAGCCGGCAATCTCCTCGGAGTCGTCCTCCGGACGGGGCAGGTCCTCGTCGTCGGTGCGGCTGGGCTCGTACCGGAACACGCCGTCGTCGCCGGGGGCGCCGAGCGTCTTCGCGAAGCCCTTGAGGGCGTCACCGAAATCACTGGGCACCAGCCACACCTTGTTCGCGTCACCCTGCGCCATTTGCGGCAGCGTCTGCAGGTACTGGTACGCGAGCATCTCGGGAGTCGGTCGGCCGGCCTTGATCGCGGCAAACACCTTCTCGATGGACTTGGCTTCGCCCTGCGCCTGCAGATACTTCGCGGCCCGTTCACCCTGCGCGCGCAGGATCCGCGACTGGCGCTCGCCCTCGGCCCCGAGGATCGACGCCTGCTTGGCACCCTCGGCCGCGAGGATCTGACTCTGCTTGGCGCCCTCGGCGGTCTTGATCGCCGATTCGCGGTGTCCCTCGGCAGTGAGGATCATCGCGCGCTTCTCGCGGTCGGCCTTCATCTGCTTCTCCATCGACTCCTGGATCGACGGCGGCGGATCGATGCTCTTGAGCTCGACGCGGGCGACGCGCAGACCCCACCGGCCGGTGGCCTCGTCGAGCACTCCGCGCAGCTGCCCGTTGATGGAGTCGCGAGACGTCAGCGTCTCCTCCAGGGTCATGCCGCCGACGACGTTGCGGAGCGTGGTGATGGTCAACTGCTCGACCGCAGCGATGTAGTTGCTGATCTCGTAGACCGCGGCCTGCGGGTTGGTCACCTGGAAGTACACGACCGTGTCGATCGACAGCGTCAGGTTGTCCTGCGTGATCACCGGTTGCGGCGCGAACGACACGACCCGCTCCCGCAGGTCGACCTTCGCCCGGATCCGGTCCACGAACGGCACCAGGAACGTCAACTGACCGGACACGGTCCTCGCATAGCGGCCCAGGCGCTCGATCACGGCAGCCTCGGCCTGCGGCACCAGTGCCACCGACTTCCAGACCACGATGACGACGAGTACGACCAGTACCGCCAGAACTATCAGTGCAGCCATCTCTCCTACGGTCCCCTCCATACGACGGCGGTCGCGCCGTCGATCTCCATCACCGTGACTGTCGTCCCCGGTGGGTACACCTCGGTGACGTCGAGCGGACGCGCGGTCCACACATCACCGTCGAGCTTGACCTGACCACTGTGCGCGGCGACCTCCTCGAGGACCAGCGCCTGCTTGCCGGGCAAGGCAGCAGTATTCATCAGCTTGAGCGGCGGCTTCTCGAAACGCTTCAACAACGCCGGCCGCACCCCCACGACGAGGGCGAGCGACACGACGCCGAAGACGATCGCATCGACCCAGACCGGAAAGTCGGTCACCGCGCTGAAGCCGGCCGTCACCAGCGCGCCACCGGAAAGCATCAGCAGGAAGAACTCGCCCGCCAACGCCTCCGCAGCCGCCAACAACACCCCCGCCACCAGCCAAATCAGAGCTGCCACAGCACCATCTAACCAGAGGTTCCGCTGAGCGAGACGCGGGAGAATTCCCGCCGTGGACTACTACTGGTCCGCCGTCACGAAGTCGACGAGCCGTTCCACCGCGCCGATCAGCGGTGCCTCGAGGTCCCGGAAGCTGTCGACGGCGCCGTAGACCCGACGCCACCCGTCCTGCGGGGTTCCCCAGCCGAGGGTGTCGCACACGCCCGTCTTCCAGTCCCGGCCGTGCGGGATCCGCGGCCACGCCTCGATACCGACGGCCTTCGGCCGCACCGCCTCCCACACGTCGATGTACGGGTGCCCGGTGACCATCACGTACGGGCCGAGCCCCTGCGTCAGCCGTTCCTCCTTGGAACCGGTGACGAGGTGGTCGACGAGGACACCGACCTTGCGGCCCGGCCCCGGCTCGAACTCGGCCAGCCGGTCGGCCAGGTTGTCGAGGCCCTCGAGGTGCTCGACGACGACGCCCTCGACGCGCAGGTCGTGTCCCCACACCCGCTCGACGAGCGCGGCGTCGTGGACGCCCTCCACCCAGATCCGGCTGGGCAGCGCCGTGCGGGCACGCAGCCCCGCGACCTTCGTCGACCCCGATGCCGACCGTTGCGGCGCCTTCTGCGCCTGCGGCGTGGGCCGGACCAGGGTGACGGGACGGCCGTCGATCAGGAACGCGGCCTCGCGCATCGCGAACAACCGGGTGCGGCGGGCGGCGTCCTCCAGGCGCACGAAGTCGCCGTCGTAGGTGCGTTCGATGCCGACGACGGCCCCGCAGAATCCGGTGGCGGCGTCCTCGACCACCAGATCCCGATCCGCGGCGACCTGCGGGGTCTGGGGCTTCCGGGTCCGGGGATGACCGGCGAAGATGTCGCCGTACTTGTTGCTCGCGTTCACGGCACCTCACGCTATGCGAGCGGGGGTGGGCGCGGATCCCGCCACGCCGTCCTATGCTCGTTTACCGTGAGTTCTCCCAGCGCGACGCTGACCGTGTGGGCCGGTTCCTGGCTCTCCGGCGACAGTGCCCCCGACGACGTGATCGACGCCCTGCACCAGTGGGCGCCGATGCACATCGTGGGCGCGTCCGACGCCGCGACCGCGCTGTCGGTCGGCCTGGACTGGCCTGGTGTGCAGGACGGCGCGGGTCCGATCCTGCTCCGTCTGGTGCGCCAGGCCGCCGCGGCCGACGCCGCCGAGGTCCGACTGGTGCTGCCCGCGCCCGGCGACGTCCGCGGGCTGCCCGCCGGCACCGGCTTCGCCCGCGCCGCCCTCGACGCCGGTGAGGGCGTCCTCGTCGGCGAGACCGGTCAGCCGGGCATCGGACTCGTCCCCGTCGTCGAGGGACCGGATGTGCTGCGCTGGACGGTCTTTCCGATCGCGACCGTACCGGCGCCCGGCGAGCACACCGGACTCGGTGCGGCCGAGTACGCGATGCGGGAAGCGATCCGGGACGCCGCCGACGCCCTCCTGCAGCTGTCGTCGGTGCGTACCGGACGCCCGGGCACCGACCCGCGCAGACGCATCGCGGAGGCCCTCGACGACCGGGCACACCACCGCTACCCCGACACCGTGCCGACCCGCGCGCTGCGCATCCTCGATTCGGCCGACCAGGTGGCCACGATTCTCGCTGTGGCCGAGAACGATTCACCTACCGAAGCCCCGTCGGCGTCGAGCGCCGCGGCCCGCGAGGAACTGCTGCGCCCGCTGTGGACGGCGGTACGGACCGCTCGGGTGGCGGCCGTGTCGGCCTGCGCCCGCTCCACGCACCGCGCCTGATCCGACGTCAGCCGTCGCGGTGGTTCATCACGATGTGCCGGTCGATCCGGACGTGTTCGTCCAGCGTCGGGTACCGCAGGCCCGTCTCGCGGCCGTAGTCGTGCCGGCGTAGCCACGCGTACACGTCGCCCCACAGCCAGATGCCACCGGAGACCGTGTTGAACGGGACCGGGAACGGGGTGCCGCGCTGGCGAACTCCGCGCACCCACTGCCCCACCGCCTGGCGGGTCACACCGGCGCGATCGGCGATGTCCTGACGCGTCACCAGGTCCGGGTGGGTGCGCAGCGGGCGAACTCCCTCGCCCACCAGGTGGTCGACCAGGCTCATCCCCGCCGTCGCGCAGCGCATACCCTCCGCCGTCACGGTCAATAGCTGTAGGCCGCCGTGATCGTGGACCCGACCGTCGAACTCCTTCTGGACCGTCGCCTCCCGCGAAACCGTCAGCAGCGGAACGATGAAGGTGAACTCGAAACGGTGGTAGAGGCTGTCGTGCACCCGCCCAACATAGCCCGCCGAGTGGTTTCCATCCGGAAACAGGCCGCGTGCACCACTCCGATGAGGGAACGCCTACGTCGCATACGTGCCCAGATCAGCCTCGACGCCGAGTCGTTCCCAGAACTCGGCTCTGTCGAAACCGGAGGTGCGGGCACGTTCAGCCATGACACGCCCAGCCGCATCGTGTGCGGGCCGGTCCCTCCATTTCACGACGGTCACCACGTTGAAGTGGCTGTCGCCCTGCTGCAGTCGGCCAACATCGTTCGCGACGACGCCGTCCATGTGCCCCAGCACGTCGTGGGTCTCCCGCACCTTGGCAAGGAACTCGTCCAGGGACGACTCGGGGACGTGGAACTTGTCGATACGCAGAATCTCGGTCATTCAGCGAACCTAGAAACTCAACGGTGGTTGAGGTCAAGCAGGAGCCCCGATGGGATCAGCGGGTGCCCGGCCGGCGGACCGGCGCGCAGCAGTCGACGGCGCACAGGCGTCCGTCGACGGAGGTGCCCAGCAGCGGTTCGCGGCCGAGCCGCGCCGGCGCCGCACCCGAGCGTCGTTCCTCGACGAGCTCCCGCACCATCGTGGCGAATCGCGGATCGGTGCCAGGCGTGGCGACGCGCACGAATTCGATTTCCAGTTCCGCAGCCTTGGCACGGGCCTCGGTGTCGAGGTCCCACACCACCTCGAGATGGTCGGACACGAACCCGACCGGGCACACGATCACCGCCGGTGCGCCCGACGCCGCGACCGCGTCGAGGTGGTCGCAGATATCGGGGTCGAGCCACGGCACCTGCGGCGGACCCGATCGCGACTGCCACACCAGGTCGAACTCGTCGACGCCGACCGCCTCCGCGCACAGGCGCGCCGCCTCGGCGACCTGGCGGCTGTAGAGGTGTCCACCCTCCGCGGGCGGCCCGGCGTTCGCGTCGGCGGCGACCGGGACCGAATGCGCGGTGAACACCAGCCGCGCCCGGTCCCGGACGTCCTCCGAAAGCTCCTGCCGCGCAGCACGAATCGCATCGGCGAACGAGGCGATCAGCAACGGATGGTCGTAGTACTGCCGCAGCTTCGACAGCGTCGGGGCGCCGTCGACCGCGGCGCGCGCCCGGACGATGTCCTCGTGGTACTGCCGACACCCCGAGTAACCGCCCCACGCCGACGTCGGGAACACGAGCGCATTGCGCACGCCGTCCTCCCGCATGCGGGCGACGGTCTCCTCGATCATCGGATCCCAGTTGCGGTTACCGAAGTAGACCCGCAGATCGATTCCGGTCTCGCGCAATTCGCCTTCGACCCGCGCGATGATGTCGCGGTTGAGGGCGTTGATCGGGGACACGCCGCCGAAGTGCATGTAGTGCTCGACGACGGCGTCGAGGCGCTCCGGTGGGACGCCCCGACCCCGGGTGACGTTCTCGAGGAACGGTCGCACGTCCTCCGGCTTCTCGGGTCCTCCGAAGGAGAGCACGAGTAGTGCGTCGAATTCCGTGTCCCGGTGACCGCTCATGCCCTCATTCTCGCCCGTCCCCGAACCGCCGCCGCGGACGGGTCAGCCGACCACCGCGTGGAAGCCGCCGTCCACGTAGATGATCGACGCGGTGGTGCCGGGCAGCCAGTCCGACAGCACCGTGCACACGCTCTTGGCCACGGCCGTCGGGTCGTCGACGTCCCAGCCGATCGGGGCGGCGGCGTCCCACGCGGTGTTCAGCTTGTTCAGCTCGGCACCCGGGCCGGTCGCGTCGCCCGCGATCGCCTTCGCGGCGAGAGTCTTGACCGGGCCGGCCGCAACGAGATTCGAGCGGATGCCGCGCCCGCCGACCTCCTTGGCGACGTATCGGTTGACGGCCTCGAGGGTGGCCTTGGACACACCCATCCAGTTGTAGAACGGCATCGCGCGCGACGGGTCGAAGTCCATGCCGACGATCGACGCGTTGTCGTTGAGGACCGGCAGCAGCGCCTTGGCCAGCGATGCGTACGAGTACGCCGAGATCTCCATCGCGTTCGAGATGTCCGACCAGGGCGCGTCCAGGAACGGTGCGCCGAGACCCGACCGCGGCGAGAACGCGATCGAGTGCACCACGCCGTCGATGCCCTCCGGGGCCAGCTCACGGACGCGGTCGGCGAGGGTCGCCAGGTGCTCGTCGTCCTGGACGTTCAGCTCGACGGCCGGCGGCACCGGCTGCGGCAGGCGCTGCGCGATCCGGTCGATCAACCGCAGCCGGTCGAAGCCGGTGATGATCACCTTCGCGCCCTGCTCCTGCGCCACCTTCGCGACGTGGAACGCGATCGACGCGTCGGTGATGATGCCGGTGACGAGAATGGTCTTGCCCTCGAGCAGTCCGCCCATGGGTGATGGTCCTCCTGTATGAAAGTCTGTGAGTGCGTGAGGTTTCGGACGGGACTAGTGGCCCATGCCCATGCCGCCGTCCACGGGGATGACGGCGCCGGAGACGTAGCCGGAGTCGTCGGAGGCGAGGAAGCTGACCACCGCGGCGACGTCCTCGGGCCGACCCAGCCGCTGCAGCGGGATGAACTTCTTCGCGGTATCGCGGAGGTCGTCCGACAGATCCGCGGTCATATCGGTCTCGATGAAGCCCGGCGCGACAACGTTCGCGGTGATCGAGCGCGAACCGAGTTCCCGGGTGATGGACCGGGCCATGCCGATGACACCGGCCTTCGACGCCGCATAGTTGATCTGGCCCGCCTGGCCGGCGAGGCCGACGACCGAACCCAGGAAGATCATCCGCCCCCAGCGCGCGCGCAGCATCGCCCGATTGGCGCGCTTGGCGCAGCGGAAGGCACCCGTCAGGTTGGCGTCGATGACGCGCGAGAACTGCTCCTCGTCCATGCGCATCAGGAGCGTGTCGTCGGTGATTCCCGCGTTGGCGACCAGGACCTCGACGGGCCCCTGGTGCTCCTCGACCTCCTTGAACGCGCGGTCGATCGAGTCCGCGTCGGTGACATCGCACTTGACGCCGAACAGCCCCTCCGGCACCCCGGATCCGCGGTGGGTGACGGCAACCTTGTGTCCGTCTTCGACGAGGCGCTGCGCGACGGCGAGTCCGATGCCGCGGTTGCCTCCGGTCACGAGCACGGAGCGGGGCGGGGTGCTGGTATTCGACATGCGATCAACCTATCTGCTCGACCATCGATTGCGGGCGTAGGTGGAGGAAATCGACGAACTGGACGGTCGTGTAGCAGAGGTCAGGGCAGCCGCTGGCGCAGTACCAGGGCCGTCGCGAGCCCGGCGGCGCTGAACAGCACGCCGAGTACGAGCCACGGCCGGCTGGCGTCGCCGCGGGCGTTCTCGAAGCCGATCTGCTCCTCGAGGGTGTCGTAGACGTCGCGCAGCTCTTCGAGGCTCGAGGCGGTGAAGAAGCTGCCACCCGACAGGTCCGCGATCTCACGCAGCGACGGGTCGTCCACCGGGACCGGGATCCGGTCGCCCTCGATCTCGACGGTCCCGTGGCTGGTGCCGAACGAGATCGTGGAGATCGGGACGCCCTTCTCCTTCGCCTGGCGGGCCGCAGTGAATCCGCCGCGGGGGTCGGTCGGGCTCTCCGGCACCGTCTGCTTGCCGTCGGACAGCAGCACGATGCGCGCGGGTGGCGCCTGCTCGCTGCCGCCGAGGACGGCCGCCAGGGTGTCGATCGACTGTAGCGACGTGAAGATCGCCTCACCGGTCGCGGTGCGTTCGCTGAGCGAGAGGTTGTCGATCGCGGCCTTGGTCTCGTCCCGGTTGGGGGTCGGCGACACCAGCACCGAGGCCGTGCCGGCGAACGCAACCAGGCCGAGGTTGATCCCGGGCGTGAGCCCGTCGGCGAACGACTTGGCGGCCTCCTGCGCCGCGGCGAGGCGGCTCGGTTCGACGTCGGTCGCCTTCATCGACAGCGAGACGTCGATCACGAGCACCACCGTCGCCCGGTTACGCGGGACCCGCTTGTCCGCGGTCGGCCCGGCGAGGGCCACGGTCAGGAACAGCAGACCGACGAGCAGCAGTGCCGTGGGTAGGTGCCGAGTGATGTTCGGCCGGTTGGGCGCCACCTTCTCGAGCAGTTCCATGTTCGCGAACCGCAACACGTGCTTCTGCCGACGGCGCTGGATCAGCACGTATCCCACGGCGAGCACGGCAACGACCGCCAGGAACAGCAACCACCACGGGGATGTGAACTGCGACAAGCTCATCCGCGCGCCACCCGGCCCGCGCCCGCCGACCCCGTGCGGGACGACGGGGCGCCGAAACTGTGCCGACGGGCCGAGACGAACCGCACCACGTCGGCGATCCAGTCCCGATCGGTGCGCAGGCTCAGCCGCGGCGCGCCACACCTGCGCAGCGTCGCCTCGACGTCCGCGCGGTGCGCGGCCGCTGCGCGCGCAAAGTCCGCGCGCAGCTTCGGTGTCGTCGAGAACTCGCGTGTCCGACCGGATTCCGGATCGAACAGCACCACGTCGCCCGCGTCGGGCAGTTCCAGGTCGCGGGGGTCGAGGACCTCGACCGCGAGGAGGTCGTGTCGACCCGACAGCGCCCGCAACGAATGCTCCCAGTCGATCGGTCCGAGGAAGTCGCTGACGACGACCGCCAGCCCGCGGCGACGCTGTGGCCGGCGGAGAGATTCGAGCGCACCGCGCAGATCCCCGCGAACACCGTCCGCGGCGTGCGGGGTGGACGCGATCCGGCGCAGCATCGCCTGCGAGTGGATGCGCCCGCCGCGGGCCGGGATGCGCTGCAGCCGGTCCCCGGTGGCGACGATCGCGCCGATCCGGTTCCCACTGCCACCGGAAAGGAACGTGACCGCCGACGCGGCCGCGATCGCGAGGTCACGCTTCTCGCACGACGCGGTGCCGAAGTCCAGGCTCGACGACAGGTCCATCACGAGCCACGTCTCGAGTTCACGGTCGGCCACCGTCTGCCGCACGTGCGGGTGCGTGGTCCGGGCGGTCACCGACCAGTCCATCTGTCGGACGTCGTCGCCCGGTTGGTACTCGCGCGCGTCGCCGGGCTCGGAGCCCGGGCCCGGGATCAGGCCCAGGTGGTCGCCGTGCAGGACGCCGTCGAGCCGTCGGC
This sequence comes from Rhodococcus sp. ACT016, assembly GCF_050477185.1. Taxonomy (NCBI): domain Bacteria; kingdom Bacillati; phylum Actinomycetota; class Actinomycetes; order Mycobacteriales; family Nocardiaceae; genus Rhodococcus; species Rhodococcus sp. ACT016. The sequence goes on along the minus strand of NZ_JBEAET010000001.1, from coordinate 2,060,294 downwards.
GGACGGTGAGCTCGAGCGTCCGCAGCGCGGCGGTCATCTCCGGATCGCGCAACGATCCGGAGCGGAACGACGGCACCGCGGCCGCAGACGAGTTCACTGCAGCGGGGTGGTCGCCGCGGGCACCGCGCCGGGCTCGAACGTCGGCGGCGCCGGCTGCACCACAGGCTGCGCACCGACCTGCGGCAACCCGACAGTCTGGAGCACCCGGACGATCACGTCGTCGGGCGACACCTCGTCGGCGAGCGCGTCGTACGACAGCACCAGACGGTGCCGCAGCACGTCAGGGATGACCTCGAGCACGTCCTGCGGGACGACGTAATCGCGGCCCCGCAGCAACGCGAGCGCGCGCGACGCGGAGATGATGCCGAGCGTCGCACGCGGGGAGGCTCCGTACGCGATCCAGCCGGCGACGTCGTCGAGGCCGAACTGCCGCGGCGTGCGGGTCGCGGCGATCACCCGCACCACGTAGTCGACGAGGGCGTGGTGGACGAACACATTGCTCGCCACCGCCTGCAGCCGGACCAATTCCTGGGCGTCGAGGATCTGGCTCGGCTCGGGCGCGGCGACACCCATGCGGTAGACGATCTCGCGCTCCTCCTCGACAGACGGGTAGTCGACGAGGACCTTGAACAGGAAGCGGTCGCGCTGCGCCTCCGGCAGCGGGTACACGCCTTCGTTCTCGATCGGGTTCTGGGTTGCCATGACGAGGAACGGCTCGGGCATCGGATACGTCTTGCCGCCGATCGACACGTGCCGCTCGGCCATCACCTCGAGCAGCGCGGACTGCACCTTCGCCGGCGCGCGGTTGATCTCGTCGGCGAGCAGGAAGTTGGCGACGACGGGTCCGAGTTCGGTGTCGAACTCCTCCCGGCCCTGCCGGTAGATCCGGGTGCCGATCAGGTCCGTCGGAACGAGGTCCGGAGTGAACTGGACGCGGGAGAACGAACCGCCGACGACCTTCGCGAACGTCTCCACCGCGAGCGTCTTGGCGACACCGGGAACACCCTCGAGCAGCACGTGGCCCTTCGCGAGCACACCGACGAGCATCCGCTCGACCAGCCGGTCCTGCCCGACGATGACGCGCTTGACCTCGTAGATCGCGCGTTCGAGGGTCTGTACGTCCCGCGCGAGATCGGCGGCCGGACCTCCCATGCCCCCGTGCACCGCTCCCTCCGAGCCGGATCCCGCCACAGCACCGTCACGTGAGGTCACCAAGAATCCCCGCTTCCACCTAGATCGATCGGATCGACTTGCCTGTCCGCTCAACTATTCCAGGTGCCGGCGATACCCGACACAAGGACGACGCCAGCCGCCGTGAGCTAGGACACCATTCGGACAGCGTAGGGCGTCATCCCGTCCCATCGCACCGGCGAAACCTGAACGACCGAACCGGACTGCGGCGCCTCGAGCATCTGCCTGCCCCCGAGATACAGCGCGACGTGCTGGCTCGCGTTGGCGCCGTAGAAGATCATGTCGCCGCGGCGCATTTCCGACGACGGCACCTGCGTGCCCGCGGTGTACTGGTAGCCGGTGTAGTGCGGCAGCGAGATCCCGACACCGGCGAACGCGTAGATCATCAGCCCCGAACAGTCGAAGCCCACCTTGTTGAAGTCCCCGAAGCTGTCGGCGACACCGCCGTCCCGGATCCCGAGCGTCGGGCCGTTCTCGTTGCCGCCGCCCCACGCGTACTGGACGCCGAGCTGCGACATGCCGCGGTCGATCACCGTCTCGATAGCTGCACTACCGGTGACGGCCGGGGCCATCGGTTTCGGTTTCGCCGGCGCGGGCGGCGACCAGCCACCGGAGTCCTCGTCGAGTTGGGTGTGCGGGCGCTGACCGTCCGCGAGTTGCGCTGCCCGCTCCTGCGCGGCGCGGTCCTCGGCGGCGCGCCGGGCCGCCTCCTGCGCTGCCGCTGCAGCGGCGGCGGCCGCCGCTTCCTCCGCTCGGCGCTGGTTGTCCCACGCGGTGTAGGCCTCGCGCTGCCCCTGCAGACCCGCCACGTTGTCGCGGGCGGCGTCGAGTTGCGTCTGCGCGGAATTCCGCGACGCTTCGATCTCGGCCTTGCGGGACGCCTGTTCCTGCAGAGCGGCGCGGGCACTCGCGATGGCCTGCTCGGCCTCGGTCTTCTTGGACTCGGCCGCGTTCGCCGCAGCGTCTGCGCGCTGCTTGGCTTCACGCGCCGCCGAATCCTTGTTGGCCTGTTCGGTCCGCGCCCGCTGCAGGTTCTCGAGCACTGCCTTCTGGCTCGCGGAGAGCAGTCGCATGACCTGGGCTCGATCCAGGATGTCATCGGGCCCCTTGGCGCCGAAGAAGGACGACAGCGACGCGACGTTGCGTCCCTTGGTGTAGCTCTCGACCGCGTAGTCGGTGAACCGCTGCTGCGCCTGCTCGATCTGCGTGCTCGCGTCCCGCAGCGCCTGCTGACTCTGGGTGACCAGCCCTCCCGCGGCGTCGGCCGCGTCCCGGGCGGACTGGAGGTCGACAAGCGCGCGGTTGACGTCCTCGCGCTTGATCGCGACGTCGTCGTCGAGCCGAGCCAGTTGCTGGTTCGCGGTCGCGACCTGATTGATCAGGTCACCGACCTGCGCGACACCGGCAGACACCTGGGCGTTGCCGCTCTCGATCTCGGCGTCGGACGGATTGGGCGGTGGCGGCGGCACCGCGGCAGTGATGCCGGGCATGCCCACGACGAGCGCACCGACGACACCGACACCCAGTACCACCCGCGCGAGCCGCGACCGCGCACGTGAGAAGCCCGGACGTCGCACGCCTGCGCGTGAACTCCTTCGCCTCACAACATCCTCCCTACTGCTGCGACGGGAACGGCTGTATGCCCGTTCCGTGCGGGGAGGTACGTCCCCGGCGGCGGACCGCCGGGGGACGCACAGGTCACGTGACGACACACCTGTCACGCGAATCGTCACATCACTCTTGCGACACTTCTTCCCCAAAAAGAGCCATTGGCACCGTACGACACTTCGCGCGCTCTGGTGAACTCTTGTCACAAATGTCGGCGCTGCAATTCCACCCGAGAGAATTGGTCGGATACGGGGGCGCGGGTACCCGCGGCCAAGTCCGCGACGCGCGGCCGGCGAGCCCCGATCAGTCGGCGAGTCGGTCGGATTCCGCGTCCGCAGTGGAGGCTTCCGCGACCGACTGCGAGGAGGCGGGCCCGCCCGCCGTCGACGACGGTCCTCGACGGACCTTCGCGACGTACGACACCCCGCCGACGAGCGCGACGACGAGCACGAGCAGCGCCGTGATCAGCCCCCAGGACATGTGAGGTGCGGTGATCTCGTCGACGAAATTGTCGGCTGATTGCACCGCGTTCCCGGTGTAGGTGCGGTCCTGTGCACCCTCGAGCACGACGCGACTGACGGTGTCGCTGTAGGTCCCCGGCGCGGACGGGCTCAGAACCAGCACCGTGCCGCCGTCGACCGTACCGACCTCGGTCGCGAGATCGCGCAGTTGCTCGGGACGCCACGGATCCTTTTCGAGCACAACGATTTTCAGATCGACCCCGTGCTCGTTCGCGCGCGCGACGACGGCGCGAAGTTCCGCGACGTCCGCTTCCGGTGCCGAGACACCGCCGTCCGACAGATCCGCGAGCACCGAGTCCACGGACACGTCGGCGGGAATCGTGGCAGCGAACGGCAGGCGGGCGGGCGCGATAGGAGCAGGCATCTCTCATCCGGGATCGGTGGGCAGACAGGGACTCGCGGGGCAGGCGGGGGAAGCCTGGAAAGCACAGTACGTGACGACCTATCGCCGCAGCGTCTCCCTCCGTTGCGCCCGCGCGCCGACTGCGTGAGGATTGGACCGACGCGTGCCGATCCGACGCTGCACACACTCCGTCGCCAGACCCTGCAGTCTCACAGGACAAGCGTACTGTTAGACTTGCTCCGAGACGCCCGCGGAACTGTCGGGTTCGGTTCGCCGATCGAACCGGGCACTGTTCGCGTGCCTCGCTTCAGCCGTCGACACAGCCCCGTCGACGGCGAACCTCAAAGACGAGTGGAGCTGACGTGACCACCAGTATTGATACGTTCGGCGCCAAGGGAACGCTCGAGGTCGGAGACAACTCGTACGAGATCTTCCGCCTCTCGGCCGTGCCCGGCACCGAGAAGCTGCCTTACGCGCTGAAGGTTCTCGCCGAGAACCTGCTGCGCACCGAGGACGGCGCCAACATCACCGCCGATCACATTCGCGCCATCGCGAACTGGGATCCCTCGGCCGAGCCGAGCGTCGAGATCCAGTTCACGCCCGCGCGCGTGATCATGCAGGACTTCACCGGCGTCCCCTGCGTCGTCGACCTCGCCACCATGCGTGAGGCCGTCACCACCCTCGGCGGCGACCCGAACAAGGTCAACCCGCTCTCCCCCGCCGACATGGTCATCGACCACTCGGTCATCCTCGACGTGTTCGGCCGCGCCGACGCCCTCGAGCGCAACGTCGACCTCGAGTACCAGCGCAACGGTGAGCGTTACCAGTTCCTGCGCTGGGGCCAGGGCGCGTTCGACGACTTCAAGGTCGTCCCCCCGGGCATGGGCATCGTGCACCAGGTCAACATCGAGTACCTGGCGCCCACCGTCATGACCCGTAACGGCCAGGCGTACCCCGACACCTGCGTCGGCACCGACTCGCACACCACGATGGTCAACGGCCTGGGCGTGCTGGGCTGGGGCGTCGGCGGCATCGAGGCCGAGGCCGCGATGCTCGGCCAGCCGGTCTCCATGCTGATCCCGCGCGTCGTCGGCTTCAAGCTGACCGGCGAGATCCAGCCGGGCGTCACCGCCACCGACGTCGTGCTCACCGTCACCGACATGCTGCGCAAGCACGGTGTGGTCGGCAAGTTCGTCGAGTTCTACGGTGCCGGTGTCGCCGAGGTCCCGCTGGCCAACCGCGCGACCCTGGGCAACATGAGCCCCGAGTTCGGTTCGACCGCAGCGATCTTCCCGATCGACGGCGAGACCATCAACTACCTGCGCCTGACCGGCCGCAGCGACGAGCAGCTCGCGCTCGTCGAGGCGTACGCCAAGGAGCAGGGCATGTGGCACGACGCCGCGAAGGAGCCGGCCTACTCCGAGTACCTCGAGCTGGACCTCGGCACCGTCGTGCCGTCGATCGCCGGCCCGAAGCGCCCGCAGGACCGCATCCTGCTGTCGGAGTCGAAGGACGCCTTCCGCCGCGACATCGTCACCTACGTCACCAACGGTGCCGAGGCTGCGCACTCCGCACTGGACGAGGCCGTCGAGGAGTCCTTCCCGGCGTCGGATCCGGTCGAGCCGTCCACCGCGAACGACGAGGCCACGGTTCCGTCGGCCGCCAACGGCTCGAAGGGCCGTCCGTCCAACGCGGTCGACGTCCGCTCCGAGGAGCGCGGTGAGTTCGTGCTCGACCACGGCGCCGTCGTGGTCGCCGGCATCACGTCGTGCACCAACACCTCGAACCCGTCGGTCATGCTCGGCGCGGCACTGCTCGCCCGCAACGCGGTCGAGAAGGGCCTCGAGACCAAGCCGTGGGTCAAGACCAACATGGCTCCGGGTTCGCAGGTCGTCTCCGACTACTACGAGAAGGCCGGCCTGTGGCCGTACCTCGAGAAGCTCGGCTTCTACCTCGGCGGCTATGGCTGCACCACCTGCATCGGCAACACGGGCCCGCTGCCGGAGGAGATCTCCAAGGCGGTCAACGACAACGACCTGTCGGTCACCGCTGTCCTGTCGGGTAACCGCAACTTCGAGGGTCGCATCTCCCCCGACGTCAAGATGAACTACCTGGCGTCGCCGCCGCTCGTCATCGCGTACGCGCTGGCCGGCACGATGGACTTCGACTTCGAGACCGACGCGCTGGGTCAGGACAAGGACGGCAACGATGTCTTCCTGAAGGACATCTGGCCTTCCGCCCAGGAGATCGACGACACCATCAAGTCGGCGATCAGCCAGGACATGTTCCGCAAGTCCTACGCAGACGTCTTCAAGGGCGACGAGCGCTGGCAGAACCTGGCCACCCCGGAGGGCGACACCTTCGCGTGGGACGAGAACTCGACCTACGTCCGCAAGGCGCCGTACTTCGACGGCATGACGATGGATCCGGCTCCGGTCACCGACATCAAGGGCGCTCGCGTCCTGGCGCTGCTCGGCGACTCGGTCACCACCGACCACATCTCGCCGGCCGGCCCGATCAAGCCCGGCACCCCGGCCGCGCAGTACCTGGACGCCAACGGTGTCGAGCGCAAGGACTACAACTCCCTGGGCTCGCGTCGCGGTAACCACGAGGTGATGATCCGCGGCACGTTCGCGAACATCCGTCTGCAGAACCAGCTGCTCGACGGTGTCTCCGGTGGCTACACCCGCGACTTCACCCAGGAGGGTGCGCCGCAGGCGTTCATCTACGACGCGTCGCAGAACTACCAGAAGGCCGGCATCCCGCTGGTCGTCCTGGGCGGCAAGGAGTACGGCTCGGGTTCGTCGCGTGACTGGGCTGCCAAGGGCACCAGCCTGCTCGGCGTCAAGGCCGTCATCACCGAGTCGTTCGAGCGCATCCACCGCTCGAACCTCATCGGCATGGGCGTCATCCCGCTGCAGTTCCCGGCCGGTGAGTCGGCTGCATCGCTGGGTCTGGACGGCACCGAGGTGTTCGACATCGCGGGCATCGAGGAGCTCAACGCGGGCACCACGCCGCGCACCGTGAAGGTCACCGCCACCAAGGCGGACGGGTCTCGTACAGAGTTTGATGCGGTCGTCCGCATCGACACCCCCGGTGAGTCGGACTACTACCGCAACGGCGGCATCCTGCAGTACGTGCTGCGCAACATGATCCGTGGCTAGTCACGTGTTCGTGTGATCAGCGATCACGCAGTGCGCTGACGGCGGGCTCGGGACGTCAGTCTCGGGCCCGCCGTTTCCGTTTCGTACGAAAGGATGTCGGCTGTGCCCAAGGTCAGTGAAGACCACCTCGCGGCGCGGCGGAGCCAGATTCTCGACGGGGCTCGCCAGTGCTTCGCGCAGTACGGCTACGACGGCGCTACGGTGCGCCGTCTCGAGGAGACCACCGGGTTGTCCCGGGGTGCGATCTTCCACCACTTCAAGGACAAGGACGGCCTGTTCCTGGCGCTCGCGCACGAGGACGCCAAGCGTATGGCCGACGTGGTCGCCGAAGGCGGTCTCGTCCAGGTGATGCGCGACATGCTGGCCTCCCCCGAGCAATTCGACTGGCTCGGCACCCGGCTCGAGATCGCCCGCCGTCTGCGCACCGATCCCGAGTTCGCCCGCGACTGGACCCAGCGCAGCGCCGAGTTGACCGAGGCCACGGTGCGTCGGCTCGAACACCAGAAGTCCGCTGGACGGCTGCGCGACGACCTGCCCACCGACGTCCTGCTCGACTACCTCGACCTCGTCCTCGACGGCCTCATCGCCCGCATCGCGTCCGGGCACGGCGCCGAGAACCTGTCGGCCGTGCTCGATCTCGTCGAGGAATCGGTGCGGCGGAGAGACTCCTGAACCGACTCACCTCTTCATCGACTTCGATCCTTGTCATGTAACTGACCTACACCCCGGTGGGTTCGAGCGATACTGCATACATGCCTACCGATCGCCGACCGGCCGGGAACTGCGATGCGTGACCTGAAGGAGTTGGCCCGCGCCGAGCGGACCCAACTCGCGAATCTCCTGCACTCACTGGCCCTGCAGCTTTGGCAGACGCCGTCGCTGTGTGCGGGCTGGAGCGTCCGCGACGTCGTCGCCCACATGCTGAGCTACGAGGAGTTGAGCGCAGGCGGGGTCGTGAGCAGGTTCACTCGCGGATGGCTGCGGTTCGACCGTGCCAACGCGATCGGGCTCGACGACTTCGCCGAGCACACCCCGCAGCAATTGCTCGACCTGCTCGACCGCAGCCTGCAGCCCCGAGGGCTCACCACCGCTTTCGGGAGTCGGATCGCGCTCGTCGACGCGATGATTCACCAGCAGGACATTCGTCGACCGCTCGGCCTTCCCCGGGACATCCCGGCGGAGAGGCTGGTGCCCGCTCTGAACTTCGCGCGCATTGCGCCCCCGATTGGCGCGCTCCGACGAATCCAGGGCATTCGGTTGGTCGCAACAGACCTGGACTGGACTGCGGGACGCGGACCTGAAGTCCGCGGACAGGGCGAGGCCCTCCTCATGTCCATGGCTGGCCGCGGCGGAATTACAGACGAGCTCGAGGGTCCCGGCCTGCCAAAACTGCGCGGACGGATCGACGGCTCCTCATCCGGTCGGCCGCCGGCGAACGTCTAGCGGACGCTAATGCCTTGCGCGACGCCGTAATGGCGCGCCCGCCTCAGTTGAGCGCGCCGAGGCAACACCACCCCGGCCACCAGCATGACGATCCCCGGAGCGACGAGTACCAACCACGCCATGAGCTCGACGGTATCGGCGACTTTTCGTCGAGACCATCGTCCCGGTGGATCGCGATGGTGAATCACACCGATGGCGCGCGGCAGATACCTCGGATGATGACCATCACCATGGCCGCGAGACAGGTTCCGGACCAGAACTTCCGTCCGACGATGCGTCAAACAGTCTTCTTGCGCCGATTCGGCCCACCTCGCCGCCGCAGGGTCACGTCGGCCTCGACGAGCACGTTGTGGATGAACCCGTACGAGCGGCCGGTCTGTTCGGCGAGGGAGCGGATGCTCGCACCCGCCTCGTACTGCGCCTTCAAGTCGTCGCGTAGCTTGTCGCGCGATTCCCCGGTGATACGGGCCCCCCGTGAAATCCCTGAGATCTCCGCCATGACGTCCTCCGGTCAGCTGAGCGAGACTCAGTTTCCAGGCTAGATCACCGATCGACGGGTGATCAACAAACCGGAAACTCGCTCAGCCAGCGGAGACGGGACGATTCAGGCGAGCTGGATGAGGTCGAGGTACTCCTGTGACCAGTGGTCCTCGGTGCCGTCGGGCAGCAGGATGACGCGTTCGGGGTTGAGGGCCTCCGCGGCGCCGGGGTCGTGGGTGACCAGGACGACGGCGCCGGTGTAGCTGCGCAGCGCCTCGAGGACCTGCTCGCGGGAGATGGGGTCGAGGTTGTTGGTGGGCTCGTCGAGCAGCAGCACGTTCGCCGCCGAGGACACCAGCCCGGCCAACGCCAGGCGGGTCTTCTCGCCGCCGGACAGGGTGCCGGCGGGCTGGTCGAGCTGCGGGCCGGTGAACATGAACGCCCCCAGCAGCCCGCGCAGGTCCTGCTCGCCCGCGTCGGGGGCGGCGTGCCGGATGTTCTCCCACACGCTCGCGTCGTCGTCGAGGGTGTCGTGTTCCTGCGCGAAATAGCCGATCTTCAGGCCATGCCCGGGCACCAACTCACCCAGGTCGGGGGTCTCCACCCCGCCGAGCAGCCGCAGCAGCGTGGTCTTGCCGGCACCGTTGAGCCCGAGGATCACCACCCGCGAGCCGCGGTCGATCGCGAGATCGACACCGGTGAAGATCTCCAGCGACCCGTAGACCTTGGTGAGCTCGCGCGCCATGAGCGGCGTCTTGCCGCACGGCGCCGGTTCGGGGAACCGGATGTGCGCGACCTTGTCGTCCACCCGCACGTCGTCGAGCGCGGCCATCATCTTGTCGGCACGCTTGGCCATGTTCTGCGCGGCGGTCGCCTTGGTGGCCTTCGCGCCGAGCTTGGCGGCCTGCTGCCGCAGTGCGCTGGCCTTCTTCTCGGCGTTGGCGCGTTCGCGGCGGCGACGCTGCTCGTCGGTGGCGCGGGCGTCGAGGTACTTCTTCCAGCCCATGTTGTAGATGTCGGCCTCCCCGCGCACCGCGTCGAGGAACCACACCTTGTTGACGACGTCGGCGAGCAGGTCCACGTCGTGGCTGATCACGATCAGGCCGCCGTCGTGGTTCTGCAGGAACCCGCGCAGCCAGGTGATCGAGTCGGCGTCGAGGTGGTTGGTGGGCTCGTCGAGCAGCAGCGTGGTGTTCGACTTGCCACCCGAGCCGTCGGAGGCGGCGAACAGGATCCGGGCGAGTTCGACGCGGCGCCGCTGACCACCCGACAATGTCTTGAGCTGCTGGTTCAGCACCCGGTCCGGCAGGCCCAGGCTGTGGCAGATGCGGGCGGCCTCGGACTCGGCGACGTAGCCACCGAGCGCGGAGAAGCGGTCCTCGAGGTTGCCGAACTTGCGGACCGCCTTGTCCCGGGTGGCGTCGTCGACCGCCTCGGCCATGATGGCCTGCTGCTTCTCCATCTTCGTGATGATCTCGTCGAGCCCCCGCGCCGACAGCACCCGGTCCTTCGCGAGGACCTCGAGATCACCCTCCTTCGGGTCCTGCGGCAGATACCCGAGATCGCCGCTGCGGATCACCGCACCCGCGTACGGCTCACCCTCACCCGCCAGGATCCGCAACGTGGTCGTCTTGCCGGCACCGTTACGCCCGACGAGTCCGATCCGATCACCCGCCTGCACCCGCAACGCCGACCCCGGCGCGGACAACAACGTCCGCACACCGGCACGAACTTCAAGGTCGGTGGCGGTAATCAAGCAAATCTCCTCGGTGAGAGCCGCAGGCACAACTTCGGCGACGCGAAGGCGTGACCAGGACGTCGTGATGCCCGCAAATGAGCACAAGAACCACCGATTTTACCGTGGCATGCGGCCGGCGCCACACGGCGGCCACGTGACTCCTATAACGTGCGGTGCCATGACACGCGAGAAGGATCTGCAAGGGCGTAACGCCCTGGTGACCGGTGCCAGCCGCGGGATCGGAAAGGCCATCGCCGCCGAGCTCCTCGCACGCGGAGCCAATGTCGTCGTCACCGCCCGCAAGGCCGAGCCGCTCGACGAGGCCGCGATGGAACTGCGCGCACTCGGCGAGAGCGGGCACGTCGTCGCCATCGCCGGCAACTCCGGCGATGCCGCCGCGCGACACGACGCGGTGTCGCGGACCGTGTCCGAGCTGGGTTCGCTGGACATCCTCATCAACAACACCGGGATCAACCCCGTCTACGGGGCGTTGATGGAGGCTGACCTCGACGCGGTCCGCAAGATCTTCGATGTCAACGTCGTCGCTGCCCTCGGGTACGTGCAGGAGGCGTACCGGGCGTGGATGGGCGAGCACGGCGGAGCGATCGTCAACCTCGCGAGCGTCGCGGGCATCCGGTCCACCGGCGTCATCGCCGCGTACGGCGCGTCGAAGGCTGCGCTGATCCGCCTCACCGAGGAACTCGCGTGGCAGTTGGGCCCGAAGATCCGCGTCAACGCGGTCGCCCCGGGTGTCGTGAAGACGAAGTTCGCGGCCGCGCTCGTGGCCGGCGGTGAGGATCAGGCGTCGTCGATCTACCCGATGAAGCGGCTCGGCACGCCCGAGGACGTCGCAGGCCTGGTCGGGTTCCTGGTCTCCGACGCTGCCGCTTGGATCACCGGCGAGACCGTGCGGGTGGACGGCGGCCTGCTCGCGACGGGCGCGCTCTGATCTCGCAGCCGGATCTCGCGGTCGTCGGGCTCGGCCCCGCCGGTCGCGCCCTCGCGCACCGCGCGGCCCGCGCCGGCCTGGACGTCGTCGCGGTCGACCCGCATCCGGACCGGCCGTGGACGCCGACCTACGCGGCGTGGGTGGACGAACTCCCCCACTGGCTCGGCCCGGGGGTGCTGCGGGCAACGGTCGCCCGCCCGCATGTCTGGACCACCCGCCCACGGGCTCTCGACCGCGCGTACGGCGTGCTCGACAACCGGGCGCTGCACCGCCGCCTGGACCTCGCTGGGGTTCGGGTGGTCGGCGGGTTCGCGGCGGCGGTCGGAACACGGGTCGTGCTGCTGCGCGACGGGACCGAGATTCGGGCCGGCCGGGTGATCGACGCCCGCGGCCTGTCGCCGGACCCGGCGCTCGCCGAGCAGACCGCGTTCGGGATCGTGGTGCCGGCATCGGCGGCGGCGCCCGCGATGGGCGAGGCCGGGTGCTGGTTCATGGACTGGCGCCGCGACAACGCGGCCGCGCCGGACGATCCACCGTCGTTCCTGTATGCGATGCCGTTGGGCGACGACACCGTCCTGCTCGAGGAAACCTGCCTCGTGGGCCGGCCGGGACTGCCGCTCGACGAGCTGCGCTGTCGGCTCGACGCACGCCTGCGCACGCGCGGGGTCGAGCCGCCCGCGAATCTCGAGGTGGAGCGGGTCCGGTTCCCCGTAGAGCCACATCGGGCTCGCAGCGATGTAGCCGCGTTCGGCGCCCGGGCGGGACTGATCCACCCGGGCACCGGATACAGCGTGGCGGCGACGCTGAGCGCCGTCGACGACGTCGTCGGGGCACTGATCTCCGGGTCCGATCCCGCAAAGGTGTTGTGGCCGTGGCCCGCTCGGATCGTGCGCTCGTTGCGGAACGTGGGCCTGTCCGCCCTGCTCGACCTCGACCCCGCCCGGACGCCCGAGTTCTTCGACGCCTTCTTCTCCCTGCCGGTGGAGCGTCAGCGCGCCTACCTGTCACGGCGCGCCGACGCCCCCGGCACGATCGGCGCGATGTGGCACCTGTTCCGGACGGTGCCGCCGCCGATCCGTCGAACGCTGGCCATGGCCGGCGTCCGACGGCCGTGACTCAGGATCCGAGCGAGCCCGTCGGGATCCAGGACGACAGCAGGCCGAGCGATCCGGTCGCCGGCGGCGCCGTCTTCGCCAGCGGCGCGCCGTCGAGGTCGGCGGGCTCCGCGATGCCGAGGTTGTCGAGGACCGTCGGCGTGATGTCGGCGATGGTGTAGTCGTCGTCGGTGGCACCCGCCTGGTAGCCGGCGCCGCGGGCGATCACGAACGTCGACGCCTCCTCGGCGCTCTGGCCGCCGTGGCCACCGGTGGGCTTGTGACCGTGGTCGGAGGTCACCAGGACGGTCCACTTCTCCCCGGTGGCCTTGCTCCGGGCGTCGACGGCGGCGACGATCTTGCCGACCTCGACGTCGACACGCTCGAGCGCGGGCACGTACTCCGGTCCGGCGGTGCCCGACGAGTGCCCGGCACCGTCCACCTGATCGAGCTGGGTGAACACGAAATCCGGCCCGTTGGAGGTGATCTCGGCGGCGACGGCGTTGGCGGTGGCCGCATCCGTCGCCGCTTCGCTGCCGACGCCGGGCGTCGTCACGACGACGTCGGCCTTCGGGTTTCCGGATCCGGCGATCGTGGCGATACCGCCCCACGTCGAGATCGACGCGGTGCGCAGTTCCGGCTTCACCTGCTCGATGCGGGTGAACGCGGTCGGGTACTGGTCGTAACGCGAACCGTTGAAGGAGTTGTCGACGACACCGTGCTTGGTGTGCCACACGCCGGTCAGGATCGTCGACCACGACGGACCGGAGATCGTCGGGTGGCCGAGGATCGACGACTGGCCGCTGGTGCCCTCGGCGATCAAGCGGTGCAGATTCGGGGTGTTCGCGGACTTGACGTAGTCGAGCATCGTGCCGTCGAGGCCGATCACGACGGTCTTCGTGACGGCGGCGGGCGCGGCGGCCGCGGTACCGGCGGTTGCCGTCGCGACACCGGCAGCGAGGGTGCCCGCGGCGAGGAGGAGGGACAGGACCTTGGGTGAGGTGATGTTGTTTGTCACAAGTAACAGCCTGGATCGGCCTAGACCAATTGTCGTCCTTTGTCGCAAGTGTTGTCTCACTGTTTGTCCGGCGTTTTCCGCAGACAGCTCGCGGCCGCCGCACGGTCGCTCCGATGTAGCCGAAATGTCTCGAGATGGTGATGATCTTCGCTCCCACGCGCACACCACGCACCGATCTGGGTGATAGTGGGGTGCATGCGATCAATCTGGAAGGGTTCCATCGCGTTCGGGCTGGTCAACGTGCCGGTCAAGGTGTACTCCGCGACGGAGGACCACGACATCCGCTTCCATCAGGTCCACGCCAAGGACGGTGGGCGGATCAAGTACAACCGCGTGTGCAGCGAGTGCGGCCAGACGGTGCAGTTCGCGGACATCGACAAGGCGTACGACTCCGAGGAGGGCGACCGCGTCATCCTCACCGACGAGGACTTCGAGAAGCTTCCCGCCGCCGAGAGACACGAGATCCCGGTGCTGCAGTTCGTCCCCACCGAGCAGATCGACCCGATCCTGTTCGAGAAGAGCTACTACCTCGAGCCGGACTCGTCGTCGCCCAAGGCCTACGTGCTGTTGGCGAAGACACTCGAGAAGGCCGACCGCACCGCTCTCGTCCACTTCACGCTGCGGCAGAAGACCCGGCTGGCGGCGCTGCGCGAGCGCGACGGCGTGTTGGTGATCCAGACGCTGCTGTGGCCCGACGAGGTCCGCGCGGCGGAGTTCCCGTCGCTCGAGGACGCCGACGAGCCCAAGCCGAAGGAGCTGGCGATGGCCGGCACGCTCGTCGAGAGCATGGCCGAGGACTTCGATCCGACCGAGTTCACCGACGACTACCAGATCCAGCTGCGTCAGCTGCTGGACGAGGCGATCGCGAGCGGCGGCAAGAAGGTGATCCCCGCCGCCGAACGGGCCGAGGTCGGCGCCGACGCCGAGGTGGTCGACCTGGTCGCCGCTCTCCAACGCAGCCTGGAGGCGGCCGGCGAGCAGGTGGAACCGGCCACCGCGAAGAAGCCGCGGCGCAAGCGCGCGTGAGCGTCAGCGGGCGAACGCCCGCAGATAGCGCCGCGTCATGTGGTGCTGGACCGCGCGAGCGGCCGGGTCGCCGAGTCGGGTGAACCAGCGACCCGGACGGGAGAACGCAGTGACCGTGGCCCGCACCGAACCGTCGGGGCCGCGCTCGACGCAGAAGCGTTCTTCCCCCGACTCCGGATGCCCGGTCAGAGTCCCGTACGCGAAGCCCCGCCGGTCCGGTTCGTCGACGACATAGACGACGCGGCACGGGATCGTGAACCCGAACCACCGCAGCACCACGTCACTGCCCGGCATCACCGTCGATGTGGTCGCCTCCACCCGCAGGCCCGCGCGACGGTGGACGTCCCAGCGCATCAACGCATCGGACGCGGCGAGGAACGTGTCCTCACCGCGTCCGATGTCGGATGACTCGCGAATGTGCCGGTACCCCGCCGGCAGCTCTCCGGCGGTGGCACCGACCTCCCGATAGGTCAGTTCCCGGGCGTGCCGGGCGGCCAAGCTAGACCGTGAATCCGAGGGCGCGCAGCTGCTCGCGGCCGTCGTCGGTGATCTTGTCCGGGCCCCACGGCGGCATCCAGACCCAGTTGATCCGCAGCTCGTCGCACAGCCCGCTGTTGACCAGGGCCCGCTTGGACTGCTCCTCGATCACGTCGGTCAGCGGGCACGCCGCGGACGTCAGCGTCATGTCGAGCGTGACGACGTCGATGCCGTTCTCGTCGCCGCCCTTGAAGTCGTAGACCAGGCCGAGGTCCACGACGTTGATGCCCAGCTCGGGGTCGACGACGTCACGCATCGCCTCCTCCAGCTCGTCGAGGCGCTCCGGAGCGAGGCTCGCGCCGTACTCGGCGGTCGGTTCGGCCGCGGCCGAGTCGTTCTGGGCCTGCTCGGCCTGGGTGTCCGTCATGATGTCTGTCCTCCGGTTCGAGCCAGGTCGTTCTCGTCGTCGACTATTCGAACAACGGCGTCCTTGAAAGCCATCCATCCCAGCAGCGCGCACTTGACGCGCGCCGGGTACTTCGACACACCGCTGAACGCGATGCCGTCGCCGAGCACGTCCTCGTCGCCCTCGACGGTGCCGCGGCTGCTGACCATCTCGTTGAACGCGTCGACCGTGCGCAGCGCCTCGTCGAGCGGCATCCCGACGATCTGGTCGAAGAGCACCGACGTCGACGCCTGGCTGATCGAGCAGCCCTGACCGTCGTACGAGATGTCCGCGACGACCGGCCGGCCGTCCTCGCCGTCGGTCAGCTGCGCCCGCAGCGTGATCTCGTCGCCGCAGGTCGGGTTGACGTGATGCACCTCGGCGCCGAACGGGTCACGCAGACCACGGCCGTGCGGGTGCTTGTAGTGGTCCAGGATCACTTCCTGGTACATCTGCTCGAGACGCACGATCAGGCACCTCCGCCTACGCCGAAGAAGTCCTGCGCCCGCCGGATTCCGGCGATGAGCGCATCGACCTCGTCGAGGGTGTTGTACAGCGCGAACGACGCCCGCGCGGTCGCGGCGATCCCGAACCGCTGGTGCATCGGCCACGCGCAGTGGTGCCCGACGCGCACGGCGACGCCGTCGTCGTCGAGAACCTGGCCGAGGTCGTGCGCGTGGATGCCGTCGACGAGGAAGGACACGGCCGAGCCGCGGTCGATACCGTCGGTGGGGCCGACGATCCGCACGCCGTCGATGCCCGCGAGGCCCTCGAGTGCCGCGGTCACGAGCAGGTGCTCGTGCTCCGCAACGGCATCCATGCCGATGTTCTCGAGGTACTTCACGGCCGCACCGAGCCCGACGACCTGAGAGGTCATCGGGACGCCGGCCTCGAACCGCTGCGGCGGCGGCGCGTAGGTGCTGACCTCCATCGTGACCGTCTCGATCATCGAGCCGCCCGTGATGAACGGCGGCATCGACGACAGCAACTCACGACGGCCGTAGAGCACACCGACACCGGACGGACCGAGCATCTTGTGTCCCGAGAACGCCGCGAAATCGACACCGAGCGAACGGAAGTCGACCGCGATGTGCGGAACCGACTGGCACGCGTCGAGCACCGTGATCGCGCCGACGGCCTGCGCGCGGCGGACCAGTTCGGCGACCGGGGAGATCGCGCCCGTCACGTTCGACTGGTGGGTGAACGCGACGACCTTGACCTTGTCGGTCAGCTCGAGCGAATCCAGGTCGATGCGACCGTCGTCGGTGATCCCGTACCAGCGCAGCGTCGCACCCGTGCGGCGCGCAAGCTCCTGCCACGGAACGAGATTCGCGTGGTGTTCGAGTTCGGTGACGACGATCTCGTCACCGGGTCCGACGACCTTGTCGAAGCGGTCGTCGCCGAACACGTAGGCGACCAGGTTGAGCGACTCGGTGGCGTTCTTGGTGAACACCAGCTCGTCCGAATCGACGCCGACGAACGACGCGATCGCGGCACGCGCACCCTCGTACGCGTCGGTGGCCTCCTCGGCCAGCTGATGCGCTCCGCGGTGCACCGCTGCGTTGCACGTGGTCAGGAACTCCCGCTCGGCGTCGAGCACCTGGACCGGACGCTGCGAGGTGGCACCGGAATCCAGGTACACCAAGGGCTTTCCGTCGCGCACGGTCCGTCCCAGGATCGGGAAGTCTTCCCGGATCCTGGTGACGTCCAGCGCCGCCGCCGTGGTGGTCATCCGGGCTACGCCCCTGCCCCGGCAGCCTGCGTGAAGCGCACGTAGCCGTTGGCCTCGAGCTCGTCGGCGAGCTCGGCACCGCCGGACTCGACGATCTGGCCGTTGACGAACACATGCACGAACTCCGGCTTGATGTAGCGCAGGATGCGGGTGTAGTGCGTGATGAGCAGGATGCCGCCGTCCTCCCGCTCCTTGTAGCGGTTGACGCCCTCGGACACCACGCGCAGCGCGTCGACGTCGAGGCCGGAGTCGGTCTCGTCGAGGATCGCGATCTTCGGCTTGAGCAGGCCCAGCTGCAGGATCTCGTGACGCTTCTTCTCGCCGCCCGAGAAGCCCTCGTTGACGCTGCGCTCGCCGAAGGTCGGGTCGATCTCGAGCTCGCTCATCGCCTCCTTGACTTCCTTGACCCAGTGGCGCAGCTTGGGGGCCTCGCCACGGACCGAGGTGGCCGCGGTGCGCAGGAAGTTCGACATCGAGACGCCGGGCACCTCGACCGGGTACTGCATCGCCAGGAAGAGGCCGGCGCGAGCGCGCTCGTCGACGCTCATCTCGAGGACGTTCTCGCCGTCGAGGGTGATCGAGCCCGAGGTCACCTCGTACTTGGGGTGACCGGCGATCGCGTACGACAGGGTGGACTTGCCGGAGCCGTTGGGGCCCATGATGGCGTGGGTCTCGCCCGAGCTGACGGTCAGGTTCACACCCTTGAGGATGTTGATCGGCTCGGCGTTCTCGTCCGAGTTGGCGACGTTGACGTGCAGGTCGCGGATTTCAAGCGTAGACATTCGATTTCCTATGCGGGTATCTGCGAAGTATCGGTGGAAAGGCAGCGAGTCGGATCAGGCGCCGACCGCGGCCAATTCGGCCTCGACGGCGGCCTCGAGGCGCTCACGCACCTCCGGGACGGCGATGCGGTTGATGATCTCGTGGAAGAAGCCACGCACGACCAGCCGCCGGGCCTGGTCCTCGGGGATGCCCCGGGCCCGCAGGTAGAACAGCTGCTCGTCGTCGAAACGTCCCGTGGCGCTGGCATGTCCGGCGCCGACAATCTCGCCGGTCTCGATCTCTAGGTTCGGCACCGAGTCGGCGCGCGCGCCGTCGGTGAGCACCAGGTTGCGGTTGAGCTCGAACGTGTCGGTGCCCTCCGCCTCGGCACGGATCAGCACGTCGCCGATCCACACGGTGTGTGCGTCGGGCTTGCCCGACTCCGGATCACCCTGCAGTGCGCCCTTGTACACGACGTTGGACTTGCAGTGCGGCTGCGAATGATCCACGAGGAGACGGTGCTCGAAGTGCTGGCCGGCATCGGCGAAGTAGAGGCCGAGCAATTCGGCGTCGCCGCCCGGGCCCGCGAACTTCACCGTCGGAGTGATGCGGACGAGGTCGCCGCCGAGGCTCACCGACGTGTGCCGCAGCACCGCGTCGCGACCGAGCATCGCGTGGTGCGCGGCGGTGTGGACTGCGTCGTCGGCCCAGTCCTGGACCGCGACCACGGTCAGCGACGCGCTGTCGCCGAGCACGAATTCGACGTTCTCCGCGTAGGTTCCGCTGCCCTTCTGATCGAGCACGACGGTGGCCTTCGCGAACTCCTCGAGCCGGATCTGCAGGTGACCGAACGCGACATTGCCCTCGCCGGGGCCGGTGACCTTGATGTGCACCGGTGCGGCAACCTCGGTCTCGCGACCGACGGTCACGACCTTGGCCGACTCGAACGACGAGTACGCCTGCGCGGCAACACGATCGAACGGAACACCACCCTGGCCCAGCCGGGCGTCGTCGCGGCCGACGGTCTCGACGGTGACGTCACCGCCGACCTCGACGGTCGCCTTGCCGGACGCGACGGCGGTGCCGTCGTGCAGGCCGCGCAGACGACGCAGCGGGGTGAACCGCCACGCCTCGTCGCGGCCACCGGGAACCTCGAACGCATTCACGTCGAACGAGGTGAAGACCTCACCCTTGTTGGTTGCGGGGACGGCATTCTCGCCGGCCGCCGCGCCCTGTACTCCCGTCACGGGGGTGCTCACTAGCCCACCGCCCCTTCCATCTGCAGTTCGATCAGGCGGTTGAGCTCGAGGGCGTACTCCATCGGCAGCTCCTTGGCGATGGGCTCGACGAACCCTCGCACCACCATGGCCATGGCCTCGTCCTCGGTCAGACCGCGGCTCATGAGGTAGAACAACTGGTCATCGCTGACCTTCGACACCGTCGCCTCGTGGCCCATCGTCACGTCGTCCTCGCGGACGTCCACGTACGGGTAGGTGTCCGAGCGGCTGATCTGGTCGACCAGCAGGGCATCACACTTGACGGTCGCCTTCGACCCGTGGGCGCCCTTGTTGACCTGGACCAGGCCGCGGTACGACGCGCGACCGCCACCGCGGGCCACCGACTTCGACACGATGGTCGACGACGTGTGCGGCGCGAGGTGCAGCATCTTCGCACCGGTGTCCTGGTGCTGGCCCTCGCCGGCGAACGCCACGGAGAGCACCTCGCCGCGGGCGTGCTCGCCCATCATCCACACGGCCGGGTACTTCATCGTCACCTTGGAGCCGATATTGCCGTCGATCCACTCCATCGAACCGCCCGCCTCGACCTTGGTGCGCTTGGTCACCAGGTTGTAGACGTTGTTCGACCAGTTCTGGATCGTCGTGTAGCGGCAGTGGCCGCCCTTCTTGACGATGATCTCGACGACCGCGGAGTGCAGCGAGTCGGACTTGTAGATCGGGGCGGTGCAGCCCTCGACGTAGTGCACCGAGGCGCCCTCGTCGACGATGATCAGCGTCCGCTCGAACTGGCCCATGTTCTCGGTGTTGATCCGGAAGTAGGCCTGCAGCGGGATGTCGACGTGCACGCCCGGCGGCACGTAGATGAACGATCCACCCGACCAGACAGCGGTGTTCAGCGCGGAGAACTTGTTGTCGCCGGCCGGAATGACCGAACCGAAGTACTCGCGGAAGATCTCCGGATGCTCACGCAAACCCGAGTCGGTGTCGAGGAAGATGACGCCCTGCGCCTCGAGATCCTCGCGGATCTGGTGGTAGACCACCTCGGACTCGTACTGCGCCGCGACACCGGCGATCAGCCGCTGCTTCTCGGCCTCCGGGATGCCCAGCTTGTCATACGTGTTCTTGATGTCCTCGGGCAGGTCTTCCCAGCTCTCGGCCTGCTTCTCCGTGGACCGCACGAAGTACTTGATGTTGTCGAAGTCGATCCCGTCGAGATTCGAACCCCAGTGCGGCATCGGCTTCTTGTCGAAGGTGCGCAGCGCCTTGAGTCGGATGTCGAGCATCCAGTCGGGCTCGTTCTTCTTCCCGGAAATGTCACGCACGACGTCCTCGGACAACCCGCGCTGCGCGCTGGCACCGGCGACGTCGGAGTCGGCCCAGCCGTACTCGTAGCTGCCGAGCGAAGCGATCGTCTCTTCCTGGGAGAGTGGCGCCTCGGGTGTCACCTGGTCTGGTGTGACGGTCATGCGAGCTCCTTCCGGAGTCTTGTTACGTAACGGTGTGAGCTGTCCACCGGGGAGAACATCTATGGGGTCTTACGGGGTAATGCGAGCGGAACGTGGGTCGTGCAGGCGCAGTCCCCGTTCGCGATCGTCGCCAGCCGTTGCACGTGACGTCCGAGCAGTTCGGCGAACGCCGCCTGCTCCGCCTCGCAGAGTTCGGGGAACTCCTCCGCGACGTGCGACACCGGGCAGTGGTGCTGGCAGATCTGCACGCCGTTGCCGACCGGGCGGATCGACGCCGCGAATCCCGCCGAGGTGAACGCGTCCGCGATCTCCTCCGCCGTGGACTCGACGGCCTCAGGCGCGTCCGCGTGCACCGGTTCGACCTTGCCCACGATGGACTGCACCCGACGTCGGGCGAAGTCCTCGATGGCCGCGTCGCCGCCGATCTCGCGCAGCTGGCGCATCGCCGCACCCGCGAGGTCGTCGTAGGTGTGGCCGAGCTTCCCCCGACCGACCGCGGTGATCTGGAACAGCTTCGCGGGCCGCCCGCGGCCCCGTTGCCGCCAGCTGGCCGAGCTGGCTTCCTGCGCTTCGCCCGCCTCGATGAGCGCATCCAGATGCCGTCGAACACCGGCCGCGCTGAGGCCCAGGCGACCACCGATGTCGGTGGCCGAGATCGGCCCCTCCTCGACGAGCAGTTGCACCACCGCCGCGCGGGTATGTCCTTCGTGCGCGCCGGGCACGGGCAGCGACGAACCCGCGGAGACCTGAACAGGCGCGTGACCTGCACTTTCTCCACTCGAACGCCGGGCCGCTTCCGATTTCACAACACCAGTGTGACGGAATTCGATCCGCCGGTCCACGAAGGGTGCCCTGTGTAATCGACGCCACACCACCGTCGCGCGGGTCGAATCGGCGCCGGCCGGAGCACCTCGTTCGCACCGCTACGCTGCACCGTGTGCAGCAGACCGAGATGGATCCCGAGTCGGATGCCCCGGCCCGGTCCCGGGTCGAACGCGCGACGACCTTCGCCAAGCGTGTGCTCGGAATCGACGGGCGCACACACCGCCCGTCGGTAGCCGACGCGCTCCACGGCGACGAGAGCGAGGCCCCGAGCCTCGACGCCGCCGAAACCCGTCAACTGCACTGGATCCGCCTGTTCGGCGCGACCGGTGCAGTGCTCATGGCGATCGGCGCCCTGGGCGCCGGCGCGCAACCGGTTCTGCAGAATCCCGTGCAGGGCCTGCGCGTGCTCGGACTGCCCGCCCGCATGCCGAGCGCGACGTTGAGCATGGCCATGACCGGCACCGTGATGGTGGTCCTCGCGTGGCTGCTGCTCGGCCGCTTCGCGGTCGGCAGCCTCCGCGGTGGACGCCCCCCGCGGCAGTTGAGCCGATCGCAGTTGGACCGAACCCTGCTGCTGTGGGTGATTCCTCTCACAGTTGCGCCGCCGATGTTCAGCCGGGACGTCTACTCGTACCTCGCGCAGAGCGAGATCACGGCGCGCGGGCTGGATCCGTACGAGATCGGCCCCGCGGGCGCCCTGGGCGTCGACCACGTCCTGACCCGGACCGTCCCGAACATCTGGCGTGACACGCCCGCTCCGTACGGTCCACTGTTCCTGTGGATGGGCCGCGGAATCACGTGGCTGACCGGCGACAACATCATGGCCGGGATCTTCCTGCACCGGCTCCTCGCACTTGCCGGGGTCGCGTTGGTCGTGTGGGCGCTCCCCCGGCTCGCCCGACGCTGCGGAGTCTCGGCCGTCAGCGCCCTCTGGCTCGGCGCCGCGAACCCGTTGGTGCTCTTCCACCTGGTCGCCGGGATCCACAACGAGGCCCTCATGATCGGCCTGATGCTCGCCGGCGTGGAACTGGCGCTGCGCGCCGTCGAGGGCACCGACCCGATCCGCGGCCGAACGCTGGTCCTGCTGCTGGCGGGCGCGACTCTGATCGCCCTGTCGTCGACGATCAAGATCCCTTCGCTGCTCGCGCTCGGGTTCGTGGGCATGGCGCTCGCGCGCAAGTGGGGGGCGAATCTGAAGGCACTCGTGTCGGCGGCGGCCCTGCTCGGGTCGGTCGCGATCGGCGTGACGGTCTTCGTCAGCGTCGCGAGCGGGCTCGGGATGGGCTGGATACATACACTCGGCACCGCGACCGAGGTCCGCAGCTGGATGTCGATCCCGACGCTGTTGGGGCTCGGAACCGGCCTGGTCGGGGTGCTACTCGGCCTCGGCGATCACACCACCGCGGTGCTGAGCCTCACGCGGCCGATCGCATCGGTGATCGCGGCATTCGTCGCGCTGCGCATGCTGATCGCCGTGTTGGTCGGGAGGATCCACCCGGTCGGGGCTCTGGGCGTGTCCCTCGGCGCGATCGTCCTGCTCTTCCCGGTCGTGCAGCCGTGGTACCTGCTGTGGGCGGTCATCCCGCTCGCCGCGTGGGCCACCCGCCCGGTGTTCCGGATCCCGACGATCGCGTTCTCGTCGTTCGTGAGTGTGATCCTGATGCCCAACGGCGCCGAGTACGAGCCGTTCATGATCGTCCAGGCGGCCATCGCCACCGCGATCGCCAGCATCACGCTGATGCTCCTCACCCGCAAACAACTGCTCTGGCGCGCCCAGCCCGGGACCACCGGGCAGCCTGATCGGGCCGGGGCCTAGGCTGGTTCCTCGTGATTGTCAGAACGTCGGAAACGGCGTCGGGTACGAGTGCGCCGGCAGTGTGTCTCCAAGGCGTCGTGAAGGCGTTCGGCAGCGTCCGCGCCGTCAACGGGCTCGACCTCGTCCTCGAGCAGGCACAGGTGCTGGCCCTGCTCGGCCCGAACGGCGCCGGCAAGACCACGACGGTCGAGATGTGCGAGGGCTTCGTCTCCCCCGACGCCGGATCCGTCCGGGTCCTCGGCCTCGATCCGATCGCCGACTCCGCGGCCCTGCGGCCCCGGATCGGCGTCATGCTCCAGGGTGGCGGCGCGTACCCCGGCTCGAAGGCCGGCGAGATGCTCGACCTGGTCGCGTCGTACTCGGCGGACCCGCTCGACCCCGAGTGGCTCCTGCGGAGCCTCGGCCTGCAGGACGCCCGCCGCACCCCCTACCGCCGCCTGTCGGGCGGCCAGCAGCAGCGGCTGTCGCTCGCGTGCGCGCTCGTCGGCCGACCCGAACTGGTCTTCCTCGACGAGCCGACCGCGGGCCTGGACGCGCAGGCGCGCCTGCTGGTGTGGGAACTGATCGATGCCCTGCGCCGGGACGGCGTCAGCGTCCTGCTCACCACACACCTGATGGACGAGGCCGAGGAACTGGCCGACGAGCTCGTCATCATCGACCACGGTCGGATCGTCGCGTCCGGAACACCGTCGGAGATCACCCGCACTGGTGCCGAGGGCCTGCTCAGTCTGACAGCACCGTCCGGGCTGGACCTCGCCCCGCTGCGCGCCGCGCTGCCCGCCGACTTCCAGGTGCAGGAGGTGTCGGCCGGTGAGTACGTCGTGCGCGGCGAGATCGACCCGCACGTGGTCGCGGCGGTCACCTCGTGGTGCGCGGGACAGAACGCGCTGGCCACGGAGATCCGAGTCGACCAACGCCGCCTCGAGGACGTCTTCCTCGAACTCACGGGACGGGATCTGAGGGGATGAGCGTGACGCACCACGACCGCCTGGCCGACAACCGATTCGCCGACGGCACGTTCACCCCGCGGCCCCAGCCCGCGCCGGCCGCACGGATGCTGGCCGCACAGACCAAGCTCGAGCTGACGCTGCTGCTGCGCAACGGCGAACAGCTGCTGATCACGATGTTCATCCCGATCACGCTCTTGATCGGCCTGACGCTGCTGCCGATCGGGGACTTCGGCAACGACCGTGTCGACACGATCGTCCCCGCCGTGATGATGGTCGCGATCATGTCGACGGCGTTCACCGGTCAGGCGATCGCCGTCGGTTTCGATCGCCGCTACGGCGCACTCAAACGCCTCGGGGCCACCCCGCTCCCGAAGTGGGGCATCATCGCCGGCAAGAGCGCCGCCGTCGTGATCGTCGTGGCGATGCAGACACTGCTACTCGGTGCCATCGGGTTCGCGCTGGGGTGGCGCCCGAGCGTGGTCGGCCTGCTCCTCGGCGCGGTCGTGATCGCACTCGGCACCGTCACCTTCGCAGCGATGGGCCTGTTGCTGGGCGGCACGCTGCGCGCCGAGATCGTCCTCGCGCTCGCGAACATCCTCTGGTTCGCGATGGCCGGCATCGGCAGCGTCATCTTCGCCGACCAGTTGCACACCGGCGTCCGGGTCGCCGCCGAGCTGGTCCCGTCCGGCGCGCTCGCCCAGGCCCTCGAGGACGCCACCTCGGGCAGCATCAACGTCCTGTGCGTGGCGATCCTGGCGGTGTGGGCGGTCGTGACCGGATTCATCGCGACCCGCACGTTCAAGTTCACCTGACACGAATATTCGTTCATTCGGTGCGTGTGGGGCGAAACCGTCCCGCGACCGACCGTCCAGTACCACAATGTCCGTCGTGACCGCCTCGCTGATCAACGGACTCCGACGGACCTCGCTCGCCGCCTGCGGCGCACTCGCGCTGGCGCTGGCCCCGATGACCGCCTCCGCGGCACCCGTGTGGGGGCCGCTGGCGCCGCCCAATCCACACCTCGGGCCCGACGGGACCTCGACGATGCACGGCGATGCCGGATCGTCGGATGCCACCGCGCTGGCGGGCCCGGGGACCGGCGACGTGTCGATCGCGCAGTACCCGCTCGCCTCGGCGTGCCCGACGCTGCTGCAGGGCTCGGACGGCCTGGTGGTCGCGCTGTGCACGACGATGATCGGGCAGAACCCGACCGTGCACCTGCTCGATCCGACGGCCTCGACGGTCCCAGTGGGCGGCACGCTGACCCAACTGCAGCTCACCAAGGGCAGCCTGCTCGGCGGGGTGTACGCCTACCTCGACTCCGCCAACCGCCTGGTCGTCGTCGACGGCACCCGGCACCTGCTGCGGATCGGGCACGCCCAGACCGACGGCAAGTGGACCCTGAGCGTGGACACGAGCGTCGATCTGACGTCGGCGATCCCGGACGGCGACAACGTCACGGGCCTCGCCCCCGACTGGAACGGCAACGTCTGGTTCGCGACAGGCGGCGGCATCGTCGGGACCGTCGACGCCGCCGGGACCGCGCGCACGGTCGCGCTGCCGGCGGGCGAGCAGGTGCAGAACAGCATCTCGACGTCGGTCCTCGGCACCGCCGTCGCGTCCACGCATGCGACGTACCAGCTGAGCGCCGGACCGGACGCCCAGCCCCACATCGACTGGCGCCGGCCGTACGACCGCGGTTCGGCCCGCAAGCCCGGACAGCTCAGCTGGGGCACCGGATCCACCCCCACCTACTTCGGGCCGACCACCGGATCGGAGTACCTGACGATCGTCGACAACGCCGACGGCCAGGTGAACCTGCTCGTGTACCGCTCGTCCACCGGCGACGAGGTCTGCAAGGAGCCGGTCCTCCCGCCCGGCGACGACAGCGGCAGCCTGGGCAGCGCCGGCAGCATCGGCGGCTCCGGTGGCAGCCTGTCCGGCAGCGTCGGCGGCAGCACCGGCTCAGGCAGCGGCAGCGAGAACTCGCCGATCGGCGTCGGACGGTCGGTGTTCGTCGCGAGCACCTACGGCTACCCCTACCCCACGGTCCCGGCCGGCGCCGGGGAAGCCGTGCCGGCGTCCGCGCCGTTCCGCGGCGGCATGACCCGGGTCGACGTCGACGCCGACGGCCAGGGCTGCACCACGATCTGGCAGAACCAGGTCCGCAGCTCGGCGGTACCGCACCTGTCGACCGCCGACGGCAACATCTACACGATGGTTCGGCAGGGGCTGGACACGACGACGCCGCTCGACGGGTTCGCCTATGCGGTGATCGATCCCGACACCGGCGAGGTCCGGACCACCCGCACCGTGACGGGAACGATGCTCGGCGACACCTTGCAGATGTCGGCGCTGATCACCCACGACGGCCGCTACATGCAGGGCACGATCTCGGGCATCGTCTCGGTCAACCCGGGCAGCGGCGGATCGAGCGGCTCGTCCGGCTCGTCCGGCTCGTCCGGTTCCTGATCGCGCACCGCTCAGAGCGAGTTCCACCACACGGTGACGCCCGCTACGGGTCGGACTACCTGCACGTTTCCGACGGGCAGGCCCACCCCAACGACAGCGTGTAGTGGACGGCCCTCTACCATCGGGGCGTGCTGTATCGCGGGTTTGTGAACCTGGTCAACCGTCTGCCGCTGCCGTCCCTCGCGGTCCAGAAGTGGATCGCGATCGCAGTGATCCTGAGCCAGGGCGGGATCGCGGTCACCGGATCGGTGGTGCGCGTGACAGCCTCCGGCCTCGGCTGCACCACCTGGCCGCAGTGCTACCCGGGCAGTTTCGTGCCCACGTCGTCGTCGACGGCGCCCTGGTTCCACCAGTTCATCGAGTTCGGTAACCGGCTGCTCACGTTCCTGGTGATCGCGACCGCCGCGGCCGTGGTGCTCGCCGTCACCCGCGCGGCGCGGCGCCGCGAGGTGCTCTTCTACGCGTGGCTGATGCCGCTGTCCACCGTCGCGCAGGCGGTCCTGGGCGGCATCACCGTACTCACCGGGCTGCTCTGGTGGACGGTGGCGCTGCACCTGGTGGTGTCGATGGCGATGGTGTGGCTGTCCGTCATGCTGTACCACAAGATCGACCAGCCCGACGACGGCGTCGAGGTCACCACCCTGCCCAAGCAGCTGAGCTGGCTGACCGCGCTCACCGGAGTCGCGCTGGCCGGCACGCTGGTGGCCGGCACCATGGTGACGGGCGCCGGCCCGCACGCCGGTGACAAGAACCCGGAGCGCACGGTCGAGCGTCTCGACCTCGACATCACCAACCTCGTCCACCTGCACGCCGAGCTGCTCGTCGGCTACCTGGCGCTGCTGATCGGCCTCGGCTTCGCCCTGTACGCCGTCGGCGCGAGCGCCGCGGTGAAGCTGCGACTGAAGGTCGTGGTCGCGCTGGTCGTCGCGCAGGCGTGCGTCGGGCTCGTGCAGTTCTGGACGCATGTACCGGCCGCACTGGTGACCATCCACGTCGCGCTCGCCGGTACCTGCACCGCCGCAACCGCCGCTCTCTACGCCGCCGGACGCATTCGGGTGCCGGTCACCGAGCGCGCCGAGGCCGTCGCGTCGGCCTGACGCCGAGTCGACTCCCCACGAACGCCGAAGGCCGGGGTCCCGCAGCTCGCGGGACCCCGGCCTTCGATCGTGTCAGCGCTCGTTGCGCGCCTTCGGGAAGCGCGTCTGGTGGGCCACCCAGCCCGCCATCTTCGCGAAGTGGCCCTGGCGCGGCGTCACGACGCTGGTCAGGGCGCGATCCCACTCGGAGACCGTGATCTCGTCGAACGAGGCGACCACCGCGTTCGCGATCGCGACGGTGTCGACCACCTGGTCGCCGAGGATGCCGTCGGCTCCGACCAGCGTGATGCGCATGCCGGCGCGACCCACCGGCTGGATGACCGCACTCGCGGATCCACCGTGCTCGGAGAGGAACTTGCGGATGGCTGCGACCGTGCCCGAGGGCAGGACCGGGGCCGCAGCGGTGCTCTGGGTATCGGTGCTCATGAGGTCAGACTACTGTGCGGTAGCCGGACAACCACCACGGCCGTCCAGCGCCGGGGTGTAGAACGAGAGCATGCGTGCAATCGTGGTGTCCGAGAACGGCGGTCCCGAGGTCCTCACCCCCACCGAGGTGCCCGATCCGGCGCCGGGTCCCGGCGACCTGCTGGTCGCCACCGAGGCGATCGGCATCAACTTCATCGATACCTACTTCCGGACCGGCACCTACGCGCGGGATCTCCCCTACGTCCCGGGCGACGAGGGCACCGGCGTGGTGCTTGCGGTCGGATCCGACGTCACCGAGTTCGGGGTCGGCGACCGGGTGGCGTGGGCGGCGGGGCCGGGCAGCTACGCGGAGAAGGTCGTCGTGCCGGCCGCCGTGGCCGTCGACGTGCCCGACGGCGTCGCTCCCAGGCAGGCCGCGTCGGCGCTGCTGCAGGGCATGACGGCGCACTACCTGATCGAGTCGGCGTATCCGGCCCGCTCGGGCGAGACGGTGCTCGTCCACGCCGGCGCCGGCGGCGTGGGTCTGCTGCTGACGCAGATGGCGGCCGCGAAGGGCGTCAAGGTCATCTCGACGGTGTCGACGGACGAGAAGGAGGCGCTGTCGCGGGAGGCGGGCGCCTGGCGGGTCCTGCGGTACGGCGACGGGCTCGCCGAGAAGGTCCTCGAACTGACCGGCGGGGAGGGTGTCGCCGCGGTCTACGACGGCGTCGGCAAGGACACGTTCGACGCGAGCCTCGAGTCGCTGCGGATCCGGGGCACTCTCGTGTTGTTCGGCGCGGCGAGCGGACCGGTTCCGCCGTTGGATCTGCAACGCCTCAACGCCGGCGGATCGCTGTACGTGACCCGGCCGACCCTGGCCCACTACGTGCGCGACCGCGAGGAGCTCACGTGGCGCGCGGGCGCCGTGCTCGACGCCATCGCCGCGGGCACCCTGAAGCTGCGGGTCGGCGGGAGTTACCCGCTGGACGAAGCCGAGCAGGCACACCGGGATCTGGAGGGACGCAAGACCACCGGCTCGATCGTGCTGGTGCCGTAGCGCCGAGACGGGTCCGCGTGGCGACCACGCCACGCGGACCCGTCGGGTGTCGCTCTGTCACGGCACGCGGACACCCCGAGACCGCGGGTTCGGCGCGGGATCGCGCCGCGTCCGGACAGCCCACCCCGCGCAGAAGACGACGAGCACTCCCCCGGCGACGGTCGGCACCGACAAGCCCTCGCCGAGAAGGAGCCAGGCCCAGCAGATGCTGAGGACCGGCTGAACGAGCTGTACCTGGCTGACCCGCGCCATCGGGCCGATCGCCAAGCCCCGGTACCACGCGAAGAATCCCAGGAACATGCTCACGACACCGAGGTACGCGAAGGCGGCCCACTGATTCGGCGTTCCTTCAGGTGACTGCCGGACCACCGAGAACACCGTCAGGACGACCATGAGCGGCGACGCGAGAACCAGAGACCACGAGATCGTCTGCCACGCACCGATTTCGCGCGCGAGCATCCCGCCCTCGGCATAGCCGACGGCCGCCGCGACGACAGCGCCGAACAGCAGCAGGTCCGCCCAGTGCAGCTGCCCCAGACCACCGGACTGCACCGACGAGAAGGCGATAGCCGTCACGGCCCCCGCCGCCGTCGCGGTCCAGAACGCCCGAGCGGTGCGCTCGCGTCCGCGCAGCACGGCCATGACAGCGGTGGCGGCGGGCAGCAGTGCGATGACCACGGCGCCGTGGCTCGCCGGGGCAGCGGTCAGAGCGAACGACGTCAGCAGCGGGAACCCGGCAACGACGCCGGCGGCAACCACCGCGAGACGAACCCACTGCGATTTCCGCGGCAGGCGCTGACGGGTCGCGGCCAGTGCAACGGCGGCCAGCGCTGCGGCGACGACGGCGCGGGCCGCACCGATGAACAGCGGGTCGAGCCCAGAGACCGCAACCTTCGTGAAGGGAACGGTGAAGGAAAACGCCGTGACCCCGAGAAGTCCCCACAGAACTCCCGAGGACCGCGGATCCGATAGCACGGGCGTCAAATTTGGAGTAGCGCTACTATTGTCACTCATGTCGGACGATAGCAGTTCTCGAATCGTCGCAGAACTCCGCCGGTGGATCGCCGCGGCGTCACCCGGATCGCGACTGCCCTCCACGCGGAGCCTCGTCGCCCGCTACCAGGCCAGCCCCGTGACCGTCCAGAAGGTGCTGCGAGTTCTCGCCACCGAGGGGTTGGTGGAGACGCGTCCCGGCGTCGGCACCTTCGTCCGGTCGGTGGGTGTCGCCCGTCCACCGGACTACAGCTGGCAGACGGCGGCATTACGTGCGCCGCACGTGCCGATCCGATCCGTGTCCGCGGCACTGCAGAGCACGACCAGCGACGTCGTGGCGTTCCATTCGGGCTATCCAGCCCGCGAGCTGCTGCCGGAGCGACTGGTGCGCACGGCACTCGCCCGCGCCGCACGCAGCGACGCTGCGCTGGCACGACCACCGGTCGACGGGTTGCCCGAACTGCAGGCTTGGTTCGCGCACGAACTCCGCGCCGACACACCCGCCGGTGTCACCGCGCCGACCGCGCGCGACGTCGTCGTGCTGCCGGGCAGCCAGAGCGGACTCAGTTCGGTCTTCCGCGCACTCGCGGGCGCCGGGCAACCGGTGATCATGGAGTCACCGACGTACTGGGGCGCCATCCGGGCCGCGGCCCAATCCGGTGTCCGGGTGGTCCCGGTCCCGACGGGCCCGGAAGGGCCCGACCCTGAGGAACTCGCCCGGGCGTTCTCCGATACCGGGGCACGGACCTTCTACGCTCAACCGAACTACGCGAATCCGACCGGCGCGCAGTGGTCGCCGGAGCGGGGCAGGAAGATCCTCGACGTTGTCCGCGCACACGGCGCATTCCTCATCGAGGACGATTGGGCGCACGACTTCGGTATCACCACAGTCCCGACGCCGCTGGCAGCACAGGACGACTCCGGACATGTCGTCTACCTGCGGTCCCTGACCAAGAGTGTGTCGCCGGCGATCCGGGTTGCGGCGGTTGTCGCCCGCGGGCCCTCGCGGGCTCGCATCCTGGCCGACCGCGCTGCGGAGTCGATGTACGTCAGCGGACTGCTTCAGGCCGCCGCCCTGGACGTCGTCACCCAACCGGGTTGGCGGACGCACCTGCGGGCGCTGCGCGGGCATCTGCGGGAACGCCGGGACCTGCTGCTCGCCAGCTTGCGTGAGCAGGCCCCGTGGGCGCATGTCGCGCACGTGCCGCGCGGCGGGCTGAACCTGTGGGCACGTCTACCCGACGGCACCGACGTGCCCCGGTTGATCCGGGACTGTGCGGCCGCCGGAGTGACGATCGCCCCGGGCGCGGAGTGGTTCCCGGCCGAACCCACGAGCCCGTTCGTCCGGCTCAACTTCGCGGGCCCCGACCCTTCGGCATTCCCGGACGCGGTACGCACTCTCGCGGATACGTTCGACGCCCTGGCCGCCTGACGTCCGGAAGACGAGGGCCCCGGCCGAAATCGACCGGGGCCCTCGTCTTCCGTCTGTGTCAGAAGTAGCTGGCGATCGTGTTCCAGCCCAGGACCGAGTCCACCGCCAGGCCGCAGCACACGACGGCCAGGTAGTTGTTCGACTGCAGGAACAGCTTGAGCGGCTTGATGGGGGTGCCGCCGCGGACGCTGTTGTACAGCTGGTGCGCGACGAACAGGAACCACGCACCCGCGAGCAGCGTGACGACCGCGTAGATCCAGCCGGCGGCCGGGACCAGCGCCAGCGACGCCAGCACGGTGGCCCACGTGTAGATCACGATCTGCTTGGTGACGTGCTTCTCGGAGGCGATGACCGGAAGCATCGGCACGCCGGCGGCCTTGTAGTCCTCCTTGTAGCGCATCGCGAGCGCCCAGGTGTGCGGCGGCGTCCAGAAGAAGATGATCAGGAACAGGACGACTGGCTCCCAGCTCAGCGACCCGGTGACCGCGGCCCAGCCGACCATGACCGGCATGCAGCCGGCGGCGCCGCCCCAGATCACGTTCTGCCAGGTGCGACGCTTGAGCACCATCGTGTAGACGAGCACGTAGAACGCGATCGTCAGGACGACGAGGAAGCCGGCGAGCAGGTTCGCCCGCCACCACAACCACAGGAACGACGCGACGCCGAGCGTCATGCCGAACACGAACGCGTGCTTCGTCGGCACGGCCTGACGAGCCAGCGGACGCAGCGCTGTGCGCTTCATCACCTTGTCGATGTCGGCGTCGACGACGCAGTTGAGCGAGTTGGCGCTCGCCGCACCCATCCAGCCGCCGAACAGCGTGCTGAGGATGAGGACCAGGTCGATGTGCCCGCGGTCCGCGAGCAGCATCGCCGGAATCGTTGCGACGAGCAGGAGTTCGATCACCCGCGGCTTCGTCAGCGCCACGTAGGCCAGGATCGTGGAAGTCACACGTCCCCACAGCGTGGTCGGTTCCCGCACGACATTCGAATCGGAAGCGGAAGCGCCGCCGGGGCTGCCGAAGCCGTGTCCGCTCGGCCTATGCCCTGTACGCACGCTGTCTCCTTGCCCCACGCGACTACATCCTTGCTGACTACTGCACTACTACAGACGATGGTAGACGCCGGATACCCGGCGACCGAATCGACCCGATCAAGGCCGCACATTAGGCTGGAGGCGCACAAGAGGCCCGCCGCCGCTCACAGCACCCCTCACGGCTCCACGCACAACCATGTCAGGAGACATCTGCCCGTGTCGATCACAGACGAGATCCGCGTCCTCACGCACCCGGTCCACCCCACCGACTGGACGGACCTGGACACCAAGGCCGTCGACACCGTACGAGTCCTCGCCGCGGACGCGGTCCAGAAGGTCGGCAACGGCCACCCCGGCACCGCGATGAGCCTCGCACCCCTCGCCTACACCCTGTTCCAGCGGGTGCTGCGCCACGACCCGAAGAACCCGGAGTGGGTCGGCCGCGACCGGTTCATCCTCTCGTGCGGCCACAGCAGCCTGACGCTGTACCTGCAGCTGTACCTGTCGGGCTACGGCCTGGAACTCTCCGACATCGAGTCGCTGCGCACGTGGGGTTCGCTCACCCCGGGCCACCCGGAGTACGGCCACACGGTCGGCGTCGAGATGACGACCGGTCCGCTGGGTCAGGGTCTGGCGTCGTCGGTCGGCATGGCGATGGCGGCCCGTCGCGAGCGCGGCCTGTTCGATCCGGACGCCGCGGCCGGCACCAGCCCGTTCGACCACTACGTCTACGTCATCGCCTCCGACGGTGACATCGAGGAGGGCGTCACCTCCGAGGCGTCGTCGATCGCGGGTGTCCAGGAACTGGGCAACCTGATCGTCTTCTACGACGACAACAAGATCTCGATCGAGCACGACACCGCGATCGCCCTCGGCGAGGACACCGCGAAGCGTTACGAGGCGTACGGCTGGCACGTGCAGACCGTCGAGGGCGGCGAGAACGTCTCGGCGATCCTCGACGCCGTCGAGGCCGCGAAGGCCGTCACCGACAAGCCGTCGATGATCCTGCTGCGCACGATCATCGGCTACCCGGCTCCGACCAAGATGAACACCGGCGACGTGCACGGTGCCGCACTCGGTGCCGACGAGGTCGCCGGGGTCAAGCGCGCGCTCGGCTTCGATCCGGAGAAGAGCTTCGAGGTCGACGCGGATGCGCTCGCACACGCGCGCAAGATCGTGGATCGAGGCGCAGCGGCCCATTCACAGTGGCAGGCCGACTTCGACGCATGGGCGACGCGTGAGCCCGCGCGCAAGGCGCTGTTCGACCGTCTGCACGCCGGCGAGTTCCCGGAGGGCTGGGCCGACACCCTGCCGACGTGGGATGCCGACGCGAAGGGCGTCGCGACCCGCAAGGCGTCGAGCAAGGTCCTGAACGCGCTCGGCCCGATCCTGCCGGAGCTGTGGGGTGGCTCGGCCGACCTGGCCGGCAGCAACAACACCACGATCGACGGTTCCGACTCGTTCGGCCCGACGTCGATCTCGACGAAGGACTGGAACGCCCAGCCGTACGGTCGGACGCTGCACTTCGGCGTCCGCGAGCACGCGATGGGTTCGATCCTCAACGGCATCGTCCTGCACGGCCCGACCCGCGCCTACGGCGGCACGTTCCTGGTCTTCAGCGACTACATGCGTCCGGCGGTTCGCCTCGCTTCGCTGATGAAGACCCCCGCGCTGTACGTGTGGACGCACGACTCCATCGGCCTCGGCGAGGACGGCCCGACGCACCAGCCGATCGAGCACCTCGCTTCGCTGCGGGCGATCCCGAACATGTCGGTGATCCGTCCGGGTGATGCCAACGAGACGGCCCAGGCCTGGAAGGCCGCCCTCGAGCACAAGACCGGACCCACCGCGCTGGCGCTGACCCGTCAGGACATCCCGGTCCTCGAGGGCACCCGCGAGAAGGCTGTGAAGGGCGTCAAGCTCGGCGCGTACGTACTGGCCGAGGCATCCACCGGCGCCCCCGACGTCATCCTGCTGGGCACCGGTTCGGAGCTGCAGCTGGCGGTCGCCGCCCGCGAGGCGCTCGAGGCGGACGGCATCGCAACCCGCGTCGTGTCGGTCCCCTGCCTCGACTGGTTCGAGCAGCAGGACCAGGCGTACCGCGACGAGGTCCTGCCGTCGTCGGTGCGCGCCCGCGTCTCCGTCGAGGCCGGCATCGCGATGCCGTGGTACAAGATCCTCGGCAGCGACGGCGAGGCCGTGTCGATCGAGCACTACGGCGCCTCCGCCGACCACAAGACGCTTTTCCGTGAGTTCGGCTTCACGGCCGAAGCGGTCACCGATGCGGCGCGCCGCACGCTCGCACGTGTGAAGGGATGAATCATCATGACTGACAGTGCAACCCAGAACGCCAACCTCGCGGCGCTGTCCTCGGCGGGCGTGTCCGTGTGGCTCGACGACCTGTCCCGCACGCGGCTCGAGAGCGGCAATCTCGCGGAACTGATCGCGACGCGCAGTGTCGTCGGCGTCACCACGAACCCGACGATCTTCCAGGGTGCCATCACCAAGGGCAACGCCTACGACGCGCAGCTGCACGAGCTGGTGAAGCAGGGCGCCGACGTCGACGAGACCGTGCGCACCGTCACCACGGACGACGTCCGCAACGCCTGCGACGTCCTGGCCCCGCAGGCCCAGGCCAGCTCCGGGGTCGACGGGCGCGTCTCGATCGAGGTCGACCCGCGGCTGGCACACGAGACCGACGCGACCGTCGCGCAGGCGATCGAACTGTGGAAGCTCGTCGACCGCGACAACCTCTTCATCAAGATCCCGGCCACCAAGGCGGGCCTGCCGGCGATCACCCGCGTGATCGCGGAGGGCATCAGCGTCAACGTCACGCTGATCTTCTCGGTCGAGCGCTACGAGGCCGTCATCGACGCGTACCTCGCCGGGCTCGAGGCCGCGAAGGCCGCCGGGCACGACCTGTCGAAAATCCACTCGGTGGCGTCGTTCTTCGTCTCCCGCGTGGACACCGAGATCGATGCGCAGCTCGAGAAGATCGGCTCGGATGCGGCGCTCGCGCTGCGCGGCAAGGCCGGTCTGGCCAACGCGCGTCTCGCGTACGCGTCGTACCAGAAGGTCTTCGAGGGCGGCGAGCGGTGGGCGGCCCTCGCGGCCGCCGACGCGCGCGTCCAGCGTCCGCTGTGGGCGTCGACCGGCGTGAAGAACCCGGAGTACCCGGACACGCTGTACGTCACGGAGCTCGTCGCCCCGAACACCGTCAACACGATGCCGGAGAAGACCCTCGAGGCGGTGGCCGACCACGGCACCGTCTCCGGGGACACCATCTCCGGGACCGCCGTGGCGTCGCAGGCCGTGTTCGACCAGCTGGCCGCGGTCGGCATCGACATCCCGGCCGTGTTCGACAAGCTCGAGACCGAGGGCGTCGACAAGTTCGAGGTCTCGTGGAACGAACTCCTCGACGCGATCACGGAGCAGCTCGCAGCTGCTCGAGAGAGCTGATCCGTGAGCGAACCCGCGGCGGACCGTTGGATCAACCCCCTTCGGGACAGCAGGGATCGGCGACTGCCTCGCATCGCCGGCCCGTGCGCCCTAGTGATCTTCGGCGTCACCGGCGACCTGGCACGCAAGAAACTCATGCCGGCGGTCTACGACCTCGCCAACCGAGGATTGTTGCCGCCCGGGTTCGCTCTCGTCGGTTTCGCCCGGCGTGACTGGGCGGATCAGGACTTCAGTCAGGTCGTCCACGACGCGGTCCGCGAGCACGCGCGCACCCCGTTCCGCGAGGACGTGTGGGAGCAGCTCGCGAAGGGCATCCGCTTCGTGCACGGCAGCTTCGACGACGAGTCTGCGTTCACCAGGCTCTCGGACACGCTCGACACGCTGGAACGTGAGCGCGGCACCCGCGGCAACCACGCGTTCTACCTGTCGATTCCGCCGGCGCAGTTCCCGACGGTCTGCGAGCAGCTGTCGAGGTCGGGTCTGGCGAAGTCAGTGGACGGCCAGTGGCGGCGCGTCGTCATCGAGAAGCCGTTCGGCCACGACCTCGAGAGTGCTCGTGAGCTCAACGCGGTGGTGAACAACGTGTTCCCCGAGGACATGGTGTTCCGCATCGACCACTACCTGGGCAAGGAAACGGTCCAGAACATCCTGGCGCTGCGGTTCGCGAACCAGCTGTTCGACCCGATCTGGAACGCCCACTACGTCGACCACGTGCAGATCACGATGGCCGAGGACATCGGCCTCGGTGGCCGCGCCGGGTACTACGACGGAATCGGCGCCGCCCGCGACGTCATCCAGAATCACCTGCTCCAGCTGCTCGCATTCACCGCGATGGAGGAGCCGGTGAGCTTCGAGCCGTCCGAACTGCAGGCCGAGAAGATCAAGGTCCTGTCCGCGACCCGGCTCGCCGAGCCGCTCGACGAGACCACCGCGCGCGGCCAGTACGCGGGCGGCTGGCAGGGCGGGCTCAAGGTCGTGGGCCTGCACGAGGAAGAAGGGTTCGCGCAGGACTCGACCACCGAGACCTACGCGGCGATCACCCTAGAGGTGGACACCCGCCGCTGGGCCGGGGTCCCGTTCTATCTGCGGACCGGGAAGCGATTGGGCCGCAGGGTCACCGAGATCGCCGTCGTCTTCAAGCGCGCACCGCACCTGCCGTTCGACGCGACGATGACCGAGGAGCTCGGCCAGAACGCGCTGGTGATCCGCGTCCAGCCGGACGAGGGCGTCACCATGCGCTTTGGGTCCAAGGTCCCGGGCTCGAGCATGGAGGTCCGCGACGTCAACATGGACTTCAGCTACGGGCAGGCGTTCACCGAGTCATCGCCCGAGGCGTACGAGCGCCTGATCCTCGACGTCCTGCTCGGTGAGCCGTCGCTGTTCCCGGTGAACGCAGAGGTCGAGTTGTCGTGGAAGATCCTCGATCCCGTACTCGACCACTGGGCGAAGCAGGGCAAGCCGGAGCCGTACGAGGCCGGAACGTGGGGACCGCCGTCGGCGCAGGAGATGATGCGCCGCACCGGGCGTGAATGGAGAAGACCGTGATCATCGAGCTGCCGTCGACCACGACCGGCGCGATCAACAAGAAGCTCGTCGAGCTGCGCGAGACCGGTGGCGCGGTCACTCTCGGCCGGGTGCTCACGCTCGTGGTGTGCACCCGCGAGAGCAAGAACTCCGAGGACGTCATCGACGCCGCGAACGAGGCCAGCCGCGAGCATCCGTGTCGCGTCATTGTCGTCGCCCGCGGGTCTCGTTCGGAGGATACCCATCTCGACGCCGAGATCCGTGTGGGCGGCGACGCTGGTGCGTCGGAGGTCGTGATTCTGCGTGTGTTCGGCGAGCTCGCCGATCACGAGGCGAGCGTCGTGGTCCCGTTCCTGCTGCCCGACACCCCCGTGGTGGCGTGGTGGCCGGACGACACGCCGACGATCCCTGCCCTGGACCCGGTGGGACGGTTGGCGATCCGCCGGATCACCGACGCGACGGGCGCCCACGATCCGACCGCGACCATCAAGAGTCGCCTCGGTTCGTACACCGCCGGCGACACCGACCTCGCGTGGAGCCGCATCACGTACTGGCGGGCGCTGCTGACGTCGGCGCTGGATCAGCCGCCGCACGAGCAGATCGCCGCCGCGACGGTGTCGGGCCTGGCAACTGAGCCTGCCTTGGACGTCCTCGCAGGGTGGCTGGCCGACCGGATCGAGGGTCCGGTCCGACGGCAGACCGGACCGTTGTTCGTCGAACTGCAGCTCGCCAACGGCGACCGCCTCGCGATCAGCCGACCGCAGACCGAGACCACCGCGACACTGAGCCGCACGGGTCAGCCGGACGCTCTGGTCGCGCTCGCTCGGCGCGAGACCCGCGACTGCCTGGCCGAGGAGCTCCGCCGACTCGATCCCGACCAGATGTACGAAGCCGCACTGACCGGACTGTCGAAGGTGGAATATGTCTGACGTGAACGCCCAGCAGGAGATCCGCCGTTTCGCCGATACCGACGCGCTGGTGCGCGCGACGGCCGATCGTTTCGTCGACGCGGTCGTCGCGGCACAGCAGGCCCGCGGTTCCGCCGCGGTGGTGCTCACGGGCGGTGGCACCGGCATCGCCCTGCTCGAGCATGTCCGTGAGAATCCGGGCGCGATCGACTGGGCGGCTCTGGACGTGTTCTTCGGCGACGAGCGTTTCCTGCCGGCGGGCGATCCGGAGCGCAATGAGGTGCAGGCGCACCAGGCGCTGCTCGATCACGTTCCGGTCGATCCCGCCCGGGTGCACGTCATGGCGGCGTCCGACGGCGCCTACGGCAGCGACCCGGTGACCGCGGCCGCCGCGTACGCCGAGGTCCTCGACGCGTTCGCGGCCGACCGCGAAGGCCCCCTCTTCGACGTCCATCTCCTCGGCATGGGCGGCGAGGGCCACATCAATTCGCTGTTCCCCGACACGGATGCGGTCCGGGAACCCGAGCAGCTCGTCGTCGCGGTGACCGACTCCCCGAAGCCGCCGTCGGTGCGGGTCACGCTCACGCTGCCCGCTGTCCAGTCCGCCCGCGAGGTGTGGCTGATCGTGTCGGGTGAGGCGAAGGCCGACGCGGTCGCCGCGGCGGTCGACGGTGCCGCGCCCGAGGAGATCCCCTCCGCGGGTGCGCGCGGTATCGAGCGCACGGTGTGGCTGCTCGACGAGGCCGCGGCAAGCAGGCTTCCGCAGGCCTGACCTCATTCGGGCGGATCCTCGACGGATTGGCCCGAGTTCCCCGGCCGCTGAGGCTCACCGGTGTCGGCCACGATCTGTCGTGGCCGACACCCGGTCGCCAGACGGGCACTGCTGCGGGGCCCACTCGCCACGCGCGATCCGACCCGCCGATACGTGGTCTCCCACGGGCACCGATCCATTCGCCCCTCCCCTGTCACTCCCGGCATCTGTTCCGTTCGCTCAGTAGGACGCGGGCAGTCGCGGATCGGTTCCCTCACCGCCGCCGGCCGTATCCGGCGATACGATCTCCGGCGTGGATCGCGCGGAATACCTTTCGGAGCTGGAAGCCGTCCTCGGCCGCTACACGGCGACTGCGGCGGAGAAGATATCGGCAATCCTCGCCGCCTGCCCGGCAGAGGCGACCGAGCTGTGTTTCGACGTGTTCCCCGACCAGGACGGCGAGGGCACCTTCGACGTGTGGGCTCGGCTCGAGGGCCCGGACTCGTTCGTACTCAACAAGGCCGTCGACGAGCACCGCCACCTGTTCGGCGTCGTCTACACCGAGGACGGACTCGAGCCCGACGTCCCCCTCTGGCCGAGCAGTGATACGCCCTTCTGCGTCCAGGACGCGGTCGTCGACGCCGCCGCGACGTGGCTGACGGAACTGTGGTCCCGGGTCGGCGAGGCCCACTCGACGCTGCCGTGGCTCGTCGAGGGCGAGGACGGCTACGGCACCGTCACGCCGTTGCTGTTCACGCCGTCGAGCCGTTAGGGGCTGAGGTCCCCGATCCCTAGCCGAGCGCGGTTCGCAGCACCGCGCGCAGTTCCGGCGACGAGCTCATCGGCAGCGTGTAGTGGGTCTCACCGGGCATCACGTGCACCTCGGCCTGTGGCATCGACATCTGCACCCGCTCTCGGACCCGCGCGACGTCGTGCACCCGACTGCGCTCCGCCAGCACGACGGTCACGGGGGCGCGCACGTTTCCGAGGTCGTGCGGCCGGGGTCGCCGCGGCACGACCGGGCGGTGCGCCGGAAACCGTTCGGCGCCGTATGCGACCAGGTCGAGCCAGTCGGGATCGACCGCTGTTCCGGCCGCCTCCCAGCCGATAAGGGCGCGTTCGCGGTCCGCGGTGGGGCGCAACAGCAGCGGCATCGCGCGCAGGAGGTAGCCGGGGCGAAATCCGGCGAAACACGAGTTCGGGTCGAGCAGCACCAGCCGATCGACCCGGGCCGGGTTCCGGATGGTGAACGCGAGTCCCACCATCGCTCCGTACGAATGCCCGACCACCGCAACTCGTTCCGAGCCGAGGGCGTCGAGGATGTCCGCGAGCCACGCCATCAGTTGATCGACACTGCGGAGTCGCTCGCGGATCACGCTACGCCCGACGTCACCGGGAATGTCGACCGCGAACACGCGGTGCGAGGCCGCCAACTCCCCTGCTGCCGCGAACCACGACATCGAGGTCGCTCCGCCGCCCGGTAGCAGCAGCACCGGTGGTGCGTCGGCCGAACCGCACACGTTCACCCGGGTCGTGCCGTGCGCAGTCTCGGCGTCGACGGCGTCGACCGGAACGCCCCATTTTGCCCGCATGCGGTCGTACAGGTCGCAGAATTCGCGGCCTGACGCCGTGTCGGCGAAGTCCGAGACATTGCCGTCAACCATGTGAACCCCCAGCCTATTATCTCGATGATCGAGATACTAGGCTGACGAGATACCAGAGTCCAGAGGGAGTAGCAGTTGCCGGAACCGACGACGCAGGACGACGAAGCGCACCCGATCGTGCACAGCCTCCGGGCGCTGACGGTCGAGCTGCATCTGCTCGGGGCGGAGTTTGCTGCGCGTAACCAGTTGCACACCACCGATCTTCGCGCCCTGATCTGCCTGCTCGACGCCGATCGCTCCGGGGTCCCCGCCACGCCCGGACTGCTCGCCGAGAAACTCGCACTCACCTCGGCGTCGACCACCGCATTGGTGGATCGACTCGAAAAGGCCGGACACATCCGGCGCAGCCGGGACACCGCCGATCGCCGTCGCGTACTGCTCGAGGTCACGCCGTCCGCAATGAAACTGGGATGGTCGTTCTTCGGCCCGCTCATCGGTGCGGCGGGGGAAACGAT
Organism: Rhodococcus sp. ACT016; assembly: GCF_050477185.1. Lineage (NCBI taxonomy): Bacteria > Bacillati > Actinomycetota > Actinomycetes > Mycobacteriales > Nocardiaceae > Rhodococcus > Rhodococcus sp. ACT016. The sequence continues at coordinate 2,018,758 of NZ_JBEAET010000001.1, read as the reverse complement.
CGAGCGCTTCACCGCGGACGAACGGAGCGTCATCGAACAGTTCCTCGTGCAGATGACTGCAGCGGCTACCGCGACGCGCGCCGAATTCGCGCCCTGAACCCACTGCGCTCGATCGTGTGCTTGCCATAGCCTCTGCGCGCGTGGAGGCTGACGAAATGGAGCGATCCGGCGACTCCGACGAAAAGCATCGGGTCAACTTCGCGTTCGTAGCGAATGCCTCGGACGATGCGGCGAAGGTCGAGCACACCACACCTGCGCGACCTCACCGCCGATCGAATCGACCGGTGCGGATGCCGCCTGACAACGAGATCCCCGCAACACTCCCCCTTGTCGTTCCCCTCGCCACGACAGATGATGTGGCGGTCTGGCTCTGCGACCTGGCCGTGTACAGCAGCGGGGTGGCCTTCACTCTGCAGGGCCGCCACCGATCCGACCGCGAGCCGAAGCCGCACAGGAGCCCGCGGATGTGCCTCGCGGGTCACGCCTGCCCAGGCGAGAACACACCCGTCCGACTGACGGTTGCACTCTCGGACGGCACCGCACTGTCGAATTCCACTCCCCGACAGGAATTCCCGAACGATGACGCAGCTCATTGGCTCGAGGCCGGCCGCGGATCCTCGGGCGCAGACTACTACCTGAGTCCGCTGCCGCCACCAGGCTTGCTCGTCATCGCGATTGCCTACCCCGAGTTCGACATTCCACCGTCCCGGATCGAGATCGAGGCCGACGCAATCCTGGACGCCTCCACTCGCGTCACGCAGCTCTGGCCGGAGGAGTGAGACCGTGCAGCGCCGAACATCCGCACCGCGAGACGAAATTCCCGTCGTCCTCCCCAGCGGCTGCATTCCGGCCCGAACCGACGACGTCGCACTCTGGATCGACACCCTTCATGTGTTCTCGACCGGCATCGAGTTCACAATTCGGGCGCGCTATCGATCCGCAGCGCCGATCGAGGTCTTCGGCCTCGGGCCCTATACCCACCCGCACACGAACGGCGCACGTCTCCATCTCGCCGTCGCGTACCCGGACGGCCGCCTCGCGACCAACACGGTCGACTTCCGTTCACCACCACACGATCCGAACCATGCGTACCTGTCTTCGGGCAGCGCGATCGGCGGAGAAGCTGCCGCGTACGCCCGGTACTTCCTCAGCCCACTTCCGCCACCCGGACCGCTCACCATCGCGTTCGCACTCCCCGAGGCCGAAATCGGCGAGCACCGGCTGATCCTCGACGGTTCCACAATCCTCGAGGCCGCCGCGGGTGTCGTACAGCTGTGGCCACCCGAGGAGACGGACTCGTTGAACTGAGCCGCTGCTACGCAAACGGCGGTCTCCCGCCCATTCATCGAACGGCCCGGGTCAGAGGTCTGGACCGGGCGAAACGAGCCAGGACCGGAAGATCTTCTCGGTTGCGATGCCCTCCACGACGAACGGATCATCGGCTGCAAAAGCTTCCGCAGCCTCCATCGAGGTGAAGATCGACATCGCTGCGGCCTGTCCTTCCGAGGTTTCGGCGAACGGCCCGATCATGACGAGTGCGCCCGGCCGGTCGATTCGGAATTTGGCCGCATATGCGCTGTGCGCTGGAAAGACCTCGGGGATCCGGGTGCGAGCTGCTTCGTCGGAGTAGTACAGGAGAACGACGTGGGGAACCCACACCGGCTGCGCCGCCATTCGAACCCACTCCAGGACTTGGTTGTCGGCCGCGATCAGTCTATCCGGCGACCGGGTCGACGAGGTAGAGGAGTTCCTTGATCGACACGACCTACCGGCAGATGGTCTCGAGCGCACCGACAATCGACGAAGCGTCTCCGGCCGGCAGCAAGGGCAGCCGGACGTTCGCGCTCGAGATCCGGCCCTGGGCGTGAAGCACGGCTTTGATGACGGTGGGATTGGGCTCGGACATGAGCGCGCAGGCGGGGTCCACGAGTCGGTTACCCAGAACTCGTGCGTGCTCGGACTTTCCGCTGCGCCACAGCTGGAACAGTTCGACGAACTCACGCGTGCACACGTTCGCCGTCGCCAGGATCGCTCCCGCCGCACCCATCGCCAGCAGTGGCGAGACAAGGGCGTCTTCGCCTGCGAGGACCGAGAACGAGTCGAGCGGGGCGGACCGAGGCGATGAGGCAATCGCGGCGAGTAGCCGCGCGGTATCGGTATCCACCGAGCCGACCGCCTGCTTGATCCCGACGATCCGCGGATGCTCCGAAAGCCGCACAATGGACTCCCAACCCAGTTGCTGCCCAGTGCGATACGGAACGTTGTACAGAATCAGTGGGAGCGGGCTACGTTCGGCGACGTATTCGAAATGTGCCACGACGCCCGCCTCGGACGGACGCGTGTAGTACGGGACCACCACCAGCACGCCCGCGACGTCGGCGTACGCGCTCACCTCCTCGATGGCGTGCACCGTGCCGGCCGTGTCGTTGGACCCCGCCCCGACGACCAGTGGAACACCGTGCTCACGACAGACCCTGCCGCAGATCTCCAGAACGGATCGGCGCTCCTGCGGGCTCAGCGTGGACGGCTCCGCGGTGGTCCCCAACGCGACGATTCCGGCCGCGCCCTCCTCGATCACACTGTGCGCGAGGCGTTCCAGATCGGTGGCTGCGAGGGCGCCGTTCTCCGTGAACGGCGTGACGAGTGGGACGAATATTCCTGACGGATGGAAGGTCATGCGCCCAGTCTCACCGGCAGCATGATCAAGATCCAGTTACTCTTTCTGATGCCATCCGTAAGCTGATCTGATGCTCGACATTCGCAAGCTCAGACTTCTTCGCGAACTGGCCCACCGCGGAACCATTGCGGCGGTCGCGGAAGCGCTCTCGTACACGCCGTCGGCCGTGTCGCAGCAGCTTGCGGCACTCGAGAGAGAGGCGGGCCGGTCCCTGTTGACGCGGACCGGACGTCGCGTCAGCCTCACGCCGGCCGGGGCCGTGCTGGTCGAGCACACCGAGGCGATTCTTGCGGATGTGGAACGAGCCGAAGCCGCACTCGCCGTAGCTGAAGCTGGACTGTCGGGATCGGTTCGCCTGGGGGCGTTTCCGACCGCCCTCCGCACTGTCGTGCTACCAGCCATGCTGGAGATCGCTCGCACCGAACCGGACCTCGAGCTGACGGTGACCGAGGTCGATCCCGCCGAGGTGCCGGACCGACTCCGCGGAGGTCGGTTGGACCTCGCGCTGGTCCACGAATACGACAACGTTCCCTCGACCGTGGGAGGGGGAATCGAGCTGGAACCGTTGCTCGACGAGGTCGTCTACCTGGCCTCGCCGACACCACCGGACGAAGATGGCACCGCAGTTGTCCGCGGCCATTCGCGAAGCCGCTGGATCGTCGGCAACCCCGGAACTCTCTGCCACACCATGGCCGTACGCACCTGTCAGTCCCAGGGCTTCGAACCGCGCGTCGCCCATCAGGTCGACGACTTCGCGACCGTACTGCGCCTCGTCGCCGCGGGCGCCGGCGTGGCATTGGTTCCCCAACTCGGGGCGACCGAGGTCCCGGCCGGGGTGGTCCTCACCGCCCTCCCGATGGGCAGGCGGACCCGGATCGCGTACCGCCGCGGGAGCCGGTCGCAGCCCGCATTCGCCGCAGTGCGGGCCGAGCTGCATCGCGCGGCCCGCGACCTCGACGTGATGGCCCGCGACAGTTGGTAGCACTTTGTCAGGTCGGGAAGGTGTGGTGACACAGCCTGCGGGTGCCGATGGGATTGCCGTGGCTTAGGAAATGAGCAAAAGCGCAGACGTCCGAGCATGACGACGGCGGTGAGGCCATGGACGCCCAGCGCGATCGACCTGGGGCCGCCGTTGCCGAGCACGATGGCCGCATCGGCGAGCGGAATGATCGTGGCAGCCAGTATCACCCAACCGAGCAAGTGCGTCGCGCCCGCCGCCATGAGAATCAAGACGACCAGCCCCGACGCGATGTCGCGGACGCCCTTGGCGGTCAGATAGGCGCCAGGAGATGGCTGGCCGGGCTCTGCCGGCACACCGTAGTCCGCGGCGGCAACGCGCGGCGCGACAATGAACCGTGCGCCGATGAAGATGATGCCCGCAGCAATGAGTCCCGCGAGCGTGTAGCCGACGGTGGTGACAATCACGTCGAGCACCCCTGGGGTCTTGTCAATGAATCGGCGAGTATGACGCCGGGTCAAGCAGTATCGACTGAACGTCGACGATCTCGTCGGCATCGAATCCAGCCATATCGGCGGCGAATTCCGGGCTGGCCATGACCTGCCGCGTAAGTTCTTCGGGATCGGCGCCCTGTGGGTAGCGGATCAGCGCGACGAGTCGATTCGCGCCGCCGCGTCGTTCTGTCCACACACCGTGCGTGGTGACCCCGAATGTCTTGAACGTTGCCGAGTGGCGGTCCCAGTGAACCATCGCATACTGCAGCAGAGCTTCGGGCGATCGCAGGGTGTAGATCCTGAGCTGAAACATCGAACGGCGGGCTCCTTCGGTTGACGTCGGCTGGTGTGGATCTGCCGGCGCGGCGTGTCAGATCATCAACACCACGCACAGGGCAGCCAGTGCCAGGCCTTGAAGCAACGCGCGAGCGCCGATGATGCTGTCCCACTTTGCCTGCAGCACACGCGCATTCGTCGGCACCTCCCCGGCGTCGGCGGCAGCTGTCAGTTGTCGATTGATGGGCGCACTCACCTGCGTGTAGAGCACAATCCAGACCAACAGCAGGACCAGCGCGACGCCCGCCACGATCGCCTGTGCCCAGTGTGCGGCCACCGTGGCCAGCACCGCGCTTGCCGCGGTGGCCAGAACCCCGAGCACCCCGGGCGCGGGCATTCGCCGGTCTCCGTATCGATGCACGCTTCCGATCACCGCGACCAGGGCACGGTCGTCGACCGATGCCAGGGCCGGTCGCAGGACGATCGCGCAGAACACGTCGGTGCCGTAGACCACCGCGGTACCCAGCACGGCGATCAGTGCGGCGACACGGGTGATGAGATCCAAGCCCATTGTGTAGCTCCCGTCAGTCGCTTCTCTGATGCGGGACTATCCGCTGTTGCGCAGCGCCGTCGCCAGCCCGTTCATCGTCAGCTGGATTCCGCGCCGGACGCCGTCGGAGTCGTCGCCGGCACGGTAGCGCCGCAGCAGCTCCACCTGCAGGTGGTTGAGCGGTTCGAGGTACGGGAAGCGGTTGTGCACCGACCGGTCGAGAGCGGGGTTGTCCCACAGCAGATTGTCGTGTCCGGTGATGGCCCGGTACATCGCGATTGTGCGGGCGTGCTCGGCGGCGATCTTGCCGAAGACCTCCTCACGCAGCGCGACGTCGGGGGCCAGCTCGGAATACCGTGCGGCCAAACCCATGTCAGACTTCGACATCACCTGCGCCATGTTCGACAGCACCGTCCGGAAGAACGGCCACCGCTCGTACAGATCGGTCAGCGTCGCAAGGCGATCCGCGTCACCGCCCACCCAGCTCTCGAACGCGGTTCCGGTGCCGTACCAGCCGGGCAGCATCACCCGCGACTGGCTCCACGACAGCACCCACGGGATCGCCCGCAGGTCGGAGATCGACTCGGTCGGCTTGCGGGACGCCGGACGGCTCCCGATGTTGAGCGCCCCGATCTCGGCCACCGGCGTCGACGCCTTGAAGTATTCGACGAATCCCGGTGTGTCGTGGACCAGGTCGGCGTACGCGACGCGCGCCAGTTCGGCGAGTTCGTCGAGAACCGCGTACGCCGGTGCCGCGTCGTCCCCCAGCCCCTCGACGTCGAGAAGCGTCGATTCGAGCGTCGCCGACACCAGTGCCTCGAGGTTCCGGCGCGCGAGCCGCGGCTCAGCGTACTTCGCGGCGATGATCTCGCCCTGCTCGGTGATCCGCAGCGCACCCTCGACCGCACCGGGCGGCTGCGCGAGGATCGCGTCGTAGCTGGGGCCGCCGCCACGGCCGACGGTTCCACCGCGGCCGTGGAAGAGCCGCAGCCGAATTCCGCTCTTCCGGGCCGCACGCACCAGGTCCAGTTCGGCTCGGTAGAGGGCCCAGTTGGCCGCGAGGTAACCGCCGTCCTTGTTCGAATCGGAGTACCCGAGCATCACTTCCTGGCTGTCGCCGCGGTTGGCGACCAGAGCCCGGTAGATGGGCACCTCCAGGGTGGCCGTGAGGGTTTCCGCACCGCGCCGGAGATCGTCGATGGTCTCGAACAGCGGCACGATGCCCACCGGGCAGCGCGGGCCGTCGTCGCCGTCGGGGTCGAAAAGCCCGACCTCGGCGAGCAGGAGGGCCGCCTCTAGCATGTCGCTGACGGAGTCGCACATGCTGATGACGTAGTTCGGCACCGCCTCGGGTCCGATGCGCGACACCGCGTCGGCGACCGCGCGCAGGATGCCCAGTTCCTTGGTGGTCAGGTCGCTGAAAGCGGCGTGCGGGCCGGCGAGCGGTCGCCGGGTCGCGAGCTCACCGGCGAGCAACCGCACCCGCTCGTCCTCGGGCAGCGAGCGGTAGTCCGGGTGTACGCCGGCCCACGCGAACAGTTCGGCGACGACCGTCTCGTGGATCTCGGAGTTCTGCCGCATGTCGAGGCCGCACAGGTGGAACCCGAAGACTTCCACCGAGTTTCGTAGACGGGACAGCCGATCGTCGGCGACGGTACCGTCGCCGTGCGAGCGCAGCGACACGTCCAGGGACTCGAGGTCTCGCAGCAGATCAGTCGGAGTCTCGTACCCGGGCAGGTCACCGTCGAGGGCGTGCACGGCCCGGTGCCCGAGGATCCGCGACGCGGTGGCCGTGAGGCGGATCCGCAGTCCGCGAATCGCCCGGCGGTAGGGCTCGTCGGCGCGGAATGCCGACTCGTCGCCGGATTCGTCGGCAAGCCTGTCGACTTCCGGTGTCACCGTGACCAACCGGGCCGACATCGACAACTCCCGCTCGAGCACCTCCAGTTCGGCCAGGTGACGTTCGATCGCCGTCTCCGCAGCCCGGTGCGTCGCCCGTCCCACCACGTCGGCGGTGACGAACGGGTTGCCGTCGCGGTCGCCGCCGATCCACGACCCGGGCCGCAGCATCGGTTCCGCGAGAACACCGGTATCCGGCCACCGCGCCCGCAGCGCGTCGCGCAGGTCCGCGTTGATCCGCGGAACCACCTCGAACAGCGAGGCGTCGTAGTAGCGCAGACCGACCTCGATCTCGTCCTGGATCCGCAAGCGGGACAGCCGGATCAGCGCGGTCTGCCACAGTGTCAGGATCTGGCGGCGCAACTGGACGTCCACCGCCTCGACCTCGGCCGGTTCCCCCGCCACCCACTCACGCCGCCGCATCAACTCCATGATCCGGTGCTGTGTCTCGAACACCGTCCGCCGCCGGGTCTCCGTGGGGTGTGCGGTGATCACCGGCGCCACGAGCGCCCCGGCGAGGGCGCGGGCGGCCGATGTCGGGGCGACGTCCGCCGCATCGAGTTTGGCGTAGGTGGCGGCCAGACTGCTGTCCTGCGGCGGCTCCCCCGCCCGGACATGGATTGCGCGCCGGCGCTCGCGGTGGATGTCCTCGGCCACGTTCGCCAGCAATGCGAAGTGACTGAACGCGCGGATGACCGGGATCGCGTCCGCGGTGTCGACCTGCGCGAACATCTCCGCGAGCTGCGCGCGGTCGATCTCGGACCTGCGGACGCGGAACGATTCGACGCGGGCGCGTTCGACGAGCCCGAAGATGTCCTCACCGGACTGTTCGCGCACGATCTCGCCGAGGATGCCGCCGAGCAGACGGATGTCCTCCCGCAGCGGTTCGGTGGCCGCGCGCGACCCGGCCTCCGGCTGGGGCACGGACGTGGGCTCGGACGACGACGCAGAGATGCCGGTCATCACCCGATTATCGGCCGCAGACCCGGCGGTCGCACGGCAACGCGGCGGGCGGTCAGCCCTTCCAGATCACCTTCGACGGCTTCAGGCGAACGATGACACGCGGGGTGTCCGGGGTGTCGTGCTCCCACCGCTCCGCACCCGTGTACTTCTGGGCCAGCTTGTGGATCAGCGAACCACCCGGATCGTCCGTGATGCTGGTGGTGCCGCGGATCTCGACGTAGCTGTACGGGCCGCTCGCGGGGTAGATCAGCACTGTGGCGCGCGGGTCACGCAGCAGATTGTCGGTCTTGCGTCGTCCACGCACCGTGGAGATGAGCACCTCGTCGCCGTCACGCTCGAGCCAGACGACGGACAGTTGGGGCTGCCCGTCCGGTTCGACGGTCGCCAGCGTGGCGAACTCGGGCGCGTCGATCAGCGCCGCCGCGACCTCCGGGATCACCGTGGAACTCTGGTATCCGGCCACCGTCAGCCGAACTTGATCTCGAGCCCGATGCCGATGATCGCGATCAACCAGATCGCCGCGGTGAAGACCGTGAGCCGGTCGAGGTTCTTCTCGACGACACTCGACCCGGCGAGGCTGGACTGGACACCGCCACCGAAGAGGCTGGACAGGCCACCACCCTTACCCCGGTGCAGAAGCACCAGCAGGATCAGCAGCAAGCTGGTGATCACCAGCAGAATGTCCAGAAACATTGCCATGTCGGTCTTCGCTGCCCTTCACACGCCACGGAATTCGGTCACTAGCGCGCCCAGCTTACCTGCAACAAGGACAATCGACCGCAATCCCGTCGACGTGGCGAACTTCCGAACACTCCGTCGGCGTTCACATCGCCCGGGCGAATGCCGTGAGGCCAACGCACCACGCGCGGCCAGTAGGCACTCGCAGCCGGTTCACGTTCCCTCCTCGGACCTGTTTCGGTTTCGCGCCATCACACCATTCGGCGTCGTCCGCCCAGGTAGCGCCACCCAGAGGTCGGTCGAGCGAGTAGCAGCATTCATGACCGGCGACACAATTCCTCCCGCCTGGTGAGACAGCTCACTTATGTGGCACAACGTGCCGCACTACCTTCCGAGCAGTCCGACTCACCCTGCGAGGAAGGCCTCACTCATGACGCACCGCCCCACGGCCCTGCGCCGTTCCGCCCGCACCGCGCTGACACTGGCAGTCTCGGGATCGTTCCTGTTCGCGGGAACCGCTGCCGCCACGGCGGAGGGATCTCTCGATCTCGGATCCCTCGGCTCCCTCGGCTCCGGATTCGGTTCGAGCGCCCCGATCGCCGTCGAGACCCCCCGTCTCGCGTCGGTCGACAACTTCCGAGATGTCGCCGGACCCGGCTACACCAACACCCTGGGAATGCGCCTGAACACCGGCGTCTTCTACCGAGCCAACGCCATCACCCCGACCGACGCCGACCTCGCGACGCTCGGATCGCTCGGACTGTCCGCAATTTACGACCTGCGCACCGACGAGGAGGTCGCGCAGAAGCCCGACCACCTCCCGCAGGGCCCCGAATACGTGCGCATCCCGATCCTGTCGGGTGACCTCGCGGCCGGTGTCGCGAAGCTGAAGACCCCCGACGATGCCCGGAACTTCATGCAGGACATGAACCGCACGTTCGTCACCGATCCCGCGGCCCGTGCCGGGTTCGCGAAACTGCTCACCGACCTCGCGAACACCTCCGGCCCGCAGGTCTACCACTGCACCGCCGGCAAGGACCGCACCGGTTGGACGTCGGCGCTGCTCCTGTCGCTCGCCGGCGTGTCGCGCCAGACCGTGATGGACGACTACCTGCTCACCAACGAGTACACGGCCGCGTCCATGGAGCGGACCTACCAGGGCATCGCCGCAACCCAGGGCCAGGCCGTCGCCGACGTCTACCGTCCCCTGCTCGGCGTCGACGCCAGCTACCTGCAGGCCGGCCTGGACGAGTTGAAGTCCCAGTACGGCACCGTCGAGAACTACCTGCGCTCCGGCCTCGGTCTGTCGCAGGGGACGATCGGCAAGCTCACCCTGAAGCTGCTCGCCTGATCGACCCGAATCCCGCTGGGCGCGTGGCGATGGCGTCACGCGCCCAGCGCGTTCGGGTGCACCCCACCTCACCCGTTCAGTGAGACAGGTCACTTTCCGGGACAATCGTCCGCGCTACCTTCCCCGACGAAACACTCACCCGCGGAAGGAGTTCTCGTGATCCACCAGATGTACGAAACGCCCACTCGACGGCGACGCACGGTCGCCGTGCTCGGCCTGACGGGTGCGCTCATGCTCGGCGGTACCGCCATCGCCGACGCCTCCCCGGTTACCTCGCTGCCGTTCGGTTCCTCAGGGTTCGGGTCGAGCGTTGCCGAGCCCGCCCCCACACCCAGACTCGCGTCAGTCGACAATTTCCGCGATATCGCCGGGACCGGCGACGGCTACCTCGGATTCGGTGGCCTGCACGTGAACCGGGGCGTGTTCTACCGCGCGAACGCGCTGACGCCGAACGCCGCCGACCTCGCGACCCTGCAGTCACTCGGGCTCACCGCCGTCTACGACCTGCGCACCGGCCAGGAGATCGCCGCCAAGCCGGACGTCCTGCCCACCGGAGTGCGGTACTCCCAGATCCAGGTCCTGGCAGCCGATCCGAGCGCCGACATCGCAGCGCTCCGCACCCCGGAAGAGGCGCGCGCCTACGTCCAGGACGGCTATCGCTCGACCGTGAACGACGCGACTGCCCGCCGCGGCTACGCCGAACTGTTGACCGCACTCGCCGACACACCCGGACCGCAGGTGTTCCACTGCACCGCCGGCAAGGACCGGACCGGATGGGCGACAGCGCTGCTCCTCGGGATCGCCGGCGTGTCGCGGGAGACCGTTACGGCCGACTACCTGCTGTCCAACGACTACTCGGCCGGCACCATCGCGGCCACCCTCGCCCAGATCACCGCAGTCAAGGGACCTGAGGCCGCGGAGATCTACCGCCAGCTCATCGGCGTCGACGCCAGCTATCTCGCCGCGTCCTTCGAGGAGGTCGACCGCAACTACGGCTCGCTCGAGCACTACCTGACCGACGGCCTCGGGCTCACACCGGCCACCATCGCGAAGCTGCGACTGAAGCTGCTCGTCTGAGCCGCGACCGACGAAAAACGCGGGGCGCGTGACCTTTCCGGTCACGCGCCCCGCGCTCGTTCGATTGCTACCGCATCACGGCAGCGGCCCGCCGGCCGCGATGGCCGCCAGGGTCGCGAACTCGTCCGACTTGAGCGAGGCTCCGCCGACGAGGCCGCCGTCGACGTCGGGCTGAGCAACCAGCTCGCCGACGTTCTTGGCGTTGACCGATCCGCCGTAGAGGACCCGCACGGCCTGTGCGACCTCGGCCGAGGCCAGCTCGGCGAGGGTGGCACGCACCGCGGCGCACACCTCCTGGGCGTCGGCGGCCGAGGCCACCTTGCCGGTGCCGATGGCCCACACGGGCTCGTACGCGACGACGATCTTGGAGATCTCGTCGGCCGACAGGCCCGCCAACGAGCCCTTCAGTTGCGCAACGTTGTACGCCACGTGCTCGCCGGCCTCGCGGATGTTCAGACCCTCACCGATGCAGACGATCGGGGTGAGCCCGTTCGCCAGCGCGGCCTTGGTCTTCGCGAGGACCGTCTCGTCGGTCTCGCCGTGCAGCGTGCGCCGCTCGGAGTGACCGACGACGACGAACGTGCAGCCCAGCTTGGCCAGCATCGAGCCGCTGATCTCGCCGGTGTAGGCACCGGACTCGTGGGCGGACAGATCCTGCGCACCGTAGGTGAGCAGCAGCTTGTCGCCCTCGACCAGCGTCTGCACGCTGCGGATGTCGGTGAACGGCGGGATCACCGTCACGTCGACCTTCTCGAAGTACTTCGCGGGCAGCGAGAACGCGATCTTCTGCACCAGAGCGATGGCCTCGAGGTGGTTGAGGTTCATCTTCCAGTTGCCGGCGATCAAAGGCTTACGTGCCATGCCTCAGTCCTCCAGCGCCGCGATGCCGGGAAGCGTCTTGCCCTCGAGGTATTCGAGGGAGGCGCCACCGCCGGTCGAGATGTGCGAGAAGCCGTCCTCCGGCAGACCGAGCTGACGCACGGCCGCCGCGGAATCGCCGCCGCCGACGACGCTGAACGCGCCCTTGCCGGTGGCCTCGATGATCGCCTCGGCGACACCCTTGGTGCCGGCCGAGAACTTCGCGAACTCGAACACGCCCATCGGGCCGTTCCAGAACACCGTCTTGGCACCCGAGAGGATCGCCGCGAAGCGCTCCACCGACTGCGGTCCGATGTCCAGGCCCATCCAGCCGTCCGGAATCTCCAGCACGGAGACCGTCTTCGACTCGGCGTCCGCCGAGAACGAGTCGGCGATCACCACGTCCTGCGGGATGTGGATGACGTCCGCGTAGCGCTCGAGCAGCTCCTTGCAGGTGCCGATCATCTCTTCCTGGCACAGCGAGTTGCCGACCGAGATGCCCTGCGCCGCAAGGAAGGTGTAGTACATGCCGCCGCCGATGACGAGCGTGTCGACCTTGGGGGCCAACGCCTCGATCACGGCGAGCTTGTCCGACACCTTCGAACCGCCGAGCACGACCGCGTACGGGCGCTCGGAGTCCTGGGTGAGCTTCTGCAGGACCTCGACCTCGGCCGCGACCAGGTTGCCCGCGTAGTGCGGGAGCAGCTTGGCGATGTCGTAGACCGACGCCTGCTTGCGGTGCACGACACCGAAACCGTCGGAGACGAACGCGCCCTCACCGTCGACCAGGTCGACGAGTGCCTTGGCGAGTGCCTCGCGCTCGGCGTCGTCCTTGCTGGTCTCACGCGGATCGAAGCGGATGTTCTCCAGCAGGAGGACATCGCCGTCCGTCAGGCCCTCGGAACGCGCGAGCGCGTCCTGGCCGACGACGTCACCGGCGAGCTGGACGTTTCGACCCAGCACCTCACCGAGCTTGGCGGCGACCGGGGCCAGCGACAGCGCGGGATCGACCGCACCCTTGGGGCGACCGAGGTGCGCCATCACGATGACCTTGGCGCCCGCCTCGGCCAGCGCCGAGATGGTCGGCGCGGACGCGACGATGCGGCCCGCGTCGGTGATGGTTCCGTTGTCCAGCGGGACGTTGAGGTCGGAGCGCACCAGCACGGTACGGCCCTCGACCCCCTCGTCCAGCAGGTCCTTCAGAGTCTTGACAGCCACGGCGTCAGAGGGACTTCGCGACGAGACCGATGAGGTCCGCGAGGCGGTTCGAGTAGCCCCACTCGTTGTCGTACCAGGACACGATCTTGACCTGATCGTCGATGACCTTGGTCAGGCCGGCGTCGAAGATCGAGGAGTGCGGGTCGGTGACGATGTCCGACGACACGATCGGAGCCTCGGTGTACTTCAGGATGCCCTTCAGCGGGCCCTCGGCGGCAGCCTTCATCGCGGCGTTGATCTCGGCGATCGTGGCCGGCTTCGCCAGGTTGACGGTGAGGTCGGTGACCGAGCCGGTCGGGATCGGCACGCGCAGCGCGTAGCCGTCCAGCTTGCCGAGCAGCTGCGGGAGGACCAGGCCGATGGCCTTGGCGGCACCCGTGCCGGTCGGAACGACGTTCAGCGCGGCGGCGCGGGCGCGACGCAGGTCGCTGTGCGGGCCGTCCTGCAGGTTCTGGTCCTGCGTGTACGCGTGGACCGTCGTCATCAGGCCCTTGACGATGCCGAACTCGTCGTCCAGGACCTTGGCGATCGGGCCGAGGCAGTTGGTGGTGCAGGACGCGTTGGAGATGATGTCCTGGCTGCCGTCGTACTTGTCGTCGTTGACGCCCATGACGATGGTGATGTCCTCGCCCTTGGCGGGCGCGGAGATGATGACCTTCTTGGCGCCGGCCTCGAGGTGGCCCTTGGCCTTCTCGGCGTCCGTGAAGATGCCCGTGGACTCGACGACGACGTCGACGCCCAGCTCGCCCCAGGGGAGCTCGTTCAGCGGGCCGCGGTGCGCCAGCGCCTTGATCTTGGTGTCGCCGACGACGATGGTGTCGTCGCCCTCGAGCGAGACGTCGTGCGGCAGACGACCCAGGATCGAGTCGTACTTGAGCAGGTGAGCCAGCGTCGCGTTGTCCGTGAGGTCGTTGACCGCCACGATCTCGATGTCGGTGGTGCCGAGCGCCTTCTGCGCATCGACCGCCCTGAAGAAGTTACGTCCGATACGACCGAAGCCGTTGATGCCTACCCGGACCGTCACAGTTAGCTCCTTTGCCCATCTACTCTGGTGTGCCAGTTTGTCGCCCGCATGAACCTCGCGGGCACGTACCCACGCCGATCGAAACCGAAACGCGTGGGACTCATCGGTCGATGTGTGTCCCACCCTAGTGCGCGCACCCGAACGGGCGCGCATCTGCCCCGGTCACCGGAACCGGGGCAAGCCGGGCGAGATCGATTCGTGTCTGTTCCGTCTACGTCAGGCCTCTTCGAGCAACTCCGGGGTGACCGCCGACTCGGTGTCGGGGATGCCCAGCTCCTTGGCCCGACGATCGGCCATCGACAGCAGTCGGCGGATCCGTCCTGCCACCGCGTCCTTGGTCATCGGCGGGTCGGCCAGCTGGCCGAGTTCCTCGAGTGACGCCTGCCGGTGCTTGACGCGCAGCGTGCCGGCGGCCGCGAGATGGTCGGGCACGTCCTCGGCGAGGATCTCGAGGGCCCGCTCCACCCGCGCCGCGGCAGCGACAGCCGCCCGCGCCGAGCGGCGCAGGTTGGCGTCGTCGAAGTTGGCCAGGCGGTTCGCCGTCGCCCGCACCTCACGGCGCATGCGGCGTTCCTCCCACGTCAGGCGCGTGTCCTGCGCGCCCATCCGGGTGAGCAGCGCGCCGATCGCCTCGCCGTCGCGAACCACCACCCGATCGGTGCCGCGGACCTCGCGGGCCTTGGCGGTGATCCCCAGCCGGCGGGCGGCACCGACGAGCGCGAGCGCCGCCTCCGGGCCCGGGCAGCTCACCTCGAGCGCCGACGAGCGACCGGGCTCGGTCAGCGACCCGTGTGCCAGGAAGGCGCCGCGCCACGCCGATTCGGCGTCACCGACGCTGCCGCCCACCACCTGCGCGGGAAGTCCGCGCACCGGTCGGCCCCGCATGTCGAGCAGCCCGGTCCGGCGGGCCAGGGCCTCGCCGTCCTTGGCGACGCGGACGACGTACCGGGAGCCCTTGCGCAAGCCGCCGGCGCTGAGGACGTGCACGTCCGAGTGGTACCCGTACAGGTCGAGGATCTCGCCGCGCAACCGGCGCGCGATCGAGCCCATGTCCACCTCGGCCTCCACGACGACACGGCCGCCCACGATGTGAAGTCCGCCCGCGAAGCGCAGCAGCGACGACACCTCCGCCTTGCGGCAGCTGACCTGCGTCAGCGTGAGCCGGCTGAGCTCGTCCTTGACCTCGGCTGTCATCGCCACGTGGCGCTCTCCCTTCCCCCAGCTGCCTGTTCGGCGGCCTGTTCGTTCACGTCGTGCGCGGTCTCGGTGCGGGCACCAACTGGTGCCGGCACGGAGAGCCGGTCGAGCACGGCTGCGAGCTTGCCCGCGTGATGCTTGTGGGTCCCGTCTTCGGCGACGTCCGCGTACACGACATCGGCACCGAGCTGCTGCGCGGCTCGGCACAGGTGTTCGCGTTCCCGGCCCGGGGGAACCGACGCCGAGTCGACGACGATGTGGTCCACGCGCAGGTCCGGTGCGTGTTGGCAGAGTACGTGCAGGTGGCGTTCGGCGGAGAATCCGGCGGTCTCCCCCGGCTCCGGCGCGAGATTCAGGATCAGCACCTTGCGCGCTACCGAACGCCGCACCGCGTCGCGCAGCTCCGGGACCAGGACGTGCGGAATGACGCTCGAGAACCACGATCCCGGGCCGAGCACGACGAGGTCGGCCCGGTCGATCGCGGCGAGGGCCTCGGGGCACGCCGGCGGATTGGCCGGGCGGAGGCGGACCCGCCGGACCTTCCCCGGCGTCGTCGCGACCGCGACCTGGCCGCGGATGCAGCGGCTGACCCGAGGATCGGTCTCGAGCCCGACGACGTCGGCCTCGATCTCCAGCGCGACGCAGGACATCGGCAGCACCCGCCCGTCGATCTCGAGCAGCCGCGCGACGGTGTCCAGGGCGGCGACGGTGTCGCCGAGGACCTCGGTGAGTCCGGCGAGGATCAGATTGCCGACGGAGTGCCCGGCGAGCGCACCGGTGCCACCGAAACGGTGCTGGACGGTGTCCGTCCACGGCTGGACGTGCGGTTCCCGGGCCGCCAGCGCGGCCAGCGCCATCCGCAGGTCACCGGGCGGGATCACGCCCAGTTCGCCGCGGAGCCGACCCGAGGACCCGCCGTCGTCGGCGACCGTCACGACCGCGGTGACGTCGGAGCTCAGTCTCCGCGCAGCGCTGAGCGTCGCGTACAGGCCGTGTCCGCCGCCGAACGCGACGATCCGAGGCGCGCGGCCGTCGCCGCGCTGTCGATCGTCGCTCATTCGCGCCCCACATCGCGGTGGACGACACGGACGGCGAGACCGTCTTCCTTCCGCAGAAGAGCCGCGAGCGCCTCCGACATGGCCACGCTGCGATGCTTGCCGCCGGTGCACCCGACCGCGATCGTCATGTAGCGCTTTCCCTCCCGGCGGTATCCCGCCGTCGTCAATTCCAGCAGGCGCAGATACGTGTCGAGGTACTCCTCGGCCCCGTCCCGGGACAGCACGTAGTCGCGCACCGCGTCCTCCAGTCCGGTGTGTTCGCGCAGTTCCGGAATCCAGTGCGGATTCGGCAGGAACCGGACGTCGCACACCATGTCCGCGTCCATCGGCAGGCCGTGCTTGAACCCGAAGGACTGCACGGTCACCTGGATCTCGCTGCTGCCCTCGCCCCCGAAGGCGGTCTCGATCTTCTCGCGCAGCTCACGAACCGCGAGCGACGACGTGTCGACCACCAGGTCGGCCGCCGCCTTCACGTGGGCCAGCTTGGCGCGCTCGGCTGCGATCCCGTCGGACAGCGTGCCTTCCTTGCTGTCGCTCTGCAGCGGGTGGCTGCGTCGCACGTGCTCGAACCGCCGGATGAGCACCGAGTCGTTGGCCTCCAGGTACAGCACCCGCATCTGCACGGGCATCTGTTCGAGCGCGTCGATCACGCGGACGAGATCACCCGAGAACGGGCGGCTGCGGACGTCGAGGACCACCGCGAGGCGCCGGATCGGCGGATCCGATTCGACACCGAGGTCGACCATCCGGGTGATCAACTCGGGCGGCAGATTGTCGACGACGTACCAGCCGAGGTCCTCGAGAACCTTGGCCGCAGTGCTCAGCCCCGCCCCGGACAGCCCCGTGACGAGCGCGACCTCCATGCCGCCACCGTCGCGTTCCTGCTGGTCGTTCACTCGAGCCTCTGTCCTGTTCGTTCCGATACGTCGATGTCCGACACATCATCCCCCACCGCCGGCACTCCTGCAGTGACATCCGACCCCGCGCCCTGGTCTGCGTCGGCCCCGCCGAGCGCCGCCAGGACCGCTCGCGCCGTCGTGACGCCGATCCCGGGCACCTCGGTGATCTCCTCGACGGTCGCGTCGCGCAGCCGCGCCACCGACCCGAAGTGCTTGACGAGCGCCGTCCGGCGCGTCTCCCCCAGACCGCGCACCGAATCCAGCGCCGACGCCGTCATCCGCCGCGACCGCTTGCTGCGGTGGAACGTGATCGCGAAGCGGTGGGCCTCGTCACGCACCCGCTGCAGCAGGTACAGCGATTCGCTGGTGCGGGGCAGGATCACCGGATCCTCCTCGCCCGGCACCCACACCTCCTCGAGCCGCTTCGCCAGCCCGACGACGGCGACGTCGGTGATACCGAGTTCGTCGAGCACCTCCGCGGCCGCCGCGACCTGCGGGGCGCCGCCGTCGACGACGAACAGGTTCGGCGGGTACGCAAACTTCCGGGGACGGCCAGTCTGCGGGTCCAACGCCGCCTCGGGCGCGAGATCACCACCGCTCGCGTCCGCCGCTCCGGCAGCCGCATCCCGGTTGTGGCGCAGGAACCGCCGCCTCGTGACCTCCGCGATGCTCGCCACGTCGTCGGAACGTCCGTCGCCGGCCGCTTCCTTGATCGCGTAGTGCCGGTAGTCGGACTTGCGTGGCAGCCCGTCCTCGAAGACGACCAGTGACGCCACGACGTCGGTGCCCTGCACGTGGCTGATGTCGACGCACTCGATCCGCAGCGGCGCCGAGTCCAGGTCCAGCGCCTCCTGGATGCCCTGCAGCGCCGCCGAGCGCGACGTGAAGTCGCCGGCCCGCTTGAGCTTGTGCTGCGCCAGCGCTTCCTTCGCGTTGCGCTCGACGGTCTCCGCGAGCGCCTTCTTGTCGCCGCGCTGCGGGACCCGCAGCTTGACGGCCGACCCGCGCAGGGTGCTCAGCCACTTCTGGACCTCGTCGGCGTCCGGCGGCAGCACCGGCACCAGGACCTCGCGGGGCACGACGTTGGCGGGCTGGTCGGCCGGGGTTCCGCCGTCGCCGATCGCGGCCTGCTCGCCGTAGAACTGGGTCAGGAACTGCCCGACCAGGATCGCCTGTTCGGACTCCGCACCGGAGTCCCCGCCGTCGGCGGCGACGGCTTCGCGCTCGATGACGTCGCCCGCCTTCTCGACGACCCAGCCCCGCTGACCGCGCACGCGGCCGCCGCGGACGTGGAACACCTGCACCGCGACCTCGAGTTCGTCGGTCGCGAACGCCACCAGGTCGGCGTCGGTGCCGTCGCCGAGGACGACGGCCTGCTTCTCGAGTGCCTTCTTCAGCGCCCCGACGTCGTCCCGCAGCCGGGCCGCGGTCTCGAAGTCCAGGTCCTCGGCGGCCTCCTGCATCCGCGTCTCGAGCTGCCGGACGAGCCGGTCGGTGCGGCCGGACAGGAAGTCGCAGAAGTCCTCGACGATCTGGCGGTGCTCCTCGGCCGAGACCCGGCCGACGCACGGCGCCGAGCACTTGTCGATGTAGCCGAGCAGGCACGGCCGACCGATCTGGTTGTGCCGCTTGAAGACTCCGGCCGAGCAGGTGCGCGCCGGGAACACCCGCAGCAGCAGGTCGAGCGTCTCGCGGATGGCCCACGCGTGCGCGTACGGCCCGAAGTAGCGCACGCCCTTGCGCCGCGGTCCGCGATAGACGAACAGCCGCGGGAACTCCTCGTTCAACGTCACCGCGAGCACCGGGTACGTCTTGTCGTCCCGGTAGCGGACGTTGAACCGCGGATCGAACTCCTTGATCCAGTTGTACTCGAGCTGGAGTGCCTCCACCTCGGTGCTGACGACCGTCCACTCGACGCTGCCCGCGGTGGTGACCATCTGCCGGGTCCGCGGGTGCAGCGACGAGACGTCGGCGAAGTACGAATTGAGCCGCGAGCGCAGACTCTTCGCCTTGCCGACGTAGATGACGCGGCCGTGCGGATCGCGGAACTTGTACACCCCCGGCTCCACCGGGATGGTTCCGGGCGCGGGACGATACGTCGAGGGATCAGGCACGATTCAAGGCTAGTCGGGAGTACCGACGGTATTCGCGCGAGCTCACTACGTGCGCGAACCCGTGTACTTCGCCTCGAGCTCGCGGAACTTGCGGACGGCGTGGACGGCGTGGTCGCCGTCGTTCGCCTGGATCGCCATCACCGGCACGTACTCGTCGTCGGGCAACTCGACCCGGGCCCACGACGCGCCATCGGGGAACGACAGCCCCTGCTCGAGGTCCCACTCGACGAACCGCTCACCGAGGACGTTGCGGACCGCGATGCCGCTGGGCCCGACCCGCAGGCGCGGACGCGTGAGCAGCAGCACACCGCACGCCAGCAGGAGTCCGATGCCGGCCATCGCGAACTGATCGACGAGCCGGAAGTACACGCCGGTCGCCGACGTCCGCAGCAGGATCGCCAGCGTGACGTGCACCAGCACCAACACACCCGCCGCGATCCACGCGTACCGCGCCGACTTCTTCGACCGGACCTCGAAATCCCACTGACCGTGCGAATCGCTCATCGCGACGTCGACCCCGTCCGCTTGCGTCGTAGCAGTGCCAGCGTCACCGCGGTGTCGATCGCTGCGGCGCACGCCTCACCGCCCTTGTCCTCGAGCGAGCCGGGCAGACCCGAACGGTCCAGCGCCTGCTGCTCGTTGTCGGTGGTGAGCACGCCGTTGCCGACCGGAGTCCCCTCGTCGAGCGAGACCCGCGTGAGGCCGGCCGTCACGGCGTCGCACACGTACTCGAAGTGCGGTGTGCCGCCGCGGATCACGACACCGAGCGCGACGACCGCGTCGTGCGACTTGGCGAGTTCCTGCGCGACGACCGGCAGTTCGATCGCACCGGCGACCCGGATCAGCGTCGGCTCCTCGATCTGCGCCTGCTTCGCCACCCGCTTGGCGCCGGAGATCAGCGCCTCGCTGATCTCCGGGTGCCACTGACCGGCGACGATCGCGAGCTTGAGGTCCTTCGCCATCCCGAGCTGCAGGTCGGGACGTCCCTCACCGCTCACAGGGCGTCACCGGCCTCGAACTCGTCGAGTCCGATGAGGTCGTGACCCATGCGGTCGCGCTTGGTGCGCAGGTACGTCAGGTTCTCGGCGTTCGCGCGCAGCGGCATCGGCACCCGTTCGGTGATCTGCAGGCCGTAGCCGTCGAGACCGACCCGCTTGGCCGGGTTGTTGGTGAGCAGGCGCATCGACTTGATGCCGAGGTCGACGAGGATCTGCGCGCCGATGCCGTAGTCGCGGGCGTCGGCCGGCAGCCCGAGCTGGAGGTTCGCGTCGACGGTGTCGGAGCCGGCGTCCTGCAGCTGGTAGGCCTGCAGCTTGTGCATCAGGCCGATGCCGCGGCCCTCGTGACCGCGCATGTACAGGACCACACCGCGGCCCTCCTGCGCGATCATGTCGAGCGCGGCGTCGAGCTGCGGGCCGCAGTCGCAGCGCAGCGAGCCGAACACGTCACCGGTGAGGCACTCGGAGTGCACGCGGACGAGGACGTCGCCGCCGTCGTCGTCGCTGATGTCGCCGCGCACCAGCGCGACGTGCTCGACCTCGTCGTAGATGCTCTTGTAGCCGACGGCGGTGAAGTCGCCGTGGCGGGTGGGGATCCGGGCCTCGGCGACGCGCACGACGTGCTTCTCGTGCTTGCGGCGCCACGCGATCAGGTCCGCGATCGAGATCAACGCCAGATCGTGGTCGTCGGCGAAGACCCGCAGCTCGTCGGTCTTGGCCATGTGGCCCTCGTCCTTCTGGCTGACGATCTCGCAGATCACACCGGCGGGACGCAGGTCGGCCATGCGGGCGAGGTCGACGGCGGCCTCGGTGTGACCGGGGCGACGGAGCACGCCGCCCTCCTTGGCGCGCAGCGGCACCACGTGGCCCGGGCGGGTGAAGTCACCGGCGCCGCTGTCCGGGTCGGCCAGCAGGCGCATCGTCGCAGCCCGGTCGGACGCCGAGATGCCGGTTCCGATGCCCTCGCGGGCGTCGACCGTGACGGTGTACGCGGTGCCGTGCTTGTCCTGGTTGGTCGCGTACATCGGCGGGAGACCGAGTCGGTCACAGTCCTCGCCGTCGAGCGGAACACACAGGTAGCCGGAGGTGTAGCGCACCATGAACGCCACGAGTTCCGGGGTGGCCTTCTCGGCCGCAAAGATGAGGTCGCCCTCGTTCTCGCGGTCCTCGTCGTCGACGACCACGACCGCCTTACCTGCGGCGATGTCGGCGACTGCGCGCTCGATGCTGTCGAACCTGGTCACGTGCTTGGGCTCCAAAATCTTGAACTGGTGTGCTCGAGTATGTCCCGGTGCATCGCTTCAGATGCACCTCAACAGTACGACCTTCCGATGCGAGGTCGTTATTCCGGCTGTCGGGCGCCCGCGGTGGTCAGGCGTTCGACGTACTTGGCGATGACGTCGACCTCGAGGTTCACCGGGGTTCCCGGTTCCGCCGATCCGAGGGTGGTCAGGGCGAGCGTCGTCGGGATGAGCGAGATCTCGAAGTACTCGTCACCGGGTTCGCCGCCGAGCGCCGACACGGTCAGGGACACCCCGTCGACCGTGATCGACCCCTTCTCCACGACGTATCGCGAGATGGTCGACGGCAGCGAGATCCGCACCACCGTCCAATGCTCGGACGGGCTGCGGCTGATGACCGCGCCCGTGCCGTCGACATGCCCCTGGACGATGTGACCGCCCAGTCGGCTGTTCACCGCGGCGGCCCGCTCGAGATTGACGCGACTGCCGACCTCCAGCGCCCCGAGGCTCGACCGCACGAGGGTCTCGCGCATCACGTCGGCCGTGAACGCGTCGCCGTCGAGGACGTCGACCACCGTCAGGCAGACGCCGTTGACCGCGATCGAGTCGCCGTGGGCGGCGTCGGCCGTGACGACCGGGCCGCGCACGGTGAACCGGGCCGCGTCCGCCAGGTCCTCCTTGGCGACGATCTCACCGAGTTCTTCGACGATTCCGGTGAACATGTCTTCGCTCTCTCCTTCGGATCCCGGCGGGATCGGTTCGGCGATGATCCCGAACGGGACCACGTCACTGACGATCCCGTGCCGCGGTGCGGCCCGACTGCTCCGGGATCAGGTTCAACAACACGTCGTCGCCGATAGTCTCGACGCTCTCTCGCCGAAACCGTAACGCTTCGGCGATGGTCCGGACCCCCGCGCCTTCCACTGCGTGGGACCCTGCCCCCAACACGACCGGGGCGATGTACGCCTGGATCCGGTCGATCCGATCGGCCGCGAGGAACACCCCGGCCAGCCGCGGCCCACCCTCGACCAGGACGTCGTCCTGATCAGCGAGCGCGGCGAGGACCTCGGAGACGTCGTGGGTGCGCAGTACCAGCGTGGGCGCCGCGTCGTCGAGGACCTTCGCGGTGGATGGGATCGGTCGATTCCCCACCACGACGCGCAGCGGTTGGTGCGGGGCCAGCGAGCCGTCGGGCAGGCGGGCAGTCAGCCACGGATCGTCCGCGAGCACGGTCCCGGTGCCGACGACGATCGCGTCCAACCGGGCCCGGTCGGCGTGCACGCGGGCCCGCGCGGCCGGCCCGGTGATCCACTGGCTGGTGCCGTCCGCCGCGGCGCTGCGGCCGTCGAGGGTGGCGGCGAACTTCCACGTCACGTGCGGGCGGCCGGTGCGCTGCCGGTGCAGCCAGGCGCGCAGCGGTCCGCGTTCGACGTCCTCGACGAGGGTGCCCGCTGACACCGCGACACCGGCCCCGCGCAGCGTGTCGGCACCGCCCGACGCCGCCGGGTTGGGGTCGGCGACGGCATAGTGCACCGCCGCGACGCCGGCGTCGACCAACGCCTGCGAGCACGGTCCGGTACGTCCGTAGTGGTTGCACGGCTCGAGCGTCACCACGGCGGTGCCGCCGCGGGCCCGCTCACCGGCCTCGGCGAGCGCCACGACCTCGGCGTGCGGTCCGCCGGGCGGACGGGTGGCGCCGATGCCGACGACCTCACCGGACGCGTCGAGGATCACCGCCCCCACCGGCGGATTGGGGCTCGTGGCGCCCCGGACACTGTGCGCGGCGTCGATCGCCAGGCGCATCGCGGCCTCGAGGGCTCGCGCGGACGTCGTCACGATCGGCCCGTCAGATCGACAGCGTCAGGTGCGGTGACGCCTTCGCGGCCTGCTCACGCAGCGAGCGCACCGCCAGCGCGGGATCGGCGGCGCCGTAGACGGCCGACCCGGCGACGAAGCAGTCGACGCCCGCCTCAGCGGCCTGCTCGACGGTGTCGGCGTTGATCCCGCCGTCGATCTCGACCAGCAGGCGCAGCTCGCCCGCGTCGACCAGTTTGCGGACCGCGCGCGCCTTCTCCAGCACGGTGGGGATGAACGACTGTCCACCAAACCCCGGCTCGACGCTCATCACGAGCAGCGTGTCGAAGTTCCGCAGGATCTCGAGGTACGGCTCGATCGGGGTGTTCGGCTTGATGCTCAGCCCCGCCTTGGCGCCGGCGGCGCGAATGTCGCGGGCCACCGCCACCGGATCGTCGGTGGCCTCGGCGTGGAACGTGACGTTGTACGCGCCGGCCTCCGCGTACGGCGGCGCCCAGCGGCCCGGGTCGTCGATCATCAGGTGGCAGTCCAGCGGAATGTCGGTGGCCTTCAGCAGGCTCTGCACGACCGGCAGGCCGAGCGTCAGATTCGGCACGAAATGGGCGTCCATGACGTCCACGTGCAGCCAGTCGGCGCCGGCTACGGCGTCGGCCTCCTCGGCGAGCCGGGCGAAGTCGGCGGAGAGAATGGACGGAGCGATCATCGGGGTTGCCACGGGGGCGAGTTTAGTAGGCAGCGGCCGGTCTCCCGTCGCTGCCGGGGTAGCGCCGAGCCGGCTCCCGCCCGGGTGGTTGAGTCACGACCGGGCCCGTGGGTGGACGGATCGTCGGCATCACCCGGATCTCGTTGCCACGCAACGTTACCGACGCTCCGTCGTGCTGAATCGTCAATTCGTCGCCGCGCACGAGCCGGTACCGCGTCTCCGTCCGGTCGACCTCGACCCGCAGCCTGCACCCCGCCGCTTCGACCCCGAACTCGAGCCGGTCGATGCCGCGTGGCAGCGCCGGCCGGAGCGTCAGCCCCGATCGCCGGCGTCGCACACCACCGAAACCCTGGACGAGCGCGAGCCAGATGCCGGCCAGCGACGCCAGGTGCAGACCGTCGCTCGTGTTGTGCTCCAGGTCGAGCAGGTCGATCAGCGCCGTCTCCCCCAGGTAGTCGTATGCGAGATCCATCGCTCCGACGTCCGCGGCCACCACCGCCTGGCTGCACGCCGACAGCGACGAGTCCCGCACGGTCAGCCGCTCGTAGTACGCGAAGTTGCGTGCCTTCTGTTCGGGGGTGAACGCGTCGGGCACCCACTGCACGGCCAGCACGACGTCGGCCTGCTTGACCACCTGCTTGCGGTAGAGATCGAAGTACGGGTAGTGCAGCAGCAGCGGGTAGTGATCGGGCGGGGTCGTAGCGAAGTCCCACACCTCGCGGTCGGTGAACCCCGACGACTGCGGGTGCACGCCGCGGCGCTCGTCGTACGGCAGAAACATGCGGTCGGCTGCGGTGCGCCACCCGCCGAGTTCCTCGTCGGTGATGCCCAGATCCGGCATGCGATCGCGGTACCGTTCGACGACAGCCACTGCGGCGGTGAGGTTCTCGCGCGCCATCAGGTTGGTGTAGAGGTTGTTGCGGACCAGCGCGCTGTACTCGTCGGGGCCGGTGACGCCGTCGATGCGGAAACGTCCGTCCTCGTCGAAGTAGCCGAGGGATCGCCACAGGCGTGCCGTCTCCACCAGCAGGTCCAGGGCCACCGTGTGCTCGAACTCGCTGTCGCCGTCGGACCGCAGGTATCCGATCACCGCCCGGGCGATCGCGGCGTTGACGTGGAAGGCCGCGGCCCCGGCCGGCCAGTACCCGCTGCATTCCTTGCCGGTGATGGTCCGCCACGGGAAGGCCGCGCCGTCGAGCCCCAGCTGGCGGGCCCGGACACGGTTCGTCGGCAGCGTCGAGTGCCGCCAGCCCAGTGCGTGGGCGACGGCCTTCGGATACACCGACGTCAGCACCGGGAGGACGAACATCTCGGTGTCCCAGAACGCGTGCCCGTCGTAGCCGCGCCCGGTGAGGCCCTTCGACGCGATCGCGACACCCTCGGCACGGGCCGATGCCTGCAGGATGTGGAACAGCGCGAACCGCACCGCCTGCTGGACCTCCGGGTCACCGTCGACGACGACGTCGGCGTGCTCCCAGAACGTGTCGAGGAACGTCCGCTGTTCAGAGATCAGTCCGTCCCAACCACTTTCCCGCGCGAGGGTGAGCTCACCGGCCACCTCGTCGCGCATGGCCGGCGCCGTCCGCCGGGACGACCACGCGTGGGCGACGTACTTGACCATCCGCACGTGCTCGCCCTGTGCGAGCTCCGACGCAATCGTCACCCGCCCCTGGTCGGGGTACCACTCGGATTCGACGTGCACGTGCGGACCGGACACCTCGTGATCCATGCCGACGGCCACGCGCAGGCCGCTCTCGCCGGTCGTGTGGATGAGCTGCACCCGCGCGTCGTGACCGAAGTTCTCCTCGGCGACCAGGGGCTCGGCCAGGACCGCGGCCGCGCGCGGGTCCGCCTCAGGTTCGGGCATCGGCTCGTTGGCGACCAACTCGGACTGCAGCACCACCCGGGCCGGACCGTCGAGCGGCTCGACCCGGTAGTCGACGGCGCCGATCGCGCGCTGCGTGAACGACGCGATCCGGGTGGTGCGCACCCGGACGGTGCGGCCCGCCGGAGAGCGCCACTCCACGGTTCGCCGCAGCACCCCGGCCCGCAGGTCCAGTTCCTGCTCGTGTTTCAGGAGGTGCCCGCGCCGGACGTCGAACGGTTCGTCGTCGACGAGCAGCCGCACGATCTTGCCGTCGGTGATGTTGATGATGGTCTCGCCGAAATTCGGGTAGCCGTAGCCCGGCTCGGCGTACGGCATGGGGCGGACCTCGTAGACGCCCGACAGGTAGCTGCCCGGCAGTCCGTGCGGATCGCCCTCGTCGAGGTTGCCCCGCCAGCCGAGGTGTCCGTTGGCGACGGCGAACAGCGACTCGGTCTGCGCAAGGACCTCGAGATCCAGGCTGGTTGCGCGCAGGCTCCAGGGCTCGACCGGAAAGGCGGGATGAGTAATCACGGCATCCGAACCTCCCAGTCGCGTGCGGGTCCTCGAGACCGACCCGTCAGTTCACGCTAGGACACCCGCGCCGTCACGGCACGAGAACGGCTGCACCGCCGAACACCCCGCCGGCGAGGTCCGCGAGCGCCTTGTCGGCGGCGTCGAGCGGATAGCGGTGGGCACTGACCCGTAGGCGGTGCTGCTGCGCGAACGCGAGGAACTCCTTGGCGTCCTGCCGCGTGTTCGCAGTGACGCTGCGAACCTGGCGTTCCCGGAACAGGTCCCGCTGGTAGTTCAGCGGCGGGATGTCGCTGAGATGGATGCCGGCGAGCGCGAGCGTGCCGCCGGCGTCGAGCGCCTCGAGCGCGGGCGGCACGAGATCCCCCGCGGGGGCGAACAGGATCGCCGAGTCCAGCGGTTCCGGCGGCGGGTCGGCCGCGCCCTGCACCGACGCCGCACCCAGGCTGAAGGCCAACTCGCGCGCCTCCTCGCCACGGGTCATCACGTGGACGCGGGCGCCGCGCGCCAACGCGACCTGCGCGGTGAGGTGGGCGCTGCCGCCGAATCCGTAGATCCCGAGGCGGCCACCGTCGGGCAGGTCCGCACGCTGCAGCGATCGGTACCCGATGATGCCCGCGCACAGCAGCGGCGCGATCTCCACGGTCGGATACCCGGTGGGGAGTTCGAGCGCATAGTCGGCGGGCACCGTCGTGTACTCGGCGTAACCGCCGTCGGCGTCCCACCCCGTGTACGTCGAGTAGGGGCACAGGTTCTCGTCGCCGCGTACGCAGTAGCGGCAGTGCCCGCAGGTACCCCGCAGCCAAGCGATTCCGACCCGCTGCCCCACCGCGAACCGGTCGGCGTGTTCGCCCACGTCCTCCCCCACGTCGACGACCTCGCCGACGATCTCGTGGCCGGGAATCACGTTGAGCCGGTGGGGTGGCAACTCGCCCTCGACGACGTGCAGGTCGGTCCGGCACACGCCGCACGCGAGGACCTTGACGAGCAGGTCCTTGCTGGTGGGCCGCGGAAGCAGTTCGCGATCCGACCGCAGCGGGCGATCCGCCAGCGGCCCTGGTCTGGTGGTCCGCCAGGCGCGCATCGTCGTCGTCGGCGTGGTTCGTGAGGTTTCGCTACGCATCCCGGATCCGCACTTCGTCATCGGCGATGGTCACAGCCCGTGCGCGGCATCGTCGGAGGTGCCGCAGCCGTCTTCTCCAGAATGCCTTGTTCGGCGCCTTGGCAACAGGGGGAATCGGAGGAACCGGTCTCGTCGCGCAAAGCCCTGGCGGCGGACGCCCGCTCCGGTCAGGATGGAAGCACCTTCGCCCGAACGGAGGAGTCGACATCGTGGACACCACCCCCGACGACGATCTCGAAGGGCTCCACCGCTATTGGATGGCGGCCAACTACCTGACGGTGGCGCAGATCTACCTGCGCGACAACGTCCTGCTGCGCCAGCCCCTCGTGCCGCCCGACATCAAGCCGCGTCTGCTCGGCCACTGGGGCACCAGTCCGGGGCTGTCGCTCGTGTACGCGCACCTCAACCGGCTGATCCGCCGCACCGACGCGGACGTGCTGTTCATCGCCGGCCCCGGTCACGGCGGCCCCGCCGTCGTCGCGAACACCTACCTCGAGGGCACGTACTCGCAGCTGTACCCGGACGTCACGCCGGACGAGGCGGGGCTGCGCCGGCTGGCGCGGCAGTTCTCGACGCCGGGCGGGATCCCGAGCCATTCCGGGGTCGAGACGCCGGGGTCGATCAACGAGGGCGGCGAACTCGGGTATTCGCTCGCGCACGCCGCGGGAGCAGCGATGGACAACCCCGACCTGATCGTCGCGTGCGTCGTCGGCGACGGCGAGGCCGAGACCGGGCCGCTGTCGGCGTCGTGGAAGGCCCCGTTCTTCCTCGACCCGACCCACGACGGTGCCGTGCTGCCGATCCTGCACCTCAACGGGTACAAGATCTCGGGCCCGACGGTGCTCGGCCGCCGATCCGACGACGAGGTGCTGGCGCTGCTGGACGCGTTCGGCTGGGATTCCGCGCTGGTCGCCGGCGAGGATCCGGCGCAGGTCCACCGGGACCTGGCCGAGACCCTCGACCGCGCGCACACCGCGATCACCCGGATCCAGCGCGACGCCCGCGAATCGGGGTTCACGGAGCGTCCCCGCTGGCCCGCGATCGTCCTGCGCACCCCCAAGGGCTGGACCGGCCCGGACATCGTGGACGGTCTCGAGGTCGAGGGCACGTTCCGGGCGCACCAGGTGCCGGTCGCCGACGTGCGCGACGACCCGGCTCACCTGAGGCTGCTCGAACAGTGGATGCTGTCGTATCGGCCCGAGGAGCAGTTCGATCCGCAGGGTCGGCTGGTGCCCGAGCTGGCGGCGCTCGCCCCGGACGGTGACCGACGGATGGGCGCGAATCCGCACGCGAACGGCGGTCTGCGGCTGCGGCCGCTCGACCTGCCCGCGGCCGACCGGTACGCCGTCGACGTGCCCGCGCCGGGTGCGATCCACCACGAGACGACGCGCCCGCTGGGCGAGTTCCTCCGCGACGTCTACGTCGCCAATCCCGACAACTTCCGGCTGTTCTGTCCCGACGAGACCAACAGCAACCGCCTGGGCGCGGTGTTCGACGTGACCGACCGCTGTTTCGTGGGCACCCTGATCCCGGGCGACGACCACGTCGGCCATCACGGACGGGTGATGGAGGTGCTCTCCGAGCACCTGTGTCAGGGCTGGCTCGAGGGCTATCTCCTGACCGGCCGTCACGGGCTGTTCGCGACGTACGAGGCGTTCGCGATGGTCAGCGCCTCGATGACCATCCAGCACGCCAAGTGGCTCGAGCGGTCGCGCTCCATCGACTGGCGCGCCCCGGTGGCGAGCCTGAACATCCTGCTGACGTCGACGTGCTGGCGCAACGACCACAACGGGTTCTCCCACCAGGGCCCCGGGCTGATCGACACCGTGCTGTCGCTGTCGGGTGGCGTCACCCGGGTGTACCTGCCACCCGACGCGAACTCGCTGCTCGTGGTCGCCGAACGGGAGTTCGCGTCGCGGGACTGCGTCAATCTGCTGGTCGTCGACAAGCAGTCCCACCCGCAGTACCTGACGCTCGAGCAGGCACGCAAGCATGTCGCGGCCGGTGCGTCGGTGTGGGACTGGGCGGGGACCGAGAGCGGCGACGGCGAACCCGACATCGTGCTCGCGTGCGTCGGTGACGTCCCCACCGAGGAGACGCTGGCGGCCGCGGCGCTGCTGCGCGGACATGTGCCCGATCTACGGGTCCGGGTGGTCAACGTCGTCGATCTGATGTCGATGGCGCCGGCCGACATCCACCCGCACGGACGCCCTCACGACGCCTTCGAGGAACTCTTCACTGCGGACGTCGACGTCGTCGTCGCGTGGCACGGCTACGCCCGGTCCTTCCATCAACTGCTGCACGGGCGAACGAACCCAGATCGCTTCCACGTTCGCGGCTACACCGAGCAGGGCACGACCACGACACCGTTCGACATGGTGGTGCTCAACCACATGAGCCGCTTCCACCTCGCGATCGAGGCGCTGCGCCGCACCCGTCGTACGCCCGACGGCGCCGCCGAACTGACCGGCTACTGCCAGCGGATGCTCGAACGCCACCACTCCTACGTCCGCGAACACCTCGAGGACATGCCGGAGGTACGGGGCTGGGTGTGGCCGGAACCGGTGTGACCGGTCCGGCCGGCCCGGTCGGATACCGAGCTCAGATGCCGAGCTTCAGACCGGCGCCGGCGTCGACGCGCAACTGCTGACCGGTCACGAAGCGGGACTCGTCCGACGCGAGGTACACCACCGCGTGTGAGATGTCGTCGGGTTCCACCCACGGGGTGGGCATCGCCTGCATGAACGGGAACGTGACCTTCGCATCCTCGGCGGTGGGGTTCTCGAGGTCGGGACGGAACGTCCTGTACATCGGCGCGCTCTGCAGCATGTCGGTGTTCACGTTCGTGGGGTGGATCGCGTTCACTCGAATCGAGGTGGGCCCCAACGTGAGCGCGAGCGACTCGACGTAGGTGCCGATCATCTTCTTCGCGAGCCCGTAGCCGTCACCGCCGGGCCCCTGCATCGCCTGCTGGCCGTTGATGCCCGTCTGCGGGACCAGGCCGGCGACCGAACCGGTGGCGATGATCGACGCCCCGGCCTTCAGATGCGGCATGGCCGCGTGGATCGTATTGACGACTCCGACGAAGTCGACATCGAACGCGTCGACGAATCCCTGCGGCGGAACGTGGTTGCCGAGGGGGCAGATTCCTGCGTTGGCGACGACGACGTCGAGGCGCCCGAGGGCGGCGACCGCATCCGCGAGTGCCCGCTCGAGCGCTGCCCGGTCCCGCACGTCGACCTTCGCGGTGACGACCCGCCGGCCCGCCTTCTCGACCAGCCGCCCGGTCTCGTCGAGATCGGCCTGAGTGGCGAGCGGGTACTCATTGCTCGCGATGTCAGCGCACAGATCGAACGCGATGATGTCGGCGCCCTCGTCGGCGAGGTGGACGGCGTGACTGCGACCCTGCCCGCGCGCCGCGCCCGTGATCAGAACGACTTTCCCGGCAACCCGATTCATCAGATGTCCTCCGTTCCAGTCCACTGTGGGCGGCGCCATCACCGCCCACAGTGAATTAGAACACGTACCACTGTGCGCCAGGCCACATTTTCCGGGCCGGATTCAGCCCTCGAGCGGCCGCTTCAACGCCGCCATGAACATGGCATCGGTGCCATGCCGGTGCGGCCACAGCTGGACACCGGGACCATCGCCGACGCCCGGGACGCCCGGGACGCCCGGGAC
Organism: Rhodococcus sp. ACT016; assembly: GCF_050477185.1. Classification (NCBI taxonomy): domain Bacteria; kingdom Bacillati; phylum Actinomycetota; class Actinomycetes; order Mycobacteriales; family Nocardiaceae; genus Rhodococcus; species Rhodococcus sp. ACT016. Next base: position 1,987,508 of record NZ_JBEAET010000001.1, on the reverse strand, counting down.
CAACTCGCGGGTGTCGAGCGGGACCACGCCGTGCCGGCGCACCGCGTCCGCCACCACCGCGACCGTCTCCGCGACGTGCGGCGAGCACGTCGAATAGAGCACCACGCCACCCGGCCGGACCAGCTTCAGCGCCGAGCCGAGCAGCTCCCGCTGCAGCTTCGCCAACCCCGCCACGTCCGACGGCTGCCGCCGCCAGCGCGCCTCGGGTCGCCGACGCAGCGCGCCGAGGCCCGTGCACGGCGCGTCGACCAGGATCCGGTCGAAGCCGCCCTCGAGCCCCGGGTCACGCCCGTCCGCGACGTGGACGTCGACGGGCAGTTCGCGGGTGGTCTTGCGGATCAGGTCGGCACGGTGCTCGGACGGCTCCACCGCGTCGAGCCGTCCGCCCTCGATGTCGGCGAGCGCACCCAGCAGCGCGGCCTTGCCGCCCGGGCCGGCACACAGGTCGAGCCAGCGGCCGGTGTCGGGACCGTCGAGCGGCGCGAGCGTCAGCGCGCGGGCCACCAGCTGGCTGCCCTCGTCCTGGACACCCGCCAGCCCCTGCCGGACCGCGTCGAGCAGGCCGGGATCGCCGCCGTCGAGGTGCACCGCGTAGGGCGAGTACGGGCCCACCTCACCGCCGGTGACCAACGCCAGTTCCTCCGCCGAGATCTCGCCGGGGCGGGCCACCAGGTGCACCGCCGGGCGCGCGTCGTCCGCCTTCAGGACGTCCTCGAGCTCGCCCGCGTCCGCGCCGAGCGCGTCGGCGAACGCCTGGGCGATCCACGTCGGATGCGCGTACCGGAACGCGAGGTGCCCCACCGGGTCGGCGGTGGCGTCGGGCGCCAGCTCCGTCACCCACTGGTCCTCGGTCTTCTCCGACACCCGGCGCAGCACCGCGTTGACGAACCCCGCCTTGCCCGGGCCGGCCTCGGCCCGCACCAGGTCCACCGACGTCGCGACCGCGGCATGCGGCGCGACGCGCGTGCGCAACAGCTGGTAGGCGCCGAGCTGCAGGACGTCGAGCAGCGGGCCGTCGATCTCCTCGATCGGCCGTCCCGCGCACCGCTCGATGACGGCGTCGAGCAGACCGCGGGCCCGCGCCGCGCCGTACGCCAGTTCGGTTGCCAGCGCGGCGTCGCGGCCGTCCAGCCGACGGTCCCGAAGAAGGCCCGGCAGAACGAGATTCGCGTACGCGTCCCGTTCACGGACGGCCCGCAACACGTCGCGGGCTGCGCTCCGCGGCTGGTCGATCCCTGCCTGCGCGGGATCGGGTCGGTTCGCCTGCCGGGGACGACTGTTGCGATCGCCGCGACGTCCCTGGCCGCCGGGGCGTCCGCCCTGCCGTCCCGAGCCGCCGGATCGCCGTGCCGGTCGCTGCGCGTCGCTCACTGTGCTCGCACCTCTCCATCGAGACGCGCACCGCGCGCCCAGTCCAACGCCGCCATCTGCTTCTTGCCCTGCGGCTGGATCTGTCCGAGTCGAACCGCCGTCGTCGACGTGCCGACGTAGAAGCCGTCCTTGCGGATCTCGATCCGCCCCGGCGGCAGCGTCTCCTCCACCAGGGTCACCGGCCCGACCTTCACGCGCAGGTCGCCGATCATCGTCCATGCACCCGGTGCGGGCGTCACCGACCGGATGTGGCGGTGCACCGCGAGTGCCGGCTGGCCCCAACGGATCCGGGCCGACTCGACCGTCACCTTCGGGGCGTGCGAGATGCCGTCCCGCGGCTGCGGCACTGCCTGCAGCGCGCCGTCCTCGACACCGTCGAGCACGCTCTCGAGCAGGATCGCACCGCCCTCGGCGAGGCGGCCCAGCAACTCGCCCGCCGTGTCGGTGGTGCGGATCGACTCGGTCACCACCCCGTACACCGGTCCGGTGTCCATACCCTCGTCGAGAGCGAACACCGTCGCACCGGTCGTCTCGTCACCAGCGTTGATCGCGGCCTGGACCGGGGCGGCGCCACGCCACGCCGGCAGCAGCGAGAAGTGCAGATTCATCCACCCGTGCCGCGGCACGTCGAGGACCGGTCGCGGCAACAGGTTCCCGTACGCGACGACGGGGCAGGCGTCGGGCGCGATCTCCTCCAGCCGGGCCAGGAACTCGGGTTCGGACGCCGACTTCGGCGTGAGCACCTCGATGCCGTGATCGTCGGCGAGTTGCCCGATCGGCGAGCGCACGAGCTTGCGGCCCCGGCCGGCGACGGCGTCGGGCCGGGTGACGACGGCGACCACCTCGTGCCGGTCGGAATCGATGAGCCTCTGCAGCGACGGCACGGCCGGTTCGGGCGTCCCCGCGAAGACGATCCGCATCAGCGCCGGACCTCCACTCGAGAAGGAGGAGTGGTCCGGCGGGTGATCACACAGTTCACGAGGGCGGCTCCAGGAGCATCGAATCCCGGCGGTGCCGGAAGAGGGTTCACCTCGAGATTCTACGGAGCGCCGCCCTCCCCGGTCAGCGCCGCCTGCACCCGCGCGGTCTCGGCCTCCGACCACCCCTCGGGCTGCAGAACTCGCGCCCACATTCCGGCCGCCTCGGGCCCGTACGAATGACCGTGCCCGTCCGGGACGTCCGCGGAGAACACCATGTCGAGCGTCACCTGCCAGAAGGTCACGAACGGCATCCACGTCATGTTGGGGTCCACGTCGCGGCCCCGCGGTTCCTTCAACCAGTCGGGCTCGTGGAACAGCAGGCTCGGCGACCACCACACGATGGGGTCGCTCGCGTGCTGCCAGTACACGATCCGCCGCGGCTTCCACGGCGTGCCGAGATCGAGGTCCTCGGGATCGGACGCGAACCGCACCGAAGCGCCGTCCCCCACGACGGGCAGGATCTCGGGCGAGCCGGGATCTCGGGCCGCAGTCACTTCCTGCCACTGCGGAGTGAAGTTCGGGGTTCCGACCCACAATCCGCCGTCGACGCGGGCGGCCATGTCCTGGAAGCCCGCGAAGGCGTTCTGACCACCGTAGGATCCGAGACTCTCGCCGAACACGACGAGTTTGGGCCGCGTCTCCACCGGGAGGTCGATCCACCGGGAGAACACCGCGTTGAAAAGTGCGCGCCCGGCGATCTGCGGGCTCTCCCGGTCGGCGATGAACGCCAGCGGGCTCGGCAGGAACGAGTACTGCATGGATGCGATCGCGGTGTCGCCGGCCTCGATGTACTCGAGCGACGACGCCACGTTCTGATTCACCCAGCCGCGTCCCGTGGTCGTGTTGACGGCCAGGACCTTTCGCTCCCAGGCTTTCGTCCGGTCCAGTTCGGCCACGACCAGATTCGCGACCGAGGCCACGGAATCCGCCGACTCCCGTCCGGCGTAGACCCGGATCGGCTCCTTCGCGGGACGTCCGGTGACCGCGGTGATCTCGGCCGCCCCCGGCCCGCGGCCGACGAACGTACGCCCCTCCTGCCCGAGCGTGTCCCAGGCCTGCGCGGACGCCGGTGACCCGCTGCGTTCGGGCACGGTCGGCTGCACGACACCGGGAGCGGTGGCGGTGTCGGCCCCCGAGAAGCTCCAGTTCGCGAACGCGATCAGGCCGTTGTACAGCGCGCCGTTGACGATCAGGACCGCGATCACGGCGACCACCAGCAGCCCCGCGACGTTCGCCGCGGGCCGCGGGATCACACGCCTGGCCAGGTCGGAGAGCTTGCGCGTCCCCACCCGGATCCCCCGCGCGGCCTCGAGCAGCACGAACCACACCACCGCCGCGATGAGGAACACGAGCAGCACGTTCGCCTCGTTCGAGTGCTCGATGCCGACGAGGTCGCGGACGTAGTTCTGCCAGACCGCCCCGAGTACGAGGAAGACAGGAACCACGACGACCGCGGCCGCGGCCAGCACCCACCAACCGATCCGCCGGGTCCGCGCCGACCATTCCGGCCGCACCCCGCACGAACGGATCACCCAGGCCGCCAGGCAGCCGACGCCGTACCCGGCCGCCACCGAGATGCCTGTCGCGACTCCCTGCAAGTACCACGCCCGCGGCAGGAGCGACGGGCTGATCGACCACGTGAAGAAAACGAGAGCCACGGCGAGGCCGACCGGGTTCGCGCGTCGCCCGTAGGCGCGCAGTCGGTTCCAGCGACGGGGGTTCGCGTCGGCGGGTTCGGCGGGTCCGTCGTCGACTCGCTCGGGAGCTGTGGTCATGCGCCGAACGATATGTGCCACAAGGCACGTTTGCCAGAAATTCCGACCGGGAACATCGGTCGGCACGTCGACGCCGCGACGTGGCGCACGTCAGGACCAGTCGGACAGGTCCGTGTGGCTCCGACCGCCGCTGCCGACGGTCGCCAGGGTGGTCAGGGTGGCGTCGACGTGCTCGTCGCCCGCCGTCGCCCGCCAGGCCGATATCTCCTTCCGGAAGGCGGCCGCCGACAACTCGAGCAGCGTTCGCCCTCTTCGGGTGACGACCAAGGTGCGCTCACGCCTGTCGCGGTCATTCGTCCGACGCTCGACCAGGCCCATCGCTTCCAAGGTCTTGGCGGTCTTCGCTGCCGCCTGCTTGGACACCCCCAGGCGATCGCCGAGCTCCACGCTGGTGCATCCGGCCCCGATCGCCTGCAGGGCGAAGCCGTGGTGAGCGCGGATGCCCGGGAAACCGTCGTGCGCCAATTGCTCGTGGACGGCATCTACCAGCGCCCTGAAGGCGCTCATCAGCAGGAAGGGCATTGCAAGGTCGTCGGCCGGCTCCATGGATCCACCCTAGAACGGCGTGGACAACGCGATTGACCATATATAGTCAACATGGTTGTCTATCGAGGAGGAATCATGGCTCATCTGACCGACGAAGAAGCTCGTGTGTTCCAGATGCACGGGGTCACGTTCAACTCGTTCGCCGCTGGGGCGAGCGGAGCTCGGACACTCGCGGCGTGGCGCGCCGACTTCTCCCCCGACACCCCCGGACAGGCACACACGATGACCGAGGAAGAGGTGCTGTACGTCCTCGGCGGCGCCCTCGATGTCGAGATCGACGACGAGAGTTTCACCGCGAGAGCCGGCGACTGCGTGCTCGTCCCGAAGGGCGCAGTCCTTCGCGTCACCAACGCCACTCCCGAGCCCGCCAGCGCATGGGTTACATCCCTCATCGGCATGAAGGCGGCCATGCACGCCGGCGGCGACCAGATCGCGCCACCCTGGGCCCAGTAGGCAGCGAGGTCGAATCCACCGTCGCAGCGAAACCGGTCATGCGCTCGGCCAACCTCCCGGGTCAGAGCAGCTGGACCCGACCCCGCTCCAGGGTGTACACCGGAGCCACGGGCCACTCCTGCTGCACCGTTCGGAGGTGGACATGTCCGGCATCGCGAGCAAGTTCGACAAGGCATTCGAGTCCCGGTCGGTCGACGACTTGGCCGACGCGCCGGTGACCGCGCTGCGGGGCCTGAGCGAGTCCGACGCCGAGCACCTGCACGCCGCGTTCGGAATCACCACGGTACGAGATCTCGGCACGAACAAGTTCTTCCTCTGGGCGCAGGCAATCGCCCGACTGGCCGACTAGCCGTCCACCCGACCGACCGAGCCGACACCGGGTCGCGGACCGAGGCGACGAGGCGGCCATCGACGGCCCGGGTATGCCATATCCAGGGCATCTCCGAGGAACGTCCCGTACCACGGATTCGCCCGCAATCCCCTGCGCCACGCCGTTTTCCGTTCGCCGAATTCGTTCGATTACTCGTCGCGGATGAATCACTCGAGGTAGCTTTCGAGTCACCCGCTGCCCCAGCCCCCGGCAGTATCGGGCATCTCGAGAGCCGCCCCGGAAAACCGGCGGCTTCTTCCATCTCGGACCAACTCCGCGGACCGTCCGCGCGTTCCGGACCGTGGAGCGAGTCCGGCCACGGATCCTCGGAACAACGAAAGCTCTTGCACACCAATATGTTCCGAGTTCGATCCTCGTTCGCGAGCAGTCCGCCCGCAACGCCGCGAGCCGGCCGCTCCACCACCGGTCCGAGCACACTCGTCCTCTCGGTTAGGGGTATCGCAATGCTATTGGGGGATACGAAACACGGCCACGCCGACACGGCCCACCCGGGTCTGAGCGAAGAGGCCGCAACCACGCAGGGATTCGCGTTCGACGTCGCAATCGTCGGATTGGGATACGTCGGACTTCCGACGTCGTTGGCGTTCCATGCCGCCGGATGCCGCGTCCTCGGCATCGACGTCAGCGACGATCGCCTCGACGTTGTTCGCCGACAGTGCGCCGATCTCGTCGATGCCGATCGCCGTCGACTCGCAAATGCACTGGAAGACAACGGATACGAGACGACCAGCGACACGGCGCGCCTGTCCGAGGCGGCCGCGGTGATCGTGTGCGTACCGACCCCGGTCGACGAACACCTCACACCCGAATTGGGAATCCTGCGCGGTGCGTGCCGATCCGTCGTCGAGCATGCCGTTGCCGGCCAGGCCCTCATCCTGACGTCCACGACGTACGTGGGCAGCACGAGGGACCTGCTCGCCACGGAGTTGAGCGCGCGAGGCCTCGAAGCAGGCACCGACGTGTTCGTCGCCTTCAGCCCGGAGCGCATCGACCCGGGGAACGATCGGTTCGCCCACGAGGAGGTGCCGCGCGTCGTCGGAGGCGTCACGCCGGCGTGCACGGCGGCTGCTACCGCGGTGCTGCATCGCTACACGAAGAACGTCCACGGGGTCGAATCGACGGACGCCGCCGAGATGACGAAGCTCGTCGAGAACACCTTCCGAGCGGTGAACATCGCGCTCGCGAACGAGTTCGCCGAGATCTGTCGGTCGCTGCGCCTGGACGTGATGGACGTGATCGAGGCCGCGGCGACGAAGCCCTACGGATTCATGCCGTTCTTCCCCGGCCCGGGGGTGGGGGGCCATTGCATCCCGTGCGACCCGCACTACCTGCTGTGGCAGTTGCGCAAGAAGCGGCTGAGCACGCCGCTGATCGAGCAGGCGATGATCGGGATCGCCGCCCGGCCCCACCAGGTCGCCGAACGCGCGCGGCAGACGCTCTCCGAACACGGCTTCGGCATCGTCGGCGCTCGTGTCCTCGTCGTCGGCGTCGCCTACAAGCCGAACGTGGAGGATCTCCGGGAATCGCCGGCGCTCGAGATCATCGCCGATCTCGTCGAGATGGGCGCCGACGTGGCGTACCACGACCCGAACTTCCCGGTCCTGCCCCTGCGCGACGGCACCGTCCTCGCCGATGTGACCGATCCGGGAGCGTTCCACGCCGATCTGGTGATCGTCCACACCGCGCACGACGAGGTCGACCTCGCCTGGCTCGACACCGCATCGGCGGTGCTGGACACCACCTACCGGCTGGACCGCGTCCCCCGACGGGTCCCGCTCTAGCGATCGACCCGAAGCCGCGACGAACGGACGAACGAAGGGAATGCGCACGATGAGAACCACAGTCACCGGAGGTGCCGGATTCATCGGCAGTCACCTGGTGGAGTATCTCCTCCGACAGGGCGACGAGGTGGTCGTGCTCGACGACCTGTCGACCGGCCGACTCTCCAACCTCGACGCCGTCGCCGGCGCCGCCGGACTCCGTTTCGTGGAGGGGTCGATCCTCGACCGCGACACGGTGGACAGCGTGATCGCCCAGGCGGACCGGGTGTTCCACCTGGCGGCGGCCGTCGGCGTGCGGTTGATCGTCGACCGCCCGCTCGACGGCCTGCGCACGAACATCCACGGCACCGAGAACGTCCTGGATGCGTGCCGTGAGTCGGGATCCGTTCTGCTGCTCGCGTCGACCAGCGAGATCTACGGCAAGAACACCTCCGATGCGCTGTCCGAGGAGTCCGATCGCATCCTCGGCTCCCCTCTCACCGCCCGCTGGACGTACGCCGCCGCGAAGGGGATCGACGAGGCCTTCGCACATGCGTACTGGCGCGAGTTCGGATTGCAGGTGGCGACGGTTCGCCTGTTCAACACCGTCGGACCCCGCCAGACGGGTCGATACGGGATGGTGGTTCCGACGCTCGTCGGACAGGCACTGCGAGGGGAACCGCTCACTGTGTTCGGGGACGGACTCCAGACCCGATGCTTCTCGTACGTCGAGGACGTGGTGCCGGCGATGGTCGCGATCGCCGAGGAGCCTGCCGCATACGGCCAGGCGTTCAACCTCGGTGGGGCACGGGAGATCTCGATCGTCGAACTCGCTGAGCGCGTGATCGAGGTGCTCGGCTCCGACAGCCCGGTCACCCTGGTCCCGTACGAGCAGGCATACGCGGCGGGATACGAGGACATGCGCCGTCGGGTGCCCGACAACCGGCGGGCCCGAGAGCTGGTGGGCTTCGAGCCCGCCACTCCCCTCGACGACATCATCGTGCGGGTCGCCGCCGGACTGTCGGCGACGGATCCGCACGCGCGGGACGGCCAGGCGGTCGCACGCCGATGAAACATCGACGCGCCCGCCGGGGCGGTCACCGGACGTGCATGACCGTCGCGCTTGTGGCCACGGCCGCGCTTACTCAGCTCAACTCGGACGTCAGTGCCGCGCAGTGGCCCGAGCTGCCGCTGGTGATCGGCGCAGTTCCGTACTGGGACCGCGACGCGGCGTTGACGTCGACGTACGCGCACGCCCGCCACATCGACGTCGTCAGTCCCTGGTCGTACTCGGTGGCCGTCGACGGCACGGTGAATGCAGCTGACGGCCCCGGCCTGCGCGACGACTCACTCCTCGCGAAGCGCTTGGGCAACAACAACATCCGAACGATACCGGCGATCACGAACACGACCGCCGGCCAATGGGACCGAGACACCGTCGCGCGAGTCCTGGCGGATCCGTCCCTGCGTCGCGCGCATGTCGACGCGCTGACCGAACTCGTCCGCGCACATGGTTTCGGAGGGGTACAGATCGACTACGAGAACCTGCTGTCCACGGACCGAGCCGGATTCTCGGCGTTCATCGGCGAGTTGGGCGTCGCGCTGCACGGGATCGGCAGGGTCCTCCACGTCGCGGTTCATGCCAAGCCGGACGATGCCGGGTACGGCCCGCAGAACGAGGCGCAGGACTACGCCGCCATCGCCCGCGGCGCAGACAAGGTGATCGTGATGGCGTACGACCGGCACTGGGCGACGAGCACAGCCGGGCCCATCGCCCCGTACGACTGGGTCGACGACGTCATCCGGTATGCGCTCACCGTGGTGCCGCGCGCGAAGCTCGTCCTCGGCGTCGCGCTCTACGGCTACGACTGGGTCGGCTCCACCGCCACCCCCCTCACGTGGACCGAGGTGATGTCGGTGGCCGCGACCCAGAAATCGGTGACGACCTGGGACGAGACCACTAGTTCGAACCACTTCACGTACAGCGTCGACGGGGTCGTCCACGAGGTGTGGTTCGAGAACGCTCGCAGTGTCGAGGCCAAGGTGGCACTCGCGCGACGGCACGGGCTCGCGGGCGTCGCGCTGTGGCGACTCGGCGGCGAGGACCCGTCGATCTGGCGACTCGGCCCGTGACCCTCCCACCGACCTGTCGATCCACCCCGACAACGTTCCCTCTGGCATCGAAGGATCAGCAATGTGCGGAATTATCGCCTGCCGGACCAACGGTCCCGCGCTCGACTATCTGCTGCCGGCCCTGAAGCGACTCGAGTACCGCGGCTACGACTCGGTCGGCGTCGCCGTCAGGACCGGTGACGGGGACCTCGCCCGGATCCGGACGACCGGACGAATCGGCGCGCTCGAACAGCAGGTCACGCAGTGGACCGGCCCCGAACTCGACGGACTGGGCATCGGGCACACCCGCTGGGCCACGCACGGCGGCGTCGACGAGGCCAACACCCACCCGCACGTCGACTGCGGCGGACGAATCGCACTGGTCCACAACGGGATCATCACCAACGCGGACGAGCTCGAGACCGAACTCCGCGCGACCGGACACCGATTCTCCTCCGAGGTGGACAGCGAAGTCGTGGCGCACCTCGTGGAGGACAATCTCGCACTGTCGGGTGACCTGCTCACAGCCGTCCAGCAGACGGTGGAGCGCCTGGCGGGGTCGTGGGCACTCGCGGTCCTCGAGCGGGGCACCGGGCGTCTCGTCGCCGCCGCGCACCGCTCGCCACTGCTGATCGCTCGCGCCCACGGAGGCGACTTCGCCACGAGCGACGCGGCCGCGATCTCCGACTGGGTGGAAGAGTTCCAGCCCCTCGAGGACGGCGACGTCGTGGAGCTCGGCGAAACGTTCACGTGGAGTCGCCGCGGGCAGCGGTGTTCGCCGCCGCCGCTGACCCGGCACACCTGGAACCGCACCGACATGAGTCTCGGTCTGCACACCGACTACATGAGCAAGGAGATCGCCGAGCAACCCCAGGTCGCGGCGCGTCTGCTCGGTCAGATCGGTGGCGGAGTCGCCGACGGAACGCTCTGGGCGGGGCTCGGTCTCCCCCGTTTCGACCGGCTGCGGGTGATCGCGTGCGGCACCTCGTTGCACGCCGGTCAGGTGATCGGCAACTGTGCCCGCGGGATCGGCGGGATCCGCCTCACCACGACGGTCGCCAGCGAAACCCTCCGGGAATCGATCGAACCCGGCACGCTCACCCTCGCGATCAGCCAGTCCGGCGAAACCGCGGACGTGCTGCGCGCGCTGGACCTTCACGACCCCAGCGACGGTCCGGTCCTGGCACTGACCAATTCCTCCCATTCCACGCTCGCTCGACGCGCCGACGCGGTCCTTCCCTGCTCGGCCGGGCCCGAGATCGGCGTGGCCGCGACGAAGACCTTCGTATGCCAGGTCATCTCCGGTGTCGCAGTAGTGATGTCGGCGATGGTCGCCGACGAACGACTCGCTCCGGATGCCGCGGCTGGTCTGATGCGGGCGCTGAACGGCGCCCCAGCACGGCTCGCTGCCGCCACCGAGGCGGCCCAACAGCTGATCCCGCCACTCGTGGACGAGTTGTCGTCGGCGACAGGCTTCGTGTTCCTCGGCCGCGGCGCGGGAGTTCCCTACGCCGCCGAGGGTGCCCTCAAGCTCAAGGAACTCACCTACCGGTGGGCAGAGCACCATCCGGCCGGCGAACTGAAACACGGTCCCCTCGCAGTGATCGAGCCGGGAACCCCGGTGGTCGTCGTGGACCACGGCGACCCGAGGATCGCCGCGAACATCGCCGAGGTCCGCGCCCGTGGCGGACGAATCATCAGCATCGGCACCGAAGGAGCCACCGTTCCGGTGCTGCACCCGGGTCCGGCCCCGTGCGGACCGCTCGAATCCGTCGTCCCGATGCAGGTCCTCGCGCGCGCACTGGCGCTCGCACTCGGCCGGGACGTCGACAAGCCCCGCAACCTCGCCAAGTCAGTGACCGTCGAATGATCAACCGAACCGGAAGGAACGCTATGAGCAGTCGCGACTGGACCCGCCCATCCCGCCCCGGATCTCCCCGCCCACGTCGGCACCGACCACCCACGCGGTCCCGGCGGACCCGCATACTCGGGCTGATCAGCGTCCTGGCCCTCGTGATCGCACCCGCCTTGATCGCGGTCGGGGTCAGCGCGCCCGCCGGTGCCGCCGGCAAGCGCACCGTCGTGAGCCTGACCTTCGACGACGGCAATGCGGATGCGACCGTGGCGGCACAGACACTGCAGGCTCACGGCCTCCGTGGGACCTTCTTCGTCCCGTCGGGTTACGTCGACCAACCCGGGTACCTGTCACAAGCCGATCTTCGCGGTATCGCCGCCGCAGGCAACGAAATCGGCGGCCATTCCGTGACGCATCCGGACCTGACCACGTTGTCGCACGACGAGGCGACCCGACAGCTGTGCAACGACCGTGTGAACCTCACCAACTGGGGGTACAAGGTCACGTCGCTGGCGTACCCGTTCGCCGCGGCGAGCGCTGACACCGAGGCGATCGCACGGCAGTGCGGTTACAACAGCGCGCGCGGCCTCGGAGACATCCAAACGCGATTCGGATGCACGGGCTGTGATCTGGCCGAGAGCATTCCGCCCGCGGACCCGTACTACACGAAGGCACCCGACCAGGTGGACAACACCTGGACCCTCGCCGACCTGCAGAACGTCGTCACGAAAGCGGAGAACAAGGGCGGGTGGATCCAGATCACCTTCCACCACGTATGTGCCGACAACTGCGACCCCGGTGGACTGTCGACCTCGCCCGCACTGCTCGACCAGTTCGCGGGATGGCTCGCCGCACGCTCGAGCAACAACACGGTGGTGCAGACCGTGGACGAGGTGATCGGCGGCGCCGTCGCCCCCGCCGTGTCCGGTCCCGTGCCGCCCGCCCCAACGCCCGGAGCCAACGGCGCACCGAACCCCGGTCTCGAGACCGTCGACGCCGCCACAGGACTGCCGCAGTGCTGGATGGCCGGTGGCTACGGCACCAACTCGCCGACGTTCGCCACGACGCCCGAAGCGCACGGCGGAAATATCGCCGAGCGACTGACGATGGCCGGCTACGTGGACGGCGACGCGAAACTGCTGCCCAGGCTGGATCTCGGTGAATGCTCGCCGGCGGCCACGCCCGGCCACACCTACGCGCTCAAGGCCTGGTACAACTCCACCGCCCCGACGCAGTTCGCGTTGTACTACCGGACCGCAATCGGAACATGGGCGTACTGGACCTCGAGCCCCTGGTTCGCGGCGGCACCCGAATACACCGCTGCGGAGTGGACCACGCCGCCGGTACCGGCAGGTGCGACCGGAATCAGTTTCGGGCTCAACCTGTTCGGCGACGGGCAGTTGCACACCGATGACTACGAACTCCACGACACCGCCGCGGCGCAGCCGACCACCGGGTCCTGGTCGGTCGCGGATCAGCCGTCGCCGCAGCCGACCACCGAACAGCAGCCGACCAGCGAGCCGCAGCCGATGGCCGCGACGGCCCAGCAGCCGAACAAGAAGCCGAACCACAACGTGGACCGGAACAGCCGGCGCGGCCCGGCCGCACCCAGCGTCCACTACGTGCCGGGACCGCAGGAGCTGAAGCCCGGCCAGACGTTCCTGCCAGACGCCGGCCAGCTCGGCGAGTAGCCGCGGCGTCCAACCAAGGCCGACCGGGCCGAGGTCGCGATCTCGGCCCGGTCGGCACGGCGGGAGTTTTCAGCTCGACGGGAATCCAGATGGAGGAGCAGCGCATGGCAATCAACACCATCGGTAGTCTGCTGGGCGTCGTGGCCGTGGGCATGGGTATCGCCGCCACGGGGTGCGCCGCGGATACGGCCCAAGCTGCCGACACCGAGTACCCGTGGCACACCGACATCGTGTCGACCACTTTCTGGGTCGGAGAGATCTTCGACCCCACAGCCGAAGACGGCAGCCAGGAGATGTCGACCTACGACGCGAACTGGCTCGAGAATTACGGCGGATGCGACGGCGTCACGGTCGGCGGCGCCTGCCGGACCGAGCCCCGAACTGCCGCGAACGGCTACTTCCCCACGCAGATGACACCGCGCGAGAATCCCTTCTATCTCGATCTGCCTTTCGACGACGTCAACGACAAGGTCGCATTCAAGCAGCGAGGTTCGGTGGTCCCCTGGGCCGACGAGGCCCCCTACAGCGACCATCTGACTGACCCTTCGTTCAGCTTGATGAAGAACCGCTGGGTTCGGCTGCGCAGCGGCGACCAGACGTGCTACGGACAGATCCAGGATGCCGGACCGGGGACCTACCACGATTCCGCCTACGTCTTCGGCGGGAACGACGCGAGACCCGCGAACACCGAATTCAACGGTGCAGGTCTCGACGTTTCTCCGGCGCTGAACGGCTGTCTCGGGTTCAGCGAACTCGACGGCGAGGACGACCACGTCGACTGGCAGTTCGTCGACGAGGGCGACGTCCCGCCGGGGCCGTGGCGCACGATCGTCACCACCAGCGGGGTCCAGGAGTGACCGCGCCCGCCCTGCCCGGTCCGATCATCCTCGAAGGCAAGGGGTTCCGATGACGGCATTACTCCTGATCATGCTGCTGGTGTTCGGCCTCAACACCATCTTCTGGACCTCGGTCGGCATCGGGAGAGCGGTGAATTCCCGGTGGAATCGGCGCCGCGGGAAACACTTCGTCGACCGGTCCGCACACGCGCAGCTGGCGCCGGCCGACGTCGCCGTGCTCGTCGCCGCCCACAACGAGGAGCTGGTGATAGCCGAGACGATCGCCTCTGCGGCCTCACTGGTGCCCGTCGAGAACATCTTCGTCGTTTCCGACGGATCGTCCGACGGGACCGCCGAGATCGTCCGCGCCGCGGGCGCGCGAGTCCTCGAACTGAACCCGAACAGAGGTAAGGCCGGGGCGCTCGCCGCGGGAATCGAGCACTTCGACTTGTGCGATCGATTCCAGGTGGTGATGCTCCTCGACGCCGACACCCATCTGGCACCGGACTACCTGACCACCGGGCTCGCCGAGTTGTCGGAGCCCGGAGTCGTGGCTGTCGCCGGCCGGGCGGCCACGATCGCCACGCCCGAACCGCCGACGCGCATGGGGCGATTGCTGGTGGCATACCGGGAACGGGTGTACATCGCGGTGCAGTACCTGTTCAAATACGGTCAGGCCGCCCGCTGGGCGAACGCTGTGACGATCGTGCCCGGGTTCGCCAGCATGTACCGCACCGAGGCTCTCGAACACATCGACGTGAGCGCACCCGGCCTGGTCATCGAAGACTTCAACATGACGTTCGAGGTTCACGCGAAGAAGTTGGGTCGCATTGCCTTCCATCCTCGTGCCGCCATCGCGTACACCCAGGACCCCGACAGCTTCCACGACTACGTCAAACAGATCCGGCGCTGGGCACTCGGGTTCTGGCAGACCCTGCGGCGCCACCGACTCCACGTCGGCGGGTTCTGGGTGGCGCTGGCAGCCTACGTCGTCGAACTGGTGACCAGCAGTCTTCTGTTCGTCCTTCTCCTGCCGGTGCTGCTCGTCTCACTCGGTGCACAGTTCGCAGAGAACCTCGGCGTCGGGACCGGAGATCTGGCCCACGTGCTTCCGCCCCAGGCCCTGCTTCTGGGCGTACTCGTCCCCGACTTCCTGCTGACCGTGTTGGCCGCCGTCGTCAGTCGTCGCCCTCACTACCTGCTCTACGGACTCGCGTTCCCCGTCATGCGCATCGTCGACGCGGCCGTGTGTCTGCGAACGCTTCCGCTCGCGTGGCGTAGTCGCGACACCGGCGTCTGGCGAAGTCCCGCACGCCGTTCGAGATCCGAGACGCCGACCGACGATGCCCCGGCGCTACCACCTGCGGTGGTAGCCGGGTCGAACACCCGACACACGACAACACCCCCCGTCCGCGCTACAGGTTAGGAACCTTCGAAATGAACGCGAAATCGCAGAACGCACACCGCCGCCGAGCCGTCAGGCCCGCGGCCACAATCCTGACTACGACCGGAATGGTGCTCTTCGCCACCGCCGGCACGGCGACGGCGGCCGAACGAACCGCATCGACGCCCGCCGGCGGGCTGACCGTGACGCTGACGAACGACGTCGTCGAGTCGGTTCCGAGTCTCACCATGATGCCGACGTCGAGCGAGGGCTTCGTGTCGGCGTCCGCCGTCGGAACCGCGACGGGAGCGGGCGCGCAGGACGTCACGAGCGGCACGCTCGACGTCGGCTACCAGGTCGGCTGCGCCGTCGACATCTCCGGTGGCATGCAACTCGCGATCGAGACGTTGGCCGGTCCGACGCTCACCCTCTTCCCGACACCAGGCATGGGGATGAACTTCGGCATGACGCCGTCGATTCTGATCAATCCGAAGCCCGGCGTCAGCCAGGACGTTTCACTGGGCAAGCAGGTGGTGAACGGGCCCGACGCCACCGTCTCGTTCGACGCAGTCCACGTCAAGGTCGACGGATGCCTCGGCGGAGTGACGGTTCGCCCGTACGCCGTCTACACCGTGACGACCGCAGGGGGAAGCCATTCGGTTGCGACCTACGGGACCCCACGCGCACTCTGATCGAACATCCCTCGCCCGCACCCTAGGGTGCGGGCGAGATTTCGTCGGTCAGGAGTCGCCCTGCCCGCAGACCTGCCCGTAGAGGCGGGACGGATCGGTCATACGCGCAGTGCGAGCGTGACTATCGCTTCTGCGACGGCTTGCACGCTCGCATTGTGCGAGCGTGCGTGACGACGGATCAACTGGTATGCGGCATCGACGCCGATTCCGTTCGCGTTCGAGATGATGCCCTTCGCCTGTTCCACGACGATGCGACTGGTGAGCGCCTGCTCGAGCTGTCCGGACAGTTGCTGGAAGTGAGTCAACGCCGACCTCTGACTCAGATAGACCGATGCCATCTCGGCAAGACATCCGACCATGCCCATCTCGTCTTCCAGCCAACGCCGCGGCCGATCCGAGACGAGCACGAGTGCACCGACAGCGCGTGGGCCGTGTCCGAGTGGAAAAACCGCCAACGACACCAGGCCCGATCGACGCGCCTCCGCGACGAACTGCGGCCAGGCTTCGCGGTGATCGTCTACCGCGGCGATGTGCAGGATGCTCCCGCGAGCGATCGCGTCGGCACACGGGCCGTCCGAGAGCAGGTGCGGCAGGCGGTCGAGAACCACTCCTGGCCCCGTCGTCGATGTCGTCTGCGCCGACAACCCTTCGATGTCGGCCACGACGCCACCGCCGGCGAGGTCGAGCAGCTCCGAAATCAGGTCGACCAGACCCTTCAGCACCACATCCGCGTCGCACGATTCCGCCTGCAGCCTCGTGAAGCTCTCCACGGCATATGCGAAGCGCGTGTGATCACACGTCCGGCAGTCGCCGTCGTGCGAGTAATGAGGTTCCCCCGACTTTCCAAGATTTCGATACCCACCAACACCCGCAGGGACGTTTACACACTCCCGGGCAATTCGTGATTCATTCGAGATCCCCATATTTTCTGTCGTCTCTTCCGTTCTTCGAGCGCGGCCGCTCCCCCGGTACGGCCTGTGTGATTGCGTTCGTCGATGCGAGAAACTGCCGACCGAATGCTATCGGACGCAGCACCGACGTCGAATCGGATCGGCCGGCGGAGACGGACGTTCACCCGGCCGTTCACCCCTGGCCCAGCGATCCGCGAGACCTGCACCAATTGCGCGGAATCCCCGTCCCGCACCGAAGATTCGACGCGGTGGCTCGAATTGT
The DNA here is from genome assembly GCF_050477185.1 of Rhodococcus sp. ACT016. Lineage (NCBI taxonomy): Bacteria > Bacillati > Actinomycetota > Actinomycetes > Mycobacteriales > Nocardiaceae > Rhodococcus > Rhodococcus sp. ACT016. The sequence goes on along the minus strand of NZ_JBEAET010000001.1, from coordinate 1,970,489 downwards.
ATTTATCCGGCCTTGATCACAAATATAAATGACAACCGCGTAGTTTCCGGCAGTCCACCTTCAGCGATGCATGCGCGCACCTGGCGAAGACCGAAAAGTCCATTACGCGCTGTCATGAATTGCTTTCGTAGACCATCTCGGCGATCCCCGTACCGAGCGGAACCGGCGCACACACCGGCATCGACGCCGGCGGGTCGAGCGCTCGCACGGCCAGTCCGAGCGCGAAGGGGTCGTACACCATGTTGAAGTGCCCGCCGAGGTTCTCGGGACACAGATCCTGCACCAGGATGTTCGTCGCGCCGGCACCACGCAGCGCGATGTTGGTGTAGGGCTGGATCATCTCGTCGTAGCGCGACCCGATGGTCGTGTACTCGACGCCCGGGACGGTGTCGCCGCCCGCGTTGAGCGCGGCCAGGAACGGCGATCCCTGCATCTGCTGGCTGATCGCCTTGGAGGTGAGAGCCTCGGCGATCCGGTCGGGGTACGGCAACAGGCGCAGCGCCGGCACCACCCCGAACATCACGCCGCCGTAGGTAGGCGACGCCACGCCGACCCAGCGCCCCACGACGTCGGCGCCGCCGAGTCGGTTGACGAAGTACCGCGCGACGGTCGCGCCCTGCGAGTAGCCGACGAGATCCACCCAGGGCGCCCCGGTCGACGCCCGGACCCGATCCACGAAGTCGGCGAGCTCACCGGCACTGCGGGCCATGTCGCCGCGCGCGTACTTGCCGGGCTTGCCGTCCGACCCGTAGTTCAGCGCGAACACACAGAATCCCCTTGAACTGAGGATCGGAGCGAGGGCGGACCAGTCCGTGTAGGCGTCGGAGTCGCTGCCGTGCACGAGGATGACGGGATTCGGGTGGTCGGGCGCCGGTCGGCACCCGAAGTCGTTCGCCCCCGGCGGCGCGGAGTCCAGGTGCCGCTCGGCGTAGTGCAGCGCAGCGGCGTGCCGGATCTGGATCGGACCGGGCACGGTCGGGACGACGTACGAGGCCGCGCCCGATTCGGGAGACGATCGGGAGTTCACCGGGGCCGCGCCCGCGATCGACACCGACGAACCGAAAGCGGTGGCCATTGCCGTGACCGCCACGACCACACCTGCTCGCATCGACAGACGCACACGCACCTCCCGCGGCTCCTCGGAACCCTGAGCCGTGTCTATCAAGATCGACGACGCAGGGTCGACTCCGCAGCCGGTGCGCGGGATAACGATCGAGGAACGAAACTCAGCGGGCGCCGGCCCTGCTCTCGACCCGCGAGTGCACGTCTGCCATGAGCGTCAGGCTCGGACGCGGGAAACGCGTTCGCTCACAGTCGCTTTCGAGGGCGTCGTCCACCATCTCCAGAAGGTCGTGCCGATGCTGTAGCGGGACCGACCGAACGCCGAGGTCGGCCTCGGATTCCTCCAGGACCAGTTGGGTCAGGACGATGTCGCAGTCGGTGTGGAAACGTTCCATCAGCAACACGGATTCGTGGACGGCGGAACGCACGTCTGCCGCGGACGCACGCGGCGGGAGTGCGCAGCACAACCCGACCAGGCGGAGGCCCGGCGATGCTGCAATTTCGCGAATCGAGACGTACGCGTACTCGGTCGCGAGTTCGCGGCTGTCGATGTGTGCGAAGACGTTCTGGAGTGCGGCCGCCCGGAAATTCGACCGGAAGTGCCGAAGTGTCATCATGGCCTCCTCGTTCCCTTCCACACCTACGCCGCCGACTCGTCGGCGAGCACGCGCCATGACGCGGTCCTGACGTACCGACCTCCAGCTTTGACGCCCTGTTGACCCCGCGTCGGAATCCCGCCCACCGGGGCGGATGCGTGATGGAATATGGCGAACCGGATAGGAACGGGGCACGCATGACCATCGTGGACAATGCCGTCTACGTCGACGGAATTCGCGTCGACACCCCGAGCACGCTCGACTGCACCTACGAGACGATGAACCGACTCCACGGGATGGCATGGATCGGCCTCTACCGACCCGACGCCGACGAAGTCCATTCCCTGGCTCGCGAATTCGACCTCCACCACCTCGCGGTCGAGGACACCATCGCCGCGCACCAGCGCCCCAAACTCGAGCGATACGACGAGACCCTGTTCGTGGTGCTGCGGCCCGCCCGTTATCTCGACGACGTCGAGAAGGTCGAGTTCGGTGAGGTACACGTGTTCGTCGGGTCGGACTTCGTCGTCACCATCCGGCACGCCGAGTCCCCGGATCTCGCTCAGGTGCGGCACCGACTGGAGGGCAACCCCACGCTGCTGCGCCTCGGCCCCGAGGCCGTGCTGTACGCAATCCTCGACCAGGTCGTCGACGAATACCTACCGGTCGCTGCGGGCCTCGAGAACGACATCGACGAGATCGAGAACCAGGTGTTCACCGGCGACCCCGCCGTCGCCAGGCGCATCTACGACCTGTCGAGCGAGGTCATCGACTTCCAGCGCGCGACGCATCCGCTGGTGTCCATCCTCGAGGCCCTCGAACGCGGCTCGGACAAGTACCACGTCGACCTCGAACTCCGACGCCACCTGCGCGACGTACTCGACCACACACTGCGGGTCGTCGAGCGCGCCGACTCGTGCCGCGCACACCTGCAGACCGCGCTGTCGGTACACGCCACGCTGGTCGCCCAGCAACAGAACGAGGAGATGCGCCGGCTGACGGTCACCAGCCTCAACCAGAGCGAGGAAGTGAAGAAGATATCCGCCTGGGCTGCAATTCTTTTCGCACCCACACTGGTCGGGACCGTGTACGGGATGAACTTCAACGACATGCCCGAACTGGGATGGGCGTTCGGTTACCCGCTGGCGTTGCTGCTCATGATCGCGACCTCGCTCACACTGTTCTACGTCTTCAAACGCCAGCACTGGCTGTGAACGTCAGCCGAGGTTGACAGCACCCGGACCCGCTGGCACCCTCGTTGTGCAGCACCTCGTTAGGCGAGGCTCCTGCACGAACACAGGCCACTGATCTCACGACGTCGAGAGACGCCCAAGATCAGGACAGATTTCCCCGGATTAAGGGGTGATCCCAAGTGGCTTCCCGTGGATGCGGGACACGTCGTGCAGTGCCGAAGCTCTTACGTGGAGGTGTTCCGACAACCACGTGACTACGTGACGTGATCGCCGTGAACCTCCTACGTTGCACCCGAAAGAGGCATCGGACCGCGAGTCCCGGCACGGAGGAGGTGATCGTCGTGGACGAACCGCCCAGTCGACATCAGGCGTTCCCGAAACACCCCGATCGCATCCGCCGACGCATCCTGCCCGGCTGACGCGGCAAAACCCTTCCTACGCAACGCACATCCCGCTGGACTCACGACGATGTCGTGGGTCCAGTCCGGTGTGCTCGTTGCGGGTCACTTCCGGAGGTATCCGACATGGACACCACGATCATCATCCTTCGCGTCGCCCTCGGCCTGGGTCTCGGCGCCATGGTCGGCATCGAACGGCAATGGCGCGCACGCATGGCCGGGCTGCGCACCAACGCACTCGTCAGCCTGGGGGCGACGCTGTTCGTGATCCTCAGCGCCTACGGGTTCCACGGCCCGGACGCCGATCCCACCCGCGTCGCCGCTCAGATCGTCTCGGGGATCGGTTTCCTCGGAGCTGGCGTCATCATGAAGCAAGGCGCGTCCGTGACGGGGCTGAACACCGCGGCGACGCTATGGGCGACCGCAGCGGTCGGAGCCCTGGCCGGCGGTGGGATGTACTGGGCCGCAGTGATCGGCGCGGTCGCCATCATGGGGGCCAACACCATCCTGCGGCCGGTCGGTCGGCTGATGGACCACCAGCCGGCCAAGGCCGGACGCGAGGAACCACCCGTCGAATACCGATTCGAGGTCACCTGCCACGAGGAGGCCGAGGCGCACGTCCGCAGGCTCACCGTGGAGGCGATCTCACGCCCCGAGTTCCGGTTGCGGTCCGTGCAGTCGCGCGACACCGCCGATCCCGGGCAGGTCCGGGTGGTCGCGGAACTCACCGCACGACGCCGCGACGACGCACTCCTCGAGTCGGCCGTCAGCCGAACGAGCCTCGAGCCGCTGGTCACCAGCGTCCGCTGGACGGTGGCCGGTCGGGTCTCGGAGTCGATGTTCGAGGTCGAGCGGTGAGCGCGCGTCCGCGTCCCGGAGCCACGCGGTCCGGCGAAACCGCCCGCCGCACTTCGGGTCGCCGGCGCATCGCCGAGTGGGCCGAGCGACCGCTGTGGTCGTTGCACCTGGTCCTCGGCCTCACGGCGCTGCTGACGACGTTCGGGCTCGCGATGGTGCTGTCGGCGTCGGCGGTCGAGTCGTACGTCGGCGGCGGGTCTGCGTACACGTTCTTCGTCCAGCAGCTGCTGGGCGTGATTCTCGGACTGTTCGCGTTCTACCTCGCGATGCGCTTGCCGGTAAGGACCATTCGGATGCTCTCGTTCCCGGCGTTCGTAGCCGCGGTGGTGATGCTGATCCTCGTCCTGATCCCCGGGATCGGCACCGAGATCCAGGGGTCGCGGCGATGGTTCGACGTCGCGGGCATCTCGTTCCAGCCGTCCGAACTCGCGAAGGTTGCTCTCGTGCTGTGGGGCGCGCACATGCTCACGCTGCGCGCCGGTCCGGCGCGATCCACGCGCGAACTGCTCGTTCCGGTGGTTCCCGGTGCGCTCGTCATGTGTGTGCTGGTGGTTCTCCAGCCGAACCTGAGCACGGCAATCACACTCGCGATCATTCTGATGTCGCTGCTGTGGTACATCGGGTTCGACCTGCGGATCCTCGGCGCGATCGTCGGGGCCGGCGTCGCGACCGCGGTCGTCCTCACCTTCACGGCCGGCTACCGGGTCAACCGGGTGCGGGTGCTGTTCAATCCCGGCGACGATCCGCAGGGACTCGGCTACCAGTCGCGACAGGCCAAGTACGCGCTGGCGAGCGGCGGCTGGTTCGGCGAGGGACTCGGGCAGTCGACGAGCAAGTGGAGCTACCTGCCCAACTCGTACAACGACTTCATCTTCGCGATCATCGGCGACGAACTGGGGATCCTCGGATCGATGTCGGTCATCGCACTTTTCGCAGCCGTTGTCGTCTTGGGGATCCGCATCGCCCGCCGGTGCGCCGATCCGTTCCTCGGCCTGGTCGCCGCCGTCGCCACGACGTGGATCGGCGCACAGGCGACCATCAACATCGGCTACGTCATCGGGCTGCTTCCCGTGACCGGACTGCAGCTACCGCTGATCTCCTACGGTGGTACCTCGACGGCGCTGATGCTGTTCGTGTTCGGACTCGTCGCGAACGCGGCCAGACACGAGCCCCGAGCGATCGCCGCGATCGAGAAGACCGGCGGCGGACGGATCTCCCGACTGCTCCGGCTGCCGGTGCCGCAACTGTCCGGCGGCGCCGTCGAGCAGTCCCGCGGCCGCAATCCGAACACGCAGTCCGCGAACACAACCCGCAGCCAGAGGTCTTCCCGAAGATCGGGACCGCCGGTGCCCGAGCACCGCGACGTCGAGGTACGGTCGCGCTCCACGCGTACCACTGGGAGGAGACCGTCGTGATCAAGGCCGTCGCACTGCTGGCCCGCAAGCCCGGGCTGTCGCATGCCGAGTTCGTCGACTACTACGAGAACAACCACTCGAAGCTGATCCGCAGCCTGCTGCCGCAGATCGTGGAATACCGACGGAACTACCTCGACCGCGGCAGCGCGATCGGCGCGGACGGCGCCGCGGACCCGGACTTCGACGTCATCAGCGAGTTCGTCTTCGACGACATGGCCGGCTACGAGGGCATGCTCGCCACCCACGCGCAGCCCGAGGTGGCCGCCGCGATCGAGGCCGACGAGAAGAACTTCCTCGACCGCTCGCGCACCCGGATGTACGTGGTCGATCTGCGGGAGAGCTAGGGCAACTCCGGCAGTACCCGTCGCCTTCAGCGTTCCGGGTCACCGATGTCCGCGAGCGCAACGCCGTGTCACTTTCGCAGCGAGCGGGCTTCCCCGTAGCGGAACACGCCCACACGACCCGGAACTCACCGTGTAGGAGAGCCGGCCGCGAGAATGGGGCATGGACCGAAAGCAGCGCAGTGTCGGCGTGGTGTTGTTCGACGGTTTCGAGTTGCTCGACGTGTTCGGGCCGGTCGAGCTGCTGAGTCGTCTCCCCGAGGAGTATCCGATCACCTACGTCGCACCACAGGACGGCCCGGTGCGCAGCGGCCAAGGCGCCGAGATCATCGCTGACGCCTCGTTCACGGACGCTGCCACCCCCGACATCGTGATGGTGCCCGGAGGAATGGGCACTCGACCGCTGGTCGGTGACGCGACGTTCCTCCGGCAGCTGTCCCACTGGGCGACGACCGCTCCCCTGATCACCTCGGTCTGCACCGGGTCGGCGCTCCTCGCAGCGGCGGGCCTCCTCGAGGGGTACCGCGCCACATCCAACAAGGCGGCCTTCGCCTGGGCGTCCGGCCATGGCAGGGACGTCACGTGGGTGCCACGGGCTCGATGGGTCCACGACAGGGACCGGTGGACGTCGTCCGGGGTCGCGGCCGGTATGGACATGACGGCGGCCCTGATCGGGCACCTCTCGGGCACCGAAGTGGGGGCGACCGCCGCCCGGGAGATCGAGCTGGAACTCCACACCGACCCCGACTGGGACCCCTTTGCGGCCCACTACGGCCTGGACTGAACGGCCGACGGCGGGGACGGGTCGTCCGGCTGCGCCTAACCGATCCGGAGCGGATCGATCTGCACCCGGACGGGTCCGGCCGAACGCCGGGCGCTGCGGACTGCCTGCGCCTCGGCCAGGCCCTTCGCCAGTGCCCGGCCGTCCCCGCGCGGCACCCGGACGAGCATGCGTTCCACGTCCTCCGGTTCCGGTTCCTCGCTCGAGAACGGCAACCGCTCCCCCGGCGGCAGCGGCACCGGTCCCAGCACCTCCGCCGAATCCGGAAGTGCCGCAATGTCGAGCAGTTCGCCGATCGACGCCGCGGTGCCGTCGACGGCTGCCATGTGCAGCGCCGGCGGGAATCCGACCTCCGTGCGCTCCGCGAGCTGAGCCCAGGCGTGCCACACCGGATCCCAGCGCACCAGCGCCTGCACGGTGGGGATCCCCGAGTCGGCGACGACCACGACCTGACCGCCGTCGGTGTGCGAGCGCACCAGCGCCGATGCGGTCATCCATCGCCGCAACGTCTCCTCGGCGGCGCGCAGGTCGGCGCGACCGAGCAGCGCCCAGCCGTCGAGCAGCAGCGCCGCGCCGTAGCCGCCGGGCATCACCGGTTCGGCGCCCACCGTCGACACCACGAGCTTGGGGCCGGGCGAGATCTCGGCCTTCACGTCCGACCCGCCCGACGTGTGCACCGCGCATCCCGGAAACGCTCGACCGAGTTCCTCCGCGGTGCGACCTGCCCCGACGACGACAGCCCGCAGCGCCCGCGCCCCGCACGCGTGACACCGGTGGTTCGTGTCGGCGATGCCGCACCATTTGCACGTGGGGGAACCGGCGCCGTCGGGTCCGGCTGCCGCGGGCAACGCGAGCGGGCCGTTGCACCGACGGCACCGCGCCGGCGCCCGGCACTTGGCGCACGCCAGCGAGGGAACGTAGCCGCGACGCGGCACCTGAACGAGCACACCGGCTCCCGCGGCCAGGGCCTGACGGGCGGCGGCGAACGCGATCGCGGGGAGGCGAGCCGCGCGGGCACCGGGATCGCGGGCCAGCGCGTGGTCGCTGTCGGCGAGTGCGGTGATCATCGGCGCACGTGCGCGCACCACGTCGCGCGCGGCAACCAGATCGTGCGCCCACCCCGAATCGACGAGCGCCTGCGCCTCCGCGGTCCGCGCGTGACCGCCGAGCACCACCGCACACCCGGTGCCGTGGGCGCGCAGCAGCGCGACCTCCCGCGCGTGCGGGTACGGCGACCGCGGTTCGGACAGGCTGCTGTCGCCGTCGTCCCACACCACCATCAGGCCCAGATCCGGGGCCGGCGCGAACACCGACGCCCGTGTCCCGACCACCACCCGCGCCGTCCCCCGCAGCGCCGCCAGCCAGCGCCGGTACCGCGCCGACGGCCCCAGCCCCGCCGCGAGACCCACGACATGCTCTGTACCGAGCAGACTTTCGCACGCCCGCACGAGTCTGTCGAGGTCGCGCTGGTCGGGCACCACGAGCACCACGCCACGACCGGAAGCGGCCACGACACCGGCCAGCTCGGCGAGCCGTGCACACCAGTCCTCGCCGGGCAGCGCCTGCCACACCGCCCGCGGGCCCCGTCCGGCGCCCAGCGCCTCGACGAAGTTCGCGCCGTGCGTGTACGCGGACCACGCGGTCGCGTCGACGGTCGGCGCATCGGGCGCCGCAACCGGTTGGCTCTCCTCGGATTCCACCTTCGCGTGCCGCGGCGGGATCGCCAGCCGCAGCACGTCCGCTCGGGTGCCTGCGTACCGGTGGGCCACCGCGTCGACCAGGCGCCGCACCTCGGGGGTGAGGACCGGTTCGGCGGACACCACCTTGTCGAGCCACGCGAGTTTGCCGCCATGGTCGCTGGACTCGATGCGCTCGAGGAGGAATCCGTCCACGAGCCGACCCGAGAACCGGACGCGCACGCGTACGCCCGGGCGAGCCTGATCGTCCAGATCAGCCGGGACCAGGTAGTCGAACTCCCGGTCCAGGTGTGCAACAGGAAGCAGCGGCAGCACTCGCGCCACAGGCGCGTGTGCTGCCGCTGTCTTGTCCGTGCCGGTCAGCGAACCGACCTCTCGGTCGCGGTCAGAGACCGGCGGCCGCGCGCAGCTTCTCGGCGCGGTCGGTGCGCTCCCAGGGCAGGTCCACGTCGGTGCGACCGAAGTGGCCGTACGCGGCGGTCGCTCCGTAGATCGGGCGCAGCAGGTCCAGATCGCGGATGATCGCGCCCGGACGCAGGTCGAAGACCTCGCTGATCGCCTGCTGGATCTTCACCACGTCGACCTTCTCGGTGCCGAAGGTCTCGACGAACAGGCCCACCGGTGCGGCCTTGCCGATCGCGTACGCGACCTGGACCTCGATGCGGTCGGCGAGGCCGGCCGCGACGGCGTTCTTGGCCACCCAGCGCATCGCGTACGCCGCGGAACGGTCCACCTTCGACGGATCCTTGCCGGAGAACGCGCCGCCACCGTGGCGAGCCATGCCGCCGTAGGTGTCGACGATGATCTTGCGGCCGGTCAGGCCGGCGTCACCCATCGGCCCACCGAGAACGAACTTGCCGGTCGGGTTGACCAGCAGACGGACGTTGGAGGTGTCGAGCTCGATGTCGAGCTCCGCCAGGACGAAACCGAGAACCTTCTCCCGCAGATCCGGGGTGAGCAGGTTGTCGAGGTCGATGTCGGCCGCGTGCTGCGTCGAGATGACCACGGTGTCGAGGCGGACCGGACGGTCGCCGTCGTACTCGATGGTGACCTGGGTCTTGCCGTCCGGGCGCAGGTACGGCAGCACGCCCGTCTTGCGGACCTCGGTGAGGCGACGCGAGAGCCGGTGCGCGAGCGCGATCGGCAGCGGCATCAGTTCCGGGGTGTCGGTGCACGCGTAGCCGAACATCAGGCCCTGGTCGCCGGCGCCCTGACGGTCGATGTCGTCGTCGGTCACGCCGTCGACGCGGGCCTCGTGCGAGTGATCGACGCCCTGCGCGATCTCGGGCGACTGCGCGCCGATGGCGATGTTGACGCCGCACGAATTGCCGTCGAAGCCCTTCGCCGACGAGTCGTATCCGATCTCTAGGACCTTGTCGCGGACGATCTTGGGGATGTCGACGTAAGCGGACGTCGTCACCTCACCGGCGACGTGGACCTGTCCGGTCGTCACCAGGGTCTCGACGGCGACACGGCTGCGCGGATCCGCCTCGAGCATCGCATCGAGGATGGCGTCGCTGATGGCGTCACAGATCTTGTCGGGGTGACCTTCGGTCACGGACTCACTGGTGAATAGCCGCTTGCCGGTCGTGCTCACAGATCTCCCTCTCGACGTTCAGTCCGAGGCCCACACAACACCGATTCGAATTCTCGACACTGCGTGGCCCGATACGACACCTGAGCTGATTTTCGTTTCTACCTTGTATTCAATACCGCAGGCGACGCCAGTGCCAGGAGCCTGTCCCCGCGCCACGCCGCAAATACGTTTGTGCTACTTCGGCGACAGTAGTCCGGCAACCGCATCGAGCACCCGGCTGGCCATCAGTGCCTTGGAGCCCAGTTCGATCGCCGACTCGGTTCCGTCGGCCCCGAGCAGCCAACCGTCGTTGTGGTCCACCTCGAACGCCTTGCCGTCACCGACGGCATTCACGACGAGAAGGTCGCAGCCCTTGCGCGCCAACTTCGCGCGCGCATGGTCGAGGACGCTTCCCGACTCGTCACCCGTCTCGGCCGCGAATCCCACGATCGCGGTTTCGGGAGCGAGCGTGCCGTCCCGCCGAGCCTGCACGAGTCCGGCGAGAATGTCATCGTTTTTGATCAGCGGAATCGAGTCGGGTTCGCCCGCACCCTTCTTGATCTTGTTCGTCGCGACGGTGGCCGGGCGGAAGTCCGCGACCGCGGCCGACATGATCACCGCATCGGCGTCGACGGCGTGCTTCATGACCGCCTCGCGCATCTGTTCGGCGGTACGCACGTTCACGACATCGACCGCGGCCGGGTCGGCCAGGTCCGCCGTCGCGCCCGCGACCAGCGTCACTTCGGCGCCACGCTGCGCGGCGAGGCGCGCGATCGCGTACCCCTGCTTGCCGGAACTGCGGTTGCCGAGGTAGCGGACCGGATCGAGGGGCTCGCGGGTACCACCGGCCGAGATCACCAGGCGTCGACCCTCGAGGTCGCGCGGCAGCGCCGACGACCGCTCGAGCAGCAGGGCCGCGAGGGCGTAGATCTCCTCGGGCTCCGGCATCCGGCCCGCACCGGTGTCCTTGCCGGTCAACCGGCCCGACGCCGGCTCGATGACGATGTTGCCGCGCTCGCGCAGCGTCGCGACGTTTGCGACGGTGGCGGGGTGCTCCCACATCTCGGTGTGCATCGCGGGAGCGAACACCACCGGGCATCGCGCCGTGAGGAGCGTGGCGGTCAGCAGGTCGTCCGCCCGCCCGGCCACCGCGCGAGCCATCAGGTCGGCGGTGGCGGGGGCAATGACGACGAGGTCCGCCTCCTGTCCGAGGCGCACGTGCGCCACCTCGGGCACGTCGGCGAAGACACCGGTCTGCACCGGGTTGCCGGACAGTGCCTCGAACGTGGCCCGGCCGACGAACTGCAGCGCCGACTCGGTGGGGATCACCCGAACGCGGTGACCGTTCTCGGTGAAACTGCGGACCAGCGCGCAGCTCTTGTAGGCGGCGATACCGCCGCCGACGCCGACGACGATCCGCTTGGGCGCGCGGGAGCCTTCGGCCCCCCCGGACCCCGCTGTCGCCGGACCGGATCCCCGATCTGACACGGGCGTTTCTCCGCTCACTCGCCTTCGGTGTGCTCGAGCAGGTCGGCGTGGATCTCACGCAGCGCGATCGACAGCGGCTTCTCCTGCAGACCCGGCTCGACGAGCGGGCCGACGTACTCGAGGATGCCGTCGCCGAGCTGGTTGTAGTAGTCGTTGATCTGACGCGCGCGCTTGGCCGAGTAGATCACCAGGGCGTACTTGGACGACGTGCGCTCGAGCAGCTCGTCGATCGGCGGGTTGGTGATGCCGAGCGGGGTGTCGTAGGCAGGCAGGGCGCCACGACCGGCGGTGTCGGACACTACTGCATCGGTGCTGCTCACTCGGTTTCTCCTGAACTGGACTTGAAAAGTGCCAAATTGAATGCCGGAATCAGGGGCGACGGCGCTCAGGGCTGTCGTCCAGCCAACAAGGATACCAACTCATCGCAGGCCTGGCTGACATCCTCGTTGACGATGACGGTGTCGAACTCGTCCTGAGCGGCAAGTTCGACCTTCGCCGTCTGCAGTCGCCGCTCCACGACGTCCGCGGGTTCGGTGCCGCGCCCGGTCAGGCGGGACACCAGCACCTCCCAACTGGGCGGTGCCATGAAGACGAGGACCGCCTCGGGCATCGCCGCCCGAACCGACCGCGCGCCCACCAGGTCGACCTCGAGCAGGACGGGCTTGCCGCTCTCGAGGGCCTGGCGTACCGGCTCGGCCGGCGTGCCGGACCGCTGCAGGCCACCGTGGATCTCCGCCCATTCGAGCAGATCACCGGCGCCGATCATGCGATCGAACTCGTCTCGCGAGATGAAGTGGTAGTCCTGACCGTCCACTTCGCCGGGTCGCGGGTCCCGGGTGGTCACCGAGACACTGAAGACGACCTCGGGCATACGTTCACGCAGCAGACGGACGACGCTGGACTTACCGACGGCCGAGGGGCCGGCCAGAACAACCAGCCGGCCCCTCCGCACTGCGTCACCACTCTCGGCCGGAGCCGTCGCGGTCTCGCTGCCTGACACCTTTTGTGCGTCAGCAATCACTTGTCGCGCTCAGGCCTCGAAATCGAACCGCGCGAGCAGAGCCTTACGCTGCCGATCGCCGAGGCCACGAAGGCGACGGGTCGGGGCGATCTCCAGCTCGGTCATGATCTCCTGCGCCTTGACCTTGCCAACCTTGGGCAGGGCCTCGAGCAGAGCCGACACCTTCATCTTGCCGAGGATCTCGTCCTCTTCGGCATCCTTCAGGACCTGCTTCAGGTCGGTGCCGCCGCGCTTGAGGCGCTCCTTGAGCTCAGCCCGGGCCTTGCGGGCGGCAGCCGCCTTCTCCAAAGCAGCAGCGCGCTGCTCATCGGTCAACTGGGGAAGGGCCACGGTTCCTCCGTCTCGTCGTGTGCAAACTCCAACAACTCCCGGCACAGCCGGGGCGTCTACAACGCCCGGATAACCAGGGGCGATAGCGACCGTACTCACGCTGAGCGCCGATTGCTAACCCACCCCCCGACGTCACCGCCCGATTCGGGTGGGTTATGTGTTCATTCGACGGTGCGTTCGAAGGCGACTCGCAGCAACCTCCCCAACGGCGCCGAAGAACGCCACGATCACCTCACACCCCGATATCTTCGCTGGTAGATAGGCATTTCCAGTCCGCGGGAACCGGACTTGCGCCTCAATTCGACGTGGCGTGGCACACAGTTGATCGAACAGCGGTGGTCGGCGCAGAAAAAATCGCGAAAACTTCCCTGATTCAGTGCGTGTCGTGCGTGGACCTGCCGATCTTCGACGACCCGCTCCGACGACGAAGGCCGGGTCCGGGGAATCCCCGAACCCGGCCTCGCCGGAACCTGTCGCTCGAATCGAACGATCGACTAGTCCTGCAGGAACCTGAACGCCTCCACAGAGCGCGCAACGGCCTCCTGGAGCGCCGACACCGACGGCCCGGCCCGCAACACCTCACGCGAGACGCTGGGCACCACCGAGCGCAGACAATCGCCCGCCAGGCGGCGCACGTCGTCGGCGGTGCCGCCCTGATGGCCTACACCGGGCATCAGGATGGGCCCGTGCAACGCACTCAGGTCGGGGGCGTCGGTCAGCGTCGCACCGACCACCACGCCGACCGAGCCGAGGACGTCGGCGCCGGCGTTGCGGGCGGCGGCCTCGTCGACCATCACCTGGCTGATCTTGCGGCCGTCCGCCCCGGTGGACAGCTGCACCTGCGCGCCCTCCGGATTGGAGGTCGCGGCGAGCACGAACAGTCCGCCGTGGTTGCGCTCCGCGAGCTCGAGCACCGGGTCGAGGGAGCCGAAGCCGAGATACGGCGACACCGTCACCGCGTCCGACGCGAGCGGCGAGCCCTCCCCCAGCCAGGCCCGCGCGTAGGCGCTCATCGTGGAGCCGATGTCGCCACGCTTGGCGTCGGCGACGACGAGCGTGCCGGCCTCCCGGAGCACCGTGATGGTCCGTTCGAGCACCGCGATGCCGCCCGAGCCGTAGGCCTCGAAGAACGCGACCTGCGGCTTGACCAGAGCGACGCGGCCGACGAACGCCTCGACGCAGAGCTCACCGAACCGTTCGAGGCCCTCGACGGTCTCGGGCAGCCCCCACGCCTGTAGCAGCTCGGGGTGCGGGTCCACGCCGACGCACAGCGGACCGTGATGGCCCAGTGCCGCGTGGAGCCGCGCCCCGAAGGTCTCCGCCGTCACTGCTGAGCGTCCCGCAACCGCGAGTGCAGGTCCTGCAGCGACTGGACGCCGATGTCACCGCGGATGGCGGCCTCGATGCCCTGCACGGCCGCGGAAGCACCCTGCACGGTGGTGATGCACGGGATGTTCTTCGAGACCGCGGCGCTGCGGATCTCGTAGCCGTCGACGCGCGGGCCGGAGTTGCCGTACGGCGTGTTGATCACCATGTCGACCTCGCCGTCCTTGATCTGCTCGACGATGGTGCGGGCGCCGTCGGGCAGTGCTTCCCCGGACTGCTTGTGGACCTGCTCGCAGGTGATGCCGTTGCGACGCAGGACGTCGGCGGTGCCCTCGGTGGCCAGGATCCGGAAGCCGAGGTCGGCGAGCCGCTTGACCGGGAAGATCAGCGAGCGCTTGTCCTTGTTGGCGACCGACACGAACACCGAACCGCTGGTCGGCAGCGAGCCGTACGCGGCGGTCTGGCTCTTGGCGAACGCGGTACCGAAGTCCGCGTCGATGCCCATGACCTCGCCGGTGGACTTCATCTCGGGGCTCAGCAGCGTGTCGATGCCGGTGCCGTCGGCGCGACGGAACCGGTTGAACGGCAGCACCGCCTCCTTGACCGCGACCGGCGCGTCGACCGGTGCAGCACCGCCGTCGCCCTCGGCCGGGAGGATGCCGGTGGCCCGCAGCTCGGCGATGGTCTCGCCCATCATCACGCGGGCGCATGCCTTCGCGAGCTGGACCGCGGTGGCCTTGGAGACGAACGGCACGGTCCGCGACGCGCGCGGGTTGGCCTCGAGGACGTACAGGATGTCGTCCTTGAGCGCGTACTGGACGTTGAGCAGGCCCTTGACGCCGATGCCCTTCGCGAGCGCCTCGGTGGAGCGGCGCACGTTCTCCAGATCGGCGCGGCCGAGGGTGATCGGCGGTAGCGCGCACGCCGAGTCACCGGAGTGGATACCGGCCTCCTCGATGTGCTCCATCACGCCGCCCAGGTACACCTCGGTGCCGTCGCACAGCGCGTCGACGTCGATCTCCACCGCGTCCTCCAGGAAGCGGTCGACCAGCACCGGCCGGTCGTCGGAGATCTCGGTGGCCCGGGAGATGTAGTTCTCGAGCGACTTCTCGTCGTACACGATCTCCATGCCGCGGCCACCGAGCACGTACGACGGACGCACCAGCACGGGGTAGCCGATGCCGGACGCGATGTCGCGCGCACCCTCGAAGGTGGTGGCGGTGCCGAACTTCGGCGCCGGCAGGCCGGCCTCGGTGAGCACGCGGCCGAACTCGCCGCGGTCCTCGGCGAGGTCGATGGCCTCGGGGCTCGTGCCCACGATCGGCACACCGGCGGCCTTGAGGCGCTTGGCCAGGCCCAGCGGCGTCTGCCCGCCGAGCTGGACGATGACGCCGGCGACGGTGCCGGACAGGCACTCGGCGCGGTACACCTCGAGCACGTCCTCGAACGTCAGCGGCTCGAAGTACAGGCGGTCGGCGGTGTCGTAGTCGGTCGACACGGTCTCGGGGTTGCAGTTGACCATGACGGTCTCGTAGCCGGCCTCGGACAGCGTCTGCGCGGCGTGGACGCACGAGTAGTCGAACTCGATGCCCTGGCCGATGCGGTTCGGGCCCGAACCGAGGATCAGGACCTTCGGGCGCTCGGCCTGGGGCGCGACCTCGGTCTCGGCCTCGGGATCGAGCTCGTACGTCGAGTAGTGGTACGGCGTCTTGGCCTCGAACTCGGCCGCGCACGTGTCGACGGTCTTGTACACCGGGTGCACGTTCAGCTCGTTACGCAGCGCGCGAACCGCGTCGTCGTCGGCGAACTGCTGCGGGCGCAGCGCCGCGATCTGGCGGTCGGAGAAGCCGTGGTGCTTGGTAAACCGCAGCTCGGTCTCGCCGAAGGTCTCGGCGGAACGCACCTTCTCACCCAGCTCCACGATCTGCTGCATCTGATCGAGGAACCACGGATCGATCGCGGTGGCGTCGAACAGCTGCTCGAGCGTCGCGCCCAGCTCGAAGGCCTGCGCGATCTGGTACATGCGGCCGTCGGTCGGGGTCTTGATCGCCTCGAGCAGCTCCTCGAGCGTGCCCTCGACCTCGGGTCCGGTCCAGTAGCCGGCCCGCTTGGTCTCGAGCGAGCGCAGGACCTTGCCGAATGCCTCGGTGAAGTTGCGGCCGATCGACATGGCCTCGCCGACCGACTTCATCGTGGTGGTCAGCGTGCCGTCGGCGCCGGGGAACTTCTCGAACGCGAAGCGCGGGGCCTTGACGACGACGTAGTCGAGCGTCGGCTCGAAGCAGGCCGGCGTCTCCTTCGTGATGTCATTGACGATCTCGTCGAGCGTGTAGCCGATGGCCAGCTTGGCCGCCATCTTCGCGATCGGGTAGCCGGTGGCCTTCGACGCCAGCGCCGACGAGCGCGACACGCGCGGGTTCATCTCGATGACGACCAGGCGGCCGTCCGTCGGGTCCATCGCGAACTGGATGTTGCAGCCGCCGGTGTCGACGCCGACCTCGCGCAGGATCGCGATCGAGAGATCGCGCATCTCCTGGTACTCGCGGTCGGTGAGCGTCATCGCGGGCGCCACGGTGACCGAGTCGCCGGTGTGGACGCCGACCGGGTCGACGTTCTCGATCGAGCAGACGATCACGACGTTGTCGCGGCCGTCGCGCATCAGCTCGAGCTCGTATTCCTTCCAACCGAGGATGGACTCCTCGATCAGGACGTTCGCGGTGGGCGACGCGGCCAAGCCGCCGCCGGCGATGCGCTCGAGGTCGACCTCGTCGTACGCCATGCCCGAGCCCAGGCCGCCCATCGTGAAGGACGGGCGCACGACCACCGGGTAGCCGAGCTCCGCGACGGTGGCCTTGACCTCCTCCATCGTGTAGCAGACCCGCGAACGCGCGGACTCGCCGCCGCACTTCTCGACGATGTCCTTGAACTTCTGGCGGTCCTCGCCGCGCTGGATCGCGTCGAAGTCGGCGCCGATCAGCTCGACGTCGTACTTCTCCAGAATCCCCTGCTCGTGCAGCGCGACGGCGGTGTTCAGCGCCGTCTGGCCGCCGAGCGTCGCGAGGACGGCATCGATCTTGTTGCCGTTCGCGGCCTCACGCGCGATGACCTTCTCCACGAACTCGGCCGTGATCGGCTCGACGTACGTGGAGTCGGCGAACTCGGGGTCGGTCATGATCGTGGCCGGGTTCGAGTTGACCAGGCTCACGCGCAGGCCCTCCTCGCGGAGGACGCGGCACGCCTGCGTGCCCGAGTAGTCGAACTCGCAGGCCTGTCCGATGACGATCGGGCCGGAGCCGATGACCAGGATGTGCTCGAGATCTGTACGACGTGGCATTACTTCTTGACTCCCTCGAGCATGGTGGCGAAACGGTCGAACAGGTAGGCGGCGTCGTGCGGGCCGGCCGCGGCCTCGGGGTGGTACTGCACTGAGAACGCCGAGCCGTCCATCAGGCGCACACCCTCGACGGCGCCGTCGTTGGCGCAGGTGTGGCTCACCACGGCGCGACCGAACGGGGTGTCGAACTCCTGGCCGGCCTCACCCTCGAGGGCGAAGCCGTGGTTCTGCGCGGTGATCGCGATGCGGCCGGTCTCGTGCTCGACGACCGGGATGTTGATGCCACGGTGACCGAACTTCATCTTGTACGTGTTCAGGCCCAGCGCGCGGCCGAGGATCTGGTTGCCGAAGCAGATGCCGAACAGCGGCAGCCCCTGGCCCAGCACCTCCTTGGTGAGGTGCACGGCGCCGTCCGCGGTGGCCGGGTCGCCCGGGCCGTTGGACAGGAACACGCCGTCGGCCTTGACATCGAGGATGTCGTGCAGCGTCGCGGTGGACGGCAGCACGTGCACCCGCATGCCGCGCTCGGCGAACATCCGCGGCGTGTTGGTCTTGATACCGAGGTCGATGGCCGCGACGGTGAAGCGCGCCTCGCCGCCGGCGGGCTCGACGATGTAGCCGTTCGGGGTGGACACCTCGCCGGCCAGGTCGGCGCCGAGCATCGTCGGCTGGCTCTTGACCCGATCCAGCAGGACATCCACATCAGCGAGCGCGTCGCCCGAGAAGACGCCGGCGCGCATCGAGCCGCGGGTGCGCAGGTGGCGGACCAGCGCGCGGGTGTCGATGCCGGCGATGCCGACGATGCCCTGACGCTCGAGCTCGTCCTGCAGCGAGCCGGTCGCACGCCAGCTGGACGTGCGGCGCGAGGGGTCGCGCACGACGTACCCGGCGACCCAGATCTTCGACTCCGACGACTTGCCGGTCGGACCCACGGACTCGTTGTCCTCGTCGTTCCAGCCGGTGTTGCCGATCTGCGGTGCCGTCGACACCACGATCTGGCGGTGGTAGCTGGGGTCGGTCAGGGTCTCCTGGTAACCGGTCATGCCGGTGCTGAAGACCGCTTCACCGAGCGTCTGCCCCACAGCACCGAAAGTGGTTCCTCGGAAGACTCGACCGTCCTCGAGAACCAGGACCGCCGTATTGGTGTCAAAGCCGCTCATGCGTCTTCTCCGTTCTGCTCGACCTCACCAGAGCCCGCCGCATTCGCTGTGTCTGTCTTGTCCGTGCTGTCTGTCTCACGCACCCACACCGGGTACACCGACTTGTCGTCGCCACGGAATCCCGTATCGATCTCGGTGCCGGTGGGCAGCTCCCACCGGATCACCAGGACTCCGTCCTTTGTCATCACTTTTCCGGCCAGGCCGCGTTCGGTCCGAATCGCCCGGATGGACTCGTCCGGGATCCAGATCGCCGAGGCGCCGTTGCGCTCGAGCAGGACGCCGCGCGACCACCGGCTGAGCTCGCCGGTCGCGCGGTACCCGATGTCGCCGACCGCGATGCGGTCCTGCCAGCTCGGGGCGATCGTGCTGCCCACGTACAGGCCGGTGCTGGGGGCGATCAACTGCTCACCGAGATCCGAGGGAACCTGCGGCAGCTCGCCGATCCGATCCGCCTGGCGCTTGGCCCGGCCCTTCCACCCGCGGTACATCAGGAACACCAGCAGCGCCCACACTGCAAGGCATCCGACGACCCATAGAAGTCGCTCCATCGTCAGCGCTCCTCTCCGAGCGGCCGGACCTTCCCGTCCCGGGAGGTGACGCGGCCGCGCAACACGGTGGCGGTCACCTTCGCCGGCAGGGTCATGGCTTCGTACGGCGTGTTGTTCGCGACACTGGCCAGGTCCGGCCCGTGCACGGTCCACTCCGCGTCGGGGTCGACGAGCACCAGGTTGGCCGGCTCCCCCACCGCGATCGGGCGGCCCTGGTCGTCCAGTCCGACGATCTCGGCGGGACGCTCGCTCATCACGCGCGCCACGCCGCGCCAGTCGAGCAGGCCCGGTCGGACCATCGTCTCGACGACGATCGACAGGGCCGTTTCGAGCCCGAGCATGCCGGGGCGAGCCTGCGAGAACTCGCAGCACTTGTCCTGCTCGGCATGCGGAGCGTGATCGGTGGCCACGCAGTCGATGATCCCCTCGGCCAGCCCCTTACGCAGGGCCGCGACGTCCGACGCCTCGCGCAGCGGCGGGTTGACCTTGTTGACCGCGTCGTACGTCTCGAGGCGCGAGTCGTCGAGCAGCAGGTGATGCGGGGTGACCTCGGCCGTGATGGAGATGCCCTGGGTGCGTGCCCACTTCACGAGCTCGACCGAACCCGCGGTCGACGCGTGGCAGATGTGCACGCGGGCACCGGCGTCGCGGGCGAGCAGCGCGTCGCGAGCGACGATCGACTCCTCGGCGGCGCGCGGCCAGCCGGTCAGACCGAGCCGGGCCGCGGTGGGGCCCTCGTGCGCGACCGACCCGACCGTCAGGCGCGGCTCCTCCGCGTGCTGCGCGATCAGGACACCCAGCGAGGCCGAGTACTCGAGCGCGCGGCGCATGATCAGCGGATCCGCGACGCAGTGACCGTCGTCGGAGAACATCTTGACCCGGCCGACACCGGCAGCCATCGTCGCCATCTCGGCGAGCTGCTTGCCTTCGAGCCCGACCGTGACCGCGCCGACGGGATGGACGTCGACGAGGCCGACCTCCTGGCCGCGCCGCCACACGTGGTCGGTGATCACGGCGGTGTCGGCGACCGGGCTGGTGTTGGCCATCGCGAACACGGCGGTGTAGCCGCCGAGCGCGGCGGCCGCCGAACCGCTGTCGATGGTCTCGGTGTCCTCGCGGCCCGGCTCACGCAGGTGCGTGTGCATGTCGACGAAACCGGGCAGCAGGATCTGCCCCGCGCCGTCGACGACCTCGGTGTCGTCGCCCGCCGTGAGCCCGCTCCCGATCTCGAGGATCTGGCCGTCGCCCAGCAGCAGGTCGGTCGGCTCACCCTCGCCGTACACCAGAACGTCCTTGATCAACACGTTCCTGCTCGCGGACATCTGCGGCGTCACCTTCTCGTTTCTCGTTGTGTTCCGGTCGCTCACGCGACCTCTTCCGTGCCGACCAGTAGGCGGAACAGCACCGCCATCCGGACGTGCACACCGTTCGTAACCTGTTGCAGCACAGCTGCCTTCGGCGAATCCGCGACCGCCGACGCGATCTCCATACCGCGCAGCATCGGACCCGGATGCAGGACCACCGCGTGATCGTCGAGCAGCCCCAGTCGCTTCTCGGACAGGCCGTAGGTGATCGAGTACTCGCGCGGCGACGGGAAGAACCCGCCGTTCATCCGCTCGGCCTGCACCCGCAGCATCAGCACCGCGTCGGCGCCGGGCAGTTCGGCGTCGAGCGAGTGCGACACCCGCACCGGCCACGTCTCGACCCCGGCGGGCAGCAGCGTGCGCGGTGCGACCAGGACCACCTCGGCGCCCAGCATCGACAGCAGCAGCGCATTCGAGCGCGCCACCCGGCTGTGCAGGATGTCGCCGACGATCACGATGCGGCGGCCCTCGATGTCGCCGAGCCGCTGGCGCAGCGTCAGCGCGTCGAGCAGCGCCTGCGTCGGGTGCTCGTGCGTGCCGTCGCCGGCGTTGATGACGGCCGGGCCGCCGTCCTCCGCCGCGCCGGTCCACGCCGCGATCTGGTGCGCCGCACCGGAAGCCGGATGCCGCACGATCAGCGCGTCCGCGCCGGCCGCCCGCAGCGTCATGGCGGTGTCGCGCAGCGACTCGCCCTTCGACACCGACGAACTGGACGCGCTGACGTTGATGACGTCGGCGCTCATCCACTTGCCGGCGACCTCGAACGACACCCGGGTGCGGGTGGAGTTCTCGAAGAAGACCGTCATCACGGTCCGGCCGCGCAGAGTCGGCAGCTTCTTGACCTCACGGCCGAGCAGGGCCTGCTCGAAACGCTCCGCCTCGTCGAGTAGCTCGGTCGCGGAATCCCGGTTCAGGTCCGCGATGGAGAGCAGGTGCTTCACTTCTCGTTCTCCTCTGCGTGCCCGCTCGACAACACGACACCGTCCCTGCCATCGTGCTCGGCGAGGAGCACGGCAACATCCTCGGTGCGTGCGGTGGGCACGTTCTTGCCTACGTAGTCGGCGCGCAGCGGCAACTCGCGATGTCCGCGGTCGACGAGGACCGCCAGCTGGACCGCGCGCGGGCGGCCGAGGTCGCGCAGCGCATCGAGGGCGGCGCGGACCGTGCGACCGGAGAACAGGACGTCGTCGACGAGGACGACGAGTGCGTTGTCGACGCCGCCGTCGGGCACGGACGTCCGCTCGAGCGGACGGTGCGGCTTGGTGCGCAGGTCGTCGCGGTAGAGCGTGATGTCGAGGGAACCGACCGGCGGCCGGACACCCGCGAACTCCTCGATCTTGTCGGCGAGGCGGGTGGCGAGCGTGGTGCCGCGGGTGGGAATACCGATCAGGACGACGCGCGGTGTCGAACCGACGGCGGCGGAGCCGTCCGTTGCTTCGGACGAGTCGAGAGCGGTCTTCTCGATGATTTGATGGGCGATACGGGCGATGGTCCTACCGACGTCGGCCGGGGACAGCAGTTCGCGAGCGTTCGCGGGAAGACCGGATGAGGGCCCTTCGGGCATACGCATTCAGCGACCTCCTTCTCCGCCTCTCTGGACGGATCGTTAAAGGATGTCTGACGCGGCTCAGCCTATCAGCGGCCGGCTTCGCGCCAGACTCCGGGTAGGCCGAGTCCGGAAGGCGACCAGAACGTGCTGCCGCCCACCCCGATTCAGGGGTGGGCGGCAGCAGGATCACTTCAGGACTCGGAATCTTCGGTACCGGCGACTTCGGCTCCGTCGGCGGCGTCGTCCGACTTCGCGCGCTGCGAGGTCGCGGCGGCGGCGGCCCGCACCTGCGGGGCGACCAGGACGACCTGGCCCAGCACACCGTTGACGAACCCGGGCGAGTCGTCGGTGGACAACTCCTTCGCGAGCTCGACAGCCTCGTCCACGGCGACGACCGGCGGTACGTCGGTCGCGTGGAACAGCTCCCACACGGCGATGCGCAGGATCGCGCGATCCACCGCGGGCAGCCGGTCGAGGGTCCAGTCCTGCAGATGGGACTCGATCACCTGGTCGATCCGATCCAGGTTCTCGGCGACACCCGCGACCACCGTGACGGTGTACGGGGCCACCGGTGCGACGGAATCGTCGCGGCCCGCGAGCACCGACCGCTCGTCGGCGAGGTCCACCGGGTCGACGTCGCGCGCCTCGGCCTCGAACAGGAAGTCGACGGCCCGCTTGCGGGCCTTGTGACGTGCTCCGAGTTTCTTATGCGTGCCCGACACTCAGGAATTCACACGCCCGAGGTAGTTGCCGTCACGCGAGTCGACCTTGAGCTTGTCGCCGGTGTTGATGAACAGCGGCACCTGGATCTCGGCACCCGTTTCGAGCGTCGCCGGCTTGGTGCCACCGGTGGAGCGGTCGCCCTGCAGACCCGGGTCGGTGTGCTTGACCTCGAGCTCGACGGTGACGGGGAGCTCGACGAACAGCGGCGCGCCCTCGTGGGTGGCGACCTGGACCTGCATGTTCTCGAGCAGGAAGCGCGCGCCGTCACCGACGGTGTCCTCACCGATCGGAATCTGGTCGTAGGTGTCGCCGTCCATGAAGATGTAGTCGCTACCGTCGTGGTAGAGGTAGGTCATGTCGCGGCGGTCGACCGTCGCGGTCTCGACCTTGACACCGGCGTTGAAGGTCTTGTCGACGGTCTTACCGGACAGGACGTTCTTCATCTTCGTGCGAACGAACGCGGGGCCCTTGCCCGGCTTGACGTGCTGGAACTCGATGATCTGCCAGAGCTGGCCCTCGATCTTCAGTACGAGCCCGTTCTTGAAATCACTGGTATCTGCCACTTGGTTTCGCGTCTCCTTCAGACGATCGTGAGGTCCTTGCTGGTGAGAGTGAGGAGTTCGGGCTCCTGCTCGCGAACGACGAGCGTGTCCTCGATCCTGACGCCACCGCGTCCGGAGAAGTACACACCCGGCTCGACGGTCACCACCGCACCGGCTAGCAGTGTACCGGTGCCGAGCTTGCCGATCCCGGGCGCTTCGTGGATCTCGAGCCCGACGCCGTGGCCGAGTCCGTGCAGGAACAGCTCTCCGTATCCGGCGTCGTCGATCACCGACCGCGCCGCCGCGTCGACGGAACCGACCACGACCCCCGGTGCGAGTGCGGCACGGCCCGCGGCCTGCGCCTGCGCAACCAGGTCGTAGAGGTCACGCTGCCAGGACTCAGCCTTCTCCAGAACGTAGGTGCGCGTCATGTCCGAGTGGTATCCGCCGATCTGTGCGCCGAAATCCAGCTTGACGAAGTCACCGGACTGCAGCACCGCGTCGGTCGGCCGGTGGTGCGGCACCGCGGAGTTGGGACCGGCCGCCACGATCGTCTCGAACGAGATGCCGTCGGCGCCGTGTTCGAACATCAGCCATTCCAGCTCGCGCCCCACCTCGCGTTCGGTTCGGCCCGGGCGGAGTCCGCCGCGATCGATCAGCGTGGCGAGCGCGGCATCCGCCGCGGCGCACGCGCGGCGCAGCAGCGCGATCTCGCCCTCGTCCTTGACAGTTCGCAACTGCTCGACGAGTCCGGGCGCGCGCACCAAGTCGATGCCCGGAGCAGCGTCCGACCACGCAGCGTGCTGGTCGAACGTCACCACGTGGCTCTCGAATCCCAACTTCTCGGCCCCCCACGCAACCGCGAGTTCGAGCAGCCGCGGCGCGCTCGCGCGGGCGATCTCGGCGTGCAGGTCGGGCACCTGCTCGGCGACCTGGACCAGGTAGCGGCCGTCGGTACAGATCACGGTGCGGTCCTCGGCACCCGGATCGTCCGTCGCGGACACCAGCAGCGCCGCGTTCGATCCGGTGAATCCCGTCAGGTAGCGGATGTTCAGCAGATCGGTCACCAGCAGCGCGTCGAGGCCGCGCTCACGCAGATGCCCGCGAAGATTCGCACGTCGGGCGGCAGTCGGGGCGGTCACCGATTCGATCGACATACCTCGAAACTACCGTTCTCCGCCGCCCCGTACGCGGCCCGCGGCACGTGTCGCTCCGCCTCGCTGCAAAACGTGTCCGACACCTCTTCGAGCCGTTTGTGTGGGTTAGGACACAAGCTCCGAATCCTGCTGGTTACGCTGTGTCACATGAATGGGTGGGTCGTCCGTGGTCTCGGTCTCGCATTGGTACATGTCGTAGTGCGCACCTTCCTGGGGGCTGCGGTGACGCAGTGGCCGCAGCAAGGCAGCATCATGCGCTGGTTCTCGCTGATCGTCGTGATCCTCGCGGCGTTCCTGTGGGGGGCGCTCGACGGAATCCGTGACCGGCGCGCACATCCGGACCCCGACGACGGAGCCGACCTGACGATGATGTGGCTCAAGGCGGCATTCGTCGCGGGCATCCTCGCCGGCGCCGCGTCGTGGCTGGTCGGCGTCATCTTCGACATTGCCGTCACCAACAGCGGACTGTTCTTCGAGGTGACGTCGGGTGCGGCGTTCACGGTGCTGCTCGTCTTCGTGCCGGCGATGATCGCCGTGGCCCTCGGGCGCTACCTCGCAGGTCGTGGCTCCGTCGGCGCCGAGACCGGCCATGCCGGGTACCCGAGCGAAGCCGAGCTCGAGGTCGAGGACCAGGCCGCCGAGGCCTACGCGGGCACCGAATGGTCGTACGAGCACGGCTCCGGGAGTGACAGCTACGACGGCGTCTCCCCGGACGCCGACAACACCGACACTGAGGTCTTCGCGCCGGTCGATCCGGACGGCAAGGGTGGCGGCGCACACCGAGCCGAACACTAGGGACAGACACGAAAGAGGGGCCGAGGCGGTGAATCCGCCTCGGCCCCTTCGTTGTTCGCACCGCAGTCGATGCGGTCGATATCGCTCCGCGAGCGGTGCGATCAGCCTCGTTCCGCCAGGAAGCGCAACGCCAGCGCATACCCGGCGACACCGAGCCCCACGATGGAGCCCGTCGCCACCGCACTCAGGTACGAGTGGTGCCGGAACTCCTCCCGCGCATGGACGTTGGAGATGTGCAACTCCACCAGGCCGGCAGTGAGCTCCGCGCACGCGTCACGCAGGATGACGGACGTGTGGGTCAGCCCCCCGGCGTTGAGGATCACGGGCTCGCGCGCGTCGGCGGCGTCGTGGATCCAGCCGAGGATCTCGGCCTCGCTGTCGGACTGCCGGACCACGACCTCGATCCCGAGTTCGGCAGCGGTCCGCTCGCACAGCGCGACGAGGTCGTCGTGCGTCGTCGAGCCGTACACCTCGGGCTGACGCTTACCCAGCCGCCCCAGGTTGGGGCCGTTGACGACCTGGACCCTCACAGCAGCACCGTCCCGCCGCTCGGGCTCGCATCGCGCGCGATCGCACCGTAGGCGGCGACGAGCAGCGACGGGTCCGGGCCCTCGAGGCGGCCCGGCTTGGCGAGACCGTCGAGCACCACGAAGCGGAGCATGCCGGCACGGTTCTTCTTGTCGGTCTGCATGCCCTCGAGCAGCTGCGCGAACGCGTCACCGTCGTAGGTGGTGGGCAGGCCGACGAGTTCGAGGATCGACCGGTGGCGGTCGGCGGTGGCGTCGTCGAGGCGTCCGGCGAGCCGGCCCAGTTCGGCGGCGAAGACCAGACCGACGGACACTGCGGCGCCGTGACGCCAGCGGTAACGCTCGCGGCGCTCGATCGCGTGACCGAGGGTGTGGCCGTAGTTGAGGATCTCGCGGAGGCTCGACTCGCGCAGGTCCGCGGCGACGACCTTGGCCTTGACCTCGACCGAGCGGCGGATCAGCTCGGGCAGCACTGTCCCGGTCGGGTCGAGCGCGGCCTCGGGGTCGGCCTCGATGAGGTCCAGGATCACCGGGTCGGCGATGAAACCGGTCTTGATGACCTCCGCCATGCCCGCGATGATCTCGTTGCGCGGCACCGTCTCGAGCGTCGCGAGATCGATGAGCACCGCCGACGGCTCGTGGAACGCACCGACCAGGTTCTTGCCGGCCTCGGTGTTGATCCCGGTCTTGCCGCCGACCGCGGCATCGACCATCGCCAGCAGCGTCGTGGGGACATGCACGATCCGCACGCCGCGCATCCAGGTGGCCGCGACGAATCCGGCCAGGTCGGTCGCGGCGCCGCCGCCGAGGCTGACGATCGCGTCGCTGCGGGTCAGCCCGATGCGGCCGAGCACCTCCCAGCAGAAGCCCGCGACCGCGAGGTCCTTGCCTTCTTCGGCGTCCGGGATCTCGATGCGGTGTGCATCGATTCCCTTCTCCGCCAGAGCCGCCCGCACCGCTTCCGCGGTCTCGGCGAGCGGCGGCTGGTGGAAGATCGCCACCGTGCGGGTGCCCTCGAGCTCCTCGACGAGCTCACCGAGCAGACCCCGCCCGATGATCACCGGGTAGGGATCGGCCGTTGCCACCTCGACGCGTACCGGTTCGGTCACTTCTCTACTGCTCCGCTTCTGTGTCGTCTATTGCCAGGTCGTCTCTCACCGGGGCGCCCGCGACGGACTCACCGGTCAGCTTCGTCACCAACTGCTGGACCACCCGGCTGGGGCTTCGGCCATCGGTCCGCACCCGGATGGTCGCCACCTGCCGGTACAGCGGTCGGCGTCGACGCATCAGCGCGTGGTACTTCGCCTTCGGGTCACCCCCGGTCAGCAGCGGCCGTCCGGTGTTGGCACCGGTCCGCTTGAGGCCCTCCGCGACGCTGATTTCCAGATAGACCACGGTATGCCCGGCCAGCCGGGATCGGGTGTGTTCGGAGAGGATCGCGCCGCCGCCGAGGGACAGGATCCCGTCGTGCGATTCCAGCGCCTCCCCGACCACCTGCTCCTCGATCTCGCGGAAGTACGGTTCCCCGTCCGCCGCGAAGATCTCCGGGATGGTGCGGCCGGTGCGCCGTTCGATCTCGACGTCGGTGTCGAGCAGCTCGAGATCGAGCGCCTGCGCGAGCCGCCGACCGATGGTCGACTTACCCGCGCCGGGCGGCCCGACCAGGACTGCGCGCGGTGTCATCCGATCACCGCGGCGGACGAGCCGCGATGCCGTCGACGTAGCGCTGGAAATTCGAGCGGGTCTCGGCGATCGAGTCGCCGCCGAACTTGTCCAGCGCGGCCTGCGCCACGACGAGCGCGACCATCGCCTCGGCCACCACGCCGGCGGCGGGCACCGCGCACACGTCGGAGCGCTGGTGGATCGCGACGGCTTCCTCGCCCGTCGCCATGTCGATGGTCGACAGCGCCCGCGGGACCGTCGAGATCGGCTTCATCGCGGCACGGACCCGCAGGGCCTCGCCGTTGGTCATGCCGCCCTCGAGGCCGCCGGCGCGGTTGGTCGAGCGCAGGACGCCGTCGGGGCCCGGACGCATCTCGTCGTGCGCGGCGCTGCCGCGGCGGCGGGCGGTCTCGAAGCCGTCGCCGACCTCGACGCCCTTGATCGCCTGGATGCCCATGAGGGCGGCGGCGAGCTTGGAGTCGAGGCGGTCGGCACCGCTGATGAACGAGCCGAGTCCGACGGGCAGACCGTGGACGACCACCTCGACGACGCCACCGAGGGTGTCGCCGTCCTTCTTGGCGGCCTCGATCTCGGCGATCATGGACTTCTCTGCGTCTTCATCGAACGCCCGCACCGGGCTGGCGTCGATCGCCTCGAGGTCACCCGCCTCGGGGCCCGAGCCGACGTACGGCTCGGACGCGCCGATGGAGATGACGTGCGAGAGGACCTCGACGCCGAAGACCTGACGCAGGAACTGGCGGGCGACGGTGCCGGCCGCGACGCGGGCCGCGGTCTCGCGGGCGCTGGCGCGCTCGAGCACCGGGCGGGCGTCGTCGAAGCCGTACTTGAGCATGCCGGAGTAGTCGGCGTGGCCGGGGCGGGGACGGGTGAGCGGCGCATTGCGCGCCTGACCTGCGAGTTCGGCCTCGTCCACCGGGTCGGCGGACATGATCGTCTCCCACTTGGGCCATTCGGTGTTGCCGATCTCGACGGCGATCGGGCCACCGAGCGTGCGGCCGTGTCGGACGCCACCGATGATCGTGACCTTGTCGGCCTCGAACTTCATGCGGGCGCCGCGACCGTAGCCGAGGCGGCGGCGCGCAAGCTGCGCCGCGATGTCGTCGGACGTCACCTCGACGCCGGCGACCATACCCTCGAGCATGGCTACGAGGGCGGGACCATGGGACTCTCCAGCAGTTATCCAGCGCAACACATCCTGCATCTTTCCACGTCCGTAGCGTCCCCTTCGACAGTGGGCCGTCGGCGACGCTTCGATCGCACCCGTCACAGGCACCACAGGGCCACCGCGGTCGCTGCACACATCGACGGCCCGTGCGCGATCGCCGTGCCCACGCGCCGTCGTGCCACGCCGACGAGCGCTGTGAATAACGGGGCGAGTGCAGCGGCGGCCAGCCAGGCGGACGCGCCCGCCACACCGGTCGCCGCGCCCAGCCCGATGGCGAGTTTGACGTCGCCGGCCCCCATGCCGGACGGCGCCACGAGGTGCAGCATCAGGTACGAGCCGGCCAGCATCAGGGCACCGGCCACCGCGCCGCGCGCCTCCCCCGCACCGAGCGCGAACCCGACGATCGCCGCGCCGCCGGGAAGGGTGAGCACGTTCGGTAACCGGTGCACACGCAGGTCGACGATGCTCGACGCGACCATCCACCACACGAACCCGAGCATCGGCACCACCGCGACCGACCACCCCGACCGGAGGGTGACGGCGGCGAACCCGACGGCGCACGCGATCTCGCACCAGCCGGTCGGGATCGGCGCGTCCCGCGTGAAGCCGGCCAGCAGCCGACGGGTCCCGTACCCGGCCGCGACACCGGCGAGTGCAATCACGACGATCCACCACATGCGGCGAGGATCGCGCACCTTCCGGACGCGAAGCCCCCGACGACGGTGCCGCAGAACAAGTCTGTGGATGGACGGAGGGCTGTGGACGAACAGACGCTCGTCCGAGCCCGACTACCGGATCGCCGCCGCCATCGCCTCGCGCGGCGCGGACATCCCGGTGAACTGCTCGACCTGCCCGAACGCCTGGTTGAGCAGCATCGCCAGTCCCCCGATGACCGTGCCGCCTGCGCGCTCGACGGCGTCGGCCAGCGGCGTCGGCCACGGATCGTAGATGGCGTCGAGGACGAACCGGGCCCGGCCGATCACCTCGGCGTAGGGCGCGGCACCCGACGCGGGCACGGTGCTGACCAGGGCTGCGGAGTCGGCGCACAGGTCGCCGAGGCGGTCGCTGTCGAAGGTCACGTGCTGCACGCGCAACCCCACTGCCTCCGCGCAATCGAGGGTGGGCCGGGCACGGTCGGCGTCGCGCGCGACGACGGTCACCGACGCGACGCCCAGGTCGGCGAGCGCGACGAGCGCCGGGCGGGCGGTGCCGCCCGCCCCCACCACCACCGCCGCGGCACCGGCGAGATCACCGACGCCGCCGTCGACGAGTGCCCCACGGACACCGTCGACGTCGGTGCAGTCGGCCCGCCAGCCGTCGTCGATACGGACGAGGGTGTTGGCCGACCCGATCGTCACGGCCCGCGCGGTGCGCTCGGTCGCGAACTCGAGCGCGGCGACCTTGCCCGGCATCGTCACCGACAGCCCCACCCATTCGGGTCCGAGCCCGGACACCAGGGCGGGCAACTGCTCGCCGGTGCACTCGATCCGCTCGTACGTCCAGTCGGTCAGGCCCAGCGCCCGATACGCCGCCAGGTGCAGCAGCGGGGACTTCGAGTGTGCGATCGGGCTGCCCAGAACCGCGGCCTTCCTGGCCTCATGCGCCGACACGTCGATCACCTTCCACTGTCGAGAATGCCGCTCTTCTGAGCCAACTCGATGTTCGCGAGGTGCTCGTCGTAGCTGCGGGTGAAGAGCGTGGTGCCCTTCTTGTCGATCGTCACGAAGTACAGGTAGTCACCGGGAGCCGGATTCTCCGTTGCGCGAAGCGCATTGATGCTCGGCGACGAGATCGGCGTGGCGGGCAGGCCCGGCATGGCGTACGTGTTCCACGGAGTGACCCGGGCGCGGTCGGCGTCGGTGGTGGCGACCTCGGTGGTGTCGAGCGCGTAGTTCACGGTCGAGTCGAACTGCAGCGGCTGGTTCACCGCCAGACGGTTGACGACCACCCGCGCGACCTTGTCGAAATCTGCGGGCAGTCCCTCACGTTCGACGAGCGACGCAACGATCAGCATCTGGTACGGGCCCAGCCCCACGTTCGCACCGGCGGTCTCGAGCCCGGTCTCCTCGTAGCTCTGGGCACTCGCGTTCACCAGCTGGTGCAGGATCTGCGCCGGCGTCTGGGTGGGGTCGAAGTCCCAGCTACCGGCGGCGATCAGCCCCTCGAGCTGGCGATCCCGGTCCGGGACGTTGGCAACCTGGGCGCGCGCCCAATCCGGCACGCCGAGCGCGGCGAGGTCGGCGCCGGCGCCCGCCTGGTTGAGCTGGTCGTAGCTGATGCACTTCGGGGCGTTCGCCGAACCGACACAGCTGGCCTCGGAGATCAGGGTGTAGATGCCCTTCTTGACCGCACCGGTCTGGACATCGCGGGTGTCGTGCAACTGCCGGCCCTCGGAGATCACCAACGCGCCGACACGTGCGTTCGGCGAGACCAGCGACTTCACCGCGTCGTCGCCCGAGATCTGGGTCGCGATCGAGTAGTAGCCCGGCTGCACGGAGTTCATGGCGTCGTTGCGGAGTGCGGCGCGGTAGAACGCCGCCTCGCTCTTGACGACGTCCTTGGCGGCCATCTCGTCCGCGATCTGTTCGGCGGTGTCACCGGAGTGCACCTGCACGACCACATCCGGCCCGCCCGGCCCGGCGTAGTCGGCCACGTCGCGGCCGGTCATCCGGTCGAACACGGCGACCGCGGCGGCACCCATACCGCCGAGGAGCACTGCGCCGGCGAGGACGCTGATGATGCGGCCGCGGCGCTTGCGGCGGGCCGCCTCACGTATGCGCCGGACCTCTTCACGGCTGACCGGCTGGGCGCCGACCGCGGTCGGCAGGGCCCGCCGGCGCTCGTCGGAGTACTGGTACTCGTCGTACTCCGGTTCGTAGCCGTATTCGGTGCCGTAGTCCTGGGACTCGTAGCCTTGTGTCCCGTAATCCTGAGGCTCGTAACCTTGCGCCCCGTAGTCGTGGGACTCGTAGCCGTGGGTCTCGTAACCCTGGGTTGCGTAATCCTGGGTCTCGTAACCCTGCGACCCGTAATCCTGGGTCGCGTAGTGCTCGTACTCGCGATCGGTCGCGTACCCGTTCCCGGACTGGTCGGCGGATCGGTCGTAGTCGTAGTAGCCGTGATCACCCGCGTAACCGGGGGTCGACTCGAACTCGGGACGGCCCGGCGGCTGGCGATGATCGTTCACAGGCCGCCCTCCGTGGGCCGGCCACTACTACTGTCCGAGTCCGTCACGTTCACCGCTCTGCTCCGCTCGTCCAACCATCCCTGCAAGATCGCCACTGCCGCGGCCTGATCGATCATCGGCCGTTGACCTTTCGCGCGGACTCCGCTCTCGCGGAGGGCCCGCGACGCGGTGACAGTCGTCAGTCGCTCGTCGGCCATGCGCACCGGGATCGGATCGATGCTGCGGCGCAACCGCTGCGCGAATGTGGACGCGAGGGCCGCGGCCTTGCCACGTTCGCCACGCAGGGTCTGCGGCAGACCGACGATAACCTCGACGGCCTCGTACTCCTCGACAAGCGCGACAATCCGCCGGATGTCCGGCGCGTCGGGCCCCTTCTCCCTGGACCTAGGGACGGTCTCCACCGGCGTCGCGAGGATGCAGTCGGGATCGCACGACGCGACCCCGATCCGCACACTGCCGACGTCGACGGCGATCCGACGTCCACGCCCGGGGTCGTCGACCCCGGGCCGATCGGGACCCGACAGAGCCGGGGGCACCGCTAGGAGTTTCCTGCCAGCTCGGCGACCCGGCCCCGCACGCCCTCGAGCGCAGCGGCGATGCCGGAGACATCCGAACCGGAGCCCTGCGCCATGTCGGCCTTGCCACCGCCGCGGCCGCCGATCTGCGGGCCGAAGCTCGACACCAGCTCGCCGGCCTTGATGCCGAGATCCTGGGCGGCCTTGGTCGCCGCGACGACGAACGGGACCTTGCCGTCGGTGTTGCCGAGCAGCACCACGACCGCGGGCTGCGTGCCGAAGCGGCCGCGGATGTCGCTGACGAGACCGCGCAGGTCGTTGCCGGCGACGCCCTCGGGTGCCTGCTCGGCGACCAGCAGCACCTCACCGATCCGGTGGGCCTTGTCGACGAACGTGCCCGCGGACGCGAGGACCGCGGCGGCCTTGGTGGCCTCGAGTTCCTTCTCGGCCGCCTTCAGACGCTCGACGAGCGCCTCGACACGGCCCGGGACCTCCTCGGACGGCACCTTCAGCGACGACGCGACACCGGCGAGCAGCGCGCGCTCCTTCGCCAGGTAGCGGTACGAGTCGAGGCCGACGAAGGCCTCGACGCGGCGCACACCGGAGCCGACGGACGACTCGCCGAGCAGCGTGACCGGACCGATCTGCGCCGACGTCTGCACGTGGGTGCCGCCGCACAGCTCCATCGAGAACGGCCCGCCGATCTCGACGACCCGGACCTCGTCGCCGTAGTTCTCGCCGAAGAGCGCCATCGCGCCCATCTTCTTCGCCTTGTCCAGGTCGGTGACGAAGGTGTTCACCGTGTGGTTGGCGGCGACGGCCTCGTTGGTGACGACCTCGATCTCCTGCTTCTGCGCCTCCGACAGCTGGCCCTGCCAGTTGAAGTCGAAGCGCAGGTAGCCCGGCTTGTTGAGCGAGCCGGCCTGAACGGCGTTGGGGCCCAGCACCTGTCGCAGCGCGGCGTGCACCATGTGGGTGCCGGAGTGGCCCTGCGTCGCGCCCTTGCGCCACTCGGCGTCGACCTGCGCGAGGACGATGTCGCCCTCGGTGATCTGGCCCTCCTTGACGGTGACCTTGTGGACCCACACCTTCTTGGCGATCTTCTGCACGTCGTTGACCTGCACCCGCAGGCCCGCGGCGGTGATCGTGCCGACGTCGGCGATCTGGCCGCCGGCTTCCGCGTACAGCGGGCTGCGGTCGAGGATGACCTCGACGTCCTGGCCCGCCGTCGCGGTGGGCACCCGTACACCGTTCGAGATCAGCGCCAGCACGTGCGCCTCGGACACCAGTTCGTTGAAGCCCGTGAACTCGGTGGCGCCGCGGTCGACGAACTCCTTGTAGACCGTCAGGTCGGCATGCGCGTGCTTGCGTGCCTGCGCGTCCTCCTTGGCACGCTTGCGCTGCTCGGCCATGAGAGAGCGGAAGCCGTCCTCGTCGACGCTCAGGCCGGCCTCGGCGGCCATCTCGAGCGTCAGGTCGATCGGGAAGCCGTAGGTGTCGTGCAGCACGAACGCCTCGTTGCCGCCGAAGACCTTCTTGCCAGCCGCCTTCACCTCGTCTGCCTCGGCCTCGAACATCTTGGAGCCGGCGGCGATGGTGCGCAGGAACGCGGTCTCCTCGCCCACCGCGACACCGACGATGCGATCGAAGTCGGTGGCCAGCTCCGGGTACGACGGCGCCATGGTGTCGCGTACCACCGTGACGAACTCGCGCATGCTCGGCTTCTCGGCGCCCAGCAGCTTCGCCGAACGGATGATGCGGCGCAGCAGGCGACGCAGCACGTAGCCGCGGCCCTCGTTGCCCGGGTTCACGCCGTCGGCGATCAGCATGACGGCGGTGCGAGCGTGGTCGGCGATGACTCTGAAACGTGTGTCAGCAGCGGACCCGTCCGGCCCCTCGGCGCCGTAAGTGCGGCCGGAGAGCTCCTCGGCCTTGGTGATCACGGGGCGGACCAGGTCGGTCTCGTACACGTTGTCGACGCCCTGCAGCAGGAACGCGACGCGCTCGACGCCCATGCCGGTGTCGATGTTCTGTTTCGGCAGCGGGCCGAGGATCTCGAAGCTGTCCTTGCCGGTGCCCTCGCCCCGCTCGTTCTGCATGAACACGAGGTTCCAGATCTCGAGGTAGCGATCCTCGTCGGCCTCGGGGCCGCCCTCGACGCCGTACTCGGGGCCGCGGTCGTAGTAGATCTCCGAGCACGGGCCGCACGGGCCGGGGACGCCCATCGACCAGTAGTTGTCGGCCATGCCGCGGCGCTGGATGCGCTCGTCCGGGATGCCGGCCTCTTCCTTCCAGATGTCGCGGGCCTCGTCGTCGTCGAGGTAGACGGTGACCCACAGGCGCTCGGGGTCGAAGCCGTAGCCGCCGTCCTCGACGCTGTTGGTCAGCAGCGCCCACGCGTGCTTGATCGCTCCGCGCTTGAAGTAGTCGCCGAAGCTGAAGTTGCCGGCCATCTGGAAGAACGTGTTGTGACGGGTGGTGACGCCGACGTTCTCGATGTCACCGGTGCGCACGCACTTCTGCACGCTGGTCGCGGTGTCGTACGACGGGGTCTGCTGGCCGAGGAAGAACGGCTTGAACTGCACCATGCCGGCGTTGACGAACAGCAGGTTCGGATCGTCGAAGATCAGCGAGGCACTGGGCACCTCGGTGTGGCCCGCCTTGACGAAATGGTCGAGGAAGCGCCTACGGATCTCGTGGGTCTGCACCTGGGTTCGTCCTAACGTATGTCCGTCTAATGAAACAGTGTTCGGCCACCGATATCGGCACCGAGGTGCGAATCGGCCATTGGCAAGCTTAACGCCCTCACGCGAACCGTTTCTTCGGCGCATGTGGCGGCCGCTCGTCCGCTTCCCCGGTGGTGGGCCCCGATCACCCGGCACCCGATCCCGACGCGGATCTCAGCGCCCGCGCACGATCCGCCGCAGCTTCCCCACCCGCGCGGCGATCTCCCGCTCGGCGCCGTGCGTGGTGGGTTCGTAGTAGTCGGTGCCGACGAGTTCGTCCGGCGGATACTGCTGCGGTAGGACGCCGTCCGGGTGGTCGTGGGGGTACCGGTAGCCGACGGCGTTGCCCAGTTGCGCGGCACCGGCGTAGTGCCCGTCCCGCAGATGGGGCGGCACGAGTCCCGACTTGCCGGCCGCGACGTCGGCCATCGCGGCCCCCAGCGCGGCGATGACGGCCCCCGACTTGGGTGCGGTGGCGAGATGGATGGTGGCCTGCGCCAACGCGAGCCGAGCCTCGGGCATCCCGATGAGCTGCACCGCCTGCGCGGCCGCGGTGGCGGTCTGCAACGCGGTGGGGTCGGCCATGCCGATGTCTTCACTGGCGTGCACGACGAGCCGACGGGCGATGAACCGCGGGTCCTCGCCCGCGGTGAGCATCCGGGCGAGGTAGTGCAGCGCGGCGTCGACGTCCGAGCCGCGAATCGACTTGATGAACGCGCTGATGACGTCGTAGTGCTGGTCGCCGTCGCGGTCGTACCGGACGGCGGCCTTGTCGACGCTCGCCTCGACGGTCTCGAGGTCGAGGACCGCCGGGCGCTCGTCGGTGCGGTCGAGGGCCGTCCCGGCGGCAGCCTCCAGCGCCGTGAGCGCGCGGCGCGCGTCGCCGGCGGCGAGGCGGACCAGGTGTTCGAGGGCGTCGTCCTCGATCTCGACGGACCCGCCCAGACCGCGCTCGTCGGTGCGGGCGCGCTCGATGACGAGGCGGATGTCGTCGGTGGTGAGTGACTGCAACTGCAGCACGAGCGAACGCGAGAGCAACGGCGATACCACCGAGAACGACGGATTCTCGGTGGTGGCCGCGACCAGCAGCACGATGCGGTTCTCGACCGCGGCCAGGAGCGCGTCCTGCTGCGTCTTGGAGAAGCGGTGGACCTCGTCGATGAACAGCACGGTCTGCTCGCCCTGCAGCAGACGGCGTCGGGCCAGTTCGATGACGCCGCGCACCTCCTTGACGCCGGCCGACAGCGCGGACAGAGCCTCGAACTTGCGGCCGGTAGCGCCGGAAATGAGCGACGCGAGCGTTGTCTTGCCGGTCCCGGGTGGACCGTAGAGCAGCACCGACGACGCACCGGAACCCTCGACCAGCCGTCGCAGCGGCGCGCCGGGCGCCAACAGGTGCTGCTGGCCGACGACCTCCGACAGGGTCGCGGGCCGCATCCGCACCGCGAGCGGGGCGCCCGGGTTCGGCGTCGACGTCCGCGGCGGAACGGAGGTGAGCGGTTCGGGCTCCGACTCGGTGGCGGGGGCCTCGAACAGGCCTGCCGCGTCGCCGGCCGTGTCGGTGTCGCCGAAGAAATCAGTCACACCCCGACGCTACTAGCCGACGCCGACGCCGACCGGAGCCGCTCGCGGGACGTCAGCGGCCGAACAGCGAGGCGAAGAAGCCCGGCTTGGCCGGCTGCTCGCACTTGCAGCGCTGCGCCGCCGGCACCGACCGCATGACGCTGTCGACGTGCTGGCCGCAGCCTCCCCACGTGGTCTTGGAGCAGGTCTTGCAGGTGACGGGGTAGCACACGATGAATCTCCTCGGGAGCGGTCTTCGGTTTCCACCACCATACCCCCTGGGGTATTCGATTCAATGTGCTCGTCCCCACAGCGGAACGAGCCGGGATCAGCGGTTCGGGGTGTGCAGCCGGACGCGATCGACAGGGCCGGACAGCTCGAGGCGCCGCGCCACGACGGGGTTGTCCGTCGCCTGACTCTCGTGACACGCGATCGCCTCGAGCTGCACGCCGCGATCGACCTCGACGTCGATCACGCCGTCGCCGTCGAGGGCGCCGAAACCGGTGCCGAACTCGTCGTTCAGCGCATCCGCCACGGCGGGGCCGACGCCCCACTCGAGCACGTGCAGCGCCTCCGCCGCCGCGACCCGGAACGCGGCCGCGGTGGCCGCCCGATGGTCCGGGTGACCGGTGACACCACCCGATTCGAAGACCACGAGCGTCGACGCCGAACCGAGGGTGTCGAGCACGGCGGCGTCGAGTAGCGCCGGGTCCACCTCGTGCAGCCCGGCATCGGGAAAATCGCGCAGTTCCACGCCACCGACGCCCAGTCGCCGCGCGGCGCTCGCCAGCTCGGCGCGGCGCATCTCGACGAGGTCGACACCTGCACCGATCGTGCTGGCCTCACCGCGGGTCAGGCACAGCACGCGCACGTCCGTACCGGATGCGGCGAGCGCTGCGAGCACCGCGCCGAGACCGAAACTCTCGTCGTCGGGATGCGCCACCACCGCCAGCACCGGGCCCCGAGAGGCCACGTCCCGCAACATCGTCTCTCCGGAGTTCTCGTTCACGTCGATCGCCCCTTCTTCCGTCCCACCCCAGTTTCCCGGACCTGCCGGGCCGCCGGACGCGATCGCAGGAAACCACGGGCCACCTGGAGCTCTTACACCGTATAGTCGATCGGAGCCGCGGATCTTTACAACGTAAGGAGA
The DNA here is from genome assembly GCF_050477185.1 of Rhodococcus sp. ACT016. Lineage (NCBI taxonomy): Bacteria > Bacillati > Actinomycetota > Actinomycetes > Mycobacteriales > Nocardiaceae > Rhodococcus > Rhodococcus sp. ACT016. The sequence continues at coordinate 1,932,719 of NZ_JBEAET010000001.1, read as the reverse complement.
GCGATGGGATCGCTTGCCGAACACGGCGACGCCGACCGCACGATGACCCTGTTGTGGACAGCGCCGCTCAGCAACGACGACGCCACCGACACCGCCGACCGGCCGGCCTTGACGCTCGACGCGATCGTGGACACGGCGACCGCCCTGGCCGACGAGCGCGGCACCGCGGCGGTCCCGTTGCGCGCGATCGGTGAACGCCTCGGCTGCACGGCGATGGCGCTGTACACGTACGTGGGCGGCAAGGACGAACTGCTCGACGTCATGTACGACCGCGTCCATGCCGGCTTCGCGACGAGCGCACCTACGACCGTGACCGCCTGGACGGACCGCCTGGTCGACCTGTACGTCGCGCATCCCTGGATGCTCGATCTCGCCCACACGCGGCCGGTGCTGGGGCCGCACCAGCAGGCGGTCTTCGAATCGTTGCTGGGGACACTGCTGCCGACCGGCATCGCCCACCGCGACGTGGCGGCGATCGCGTCGTCCGCGTTCTCGCTCACGGCCGCGGCGGCCCGGACGATCGTCGATGCCCGCCGGACCCCGGACGGACCGGGTTCGGACGACGAGCAGCGCTGGGCGGAGCGCATGGACGCCCTGGCCACCGCGGCACCGGACTTCGCCGATCGATTTCCGCTGTCCACCGCCCTGATGGGCGCCGACGACCGGCTGACCCCCGAGACGGCGGGCCCGGGCGGCGTCCCGGTCATGGAGCGTGCGGCGAGGGAAAACCTGCACCGGTCGGTCGAATTGCTGCTCGCCGGCGCCGACCGGCTGCCGTCGGACTAGCGGACCGCTACTGGATGCGTTCGCGCAGCCGCGCGACGACGAGCGAGGCGTGCTCGGCGATCACGTCGTGGCCAGACTGCTCGGCGAATGTCGCCAGGCTCTCCCACCGGGCGCGGAGGGCGTCCGCGCGCGGCGCGGAAAGCTGATGTCCGCGCACCGCCGCGATCCGCGAGTAGTCCTCCGGCAGGAACAGGTAGGTGCTGAGCCACACCCAGGCGAGCTGGGCGTCGAGGACCCGCTCGGTGAGGAAGTCGTCGTCCGCGAGGGCCGGCCACATTCCGACGACCTCGGCACGCCAGGCCTCGGTCATCGCGCGGGCGCGCTCGTAGGACAGGTCGATGCTGCACAGGCACGCCGGGAACGACACCAGCGCGTACGCGAGGTCCAGGGTGGCGTCGCGGAAGCCACCCCACTCGTAGTCGAGGAACCGCACGCCCTCGTCGTTGACGATGATGTTGTCGGGACACAGATCCGACGGACTGAACGCCCTGAACCGGCCGCCGCCGAACAGCTTTCCGGCGCGAGTGGCAATCTCGAGCACCTCCGGGGCGACGTCGACGCCCAGGTGTTCGACGAGCAGGTTCGGGACGGTCTCGAGCGAGGCCGCGGCCTGCTCGGCCACCACGTCGCCGCAGTGCGCCACCTCCGCGCGCCGCAGCAGCGCGGTGAAATCCTCCTCGCGGCCGACGGTCGCCGCATGCATGCGGCCCAGCGCCTGCGCCATCGCCATCAGCGAGTTGGTGACGGTGTCGGGGTCCGCGTTCTTGAGCAGCGACGCGAACGGGGTCGAATCGCCGAGGTCGCCGAGCACGAGCAGTCGGGCCTCGAAGTCGTACGCCAACAGCTCCGCGCCGGGACGGCTCTCGGTCGCCAGCGCGGTCGCGAACTGGTACGAGACCGCCTCACGGAGGAAGGCGACGTCGACCGTCGAATGGTCACGGACGTCGAAGTCGATCCGCCGCGCTCCGGGCTTCTTCGACGTCTCCCGGACCTGCTTGACCACCAGCGTGCGCGGAAGCGAGAACGGATTCTCCGCGACCCGCACCCGGAGCACGATGGTGCGGCCGCTTCCCCCGAGGTCGACGGGATCGACGAGACGGACCGGTGCCCCGGTCCGACGGGTGAGCAACTTCTCTGCTGCGGCAACGACCTCGGAGAGGGGTTCCGCCAATATTGCGGTCATCGGTCACCAACCTACCTTCCCGAGCCTGCGAGGACCGGGCAATCGGGATCAGCCGCGCGGTACGAAGCCCGCTGACCTGGGCAAACCACGGGTTGCAGCTCGGTCACGGGCCGGGGTTGTGCGCTGCAGCATCAGGACGGCGATCGCGGCGATCACGATGCCGGTGAGATTGACACCGAGCTGCACCGCCGACATGAGGGCCACGCGCCATTCCCCCACGGTCGCGGCCACCGCCACGAACCCCGCCGCCGGCACGGTCGTGACCGAGATGAACACGCCCACGAGGGCCGCCGATTTCGCGGACACGAGCGCGAGCATGCCGGCCGCGCCCGCCAACAGAGCGACGACGAACGACGACGGGCCCACCTGGTAGATGAAGTCGACCTCGTGGAGGTCCTGGATGGTCTCCAGGTTCACCCACCCGAACAGTTCGGCGAGCATCGTGGCAAACACGGTGACGACGATCGCGAAGGGGAACCCGACCACGAGCGCGATCAGTGACCTGCGGGCCAGGCCGAACTTCCGGCGGGTCAGCGCGACCGCGAGCGCGGCCAGCGGACCGAACTCGGGGCCTACGACCATCGCGCCGACGATCGTGACCGGTGAGTCGGTGACGATACCGACCGCCGCGAGCAGGCAGGCGATGGTCAGGAACGCCAGGAAGGTGATGTTGAGCGTGGACTCCTCCCGGGTGCGGGAGATCAGTTCCTCCCACACCACGGAATCGCTCGGGTCGCCGGGCGCGGCCCGCTCCGCCGCCCGAGCCGACGCCGACAGCACCGTCTCGATCGGCACGAGCGTGATGGCACCCGTGCGCTCGATGCCGAGCTCGTGCAGCTGGGTCAGGACCTCGTTGGCGGACTCCCGGGCGATGTCGGATTGAACGACGTCGCCGTCGGGCTCGACGGCGGAGCCCCGCGCCACGGTGATGTGCGTGGCGCCGGGCTCCTCCTCGAGCAGTGCGAGCACCTCGTCGGTGCAGTCCACCGGACAGATCACGCGCAGATGCAGCACGTGCGGCTCCCCCGTTCTGTGCGGTCTCCCCGTCCGGGGGTCCGACTCGGTCCTACTCGGAGACGGCGGCCGGCTCCGGCTTGACGTCGATGCCCGATTCCTTGCGCTGCAGCTCGGTGATCGGTGCGGGGGCGTCGGTGAGCGGGTCCACGCCGCCACCGGACTTCGGGAACGCGATGACCTCGCGGATCGAGTCGAGGCCCGCGAGCAGCGCGGTGATGCGGTCCCAGCCGAACGCGATGCCGCCGTGCGGCGGTGCGCCGAAGGCGAAGGCGTCGAGCAGGAAGCCGAACTTGTCCTCGGCCTCCTCGTGGGAGATGCCCATCACCTTGAAGACGCGTTCCTGGATGTCCTTGCGGTGGATACGGATGCTGCCGCCACCGATCTCGTTGCCGTTGCAGACGATGTCGTAGGCGTAGGCCAGCGCCGAACCCGGATCGGTGTCGAACGTGTCGATCGACTCCGGCTTGGGCGAGGTGAACGCGTGGTGCACCGCGGTCCACGCGCTGTAGCCGAGGGCGACGTCACCGCTCGCGGTCGCGTCGGCGGTGGGCTCGAACAGCGGCGCGTCGACGATCCAGACGAACTCCCAGGCGTCGGGGTCGATGAGGTTCTGCTTGCGGGCGATCTCGCCGCGGGCCGCACCCAGCAGCGCGCGCATCGGCTTGGTCGCACCGGCGGCGAAGAAGATGCAGTCGCCGGGCTTCGCGCCGACGTGCGCGGCCAGACCGTCGCGCTCGGCGTCGGTGAGGTTCTTGGCGACCGGGCCGCCGAGGGTGCCGTCCTCGCCCACCAGGACGTAGGCGAGGCCCTTGGCGCCGCGCTGCTTGGCCCATTCCTGCCACGCGTCGAGCTGCTTGCGGGGCTGGCTCGCGCCGCCCGGCATCACGACGGCGCCGACGTACTCGGCCTGGAACACCCGGAACGTGGTGTCCTTGAAGAAGTCCATGCACTCGACAAGCTCGATGCCGAAGCGCAGGTCGGGCTTGTCGGAGCCGTACCGGCGCATCGCCTCGGCGTAGGTCATGCGCGGGATCGGGGTGGTGATCTCGTGGCCGATGAGCTTCCACACCGCGTGCAGGATCTCCTCGGCCAGCAGGATCACGTCCTCCTGGTTCACGAAGCTCATCTCGATGTCGAGCTGCGTGAACTCGGGCTGACGGTCGGCGCGGAAGTCCTCGTCGCGGTAGCAACGCGCGATCTGGTAGTAGCGCTCGATGCCGCCGACCATGAGCAGCTGCTTGAACAGCTGGGGGCTCTGCGGCAGCGCGTAGAAGCTGCCCGGCTGCAGACGGGCGGGAACCAGGAAGTCGCGGGCACCCTCGGGGGTCGACCGCGTGAGGGTCGGCGTCTCGACCTCGACGAACTCGTGATGCGCGAGCACGGAACGTGCAGCGGCGTTGACCTTGGACCGCAGTCGGATGGCGTGGCCCGGGCCCTCGCGGCGCAGGTCCAGGTAGCGGTACTTCAGGCGGGCTTCCTCGCCCACCTGGTCGTCGAGCTGGAACGGCAGCGGGGCGCTCTCGTTGAGCACCTCGAGCTCGACCGCGTTGACCTCGATGGCACCGGTCGGGATCTCGAAGTTCTGGTTGCCCTCGGGACGCACCTCGACGACACCGGTGACCTTGACGCAGTACTCGGCGCGCAGCCGGTGCGCCTGCTCGAGCACGTCACCCGCGCGGAACACGACCTGGGACACACCGGACGCGTTGCGGAGGTCGATGAAGATCACCCCGCCATGATCGCGCCGCCGGGCCACCCAACCGGTGAGGGTGACGGTCTGCTCAGCGTGCTCGGGTCGTAGCGAGCCGGCCAGGTGGGTGCGCAGCACGGGAATCCTTTCACAAACTTCCAGCACAATTGTCGATTCGTGCTTCCAGCACGGTCTTCTGTCTGCTGCGATCCTACGGACGCACCGCGTGTTATCGGAAACGCATCCCGGATTACTGAAAGGCTGTAACGACCAGCACAGCCAGATTCGGATGAGGGAACAACCGCGATGACATTCAACGACGGCGCACATGTCGATGCGGGACGGGTCTCCGTCGGTGGTGGTGGCGGGGGCGGACGCGGCGGCAAGTTCGTACTGGGCGGCGGCGCCGGCGGCCTGGTCGTGCTGATCCTCGCGCTGCTCCTCGGCGGCGATCCCGGCTCGATCCTCGGCGGACTGTCCGGGGCGACGGGAACGCCGATCGACGCCGGGACCAGTGCCGTCAGCGGAAGCCTCGCCGAGAAGTGCAAGAGCGGCGTGGACGCCAACCGGGACGTCGACTGCCGCGTGCTCTACACCGTCCACAGCCTCGACGACGTCTGGGGCGCGCAGCTGCCCACCCAGACCGGGGTCGAGTACGTGGCGCCGCAGGTGCGCCTCTTCTCGGGTGCGGTGAGCACCGGATGCGGCAACGCGACCAGCGACGTGGGCCCGTTCTACTGCCCGGCCGACTCGACGGCCTACTTCGACACCAGCTTCTTCCAACTCCTCACCGACCGGTTCGGTGCCAACGACGGCGCGCTCGCGCAGGAGTACGTAGTGGCCCACGAGTTCGGGCACCACATCCAGAACGAGCTCGGCGACATCGGTCGCGCGCAGCAGGATCCGCGGGGTGCGACCTCGCAGGCCGTGCGCACCGAGTTGCAGGCGGACTGCTACGCCGGGGTCTGGGCGCACTACGCGTCCTCCCAGCCCCGCCCGGACAGCGGTGTGCCCCTGCTGAACCCGCTCACCGAGGTCGACATCCGCGACGCGCTGTCGGCCGCGTCGGCCGTCGGCGACGACCGGATCCAGCGCTCCGCCGGCGCGCGCGTCAACCCGGAGGGCTGGACACACGGCTCGTCGGACCAGCGGCAGCGGTGGTTTCTCACCGGCTACAAGACCGGGAAGGTCAGCGCGTGCAACACCTACTCGGCGCGCGATCTGAACAATCCCATCGCACTGCGCTGAGCGGTCCCACATAGCCTGTCCGACAGCAGTCGCCGAGCGCTGTTCCAACGACACTTCCAGGAGGCCAGCTGTGGCGAGAATGCATCGCGAGCGCGCAGTCGAGGCGCCCGACGAGATCGCGCTGCGCGACAGCCGCGTCGAGTTGTCGTGGACGGACGTGGACGCGACGGTGAATCGTGTGGCCAACGCGTTGCGCGGGGTCGCGCTCGGCCCCGACCGTAGGGTCGCGGTGTTCGCACGCAACTCGGCGGAGACGATCCTGGCGCACGTCGGCATCATCCATGCCGGCTGCTCCCCCGTCCCGGCGAGCTTCCACCTGACCGCCCCGGAACTCGCGTACATCCTCGACGACTCGCGGTCCGCGGCACTGTTCGTCGGGCCGGAGAACGCCGCCGTCGGCGCCGAGGCGGCACGACTGGCGGGTGTGCCGCTGGTGGTGGGTTGGCGCTGCGCGGACAACGGCACGCCCGACGGTGTGACGCGGTGGGACGAGTGGCTGGACGCGGCGCCCGAGGACGATCCGCCGTCCGACGTCCCGGCGCTGCCCTTCCTGTCGTACACGTCGGGCACCACCGGAACCCCAAAGGGCGTCAACGCGCTTGCGGGAAGCCCCGATCCGGGCGCAACGGTCGACGAGTACGTGCGCTCGATGCGATCGCTGCCGCTCGCGCAGTGGCCCGGTCACCTGGTTGTCGGCCCACTCCATCACACCGGGCCGCTCGGGGGTGTGCGCCTGGTCGGGTGCGGAATGCCGGTCACGGTGCTCGAGAAGTTCGACGCCGAGGCGGTGCTCGCGACGATCGACCGGCACCGGATCGCGACATCGCTGATGGTGCCGACGCACTTCCACCGGCTGCTGTCGCTGCCCGACGACGTCCGTGCCCGCTACGACGTGGGCTCGCTGCGGCTGGTCACCCACACCGGCGCGCCGTGCCCACACGACGTCAAGCGCGCGATGATCGACTGGTTCGGGCCGGTGCTGTTCGATTCCTACGGCGGCAGCGAATCCGGTCCGCTCTGCGGCATCTCGTCGGCGGACTGGCTGATTCGACCGGGCAGCGTCGGGCGGGTGCGGCCGCCGTTCGTCCGGGCCGTCGCCGTGGATGCGGACGGGACGGAACTGCCGCCGGGCGCCGAGGGCAGGCTCGCGTTCGAGGAGCGTTCCGGCCGATCGGTCGCCTACCTGGGCGCGGCACGCAAGACGTCGGAGGCTCTGATCCGTCCCGGACTGTTCACCCTCGGCGACGGCGGCTACGTCGACGACGAGGGTTTCGTGTTCATCACCGACCGCGAGACCGACATGATCATCTCGGGCGGCGTGAACATCTACCCGGCGGAGATCGAGCACGCCCTGCTCACCCACCCCGACGTCGCGGACGTCGCGGTGATCGGGGTGCCCGACGACGACATGGGCGAATCGGTGCTGGCACTGGTGGTCCCCCGCTCCCCCGACCGCGCGCCCGCGGCAGCCGACCTCGTCGAGTTCTGCCGCACCGCCCTCGCCGGCTACAAGGTGCCGCGCGCGATCGAGTTCCGCGACGACCTGGGTCGCAGCACGATGGGCAAGCTCAGCAAGCGTGTGCTGCGGGCGCCGTACCTGACGGCCCACTGACGGCCCACTGACTGGCCACTGACTGGCCGCTGACTGGCCGCTGACTGGCCACTGACGCGATCAGTCGGATTCGTCCGCCTGCCCGGTTTCCGGCTCGGTCTCCGCTTGCTGGACGAGTTCGTAACGGCGGCCGTAGGTTTCGACGAGTGCCTGGATCACAGCCACCACCGGCACCGATACCAGCGCACCGATCGCGCCGAAAAGCGACGCCCCGACGATGACCGACCCGAAGGCGACCGCCGGATGGATCGACACGGTGCGCGAGGTGACGCGCGGGTGCAGGAGGTAGTTCTCGATCTGCTGGTACGCGGTTCCGAACAGCACCACCCACAACCCGTCGAGGGGTTGCGCGGCCGCGGCGATGATCGCCGGTAGCCCGATCGCCAGATACGTGCCGAGAGTCGGGATGAACTGGGATACGACGCCGGTCCAGATCGCGAGCGGCAGCCAGTACGGCACGCCGATCACCAGGAAGAAGAGTCCTGTGACGACCGCACTGATCGCGGCGAGTATCAGCCTGGACACGACGTATCCGCCGGCCTTGTCGACCGAGATTTCCCACACCGTCGCGATGATCTTCTGCTGCCGCGCCGGGAACCAGCTCGAGATGGTGCGCCGCAGCTGCGGCCCCTGGGCGGACATGTAGAAGACGAACAGCAGCACCGTCGCCGCCTGGAACACACCGCCGACCAATGTCGACACGACGCCCAGGACACCGGGGGTGTACTTCTCGGCGAGGTCCCGGACCGTCTCGGGCGTGATGTTGATCAGGTCCTTGCCGGTGGCGAAATCGGTGCCGAACTTGCGATTCGACCAGTCCGTGATGCGGGTGAGTGCGTCCGGCAGGGCGCCCAGCAACTGTGCGAGTTGCTCCACGAGCAGTGCACCGAAGATCGCGATGAATCCGATCCCGAAGACGATCGTCCCGACGAGCACCAACCCGGTTCCGACTCCGCGCCGCAGACCGGCGCGCTCGAGGCGGTCGACGACCGGTTCGATGGTGACACTGGCCAGCCACGCGAGGAACAGGATGCCGAGGAATCCACGAATGTGATGGAACAGCCACCCCGATATCTGGTACGCCGCAACCGCCAGTAGGACGTAGACGAGCGCCACCCGCAACGAGCGCAGATTCGCCCTGCGGTTGTCGTCGGCGACCGAGGCCGACCCGTCCGGGCCGGCCTGCGAGTCGTCGCCGCTCATCGCACCCTCCACCCCGTGACGGTTGCTGCCCTACCGCGGGAACCTACCCCCGGCAGCGGGATTCAGTGGAGGTTCACGCAGCCGACCGATCGAACGTCGCCATGTCTGGACGTACCCACCTTCCTGCGGTATAGATAAATCATCTAACTGATTAATCGCAGCGAGGAGCGTGTCATGACCGAGGCGTACATCATCGATGCAGTCCGCACCCCCGTCGGTAGGAAAAACGGCGCGTTGTCCTCGATCCACCCGATCGACCTGGGCGCGCACATCATTCGATCCGCGATGAGCCGCACGGATCTCGATCCGGCCGCCGTCGACGACGTCGTCTTCGGCTGTGTCGACGCGATCGGCGGCCAGGCGGGCAACATCGCCCGGACGTCGTGGCTGGCGGCGGGACTTCCCGAGGAGGTCCCCGGCACCACGGTCGATCGGCAGTGCGGATCGAGCCAGCAGGCGCTGCACTTCGCGGCACAGGCGGTGATGAGCGGGACCTCGGACCTGATCCTCGCGGGCGGTGTGCAGAACATGAGCCGGATCCCGATTTCGGCGGCGATGACCGTGGGCCGCGAATTCGGGTTCGACGACCCGTTCTCGGGATCGACCGAGTGGGCCCGCCGGTACGGCGATCAGGAGGTGTCGCAGTTCCGCGCCGCCGAACTGATCGCCGAGAAGTGGGGCGTCAGCCGGGAGGACATGGAGCGCTGGGCGCTTCGCAGCCACGAACGGGCGCATGCGGCAATCGCGGAGGGCCGGTTCGCGCGGGAGATCGCGCCGGTCGGCGACGTCGCGGTGGACGAGGGTCCGCGCGAGACCAGCCTCGAGGCGATGGCGCGGCTGCAGCCACTGCGGCCGGGCGGGCGCCTCACCGCGGCGCTGGCCAGCCAGATCGCCGACGGCGCCAGCGCTGTGCTCGTGGCCTCCGAATCGGCGGCGAAGACGCACAATCTGGTTCCCCGCGCACGCATTCACCACATGAGCGTGCGCGGCGCCGATCCGATCTTCATGCTCAGCGCGCCCATTCCGGCGACCGCGTACGCGCTCGCGAAGACCGGCATGTCCATCGACGATTTCGACGCCATCGAGATCAACGAGGCGTTCGCGTCGGTGGTGCTGTCGTGGCTGGCCGAGACCGGCGCCGACCCCGCGAGGGTCAACGTCAACGGCGGCGGCATCGCACTCGGACATCCCCTGGGCGCCACGGGAACCAAGCTGTTCTCGACCCTGCTGAACGAGCTCGAGCGGACCAACGGACGGTACGGGCTGCAGACGATGTGCGAGGGCGGCGGCACCGCGAACGTGCTCATCGTCGAGCGACTCGGCTGAGCCCGCTCAGAACAGCGTGGGGTCGGGCGCGGCGCCGGCCCCCACGAGCTCGCGCCGCTCGGGGGCGGGCGTGTCGCGGTGTTCGGAACGCCCGCCCAGCCCGTACTTCTCGACCATCGGCTCGACCCGCGCCTTGAGCCACGTCTTGTACTCCGGGGTGACGTACGCACCCCGGCCGTACAGCTGCCGGTACCGCCGCACCAGCGCCGGGTGTTCGGACGCAAGCCAGTTCAGGAACCAGCCTCGGGTGCTGCCGCGCAGGTGCATCGGGAAGATCGTCACGCCGGTGGCTCCGGCGTCGGCGATCGCCGACAGCAGGTTGTCGAGGTGCGCGGTCGAGTCGGTGAGGTACGGAATGACCGGCGCGACCATGACATTGCACGGCAGACCCGCGTCGGTGACGGACCGGATCAGGTCGAGGCGCGCCTTCGGAGACGGGGTACCGGGCTCGACGGCCTTCTGCAGTTCGGGATCGTGGATCGCGAGCGACACCCCGATGCCGACCGACACCTGCTCGGCCGCCTGACGCAACAGCGGTAGATCCCGTTGCAGCAGAGTGCCCTTGGTGAGGATCGAGAACGGCGTGCGCGATTCCGCGAGCGCCCCGATGATCGCGGGCATGAGCCGGTAGCGCCCCTCAGCGCGCTGGTACGGGTCGGTGTTGGTTCCCAGCGCCACGTGCTCGCGCTTCCACGATCGGCGCGCCAACTCCTTGCGCAGCACCGCCGCGACGTTCATCTTGACCACGACCTGGGTGTCGAAGTCGCGCCCGGAATCGAGGTCCAGGTACTCGTGCGTGGGACGCGCGAAACAGTACCGACACGCATGGGTGCATCCACGAAAAGTGTTGACCGTGAAGCGGAACGGCAGCGATGATTCCTCGGGCACCTTGTTGAGCGCGCTCTTGCACAGCACCTCGTGGAACGTGATCCCGTCGAACTCGGGCGTCCGGACACTACGCATCAGCCCGGCCCGTTCCAGTCCCGGGAGCGCGTCGTCCGTCGCGTCGAGCGTCTGCCCCTGCCACCTCATGAACCCAGTCGAACACGCGTGCGAACCCGTGTCAACAGAATCCTCGAAATCGTGTTCGAACGGTGCGCGCGAAAGACGCCCCCACCCGCCTGACAGAATCTGCCCATGACCAGAAAGAACATCTCGTCCGGTTCCGAGTGGGAGCCCAAGATCGGCTACTCGCGCGCGGTGCGCATCGGCAACCAGGTCGCCGTGTCCGGCACGACGTCGCCCGGCGCCACCCTCGAGGAGCAGACCCGTGGCGCCCTCGCAACCATCGCCGCGTCCCTCACCGACGCCGGCGCGTCGCTGTCCGACGTCATCCGCACCCGGATGTACCTGCGGGACATGTCGAAGTGGGAGGAGGCCGCGCTCGCACACGGTGAGGTGTTCGGCGAGATCCGTCCCGCCACGACGATCCTCGAGGTCAGCGCCCTGATCGACTCCGACCTGCTCATCGAGATCGAGGCCGACGCCGTCGTCGCCGACTGAGCCTTCCGATTCTCGGACCGTCCGTCGAGCAGTGTCCGACGGACGGTCCGAGTCGTTTCGACGATCCCTCGTGACTCACCTTGGCTTCGACGCCGCCGTCGCGCCGATCCCAGCTTCTTGTGGTCGCAATGTCCTCACGCGAGCGTTCGTCGTCGATATCGTGAGCCCGATGAAGGCTCGGGATGTCGGCGTAGTTGCCCTGGCAGCAGGCCTTGCGGGTGCCGGAGTGATCTATCTGCACGAACGGCCACCGAAACGTCCCGACGCGGCGCAGGTGGCCGCAGAGGTGACCTGTCTGGATCCAGGCATGTTCCCGGGTCACTTCCCGCCACCGGCGCCGCAAACCTTCACACCACCTGAACCCGGTGTCGTCCCAGAAGGTTTCGATCCGGTGGCCGTCGTGACGTGCGCCGGCGGTTCGGGCAGAACGTACTTCGCCGCAGACGGGCAGCAACCCGCCGGAACAACAGAGGTAGTGGAAGAAGTACACCGCGAGGGTGACCTTCGTGAACTGCTGACCGCACTATCCGAGCACTCGGATCCGCAGGGATGGTGGATCGAGGCCTGGTTCGGAAAGACTCGCCGACCGCCGTCCGGCCACTGCACCCCCGGAACGACATGCCCGCTACTGTGGCTGGTCGACCGCGATGGACGCGCCATCCGCCCATCGATTCCGCTCACCCGGTCCGGAGCATCGAAAGCCGAGGCCCACTACGCCATCGCCCGCCTGCCGATCGTCGGCAGCGTCCAACACAGTCTGAATGTTCCAGCCTCGTCCGGTCGATGATGATGAAAGTGGTAGTCCCCATTTGGTTTCGGACAGGGCGCAATGCCCAGTTTGTTACGGTGCGCCATGACATTTCCGCTCCGTCGCGCACGCAGGGTTGGCACGTCGGCGCTTGCCGTCGTCGTGGCAGCCTATCTGTCCGTGGCGTTCGTCTATCACAGCCTCAACATCTTCACGCCGCCCGAGCGGATCAAGTCCCTGGGGCGGACCTACATGTTGAGCAACACTCCACAGCTCAGTCTCGACGAGCTGAGCGATAGGCGGTCGCCGAGCTTCACGAGGTACAACACCTTCGAACGTGTCGGCACACTTCTGCCCGACCACCCGATCTACCAGTGGCAGAGCGACGTAAACCGCGGCCACGCCACGTCGGACGCCTACCTCGAATGGGGCAACCGGTATGTCAGCTACGGAATTCTGGGAGCCCCGTAACTCCCACACGGTCCTGACGACTTGTCGATCGCCAACGCCCCATTGACTTTTCGTCGAACAGGGTGGGTGAATGGCACGGTTTCCGATGACCGAAGATGACCGGCCGGCGTGGGGTTGACGTGGCGGATGCGTGTCAGGACGAGCCCATGGACACCGAGCCCCGAAGCTGCCCCGGCGCGGTCGGAACCGGATTGATGATTTGCAAGTTCTGCGAGAGCGGGACCTGATGCGTCTGCCACCACGGATCGAGCTGAAAACAGTCCACCGGAAGCTATTGCGCCTGCGTTCGACCCGTCTGGCGGCGCCTGGAGAGGATCCACGCTGCCGATTCACCGACGTCGACGTCTGCGGCAAGCCGGGTGAGGAGATCATCGACGCCGGGCGTACGCCAATTGGCGATGGCGTAGACGAGTTCATGCCGCACAGAGACATCCGGGTAGGTCGCGTACGCGGAGAGTTCGCGGATGGGGCCGTGCCAACGTTGACGGCCGCCGGCGAGTCCGATCCGGCGGATCGATTCGGCGGATCGATTCGGCGACCGCCGCATGGTGTCCGGCCGCTGCTGCATCGGCAAGCTGAGCCAGAAGGACGTGTCGCGGTTCGAACGGGCCATCCAGCGCATGCGGCCTACGCTCACGCAACCGGGCCGCCCCGTACCCGCCGTACGGCGCGCATCCCTCACACGTACATGGCACCGTCCCATGTGCATCGGGAGAGTATCGCCACCCCGTATTACGCGGCGCCGGGCGGATCCGACTGATCTCGCTGGCGTCGATGCCCCTGGGCACGAACACCTCCCAGCCACGAGCATCGTCCAAGCGCCGCACAGCAGCCACAGCCTCCGCCGCACTGCGGGGACGAGCCCGGTCGCCGTAGCGGCCGACCGCAACCAACTCGTCGTCCGGGATTCGGAAGGTCACCGCCACAAGCGGCTGACGCACATGAAACCGTGCGATCTCGCGTACCCATTGATGCGTAAGCACGTACGACTCGACCCGCGGGAACGCATAAACACCACGTCCATCGATTCTGGCGAGCAGATCAGCGCTGCCGGCATTTCCACCAGCGGCCTTCATCCGAGGCGCTGCGCTCAACGCCTTCAAACCCACTCGGCGGACGCGCTGCGCGATCCGCTCCGAGGTGACATGAACAAACAACGCCATAGCGCCCGACAGTCTAGCGACGACTCCACCCAACTGGGACCACGACGTGACCGGCCGCGGGCCGGCCGCCCGCCGAGTGCCACTCGACGGGCGTCCCGCGCCGTTCGATCACGAGCACCCGTGGGTCAGAACATGAACACGCCGCGCGCCGCCAGCCACGGGATCGGGTCGGTCTTGATGCCGCCGGGCAGATCGACCTCGAAGTGCAGGTGCGGACCGGTCGAGTTGCCGCGGTTGCCCACGTTCGCGATCCGCTGTCCGGCGGACACTCGCTGCCCCACCGAGACGAAGTTGACGTCGTTGTGGCCGTAGGTGGTGACGGTGCCGTCGTTGTGACGGATCCGGATCCACAGACCGAACCCGGATGCCGGGCCGGCGTTGATGACGGTGCCGTCGGCCGCGGCGAGGATCGGCGCGCCCATCGGGGCGGCGATGTCGATGCCCTGGTGCCCACCGCCGAAACGCGTCGTGATGGGTCCCGATGCAGGGCGGACCACGCCACCCAACCCGAGGCTGCCGAACGGCAGTCCGGAACTCGATCCGAAGTCGAGGCTCTGCAGGCTCCGGACGGCTCCCGCGACGTTCTCCACCATTCCGGCGGCATCGTTCAAGAACTGCGCAACGTCCGCCGAACCGATCGGCGGGAGCGCGGGCTGCGCGGCCGCCGTCGATCCGGAACCGATCACGAGGGCGGCGGTCAACCCCGCGGCCGACACGGCTCCGGCGGCTATCCGCCGGATTCCCAACTGCCACTTCGAACGTCCCATTCCCACACCCTTTCGTCGAGCGTTTGATCGGTTCGGAAGAACCGCATCGGACAGAACTCGCTACGAATCGCTGAGAGGAACAACTTCCATATCCGGGCGTTGCGCGCAACTCGAACAGCGCTGGCGGCGACTCCCCCGGTGACCCGAATCAACGGCGGACAACGCCGCGACCAGCACGTTTACCGGGTCGCCACGATTGACACGGACCCGAGAACAAAACCGACCGAAACTGCCGCCCGCGCACCCGCCGCCGCGCACCGGAATCGTCACGGACCGGTTCGGCCGGGACGCGACACGAAGGAACGGCATCTAGTCGGATCCGCCTTTCGACTTGGATGGCGGTGCACCGCACCGCACCCCATCTACTATCTAGGTACGTAGAACGTAACAAAGCGTCGGAATTCCGTGGCCGGATTGCGACCCCTGGTTCGAGCGGCGGCCCGGGCAAACCCGGCGTCGTATCCTGAGAAGCGACCATATCGGGAGGCAAGCGTGCGCGTACGCGGATTCGGCGAGCTCGAAGCCGTCGTGATGGACCGCCTCTGGAGCCGGGACGGTGCCGCGACCGTCCGGCAGGTGTTCGACGAACTCGTCCAGGAACGCGAGATCGCCTACACGACCGTGATGTCCACGATGGACAACCTGCACCGGAAGGGCTGGCTCGAGCGCGAACGCGTCGGCAAGGCGTTCAGCTACTGGCCCACGCTCACCCGGGAACAACACACCGCACGCCTGATGCGCGACGCCTTCGACGACGGTGGTCGATCCGATGTGGTGCTCACACATTTCATCGAGCAGATGACCGAGGAGGAGTCCGCGAGCCTGCGGACGGCTCTCGAGCGGCTGACGCCGCCCGGGGACCGTCGATGAGTGCGGCAATCTGCCTGCTCGGCTACGCGGCGGCTGTCGCCGTCGTGGCGCCGCGCGTGCTGACCAGGCTCACTCGCCGGGGCACCGCGCCCCGCCTGGGCGTCGTCGCCTGGCTCGCGGCGATCGGATCGGTCGTGGCGGTCACGATTGCCGCCGCCGCAATCGCCGCTGTCGATCTCGCCCGAGCCGCCCGACCGGGCAACCCGTTGACCGAGGCGTGCGAGCACCTCGCGAATCTACTTCTCGGCGACCACCCCGGATCCCCCGCGCGATACGGCACCGCGGCGGTGGCGACCGCCGCGGTGGTCGCCACCGGCGTCGCGGGAATCCGCCTCGCCCGCAACCTGTCCGCCAGCCGCCGCAGCACTCACGGCCACGCCCGTACCGCCCGCCTCGTAGGCCGGCCGATCGTCGGACGCGACGCCGTCGTGCTCGACGCACCGCAGCGCGCGGCATACTGCGTCGCCGGTCGCCCGCACGCGATCGTCGTCACCAGCGCCGCCCTCGACGTCCTCGACGACCGCTAGCTCGGTGCGGTTCTCGCGCACGAGCGCGCCCACCTCGCGGGTCGACACCCGCAGGTTCTCGCCGTCGTGCGCGCGCTGGCTGCGAGCGTCCCCCGGGTGAGGCTGTTCACCACCGGGGCAACGGAAGTCGCGCGCCTGCTCGAGATGTGCGCCGACGACCGGGCGACACGCACTCACAGCCCGCACGCCCTGCTGCGGGGCCTGATCGCACTCACGGGACCGTCACCTGCAGGGGCGCTGGGCGCCGGAAACGTCGCGGTGCTCGACCGGGCGGACCGGCTCGCGTCGCCGCCGGGCGCGCTCGACCGCGCCCGCACCCGCGCCGTCCTCTCCGCGACGATCGTCGCGCTGACCGGCCTTCCGCTCGCCGCCTCGGTGCTCATGCTCGCGGGGCGGATGCTGTGCCTCACCGCACTCGTGTAATTCGTCCGTGACCAGGCGCTTCCGCACGCCGCGGGCACTCCGATGCATTATCTACTAACCTACTACGTAGGTACGTAGTCACGGCGCCCCGGCACACATCCATCACGACGAGCGCGGAATGACGACCGCCCCCACACATCGACCGACGCCCTTCACTCCCCCGATGACGAGAGAACCCGATGATCCGATTCCGAAGTGTCGCTCTGCCTTTCATCACCGCTGCGGCCCTGCTGGTCGGTGGCTGCACCAGCGAGCCGCAGTCCGAGGCGGAAACCTCGACACCTCCGATCGATCCGCGCCGCGCGACGATTGCGCTCAACCCCGAACTCGACCACCTGCACGGTCTGCACGTGGACGCCGACGGTTCGGTTCTCGCCGGAACGCACTCGGGCCTGCTGGCGCTCGCCCCGTCCGGGAACACCACTCGCGTGGGCACATCCGACGACGACCTGATGGGGCTCACCGGCGTCCCGGGCACCGACACGCTGTTCTCGTCCGGCCATCCCGGCCCGTCGAGCGATGCGCCCGACCCGTTGGGGCTCGCCCTGAGCAGCGACGGCGGCGTGACATGGGAGCCGCGCTCGCAGGTCGGCGAGGTCGACTTCCACGCCCTCGCCACGGACGGCGAACTGCTCGTCGGGGTCGACACGTCGTCAGGCCTGCGGGTGTCGACCGACGACGGCCGCACGTGGACTCCGGGCGCACCCCTGACCACGTGGGCGCTGGCGGTCAACGCCGGCGGAGTGTGGGCGGCCACGCCGGAGGGGCTGCAGCTCAGCGTCGACGCGGCGGTGACGTTCACGCCCGTCGCCGGCGCTCCACATCTGGATCTCCTCGCGGCCGGGCGGGACGGTGCGCTGTGGGGAATCGACGTCGACGGCAATGCGTGGCGCAGCCGCGACGGCCGCGCCTGGGAGGAGTTCACCCGGGTCGGCGAGGTGGAGGCGCTGACCCCGCTCGACTACGACACCGCCTACGCGGCAACCGCGCAGGTACTGCACACCTTGCGCTGATCGCGCCGACCGAGCCGGCACCGCCTGGACCGACCGCGCCGACCGTTCCGTCCACGGGAACGCGGAGCGGCACAATGGATGCGCCACTGACGGCCCTCGATAGCCTCCGAAGCCCGGTGACAATGTCGGATGTCGAAATCACACGACTACGCTTGGATTGATTTATGGTCAATCTCAACTGCCAAACTATCGCGCTGACCGCCCCTTTTTGAGCCACTTTCCGACCTATGATTTGAGCATCAGTCATAGCAGGAGCGTGTTTCAGATGATCTACACCGTTGAGTGCAGCTTTGCCGAGCCGACACGAGAGGACGAGTGGAACGAGTTCTACTCCGACCGCAAGCTGCCGGCACTCATCTCCGTCACCGGGTTCCACACCTCGCAGCGGTTCAAGGCGATCAGCACCGGATGTCCGGTCTACCTTGCCCTTCACACCATCGACGGCCTCGAGCTCCTGAACGGGGACGAGTACAGGGAGAAGGGCGGCGGAAACTTCGCTCGCTGGCAGCCCGACATCACCGACTGGCACCGCAACCTCTATGACGGACTCGACCGCGCACCCGACGTGGCCGCAGGCGAGTACCTGGTACTGAGCTCGACCGGCCCGGAGGGTCTGACGCAGCTCGGACTCGCGCCACATGCCATGTATGCCGTCGCGATGGAGAAGAACCCGGAACAGCGCTGGCTGGCCACGACGGCGAGCACTGATTTCCCGCTCCTGCAAAGCCTGCCGAAGGACGTCGACGTCTATGTGGCCCTGACTCCCCAGCTCAGGACTGCATCGTCTCTGGCGGCATCCGAGAAGAGGTAGTCCGGCATGCCGAACCTGACGCTGTATATCGACTCCGGAGCCATGCCGTCGGACGAGACACTGGAACGGCTCACCGAACAGTGCACCGAGCTCTGCACGGGCACGTTGCAGGCTGCGCTCGAGAACGTGCACATCGTCTACCTGCCCGTGCGACCGGGCCGAGGTCACCCGGTATTCGCCGAAATCTTGTTCCGCGAGGAGCTGTTTCGTCCGCCCGCGGTCATGGACCGCTTCATGCAACAGATCGATGACGCGATCACCGACACCGCGGGCCTTACCGCCCGCATCCGCTGCTTCAGCTTCGCGAAGCAGCACATTCACGCACGCAACTAGCGAAACTGAGCGAGGCTGAACATGACAGACATTTCATTTCCCACCGAGAAGATCAGCGAATACACCGTCACCGCCATCAGCGACGGATACCTGCCGGCGAGTCTGGACCTTCTCCTGAACGTCGATCACGACGAGGCATCCGAGTTGCAGCAGCGAGGTGGGCTGAACGATCAGTCCCCCATGCATATCAACAGCTATCTGGTGCGTGGCGCCGGCCGCACCGTCCTGGTGGACGCCGGGGCGGGCGGCATCAAGCA
This sequence comes from Rhodococcus sp. ACT016, assembly GCF_050477185.1. Classification (NCBI taxonomy): domain Bacteria; kingdom Bacillati; phylum Actinomycetota; class Actinomycetes; order Mycobacteriales; family Nocardiaceae; genus Rhodococcus; species Rhodococcus sp. ACT016. Next base: position 1,913,768 of record NZ_JBEAET010000001.1, on the reverse strand, counting down.
CTGGGGTGGCCGTTTGACGGCCTGCCTGCCGCTGGCAGGGGTGCAGCCTTCGGAGATAGACACGATTCTTCTCACGCATGCACACCCCGATCACGTCGGTGGCCTCCTCGACGGGTCGGGACAAGTCGTCTTCCCCAACGCGGAACTACTGATTCACCAGCGCGAGGCTGCCTTCTGGCAGGACGACGGAAACCTTGCACGCGCGAACGAACGGGCTCGCGGCAACTTCCAGATCGCCCGCCGAGCCCTCGACGCCTATGGCAGCAGGCTGCGCACATTCAAGGAGGGCGAAGTCTTGCCCGGCATTTCGGCAGTTCCGCTTCCCGGCCACACAGATGGCCACACGGGCTACCTCGTCAACTCCGAAGATCAGAGTGTGTTCTTTTGGGGCGACACTGTGCACTTTCCGGCCGTCCAAGTAGCGCGGCCCGATGCATCGGTCACGCTGGACAACGATCCAGCCCGTGCCGCCGATACACGCTCCCAGGTGCTCGAGATGGTCAGCACCGAGCACCTGCTTGTTGCTGGTCCGCATCTGAATGATCGGGGATTCGCCCGGGTCGAGCGGTCGAATACCGGCTACTCGATCAGTGACGAGGGCTGAGTGGCTGTAGCTTCCGACGCAGCGAGGGACGAATCCGGCTCGGCTTGTTCCACCATCCAATCGGAGAACTCGTCGAGCAGTTCGGTGCGGGAGCTCCGCGAGTTGGTGACGAGGATGAAGTCCTTGCCTACCTGCTGTCCGGGTGGCCCAACTGAAACGAGTCTCCCGGTGCGGATTTCGTCGGCGACGTAGAGATAAGGGACGAGCGCCACACCAAGACCGGCAAGAGCCGCCTCGATCAGCATCGAGAACTGCTCGAAGCGGCTTCCGGCCGTCGCGTCCTGAAGATCAATCCCGAACTCACGCGAGTAGTCGCGCCAGCTCTCGGGCGTCGTGGTCTTGTGCAGCAACGGCAGTCCCGGAAATATCGCGGAATCCGCGCTGTAGCCCTGCAGCAGAGCAGGTCCGCACACCGGGATCAGGGAGCTTCGGAACAAGTGCCGTGATTCGGCGCCGGCCCAAGCGGGATGGGCGAATGTGATCGCGGCATCGAAAACGCTGCCGTTCAGCACAAACGGATCATTTCGTGTGCTGAGATTCACGACCACGTCTGGATGCTCCTGCAAGAACAACGGAAGTCGCGGTATCAGCCATCTGGTGGCGAAGGTCCCGATCGATGCGAGCTCGAGCACTCGCTGCTGCGGCGGTGTGGTCATCACCTGAAACGTCGACTGCTCCAACGACACGAGCAACCGCCCCAGCTCTTCTGCATAGCGCTCCCCGTGCGCTGTCAGCTCCACGCGGTTACCGCCTCGAAGAAACAGCGACACCCCCAGGAACGCCTCCAACCGCGCAACCTGGCGGCTGATCGCCCCGTCGGTGACGACCAGCTCCTGGGCTGCCAGCGAAAAGCTGCTATGGCGTGCCGCAGCCTCGAAGGCCAACAACGTCGAGGTGCTGGGGATCTGTCTAGCCGGCATAGGCGCCCTCCTCGAGGCTTGACCTATTGTAAACAAGAGGCTCTCAACTGTGCGATGGCAACGGCTGTTTCGTGGCGCTGGGTCATCTTGCCTTGATTCATGGTCAAGGTAGACGGCCCAGTGGGCGGTGGCATGACGTTCGTAGTCAGCAGCGGCCACCACGTTCGGCACCACACTCGGCGGCTCGACACGCGGCACGTTCCCCACCACCGGTAGCTCGACGCAGTTGACGGGACCTACGGAACGTAGAAGACCGCGAAGCCCGGGGTGATCGTGCCTGCCGCGGGCAGGACGGCGACGGCCAGTTGCCCTGCCCCCGTCGGCAAGGTCGTCTCGGCCGGGATTCCGCCCAGCCCGTCGGACAGCCGGGCGGAGCCGGACGCGCCGGTCGACAGGTTCAGCCAGCGCACCTCGGACGAGAGCGGACATCCCCACCGCCCCTCCTTGTCGCCGGTGATCGTCACCGCGCCGGGTTGTTCGCCGACCACGGCCGCACAGCGGACCGCGGGCGCATCGAAGCTGCCGTTCGGGTTCCCGAAGGGGGCCGGGTCGATCTGGAAGGGAACCGTCACCGCCGCGGAGGCCACCGCCACCGGCGCCAGAACCGGTCCGGCGACGATAGCCGCGCAGACGGCCGATCTGCGAACGAGATTCATCACGGCGATCTCCTGTGGTCCGGAACGAGGCATGCTGCCCATCCTCCCCTGGGAGCGCCGTCGCCGCTGTCGAGATGCACCGAGGAATCTCGGCGTGAGACCGATTGGGCGGCGCCGGTCCCCACCGATGTCGGTGCAGCAGCTACGACGTCGCGATCCTGTCGATGATCGACTGGACCACGGCGCCGTACCGCCGCACGAGGTCCTCGGTGTCGATCGACTCGGCGGGCAGGAGTCCGACGGTGCGGATGCCACTGGCGAGTCCGAGAAGCACGGCCACGACCATCTGGGTGGGCAGCTTGTCGTCGGACGTGTCGCCGATCTTGCCGGAGATGCCGCGGATGTACCGCTCGCGGGCGTCGGTCTGCGCCGCCTCCCGGTCGGGTGCCTCGTGGATGAGCAGGGGCATCATCACCCAGGGCTCCGACTCGTCGGCGTCACGCCGTTCGACGATGTTGCGCACCAGGCGGTAGCCCGGCGCCTCGTCCTCGCAGACGTGCGGATCGTCGGCGGCCGACGGCAGCGTCGGCGCCGCCGCCTTGTACAACTCGGCCTTGCTGCCCATCATCTTCATCACCATCGCCGGCGAGTAGCCCGCCAGTTCGGCGACGTCCTTGATCGTGGTGGCCGTGTAGCCGCGTTCGGCGAACAGCCGACGGGCGGCGTCGATGATGTTGTCCCGCGTGGACTTTCCGCTCACCCGACCAACCCTAGTCACGGCAGTCACGACGCCGTCTCGACCTGGGCCCCCGCCGCGGCCTCGACGACGGTGGACGTGCGCACGGTGCGGGGCATGCGGGGAATGAACCACGCCACCACGGCCGCGAGCAGTGCCATGCATCCGGCGACGGCGAACACCGTGCGGAACGCACCCAACGTGGGCAGCGGGACACCGGCGATCTCCACCGTCATCGCGGTCAGGAGCGCGGTGACGACGGCGCTCGACGTCGACGTTCCGATCGAGCGCAGCAGCGAGTTGAGGCCGTTCGACGCGGCGGTCTCGGTGATCGGCACCGCCTGCATGATCAGGATCGGCATGGCCGAGTATGTGATCGCGGTGCCGATGTTGACCACCATGGCGCCCAGGATGATCAACGCGACGGACCCGTTGAAGGAGAACCGGATCACGTACGCGACTGCGAGGATGAGCGCGCCGGTGATGAGCGTGATGCGCGCACCGAACCGGGTGGTGATCTTCGCCGACAGCGGCGAGAACACCACCATCGACAGGCCCGCCGGCACCATGCACAGCCCGGCGGTCAGCACGCTGAGCCCGAAGCCGTAGCCGGTACTCTGCGGCATCTGCAACTGCTGCGTGGTTGCGAGCATGTTCGCGAACATCGCGAATCCGACGATCATCGACGCCATGTTGGTCAGCAGCACCGGACGCCGCGCAGACGTCCGCAGGTTCACCATCGGATCGGTCACCCGAAGCTGGTAGGGAACCCAGATCGCGAGCACCACCACGGCGAGCGCGAAGCAGCCCAGGGTGCGCCCGCTGCTCCAACCCCAGGCGCCGCCCTTCGAGATGCCCAGCAGCAGGCCCGCGAGTGCGACGGACAGGATGATCGCACCGAGGACGTCGAATCGCCCCGGCGAGCGGACCTTCGACTCGGGGACGACGATCGCGACCGCGGTGAGCATCACTGCGCCGGCGGCCGCCGAGATCCAGAAGATCGCATGCCACCCCAGGTGGGGGTAGATCACGCCGGCCAGCGGCAGGCCCAGCGCGCTGCCCATGCCGAGGGTCGCGCTCATCAGTGCCGTTGCGGCGGGCACCTTCTCGCGGGGCAGTTCGTCCCGCAGGATTCCGATACCGACCGCGATGAGCGACGACGCGAATCCCTGCATGCCGCGGCCGATCAGCACCGTGACGAACGTGCCGCCGATCGCGGCGAGCAACGAGCCGCTGACCATGGTCGCCATCGACACCAGCATCATGCGCTTCTTGCCGACCATGTCGGCCAGGCGGGAGACGATCGGGGTGGCCACCGCCGCGGTCAGCAGCGTGACCGTGACCAGCCAGAACGCGTTGTCGGCGCTCACGTTCAGGATGTGCCGCAGGTCCGGGAGCAGGGGCACCACAAGCGTCTGCTGCAGGGAGACGAGCGTGCCGCACAGGCAGAGAACGGCCGTGATCAGCGCGCTCGATCGGCGTGGGGCGGTCTCCTCCTGCGGGAGCGGAGCGGCGACGGGACGTGCGGCCAATGGATCATCTCCGAACATCTGGAGCGGTCGGCGGCTGTCGAAGGACGGCCACCGCAACATGGTGAATGAGCGTTCACCCGAGAGTGAACACCCATTCACCACGCGCGGGCAAATCGCCGTCCCACTCCGAGGGAGATGTGACCGATGCGTCAGCGCCGCGCGAACTCGCCCGCGTCGGCCCACCGCCGGCGCTCGGCTCCGAACGCGACCGCCTGCTTCGCCCGGAACGCCTCGATCGAACCGGCGTGGTCGGCGAGGAACCGCTCGTGATCGGCGAGCGAGAAGTCTTCCGTCGGCGATCTCGACCCCGCCCGACCCGCGGCCCGCGGCGAGATCGGCCCGCAGGTCCAGGAGTTCGTCGGGGCCGACCGGGTACCACGAGATCCGGTCGAAGAAGCGCAGCAGCCACGGCGTCCCGTCCTCGAACGGCCCCGCCTGCTGCGGGTGTCGGTGGTTCCACACCGGCGTGGTGCGGCCGACGAACTGGTAGCCGCCGGGACCCTCCATGCCGTAGATGCACAGGTACGCCCCGCCGATACCCACGGCGTTCTCCGGTGTCCACGTGCGAGCTGGGTTGTACTTGGTGGTCACCAGCCGGTGCCGCGGGTCGAGCGGGGTGGCGACCGGAGCGCCCAGGTAGACGTCACCGAGTCCGAGGACCATGTAGTCGGCGCCGAAGACCGTGTCGAAGACGTCGTTCACGGAGCCCAACCCGTTCATGCGGCGGATGAACTCGATGTTCCACGGGCACCACGGCGCGTCGGCACGCACACCGTGCATGTAACGCGCAATGGCCTCCCGGGTCGCCGGGTCGTCCCACGACAGCGGCATCCGCACCGTCCGGCTGGGCACCACCAGCTCGTTCGCCGCCGGGATCCGGTCCTCCGCCTCGGCGAGGAGCCCGAGCAGGGTCGCGACCGGCAGGACGTCGGGGTCGACGCGCACCTGCAGGGATCGGATGCCCGGTGTCAGGTCGAGCAGCCCGGCCGGACGTTCGGCCTCGAGCCGCTGGTGCAGTGCGTGCACGCGGGCCCGCAGCCCCAGGTCCAGCGTCATGTCCCCGTACTCGACCAGGACGTTGTCGTCGCCGGAGCGCCGGTAGGTGACGGGGGTGTCGCCGTCGCGGCGAGCGAGGACACCGTCGTCGCCGTCGCCTCCGGTGGAGAGCACGGCCGGCAGCGCCGCGCGCCGTCCGACACCGAGCTCACGCTTGGACGCCGCCCGCGCCGACCGCACGGGCACGAACCGCACCGTGTTGCCGGGGGCCAGCTGGCCGAGTTTCCAACGATCGGCCGCCACCACCGTCACGGGGCACACGAAGCCGCCGAGGCTGGGCCCGTCGGGTCCCAGCAGGATCGGCGTGTCGCCGGTGAAGTCGAGCGTGCCGACGGAGTACGCGTTGTCGTGGATGTTGGACGGGTGCAGCCCAGCCTCGTCACCGTCCGGCCGAGCCCAGTCCGGTTTGGGCCCGTTCAGCCGCACCCCGGTGCGGTCGGAGTTGAAGTGCACCTCGTAGTCGGTGCCGTACAGCACGTCGATGTCGGCGCGGGTGAAGAATTCGGGGGCCCCGTGCGGCCCCTCCGTCACCGCGATGTCCCAGTGCTGCGACAGTGCCGGAACCGCCTCGGACGGGACCGGCCACGGTGCGGACCCCGGCGCATCGCCGAGAGCGAGCACGTCGCCCTCCCGCAGCGTTCGCCCCTCGTGACCGCCGAATCGTCCCAGCGTGAACGTCGAAGCGCTGCCGAGGAATTCGGGCACATCGAGTCCGCCGGCGACCAGCACGTAGACCCGCAGCCCGGGACCCGCGACGGCGCCTACGTCGAGTACTCCCCCGGCCGGAACCCGGACCGGACGCCACTGCTGGGCCACGGCGCCGTCGACGGTGACCCGGGTCGGTGCCCCGGTGACGCACACGTAGGTGGGCTCGTCGAAGCGCAGCGCCGGTCCGCCCATGAGGGCCTCGAATCCCGCGGCGCCCTCCGGATTTCCGAGCGCCACGTTGCCGAGGCGGAAGGACAGGTCGTCCATCGGCCCCGACGGCGGCACCCCGATCTGCCAGTAGCCGGCCCGGCCCGGGTAGTCCTGGACGGTGGTGCCCATGCCGGGCCGCAGGACGGTGCACTTGGCGGTCATGGCCGCACCTCCACCGGTCGGGTGACGATCATGCGGACCGCGGTGGGGTCGAAACCGTTGCAGGGGTTGTTGATCTGCGGACAGTTCGACACCAGCATCAGCGCGTCGACGTCCGCACGGAGCGCCAGACGCTTGCCGGGTGCGGACAGCCCGTCGACGATCCCGAGTGACCCGTCCGCGTCGACGGGCACGTTCATGAAGAAGTTGATGTTCGAGACGAGGTCCCGCTTGCCGAGGCCCCACCGCGTGCCCTCGGCCAGGAAGTTCTCGACGCACGCGTGCTGGTGTCCGGTGTGGTGCCCGTAGCGCAGCGTGTTCGATTCCTGCGAGCACGCACCACCGACGGTGTCGTGGTTGCCGACCTCGTCGGCGACGATCGTCATGAGCGGACCGCCGTCGTCGGCCCGCAACACGCTGCCGGTGGTGAGGAACAGGTTTCGCTGCCCGACGACCGTCGCGGCGGCGGAGTACCGCCGGGAACGGCCCCCGGCGGCGTAGATCAGGGTGTCGACGGCCTGGTTGCCGTGCAGGTCGACGATCGTCAGGACGTCGCCGACGGCGATCACCGCCGACCAGGGGCAGCGCGGGGCCACCGTCTGGTCGAGGACGACGTCACCGGGCACGAGCGCCAGCTCTTCGGCGGCGGGGAGCAGGGTGGTCATCGGGCGTCCTTTCCTTCTCGGGGTGCCGCACCGTGCAGTGCCGCACCGTGCAGTGCCGCACCGTGCAGTGCGGCCCAGGCGTCCTCGGTGTTGAGGACGGCGCGGCGGTATTCGGGATCGTCGTTCGGCAGGACGGCGAGGTCGTCGGGTGCGGGCCACGCGAGTACCTCGAGCGGCGTGGTCCCGAACTCGGGTGAGGGATCGAGCGGGTGGGCCGTGTTCGCGATCTGCACGATCACCGGCAGGTGCAGCAGCAGGTCCACGTGGACCCCCGGGCCCGCGGTTCCGGTGCTGGTCAGGGACCCGTCGGGCTCGACCAGCACGCCGTGGAAGCACGACAGCGACGGCGGCAGGTCCCGCGGCTGCAGGTCGTGCTTGGCGGCGGCGACGGTGAACAGCTCTCGACCGGCGGGCGAGGCGGAGTGCAGCGCCCCCGCCCCGTACTTCTCCCGATTCGTGGTCGCGCTGGTGGTTCCGCACAGCGCATCGTGGTGGCCGGAGGTGTCGGCGACGACGGTCGCGAGGACCCGCCCGGCGTCGGAGAGCAACGGGTGCCCGGCCCCCAGGTACGCCTGCCACGGAACCTGACGGTGTCGGCGACGTTGAGCCGTTCCCACGGCGCGTCGGCGCGGTGGAGCAGCAGGTGCGCGCACGCATTGCCGTCCAGGTCGCGCAGCCGCAGGCGGGTGCCGCGGGCCAGGACCTTCGACGTGTACCGACCGCCGGGAACGGCTTCCGCCCAGACGAGACGGTCGGCGGTGACGCCGGCGGGCGGGGTGGGCCAGTCCGAGGCGGGCAGCACTGGCATCGCGTCGGTTCGGGTTCCGGCCTGGGCCCGGGCGTGCGCGCGGGCGGCCGCGGTGGTGGAGGTGTCGTTCGACGGGTCGGCGAGTTTGCGGGTGGTCACATCAGGCTCCAATCGTGACGGGGTTCGGGACGCGCTCGGCGCGGGAGGAGTAGCAGGCGGCGCCGGCGATCACCACGGCGAGGACCGTGAGCGGCGCGGCCCACTGCAGGATCGGGTATTCGCCGGTCGGGTTGAAGATCTCGGCGCGGGGCCAGGACAGGTTGACCACCATCAGCGCGCCGTAGGCGACTGCGGCGACATTGACCGGGATTCCGAACACGCCGAGCGAGAACAGCTCTCGCCCTTCGGCATCGACGTCGGGTCCCCCGAGCGGCCGGCCGCTCAGTCGCCGGACGAGAAGCGGAACCGTCACCATGAGGTAGGCGAGGTAGATCAGCACGATGCACACGCTCGAGAGGGTCGCGAAGATCGCCGAGTTGCCGACGTTGACCGCGAGAACGCCGATGCACAGCAGGCCGATCAGCACGCTCGGCGCGATGGGTGTGCCGGTGCGGCGGTTCACCTTCGAGAGCACGTCGCTCGCGGGTAGCCGGCCGTCGCGGGCCATCGAGAACATCAGGCGCGACGCGGCGGTCTGGATCGCGAGAGTGCAGACGAACACCGCGATCGCGACGTCGACCAGCAGCACGGTCCCCCACGGCGAGCTCAGGATCGAGGTCAACACGTAGGGCAGCCCCCAGGCCCAGATGTAACCGGGCTGAGAGCCGGCGGCGCCGGTGTCGAAGACGACGTCGGGGCCGCGCTGGGCGTGCGTGAAGAACATCCCGATCACCGCGACGACGCCGACGATCTCGCAGGTCACGCCGATGCTGTTGATGCGCGACATCCAGTTCACGCCGATGCAGTTGATCGTGGTGGTCGAGACCAGCAGGACCGAGCCGAGTAGGACGGCGTTCGCGGCGCCGCTCGGCGACGTGAGCGCGGAATCGTCGCCGATCACCTGGAAGCCGCCCCAGATCGACGGCAGTACCACCTGGAGCGCGATCGCCGCGGCGGCCGCGGTGACGATCTGCGCGATGATCATGAACCAGCCGGCGAACCAGCCGACGATCTCCCCGCCCAGGCGCCGCGACCACTGGTAGATCGCGCCGGAGATCGGGTAGCGGGCCGCGAGTTCCGCAAAGCACAGCGCGACTATGAACTGCCCGAGGAAGACGACGGGCCAGGTCCAGAAGAAGGCCGGGCCCGCGAAACCGAAACCCAGCCCGAACAATTGGAAGATGGTGGTGAGGATCGAGACGAACGAGAAACCGGCAGCGAAGGAGCCGAACTTCCCGAGGGAGCGATGCAATTGCTGTTCGTAGCCGAACTCGGCCAGGTCGCCACGGTCGCTCGACGCCGTCGTCACGGTAGCAGTCATGAATCCTCCTGCGGGAGATGGAGATCGTCACCTTCGGGCATCCCGGGACGCTGGTTTCTGTCACTCGACAGTTTTCAGAGCGGAACGACACGGCCGATGTCGTGCAGGTTGCGATCGTGGGTCCGGACCGCCCGCCCCGGTAACCGACGCGTGTCACCGATTACGCGCGGGTGACCGGCCGCTCACAACCGCAGGTCGAGCGAATCGCGCTGCGCCACTTTCCTGGAAGGATGGGAGCCATGACCACGACGGGTGCCGGTCGACCACGGCTGTCGACGCGCAAGCGACCGGGCGCGACCGCGCGGGAGGAGATCCTCGACGCCGCGGCCGAACTGTTCACGACGCGCGGGTTCACCGGCACGTCCACGCGAATGATCGCCGACGCCGTCGGGATCCGGCAGGCGTCGATGTACCACCACTTCGCGACCAAGGACGACATCCTCGCGACGCTGCTGCTCGGCACCGTCACGGCGCCGGTCCAACGCGCCGAGCAGTTGCGTCAGACCTGCGACGACGCGATCGTGCGCATCTACGCCCTCGTGCTGTTCGACACCGGCCAACTCGCCGACTCCCGCTGGAATCTCGGCGCCCTCTACCTCCTGCCCGAGGTCACTACCGAACGCTTCACCGAGTTCCGAGCCCTCCGCGACGACCTCATGGCCCACTACGCCGCCTTCGCCCGGGACGCGGTCGACGCGATCGGTGGAACCGACTGCGGGCCCGGCACCGCCGAACTGCCGTTCCGACTCGTGGAGGCCACGATCAGTGCGCGGTCGGACGCCGCTGCGCACGCGACGACGTCCGCTCTGACCCGCCACACCATCGCCGCCGCCGCGCTGCGCACGCTCGGCTGGACCGACCCCACCGAGCCGATCGCCACCCGGGCCGCGGAGGCGCTCGACCGGATCGCCGCGAGTTGTCCACAGCCGGACAAGTGACGTCCGCGCACGCCACCGCCGGTCGGCTACAGTGTCATCCGAAATCGGTCATCCGATTCGACGACTGGGGGGTCATCTTGAACGGATTTCGGGCTGCGCCCGATGAGATTCGCGCATACGGGAACGTCGCGGCGGGAGCCGCCGCGCACATCGCCGCGACGGAGGGGTTGGACGTCGCGGCCGACGTCGCGGCCCTGACACCGGTGTTCGGCTTGATCGGCGCCGACTTCCTCGCGACGTACGCCACCACGCAGGCGACACACGCGGGATCGGTCGCCGCGCTGGCGAACGTGTACGCCGGGACCGGATCGGTCGCGCACGCGATCGCGGCCGCGTACGACGCCGCGGATCAGGCGACCGGCGCTGTATTGGGCTCCGCAGGAACCGCTCTGGGGGAGAACGCATGACGACGCCCGACCCGAACGCTCCGGGAGCCGGCGCTCCGACGGTGCTCGACCTGCTGCAAGCGTCACCCGTCGGCCCCGTCCTGGACATGCCGGTCCCCCGCACCCCGATGGAAGCGCTCCAAGCGTCTCCCCTCGGACCGGTGCTGGACACGCCGTTCACCGACATTGCAGCGGGGGCGCTACCCCCGTTACCGGCGCTGCCGGCACTGCCACCGTTTCCGCAGCTTCCGCCGCTGCCCGGGATCGATCAGCTACTGCAGCCAGTGACCGACCTCGCGAGCACCTTCGGTATCGGCTCCATCGGCAGTTTCGATCCGACGGCACTGCTGCGCCAGTCGTCGTCGATCATCGACACCGCGCTGTCGATGGGGATCTCGGGGCTGCGTGCCCTCGACGGGGCGTGGGACGGGGAGGCGGCGGTCGCCGCGCAGACGCAGGGACAGCAGACGCAGATCTCCGGCGAGCAGCTCAGCCGGCGCGGCAACGAGATCGCGTCGGTCACCCAGGAAGCGGCCGGCACGGTCGCGCGCGGCAACGCCGAACTCGTAGCTGTCGCCGAGTCGTTCGTCGCGACCGCCGTCGCCGCGGCCCCGGTGGCCCTGACGCCTCCCGGGCAGACGATGCTCATCGCCGCCGCGGCCGACCACCTGCAACGCGCGCTGTCCGTGGTGGCGAAGACGCGCGCCGAACTGGCCGGTCAGCAGACCGCGCTGGCGGCGCTCGGCACCCCGATCCCGGTTCCGCCGGCACCGATCCCGGCACCGGGACTCGGGACCGGCGGCGGCCCGTCCCCGATCGCGGTCGCGGCCTCGCTGCTCGAGGCCGTCGGCAAACCCATGGTCCAGTCGGCAGCTCGGGAGCTGCCGGAACAGACCTACGCCGCGAGCGTGACCTCCGCCGATCGCGTGGACTACGCGCCCCGCACCGCGGCGGCGGCCGTCGGCGGCGGACACGTCGCAGGCTCGGCCGGTTCCGCGATCTCCTCGGCCGGCGGCGGCGCTTTCGGTGGCAGTTTCGGCGGAGGACTCGCCGCGGCCGGTTCCCCCGCGCGCGGTTCCTCGGCGGCGCAACTGTCCGCGGGAACACCGACGTCCGCACTGACCGGCCAATCGGCAACGACCACAACAGGATCGACAGCGGCTACCACCACGCCGGGCGGGATGGCGTCCCCCGGAATGATGTCACCGGCCGCGCGACACGGCTACGACGACACCGTCGATCGCTCGACGCCGGGATATCTCCTCGGAGCCGGACCGAGCAACACCGTGGTCGGCGACCTGCCGCTCGTGGCACCGGCCGTCATCGGGGCCGTGGACCCGGACGACTTCGGCTTCGACGACTGAGCCCGGCGCCGCCCCGCATCGGGGCGGCGTGGCCGGTCGCGTCAGATCAGGCCGAGCGCCCGAACCGCGTCCCGTTCCTGCTCGAGTTCGACACCCAGTCCCCGTCGGTGGTGCCGCGAACCCAGTCGCGCACGTGATCGATCGCGGCGCTGGCCGCGCTCGCCGCGGACGACGATCCCCGGGCCGCGATGATCGCGGTTCCGCGTTGCTGGACCGTGGGGACGAACTCGTGCTCCACCCACGCCCGGTCCGACACGGCGTCCTCGGCGGGCTTGTCGCCGACGAGCGCGTGGGTCAGATCCGGATATTGGGTAGCGGAGTGGTTGCCCCAGATCGTCATCCGCCGGATGTCGGCGGCGGCCTCACCGGTCCTGCGCGCGAGCTGCGCGATCGCCCGGTTGTGGTCGAGCCGGGTCAGAGCCGAGAAACGAGTACGCGGCACCTCCGGCGCGTTGTTCATCGCGATCAGCGCATTGGTGTTGGCGGGATTGCCCACCACCAGCACCTTGATGTCGTCCGCGGCCCGCGCCTGGATCGCACGCCCCTGGTCGGTGAAGATCGCACCGTTCGCCGCCAGGAGGTCCGAGCGCTCCATGCCCTGGGTGCGGGGTCGCGCCCCGACCAGCAGGGCGACGCTCGAGCCGTCGAAGCCGACGAGCGGGTCGTCGGTGATCTCGACGCCGTCGAGGAGCGGGAACGCGCCGTCCTCGAGTTCCATCGCGACCCCCTCGGCGATGCGGACGGCCGCGGGAATCTCCAGCAGACGCAATCGAACCGGGGTGTCGGGGCCGAGCATGTCGCCTGCCGCGATCCGGAAGAGCAGACCGTAGGCGATCTGACCCGATGCCCCCGTGACGGTGACCGTGACCGGTGAATTACCGACAGCTGCAGTACTCATACCGCCTCCTCGCGTCGTAGTCGGCAGCCCCCACGCTAGTCACGAATTGCACGGCGGGAGAAGGACGTCGGTCACACACCACAGGAGCAAGGGGACGTGCGATCACTCACACCTGGACGAGTTTCGCGAGGTCGCTCCGGTGACTGAGCGCAAGCTTCTCGCAGGCGCGGTAGATGTGCCCCTCGACGGTCCGCACCGACAGCACCAGCCGACGGGCGATGTCCTTGTTCGACAGTCCGCGCCCCACCAGCACGGCAACCTCCCGCTCGCGGTCGGTGAGCGGGAGCGGGCGCGCCGCCTTCGCCAGTGCGGGTGTGGTCGCACCGTCGCAGCGCGAAGCCAACCAGTGGGCCTTCGCCGCCGCGGACAACTCGCCCCGTCGGTCGTTCGACCGCGAGTACGCGGTCGCGGCCTGCGCGTACATGTCGGCCGCGGCGAGCAGCGCGCCCGACCGCTCGAAATCGGCGGCGAGCGCATCGAGGGCCGGACCATCGGCCTTGGCCAGCGCTCGGGCCCGCGCAGCAGCCGCCTCCGCGAACGGCCCGTCGACGACGGTCTCGAGCGCACCGAGCCGCTCGACGGTCGAGTAGTCACCGAATGTCGTCGCGACGTCGAGCGCGAGTACCTCCACCGCGAACTGACCCGACTCGGCCGCCAGATCGGCGCCGCGGCGGGCGGCCGCCACGGCGGCGGACACCTCACCGTCGGCTCCGGCGACCCACGCGCGCGCGATGTCGACCAGCGGATCGAAGAAGGCAAGTTCGGGACCCGAGTGCCGTTCGGCGATCGCGAGCGCGGCGGCGGCGTCCTCGGGTCGGCCCTGCGCGGCGCGCACCTGGCACAGGCTGACCGCGGCGAGCAGCATCCACTCCGAGCGGGTATCGCGGTCGAGGACCGCCAACGCCTCCGTCAGGTGTTCGGCGGCGTCGTCGAGTCGACCGCAGGTCAGCTCGACCACCCCGGACGCGACGTCGGCCAGGGCCGCGCTGTTGGGTTGGCCGGCGGCGAGGTCGCGGTAGCGGGCAGCGGTTGCCTGGGCCGCCGCGAGCCGTCCCACGAGGGTCAGCGCCTGCACCTCGAAGTACCCGATGTGGAAGCGCAGCAGTCCGTCGCCGTGCGAGATCGCCTCCCAAGCCGACGACGCGAGCGCCCCCACCTCGAGACCGCGTCCGGACACGGTCAGCGCCGCGACGCCGGCGAACACCCCGCTCGCGCGGGCCCACGGGTGCGCCTCGGGCGCCGCCTCCACTTCCCGGGCGAGCGCGATGGCCGTGCCGGGATCGCGGTCGTACAGGTGCAGGACCGCATCCAGCGCGACCACCGAGACTTGCAGCACCGGATCGGTGATCCGGCCGCGTTCGCGTCTGAACAACTCGACGGCCTCGCGGGGACGGCCCGCCTCGAGATACAGGCTCGCGACGCGGGTGAGTAACCACCGTGCGACGTCGTACTCGCACAGTTTGTCGGGATCGACCGCGGCGAACACCGATTCGGCCTCGTCGCCCATCCCCTGCCACATCAGCGCCCGCCCCAACGCGAAGGATGCGTCGAACCCGGCGCCGAGCCGCACCGCCGCGGTCGCCAACCGCGCGCCCTGCTCGAGGCTGCACATCGCGATCGCGTCCTCGGCACCGCGCACCAGCAACTCGGGGTCGGGTTCGACGCCCGACTCCATCGCCAGTTCGGCGATCCGCATCGACGTCACGACACCGGGGTCGGGCGACTCGCGGAGGACCTCGACGAGGCGTCGCTTGATCCGCTGCGACGCGAGCACTCCCGCACGGTCACGGATCACCTCGCCGAACAGCGGATGCGCGAGCCGCACGACGTGGGAGTGGCCCACGGCGCGCACCCGCACGAGGTCCATCCGCTCGGCCTCCTCGATGGACCGCCGGCTCACCAGTTCGCTGAGCACCTCGAGTTCGAGCGGCTCGCAGAACGCGAGGTAGTCGACCACGTCGAGGGCGTCCTTGGGGGTGCGCGCGAAACGCGACTCGAGCAGCGACGCCAGGGCGGGCGAAATGCCGGGGCGTCCGCGCAGCTGCCACACCCCGCCGGACTTGCGGAGCGTCCCACCGTCGAGCGCGCCCTCCACGAGGTGCCGCAGGAACAGCGGATTGCCCTCCGACTCCGACCAGATCGCGTCGGCGCTGAAGCGCTCGACCGGCGCCCCGAGGACCGAGGAGAGCTCCTCGTCCATCTCGTCGCGGGTGAACGGCGGCACTACGAACGGTGTGAGCAGGCCGTCCTTCCAGAGCGCCTCGATGGCGGCCGGCACGGGGGCTCCGCTGCGGACCGTCACGACCAGGCGGGCGTCGCGACCGACGGCCAACTGATGGACCAGGCCCGCGGAAAACTCGTCGAGCAGATGGGCGTCGTCGACCCCGACGATGCCCACCCCGCCGTCCGGGGCCTGACCGTCCTCGGCGAGCACGTCGCGCACGGCCCGCAGGGCGACGACGGGGTCGCGTGACGTCGTGCGCGCGAGGTGCGGGGCGAATGCCCCGAGGGGGATGTTCTGTGTGGATTCGGTGCCGGCGATCCACCGGGCGTCGCCGGTGAGCGATCCCACCAGTTCCCGGGCCATGGTCGTCTTGCCCACTCCCGCGGTACCGACCAGCACCACCCCGCACGAGGTGCCGTCGCGGAGCATTTCCTCTGCGCCCCGGAACGCAGTCCTGCGATCCAGGACGGGCCAGAGACCGACCATGCTTCGAACGATAATCCTCCGGGGCGACACTGCGAAACGATCGCGGATCCCGCAACCAGGGAGTTACCGCCCGGTCGGTCCGGATCAGGTCGAGAGCGAGGCTACTTCCTGATCGGTGAGCGTGGTCTGCGGGACGCGACCGGCGTCACGAATCAACTCGACCGCCCGGTACAGCGGCCGTTCCTCGAGCCCGGCACCGCGCGCCTCGGCCCGCAACTGCTCGATCAGGACGGACGCGGCCGCCGCCGCGGGCACCAACTCGCTCGCCGACAGCGCGTCGGCGAGCTTGCGCAGCGCCAGGACGTCGAGCTCGCGTCCCCCGCCCGTGGCGTAGATCGCGAGCGGCACGGTCTGCGTCGCGCGGGTATCGCCGACGCGGATCGCAACCTGGCTGATCCGCGCCGAACGCACCACGAACTCGACCGTGGCCGCCTGCGCGACCTCCACCCGGCGCCGACGCAACCCGTTGGAGGAATGAAGCGTGGTGCCCTCCAACCAGATTCGACGCCGTGTCGCCAGCAGCGCCGACACCGCGGTGGGCAGACCGATCACGGCGCCGACTGCAAGCGCGACCAGCGCGGGCGCGAAGACCGCGACGATCCCCCCGACGACGACCCCGATGGCGATCGAAACGATCGCGACGCGACGCATGCGGGGCGCCAGCATCGACGCCGGGATCAGGTCGAGCGAGTACTCCTCCCGACCGTCAGGCGCCGCCAAGAAGCGAACCCGTCTGCGCGACAACGTCGTCCAGGGGAACCGAGATCTGGTCGCCGGTGCTCAGGTTCTTGACGCCGATCGTGCCCGCTTCGAGATCCTGGTCACCCAGCACGAGCGCGAACTGCGCACCGGACCGGTCCGCCGCCTTCATCGAACCCTTGATGCCGCGGTCGCCGTACACCATGTCGACGCGGATCCCTGCCGTCCGCAACTCGTGGGCGATCTTCACCATCCGGGCCTTCGCGGCGTCACCGAGCGGCACGCCGAACACGTCGCAGCGAGCCGGGGTGGACGCCGACTTGCCCTCGGCCGCGAGCGCCAGGACCGTGCGGTCCACACCCAGGCCGAAGCCGATGCCCGACAGCGGCTGACCGCCGAGCTGGGCCATCAGGCCGTCGTAGCGTCCACCGCCGCCGATGCCCGACTGAGCGCCCAGCCCGTCGTGCACGAACTCGAACGTGGTCTTGGTGTAGTAGTCGAGGCCCCGCACCATCCGGGGGTTGATGACGTACGGGACACCGAGCGCGTCGAGGTGCGCGAGCACCTGGTCGAAGTGCGCCTTCGCGCTCTCCGAGAGGTGGTCGAGCATGAGCGGCGCGTCGGCCGTCATCTCCCGGACTTCCTTGCGCTTGTCGTCGAGCACACGCAGCGGGTTGATCTCGGCGCGCCGGCGGGTGTCCTCGTCGAGGTCCAGCCCGAACAGGAACTCCTGCAAGCGCTCCCGGTACTGCGGGCGGCAGGTGTCGTCGCCGAGCGAGGTGATCTCGAGCCGGAAACCGTCGAGCCCGAGGCTGCGGAAGCCGGAATCGGCGATCGCGATGACCTCGGCGTCGAGCGCCGGATCGTCGACGCCGATCGCCTCGACACCCACCTGCTGCAGCTGCCGGTAGCGGCCGGCCTGGGGGCGCTCGTAGCGGAAGAACGGGCCGGCGTAGCTGAGCTTCACCGGCAGTTGGCCGCGATCGAGGCCGTGCTCGATCACGGCACGCATCACACCGGCGGTGCCCTCGGGGCGAAGGGTCACCGAGCGGTCGCCACGATCGGCGAAGGTGTACATCTCCTTCGAGACGACGTCGGTCGACTCGCCGACACCACGCGCGAACAGAGCGGTGTCCTCGAAGATCGGCAGCTCGATGTGCCCGTAACCGGCGAGCCGGGCCGCGCGGGTCAGCCCGTCGCGGACGGCGACGAACTCCGCGGACTGCGGCGGGACGTAGTCGGGAATGCCCTTGGGGGCCGAGAAGGTGCTGGCGCCTGACTTACTCACTGTGCTTACTTTTCCTTACTGGGAGGCCGTCAGTCCAACGAGGAACGGATTGGCGGTGCGTTCCTGGCCGATCGAACTCGCACCGCCGTGTCCGGGCAGGATCGCGGTGGTGTCGTCCAGCACGAGCAGCTTGCGAGCAATCGACTGGAGCAACTGCTCGTGATTGCCACCGGGCAGGTCGCTGCGGCCGATCGACCCCTGGAACAGGGTGTCGCCGGTCAGAGCCACCTGGAGCGGGCCGTCGTCGGTGCCGATCACGGTCCGCAGCACCACCGAGCCCTGCGTGTGGCCCGGGGTGTGGTCGACGACGAATTCGATCCCGGCGAAGATGAACTCGTCGCCGTCGGCCAGTTCGATCACTTCGGCGGGCTCGCGGAACTCGACGCCGGCGATGAACTGGTTCATCGAGGGCCCGATTCCGCGGCCCGGATCGGTGAGCATGTACCGGTCCTCGGGATGGATGTACGCCGGGATCCCGTACCGCTCGCAGACCGGCGCCACCGACCACGTGTGGTCGAGGTGGCCGTGGGTGAGCAACACCGCGCGCGGCTCGAGGTCGGACTGCGTGAGGAACTCCACCAGCGGCTCGGTCGCATCCTGCCCGGGATCGACGACCACACACTCCTTCGCGTCGTCCTGCGCGAGGATGTAACAGTTGGTCTGGAACATCCCGGCCGGGAATCCGGTGACGAGCACGGCGTCAGCTCCTAGGGTTCGGGTCGACTGCTCGACCGAAGACGAATCGAATACAGCCTAGGCGGTCGTACCTCCAGGATCCTCTCAGGATTCGGTGGCAGACTCTGTGCCGCCCGCAGACGATGGCGTGCCCGCACGACCCACTGCGTAGAGTGCGGAAAAGACCGAGCGAGACGTAAGGGAGGACGACTGCAGTGCCGAGCAATCAGCAGCGCCGGGAGGCGGCGAAACGGAAGCTGGAACGCCAGCTCGAACGACGCGCCGAACGCGCACGCAAGCGTAGGCAGCTGACGATCGGCGGATCGATCGTCGGTGTGATCGTCGTGGTCGCCATCGGCGCTGTCGTCGTGACGCTGTCAGGCAAGGACGACGGCACCGGGGCGGAGAACACCGCGGCCTCCGAGACGCCCACCGCGGGGGCGATGCCCGCGAGCCGCGCCGAGGCCCTGCCGAACCTCGTGAACTGCACGTACACCCCGTCCGGGGCGGCGGCCAAGCCGAACAACCCGCCCCACGCCGAGGGAATCGACACCACCGTCAAGACAGTCAGTGCCAGCATGGAGACCACGCAGGGCAACATCGGCCTGACGCTGGAGAACGCGGACTCCCCCTGCACGGTCAACAGCTTCGCGAGCCTGGCCGGGCAGAGCTACTTCGACGGAACTACCTGCCATCGGCTCACCACCAGCGACTCGCTCAAGGTCCTGCAGTGCGGCGACCCGACGGGTACCGGCACCGGCGGGCCGGGCTACCAGTTCGCCAACGAGTTCCCCACCGACCAGTACGCGGCCGACGATCCGATGGCGCAGATGCCGGTGAACTACAAGCGCGGCACCCTCGCCATGGCCAACGCGGGCCCCGGCACCAACGGCAGCCAGTTCTTCCTCGTCTACGGCGACTCGCAGCTGCCGCCGCAGTACACGGTCTTCGGCACGATCGACGAGACCGGACTCGCAACACTGGACAAGATCGCCGCAGCGGGGGCCGAGGGCGGTGCCGCCGACGGCAAGCCCGCCACCCCCGTCGACATCACGAGCGTGAGGTTGGACTGATGATGAAGAAGCGCACGGCAATTCTGGCCGTCGGCATCGGGGCCGCACTGGTCCTGACCGGCTGCTCCAACGACAACGACAACTCGTCCGACGGCGCGGCCTCCGCGAGCTCGTCGGGCACGTGGACCACCCCGGCGGCCCCGACCATCGACATGTCGCGGTTCGGCGCCCTGCCGGCCGTCCCCGCCCCCACCGCGCCCACCGTCGACTGCAGCTACCCCGCCGCCGGTCCGGCCGCCAAGCCGGTCCAGGCGCCCAACGCAACGGGCGTCGCCGCCGAGGGCACCGCCTCGCTCACGCTGACCACCAACGAGGGCCCGATCGGGCTGACGCTCGACCGTGCCGCCGCGCCGTGCACCGTCAACAGCTTCGTCAGCCTGACAGACCAGGGCTACTTCGACGGCACGCCCTGCCACCGACTCTCCACCACGCCGGGACTGCAGATCCTGCAGTGCGGTGACCCGACGGGCAAGGGCACCGGCGGACCGGGCTACGAGTACGCCAACGAGTACCCCACCACCGCCTACGCCCCGTCGGACCCGGCGGCCCAGCAGCCGCTCGTGTACCCGCGCGGCACCATCGCGATGGCCAACGCCGGCGCGGACACCAACGGCAGCCAGTTCTTCCTCGTCTACGCCGATTCCGTGCTGCCGCCGCAGTACACGGCGTTCGGCACGATCTCCGACGAGGGCCTGTCCACCATCGAGAAGATCGCCGCAGCGGGCGACGACGGCTCCATGTCCGCCGGTGGCGGCGCGCCCAACACCCCCGTCACCATCCAGACCGCCAAGGTCGGCTGACCCACACCTGCGAAAGCTGAAGGGTCCCTTCACACGCTGTGAGCGTGTGAAGGGACCCTTCAGCTTGTTCGGAGGCCTACGGCAGCACGCAGGCTACGCGGCAGAGGTGACGCGGTAGACGTCGTAGACGCCCTCCACGTTGCGCACCACGTTCAGCACGTGTCCCAGATGCTTGGGATCGCCCATCTCGAACGTGAACTTGCTGATCGCGACGCGGTCACCCGACGTCGTGACCGACGCCGAGAGGATGTTCACCTTCTCGTCGGCCAGCGCCTTCGTCACGTCCGACAGCAACCGGTGCCGGTCGAGCGCCTCGATCTGGATCGCCACCAGGAACACCGACGACGGCGACGGCGCCCACTGCACGTCGATGATCCGTTCCGACTGCTCGCGAAGGGAACTCGCGTTGGTGCAGTCAGTGCGGTGGACACTCACCGCGCCGCCGCGGGTCACGAAGCCCATGATCTCGTCGCCCGGGACCGGGGTACAGCACTTCGCGAGCTTCGCGACCGTCCCCGGCGCACCCGGCACCAGGACACCGACGTCGCCCGTCCGCGGCCGGTTGGTCGGGATGGTCGAGGGCGTCGACCGCTCGGCCAGTTCCTCCTCGACCGCGCCGACCCCGCCGAGGTGCGCGACCAGTCGCTGCACCACGTGCTGGGCGGACACGTTGTGCTCGCCGACCGCGGTGTACAGCGCCGAGACGTCGGTGTACCGCAGCTCGTGCGCGATCGCCGCCATCGACTCGGCATTCATCAAGCGCTGCAACGGAAGTCCGCCGCGGCGAACCTCCTTCGCGATTGCATCCTTGCCTGCCTCGAGGGCTTCCTCACGGCGTTCCTTCGCGAACCACTGCCGGATCTTGGCCTTGGCCCGCGGCGAGACCACGAACGACTGCCAGTCCCGGCTCGGGCCCGCGTTGGCCGCCTTCGATGTGAAGACCTCCACCACCTCGCCGTTCTCGAGCGTCCGCTCGAGCGCGACCAGGCGACCGTTGACACGCGCGCCGATGCAGCGGTGCCCCACCTCGGTGTGGACCGCGTACGCGAAGTCGACCGGCGTCGACCCCGACGGCAGCGTGATCACGTCGCCCTTCGGGGTGAAGACGAAGATCTCCTTGACCGCGAGGTCGTAGCGCAGCGATTCGAGGAACTCCCCTGGGTCCGCGGCCTCACGCTGCCAGTCGAGCAACTGGCGCATCCACGCCATGTCGTCGACCTCGGCGACGTCACCGGAGTGCCGCCCCTTGGTCTCCTTGTACCGCCAGTGCGCGGCGATGCCGAACTCCGCCGTGCGGTGCATGTCGCGGGTGCGGATCTGCACCTCCAGCGGCTTGCCCTCCGGGCCGATCACCGTCGTGTGCAGCGACTGGTAGACGCCGTACCGCGGCTGCGCGATGTAGTCCTTGAACCGACCCGCCATCGGCTGCCACAGCGAGTGCACGACGCCGACCGCCGCGTAGCAGTCGCGGATCTCGTCGCACAGGATCCGCACGCCCACCAGGTCGTGGATGTCGTCGAAGTCGCGGCCCTTGACGATCATCTTCTGGTAGATCGACCAGTAGTGCTTGGGCCGACCCTCGACGGTCGCGTTGATCCGCGACGCCGACAGCGTCGCGTTGATCTCCGCCCGCACCTTCGCCAGATACGTGTCGCGCGACGGCGCCCGGTCGGCGACCAGGCGCACGATCTCCTCGTACTTCTTCGGGTGCAGGATCGCGAACGCCAGGTCCTCGAGCTCCCACTTGACCGTCGCCATGCCGAGCCGATGCGCAAGCGGCGCAATCACTTCCAGCGTCTCGCGCGCCTTGCGGGCCTGCTTCTCGGGCGGCAGGAACCGCATCGTCCGCATGTTGTGCAGACGGTCCGCGACCTTGATCACCAGCACCCGCGGATCCCGGGCCATCGCGATGATCATCTTCCGGATCGTCTCGCCCTCGGCGGCCGATCCCAGCACCACCTTGTCCAGCTTGGTGACGCCGTCGACGAGATGCGCCACCTCCTCGCCGAACTCCGCCGTCAACTCCTCGAGCGAGTACCCGGTGTCCTCGACGGTGTCGTGCAGCAGCGCGGCCACCAGCGTCGTGGTGTCCATGCCCAACTCGGCGAGGATGTTCGCCACCGCGAGCGGGTGCGTGATGTACGGGTCGCCCGACTTGCGGAACTGCGTGGCGTGCCGCTGCTCGGCAACGTCGTAGGCGCGCTGCAGCAGGGAGAAGTCCGCCTTGGGGTACAGCTCGCGGTGCACGGCGACCAGCGGCTCGAGCACCGGCCGAATCGGCGCGTTGCGCTGACCGGTGATGCGCCGGGCCAGCCTGGCGCGCACCCGGCGCGACGCGGACGTCGGCACCGGCGCTGGCTTGTCGGCGGGAGGCGTTGCGCCTGTGCTCTTCGCACCTGTGTTCTGGGACCGATCAAGATGCTGGGTCATGCCGTCACCTCCTGCCACCGCGCTGCGGGCGGCCCCTCGGGACCCGGCGGTGCTGCTACACCACCAGGCACAACTGTAGTCCTCAGACCCTGACGAGCGACGTCAGTGGGTACTGCTCGAACCGCTCCCGACCGCCCAGCTCCTCGATCTCGAGCACGACCGCCACGCCGACGACGTCCGCACCCGCGCGGGCGAGCAGTTCGGCCGCCGCCGACAGGGTCCCTCCGGTCGCGAGCACGTCGTCGATCACGAAAACCCGCCGACCGTTCAGGTCGGGCGCGTCGCACGGAATCTCCAGCGTGGCGGCGCCGTACTCGAGCGAGTAGCTCTGCGAATGCACCGGCGGAGGGAGCTTGCCGGCCTTGCGCACCGCCAGGACCCCGCACCCGAGTTCCATCGCCACACCGCCGCCGAGCAGGAAGCCGCGGGCGTCGACGCCGGCAACGATGTCGGCACCGGCACCGGCCGCCGCGAGACCCTCGATCACGGCGCGGTATCCGGAACCGTCCGCGAACACCGGCGTCAGGTCGGCGAAACGAACACCCGGCGTCGGGAAGTCGTCACACCAGCGCGTGAGTCGCGACACCGCCGTCCCGGCCCGCTCCAACGCGGCGGCGAGATCGGGAGTCACAGCTTCGGGGGCTTCCATCGCAGAAATCACCTGAGAAGTATCCACCGGTCCATGTTCCAGCCTGCACCTGACCTCGTCGGGTTCGGAACCACCGCGTGCATCCCATTCGAGTGCGCAATCGTCCGAGGCTGATCGAACAGCGGGATCGTCGGCATCTCGTTCCACAGGATCGCCTCGGCCTCACCCGACAGCGACATGCGCGCGGACAGCGACCCGTCGACCGCAAGTTGATCGACGACCTGGTCGAACCGCCCGTTGGAGAACCCGCCGAAGTTGTCGCCGTTGCCGGATCGCAGCGCGAACGACGAATCGGTCGGCACGCTCGACCCGGCCGCGCCGGCCGCCGACGCCGTGCCCGCGAGGACCGCGTCGGCCTGCCCCGCGCCGAGCGCGGACGGGGCGAACGTCGGGGAACTGACGTCCTCGATGGTGATCCCCGCCGCCTGGCACGACGCCGCGATCGTGCGGACCGTCTGCGCGCGCCGCTCGTCGGGGCCGAGGTATCCGACCCGCACGGTCAGGTGCGACTGCCCGGACTCCTCACGCGCCGCCTTCGCGCCCGGGATGTCCGGATCTGTGTACATGCCGCCTTCGGCCGCGACCGCCGACTGGAAGAACAGCGTGTCCGGTGCGGTGATCCGGGAGTCGACGACCCCCGAGCCCAGGCCCGCGCCCGGGTCGAAACCCGGGTGGCCCAGCTCGTCGTACAGCTGCTGTCGAGGCAGGCACAGCGCGAACGCCCGCCGGGCGTCGACGGAACCGAACACGCCGTGGTTCGCCAGCACCAACTGCTCGACGCTGCGCGAGGGCTCGTTCACGACCTCGAAGCCACGGCTCAGGTCCAGGCCCGAGATCGACCCCGAGCCGACGTCGACGACCTCGACGTCACCATCGCCGATTCGGGACTGCACATCCGAATCCTTGGGCCACACCACGATTCGGGACGTCGCAGGCTTGGTGCCCCACCAGCGCTCGTTCTCGACGAGCACCAGACCGCCGTCCTCGGTGAACGAGTCGATCTTGTACGGCCCCGAGGACGGCAGCTTGGTCACGTCCAGCTGGCCCGGGACGAGGCGCCAACCGGTGTTCCAGAACTCCGCGATGCGCCGCACCGCGTCGGTGTCGCCCGAATGGATCGCACCGACGAGATCCGGCACCCCGGCCGCCTGCGCGGCCACGTGCGCCGGCATCAGTTCGGTCGCCCCGAACAGCGACCGCCAGTCCAGGTACGACCGACCGGGCTTGAACACCACCGTCGCTTCCTTCGACCCGGGCTGGCAGTCCACGCGGTCGATGTCGGCGTAGCCGGCGCGGGTCGCGGCGTCGAACATGGGAGCATGCCCGTCGTCCGCGGAGCGGGTGAATCGCCCGCTGCCGGCCGCCCACGCGAGGACGAGGTCGTCGCACGCGATCGGCACCCCGTCCGAGTACACCGCCGCCGGGTTGATCCGGTACTGCACCGTGAGCGTGTCGCCCGGAAGGACGCTCGCCGTGGCGAAATCGGTGTCCGCCACCGGGCCGCCGGACGGTCCGATGTAGTTCGTGCCGGTCAGGACGCGTCCGAAGGCGGCAGCCGCACCGGTCGCGGCCCCTTCCACGGTGTTCGCGTTGTACGTCGTCACGATGTTGTCGATCGCGAATCCCAGCGACGGCACCTGGTCGGCAGGCTCGCCGCACGCTGCGACGGTCGCACCGATCACGCCCGCGGCGGTCAGGGCACCGACGGCCCTGACCACCCTCCGACGGGATCCGCGAGGGGTGTTCGTACCCGGCATGTCAGTGCCTCTTCTTGTTGCGCTTCCCCGTCGGCTGTGCCCCCGGTCGCGGCGTCGTGCCCGCGGCGGACCGCACGCGAGGCTCCGGACGCTCGGTCGCCACCGGCTTGCCGCCGGACGCGGCCGCCTCGCGCTTGGCGAGCACCTTCTTGGTGTGTGCGGCCACGGGGCCCCACCGCTCCTTGATCGACACCAGCAGTGGGGTCGCGTAGAAGATCGACGAGTAGGCGCCGACGATGATGCCGACCAGCTGCACCAACGCGAGATCCTTGAGGGTGCCGACGCCGAGCAGCCACACCGCGACCACCATCAGGCCCAGCACGGGCAGGATCGAGATGACGGTGGTGTTGATCGACCGCATCAGCGTCTGATTCACCGCCAGATTCGCCTGCTCGGCGTAGGTGCGCCGGTTCAGGTGGAGAACGCCGCGGGTGTTCTCCTCGACCTTGTCGTACACGACCACGGTGTCGTACAGCGAGAAGCCGAGGATCGTCAGCAGGCCGATGACGGTCGCGGGGGTCACCTCGAAGCCGACCATCGAGTACACACCGGCGGTGACGATCATGTCGAAGAACAGCGAGATGATCGCCGCGACCGCCATGTCGCGTTCGAATCGGATCGCGATGTAGACGCTGACGATGACCAGGAAGACCACCAGCGCAATCAGCGCCTTCTTGGTGATCTGGCCGCCCCACGTCTCGCTGACGTCGGCGACGCTGATCGCGTTCTTCGAGGGGGTCCCGTTCTTGTCCTCGGGGTGGAACTGATCGAAGAGTGCGTTCTGCAGCGAAGCGACCTGCCCGGTGTCGAGCGCCTCCGACCGGATCTCGATCGACGAGCTGGAACCCGAGCCGACCGTCTGGACCGACACCGGTTCGATGCCGAGGGTGTCGGAGTAGACCTTCTCGACCTGCTCGGTGCTCACCCCGGACGATGCGGGGAACTGGATGCGGGTGCCGCCCTCGAACTCGATGCCCAGCGTGAATCCGCGGAACACGATGCTCAGCAGCGACAGCGCGACGATCGTACCGGTCAGCCAGTAGTAGAACTTGCGCCGACCGATGACCTCGAAGCCGCCGGTGCCGGTGTACAGCCGCTGCAGCCAGCTGTGATGCGGGAGCACGGTCTGATCGACGCCGGCGTCCGTCATCGCGGCGTCCTGCTTGGTTGCGGAGGTGTTCGACTCGGTCATGCTCATGCCTCCATGTCGGACGATGCCGAGCTCGACGCCGCCACCATCTTGCGTTCGCGGGCGACCTGCTGGACGGCACCGAGACCGTTGATGCCCGGCTTCGACCAGAAGCGGGACTTCGATGCCATGTACACCAGCGGCCACGTCACCAGGAACACCACGACCACGTCGAGGATCGTCGTCAGACCCAGCGTGAACGCGAAGCCGCGGACCTGACCGATCGCCAGCACGTACAGCACAGCGGCTGCGATGAAGCTGACCGCGTTACCGGACAGGATGGTGCGACGGGCACGTGCCCAGCCGCGCGGCACCGCCGAGCGGAAACTGCGGCCCTCCCGCATCTCGTCCTTGATGCGCTCGAAGAACACGACGAACGAGTCGGCAGTCATGCCGATACCGATGATCAGACCGGCGATACCCGCGAGGTCTAGCGTGAAGCCGATGTAGCGGCCCAGCAGCACCAGAACCGCATACACCATCACACCGGACAGGATCAGCGACAGCGCGGTGAGCAGTCCGAG
This sequence comes from Rhodococcus sp. ACT016, assembly GCF_050477185.1. Classification (NCBI taxonomy): domain Bacteria; kingdom Bacillati; phylum Actinomycetota; class Actinomycetes; order Mycobacteriales; family Nocardiaceae; genus Rhodococcus; species Rhodococcus sp. ACT016. The sequence goes on along the minus strand of NZ_JBEAET010000001.1, from coordinate 1,886,974 downwards.
CATGCGGTAGTAGATCAGGCAGTAGACCAGCACGAGGACGAGGCCGACGGCACCGGCGATGAGACCGGCCTCGAGCGACGCGAGGCCCAGGGTCGCTGACACGGTCTCGGCCTCCGATGCCGAGAACGACAGCGGCAGCGAACCGTACTTGAGCGTGTTCGCCAGCTCCTGCGCCTGGCTCTGCGTGAACTGACCGGTGATCGACGTGGAGCTGCCGACCGGGGTGGCGCCCTGCACGACGGGCGCGCTCACGACCTTCGAGTCGAGGGTGAAGGCGGCCTGCTTGCCGATGTTCGACGCCGTGAACTGCGCCCACGTCGAGCTGCCGCTGGACTTGAAGCTCAGGCTGACCTCGTAGCGCGACTGCTGCGAGTTGAAGCCGGAACTCGCGTCGGAGATCTCCTGGCCGTCGATGATGCTCGGCGCCAGCACGTAAACCGCGGTGCCGTCCGTCGAGCACGCGACGAGCGGCAGATTCGGGTCGTCGTTGCCCTGCAGCGGGTCGGGCACCGAGCAGTCGAGCGTCGCCATGGCCTGCTGCTGGACCGTCGGGTCCTCGCTCTGCCGGGTCTCCTTGGCCTTGGCGATCTCGGCGGCCGCGGCCTCCGGCGTGTCCGCTACGGGGGCCTCGGGCGCGGGCTGCCCGGTGGGCGCGGCTGCCGCCTGCGAACCGACGACCGGGCGGATGTACAGACGAGCCGTCTGGCCCAGCGAGCGGGCCTGCGCGCTGTCGTCGCCGGGGACGGTGATGACGAGATTGTCACCGTCGATCACGACCTCCGAGCCCGACACACCGAGCCCGTTGACGCGGGTCTCGATGATCTGCTGAGCCTGACGCAGACTGTCCTGGCTGGGAGTGCTGCCGTCCGGCGTACGCGCAGTGAGGGTGACGCGTGTCCCACCTTGCAGGTCGATCCCCAGCTCCGGGGTCGGGGATTTGTCTCCGGTGAAGAAGACCAGCGCATACAGTGCCGCGACGATCACCGCGAAAGCGGTGAGCGAGCGCACGGGATGCACCGATCCTGTCGAAGGTGCCACGGTCTGTCTGTCTCCTCGATACGTGCGGTTCGGGTGGTGACGCAAAAGTGATGACGAGGCGGGGCGCGGACCAGGCGCGCGCACGCCCTCGTCGGCAGGTCGGCGAACCTGCCGAGGAGGGCGGCTTCGCGCTACTCGCCGTTCAGACGGCGCTGCGTCTCGTCCGGAGTCTCGTCGGCGTGCTCGACGGTGTCGTCGATGTCGTCCTCGTCGACGAGGCGCTCGCGGACGACCATGCGGGACCACGTCGTCACGACGCCGGGAGCGATCTCGAGATCGATGGTTCCATCGTCGTCGAGGCCGGCGACGGTGGCATGGAGACCGGCCGTCGTCATCACACGGTCACCGATCTTCAGTGCGTCCTGAAGCTCGGTCGTCTTCTGCATCTCCTTCTTCTGCCGCCGAATGCCGAGGAACATCGGCACCAGCAGAGCAAGGATCAGAAGCGGAAAGATCAATTCCATCGGGAAGTCAGTCCTCGGTTTCGTTCACATCGGGTGTTGCACAGAGCTACGCGCACGGGCCCAGGTAGGTGCCGCGCTCTTCCCAGTGTGCCATTACCGAGTCGATCCAACGGGTATTCGTCACCGATCGCATTCTGCTCATATCGAACACCCGCTCCGCCGTTCCGCGCCGTCAGTGTTCTGCGGCTCGTTCCGCGGTTCCCCGCACGCCCTCGTCGAACAGGTCCAGTTGCGGTTCCCGGGCCCGCACCTCGATTCCGCCGATCGCGGCATCGGGTGGCGGAGTGAGCCCCAGCTGGGCCCACGCTGCCGCGGTCGCGACCCGGCCCCGGGGCGTTCGCGCGATCATCCCGGCCCGGACGAGAAACGGCTCGCACACCTCCTCGACGGTGTTCGGCTCCTCCCCCACCGCGACCGCGAGCGTCGAGACACCGACCGGTCCGCCGCCGAAGCTCCGCACCAGCGCACCCAGGACGGCCCGGTCCAGGCGGTCCAAGCCCAGCGGGTCCACGTCGTAGACCGCGAGGGCGGCCTTCGCGACGTCGCGGGTGACGACGCCGTCCTCGCGAACCTCGGCGTAGTCGCGCACGCGCCGCAGCAGGCGGTTGGCGATACGCGGCGTGCCCCGCGAGCGGCTCGCGATCTCCGCGCTCGCCTCCTCCCCGAGGTCGACGCCGAGGATGCCGGCGGAGCGCAACAGGATCCGCTGCAGCTCGTCGGGCTCGTAGAAGTCCATGTGGGCGGTGAACCCGAACCGGTCGCGCAGCGGACCGGTGAGGGCACCTGACCGCGTCGTGGCACCCACCAGGGTGAAGGGCGCGATCTCGAGCGGGATCGACGTCGCGCCCGGACCCTTGCCGACGACGACGTCGACGCGGAAGTCCTCCATCGCGAGGTACAGCATCTCCTCGGCGGGGCGGGCCATCCGGTGGATCTCGTCGATGAACAGCACGTCGCCCTCGACCAGGTTGCTGAGCATAGCCGCCAGATCGCCCGCGCGCTCGAGCGCCGGGCCGGACGTGAGCCGCAGCGACGTCCCGAGTTCGGTGGCGATGATCATCGCCATGCTGGTCTTGCCCAGCCCCGGCGGCCCGGAGAGCAGGACGTGATCGGGCGTCCCGCCGCGCTTCTTGGCGCCGGCCAGGACAAGTTGCAGCTGCTCGAGGACGCGCGGTTGCCCGATGAAGTCGTCGAGGCTCTTCGGCCGCAGGCTCGCCTCGATCTCGCCGTCCGACGGAACGAAGTCCGCGGTCACCGCGGACTCGTCGACGGAGGCACCGAAGTCGTCGGGGCCGTCGGGCTCGATCGCTGCGTTCATCGCGTCTTACCCAGCAGCGCGAGCGCCGATCGCAGCACAGTCGACGTCGCAGCCTCCGGATCGGCTGCGAGGACGCTGTCGGTGGCCTTCTCCGCCTGATCGAGTCGGAAGCCGAGACCCGTCAGCGCCTCGACGACCTGGTCCCGCACCGCGGTCGACGCTCCCGGCACCACACCGGGCGCGTCACCGGTCGCGGGGACCGCCTCGACCTTGTCGCGCAGCTCGACGACCATGCGTTCGGCGCCCCGCTTGCCGATCCCCGGCACCCTCGTCAAGGCGGTGACGTTGCCCTCGGCCAGCGCCTTGCGCAGCGCCTCCGGCTCGAGGACCGCGAGGATGGCCATCGCCAGTCGCGGGCCGACACCCGACACCGTCTGCAGGAGTCCGAACAGGTCCCGGGATTCGGCGTCGGCGAACCCGTACAGCGTCATCGAGTCCTCGCGGACGATCATCGCGGTCAACAGGCGCGACTCGTCGCCCCGCCGCAGCGTCGCCAATGTCGCCGGCGTCGCGTTCAGGCGGTAGCCGACGCCCGCGGCCTCGATAACCACGTGGTCGAGCCCGATCTCGAGAACCTCACCGCGCACCGAAGCGATCACCGTGTTCCTGCCTTCCCGGCCGACGTGTCTTTGCGCTGCACCGCAGCGATGTCCTTGAGCCGCATCTCGTATCGTCGCTTCTGCTCGGCCGCCGCGGCCTCCGCGGCGGCCATCCGATCGAGCATCGGCGCGCGCCAACAATGGCAGATCGCCAGTGCGAGCGCGTCGGCCGCGTCGGCCGGCTTGGGTGGAGTGTCGAGTCCGAGAATCTTCGTGACCATTGCGGTGACCTGCTTCTTGTCGGCGGTACCGCTACCGGTGACCGCCGCCTTCACCTGGCTCGGCGTGTGGAAGCACACAGGGATACCGCGCTTGGCCGCGGCCAGCGCCACAACCCCGCCCGCCTGGGCAGTGCCCATCGCGGTCCGCACGTTGTGCTGCGAGAACACCCGCTCGACCGCGACCACGGTGGGCCGGTAGCGGTCGAGCCACTCGTCGGCCGCCTCCGAGATCCGCAGGAGACGTGACGCCAGTTCCATATCCGGCGGGGTGCGCACGACGTCGACCGCCACCGGTTTCACTTCGCGACCGCGTCCGGCGTCGACGACACCGAAACCGCACCGCGTCAGACCGGGGTCGACACCAAGAACACGCACGCGCCCACCTCTCGCACAATTTCCGAACAGCTGTTCGATCATAACGGGAGGTGGGCGCGGGACTGTGAACCAACACGCAGCCGGCGGGCGAGTCCAGCTACTGGACGCGCACGATTCCGGGCATCGGGTAGGTGCCGTCGATCAGACCGGTGGTCGGACCGTAGAACCGGGCGGCCAGCTGGAATCCGCCGTCGCGCGACGTGGGCAGCCAGTTGCGGGCCTGCTCGGGATCGGCCGGCGGGTCGGGCTGGAGATAGAAGGTGACCTTGCCGTCGACGACCGAGTACTGGCCGGCCTTCAACAGCTCACTGGTCGTGCTGTACCGGTTGATCGGGTTGTCGATGAAGTACCCGGCCGAGTCGTAGACCGGTAGCTCCCAGAACTCCGTCGTCGGCGGCAGGTTGTTCATGTCGAAGGTGAGGGTGTAGTCGTTCTTCCCGTCGAGCGGGCGCCCCGCACTGTCGTCGAAAACGTATGCGATGGTGTGAGAGTCGTACGGAACGGGCGTCCCCCACGCGACGTCGTCGGCGCCGGCCTTGGCAACGTAGTCGAGGTCGTCGAAGAACAGGCTCGACTGCAGTCTCCATCCGTTCATGTCGATCTGGGTGTTCTCGAATGCACTCTTGGCAGCCTTGCGTGCGCGGGCGAATCCTTCGTCGATGCTCGCCTTCTGCTCATCGGTGACCTGGGCCGGGTCGAAGATTGTGCCCTCCTCGAGGCCGAGACGCGACAGGCGCCCGAGGGTTTCGGTCTCCTTCGCCGAATCCGTACGCCGGGTGAGCGACGGGTCGTTGATCGACAGGCTCAGCAACTGCAGGTAGTCGATCGCAGTCATCGACTTGCCGATGTCCGAGATCTGATCCATCCGGGGGAAGCTGCGGTAGTCACCCTTGACGACCGGCTGCTCGGCCAGTGGCGGCACCCGTCCCCCGTTCGCCGTCCACAGGCTCAGCGGCGCGGCGTGGACCCCGGCCACCGTGGCCCGCGCGGCCGCCATGTCGGCGTCGTCGCGGGTCGTCACCGCGACCCGGACCGCGAGGGTGAACGAATCGGAGGTCGCGCGGATGATCTCGGTTCCCTTGAAGCCTGCGGGGAGATTGCCGTGCCACGACGGGCCGACGATCACGTACCGCTGCGGCGCATTGCCGGTGAACTGAGATCCCGCCTTGAAGAAGTAGTCCGCGTTCTGATCGCCGGCCTGCAGGCTCCAGTACCGGCCGTCGGTGACCGCCGGGATCTCGATCACGATCGGCTCCTGCGAGGTGTCGAAGGTGCCGCCGGAGTACAGGGTCGACGCGTTGACCGTCGTGGCGAACCGGGTCTTGGCGTCGAACAGGTTCATCTGCGGCTGCATGCGATTGACACCGCGGTAGGCGGGTTGCCCCTCCATCTGGGTGTACACGTGCCGGAGCTCGTAGTAGCCGGCAATGTTCAGGCCCCAGTAGAACGCCTCCTCCGTCAGGTCGGCCACCTCGTCCGCGGACAGCGAGGAGTCGATCGGTCCTGCCTGCGCTTCCGATGACGCCGCCGAACCGCACCCACTCACCAGAGTGAGGGCGGACAGCAGTGCCGCAATTCCCACCATCGATCTTCTCGTCGTGTGCATCCAGGTTCTCCTTGTGCATGCGCATTCGAGCGCTTGATTAATACGATGTGTCTTAAACGGCGGGCGCGCGACAACCACCCGCTCACGAGGGTGGAATCAGGGCGCCGCGAGGAAGGCGAGCGTCCCGCTGATCAGTCCGTCGACCGACGCGATCGCCGCCGACCGCGTCATCTGCTTGTACTCGAGCCGGCGTTCGACGTCCGCCAGGACCGCCGTGACCAACTGGCTCATCTGCCGGATGCGCTCGGGGCGCACCGTCTCCGGCAGGTGGTCGAGCCGAGTCTCGAGCTCGCCCGAGATGGCTTTGACGCCACGATTGTGGCGCTGGTGGAAGGGCTCGAAATCACCCGAACCCTCACCGAGGTACCGATGGATGAATCGGGCGTACGAGTTGGCGCCGGCCGCCTCGACCACCGCCGACCCCAGCGGCCGAACGTACGCTTCGACGAGGTCGGCCAGTGAATGCTCGCTCCGCGCGGCGAGCATCGCCAACCGGTGCTCGTTCAACGGGATCAGCCGGAAGTCGTACAGCGCGAGGATCAGGGCCTGCTTGGTCTTGAAGTGGTACTGCACCGCGGAGTTGTTGCGCTGCCCCGCGGCCGATCCGATCTCCCGCAGCGACACGTTCGCCACACCGCGCTGAGCGAACAGACGCTCGGCGGAGACCAGAATCTTCCGTTGGACGTCGGACAGGGCCGCGACGTCCAGGTCCGCAGTTGCCATCGTGGCCTCCCCTCCGTCGTCACGCCACGCATATCTCGCGGCATCGAGTAAGTCGAACTGTCTTAAACGATGTTCGTAGTTGGGAATCCCGCAAACCACACGAGATTCCACCCAATGGAACACCGATCCGGTGCCCCGACCGCCTGGTCGTCCGCAGTGCCGGTTCCCCGGCGCTGCGGACGACCCTGCAAGCTACGTCAGATCGAGCGCTGCGCGGCGTCGTGTGCCGCGATGTACCCGTAGACGAGTCCCTGTCCGATCGTCGCGCCGGCACCCGGGTAGGTGTTACCGAACGCGTTGGCCGCCGTGTTGCCGATGGCGTAGAGACCGGGGACCGTGCTGCCGTCCTCGCGAACGACACGGCCGCGGTCGTCGGCCGTGACGCCGCCGCAGGTGCCGAGGTCGCTGAGCGTCATCTTGACGGCGTAGAACGGCCCGCGGTTCAGCGGCCGCAGGTTCGGGTTCGGAGTGATCGTCGGGTCGCCGTAGTAGCGGTCGTAGGCGCTGGCACCGCGCTGGAAGTCCGCGTCGACACCGGCGGCCGCGGCCTCGTTGAACCGCCGGAACGTGTCCGCGAACGCGCCTTCGGGTAGACCGGCCGAGCGCGCGAGTTCGACGGGGTCGGACGACTGGTGCGCGATCCCGGCGTCGTACCACGACTGCGGGAGCGGCTGCCGCGGGAACAGCCCCGCCGCGAAGATGTAGCTGTTGCGGTACGCCTGGTCGAAGACGATCCACATCGACTCGACCGGGTCGCCGGCGCGCTCACGCTCGAGAATGCGCTGGCCGAACGACATGTAGTCGGTGGACTCGTTGACGAACCGACGGCCGGTGTGGTCGACGATGAACGAGCCGGGCAGCGACCGCTCCGCCAGCATGACCAGCGGATCGCGACCGGGCAGCGCCGCGACCGCCGGGAACCACCAGGCCTGATCCATCAGACCGATGTCCGCACCGGCCTCCTGTGCGATCCGGATTCCGTCGCCGGTGTTGCCCTCCGCGCCGAGGCTCTCGTGATCGGCGAGGCTCTCCGACTGGAACTTGTGACGCATGTCCATGTCGTGGTCGAAGCCACCGGTCGCGAGGACCACGCCGCGCCGCGCCGTCACGGTGAACTCACGGCCGTTCTGTTCGACGACCGCGCCGGTGACAGCGTCCCCGTCGTTGATCAGGCTGACGATGGACGTCTCGGTCCAGACCGGGATCTTGGCGTCCAGGATGCCCGCGAACAACCCGGCGGCGAGGGCCTGTCCACCTGCCATGTACTCGCGCTTCAGGGCGAGGCCACCGAGGCCCTGAGCGACCCGCTTGGCGATGCGCGGCACGCCCTTGGACGGCACCCGGGCGACGAGGTTCATCCACTTGTAGTCCGCGCCGGTGGTCGGCATCGGGACCGGGGCCTCCATCACGCCGGGGCGCAGCCTGGGCCGCTCGGCGCCGAGCACGGAGGCGTCGAAGGGCAGGCACTCACAGGTCCGGCCCGCCGCGGATCCACCGGGCAGCTCGGGATGGTAGTCGGAGTACTCCTTGGCCCAGAAGAATCGCATCGGGGTGGTACGACGCAGCATGTCGACGGTAGCGGCGCCGTGATCGAGAAACGCAGTGCCGCGTTCGGCCGGTGCCGAACCGTCGACCACGGAACTCACGTACGTCCGGGCCCGATCGAGGGTGTCCCCGGAGCGGGCTTCCTGCAGGACCGGGTTGGCGGGAATCCAGAACGCACCGCCGGACCGCGCAGTCGATCCGCCCACGTACTTCGTCTTCTCGACCACCAGCGTCGACAGACCCAACTCGTTCGCGGCGAGGGCGGCAGCCATCCCCGTCCCGGCTCCGACGACGAGCAGATCGACGGTGATGTCGCGCGCTGGGGTGGGAGTCAACTCTCGGCTATTGCTCACGGGCACTCTCCTGTTCCTCGGGATAGTGCGGTGAACGCTAGATCCGGAACGGACACATCGCCACAGCAGTTCCCGCGGGGCGGGAGTACGTGTGATTCCGACCACCGAACCAACCGATCGGTCGTGACGATCGCGTCGGTGTGCACAACGCAGAACTCCCGCGCGTGAAGCCGGTCGCCGAGGCGACCGGCTTCACGCGCGGGAGTTTCTCGCTCTGCGACTATGCGTCGAGTTCGGCGAGCACCTCGTCCGAGACGTCGACGTTGGTGTAGACGTTCTGCACGTCGTCGGAGTCCTCGAGCGCGTCGACGAGCTTGAACACCTTGCGGGCGCCCTCGGCGTCGACCGGCACCTCGACGGACGCACGGAAGTCGGGGTCGGCCGACTCGTAGTCGACACCGGCGTCGACGAGCGCGGTGCGGACGGGGATCAGGTCACCGGCCTCGCACACGATCTCGAAGGTGTCGCCCAGGTCGTTGATCTCCTCGGCACCGGCCTCGAGCACGATCTCCAGGAGGTCGTCCTCGGTGCGGCCGTTCTTCTCGAGCAGCACGACGCCCTTGCGGGTGAACAGGTACGAGACCGAACCCGGGTCGGCCATGTTGCCGCCGTTGCGGGTCATCGCGGTGCGGACCTCACCGGCGGCCCGGTTGCGGTTGTCGGTGAGGCACTCGATGAGCACGGCGACACCGTTGGGGCCGTAGCCCTCGTACATGATGGTCTGCCAGTCGGCGCCGCCGGCCTCTTCGCCGCCGCCACGCTTGCGCGCACGCTCGATGTTGTCGTTGGGGACCGAGCTCTTCTTGGCCTTCTGGATGGCGTCGAAGAGGGTGGGGTTACCAGCCGGATCGCCGCCACCCGTACGAGCTGCCACCTCGATGTTCTTGATCAGCTTCGCGAACATCTTGCCGCGCTTGGCGTCGATCACGGCCTTCTTGTGCTTGGTGGTGGCCCATTTGGAGTGGCCGCTCATTCGTGGGAGCCCCTTCCTGCAGCGCACCGTGGCAGATACGACAAATCCCACGGCACTCGACTGCACACTTGTCGGAGGTTCGATGCTACCTGCATACCTCGCCACCCCGGATACGCCGCCTCCCCCGAAAGGTCACGATCCGGTTGAAGTTGCCCCGTTCCCGGGACACTCGGTCCGTTCCCGTGGAGCCTTCCAGTGACATCAAAGACGCAGACATCGATACGACGGGACGGCGTCTCGCGCGGGGGCGCGGGCCGGAAGGATGCCGGAATCGTTGGGGGAAAGGCGAACGAATGCGCATTCAGAGACCGCGATTCACCAAGCGGCTCAAGCAACGTCTGGTCGGCATGGCCGCAGCGGCTCTCGTGCTACCCGCCTTCGCGGTGGTCGCCGGGACGTCGACCGCGGCGGCGGCGCCGGCCGGCGGTTACGAAGAGGTCTTCGTCAACTCGGCGATGGGCCCGATCAAGGTCCAGATCCAGTGGGCGGCCCGCGGTGGCAACGCCGCGCTGTACCTGCTCGACGGGTTGCGGGCCCGGGACGATCGCAACGCGTGGTCGTTCGAGACGAATGCGCTCGACCAGTTCCGGAACGACAACCTCACCCTGGTGATGCCCGTCGGCGGCCAGTCGAGCTTCTACACGGACTGGTACGCACCCAGTAACTTCAACGGCCAGAAGGTCACCTACAAGTGGGAGACCTTCCTGACGCAGGATCTCCCTGCCTATCTCGCGACCCGCGGCGTCTCCCGGTCCAACAACGCGGTCTCCGGCCTGTCGATGGGCGGCTCGGCCGCACTGACGCTGGCCGCGTACCACCGCGACCAGTTCAAGTACGCGGGCTCCTTCTCCGGCTACCTGAACATCTCCGCGCCCGGCATGCGCGAGGGCATCCGCATCGCGATGCTCGACGCGGGCGGCTACAACGTCGACTCGATGTGGGGTCCGCCGTGGAGCCCGGCATGGCTGCGGAACGATCCGTTCGTGTTCGCGCCGCTGCTGAAGGGCCTGTCGCTGTACATCTCGTCGGGCAACGGACTGATGGGCGAGTTCGACCGGCCGGTCGGCTCGGTCGGCTCCTTCAACACATCCAACGCGATGGGTCTCGAGGCACTCGCCCTCGCGAACACGCGGGCGTTCCAGGTGCGGCTGAACTCCCTGGGGATCCCGGCGACGTTCGACTTCACCAGCTCCGGCACACACTCGTGGGCCTACTGGTCCGAGGAGCTGTGGAAGTCACGCCCACAGATCCTCGACACCATGAACGCCTGGTGACCGACGGACGCTGACGGTGCGGGGGCTTCAGTTCCCCCGCACCATGTCCACGAACAGGCCGTGGACCCGGCGGTCGCCGGTGACCTCCGGATGGAACGAGGTGGCCAGGACGGCGCCCTGCCGCACGGCGACGATGTGCCCGGCGGCGGGGCCCTCGGGCACGGTCGCGAGCACCTCGACACCCGGTCCGACGCGCTCGACCCACGGCGCACGGATGAACACCGCACGCACCGGGTCGCCGTCGATGCCGACGAAGTCGAGATCGGACTCGAAGGAATCCACCTGACGGCCGAAGGCGTTGCGGCGCACCGTGATGTCGAGCCCGTTGAGGTGCTCGGCATCGGGCCGCGTGTCGAGGATCTCGCTCGCGAGCAGGATCATGCCGGCGCACGAGCCGTAGGCGGGCATCCCGGCCTTCAGTCGGGCACGGAGCGGCTCGAGCAGTTCGAACACGGAGAGCAGGCGGCTCATCGTCGTCGACTCACCACCCGGAATGACCAGTCCGTCCACGGATTCGAGTTCCGAGAGTCGCCGGACGCCGATGCCACGGGCCCCGCAGGATTCGATTGCCGCGAGATGCTCGCGAACGTCGCCCTGCAAAGCGAGCACGCCGATCGTCGGTTGATTTGCCACGAGTGATTGTCCTGCACTGTTCGACGCTGTCTGACTCCGGAAACGCTATCAGTCGGGCGATTCCGGCCGATCGAGCGCCCGGTCCGACCGGACGGTGTCAGAAACGCCGCCGGCGGCGTCAAACCCGTGTCAAGGCGGCCGTCACTTCCCCACCATGGCTCCCACCATGGGCGATGTGATCGATACACGATTCCCCGCGGGCGGTGCCACGGCCCGAGGACGGAACGAGCGGGCCGACCGGAACAAGCTCACCGTCGCCACCGGCCTGGCCGGGCTGTCGCTCGATGCCCTGGCGTCCGTCGCATACGGCCCCGAGGCCGTGGTGCTGGTCCTGGCCGCGGCGGGCGGCGCAGGCCTGGGCATGACGCTGCCCGTGACCCTGGCGATCGCGGTCCTACTCGCGTTCCTGGTGGCGTCGTACCGCCAGGTGATCGCCGTGTTCCCCGAGGGCGGCGGCGCGTACGCGGTCGCCAAGACACATCTCGGCCGCCGCGCGGGACTGACCGCCGCCGCGTCGCTCGTCCTCGACTACGTCCTCAACGTCGCGGTCTCGATCGCTGCCGGCGTCGCCGCGCTGACCTCGGCGATACCGGCCCTGCTCCCCTGGACGCTGTGGATCTGTCTACTCGTCCTCGCCGCCGTCACTGCCCTCAATCTGCTCGGAATCGCCTACAGCGCACGCACATTCATGCTCCCCACGGCGGCATTCGTGATCAGCATCCTCACCGTGATCGTCGTCGGGTTGCTGCGGTCCGCACCCGCCACCGTCGCGCAGGGCGAGGCGATCTCCACCAACGTCACCACGGTCGGCGCCCTGCTGCTGCTCAAGGCGTTCTCGAGCGGGTGCGCCGCCCTGACCGGGGTCGAGGCGATCGCGAACGCGGTCCCGAGTTTCCGCCGGCCGCGGGTCCGGACGGCGCAGCGGACGGAGGTCGCGCTCGGTGCGCTGCTGGGCGTCATGCTCCTCGGGCTCGCCGTCCTGATCGAGAAGTTCGAGGTGCATCCGATCGAGGGCACGACGGTGTTGTCCCAGGTCACCGAGGCCGCGCTGGGCGGCGGTGTCGGCTACTACCTGGTGCAGGGCGCGACCGTGGTGCTCCTCGCGCTCGCCGCGAACACCTCCTTCGGAGGGCTACCGACGCTGCTGCGACTGCTCGCCGACGACGACTGCCTCCCGCACCGCTTCGCGGCGCGCTCCGGACGCGAGGTGTACCGCTTCGGCGTGCTGTGCCTCGCCGGAACCGCCGCCCTGCTCCTCGTGGGTTCGGGCGGCAGCATGAATGCCCTGGTTCCGCTGTTCGCGATCGGCGTGTTCGTGGGCTTCACCCTCGCGCAGGCCGGCCTCGTCCGGCACTGGCGCGAAGTCCGCTCCCCCGGCTGGAAGTGGCGTGCCACCCTCAACGGCTGCGGCGCCGCCCTCACCGCCATCGCAGCGGTGGTCACCACCGCGATGAAGTTCACCGAAGGCGCATGGCTCGTCACACTGACCCTGCCCGCGCTCGTGGCGGCGATGGAGTGGGTGCACCGCACCTACCGGTCCAGCGCGGTGCTGCGCCGTCCGCCCGAGGCCGACAGCGACCCCGACCCCGCCGATCCCCTCGTTGTCGTTCCGGTCGCCGAGGTGTCCGAGGCCATCCGTGAAACCCTTTCGATGGCAACATCACTCGGCCGTGACGTCGTCGCGGTGCACGTCACCGAACCCGACCGATCCGTGTGATCGTGGTCGTCGGCGAGATCGCGCCCGTCTCCCGCTGGCAGAGTCTCATCCCCGGCCCGCACGCCGCGGAACTGCAGCGGGCGCTGGGCGGACGCCCCGACACCGTCGTGTGCCGGGTTCAGTTGGCCCCGCGGTCAGTCCGCCCGCAGCAGTCGGGTCAGCCCCTCCTGCACGACGGCCGCGGCGAGGTTGCCGCGACGGTCGAAGATGCGGCCCTGGGTGAGCGCACGACCGAACCCGGCCGACGGCGACGTCTGGTCGTAGAGGAGCCAGTCGTCGGCGCGGAACGGCCGCATGAACCACAGCGCGTGGTCGAGTGAGGCGCTCTGGATCGCGGTGTCGGGGTGAATGGTGCTGGCCGACGCGAGCAACGTCATGTCGCTCATGTACGCGAGTGTGCAGATGTGGAAGACCGGATCGTCCGGCAATGCCTCGCGGGAGCGGAACCAGACCTGCTGCTGCACGGGGACACCGCGTCGGCGCTGGATCTGTTCGGCGGGCACGTACCGCAGGTCCCAGTCCGCCCATTCACGGAACTCCCACGACATCTCCTCCGACGTGAGGGTCGAGGCGTCGGGCAGGTCTTCCGGGTTCGGCACCTGCGGCATCTCGTCCTCGTGCTCGATGCCCTCGTCGAGAACGTGGAACGACGCCGACATCGTGAAGATCGCCTGCCCGTCCTGCACCGCGGTGACCCGCCGGGTCGCGAACGAGCGGCCGTCGCGAATCCGATCGACCAGGTACACGATCGGCATGACCGGGTTGCCCGGACGCAGGAAGTACCCGTGCAGCGAATGGACGTGGAAGTGCTCGTCGACGGTCCGCACCGCCGACACCAGAGCCTGACCGGCGACCTGGCCACCGAAGGTGCGCGGGAGCATCGTCTCGGTGGCGATCCCCCGGAAGATGTCCTTCTCGAGCCGCTCGAGTTCCAAGATCTGTTCGATCTTCGCCATGTCGGGTCTCCTTCCAGGGACGCCCGATCAGGCTAGCAATGCGAAAAGGCGGACGCGGTGAGGACCGTAACGGTCCTCACCGCGTCCGCCTTCGTGAACGGGTCCCGAAGATCGAACTGGTTCAGGTCACCAGCCGCGCTCGGCGAGGCGGTGGGGCTGGGGGATGTCGTCGACGTTGATGCCGACCATGGCCTCGCCCAGGCCGCGGGAGACCTTCGCCAGGACGTCCGGGTCGTCGAAGAAGGTGGTGGCCTTGACGATCGCGGCGGCCCGCTCGGCCGGGTTGCCGGACTTGAAGATGCCCGAGCCGACGAACACGCCCTCGGCGCCGAGCTGCATCATCATCGCCGCGTCCGCGGGGGTCGCGATGCCACCGGCGGTGAACAGGGTGACCGGCAGCTTGCCGGCCTTGGCGACCTCGACGACCAGATCGTACGGGGCCTGCAGTTCCTTGGCGGCGACGTACAGCTCGTCCTCGGGCAGGGAGGTCAGGCGGCGGATCTCCTGGCGGATCTTGCGCATGTGGGTGGTGGCGTTGGAGACGTCACCGGTGCCGGCCTCGCCCTTCGAGCGGATCATCGCGGCGCCCTCGTTGATGCGGCGCAGGGCCTCACCGAGGTTGGTGGCGCCACAGACGAACGGGACGGTGAAGGCGAACTTGTCGATGTGGTTCTCGTAGTCGGCGGGGGTGAGGACCTCGGACTCGTCGATGTAGTCCACGCCCAACGACTGCAGGATCTGCGCCTCGACGAAGTGACCGATGCGGGCCTTGGCCATGACCGGGATCGACACGGCCTCGATGATGCCGTCGATCATGTCCGGGTCGGACATGCGCGAGACGCCGCCCTGGGCGCGGATGTCGGCGGGCACACGCTCGAGGGCCATGACCGCGACGGCGCCGGCGTCCTCGGCGATCTTGGCCTGCTCGGGGGTGACCACGTCCATGATGACGCCGCCCTTGAGCATCTCGGCCATGCCCCGCTTGACGCGTGCAGTGCCGGTAGTGGGGGTGGTGTCGGGGGTGCTCACAGCAAACTCCTGGGTTCTCGCCGGCTTGGGTGGATTTCTGGGCACGCGAGCCTCACGGCACCGCGGCGCATTCGCAATTCTAGGACGAGTCCGCGGAATGCCCGATATCCAGTGCCCGATAGCTGGCCTGCTGTGGCACCCGTCATATCAGCGGATCGCGCGGACCTCGGGATCCTCGACGCGGACCACCGCCAAGTTCGCTTCCTCGAGCAGATCCGGCAGATCCTGCGGATACACCGCCTCACCGCGCTGCTGGATCACCCGAATGTCCGATGCGGTGCACCAGCGGTGCTCGGTGATCATGTGCTGTTCGAGGTCCGTGAATCCGCCACCGTGCGGGGCGAACTCCTCGGTCCGTGCAGCGAAGAACAACTCCTCGGAGCGGATCAGCTCGCCGGCGAACGGGAAGATCGCGACCCGGCGCCACAGCGGGCCACGGAGCGCGTCGGGCGACAACGTCCTCCCGGTCTCCTCCCGAACCTCGCGCACTGCCGCGGCCCGGAGCGTCTCGCCGGTTTCGACGCCGCCGCCGATCGTGAACCAGAACGTCGTCTCGGGCGTCGCCGGATCGTGTCCGCGCATCAGCAGGACTCGGCCGCGCTCGTCGAGCAGCACGACGCGGGCCGACGTCCGCACCTCGTCGAGTTGCAGCCCGGACGGCTCCGTCCGCTCCGCGATCTCGAAGTACGTCGGCAGCGGTGCGGTGCCGCCCAGGTGGAGCCACCGGACCGGACGCCGGGTCCGCAGCGCCAGGGTGTCGCGCACGGCGTCGTTGTGGAAGCGTCGAGCGATCAGCACCCGCGCCTCGGCGTCGGCCAACTCGGCCACCAATTGCGGTGGGAGCGTGTGGGTGTCGAGTGTCGTCAACGCACCCGACAGCGCATTCTCGGCCGCCTCGCGGTGTGCGCGGTCGGCCCGCTCCGCCTGGCCGGCGAGGACCGACAGGCGCTTGCCCTCCATCGAGGTGGTCGTCATCGCCGCCGCGATCGCCCGCACCACCACCGCGCGGCGCGCGAGTGCGGCGTCGAGCGCCTGCCACGACAGGTCGGAGCGCACGTGCAGCCGGTCGAGCCGGTTCGCGGTGCCGTACGCCCAGGCGCCGATCGTCGCGATCACCGCGGCGACCAACGCGACGATCAGAATCGTCATCGCGGAGAAGGTCACGAACGCACCTCACGCACACCGGTGGACCCGACCGTCACCGTCTCGTAGACCCGCAGGATCTGCTCGGCGACGACCGGCCAGTCGTACTCGGCCACCACGGCGCTGGCCACGTCCGTCAGCGCACGCCGACGGTCCTCGTCGCCGAGCACGGTGTCGATCGCTGCCGCGAGCGCGGCCGAGTCCCCGATCGGCACGAGCAGCCCGGCGGTGCCGTCCCGCAGCACCCGCCGGAACGCGTCGAGTTCACTGGCAACCACGGGCGCTCCCGCCGCCATCGCCTCGACCAGCACGATGCCGAAGCTCTCGCCGCCGAGGTTGGGCGCGCAGTACACGTCGGCACTGCGCAGCGCCGACGCCTTCTCCTCGTCACTCACCTGCCCGAGCAGGCGCAGGTGGCGGGCGTAGCGGCCGGCTTCCTTGCGGAGCTTGTCCTCGTCGCCGCGACCGACCACCAGGACCTCGAGGTCCGGGTACTTCTCCACCAGCGTCGGCAGCGCTCCGAGGAGCACCGCCATGCCCTTACGCGGCTCGTCGTAGCGGCCCAGGAAGAGCACCGTCTTCCCCGGACGCGGATACCCGGGCAGCGGCGCCGCGGTCGCGAACGCCGGTACGTCGACCCCGTTGGGGATCTCGACCGCGTCCGAGCCGAGCGATTCGACCTGCCACCGTCGCGCCAGCTCGGACACCGCGATCCGTCCGCTGATCTTCTCCAGGTACGGCTGCAGCACCCCCTGGAACGTGCTGAGCACCAACGACTTCGTGGTCGACGTGTGGAACGTCGCGACGATGGGGCCCTCGGCGATCTTCATCGCGAGCATCGACAGGCTCGGCGCGTTGGGCTCGTGGATGTGCAGGACGTCGAAGTCGTTCTCCGCGATCCAGCGCCGGGTGCGCGCGTACGACACCGGGCCGAACGTCAGGCGCGCCACCGACCCGTTGTAGGGGATGGCGACGGCCCGGCCGGCCGACACCACGAAGTCCGGCAGCTCGGTGCCGTCCGACGCCGGCGCCAGGACGCTGACCTTGTGCCCCCGCTCGATGAACACCTCGGCGAGCTCGACGACGTGCGCCTGCACGCCGCCCGGCACGTCGAAGGAGTACGGGCAGACCATGCCGATCTTCATCGCGACTCCATGCGTGCGCGACGGGCCTCGGACAGGTCGTCGAGCCACAACGGCTGGAGCATGTGCCAGTCCGCCGGGTGGGCCGCGATGTTCACCGCGAACCGGTCGGCCAGCGCCTGCGTCGCACCCTCGACGCCGACCGAGACGTCGATCGGCGGGTCGATCGAGAATCCCCACCCGCCGTCGGTGAACCAGCAGTGGACGGGCAGCAGTGCGGCGCCGGTCTCGATCGCGAGTTTCGCCGGGCCGGCGGGCATCCGGGTCGGTTCCCCGAAGAACGTGACCGGGACACCCTTGGCCGCCAGGTCACGCTCGCCGAGCAGGCACACGACCTTGTTGGCGCGCAGGCGCTTCGCCAGTTCGCCGAACGGCGGACTCTCACCGCCGCTGAGCGGGAAGATCTCGAAGCCGAGGCTCTCCCGGTAGGCGACGAACCGCTGGTACAACGACTCCGGCTCGAGGCGTTCGGCGACGGTGGACAGCCCACCCCACGTCCGCGTGCACCACACGCCGGCCATGTCCCAGTTGCCGGTGTGCGGCAGCGCGAGGATGGCGCCCTTGCCCTCGGCCATCGCCGTCTCGAGGTATTCGGTTCCGACGACGGTGCGCTCGACCTTCGCCTGCGTCTCCGCCAGATCCATCGACGGCAAGCGGAACGCCTCACGCCAGTACCGCGCGTAGGAGCGCAGGGAATCGCGGATCAGTTCGTCCGGGACCTGTTCCGGTGGCACCCCGAGGACCCGAGCGAGGTTGCGGCGCAACTGCTGCGGACCACCACCACGACGCGCGGCAAAGTCCGCTCCGGCGTCGAACAGCTTGGTGGCCAGTCCTTCGGGAAGTGCGCGCACGACACGCCACCCCGTCGCGTACCCGAGGTCGGTCGCCCATTCCGAGAAACTCACGAGACCTCCCCCGCGCCGTCGTTCTCCGTGGCGTGCGGCGCGATCGGCAGCAGGTCACGGGCACCGGCCGAGCCGCGGACGGCGAGCACCCGCTGGAACACCGTGATGATGCTCGCGACGGCGAGAATCCACATCGCGACGTACACGGCCCAGTGCAGCCACCCGATGTCGAAATGCCCTGCGATACCAGTGAATCCGGCACCGACCAGAACGATGATCAACCGATCCGGACGCTCGATGAGGCCACCGTCCGCAGACAGGCCGCTGGCCTCCGCACGGGCCTTCGCGTACGAGATCACCTGCGAGGTCACCAGACAGATGAGCGTCGCGATCAGCAGGCTCTTGCTGTCCTCGTGGTAGACGGCCCACCACGCGAGCCCCGCGAAGATCGCACCGTCCGCGAGTCGATCACAGGTGGCGTCGAGCACTGCGCCGTACCGCGTCCCGCCCCCGCGGGCCCGCGCCATGGCGCCGTCGAGCATGTCGAACATGACGAAGAACCAGATCAGCATGGTTCCCCAGAACAGGTGCCCGGACGGGAAGAGCGTCAACGCGCCCGCGATGCTCGCGACCGTGCCGATCACCGTGACCGCGTCCGGAGTCAGCCCCGTCTTCACCAAGGCCCGGCCCATCGGCGCCGTCACCTTGGACACCGAGGCGCGCCCGAAGAAACTCAGCATCCCGCTCCCCCCTCCCGCATCCGGTCGTGGCGCCGGGCCCTGTCGGCTCCGGAATCCGATCCTTCCATGGTGTGCCCCCGACGACGTCGGTGAATCACTCGTTCCAGGCCCCCGCGAGCAGTGCACGCGTCTCGCGGAGCAGCTGCGGCATCACCTTCGCTCCCCCGAGGACGGTGATGAAGTTCGCGTCACCGCCCCACCGCGGAACGATGTGCTGATGCAGGTGCTCGGCCAGTGAACCGCCGGCCGCCGCCCCGAGGTTGAGGCCGACGTTGAAGCCGTCCGGCCGCGAGACCCGCTTGATGACGCGGATTGCCTGCTGCGTGAACGCCATCAACTCGGCGCTCTCCTCCGGCGTCAGGTCCTCGAGCGCCGCGACCCGCCGGTACGGCACCACCATCAGGTGACCGGGGTTGTACGGGTACAGGTTGAGCACCGCGTACACCGACTCGCCGCGCGCGACGATCAGCCCCTCCTCGTCGCTCATCTTCGGGATCTCGCTGAACGGACCCTCGCTCGAGCTCGACGTCTTGGGCGCCTCCGCGATGTACGACATGCGGTGCGGCGACCACAGCCGCTGCAGCCGGTCG
The DNA here is from genome assembly GCF_050477185.1 of Rhodococcus sp. ACT016. Lineage (NCBI taxonomy): Bacteria > Bacillati > Actinomycetota > Actinomycetes > Mycobacteriales > Nocardiaceae > Rhodococcus > Rhodococcus sp. ACT016. The sequence continues at coordinate 1,867,690 of NZ_JBEAET010000001.1, read as the reverse complement.
GGATCGCCCGGACCGGTGTCGACGAGAGTTCCGTTGTCGGTGTTGCCGTTCGGCTGATCGGTCACTGGGCACCGCCGAGCAGTTCGGCCGTGGGCGAAGCGTTCTCACGCCGCGCGATCCACGACCCGATCGCCTCCACGGCGTCCTTCACCGGCACACCGTTGACCTGGGTGCCGTCGCGGAAGCGGAAACTGACCGCGCCGGCCTCGACGTCACGCTCGCCGGCGAGCAGCATGAACGGCACCTTCTGCGTGGTGTGGGTGCGGATCTTCTTCTGCATCCGGTCGTCACTCGCGTCGACCTCGGCACGCACACCGATCGCCTTCAGCTGCTTGACGACGTCGAACAGGTGGTCCTCGTGCGCCTCGGCAACCGGGATGCCCACGACCTGGACGGGCGCGAGCCACGCCGGGAAGGCGCCCGCGTAATGCTCGGTGAGGACACCGAAGAAGCGCTCGATGGAGCCGAACAGGGCGCGATGGATCATCACCGGACGCTGCTTGGTGCCGTCGGAGCCCGTGAACTCGAGATCGAAGCGCTCGGGCAGGTTGAAGTCGAGCTGAATCGTCGACATCTGCCAGCTGCGGCCGAGTGCGTCCTGCACCTGCACGGAGATCTTGGGACCGTAGAACGCGGCTCCACCCGGATCCGGCACCAGGTTCAGGCCGGAGGCCGTACCGACCTCGGCGAGCGTGTTGGTCGCCTCCTCCCACAGCGCGTCGTCGCCGACGAACTTGTCGGGGTTCTTGGTCGACAGCTCGAGGTAGAAGTCGTCGAGTCCGTAGTCCTTGAGCAGGCCCAGCACGAACTGCAGCGTGGTGGTCAGCTCGTCGCGCATCTGCTCCTTGGTGCAGTAGATGTGCGCGTCGTCCTGCGTCATGCCGCGGACACGGGTCAGACCGTGCACGACGCCGGACTTCTCGTAGCGGTACACCGAACCGAACTCGAACAGGCGCAGCGGCAGCTCCCGGTACGAACGACCACGCGACCCGAACACCAGGTTGTGCATCGGGCAGTTCATCGGCTTGAGGTAGTAGTCCTGGCCGGGCTTGCGGACGGTGCCGTCCTCGTTCAGTTCCTCGTCGATGTGCATCGCCGGGAACATGCCGTCCCGGTACCAGTCGAGGTGACCGGAGACCTCGTACAGATGGCCCTTGGTGATGTGCGGCGAGTAGACGAACTCGTAGCCCTCCTCGACGTGCCGCTTGCGCGAGTAGTTCTCCATCTCCTGGCGGATGATGCCGCCCTTGGGGTGGAACACCGGCAGGCCCGAACCCAGCTCGTCGGGGAACGAGAACAGATCCAGTTCGGCGCCCAGCTTGCGGTGGTCGCGGCGCTCGGCCTCGGCGAGCAGCTCGAGGTGCTTGTCGAGCGCCTCGCTCGACTCCCACGCGGTGCCGTAGATGCGCTGCAGGTCCTCACGGCTCTGATCGCCACGCCAGTACGCGGCCGAGCTGCGTGTGATCTTGAATGCCGGGATGTACTTGGTGGTGGGGATGTGAGGGCCGCGGCACAGGTCCTTCCAGATCACCTCGCCCGTACGCGGGTTCAGGTTGTCGTAGATGGTCAGCTCACCGCCGCCGACCTCCATGACCTCCGGGTCGTCGATACCGGACTTGTCGTCGATGAGCTCGAGCTTGAACGGCTCGCTCGCCAGTTCCGTCCGGGCGTCGTCGAGATCCTCGACGACGCGACGCGAGAAGCGCTGCGCGTCCTTGACGATCTTCTTCATGCGCTTCTCGAGCTTGGCGAGATCCTCCGGCGTGAACGGACGGTCCACCTGGAAGTCGTAGTAGAAGCCGTCCTTGATCGGGGGGCCGATGCCGAGCTTGGCCTCGGGAAACTCCTGCTGGACGGCCTGCGCCAGGACGTGCGCGGCCGAGTGCCGGATCACGCTGCGACCGTCTTCGGTGTCGGCGGCCACCGCCTCCACCTCGACGTCGACGTCCGGAATCCAGGACAGATCCCGGAGCTGGCCTTCGGCGTCACGGACAACGACGACGGCGTCGGAGCCCTTGCCGGGCAGCCCGGCCTCCCGCACCGCCGTGCCCGCAGTAGTCCCGGCGGGCACTTGGACACGTGCGGCTGGGGTAACGGATGCGGGCGTGGTCACGGCGATGCGCTCCTAGGTATGAGGGTATGCCCCGGGATAAGGGGCGATCCCATGTTATCCGGCACCCCGTCACCATTCGTGGAGCCGTCCCGACGTCCGGTCGCCCCGCAGCTACAGCGGGCTTTCCAGCCGCGCCTGCTCGAGCCCCAGCCGAGATCCGATCAGACCGAACGTCCCGAGCACGTCCTTCCTGTGGGCCCCGAGTGCTCCGATCGGATGGAAGCTGTCCGCATGCGGCGTCGGCGGCTCGTCTGCGGCGATCCGCGCGCACCGAACTTCTCGGATGAATCGGACACACGAGCGAGCCGATTGCACGATAGTGACCCGATGCACAGAACCAGCAGGGGGAAACGACTGTCGGCGGCGATCGGGGCAACCACGCTCTGCGCGCTCGTTCTCACGGGGTGCTCGTCCGGCACCTCCAGTGGGTCGGCGCCCGGCGACACGACAGGAATCGACACCCACGCCACCGGCACCGCGACGGGAACACCCGACACCCTCACCGTCGGCCTGGGAGTACAGACGCAGGCGCCGGACGCGACGTCGGCACTCGAATCGAACGCCCAGAAGACCGCAGCCCTGATCGACACCCTGAAGGGCCGAGGTGTGGCGGCCGACGGCATCCAGACCAGCGGGTTGTCAGTCTCGCCGACCTTCGAGGGCGGATCGGGCCGGATCACCGGGTATCAGGTGACGAATCGGGTGACCGCGACCCTGCACGACGTCGCTGCGGCCGGCACCTTGATCGACGCGGCGGCCGCGGCAGCAGGCGACGCGATCCGCGTCGAGCAGACCACGTTCTCGATCTCCGACGACAGTGAACTGCGTGCGCAGGCTCGCGCCGCGGCTGTGCGGCAGGCCCAGGATCAGGCGAAGCAGATTGCCGATGCGGCCGGCGTGAAGCTCGGGGCGGTTCGGTCGATCGTCGAGGAGCCTGCGAACCAGCCGGCACCGCTCATGCGCTCACCGATGGCATTCGACCAGGTAGTGGCGGCGTCGACACCGATCGAGGCCGGCACCCAGGAACTGTCGGTGAACGTCACCGTCACCTACGACATCGGCTGACTCGGAGCAGACACAGGAAGCAAACAGAAGAGGCCCCATCCGATTTCTCGGATGGGGCCTCTTCTCGAGTGGTCCCGGCTGGGATCGAACCAGCGACCTCCCCGGTGTGAACGGGACGCTCTTCCACTGAGCCACGGGACCGAACCGCACTGAATGCTTGCGGTCGAACGAGACGAAACACTAACACGCACCTGCGCCGAACACGAATCCGCTGGTTGTCATTCGTTTCCGGTGCACGACTGCCCTGAGGAGCCGGCGCGCCAGACCGGAGGCGGCACTCGATCTACGTCCGACGCCTCTCGACACCCCGAGTCCCGTGATGCCCCTCTTCGTGACCGTCACGGAGATGGGGTCCCGGCCACGCGGGCGGAGCCGGCGCCGGGTGACGTCGGTCGAACACTCCCCTTGTAGGAGCCTTCAGGCGCGGTGGTGGACGGCCACGACCTCTACACGCGATGCGTGCGGGGCGAACCGTCGCCCGCACCCCCGGTCGGCGCGTCCTCTCCGCACCGGCCCCGACGCCTCCGAAACGGCAGTTTTCGGCCGGATGGGCCGGTTATCGCGAACAGTTCCCCCGAAACACCCCTGAACAGCACCGCAGGAGATCTTGATTTTCGGCTCTGACCTCGCGATTTGTGCCTTTCTCGAATGGTCCGCTAATGTTCTCACCGCACCGGGGAAGCGGAAACGCCCCGCCGGAGCAAATGCGGATGTAGCGCAGCTGGTAGCGCATCACCTTGCCAAGGTGAGGGTCGCGGGTTCGAATCCCGTCATCCGCTCGAGAGGTTGGACTCGACCTTTTATGGTGGAGTGGCCGAGTGGTGAGGCAACGGCCTGCAAAGCCGTGCACACGGGTTCGATTCCCGTCTCCACCTCGCGCGATTAGCTCAGCGGGAGAGCGCTTCCCTGACACGGAAGAGGTCACTGGTTCAATCCCAGTATCGCGCACCAAGTTTCGAGGCAGTACGCTGCCAAGGAGCTTGAGTGTTACAACATGCGGATGTAGCGCAGCTGGTAGCGCATCACCTTGCCAAGGTGAGGGTCGCGGGTTCGAATCCCGTCATCCGCTCCACGGTCGGTCCTTGTGGCCGGCCTGGAAGCCCCGGGTTCTCTCGGGGTTTCCGCTTTGAAGGCCCGCGCGATTAGCTCAGCGGGAGAGCGCTTCCCTGACACGGAAGAGGTCACTGGTTCAATCCCAGTATCGCGCACCACCAAGAAGGGCACCTCCACACGGAGGTGCCCTTCTTGCGTTGCGGGGTGAATTCACCCCACCGTTCGATTCGAACATGAGGGACCCCTCAGGTATCGTCCTATCCACCATCCCCCGATGGTGCGGAGCCCCAGCCATGACCCCCCATCCACGGCTGGGGCTCGTCTAATTTCCCTACTTCTGCACTGCCGAGGCCTGCCTTCTCGCGGCGAGTGCCTCCTGGAACCACCGATACGAATCCTTCGGTGTGCGCACGAGTGTGTCGTAGTCCACGTGGACGAGGCCGAACCGTTCCTGGTATCCGGCCGCCCATTCGAAGTTGTCGAGAATCGACCACACGAAGTACCCGCGAACATCCACGCCGGCGTCCATCGCGGCACGAACGGCGGCGAGATGGTCGGCGTGGTAGGCGATGCGGCGCTCGTCACGGATCCGTCCGGACGCGTCCGGGTTCGGGTCGTGGAACGAGCATCCGCTCTCGGTGATGTAGACCGGCGGCAGCGCCGCACCGAACCGGTCATGGAAGATCGTGAGGATTTCACGCAGGCCGTCCGGGACGATCGGCCAGCCGAAGTCGGTCGTCGGGTATCCCTCCAAGGGGACCGGGGCGAACGGCATCCCCGGCGGCAGGTCGACCTCGAGAACCCCGGCAGTCCCTTCGCCGTCTCGTGGCGCGGCGATGACGGTCGGTTCGTAGTAGTTGATGCCGAACCAGTCGAGCGGCTGCGCGATCACCCGCAGGTCGTCGTCGACCGGGCCGGTCAGCAGCGCGGCGAGTTCGTCCGCCGGGTACTTGCCGAGCAGAACCGGGTCCGCAAAGGTCCAGTTCACGATGTGGTCGTAGATGTCCGCGGCCTCGACATCCGTCTCGGCGTCACTCGCGGCGTGCACCGGCGCGTGATTCGAGGCGATGCCGATGTTGCCGCAGCCCGCGGAGCGGAGCGCCTGCACCGACAGCCCGTGCCCGAGCAACTGGTGATGGGCGGCCTGCAGCGCGCCGAACCCGAGCGAGAGTCCGGGGGCGTGGACACCCAGCGCATGGCCGTAGAGCGTGTGGACGACCGGTTCGTTGAGCGGCATCCACATCCCGACCCGGTCGCCCAACCGCTCCCCCACGACCGCCGCGTACTCCGCCAGACGGTGGGCGGTCTCCCGGTTCAGCCAGCCGCCGTCGTCCTGCAGCGCCTGCGGCAGGTCCCAGTGGAACAGCGTGACCGCCGGAGTGATGCCGGCGGAACACAGTTCGTCGATCAGCCGGTCGTAGAAGTCGAGTCCGGCGGCATTGACGGCGCCCTTGCCGTCGGGCTGGATCCGCGGCCAGGCCACCGAGAGCCGGTAGGAATCGATGCCGAGGTCCCGCATCAGCGCGACGTCCTCGGGATAGCGGTGGTAGTGGTCGATCGCGACGTCGCCGGTCTCCCCACCGACGACCTTGCCGGGGACCGAACAGAATTCGTCCCAGATCGATCGGCCCTTGCCGTCCTCGGTCACCGCCCCCTCGATCTGGTAGGCCGCAGCCGCGACACCGAAAAGGAAATCGTCAGGGAACTCGGGAATCGATCGCTGTACCGCCATGATGAGCAGTGAAGCAGAGAATGCCACGAAACGGAGCAGAATGTTGGACACTCGTCCAGTGATTCGAAACACGAAAACCCTTAGCGGGGCGCGGGTCTCGGCGGCCGTCGCCTTCGGCCTGCAAGGATTCATGCTTGCCGTGCTGCTCACTCAGCTTCCGCAGTTCAAGGACGACCTGGGCTTCAGCGACAGCCTGGTGGTCGCCGCCGTCGTCGGCGTCTCCGTCGTAGCCGGCGTAGGAAGCGTTCTCGCGGAACAACTCGCGAAGGCCACATCGAGTCGGACGACGCTCCGCACGGGCCTGTTCGTGATCGCTGCGGCCGCGGTCATCATCGCCCTCTCGACGTCCACACCGGCCTTCCTCGGCGCGTTCGCGTTCTACGGGATCGGGCTCGGCATGGTCGACGCCACGGCCAACATGCAGGCAGTATCGATCCAGCACGCCTACGGTCGCGTGATCCTGTCGTCGTTCCACGCCGCCTGGAGTGTCGGCGCGATCATCGGTGCACTGTTCGTATCCGCGTGCTCGGGTCTGGGTCTGTCGGTCAAGGTGTGCGTCCTGATCGCTGCGGCCGTCGTCGCAATCGGATGTGCGGCGATCGGACCGCGCCTGCTGCACACCGGTCACCAGCAGACCGCGGAGACCGCGGCGGCTCCGCTGTCGGTTCCGCTGTGGCCGTTCCTCGCGCTCGGCATCGCGATGGTGCTGTTCTATGCCATCGACTTCGGGATCGGCAACTGGTCGGCGCTGTACCTCAAGGAGGTGCTGCTGGCCGACGCCGGCACCGCCGCCCTCGCCATGGCCGCCTACCAGATCACCGCGCTGATCTCCCGGTTGACCGGCGACTACTGGGTCCGCCGGTTCGGTGAGATCGCCGTGGTCCGTGTCGGCGCGGCAATCAGCGTGGTCGGACTGCTGGTGGTGGTACTCGCGCAGACCCCGGCGGTGGCCATCGCCGGCTTCTTCGTGGTCGGTCTCGGTGCGCCGGTCGTCGCACCGATGTGTTTCAGTGCGGCCGGACGACTCGCACCGCCGGACCAGACCGACGCCGTCATCGCGCGGATCAACCTGTTCAACTACGCCGGCACGGTGATCGGCGGCGCGGTGATCGGCGGCATCGCATGGGCCACCGATCTGCGTATCGGATTCATCGCCCCGTTGTTGTTCGCAGTGGCGTTGTTCCTGCTCGCGCCCGCTTTCGCCCCGCGGAAGACCTGGTCGGGTACCACCGAGACGGAGTCGGCACCCACCAGTGCGTGACCGGCACTGTCCCGGACAGTGGTGTACTTACGGGACGGACCCGACGTACGCGAGGTGAAGCTGTGACCATTTCCGTGGACCGCGCCGGACTGTGGGATGCCGAGGCGCTCGCCGACGTCGCGGCGGTGACCTTCCCGCTCGCGTGCCCGCCGCACGCGACGAAGGAGGACATCGCCGCGTTCATCGACGACGTGCTCTCCGCGGAGAAGTTCAGCGAGTACCTCACGGATCCGACGCGGACGGTCCTCAAGGCGACCAGCAACGGCGAGATCGTGGGCTACGTGATGCTCGTCGACGGCACCCCCGACGACGAACAGGTCCGGTCGGCGGTCTCGCTGCATCCGACCACGGAGATCAGCAAGCTGTACGTGCTGCCCGACCGGCACGGTTCGGGGGTCTCGGCAGCGCTGATGAATGCGGCGGTGGACCACGCGCGCAGTGCGAACTGCGCCGGCGTGTGGCTCGGCGTCAATCAGGAGAACGAGAGAGCGCAGCGGTTCTACGTCAAGAACGGCTTCGAGAAGGTCGGCACCAAGACCTTCCGGGTGGGCGCCCAGACCCACCACGACTTCGTGATGCAGCGCAGCCTCTGACCGGCCGCGCTGCATCACGCGGGTCGAATCAGGCCGCGACCTCGAAGCGCGAGAGCGCGAGCAGGCGCGACGTGGCGCGCAGGTACTTCTTGCGGTAGCCGCCCGCGAGCATCTCCGGGGTGAAGATCTCGTCGAGCTTCGCGCCTGACACGGTCACCGGGATGCTGGCGTCGTACAGACGGTCGGCGAGGACCACGAGACGCAGCGCCACGGACTGGTCCTGCGCGGGGTGGACGCCCTTGATGAACACGGCCGGGATGCCCTCGACCAGCTTGCCGTAGCGCGACGGGTGCAGGGTGCTCAGGTGCGTGCACAGCTCGTCGAAGTCGTCGAGCGTGGCACCCTCGACCGCGTCGGCCCGCTCGAGCAGGTCGGCGTCGTCGGTGGGCTCCGGGGCCGGCGGCAGATCGCGGTGCCGGTAGTCGGGGCCGTCGACGCGGATCGTCTCGAAGATCGACCCGAGCTTCTTGATCTCGCGCAGGAAGTCCTGGGCAGCGAAGCGGCCCTCGCCGAGCTGACCGGGCAGCGTATTCGACGTCGCGACAATGGACACGCCGCGCGCCGACAGCTCGGTCAGCAGGCGGGACACCAGCATGGTGTCGCCCGGGTCGTCCAGCTCGAACTCGTCGATGCAGAGCACGCTGTGGTTCGACAGCTCCTCGACCGCGCGGTTGAAGCCCAGCGCGCCGACGACGTGCGTGAGCTCGACGAACGTGCCGAACGCCTTGGGCGACGGCGAGCTGTGGAAGATCGACGCGAGCAGGTGGGTCTTGCCGACACCGAAGCCGCCGTCGAGGTACAGACCGGCACCGGTGGACGGCGCCTTCTTGCCGAACAGGCCACGACGCCCGCCGCCACGGATCTTCGCCACCTTCTGGGAGAACTCCTCGGCCTTGCGCACCGCAGCCGCCTGGCTGGGCTCCTTGGGGTCGGGAATGTAGGACGCGAAGCTGACCTCGTCGAACATCGCCGGGGGCACCATTTGAGCAACCAATTGATCGGCCGGCACCACCGGATTGCGATCGACAAGACGTGCATGCATGCACTGAGGGTATCGACGTGCTGTGATCGAACACGTGCACCGTCTGGATATTGCGACCTACTTCACACGCGACGAAGGCAGCACCGCTCGGCCGCCTGAGCTCGGCGACGACGACCTGCGTTCACTGTACGGCTATCCCGCACGACTCGACCGGCCGTGGGTGCGGGTCAACTTCGTCTCCAGCATCGACGGCGCGGTGACCGTCGAGGGCGCCAGCGCGGGCCTCGGCACACCCGCCGACAAGCGGGTGTTCGCGGTGCTGCGCGAGCTCGCGGACGTCGTCGTCGTGGGCGCCGGCACGGCCCGCACCGAGAACTACGGTGGCGCCCGCACCGACCCCGACCTGGCCCGGCGCCGCGTCGTGGCCGGGCTCTCCGAGGTTCCGCCGATCGCGGTGGTGACCGCGAGCGGGCGCGTCGACCCGACGTCGCGGCTGCTGACCGACACCGTCGTGCCGCCGCTCGTGTTGACCTCGGCCCGCGCCGACAGCGACAACCTCGGCCGACTCCATACCGCGGGCGCTCGCGTCGAGGTCGTCTCCGACGGGGACGTCACCGGACAGGCGGTCGTCGCGGCACTGCAACGGCGGGGTCTGCGCCGGGTCCTGTGCGAGGGCGGGCCGGGGTTGTTCGGCACGCTGACCGCGGACGGTGTGGTCGACGAGTTGTGCCTGACGACGTCGCCTCAGCTGGTGGCCGGCGCGGCCGGGCGAATCGCGATCTCCCCCGGCGCGCATCCGACACCGATGACCCGCGCGCATGTCCTCGGCGACGACGACGGGACCCTGCTCACGCGGTGGGTGCGCCGCGGTGAGTGACCGACCTGGCAGGCTGTCCGGCATGCGCAGAATCGGGGTCGCCGCGATCGTCCTGGCCGTGTGCACGGCGTGCGGCGCCGGACCGTCGGACCGACCGGACATCGCGGTGGTCGAGCACGGCGGTGGCTCCGCGTCGACGTCCGACTCGGCAGCCCCGGTCCCGCAGTTGCAGACGCCTGTGCGGGATCTCGGCTGGACGGACTGCAAGGACGCCACCCTCGGCGCGCTCGGGCTCGGACCGGGCCCCGACGGATTGTCGTTCGAGTGTGCGTACTTCACCGCGCCGGTGGACAGCACCGGCAGTGTGACCGGCGCACTCGAGGTCGGCGCCGCGCGGGCCCGTCTGGCGCAGACCCCGCCCGACGCGGCACCGCTCGTCGTCACGTCGGGCTCCGACGTCACGTCGACGACCACGCTCGCCGCGCTGGCGACAGGCCCGAGTTCGGATCTGCTCGAGCGGCAGCCCCTCATCGCGGTCGACCGACGCGGTCTCGGTGCGTCCACACCGATCGACTGCGGCCCGACGGTCGACCGACTCGGTCTCGACGATCTCGCGCAGTTCACGCCCGGCGCGCAGCCCGGTGTCGACGCGGTGGCCGCGCTGAGCCGCGACGTGACCGTGGCGTGCACCGATTCGCTGCAGCCGCACGAGTTGGCGTTCGACACCGCGCACGCCGCGGACGACCTCGAGCAGCTCCGGAAGCTGTGGCAGGTGGACGGACTGGGCCTGCTCGGCACCGGGAACGGCGCCGCGGTCGCGCTGGCGTACGCCGCGAAGTACCCGACCCGCGTGGGCCGACTGGTGCTGGACTCGCCGGCCGCGACCACGGCGGACGCGGCGACCGCCGCCGAGCAGCGCGTCCAGGGCCAGGAGGCCGCCCTCGCGGACTTCAGCCGACGCTGCGCCGCGCTGAACTGCTCACTGGGCCCGGACCCGACAGCCGCAATCGTGGCGTTGCGTGACCGGGCGGCGGCGGGCGACCTCGGGACGGTGTCCGCGAGCGCGCTGCTGGACGCCGTCTCGTCGTTCCTCGGATCGCCCCGCGGCGATCAGGTGGGCCGGGTCCGCGAGTTGTCGGACGTGCTGGCGGCGGCCGGGCGCGGCGACGTCGCGCCGCTGAAGGGCCTGGTCTCCGAGACGCAGGCCGCGGTCGACACCGACGGCCAATTCGTGGCGCGCTGCAGTGACGGCCAGCAGTGGCCGGGACCCGGCCGCGCGAAAGAACTCCAACAGTCGTGGGCCACGCGATATCCGGTGTTCGGCGCCGACGCCGCCGTCGGGCTCATGCGGTGCTCCGCGTGGCCGACGATGTCGCCGCCGCCGCTCCCGAGCACCGTGCCGGTTCCCGTGCTCGTCCTCAGCGGCGCCGCCGACCCCGTGGTCGGCAATGCCGGAGTCGCCACGGTCACCGGAACCCTCACGAGCGCGCACACCACCTGGTCGAACCTGATGTGGGCAGGGTACGGACATCCGGTCACGACGCATTCCGACTGTGCGCGTCGATCACTCGTCCGCTATCTCGAATCGGCGGCACTGCCGCCCAACGGGGGCGCCTGTCCGGCGTGACCCTCGGGGTGGCCGACCCGTCCCGACGCCCGCGCGGTGTACCGTGCCGTAGTGTTCCTTCGACGATTCGAGCCGCGTACCGGCCGCACCACCGCCGAGGTCATCAACTTCGCGCTCTGGCCCCTCGCCGTGATGACGGTGATCCACCGGGTAGTCGTCAAGGCGGTCAACGGATCCGTCACCGACGACTTCTCCCCCGTGTACCAGGCCGCGTTGGCGTTCCTCAATCGTCGTGAGGTCTACACCGCGAACTTCAATTCGGTGGACCCGCACTACCTGTACCAGCCGAGTGGCACGCTGCTGCTGTCACCGATCGCGCTGATCGACCCCGAGAAGTCGCGCTGGTTGTTCATCCTGGCGAACGCGATTGCCGTCATCATCGCGCTGTACCTGCTGCTGAAGATGTTCAACCTGACGCTGAACTCGATCGCCGCGCCGATCCTGTTGTTCGCGGCGTTCTCGACGGAGACGGTGTCGAACACGCTCGTCTTCTCGAACATCAACGGCCTGGTGCTGCTGGGCGAGGTCTCGTTCCTGCTCCTGCTGCTGCGCCGGAAGGACCTGTGGTCCGGTGCCGCAATCGGACTGACGCTCGCGGTGAAGCCCATTCTCGCGCCCCTGCTGTTGCTGCCCCTGGTTCGCGGTCAGTGGAAAGTGTTCGTCACCGCGATCGGCATCCCTGTCGTCCTGATGGCCATCGCGTGGCCGCTGTCGGCGGATCCGATGGAGTTCATCAACCACACGGTCCCGTACCTGTCGGAGTCCCGCGACTACTTCAACAGCTCGATCGTCGGCAACGGCACCTACTACGGTCTGCCCGTCGCCCTGATCTGGGCGTTGCGAATTGCCTTCGCCGCCATGGTCGCGGTGTCGCTGTGGTTGCTGTACCGGTACTACCGCCAGGACGAACTGTTCTTCGTCGCGACCGCGTCCGGTGTGTTGATGGCGGCGTCGTTCCTGCTGCTGTCGCTCGGCCAGATGTACTACTCGATGATGCTGTTCCCGCTCGTCATGACGGTGGTGCTGCGGAACTCGGTGATACGTAATTGGCCGGCGTGGCTCGCGCTCTACGGTTGCCTCAGCGCCGACGATTGGATTTCGCACCGATTCCAGGGGGCAGGCCGCGCCGCGGAGTACCTCAAGCCCACGATGGGCTGGAGTCTGTTGCTCATCGTGATCTTCGCGGTTCTGGTCAACCGATACCTGACCGCGAAGCGGGAGGGCCGCCTGGATCGCGGCATCGACCCGGGCTTCCTCGTTGTCGACCGGGCCGCGCCGGCTCCCGCACCCGCCAAGGTGTGACACGCCCCCGGCCGCGCCGTATTAGCGTGGTGGCATGAGTTCCACACACGATCCCGGTCTCCCCGAACCGAAGTTCCGTCGAAACGACGGTGAGTGGCGGGCGCACCTGACGCCCGAGGAATACCACGTGCTGCGGCAGGCCGGGACGGAGCCGCCGCACGTCGGCGAGTACACGAACACCAAGACCGAGGGCGTGTACACGTGCCGGGCGTGCGGCGCCGAGTTGTTCCGCAGCACCGAGAAGTTCGATTCCCACTGCGGGTGGCCGTCGTTCTTCGACCCGGCCGACTCGGACGCGGTGATCCTGCGCGCCGACGACTCGCTCGGGATGCGCCGCGTCGAGGTCCTGTGCAGCAACTGCCACAGCCACCTCGGCCACGTCTTCGAGGGCGAGGGCTACCCCACCCCGACCGATCAGCGGTACTGCATCAACAGCATCTCGCTCAGGCTCCAGCCGGCCGACGGCGCCTAGCGCCGCCGATGGCCGGACGGTCCGCTACGGGCCGTCCGGCCATCCCGGCTCGGTGAGCACCACCGCCGGCACGTGGAATCCTCGTGGCGAACAGGCCGTCGCCGACGGGATACCCCTGTTGCTCACCGACCAGTGCCAGGCCGTCCGCGCCGTATCGGCGCGGATTCCCGTATTCGGAGAAATCGCTACCTTGCTCACCAGGGTACTGCTACCTTGCCGTGCATGAGTCCTTCGGTCGAACGGCGCAGCCTGGTATTGCGGGGAGTGCTGGACCTCTGCCTGCTCGCCCTCCTTCGCGAACAGCCTGTCTACGGTTACGAACTCACCGAGAGGTTGGCCGAGCACGACCTTCTGGTGGCTGGGGGTTCGTCCTACCCGCTGCTCGCGCGCCTCGAGAAGGCCGGACTGGTCGAGTCCGAGAGTCGCCGATCCGAGTCGGGGCCGCCGCGGAAGTACTACTCGCTGACCGCGAACGGCCGGACGGCGCTCGCAGAGGGAACCGCCGAATGGTCCACGGTGGCCAAGAGTGTCACCGCACTACTGGGTCCGGTCTCGGAAACCACATCAGGGGAGGAACATTCATGAACGAGAACAGCCAGGAACAAACAGCACCGTCGGAACCGGGGGCCGATCCGCTGGTCCTGCGACAGGCGACCCGCATCTGGCGCAAAGCGGCCGTGCGACGCTCGGACCGCCGCGCCCTGCTCGCCGAGTTGTCGGACGAACTCAGCGCTGCCGAGGCCGACGGACTGCCCGCGAGCGCGGTGGTCGGCGACGACCCCGAGCAGACGCTGCGGGCCTGGGCTGACGAGCGCGGGCTGTCCGGACGGGCACAGCGCCTCGGAATCGTCGTGCCGGTGACCCTGATCGGGATCGCCATCGGGTTCGCGCTACTGGCAGTGATGCTGTACATCGGATTCACGGAGAAGGATCTGCGGATCGAACTCGGGTCCGTCTACCTGATACTCGGCCTGTACGCCGTGACCGGCCTGCTCGCCTACCTCCTCGCCGTCGTCGGCACGTTCGTGACCTTGCGGCAACTCCGCGATCCGCGCTCGGGAAGTACCGCCCGCTGGCTCGCAGCCACCCTGCCCGTCGGCGCCGCTGCGGCGACAGGGGCGGGTGTCGGGGTGGCATGGATCCTCGGGTTCACCACCGAACCGAGAACGTTCGTCGCGGTGATCGCCGTCGTCTGCCTCGTCCTCGTCGCGACGTCGGCCGGCGCCCGCTACTTGGCCACGCGCCCGCGTGCCGCAAGCGAGTTCAGCACGGCCGCAGCCTGATCCGCGCCGTCGACGGTCACGGTGAACTTCGACCCGTCGCCGCGGGTGATGCGCAGGGCCGCGCCCGGGCGAACCAGCAGGCCGACACCGTCGGGGCCGACGCGGTAGCCGATTCCGCCGTACCGGTTGATCAGCCCGATCCGCACCTCGTCGGCACGAGCGATCTCTTCGAGCGGGATCCGCCGCCGCCCGCCGGTGAGCACGTACCGCGTCTCGAGGCCGCGCCCGTCCACCACGACGTGGACGGGCGCCAGGGCGAGTCCCATCAGCAGTGCGCCGACAACTGCCGCACCGAGCAGCATCGGCACCGCCGCCTCCGAGGTCGCGCAGGCGACCGCCACGACGATCACGACGGGCACCAGCGCGAGCACCGCAGCGAGCCATCGGGGCATCGCGGCCGTCCCGGTCCACACGACGGACTCCGTGAGGGCGAGTTCCATGTGGGGTGCATCCGACGGCGGGGCGGAGCCTGCCGCAACCGAACCGGGGCGGCCGACCAGGGCGGAACCGATCATGGCTGCGACGATTCCGAGTAGGACGGCGGGCACGAGCCACCACCCACCGAACGTGGCCTCGGACGCGTCGGCCAGCCCACGCTGCGAGGCGAGCACGCCCAGCGGCAGGATCGCCACGGCGGTTCCGGTGCCCGACGCGACAGCGGCACCCATGCGGGCCGCACGCACGTCTCGGCGCGTGAGCAGCAACAGGATTCCTGCGAGAAGCGCCGCGAAGGCGAGACCCAGGAGCGGCGACCACTGCGCCACCGCGCGCGAGGCGAAGCCGTCCGCGGCGCCACCGGGCCCGAAGTGGACGGCGACCGGGTCGGGAAGGTCACTGGACCACGCCGTCAGCCCGACGATCGCCGCCGCAGCCGCGACGACCGGCACGGTCGACGCGCCGGCGAGGCCTCGCAGCCACGAAACACTCTGCGTCGGAATCGAGTCGGTCATGCCATCTCCCTTTTCACGAGGTCGAGCAGATCAGTGGCGTTCATGCCGTGCCGACGGGCCTCGGTGACGAGTCCGCGGACCGCATCGAGCAGCCGGCTCCGGGCCGACGCGTCCGCGGCGACCACCGCACCACGACCACGCCGCAGCTCGATCAGCCCCTCGTCGCGTAGCAACTGGTAGCCGCGGAGCACGGTGTGGATGTTGACGTCCAGCGACGCCGCGAGGTCGCGGGCGGAGGGCAACCGCTCGCCGGGTGCGACCGAACCGTCGGCGATCGCGCCGCGCACGGACGCGGCGAACTGCTCGTACAGCGGTACGGCGGACGACTGATCGATGCGGATGAGCACACACCCACCATATTGTTCTAGTTCAAGTAGAACAAGTCCGGGACGGATGCTAGCTTTGTCGCCACAAACCCGCGATCCTCCAACCGACTGCAAACAAGGTCGGACTCGCGGATGAATGGAGCGACGATGGGTATCCAAGGATGCGGCGTGAACGCAACCCCCGACGGTGGAGATGCAGCGGCGACGCGCATTCCCGCACCGCTGGTTCGGGACTACCGCCACATCGGAGGAATCGAATCGATCGAGGTTGACGGCACTCGGTACTTCTTCGGTTACGACTTCAGCGAAGATCTGGTCGTTTCCCCACTCATCAGCGACAACGAACTCATGTCGGTCTTCGCGGAGACCCACATGGAGCAACGGGACGGCCGTCACGATCGCAAGTACTGGCGAGAGCTCGTAGACGGATCACTCGAATCGTCCGAGTTGGCGGAGCCGGAATCGTGCTCCTTCGAGTCCGAACAACTGCGGTCGATCATCACCTCGCTGGAGAAGATTGCGGAAACCGGAGTACCGGCGCCCGACTTCATCTACCCGTATCACCTCAGATTCCTCTTGTCCTCCGCCGGGCAATGGAAAGAGCAATTCACCGCGACGGCAGAGGGCATCAGGGCCATCAAAGGCACAGAGAGCCCGTCCGAAGGGAACACGCTCGAGCAGATCGCGCGGGACGTTCTCCGCGAGACCCGGAATGCGATGAGTGCCGCTGGGGGAAACTGGGCAGAGGTCTTCGACGGCCTCGCCCGATGACACTGCGCGGTACCGCCCGCGAAGGGGCTCGTTTCTTCTAGTTCGAACAGAACACGTCAGATCGGCGGGTCGAACGCCCGGATCGGCGGCAGCGGCCCCTCGAACCGCTCGATCTGCACCAGGACGTGCTGCCCCGTGCAACCGTGCGACAGGCGCGAACTACCCACGTCGGCGGTGAGGACGTTGGGGTTGCCGTGCACACACATCGAGTCGGGGTCCGCCGGGTCGAGCGGGTCGTACCAGGCGCCCGTCGACAGTTGCACCACCCCGGGCCGGACCCCGTCGTCGAGCACGACGCCGGCGAGGCACGATCCACGGTCGTTGAACACCCGGACCACCTCCCCCGCCCCGAGTCCGCGCGCGACGGCGTCGGCCGGGTGCACTCGGATCGGTTCGCGCCCCCGGATTTTCGACGCCTGACTCGCTGCGCCGTGGTCGAGTTGCCCGTGCAGACGAGTCCGAGGCTGGTTGGCGATCAGGTGCAGCGGAAACTGCTGCGCGCGTTCACCGCCCAGCCACTCGTCGGGCTCGTACCACCGCGGATGGCCCGCGCAGTCGGCGTAGCCGAAGCCGTCGATGTCGGCGGAGAAGATCTCGATCCGGCCGCTCGGCGTGGTGAGCGGGCTCTTCTCCGGGTCGTTCCGGAACTCGGAGAACAGCGACAGCCCGTCCTCGGTGCGCATGCGCACGTGCCCGCGCCGCCAGAACTCGTCGAACTCGGGCGCCTCTCCCCCATCGGCGAGCACGAACCCACGCCACTGCTCGTACAGGTGCTCGATCCACTGCTGGGCCGACCGCCCTTCGGTGAACCGCTCGCCGAAGCCCAACCGGCACGCGAGCGCCGAGAAGCTGTCGTAGTCGTCGCGGGCGTCCGCGTACCGGGGCACCGCCCGCTGCATCGCGACCAGCAGCGGGTCGTTGCGGGTGCACGCCAGGTCGTTTCGCTCGAGTGAGGTGGTGGACGGGACCACGATGTCGGCGTGCCGGGCCATGGGAGTCCAGTACGGCTCGTGCACGACGATCGTGTCGGGCCGAGCCAGTGCCCGGCGAAGTCGGGCCAGGTCCTGGTGGTGGTGGAACGGGTTGCCGCCCGCCCAGTAGACCAGCCGGGTGTCCGGGTACGTCAGGCGTCGGCCGTCGTAGTCGAACTCCTCGCCCGGGTGCAGCAGCAGATCCGCGATCGCCGCGACCGGGATGAAGTCCGCGACCGGGTTGGTCCCCTGGAACAGCGTGGGGAGCGGGTACGGCACCGGGGCCAGGCCGGGCTCGTTCATGGAACCGTAGCCGTGCCCGAAACCGCCGCCGGGCAGGCCGATCTGGCCGAGCATCGATGCGAGCGTGACGCCCATCCACGGCGCCTGCTCGCCGTAGCGGACGCGCTGCAGCGACCATGTGACGGTGACCATCGTGCGGCCGGCGGCCATGCGGCGGGCGAGCGCAACGATGTCGTCGGCCGGCATCCCCGACAGCGCCGACGCCCAGTCCGGGGTCTTGGGGATGCCGTCGTCAGCGCCGAGCAGGTAGCCCTCGAAACGGTCGTAGCCGACGCAGTACCGCTCGAGAAAGTCCTTGTCGTGCAGCCCCTCGGTCGCCAGCACGTACGCGAGGCCCAGCATGATCGCGACGTCGGTTCCGGGAACTGGCGCTATCCACTGGCAGCGGCCGTGCAGATCGTCGCGCAGCGGGCTGATCGAGACCACCTCGCCGCCGCGATCACGCAGCCGATCCAGCGCGGCGCGGGTGGGATGCTCGCTGGTCCCGCCGCTGTTGACGGCCGTGTTCTTCAGCGGCACTCCACCGAAGCACACCATCAGATCCGTGTGGTCGGCGATGACGTCCCAGTTGGTGGAGCGGGCGAACAGCTTCCAGTGCGTTCCGACGACCCGCGGCATGATGACGCCGGTCGCGCCGAGCGAGTAGCTGTGCACCGAGCGGGTGTAGCCGCCGAGCATGTTGAGGAACCGGTGGACCTGGCTCTGCGCGTGGTGGAACCGGCCCGCGCTGGCCCAGCCGTAGGAGCCGCCGAAGATCGCGCGGTTGCCGTGCTCGTCGACTACCCGGCGCAGCTCTCGGGCGAGCAGGTCGAGCAACTCGTCCCACGACACCGACACGAACTCGTCGGCGCCGCGCACGTCGGACGGGCCCGGGCCGTGCTCGAGCCACCCGCGCCGGACCGCAGGCCCGGTGATGCGCGAGCGGTGCCGCACCGATCCGGGCAGGTTGCCCAGGATGGGAGACGGATCGGCGTCCCGGGAGTACGGATGCACAGCGCGCACGTCGCCGTCGGCGGACTCGACATCGAACATGCCCCAGTGCGCCATGTGCTGGTACCGGCCCGCAGAACTCACGGCCTCAGTTTGCCAGCGGGACTCAGGGCACGAAGAACACGCCCGTGCCGGCGATCGTCTCGGAACCGTTCGTCATCGATGCGGTCACCAGTCCCGCCCCAGTGAACACGCTCACTGACTGGCTGTACGGAATTGTCAGCACCCCCGAGGCGCCGGTTCCCAGATTTCTCCAGGCCATCCGGTAGGTCCAGTTGATGTGGGCTCCGGGTGACCGGACAGGGAACGTGACGGTGCCGGGCGCCTCCCCCGTTATCGCGGTGACGGGGTACGTGCAGTAGAGCGAAAGGCCGCACGACCAGATGCTGTTGGGCGTGACGAGCGGAATCTGGAAGGTATTCACGGTGGGTGCGGCCGACGCCTGCGGAACAGGGCCCACCGCGAGGCCTGCCACAACTCCGGCCGTCAAAGCTCCCACACCGAGCAGCCGTCGAGCACTCTGCATCGCAATGCCCCTCTCGTGGGCCCGCAAGTGTGTGGTCAGGATACGAAGCCGGACCCGCCTCGCGTCGAGGTACAGACGAAAACACCCCGCACCTGTCCGGTGCGGGGTGTTTTCGTGTCGGATCAGGGCAGCGAGTTGACCAGCTGCTCGACGCTGACGCGAGGACCGGTGAAGAACGGGGTCTCCTCGCGGACGTGCATGCGGGCCTCGGTGGCGCGCAGGTCGCGCATCAGGTCGACGATGCGGTCCAGCTCGGGAGCCTCGAACGCGAGGATCCACTCGTAGTCGCCGAGCGCGAATGCGGGAATCGTGTTGGCGCGCACATCCGGGTAGCCGCGCCCGGCCTTGCCGTGATCGGCGAGCATCTTGCGACGATCAGCATCCGGCAGCAGGTACCACTCGTACGAGCGGACGAACGGGTACACGCAGAGGTAGTTGCCCGGATCCTCACCGGCGATGAACGCCGGGACGTGGCTCTTGTTGAACTCGGCGGGCCGGTGCAGCGCGACGTTGGACCACACGGGGTCGCTGGCCTGACCGAGATCGGTGGTGCGACGGAAGTCCGCGTACAGCTTCTGCAGGTCCTCGAGCCGCTCCGCGTGCGTCCAGATCATGAAGTCGGCGTCGGCGCGGACACCGGCGACGTCGTAGATGCCGCGCACCACGACGTCGGTGTCCTCGAAGGAGTCGAAGAAGTCCTGCGCGTTCTTCACCGCGGCGGCGCGGTCGTCACCGAGGACGCCGGGCTGAGCCTGGAAGACCGAGAACATCGCGTAACGAAGGGTGGAGTTGAGCTTGTCGAAATCGAGGCGTGCCATGGCCTCATCCTGCCACTCGTGCGGAGAGCCGTGTCGCGGCCGTCGTCGCGGCGGCGACGCACGCCGGAACCCCGACCCCGTGCAGGTAGGCGCCCGCGACCTCGAGCCCGTCCACCTCGGAGACCGCGTCCTCGATCGCGGCGACCCGGTCGAGGTGGCCGGGCGCGTACTGCGGCAGGCCGCCGTGCCAGCGCTGGACGAACACGTCCACAGGTTCGGATCGCACACCGGTGACCGTCTCCAGGTCGGCGCGCGCCATCGCGATCAGGTCGGCGTCGGGAGCGTCCACCACGGCGGCGTCCCCGAACCGTCCGTACGACGCCCGCACCAGCGTCACGTTCCGCTCGGCGAGGTGCGGCCACTTGCGGCTCGACAGCGTGAACGCCTTCGCGCCCAACGACTCCCCCGTCGCGACGAGGATGCCCGAGTTCTCCGGGACACCCGCATCGTCCGGCAGCGCGAGCGCCACGACCGCGGACGACGCGAGCTCGATCCCACGCGCGGCATCGGCGACCTGCGGCGCGGCATCCGCGACCAGGCGCACCATGTCCGGTGCGGGGACCGCGAGGACGACACCGTCGACGTGGCCGAGCGGGTCGAGCCACCAGCCGTCGCCGTCGCGGCGCAGTCCGGTCGCGGCGGCGTCGAGCAGCGTGCGGGGGCGGGCGGCGGCGCGCAGCGCCTCGAGCAGCGCTCCGTAGCCGTCGCGCAGGGTCCCGAACACGGGCCCGGGCGACGGTGTCGGCAGTGCCGCGGCCACCGCGGCCGTGAGGCTTGTCGCACCCGAGTCGAGCGCGGCTGCGAGCGTCGGCAGCGCGGCCCGCACGCCGATCGAGTCGGACAGCCCCGAATACACGCCGCCGAGCAGCGGATCGACGCTCCGGCGCACCACCTGCTCGCCGAACCGGCCGCTCACCAGCGACGCGACGTCGGTGTCCGCCGCCGGATCCCACTCGAACGGCACCGACGGTTCGGCGACGATACGGGCGAGGGTGTCGGCGTCGACGAGGCCGGCCACCGACTGCGGATCCGACGGGATGCCCATCAGGGTGCGTGTCGGCAGCGGATGCAGGGCACCCTGCGACCAGATGAGCGGCTGACGGCCGGCCGGGTGGACCAGCTGGTCCTCGAGGCCCAACTCGACGATCAGCTCCGCGACCTCGGGTCGTCGGGCGATGAACGCCTCGGCGCCGACGTCCACCGGGCCGCCGCCGAGGGGCACGGTCCGCAGTTTGCCGCCGAACCGGGCACCCGCCTCGACGACGGTGATGTCGGCGTCGTCACCGAGCTGCCGGCGCAGCCGGTACGCCGCGACCAGGCCGGCGACTCCGCCGCCGACGACCGCTACCGACGCGCGCCGAGAGGTCACAGCGAATGCACCAGCTCCACGACGTCGGTCAGGACCGCGGGATCGGTCTCCGGCAGAACCCCGTGCCCGAGGTTGAAGATGTGCCCCGTCGCCCCGGCCGCCAGCGCGAGGTCCGCCTCGCGGCAGATGCGACGTACCTGCTTCTCGATCGCGTCCCAGCCGGCGAACAGCACGGCCGGATCCAGGTTGCCCTGCAGCCCCTTGCCCGGTCCGACCCGCCGCGCCGCCACGTCCAGCGGGATGCGCCAGTCGACGCCGACGACGTCGGCGCCGGCCTCACCCATCGCGCCGAGCAGCTCGCCGGTACCGACACCGAAGTGGATGCGCGGAACACCGGCGGACTCGACCTCGATGAACACGCGCTCGGAGTGCGGCAGCACGAACTCGCGGTACTCGGCCAGCGACAGCGCACCGGCCCACGAGTCGAACAGCTGCAGCGCGTCGACGCCGGCGTGCAACTGCGCCTGCAGGAACGCGATGGTGATGTCGGTGATGCGGCCGAGGAGCGTGTGCCACGTCTCCGGGTCGGCGTGCATGAGCGCCTTGGTGCGCTCGTGGTTGCGGCTCGGACCGCCCTCGACGAGGTACGACGCGAGCGTGAACGGCGCGCCGGCGAAGCCGATCAGCGGCGTGTCGCCGAGCTCGGTAGTGAGCAGGCGCACGGCCTGCGCCACGGCGCCCACCTCGTCGGGCACCAGCCGCGGCAGCGCGGCGACGTCGGCCGTCGTCCGGACCGGATTCGCCACGACGGGGCCGACGCCCGCGACGATGTCGAGGTCGATGCCCGCCGCCTTGAGTGGAACGACGATGTCGGAGAACAGGATCGCCGCGTCGACCTTGTGCCGCCGCACGGGCTGCATCGTGATCTCGCAGACCAGCTCCGGGTCGAAGCAGGATTCGAGCATCCCGATCCCCGCCCGGATCTCCCGATACTCCGGCAACGAGCGTCCGGCCTGACGCATGAACCACACGGGTCGATGCTTCGCCGGACGGCCGGTGGCCGCCGCCAACAACGGTGCGTCGTCGAGCACCCGCCGAGCGGGGTATTCGGCGCGCCCGGTCATCCCTGCATTCGTATCTTCCAAGCCGCTCATCGGGCTCCATGCTGCCATGACGCGGCGCCGGTGCAGAATCGGCGCGCCTCCACCGCGCTACCAGGTGTGGCGTCTAACGTCCGCGGTGTGACGACCCCGGGATTACCCAACGAACCCGCCCCGTTCCGCGCCGCCGTCGACGCGATGAACTCGGCTGCGGTTCACCCGGATATCGAACTCGGTCCGATCCGCCCGCCGCAGCGGCTCGCGCCCTACAGCTACGCGATCGGCGCCGAGGTGCGTCACCCCGACACCGGCGACGAGCATGCTGTGTTCTCCGAGGGGGACGCGTTCGGCCGCCTGATCCTGCTGTACGACCCGGACGGCGACGAGGCGTGGAACGGCACCATGCGACTGGTCGCATACATCCAGGCCGACCTCGAACCCGCGCTCGCCGGCGACCCGCTGCTCCCGGAGGTGGCGTGGAGTTGGCTGGTCGACGCGCTCGACGAGAAGGCCGACGAGATCGTCGCGCTGGGCGGCACCGTCACCGCCACCAGTTCGGTGCGGTACGGCGACATCGCGGGCCCGCCGCACGCGCACCAACTCGAGCTGCGGGCTTCGTGGACCGCGACGTCGACGGCGCTGGCCTCGCACGTCGAGGCGTTCTGCGATGTACTCGAGCACGCCGCGGGACTTCCGCCGGCCGGTGTGACCAAGCTCGGTCGACGGGGGCGTTAGCCCACCCCTTCCACGGAGACGTCGACGCCCGGCGCGGTGCGCGCCTCGCGGTGGCGGGCCCGCGTCCAGTCGAGGAAGTCGGCGACGCCCTGCGCCACCGCGGTGCTGCGGATCGACGGGAAGATGTCGAACGCGTGCTGCGCCCCACGCAGCTCCGCGTAGGCGACGGGATTCTCCGACACCTCCCGCAGTCTCCGGACGAACTCGCGTGCCTCGCCGACCGGGATGAACGAATCGCTGATTCCGTGGACGACGAAGAACGGCGGCGCGTCGGGCCGCAGGCGGTTCAGCGGCGACGCCGCCTCGTAGTCCTCGGGGTACTTCGCCTTCTTGCCGAGCACCATCGGCATCAACCCGGATTCCACCCGCTGACGCGTCGCCTTGATGCCCGTCTCCCCGGCGAAGTCGTAGACGCCGTAGTGCGGGGCGCAGGCCTGGACCGACGTGTCGGCGTCCTCGAACCCCGGTTGCAGCGCCGGGTCGCCCTCGGTGAGCGCGAGCATCGCCGCCAGGTGACCACCCGCCGATCCTCCGGTGACTGCGACGAACCCGGGATCGCCGCCGTAGGTCGCCGCGTTCGCGCGCAGCCACGCCACCGCCCGCTTGATCGCGATCAGGTGCGCCGGCCACACCGCTTTCGGGGAGAGCGGGTAGTTGATCGCGGCGCACACCCACCCGCGCGAGGCCATCTCCAGCATCAGCGGGATCCCCTGGTGGTCCTTGCTGCCGAAGACCCATCCACCGCCGTGGATCTGCAGGAGGATCGGCGCGCCCACCGGGATGTCGCGGCGGTGGTAGATGTCGACCCGGAACCGGGCCCCACCGGGCGCATAGGCGAGATTCGGAACCCGCACGACGTCGGCGTGGCGCATCCGGAACGGCAGCGCCAGCTGGCGCCAGGGGACCCCGGCGACGGGGGTCGAGCGGCCCGCGACGGAGCGGTACCCGGACCCGAGCGCCGCCGTCAGCGCCGACTCGACCTCCGACCGCGCCCCGCGACCGGCCGCGATCACCGCGGCCAGCCCCGCGGTGGACAGCCCCGCTGCCGCCAGTCCCGCGGCGTCGGCGCGCGTGTGGATCCCCCGGCGCGCCACGTGGATTGCCGCGTCGGCCACGGTGGCCGCGAGCAACTGCGGAGCAAGCTCGGCGGTGAGCCAACCGGACAGGAACGTCGGCACCGAGAGCGGCATACCGGGGACCGGTCGTAGCGCATTCGCCGTAAATGCCGCATTTGCCAATTGCCGTAACAGGAACTTGTTTCCGTTCACCATTCACCCATTCAAGCATGACTTTTGTCACATCGCCCACGTCAATCTAGAACAGGTTCTAAGTTAGCTGCATGGAGAGATTAAGTGGAATGGATGCCAGCTTCCTCTACCTCGAGACCCCCACCCAGATGCTCCACGTGTGCGGCCTGATCATCCTCGACGGGTCGACAATCCCCGGTGGCTATTCTTTCGCAAAACTGCGCGACGAACTCGCGATTCGCGTGAAGGCGATGCCGAGTTTCAAGCGACGCCTCAAGGACACCCGGTTCAACCTCGACCACCCGGTGTGGGTCGACGACACCGATTTCGACATCGAGCGCCACTTCCATCGGATCGCCGTCCCCGCGCCGGGCGGCCGCGACGAGCTGTCGGAGCTGTGCAGCTCCATCGCGAGCCAGCCGATGGATCGCTCGCGTCCGCTCTGGGAGATGTTCGTCATCGAGGGCCTCGAGGACGGATCCGTCGCGGTGATGTCGAAGATGCACCACGCGAACGTCGACGGCGTCACCGGCTCGAATCTCATGTCCCAGCTCTGCGGCCTCGAGCCCGACGCCCCCCGACCCGAATTCGATCAGCTTCCCGAGGGCGCCGGTCGGGCGAGCTCGCTCGACATCGCCGTCAACGGACTGATGGAGTTCGCGTCGCGACCGCTCAAGATGGCCAAGTTGATCCCCGACAGCGTCACGCTGCTCCCCCGCTGGATCGGGCGGGCCCGCAAGGGCGAGGCGATGCCGACCCCGTTCACCGCACCGCGCACGTCCTTCAACGGTGCGATCACCGGCCGCCGGACCATCGCGTACACGGAGCTGAGCCTCGCCGACGTCAAGCTCGTCAAGAACGCGTTCGGAGTCAAGGTCAACGACGTCGTGCTGACCTTGTGCGCCGGTGCGCTCCGCAGGTACCTCGAGGACCGCGACGAGCTGCCCGACACCTCGCTGGTCGCGACCGTGCCGGTCTCCGTCCACGACAAGTCCGATCGCCCCGGCACCAATCAGATCTCGGTCATGTTCACCCAGCTCGGCACCGACGTCGCCGACCCGGTCGAACGGCTGCACACCGTCGCCGAACGGAACGCGATCAACAAGGATCACCACAACGAGGCGCTGGGCGCGACCCTGCTACAGGACTGGGCACAGTTCGCGGCGCCGGCGACGTTCGGCAGCGCGATGCGGGTGTACTCCAAGCTGAAGCTGGCCGAGCGTCACCCCGTGGTGCACAACCTGGTGGTCTCGAACGTGCCGGGTCCGCCGATGCCGCTGTACTTCCTCGGCGCGCGCATCACGCAGATGTATCCGCTCGGACCGGTGTTCCACGGCGCCGGCCTCAACGTGACAGTGATGTCGCTGGAGGACCGGGTCGACGTGGGCCTCGTCTCGTGCAAGGAACTCGCTCCGCACCTCTGGGGTCTCGCGGACGCGTTCCCCGAGGCGCTGGCCGAGCTGGTCAAGGCCGCACGCGCGCAAGCACGGAAGAAGAAGCAGCCAGCAGCCCCTCGGTGAACGGTCCCGCGTTCATGACGCACGACGAGTGACCGCAGTCCACCTCGTACGTCGCGGCGCCGGCGATCTGGCGGGCGAGCCAGCGCTGGCGCCGCGGCGGGATGATCATGTCGCGCGTGGGCACCACGACAGCGGTCGGGACGTCGATGTCGCCCACCCACGCGGTCGAGTCGAACTTGCCGATCTCGGCGGTGGCCCGGCCGATCGCGCCGTAACTGGTTTCCCGGAACTGCGAGTACGCCCACACCCGGTCACCGCCGAGGCGGGGACTGCCGACCGGGACGGGCCCGGGGCGCGGCTTGAGCGCTCCCAGTCCGGCGCTCAGCGACTCGAGCGCGACGCGCTCACGCGAATTCCGCTTGAAGTGGGCCGCGCCCGCGCAGAGGACCAGGCCGGCCACCCGGTCGCGGTGCCGCTTCCAGACCAACTGCGAGACGAGCGAGCCCATCGAATACCCGACCGGCACCACCCGGTCGATGCCCAACACGTCGGCGAGGGCGACGACGTCGTCGGCGCAGTCCTCGAGGGTAAACCGGGGTGACCGGATCCCCCGCCCGTGCCACCGCTGGTCGAGGATCACCACCCGCGATTTCCGGGCGAGCCTCTCGATCACCGGGTACCACGTCAGCGTGCCGGTACAGGCCAGCGCGTGCAGGAGCACGAGCGTCGGCTTGCCGTCGTGCTCGACGGAGTCGCCGGTGTCGATGACGTACGTCGATCCCCGACCGGGCAGGTCCACCATCGTTCCGACCGGGACCGCGCCGACGGGCGCCACGGCGGCTGCGAGGTTGAGCATCGATTCCCCCCATATCCGTTTCGGTGGCCGAGACGGCGACCCAGTGGGCCGCACTGTGGTCTTGGTCACTTGTCCAACATTTGACACAATTGCCGGAAATCACCCAGTTGTCAACGCAAGATCGCGCCCACACCCGATCGCCACCAGTAAAGTTGCCCCCTATGCCAGTTACCCCCGAGCCTGCGTCCGCCCCCGTTCCCCTCCTGGTCCCGGCCGACGGTGTTCCGCCGGTGATCGAGACGGCCGCGGGAGTGCGTGACGCCGCGGAGCGACTTGCAGCGGGCAGCGGCCCCCTCGCGGTCGACGCCGAACGCGCGTCGGGTTTCCGTTACTCGTCGCGCGCCTATCTGGTCCAGCTGCGCCGCGCCGGGTCGGGCTCGTTCCTGCTCGATCCGATCCCGACGGCCGAGGACCTCGCGCCGCTCCGGGAGGCGATCAACGACCTCGAATGGGTGCTGCACTCGGCCGACCAGGACCTGCCGTGCCTGGCCGAGCTCGAACTCGCGCCCGCGCGGCTGTTCGACACCGAGCTTGCCGGACGTCTGGCCGGCTTCGAGCGGGTCGGACTGGCGGCGATCGTCGAACGCACCCTCGGGCTGGAGCTCCGCAAGGGCCACGGCGCCGCCGACTGGTCCACGCGCCCCCTGCCCGATGCGTGGCTCAACTACGCGGCCCTGGACGTCGAGGTGCTCCTCGAGTTGCGCGCCGAGATGGCGAAGGAACTTGCCGCGCAGGGCAAGACCGAGTGGGCCGAGCAGGAGTTCGAGCACGTCCGGCTCGCCGGGCCGCCGCAGCCCAAGTCCGATCGGTGGCGTCGCACGTCGCAGATCCACAGCCTGAAGAGCCCCCGCCAGCTCGCCGCCGTGCGTGAACTGTGGACCGCGCGCGACGAGGTGGCCCGTAAGCGCGACATCTCGCCCAGCCGGATCCTGCCCGACTCGGCGATCGTGGCGGCCGCGAGTGCCGACCCCAAGAGCATCGACACGCTGCAGGCACTGCCGGTCTTCGGCGGACCGCGGCAGCGCCGGTCGTCGCGGTTGTGGCTCTCGGCGCTCGAGCGCGCCCGCACGCTTCCCCAGAGCGAACTCCCGCCGGTCACCCAGCCGTTCACCGGCCCGCCGCCGCCGAGCCGCTGGGCCCGGCGCGACCCCGAGGCCGCCGCCCGCCTGGCTGCGGCGAAGGCGGGCATTGCTGACCTGAGCGAGCGGGTCCACGTGCCGGTCGAGAACCTGCTGAGCCCGGAACTCGTGCGGCGGGTGTGCTGGGAGCCACCGGCTCCCGCGTCCGCCTCCGACGCCGAGACGGCGGCGGCGATCGACGCCGCACTCACGCGGGCCGGCGCGCGTCCGTGGCAGCGCGAACTGACCGTGCCCGTCCTCACGCAGGCCGTTCGCACAGAGCCCTGATCAGCGGAAACTCCCCAACCCGGGCCTCGTATGTTACCGGCGAGTAATTAGCGCTACAGTGGTGCGTGTCGGGTCATCGCACCCGCAGTGACCGCATCACTCCCGCCAGGAGGAATCCAGCGTGGCTGCTTCCGCTAATCAGAGAAATGTCGTCTTCGTCGACGGCATCCGCACGCCGTTCGGCAAGGCCGGCCCGAAGGGCATCTACGCCGAGACCCGCGCCGACGACCTGGTCGTCAAGGCCATTCGCGAGTTGCTGCGCCGCAACCCTCAGCTCGATCCGGCGCGGGTCGACGAGGTCGCAATCGCCGCGACCACACAGACCGGCGACCAGGGTCTGACCATCGGCCGCACGTCCGCGATCCTCGCGGGCCTGCCCGAGACGGTTCCCGGCTTCGCGATCGACCGCATGTGCGCCGGCGCGATGACCGCCGTCACCACCACCGCGTCGGGCATCGGCTTCGGCCAGTACGACGTCGTCATCGCGGGCGGCGTCGAGCACATGGGCCACCACCCGATGGGCCAGGGCGCCGACCCGAACCCGCGCTTCCTCGCCGACCGCCTGGTCGACCCGAGCGCGCTGGTGATGGGCAACACCGCCGAGAACCTGCACGACCGGTTCCCGTCGATCACCAAGGAGCGCACCGACGCCTACGCCGTCACGTCGCAGAACAAGTACGAGGCCGCCAAGAAGGCCGGCTACATCGCCGACACCCTCGTCCCGGTCGCGACCCGCTCCGAGGCGGGCTGGGGCCTGGCCACCGAGGACGAGCCGCCCCGCCCGGGCACCACGCTCGAGGATCTCGCCAAGCTCAAGACCCCGTTCCGTCCCGCCGGCCGCATCACCGCCGGTAACGCTGCGGGCCTCAACGACGGCGCCACCGCCGCAATCCTCGCGGGCGAGGACACCGCCACCGAGCTGGGCCTGCCGATCGGGATGCGCATGGTCGGCTTCGCCTTCCAGGGCGTCGACCCCGCCGTCATGGGCATCGGCCCGGTGCCGGCCACCGAGAAGCTGCTCGCGCGCACCGGTCTGTCGATCGACGACATCGGACTGTTCGAGATCAACGAGGCGTTCGCGGTGCAGGTGCTGGCGTTCCTCGAGCACTTCGGCATCGCCGACGACGACCCCCGCGTCAACCAGTGGGGCGGCGCCATCGCGTGCGGGCACCCGCTCGCGTCGTCCGGCGTGCGTCTCATGACGCAGCTGTCGCGCCAGTTCGCGCAGAACCCGGGCGTCCGCTACGGCCTGACCACCATGTGCATCGGACTCGGCATGGGCGGCAGCGTCATCTGGGAGAACCCGAATCACAAGGACTACGCAGCGTACGAAGCGGGAGCCAAGTAAATGACCGACATCGCAAACGCTTTCGCCGACGAGGTCGTGACGAACGCGTACACCAAGCTGGTCTCGGTTCCCGGCATCGACGGGCCGGTCGCACTGATCACGCTCGACAACGGCTTCGACCACACCAAGCCGAACTCCTTCGGTCCGCGTGGTCTGCTGGCGTTCGACAAGGCGCTCGACGAGGCCTTCGCCGCCAAGCCGGCCGCGATCGCGGTCACCGGCAAGCCGTTCATCTTCGCGGCCGGCGCCGACCTCAAGGGCGTCCCGTCGATCTCCTCCCGCGAGCAGGGCCTCGAGCTCGGCCGTCTGGGCCACAAGGTGTTCCGCCGCCTGCGTGAGTCCGAGGTGCCGACGTTCGCGTTCGTCAACGGCGTCGCGCTCGGCGGCGGCCTCGAGGTGGGGCTGCACTGCCACTACCGCACCTACGCGGACAACGTCGGTGCGCTGGGCCTGCCCGAGGCGATGCTCGGTCTGGTCCCCGGCTGGGGTGGAACGCAGTTGCTGCCCAACCTGATCGGGCCGTCCAACGCGGTCACCGTCGCGGTGGAGAACCCGCTCAACAACGGCAAGGTCATCAACTCGAAGAAGGCGCTCGAGCTCGGGATCGCCGACGTCGTGCTCGGCTCGGCCGACTTCATCGAGCAGTCCCTCGCGTGGGCCGCGAAGGTTCTCGCCGGGGACATCACCCCGGCCCGCCCCGAAATCGACCGCGGCGCCGGCTGGGACGAGGCCATCGCCCGCGCCAAGGCGATCGTCGAGGGCAAGACCAAGAACAACGCGCCCGGCGCGGAGCGCACGGTCGAACTGCTCGAGCTGGCCCGCACCACCGACCTCACCGATTCGACGTCCCTCGACGCGGGCTTCGCGGCCGAGGACGACGCACTGGCAGACCTGCTCATGACCGACGAGCTGCGCGCGGGCCTGTACGCCTTCGACCTGGTGAACAAGCGGGCCAAGCGGCCGGCGGGCGCGCCCGACAAGTCGTTGGCGCGCAAGATCACCGGCGTCGGCATCGTCGGCGCGGGCCTGATGGCCAGCCAGCTCGCGATGCTGTTCGTCAAGCAGCTCAAGGTGCCGGTGATCCTCACCGACATCGACCAGGAGCGCATCGACAAGGGCGTCGGCTACGTCCACGGCGAGATCGACAAGCTGCTCGCCAAGGGCCGCCTGTCGCCCGACGGCGCGAACCGTCTCAAGGCGCTCGTCACCGGCTCGCTCGACAAGGCCGCGTTCGCGAAGACCGACTTCGTCATCGAGGCCGTCTTCGAGAACATGGACGTCAAGAAGAACGTCTTCGCCGAACTCGAGGAGCACATCTCCCCCGAGACGGTGCTGGCGACCAACACCTCGTCGCTGTCGATCACCGAGATGGCCGCGGACCTGAAGCACCCCGAGCGGGTGGTGGGCTTCCACTTCTTCAACCCCGTGGCCGTGCTTCCTCTGCTCGAGGTCATCAAGGGCGAGCAGACCGACGATGCCACCCTCGCAACGGCATTCGCCACCGCGAAGGCGCTCAGGAAGTCGGCCGTCGGCTCCGCCGACCTGCCGGGCTTCGTGTTCAACCGACTGCTCATCCGCGCCCTCGGCGAGGTCATGAACGCGGTGGACGAGGGCACCCCGTTCGATGTCGCCGACAACGCGATCGCCGAACTCGGCATGCCGATGACGCCGTTCACGCTGCTCGCCCTGGTGGGTCCGGCCATCGCGCTGCACACCGGTGAGACGCTCAACGCCGCCTACCCGGAGCGGTTCAAGCCGTCGCCGGGGCTCGAGGCGATCGTCGAGGCCCGCAAGCCCGGCGTGTGGACCTGGACCGATAAGGGCCAGGTCGTCGACCCCGAGGTCGCGGCGCTGTGGCAGCAGGGTGACCAGCCGTCGACCGCGGAGGAGGTGCTCGAGCGCACCCGTCGCGCGTTCGCCGAGGAGATCCGGATCATGCTCGAGGAGGGCGTCGTCGCCGGCCCCGAGGACATCGATCTGTGCCTGATCCTGGGCGGCGGTTTCGGCTTCTGGAACGGCGGCATCACTCCGTACCTGGACCGCAGCGGCACGTCGGAGGCCGTGAACGGCAAGACGTTCCTGGCCAAGGGCGTCGCGAGCGTCTAGCGCGACCCCGTCGATCCGTGAAAGGAGCGCGTCCCCGGAATCCGGGGGGCGCGCTCCTTTTCACTGCGACTTCACTGGGACGGACTACCCGTCAGGAGACTGCATCCTCCGAGAGCGGCTCCCGGGCCCGGCCGGCTTCCGGCTCCGAGGAATCCGCGGCGACGGCCGTGTCGACGGCCGCGGGATCGGGCTCGTCGTCCTCCACCTGTTCGCACTCGAGGACCGACTCACCCAGCCCGATCTTCTGCTGGATCCGTTTCATCCACGCCGGTGCCCACCAGCAGTCGTCGCCGAGGAGAGTCATCACCGCGGGCACCAGGAACATCCGGATCAGCGTCGCGTCGATGATCAGCGCCGCGATCATGCCGTAGGCGATGTACTTCATCATCACGAGATCGGAGAATCCGAACGCGCCGGTGACGACGATCAGGATCAGAGCGGCCGCCGTGATGATCCGGCCCGTATGGGCGGTGCCGATCCGGATGGCCTCGGGGGTGCTGGCGCCCTGGGATCTGGCCTCGACCATGCGGGAGAGCAGGAACACCTCGTAGTCGATCGACAGGCCGTAGATGATCGCCACGATCAGCACCAGCATCGGCGACGTGATCGGCCCCGGGGTGAAGTCCAACATGCCGGCGCCGAGGCCGTCGATGAAGATCCACGTCAGGATGCCGAGCGTCGCGCCCAGGCCCAACGCGCTCATCAGCACCGCCTTGATCGGCAGCACGAGCGACCCGAACGCCAGGAACATCAACAAGGTCGTCAGGGCCACGACCGTGACCACCATCAGCGGGAGGTTGTCGAGCAACGCATCGATGCTGTCCCGTTCGATCGCGGGCGTACCGCCGACCAGGACCTGGACGCCGTCGGGGACGTCCATCGACCGCAGGTAGTCGATGGTCGCGGCGGAGTCGTTGCGATCGACCAGGCCGGCCTTGACGACCTGGACGCCGTCCTTCGCGGGGCCGGTGAGCGTGAACTTCTCGACCAGGCCGGGGGCCTCGTTCGCGGTCTTGATGATCTGGCCCACCTGCGCGCCCTCGGCACCGGTGACCACCAGCTTGACCGGCTCGGTGCGCTGGCCCGGGAACAGCTCGTCGAACTGCTCCTGCGCCACCCGGGTCGGGTTGTCCGTCGGCAGATACTCCTCGTTGATCCCACCGAACTTGATGCCCGTCAGCGGGATCATCAGCAGCAGCAGCCCGATCACGATCGGGATCGTCACCTTGAGCGGGTTGCGCATCACCCAGCGCGTCAGCCTCCCCCACATGCCGGCCTCGATCTGTTCGGTCGACTTGATCTGGCCGAACCGCTCGAGCCCGAACTTGTCGATCCGACGGCCCAGGATGCCGAGGATCGCCGGCAGCACCGTCACCGACGTGAACGCCGCCAACAACACCGTCGCGATCGCGCCGTACGCCATCGATTTCAGGAAGCCCTGCGGGAACAGCAGGAGTCCACCGAGACTCGCGGTGATCATGGTCGCCGAGAAGAGCACGGTCCGGCCCGCCGTCATCACTGTCCGGCGGACGGCCGCGCGAGTGTCGTAGCCGTCGCCGAGTTCCTCGCGGAAGCGGCTCACGATGAACAGGCCGTAGTCGATCGCCAGACCCAAACCGATCAGCGAGACGACCGAGACGACGAACGAGTTGACGTCGGTGAAGTGCGTGAAGATGCGCACGATGCCGTTGGCGCTCAGAATCGTCAGACCGCCGACGATCAGTGGCAGCGCCGCGGCGATGACGCCGCCGAAGACGAAGAACAACAGCACCGCGACCGCTGGGATCGCGAGGATCTCCATCCGATGGATGTCGCTCGCGATCGTGTCGTTGATCGCGCTGGCCACCGGCTGCATGCCGGCGAGCTGCACCTCGACTCCGTCGATGGCGAACGCGTCCCGGATCTCCCGGAAGTTGTTCGTGATCGCGGTGTCGTTGTCGCCCCGCAGCGCGACGCTGACTATCGCGTGCTGTTTCTCCTTGTCGGCGAGTGCGGGTAGGCGCGGAGTGTTCGGCAGCGCGAAGTAGCTCACGTTGACCTTCGCAACCTGGTCGGGGTGCTCGGCCAACAGCCGTTGCAGGCTGTCGGACACCTTCGCGCCGAACGCCGGATCGTCGACCGTTGCGCCCTCGGGCGCGGTGTACATCGCGACGACATCGCCCGTCGTGTCACGGCCGAACGTGCTGTCCGTCAGTCTCGCGGCGGCCACGGACTCCGACCCCGGATCCTCCAATCCACTCTGACTGAGGTGTGGCCCGAGACCGGAACCGTAGGCGCCCAGCGCCAACAGTCCGGCCACCATCACCGCGATGACGGTGAAGCGGGCCCGATAAACGAGATCTCCCCAGCGAGCAAACACGTATCGACTCCTCAGCGCCCGACGATCAGCGCAGACTGTGAACGAAAGCGGCTGCCCCATCGCCGTATCGAGCGCAGACCGTCGCAACACGGTCCGACGGTGCGCCGCGGGGGGCAACCGAGAACCTCGGTCAGCTACCGAAGACGCGTCCGACGGCTTCGAGAAAAGCAACCGGTCCGAACGAGAGCATGTAGCTGCTCCCGGTGAGGGCGGCGTCGACCACGGCAGTCACCCCCTTCCCTTCATATGGCTCATTCGGCGAAGCTCCGTTCGATCCAGTCGATGGTCTGCATGCCGAACAGGTCGGTGCCCCATCCGTAGAGGTCGGTGAGCATCCGCGACATGGAGCAGTCACTCGGCGCGTACGTGACATCGGTGCCACCGGCCCGGTACCTGGCTACGAGGTCGCGCGAATCCTGTGCCGGCACAAGGGACATCGGCGAGTCGTCCTTCGCGCACGACGTGACGAGGACCTTGGACTTCGGAGCCTCGGTCCCGAGGAGGTTGTCGTCGTAGACGTGCTGGAACTCGGGAATGTCGGCCGGGCTCCGTCCGCCGACGAACAGCGTCTCGAGGGGAACGAACGGCGCCGTGAAGTACGCCGGTGTCTGACACTGCGTTCGGTACGCATGGGCCAGCGCCTTGCCGACGGGGTTCAGCTTCTCGTCGATTCGCATCTCCGGATACTTCGCCTCCAGACCGAGCAGGGTGGCGAAGGCGAACCCGGAACCGATGGAACTGTCGGCCGAGCGCATGAAGTTCCGCTGGTTGACCACCATGCCCTCGAGGACGGTGGACCGGACGTTCAACTCCGGCGCGTACTGCGCGTGCGCCTCGGCCGCGAAGCCGGCACCGACGCCGCCGCCTGCGATGCCGAACAACGAGATCGGGGCGTGCGCACTGAGCCTTGTGCTCGGGGCCGACAGGGCGGCGCGGACCGCGTCCAGTTGGGCGTGGCCGGCGTACCTACCGGCGAACACTCCGTGCGGGGCACGATCGCTGTCGTTGCCGACGTCGGAGATGACGACCGCGTAGCCCTTGCCGAACATCAATGCCAGCGGTCCGAGCGCCGACCAGGCGGAGCCGTCGAGCGGATTCTTGCCTGTCCATTGCGTACTCGGATGGCAGTAGGCACCGACGCTGTCGTTGGCCTCCTGATAGCTGATCACCTTCTTGGTCGACGCGGGCGTGCCGTCGACGGGGATCATCACGATGCCGGTGCTGACCTCGGGTGTGGTCCCGTCGAGGCCGGTCGTCACGTACATGATCTTGTACGCGTCGATCCTGCCCGGTCGGTAGCCGAGGAACATCACGTCGACCGGCTTGATCTCGAGCATCGTGCCCGGTCGTTCCGTCCCGGTCAGCGGGGGTTCGTCGTAGAACGGGTCGTGCGCCGTCAACGCCCTGAATGCCTCGGCGCCGGTAGCCGACGTCCCGTCGTCGAGTGCGCCGACGACGAATCCGTTGAACACCTCGTCCAGGCCGGGAGTCCGCACCGCGGTCCGATCGTGCGCCGACGACGACCCGGACGACGATTCGGCGGCCACGGCCCCAGCGGCGGCCGTCGTCGCCGCGGTCGCCGCCACAGCACAGCACAGGAATCGCGTGACCACAGGACGGAGACAACGACGGATCGCGGCAGCCATCACGACACCGTCACTCTCGTGTTGCTCATCGCAGCCTGCATGATCTGGGGAATGCTGAACAGCGGTCGGTGCGTTTCGAGTTGCGTCTCGTAAGGCACCCGCAGCTCGGATTCGAGCTGCGCCCAATTGTTTTCGACCATGTCCTTGTACTTCGGCAGGAGCTGGGTGGTGATGTAGTCCCATCGATCGTCGTAGACCGACCAATTCCAGGCCGGCAGCGGACTGGTCAGCGTGGCCGTGCGCCCGTCGGGCAGGCGCGTGCTGATCTCGATCGGCTCGAACGAGCGCGGCGGCAGTACACCGGCAACGGACGGCGAGCCGGCCACCGTGGACAGATACGTAACCGCCTGGCCGACGGTGCCCTTGTAGTTCCGCACGGTGTCCCACTGCTCCCGAATGATCACACCCTGCTCACGCTGCAGCAGCGCAGCGTTGCCCCGCGCGATCCGATCCGGATCGTTCGACGCGACATCCCGCCACGCCGTCATGATGTCGTCGCCGAACAGCCCCGCGCGCTGCATCTCCTCGAGGGCGGGGAGCCCCGCAGTGACGTAGGCGCGGTGCATCGGCATCAGGTCCGAGAAGATGTTCTTCTGCATCACCAGGATCATTCCCAGGATGAAATGCAGGTCCTCGCTGGTGATTTCACTCCCAGCCTCCGCCAACGCCCGTAGCCCCTCGGGGAGCGAGTCGACCATTCCCGGGCCGGCGGCGTCCGCGACGGCCCCGACGACGGCCCGCGCGGACTGCTGGATCTGCGGGAGACCGTAGACGTCGGTGACGAGTTCGAAGTCGATGAGACCGCCGCCGAAGTCGGCCCCGACCATGCCGCCCATTCCCGCCCATTGCAGTTCGCGGCGCGCGAGCTGCAGGTCCTCGTAGTACCGGTACGACTTGATCAGGTTGTCCCGGTTCGCCGCCACCCCCGCCCGCGGGTCCCAACAGGCCAGGTCGATCCCGGCGGCGTCGGTGGCCTCGACCAGCCAGTATTGGAACAGCAGCGCCTGGTACTCGTGTGGCGCGACGCCGCTCGCTCGGGCCTCATCGACGAGTCGGGTGAGCTCGGCGTGATCGGTCGGCAAGGCCGGATTCACCCCGCCGGGGCCGTTCGCCGCGTCGCGGTTGATCATCGGCAGGTTCAGGTACTGGTCGATGCCCGACTCGGACGCGACCGCCGGTGTCGACACCGCTCCCCCGATCGTGATCGCCGTTGCCGCCAGCACCCCCACCACACCCGCGATCGACGCACGCGCAGTCCAGCGTTCCCTCAATCCAGCACTCATGTCGCCCCCACGGCTCACTCGGAAATGGCCACCCCGACATGCTCGATCCCGCCAGACGATACTGACCGACCCGTCTCGATTTGTAGGAAATCGTCTATATCGCCACCGGTCACTTGTGGATTGCGACAAACAGGACGCTCGCCCCACTCGATACCGCCGGGCACCCCTGAGCACCTCGCTCGAGGAGCCCCGGATGCGTAGGTTAGGCTCACCTTGCAATCGTCTCCGAAGGAGTGCTCCGTGTTCGCTCTCACCACCCGCCGCAAGGTTGCGACGGCCGTCGTAGCCCTCAGCGCCACGGCACTGCTGGCGTCGTGCTCGTCGACCGACTCGGACGCCACGGCAGCGTCGTCGTCGGACGGCGCTTTCCCGGTGACGATCGCGAACACGTTCGGCTCCACGACCATTGAGTCCGAGCCCCAGCGGATCGTCACGCTCGGCTGGAACGCGGAGGACATCGTCTACGCCCTCGGCGGCACCCCGGTGGGCATGCCGAAGAACTCCTACGGTGCCGACGAGAACGGCGTCATGCCGTGGCTGTCGGACAAGTTCGACGCGAGCAAGACCACACTCCTCGACACCACCTCGTCCACCCCTGTCGAGGCGATCGCCGCCCTCGCGCCCGACGCGATCCTGGCACCCTACGAGGGCTTCGATCAGGCCGCGTACGGTCAGCTGTCCAGCCTCGCCCCCACCGTCGCGTACCCCGGCAAGGCGTGGCAGACGACGTGGCAGGACCAGACCACGCTCGTCGGCAAGGCGATGGGCAAGGCCGACGAGGCCACCGAGCTGATCGACGGCATGAACACGATGCTCGCCGAGACCGCGGCCGCCCACCCCGAGTTCGCCGGCAAGACGCTCTCGGTGATCAACCTCGACACCACGAACGGCCAAGTCAACGTCTACAAGCCGACCGATCCGCGCGTACAGGTCCTCACCCAGCTCGGTTTCGTCGACTCGCCCGGCGTCGAGAAGATCGCGACCGAAAGCGATCCCGACAGCTTCTTCGCCAGCATCTCCGCCGAGCGAATCAACGAGGTGGGCGCGGACGTCGTCGTAGTGTTCGTCTCGGACGACGCCGAGGCGAGCAAGAACCCCACCTACACCTCGCTCGGCGCCGTCAAGCGCGGGAGCGCGGTGCCCCTGTCCGACACCAAGATCGTTGCCGGCCTGAGCCGCACGGGCGTCGTCGCCACCCCGTGGGTGCTCGACCAGATCACCCCGCAGCTGTCGGAGGCCGCGAAGAAGGCCGCTTGACGGCCGACTGCGCCTCGGTGCTCGACCGGGTCGTGAGCGCACGATCCGGCCACGGCCGGTACCGGCGGTCCCGGTCGGGCGTCGGCGGCTGATCCTCGGTGTACGGTCGCGGCAGTTCGATCAACCAAAGGGGGCAATGTGCTGATCGGAATCTGCGCCGCACTACTCGGTATCGTGTTCCACGTCGCCGGTTCCTGTCGTCCGGTCGGCGACGACCGCGGCCGACCACTGTGGCTGACAGTCTGGACGCGGGATCCGGTCAGTCCATCGCAGGTCGCTCGTCTCCTCCACACCGCCGGATGGTTGGCGAGCATTGTCGGCGCCCTCGCGATCCCCGGCGCGCTGTGGAATTCGCGACCTGGTCTGAGCATCGCGATCGCCGTGACCGTACTCGTCCTGGTCAACGGGCTACCGACGCTGCTGGTCACCGTGGTTCACGACCGAAGATTGCGGTCCTGACAGCCGGTGGCCCAGCGGGATGCAGCCCATCCGAGCCATCGGCGACACCTGTTTCCATTCGGCAACGACCACGTGCAACGAAGAGTGCGGGCCGGTCCCGACGCCGACCGACCGTCACCGGCCGGCGGTCTACGCCCAGTGCAGGGGTCGCGACAACACCGACGGCAGCCGGGTCCGGCCGTCGCCGCGCGCGGCGTTCACCTGGAACTGCGTGAGGAACAACGCCTCCGACAGGTCCGCGCCGCCAAGGTCGGCGCCGCGCAGATCGGCACCGATGAGGTCCGCGGTCCGCAGGTCCGCCTTCCGCAGGTCGGCGCCGATCAACCAGGCGCCGCGCAGGTTCGCCCCGCGCAGGTCCTTGCCGGAGAGCTTGGCACCCATCAGGTCCGCGCCGCGATGATTGCGCCGACGCCCGGGCGCCGCCGCCCGCGCCAGCTCGCTCGTCTCGAGCAGCAGCACGTTGACCCGCTCCCGGTGCCCCGCGACGTCGAGGCCGGCGAGCACCGTGGCGTCGGACTCGGTGAGCGCGACGGTCTCCGCCCGCAGCCGCGCGAGGTCGTCGTGCAGGCGCGCCGCGGCACCGATCCGCAGCGACTCGTCGATGTACCACAGCAGTTCGTGCAGCTGGCGCATCACCGGAAAGACATCGAACATCGGGCGGGCGGTGTCGGGGGCGGCGCGCCAGTCGCGACCGCCGAACGTCACCTGCGACACCTTCTGGCCCGCACCGAAACAGTCGTACACGGTGCAACCCGGGAAACCGCGCTCCCGCAGCTGGGTGTGGATGCCGCACCGAAAGTCCGCGAGCAGATTCCGGCACGGCGTCCCGCCGTCCTTGTCGACCGCGAAGTCGCTCGACGCCGCGAACGGCAGCGCGACGCAGCACAGGCCGAAACAGCTCGAGCAGTCCGAGACGAGTTCGGACGACACGCTGACAACCGGTTCCGACACCGAGACCTCCCACTGATCGCAACCATCCTGCCCGACGGGCACCGCCTGCAGCCAATCAATTCCGTACGTTTCGGACGGCAGTCACAAATCGGTTGCCGCACAACATCATCGGTTGACGACCGCGAACGCACGGGCCGACACTGGTCGTGGGTCCTCGCGACGCCGCAAACCGCGGCACCCGGCGTCGCTCGGGCGTGTGGTGTCGGGGTGCCGCCGCGGTGGGAGGAACCCCATGAGCTTCGACCCGAAACAGGCCCACCTCTGGATCGTCGGCGGCGGCATCGCTGGAATGGCCGCTGCGGCCTTCGCAATCCGCGATGCCGGGATGCCCGGCGAGAACGTGCACATCCTCGAGGAACTCGACGTCGAAGGCGGTTCGCTCGACGGCGCCCGGTCCCCCGCCGTCACCGACGGCTGGGTCACCCGGGGCGGACGGATGCTCGAGGAGGAGGCCTACCAGTGCACGTGGAACCTGTTCGAGTCGATCCCGTCACTCGAGAACCCCGACATCAGCGTCCACCAGGAGATCCTGGATTTCAACGCGAAGATCAAGACGAACGACAAGGCGCGACTGATCGATGCACGTCACAACATCATCGACGCCTCGAAGCTGGGACTCGACAACCGCGACCGGCTCGAGATGATGCGACTGCTCGGCCTTCCCGAACACGCGCTCGGTGCCCGGCGGATCGACGAGATCTTCGGTGAGCACTTCTTCACCACCAACTTCTGGCAGATGTGGCGCACCACGTTCGCGTTCCAGAAGTGGCATTCGGCGGCCGAACTACGC
Source organism: Rhodococcus sp. ACT016 (assembly GCF_050477185.1). NCBI lineage: Bacteria > Bacillati > Actinomycetota > Actinomycetes > Mycobacteriales > Nocardiaceae > Rhodococcus > Rhodococcus sp. ACT016. Next base: position 1,827,423 of record NZ_JBEAET010000001.1, on the reverse strand, counting down.
CGGTACTTCCTGCGATTCGTCCAGGAGTTCCCGCGCATCCACACGCTGTCCGGGGTCCGGCGCACCGTCTACAACCAGTACGACTCGATGGTCGTGCCACTGCAACGGTGGATGTGGGCCCGGGCCGTCGACGTCCGGTTCGCGACCCGGGTGGTCGACGTCGACTTCGCGCAGGCCGGACAGCCGCGGCGGGCGCGGCGATTGCACGTCGACGGCCCGGACGGGCGCTCCACGATCGAACTGGGCGAGCACGACTACGCGTTCGTCACGCTCGGCTCCATCACCTCGGACTCGACATACGGCGGAAACGACGACGTGCCGGCGCTGATCCGCGACCGCGTCGACCACGGCTGGTCACTGTGGGAGGAGATCGCCAAGAAGGCCCCGGACTTCGGGCGGCCCAATACCTTCTACGGCAACATCGACGAGAACAAGTGGGAATCGTTCACGCTCACGATGCGCACCGACGACCTCCTGCGCCGCATCACCGAGTACACCGGCAACGAACCCGGAACCGGTGCACTGTCGACCTGGTTCGAATCTGGTTGGCACCTGTCCACGGTGATCCCCTACCAGCCCCACTTCCCCGCCCAACCGAAGGGCATCTACACGCTGTGGGGGTACGGCTTCGACATCGACAACGACGGCGACTACGTCAAGAAGAAGATGTCCCACGCCACCGGCAAGGAGATCCTCACCGAGCTGATCCACCAGTACGGGTTCGAGGACATGCTCGACGAAGCCCTGGCCACCACCGACGTGACGACGGTGATGATGCCGTACGCGTCGGCGCTCTTCAGTCGCCGTGTCCCCGAGGACCGCCCGAAGGTCGTGCCCGACGGCGCCGAGAACTTCGCCTTCCTCGGGCAGTTCACGAACCTGCCCGAGGACGTCGTGTTCACCGTCGAGTACTCGGTGCACGGCGCGATGCACGCCGTCTACAGCCTCTTCGCCGTCGACAAGCCGATCCCGCCGATCTACCACGGGCTGCTCGACCCGAAGGTCGGGGTCAAGGCGCTCGAAGCGGCGTTCCGCTAGGAACCGCTATCCGACGCTCGGATTCGACTTGTCGAGACCCTTGTCCAGGCCGCCGCCGGTGTCCGCGCGGTCCAGGCCGACCACCCAGCCGGTGACCTGCCGCGTTATGTCCTGCGCGGTCAGCCCCAGGTCACGATGCAGCTGGTCGCGCGACGCGTGGTCCAGGAACTGCTGCGGCACACCGAGATCCCGGCACGGGACGTCGACACCGGCCGCGCGCAGCGCCGCCGACACCGACGAACCGATGCCGCCGTGCAGCCCGTTGTCCTCGATCGTGACGACCATCCGGAAGTTCTCGGCCAGCTTGACCACCGACTCGGGCACCGGCAGGACCCACCGCGGGTCGACCACCGCGGACGTGATGCCGTGCTGGGCGAGCCGCTCCGCAGCCTCGAGTGCGACACTCGCGAACGAGCCCACCGCCACGAACAGTACGTCGCCGCGATCGCCCTCCGGCATCTGCAGCACGTCGACGACGCCGTCGAGCCGCCGGGCCGCCGGGATGTCGTCGCCGACCGCGCCCTTGGGGAAACGGATCACCGTCGGGCCGTCGTCGACCGCCAGCGCCTCCTGCAGCTCCTCGCGCAGCGTCGTGGCGTCGCGCGGCGCCGCCACCCGGATGCCCGGGATGATGCCGAGCAGCGACAGGTCCCACATGCCGTTGTGGCTCGCGCCGTCCACGCCGGTGATACCCGACCGGTCCAGCACGATCGTGACGGGCTGCTTCAACAGCGCGACGTCCATGAGCAGCTGGTCGAAGGCGCGGTTGAGGAACGTCGAGTAGATCGCGACCACCGGGTGCATGCCGCCGAGCGCGAGCCCCGCCGCGGACGTCACCGCGTGCTGCTCGGCGATGCCGACATCGAACATCCGCTCCGGGAACCGCTCACCGAACGCGGCGAGCCCGGTGGGGCCCGGCATCGCGGCGGTGATCGCGACGACGTCGTCGCGCTGCTCGGCCTGCTCGATCAGTTCGGCCGAGAACACCGACGTCCAGTCCGGCGCCGACGTGCCGCGAGAGAGGCCGGTGAGCGGGTCGATCACACCGGTCGCGTGCATCTGGTCGGCGACGTGGTTCTCGGCGGGCGCGTAGCCCATGCCCTTGCGGGTCACGGCGTGCACGATCACCGGTCCGCCGAACGCCTTCGCACGGCGCAGCGCCGACTCCATCGCCACCTCGTCGTGCCCGTCGACCGGGCCGAGGTACTTGATGCCGAGATCGGTGAACATCACCTGCGGGCTGACGGCGTCCTTGAGGCCGGCCTTCATCCCGTGCAGCAGCTGGTAGGCGGCACGGCCCACCCACGGCATCTTCTTGACCATGCGACGGCCGCTGTCGAGCATCCGCTCGTAGCCGGGCTGCAGGCGGAGCGACGCGAGGTGGTCGGCCAGGCCGCCGATGGTGGGCGCGTACGAGCGACCGTTGTCGTTGACGACGATGACGACCGACCGGTCCCTGCCGGCCGCGATGTTGTTGAGCGCCTCCCAGCACATGCCGCCGGTCAGCGCGCCGTCGCCCACCACGGCGACGACGTGGCGGCCCCGCTGCCCGGACAGCTCGAAGGCCTTGGCCATGCCGTCGGCGTACGAGAGCGCGGCCGACGCGTGCGAGGACTCGACCCAGTCGTGCTCGCTCTCGGCGCGCGACGGGTAGCCGGACAGCCCACCCTGCTTACGGAGCGAATCGAATTCGTCCTTGCGGCCGGTGAGGATCTTGTGGACATAGGCCTGGTGGCCGGTGTCGAAGATGATCGGATCGGAGGGGGAATCGAACACCCGGTGCAGCGCGAGCGTCAGTTCGACGACACCGAGGTTGGGACCGAGATGGCCGCCGGTGGCGGAAACCTTCTGCACCAGGAACTCACGGATCTCCGAGGCGAGTTCCCTCATTTCCTCAGGATCGAGCTGACGCAGGTCGTCAGGCGTCTGGATACGGGCAAGGACACCCAACGAGATCGCTCCCTCCAGCAGATTCACGGGCTGTCACGCGACAGCCCGACAAGTCTACGGAGCGACCGGAAACGAAGCCTCTCGGCATCGGATCCGAGCACACTCGTGCGTGACCGATCGCACATCGCAGACTGTTCGCTCATCCTACTGTTGGTCCATGGGCAACGTTGTCGACGAGTTCATCACGCGAGTGTTCGACGCGGTCCGCACCGATCACGGCGGCGCGGTCGCCGACTACATTCCCGAGCTCGCGGCCGTCGACCCCGACCGGTTCGGGATCGCCGTCGCCACCAGCGACGGCCACGTGTACGAGGTGGGCGACACCGCGGTGCCGTTCACGATCCAGTCGATCTCCAAGCCGTTCACGTACGCGCTCGCGCTCGCCGATCGCGGCGTCGACGCGGTCGCCGAGAAGATCGACGTCGAACCGTCCGGCGAGCCGTTCAACGAGATCAGCCTCGACCCCGACACCGAGCGGCCACGCAACCCGATGATCAACGCCGGTGCCATCACGTCGGCGTCGCTGGTCGCCGGTGCGAGCCCGGCGGAGCGGTTCGGCCGGATCCGGTCGCTGTACTCGCGGTGCGCCGGCCGGCAGCTGCCACTCGACGCCGCCGTCTACGCGTCCGAAGCGAAGACCGGTCACCGCAACCGCGCGATCGGCTACATGCTGCGCTCGTTCGGGGTCATCACCGACGACCCCGACGAGGCCGTCGACCTGTACTTCCGGCAGTGCTCGATCGAAGTCACCTGCCGGGATCTGGCGCTGATGGCGGCCACGCTCGCCAACAACGGCATCAACCCGCGCACCCGGGATCGGGTGCTCGACCCGGCGCTCGTCGAACGCGTCCTCAGCGTCATGACCACGTGCGGGATGTACGACGCGGCCGGCGAATGGGTCACCGAGGTCGGCATGCCCGCCAAGAGCGGTGTCGGGGGCGGCGTGCTGGCCGTCCTACCCGGGCAGTTGGGGATCGCGGTGTACTCGCCGCGCCTGGACCGGCACGGCAACAGCGTCCGCGGCGTGCGGGCCTGCAAGGAACTCTCCCGCGACCTCGAACTGCACTTCCTGCGCGTCACCCGCGCGGCCCGGTCGTCGATCCGCGCCCGCTACAGCATCGGCTCGGCGCCCTCACGGACCCGCCGCACCGACGCCGAGCGGGCCGCCCTCGACGAGGTCGGCAACCACGGCCGCATCTACGAACTGCACGGGGACCTGCTGTTCACCGGCGCCGAGACCGCGGTCCGGGAGATCGACGGCGAACGCGCCGAACTCGAGGCAGTCGTGGTCGACGTCCGCCGCGTCGACGACGTCAGCGCGGTCGCGCGGCGGATGATCGAGGCTCTGCGGGCCGATCTGGCCCGCAGCGGCTGCCAGACGGCACTGGTGGACCCGGAAGGGCTGTTCGGCCACACCACGTCGAGCCTGACCCCGGAGAGTCCGGACGGACGGGTGTTCGCCGACCTGGATGCGGCGAGCCAGTGGTGCGAGGAGGTCCTGCTGTCCCGGCACTGCGGGATCGGCAGGCAACCGGATTCGATCGACCTCGAGCAGCACCCCCTGTCGGCCGACCTCACGCCCGAGCAGTTCGAGCGGTTCACCGGCGAACTCGAGCGACGGACCGCGGCCCGCGGCGAGACGATCGCGCGGCGCGGCGACCGCGCCCCCGGGATCTTCCTCATCCTGTCGGGGCGCGCGAGCACCACCGTCACCTCTACCGACGGCGCCATCCACCGGATCACCACGCTGGCGGCGGGGATGACCTTCGGCGAGATGCCGACGCTCCTGGATTCGACGCTGCTGAACGACGTGCACGCCGACAGCACCGTCACCCTCGCGCTCCTGCCGCGCGAGAGTCTCCTCCGCCTGACCGCCGATGCCCCCGAGATCAAATCGGCGCTGCTCGAGCGGCTGGCCATGGCCGCATACGGACAGCTCGAGATGCTGCTGCGCACCTTCGAACGGCACGGGCGGCTCTGACGCACCGCCCATCCGGTGGGACGAGCCGCCCTCTCGGGTCGACCGTAAAGCGATTGCGCCGACTCCGACGATCCGACAGGCTGAGACGGTCTAGTTTGCGACATCACTCACACGGGACGACCACACCAGACGACGGGGACCAGATGAAACCTGACACCGCACTGGCCATCGAAACGACCGGATTGGTCAAGCGTTTCGGCTCCAACACCGCAGTCGCAGGGGTCGACCTCGCGGTGCCGTCCGGCGGCGTCTACGGCGTCCTGGGCCCCAACGGAGCCGGCAAGACGACCACCATCCGCATGCTCGCGACGCTCCTCCCGATCGACGGCGGCTCGGCTCGCGTCCTCGGGCACGACGTGACCGGCGAGGCCGAGACGGTCCGCAGCAAGGTGTCGCTGACCGGGCAGTTCGCATCGCTCGACGAAGACCTCACCGGCACCGAGAACCTGATGCTGCTCGGCAGGCTGTACGGGTACTCGCGGGCGGCGGCGCGGTCGCGATGCGAACAGCTGCTCGACGCCTTCGGGCTCGAGGAGGCAGGCGGCCGCCAGGTCAAGACCTATTCGGGAGGCATGCGGCGGCGCATCGACATCGCCGCGAGCATCATCGTGACCCCCGAGCTGATCTTCCTCGACGAGCCGACCACCGGTCTCGACCCCCGCAGCCGCAACCAGGTGTGGGAGATCGTCCGCGCCCTCGTCGCGGGTGGCACCACCGTGCTGCTGACGACCCAGTACCTCGACGAGGCCGACCAGCTGGCGGACCGGATCGCCGTCATCGACCACGGCAAGGTCATCGCCGAGGGCACCACCGGCGAGCTCAAGGCGTCGGTGGGGTCGGGCGCGCTGCACGTCCGCGTCGCCGAACCCTCGCGGCGCCACGAGGCCGCCGCGGTCCTCGAACCCGTCCTCGGCGTCCCCGTCACGCTCGAATCGGACCCGGCCGCACTGACCGCGCGGATCGACGACCCGCAGCGGGTGGCGCGGGCCCTCGCCGCCCTCGACGACGAGAACCTCGCCGTCACGACGTTCGCCCTCGGCCAGCCCAGCCTGGACGAGGTGTTTCTCGCCCTCACCGGGCACAGCGCCGAACCGACCGAGGACACCGCCGAATTCGAGGAGACCACGTCATGACCGACACCGTCACCACCTCGGCGAAGGCGGTCGGGGACGTCCTCCGGATGCCCGGCCCGCGCCCCGCCCGCCCGAGCGCGCTCTCGACGTCGTTGTCGTTCGGCTGGCGGGCCCTGCTCAAGATCAAGCACGTCCCCGAGCAGTTGTTCGACGTGACCATGTTCCCGATCATGTTCACGCTGATGTTCACGTTCCTGTTCGGTGGCGCTCTGGCGGGATCGACCAGTGCCTACGTCCAGTTCCTCATTCCCGGCATTCTCGTGCAGACGGTCGTCATGATCACGATGTACACGGGTCTGACCCTGAACAAGGACATCGAGAAGGGCGTCTTCGACCGCTTCCGGTCACTGCCGATCTGGCGTCCCTCACCACTGGTCGGCGCCCTGTTCGGCGACATCGTGCGCTACACGATCGCGTCGATCATCGTGCTCGTGCTGGGCGTGATCCTCGGATTCCGGCCCGCCGGCGGCGTGATCGGCGTGGTGGCCTCGGTGCTGCTGCTGTTGCTGTTCTCGTTCAGTCTGTCCTGGGTGTGGACGATGTTCGCGATGCTGATGCGCACCGAGCAAGCCGTGATGGGCGTGTCGATGTTCATCCTGTTCCCGCTCACCTTCGCGAGCAACATCTTCGTCGACCCGTCGACGATGCCGGGCTGGCTGCAGGCGTTCGTCGACGTCAACCCGATCAGCCACCTCGTCACGGCACTGCGGGACCTGTCCGCGGGCTCGTTCGAGTTCGGCCAGCTGTCGGTGGTGCTGCTCTGGTGTGCCGGATTCATCGTCATCTTCGGCCCGCTGACGATGCGCCTCTACAACCGCAAGACGTAGCCCGACGAACACAGTGGCCCGCAACCGTCGCCGGTTGCGGGCCACTGTCGTCTTCGAGCGTGTCGCTTACGCCGAGGCGTCCTCGGCGGCCGCGGCGGCCGTCTCCCCGTCTTCGGCGGGCTTCTGGATGTCGATCGTCTTCCGCAGCGGAGTGTTCGGGATGAGAATCACGCAGGCCAGCGTGATCAGCGCGACCACCGCGGCGATGGTGAACAGCAGACCCGTCGCATCGCCGTACGCGGCGCGAATGATCTCGGCGATGGGCGCCGGCAGCGCGTTGAGGTCGAGGTTTCCGCCGCTGCCGGGCGAATGCGTGTCGATCCCGAGCTTCGCGAAGCCCTCCGCCGACAGCGTCGTCACCCGCGTCGCGAGCACCGATCCGAGCACCGACACGCCGATCGCACCGCCGAAGGTCCGGAAGAACGCGACCGAACTACTCGCCGCACCGATGTTGTTCACGCTCACCGTGTTCTGGACCGCGAGCACGAGGTTCTGCATGAGGCTGCCCACGCCGACGCCGACGATCGCGATGTACACGCCGATCAGCCACAGGCTCGTCTCGTGATCGATCGTGCCGAGCAGTGCGAACCCGATGACCAGCAGGACGGCGCCACCGACGATGAACGGCTTCCACTTGCCGAACCGCGAGATGAGCTGGCCGGAGACCACCGAGGAGACCAGCATGCCCACCACCATCGGAATGGTCAGGACACCGGCAATGGTCGGGGTGTGGCCACGCGCGGTCTGGAAGTACTGGCCGAGGAACGTGGTGGCTCCGAACATGCCGACGCCGACGGCGATCGACGCGACGATCGCGAGACCGGTGGTCTTCTCGGTGATGATGTCCAGCGGGATGATCGGCGACTTGACCTTCGATTCCACGATCACGGTCGCGATCAGCAGCAGCACGCCGACTCCGACGTAGATCGCCGATTCCGTCGAGATCCAGTCGTAGTAGTCGGCCTTGCCCGCGAACGACACCCAGATCAGCAGGACACTCACACCGGCGGTGAGCAGCGCAGCACCCCACCAGTCGATGGAGACGTCCTCCTTGCGCTCGGTCGCGATGTGAAGCGTGCGCTGCAGCAGGAACAGCGCGACCACGGCGATCGGAACGCAGACGAAGAAGCACCAGCGCCAGCCCAGCGGGCTGTCGACGATCACGCCACCGAGGATCGGGCCGCCCGACATCGAGACCGCCATGGCGGCACCCATGTAGCCGGAGTAGCGACCGCGATCGCGGGGCGGGATGATGCTGCCGATGATGGCGACGACCAGCGCGGTCAGGCCGCCCATACCGACGCCCTGCACGACGCGCGCCGCCAGCAGGACCGGCACGTTGTGCGCGAAGCCGGCGATCGCCGAACCGATCACGAAGATCACGATCGAGGACTGGACCAGGATCTTCTTGTTGAACAGGTCCGCGAGCTTGCCCCAGATCGGGGTGGACGCCGCGTTCGCGAGCAGCGCGGTCGTGATGACCCACGCGTACTGCGTCTGGTTGCCCTTCAGGTCACCGATGATCGTCGGCAGCGCCGTCGAGACGATCGTCGAACTGAGCAGCGCAGTGAACAGCGCCGCGATCAGGCCCGCAAGGACCTCGAGAATCTGGCGATGGGTCATCGCCTCCTGGCCGGTGCCGGCCCGGCTCTCCCCCACTGATGTCGTCATCGAAGTGCTCTCCCACATTGATCGGCTGCTAGAGGTGAGGATTCGGGGCGCGCGGTCAGCGTGTCGGTGAGACGTTCGATCGTCTTCAGTGCGACCGCCGCCTCCTCCTGGCTCCACCCACCGAGCCGGTCCCGCAAACGCGCGGACCGGATCTCCTTGGTGGTGTGCAGAACCTCGTGCCCCTTCTCCGAAACCTGGACGCGGAATGCCCGCTTGTCGTCCGGGTCCGGATGCCGTTCGACGAGACCGGCATCGACCAATTCGGTCATCTGCCGGCTCAGCGCCGATTGGCTGACACACAGGGCCGAGGCGAGCTCGTTCTGTCGGCACGAGCCACGTGCCGACAGCGCCACGAGCACCGCCACGAGAGCCGGAGCGATCGGATCGTCCGTCGCACTCGCGATCGCGTTCTTCAGCGAGCGACCGAAGAGGAAGATCGCATCGACCAGGGCCTGCGCGGTATCGGCCTGAACAGCCATCGGATACCCCGAATCCTCGAATGGACCTAGTGAATTACTTGCAGAACGCAACCATAAACATAGTTGCGTGCGTCAAGCAATTACTTCACAAACCCGACATACCTCACTTCGAGGCCTTTGACCTGCAGTTTTATGAACCAGACTGGAGTCGGCGTGTGTCGAGAACCACTGACGCCCGGCTCAGCGCGTGAGCAGCGCCAGACTCTCGACGTGGTGCGTGAGCGGGAAGGCGTCGAACGCCCGGACGTCCGCCAACCGGAAGCCGTGCTCGCGGTAGAGCGCGACGTCACGCGCGAACGATGCCGGGTCGCACCCGATGTGCACGACGCGCTGCGGACCGGCCGCCGTCACGGCGGCCACGACGTCTTTGCCCGCCCCCGCGCGCGGCGGATCGAGGACCACGACCTCGGGAGCCGGCAGGTCGGACAGCGCCCGCTCGACCCGGGCGGCGTGCAGGTACACCTGCGGCAGATCCACCAGCGCGGCGCCGCCGTCGGCGACGGCCTGCCGCGAGTACTCCACCGAGTCGACCCGGCCCACCGGGCCCACCTGATCGGCCAGAGCGGCCGCGAAGACCCCGACGCCGCCGTAGAGATCCCACACGTTCGCGCCGTTCGACGCCTGTGCCCACTCCCCGACCACCGACGAGTACGTGTCGGCGGCGCTGCGATGCGCCTGCCAGAAGCCTGTCGCCGACAGGGTCCACGTCCGCTCCCCGACCCGCTCGACAGGTCTACCGGAGCCGATGACGACGCGTTCCGCGCGGCGCGCCGCCGAGGCGGCCCGTCGGGCCGCGGCCCCTCGTCGCCCGGGGCTGTGCCGACCGGTGCGCGACACCTTGGGCGGCGCGATCTCGACCACGTGGCGCTCCCCGGCCGCGTCCAGCACGAGCTGGATCTCCGCACCCGGCTGCCACGACCGCTCGGCGAGCCCCGCGTAGGCGGTGGGATCGATCTGCGGGCAGGCCAGGAAGGTCTCCAGGTCGAGACTGCGGAAGCGATGGAAGCCGGGGCGTCCCGACGAGTCCACCGCCAACCGGACCCGGGTACGCCACCCCGTGCCGTCCCCGGTGCCCGGCAACGACTCGACGGCGATGTCCGTGTCCACGCCCGCGATGCGACGCAACTGCTCGGCGACGACGGCGGACTTCATCCGCCGCTGCGCGTCGAGGGTGGCATGCGAGTAGTCACAGCACCCGGCACCGCCCGGGCCGGAGATGGGGCACAGCGGCGCGATGCGGTCGGGGGACGCCTCGACGATCTCGACGACGTCGGCCCGGCAGAACGATCCGCCGCGGTCCTCGGTGACCTGCGCGATCACCTTCTCCCCGGGCAGCCCGTGCCGAACGAACAGCACCCGGCCCTCGTGCCGGGCAACGCAGAACCCGGTGTGGCCGGGATTGCCCAGTTCGACCTCGAACCGGCGTCCGACCCACTTCTCGCTCACTTGCAGGTCACTTGCCTTCCACATCGAAACCGCGCCGGATCGCGCCGGGCGCGTTGTCGACGCGCTCACGCTTGACCTTCTCCGACGAACTCAACTGCCACGGCACGCTCGTGACCATCACACCGGGCTGGAACAGCAGCCGGCTCTTCAGACGCAGCGCACTCTGGTTGTGCAGCAACTGCTCCCACCAGTGACCCACGACGTACTCGGGGATGAACACCGTCACGACGTCGCGCGGCGAATCCCGTCTGACCCGGCGCACGTAGTCGAGCACGGGCTTGGTGATCTCGCGGTACGGCGACTCGATCACCTTGAGTGGCACCGTGATGTCGCTGTTCTCCCACTCCCGGACCAAGGCCCGCGTGTCGGGCTCGTCGACGTTGACCGTGACGGCCTCGAGCGTGTCCGGGCGCGTGGCCCGCGCGTAGGCGAGGGCACGCATCGTCGGCATGTGCATCTTCGACACGAGCACGATCGAGTGGGTCCGGCTCGGCAGCACGCCGTCCCATTCCTGCTCGTCGAGCTCGTCCGCGACGCTGTCGTAGTGGCGCCGGATCGACTTCATCAGGATGAAGATCGCGATCATCGCGACTATCGCGATCCACGCACCGGCCGCGAACTTGGTGAGCAGCACGATGACCAGCACCGCACCGGTCATCGCGAGACCGATCGAGTTGATCACCCGGGAGCGCTTCATGCGGCTGCGCTGCGCCGGATCGGTCTCGGCCTTCAGGTGTCGGGTCCAGTGCCGGATCATGCCGGTCTGGCTCAGCACGAACGAGACGAACACGCCGACGATGTAGAGCTGGATCAGTTTGGTGACCTCGGCTCCGAACACCACGACGAACGCGATCGCCGCACCCGAGAGGAACAGGATGCCGTTGCTGAATGCGAGGCGGTCGCCGCGGGTGTGCAGCTGGCGCGGCAGGTAGCGGTCCTGTGCCAGGACCGACCCGAGCACCGGGAATCCGTTGAACGCGGTGTTCGCGGCGAGCACCAGGATGAGCGCCGTCACCGTTGCAATGAAGTAGAAGCCGACCGGGAAGCCGGAGAAGACCGCCTCGGCGAGCTGCGCGATGAGAGTCTTCTGCTGGTAGCCCTCGGGGGCACCGTCCAACTGCATCGCCGGATCGTGCGCGTACACGACACCGATCTTCTGGGCGAGGATGATGATGCCCATCAGCAGCGTGATGGCGAAGGTACCGAGCAGCAGCAACGTCGTGGCGGCGTTGCGCGACTTCGGCTTCCGGAATGCGGGCACACCGTTGCTGATCGCCTCGACGCCGGTCAGCGCCGCGCATCCGGACGAGAAGGCGCGTGCGATGAGGAACGCGAAGGCGATGCCGTGCAGCTGCGCATCCTCCGCATTGAGCGTGAACCCGGCGGACTCGGCCTGGACGTTGTCACCGAGGACATAGATACGAATGAAGCCCCACGCGAGCATCACGATCATTCCGACAATGAACGCGTAGGTCGGGATCGCGAACGCGCTACCGGATTCCCGGATGCCGCGCAGGTTCATGGCGGTCAGCAACACGATCGCCGCGATCGCGAACAGCACCTTGTGCTCGGCGACGAACGGTACCGCCGACCCGATGTTCGACGCGGCCGAGGAGATCGACACCGCGACGGTGAGGACGTAGTCGACCATCAGCGCGCTACCGACGGTCAGGCCGGCATTGGGCCCCAGGTTGACGGTCGCGACCTCGTAGTCGCCGCCGCCGGACGGGTACGCGTGCACGTTCTGCCGGTAGCTGGCGACGACGACCGCCATCACGAGAGCGACCGCCAGACCGATCCACGGTGCGAAGGCGTATGCGGAAAGGCCCGCCACCGACAGCACGAGATAAATCTCTTCCGGCGCGTACGCCACCGACGACATCGCGTCCGACGCGAAAACGGGTAGCGCGATTCGCTTGGGCAGGAGCGTGTGTCCGAGCTTGTCGCTTCGGAACGGTCGGCCCAGAATCAGCCGCTTCGCAGCGGTGGAAACCTTCGACACCGCCAAAGCGTAAGCCGTCGGGGCGCCGATTCGTCAGCGGGGCAGCCTGCACTGTGTTTTTCCGGATGTCGGCCCGCACCGGGAGGTGGGCCGTGCGGCGGCAGATGCTTGCTCTTCCGTGTGGGCGCTGTACGGTTCGATTCGATGCCGGCGGCACACCGTCGGCCGCTGAGCAATGAACGGAGTGGACGGGTGTACGTAGTCGTCATGGGATGTGGCCGAGTCGGCTCGTCCCTCGCTACAGCACTGAGCCGGATCGGCCACGAGGTGGCCGTCATCGACCGCGACGCGAGCTCGTTCCTCCGCCTCGGCCCGGACTTCACCGGCAAGACCGTCGTCGGCATGGGCTTCGACCGGGACGTGCTGGTTCGGGCGGGGATCGAGCGCGCCGAGGCCTTCGCGGCCGTGTCGTCCGGCGACAACTCGAACATCATCTCCGCGCGCGTCGCCCGGGAGACGTTCGGTGTCGAGCGGGTGGTCGCACGCATCTACGACGCCAAGCGTGCCGCCGTCTACGAGCGCCTCGGCATCCCGACCATTGCGACCGTGCCGTGGACCACCGATCGCTTCATGCTCGCCCTTCAACAGGACGACCAGATTTCGAAGTGGCGCGATCCGTCGGGCACGGTGGTCGTCACCGAGCTGTCGCTGCACGAGGACTGGGTGGGCCGCAGCATCACTGAACTCGAGGAAGCGACGTCGTCGCGGGTGTCGTTCATCATCCGATTCGGGACCGGAATTCTCCCGGACCGCAAGACCGTGATCCAGTCCCAGGACCTGGTGTACGTCGCTGCAGTGTCCGGGACCGTCGCCGAGGCCGTCGCGCTGGCGGGCAACCCGCCCCCGTCCGACGACTGACATCGCACCGGTCATGACCCCCTTCTCGATCGACTACCCGATTGGATGCCTCCGATGAGAGTGGCCATCGCAGGAGCCGGCGCCGTAGGCCGCTCCATCGCCCGTGAACTCGTCCGCAGCGACCACCACGTCATGCTGCTCGAGCGCAAACTCGAACACGTCGAACCCGACACGATCCCCCAGGCCGAGTGGGTGCATGCCGACGCGTGCGAGCTGAGCCTGCTCGAGGCGGCAAACCTCGAGACCTACGACGTCGTGATCGCCGCGACCGGCGACGACAAGGCCAACATCGTGGTGAGCCTGCTCGCGAAGACCGAATTCGGAGTGGGTCGAGTCGTGGCCCGCGTCAACGATCCCCGCAACGAGTGGCTGTTCGACGAGTCCTGGGGCGTGGACGTCGCGGTGTCGACACCCCGCATGCTGGCCTCGCTCGTCGAGGAGGCGGTGACGGTCGGTGACCTGGTCCGCCTGATGACCTTCCGCCAGGGTCAGGCGAATCTCGTCGAGATCACGCTGCCGGACGACACAGCTCTCGCAGGGAAGCCCGTCCGCAAGATCCAGCTGCCGCGTGACGCAGCGCTCGTGACGATCATTCGCGGGGGCCGGGTCATCGTCCCCCAGCCGGACGACCCGGTCGAGGGTGGCGACGAGCTGCTGTTCGTCGCAGCGGTCGAGGTCGAGGACGAACTACGCGCCGCGATCAACATCTGATTCGGACCGGTCACCGTCCCCCGCACCCTCGATCTGCTCGAGGTCGGTGGGGGCCGGGGCCGGCTCGACGACCCGATCGGCACGCCGGACGGCCCAGATCGTCACGAGCAACACCAGTCCGGTGAGCGGCCACCCCATACCGATGCGGGCCACCGCGAGCCACCCGGTCTGGTCGGCGTCGTAGAGCTGGGACTGGACCAGGTAGCGGGCGCCGAACACCAACGCCCACGCGACCGTCGCGATGTCGTAGGCGCGCACCGCACCCTTGTGGGCCCGCCACGCATTCTTGTGGCCGTTCAGATAGCCCCAGACGACACCGACCAGCGGCCACCGGACGAGGATCGACACCACGAAGACCGCTGCGTACAGCAGGCTCGTGTAGATGCCGAACAGGAAGTAGCCCTTCGCGTCACCGGTGCGATAGGCGATGAAGGCACAGACGCCGACGCCGAGGAACCCGGAGATCGCCGGCTGGATGGGGCCACGGCGGATGATGCGCCACACCAGGATGGCCGCAGCCACGCCCAGGGCGATCCACACGGCCGGTCCCAGTCCCCAGAGGCTGTTCGCCGGCACGAAGGCAATGATCGGCAGCGTCGAGTAGACCAGCCCACTCAGTCCACCGAGCTGTTCGAGGATCGTCTGCTGCTTCGATTCGGTCACTCGACGAGATTGCCATACTCCGACGGCGAGCCGTCAAGGCCGACCCGATCAGCCGTCACGACGGTACCGACCGAGTCACCGATCACGAATCGCCGCGGAGCTCGTAGTACGGATTGAAGATGACCTTCTGGCCACCGCGGTCACCGATGCGCCCACGCACCATCAGCGTCTTCCCGGGCTCGATGCCGGGAATCCGACGGCGTCCGATCCAGACCAGCGTGACCGGATCGGTTCCGTCGAAGAACTCGGCCTGAACCGACGCGTTGGCGGACTTGGGACAGGCTTCGACACTGCGGAGGCGGCCGAACATCGTGACCTCCTCACCGCGCGAGCAGTCACAGGCGCGGGTGGCGCCCGATGCCTGCGCGGTTTCAACCATCTCCTCGGCGTCCAGCTGCTCGAGATCTTCGGTGAGTCGGCGAGTCAGCCGGCGAAAGTAATCTGCCGCGGCGGGGGCCATAGCGCGCTCCTGGACAAACGGCGGCGCAGGTCTTGCGCCGCACGAAAAGGCTTTGTGCGAGGGCCCAAGTCGGGCCCCACTCGGGTTTCTGATCGCCACTGTAACCCCAAAGTGACCTGACAACCACAGCCGCGTGGCACTGGTCGGGACGCGGCAGTGCAAGATCGACTCATGCAGCAACGTACGTGGCCCGCAGTGGCCGTCGTCCTCCCCGGCACCGGGTCCGACGCGGACTTCGCCGATCGTGCCTTCCGGTCTGCATTGACGCAGGTGGGCGTGCGGACGACAGCCGTCGAGCCGGACCCGCGACGGGTCGTCGGCAGTTATCGCGACGCGATGGACCGAGCCGCGGACGCGCACGGCCGGATCCTCGTCGGCGGCGTGTCGATCGGTGCCGCCGTCGCACTCGAGTGGGCCGCCGCGAACCCCGATCGCGTCGAGGCGGTGCTCGCGGCGCTGCCCGCGTGGACGGGTTCGCCCGAGCACGCGCCCGCGGCCGCCAGCGCCACCTTCACCGCATCGCAGTTGCGTGCCCACGGACTGGACGCGGTGACGGCGGAGATGACCGCGTCGAGCCCACCGTGGCTCTCCGACGAACTGGCACGCTCCTGGCGTGCGCAGTGGCCTCATCTGCCGTCGGCGCTCGAGGAGGCCGCGAGCTACCACGGGCCGGACGCGGCGACGCTGGCCGGCATTCAGGCCCCCGTCGGTATCGCCGCGGCCGTCGACGACGCCGTCCACCCCTTCACGGTCGCCAAGGAGTGGGCCGCGACGCTACCGAAGGCACAGGTGTCCGAACTCACACTCGACGAGATCGGACATGACCCCGGCGTCCTCGGTCGAGCGTGCCTGAGCGCGCTCGACCGGATCGCCTGACGGGTCGCCCGGCCTAGAGACCGAGCTGCTGCATGGCCGAGCCCGACTCGCCGCGACGCGGCGGCTCGGACCCGTTCCCCGACGGCCCCTGCTGCGGCTGGGACGGCGGCGCCTGCTGAGCCTGCTGAGCGGCCTGCTGCTGAGCGGCGATCTGCTCCTGCACCGCCTGCTGCTGCGCGGCGAGCTGCTGCTGTTGCGCGGCCACGAGCTGCTCGACGAGCGCCGGCGGCAGCACCACCGGAAGCGGGGTCCGCACCGGGTGCGGGTCGCTGCCGCGATTGACGACCGTCTCGCTCAGGACGGCGCGGGCGGTCTCGACCAGCGGTGACCCCGCCGCGACGTTGCCCGACGGTCCCGCGACGACGCAGCGGATCATCCAGCGGGGACCGTCCACACCGATGAATCGCAGGTCAGCGTTCGGGGTGACTCCGATGACCTCCCGGCCCCACGGCCCGGTCTCGATGCTCACCTCCGCGTTGTCACCGCGCAGCGATTCGGCCAGCTCCGACGCCACCTCGCGCCACTGGCCCGGAGACTTGGGGGCGGCGTACGCCGACACGGTCACCCGGCCGAACTGGGTCACCAGGTGCACGGCCTGCGGGGCGCCCTCCGGCGACATCTCGACCTGGAGCTGGGCACCGTCGGGCATCGGCAGCAGCACCGAACCGAGGTCCAGCCGGGTCGCCGCCGGCTCCTCCCCTTCGGCGAGCTCGCTCATGTCGAACGGCCCACCCTCGACCTCCCCGGCGGGAATGTCGAAGTCGTCCTCGTCGACGACTTCGTCGGTGTCGACCTCGACGAACTCCGTCTCCTCGACGGGAGCCTCGTCCTTCTTCTTACGACGTCCGAACATGCGATCAGGCCCCTTCCCTCGGCAGCCTCGTCAACTCGTGCGGGCGGCCTTCCGTACCAACGAAATCCTGATCGGCATTGTGCGTCACGAGACTGGCGTGACCCCCACTGGATCCGTAACCACCTGCGCCACGGACAGTTTCGTCGAGCGAGTCGACCTCGACGAAGTCGACGAGCTCGACCCGCTGGACCACCAGCTGCGCGATGCGGTCGCCGCGGCGCAGTTCGATCGGGGTCTCGAGGTCGTGGTTGATCAGGCAGACCTTGATCTCGCCGCGGTAGCCGGCATCGATCGTGCCGGGGGTGTTCACGACGGACAGGCCGGTCTTGGCGGCCAGTCCGGAACGCGGGTGGATCAGACCGACCGTGCCGATCGGCAGGGCGATCGCGATACCGGTGCCGACGAGAACCCGGCGTCCGGGCTCGATCGTGACATCGGTGGTAGTGCAGAGGTCGACGCCGGCGTCACCGTCGTGGGCCCGCTGCGGCAGCGGAATACCGGGGTCCAGTCGCTTCAGCGCGACGGCAGGAAGATCGCTCACGTGCACCGAGACTACTCTGGAATGCGTGTCCGAATCGTCTCAGCCCGCAGCGACCTCGCCCGACAGCACCCGAGTGCCGATCTATTCGGAGCGCCTGTGGGTTCCGCTCTGGTGGTGGCCCGCCGGATTGCTCATCGCCGGCCTGCTCGCCGCGGAGATCCACATGGGTTCCCCGGGTATCCGCGCCTGGCTTCCGTACGTCCTGTTGTTCCCGTTCCCGGTGTGGGCCCTGTTGTGGGTGTCACGGCACCGGGTCGAGGTGTTCGACGGACCGAACGCCGAGCTCAGGGTCGGCCGGGCCCATCTGCCACTGTCCGTCATCTCGCGCACGGCAGCGATTCCGCCGTCGGCGAAGAGCGCCGCACTGGGTCGTCAGCTCGATCCAGCGGCTTTCGTTCAGAATCGGTCGTGGGTGAAGGACACCGTCCTGATCGTGCTCGACGATCCCGAAGACCCCACGCCGTACTGGTTGGTCAGCACGAGGCGGCCAGCCGAACTGCTGGCCGCCATCGGCCGAGGGACCGCCCCGAAGGGCTGATCCGTTTCTGCCCAGCCGGGTCAGGCGGCGCAATCCATGCAGATCATGACGCCGTTCTCCTCGCTGGCGAGGCGGCTGCGGTGGTGAACCAGGAAGCAGCTCGAGCAGGTGAACTCGTCCGCCTGCTTGGGCACCACCCGCACCGACAGTTCCTCGCCGGAAAGGTCCGCTCCGGGGAGTTCGAACGACTCCGCGGTGTCGGACTCGTCCACGTCGACGACCGCCGACTGCGCCTCGTTACGTCGTGCCTTCAGTTCTTCGAGCGAATCCTCGGAAACCTCGTCGGTTTCCGATCGCCTCGGTGCGTCGTAGTCGGTTGCCATTTCCTCTTCCCCTCGTCCTCTTGCGTGTATCCCCGGTGCCCGGGCCGCCGAAACCCCTCGGTTACGGCGATCCATGGGAAACCGTCAGTGATGTAGATCCATTCCTGTGGCTGTAACAACGCCGTAGGTGGCCCGGAAGTGCCCGAAACACCCTCCGGAAAACATGACCTACACCTCACTTTCGATTCCCTTCGGACCCTGTCGAAATCGTGTGTTCTCACGACTGGGGCCGCCAGACAATAGCCGACGCGTCAGGAAAAGTGGCAACCGAACCGGACACAGTCGGAAACTGTCCGCCAATCGTCACCAACCACACAGCAAGCCGAGACATTCCTCGACGGGCATGTGCGGGACGGTGACAGGGCAGCGATCTACAGTTGGCATCGGAACGGCGGCGGGCACGCGCACGTGGCCGGAACCACACCAACTCTTTTCCAGCGGATCACCGCCGCACGCCCGGCAACGGAGAGGTCGACACACCGTGGTTTCACTGATCACCGATGGCAAATCGACCGACGAGCAAGGCCGGCCCTTCCGCCGCCGCCGCGCCGTCCCGGTGATCGCCCTGATCTCCGTCCTGGCGCTGCTCGGGATCGTGCTGTGGACGCGCATCCTCACCGAGCCCGAGGTCTACGCGACCACCGTGGACTGCAATCCGCCGGTGAAGCCGAAGGCTCCCGACGCCCCCGCTCCGCAACCGCTCGGCCAGAAGGTGGGCCGCAGCACCCTCCTCGACGTCGAGCCCGCGCCGCTGTCGGCGACCCAAATCCGCGTGTTCAACGCGAACGGCGAACGCGGGCAGGCGGCCGATGTCGCGAACGAACTGCGCGACTACGGCTTCGCGAGCGCACCCGACGTCCAGGTCGGCAACGACCCGGTCTACGTCGACCAGAACCTGCAGTGCCACGGCCAGATCCGTTTCGGACCGAACGGGCTGTCCGCCGCCAGCGCGCTGTGGCTGGTGGCGCCCTGCGCCGAACTCATCCAGGACGGCCGGACCGACGACACCGTCGACCTCGCGCTGGGCACCTACTTCGCGAAGAGCATCACGCCCAACGCGGACGCCGAAGAGGTCCTCAACGCGCTCAAGGACCCCGTTCCGGGGACTACCCCGGCGCCCCTCGACCCCGGCCTGCTGAGCGCCGCCCGCACTGCGCGCTGCTGAGCGCGCGGTCGGTTCTCACGGAACCGGGTCGAACACACCCGCGGCCCGGAACACGGCATCGAGTTCGTCGGCGATTCCCGGTGCCATCGCGATCACGACCTCTCCTGCGGCACTGCGCGTGTCGGGCGCGGGCAGGTGCACGCGAGCGCCTGCCTCCGTCGCGATGAGCGCGCCCGCCGCCCAGTCCCACGGATTGAGGCCGTGCTCGAAATGCGCGTCCACTCGCCCCGATGCGACCATGCACAGGTCCAGCGCCGCCGAACCGACCCGTCGGATGTCCCGCACGTGCGGCAGCAATTCGCCGATGAGCCGTCCCTGCGCGCGGCGACGCTGTGCGCTGTAGCCGAAGCCGGTCGCGAGCAGCGTGAAGGACGCGTCGGTCACCGGATTGCACGACAGCACACCGGTGTTGCCCTCCGCGTCGGTGAAGCCGGCGCCGCCGCCCTGGACGGCCGAGTAGGTGACGCCCGCGGCGACGTCGACGACTGCCCCCGCGACCGAGACACCGTCGATCTGGGCGGCCACCGAGACCGAGTAGGCGGGGATCCCGTACAGGAAGTTCACGGTTCCGTCGATCGGATCGACGATCCAGCGGATCCCCGCGACGCCGGCCTCCCCGCCACCCTCCTCGCCCAGCACGGCGTCGTGCGGACGTAATCCGGCCAGCCGAGCCCGGATGAGGTGCTCGGCCTCCGTGTCGACGACGGTCACCGGGTCGGTTGGGGTGCTCTTGGCCTGCACGGACCCGCCGTCCGCGGCGTGCACCTCGGCACCCATGACTCCGAACACCTCCGGGCGCCGCGCCCGAACGAGGGCGGCGGCCGCTTCCGCGACGGTGACCGCGATGTCGCGGAGCACACGCGGGTCGGTGGAGGTGGAAGGGTCGGAGGCGGGGATGTCAGTGGCGCGCATGTGTGTATCGCACCACAACCGGACGACCCCACACCACCGGTATCGCAAAGCTGAGCGGCCCGAAACCCACTACTGTTTCGGCGCAGGCGGTCATCTCGTGGAAGGAGCCGATTGTGGGTGCACTCGGATTCGGTGTGGACGTCGGCGGCAGCGGCGTCAAAGGTGCCATCGTCGACCTCGACACCGGTGAACTCGTCGTGGATCGGATCAAGATCGAGACGCCACGCCCCGCGACTCCCGACGCGATCGCAGCGACAGTCGCGGAGATCGTCTCCCAGGCGGAGTGGGAGGGCCCGGTCGGCATCACGCTCCCGAGTGTGGTCACGTCGGGAATCGCGCGCACCGCCGCGAACATCGACAAGTCGTGGATCGGGACCGACGCCCGGGCGGCGTTCTCGCAGGCCCTCGGCGGCCGGGACGTCACCGTTCTCAACGACGCCGACGCCGCGGGACTGGCCGAGGACCGCTACGGGGCGGGCAAGGACGTCGACGGCGTCGTCGTGCTGCTCACGTTCGGCACGGGGATCGGGTCCGCGGTCATCCACAACGGCGTCCTGCTCCCGAACACCGAGTTCGGGCACATGGAGGTCGACGCCATGGAGGCCGAGCACCGGGCGGCGTCGTCGGTGAAGGACACGAAGGGCCTGTCGTACAAGGAGTGGGCGGCCGAGGTGACGAAAGTCCTGTGCCGCTTCGAGGATCTGCTGTGGCCCGACCTGTTCATCGCGGGCGGCGGAATCAGCCGCAAGCACGAGAAATGGATTCCCCGACTGGAGAACCGCACCCCGGTCGTTCCCGCAGCACTGCTCAACACCGCGGGCATCGTCGGCGCCGCCCTGTGCGCCACGAAGCGGCAGGAAACGGGCATCGCTCCGTAACAATTTCGAAGCTGTCGTTACAATGGATGGCGGCCGACTGTGAGTCGGCGAAAACCCGACAGACCTCTCCGCCGGAAATCCACTCTGGCGTGACGCCGCACGACACCGTCACGAAAGGGCGTACGTGGCAGCCACCGATACGCGTCAGACCGCCGATTCCACACCCGAGTCAGCGACCGCTGCACCCACTGCCGAGGCGACTACCGGTAGCGCGCCCGCCGCCAAGAAGGCCCCTGCGAAGAAGGCCGCCGCCAAGAAGGCACCCGCCAAGAAGGCCGTGGCCAAGAAGGCACCGGCGAAGAAGGCCGCCGCCAAGAAGACGGCCGCGAAGAAGACCACCAAGAAGGCCACCACCAAGGCGGCCAAGGCCGGCGATGACATCGGCGAGGACGAAGACATCGACATGGCCGATCTCGACGTCGCGGACGGCGACCTCGTCGAAGAGGAAGTCGTCGTCGAGGAGGTCGAGGAGGACGAGGAGGAGACCGCCGAGCCGTCCGAGAAGGACAAGGCGTCGGGCGACTTCGTCTGGGACGAAGAGGAGTCCGAGGCTCTCCGTCAGGCCCGCAAGGACGCTGAGCTCACCGCGTCCGCCGACTCGGTGCGCGCGTACCTCAAGCAGATCGGCAAGGTCGCGCTCCTCAACGCCGAGGAGGAGGTCGAGCTCGCCAAGCGCATCGAAGCCGGCCTGTTCGCGACCTTCAAGATGACGGAGATGGCCGAGAAGGGCGAGAAGCCCTCCCCCGCCGATCGCCGGAACCTGAACTGGATCACTCGCGACGGCAACCGCGCCAAGAACCACCTCCTCGAGGCCAATCTCCGCCTCGTCGTCTCGCTCGCCAAGCGCTACACCGGCCGCGGCATGGCGTTCCTGGACCTGATCCAGGAAGGCAACCTGGGCCTCATCCGCGCGGTCGAGAAGTTCGACTACACCAAGGGCTACAAGTTCTCGACGTACGCCACGTGGTGGATCCGCCAGGCGATCACTCGCGCGATGGCCGACCAGGCCCGCACCATCCGTATCCCGGTCCACATGGTCGAGGTCATCAACAAGCTGGGTCGTATCCAGCGTGAGCTGCTGCAGGACCTGGGCCGCGAGCCCACCCCGGAGGAGCTCGCGAAGGAAATGGACATCACGCCGGAGAAGGTGCTGGAGATCCAGCAGTACGCGCGTGAGCCCATCTCCCTCGACCAGACGATCGGCGACGAGGGCGACAGCCAGCTCGGCGACTTCATCGAGGACTCCGAGGCCGTCGTGGCCGTGGACGCCGTGAGCTTCACTCTGCTGCAGGATCAGCTGCAGTCGGTGCTCGAGACGCTGTCCGAGCGCGAAGCCGGCGTCGTGCGTCTGCGCTTCGGTCTGACCGACGGCCAGCCGCGCACTTTAGACGAAATCGGCCAGGTCTACGGCGTCACGCGCGAGCGTATCCGCCAGATCGAATCGAAGACGATGTCCAAGCTGCGTCACCCGTCGCGTTCGCAGGTGCTGCGCGACTACCTGGACTAACACGGTCCAGCACTACCTGAACTGCATACGACCGGCCGGTCCGGTCAGCTGGTGAGGAAGGGGTCCTTCGGGGCCCCTTCCTCATTTGGTCGGGACCGCTGGAACAGCCGGACGAGCGGTTCGGCGACGCGGGCCCCGACCGGGCCCAGCACGGCCATCAGCAGCACGTACGCGGTGGCCAGCGCCGCGAGCTCGCCTTCGACGGCACCGGCGGAGACGGCCAGTCCGGCGATGACGATCGAGAACTCTCCGCGCGCGATGAGCGCGGCTCCCGCGCGGGCGCGGCCCATCAGACCCATACCCTGCCGGCCCGCGGCCCACCATCCCGTGAGCACCTTGGTGGCTGTCGTGACGACCGCCAGCGCGATCGCCGGCAGCAGCACCGGCGGGATGGTCGTCGGATCGGTGTTGAGCCCGAAGACTACGAAGAACATCGCGGCGAACAGGTCGCGCAGCGGCTCGAGCATCCGCGTCGCGTTCCGGGCGGTGGAGCCGGAGATCGCGATGCCCAGCAGGAACGCGCCCACCGCCGCGGAGACCTGCAGCGACGAGGCGAGGCCGGCGACCAACAGCGCCGCCCCGAGCAGCTTCAGCAGGAACACCTCGCGGTCGGTGCTGTCGACGATCGCCGAGACGACGCTGCCGTAGCGCAGTGCGACGACGAGCACGACGGTGATGACGGCGAACGAGATCGCGACGGCCTGGAGCCCACCGAGGAAGCTCACTCCCGCGAGGACGGCGGTGAGGATCGGCAGGTACACCGCCATCGCGAGATCCTCGAACACCAGGATCGACAGGATCACCGGCGTTTCGCGGTTACCCAGGCGGCCGAGGTCGCCGAGCACCTTCGCGATGATGCCGGACGACGAGATGTACGTCACGCCGCCGAGCGTGAGCGCGCCCACCGGACCCCACCCGAGCATGAGCGCCATGATCGCGCCCGGCGCCGCGTTGAGCACGATGTCGACGACGCCCGCGAACCACGACCGTCGCAGGCCCGTGACGAGTTCGGACGCCGTGTACTCCAGGCCGAGCAGCAACAGCAGCAGGACGACGCCGATCTCGCTCGCGAGGTGGCTGAACTCTCCGATGTCGCCGAGCTGGAAGATGCCGCCCTTGCCGAAGCAGAGGCCACCGATCAGATACAGCGGGATCGGTGACATGCCGATGCGTCCGGCAAGTCGGCCGAGCACGCCGAGCGCGAAGAAGACAGCGCCGAGTTCGACGAGTGCCAGTGCAGTGCCGGTCATCGTCACGTATTCGCCGGGCGGGGATCAGCCGTGGGCAAGGATCTTGGCGGCGTGGTCGAGGCCTTCCTGGGTCCCGACCGCGACCAGGAGATCGCCCTCGGTGAAGGTGAAGTCCGGATTGGGTGAGGCGGCGACCTGCCCGGCTCGCATCACGGCGACCACCGAGACGCCGGTGCGGGTGCGCAGCGCGGTCTCACCGAGTGTGCGGCCGTCCCACGGCGAATTCTCGGTGATCGGAAGCTGGCGGGTACTGATCCCGGGCAGATCCCGGTGTTCCTCCTGCAGCTGCGCGACGAGTTGCGGCGCGCCCAGGAGATTCGCGAGCACCGACGCCTCGTCCGACTCGAGCGGAATCGACGCCATGCAGGCGTCGGGATCGTCGAGCTTGGAGACGATGAGATCGGTGCGTCCGTCGCGGTGGGTGACCACCCCGATACGTCGACCCGTCGCGAGTGCGAAGTCCTTGCGGACTCCGATACCCGGCAGCGGCGTCACTTCCACGTTCATGGGTCAACGGTAGCGCCACGTACCGACGGACGACCACGAAGCTCCGCCGCTCGCGCTCGTCGTGTCACGCGATCGGTGGAAACGACCCGCTCGCGTCCGGCAGGTACTCGGTCACCTCGACGACGGCCGCCGCCGGCAACGGGCCGTACAGATGCGGGAACAGCATCGATGCAGGGTCCGACGGGACGCCCGGCTCCCACCGGACCTCGGCACCGAGACTGCGCGGGTCGAGGCGCAGCAGCACGAGGTCGCGGCGGCCCGCGAACAGCCGGTTGGCGGGCAGATGAACCTGTTCGGGCGTGGACAGATGCACGAAGCCGTCGGCGGCGAACCCGTCCGGGACGCGCTGCCCATCGCGCTGCGCAATCGCCCACTCGTCGCGGGTGCACATGTGCACCAACACCTGCTCGGCGTCCGTCATCGATGCTCCTTTCGGCCGCGCGTCACCCCCGAACCCTAGGCCGACGCTCAGCTGTCAGCGAACGCCGAACCGCCCCGGAGCGCATTGTCCGAGCTCAGGGTGGTCGGTGTTAGAGAGGACACACCGAAGGTCCATCGGGAACAACCCGATCAAGTCGAACGTCTGACAGAGTGGACCTACCGCGTCACCCCCGACGCGGCGGAAGACCCCAGGCAGTGGGTGCAAGCCCACAGCCAGTTCGGAGGAGTCATGCCCGGAACACTGACCAGCCCCCCGTTGACCGCTGCCGACCGGTGCGACCGGTGCAGCGCAGGAGCCCGCGTGCGCGCCGTGCTCGCGAGCGGAGGAGAGCTTCTCTTCTGCCAGCATCACGCCAACGAGCATGCGGATCGTCTTCGTGAGATGAACGCGACCATCGTGAGCGACTCCGAATCATCTGCGGCGACAATCTGACGCGTCAGCCCTCCGGGCGGACACACATCCGTCCACCGTTTCCGAAGCGGGTGACCACCACGGTGGTCACCCGCTTCGGCGTTTCCGGACCACTCCGAGCACGCGATCGGCTGCCAGCGGGGGCTACCACTGTCGCAGCGTCGCGATCCGGTCGGTGAGCTGCTCGACGGTGGCGATCGCCGTCGGCGGACCACCGCAGGTGCGGCGCAGCTCGCCGTGGATGACGCCGTGCGGCTTGCCGGTGCGATGGTGGTGCATCGCGACGAGGGAGTTGAGTTCGCGGCGAAGATTCGCCAGCTGGCCGGCTGCAGCGACGCGCTCGGTGACCACCTGCGGCGCGGGCGCGGGCACGGGTTCCGGCTCGGCTCCGCCCTTGTCGAGCTGCTTCTGTTGCCGCTGGCGCAGCAGGGCACGCATCTGTTCGGCGTCGAGCAGCCCGGGCAGGCCGAGGTAGTCGGCCTCCTCGTCGGAGCCGGAGAACGTCGCGGTCCCGAAGGACGAGCCGTCGTAGATCACCTGGTCGAGCTCGGCGTCCGCGCCGAGCGAGGTGAACGCCTTCTCCTCCTCGCCGGGCTCGTCCTTCTGCTTGTTCGCGTCGGCGAGAAGGTCGTCGTCGAGCCCGTCCTTCTCGCGGTGCGGCTTGCCGAGGATGTGGTCGCGCTGCGCCTCGAGCTGGCTCGCGAGGTCGAGCAGGACGGGCACCGACGGCAGGAACACGCTCGCCGTCTCCCCCTTGGTCCGCGAACGCACGAAACGCCCGATCGCCTGCGCGAAGAACAGCGGGGTCGACGCGCTCGTGGCGTAGACGCCGACGGCGAGCCTGGGCACGTCGACGCCCTCGGACACCATGCGCACCGCGACCATCCAGGCCTGATTGCTCTTGGAGAACTCGGCGATCCGCTTCGACGCGGTGGGGTCGTCGGAGAGGATCAGCGCGGGCGCCTCACCGGTGATCGCCTGAAGTTGCTTGGCGTAGGCCCGGGCCACGGTCTGGTCGGTCGCGATGACGAGTCCGCCGGCGTCCGGCATGCCGCCGTTGCGCAGCTGGCCCAGACGGGTGTTCGCCGCCGTGAGCACCGATGGGATCCAGTCGCCCGCGGGATCGAGGGCGGTGCGCCACGCCCGGGCCGTCTGCTCGGCGCTGAGCGGCTCACCGAGCCGGGCGGAGAACTCCTCACCGGCGCTGTTGCGCCACCGTGCCTCGCCCGAGTACGCGAGGAACACGACGGGCCGGACGACGCCGTCGGCGAGCGCGTCGGAGTAGCCGTAGGTGTGATCGGCCTTCGACCGCTGGTGCCCCTCGTTGTCCGGTTCGTATGTCACGAACGGAATGGGGCTGTCGTCGCTGCGGAACGGCGTACCGGTCAGCGCCAGGCGGCGGGTGGCGTCGCCGTACGCCTCACGGATCGCGTCGCCCCAGCTCTTGGCGTCGCCGCCGTGGTGGATCTCGTCGAGGATGACCAGCGTGCGACGCGCCTCGGTGCGGGCGCGGTGCTTGAACGGGTGCGACGCGATCTGGGCGTACGTGACGACCACGCCGTGGTAGTCCGACGACGTCTGCCCCGTCGAGTTGGAGAAGTTCGAGTCGAGCGCGATGCCGTTGCGCGCCGCCGACTCGGCCCACTGGTGCTTGAGGTGCTCGGTCGGAGCAACCACGGTGACCTGGTCCACCGTGCGGTCCTGCAACAGCTCGTACGCAACGCGCAGTGCGAACGTGGTCTTGCCGGCACCAGGCGTCGCGACGGCCAGGAAGTCCCGCGGCTTGGTCGCCAGGTACTTGGTCAGCGCACGGCGCTGCCACGCTCGGAGGGAGCCGGTGGGAGCAGGTGCACGTTCGACACTTCCGGGTTCAGCGCTCACATCGCACCTCGCCACAGGCTTCGCACAGTCGGTCCCACTCCTTGCTTCGCTGACGGGGCACTCGGCCGCTCGAATCCGGCACCATCTCCGGCGACGACCCCCGAGGAGCCTAGCGCCCGGGACCGACCGGCTCCGCATCAGCCGCGGACACGCCGGGGTGTCCTGGGCCGACCGCCCGCCCGAGTGCGAGACGCCCGTGATGGCAGAATCGGTCGCGACACGGCGGGCGCCCCACCGCGCGTCCCGGCGCATCGTCAGGAATCCTGGAAGAACCATGAGTAAGACGCCGACCGTCACGAGAGCCCGCCCGTTCCGCCGGTGCGGGCAGGTGATCGGCCGCACGGCGGTCAAGGCATGGAACGACTCGATCTTCGGGAAATCGGCCACCGCGGCGTTCTGGCAGACGTTGTCGCTGCCGCCGCTGCTGCTCGGGCTGCTCGGCAGTCTCGGCTACGTCGGCGGATGGTTCGGCCCGAACACCGTGGAGATCATCCAGTCGAAGATCATCACCTTCAGCCACACCGCGTTCAGCGAGAACGTCGTCGACCAGATCATCCAGCCGACCGTGAGCGACGTCCTCGGACGGGGGCGACCCGAGATCGTGTCTGCCGGCTTCCTGTTGTCGCTGTGGGCGGGGTCGTCGGCGATCTCGACGTTCGTGGACTCGATCGTCGAGGCGCACGGCCAGAAGGATGCCCGCCACCCGGTGTGGCAGCGGGTCTTCGCGCTCCTGCTCTACGTCACTTTCCTCGTGCTCGCGGTGTTCACGCTCCCGCTGGTCGCACTGGGTCCGACGATGATCGGACGGGCGCTGCCGGAGTCCTGGCACACGATCGGGACCGAGATGATCGACGCCTTCTACTACCCCGCCGTCGGCCTGTTGCTCATCGTCGGCCTGACCACGCTGTACAAGGCGGCGCTGCCCAAGTCGCTGCCGTGGCACCGTCTGCTGGGCGGGGCGCTGGTCGCCGGCGTCTTCTTCATGGCGGCCAGCACTGTTCTGCGCTGGTACCTGAGCTGGGTGACCGGCACCGGCTATACCTACGGCGCGCTGGCCACACCGATCGCGTTCCTGCTGTTCACGTTCTTCCTCGGATTCGCGATCGTGCTCGGTGCCGAGTTCAACGCGACCATCCAGGAGTTCTGGCCGGCCCGCGCCACCCGCATCGAACAGGTCCGCGACTGGATCGCCGCGCAGGCGGCGGTCGATGCGTCCGAGGACGCGGGACCGATGACGAGCCTCACACGCCGGTTGGCGACCGGACCGATCCGCTTCACGTCTGATCGGTCACAGTCGGCGAACGACGACTGGGACGACGAGGTGGACGCGTGCGAGTGCACCACGTCCACCGACGGAGACGAAGACCGCCCGGTTCAGTCGCCCTTGCGCAACCCGTCGTAGACCTTCTTGCACTCCGGGCACACCGGCGAGCCGGGCTTCGCGGACCGCGTGACCGGGAAGACCTCGCCGCACAGCGCGACGACGTGGGTGCCCATCACGGCACTCTCCGCGATCTTGTTCTTTTTCACATAGTGGAAGAACTTGGGTGTGTCGTCGTCGGTGGTCTCGTCGGTGGTGGTGTCGGGGCGTTCCTTGGTCAAAGTGCTCACAGGTCAATGATGCCGCACACGCGTGTGCATTTGCCGCTCGAGAGTGCAACAGTGGACCTATGGCAAGAACATCGGGGTTCGGCGAGCATGCCGAGAGCGGTACGCCCCGCAACCCGGCACTGATCACCGAGGCAGCACAGTCGATCGACGATCAGCACCGGGCGCGTGTCAGGAAGTACCTGACCATCATGTCGTTCCGAGTCCCGGCGCTGGTTCTCGCGGCGATCGCGTACGCAGCGTTCAGCAACGCCTGGATCTCGGTGGGCATCATCGCCCTGTCCATTCCGCTGCCGTGGATCGCCGTGCTCATCGCGAACGACCGGCCGCCGCGGTCGAAGGACGAGCCCAGCAGGTACGACCACCGCGACGCCGCCCGCCAGCTCGAAGCCCAGCAGCACCGCACCATCGAGGAGTGACCCGCGCCGCAGGTGATCCGGCGCCGAAGGCTGCAACAATGCTGGGGTGAATCGAGATCTCCTGCTGTCCGTCTGTGGCCCGCTGCGCGAGGCGCTCATCCGCGCCCAGTACGACATCGACTCGATCGTCGACCTGCTCGGCGTCGATGCGCACGCCGCGCTCGGACGGCACGAGCCCGTTCCGGCCCGTCGGGCGACCGAGAACGGCGGGGATCTCGGCTGGTTGATCCGCCTGTTCCTGTTGGGCGACGACTGCCCCGCCGGCGAGATCGCGGCGGCACTGAAGCCCGTGAGCCTCGACGACGCCGTCGCCGCCGGCTTGCTCTTGCGCACCGGTGACACGGTGCGCGCCGAAATCGACCTCCGCCCCCTCGACCTCGGCACCGGCAACCGGTGGGTCGTATCCGACCTCGACGGTTCGATGCGTCCGCGCGCCACCGCCGACGACCATGTCATCGGTGTCGGGCAGGCGTCGCTGTCGCTGCTGCGCGGCACGCCGACGCGCCCCGTCGGCACGGTCCTCGACGTCGGCACCGGCTGCGGCGTCCAGGCGATCCGCGCCGCCGACTACGCGGGCAAGGTCACGGTGACCGACATCAACCCGCGCGCACTGATGCTGACCGCGGCCACCGCGGCGCTCAACGGACTCGACTTCGAGATCCTCGACGGCTCGTGGTTCGAACCGGTCGAGGGACGCCGGTTCGACCAGGTGGTGGCCAATCCCCCGTTCGTCGTCGGCGAGGCCCGCGTCACGAACAGCTACCGGGACTCCGGGCTCGACCTGGACGGTGCCAGCCAGTTGATGATCTCCAACTCCGCCGACTACCTGAATCCGGGCGGGACGGCGGCGCTGCTCGCGTCGTGGCTGCACGTCGAGGGCGAGGACTGGCGTCACCGGGTGGCGTCGTGGCTGGCCGGCGCACGGCATCGACGCGTGGATCGTCCAACGGGACGTCGCCGATCCCGCGCTGTACGTCGGGACGTGGCTGCGGGACGGCGGCGCCGACCCCCGTGATCCGGCCACCTCGGCCCGCGCGCACGCGTGGCTCGATCACCTCGAGCAGGCCGAGGTCGAGGGCGTCGGGTTCGGGTTCGTGTACCTGCGGCGGACGGACGCACCGTCGGACATCCTGTGCGAGGACCTGCGCCACGGCTTCGACGATCCGCTGGGCGACGAGGCGCTGGACTACTTCGAGCGCCTGGCCTGGCTGCGCGAGCACGACGTGCTGTCGGCGCGGTTCACGGTGCGCCCGGAGACCGCGCTGGAGCGGGTGTACCTGCCGGGCGAGGACGGCTGGCGTCAGGTGGTGGCGCGGGTGCACCGCGGCGACGGGCCGCAGTGGCAGCACGAGGTCGACGACCTCGCCGCGGCGCTGCTCGCGGGAATGCGCGAGGACGGGTTGCCGTTGGAAGAACTCGTCACGCTCCTCGCGTTCGCGCACGACGAGGACGAGGATGCGCTCGCGGCGACAGCAGTGCCCCTGGTCCATTCGTTGATGCGCCACGGTTTGATCGCACCGATTTGAGGCGTGTTCCCGTTTCGCGGCTTCTCAGGAACTTCTCAGGGGTGCCGACGGGAATCCGCAGGTCACGGACCATCGGGTCGAAACAACTCGGGAACTTTCCCGGGTCGTCGGAGCGTTGAGGCATATGAGACACCCCGACGAGGAGGCCCGTCATGACAAGCCCCAGCACTACTCGACCCCGCACCGCCGACTCCGATCTGGATGGCCAGAGCCCGGCTGCGGATCTCGTTCGCGTCTACCTGAACGGGATCGGCCGCACCGCCCTGCTGACCGCAGCTGACGAGGTGGATCTGGCGCGGCGGATCGAGGCTGGGCTGTACGCGGCTCACGTGCTGGAGACGAAGAAGCGTCTCTCGGCCGTGAAGAAGCGCGACCTCGCGACGATCGTCCGCGACGGCGAGGCCGCGAGGCGTCACCTCCTCGAGGCCAACCTGCGCCTCGTGGTGTCGCTGGCCAAGCGCTACACCGGGCGCGGTATGCCGCTGCTGGATCTCATCCAGGAGGGCAACCTCGGCCTGATCCGCGCGATGGAGAAGTTCGATTACGCGAAGGGCTTCAAGTTCTCGACCTACGCGACGTGGTGGATCCGTCAGGCCATCACCCGCGGCATGGCGGACCAGAGCCGCACGATCCGGCTGCCCGTCCACCTCGTCGAGCAGGTCAACAAGCTGGCCCGGATCAAGCGCGAACTGCATCAGCAGTTGGGCCGCGAGGCGACCGACGAGGAGCTGTCGCAGGAGTCGGGCATCCCGGAGCACAAGATCGCGGATCTGCTGGACCACAGCCGTGATCCGGTGAGTCTGGACATGCCCGTGGGCAACGACGAGGAAGCTCCGCTCGGCGACTTCATCGAGGACTCGGAGGCCACTTCGGCGGAGAACGCCGTCATCGCGGGTCTGCTGCACAGCGACGTGCGCAGCGTGCTCG
Organism: Rhodococcus sp. ACT016; assembly: GCF_050477185.1. Taxonomy (NCBI): domain Bacteria; kingdom Bacillati; phylum Actinomycetota; class Actinomycetes; order Mycobacteriales; family Nocardiaceae; genus Rhodococcus; species Rhodococcus sp. ACT016. Next base: position 1,795,640 of record NZ_JBEAET010000001.1, on the reverse strand, counting down.
CGACGCTCGACGAGCGCGAGCAGCAGGTGATCCGCCTGCGCTACGGGCTCGACGACGGTCAGCCGCGCACCCTCGATCAGATCGGCAAGCTGTTCGGTCTCTCGCGCGAGCGCGTCCGCCAGATCGAACGCGAGGTCATGGGCAAGCTCCGTCAGGGCGAGCGCGCCGACCGCCTGCGCGCGTACGCCAGCTGACGAACGCCCCCCGGCCCCCGGCCGGAAGCGGATTCCTCCCCCTCGGGATCCGCTTCCGGCCGGGTTTTCGTCTTTCGGGACCCGATCTGCCGTGGTCACCACTCCCGGAGCCGCCGCGGCCCCAGGTCGGCCATGCTCGGCTCCGGTCCGATCCGCACCCGAGCGTCGGTGATCTGCGCCCCTTCCGACGACGCCAGGACCGGCTCGCACGCGAGGTTGCGCACCTCGGGCAGGTCGTCGGCCAGCGCCGACACCCTCTGTACCAGGTCGACGAGGGCCTTCTTGTTGACCGGGACCGCGCTGCGGTATCCGGACAGCAGTGGGGCCGCCTTCGGCGCGTCGATCAGCTCGGCCGCCTCGTCCTCGGTCAGCGGCAACACCCGGTAGGCCCGGTCGCCGAGTAGGTCCGAGATCACCCCGGCCAGGCCGAAGGAGATCAGCGAACCGAACGACGGGTCGTCCTGGACTCCGACGACACACCCGATGCCCTTGGTCGCCATCTTCTGCACGTGCAGCAGCGGCTCCCCCGAAGCGGCGGCCAGGTCGCGGTAGGCGACGCGCACCGCGTCGGGTCCGAGCAGGTCGAGGCGGACCCCACTGAGATCGGGTCGGTGCCGCCACGACTCGCCGGTCGCCTTCACCGCCACCGGATAGCCCAGCTCGTTCGCGGCCTCGACGGCCTCCTCCTCGGTGGTGGCCGCGCGGAACTCGACGACATGGACTCCGTAGCACTCGAGCAGCTGCGCCGCCTCGAAGTCCGAGAGCCAGCGCCCGTTCGACTCACCCAGCCAACCTTCGACGAGCTGTCGCGCCCGATCCGGGTCGATTCCGTTGGGACGCACCACCTTCGACACCGGACGCCCGCGCCACGCCGCGTACCGCCAGGCACGCGCGAGGGCCAGCGCGGCGCGTTCCGGTCCCGGGAACGACGGCACCGACCCGCGCGTGGGATGCCCGTCGGGCCCGCGCACCGCCAGGACGTCGGGGATGCCCTCGGTCGCGAGGAACGTCGTCAGGATCGGCTTGTCGGCGTCGAGCACCGCCTCCCGCAGGGCCTGCGCGTACGGTTCGACGGGGACGGCGACCGGCGGCGCGAACACCGCGATCACGGCGTCCACGTCGAACGATGCGAGCGCGGTCGACACCGCGTCCGCGAACACCTCGGGGGTCGCCTGCGCCCCGAGATCGACCGGCTCCCCCACCTGCAGCCCCTCGCGGCGCGCCGCGTCGGCGGCCAGCACGCCGAGGGCGGTCGAGTTGCCGACCACCGCCACGCGCGGACCGGCCGGCAGCGGCTGGTACCCGAACAGCATCGCGCAGTCGAAGAGCTGCGAGATCGACCCGACCTGCACCACGCCGGCCTGCTCGAACAGTGCGCGCACGATCGAGTCGTCCATCTCGACTCCGGTCGCGGCGAGCGCCGGCGGCACCGCGTGTCGACCGCTCTTGACGGCGACGATCGGCTTGTTGCGGGCCACGCGCCGGGCGATGCGGGAGAACTTGCGGGGATTGCCGAAACTCTCGAGGTAGAGCAGGACGACCTCGGTGTCCGGGTCGGTGTCCCAGTACTGGAGCAGGTCGTTGCCGGACACGTCGGCGCGGTTACCGGCGGAGACGAACGTCGACAGCCCCAGCTTGCGCTTCGCGGCCTGGTCGAGAATCGCGATGCCGAGCGCGCCCGACTGGCAGAAGAACCCCACCTTGCCGGGCGTCGGCAGTACCGGAGCCAGGGTGGCGTTGAGCGACACGGCGACGTCGTTGTTCGCGACACCGAGCGCGTTGGGGCCGATGAGCCGCATCCCGTGCGCGCGGGCCGCGTGGACGAGACGGCGCTCGGAATCGCGGCCGTGCGGGCCCGTCTCGCTGAATCCGGCGGACACCACGACCAGCGCCTTGACGCCCTTGGCGAGGCAGTCGTCGAGAACCGCGTCGATCGACTCGGCCGGCACCGCGACCACCGCGAGGTCGACGTCGTCGGGGATGTCCCGCACGGTGGAGTAGGCGCGCACACCGCGAACCGAGCGGTGCTCCGCGTTGACCGGGTACACCGGCCCGGAGAAGTTGCCGCGCAGCAGGTTCACCAGGACCGCGTTGCCGACCTTGGAGCTGTCGGTAGACGCGCCGATCACCGCGACCGAACGCGGGCTGAGCACGTTGCGCACGCTGCGCGCCTCCGCCGCCCGCTCCCGCGAATTCCGAACGGTCAGAAGCGCCTCGGTGGGATCGATCGCGAACTCCAGCCGGAGCACGCCGCCGTCGAAGCTGCGGCTGACCTGGTACCCGGCCTCCCGGAACACCGACACCATGTTGCGGTTCTCGGCGAGCACCTCGGCGACGAACATGTTCAGCCCGTTCTCGGCGGCCGCGCCGGCGAGATGCTCGAGCAGGATCGGCCCCAGACCCCGGCCCTGGTGCGCGTCGGCGACGACGAATGCGACCTCGGCCGACCGCCCGTCCCCGACGTCGAGAAGTCGCTCGTACCGTCCGACAGCGATGATCTCGTCACCGAGGACGGCCACGAACGCGACCCGATTGCGGTGGTCGACAGTGGTGAAGTTGACGATGTCGCGCTTCGACATCGTCGGGTAGGGGCCGAAGTAGCGCAGGTAGCGCGTGCGCTCGGACAGCTTGCCGTGGAACGCGACGAGTTTCTCGGCGTCCTCCGGCACGATCGGCCTCAGGTGCACGACCCCACCGTCGGAGGCGAGCACGTCGGCGAGCCAGTGGCGCGGGAAGTTACGCGCGCGATCGAGATCGGCTTCCTTCGAGCTGCCGTCAGTCACGGGGGTCCTCCGGATCGAGTCCGAGCAGTGGGAACGTGGCGCGGCGGGTCGCGATGATCGCCGAGTCGATCCGGGTCAACGCCCGATCCATCGACGCGACCCCGGTCTCCGGCGTGCCGCCGGGGCCGTCCCACGGCAGGTACGACGTGTCGCCGCCCTCCCCCATCGTCGTCGGGAGATCGACGCTGGGAGCGATACTGTGTGCCTTCTCACGCCACGGCTCGGGTGTTGCAGTGGCGGGGTCGATCTCGCGATCGAGGGCTGTCGCGATCAAGTGCGTCCACGACCGCGGCACCACCCGTACCAGCCCGTACCCGCCGCCACCGACGGCGAGCCAGCGGCCCTCCGCGTACCGGTCCGCGAGGTCGCGCATCGCCAGGTATGCCGCACGCTGTCCGTCGACGGTGAGCGCGAGGTCGGCGAGAGGGTCCTCGCGATGGTTGTCGGCACCGCACTGGCTGACGACGATCTGCGGACGGAACGCCGCGACGGCGGCGGGCACCACCGCGTGGAATCCCCTCAGCCACAAGGCATCGGACGTACCGGGGAGCACCGGGAGGTTGACCGCTGTGCCCTCGGCGGCACCGGCGCCGACCTCGCTCGACCATCCGGTGTTCGGCCAGAGCGTCGCCGGATGCTGGTGGATCGAGATCGTCAGTACGCGTGGGTCACCGATGAAGGCGTGCTGCACACCGTCGCCGTGGTGGGCGTCGATGTCGATGTAGGCGATGCGGTCGAATCCGTTGTCGAGCAACCAGGAGATCGCGATCGCGGCGTCGTTGTAGACACAGAAGCCCGAAGCCCAGTCCGCCATCGCGTGGTGCATCCCGCCACCGATGCTGACGGCACGGCGCGCCCGACCGGACGCGATCTCCTTTGCCGCGGCGAGGGTGCCCCCGGCGAGGATCGCGCTGGCCTCGTGCATGCGCGGGAACACCGGGTTGTCGTCGGTTCCCAGTCCGTGTCGGGTCTCGATCTCGGGCGACAGGCCGCTGCCCGGTCCGTCACTCGGCGTGGAGCCGGCGCGCTTGACCGCGTCGATGTAGGCCGGGGTGTGGATCCGGAGCAGCTCGGCGTCGGGCGCCGCGTCGGGCCGGATCAGTTCCGCGCCCTCGACGAGCCCGAGTCCCCGTGCGAGGTCCATGGTCAGCTCGAGCCGGGTGGGGTTCATCGGGTGCTGCGGACTCCACCGGTAGCTGAGATAGTCCGGGCTCCACACCACGACGTGTTCGGTTCCGGAAGCTCGGGTGCCCGGGGCGGGACCTGTCGGCGCGGTCATGGACTCAAGTTACTTCCCACGGGGCACCCGGCGCGAGGCGCCGCGGTGTGGCTGCCGCGAGGCGCCGCGGTGTGGCTGTCGCGGGGCGCCACGGCGTGGTTGTCGCGGGGCGGTCGTCCGGGCGGTCGGGGCCCGAACGCGCGCGAGCGCGGACCGGAACCTGGAATGCGGTTTGCCCGGTAGAATCTCTTCAGACGAAGGGGTGTGAGAGTGAAGGATCTGGTCGACACCACGGAGATGTATCTCCGGACGATCTACGACTTGGAAGAAGAGGGCGTCGTCCCGCTCCGTGCACGGATCGCCGAGCGGCTCGATCAGAGCGGGCCGACGGTGAGCCAGACGGTTGCTCGGATGGAGCGCGACGGCCTGCTGCAGGTGGCCGGCGACCGCCACCTGGAGCTCACCGACAAGGGCCGCAACCTCGCGGTCTCGGTGATGCGGAAGCATCGACTCGCCGAGCGTCTGCTCGTCGACATCATCGGGCTCGACTGGGACCAGGTGCATGCCGAGGCCTGCCGGTGGGAGCACGTGATGAGCGAGGACGTGGAGCGGCGCCTCGTCGAGGTGCTGAACAATCCGACGACGTCGCCGTACGGCAACCCCATCCCGGGCCTCGCCGAGCTCGGTCTGGATCGGCCGTCGGCAAACGCGGAGACGCTGATCCGGCTCACCGACGTTCCGTCGGGCAAGCCGACGGCTGTCGTCGTCCGCCGACTGGCCGAGCACGTGCAGTCCGATCCCGAACTGATCGGACAGCTTCGCGAGGCGGGCGTGGTCCCGGACGCTCGGGTTACAGTCGAGACCAGGCCCGGCTCGGTGACGATCACCGTTTCCGGTCACGACGAATTCGAACTTCCCGAGGAAATGGCCCACGCCGTCCAGGTGAAGCAGGTCTGATCCTCGCTTCGCCGGGTTCGGCGGGTGAGGAGACAAGCGGTGAAACTTCTGGTTACCGGCGGCGCCGGCTACGTCGGCAGCGTGTGCAGCACTGTCCTGCTCGAGCGTGGCCACGATGTCGTCGTCGTCGACGACCTGTCGACCGGTAACGCCGACGCGGTGCCCGCCGGCGCGGAGTTCATCGAGGGTGACATCGCCGCCGTCGCCGGATCCGTTCTCGGGTCCGGCGACGGCGCACCACGTTTCGACGGTGTGCTGCACTTCGCCGCACAATCTCTCGTCGGCGAGTCGGTCGAGAAGCCTGAGCAGTACTGGCAGGGCAACGTGGTCACGACGCTGTCACTGCTCGAGGCGATGCGGGTGTCCGGCACGCCGCGCCTGGTGTTCTCGTCGACGGCCGCGACCTACGGTGAGCCCGAACGGACTCCGATCACCGAGGACGATCCCACTCGACCCACCAATCCGTACGGCGCCACCAAGCTGGCGATCGATCACGCCATCACGTCGTACGCGAACGCGCATTCCCTCGCGGCGACCAGTCTGCGCTACTTCAACGTCGCGGGCGCGTACAAGGGCGCCGGCGAGAACCGTGTCGTGGAAACGCACCTCATCCCCCTCGTGCTCCAGGTCGCGCTCGGTCAGCGCGAGAAGATCTCCGTGTTCGGAACCGACTGGCCGACCAAGGACGGCACCGCGGTCCGCGACTACATCCATGTGCTCGATCTCGCCGAGGCCCACCTGCTGGCCCTCGAATCGTCCGAGCCGGGTCGGCACAAGATCTACAACCTGGGAAGCGGCGCCGGATTCACTGTCCGTGAGGTCATTTCAGCCTGCGAGCGGGTGACGGGGCTGCCGATCGCGGCCGAGGATGCGCCGCGCCGGGCGGGCGACCCGGCCGTCCTCATCGCGTCGAGTGAGCGCGCGATCGCCGAACTCGGTTGGCGGCCGGCCCACACCGATCTCGACGAGATCGTCGCCGATGCGTGGACGTACCTGCAAGCTCTGGGCGATCGGTCACACGCCGCCAGGCGGTAGCAGCGGGCCGAGCGGAGGCAACAGCACCCCGAGGTCCTGCGCGATCCGGTGGCCCACGGCCGCGAGGTCTCGAAGTGCGGCGGGCCGCACGCCGGCCTGCAAGGCGTCATCGAGCAGCCCGGCCAGCCGGTGACAGGGGTCGGCCGCGAGTGCGGCGCACAGCGCGACACCTGCCATCGGCCCGTCGCCACGTAGATACGCGCTGTATCCGAGCAGGGCGAGCGGCTCGGCGCGTTCGGGATCGGGCAGGGTGCGGCCGAGAAGCACCCACAGCTGCTCGGCGGCATCGGCCTGCGCACCTGCAGACAGGGCGAGGAGCGAGTCCCGGACCGCGAGGTTTTCGAGCGCGAGGGCCAGGTCGGCGCATTCCTCAGGGGCGATCTCGTCGCCCGAGTCGTACTGCGCGATCCGCGTCAGTACGTATTCGAGGCCCTCGCGGTCGGCTCGCGCCGGATCGGCGGCGGCGCGGGTGAGCGCGGCGCCGCGCGTGCCGTCCTCCCGCGCGGTGTCGATCAGGTCGGCGATCCGCGCCTGCACGTCCGCCGGGGCAGGGTCGAGCACTGCCTCGAGTTCCTCCCGAGAGCCACGGATCGCCCGCCCCCCGAGAACCTGGGCGGCCGCGACCGCCGACGAGGTGGGGTCGGGCAGAACCCCGTGCTTTGTCCCGGTCAGATCCTGCCACGGCGCCCCGACCTGGATCCGCGCGCACACGTGGACTGCGGACAGTTCGATTCCACTGCGACGCAACAACTCCCGGAATCGCCCCACGATGGCCGTATGCCCGGCCAGGTCCGCAGCCCGGGCGCGGGGCGGGATCCGGTCGTCGACGACGACCACCAGCATCCGGTCGGCACCCTCGCGGACGGCGACCGCGGCGAACTGGTCGAGAACCAAGTTCATGACCCCGCCGGGGTGCCCCTCGTCGAGGACCAGGTCGTGTCGCATCACGGCGCCGACACTCGTTCCGGTGAGACAGATCGCGACGAGGGAGCGGCGGGGATGGAACCCGAGCAGGGCGGGCACCGCGCTGATGAGCGTGCCGGGGTCGGAGATCCGTACGGCGTGGCCGGGGCCGAAGTCGGGGCCCGTGCCGTGCGCTCCCGAGGGAAGGTGCGGGTCGTGCGAGAAGGCTGATGTCGTCATGCGTTCGACCTTGCCGCGCGGCGCGACCACCGAACTGGGCGCGACCAGGTGTCTTCCTGGCCCTGTGGATGGCGTATGTGACTGTGCACAACCACCCCGGCCGGGACCGGACGGCGCGGATCGGTGTCGTTATCCCGTGCTAGGTTCGGCGCTTCACGCCGTCCGTACCTTCTCCACCGCCGACGTGAAGAGGGCGGCGAGCGCCGCGGTGTTGGTGATGTCCCCGAACGACATCGACGTCGCCTGCACCCGCACCGCGTCGATCTGCGCGACGAGCGTAATCATCGTCTGCGTTACGGCCTGATCCCCCTGCCCCGAACTCACCGTTCGCGACAGGGCGAGCGTCTCGTCGGCATCGAGCCGGGGCGGCGGGGTGAGCGTGGTTCGCACGACGGCGTTTACCCCGTTCCGGGTCGCGGTCACCTCGGGGCAGTCGACGACCTCTGAGCCGAACTCCGACAACGGCGTGCTCACCCGGACCAGTTCGACGGTGATCGTCGATCGGTCCGTGCCGTCGGTGCCCACGACCATGGCGGTGCCGTCGGGGCCGTAGTCCTGGGGTGGGGGCTTGCATCCTGCGGGATCGACCCTGGCGCCCGGCGCGATGCCGGTCAGGTCGGGGGCTGCCTGCGAAACCGCCTGCGGGGGAAGCACGACCGCCGGATAGTTCGCCGGGAACTCGGCGGGATCGAGGAGCAACTCGGCCAAGGGTCGGCTCCCGTCCCCGGAACCTCCGATCGACTGCGCGGATCCAGTTACCGACGTCGAGCATCCCGACACGAACGTGGCGGCACCGAGCAGCGACGACCCCAGCACCAGGGCAGCACTGTTGCGTATCCGCATGCTCGAGCCTCCCGCCATCCGAAATCCGTATCGCCGCCGGGCGTTCCCACCTGCCCGCACAGCCTGTCACACGGGCCGCGGGATCCGCCGCGATCACGCAGCATCCGTGAGACTGCCGCCGAAAATCTGCTGAGGCATCGGGAATCGACCATGCCCGCCGGGCGTTGGACTGCTCAGGGCGACGTCCGGTGATCTTGATCGGTGCCGATCGACCCGCCCCGCCCTCCCGTTTCGATACGCGGGAGGTGGTGAGGGACACTGGAAGCAGACGTTCGAAGGAAAAGGAGCCGTCATGGACGAGCAGTCGAAGATGTACGAGCTGGAGTTCCCGGCACCGCATCTGTCCTCCGCCGACGGCCTGGGGCCGGTTCTGGTTCACGGCCTCGAGGGCTTCTCCGACGCCGGGCACGCCGTGAAACTGGCCACCAAGCACCTGCGCGAGAGCCTCGAAACCGAGCTCGTCGCCTCCTTCGCCGTCGACGAGCTGATCGACTACCGGTCGCGCCGGCCCACCATGACGTTCAAGGCCGACCACTTCTCGGACTTCGAGACGCCGGAGCTCAATCTGTATGCGCTTCGGGACACCGCCGGGACCCCGTTCCTGCTGCTCGCAGGCATGGAGCCGGATCTGCGCTGGGAGCGCTTCACGACCGCCGTGCGACTGCTCGCCGAGCAACTCGGCGTGCGCCGGACCGTCGGGATCAACGCCATTCCCATGGCGATCCCACACACCCGCCCGCTGAGTGTGACCGCGCACTCGACGAACAAGGACTTGATCAAGGATCACCACCGCTGGTCGGGTGAGCTCCAGGTGCCGGGCAGTGCCTCGTCGCTGCTCGAACTTCGGATGAGCCAGCACGGGCACGAATCGGTGGGCTTCTCCGTCCACGTTCCGCACTACCTGGCACAGACCGACTACCCCGCCGCTGCGGAGACGCTGCTCGAGAACGTCATGGAGATCGCCGACCTCGAGCTGCCGCTGGCCGCCCTCGGCGAGGCGTCGGCGCGGGTGCGCGAGCAGATCGACGAGCACATCGCGGCCAACGAGGAAGTCCAGGCCGTGGTGCGTGCGCTCGAAAACCAGTACGACTCGTACGTGGCAGCTCAGGAGCAGCAGTCGACGCTCCTCGCCACCGACGACGACCTGCCGAGCGGCGAGGAACTGGGCGCGGAGTTCGAGCGGTTCCTGGCCGAGCAGGCGCGCCTCGACGACGAGCACGGGGACGAAAAGGACAATTGAGTTAGCGAATCGGCCGGTCGTTTGGTCGTCTGTCCAGGTATGGTCGACGACGAAACCTGTTCGTCACCCGAGGTCATTCCCACGACAAGTTGGACGCTTACCATCGCGGTGCACGGATATACTCGGACGATCGATATCTGAGCGGTGCCCGATTCCAGGGCGGCGGCTTCAGGAGGCGATATGAGCGACTCGCGCACGCGGATGCTCCGACCGGTGCCCGACACCGAGCCGCGGCTACTGTTCCGCACGATCCACGGATACCGGCGGGCGTTCCGCATGGCAGGCGAGGGCCCGGCCGTCCTGCTGCTGCACGGCATCGGCGACAACTCGTCGACGTGGAACGAGATCATTCCGCACCTCGCGCAGAACTACACGGTGATCGCTCCGGATCTGCTCGGGCACGGCCGCTCGGACAAGCCGCGCGCCGACTACTCGGTAGCCGCCTACGCGAACGGCATGCGCGATCTGCTGTCGGTGCTCGACATCGACGAGGTCACGGTGGTCGGGCATTCGCTCGGCGGCGGCGTCGCGATGCAGTTCGCCTACCAGTTCCCGCACATGGTCGATCGACTGGTGTTGGTGTCCGCGGGCGGGGTGACCAAGGACGTCCACCCGCTTCTCCGGCTCATCTCGATGCCGGTGGTCAACGAGGCGCTCAAGCTGCTGCGGATTCCCGGCGCGATGACGGCGGTCCGCGCCGTCGGCGAGGTGGTCTCGCGGGTCCACGGGTCGCCGCTGCGGCCGGGCACGATGCTGCACGACACCCCGGACCTGGTGCGCGTCCTCGGCGCGCTGCCCGATCCCACCGCGTACGAGGCCTACTTGCGGACGCTGCGCTCCGTCGTCGACTGGCGCGGCCAGGTGGTGACCATGCTCGACCGCTGTTATCTCACCGAGAATCTCCCGGTGCAGTTGATCTGGGGTGAGCGCGACTCGGTGATCCCGGTCAGCCACGCCCACCTCGCGCACTCCGCGATGCCGGGCTCGCGACTCGAGATCTTCGAGCACGCCGGCCACTTCCCCTTCCGCGACGACCCGCTGCGCTTCCTCACCGTCCTCGAGAACTTCTTCTCGTCGACGGCCCCTCTCGAGTTCGACGAGAGTCGGTGGCGCAACCTGCTGATGAACGGTGTCGGCGAGGGCACCATCTCGGGTGCGCCCGAGACCCGCATGGCGGTGCTCGACGCGATGGGCTCGGACGAACGCAGCGCCACCTGAGGACCGCCGCGCCGCGGGTGCGGGATGCCGGAGTTTCCCAGCGAGGCTCTAGCCTGTAACGGTGCTGCTTCCCGATCTGCTTCCCGAGTCCGTCGACCCCGACGGCGCCGATGCCGACGCCCTCTTCGACGCGTTCGCGTCGTGGACGAGCGATCGTGGCCTGCAGCTGTATCCGGCGCAGGAGGAGGCGCTCATGGAGCTGGTCTCCGGGGCGAATGTCATCCTGGCCACACCCACCGGGTCCGGGAAGTCGATGGTGGCCCTCGGCGCGCACTTCTTCGCCATGGCGGAGGGCCGGCGCACGTTCTACACCGCGCCGATCAAGGCACTGGTCAGCGAGAAGTTCTTCGCACTGTGCGACGTGTTCGGGGCCGACAACGTCGGCATGATGACCGGCGACGCGTCGGTGAACTCGTCGGCGCCGATCATCTGCGCGACAGCCGAGATCGTCGCGAATCTCGCGCTGCGCGAGGGTGCAGGCTCCGACATCGGCCAGGTCGTGATGGACGAGTTCCACTTCTACTCCGAGCCCGACCGCGGGTGGGCGTGGCAGGTGCCGCTGATCGAATTGCCGCAGGCGCAGTTCCTGTTGATGTCGGCGACGCTCGGCGACGTCACGCATCTTCGCGACGACATCACCCGCCGGACCGGACGCCCGACGACCGAGGTCTCCGGGTCCGAACGTCCGGTGCCGCTGCACTTCTCGTACTCGCAGACCCCGATCGGCGAGGAGATCGAGGAACTCGTCACGACCCACCAGGCGCCGGTGTACGTCGTGCATTTCACGCAGGCCGCCGCGCTCGAACGCGCGCAGGCGCTGACCAGCGTCAATCTGTGCAGCCGCGCCGAGAAGGACGCGATCGCCGAGGCCATCGGCGCCTTCCGCTTCACCACCGGCTTCGGAAAGACGTTGTCGCGCCTGGTCCGGCACGGCATCGGCGTCCACCACGCCGGCATGCTGCCCAAGTACCGGCGTCTCATCGAGCGGTTGGCGCAGGACGGACTGCTCAAGGTCATCTGCGGCACCGACACCCTCGGCGTCGGCATCAACGTGCCGATCCGCACCGTGCTGCTGACGGGTCTGACGAAGTTCGACGGCACCCGCACCCGCCAGTTGCGGGCCCGCGAGTTCCACCAGATCGCCGGGCGTGCGGGCCGGGCCGGCTACGACACGATGGGCACGGTCGTCGTGCAGGCACCCGAGCACGAGATCGAGAACGTGCGGGCCCTGGCGAAGGCGGGCGACGACCCGAAGAAGCGACGGAAGGTGCAGCGCAAGAAGGCGCCCGAGGGCTTCGTGTCGTGGGGTGAGGGGACGTTCGACAAACTGATCGCGGCCTCCCCGGAGCCGCTGGTCTCCCGGTTCTCGGTGAGCAACTCGATGCTGCTCAACGTGATCGCCCGACCCGGCAACTGCTTCCAGGCCATGCGGCACCTGCTCGAGGACAACCACGAACCGCGGCCCGCGCAGCGCCGACACATCCTCAAGGCAATCCGGCTGTACCGCGGCCTGTTGCAGGCCGGCATCGTCCAGCAGCTCGACGAGCCCGACGAGTACGGCCGCATGGCGCGCCTGACGGTGGACCTGCAGCGCGACTTCGCGCTCAACCAGCCGTTGTCGCCGTTCGCGCTGGCCTCGCTCGAACTGCTCGACCCCGAATCCCCCAGCTACGCACTCGACGTCGTGTCGGTGATCGAGTCCACGCTCGACGATCCGCGGCAGATCCTCATGGCGCAGCAGCACGCGGCGCGCGGCGAAGCGGTGGCCGAGATGAAGGCCGACGGCATCGAGTACGAGGAGCGCATGGAGCTCCTCGAAGAGATCACGTGGCCGAAGCCGCTGGCGGACATTCTGTTCCCCGCATTCGAGACCTACCGCGCCGGCCACCCGTGGATGAACGAGTTCGCGCTCTCCCCCAAGTCGGTCGTGCGCGACATGGTGGAGCGGTCCATGACGTTCGCCGAGCTGGTCAGCCACTACGGCCTCGCCCGGTCGGAAGGGTTGGTCCTGCGCTACCTGGCCGACGCGTACCGCGCTCTGCGGCAGACGGTTCCGGCCGAGGCGCGTACCGAGGAACTCGAGGACCTCATCGAATGGCTGGGTGAGCTCATCCGCCAGGTGGACTCGAGCCTGCTCGACGAGTGGGAGCAGTTGACGAACCCGGGCGTGGAGTCCGACGACCAGCAGGTCGCGTTCGGCGCCGACACGCCGCGGCCGATCACCGCGAACACCCGCGCGTTCAAGGTGATGGTCCGCAACGCGATGTTCCGGCGCGTCGACCTGGCCTCCAGGCAGCGCTGGGTCGAGCTCGCCGAACTGGGCGACGGCCTCGACGCCGACGACTGGGCCGACCTGATGGAGCTGTACTTCGACGAGTACGACGAGATCGGCACCGGCCCGGCCGCCCGAGGCCCGCTACTGTTCCAGGTCACGGTCGAGCCGACCCTGTGGCGCGTCCGGCAGGTCCTCGACGACCCCGCGGGCGACCACGGCTGGGCCCTGCTCGGCGAGGTCAACCTCGCCGAGTCCGACGCGGCCGGCGAGGTGATCTTCGACGAGTTCGAGGTGGCCGAGGGCTGAGCCCACGGCCGCCGGCGCGGGCGGTTACTGCGGGATCGGTGGAGAACCGAAGGCAGCAACCGCCCGAGCCAGGGGGTCCTACGCCGACGGCTTGAACGGACCGGCGTTGCGCGGCTTGCGGTTGGACTCCTCTCGCTTGGTCGCCTGCATCTCGCGAATCCGCTTCTCCTCCTTGCGGACCTCGACGAGGTTGGCGCGCTCGGCGACGAGCCAGTCGGGCTGGTCGGCGAGCAGCGCCTCGATCTGTGCCGTGGTGAGCGCCTCTTCCACGCCGCCGCGGGCGAGACCCGAGATCGACACACCAAGCTTGGCGGCGACGACGTCCTTCGGGTGCGGACCGTCCTTGCGGAGCGCAACGAGCCACTCCGGCGGGTTGGTCTGCCATTCGTTCAGCTCGTCGCGCGAGACCACACCGTCCTGGAACTCGGCGGGGGTGGCCTGGAGGTACACACCCAGCTTCTTCGCGGCGGTGGCCGGCTTCATCGTCTGGGGGGTCTTCTGCGACGTCATACGTCAAGGGTAACGAGCGTGCCCCGAGCGGCCGCATCGGCGGCTCCCGACGGGCGGCGGGTAGCCTGACCGGGTGACCGAGGCGCCCGAATCCCGACCGTTCCGGCTCGCGTACGTTCCCGGCGTGACGCCCGCCAAGTGGGTGCGGATCTGGGGCGAACGCATGCCGGACGTCCCACTCGAGCTCGTCAGCACCACCGCGGCCGAGGCCCCCGGGCTGTTGCGCACGGGCGGCGCGGACGCCGGACTGGTGCGGCTGCCGATCGAACGCGACGAGCTGAGCGTCATCGCGCTGTACGAGGAAATTCCGGTGGTGGTGGTGCCGAAGGACCACGTTGTCACCGCCGCCGACGACGTGTCCGCTGCCGATCTGGCGGACGAGATCGTGCTGGACCCGCACGACGACACCCTCGAGTGGTCGACCCGACCGGGCAAGCCGGCATTGCACCGCCCCGACACCACCGGCGACGCCGTCGAACTCGTCGCGGCCGGGGTGGGGGTGCTGGTGGTGCCGCAATCCCTTGCACGATTGCACCACCGCAAGGACCTGACCTACCGGACCGTCACCGACGGCCCGCTCTCCCCCGTCGCCCTCGCCTGGCCGGCCGGGACGACCACCGATCTGGTGGAGGAGTTCGTCGGCATCGTGCGGGGGCGCAGCGTCAACAGCTCGCGCGGGCGCGGTGCGCCCGAACCGGCGCCCAAGCGCACCGCTTCTCAGAAGGCGGCGGCCAAACGTGCGGCCCGCGTGGAGGCAGGCAAGGTGCCGCCGCCACCGCGGAAACCCCGGCGCGGCAAGCGCTGACACGCCCGTGCGCGGTCGCCGAGTCCGCTGACTCGACCACCGCGCACGGACGACGCAGCTGTCGTCACACCTCGAGGATCATGGCGATGCCCTGACCGCCGCCGCCGCACAGCGCGGCCGCACCCTTGCCGCCGCAACGCGCCTTGAGCGAATGCGCCAGCGACAGCACGATCCGCGCGCCGGACATGCCGACCGGATGGCCGACCGCGATCGCGCCGCCGTTGATGTTGACCTTCTCCGCGTCGACACCGAGCTGACGCACCGACGCGATCGCGACACCGGCGAACGCCTCGTTGATCTCCAGCAGGTCGAGATCGGCAACGGTGGTGTCGCCGTCGCGCTTCAGCGCGGCCTCGATCGCGTTCGCGGGCTGGTGCAGCAGCGAGGTGTCCGGTCCCGCAACGAGTGCGTGCGACCGGATCTCGGCGATCCACTCGATGCCACGCTCGATCGCGAGGTCCTTGCGCATCACGACGACCGCAGCCCCACCGTCCGACAGCTGCGAGGACGCGCCCGCGGTGATGGTGCCGTCCTTGGCGAACGCGGGACGTAGCTTTCCGAGCGACTCCACGGTGGTCTGCGCGCGGATCCCCTCGTCCTCGGACACGGTGGCAGTGCCCTTGCGGGAAGAGATTTCGACGGGTGCGATCTCCGCGGCAAACGCGCCGGACTCGGTCGCAGCAGCCGCCAGGCGGTGCGAGCGGGCGGCGAACTCGTCCTGTTCGGCGCGGGTGATGTTCTCCCCGGCCTGGTAGCGCTCGGTGGAGGCACCCATCGAGATGCCGTCGAACGCACACGTCAGCGCGTCGCGATCGAGAGCGTCCTCGAAGCCGGTCGAACCGTACTTCAGACCCTGGCGGGCGCCGCGCACCACGTAGGGCGCTGCCGTCATCGACTCCATACCGCCCGCAACCACGACGTCGGCGGCGCCGGTGGCGATCAACCGGTCGGCTTGCATGATCGCTTCGAGGCCGGACAGGCACAGGTTGTTGACGGTGGTCGCCGGCACGGTCATCGGCAGACCCGCCGCGACCGCGGCCTGGCGGGCCGGGTTCGGGCCGACGCCGGCCTGCACGACGGTCCCCATCACCACGGCGTCGACGCCGTCGGTACCCACCCCGGCCCGCTCGACCGCCGCCGCGATGGCGTGCGCGCCGAGGTCTACCGCGGTCAGGGAGGCGAACGCCCCCGACAGCTTGCCGATCGGGGTCCGGGCCCCCGCAATGATGACACTGGTGCTCAAGCCAGCTCACTCCTTCGTCTCTCTTGGATCCCGTGCGAGCACGCCCACCGAATCGTGACGCGGCTCGCACCTGTGAATCCTCGCACCCGCGCCCGCCGACGTCTCGGTCAGCACCGGCCGTCAGCACCATCCCCGCAGCGTCCGCGGAGGCCGAGTCACTTGCGGCAGGCGATGTCCAGCGTGACGGTCGCGGGCGAGAGCCCGTACAGGTACGTATTGAGCGAATGCGCGCAGCCCAGGCTCCACCTGGCATAGCTCAGCGAATCGATCGCATAGCCGGTGTTGACGTGTTGGAAGTCGTCGAGCGGGTCGAGCGGAAAGTACGGAACCGGATCGACGATGTTGTAGATCCGCCACGACACGGTGCTGAGCTGCCCGTAGCGTGCCGCGAAGTTCGCGTCGCCCACCTTCGGCGACGCGAACGTCCACGCCTGGGGCTTCAGCGCGGAGTTGGCCGCGAGATCGGCAACCAGGAGCGTCGAGAGGGCGCTGCCGAGGCTGTGTCCGGTCACGACGAGCGGTACCGCCGGATCGATCGCCGACACGAGGCCACCTGTGCCGGTGAAGGCCCCGGACTGCCCCGGCACCATCGTGGCGAAGGTCTCGTAGAGATCGAGGAAGCCTTCGGCTACCCTCCCCCCGCCGCTTACCTGCGTGAATGGGACGGGCGCCCAATGCAGGTCGTCCACCCATTCGGAGGCGGTGGCGGTTCCGCGGAGCGCGACCACCTGAACCCTCGGGGATCCGCCCGCCGCCAGGTAGCCGAAGAACACCGGGGCCGTTCCGGACAGGTCGGTCATCTGGATGGTGCGAACGAGCGAGAAGCCGGCCGGAAGTGCCACCGAGGTCGGATCGACCACGCCCGGGGCAGCGTAGAACTGGTCGTAGGCAGCCTGCACGAAAGGCCCCCAGCCAGCGGCGACAGTGGTGTCCATCGGAATCTCGCCTCCTCGTGACCCGTCCGATTGTCCCCCGCCTCACCGTGTCCCGAGACCTGAACGGTCAGGTTCGTTCCGCGACGACTCTCCCCGGCGCGACCCCACGCAGCAGGTCGGCGAGCTGCCCGTACCCCTCGGCTCGACCACTCGACGCCCGGAACACCAATCCGATCGTGCGCCCCGGCGCGGGATCCGAGAACCGGGCGGTGGCCAGATCGCCGCGCCGGGTCTCGACCGGCACCGCGGAATCCGGAACCAGGGTCACCCCCAACCCCCCTGCGACGCACTGCACGACGGTCGCCAACGAGGTGGCCCGGGTGTCGCCGGACAGCGGGTGCGCGTCGACCGACCGGCACAGATCCAATGTCTGGTCGCGCAGACAGTGCCCCTCGTCGAGCAGCAGCAGGGGCAGCTCGTCGAGCGCGTCGAGCGGCAGGTCGTTTCGGCCGGCGAACGCATGATCCTTCGGCAGTACGACCACGAAGTCCTCTTTGTACAAGGGCATCTCGATGAGTCCGGGCGCCTCGGAGGGCAATGCGATGACCGCGACGTCGATCGCACCGGTCCGCAGCGACTCCAGCAGGCGCGCCGTCTGGTCCTCGATGACCTGCGGAACCAGCGCGGGCATCTCCCGTCGCAACGCGGGCAGCAGCGCCGGCAGCACGTAGGGCGCGACGGTCGGGATCAATCCGATACGCAGCGGTCCGACGAGCTTGTCACCCACCCCGGCCGCGGCGGCGACGAAACCGTCTGCGGCGTCGAGGATCAGCTTGGCCTGCGTGAGCAGTTGCTCACCGGCCGCCGTGACCAGGACGCGCCGGGTACTGCGTTCGATCAACTGCACACCCAGGCCGTTCTCGAGCGACGCGAGCGCCTGCGAGAGCGTAGGTTGGCTCACACTCAAACGCGCGGCGGCGGTTCCGAAGTGGCGATATTCGGCCACCGCAACGAAGGCGCGCAGCTGCGACAGCGTCGGTTGATAGGTCCCATCAGCCATGCCTATCAGTATAGTGCCACCTATCACCTTTACCTTTCGGATGGCCGTGGGCGGCAGGTCAGCCCGGCAGGACGCGCTCGACCGCGGCGTCGACGAGCGCGTCGATCTCCTCGTCCGCGAACAGGCCGGGCAGCGTCAGGCGGTCGACGATCAGCCAGTTCATCGCCATGTAGAGAAGCGTCACGGTGGTCGGATCCCCCGGCATCCCCGACTGCACGTGATTGGTGATGTTGAAGTCCAGATCCTGCCGCACCCGCTCGGTCAGGACAGCCCGCAGTTCGGGCCGCCGGGTCGCTTCGAGTCGGAGCTCGAGCAGCGCGAGATATCCGGTGCGGAATGCGGCGACGCGGCCGACGGTCTCGCGCATCACCGCGGCGAGGTGCTCCCTGTCGTGCGCGCCGCTCAGGCTGAGGTCCAGCGTCGCGTCGTCGGGCTTCAGCCGCTCGTACACGCGCATGCCCGCCTGCGTCAGCAGGTCGTCGCGGTTGACGAAGTAGTTCGACGCGGTCCCAGGCGGTACCGCAGCCTCGGTGTCGACCGCCCGGAAGGTGAGACCGCGCGCCCCCTCGCGCGCCAGCACCTCGATCGCACCGTCGACGAGCGCCACGCGCCTCTCAGCATTCCGCCGCACCTTGACACCACTCCATCCGTAGTACTAACTTCCAAACCACTTCATGCAGAGTACTACGAACGGAGTGGTAAATGCGAAAGCTCGTGTACTACGTGGGACTCACCGTGGACGGCTACATCGCCGGCCCCGGCGGCGAGGTCGACTTCTATCCCCTGTCCGACGCCATGGCGGCATGGATCAACGAGCGGTACCCGGAGACGGTGCCGACGCACCTCCGTCCCGCACTCGGACTCGGCGATCAACCGAACCGATCCTTCGACACGATCGTGATGGGCCGCGGCACCTACGAGCCCGCGCTCACCGTCGGCATCACCAGCCCCTACACGCACCTACGCCAGTTGGTGGTGTCGTCGACGCTCGGGACCAGCCCGGACCCGGACGTCGAACTGATCACCGCCGATCCGCTCGAGGCGGTCCGAAAGCTCAAGGAGGAGGACGGCCTCGACATCTGGCTGGCCGGTGGCGGTCGGCTCGCCGGCGCACTTCTGCCGGAGATCGACGAACTGATCATCAAGAGCTACCCCGTGGTCGCGGGGACCGGACGGCCCGTGTTCGACGGCGCGTTCGAGCCGAGCCGGTTCGAACGCACCGACGCCACGTCGTTCGACAGCGGAGCCACGGTCACGTGGTTCGCCCGCGCCGCGGACTCCTGAGCGCGACGACCCGACACGACACAGCCCCGCCGGGAGCGGATCACCGGCGGGGCTGTGAGCTGTGTCGGTCGTGAACCGAATCAGAGGGACAGGGTCTGCCCGGGGAAGATCAGGTCAGGGTTCTGGACCTGGGCAACGAGATTCGTGAGCGAGACACCGTGCGCCTCGGCAATCTCCGAGAGGGTGTCACCGAGCTGGACGACGTAGGTGCCGATGCCGGCGGCGACGGCCTGCGCCGGCGCGGCCGCCTCCGGGTAGACGGAATCCTGCGCGACCGGAGCCGACTCGACGACCGGCTGAGCGACGGATGCCGCAGCGCCGGGGGTGCTGCCACCCTTCAGGTACTGGCCGCACACCGGCCACGCGCCGACACCCTGTCCGTCGAGGACGTTCTCGGCGACACGGATCTGCTCGGCCTGGCTCGCATTGTTGGCGCTGCCGGTGCCGCCGTAGGCCTCCCACGTGCTCTGCGTGAACTGCAGGCCACCGTAGAAACCGTTGCCGGTGTTGGCCGCCCAGTTGCCGGACGACTCGCACTCGGCGACGCCGGACCAGTCATGGCCGCCGGCGGCGGAGGCGGTGGCGGTGCCGACGGTCAGCGGGATCGCGATGACGGCGCCGGTGGCAACGACTGCGCCCAGGGCGCGCTTGATGGTGAAGCTGGTCATTCGGGTAGATCCTCTCCACTCCTGCCGGCGAGACGGCGCTCACGCGCCGACCGTGTCGGGCGGAGTTCCCATCCGCCTCACCGCTGCCCCCTCGAAGATTCGGGTGTCCGGTTCGCGGGGCAGGTCGGTGCAGCGGCGATCCGGCGTGGCCCGCTCGTCTCGGGCCGGGAATGACCGTAGGCGACGGTCACGGAAAGGTCACGACGCGAATTTTCGGCACGGACGTACGAGATTCGGCGCGACTCGATCATGTTTACGCAGTTGCGTTCGGCGTGTCCGCAAGCCGCCATACCGGTTGTTATCTACCCGTTATGTGACAACCAACACACAATTTCAGTGGCGTGGGTCACTCGTTCACGGGCGCGGAGCGGCGCCCGCGGCCAGATCCTCGGGGCCGAGGAGGACGGCGATCTCGTCCCCCAACGCGACACCCCGAGCGAGGGGCAGGCGATCCCCACTCCAGAAGCGACCCGGGTCGTACCAGTTGGTCTTACGCTCCGACGTCAACAGCCCCATGGCCGCATACGTCGACGCGACCACCTCCGCGCAGTACGCGCTCTCGACACTGGCGCGCTCCCCGCCGTCGTCCCGGCGCCGACGGCCCCGCCACGCCGGCAGGCGCCCACCGAACCACCGGGACGCGAGCGTCGCGGTCGAAGGAAACGGCGTCCCGTCCAGACGCGCGATCGTGCGCATCAGTGCGTCCTCCTGCTCGCGGGTCACCGGCTCGACGAGTTGCCGCAGCCAGGCCCGCTGGCCGTAGCGCGCACCCCACACCTGGACCGCCGCGCGCAGGTCGTGCAACTGGACGCCGCGCTGGAACTTGCCGGTCCACATGTCCGGCAGCGAGCGCCCCAGCTCGGCATGCCACATCAGCGGTGGCATGTCCTCGAGCACCACCGACATGCCGACGTGGTTGACGGGGCTGTTCGTCAAGGTCTGGATGGCGCGATCCGCCCCGGTGTGGCCCCGGAAGATCCAGATGTCACCCGTGCGGGTGACATCCACCGCCTCGTCCAGGTCGATCTGCGATGGATGCGGTCGCCGAATCATCCACTTAGCCTAGAGCGATGCGGTGGAACGGTAGACATGTGTGGAAGGCCCTCGGCCTGGCCGGTGCGGTCGGGGTGGCGGCCGGTGGCGTCCTCGTGGCGCGGGCCGAGCGGCAGCGCCGCGCCTACACACCCGACGAGGTCCGCGACCGCCTTCACACCCGCTACGCGCAGGCGTCCGCCGCGGCCGACCGGACCACCGTCGAACTCGTCGAGGTGAAACGGTCCCTGTGGCAATGCCTGTCACGTCGCCTGCGCCGACGCCGCTGACCGGCCACCGGCGCGGGGATCACCCCAGTGCCGCGGCCACTCCCGCCGCCATCTCGGCGACCTGCTCGTCGGTCATGACGAACGCCGGCGAGAACTGCATCGCGCCCTGGCCGGCGGCACGACCCGAGATCCCGAACACGCGCAACGTCTTCACGAACGGCAGCGCCTCCGCCGGATCGACCAACTGCAACGCCGCGACCGCACCGAGGCCGCTGCGTACCTCGGCGACCCGCGGGTGTGCGGCGAGCGGGGACAGGTGCTCGTGCAGCGACGCCTCGAGCCGCTTGGAGTCCGCGAGCAGGTTCTCGCGCTCGATGATGTCGAGGTTCGCCATCGCCGCTGCCGCGGCGCCGGCATGACCGCCGTAGGTGTAGCCGTGCCGCCACCACACGCCCGTGGAGAAGAACGGCTCGGCGACGCGCGGGGCGACGAAGACCGCCCCCATCGGAACGTAGCCCGAGGTGAGGCCCTTCGCGGTGGTCACCATGTCGGGTTGCAGGTCGAAGCGGGTCGACGCGAACCACGAACCACCGATCCGGCCGAAGCCGGTGACGACCTCGTCGACCACGAACAGGATGTCGTGCTCGCGGCAGATGTCGCGCACCTCGGTCAGGTAGCCCTCCGGCGGCAGATAGACGCCGCCGGCACCGATGATCGGCTCGCAGAAGAAGGCAGCGATCGCGTCTGCGCCCTCCTTCTCGATCAGCGCGAGCAGGCTCTTTGCGTCGTCCCACGCAACGGTGCGGGTGTCGGCCATCAGTTCGCCGTAGCCCTCGCGGTTGGCGGGGATGCCGGCGAGGGCGGTGCCGCCGACGTGCATGCCGTGATACGCCTTCTCGCGCGCGACGACGAGTTTCTTCGACGGGCGTCCGACCTCCATCCAGTAGCGGCGGGCGAGCTTCGCGGCGGAGTCGACCGAGTCGGACCCACCCGACGTGAAGAAGACCTTCGATCCGGGCACCGGGGCGATCTCGGCCAGCCGCTCGGCGAGCGCGACCGTGACGTCGGAGGTGAGGTCGCCGAAGTTCGAGTAGTGCGCAATCTTCGACAGTTGCGCGGCGACCGCGTCGGCGATCTCGGTGCGTCCGTGCCCGACGTTGGTGAACCACAGTCCGGCCGTCGCATCGAGGTAGCGCTTGCCGCCGTCGTCCCAGATGTACGCGCCGTCACCGCGCGTGACGACGAACGCGCCGTCGCGCTGCACCGCACCCATATCCGCGAACCCGTGCCAAAGCGCTGCACCCATGGAAATCCCCTCGTCCAGTCGAGTTGTCTCCCCCGCGACTATGCCACGGAAATGTCGTCACCCTCCTCGCCGCCGCCGCGGTCGATGTCCGGCTCCGCGCAGCACCGGCCGAGCCGGAATTGTCGTTGCGCGCTTCGATAGGCTGTCCGGAGCATGTCGACACCACCATCAGCAGCCGACGTCGGGCTCGATCGCCGCGAGGCGAGGAAGCGACTCGGCGCACTCACCCTCCGTGACGAGCACCGTCTGCGCCGACGCCTCGACCGCGCCAAGTCTCCGTCCGCGTTCGCCGCGTTGGGCGAGGAGATCACCGCGGCCGAGTTGCGGATCGCGGGACGCCGGGCCCAGGTCCCGTCGATCACGTACCCGGAATCGCTCCCGGTCACGCAGCGCCGAGACGACATCGCCGCCGCGATCGAATCCCATCAGGTGGTGATCGTCGCGGGTGAGACCGGCTCGGGAAAGACCACCCAGATCCCCAAGATCTGCCTCGACCTCGGACGCGGCATCCGCGGCATGATCGGGCACACCCAGCCCCGCCGGCTCGCCGCCCGCACCGTCGCCGAGCGCATCGCCGAGGAGGTGGGACGCGAACTCGGTGACACCGTCGGGTACACCGTCCGGTTCACCGACCAGGTCTCCGACTCCACGCTGGTCAAGCTGATGACCGACGGCATCCTCCTCGCGGAGATCCAGCGCGACCGGATGCTGCGCCGTTACGACACGCTGATCATCGACGAGGCCCATGAGCGCAGCCTCAACATCGACTTCATCCTCGGATACCTCAAGCAGCTGCTGCCGCGCCGACCCGACCTCAAGGTCATCATCACGTCGGCGACCATCGACCCCGAGCGCTTCGCGGAGCACTTCGCGGTCGACGGCGTGCCCGCCCCGATCGTCGAGGTGTCCGGGCGCACGTTCCCCGTCGAGATGCGGTACCGGCCACTCACCGTCGAGGTCGGCGAGCAGACCTTCGACCGCGACCCGGTGGACGCGGTGTGTGAGGCCGTCGACGAGTTGTGCGCGGAGGGCAACGGCGACATCCTCGTCTTCCTGTCGGGCGAGCGTGAGATCCGCGACACCGCCGACGCACTGCGCGACCGCAAACTCCGGAACACCGAGATCGTGCCGCTGTACGCGCGGCTGTCGGCGGCCGAGCAGCACAAGGTCTTCACCCCGCACACCGGTCGCCGCGTCGTGCTGTCCACCAACGTCGCCGAGACGTCGCTGACGGTGCCGGGTATCCGCTACGTCATCGACCCCGGTACCGCACGCATCTCGCGCTACTCGGTGCGGACGAAGGTGCAGCGACTGCCGATCGAACCGATCTCGCAGGCGTCGGCGCGTCAGCGCGCCGGTCGATGCGGCCGTGTCGCCGACGGCATCTGCATCCGGCTGTACGCGGAGGACGACTTCGAGGCGCGGCCGCAGTTCACCGAACCCGAGATCCTGCGCACCAACCTCGCGTCGGTGGTCCTGCAGATGACGGCCCTCGGGCTCGGTGACATCGAGGCGTTCCCGTTCGTCGAGGTACCCGATCCGCGCGCCATCCGTGACGGCGTCGCGCTACTCGAGGAACTCGGCGCGATCGCATCGGTTAAGCAGGTTCCGAAGGGTGACGGCCAGGCTCCCGCGGGCCCGCAACTCACGGCAACCGGACGCGAACTCGCGCAACTTCCGGTCGATCCGCGCATGGCACGCATGCTGGTGGAGGCACACCGCAACGGCTGTCTGCGTGAGGTCCTGGTCATCGTCGCGGCACTGTCGATCCAGGACGTGCGCGAGCGTCCGGCCGAGTTTCAGCAGGCCGCTGACGAGAAGCACGCCCGCTTCAACGTGGAGAACTCCGACTTCCTCGCTTATCTGAAGCTGTGGGAGTACCTGCGCGAGCAGCGAAAGGAGCTCAGCTCCAACCAGTTCCGCAAGATGTGTCGCAACGAGTTCCTGCACTGGTTGCGCATCCGCGAATGGCAGGACCTGCACGGCCAGCTCCGCCAGATCACCCGGGGGCTCGGGTGGGAGACGTCCGATTCCGATGCCAAAGCGTCGGAGTCGGCCGAGTCCCTGATCCACCAGTCGCTGCTGGCGGGGCTGCTCTCGCACATCGGCCTGCGTGAGGGCGAGAAGCGGGACTTCCTCGGCGCCCGCGGGAGCCGGTTCGCGATCTTCCCCGGCTCGGGTTTGTTCAAGAAGCCACCGCGCTGGGTGATGGCCGCCGAACTGGTCGAGACCTCGCGGCTGTGGGCCCGCATGGCTGCCCGCATCGAGCCCGAATGGGCCGAGAAGTTGGCGCCGCACCTGGTCAAGCGCACTTATTCCGAGCCGCACTGGTCGACGAAGCGCGCGTGCGCGATGGCGTACGAGCGCGTGACGCTCTACGGCGTCCCGCTCGTCGCCGACCGACCCGTCACCTACAGCTCGATCGACCCGGAGGCCTCGCGCGACCTGTTCATCCGGCACGCACTGGTGCAGGGCGAATGGCAGACCCAGCACAAGTTCTTCCACGCGAACCGGGTGCTGCTCGACGATGTCGAGGAACTCGAGCACCGCGCACGCCGCCGCGACATCCTCGTCGACGACGAGACACTGTTCGAGTTCTACGACCAGCGCGTCGGTCCGGAGGCCGTGTCCGCCAAGCACTTCGACACGTGGTGGAAGAAGGCGCGGCGAGAGAACCCGAATCTGCTGAACTTCACGACCTCCACGGTCGTCAACGCCGATTCGGCCGCCGTGCTCGAGGGCGACTACCCGGACGCCTGGCGTCAGGGCGACGTCCAGTTCCCGCTCACCTACCAATTCGAGCCCGGCAAGGAGGACGACGGCGTTACCGCCAGGATCCCCGTCGCGCTGCTCGCCGCGGTGCGCCCGGTCGGCTTCGACTGGCTGGTGCCGGGCATACGCACCGAACTGGTGACCGCGCTGATCAAGACGCTGCCGAAGCAACTTCGACGACAGGTGGTTCCGGCGCCGGACTTCGCCGCCGCGGCGCTGTCCGCCGTGAAGCCGCGCTCGGAGTCACTCGTCCACGCGATGGCCCGGGAACTGTCCCGGCTGGGGAACTGCCGGATCGAGCCGACCGACTTCGACGTCGCCTCACTCCCCCCACACCTGCGGATGACGTTCGCCGCGGTGGACGAGAAGGGCAAGGTCCTCGGTAAGGACAAGAGCCTGACCGCGCTGCGCCGCACGCTCGCACCGCGGGTCGAGGTCGAGGTCGCCAAGGCGACCTCGAACACCGAGCGAAAGCCCGCGCTGGTGTGGACCGCGCAGACCCTCGGCACGCTGCCCGAGTCGGTCACCCGCACGATCGGCGGCCAGAAGGTCACCGGCTATCCGGCGCTGGTCGCCGAGGATTCCGGCGTCGCGGTGCGGGTGCTCACCACCCCCGCCGCCCAGCGCGCCGCGATGCGGGCCGGCACCCGCCAGCTGCTGCTGAACGCGGTTCCCACCCAGGCCAAGTCGGTGACCAACGGCATGAGCAACGCCGACCGGCTGGCGCTCGGGCAGAACCCGGACGGCAGCTTCGACGCACTACTCGAAGACTGCCGGGCCTGTGCCGTCGACGAGCTGATCGCCGACAACGGTGGCCCGGTGCAGGATCCGGCCGAGTTCGAGAAGCTGACCGCCACGGTGCGCGCACAGCTCGCCACGCGGGTGGCACGGCTGCTGCGCCTGCTGCTGCCGGCGCTCGCGGAAGCGCACCGGCTGGCCGTGCTCCTCGATCGGGCGAGCGGCGAGGCCGCCGACGACGTGCGCGAGCAGCGGGAGTCGTTGCTGTTCCCTGGGTTCGTGACCGAACTCGGTTCGAAGCGCCTGAAGGACCTGCCGCGCTATCTGGCGGCAGCGTCGATGCGACTCGAATCGTTGCCCGCCAGCGCGCAGCGCGACCAGGTCGGGATGGACTCACTGGACCGCGTATACGCCGCCTACGATCGCATGCTCTCGGCCCTACCGGAGGAGCGTCGCGGTGACGACGACGTCAACGAGATCCTCTGGAAGATCGAGGAGCTGCGCGTGAGCCTGTTCGCGCAGACCCTCGGGACCGCGATCCCGGTGTCGGAGAAGCGCGTCCTCAAGACGATCGACGCGATCCGGCGGTAGTCCCCAGGGGCGCCGTCGGTCGCGTGTCGGGGTGGCCGGCCTACTCGGCCGCCGTGTCGGCCTCGGCGAGTTCGGCCGTGCGGCTCTCGCGGTGCGCCCGCAGATCCTTGATCTCCCGCTCGAAGTCCTCCGCAGAACTGAACGACCGGTACACCGACGCGAATCGCAGGTAGGCCACCTCGTCCAGGTCGCGCAACGGCCCGAGGATCGCCAACCCCACCTCGTGGCTGGGGATCTCGGGGGACCCCGACGCGCGCACGGTGTCCTCGACCTGCTGGGCCAGCTTGTACAGCGCATCGTTGTCGACCTGCCGGCCCTGGCACGCACGCTGGACACCGCGCACGACCTTCTCGCGGCTGAACGGCTCGGTGACACCGCTACGCTTGACCACCGCGAGGACGGCGGTCTCGACGGTCGTGAACCGGCGACCGCACTCGGGACACGAGCGTCGACGGCGGATCGCCGCGCCCTCGTCGGCCTCACGGGAATCGACCACGCGCGAATCAGGGTGCCTACAGAACGGGCAGTGCATGGTGAATCCTTCGTAGCCATCGTGGCCGCTGCGCCGCATCTCGACCGATGCCGGTTCCAGCAGGACCGGCGCACGCAGAACAGGAACGAAATCGACGCGACCACGCGATGTGGTGTGACTGACAGGATTCGAGGATACCCGCCTCTCCCAGACCGGCAGCGACTCCCGGGTACCGAGGCGGATGGGCGCGTGGCCAGCCCTTCCCGACGTCATGCTCGAACGCCTCCTCCATCCCCCGTCGTGCGACGGGGTTCAGCGGTCGAGCGCTACCGGCGCGAGCAGAGTCTGCCCCGCCTGCACGGCCGCGCTCGACATCTCGTTCAGCTTCATGATCCGATCGACCACCTGGCCCACCGGCGCGCCGGGAGCGACACGCGACGCGACGTCACTGAGCGTCTCGCCGCTCTGCACCCGCACGGCCGCGGTCTCCGTCGGCACCGCTCCCGCGGCCCCGGTCAGATTCGCGAGGGCACCCAGGCCGAGGACGGCACACGCCGTGACGACGACCGCGGCAGCCACGTTCCGCAGGCCCGCGAACCGCGCCTGCGGCCGCACCTGGTCGTGCGATGGAGACGACGCCCTCGACACGCGCGAACCGCGAGATCCGTGGCGCGGGACGGCGTCGAAGCGCACGGTTCCCGCACGCGGTCCCACCGATTCCGCGCGACGGGCGCGCGTCGGCCGGACCCGCCGCACCGTGCCGTCACCGATCAGACCGGCCGAGCCATCTCCCGAAAGTGCAGTCCCCATCCGAACCCTCCCAGCGAGTCGTATTCGCTCGTCGGACACATCACGAGTCGTCCGAACCCAAGTTGTTCGATCACGTGTTCGATAGAACACATATTCGATTTCTACCACGCGGCCACGACAAAGTCAGCACCTTCTCCGACAAATCTCGAACAGATGTTTGAAGTCGAGGAGTGATCGGGATAGATTTGTGGCAGTACATACAGGCGGGCGGAAGACCGGCACCGACGACACCGCGGCGAACGCGGCTGTGTCGTCAAGGGCTGTCAGGGAGGCGAACGGCATGAAGGACGACAACTCGGGTACCTCCAGCGAGGGCGGACGCGAGCCGTCCGTCGACGCCGGGAAGCTCACGGATCGGCAGCGCAAGGTCCTCGAAGTCATCCGCGCGTCCGTCGCCGATCGTGGCTATCCGCCGAGCATCCGCGAGATCGGCGACGCGGTGGGCCTGACCTCGACGTCGTCGGTCGCACACCAGCTGCGCACGCTCGAACGCAAGGGTTTCCTGCGGCGCGACCCGAACCGCCCCCGCGCCGTGGACGTGCGCGGGCTCGACACGCCGGCGAGCCGGAGTCGCACCGAGGCCGCGTCGGCGGCATTCACGCCGGCCGACGAGCTGCCGCCCCCGACGTTCGTGCCGGTCCTCGGCCGGATCGCGGCCGGTGGACCGATCCTCGCCGAGGAGGCGGTCGAGGACGTGTTCCCGCTGCCGCGTGAGCTGGTCGGGCAGGGTTCGCTGTTCCTACTCAAGGTCGTGGGCGAGTCGATGATCGACGCCGCGATCTGCGACGGCGACTGGGTGGTGGTGCGCCAGCAGAACGTCGCCGAGAACGGCGACATCGTCGCGGCCATGATCGACGGCGAGGCCACGGTGAAGACGTTCAAGCGCACCGGCAAGGACGTCTGGCTCATGCCGCACAACCCGCTGTTCGACCCGATTCCCGGCAACGACGCGGCGATCCTGGGCAAGGTCGTCACGGTCATGCGCAAGCTCTGACACGAACGCGAAGGGCGGGCCCGCGGCACGTTGCCGCGGGCCCGCCCTTCCGATTCCGGGTGATCGACCGAGGGTGATCAGCTCAGGTCGAGGCCTCGACCGATGATCTCCTTCATGATCTCCGTGGTGCCGCCGTAGAGGGTCTGGACGCGGGAGTCCATGTACGCCTTGGCGATCGGGTACTCGCGCATGTAGCCGTAGCCGCCGTGCAACTGCAGGCAGCGGTCGATGAGCTTGACCTGTGCCTCCGTCGTCCACCACTTGGCCATCGCGGCGTCCTGCACCGTGAGCTTGCCGGCGTTCAGCTGCTCAACGAACCGGTCGACCAGCACCCGCACCGCGGTTGTCTCGGTCGCCAGTTCCGCGAGGACGAATCGGGTGTTCTGGAAACTGCCGATCGACTTGCCGAACGCCTTGCGGTCGCGGCAGTACTGGATCGTAATGTCCAGGCACGACTCCATGGCGGCCGCGGCGACGACGGCGATCGACATGCGCTCCTGCGGCAGGTTCTGCATCAGGTAGATGAAGCCCATCCCCTCCTCGCCGAGGAGGTTCTCGGCCGGCACCCGGACGTCCGTGAAGCTGAGCTCCGCGGTGTCCTGGGCCTTGAGGCCGATCTTGTCGAGGTTGCGTCCCCGCTCGAAGCCCTCCATGCCGCGCTCGACTGCGAACAGCGAGAAGCCCTGGGCACCCTTGTCCGGGTCCGTGCACGCGACGACGATCACGAGATCGGCGTTGATGCCGTTGGTGATGAAGGTCTTGGCGCCGTTGAGGATCCAGTGATCGCCGTCCCGCACGGCGCGGGTCTTGATGTTCTGCAGGTCGCTGCCGGTGCCGGGCTCGGTCATCGCGATCGCGGTGATGAGCTCACCCGAACAGAAGCCCGGCAGCCAGCGCTGCTCCTGCTCCTCGTTGGCGAGCTTGATCAGGTACGGCGCGACAACGTCGTTGTGCAGCATGAACCCGATGCCGCTGTAGCCGCCGCGGGTCGTCTCCTCGGTGACGATCATGTTGTAGCGGAAGTCGTCGACTCCCCCGCCGCCGTACTCCTCCGGGACGGCCATTCCGAGGAAGCCCTGCTTACCGGCTTCGACCCACACCGATCGATCGACGATGTTCTGCTCTTCCCACTGATCGTGGAAGGGCGCGACGTGCTGGTCGAGGAACTTGCGGTAGGACTCCCGGAAGAGATCGTGTTCCGGTTCGAACAGGGTGCGCTCCACGCCGTCTCCTCTTGTCTCCACAGATCGACAGCCGCCCGCGCGGCGGACGTGCTGCCTCGATTCGACCGTAGGACGCGGATCAGGACCGATCCATGACCGAGACGAGCACGATTCGTGACCGTTTGGGGCGGATCACGAACCGTGCTCGAGCGGTGGTCAGCGGCGACGCAGGGTATCGAGCCAGCGCATCACCGGGTAGGCGACCAGGATGCCGACCGAGCCCCAGGCGATGCCGCCCAGTTCGACGGAACCGATCGACAGGGTGAGGTTGCCGATACCGGCGACGAGTGCGGTCGCCACCACGGTGAGGTTGACGGGATCGGTGAAGTCGACCTTGGCCTCCATCCAGATCCGTACACCCAGCACACCGATGAGGCCGTACAGCACGAGCGTCGCGCCGCCGATCACGCCGTCGGGCACCGTGAACACAAGTGCCCCGAACTTCGGAGAGAAGGACAGCACGATCGCGGTGGCCGCGGCGACCCAGTAGGCCGCGGTCGAGTAGACGCGGGTCGCGGCCATGACGCCGATGTTCTCGGCGTAGGTCGTGGTGCCGGAGCCACCGCCGATGCCCGCGATTGTGGTCGCGAGACCGTCGGCGAACAGCGCGTTGCCGGCGAGGTCGTCGAGCGGACGCCCGGTCATGGCGGACACAGCCTTGACGTGTCCGACGTTCTCGGCGATGAGCACGATGACGACCGGCAGCGCCAGCAGGATCACCGATAGTTCGAACGTCGGCGCGCGCAGGTGGGGCACGCCGAACCACGCCGCCTCCCGCAGGGCGTCGACGCGCTCGTCGGCGAGGCCGCCGGTCAGCGCGGCGAACACCCAGCCGACGACGACACCGACCAGGATGCCGAGCCGGCCCATGATGCCCGGGCCGATCACGGTGGCGAGCAGGATGCCCAGCAGCGTCACGGCGGCGATCAGCGGCTGCGCCTCGAAGGACCCCACGGCCGCAGGGGCGAGGTTGAGGCCGATCAGCGCGACCACGGCGCCGGTGACCACCGGAGGCATCACGGCGTCGATCACGCGGGCGCCGATTGCCTTGACCAGCGCACCGACCAGCATGAGCACCACGCCCGCCGCGACGACGCCGCCGAGCTGGGCTGCGGGCCCCTCGCCGGCGGAGGCACTCAACGGCGCGATGAACGCGAAGGACGAGCCGAGGTAGCTGGGGATTCGACCGCGAGTGATGATGAGGAACAGCGCGGTGCCGATTCCGGAGAACAACAGCGTGGTGGTGACCGGGAACCCGGTGATGGTCGGAACCAGCAACGTCGCGCCGAACATCGCGATCACGTGCTGCATACCGATGCCGACAGTCCGCGGCCACGAGAGCCGCTCGTGCGGCGCAACCACCGCGCCGTCGCTGATGCGTCGACCGTCGCCGTGCAGCGCCCATCCGAACATCCCGGTGCCGGCTTCCCGTTCGGGCGCGCGCTGCGCGTGGTCCTCTGTACTCGTCACAGTTGGCCAATACTAGGGCCACCGCCTGCAGCGATACACCACCGCACCGGGACTCGCTGCCCGAATCACGTAGATACCGGGCACCTGGTTCGATCGAGTGGCCGAACCCGAACGGCTGCGGCCACCCACCGGACGGTGGGTGGCCGCAGCCTTCGATCAGGTCCGCTAACTCGTGGGAATCATCGGGTAGACCCGATCCACCCCGGTGCCCACAACCCGGACGGTGAGCGGCGTCGCTCCGTTCCACGCATGCGCGGCCACCGATGCGGACGAGTTGACCGGGATGCTCACCGGAGAGCCGGTGGTCACGTTCTGATCGCCCACGCCGTCCCGGCGCCGGACGTCGAGGGTCATCGATCCGGGAACCCCGATGCCGGCGAGGGCATACACGTAGTCACCGTCGGTGTCGCGTTCCACCGAGAGGGAGCTACCCGGCAACAATCGCAATCCGGTTCCTCGGGTCGACACCGACCAATCCGCCTCCTCGCTGGCGAGCATCACGGTCGGCGCGACCGGGAAGTTGCTGCTGAGGCCAAGTTTGCGCTGACTCTGATCGACCTTCACCGAGGTGGTGGCGCCCGGCAACAGTTTGATGCCGTCGAATTCGTTGATCCAGCCGTCACCGTAGAGCGAGATGTCGATGTCCGCGGCCCGACCCACAGGAACGTCGCCGATCGTCATCTCGAAAGCGACGCCGGCGGGAACGCTGAACAGCTGGGACTGCTGGTCGTTGATGACCGGGAGCATCTCGATTCCCGCGACGTCACCGCCGCCGGGCGCGGTGACCTTCATAAGCCAGTCGAGGATCGTTCCATCGGGATTCTCGGCCTTGTCCTTGACCAGGACGAGGACAGAATCGTCGCCCGAGTCGCGGCAGGTCGGGCACTCGTGCACCTCCGTCGTCTGCGACAGCTCGGTCAAGTGCATCCGATTGCGCGGCGAACCGACGAACAGGTAGCTCTTGTCGGCCGGGTTCAAAGCCGTTGTGTAGTACCAGCGGTCGGCGGCGGCGTCGGCCACGACCATCTTCTCGACGCCGGGGTAGTTGTTGTCGTACACGACGATTCCGGTCTTGCCGTTGCCAAGGTCGCGCAACGCGATCGGCGTTATCGCGTGGCCGCCGATATCCCCGAAGATCGACAGGACGTAGTTGTCACCCCGGGCCCATCCGGCCGAGAGTGTGCCGAGCGTGTCGGCAACCGAGGATTCCGAGATCGTACCGCTCGTCGGAAGGGAAATCTGGGTGCTGGCGTACCGCGAGATCAGCCCGTCGAGTCGGTCCGATGGCGGCTCCGCGTAGACGTCGCCTCCCGATGGAAGATTCGCTGTCCTGTCGAGTTGGTCTGTGGAGAAGAGACCGGAGAGCGCCGCAAAGCCGAAGCAGTGCCCACCGCTCCATGTGTCGTTCAGATCCGCCTGGAGTGCCTGGCCGGTCGCGGTGAGGACGCACCCACCGTCGACGATTCGAGCGCAGATCCGATCTCCGTACAGAGACCGCATCACGGCGGGGGTCAGTCCCCGCCGGTGCTCCTGTGAGGACTCGCCCCAGTTCTCGAACGAGAACCCGTCACGCTTCACCTCGAATCCGCTGGTCGCGATCAGCGTGCCCGACGTCGGATCGACCGCGACGTACGACTCCTCGTCGCCGGATGAACCCAGCGAACCACTCGACCCGAGAAACTCCGACAGTGGCGCTGCGCCCGCAGGCGCAGAGAACGCCAACAGAAGCAGAGCGATGAAAACCGATAGGTAGCCCCGACGCACCGTACCTCCCCTATGTCATTTTCGGTGCTGGACAATCGAATCCAGCATCAGGCGACACTAGCGGATCGGTGCCCGAATTCAGGTGATAATCCGGTTCACTCCAGGACGGGTCGCGGCACCTCCGGTGTCGCGAGACGCGCTGTCCCCGAAGAGGGCTCAGCGCCGAGAGAGTCGGGTGACGGCGAACTCGGTCAGTGCCCGCGCGACCGCGACCGCCGCAGCACCAGGCCGAACGTCGCGAGTCCGGCCACGAGCGCGCCGCCGAGAAGGGCCGGCGTCGACCACCGCGAGACACCGGCGTCCTCGCCGGACGCGTCCGTGGTGACGGACTCTCCCACCGACGCCGACAGCGATACCGATCCACCGGCCCACGAAGCGTCGCGGGCCAGATCGACTGCACCGTGCAGCACCTGCAGCGGTGGCAACGGTCCGCCGGCGGATTCCGATCCGGCGAGCAGGTCGCCGTCCGGCGTGAACGCGAGCGCCTCGCCCTGCGGCTCGTTCGGCAGAGCCACCCGCACCGGGGTGGTCGTGGTCAGCGCGCGGCCCAGGTCTCCGTCCGGGGCCGAGAACAGGTAGACGTCGGTGTAGGTGCGGACCGCGGCAACCGTTCCGTCGGCGCTGACCGCGCCGCCGGTCACCAAGGTGGATCCGCCGATCGGCACCGGACCGCCCGGCGTGCCGGTGGGCCCGAGGCGCACCTGGCCGACCCGCTCGAGCGCGGTCGGCCCGGGTGACGCCAGCCCGTCGAGCGAAGCCCCGCCGGCGGGGCGGTAGATCCCGTTGGCGACGAGCACTTCCTTGGTCACGATCAGCGGCACCCCGTCGCGCTGGATCAGCAGAGTCTCGGCGTCGTGCGGTCCGTCCGGATACGTGAGGCGGTGCAACTGCCCGTCACCGGACGCCGGATCGAGGCTGATCAGGGCGACCGTCTGCCGCTCCCGCAGATTGTCGCCGGTGTCGGACAGCCACAGTCGGCCGTCGGCTCCGACGCCCATGTCCTCGATGTCGTACGGCTCCACCGGGACGGGCAGTGTGCCGACCGTCGCGCAGTCGTCGCCCATGACGGTGACGAAATCGTCGGTGCCGCTGTCGCCGATGCCGTACATCTTGCCGCCGAGGACCGCGAGGCCGGAAAGTTCCTCGAGCGCCGGATCGGTGGGCGTGCACAGATGCTCGAACTGCGCACCGGTCAGCAGGACACCCGACCCACTCGAACCACTCGAGCCCGCGCTCTGGGCGGTCGCGGGAACTCCGGCGAGCAGTGCCGGCCCGAGCGCTACGACACCGGCCAACGCCAACCCGGCCGAACCGCGGACGTTACGCACGCCCCGCGTAGTCGACGAGAGCCGACGCCAGGGACTCCGGTACACGGACGCGCATCCGGGTTCCGGTCTCCTCGTGCGTCGAATCGAGGATCTGACCGTCCGAGTGGATCCGCGCGACGAGGTCGCCTCGGGTGTACGGCACGAGGACATCTACCTCGACCTCCGGACGTCGGACGATCTCGGACAGCCGTGCACGCAGTTCATCGATGCCCTCCCCGGTTCGGGCGGACACGAACACCGCACCGGGCAGGAGCCCGCGCAGCTGAGTCAGGACCACCGGGTCCGCCGCATCGATCTTGTTTACCACGATCAATTCGGGCGGCGCGGCCGTATCGTTCTCGCGGATCACCTCGGTGATGACCTCGCGCACAGCCTTGATCTGGTCGGTCGGCAGCGGATCGGATCCGTCGACGACGTGGAGCAGGAGGTCGGCGTCGGTCACTTCCTCGAGCGTCGAGCGGAATGCCTCGACCAGCTGGGTCGGCAGGTGCCGGACGAATCCCACGGTGTCGGTGAGGACGAACTCGCGACCGTCCTCGAACGTCGCGCGCCGGGTGGTCGGGTCGAGAGTCGCGAACAGCGCGTTCTGTACGAGCACGCCCGACCCGGTGAGGGCGTTGAGCAGGCTCGACTTGCCGGCGTTGGTGTAGCCCACGATGGCGACCGACGGGATCTCGCTGCGGAGGCGGTGGCTGCGCTTGGTGTCGCGGGCCGACTTCATCTCCTTGATCTCGCGACGCAGCTTCGCCATCCGCTCGCGGATCCGGCGACGGTCCGTCTCGATCTTGGTCTCACCGGGACCGCGAAGACCGACGCCGCCGTTGCTGCCCGCACGGCCACCGGCCTGCCGGGACATCGACTCACCCCAGCCACGCAGGCGCGGCAGCATGTACTCCATCTGCGCGAGCGCCACCTGCGCCTTACCTTCCCGGGAGGTGGCGTGCTGGGCGAAGATGTCGAGGATCAGCGCCGTCCGGTCGATGACCTTGACCTTGACGACCTTCTCCAGCGCGGTCAGCTGCGCGGGGGTGAGCTCACCGTCGCAGATGACGGTGTCGGCGCCGGTCGCGAGGACGACCTGGCGGAGCTCGTCGGCCTTGCCGGAGCCGATGTAGGTTGCCGCGTCCGGCTTGTCGCGGCGCTGGACGAGGCCCTCGAGAACCTCCGAACCGGCGGTCTCGGCGAGGGCGGCCAGCTCGGCGAGGCTGGCGTCGGCCTGCGCGGCGGTACCGGAGGTCCACACACCGACCAGGACCACGCGCTCGAGTCGCAGCTGCCGGTATTCGACCTCGGTGACGTCGGTGAGTTCGGTGGACAGCCCCGCGATTCGGCGCAGTGCGCTGCGTTCGTCGAGCTGCATCTCGCCGACGGACGGCGCGGCGGAGTCCTCGTAGCGGTCAGCCGAATCGGACGCTGTCGATTCGCCGGCGAAGTCGGCGGACTCCGGGGCGGACGGGAACTTGGTGCGATGTGATTTCGTCATACACGTTCATGGTCCCACGAAGCGCGACGGGCGTGCACACGGATTTCCCCAGGGCGAACAGGACCCGTGCCGGGCATTCACCCCAGCTCGGTCCACCAGCGATCGTCGATCCGGCCGGCCGCGACCAGCACGGACGGCCCCCGCAGCGCCGCGCGTCCGCCGTCGACCGAGACGTGCACCCGGCCTCCGGGCACCCGCACCTCGACCTTGCCGTCGGTGTCGCCGTGGGCGCGCAGCGCGGCGGCGGCCGCGGCGACGGTGCCGGTGCCGCACGAGCGGGTCTCGCCGACGCCGCGTTCGTGGACGCGCATGTCGACCGATCCACCGTCGAGGGCGGTGAGGATCTCGATGTTGACGCCCTCGGGGAAGAACCCGGGATCGAATCCCGGCGAGACGGTGAGGTCCAGCCCGGCGAGCGCGGCCGCCGTCAGGTCCGGGTCCACGCACGCGAGGTGCGGGTTGCCGACGTCGATACCGATGCCCTCGAGGACCCGGCCGCCGACGGTCGCCGTCGAGGTGCCGAGTTCGCGGACGACTCCCATGTCGACGGTGACGTCGCCGTTCACGTGGTCGGCGGCGTGGACGGTGACCGGACGGGCGCCGGCCCGGCTGCCGACGACGAACTCGTCGTGCAGTTCCAGGCCGGTGGCGCGCAGGTAGTGCGCGAACACCCGAACGCCGTTGCCGCACATCTCCGCAATGGATCCGTCGGCGTTGCGGTAGTCCATGAACCAGTCGTCGGCGGCGACACCCTCGGGAAGATCGCGGAGCACGCCGACGGCCATCAGCGCGCCGGCCCGCGCGACCCGCAGAAGGCCGTCGGCGCCGAGTCCTCGACGGCGGTCGCACAGGGCCGCGATTCGGTGTTCGGGGAGGGCAAGGTCGGCGTCGGGATCCGGGAGGATCACGAAGTCGTTCTCGGTGCCGTGGCCCTTGCTGAATTCCATGGCGCCCACTCTAGCGAGGGGCGCCCGCGACCCGATTCGTCAGTCGCCCGCGACCATCCGCAGTGCCGCCTCGACGAGGTTCGGGTCGGCCCCGTCGAGCCAGTGCACCCGAGGATCGCGGCGGAACCAGGACCGCTGTCGACGCACGTAGCGTCGGGTGCCGATGAACGTGCGCTCGAGCGCTTCCGCGCGGTCGTATTCGCCGTCGAACAACGCCAGCACCTGTGCGTAGCCGATGGCCCGCTGCGCCGTCACGCCCTCTCGCAGCCCGACGTCCACCAGTCCCCGAACCTCGCCGACGAGTCCCTTGTCGAACATCAGCTCCGTCCGTAGCCGGATCCGCGCGTCGAGCGCCTCGGTCTCCCGATCGACACCGATGATGACTGTGCCCCAACGGGGCTCGCCGATCTTCGGCGCCGACGCCGCGAACGGCCGTCCGGTGAGCTCGACGACCTCGAGCGCTCGCACGATGCGACGGCCGTCGGTCGGCAGGATCGAGGCCGCCGCATCGGGGTCGACGCGCGCGAGTTCGGCGTGCACGGCCGCGACGCCCCGTTCGGCGAGCACGGATTCCCAGCGCGCCCGGATCTGCGGATCGGTTGCCGGGAACGACCACTCGTCGAGCAGCGACTGCACGTACATCATCGAGCCGCCGACGATGATCGGCACCGCGCCGCGCGCCCGGATGTCCTCGACGTCGCGCGAGGCCGATTCCTGGTACCGGGCCACGGTGGCGGTCTCGGTCACGTCGAGCACGTCGAGCTGGTGGTGGACGATGCCGCGCCGCTCCACCATCGACAGCTTGGCGGTACCGACGTCCATCCCGCGGTACAGCTGCATCGCGTCGATGTTGACGATCTCGCCGCCGAGTCGCTCCGCGAGGTCGAGGCCGAGATCCGACTTGCCGGTGGCGGTGGGTCCGACGACGGCGATCGGGGTCCGTGCCGTCACGGCAGCCACATCCCGACGTGGTACCCGACGCCGTACGGCGCGCCCGTGTAGAGCGATTCGGACTTGCTCGGGCCACCGTCCCCGCCGCCGAAGACGGCCGAAAGCGTCTGCCACGCAGCACGCCCCGGTAACCCGATCGAGCTGCACAGCGCGGGGTCCAGCCGGCCCAGCACGCCGCAGTCGCCGTCGGCGAGCGCCGCGTCCAGTGCCGCCTGCACCTCGGCGGACCGTGCGTCGAACGCGCCGGGCGCCTTGTCGGTCAGAGTGTTCGCCCCGTCGGCGACGACCAGGAGCGCCTGCGGGGTGGGACGTGCGTCGAGTTCACGCCGCAGCGACTCCCCCAGCCGCGCACACTCGTCGGCCGGAGTGTCGGAGGCCAGCATCCGCACCCGCAACCGGGATTCGGGTGCGGACTGTCCGCGCAACCAGCCCGCGATCAGCGCCGCGAGGGGCATCGACCGGTCGACGTCGTGGTCGGATGCGTCCGGCG
Source organism: Rhodococcus sp. ACT016 (assembly GCF_050477185.1). Lineage (NCBI taxonomy): Bacteria > Bacillati > Actinomycetota > Actinomycetes > Mycobacteriales > Nocardiaceae > Rhodococcus > Rhodococcus sp. ACT016. The sequence continues at coordinate 1,757,381 of NZ_JBEAET010000001.1, read as the reverse complement.
ACAAGCAGACTCGCACGTCCACACCGAATCCCGCGAACGTGCCGCACGTTTCGGGGTCGATGTCGGCGACGAGCGGCATCCCGGGTTCGGCGACACCGACTACCGTCCACTCCGCGCACGAGCCCCCCAGGCGTGTCGCCACATCGAGCGCGGCTCTGCGCAACCGGTCGGTTTCCGGTGCTGCGGCACCGGCCAACTGGGGCACGAGCAGCGGCGGCGAGGGCACGAAAGCGGCGGCGGTCAACACACTGGGCAACGGTAGTCGACCCGAGGTGACGCCTTCCCGGGGTCATACCTGTTTCAATAGTGGTGAACAGTCGCAGGCTCCCGCCCGAACCGAACGACCGGTCGGGCACGAACGGGAGGCGACAGTGCGAACAGGCAGCCGTGACGCGCGGCAGAGACGAGGAGCTATGACCGAGAGCAACGCACCCAAGCCGGGTACCCCCAAGCCGGGTGTCCCGAAGCCCGGCGCCAAGCCCGGTGCTGTGAAATCCGGCTCACCCAAGCCCGGTCCGGCTCCGAGCCACGCCGTTCCAGCCGTCGCCGCCAGCGACCCGAGCCTGTTCGGCCGGGTCGACGAGGACGGCACCGCGTGGGTGAAGACCGCCGAGGGTGAGCGTCAGATCGGTTCGTGGCAGGCCGGCGACGCGGCCGAGGGGCTGGCCCACTTCGGGCGACGCTACGACGATCTCGCGACCGAGGTGACACTCCTCGAGACCCGCCTGGCGTCCGGCGCGGGCGACGCGAAGAAGACCCGGGCGGCCGCCCGCGCGATCGCGGATTCGCTTCCGACCGCCACGGTGATCGGCGACATCGACGCCCTCAGCATCCGGCTGACCGCGATCATCGAGGGGTCGGAGCAGGCCGAGGAGCAGGCCCGACACGACAAGGAACAGAGCCGCAAGGAGCAGACCGCCCGCAAGGAGGCGCTGGCGGCGGAGGCCGAGCAGATCGGCACCGAGTCCACGCAGTGGAAGGCCGCCGGCGATCGACTGCGCGAGATCCTCGACGAGTGGAAGACCATCCGCGGTCTCGACCGCAAGACCGACGACGCACTGTGGCGCCGGTTCGCGAAGGCGCGTGAGGCGTTCAACCGCCGCCGCGGCACGCACTTCGCCGAGCTGGACCGCGAACGCGCGACCGCCAAGTCCCGCAAGGAGGAACTGGTCGCCCAGGCGCAGGCACTGTCCACCGCCACCGACTGGGGGCCGACCGCGGCGCAGTTCCGGGATCTGCTGGCCGAGTGGAAGGCTGCCGGACGCGCACCCCGCGAGGCGGACGACGCACTGTGGCGGCAGTTCAAGGAGGCGCAGGACGTCTTCTTCGCGGCCCGCAACGCCGCGGCCTCCGAACGCGACGCCGAGTTCGCGCAGCACGCGCTCGCCAAGGAGGAGTTGCTCAAGGGCGCCGAGGGTATCGATCCCGAGAAGGATCTCGACGCGGCGCGCGCGGCGCTGCGCGACCTGCAGGAGAAGTGGGACGAGATCGGCAAGGTCCCCCGCGAGCGCATGCACGACCTCGAGGGCAAGCTGCGCACGATCGAGAAGCGGGTTCGCGACGCGGCGGACTCCGAGTGGCGCCGAAGCGATCCCGAGGCACTGGCGCGTGCCGCTCAGTTCCGCGAGCGCGTCGCCCAGTTCGAGGAGCAGGCCGCGAAGGCAAGCGCCGCCGGCCGCACCAAGGATGCCGAGAAGGCCCTCGCCCAGGCGAAGCAGTGGCGCGAGTGGGCCGATGCCGCCGAGGGCGCCGTGAACGAACGCTGATTCGACCCGCATACGAATGAGGGGTGCGACGCCACAAGGCGTCGCACCCCTCATTCGTATGAACGACTCAGACGGTCCAGTCGCCACGCTCGGGGTGGTCCTCCGCCGCCCGGCGCCGCTCCTCCTCCGCCGCAAGCTGCATCGCCGTCCTGCTCCACACCACCTTGAGCCAGTGGAACGTCAGGACCATGACGGTGATCCAGCCCAGGATCAGACCGATCCCCGGTCCGGCTCCGTGCTCCCCCAGCGGAAGGGTCTGCCGCGACCAGATCGCAAGCATGCCGAACACCGCGGACACCGCCGTGCCGGCCAACGCGATCCACGCGAGCACCCAGCGGCGGGTGACGAGCGCGAGGATCGAGAAGACACCACCGAAGACGAGCGCGAGCCACACGAAGATCCGCGACGTGATCTTGATGTGCTCGTCGACCGCGGGCTGGGCGTAGACCAGGACGTCCCAGCCGTTCGCCGATCCGGCGTGCGGCAGCGTGAACGACAGCAGCAGCACCAGCACGCACACCGCGACCACGACCGCCCGGATGCCGGGGTCGATCTCGCCGGCGATCTTCTTCTCGGCGGCCTCGAAGTCCTTCTGGTACTCCGTTATCGGGTCCGGAGTGTTGTCGGCCTGCCGGTTCTCGTCACCGTCAGCGTCGCCGCGCGCGCTCATGCGTTGCATCCCATCTGTACTGGCAGCGGAGCGGGGACACCCACCTGGGGCAGTCCCAGTCCCACACCGATCGGCGGGGTCTTGGGGGTAATCCCGCGTTCGAACGAGTCCCCGGCGCGGGTGCGCCGGTGGGTGAGGATCGGGTCGTCGGCGACGAGGTGGTGCGGCGCGGCGCCGGTGACCACGACAGTGATCACGTCACCGGGGCGCAGGTCGCCGTCGACGTTGCCCTCGGGTCGGAAGTGGACGAGCCGGCCGTCGCGTGCGCGGCCGCTCATGCGTGCGGTCTCGGCGTTCTTGCGACCGTCACCGGCGGTGATCAGCAACTCCACCTCGGTCCCGACCAGCTTGCGATTCTCCGCGAGGGTGATCTCCTCCTGGAGCGCGATCAGACGGTCGTAGCGTTCCTGCACAACGGCTTTCGGAAGCTGGCCCTCCATCTCGGCGGCGGGCGTTCCGGGACGCTTGGAGTACTGGAACGTGAACGCGCTCGTGAAACGGGCCTGCCGGACGACGTCGAGCGTGGCCTGGAAGTCCTCCTCGGTCTCGCCGGGGAAGCCGACGATGATGTCGGTGGTGATGGCGGCGTGCGGCATCGCGGCGCGCACCTTCTCGATGATGCCGAGGAACTTGGCGCTGCGGTACGAGCGGCGCATCGCCTTGAGGACGCGATCCGAACCGGACTGCAGCGGCATGTGCAGCTGCGGGCACACGTTCGGAGTGGCCGCCATCGCCTCGATCACGTCGTCGGTGAACTCGGCCGGGTGCGGCGAGGTGAACCGCACGCGCTCGAGTCCCTCGATCCGACCGCACGCCTCGAGCAGCTTCGCGAAGGCACCGCGATCACGCGGAAGCTCCGGGTCGGCGAACGAGACGCCGTACGAGTTGACGTTCTGACCCAGCAGCGTCACCTCGAGCACACCCTCGTCCACGAGCGCCTGCACCTCGGCGAGGATGTCACCGGGCCGGCGGTCGACCTCCTTGCCGCGCAGCGACGGCACGATGCAGAACGTGCACGTGTTGTTGCAGCCGACCGAGATCGACACCCAGCCCGCGTAGGCGGACTCGCGCTTGGCCGGCAGCGTCGACGGGAACGCCTCGAGCGATTCGAGGATCTCGACCTCGGCCTTCTTGTTGTGGCGGGCGCGTTCGAGCAGCGCGGGCAGCGACCCGATGTTATGGGTGCCGAACACGACGTCGACCCACGGCGCCTTCTTCACGACGGTGTCGCGGTCCTTCTGGGCCAGACAACCGCCGACGGCGATCTGCATGCCGGGGCGGTCCTCCTTGACGGGGGCCAGGTGGCTGAGGTTGCCGTACAGCTTGTTGTCCGCGTTCTCGCGCACCGCGCACGTGTTGAAGACGACCAGGTCCGCTTGCGCCCCCGGCTCGGCCTTGGTGTAGCCGGCGTCCTCGAGCAGGCCCGAGAGCCGCTCGGAGTCGTGCACGTTCATCTGGCAGCCGTACGTGCGGACCTCGTAACTGCGTCCCGCGTTCTGGTCGATCGTCTCCACGCATCCAGGGTACGGCCCCTTGCAAAACCGCCTGTCGGGGCCACGCATCACCCGATCGGCGCGAAGCCCCTGATCTGTATCGTTCAAGATCATGGCGTGCTGGACCGCGAGGTACGGAATAAGTCCAGCTAGGGTTACCCGATATGACCCAGCCTGAGACCACCGGAGCGGCTACCGGAACCAAGTCGATGATCTCCATGAAGGCGGTCGACAAGCACTACGGCGACCTGCACGTTCTCAAGAACATCGACCTGGAGATCCCCGCCGGACAGGTCGTCGTGATGCTCGGCCCTTCCGGGTCGGGAAAGTCGACCCTCTGCCGGACCATCAACCGCCTCGAACCCATCGATCAGGGCACCATCACGATCGACGGCGTGCCGGTCCCGGCCGAGGGGCGCGCGCTCGCGCGTCTGCGTTCCGACGTCGGGATGGTGTTCCAGAGCTTCAATCTCTTCGCCCACAAGACGGTGCTCGAGAACGTCATGCTCGCGCCGGTCAAGGTGCGTCGGATCGACAAGGCTCAGGCCAAGGAGCGCGCGCTGGCGCTGCTCGACCGCGTCGGCATCCGGACCCAGGCCGACAAGTACCCGGCCCAGCTGTCCGGCGGCCAGCAGCAGCGCGTGGCCATCGCCCGCTCGCTCGCGATGGACCCCAAGGTCATGCTGTTCGACGAGCCGACGTCCGCGCTCGACCCCGAGATGGTCAACGAGGTCCTCGACGTCATGGTGAACCTCGCCAAGGAGGGCATGACGATGATCGTCGTGACCCACGAGATGGGGTTCGCCCGCAAGGCTGCCGATCGGATCATCTTCATGGCCGACGGCCAGATCCTCGAGGACACCGCACCGGACACCTTCTTCACCGCCCCGAAGTCCGATCGCGCCAAGGACTTCCTCGGCAAGATCCTCGGCCACTGAGCGGGGGCGCAAACATCATGAGACGCATTCGAATCAGATCGACCCGACTGCTGGGCGTCGTCGCGGCGTTGACCACGGTGGTGCTCACCGCGTCCGCGTGCGGCAGCAGCGAGCCACGTGACGTCCTCGCCGACGCCGCCGACGGGCACCTCACGATCGGCACCAAGTACGACCAGCCCGGGCTGGCGTTGCGCGAGCCGGACAAGACGATGACCGGCTTCGACGTCGAGGTCGCCAAGTACATCGCCAACTACCTGGGTGTGCCCGCGAGCGGCATCACGTGGCGCGAGGCGCCGTCGGCCCAGCGCGAGAACCTGATCAAGAACGGCGAGGTCGACTTCGTGGTGGGCACGTACTCGATCACCGACAACCGCAAGAAGGTCGTCGACTTCGCGGGTCCGTACTACGTCGCAGGACAGTCGCTGCTGGTGCGCGCCGACGACGACTCGATCACCGGAGCCGAGTCGCTCGAGGGCGGCAAGAAGCTGTGCTCGGTGTCGGGCTCGACTCCCGCACAGAAGATCAAGAAGTCGTACCCGGGCGTCCAGCTGCAGCAGTTCGACAGCTACTCGTCGTGCGTCGAGGCGCTGCACCGCGGCAAGGTCGACGCCCTCACCACCGACGACATCATCCTGGCGGGCTACGCAGCCCAGTACCCGGGCGAATTCAAGCTGGCCGGCCAGCCGTTCACCACCGAGCTGTACGGGGTCGGCCTACCGAAAGGCGATACCGCGGCACGCATGAAGATCAACGACGCGATCGAGGACATGATCGCCACCGGCGCGTGGCAGCGCGCACTCGAAGAGACCATGGGCGAATCCGGCTACGCACTGCCCGCGCCGCCGACCGTCGACCGGTACTGATGCGGAGGAGGTGACATGGGACTGATCGACACCTACGGCAACCAACTCGTCAGCGCATTCTGGACGACGGTGCAGCTGACGTTCTGGTCCGCGCTCGGCGCCCTGATCTGGGGCACGATCCTGGCGGGCATGCGGGTCTCCCCCGTACCGATCCTGCGGGTCTTCGCGACCTGGTACGTCAACATCTTCCGGAACACGCCGCTGACCCTCATCATCGTGTTCTGCTCGGTGGGTCTGTACCAGAACCTCGGCGTGCACTTCGCACCCGAGAATTCCTCACAGTTCATCGACCAGAACAACTTCCGCCTCGCGGTGCTCGGGTTCATCGTCTACACGGCCGCTTTCGTGTGCGAGTCGTTGCGGTCGGGCATCAACACCGTCCCGATGGGACAGGCCGAGGCGGCCCGGTCGCTGGGGCTCACGTTCGGCCAGAGCCTCCGAATGATCGTGCTCCCCCAGGCCTTCCGCGCGGTCATCGCACCGCTGGGCAGTGTGCTGATCGCGCTGACGAAGAACACGACGATCGCATCCGCGATCGGCGTGGCCGAGGCATCGCTCCTCATGAAGACGATGATCGAGAACGAGGCGGACAAGCTGTTCCTCGTCTTCGGAATCTTCGCGATCGGCTTCATGATCCTGACGCTGCCGGTCGGCTTCCTGTTCGGTTATCTCGGCAAGCGGTTGGCGGTGAAGCGATGACCCAGCAGGCGAGCGTTCTCTTCGACGCCCCCGGGCCCCGCGCCCGGCTGCGCAACCGGCTGATCGCGATCGTGTTCGGCATCGTCCTGGTCGCAATCGCGGTCTACGTGATCAACGTGCTGGCCGACAACGGTCAGCTCGAGGCCGCCAAGTGGTCACCGTTCCTGGATCACTTCACGTGGACCACCTACCTGCTCCCCGGCCTGAAGGGCACGCTGCTGGCGGCGTCCCTGTCGATCGTGTTCGCGCTGATCCTCGGCGCCGTTCTCGGTATCGGCCGCCTGTCGGATCACCGCTGGGTCCGCTGGCTCAGTGGAGCGTTCGTCGAGTTCTTCCGCGCGATTCCGGTGCTGATCCTGATGATCTTCGCCTACCAGGCCTTCGCGCAGTACGGCATCTTCCCGTCGAGCCAGTTGGCACTCGCTGCGGTCGTGGTGGGCCTGACGCTGTACAACGGCTCAGTGATCGCCGAGATCCTCCGGGCGGGCATCCTGTCGCTGCCGAAGGGGCAGACGGAGGCGGCGTCGGCGCTCGGCATGCGCAAGAGCCAGATGATGCGACTGATCCTGCTTCCGCAGGCGATCACCACGATGCTGCCGGCACTGGTGTCGCAGATGGTTGTCGCGCTGAAGGATTCGGCGCTCGGCTACCAGATCGGCTACGTCGAGTTGATCCGCAGCGGCCAGCAGGCGGCGTCGTACTACCGCAACTTCTTCGCGGCGTTGGTCGTGGTCGGTGTGATCATGGTGGTCATCAACTTCGCGCTGACGTCGTTCGCGACGTGGCTGGAGAAGCGCCTGCGCACCGGCGGCAAGAAGGGCCGGCGCCCGGATGTGGTCCCGATCGACACCAACGAACTCGACGGCGCCCCGGGCATCGACGACTTCGGCACCACAATGGAACCGCAGCCGCCTCGCTGACGACACGAGTGAGCCGACGGGCTCGCGGCGGACCTCAGTCCTCCGCGAGCCCGTCGGTGTCTGCGCCCAGGTTCGCCAGTTCGGTCTTCACGACACTGAACGACAGCGACGACGGATAACCCCGCCGCGCAAGCATGCCGACGAGCCGTCGCATCAACCGTTCCCGGTCGTCACGGTCCGCGATGTCGTCGGCCGTCGTCCGCGCCAGCTTCCTGCGGACCAGTTCGGCCGCCCGCTCGCGCTCATCGTCGGAACTGATCTGCGACAGCGCCTCGGAGGACGTCTGCTGGTCGATTCCCTTGCGGCGCAGTTCGGTCGCGAGGGCGCGCCGACCCCGTCCGGAGTAGGTGTGCCGTGAATGCACCCACTGCTCCGCGAAGGCGGCATCGTCGACGAGCCCCACCTCGGCGAGCCGGTCGAGGACACCCTCGACCACGGCCTGCGGATAGCCCTTCTGCGCCAGCTTCTGCTCGAGTTCCGCCCGACTGCGGGCACGGTCGGTCAGCAGGCGCAGGCACACGTCCTTGGCCCGCGCCGCGAGCGTCTCCGGGCTGCCCTTCAGCTCGAACGGTTTGCCGTCCTCACCGCCGGGCCTGCCCCTACCCTGCCCCCGGTTAGAGGTACGGCGCCAGCCGGTTGCGACGTCGTCGCTGCCGTAGCGGTCGTAGTGGCTGTTGTCGTCGTGACTGTTGTCGTCGCTCATGGTCGATCAGTCGCGTCCGGCCCGGACCGGGTGTCGGACCGAGCCGGACGCGATGCTCGTCGGACCTAGAAGTCGGCCTGTTCGGTGTCCTCGGCGGTGAGGACCGCGCCGATGCCGAGCTTCTCCTTGATCTTCTTCTCGATCTCGTCGCGGATGTCGGTGTTCTCGAGCAGGAACTTGCGGGCGTTCTCCTTGCCCTGGCCCAGCTGATCGCCCTCGTACGTGTACCAGGAGCCGGACTTGCGGATGAACCCGTGCTCGACACCCATGTCGATCAGCGAGCCCTCCTTGCTGATGCCCTGGCCGTAGAGGATGTCGAACTCGGCCTGCTTGAACGGCGGCGACACCTTGTTCTTGACGACCTTGACGCGGGTGCGGTTGCCGACCGCGTCGGTGCCGTCCTTGAGGGTCTCGATGCGCCGGACGTCCAGGCGGACCGAGGAGTAGAACTTGAGTGCCTTACCACCGGTCGTGGTCTCGGGCGAGCCGAACATCACGCCGATCTTCTCGCGCAGCTGGTTGATGAAGATCGCGGTGGTGCCGGAGTTGTTGAGGGCACCGGTCATCTTGCGCAGCGCCTGGCTCATCAGGCGCGCCTGCAGACCGACGTGACTGTCGCCCATCTCGCCCTCGATCTCGGCGCGGGGCACCAGGGCCGCGACCGAGTCGACCACGATGATGTCGAGCGCACCGGAACGGATCAGCATGTCGGCGATCTCGAGGGCCTGCTCACCGGTGTCCGGCTGGGAGACCAGCAGCGCGTCGGTGTCGACGCCCAGCTTGCGGGCGTACTCGGGATCGAGCGCGTGCTCGGCATCGATGAAGGCAGCGACGCCGCCCGCAGCCTGCGCGTTCGCCACCGCGTGCAGCGCGACCGTCGTCTTACCCGAGGACTCCGGACCGTAGATCTCGACGACACGGCCGCGCGGCAGACCGCCGATGCCCAGGGCCACGTCCAGCGCAATCGAGCCGGTGGGGATCACGGCGATGGGCTGACGAGCCTCCTCGCCGAGACGCATCACCGAGCCCTTGCCGAAGCTCTTGTCGATCTGGGCAAGGGCGAGCTCGAGCGCCTTGTCGCGGTCGTGTGCCTGTGGTGCCATCGTGGTCCCCTTTTCGAAGTCTCGTCAGCGATCTGAGGTTCAGGTTAGAGCCCGGTACCGACAACTTCGCCGACCCGAACGACCCGACACTGCCGCACCCAGCGGTAACTCATGGACAGCAACGGATAGCCCCAGCATAGGCGAACATGTGTTCGAAGTCGATCAGCGAGCGGTGTCCGTGACCACTATCTCCGCTGCGGCGGGACGTCGAATTCGTCGCACAGCGCCCGCCAGACGGCGCGGGGGTCGATGCCGGCCTCGATCGCGTCGACGGCGGTCTTTCCGCCCAGGCTGGGGATCACGTGGTCGACGAGCAGGGAGTCGCCACGGACCTGTCCGAACTCTTCCCGGACGAGATCATGGAATTCGGTCAGTCGCACATCTGCCACGGTAGCGGAGCCCGGCACCCGGCCCGGACCCTCATCCCAGCACCGCGCGGCACACCGCGACCGGATCCTCGACGTCGGCGACGCCGTCGGCGGCCTTCCGCGCGGCCGCAGCGAACGACGGATCGTCGAGGACGCGTCGCACCCCGTCGCGCAGGGCGTCCACCGTCAGCGGCCGGATCAGCACGCCACTGCCCTGCCGGGCGACGCGGTTCGCCACCTCCCACTGATCGCCGCCGCCGGGCACGGTCACCAGCGGCACCCCGGCGAGCAGGCCCTTCGCGAGCACACCGTGTCCGGCACCGCACACCAGAGCCGACGCGCCCCGCAGCATCTCGTCCTGGCGTCCGTATCCGGCGCGCACCCAGTCGGGCAGGTCGATGTCGGGCGTCTCGAACAGCGTCACGAGCAGTCGCACGCCCAGGCCGTCGAGCGCACGGATCACGGTGTCGAGCATGCCGCCGGCGCCGATGGCCGCGGTGGACGGCGCCAGCACGATCAGCGGGTCGTCCCCCGGTGGCGGCGCCAGCACGTTGTCGGCGGGTTCCCACACGAGCGGGCCGACGACGTGCGCGTTCGACGGCCAGTCCGGCCGCGGCACCTCGAGCGCCGGCAGTGTCGCGATAAGCCGGGCCGCAGGGCCGGGATCGTCGGCCGGGAGGCCGATGCTCACACGCGCCTCACCGCGCTGCGCCTTGCCCTTCCGGATTGCCGGCGCGGTCATGGCACGCAGCACCGCGTCCCGCATGCGTCCTCGCACACCGGTCCCGGACGCGAGTCCGGATCCTATGGGCGGCAACCCCTTCGACGGCAGATACAGCGGGTGTGGCGACAACTCGACCCACGGCACCCCGAGTCGCTCGGCCGCCATGCCACCGCCGACGGTGATGACGTCGGACACCACGAGATCCGGTGCGATGGCACGCATGTCGGGCAGCAGCGCCGTGGAGACGTGCGCGGCCCGCCCGTGGATCTTGGCGCCGGTGTCGTCGTCGTCGTCGGTAGCCCGCGGCGCGAGCCCGCCGAGCTTGCGCGCCTCGATCCCGATGTCGCGGGCGACGTCGAGCCAGCGCCCGTCGGAGAAGAACACCGGATCGTCGCCCGCGGCAACGAGTTTCCGACACAACGCCAGGGCCGGGACGGCGTGACCGGCCTCGGGCCCGGCGACGACAGCTACTCGCATCCGGACAGCGTGCCATACGGCGGCGAGCCGTCACGCCGCACCGGTACCGATCACGGCGCCGCCCGGCGTTCTCAGCTGCGCACGAGCGGCCCGAGGGTGCGTCCGGCGAGTTCGACGATTCCCGGCTGATGTCCGTTCAGGACGAGGTTGACGATGACGCCGTCGATTCCGGGGTCGAGGACGCGGGTCTTGATCTGCTCGGCCACCTCGTCGGGGCTCCCGACGAACTGGCGGTCCGTCGCGGCCGTCCGCTCGGCCGGCGACAGCGCCGACAGGTCGACGCCCTGCGACAACAGGAACTCGCGTTGCAACTCGCGCGCCTTGTCACCGTCCTCGTCGAGGATGACCGATGCGAGGAAGCTCGTCTCGAGAGTCGACCGGTCGCGGCCGACCTCTTCGCAGCGCTGCGCCAGCGCCTCGAGCTTGCGCGGCAGTTCGACGGCGTTGGCGATCACGTTGAGATGGTCGGCATAGCGGGCCGCCAGCCCGAACGTCTTCTTCTCACCGCCGCCGCCGAGCATGATCGGCAGATCGTCGCGGAACCGCGGCTCGTTGATGGCGTTCTCGACGTGGTACCACTTGCCGTCGAACGTGGGCCGCTCGCCGTGCAGCATCGGGGCAATGATCTGCAGGGCCTCGGTGAGCCGCTCGAACCGTTCGGTGAACGTGCCGAAATCGAACCCGAGCTGCCGGTGTTCGAGCTCGAACCAGCCGGCGCCGATACCTAGTACCGCGCGGCCGCCGCTCACGACGTCGAGCGTGGACACGGTCTTGGCGAGCATCGCCGGATTGCGGTACGTGTTGCCGGTGACGAGTGCCGACAGCTGGATCGACTCGGTGGCCGAGGCGATCCCGGCGAGCGCCGTGTAGGACTCGAGCATCGGCTCGTCGGGTTTGCCGATGCCGGGCAACTGATAGAAGTGGTCCATCACGAAGACGGCGTCGAAACCGGCCGCCTCCGCCTCCCGAGCTTGGGCGATGACAGTTGGAAACAGGTCACGCACGGGAGTCGAGTAGCTGAAATTCGGAATCTGGTAGCCCAGTCGAATACTCATGGCCCCCGACGCTACGCCGATGCACTCGGTCGCGGCGCGCAAATGTTCACCGCACGCACGACGAAATCCGGACCCGCCATGTCGTTGCGGCCGTTATCTTCTCGTCATGCGTGAGCGACCGGCGGACAGACGCCTCTGGACCTGGGTGGTCATCCTCGGCCTGACGGGCCAGTTGGCCTGGACGGTCGAGAACATGTACCTCAACGTGTTCGTCTACGACACGATCACGGACTCGCCGACGGCGCTGGCGACCCTTGTCGCGACGAGTGCCGCAGCCGCCACGATCGCCACGCTGCTCGCCGGAGCCGCGTCGGACCGCACCGGGCGGCGACGCGAGTTCATCGCCGCCGGGTATGTGCTGTGGGGCGCCTGCACGGCCGGGTTCGGCCTGGTCAGTGTCGACACCGCTGCGTCGGCGCTGCCGATGCTCGATGCGGTCACGATCGCCGTCGTCGCCATCGTCGTACTCGACTGCGTGATGAGTGTCTTCGGCTCCTCCGCCAACGACGCCGCGTTCAACGCGTGGGTCACCGACTCGACTCACCCCGGAAACCGCGGCCGTGTCGACGGCGTGCTCGCCACGATGCCACTGCTCGCGATGCTGCTGGTCTTCGGCGCACTCGACCCGCTCACCAAGGACGGCCACTGGACCCTGTTCTTCTCGATCATCGGTGGCGTCACCGCGCTGGTCGGCATCGTCGCGTGGTTCGGACTCCGCGAGCCGCGCCGGCCGCGGCCGGGTGGCACCTACCTGTCCTCGGTCGTGCACGGGCTGCGGCCGAGCACCGTGCGCGAGCACCCGCGGCTGTACAGTGGACCGACGGCACCGGATCGGTGGAGAACTCACTGCTCGTCGACGGGCACCTGTCGAAGATCAGCGAGGAACTGGTCTGGGACTACGACCGCGACAACTGGATGGCGCCGTGGCGGATCACCGGCGACACCGTCGATCTGACCTTCACGCCGTTCCACCTGAAGAAGTCCGTCACCGACGTCAAGGTCTTCGCCTCGAAGACCCACCAGTGCTTCGGTCACTGGTCCGGGAAGGTGCAGGACGACAGCGGCGCCTGGGTGCGGGTCGAGGACGTCGTCGGCTGGGCCGAGGACGTCCACAACCGGTGGTGAGCGGAGCCGCCCTGCGACTCCGGCCGATCACCGCCCGCTCAACGCCCGTTCGGCTGCCGCGACCGCCGACGCCCGGTCGGCGGGCACGAGGCCGATCCGGGTGCGCCGGTCGAGCAGGTCGTCGACGTCGAGCGCGCCCTCGTGGCTGACCGCGAACGCCAGCTCGGCGTGGGTGACGTCGATGCCGTCCGCGATCGGCGTCAGCTCACCGGCCTCGGCAACCAGCCCGGCCTCGCTGCCGTAGCGCGCGACCAGCGACGCCGGCAGATTGCGCGGCGCGACCGTAGACGCTCCGACCGCCGGCAGATTCGTCGTCGTACACGCCCGGGCGGTCAGCCCGCCGGCCTCGACGGCGGCGTCGACGGCGTCCTGCGCCATCTTCCGATAGGTGGTGAGCTTGCCGCCCACCACACTGACGACCCCATTCGACGAACGCAGCACCGCGTGATTGCGGGACAGGTCGGCGGTCTTGCCCTCACCGGTGTCGAGCAGCGGGCGCAGGCCCGCGAAGGTGCCGAGCACGTCGGAGCGCGTGAGCGGGGTCGCGAGCGCGGTGTTGACGGTGTCGAGCAGGAAGTCGATCTCGCCGTCCGACGCCACCGGTACGTCCGGGACGGGTCCGTCGACGGCCTCGTCGGTCAGCCCCAGGTAGACACGGCCGAGCTGCGCCGGTAGCGCGAACACGAAGCGGTTGGTCTCCCCCGGGATCGGCACGGTCAACGCCGCCGTCGGGTTGCCGAGCAGCTGCGCGGGCAGCACCAGGTGGGTGCCGCGGCTCGGCTTGAGCCGGATGTCTGGGTCGACCTGACCGGCCCAGACACCGGCGGCGTTCACGACGGCGCGGGCCCGGATCGTCATCTCCTCGCCGGTCAGCTCGTCGCGCAGCCGGGCCGAATCCCCGGTCACGTCGTACGCGCCGACGCGGGTGAGGACCGAGGCGCCGTGCGCGGCCGCCGTGCGGGCGAGCGCGACCACCAGGCGCGCGTCGTCCACGAGTTGACCGTCGTACGCGAGCAGACCGCCGCGCAGCCCTGCGCGACGGACGGTGGGCGCGAGTTCGGTGGTCTTGCCGGCCCCGATTCGCCGTGAGCGCGGCAGCACCGACGACGGTGTCCGCGCCGTCGCGCGCAGCGCGTCGCCAGCGAGGAATCCGATCCGGACCAGCGTCTTCTCGAACAGGCTCACCGAAGGCAGCAGCGGGACCAGCTGCGGCAGCGCACGCACGAGATGCGGGGCCGTTCGGGTCATCAGGATGCCGCGTTCGACCGCGCTCTCGCGCGCGATGCCGACATTCCCCGAGGCCAGGTAGCGCAGCCCGCCGTGCGCCAGCTTGGAGCTCCAGCGGCTGGTCCCGAACGCGAGGTCGTGTTTGTCGACAAGGACGGTCCGCAAGCCGCGCGACGCCGCGTCGAGCGCCGTGCCGACGCCGGTGATGCCGCCACCGATCACGAGGACGTCGATCTCCGGGCGCTCGCCGAGGTCCGAGAGTTCGCGACGACGCCGGTCCGCGTTGAGCGCCGACTGCGGATTGTCCTGCACTGTTCCTCCTGGGTTGTTCGGCCGTCAGCGGGGCGCGAGGTACGCGTCGACGGCGCTCTGCAGTTCGGCGGTGAGCTCGTCCGCGGGCAGCACCTCGGCGACCATGCCGGCCGACTGGACCGCCGACTGCGCGATCAGCAGCACCATCGTCGCGATGTGGACGGGGTCGCCGACGCGGACGGAACCGTCGACCTGTCCCGCCGCGACCGCCTGCGACACACGCTCGACGATCGCCCGCTGGCTCGTGCCGAGCCGGTCGACGATGTAGGTCATCAACAAATCGGGGTCCGACCGCAGGATCTTCACGAACAGCGGGTGCTGACGCATCCCGGTCGCCACATCGACCACCGCCCGCACCAACTGGACGCGCGCCGGTTCGTCACCGTCCATGTCCGGGATCACGACGCGAATCTCACGGGTCAGCAGGTCGGCGACGACCGCCCGGGTGTCGGGCCAGCGCCGGTACACGGTCGGTCGGCTGACGCCGGCGCGGCGCGCCACCTCGGCGAGCGTGGTGCGCCGCAGCCCGAAGTCGAGCACGCACGAGCGCGTCGCGTCCAGGATCTGGTCCTCGACGGTGGGCGACTCGGAAACCTCGTTACAGATAGACATCGTGTGTAACACTGTAACGCATGCCCGAAGACTTCGTCCCCGAGTTCCCCGCGACCGCAGCGCCCACCATGGAGTGGGACGCCTGGGGCGTCGCCGAATCCCGCCGCCACCTGTCGCCGCAGATCACGGCCCTGCTGCAGCAGGCACTCGGGGTGTCCGCCGAGCAGTCCCCGCCGCCCGCCGAGACCGACGCGACCGTGCGCGAGTCCGCGCTCGGCACCGCGCTCCTCCACGCCCTCGAGGACCTTCTCGGCCCCGACAACGTGCGCACCGACACCGCGACGCGGTTGCGCCACGCGGGCGGCAAGAGCACCCCGGACCTGTTGCGCCGCAAGTCCACCGGCGAGCAGGACGCACCCGACGCGGTGCTGCTACCCGGCACGCACGACGAGGTGCTGGCGCTGCTGCGGTTCTGCGCGGCCGAGGGCGTCGCGGTGGTGCCGTTCGGCGGCGGCACCAGCGTCGTCGGCGGCGTCGACCCCACCCGCGGCCGCTTCGGCTCGGTCGTCGCGCTGGACCTGCGCCGGCTGGACGCCCTCGTCGACCTCGACCCGGTCTCCGGTGTCGCGACGCTCCAGGCGGGCGTGACGGGCCCGCAGGCCGAGCAGCTCCTCGGCAAGCACGGCTTCTCGCTCGGACACTTCCCGCAGAGCTTCCAGTACGCGACCATCGGCGGATTCGCGGCCACGAGGTCGTCCGGCCAGGCGTCGGCCGGCTACGGCCGCTTCGACGACATGGTCGAGTGGATGCGTGTGGCGACCCCGTCGGGCACGCTCGACCTCGGCCGCGGTCCCGCGTCGGCTGCCGGGCCGGACCTGCGCGAGCTGTTCGTCGGCTCCGAGGGCACGCTCGGCATCATCACCGAGGTAGGCCTGCGGGTGCACCCGGTCCCGCAGCGGACCGCGTACCAGGCCTGGTCGTTCCCCGACTTCGAGACCGGCGCGGCCGCGCTGCGCACCGTCGCGCAGTCCGGGTCCGCGCCCACCGTGATGCGGCTGTCGGACGAGGCGGAGACCGGCATCAACCTGGCCCTCTCCGGCGACATCGGCGGCGACAGCCCGACGTCCGGGTGCCTGGCGATCACCACGTTCGAGGGCACCGACGCCCACGTCGACGCGCGCTACACCGAGGCGACCGCGCTGCTCGCCGCAGCCGGTGGCACCGCGTTGGGCGAGGGTCCCGCGCAGTCCTGGGAGCACGGCCGATTCGACGCCCCGTACCTGCGTGACGCCCTGCTCAACGCCGGTGCCATCGCCGAGACGCTCGAAACCGCCACGCGCTGGTCCAATCTCGCGAACCTGCGGACCGCTGTCACCACCGCTCTCACCGAATCGCTTGCCGCCCAGGGCACTCCGGCGCTCGTGATGTGCCACATCTCGCACACCTACCCGACCGGCGCATCGCTGTACTTCACGGTCGTGTGCGCACAGGCCGCCGATCCGCTGTCGCAGTGGGCGGCAGCCAAGCGCACCGCGGGTGACGCGATCGTCGCCGCCGGAGGCACGATCACGCACCACCACGCCGTCGGCCGCGACCACCTCGCGTGGATGGGCAGCGAGGTGGGCCCGCTCGGGGCGCAGATTCTGCGCGCGGTCAAGGACGCAATCGACCCCGCCGGAATCCTCAACCCTGGCAAGCTGATCCCATGACGAGGTCGGTCACCGTCCTGACGAATCCCACCGCCGGCGGCGGTCACGCCCCCTTGGCGGCGGCCGCCGCGGTGAGCCGACTGCGGGAACGCGGCATCACCGTCACCGAGATCGAGGGCCGGACCGCCGACGAGGCACTCGAGTTGGCCCGCAAGGCCGTGGCCGACGGCACCGACGCGCTCGTCGCGGCCGGCGGCGACGGGCTCGTCAGCATCGCCTGGCAGGCGTTGGCGCAGACCGGAACTCCGCTCGGCATCATTCCCGGCGGCACCGGCAACGACCACGCGCGCCTGTTCCACGTGCCGGTCGACGACGCGGTCGCCGCCGCCGACATCGTCGCCGACGGCGAGGTGGCCACCATCGACCTGGCCAGGGTCGGCGAGCGCTGGTTCGGCACGGTGCTGTCGAGCGGTTTCGACGCGCTCGTCACCGACCGCGCCAACCGGATGCGCTGGCCCCGCGGTCCGATGCGCTACAACCTCGCGATGCTGGTCGAGTTGGCGCAGCTGAAGCCGATCCCCTACCGGATCGTCCTCGACGACCGCACCGTCGAGCTCGACGCCACCATGGTGTCGGTGGGCAACGGAACCTCCTACGGCGGCGGCATGCTCATCACGCCGCATGCGGTGCTCGACGACGGACTGCTCGACGTCACGGTCGTCGCGGCCGGCGGACGCTTCAGGCTGGTCCGGCTGTTCCCCACCGTCTACAAGGGCACCCACGTCGACCTCGACGAGGTCCAGACGTTCCGCACCCGCAAGCTCCGGCTGGAGACGGGCATCCCGGTGACGTCGTACGCCGACGGCGAGTTCGTCGGACAGTTGCCGATCGACATCGAGGCGGTGCCGGGCGCGGGCCGCGTCATCGTCGGGGCGCCGCTGCACTGACGACCGGGCGGTCAGCCGCCGAAGACGTACAACTCGAAGCCGACGGCACGCTCGGCGTCGAATCCCGGCTTGGGCCCGGTGGACATCTCGATCTGCCGCGCCGCCTGGTCCAGGACGGGTTCGACGCTGAGCGCTTCGAGGTAGGCGTGGTGCTCGCACAGCGACGCGACGGCCCGCTCGACGGTCGCGGTTACGTCGACGGCGTGCGTGATGCCGACCATCGCGTTCACGGCCGCCCACCGCACACCCGTCCACTGCGGCTCGGTGAGTTCCGGGAAGATCCACTCGTTCGCGGCGTCCGCGACGGCGTCGAGCGCCGCGAGTCCGACCGCACGGTGATCGGCACTGTTGAGGAACCCCGGCCCCCACGTCTCGCGGTGGTTCGCCGTGACAACCATCTCGGGCCGGTGCAGGCGGATGGCCCGCGCGAGGTCGCGGCGCAGATCGGGCCCGTACTCGATCCGGCCGTCGGGGTAGCCGAGGAACTCGACCTTGGTCACCCCCACCACGGCGGCCGACCGCCGCTCCTCTTCCTCCCGCAGCGGACCGCATCGTTGCGGGTGCAGCCCCTCGATCCCTGCCTCACCACTGGTGACCAGGACGTATCTGATGTCCTTGCCCTGGTCCGTCCACCGCGCCACCGCAGCGGCGGCGCCGTACTCGATATCGTCGGGGTGGGCGACGATCACCAACCCGCGCTGCCAGTCCTCGGGAATCGGCTCCATGAAATCAGGATGCCCCGGCCGCCGCGGTCGCGCGCCCCGAAACGCGGATATCGATCCACCACACCACCAGCACGGCCGCCGACAGGGCCGCGCCCGCCCAGCACACTCCGGCCCAGCCGTGCGTGGCCCACACGAGGGATCCGAGCGCGGATCCCGCGGCCCCGCCGACGAAGTACCCGGTCATGTACACGGCGGTCACACGCGAACGCGCCTGCGGCGCAAGGGCGTAGATGACCCCCTGGTTGCTCACGTGGACACACTTGAGTGCGACGTCCGAGATCAGGACAGCCAGGACGAACGCGATCAGACTGTGCGCACCCAGCCCGAACAGCGCCCACGACGCCAGCAGCACGAGGGCGCCGACGCCCGCGGTGGCCCTTGCGAGGCCCCGGTCGGCGAGGCGTCCTGCGACGTTCGCCATGACGGCGCCCGCGACACCCGCGAGTCCGACGAGCCCGATCGCGACGTCGTCGAGGTTGAAGGGCTCGGCCGCGAGCACGAATGCCATGGCCGCGAAGACGGTGCTGGCCGCCGCGAAACTGAGGGCGCTCATCGCCGTCGCGGTGCGCAACCGCGGCTGATCGCGCAGCAGCCCACCCATCGAGGCGAGGATCGCGCCGTAGCCGAGGCCGTGCCGGTCCCGAGAACTCGGCAGGGCCCGCCACAGCACGACGGCGATGAGGAGCATCAGGACCGCGTTGACGCGGTAGACGGTCTGCCACCCGCCGAACGGCGTGAGCAGTCCGGCGACGCTGCGGGCCAGCAGGATTCCGACCATGAGACCGCTCATCACCGTGCCGACGGCGGTCGCAGCCCGTCCGGGTTCGGCCAGCGCGGCCGCGAACGGCACGAGCACCTGGGCGGCCACCGAGAACAGACCCGCCATCGCCGTGCCGACCATCAGCCATCCGATCGACGGCGCGAGGCCGCACACCGCCTGCCCGACCGCCGCGAGCACCATCAGCCCGACGCTGAGGACCCGGCGGTCGACGAGGTCACCCAGCGGGACCAGGAACAGGAGACCGAGGCCGTAGAACACCTGCGAGAGCGTCACCGTCACCGCGGCCGTCGACTGGTCGACGCCGAGCGCTGTGGCGATCGAATCCAGCAGTGGCTGATTGAAGTAGTTGCCGCCGACGCACAACCCCGTGGCGACGGCCATGACGAGAAGCAGCCCGGGTGACAGTGCCGGACGAGCGGGAGGGGACGACGGTGTTCGGGTTTCGGTGACTCTCACCCGGCAAATTCTTTACCCCGACTAATCATCTGTCCAACATATGAATACGATCGAACCAATCGTGATTCACGATCAAGGATGGTGCATGGAACTGCGACAACTGCGCTACGCGCTCACCGTGGCCGAAGAACGGCACTTCACGCGGGCCGCCGCCCGGCTGCACGTCGCGCAGTCGGCGCTCAGCCACCAGGTTCAGCAACTCGAGCACGAACTCGGCACTCCCCTGTTCACCCGGACCAGTCGACGGGTCGAACTCACCGCAGCGGGCGAATCGTTCGTCCTCCACGCCCGGGAGGTCCTCGCGGCGGCCGACCGACTGCGCGGCGAGGTGTCGGAGACCGGCCGCGCCGTCACCGGCACCCTGCGGATCGGGACGATCACGACCCTCACCCAGATCGACCTCGCCGCCCTGATCCGGGCGTTCCTGGACGCCCACCCCGGCGTCGACGTCCACGTCGCGTCGTCGATGAGCGAAACGATCGTCGAACAGGTCGAGAACGGGGACCTCGACCTCGGATTCATCGGCCTGTGGCACACCCGCCCCCACGCGGATCTGACGGCCCGCGTCCTGGGGACCGAGCAGCTCGTCGCCGTCGTCGGCCACGACCACCTCTGGGCCGGTCGCACCACGGTGACCCTGCGCGACCTCGCGGAGGTGCCCACCGTCGACTTCCCCGAGGGGACCGGCGCCCGCCGGCAGAGCGACGACGCCTTCGCGATGGCCGGTCTCCCCCGAACGGTCGTCGCCCGCGCCGGGTCCGCAACGCTGGTCGCCGAACTCGCCGCGGCCGGCGTCGGCGTCGGATTCCTACCCGAGTCCGACGCCGTCACCAGACCCTCGCTGCACATGCTCCGGATCGCCGACGCCCCGATCCGGACGGTGCACATGATCAGTAAGCCGAGCCTGGTGACGCCACCCGGCCGCGCTTTCGCGGACCTCGTCGAGCACCACCTGCGCGGCCACTGACTACAGCCTGGTCTTACCGGCGGTGTCCGAGCTGCCCGACATGGCCTTGAACAGCATGTAGAGCCCGAAGACGATTGCGCTCACCGCGAGGATCCAGAACAGCCCCTTGACCACCGCTCCGATCAACGCGAACGCGATCCAGACCAGCGCCACGATGCCGACAATCTTCCAGAACACGATGTGCCTCCTGCTTGTTCTTCACCGTCGATCCTACGATCGCGGCCCCTAGATCGTGGCATGCGCGGATTCGGAAATCACCAGCTCATCGGCAAGATCAGGGAAAGATGGGGGTTCACCCTGATACGCCGAGTGGGACGGGGATAGGTCCCCGGAGTCCGGTTGACATAAGCTCGGCAGGTTGGACAAACCCGTCCCCTCCGCGACACACGAGGAGAAGTCGATAGCCGTGCCGCCGACATCCCCCAAGGGCACTCCCCGCAATACCGCTCGCGATCTTGCCCAGATCGCGGTATTCGCAGCCCTCATCATTGCACTGGGACTTCCCGGCACGATCAACATCGGCGGCTCCGCCGTTCCGATCACGCTCCAGACCCTCGGCGTCATGCTGGCGGGCGCGCTCCTCGGCCCGCGCAAGGGCACGCTCGCGGTGCTGACGGTCATCGTCCTCGGCCTGGCGCTGCCGGTCCTGGCCGGTGGGCGTACGTCGCTGGTGTCCCTGTCCAGCCCGACCGCCGGCTTCCTGATCGGCTGGCTGCCGACCGCCGCGCTCATCGGCTGGCTCAGCTACCGGATGCTGCCCAAGTACAACGTGCTGGCGGGCGTCGCGATCAATCTGCTCGGCGGCATCGTCGTGCTGTACGCATTCGGCATCGCCGGCATGCTGATCAAGACCGACATGACGGTGTCGGCGGCGTTCGCGGCCAACGTCACCTTCCTGCCCGGCGACGTCCTCAAGGCGGTCGTCGCCGCCGCGGTCGCGGCCCAGGTGCACCGCGCCTACCCCGCTCTCGCAGCATCCCGGATTCCCGCGGTCCCGATCCGCGTCGACGCCGCGTAGACCCCTCCCCGCACGATGAGCGAGATCCGGTTCGAGGCCGTCCACCATTCGTACGGTGAGCGCACGGTGCTCGCCGGGATCGATCTCGCGCTCACCGAAGCCCGCGTCGGCATCATCGGCGCCAACGGCAGCGGCAAGTCGACCCTGGCCCGGATGATCAACGGCCTGGTCACCCCGACGTCCGGGACGGTGACCGTGGACGGCCTCGACACCGCCCGCAAGGGCCGACAGGTGCGCCGGCAGGTCGGGTTCGTCTTCACCGACCCGGATCATCAGATCGTGATGCCGACGGTGTCGGAGGACATCGCCTTCTCGTTGCGCCGCAGCTCACTGGGCAAGGCCGAACGCGCCGACCGCGTCGCCCAGGTGCTCGCCGACTTCGGGCTGTCGGGGCACGCGGACCATCCCACCCATCTGCTCTCGGGCGGCCAGAAGCAGCTGCTGGCGCTCGCGGCCGTCATGGTGACCGAACCCGACGTCATCGTCGCCGACGAGCCCACGACGCTCCTGGACCTGCGCAACGCACGGTTGATGCGCTCGACGCTGGCGGGCCTGCCGCAGCAGCTCGTCGTCGTCACACACCACCTGGACCTGCTCGACGACTTCGATCGCGTGATCGTGATCGACGGCGGACGCGTCGCCGCGGACGGCACGCCGGCCGACGCGATCGGCCGGTACCGCGAGCTGATCGGATGACGACGCTCGGCCTCTACACCCCCGGTTCGTCGCTGCTGCACCGGATGTCGCCGGGGCCGAAACTGCTCGCGATGGTGGCCGCCATCGTCGCCGTGACGGTCCTGGTTCGTCAGCCGTGGCAGCTCCTCGTCGCGCTCGCGATGGTCGCTGCGTGCTACGCCGCCGCCCGCATCCCCGCCCGGGTCGCGCTGTCGCAGCTGCGGCCCCTGCTGTGGGCGCTGCTGTTCATCGGCGCCTTCCAGGTGATCTTCACCGGCTGGGCGCGCGCGGTGGTGGTGTGCGGCACGATCGTGATCGCGGTCGCATTGGCCTCACTCGTCACGCTCACCACGCGGGTGACCGACATGCTCGACACGATCAGTCGCGCCCTGCGCCCGCTGCGGCGCGTGGGGGTGAACCCGGAACGCGCGGGTCTGGTGCTCGCCATGACGCTGCGGTGCATTCCGCTCCTGACCGGCATCGTCCAGCAGGTGTCCGACGCCCGGAAGGCCCGCGGACTGGGGTTCTCGCTGCGCGCGCTGGCGGTCCCGGTGGTGGTGTCGGCGCTGATGACGGCCGAGGCGATGGGCGACGCACTTGCCGCCCGCGGTGTCGACGACTGAACGTCAGGAGCGGAAGCGACGGTCGATCTCGTCGACCTCGCCGAGCGCCTCGGCCCAGCCCTCCAGCCGCTCGGACGCCGACAGCAGTTCCTCGCGCTGCTGTCCCAGCACCGTGTAGGACGCCGACTGCGCCGGCGCGGTCATCTTCGCCGCGGCCGTGACGAGACCCTCGTACTGCGCGACGCCGACGTCGAGTTGCCCGGCGGCCGATCGGATCGACTGTTCCAGATGAGCGGCCGCAGCGGCCGTCGACCGACCGGCGCTCTCCATCGCGACGACGTCGGCCGCGACCGACCGCAGCGCCTCGGACGCGGATCGGGCGGTTTCCCCGGTGTGATCGAGTTCCTCGACGTCGACGACCGCGGATTTGCCCAGCACGCCCAGCAGTTGCTGCAGGCTGCCCTCGGCCCGCGCCAGACGCTCCATCGGCGCCCGCGCTGCCGAACCCACAGGTGGGAGCGGTCGCCGCGACACGGCGGCGGGCGGCAGTGGAGTGGCCTTGAGTCGGCGGTAGGAGTCGACCGCCACGACGGCGGGGATCGCGAACAGGGCCGCGGCCCCTCCGGTCGCGACCATCGTCCAGTCGGGTGCCGACGCGACCGCCAGTGACGCCGTGCCCACGACACCCGCCCCCGACGCGATCCCGAAGCGAGTGGCGCGCTTGCGGGCGCGACGACGCTTGCGGAGCATCCGCTCACGCGGGTCGGACAGGCGCCGCATCGTGTCGGCGACGGTTCCGCCGACATCCCGCAGCACGCTCTGCGCGGTGTCGATGGCCGACGCCGCGCTCGCGGAGAGCCCGCCGTCACCGAAAACGGAGCCGGCCGGCCGGGACTTCCTCCCGGGCCGGCCGTCTCTCGTGTTGCTCATCGAACCGTCTTCGTGTTCGCCGCGGAGCGTGCTACTGCGCGGAGGTCTCGCCGTTCGGCGAGGCCGCAGGGGTCTCCGGCGCGGCAACGGGCTTCGCCGGGGCTGCAGCCGCTCCGCCGGACGGCAGGGCGTCGCCCTTCATCGAGGCGCGGATCTGCTCGAGACGGCTGTGACCGGCCATCTGGACGCTGGCCTGCTGGACCTCCATCATGCGGCCCTGAACGGAGTTCTGGGCGAGCTCCGCAGCGCCGAGGGCGTTGGCGTAGCGCTGCTCGATCTTCTCGCGCACCGCGTCGAGGCTGGGCGTGTTGCCCGGCGCCGCGAGCGTCTGGTCCATCGAGCGCAGCGAGTCGGAGACGCGCTCCTGCATCTTGGCCTGCTCGAGCTGGCTCAGCAGCTTGGTGCGCTCGGCGACCTTCGACTGGAGCGTCATCGCGTTCTGCTCGACGGCCTTCTTGGCCTGAGCCGCGGCCTGCAGCGCCTGATCGTGCAGCACCTTCAGGTCCTCGACCGACTGCTCGGCCGTCACCAGCTGCGCCGCGAACGCCTCGGCAGCGTTGGTGTACTGGATCGCCTTCTCGTTGTCGCCGGCGGCGGCGGCCTGGTCGGCGAGCGTGACGGCCTGACGCGCGTTGGCGTTTAGCTTCTCGACCTCGTCGAGCTGGCGGCTCAGCTTCATCTCGAGCTGACGCTGGTTGCCGATGACCGACGCAGCCTGCTGGGACAGGGCCTGGTGCTGACGCTGAGCGTCCTCGATCGCCTGCTGAATCTGAACCTTGGGGTCGGCCTTCTCATCAATCTTGGAATTGAAGAGCGCCATCAGGTACTTCCATCCCTTGACGAAAGGATTAGCCATGGGTTGATCCTGCCTCCATCTGCTGCGCCGCGCGACGCGCGACCCGGTGCGCGACCGTCACGCACCGAATTGGGGTACTACCCCTACCTGCTCGCCCGATCACGCCGTCACCGATCGGCATGTTCGGTGCATTCGTGATCGCTTCTTTCGAATCTATCGGTTTCCGCGGACCGCCGACACCGCTTACGCGGCCGCCAGCGCCTGCGCGGAGGGTGCCGGGATGACGACCCGCGTGTCCTGCGCGATGCGTCCGCTCACCGGCGACGCGTCGCCGCCGGCGCTCGCGCGATCGGTGGTCGCGCGCGACCCGACGGCCGGCACACCACCGACGGCCAGCGACTCGCTCACGTCGACCAACACCTCGGACAGGGGGACGTCGAGCGCGTCGCAGATCGCCGCCAGCAGTTCACTCGATGCTTCCTTGCGTCCCCGTTCGATCTCGGACAGATATCCGAGACTGACCCGGGCGCTGTTCGACACCTCGCGCAGGGTTCGGCTTTGCGAAACGCGTGTGCGCCGAAGACTGTCACCGATTGCCTCACGCAATAGCAGCGCCATCTCGCTCCTCCTTCATCCGATAACCCCACTCGTGATTACAAACGCACGAATGCATGTTCCTGGTTCCCGAAACCCTATCGCGCTAGACGTTCGAGCAAACTCGACACCGCCGCACGGACGCTGCCGAGTCGAATTTCCCACCGATCACCACTCAACTCCAGGCGCGTGACCTCGGTCCCGTCGGGTCCGGCCACGCCCAGGAACACCGTCCCCGGAGGATGTCCGTCCTGCGAATCCGGTCCGGCCACGCCGGTGAGCCCGACGCCCCAGTCCGCGCCGCATCGCCGCGCCGCGCCCTCCGCCAGTTGCGCCGCGGTCCGGCGCGCCACCGGGCCGTCGGCGGCCAGGACGTCGGCGTCGACGTCGCCCAGGGTGCCCTTGAGGTCGGTCGCGTAGACGATCAACCCACCGCGCAGTACGACACTCGCCCCGGGTACACCGGCCAGTGTCGCGGCGAGCAGCCCGGCGGTGAGGGATTCGGCGGTCGCGACCGTCTCGCCGCGCCGCGTCAGCGCCTCGATGACGTCACGGGCGGGAACCGCAGCCGTCAACGGGTCGGTCATGCGCCCGCACGCCTCACCCCGGCCCGCAGCCGCACCGCCTGGACCACGTAGTCGAGGCCGGTCGCCACGGTGAGCACCACCGCGATGCCCATCAGGGTCGCGCTGAACGGCGCGAAACCGTCCGGGAGCGGGATCAGGTAGAGGCCGATCGCCAACGTCTGGACGAGGGTCTTGAGCTTGCCGCCGCGACCCGCAGGTATGACACCGTGCCGCAGCACCGCGAAACGCATCAGCGTGATGCCCAGTTCGCGGGCCGCGATGATGCCGGTCACCCACCACGACAGGTCGCCCAGCATCGACAGGCCGACCAGCGCGGCCCCGATGAGAGCCTTGTCGGCGATCGGATCGGCCATCTTCCCGAAGTCGGTGACGAGGCCGTGTTTGCGGGCCAACTGTCCGTCGATGCGATCGGTCACCGCCGCGATCGCGAAGATCGACGCCGCCACGATCCGCCATACCGTCGAGTGGCCGCCGTCGGCGAACAGCGCAACGAGGAACACCGGCACCAGCACGATGCGCAGAACCGTGAGGATATTGGCGATATTGACCAGGGGAACCGGAGTGTGCGGCGCGACCCCCTCGCCGGGACGGGTGTCAGCGGCGGCGGCCACATCGCGGCGCGGCGCGCTCATGACCGAACCGATCCGGCGGTACGCCCAGGCACACCCGAGACGAACGGGACGTGGCGTGGGGCGATGGATCGGGGCGGCACACTGCTCACAATATCCGTTGCGCCTATGACTACTGTGCACCACATGACATCTGGGACTCCGACAGCTGGCACGGACAAGGCTGAAGGGATGAAGGTGCGCCGTGCGCGCACCTCGGACGTACCGGAGATCAAGCGGCTGATCGACATCTACTCCGGCAAGATCCTGCTCGAGAAGAACCTCGTCACGCTGTACGAAGCGGTGCAGGAGTTCTGGGTCGTCGAAGAGGCCGGCGCGGTGATCGGATGCGGTGCCATGCACGTGCTGTGGTCCGACCTGGGCGAGGTCCGCACCGTCGCGGTGGACCCTCAGGTCAAGGGCCGCGGCGCCGGCCACCTGGTTGTCGCGAAGCTCGTCGAGGTGGCCCGCGAACTCGAACTCGAGCGGCTGTTCGTCCTCACCTTCGAGGTGAACTTCTTCGCCAAGCACGGTTTCGCCGAGATCGAGGGCACGCCCGTCACCGCCGAGGTGTACGCCGAGATGTGCCGCTCCTACGACACCGGTGTCGCCGAGTTCCTCGACCTGAGCTACGTGAAGCCGAATACGCTGGGTAATACCCGTATGCTGCTGACGCTCTGACGACTTACAGACCCGGGATCGAGGAATCATGCCGCTCTTCGCCGTCCAGTACACCTACGTTCCCGAGAAGTCCGCACTTCGTGACGACCACCGGACCGACCACCGGGCGTGGCTGGCCGATCTGGTCCGCCGCGGCATCGTCCACTCGTCCGGGCCGTTCGCCGACGGCGGCGGTGCGCTCATGATGGTCGAGGCGGCCACCGCCGCCGAGGTGCACGATCTGTTCGACCAGGATCCGTTCGCCAAGCGCGACCTGGTCGAGCACCGTACCGTTCGCGAGTGGATCCCGGTCTTCGGGGTCTTCGTCAAGTAACGAACCCGCGAACCCGCGGCATCGACGATGACGCCGGTGCCGCGGGTTCCGTCGTCTTCCGCCTACTTCTCCACGAGCGCCTCGGCGTCGGCGGCGTCCTTGTCGTGCGTGCTGTTTCGGGTCTTGATCAGGCTCGCAACCGCCGTCACCACGAGGACACCGATGATGACGCTCAGCGACATCACCGTCGAGATCTCGGGCACCGAGACGTGCTCACCACCGTTGATGAACGGCAGGGTGTTCTCGTGCAGGGCGTGCAGCACCAGCTTCACGCCGATGAACGCGAGGATGATCGACAGCCCGTACGACAGGTAGACCAGGCGCTCGAGCAGGCCACCGATCAGGAAGAACAGCTGCCGCAGGCCCATGAGGGCGAACGCGTTTGCGGTGAACACCAGGTAGGGCTCCTGCGTGAGCCCGTAGATCGCGGGGATCGAGTCGAGCGCGAACAGCACATCGGTGAACCCGATGACGACCAGCGCGAGCAGCAGCGGCGTCACCATCCGCTTGCCGTCGACCTTGGTGACCAGCTTGTCGCCGTCGTATTCCTCTGTCGTCGGCAGGAATCGCTTGACCGCACGGACCAGTTTGTTCTCGCGTTCCTGCTCGGATTCCGGTCCGTGGCCGGCGTCCTTGATGAGCTTGGCCGCGGTGTAGATGAGGAACGCGCCGAACAGGTAGAACACCCAGCTGTAGGTGTTGATCGCCGCGGCGCCGACCGCGATGAACGCGCCGCGCATCACGAGCGCGAGAACGATGCCGATCAACAGCACCTTCTGCTGGTACTCACGAGGCACCGAGAACGTCGACATGACGATCACGAAGACGAACAGGTTGTCTACCGACAGTGCCTTCTCCGTGACGAAGCCGGCGAAGTACTCGCCGCCGAACGTGGTTCCCCAGACCGCCATCACGAAGATGCCGAAGACGATCGCGAGACCGATGTAGACCACCGACCAGAACGCCGATTCACGGAACGTCGGCGCATGCGGGGTACGCACGTGTGCGAAGAAGTCGAAGATGAACAGTCCGAGAATCACCAGACACGTGATGATCCAGACGAGCGGGGAGACATGCATCGGCGATAATCCTCCGGTAGGTACGTTTCACTACCGGAGGTCTCTCCCACCGATCCGCCGAGGCTGGCCGGTCGACAGAACCGGAGCGGCAACGGTGCCGCTCGTGTTGACGAGTCTGTCGCAGGAATGGGGATACTCCCCTCCAAAGCGCTTCCCATTCAACCACATGAGCGCGCCTCGGCCCGAACGGGCCGGACAAAACGGTCAGTCCGACGACGGCTCCGCGTTCGGGTCGCCGCCCCGGATCGTCCACAGCAGCCCGTCGAGCTCGTCCGGCTTCACCAGCACCTCGCGGGCCTTCGACCCCTCACTGGGCCCGACGATCTCGCGGGTCTCCATCAGGTCCATCAGGCGTCCCGCCTTCGCGAATCCGACGCGCAGCTTGCGCTGGAGCATCGACGTCGACCCGAACTGGCTCGAGACGACGAGCTCGACAGCCTGCAGGAACACGTCCATGTCGTCGCCGATGTCCGGATCGACGTCCTTCTTCTCGCCCGCCTTCGCGGCCGTGACGCCCTCGGTGTACTCCGGCTCGGCCTGGTTCTTGGTGAAGTCGACGACGCCCGCGATCTCCTCGTCGGTGATGAAGGCGCCCTGCATGCGGATGGGCTTGCCGGCGCCCATCGGCAGGAAGAGTCCATCGCCCATACCGATGAGCTTCTCGGCGCCCGGCTGGTCGAGGATGACCCGGGAGTCGGTGAGCGACGACGTCGCGAACGCGAGGCGCGACGGCACGTTGGTCTTGATCAGACCGGTGACGACGTCGACCGACGGCCGCTGCGTCGCCAGCACGAGGTGGATGCCCGCCGCACGCGCCTTCTGCGTGATCCGGACGATCGCCTCCTCGACGTCGCGCGGCGCGGTCATCATCAGGTCGGCGAGCTCGTCGACGATCGCGAGGATGTACGGGTACGGCCGGTACACGCGCTCGCTGCCGAGCGGAGCGGTGATCTCCCCCGACTTGACCTTCGCGTTGAAGTCGTCGATGTGCCGGACACGGCTGGCCTGCATGTCCTGGTAGCGCTGCTCCATCTCTTCGACGAGCCAGGCGAGCGCCGCAGCGGCCTTCTTGGGCTGCGTGATGATCGGCGTGATCAGGTGCGGGATGCCCTCGTACGGGGTGAGTTCGACCATCTTCGGGTCGATCAGGATCATCCGCACCTCGTCCGGCGTCGCGCGGGTGAGCAGCGACACGAGCATCGAGTTGACGAAGCTCGACTTACCGGAACCGGTGGAACCGGCGACCAGAAGGTGCGGCATCTTCGCGAGGTTGGCGCTCACGAAGTCGCCCTCGATGTCCTTGCCGAGCCCGATCACCAGCGGGTGGTGGTCCTTGCGGGTGGACGGCGCCCCGAGGACGTCCGACAGCCGCACCATTTCGCGGTCGGAGTTCGGCACCTCGATGCCGACGGCCGACTTGCCGGGGATCGGTGCAAGCAACCGGACGTTGTCTGTCGCGACCGCATAGGCGATGTTGCGGGCCAGCGCGGTGATCTTCTCGACCTTCACACCCGGACCGAGTTCCACCTCGTAGCGGGTGACCGTCGGGCCGCGGGTGTAGCCGGTGACGGCAGCGTCGATCTTGAACTGCTGCAGGACCTCGGTGATCGCCTCGATCATCGCGTCGTTGGCCTTGCTGCCGAGCTTGGGCGGATCGCCCTCGATCAGCAACGACAGCGGCGGGAGCGCATAGTCGCCCTCGACGACCCGGTCGGGGACGAACGCGTCCTCCTCGACAGCCGGGGCCGGTTCGGGCGCGGGCTTCGGCGCGACGCGCGCGCGGGGCTTCGGCCGGGCGGGCGGAGCGGGCTCCGGTTCCGGTTCGGGGGCGGGTTCCGGCGCGGCAGGCGCGTGGTCCGGATCGCCCGGGTCCCACAGCCCGAGCACCTCGGTGGCGGTGTCGACGTGGACCTCGTCGGTCGGGTAGTTCTGCTCCGGAGTACCGCGCCGGCCGCGGGGCGTACGCCGCGACGGCTTGGTCGGGGCGCCGCCGTCGACCGGGTAACCGTCCGCGTCGAACAGGCTCGGGTCGTTGTCGTCGGCCCCGTAACCGTCGTCATCGTCGTGGAAGTCGGGGTCGTCGGCGTGGTCGTACGCGTAGTCGTCGTCGTACGAGGTGCCGAAGTACGACCGCAGCCGCTCGGGCACCTCGCGCACGGTGGTCCCCGTGAGCAGCAGGATGCCGAAGAACATCGCCATGAGCAGCAGCGGAACCGACAGCCACTCGGTCACACCGTCGGTGAGCGGACCGGCGACGACGTATCCGACGACGCCGGCACCCGCGGGCCATCCATTCGAGGTGGCCGGCGATCCGGAGGCGATGTGCCACAGACCGACGGCGGGCAGCCCGACCAGCAGCGAGCCCAGGATCAGGCGCGGGCGGATCTCCGGCTTGGGTTCGGTGCGCATCAGCACGACGGCGATCGCCACGCCCACGATCGGCAGCACCGCCGCGACGGCGCCCACGACCGCGCGCACCGCCGACTCGATCCACTCCCCAACCGGTCCGCCGGCCGAGAACCACATGCCGCCGGCGATGACGACACTGACCGCGATCAGCCCGAGGGCGATGCCGTCGCGCCGGTGACCGTGTTCGATCTCGGTGGCCTTGCTCATCGTCCGAGTAGTCGCACCCACACCCTTGGCCACCATCGACCAGCCGGCGCCGATGCCCCGGCCAACCGAGGACAACGCACTGGTGCCGCGCGAGGACTTCGCTGCGGGGCGACGCCCACCGGTGCCGCCACGGGACGCCGGCTTACGGGCCGAGGATCCACGGGACGCCGCGGGCTTGCGCTGACCTGCGGGTTTACGCGTGGCCGACGTCCGGTTTCCCGACGTGGCCGAGCCCCGGGCAGCAGAGGTCGAGCGCGCACGGGTCCGCGATGTCGATGCTGTCGAACTCGATCCGCGGGCGCTCGTCTTACCTGCCATACGGGTCAGGTTAGTCGCTACGGCCCCATCCGGACCATCCGCAACACACGCCTCACCCGTGTGTGTGCCTCGCCACCACGACCGGGCAGTGGGTCACATGCTGCGATCGAGGGCAGTCACCGCCGCGATGTCCTCCGCGGTTCCGTCGAATGCGACGCGTACTTCGTCGCGCCCGAACGCATGCATCAGCAGCTCGCCGGGCTCGCCGCGCAACGTCACCGACCTCGATCCCGCCTTGCGCACCGTCGCGCGCATGCCGTCGGGGCGTTCCAGGATCACGCCGACCGGGGACTTGCGGTAGCTGCGACGCCCGATTCCGGTCGCCATCCGCCAGAGCTTGTCCTGCATACCGTCCGGCAGCGTCCGCACCGTCCAGTCGGACTGTGCCCGCCGGACGTCCTCGTGATGGATGAACATCTCGGACAGGTTCGCCTGCTCGTCCACCAGGCGGAACGGGGACCAGACGGGTGGGCCCGATCGCACGTCGTCGAGCAGGGAGTTCCACTCCTTGCGAGCAATGCCGCGCTGGACGCGTTCGGTATGGCCGGCCAGCGCCGGGACCAGGATCCCGGGCGACGCGTCCATCCGACGCTCGCGCAGCACCAAGTGTGCGGCGAGGTCACGGGCCGTCCAGTCACCGCACAGCGTGGGCGCGTCCGGTCCGACGGTGCGCATCGTCTCGACCAGGGCGTGGCGTTCGTCACGGGCGTAAGGCACACCACACGGTAACCGGAGCGGGACTCGAGCACGTGAAGTTGTCGCTCCGGACTTCTACCGTGAGAGAAGACACCGGAGAGGAGCGACGCATGTCGAAGACCACGATGTCCGAAAGCGAACGCGAGGAGTTCCTCGCCGACCTGCACGTCGGTGTGATCGCCGCCGAACGCGACGGCCGGGCTCCGCTGGCGGTCCCGGTCTGGTACGCCTACTCCCCCGGCGGCGAGGTCATGGTGTGGACCGAACGCGGGACGGTCAAGGAGCGGTTGATCCGGGCCAGCGGCCGATTCAGTCTGTGCGCACAACAGGAGGCGCCGCCATACCGCTATGTCAGCGTCGAGGGCCCGGCGACGTTCCAGGACGACGTCACCGCCGACGACGTGCGGCCCCTGGTGCGCCGGTACCT
Source organism: Rhodococcus sp. ACT016 (assembly GCF_050477185.1). Lineage (NCBI taxonomy): Bacteria > Bacillati > Actinomycetota > Actinomycetes > Mycobacteriales > Nocardiaceae > Rhodococcus > Rhodococcus sp. ACT016. Next base: position 1,724,960 of record NZ_JBEAET010000001.1, on the reverse strand, counting down.
GCCCGACGCCGAGGCGGAGGCATTCGTCGGCGAGTCGTTCAACGATGCCGCCGTCGTCATCCGCATGCGCCCGGAACGGTGGTTCACGGTCGACTACGGGAAGCTCGAGTCGTGACGGTCACGCCGGCGAGCGCCGTCTACGGAACGGCCATGTGAACCGGCGTCGCCGTTCGAAACGCACCTCGCCCCGACGGATCTCGGCGTAGCCGGCCTCCGCGAGCGCTGCACTGGCGAGTGCCCGACGGGCCCGGCACTGTTCCTGATCGCGGACGACCGGGTCCATGATCGGTGCCGAGGCCCGGTCGGTCCGCCACCGTTCCACCACCTCGTCCGGGTCGACCCGGCGGATCGGCACCTGTGGGCCGGTCGGGTTGCGCAGCCACACGGCGACCCGCCGGTTGAGGCGGGCGACCTCGTCCCGCACCTCACGTTCGGTGCGGGCCGAGCGCACCGTCTCGGGCAACCGTTCGATGTCCTTGCGCAGCCGCAGCGGTTCGGGCAGCAGGTCGTCCGCGGACAGCCCTTCGCGCTCGAGGTAACCGCGCACCCACCAGTCGTCACCGCCGTACCCGGGAATCGGTTTGCCGGCTCCCGCGAGGTTCTCGAACTCACCGCGCTCGTACGCGCAGCGGATCTGCGTCTCGACCCACGACTCGAACGTGGCACGGGGCGGCTTGCGCTCGGTCATGACGGGACAACCTCCTCACCCGTCGCGTGCGACCGTTCCGGTTCGGGCTACGGCACCCCGATGACGGTCGGCACGATCATCGGCCGACGGCGGTACTTCTCCGCCACCCAGCGGCCCACGACCCGGCGCACGGCCTGCGCGATCCGGTGGGTGTCGTTGATACCCTCGCCGGCCAGCCGCACGAGTTCCGACTCGACCAGCTTCGCCGCTTCCTTGAGCGCGGCCGGGTCGTCGGAGAAGCCGCGGCCCGACACCTCTGGCGTGCTCACGGCGCGGCCGGTCGCGGAGTCCACCGCCAGCGAGATCGAGATGAAGCCGCCCTCACCGAGGATGAGACGGTCCGACAGCGTCGAGTCGCCGACGTCGCCGACCGAGTTGCCGTCGACGTACACGTGTCCGACCGGGACGCGGCCGACGATCTCGGCGAGCCCGTCGACCATGTCGACCACCACACCGTCCTCGGCGAGCACGATCCGGTCCTCCGGGACACCGGTGGCCCTGGCCAGCGCGGCGTTGGCGCGCAGGTGCCGCCACTCGCCGTGCACGGGCATGGCGTTGGTGGGCCGGACCGCGTTGTACAGGTACAGCAGCTCGCCGGCAGACGCGTGCCCGGAGACGTGCACCTTGGCGTTCTGCTGCGTGACGACGGTGGCGCCGCGCTTGGCGAGACCGTTGACCACCGCGAACACCGAGTTCTCGTTGCCGGGGATCAGCGACGACGCCAGCACGACGAGGTCGTTGGCCCGGATGTTGATCTGGCGGTGCTCGCCGCGCGCCATCCGCGACAGCGCCGACAGCGGCTCGCCCTGCGAACCGGTGGACACCAGCACGAGCTTGTCGTCGGGCAGGTTCGCGGCGGTGTCGATGTCGACGACGAGGCCGTCGGGCACCGACAGGTAGCCGAGGTCCTGCGCGATCTGCATGTTGCGGACCATGGAGCGGCCCACGAACGCGACGCGGCGGTTGTAGCGCACCGCGACGTCGACGACCTGCTGGATGCGGTGCACGTGGCTCGCGAACGACGCGACGATCACCCGCTGGGTGGCCTTGCCGATGACGTTGTCGAGCACGCCGCCGATCTCGCGTTCGGGGGTGACGAAGCCCGGCACCTCGGCGTTGGTGGAGTCGACGAGGAACAGGTCGACGCCCTCGTCGCCGAGCCGGGAGAACCCGGCGAGGTCGGTGAGGCGGCCGTCGAGCGGCAGCTGGTCGAGCTTGATGTCGCCGGTGTGCAGCACCAGACCGGCCGACGTGCGGATCGCGACGGCGATCGCGTCGGGGATCGAGTGGTTGACCGCGAAGTACTCGCAGTCGAACGGGCCGTGGCTGGTCTTGTCGCCCTCGACGACCTCGACGAGGTTGGGGCGCTGACGGTGCTCACGGCACTTGGCGGCGACGAGCGCGAGCGTGAACTTGGCGCCGACGACCGGGATGTCCGGGCGCAGCCGCAGCAGGAACGGCACGGCACCGATGTGGTCCTCGTGGCCGTGCGTGAGGATGATCGCCTCGACGTCGTCCATCCGGTCCTCGATGTGCCGGAAGTCCGGGAGGATCAGGTCGACGCCGGGCTGCTGGTCCTCGGGGAAGAGCACGCCGCAGTCGACAATGAGCAGCTTGCCCTGGTGTTCGAAGACGGTCATGTTGCGACCGATCTCACCGATGCCGCCGAGCGCGACCACCCGCAGACCCTTCGCGGGCGCCTTGGGCGGAAGTCCGAGCCGATCGGTCGGATCGACCACTGCAGGTGCGGGCGGCTTCGACCGTCCGGACCGACGCGACTGGGACCTTCTGGTGCCGCTCTTGGGAGCCGACTCCGGCTGTGTCGCAGCGCGGCGCTCACCGGCCTCCGCGGCCGGTGCGGGTGCTTCGACTCGCTCCGCGCGCTCGGCGGCGGTGGTCGGCGGGCCCGCCTGGCGGGAGGCGCTGCGGCGACGTGCGGGACGGGTCATGCGAGCACCCCCGCGGCGTGCAGATCCGCCGCCAGGATGTCGATCTGCTCGGTGGTGGGGGCGACCTGCGGCAGGCGGGGCTCGCCGACGTCGAGGCCCATGAGCCGCAGTCCGGCCTTGGAGGCGCTGACGCCACCGAGGCGCGCCACCGAACGATTGACCGGCACGAGGCTGAGGTTGATCTCGCGGGCCTTCGCGAGGTCGCCCTCCATGAAGGCGGTGTGCAGCGCGCGCAGGCGCTGCGGGACGAGGTGTCCGATGACGCTGACGAAGCCGATCGCGCCGACGGACAGCCAGGGCAGGTTCAGCGGGTCGTCACCCGAGAAGAAGTCGAGGTCGGTGGTGCCGATCAGCTCGGCGCCGGCATTCAGATCGCCCTTGGCGTCCTTGACCGCGAGAATGCGCGGATGGTCGGCGAGGCGCCGGATGGTCTCGGTCTCGATCGGGACCACGGAGCGTGGCGGAATGTCGTAAAGCATCACCGGCAGGTCGGTGGCGTCGGCGACGGCGGTGAAGTGTGCGTACAGACCGGCCTGCGGCGGACGCGAGTAGTACGGCGTCACGACGAGCAGTCCGTGTGCACCGGCGCGGGCGGCGTCGCGCGCGAGCTCGACGCTGTGCGCGGTGTCGTTGCTGCCGGCGCCGGCGACGATCCGGGCGCGGTCGCCGACGGCCTCGACGACGGCACGCAGGAGTTCGAGCTTCTCGTTCTCGGTGGTGGTGGGCGACTCACCCGTCGTGCCGGCCAGCACCAGTCCGTCACAACCGTTGTCGACGAGGTGGGTGGCCAGCCGAACGCCGGCGTCTACGTCCAGCTTTCCGTCCTTGGTGAACGGGGTCACCATCGCAGTGAGGACGGTGCCGAACGGACGCTCGACGGAAGCAGCTGAATCACCGTAGGTCATGGTCAGAAGGCTACCCGGTCGGCGCTGCAGACCTGAACACGACGGCACCCCTGCGGGCGTAGCCTGCACCGAGCGGCAGCCTCCGTCCGCTCAGCCGACAGTACCGAACTCGCTCGTCGCGACCTCGGAACCGTCCGGTAGAGCAACGATTTCGAAGTCCCCGAACACATTCGGCGCGGCGCGGCGCAGTTGCCGCAGGCACTCGACGGCGACCTGACGGATCTCGACGTCGGCGTGTTCGGTGGCCCGCATCTCGACGAAATGCCGCCACGCTCGGTAGTTGCCGGTGACGACGACTCGGGTCTCTGTGGCGTTGGGCAGCACCGCGCGGGCGGCCTGGCGCGCCTGCTTGTTACGGACTGGGCCGCTCGGCACGTCGGCGAGCTTTTCCTCGAGAGCGTCGAGCAGTTCCGCGTAGGCGTCGCGGCTCGCCTCGGTGGCCTTGGCGAACAGCGCCTCGAGGTGCGCGTCGCCGGCGATCGCGGGTGGGATCACGACGTTGGCGTCGTTCTCGCGGACGAATCGCTGCGACAGTTGCGAGTACGAGAAGTGCCGGTGCCGGATCAGCTCGTGCGTGCACGAGCGCGAGATGCCGGTGATGTAGAAGCTGACGCTGCCGTGTTCGAGAACCGACAGGTGACCCACCTCGAGCAGGTGGCGCAGGTACCCGGCGTTCGTCGCGGTGCGCGGGTTCGGCTTGGACCAACTCTGGTAGCACGCGCGCCCGGCGAATTCCGCGAGCGCCTCGCCACCGTCGGCGTCGGTCTCCCACGGCACGTCGGAGGGCGGGACGAACTCCGTCTTCGCGACGAGCTGCACCTTCAGGGACACCGCATTCCGCACCGCTCACCCTCCCGGGATGGTCGTCGATTCACCTCGACCGACCCTATCGCCACACAGTCGCGGTCACCGGTGCAACACATCCCGTCATGCCGGCTCGACGCTGCCCTGCAACTGTTCGACGGCTCGGACCAGCGGGGCGAGCTCGGGTTCGGCCGCTGCCTGGTCGAGCGCCTCGCGCAGGGCGCTGTTGTGGGTGGGACGCGCCTCGTCGAGCAAACGCCGCCCCTCGTCGGTGACGTCGGTGTAGATGCCTCGACGGTCGGTAGGACACAGGTAACGCGAGAGCAGCCCGCGGTCTTCCAGTCGGGTCACCAGGCGTGTGGTGGCGCTCTGACTGAGGACGACGGAGTCCGCGACCTGCCGCATCTGCAGATGTCCGCCGTCGCCGTCGTGCTGGCGACTCAGGACGTCCAGGAGCGCGTACTCGCGCGCACTCAACTGGTGACCGGCCTGCAGTGCGCGTTCGACCCGACCCTCGATACGCCCGTGCAGCAACGAGAGCGCCGACCAACTGTGCGCGAGTGCGGTCATCGCTGGATCGGTGGCGGTCATGGTCGAGCTCCCTCGGTCGGACGGTGCGAACGGTTGGCGCCGGCAGAAGCCCGGCTATTGCATACCTCACTATACCCGCGCTTGCGAATAGTCGGCGTCTGCAATTATTGTCGTCGCTTGTAAGACGCGTTCGCGTACTTTCACCTTGCACAAAGGATCGTCCTCATGCCGCTCGCACTCCTGGCACTGGCAATGGGAGCCTTCGGAATCGGCACCACAGAATTCGTCGTCATGGGCCTGCTGCCCCAGATGGGCGACGACCTGGGTGTGTCCGTGCCGACGGCCGGCTTCCTGGTCACCGGCTACGCCCTGGGCGTCATGATCGGCGCACCACTCATGACCATCCTCGGCACCAAGATCTCTCGCAAGAACATGCTCATGCTGCTCATGGGCCTGTTCATCCTCGGCAACCTGGTCACCGCCGTCGCCCCGGTCTTCGCCGTCGTGCTGATCGGGCGCGTCGTGGCCTCGTTGGCCCATGGCGCCTTCTTCGGCATCGGCTCCGTCGTCGCCGCCGAACTGGTCGCTCCCGAGAAGAAGGCCGGCGCCATCGCCATGATGTTCACCGGCCTGACCGTGGCCAACGTCGTCGGCGTGCCCATGGGCACCTTCGTGGGCCAGACCGCCGGCTGGCGCGTGACCTTCCTGATCGTCGCCGCCCTCGGCGTCCTCGGCCTGGCCGGCGTCGCCAAGCTCGTACCCGACGTGCCGAAGCCGGACGGTGTCCAGCTGCGACACGAGCTCGCCGCCTTCAAGAACACCCAGGTCGTTCTGGCCATGGCCATGACGGTTCTCGGATTCGGTGGCGTGTTCGCGGCAATCACCTACATCGCGCCGATGGTGACCGAGGTGAGCGGGTTCGCCGAATCCTCCGTCACCTGGCTGATGGTCGTTTTCGGCCTGGGCATGGTGATCGGCAACCTCGTTGGCGGCCGTTACGCCGACCGCAGGCTCATGCCGATGCTCTACACCGCGCTGGGAGGCCTCGCGCTGGTCCTGGGACTCTTCACCTTCCTGGCCTCCGACAAGGTCTTCTCCGTCGTCGCCGTCTTCCTCATCGGCGCGCTCGGTTTCGCCACCGTCCCACCGCTGCAGAAGCGCGTCCTGGACCACGCCCACGGCGCTCCGACGCTGGCCTCGGCCGCAAACATCGGCGCCTTCAACCTGGGCAACGCGCTGTCCGCCTGGCTCGGCGGCCTGGTGATCTCCGCCGGCCTCGGCTACACCGCGCCCAATGCGATCGGTGCCGTCCTGGCTGCCGCCGCGCTGGCGCTGGCAGTCGTCTCACATCGACTCGAGAAGCACCCGACGCGCACCACCGTCGTCACGGCCGACCCGAACTCCGCGACCGCTTCCGTCCACGCCTGACCGATCTCGGTCGCGCAACAGCCCCCGTTTCTCCGTTTCTCCGTTTCTCCCACGACGTAAGCACCATGAAAGGAACCCTGATGACTTCCGTACCGAACGTGACACTCGACAACGGTGTAACCATGCCGCAGTTGGGCTTCGGCGTTTTCCAGGTCCCGGACGACGAGACCGCCGCCGCGGTCACCAGCGCCTTGGAGGCCGGCTATCGCAGCATCGACACCGCCGCGATCTACGGTAACGAGCGTGGTGTCGGCAGGGCGATCGCCGCCTCCGGCCTCACCCGCGACGAGCTGTTCGTCACGACCAAGCTGTGGAACGAGGATCAGGGGTACGACCGGACCCTGGCCGCGTTCGACACCTCTCTCGACAACCTGGGACTCGACTACGTCGACCTCTACCTCGTCCACTGGCCGGCCCCCGCCCGGAATTCGTTCGTGGAGAGCTACCGGGCACTCGAGAAGATCCTCGCCGACGGGCGTGTGCGCGCCATCGGTGTGTCCAACTTCCAGATCTCCCATCTGGAGCAACTCCTGGAGCACACCGGCATCACCCCGGCGGTCAATCAGGTCGAGTTGCATCCCGCCCTGCAGCAGACCGAGCTGCGCGCCTTCCACGCCGCGCACGGTATCGCCACGGAGGCGTGGAGCCCGCTGGCCCAGGGCGCGGTCCTCGGGGATGAAGCGATCGGCGCGATCGCGGCCGCGCACGGGGTCACTCCCGCACAGGTGGTGCTGCGCTGGCATATTCAGACCGGCAACATCGTGATCCCCAAGTCGGTCACCCCCGGCCGCATCCGGGCAAACCTCGACGTCTTCGGATTCGAGCTCACCGACGCCGACATGTCCACCCTGACGGGCCTCGACCGGGGCCTGCGCACCGGCCCGGATCCCGACGTCTTCAGCTGACGCCATCCCGGGGTGCCCGTCGACGGATGACGGGCACCCCGGCGCCGGCAGGAAACTGCTCCTCGAGCATGGACGAGGCCGTCCACGGCGCGGGATACTGTGCCACGTCCCATCCCGACCCGGCAGCCGGTGCCGCCGGGACGGCTCACCCGGGTGAACGAGAAGACAGGCCTGATGCCCACCGCGCGAGCGGGGAACCTTCCCCTCGATCTGACGAGCTTCGTCGGCCGCCGCGACGACGTCGCGGAGGTGAAGGGACTGCTGAGCGTCTCGCGTCTGGTGACACTGACGGGGGTCGGTGGCGTCGGCAAGACCCGGCTCGCGCTGCGCGTTGCCGGGGACTCGCAGCGGGCCTTCAGCGCCGGGGTCTGGCTCGTGGACCTGGCTGAACTGCAGGATCCCGATCTGGTGCCGGACACGGTGGCGGCCGCGCTCGGCATCCAGGTGCTCTCGAGCCGGCCGGTGACAGATCTGCTGATCGAGCACCTGGCGGACCGCCATCTGCTCCTGGTGCTCGACAACTGTGCGCACCTGGTCGGGGCAGTTGCGCGGCTCGTCGCGATGCTGCTCAGGTCGTGCGCACAACTGCACATCCTCGCCACGAGCCGTCAACCGCTGCGCATTCAGGGCGAATACCTGCTGCGGGTGCCGCCCCTGGAACTGCCCGAGCCGGACGGTCGGGAGCCGGGGCGCGAACCGAGCCGATACGACGGGGTAGCGCTCTTCGTGGAGCGGGCCCGCGCGGCGGTGCCCGGTTTCGAGCTCACCGCGGCGAACGAGGGCGAGATCGTCCAGATCTGTCGGCGGGTGGACGGTCTACCGCTGCCGATCGAGCTGGCGGCAGCGCGGCTGCGGGCGATGTCCGTGCACCAGGTCCTCGAGCGCCTGATCGACCGGTATGCGCTGCTGACCGCCAGCACCCGGAACGTTCCCACCAGGCAGCAGACCATGCGGCTGTGCATCGACTGGAGCTACGAGCTGTGCACGCACGAGGAACGGCAGACGTGGGCTCGGCTGGCGGTGTTCGCCGGCGCATTCGAACTCGGTGCCGCCGAAGGCATCTGCGGCACGGACACGATCGACCTGCTCGAGGTGGCGACCTCCTTGGTCGACAAGTCCATCCTGACCTGCGAAGACGTGGGAGGGGTGGTCCGGTACCGGCTACTCGACACGCTGCGCGAGTACGGACTCGACCGCCTGCAGGAGATGGACGAGTACGCCGTGATGCGTCGACGGCATCGGGACTGGTACGAGCAGCTGGTGTCGGAGCTGCGCCGCAACTGGATCAGCCCTCAGCAGGCGGAGGCCAAGGTCCGGCTGGAACGGGAGCAGCCGAACCTGCGCGAGGCGATCGAGTTCTGCCTGTCCACCCCCGGCGAAGCCGACCACGGGCTGCGGCTCGCCGTCGCCCTTTTCCCGTTCTGGCTCTCCGACGGGCTGCTCGGAGAGGGTCGGTACTGGCTCGACCGAACACTGAACCTACAGGGAGGAATACCCACCGTCGGGAAGGTCAAGGCGCTGTCCGGGGCGTGCCTGCTCGCCGGGTACCAGGGCGACGTCGCGGCGGGAGAGGAATTCGCCGCACGAGGGCGCGACCTCGCAGAACGCCTCGGGGACGCAACATCGGAGGCCCTGGTCCTGCACGCCATGGGATACCTGGCCGCGTTCGCGGGCGACATCCCGCGCGCCGTCGATTGTCTCGAGCGCGCCCTCGAGGTGTTCCGGTCCGAACGCAGCGTTGTTCGGCAGATCTCGACGGTGCTCGGTCTCTCGCTGGCCCATGGGTTTCTCGGGCATACGGCGGAGGCCGAGGACTACTACCGGCAGGGACTCGAAATCACCGAAGCCAGCGGCGAATCCATGTACAAGGGCTACGCCCACTGCGCGCTCGGGTTGGGGCTGTGGAAGGCCGAGCCGCACCGCGCGACCGGATTGCTCGAAGAAGCCCTGAGGCTGGCCGATCAGGTGGACGACAAGTTGTCCGCCGCCATGTGTGTGGAAGCACTGGCGTGGATTGCGGCCGCCGACCACCGCGATCACCGCGCGGCGGTGCTGTTGGGGGCGGTGCAGACGCGGTGGCTGGCTGTGGGCAGCACCGGTGTCGTGGCCCCGACGCTGCAGGGGTACCACCGCGAGGCCGAACAGCGAGCCCGCCGCGCACTCGGCGATCGCGCCTTCACCACCGATTTTCAGCGCGGCGCCAACCTGTCCTTCGAAGAAGCCGCCGGATATGCACTCGGCGAGGAACGGGTGGTGCCGTCGGGTCCGCCCTCACCCACCGACATTCTCACCCCCCGCGAACGGCAGGTCGCGGACCTGGTGGCGGAGGGTCTGACGGACAAGGCGGTCGCGGCCAAATTGGTCGTCTCGCCCCGTACGGTGCAGGGGCACGTCCAGCATGTGCTCACCAAGCTCGGCTTCACCAAACGGACGCAGATCGCCGCGTGGGTGGTCGAACAGAACCGGGGCTGACCGCGCGGGAGTACACCCGGTTCGGAGACGCGGTGGCGCCTCACCCCCGGAGCCGTCGATTCACCAGCCCTTGACCGCAGTCCCGTCCCACCCTGGATCGGCCAACAACTCAGGTGCCGGACCGACGAAGGCGCGTGCGGCGTCGGTGTCGCCCTCGAGGGTGAAGCGCAGCCACGCGGTGAGGTATCCGCGGAATCCACCTCCGTCGGTGGGCCAGTTGTGGCCCACCCCCAGCAGGCGGCCGCGGGCCGCGGGCCCCGGGCTCACGGCGTGATAGGCGGCCTGCGGTATGGCCGTCGAGACCGGATCCTCGGCCCCGGTCAGGTAGAACACCGGACCTGTCAATCGGGTCACGTCGATCACGTCGACGGGCCGACTGGCCCACCAGGGATCGGGCAGGTCGAGCACGGCGGTCGACGTGATGAGGCCGTCGGATTGGGTGCTGGCGTTGATCGATCCCCCGGCACCCTGCGAATGCCCGACTGCAGCGACGTGAGCGACGTCGATGCGATCGTGAAAGACGCTCTCCGGGTTGTCGTTCCGCGCCACGACGTAGCGCGCTGCTGCCAGGATCTCGGTCCCGTCGCCGGTGACGCTGCTGTCGGCGACCACGACGACGAAGCCCCACGAGGCCAGGTGCCGCAGCAACTCCTCGTACTGCTCGTAGGTCGCGTAGCTTCCGTTACCGAAGGTGACCACCGGATGGCGGTCGGGGCTCGTGTCGATGTCGGCGGGGTAGAACAGCTGGTATCCGGGCATCGCAACCGATGTGACGGCGTGGATGCCGGTGGCGGCATAGCGCTCGCTGACGGATTGCCGTTCCGGAATATCGGGCGCGGCCTGCGCCGTGGGGCCTGATGCGGGAACCGATGCGAGGGCCGGTGCCGAGACTCCGGTCGCAATCGGCATCGCGATGATCGCGGCGAGGAGCAGTGTCCGGGTGCGTCGGGTGGCGGGCGGCAGAGGTCGTCGTAACGTCACGAAGGCACCCTACCCAGCATTCGCGGATCGCCACCGTGTCAGGCGGTCTGGACGTCGATGATCTCGCCGGCGAACGTCGCTGTCGCGTTCCCCTTGTTGGCGTCGCTGTCTTCGACGTACACCGTGACGCGAGGGCCGGCGTCCGAGGCGCGGATACCGATGCGAGCGGTGCGGCTGTCCGGGAACCATTCTGGTGACGACGGCATCGTTGCGGTACAGGTCGACGTCGTCGGCGATCGCATCACGGAACTTCTGCTGGAATCGACGCACGAACACACGGATACCGTCGGCGGTGTGGGTGTCGATGGGCTCGGCCGGCTCACCGCACGTCGTAGGTTGGGCGGGAAGCGATTCCGACGCGCCGGACTGATCGCCGTCGGCGCCGCGGCCGAACAGCAGATAGTTGGCGCCGCCGCGGACCATCGCCGCGGCGGTCCGTGCGCGAGTACGCAGGCCCGGGCGGCGAGCCGGTGCGTCCGGGGTGCTCGCGGACCCGACAAAGTGTGCGGGGATCTGCAGGTCGGCGGTCAGGTTGTTCAGATCACCGAGCATGGCCGCGCGCATTGCGGTCGCGGTGCGGGCCTCGTACTCGTCGACGCCGAGCTGGCCGTCGCTGTATGCGGCGTCGAGCAACGTGCAGCTCTGCGCACGGTCGACGTCTCGTGCGCGGGTCGCGGGTGATCTCAGGTTGGGCACCCGCCAATCCTAGGAAACCCCAGCTTCACCCGACGGTTGCCGCTCGACGTAAATTGTCCCCTCGGCCCGCATGCGCCCGCACCGGTAGTCCGCCAATCCTTCAGTGCGGCAACAAAGATGACAGGATGTGCGCCGAGTGCGTCCAGAGGAGCGCGCCGCCGGCGCCCACGATGACGTCGCGAGTCGCCGACGGGAAACGCGATGTCAATGTCGCGCCGAGGTCCGGGGAGTGTGTCCGGTCCTTCTCCCCGAAGAGAATCCGTACGGGACAGGTCACGCTCGTCGGGTCGATCGGCCACGTGCGCATGGCCATGAGGGTGTCTTGAACGTATCCGGCCGCGCCGTTGGCGAACCCCTCTTCCAGTGCCGTGCGGTACCTCGCCAAGAACGGCGCCGCGCTGTAGAACGCCCGATCCTCCTCACCGGAACCGGACAGGACCATCTCCTCCATGGCCTCCGGCGTGAACGAGGAGAGCATCTTTCGTGCCGCCTCCGGGGCATCGCGCACCATGTCGGCCAGTTGAGTTGCCTGCGGCGGCAACATGTCGTGAATCACCGGATGGGCGATCTCGTCAGCTGGTGACACGAGGACGAGCGACGAAGCCCATCCGGCCGCGGCGATCGCCAGGCCGAAGAGGGCGCCCTGCGAATTCGCCACGACTGCAACGACCGGGGACTCGTCGCGAATCGCGGCGGAGACGAACGCGCGGTAGTCCTCCGCCGTCGAGGCGACGGTGCGATCCGGGTCGGGTGACGAGCCGCCCATGCCAGGGCGATCCATCGTCAGCAGACGGATCCCCAGGCGTTCCAGGCAGTCGTCCCCGAAGGACATGCTCTTGCCCGTGGCGGCCCCCGCGACGAAGAGGACGGGACGGCCTTCCGGTGGACCGAACGACGCTCCCGTGAGCACTCGCCCAGAGGGAAGCGGCACGGACAACTGCGTACGCGGGTTCGACGTCACCCGGCGAAGAGTAGTCCGAGGACGAACCGACCTTCGACCTGTTTTCTCGGCCCCGGAACACCGACTAGCGTCGCCGGCTATGACCGATCAGCGCCTGTTCTGCGGAATCGTCGCCGGCGAGGTTCCGCACACCAAGGTGTCCGAGGACGACACCACGTACGCCTTCATGGACATCAATCCTGTTTCCGACGGCCACTGCTCGTCATTCCCAAGCGGCACAGCAAAGATCTGTTGGAGATACCGGCGGATGACCTCACCGCCGTCACGCTGTCTGCCCAGCGGATCGCCAAGGTGGCCATGGAGGACCTAGAGCGTGTCTCCTATTTGGTGAGGGACTCACCAGGTGCGGGCCGCCGATGGGACCACGCGCGCGCGGTATGCGAGGGCGAGTGAGTCCTCGCGGGTGGCCAGCCCGCGCCATTGCTTGAGGATGGCGGGGCTGAAGCCGTGTATTCCGTGTCGGTACGCCGCCCGCTTCTACTACACCAGGGTGTGGCTCGCCGACAGAGTGGTTGCTGGTCAAGCGCCCATTACTGTCAACCGTGCCATGCCATAGTGAGCGCATGCGGTCGACCTGTTCTCTGTATGTCGATGCGGGGTACTTGCTCGCTGCGGCTGCGACCCGCGTGACCGGCACTTCGCTGCGGAGCGGTATCTACGTCGACTACGCCACGTTGATCAGCTCATTGGTGGACACCGCGGAAGCCAGGTCGGGCCTGCCGGTGCTGCGGGTGCACTGGTACGACTCTGCCCGCAACGGTGTCCCCGATGCGCGACAGGAGCGCATCGGCGAGCTGTCCAAGGTCAAGCTCCGGCTCGGCCGGTTCGGTGTCAATGGCGACCAGAAGGGGGTCGACCTTCGCATCGGCCTCGACCTCGTCGCCCACGCCCGCAACCGTGCATCGGACGTGTTCTTCCTCGTCTCGGGCGACGACGACCTCACCGAAGCAGTCGAAGAGGCTCAGGTCCACGGGGTCCAGGTCGTGCTGCTCGCCGTGCCGACCGTCGACGGCAAACCTCATGGCGTGAGCCGGCACCTGATCCGGGCCGCCGACGAACTCGACAGCATCGATGGAGCGGCGGTCGATGCTGCCGTGATGAAGGTCGACCGACAGCCGGCGCTCGAGCCGATCACCCAGGAACCGACACCGGAGCCTGCTCGGCCCCCAGCCGCGGCGGCGCGGCCGGCCGTCCGGACCCCTCTCGACCTCGCGTCCATTCCGCACGGCCCGGCCGCTCCACGCTCGACGAGCGTGCTTGCGTACAGCGTCTCGACTGGCTCCCCAGGCCGTGTGCTACCCGGATACGACGAAGGCGGCGAGCAGGATCAACTGATCGACGAGGTCGTGGCGCGCGTCCTCGCATCGTTCCAGGAGAGCGCTACACCCGACGACAGACTGGAACTCCAGCGCGCGAGGCCGTCGATCCCCCGCGACATCGACCGTGCCCTGCTGCTCGACGCCTCCGACGTGATGGAGAGGTACGACCTGGACGAGGGGATCCGGTATCGGTTGCGGGCACGCTTCTGGGACAAGTACGACCAGGCCTGAACCAACGACGTGGACGAGGGGTGCGGATTCGAGTGCCGAATCCCGTGCCATCTGCCACTGAAAGTCATTGGTCCACAGGCGGTCCGCATCGGACTGTGCGAAGCCTGCTAAGAGCAGGAGTGCTGCTGCCTGCGGCCTCCGGTGCCTGCCCGGAAAGATCCCGGTTGCTCAGGTGACAATCCGACCCCAGGTCACTGCCTGCGCATACCGACCAATGTTGAACAAACGTACAATACGCATTCCTCGGTATCGACTGAATTGCACTGCAGTTCAAAATTATCATAATCTCGGATTTAGTCAAGGTGAACACTCGGGCCGGATTCTCCCTAAGCTCACCGCCCGACAAGTTACTGGTGGGTAGGTATGCGAAACCGTTAACGGCCGCAATCGGTTCGTAATAGCGTGCCTGGTGCTGGCCTCGAGCATGGAGGCGAGGGCCCCCTGGTGGCCCTTCGTTCGAGCTCGAGGGGGGGCGCAAACTGGACCTTCACGGGTCCGATCCGCGCATGCGATTCGGAAAATCGAATCAGCTATCTCGATGAAAGAAAACTTGCCCTCGGGCCGTCACCGCATTTCCTGAAGAATGCAGGTATGTGGCACCGCCTACGTCGGCGCCGACACCCACGTGAGCGCGCCGCCGGCTGACGCCAAGGCCGTCGGAGGTGTCAAGATCACTGGTCAGCTGTACGACATTGCCAATCAGCAAGACACGTGGCCGCAATACAACCATCGACCGAAAATGGAGTCAATAATGCTAGGTCAGTTCATGGCCCTGCTGCGGGATTTCGTCCCGGCATTTGCCACCGCCTTGGGCGGTTCCCTCGACGGGCTCAACGCCATGTCGACCACTGCCTACTCGAGCGGAGGAGCAAGCTGATGGGATCGATTCAGGCAGAGACCGCGTCGCTCGGACAGACCGTCACACAGATGCTCCCCATGCTGTTCGCCTTTCTGATCGACTTGCCCATACAGCTGTCTTTCGGGAACACCTACCCGTGATGACGCCCCTGACCGCCCCAAGGAGTCTGTGAATGTCACTCAACGCGATCAGCACCGACCTGCTCCACGTCACGCTGTTTCAACTATGGCTGAATCTGGCAGGACCGCTTAATGCGTTCCTTAGCGGACTTTCCTAGAAGGAGATCAAACGTATGTCGTCCAACTACTGGCACGCCTTGGTGAACCTGTTAACGGCCTTCACCACCGTCGGGTCCATGGGGCTGTACACCGCCTCACAACAGGGTGGAGGCTGGGCAAGCCTCGAATCGATGACCTCGGGCAGCTGACCTTCGGGTGCTGCCAGAGTGGGCGGTGGAGCCGATCGACCACGGCGCCGTGGGCTCCACCGCCCGTCACCGTCCCCGAACACTGCGCGGGGGCGGTTTTCGCGTCCAACGACACGTGCAGGGGGCATGATGTTCAAGGTGGTCGTGGAGACCCTCGACGATCTCGACGGGAAGACGATCGAATCCGGAGGAGAAACGATCGACTTCTCGATCGATGGTGTCGAGTATTCGATCGACCTGCGTGACGAGAACGCAGCACAGTTCCGCCGCCTATTCGGCAACTACATCCGCCATGCCCGCCGTGTCGGCGGGCACAAGCGGTGGACAGGGATGATCGCGGCATCCGACAACGGGATGCACGACGTCCGTGAATGGGCCTGCACTCACGGCTACCCCATCGCACCACACACTGCCCGCGTCCCCCACGCCATCCTCGCGGACTACGCCGCCGCACACCCCGCCCAAAAAAAGGTATGAGGCCCCGCGTGCGTCACCTGCTGGGCGTTGCCGGTTTCGAGATGTATGGCACGGATCTGAACGGCGGCGTTCTCACGAACCCGTGCGCGTAGTCCAGCAGCATTACACGATCACCGAGCTACTCACCGGACGCGACAACCAGCGGATCAACTCGCGCACACTGGGCGCGTCCGGTCGATCGGCACGACGGCACGGCGACGGCGTCAACCGAGGCCGCTGAGGGACGGTCTCCCCAACCCGTGTAGTCGGTGCGTGACACTGTTCGGTGTGTCGCGCACCGAGTACCTGACCGATGAGCAGTGGTCGCTGATCGAGCCGCTACTTCCCTCCTCCGACGGATGCCGGGGCCGTCCGTTCCGGGACAATCGTCGAGTCGTCGAGGGCATCATCTACCGCTACCGAGCCGGAGTCGCGTGGAGGGACGTGCCCACGGATTTCGGTCCGTGGCAGACGATCTGGAAACGTCACCGCCGCTACGCCGGCGACGGGACCTGGGACAAGATCCTCGAGTCCCTGCTGGCGCACGCCGACGCGAATGGGATGGTCGACTGGACGGTGTCCGTGGACTCGACCATCTGCCGGGCCCACCAGCACGGCACCAACCTCGCACGTCACACAGGGGGATCTGTCGAATTACACGAACCTCCTCCTCGAACCGGCCGACCATGCTCTCGGACGTTCACGGGGTGGGCTCGGCACGAAGATCCACCAGCTCGCCGACGGCCACGGCCGCCCTCTCGTCCTGCTGATCGGGCCCGGCCAGGCTGGCGACTCGCCGATGTTCCCCATCCTCATGAACGCGTTGTCGGTGCCCCGGATCGGACCGGGAAGGCCTCGGACCCGACCGGACGCCGTTCTCGGTGACAAGGCCTACTCGTCGAGAGCGATCCGCACCCACCTCCGATCGCGAGGGATCGAAGCGGTCATCGCCGAACCGGACGATCAGAAGCGCCACCGCTTCCGGCGGGGCAGCCGCGGTGGTCGCCCCGCCGGGTTCGACGCCGAGAAGTACAAGCGCCGCAACGTCGTCGAACGATCCTTCGTGACCCTCAAACAGTGGCGCGGACTGGCCACCCGCTACGACAAACTCGCGCTCACGTACCGGGCCGGAGTAGTTCTTTCAGCAATATGCACCTGGCTGAGACACCTCACCAAATAGGAGACATGCTCTAGGGGCCGAGGGGGTGAATCTCCTGAACTGCTGCGGCGCCGATGCGTGGCAGACGGTGTTCCACTTTCACCTGCATGTGGTGCCGCGGTACGTCGACGAGGCGAAGGATCGACTGGTCCTGCCTTGGCAACCAGGCGTCGCGGGCAGTGTGGACACGATCACTGCACTGGGGCATCGACTCTCGGTCGCCCTGGATTGATTGCACGCCCGAGCCGGGACCGGTGAGCCCACGCCGACATCCTCCGCGAACTGATCGACGGCGCCACCGGCCGCTGACTTCTGCACTCACTGGGGCCGCCCGAAACCAGGCTCGGCTATCGGCCGCAGGACGGGTTGGTCGGTGTCGAGGGTCGAGTACGCCCACATCCGGGATTGGAGGCGCATGATGCGGCGCCCCGGCCGGGCTCGGGGAATCGCCGATTCGGAGACCGGGTCGCCGTCCATGCGGCGCAGGAACGCCAGTATCGGTCGCGGTCCCCCGTGGTCGAGCGCGTAGTCGTCCGCTGCCGCTTCCGCTGTCCAATGGGCATGAGCCAGCGCGGCGATGTGGAGCACTGCCAGCACGGCGAGCGCGGCGAGCACGGTCGCCAGTGCCGGGGTGAGGTCTTCCCGGAACGCGGCCACGCATGCGAACGCGAGGGCTGCGGCCGCGAGGGCCCATCCACACCAACGCAGCGCCCGCGACCGCGCGCGGCGGGCGCGGTGGCCGAGCGCGTGCAAGAGCATGCCGTCGACGGCGGCGACGTCGAAAACGTCGTTCTCGGTTGGGGTGTAGTGCAGGCGCACGCTGTCGGTGCTGCTGTCGTAGACGGCCGGATATACGCATTCGTGGCCGCTGGTATCGACGGCGAGGATCCGCGCTTCCGGTGCGCCCTTCTGGCGGGTGTGCATGCACAACAGGTCGAGCCGATTCGCGAGCCATTCCTCGGCCGCCGTGGTGTCTGCGAACGGGCCGATCGAGCCGTCCCGGTTCACGGTCACCTTGTGCATTTCTCCCCCTGTCGTCCATCCGGTGTTTTCGACGAGCTCTACCGTCGCGCTCGCCGCGACGACGAGTGCATCTTCTGCTCGGCGGTACGCCGGCTGGTGCGGGCCGGTTCTCGCGAGGGCCGTCGCGTGGCCTGTCGGGAGTCGGCCGGGCGTCGCTCGGCGCGGGCACGCGGCGCCGGACGGTGCTCTGCCGGTCGGCCGAATAGCGTTCGCATCCAGCGGCCGGCGCCACTGTGGAGGGAGGCGAGCGCTTCCGGCTCGCGAAGCGCGGCATGAGCGATGAAGCCGAACATCATCATCGTGGTGATCATCGAGGTGCCACCCGCAGAAATGAGCGGCAGCTGAAGACCGGTGACGGGGATCAGCCCGACAACGTAGGCCATGTTGATGAAGGCCTGGAGCACGATCCACGTGGTCGACGTGGCCGCGAGGATGCGCAGGAACGGGTCGGTCGAGCGCTGCGAGATCCGCATACCGATCAGCAGCACAATCGCGAAAAGGGCGATCAGCAGGAACGCCCCGACGAACCCCAGCTCCTCGCCGATGACGGCGAAGATGAAGTCGTTGTGCGACTGCGGCAGATAGCTCCATTTCGCATCCGACTGCCCCAGCCCGGTGCCGAACACTCCACCGTTCGCGAGGGCGTACTTGGCTTGGATGGTCTGGTAGTTCAGGCCCTGCGGGTCCAGCTCCGGATTCATGAACGCCTTGATCCGGTCCGAGCGATACCCCGCGGTCAGGCCGAGCACGAGCGAGGCGACGACACCTGTGATCGTGATCGCCGCGACGTACCGACCACGGAAGCCGCCGAACCACAGCACCGACATCACGATGATGCCGATCGTGATCATCGTCCCCAGGTCGCGCTGAAGGACGACCAGCGCCATGACGATCACGCTCACCAACGCCAGCGGTTTGAGTGCGTTGTTCACATCGACACCGGCCGACAGATACGTCGCCAACAGATGCGCGCACCAGACGACGAGCGCGACCTTCGCGAACTCCGATGGCTGGAAGGAGATTCCGGCAACGACGAACCAGCTGCGGGCGCCCATCTGCTCGACGCCGATCCCCGGGATGAGCACCAGCACCAGCAGCACACCGGCAATCCCGAGGAGCCACGGCGCAAGCGCGCGCATCGTCTGCGTGCTCACCCGCACTGTCGCGACGAAGACGACGGCACCGATGGCCGCGTACATCGCCTGCGGGAGGAAGCGCGCATACGGCGAGCCCGACGAGACGAAGGACTCCACACTCGACGACGACAACACCATGACGAGCCCGACGGTCACCAGCAGCGCGGTCACGCTGAGGATCACGTGGAAATCGAACAACGGTCGTGACGACCACACCCCGAACCGAGTTCTCGGCGACGTCGACACCCCACGGCGCGCTGCCCCTCGGCTCGTGTTCGCGGTGCGCGACGACTCGAACACCGAGTCACGTGGACGGGTTCGAGCCCGCTCCCCCGCCAGATCCGTCTCCGACTGTGCTCTCACACCCCGATGTTCCCATGAGCCCCAGGAATCACAGGGCATGGCGCCGCTCGAACAGAGCCCGACGTCAGATCCACCTTGAACTGACGCCACGATGGCGTCACAATGGCGTCATGGATCTCACCGAGTACACAGCCCGACTGCGCGACGACCTGGCCGCGGCGGCGGCCCTCGGCGACGCGGACACCCAACGAATCGCCGAGGCCCTGGCCGGGGCTGTCGAGCGTTCGGCACAGCTCATGCTCGTGTCCGCGCTGTCCGACCTGGCCCACCAAGCGTCCGAGGAATTGGGCGATCGCACCCTCCACGTCCGGTTCGATGGCACCGACGTGGCCGTCGAGGCGACGCGGCGCCGACGCGAGTCCGACTCCGCGTCGGGGCACCAGCGCGATACCACCGATCCGTACCGCACCATCGAGGACGTCACCGGCGACATCAGTCGGGTGACGTTGCGTCTGGTCGACCAGATCAAGTCGCGCGCGGAGGAGGCGGCGATGCAGGACGGAATGTCGCTCAATTCGTGGGTGTCGCAAGCGGTTCAGGGCGCCCTGCGCGACCAGATGCGCCAGAGCCGATCCGACGACCTCTGACCGGCCGCACCCTCGCTCCACACCGGTGGTTGTCCACTTACCGAAATCCCCGGCCGCGAAATGGTCTAATTGCGTCTCATCGTTCGTGGGGAAGAGGAGTGGAGAGCATGGCGGTTTCCGGGGCGAAGGAGTTCGAGGTCAAGGCCGCACCGGCCGACGTGATGGCGGCGATCGCCGCCGTCGACCGCCTGCCGGAGTGGTCGTCCGCCCACAAGAAGGTCATCGTCGAGAGCACCCATCCGGACGGCCGCGCCAGCCGCGTGCGAATGACGGTGTCCATCATGGGGATCAACGACGAGCAGGTCGTCGACTACTCGTGGGACGGTGACAACCACATGTCGTGGACGCTGGTCGAGAGCACCCAGCAGAACAGCCAGGACGGGTCGTACACCCTCACTCCCAAGGGCGACGGCACGCTTGTCCGGTTCGAACTGACCGTGGACCCGAAGATCCCGTTGCCCGGATTCATGCTGAAGAAGGCGCGCAACATGGCGCTCGACACCGCCAGCAAGGGCCTGACCAAGTTCGTCGACGGGAAGTAGCCGACAGGTGGGGGGATTGGTTCGGGTCGCGGGGGCGGCCGCGGTGATCGTGCTGGCGGCCGCCGCCTGCAGTGACAGCATCGACGGTGCGGCGGTGGCCGATCCGTTCGCCCCGACCACCGCAGAACCGGATCCGGCGCGCCGGATCGAGGGCATCACCGTCGTCGAGTACCCGGCGGGTCGGCATGTCAGCCCGACCCAGCGCGTCGCCTACGACCGCACTCCCCCGTTCGGAGGGCCACACGATGCGGCGTGGGCGACATGCACGGGAACGGTGTACGACCAGCCGATTCGCAGCGAGAACGCGGTGCATTCGCTCGAGCACGGCGCCGTCTGGATCACCTACGACCCCAAGCTCGTCACCGGCAGTGACCTGGATCTCCTGGTCCAGATCGTCGAGGGGCAGCCCTACCTGCTGATGTCGCCGTATCCGGGCCTGTCGGCTCCGGTGTCGCTGCAGTCGTGGGGGCACCAGCTGGCGGTCGACGGCCCGGAGGACCCCCGGGTGGAACACTTCATCGAGGCGCTTCGCCTGAACCGCAACACGTTTCCGGAACCGGGCGCGACGTGTTCGACGCTGCCCGGCGCATTCGACACCGCACATCCGCCGCCGTTCCAGGCCGGTCCGCCGGATCCGCGTTCGCCCGACACGGTCCCGATGAACTGATCAGATGTCGCCCGCGACGGTGACTGCGATCGTGGCACCGAGCTCGTAGCAGCTCTCGCGCACGGCCGCGTCGATCGGACCGGTGACCTCGACGATCTGCGCCGACTGCACCAGTTCCATACCCGTGACGATCTTCTGGACCGACTTCACCGCGCCGGCGGTGTCGTTGTTGCCGTGCACCCACAGCCCGAACGGCCGTCCGGCCACGGCGTCGAGGCACGGGTAGTAGACCGTGTCGAAGAAGTGCTTGAGGGCCCCGGACATGTATCCGAAGTTCGCCGACGTCCCGAACAGATAGCCGTCGGCACCGAGGACGTCGACCGGGGTTGCATGCAGGGCGGGAACGGAACGCACTGCGACACCGGTGATTTCGGGGTCGTGTGCGCCGGCCAGCACGGCTTCGAGTAGCTCGCGGGTCGCCGGTGACGACGTGTGGTGCACCACCAGCAGCGTCTTCACATCCGTCTCCGGCGACCCGTCGGCCATCGTGGTCAGCCCTCCCGCTCGACCTTCTCGAGCGCGACGGCGCGGCGCATGGTCTCGCGGGCTCGCCCGCGGTCGCCCGCGTAGTCGTACGCGCGCGCGAGCCGGTAGGAGTTGCGCCAGTTGTCGGGATCGGCCTCCCACTCCTGCTTGACCTGTGCGAACAACGCGTCGGCGGCGTCACGTTCGATGCGACCGGACGGACGGCGCGGCAGGTCGGACACGTCGAGTTCGAGACCCTCGTCGTGGATGCGGTGCGCGAGGTGCTGGTGTGCCAGGCCGGACCGGATGGTCGCGACGACCATCCACACGCCCAGCAACGGCAGCACCAGGACCGCGATTCCCAGCACGACCGGGACGGCGCGGCCGTCCTGGATCAGCGCGATGCCGCGCTGGCCGAGGAGCACGAAGTAGAACGCTAGCGCGACGACGATCGCCGCGATCGCGACGACGACGCGGGTGGACTGGTTCTTCACAGGTCCAGCAGGGGGTCGATGCCAACAGTGAGGCCCGGGCGCTGCCCGATCTCGCGCACGCCCAGCAGCACGCCGGGCGCGAAGGAGTTCCGGTCGATCGAGTCGTGCCGGATGGTGAGGGTCTCGCCCTGCGTGCCGAGAAGCACCTCCTGGTGCGCGACCAGGCCGGCGAGGCGCACCGAGTGCACCCGCACGCCGTTCACGTCCGCACCGCGCGCGCCCTCGAGTTCGGTGGTGGTCGCGTCGGGGCTCGGTCCACGACCGGCCTTCTCGCGCGCCTCCGCGATCAGCGCCGCGGTCCGGTACGCGGTGCCCGACGGCGCATCGGCCTTGTTCGGGTGATGCAGCTCGATGACCTCGACCGAGTCGAAGAAGCGGGCCGCGGCCGCGGCGAAACGCATCGACAGGACGGCGCCGATCGCGAAGTTGGGCGCGATCAGCACACCGACGCCCGGCTTCTCGTCGAGCCAGGCCTGAACCTGGGCGAGGCGGGCGTCGTCGAAGCCGGTGGTGCCCACGACCGCGTGGATGCCGTTCGAGATGAGGAACCGGAGGTTGTCCATCACCACGTCGGGGTGCGTGAAGTCGATGACGACCTGCGTGCGCTGATCGACGAAGTGCTCGATGCGCTCACCCTGGTCGACGCCGGCCACCAGTTCGAGGTCGTCGGCCTGCTCGACGGCCTCGCACATCGCGCGGCCCACCTTGCCCTTCGCACCGAGAACACCGACCCTGATGGGTGCTGCTGAAGTCACGTACACGCTCCGTCCGAGATCCCTGAATGTGCTCGACGTAAGCCTACGGTGCGCGCCTTCTCCGCACGCATCCGACGCTCGTGGTCAGGGACGGACGGCGGTGATGAACACACTCGACCGCATGGGGTCCTGGTCCGGGTTCTCGAGCGTGCGCCCGAGGCCCTCGGCCACTTCCGCGGAACGCACCACCTCGACGTCCCAACCGTGCTCGGCCAGCCACGCGGCCGGCCCGAAGTCGTCCTCGTCGGGCCACAGTGCTGCCATGTCGATGCCGAAGCGTTCACTCATGTGGCGGAACTGGTCCTCCTGCAACATGCTGCGGACGTCGTCGACGTGCTCGACCTCGATGCGGCTGCCGGGCGCCGACAGATCGGTGACGAACCGGAACAGACGTTCCTTAGCCACATTCGGAAGGAACGGGAGCAACCCCTCGGCCAGCCACGCGGTCGGCCGGGTGGGGTCGAACCCCTTACCCCGCAACGGAACCTGCCAATCCTCGCGCAGATCCACCGCCACCACGCGGCGATCGGCGCGCGGGTGCGCATCCTGGGCGGTCAGGACGCCGTCCTTGAACGCCAGCACCTTGGGCGCATCCAGTTCGTACACCGTGGTCCCCGCCGGCCAGTCCAACCGGTAGGCCCGGACGTCGAGCCCCGCCGCGAGCAGCACCACCTGGTCGATTCCCGCCCGGCCGGCCTCGGCGAAGTAGTCGTCGAAGTACCGCGAACGCACCCCCATGTAGTCCGCCATCGACCCCCACGGGATCTCGATGTCGTCCGCAGCATCGAGCCGTGTCGGCATCGGCACCGGCGGGGCCGCCGCCTCCACGAACGCTTCCGCGTACGGGTCCGAGACCAGGCCGTCCTCCCGATGGGTCTCCATGGCCCGCCCGGCGGCCACACCAAGCGCCGTGATCCCGACACCGGTGACGATGTCCCATTCCGCCAGTTCGTTCATTTCGCACCTCACAGGGACGCGATCATCCGAATGGAGAAGGTTGCCGTGCAACGTGATTCGATCCCGTTCCGGCACCGACGCGCGGGCCGGGTTCCGAACTCGCCGCCCCGACCGACGCCAGTTCCAGGCTACTCCCGGCCGCGTACGCGAAGCTGAAATTTCCCTGCGAAAGCGCTCGCCGGGAACGTACCGTCGAACCAGGTGGGCCCTTCGCTCGGCGCCGGACGCCGACAGCGTGCGGGTCACGAGGGAGGTCGTCGGCAATGGATTCGAACGACCGTTACCGCCGGGAGACCGGTCGGCAGATCCTTCCGATTCCCCCGGAGGCGTTCCCGGGCACGATCCTGTACGACGCGAAGGACCCGGACGCGTCGTTCCCCCCGATCCGCCCGCTGCGGCCACCCACCGGTGCGCCGAACGTGCTGATCGTCCTGCTCGACGACGTCGGGTTCGGGGCGTCCAGCGCCTTCGGCGGCCCCGTCGACACGCCGACCGCGGAGCGGTTGGCCGGTGGCGGCCTGAAGTACACCCGTTTCCACACCACCGCGTTGTGCTCCCCTACCCGCGCCGCGCTGCTCACCGGCCGCAACCACCACCGGGTCGGAATGGGCGGGATCACCGAGATGGCGACCTCCGCGCCCGGGTACACGTCGGTCCGGCCGGACACGTGCGCGCCGCTCGCGCAGATCCTCACCCTCAACGGCTACGCGTCAGCGCATGTCGGCAAGTGCCACGAGGTCCCGATCTGGGAGACCAGTCCGGCCGGTCCGTTCGACCGGTGGCCCTCTCCCGGGAACGGGTTCGAGTACTTCTACGGTTTCGTCGGCGGCGAGACCGACCAGTGGTTCCCGACGCTGCACGAGGGCACCCGCCGTGTCGAACCGTGGGGCACTCCGGAGGAGGGCTATCACCTGACCGAGGATCTCGCGGACCGGGCGATCTCCTGGGTGCGGCAGCAGAAGGCACTCACGCCCGACAAGCCCTTCTTCCTGTACTTCGCGCCGGGTGCGACCCACGCCCCGCACCACGTGCCGAAGGAGTGGGCCGACAAGTACCGCGGCCGGTTCGACGACGGGTGGGACGCGTTGCGGGAGCGGACGTTCGCGCGGCAGAAGCAGCTCGGGGTGGTGCCGGCGGACGCCGAGCTCACCCCTCGCCACGCCGTCATCCCGGCCTGGGAGGACATGGACGAAGCGCTGTTGCCGGTGCTGCGCCGGCAGATGGAGAACTACGCCGGTTTCCTCGAGCACACCGACCACCAGGTCGGCCGGGTCGTCGACGCGATCGGCGACCTCGGCGCGCTGGACGACACGCTGGTCTTCTACATCATCGGCGACAACGGCGCCTCCGCGGAGGGGACGCTGCAGGGCACGTTCAACGAGCTGATCAACCTCAACGGGATGTCCGCGCTCGAGACCCCCGAGTTCCTCGCCGGCAAGCTCGACGAGCTCGGCGGTCCCGACTCCTC
Organism: Rhodococcus sp. ACT016; assembly: GCF_050477185.1. NCBI lineage: Bacteria > Bacillati > Actinomycetota > Actinomycetes > Mycobacteriales > Nocardiaceae > Rhodococcus > Rhodococcus sp. ACT016. Next base: position 1,699,732 of record NZ_JBEAET010000001.1, on the reverse strand, counting down.
CCCGCACTACGCGGTCGGATGGGCGCACGCGATGGACACCCCGTACCAGTGGACCAAGCAGGTCGCGTCGCACTGGGGCGGCACCCGCAACGGGACCATCGTGCACTGGCCGCACGGGTTCGACGCGCGCGGCGAGCTGCGGCACCAATTCCATCACGTCATCGACATCCTCCCCACCGTCCTCGAGGCCGCGCACCTCCCGGCGCCGACGACGGTGAAGGGAGTCCAGCAGGACACGTTCGACGGCGTCGACATGACGTACTCCTTCGACGACGCCGCCGCACCCGACCGCCACGTCACGCAGTACTTCGAGATGTTCGGCAACCGCGGGATCTACCACCGCGGTTGGACGGCCGTCACCAGGCACCGGACTCCGTGGCAGACCGTCGGCAGCGCCGGGGTCGCGTTCGACGACGACGTGTGGGAGTTGTACGACTGCACGTCCGACTGGACGCAGTCGCGCGACCTGTCGGCGCAGCACCCCGATCGACTGCACGAGTTGCAACGGCTGTTCCTGATCGAGGCCGCGCGCAACCGCGTCTTCCCCCTCGACGACCGCGTATTCGAACGGGTGCTGCCGCAGATCTCGGGCAAACCGAGTCTCGCCCCGGGCAACCGGCAGGTCCTGCTGCCCGGGACGGGCGGCCTGCTCGAGATGCACATCGTCAACTGGCGCAACCGATCGTGGTCACTGACCGCGCAGGTCGGCATCCCGGAAGAAGACGGAGCCGGCGCCGGAGACGCGGTGGGCACGAACGGGGTGATCCTCACCCTCGGTGGTCACGCCGGCGGCTGGGCCTTCTACTTCAAGGACGGTCGACCCACGTTCTGCTACAACCTCTTCGGTCTCGAGCGCACCCACGTGCGTGCCGACCTTCCGGTGCTTTCCGGCACGCGGCAGGTCCGGGTCGAGTTCGCGTACGACGGCGGCGGACTCGGCAAGGGCGGGACCGTCACGCTGTTCTGCGACGGGCAGCCGGTGGGCTCGGGTCGGCTCGAGCGGACCGAACCCATCGGCTTCGGATACGAGTTCACCGACGTCGGCCGGGACGCCCAGTCGACCGTCACGCCCGACTATCCGCGCGGCGACAACGCCTTCACCGGGCGGATCGACTGGGTGCAGATCGACGTCGGCGACGACGACCACGGCCACCTGGTCGATCCCGCCGATGTCGTGCGGGTGGCGATGTACCGGCAGTGAACGCGCGTAGGCGACTGTTACCGGACGATTCCCCGCACCGAGGCCGGCAGGTCGCGCTTGCGCCGGTACGGGCCGACGACGGCGGCCGCGAACGGTCGCTGCAGGAGCACCCGCGCCACTTCCCGCACCTCCTCGGTGGTGACCTCGTCGATGCGTGCGAGCGTCTCCGAAATCGACTGATGGTCGCCGTAATTGAGCTCGCTGCGACCGATCCGGTTCATCCGTGAGCCGGAGTCCTCGAGACCGAGCACGAGCGCTCCGCGCAGCGATCCCTTCGCGCGGGCGCACTCGGCGTCCGTGATGCCGTCGGACGCGACGTTGGCGAGCACCTCACGGACCAGCGTCGCGACCTCGCCGAGATTCTCGGGCTGGCATCCCGCGTAGACGGAGAACGCACCGGTGTCGGCGAAGGTGTCCACCCCCGAATAGACCGAGTACGCCAGTCCCCGTTCCTCCCGGATCTCCTGGAACAGGCGGGAACTCAGCCCACCACCGACCGCCGCGTTGAGGACCGACAACGGCCAACGATGACCCTCGTGCCGACCGAACGCCCGCACGCCCAGCGCGAGGTGCGCCTGCTCACTGTCGCGCTTGGTCAGGCTCAGCGTCGGCGCCGTCCGCACCCGGATCGCGCCCTCACGCCGCGGTGCCGGATCGGCGACGCGGTCGAGGTGCCCGGCGAACGCCCGCCGGACCAACTCCACCGTGTGCTCGTGCTCGACGTTGCCGGCCACCGCGACCACCATCCGGTCCGGGGTGTAGCGGCGCACGTGGAAGGAGTGCAGCTGGGTGCGGGTCATCGCCTCGATCGAGTCGATGCTCCCGATCACCGGACGACCCACGGGATGATCACCGAACAGCGCGGTCAGGAACGCGTCGCCCAGGAGATCCTCCGGATCGTCGTCGCGCATCGAGATCTCCTCGAGCACCACCTGGCGTTCGACGTCGACGTCGACGGATCGGCAGCGGCCGCGCAGGACGACGTCGCTGACCAGGTCAACGGCGAGCGGTAGGTCCTCGTCGAGGACGTGCGCGTAGAAGCACGTGTGCTCCTTCGACGTGAAGGCGTTGAGTTCGCCTCCGACGCCGTCCATCACCTGCGCGATGTCGAGCGCGGATCGCGTCGGGGTGGACTTGAACAGCAGGTGCTCGAGAAAGTGTGCGGCGCCCGCGACGGTGGGCTGCTCGTCGCGCGAACCGACGCCCACCCAGATGCCGACCGAGGCCGAGCGGACGCCGGGGACGTGTTCGGTCACCACCCGGAGGCCGCCTGGCAGCGTGGCGCGTTGCACACCGGTCCGGGGATGCGTATCGAGTGCGGAGCCGCGTTGCGGCTTCTCGCGGAGGGATTGAGCCATGTGGCGGTTCGTTTTTCCTTGCGTTGAACGTCGATCCACGATACACCGGGACAATGCTCCGGCCCCGCACGGACGAACCGTGCGGGGCCGGAAGCGGGTGGTACCGAGCGGCGGACTACTCCGCTGCGGGCTCCGAGCCCGACTCGGCGGAAGCGCCCGCCGCGTCGTCCTCGACCGGGATCAGCGAGATCTTGCCGCGGTTGTCGATGTCCGCGATCTCGACGCGGATCTTGCTGCCGACGTTGACGACGTCCTCGACCTTGGCGATGCGCTTGCCGTTGCCCAGCTTCGAGATGTGCACCAGTCCGTCGCGGCCCGGGAGCAGCGAGACGAACGCACCGAAGGCCGTGGTCTTGACGACCGTGCCGAGGAAACGCTCGCCCACCTTGGGCAGCTGCGGGTTGGCGATGGCGTTGATCTTGTCGATCGCGGCCTGCGCGGACGGGCCGTCCGCTGCACCGACGTACACCGTGCCGTCATCCTCGATGGAGATGTTGGCACCGGTCTCCTCGGTGATCGAGTTGATCATCTTGCCCTTGGGGCCGATGACCTCGCCGATCTTGTCCACGGGGACCTTGATGGTCGTGATGCGCGGTGCGTACGGGCTCATCTCGTCCGGGCTCTCGATCGCCTCGGCCATGACCTCGAGGATCGTGGTGCGGGCGTCGTGTGCCTGGCTCAGCGCGCCGGCCAGCACCTGCGACGGAATGCCGTCGAGCTTGGTGTCGAGCTGCAGGGCCGTCACGAAGTTCTTCGTGCCGGCGACCTTGAAGTCCATGTCACCGAAGGCATCCTCGGCGCCGAGGATGTCGGTCAGCGCGACGTAGCGGGTCTCGCCGTCGACCTCGTCGGAGACCAGGCCCATGGCGATGCCGGCGACCGGAGCCTTCAGCGGCACACCGGCGTTCAGCAGCGACAGGGTCGAGGCGCACACCGAGCCCATCGAGGTGGAACCGTTGGAGCCCAACGCCTCCGAGACCTGACGGATCGCGTAGGGGAACTCTTCCTGGCTCGGCAGCACCGGCACGAGGGCGCGCTCGGCGAGAGCGCCGTGGCCGATCTCGCGACGCTTCGGCGAACCGACGCGGCCCGTCTCACCGGTGGAGTACGGCGGGAAGTTGTAGTGATGCATGTAGCGCTTGCTGGTCTCGGGGCCCAGCGAATCGATCTGCTGCGCCATCTTGACCATGTCGAGGGTGGTGACGCCCATGATCTGGGTCTCGCCACGCTCGAACAGTGCCGAACCGTGTGCGCGCGGGATCACGGCGACCTCGGCGGACAGCGACCGGATGTCGGTGATGCCACGGCCGTCGATGCGGAACTGGTCGCGCAGGATGCGCTGGCGCACAAGCTTCTTCGTCAGCGAGCGGAAAGCTGCGCCGATCTCCTTCTCGCGACCCTCGAACTGCGGGGCGACCTGCTCGAGCACCTCGACCTTGACCTCGTCGGTCTTGTCGTCGCGCTCCTGCTTGCCGGCGATCGACAGCGCGGCCGACAGCTTCTCGGTGGCGGCGGCCTCGACCGCGGCGTACACGTCGCCCTGGTAGGCCGGGAAGACCGGGTACTCACCGGTGGGCTTGGCAGCCTTCTCGGCGAGCGACTGCTGCGCGGCGCACAGGCTCGCGATGAACGGCTTGGCAGCCTCGAGGCCCTCGGCCACGATCGCCTCGGTCGGAGCCTGCGCGCCGCCGTCGATCAGGCTGATGACGTTCTCGGTGGCCTCGGCCTCGACCATCATGATGGCGACGTCACCGGACTCGACGACGCGACCCGCGACGACCATGTCGAAGACGGCGCCCTCGAGCTGCTCGACGGTCGGGAACGCGACCCACTGGCCCTTCTTGTTCTCCTCCGACGTGATGAGCGCGACGCGCACGCCACCGACGGGACCGGAGAACGGCAGGCCCGCGATCTGGGTGGACGCGGACGCGGCGTTGATCGCGACGACGTCGTACAGATCCTTGGGGTCGAGGCTCAGGACCGTCACGACGACCTGGATCTCGTTGCGGAGACCGTCGACGAACGACGGGCGCAGCGGCCGGTCGATCAGACGGCAGGTGAGGATCGCGTCGGTGGACGGGCGGCCCTCACGACGGAAGAACGAGCCGGGGATGCGGCCCGCGGCGTACATGCGCTCCTCGACGTCCACCGTCAGCGGGAAGAAGTCGAAGTGCTCCTTGGGCTGCTTGCTGGCCGTGGTGGCCGACAGCAGCATGGTCTCGTCGTCCAGGTAGGCGACGACGGAGCCGGCGGCCTGCTGCGCGAGGCGACCGGTCTCGAAACGAATGGTGCGGGTGCCGTAGCTCCCGTTGTCGATGACGGCGGAGGACTCGAACACGCCCTCTTCGACCTCGATCGCAGAATTGACTGTCATTGCTTTTCTTCTCTTCCCTCTCGTCTTTTGCCGTACCCGCACGGGCGCCACGACCCTCCTGGTCGCGGCTGCGCTCCCCTCACAGGGCGGAGGCGGCCGTCGATCGAAGCCTGCCGGACTACATCCGGAGGGCCACTACCGAAGACCGACGCCACAACTGTCGGGGCGGGCGGCGGTGGTGTTGCAAACACCGATAGCCAACGAGGCTCAGTCTAAGCATTGCCTCGCTGGCTATCGATGATGTCGGCGAAGTGACTCGCCGTGAGCGCGTCTTATCGGCGCAGGCCCAGACGCTCGATGAGCGAGCGGTAGCGGGCGATGTCGACCTTCTGGACGTACTTCAGCAGACGACGACGGCGTCCGACCAGCAGCAGCAGGCCACGACGCGAGTGGTGGTCGTGCTTGTGCTGCTTCAGGTGCTCGGTGAGATCGACGATGCGCTTGGTGAGCATGGCCACCTGCGCCTCCGGCGAACCGGTGTCGGTCTCGTGCAGTCCGTACTCGCCGAGGATCTGCTTCTTCTGCTCGGTGGTCAATGCCACTTGGTGCACTCCTGTAACTGACGTCCGCGTGAAAGGAAACCGGAACCCGGCCGAAGCCGGACGTCCGACGGTGCGGCCGCCGCGAACCGCAGCGCACACCAGCAGGAAATCCTACCAGGTGCCCTGCACCGCTCAGCTCGGGGCGGTCCGGGCGTCCTCGGTGAGGATCTTCCGCGCCTTCTCCGCGTCGCGGCCCATCTCCTCGATGAGCGCCTCGACCGAATCGAACTTCTCCATGCCCCGGACGCGCTCGACGAAATCCACCGCGACGTGCTGGCCGTACAGGTCCGCCTCCCGGTCGAGCACGAACGCCTCGACGGTGCGGGCACGCCCGGAGAACGTCGGGTTGGTTCCCACCGACACCGCCGCCTTGTAACGCTGCCCCGGTTCGACCGTGCCCTCCACCGGTCCCGGACCGAGCACCGTGAACCAGGCCGCGTAGACCCCGTCGGCGGGAATCGCCGAGTAGATCGGCGGGGCGATGTTCGCGGTCGGGAAGCCCAGTCCGCGGCCGCGCCCGTCGCCGTGGACCACGACGCCCTCGACCCGGTGCGGTCGGCCGAGCGCCTCCGCGGCCGCGGCGACGTCGCCGGCGTCCACGCACGAACGGATGTACGTCGACGAGAACGTCACCGCATGCTCGGCGAGCAGGCTGACGCCGTCGACCGCGAATCCGAACCGAGCCCCCGTCTCGCGCAGCAGATCGACGTTGCCGGCCGCCTTGCGTCCGAATGTGAAGTTCTCACCGACCACGACCTCAGCGACGTGGAGTCGCTCGACCAGGATCTCGTGGACGTAACGCTCCGGGGAGAGCCTCATGAATTCGGCAGTGAACGGGATGACGCAGAAGACGTCGATACCCAACTCCTCGACCAACTCGGCCCGCCGCGGCAACGTCGTCAGCTGGGCGGGGTGGCTGCCCGGGCGCACCACCTCCGCCGGATGCGGATCGAATGTCATGAGAACACTGGGGATTCCACGCTCGCGGGCGGCGTCGACCGCCCGCGAGATCAGCTGCGCGTGCCCGCGATGCACGCCGTCGAAAACGCCGATCGTCAGGACGCAACGCCCCCAGTCCGCCGGCACATCGTCCAGACCTCGCCATCTCTGCACAGGTGGCAGCCTACGGCCACGACCGACACCGGTCACGTTCGGGACGGACAAGGTGTCACTGTCCGGGACGGACGAGATGTGACGTGCCTGGACGGACGAGGAGTGCGGTCTGCACACCGGGAGTTGATGTGTGTACTGGGTGATGGTTGCCTAAGCTCGTAACCGTGGCCACTCAGAAGTCAGACGTGAACCCTCCGACCGAGGTGCCCCGCCCGGACACCTTGTCGTCGGTGGCGCAGGACTATCTCAAGGTCATCTGGACCGTCCAGGAGTGGTCGCGCGAACGCGTCTCCACCAAGCTGCTCTCCGAGCGCATCGGCGTCTCGGCGTCCACCGTCTCCGAGGCGATCCGCAAGCTGTCCGACCAGGGACTCGTCGATCACGCCCGGTACGGGTCGATCGCGCTCACCGACGCCGGTCGGGCGGCCGCGGTGTCGATGGTGCGTCGCCACCGGCTGATCGAGACGTTCCTGGTGAACGAGCTCGGCTACGGGTGGGACGAGGTGCACGACGAGGCCGAGGTGCTCGAGCACGCGGTCTCCGACCGCATGATCGACCGCATGGATGCCAAGCTCGGGTTCCCCGAACGCGATCCGCACGGCGACCCCATCCCGGCGGCGGACGGCTCCATTCCCACCCCGCCGGCCCGGCAGCTCAGCGACTTCCAGGACGGGGAGTCCGGCCGGGTCGCCCGGATCTCCGACTCTGATCCGGCGATGCTGCGCTACTTCGATTCGGTCGGCATCGCGCTCGACACCGAGATCACGGTCGTCGAACGCCGCGACTACGCCGGCACCGTCTCGATCCGGCTCGGCACCGATCCGAACGCCGGGGCCGTCGACCTCGGCAACCCTGCAGCACAAGCCATCTGGCTCGTCTAGGCTCTGGATTCAGCGCACCCTTCCGCTCCGACGAGACGAGGCCCGCGATGAACACGACCGTTCGACGTGTCACACGATTCGCGGCGGCGGTGTGCGCCGCAGCCACCGTCGCCGTCGCCGGCGCGGGAGTCGCGGCGGCGGACGAGTGGCCCACACCGCCGCCCTACCCCAGTCCCGTGGCGCCGTTCGATTACAACGGCTTCCTCACGCCCACCGACCTGGACTACTGGAACCCGTTCGTCAGCAGCAACCGCCTGACGTCACCGTTCGGCACCAGCACCCGCATCGTGTGCACCGGGTTCCACGGCGTGCTACTCGAATGCTGGCAGGCGGATCTGCAGGGCAATCCGCACAAGCTGGTGCAGCTACCGCTCGACTTTCCAGGCTCGATGGGCTCGAATATGCCCGGCGGCGGGCCCGGCCACTTCGTCTATCCGGACCTCGTCCCCGGGAGCTGACGCGCTACCGCAGCGTCGCCGGCCGCACCACCATCACCGAACTGGCCCGCTTGCCGCGTTCCTGGATCAGCGCGATCGTGTGCCCGCTCGGGTCGATCGCCGCGTAGATCTCCTTACGGCCGATCGGTTCGAGCCAGCGACCCTGGCTGATCGATTCGGCCTCGTCGGCGCTGATCTGCCGGTGTGGGAACGCGGTCTGAGCGGCCTCGTCGATGTCGAGGCTGACGCCGGGATTCTCGGCGAGCTGCTCCAGGGTGCGGGCGTGCTCGAGCGTGAACGGACCGACGGCGGTGCGCCGCAGCGCAGTCAGATGTCCCCCGACGCCGAGCGCCGCGCCGAGGTCTCGGGCAAGCGCGCGGATGTACGTGCCCGACGAGCAGTCCACCTCCACGTCGAGGTCCACGAAGGCTCCGGCATCCGCGCCGACACCGCCGGGCACGTCGCGCCGCGCCAGGACGTCGAAGCGGGAGACGGTGACCGGCCGCGCGGCCAGCTTCACTTCCTCCCCGTCCCTAACCATCGCGTGGGCCCGCTTGCCGTCGACCTTGATCGCACTCACCGTCGCCGGCACCTGCTGGATGTCGCCGGTGAGCGCGGCGATCTCGGCCGCGATCTGCTCGTCGGTCACCGCGGAGGCGTCCACCACCGCCAGCGTCTCACCCTCGGCGTCGTCGGTCGTCGTGCTCTGCCCGAGCCGAATGGTGGCGCTGTACGACTTGGTGGTCAGCGCCAGCAGGCCGAGCAGCTTGGTCGCCCGCTCCACACCGAGAATCAGTACCCCGGTCGCCATCGGATCGAGAGTGCCTGCGTGCCCCACCTTTCGGGTGTTCAGCAGTTTCCGGCACCGAGCGACGACGTCGTGGCTGGTCATCCCGGGATCCTTGTCGACGATCAGCAGACCGGCGCCGACGAGGCCGGAGGACGGTTTCTCAGACTTGGGCACGTGGTCCGATTCTGCCAGTCGCTGCTCAGCTCATGGAAATGGCCGTGACGATCAGGCCGTCCGAGACGATCCAGCGGCCGTCGAAGCTCGCCAGCGGCGCGCCACCGTCGGTGGTGTCACCGGGCACGAGCAAGCGCGAGTGAAACGACCCGATGATTCCGTCGTCGGTCTCGACGCCGTCGTCGAACGTGATGTGGGCGTCCTCGAAGCCGAGCCAGCGCCCGGTCAGCGGGAACCACGCCTTGTAGGTCGTTTCCTTGGCGCAGAACAGCAGTCGGTCCCGGTGCACCGGCGACGGCTCGACCGCGGCCAGCCAGGCACGCTCCTCCGGCAGGCTGACGGCGTCGAGCACACCGTCGGGGAGTGGGCCGTTCGGTTCGGCGTCGATGCCGAGCGACCGCACCTGCATCGCATATCCGAGCACCGCGGCCCGGTAGCCGTCGCAGTGCGTCAGGCTCCCCACAACGCCCCGCGGCCAGACGGGAGATCCCTTGTCGCCCCGCAGAATCGGGCCCGGCTCCACACCGAGATCGGCCATCGCCACTCGCGCGCAGTGGCGGGCCCCGATGAACTCGCGGCGGCGCTTCTCGACCGCGCGGGCGATCAGCGACTCCTCCTGCGGGTGCGGCTGCAGCCCCGGCGGGTCCTCGAACAGCTCGGCCGAAGCCACACCGGTGGGCAGAATGCGCTCGATCAAACCGATTCCCCTGTCATCGCTGCGCTCGCATGCGCTCGTACTCCGCTTCCTGCTCCGCCGTGATCCGGAAGTGCCCACCGAACTTGTTCAGCGTCCCCGGTGCGTACTCGGGCACCGGCAGGATCTGCCGCAACAGCTTGTCGGGGAGCCCGCGCCGCTGCCACTCCCGCGGGTAGCCGATCGAGACCTCCTCGAACCGCACACCGTCGTAGTAGGTGGTGCGCGGAATGTGCAGATGCCCGTAGACGCAGCACGCGGCGTTGTAGCGGGTGTGCCAGTCCGCGGTCTCCACGGTTCCGCACCACAGTGCGAACTCGGGGTAGTACAGCACCTCGGTGGGCTGGCGCACCAGCGGGAAGTGGTTGATCAGGACCGTCGGTATCGACAGGTCGAGTGCGTCCAGGCGGCTCCGGGTCTGCTCGACGCGCGCCCGGCACCACGCCTCCCGGGTCGCGTACGGCTCCGACGACAGCAGGAACTCGTCGGTGGCGACGACGTTCCGGTCCCGCGCAATCCGCAGCCCGTCGGCCTTGTCGACCGCCCCGGCGGGCAGGAAGCTGTAGTCGTAGAGCAGGAACATCGGGACGATCGTGGCGGGACCGCCCTCGCCCTCCCACACCGGGTACGGGTCCTCGGGGGTGAGCACGCCGATCTCGCGACACATGTCGACCAGGTAGTCGTAGCGGGCCTTGCCGTGCATCTGCACGGGATCCTTCGCCGTGGTCCACAACTCGTGGTTGCCCGGCACCCAGATCACCTTCGCGAAGCGACTCTTCAGCAGCGTCAGCGCCCAGCGGATGTCGTCGGTCTTCTCAGACACGTCACCCGCGACGATCAGCCAGTCGTCGGGCGAGTCCGGGAAGATCTCCTCCGTGATCGGGCGATTACCCCGGTGCCCGACGTGCGTGTCGCTCACCGCCATCAACTTGCCTGCCACACCCCTACCCTTTCGTCTCCCACCACGCCTGGAGATCGGACCCGGCGATCGCCCACCGACCCGACACCGTGCGCCACAGCACGGCCAACATCCGCAGAGCCATGAACACGGTAAGCCCCGCCCAGATTCCGGCCAGCCCCCAGTACCACACGAGCGACGACCAGATCAGCGGGAGGAAACCGACCAGCGCACACCCCAGCGTCGCGGTCCGCAGGAACGCCGCGTCGCCGGCCCCGAGCAGGACGCCGTCGAGCGCGAACACCACCCCGGCGACCGGCATGATGCAGACGAAGAACCACCACGCGATCGACACCTGCCCGAGCACCGCCGGATCGTCGGTGAACACCGACGGGACCAGCGCGTGAGCGGCGGCGAAGACGAGCGCCAGCACGGTCGCGAACACCGCGGACCACCGCGTCAGACGCCACGCGAGTCGGTTGGCCCCACGGACCTGGCCGCGACCGAGCGCGGCCCCGACCAGGGTCTGCGCGGCGATCGCGAGCGAATCGAGGGTGAGCGCGACGAAGTTCCACAGCTGAAGCACCACCTGGTGCGCGGCGACGGACGCCGCACCGAAACGCGAGGCGACGGCAGCGGCGGACAGGAAACAGGCCTGGAACGCCAGGCTGCGCAGGATCAGGTCTCGTCCCAGAACCAGCTGCGCGCGCATGACCGCCGGACGCGGACGCAGCGGCACACCCGAGCGCAGCAGCGCGGCCACGAACAGCACTGCCGACGTCGTCTGGCCCGCGACGTTTGCCACCGCCGAACCCGCGAGTTCCCAGCGCGGTGCACCGGCCACGCCGTGCACGAGGAGCACGCACAGCACCGCCGAGAGCACCTGACCGACGAGCACGAACTGCAGCGGCCTCAGCGTGTTTTGCACGCCCCGCATCCAGCCGTTGCCGGCCATCGCCACCAGGATCAGCGGCGCGCCGAACACGGCGATCCGCAGCCAGCGTTCCGCCTCGGCGGCGATGTCGCCGGATCCGGCGATCAGCCGCGTGATCGGGCCGGCGAGCAATTGGACCGCGACGACGAGCAGCACACCGATCCCCAGCGCGAGCCACGTCGCCTGCACCCCCTCGCCCACCGCGTCACGCTTCCGTCCGGCGCCGAACATCCGCGACGCGCGCGCGGTGGTGCCGTACGACAGGAACGTGAGCTGCGTGCTGACCTGAGCGAGAATCAGCCCACCGACCGCGAGCCCTGCCAGGGCGAGCGCGCCCAGATGTCCGACCACGGCGATGTCGAGCAGGAGGTATAGCGGTTCGGCGGCCAGGACCCCGAGCGCCGGCAGCGCCAGCCCGAGGATCCGGCGCGGACCCGCGTCGGCCTCTGCTGCCCGGAATTCCTCGTCGGCGGCGGTTTCCGTCAACTCAGCCGAGAACCTCGCGCAGCGCGGCGACGACGGCGTCACTCGGGCCGCACGCCGTGTATCCCGCCGCGAAGCGGTGCCCACCGCCCCCGAGGCGTTCGGCGACCGCGGCGACGTCCACCGCTTGCTTCGAGCGCAGCGACACCGACCACGAATCCGGCGTCGACTCCTTGAACACCGCGGCCACCTCCGCCTCGGCGGTGGTGCGGACGATGTCGATGACGCTCTCGACTTCCTCGGCACCGAGGCCGGCCGAGTCGGAGCACCGGATCACGGCGTGGACCAGGCCCCGACCACCGACCGCGTCGGGAACGAGGACCGCGGAGCTGAGCACCGATCCGAGCATCGGCAACCACCCGAACGGGTGGGTGTCGAGCAGACGCCGCGTGATCGCGGCACCGTCGATACCGGTGCCCAACAGGCGTTCGGCGAGCGTATGGGTGCCCGCCTGCCCCCACCGGAACGATCCGGTGTCGGTGACCAGTCCCGCGTAGAGGCAGTGCGCCAGATCCGCGTCGATCGTCACGCCCCACAGGTCGAACATCTTCGCCAGCACCGCGGTCGTCGACTCGGCCGAGTCGTCGATCACGTTGAGCATGCCGTAGCGGGTGTTCGATCGATGATGGTCGATCACCAGCGACTGCCGTGCCCCGTCGAGCCGGGACGCCAGCGAGCCGAGCCGCCCGGCGCTACCGCAGTCCACCGTGACGAGCAGGTCCACCTCGTCGGCGACGTCGTCGACCCGCGTCAGCAGATCCGTCCCCGGCAGGCCATCCATCGACACCGGCAACTCGGCCGGCGAAGCGAATGCGACCTGCACCGGAATCCCCTTGCGCGCGAATACGATTCCGAGTGCAAGTCCGCTACCGACGGTGTCGGCGTCGGGCTGGACGTGGCACAGGATCGTCACCGATGTGGCTGCGTCCAGCATGTCGACCGCATCCTGCAGCTGCAGGTCCTGCTGCGCGAGCACCTGCCGCGCGGTGTCCGGACAGTGAGTCATGCGCGCACCGAGTCAGTCGTCCTCGGGCGAGGCGTCGTCGGACGCCACCCGCGGCTCCTTGTAGGGATCCGCGTCGCCCGCCGGCGTCGCGCTCTCCCGCGCCCGGGCAACCGCATCGTCCGCGGCGCGCGCCCGCGCCAGCAGCTCCTCCATGTGCCGTGCCGTGTCGGGCACGGTGTCGGCCACGAACGTCAGCGTCGGGGTGAAGCGGACGCCGGTTCCCGCGCCCACCTTGGAGCGCAGCACACCCTTGGCCTTCTCGAGGCCTGCCGCAGCACCGGCCAGGTCCGGTTCGGACTCGAGGTCCGAACCCATCACCGTGTAGTAGACGGTGGCGTCGTGCAGGTCGGCCGTCACCTTGGCGTCGGTGATGGTCACGAAGGCCAGACGCGGGTCCTTGATCTCGTGGTCGATCGCCGTCGCGACGATCGTGCTGATGCGCTTCGCGAGCCTGCGTGCGCGTGCAGGATCTGCCATGGCAATCAGTCTCCTCTCTGGGATGTCTCCAGCGTCAGCCCGCGCTAGCTCGGTGCTAGTCGGTGCTAGTCCTCGGGGCCGAAAATTCTTCGTCGAACTGCAAGCAACTGCAGTTCTGGTCGTCCAGCGACGTGCCGCTCGCACTGATCGAGCACCTCGTGGACGTGGTCGACCCCCGAACTCGCCACCGCGACTCCCAGCAGGGTCCGCCGGTAGCGGTCGTGTTCGCCTGTCTCAGCAGCGGACACACCGTATCGACGCAGTTCTGTCAGAATCGGCCGCACCAGCGACCGCTTTTCCTTCAGTGACCGCACATCGCCGAACAGGATGTCCATCTCGAGCGCGCCGAGATACACCAGTCCTCCCTCCGGTGTGAGACGAGTCGATTCCCGGCACAGCCGGGTTGTCCCTCCCCGGCGGCCGAAGCCGCCGGGGAGGGACTGAAGCGGTGCGACTCAGTCGCGCGGCTTCTCGCGCAGCTCGTACGCCTCGATCACGTCGCCGACCTTGATGTCGGAGTACGTGACGGTCAGACCGCACTCGTAGCCCTCGCGGACCTCGGTCGCGTCGTCCTTCTCGCGCTTGAGCGACGAGATGGTCATCGTCTCCGCAATCACCGCGTTGTCGCGGATCAGGCGAGCCTTCGCGTTGCGGCGAACGATGCCGTCCGTGACGAGGCAGCCCGCGATGTTTCCGACCTTCGAGGAGCGGAACATGGCACGGATCTCCGCCTTGCCGAGAACGACCTCCTCGTAGACCGGCTTGAGCATGCCCTTGAGGGCCTTCTCGACCTCGTCGATGGCCTGGTAGATCACCGAGTAGTACCGGATGTCGACACCCTCGCGGTTCGCCAGCTCCGTCGCCTTGCCCTCAGCACGGACGTTGAAGCCGATGATGATCGCGTTGGACGCGGACGCCAGGTTGACGTTGGTCTCGGTGATGCCACCGACACCGCGGTCGATCACGCGCAGCTGCACCTCGTCGTCGATCTCGATCCCCATGAGGGCCTCTTCCAGCGCCTCGACGGTGCCGGAGTTGTCGCCCTTGAGGATGAGGTTGAGCTCGTTGTGCTCCTTGAGCGCGGCATCCAGATCTTCCAGGCTGATGCGCTTGCGGCTGCGGGCAGCGAGCGCATTGCGCTTGCGTGCGTTACGCCGGTCCGCGATCTGGCGGGCGATCCGGTCCTCGTCGACCACGAGCAGGTTGTCGCCTGCGCCGGGGACCGACGTGAAGCCGACGACCTGGACGGGACGCGAAGGCAGAGCCTCCTCGACATCGTCGCCGTGCTCGTCGATCATGCGACGGACGCGGCCATAGGCATCGCCCGCGACGATCGAGTCGCCGACCCGCAGCGTTCCGCGCTGGATTAGCACGGTCGCGACGGGGCCACGGCCACGGTCGAGGTGCGCCTCGATCGCGACACCCTGGGCGTCCATGTCCGGGTTGGCGCGCAGATCCAGGGAGGCATCCGCGGTCAACAGCACCGCTTCCAGGAGGGCATCGATGTTGGTGCCCTGCTTGGCAGAGATGTCGACGAACATGGTGTCGCCGCCGTACTCCTCGGTGACCAGCCCGTACTCGGTCAGCTGCTGACGGATCTTGTCCGGGTTCGCGCCTTCCTTGTCGATCTTGTTCACCGCGACCACGATCGGCACGTCGGCCGCCTGAGCGTGGTTGATCGCTTCCACCGTCTGCGGCATGACGCCGTCGTCGGCTGCGACCACCAGAATCGCGAGGTCGGTGGCCTTGGCACCGCGCGCACGCATGGCCGTGAAGGCCTCGTGACCCGGGGTGTCGATGAACGTCACCAGGCGCTCGTTGCCGTCCAGCTCGGTCAGCACCTGGTAGGCACCGATGTGCTGCGTGATGCCGCCGGCCTCGCCCTCGCGGACGTTGGCCTTGCGGATCGTGTCGAGCAGGCGGGTCTTGCCGTGGTCGACGTGACCCATGACGGTGACCACCGGCGGACGCGACTCGAGGTCCTCCTCGTCGCCGGCGTCCTCGCCGTAGGTGAGGTCGAACGACTCGAGCAGCTCGCGGTCCTCGTCCTCCGGGCTGACGACCTGGACGACGTAGTTCATCTCGCCGCCGAGCAGCTCGAGGGTCTCGTCGTTCACCGACTGAGTGGCCGTGACCATCTCGCCGAGGTTGAACAGCGCCTGGACCAGTGCCGACGGGTTCGCGTCGATCTTCTCCGCGAAGTCGGAGAGCGATGCACCACGAGCGAGACGGATGGTCTCACCGTTGCCACGAGGCAACCGCACGCCGCCGACGGCGGGCGCCTGCATCGAATCGTATTCCTGACGCTTCTGCCGCTTCGACTTGCGACCGCGACGCGGAGCACCACCGGGACGACCGAATGCACCCGCGGCACCGCCGCGACCACGTCCGCCGCCACCGCCGCCACCCGGGCGACCGCGGAATCCACCGGGCGCGCCCGCTCCGCCGCCTGCGCCTGCACCGGCACCGGGAGCGCCGCCACCGCGGTAGCCGCCGCCACCGCCGCCGGGACGACCGCCGGGTGCACCGGGGCGACCCGGACGACCTGCGCCGGGCGCGGGGCGCGCCGCACGCTGCGGCATCGCACCCGGGCTCGGGCGCGGGGGCATCGAGCCGGGGCTGGGACGAGGTCCGCCTTGGCCGGGAGCCGGACGCGGACCGCCGGGGCCGGCGGCCGGACGCGGCGCACCGGGACGCGGAGCGCCGCCCTGCGGGCCGGGACGCGGGGCACCCGGACGCGGGGCACCGGGTGCCGGTCGCGGCGCGGGACGCTCAGCCGGAGCCGTCGAGTACGGGTTGTTACCGACGCGCGGCGGCTTCGGGCCGGGGCGCGGGCCACCGGGCTTCGGTCCCGGTGCCGCGGGTGCGGACGGGGCCTTGGCAGCCGGCGCTGCAGGTGCCTGCGGCGCCGGCTTCGGGCCGGGCACGGGTGCCGGGCCGGGACGCGGACCCGCGGCGGCCGGTGCGCTGGGCGCAGCCGGAGCGCTGGGTGCAGCCGGAGCGCTGGGCGCGGCCGGCGCAGCGGGTGCCGCTGCCGCAGGAGCCGCGGGTGCGGCCGGAGCGGGCTTGGGGCCGGGGCGCGGAGCACCGGGCTTCGGCGCGGAGGCGCCGGGGACACCGGGCTTCGCAGCCGGACGCGGAGCGGTCTCCGCACCTTCCGGCTTGCCTTCGGACTTCGTCTTCGCCGACGGGAACGACTCCCGCAGACGACGCGCAACGGGCGCCTCGACCGTCGAGGACGCCGACTTCACGAACTCGCCCTGCTCCTTGAGCCGCGCGAGTAGTTCCTTGCTTGTGACACCGAGTTCTTTCGCCAACTCGTGCACGCGGGCTTTGCCTGCCACTGCTCTCCTCTACTGAGAGGTCGAGCGAGCGACTGATGCCCGCACGACCTCGGTTATCTCCGATGGACGTTCATCGCTGGTGCTTCACGGTGTGCTCATGAGTGCTTGTGCCTGTTCTCTGAGGTACTGCTCGTCGTTCCCGAGTTTGGTGCAACCCGAGAGGTCTCGAGTGGTACTGCGTCACGCGTGATCACTGTCCTGTTCTCACAGGTTCGAGCGATCCGCCTTCGATGTCTCGGACATCTCGGCCGCTTCGATCAGCCGGTCGAGTTCCGAGGAATCCAGACTTCCGGACACCCGCAGTGCTCTACCGAATGCTCGGCGCCGGCCCGCCTCGCTCAGACACTTCCGATCGAGGTGCAACCACGCACCTCGCCCGGGGAGCCTTCGCTTCGGATCGGGCGTGAGGACGAACCCACCGGATTCCGCCTCGTACGCTACGACCCTGAGCAGGTCGGCGGCCAGCCCTTTCTGCCTGCAACCGACGCATGTTCGCACCGGTTCACCGGCCCGGGCACGCGTCGACACAGACAGTTCACGCTGAACCATCGACCACTCTACCGCTGTATCGCCGTGATCTCCGCATTCCGTTCCTAAGCACCTGTCGTTTCGCGACCGACCTGTGACTCCGGACCGGGCGCGGCATCGCTGCGGATGTCGATACGCCACCCGGTCAACCGCGCAGCCAGACGGGCATTTTGCCCTTCCTTGCCGATAGCCAGCGACAACTGGAAGTCCGGGACGACGACCCGCGCCGCACGAGCTTCGGGGTCCACGACAGTGACCGACACCACTTTGGAAGGCGACAGGGCATTGCCCACGAACTTCGCCGGATCGTCGTCGTAATCGATGATGTCGATCTTCTCGCCGGCCAACTCGCTCATGACGTTGCGCACGCGCTGCCCCATCGGACCGATGCACGCGCCCTTCGCGTTCAGGCCCGGAACCCGGGAGTGGACCGCGATCTTCGAGCGGTGTCCGGCCTCGCGCGCCACCGCGACGATCTCGACCGACCCGTCGGCGATCTCCGGAACCTCGAGCGCGAACAGCTTGCGTACGAGGTTCGGGTGGGTACGCGAAAGCGTGATCTGCGGGCCACGCTGGCCGCGGGACACACCCACGACGAAGCACTTGATCCGGTCGCCGTGCTCGTAGGTCTCCCCCGGCACCTGCTCGGCCGGCGGGATCAGTCCCTCGGCACCGTTGGCCTCGCTACCGATGCGCACGACCACCATGCCGCGCGCGTTGGCGCGGGTGTCCCGCTGGATGACGCCGCCGACGATCTCGCCCTCGTGGGTCGCGAACTCACCGAAGCTGCGCTCGTGCTCGGCATCGCGCAGGCGCTGGAGGATCACCTGACGGGCGGTCGTCGCCGCGATCCGGCCGAACCCCTCGGGGGTGTCGTCCCACTCCTCGCCGACCCGATTGCCGTCGGCGTCGACCTCGTGCGCCATGACCCGGACGACACCGGTCTTGGTGTCCACGTCGATCCGCGCGTGGGGCTGATGTCCCTCGGTGTGCCGGTAGGCCGTCAGCAGAGCGGTCTCGATCGCCGCGATGATCGTCCCCGCGGAGATTCCCTTGTCCGCTTCGATTGCGCGCAGCGCTGCGATGTCGATATTCACTTGTCCGACCCTTCTACATCTTCTTCGTTCGACGCTTCCGCGTCCGCAGGAGCCACACGGCCCTCCGGGATTCCTCCCGCGAGTTCGAGTTCTTTCGCGTCAGGGCGCGAGAACTCGACCTGCACAACAGCTTTCCTGACATCCTTCAGTTCCACCCGGCGTACCACCGGACCACCCTTGGCCTTGACGACCACGTCGACCGCACCGTCGGCGAGGCGGCCGATGCGCCCCGTGAGCGACTCGGCCTCGAGCTCGATCAGCGCCTTGCGGCCCTGCGCGCGACGCCAGTGGCGATCCTCGGTCAGCGGACGGTCGATCCCCGGCGACGTCACCTCGAGCGTGTACGGGGACTCACCGAAATCGGACACCGAATCGAAGACGTCCGAGATGACATGGCTCAGCCGAGCCACCTCGTCCAGTTCGAGACCGTTGTTACTGTCGACCATGACGCGCACCGAACTGTGGCGACCCGCGAGCGTGATGGTCACGTCTTCGAGGTCGTAGCCCTCGCGCTCGATGGGATCGGCGAGAAGCTCGATCACCCTCTCCCTCGACGGCACCGGCATCTGGGACGCTCCTCGCTTCAGTTGTGGTCAAGACTGACGTGTGGCTGCCGCGGTCCCGCTCCGCCGACTTCATCGACGCAGGACTCGACGCACCACGAGGTGGACTGTGGAGCCTTCAGGGTATCGCGGATCGCGACCGACCGTGACCAACCGGTCCCCTCCGGCCGCCGGCGGGCCCCGCCACGGACCGCTCGGTGCCGAGGATTCGGCACACTCCTGGCACCATGATCACGTGCGAACGCCCTTCCTCACCCATCCACTCTCCCGCCGCGCTGCGCTGCGGGTCGCGGGCAGCGCAGTACTCGGCGCATCCGCACTGGCGCTGACGGCCGCGTGCTCGGATTCCGGGCAGGCCGATGCCCCGGCCGAGATCGACGCGCTCACCGCCCAGGCGGAGCGTGCCCGACGAGACGCGGCGAGCGCCACCGCAGCGATCGCCGTCCTCCCGGATCGGGCGGGGGCGCTCGGAGTCGTCGCGGCCGAACGGACCGCGCACGCCGATGCCCTCGACGCCGAGATCGCCCGGGCCGCGACCGCCACGCCGTCGAGCACCACGCCGACCACGACACCGGCGACGGCACCGCCGACGCTCGACCAACTGCGCGCCGATCTCGCCGACTCCCAGAAGGAAGCCGCGCGCCTGGCACGCACCCAATCCGGTTACCGCGCAGGTCTGCTCGGTTCGATCAGCGCGGCATGTGCCGCGCAGCAGGCGGTGTTGCTGACATGAGCAATCAGACTCCCGGTCCCGAGCAGCAGGCGTTGATCGACGCGCTCCGCGCCGAGTACGCCGCGATCTTCGCGTACGGATTGGTGGCGGCGTTCTCCAACCCGAGCCGAGCCGACCTCGTCTCCACGAACACCGCGGCCCATCGCGCCCGCCGCGACGCGACGATCGACGCGCTCACCGCCGCGAGCGTCGAGCCGCCGCAACCGGAGGCCGGATACTCGGTGCCGTTCCCGGTGACCGATCCGACGTCCGCGGCGCAGCTGGCAGCCCAGGTGGAGGCGGACACGGCCGTCGCATGGCGGTCGGTGATCGAACGCAGCCAGTCCGAACACACCCGCGAAGTCGGCATGACCGCCCTCACCGAAGCGGCCGTGCGGGCAGCGAACTGGCACGCAATCCTCGGCGTCGCACCGCCGACGACCGCCTTCCCGGGGCAGCCCTGATCACCCATTGAATGGGAAAGCCTCTCACGGAATGTGTTGCGGGACCTAAGTTCTTCGACAACATCCACGACATCCCGTGATGCTCGCCAGACCGAGAGGACCACCCATGACCGAACGCACCATCGAGCAGCGCATCGCCGACATCGAGCGGATCGAGGCGATCAAGGCGCTCAAGCATCGGTACCTGCGCGCGTGCGACGCCAAGGACGCCGACACCTTCCGCGCCTGCTTCATCGACCGCGGCGCCGAGATCGACTACGGCCCGCTCGGCAAGTTCGACGACGCCGACCCGATCGCCGAGGTCTTCCGGAACATCGCCCTGCAGAAGGTCGACGGCAAGCACGTCATCCTCGACATGCACCACGCCTTCCACCCCAGCATCACCCTTCACGGCGAAGACCTGGCGTCGGGCCAGTGGACACTCGCCTTCCGCCAGGTCAACCTCATCGACAACACCGAGACCGTTCGCTCCATCGAGTACGTCGACGAATACGTCATCGAGAACGGCGAATGGAAGATGTCGAAGTGTCAGTCGATCACGCTGTGGTCGATGACCCGGCCGCTCGCCGAGGGCACCGTCGTCACCGAGGGCTGATCCGCCGCTTCGGACTTCGCCTTCACGAGTCGCCGCGGGGCACTCTTCGCGGCTCGCCGCGGTGACGATTTCGCGGCTCGCCGCGGTGGCATCAGTGCCGCCGCGGCGACCGCCACGGCCACGAACCCGGCCCCCACATACAGCGCCGGCGCCAGCGCGTCCGTGTACCCGGTCGGGGTGAGGCTGCCGCCCGCGCCGAGGAACACGGCCGTCAACACCGCGATACCGAGCGCGACACCGATCTCACGCAGCGTCGCATTGATCGAACTGGCCGTCGCGTGGTCGGCCTCCTTCATGTCGGCGAGCACCGCGGTCGCGTTGGGCGCGAACGTCAATCCCATTCCGACACCGGCCATCACGAACGACGGCACGAGACTCGAGTACTCGACGTCGGGCTGGATCAGCGACGCCATCCACACCAGCGACAGACCCTGGAGCACCAGGCCGCTCACGAGCAGCGCCCGCAGCCCCACCCGCGGGGCGAGGAGGCCGGCGATGGGCGCGACGATCATCGGCGCCGCCGTCCACGGCAGCGTCCGCACCCCCGCCGCGAACGGGCTGTACCCGGACACGATCTGCAGGTACTGGGACAGCAGGAACACCGCACCCATCATGCCGAGCGTGAACGTCAACGCGATGACGTTCGCGAGCGTGAACTGCCGGGACCGGAACAGCCGCAGCGGCATCACCGGGAAATCGGCACGCGACTCGCGGATCAGGAACGCGATCAGCAGAAGCACCGCGGCGCCCAGCGCGCCGAGCACGGACACACTGGTCCAGCCGTCGTCGTTGCCGTGCACGATCCCCCACACGCCGAGGAACACAGCACCGCCGGAGAACAGCACACCGATGGGATCGAGCGGCTGACGTCGACCGGTGGATTCGCGCAGCGCATACAGCACCAACGGCACCGCGAGGGCCGCCACCGGCACGTTCAGCCAGAACACCGCCTGCCACGACACTCCGTCGACCACCGCGCCGCCGACGACGGGCCCGAGAGCGACGCCGAGTCCGGACACGCCACCCCAGATGCCGATCGCGAGGGCGCGCTTGGCGAGCGGAACCGCGCCGGCCAGCAAGGTCAGCGAGAGCGGCATGATCGCCGCCGCACCCACACCCTGGACCGCGCGGGCGCCGATCAGCATCGCCGGGGTCGTCGACAGCGCGGAGGCGATCGATGCGGCGGTGAACACCGCTATGCCCCAGAGGAATACGCGCCGACGGCCGAGCCGGTCACCGAGCGTCGACAGGGACAGCATGAGCGTCGCGAACGCGAGCGTGTACGCATTCATGAACCACTGCAGCTGCCCCACCGACGCGTTCAGGTCGGCACGGATGACCGGGAGCGCGCTGGTCATCACGAGGTTGTCGAGCGTGGCCATGAACATCGGAATCGAGGCGGCCACGATGGCCAGCCAGACCGGCACGGAGCGCCCGGGCGGCGGCCCGGATGTCGCTTCCGAGGATTGCGGATCGAGTTGATCGGTAAGGCTCGTCATGTCGGCTCCTGAGGCCTGAGGACGGAAATGTCGGGAACTACCCACTTGTAAGCATCGAATGATTACTTATGCGGTCCGACGCTAGTTATCGAGTGATAACCTGTCAACATGTCGACGGCAGAAAAATCGGAGAAGCAGACGCGTATGAGCGCGGAGGCTCGCCGCGAACTCGTCCTCACCGCCGCGACCAAGGCGTTTGCACGAGGCGGATTCCACGGCACCAGCACCGACGCCGTCGCGAAGGAAGCCGGGGTCTCACAGCCGTACGTGGTGCGAATGTTCGGATCGAAGGCGAATCTGTTCCGCGAGGTGTTCGCGCACGCGGTGGGCCGGATCATGGACGCCTTCGAACCCGCACTCGACGAGGTCGCCGAGGATCCCGAGAACGAGGAACTCTGGGCGCAGATGGGCGCGGCGTACAGCGACCTGCTGGCCGACCGGGACCTGCTGCTGGTGATGATGCACGGCTTCGCGGCCGGTTCGACGCCCGAGATCGGTGCGCAGGCCCGCGACTGGATGTCGAAGATCTACACCCAGATCCGCACGCGCACGGGGTGCACGCCAGAACATGCGCGGACGTTCATCGCGAACGGCATGCTGCTGAACACGCTCCTCGCGATGGAGGCACCCCAGCACGCCGAAACCGATCCCGCGCTCGCCGAACTCGCGGTTTGCGCATTCGGGAACAGCCTGACCGCGGCCGCCGCCGACACGGACTGAGATCGCGGACCACCGAATAGGCTGGGAGGATGCACATTTCGGACGGGACGGTAGCGTGGCTGAGGGACTTCCTCACCGACTGGCACGGAGATTGGAAGCCCGAGTATGGCGTCCCCGACGATGAACTTCCGGTGGCGCTCCCGTCGGCGTTGCGGGAGTTGTACACGTTCGCCGGTCGCTGGCCGAGCTGGGATGCCGAGCAGCATCTGCCCGAGTCGCCCGCGATACTCCAGCGCCAGGACGCCCTCCTACGCGCGAGCGATCTCTCCGTGAGCGAAGGGACGATCGAGTTCCTCCGCGAGAACCAGGACGGCTGGACGTGCCGGGTCCCGGCGAGTGCCGATTCGTCCGCGGTGTTCGGCAATGCGCACTGGATGTGGGACGACGCCGGCACCGACGACCATGTCGAGCTCGCCCCGCCGCTGGAGCATTTCCTGACGTCGTTCGTCCTGCAGGAGACGGTGATGGGGTGCCGCCACCTCGGAGTCGTCGACGACAGGGTCGCGCCGGCGGCATCTGCCATGGTCGCTCGCGCCACGCCGTTGTGGCTGCAGGGTTGGTACGTCTTCGACGAGCCCACCCACAGCTTCTGGCGATCCGGCCCATTCCTGCTCGCCGAGATCGCCGGCACCCACTGGGTCGGCTGGAACGACCCGATCGCCGCTCTCCCGGACCGATCGAGCGGGTGGGTGCGGATGGTCGACACGGGCTTCGACGGAGCGAATCAGGGCCACGGATAGGGGGATTCGCCGGCGACATAGGGGATGCGGGAGTTCCCCCTATCTGCCCCCTAACCTGCCGCCGATCCGTTCCGTCGCCACCGTCTGCACGGTCCAATTACTCCTGACACCAACCGGTGTCGACCTGGATCGAGTGACACACAGGAGCACACATGTCCATCTCCGCGATCTTCTCGGCCCTGATGTCCGCCATGTTCGGCGGCAACTTCGGCTTCGGTTCGGACGGCGGTTCGGCCGGCTCCACTGCAGGGGCGAACGGCGGCGCCAACGGCGGTGGCACCGGCGGGTTCAACTTCGGATCCTGACGCCCGACCCGGGAACTGCCGGAGGCCCCGCTGGCACAGTGGGGCCTCCGGTCGGCGGTGCTGCCGGGCGACCCGTACGGTGCGGGACGACCACCGTCAGGTCGGCTCGATCACCGACTGACCGGCGGGCGTGCGGAACGACTTCGACGTCGTCACATCGGAATTCGGGTTCAACTTGTCGACCGCGCGGAACCGGAAACGGGCCTCCCCCGCATCGACGTCGAGCAACCCGTAGCCGTGGCTGACCATGTCGACGTGCTTGACGTGCGGGTTGTGCGCGCGCCGGTTGACTTCCTCGGCCCGTGCATCACCGACCGGATCGCCGCTGCTGCCGGTGTACCCGCCGTCGCCCGTGTTCGTGGACGTGACAGAGGGGACCACGAACTCGACGCCGGCCCGCCGGGTGCCGGGCACGTTCGACTGCTCACCGGTCGACGTGCCCGGCGCGAAGCCGGTATCCCACAACTCGCCCGCCCACCCGTCGTGGTCGTCGCCGGTCACCAGGACCATGTTCTCGACCGACTGCGCCGCGGTCGACAGGATCTCGGCCCGCTCGGCGCCGTATCCGTCCCAGGTGTCCATGTAGGCCCGGGTGCCGTTGTCCGCCACCACCATGCCCATCATCATGTTCGGGTTCGCGACCACCTTCCACGTCGCGTCCGACCGGGTCAGACCGTCCAGGAGCCACTGCTTCTGCGGCGCCCCCAGCATCGTGCGACCCGGCGCATCGGCGTCGGCGCACACGATGTGATCGAGCGAGTCGCCGCACGCCTGCCGGTCGCGGTACTGCCGGGTGTCCGGTGCGAACAACTCCACGGTCCGTCCCACCCGCAGCGACCGGTACGTGCGCAGCGGGTCGTCGGCGAATCGCGGCACCGGCATGTGCTCGAACCACGCCTGCCACGCCCACTGCTTCTTCTGCTGGAACCCGATCGCGGTGTCCACCGGCGAGATCACCGGGAACGTCCACCCGTCCTTGCTGTAGTTGTTGCGGAACTCGTGGTCGTCCCAGAGCGGGAGGAAGGCGTGCCGGCTGTGCATCAGTCGCAGGTCGGCATCCGACCGGTACCGGCGGTACTTGTCCCGCATGGCGTCGAGTGCTTGCGGGAACGGGTTGGTCTCGATGCCCCGAACCCCGGGCATGGTGAATTCGTACACGTAGTCGCCGAGGCACACGACGAAGTCCAAGTCCTCGTCGGCGAGGTGGCGATGCGCCGCGTAATAGCCCTCCTCGAAGCCCTGGCACGTGAACCAACCGATGCGGACCGGTTCGTTGGAGTCGGCCGGGCGCAGTGTGCGGAACCGGCCCACCGGCGACTCTCCCCCGTCGCCACGGAACTGGTAGTAGTACGTCTCACCGGGAGCCAGCCCGGTCGCATCGAAATGCGCTGTGCCGTCGGCATCCTCGCGCACCGGGACACGCTCGGCCAGCACCGGCGCGGACAGGTCCTCACGGGTCGACACGATCAGCGCCAGGTCGCCGCCCGCGGCGCCGCCGAGGCTCCCGCCGAGGCTCCCGCCGAGGCTCCCGCCGAGGCTCCCGCCGAGACTCCCGCCGAGACTCCCGCCGAGACTGCCGGTACCGCCCGCCGCACCGACCCGCGTCCACAACGTCGCGCCGTCGGTGCGCGGCACACCGGCCATGACGCCGTTCGCGAACTCCGGGTTCCGGATCAGCCCCGGTCCCACATCCGGGGCCTGGCGCAGGACCGGCGTCGCGTGCGCCGCGGCGGGCAGCACCGCGGCGGCGCCGACCACCGACAGGCCGGTGAGAAAGGCGCGGCGAGAGACGTTCCGGTACGGAAAGGGCATGGGCCACCTCGGGTGCGTCGGGACACGGGTGGCGATGACCATACGGCGTCCGTTCACCCATGTACCGGTTTTGCGTAACCTGGGTGAACCCCCGGTGTCCGGCCCGCTGACCGTCAGGTCAGGAAGCTCGCCGCCCGGTCCGCGAGATCGAGCACCGGCTGCGGCACCACGCCCAACACCACGGTCACGACGGCCGCGACGACGACGGCCACGACCGTCGGCGCGCTCGTGACCACCACGGTGGGCGTGCCCTCCGGCGGGTCCGCGAAGAACATCAGCACGATCACCCGTACGTAGAAGATCGCGGCGATCGCGCTACTGATCACGCCGACGATCACCAGTGGCACCGCACCCCCGGCCGCGGCCGCCTGGAACACCGCGAACTTGCTGACGAAACCGCTGGTGAGCGGGATTCCGGCGAACGCCAGCAGAAACAGGGCGAACGCCGCACCGACGATCGGAGAAGTGCGCCCCAGGCCCGCCCACCGCGCCAGCTCCGTCACCTCGGTCCCCGTGGGATCGCGCACGAGACTCACGACCGCGAACGCGCCGAGGGTGCTGAACCCGTAGGCGAGCAGATAGAACAGCGTCGAGGAGACACCGGCGTCGTTGCCGGCGATCACCCCGGTGAGGATGAACCCGGCATGCGCCACCGACGAGTACGCGAGCATGCGCTTGACGTCGGTCTGTGTGATCGCGAGGACCGCGCCGACGAGCATCGTCGCGATGGCGACCGCCCACAGCACCGGCCGCCAGTCGACGCTGAGCCCGGGCACCGCGACATAGAAGACGCGCAGCGCCGCACCGAAGGCGGCGATCTTGGTGGCGGACGCCATGAACGCGGTGATCGGGGTCGGGGCGCCCTGGTAGACGTCCGGGATCCAGGAATGGAACGGCACCGCACCGACCTTGAAGAGCAGCCCGACCGACAGCATCGCCAGACCGATCTGCGCGAGAACGATATCGCCGGAACCCCGTTCGATCGACTGACCGATTCCGGGGAGCTGCACGGTGCCGGCGTAGCCGTACAGCATGGCCACCCCGAACAGGAAGAACGCCGACGAGAACGCGCCGAGCAGGAAGTACTTGAGCGCCGCTTCCTGGGAGAGCAGACGGCGCCGACGAGCGAGGCCGCACAGCAGGTACAGCGGCAGCGACAGGACCTCGAGCGCGACGAACATCGTCAGCAGATCGTCGGCCGCCGGGAACAGCAGCATCCCGCCGACCGCGAACAGCGCCAGCGGAAAGACCTCGGTCTGCGTCACGCCCGCCTTCGCCGCCTCCTTCTCGGCGGCACTGCCCGGCACCGCCGATGCCCGCGGAGTGAACGCGTTCACCACCCGGGCTCCGGCCGCGACCGTCTCCGCGGTGACCGCCGCGCGGTCGAGGCCACGATCGGCCATCAGCAGCACCGCCAGGATCGACACGAGCAGGATCGTGCCCTGCAGAAACAGCGTCGGCCCGTCGATCGCGACGGCTCCGACCGCGGCGAGGTTGCGGGTCCCGGCCAGCAGCAGGACCGCGACGAACGCCGCGGCGAGGCCGCCGAGCGCCAGGACCACGTGGGTCGTGTACCGGGCCCGCCGCGGCGCGAACGCCTCGACCAGCACACCCACGACCGCGACCGCGAACACGATGAGCATCGGCGCCAGTTGGCTGTACTCGATGCTCGGGGCCTGCAGAACCGTGTCGGCGTTCATCGGGTGCCCCCGTCCTGCTCGGCGACCGTCGGTGCGGGATCGGGCCGGTCGATGGTCGTGAGCGTCCCGGTGACGGCCGGCGTGATGACGTCGAGGATCGGCTTGGGGTACAGCCCGAGCACCAGCAGCAGCGCGATGAGCGGCGCCACGACCACCAGTTCGCGGCGCCGGAGATCACGGACGTGCTCGTTGCCGGCCACGACCGGGCCGGTCATCATCCGCTGGTAGAGCCACAGCACGTACAGCGCGGCCAGGACCAGTGCGATCGTCGCGAGCACCGCCGCGACCGGGTAGCGCGTGTAGGCCCCGACCAGGACCAGGAACTCGCTGACGAAAGGCGCCAACCCCGGCAGCGACAGCGTCGCCAGGCCCGCGATCAGGAAGGTCCCGGCCAGCACCGGCGCCACCTTCTGGACGCCGCCGTAGTCGGTGATCGCACGGGTTCCGCGCCGCGACACCAGGAATCCGGCGATCAGCATCAGCGCCGCCGTCGAGATCCCGTGGTTGACCATGTACAGCACCCCGCCGCTCTGCCCCTGGCTGGTCATCGCGAACACGCCCAGCACGATGAACCCGAAGTGCGAGATCGAGGTGTACGCGATGAGCCGCATGACGTCGGTCTGGGCGATCGCGAGCAGCGCGCCGTACACGATGCTGATCACCGACAACGTGATCACGAGCGGCGCGAAATACTGTGCCGCGTCGGGGAACAACTGCAGGCAGTACCGCAGCATCGCGAACGTGCCGACCTTGTCGACCACCGCCATCATCAGCACCGCGCTCACCGGGGTGGCCTGCACCGCGGCATCCGGCAGCCAACTGTGCAGCGGCCACAGCGGAGCCTTGACTGCGAACGCGAACATGAACCCGAGGAAGAGCGCGTTCGCCACCGGCGCGTCGATCGCCAGGTCCCCGGACGACACGGCCGCGACGATCGCCTGGAAGTCGAACGTCCCGGAGGTGAAGGGGCTGTCCGGGCCGCTCGAGCCGGCCGTGACGACGTAGAGGCCGATGACGGCGGCGAGCATGATCAGACCGCCGAAGAGGTTGTACAGCAGGAACTTCACCGCGGCCCGCGACCGATCCGGTCCGGGTTGCCCGAACCCGCCGATGAGGAAGTACATCGGGATCAGCATCGCCTCGAAGAACACGTAGAACAGCAGGATGTCGAGCGCGAGGAACGACATCAGCACCATCGACTCGACCACCAGGATCAGCGCGACGTACGACTGCGTCGCGCGCGGCCGTGGCTCGTCGGCCGCGACGTCCCGCCAGCCGGCGAGCAGCAACAGCGGCACGAGAACGACGGTCAGCAGGATCAGCGCCAACGCGATGCCGTCGACACCGAGTTCGTAGCGGGTACCGAACGACGGTATCCACGAATGCGATTCGACGAACTGGTACTGCGCGCCCGCGGGGTCGAAACGGATCGCGAGGACGACGGCCACCGCGAGCGTCGCCACCGCCGCCGTCAGCGCGACCCACCGGGCGGCAGCACGTCGGCGGGCCGGGACGGCCACCGCCGCCACCGCGCCCGCCAGCGGCAGCAGCCACAGCACCGTCAACCAGGGAAAGCCGGTCATCACACCCTCCCCGCCAGGACAGCCGCGACCACGACGACCGCGCCGACGAACATGTACAGCGCGTACGAGCGGACGAATCCGGTCTGCAGTCGGCGCAGTCCCACGGACGCCGCACCGAGCAGCGCGGGGACTGCCCGCACGACGCCGTCGATTCCCTTGTCCTCGAGCACCTTCAGACCCGCGACCAGCCGTTGCCCGGGCCGCATGAACACCGCCTCGTCGACGTCGTCGCCGTACAGGTCACGGCGGGCGGCGACGGTGAGGCCGGAGACATCGGCGGGCGCGACGACCGGGACCGGACGCGTGCCGTACTGCCGCCACGCGATCCCGACACCGACGAGCACCACGACCAGTGTCGCGACGGTGATCGCCCACACCGGCACTGCGGTCTCGGCGATCTCGGCCCCGGCGCCGAATTCGGTCCAGACGGGAGCGAGCCAGTGCTCGAGGGTGCCGCCGATCGCCAGCAGTCCGCCCGCCGCGACCGATCCGATGGCCAGCAGGATCATCGGCACCGTCATCACACCCGGCGCCTCGTGCGGGCGCGGTCCGGTGTCCTCCGGTCGCTCCGCAGGCTCCGCTCCTGTCCCCCACCGGCGCTCGCCGAAGAACGTCATCAGCATCACGCGGGTCATGTAGAACGCGGTGATGCCGGCGCCGAGCACCGCGACGGTGCCGAGGACGGCGCCCCCGGCCCCTCCGGAACCGAACGCGGCCTCGATGATCTTGTCCTTCGAGAAGAACCCGGAGAACGGCGGGATCCCGATGATCGCGAGGTAGCCGAGACCGAACGTCGCGAAGGTGACCGGCATGAAGGTGCGCAGCCCGCCGTACCGCCGCATGTCGGTCTCGTCGTCCATCCCGTGCATGACCGACCCGGCGCCGAGGAACAGCCCGGCCTTGAAGAAACCGTGTGCGAGCAGCAACATGATCGCGAACGCGTAGCCGGCAGGGCCGAGTCCGGCGGCCATCACCATGTAGCCGATCTGGCTCATCGTCGACGCGGCGAGCGCCTTCTTGATGTCGTCCTTCGCGCAACCGATGATCGCGCCGAACAGCAGCGTCACCGCACCGACGGTCACGACCACGACCTGCGCACCTGGGGCCGCCTCGAAGATCGGGCCCGATCGGACGATCAGGTAGACGCCGGCGGTGACCATCGTCGCGGCGTGGATGAGCGCGGACACCGGCGTCGGACCCTCCATCGCGTCCCCGAGCCACGACTGGAGCGGTACCTGCGCCGACTTGCCGCACGCCGCGAGCAGCAACGCCAGGCCGATCGCGGTGAGCGTGCCCTCGCCGGCGGCGTCGGCGCCGCCGAGGACGTCGGAGAACGAGACGGAACCGAACGTCGCAAACATGATCATCAGCGCGACGACCAACCCCATGTCGCCGACGCGGTTGACGACGAACGCCTTCTTCGCGGCGGTCGCCGCTGTCGGCTTGTACTGCCAGAACCCGATCAGCAGGTACGAGGCGAGGCCGACGCCTTCCCAGCCGACGTACAACCCGAGGTAGTTGTCGGCGAGGACCAGCAGCAGCATCGCGGCGAGGAACAGGTTGAGGTAGGCGAAGAAGCGCCTGCGATCGGGATCCTCGCGCATGTACCCGACCGAGTAGATGTGGATGAGCGACCCGACGCCGGTGATCAGCAGCGCGAAGCACATCGACAGCGGGTCGAGCCTGAGCCCGACGTCCACCTGGAGCCCTGCCACCGGCAACCACGTGAACAGGTCCTGGACCGCTACCCGGTCGGCCGGATCGCGTCCGACCATGTCGACGAACAGCGCCGCCGCGAGCACGAAGGACGCGAGCGCCGCGGCGCAGCCGAGCAGATGCCCCCACGGGTCGCTGCGCCGCCCGGCCAGCAGGAGGATGGCCGCACCGGCGAGCGGAAGTACCGGCAGCAGCCAGATGAGCGCGTTGATCCCATTCCCCCCGTTCATGTCAGTACTTGAGCAGGTCGGCGTCGTCGACGGAGGCCGAGCGACGGGTGCGGAAGATGGTCATGATGATCGCGAGGCCGACGACGACCTCGGCCGCGGCGACGACCATCGTGAAGAACGCGAACACCTGACCGTCGAGGTTGCCGTGCATCCGGGCGAACGTGACGAACGCGAGGTTGGAGGCGTTGAGCATCAACTCGATGCACATGAACACGACGATCGCGTTGCGCCGCAGCAGCACCCCGGCGGCACCGATGGTGAACAGCAGCGCGGCCAGGTACAGGTAGTTGTCGGGATTCACGGCGCTTCCTCCCCGTTCGGTGCCGCGGACGACGGCGGGATCCCACGTGGATCGAGAACGCGGGCAACCGATTCGCGCGAGTACGACCCGTCGGGCAACCGGGCCGGCATGTCGACCGCGTTGCTGCGCGCGTAGACGCCGGGACTGGGCAGCGGTGTGACGCGGGCGGTGGCGTCGGGCTCGCCCGCACCCCAGTCGCGGAAACGCTGCTGCGACATCTCCCGCTGACTGAGGCGACGCTCGAAACGTTCGCGGTGGGCGAGCACCATCGCACCGATCGTCGCGGTGATGAGCAGGGCGCCGGTGAGTTCGAACACCCACACGTAGCGGATGAAGACGATCTCGGCGATGCCCTCGACGTTGCCGCCGGCGTTGGCCTGGTCGAGTCCGACGAACCCGACCTCGCCGGTGCGCGCGACGCCGATGGTGGCGTTGCCGAGGGCACCGATCAGCAGCAGTCCGAAGCCGAGTCCGGCCACCACCGCCGCAATGCGCTGTCCACGCAGGGTTTCCACGAGGGAGTCCGACGAGTCGACACCGACGAGCATCAGCACGAACAGGAACAGCATCATCACCGCCCCCGTGTAGACCACCACCTGCACGACGCCGAGGAACAGCGCGCCCTGCGCGATGTAGAACACCGCGAGGACGATCATCGTCATCGCCAGGAAGACCGCCGAGTACACGGCCTTCGGTGCGCACACCACCCCGAGCGCGCCGAGCACGGCGACAGTGCCGAGGATCCAGAACTGCACGCCCTCCCCGGTGGAGGTGCGGGTGAAGGTCTCCGCGGCCAGCAGTGTCGTCGCGTGCAGGGTCCCGGGTTCCACTAGGTCACCTCCCCGGATCGCGGCGAAGGCTCGGTCACCGTGCCGGACACCGTTCCGCGGTAGTAGTCCTCGTCGGTGGTACCCGGCGCCATCGGGTGCGGCGGCGCCTCCATCCCCGGTTCCAGCGGGGCCAGCAGGCGGTCCTTCTCGTAGATCAGATCGGTGCGGTTGTCGTCGGCCATCTCGTAGTCGTTGATCATCGTCAGCGCCCGGGTGGGGCACGCCTCGACGCACAGTCCGCAGCCGATGCACCGCAGGTAGTTGATCTGGTAGGTCCGGCCGTACCGCTCCCCCGGCGAATACCGCTCCTCGTCGGTGTTGTCGGCTCCCACGACGTAGATCGCGTCGGCCGGGCACGCCCACGCACACAACTCGCAGCCGATGCACTTCTCGAGCCCGTCGGGGTGCCGGTTGAGTTGGTGCCGGCCGTGGAAGCGCTGGGCTGTCGGCGCCTTCTCTTCGGGATAGAACTCGGTGACGGGTTTCTTGAACATCGTCGAGAAGGTCACGCCGAAACCCGCGATGGAGTCCAGGAATTCAGGCATCGAACTCCTCCTTTCCGGAGTGCCGCGACGCCGCGAGCGCCGGCTCGGTCCGCTGTGCGGGCGTCGGTAGCGGCGGGACGGGGAAGCCACCGGCCATCGGGTCGAACTGGTCGGCGGCGACCGGCGGAGCACCGGGCGGTGCCACTCGCGCGGCCGAGAGGCGGCGCCACAGCAGGACGAGCAGCGCCAGTGCCACGATCACGCCGCCGACAACCAGGACGATCCAGCGCGTGTCGTGCCCTTCGTTGCGCAGTACCCGAACCGTCGCGACCACCATGACCCACACGAGCGCGACGGGGATCAGAATCTTCCAGCCCAGGTTCATGAACTGGTCGTAGCGCAACCGTGGCAGGGTGCCCCGCAGCCAGATGAACACGAACAGGAACGCCCACACCTTCGCGACGAACCACAGCAGCGGCCACCACCCCGAGTTCGCACCCGACCACATGTTCAGCGGCCACGGCGCGTGCCAGCCGCCGAGGAACATGGTCGCCGCCAGCGCCGAGACGGTCACCATGTTCACGTACTCGGACAGCATGAACATCGCGAACCGCAGCGACGAGTATTCGGTGTGGAAGCCGCCGACGAGTTCGCCCTCGGCCTCGGGCAGGTCGAACGGCGCCCGGTTGGTCTCGCCGACCATCGACGTGACGTAGATCAGGAACGACGGCAGCAGCAGGAAGACGTACCACGTGCCCTCCTGCGCGGCAACGATTCCCGACGTCGACATGGTGCCGGCGTCGAGGAAGACCGCGGCGAACGTCAGCCCCATCGCGACCTCGTACGAGATGACCTGCGCGGTGGACCGGAGCCCGCCGAGCAGCGGATACGTCGAACCCGACGCCCAACCGGCCAGCACGATGCCGTAGACACCCACCGACGTCACCGCGAGGATGTAGAGCACCGCCACCGGAAGGTCGGTCAGCTGCAACGGAGTTCGATGGCCGAGGATCGAGACCTCGGGGCCGAAGGGGATGACCGCGAACGCCATGAACGCCGGGACGGTGGCGATGATC
Organism: Rhodococcus sp. ACT016; assembly: GCF_050477185.1. Classification (NCBI taxonomy): domain Bacteria; kingdom Bacillati; phylum Actinomycetota; class Actinomycetes; order Mycobacteriales; family Nocardiaceae; genus Rhodococcus; species Rhodococcus sp. ACT016. Next base: position 1,666,070 of record NZ_JBEAET010000001.1, on the reverse strand, counting down.
GGCGCGAGCAGGTAGACGGGCTTGTCCACGCCCGCCGGGACGATCCCCTCCTTGAGCGCGAGTTTGATGCCGTCGGCGAGGGTCTGCAGAATGCCGCGGGGCCCGACGCGGTCCGGTCCGACGCGCATCTGCATCCACGCCAGCACCTTCCGTTCGGCGTAGATCGCTATGAGGACCGTCAGCACCAGGAACACGAAGATGGCCAACGCCTTCACGATCACGAGCCACCACGGGTCGTGGCCGAACATCGACAGGTCGGCGGCGGCAAGGGGTGTCATCGCACGACCTCCCCTCGGGCGGCCGACCCCGCGACGCCGTCCGGCTCGGCACGTCGAACGCGCACCACGTCACCGGGTCGGCCGAGTTGTCGGTGCACCGCCGACCCCGGCGAGTTCATCGGCAGCCACACCACCCGGTAGGGCAGATCGGTGATCGCGAGCGGCAGCGTGACCGCTCCTCGTTCGGTCTCGACGGTCACCGGATCCCCGTCGCGCACACCGATCTCCGCGGCGCAGTCGGCCGACAGACGGACGACGGGTGGGCGGGCCGTCCCGGCGAGGTACGGTTCGCCGTCCTGCATGCGTCCGGCGTCGAGGAGCGTCCGCCAGCTGGCCAGGACGGCTTCTCCGGGTCCGGGCTCTGGCACCGGCTGCGGCGCGACCTCCCAGGACGGCGGCCGGACGCCGTACCACGTGCCCAGCCGCGCGATCTCGATGCGCGCGGCCGCGACGTCGGGCAACCCGAGCGCGACGCCCATCTCGGCGGCCAGCGCGTGGAGCACCTTCTGGTCCGGTACCGCCCCGGTGTCGCGCAGCGCGGCCTCGAACGGCCGCACCCGGCCTTCCCAGTCGACGAAGGCGCCGGGCTTCTCCGCGACCGGCGCGACCGGGAACACGACGTCCGCGCGATCGGTGACGGCACTGCGGCGCAGCTCCAGGCTGACGACGAAACCGGCGGCGTCGAGGGCCGCCGTCGCGCCCGCGGGATCGGGGAGGTCGTCGAGTTCGACGCCACCCACCACGAGCGCCCCCACTGCGCCGGTCGCGGCCGCCGAGAGCATCAGCGAGGTGTCGCGCCCCGGTCCGGCGGGCAGGCTGCCGGTTCCCCAGAGTGTCGCGATCTCCCGCCGCGCGACGGGGTCGGCGGCGGGCCGCCCGCCCGGCAGCACCACCGGGGTCGCCCCGACCTCCAGCGCACCGCGTTCACCGGCCCGCCGCGGGATCCATGCGATCCGTGCGCCCGTCGCGTCGGCCAGACGCGCGACGGCCGACAGGGTTCCCGGAATGCCGGCGGCCCGCTCCCCGACCAGGATCACCGAACCGGCGCCGCGTAGGAACTCCGATGTGGTCAGCTCGTCGAGGATCGCCGGTTCGTCACCGGGGACCGCCCGTAGCAACCGGCCGGACATCTTCTCGAGGCCGCGGGTCGCGTACGGCGCGACCGACATCACGACGGCCCCGCGGGTTCGCACGGCCTTGCGCAGCCGGAGGAACACCATCGGTGACTCCTCCTCCGGCTCGAACGCGACGAGCAGGACCGCCGGCGCACGCTCGACGTCTTCGTACTTGACCGCGGCGGGATCGGCGCCGAGGACACGGCCGACGACCCGGGCCGTCAGGAACCCGGCCTCCTCGGCGGAGTGCACCCGGGATCGGAAGTCGATGTCGTTGGTACCGAGCACCATTCGGGCGAACTTCGCGTACGCGTACGCGTCCTCCACGGTGGCCCGGCCGCCCACCAGGACACCCGCACCGCCGGCAGCGGCCGCGAGTCCGCGCGCGGCGACCGCGACGGCCTGCGGCCACGATGCCGGCACCAGGTCGCCGGAGTCGTCCCGCACCAGCGGGGTCTCGATCCGGTCCGGCTGGGTGGCGTAGGTGAACGCCCAGCGTCCCTTGTCGCAGTTCCATTCCTCGTTGACCTGTGGGTCGTCGCCGGCGAGGCGGCGCATCACCACGCCGCGGCGGTGGTCGGTGCGTTGTGCGCAGCCGCTCGCGCAGTGCTCGCACACGCTCGGGCTCGACACCAGGTCGAACGGCCGGGCCCGGAACCGGTACGCGGCGCCGGTGAGCGCGCCGACCGGACAGATCTGCACGGTGTTGCCGGAGAAGTAGGAGTCGAACGGCTCCCCCTCGCCGATGCCGACCTGCTGCAGGGCGCCGCGTTCGAGGAGTTCGATCATCGGGTCGCCCGCGATCTGCCGCGAGAAGCGGGTGCACCGCGCACACAGCACGCAGCGTTCGCGGTCGAGCAGCACCTCACTGGACAGCGGAATCGGTTTGGGGAAGGTGCGTTTGACGCCGCCGAAGCGGGATTCGGAGCGGCCGCTGGACATCGCCTGGTTCTGCAGCGGGCACTCGCCGCCCTTGTCGCAGACCGGGCAGTCCAGCGGGTGGTTGATGAGCAGCAGCTCCATGACGCCCTTCTGCGCCCGGTCCGCCACCTCGGAGGTGACCTGCGTGTGGACCACCATGCCGTCGGTCGCGACGGTCGTACACGACGCCAACGGCTTGCGCTGCCCCTCGACCTCGACGATGCACTGCCGGCAGGCACCGACCGGGTCGAGCAGCGGATGGTCGCAGAACCGGGGAATCTGGATGCCGATGCCCTCGGCCGCACGGATCACCAGCGTCCCCTTGGGCACGGTCACCTCGACGCCGTCGATCGTGAGGGTGACGCGGTCCGACGGAACCGGCTGACCCGACGCGTCCGCGCCTGCGATCACGGTCATGTGTTCCTCCCTTCCGGTCGGGCCGTCACCCCGGACACCGGCGCGACCAGCGCCGACTCGTCCGGGTCGAAGGGACAACCGCCGTGCTCGAAGTGTGCGAGGTACTCGTCGCGGAAGTACTGCAGCGAGGACGTGATCGGACTCGTCGCGCCGTCCCCGAGCGCACAGAAGGACTTGCCCAGGACGGTGTCGGAGATGTCGAGCAGCTTGGTGAGGTCCTCCTCGGTGCCCTCCCCGCGCTCGAGCCGCTCGAGGATCTGCACCAGCCAGTACGTGCCCTCCCGGCACGGGGTGCACTTGCCGCACGACTCGTGGGCGTAGAACTCCGTCCACCGCAACACCACTCGCACGACGCACGTGGTCTCGTCGAAGATCTGCAGCGCCTTGGTGCCGAGCATCGACCCCGCCCCCGCCACGGCCTCGTAGTCCAGCGGCACGTCGAGATGTTCGTCGGTGAAGATCGGCGTCGACGAACCGCCCGGGGTCCAGAACTTGAGCCGATGGCCGGTGCGGACTCCACCGGCACGATCGAGCAACTGCCGCAACGTGATTCCCAGCGGCGCCTCGTACTGACCGGGTCGCACGACGTGGCCCGAGATCGAAAACAGGGTGAATCCCGGCGACGCCTCGCTGCCCATGCTCCGGAACCACTCCGGCCCACGCAGGATGATCGGCGGGACACTCGCGATCGATTCGACGTTGTTGACCACGGTGGGGCACGCGTACAGACCCTCGACCGCCGGGAACGGCGGCCGCAGCCGCGGCTGTCCGCGTCGGCCCTCGAGCGAGTCCAGCAGTGCGGTCTCCTCGCCGCAGATGTAGGCGCCGGCCCCGGCGTGGACCACGATGTCGAGATCGAAGCCCGATCCGAGGATGTCCCGCCCCAGGTAGCCGGCGTCGTAGGCTTCGGCGACCGCGGCCTGCAGGCGCCGCAGCACCGGCACCACCTCGCCGCGCAGGTAGATGAACGCCCGCGACGCCCGGATCGCGAAGGCCGCGATGACCACGCCTTCGATGAGGGCGTGCGGCGTGGCGAGCATCAGCGGAATGTCCTTGCAGGTGCCCGGTTCCGACTCGTCGGCGTTGACCACCAGATAGTGCGGCTTCGCGGTTCCGGTGGCAGTGCTGCTGACCGGGTCCTGCGGGATGTACGACCACTTCATGCCGGTCGGGAATCCGGCCCCGCCCCGGCCACGCAGCCCCGCGTCCTTGACGGTCTGGATCACCTCGTCGGGGTTCATTCGCAACGCCTTGCGCAGTGCGGTGTACCCGTCGTGGCGCTCGTAGGTGTCGAGGGTCCACGATCGGGCGTCGTCCCAGTGCCGGCTCAGGACCGGCGTCAGTGCGGGGCCGTCGGCGGTGTCGGCGCCGTCCTCGCGGGACACTCGCAGCCCGGCGAGCGTGGCCGGTCCCGCGCCGCCGCCCGCCTCGAGCGCACCGGGTCGTCGATCGGGGAAACCGGCGAGGATGCGGGCGGTCTCACGGAACGAGCACAGCGGCGCGCCGCGGGTCGGCGTCACGGGTTGCCCGGCGCGCAACGCGTCGACCACCTCGGTGGCCGACGCCGGTGTCTGGTTGTCGAAGAACTCCCAGTTCACCATCATCACGGGCGCGAAGTCGCAGGCCGCGTTGCACTCGATGTGCTCGAGCGTGAGGGCGCCGTCCGCGGTGGTCTCCCCGTTCTCGATTCCGAGGTGCTCACGCAGGGCCGCGTAGATCGCGTCGCCGCCCATCACCGCGCACAGGCTGTTGGTGCACACGCCCACGTGGTATCTGCCGGTCGGGTCACGGCGGTACATCGTGTAGAAGGTGGCGACCGCGGTGACCTCGGCGGTGGTCAGCCCGAGTTGCCGCGCACAGAACTCGATTCCGGCGGGCGAGACGTATCCGTCCTCTGCCTGGACGAGGTGCAGCAGCGGCAGCAGCGCCGACCGCGCGGTGCCCGCGGGCTCGGGCTCGTCCGCGCGACTGTGGTAGCGGGCCACGATCTCCTCGGCGTCGGCGGCGAGCCGGGCCGCGACGTCGGGCGGATACGACGGCCGCTCCTGCGGGCGTGGCCCCAGCGCCACGAACACCGGTCGCGTGCTTCGTGGTTCGGTCATCGGTCCACTCCCCCCATGACGGGGTCGATGCTGGCCACCGACGCGATCACGTCGGCCACCATCCCGCCCTCGCACATCGCCGACACCGCCTGGAGATTCGTGAACGACGGATCGCGGTAGTGCACGCGGAACGGTCGCGTCCCGCCGTCGCTCACCATGTGCACTCCCAACTCACCGCGCGGCGATTCGACCGCCACGTACACCTGGCCGGGAGGTACGCGGAACCCCTCGGTGACGAGCTTGAAGTGGTGGATCAGCTCCTCCATCGAGGTGCCCATGATCCGGCGGATGTGTTCGAGGGAGTTACCGAGACCGTCCGGCCCGAGCGCGAGATCGGCGGGCCAGGCGATCTTGCGATCCGCGACCATGACCGGGCCGGGCCGCAGCCGGTCCAGGCACTGTTCGACGATCTTCAGCGACTCCGCCATCTCCCGGACGCGGATGAGATAGCGCCCGTAGCAGTCCGATCCGGTGGCAGTGACGACGTCGAAGTCGTAGGTCTCGTAGCCGCAGTAGGGGTCCGATCGGCGCACGTCGTGCGGCAGTCCAGTCGCGCGCAGGATCGGGCCGGTGACGCCGAGCGCCATGCAGCCGGTCAGGTCGAGGTAGCCGATCCCCTGCGTGCGGGCCTTCCAGATCGGGTTCTCGTTCAAGAGGTTCTCGAGGTCCCGCAGTCGGCGCGGCATCAGGTCGAGCAGTTCGCGGACCTTGCCGTCTGTGCCGTCCGGCAGGTCCTGCGAGATGCCGCCCGGCCGGATGTACGCGTGGTTCATGCGCAGGCCCGTGACCATCTCGAAGATGTCGAGGACCAGTTCGCGTTCGCGGAACCCGAAGAGCATCGGCGTGATCGCGCCCAGTTCCATGCCGCCGGTCGCGAGCGCCACGAGGTGCGAGGAGATCCGGTTGAGCTCCATCAGCAATACCCGCACGACGGTGGCGCGCTCGGGGATCTGGTCGGTGATGTCGAGCAATCTCTCGACGCCCAGGCAGTACGCCACCTCGTTGAAGAACGGTGCCAGGTAGTCCATGCGGGTGACGAACGTGACGCCCTGCGTCCAGTTGCGGTACTCGAGGTTCTTCTCGATCCCGGTGTGCAGGTAGCCGATACCGCATCGGGCCTCGGTGACCGTCTCGCCCTCGATCTCCAGGATCAACCGCAGCACCCCGTGGGTGGACGGGTGCTGCGGGCCCATGTTGACGACGATGCGTTCGGCACCGGACTCGCGGGCCGCGGTGGCCGCGTCGGCGATCTCGTCCCAATCCTGACCGGAGACGGTGAACTCCGTACCGCCACCGCCGTTCCCGTCGTCGAGGTCGCGAGGATGGTTCACTGGTAGGCCCTCCTCTCGTCCGGTGGCGGGATCTTCGCCCCCTTGTACTCGACGGGGACGCCACCGAGCGGGTAGTCCTTGCGCTGCGGATGACCCACCCAGTCGTCGGGCATCTCGATCCGGGTGAGCGCCGGGTGGCCGTCGAACACGATCCCGAAGAAGTCGAAGGTTTCGCGCTCGTGCCAGTCGGTGGTCGGGTACACCCGGCACAGCGACGGGATACGCGAATCGGCGTCCGGTACGGCCACCTCCAGACGCAGCCGACGGCCGTGGGTGATCGACATCAGCGGGTACACCGCATGCAGTTCCCGCCCCGAGTCCTGCGGGTAGTGCACCCCGCTCACCCCGAGGCACAGTTCGAACCGCAGTTCCGGGACGTCACGCAGCAGGCGGGCGAGCAGCGGCAGGTACTCGCGGCGCACGTGGAGGGTGAGCTCGCCGCGGAAGACGACGACCTTCTCGACCGCGTCGTCGAACAGGACGCCCGCGTCGTCCGACGCGTCGAGCGCGCCGGCGAGAGCGTCCACCACCTCGTCGAACCAGCCGCCGTACGGCCGCGGGGTGCCGCCCGGCAACGTGACCGGTCGCACCAGTCGCCCGTAGCCGGAGGTGTCACCGGTTCCGGCGACGCCGAACATGCCCTGGCGCAGGCCGATCATCTCGCCACCCGCGACGCGTTCCGGCGGCACCGTGCCCTCCGGACCGGCCGTGGCCTCCGGGTCGGTTCCGTGCGGATTCCGGTCGCGGTCGTTCGTCATCGCAACGCCCTGCCGGCATCTCGCCCGGGCATCCCCAGGTCGATCGTGGGCTGCGCCGGTCGTGCCGCGAGCGCCGCCGCCTCCGCCGCCCGGACCGCCTGTTCGCGGTTGACGCCCAGCGGCATCTGTTGAATCTTCGCGTGCAGCTCCAGGATTGCGTTGAGGAGCATCTCCGGCCGGGGCGGGCAGCCGGGCAGGTAGATGTCGACCGGGACGACGTGGTCGACGCCCTGCACGATCGCGTAGTTGTTGAACATCCCACCGGAGGACGCGCACACCCCCATCGCCAGCACCCACTTGGGCTCGACCATCTGGTCGTACACCTGCCGCAGCACCGGTGCCATCTTCTGGCTCACCCGACCGGCCACGATCATGAGGTCCGCCTGCCGCGGAGACGCGCGGAAGGCCTCCATGCCGAACCGGGCGAGATCGTAGCGGCCCGACGTGGCCGCCATCATCTCGATCGCGCAGCACGCGAGACCGAACGTGGCCGGCCACAGGGAACCCTTGCGGGCGTAGCCGGCGACGGTCTCGACAGTGCTCAGCAGGAAGCCGCTCGGGACTTTCTCCTCGAGACCCATGCCAGGTTCACCTCCTCCTCGCGGTACCGCCTAGTCCCAGCTCAATCCCCCACGCCGCCACTCGTACACGTAGGCGACGGACACGTTGAACACGAACACGGCCATCGCGGCCAGCCCGAACAGCCCGAGGGCGTCGAAGTGCACCGCCCACGGGTACAGGAACACGATCTCGATGTCGAAGATGATGAACAGCATCGCCGTCAGGTAGTACTTCACCGGGATCCGTTGCCCACCGGCCCGACCGGTCGGCGACTGCGGGCTGGGCTCGATGCCGCACTCGTAGGCCTCGAGCTTGGCGCGGTTGAGCCGCCGGGGCCCGACCGCGGAGGCGACGAAGACCGAGAACAACGCGAACGCCACCGCGATGGCCCCGAGCACGAGAATCGGCACGTACGCGTTCACTGCGCCTCAGCTCCTCTCCACGCGAGCCCACCAGGGTGACCACGCGCGGCGGGTAGCCACGAGAGACGCACAATCACGCAATCAGGAAAACCCACCCGCCGAATGTGATCTACAGCTCAGCGTACCGGTCCAGTCCCCACGCTTGGCTTCGGTTTTACCCGCAAGTCTTTCGGATTCCGAGCGAGCATCGACGGTGATGCGGCTCGATCACGCCCGTCGCAGGAGCGAGACGACGGCCTCTGCCAGGCGGAACGGCTCGATCGGATGCTCCACCACCGCCTCCGCCCGCGACCAGTCCGCGAGCCACCGATCGTCGGCGCGCCCGACGAGGACCACGATCGGCGGGCACGCGTCGAGCTCGTCCTTGAGCTGCTTGGCAATTCCCATGCCGCCGGCCGGGGTCGCCTCGCCGTCGAGGATCGCCAGATCGATGCCGCCCGCGTCCATCGTGCGGATCACCACGGGCTCCGTCGCGACCTCCACGTACTCGATCTCGGCCACGTCGGGGTGCGGACGCGTGCCCAGGGCGCGCATCACCTGATCTCGTGTCGCCGCGTCGCTGCTGTAGACGAGCACACGCAGCGGAACGGAATCCTCGGAGCGGACGGTCGGATTGGCCACGGGGCCGATGCTACGGCCGCACGTGCATCGAGGCCCGGATCGACGCGGCCGACATGTATCGTCCGCCGGATGGGGGAAACATCGAACGCGGCGGTAGTCGCCGCCGCACTACTCGTGACCGCGACACTGTCGGCTTGCGGCGCCGACTCCACCGACGCCGGATCCACGTCCGCGCCGGAAACCGCGACCGCGGCCGCAGCGACAGATGGGGTCGACTGCCCGACCACGGGGATCGAATTCGATCCGGCGCATGCCGGTCCGGCAGACGAAATGGTTCCCGGCACGCCAGTGAGCGCAACCATCTGCAGGTACGACGCCCCGGCCGGACAGGAGGCGGATCCCGCACCGACCGAACCGGTGATGCCACCGCTGACCCGATCAGGCCGGCTGGAGGGAGACGACCTCGCGCGCGTCGTCTCAGCCCTCAACGCAGGCGAGCCGGCAAATCCGAGAGCGTGCGGCCTCGGATTCCCGCCCACGTCGATCGTCTACGCCACGTTCGAATACGCGGACCGGCCGTCGGTGACCATCGAGTCGTGGGAGCCGTGCGGCCAATCGTCGAACGGCACCCGACTCGCCGTCGCACCGCAGGCCTCACTGTCGCCGTGGTGGGACTGATCGTCACTCCACAGCCGGTGCGAGCCCGCTGCGAGTCGTCACCAGCCCGGGACGGACACCGGCACGTAGTGGAACCGCCCGGACGCGGATTGGAAGGTCGCGAGCGCACGATCGATATGGGACGCCGAGGTGACCAGCACAGCTCCGTCCGCGCCGGCGCCGGACAGGATCTGGGTGGTGTTGCGGGCGTTGTCGACCGTCGAGTACGAGTCGTTCTCGAGAATGATGTTGGCGGGATTGACACCCCGCAGCGTGAGCCCGACGAGCATCGCCTGCGCCTCGGTGTACGGCAGCGGCTGAGTCGGCCCGCCCGAGACGATCACCTTGTTCTGCGGATGCAGACGTGCGATCGCGGCCGCGGCGTCGAGGCGCGCGTTGAGGACGCCGGGCAGCAGTCCGTCGGGATTCAGGCGGGCACCGAGCACCACGATGTACCGGGAGGCCGGATCGCCGGTGAGGTAGGCGTGCGCCGCGCCGTACTGCCCCAACGACGCGACGGTGTCACCGATTCCGCCGGCCGCGGTGTGTACGACGGTGTCGATCCCCTGATCGATGAGGCCCGGAATGTTGAGCGAGGCGGCCCCGGCGGGAGCCGCCGCGAGGACCGGGAGGAGGGCCAAGCCGGCCGCGACAACTGTGGTTCTCAACTTCTGCATTCGCCTGTGTCTCTCCAGGTTCGGCGGTCGATGTCCAGTAACGCGCGTCACACCCTACGTGGGGAACGCCCGCGCGTCAGGGGATACGGCGGCGCGGGAACCGGTCCGACGTCGGGGCCGACGGCCCGCACCGGCGGAGACCAGGCATTTCGCGGGGATTCCCGCGTCAGTTGACGACGAGCGCGAGGGCGAACCCGTCCCACCCTTTGGACCCGACGGTCTGTAGCGCGGTCGCATCGAGTCTGGGTTCTGCGGCGAGCAAACCCAGCACCTCACGGCTGGCCCGCACCGCCTCGTCGTCCGGATCGGGGTTCGACACCGCGCCGCCACGGACGACGTTGTCGACCACGATCACGGTGCCGGGCCGGGACAGCCGCAGCGCCCAGCGCACGTAGTTGGAGTTGTTGACCTTGTCGGCGTCGATGAAGACGAGGTCGAACGGCCCCATGCCGTCGGCCTCGACGCCCGGCAGGGTGTCGAGTGCGGCCCCGATCCGGATGTCCACCCGGCTCCCGACGCCGGCGCGGTCGAGATTCTCCCGGGCGACCGCGGCATGTTTCGGTTCGAACTCGAGCGTCACGACGCGGCCGGACTCGCCGACGGCGCGCGCGAGCCAGATGGTGCTGTAGCCGCCGAGGGTGCCGATCTCGAGCACCCGGGTCGCGCCGACAATGCGCGCCAACAGGTTCAGCAACTTGCCCTGCGGTGGAGACACGTCGATCGGAGGTAGTTCGGCCGCGGCATTCGCGCTCAGTGCAGCAGAGAGGTCGTCGTCCACCCCGACCATCGTCTCGACGAGATAGTCGTCGACCGCGGCCCAGCGTGCCTGCTCGCCTCGTTCGTCGGCCATACCCCCACCTAACCGTGCATCTCGTAGGCGCCGTCGTAACCGGCGACCTGCTCCCACACCCGCACGAAGCGCTCCGGGTCGACAACAGGCTTGCGGATCGCGTCGAGCGCCCACTGCTGCTGCGCGTCCGTGGACGACGGTTTTCCGTGCAGCGCAACGGCATACCGTGAGAAGTCGCGGATCTGGACGTCGAAGATCTGCTCGAGCAGGTCGCGGTCCAGGCCCACCTCGTCGGCCTGTTCGAGGATGAGCTGCCCGTACACCACCAGTTCGAACAGGTGCCCGACGGTGAGCAGGAAATCGAGGTCCTCGCGCTGCGCGTCGTCGGGTCCCGCCGTCGCCAACAGTTCGCGCAGCGCCAGCGCCTGTTCGAGGAAACGCGCGACGTTGGGGATGTCGGAGTGCTCGGTGTAGACGCGGGTCCAGTCGTGGAACTGCACCTTGGCCGCGCCGCGGGCGGGTCCCTGCTCCCAGAAGAATCCGTCGTCGGTGGCGTCGTCGCGGGTGCCGACCGCCGGGTAGTCGACGGGGTTGAACAGGTAGTTCGGCATGAACTTGAGGATCAGTCCCACATTGACGTGCACCGTGCCTTCGAGCTTGGGCAGCGTGCCGATCAGCTCGGCGGCCTCCCGGAAGTAGGTGTCCTTCTCGTATCCCTTCGCGGCGATCACGTCGTGCAGCAGCGCCACCACGGCCTCGCCCTCGGAAGTGACCTTCGCCTTGGTCATCGGGTTGAACAGGAGGTAGCGGCGGTCCTCCGGACCGGCGCTGCGGAAGTAGTCGACGGCGCGGGCGCTGAACAGTTTCATCGCGACCAGGCGGGCATAGGCGTCGACGAAGTTCGAGCGCACGTGCGGGAAGTCGGTGACCCGCTTGCCGTAGAGAATCCTGTTGTGCGCGTGCGTGATCGCTTCGAAGAAGGCGTGCTCGCACATGCCGATCGAGGCCGTACACAAGTTGAACTTGCCGACGTTGACCGTGTTGAGGGCCGCCGAGAACGCGTCCGCACCGGTGTGCAGGATGTCCTCCTCGTGCACCGGGTAGTCGCGCAGCGCGAACGTGCTCACGTACATCTGCCCGTGCACGACGTTGTCGATCAGCCGGTAGTGCAGGTGCCGGCTGTCGACGACGAAGAATACGTACCCGTCGGCACCCTCGACGTCGGTGCGGCGACCGAACACCGACACCATGCCGGCCACGTTGCCGTTGCCGATGTAGTACTTCGTGCCGTTCGCGCGGAATGCCGCGGTGCCGTCCTCGGTCGGCGTCAGCAGCATGTCGGTGGAGTACACGTCCGCGCCGTGCTCGCGCTCGGACAACCCGAACGCCATGACGCCGCCGGCGTCGAGTTGCTCGGCGGCCCGCGCGCGGGCCGCCGCGTTGGAGCTCATCCAGATCGGGCCGAGCCCGAGCACCGTCACCTGCCACACGTACCAGTAGGCGAGGCCGTAGAAGCCGAGGATCTCGCTGAGCGCCGCGTTGCGGGCCGCGTCCCATCGCTTGTGGGGGTCACCGCAGGATTCGGCGGCGGGAGTCAGGAACGTCGCGAACAGCTTCTCGCGCCCGACGAAGTCCAGGAAGTCGCGCGTCCACACCGCATGCAGGTCGTCCTGCAGGAGTCGAAGCTTGCCGCGAGCCTCGAACCAGTCGATCGTCGCGCGCAGCAACCGGCGAGTGTTCGGGTCGAACACCGTCGGGTCGTAGTCGTGCGGGTTCAGCAGGAGCTCGCCCAATGTCCTCGACCTCCACAGTGGCTATGGGGCACCCGATCTACGGGTCTTGGCCTCCACTGTCCTCCGGATCGAATCGGGCTACCCCGCGTTTTGCGCACTTGCCGCGGTCCCGGTCACCCGATCGGAACCGAAAGTGCGCAAAACGCGGGGTCAGGAGATTGCTCAGCCCCGGACGGCCGTGAGGATCTCGGAGAGCGCGCCGTCGACGACGACCTCGCGCGATTCGCCGCTGAAGCGGTCGCGCAGCTCCACCTTGCCCTCGGAGTAGCCGCGGCCGACGACCACGACCAGCGGGACACCGATCAGCTCGGAGTCCTTGAACTTGACGCCCGGCGACGCCTTGCGGTCGTCGAACAGGACCTCGATGCCGGCCTTGTCGAGCTCGGCGGCCAGGGCCTCGGCTCCCTCGCGGGCGGCGTCGTCCTTGTTCGCGATCACCAGGTGCACGTCGAACGGGGCGACCTCGGACGGCCAGCGCAGGCCCTTGTCGTCGTGGTGCTGCTCGGCGATGACCGCGACCAGGCGGGAGACGCCGATGCCGTACGAGCCCATGGTCGGGCGCACCGGCTTGCCGTTCTCGCCGAGTACGTCGACGTCGAACACGTCGGTGTACTTGCGGCCCAGCTGGAACACGTGACCGACCTCGATGCCGCGGGCGGCGACCAGGGCGCCGGCACCGTCGGGCGACGGATCACCGTCGCGCACCTCGGCTGCCTCGATGGTGCCGTCCGGGGTGAAGTCGCGTCCCGCGACCAGACCCACGTAGTGCTTGCCTTCCTCGTCGGCGCCGGTGATCCAGCTCGTGCCGTCCACGACGCGCGGGTCGACGAGGTAGCGGATACCGTTCTCCTGCAGCGCCCTCGGACCGATGTAGCCCTTGACGAGGAACGGATTGTTCTTGAAATCGGTCTCGGTGATGAGCACGTATTCGGCCGGCTCGAGCGCGGCCTCGAGGCGCTTCTCGTCCACCTCACGGTCGCCGGGGATACCGATCGCGAGCAGCTCCCACTCGCCGCCGGGCACGCGGGTCTTCACCATGATGTTCTTCAGCGTGTCCGCGGCGGTGACGGTCTTGCCCAGGTCTGCGCCGTTGGCCCAGTCGACGAGGGTGTCGATCGTCTCGGTGCCGGGAGTGTCGCGCACCTCGGCGGCCGGCAGCCCGTCGAACGGGATCGGTTCGGGGGCGAGCGTCTTTACGGCCTCGACGTTGGCGGCGTAGCCGGACTCGAGGCAACGGACGTAGGTGTCCTCACCGATCTCGCTCTCGGCCAGGAACTCCTCGGACGCGCTGCCGCCCATCGCACCCGACGTCGCGGACACGATGACGTACTTGACGCCGAGACGAGCGAGGATCCGCTCGTAGGTGTCGCGGTGCGCCTGGTAGGACGCCGTCAGACCCTCGTCGGTGAGGTCGAACGAGTACGAGTCCTTCATCACGAACTCGCGGCCGCGCAGGATGCCCGCGCGGGGCCGCTCCTCGTCGCGGTACTTGGTCTGCACCTGGTACAGGGTGACCGGGAAGTCCTTGTACGAGTTGTACTCACCCTTGACGGTGAGCGCGAACAGCTCCTCGTGCGTCGGACCGAGCATCATGTCGTTGCCCTTGCGGTCCTTGAGGCGGAACAGGCCGGCGCCGTACTCGGTCCAGCGGTTCGATGTCTCGTACGGCTCGCGCGGCAGCAGTGCGGGCAGCAGGATCTCCTGCGCGCCCATCGCGTTCATCTCCTCGCGGACCACCCGCTCCACCTCGCGCAGCACCCGCAGGCCCAGTGGCAGCCACGAGTAGACGCCTGGCGCGATGCGCCGCACGTAGCCGGCACGGACCAGCAGCTTGTGGCTGGCGACCTCGGCGTCGGCCGGGTCGTCGCGGAGGGTTCGGAGGAACAGGTGCGACATGCGGGTGATCACGTTGTAGCAGCCTAGTCGGTCGAGCTCGCGAGACCGATCGAGGGCGCAGTGGTCGAGCTCGCGAGACCGATCGAGGGCGCAGTGGTCGAGCGTGCGAGACCGATCGGGGAGGAAGTTCACAGCGGAGTGTCAGGTTCGCGCACCACACTGGAGGCGTGGCTGCGATCACTTCGTCACTGACCCCGCTCGCGGCGCCTGCGGGCGGCTACCACGGCGGCCCCTCCGGGATCTCGCTGCTGGGCGGGTGGCTGCCGTTGACGATCGAGATCGTCACGGTCGTGGTGTTGATCGCGGTGCTCGTGCGGGGCAGTCGACGCTGGTGGATGTTGTGGGTGCCGGTGGCGGCGGCACTCGGGGTGGCTGCCGCGGTGATCGCGCACTGGTTCGTGAATCAGCAGGGCCTGGCGTCGGATCCGGCACCTGTCCAGCTGTGGCTGTGGTCGGCGGTGTTCGTCGGGTCGCTCGCCGTCGCGGTCCTGGGATGGCGGGGCACCCGCTGGTGGCGGCGCGTCCTGTCGATCGTGCTGGTCCCGCTGACGTTCACCTGCGTGGCCCTGACGCTGAACCAGTGGGTCGGCTACTACCCCACCGTGCAGGTGGCGTGGGCCGCCGCGACGGCCGGACCGGTTCCGGACCAGGTGGATGCGTCGGACCTGCCCGGCCTGCGGGGCACGGAGATGTCGACCGGCAAGGTCGTCGCGGTCGATGTCCCCGACAACGCGAGCGGCTTCAAGCACCGCACCGAGTACGTGTACCTGCCGCCGGCATGGTTCGCCGGGGACACCCCACCGAAGCTGCCGGCCCTGATGATGGTCGGTGGCGAGTTCAATACGGCCGCGGACTGGCTGCGCACCGGCAACGCAATCCAGACCGTCGACGACTACGCGCAGGCGCACGGCGGGCAGGCCCCGATCCTGGTGTTCGTCGACGCCGGCGGCAGTTTCAACAACGACACCGAGTGTGTGGACGGGCCTCGCGGCAACTCGGCGTCCCATCTCGTCGACGACGTCCGCCCGTACGTGGTCTCGACGTTCGGGGCGTCCGCCGATCCCACGAACTGGGGTGTGGTCGGCTGGTCCATGGGCGGCACGTGCGCGGTCGATCTGACGGTCATGCACCCCGACTTGTTCACGACGTTCGAGGACATCGCCGGCGACATCGGACCCACGGCGGGTACGGACGAGCAGACGCTCGACCGGCTCTACGGCGGCGACGCCGCGCTGCGCGACCGGTTCGACCCGACGAAGGTGATGATCGGGCACGACCCGTACCAGGGCGTGACGGGCTGGTTCCAGGACAGTGACGTCCCGCCCCGACCCGGTGGTCCGTCGACGTCCACGCCGCCGCCGAGTTCGGGTCGCGACGGTCTCGGCGGGCAGGACGGCACACACGACACGGGCGAGACCGGCGCTGCGGAACAGTTGTGCGCGACGGCGCAATCGGTCGGGATCACGTGCAGCGTGCACACGTCCAACGGCCGTCACACCTGGCAGTTCGCCGCACAGGGATTCGCCGACGCACTGCCGTGGCTGGCCGCGCAGATTCACACGCCCGCAGCACCCTGACCGCGCCGAGCGCGCCTCGCTGTCGGACAGCGCATCCGAAACTTCCCAAAACCGACTGGCATTGCTGTAGCTTAGGCTCACCTGAGCTTGTTTAGGCTCACCTCATTCGACGGTCGCGGTTTCCGCAGGATGCCGCGACCGCCGGCTGTGACCAGGAAGAAGAAGGAAGATGCGCGCGTTCAGCAGGGCTGCTATCGCGACCGTGGCGGTCGCCGTCGCATTGACGACACCGGTGGGCGTCGCCATTGCCAACCCCGACACCTCGTCAGGCGACGGAATGGGGGCCGTCCAGGCTGCTACCGCAGCCGTTTCCGCCACTCCGGTCACGACCGTCTCCAAGACGACGGGGCTGAAGGCCGCGGGCGAGACCGTCACCGTCTCGGGCACCGGCTTCTCCAGCAGCGGCCCCGGCATCTACGTCGGCCTCGTCCAGGACGACAAATTCTCGACCACCAACGCCGACGCCTGGATATCGACCGTGTTCGTCCGGCCGAGTCAGATCACCGGCGGTGCGTGGTCGACCACCGTCGACGTCATGGCAGTCGCGGGTGACTCGGACTGCGCGGCGAACGCCTGCTCGATCTACACCGTCGCGGCACACGGTTCGTCGGACCGCACCCAGGACACCAAGACCCCGGTGACGTTCGCGGCCACGGTACCGACGACCACACCGCCGACGACCACGACGACCGCACCGCCCACAACCACCACGGCACCGCCCACGACCACCACCGCGCCGCCGACCACGACCACCACCAAGCCGCCCACGACCAAGCCGACCACGACACCGCCGACGACCACCACCACGACACCGCCTGCGACGAGTAACGGCCCGAAGATCAACGTGAGCAAGACCAGTGGACTCAACGCGGCCGGCGACAGGATCACCGTGCGCGGCAGCGGCTTCTCGACAGCGGGCCCGGGCATCTACGTCGGCGTCGCGCAGATGAATCGCTACTCATACACCGACGCCTCGGTCTTCCACAACCCGACGTTCATCAAGCCGACCGAGATGCCCGGCGGCTCCTTCTCGACGACCATCGAGGTCGTCGGCGCCTTCGCCGCCGGCGACTGCGTCGCCAACAAGTGTGCGATCTATACCTTCGCGGCCCACGGCTCGTCCGACCGCAGCCAGGACACCGTCACGCCCATCAGCTTCGTCGGCACCGCGCCCCCGGTCACTCAGGGTGGCGGCGGGACCACCGGCGGCGGCACGACGACGGGCGAAGGCGCGGCCGGCGCTGCACCCGGCACCACGTTCACGGCGAACAGCAGCCTGTCGGTGTCGTTGTCGAAGGCGAGCGATATCAACCCATCCGGCGAGACCGTCACGATTTCGGGGTCGGGCTTCTCCGGCGCCGCACCCGGCCTCTACGTCGGCCTCGTGCAGGACAACGTCTTCTCCTCCGCGGACGCGTCGGTGTGGATGACCTCCGCGTTCGTCAAGCCGGAGCAGATCTCCGGTGGCAACTGGTCGATCTCGGCGGAACTCGTCGCCACGTCGGGTGCCTTCGACTGCGTCAAGAACGCGTGCTCGATCTACACCGTCATGGCGCACGGCTCCTCGGACCGCAGCCAGGACACCAAGACGCCGGTGAGCTTCGTCGGCGGTGTCGCTCCGGGCACGGTCACGGCCCCGCCCGCGTTGGCCGGTGCCGGTGCCCCGGGCGCGGCGAAGACCGCGGCCGTGACCCTCTCGAAGGCGAAGGGGCTGAAGGTCGACGGCGACGAGATCACGATCTCGGGCACCGGCTTCTCGGGTGAGCAGCCCGGCATCTACGTCGGCCTCATCCAGGAGAACAAGTTCTCCACCACCGACGCGGGCGCGTGGATGACCACTGCCTTCATCACTCCGGCCAGGATCAAGGACGGCGCGTGGTCGACGACCATGAAGGTCCAGGCGGTCAAGGGCGACTCGGACTGCACCAAGAACGCCTGCTCGATCTACACCATCGCCGCACACGGCTCGAGTGACCGCAGTCAGGACACCCAGACGCCGGTCAGCTTCGGCGACGACCCGAACGCGCCCAACGCAGACAAGGCCGAGGACGTGGCGTTGGCGGCGGCCGACGGATCCAACGGCGACGGCGGGTCGACGGCGGGCGACACGAAGTCGGTCGCCTCCGCGTTCCGCAACCTGTCCGACGCCATCGCCGACGGGACCGCGTGGATCATTCCGCTGCTCATCGGCTGTGTGATCGGTGCCGGATTCGCGGTGGGAACCACCTTCGCCCTTCGTCGCAGCAACTAACACCACCGGCTACAGGTGAGGGGCATCCGAATCGGATGCCCCTCACCTCGACATGCGCACATCAGCTGTCGTGCACTGCATTTCGGTCGCAAGACCACTCGCGCCAACGTCTTTACGTCCCACGCAACTAAGGTTAGCTTTACCTAATACATCGCCTCACATTGCGGCGACCCACACCAGAAAGTAGGAACATGCGCGCGTTCACCAAGTCCGCGATCGTGGCGGTTGCCGCCACAATCGCCTGCACGCTCCCGCTGGGCGTCGCGGCTGCGCAGACCAGCCCGTTCGGTTCATTGGGCTCACTGGGTAGCCTCGGCTCCAGCGACCCCGGCACCGAAAACCCCGACACACCCCAGGTCACGCTGTCGAAGTCGACGGGCATCGCCGCCGCCGGCGAGAGCATCACCATCTCGGGAACCGGCTTCGGCGGCGCCGCGACGGGCACCGGCCTGTACGTCGGCGTCATCCAGGACAACAAGTGGTCCTACTCCGACGCCAGCGCTTGGGGCGCACAGGCTTTCGTCCGCCCGGCCCAGATCGTCGGCGGCGCCTGGAGCACCGCGCTCGACATCAAGGCCATCGAGGGTGGCGCGGACTGTGCCGCCAACGCGTGCTCGATCTACACCGTCATGGCACACGGCTCCACCGACCGCAGCCAGGACACCAAGACGCCCATCACCTTTGCGCCGCCCGTCGTCGTGCCGGCCGGGCCTGCGGTGACCGTCTCGAAGACCACCGGCCTGACGAACGACGAGACCCTCACCATCACCGGTACCGGGTTCGGGCTGGGCGGCCAGGGCATCTACGTCGGCCTCGCCCAGGTCGACAAGTACTCCCCGAGCAACAGCAGCGCCTTCAACTCCACCGCGTGGATCAAGGCCGCACAGATCGTCGACGGCGGCTTCACCACCACGCTGAAGGCCACCGCGATCAAGGGCGACGGGAACTGCTTCGAGAACGCGTGCGCGATCTACACTCTCGCCGACCACTACTCGCTGAGCGATCGCAGCCAGGACACCCAGACGCCGGTCACGTTCGCCCCGCCGGTCGTCGTGCCCACCGGGCCCGCAGTGACCGCGTCGAAGACCGCGAACATCGCCGCCGCCGGTGAGGACATCACCATTTCGGGCACCGGCTTCGAAGGCGCCGCGGCCGGCACCGGCCTCTACGTCGGCGTCATCCAGGACGACGAGTGGTCGCCCACCAACGCCGGCGCATGGGGCGCACAGACCTTCGTCCGCCCGACCCAGATCGTCGGCGGCGCCTGGAGCACCACGCTGAACATCAAGGCAATCCAGGGCGGCGCGGACTGTGCCGCCAACGCGTGCTCGATCTACACCGTCATGGCTCACGGCTCCGCCGACCGCAGCCAGGACACCCAGACCCCGATCACCTTCGCCCCGGTCGTTGCGGCCAACGCAGTGATCGACGCTCCGGAGATCCAGAACGTCGCCAGTGTCGAGTCCGACGCCGGTAAGAGCCTGCCGATCGCTCCGCTCGCGGTCGGAGGCGTCATCGCGCTCGGCCTGACCGCGCTGGCGCTGCGTCGCCGCGCCTGATCCGAAATCCGTAACGGTCCGACCTTCGCCCCAGGGGCGGAGGCCGGACCTGTTTCCGGGTACGACCCCGGTACGGTTACCTACCGTGCTGGTGCTGCTTCCTCCCTCCGAAACGAAGTCCGACGGCGGCAAGGGGACGCCGCTGGATCTGGGCGAGCTGTCGATGCCGCAGCTGACCGAGACCCGGGAGATGCTCGTCCAGGCGCTCGTCGACCTCGCCGAGGACACCGAGGCGTCGAACCTCGCGCTCGGCCTCGGCCCCAAGCAGGCCGACGAGATCGAACGCAACGCGAAGCTGTGGGTCTCCCCGACGCGCCCCGCGCTCGAGCGCTACACCGGGGTGCTGTTCGACGCGCTGGACGCCAAGTCGTTCACGAAGGTGCAGCGGGAGAAGGCCTTTCGTCGACTCGCGATGGGTTCGGCCCTGTTCGGGGCGGTACGGGCCGGCGATCCGATCCCCGCGTACCGGCTTTCCGGCGGCTCCAAGCTGCCCGGATTCGGCACACTACAGGCACTGTGGAGGCCGGAGCTGACCGACGCGCTGGTCGCCGAGGCCGACGGCGGTCTGGTGGTGGACCTGCGCTCGGGCACCTACCAGCAACTGGGTCCGGTGCCGGGCGCAATGATCGCCACGGTCCTCACCGAGCAGCCCGACGGCTCGCGAAAAGTCGTCAGCCACTTCAACAAGCACCACAAGGGCCTGCTCGCGCGTGCACTCACAGTGACCCGCGCCGAGCCCACCGACATCAAGGGAGTCGCCCGCGTCGCGGCCAAGGCGGGCCTGCGGGTGGAAACGGCATCGGACTCGGAGTTGATCATCCTGACCTGACGCGGATCAAGTCGGTCCGCAAATCGAACAACGGGGGGAAACGTGTTCGGCAAGATTCTTATAGTCATCGGCGCCTTGGCGGCAGTCTTCGGTGCCTCGACGCTCCGCACCTTCGACCGCTTGCACTCGCCCGCCCGGCGCAGCATTCCCGCGGCCCCCGCCGAGAGGCGGGCGGTCCGACGTGGCGTCGCACTGTTCCTGGCCGGGATCGCGACGGCTGGCGTCGGCCTGGTGGCGGCCGGAGAGTTACCACCCCGGAACGAGTCCCCGGCGGTTGCGCCTGCCCGGGCGACCGCCGACAAGTCATTGCCCGTCCTCGGTTACACCGTCTCCCCCGCCGGCACCCTCGTCGTCCACTACCGCATTGCCAGTTCGAGTGACTACGAGGAGAGGTGCCAGGTCGCGGTCCGTGTGTCGGGAATCCAGGATGTACTCGTCACCGCAGCCCTCCGGGACACGCCCGGAGGGCCGGGCTGCGACCGGGACCGCTACATCGACGATGTCTCCGGGCCGAATGCGCCGACATTCGCCGAGTACGACACCGGAGTCGCACTCCACTCCGACAAGGTCATCACAACGGCACCGATCGTCGACGCCACCGGCGCCGACGTTACTCCGTTCGGCCTGACGAGCCGGGTTCCACCGCTGTAGCGCAACCCCGTCCGGCCGAAGCTCACACGTCCACGGGCGGTCCGACGCCATCGACGTCGACGAGCAGGTGCAACGGACCGCGCAGCACAGGGCTGGGCCGGTACGGCGGTGGATCGACGACCAGCCGCGGACGGTCGAACCGGCGTGCCATCTCGGTGAGCGCGATCTGGGCCTCGAGCCGCGCGAGCGGCGCACCGAGGCAGTAGTGGATGCCGCCACCGAAGCCGAGGTGCTCGATCGTCGGACGGTCCGGGACGAATCGATCCGGGTCGTCGATGTGCGCGGGGTCGCGGTTACCGGACGCGAGCAGCAACGTCACCGGCACCCCCGCGGGTATCGGCACGCCCGCGACCTCCAGATCCTCGAGCGACGTGCGCCAGGACACCAGTTGCACCGGAGGTTCGTAGCGCAGTAGCTCCTCGACCATGCGAATCGCGAAGTCCGGCTCCGACCGCAGTCTCTCGAGCGCGTCCGGATGCCGGAGCAGGGTGAGCATTCCGTTCGCGATCAGGTTGACCGTCGTCTCGTGCCCGGCGACCAGCAGCAGCGCCGCCGTCGCGAGCAGTTCGTCGTCCCCCGCCCAGTGGTCGGGGCCGTCGTCGGCGGCGAGCCCCGACAGCAGGTCGGTGCCGGGCGTCTCGCGCCGTGTCTCGACCAGCGCTCCCAGGTACTCGCGCAGGGCGACGCCGGCGTCGTGGCGGACCCGGTGCTGCTCGGGTGACGTGATCATCATGGTGCCCACGATGGCGTCCACCCATCCCCGGAAGCGGGGCTCGTCCTCCCGCGGCACACCCAGCAGCTTGCAGATGACCGCAACGGGAAGCGGGTAGGCGATGTCGTCGACCACATCGATGCGGTCACGCCCGACGACCCCGTCCACGAGGGCCGCCGCGATACCGCGCAGCTGGGGTTCCAGCCCCGAGACCAGTCCGGGTGCGTGCGGTGGACCGAACCGCCGCATCGCCAGCCGCCGCACCCGATCGTGGCTGGGCGGATCGCTGCGAAGGAACGCCGGGGGCAGGCCCGGCACCTCGTCGGACTCCTGGTCCTGGCCGGTCGCGAACCGGTCCGCGCGGTTGCTCATGTCCGAACTCATCCGGGGGTCGTGCAGCAGGGAGACGATCTCCCGGTACGTGGTGACCACGAACGAGCCGTCTGCTTCAGTGATGACGGGTTCCGCGCGCATCCGGGCATAGAGCGGGTACGGGTCGGCGCGGTTGCGGTAATCGAGAATCTGCTGAAAGAGGCTCGCGTCGGCCATCTTCGGATCTCCTCACCCGCGCGTCAGCGGTCGATCAGCGTCGCGCGACGCTCACTCGGGTCGTGACCGGTCACCACGACCGTCGCGTCGCGAGCCGGGAACTGCTGGGGTGGAAGTCCCGGCGTCACCGGCACCGCGGGGTCGCCCGTCGCCGTCGCGCGGCGCTGCGGCGGGAACGGCGCCGCGGCCTCGATGCCCTCGCGGTAGAAGTCGAGCCACTTGGCGGCATCGAACGCCACCGCCGCCACCAGACGTCCCTTGTACCCGTACGCGGCGACGAACCGCCGCTCCTCGACGGAGCCGTCGACCACCATCACCTGATCGGCCATCGGCGGGACGCCGACCGATCGGATGTCGTGGTCGAACTGGATGGACCAGAACGACGGGACATGCAGGTTCGGCCAGCGGTGAGTTTCATCGCTGATCATGTTGTGGGCCGCGATCTCCGCCTCCGCGACCGCGCTGCTCCAGTGTTCGAGCGCGAGGAACTGGTACCCGAACATCGGGTGCGGTGCACGCGCGACATCTCCGGCGACGAACACGCGATCGGTGACCAGGCCGTTCGCGTCGAATGCCCGGCATCCCGCATCGCACGCAATTCCCCACTTGTTGCAGGCGAGGCCGGCCCCCTCGAGCCAGTCGACGTTGCGCAGCCCGCCGATCGCCACCACCGCGACGTCGGCCTCGACGACCTCGCCGGTCGACAACCGGGCCGCGCGTAGCCGCCCCCGGTCGTCTCCTTCGAGCTCGACCACCGATGTCCCACAGCGCAGATCGACACCGTGGTCGCGCTGGATCTGCGCCGCCACGTCGCCGATCACGGTGCCCAACACCCCCGACAGCGGCGCCGGACTGGGTGCCACGACGGTGACCGCGAGGTCGAGGTCCCGGCACACCGACGCGACCTCGGACCCGGTGAATCCCGCTCCGATCACCAGCACGCGTCGTGGCCGCGCCTCGAGCCTTCGCCGCAGTTCGGCGGCGTCGTCCCGGGAATGCAGCACGCAGACGCCGTCCAGCGCCGCTTCCTCCGGTTCCGGCCACACACGGGCGCGAACACCCGTGCTGATCAGCACTTTGTCGAACGGGACGCGGTCGCCGTCGGCGAGTTCGACGGCGCGACCGGCCAGATCCAACCCGGTCGCGGCGATTCCCAGCCGCCACTGCGCGTCGGTCTCGCCGCAGCGGGGCAAGCGCGTGCGGTCGGCGCCGGCTTTGCCGGAGAGGACCTGTTTGGACAGCGGCGGTCGATCGTAGGGTTCGTACGGTTCGTCGCCGATCATCGTCAGCGAACCCGTGAATCCCCCGGCCCGCAATGCCTCCGCAGCGCGCAGGCCCGCGAGCGAACAGCCCACGACGACGATGCGGCCGTGTCGCCGAAAGTCCTCGACAGCCGCGGATTCCGGGCGGTCGATGGACGGCACGGTCACCCGCTGGGGACGGTCGCCGTCGGCGCCCTCGACGAGAAGCGCCTGCACCGGGCAGGCCGCCGCGGCGCGCAACACGTTCCGGCGTTGCCCGTCGTCGGGTTCGGGGTCGTACAGGAGGGCCTCGTCGCCGCGGATCTCGAAGACATCCGGGGCGAGAAATGCACACTGCGCGTATCCCTGGCAGCGCGTCAGATCGACAACCACTCGCATATGCGCTCCTCGGGGTTTCGACGCCCGTGGGGATGGTCCGAGCCTACCGCCGTAGGTGGGCCGACCACCATCACTCGCACCGGCCGGTCGGTGGGCGCACACTGAGGACAGGGAGCGCTGCCAATGGAACAGACCTCGGAACACACCTCGTGCTGCATCGTGGGTGGCGGCCCCGCGGGAATGGTGCTCGGGCTGCTGCTGGCGCGGTGCGGTGTACCGGTGACGGTCCTCGAGAAGCACGGCGACTTTCTGCGCGATTTCCGTGGCGACACCGTCCACCCGTCGACGTTGGCTCTGCTCGACGATCTCGGCCTCGGTGCGCGGTTCGCACAGCTTCCGCAACGCCACGTCTCGTCCGTTCAGCTGCCGATCGGCCCGGGCGGCACCCCCCTGACCATCGGGCATCTCGAGGCGCTACCGGTGAAGTTCAACTACATCGCGATGGTGCCGCAGTGGGATCTGCTCGATCTGCTGGCGGACGAGGCGGGGACCGAGCCGACGTTCACGCTCCGGATGAACACCGAGGCCGTGTCGTTCCTCGACGACGGTCGCCGCATCTGCGGGGTCCGGTACCGGACGGCGGACGGCGGGACCGGCACGCTGCGCGCAACGCTCACGGTGGCGTGCGACGGTCGCACGTCCCTCGCTCGCGAGCTCCCGGAGCTGGGGCTGCGGACCTTCCCGTGTCCGATGGACGCCTGGTGGTTCCGGCTTCCCCGCCGGCCCGGGGACCCGGTCGGGTTGGTCGGCAACGTCGGCGACCGCTTCCTGTCGGCGATGATCGACCGGGGTGACTACTGGCAGTGCGGGGCGATGATCCCCAAGGGGTCGGACGCCGAGCGGCGTGCGGCCGGCGTGGATCGGTTCGCGCAGCAATTCCTCGCCACCGCACCGTGGCTCGGTGACCGCGTGCACACCCTGCGGTCGTGGGACCAGGTGAAGCTGCTCGACGTCCGGCTCGACCGGCTGCGGCGGTGGCACCGACCGGGGCTGCTGTGCATCGGGGACGCCGCGCACGCCATGTCGCCGATCTTCGGGATCGGGATCAATCTGGCCGTGCAGGACGCCGTCGCCGCCGCCCGGCACCTCGCCGACCGTCTCCCGTCCGACGCCCTTCCCGAACACGTACTGCGCCGGATCCAGTACCGACGTTGGCCGACCGCAGCGGCCGCGCAGGCACTACAGCGACTCGCCCAGGACCGGGTCATCACCCCCGCGCTGGCAGGCGCCCCACGCACGAACGTCTCGATGGTGGCTCGGCGGATCGTCTCGACGCGGGGTGTCCGGCGACTGCCGGCGTACTTCCTCGCGTACGGCGCGGTCCGCGAGCGTCCACCGGCCGCCGCGAGGCGTTGACCTCCGCTCCCGGCACTACAGCCTCGGATCGACCGGCTCGGATTCGAGCGCCAGCACCGCGAACACCGCCTGATGGATCCTCCACAACGGCTCTGCCTTCACCAGGCGATCGAGGGCCTCGACCCCGAGGGCGTACTCCCGCAGGGCCATCGAACGCTTGCGGTCGAGGGAACGCGCGCGCAGGCGCTCCAGGTTCGCGGGTTCGGTGTAGTGCGGTCCGTAGATGAGCCGCAGGTACTCGCGTCCGCGCACCTTGATGCCGGGCTGCACTCGACGGTCGACACCACCGGATCCGTGCACCTGATTCCCGGCCGGCTTCACCACCATCCCTTCACCACCCGACGCCGTGAGGTCCTCCCACCATGCCGTCGCTGCCGCCGTCGACGTCTCGGAGTTCAGGTCCACCTGCAGACGACGAGTCGTGGTCACCAGCTCGGGCGCCGCCTGCGCGAGTCGATCGGCCACGCCCAGGTGCCATTCGTGGTCATGTTCCCCGTACGTGCGTCCCTCGGTGGCGAGGATCTGGAACGGCGCCAACCGCACACCGTCCAGCCCGTCGGTCGGCCACACGTACCGGCGGTAGGCCGCGACGTAGCCGTCGACGTCCGAGCGCCTCGAGCGCGTCCGCCGCTCCGCGTCGCCGACATCGAGGCCACGCCCCGCCGCCTGCGCCAACACCGCGGCCCGTGCCGTCAGATCCGTTGTCGCAGCGGCCCCTACCGCCGCGTACTGGGATTTGAGCAACGGCTCGGCCTTCGCCGACCATGGCAACAACTCGGCATCGAACAGGATCCAGTCGGTGCCGAGGTCGTCCCACAGCCCGGCCCGGTCCACCGCGTCGGCGAGCTTGCGCACCAGCTTCTCAGTCAGTCCCTCGTCGAACACGCGCCGCCCGGTCCGGGTGTGGACGATGCCGGAGAGTTCGTCTCCGACGCCGAATCGCTTCTGCGCGGCCTCCGCGTCCCGGCACACGAGCGCCACCGCCCGCGAGCCCATGTGCTTCTCCTCGCAGATGACCGTCTCGAGCCCGACGCGCCGGTAGTCGGCGAACGCCTCCGCCGCATGCTCGAGCATGCCCGGCAGCGCGGACGTCGCGCACGGCGACATCGTGGGCGGCAGGTAGAACAGCCACTGCGGCGGGACCGCGAACCGGCTCATCACCTCGAGCGCGCCGGCCGCATTCTCGGGGCGCACCGACACACGCCCACGCAGAGCCGTCTCCACGCCGCCGACCCCGACGACGTCATCCAGGTCCAGGTCGTGCGGGTCAGGGTTCCGACGATGCAGCGGGACTACCGGCTCGTAGTGGACACGTTCGGCCGGCACCGACACCGCTTCCTTCTCCGGGTACCGCAGCGCGGACAGTTCGCCGCCGAACACGCACCCCGTGTCCAGGCACAACGTGTTGTTGACCCAACGCAGCTCCGGCGTGGGCGTGTGGCCGTACAGGACCATCGCCGCACCGCGGTAGTCCTGCGCCCACGGGTACCGGACCGGGAGGCCGAATTCGTCGGTCTCCCCGGTGGTCTCGCCGTACAACGCGAACGACCGCACTCGCCCGGATGCGCGGTTGTGGTACTCCTCCTTCAGCCCGGCGTGCGCGACGACCAGGCGGCCACCGTCGAGCACCAGGTGCGCGACGAGACCGTCGCAGAAGGACGCGACCTGCTTCCGGAACTCCTCGCTCTCCCCCGCCAACTGGTCGAGTGTCTCCGCCAGACCGTGCGATGTCGTGACCTTGTGACCACGCAGCGCCTTCACCAGCTTGTTCTCGTGGTTGCCCGGTATCGCGAGAGCGTGACCGGCGGCGACCATGCCCATCACCAGTCTCAGCACGCCGGGTGCGTCGGGCCCGCGGTCGACGTAGTCGCCGAGGAACACCACCGTCCGGCCGTCCGGGTGGCGGGCATCGACCGCCTTCCCCTGGTCGTCCCGCTCGATCACGTATCCCATTCGGCCGAGCAGTGTTTCGAGCTCTCGGCGGCAGCCGTGGATGTCGCCGATCACATCGAACGGTCCGGTCAGGTCCCGGCGGTCGCTCCGCAGTGGCACGCGTTCGACGACGGCGTCACGGACCTCCTCGACACCGCGCAGCACATGCACGGACCGGAAGCCCTCGCGCGCCAGGCCTTTCAGCGACCGCGATAGAACGCGATGCTGCCGGCGCACCACGTCGCGACCGAAGGAGCGGTCGGGCCGCGCCAGAGTGCGTTCGGCACAGACCGATTCGGGCACGTCGAGCACGATGGCAACCGGCAGCAGATCGCTGCGCCGCGCGAGTTCGATCAGAGCCTTCCGGGCGGCCGGCTGCACGTTGGTGGCGTCGACCACGGTGAGGCGGCCGGCGCGGAGTCGCTTGCTCACCACCAGGTTCAGTACCTCGAACGCGTCGGTGGTGGCTTCCTGGGAGTTCGGGTCGTTGCTGACCAGTCCGCGACAGAAGTCACTGGAGATGGTCTCGAACGGGCCGAAGTGGTCGGCCGCGAAGGTGGACTTGCCCGATCCGCTGACCCCGATCAGCACGACGAGACTCGGGTCCGGAATCTCCAGCACGCTCATTCGTTCGCTCCTTCGCGCGTGAATGCGGCCAGTTGCGTTGGCGCTCCGACGCTCTCGTCGAGGGGTCCGACGCCGGCAAGCTCGACCGTGTACCCATATGTGGACGCGGCAGTCTCGGCCCACTCGCGGAACTGGCTGCGATCGAACTCGAACCGGTGGTCGGAGTGCCGGAACTCACCCACCGCCAGAGTCGGATACAGGCCGTTGTACTCGGAGTTCGGCGTCGTCACCACGACGGTCCGGGGACGGATCTCACCGAAGACGGACCGCTCGAGCGCGGGCAGCCGCGCGAGGTCGACGTGCTCGATCACCTCCATCAATACGGCCGCGTCGAACCCGGTCAGACGGCTGTCGCGGTAGAGGACCGACGACTGCAGCAGCGAGAGACGTTCCCGCCCCGCGTCGGAGAGCTCGTCGGCGCGCAGCCGGCGCCGAGCACGCTGGAGTTCCCCTTCGCTGACGTCGACGCCGACGATCCTGGTGAACTGCGGTCTGGCGAGCAGTTCGCGCAGCAGCCGGCCGTCTCCGCAGCCGACGTCGACGACGCGCGCCGCACCGGCCTCGGCGAGCACGGCCAGCACCGCATCGGCTCGGAGGTCGGCGAGCCGCGGGTCGCGCGGCCGGACCGGGTCGTCGCGGCCGGCGTCGGTGCCGTCCGACAGCAAATCCGCGACGGTCTGGACCAGTTCACGCTGATGCGCCAGGTAGCGCGCGCTGATCAGCTCCGCCTCCGGGTGCTCGGGCAGCCACTCGCCCGCCGTCCGGACGAGTTTCTCGGTCTCCTCTACGCCGACCCAGTAGTGCTTCACGTCGTCGAGCACCGGCAGGAGGACGTACAGGTGCCGGAGTGCCTCCGACACCGTCAGGGTCGCCAACATCGTGAGGTCGACGTACTCGGAGGCACCCCATTCCGGCAGTTCCACGTCGAGCGGAACGGGCACCGCGGTCACAGTCCACCCCAACGGCCCGAACAGCCGAGCGGGCAGGTCCGGTCCACCTCGCGACGGCAGCACGGGGACCCGGATCGTCAGCCTCGCGGGACGATCGACCAGTTCCGGATGTGACCGACAGGTCCCGGCGAGTGCCGTGGTGAACACGCGTCCGAGCGCAACCGCGAGCATCGACGACGCGGCGTACGGACGATCGTTGACGTACTGCCCTAGCGCGAATCCGTCCCGGCCCCTCCGCATCCGGCTGCGGACCAGCTCGATGGGATCGACGTCGAGCATCAGCGCGACGGTGCATCGCGCCTCGGCGACCTCGGGGTACATCACCGTCGCCGTTCCGACGGAAAGGTCGAACTCCTGCACCTTGTCCGGGTGCTTGTGCAGCAGGTATCCGAGATCGGACGCGTCGGACCAGTTCCCCCCGGCCTCCGCTGTCAGTGTGAGCAGCATTCCCGGAACGTATCAGGGCGTCCCGGACCAATCACGACATTTTCGGCTCAGGCCTGCTGTGCGGCCTTCTCCGCGGCCTGGGCCTGCGCGACCTGCTCCGGCGTGAACCGGATGAACAGGGCCGCCAGCGCTGCGAGCGCCGCGAGGATCGCGCAGCCGAGCAGCGCGAACGTGTATCCGCTGGACAGGGCGTCGAGCTGGGACGGGGTCATGTCCGACGCGGCAACACCCGACACGCCGCCGAGCGACAGCGTCTTCGACGTCGCCATGGCGCCGACGACCGCGAGGCCGACGGGCCCGAACAGCGTCTGCGCCACCTGTGCGATCGCCGCGAGCGGACCGATCTCCTGCGGCCCGACACCGGCGATGGCGCACAGCGGCAGCGGAACGACGGCGAGTCCGACACCGAACCCGACACCGACGACGAGCATGAACAGGTTTCCGACGTAAGTCGCGGACGCATCGAGCGTTGACCCGTACAGCAGGCCCACGAACGTGATCAGCGTGCCGGTCACGACGAGCCATCGGGGCTGGACCTTCACCGCGACCTTGGACGCCACAAATGCGGCCGTGCCGAGACCGAACGCGAACGGCACGAACGCCAGGCCGGCGCGCAGCGGCGTGTACTCGAGGATGTCCTGGACGAACAGCGCCACGAACGGGGCGAGCGAGAACATCACCATGCCGACGAGGGCCAGTGAGATGAACGTCGCGACGCGGCTGCGGTTGCGGAACAGCGAGAACGGCAACAGCGGATTCTCGGCGCGGCGCTCGACCGCCAGGAACGCTGCCAGCAGCACGAAGCCGCCGATGAGTCCGGCGAGCACGAGTGGGCTGCCCCAGCCCTTCTCCGGCCCCTCGGTGAATCCGAAGACGACGCCGGTGCAGCCGAGCGTCGCCAGGATCGCGCCCGGCACGTCGAGCTTGAGCCGTTCGGCACCGGTCTCCGTCAGCGCGGCGAATGCGAGCAGCAGGATGACCAGGCCGATCGGCACGTTGATGAGGAATATCCACCGCCACGACACCTCGGTGAGCGCACCGCCGATGATCAGGCCGGTCACCGAGCCGATGCCGGTCATGGCCGCGAAGATCGCGATGGCCTGGTTGCGCACCGGGCCGGGCGCGAACGTCGTCGCGACGAGAGCGAGCGCGGTCGGCGACGCGATCGCCGCACCGACGCCCTGCAGCGCCCGCGCCGCGACGAGGGTGGCTTCGTTGACCGCGAGCCCGCACAGCAGCGACGCGATCGTGAACAGTGCCACGCCCCCGATGAAGACCCGTTTGCGCCCGAACGCGTCGCCGACGCGACCGCCGAGCAGCATCAGGCCACCGAACGTGAGGGCGTACGACGTGATCACCCAGTTGCGGCCGGAATCGCTGAGTCCCAGGTCCTCCTGGATCTTGGCGAGCGCGAGCGAGGCGACGGTGCCGTCGAGCACCATCATCAGCTGCATGCCGCTGAGGACGATGATCGCGAGGCCGAACGCCCGCGTGGTCACGGGGTACTTCACGGCGGTGGAGTCAGACACGAGAGTTCACGTTACCGAGAGTCCGCGGAGAATCCGGCCACACTGCCGATCACGACGATCGCGGGCGGGCGGATGTTCTCCTCCCGCACGCGGGCCGCGACGGTCGCGAGGTCGGCCCGCAGCACCCGCTGCGTCCGCAGCGTGCCCTCCTGGATCACGGTGACGGGGGTGTCCGCGGGGCGTCCGCCCTCGGCGAGGACGGCCGCGAACTGCTCGATCCGTTCCACGGCCATGAGGAGCACGATGGTGCCGCGCAGCTTCGCCAGGGCGGCCCAGTCGACGAGCGAGTCCGGGTGGTCGGGCGCCACGTGTCCGCTGACGACCACGAACTCGTGCGTCACGCCGCGATGGGTGACGGGGATCCCGGCGGCCGACGGCACCGAGATCGCGCTGGTGATGCCGGGCACAACGGTCACCGGGACGCCGGCGGCCGCGCACGCCTCGAGTTCCTCGAAGCCGCGACCGAACACGTACGGGTCGCCGCCCTTGAGGCGGACGACGAACTTGCCTGCCTTCGCGCCGTCGATGAGCGCGGCGTTGATCGCCTCCTGCGCCATCGCGCGGCCGTACGGGATCTTCGCGGCGTCGATCACCTCGACGTGCGGGCCGAGTTCGGCCAGCAGTTCCGGGGGCGCGAGGCGGTCGGCGACGACGACGTCGGCTCGGGCCAGCAGGCGTCGACCGCGGACGGTGATGAGGTCCGGGTCGCCCGGGCCGCCGCCGACGAGCGCGACACCGGGTGCGGGCGCCTCGTCGGTGTCGGTGACGGCGCCGGACTGCAACGCCTCGAGCAGTGCGGTGCGGACGGTGGCGGAGCGGCGGTGCGCACCGCCCGCGAGCACGCCGATGCTCAGGCCCTCGTAGGTGCCGGTGGCCGGGGTGACGGCGGTGCCCTCGCGGGCGCTGTCGGCGCGGACGCAGAAGATCCGGTTGCGCTCGGCCTCGGCGACGATCGCCGCGTTGGTGCCGGGTTCGTCGGTGCAGGCGATCGCGTACCAGGCGCCGTCCAGGTCGCCGTCGCGGTAGTCGCGCAGTTCCAGCGTGATCTGCCCGGACGTGGCCATGCCCTCGACGGCGGGGGTCACCTCGCGGGCGATCAGGTGGACCTGGGCGCCGGACGCGACCAGCAGGCCGAGCCGGCGCTGCGCGACGGTGCCGCCACCGATCACCACGACACGACGGTCCGTCAGGTTGAGTCCGACCAGGTAGCTGGTCTCGTCACCGGCGGAAGCAGACACTCGTCTCCCCGTTCTCCCTATCCATGCGGATACTCACTCGACAGATTCCGAAACACTACGGGCGACGGCGGCGGTGCCGCCAATGGAGTCGGCGGCGGTGCCGCCAATGGAGGCAGCGGCGGTGCCGCCAATGGAGGCAGCGGCGGTGACGCCGTTCGTGACCGTCTTGGCCACGACCAGCGGTGCGCCGCCGGCGGCGAGGATCGCGGCGGCCTCGGCGACGCTGGGGGTCCCGACCGCGGCGGTGATCGCGCCGGCCGGATTGGGCACCGGCACCGCGGCCAGTTCTCGAGGCGTGTATCCGACGACGCGGGTGCCGAGGATCTCGGCCGCCTCCACGAACGCCGGCTGGGACACCTTCCGGTCCAGCGTCGCCAGGATGCTCACCGGCGCGTCGCCGCACACCGCGCGGACCGCGGCGACGATCTCGCCGGCGCGCACGCGGCTACCCGCGCCCACCCCCACGCACAGTTCACCCACGGGCGGCATCCACGAAACGTCGTACGGACTCCGGGTTCCCGGCCGGGTGGGTGTGCAGGTACGACGCGTGCACCGATCCGTCGCTTCCGCCGACGAAGCCCTCGCGGGTGGCGCCGGCGTCCCAGGCCCGCCATCCCCATGCGGGCGCATGGCCGTCGGCGGTGTCGGCGAGCACGGCGGTGCGGTGGAATTCGTGGCCGGTCACACGGGTTCCGGCGTCGAACAGCACCGAGTCGGACACCGCGACGGCGTCCCGGTATCCCAGGGTCAGCCGTGAGCCGAAGCGGGCGTCGACGTCGATCACGCCGGCCATCGGGTGCCCGTCGAGGCTGCGGGTGAGGTACAGCAGTCCGGCGCACTCGGCGTGGATGGGGGCGCCGTCGGCAGCGAGCTGTCGAACCTGCTGCAGCAGAGCGTTGTTCGACGACAGTGCCACGGCATGTTCCTCCGGGAACCCGCCGGGCAACACCAGCCCCGTTGTGCCGGCAGGCAACTCGTCCTGCAACGGATCGAACGCGACGACGTCGGCGCCCGCGGCCTCGAGAAGTTCGCGGTGCTCGGCGTATCCGAACGTGAACGCCACGCCGCCGGCGAGCGCGATCACCGGCCGCGGTCCGGTCGGTGCGGGGCCGACCTCGGCGACCGGATCCCAGGCGGCGGGGTCCACGGCGGACGCTGCGAGCGCTCGAATCGCCGGCAGGTCCAGGTGCGCGGCGGCCAGTTCGGTCATCGCGCTGACGGCGTCGGTGGCCGCGCGGCCGTGCTCGACAGCCGGCACCAGACCGAGGTGCCGGGACGGCACCTCGAGTTCGGCCAGACGCGGCACCGACCCGAGCACGGGCAACCCCACCCGCTCGCACGCCTGCCGCAGGACCTGCTCGTGGCGCGCGCTGCCGACCCGGTTGAGGATCACCCCGCCGATGCGCACGGCCGAGTCGTAGGTCGAGAAGCCGTGCAGGACGGCGGCGAGGCTCTGGCTGTGGCCGCGCGCGTCGACGACGAGGACTACCGGCGCCCCGAGTGTCGCGGCGATCTGCGCGGTCGACCCCTCCGCCGACGGTGCCGTCGATCCGGGGTCGATCCTGCCGTCGAACAAGCCCATGACGCCCTCGACGACGGCGATGTCGCAGCCGTCGCTGCCGTGCCGGAACAGCGGGCCGATCCGGTCGGCGCCGACCAGCACGGTGTCGAGATTGCGTCCCGGTCGGCCCGCGGCGAGCGCGTGGTAGCCGGGGTCGATGTAGTCGGGGCCCACCTTGAACGGCGCCACCCGGTCACCGGCGGCGCGCAGCGCGCCGACGAGCCCGGTGGCAACGGTCGTCTTCCCACTGCCCGACGCGGGCGCCGCGACGACGACCGCCGGTGTACTGGGGGTGCTCACCACTCGATTCCGCGCTGACCCTTGCGGCCGGCGTCCATCGGGTGCTTGATCTTGGTCATCTCGGTGACCAGGTCGGCGGCGTCGATCAGCGCCTGCGGCGCGTCGCGGCCGGTGATGACCACGTGCTGGTTGCCGGGCCGGTTGCGGAGCACCTCGACCACCTCGTCGACATCCACCCAGCCCCACTTGAGGGGGTAGGTGAACTCGTCGAGGACGTAGAAGCGGTGCGTCTCGGCAGCGAGCCGACGGGCGATCTCCTGCCAGCCCTCCGCCGCGGCCGCGGCGTGGTCCTCCTCGGTGCCGTGCTTGCGAGTCCAGGACCAGCCCTCGCCCATCTTGTGCCACTCCACCGCGCCACCGACGCCGCTGGTCGCGTGCAGTTCGCCGAGCGCGCGGAACGCGGCCTCCTCGCCCACCTTCCACTTCGCGCTCTTGACGAACTGGAAGACGCCGATGTCGAAGCCCTGGTTCCAGGCGCGCAGCGCCATCCCGAAGGCGGCCGTCGACTTGCCCTTCCCGGGGCCGGTGTGGACGGCGAGGACCGGCTGGTTGCGGCGCTGGCGGGTGGTGAGCCCGTCGGCGGGCACGTTCTCGGGTACGCCCTGAGGCATGTGCAATCCCTTTCTCGGGCTTGTCTTTTCGTTCGACGGTCAGGCAGCTGCGCGGACGACGCCGGCGACCTGCTGGGCGGACAACTCCGAGAGGCGCACGCTGGCGCCGCGCAGGTCCCGGGCCAGTTCGGCGGCCAGGCCGAGCCGGACCATGCCGGTCTCGCAGTCCACGACGATCGCAGCCGCCCCTGTGTCGGCGAGCATGCCGGCGGCCCGCTTGGCGCGCGCGACGGCGTCCTTGCCGCCGGTGGCGCGGCCGTCGGTGAGGGCCACCACCAGTGCCCGGCGCCGCGGGTCCCGCACCCGCTCGCGCAGCACGACGTCGTGGGCGCGCAGGAACCCCTCGGCCAGCGGCGTACGCCCGCCGGTCTTCATCGCCCGCAGGCGCCGCACCGCGACATCCACCGACGACGTGGGCGGCAGCACGAGTTCCGCGTCGCGACCGCGCACCGTGATGACCGCGACCTTGTCCCGGCGCTGGTAGGCGTCGCGCAGCAGCGACACGACGGCGCCGGTCACGGCGGAGAGCCGGTCCCGTGCGGCCATCGAGCCGGAGGCGTCCACCACGAACAGCACCAGGTTGCCCTCGCGCCCCTCACGGACCGCGCCGCGAATGTCGCTGGGCGCCAGCCGCATCCGGCCACTCACCCGCCCGCGGTCCGCCTGATGTTCGGCGGCGGCGAACAGCGTGCCCACCAGGTGCAGGCCGCTGCCCGGTTCGGTGGTCGACCGCACGGTACGTCCACGGGTCGAGCGCGAGCGCGACCGCCGACCGGGGGCACCGTCGCCGACGCCGGGGATCTCGAGCAGCCGCGCCCGGAACTGGGGGCCGGGAGCGTCGGCGCGACGTTCCGATCCC
The DNA here is from genome assembly GCF_050477185.1 of Rhodococcus sp. ACT016. NCBI lineage: Bacteria > Bacillati > Actinomycetota > Actinomycetes > Mycobacteriales > Nocardiaceae > Rhodococcus > Rhodococcus sp. ACT016. The sequence continues at coordinate 1,630,613 of NZ_JBEAET010000001.1, read as the reverse complement.
CCACCCGCCGTCGGTGAATCCCGTTCCCCCGATTCGCTCGTCGGCGCGTCACCGGCCGAATCGGCGGGCGACTCACCACCGCCGGGCCCGTCCGTGTCCGGCCCGTCCGGATCGGGCTCGGGCTCGGGTTCCTCGTGGGCGCGGGCGTCGGCGTCGGCCTTGTCCATCGCGTCGTCGAGCTGCTGCGGATCGAGTCCGGGCTCGTCGAACGGATCGCGCCGACGACGGTGCGGCAGTGTCAGTTCCGCCGCCACGCGCACATCCTCTTCCGTGACGGCGTCGGCCCCACGCCACGCCGCGTGTGCGGTCGCGGTGCGGGCAAGGACCAGATCGGCACGCATGCCCTCGACGTCGAACGACGCGCACACCGACGCGATCCGCCGCAGTTCGGTGTCGGACAGCTCGACCGCATCGACCACGGCGCGGGCTTCGACGATCCGCTGCGCGAGGTCGGCGTCCGCGTCGGCGTAGCGTGCCGCGAAGGCGTCGGGGTCGCGCTCGTAGTCGAGGCGGCGCCGGACGACCTGCATGCGCACGTCGACGTCGCGGGACGCAGCGACGTCGACGGCCAGACCGAACCGGTCGAGCAGCTGCGGACGCAGCTCGCCCTCCTCCGGGTTCATGGTGCCCACCAGCACGAACCGCGCCGGGTGCGAATGGGAGACGCCGTCCCGCTCGATGTGGACGCGGCCCATGGCGGCGGCGTCGAGCAGCACGTCCACCAGGTGGTCGTGCAGGAGGTTGACCTCGTCGACGTAGAGCACGCCGTCGTGCGCGTCGGCGAGGAGTCCGGGCTGGAAGGCGCGCTCGCCGTCGCGGAGCACCTTCTCGAGATCGATCGAGCCGACGACGCGGTCCTCGGTCGCGCCGACCGGCAGCTCGACGAGCCGGGCGCGGCGCCCCTCACCCACCTCGGGCAGCAGCGCGGTGAGCGCCCGCACGACCGTGGACTTCGCGGTGCCCTTCTCGCCTCGCACCAGCACACCACCGATCCCGGGATGCACGGCGCACAGGATCAACGCCAGACGCAGCCGGTCCTGCCCGACGATTGCACTGAACGGGAACCCCGACGGTTCCGAGCCGGCCTGATGACTGTGACGCAACGATCGAATCCCTTCACGCCTCGGTTTCCGCGCCGAGAGCTTGGCGGTACGGAACGTCGCGGCATTCTGGCTCAGGGCCGATCGAATCGACCCTCACAGTGGCGGGACCGCGCCTGATTCGCACAGGCTTCCCCGCAGACGTTCCTTCAGTTTCAGCACCCTACCGTGCTGCGTCGGCGGCACCCTCCGGCGCCCCGACAGCACACTGCCGCGGCCCGGGGAAGATCCCCTGGCCGCGGCAGTGCGAACAGCGAACGAAGCTCAGACCGAGGCGGACTCGATCACCTGGTCCACCTCGGGCACCGCGGTGTCGGCGGTGTCGCCGAGCTCGAGCGCGCGAGTGCTCCAGTCCCACACCTGCTGGAACAGGGCCGTGTTGTCCGAGAGCTTCTGGCCCAGCGACGGGACCATCTGCTGCAGCTTCGGCTTCCAGGACTCGAACTCGCGCGGGAAGCAGCGCTCCAGGACGTCGAGCATCGCCGGCACGGCGGTCGACGCGCCCGGGGAGGCACCCAGCAGGCCGGCGACGGTGCCGTCCTCGGCGTTGACGACGGCGGTGCCGAACTCGAGGACGCCGCCCTTACCCTTCTTGCGGATGACCTGGACACGCTGGCCGGCGGTGATGAGCTCCCAATCGCCGCCCGTGGCGCGGGGCACGAACTCGCGCAGCGTCTGGATACGGTCGGACGGCCCCTGCATCAGCTCACCGATGAGGTACTTGGTGAGGCCCATCTCCGTGAGGCCGACGCCGAGCATCGAGGAAAGGTTGTTGGGCTTGACCGAACCGGGCAGGTCGGTGACCTTGCCGTTCTTGAGGAACTTGGGCGACCAGCCGGCGTAGGGGCCGAACAGCAGGCCCTGCTGGCCGTTGATGACGCGGGTGTCGAGGTGGGGAACCGACATCGGGGGCGCACCGACGGCGGCCTTGCCGTACACCTTGGCGCGATGCTGCGCGATGAGCTCGGGGTTGGTGCAGCGCAGGAACTGACCGCTGACCGGGAAGCCGCCGAAGCCCTTGGCCTCCTTGATGCCGGACTTCTGCAGCAGATGCAGCGCACCGCCGCCGGCGCCGATGAACACGAACTTGGCGTTCACGGTCTTCTTGGCACCGGTGCGCAGGTTCTCGACCTTGACCAGCCAGCTGCCGTCCGACTGCTTGGTGAGGTTGCGGACCTCGTGGCCGAAGTACACCTGGCCGCCGGAGGAGCCGACGTAGCTCAGCAGCTGCTTGGTGAGGGCGCCGAAGTCGACGTCGGTGCCCGAGTCGGTCCAGTTGAGCGCGACCGGGTCGGCGAAGTCGCGGCCCTTGGCCATGAGCGGCAGGCGGTCGGTGAAGAAGTCCTCGGACTCCGAGTACTCCATGCCGGCGAACAGGGGGTGGCCGGCGAGGGCGTCGTACCGGGCGCGCAGGTACTTCACGTTGTCGGCGCCGTGCACGAAGCTCACGTGCGGGATGGGGTTGATGAACTCCTTGGGATCGGTGAGGATCCCGTTGTCGACGGCGTACGCCCAGAACTGCCGGGAGACCTGGAACTGCTCGTTGACGTTGACTGCCTTGCTGATATCGACGCCGTCGCCCTTGGCGGGCGTGTAGTTCAGCTCACACAGGGCGGAGTGGCCGGTGCCGGCGTTGTTCCACGGGTCGCTGCTCTCGGCGGCAGCCGCATCAAGGCGTTCGAAGGTGGTGATCGACCAGTCGGGCTGCAGCTGACGCAGGATCGCGCCGAGCGTTGCGCTCATGATGCCCGCACCCACGAGCACTACATCGGTCTTCGCCACTACGTTCTGGTCTGACACTGGAGAATCGACTTCCTTGTCTGTTACACGCGACCTGTTCTGCACGCATCGCCCGCCCGGATCCCACGAGTTCACCGGCCTTGCGACACCAGCCGCATCCATTCGAGACATTACGTGCACAGACCGCATTTCGCGCGCCTGTGGCGCTTAGGTTACCTGTGCGTCACCTTCCCCAATTGTGCCCCTCGCAAACGACTCTGTTGTGCCAATAGAGTGTGATCGTGACTACTTGGGCTCCCGACATTCTGGGCGACGGATACCAGCAGCTGACAATCCCTTTGGGTGCGGATCCGGACGGAGAGGGCGAAGTAGAGGCCACATTGGTCCGCTATCAGCCGTCGACGACGCCCGGCACGCGGGCGGTGCTGTACGTCCACGGGTTCACCGACTACTTCTTCCAGCGCCATCTTGCCGAGCACTTCGCCGCGGAAGGGTACGCGTTCTTCGCCCTCGACCTGCGTAAATGCGGCCGGTCGCGGCGCCCGGGGCAGACGCCGCACTACGTGACCGACCTGAAGTACTACGACCAAGAACTGGACGAGGCGCTGCGCCTGGTACGTGAACAGGTCGGCGGCGGGCAGGTCCTCCTGGTCGCCCACTCGACCGGCGGACTGATCGTGCCGCTGTGGCTCGACCGGGTCGAGCGGCGGCCGGGCGGATCCGCGGGCGCGGGTGTCGTGGGTCTCATCCTCAACAGCCCGTGGTTCGACTTGCAGGGCCCTGCCATGCTGCGCAGCGCCGGGACCACCGCCGCGATCGACGCTCTCGGCCGGGTGTCGAGCAAGACCCCGATTCCCGGGCAGAAGCTCGACACGTACGGGTCGAGCCTGCACATCGGCGCGAACGGCGAGTGGGAGTACGACCTCGGCTGGAAGCCGCTCACCGGGTTCCCGGTCACGTTCGGCTGGCTGCGCGCCGTCCGCCGCGGTCACGCGCGACTGCACCGCGGACTCGACATCGGGGTGCCGTCGCTGATCCTGCGCTCGAAGGTCACCGTGTTCGCGTCCCGCTACAACCCCAGCGTGGACGCCGCGGACGCCGTCCTCGACGTCGACCAGATCGCCAAGTGGGCCGGCTGCCTGGGCAACCGCACCACGATCGTCCCGATCGAGGGCGCCCGGCACGACGTGTTCCTGTCCACCGCGACGCCGCTCGCCACCGCTTTCCACGAGGTGGACCTGTGGCTGGCATGGCTCGACGCACACCACCTCACCTCGACGGATCGAGAGACTGGAGCCCCCGCGTGACCCATTTCGACATCGCGATCATCGGTACCGGATCGGGCAATTCGATCCTCGACCAGCGTTACGACGGCAAGAAGGTCGCGATCCTCGAGGAGGGCACCTTCGGTGGCACCTGCCTCAACGTCGGCTGCATTCCCACCAAGATGTTCGTCTACACGGCCGAGGTGGCCCGCACGATCGAGGAGGCGTCGAAGCTCGGCATCGACGCGACGCTCGACGACGTGCGCTGGCACGACATCGTCAAGCGGGTGTTCGGCCGGATCGACCCGATCTCGGCGGGCGGCGAGCGGTACCGTACCGAGGACTGCGCGAACGTCACGGTCTTCCGCGGTCACGCCCGGTTCGTCGGCCCCAGGACGATCGACACCGGAACCGGTGAGGTGATCACCGCGGACCAGGTGGTGATCGCGGCCGGTTCGCGCCCGACGATCCCGGACGAGATCCTCGACGGCGGCGTCCGCTTCCACACCAACGACGACATCATGCGGCTACCGGAGCTGCCCGAGCGTCTCGTCATCCTCGGCTCGGGCTTCATCGCCGCCGAGTTCGCGCACGTGTTCTCGGCGCTGGGCGTGCACGTGTCGATCATCGGCCGCAGCGACCGCCTGCTTCGTCACCTCGACCGCGGCGTCTCCGATTGGTTCACCGAGCTGGCTGGGCGCAAGTGGGACGTGCACCTGTGCCACCCGATGGTCGCGGCCCGCTCGGCAGGCAACGGCATCGAGATCGAGCTGTCCGACGGGACGGTCGTCGCCGGCGACGAATTGCTGGTTGCGGTCGGCCGCACCCCGAACGGCGACCGGCTCGACGCCGCACTCGGTGGGGTCGCGGTCGACGAGTCGGGACGGGTGATCGTCGACGAGTTTCAGCGCACCACGGCGGAGGGCGTGTTCGCGCTCGGGGACGTCTCGTCGCCGTACCAGCTCAAGCACGTCGCGAACCACGAGATGCGCGTGGTGCAGCACAACCTGCTGCAGGACGCCTGGAATGCCAGCGAGAAGTCCATCGCCAAGTTGCGGCGCACGGACCACCGGTTCGTGCCGGCCGCAGTGTTCACCGACCCGCAGATCGCCAGTGTCGGGATGACCGAGGAACAGGCCCGCGAGGCCGGCCTCGACATCACCGTCAAGATGCAGAACTACTGTGACGTCGCCTACGGCTGGGCCATGGAGGACGACGAGGGCTTCTGCAAGGTGATCGCCGAACGCGGCACCGGACGCCTGCTGGGCGCGCACGTCATCGGCGCCCAGGCACCCACGGTGATCCAGCCGCTGATCCAGGCGATGAGCTTCGGGCTGTCGGCGCAGGACATGGCCACCGGGCAGTATTGGATCCACCCGGCGCTGCCCGAAGTGGTCGAGAACGCGCTGCTCGGTCTCGACATCTGAGTCGTGCGCGCGCCGGTCACCCGACCGGCGCGCGTCGCTCGGCCGAATCCGGCAGCCAGGCCGGCCATCCCGCCAGGAGCACCGCGAGCACCGCCGCGGGGACGAAGTAGACGAATGTGAACTGCGGGGCGGGCCGGAAGAAGACCCCGAACGAGCCGAGCGTGAGGACGGCGGCGACGACTCCCGCGGCCCAGCGCCGAGCGATCACCGCGGGAAGCAGGCACAGCAGCGCCGGCACGATCAGCGCGGCCACGATCGGTGGTCCGTAGTACCGCGCGATCGACATCTCGCATTGCTCGCCTGGCATGACACCGGCGTCGGGATACCCCAGCTCACACGAGGTGATCTGGAGCATCGGACTCGTCGCGGCGAGAACCCCCAGCCCGGCGCAGATCCACGCCAGCACGATCCACCCCGCCCGAATCGCGTTCAGCACGCTTACCCCTCCTCGATCCACGTGTACGACGACGGTACGAGGCGCGGGTGGAATGACCGGTTACGACACTCCGCTCGCCGGATGTCCCCGTCCAGTGCGGATCACCGTGGAACGTCATTGCGACACATCGTTTTCCGCGCCGGGCAACTCCCTCCCACGGGACGGGTTTCGCAAACCACCACGACGAGCGTTGGCGCTGAGCTAGATTCGGCGGATGACGGGTACCCGACTCGGCCGCCGGATCGTCACCGCGATCGCCGTCGCCCTACTCATGGGCGCACCGCAGATCCTCACTCCCGCAGCGCAAGCTGCCCCCGTCGCACCGGTCGTCACGCCGACCGCGGACGAGCCTGGGGTCGTTCTCGAGTCCGCCCCGCTGCCCCAAGCGTTCTGGCTGCCGGGCACCGGTGCGGCGTATCGGATCACCTATGTGACCACGGGTCCGAACGGCCGCACCCCCTGCACCGGCATGGTGTTCGTCCCGACCGGCTCACCGCCGCCGGGTGGCTGGCCGGTCATAGCCTGGGCCCACGGAACCATCGGTGACTCCGACGCGGATGCCCCGTCGCGCAACGGCGTCGACGCCGATACCAGCCGCTACGTGGCGAACTGGTTGGCTCGCGGCTACGCGATCGCAGCCACCGACTACATCGGCCTGGGCACCCCCGGTGTCCCGCCGTATCTGGACGGAAAGGCCGCTGCGCACAGCGTGATCGACTCGGTGCGTGCGGCCCGCTCCGTCGATGCCAGCCTCTCGCCGCGGTGGGCGGTCGTCGGCCTGTCCGAGGGCGGGCAGGCCTCGGTGTTCACCGCGCACGCCGCCACCGGGTACGCGCCCGAATTGGACTACCGCGGCGCGGTCGCCGTCGGTGTGCCGTCGAACATCGAGACGCTCGCCCCGCTGGCCGGACCGAACTTCCCGCCGCAGGGCCTGGCCGGGCTGACGAACTTCATGACCTTCGTGATCGCCGGGCTCCGCGACGTCCATCCCGAGCTCGACGTCAACAGCTACCTGACGCCGATCGGCCGGACGCTCGTCGATGCGGCGCCGGAGCTGCCCTACCGGGAGTTCGCCCCACTTGCCGCGAATGTCTCTGTGGCCCAGATGCTGTCGCGGTCGCTGAACGATCCGGCCCTGCAGGCTGCGTTGCGCAACTACTTGCAGGTGCCGACGTCCGGATACGACCGGCCACTGATGATTGCGCAGGGGTCCGAGGACCCGACTGTGCCGATGCCGTTGACGCTCGAACTCATCGCGGAGATGAACCTGTCCGGTACCTTCCCGGAGTTCAAGGTCTATCCCGCCGATCACATCGGCAGCATGTACGCCAACGAGTCTGACGCGGTCACCTTCGTCGACAAGGTGTTCCAGTGCGACCCCGGATCGGACGAACGTGCATGCGGGCCGACCTCGGGAGGCTCACTCGCGTCGATCGGGCCGGTCGGGTCGCTCGAATTGCTCGGGTCGCTCGGGCTGCTCGGGTCCTGATTGCCGCGCCGGGACTGCCGACTCATGCAGGATTCCTCTCGGAACCCGGGAGGAATCCTGCACGATTGGGCCGCGATACTACTTCCGATGCTTCAGCGCCCGGACGACGCCGTCACCGATCGACTGCAGGATCTGCACCAGGACGATGAGCACGACGACCGCGACCAACAGCACCGGTGTGTTGAACCGCTGGTAGCCGTAGACGATCGCGAAGTCGCCCAGTCCCCCGCCGCCGATCACGCCGGCCATCGCCGAGTAGCCGACCAGCAGCACCACGGTCAGCGTCGCACCCGCGACCAGCGCCGAGACCGATTCGGGCAGCAGCACCTTCCGGACGATCTGGCCGTTGCTCGCACCCATCGCCTGTGCGGCCTCGACACGGCCGACCGGTACCTCACGCAGCGCGGACTCGACCACGCGCGCGTAGAACGGGATCGCACCGATCGTCAACGGCACGATCGCGGCCGTCGGGCCGATCGCGGTGCCGACGATCATCCGGGTCACACCGATCAGCGCGATCATCAGGATGAGGAACGGCAGCGACCGGAAGACGTTGACGATCGCGCCCAGCACCGAGTTGACGGCGCGCTGCGGCCACAACCCGTTCGGCGAGGTGACGTGGAGCACCACGCCGAGCAGCACACCGCCGATCACGGTGAGCACGAACGAGATTCCCACCATGTAGAGGGTTTCCTGCGTCGCCTCCCACACCTCGGGGAGCGAGTCCTTCCAGGACAGCTTGTTCATGCGGTTACCCCCTGCGCCAGTGCGCCGGTCTGTTCAGGTCCTCCACCCCAGGCCAGGGTGGTGCCGGGCTGCGCGTCCACGAACGCCTCGACGTCGGCTCGGTTCACATCGGGCCCGAACCGCAGCCGCAGGCGACCCACGGTGACGCCGGCGACCTGTTCGACGCTGCCGCCGACCACGGAGATGTCGACGTCGAGCTTGCGGACGAGCTGTGCGAGCCACGGCCCGTGAGCCTCGTCGCCGATCGTGGTGACGAGCGCGGTGTCGGCGCCGTCGCCGGTGGACGGGTCGTCCCCCACCGGGACGATCGCCCCGCCCAGCACCGAGCCGGGGGTGCCGACCAGATCGAGGATCCGGCCGCTCTCGGCGATCCGTCCGTCCTCGAGGCGGGCCGCGGACGTGCAGATGCGTCGCAGCACGCCCAGCTCGTGCGTGATGAGCACGACGGTGACCCCGATCGAGCGGTTGAGCTCTGCCAGCAGGTCGAGCACCTGGTCGGTGGTGTCGGGATCGAGCGCGCTGGTCGCCTCGTCGCACAGCAGCACGTCCGGCTCGGACGCGAGTGCGCGGGCGATGCCGACGCGCTGCTGCTGACCGCCCGACAGCTGCGACGGGAACGCCTTCTCCTTGCCACCGAGTCCGACGAGCTCGATCAGCTCGTCGGCGCGGGCCCGACGCTGCTTGCGGTCCAGCCCGGCGAGCTCGAGCGGGAACTCGACATTGGCCCGCACGGTCCGCGAGTGCAGCAGGTTGAACTGCTGGAACACGGTGCCGATGCGACGGCGAGCCTTACGCAGCCCCGCACCGGAGAGCTTCGACAGGTCGTCGCCGTGGAGCACGATGCGGCCGCTCGTGGGCTGCTCGAGCAGGTTCAGGCAGCGCAGGAGCGTCGACTTACCGGCGCCCGACGGACCGACGATGCCGAAGATCTCGCCCTCGGCGATCTCGAGGTCGATGCCACGCAGGGCCGAGACCTCCCCCGCGCCACCGGCAGCGGGGAAGGTCTTGACCAGGTTCTCGACGGTGATCATCAGCTGGCCGCGTGGACCGGGACGACGGAGCCGGAGTAGTTCTCCTGGATCCAGTTGGCGGTCTCCGGCGACTCGAGCGCAGCAGCGAGCGCCTGGACGCCGGGATCGTTCGCGTCGGCGGCACGGACGACGAGCAGGTTCGCGAACGGGTTGTTCTCGACCTTCTCCGACAGCAGGGCGTCCTTCGCCGGGCTCAGACCGGCCTCGATCGCGTAGTTGGAGTTGATGACCGCGGCGGTGATCTGCGGGTCACCGAGGTTGCGGGCGATCTGCGAGCGCTCGATCTCGACGAACTTCAGGTTCTTCGGGTTGGCCTTGATGTTCTTCTGCGTGACGATGGACAGGTCGGCCTCGGTGAACGGCTTGTCCATCTGGATCAGCCCGGCCGACTCGAGCAGGTAGAGGCCGCGCGCGAAGTTGGTGGTGTCCTTGGGCAGCGCGATGGTCGAACCGTCGGCGAGCTGGTCGACGGCGGTGATCTTCTGCGAGTACAGGCCCATCGGCTCGAGGTGCACGTCGGCGACGGAGACGAGGTCGTCCACGCCCTTCTGCTTCTGCCAGTCGGCGAGGTACGGGGCGTGCTGGAAGTAGTTGGCCTTCACGTCGCCGGCGACGAGCAGCTCGTTGGGGTCGATCTCGCCGGTGACCGGCTTGATGTCGAGCTTGACGTCACCGAGGACGCCGGAGTCGGCGATGTGCTCGAGGATCTCCACGTGCGGGGTGCTGGAGGCGGAGACCACCAGCTTCTCCCCGTCGTTGCCCGACGAGCAGGCGGCCAGACCCACGGTGAGCAGGGCGGCAGCAGAGAGAACAGCGGTGCGGCGCAAGAACATTGAGAAGTACCTTCCGGGTGTGGAGATGGTCAGCCGCGCAGGGCGGGCAGGTCGAGCAGGTCGCGGTGGTACCGCTCGGTGACGTTGGGATGCGCACGCAGGCGCGACTTGAGGGCGTTGAGCCCGTAGCGGGCGTGCAGGGTGCCGCCGTGCTGGTCGGGCCCGACGCCCGCGGCCTCGGCGGCGAGTTCGGGCGGCAGCGCCACGGTGGGCAGCGCCTGGTCGTAGCCGGGGTTGAGGAAGAACGGCAGCGAGACCCGGTCGGCGCCCGCGGCCGGCGGCAGGACGCGGTGCACGGTGGCCTTGAGGTAGCCACCGGTGGCGACCTCGAGCAGTTCGCCGATGTTGACCAGGAAGTGGCCGGGGATCGGGTCGACGTCCAGCCAGCCGTCGGCGGTCTCGACCTGGAAGCCGCCGCTGGTCGGCTCGGGATAGAGCAGGGTCAGCGCGCCGACGTCCTTGTGGCTGCCCACGCCCTGGTCGGTGACCGAGCCGTCGTGGCCGGGATAGCGCGCGATCTTGAGCAGCGGGTCGGGATCGGCGAAGGCGGTGTCGAAGAAGTCGGACGGCGCGCCGAGGGACTGCGCCCAGCCACGGATCAGACGCAGGCCCGCGTCCTGAGCCTGACTCGACCACTCGAGCGCCAGGTCACGCAGCCGCGGGACGGCGGACGGCCACAGGTTGGGTCCGTGCAGCACGTCCCACGGGCGGGCCGGGTCGATCGGGTCGACAGCAGCGCGCTCGGGGCCGATGTCGAGCTGCTCACGCCAGTCGATGTAGCCCTGGGTGCGCTCGCCGCCGACACGGGTGTAGCCGCGGAAGTGCGGCGAGTTGCTGTTCTCGATCTCGAGCTTGTCGGCCTCGGGCAGCGCGAAGAACTCGCGCGCCGCGGCGATCAGGTCGTCGGTGAGCTGCTGGTCGATGCCGTGACCGGTCAGGTAGAAGAACCCGATCTCGTGCGTGACCTCACGCAGCGCGTCGACGTCGAGGTTCTCCAGATCGATGATCGGGAGCGACTGTGCGGGCATGGAACTGGTCCTTTCCCCACGGGCACCTGCGGAAGATCGGCGCTGCGACGAGTGGGTGCCCGATGGGAGGACATTGCGCGGGAAGGCGAGACGGTACGAAAAGTGCCGTCGCGCAGGATTTCTCGTCTCAGCGCTGGCGCATGCAACAACAACCACCACGCATGAGCGTCGTGGCGACAGTTGCTGCAGGGCCGCGCATCGGAGTCCTTCCCGGACGAGATCGTGAATCGGCGCGCCCGTTCGAGCGTGCCGTCACAGGAGGCTAACGCGACCACGGCGGACAGTTCAAATCGACCGTATACGCACGGCGACGAACGGCGACATTTGTGAGACGAACGGTCGGAACCAACCCGTCCGAACCCGCGATCACTCCCCCGTCGACGTGTCGGCCATCTCGAGGGCCTTGGTGGTGAACACGCGGTAGCCGCGATGCGGGCGGTAGCCGTGGATCTCGGGTGTGTCGAGGCTGCGGATGAACGAGAGGATCTGTCGGCTGAACTCCTGCCCGGGGACGAGCACCGGAAAGCCCGGCGGATACGGGGTGACGAAGGTCGCCGAGACCACCGGCCGTCCGGACTCGATCGCCTCCTCGACCTCGTCTGCCGTGAGGTATTCGCAGCGGGTGTCGTCGTAGGCGAGGAAGAAGGCCCGTCGTACATCCCCGTCGGGCGTCGTTGGAGCACCGTCCTTTTCGAGGAAGATCGGATGGAATCCACTGAAGTCCGGGAGCGGCGCGGTGGGGCTCGTCAGCCGAGTCACCGCCGCCTCGTGGTACGCGCGTTCGGTGGTGCTCATGTCGGTGAGCCGGTCGTCGAGCTGGTGGGCGAACTTGACCAGCACCTCGACGAGGTAGGCGACCGAGCTACGGGTGGTGCCGATGTTGGTCATGAACAGGACCGTGTTGCGGGAGGTCTTGTTGATCTGGACGCCGTAGCGGTCCATCAGCTCGGCCCGTTTGAAGGTGTCCCCGTCGATACCGGTCGACCCGATGTAGAGCGTGACCCGCGACGGGTCGAGCACGAACTCGTCGCGCCCCCACGCCGCGACCATGGCGCGCAGACCGCCGCGCAGCGGCTGATCGATGTGTGTCGGCCGGAACTCCTCGGGAATCATCTCCGCCGTCGACAGGCAGTGCATGTACTTGCTCAGCAGCGGGTGGTGGTCGACCGCGTCGCGCAACCGCATCGCGTTCTCGACCTGCTTCTGGACCAACTCGGCGCCCTCGAGTTCGGCCTGCCGCCGGCCGATGTCGAGAGAGGCGAGGATCTGATAGTTGGGCGAGGTGGACGTGTGGGCCATGTAGGCCTCGTGGAAGGTCTCCTCGACCTTCTGGTCGAACTCCTGGTCGAAGACGTGGATCATCGAACCCTGACGCAGCGCGGTCAGAGTCTTGTGGGTGGACTGGGTGGCGTAGACCCGCACCTTGGCGCGGACGGGGTCGGGCATCAGTCGCCGCTCGAGCAGTGTCTCGTCGTCGGCGCCGTGCAACTTCTCGGCGTAGTCGGCGTAGTCGGCCCGGTACTCGGGATCGCGCAACCGCTCGCGCACCGCATGCGCTGCATGCATCGCCGTGCGGGTGCGATAGACTGGGTGGAACCGGGCGAAGGCGAACCACGCCTCGTCCCACAGGAACACCAGGTCCGGCTTGATCGCCAGGCATTCCTCGACGACACGCTCGACGTCGTAGATGACCCCGTCGAAGGTGCAGTTCGTCAGCATCAACAGCTTGACGCGGTCGAGCTTGCCGGCCGCGCGCAGCTCGAGCAGCTTCGACTTGATCTCCCGCAGCGGCACCGCGCCGTACATCGAGTACTGGTTGAGCGGATACGCGTCCAGGTAGGTGACCTGGGCACCGGCGAGCATCAGACCGTAGTGATGAGACTGGTGACAGTTGCGGTCGACCAGGACGATGTCGCCCGGCGCGATGAGCGCCTGGACGACGATCTTGTTGGCCGTGGAGGTGCCGTTGGTCACGAAGTAGGTCTGCCGCGCCCCGAACGTCTTCGCCGCCAATTGCTGCGCCTCACGCAGCGGACCGGTCGGCTCGAGCAGCGAGTCCAGTCCGCCACACGTGGCCGACGTCTCCGCCAGGAACACGTCCAGGCCGTAGAAGTCGACCATGTCGGAAATCCAGTGCGAGTTGACGATCGACTTGCCCTGCGAGATCGGCAACGCGTGGAACACACCGGTCGGGCGGTGGCTGTATTCGCGCAGTGCGCTGAAGAACGGGGTCCGGTACCGGGCCGCGATCCCCTCGATCAGGCTCAGGTGCAGATCGAGTGAGCCTTCCCCGGCGTGGAAGACGCGGCGGAAGTACTGGCCGAGCTGGCCGGCGAGGTCCTCGACCGCAATCTCGGTCATCAGGTACAGGTCGAGCTCCGGGCGGGTGTCGGTGAGTTCGTCGGCCAGGATCCGCGTCCGCTCCTCCGGCGTGTGCCCGGCAAGCCTGTCGGCGACACCCGTGTAGATGAAGTCCTCCAGGGTCGACAGGTCCCGCCGGGACTTGTGGGAGAACCGGCGGCGGATCACGCACGCCTGCAGGTTCACGTTCAGGCGCGCCGCGATGACCGCGTCGTCGCCGCTGGCCACGACGACCAGTTCGTAGATAAATTGGTCGTCCGGTCGACGCCAGGCGCGCAGTTCCCGGCGCAGCGCACGCTCCTGCGCTTCGGTCATGGCCTCGACCACCAGCACCTCGAAGTAGTGGGGCCGGGATCGGTCCGCACCGGCCTCGTCGCGGCGAGACGAGTCGGCGCCGATGGCCTCGACGTCGCCGTCGAGCGGGGAGACCGGCGTGCCACTTCGGTAGGAGCCGGTGACCAGCGCCCGGTTGATCCGGGCGACGGTGCGGAAGAACTTGTCGTACACGCCGGTCGTGAACAGCCGCTGCGTCTGCGCGAACACCTGCGGCCCCGGGAAGGCCCAGTACCGCTCGAGCGGGCGCAGCTGGTCGAGCAACTCCTCGACATTTTCGAGCAGCGGACCGATCGACGCCCCGCGCGCGGCCGCACCCGCCAGGTGCGCACTGGTCCCTTCCAATCGGCACCACGAGTCCGCGCGGAACTGCCACATACTGTTGTAGGCCCGCGGATTGACCTCAGCCATCACAGCCTCCAGCGCACGGTCACGACCGACAACCGAGGTCGGTCGACGACGGCGCCGTCGTGCCGAGCAATTTCAGCCTGCCCCCACACGTCCGGACAGGCAAGCGGCCGCTGCTCAGCCGAGCCGCCCGGACAGCCTCTCCAGTCGGTTCAGGCTCGAGCCGTCGAGGCCGACGATACGAACGTCCTTCCCGCGCACCGCGTACTTGTGTTGCACCGCATCGAGGGTCGCGACGGTGGACGCGTCCCACACGTCGGCGCCCGACAGGTCGATCACCACCGAGTCCGGGTCGTCGGCGTAGTCGAACCGGTGGATCAGGTCGTTGCTCGACGCCCAGAACAGTTCCCCCGACACCCGGTAGGTGCGTTCGGCGACGCCGTCGCACTCACCGTCGACGACGTCGATCCGCGTCATGTGGGCGACGCGGCGCGCGAACGCGACCATCGCGGTCAGCACGCCGAGCACGACACCGACGGCGAGGTTGTGGGTCGCGAGGGTGCCGACGACGGTGACCACCATGACGAGGGTCTCGCTGCGCGGCATCAACCGCAGGGTGCGCGGGGCGATGCTGCGCCAGTCGAAGGTCGTCACCGCGATCACGAGCATCACCGCGACCAGCGCGGCCATCGGGATGGCGCCGACGACGTCGCCGACCGTCACGCACAGCACGAGCAGGAACGCTCCGGCGAGGAACGTGGAGATGCGGGTGCGGGCGCGACCCTCCTTCACGTTGATCATCGTCTGGCCGATCATGGCGCAGCCGCCCATGCCACCGAAGACCGCGCCCGCGATGTTGGCGACGCCCTGGCCCCACGCCTCACGGGTCTTGTCGGACGGGGTGTCGGTGATGTCGTCGACGAGTTTCGCGGTGAGCAGCGATTCGAGCAGGCCCACGAGCGCGAGCCCCACCGCGAACGGCGCGATGATCGTCAACGTCTCCCACGTGAGGGGCACGTCCGGGATCATCCAGGTCGGCAGGCCCGACGGCAGTTCGCCCTGGTCGGCGACGTCGGGCACGTCGAGGTGGAACAGCGCGACCGCGGCGGTGAGCACGACGATCGCGATCAGCGGCGCCGGCACCGACGTGGTGAGTTTCGGTACGAGGACGATCATCGCGAGGCCCGCCGCCACGAGCGGGTACACCAGCCACGGGACGTCGACCAGGTGCCGGATCTGCGCGCTGAAGATCAGCACGGCGAGCGCGTTGACGAAGCCGATCATCACGGACCGCGGGATGAACCGCACCAGCCGCGCCAGACCGGCGACGGCGAACAGGATCTGCAGCGCACCGGCCAGCCACACCGCCGCGATGAGGTAGTCGATGCCATGTGACGCCACCAGTGGGGCAATCACGAGCGCCGTCGCGCCCGCCGCCGCCGAGACCATCGCAGGGCGACCGCCGACGAACGCGATGGTGATGGCCATGATGCACGACGTGTAGAGCGCGACCTTGGGATCGACGCCCGCGATGACCGCGAACGAGATGACCTCGGGGATCAGCGCCAGCGAGGTCACGAGTCCGGCGAGGACCTCGGTCGTGAGCAGCCGGGGAGAACGGAATGCGGCCCGCACGGACGAGCCGGCGGCCGGGGTGGAGAGAGTGTCGTGCACCGCAGGATTCTAGAGACCCCCGCACCGGAGCTGTAATCCCGGAAGTGGAGCCCGCCTACCAGGACCCGGTGCGCAGCACGATCTCGCTCGCCAGTTCGGCGGACGCCTTCGCCGGAACGTCGTCGACGCCGTCGAGCTGGACGATCCGGAACTCCGAGTACGCGTACCGCCCGCTCGCGTCGGCGCACGCGCGGCCGAGCGAGCTGCCGACGACGACGGTGGTCGGCAACTCGACGGCGGGGCAGGCGGCGTCGAGCACGGCCCCGTCCACGCCCGGCACGGCCGGATGTCCGCGGTCGGCCACGATGAGGCTCGCGAAGCGCCCGAACGTCTTGGCGGCCAGCCGCCACGCGAGTTCGGCTCCCGCACCGGCGCCGACGAGGTTGACCCACGGCAGCTTCAACTCGTCGAGCATCGCGATCACGGAGGGCTCGTCGAGCCCGGCGATGCTCTCGGGAACCACGGTCCGCAGATCCGAATCGTGCAGGCGTGCGCAGACCGCGTCGAAGACGTCGACGGGGGCGCCAGCATCGGGCAACAGCAACACCGTGTGCCGGCTCTCCGGT
This sequence comes from Rhodococcus sp. ACT016, assembly GCF_050477185.1. Classification (NCBI taxonomy): domain Bacteria; kingdom Bacillati; phylum Actinomycetota; class Actinomycetes; order Mycobacteriales; family Nocardiaceae; genus Rhodococcus; species Rhodococcus sp. ACT016. The sequence continues at coordinate 1,614,235 of NZ_JBEAET010000001.1, read as the reverse complement.
CCCCCGATACGGACCGTCACGGTCCCACTTCCCACGGCAACGCTCGTCGACTCCATGAATGAAAACGGTACGCGATCCAGATCACAGAACTGGACGCCTATGCGGGGTAGACCTTGCCGATGATCTCCTTGGCCATGGTGGTCGCCGGGTCCTGCCCGTTCGCGGCGGGCGCGAGGTTGGCCCACACCACCAGAGTCACCTTGTCGACGGGATCGTGCCCCATGAACGAATTGAAACCGGGCAGCTCTCCGGTGTGCCCGAACATCGGGCCCATTTTCGCTATGCCCCAACCGTATTGGGCGGATCCGGGGTCCGGGCTCGTGGGTTGCACGCTGGCGAGCCGGTGGGCCTGCATGTCGGGGTCCAGCAAGTGTCCGCCGACGAGTGCCTGCACCCAGGTGACGAGATCGTTCGCGGTGGAGATGCCGGCGCCGGCCGCCCATGCCCACGACGGGTTGACGTCGGTGACGTCGTTCGGCTGGAGAGTGCCGTCCTTCGCCGCGGCCTGGCTGTCCGGCGGCAGTGCCGGATCGGTCAGCGTCTCCATGTTGGTCCCGTACACGTAGCCCTGCGGGTGCGGTGCCGCGATCGTGTTGTCGGCGATGTCGGGGAACGACGTACCGGTCAGCCCCAGCGGACCGAACAACCGTGACTGGAAGATCTGCTGCAGCGGCTTGCCGTCCAGGCTCTCGGCGATGAGGCCGAGCAGCACGATGTTGGTGTTGGAGTAGTGGTAGCCCTGTCCCGGAGGGAAGTACGGCGGATTGGCGAACCCGAGGGCGAGCAGTTCGTCGGACTTCCACTGCTTCTGCGGATCGTTGTCGAGCGCCTCGTTGAGCTGCGGCGTCTCGGTGTAGTTGAACAGGCCGCTGCGCATGTCCAGCAGCTGCTCGATGGTGATGTTGTCGCCGTTCGGCACGTCCGGGCGGTACTTCGACACCGGATCCGTCAGTGCGAGCTTGCCTTCCTGCGCGAGCTGGAGGATCACGGTCCCGGTCATGGTCTTGGTGTTGGAGCCGATGCGGATGTGCTCGACGGTGTCGACGGGGTCGTTCTGCCCGCGAGTCCCGGTGCCGTACTCGACCGTGAGAACGCCGTCCGGAGTCTGGAGAATCGCGACGGCCCCGGGAACCTGCAGCTCCTGCGCGACACCCGCCACGACGTCGTTCAGCGTGGCGGCATCGATCTTCCGCAGTGCCGTCGACGACGCCGCGCCGGTGGTCGTGGTCGATGTCGAGGATTCCGTGGCGGACTCGTTCGAGGAGCATCCGGCGAGAACCAGCGCGGCCACGAGTGCTCCACACGCGATCCGAATGGTCGTCCCGATACCGAGGCTTCTTCGCACGTCGACACTTCCTCACCATCGCGGTTTCGGAACCTCTCACGTCGTTCCGCAGCCTAGGCGCGCCGAACACACGCCGGGGGCGATCCGTGAAACCGGAACCGGCGGTGGGGTTGACCGAATCCGGGCCCGGCTTCTATGGTTCATTACATGAGTAATGAACCAACCAGCCTTGCGGTCGAGGTGCCGTGATGCTGAGCGAAGAGGGCAAGCCCCTCTTCCAGCAGATCGCCGAGCTCGTGGAGAACGCGATCATCGACGGCTCACTGCCGGAGGAGTCACAGGCGCCGTCGACCAACGAACTGGCCGCCTTCCACCGGATCAACCCGGCGACCGCAGCGAAGGGGCTCAATCAGCTCGTCGCCGACGGAATCCTCTACAAGAGAAGGGGTATCGGAATGTTCGTCACGACGGGCGCGCGCGACGCGCTCCGGTTCCGGAGACGCGAGCAGTTCGCCGCGCAGTACCTCGCCCCGCTCGTCCGTGAGGCCGACAAGCTCGGGATGAGCGTCGCCGAACTCAAATCCATGCTGGACCAATGGGAGGAACGTCCATGACCATCACCGATATCGGCCGGGACACGATCGCGTCGGTGCGCGGCGTCGGAAGGCGGTACGGGAACGTCGCCGCGCTCGACGACGTCTCGTTCGACCTCGCGGCCGGGAAGATCTACGGACTGCTCGGACGCAACGGTGCCGGAAAGACAACGTTGATGAAGATCCTGACCGGTCAGGAACTGCCCACCGTCGGCGAGGTCGACGTATTCGGTGGCGCCCCGTTCGAGAATCCCGATGTCCTTCGGAACCTCTGCTTCGTGAAGGAGTCGCAGAAGTATCCGGACGACCTGCGGGTCAAGCACGTGGTTACGGCCGCGGAACTTCTTCTGCCGGAATGGGATACCGAGTTCGCCGGGCGTCTGCTCGACGACTTCCAACTCCCCGACTGCCGGCGCGTCAAGAAGCTCTCGCGCGGAATGACCTCGGCTCTGGGCATCGTCATCGGCCTGGCGTCCCGCGCACCCCTGACGCTCTTCGACGAGCCCTATCTGGGTCTCGACGCGGTGGCCCGGCACTTGTTCTACGACCGACTGCTCGCCGACTACGTTGAGCATCCGCGCACTGTCGTGCTGTCCACGCACCTCATCGACGAGGTCGCCGATCTCCTCGAACACGTCATCGTGATCGACGGCGGTCGGGTGGTGACCGACGAGGACTCGGACTCACTGCGCAGCCGACACGTCGTGGCCAGCGGCCGATCCGACGCCGTGGACGCCTTCGTCGCGGGCCGGACGGTCCTGCACCGGGACGACATGGGCGCCTTCGCGCGGGCGACCGTGCTGGGCGCCGTCACCGAGTCGGACCGCGCAGAGGCGTCGCGCCTCGGCCTCGATCTGTCACCGGTTTCCCTGCAGCAGATCACGATCAGCAGTGCACTCGACAGCAAGGCCCGTCAGGGCGAGGAGGCGTAGTCATGACCGTCATCGATCCGACCGTCGCCGTAGCGCGTCCATCACACAACGGGATCCGGCGAATCTTCGCGGTGTGCCGCCTTCATGTCGTGGCCTGGCCCCTGCTGCTGGCCGCGCCCGCGGCCATCCTCGCCCTCACTTTCGCGATCAACTTCACGATCTTCGCGCTGGTCGACTCGGGCGGCGAGACCCGCGGCACCGGTTCGGTCCTCTCGCTGTTCGGTTTCGTCGTCGCCTTCTATGCGCAGGCGATGACGCAGACCTTCCCGTTCGCACTGGGACTCGGGGTGACGCGGCGCCAGTTCTTGGCCTCGACGGTCGTCGTCGCGCTCCTACAGTCCCTCGGGTTCGCGGTGGTCCTCCAGGCGTTGTCGGTGATCGAGGAGGCGACCGGCGGCTGGGGTGTCGGCATGCGCATGTTCGGAATCCTGCGCTACGTGACGGATTCGTCGGCGCTGCAGTTCGTCACCCTGTTCGTGAGCCTCATGCTCACCACATCGATCTCGATGCTGTTGGGCGCGGTGTACCAGCGCTGGAGGACCCCGGGCTTCCTGATCGCGGGCATCGGCGCGGTCACGGTGCTCGGCGGCGCGTCGATCCTCGCGGCGTGGGCCCGGTGGTGGCCGGCGATCGCCACATGGCTCGTCGATGCGCCTCGGGTGCTGGTGATCGCGGCACTTCCGGCCGGGGTCGCGGCAGCCATGCTGGCCCTGACGTGGGCGGTCCTCAGGCGAGCGACGACCTGATCGTGGGAAGCCCGGTCGGCGCGCCGCCGCTCAGCAGCGCGCCGATCGCGTCCACGTCGAGGTGCCGTTCCACCAGGTCGGCGAGCAGATCCAATTGGGCCTCCCGGACCTGCGCGACGGCGGTGTCGGGGGCCACACGGAAGCCTCGGCGCCCGGACGCGTCCGCGATGTCGGTGAGCAACCGTCGGCGGTACTCGTCGTTCTCGAGCAGCCCGTGCCAATGAGTGCCGCGCACACTCCCGCGGACACTGCCCTCCTTGACGCCGTCCGACGCCGTCAGCAGCGGAGCGTCGCCAGTGCGGCGGACCCGCCCGTGGTGGATCTCGTAGCCGCGCACCGGGATTCCGTCAGCGTCGCCGTCCACCTGCGCGAGCACCTTGTCGGGGGCGAACTCGATCTCGAGGTCCAGCAGGCCCAGCCCGGCGACCTCGCCGGCGGCGGACTCGACGCCGTCGTCGATCACGGTGCCGAGCATCTGGTAGCCACCGCAGACGCCGAGGATTGCGCCCCCATTCGCGGCTCGGCGGGCGAGGGCGTCGGCGATTCCGCTGCGCCGCAACCACTCCAGGTCGGTCACGGTGGATTTGCTGCCCGGCAGCACGACCAGGTCGGCATCGGCCAGGCGGGACGGCTCGCTCACCCAGTGCACCGATACCCCGGGCTCGCACGCGAGGGCCTCGACGTCGGTGGAATTGGAAATGCGCGGCAACCGGATCGCCGCGACGCGCAGCCACTCGTCGCCGACGGGCGTCGCGGGCCGGCCGACGGGCGCGTCGCCGACGACGCCGAGCGAGTCCTCCGCGTCGAGCCACAGGTCCTCGGCGAACGGGATCACGCCGAGGGTGGGGCGTCTGGTGAGCGCCTGCAGCTGGTCCAGTCCGGGTTCGAGGAGGCTGACGTCGCCGCGGAACTTGTTGATGACGAATCCGGCGATCAGGGCCTGGTCCTCGGGCGAGAGGACGGCGACGGTGCCGAAGAGGTGGGCCAGCACTCCCCCGCGGTCGATGTCTCCGACCACGAGCACCGGCAGCTGCGCCGCCTGCGCGAGGCCCATGTTCGCCAGATCGGTGGCCCGCAGGTTGATCTCCGCGGGCGAGCCGGCGCCCTCGCAGATCACGACGTCGAACTCGTCGCGCAGCGCCGCCAACTCGTCGGCGACGAGCTCGCGCAGCCACTCGCGGTGGGTGATGTAGTCGCGGGCGCCCACATTGGTGACGGCCTTGCCGCGGACCACGAGTTGCGACGTGCGGTCGCCACCGGGCTTGAGCAGCACCGGGTTGAAACGCACGCTCGGCTCGAGCCCGCACGCGCGCGCCTGCAGGGCCTGCGCGCGGCCGATCTCCCCGCCGTCGAGCGTGACGACGGAGTTGTTGGACATGTTCTGCGCCTTGAACGGCGCCACCCGCACCCCGCGGCGCGCAAGCATCCGGCACAGACCGGCGACGAGAACGCTCTTGCCGGCGTCGGACGTGGTGCCGGCGACCAGCAGCGCGCCAGTCAGCGCGGCCGTCACGGCAGCGTGAGGATCTCGTTGCCCTCGTCGGTGACGACGATGGTGTGCTCGAACTGGGCGGTCCACTTGCGGTCCTTGGTGACGACCGTCCAGCCGTCCTCCCAGATGTCGTAGTCGACGGTGCCCAGGTTGATCATCGGCTCGATCGTGAACACCATGCCCGGCTCGATGACGGTGTCGACGTTCGGCTGGTCGTAGTGCAGGATCACCAGGCCGTTGTGGAAGGTCTCGCCGATGCCGTGGCCGGTGAAGTCGCGCACCACGCCGTAGCCGAAGCGGTTCGCGTACGACTCGATGACGCGGCCGATGACGTTGAGTTCGCGGCCCGGCTTGACGGCCTTGATCGCGCGCATCGTGGCCTCGCGGGTGCGCTCGACCAGCAGGAGGTTCTCCTCGGAGACGTCGCCGGCGAGGAACGTCGCGTTGGTGTCGCCGTGCACGCCGTCGATGTAGGCGGTGACGTCGATGTTGACGATGTCGCCGTCCTGGATGACGGTCGAGTCGGGGATGCCATGGCAGATGACCTCGTTGAGCGACGTGCAGCAGGACTTCGGGAACCCGCGGTAGCCGAGCGTCGACGGGTAGGCGCCGTGGTCGCACATGTACTCGTGGGCGATGCGGTCCAACTCGTCGGTGGTGACGCCGGGAGCGACGGCCTTGCCGGCTTCCTGCAGCGCCTGCGCGGCGATCTTGCTTGCCACCCGCATCTTCTCGATGGTCTCCGGCGTCTGCACCCAGGGCTCCTTGCCCTCACGGGCCGTCGCCTTCCACACGTACTCGGGGCGCTCGATGTCCTTCGGGACGGCGAGGGTGGGCGAGACGGTTCCGGGAACGAGAGCGGTGCGAACAGACATGGGTCCAGGGTAGACCGCCGCACCGCCGCGATGTCCGCGTGTGTGCGGGCATAGGGTGACAGCACCGTCCGGTGACCGCGCTCGACACCGCCTGTCCCCCGCGTGCCCGACGACCGCCGAAGGAGCATCCCCATGCGAGGAACCGTCATCCACGCGCCGCGCGACATCCGGTTCGAGGACCTGCCCGACCCCGAGATCGTCGAGCCCACCGATGCGGTCGTCCGCACCGTCGCCACGTGCGTGTGCGGGTCGGATCTGTGGCGCTACCGCGGCATCACGCCCGTTCCCGAACCCCGCCCGATCGGGCACGAGTACGTCGGCATCGTCGAGGAGATCGGCGGCGCGGTCTCCACCGTCCGGCCCGGACAGTTCGTCATCGGGTCCTTCCTCGCCTCCGACAACACGTGTCCACACTGCAGCTACGGATACCAATCATCTTGCCGGAAAGGCGAATTCGTCAACGGTTGCCAGGCCGAATTCGTCCGCGTACCGCTGGCCGACGGCACCCTGGTCGCGATGCCGGACCGACCCGACGAGTCGCTGATCCCCAGCCTGCTCGCGCTCTCCGACGTCATGGGCACGGGCTGGTACGCGGCCGTGGCCGCCGAAGTCCGTCCCGGCTCGACCGTGGCCGTCGTCGGTGACGGCGCCGTCGGGCTGTCCGGCGTCCTCGCCGCCCGAGAACTCGGCGCCGAGCGGATCATCGCGATGAGCCGGCACGCTCCCCGGCAGAAGCTTGCGCTCGAGTTCGGCGCCACCGACATCGTCACCGAACGCGGCGAGGAGGGCATCGCCCGAATCGCCGAGCTCACCGGGGGTGTCGGCGCCGACGCCGTCCTCGAATGCGTCGGCACGAACGAGTCGATGTCGCAGGCACTGCGCTGCACCCGCCCTGGCGGAAATGTCGGCTTCGTCGGTGTGCCGCACGGCGCGGAACTACCCACCCGGGAGTTGTTCGAATCACACATCGGTGTCCGCGGCGGCTCGGCACCGGTGCGCCGCTTCCTGCCCGACCTCGTCGATCGCGTGCTGGACGGCCGCATCGAACCGGGCAAGGTCTTCGACCTGGTGCTGCCGCTCGATCAGGTTGCCGAGGCATACCGGGCCATGGACGAGCGGCGCGCGATCAAGGCGCTGCTGTGGCCGTGATCCCTCGCTGACCCCGAGCGGTCAGAGGGCGTCAGGAGCGAATCAGCGTCCTGGCGTGTCCGATCTCGGGTATCTCGATCGTCCGTGCCGCGAGCAGGAACGCCGGCACACCTGCCGCCGCTGCCAGCAACAGCGCAGCCGCGGCAGCCTCACGCGGATCGTCGAGAAGCAGGTACGCGCCGCCCACCGCCGCCACACAGAACACTCCGGCGATCACCGACGCCCACAGCACGCGAGAGAGTGTCTCGAGGACCGCGTGGAATCCGAGCAGCCCGTAGCGCCTCCGGAGGACCAGGTGCCCGCACGCGGCCCCGACGACGTAGGACAGCGAACCCGCGGCCGGCAGCGTGGCCACCACCATCTCACCCGGAAGCACCGCGGCGCAGGCTGCTACCACCACGACCTTGGTGGACACCATCACGACATTGATCAGGGCGGGGGTGCGCATGTCGTTGCCGGCGTAGAACACTCGCAGTTGGAGCATCACCAGCGCGAACGGCGCGAGCCCGAACGCCGCGAGCGCCAATGCCTCTCCGATGAGTCGGGCGGCGTCGACGTCGACTCGCCCGACGAAGACGACGGTCGTGAGCATCGGCCCCAACAGCATCATTGCCACCGACGCCGGGACCAGCGCGACCACCGAATACCGCGCGGCGCGGCCCATGTCCGAGACCAGCGCGGTCCGATCGCCCGAGGCCACCGCACTCGCAACCCGGGGCATGAGCACGGTCAGCAGCGAGACTCCGAGGATGCCGTACGGAACCTGGAACAACAGGTCGGCATACATGTAGGTCGATACCCCGCCGTGGCTGAATGCGACCCGGAGGACGAACATCACACCCAACTGGCTCACCGCGACGTACAGACCGATCCACGCGAGCATGCGGGCGCCGGACCGGACCGGCCTCAACGTGTACGGGACCGGACGGACACGCCAACTCCAGCGGAATCCCGTCCGGCGCAATGCCCCGATGGTCCACACCGCCTGCAGGACGATCCCCACTGTGGTGCCGAGACCGAGCACGAGCACCTGCGCGGTGGTCATCGACGACGGCGTCAACGTCACCGGTCCCGGGACCAGCACGAAGACGCCGACCGTCGCCAGCACGACGACGTTGTTCACGACCGGTCCCCACGCCGCGGGCGCATAGCTCTCGCGGATGTTCAGAACGGCCGTGGCCGTCGCCGTGACCGCATAGAAGAAGATTTCGGGCAACAGCAGGTAGGCCAGAAACGTTGCCAGCCGCGACTGGTCGGCGTCGGGAACCAGAACGGCGACGAACAAGGGCGCGCTGAGCACCGCGACGACGGTGGCGAGCGCGCTGACGATGGCCATCGCGAGCAGCAACCGCTGGGTGAAGAGTACCGAGTGGTCGCGGCCCCGCAGCCGGGCCCGCACCAGGACCGGCACGAGGACGCTCGCCATGACGCCACCGATCAGCAACTCGTAGACCATGTTCGGCAGGCTGTTCGCGCCGTTGTACGCGTCTCCGACGGCCGCGGCACCCAATACCGCGGCCAACGTAATGCTGCGGGCAAAGCCCGTCACGCGACTCGTCGCTGTCGCCAAGGCAACAGCACCGGTCGACCGTGCGAGCGTGTTCCGAAAATCCCCCATCCGACCATGGTGCCTCAGATCGACTATGCAGTAGCTCCTTCGACGGCACGGATGCGCTTTCCGCCGAAATGGGTATGGTGAGCGGTCAACCTGGTCAGAAGCGAGGGTGACAATGGGCCAGCAGTCGCGGGCCACCGAACGTCGGTGGGCTCCGGTCAAGGTCAGCAAGGTCGTCTCGACCCGTTCCGGCGACGTCGTCCACATCGACGCCGAACTCGACGGCGATGTCCGCCCGGAGTGGGCTCAGGCGTTCGAACGAATGAGCAGGAGCCGGCAGAGCAGCCTGACGCTTCACGCCGACGCCCAACCACCACGCATCACACTCACAGCCAGGAGCGACCACGGCGACACCGCCGAGATCGTCGTCCTGTACGCGGTCGAGGAAGTGAACCTGTACGTGCGACTCACGCTCGAGCTCGTCGGCACCTGAACATGTCGTACCCGCAGGCCCAGCTCCACCTAGGGCGTGTCTGACAAATGTCGGGTCCAGACGATGACGGCGTTCAAGACCACCGCGGCTCGGTAGACGATGACGAGCTTGTCGAAGCGGGTCGCGATTGCGCGCCACGGTTTGAGGTGACAGAACCGGCGTTCGACCACATTGCGGCCGCGGTAGTCGACCGGGTCGGACGCCGGCGGTCGGCCGCGACGCGAGCTGCTGCGGCGCCGCAGCGACTCCCGGTGAGCGCAGGAGGAATTGGACTTGTCACCGCGGACCCGATCCGGGCGGGTGCGTCGTCGCCCACCGTCGGCGCGCGGAACCCTCAGATGGTCAAGCAGATGCGGGAATGCGGGTGAATCGCCCGACTGGCCCGGGCTGACGAGCACCACGCCTGGTAGTCGGCGTCCGTCGACGAGGTGATGGATCTTCGTCGGCAGCCCGCCGCGGGAGCGGCCGATCGCGTGGTCAGGCGGCTCGATCGGTGGATTCGTGTAGTTCGACCCAGCCCCCTGTGTGGCGGGTGGCGTACTGGTGGGCGCGGGCGATGGTCGAGTCCACGGACACCGCCCAGTCGATCATTCTGGCCGCGTCCGCAACCGTCAGCAGACGCTGCAGCATCCGATCTCACGTACCGTCGCCAGCCAATCGCCGGCGCCAGGTCCAGATCGTCTGCCACCGGCCAAACACCCCGGCACGTCCCGCCACGCGACTCCACACCGGTACCGGTACACGAAGGTGACGTGTTGAACTGGAGCCATCGTCTTGGATGGTGATCTAACGGCGACGAACGCGGGCGGTGAGGTGCCATAAGACGGAGACTGGGCCCATATGAGGCCTTTGCGAAACCTGCAAAGGAGGCGGGGGGACCGTGGCCCGACTTGGCGCACGTCGACCCGAACACCCTCAGTGTCGAGAACACTCGCTCTATGTAGCACATTTTCATGCACTTATTTGATGATGTTAGGCAAACGTTCAGAAGGTTGTCGACCATCAGTTTCTAATTGTACTCCAGTTCAAACTTTGCAAGGTTTCCCGCGATGGTCCGAAACTGCTCAGGATGGCACGCGAGCCTCAGGGGTGGTACAGGCTGGATTGGCCGTTTCTCCTGGTTGAGGCCATGGGGGCTGCCCTTCCACTAAGGTGCGGACAAACACAGTTTTCGCAATTGGGCGAAAACGAAAACACGTCAATCGCCCGCCTCCTATGGTGATTAGCGTCATGGGGTTCTTCCGACGGTCCCGGCCCCGCGACTTCTCTGCGCATAGGGGCTGCCATATGGAAAAGGGGAATCTGTATGCGCGTTCGGAACACGCTCTCGGTCACTGGTGCACTCGCCGGCGTTGCGGCCATGGCCTACCTCGGTACCGGCATCGCTCAGGCCGGCAATCCGGAATTGCCCACCGGGAACTACCAGGTGTGTGGAAACGTCCTCAACAGCTCGAGCGCTGGTGTCTCGGGTGTGACTGTGAGCGGAGAGCTCTACGACGTGGGCAACAACCTGGTGCCCGGTGCCATTGCTTTGACCACGACGAACGCCGACGGCGGCTACTGCCTCCAGGGAACGAGCGGGATGGTTTCCACCGTCACCGGTGGCGGCTACGTCAAGCTGCACGCGGCCGGTGGCAGCTTCGGCACGTGGGAGACGTCGGGCATCCACGAGAGCGACTTCTTCAACCACATCTACATAAAGCTTCCGTCAATCACTCAGTCCGCAAACAAGTTCAACGGCACTGTGTGATCTGACGTCTGATGAACGTCACCCTTGGCGGTGTCGCCGCCAGGGTGACGTGACGTTCAGAGCGCATATTCCTGACTCCCCACGTAAGTCAAAGCTCAACTGAGAGGATCGCGAATGTCTGTCGATTTCTTCAAGGCCCTCAGGGTCCTCGTGAACGGGCTTGCCCCGGTTCTGGGAGGTTCGCTGACCGGACTGAACACGATGTCCGGCACCGACTACTCGTAGTGGTTCAACCCGCAGGAATGGAGTTCCTATGCTCTCGATTCAGAATGTGACCAGCTCGCTCGGTCAGACTGTCGAACAGATGCTTCCGACGCTTTACGGCGCGCTGATCGCGCCGGCCGTGTCCTTATCCCTCGGCGTCCGGGTCTGACCGCCACGCACAACAGAAAGGATGTCCATGGATATCAAGAAATTCCTGATGGACCTGCTCCTGGTCGGGGTCGGGTCATGGTTCGGTGACGACTACACGGGGAGCAACTCGTTGCTTCCGGACTTCCTCAAGGCACTCTCGTAAGGAGACGACACATGCTCGGAAACTACTTCGCTGGCTCGCTCGACATGTTCAAGGGCTTGGGCAACGTCCTCATGCTAGGCCTCTACACGGCGTCGTCCGAGGGGGGCGGCCTCCAAAGTCTCTGAGTCGCTCGTCAGCGTTGGCACGCAGGATGATTGGGTCCTGTGGGCCAACGCTGGTGTGCGTTCAGGACGGTCAACTGCTGCGCCCCGTCGGGTCGAGGAACCGACGGGGGGGTGGCAGCGGGGCGGGGGTTGGCAAGTGTCATCTATCCGTGCAGCAGTCACGAGATGGCGGCTTGACTCGGAAGTGCACTTCTGGGTAATCAGCCACAGCCGGATCTATGTTGCATCCAGCATCTTTCATAGATGATCTTGATGGAGATCGAATCGAATCTGGTGAGAGACACCGACTACCAGTGGTGGTGCTCGTCAGCCCGGGCCAGTCGGGCGATTCACCCGCATTCCCGCATCTGCTTGACCATCTGAGGGTTCCGCGCGCCGACGGTGGGCGACGACGCACCCGCCCGGATCGGGTCCGCGGTGACAAGTCCAATTCCTCCTGCGCTCGCCGGGAGTCGCTGCAGCGCCGCGGGTTCGGCGCGGTGACCGCCGAACAGACGATCAGGCCGGACATCGGCGCCGCAGCAGCTCGCGTCGCGGCCGACCGCCGGCGTCCGACCCGGTCGACTACCGCGGCCGCAATGTGGTCGAACGCCGGTTCTGTCACCTCAAACCGTGGCGCGCAATCGCGACCCGCTTCGACAAGCTCGTCATCGTCTACCGAGCCGCGGTGATCTTGAACGCCGTCATCGCCTGGACCCGACATTTGTCAGACACGCCCTAACCGACGACGAGGTCCTCAGGAGCCCAGATCGCACGCATACTGGTAATCCGTCCGCGGCGATCGAACGACATGACGTCGATGGGTTCGACGGTGATCGTCCGACCGTCAACGGCCGTGACCACCCGGAAGTGGAAAGCCGCGGTATCACCGGATACCCGCAGTGTGATCAGGTCGATGGTTCGGTTCGGGGATCTCACCGAGTCGTAGAACGCAGCGATCGCGGCGATCCCGACGTGCGGCGTCGAACCGACGGGGTCCTCGACCGTCGCATCCTCTGCATACAGCGCGGCGACGTCGGCTCCTTCAGCGGCAGAAGCAAGTTCGATGTATCGGTGGACCGCTCGCGCGATGTCGTCCGGAGTCATTCTGGCGTCCTTTCGATGGTGGGTGAACGTCGGAACCAGCGAGCACCAGGCTCCGCCTACACGGGCGCTCCCGGCAGACCTGCGTGGTAGATGCCCGACGCCCAACCGCCGTCCACCGCTAGCTCCGCACCGGTCATGTAGCTGGCCTCGTCGCTCGCGACAAAGGCGGTCACGCGGGCGATTTCGTCGGGCAACCCGATCCGCCGCAGTGGGACGTTGTGGTAGTGGCGCTCGAGGTCCGCACCGGTCTCACCCGCCGGGTTGCCGAGTCGGGTGTCGACACCTCCCGGGTGGACCGAACACACCCGAATGGTCGGCCCGAGCTCGAGAGCCTGCGCCTTCGTGATGCCACGAATCGCCCACTTGCTGGCGACGTATGCGCTGAGCCCGTTGACACCGCGCAGCCCGTCGACCGACGAAATGTTCACGACCACGCCGGAGCCCGCATCCCTCATGACCGGTGCCACAGCCTTGACGCCGAGCATCGGGCCCATCACGTTGACGGCGAGAATCGTGGCGATCCGATCGGATTCGACGTCCTCCACGCCGGCAAAGTACTGGATCCCCGCATTGTTGACCAGGATGTCGACGGTGCCGAGCTCCCGTACCGTCGCCGACACCACCTCGCGCCAGTCACCTTCGCTGGTGACGTCGAGTCTCTTGTAGCGCGCCGCTTCACCTATGTCCGAGGCAACAGATCTCCCCTGGTCGTCGGCAACGTCAGCCACCACCACTCGAGCACCCTCGGCGGCCATGACCCGTGCGGTCGCGGCACCCATTCCCTGTGCGCCGCCGGTGACGATCGCCACCTTGCCTTGCAGCCTGCCCATCCTGACCCCTTCTTCGGTTCGTTCGATCACGGTTGCCATCCGGTTGCGGGACGCGACTAGTCCTGCGGCGCAGACCAATCGGACGGCCCCGGACCGAGAACGGCGTAGTCGCCGAGATGCCCGCGATTGTGCTTGGACCGGCGGACCATCCGCCATCCGTCGACGGTGCGGCGCCACTCGTCGTGGTAGTCGCCGATCGTCCGGAAGAACCTGCCCTCGAGCTCGCCGGTACCGAGATGCATGTCGGCCACGTAAGCGCGACTGCGAGCGGTGTCGCCGTCGACGTCGATCAGCACGTTCCCGACCATGTGCTGAGTGGGCCCGCAGTCGTCGAGGAAGGTGCGCGTGAGCGCGATCATCTCGCTGCGGCTCCTCAGCATGCCGGTGCCGAGGTCGGCTTCCATGTCCTCAGCGGCGATCGTCTCGATCTCCGCCCAGTCACGTTCGTCCATGGCACGCGCGAATCGCACAATGCTCCGATAGATCTCGCGTTCGTCGTCGTGAATCGTAGGCATTCGAAGTTCTCCCTCGGAATCTCGTTGGTAGGCGGCTGACAGGAGGCCGAACTGCCGCGTCTCGGCCGCCCGTGTGACACGCCTCATAGTGGTTCACGGCAATCCGCGGGACGGCGCGCTGTCTCAATTTTCGAGACACCACAGACCCGTGGCCGACGCGTCCGGCTCGACCGCAAGGAGTGCCGCCACATCGACGCAGTTCAATCGACCCCCTCTCTCATTCCTCGGGACACTCGGATCATCATTTCCCCCTCCGCGGGATCCGCGTCCGAGCAGGCGCGACCCGGCCGATAGCCTCGTTCCGCGCGTTCCGACCCGGCGACGCGACAGGGATGACATCACCACCATCGTCGAACGGAGGCCGCGAAAGTGCCGTCGACCCCGCTGACCGTCGCCCACCTGATGCCCGACATCGCGGGTGCCGCGGTGGAGACCGAGCGGACGCGGACCCCGTCGGGCACCGTGATTACATCCCTGGTCGACGCCGGCGTCTTTCGCATGATGCAACCGCGGGCATTCGGCGGCAGCGAGTCGACACCGCTCGAGTTGTTCTCCACAGTTCGGGAGATCTCCTCGGCGTGCACCTCGACGGGATGGATCGTCGCAGCGACGAACGTGAGTGCGTGGCTGCTCGTCGGATTCGGCGACGCCGCAGCCCGCGATGTCTGGGAGGCGACACCCGACGCCCTCGTCGCCGCGGCGGTCATGCCGACAGGCCAACTGCGGCAGGACCGGACGGGACTGCGCCTGTCCGGCCAGTGGCGATCGGTAACCGGCTGCACACAGTGCGAGTGGCTCATCCTCGGCGCCTTGGTTCTCAACGCCGACGGCGTGCCGGTGGAACACGCACAGGTTCTGGTGCCACGCAACGACGTCCGATTCGCGGACAGCTCGCGGACGGTCGGTCTCGCCGCGGTCGGGTGCCACGACGTCGCCGTCGAGGATGTGCTGATACCACCCTGGCGGGTCTCCTCCCAGCGCCACCGATCCGCGACCGAACAAGCGCGACACCTGCGCTCGATTCCGACGGTGTACCGACACTCCGTCACCACGATGTACTGCGCAGCCGCCGCGGTCCCCCTCATCGGAGCCGCACAGGGGGCTTATCGCGCCGTGCTGGACCAGTGGAATGTCGCAAACCAGCTCACCCAATCGGGCCGAATGATGATCGAGGCCGAGGCTGTTCACGCCGAGATCGGCCGCGCGGCCTTCGAGATCGACACGGCCGTACTGCACCTCGAGCGAGACTTCGCAGAACTCCAGAGTTTGGCGAGGAGCGCCAAGAGGGTGCCGATCGAAACATTCACGCGAGTGCGCAGAAACCAGGTGCTCTCCGTCCGCCTCGCCGAGGTAGCCGTCGATCGACTGGTCAAGGTCGCCGGGCGGGAAGGCGTGACCATGGACCACCCGGTCCAGCGGGTGTGGCGGGACATCCACACCGGCGCATCCAATCGGGCGAACCGGGAAGTCGATGCCGTTGCGATCTCGACCCGTGCAGCCCTCGGTTTCGACATCGAACACTCCGAAGCGCGGCCGGTGATATGACCACCGGACGGTCCTCGATCCTCGAGCGCGCGACGGCGATCATCGCCGCCTTCGACGGCCAGGCATCATATCTCCAGATCGGAACGATCGCCGACCGGTCCGGTCTGCCCCGCTCGACCGCGCACCGACTGGTCGATCAACTCATCCAGTTGGGGTGGATCGTGCGGACACAGCACGGCTACGGCCTCGGTCCGCAGGTGGCACGCACGTCGGTCGAACCCGATCACCTGACCCTACGCACCGCCGCCGCTCCGCTGCTCCAGGCCCTGCACGACGAGACCGGCGCCGTGGCGCACCTCGGCGTCCTCCGCGGCGACCACGTTCAGATTCTCGACAAGGTATCGAGCCGACATGCCACGGCGGTTCCGACCAACGTCGGAGATCGCCTGCCCGTCCATGCAACGGCAATCGGGAAAGCGATCCTGGCGACGGTGACGCCTGAGGACGCCGACGCACTCGTCCCGGCGACGTTGGGCCACCGGACCGCCAGAACGATCACCAGCAGAACGACGCTGCACGCCGAACTCGCCAATGTTCGGTCACGCCAAGGTGTTTCCTACGACAACGAGGAGTACTCGTTGGCGGTCAACTGCGTCGGAGTTCCCATTCGGTCCCCGAGCGCGGGACACTGCGCCCTCTCGCTCAGCGGCCGCACGTCGCCCGAGGCCTTGGTCAGAATGGCCCCCTTGCTGCGGGCGGCAGCGCGGCGCGTCGAACTGCGCCTGGGCCGACACCGACTGTCGCACCCTCCGTCCGACTTCGTGGAGTCCGACGTCGGGGCCGACCTGACGATGCTGCGCGTGCTCAACACCGTCGACGCGCACGACTGGCTCTGAACCCGGAACCTGCCGGCGATCAGCGCAGTTCGGTCACGAACGCCATCCGGTCGCCCCGGTACAGCGACCGCACACGCTCGATCGGAACCCCGTCGGCGTCGCGGGAGACGCGGTGCAGCTTCAGCATCGGCATCGCGGTGCTCGACTCGACCAACCCCGCCTCCCGCGGGGTGGGCAGCGCCGTCTCGATCCGCTCGGTGGCGGTGGTGAACACGATGCCCTGGGAGCGGATCGCCGCGTACAGCGACGTCTCGGGATCGAAGGTGTCCGCCAGGTCCGGAAACCGGTCCCGCGGCAGGTACGTGCTCTCCAGGCCGATGCGTTCGCCGTCGGCCAGCAGCACACGCTCGAGGTGGATCACGGGGTCGCCGACCCTGATCTCCAGGATCTCCGCGAGCTTCTCGTGCGCGTCGATCTCCTCCCACCGCACCAGGATTCGACCCGGTTCGCGGCCCTGACTGAGCGCGCCCTCCGTGTACGAGCCGAGCGAGAGCGGCTGCACCAGCTTCGGCCGGGCGACCACGGTGCCCCTCCCCCGGCGTTCGACGCGCCCCGCGACCAGCAGTTCGTGCAACGCCTGGCGCACCGTCTCGCGGGAGACGCCGCAGCGCGCCGCGAGTTCACGCTCGGCCGGCACCGGATCGCCCTCCGACAGGTCCGCGAGCAGGTCCTCGACGTGCGTCCGCACGACGTAGTGCTTGGGCAGGCTCTCGGCGGTCATTGCGAGATCACCACGCGACGTGCGACAGCAAGGACGTCGTCGATCGACGGCGCCTGCGCGCCCGGAACTTTCGCGCGATCGTCGTAGCGACGCAGCCGGATGGCGTCCGCCCACCACGGGTGCGACACCCACGCCTCGTCGACCGCCGGGCCACCCTGGCGCCGCAGGGTCGCAACCGATTCCGACGACAGGTTCCCGTCGTACGTCGGGTCGGTGGCCACGAGGTAGCGCTTGGCGGCAACGTGGGCGCCGGCCAGCCAGCCGACCCGCTTCCCGAAACGCGGCGCGAGCCACTCCCGGGCGACACGATCGTGCGCAGCGTCGACCCCCTCCCCGATCAGCGGACTGCGCGCGAGGTCGTGCAGCGCGGACGCGAGCACCAGTTCGTCGTCGGCCCCGTCCGCGATCGCGTGACCGGCCGTCTGCAGCGCGTGATCGAGTTCGTCCACCGCCTCGCCGTCGAACACTCCACGAAGCGAATTCAACAGCGCAGCAGCCTCTTCGAGCACGGCCGAGTCGTCGTTCATGACGCTCAGCGTACACAGATTTCGGTCTATACCAATTGTTCATCCAGCGTTTCCCGAACGTCCCCCAGTTGGTCTAGACCAATGCGCAAGCTGTGTCCCATGCGAATTGCAATTGTGGGCGGAGGAATCCTCGGCACGGCGCACGCCGACGAGGCCATCCGACGCGGACACGACGTCATCCATCTCGAACGCGAGCTCGAAGCGCGCGGTGCCACCGTACGCAACTTCGGATTGGTCTGGGTCTCCGGGCGTGCCCCGCACGAACTAGACGCCTCTCTGCGCTCCCGGGAACTGTGGGCCGACCTGGCCCGACGCATCCCCGAGATCGGATTCCGCGCCGCCGGATCGATGACCCTGCTGCGCACCCCCGAGGAGGTCGCGGTCGCCGAGGACATGGCCTCCCGCGCCGACGCCGACGTCCGCGGCTTCCACCTCCTCGAGCCCGAGGCGGTGCGCGCCGTCAACCCCGCCCTGCGCGGCAAGTACCTGGCCGGCCTGCACTGCACCCGTGACGGCGCGGTCGAGTCCCGGGTCGCACTGCCCGCGATCCGCCGCCACCTCGAGGCGACCGGTCGCTACACCTTCCACGCCGGGACCGAGGCGCGCGAGATCACCACCACCGCAACGGGCGTCCACGTCCGCGACGACCACGACCGCATGTTCGACGCCGACCTGGTCATCGTGTGCCCCGGCGCGACGCTCGGCGGGCTCGCGCGGGATCTGGCCGGGGACCTCCCGCTGCGCCGGGTGCGCCTGCAGATGATGCAGACCGCACCGCTGGGCGAGGCCCTGACCACCGCGATCGCCGACGGCGACAGCATGCGCTACTACCCCGCGTTCGCCGGGTCCGCCCTCGATGCGCTGCGCGACGCCCTGCCGCAGGAGCCCACCGCGGCCGAGCACCGCATGCAGCTGCTGTGCGTGCAGCGCTTGCACGGCGGCCTGACCATCGGCGACACCCACGAGTACGACGAGCCGTTCGACTTCGACGTCGATGAGGCCCCGTACCGGCACCTGACCAGCGTCGTCGAGGAACTCCTCGGCCGCCACCTGCCGCCGATCGTCAAGCGCTGGGCCGGCGTCTACAGCCAGTGCCTCGATCCCGCCCAGCTCGTGCACCGCGCCCAGGCCGCCGACGGCGTGTGGGTCGTCGCCGGTCCGGGCGGACGCGGCATGACCCTGGGCCCCGCCCTCGCCGAGCAGACCGCCGACCAGCTGGGCCTGTAGCCCCGATCCCCGAGGAGACATCGTGACCACCATCAAGCTCGCCGTCCTCGACATGGCCGGCACCACCGTCGCCGACGACGGACTCGTGCTGCGCGCGTTCGACGCCGCCGGTGCCGCCGCCGGGCTCCCGGCGACCGGGCCGGAGGCCGACGCCGCCCGTCAGTACGTCCTCGACACCATGGGGCAGTCCAAGATCGTCGTGTTCCGTGCACTGTTCGGCGACGAGGACCGCGCCCAGGCCGCCAACCGCGCGTTCGAGACCGAGTACGACCGCCTCGTCGACGACGGCGGCGCCACCGTGATTCCCGGTGCGGCGGAGTCGATCACCGCGCTGCGCGACGCCGGCATCCGGGTGGCGCTGACCACCGGATTCAGCCGCACCACGCAAGACAAGCTGCTGGCCGCGCTCGGCTGGCAGACCCTCGCCGACCTCACGCTCTCCCCCGCCGAGGCCGGGCGCGGACGTCCCTACCCCGACCTGATCCTCACCGCCCTCATGCGACTGGGCGTCGACGACGTGAAAGACGTTGCCGTCCTGGGTGATACCGCAAACGACATCACCAGCGGCCGGCGGGCCGGCGCGAGCGTCGTCGCCGGCGCCCTCACCGGCGCACACGACGAGCAGCAACTGCGCGCCGCCGACCCGACGCACGTGGTGCCGTCGGTTCGCGAGTTCACCGATCTTGTTCTCTCCCACTGAGTTCTTCCGTCACCGTTCGAATCCCTCACCCAGACAGGACATCCGAATGAGCAGGAACACCAAGCGTTTCCGCGCCGGCATCGCGGCGCTCGCCATGACCACCGCGGCCCTCACCCTCACCGCGTGCGGTGGCACCGGCTCGGCGGCCGGCACCGGCGGCGAGACCGTCACCGTATACAGCGCCGACGGCCTGGCCGGCTGGTACAAGACCCAGTTCGCGGCGTTCACCGAGGAGACCGGCATCGCCGTCAACCTCGTCGAGGCCGGCTCCGGCGAGGTGGTCTCCCGCGTGGAGAAGGAGCAGTCCAACCCGCAGGCCGACGTCGTCGTCACCCTGCCGCCGTTCATCCAGAAGGCCGACGCGCAGGGCCTGCTGCAGCCCAGCGGCATCGACACCTCCGCCGTGCCCGCCGACGTCCAGGACCCGGCCGGCAAGTACGTCCCAGTCGTCGACAACTACCTGTCGTTCATCGCGAATCCCGGCGCGAACCCGGCCCCCAAGACCTGGGAAGACCTGCTCTCCGACCAGTTCAAGGGCAAGTTGCAGTACTCCACCCCCGGCCAGGCCGGTGACGGCACCGCCGTCCTGCTGCTGCTCCAGCACCTCAAGGGCGACGCCGGCGCGCTCGACTACCTCACCAAGCTGCAGGCCAACAACGTCGGACCGTCGTCGTCCACCGGCAAGCTGCAGCCCAAGGTCAGCAACGGCGAACTGCTCGTCGCCAACGGTGACGTCCAGATGAATCTCGCGTCGATCAAGGACGACGGGTCGAAGTTCCAGATCTTCTTCCCCGCCGAGGCCGACGGCAAGCGCACCACCGTCGCACTGCCGTACGTGATGGGTCTGGCCAAGGGCGCCCCGCACTCCGACGAGGCCAAGAAGCTTTTGGAGTACCTGCTGTCCGAGAAGGCCCAGCAGACGGTGGCCACCGACGCTCTCGGAGTCTCGGTGCGCACCGATGTCCGCGCGGCCGCCGGCACCTCGACCGACCCGTCGACGCCCACGGGCCTGGTCAACGGCGTCGAGGTGTGGACCCCCAACTGGAACGACGTCCTAGCGTCCCTGGACGCCGACGTCGCCGCCTACCAGAAGGCAACCGGTAACTGACATGCCTCGATTCGAGCCCGGGCGGTCCCTCCGCACCACGATCGGCAGGGTGCGCGACCGCGCGCCCCGCGACGCCGACTCGTCCCTTCCGGCCATCACCTTCGACCGGGTCAACGTCGCGTACGGACGCGGCCGCGGGGCCACCCGGGCCCTGATCGACTTCAATCTCCGCGTCGCCCGCGGGGAGACCGTCGCCCTGCTCGGCCCCAGCGGGTCGGGCAAGTCGACCGCGCTCAAGGCCCTGGCCGGCTTCACCCGACCGACGTCGGGCACCGTCCGCCTGGGGGCCGACGACGTCACCGACCTGCCGCCCGCCAAGCGCGGCATCGGCGTCGTCGTGCAGTCGTACGCGCTGTTCCCCCACATGCGGGTCGCCGAGAACGTCGCGTTCGGGCTTCGGGCGCACCGGGTTCCGCGGTCGGAGATCGGCGGCCGCGTCTCCGACGCCCTCGCGATGGTCGGGATGTCCGCATACGGCAAGCGCTTCCCGCGCGAGCTGTCGGGCGGTCAGCAGCAGCGCGTCGCGATCGCCCGCGCGCTGGCGATCCGGCCCAAGGTACTGCTGCTCGACGAGCCGCTCGCGGCCCTCGACGCGCAGCTCCGTCAGAACATGCTCACCGAGCTGCAGGAACTGCGCGCAGCCCTGCCCGACACCGCGATGCTCTACGTGACCCACGACCAGTCCGAGGCCCTCGCGCTCGCCGACCGGATCGCCGTCATGCGTGACGCCCGCCTGGTGGACGTCGACACCACCGAGAACCTGTGGAAGCGGCCGCCCAGCAGCTTCACCGCCGCGTTCCTGGGCGGAGCGAACCTGTTGCCGTGCACGGTGACCCGCGTGATCGGGACGTCGGCACTGGTGTCGGTGGGCGGCACGCCCGTCACCGCACACGCGCCGCAACCCGAGATCGGGCGCACCGAGTGGGAATCCGACGCCGGCGCGCTGCTGTGCCTGCGCCCGCACGCGATCACCCTCGCCTCTCCCGCCGAGCGCGGGGTGCTCCCCGGCCGGATCGTCGCCAGCGTGTGGCGGGGCTCGTCGACCCGCGTGACCATCGCGCTGCCGAGCCTGCCCGAGACACCGATCGACGTCGACGTCCCGGGCCACGACGAACGCCCGGTCGGCACCGAGGTGGGCATGCGGTTCCCCGAGCGCGGCGCGGTGCTGGTGCCGGTTCCGAGGGCTGCGTCGTGACCGCGGTTCTCGAACCTCCCGTCGTCGACGAGGCCCCCGCCCGTGCGCCGCGTTCCCGCTGGAGGTCCGGGTTGTGGGTGCTGCCGCCGCTGCTGCTCGTCGTCGGGTTCGCGGTGTATCCCATGGCCCGCGTGCTCGCCGAGTCGACGGTCACCGATACCGGCCGCGGCTGGTCCACCTGGACCGAGGTGCTCGGCTCGGCCTCGTTCCGCAACGCGCTGTGGCGCACCATAGAAATAGCAGTGGCGTCCACCGGCGGCTGCCTCGTCCTCGGCACCTTCCTTGCCCTCGTGCTCGCGTTCGTCCCGTTCCCAGGCTCGAGGATCGTGGGCCGGTTGATCGACACGATCCTGTCGCTGCCGTCGTTCCTCGTCACACTCGCGTTCACGTTCCTCTACGGCACGGCCGGCGCCGTCAATGCGCTCATCACCCGCATCACCGGCGCCGAGCAGGGCCCGCTGAACTTCCTCAACACCCCGCTCGGCGTGATCGCCGCCGAGATCACGTTCTTCACCCCGTTCGTCGTGCGGCCCCTGCTTGCGGCGTTCTCGCAGATCCCGCGTGACCAACTCGACGTCGCCGCCAGCCTGGGTGCGTCACCGCTGCGGGTGCTGCGCCAGGTGGTACTGCCCGAGGCGTGGCCGGCGATGATGGCCGGCGGATCGCTCGTACTGCTGTTGACGCTCAACGAGTTCGGCATCGTGCTCTTCACCGGCGCCAAGGACGTCCTGACGCTGCCGGTGCTGATCTACACCCACGGCATCGTCACGTTCGACCTGCCCGGCGCCGCGGTGATCGCCACCGTGCAGGTGGCGCTGTCGCTCGCGCTGTACGGCGGCTACCGATTCGTGTTCGTCCGACTGATGGGAGGCAGCCGTGCTGCTGTGGACCCGACGCGCTAGATACCTGACGCTCGCCGTCTTCGCCGCGGTGGTCGCGGTCGTGTTCGTCGCACCGATCACGACCGTGATCGCCGCCGCCCTCGCGGGCGCATGGAACGGGCCGTTGCCGTCGCACCTCGGAACGAAGAATCTCGTAACCGCGCTGTCCGACGACAATCTCGCCAGCATGATCGTCAGCCTGCAGACCGCGATCATCGCCGGCGGCCTCGCGCTGATCGTCGGGACGTGGGCGGCGCTGGCCGCCCGCGAGGCTCCGGCCTGGCTGCGCAAGGTCACCGACGCGGTGTTCCATCTCCCGGTCGCATTGCCGTCGGTCGCGATCGGTCTGGGCCTGCTCATCGCGTTCAACGAGCGGCCGTTGCTGCTCGGCGGCACCAAGTGGATTGTGATCCTCGCCCACACGGTGCTGGTGCTGGCGTTCGCGTTCAGTTCGGTGTCCGCGGCGCTCGACCGCCTCGATCCCGCCTACCGGCAGGCCGCCGAATCGCTCGGCGCCGGACCGGTGCGGGTGCTGCTCCGGATCACCCTGCCGCTGCTGGTCCCCGCCCTCGGCGCCGCGGCCGGCCTCTCCGTCGCACTGTCGATGGGTGAGCTGGGAGCCACCGTCATGGTGTACCCGGCGACATGGAAGACGTTGCCGGTGGCCATCTTCGGGCTCACCGACCGCGGCCAGGTGTTCCAGGCCGCCGCGAACACCACCCTGCTGATGCTCGTCACCCTGCTGGCCCTGCTGGTGCTCGGACGCATCCGCGGGCGCGGCGCCGCGCGCTGACTCATGTCGGCCTGAGCGCCCGTTCCTCACGCCCACGCGCGGGAATCCGCCGACACCGGCAAGGAATGGGCGCTCAGGCCGATGCCGCGGAACTTCTGGAACACGTTCCACCTGTGTGCCATACTCGCGGCCATGTCAGTGACACCGACCGACGCGGCCGCTGTGACCCGCACGGCCACCGCCCGCGAACTGCTCGATCTCGTCCTCGGATCCCCCGCGGCGGTCGCGGTCCACGACAAACAGGCCTGGCTGGGGCTGTTCTCCGAACGCCACGTCGTCGAAGACCCCGTCGGTGGACGGCCCGTCCTCGGCGGCCTGTACGACCGGCGCAGCCGGGTGCGCGGCGGCGCCCCGCTGGACCGGTTCTGGGACACGTTCATCGCCCCCAACGACATCCGCTTCCACATCGAGAACGACGACATCGTCAGCGGACTCGACGTCATCCGGGACGTCACGATCGAGACGCGCCTCGGTGGCGGCGTCGTCGCGAAGGCTCCGATGCACCTGCTGTACGAGACGACGCTCGACGACGGCGCGCCGCGGATCCGCCGGATCGCCGCGCACTGGGAAGTGGCGCCGATGTTCGCGCAGGTCGCAGGTGTCGACCGCGCGAAACTCGGTGTCGCCGCGGCGATGGGCACACGGATGCTGCGACTGCAGGGCCTCGGCGGCTCGCTCGCCTTCGGGCTGGCGGTGCGCAGCGTCGGCGAACGGGGCAAGCGCTCCGTGCGCCGGCTGGTCGCGGACGCCCGGCGTGGTGATCAGAGGTCGCTCGATCTGCTCGGTGGCCACTCAGTAGAGAATGTCACGAAGGTGATCGCCGCCGGCGACACTGTCACCGCGACGTGCACCGTCGACGGCGCGCATGCGGTGTTGTTCTGCTATTTGAACCGGAGGACAATGCAGGTCACGAAAACGGTCGTGTACCGATAGCCGTGGGCTTCGCTACATATTGCTGAAGACCTGAATCATGCTGATCACCGCGGGGCCGAGGATGACGACGAATACGGTCGGCAAGATGCAGGTCAGCAGCGGGAAGAGAACCTTCACCGGAACCTGCATCGCCTTCTCTTCAGCGCGCTGACGGCGCTTGAGCCGCATCTCCCCCGCCTGGGTCCGCAGGACGTCGGCGATCGCCACGCCGTACTCGTCAGCCTGGATGACCGCTCGTAGGAACCGACGTAGGTTCGGCGCCCTTGTGCGGGCCGCAAGCTCCAGATAGGCACTTCGCCGCGTCTGTCCCATCTGAATATCCTGGAGCGTCCGGATAAGTTCCTCGGTGAGCGGTCCAGTGCCATTGCGGGCAGCGCGAACCATGGCAGCCTCGAAACCGAGTCCGGCCTCGACCGCGATGGTCATCTGGTCGAGAGTATCCGCCAACGCGAGTTCGATTGCTTCCTGTCGTTCCTGTCCACGGCTGTACAGGAGTAGTTCGGGAACGAAGTACGCCAGTACAACCGCCGCGACGGCCAAGGGAACCTGTCCGATACTCGGCGTCAAACTGACGCCAACGAGGGCCAGCAACGCGGCACCGAACGCGAGGACGATCTTCGCCATTGCTGACCGCTCGGGAGCCCACGCCGCGGGACGCCCTGCAAGTACATGCAAGCGTTCCAGTCTCGCCATCGTCCCAGGAGGTGACAGCGCGTTGACTATGCGCGCCCGCGAGACGGAGGGCGCGATCCCCGATTCCGGACTCGGCAGCGCCAGCTGTGACTGCAGGTTCCGCAGGGCCGGCCCGCGCGCTGGGTCGCGTGAACCAAGCATCAGCCACACCAGCATGCCCAACGCCGCGCCGACCGACAGCGCAGCCAGGAACACCAGCGGTGGAATCACAACACCTCCCGAAAGTCTTGCACGCCACTAGAACTTGACCGAGACAACCTTACGCATCCACAGACCGCCTACCGTGAGCATGACGAGTCCCACCCCGATAAACACATATCCAATCGGGCTTCCAGTGAGCTTCGACAGATATTCCGGATTTGAGACCGCGAGGAACCCGGTAATACCGAACGGTAACGCCATCAGGACGTACGCAGACAACTTACCTTCTGCAGCAAGAGCTTTCACTTGGCGACGAATCTGGTTCCGTTCGCGAATAGTGTTACCCACCTGGTCGAGAACCTCAGCCAGGTCGCCACCCACCTCACGATTGATCGCGATGGCCTGAGCGATCCAGTTGAAGTCCTCACTCTGCATGCGCTGTGCAACATTGTCGAGCGAGTCGCCGAGGTCACGCCCCACACGCGTCTCATTAACGACGCGAGCAAACTCTTCCGCGGTGGGCGCCTCTGCCTCGCGGGACACTGCATCGAGAGAACGCAGCATGCTGTGTCCGGCCCGGAGATTGCTCGCGAGCAATTGAAGCGAATCGTCGAGCTGATCGGAGAATGCAGCCCGGCGGCGGCTGGCGAGCACTTTGAGATAGACCCTGGACAATGCCACCGCCACCGCGGCAAACGCGATCGCCAACAGGACTCCGGAGAGCAGCAGACCCACCGCCGCAGCCGTCAGCGAAGCGGCGGCAACGAGAGTGATGAAGTCACCAGGCCGGAGCTTCAGACCGGCTTCCTGCAACGCCTGGGTCCGGGCGGCAATACGGCCTCGTCGTCGCAGGTTGTGGTCGATCCATTGCACCAGTCTCTCCGCGAACCGCGAGAGGGCCGACTCCTGGTTCTCGGCACGACCCCGCCGCTCCGGCGAGATCCTGGCGGGTGCCTTTCCGGCAACGGCCAGCACACCGCCCACAAGCGCGAGATAACACGCCAGCAACCCGAGCACCATTGCTGTCGTGGACGCAAACAATCCGTCCGCCGCCGAAGTATCCACGTTCGGTGGCGCCGACGCATCAGGCAGTGTCACCGGAAACGGCGCGCTCACCTGGTTCACCGCACCGC
Organism: Rhodococcus sp. ACT016; assembly: GCF_050477185.1. Lineage (NCBI taxonomy): Bacteria > Bacillati > Actinomycetota > Actinomycetes > Mycobacteriales > Nocardiaceae > Rhodococcus > Rhodococcus sp. ACT016. Next base: position 1,587,859 of record NZ_JBEAET010000001.1, on the reverse strand, counting down.
TCCGCACACTGACAACAACCTGGGTGAACCCGCCCGATTTCGACTTGTAGTGGACCACATAGAGGTTTCCCAGCGCACGGGCCACCGATTGATAGATCGCGCTCAGCGCGGCGGTGTCGCCGGCAGTGGCATACTGCCCGTGGGCTTGCCTCGTAATCTGCTGCAGCAACGCAGAATCGGTTTCCGGCGTGGACATCTCCACCGTGTAGAGCGAGGCGTGCGCTCGGTCGAGCGCCTCGTCCGCCTCCGCCATGGAGTGTGCACTAGAGTTATCTGCGCCGTCAGTGAGCAGTAGCAGGATATTGTTCGGCGCGGCGCCGCGATCGAGTATTCCCGCGGCCGTCACGATCGAATCGGCGATCGCACTGTTACCCCCCGACGTCAATTCACGGATCCGACGTAGTAGCTCACCGGTGTCGGTGGTGAGCTCCGAAATCACCTGGGGCCGTGTCGAAATAGCCACGATTCCGATGTGCGAACCGGATGGCGCCTGCCTGACGAAGTCGGATGCAGCCTGCTTCACGTCGTCGAGCGCCCTCCCGGACATCCCGCCCGAAACGTCGATCGCGAGCACAATGTCCTGTTCCGATCCCGGTTGCTGTCGCACCTCGATCGCGCGGGGCACCCCGCCCTCGGTCAGCGCAAAGGTATCGGGATCAATCGGGCGCCCGTCGAGGCTGGGCGGAGCAAAGATCGACACGTCGACGTCCGGCAAAGCAGTGGTGTCGACACCCGCGATCTGCACCGTGGCAGGTTCGGAGACATCGGCACGGGCAGGGCCGCCGATGAATCCCGACACCAGAGCGACCGCCAGAACCAGGAAATGCCGCTTCACCGCCGCCCCCGAAGCTGGTCAGGCGAACCAAACACACTGGGGGAAAGGGTGATTCCCATATCTCGAAACTTGTCCGTGAACCGCGGACGAACCCCTGTCGGCAGCGGCTTGCCGAGGAACCGTCCGCGAGTGTCGACGCCAGCGCTGTAATCAAACAGGAACGCGTCCTGCAATGTAACGATCTCCCCCTCCATGCCCTGAACCTCGGTCACATGAGTGACCCGCCGGGTGCCGTCTCGCAAGCGAGTGAGCTGGACGATCACATCAACAGCCGAGGCAATCTGCTCCCGGATAGCCCGCAACGGCAAGTCCATTCCGGCCATGAGCACCAGTGTCTCGAGCCGGGCGATCGCGTCACGCGGCGAGTTGGCATGCACGGTGGAGAGTGAGCCATCGTGGCCGGTGTTCATCGCCTGGAGCATGTCCAGACTTTCGCCACCACGACACTCGCCGACCACAATGCGGTCGGGACGCATGCGCAGCGAATTGCGCACCAGGTCGCGGATGGTCACCGCGCCCTTACCTTCAATGTTCGGCGGCCGGCTCTCGAGCCGCACCACATGCTCCTGCTGCAGTTGCAGCTCTACGGCGTCCTCGATCGTGACGATGCGCTCACCCTCCGGGATGAACGATGACAGCACGTTCAGCAACGTTGTCTTTCCCGTACCGGTGCCGCCAGAAACGATCACATTGAGCCGAGCCTGCACGCACGCGTCGAGCAACTCCGCCATCTCGGGCGACAGCGTGCCGAACGCGATGAGGTCGTTCACCTGGAACGGGTCCTTGGAGAACTTCCGGATCGTTAGCGACGATCCGTTGAAGGCCAGCGGTGGGATCACCGCATTGACACGCGATCCATCCGCCAGACGAGCGTCCACCAGCGGCGACGATTCGTCGATACGTCGGCCGACCGCGGATACAATCCGTTCGATCACTCGGCGCAGGTGCGCCTCATCCGCAAACCTGGCAGAGCTACGGGTGAGCATGCCGTCTCGCTCGACGTACACCATATCGTGGCTGTTGACCATTATCTCGGTGACGGATGGATCGTCGAGCAGGCGCTGCAGTGGACCATGGCCGAGGACCTCATCCCCGACCTCGCGCAACAGACGCTGCCGCTCGTCGTACGTGAGCGGCGTGGCTTCGTGCTCGACGATGTCGGCGAGTTCTTCACGGACGAGCGTGTGCAGTTGCTCCTCGCTCAGCGAGGTGTCATTGAACCTGGTGCCGATACGGGTATACAGCGCCGAGCTCGCCCGATCCTTGAGCTCGGCCAGAGCATCTGCTGGCGGTGGAGCTGGCTTGACCTTCGCCACCTTTCCCGTGGCGGCCGGTGCAGTTACCGACTCGGATGTCCCCTGCGCGGCCTGCAGTCGCTGAGAGAGTCTCATCTCGCTGCCACCGATTCGGCAGCGCGATGCCGCCCTCGCCCCTTCGCCGAGGTCGCTGCGGGCCCTAGTCGCGTGACCAGGCGGGACAGTTCCTTCGCGGCACGGTCACGACTTTCACCTTGCAACAGGGGAACACCCCGATTGGTCGAGAGTGCGACCGCCTTCGACCGCGTGATTACGATGTCCGCCGGCAGTCCGATCATGCTCTGGATGTCCTGCACCGTCAGCCCTTCTCGACGATCGGCGAAATTCAGGACGATATAGCGGCTCGCCTGGACGAGATTAAGTTCGGTGAGCAATCGAAGTTCCTTGTGCATTCCCCGCACGCTGGGCACGTCCACACCCGACACGAGGACAACATCAGTGGCGAGATCCAGTGCCGCGAGCGTGTGCTCGAGCAGGCCGGGTGCGGTGTCGACGATGACGTACCGGAACTCGGCAGCCAACTGGATGAGCAGGTTGGTTATCTGGTCGCCGGTGATCTCGTCGCCCGCAGCAGGCGAATCCGATCCGCACAGCGCGTACAGGCCCGACGAGTGGGGGAAAGCACGGTCTTGAGAACAATCGAGTCCTGGCTGGCCGGTCCGGTCACCGCATCGGTCAGGTCATGTTCGGGCACCAACTGGAGCGCACTCGCGACGTCCCCGAACTGCACGTCGAGATCGACTAGGACTGCCGAGTGTGGTGCGGCCGAGGCCAATCCGACCGCAATGTTGGTGGCAATAGTCGTCTTTCCCGTTCCACCCTTGGGTGAGGCGACGACGATGATCTTTCCCTGGGCCGCTTGCTGATCCGACTGGCCGTCCGCATTCTTGCGACGGGCGAGTGCCGCCGACGCGGCACGATCAAGGACGACGCGGATGTCGGGGATATCGGCCTCAGGAGACATCACGTCCCGCACCCCGGCGCGCATCGCCGTGAGCCACACGTCCGCTCCGGCATCACTCACCAGTACCACTGATGTACCTGGCGCCGACTGATCGATTCGACTCGCTAGCGCCAGCCCCTCGGTCAGAGGAACATCCGGACCGAGTATCAGAACCTCTGGTTGCTCGGTGACACCCAACCCGACCAACTGGGCCGGCCCCTTCGGCACCGGATCGGGCGGCAGGACCAGGAGGTTGCCATCCGAAGCGTGGTACACGCGGCGAGCGAAATCGTCACGGGCGGTCAACAACACAGTTCGGCTCATCAGTACACACTCCCCGGAGCAACGATCGAGGTGCCGGATTCGTTCGCAGTCAATGGCTCATTGGTGAGCCAGAGCTTGCCGTTCTCAGCGGCGAAGATGACGCGCTCTGCGTCCGGGGCGGTGACCGCCAGCGTCACAAGTAGTTCACCGGTAGGCATCGGCGCAGGTCCGTCGTCGGCAGCCTTCTCATCCTTCGCCGGCATCGGCGCCGCTTGCACCCTGGTGACCAGGACCTTCTGCATCCTGAGATGCGTGTTGTACTCGCGAACCGGCGGCTGGAACGACAGCGCCACTCCGACAGTGTCACCTGCAGCGATGTGTCCGCCCAGTGCTCGCTGCGGCTCGAGCAGCACAGTAACTTCCTGCATGCCCTCTGGCAATCCGCCCTGATCTTTGCTTCGCGCGGTCGCCGGATCTGCGAATCGAGCCCGAACCAGTTGCTCACCAGGTAGCAGGTCGGTGATCGCGACCTGGCCCGCGAGCTGGTCCAAGGAGGTCACCCTGTCTGGAAGCACCGCCATCTCGGGCAGTTCCTTTGCCGCTACCGTGCCCACGAGACTGGCGGCCGGCGTGTTCTTGGGGATCGGCTGCGTGGCCACCAGCACGTCGACAGTGCGGGTGCCCTCCAACGCCCGAGCATCAGCACCGCGCACATATGCAATCAATGCCGTGGTTCCGACCACAGCGAGGACAACTGCGGCAATCGCAGCGATGAGTCGGGTTCTCACGAAAAGGGCTCCTAGTTGAGCAGACTGACGACGGTGACTCCAAAATCGGCTCCACCCGTGGTGATGTCCCACACTCCGCCTGAAGTGGCATCGGACTCGAGAGTGACCACCTTGGAGAACGTGCCGATGATTCCGCGGCAATTCCCAGTACACGACAGCGACCCATGGGTGTCGTTCTGCCAGTTGTAATCCGGATTGCCACTGAAGCGGTAGCCCTGAATCGTGAACGCCGCGAAGCCCACGACGTGGAACCAGGTACCACTACCGGTATCACCGACATCGTCGTAGATGGGAACAAGCACAACCTTGTTCTGCATCGCCTCGAGGGAAGCCTTGCACACCGTCGGGATGTTGTTTCCGTTGTCGCCTGGGGTGCCGTAGATCGCCCTGCTGATCAGAGCCGGGCAGCCGCCAGTCGCGGGGCGCAACCAGCCGAAGGCACCGGGCGCGGCCTTTACGTGCCCGCCATCGCACCTCGCCGGCACCGTGGTGCTGCTGACGAGAATCATCTTGCCAATTCCCGCGTCGGTGAAACGGCACTTGTCGAAAGCGATGGGCAACCCGACCCAGCCGGCCAGGGGTGATCCACAGCCGGCCGTCGCCGATGCGGAGATCTGGGTCCGAGGTATCCCGAGCACAGGCGCGAAGATATTCCGCCGGCCGGGAAGCCCATCCGTGTCCACTGCCGACGCGGCAGCTGTCACCGTGCGCTTCACTGGATCGACGACCGCAGAACCACTCCCTGAACCGGTGTTGACATTGGCCTCAACTAACGTTGCGGCGGTGGATGTCGCAGTAGTTGTGTTGCAAGAGGATTCCTGGGCGACCGCCAATGCCGCGGCGTCTGCACCGTTCTGCAACTGACGCTTCACAACGTAGTTCGCACCGATATCGATGGATATCGCGGCACATCCCAGAAGAACCACCATCATGATCGCGACGAGGACCGCAACAACGCCCCGCTCGTCGCGACCCGCCCCCACAGTTAGCCTCCGCATCGCATGACCCCTGTACCGGTCAGAGTCGGCTTACCAGGGAAGAGCCCCGTCATGTACTCGAGCGGATAACTGATCGTGAGCGTAACTGTGCTTCCACTGGGACACGTCGTGGCCGAACATCCTTGTGCACCAGAGATACGGATGCAGATCTCGGCATCAGTGATGGCAGGGCTGAACACACCAGCCCCCTGCGCCGCAGTCCGCGCCGCGGACGCATCCTTCTTGATTGCCATTACCCGAACACCCTCACGGGCGGCAGCACTGACGGCGTTCTGGACGTTGTATCCCCGCCCGAACTCGATGATGCCGAGGACGAGCGTGATCAGGATAGGTACGACCAGAGCAAACTCGACTGCGGCAGCCCCCGAATCGGAACGAAAGCGCTTCATAACCGTCCCTTGCAGGTTCAACGAGCGCGACGACCCCCAAGGGGCCGCCGCGCTCATTCAGACTGTCCGATGCGCGACCTATTACGGCTTGCCGAAGTTGAAGCCATCGAACAGGTCGTTGATCTTGCCGCCGAAGGCAAACACAGCAGCAAGGATGACGACCGCGATACCGGCGACCATCAGGCCGTACTCGACGGCAGTAGCGCCGCGATCCTCACGGGTGAGGCGGTCCTTGGCGTCCAGACCCATGAGGTACAGGTTTGCGAAGAAGAGGTTCATGCGAGCTCCTGATTTGATGGGGGAGGATCTCTGCGACTTGCAGGTTGTGACGTCGATCACCTTTGGATGGGTAATCTGATCGGCAACAGTAGGGCAGCGAAGACCGAACTGGACGGTCTCCCACGTAACTTTTCCATCACAATCGTTTGTTTGGTGTAACGGACAGTCGCCGCGCTACGATTCATCGAATCAAACCCGAGATCCCCTGCATTGCAACGAAGTTGCGCACCACAACTAAGCCCGATCCGGCATCCTCAACACTCGGCCCCACGGAAAGGGCATCCAAACTGACTACAACAGGTGACCGATGGTGACCGCCGTGGCCGCACTTCTCGCGGTCGCTGCTTCCGGTGTCGTCGCTGGCGACCTAGCCAATCGGGCGATCGACCGAGTCGAACGCGAGTCACCGCAGCCGGACTCCGAAGTTCGATGCAGGTGCCGGCGGGAACCACTCCTCTCGCCTGCCGCGATCGCACGCACGCCCACAGCCATCGTCGACACCGTCGTGCGACGTCGAAGGTGCGCTCGATGTGGGCAACGCCAGGGCATCCGCTCACTGGTGGTGGAACTGTCCACCACGGCGCTCTTCGTCGCGCTGGCGCTGCGCCTGGCGTACATCGATCTACTCCCCGCACTACCGGCTTACCTGTACTTCGTGGCGGTTGGCGTCGCACTCACCGTGATCGACATCGCCTGCAAGCGGCTACCGAATTCCCTTGTGCTGCCGTCATATCCCGCCGTCTTCGCACTGCTGACGTTGGCAGCAGCCGTACAGGGAGACTGGCCCGCGCTACTCCGGGCCGCAGTCGGAGCAATCGCACTATTCGGGTTCTATTTTGTCCTTGCGCTGAGCTACCCGGCCGGCATGGGATTCGGTGACGTCAAGCTCGCGGGTGTAATCGGCGCCCTCCTCGCATACCTGTCCTACGGACACCTCCTGATCGGCGCGATGCTCGCCTTCGTGCTCGCGGCAGTGGCCGGGGCAGCGCTGCTGATCAGCCGACGCGGGCGCGTCGGGACAACAATCCCGTTCGGGCCGTACATGATTGCCGCGGCACTCATCGCCGTGGTTGCGACCGAGCCGCTCGCGCGTGCCTACCTGAACTGGACCGCAGGAACCTGAGCCGCCTCAGTCGAGCAGGACGGTCGCGAACGTCGCGACCTGAGCGAACCCCACCCGCGCGTAGGCGCGGCGGGCGCGCTCGTTGAAGCTGTTGACGTACAGGCTCGCGATGCGTCCGCGCGCCATGACCGCCGATGCGACCGCGGCCGTCCCGGTGGCCCCGAGGCCCTCCCCGCGACGGGCCGGATTCACCCACACACCCTGGATCTGGCCGACGGCCGTCGACATCGATCCGACCTCGGCCTTGTAGACGACCTCGCCGTCCTCGAACCGGGCCCACGCCCGGCCGGACGCGATGAGGTTCGCGACCCGTCGCCGATAGCTGCGGCCGCCGTCGTTGGCCCGCGGGTCGATCCCCACCTCCTCGATGAACATTGCCACCGCGGCCGGCAGGTAGGCCTCGATCTCGTCCATCCGCACCTGGCGCACGAGTGGATCGGGACGTACTCCCGGATCGGTGTCGAGCGCGAGCAGCGGCTGCTCCGAACGGATCTCGCGCGCCGGGCCCCAATCCGACTCGAGCATCTCCCACAGCGGCAACGTCAACTCCGCCCGTCCGACGAGCGACGAGCACATCCGCGGAAACCGACTGGCCCGATCGGCGAACGAACGCAGGTCGTCCGAGTCACCCAGCAACGGAATCAGATTCGCCCCGGCGAAGCACAGCGACTCAGTCGGCCCACCGCGGCTCCACATCTCGCCCTGCAACGTGCGGGGGTCGAGTCCCGACTGCTGGACGCGCGCGGCGACCATGCATGTCGCGACCGGATCGGACTGGAGCACGCGCAACACCTGAGTGGTGTCCCGTCCACTCAGCTGACGTGCGCCGAGGAGCTTGAGCACCGACACACCCCCTTCGTCCCGTGCCTCGTCGTTGAGACCGTTCGGCGTGATGTCTGTCAGCGTCGGGCTGTCAGTGCCGGATCCGAGAACAACATTGCCATGAAGGTGCGCCTGGGTGGGCATATTTCAGCTCACGGTGACCACCGGCGCGCCGCTCGTCTCCCCACCTTCCATCTCCTCGGCGATACGCATCGCCTCTTCGATGAGTGTCTCGACGATCTGCGCCTCCGGAACGGTCTTGATGACCTTGCCCTTGACGAAGATCTGGCCCTTGCCGTTGCCGGACGCGACACCGAGATCGGCCTCGCGAGCCTCACCGGGACCGTTGACGACGCAGCCCATCACCGCGACCCGCAACGGCACCTCCATGCCCTCGAGCCCCGCAGTGACCTCGTTCGCGAGCGTGTACACGTCGACCTGTGCGCGACCGCACGACGGGCACGAGACGATCTCGAGCTTGCGGGGACGCAGGTTCAGCGACTGCAGGATCTGCGTGCCGACCTTGATCTCCTCCGCCGGCGGCGCCGACAGCGAGACGCGGATCGTGTCGCCGATGCCCTCGGAGAGCAGCGCCCCGAATGCGACCGCCGACTTGATCGTGCCCTGGAACGCGGGGCCGGCCTCGGTGACGCCGAGGTGCAGCGGGTAGTCGCACTGCGCCGCCAGCTGCCGGTACGCCTCGACCATGATCACCGGGTCGTTGTGCTTGACCGAGATCTTGATGTCGCCGAAACCGTGCTCCTCGAACAGGCTCGCCTCCCACAGCGCCGACTCCACCAGCGCCTCGGGGGTGGCCTTGCCGTACTTCTGCATCAGCCGCGGGTCGAGCGACCCGGCGTTGACGCCGATGCGGATCGGGATTCCGGCGTCGCCGGCCGCCTTGGCGACCTCCTTGACGCGGCCGTCGAACTCCTTGATGTTGCCCGGGTTGACCCGGACCGCGGCGCAGCCGGCGTCGATCGCCGCGAAGATGTACCGCGGCTGGAAGTGGATGTCGGCGATCACCGGGATCTGGCTCTTCTTCGCGATCGCCGCGAGCGCGTCGGCGTCCTCCTGACGCGGGCACGCGACGCGAACGATGTCGCAGCCCGACGCCGTCAGCTCGGCGATCTGCTGCAGGGTCGCATTGACGTCGTGCGTCTTGGTGGTGCACATCGACTGCACAGACACCGGGTAGTCGCTGCCGACACCCACGTTGCCGACCATCAACTGACGGGTCTTGCGTCGCGGTGCGAGGACGGGGATATCGCTGGGAGCACCCGGCATGCCCAAACCGACGGGGCTGGTCACGTTTCGCCTTCTTTCGTTGGTACGGGGCAAGTCTATCGTTCGAGCATTTGTCGGAACCGGGTCACGGGAACAGCTTGATCGGGTTCACGATGTCGGCGGTCAAGGTCAGGAGCATGTAGGCGCCACCGAGGACGACGACCACGTACGTGATGGGCATCAGCTTCATGTAGTCGACCGGGCCGCCCGCCGCCAGACCGCGCACCCGCCGGATGGAGTTGCGGATCTTCTCGTAGATCGTCACCGCGATGTGCCCGCCGTCGAGCGGCAGCAGCGGCAGCAGGTTGAAGATGCCGAGGAAGAAGTTCAACGTGGCCAGCAGCCCGACGAACACCTCCCACAGTCCGCGCTCGGCGACCTGGCCTCCGATCACCGAGGCACCGACGACGCTGATCGGGGTGTCCAGATCTCGCTCGCCACCGGTCACCGCGTGCCACAGGTCGACGACCTTGCCGGGCATCTCGGTGAGCGAGTGCGCGGTCTGCACGAAGATGTCGCCGGTGTAGACCAACGAGGCGGGAACGGCGGTCAGGACGTTGTACTGCACCGGCAGATAGAAGTCCTGACCGACACCGATCGCGCCGACCGTCCGCTCGGACTTCTGCCCGGTTGCCGTATCGGTGACGTAGCGGGTCACCTGCTGCGGAACGACGGTGACGTCGAGTCGTTGCCCGTCTCGTTCGATCGTGAAATCGGTGGGTCCGGACGCCTTCTGCGTCTCCGACTGGAACTGCTGCCAGTTGTCGACGGGAACGCCGCCTACCGCGGTCACCACGTCGCCCCGCTGGAGGCCCGCCTGTTCGGCCGGACCCGGCCCCGTGCACTCCGCGAGCTGATTCGTGTCGATCTGGTCGGCCGTGCAGCTCATCAGCCCCAACGCGGTCGCGGGCGGGGTGTCGTTGTTCGGCAGACCCCATCCGACGGCCAGCACCATGATCAGCACGAACCCGAGCAGGAAGTTCATCGCGATGCCACCCGACATCACGACGATGCGCTTCCACGGCTTCTGCTTGTACATCGCGCGATCGACCTCGTCGGGCGCGAGTTCGTCGGCGGCGGTCATGCCGGCGATATCGCAGAACCCGCCGGCCGGGATCGCCTTGAGCCCGTACTCGGTCTCGCCGCGGCGGAAGGAGAAGACCTTCGGCCCGAAACCGATGTAGTAGCGCCGCACCTTCATGCCGAGCGCCTTGGCGGTCCACATGTGACCGGCCTCGTGCAGCGCGATGGATGCGCCGATACCGAGCGCGAACAGGAGGACACCGAACGCGAAGACCATGCCGATCTAGCCCTCCTGCTTGACGAGTTCACGTGCGCGTGCGCGTGCCCACCCGTCGGCCGTCAGTACGTCGTCCACGGTAGCGGGCGGAGCCGACCATTCGTCGCCCGCCGCGAGAACCCGTTCGACCGTACGGACGATCTGCGGGAACCGCAGTGCCCCGTCGAGGAAGGCCTCGGCCGCAACCTCGTTGGCCGCGTTGTAGACCGCGGTCATGCAGCCGCCGGCCTTGCCGGCGTGCCGCGCCAGGTCCACCGCAGGGAAGACAGTCGTGTCGACGGGCTCGAACGTCCACGTCGAAGCGGTCGTGAAATCGCACGCGGCCGCCGCGCCCGGAACCCGGTTGGGCCAGCCCAGGGCGAGCGCGATGGGCAGCTTCATGTCCGGCGGGCTCGCCTGCGCGAGCGTCGAACCGTCCACGAACGTCACCATCGAATGCACGATCGACTGGGGATGCACCGTGACGTCGATCCGGTCGTAGTCGATCCCGAACAGCAGGTGCGTCTCGATCAGCTCGAGACCCTTGTTGACCAGCGACGCCGAATTGAGAGTGTTCATCGGGCCCATCGACCACGTCGGGTGCGCGCCCGCCTGCTCGGGCGTGACGTCCTCGAGCATCGCGGCGGTCCATCCCCGGAACGGGCCGCCGGACGCGGTGAGGACCAACCGCTCCACCTCGTCGGCGCGGCCGCCGCGCAGGCACTGCGCCAGCGCCGAGTGCTCCGAATCCACCGGCACGATCTGTCCCGGCGACGCAGCAGCGGTGACCAGCGGTCCGCCCGCGACGAGCGACTCCTTGTTCGCCAGCGCCAAGCGAGCACCCGACTCGAGGGCGGCGAGCGTCGGCTCCAGCCCCAGCGAACCGACCAACGCGTTGAGCACGACATCGGCCTCGGTTCCCCGAACCAGCTCGGTGACCGCGTCCGGACCGGACAGCACACCGGGCAGGTCCAGCCGCGCCGCCGCCGCGGGATCGGCTACCGCCACCCGGGTGACGCCGGTCTCCCGGATCTGACGGGCGAGCAGGTCGATGTTGCCGCCGCCGGCGGCGAGCCCGACCACCTCGAACTTGCCTGGATTGGCGGCGATGACCTCGAGGGCCTGGGTGCCGATGGAACCGGTGCTGCCCAGCAGCAGGACGCGAGTCGGTTGGGTGTCAGCCACGCAACCATTGTTGCTGACCGAAGCTGAGAGAATCACACAGGATTGCCCCGCGATCGCGAACAGTGCCGGGACCCCGCTTCGTACGACGCACGGTCGTATGCCACGATATGCGGAGATAGCGCATTCGTAAGATCAGGAGGATCGAGCCGTGGCCGGTACCCAGTTGGACCCCACTTCGTACGACCCCGTCGTCGCAGCGCACGTCGACACCGCCGAGGTCCCCTCGGCCGCCTGGGGCTGGAGTGGCGAGGCTCCGCGACTGTTCCGTTTCGCGGGCTGGTTCTTCGCAGCCTTCCTGCTGCTGATGACGATCGGTAACCACGGCGGCAAGGTCGAGGACCTGTTCCTCGTCGGCTTCGCCGGCGCGATCGTCCTCATCCTGGTGCGCGACATCATCTTGCGGCGCAAGCCCCGGTAGCGATACCACCCCGAACTACGGCGAAGGCCCCGCACCTCGAAAGGTGCGGGGCCTTCGCTGTTGATCGGTGCCGTCAGTTCTCGGCGGCCAGCTGCCCACACGCGGCGGCGATCTCCTGGCCGCGGGTGTCGCGGACGGTGCACGAGACACCCTGCGCCTGCACGCGACGGACGAACTCGCGCTCGACCGGCTTGGGGCTGGCGTCCCATTCGCTGCCCGGTGTCGGATTGAGCGGGATCAGGTTCACGTGGACCAGCGGCCCGAGCGCCTTGTGCAGCTTCTTGCCGAGCATGTCGGCGCGCCACGGCTGGTCGTTGACGTCGCGGATCAGCGCGTACTCGATGGACACCCGGCGGCCCGACTTGTCGGCGTAATAGCGCGCCGCGTCCAGAACCTCGGCGACCGGCCACCGGTTGTTGACCGGGACCAGGGTGTCGCGCAGTTCGTCGTCCGGGGTGTGCAGCGACACCGCCAGCCGCACCGACATCTCCTCGTCGGCGAGTTTGCGGATGGCCGGCGCTAGGCCGACCGTCGAGACCGTCACGGCGCGCTGCGAGATACCCAGCCCGTTCGGTGCCGGCGACGTGATCCGTCGGACCGCGGCCACGACGCGCTTGTAGTTGGCGAGCGGCTCCCCCATGCCCATGAACACGATGTTCGACAGGCGCCCGGGGCCGCCCTCGACCTCGCCGTCGCGCAGCGCGGCCGCCGCGGCGCGGACCTGGTCGACGATCTCCGCGGTCGACAGGTTGCGGTTGAGTCCGCCCTGCCCGGTCGCGCAGAACGGGCAGGCCATGCCGCAGCCGGCCTGGCTGGAGATGCACAGCGTCGCGCGGTCGGGGTAGCGCATCAGGACGCTCTCGAGCAGCGTGCCGTCGTTCGCCTTCCACAGCGTCTTCCGTGTCTGACCGGCGTCGCACGCGACGTGCTTGACGACCGAGAGCAACTGCGGAAACAGCGCGGCACCGACCTGGTCGCGCATCCCGGCGGGAAGGTCGGTCATCTTCTCGGGGTCGGCCTCGAGCCGGCTGTAGTACTGCCGAGCGAGCTGGTCGGCCCGGAATCCCGGCAGACCCAGCTCCTTGACCGCCGCCTTGCGCTCGTCGGCGTCGAGGTCGGCGAGGTGGCGCGGCGGCATTCCGCGACGCGGCGCAGTGAAGACGAGGGGAAGGGAGACAGTCATAGTGTTCGCCATTCTCCCATTACCTGCTCGGCATGTCCGATGCGCGTGCGCAACGCCATATCGTGGGTGATGATCGACACATGTCCGAGACACCGCAGGAGGACTCAGACGCGGTCGACGAACCGACGGTTTCACCGCCCTCGGGTCGACACGCGGCCACGGCACCGCACACCACACACGAGCTGGGCCGGATCGCGCGGACCCGGGCCGCGTCGGCGTGGACCGGACTGGTCGTCGGGCTGCTGGTCGCCGTCGTGCTGATCGTCTTCATCCTGCAGAACCTCGACTCCGTGACGTTCCAACTGTTCGTCTGGGAGTTCACGCTGCCCGCCGGAATCAGCCTGCTGCTCGCGGCGATCGCCGGGGCGCTCATCATGGCGCTCGTGGGAGGGATCCGGATCATCCAGATCCGCCGGGTGGCGAAGCGGGCCTCCACCGTGCCCGATCAGCCGTCGTCCGAGTAGCTGCCCCGCCCGTTCGGGGGCACGATGGGAGTCACGACACGAGTACGCCTTCCGAACGAGGAGCTGCCCTGTGACGACTCGCATGCCCCCGCCGACGCGCACCACGATCCGCCCCGATCTGGCCCGGTCCTGGCTCCTGACGGCAGCCACGAAACCGGGGACCTTCGCGCGCCCCACGGACGTCGACACGATGATTCTCGATGTCGAGGACGCCGTCGCTCCGAACGACAAGCCCGGGGCGCGGGACACCGTCGTCGAGTGGCTCGGTCGGGGCGGCGAGAACACCGCCTGGGTCCGGATCAACGACGCCACGACGCCCTACTGGGCCGTCGACCTCGACGCGTTCGCCGGACTACCGGGACTGTCCGGGGTGATGCTCGCGAAGACGGAGAGCGGCAGCCAGATCGACGCCACTGCCGAACGACTCCCCCACGGCACTCCGATCCTCGCACTGATCGAATCCGCCGTCGGCCTCGAGGCGGCACCGGAGATCGCCCGGGCGGAAGCGACGTTCCGGCTGGCGTTCGGCAGCGGCGACTTCCGGCGCGACACCGGCATGAGCGACGACGTGATGGCCATGGCGTACCCGCGGTCGCGGCTCGTGATCGCCAGCCGCGCCGCACGACTGCCGGGCGGCCCCATCGACGGCCCGACGATCTCCGCGAACGACACCATCCTGCAACGGGATTGCGAGGCGACAGTGTCGCTCGGGCTGACCGGCAAGCTGTGCCTGCACCCCGACCAGGCCGCGACCGTCAACCGGGCGCTGAGTCCGAGCGCCCACGACATCGCGTGGGCCCACGACGTGATCGCCGACCTCGGCGCCGACGGCGAGCGCGTCCGCGACGGCAGCGATCTGCCGCGGCTGGCAAAGGCCAAGAAGGTCACCCACCTGGCCCAGGTCTTCGGCCTGGACTGAACGTCACGCGGTGCAGGTCGACGGCGCCGGCACGCCCGCGAGTCGATCGGTCATCCAGTCGAGTGCCCGCGGCATCCCCGTTGCCATCGGCAGGCCGTGTCCGACGATGAATCCCGGGGCGATCGGCGGGATCTCCTCGGTGCTGAAGTCGACCGTCGCGCCCAGTCGGCACCAGTCCGCGGCCAGCTGTTCGGCCTGCGCGTGCGGAATCAGGTCGTCGTTGCGTCCCTGCACGATCAACACCGGGCTGCGGGGCGCCGACCGGCCGATGCGCTGTTCGTCGACCACCGCACGCACGGTCGGCAGGGCGTCGATCAACTCGGCGACCGACCGGCCGTCACGCGTCCACTCGGACGTCCGGTGCAGGCCGTACCTTGCGATCGTCTCCGGCACGCACTGGGTGGCGATGTCGTCGAGCACCTGACGTCCGGCCGGGCTCAGCGCGCCGTCGATCTCCGCGCGGGTCTCGGGGTACGCGGCGTAGATGCTGTTGACCGCGTACCCGAGCAGACCGGCCGCGAGTCCGCCGTCGAGCGCGGCCGAGACGGGGCGCAGGTCCGCGGGCGACCCACCGGCGAAGGTGCCGCGGACGTTCAGCTCGGGCGCGTACGACGCCTGCATCTCCGTCGCCGACGCGACCGCGCCCCCGCCCTGCGAGTAGCCCCACAGCCCGATCGGGTTGTCGTCGCCGATCCGGCCGCCGGGCAGCGATTTCACCGCACGCGCGGCGTCGAGCACGGCGTGGCCCTCGGCGCGGCGGTCGACGTAGGTGTGCATCCCGTCGGTGCCGAGCCCCTCGTAGTCGATCACGACCACGTCCATGCCGCCGGAGAGCAGTGTGTACGCCTGCGTCGCCTCGTACTCCACCGCGAAGTCGAGCGGTGGGGTGTAGTGGACCCCGTCGGCGAACAGCTTCGACGGCGCGCACTGATCACCCTGCCCCTGGGTGCCCGGCGCGAGCACCACGAGCGGGCGGGGCCCGGCACCGGACCACGGCAGGCTCGCATCGAAATAGGTCGCCGTCGTGGCCACCGGGGATCCGTGAGCATCCGTGCTGCGGTACATGATTCGTTGCGCGCCCGACGGCCAGGGACCGGCCTGGTGCAGGACCGACAGCGTCGGCGCGTACGTCTCGGCCCGCACGACGTCACCGGACGCACCCGAGGGCAACGGCGACGGAGCCTGATAGAAGTCGGCCGGCGCGGCCGATGCGGTACCCACGTTTGCGACAGCCAGGCAGGCGCCCAGCGCCACGGTTGCCAGACGAGTCCATCGAGCCACGTTCATGTGGCTCACACCACACGACAGGGGCCGCGGTGTCAATACTCCGCGTAACACAAACCGGTCAGATGATGAGACCTGCCGGGGACGACCTGGTGTGGATCCGGTACCCCACCTCCAGACCCAGCCCCGGCGTCTCGACGAACGCGCGGGCCGCGGTCCGGGCGGTGAACTCGATGCCCAGCACCGCGCGCAACGCCTCGCGGTCCTCGAACTCCCACCGAGTGCGGACTCGGCGCATCGCGAAGCCCTGCGCCCCGAAGAACGCTTCCACCCGGGCCGGGTCGTAGTGCGGTAGGTCGGCACGCATCCACTGCCCGTACGGAGCGACGGTCGCGTCGAGGTCGACGATCGCGAGCACTCCCCCGGGCCGCAGCACCCGCATCGCCTCGAGGACGCCCGGCCCGCACCCCGGGCCGAAGAAGTACGCGGTGCGCGCGTGCACGACGTCGACACTGGCGTCCGCGAGCGGAATCGACTCGGCCGATCCCTCGAGAACCGTGACCGAGTCCTGCCCGGCGACGCGCTCGCGGGCGGCGGCGACGAGCGGCGGATGGGGTTCGACCCCGACGACCGACCGCGCGGCGCGGGCGAAGACGGGCAGATGGAACCCCGCTCCGCATCCCACGTCCAGCACGTCGCGATCACGCCAGTCGGCCACGTCGGCGAGGGCATCGAAGATGGCGCCGTCGACGTCCTGCGCGCGGTTCTCCACCTCGTAGATGTGCGGCCAGTGCCAGATGTTCGGGCTCGGGATCGGTCCCCGAGCCCGTCCAACTCCGCGGAATCGGCTCACACCAGGACGGTCAGGACGAGCCAGGTCACGAACGCCGAGGGCAGGATCGAATCGAGGCGGTCCATGATGCCGCCGTGGCCGGGCAGCAGCGTGCCCATGTCCTTGATCCCCAGTTCACGCTTGACCTGGGACTCGATGAGATCGCCCAGGGTCGCGGTGAACACCAACGCCACACCGAGCAGTGCACCGATGAGCGGGTTCGCGTCCAGGATGAACGTGACGGCCAGGACGCCACCGATCACACAGAACACGAGCGAACCGGCGAAGCCCTCCCACGACTTCTTGGGGCTGATCGCAGGAACCATCGGATGCTTGCCGAAGAAGACGCCGGCCACATAGCCGCCGACGTCCGAGCACACGACGACGATCAGCAGGCAGAACACCCGCCCGGCGCCGTCGTCCTGCAGCACCATCAACGTCGCGAACGACGCGAAGAGCGGGATCCAGGCCGCCACGAACACCGCGATCGCGGTGTCGCGGAGGAAGTTGCGCGGGGTGGCCTTGAGCCCATGATCGAACAGGCGCCACACCATCGTCACCAAGGCGGTGCCCGCGAACGCCCCCAACGCGCCCGGCGGGCCGTACGGCCAGCTGAGCCAGATGACGGCCTGTCCCCCGACGAGCAGCGGGATCAGCGGGACGCCGATGTCTGCCTCACGCAGACGCTTGGTGACCTCCCACGTCGCGATCGCCATCGCGACCGCGACGACCCCGATCAACACCAGGGGGGCATAGATCAGAATCAAGATCAACCCTGCGCCGAGGCCGCCACCGACGGCGATCGCGGCAGGCAGGTTGCGTCCAGCTTTGGAGGCCGGCGTGGCGGTCGCCGCGGAGGCGCCGTCAGCTTTCCCCACCGCTAAACCTCCATCAATTCGGCTTCCTTGTGCTTCACCAGGTCGTCGATCTGGTTGACGTAGCGCGAGGTGGTCTTGTCGAGTTCCTTCTCGGCGCGACCGACCTCGTCCTCGCCGGCCTCCCCGTCCTTCTGGATACGGGAGAGCTCGTCCATCGTCTTACGACGCACGTTGCGGATCGCGACCTTGGCGTCCTCGCCCTTGCCCTTGGCCTGCTTGACGAACTCGCGGCGACGCTCCTCGGTGAGCTGTGGGACCGAGATGCGAATGATGCTGCCATCGTTGCTGGGGTTGACGCCCAGATCGGAGTTGCGGATCGCATTCTCGATCGGCCCGAGCTGTGCAGCCTCGTAGGGCTTGATGATGACCATTCGCGCCTCGGGCACGTTGATGCTCGCGAGCTGCGTGATGGGGGTCATCGACCCGTAGTACTCGACGACGATCCGGTTGAACATGCCCGGGTTCGCGCGGCCGGTGCGGATGGAACCCAGGTCGTCCTTCGCAACCGTGATGGCCTTCTCCATCTTCTCCTCGGCCTCGAAGAGAGCTTCATCAATCACGGCTGTACTCCTCCGTCTCGTTGTCCATCTCGACTGTCACACTCGAAAACGTCCATCATGATCGTGCTGAACGACGTCATGACTTGACCAATGTCCCGATCTTCTCACCGGACACCGCCCGCGCGATGTTGCCCTCGGTCAGCAGGTTGAAGACCATCATCGGCATCTGGTTGTCCATGCAGAGGCTGAACGCGGTCGCGTCCGCGACCTTGAGGCCCTTCTCGATGACCTCACGGTGTGTCACCTCGGTGTACATGGTGGCGTCCGGATCGACCCGCGGGTCCGCGGAGTAGACGCCGTCGACGGCCTTGGCCATCAGGACCACCTCGGCACCGATCTCGAGGGCACGCTGCGCCGCCGTGGTGTCGGTCGAGAAGTACGGCATGCCCATGCCCGCACCGAAGATCACCACGCGCCCCTTCTCCAGGTGGCGACGGGCCCGCAGCGGCAGATACGGCTCGGCGACCTGCCCCATCGTGATCGCGGTCTGCACGCGGGTGTCGACGCCCTGCTTCTCCAGGAAGTCCTGCAGCGCAAGGGAGTTCATCACGGTGCCGAGCATGCCCATGTAGTCGGAACGCGCGCGGTCGAGGCCTCGCTGCTGGAGTTCGGCCCCGCGGAAGAAGTTGCCGCCACCGATCACCACGGCGACCTGCACACCGGAGCGAACCACCTCCGCGATCTGCTCCGCGACCGTCGTCACGACGTCCGGATCGAGACCGACCTTGCCGCCGCCGAACATTTCACCGCCGAGCTTGAGAAGCACACGTCGGAATCCTGGACGTTCGTCGGCCGGTGCGGTCATAATTCTCCCTCGGTTCTGCAGATCGTTCGGTTCTAGAAGTACTACGGTCGGGCGCGCGAAGCCCGGCTTCGCGATCGCCCGGGCCATCCAGCGAAGACGCCGGAACAGGCCCTATCATCCTGCCTCATCCGTGGGCAGTCGACCCAGTCGACCCACCCACCGCACAGATCGGCCCCGCACGGACCGGGATGGGGTGGACCGCCGGTTCGAAGAACTCGAACCGGCGACCGCACCCACCCGGCCGGCGGGGCCGATGTGTGGAAGAACGACTAGCTGGCGCCGACCTCGAACCGCGCGAAGCGGGTGATCGTGGCGCCGGCCTCGTCCAGGAGAGCCTTGACGGTCTTCTTGGAGTCGGTGACCGAAGACTGCTCGGTCAGGACGACGTCCTTGTAGTAGCCGTTGACGCGGCCCTCGACGATCTTGGGGAGCGCAGCCTCGGGCTTGCCCTCCTCCTTGGCCGTCTGCTCGGCGATACGACGCTCGTTCTCGACGATGTCCGCGGGGACCTCGTCGCGGGTGACGTACTTGGCCTTGAGAGCGGCAACCTGCATGGCAGCACCGCGAGCGGCCTCGGCAGCAGCCTCGCCCTCACCGGTGTACTCGACGAGCACGCCGACGCCCGGGGGCAGGTCGGAGGCACGCTTGTGCAGGTAGGTCGCGACGGCGCCGTCGAAGGCGACGTAGCGACGCAGCTCGAGCTTCTCACCGATCTTGGCGGAGAGCTCCTGGACCAGGGTCTCGACGGACTTGCCGTCGACGTCGACGGCCTTGAGGGCCTCGAGGTCGGCAGGCTTCGCGGCGGCAGCAGCGGCAACGACCTTGTCGGCCAGCTCCTGGAACTCCGCGTTCTTGGCGACGAAGTCGGTCTCGGCGTTGATCTCGATCATGACGCCGTCCTTGGCCGCAACCAGGCCCTCGGCCGTGGTGCGCTCGGCGCGCTTGCCCACGTCCTTGGCACCCTTGATGCGGAGCAGTTCGACGGCCTTGTCGAAGTCGCCGTCGGTCTCGGTGAGGGCGTTCTTGCAGTCCATCATTCCGGAGCCGGTGAGCTCACGGAGCCGCTTGACGTCGGCGGCGGTGTAGTTCGCCATGGGGGGCGATCCTCCTCGGATGAGTTTCGGAAGCCAGGCTCCGCGGTTCGCGCCGGAACCTGGCGAAGCAGGTGAGCGAAACGGCCCCGACCGGATAGGTCGGGGCCGATTCGACTAGGACTGCTGAGCGTCCGCGGCGGGAGCCTCGGCCTCGGCCTCCGCGGCCGGAGCGGCCTGCGAGAGGAGCTCCTGCTCCCACTCGGCGAGCGGCTCGCCCGTGCCGGCCTCAGGCTTGGCGTCCTTGTCGGCGCTGACACCGGCGCGAGCCTGCAGGCCCTCGGCGACGGCGGAGGCGACAACCTTGGTCAGCAGGGCGGCGCTACGGATCGCATCGTCGTTGCCCGGGATCGGGTAGTCGACAACGTCGGGGTCGCAGTTGGTATCCAGGACGGCGATGACCGGGATGTTCAGCTTGCGCGCCTCGCCGACGGCGATGTGCTCCTTGTTGGTGTCGACGACCCAGACGGCCGACGGAACCTTGGCCATGTCGCGGATGCCGCCGAGGGTGCGGTCGAGCTTGGTCATCTCACGCGTGAGCATGAGGATTTCCTTCTTGGTGCGACCCTCGAAGCCACCGGTCTGCTCCATCGACTCGAGCTCCTTCAGGCGCTGCAGGCGCTTGTGGACCGTCGAGAAGTTGGTGAGCATGCCGCCGAGCCAACGCTGGTTGACGTAGGGCATCCCGACGCGAGTGGCCTCGGACGCGATGGACTCCTGCGCCTGCTTCTTGGTGCCGACGAACAGGACGGTGCCGCCGTGCGCGACGGTCTGCTTGACGAACTCGTACGCCTTGTCGATGTACGTCAGCGTCTGCTGCAGGTCGATGATGTAGATGCCGTTGCGGTCGGTGAGGATGAACCGCTTCATCTTCGGGTTCCAACGGCGGGTCTGGTGCCCGAAGTGTGCGCCGCTGTCGAGCAGCTGCCGCATGGTCACAACAGCCATGGCTGTGTACCTCGTCTTTCGTTTGCCGGTTGTCGCAGGGATCGGTGATCCCCGCCCTGGCGCCCGCCCGGTGTCGGACCCACACGAATGCAGGACCAGCCGACGACCGGATGAATACGCGGACGCGCGAAGTCGGACTGTGCGTGCACAGACCGCCCGACAAGTGTACGGCCTCGACGCGCGCGTTCCTAACCCGCGGTCGGTTCCGCCGGAAGGCACAGGTGAGCGCACCCCGCAACGGAGATCGGTGATCTGTGGATATCGACATCGGCTGTCCACAGTTCGCGCGACGCCCACCCGTCCAGCATCCTGACGGGCCAGGGTCACAGCATGGGTTTCGATTTTCGCTCGGCCGTCCGGGTCGGCGCAGCGATGATCACGACGGTGCTCTGCATCGGCGCGGCACCGGCCGCCGCCGCGCCCCCAGCCACCTCCCCGCCTCCCCCGACGGCCGTTGCGGTCCCCGACGACATCCGCCCGTCGTTCGACTGGCCACTGCGTCCGCGCCCGCGTGTCGTGCGGGCGTTCGAGAAGCCCGCACAGAACTGGCTGCCCGGACACCGTGGGGTGGACCTAGCGGCCGTCCCGGGTCAGAGCGCGCTCGCCGCGAGCGCCGGCACCGTGGTGTTCGCCGGGACCGTCGCGGGCAAACCCGTCGTCTCCGTCGACCACCCGGGAGGCCTGCGAACCACATACGAACCGGTCGAGGCGAGGGTGACCGCGGGACGACTGGTCGACCGCGGGACGGTCCTCGGCGTCGTGGTTGCCGGACATCCCGACTGCGGGGCGGCGGCCTGCCTGCACTGGGGTCTGCGGCGGGACCGGGAGTACCTCGACCCGCTACCTCTCGTCAGGGCCGTTCCGATCCGGCTACTGCCGACCGATCGCACCCCTCAGCGGCGTACCGGCGGGGCCGGTCATGCCCTCGGGTGAGCCTGGTCGTGCACTGCACGCAACCGGGCCACCGAAACGTGCGTGTACAACTGCGTCGTCGCGAGGCTCGAATGTCCGAGCACCTCCTGCACCACCCGCAGGTCGGCGCCGCCCTCGAGAAGGTGGGTCGCTGCCGAGTGCCGCAAACCGTGCGGCGCGAGGTCCGGCGCACCCGGCACCGCCTGCACGACGTCGTGCACGACGCTGCGGGCCTGACGCTGGTCGAGGCGGCCGCCGCGGCGCCCGAGCAGCAGCGCGTCGCCGGAGCGAGCGTTCGCGAGTTCGGGTCGCCCGGCCCGCAGCCACGCGCCGAGCGCCTGCTCCGCGGGGCGTCCGTACGGGACGACGCGCTCCTTGTCGCCCTTGCCGAGCACGCGTAGGACGCGCCGGTCACTGTCGACGTCGTCGACGTCGAGCCCGCACAGTTCACCGACCCGAATTCCCGTCGAGTACAGCAGTTCGACGATCAACCGGTCCCGCAGCGCAACCGGGTCCTCCTGGGCGGCACCGGATTCGGCGGCGGCCATCGCCTCGGCGGCCTGCTCCTGGCGCAGCACCGGCGGCAGCGTGCGGTGCGCCTTGGGCGCCACCAGACGCACTCCGGGATCGAGTTCCATCCGGCCCGTGCGCTGCGCCCACGCGGTGAAACCCTTGGCCGACGACGTCCGTCGGGCGAGCGTCGTACGGGCCACTCCGGCCGCGGCCTGGGCGCCGAGCCAGCCGCGCAGCACGCGCAGGTCCAGGTCGGCGAGCGTCGCGCCGGGTCGATCGCCGCAGAGGTATTCGAGCAGGCTCGTGACGTCCCCGAGGTACGCGCGGACTGTGTGCGCGGAACGACCCCGCTCGAGGCGGAGGTGCTCGGCGTAGTCGTCGAGGTGGTTCCGCAGCACGGACGGCAGCGGTCGGGTCGGGTCGACGTCCATGACGACCACCGTCGCGGTGACCGCCCGATTCCGCAAGTTCCCTCGCCGGTAAGGTTTTCGCGTGAAACGAGCGATTCCCATCCCCATGCTCTGCGTTCTTGCGCTCCTCTCGGCGATCGCTCCCCTGGCCACCGACATGTATCTGCCGGGCCTGCCCTCGATGGCGGACAGCCTGGGTACCTCTCCCGCCAGCGTGCAGTTGACACTCACGACGTTCATGGCCGGACTGGGCATCGGACAGCTGGTCATCGGCCCCCTGTCCGACGGTCTCGGGCGACGGAACCTGCTGATCGCCGGCACTGTCCTCTGTGCAGTCAGCGGTGTGCTGTGCGCGATCGCCCCCAACATCGGAGTGTTGATCGCGGCGCGTCTGCTGCAGGGATTCAGCGGTGGTGCCGGGATCGTGCTGGCGCGTGCGGTGATCGCGGACCGCGCGAAGGGCGACGCGGCGGCCCGACTGTTCAGCGTGATGATGATCATCGGCGGTGTCGCCCCGGTGGTCGCACCGCTGATGGGTGGCGCGCTGCTCGGCCCGATCGGCTGGCGCGGCATCTTCTGGGTCCTCGCGGGCGCGGCGGTCGTGATGCTGATCGGCGTTCTCACCCTGGTCCCCGAGACCCTGCCCGCCGAGCGTCGGCACGGTGGCGGGCTGGCCGCGCTGGTCCACAATCTCCGCTACGTGGTGACGAACCGGACGTACCTCGGCTACGCCTTCACGTTCGCCTTCGGGTTCGGTGCGTTGTTCTCGTACATCTCGGCGTCGCCGTTCGTCGTCCAGGACGTGCTCGGACTCTCACCCGGCCAGTTCTCGATCGTGTTCGCGATCAACTCGCTCGGCATCGTGACGGGTAGCATCGTCAACACGAAGCTGATCGGCACCTTCCATGCCCGGCAACTCCTGACCTTCGGCGTCAGCCTGCTCGTCGCGTCGGGACTGCTGCTCACACTCGCGACCACGATCGGCGGCAGTCACATCTGGCTCGTGCTGCCGCTGATGTTCGGTGTCGTCGCGAGCATCGGTTTCATCATGGGCAATGCCACCGCACTCGCACAGGGACAGGTCAGCGAGGCCGCCGGCACTGGTTCGGCACTCATGGGTGCATGTCAGTTCGGGCTGGCGGCCGTCGTGTCGCCGCTGGTCGGGATCGCCGGCTCGGACACCGCGGCGCCGATGGCGATCGCGATCCTGGCCTCGGGGCTGATCGCGATGACATCGCTCAAGGTCCTGGCCCGCACCGCCTAGACGGGGCGGCGGGTCGAAGCGTCCGCATGGGGCCGAATCCGACCGCCGTCCAATGGGATTCGAGAGATCGGAACGACGATCGACACAGCGGGCGCGGCTCAGTTCGCGTTCGCCTCGGCCGTCACCAGTTCCTGCTTCCACACCCGGAATCCCTCTTCGGTGCGGCCCCGGCGCCAGTAGCCGGAGATCGACGCCGACGCGGCGGGCACTGCCCGCTCCTTGCGGATGTACGGACGCAGGTGGTGCATGACGGTGTCCGCCTCGCCGTGGATGAAGACGTGCACATCGCCGGGCAGCCATGGGGTGTCCAGGACCGCCCGGACCAGTGGGGCGTTGCCGCCGACGACGTCGGCCTCGGCCGCGTCCGATGTCGTCCCGCGGTACAGCCACGTGATCTCGACGTTCGGCCCCGCCGACAGGTCGATCCGGTCGCGTTCGTCGGCGACCTCGACGAACACCTTCGCCACGGCGTCGGCGCCGAGGGCCTCGACCGCTGTCGAGATCGCCGGCAGCGCCGACTCGTCACCGGCGATGAGGTGCCAGTCGGCGTCGGGACGCGGCGCGTACGCACCACCGGGGCCGCGCACCGTCACGGACTCGCCCGGCTGCACCGACGCAGCCCACGGGCCGGCGACCCCGTCGTCACCGTGCACGACGAAATCGATCGCCAACTCGCGCGCGTCCGCGTCGACCGAGCGGACGGTGTACGTCCGCAGGACCGGAGCGTCGGCGCCGCCGAACTCGATCTTGACGTACGAGTCGGTGAACTCGGACGACTCGAAGCTGTCGAAGCCGGGATCGCCCAGCACCACCCGGACCATGTGCGGCGCGATCCGTTCGGTCCGCACCACCGTCAACGTCGACGTTCTCCGCGCCACGGCACACTCCTCCACTCACGCAAATAGTTAGGCAAAGCTAACCATAGATCATGAGTGGAGGGGGCGTCACCGCCCGTGCGGACGCGCCATGGTCAGACGCTGTACCCAGCCGTGTGTCGGCCACGCCTTGAGCCCCGCGCGGTCCGGCGTCACACGAGTTCCCACGTACTTGGCCTCGAGATCCGGGTCGACCGCACCCGAGAAGCGCCACTGCTGCTCACTGGCCGGGCCGACCCCGTCCCAGGTGGTCACGCGGTATACCGCTCGAACGATGTTGTCCGCGAACACGATCACCGGTAGATCGGTGACATTGCGGGCGGCAGCCCCCGCACGCCACGGCCCCCGCGACAGGGCATACAACTCATCGGCGGTCAGACCCGCACCGGCCGCGGCGGGCACTCGGACGAGCGCGCCCGGAACCGGCATCTCGGGGGCTGGTAGCGCCGAGTACTGGACCGCCAACTCTTCGATCGACATCGCCCGCTTCTCGAGGTCGGCCGGTTCGCCGGCGAGGTTTGTCAGCACCGGGTGATCGGGGTGGAGTTCGAGCAGGCGGAGCGCGTCGACCACCACGTGCGCGGCCTCCTTCGCCGCCGAGACGTTGTCGTGGGCCGCGTCGATCCGGTGCCGCAGCACGATGTGCTCCACCGAGTGCCCTGCGGCGTAGATGTCCCGGATCCGCTGAGTCCAGGCGCTGCGCGTCTCGTCCCGATCGGCGTCACCCACGCCCTCGGCATCGAGGGTGCCCGCCTCCCCGAGCGCATCCCAGTCGTGCGAGTACACCTTGTTCCCACGTCCTACACCGACGTAGAAGATCGACCGGTCCCGCGGATCCAGCAGCGCATAGACGTACAGACCGAGGTTCTCGACCACGCGAGGCGCCAGGGGGTTGGGCGCGGGCTTACGCTCCCGCGGCTCGGCGGTGATCACCCGCATCACCGCGAGGCGCAGCGCATCCGAGACGACGACACCGCCGATCGCGGGGCCGTCGAAGAGAACCCCTGCCGCGTCGCGCACCGAGGTGAACGTCCGGCCGGCGTTCAGCTTGAGCGAGTTGACCACCGCGGTGAACTCGGCGAGTCGCACCTTGGGATCGCTCACCACGCCGCGACCCTCGTCATCGGTGAGGAAGTCGCGGATTCCGGGCGCGGCCAGCAGCACTCGGGTGATGTCTTCGGGAACGGTCCAGACGGTAGCCATGACGCGACTTTAGGCGATCCGGGGACCGTATGCGGTACGCCTTGCTGACCACCGGACGCAATCGTTTCCGTTCGGAAACGATTGCGCGTGGTCGCGCCCGTCTCTGCCCGATATCAGACGCTGCCTCGGTTCTTCCGTCACACTCGAGTGGTGACCCGATCAGCGGAATCGACGGACGACCGGGCCTCCCGCGCGGAGCGACTGGTCGGCTACAGCTACCGCATGCCCGACTACTACGAGGTGGGCCGGGAGAAGATCCGCGAGTACGCGACGGCCGTGCAGAACGACCACCCCGCGCACCACGACGAAATCGCCGCGCAGGAACTCGGTCACCCTACAATCATCGCGCCGCTCACCTTCGTGTCGGTGATCGGCATCATCGCCCAGAAGTTTCTGCTCGAGAAGATTCTGACCGGATTCGATCTGAGCCAGATCCTCCAGACCGATCAGAAGCTGATATTCCACCGACCTGTATGTGCCGGCGACCGACTCACTGTCGACGTCTCACTCGCATCGTTTCGGCAGACCGCCGGCAGCGACATCTTCGTGACGAAGAATGTCGTGTGCGACGAAACCGGCACCCCCGTCATCACCACGCTGACCACGCTGGTCGGGCGGACGGGCGACGAAGCCGATCCGGAACGCCTGCGGCGCATCAAGGACGTGATGATGCGCGAGCCTTGAGAGCTCGAACCGCTCACCGCTCGCGGAACCACCCCGTCTCGTCCGAACCGACGAATCCGTCGATCTCGAGCACCGGCAGGACCGCCCGCACCTTGCCGATCGGCACGCCCGAGTCCTCCGAGAGCGCGCGGGTGCTGCGAGTTCCGTTGGCCGGCAGCGCCTCGTAGACCGCGGCCGCATCCCCCTCGAGCACGTCGAGCGCGCGGACCGGCCCGGCGTCCTCGCCGTCGAGCCCGATCGGTCCGGCCTCCTCCACGACATCGGCTGCACTCGCCACCAGCCGCGCCTCGCCCTCCCGGATCATCCGATGGCACCCCGTGGACGCCGCCGACGTCACCGGCCCCGGCACCGCGAGCACCGGACGGCCCAGCCGCCGCCCCCACGTCGCGGTATTCCGTGCGCCGCTGCGCCACCCCGCCTCGACGACCACCACGCCCTCGGACAGCCCCGCCACCAAGCGGTTTCGCGCCAGGAATCGGTGCCGCGCCGGCGTCGTCCCCGGCGGATACTCACTGATCACCGCGCCATCGTCGGCGATCTGCCGGAGCAACCGCCCGTGCCCGGCCGGATACGCGCGGTCGACACCGCACGCCAGGACGGCGACGGTGAGACCACCCACCCCGAGCGCGGCCCGATGCGCCGCCGCATCTATACCGAACGCCGCCCCCGACACGATCGTCCACCCGTCGGCGGCGAGGTCGCCCGCGATCTCGGCGGTCACGTGCTCGCCGTAGGAACTCGCGGCGCGGGTGCCGACGACCGCCACCGATCGGGCAACCAGTTCGTCCACCGGCCGACTCCCCAGCACCCACAGCGCGAGCGGTCCACCGTCGTCGCGGCCGTTTCCGAGCCCGTCGAACGCGAGCATGCGCCAGCGCGGCCACTCGTCGTCGTCCGGGGTCACCAGGCGCCCACCCATCGCCTGCAGCTGGTCGAGATCGCGTGTCGAGGTGTCGAGATGTGCCCGCGCCGACGTCCGCCGGTCCAGGAAGCTGGACAGGTCCCGCTCCCGCACGGCGCGCGCGGCCTCCTCCGGCCCCACCGACGCCACCAACTGCGCCAGCGGCGGACACGAGCCCTGCACCACCTTCGACAGGTACGCCCACGCCGACAGTCGCGGATCGTGCCCGCTCACGACATCCCCCGATCGCGGAACTCGAGCGCGCTGCCCACCTGGTGCGAGCCCGGAGCGTCCAGCCCGGCAAGATCCGCGAGGGTCCACGCGACCCGCAACGCCCGGTCGGCACCGCGGGCGGTGACCGAACCACGACGCAGCGCCTTCTCGATCGGTCCGAGCGCCTCGCGGGAGAGCCGGAACCGTTGCCGCAGAGCCGGGCCCGGAACCTCTGCATTGGTGTGCCAACCGTAGGGGCGCCACCGCTCGGCGGCTGCGGCCCGCGCCGTCGCCACCCGCGCACGCACCTGCTCGGTGCTCTCGCCAACCTCGTCCATCAACGCCTCGGCCCGGGCGCTCCCCATCCGGATCCGCAGATCGACACGGTCGAGCAGCGGCCCCGACAGGCGTCCCAGGTAGCGTCGGCGCACCGTCGGCGTGCACACGCAGTCCACCTCGCGTGCGGGCGCGCACGGGCACGGGTTGGCGGCCAGGACCAGCTGGAACCGTGCCGGGTACCGGGCCACCCCGTCCCGTCGGGCGATCCGTACCTCACCGTCCTCGAGCGGCGTGCGCAACGCCTCCAGCGCCTTCGTCCCCATCTCGGCGCACTCGTCGAGGAAGAGGATCCCGCGGTGCGCCCGGCTCACCGCGCCGGGCTTGGCGATTCCGCTGCCGCCGCCGACCAGAGCGCTCACCGACGACGTGTGGTGCGGCGCGATGAACGGCGGTTCGGTGATGAGCGGGCGCTCGGAGGTGAGGAGACCGGCGACCGAGTGGATTGCCGTGACCTCCAACGCCTCCGATTCCGAGAGCGCGGGCAGGACGCCCGGCAGCCGCTGCGCCAGCATCGTCTTCCCGATCCCGGGTGGGCCGGTGAGCATTAGATGGTGGGCGCCGGCGGCCGCGACTTCGATCGCCCACCGCGCCTCCGCTTGCCCCACGACCTCGCTCAGATCGCTTCGTAGAACGCTGGTCTCGGCGTCGAACGGCTCCGGCTCGGCGAGTTGTCCCTTGCCCTGCAGCCATTCGGTGACCGCCGTCAGTCGGTCCGCGCCGAACACCTCGATCCCGTCGACCAGTCCCGCCTCCGCGAGGGCCGCCATCGGCACCACCGCCGTCGACCAGCCCGCATTCCTCGCCGCGAGCAAAGCGGGCAGCACACCCCGCACCGTGCGCAACCGTCCGTCGAGCGCCAGTTCGCCCAGCAGCACGGTCTTCTCGAGCCGAGATCGTGGGACCTGGCGGGCCGCATCGAGCACCGCACACGCGAGCGCCAGATCGTAGACGCTGCCCACTTTCGGGAGCGTCGCCGGCGAGAGCGCGAGCGTCACCCGCGATTCCGGCCACTTCGCACCCGAATTGGTGACCGCCGCCCGTACCCGATCGCGGGACTCCTGCAGCGCGGTGTCCGGCAGGCCCACCAGGTGCACCCCCGGCAACCCGCGGCCGATATCAGCCTCGATCTCGACGATCTGCCCCTCGACGCCGGTCACCGCGACCGAGTGCGCCCGGCCCAGCGCCATCAGAACACCCCCGTCAGATGTGTGAGCTCGGGCTCGCGTCGGCGATCGACGAGCACCGACACCACGTCGAACCGCACGTGCGGCCAGTGCCGCTCCGACGCCGACAGCCAACGCTGCGCGAGCATCCGGATGCGGCGCTGCTTGGCGTAGGTGACCGCCTCGGCCGGGCTGCCGAACCCGAGCCCCGACCGGGTCTTGACCTCCACGAACACGACTGTGTCACCGTCGACCGCCACCAGATCCAGCTCACCGTGCCGGCACCGCCAGTTGCGGTCCAGGATCCGCATGCCGGACGCCGTCAGCAGCTCGGCCGCCAGTTCCTCCCCCATCGCGCCCAGCGCGAGATTCCGTCCCATCCAGGCCTCCCCTCAGCCGACGGGACACTTCCCGCCGCTCGGGGCCACTGTGCCGTCACCGATCGACGAGCAGATCTCCCGACCTGCGCCGACGAATTCGCCTGTGGATGGACGAACAGCTGTGGACAACCCACGAAATCCAGGGTGGGCTGGTCCGCCCCGAAGCCGAAACACGAAACCGCGCACCACGATTCGTGGTGCGCGGTTTCGGAAGGCTCGCGTCAGCCCAGGCCGCTGTCCGGCAGCCGCAGGTCCGACTTCTCGAGCTCCTCGATGTTGACGTCCTTGAAGGTGATGACGCGCACGTACTTCACGAACCGAGCCGGACGGTACATGTCCCACACCCAGGCGTCGGACATCCGCACCTCGAAGTAGATCTCGCCGTCCGCGCTGTGCGGAAGCAACTCCACGGAGTTCGCGAGATAGAACCGGCGCTCGGTCTCCACGACGTACGAGAACTGCCCGACGATGTCCCGGTACTCGCGGTACAGCGACAGTTCCATCTCGGTTTCGTACTTCTCGAGATCCTCGGCACTCATCGGCCTCGACGTCCTCCTACGTTGTTGTGAACACTCATCATCGCGCACCGACCGTTGCGGTTCCGAATGCGCGGTTTGCCGCGGCTACGTTCGCGTACGACATTCGATGTTCCCGAGACGGTCCCAGTTCGTTCAGCGCCGCCGTGTGTACCGCGGTGCTGTACCCCTTGTGCCCCGCGAAACCGTACCCGGGGAGCTCGTCGTCCAGTGCGATCATCGTCCGATCCCTGGTGACCTTCGCGAGGATGCTCGCCGCAGCGATGCAGGCCGCGGTGGCGTCGCCGCCGATCACCGGCAGTGACGGCGCCGGCAGCCCGGGGACCCGGAATCCGTCGGTGAGCACGTAACCCGGTGCCACCGTCAGGCCCGCGACCGCGCGGCGCATGCCCTCGATGTTCGCCACGTGCACCCCGATCCGGTCGATCTCCGCGGCCGGGATCTCGACGACGCTCCAGGCGACCGCGAGCCGTGTGATCACCGGGAACAGCTCGTCGCGAGCCCTCTCGGTGAGCTTCTTCGAGTCGTCGAGCCCCGACAGCGCCGCGTGCGGCTTGGGCCCGAGCACGCACGCGGCCACGACCAGCGGCCCCGCGCAGGCTCCACGGCCCGCTTCGTCGACACCGGCGACCGGACCGAGCCCGCACCGCACCAGCGCAGACTCCATGGTCCGCAAGCCGGATGCTCTGCGAATGACGGTTCTCGGTGGCCAGGTACTCACTGCTGCTGGATGTCGGGGGACGAGATCTTGCCCCAACGCGACGGCGGCAGGACGATGAACGTCGCCTTGCCGATCACGTTGTCGATCGGGACGGTGCCTTGTAGTTCGTCGGATACGTGATAGCGCGAATCCGCCGAGTTGCTGCGGTTGTCGCCCATCACCCACACATTGCCCTCGGGGACGGTGACCGGACCGAAGCAGCGCCCCGACTTCACCGCGGTGTCGCACGTCTGGACGCCCGGAATGAACGGGAAGTCCATCTTCACGTACGGCTCGTCGAGTGGCTTGCCGTCGACCAGGATGCGGCCCTGGTCGTCGCAGCACTCGACGGTCTGCCCACCGGTGGCGATCACACGCTTCACGAGATCATTCTCGTCCGGCGGGACGAGTCCCACCAGGGAGCCGAGTTCCTCGACACCACGAAGCACGACGTTCGACGACCGATTCGAGGTGTAGTTCTCCGACCACGACTCCGGACCGCGGAACACGACGACGTCGCCAGGTTGGGGATCCCCGAAGCGGTAGCTGATCTTCTCGACCAGGATGCGGTCGCCGGTGCAGCCGGGACATCCGTGCAGCGTCGGTTCCATCGACTCGGACGGGATGAGGTAGACGCGCGCGATGAACGTCTGGAGCAGAAAGCTCAGAACCAGCGCGACGACGATGAGGATCGGTATCTCGCGCCAGAAGGACCGCTGCTTCTTCTCTTTGCCTCGGGCGCGGCCGCGGCGGCCCTTCGCTCCGTTGCTCTCCCCCGCGCCGTCGCCGTTGTTCGCATCCGGCGTCACGGCCGGGTCCTGCGGTGCATCTGCCACGGAGACAGATTAGCCCGACACCGCGTGAAAACGGTGCCGGGCCAATCGATCAAGCTCGGAGCGTCGAAGCTCAGCGCTTTTCCTTGATCTTCGCAGCCTTGCCGCGCAGGTCGCGCAGGTAGTACAGCTTGGCGCGACGGACGTCACCGCGGGTGACGACCTCGATCTGGGCCAGGTTGGGGCTGTGAACCGGGAAGGTGCGCTCGACACCGACACCGAACGAGATCTTACGAACGGTGAAGGTCTCGCGCACGCCGCCGCCCTGGCGGCGGATCACGACGCCCTTGAAGACCTGCACGCGCTCCTTCGAGCCCTCGATAACCTTGACGTGCACGTTCAGGGTGTCACCGGGACGGAACTCCGGAATATCGTCACGGAGGGACTTGGCGTCCAGGAAGTCCAAGGTGTTCATCGGTTGTTCCATCCTTGCGTTTATCGCAGGAGCAGAGGAACCGAGCGGCTGGTGCTCGACTGGTTCGTGCTCAGATCAGGTTCCGTCACCCTCACCGGGCAACCCGACCATTGTGCCAGACGCCGCACCATGCGTGGAAATCGGTGCCGGCGCGGCGTGCACGGTCCGCTCGAGCTCCACCTCCGTGGCCGTGAGCGCATGCTCGACGCTGGGTTTTCCCGCGACCAGGTCCTGCACGTAGATCTTCGCGCGGATCATCGGGCGGCGGAACCGTTTCTCCCGCTCGAGCGCACGGCGCATCTTGCGTGGCTTCTTCACGTACCGCCAGCGCGCCCACGGCGCCCCGGGCCGGCTCAGTCGGAGCGCCCCGACCAGGAGGATCGGGAACACGAACAGCCCGACCAGTCCGGTCCAGATCTTGCCCTTCAGGATCACGATGGCCGCCAACCCCAGATTCGCGACCGCGAGGGCCACGATCGCCGCCCGGACCGCGAAGTGCGGATCCTTGCGGAACTCGGTGATGTCGAACAATTCGAGCGGTTGGAACCCGAGCAGCAGCAGACCGGTCACCGCGAGCGCGACGAAGACCGCGTCGACCGACGCCCGTCCCTGGTCCTCCCAGTACACGTCCTTGAGATAGAAGATCAACGCGAACTCGTCGAGCACGAGCGCCGCGCCGATCCCGAAGAACATGGCCAGCACCGCACCGGTGGTCTGCGTCGCCGTCTCTTGTACCGCGATCAACGCGACCCCGGACGCGAACATCGTGATCACCCCGAACACGACGTGGTGGATGTGCTGGCCACCGGGCGTGATGTTGCCGGGCCACCAGCGCACCTCGGCGCGGATCATCCGGACGCTGACTCGGATGAACAGGAACGCGAGCAGGAAGCCGATCAGGAAGAAGAGCAGCGGCAGGCGCCCGTTCGCGATGATCTCCCGGTCGAGCCACTCGCGCATCAGGACGGACCGGGAGCTCGGACGATGCAGCGGAAGCCGATGTGGCAGGTGGACGTCTCTTCCGTCTCCCCCTGCCGCGCCGCGGGACGGTACCGCAGGCAGTAGTTGGGCGCGCACAGGTGCGATCCGCCCTTGATGACGCGGCGGGCGTACGTCTCGCCGTCGCGGGCCTCCCCGACCTCGACCCTAGGGTTACGGGGAATGCAGCACGACGACGTCGGCGCCACGTTCTTCCCGGACACGCTGTGATCGGCGGTGTGGAAGTCCGAGGTCCACTCCCACACATTGCCGGCCATGTCCGACAGGCCGTAGCCGTTGGGCCGGTAACTGCCGATCGGCGCGGTGCCGACGAATCCGTCCTCGGCCAGGTTCTGCCACGGGAACTGGCCCTGCCACGTGTTGGCCTGATGCTTGCCGCCGGGGGTGAAGTCGTCGCCCCAGACGTACGTCTTGCGATCGAGTCCACCGCGGGCGGCGAACTCCCACTCGGCCTCGCTCGGCAGTTCCTTGCCCGCCCACGCCGCGTACGCGAGGGCGTCGGTGTAGGAGACGTGCGTGACGGGATGCCGCTCGCGACCGCCGACGTTGCTGCCGGGCCCCTCGGGGTGTCGCCAGTCCGCGCCCGGCACCCACGACCACCACTGCTGATAGTCGTCGAGGGACACCGCGTGGTCCGGCGGGGTGAACACCAGCGATCCGGGAACCAGCAACGACGGATCCGCGTCGGGGTAGTCGACGGGGTCCGGCGCGACCTCGGCGGTGGTGACGTGCCCGGTGTCCTTCACGAACCGACGGAACTCCGCGACCGTCACCTGATGGGTGTCCATCCAGAATCCGTCGACCGTGACCTGGTGGACGGGGCGCTCCTCGGGATAGAAGTCCTCCGAGCCCATCCAGGACGTTCCACCGGGAACCCACACCATGTTCTTCGGCGCGCGGGACGAATCAGGGCGCACGGACGAGATCGGCTGCATGGATGCTGAGTGTTCCACCTGGGACACCGCCGCGAAAGCCGGAGCAGCGCCCGGCGTTTCACCCGAAATGGGTGGGGACCACGACGGGCGGCACCGACACCATTCGTCTCATGGGTACCGCAATCGGGGATGTGCTCCCCCTCGCGATCGGTGTGGCCATCAGCCCCATCCCGATCATCGCGACGATCCTCATGCTGCTGACGCCGCGCGCCGGCAGCACCGCGACGGCGTTCCTCGCCGGCTGGATACTCGGGATCGTCGTGGGCTACGCGATCTTCGTGATCATCGGCAGCTCGATGGATCTGTCGTCCGATTCGGACGGCAACGCCGTCACCGCCACCATCCGCCTCGTCCTCGGCCTCCTACTGCTCGGCCTGGCCGTGAAGCAGTGGCGCAGCCGACCGGCCCCGGGCGAGACGCCGACGATGCCGGCGTGGCTGTCGGCGATGGACAAGGTCACGCCCGGCAAGGCGATCGCGCTCGGGTTCGGTCTCGCCGCCGTCAACCCTAAGAACCTGCTGATGATCGTCGGCGCCGCGGTCGCGGTCACACAGCTCGGGGTCAGCGGCACGTCGATCGTCGTCACCGGCATCGTGTTCACCGTCCTCGCCGCCAGCACCGTCGCCGTGCCGGTCATCGGCTATCTCACGATGCGCGAGCGTGCCACCTCCTGGCTGGGCGGGCTGAAGACCTGGCTCACCGCCAACAACGCCGCGGTGATGTCGGTGCTGCTGCTCGTGATCGGCGTGTCGCTGATCGGCAAGGGCATCGGCGGGTACTGACAGCACCGCCGACGCCGGCGGGTG
This sequence comes from Rhodococcus sp. ACT016, assembly GCF_050477185.1. Classification (NCBI taxonomy): domain Bacteria; kingdom Bacillati; phylum Actinomycetota; class Actinomycetes; order Mycobacteriales; family Nocardiaceae; genus Rhodococcus; species Rhodococcus sp. ACT016. The sequence goes on along the minus strand of NZ_JBEAET010000001.1, from coordinate 1,552,948 downwards.
CCCCGGCCGGAACCACCGGGGCACCCACCGCGCGGATCAGTTGCCGAAACCCGCCTTGCGGAGCGCGTCGGCCATGGATCCGCTCGCCGGACGCTGCTCGGACCGCCGGTCGCGACCCCGACCACCCTGACGCTGGCCGCCCTGGCCGCCCTGGCCGCCCTGACGCTGATTGCCGCCCTGACCATTCGGCCGGGGTCCGCGTCCGCCCTGGCCGCCCTTCGGTCCGGTGGCCGCGCCGACCTCGTCGTCCAGCCGCAGCGTCAAACCGATGCGCTGGCGTTCGACGTCGACCTCGAGCACCTTGACCTTGACGACGTCACCGGACTTGACCACCTCGCGCGGGTCGCTGACGAAATTGCGTGACATCGCCGACACGTGGACCAGCCCGTCCTGGTGCACGCCCACGTCGACGAAGGCACCGAACGCGGCGACGTTGGTGACGACCCCCTCGAGCACCATGCCGGGCTTCAGGTGCGCGACCTTCTCGATGCCGGCCGCGAACGTCGCGGTCTTGAACTCGGGGCGCGGGTCGCGGCCCGGCTTGTCGAGCTCGGCGATGATGTCGGTGACCGTCGGCAGGCCGAACTTGTCGTCGACGAAGTCGGTCGGCCGGAGCTTCTGTAGGACGGCAGTGTTGCCGATCAACTCCCCCACGCCCGAACCGGACGCCTGCACGATCCGCCGCACCACCGGGTACGCCTCGGGGTGCACGGCCGACGCGTCGAGCGGATCGTCGCCGTTCGGGATCCGGAGGAAGCCGGCGCACTGCTCGAACGCCTTGGGGCCGAGACGCGGCACGTCCTTGAGCGCCTTGCGGCTGCGGAACGGGCCGTTCTGGTTGCGGTGGGCGACGATGCTCTCGGCGAGCGAACCGGCGATGCCCGACACCCGCGACAACAGCGGCACCGACGCCGTGTTCACGTCCACGCCGACCGCGTTGACGGCGTCCTCGACGACCGCGCCGAGCGACCGCGCCAGCATGGTCTCGGACACGTCGTGCTGGTACTGGCCGACGCCGATCGACTTGGGGTCGATCTTCACCAGTTCGGCCAGCGGGTCCTGCAGGCGGCGGGCGATCGACACCGCACCGCGGATCGAGACGTCGAGGTCGGGCAGCTCTTGCGACCCGTACGCCGACGCCGAGTACACCGACGCCCCGGCCTCGGACACCATCACCTTGGTCAGTCCCGCCTCGGGGAATTTCGAGATCAGTTCGGCGGCAAGCGCATCCGTCTCACGCGACGCCGTACCGTTGCCGATGGCGACGAGGTCGACGCCGTGCTTGGCGGCGAGAGCGGCGAGCGTCGCGAGCGACTGGTCCCACTTGTTGTGCGGCTGGTGCGGGTAGATCGTGTCGTGCGCGACGACCTTGCCCGTCGCGTCGACGACCGCGACCTTGGTGCCGGTGCGGAAACCCGGGTCCAGTCCCATCGTGGCGCGGGTGCCCGCCGGCGCGGCCAGCAGCAGGTCCTTGAGGTTGGCCGCGAACACGTCGACGGCGTCCGTCTCCGCCGACTGCCGCAGCCGCATCCGGGTGTCGATGCCGAGCGTGATCAGCATCTTGGTCTTCCACGCCCAGCGGACGGTGTCGAGCAGCCAGCGGTCGGCCGCGCGTCCACGGTCGGCGATCCCGAAGCGGTTCGCGATCCGGCCCTCGTACACGGTGGTCTGGCCCGGCTCGAGCGGCTCGCGGTCGGACGCGAGGGTCAGCGAGAGGACCTCTTCCTTCTCGCCGCGGAACATCGCGAGGATGCGGTGCGACGGCAGCTTCTCGAACGGCTCGGAGAACTCGAAGTAGTCGGCGAACTTGGCGCCCTCCGACTCCTTGCCCTTGCGGACCGTCGACTCGACCTGCCCGCGAGTCCACATCAGTTCACGCAGCTCACCGACCAGGTCGGCGTCCTCGGCGAACCGCTCGACGAGGATCGCACGCGCACCCTCGAGCTGCTCGGCGGTGTACTGCGCCGGGTCCTGGGTGGCGTCGCCGAGCAGCGCGTCGGCGACCGGTTCGTGGCCGGCCTCACGAGCGATCTGCGCCTTGGTGCGCCGCTTCGGCTTGTACGGCAGGTAGATGTCCTCGAGCCGCGCCTTGGTGTCGGCCAGCATGATCTGCTGCTCGAGCTGGTCGTCGAGCTTGTCCTGCGAGCGGATCGATTCCAGGATCGCGACGCGCCGCTCGTCGAGCTCGCGCAGGTAGCGCAGGCGCTCCTCGAGCTGACGCAGCTGGGCATCGTCGAGGGCGCCGGTGACCTCCTTGCGGTACCGGGCGATGAACGGGACCGTGGCGCCGCCGTCGAGGAGGTCGACGGCCGCGGCGACCTGACCCTCCCGTACGTCGAGCTCGTCGGCGATGCGCTGGTTCACGGATTTGAGAGCAGTCGTCACGGCGATCGACCCTACCGCTAGCCTGTTCGAGGTGCCGGTCATGAGCCCGGCGAAAGATTTGGTGGAGGATCCGGTGGCGCAACGAGCACGACGTCTCGCCGTCGTGTGCCTCGCAACCGCCGCGATCGCGGCCTGCGCCTCGCCGTCCGACGGCGGGACGACACCCGACAGTCGACGCGCCGACGGCCTCGACACTACGGAGGTCGGGCCCGCTCCGCTCACGATCGAGGGGCGCATCACCCAGTCCGTCGTGGACGCCGCCGGGCGCGGCGCCGACGTGACGATCGCACTGCTCGACCGGCGGGACGGTCACTACGAGTCGTTCGCGGACGCGACCCCGTTCCCGACGGCGTCGGTCGCGAAACTGTTCATCGCCGACGACCTCTTCTACCGCGAGTCGACCGCCGAACTGGCCCTCACCGACGGCGAGCACGAGCTCGTCGCGCGGATGCTCGAGTACTCCGACGACGACGCCGCCAACCAGCTGTGGGACGACTACGGCACGTCGGACATCGTCGTCGACGTGGTGTCGCGGTACGGGCTCGCCGACACGGAGCCGCCGTACGACGACCACTGGTGGAACACCGTGACGACCGGACACGACCTCGTCGACTACTACTCGGCCGTGCTCGACGGACGCGGCGGCCTCGACCCGGAACACCGCGACGAGATGATGACGTACCTGCGCACGTCGAACCCGACCGCCGCGGACGGCTACGACCAGAGCTTCGGGATCCCGGCCGGCCTGCCCGACGAGTCGGATGTCGCGGTCAAGCAGGGCTGGATGTGCTGCATCGACGACCGTTGGACGCACGTGTCGACCGGCGTGATCGGGCCGGACGACCGCTACGTCCTGGTGCTGGTGTCACGCGAGGACCTCGACTACGGGGACGGCGACGCCGAATACCCCGACACCTCGCTCACCGCGGCTGTCGACGACGTCAGCGCGGCGCACGCCCGCGAGACGATCACCGACGTCGCGCGAACCCTGTTCCCGCAGAGGCGAATCGACTAGCGGGTCGCGAATCAGGAAAGGAGATCGGGCCGACGCTCGGCTGTGCGCTGAAGCGACTGTGCCCGACGCCAGGCCGCGACCTTGGCGTGATCCCCGGACAGCAGCACCGGCGGCACGTCGAGCCCGCGCCACGAGACGGGGCGCGTGTAGCTGGGGCCCTCGAGGAGTCCGTCGGAGAACGAATCCTCTTCATGGGATTGCTGATTCCCGAGCACACCCGGCAGCAGTCGGACGACGGCCTCGACCATGACGAGCACGGCGGCCTCGCCGCCGATCAGGACGTAGTCGCCGATGGACACCTCTTCGACCCGCACCCGGCGGGCGGCGTCGTCGAACACGCGCTGGTCGATGCCCTCGTACCGGCCGCACGCGAAGACCAGGTGCTTCTCCTCGGCCCAACGGTGCGCCGTGGCCTGGGTGAACGGGACGCCGGCCGGGGTGGGAACCACCAGGAGGGCGTCGGAGTCGGGTTCACCGTGCTCGTCTGTGAGGACCTCGTCGAGAGCGTCGCCCCACACGGTCGGCTTCATGACCATGCCCGGTCCACCGCCGTACGGGGAGTCGTCGACCGACTTGTGGACGTCGTGGGTCCAGCGCCGCAGATCATGGACCCCGACGGAGATGAGTCCCTTGTCGATCGCCTTGCCGAGCAGCGCGGCCCGGAGCGGCTCGAGGTACTCGGGGAAGATCGTGACTACGTCGAGACGCACGGCGGTTCGGTCACTCCTCGTTGCGGCTGTCGCCGAAGTCGGGATCCAGCAGGCCCTCGGGCGGGTCGATCTCGATGACACGATCGGCCACCGAGACGGTCGGCACGATCGCCGTCACGAACGGGACCAGAAGCTCGCCGGACGTCTGCCCTTCCGGGCGGATCGACAGCAATTCGCCTGCCGCGGAATGCAATACCTCGATCACGGTGCCGACGGGCGTACCGGCGTCGGGGCGCCCGGCGGCCATGCGCACGGACAGGCCCTCGAGCTCGTGGTCGTAGAACTCGTCCGGATCGTCGGACGGGGTGAGATCAGCGGTATCGATCACGAACAGCGTGCCGCGCAGGTTGTCCGCGGCGGTGCGATCGGCTACGCCGTCGAGGCGCAGCAGAAGCCGCCCGGAATGCTCCCGGGCGGCTTCCACCGTGTATGTGTGCAGCTTGGTCTCGCGCGGCTTGCGACCACGCAGTTCGGCACCGACGGAGAAGCGCTTCTCGGGTTCGTCGGTACGAACCTCGACGACCAGTTCTCCCCTGATGCCGTGCGACTTGGCGACGCGGCCCACGACGAGTTCCACTGCGGTTCTACTGATCGGTGTCGACGACGTCGACGCGGATCCCACGGCCCCCGATACCGGAGACGAGGGTCCGCAGGGCGGTCGCGGTACGACCACCGCGACCGATCACCTTACCGAGATCGTCGGGGTGCACATGCACCTCGACGGTGCGCCCCCGACGCCCGGTGATCAGCTCGACGCGAACGTCGTCGGGGTTGGCGACGATCCCACGGACGAGATGCTCGACGGCATCGGCGACAACGGCGCTCATTACTCGGCAGCCTCGGTGGACTCGGCGTCAGCGGCGGGAGCCTCGGCGGCCTCTTCCTTCGCAGCCTTCTTCTTCTTGGGCGTGATGGCCTCGGAAACCGGCTCGTTCTCGGCCTGCGCCAGCGCAGCCTGGAACAGCTCCAGCTTGGACGGCTTCGGCTCCTTGACCTTCAGGGTGCCCTCGGCGCCCGGCAGGCCCTTGAACTTCTGCCAGTCACCGGTGATCTTCAGCAGGTTCTCGACCGGCTCGGTCGGCTGCGCGCCGACACCCAGCCAGTACTGAGCGCGCTCCGAATCGATCTCGATCAGCGAGGGCTCTTCCTTGGGGTGGTACTTGCCGATGGTCTCGATCGCACGGCCGTTGCGGCGGGTGCGAGAGTCCGCGACGATGATCCGGTACTGCGGGTTGCGGATCTTGCCGAGGCGGGTGAGCTTGATCTTGACAGCCATGCGCTGCGTATCTCCTTCAGTGCGCACACGAGTGCACACGTGTCACGTGCAATTCAGCGACCCGCCAGGGTGGCGAGTCCGGTTTTGCCTCTCTCCTGTGACCGCCGCGCGGTACGTAACCGGATGCGACGAACAGCGGCTCATTCTGCCAGACGACCCGCGCGGAACGGAAACGCGCACCGGGACGGCGTCTTGCCTGCGGGTCCGGTGACCAGAACCACCCCGGACGCCTACGGCGACCCTCCCCACCTCGGGTACCGTCGAAGTGTGGCCCGAACCAGTCGAAAGAGCCGACCAGCACTGATTCTGCTGGTCGTCGTCGCCGCCGTCGGATGCCTGGCGCTCGGCTGGTGGCAGTGGACGCGATTCGAGTCCGCGGGTGGCACGGGTCAGAACCTCGGCTACGCGTTCCAATGGCCCCTGTTCGCGGCGTTCGTCGTCTACGCCTACCGGCGGTTCGTCCAGCTCGAGGACGGAGACCCGGCGGCCGAAGCCGACGTCTCGACGGACGGTCCGACCGAGGTTCCCGAGGGCCTGCTTCCGAAACGCCCCAAGGCGAACGCGACGACGCCGAGAGCCGAGGACCTGGACGACCCCGAGGCCCGGCAGATGCTCGAGTACAACGATTACCTCGCCGAGCTCTCCGCTCGCGAGCCCGATAGGAGCGACAAGTGAGCGGCGGCCCCCACGAGACCACCCCACAGCAGACCGCGCCCCAGGCGGCGCCCGCACAGCAGGACAACCAGAAGATCGCGTCGGCGCTCCTGCGCTACCGCGTCCTCGCGTACGCGACCGGCATCTGGCTCCTCGTGCTCACCGCCGAGATGGTAGCCAAGTACATCTTCAGCGTCGACAATCTGCCGACCTGGATCGCGATCGTCCACGGCTGGGTGTACTTCGTCTACCTGATCATGACGATCGACCTCGCGGTCAAGGTGCGCTGGCCCGCGGGCCGCACCATCGGGACGCTGCTCGCCGGCACCATCCCGTTCCTGTCGTTCTTCGTCGAGCACTGGCGCACGGTCCAGGTCAAGAAGGACTTCGGGATCTGATCGATCGCACCCACGTACGCCGAAGGGCCCGTCTCGGACGAGACGGGCCCTTGGTGCATTCGTGAGGCGTCAGGCCTTCGCCAACTCGGCCAGCGCCGGCACCAGTTGCGCCAGTGCGCGGCCCCGGTGCGAGGCAGCGTCCTTCTCCTGCGGCGACAGCTCGGCCGACGTCCGCTGCTCGCCCTCGGGCTCGAAGACGGGGTCGTAGCCGAACCCGTTCTCGCCGCGCGACTCGCGGACGATCCGTCCGCGCCACTCGCCGCGCACCACCACCGTCTCCGCACCCGGGATCGCGAGCGCACACGCCGACACGAACGCGGCGCCGCGGCGCTCGGCCGGCACGTCCGACAGCTGACCGAGCAGCAGTGCGGTGTTGGCGTCGTCGTCGCCGTGCCCGCCGCTCCACCGGGCCGACAACACGCCGGGCATGCCGTTCAGTGCGTCGACCTCGAGTCCCGAGTCGTCGGCGACGCAGGGCAGCCCGGTGGCGGCGGCGCCGTCGACGGCCTTGACGATCGCGTTCTCCTCGAACGTCGCACCGGTCTCGGGCGTCTCCGGGAACTCGGGGACCTCGTCGAGGCCGATCACCTCGAGCCCCTCGATCCCGGCGGCGGCGAGGACGCGGCGCAGCTCACCGAGCTTCTTGGCGTTGCGGCTGGCGACGAGGATCTTTCCGCTCAACTGCCGAACGCCTTCTTCTTGGGCTCGGCCGACTCGGGCAGCACGCCCGGGTAGGGCTCGGCGAGCACAGCCTTCTGGACCTCGAACAGCTTCTCGCAGCCGGCGAGCGCCGAATCGAGCAGCTTGTCGAGCGTCGAGCGCGGGAACGTAGCGCCCTCGCCGGTGCCCTGGATCTCGACGAGCGTGCCGGTATCGGTCGCGACGACGTTCATGTCGACCTCGGCGCGCGAATCCTCCTCGTAGGGCAGGTCCAGCCGGACGCGGCCGTCGACGACGCCGACGCTGACGGCGGCGATCGCGCACGAGATCGGCTGCGGATCCGCCAGCCGGTCGGCGGCACGCAGGTAGGTCACGGCGTCGACGAGTGCGACGTACGCGCCGGTGATGGCCGCGGTGCGGGTGCCGCCGTCGGCCTGGAGCACGTCGCAGTCGATGGCGATCGTGTTCTCGCCGATCGCCGCGAGGTCGATGCATGCGCGCAGCGAGCGGCCGACCAGTCGGCTGATCTCCTGGGTGCGCCCGCCGACCTTGCCCTTGACCGATTCGCGGCCGCTGCGGGTGTGGGTCGCGGCGGGCAGCATCGCGTATTCGGCGGTGAGCCAGCCCAGCCCGGAGCCCTTGCGCCAGCGCGGCACGCCGGCCTCCACGCTCGCGGTGCACATGACCCGCGTATTGCCGAACTCGACCAGCACCGAACCTGCGGGATGGTTCGTGAAGCCGCGCGTGATCCGGACCTCGCGGAGTTCGTCGTCCGCCCTACCGTCTTCTCGTGTCGTCACATTGGGAGAGCCTAGTCGGCGGCGCCGACCACGAGGCGCCCGGCGGAGGTGACCGTGCGGGCGAAGGTCAGACGGTGTAGACGTCGCCGGCCGACACCGCGTGAACCGGGCCGGAGAACTCCGCCTTGGCCTCGGCGATGACGTCCTCGCGGGACGTCCACGGCGGAATGTGGGTGAGCAGCAGTTCGCCGACCCCGGCGCGTGCGGCGACCTGGCCGGCCTCGGTGCCGGACAGGTGGATGCCCTCGGGCCGGTCCGGGCTGTGCGTCCACGACGCCTCCGACAGCAGCACGTCCGCACCGCGCGCGAGGTCGACGACGGCGTCGCACATTCCGGTGTCGCCGGTGTAGGCGAGGACGCGCCCTTCCTTGCTGGTGACGCGGAAGCCGTACGACTCCGGCGGGTGGTTCACCTGCCACGCCTGCACCGTGATCTCACCGATCTCGGCGATGTGGCCGTCGGACCAGCTCCGCAGGTCGATGGTGTCGGAGATGTCGTCGAGTTCGCCGCCGCACTCCGCGGAGGCGACACCGATGCGGCACGCGCTGTCGGTGGGCCCGTAGACGAGGGCACGCCCAGTGGGCGGCTTCGGGTGGTAGCGACGCCAGACGAGCAGACCTGGCATGTCGAGGCAGTGGTCGGCGTGCAGGTGCGAGAGCAGGATCGTGGCCTCGCCGGGATCGGCGTACTTCTGCAGGGCACCGAGGACGCCGGGGCCGAAATCCATGACGACCGGAGGGGTGCCCGGCGCCGTCAACAAGTAGCCCGACGCTGCCGAGTCAGGTCCGGAGACACTGCCCGAACATCCCAGGACCGTAATGCGCATGCAAGCTATGCTGCCACGATCACCCGGCCTTCAAAAAGCTTCGGCAACTTTCGGCGGCGTCAACTCACATCGGACCGCGGATTGTGATGCGCCGTTTCGCAGTCCGGCTATGTGACGGCCGAGTCACCCCAACGGTGGCGACATCGTCGACGAACCGCCGATCCCGGGCGCTGGAACCACCTTCCGCCGGGTGTCCGACGACAGCGCCCACGCCGCCACGACACCGCCGATGGCCCCGAACAGGTGCCCCTGCCACGAGATCCCGTACTGGCCGGGCAGCACGCCCCACAGCATGCCGCCGTAGACGAACAGCACCACCACTCCGAGCAGGATCTGCCCGATGTTGCGGGTGAAGATGCCGCGCACCAGCAGGTAGGTGAGCCAGCCGAACACCAGGACGGACGCACCGAGATGTGTGCCGGCGCCGCCGGTCAGCCAGGTTCCGAGCCCGCCGATCACCCAGATGATCCCGGTGGCGGCGAGCCCTCGACCGATCCCGGAGAGCAGCACCAGGAAGCCGAGAATCAACAGCGGGACCGTGTTGGCCAGCAGGTGGCCCCAGCCGAAGTGCAGCATCGGCGCGAACAGGATGCCCCACAGCCCGTCGAGGGTCCGTGGCTCGACGCCCCACGCGTCCAGCGGGTTCCCCGTCACGGTGTCGATCGCCTCGAGCACGTACAGCACCGCGACGAAACCACCGATGGTCGTCGCGGCCCGTTGCCATATCGGGCGCGGGGCGCGCGGAGTGTTCGTTCGCAGTTCGGATCCGGCTGTCACGATGTCGAGCGTACCGACCACTGTCGCGAAGCGGTCGGTGGCGAACGGCCGCGCGATTTAGCCGGAAGTCCCGAACGCCGACGGGAACACGTCCCGGTAGCTGGGGATGCCGGCCACCGTGGTCGCCGACAGGATCGCGTCGACGATCGCCCGCTGCACACACTGCGCGGCCGCCGTGCAGACCGCGTCCAGGATCGGCAGTTCGGCCGGGAACGCCGCGGGGACACCGTCCGGGGACGGGGTCGCGTGGGTCCCGGTCGCGAGCGCGAAGATCGTGTCGCCGTCGAGCGGCGAATGCGCGGGCCGGATCGCGCGGGCCATGCCGTCGTGTCCCGCGACCGCAACCCGGCGGCACGACGCCTTCGACAGCTTCGCGTCGGTCACGACCACCCCGATCGTGGTGTTGAGGACGGTCGCCTTCTCCCCCAGCACGTTCGCGGCGGCGAGTTCGTCGGACGACGGTCGCCGCATGCCGCGCCGCTCGGCGTCCGCCGCCGACAGGCCCCACGGCAGACCCGTCTCCGGGTCCCACACCGAGCCGACCGGATTGGCGACCATGAGCGCGGCGACGGTCACGCCGTCGGCCGGTCCGCCCTGGATCACCGTGCTGGCGGTACCGACACCGCCCTTGAGGATCCCGGCCCGCGCCCCAGTGCCGCCGCCGACACAGCCGGTTTCGACGGTGGTGCCGGCCCGGTCGGCCGCGCGGTAGCCGAACTCCGCGTTGGGCCGGACGCGCCAGTCGCCGACGGGCAGATCGAAGATCACCGCGCCGGGCACGATCGGGACCACCTGGCCGGGTGCGCCCATCGGGATGCCGTGCTCGTGTTCCTCGAGCCAACGCATGACACCGTCCGCGGCGGCCAGGCCGTACGCGCTGCCACCGGAGAGCAGCACCGCGTTCACGTGCTGCACCGAGTGACTCGGGTCGAGCAGGTCGGTCTCGCGTGTGCCGGGGCCGCCGCCGCGCACGTCGACGCCGGCCGTCGCACCGGAGGGGACGAGCACGACGGTGCACCCGGTCGCGCCACCGGAGCCGAGGGTGGTGTCGGGGTCGAGGCGGTGGTCGTGGCCGACGAGGACGCCGGCGACATCGCACAGGGAGTCCGACGGGCCCGTCACGACCGCGCTCCGGGGCGCCGTCACGACAACAACGCCTGGACGAGCGAGTCCTGCATCCACGTCAACCAGTGGTAGACGTCGAGGTGCGGGGCCCGGGGGTCGCCTTCCTCCAACTCGTCCGGTGTGTCGGCGTCGATCCCGAGGTTGGTACCCAGCGCCAGGCGGATGTCGTTGAGCCCGGCGAGCCACGCGTCCGCCTGCTCCGGGGTGAGCGCGACCTTGCCGCCGTCGGCGGGCACCGTCCGGAGGATGACCGCGCCGGCCGCGATCTTCTCGTCGATGATGTCCGGTTCGTGCAGGCTGCGCAGTGCGCTGTTGACGTTGCCCTGCTCCGGATCGTCGTGCTGGGCGTCGGGATCGGCCCGCTGGAAATCCGGCAGCAGTCGCGCGAGGACGGCGTCGTCCGGTGTCTCCGAGTTGCCGGTCCGCATACCCGTGAGCGCGGCCAGTTCGTCGGTCGGTGCGGAGGCGGCCCGGTCCTCGAGCAACCCGGTCACCGAGGACACCAGGGACCGCAGCACCGCCGCCTCGTGCGCGTCCATCTCCGAGCGCAGTTTCAATCCGCCGAGCGAGTTCTTCCTCGTCCAAGTCCGCACGTCTGTACCGGGATCCTTACGTCGGGATGGGTGGATGGGCGTCTAGCTGCTGTCGCGCTGCATCGTGGCCCACAGGCCGGCGGCGTGCAGCTTGCGCACGTCGTTCTCGACCTTGTCGCGCGAGCCACTCGAGACGACCGCCTTGCCTTCCTTGTGAACCTGCATCATCAGGTCCGTAGCCTTGGCTTTGCTGTAGCCGAACAGCTTCTGGAAGATGTACGTCACGTAGTGCATCAGATTGACGGGATCGTCCCAGACGACGGTGACCCAAGGCCGATCCAGCGCCTCGGTCATCTGCTCGACTTCCGCCTCCTGGGGCGCTGCGGCGGGCATCTTGCCGACCGGAACCGCGGTCGGGGGAGTCATCGTGGAGCACTGCGCCATGGGTCCAGGGTACGGCGTGGGCATCGAACTCGACACCCGCGCCCGGTAGCCGAATCGTAAAGTTGGGCGCGTGGCAACCGTTCCCCTGCAGCGCACCGGCGACCGTCCGAGCACGGCGCTGTTCACCGACCAGTACGAGTTGACGATGCTCGAGGCCGCCCTCTCCGACGGCTCGGCGCATCGTCCGTGCAGCTTCGAGGTCTTCGCCCGGCGCCTGCCCGACGGACGCCGCTACGGTGTGGTCGGCGGCATGGGCCGGATTCCGGATGCCTTGGCGCGCTTCCGGTTCGGGGAGCCCGAACTCGAGATCGTGTCCCGATTCCTGAACACCGCGACGGTCGAGTGGCTGCGTGACTTCCGCTTCTCCGGTGACATCGACGGCTACCGCGAGGGCGAGCTCTACTTCCCCGGCTCCCCGATCCTGTCGGTGCGCGGGACGTTCGCCGAATGTGTCCTACTCGAAACCCTCGCGTTGTCGATCCTCAACCACGACAGCGCGATCGCGTCGGCGGCGGCCCGCATGGTGAGTGCCGCCGACGGGCGCAGGCTGATCGAGATGGGGTCGCGTCGCGCACACGAGGAGTCGGCGGTGGCGTGCGCCCGTGCCGCCTACCTCGCCGGCTTCGACGCGACGTCGAATCTCGAGGCAGTCCGACGGCACGGGGTGCCCGGAGCAGGCACCAGCGCACACGCTTTCACGTTGCTGCACACCACCGACGGGAGCGCGAACGAGGAGGCCGCCTTCCGGGCACAAGTCGCGGCGCTCGGGGTCGGCACGACGCTGCTGGTCGACACTTACGACATCACGCAGGGCGTCAAGAACGCCGTCGCCGCGGCCGGTAGCGGACTCGGCGGCGTGCGGATCGACTCGGGCGACCTGGGTGTGCTCGCGCGGCAGGTCCGCGACCAGTTGGACGGTCTCGGCGCGACCGGCACCAGGATCGTCGTGTCGGGTGATCTCGACGAGTACGCGATCGCCGCGCTGCGCGCCGAACCGGTCGACGCGTACGGCGTGGGGACGTCGCTGGTGACGGGATCGGGCGCGCCGACGGCGGGCATGGTCTACAAGCTCGTCGAGGTCGACGGCGTGCCGGTCGAGAAGCGCAGCGCCCAGAAGCAGTCGCGGGGCGGCACCAAGCGCGCGGTCCGGCTCAGTCGGGCGTCGGGCACGGTCGTCGAGGAGGTCCTGTACCGCGCCGGCGAGCCGGTACCCGATCCCGGCGCGCTCGCGTCTCGCGAGTTGCTGATCCCGCTGGTACGTGGCGGCGAGACCGTCGCCGGCCTGCCGACTCTCGAGGACAGCCGCGCGCTGCTGGCACGAAATCTCGTGAGCCTGCCGTGGGAGGGACTCAAGCTGTCGCACGGCGATCCGGCCGTGCCGACCCGCTTCGTCACGTCGGCCGAGCCGACGATCACGACCTGAGAGGAGTGGCGAACATGACCGGACGGGCACTGATCGTCACTGACGTCCAGAACGACTTCTGCGAGGGCGGGGCGCTCGCGGTGACCGGCGGCGCGACGGTCGCCGCCGACGTCAACGACCTGTTCACCGGTGCGGGGTATGCCGCGATCGTCGCGACACGCGACCGCCACATCGATCCGGGCCCCCACTTCTCGGATCACCCGGACTTCGTCGACACGTGGCCGCCGCACTGCCGGGCCGGCACGCCGGGCGCCGAATTCCATCCGTCGCTCGAGATGGAGCCCATCGAGGAGGTGTTCTCCAAGGGCGCGTACAGCGCCGCCTACTCGGGATTCGAGGGCGTGTCGCCGAAGGGCGAATCCCTCGCCGACTGGCTGCGCCGACACGACGTCGACGCAGTCGACGTCGTCGGCATCGCCACCGATCACTGCGTGCGCGCAACGGCGCTGGACGCGGCGACGGAGGGCTTCCGCACCCGGGTGCTGCTCTCCTACACCGCGGGCGTGGCCCCCGACACGGTCGCGGCCGCGCTGACCGAGCTCGATCACGCCGGCATCGAACTGGTGGGCGAGGTCGCCGACCGCACCTGACAGTGGCGCGCAGTACCCTGTTGCGGTGCCCGACCGTGAGCTGCCCACCGTCCCCGAACTCCTCAAGCTCGCGGTCCGCTCCCTCGGCGGCAAGGAACGCAAGAACCAGCTGACGATGGCGTCGGCGGTCGCGCACTCGATCGACACCGGCGAGCACCTTGCGGTGCAGGCCGGCACCGGCACCGGCAAGTCGCTCGCGTATCTCGTGCCCAGCGTCCGGCACGCCGTCGAGTCCGGGCGGACCGTCGTCGTCTCGACCGCGACGATCGCACTGCAACGCCAGTTGGTGGATCGCGACATGCCCCGCCTCGCGGAGGCGTTGAAGCCCGCGCTGGGCCGTCTTCCCCGGTTCGCGATCCTCAAGGGCCGCGGTAACTACCTGTGCATGAACAAGATCCACACCGGGATGGCGCAGGACGATCCGCCGGAGGCCGAGCTGTTCGACGCGTTCGCGGTCTCCCGGCTGGGCCGCGAGGTGCAGCGACTCACCAAGTGGTCGTCGGACACCGAGACCGGCGACCGCGACGATCTCGTGCCGGGTGTGAGCGACCAGGCGTGGCGGCAGGTGAGCGTCAGCGCCCGCGAGTGCCTCGGCAAGTCCCGGTGCCCCGTCGGCGAGGACTGCTTCGCCGAACGTGCCCGCGCCGAGGCCGCGAAGGTGGACGTGGTGGTCACCAATCACGCGATGCTCGCCATCGACGCGATCTCCGGGATCGCGGTGCTGCCCGAGCACGACGTCGTCGTGATCGACGAGGCCCACGAGCTCGTGGACCGGGTCACCGGCGTCGCGACGGCGGAACTGGCGGCGTCGGCGATCAGCGCCGCGGCCCGCCGCTGCGTGAAACTGGTCGAGGAGCAGGACGTCGATCGGCTCGAGGCCGCCGCCGAAGGCTGGTCCGAACTGCTCGAGCAGTTGCCGGGCGAGCGCTGGGACGCGCTGCCCGACGGCGCCCCGCTGGCGTTGGCCGCCGTGCGCGACGCCGCGTGGAACGTGCGCACCGCGATCGGGCCGTCCAAGCCGGGGATGGCGGCGGCCGACCCTGAGGCCGCGGCCGCCCGCAACGCCGCGCTGTCGGCGATCGACGAGGTCCACGACAGCGCCGTGCGCGTGCTCACCGCGTTCGACGAACCGGACCCGGCGAAGCGCAAGGACGTCGTGTGGCTGTCGGTCGAGGAGAACCGCGGCAATGTTCGCCGGGTGGTGCGGATGGCGCCACTGTCGGTCGGCGGCCTGCTGCGGGCGAGCCTGTTCGCTGAGTCCACGGTGGTGCTGACGTCGGCGACGTTGACGGTCGGCGGTTCCTTCGACGGCCTCGCGGTGAACTGGGGCCTGCCGCCGGAGTCGCCGTCGCGCAGCGACACCACGACCGCGATCGGCAAGGAGGTGCCGTCGGATGCCGGTGCGCTGCACTGGAATTCGCTCGACGTGGGGTCGCCGTTCGACCACGCCAAGTCCGGGATCATGTACATTGCGCGGCACCTGCCGCCACCGGGACGCGACGGCCTGTCGCCGGTGTTCCTCGACGAGATCGAGGAGCTGGTCACCGCGGCCGGCGGCCGGACGCTCGGATTGTTCTCGTCGATGCGCGCCGCGAAGGCCGCCGCCGAAGCCATGCGTGACCGCCTCGACGTGCCGGTGCTGTGCCAGGGCGACGACTCGACCGGCACGCTGGTGAAGAAGTTCGCTGAGGACGAGTCGACGACGCTGTTCGGCACGCTGTCGCTGTGGCAGGGCGTCGACGTACCCGGTCCGTCGCTGAGCCTGGTGATCCTGGACCGGATCCCGTTCCCCCGGCCCGACGACCCGCTGCTGGTGGCGCGCCAGCAGGCGGTGGAGTCGCGCGGCGGCAACGGGTTCCTCTCGGTGGCCGCCAATCACGCGGCGCTGCTGCTCGCGCAGGGCGTCGGACGCCTGCTGCGCAGTGTCGACGACAAGGGCGTGGTCGCAGTGCTCGACTCGCGACTGGCCACCGCCCGCTACGGCGGCTACCTGCGCGCGTCGCTGCCGCCGTTCTGGGAGACCGCGGACCCGAAGGTGGTGCGGCAGGCGCTCGCCCGCATCGCGGCTTCGCGGCCGGGTTCCTGAACCCGTCCGCGAGGTCCGGGAACCCGGTAAACCCGGTCGGCGGCGTCGCGATCGTCCTATGCTCGGGCGATGGACCCGGTGATCTCGGTTCGCGGACTCGCCAAACGCTTCGGTGACGTCCATGCCCTCGACGGTCTCGATCTCGAGGTCGGCCCCGGCGAGGTCCACGGCTTCCTCGGCCCCAACGGTTCCGGCAAATCCACCACGATCCGGGTGCTGCTCGGTCTGCTGCGCGCCGACGGCGGCGATGTCACGGTGCTGGACGCCGACCCGTGGCGCGACGCGGTGAGTCTGCACCGGCACCTCGCGTACGTGCCGGGCGACGTGAACCTGTGGCCCAACCTCACCGGCGGCGAGGCCATCGACCTGTTCGGCCGGCTGCGTGGCGGTCTCGACGACAAACGCCGCCAGGAACTGATGGATCGGTTCGAACTCGATCCCACCCGCAAGGGCCGCACGTATTCGAAGGGCAACCGGCAGAAGGTGGCGCTCATCGCGGCGCTGGCCGCCGACGCGCAATTGCTGATCCTCGACGAACCGACGTCCGGCCTGGACCCGTTGATGGAAGTGGTGTTCCAGGACTGCATCGGCGAGGCGGCGCGGGACGGCCGCACGATCCTGCTTTCGAGCCACATCCTGGCCGAGGTCGAGTCGCTGTGCGGCGTGGTTACGATCATCCGTGCCGGCCGCACGGTGCAGAGCGGGACGTTGCGCGAGCTCCGACACCTGACGCGCACCACTGTCACCGCCACCACCCGCGAGTCTCCGAACGGTCTCGCGTCGGCGCCCGGGGTGCACAACCTGAAGGCACTCGACGACCAGGACAACAGCGTCACCTTCGACGTCGACTCGGACCGCATCGACTCGGTGATGTCCGAGCTCGCCGGGCGAGGCATCGTGTCGATCACCGCCCATCCGCCCACCCTCGAGGACCTGTTCCTGCGCGAGTACAGCGACGAGTTCGATTCGCTGGGCATCGAGCGGCGATGACAACGCAGGTCGCGGGACCCACGCAGGCCACGAGGCCGGCGGACACGTCGACCACGGACCCGCTCGCCGGGACGTGGACGCTCACCCGGCTGGCATTGCGGGTCGATCGGATCCGCCTGCCCGCTTGGGTCATCGCGGTCGGCGGCTCGACGGTGCTGTTGGCGTCGAGCTACCAGACCCTCTACCCCACCCCCGAGTCTCGGCAGGCCCGTGGCGCGCTGATCGAATCGCCCGCCGCGACGGCGCTCGCCGGACCGGGGTACGGGCTGTCGAACTACACGCTCGGCGCGATGGTCGCCAACGAGATCGCCGGCATGACGATGATCGCGGTCGCGATCATGTCGGTGCTGTTGGTGACGCTGCACCTGCGGACCGAGGAGGAGACCGGGCGCGCGGAGATGCTGCGCTCGGGCGTCGTCGGCCGGTTCACGCCGATCACCTCGGGGCTCGCGATCGTCCTCCTCGCGAACCTGCTGATCGGGCTGATCCTGGGGCTCGGGCTGACCGCCGTCGGCCTGCCGGCGCTCGGGTCGTGGAACCTCGCCGCGGGCGTGTTCATGGTGGGTCTCGCGTTCGGTGCGACGTCGGCGCTGTTCTCGCAGGTCACCGAGCATGCCCGCACGGCGAGCGGGCTGGGTCTGGTCGCGGTCGCGGTGGCGTATCTGCTGCGTGCGATCGGCGACGTCCGCGCCAAGGAGGACGGGAGCCTGTGGTCGTGGCTCTCGCCGATCGGCTGGGCGCAGTCCACACGCGCCTACGTCGACGAGCGGTGGTGGCCGCTGCTGCTCGGTCTCGCGGCGGTCGTCGTCGGCGTCGTGCTCGCGTACCTCGTGGTGGGCCGGCGCGACGTCGGCGCCGGGCTGGTGGCTCCGCGCGGCGGGCGGCCCCGCGCGAGTGGCGCACTCACCGGGATCGCGGCGTTGACGGTGCGCATGCAGCGCAATCAGATCGTGGCGTGGGGCATCGGCGTCGCCGCGCTGGCTTTCCCGATCGGGGCACTGGGTCAGCAGGTCGCCGACTTCCTCGACCAGGACCCCCGGTTGGCCGGGTTGCTGCCGGGCGGCGCGACCAATGCCGCGCAGGGCGCCTTCGCGCTGTATCTGGTGTTCCTGGCGATCATGGCCTGCATGTACGCGATGACCGCGATCCAGTCGGCCCGCAACGAGGAGACGTCCGGGCGCGCCGAGGACGTGCTCGCCAGCCCGGTGTCGCGGTGGCGGTGGCTCGGCGCGCAGCTGTCGGTCATCAGCGTCGCGACGTCGCTGATCGTGCTGGCCGCCGGGGCCGCGATGGGCATCACCGCGGCCGCGACGCTGCACGACGGGTCGATGTTCGGCCGGCTCGTCGGCTCGGCCGCGAACTTCCTGCCGGCGACGCTGACGGTGATCGCGCTGACCGCCGCGGTCTACGCGTGGTTTCCGCGACTGCTGGCCGTGGTGTGGGTGTATCTCGGCTACGCACTCGTGATCGGGATGTTCCTCGAGGTACTCCCCGCCTGGACCGGGTGGGCGTCACCGTTCCACTTCACGTCGAACATGCCGGCCGACGCGTTCGACGTCGTGCCGTTCATCGTGCTGCTCGTCATCGCGGCGGCGCTCTACGGACTGGCTCTGGTCGGGTTCCGTCGCCGCGACATCCAGTCGTGACGCGCCCGCACGGAACCTACTGGGGCTGACCGCAATTCGAGCAAAACGCCACCCCGGCCTCCACTGCGTGGCCACAGCCACTGCAGTCGGTGCGCAGATCGAACGAGGTGCCGCAGGAAGAGCAGAATCGGCCGCCTGCCGTATCGGCGCCGCACGTGGGACAGCTCACGCGGGCCGGTGTCGCGACGTCGTACTCCCGCGCCCAGTCCTGCCGCCGGGCCGCTTCGTGAATCTGCTCGCCGCGAGCATCCGCCTGCGCACGTGCGATCTGGTGCGCGACCAGCGGCGAACAGTGCGAGCACTCGCCCACCTGGTCGTTCCAACAGACGCGTGCGCACACCCACGAGCCACAGCCGCCGCACAGCCGGAAGTCGCGCTCGACCTCCTCGACTGCCCCCGCGAAGGCCTTGTCCTTCGAGCGCGACGCCGAGCCGCCCCAGCTGTTCGAGTAGCTCTCCGCGGCGGACGACGCCTTGTTGAGCACTCCGACGCTGTCACCGAACAGGTCGCGCAGCACCCGCAGCGCGCCCCGTCCGCGCGAGAAGACGTTCTGCTGGAACGAGGAGCGGTACTCGGTGCTGCAGCGCTCGCAACGAAACTTCCACTGGAACCCGTCGTCGTTCGACTCGTCGGAGTAGTAACTCGTGAAGGCCACCGGTTCGGCCATGGCGCGATCAGTTCCTTTGCTGCAGCGGGCAATACTGTGACCTGAGCCGGGGTAGGCCGGACGCCTGTCGCCAGATTCCTACCCTAGATCGAGTGCGAACCGCAACGCCACGGCGCGGCGCTAGACGTAGGGTGCCGCAACGAGTCTCAGCTCTGCGTCGGTCGCGAGCAGTCGGTGGTGCGGCAGAACACGGACGGTGTAGCCCACGGACCCTGACACGGGCAACGGCGTGGTGGCGACGAACATCTCCCCCAGTCCGTCACTGCCGGCGTGCGCCATCGGCACGGTCGTCACGTCGGTGAGGTCCTCGTCGGGGCCGACTCGGCCGAGCACCGCCTCCACCACGACGTCCTCCGGCGCCAGCCCGCCGAGCCGGACGAACGCCCGCAGCGACAGGTCGGCACCGATCTCGGGGTTGTCGGGCAGTCCGGCGCTGTCGACCTGCGCCACCTGCACGCCCGGCCACGCGGCCGCGACCCGCCGCCGGTACTCGGCGACCTCGCGGGCACCGGAGAAGTTGTCGGGCAACGTGTTCCGAGTCGCGACTGCTGCGGGAGCGTAGTACTCGACGGCGTAATCGCGCACCATCCGCGACGCCAGCACCTTCGGCCCGAGGGTCTGTAGCGTGTGCCGCACCATCTCGATCCAGCGGGTCGGCAGGTCGGCGGCATCGCGGTCGTAGAACCGCGGCAGCACCGACCGCTCGAGCAGTTCGTACAGTGCGGTCGCCTCGAGGTCGTCGCGGCGGACCTCGTCGGCGACGCCGTCCGCGGTCGGGATGGCCCAGCCGTTCTCGCCGTCGAACATCTCGTCCCACCAGCCGTCGCGGATGGACAGGTTGAGACCGCCGTTGAGCGCCGACTTCATGCCCGACGTCCCGCACGCTTCGAGCGGCCGCAGCGGGTTGTTGAGCCACACGTCGCAGCCCCAGTACAGGTACCGGGCCATCGACATGTCGTAGTCGGGCAGGAACACGATCCGGTGCCGCACGTCGTGCTGGTCGGCGAACCGGACCACCTGCTGGATGAGTGCCTTGCCGCCCTCGTCGGCGGGATGGCTCTTGCCGGCGACCACCAACTGCACCGGGCGTTGGTCGTCGAGCAGCAACGCCTTCAACCGCTCGGGGTCGCGCAGCATCAGCGTGAGCCGCTTGTAGGTCGGAACGCGGCGCGCGAATCCGACCGTGAGCACGTTCGGGTCGAACACCTCTGCGGTCCAACCGAGTTCGGCCTCGGTGGCACCGCGCTCGAGCCACGACGCCCGGACGCGTCGGCGCACCTCGTCCACCAGTTGCGCGCGCAGGGTGTTGCGGGTGGACCACAGCTCGGCCGGATCGATCTCCCGCAGCCGCTCCCAGCCGCGCGCCTCCTCGAGCAGCTCGGGACCGACCAGGCGCCGCGCGAGGTCCATCCATTCGCGCGCCGCCCACGTCGGGGCGTGGACGCCGTTGGTGACCGAGCCGATCGGCACCTCGGCGGCGTCGAAGCCCGGCCACAGCGACTCGAACATCTCGCGGCTCACCTCGCCGTGCAGCTTCGAGACGCCGTTGGCGCGCTGTCCGAGACGCAAGCCCATGTGCGCCATGTTGAACACGCCGGGATCGTTCTCGCCGCCGAGTCCGAGGATGCGATCGACGGCCAGACCGGGCAGCAGCGTCGACTCGCGCTCGCCCTCGTTGCCACCGAAGTAGCGGCGCACGAGATCGGCCGGGAAGCGGTCGATGCCCGCCGGCACCGGGGTGTGGGTGGTGAACACGGTGCCCGCGCGCACCGCGGCGAGCGCGGCGTCGAAGTCGAGGCCGACGCCGGTGATCAGCTCCCGGATGCGCTCGAGACCGAGGAACCCCGCGTGGCCCTCGTTCATGTGGAACACCTCGGGGTCCGCGAGCCCGTGCGCACGGGTATAGGCGCGAACCGCGCGGACGCCGCCGATGCCGGCGAGAATCTCCTGCTTGATGCGGTGGTCCTGATCGCCGCCGTAGAGCCTGTCGGTCACCGCGCGCAGCTCGGGATCGTTCTCGGCGATGTCGGAGTCGAGCAGCAGCAGCGGCACCCGCCCGACCTGCGCGATCCACACCCGCGCCCGCAGCACCCGGCCGCCCGGCATGGCGACGTGGATCAGGACCGGCGCGCCGGGGCCGCCGTCACCGGAGGTCTCGGTGAGCAGCCGCAGCGGCAGGCCCTGCGGGTCGTGCGCCGGGTAGTGCTCGGCCTGCCAGCCGTCCGCGGTCAGCGACTGCCGGAAGTATCCCGACCGGTACAGCAGCCCGACGCCGATCAGCGGCAGGCCCAGATCCGATGCCGCCTTGAGGTGGTCGCCGGCGAGGATGCCGAGGCCGCCGGAGTAGTTCGGGAGCACCTCGGTGACGCCGAACTCCATCGAGAAGTACGCGATTCCGGTCGCCAGTTCGACACCCTTGTCGAGCTGATCCTGGTACCAGCGCGGACGGGTGAGGTAGTCGTCGAGGTCCGCGGCCGCGCGGTCCAGGTCGGCGAGGAAGACCGGATCGACCGCGAGGTCGTCGAGTCGGTACGGATCGACCTCGCCGAGCATGCGGACCGGGTCGTGCCGCACCGTCGTCCACAACTCGGGGTCGATCGACGCGAACAGGTCCTGCGTCGGCGGATGCCACGACCAACGCAGATTGGTCGACAACGGACCCAGCGCCGCGAGACGCTCGGGCAGGTGGGCTCGTACGGTGAACCGACGCAGGGCTTTCACGCCGCGAAGACTACCCACATTCGACGCCGACGACCCGCCGAGCAGCGAGGACGGCCCATCACGTCACCCCGCGCGCACAGACGGCGCGGTCCTCTCCCACCGATTTCGACCCCGGCGATCCCGGCACCACGCGACCGGCTGAACTACGGTTGATCCAGCGCCGCCCCCGGGACGGAAAACCACACCGGGACGTTCAGAGACCGAACGGAGTACGTGTGACAGGTCGCCTCGCCATCGACGATGTGCTGCCCTCGATCGACGGGGGCCGCTTCCCGGCCAAGGCCGTGGTCGGCGAGGTGTTCCCCGTGTCCGCGACCGTGTGGCGCGAGGGCCACGAGGCGGTGGCCGCGACGCTCGTCGTCGATGGGCCCGCCGGCCCCACCGAATCGCTGCGGATCCCGATGCACCCCGGGCCCCTGCACGACACGTTCCACGCGACGTTCACACCGGGCAGCGTCGGCCACTGGACCTACCGGATCGAGGCGTGGGGCGACCCCATCCAGACGTGGCGGAGCGCGGTCGAGGTGAAGCTGGGCGTCGGCCAGGGCCCCGCGGAACTCGCGAACGACCTCGAGGTGGGCGCGCGCCTGTTCGAGCGGGCCGCCGACGGCGCCGAGACCGCCGACCGCACCCGCCTGCTCGCCGTAGCGGCGGCGCTGCGGTCGGATCGGCAGCTGCCGGTCCGCGTCGCACCGGCGTTCTCGGCGGAGGTGGCGGAGGCGCTGCGGACCCGGCCGCTACGCGAACTGGTGACGTCGTCGGGCACGCACGACGTGGTCGTCGACCGCCGACGTGCGCTGTTCGGTTCGTGGTACGAGTTCTTCCCCCGCTCCACCGGCGGCCGGGACGAGCACGGCGCCCCGCGGCACGGGACGTTCGCGACCGCCGCCGAGGACCTGCCCCGCATCGCCGCGATGGGTTTCGACGTCGTGTACCTGCCGCCGATCCATCCGATCGGCGAAGTTAACCGCAAGGGCCCCAACAACTCCCTGACCGCCGGCCCCGACGACGTCGGCTCGCCGTGGGCGATCGGCTCCGCCGACGGCGGTCACGACGCGATCCACCCCGCGTTGGGGACCGAGACCGATTTCGAGGAATTCGTCGCCGACACCGCCCGACTCGGGCTCGAGGTGGCGCTGGACCTCGCGCTGCAGTGTGCGCCCGACCATCCTTGGGCGCGTGAGCATCCCGAGTGGTTCACGCAACTGCCCGACGGGACCATCGCGTACGCCGAGAACCCGCCCAAGAAATACCAGGACATCTACCCGATCGACTTCGACCACGACACCACCGGCGTCCACGCCGAGGTGCTGCGGATCGTGCGGCACTGGATTCGGCTGGGCGTCAAGATCTTCCGGGTCGACAATCCGCACACCAAGCCGCCGGACCTGTGGCAGTGGCTGATCGCGGAGGTCAAGCGGACCGACCCGGACGTGCTGTTCCTGTCCGAGGCGTTCACCCATCCGGCCAGGCTCTACGGACTCGCCAAGCGTGGGTTCGCACAGTCGTACACGTACTTCACGTGGCGGGTGAACAAGTGGGAGCTCACCGAGTTCGGCAACGAGATCGCCGCCAAGGCCGACGAGGCCCGGCCCAACCTGTTCGTCAACACGCCGGACATCCTGCACGAGAGCCTCCAGCACGGCGGTCCCGGCATGTTCGCGCTGCGGGCCGCGCTCGCCGCGACGCTGTCACCCACGTGGGGCGTGTACTCGGGGTACGAACTGTTCGAACACGTCGCGGTGCGGCCGGGCAGCGAGGAGTACCTGGACTCGGAGAAGTACCAACTTCGTCCGCGCGACTACCTCGGCGCGCGCTCGCGCGGCGAGTCGCTCGAGCCGTGGCTCGCGACGCTCAACCGGATCCGCCGCGCCCACCCGGCCCTGCAGCAACTGCGCAACCTGCACTTCCACCACGTCGACAACGACGCGCTCATCGCGTACTCGAAGTTCGATCCCGTCACCGGTGACGCCGTGCTGATCGTCGTCAACCTCGACCCCTTCGGGGCGCAGCAAGGATTCATCTCCCTCGACATGCCGGCAATCGGCCGCGACTGGCACGACCACCTGTCCGTCCACGACCGGGTCAGCGGCGAGCAGTACGAGTGGGGCCAGCACAACTTCGTCCGACTCGAGCCGTGGCGGGCCTGCGCGCACATCCTCGCGCTCCCGCCGATCCCGCTCGAGGCCCGACGATGCCTCGCGGATCGGGAGCACAACCCGTGACGGCGCCGGACGTGGTGTGCCCGCCCGACCCGCACGATCTGACGCTGATCGCGCAGGGCACGCACCACGACCCGCATTCGGTGCTCGGAGCGCACCCGCGCGCCGACGGCACCGTCGTGCGTGCGCTCCGTCCGGGCGCCGAATCGGTGGCCGTGCGGATCGGCGGCCGCGACCACCCGCTCCATCGCGTCGCCCACGACGTCTTCAGCGCCCTGCTCCCGATCCGCGACCTTGCGGACTACCGCCTCGTCGTCGTGTATCCGGGCGACCACGTCGTCGTCACCGCCGACGGCTACCGTTTCCTGCCCACCCTCGGCGAACTCGATCTCCACCTGTTCGGTGAGGGCCGGCACGAACGGCTCTGGGACGTCCTCGGCGCGCACCCGCGCACGTACGAGACCCCGGACGGTGTCGTGCACGGAACATCCTTCGCGGTGTGGGCGCCCGGCGCGCGCGGGGTGAGCGTGCTGGGCCAGTTCGACCTGTGGGGCGGGCGAACGTATCCCCTGCGGGTACTC
Source organism: Rhodococcus sp. ACT016 (assembly GCF_050477185.1). Lineage (NCBI taxonomy): Bacteria > Bacillati > Actinomycetota > Actinomycetes > Mycobacteriales > Nocardiaceae > Rhodococcus > Rhodococcus sp. ACT016. Next base: position 1,528,479 of record NZ_JBEAET010000001.1, on the reverse strand, counting down.
GGGAGCACAGGCGTGTGGGAGGTGTTCGTCCCGGAGGTCGGCGTCGGCGCGATGTACAAGTTCCGCATCCACGGCCGCGACGGCAGCGTCCGCGACAAGGCCGATCCGATGGCGTTCGCGACCGAGGTCCCACCAGCCACCGCGTCGATCGTCACCACGTCGGCGCACCGCTGGGCCGACGACGAGTGGATGGCGGCCCGAACCGGTCTCGAACCGAGCCGCGAACCGATGAGCGTGTACGAGGTCCATCTCGGCTCGTGGCGGCCCGGGTTGAGCTACACCGAACTGGCCGACGAACTGAGCCGGTACGTCATCGAGGCTGGGTTCACGCACGTCGAACTGCTACCGGTCGCCGAGCACCCGTACGGCGGGTCGTGGGGCTACCAGGTGACGTCGTACTACGCCCCCACCGCACGGTTCGGCACACCCGACGATTTCCGCGCGTTCGTCGATCGTCTGCACCGCGCCGGCATCGGCGTCATCGTCGACTGGGTGCCGGCGCACTTCCCGAAGGACGAGTGGGCGCTCGCCCGGTTCGACGGGACGCCCCTGTACGAGCACGCCGATCCGCAGCGCGGCGAGCAACTCGACTGGGGCACCTACGTATTCGACTTCGGCCGACGGGAGGTACGCAACTTCCTCGTGGCCAACGCGCTGTTCTGGTTCGACGAGTTCCACGTCGACGGCCTGCGCGTCGACGCCGTCGCCTCGATGCTCTACCTCGACTACTCGCGGCCCTCGGGCCAGTGGACGCCCAACATCCACGGGGGCCGGGAGAACCTCGAGGCGGTCGCGTTCCTGCAGGAGATGAACGCGACGGTGCACAAACTCCACCGTGGCGTCGTCACGATCGCCGAGGAATCGACGGCCTGGCCGGGGGTCACCCGCAACACGAGCGTCGGCGGCCTCGGCTTCACGATGAAATGGAACATGGGCTGGATGCACGACACCCTCGGGTATCTGCACCGCGACCCGATCCACCGCAGCTTCCACCACAACGAGATCACCTTCTCGCTCATGTACGCGTGGAGCGAGAACTATCTGCTCCCGATCAGCCACGACGAGGTCGTCCACGGCAAGGGCACGCTCTGGTCCCGTATGCCCGGCGACGACCACGCGAAGGCGGCCGGTGTCCGCATGCTCCTCGCCTATATGTGGGCGCACCCCGGCAAGCAACTGCTCTTCATGGGCCAGGAGTTCGGCCAGAGCAGAGAGTGGTCGGAGGAACACGGCCTGGACTGGCGCGAGCTGGAGGACCCGGTCGCCGGGGACCTGCACCACGGCATCCACCAGCTGGTGTGCGACCTCAACGCCGCCTACCGCGCCACACCCGCGCTGTGGACGCTCGACACCTCCCCCGGCGGCTATTCGTGGATCGACGCGAACGACACCGAGAACAACGTCCTCAGCTTCCTCAGGTACGGCAGCGACGGTTCGATCGTCGCGTGCCTGTTCAATTTCTCCGGATCCGCGCACTCGAACTACCGGGTCGGTTTGCCCGAACCGGGCACATGGTCTGAGATCCTCAATACCGACGCGCGGGACTTCTGCGGGTCCGGGATGGGCAATTTCGGTGCGGTGACCGCCACCGAACATCCCTGGCACGGGCGCCCAGCCTCGGCGGAGGTGACTCTGCCGGCGAGCGCAGCGATCTGGATGAGGTTGGAGCATTGAGGCGGCACTCGGTGACTGGGCTCGACCGGTGAGGACGCGGACGGCACGCACCCGCACGGTGCTTGCAACCCTCGCGCTGATCACGGTTGCCGCCACCGGATGCTCGTCGACGATCGCCGGCCGCGCCGTGTCGATCTACGCCGACCCGTTCACGGTCGCCGGGCTCCCCGCGCAGGGCGGGCCGAGCGGCCCCCGGGAGGGGGTCCCCGACACCGCGCGCGCCGTTGTCGGCGGCGACCACGGCGCGATCGACACCCTCGCCGCCAACGCGATCGCCGACATCGAGTCCTACTGGACGGCGCAGTACCCGACGATCTTCAAAGGCACCTTCCACCCGGTGAGCGAACTCGTGTCCTGGGACCCCGACGCCACCGGTGGGCCGCGCTTCTGCGGCCTCGAGACCGACGACCTCGTCAACGCCGCCTACTGCACCAAGCAGGACATGATCGGCTGGGATCGCCACTACCTGTTGCCGAGTCTGGTCGACGCGTTCGGCCCGATGGCGGTTGTCATGGTGCTCGCTCACGAGTACGGCCACGCCATTCAGCAGAAGGCCGGTCTGGTCGGCGAGGACGATCCCGGGATCGTGTTCGAGCAGCAGGCGGACTGCTTTGCGGGCGCGTTCGTCCGGCACGTCGCCGAGAACCGCGCCGAGCACTTCACACTCAACACGTCGGACGGCCTCAATTCGGTCCTCGCGGCGACGGTCTCGGTGCGCGACACCGATCCCAACGATCCCGAAGCAATCCACGGTTCGGCATTCGAACGGGTCACGGCGGTGCAGATCGGATTCACCGACGGACCGGCGGCGTGTACGCGAATCGACGTGGACGAGATCACCTCTCGCCGCGCCGACCTGCCGCAGCGGTTCGACGGCAGGAGCGACGACGGCGAACTTCCCGTGACCGGGGAAACGGTGACCGCGATATTCAACTCGTTCGGCAGCGTCTTCGCCCTGGCGGACCCGCCCACCCTCGACCTCGGCGGGATCGACACCGGATGCCCGGACGCCGACGCGACGGAACCCGTCGCGTTCTGTCCGGCCACCAACACGATCGGCGTCGACCTGCCCGCTCTCGCCGAGCGCGGACGCCCGAGCGCCGGGAACAGCGAGGAGATCGTCAACGTCGACGTCACCGGGGACTACAGCGCCTACGTCTTGCTGGCATCGCGCTACACCCTCGCGGTGCAGCGGCAGGCCGGGATGTCGCTGTCCGGCCCGCAGGCCGCGCTGCGGGCGGCATGCCTGTCGGGCGCGGTCACCGCAGCGCTGAGCCCGGAGAATGCCGGCACGACCGACGGCAGCCGACGGGTGTGGTTGTCCCCCGGCGATCTCGACGAGGCCATCTCCGGGCTCCTGGCCGACGGCCTGGCCGCGAGCGATGTGGACGGCAACACCGTGCCCAGTGGGTTTGCGCGCGTCGACGCCTTCCGCACCGGTGTGCTCGGCGGGCAGAAGGCGTGCGACGGCCGCTACCGGTGAGGTGAGCGCAGGTCAGTACAGATCAGTGCAGATCAGTACAGGGCCGACGCGAGCTTGCGACGAGCCGCGACCACGATCGGATCGGCCGGGTCGAACAGCTCGAAGAGCTCCAGGATGCGCGTGCGGACGTTGGTCCGGTCGTCGCCGACTGTGCGACGCACGAGCGCGACCAGTCGATCGAAGGCCGCCTCGGCGCGCTGGGTGTACAGCTCGGCGTCGGCGGCGGCGAACTGCGCGTCGATCGCCTCGGGCTGGGCGTCGGCGCTCTCGATCGCGTCGTCGGGCAGGGCCTGCACCCGGGCGAGGAACTTGACCTGCCGGAGCGCGGCCTGCGCCTCCGTGTTCCCCGGCTCGGAGTTGAGAATCAGGTTGTAGGCGGCCTCGGCGCCCTCGAAGTCGCCCTCTTCGAGGGCGTTCTCGGCGGCGACGAAACGCGGATCCTCCGGTTCCGGCTCGGGCTCGCCGCCGGCGGTGGGCGGACCGGCGAGCTTGCCGGCCACGGCCTCCTGCAGCGCGGCGATCCACTCGCGCAGCTGCGGCTCGGGCTGGACGCCGGCGAAGTCGGCGAGCGGACGGCCCGCGGCGATCGCAACAACCGTCGGCACCGACTGGACGCCGAAGGCCTGCGCGATACCAGGATTGGCGTCGACGTCGATCTTGGCCAACACCCAGTTGCCGCCACCCTCGTGCGCGAGCTTCTCGAGCACCGGTGACAGCTGCTTGCACGGCCCACACCACGTGGCCCACAGGTCGACGACCACGAGGACCTGCATGGACCGCTCGAGAACCTCGGCCTGGAAGGTGGCCTCGGTGACATCGATGACCGGAGCCAGACCGGTGCTGCTCACGGGCGCAGATCCGTCCGCGGGAGGACCGGCAGGGGCACTCGGCGGCTGCGTGGCGCGGTCTTTCAGACCGGACAGATCCACGGCTCCGGACATGGCAGCAGCAAATTGCGGGGACGGACGAGAACCAGGTCGAGTCACGGATTCAGTGTGTCACGAGTGGCGGGCGGGCAGCCATTCCGGCCCGCCACCGGGTCGGTCGTCTAGCGGGCCGACGCAGGCGTGCGCTCGTCGGCCCGACCAACCGCATTCACCGACAGCTCGCCGAGCTGCCCGTTGCGCGCGGCGCGGCGCTCGAACCAGACGGTCATGAACGGCGGGACGCTGGAGACGAGGGCGAGGACGAGCGTCTTGAAGTCCCACTTCAGCGAGCGTGCGGTCAGCAGCGCGACCACGATGTAGACCATGAACCCGGCGATGCCGTGGACCATGCCGGGGATCTTGACGGCCTCTTCGTATCCGAGAACCCACTTGAAGAACATCGCGACCAGCAGGGCCGCCCAGGTTACGGCCTCCCACAGGGCCACGAGGCGGAACCGCTTCGCAGCGGTGGACACGTCGAGAATGTTAGCCATGGGCGCCATTGTGCCCGAACGATTACGACACCCCGTAGTTGAGACTCGTCACAGTCTCGACCACGGGGTGTCGTGCAGTCGTGGCGTTCGGCCCGAACCGACGCCCGTCCTACTTCTTCGGCACGCGCACGATCAGCGCGTCGCCCTGTCCGCCGCCGCCGCACAGCGCGGCCGCGCCGACGCCGCCGCCGCGACGCTGCAGCTCGAGCGCCAGGTGCAGCGCGATGCGGGCACCGGACATGCCCAGCGGATGCCCGATCGCGATCGCACCACCGTTGACGTTGACCCTCGCCGGATCGATCCCCAGCTCCCGGGTCGAGGCGATACCGACCGCGGCGAACGCCTCGTTGATCTCCACCACGTCCAACTCCGCGGGATCGATACCCTCCCGCTCACACGCGCGGGCGATCGCACGGGCCGGCTGCGACTGCAGCGTCGAGTCCGGGCCCGCGACCACACCGTGCGCACCGATCTCGGCGATCCACTCGAGACCCAACGCCTCGGCCTTGGCCCTGCTCATCACCACGACCGCCGCGGCACCGTCGGAAATCTGCGACGCGGTACCGGCGGTGATCGAACCGTCCTTCGCGAACGCCGGACGCAGCTTGCCCAGCGACTCGACGGTCGTGTCCGCCCGCACACCCTCGTCGGCGGCGACCACGATCGGCTCACCGCGGCGCTGCGGGATCGTCACCGGCACCACCTCGTCCGCGAACAGGCCGTCCTTCCACGCACGCGCCGCGTTCTGGTGCGACGCCGCCGCGAACGCGTCCTGCGCCTCCCGGGAGATGCGCTGATCGTCGTCGGCGTTGCGCTGCTCGGTCAGGTTGCCCATCGGCTGATCGGTGAAGATGTCGTGCAGCCCGTCGAACGCCATGTGATCGCGCAGCGTGACGTCGCCGTACTTGAAACCCTCACGGCTGCGCTCGAGCAGATGCGGTGCCCGCGACATCGACTCCTGACCGCCCGCGACGACCACCTCGAACTCGCCCGCCCGGATCAACTGGTCCGCCAGCGCGATCGCGTCGATACCCGACAGGCACACCTTGTTCACGGTCAACGCCGGCACACTCATCGGGATACCCGCGGCGACCGCGGCCTGACGGGCCGGCATCTGCCCCGCACCGGCCGTGAGGACCTGACCCATGATCACGTACTCGACCTGCTCCGGCGCGACGCCCGCCTTCGCGAGGGCACCCTTGATCGCGACACCGCCGAGGTCGGAACCCGAAAGATCCTTCAAAGCTCCGAGCAGTCGCCCCACCGGGGTCCGCGCCCCGGCAACGATGACAGAAGTGGTCAAGATTCCTCCAGCGGTCGATCCAGGTCCGGGTAGCGGCTGTGTGCCGCGACCCGGCGCGAACACTTCAAACGGTAGCGCTACCGTCTGATACATGACATCTTCGTCCCCCACCCCCGCCGCGAGCGGACTGTCCTCGCAGCTCGTGACCGCGATCGACCACGTCGGTATCGCTGTGCCGGATCTCGACGCCGCCATCGCGTGGTACGCCCAGCACCTCGGCATGGTCTCCACCCACGAGGAGGTCAACGAGGAGCAGGGTGTCCGCGAAGCCATGCTCTCCGTCGTTGGCTCGCCCGCGGGCGCTCCCGCGATCCAGCTGCTCGCCCCGCTGAACGAGAACTCCACGATCGCGAAGTTCATCGACCGCAGCGGCCCCGGCCTGCAGCAGCTCGCGTACCGCGTGACCGACATCGAGGCGATCAGCACCCAGCTCCGCGCCGACGGCGTCCGCCTCCTGTACGACGCACCGCGTCGTGGCACCGCGAACTCGCGCATCAACTTCATCCACCCGAAGGACGCGGGCGGCGTCCTCGTCGAGCTCGTCGAGCCCGCGGCCGACGGCGGTCACTGACCCCGATCTTTCGACGTCGGCACGAAGTGGGGTCGATGTGACGACATCGGCCCCACTCGGCAGGCGCACCGTCTCTTGCCGCCGGTAGATTGGCAGCCATGGCCTACGATCACGACCGCGGCATGCCGTTCACCATCGTCCGCAAGGGATACGACAAGGACGAGGTGCGGCGCTACTTCGCGCGTTTCGACGCCGAACTCCGCCTCACCGCCACCGATCGTGACGCGGCAGCCGCACAGGCCCGCGAACTGGCCAATCAGCTCGAGGACGCGCGCGACGAGGTCGACGAACTGCGCCGCGACGTCGACCGCCTCTCGGTCCCTCCCACCACCGCGGAGGGCATGAGCGAACGGATCTCCCGCATGCTCCGCCTCGCGTCCGACGAGGCTTCCGAGGTCCGGGCGAAGGCCGAAGCCGATGCGGCAGAGATGGTCTCGGTGGCCGAGCAGGAGAGTGAACGTCTCCGCAGCCAGTACGAGTCGAAGGTGACCGCGATCGAGGAACGCCGGGCCGCACTCGAACGCGAGCACGAGCAGACGATGGAGAGCGCGCGCGCCGAGGCTGCCCGGATCGTCGAGGCTGCCAAGGCCGAACGTGACCGTCTGACGGCCGAGGGCGAGGCCAAGCGCGGCCAGGTCCAGCAGGACTTCGAGATCACGATGGCCGACCGACGGGCGAAGAGCCTCGCCGAGATCGAGGACCGCGAGACCGCCAGTACGGCCGAGGCCCACCGTCGGGTCGCCGAGGCCAGCCAGGAAGCGCAGCGCCGGCTCCAGGCGGCTACCGAACAGTCCGAGCGCAAGATCGCGCACGCCAAGGAGCTCGCGGAGGAACTGCGCGTGCTGCGCAGCCGCATCCTGGCCCAGCTCCTCGGCATTCGCGGACAGCTCGATTCCGTGCCTGCCATGCTCGCCTCCGTCAATCGGGAGGCAGAACTTCTCGACAACAACGAACCTGCGGAATCGGCGAGCGAGAACGGCGGCTCCCCCGCGCCCGCGAACGACGCAAAGGCTCCCGCGAAGAGCTAGGACCAGCGGCGCGTCAAGCCGCGTGTGTGACGTCCCGACCAGCAGCCGGTGTGCCAGTGCCGACGATCGTCCGCGCCGCCGGGATCCGACGGCCAGGCCACCACGTGTGCGACGCCGGGACGCACGTCCTGGTCGCATCCCGGGCAACGGTACGTCTTGGTCGCACGGGCACCCGGCACCTGGCGAACCAAGTACCGCTCCCCGTCGTAGCCGGCAGGCCCGGATTCCTCACGGGCCAGGGCATTTCCGAACAGACTGCCGCCCACCGCCGGCTCGGTGCGACGGTGCGACTTGCGGGACTGGTTACGACGCGGCACCACATCAGTCTAGGGCGGGTTCGTTCCGACGACCGCGTCGCCGGCATCTGTGCTCAGAAGAGACGGAACTCGGTGCTCTCGGTGCCGCGCAGGGCCTCGTAATCGAGGATCAGACACCGGATTCCGCGATCCGTCGCGAGGGTCTTCGCCTGCGGCTTGATCTGCTGGGCCGCAAACACACCTGTCACCGGCGCGAGCAGAGGATCGCGGTTGAGCAGTTCCAGGTAGCGCGTGAGCTGTTCGACACCGTCGATCTCTCCACGTCGCTTGATCTCGACCGCGACCGTCGCGCCGTCCGCGTTGCGGCACAACAGATCCACCGGGCCGATCGCCGTCATGTACTCCCGGCGGATGAGCGTGTACCCGTCGCCGAGCGTTTCGACGTGCTCGGCCAGCAGCTCCTGCAGGTGTGCTTCGACGCCGTCCTTCACCAGACCCGGGTCGATGCCGAGCTCGTGACTCGAGTCGTGCTCGATCTCCTCGATCGTGATCCGCAGTTCCTCGCCGGCCTTGTTGGTGACGACCCACAGCTGCTGTTCGGAGCCGTCCGGACCCTCGCCGTCGGTCGTTTCCGACAGCCAGCACGGCGGACTCATCCAGTTCAGCGGCTTGTAGGCCCGATCGTCCGCATGAATGCTCACCGAACCGTCCGCCTTGATCAGGAGGAGTCGACGTGCCATCGGCAGGTGGGAGGTCAGTCGACCGACGTAGTCGACACGGCAACGAGCAATGACAAGACGCACTCGCCCACCCTAGTGGATGGATTCGGACTAGTCTCGAACGACCATGGACCCGCGCCGATCCGCCGACCGCCCCCTCGGTTCCCGCCTTCTCGGAACCTCCACGGAGACACCACGTCACCGGCGGATCCGGGTCCAGACTCTGCTCACCACTTCACTGGTGGGCGCCAATCTGATCGGTGCCGCGGTCGTCGCGGTGCTGGTGACATACGTCGTCCCCGGGCCGGAAATGCTCGACAGCGAGTTCCGGTTCCTCAACTTCGTGTTCGTCCCTGTCTATCTGGCGATCGCGTTGCTCGTCGGGACGATCAAGGGGACGAGGCGTGCGTTACACAGCCTGCAGTGGATCGTGCAGGACCGCACCCCCACCGAGCGCGAAAGGCTCACCGCGCTCACCATGCCGTGGCGGCTGACCCGAATGCAGATCGGGCAGTGGACGATTGCGCTGGTCATCCTGACCACTGCCTACGGCCTCGTCAACCCGCAAACGCTACCGAAGGTCGGATTCACCATCGCATTCGGCGGCGTCACAGTTTGCGCGTTCAGCCACGTGTTCAGTGAGTTCGCGCTACGACCGGCCGCCGCCCGCGCCCTGGAGACGGGCATTCGCCCCGATGTCCGTCTGGGGGGCGTCGTCGGGCGCACGTTGCTCGCGTGGATCCTCGGCACCGGCGTTCCGGTGGCCGGCCTGATTCTCGTCGCGGCGTACAGCTCCGTCAGCAAGGACACCTCACCCACCCAGCTGACGATCTCGATCTTCGGCCTGGGAGCCATCACACTCGTTTTCGGGCTGTTGCTGATCCTCCTCAACGCACGCGCCACGGTCGCGCCGATCCGATCCGTCAAGGCGGGAATGAGCCGGATCGAGGACGGGCATCTCGACACCGAGATCGTCGTCTACGACGGCACTGAACTCGGCGAACTCCAGTCCGGGTTCAACCGGATGGCCGACGGACTCCGCGAGCGCGAACGCATCCGCGACCTCTTCGGCCGACATGTCGGCCACGACGTCGCCGAGGCCGCCCTCGTCACCCCGCCCACTCTCGGCGGCGAGGAGCGCGAGGTCGCCGTCTTCTTCGTCGATCTGGTCGGATCCACCGAACTCGCCGCCACCTGCCCTCCCGGGGAGGTCGTCCACCTTCTCAACCGATTCTTCGAGGTGGTCGTCGACGAGGTCGACCACCACGGCGGATTCGTGAACAAGTTCGAGGGCGATGCCGCTCTCGCAATCTTCGGGGCGCCACGCGATTTGGACGACGCACCGGGCAGCGCATTGGCGGCCGCCCGTGCGATCCGACGACGGCTGCCTATCGAGGTACCCGAATGCCGCGCCGCGATCGGTGTGGCCGCCGGGACGGCTGTCGCCGGCAACGTCGGCGCGCGAGAACGCTTCGAGTACACCGTGATCGGTGATCCGGTGAACGAGGCCGCGCGCCTGTCCGAGCTCGCCAAGTCCGATCCCGACGCGCTGCTGGCGTCGTCGGTCACTGTCGAGCTGGCCAAGCCGTGCGAAGCGCAGAACTGGAGCACCGGCGGTCTTGTCGTCTTGCGCGGCCGGCCCACACCGACGCGGCTCGCACACGCAATCGACGGACCGTTCCCCGCCTGACAACACCGGGCGCTCCCCCGCAAGCCGGACCATCGACTGATTCCGACCTGTGTGCGGTTGCTAGGTGGCCGCGGTCGACGGGCACACGTCCTATCGCTGCCGAGAGACGCTCACCGCACCCGTGGGGAACACCGAGGATTTCGGTCGACGCCGATCTTTCGCCGGCGGATATGCGGAAACGCCGAAGGCCCCCACCATTGCTGGTGGGGGCCTTCGGGAAAGGATGTTCGGCGGTGTCCTACTCTCCCACACCCTGTCGAGTGCAGTACCATCGGCGCTGGAGGGCTTAGCTTCCGGGTTCGGAATGGGACCGGGCGTTTCCCCTCCGCTATGGCCGCCGTAACTCTATGAAACTGTCACACATTCAATTCCCCCGCCCGAACCACCCGCCGGCCACGAAGGCTTCGGGGTGTTGGGGGTGAATGGTATCTGTGTGTTGTTTCAGATACCGCACAGTGGACGCGTAGCTTCTTTGTGGTAAGTCCTCGGCCTATTAGTACCAGTCACCTCCATCCGTTACCGGACTTCCAGTTCTGGCCTATCAACCCGGTGGTCTGCCGGGGGCCTTACCCCCTCGAGGGGGTGAGAAACCTCATCTTGGAACAGGCTTCCCGCTTAGATGCTTTCAGCGGTTATCCCTTCCGAACGTAGCTAACCAGCAGTGCTCCTGGCGGAACAACTGGCACACCAGAGGTTCGTCCGTCCCGGTCCTCTCGTACTAGGGACAGCCTTCCTCAAGTTTCTAACGCGCGCGGCGGATAGAGACCGAACTGTCTCACGACGTTCTAAACCCAGCTCGCGTGCCGCTTTAATGGGCGAACAGCCCAACCCTTGGGACCTACTCCAGCCCCAGGATGCGACGAGCCGACATCGAGGTGCCAAACCATCCCGTCGATATGGACTCTTGGGGAAGATCAGCCTGTTATCCCCGGGGTACCTTTTATCCGTTGAGCGACACCGCTTCCACTTGCCGGTGCCGGATCACTAGTCCCGACTTTCGTCCCTGCTCGACCTGTCAGTCTCACAGTCAAGCTCCCTTGTGCACTTGCACTCGACACCTGATTGCCAACCAGGCTGAGGGAACCTTTGGGCGCCTCCGTTACATTTTGGGAGGCAACCGCCCCAGTTAAACTACCCACCAGGCACTGTCCCTGAACCAGATCATGGTCCGAGGTTAGATGTCCAATACGATCAGAGTGGTATTTCAACAACGACTCCACACACACTGGCGTGCATGCTTCACAGTCTCCCACCTATCCTACACAAACCGAACCGAACACCAATACCAAGCTATAGTGAAGGTCCCGGGGTCTTTTCGTCCTGCCGCGCGTAACGAGCATCTTTACTCGTAATGCAATTTCGCCGAGTCTGTGGTTGAGACAGCAGAGAAGTCGTTACGCCATTCGTGCAGGTCGGAACTTACCCGACAAGGAATTTCGCTACCTTAGGATGGTTATAGTTACCACCGCCGTTTACTGGGGCTTAAATTCTCAGCTTCGCCATTACTGGCTAACCGGTCCTCTTAACCTTCCAGCACCGGGCAGGCGTCAGTCCGTATACATCGTCTTACGACTTCGCACGGACCTGTGTTTTTAGTAAACAGTCGCTTCTCTCTGGTCTCTGCGGCCCCCACCAGCTCACGGAGCAAGTCCGATCACCAGCAGAGGCCCCCCTTCTCCCGAAGTTACGGGGGCATTTTGCCGAGTTCCTTAACCACAGTTATCTCGATCGCCTTAGTATTCTCTACCTGACCACCTGTGTCGGTTTGGGGTACGGGCCGTGTGAAAGCTCGCTAGAGGCTTTTCTCGGCAGCATAGGATCACTGAATTCGCCTCAATCGGCTACGCATCACGTCTCAGGCTACATGTGACCCGGATTTGCCTAGGTCACGCCCTACACGCTTACACCAGTATTACCACTGACTGGCTCAGCTACCTTCCTGCGTCACCCCATCGCTTGGCTACTACCAGATCGGTTCACGCGCATCCACCACCGGAGAACCCGAAGGTTCGAAGATGGCTTCAGGGCGCTTAGCATCACTGATTCACCAGGGGCGCGTTCACACGGGTACGGGAATATCAACCCGTTGTCCATCGACTACGCCTGTCGGCCTCGCCTTAGGTCCCGACTCACCCTGGGCGGATTAACCTGGCCCAGGAACCCTTGGTCATTCGGCGGACGAGTTTCTCACTCGTCTTTCGCTACTCATGCCTGCATTCTCACTCGTGCAGCCTCCACACCTGGATCACTCCGGCGCTTCCATGGCTGCACGACGCTCCCCTACCCATCCACACCACTGCCGGACGATCCGTAAACCATCCGGGGTGTTATGTGAATGCCGCGGCTTCGGCGGTGTACTTGAGCCCCGCTACATTGTCGGCGCAGGATCACTTGACCAGTGAGCTATTACGCACTCTTTCAAGGGTGGCTGCTTCTAAGCCAACCTCCTGGTTGTCTTCGCGACCCCACATCCTTTTCCACTTAGTACACGCTTAGGGGCCTTAGCCGGCGATCTGGGCTGTTTCCCTCTCGACTACGAAGCTTATCCCCCGCAGTCTCACTGCCGCGCTCTCACACTCTGGCATTCGGAGTTTGGCTGACGTCAGTAACCTTGTGGGGCCCATCGGCCATCCAGTAGCTCTACCTCCAGAGTGAAACACGCGACGCTGCACCTAAATGCATTTCGGGGAGAACCAGCTATCACGGAGTTTGATTGGCCTTTCACCCCTACCCACAGCTCATCCCCTCAGTTTTCAACCTAAGTGGGTTCGGGCCTCCACGACGTCTTACCGTCGCTTCACCCTGGCCATGGGTAGATCACTCCGCTTCGGGTCTAGAACATGCCACTGAAAACGCCCTATTCGGACTCGCTTTCGCTACGGCTACCCCACACGGGTTAACCTCGCGACATGCCGCTAACTCGCAGGCTCATTCTTCAAAAGGCACGCCATCACCCCCCACCCGAAGGTGCGAAGGCTCTGACGGATTGTAAGCGCACGGTTTCAGGTACTATTTCACTCCCCTCCCGGGGTACTTTTCATCTTTCCCTCACGGTACTAGTCCGCTATCGGTCACCAGGGAGTATTCAGGCTTATCGGGTGGTCCCGACAGATTCACAGCAGATTTCACGGGCCCGCTGCTACTCGGGTGTCCGTCACGACAGTCACCATGTTTTCGTCTACGGGACTCTCACCCTCTACGACAGGCCGTTCCAGACCACTTCGACTAACACGATGATTTCTTACTGTCGGCCAATCCGGCAGAATTGACAAGACGGATCCCACAACCCCACGAATGCAACGCCCGCCGGCTATCACACACCCATGGTTTAGCCTCTTCCGCTTTCGCTCGCCACTACTCACGGAATCACATGTTGTTTTCTCTTCCTGTGGGTACTGAGATGTTTCACTTCCCCACGTTCCCTCCACACGCCCTATATATTCAGGCGCGGGTAACCACACATCACTGTGGCTGGGTTTCCCCATTCGGAAATCCTCGGATCTCAGCTCGGTTGACAGCTCCCCGAGGCTTATCGCAGCCTCCTACGTCCTTCATCGGCTCCTGGTGCCAAGACATCCACCGTACGCTCTTAAACACTTACAACAAAGATGCTCGCGTCCACTGTGCAGTTCTCAAACAACACACAACCAGGAAACATGATGCAGACACCAAACCAGAGCCTCAGCCCCGCGGTATGACCTGCGTTTCCCGCTTGTCGTTTCTTCCTTGAAAGATCACTCGCGTGTTCTCTCAGGACCCAACAGTATGCCGATATATCACCCACCAGCCGGCACTCGGGCCCGCTGATCCGTGGATGAGCTTGTCAGTGTTCCACCCATGAGCACCACCGGATTACGTGTGAATCCGAAGTGGCTCTGCCCTCACACGCTCCCCGACTGTTCGGGGTGTGTGGGGAGATGCTCCTTAGAAAGGAGGTGATCCAGCCGCACCTTCCGGTACGGCTACCTTGTTACGACTTCGTCCCAATCGCCGATCCCACCTTCGACGGCTCCCTCCACAAGGGTTAGGCCACCGGCTTCGGGTGTTACCGACTTTCATGACGTGACGGGCGGTGTGTACAAGGCCCGGGAACGTATTCACCGCAGCGTTGCTGATCTGCGATTACTAGCGACTCCGACTTCACGGGGTCGAGTTGCAGACCCCGATCCGAACTGAGACCGGCTTTAAGGGATTCGCTCCACCTCACGGTATCGCAGCCCTCTGTACCGGCCATTGTAGCATGTGTGAAGCCCTGGACATAAGGGGCATGATGACTTGACGTCGTCCCCACCTTCCTCCGAGTTGACCCCGGCAGTCTCCTGCGAGTCCCCGCCATTACGCGCTGGCAACACAGGACAAGGGTTGCGCTCGTTGCGGGACTTAACCCAACATCTCACGACACGAGCTGACGACAGCCATGCACCACCTGTATACCGACCACAAGGGGGGCCGTATCTCTACGGCTTTCCGGTATATGTCAAACCCAGGTAAGGTTCTTCGCGTTGCATCGAATTAATCCACATGCTCCGCCGCTTGTGCGGGCCCCCGTCAATTCCTTTGAGTTTTAGCCTTGCGGCCGTACTCCCCAGGCGGGGCGCTTAATGCGTTAGCTACGGCACGGATCCCGTGGAAGGAAACCCACACCTAGCGCCCACCGTTTACGGCGTGGACTACCAGGGTATCTAATCCTGTTCGCTACCCACGCTTTCGCTCCTCAGCGTCAGTTACTGCCCAGAGACCCGCCTTCGCCACCGGTGTTCCTCCTGATATCTGCGCATTTCACCGCTACACCAGGAATTCCAGTCTCCCCTGCAGTACTCAAGTCTGCCCGTATCGCCTGCAAGCCCGCAGTTGAGCTGCGGGTTTTCACAGACGACGCGACAAACCGCCTACGAGCTCTTTACGCCCAGTAATTCCGGACAACGCTCGCACCCTACGTATTACCGCGGCTGCTGGCACGTAGTTGGCCGGTGCTTCTTCTGCAGGTACCGTCACTTTCGCTTCGTCCCTGCTGAAAGAGGTTTACAACCCGAAGGCCGTCATCCCTCACGCGGCGTCGCTGCATCAGGCTTTCGCCCATTGTGCAATATTCCCCACTGCTGCCTCCCGTAGGAGTCTGGGCCGTGTCTCAGTCCCAGTGTGGCCGGTCGCCCTCTCAGGCCGGCTACCCGTCGTCGCCTTGGTAGGCCATTACCCCACCAACAAGCTGATAGGCCGCGGGCCCATCCTGCACCAGTAAACCTTTCCACCCCCAACCATGCGATCGGAGGTCATATCCGGTATTAGACCCAGTTTCCCAGGCTTATCCCAGAGTGCAGGGCAGATCACCCACGTGTTACTCACCCGTTCGCCGCTCGTGTACCCCCGAAAGGGCCTTACCGCTCGACTTGCATGTGTTAAGCACGCCGCCAGCGTTCGTCCTGAGCCAGGATCAAACTCTCCGTTGAAGACTCTAGATTGGCCGGCGAACCGGCAATCAGCCATAGACATCGAGTCAAATCACTAGCGTAAAAACTCAAACTAGCTTGCACTGACCGCCCCAGACGGAAGAATGAGACGATCAGCAAATACCCACCCCATCGAAAATGATGGCGTGGAGTACCAAATAATTTGGCACTGACATTCATCGACACACTGTTGAGTTCTCAAAGAACACGCGCACACCATCACTCGAAACTTTGCAGTTCCTCGTTCCGGGGCAACCGTTCCAGCTTAACCCTCACCGGCATCGGATGCAAATCCGAACCCCGGAGGGAGTTTCAGCAGATTCGCCAGGCGCTCCCCGTACAACCTCGTTTTCCCTCGCTGACCTGTGAAGATCGCGTCCGGGTCGGTGTCCGTGTCGCTCTGACCTGGAATAAGTTACGCGAGTGTTTACGGGGCGTCAAACTGCCTGGTCGGACGTTCGTCCGGGTTTGTTTCCGCAGGTCGGGCGGCTCGGTACATCGCAGATTCGGGAATTTCACGATTTGTGACGCCGAGCACAGCGCATTTCGCTGCGCCTTCTACCCCGTGACACGACGGATGTCGCCACCCAGATCCGAGAGGTCTTCGACGAACCGCGGGTATCCCCGATCGATGTGGTAGACGTCGTGAACCTCGGTGACGCCGTCGGCGACCAGGCCGGCAAGCACGAGTCCCGCGCCTGCGCGGATGTCGGAGGACCACACAGGTGCGCTCGACAGTTGAGGCACCCCGCGCACAACCGCGTGGTGACCATCGGTACGGGCGTCCGCGCCGAGTCGAATCATCTCCTCGACGAACCGGAAGCGTGCCTCGAAGACGTTCTCGGTGATCATCGACGTGCCTTCCGCAATCGCGGCGAGGCCGATCGCCATCGGCTGCAGGTCCGTGGGGAACCCGGGAAAAGGAAGCGTCGCGAAGTTGACTGCTTGCGGACGATCGGCCTGCACGACACGGAAGCCATCCGCCTCCAGGCTGATCTGGGATCCCGCTGCGCGGAGCTTGTCGAGGACGAGCGTCAGGTGCTTGGGGTTGACGCCGCGCACGAACACATCGCCGCGGGTCATGGCGGCAGCGATGCCCCACGTCGCGGCCACGATCCGATCGCCGATCACGCGGTGCGCCGTCGGCTGCAGTCGATCGACGCCCCGAATGGTGAGCGTCGTCGAGCCGGCGCCACTGATCTTCGCGCCCATCCGCGTCAGCATGTTGCAGAGATCGACGATCTCCGGCTCCCGCGCCGCGTTGTCGATGACCGTCTCCCCCTTGGCGAGAACCGCAGCCATCAGGATGTTCTCGGTCGCACCCACCGACGGGAAGGCCAACCGGATGTTGGCGCCGTGCAGGTCGTCCGCCTCGGCGACGACACAACCGTGCTCGATCTCGCTGTGCGCACCCAAGAGCCGCAGACCCGACTGGTGCATGTCCAGCGGCCTCGACCCGATCGCATCGCCGCCGGGGAGCGCGACGACCGCCTTCCGGCAACGCGCCACGAGCGGGCCGAGAACACAGACCGACGCGCGGAACTGCCGAACCGCTGCGAAGTCGGCGTGGTACTTCGGTTGCGCCGGCGTCGTGATCGTCGCGACGTCACCTTCGAGGACCACCTCGCACCCGAGACCGCGCAGGACGTCGGCCATCAGCGGCACGTCGAGGATGTCCGGGCAATTGCTGATGACGGTCGTGCCCTCGGCCAGCAATGTCGCGGCCATAAGCTTCAGGACGCTGTTCTTCGCCCCACCCACTGGCACCTCACCGACGAGTCGGTTTCCACCAGTGACAAGAAAGCGTTCACTCACAGTCGCACAGCCTAGCCAGGGCTACCGCCCGTCCGCTGAGCGGTACCGTTACCCCATGGCTGTGCATTTGACGCGGATCTATACCCGGACCGGCGACGACGGAACCACCGGGCTGAGCGATTTCTCCCGAGTGTCCAAGAACGATCCCCGGCTCGTGGCCTACGCGGACTGCGACGAAACGAACGCGAGCATCGGTGTGGCGCTGGCATTGGGCGCGCCGCCAGAGGAGATCGTCGAGGTGCTGCGCCAGATCCAGAACGACCTTTTCGATGCCGGCGCCGACCTGTCCACGCCGATCGTCGCCGAGCCCAAGTACCCGCCGCTTCGTGTCACCCAGACCTACATCGACCGGGTCGAGGGATGGTGCGACACGTTCAACGAGCGCCTCGAGCCGCTGCACTCGTTCATCCTTCCGGGCGGCACTCCCCTGGGTGCCCTGCTGCACTCCGCCCGCACCGTCGCGCGTCGTGCCGAGCGGTCGGCCTGGGCTGCGGTCGAGGCCAGCCCGGACGACACGAGCGTCCTTCCGGCCAAGTACCTCAACCGACTCTCCGACCTGCTGTTCATCGTCAGCCGTCTCGCGAACCCGGGCGGCGACGTGCTCTGGAAGCCCGGCGCCGGCGGCGACGCCTAGAACCCGACAAACGACGAAAGGGAGGCCTGATGGCCTCCCTTTTTCACATCGGGTCGTCGTCTCCGACCCGTCGGCGCTGATTCAGGCCGGACGTCCACGCATCGAACGTCCCGACGGCCTGGACTCCACCCACGACAGGAATGCGGTCAGCGCGCCCCGGTCGAGTGCGATCTCGTACGTGCGATCACCGTCGGCGACCTCGAGGATCACGATCTCGTCCGTCATGATGTCGTACTCGTTGCCGACCGGACCGCGCCGGGCACCGATCTCGATGCCCTGCCGGCTCATCCGAGTATCCGGACCCGGACGCAGGCTCGACAACTTGTAGAAGACGAGGGATTCCTCGCCGTACCGCACGACGCCGTGCCGCCATCCGCTGCCACCGGGCGCGGGCGTGATCCGCAGGATCGCGGCTGTTCCACCGCGACGCAGAACCGTCAGTCGATAGACGAAAGCCGCGACGAAGGCGGCGAGCAGGACGACCAGAATGATGAGAGCTACCATCCCGATCGTCACTGCTCGTCGGCTCCGTCGCGGCTCGTCGTGACTTGACTAGGCGCGCTCGACCGCACGCAGCTGCCCCTTGGCGACCGCAATCGCCTCGAGGTCATCCGTGGTCTCGGCGAGGACGGCCCGGGCCGCTTCCACGTCGATGTCCTGCGCCATGTCGGCCGACTCGGCGAGGATCGTCACCGTGGTGGCGGTCACCGAGAGGAAACCACCGTGCACGGCCGCGACCACACGCTCACCGTCGACGGTCGTGATCGAAACCACGCCGCCCTCGACGAGCTGGCCGAGGACCGGCTCGTGTCCGGGCATGACACCGATCTCGCCCTCGGTTGTCTGGGCGCTGACCAGCTTCGCCGATCCCGACCAGAGTCGCTGCTCGACGGCAACGAGTTCAACGGTCATCTCAGCCATGTCGGTCTACTTCCCGGCGATCTTCTTGGCAGCGGCCTCGACGTCGTCGAGTCCACCGCAGCTGTTGAACGCCTGCTCCGGCAGGTGGTCGAACTCGCCCTTGCAGACGCGGTCGAACGCCTCGATGGTGTCGCGCAGCGGCACGACCGAGCCGGGCTCACCCGTGAACTTCTCGGCGACGATGAAGTTCTGGCCGAGGAACTTCTGCAGACGACGGGCGCGGCCGACGAGGACCTTGTCCTCTTCCTGCAGCTCGTCCATACCGAGGATGGCGATGATGTCCTGCAGCTCCTTGTACTTCTGCAGGATCCGCTTGACCTCGTTCGCGACGCGGAAGTGCTCGGCACCGACGATGCCGGGCTCCAGGATGCGCGAGGTCGACGTCAGCGGGTCCACAGCCGGGTAGATACCCATCTGCGAAATCGGACGCGAGAGCTCGGTGGTCGCATCGAGGTGCGCGAAGGTGGTGGCCGGCGCCGGGTCGGTGTAGTCGTCGGCGGGGACGTAGATCGCCTGCAGCGAGGTGATCGAACGGCCACGGGTCGAGGTGATGCGCTCCTGGAGCTCACCCATCTCGTCGGCCAGCGTCGGCTGGTAACCCACGGCCGAAGGCATACGACCCAGCAGGGTCGAAACCTCGGAACCGGCCTGGGTGAACCGGAAGATGTTGTCGATGAACAGCAGGACGTCCTGGCCCTGGACATCGCGGAAGTACTCCGCCATGGTCAGCGCGGACAGGGCGACGCGCATACGCGTTCCCGGCGGCTCGTCCATCTGGCCGAAGACAAGGGCGGTGTCCTGGAGGACGCCCATCTCTTCCATTTCGAGGTGGAGGTCGGTGCCCTCACGGGTGCGCTCACCGACGCCTGCGAACACCGAGGTTCCGGAGAACTCGCGGGCGATACGGGTGATCATCTCCTGGATCAGAACGGTCTTGCCGACGCCGGCGCCACCGAACAGACCGATCTTGCCGCCCTTGACGTACGGGGTCAGCAGGTCGATGACCTTGATGCCGGTCTCGAGGATCTCGGTCTTGCCCTCGAGCTGATCGAAGGCCGGGGGCTTGCGGTGGATGCCCCACTGCTCGCCGTCGCGACCGGTACCCGGAGCGTCGAGGCAGTCACCGAGGGCGTTGAACACGTGGCCCTTCACGACGTCACCGACGGGAACCGAGATCGGCTTGCCCGTGTCGGACACCGCAGCGCCGCGGACCAGGCCGTCGGTCGGCTGCATCGAGATGGTGCGCACCAGGTTGTCACCCAGGTGCTGCGCAACCTCGAGGGTCAGCGTCTTCGCCACGGACGGGAGGGTGACCTCCGAGTGCAGGGCGTTGAACAGGTCGGGAACATGGCCGCGCGGGAACTCAACGTCCACAACGGGACCGATGACCCGCACGACCCGGCCGGACGTGGTGCCCGCGCCGTTCGCGTTGGTTTGGGTTACTGCTGCGGTCATGTGCTAGTCACTTCCTGCGCTCGAGGCCAGCGCATTCGCGCCACCGACGATCTCGCTGATTTCCTGGGTGATCTGGGCCTGGCGAGCCTGGTTTGCCTGACGGCTCAGGGTGTTCACCAGTTCGTTCGCATTATCCGTCGCGGCCTTCATGGCGGTACGACGGGCGGCAGACTCCGAGGCGGCGGAGTCCAGCAGAGCGGAGTAGATACGCGTGCTGACGTACTTCGGGAGCAGCGCCGACAGCAGCGTGCCGGCCTCCGGCTCGAAGTTGTAGACAGCGGTCGGACCCGAGTTGCCGTCGTGCTGGCCGTTGGACAGCATGTCCTCGCCCAGCTCGATGTGATCGTCGGTGTAGTCCACCTCGAGCGGGGCCATCCGCCGGACTTCCGGCTTCTGGGTCAGCATCGAGACGAAACGCGTGTAGACGATGTGAAGCTCGTCGACGCCTTCGATCGTGCCTTCCCCGTTCGGGGCCTCGACCTCCGCACCGGACCCGGCCATGAACAGCTCGACCAGGTGGCGGCTCGCCTTCGCGGCATCCGCGTAGCCGGGCTCCTGAGAGAAGCCGGTCCACGCTCCGCCGATGTTGCGCCCACGGAACGTGTAGTAGCCGAGGCCCTTGGAACCGAGCACGTAGATCACAGGCTCCTTGCCCTCGGAGCGCAGCAGCTGGAACAGCTCCTCCGCCTCCTTGAGAGCGTTGGAGTTGTAACCACCGCACATACCGCGGTCACTGGTGACGACCAGGACAGCGGCACGCTTCGGGTTCGCGCGCTCGTTGAGCAGCGGGTGGTCGAGCGACGCCGAGGCACTGGCCAGCTCGGTGAGCACCTTGGTGATCTCTTCGGCGTACGGCTTGGAAGCCGCCACACGGGCCTGCGCCTTGGTGATGCGCGAGGTCGCGATCAGTTCCTGCGCCTTCGTGATCTTCTTGGTCGAGTTGACCGACTTGATGCGAGAACGCAGTTCGCGGATGCTTGCCATCGATCGATCACTCTCCCTTCGGGTGACGCTGAGTCATGGGAACCACGCTCACTTGCTGACAGTGGTGCGCTTGACGGTGACCTTCTCCTGGCCGACCTCGGAAGCGTCGAGGGCTTCCGCCTCGGCCTCGTTCACGACACGGCTGCCGTCCGAAGCCAGGAAGCCAGCCTTGAACTTCTCGGTGGCGGCGGTCAGGGTCGCGATCGAAGCGTCGTCCAGGGCCTTGCCGCCCTTGATCGCCTCGTACACGCTGCCCGCGTTGCGGTGCAGGTCCTCGAGCAGCTCGGCCTCGAAGCGACGGACATCGCCGACGGGAACCGAGTCGAACACGCCTTCGCCGGCGAGGTAGATCGAGACGATCTGGTCCTCGACCGCGATCGGCGAGTACTGGTCCTGCTTGAGCAGCTCGACCAGGCGCTGGCCGCGCTCGAGCTGAGCCTTCGAAGCGGCGTCCAGGTCCGAGGCGAAGGCCGAGAAGGCCTCGAGCTCACGGAACTGAGCCAGCTCCAGACGCAGCGAACCGGAGACCTTCTTCATGCCCTTGGTCTGCGCGGCGCCACCGACTCGGGAAACCGAGATACCGACGTTGATCGCCGGGCGGATGCCCTTGTTGAACAGGTCGGACTCGAGGAAGACCTGGCCGTCGGTGATGGAGATGACGTTGGTCGGGATGTACGCCGAGACGTCGTTGGCCTTGGTCTCGATGATCGGCAGGGCCGTCAGCGAACCGCCACCGAGCTCGTCGGACAGCTTGGCCGAACGCTCCAGCAGACGCGAGTGCAGGTAGAAGACGTCACCCGGGTAGGCCTCACGTCCCGGCGGACGACGCAGCAGCAGCGAGATGGCGCGGTACGCCTCGGCCTGCTTGGTCAGGTCGTCGAACACGATGAGGACGTGCTTGCCCTGGTACATCCAGTGCTGGCCGATGGCCGAACCGGTGTACGGGGCGAGCCACTTGAAGCCGGCGGAGTCCGAAGCCGGGGCGGCGACGATGGTGGTGTACTCCATCGCGCCCTGCTCCTCGAGCGCCTGCTTGACGCCGGCGATGGTGGAGCCCTTCTGGCCGATCGCGACGTAGATGCAGCGGACCTGCTGCTTCGGGTCGCCGGTCGCCCAGTTCGCCTTCTGGTTCAGGATGGCGTCGACGCAGACCGCGGTCTTGCCGGTCTTACGGTCGCCGATGACGAGCTGACGCTGACCGCGACCGATCGGGGTCATGGCGTCGATGGCCTTGATACCGGTCTGCAGCGGCTCCTCGACGGGCTGACGCTCCAGCACCGTGGCGGCCTGCAGCTCGAGCGCGCGGGTCTCGGTGGTCTCGATGTCGCCGAGGCCGTCGATCGGACGACCCAGCGGGTCGACGACGCGACCCAGGTAGCCGTCACCGACCGGCACCGACAGAACGTCGCCGGTCCGCTTGACTTCCTGGCCCTCTTCGATGTGCTCGTAGTCACCCAGGACGACGGCACCGATCTCGGTCGCGTCCAGGTTCAGGGCCACACCGAGCACGCCGCCCGGGAACTCCAGCAGCTCGTTGGCCATCGCCGACGGCAGGCCGGTGATGTGAGCGATGCCGTCGCTGGTGTCGGACACCACGCCGACCTCCTCGCGGGAGGCCTCCGGTGAGTAGCTCGCGGTGTAGTTCTCGATCGCGCTACGGATCTCGTCGGAGGAGATCGTCAGCTCCGCCATGTTTTTCCTGCTCTCGGTATCTGGTCTTCGAAAAGATCGGGAGTATGTGTTCGGTCGTCGGCTACTTGAAGGTCTTCCGCAGGGCAGCGAGGCGACCGGCCGCGCTCCCGTCGATGACCTCGTGGCCCACCCGGACGACCATGCCGCTGAGGAGGGCCGGTTCGACCTCCACGTGCACGGTGACGGGCTTGCCGTAGGTGCGGGTCAGCGTCGCCGCGAGCCGCTCGACCTGCTCGCTCGACAATGCGGAGGCGCTGCGCACGTGCGCAACGGCCTTGTCGCGCTGAGCCGCGGCCAGGGCCGAAAGCTCGTCGAACGCGTCCGCGGGAGCGGTGCGCAGGCGACCCACGGCCTGGATGGCGAGGGCTTCCGTGATCGCGGTGACCTTGCCGTACAGCAGCTTCGACAGCAGCTCGCGCTTGCCGGCGACGGGCGTCGAACGATCCGAAAGGACCTGCTCCAGCTGCGGATTTCCGGCAACGACGCGACCAAGGCGGAACAGCTCGTCCTCGACCGCGTCGCTCTGGTTCTGGTCGGCCGCGGCCCGAAGCAGGGACTCACGTCCGAGCGTGACCAGGGAGTTCAGCAGGTCTGCAGCGGACGACCAGTCCTGGCCCCCGGCGGCCTCGAGGGCTGCCAGCGCCTCGGCGCCGACCTTCCCCGAGAACACCTGGCGGGCCAGGGCCTGGCGACCAGCAGCAGGCGTGGACGCGTCGGCCAGAGCACTCCGGAGAGTGCGCTGGCCGTCGAGAACCTCGACCACCGAGAACAGCTCGGATCCAGCCTGCGCCGCGGCCGCGGTGGCCGCGCCGGGGGAAACGGAATCCAACGCCGCGGTGAGCGCAGCACGGGTCTGCGTCAGGGCTTCACGGCTCGCTGCGTACATGGTGCTCACTTTCCTGCTGCGGAATCGGCGCTGACTGCGTCCAGCTCGTTGAGGAAGCGATCGACCGTTCCGGCGCGCTTGACGTCGTCGGCGAGCGACTCTCCGATGACCTTCTCGGCCAGGTCGACCGCGGTCTTGCCGAGGTCGGCCCGCAGTTCGGTCACGATCTGCTGACGCTGTGCGACCAGCTGGCTGTGACCTGCGGCGACGATGCGGTCGCTCTCCTCCTGGGCCTGCGCCTTCATCTCAGCGATGATCTGCTGCCCCTGAGTACGAGCTTCCTCGCGAATCTGGGCGGCCTCCGTCCGGGCCTCCGCGAGCTGGGCGTGGTACTGCTCCAGCGCGGCCTTGGCCTCGGCCTGAGCCTCTTCGGCACGCTTGATGCCGCCGTCGATCTGCTCGGTGCGCTCGGCGAGAACCTTCTGGAACATCGGAAGAACAAGCTTCCAGAAGACGAACCCGACGACCACCAGGGCAACGATCGACCACACGATGTCATACGTCGCGGGCAGGAGGGGGTTGTGTTCCTCCCCCTCGGCCGCGAGCAATGCGATGGTGGTTGACATGGCGTGTTCTTAGAAGATGAAGCCGGCGACGAGACCGATCAGCGCCAGGGCCTCGGTGAACGCGATACCGAGGAACATCGTAGTACGCACCTGGCCGGCCATCTCGGGCTGACGGACCATGCCCTCGATCGCCTTACCGACGACGATACCGATGCCGACACCGGGGCCGATGGCTGCGAGGCCGTAGCCGACTGCGCCGAGACCCTTGAACTTGGTCTCTTCCTGCGCGAGGACCTCAACTGCCTGAAGCGCAACGCTCATTTGGTGTTCCGTTCCCTTTCTGTTGCCCATCGCCGGTCGGCGGATGGGGCAGGTCTAACGATGTGAGTGGTCAGTGCGAGTCGGCGTGAAGAGCCAGGTCGATGTACACCGCGGTGAGCAGTGCGAACACGTATGCCTGCAAGCCGATCACCAGCAGTTCGAAGAAGGTCATGGCGACACCGGCGAGGATCGACGGCACACCGAAGATCGCCTGGAACCCTCCGGAGGTGAAGAAGAAGTACTGCGTGGCGCCGAAGAACAGCACGAGCAGGATGTGTCCGGCCAGCATGTTGGCCATGAGTCGGACCATCAGGGTGAACGGCCGGAGCACGAAGGTCGAGAGGAACTCGATCGGGATCAGCAGCACATGCAGCGCCGGCGGGACGCCCGGGACGACGATGCTCGACCTCACGTACTTGAAGAATCCGTGCTTCTTGATGCCCACGTAGTTGAACGTGATGTAGGCCAGGGCGGCCAGCACGAGAGGCATGCCGATCTTCGCGTTCGGCGAGATGTTCAGGAACGGCGTCACGGAAGCGATGTTGCTGGCCAGCACGATGAAGAAGATCGTCGTGATGACCGGCAGGAAGCGCTTGCCCTGCTCCTTGCCGAGGATGTCCTCGGCGATGTGGATGCGAACGAAATCGAGCGCGTACTCGGCGACATTCTGGACACCGCGCGGAACGATCTTCGGGCTACGCATCGCGATGATGAAGAACAGTGCCACCAGACCCGACATCAGCAGACGGATCAGCATCAGGCGGTCGAGCTCGAAGGGGGTGCCCTCGAACAGCACTGCGGGGGGGTAGAAATCATCGAGTGACGGCGGATGATATTCACCCGCGGCCATGAAGGTGACGCTCAGCGGTCTCTCCCGTAGTCGGCCGCAGGCATCGCTGTCTGCGGTTCGATCGGACATTGACGATCTAACAAGTCGACCAGGTCGGCTCGCGTATTCGTCAGCAGCTGGAGACTCGGGCGAACCGGTCCTGGCGTCTGTCGGTGTCGGCGACTGTCGTCGACTCGGCAACTCGAGGGCGGTATCACCCGAATCCGAAATCCGGGCAACTCCGACAACCTGGGCTGCCTGCAAGCGCTAGCCACGCGCCGGGTTTTCTGGACTTTCCCGTCGTCAGCGCACTTGCTTGGACCAGAGACTATCAAGACATCTACGACGTTGTGTAGATGGGGTCCCCTTGAACTCTGGAACACGTTTCAAAAAACCTCCGGGCGGACCCTGTCAGGCGGCGTCCGGCTTCCCGTCCGAGTCGTTCGGCGTCACGTACGGCACCCGCGTCTGCAGCACGCCGTAGGTCTCCGCGCCCAACACGATGACGAGCGACAGGACGATCACGATCACCATCGCCTGGCGGTTGTAGAAGTCCATCGGGTCGAGGATCGCCAGGACCGCGATGGCGAGGATCATCTTGAGCAGCCAACTGCCGAGCAGAACCGCGCCCGCGGTGACTGCCGGCAGCTTGGCGGTCAGCAGCACGGCCAATACCGTGCACAGGATGAATCCGCCGCCGACCGCGGCGCCGAGCAGCGCACCCCACAGTCCGGAGACACCGGCGAACAGGCTCGCGACGATCGCACCGACAACGGCGAGGGCGAGCAATGCGAGGGCTCCGTAGCGGAGTCCACGACGGAGTGCGGCGGTGGGATCGGAGGAATACGGCTCTGGCGTCGAAGTCACGGAACCCAGGTTAGAGGAACTCCGATAGAGGACATCCGCCCGTGCCCGCGCGCACGCTTTCTACCGGCGGCGATCCTGCTGCAGTCCCCGCCACGACGGCACGGCCGTCACCACGAGTGCGAACACCAACCCCGCCGCGACCAGCAGCACCACCACGCGCCGGTCGATGAGCGACGAGCCGACGGCGCCGAATGCGAGCACCCCGACCCACAAGTAGATCAACAGGACCACGCGCCGGTGCGAGTGACCGATCTGCATCAGCCGGTGATGCAGGTGCATCTTGTCGGGACTGAACGGACTCACGCCGGCCCGAGTCCGCCGGACGATCGCGAGCAACAGATCGAGGATCGGGATGAACATGACCGCCCCGACCAGCAGGAGCGGGGTAAGCAGACCGACCAGATCGCGGGACCCGTACGCGTTCAAGCTGATCCGGCCGGAAGCACTCGTCGACACCGCGGCCAGGGTCAGCCCGATCAGCATCGAACCCGAGTCGCCCATGAAGATCCGGGCAGGCTGGAAGTTGTGCGGGAGGAAGCCCAGACACGCGCCGGCGAGCGCCGCGGCGATCATCGCCGGCGGGTACGCGCTCACGTCGCCACCCTGGTCGTGCAGCAGCCCCACCGAGAATGCGCAGATCGCGAGGGACGCGATGAGCCCGAGCCCCGCCGCCAGTCCGTCGAGGCCGTCGACGAAGTTCATCGCGTTGATCATCACGACCGCCACCGCGACCGTGACGAGCCCGGCCTGGAGTTGGTCGAGGATCACCGTCGTGTCGCCGAAGGGTTGGTAGATGATGTACCAACTGACCCCCATGACCGCGAGGATGCCGGCCGCGGTTACCTGGCCGACGAACTTGGTGAGCGCGTCCAGGCCCCAGCGATCGTCGATCACACCCACGAGCACGATCACGAATCCGGCCACCAGCACCGCGCTGATGTCGGAGGTGAACTCGAACCCTCGGGTCAGCGCAGGAAGTTGCTGAGCGAAGAGCAGCGCGACGAGCATGCCGACATACATCCCGACACCGCCCAGTCGCGGCGTGGGCTGGACGTGCACGTCACGGTCGCGCGGCACCGCAACAGCCCCGAAGCGGAGGGCGACCAGGCGGACGGCACCGGTCCCGAGGAACGTCACGACGGCCGCCGTGAACAGCACCAGCAGTAGTTCACGCAGCGGGACACCCGCCCCGTTTCCGCCCTGGGCGAGCGCCAGCACCGCCGTATCCGCAGAACTCACCTCGACGACGCTACCGGCACACCTGCCCGCGGACGGGACCTACGGGCGACGCGTCCGATCACGGTCACTTTCCTTCCGGGAGAAGGCTCTCGGCGGTGACCCCGAGCACCTCGGCGACGTCGGCGGTCGCGACCGCGCCCTCGCGCAGGATGCGCGGCTCGTCCGCGGTGAGGTCGACGATCGTCGACGCGACGGCGTGGGTGGCCGGTCCGCCGTCGAGGTAGACGCTCGCCGCGCCGCCCAACTGGTCACGCGCCTCGTCGACGGTCGTGGCCGCAGGGCGGCCGGAGATGTTCGCGCTGGAGACCGCCATCGGTCCGACTTCACGCAGCAGTTCGAGCGCGACCGGATGCAACGGCATCCGGAGCATGACCGTGCCGCGACTGTCGCCGAGATCCCAGGCGAGCGAAGGAGCTTGCTGCACAACGACACTCAGTCCACCGGGCCAGAACGCCTTGATCAGCTCGCGGGCCTGCGGGCGTACCGAGTAGACCAGACCGTCGATCGTGTTCCACGAGCCGACCAGGACCGGCACCGGCATGTCGCGACCGCGGCCCTTCGCCCGCAGCAGGCTCGCGACGGCGTCGCCGTCGAACGCGTCGGCACCCAACCCGTAGACGGTGTCGGTCGGGAGGACGACGAGCCGACCGGCCTTGAGCGCGTTCTTGGCCGCGGTCAGTCCGGCTTCGCGGTTGTCGGGATCCTTGCAGTCGTAGACAGTGCTCACTCCCCCATCCTTTCACTCACGTTCGAGCGGCCGTCATCGCGCCGCCTCGACGTCGGTCGCGACGCGGTGCGCGACGACGAATCGGGGACGGCCGGCGAGGTCCGGATGTTCGACGACGTGACCGAAAACTCGACGTGCCCGGAACAGCTCTGCGGTCTCGGACCCGTTGGTGTCGTCGTGCTCGACGCCCACGGCTCCGCCGATCCGCAGCCACCGTGCGATGTTGTTGACCATCGGCTTGATCACGGACAGGCCGTCGACCCCGCCGAAGAGCGCCGAGTACGGATCGTGGTCGGCCACCTCGGGATCGAGAACCGCGCCTTCCGGAATGTACGGGGGGTTCGACACGATCAGGTCGACGCCACCCTCGAGCGCGGTCAGCAGGCTGCGGTCGGTGACGTCACCCTGCACGAGATTGATCGGGGTGTCCCCGGCCGCCGCGCGCCGATCCGCGTTGCGTCGCGCCCAGGCGAGCGCGCGCGGCTCGAGTTCCACCGCGTGCACGACCGCGTCGGGGCGGGCATGCGCGATTGCCAGCGCGAGCGCGCCGGACCCGGTGCACAGGTCCATCACGACGGGTGCGCGCAGACCGCTCGCCTCGAGGTGCGCGAGCGCCCACGCCAGGAGCAGTTCGGTCTCGGGCCGGGGCACGAACACGCCGGGCCCCACCTCGAGCGACACGTTGCCCATCGCGGTCGAACCGACGATGTACTGCAGCGGGATTCGCTCGGCTCGGCGGGCCACCAACGTGCGGTACTCCTCGATCACCGACGGATCGACGAGCGGCACCAGGCCCAGGCGGGTTCGTTCCACACCCAGTAGGTGGGCGGCGAGAAGTTCGGCGTCCACGCGGGCCGAGGGAACGCCTGCCCGCTCCAACTCGGCGGCTGCCTCGATGATGGCCAGGCGGAGGGGTTGTCGACTCACGGGTACAGACTGCCACGTCGGTCACCGACACAGCGCGGACAGGTGCCGGTCCGGTGGACCGGCGCCGGGACGAGAGCTGCCGGCATCGGCACGCTCACCGACGACGGCCGCCCTGACGTCTCACTCCGCGGCGAGGCGGGCCTCACGGTCGGCCTGGCCGAGCGCGTCGAGCAGCGCGCCCATCTCGCCGTCGAGCACGGCGTCGAGGTTGTGCGCCTTGAACCCGATGCGGTGATCGGTGATGCGGTTCTCGGGGAAGTTGTAGGTGCGAATCCGCTCGGAGCGGTCGACCGTGCGGATCTGGCTCTGCCGACCGGCGGACGCCTCGGCGTCGGCGGCCTCTTCGGCGGCTGCCTGCAGGCGCGCCGCGAGAACCTGCATCGCGCGAGCCTTGTTCTGCAGCTGCGAGCGCTCGTTCTGACACGTCACGACGATGCCCGTCGGCAGGTGGGTGATGCGAACCGCGGAGTCGGTGGTGTTGACGCCCTGGCCGCCCTTGCCCGACGACCGGTAGACGTCGATGCGCAGGTCGGACTCGTCGATCTGCACCTCCTCGACCTCTTCGGGCTCGGGGTAGATGAGGACGCCGGCCGCGGACGTGTGCACTCGGCCCTGCGACTCGGTGACTGGCACGCGCTGCACGCGGTGCACGCCGCCCTCGAACTTCAGGCGCGACCAGACGCCGTCGCGGACGTCGCCCTTCGACTTGATCGAGATCGTGGCGTCCTTGTAGCCGCCGAGGTCGGACACGGTGGCGTCGAGGATCTCGACGCGCCATCCGGCGCGCTCGGCGTACCGGACGTACATGCGGGCGAGGTCGGAAGCGAACAGCGCGGACTCCTCGCCGCCCTCCCCCGACTTGAGCTCGAGCACGACGTCGTCGGCGTCGTGCGGGTCGCGCGGGGCGAGCAGATCGGTGAGCATCTTGTCGAGTTCGGCCACCGCCGCCTCGAGGGCGGGAACCTCAGCGGCGAACGCCGCGTCGTCGGCGGCCAGCTCACGCGCCGCGTCGAGGTCGTCCTGCGCGGACTTGAGCTTGGTGTAGGTGGCCATGACAGGCGCGAGTTCGGCGAAGCGCTTACCCGCCTTGCGTGCCGCTGCCGGATCGTTGTGCAACGCCGGATCCGCGAGCTGCTGCTCCAGGCCCGCGTGCTCGGCCAGGATGTCGTCGATCGCCGACGGCTTCGTCGTCCCTGCCATGGTTGGCTCCTGTTTCGCGATTTGCGCACTTGTCGGTGTTGTCGAGACCTCCGAACCGCAACAAGTGCGCAAAACGCGGAACGGGGACTGCACAAAAAAAGCCGACGCCCGGCCTGCAGGTTCGCAGGACGGGCGTCGGCGGGGCAGCTACTGGTCGGCAGCGGCCGTCTTCGGGGCACGCTTGCCGTAGCGAGCCTCGAAGCGAGCGACGCGTCCGCCCGTATCGAGGATCTTCTGCTTGCCGGTGTAGAACGGGTGGCACTGCGAGCAAACTTCGACGGTGATCCGTCCGCTCTGCGCGGTGCTGTGGGTCTCGAACGTGTTGCCGCAACCGCACACGACGGTGGTCGCAACGTACTCGGGGTGAATTCCAGCCTTCATGGTGTCCCTTTCAATGGCCGCCGGGTCGACCTCGCCGTTCGAGGACGTGAACCGGAACCGGACATAGTTGTCACGCGGTCGATCATTCTGCCAGATCGCCGGTGCTTTCTCCTAAACACACCACCGGGCGGGATGATTCCCGCCCGGTGGTGCGTGGACGTCAGTCCGCGAGCGAGCCCGGAGCGGTCTTCGAGACCGTCATCAGGAACTCGACGTTGCTCTTGCTCTTCTTGAGTCGGTCGACGAGCAGGTCGATCGACTGGTGCGTGTCCAGACCCGACAGCACGCGCCGCAGCTTGTGCACGACGGCGAACTCGTCGGGGCTCATCAGGAGCTCGTCCTTGCGGGTGCTCGACAAGTTGACGTCGACGGCCGGGAACACCCGCCGCTCGGCGATCTTGCGATCGAGCTTGAGCTCGGCGTTACCGGTGCCCTTGAACTCCTCGAAGATCACGGTGTCGCCGGTGGAACCGGTCTCCACCAGGGCGGAGGCGATGATGGTCAGCGAGCCGCCGTTCTCGATGTTGCGGGCGGCACCCAGGAAACGCTTCGGCGGGTACAGCGCCGTCGAGTCGACACCACCGGACAGGATGCGTCCGGAGGCCGGCGACGAGTTGTTGTACGCGCGACCCAGACGGGTGATCGAGTCGAGCAGCACGACGACGTCGCGTCCCTGCTCGACGAGACGCTTCGCGCGCTCGATTGCGAGCTCGGCGACCGAGGTGTGGTCTGACGGCGGACGGTCGAACGTCGAGGCGATGACCTCGCCGTTCACCGACCGCTGCATGTCGGTGACCTCTTCCGGACGCTCGTCGACGAGGACGACCATCAGGTAGCACTCGGGGTTGTTGACCGAGATCGCGTTCGCGATGTCCTGCAGGACGGTGGTCTTACCGGCCTTCGGCGGCGACACGATGAGGGCTCGCTGGCCCTTACCGATCGGCATGACCAGGTCGATCACGCGGGTCGTCAGGATGTTCGGCGTCGTCTCGAGGCGCAGGCGCTGGTTCGGGTACAGCGGCGTGAGCTTGTTGAACTCCGGACGCTTGCGCGCGGCCTCGGGGTCGTGGCCGTTGACGGTGTCGAGGCGGACCAGCGGGTTGAACTTCTGGCGCTGGTTGCTCTGCTCGCCCTCGCGGGGAACGCGCACCGCGCCGGTGATCGCGTCGCCGCGGCGCAGGCCGTTCTTACGAACGAGGTTCATCGAGACGTACACGTCGTTGGGGCCGGCGAGGTAGCCGGAGGTCCGCACGAACGCGTAGTTGTCGAGGACATCGAGGATGCCGGCGACGGGCTGCAGGACGTCGTCCTCGCGGATCTCGGGCTCGCGGCCCTCGCCCGCCTCACCACGGTCGCGTCCACGACGACGCTCGCGGAAGCGGCGTCCACGACGGCCGCGGCCCTCTTCGTCGTCGGCGTCACGGCGTTCGCCGCGACCCTCACCGCGCGGACCGCTGCCACCCTGGCCGCGGTCGCCACGCTCGCCACCCTGGCCGCGGTCACCACGCTCACCGCGGTCACCACGCTCGCCACGCTCGCCACGGTCACCACGGTCGCCACGGTCACCGCGCTCACGTCGGCCACCACGCTCGCCGCGCTCGTCGGTCTGCTGGTCCTTGCCCTGCTCGCGCGCCTCGCCCTGCTTGGCTTCGCCGTCCTTGACCTCGGCGGTCCGGTTCTCGGCCGGCGCGGTCTCGGTCGCGGCGCTCGTCGACGCGGTGTCGACGTCCGCGGCACCGGACTGCTCGGGAGCACCCGCGCGGCGGGTCGAGCCACGGCGCTGACGTGCGCGGCGCGGCGCCTGCTCGGCGTCGGCGTCCTGCGCGTCGGACGGAGCGGATGCTGCCTGTTCCTCGCGGGCGGCAGGTTTTTCCGCGGCCGGCTTCTCAGCGGCCGGCTTCTCGGCGGCCGCGGGGGCGGTGCCGTTCGCGGACTTGGCGGCGCCGCCGCCCTGCCGCTCCTTGATCGCGGCGATCAGGTCGCCCTTGCGCATCCCCGAGGTGCCCTTGATACCGAGTTCACCCGCGAGCGAACGAAGCTCTGCGAGCACCATTCCGGAGAGCCCGGCGCCACGTCGGGCCTCAGCACGCTTGGTCGACGCGGCGACCGCGCCCTCGCGCGGTGCAGCGTCGGAAGTCTGTGGAGGATTACCCGCCCGGGCACCCGCGGCCTGTGCCGGGGAATCTTGAACAGGCGTGGCAATCAGGTCCGTATCGGTCACGGAGGTCCTTTCCTTCCCTCGCTCGCGCTGCGCAAAGCCGAGGGTTCGTCCCGCAGTTCAGTCGACAACTGAACTCGGATGTGCCGTATCCGCTGGATGGAATTTCGGCTTGTCCCCCATCACATCACCCGAGAAGGCGAGTGCTGTCGATCGATCAACGCAGAGAAACGCGTGAGGATCATGCCAGGTATACCCCGAGAAAATGGAGTGAACGCCCTGGTGAAGCACCGGCGTCTGAAGCGCACGATGTACGGACACGCTCAGGATAGCGGCGAATGCCCTACTCGGCAAGAACCGAGTAGTAACCCATCCTGAGCGCGTCCGATCAGTTCACCTGGACGCCGTCGGCGATCTCGAGCTCAAGGACCCGGAGGCCGTCCTGCTCGGCTTCGTCCCGGAGGGAGTTCGGGAATGGCTGGCCCGACAGGGCCAGCACCGTCGGGCCCGCGCCCGAGACGGTCGCCGCGATTCCGGCCTCGCGCAGCTTCGCGATCCACCGGGTCGTCAGCGGAAGCGCCGGCGCACGCTGCGCCTGGTGCAGCTTGTCCTCGGTGGCGGTCATCAGCAAGTCGGGACGCTGCGTGAGCGCGACCACCGCGAGCGCGCCGCGGCTGACGTTGAACGCCGCGTCGCGGTGCGGCACGGTCTCGGGCAGCAGCCCCCGCGTGAGCGCGGTCGAGGACCGCTCCGACGGCACCAGCGCCACCACCCGGACGTCCGGGTGGACCGCGAGCCGCACCGCGTTGTAGAGCCGCTGCGACTCGTCGTCGACCTCGCTCTCGCTCCACGACACGACCACGCCGCCGAGGACGCTGGCGGCGGCGTTGTCCGGGTGTCCCTCGAACTCGGACGACAGCTGCACCAACTGGGCGTCGGTCAGCGCCAGCTCCGGCGCCGCCTTGCGAGCCAGACCGTTGGCGGCGGCCAGGCCGCCGACTGCCGCCGACGCCGACGAACCGAGTCCGCGCGAGTGGGGAATGGCGTTCCGGCACACCACGTCCAGACCGTCGGCCCACAGGCCGGCCGCCTCGAGGCCCCGCTCGATGGCGCGGACGACGAGGTGGGACGGGCCCCACGGCACGTCGTCCGCACCCTCACCCTCGACTCGGATGGTCAGTCCCGAATCAGTGGTCGTGACAGTGATCTCGTCGTACAGACCGAGCGCGAGGCCCAGCGTGTCGAAACCCGGACCGAGATTGGCACTCGATGCGGGCACACGCGCGGTCACCGTGAGTCCGGTGGGGAGGGTCTGAGTCATCGCCTGATTCACTGCCGTGTCCGGAGCCGCGGTCACTATGCCAGCTCGAGTGCCGACGCCACGGCGACGGGATCGACCGGAATCGGCTGCACCGCAGGCATACCCGCGAGGGCGGTGTCCGGGTCCTTGAGGCCGTTGCCGGTGACGGTGCACACGACGGTGAGCCCGGAGTCCAGCCAGCCTTCCTTGCGGGCGGCGAGCAGGCCCGCGACGCTTGCGGCGGACGCCGGCTCGACGAAGACGCCTTCGGTCGCGGCGATCAGGCGGTACGCCTCGAGGATCTCCTCGTCGGTCGCCGCACGGAACGCGCCGTTCGATTCCTCCTTGGCGGCCACGGCGCCGTCCCACGACGCGGGCGCGCCGATGCGGATCGCGGTTGCGATGGTCTCCGGATCCTTGACCGGGGCACCGTGCACCAGGGGCGCCGCGCCGGCGGCCTGGACACCGAGCATCCGCGGGCGCACCGAGGTGATGCCGTCGGCGAAGTACTCGGAGTAGCCGCGCCAGTAGGCGGTGATGTTGCCGGCGTTGCCGACGGGCAGCGCGTGCACGTCGGGGGCCTTGCCGAGGGCGTCGCAGATCTCGAACGCGGCGGTCTTCTGGCCCTCGATGCGGACCGGGTTCACCGAGTTGACCAGACCGATCGTCGGGAACTCGGCGGTGGTCTTGCGCGCCAGCTCGAGGCAGTCGTCGAAGTTGCCCTGCACCTGGATGATTCGCGCACCGTGCATGACGGCTTGGGCGAGCTTGCCCATCGCGATCTTGCCCTGCGGGACCAGCACCGCGCAGCCCATGCCGGCCTTTGCGGCGTACGCGGCGGCGGAGGCCGACGTGTTGCCGGTGGAGGCGCACAGCACCGCCTGCTGGCCGCGGGCCAGGGCGTCGGTGACGGCCATGGTCATGCCACGGTCCTTGAACGAGCCGGTCGGGTTGAGGCCCTCCACCTTCAGGTAGACGTCGCACCCGGTCAGCTCCGACAGGTGCGCGGCCGGCAGCAGCGGCGTGCCGCCCTCACGCAGCGTGACGGTCTTCCAGTTCGGTCCGATCGCAAGCCGGTCGCGGTAGGCCTCGATCAGTCCCGGCCACGGGGTGTGGACGGGGGTCGTCTTGGTTTCGGCCTTGGAGTTGGCGCCGGTCATTCGGAGGTACCTTCCAGTCGGAGCACGCTGGTCACAGCGGTTACAGATTCGAGTTCGGCAAGAGCGGCAACCGTTTCCGCCAGCGCCGCATCGTTCGCGAGGTGGGTGACGACCACGAGGCGCGCACCGTCGCCGGCGCCTTCCTGGCGGACCGTGGAGATGCTGACGCCACGCTTGGCGAACTCGGCGGAGACCGCCGAGAGCACGCCGGCGCGGTCGGCCACCTGCATGTTGACGTAGTAGCGGGTCGGGATGTCCCCCATCGGCGCAATCGCGAGGTCCGCGTACTTGGACTCGCGCGGACCACGTCCGCCGTGCACCTTGTTACGCGCGGCCATCACGACGTCGCCCATGACCGCGGACGCGGTGGGGGCACCGCCGGCGCCCTGGCCGTAGAACATCAGCCGACCGGCGTTGGCCGACTCGACGACGACGGCGTTGTACGCGCCGTTGACACCGGCCAGCGGGTGCTCACGCGGGACGAGGGCCGGGTACACGCGCGCCGAGACACGCTCGCTGCCGTCTCCGTCGACGATCCGCTCGCAGATCGACAGCAGCTTGATGGTGCAGTCGAGCGACTTGGCGGCGTCGAGGTCCGCGGAGGTGATCTTCGAGATGCCCTCGCGGTAGACGTCGCCGGCGGTGACGCGGGTGTGGAAGGCGATCGACGCGAGGATCGCGGCCTTGGACGCGGCGTCGAAGCCCTCGACGTCGGCCGTGGGGTCGGCCTCGGCGTATCCCAGACGCCCGGCCTCGGCGAGCGTCTCGGCGTAGTCGGCGCCGGTCTCGTCCATGGCAGACAGGATGAAGTTGGTGGTGCCGTTCACGATGCCGAGCACGCGGTCGACCCGGTCGCCGGCGAGCGACTGCGTCAGCGGGCGGATCACGGGGATCGCGCCGGCCACCGCCGCCTCGAAGTACAGGTCGACGCTCTCGCGCTCGGCGGCCTCGGCCAGTTCACCGGTGTACTCGGCGAGCAGCGCCTTGTTCGCGGTGACGACCGACTTGCCCGCGTTGAGCGCGGCGAGCACCAACTTGCGCGGCAACTCGATGCCGCCGATCACCTCGACGACGACGTCGACGTCGTCGCGTGTCACCAACGCCTCGGCGTCGGTCGTCAGCAGTTCCTGCGGCACGCCACGATCGCCTTCGATGCGGCGGACCGCCACACCGCGCAGTTCCAGGCGTGCACCGACTCGGGCCTCGAGGTCCGACGAGTGCTCCCGGATGATCCGGGCCACCTCGCTGCCCACGGTCCCGAGGCCGAGAACAGCCACCCCGATGGCGCGCTGCGCCGATTCGCTGGTCACTCCGTAACCTCCAAGCTGAGCAGATCTTCCACAGTTTCCCTACGCAAGATTAGGCGCGAAGCACCGTCCCGCACCGCCACCACGGCGGGTCGCGTGAGCAGGTTGTACCGGCTCGACATCGAATAGCAGTATGCGCCGGTCGCGGCGACGGCGAGCAGATCTCCGGGACCGAGATCGTCGGGCATCCACGCGTCGCGGATGACGATGTCACCGCTCTCACAGTGCTTGCCGACGACCCGAGCGACCACCGGTTCGCCCTCGCTGTCGCGCGAGACCAGACGGGCATCGTATTCCGCCTGGTACAGCGACGTGCGGATGTTGTCGCTCATTCCGCCGTCGACGCTGATGTAGCGGCGGGTCGCACCGGCGTCGAGCGTGACGTCCTTGATGGTGCCGACCTCGTACAGCGTGACGGTGCCAGGGCCCGCGATGGCGCGGCCGGGCTCGACCATGAGCGTCGGGACCGGCAGGCCGGCTGCCTCGGACTCGCTGGCCACGATGTGCGCGAGCTTGGCCGCGAGTTCGTCGACCGGGGGCGGATTGTCACTCGACAGGTACGAGATGCCGAGACCGCCGCCGAGGTCGACGATCGAGAGCTGAGCCGTCTTGTCGGCGCCGAAGCGGTCCACGATCTCGCGCATCAGGCCGATGACGCGGTGCGCGGCCAGTTCGAAGCCGTCGACCTCGAAGATCTGCGATCCGATGTGGCTGTGCAGGCCCACCAGCCGCAGGTTGTCGCTCCCGAAGACCCGGGCGACGGCGTCCATCGCCTTGCCGCCGGAGAGGGAGAAGCCGAACTTCTGGTCCTCGTGCGCGGTCGCGATGAACTCGTGGGTGTGGGCCTCGACGCCGACGGTGATGCGGATGAGCACGTCCTGCACGACACCGTGGCGGGCCGCGACCTCGTCGAGCCGGTCGATCTCGACCATCGAGTCGAGCACGATGTGCCCGACGCCGGCCGCGACCGCGGTCTCGAGCTCCGCGACGGACTTGTTGTTGCCGTGCATCGTGATTCGCTCGGCAGGGAAGCCGGCGTGCAGCGCGATTGCCAGCTCACCGCCGGACGCGACGTCCATCGACAGGCCCTCGTCGCGCACCCACCGGGCGATCTCCGCGGACAGGAACGCCTTGGACGCGTAGTGCACGCGCTCGGCGCCACCGAACGCGGCGGCCATCTCGCGACAGCGGGAGCGGAAGTCGTCCTCGTCGACGACGAACAGCGGGGTCCCGTACTTCTCGGCCAGCTCGGTGACCGAAACGCCGGCGAGGCGGACGACGCCGTCGTCGCCGCGCTTCGCTCCGCGCGGCCACACCTGCGCGGGCAGCGTCGTCATCTCGGACGACGATGCCGGGCGCGGGGGCAGTCCCGGGGCGTGCTGGATCTCGGCGTGCCGGGGACCGGCGGGGTGCGCGTTCACATCCGCTCCGGGGCGCTGACGCCGAGGAGCTCGAGACCGTTCGCCAGGACCTGACGCGACGCGTCGCACAGCGCCAGGCGCGCGGTGTGCAGGTCGGTGGCCTCCTCGTCACCCTGCGGCAGGATGCGGCAGGCGTCGTAGAAGCGGTGGTAGGTACCGGCGAGTTCCTCGAGGTAGCGCGCGATGCGGTGCGGCTCACGCAGCTCGGCGGCCTTCGCGACGACGCGCGGGTACTCGCCGATGGTGCGGATCAGATCGCCCTCGCGGTCGTGCGTGAGCAGGCCCAGGTTCGGGTTCTGCGAGCTGAGCCCCAGGTCGGCCGCGTTGCGCGCGATCGAGCACAGCCGCGCGTGGGCGTACTGGACGTAGTACACCGGGTTCTCGTTGGTGGTGCTCGCCCACAGCTCGAGATCGATGTCGATGCTCTGGTCCACCGACGAACGCACCAGCGAGTAGCGGGCGGCGTCGACGCCGATCGACTCGACGAGGTCGTCGAGGGTGATGACGGTGCCGGCGCGCTTGCTCATCTTCACCGCGACGCCACTGCGCACCAGATTGACCATCTGACCGATCATGACCTCGACCGTGTCCGGGTCGTCACCGAACGCCGCTGCGGCGGCCTTGAGGCGGCCGATGTAGCCGTGGTGGTCCGCGCCGAGCATGTAGATGCACAGGTCGAAGCCGCGGGCGCGCTTGTCCTGGAAGTAGGCGATGTCGCCGGCGATGTACGCGGCGTTGCCGTCGGACTTGATGACGACACGATCCTTGTCGTCACCGTAGTCGGTGCTCTTGAGCCACCACGCGCCGTCCTCGTGGTACAGGTTGCCCGAGCCCTTGAGGGTCTCGACGGCCTTCTCCACCGCGCCCGACTCGAACAGCGAGTTCTCGTGGAAGTAGACGTCGAAGTCGACACCGAACTCGTGCAGGGTGCGCTTGATGTGCGCGAACATCAGCTCGACGCCGATGGACCGGAAGGTCTCGTGCTGCTCGGCCTCGGGCAGATCGAGCGCACCGGGCGCCTGCTTCTGCACCTCGGCGGCGATGTCGACGATGTAGGCGCCGGCGTAGCCGTCCTCGGGGGCGGGCTCACCCTTGGCCGCCGCGATGAGCGAACGCGTGAAGCGGTCGATCTGCGCGCCGTGGTCGTTGAAGTAGTACTCGCGGGTCACGTCCCCGCCCTGCGTGGTCAGGATCCGCCCCAGGGCGTCGCCGACCGCCGCCCAGCGGGTGCCACCGAGATGGATGGGACCGGTGGGGTTCGCCGACACGAACTCGAGATTGATGCGCTTACCTGCGAGCGAGTCCCCCGAACCGTAGGCCGCGCCGTCTGCGAGCGCCTTTGCGACGATCGCGCCCTGCGCGTCGGCGGCAAGGCGAATGTTGAGGAAGCCCGGCCCCGCGACCTCGGCCGAATCGATGCCGTCGGCCGCGGTCAGGGCCTGGGCCAGCCAGGTGGCGAGATCGCGCGGATTGGCGCCGGCCTTCTTGGCGACCTGCATCGCCACGTTGGTGGCGTAGTCACCGTGCTCGGGGTTGCGGGGACGCTCGACCGTGAGCGTCGCGGGCAGTACGGAAACGTCGAGTCCGTGCTCGGCGAGCACCTTCGCGGCGGTTCCTCGGAGCAGTTCGGCAAGGTCGGCTGGAGTCACAGGAGTCCATCTTATTGCGTGAAGCTCCGGGCCGGATAACCAGTGCCGATTACCAGGATCGCCCTCTCCCAGGTTTCCCTCAGGGTGGGAACGTACAGTGGTTGGGCCCACGAGACTCATTACCCCTCGGGGACGCCCTTGTCCAATCACCGAAAGAGCACTCACCGATGCCAAGCGGTTCGGAAAATCGCGGTCCCGGCAGCAAGAACACGGGGGCCAAGTCAGCCAAGGCCATCAAGGCAGCGAAGAAGAAGGGCGGTGTGCCCGCGGCGAAGCGCGGCGGTGGCGCGCCGCGGCAGCTGCCCTGGCTGACCATCGGCGCCGTCGTGGCGCTTGTCGCCCTGATCGCCGTCCTCGCCGTCAACCTGGTCCCGAAGTACCAGGCGAAGGAAGAGGCCGACAAGTACGCGCCGTCGACGTCCAACCAGGATCCGTCGACCGGGATCGACGGCGTGGTCAAGGTCGACTACCCCGCGGGCATGCACATCCAGCCGACGCAGCGCGTCGCGTACGACCAGTCGCCACCCTTCGGCGGACCGCACGACGCGATCTGGGCCACGTGCACCAGCACCGTCTACGCCAACGCGATCCGCAGCGAGAACGCCGTCCACTCGCTCGAGCACGGCGCGATCTGGATCACCTACAACCCCGACAAGATCGACGACGACCAGCGTCAGCAGCTGGCCAACCGGGTGGAGGACAACTCCGGCTACATGCTGATGTCGCCGTACCCGGGCCTCGACACCCCGATCTCGCTGCAGTCGTGGGGCCACCAGCTCAAGCTCGACAGCGCCGACGACAAGCGGATCGACCAGTTCATCACCGCGCTGCGTCTGAACCGCTACGCGTACCCGGAGGTCGGTGCAAGCTGCTCGACGATCCCCGACTCGTTCGATCCGAAGAACCCGCCGCCGTTCGATCCGAGCGCCCCGGGCCCCGATGCCGTGCCGATGGACGGTGGCGGCATCACGCCGGACAACAGCGAGGTGGGCGGCGCGGCCGGTCTGCCGACGGACATGCAGCTCCCGGCCGGCGCGGCCGGTCTGCCGACGGACACGCAGCTCCCGGCCGACGCACCGCAGCCCGGCGGAAACGGCTGACGAACGACCATGACGCAGATCGAGACACAGTCCTCCAGTGAGGTCGTTCCGAGCAAGCGGAGCCAGCGCACAGCGCTCGCGGTCGTCGGACTCATCGGAGTCCTGGCCCTCGGTTTCGCGCTCGGGTTCTTCGCACGGCTACCGATCACCGATCGCGAATCCTCCACTCCCAGTGCAGATTCGGTCGATGTCGGGTTCTCGCAGGACATGACGGTGCACCACAACCAGGCCATCGACATGGCCACGCTCGCGCTCACGAAGTCGGGCGATCCGGCCGTGAAGAACCTCGCGTACGACATCCTCACGTCGCAGCAGAACCAGGTGGGCCAGATGCAGGGCTGGCTGGCGTTGTGGGATCGTGCACCGCTGCCGACCGGCGGGTACATGACGTGGATGACCGAGGGCGACGGTCACAGTGGCCATGCGGGTCACATGGCGGCCGGAACCGCGGCACCTGCGGCGCACGACACGAGCAAGATGCCGGGAATGGCGACACCGGAGGAGATGGCGGCGCTGGGGCAGGCGTCGGGACGCGATCTCGACGTGATGTTCCTCCAGTTGATGCTGCGGCACCATCAGGGCGGGCTGCCGATGATGGAGTACGGCGAGCAGTACGCGGACATTCCCGCGGTGCGCAACCTGGCGCGGACGATGGTCGAGACGCAGCAGGGTGAGTCGACTCTCATGACGGGCATGCTCACGGAGCGGAACGCCGCACCGCTGCCGATGAACTGACCCCGCGAATACGGCTCGGGGTCGGGCGGCGCTCCCCACCGGGAGCGCCGCCCGACCCCGTTCACCCTCGCCTCGGCGCGCGAGAAACGCCCATCTACCAGGCGATGTGGATGATCGCCGACAATGCGCTACGCTAACTCCGCCCACTGGCACACCGGAGAATTCCGGTGAGCCCCCGTAGCTCAGGGGATAGAGCGTTCGCCTCCGGAGCGAAAGGCCGCAGGTTCGAATCCTGCCGGGGGCACCGGAAAGGCCCCACTCTCGTTCGAGAGTGGGGCCTTCGGCCTTTTCCGGCCTGGTTCGCGTTCAGTCCGACCCGGACCGTAGATCGAGTCCCCATGCACCCACCCCGCACACGACGATCACGGCGATCGAGACGACGGCCGCGGGCAGCGAGACCGAAGCCTGCCGCGCGAAGGCCGATTCAGCGTCCAGATACCGCTCACTGATCGTCCAGGCCGCGGCCGCGGCACCCGGGATCGCGACGGCGAACGGGAGCGAGAGGCCCACGCTCGTCGCGGGAGCCGACGCGGGCAGGCAGGATCCGACGGTGTAGCCGGCGGCCGTCGGCAGCACGAGTAGATACGCGATTGCCGGCAGGTCCCACTGGTCGGGGCCTACCAGAGCGGCAGCGGCCGTCCCGGCGAGAACCACGAACCCGACGACCGGAACCGGCCACCGGAGGCCCGCCACCACGCCGGCCACGATCAGCGCACCGGGAACCGCCACGGACCACCAGTCCGCGCCCGACGCGGGCACGCCGCCGGTAGCCGCTGCGAGTATCGCCGTTCCCGCGAACACGACCCGCCCGTCGGACCCGGGCAGGCGCCACGCGATCCAGGCGACGAGCGCCACGACCAGCCCCACGTACGGGTACCACCATTCCGGCCGGGCGCCGGATTGGATGAGGATCCAGTTGGCGACGAAGGCCCCGACCGGCAGCGCGAGAGCGACTGCGAGCCACCGGGTGTCGATGCGCACGGACCACGGCGGCCGACGGTCGAGCAGCGCGGTCAGGACCACGAGCACGGCAGCCACGACGGCGGGCCACAGGCCGACCACGCCTTCCGATTCCACCGCGCCCAGCGGCCTGTAGGCGGTCCAGCCGGCGTCCTCCGCACCGAACCGGCGCAGGTCCCCGACGGCGTCCGACAGCAGGAAGGCGCCGATCGTACCCGTCGCCAGAGCTCCCTGGGTGGCCGCGCTCCGGGCCGCGAGCGGTGACGCCCCGCCCAGGACCAGCCCTGCGGCAAGGGCATTCGAGTACAGCAGCACCACCGGCTCGCCCGGATACCGCACCATCTCGGGCAGCGCGAGCAGCAGCAGTCCCACCAACGCCGCCGTCGTGGCCAGGGCCACCGAACGGCGTCGGGTCAGCGCCACCGTGACCAGCACAGCCACGACCGCCGCCGCAGCGACCCCTGCCCCGTATGCGGAGAGGACCGCAGGCAGCGCGCTCTCGACACTGACGTAGTCGTCCGGCAACGGCGACCACAGGACTCGACCGGCGAGCGCACCCCCGAGGAGCGCGGCCGCGACCCCCACCACCCAAGCGAGACGATTCACCCTGCCCTCCTCCCCTGCTCGGCTATCCCGCCCGCAGCTCGGCGACCACGTCGGACATCAGTCCGTCGTGTTCGGGATTTTCCGGCAACGCGAGGGTGACGCCCGCGCAGCTGCCGGCCGCCACGCCGTCGAGTCGTCGCCGAATCACCTCGGCCAGTTCGTCGTAGCGGGCGGTGGGCACGATCTCACCGAGAACGTCGTCGGTGACGACCGCGCGCAGGCGCTCCCACTCGTCCCGCCGCACCAGAGCGGCCAACTGCTCCTGCAGGTCCGGGAATCCGTGGCGCTCGAGGGCGCCTCGGTACGCCGGGGTCGAGTACAGGAAAGCGAACAGCCGACGTCGTCGTTCCCGCTCGTCGGCCACATCTTGGTCGGTCGCTCCCGTGATGACCTGCAGTCCCGCGACGATCTCGAAGTCGTCCAGCGACCGCCCCACCGAGGATGCGCCCGCAGCCACCGCCGGCAGGCACTCGTCGGCGAGATACCGCGGATCGGAGTTGGTGGGATGGGTGACCATCCCGTCGGCCACCTCACCCGCGACGTGGCACATCCGCCTGCCGACGCCGCCGAGGTAGATCGGCGGCACGGTGGTGTCGGCGTCCGGTCCGGGGTTGAAGTACGGCTGCATCCGGGTGAACCGATAGTGATCCCCCTCGTACGCAACGAGTTCGCCGGTGCGGAAGGTGTCGAAGGCGGCACGCACCACGCCGACGTACTCGCGCATGCGGGGTGCGGGCGCGGACCACTCCATCGCGTACCGCTCCTCGATGTTCTGCCGG
The DNA here is from genome assembly GCF_050477185.1 of Rhodococcus sp. ACT016. Lineage (NCBI taxonomy): Bacteria > Bacillati > Actinomycetota > Actinomycetes > Mycobacteriales > Nocardiaceae > Rhodococcus > Rhodococcus sp. ACT016. The sequence continues at coordinate 1,484,328 of NZ_JBEAET010000001.1, read as the reverse complement.
ATCTGACTGCCGAGCCCGACGTGGAACCGCCCGCCCGACAGCTTCGACAGGTCCCACGCCGTGTACGCGGTCAGCAGCGGACTGCGCACGAACGCCAGCGCCACCGACGTCCGGACGACGATCCGCTCGGTGGCCCGCAGGGCGAGGAGCGCCAACAGGAACGGGTCGTGGACGGTCTCCGAGACGTGCAGGCCGTCGTAGCCGGCTGCCTCGGCGCGTCGGGCGAACTCGGCGACCGCCGTCGGATCGATGGCGGCGTCGGTTCCCGTGTACACCTTCATCCGTCCGTTCTACCCGGCGAATTGCCGGATTTCGCGGCGGCACGGTGAGTACGCCCGCGACAGATGTGATTACCGTTACCATCCCTTCTCGTGGTCGAGAGCATGGTGGGGGCGGAGCACGCAGCCGCAAAGGAACAGTCGAAGCAACCTGGACGAGGGGGAACGCCGCGGTCGGGGGTTCGACGTGCGCGTCTGATCGCGATCGTTGCCGCCGCGATCGGCGTGCTGTCGGCGGTGGCCATTCCGCTGCTCCCGGTCGATCAGCAGCAGGCTTCGCTGTCGTGGCCGCAGAACGGCGTGACGACCAGCGTCGAGGCGCCACTGGTGTCGTACGCGCCGCTGACGTTCGACGCCCGGATCCCCTGCGCGGCGGCGCAACGTCTCGAAAAGGGCGGATTCGTCGCCGCCACGATGCCGGCGGGTGCGCCGGGCGCAGAGCGCTACGGGTTGATCGCGAAGACGGTGGCGGCGTCCGGGGATGCGCCCGCGCGCTTCGAGGTGATCCTGCGCGACACGGCGCTGCTCTCCGCGCCGCTGACGGACCTCACCGGCCCCGACTGCGCGGTCACGATCTCGTCGGACGCCACCCGCACGGTCATGTCGGTCACCGGATCTCCGGCAGCCGACGCGATTCCGTCCAAGACCCTCGACGGTGACTTCCGGCCCCAGATGGTGGGTGTCTTCAGCGATCTCGACGGTCCGGCCCCGTCCGGCCTGCAGGTGAACGCCGAGATCGACTCGCGCTTCTCGTCGTCGCCGACTCCGATCAAGGTCGTCGCCATGATCGTGACGATCCTCGCGACGCTCGTGAGTCTGGTTGCGCTGCACCGCCTCGACTGCTCGGACGGCCGCCGGGCCCGCCGGTTCCTGCCCGCCCGCTGGTGGCGCTTCGGGTTCGCCGACGTCGTGGTGCTGGGCACACTCGTGCTGTGGCACTTCATCGGTGCGACCACCGCCGACGACGGCTACCAGTACACGATGGCCCGCTCGGCACAGTCGTCCGGATACATGTCGAACTACTTCCGCTACTTCGGGGTACCCGAGACCCCGTTCGGCACGCCGTACTACTACATCTTCGGCCTGCTCGACGACATCTGGAGCGCGAGCATCTGGGTGCGTCTACCCGCACTGATCGCAGGCTTCGTCACATGGATGGTGCTCAGCCGCGAGGTGGTGCCGAGACTCGGTGTCGCGGCACGCACGAGCAGGATCGCGCTGTGGACCGGGGCCCTGGCCTTCCTCGCGGTGTGGCTGCCGTACAACAACGGCCTGCGGCCGGAGCCGATCGTCGCGGCCGGTGTACTGCTCACGTGGTGCTCCATCGAGCGCGCCATCGCGACCCGACGTCTGTTGCCTGCCGCGGTCGCGATCCTCGTCGCGGCCGCGACGCTCTCTGTCGGCCCGTCCGGAGTCATCTGCTTCGCAGCGTTGATCGCCGGGCTGCGACCGCTGCTCCGGATCGTCATCGCTCGCGCGAAGACCGCCGGATACGCCGCGCTGTTGTTGCCGCTCGTCGCGTCCGGCACGGCGATCCTGGTCGCGATCTTCGCCGACCAGACCATCGCGGCGGTGCCGGTGATGCAGGACGCCCACGTCGCCGCCGGACCGAACGAGCACTGGACCACCGAGTTCCTCCGGTACCAGTGGCTGCTGAACATCGCACCGGACGGCTCGCTCGCCCGACGCTTCGGCATCTTCGCGATGTTCCTGGCGATCGGCGTCGGCGTCCTCACGATGCTGCGCAAGGGTGGACGTATCCCCGGAACGGCGGCGGGCCCGTCTCGGCGCATCATCGGTATCACCCTCGGTGCGATGGCCCTGATGATGTTCACCCCCACCAAGTGGACGCACCACCTCGGCATCTACGCCGGCCTGGCGGGCGCGCTCGCGGTGGTCGCATCAGTGGCCGTCGGCACCGCGGTGCTCCGTTCACCCCGCAACCGCGCACTGTTCGCTGCAGCGGTCCTGTTCGTCCTGGCCATCACCTTCAACGGACCCAACGGCTGGTGGTACGTGTCGTATTACGGCGTGCCATGGTGGGACAAGCCACCGTCGATCAGCGGTGTCAGCGCGGCCAAGATTCTGCTCGTCGGGACGATCCTGATGCTGGCGATCGCCCTGTGGTGCCACCTCCGCGACTCCGGTGTTCCCCGACCGGGTTCACCCACTCGCCGGGTCTGGGCCCTGCCGCCGCTGACGATCGCGGTCGCCGCCATGGTGCTGTTCGAGGTGCTCTCGCTCGCGAAGGGTGCGGTCACGCAGTACCCGGCGTACTCGCTGGCACGCTCGAACTTCGATGCACTGCGCGGCCAGAACTGCGGACTGGCGAACGACGTCCTGCTCGAGATGGATCCCAATGCGTCCATGCTGCAGCCGATTTCGGGCGACGCAGCGCATGCGCTCGCCGGAGAACAATCGACGGGCTTCACCCCGAACGGCGTCGCGTCCGATTTGAGCGCCGACGAGGGCACGGCCGCATCCGGCGCGGCCAATCTCGTCGATTCCGACACCAAGCCCACCTCGACCGATGCCTCGGCCGGTACCGGCGGCGGAGAGGGCACGATCGGCGTCAACGGCAGCACCGTGGCGTTGCCGTACGGCCTCGACCCGGCGACCACCCCGGTGCTGGGCAGTTACAGCCGTGGCGAACAGCTGCCGGCCAAGCTGGTCAGCGGGTGGTACGGGCTGCCCGCCATCGGCGACGACGGCACCCGCGGGGACATCGTCTCGATCGCCGTCGCAGGCCGCATCCGCACGGTCGATCCGGACGGCATCGTCACCCCGGGGCAGCACCTCGACGTCGAGTACGGCACCCGGCATCCCGACGGATCGGTGACGGTGCTCGGACGCGCCGCCCCGCTCGACATCGGGCCGGCGCCGTCGTGGCGGAATCTGCGGGTCCCGCTCGACCAGTTGCCCATCGACGCCGACACGGTCCGACTCGTCGCATCCGACGAGGACCGCGACCCGGACCAGTGGCTGGCGGTCACTCCCCCGCGCGTGCCGCAGACCCGGACGCTGAACGACGTCGTCGGCTCGAACACCCCGGTGCTCGCGGATTGGGCGGTGGGGCTCCAGTTCCCGTGCCAGCAGCCGTTCACCCATCACGAGGGTGTCGCGGAGGTGCCGCAGTACCGAATCCTGCCGGACCGCGGTGGTGCGGTCTCGACGAATCTGTGGCAGGACCACTTCGGCGGCGGACCGCTGGGCTGGACGGATCAACTGCTCACGGCCCGCACTATCCCGTCGTACCTGAACCACGACTGGCGCCGTGACTGGGGCGAGATCGAACAGTTCGAGCCCCGCGACGACTCGGCCGCCCCGGCCGACGTCACGACCGTCACCGAACGGCGTTCGGGGCTGTGGAATCCGGGCCCGATGGCGCTGCACTTCTGACGGTTCGACCGCGGTTTTCGTCGATTCGGTCTTGACTTCGGCGCCCACGCAGCGATACTTAAGGACGTGCTTAAGTATTCCGCGCCACTCGACCAGGTGTTCCACGCACTGTCGGATCCGAGTCGGCGCGGGATGGTCGAGCGGCTCAGCCGCGGCCCCGCCTCGGTCAGCGAGCTCGCGGCCCCGCTCGACATGTCACTGCCCGCCGTCGTGCAGCACCTCCAGGTGCTCGAGGCCAGCGGACTGGTGCGGTCCGAGAAGATCGGCCGCACCCGAACGTGCCACCTGGTGCCCGACGCCCTCGACGGTGCCGGGCAGTGGATTGCCCAGCGGCGCACAAGTACCGAGCGCCGCCTCGACCGACTCGGCGAGTACCTCGCCGAGACCGACGAAGCAGCACAAGCCAAGGAGTCGCCATGAGCACCCGATCCGTCACCCATTCCACATTCGTCGTCGAGCGCGTCTACGACGCAAGCCCTGCCCGCGTGTTCCACGCGTTCGCCGATCGCGACGCGAAGGCACGCTGGTTCAGCCACCCCGACGACTGGGTGTCGGACGAGGGCACGATGGACTTCCGGGTCGGTGGACGCGAGACCGTCAGCGGTGGCCCGAAAGGCGGCCCCGTGCACTCGTTCTCGTCGATCTACCAGGACATCGTTCCGAACGAGCGAATCGTGTACTCCTACGACATGCACATGGACGACGCGCGGATTTCGGTGTCGTTGGCCACGATCGAGCTCTTCCCGGCGGGCGACGGCACCCGCCTGGTGATGACCGAGCAGGGCGCCTTCCTCGACGACTTCGACGACGCGGGATCCCGCGAGGCGGGCACCAAGCTCCTGCTCGACGCGCTCGGCGCCGCGCTCGCTGCGGAGGCCGCATCGGCGTGATCGCGGCGGTCCCGGGCCGCCTAGTAGGTCCCGGGCTCCGACTCCTCCCGGCACGCCCGCTCGAGGACGGCGTCGATCGCCGCCCGGGCCTGCGGGCTGTTACGCCAACAGGTCGACCCGGTGACTGCGGCGCCGGCGTCGAGAATGTCGTCGGCGTGGACCGACCGCAGCGCGGCGAAGCTGTCGTGGCCCATCTCTTCGAGTCGAAGCACCACGGTGGGTCCGACACCCTTCAGCGCCAACAGTGCTGCCCGTTCGTCGTCACCGAATGCCACGGAGACGCAGCCTACCGATAGGCGGCGACACTAGCGCCCCGGCTCGATGATCGCCGTGATCGCGTCGATCTCCGCACTGGGGATCGAGAAGTGTTCGGTGATCGCGACGGTCAGGGTGTCGCGCCCGGCATTCATGTCGAGCAGGAACCGGGCCACGACGTCGGTGCCCCACTCGCGGAACTCGAGGTCGCGAACGGCGCTGATCGGCCGGTACTGGCCGCCCGTTTCGAGCATCGACCGGATCTCGTCGCCGGAATCGCCTGTGCGCTGACCGTTCTCGTAGCGGTGGCAGTGCCGGGCGAGACGCACCTTGCTCGCGTCGTGTGTGACGAGCGAGTCGATGTACTCGCGGGCCATCGCGACACGCGGGCTGTCCTGCGACGACGCCGCGGCCAGTTCGGCGATACCCGCGAGCAACGGCACCGCGAGGTCGCGCCGGCAGATCAACAGGTCCGGCAGGTAGGGGTGCGATTCGTTGTACTCGAGTGGGGCGCCGTCGATGCGGGAGCAGTGCAGGCCGGCGGCGAGCGCGACTCCGACCGGCGCGGCCGAGTCCCACTCCCACTGCCCACCGGCGTGCACGTAGGCGTCGGCGTCGCCGCGGAGCACCGCCATGGCCTTCGCTCCGGCCGACCCCATCGGCGCGACGTCGCCGCCGACCCGCTGCGCGAGCGTGTCGACGAACTGCGGAGGACGGCTGTCGCTCACCAGAATTCGGGGCCGGTGCCTGCCCGACGACGCCGCCCGCGTCGCGCCGCTGACGTAGACCTCGCCGAGCGCCGGCTGCGCGACCGCGGCGGCGGTGATCCCCTTGCCGCGTTCCCACAGTGCGACGTGCACGGCCCAGTCGGTGCGTCCGGCCAGGCCGTACTCGCGGGAGCCGTCGAGGGGGTCGATGATCCACACGCGCGGATTGTCGAGGCGGGCGGGGTCGTCGGCGGATTCCTCGGACAGCACGGCGTCGCCGGGACGGGCGGCGGCCAGCCCTTCGAGTAGAAGGCTGTTGGCCGCCTTGTCGCCCCGTCGGCCCAGTTCCTCCGCGGCCGTCTTGTCCAGCGGGGTCTCCCCCAGTTCGCGGGCGCGCAGGTTCAGCAGGAGGTCGCCCGCGCGGGCGGCGAGGTCGGCGGCGAGGTCGGCGTCGGTCGTCACAGGTTCAGATACTCCATGATTCGGGCGGCCTGCGCGACGGGGTCGCCGTCCTCGGGCCGCAGCACCAGTTCGGCGTTCTCGGGGGCCTCGTACGGGTCGTCGACGCCGGTGAACCCGGTGATCTCTCCCGCGCGCGCCTTCGCATACATGCCCTTGGGGTCGCGGGCCTCGCACTGCTCGATCGGGGTGTCGACGAACACCTCGACGAACCGGAGCCCGGCCTCCTCGTGCTGTCGGCGTACCCGGTCCCGGTCGGCGTGGTACGGGCTGATGAGCGACGCGACCGCCACCAGGCCGGCGTCGGCGACCAACTGCGCGACGGCGCCGACCCGCCGGACGTTCTCGGCGCGGTCCTCCGCGCTGAAACCGAGGTCGGCGTTGAGGCCGTGCCGGAGGTTGTCGCCGTCGAGCCGGTAGGCCGGCACCCCGGCCGCCACCAGGCGTCGTTCGAGTTCGACCGCGACCGTGGACTTCCCGGACGCGGACAGCCCGGTGAGCCACACCGTGGCGCCCCGCGTCGCGCGCTCGTCCCGGGTCACCGCGGCTGCATGCCACACCACCTTCGATTCCTTGAGGGTGGGCCCGGTGATCATGCCCGCGGCGACGGTGTTGCCGGTTGTGTCGTCGACGAGGATGAAGCTGCCGGTGACGCGGTTGCGCCTGTACGGGTCGAACAGCAGCGGCTGTTGCGTACGCAGCTGGACGCGTCCGATCTCGTTGAGCGTCAACGACTGTGCGGTCTCGTCCCGGTGGAGGGTGTTGACGTCGAGCCGGTAGTCGAGCCGCACCACCTGCGCCTTGGTGGACCGGGTGGTGTGCAGGACCGTGTACCGCGCATCGGGACTCAGCGACGACTGCTCGGTGAACCAGCAGATCATCGCGTCGAGCTCCTGACCAACGAGCGGCCGGTTGTTCGGTCGACACAGGGTGTCGCCGCGGCTGACGTCCAGGTCGTCGGCCAGCTGCACGCACACCGCGGACGGCGCGAACGCCTCCTTGATCTCCTCGCCGCCCGGCCCCCATATCGCGGAGATCGTCGACGTAAATCCCGACGGGAGCGCGACCACCTCGTCACCTGGCTTGAACACCCCGCTCGCGACGGTGCCCGCGTACCCGCGGAAGTCGTGCAGGTCTGCGTCCGTCTGCCGCTGCGGGCGGATCACGTACTGGACGGGCAGGCGCGCGTCGATGAGGTTGCGATCGGAGGCGATGTGCACGTCCTCGAGGTGATGCAGCAGCGACGAGCCCTCGTACCACGGCATGTTCTCGGTGCGGGTGACGATGTTGTCGCCCTTGAGCGCCGACACCGGGATGAACGTGAGGTCGTGGACGTCGAGCTTGGTGGCGAACTGTCCGAACTCGTCCTTGATCTCCTCGAACCGCTCCTGCGACCAGTCGACGAGATCCATCTTGTTGACGCACAGCACCAGGTGCGGAATCCCGAGCAGCGTCGACAGGAACGCGTGCCGGCGGGTCTGCTCGAGCACACCCTTTCGGGCATCGACCAGGATCAGCGCCAGGTCCGCGGTCGAGGCGCCGGTGACCATGTTGCGGGTGTACTGCTCGTGACCGGGAGTGTCGGCGATGATGAACTTGCGCTGCGGCGTCGCGAAATAGCGGTGCGCGACGTCGATCGTGATGCCCTGCTCGCGCTCGGCCCGGAGTCCGTCGGTGAGCAGTGCCAGATCGGTGTACTCGGTGCCGCGTTCGCGACTGCTGCGCTCGACCGCCTCGAGCTGGTCCTCGAAGATCGACTTCGAGTCGTAGAGAAGACGTCCGATGAGCGTGGACTTCCCGTCGTCGACGCTGCCGGCGGTCGCGACGCGGAGGAGCTCTCGCGTGTGCACCATCAGAAGTACCCCTCCTTCTTACGATCTTCCATGCCCGCCTCCGAGATCCGGTCGTCGGCGCGGGTCGCGCCGCGCTCGGTGACCCGGCTCGCGGCGACCTCGGTCACGACCTCCGCGGCGTCGGCGGCCGACGACTCGACACAGCCCGTGCACGTCGCATCGCCGACGGTGCGGAACCGGACGAGTTCCTCGCGCGGCTCCTCCCCCGGCAAGAGCGTGAGAAATCGGGTGTGCGCCAACAGCATTCCATCGCGCTCCACGACCGGGCGGCGGTGCGCGTAGTAGATCGACGGCAGCGCGATTTCCTCCTCGAGGATGTACTGCCAGATGTCGAGCTCGGTCCAGTTCGACAGCGGGAACACCCGGATGTGCTCACCGCGGCGGTGCCGACCGTTGTACAGGTTCCACAGTTCGGGGCGCTGCGCCTTGGGATCCCACTGGCCGAACTCGTCGCGGAAGCTGAACACCCGCTCCTTGGCGCGGGCCTTCTCCTCGTCGCGGCGGGCGCCGCCGAACACCGCGTCGAACCGGTTCTCCCGGATGCCGCGCACCAGCGAATGCGTCTGCAGGCGATTACGGCTGGCGCGCGGGCCGGTCTCGTCGACGACGCGTCCGGCCGCGATGTCGTCCTCGACGCTCGCGACGACGAGTCGCAGCCCGAGCCGCTCCACGGTCCGGTCCCGGAATTCGATCACCTCGTCGAAGTTGTGGCCGGTGTCGACGTGCATCACCGGGAACGGCAGCGGCGCGGGCCAGAACGCCTTGGCCGCGACGTGCAGCATCACCACCGAGTCCTTGCCGCCCGAGAACAGCAGGACGGGGCGCTCGAACGTCGCGGCGACCTCACGGAAGATGTGGACCGCCTCGGCCTCGAGCGCCTGCAGGTGCGAGAGCTCGTACGCCGGCGGGGATGTCAGGGGTGTCACGCGCAGCTCCTCGACGGAAACATCGGTCCAATATTGAACCGGGTCGGTTCACAATGTGCCTGTGCGCCGAGAATAGAACGCGTTCCACCCGACGGTCAACGGGTTCGAACCGGGCGGCGCCCGCCGACCTCGGCCGTCACCGCGTCAGCGGCGGCGGCGAGCGCCTCGCCACGTCGGGCGATCTCCGCGCCGCTGATCGACCCGCCCACGTCGAGCGTGAGCACCAGCGACTGATGCCCGTCGGCGTCGTAGCAGGGCGCCGCGATCAGACTCACCGGATACTCGACGTCGTCCTCGGTCTCGCTGTGGAGGTAGACGCGCTCACCGAGGCTCGAGACCATTTCGCCGATGAGCTCGCGCAGTTCCGTCGGCAGGTCCCTCCCGGCGACGCCGGCCATCAGCGAGAAGAGCTTGCGTCCGACGGGTGTCAGGCGTTCGACGAGGTATCCGACGCTCCGGCAGTCGTCGACGACCTGCCGCAGCAGATCGCGATCGAGCACCACCGGCAGCGCCGGTTCGCGCCGCAGCCACGCCTCCAGGTCGTCGTCGCCGTCCCAGATCACGTACATCAGTCCGACAGGCGGCGCGAACGGGTATGCCTGCCCGGCCCGGGCGGCCGTGCGTCCGAGCGTCATCCCGGCCGGGGTGACGGTCTCGAGGATCATCACCCGGTCGCCGACCACCGCAGATGCCGTGCACACGGCGCCGAACTCGGTGGCGAGCTCGTCGAGCTGGGCGCGAGCGATCGGCCCGACGGCGAACCCTCGCTGCGCGGCGCGTCCCGCCGCGATGAGCGCCGGTCCGAGCCCGTAGGTCTTCGCGACGGGATCGCGAGTGAGGTATCCGGCCGCGACCAATTCGGAGAGGATCCCGAGGCACGTCGGCTTGCTGATGGACAGCGCGCGCGCCAGTTCCGACAACCCGAACCGCTGCTCCTCGCGAGCGACGAGGAAGTCGAGCACCTGCACCACCCGCTCGGTCGGCGGGGAACGACGCCCGCTCGGCTCGACAGTTTCGGCAACCATTGACCACTCCTTGAAACACGTTCTATCGTCTGGTCATCACAAGTTCTACCAGCTAGGTACATATTTGTACCAATGGATCGAAGGAGCAAGGTGTGCTGACGGATCCGTTGGCCGAGGCCATCGCCGAGGCCGAGAAGCTCGTCGAGAGCGCCCCCCACATCCGGTCGGAGCAGGACCTTCTCGAGGGAATGCAGTACCTCGCAGGTGGCATCCTCGCGACCGTCCACGCGGCCTGGGCCACCGAGAAGACGCATCCGAGCTTCATCCAGGGCACGGGCCCGTTCACGAAGATGGGACTCGACAACCCCGACACCCTGTACTGGGGCGCGCGCATCAACGACGACGCCGAGTACATCGTGACCGGCACCCGGGGTACTACGGCCGATCTGAGCTTCCAGGTTCTCAGCGGCAACTACACGAACGCGAACGTTCCTGGCAGCGAGATCGCCTTCGACGACCGCGAACTGCACATCGAGGACGACGGCACGTTCGTCGCCACCTTCGGGCCGGGACCGGCGGACGGACGCCGGAACCACTTCACGCTCGCCTCCGGTTCGACCCAACTGGTGGTCCGCGAGGTCTACAGCGACTGGAGCCAGAAGCGCGGCACCATCCGGATCGAACGCGCCGATCGGATCGGGGTCCCCATTCCGCCGCTGACGCGCGAGGAGACCGAGAAGCGCTTCGCCCGCGCAGGCAAGGCGCTGGTGAGCCGGGTCAAGACGTGGCTACAGTTCCCGCAGTGGTTCTACGACAACCTGCCGGTCAACACGATCACCGCGCCGCGCCTGACGCCGGGCGGCCTGGCGACGCAGTACTCGTCGGTGGGCCACTACGAACTCGCGGACGACGAGGCGATGATCATCACCGTCCCGCAGTCGGATGCGCCGTACCAGGGCTTCCAGCTCGGGAGCCTCTGGTACATCTCGCTCGACTACATCAACCACCAGACGTCGCTGAACAACGCGCAGGCGCAGGTCGATCCGGACGGGATGATCCGCATGGTGCTCAGCGAGCGGAACCCGGGCGTGACGAACTGGCTCGAGGCGCTCGGCCACCCGCGCGGCTACCTGCAGTTCCGGTGGCAGCGCACGTCACGCGAGTTCACGCCCGAGGACGGGCCGACCGTCGAGGTGGTCAAGCTCGACGAGATCGCCGCGAAACTGCCGTTCCACGAACACAACAAGATCACGCCGGAGGACTTCGCCGCCCGCATCGCGGAGCGCCAGGCCGCCGTCGCCGACCGGATGCTGGGGTAGACATGACAAATCTGTTGCAGGACAAGGTAATCGTCATCTCGGGTGTGGGTCCCGCACTCGGCCGCACTCTCGCGCTGCGCTGCGCCGCGGCCGGCGCCGATCTGGTGCTGGCCGCCCGCACCCAGGCCCGTCTCGACGAGGTCGCCAAGGAGGTCACCGACCTCGGTCGCCGCGCGGTGACGGTGTCGACCGACATCACCGACGACGCTTCGGCCGCCCACCTGCTGGCCGCCACTACGGACGCGTACGGGCGCGTCGACTGCCTGATCAACAACGCGTTCACGGTGCCATCGATGAAGCCGTTCGCGCGCACCGACTTCCAGCACATCCGGGACGCGATCGAGCTGACCGTCCTCGGCGCGCTGCGGCTGACCCAGCTGTTCACCCCCACCCTGGCGGAGTCCAAGGGCGCAGTCGTCAACGTCAACTCGATGGTGTTGCGGCATTCGCAGGAACGGTACGGCAGCTACAAGCTCGCCAAGTCGGCGTTGCTGGCGATGTCGCAGTCCCTCGCCACCGAACTGGGCCCGCAGGGCGTCCGAGTGAACTCCGTTGCCCCCGGATATATCTGGGGCGACACGCTGAAGAAGTACTTCGAGCACCAGGCCGAGAAGTTCGGCATCACGGTCGACCAGATCTACGAGCACACCGCCGCCAACAGCGACCTCAAGCGCCTGCCGACCACCGAGGAGGTCGCCGACGCGGTGATCTTCCTGGCATCGCCGATGGCCAGCGCCATCACCGGGCAGTGCCTCGACGTCAACTGCGGCGAGTTCCACCACTAGAGCGCGAATCAGAGGAGCACCATGACTGACCGCAGTAGTTCCGATCGCACATCGGTCGGCACGATCGAGGACCTGCACGCGTCCGCGACCCGGATGACCGGCCTCGACGACTTCGGCGACGACGACTACACCGAGGCCCTCGGCGTCCTGCTCGACTCGTATGCCCGGGACGAGGACCTGACGCCGTTCGGCAGCAAGATCTCCCGCGTCTTCCTGCGCGGCGCGCTCGTTGCCCGCCTGCTGAGCGAGGCCGCGTGGAAGCAGTTCCCCGGCCACGCCGACGTGCCGATCGAACGCCCCATCTTCGTCACCGGACTGCCGCGCACCGGCACCACCGCGCTGCACCGCCTGCTCACCGTGGATCCGGCGCACCAGGGCCTCGAGATGTGGCTGACCGAGATGCCGCAGCCGCGCCCACCCCGGGACACCTGGGAGTCCAACCCGGTGTTCCAGGCGATCGAGCAGCAGTTCAGTCAGCATCACATCGACCATCCCGAGTTCATGGGCGTGCACTTCATGTCGGCGGGCGAGGTCGAGGAGTGCTGGCAGCTGCTGCGGCAGACCTTCAAGTCGGTGTCGTACGAGTGCCTGGCGAACCTGCCGACCTACTCGGCGTGGCTCGAGGGCCAGGACTGGACCAACGCGTATGCGCGACACCGCAAGAACCTGCAGTTGATCGGCCTGCACGACCAGGACCGGCGCTGGGTGCTCAAGAACCCGAGCCACCTGTTCGCGCTCGACGAGTTGATGACCGTGTACCCGGACGCGCTGGTGATCCAGACCCATCGCCCGCCGCGGACCATCGTGCCGTCGGTGTGTAGCCTGGCCGAGCAGGCCACCGAGGGCTGGTCGAACAAGTTCCGCGGCGAGGTGATCGGCCGCAGCCAGCTCGATCTGTGGGCCCGCGGTCTCGAGGACTTCACCGCGGCGCGGGCGAAGTACGACCCGGCCCAGTTCATCGACGTCGACTACAACGACTTCGTGGGCGACCCGCTCGGCACCGTCGAAAAGGTCTATTCGCACTTCTCGATTCCGATGACCGAGCAGGCGCACCGGGCGATGGAGGACATGCACGCGGAGAGCCGTTCGGGCAGCCGCAAGCCGGCGCACAAGTACACGCTCGAGGAGTACGGGCTGACGGCCGAGGAAGTGGATGAGCGCTTCGGCGACTACGCGGGCGGCTGAACCGAGAAAGAGTCTCACCTAGCGAGACCCTACTGTGACCACCGCCACATTTCGGGCTAGTTTTCTTCGTATGGGGACTGCAACGGCGCAGACCCCTGTCAGAGAGGCTCGATCCGAATGTTCCTGCACGCAAGACTATTCGACAACCGAGACCAGCTCCCGGAGGGTGTGCACGGCTCTCCGGGAACGGCCACCTCCCTCGATCTCGCGGCGGCGGGTTACACCGAGCAGGAGTTCTTCCTGAGCGGCACCGCCACCGCGTACCGGGAGGACGGGCAGTGGGATTCGGACGGCCGCTGGTCGGTCGCCGAGGCAGGGCAGGCCCCGTACCGGACCCGCCTACTGGTGCGGGCGCCGCAGGACCGCAGCAGATTCAACGGCACCGTCGTGGTCGAGTGGCTCAACGTCAGCGGGAACGTCGACGTCGACGTCGACTTCGGCTACATGCACTCCGAACTGCTGCAGGGATACGCCTGGGTGGGAGTCTCCGCGCAGGCGGCGGGCGTCAACAGCACCGGCGGCAGCCCGCTGGGCCCCAGCGTGGTAGGGCTCAAAGCGTGGGATCCGCAGCGGTACGGACCCCTGCACCACCCCGGTGACGCGTACTCGTACGACATCTTCTCGCAGGCGGGTGCCGCGCTCCGCGCACCGCGGGGCGCGGACCCGCTCGCGGGCCTCGTCGTGGAACGTCTGCTCGCAGTGGGCCAGTCCCAGTCCGCGATGCGCATGCTGACGTACGCCAACGCGATCCATCCGCTGGCCCGCGTGTTCGACGGACTGTTCATCCACAGCAGGGCCGGCTTCGGCGCACCGATCGGATCGGGCACGGGGCTGCCCAAGCTCGACGGACCGGACGGGCCGAAGGTGGTGTCTCCGGCGCGGGTCCGCACCGATCTCGACACGCCGACGTTCCAGGTGGTCACCGAGACCGAACTCTTCGAACTCGGCGGCGGCCCCGGCCCGGGCTCGTTCGTCGCCGCCCGCCAGCCGGACACCGACCGGATCCGGACGTGGGAGATCGCCGGGACCGCGCACTCCGACGCCCACGCCCTCCGAATCCTGTACCCGCAGTACACGGCCCAGTTCGGAACCATCCGGGATCTGAGCACCGCCATTCCGGTCGTCAACGACGGCCCGCAGGCCCCGGTGGTGGCCGCGGCCCTGCGTTCGCTCAACTCGTGGATTGCGGACGGCACCGCTCCCCCGTCGGCCGATCCGATCGAGACCACCGAAACGGCCATCGTCCGCGACGATTTCGGCAATGCCCGCGGCGGCGTGCGCACGCCGCAGGTCGATGTTCCGGTCGCCACCCTGACCGGGGAGAGCACGCACGTTCCGCACAACGGTGCCACCATCCCGCTCGACGCGGACACCCTGGCGTCGCTGTACCCGGATCAGGGCGCGTACCTGAGCCGCTTCGCGGACGCGGCGGATCGGGCGGTGGCGGGCGGCTTCCTGCGATTCGAGGACGGTCGGGCCCTCGTCGCTGCGGCCCGCGCCGCAGCCGTCGGCGGCTGAGCGTTTCCCCGCCCGGATCACCGTCGAACCGCTCAATCTAACAAACACCCAATCGCTTTTGGGTAGTTCACCGCTGCGCGCACAGGCCTGCTAGCTTTACCGCCAGTGGCGACGGGCCACATTCAGCATCACTTCTCGAGGACTCATTCATGGACATCATCACCACCGCCAGCGCCGTCATCAGCGTCATCAGCACCCTCCTGAAGTTGATCGACGCGGTCAGCGTGCTGAGCTGACCCCGCACGACGCGTAGAGGCCGGTCCCACGAGGGGCCGGCCTCTACGTCTTTTCCCGGGCGGTACACCCGCCCGACACCGCGGGTGTCCCGGTCAGTCGGGCCAGCCCGAGGCGAATACGTCGTTGTGCTCCCCCAGGCCCGGAGCGGGCAGTCGGACAGCGAGCGACGCGTCGTCGATCAGGCCCGGCAGGCCCACGTAGGTGAACGGCCCCGCGACGGGATGGTCACCGTCGACGAAGACACCTCGGCGCCGCAGGTGCTCGTCGCCCGAGATCTCGTCGAGCGTGCTGCGGACAGGACCGATCGCGATACCGGACGCGATCGCGAGGTCCAGCCACTGCTGCTGCGTCCGCGTCGAGAAGACCTCCGTGAGTGGCGGTTCCAGGGCGGCGTCGTCCGGCCGCGCGTCGATCAGATCCTCCCGGCCGACGGCGCGACAGAACCTGGCCCAGAACTTCGGCTCCAGTGCCGTGAAGGCCACCGCACGACGATCGGCGGTCGCGTACAACCGGTATCGGGGGCCGCTCGTGCCGTCACTGAGCAACGGCAGTGTCGTGGTGTCGGCGATGCGGTCCCGGTTCGCCTGGTAGACAACCGGGATCATCGACTGCGCCAGCAGTGCGTCGGCGCCGGAGACGTCGATCCGGCAGCCGACGCCTCGACGTCCCCGGCGGACCAGTGCGGCGCAGATCTGCATCGCGGCAGCGCTGCCGGCCGCGCTGGCGGCGTCGCCGCCACGCCCGCTGATCGACGCCCCCTCCGGCTCGGCCTGAACCAGTCCGCCGTCGGGCGTCACCGTCGTCGGGTTGGCCCCCACCAGCGCACTCATCATCAGACCGTGCGTCGGTATCGCCGAATACGGCCCGCTCGCGCCGTAGCCGCTGACCGAACAGTGTACGAGTCCCGGATTCATCTGCGCCAGAACCCGATCGGACAGCCCGAGCTTGACGAGCGTGCCGGGTGCGTTGCCGTCGACGAGCACCTCCGCACCCTCGACCAGCCGCCGGAACAGGTCCGCGCCCTCCGGCGCACGCATGTCGAGGGTGACCGATCGCTTGTTGCGGTTCAGCTGCAGGTGCGCGGGACTGTAGCCGGGGGTCACCTGCCCCAGCGCCCAGCGGATCAGATCACCGTGTGGCGGTTCGACCTTCACGACGTCGGCGCCCAGGTCGGCCAGCAACATCCCGACCGTCGCGCCCGTGAGCAGGCTCGCGCTCTCGACCACCCGCACCCCGGCGAGCAGCGGCTCAGGCATCGACACCCGCCAGTCGCAGACCGTGCGCGGCGCAGCCGTCGGCCATTGTCGCGAACATATCGGCCATCTCGGTCCGCCCCCGACGCCGACCGGCGGCCACCCGGCCCTCGAGCACCACGGCCAGTCGCGCCATTGCCAGCCCCTGATAGAACGGCAGCAGGTCCATCGGCCGACCGCTGGCCTCGGCGTACCGCTCGGCGACGTATCCGCGCGAGGGCAGCAGGTCGTGCGCAGCCGGGTCGCCGCCACCGAGCGCGAACGCCGCCATCAGCGGATCCTCCTCGGGTCTGGCCCAGCGTGCGGTGAGGTACCCGATGTCGACCATCGCATCGCCGACGGTCGCGGTCTCCCAGTCCAGGACGGCCTTCACCGCCGCCCGCTCGCGGTCCACCATGATGTTCATCGCACTGTAGTCGCCGTGGATCAGACCGAGTCGGTAGTCCGCGGGCTGATCCCGGCGGAGCCCGCTGAGGAGCCTTTCCAACATCGGGATGTCACGCGTGCGGAACTTCTCGAGCATCGATGCCGCCTTGTCGAACTGCCGCGCGAGGTAGCCGTCGGGCCGCGTGGTGTCGACGAGCGTCGTCGAGCGCCAGTCGACCGCGTTCACCCGGGCCAGGGTGTCGACGATCGAGTCGGTGATCGCCCGGGCATCGCGCTCGTTGGCGTAGTGCTGCGGCAACGACCGGTCGAGGGTGATTCCGTCGACGAACTCGCTGACGAGGAAATCCCGGCGGGTCGGCGCCGAATCGTCACGGACGACGACCGCGGCCGGGTGCGGGACGCCGGTGCCGGTGAGCGCGTCGAGGATCCGTCCTTCCCGGCTCAGATCGAAGGCGCCGCCGACCGACGCCTCACGATGGTTCGGCGCGACGCGCAGCACCCAACGCAGGTCGCCGCGGGTCAGCAGGTAGACCGCGTGACTGCGGCCCGCGGTCTGCGCGAGCGGTGCGATCGTCACCGCGCCCGCACCGGGCAGGCGGTCCGCGAGCCAGTGTGCGAGGCCCTCGGACTCGGCCTCCCCGAGCGTTCTGCTGATCGTGCTCTGCGACATCAGAACCGATATCCCCCGTTGAGGCCGATGGTCTGCCCGGTGAGCCAGGCGGATTCGGCACCGACCAGATGACTCACCATGGCGGCCACGTCCGAGGGCTCGCCGACGCGGCGGACCGGCGCCTGCATGGCGTAGAAGTCGAGCACCTGCTGATTGGTGACCTCCCGCGCCGTCGGGGTGTCGACCAGACCCAGTTGAATTGTGTTGCAGGTGATCCCGCGTCCGCCGAGTTCGGTGGCGGCGGTGCGGGTGATCGATTCGGCCGCCGCCTTGCTTGCCGCGTACGCCGCCCCGCCGAACAGTCCCTGCACCGTGGAGACCGACGAGATGTTCACGATTCGGCCACCGTCCTCCATCCGCTGCGCACACTCGGCCGCCGCGACCAGCAACGCGTGCGTGTTGAGCGCGAAGGCTCGCAAGTACTCGTCGTGCCGTTCGGACGCCAGCTTGGGGAGCGAACCGAACACCGCGGTCGCGGCGTTGTGCACGAACGCGTCCAGGCGCCCGAACCGGTCGACGGCCGCGCCCACCACCGTCCGCACGCCGACGGGCTCGGACAGGTCGGCCTGCACGATCACCGTGTCCACACCCGCGTCGCGGCACCTGCGTGCGGTCTCCTGCGCACCGGACTCGTTGGCGCAGTAAGCGATCACCACGTCGAAGCCGTCGGTCGCCAGGCGCTCGCAGATCACCGACCCGATCCCGCCGGCGCCACCGGTGACCACCGCGGTCCGCTTCCCGTCCGTCATGTCAGTACCACCTCATCACGATCACGGCGCCGCTGACGCCTGCACCCGCGGTGACCATCACGACGATGTCCCCGCGTTCGATCCTTCGCTCTCGCGCGGACATGACGGTCGTGATCGGCAACGACGCCGAGGCCGTGTTCGCCACCCACCGACCGTTGGTCGGCACCTTCTCCGCCTCGAGTCCGAGCACCTGCCCGAGGGTCCGCACCATCTGGACGTTGGCCTGGTGCACGAAGAGGTGGTCGATGTCCGAGATCGCGAGCCCCACCTCGTCGAGCGACTGCCGGAGCAGTACCGGGATCTCCCGCACGAACACGTCCACCAGCACGTAACCGTCCATGTGCAGTGGTTCGACACCCGCCGAATCCGGTGTGCGATATGGGGTTCGTAATGCCTCGACGAACGTGCTGTCGGTGACGAGGTGACTGGTGAGGATGCCGTAGCCGGGCGGGACGGGGCCCATCAGGTAGGCGCCCGCCCCGTCGCCGAACAACGGTGTGGTCTTCCGGTCGGCGGGCACCACGAAGTTCTCGATGCGGTGGGCTCCGACCACCAGCGCGGTCTGCGCCTGCCCCGTCCGATGAAACGCCTCGGCGGTCACCATCGCCTGCGCGAAGCCGGCACAGCCTCCGTCCAGACTCAGTGCCGGCATGGGGCCCAACCCGATCCTGGCGTGTACGTCCGAAACCGGCGCCGGCACCTGACGATCGGGCGTGGACGTCGCCACGATCAGCATCCCGGGTTCCTCCGCGGCATCCGGGGTCAAATCCGTCTCGCGGGCATCCTTCAGCGCGAGTCGCCCGGCCTCTGCTGCCATGTCCGCGGTGTTCTCCCCCACCGCGGCCCGTCGACGCTCGAGCACGCCGGTCTTCGCGACGATCCACTCTTCGGTGACGTCCGCGGCGGCGGCGATCTCGGCGTTGGTCGACACCCGCTGCGGGATGTACATCCCCATTCCGAGAACGCCGTATCCGGCCGACTCCTCGCCTCGTCCCCGTGCGGACAGCATCACCGATCCCCCTCGTACGTGGACGCCGGACGGGCGCCGAAGCCCTGTTCTACACCACGCGACGGAGCCCTGGCAGGGAATTCCGGCATTCGTCCGGTTCCCCACGCGGAAAACGACATTGGATTGAACAAACGTCCAAGTATTTTCGTGTTGTTCGCCCAAATCTCCCGATCAAGTGCTAGTTTTACCGCCAGTGGCGTCGGGCCACATCCACCAGATCACCTCAGAGGACTGAAACATGGGTTCCTTCAGCACAATCAGCGCCGTCATCGACCTCGTCAAGACCATCATGCCGCTCATCGAGCAGCTCAGCTCCCTGAGCTGACATCTTCCGCACACGGAACGGGCCGGGCTGAACAAGTCCGGCCCGTTTCGTGTTCCGGGACCAGTACCGGATCGACTGCACCCGGATTCCGTCCTGTGGGATGAAACTGGCATGACCGAGAAGACATTCGACATCGTCTGCGCATGACTGCCGACGACACGCTGCGACCACCGACGCCGTCCGCCCCGGACTCCACCACCGACGGGGGCGAGAAGCCACGTCTCGGCACGATCGTGGCGCTCGGAACCATGACGGCGCTGGGGCCCTTCACGATCGACATGTACCTGCCGGCCCTGCCGGACATCGCGTCGGCCCTGCAGTCCTCGTCGTCGGGCGCCCAGTTGACGATCACCGGCACGCTGATCGGGCTGGCGCTCGGGCAGTTGGTGGTGGGTCCGCTGTCGGACACGCTGGGCCGCAAGCGACCTCTGGTCGCCGGAATCGCGCTGCACATCGTCGCCGCGGTGCTCACGGTCTTCGCCGGCAGCATCGCGATGCTCGGTGTCCTCCGCGTCTTCCAGGGTGTCGGTGCCGCCGCGGCCGCGGTGGTGACGATGGCGATGGTGCGAGACCTCTTCTCCGGAAGCAGGGTTGCGGAGGTCATCTCGCGTCTGATGTTCGTCCTCGGCGTCGCGCCGGTGATCGCACCGAGCGTCGGCGGCGCGTTGCTGGTGGCCCTGGACTGGCGGGGCATCTTCGTGGTGCTCGCGCTGATCGGTGTAGCCATCGCGGCGGTCGCCGTGTTCGCGTTGCCGGAGACGCTTCCGCGCGAGCGGCGCCGGCCCGGTGGCCTCGGCCCGGTGCTCCGCACCTACGGCATGCTGCTGCGCGACCGCGCCTTCGTCGCACTCACGCTCGTCGCGAGCGTCGTGATGGCCGCGCTCTTCGCGTACGTCTCCGGTGCCCCGTTCGTGTACCAGGACCAGTTCGGGCTCGACCAACAGCAGTTCGCGCTGGTGTTCAGCGCCGGTGCGTTCTCGATGATCGGGGCAACCCAACTCAACGTGCGCCTGCTCCGGCGTTGGTCGCCGCAGCAGATCGTGCAGGTGTCACTGACCGCGGCGGTCGCGCTCGGCCTGGTCGCGGTGGTCGTGGCCCGGTTCGAGATCGGTGGGCTTCCCGGATTCGTCGCCGCGTTGTGGGTCATGCTCGGCGCGGTCTGCTTCGTCCTGCCCAACGCCCCGGCGCTCGCGCTGTCCCGGCACGGCGAGGCCGCTGGGACCGCCGCGGCCCTCCTGGGATCGATGCAGTACGCGATCGGCGCCGTCGTCGCACCGTTTGTCGGGCTGCTCGGCAACACCAGCACGGCACTCGTGGCGAGCATGACTGCGTGCCTGGCGGTCGCGCTGGCGATGATGGTCGCGTTCACCCGCCTGGAGGTGTGAGCGACGTCAGTCGCGCCGGGCCGCGAGCAGCGCACTGCACGCGGTGGCCGCGAACGCGAACACGACGGAACCGATCGCGAACGCGGTGCTGCCGAATCCGGTGGCACCGAGCACCGCTGTCCCGGTTGCCGTCCCGATGTACATCGCCGAGTTGTTCCACGACACGGCGCCGGCTCGGCGTTCGGCCAGTTCCGAGGTGAGGAAGACCTGGCCGGTGCTGAAGAACGCCGAGCCCGCAGCGAAAGCGACCATGAACCCGGCGATGCTCGCCCAGCCCGTCGGCGCGAGCACCGCGAGCGCGAGTGCGGCCGCGAGCAGCAGACCCCAACCGACGCACAGGACGGGTTCGCGGCGACCCGCGGCGCGCCACCTGTCCACGAGCGGGCCGGCCACCAACGACCCGATGAACGAGCCGATTCCGACGAGTGCGCCGATCAGTCCGAGGGTTTCGGTGCGGTAGCCGAACCGCGTCGCGAACAGCGCGCCCGCGAAGGCGTAGGTCCCCAGTCTCGCGGCCTGGGCGCACAGGTTTCCGAACATCACGAGCCGGAACGTACGGTCGGCCCACAGCGCGAAGGACGCCGCCAGCGCGGTGGCGGCGCGGTCCGGGCGGACCACGACCCGACCGGGCTCGCGCAGACGCAGGGCGATCACCACCCCGACCGCGGACATCGCGACCGCGACACCGGCGAACGCCCAGCGCCAGTCCAGTCCGGCCGCGACGAGGGTACCGAGCGGCACACCGACGATCTGACCGGCCGCATAGGCGGCCGCCCCGCGGGAGATCGCGCGCCCCCGCTCGGCCGGGACCGCCGTCTCGGCGAGGAAGGCCCAGATCGCCGGGCCCATGAGCGCACCGCCGACGCCACCGATCATCCGCGCCGCCACCATGAGCGGCAGGTTCGGGGCCAGCGCGCACAGCACCTCGCCGAGCGCCATCACCGCGACACCGGCGAGGATCACGCGGCGGCGCGGCAGGTGCTCGGCGAGCGCCCCGAGCAAGGGACTGACCGCCGCGTACGTCAACCCGTACGCCGTGACCACCAAGGCGGTCGCGGGGATGCTCGTACCAAATCCGGCTGCGATCGTGGGCAGCAGCGGCGAGATGAGGAAAAGCTCGCCGCCCATCAGGAAGAACACGGCTTGCAACAGCGCGTGCTGCCCCCACGGGGTGCGGCTGGGGACAGCCATCTCGGGTGCAGCCGAGCCGGGAGCCCTCGTCTTCGCCATGACGTCAGACGTTAGCGTCGGTCACAACCGAGTCCGGCATCGACAACCGGTCACCGGATATCCGGACAACCGGACACCGAGAGACGACGACGGGTGCGCGATCCGCCCCGATCCGCGTGGGATGATCGGGACATGCCGTCATCGTCACCGCTGCCACTGGATCCGATCGAGGAAGCGCACCGTCAGTGGACCGAACACGGCTGGGGCGCGGTGGCGGACGGGATGGCCGCCGTGACGTCGCTGGTGCGCGCGCAGCAGATCATGATGGCGCGCGTGGAGGAGACCCTCAAACCGTTCGGGCTGACCTTCTCGCGGTACGAACTTCTCACGCTGTTGACCTTCACGCGCAGCGGCGCGCTCCCGATGGCGAAGGCCAGCGCCCGATTGCAGGTGCATCCGACGAGCGTGACCAACGCCGTCGACCGTCTCGAGGCCGCGGGGCTGGTGCGCCGCGTTCCGCATCCGACCGATCGCCGTGCGACGCTCGTCGAGATCACCGACGAGGGGCGGGACCTGGCGGTGCGCGCCACCGAGGAACTGAACGCCAAGGTATTCGCCGAGCCGGGACTGTCACCCGACAAGCTGGATTCGCTCATCCGGATCCTCACCGAACTGCGCCACCAGGCAGGCGATTTCGACACCGGGGACCGGCCGAGCAAGTGGCACTGACGCATTGCCCCTGAACGACCACCGGCCCCGTATCGACTCGCGATACGGGGCCGGTCTCGTGAAACGCTAGTGGTGACCGAAGTTGGGGTCGCGCTTCTCGGTGAACGCCGCCATGCCTTCCTTCTGGTCCTGGGTTGCGAACGCCGAGTGGAACACTCGGCGTTCGAACCGCACGCCCTCGGACAACGTCGACTCGAACGCCCGGTTGACCGATTCCTTGACCATCATGGCGATCGGCAGCGACATGTCGGCGATCTTCGACGCGGTCGCGATGGCCTCGTCGAGCAGGTCGATCGCCGGGACGATGCGGGCGACCAGACCGGCACGCTCGGCCTCCTCGGCGTCCATCGTGCGGCCGGTCAGGCACAGGTCCATCGCTTTGGCCTTGCCGATCGCGCGGGTGAGGCGCTGCGAGCCACCGATACCGGGCAGCACGCCGAGCTTGATCTCCGGCTGGCCGAACTTGGCCGAGTCGGCGGCGATCAGCACGTCGCACATCATCGCCAGCTCACACCCGCCGCCGAGCGCGTAGCCGGCCACGGCCGCGACGATCGGCTTGCGTGCCGCCGCCAGGCGGTCCCATGCCGAGAACCAGTCGTCCAGGTACATGTCCATGAAGGACTTGCTCTGCATCTCCTTGATGTCGGCGCCGGCGGCGAACGCGCGCTCCGAACCGGTGATCAGGATCGCGCCGATGCCGCGATCCTTCTCGAAGCCGTCGACGGCCGCGACGACCTCCGACATCAGCTGCGCGTTGAGCGCGTTGAGCGCCTCCGGGCGGTTGAGCGTGATCATGCCCACGCGGCCGGTGCGGCCGACCTGGATGGTCTGGTAGTCCGTCATCGAGTGTCTCCGTTCGACCTGTCCCTGATGTCCCTGATGATCGCCGAGAAGTCCTCGTCGCCGTGACCGGTCTCGTGGAACCGCCGGTACAGCTCGGCGGCCCGCATCCCGAGTTCGGCATCGACACCGTTGGCGCGCAATGCGTTCGCCGCCAGTCCGAGGTCCTTGTCCATGAGCGCAGCCGCGAAGCCCGGCTGGTAGTCGTTGTTGGCGGGGCTCGCCGGGACGGGACCGGGCACCGGACAGTTGGTGGTGAGCGCCCAGCACTGGCCCGACGCGTTGGACGCTACGTCGAACAGCGCCTGGTTGCTCAGCCCCAGCTTCTCGCCGAGCACGAACGCCTCGCTGATCGCGATCATCGAGACGCCGAGGATCATGTTGTTGCAGATCTTCGCGGCCTGGCCGACGCCGGGGCCGCCGCAGTGCACGACCTTGCGGCCCATCACCTCGAGGAGCGGTCGGGCCGCCTCGAAGTCCTCGTCGTCGCCGCCGACCATGAACGCGAGCGTGCCGGCCGCCGCGCCCATGACACCGCCGGAGACCGGCGCGTCGATTCCGCGGTGCCCGGCCTGTTCGAGCAACTCGTGGGCGGCGCGGGCGTCGGCGACGTCGATCGTCGAGCAGTCGACGAACAGCGTGCCCTGGCGCGCCGCGGCCAGCAGCCCACCCTCGTAGAGGCCGAGCACATGCTTGCCGCTGGGCAGCATCGTGATCACGACGTCGGCGTCGGTGGCGGCCTCGACAGCGGATCCGACGACCGTGATGCCGTCGCGCTCGGCCTGTTCGAGCGCGGCCGGCGCGAGGTCGAAGCCCCGCACGATGTAGCCGGCCTTCGCCAGGTTCGCGGCCATCGGACCACCCATGTGCCCGAGTCCGACGAATCCGACGGTGATGTCGCTTGTACTCATCGCTGCTTCCTCCCCACTCACGAGCGCTCGCTCGTGATCGTCGCCGCCAGGCCGAGTTCGGCCTCGCCGAGCGGCTCGAAGAATCGATCCACGTGTTCATCGGTGACCGCCTCGAGGCTCGACGGCGACCATGCAGGGTTACGGTCCTTCTCTACCACCTGCGCACGGATGCCCTCCACGAGATCGTGGGATCCCAGGCACGCCAACGACACCCGATACTCCTGATCGAGCACGGCCTCGAGGCTGTCGAGCTCGCGCGCCTGCCGCAGCGCCCGCAACGTCACCTTCGCGGCGGTCGGCGACTTCGCGAGGATCTGGTCGGCGGCGGCCGTGGCCTCCGGAATGCCGCTGCTCTGCAGGTTGGCGACGATCTCCTCGACGGTGTCGGCCGCGTATGCGGCATCGATCCAGCTGCGCTGCGCCGCCAGTGTCGACTCCGGCGACTGCTGTGCGCACTGCGCGATCGCGTCCTCCACCGTTCCGGTGGCGAGGGCCCGCTCGAACTCCGCGAGCCGGTCGGACGGGACGAAGTGGTCGGCGAAGCCACAGGCGATCGCGTCGCCCGCGTCGAGTCGGGCCGTCGTCAACGCGACGTGGGTGCCGAGCTCGCCGGGCGCCCGCGACAGCAGGTACGTGCCACCGACGTCGGGGACGAATCCGATGCCCACCTCGGGCATGCCGACCGTCGACCGTTCGGTGACGATCCGGACGCTGCCGTGCGCCGAGACGCCGACGCCGCCGCCCATGACGATGCCGTCCATGATCGCGATGTACGGCTTGCCGTAGCGGGCGATCGCCGCGTTGAGCACGTACTCGTCGCGCCAGAAGTCCTTCGACCCGCTGCCGCCCTCGCGGGCGTCGTGGTAGATGCTGACGATGTCGCCGCCCGCGCACAGCCCGCGCTCGCCGGCACCGCTGAGCAGCACCGCTCGGACGGAGTCGTCGTCCGCCCACTCGAGCAGCGCGGACGCCATCGCCCGCACCATCGCGTGGTTGAGGGCGTTGATCGCCTTGGGCCGGTTCAGGGTGATCCGACCGAGCCCGTCGACGCGCTCGACCACGACTTCCGGCTCGCTCACGCCGCTGCTCGGGATTGCTCCGTTCGCTTCGCTCACGCTGCGCCCGCCGATCCGACCACCGAGCGGGCCACGACGACCCGCATGATCTCGTTGGTGCCCTCCAGGATCTGGTGCACCCGCAGATCTCGCACGATCTTCTCCAATCCGTATTCCGCCAGATAGCCGTAACCGCCGTGCAACTGCAGCGCGTCGTTCGCGACGGTGAACCCGGTATCGGTGGCGAACCGCTTCGCCATCGCGCACAACTCCACCTTGTCGGCGGTGTCCGCGTCGAGGGCATCCGCGGCCCGCCACAGCAGGGTGCGGGCGGCCTCGAGTTCGATTCGCATGTCGGCGAGCCGGAACTGCAGTGCTTGCGACTCGATCAGCGCCGAGCCGAACGCCTTCCGCTCGGCGAGGTAGGCGACGGCCTTGTCGAGCGCGGCCTGCGCGCCGCCCACCGAGCAGGCGGCGATGTTGAGCCGTCCGCCGTTGAGGCCCTTCATCGCGATGCGGAAGCCTTCGCCCTCGCCGCCGAGCAGGTTGGCCGCCGGCACCCGGACCTCGTCGAGGATCACCTGCCGGGTGGGCTGGGCGTTCCAGCCCATCTTCTTCTCGTTGGCGCCGAACGACAGTCCGGGCGCATCCTTCGGCACGATGAACGCCGAGATGCCCCGAGCGCCTGCGTCGCCCGTCCGTGCCATGACGACGTACACGTCCGAGGTGCCCGCGCCGGAGATGAACTGCTTGACGCCGGTGAGCAGGTAGTCGTCGCCGTCACGAACGGCCTTGGTGGACAAGGCCGCGGCATCCGATCCCGCGCCGGGTTCGGTGAGGCAGTAGCTGCCGAGCTGTTCCATCGAGGCCAGCCCCGGCACCCAGCGTCGACGCTGCTCGTCGTCGCCGAACTCGTCGATCATCCACGTGACCATGTTGTGGATCGAGATGTACGCCGCGATCGACGGGCAACCGGTGGCGAGTTGCTCGAAGATCCGGACGCCGTCGAGACGGGTGAGACCCGAGCCGCCCACGTCCTCGCGGATGTAGATGCCACCCATGCCGAGGGTCCCGGCCTTGCGCAGCACGTCGACCGGGAAGTGTTTGTTCTGGTCCCACTCGATCGCGTTGGGCGCCAGGTATTCCGCGGCGAAGTCGCGCGCGGTGTCACTGATCGCGCGCTCGTCGTCGGAAAGTCTGAACATTGCCTTCGCTCCTAGTTCGTCGTCGGGTTGACGCTGTGTCCGCCGTCGTCAGAGAGATTTCGCAATGATCCCCTTCATGACCTCGTTGGCACCCGCGTAGATCTTCTGCACCCGCGCGTCTTCGTACATGCGGGCGATGAGGTACTCCCGCATGTACCCGTAGCCTCCGTGCAGCTGCACACAACGGTCGACGACCTCGCACTGCTGCTCGGTGAGCCAGTACTTCGCCATGGCTGCCTCCGCGGCGTCGAGGTCGCCCCTCAGGTGTTCCTGGATGCAGTGGTCGAGGAATACCTCGCACGTTCGTGCAATCGTCTGGCACTCGGCGAGTTCGAAGGCAGTGTTCTGGAATTCGAAGAGGCTGTGTCCGAAGGCCTGCCGCGATTTGGCGTACGCGACCGTTTCCTCCACGGCCCGCTTCATCGCCCCCGACGCCTGAGCGGCGATGATCAATCGCTCCTGGACGAGCTGGGCGATGAGCTGACCGAACCCTTGCCCCTCCTCCCCCAACAGGTTCGACACGGGAACCCGGACATCGGAGAAGGACAGCTCGGAGGTGTCCGCGCCGTGCTGACCGACCTTGTCGAGCACCCGTCCCACCGCGAATCCGGGGCAGTCCCGCAGGTCGACGATCAGCAAGGACACGCCCTTGGCGCCGGCCTTCGGATCGGTCTTGACGGCCAGGACGATCACGTCGGCGGAGGAACCGTTGGTGATGAACGTCTTCGAACCGTTGACGACGTAGTGGTCGCCGTCCCTGAGGGCGGTCGTCCGGATGGCCTTGAGGTCGGACCCGGCACCCGGTTCGGTCATCCCGATGGCGCCCAGGATCTCCCCGGATGCCATTCCGGAAAGCCAGGTCTTCTTCTGCTCCTCGGTGCCGTACTCGTTGATGTAGTGCGCGACGATTCCGCTGTGCACGGAGATCCCGAACGCCAGATCACCCGAGTAGCCCTGTGCCTCGAACACCGCGAGATCGTGTGCGAACGTTCCACCGCCGCCACCGTATTCCTCGGGAATCGAGCAGCAGAGCAGCCCCAGCTCGCCTGCCGTCAGCCACACATCGCGATCGATGTGCCGCTGCGCCTCCCACTTCTCGTTGTTGGCGACGACCTCACGTTCGAAGAATCCGGCCGCAAGTTCGGAGAGCGCCCTGACCTCGTCGTCATGCCAGCTCGGCACGTACTTCTTCACCGCGTCAGTCCATCGTGGGGATGACGAAGTGGTCGGCGTTCTCCTTGACGCCGGAGGGCCAGCGCTGGGTCACCGTCTTGGTCTTGGTGTAGAAGCGGATCGAGTCCGGGCCGTGCTGGTTGAGGTCGCCGAAGCCGGAGCGCTTCCAGCCGCCGAACGTGTGGTATGCGATCGGCACCGGAATCGGCACGTTGACGCCGACCATGCCGGTCTCGACGCGCGAGCAGAAGTCGCGGGCGGTGTCGCCGTCGCGGGTGAAGATCGCGACGCCGTTGCCGTACTCGTGCTCCGACGGCAGGCGCAGCGCCTCCTCGTAGTCGTGGGCGCGCACCACCTGCATGACCGGACCGAAGATCTCCTCCTTGTAGATCCGCATCTCCGGGGTGACGCGGTCGAACAGCGTTGCGCCGGCGAAGAATCCGCCCTCGTGCCCGTCGAGGGCGAAGCCGCGCCCGTCGACGACGAGCTCGGCGCCCTCGTCGACACCGATCTGCACGTAGCCGTTGACACGGGCCAGGGCGTCCGAGCCGACGAGCGGACCGAAGTCGGCGGTCTCGTCGTCCGAGCGACCGATCTTCAGCTTGCCGACCCGCTCGGTGAGCTTCGCGACGAGCGCGTCCGCGGTCTCCTCACCAACGGGCACCGCGACCGAGATCGCCATGCAACGCTCACCCGCCGAGCCGTAGCCGGCACCGACGAGGGCGTCGGCGACCTGGTCGAGGTCGGCGTCGGGCATGACGATCGCGTGGTTCTTGGCGCCGCCGAAGCACTGCGCGCGCTTGCCGTGCGCGGCGGCGGTCTCGTAGATGTACTGCGCGATCGGCGTGGAGCCGACGAAGCCGACGGCCTTGACCCGCGGGTCGGTCAGCAGGACGTCGACGGCACCCTTGTCGCCGTTGACGACGTTGAACACACCCGGCGGCAGGCCGGCCTCGAGGAACAGCTCGGCCAGACGCAGCGGCACCGACGGGTCCCGCTCGGACGGCTTGAGGATGAACGCGTTTCCGCACGCGAGAGCCGGCGCGGCCTTCCACAGCGGGATCATCGCCGGGAAGTTGAACGGCGTGATGCCGGCGACGACGCCGAGCGGCTGACGCATCGAGTAGACGTCGATGCCCGAACCGGCACCCTCGGTGTACTCGCCCTTGAGCAGGTGCGGGATACCGGTGGCGAACTCGACCACCTCGAGGCCGCGCTGGATGTCACCCTTCGCATCCGGAATGGTCTTGCCGTGCTCGGACGACAGCAGCCGGGCGAGCGGGTCCATCTCGTCCTGGATCAGCTGCAGGAACCGCATGAGGACACGGGCCCGTCGCTGCGGATTCCACGCCGCCCATTCCTTCTGAGCGTCGGCCGCGTTCGCGATCGCCGCCTCGGTCTCGGACTGGTCGGCGAGTGGAACCCGCGCCTGCACCTGCCCGGTGTTGGGGTCGAAGACGTCGGCGAATCTGCCGGACGCGCCGGGGATGCGCTTGCCGCCGATGAAATGGGAGAGCTCTCGAACGCTCATTGTCCGAACCCGTCCTTTGCTGGTCGTCACGGAGCCGTGAAGGAGACGTGCGTCACCTCCACCATTCGTCGTTCATCCTATAGTTGGAAGTCCATGTAAGTCCAGGGTTCGATCCCGACAATTGCCCGAACCGCAGGTAGAGGGCGTAATCCTAGGACAGAATGGCGACCCGAGCGCCTGGATTCAGCGATCGCTTCCTGGACGGAGATCAGCCATGGACTCCCTGAGCGAACCGACTCACGACACCCTCGACCACCCGTTCTCCCGTCGGAGTTTCCTCGGCGGCGCGGGCGCTCTCCTCGTCGCAGGCATGGCCGGCGCGACCACACACGCCACGGCGGCACCCCGACCGGCTCATGCGGCGCAGCCCGGAAGCCTCCCGCACCGCCCCAACATCGTCGTGATGATCACCGATCAGGAGCGCGCACCGATGCTCTGGCCGCCGGGATGGGCCGAGCAGAACCTGCCCAACCGCAAGCGCCTCGCCGACACCGGACTGTCGTTCGACAACGCGTTCTGCAACGCCGCGATGTGCTCGCCCAGTCGCAGCACGTTCTTCACCGGCCTCTACCCCGCGCAGCACGGCGTCACCGCCACGCTCACCGAGGGCGGGACGGTCTCCCCCACCGAACCGACACTGCCACTGGACATCCAGAACATGGCCCGGCTCCTCGGATCCGCCGGCTACAACGTGCACTACCGCGGCAAGTGGCACATGAGCAAGGGCGCCGACGGCGGCGACCCGTCCGGCGCGGACGTCGCCGCCTACGGCTTCCAGGGCTGGACCCCGCCGGAGGGTGGACAGGACACCAACCCCGACCATTTCGGCGGCGGCTGCGCCGATCTCGACAGCCGCTACGCCGGAGAGGCCGTCGACTTCCTGCGCGGTCTCGATCCGAACGACGAACGACCGTTCGCGCTCGTCGTGTCCTTCGTCAATCCGCACGACGTCCTCGCCTACCCGCAGACGTGGGATGCCATCAACGGCACCTGCGACAACTACGGTTCCGACGCGCCCGGAATCTTCGAGCAGGGTATCGACCTACCGCCGACGTACGACGAGTCCCTGGCCCTGAACTTCAAGCCCACCGCACAGGTCCAGTCGCAGGTGCTGCTCGCCGCCGGACTGGGGCCGCTGCCCGGCCTCGACGCGGCCCGCAACTACGTCAACTTCTACGCGTACATGCACAAGGTGGTCGACGAGCACATCGGCGCGGTGCTCGACGCCCTGGAAGCCCGTCCGGGAATGCGGGATTCGACGGTGGTGGTCCGAATGTCCGACCACGGCGAGATGGGCATGTCGCACGGCGGGCTGCGGCAGAAGGTGTTCAACGCGTACGAGGAGACGCTGCGGGTGCCGCTGGTGATCAGCAATCCGGTGCTGTTCCCCCAGCCTGTGCACACGGGAGCGCTCGCTTCGCTGATCGACGTCGTGCCGACGCTCGCCACGCTCGCGGACGTCCCGGACCGGTCCGCGTGGGACTTCAAGGGCGTGGACCTCATGCCGATCGTGAACGACGCCGCTGCGAACCCCGGATCACCCGGCACGGAGGTGCAGGACGTCCTGCACTTCACGTACGACGACCAGAACTGCGCCACGCCGGACGGGCAGAACATCGTCACCCAGCCCAACCACATGCGGACCATCCGCGACCGCCGGTGGAAGTACTCGGCCTATTTCGACCCGTCCGGTGGCACGCCACCGCAGTTCGAGATGTACGACCTGCAGGCCGACCCGCTCGAACTGCACAACCGCGCGAATCCGTTGAACGTCGGCTACTTCGACCCGTCCCAGGCGGCCCGGATGCACGAGAAGCTGTTCGAGGTCATGGACAGGTGCGGGACGACACCTGCGCGCGGGCTCACGCCGATGGCGATGGGTACGCGTTAGAGGCGAGAACAGAACTCCCCGAAGCCCGCATCGTCTTGTCAGGTGCGGTCGCGGTTGCGTTTCGACCGGCGGCGCATTGCGATCGCGATAACGGCTCCGAGCAGTGCGAGTGCGCCGAGCCAGGTGAGCGCGATGGTGAGGTAGCGCGGTCCTGGCACCGCAAATTCGGAGGTTCCGGACTCGGGGAAGGTGACTTGCGTTTCGGCGCTGCGTTCGACCAGCCCGCTCTTGAGCGTCACCGACGCCGCCCAGGGCCCCAACGGGATGTCCTTGCTGAGAGTGGCGGCGACTGCTCCAGCAGTTCCGGGAGCCAGTGTGGTGATTCCTACGACGGCAAAGGGCCCCGCATTCAGACCGCCTGGCCCGTCGTTCAGGGAGAGACTGCCCCTCAGGTCGAGGGCTCGGCCCCCGGTGTTGCGGACATTGGCTTGGAGGATCGGGGTGCCATCGTCGGACCGCGCGGCAGTAAGTGATTCGATGGCGAAGTCCGCCGCCGGTGGATTGCCCGGTCCCACCGAGAGATACAACCGTATTCCGACTCGACTGATCTGTGTGATCGGCGTTTGCTGCGTCGCTGCCGAGCGAACTTCAGCCCACAGAACCGCATATTGCTCTCCTGGAGGCGCGTCGGGCGGCACTGCGATGGTGGCGACGGCTTCGGCCGCAGAATGCGCGTCCACGCTCACGTGCGAGGGGCTGATCGTGGTCCAGGTCGTCAATTCGTTGGCGACCTGGCCTGCGGCTCCCGTGAACTGGCCGCGGTCGATCGCCGCCGCCGACGGATAGAGACGTACCTCGGCGTTTTCGTCTGTGGTGTTGGTGATCTCGAATCGTCGGTTGATGGTCGTCCCAGGCTTGAGGTGATCGACTATGTACACCCGGGCGCGAGGGTCACTTCCGTTGTTCGAGGGCGCCTCGAGCAAGCGCACACCGATGCCCTCGTTCTCCGCCGGCGACGACTGTGCCACAGATATCGCCGAGACTGACGAAACCAGCGCGAACCCGCA
Source organism: Rhodococcus sp. ACT016 (assembly GCF_050477185.1). NCBI lineage: Bacteria > Bacillati > Actinomycetota > Actinomycetes > Mycobacteriales > Nocardiaceae > Rhodococcus > Rhodococcus sp. ACT016. The sequence goes on along the minus strand of NZ_JBEAET010000001.1, from coordinate 1,452,262 downwards.
GATCAGGGCCGCGACAGCCGCAACCCGCCGCACGAAGGGAGTTTTGATGTGTTGCGAGATTCGCACTGTGTTGGTTCCCCCAGAAGACCGAATGGGTGATCGATGCGATGTAGGTTCCGCCCGGCAATGCCAACGGCAAGAAACCATGACGACCAGTTCGGCACGGCACCGAGATTCACCATCAGCATGGGAGCGGGCTGTTCAACGATCCAGCTCCCACGCTGATGGAGATTCGAAGCGTGTACATCCGGGCCGACGGAGTCCGGCTCCCCGGATCAGGCGACGGACGTCGAAACTGTGCCGGTGTAGACGCCGGCGAGAGCGTCGGACGGCAGGCCAACGGTCAATGTCGGGTTCCACCTGGCCGTGTTGTTGCCCCGCGAGGCCGTGCCTTCGACCACGGTCTTGGCGCTGTCCAGGCCCGCGACGGCCGACGGAGTCGTGGTCACCGTTCCCGTATGTTCGACGTCGCCCGGGTTGTACTGGACGTTCGTCGCGGCGATGGTGGTGTCGCCGCTCGCAGCAGCCAAGGCGAATTCCGACGAGGACACCGTGACCGTCCATCCCGCGTCGCTACCGCGACTGTCGGTGACCGTGACCGCACCCAGCGAACCGAGGACATCGGACGCGCCGGTCTGCGCGGTATTGAGCGCCGCGGAACTTTGGGGCGCGATTGTCAATCCTCCGGCCACAATTTCGAAAGTGGTGGTGGTGTCCTCCGCATTCGCGGTGGCCGGACCGACCAGCGCGGCCGCGACCGCCATCCCTACCACCCCAACACTTGCCAACTTCTTCCGCATGATCACTCCTTCGTAGAGAGATGCGCCCCGACAGCGACGCGGATAGCGGCACCATAACACGGAAGATATTGAACAACTAGTTGATTGAATCTGAAACCAATTGCTGGAGAGATCATTTCAGATATGTCGATCGAGTGAATAAGTAAGATTGCTGCACCTCAACATGATTCAACACGGTGCGCAGTGGCTTGCACGTGCCAAATTCTGCTCAGCGACTGCCACGCCATCGGCGACCGAGACCCACTGGGGCATGAGCGCCCCAGGCCCGCTGACGATTTCGATATTCTCGTCAAACTGCGTCACTCACGGGAGCACGGCCGGTTGCCCCGATGCATACAGAGACCATTGTCTCGTCGCTGTAGATGTCGGCCGGTCATTGCGGGTCACACGTGTCCTGCGCTAGCCGGCCCTCGCCGAGGAAGTCGGTGACCAACCCGCCGCAGGTCGATCCGACCGTCGACCCGTGGACGCCGTCCTCGATCGTCAGGAGTCGGCCGCCCATCGCCGCCTGTGCGTCGAGCGCCCACCCGTACGGGGTGACGTTCTCGTCGCGGTGACCGATGATCAGCAGATCGGTTCCGGTGTCCGCGACGGACGTCGCCTCCGCCGACAGCGGCCAACCGCTGCACAGGCTCACGCCGGGGACATCGGAATCGGCGGGGAACTCGATGCGGCGCTGCGGGTCTCGCCCGAGGTCGGCATTCAGCGTCCGGTTCTCGGCGAGCTGGACCGCGCTGTCGCCGACGGGGTCGAGGCTGTTGCAGATGTATGCGGTGCCCGCCGTGGCGTCGAACGAGTGCTCGAGGAAGTCGGTGGTGGCGGGGTCGAGCGGAGCGTCGTTGTCGTCGGGTGCCGGGGCATCGCCGGGCGGAACGTCAGGCTCGTCGGGGGTGACTCCGCCGTCGTCGTCGACGCCGAGGTCGGTGGGCTCGGGCGCCAGTTCCGGTAGCACGTCGGGATCGGCCGCCGCGAGCGTCCGCAGCGCGTCGACCGCCGACGTGCCGGTGTAGTCCATGCTGTCGAGGACCACCCGGTGCAGGTGCTGGGGGAATCGAGATTGCAACTCGGCCCCGAGCACGGTGCCCCACGAGACGCCGAGGAAGTCGACCGTGTCCAGCCCGAGGTCCCGCCGCACCGTGTCGAGGTCGCGGGCCGCATTCGCCGTGGTCAGGCTGCCGACGAACGCGGGATCGGCGTCGGTGCAGGCTTGGTTCGCCGCGGTGATCGCGTCTGCATAGGCGGCGAGGCTCGCGTCGTCGCGGCCGTCCGGGGCGTCCGGCGCGTTGCAGTCGAGGCTCGACGAGTATCCGAGCCCCCGCAGGTCGATCCCGACGACGGTGCCGCCGAGCCCCAGCTCCGAGGCGACGGTGGCCGCCATGCTGCGCCCCTCGACGCCGGGGCCACCAGGGTTGACGAACAACGTCGGCGCGGCCGGATCGGTTCCGACGACCCGGCTGAGCGCGAGTTCGACGGTGCGTCCGCCGGGGTCCGCGTAGTCCAGCGGGACGTCGACCGATGCGCACTGCAGGCGCTCGACGACGCCCGGGTCGACCCCGAGATCGGTAACGTAGGCGGCCAGATCCGCGCACGGCCGCCACACGACGGCGCCCGAATCGTCCGAGTCCGTCGTGCCGCACCCGGACAACACCCCGGCACCCAGCGCCGCGGCGCCGAGCAGCACCGCTGTCCGTCGAACCCTCACGCGTTTCCTCTCGTCCCGACAACGCAGGCTTCCACGGTAGAGGTGGCGGGAAAGTGGCCTGGTCCGCGCCCTGCGGCGGTGCAGCGTGCCCCGACACTCCGGGGCGACGTCTGATCTTGACATCGTCGTCACACAGACCTCTTCAGTCGTGCCGGGCTACGTCACGCGGTTGCCTGCACGATGGAACGCGGAATCATCAGGGCGACGACGGCACCGATCGCAGTCGCGGCGGCCCCGATGAGGAACGCGATCCGGAAGCCGGTATCGCTGTACAACGCTCCGCTCAGAGTTTCCATGGAGGCAGGTTGGGCGACGAAGCGGGCATTCAAGACACTGAAGATGAGTACCGGCATTATCGCCGGAAACATGTTCTGCGAAACACCCACGAAGCTTGCAGTACTTGCCTGCAATTCCGGCGCGACGGCTTCGATGAGTAGGTTCGGGATGGCCGCGTAGGCGAAACCCATCCCGACGCCGATGATCCCGCAGGCGACGAATACCGACGCCTCGGTGTTGTGATGCCAGGTCACCAGGAGGTACCCCGAGGCCATTGTCGCCATTCCTACCGCCAGCATTGCCCGAGGGCGGGCCCCACGGCCGACCAACAGCCCTACTGCAAGGCCGCCGACCACCACCATGGTTCCCATCGGAGCCTGGAGCAACGCCAACTGCTTTGTGGAACTTCCGAATCCGTATCCCAGCCCCGAACTCCGCGGGGCCGTCGCCAGCAGCGGTAGGAGGATTGCGATCACGCCGGCGCTCCCGTACGCGAGTCCCGCACCGAGCACTGTCAGGAATACCGGCCGCCGTCCGAGCACACCGAGGTCGACGAGTGGGGCGCGAACGCGGCGGGCAGAGACCAACCAGGCGCATAGCATGCCCACGCCCGCGATCGCCGAAGTGACGACGGGGGCGCCGAGCCACCCACCTGTCGGCCCGACACTCACCGCGATCAGCACACCCGCGATCCCACCGCCCAGCAACACCGCACCCAGGAGGTCGAGACCGGATCGGAGGCGGACCGGAGATTCATCGGTGGATACTGCGATCAGGCACACCAGCAGGGCAAGCAGCGTCGCAAGGAACCAGAACAGGCTGCGGAAACCGTACGTGTCGAGCAACCATCCCGTCACGAACGGCGCCGGTATGGATACCAGTCCCATCCCACTCGTCGCGATGCTCACCGACAAAGCAATTTTGTTGCGCGGAAATACATCCCGGATGAGCGAGTAGCTCAGGAACAGCGTTGCCACGAGAAGCCCGGACACAGCTCGACCGAGGAGCATGACGCCGTAGCTTCCTGCCGTCGCGCTGATGACGGCGCCGAGCGACCCCGCCGCCGCGCACACCAGGAGCAGTCTCCGCTTCCCGTACATGTCGGCAAGCTTGCCGATCAATGGCGCCGTGACACCGCCCACGAGCAGGAACGCCGTCAGAAGCCACGCACCTTGCGCCGTGCCGTAGTGCGCCGCGACCAGCGGAATGGACATCGAGACCATCAGGTAGCTCATGGTGAGGGCCTCGAGAAGGAGAACGAGTGATACCAGCGCGACGACCAGTCTCGGAGTCCATCCCTGAGCGCGCCGCCCACTCGGGGACGAAGCGGAACATTCTTCGCTGTGTGTGTTCAAGACCATCCGAACAGCCCTTTCGAGATCCGCGAGCACATCTGCCCACCAGGGCAGGATCACACCCGGTGAACCGAGAGCTCGTCGCGTGTGGGTTTGGATCATGCTGATAGAGAACAGTTTTCGTCGACGAATAGCCCACATCACAGTCCGGCGCCGCGGCGCGGCGCCACGATTCGTTCCACTCAGCGGGATCCGTGGCGGCGAGCCGGCGCAACGCGAGATCCCTTGTGAAGGGGGAGCCCTCCCGCTATTGTCGACGCCATGTCGGCCCGCCTCTTCTCCCCTCGAACGGACCGTGCTGTGCACGCAGTCCGGTTCGGCGTGGCCACATTCCGACGCGGACGCCGGGCTAGGGACAGGCGTCCCTCCGGCCTGGTCTGGGTCCAGAGAGCCACGGCCTGACGGCCGGCCCCAACCGAGTTACATCCTCCCCTTCACGGGTCGGCTTCATCGTCGAGTCGGCGGGTTGATCCCCGTCTTGTCCACACCCCTGCGCACTGCGGCCGATCGCGGTGTGCGGTCGGGTGGATGATAGACGCCTTCGTCCGCGTGCTCCGAGACGTCACAGTGCGTCGCCCTCGGGTCACGCGCGTCCGTGCACCCGCGTCCGATTCGATTCCCTTGAAATGCTTTCTTGCACAACGAAAGGCGAACGCCGCCATGAAGCGCTTCACCCACGCACGTATCCTCGTCACCGGCGCAGCATCGGGCATCGGGCAGGCCACCGCACTCCGGCTCCTGTCCGAAGGAGGACGGGTTGCTGTCGCAGACATCTCCGAGGAAGGCCTCGCCGAGACCCGACTTCGAGCGCAACAGGCCGATCTCGATGGTGACCTGTGCAGCTTCGAACTCGATGTCGCGGACGAAGAATCCGTGACATCGGTTGTGCGACAAGCTGTCGAGACACTCGGAGGCCTCGACGTTCTCGTCAACGCCGCAGGTATCCTGCGCGGTGCTCACACTCACCAGACGAGCCTCGCGATGTGGAATCGAACGATCGGCGTGAACCTGACCGGAACGTTCCTCGTGACACGGGAGGCGCTGCCGGCACTTCTCGCCTCCGGCAAGGGCGTCGTGGTGAACTTCAGTTCCACGTCGGCCACCTTCGCGCATCCCTACATGGCGGCCTACGCCGCCAGCAAGGGCGGTATCCAGTCCTTCACACACGCGCTGGCGCTCGAGTACGGAAAGCAAGGTCTGCGCGCCGTCGCGGTCGCCCCGGGAAGCATCAAGAGTGGGATTACCGACACGACCGCCGACTACCTTCCGGCAGATACCGATTGGACTCTGTTCCGCAAGCTGTCGCCGATACTGAAGACCGATCTCGAATCGGACGGCGCCCCCATGGCCGGTCCGGAGAAGGTTGCGGGTGCCATCGCGATGCTGGCGTCGGAAGACGGCTCGTTCATCACAGGTACCGAGATCCGGATCGACGGAGGCACTCACGCCTGACCCCGCCGGTGGATCGCCGCGGCCCTCCCGCACGCGGGCGGGCCGCGGTTCACGGCCGACGCCCGCGGCGGGCGATCGACCGAACCAAAATCTTTCCATCGCAATCGATATTCCGCGAGCGAGGGTATCGGGAGTGCGCGTCGTAGGTCTTCAAGAATTAAGGGAATTACCGTTGTCCGATCCCGGAGCACCACAGGATGCCGCAATGACCACCCCCAGTGCGGTTCTCGATCGCCTTGCATTGGTACTGAGCGCTTTCGACGGTCGTGGACGACTCAACCTCGCGAACGTCGTCAGATACACCGGCCTCCCCCGCTCATCCGCTCACAGGATGCTCGAGCGACTCGCCGAAGCGAACTGGGTACGACGCGAAGGCAACGAGTACGAGCTCGGCAGCCTACTGATACACCTCGGATCCCTTGCCATCCATCAGCATTCCCTACGCAGGTCTGCCGCACCGATCATCCGCGACTTGCATCGTGCCACCGGGTACGTGGTCCACCTCGGGATTCTCGAGGGTACCCACCTCCTGTATCTCGACACGGTCGGCGGGCGACTGGCCGGATCGATGCCGACGCGGATCGGGCTTCGGTATCCGGCACACCGCACAGCGATGGGCAAGGCGCTGATGGCCTCGTCCCAGTCCGATGACGACTGTCGCGGGCTCACACCGGAACTCCGGAAGATCCGCGAGAACGGCGTGGCCTATGAGATCAGTCAGGCCGGCGGAGGCATCGCCAGCATCGCCGTACCCATCGGACCTGCAGGCGAGACGGTCGGGGCGCTGTCGGTATGTGGCCGCATCCGCGACATGAAGCTCGACCACCGGCATGCAGCACCCGTTCGAATGGCGGCGAATGCCATCTTCCGAACCGTCCAGCGAGATCGACTCCGCGGCCCGTCGTCGGAGGATCGAGGCAACCGGCCCGAGAACCGCGCTCCCACAGGCTCACGCCGTCGATTCCACTTCGCCTAGCAGCTGTCGAACAGGCGGGTCGGCAGTCCGACCGCCGACCCGGCCGGAGATACGCGTGATCACCCCGCCGGTTCCGGCGTGATCCACAAGCGGCGCAGGACACTCGCTGCGTGAGTGGCAGCCTCCGTCGGGTCGGGGGCCGCGCGTAACCCGAGCAGGCGTTGCCGGTGAGGCTCGCCGAGAAGTAGGGCGAACACCGACTGCGCCAGCTCGAGGTCCGGTTCGGGTAGCCGATCGTTCAGTGCGGCGATGTATGCCTGTGGTCCGTCGCGGTAGAACCCTGTCGCGAGGTCGGGGAAGCTGTGAGCTTCGGTGATCATCAACCGGTGAAGTCCGATCGCTTCGTCGGAGTGCAGAGCGAGGACGATGTCGGTCGCGAGCTCCTCCAGACTCTGCCCGCTGGACGGCTGCCGCAGCGTGCGGTGTCGGAGCCGTTCGACAGCGGCCAGGAAGACCTCGGTGCGATCCCCGAAGTAGCCGTAGATCGTCCGTTTGGTCACGTGCGCTTCGGCGACGATGTCGTCGAGTGTGACCTGGGCGAACCCGCGGGCCACGAACAGCCCGACCGCCGCATCGAGGATGTCGTCGCGCCGCTGCGCCCGCTCCGCGGCCGTTGGACGCCCCTTCTTGCGGGGCGCCGCCGCGCCTTCGGTAGCCAATAGCAACTCCTCACGACTCACCGTCATGTTCGCACCCGTCCTATAATGAACCGTACTTCGTTTCATTAATGGTTGCCGCTGCTCGCACACTGCCGAGGCCAGAGCGGCGACCCCGCATCCGCGGGTCGTTCCGGACAGATCGGCTCGTGGATGCGGTGTGTCCGGGCGAAAAGGAGAACCCACATGCCCTCGAATACCAAGTCCCCGCGCGCGTCGACTCGACGCTCGACGGCCACCCCACCCTGTGCCGGTGCGCTCACGGATCGGCAACTGCTGGGCTTCTACCGGCAGATGGTGTTGATCCGTCGCTTCGAGGAACGCGCCGCCCGCGCCTACACCGAGGCGAAGGTCGGCGGCTACTGCCATTTGAATCTCGGCGAGGAGGCCACGGTCGCCGGTCTCATGGCGGCCGTGCAACCCGACGACTACATGTTCACGAACTACCGGGAGCACGGGTACGCAATCGCCCGCGGCATCGATCCTGCGCGAGTGATGGCGGAGCTGTACGGCCGCTCCGACGGTGTGTCCCGCGGGTGGGGCGGGTCGATGCACATGTTCGACATCGCCTCCCGGTTCATGGGCGGGTACGGGATCGTCGGCGGCCAGGTGCCGCTGGCGACGGGTGCGGCGCTGGCGATCGATTACCGCGGCGGCTCCGAGGCGGTGGTGTGCCTGATGGGTGATGGGACGACGAACATCGGGGCGTTCCACGAGTCGTTGAACATCGCGGCGCTGTGGGGACTTCCGATCGTCTACACCGTCGTCAACAACGGCCTCGGCATGGGCACCACCGTGGAACAGTCGTCGGCCGAACCGGAGCTGCACAAGCGCGCCGCGTCCTACCGGATGGCCTCGGCCAGGGTGGACGGCAACGATCCTGTCGCGGTGCACGCGGCGGCCCAGGTCGCACTCGCCAGCGCGCGGAAGGGTAAGCCGTACCTGCTGGAAACCGTGTCGGGCAGGCTGAAGGGGCATTCGGTGGTCGATCCGGCCCGCTACCGCAGCCGCGAGGAGGCCGAGGCGCTGAAGGCCGCCGATCCGGTCGCCGCGTACGCAGTGCGGCTGTACGAGAAGGGGTTGCTGACCGACGAGCTCATCGCGCAGATCGACGCCGACGCCGTCGGAGCCGTCGCGGCAGCGGTCGAGTTCGCCGACGCAAGCCCGTTTCCGGACGTCTCGACGCTCTTCGACTACACCTATGCCACCCCGGTGCCGAACGATTCCCGCCGACTGCCCGGAAGTGCCTTGTTCCCAGCCCCGCCGAGAGCGTCGGCCGACGAGCGTGCGGGGGTGTCCGCATGAGCGTGATCAGCTACCGGCAGGCGCTGCACGACGCGTTGCGCAGCGAGATGCTGCGCGACCGGGACGTGTTCCTCATCGGTGAGGAGATCGGCCTGTTCGAGGGGTCATACAAGATCACTGCCGGAATGCTCGCGGAATTCGGACCCGAACGGGTACGCGACACCCCGATTGCCGAAGAAGGCTTCACCGGCGCCGCGATCGGCGCCGCCATGCTGGGACTGCGGCCGGTCGTGGAGATCATGACGATCAACTTCTCCCTGCTCGCACTCGATCAGATCGTCAACCACGCCGCAAAGATCTACGGCATGTTCGGCGGCCAGGCCCGCGTGCCCCTGGTGATCCGAACACCCGGCGGCGGAGGGCAGCAGCTCGGCGCCACGCACTCACAGAACATCGAGCTCTACTACGCGTTCGTGCCGGGCATGAAGGTTGTGGCCCCCTCCAACCCTGCGGACGCGAAGGCACTGATGCTCGCCGCGATACGCGACGACGATCCGGTGCTCGTGCTCGAGAACCTCGCCCTCTACAACACGACCGGCGAGGTCCCCGACCACGATGAGCCGGCACAGATCGGCAAGGCCGCCGTCACCCGCAAGGGCACCGACATCACCGTCGTCGCCTACTCCCGGATGGCCGCCGTCGCACTCGAGGTCGCCGAGCAACTCGCCGACGAGGGCATCGACGTCGAGGTCGTCGATCTGCGCAGCCTCCGCCCGCTCGACCGGGACACGATCGTCACGTCCGTAAAGAAGACGAACTGCGCGGTCGTGCTCGAAGACGACTGGCTCACCTACGGGATCGGCGCCGAGATCGCCGCGACCATCTCCGACGGTGCGTTCGACTGGCTCGACGCCCCTGTCCGACGAGTCGCCATGGCCGAAGTCCCCCTTCCCTACTCCAAGCCCCTGGAGACCGCCGCGCTGCCCTCGGCAGACGACGCGATCACCGCAATCCGCGAAACGCTCGACGCCGTCGCCCGACGCCGCTGAGAGGACACCAACATGATCGACATCCTCATGCCACGCCTGTCCGACACCATGACCGAAGGCGCCATCTCCGCCTGGCACAAGCAGCCCGGTGACCCGGTCTCCCCGGGAGACCTCCTCGTCGAGATCGAGACCGACAAAGCCATCATGGAACAGGAGGCCTACGAAGCCGGCACCCTCGTCGAGATCCTCGTCGCCGAGGGCGAGAACGTCCCGATCGGTGCACCGATCGCCCGGCTCGACAACGGAACCGACACACCGGCAGGAACTGCCCCCGCACCCGTCCGGGTCGATTCGTCTCCGGCCGCCGTGCCGACATCCGAGCTCAACGGGACCCAACAATCGGAAGCCGACAGGTCCAGTGCCACGCGGGAGCCTCAGGAGCGCGGTGCGACACTGCCGACGGTGCCGGTGTCCAACGGGCATCCGGAGCGTCGCATCGCAACACCGTTGGTGCGCAAGCTCGCTCGGGAACGCGGCATCGACCTCGCGACGGTTTCGGGGACCGGCCCGGGCGGACGCATCGTCCGCGCCGACCTCGATGCTCGACCCACAGATTCTGCGATCTCACCGTCGATCGAATCCGGTGCAGCGCCGGTACCTCCGCCCGCGGTGTCGGACCAGCGTGAACCGCGGCCGGTGCCGTTCGACGCCGTCCGCCAGGCGATCGCCACCCGATTGACCTTGAGCGGCACCACCGTCCCGACCTTCACCGCGACCGCGTCCGCGGACGTCGGCGAGCTCCTCGAACTCCGCGCCCGGATCAACCACGCGAACGCCGACACCGGCGTGAAGGTGAGCGTCAACGACATCGTGGTCCGCGCCGTCGCTCTCGCGCTGCGCGCCCATCCCGGGATGAACGCCTCCTACGATCCCGAGGAGCGCGGCCGGACCCTCATCCACCAGCGGATCCACGTCGGCGTCGCTGTGGCCTCCCCCTCCGGGCTCGTCGTGCCGGTTGTCCGGGACGCCGACCGCGCCGCGGTCACCACGATCGCCGCCACGACGCGGGACCTGGTCGGCAGGGCCGCGGACCGGAAGTTGACGACTGCGGACATGAGCGACGGCACGTTCACGATCAGCAACCTCGGCATGTACGGAATCGAACAGTTCACCGCGATCATCAACCCGCCCCAAGGTGCGATCCTCGCGGTCGGCGCCGTGCGCGAAGAACTTGCCTTGGACGGAGGCACGGTGGTGGCCCACAAGCGATTGCGCTACACGATCACCGCCGACCATCGCATCATCGACGGCGCGCTGGCGGCCCAGTTCCTCGCCACGTTGTCCGGGCTGCTCGAAAATCCGTTGCGAATCGTGGTGTGAGTAGCCGGAACGACGAGCGCCCCCGCTTCAGTGATCGGAGCGGGGGTGCTGCGCCGCCAGATACTCCGCCGTCGCGCCGTCCGCCGGGAAGAACGTCTCGATCGCGAGTTCGGACACCGACACGTCGAGAGGCGTCCCGAACACCGTCGTCGTGCTCAGGAACGCCAGGTCGTGTTCCCCGACGCGGACCCGCAGGGGCACGACGAGCGCCGGCCCCGGCCCGGCCGCGTCGATTCCGCCCGGATAGTCCGCGAGCTCGGCGCGAAGACGACGCAGCTCCGCGTCGCCGGTCGCGTCGATCTGGTGGTCGAGCCGGTGCAGCACGTGTGCCCGCCACTGCCCGAGGTTCGTGATCCGCGGGGCCATCCCGTCGGGGTGCAGGCTCAGCCGCAGCACGTTGACGGGCGGCTCGAGCAGCCAGTGCGCGGCGCCGTCCGTCAGCAGCGCCACGGTGTCGTTCGCGTCCACGAGGTTCCAGTGCCGATCGACCACCAGTGCCGGCATCGGCGCGTGCGCATCGAGGATCGTCCGGATCGCGTCGGCGACCACCGCCATCGGCACGTCGGAGAGCGTGTGTTCCGGGAAGGCCGGAGCGAAGCCCGCCGCAAGCAGCAGGGCGTTGCGGTCCCGCAGGGGGATGTCGAGATGCTCACCGAGGCGCAGCAGCATCGCCCGGGTCGGCTTGGCGCGCCCCGTCTCGAGGAAGCTGACGTGCCGCGTCGACACCTCGGCTCGGTTGGCCAGGTCGAGTTGTGTCATGCGGCGGTGTCCACGCCATCGCCGCAGAAGTTCCCCTGCCGACTCCTGTACCCGCGTCATGCTCTCGACCCTAGGCGGTGCGGTGAATGCTCCCCATTACCTCCGAGGTAATCGACCGGCGGGCGTCCACGGCGCAGGCTCGTTCGCAGAGGCCGGACCCACCGGCCACTCACGAAAGGGATTCGAGATGAACGACTTCGACGCACTGGTCCAGCGCTACCTCGACACCTGGAACGAGACGGATTCGGACAAGCGCTCGGCCCTCGTCGCGGACCTGTGGGCCGCGGACGGCCGCTACGTCGACCCGATCGGCAGCGCCGAGGGTCCTGCCGCGGTGAGCGCCCTCATCGGGTCCGTGCAGCAGCAGTTCGACGGCATGCGGTTCGAGCTCGCCGGCGACGTCGACGCCCACCACGACCAGGCCCGGTTCACGTGGGCGCTCGGTCCCGTCGGCGCCGAACCCCTCGTGATCGGGTTCGACGTCCTCGAGCGTGACCCGGCCGGCAAGGTGCGCCTGGTGCTCGGATTCCTCGACAAGGTCCCCACTGCCTGACCGCGACCACCTACGACAACCCGGAGGAATCATGTCCGCTTTCGCAATAGCCCACCTGCGGTCCGTCGATTTCGGCGCCGACGTCGTCGAGTATCTCGAGCGGATCGACGCCACCCTCGCGCCGTTCGACGGCCGGTTCGTCGTCCACGGATCCGAGAAGACCGTCCTGGAAGGAGACTGGGTGGGCGACCTCGTCATCATCGAGTTCCCCAGTCGGGGCCAGGCCTTGGAGTGGTACCACTCCCCCGCCTATCAGGACATCGTCGGTCTGCGCACCGAGAACTCCGACGGCACGGCCATCGTCGTCGACGAGGTCGCGCACCCGCACCGCGCCACGGACGTGATCGTGCCGGCGTCGTAGCTTCGTCAGGCAGGGGCGGTGGCCAACTGCGCGAGCATCGCGAGGTTGGCCACTATCCCGTCGCGCCACACGGACATCCGGTGGGCGATGATCGCGCCTTCCTTGTCCGGATGCTGGGCGATGAAATCGGAGAGGGGTGACCGTCCGGTGCCGGCCTTGGCCCACTGCCGGACGATGGCGCCGTCGCCGTCGGATTCGACCTCGAAGCCCCACACAGCAATCGGCGCCTCGACCGGACCCACGCACCACACCCAACGGCGACCGTCCTCGACCTCGACGATCTCCGGCTCGGTGTGCCATTCCCCCATCTGAGGGTTGGCGTTGTGACCGCGGAATCGGGCACCGACCGCGACTCCGGTCGCCCCGTCCAGCCACTCGACGCGCTGCAGCTCGCCGTCGGTGCGAGTGGGCAGTTCGATGTCGGTGACGAGCGCCCAAGCCTGCTCCGGGCTGCAGGACAGGCGTTCGAAAACCTCGATGGTGGGGGTGTCGCGCAGACGCATGGGGCTCCTTCAGGTTTCGGGCTCGAGATTCGAAGGTGACGCTACGTCGATGCTAGGGGACGCCCCGTCACCGCGCGTCGAAGGTGCGCGCGTCGGAGGTGCGCGCGTCGGATCAGCGCCGCCGCCGGAACCCGCTCCCCAACGCCCGGTAGCACTCGTCGAGGTCACGCAGGGCCGCAGCCACGTCCGCCTCGTCCTCCACCCCTGCCCGGAGCACCTTGCGCAGCAACGTCGCGTCGAGATCGTCCGGGGCGGCGGCGAATTCGATCTCGGGCAGATGCGTGTACCGCACGTTGTCGCCGAAGTGGTCACCACCAGCGCTGGGATCGGGCTCCTCGTCCTCGCCGCCGACGGCCCGCATGAGCGTGTCGAGGTCGAGTCCCCGCACCGTGAGCATCGTGATCGGTTCGCGGTCGACGCGCTCCGCCAGCAGGTACGCGACGGCGGCGACGTGCTTGCACGGCCACCCGGGATCGGGACACGTGCAGTCGAAGTCGAGTTCGCGCCCACCGTCCGGCAGCAGCATCGGTGCCAGTTCCTGCGGCACCGATCCGGCCGCGAGCGCCGCGAGCGTGCCCGGCGTGGAGCGGATCGTCTCGACCAGTTCGGCGGTGTGCTCGTCGTCCAGTGTGCGCAGCGTCAATACCGCGGTGAACGGCGCGATCTGGCTGCCCTGCACCTCGCCGGTGACCCGGCCGGCGGCGATGTCGAGCGCGACGACCTGGCCGCCGCGGGCGTAGGTGCGGCCGCGGCTGAGCCGGCCGGTATCGCCGACCCGCTCGAGCGCGTCGATCAATGCGCGCCCCCACCAGCCGCGTGCGAACGCACCCCGCTTGGATACGGATTCGACACCGCCGACCACGGGCCGACGCTTCCCGAAAGCACTGAAGTCGGGGCGACCGCGTTCCGGACTCATTCGCCCACCGCCTCCTCACCGAGGATCAGCAGGTCGTGGAGCTGATCGGTGCTCATCTCCGTGATCCACTTCTCGCCGGTCCCGATCGCAAGATCCGCGAGTTCCTGCTTGTTCGTGATCATCGAGTCGATCCGCTCCTCGAGCGTGCCGACGCACACCAGCTTGCGCACCTGGACGTCGCGGCGCTGCCCGATCCGGAACGCCCGATCGGTGGCCTGGTTCTCCACCGCCGGGTTCCACCAGCGGTCCAGGTGCACAACGTGATTGGCGGCCGTCAGGTTGAGTCCGGTGCCGCCGGCCTTGAGGGACAACAGCATGATCGGCGGTCCGCCGTCGTCCTGGAACCGCTCCACCATCCGGTCCCGGCGCGCCTTGGGGACCCCGCCGTGCAGGAACGGCACGTCCACGCCGAACCGCTCCGACAGGTACGGCACCACCAGGTCGCCGAACTCCCGGAACTGCGTGAACAGCAGCGCCCGTTCACCGTCGGCGGTCACCGAGTCGAGGATGTCCTCGACCAGACCGAGCTTGCCGGACCGGTGGCGTCCGCGGCGCAGCACCCCGGATCCGTCGCCGAGGAAGTGGGCGGGATGGTTGCACACCTGCTTGAGCCGCGTGAGCGCCGAGAGTACCGCACCCTTGCGCTGCATCCCCTCGGTGTCCTTGATCTTCTTCAGCATGTCGTCGACCACCGCCCGGTACAGCGCGGCCTGCTCGACGGTCAGGTTCGCCCGCATCGTCATCTCCTGCTTCTCCGGCAGGTCGGAGATGACGGTGGGATCGGTCTTGACGCGGCGCAGGATGAACGGCGACGTGACGGCCCGCAGCCGGGTGACCGCGGCCTCGTCCTGCTCCCGCTCGATCGGTACCGCGAATCGGGCGCGGAAGGCCTGCGGGCTGCCGAGCATTCCGCGGTTGACGAAGTCGAGGATCGACCGCAACTCGTCGAGCCGGTTCTCCACCGGCGTACCGGTCAGGGCGATGCGATGTGCGGCGGGAATGGCGCGCGCGGCGCGGGCCTGCGCCGTCGCGGAGTTCTTGACGTGCTGCGCCTCGTCGAGCACCACACGACGCCACACCTGCTCCCCCAATGCCTCGACGTCACGCGCGAGCAGCGAGTACGTCGTGATGAACAGGTCGCTCGAGCGGACCGCGTCGGCCAGGTCCTCGCCGCGGCTGCGCCCGGCGCCGTGATGGACGTGGACCCGCAGGTCGGGGACGAACCGGGCCGCCTCGCGCTGCCAGTTGCCGACCACCGACATCGGGCACACCAGCAGCGTCGGCGTGTCGGAGCGTTCGTGTGCGAGCAGCGCCAGCAACTGCAGCGTCTTACCCAGGCCCATGTCGTCGGCCAGGACGGCGCCGAGCCCCGTCTCGCTCATGAACGCCAGCCAGTCCAGACCCCGCTGCTGGTAGTGCCGCAGTTCGGCCTGCAGCCCGGAGGGCTTCGGTACCGGCGTCGGCTGGAGGGTGCCGTCGAGCAGCGTGCCCACCCACCCGGTGGCCTGCACCTCCTCGACCGGCACCGGCGGTCGTTCCGCCTCCGTCAGCTGCCCCAGCAACCCGCCCAGGGTGCCCTGGTCTGCGGAATTGCGTTGCGTCACATAGCGGGCGGCCTGCGCCAGCACCGCGGTGTCGGCCTGCACCCACTGCCCCCGCAACCGCACCAGGTCGCCCTGCGCGTTCGCCAGACGCGTCAGCTCGTCGGGGGTGAGGACGATGTCGCCGACCGCGAGTTCCCAGTCGTAGCCGACGATCTCGTTCATGCCGACGGCGCGATCCTCGGCCGCGGCGGGCACCGGCGGCGACGACACGCGCACCCGCAGCGACGGCGTTACCACCGCCCACGCGCGCGGCAGCAGCAGCGTGATGCCGGCGTGGTGCAACGCCCGCGCGCCGTGCAGCACCAGGTCGGTGACGACCGGCGTCGGCAGCAGCAGGTCGAGACTGTCCGGGTCGGTGGGCAGGTCCCGCAACCGCGGGTAGGCGGCCACGGCCGCACCCAGCTTGCGGACGGCGATCTCGAGGAGTCGAGAGTCTGTGCGGTGCAGTAGGATCGGCGACGGCGCTTCCCCCTCGGGACGCAGGCACACCTGCAGACGCCACAACGCGTCGGCGACGACCTCGGGTTCGTTCCCGTCCACCAGTTCCTCGTCCGGTTCGAGCAGCCGCAGCACCAGTTCCGGCTCGTCGACCGTGAGGCTCTCACGCCACGCGTCGAGACCGCTCGCCATCCGATGATTGCCGCCGTCGTACGGCTCGCCGCGCAGCAGCGCCCGCAAGAGCGGATGCTCCGCGTCCCGGTCGCCGAGCAATTCCCGAACCACCGCGTCGGTGATCTCGGCGACAAAGTCGTCGAGGATCTCGCGGGGGCTGCCCTCGAACCGCTGCACCGGGGGCATCGCCGCCGACAGTTCGGCGAGCCACGCGCGCTGACGTTCCCCGCCGACGAGCCGCCACCGCGGCCACCAGTGCCCCTCCGCCCGATACAACTCGGGCACGACACGGCCCGCCCGCGCCCAGCGTTCGACACCGCGCGCCACGTGCGCGAGGTACCGAAGATCGCCCGAGACCTGCGGGGCGTCGTCCGGGACGGCGAGCAGGACGTCGGCTGCCTCGGCCGGCGCGAACGCCAGGACCGGAACCCGCAGCGGCTGCACGCCGACCGGACCGGGTACCTGCACGGTGTGGTGGCGACGGAAACGACGACGCAGTATCCGGGCCAGCGGCTCCGGCAGATCGGGCAGCTCGGACTCCGGGCCTCGCCACAGCATGAGGCCCGCCCCCGGCGACCAGAGCCCGTGCAGCATGCGATCCATCCAACCAGCCCCGGCCGACATCCCTGGAGTTCACCCTGTCACCAGGCCATACTGGGCGCAGACGAAAATCGGGAGCACGGTCATGTCGATCATGGTTCAAGTCTTCGAACAGGTGTACTCGCCCAATACGCCGTGGCAGCAGCGCAAGGTCGCCTTCGTCGACGCCGATCACATCGTCGCGATGCGCCTCGACGGCCAGGCCGGGGTGTGGCTCGACGTCACCAAGCACGGCGAATCCCACCGGCTGGCCACCACCCGATCCCCCGAGCAGGCGATCTACTTCCTGCTGAGCGTCTTCGGCAAGATCGCCGAATGCCGACGCAACGGCGGCTCGTGGCTCATCGGTCACGACGGCGTCGACGCCGGCACGATCCACGCCGCGCAGTTCCCGCACTCCTGACGCGATACGAAAGGCCGCTGGGCGAACCGATCCGGACACGCCCGTCTCATCCGCGGGCTGCGCGGTACCCGGGATGCACATTGGGTGTGAGTTCGTGGCTCGCTGCGATCTTGTTCAGCAAGGTCGCGAGGGTGTCCCGCTCCTCTTCGGTGAGCGCCTTCGCCATGTCGGCTTCGTGCGCCGCGCCGATATGGCGCATCCGACCCATGACGGCGCGACCTTCGTCCGTGAGCCGAAGTTCGTAGATTCGCCGGTCGCGCACGCTCCGCTCACGAGCAACCAGGCCCTTCTTCTCCAGACCGTCGATCAGAACGACGACGCGACTCGGGGCGACGCTGAGCCTGTCCGCGAGAGCCTGCTGACTGAGACCCGGCTCGGTAGCGATGAGTCTCAGGATCCCGATATCGCTGGGCTGCAGGGCAAGAGCTTCGAGTCGCTCGGCGAAGCGTGCCGCAGCGAAGGCCCCCACCTGGGCGAGCAGGAAGCTGACACGAGACGTGGCGAGGGGGTGTTGAGGGTCTGACACCACGCAATGCTAGCGCAACAGAATCATTCACTGCTATGAATGATTCATGACTATTACTGAATCGCTGTCCGGTCACGTTGCTCTGATCACCGGCGCATCGGGCTCCATCGGCGCCGAGGTCACCCGGACGCTGGCACGCCTAGGTGCCGACGTTGCTGTTCACGGACGTACCCCAGCGGTCCTCGACGCGCTCGTCTCCGAGGTGCGGCAAGGGGGCGGCGCCGGCGCCGGCTACGTCGGAGATGTGAGCGACGCCGATCATCTCGCCGAGGTCGCAGCCGATGCGACGCAGAGGCTCGGGCCGATCGACGTGCTCGTCACGCTTGCCGGCGGCGCCGGTGCGCCCGCTCCGACCGCGACCCTCGGTCCCGATCGGTGGAGAAGTGTGATCGACACCGACCTGACGTCGGTGTTCCTCACCATCCATGCGGTACTCCCCGGAATGCTGGAGCGGGGTGGAGGGCGGATTGTGACCGTCGCTTCGAGTGCCGGCCGTCGACCGTCCCAGGCGAACGCGGCCTACGCCGCTGCGAAGGCAGGCGTAGTCATGCTCACCGAGCACATCGCGAAGGAGTACGCAGAGTCGGCCGTCCGGGCCAACTGCGTGGCGCCGTCCATCATCCAGACCGCCGCACTGAACAAGCGCATACCTGCGCCCCAGCGCGACGCGATTGCCTCCCGAGTGCCCCTCGGCCGAATCGGACAGCCGGTCGACGTCGCCGAAGCGATCGCCTTCCTCGTCAGCGACCGCGCCTCATGGATCACCGGGACGACTCTCGACGTCACAGGAGGAATGACGTTATGACCGCCACACTCACCAGTCCGCGCCGCGCCCGGACAGGGCCGCCGTTGCCGCCCATCGCAATCGCGACCGTCGCACTTTTCATGGCCTCACTGGTACTTCCGATCGTCCTTGCCGGCGGTGCGACCTACCCGTCCCCCTACTCGGACGAGACCGCCATCGTCGAGTACTTCCACACCGATACGACCCCGGTCCTCGTCATGGCACTACTGCAGTTCGCCGCCGCGCTCCCGCTGGCGATCTTCGCCGCCACAGTGTCGGTGCGACTGAACCGCCTCGGAGTCCGTGCACCCGGACCCACGATCGGTCTCGTGGGCGGGGTTCTCGCGTCGGCGTCCATGGCGTCGTCGGCACTTGTCACCTGGACTCTCACCCGGCCGGAGATCTTGGGGCACACCGAACTCGTGCGGTTTGTGCACGACCTTGCGTTCATCACCGGCGGCCCCGGATTCATCGTGCCCAACGGCCTGCTCATCGCAGGAATCGCCGTGCCCGGTTTGATCGCTCGAATTCTGCCGCGCTGGCATGCCCGGGCAGGTCTCGTCATCGCCGGCCTCGCGATGGTGGCAACGCTGACCGTCGCGCTTCCCGCGTTGTCGATCCTGCTCCCGATCGTGCGGTTTTCATCGCTGGCCTGGATCGTCTTGGCCGCGTTCGTCATTCCGACCGAGGCCCATGTCATCGACAGGAAGGACCAGAAATGACCAACCCGATGCTCGAGAAGCTCATCCGATTCCAGCGCCCCGAGCACACGCTGCCCTACGCTCGAAATCTGAGCGTCGAGACACTGTCCGGTATTTTCGGCACCGACGAGGACCACTATCGCTCCGTCCTCAACGCTTTCGACGTCCAGCGCACGGCGGTGGCAGCCCGGCTCACTGCCGACCCACAGGTCAGCGCACATCTCGAGAAACTGCCGTTCGAACGGGGCGCTCGCCTGGTGGCCATCGGCGAGAGCACCACCGCCGACCGGCTTTCATGGTTCGAGATACTGCGTGCAACGCTCGAAACACAGCGTCCCGATCTCGAGCTGAGTTTCGCCAACCTCGCAGTCGCCGGCGCCACCAGCACGCAGATGCTCGCGGCGGTACCAGCGATCCGGAGACAGACAGCGGACTGGACATTCTGCATGCTCGGCGGGAACGACTCCCAACGCTTGGGCTCTCCCGACGGACCCCAGTTGGTGACCCGACAGGAGACGCTACGAAATCTCACCGAGCTTCGCGCCCAGGCGATCCCGGGTGACGACTCGCACTGGGTATGGGTGACCCCGACACCGGTCGACGAGCCACTTGTCGCAGCGTTCCCGTTCTTCCGCGACGCCGGAATAGTGTGGACGAACGCCGACCTCTCATCTCTCGCCGCCGCGATCCTCGACATGACCGACCTCGCGGTCGACAGCACGCCGGCTGTTGCCGACGTTCACGCCTTCACCGAGGACGGCCTGCACCTCAGCATCGCGACTCAAGAAGCGCTTGCCGCCCGTGTCCTGCAAGCACTCTCCGAGGGTGAGTTGCGATGAAAGTCCTCCTGCTCGGCGCAACCGGTGGAACCGGAGCCGCGGTGCTTGCCCAGGCAGTCTCCGCTGGACACGACGTCACTGTGATCGCCCGCCACCCGGAGAGAATCGTGCATCGAGAGAGTTCGTCGCTGAGGATCGTCTCGGGCGATGTCCTCGAAGCCGGCCACTGGAAACACGCTGCCGCCGAACACGATACGGTGCTGTCCCGCTTGGGAAGCACCGACCGAAGACGCCCCACGACGGTCTATTCCGAAGGGACCCTCAACGTGCTCGCCGCGATGGGTCCGAGTCCATCCCGCCGACTCGTCTGCCTATCTTCCGCCGGACTCGACATCTCCCCGGACACGCCCGTCCTGCAGAAGATCGTCACTCGTCTCGTCGTCCAGCGGATGTACCGGCACGGGTATGAGGACATGAGACGAATGGAGGCGTCGTTGCGTACCCAAGAGGCCGAGTGGACGGTAATTCGAGCGCCGATGCTCACGGACAGGCCCCCCACGGGCAGTTACCGCACCGCTGTCGACGCCCGGCTGCCAAACGCCGGAACCATCTCCCGCGCCGACCTAGCTCACTACATGCTGTCTGCAATCGATGATCGCTCGACATGGAAAGCGACTGTGGAAATCTCCGGAGGTCGCTGATGCACCCGCCGGCATGGTCGGGACCACACCGGCGCGGGCCCTGCATTACCAAACACGGCGAGTCGCACCGGCTGGCCACCACTTCGTCGCCGGAGCAGGCGATCTACTTCCTCCTGAGCATCTTCGGCAAGATCGCCGAGTGCCGGCAGAACGGCCGTTCGTGGCTCGTCGGCCACGACGGCGTCGACGCCGGTTCGATCCACGCCGCGAAGTTCCACTCCTGACCAGTCCTGCCGGTGCCGTCCGACGCACTACTCGAGTTCTCGGTTCTCAACCCAGAGCTTCCTTCAGATCGCGTGGGATCTGCCAGGAGAGGTCGATTTGTCGCAAACCCAACCCCTCCCGGCCAGAACGTCGCGGCCGATGATCGACCCACTACGGTCACGCGGGTTGCCTTCGGTCGCACCCGCCACTCCGGTGAGGAAACCTCACTGCATTCCAGACTGGGCGGTATCAGTCTTTACGCTCCCTGAACCGAGAACGCGCCCCACAAAGAACCAATCGGAAACGGCGGAGGGAAGCCGAAGAGGCCGCTGACTATAGGCCCCAAGCTGATGCTCAGTTCGGTCACTTTCCGTACACCTCGTTCTCTTCGTAGTTACAGTCCGCTGTTTGCGGTCTGCGAAATATCTGATCTCCATGTCCCAGTAGGCACGCAGGTAGACGCACCTGGAGTGAGTGCAGCACTGGACGAGAAACCTGCCTGTTTGGAACGGTCAGAACATATCGTGTACCGACTGGCTCTTCTCGATTTTCCGCTATATCGGGCTGGCCTCAACCTCTCGACCTACCGACGGGCCGGCCTGCGCGGCTTCGGATTCGGTGTTTCGGGCCGGTGGGCGTGGCCGACAGTCCCTGCCGCGGTACAGCAAACGGTAGCTGACCATCCGAGGGTCGTCGGGCCTCAGAGCTTGGGTACATCATGATTTCGGTGATTTCGCGGATGCGGTCCAGGGTGATGCCGGCGCATTGTTCCACGGCGAGGGGGTGGTCCGTGGGTTCCGGCTCGACGAACGGCCGCTCGCCGATCGGGCGAGTGTGAGCCCTGGTCTTCAAGTTGAGGGTGGTTGGCGAATAGATGGTGAGCTCGGTGGTCATCCAGCCGAAGTAGGGCTGTTCGGACTCGCGGCCCGGTGTATCCCAGAGGTCGGTGACCCGGCGAAGTTGCCGCCGCTCAGCGACACCCAAACACCCCAGGCGAACACGTCGTCGCTCCCGGCGACCAGGAGCTCGATCAGGCGTTTGATAAAGAAGTACTGATCGCCGATGACGCACTGGTCCTCCGAGAGTAGGTAGCCAGGGGCCCCGCGAGGCCCGGGTCCCAGATAGCGGGAGCCGTCATCGAGTAGCTCATCGGCAGCTCGGCGTGATGCTCGCCGCAGCACGAGCAGGCGAATCCAGTGTCGCTGGTCATAGGGCGCAAACCTACGGCTATGACGAAGGAGCCGTTCGGAAATGCCGGAACGCTCCACGCCGCGAAGTTCCCGCATTCCTGACGTTCGACCGGGGTGGCCGGGAACGCGGCAGGGGGCCGGCCCATCGACTGGGCCGGCCCCTGCTCGATGTCTCGGAAGTGCTGCGAGGTCAGTGCTTGTTGAGTGTTTCGCGGAGTTCGGCGAGCATGTCCCGGTACTCGGCGGAGCTCTCGGTGTCGATGTTGTCGCGGGGCCGGTCGAGTTCGACTTTCATGTCGATCACGATCCGGCCTTCGCGCATCGCGACGACACGGTCGGCGATCAGCAGCGCCTCGTTGAGGTCGTGGGTGACGAACACGACCGTCTGCCGTTCCTGGCTCCACACGTTGAGGAATTCGTCGCGCACGACGTCGCGGGTCTGCGCGTCGAGGGCGGAGAACGGCTCGTCCATGAGGATCAGGGCGGGTTTCATCACCCACGTCCGGGCCAGGGCGACGCGTTGGCGCATGCCCTGGGACAGCTGCCAGGGGTAGCGGTCCGCCGCCGACTCGAGGCCGACCCTGCGCAGCATGTCCATCGCCCGCTCGCGCCGCTCGGCCTTGTCGACGTGGGCGATCTCCATGCCCAACTCGACGTTGCGTAGTGCGGTCCGCCACGGGTAGAGGGCGTCGCGGGCGAACATGTAGCCCATCTGCGAGCGAGCCTGGGCGGGGCTGGTGCCCAGCACGGACACCGAACCGGTGGTCGGCTGGATCAGCCCGCCCATCAGGTTCAGCGCGGTGGTCTTGCCGCAGCCGCTGTGCCCGACGAGCACCAGCAGCTCGCCGCGCTTGCCGGTGATCGACAGATCCCGCACACCCGAGTACGTGGTGGCTCCCGGCGGGGTGTAATCCAATGTCGCGGAGCGGATCTCGAAGGCCGGATCCTCGATGGTGTCGGCGCCGGCGGCGCCCGTTGTGGTCACGGTCGAATGCGTCATCATGAGTCCTGAGGGGGTTGCCAACGGAGAATTGCCTTCTCGATGCGGCCCGAAGCCGCGTTGAACGCCGCCGCGATGATCGCCAACACGATCAACGCCGCGTACACGGTGCCGAGGTCGAACGCGGCCGAGGACGCGGAGATCTGTTGGCCCAGACCGGCAGTCGACGCGATCAACTCCGCGCCGACCACGCCGAGCAGCGAGTAGATCAGGCCCAGCCGCAGGCCCGCGAAGATCGAGGGCACCGCTACCGGCAGCAGCACCTTGTAGAAGCGCTGCCACTTGTTCGCGCCCATCACCACCGACAGTCGCAGCAGCTCCGGGTCCGCGCTCGAGACACCCGCGCGGGTGTTGATGGTGATGATGAAGACCACCAGGGTGAAGGCCAGCACGATCTTCGAGGTCGAGCCGATGCCGAAATAGATCACGAACACCGGGGCCAACGCGATGCGGGGCATGGCGTTGATCGCGTCCAGGAACGGGGAGACCACTGCCTCCACACTCGGGGCCAGCGCCAGACCGATGCCCAGCGCGACACCGATCACCGCGCTGGCGACCAGCGCGATCAATGCCGCCGACACCGTCGACCACAGATCCGGCCAGAAGGTGCCCTTGTCCTGCCAGGCCACGAACGCCTTCCACACCAGCTGCGGGTTCGAGACCACCAGCTTGTTGCTGCCGGCGAAGTTGTAGGTCAACTGCCACAGTCCCAGCAATGCGACCAGTAGCAGGAGCTGCACCGCCAGCAGCGGCGCACCCGACAGCTTCGCCTTCACACCGGTCGCACCGACGACGACCTTCTTCTTGTTCTTCGCCTTGACGGCGGCGGCAGGCTTACCGCCGCGCGCGACGTCCGCGCCAGTGGACGTCGCGGGGGTTTCGGGTCGGGCAACCCGGGCGGGTGTCACGCTCATCGGGGATCACCTCCTGCGCAGGGCGCGTAAACGGTATCGGCGAAGTCCGGCGCCTCGGGAGCGGGCGAACCGGCCAGCGGGGCCTGCGCCTTCCAGGACTCCTCGGTGATGGTCAGGGGCATGTACACGTGCTTGATGGAGTCCCACAGTGCCGGCGCGCCCTCGGGCGAGACGCCGACGAGCTCACCGAGCCACTTCGCCATCGTCGCGGCGTTCTGCGGATCCTGGGAGAAGTCGTAGGCATCCCACATGGCCTTGCAGTAGTTGAGCACGTCGTTGGGGCGCTGTTCGATCGTGTTGCACGACGCGGACGGGTAGCCCTGGACCAGCGGGGAGAGCGCGTTGCCGTCCCGGCCGACGATGTCGGTCACGCGGACGACGCCCGACGGGGGCAGCTGTTCCTCCATCGTGGGGCCGTAGTACATGGCGTCGACCTGCTTGGCCTTGAACGCCTGGATGGCGGTCGCGGGGGCGCCGACGGCCACGAACGTGACGTCCTTCGCCGGGTCGAGGCCCGCCTCGTTCAGCAACTCGGTGATCCACAGCTCCATGCCGGACCCACGGGACGTGACACCGATGGTCTTGCCCTTCAGGCTCTGCATGGTGGTGTTCGGATCGGTGGGGTCGCCCTTGATCTCGGTGCCCGGCTGCGCGATGACCTCCAGCGTGTTGCCGAGCGTGGAGCCGAGCGCCTTCACGCAGGCGCCCTTGTCGGTTGCCGGCCACAGCGTGCCGGGGACCATGGTGCCGACCGTGAGGTCGTTGGAGATCACCGCGGCGGACTGGGCGGTGGTCAATGACGGCGGCATCAACTCGACGTCGACCCCACGCTTGTCGAAGAACCCCTCGTTCTCGGCGACGACCGCCATCAGATCGCCGGGCACGCCCTGGGTGATGCCGACCTTCATCACACCGCCGTCTGCAGCGGAGGTGTCCCCACCGCATGCCCCCAGGGTGATCGCGCCGACGGTCGTTGCGGCAATCGCTACCGTCTTGACCGCGCGCGTGCGGATTGTGCTCATGAAAAGTCCTCTGGTTACTGAAGTTTGGTGGAGGCAGGCGGGTGCACGCCCTGTCCTGCCTCGGCAAGGCTTGCGCCGGCGGATCGTCAGGCGTGCTGGGTGAAGCCGACCTGGCCGGGGCGGCGGTTCGGCGCGTAGCCGAGCTTTTCGAGGGTCTCGTCGGCGTCCTTGTAGGTGGTGCCGATCTTGTAGATGTCGCGGGCTTCCTTCGCCGTGGCGACCTCGCGGCCGAGTTCCTGGGCGACGCGGACCAGTTGACGGACCTGCTCGGCGGAGGTGATCTTGACCTCGCCGCTCGGCGCCCACAGGTTGTCCTCGTTGCCGCAGCGCGGGTGCAGGCCCATCGCGATCGCCATCGTGTTGACCGGCAGCACCGACCGCATGAGAGTCTCGAGGGTCAGGCAGGCGCCGTCCGGGACCCGGTTGATGAACTGCATCATGTTGTACGGGTTCGGGCCGTCGAAGCCGCCACCGATCGCCACCCACGTCAGGTTCAACGGACCGGTGTACACGCCGCGACGGATCAGCCGCTCCACCGTCTCGAGCTGCGGAATGCTCGACAGCTGGAAGTGCGGCTGGATCCCGGCGGCCTGCAACCGACGCAGGTGCTCCTCGACCCACTCCGGGCCGGCCGGCACCGTCATCTCGCGGTAGGTGTGGGCAAGCTCGGCGTTCTCCAGCGAGGTGCCCTTGATGTCGCCCGGCGTCATCAACTCCATGATGTTCATCTGGCTGGTGTTGATCGCGATCGTCACCTGGTCCGGCTTCGGATCCAGCTCCGCGAGCATGTGACGAACGTTGTCCGGCAGCCACTTCGCGTCCGCCCCATCACCCTCCGGCGCGAACGAGATCGAGCCACCGACCTGCAGGATCATCTCCGGCACCGCCTCACGCAGGCGGCCGAGGAGCTCGTTGAACTTCGACAGGCGCTTGGAGCCCTTGCCGTCCTCCTCGCGCACGTGGATGTGCAGCACGGTCGCGCCCGCCTCGAAGCAGTCCACCGCCTGCTGGACGTGCTCGTCCATCGTCAGCGGCAGATCCTCGGGGAAGTCCTCCACCGCCCACTCCGGGCCGTACGGCGCGACGGTGATGACCAGCTTGTCCTGGTTCTCCGGGAAGAACGCATCGTCTTGGAAATGCATTGCAGATCTCCATTCGTGGAAGAGGCGCCAGCCGGAAACACAGACTGGGCCAACGCGGTATGCCGTCACACGTCATCGACGATGGGGACGACACCACACGCGGCTACCGGGGTGACGCAGATCACGGTAGCGCGGGCCTCGGACTCAAACTTGACGGTTTGGGTCGCGAAACTTGACGAATTGGGAGGATCTTCACGGAGCCGTTGCCACGGCTCGGTTCACCCGGACGGCCTCGCGCCGGACGCCGGCTTCGCAGCCGAACTTCCAAGCGGAACTGGAGGTTTCGGCGGCGGCCTCCATCCGCCCCGCCCCGTCGAACCATCGGCTGCGAACTTCTTCGCCCACGCCCGTGGGCTTACGCCGAATCGCTGCCGGAACCACCGAGAGAAGGCGCTCAGCTCCGAGAACCCCAGCTCGGCGGCCAGCTCGGTGAAGGAGCAATTGCCGTGCTCGATCGCCAGCTGGGCGTGCTCTCTGCGCACGGCGTCGAGGATCGACGAATACGACTCGCCCGAGTCGGCCAGATGGCGATGCAGAGTGCGTCGGTCCATTCCCAAGCTGCGGGCGATCCGTGAGGCGGAGCAACTTTCGGTGGGCAGGAGCGCGGCGATGAGATCGCGAACCTGGAACGACATCGAGGTGCCGGTGGCCGGGGCCAGCAGCCCGAGGTACTCCTGCGCGAAGGGGCGCAGCAGCGGGTTGGACAGTGGGTTCGGTGTGTCCAGGTCGCTGGACGGAATGATGATCCCGTCGATCTCGTGCCCGAAGATCACGGTCTCGCCGAGCATCCGGTGGTGCATCTCGGTGTCCGGTGGGGCCTCGTGCGCGAAATAGACGGCCACCGGGCGCCAGTCCGCGGGGAGCAGATCGGCAAGGATTCGAAAGACGGACGCGACCACCAACTCGATCGACTGGCGGCCCAGGGTGATCCCGGAGGCGGACTGCACGTGGAACGTGGCCAGGCCTCGGGACTCGGTCAGAGTCAGACCGATGGCCTCGTTGTGCAGGTTCAGGTGACGTAGGACGATGCCCAACGCGCTGCGGACGTCGGGTTCCTCCCGGGCGACGAGTCCGACCGGGCCGAGACTGGACAGACCGCGGTCGCCGGACATCCGGATGCCGAAGTCCGCGCAGCCGGACTGAGCCGCCGAGATTTCCAGCAGGCGGTCCACCGAGTGCGCCGAGATCCACCCGGTGGTGGCGGCGAAGGCACCCGGGTCGATCCCCACGACTCGCATCAGCGGATGTGGGTTCAGGCCCACCGACTCCGCCACCTCGACATAGCCGTTGAGAACGGCACTTCGGAGCATCAGCACGCGAGAAAACTAGCCCCAATCGTCAAGTTTGGCGACCCGAACCGTCAAGTTTCGACCCGAGCGTCGCGCTACCGTGATCTGCGTCACCCAGGGCACGCCGTTCGAGCGCGGACTCGCGCAGGCGCCCCCATCTGATTTCACTTCGCCGATCCCGGCACAGAGAAACCCGCCGACAGGATCCCGGCCGACAGGAGACGACACGATGAGTCGAACGAACAGCGAATACCCGGTTGTCGAGGGCATGAAGGCTGGCGGTGGCTGGAACGAGCTCTGGGACGGCCTGTACGAGATGGATCCCGAGTGGACCGAGCTGTACATGAAGATGGCGATGCAGCCGTTCCAGAGCGGCCTCATCCCGCCGAAGGTGGTGCAGTTGCTGTGCATCGCCGTCGATGCGTCGGCGACCCACATGTATGCGCCCGGCACGAGGCGTCATATTCAGGCCGCGTTGGACATGGGCGTGACCCCCGAGGAGATCCTCGAGGTGCTCAAGCTCGCGACGATCGTCGGCATCCACTCCTGCAACCTCGGTGTCCCCATCCTCGTCGAGGAGATGGCCGCACGCCGGCAGCGCCCGTCCGAAGACTGATCCCAAGCCGAAGAACCGCCCTGCGCGAGACCCCGAAAAGCCGTACACAGACATGAGGAACCAGATGAGTCGTCAACGTAATTGGACGCGCAACGCGATTGCCCTCCTCGCCGCAGCGGGCACCGCGCTCTCACTGGGAGCGTGCAGCAGCAGCGCTGGGGCCAGCTCCGGGGCCGACGGCGAGGGCGCCGTCCTCAAGGTCGGCTTGTCGCGCGGTGTGCCCGCCGACCTGATGACATACGTCGCGAAGAACGAAGGATTCTTCGACCAGCGTGGGGTCAATGTCGAGCTGGTCACGATGGACAACGCCAACAGCCTCGCGACCGCGCTGATCTCCAATGACATCGCGGTGGACACCATGGTGCCCGCCCTGATGTGGCCGGCGATCGACAAGGGCGCCTGCGTGAAAGCCATGGGCGGCACCGTCGGCAACTCGATGGAGGTCATCGCGCAGCCGGGCACGGAGATCAAGGGCGACCCCACCGATCCCAACACAACTGTGAAGAACCTGAAGGGCAAGACCATCGGTGTGATCGCTCGTGGGTCCGGCACCGAGCTGTGGATCTCCGCGCTGCTCAGCGCGGCGGGCATGGACCCTGCGAAGGATGTCACGTTCGTGGCCGTCGGCGCGCCCGCGACCGCCGTCCAGGCGTTCAAGGCCAAGCAGGTCGACGCCCTCTACTACGGCCCGACGATGGAGGAGGCGCTGCCCCCGTCGGAGGTCGTCCGCGTCACCGACATCGTCGGTCGGGACGGCAATGCCCTCTCACCGCTGGTCCAGGCCTACTACACCACCTCGTGTGCCGCGGCCGAGCAGCGACCCAACGACATCATGAGCTACTGCAAGGCAATCTGGGACGCCTACGACTACTCGCAAGACGCGAAGAACGACGAGGCGATGGGCAAGTGGCTCGCCGAGCTGATCGGTGAGACGCCCGCCGGTGGCGCGAAGGCCTGGGCCACGCTCAAGAACGCCTTCATCAAGCCGACGATTCAGCCGGACGCGTGGACGGCACAGGCACCCCTGGTCGCCTCGCCCGCTCCCGATGTGCCGGACTTCGCCAGCTCGACGTACGCACCGTGCGCAGGCGGCGACCCCCGAGGGGCGTGACGTCTCCGCGGGTTGCCCGGCCCGATTCCCCCGCCCGACCGCCCTCGCGATCGGGCGGGGCGTCGTCGGTGGGTGTCGATGACGAGTCGCCGACACGAGCGCGGGACGGCGGTTAGCGTGGACGGGTGAGCCGCACGATCACCGACACCGTCACCAGGGACACCCGACTGTGCATGTCACTGTCGGGTCGGCCCAGCAACATCGGCACCCGCTTCCACAACTACCTGTACGACGAGCTCGGCCTCGACTTCGTCTACAAGGCGTTCACCACCACCGACCTGCCGGCGGCGATCGCGGGAATCCGCGCCCTCGGCATCCGCGGCTGCGGGGTGTCGATGCCGTTCAAGGAAGCGTGCATCGAGCACGTCGACGTGGTGCACCCGTCGGCGTCCGCCATCGACTCGGTGAACACGATCGTCAACGAGGACGGCGAGTTGCACGCCTACAACACCGATTACCAGGCCGTCGCCGACCTCCTTCAGCGCGCCCGTCTCAGTCCCGACCTCACGGTCGCCGTCGCCGGCAGCGGCGGCATGGCGAAGGCCGTCGTCGCCGCGCTGCGCGACAGCGGATTCCACACCGTCACCGTCGTGGCACGTAACTCGGAGACCGGACCGGCACTGGCTCAGACCTACGGCTTCGAGTGGCAACCGGACCTCGGCGAGGCGCACCCCCAACTCCTCGTCAACGCCACCCCGATCGGCATGGCCGGCGGACCCGACGCCGACGCGTCTCCGTTTCCCGAGGCGACGATCGCCGCGGCGGAGGCCGTGTTCGACGTCGTCGCGATGCCGCCGGACACCCCGCTGGTCCGCGCCGCGACCGCCCGGGGCAAGACCGTCGTCACCGGCGCCGAGGTGATCGCGTTGCAGGCGGCCGAACAGTTTGCGCTGTACACGGGCGTGCGGCCCAGCGACGACCAGATCCGGCGGGCGTCGGAGTTCTCGAGGTCGTAGATGGAGGACCTGCCGCCGCCGATCTCGGACGAGACGCCGAACGCGCGACTCGCCCGAAACTTCAGCGAGCTGCTGCAGGAGCTCCGCGTGCAGCAGGCCGGCGTGCAGATCCTGTTCGCGTTCCTGCTCGCGGTCGTCTTCACCAACGTCTACGCGGAACAGTCCACCTACGTGCGCGCACTGCACCTGGGCACGGTGCTGTGTGCGGCAGCGTCGTCGGCGCTGCTGATCGCTCCTGCGGTGTGGCACCGGATCCTGTTCCGGCACCGACGTCGCGAGGACATCATCCGCCAGGCCAACCGGTGCGCGCTCGCGGGCTCGGCGTTCCTCGCCGCCACGATGGTCGGGACCGTGCTGATCGTCGCCGAGGTCGCGGTCGGCGGCTGGGGCGCCAAGCTCATCGGCGCACTCACCGCGCTGGTGTTCGTCGGGCTGTGGTTCGTCGTTCCGTTCCTGCTGCGACGCGACGACGAGCTGCGCTAGTCGAACGCGAGGCGTTATCGTCTGATCCCATGGCAGCCCGCGACGAGCCCGAGCCGCGCGCCGAGGCGTTCCCGGCGCTGTGGCCCGTGCCGACCCGCTGGTCCGACAACGACCACTACGGGATCGTCGACGGTGTCGCGTACTACTCGTACTTCGACACCGCGGTCAACGGATGGCTCATGGCCAGCACCGGAATCGACATCCGCGAGCTGCCCGCGATCGGGATCGTCGCGGAATCGTCGTGCCGGTTCCTGCGCGAGCTGTCGTTCCCGGACCAACTGCACGTGGGACTGTCGGTCGAACACCTCGGGACCAGCAGCATCGTGTACGCGCTCGCCATCTTCCGGGAGGACCCGGACGGAATCCTGGAACTGGCCGCAACCGGGCGGTTCGTCCACGTGTACGTCGACGCCGACACCCGGAGGCCGGTCCCGATCCCACCCGAGATCCGTAGCGCCGCAAACCTGTTGGTGACCTCCGACGACTAGGCGGACGCGCTCAGCGCAGCCCGACCTCGTCGGCGGTGGCGACCGCGCGCCGCACGATGCCGTCGATGAGTTCGGCTGTCGGACCGCCCCGTTCGGCCCGGTTGCGTGGGTCGTCGATGGTGCGCCGCAGCACTCCCTCGGCGATGATCGCGAGCTTCCACAGCGCCAGGACATGCCAGAAGCCGACGGCGGACACATCGCGCTTGGTCTCGTGGACATAGACGTCGACCAACTCGTCCCGGGTGGGGAAGCCCTCGAGCGTCGACGCCATGAACGGCCCGCGCACGCCGTCGCTGCGCTGCGGCCAGTACGCGAGCAGCCCACCGAGGTCGGCCAGCGGGTCGCCGAGCGTGCACAACTCCCAGTCGAGCACCGCGACGACCCGCCCGTCGTCGGGTGCGGTGATGACGTTGCTCAGATGGAAGTCGCCGTGCACCAGCGTCGTTTCCCGCTGCAGCGGAATGTTGCGCGACAGGCGCTCGGCGAGAGCGTCGACGTCGGGCAGATCGTGAACCTTGGACTGCTCCCACTGCGTGGTCCACCGCTTGAGCTGACGCCCGGCGTAGGGCTTGGCGCTGGCCAGGTCGAGCAGACCGGCGCTCTCGAGGTCGACTCGATGGATGCTCGCAAGTGCCTTGGGCAGTGCCAGTCCGATCGCACGGCGCCGCTCGGGCGTGAGCGGCTCCGCCGCCGCCTCGTCGTCGATCACCAGGCCGTCGACGTAGCTCATGAAGGCCAGCGGGGCATCCGTGATCTCCGGATCCTTTGTGAGACCGAGCATCTTCGGGACCGGAACACCAGTTCCCTGCAGCGCGGAGAGGATTCGATACTCGCGCTCCACGTCGTGGGCGGACGCGAGCAGCTTGCCCAACGGTGGTCGGCGCAGCACCCACCGACCGCCGCCCGAATCACGCACTGCAAACGTCAGATTCGACTGACCGGTGCCGATCCGCTCGTACGACAGCGGCGCCAGGGCACCGACGCCGAGTCCGGTGATCCACGTCGAGACGGCATCCTCGTTCAGGCCCACAATGCCCATTGCGCTCACTCCCCTGCCGTATCTCGCGTAGTTTCGAACGGTAAAGAACGACTGCTCTGCATGTTCGGATTCGACGCCCCCTCGACACCCGTCCGCAGATGCTAGCCTCCCGCAGCTTCTCACGCCGGGATTACGGAATGCTCACTGTCCGGCCGTCCGCTCGAGCAATGGGGCGGTTCGCGGCCCCACCAGCTCCCGCATCACCAGCGCCATGTTGGTGCGTTCCACACCGGGGATCTTGAGGATCTGCCCGGCCAGCCGGTACAGATCGTCCGCATCGGTCGCGACGACCTTCACCGACAGGTCGGTCAGCCCGGTCATTCCGTAGACCTCGACGACCTCCGGGATGTCGGCGAGCGCGTCGACGACGTCGTCGAGTCGGTGCTGGTCCACCTGGGTGGCGACGAAGGCCGCGAGCGGGTAGCCGAGCGCCCGCGGGTCGACCAGACGGTCGAAGCCGCCGAGGGCACCGGATCCCTCCCATCGGGACAGGCGGGCCTGGACCGTGTTGCGCGACAGGCCGAGTCGCTGGGCGAGGTCCACCCCAGTCGCTCGCGGGTTGCGCGACAGTTCGAGCAAGAGGCGGGCGTCGGTGCCGTCGAGAGTGGTCATAATCCGCAGTATGCCCGCACCGGCACCCCCAAAACTGTGCATGCTGCTGAATCGTGACGATGATGCTTGCGCAGATCGCGAAACGGCGGATCCTGTGAGGTGAAGCACAATGATCCGGCGATCGCTCACGAGGCAGGCGCCGGATCCGAAGCCAGCGAGGTGACCCGATGGCCGACAAGATCGACTTTCCGGTGCAGCTCGTCCAACCCGACGGACGACGCGTACACCGACCCGACTACGCCACGCTGGTGTCCGACGTGGGCCCCGCCGAACTCCGGGACCTCTACGAGGACATGGTGGTGGCGCGGCGCATCGACACCGAAGCGACGGCACTGCAGCGGCAGGGCCAGCTGGGCATCTGGGCCCCGCTGCTCGGGCAGGAGGCCGCGCAGGTGGGTTCGGTGCGAGCACTGAACCCGGACGACTACATCTTCACCAGCTACCGCGAGCACGCCGTCGCGTACTGCCGCGGCGTCGATCCCGCCGTGATGACCCGCATGTGGCGCGGATGCGCGTACTCGGGCTGGGATCCGGCGGCGGTCAACATGACCAACCCGGCGATCGTCGTCGGGTCGCAGGGGCTGCACGCGACCGGATACGCCCTCGGCGTGCATCTCGACGGCGCCGAGATCGCCACGCTCGTCTATTTCGGCGACGGCGCGACCAGCCAGGGCGACATGTCCGAGGCGCTCGGGTTCGCAATGAGTTTCAACGCCCCCGTCGTCTTCTTCTGCCAGAACAACCAGTGGGCCATCAGCGAACCCGTGCACCTGCAGAGCCCCAGCCCGATCGCCCGACGCGCCGCCGGATTCGGCATGCCGGCCGTCCAGGTCGACGGCAACGACGTCCTCGCGGTGCTGGCGGTGACCCGCCAGGCCGCCCGACACGTCCGCGAGGGCGCCGGCCCGTCGTTCGTGGAGGCGATCACGTACCGGATGGGCCCGCACACCACCGCCGACGACCCGACCCGGTACCGGACGGCGGCCGAGAACGAGGTGTGGCTGGCGCGCGACCCCATCGACCGGATGCGCCGACTCCTGGTCCGCGAGGGACTGTTCGACGACGCCTTCGCCCAGCGGGTCGCGGACCGCGCCGACGACGTCGGCTCCCGGCTGCGGGCGGGCGCCCTCGAGGCCGCCGACCCGGGCCCGGACGAGCTGTTCGAGCACGTCTACGCCACCGCTCATCCCCTGATCGACGAGGAACGCGCCGCCTACCGGGCATACCTCGACAACCTGACCGCCGGTGAGGAGGCCCTGTCATGACCGCTTCCGCCGGTGCCGGGACCACGATGACGCTCGGCGCCGCCCTCAACGCGGGGCTGCGACGAGCCCTCGAGGACGACCCCAAGGTGGTGCTGATGGGCGAGGACATCGGCAAGCTCGGCGGCGTCTTCCGCATCACCGACACGCTGCAGAAGGACTTCGGTCCGGCCCGCGTGATCGACACCCCGCTCGCCGAATCCGGGATCGTCGGTACCGCCTTCGGGTTGGCGTTGCGCGGCTACCGGCCGGTGTGCGAGATCCAGTTCGACGGGTTCGTCTACCCCGCGTTCGATCAGATCGTCTCGCAGGTCGCGAAGATCCACTACCGGACCCGCGGGCACGTGACGGCACCGTTGACGATTCGCATCCCGTACGGCGGTGGGATCGGCGCGGTCGAGCACCACTCGGAGTCGCCGGAGGCCTACTTCGCGCACACCGCCGGTCTGCGGGTGGTCGCCCCGAGCACTCCGGCCGACGCGTTCGCGATGATCCGGCAGGCGATCGCCCTCGACGATCCGGTCGTCTTCCTCGAACCCAAGCGGCGCTACTGGGACCGCGGCGCGGTGGACGTCGACGCACCGCCCGAACTGCCGCTCGACCGGGCGCGGATCGCCCGTACCGGGACCGACGCCACCGTCGTCGCGTACGGATCGATGGTGCCGACCGCGCTGCAGGCCGCCGAGATCGCCGGCACCGAGGGCACGTCGCTCGAGGTGGTCGACCTGCGGTCGCTGTCCCCCATCGACTTCGACACCGTCGAGGAGTCGGTCCGTCGCACCGGACGGCTCGTCGTCGCGCACGAGGCCCCGGTGTTCGCCGGTCTCGGCGCGGAGATCGCGGCGCGTATCTCGCAGCGCTGCTTCTACCGGCTGGAGGCCCCCGTCCAGCGGGTCGGCGGATTCGACGTCCCGTACCCGCCGGCGAAGCTCGAGAAGTACCACGTCCCCGACGCCGACCGGATCCTCGGCGCTGTCGACGAGGTGCTGGCGGCGTGAGCGACGTCGAGGAGTTCCGGCTGCCCGATCTCGGCGAGGGGCTGACCGAGGCCGAGCTGGTGTCGTGGGCGGTGGCCGTCGGCGACACCGTCGCGCTCAACCAGGTGATCGCGGAGGTCGAGACCGCGAAGGCACTGGTGGAGTTGCCGTCGCCGTTCGCGGGTGTGGTGCGGGAGCTGCTGGCGCGGCCGGGCGACACCGTGCCCGTCGGTACCGCACTGATCCGGATCGAGTCGACGCGGGCCGGTGGCGCCGAGTCGCACGGCGGGCCGACGGCCGACTCGGTCCTCGTCGGCTACGGGCCTTCGACCCCGACCCCGAGCCGGCGCCGGCGTGCGGTCGCCGATCGGGCCCGATCGCCGGAAGCCGGCGTCGACGCCGTCCCCGCCGCCCGACGCGCCGCACGGGAACTCGGGATCGAGCTGGCCACTCTCACCGGTACCGGACGGGGCGGCGCGATCACCGTCGACGACGTCCGGCGCGCGCAACCGGCGCCCACCCCCGCGGCCGCGGCGTCCGAGGATGGGCGCGAGTCCCGTGCACCGATCCGCAGCGTGCGCCGACAGACCGCGGCGGCGATGGTGTCCAGCGCCTTCACCGCCCCGCACGTCACGGAGTTCCTGACCGTCGACGTCACCGAGACCGTGCAGCTGCTGGCACGCCTGCGCGCCGCGACGGCGTTCGCGAACCTGCACCTGACGCCGCTGACGCTGGTCGCGAAAGCGCTGCTGCTGACGCTGCGTGCGTATCCCGCGCTGAACTCGTCGTGGTCGGAAGACACGCAGGAGATCGTCACGAAGCACTACGTCAACCTGGGAATCGCGACCGCGACCGACCGCGGTCTGGTGGTGCCGAACGTCAGGGACGCCGAGACGCTGCCGCTCCCCGACCTGTGTCGCGCGATCGGCGACCTCACCGACACCGCCCGATCCGGCCGCGCGACGCCCGAGGATCTGACCGGCGGGACGATCACCATCACGAACGTCGGGGTGTACGGCATCGACACCGGCACCCCGATCCTCAACCCCGGCGAGGCGGCGATCGTTGCGCTCGGCGCAATCAACCGGCGGCCCTGGGTGGTGGGCGTAGACATCGTGGCCCGGGACGTGACGACGCTGAGCGTGACCGTCGACCACCGCCTGGTCGACGGTGAACAGGCGTCGAAGTTCCTCGCCGATCTCGGGGCGATGCTCACCGACCCGGTGCCGGCGCTGCTCGCCCGACTCTGACGCGTACCCAACTGAAGGGTCCCGCCGGACGCTCCCCGCGCGAAGGGACCCTTCAGCTCGTCCGAGAGTTCGGTACAAAGGGGGACGTGCAGACCCGAACCGAGCAGCCGACGCATCTCCGCTCCGCGCGGGCCGCCATCTTCGGCGTTTTCGGTATCAACGGGTTCCTGCTCGCGATGTGGGTGGTCCACATCCCCGCGATCGAGGACCGGACGGCCATCGCCCACTCGACCCTCGGATCGCTGCTGCTGCTCCTGGCGATCGGCGCCATCGCGGGCATGCAGCTGTCGGGGCCCCTCGCCGACCGGTACGGCAGTCGACTCCTCGTCGCGCTGAGCGGGACCCTGCTCGCGGTCGCGACGATCGGCCCGGGCCTGGCCTCGACCGCGTGGCAGCTGGGCCTGGCGCTGATGATCTTCGGGTTCGGCAACGGCGCCCTCGACGTGTCGATGAACTCGCAGGCCGTCCTCGTCGAGCAGGCGTACCGCCGACCGATCATGTCGGCGTTCCACGGCATGTTCTCGATCGGCGGTGTCGTCGGCTCCGTCGTCGGGGCGGTGACGATCCGGGCGGGCTGGTCACCGACCACGACGCTTGCCGCGGCGTCCGTGCTCGGGGTCGTGGTGATCGCGGTGTGCACGACACGACTGCTGCCGCCGGCGGCGCACGCCCGCCCCGAGCAACACGAGCGACGACCCCGGGCTCGGTACGCGCCGCGGGTGCTGGCGATGGGCGCGGTCGCGTTCGCGTTGATGCTCGCCGAGGGTGTCGCGAACGACTGGACGACGCTGCAGGTCAAGGAGCACCTGGACGTCTCGGGTTCGATCGCGGCCCTCGCGTTCGGGGCGTTCTCGCTGACGATGACCGTGGGCCGGTTCACCGCGGACCGCGTCAGTTCCACGCTGGGCCCCGTCGCCGTGGTGCGTTACGGGGCGCTGATCGCGGCGGTCGGCATCGGTCTGGTCGTCGTCTCGGGGTGGCTGCCGACGACGCTGCTGGGTTGGGCGCTGTTCGGGCTCGGGCTGTCGGGGTGTGTGCCGCAGATCTTCACCGCCGCGGGCAACCTCGGCACCGGCGCGGCGGGCGCCAACATGTCCCGCGTGGTGGGAATGGGGTACATCGGGTTTCTCGTCGGCCCCGCCACCATCGGGTGGCTGACGCACCTGGTGCCGCTCACCGTCGCGATGGTCGTGCCGCTCGTCTGCGTTCTCGTCGCGGCCCGGTTCGCCGGTGTGGTGCACCCGCCCCACAGAACGGTGGCTGTGACGGCGGAAGGGACCCTTCCCACGCGGTGAGCGTGGGAAGGGTCCCTTCGTCCGGCGGGTGGAGGGGGGTCGCCCGTCGGGTGCCGTTCTCGTGTTCCGGGATGCGCCGGGGGGCCTACAGGGCCTTGAGCTCCTCGGTGACCTCGGAAACCATCTTCTTGGCGTCGCCGAACAGCATCGAGGTCTGGTCCGCGGTGAACAGCGGGTTGTCGATGCCGGCGTAGCCCGACGACATCGAGCGCTTGAGCACGATGACCGACTTGGACTGATCGACGTTGAGGATCGGCATGCCGTAGATCGGCGAGCTCGAGTCCTCACGGGCGGCCGGGTTGGTGACGTCGTTGGCGCCGATGACGACGGTGACATCGGTGCGCGAGAACTCGCCGTTGATGTCGTCCATCTCCTTCATCGCGTCGTACGCGACGTCGGCCTCGGCGAGCAGGACGTTCATGTGGCCGGGCATGCGGCCGGCGACCGGGTGGATCGCGTACTTGACCTCGACGCCCTTCTCCTCGAGCAGGGCCGCCATCTCCTTGACCGCGTGCTGGGCCTGCGCGACGGCGAGACCGTAGCCGGGGACGACGATGACCTGGTTGGCGTACGCCATCTGGATCGCCGCATCCGACGCCGACGTGGCCTTGACGGTGCCACCCGCTGCGCTGGCGCCCGCGCCGCCGGCGTCGCCGCCGCCGAACGAGCCGAAGATGATCGCGGGGATCGAGCGGTTCATGGCCTTGGCCATCAGGTTGGTCAGGATCGAGCCCGACGCGCCGACGATCATGCCTGCGACGATCATCGCCTGGTTGTTGAGCGCCAGACCCGCGGCCGCGGCCGACAGACCGGTGAGCGCGTTGAGCAGCGAGATGACGACGGGCATGTCGGCGCCGCCGATCGGCAGCACGACGAACAGACCCATGACACCGGCGGCGATGAGGAGGCCGACGATCAGCCACGGCGACTGCGGGTCGCCGTCGGCGCCGAGACCGATGTAGACGGCCAGGCCGACCGACACGACGGCGAGGATCATGTTCGCGAACTGGAACAGCTTGGCCGAGGCGACGACCTTCTTCTCGAAGTTCTTGTTCAGCAGCTCCTGCAGCTTCGCGAACGCCACCAGCGAGCCCCAGAACGAGACCGAACCGATGATCGCCGCGAACAGCGAGCCGACGATGAACGGTGCCGAGGGGACCGCGTCGACGGCGGTGAAGCCGTCCGAGTTCAGGAACTCCGCCCACGCGATGAGCGCGACGGTGCCGCCGCCGACACCGTTGAACAGTGCAACCAGCTGCGGCATCGCGGTCATCTTGGTGCGCAGCGCCGGCGGGACGCCGAGGATGATGCCGACGGCGAGACCGCCGATGATCAACAGCCAGTTGTCGGTGTCGCGGACATCGATCAGCACGGCGACGACGGCGACGAACATGCCGACGGCGGCGATGTAGTTACCGCGCACCGCGGTCTTCGGGCCGGTCAGACCCGACAGACCGTAGATGAACATCGCGAACGCGACGATGTAGAGGATCGTGACGAGGTAACTCATCAGGCGTCAGCCCCCTTCTTCTCGACAGCCTTGGGGGCGTCCTTCTTAGGCTTGAACATCGCGAGCATGCGGTCGGTGACCACGAAACCACCGACGACGTTCAGGGTGCCGAACACCAGCGCGACGAACAGAATGACCTTGATCGACCACGGCGCGTCGCCGGGCAGGTGCCCGAGGACGACCAGCGCGCCGAGCACCACGATGCCGTGGATGGCGTTGGTGCCCGACATCAGCGGCGTGTGCAGCGTGTTCGGCACCTTGGAGATCACGGCGAAGCCCACGAACCCGGCCAGGACCAGGATCGCGATGTTCGCCAACAGTTCGGTGTACATCAGGAGTTCTCCTTCGAGCGGGTCACGCACGCGCCGTCGAGGATCTCGTCGGAGAAGTCCGGGGCCAGGGCACCGTTCTCGTCGAGCATCAACTCGAGCAGGGCAGCGACGTTCTTGGAGTACAGCTCGGACGCGTGCTCGGGCATGGTGGCCGGCAGGTTCAGCGGGCTGCAGATCGTCACGCCGTGCTTGACGGCGGTCTGACCGGGTTCGGTGAGCTCGCAGTTGCCACCGGTCTCACCGGCGAGGTCGACGATCACGCTGCCGGGCTTCATGCCCTCCACGGCGGCGGCGGTCACCAGACGCGGCGCGGGACGGCCCGGCACCAGCGCGGTGGTGATGACGATGTCGAAGCCCTTGATGGCGTTCTCGAGGGCCTGCTGCTGCTGGGCGCGCTCGGCGTCGGTCAGCTCGCGGGCGTAACCGCCCTCACCGGCGGCGTCGATGCCGAGGTCGAGCCACTGGGCGCCGACCGAGCGGACCTGGTCGGCCACCTCCGGACGGACGTCGTAGCCGGTGGTGCGGCCACCGAGGCGCTTGGCCGTGGCCAGGGCCTGCAGGCCGGCGACACCCACACCGAGCACGAGCACGGTCGCGGGCTTCACGGTGCCGGCCGCGGTGGTCAGCATCGGGAAGAAGCGCGTGGACTCCGACGCGGCCACCAGGACGGCCTTGTAGCCGGCGACGTTCGCCTGCGACGACAGCGCGTCCATCACCTGGGCACGCGAGATACGCGGGATCGCCTCGACGGCGAACGCGCTCACTCCTGCGGCGGTGAGGGCACCGATCTGGTTGTCGGCGTTGCGCGGCGCCAGGAAGCCGATCAACGTCTGCCCCGAGCGGAGCTTGGCGACCTCGTCGTCCGACGGCGGCGCGACCTTGACGACCGCATCGGCCGCCCAGGCGTCGCCGATCGTGGCACCGGCCTCCTTGTACAGCTCGTCCGGAATCAACGCACCCAGCCCGGCACCGGGCTCGACGACGACGTCGACCCCCTTGGCGGCCAGTGACGCCACGACCTTGGGCACCAGAGCCACCCGTCGCTCGCCGTCGCTCGTTTCCCGAACGACACCGACCGACGGGCGCACCTGTGCCACGCTCTTCGATGTATCCAATGTCTCGACTTCCTGCGGTAGATGAAGTGCCTGCCGCGACGGGCGGCAACTATCGAGCGATCGACGGACGATGACCCGGCCGATGCAAGTGGTCCACGATGGTAGCCAGAACTACCGTGAGCAAGGGAACAGACGCAAGTCGTGGAAGCTGTCTGAATCGAATCCGAACAGAGGTATACCACCTCGCGAGGCAATTTTTGTGAGGTAGGTCACGATTTCACATAGAAGTAACCTGGCGCCGCGATCGGCCCAAGACAAGGAGGCGGGAGATGCCCGCGAAGGCCATCGAAATCGAACGCGTGTACGACCATCCGAGCGCAGAACCGGGTTTCCGGGTCTTCGTCGACAGGCTGTGGCCGCGCGGATTGCGCAAGGATTCGTTCCACTACGACGACTGGGCGAAGGATCTCGCGCCGTCGACCGAATTGCGTAAGTGGTACAGCCACGACGTAGCAGAATTCGCCGAGTTTCGCTCCCGCTATCTCGCTGAGTTGGAATCTCCGGACGGTCGCAGCGCTGTCGAACGTGTACTGACGCTCGCGCAGGACCGCCCGCTGGTCCTGCTGACCGCCACCAAGGACGTCGAGCACAGCCAGGCGGCGGTGCTGCGGGAGTTCCTGCTGGAGCTCGAGAAGTCCGACTGATCATCACGCGACGACGTAACGCGCACGCAGCGCGTGCTTGACCAACTTGCCGGTGGGGGTGCGCGGAAGTTCGTCGACGAAGTCGATCGACCGCGGCGCCTTGTAGTGGGCGACCCGGTCCCGGACGTAGTCGAGCAGTTCCCGTTCCACGTCGGCGTTCCCCGTCACACCGTCCACCAGCTGGACGACGGCCTTGACCTCCTCCCCCATCTCGTCGTGCGGAATCCCGATGACCGCGACGTCGTACACCTTGGGATGCACCGTGAGGACGTTCTCCGATTCCTGGGGATAGATGTTGACGCCGCCGGAGATGATCGTGAACGCCGCCCGATCGGTGAGATAGAGGAAGCGGTCGCCGTCGATGTAGCCGATGTCGCCGCTCGTCGTCCAGGTCGGGTGATCGGGATGCTGCGCGGCCGCAGTCTTGACCGGATCGTTGTGATACTCGAACGGCACCTCGTCCCGCTCCCAGTACACGGTGCCGATCTCGCCGATCGGCCGTTCGCGCCCCGCCTCGTCGCAGATGCGGACCACCCCGAGTACGCCGTCACGGCCGACCGAACCGGGATGCGCCAGCGCCTGCGGGCTGTCGATGAACGTCGCCCCCGAGCCCTCGGTCGAGGCGTAGTACTCGTGGATCACCGGCCCCCACCAGTCGATCATCGCGCGCTTGACCTCGACCGGGCACGGGGCCGCAGCGTGGATGGCCACCCGCATGCTCGACACGTCGTAGCGGTCGCGAACCTCCGTGGGCAGCTTGAGCATTCGCACGAACATCGTGGGCACCCACTGACTGTGGGTGACCCGGTAGCGCTGGATCAGCTCGAGCGCCTCGGCCGGTTCGAACCGGTCCATCACGATCACCGTTCCGCCGACCGAGTTGATCGTGCCGCAGAAGCGAAGCGGCGCAGCGTGATACAGCGGTGCCGGGCACAGGTAGACGGTGCCGGCATCGAAGCCGTACATCGGCGCGAAGACCGCGGTGTAGGGGTCCACGGTCTCCTGGACCTGCCCCTCCGGGAGTCGCGGTTTGATCCCCTTGGGCCGGCCGGTGGTGCCCGACGAGTACAGCATGTCCTGCCCGCGGGGCTGGGACTCGAGCGGATCACCCGACTGTGCCGCGAGCGCGGCGTCGTAGTCGTCGTATCCGTCGACCGCTCCACCGAACACCAGCCGGTGACGCACCTTCGGGAGTTCGTCGCGTGCGACCGGGAGCGCACCGGCCGCATCCGCAGACACGACGAGCACGGACGCCTCGCAGTCGTCGACGACGTACGCAGCCTCGGCCGGAGTGAGATGCCAGTTGACGGCCGTGATGTAAAGGCCGGATCGCAGCGCCGCCCAGTACACCTCCAGCACCCGCAGGTCGTTGCCGGCGACGACGGCCACGTGGTCGCCAGGTCGCAGTCCCACCGAGTGCAGGTAGCGGGCCAGCCGGAGTGAGCGGTCGTCCAGCTGCCGATAGGTGAGCTGCTCGCCCGTGGCGGGTCGGATGACCGCGGGCTTGTCGGGTGTGGACGCGACGAAGTTTCCGGGAAACACAGCGGCTCCTCATGTGAACGGCGATTCGCACGATCGGTCTGCGTCGATGGTCCACCTCGCCGGCACGATTCGGGGTGGTTTCGACCGAATCGCTCGGAATCCGACTCGCCGCGACGTTTCCGCGCCGAGTCGTCGCTCCGGAGCACGATCGGTCATAGAGTGACAAGGTGACCACGGACGCGAGCGCCGAGCCGATCACGTCGGTCGATTTCCATTTCGACCCGATGTGTCCGTTCGCGTTCCACGCGTCGCGGTGGATCCGGCACGTGCGGGCCGAGACGTCCATCGACATCGCGTGGCGATTCTTCAGCCTCGAGGAGATCAACCGGCGCGACGACCAGAAGCACCCGTGGGAGCGCGAGTGGTCGTACGGGTGGTCGCTGATGCGGATCGGCGCGCTGCTGCGCCGCGAGAGCATGGATCTGCTGGACCGCTGGTACTTCGCGACCGGTCACCTGTTGCACGTCGACGGCGGCAAACCGCACGACCCGGACGTCGCCCGCGGGTTGCTCGAGCGCCTCGGCCTCGACCCCGCGCTGCTCGACGCCGCACTCGCGGACCCCACCACCCACGACGACGTCCGCGCGGACCACGACCGTGTGGTCGCGGCGGGCGGGTTCGGCGTCCCCACGCTGTTCGTCGCCGGCACGGCCTTCTTCGGTCCGGTGCTGGTCGACCCGCCGGAAGGCGAGTCGGCGGTGCGGTTGTGGAACCTGGTGACCGAGATGCTCGAGTTTCCCCGCGTGTACGAGATCCAGCGGGTCAAGGGACCGGCGGACGCGGAAGCGATCGGGACGGCACTCGAACCGTATGTGCGAGGCCGTGATTGGCAGAGCATCGACCGAGGCGAGGTCGTCGACCTCCCGGTAGCGGAAACGGAGAGCGATTCATGAGCGAGTTCCCCCAGGGCATGCTGGTCGACGCCCTGTCCGAGCAGTGGGCGGCGCTCGACGACGTGCTGTCCACCGTCGAGGGCGATGCGTGGCTCACGCCGACGGCGCTGCCCGGCTGGACCGTGCGCGACATCGTCTCGCACATCATCGGGACCGAGTCGATGCTGTCGGGCCTCAAACCGCCGAAGACCGCGATCGACGTCCACGGACTCCTCCACGTGCGCAACGAGATCGGCGCCTTCAACGAGCGCTGGGTCGAGGGTCTGCGAGCCCACACCGGGCAGCAGACACTCACGATGTTCCGCGAGATCACCTCCACCCGACTCGAGGTGCTCACGGCGATGACCCAGGCAGACTTCGACGCCACCGCCGTCACCCCGGCCGGACCGGCGACGTACGGCCGCTTCATGCGCATCCGCCTGTTCGACTGCTGGATCCACGAGCACGACATCCGCGATGCGCTCGACGCCCCCGCCGGCGACGAGGGCGGCAGTCGTGGAAACCTCGCGTTCGCGGAGATCGAGGGCGCACTCGGTTTCATCGTCGGCAAGCTCGGGCACGCGCCCGACGGCGCCCGGGTGACCTTCGAGCTGTCCGGCCCGCTGGCCCGCACCCTCCACGTCGAGGTGGACGGCCGAGCCGCGGTGGTCCCGCAGCTATCCGGACCGGCCACGTCGACCATCGCGATGGACTCTCGCCTGTTCACGCGGCTGGCCTGCGGGCGCACGACGGCGGCCGAGCACGAAGCGGAGTTCGAGCTCGGCGGGGACACCGAAGTGGGACGCCGAATCGTCGACAACCTCGCGTACACCATCTGACCGCACGTGCGACTCTTCCTGGCGTCGTACCGCTTCGGCGCGCACGTCGACCGATTCGTGGATCTGGTCGGTGGACCCGGCCCGATTTCGGTGATCGCGAACGCCGCGGACGCGTGGCCGCCCCGGGCCCGGGAGTCGGCAGTGGTCAGCGACGTGGTGCCGCTGCGTCGGCTCGGGTTCTCACCGACGGAGG
The DNA here is from genome assembly GCF_050477185.1 of Rhodococcus sp. ACT016. Taxonomy (NCBI): domain Bacteria; kingdom Bacillati; phylum Actinomycetota; class Actinomycetes; order Mycobacteriales; family Nocardiaceae; genus Rhodococcus; species Rhodococcus sp. ACT016. Next base: position 1,407,732 of record NZ_JBEAET010000001.1, on the reverse strand, counting down.
TGGACCTGCGCAACTTCGTCGGCCGTCCCGACCGGTTGACCGACGCGCTGTCGGGGTTCCGTTCGGTGTGGGTGCGGGGAGGCAACACGTTCGTGCTGCGAGCGCAGCTGGCCCGCTGCGGCGGCGACGAGGTGCTGCGCCGGTTGCTCGGCACGGACGAGTTGGCGTACGCCGGCTACAGCGCCGGCGCGTGCGTCATGGCGCCGTCGCTGGTCGGCATCGACAGCGCCGACGACCCGGGGGAAGTGACACCGGTGTGTGGGATCCGGCCACGATGGGACGGACTCGGTCTGGTCGACTTCGCGATCGTGCCGCACTGCCCGACTACCGACGCGGACATGCGCGATCCGGGGCCGGACATGGCGAACCCCGGCGACGAATCGGCCCGAATGATCGAGGCCTGCCGCGGCGCCGGGGTTCCCTACAGATGTTTGACCGATGATCAGGCGATCGTGGTGGACGCCGACGCGACCACGTTGCTGTAACCGCCGACCGCAACCTCGACGCGCTCGAGCGGCTCGGTCCGGTCGAGTGCCGCCCACGTCATCTCGCAACGCTTGACCGTCATCTCGTCGGCCTCGGACAGCAGGGTGGCGAGCAGCGACCTGGGGTCGCGATGCCACGCGGCATCGATGCGCTCGACCTGTGAGTTCGTGAAGAGTCCCGAGCCGGCGACGGCCGACACCCACTCGCCCACGTCACCGCTGTGAATGCGGTCGAGCGAGTCGTAGTCGACCCCACCGTCCATGAATTCGTAGGCGAACATAGCCGCCACGTAGTCCTCGATGCAGCTCGACGAAGCGCTCACGACTCCGCGCCCCTTTCTCCCCGACGGCCCTTACCTCGTTCTGACGGACATCACGTTCCGGGCGACAAGGATGTTGATGGTGGTGGCATCGCGTAACGCTTCGATTGCGTTGAGCGATTGGGATCGACGCTAACGCGACGAAACATGGGCGCGTTACTGTTTGATCATCACGATTAGATAACGAAACCTGGCGTTCGCTTAATGTCCGATCCCAGGAAACCTGCGACAAAACAATTCGACTCGAGTCCATTCGGAAGACGACAGAAAGCTGCACTGCGCTGCTAATATCCGCGCGCGCGGCGGACGGCACCGAGGGCCTCGCACCTCCGCGCGGAGGAAACGATCAGTCGGTGCCGCCCAGCCGAGAAGGTCGCCCGATCAGCGCGCCGAGTGCGGCGCCCCGATGCCCGGATCGATCTGCACGGGGCCTGCCGCGGACGGTGCGAGCGGGAAGTCGAAGATCGCGGTCGGCAGGTACACCGTCGCGCACGAGTTCGGGATGTCCACGACGCCGGACAGTCGACCCTCGATCGGCGCGGCGCCGAGCAGCAGGTACGCCTGCTCCGGGCTGTAGCCGAACTTCGTGAGGTACTCGATCGCGTGCAGGCACGCGCGCTGGTACGCGAGATGCGAGTCCAGGTAGCGCTGTTCGCCGTCGAGGGTCACCGAGGTTCCCGAGAAGGCGAGCCACTCCGAGTACTGCGGATCGGTGTTGCCGGGCATGAAGATCGCGTTCTCGGCAACGCCGTAGGTCTCCATGCCGCCCTTGATCAGGTCGACGCGCAGGTCGATGAATCCGCCCATCTCGATGGCGCCGCAGAAGGTGATCTCGCCGTCGCCCTGGGAGAAGTGCAGGTCGCCCACCGACAGGTTCGCGCCGTCGACGAACACCGGGTAGAAGACGCGACTGCCCTTGGTGAGGTTCTTGATGTCCTGGTTGCCGCCGTTCTCCCGCGGCGGCGCGGTGCGCGCGGCCTCTGCGGCAACGCGGTCGAAGTCGGCGCCGGCGAGCGTGCCGAGGATCGCGTCGCGTGGTTCCGGCGGCAGCGCGAGCGGCGGGACGCGATCGGGGTCGGTCGCGATCAGCGCGGCCTCGCGGGTGTTCCACCTGCCGAGCAGCGCGTGCGAGGGCGCCGTCCCCATCAGTCCCGGATGCACGATGCCGGTGAACTTCACGTGCGGCACGTGCCGCGACGTCGCGGTCTGCCCGGAGAAGTCCCAGACCGCCTTGTACGCGTCGGGGAACTGTTCGGTGAGGAATCCGCCGCCGTTGTCGCGCGGGAAGATGCCGGTGTAGCCCCAGCCCTGGCCGGCGAGCGGGCCGGAGTCCTCCTGCGGGATCGGCCCGATGTCGAGGATGTCGACGATCAGCAGGTCGCCGGGCCGGGCGCCCTCGACCGCGAACGGCCCGGACAGGGTGTGCACGGTCGTGAGCGGCGCGTTCAGGATGTCGTCGGCCGAGTCGTCGTTGTGGATCGCGCCGTCGAACCATTCGCGGCAGTGCACCCGGAACGAGTCGCCGGGCTTGACGGTCACCGCGGCCGGGATGTCGGGGTGCCACCGGTTGTGGCCGATCTTCTCCTGCTCGGTGAACTTCTTGCGGGAATCCAACGGGAACAGCAACTCGGGCATGCGGGGCTCCTCACTTTCACGGGCGGGGCGATTTACTCAGGGGCGGGGCAACTTTCGGTGCAGCGGGTTGGTGGTGACCGTCTGGGCGGTGCGCGGCGCGCCCGGCCGGGTGCCGGTCACGACCGCCGGCTCGCTCGCCGACCGCGCGGTCGCGTCGAGCAGGCGCATCGGCGTCGACGAACCGTGGCCGAGGCGCGGTGCGGTGATCTGTCGCCGCGACTCGGACGCGCACTCGGGGCAGTCGACGGTGTCGGGGACGGTCGCCATCGAGTACGTGCGGTCGAAGGCACCGCACCGATCGCACCGGAACTGGTAGAGGGGAATGACCACGTCCTTTCGCCGGGGCAAGGATCGAAGTCCCTCAGACGGTATCCGAGACCCGGCCGCACCGCGCGCGACACGAGTTGTCCGCAACGTCCGAACCCGTGAAGCGCTGAATTCTGTGACGCGTCCACGCGTACGGGTCCACACTTGAGGCAACACCCCAGAGCGATCTCGTCACCGCGGATCCGAGGAGCGTGCGTATGACCGACGGGCAACCCTTCATCCCTCCGAGCGCAGTGGATGTCGACCTGTCCGCGGTCGGGTGGGGCCTGAGCCGGACCATGTCGGACTTCGAGACCGGCATGTGGCGGATGGAGGAGGTCCGGCCGGAGCTGCGCACGCCGATCGTCGCCGTCGACGTCCTCGATCAGGCTCCCGACTGGGATCGGCTGGTGCGCGCCCACGAGTGGGCGTCGCACATCGTGCCCCGCATCCGGATGCGCGCGGTGGAACCGGCGTTCGGCCTGGGCAACCCGATCTGGTCGGTGGACCCCGAGTTCGATCTGGACTACCACCTGCGGCGGGTGCGCCTGCCTGAGCCGGCCGATCTCGATCACGCGCTGCGCCTGTGCCGTCACCTGGCCACCGAGCCGTTCGACAAGGCCCGCCCGCCGTGGATGGCGATGCTCATCGAGGGCCTCGACGACGGCCGCGCGGTGTACGTGGTCAAGACGCACCACAGCATGGCCGACGGGATGGGCGGCATCCAGTTGATGACGCTGCTACACAGCCGCCGCCCCGAGCCGACCCCCGACAAGCCCGATCGCGAGCCCGCACCGCCCGAGCACCTGAACGACCTCTCGGCGCTAGGCCGCGAGGTGATCACCGAGGCGCGGCGGACCCCGAACCGGATCGCGGGCTTGGTGTCGGGGTCGGTGCGGTTGGCGCTCGACGTGGTCCGGCGGCCGCTGGAGGCGACCGGCGAGGTCCTCGACTACGCGAACTCACTGCGCCGGGTGATCCAGCCGCCCCCGGCGACCGGGTCTCCCCTGCTCCGAAACCGCGGCCTCGGCCGCTGGTTCGGAGTGCTCGAGGTGGGCCTGCACGAGCTGCGGATCGCGGCGCACGCCGCCGGCGGGTCGGTCAACGACGCGTACGTCGCCGCGCTGCTCGGCGGGTATCGGCGGTACCACGAGCAGATGGGTGTGCCGATCGACAAGGTCCCGATGGGCATGCCGATCAACATGCGGGCGCCGTCGGACAAGACGGGCGGCAACCGGTTCGCCGCGGTGCGGTTCGCCGGCCCGGCCACCGAGGCGAATCCGGCGATCCGCGTCCGGAAGGTGCGGGCGATCGTCCTGGCGCTGCGCGAGGAGCCGGCGGTCGACATCGTCGAGGCGGCGTCGCCGCTGCTGGTGCGGCTGCCGACACGGCTGCTGGCCGAGTGGTATCTGACCCAGTCGAAGGGCCTGGACCTGCAGGCGTCGAACGTGGCCGGTGTCCCCGTCCCGGTGTACCTGGCCGGCGCGCGGATCGAGCGGGTGTTCCCGTTCGCGCCGGCGCCCGGGTGCGCGGTGATGGCGACGATGGTCTCGCATGTGGGGACGTGCTGCATCGGCGTCAACCTCGACACCGCAGCGGTCACCGAGCCGGCGCTGTTCATGCGCTGCCTGCAGGAGGGGCTCGACGAGGTGGTGGCGCTCGGCGGCGCCCAGGACGGGACGGCAGGTTCGGAAGGAGTCCAGCGATGACCGATGCGGACCACCACACACAGATCTATCTCACCGAGCCGATGACCGACACCGAGGACCGGGTGCTGCGGACGTGGCTGAAGCGGCGCGAGGCCGAATCCGGGGAGCGCACCGTCACGGTCGCGACCACCGATCAGGGGCTGACCTCGCTGTCGCAGCGCGACGACGATCCCGAGCTGACGCCGGTGCGGGTGGTGTGGATGCCCGACACCGGCAACGGCCATCGGGGCCATCAGCTGCGTGACGCCCTGTCGGCGCGTGATCCGCTGCACCTCGGGGCCAATGCGCAACGCCGGGTGTTGCGGGACGATCCCATCCGGTGCCGGGTCATCGAGGGCGACGGGGCGACGCTCAACGAGTTGCGGGACCGCTTGGCGGAGCGGGGCGGCGGGTCGCTTCCCGACTTCATCCGCCGCCAGGCCGCGCTGACCCTGGAACGGGCCGAACGCCGGCTGTTGGGCACCCAGTACAAGGTGTCGCGGTTCGTGGTCGAGGAGATCACCGACACCGGCCGGTTCACGGCCGGGGTCAGGAAGCTCGCCGCCCAGCTCAACCTGACCGTGGCCGACGTCGAGCGGCGGGCCCGCGCCGACCTCGACGAGATGGTGGCCGCGCAGAGCCGGCGGGCGATCGCGCTGTGGGATCAGCTGGGCCGCTATTTCTCCCGCGCCTACCGGCTCGACGTGGACACCACCCGCTTCGAGGAGTTGCGCGAACTCAACCGTGAGCACTCGCTCGTGTTCCTGCCCAGTCACCGGTCCTATCTCGATCCGTTGGTCCTGCGTCCGGCTCTGCTCGCGAACGACCTACCGCTCAACCACGTGATGGGCGGGATCAACGTCGACTTCTGGCCGATCGGCCCGATCAGCAAACGGTCCGGCATGGTGTTCATCCGCCGCAAGTTCGGCAGCGACGAGATCTACAAGTGGACGCTGCGCGAATACATGCGGTTCCTGCTGAACAAGCGGTTCAACCTCGAGTGGTACATCGAAGGCGGGCGGTCGCGCACCGGCAAGCTGCGCCCGCCGCGGTACGGGCTGCTGACCTATCTCGCGCAGGCGTTCCAGGAGAGCGACGCCTCCGACGTCTACCTCGTTCCGGTCTCGCTGGTGTACGACCAGCTGTACGAGGTCAACGCGATGGCCGCCGAGGCCCACGGCGCGCCGAAGCGCAAGGAGAGCCTCCGGTGGCTCGTCGGATACGTCCGGGCGCAGGGGCAGCGCCGCGGCGTCGCGCACGTCTCGGTCGGACGTCCTCTGTCTCTGCGGAATTCACTGACGCAGGAGGACGATCTGCGGCTGGCGATCCAGAAAACCGGCATCGAGGTCAGCCACCGCATCAACGAGGTCACACCGATCACGGCGTCGTCGCTCGTGATGCTCGCGTTCCTCGGGATCGAGGACCGCGCGCTCACGGTGCCCGAACTCAGCTTCATCCTCGGGCCGATGGTCGACTACATCACGGCGCGTAAGCTGCCGACCGCCGGGGACGTGGACCTGACGAACCCCCAGGTGATTCGCAAGGCCCTGCTCACCCACGTCGACGCCGGGGTGTTGCGCAGGTTCGACGAGGGCAACGAGCGCGTCTACTACCTGGCCAAGGATCAGGGCCTGGTGGCAGCGTTCTACCGCAACAACATGATTCATTTCCTGTTGGTCCGCGCGATCGCCGAGATGGTGATGGTGGCGGCGATCGACGAGAAGTTCGCCGACCCGCTCAGCGACGGTTGGCGGGAGGCGCTGCGCATCCGGGATCTGCTCAAGTTCGAGTTCTTCTTCAGCGACAAGAACACCTTCCGCGGGGAGTTGCGTGCCGAGCTGAGCCTGGTCGACCCGACGTGGGAGGAGGATCTGAGCAATCCGGAGGACGTGCAGAAGATCCTGGTCCAGGTCCGCCCCTACTTCGCGCACCGCGTGTTCCAACCGTACCTGGAGGCGTACGAGGTGATGGCCGATCACCTGCTCGACGTCCCGGCGGGCAGGGATTTCGACGAGAAGACCTTCGTCTCGGAGTGCCTCGCGCTGGCCCAGCAACGGCGGCTGCGGCAGCAGGTCGCCAGCAGCGAGTCGATCTCGTCGGAACTGTTCAGCACCGCACTGCGATTGGCGCGCAACCGCGATCTTGTCGAGTCCGACGACCTGTCGGTTCTCGATCGACGCCGCGAGTTCGCCGACGAGATCCGGACGCTGGTCCGGCGCGTGCGGAAGATCCGCAGCCTGGCGCACGCCAAGCTCGACGAGGTGAAGGGCCCCGACTCGGTCGCCGAGCCGCCGAAGGGGACCACGGGGCCGGGCCGATGAACCGATTGAGGGATCTGCACGCCGCGATCGCCGCCGCCCCGCCGGGCCCGACGACGCTGGCCGCGTTCGACCTGGACGGCACCCTCATCACCGGATACACCGCAACCGTCGTGTACCGGGATCGGCTGCGCCGCTTCGATATCAGCCTCGCCGAGCTGTTGCGCACCACCGGGGCCGCGTTCGACACCCAGTTCCGGGGCGCCGACGTCGGACGGTTGATGGAGATCGCGGTCACCGGGCTGGCCGGCCGGAGCGAGGACGAGTTGTGGGAGTGGAGTCAGCGACTGTTCCGCCAGGAGGTCGCGTCGATGATCTACCCGGACGTGCGCCGGCTGCTCGACGCGCACCGCCGCGCCGGGCATCGGATCGTGATGGCGACCTCGGCGACGACGTATCAGGCGCAGTACGTGGCCGATGATCTCGGCATCGACGACATCCTGTGCAGCCGGCCGAAGGTGGTCGACGGGCTGCTGACCGGCGAGCTGACCGGACCGGCGCTGTGGGGCCCGGCGAAGGCGAAGGCGCTGCGGGCGTTCGCCGATGAGGTGGATGTTCCGCTGTCGGAGGCGTTCGCGTATTCCAATGGTGTCGAGGATGTGCCGATGCTGGAGTCGGTCGGTCGCCCGGTGGCGCTCAATCCGGATCGGCGGCTGGCGCAGATCGCGCACGACGAGGGTTGGCTGTCGGTGAATCTGCGCAAGCCCGAGCGCGGGGCGACACCGATCGCGACCGCGCGGACCGGGGCGGCGTTGAGTGCGCTGATCGCCACGACGGGTGCGGCCGTGACGGCCGGTGTGCTGTCGGGGAATCGGAGGACGGCGGCCAACATGGTGGGGTCGTTCGGCCCCGATCTGGCGTTGACGATCTGCGGGATCGACGTGCAGATCACCGGCGAGGACAACGCGTGGAGCGACCGTCCGGCGGTGTTCATGTTCAACCACCAGAGTTCGCTGGACATGCTGGTGGTGGGCAAGGTGATTCGACGCGATGTGACCGGTGTCGCGAAGAAGGAGGCGGCGCACGATCCGCGGTTCGCGGCCGTCGGGGCGCTGCTGGACGTGGCGTACGTGGACCGGTCGGACAGTGCGCAGGCCCGGGCGGCATTGGCGCCGGCGATCGAGAAGCTGAAGAGCGGAACATCGATCGCGATCGCCCCGGAGGGAACCCGCTCCCCCACACCCCGGTTGGGGCGGTTCAAGAAGGGCGGATTCCACATGGCGATGCAGGCGCAGGTGCCGATCGTGCCGATCGTCATCCACAACGCCGGGGACCTGATGTGGCGCAACTCGTTCGTCGCCCATCCCGGCACCGTCTACGTCGACGTGCTCGAGCCGATCAGCACCGAGGGCTGGACGGTCGACGACCTCGATAAGCACATCGCGGAGGTGCGGGAGCGGTTCGACGACGTGCTGCGGGCGGGGCCGGTGAAGGCGTAGGCCCCGTTCAGCTTCCGATGACGGGCGGCGCCGCGAGCGGCAGTTTGCCGATGAGTTCGTTGCCGTTGTCGACGTTGACGAGGTAGCCGGGCGTCTTGTGTTCGTCGTCGTCCTCGCCGCGGCCGCGGGCTCCCGCTCCGGGCATCATGCCCGAGCCGCCGGGTGCGCCGGGTCGGCCGGATCCCGCCGAAACCCCACCGGCTCCGGCACCCGGTCCCGACGCGGCCGACAGCGACGTGCCGCCCCCGCCGCTCAGTCCCCCGCGGCTGCCGAGCCCGCCACCGAGACTGCCGCTGCCGACTCCACCGGGGGTGAGGCCGCCGCCGGCCGAGCCTCCCGAGGTTCCCGTGTATCCGGCGCCCGGTCCGTGCGTGCCCGAGTTGTAGCCGGCTCCACCCGAGCCGAGCGGGCCGATGCCGGACTGCCCGAGGCGCGAACCGTCGACGGCGGTCATTCCGGCCGGGACCGTCCACGCCGACGCCGGGTTCGTCTGCGCATCAACAACGTTCGGGTCGGCGCCTGCGTTCGGTCCACCGAGGGCGTTCGGTCCGACGCCTGTTTCGGGAGCGATGAAGGTTCCGGGGCCGAACGTGTCTGCGCCGGGGTTGTTTCCGGCGCCTGGCGCGCCGCCCGGCAGCCCGCTGTTCGGTGCGGGCGATCCGGAGTTCGGCGCGTGGAAGGGCGTGTAGCCGTTCGGTGCGCCTCCTGTAGGAGCACCTGTCGTGGCGGGGTTGACCACCGGGGGGGCGTTGACGACCTGCGGCGGCGCAGGCAGTTTCGGGACCTTGGTGTCGGCCTGCTGCATCACCGGGGTGTAGACGGTCCGCATGATCTGGACGGCTTCTTGGTGGGCCTCGTCCTGCTCGTGGAGCAGGCTCTTGAGCAACCCGACCGATGGCAGGGCCCGGTCGATGAGGGTCCCGACGATCGAGCGTTCGCCGACGGGCGGCAGGGTGGCTTTCACCTGGTCGATCGCGGTGGCGGCTTCCCCGATCTTGCTGCCGACGAGCTTGCCGGCGGCGGCGAGTCGCGCCGAGTCCTGCGCGTAGTTCGAGGTCGCTTCGGTCGCCTTGTCCGCGGCGATCCCCTTCCAGGTGTCGTCTTTGATCGTCGACGACATGAAGTCGCGAAAGTCGTTGAGGGACTGCTCGAGCGACTCGCCGATCTTCTTCCAGCCTTCTGCGCTGGCACGGAGCGCCTGCCCGTTCATGGCGTCGACGGCCGCCTTGATCTCCTGGTGCGACATGGCTTCGAACGCTTCTGGGGAGGCGAGGACCGGGTCGTCGAAGTCGTTGCCCACCTGGCTGTACAGCGGGCTCTGGTCTCGGTAGATCTGGTCACGCTCGGCGTTGCCGGCGGCCTGCTCGTCGCGGACACGGTCACGCTCGTTGTAGTCGGTGCCGGTGACAACCTCGACGATGGTGTTCGCCGGGTCGCGGGCGAACTCGACGGCCCCGCGACCCACCTCCACCGCGCCCTGAGCAATCTTCGAAGCCGCGGCCCCGACGAAACTTGGCAAATCCATGTCACATCCCCCACTTGTCGTGCGTGTCGTTCAGGCGACCCAATGCAGGATCCGGGTCCGCGTCACCCCCTGCATGACGCGGACCCGGAAGTCTCAGTTGATCCGCGACCCGACGGCTGTCGTGGCTGCGGTGTTCGCTTCCTCAGCTGCGGCGTAGCGGGCTTCGATCTCGAGGAAGACGTCGCGCATCTGCTCGACCGTCGAAATGTGATCTGCAATGGCTTGATCGAGCGAGTACTCGCCACCAGATGCTTTGCGCTCGAATTTGGCGGTCAGAGCGACACCCGACGGAAGCCGATCGCCAAATCCAAGGACCTTCGTGAGGCTCTCTGCATCGGACCGGATCCACCTCAATTTGTCGGCCATCTCGTCACATCGCATGGCACACTGCTTAGCTACATCTCGATCGACGAAAAGCTCGCCGCTCGCGGCATAGTCAGCCAACTTCCCCCAGCTCAATGGCCCTTCCATGTCAGCCGTTCCCTCCATCCTGCCCCCTCCTGATCCCTCTACACCGGAATGTATGGCGCGAGGACACGGGTGGTCTGGGCCGCGAGAGCACATGGGTCCTCCACTCGCGGCCCACCCCCGAGGTCAGAGATCGACACCAAGACAGCACCTTGACCAGACGCAACCGCGACGTCACACGACTTACGTTCCCGATCAGTCACCTCTCGGTACTGGAACGCATCTCGCCCGCCTAGGTCAACTGGCGTGAATTCGGTGTTCTTCTGGTTCGCTCGAACGTCATCGAGGGTGTAGGTCGTGGCGAAAACGGTCAAGAATGGACCGTTCCCCCTCCACTTGCAAATCTTCCATCCAGGCTGTTCGACACCCATAATGTCGCGTGATGCCGTCGCCGGATCCACACCGGCTGAGCGGAGGGCCTCGTCCGGAATGTCGTCACACGGACTGAACACTGGCTCCCCCGCCGTGCTCCCCTCCGGAGCAGCCTCACCACTCACGTCCCCCGAGCCACACCCGGCCAGTAGCAGCCCAGCGCCGATAAACCCGACCACGGCAGCAACCCGCATCCGGCACTCCTCCCCTCGTTCCAGACCGCTCCACCTAATCAGACGCAAGACCGGCCGGTTCGGTTCCATGCCGGTTCGAACATCGTCATCGCGATAGACCGGCGCAGCTCAGAGCCTCACAGGAGCGTTCCGAGCCCCACATCGGGCAGGTGAATCCAGCCCTCTCGCCTCGCTACGTCCTCATCCGCAGTGTCGGGCAGCCGCGTCCGCCCGAGGGCTGCCGCCCGCGCGATGACGGCCGCCACAACCGCGTCGAACGCGTCGTCCGACGACTCACACGACTCGCGGAAGTCCCTGAAGTCCAATGCCGCGATCGCTGTCGCGAATCCTGCGACCAGGTTCACGAGATTCGAGCGGTTTCCGGAGCCCTTGTAGCCCCGGAACGGCAACCCCCAGCGCTGCAGCGCCGCCGCCGGATACACCTCGACCACGGTGCCGTCGACGCGATCCACGTCGACACCGGCCACCTCCAGTCGCGCCAACAGCCCCGCGCACCGCAGCGCGACATGCGCAATCAGATCCGCCGAGACACTCAGCGGCACGATTCCGGTCGACTCGTGGATGACGCGATCGGTGCGCCGCCGGACCAGCGGCAGGCGCCCGGCACGGCTACCCAGCTCGAGCTCGCGCTGCGGTCGCCGGGAACGGTTCGCGACGACGAAGTCGACAAAGGCGTCCGGCCACCCGAACGGCGCGTCGATCCCGCACTTGTCGGCGCCGCGCACCGCCTCCACCACATGATCGTCGACGGCGCCGAGCCGCAGATCGACCACCCGAGCCGACTCCCCTGCCCAATCCACCGTCGCGACAGCGGTTTTCGTGGGCTCCGCCGCCAGATAGATGCCGACCGTTCTCATAACGTCACGCTAGCCGGACAAACAAGAGCAGCGTAGACAGGTGCGACACGCCGTGCCGCCGCCCGAAGGCACCGAGGGTGGAGGGGTGTGCGTGACTTCCGCAACCAATTTGCCGCTGTCCGCCGCCGTCCGGAGAAGCCCCCTCGGCCACCCCTCGATAGAACCGTGTCGGATATCCTTTCTGGCGCGGCCCGACGGACTTCCGCTGTGATTCACAGCCACGGACATGCCCCCACCCGCACGACTGGATTCGTGCTGCCCGGGGGACCCCACTGTGACTCTGCTTCGTATGTCGGCAAACCGTATTGCTGACATTGCCCGTCCCGATTCGCTTGCGGAGCAGCTGCTGGAACAGATGTTGTTCAAGACTGGCCGGCGGGCCAGCCCGGCGGAGCAGAAGTCGTGGAGCCGAAGCCTGCCCGTACTCGCCCGCGACCTGGTCGATGCGGGTCTCGGCGAAGTCGAGATGCTGGTCGAGTACCATCTGCCGCTCACCTCCCAGCGCGCCGACGTCGTGCTCGCGGGCACGCACCCCAGCACGGGCGCCCCGTCTTACGTGGTGGTCGAACTCAAACAATGGTCTGCCGCCTACCGGTACGAGGGCAACCCGGAACTCGTCGAGGTGCCCGGGATGCCGGGCGGACCGAAGCTGCATCCCGTCGCGCAGGTGAAGGGGTACTGCGACTACCTTGCCGACTTCGCGAGAGCCATCGCCGACCAGCCCGATGCCCTCGCCGGAATGGCGTACCTGCACAACGCAACCGATAATGCGGAGGTCGCGGATCTGCGTTCCTATCCGATGGGGGTGACCGGGCGTCTGTTCACTGGCGCCGACCGCGGCGAGATGCTCTCCTTCCTACGCAGCCGCTTGGGCCCTTCGGCGACGGGCCATTCGCCGGGCGACACTCTCATCCGCAGTGCTGTCGCCCCGTCACAGCAGCTCCTCAAAGTGGCCGCAGCCGAGGTCCGGGACCGCCCGCAGTTTCATCTTCTCGGTAACCAACAGCTTGCGGTCGATCTGGTGCTGCACGCGGTCGAGCATGCCCGATCCGCGGACAACAAACGCGTCATCGTCGTCACGGGCGGCCCGGGCAGCGGCAAGAGCGTCATCGCACTTTCGTTGGTCGGCGAACTCGCCCGACGCGGCCGAACTGTTCTACATGCCACCGGCTCGAGATCCTTCACCCAGACTCTCCGCAAGGTCGCCGGGCATCGAGCGCCTCGTGTGCAGAAGATGTTCAAATACTTCAATCAGTTCATGGCCGCCGAGAAGAACGGCTTGGACGTGCTTATCCTCGACGAGGCGCACCGTATCCGGGATACGTCCGTCGACCGCTACACCCGGGCCGAGCTTCGCACCGACCGGCCGCAGATCGACGAACTGATCGCGGCCGCTCGTGTCCCCGTGCTCCTTCTCGACGAGCACCAGATCGTGCGACCCGGCGAGATGGGCTCGCTCGAACAGATCCAGCGGCACGCCGCGTCGCTGGGCCTCGAAACCCAGCACGTGCATCTGGGCGAACAGTTCCGATGCGGTGGCAGCGAAGAGTACGTGCTCTGGGTCAAACACCTCCTGAGCCTCACCGAGGGCGAGCCTTATCCGTGGAAGGGCGATCCACAGTTCCGCCTCCGTGTCGCCGACACTCCCGAGGAAATGGAACACCTGCTCTCTCAGCAGATCGACCGCGGCTACACGGCGCGCATGACAGCCGGCTACTGCTGGCCGTGGAGTAACGCCAAGGACGACGGCAGCCTCGTTTCCGACGTCACCATCGATACTTGGGCTCGACCGTGGAACAGTAAGAGCGACCGAAGAATCGGCGATGCTCCACCCGCACCGCTGTGGGCGACAGAGGACGGCGGATTCGGTCAGGTCGGCTGCGTGTACACCGCACAGGGGTTCGAATACGACTGGAACGGTGTCATTCTCGGACCCGATCTCGTCTGGCGAAACGGTCGGTTCACAACCGTCCGCTCCGCCAACCGAGATCCCGACATGAAAAACACCGCGAAAGTCAGCGACCTGCGCTTCGACGCTCTCGTCCGCAACGTTTACAAGGTCCTCCTGACCCGCGGAATGGTCGGCACCATCGTCTATTCCACGGACGAGGAAACCCGAACGGCCCTGCGGGAACTGGTTTCCGACCTCAGCTAAGGGCAGGTGCCGCCCTCGACATCAAGAGGTTCTCACCGCATCACCGGCAGGACCGTCCGGCTCGACCGCCCCGACGCCGCCTCGACGAACGCCAGCGGATCCGGCACCGCAGCGAGGACGTCGCGGACGCGTTCGAGCGCCGCCTGTTCCGGTTCGGGACCGCCGACGGCGTCGATCACGTCGAGCAGGTGGACGGTGGCCTCGAGGATCGCCATGTCGAGGAAGGCGCCGAGCGACACCGACCCCAGCATCGGATGCGGAATCACCGTCTCGCGGCTCAGTCCGGTCAGTCGCTCGAACGCCTCGGGCAGCTCGCCGTCGAACCGCGCGACGAGGGTCTCCCGATCGATGTCGGTGGCTGCCTGGCGGACCATCTCCGCGAGCTGCGCGTGCAGCGATTCTGCGGCGACCGTCTCGGCATTGAAGATCCGGAGCATCTCGGCGGCGCTGGTGACCTTCGCGTCGTCGTCGGATGCGGGCGCGGCGAGCATCGCGATCAGGACGTCGGGCGTGACATGAACGTAGAGGTCGCGGACCGTCCAGCCGGGCAGCCGCGTCTCGGTCATCCACTGCGCGTCCGACAGTTCACCGGCGCGCTTGGCCCACGCCCGCCACAGCCGGATCAGCAGATCCCGGTCCCGCTCGAAGTCCGCCACTACTTCCCCCTTCGTCAACGTCTGTTGCCCCGAGGCTATCGGCCCGGTTCGGCCTCCGTCCGAAATTCGGGCATCCGGGGGATGATGGACGCATGACGACGGTGGACCCGGCTGCACTGGACGAATTGATCGGCGCGTTGCCCGACGGAGCTGTGCTCACCGACCCCGACCTCGTCGCGAGCTACCGCCAGGATTGGGCCGCCGACCCGGACGCCGGCACCCCGGCGGCGGTGATCCGCGCTACCTGCACCGAGGACGTGCAGGCGGTGATGCGGTGGGCGTCCGAGCATCGAGTCGGGGTGGTGCCCCGCGGCGCGGGCTCGGGGCTGTCGGGCGGGTCGAGTGCGGTCGACGGCGGGATCGTGCTGAGCACCGAACGGATGCGGGAGATCACCGTCGACCCGGTCACCCGGGTCGCCGTCACCCAGCCTGGTCTGCTCAACGCCGAGGTCAAGAAGGCCGCTGCCGAACACGGGCTGTGGTATCCGCCGGATCCGTCGTCGTACGAGATCTGCTCGATCGGCGGCAACGCCGCCACCAACGCCGGCGGGCTGTGCTGCGTCAAGTACGGCGTGACCACCGACTACGTGCTCGGCATGCAGGTGGTCCTCGCCGACGGCACCGCCGTCCGGTTGGGCGGCCCGCTACTCAAGGACGTCGCCGGACTGTCGCTGACCAAGCTGTTCGTCGGTAGCGAGGGCACGCTCGGCATCATCACCGAACTGACGCTGCGGCTGATCCCGGCGCAGCCGCCGGCCTCGACGGTGGTCGCGTCGTTCGAATCGGTGGAGGCCGCGGCCGACGCCGTCCTGACGATCACGCGGGAGATCCGTCCGGCGATGCTCGAGTTCATGGACCACGCGAGCATCAACGCCGTCGAGGACGCGGTCCGCATGGGCCTGGACCGCAACGCCCGCGCGTTACTTCTCGCCCAGTCCGACGCCCCCGGCGCCGCCGGAGCACAGGAGATCGAAACCATCGTCGCGGCGTGCGAAAAGAACGGCGCGACCGAGGTGTTCGCGACCGACGACCCCGCCGAAGGCGAAGCTTTCACCGCCGCACGACGATCCGTATTCCCCGCCGTGCAGGCCATGGGCAGCCTGCTGCTCGAGGACGTCGGCGTGCCGATGCAACAACTGCCGGCGCTCATCACGGGTGTCGAAGCGATCGCCGAGGACTGCGACGTCCTGATCTGCACCGTCGCGCACGCCGGAGACGGCAACACCCATCCGCTGATCGTCTTCGACCCCACCGACCCCGACATGACCGACCGCGCCCGCACCGCATTCAGTCGCGTCATGGATCTCGCAATCGCCCTGGGCGGCACCATCTCCGGCGAACACGGTGTCGGGCGGCTCAAGCGAGACTGGCTGCCCGGTCAGCTCGGGGAGGACGTCATGGAGCTGAATCGGCGGATCAAGAGCGCGCTCGATCCGCTGGGGATCCTGAATCCGGGGGCGGTCCTCTCCTGATATCACCAGGCGAGCGAGGGCTTCCGAATGAACCTCGATTACTGTCCGGCCATCTCCTCGACGCGCCGCACGAACTCCGGATGCGCTCCCGGCACTAAAACCGCCGATCCGTTGTCGAGAACCGTTGCACCGGTGAACATCGACGCGAGGCTCCTAATCTTCAGGGCTGCGAACAACAGAGCGAAGGCACCAAAGAAGGTCAGCGCGACGACGTCGTCACTGCGCTCCGATGCCTGCGACGAGAGGTAGCACGCTGCCGCGACGCCAACGAACAGCAGGAACGCAATGACGGGGGCAATGTTCCACCGCCGATCCACTCGCGCGCATCGGACACACACCGGCCACTCCATGGTGACGAAGTAGAGCGTGGGCGGATTCTCGCGGAACGCGGTGATCGCCTCGGGCGCGAAGATCGCATTCTGCTTCCACCAGGGCAGATTCGAAATCGGACTAGGCGGCTCCGAGGCAATCGTGGTGGAACGACGCCGGATCTCCGGCTCACCATGTCGCGCACACACCGCTGGTGCCGGCTCTGCCAGCACGAACATCTGGTCGGCCATCTTGTCGTCGATCCAGGTCGCGTCATCAGGATCGAGATCCCTGTACCTGATGGCGAGCCGCATGTCTTTCCTCCCCGTATTCACGCGGTGGAGTATGGCATCGACCCCAAATCCAGCGCCGCACGCGCACGACCAAAAGGTACTTGTGCTTCAATGGCGATCCTGGGCAAGGGGGGATTGGATGACGGGGGCCGTGCAAGTCGAACCGGCGGAGCTTGAATCGTTCGCGCGCACTTTACGAAGCCTCGCGGAGCAAACCAGCACCGCAGGCACCTATGTGGATCACTGGTTGGGGCTGTCCGCGACAACTGGCGGGGTATTCGCCGAGGTGGTTCGAGCCGTCGTCGAGACACGGGATCGACTCGCCGCCAACTACGTGCACCTCGGTCGACTTGCAGAGGGTTCGGCCCGGGAACTCGCTTCAGCTGCGGAGATGTACCGCGCGACCGATCGATCGACGGCCACCTCCCTCGAGCGCACAGTTCCCGGTGGCCGATGATGGCCAATCAGCCAGTCGACTCGCTGGTCGAGCCGGACGGATCGGATCCTGTACCCGATGCACTCGAGAACTTGCTCGGCCTGTCCTATCTGAGCCCATCGTTCTACGTCCAACAGTTCTGCACAACCGTCAAGGATTCGATCCCTGGGGTTGGGCGGGCGAGAAGCTCGCCGGGGATTGGGCAGCGGTTACAAAGGCCGCCAACAGCGTTCGTGCACTCGCGAACTACAACGACGACTTTTCACGAGCGGTGCGTGACGGCGTCGAGAGTATGGCCTTCTGGCAGGGCGCTGCGGCAGACAACGCCCGCAACTACTTTCACGGTTTCGACCGCGCGTTGACCAACCAGGTAGGCCCACTCAGATCCATCGCGGATCAAATGGAACAACTGGCCCTCGCCATGTACGAGCTATCCAAAGCGGTCGGAGATGCGCTGTCCGCGATCAGTGACATGGCGATCATCGCCCTCGTCGAGATCGCGGCCGCCGAAGCGCTGGCCGTGACAGGTTTGGGCGCATTCGCGTCACTCTCGTCCGCCGGGGCGGCCGCACTACAGGTCACGCGCATCATCAATACCTGGGGGTCCGTCCTCGATGTGTGGACGAGAACCTGGACGACGGTTCAAGCGCTCATGAGTGGGATCGTCGGCACGCTCGGCGGAGCCGAGTTCGTCGAACTGCCCGCCCTTCCGCAATCGCCGTACAGCTACCAGGAGGCCGGATGAGCGAGCCGACACCGCTGCTGGACATCGCTGGCAACGACCGCGCCGTCTCCGAGCAGCTACGCAGGTCGCTCGCGATCCTCGCCTCGCGCACATCCGACCCCGCCGCGAGAACATCGATCGTCGAGTGCCTGTCCGGTCAAGCAAGTGTCCGCGAGCTGACGAGCAATGACTCGTTCACCGCGATGCTCGATCGGTTGTTGCCGCGCGGACTCGAAGAGTTCAACGCACTGTCGGACGAGCAGATCGCTCGGATGGCAGCTGACGCCGAGGCAGACCTATCCGCCCCTACCGATCGCCCTGGTTCTCTTCGCCCACATCCAACTTCAGATCTCCCGCCGATAGACGACGAATGGCCGGGTAGAAAGGGAATCCTGTCTTCCGACTGGTGACCCAGCGGGAGACCGACAAGGTCCACGGACAACCCACATCGACGGCGCCCGTCAACCACTGGTGCTCGTGAGAGAGGCGATCCTACGGTCGGCCCGGAGCATATCCCGCGGCCGTGGGTGTCGGCCGCGCGGCGGCAGGTCAGTGGGTTTTGAACAACCGCCCCGGAATATCGGACGTGCGTGCCACTATGACCGCATGGGCATCGGCATGAGCTTCCGGGTTGCACCGGGTGTACGGATCCGCGCGTCGAGTCGCGGGCTCCGCACCAGCGTTGGTCCCCGCGCGGCACGCATCCACGTCGGCGGCGGCCGAACGACCGTCTCTTCCGGCGCGGGTCCGATCACAGTATGGACAGGTCTCGGAGGCAGCGCTCGTCATCGGGGCGGTCGCACCAGTACCCCGGCGCGAGGTCGGAACACGAGCCTGGCTGCCTACCAACGGCAGTCGGCGGCGGCGCAGCGGGCCGAGCAGATCACCGAGGTCCAGCGCATCGAGGACGCGTTGCGCACCCTACATCGGGAAGAGTTCGCGCCCGCGCAACCGCCGACCTTGGCACCGCCGACGCCACCGAATCTCGACACGCTGATCGCGGCCCGCACCACCGAGGCGCTGCGCGGGGTGTCGTTCTTCGCGCGCTCCCGCCGCCGGGAAGCCAAGGCGTGGGCACAGCAGGCCGGCCGCGCGGACGCCGATGCGCTGTGGCAGCAGGCCTGCGCCGAGCACGCAGGACATCAGCATCAGGCCGACGAGTACTGGCGGGCATTGACCACCAACGACCCGGACACCGTCCACGACGCGATGGAGGCCGCGTTCGAGGACAACCAGTGGCCGGCCGCGTGTGTTGGTAACGGCAACGAGGATGGAGTCGCATACGCCAGTGTGGCAGTGCTTTTCGGTACCGCCGACCTGGTTCCGGAACGCAAACCGGCCCTGACACCGAGCGGCAAGCCGACACTGCACAAGCGCACCAAGACCGAACGGAACGAACTGTATGCCGCCGCGCTCGGCTCCACAGTGCTGGCCACCGTCAAGGAGGGGCTCGCCGTCGCGCCGGGGCTCGACGAGGTTCGGGTGGTCGTGGTCCGCAAGGACCCGCAGGCCAGCGCCGACCGGTACCTCGAGGTGATCTACGCGGCCCGCTTCCCACGCGCGTGGACAGCAGCCCTGCAGTGGGCCACCCTCAACCCGGCCGAAACCCTGCTGCGCGCCCCCGACGCACAGCTCACCCGCCGGGGTGCCGCCCGCAATATCGTCGGTCTCGACCTGAGCAACGAGCCAGGCATCAGCGAACTGCTGGAGCTCATGCGGGCGCAGCTGTGAGCGCGGCCGGCCCGAACTGAGGGGCTTGCCGCAGCCGTGATCGCTTGGCTCGAAGGCTCCACCGACGAACACCGCACGTGCGAGCTGATCAAGCTTCTCGGCGATTCCAATAGCTCGAAGACCTCGGCATCGGTCGGTCGCCTTTGCCATTGCCAGCAGCTCCATCGGTTCCCGCCTCGACCAAACCGCCGCGCTCATCACCGGTGTCGAGGCGATTGCCGAGGACTGCGACGTCCTCATCTGCACCGTCGCCCACGCTGGCGACGGCAACACCCACCCGCTGATCGTGTTCGACCCCACCGACCCCGACATGACCGAACGCGCCCGCACCGCGTTCAGCACGTCATGGATCTCGCAATCGCCCTGGACGGCACCATCTCCGGCGAGCACGGCGTCGGACGGCTCAAGCGGGACTGGCTGCCCGGCCAGCTCGGCGAGGACGTCATGGAGCTGAACCGGCGGATCAAGAGCGCGCTCGATCCGCTGGGGATCCTGAATCCCGGTGCCGTGCTGTCCTGACCCTTGGTACTACAGCGGTGCCCCGAACGACGACCGTTGCGCCAAGGCAAGATCTACCACCCGCTCCGCGAGATCCACCAGCTCGGGCAGCGAACCGGTGAGCAGCACCCACGACCGTCCGGTCGCCGTCAGCGCGTCCTCGAACCACCGCGTCATCTCGGCCCTGATGTGCTCTCCGTCGCGGATGCCGTCCTGAACGAACGGGACGCCGGTGTGATCGGTGAGCAGGTAGAGCGCGTGCCGGTCGACGACGCCCTCCCAGGCGCGCTCGCTACCGGTTCCGAGGTAGCGGCGCTCCCAGACGGTGGTGGCGAAGGCATTGGTGTCGCAGATCAGCACCGGCGAGCCTGTTCGGGCGGCGACCTCCTCGACCCGGGTCTGTTCCGCGGCGATGTCCGCGAAGTCGTCACCGGTCCAGGTCAGCTCCTCCATCGCGGCGTCGGGGCGCACCGCCCGCAGTCGGTTCAGCTTGTCGTGGGTGGCCTGGCGACCGTACTCGGGCACCCATCAGGTCCGCGCCCACACACCGCCGCGGTCCCGATAGCGTTGCGCCAGAGCGCAACTGACCGTCATGGTTCCGGTCGACTCGGCTCCGAGCACCACGATGTGGGTCGCGAGCCCGGAGCGCTCGGGCTCGTCGAGCTGGGCCCAGTGGCCGGCGAGGTCGGCGCGGCACCCGGTCCCCGACACGGGATGCGTGACCCGGTCGGGGTCGACGCAGACGTGGGTGGCCCCGAACCACCGCGCCAGCTCGTCGCCGTACTTCTGTCGGACAGCCGCGCGCATGCACGCGACCTGCGCCGCCCACACGGCGGTCGACTCGAGGTCCATCGGTGCGTCGCAGGCGAATCCGGTAACGCGCACCGCAACGTCGGGTGCATGAGTCTGTCGCATCCAGGACACTCGGTCGGCGAGTGGGATCGACTCCGCCGCCGACGCCATGACCACGACGGTCACGCGGTCCGCGCGGCCGACCGGACCAGGTGATGGTGGTTGAGGTTGATGGTGTCGGATCGTTCACTTCTGTTGTCCCGCATCGGATACTGGGCTTCTACCGGAGATCGGATCATTCATGAGGTCGTGAGGAGGAACGGCGAGCACGACGCTCGACAGACGATGCTTCGTGTTCATCGGCCTGCCGCAGATTCCTGTCATACATGTCTGCAAACTCCAGGGCGATATCGGCGATGCGGAAGGTTGCTTCGCCCGCCGCGGGCGGCGGGGTAAAGGCTTCTGCCGACTCCCGGACCGTGTGGACGCCGTCTCCGTCAACAACGAAAATCCCGGGGTGCAGCTCACACCCCATGCCGAAGGGTTCCGCTTTGTCGTGACGTGGGTGGCCTCGACCTCGAGCATCGGTTCCTCTCCAAACTTGTCGCCGGCGGGGTTCCGGGATCGCTGCCGATTCTGGGTGCCCCGCCCGCACCCCGTGCTTGCTGAGCGGGCGGACTTTCGGTATGCGCTGCGGCGCACAACCTGTGGTTGTCTCAAGACTGCGTGTCCGGTACTCGGGTGCGCGACAACGCGGCGTCGGCCAGTTGTGCGCTGTGCGCCTTGGTGTGGCGGCACGGCCCCTTTCGCATCAGATGAAGGTTGAACGAGGCGGCGGCCCGCCGCATGACGGGGTCGTCGAGCATCCGGGCCAACGCCGCATGTCCGGTAACCCGGAGCTGGATCTGGTCGGCCCCACCGGAGACGTATCGGCTGGAGCCGATCCTGATGCCACGACGGAGCAGGAACCAGCGACGTTTGAGGTCGTTGGCCGGAAGCTCGGTCCGGTCCACGTTCACGAAGGCGTGGAGGCCAGAGCCGGTATCGGGGTGGAATACGACGAAGGTCTCCATCTGGTTGACGTTCACGCACAGGACCCGTTGCTTGTTCGAGGTGGGGTGGCAACTGACCGCCCAGAACGACGCCTCAGTGCGTGCTGGCAGCGGCATCGTGTGCCGTAGGTAGCTGCCCACCGCGTCGAGCACCTGGCGGCGTCCTTCGAACCGCCGGTAGCGGTCGGCGTACGCCTCGATCTGGGATGCCGGCAGCATCACCGGGGTAGCGGTATCGGCAGCGTTGACCGCGGCCGGATTGTCGAGCCATTCGGTCTGCAGATCGATATCGACGAGCTGTTCGAGGAGCGAGGTGCCCTCGAACCGTAGCGCATGTTCCCGGTTGCGTACCACGATCCCCGCGGTCTCCGCGGCGTGGATCAGCTCCCGCTCGCGACGCCGCAGCGCGGAGTCACCCCGGGAAACGGCAGCAACCGTACCGATACGATGTCGTCCCACCGGTCACCGTGGGCCCGCAGTCGGCTCGCGCAGTCGACCGTCGAATTACCCACATACACGGCAACGTTGGCGAACTGCACCAGATACAGCCCCCGCAGCCCTTCGGACCGCCCACCCCGTGCGGCTGCGATACCCACGCCGGATCCCATAGCGTCTCGACCCCGAACCCCTGCTTGTCGGCCCACAGCTGCGCCGCCCCCACCGACCCCATACGTCCTCTCCCGGCCCTCGGCGCACGCCCGGATCAGCGTGACCGTCGTTGCAGCAATCGTTGTAGCACCACCGACCGACAACGGTTGCTGCCGCTCGAGATGAACAGATTCAGACACCCCACCTCGCCGTCGAGATGCGGCCAGACAGCGTCAAGATCGTCGAGATGCGGCACGCTCTCCGCCCAGGCCGACTTCACCGGGAAAATCCCCGAACAGGACGGCATGGACGGCATGCCTCTCGGCGCGCCCCACCGCCAGGGCGCGAACACCCGTGAGTTGTTCCGCAGTGTCCGCCGTCTGATGTTGCTGCTGGCCGTCCGGACATGTGGTGTGAAGGCCGCAGGAAAAGGGGGTGTGCAACGTCAGGCGGTCGAGGAAGCTTGTCGGTGTGACGATTCCGCCTGATGTCGATGCGTACGAACTCGTGAACTATCCGATCCGACGCGGAACCTGTCCACGCCGCAGCAGTCCGGAGGTCCGTCACCTGGCCATCGGAATGCCGACGGGACCGGATGCGATGGACAAGACTCCCGAGTGGGTCGACTGGGTGGGTTGCTGCCATCCCGGCTTCGACCGCCGTTGCCCGGATTGCGGGTGGACCTGGACAGCCTCGTTCAATGAGAATGCCAGCATGACGAGAATGCCGGCATGACACTGCAGGTGGGTGAGAAGCTCACCTCCAAGGGGCGGGTACTGACCGTCACCGACCTCGATCTCACCACGCTCGAGAAGATGCGGCCGTACCTAATCGACATCGCGGTCGCCGGCACGACGATCACCTACGGCGACCTCATTGCCGCTCTCGACCTGCCGTGCGTACCAAACGGGCTGGGCCGGATCCTCGACCTGCTCTCCGAAAACCGCTTCCGTCGGCCAGGAGAAGAACCGTCGCTGGCTGCGCTCGTTATCTCCCAGGCGACAGGCGAAGTCGGCGACTCGTTCGACGGCGATCCTGCCCAAGAACGCGAACTGCTCTACGCCTACTGGGCGAACGTATCCTGACCCTCTATTCAGGTGAGGGTTCGTTACCGCTCCGGTCTCGTCGCACACACTCCGCTGCCGCACAGCAGATTCGGGTCCGTCAACCAGCCGTGCTCCTCGAGCCACCGATACGCAGCTCGGTCCACGCCGCCGCGCGTATCGAAAGTTATTTCTGTAACGCGGTTTCGACACGAATTCCGGAATCAACTTATGAGACGGCGCGAGCTGGGGGTATCCGCTCCTGCGCTCGTCCGCGGACGACCGTCTCACTTCCAATGTTGTGGGACGAGACGGTCAACGGGTCTGTCTCTAGTAGCCCTGTCGAGACGCCCCCAAAAGACCCGGCAGCAACTGTCGACGGGAACCCCGGCGTCGGCCAGACGGCCGATCATCGGGTGGATCCTTTTGGGTGAGGCTTGTCCTCGCCCGGTCTTCTCCAAATCCCCACTACCGTTTGCGGTTTTACCCCGCTAGCGGCCGGATCAAATCAAATGCGAATCTCGCCAAAGCGTTGGAGGTTCAGGGTCACGTCGAAGCTGCCGACCAGATGCTCCGCGAAGACGTCTTTGATCGCCGCGACGAATACGAACCGCCCGTCGACCTTCCCGCCCGCACCAAGGAGATCGTGAAGAATAGCCGTTTGGGGCCAGCGAAGGATGCCTCCGGCTCCGAAGTCCTCCCCCTCGCCCGTCAGTCTCCTGAAGGAGACCGAATCTGTCGGCTCTGGCGGATATCGTGTGGGTTCTGACCAAGGAGATTGATGAGCGACGAAGCTGGCACGATCGTGCCCGTTTGGACTCTGTCCACCATCGAGGGCGCGACCGTTCCCGCGTTCGCGGACGAGGGGGCCCTCAGCCCCGAGCGCCTGTCCGAGCTCCGGTCGGCGCTGGCCGCATTTACGTCGGCACCGTTGGTTACGTTGGAAGCGCATCCACTCCCGGCCAAGCGCGAGCGATCGAACGGACTGCCGCTCGATGCCATGAGTCCGCTAGCGCAGGAGCTCTCGCGACTCGTGACCAACTCATCGAAGATGCCTGCTGTCGCCCAGGTCGCCCAATCCCGCGAAGTGCTTTACCGAATGCACGTGCCAGCGAAGGTGGCTTCGCAGTTCGGCAAGGGCCTTGTGAAGCCGATGGCAGCAAAAACGGTCGACGGCGGCGTCTACGGGGACCTGGTCGCTGGCGCCGGCAAGAACGTCATTAGAGCTAAGGCCGCCTTTGTGCCGGTCGAAGCAGCATCTGCCGGGGCAAAGGGAACTGTCATCGGTGCCGCAACAGGCGCAGCGGCCGCGGGAGGCGCACTGACCGTGGCCGTTCCGCTTGTGCTCATGGCCGTCGCGGTTGGCGCCAGCGCGTACGCCGACCACGAGCGCCAAAAGGCCATCGAGAACATCACTGCGCTCCTGGAGAAGCTCCACGCCGATAAACTGGAGTCCGAGCGAAGTGAGCTCGACGGCTGCCGCGACGCGATCGACAAGGCCACGACGCTCCTCCTGGATCGCGGCAAGGTCGGAGCATCCCTCGGCCTCGACTCCGCTGTTCACGCGATCAGTACTGCGACACAGAAAGCGGAACACCGCGTGAAGAAGTGGGAGGCCGCGCTCGACGCAGTCGTCGGCAACCACGTCGACGTTGCCGAACTGGAAGTGGCATTCCCTGGAGTCACCGACGACGGCGGCGGCGAGTTTCGCACCCATCTCGAGCTGGCGGCGCTCGCGATCGCGCTCAAGCGCCGGGTGGTCGTCCTGCAGGGCGTCGAGGTCGGCCAGAGCAATGAGGACAACCCTTTCGAGAACTTCGTACGGAGCCTCCGAGACGACCAGCGGCGGATCGCCGACCTGGAAAGCCGTGTGGAGAACGTCCTGCGGCGGCTGTCGGCGCTCGAATTGCGCTCTCCCAAACGGCTCATCGACAAGGTGATGACCCGGAAGCAGGTCGACAGCCTGCTGGACACGTCGTACCGGCTCCGTGCGCTCGCCCCCGCTCACAGCACAACCTCCCCGAGCGCTGATGTTGTGATCGAAATCGAGAAGCACAGCGACGGCACGCTCCTGGTGCTCCCGGCCCGTGCCTCCTGACCCAAGAGTCGTAAGTTGGCACGAACCGAGTCTCGAGGAGTTCGAGAGGATCGCACCACCGTAGATGCCGTAATGGCCGTGCTGCGGATCGACAGTGCCGATCTGTCGAATTCGGTGGGGTTGGCCCGGTCTTTTTCTGGAACTGAGGTTCATCGTCTCGGAACCGGTGGGAGGTCTGTCCTGGTCGGGGCGTTGGTCCGGTACGGGCGAACAGCTGGAACGAGACACCCGCGGCGTACACATGGACTCGGCCAAGTCGACGGTCGATGCCCTTCTTGGTATTGAACGGAATCGACAGGTCCGGCGAGAAGATAGCGGGTTCCTGTTGATCCGGGTGGCGCCGAGAGCCCGGTACAGGACTCGGCGTCCGATCGGCCGCCGAGTCAGCAGCTCTCGGTCCTCGCGGTCGAGGCCCGTCAGCAGCTCTTTGTCGGGGATCTCCACGCCGGCAGTCGACGCCTACGCCTCGCCGACGACCGTGACATCGCACCGCAGAACCGACACGACCCTCTACAGCAGGTCCGCGGCCGGCACTACCCGTGTGGGTGGAACCGGTCAAGCAAACTCAAGCGGGGCAACCGAATCGGCGAGGCCCTCACCCTGCTGCTCGAGGTCATCGCCGTCGTCGAGCTGCCAGAGAACTGCGACGGCCGGGAGCCAGCCCCCTGGTACACCGAGCAGGACGCGATCATCTACCGCAAGCAGAAGAACCACCCCAGTGAAGTTGCCATCCTCCACAGGTGGATCGACGCCGCCCACCGCAATGACCACCGGGTCGACGTCGGCATGGAATCACTTTGCCTGCAATGCAAGTCAGTCGTTCCGTAGTTCACTGGCCATCTATCGACTCGCCGCTGGACGCGGTTCAGCGGCGGAGGTGGTCGCGGCGAACCTAGATGAACCTAGTCTGCACCGAGCCGATCCCCCGCTTTGCCGCGGCCGACTCTATCGGCGCGTTCTCCGACCAATACTCACTCGATGGAAGACGCTACGTCGGACTTGTTAGTCCTCGATCAGATGACGATGGCCAGCTGACGGAACATCTACGCTGAGAACGACCACCGACTCGGCCACCGCTTCTGACACCTGACGGAGCAACTCGTCGCCGTCCAACGCCTCGAACTCCACAATCGCGCTGGTCCGGAGCAACCGCTTGAGCACATCTCGAAGAAGTTGGCGGTCATTGACTCCACCACGCTCGACGGCTGGCCACGTCTCGGCCAGCGCACGAACCAGTGCACGGCTGCCACCGAGGGACCTCCTTCGGGCGAAAATCTGATCGAACGCGGCCTCCCCAAACGCGTCGAGGAGACGATACGGTTCGACACGCTGTGGCAGCGCAAGCAGGTGGGCACGCCACCACAAGCGTCCCCAGACGTGGCGGGTGATGTCGGTGCCCATTACCCGATCCACAGGCGGATTCGGGTACCGCCAGTAGGAAATGTCAGGCAGTACGACGAGTGCGAGGAACGCCCAGATCGACCGGACCGAAGCCTCCGCAGCCACCAACCCAGATCGCTCATGGAGGAGTTGGGCCACCTCGAGGTCGAACGTGGCTCGGTCAGCACGCCGCCCTTCGCCGGGAAAGCCCGCGTTCTCCGCAGCTTTGACGATCCGATCTCGCAGTTCCTGGAGTTCTTCATCGGCGACCCGCCGCCCACCGGTAGCGGCGAAGACTGCGGACCTGTGCCGGAACGCGGCCCGGTCCTGCAACTCGTCCACGGTCAGTTGCGAGTACTGCTCGTGCAGCTCTCGTGCTGCACGGTCGAGAAGCCTCGGGTAGAGAACACTCGTCATGGGGCCGCCAAGAGATTGGTCGCATCCTGGACACGGCTGGTGAACAGTGCAGGCTCCAAAAGCCGTTCGCGCCGCAATGCTTCCAGACTGAAAGCCGGGAATGAGAACCGCAGCATGGCTGCAAGCAGGGCCCCGAGCGACCCGGCCGGGTACTGGGCGTCCTCCTCGAAATCCTCGTGCGTCAGTGCCCGCTCGATCAGCGCACGTTGGACATCAGTGCGCAGCGTCGACAGGACCCGACGATCAGCATCTGATGGCGAAGCTGCGCCAGCCAACGCATTGACGACCACTTCCCGCCTCTCGTTCGCGAGGAGAAGGATCGAACCGAGTGCCGCCGCCTCGAGATCATCTCCGAGTTCGAGATACCAGCTGGCCTTCGTCGGATAAGGCAGATCGTGGAAGTCCGCGACCGCGAGCGGAAACAGCACCGCATCGCCCTGCAAGAGAATGGAGAACTTGTCGCTCCAGAGCACGCTCCCCGGACGGTGTGCTGCTGCCGGTGAACTGCCCTCCGTCGACCGACGCAAGGTCAGGATCGTATCGAGTTCC
Source organism: Rhodococcus sp. ACT016 (assembly GCF_050477185.1). Classification (NCBI taxonomy): domain Bacteria; kingdom Bacillati; phylum Actinomycetota; class Actinomycetes; order Mycobacteriales; family Nocardiaceae; genus Rhodococcus; species Rhodococcus sp. ACT016. The sequence continues at coordinate 1,379,932 of NZ_JBEAET010000001.1, read as the reverse complement.
AGCACTCCACCGAGTTCGTCCCCTGCGAGTTCCAACTCAATGTTCATGTCGATCCCGTCTTGTGCCGGAACTGCTGCACGCCAGGCCCTTCCGCGTAGTGATGAGCTGCTCGACGCCCACCGAACGGACAGATCGATTTCTGCGTCGTCGGCGAGTCCGCCGAGCCGGCGGGCACGGAGACCGTCGATGTGTACAGGCCGGCAGATCGAGAGGACCGTGTCATAGTCCCAGTCCGGCAGTTCCTGCGGAAGTTCCTCTGTGCCGTCCGCAGTAACCCGCGACCACGGCCCAGCCACAATCGTGCTCTTCGGCGGACGCATGAAAGGATACGCACGACTCACGAGACTTCCTCCACGATCGTAGTTCCGGTCACCGCAATATCCGTCACGGTGTCGGGCACTGGATCGATGACCAGGTCTACTTCTACTGGGGAGTCGACAATGCATGTCTCGCTTTGCCGTTCGCCGTCAGCAGTGACCCAACATCGCACTGTGGGCTGTCGAGCACCGGCTGGCGCCTCATCCTCACGGCCCTCCCACGTGGCGACAGTGAGACGTGCGTCGAGGCGCACTGGGCCAGGTCCCGTCACGGTGAACTGCTGGATGACGACGACATCACCTGCGCGTTCCTCAACCCGGGGTTCATTCGCAGCCGACACCCGCACCCGATCACGAGAACTCGACGACCGGCCCTTCTGGCCGCCACCGGAGGAACCCCGTCGAGCGCCTCCGACACCATTCGACGTCGAGCCACCATTCGCCTGCGCGTCGTGCGGATCGGCGAGCGCGGCAGCAACCAGGCCGCCCAGGAAATTGCTTGCGGCGCCCAACGCAAACCCCTTCGAGCTGGACGTGGTGATCGCGGCGGGAGTCCGAAAGGCCGACAGCTGTTCTCGGATTCTTGTAAACGTTACCTTCACGAAAGTCTTGTCACGGCCCGTCAACTGCTCGTGAACCCAGCTGTCGTGAGTCGGAGGCTCGGACGCGGCGTATGTTTCGTCCAGATCGTCGCTGGCACGGAAGACACCCGCGTACGCCTTGTTGACAGATCCGGGTTTTGGCCCCTCGTAGTACTTGACCACGAGCTCGGGTGACCGCATCAGACACACATGGTGCGGATCGCCGTCCACACCAGCGTAACTGGCGGCCATTGGTACATCGTTCTCCGACATCGGAACAACGACGGCCTTCTCCAGCGCAAATCGGCCGAGATCTCGTTTTGGGTTCTTACACTCGAGCGTCATCGCCCGATCAGTCGGAAGCCGCTTGTATGCAGAGACGAACAACCGCAGCGGATACGTTTTGGCGGGATCCGGCACTTCGAACACTCGACCAGCTGCAACGACCTCGGGGATCAGACGACGGTCTCCCCGATCAGGAAGCATGATCGGCCACATCTGCCAGGCGATGGTGTTGGCCAGGTGTCGCGCTGCCGCCTCGGTGTCTTCGAAATCGTCCAGATCGGGGTCGATGACGGTCAAAGTCGTGCCCGACTCATGCACCTCGAAAGGACGTAATCCGAGCATCCGTGCCACGTTGTCCGCTTCCTCTCCAAGCAGCGGCTCGACGTGCTCGCCTTGGATGTCACCCCACCAATGACGGCCCGTGAACGGGCGAGCGATGGCGTCGATGCGTTCTCTGCTGTCGAACGAGCTGCCTAGTGCGATTCCGATCAACCGGGAGGTCAGCCCACTGCCAGGAGTTTCGGTGCGCGTGTATACCAGGATCGTCCCGACCTTCGACAGGCGATAGAGGACGGCCTTGCCGTAGCCGTAGGTGCCACCTCCCTGGAAGGTATCCCGCTTCTCGCCCACGTTGAGCACGAACGAAACCCAGTCCTTGCGGTCGTCCGCCAGCTTGTCCGCGCGGGTAGGCCCACCGAGACCCTTTGTTCCTCGATCGACGACGGACAACAGCCGCAGGTTCGGGGTGCGCACGACTTTGCCCACGTCCAGGAATGGCTGAGTCTGTGGGGGCGGAGTCAGCAGACGTTCCCACGCCGGACGGTGTGTCGGCGACACCGTGGACAGCTCGAGACGATACGTAGTCGGTAATCCGGGAAGTCGTGCGTCCCAGGAGTTCTGGGCAGTTTCACGGACGAATACAGTCAACGGATCGACCGGCGGCCTACCGAGCTGGTTCCGAATGCCTTCCGAGGTGATTGCACCGGTCGGAGGGAAAGGTTGCGACCACCACTTCGGCGTTGTCATGAATTCCCCATGAATGCAATTAGTGATTCTTCGTCGAGGCGGTCGGCAACCGCCGAAGCGCTGTCCAAATCGACGATGTAGTCGATGTCGTCAACACCGGCAGGCACGGCACCTCCGAGGAACTTTCCGGCGACAACACGCGGGAAGCCTGAGCCAACCTCATATGCACGCTGCTCGACGATCTCGAACAGTTGCCCTGCATAGCCCTCTACGCCGGACTCACGGTAGCCGACTTCCCCAAGGAGCTTCCGAAACTCGATCGGGTCATCGGTGAGGTCATTGATCTGATCGACAAGAGCGGGCACCGAGATCCCTCTTCCCTTTTCGATCCGGAACCATCTGAGGACCAGCCGACCCGGCGTCTGGAGGTCGAGTTGAGTTACGCCATTGATGCGTACGCGGCGCCCTTCGGGCTGCGAGGTTGTCTTGACCTCGATGGCGTCCCTACCCCGATGGAAGTCCTGCGCCGCACCCTGCGGGCCGGTCCAGAACGTCACCGCACCAGGGTCACTCTCGAGCAGTTCACGCAATACGCACAACTCACCAAACAGTCCGAGCAGGGCCGACTCGGACAGTGATTCGCGGGCACCCGCCAGTAGGGCCCGCCAGTCGGAAAGCGCCTTCTTGAGCATGGCGACTGCCCTTTCCGGGCAGGCAGCTACACGCTCGATCACCTCGACACAGAGCAGCGTGAACAGCCCGTTCTGCTCGTCGATCAGCTCCAGGCAGGCATACACGTTGTAGCTAGTCTCGTCCTCCAGCGCGCGGCGCCGGACCGTGACCGCCTGGCCGTCAAGGTCTTCTTTCAGCGTTTGCGTTGGCTGGATCGGGACGAGCAGGGCTCGCCGGCCGGAACGGTCGACAGCAGCAAGCAGTGGGCCGCGCGAGGATTCAACACCCACCTCAATCGTGCGGAACAGGGTTGTCGCAGGCTGTTCGGCAGCTGCCCGCCAAAGCCGTTCGAGATGATCTCCGTCGACGGTCACGCGACCTCGTCGTCTTGCTCAAGGACAGCGCCGTCCTCCACCTCGACCACGACGTTCGACAAGTCTGCACTCCAGTACTCAACGTCGGAGTCCTTGTCGCCCTGCTGAGGTTCCGGGAACAGCAGCGTCACGCCAATGACCACGTCCTCGGTCGGTGCAGCAAGAGGAACGCGCCCCTCGGTACCTGTGTCAGATTCCGGCTCAATCGGATAGACCAACAGAAGGCCCTGATTGGGCCGTTGCTGCTGACGCAACTCAAGGATCCCCGGATGTGACGTAGGAACGGGACCATCCAGGATGAGGTCAATGGTTTCATCGCGGCGGCTACTCAGCGTCTTGATATCCGCCTTCCTATCGTCAATTCCCGAATCCGGTTCCGTTGTAATGGAATCCCGCTCCTCACCACTGCTCTTGGAGTGCCCGAGCCTGGCACGCTTCACCATACGAACCTCAACGCCGGAACCTAATGAACAAGGCTTCGTATTGGCCTTACCATTACCAATCACCCCTACACTCCAGCGCCCCAGTGCCCCAGCGCGAACCCGCTTGGTGATGTAACCAACCAGGCGAGCACGATCCCCATCCGCCGAATCTTCATGGAACTCGTAGCTATTCAGAAAATCGATGATATTTCCGTACGGCACGTCGGTGAAAAGCGCGGCTTCCCGGGCTAGCGGATCACGAACCCCTTCCTCCGCCGCAGCTGCCACAAGAGCTCGAGCGGCCGCGGCGTTGGACGCTAGCTGCGCTCGGCCCGATTCGGAAACATCGAAGTACCGAGACTCTACGAGCTGCCCGCCGTAAGCCGCGTGCGCGAGAACCGCGCTCGTCATCTTTGCCTTCGACGTAATGCTCAGCTTCGGGTGCGAGCGAAGACGGACAGCGAAGGTCAGCGGTGTCTCATTCGACGCCATGTATCGATTGATGTCCTGGCGCATATCAGCCTCAACCGTCGCCAGGTGATTGAACCAGTCCGCGAGTTCTTCGGTCATCCAGATTCGCGGCAGGTCGGCGTAATGGTTCCGGTAGCCGAACCAACGGCCCATCTGCAGCAGGGTGTCGTAAGCGGATACTGCACGTACAAAGAAGCTGGAGACGAGACCTTCGAGCGTGAGGCCTCGGGAGAGGGTGCTGCCCCCGACCGCGATAGCAGTGACCGGTCCGGACTCATAGTTGAGCCGGTCATTGCTGCGGTAGTTGTCGATGATGACTCGGGTATCCCGAACTGCTCCTCGAAGCTCGACCAGGACGTCCTCAAAGGGCACCTTGACCTCGCCGAATTCGCTTGCGGGAACCCTGGCAGTCTCGTCGTCCCAAGTGGCTCGAAGACGCTCCACAAGGGTGCCATCACCGGAATCCAATCGTTGCAGGGTCCTGGCGCGAAGAGCCATTAATGGCTCCATGAATGCCTCGTGTACCCGCGTCTCGGTCGTTGTATGCACGAGCATGGTGGAATGCGGATTGCCGCCGCCGCGAACCCTACGCGCGGCAGTTGAAAGCCAGAACCACTCCACGGCGGCACGGAGAGAGTGCGTCATCGCCGGCTCGAAGTAGGCAGCATCCTTCCTACTCTTCGGTTTGAGATCGTCCACTTCGTCGTTCGGGACTTCGCGGATCATGTCGTAACCACCGGGCAAGTCCGCCGGATCCTCACCGTCGAGAAGTGCCCTTCCAAAGAGAACCTCGGGGCCGTGATACCCAACTGGCTGAGGAAGGTTTACAACGAAATCGCGCGGATAGAAGTCCTCCTCCACCGACGGGTCAATGAGGAGATTGGCGAAAGGCGTTGCCGTGTAACCGATATAGGCAACTCTCGGGAACTTTCCCAAGATACTGGAGAGCAGCGGATTGATCTTCTCGGTAGCGACAGTCGACTGGTCCGCTTCGTCATCGATAATTAGCGTGGGGCAATCGTTGAGGTACTCCCCGGCCGACCCGAGCCACTTGTTGAGCTTCCGCAGCACTGTTGCATTCTTCTTCACCACGAGAAGCAGGCACTGGCCCGTCACGGCGAAGAACGCCTTCGGGTTGGGTGGGGGCGTGAAATCGTGGACCTCGCTGGTCACCTGATGCCAATGCCCCGGGTTCGCAGCAACGAGGTCGTTGACCAGCCGGATCTGGGTTTGCCGGCGCAGCGCGTTGTGAATTCCGGAGAGCACAATGAACAGCTTGTAGCCACGATCCGCAGCCTTCGCCATCACTGCAGTGAAATTGGTGGTCTTGCCAGATTGAACGAAACCGACTACGAGGCCTCGGGCTCGGAAGGTGTCCTGCTTGGGATGATCAAGCAGGGCGACTATCTTCGTCGACGACTCGTCGACCGACTTCAGGCTCTCTTTGCCGAAAACCCGCTCCATCGACGTCGCCAGCGCCGGCCAGTTCTTGTCCTTCGCCATGTCGGGGCCCGTATACCAAGTTGGACGGCCGTTGAGGAAAATCGATGGCGGCTCGTCGAGCTCACGGATCCGCAGGCTCTCAGCGTCATGCTTGGCACGGACGGCCGCGATAACCGCGTCATTTGCCCCGAATAGCTTCAGGTTCTTGACCGCATCGTGCGGCGTCATGGCCTCGGTAAACTTGAGGAACACCGAGTAGAGGTGCGCAACCTCCTCGTCAGAAATCTCGTTGCCGGACATCTCTCCCCCAAGTCGTTGCATCGACCGCTGATTCGCGCGTCTGCTGTCGGTTCACTTTAAAGGGATACAGGAACAGCAAACCGGCTCGGTCAGCGGGTTCGCGCGTTAGACCGGACGATCAGGCGACCGGCACGAGTTCAGTGGTACCCCGCACCTGGTCGCGCCAGCTGCTCCTGACCGCATCCGCCAGGAAAGTCTCGCTGGGCTGATCCATTCCTAGGGCTGCGGAGAGCACGTGGGCCGCAAGGCGTGGCGGTACAGCATTGCCGATCTGTTGCGCGATGTCACCACCCGACCATGGGTAATCCGCCGGAAACGTCTGCAACTGCCCTGCCTCTGACGGACTGAATCGACCGACCTCACCGGTCACCCGGCACACGACTTTGTTGCGCGAAATCTTCCCAGTCACGGTGAACGCAGGTTGGTCGGAACTCCGACGACCGCGGGCAGTGGATATCCCACCAGACCCGTAGTTCGAGATGACGTCGAAGTCGCCCCGGCCGCTCAATGCCTCCGCCATAGGCACCCAAGGACGCAGTGACGCGGCTCCCATATTCCGGAGGACTCCCTTTCGATACGGGCGGTGGGTGGCGGCGGGCAGTGAGACCTCGGCGCCCAGCCTGGCAATCAGGATCGCCCGGCGACGGGTCTGCGGCACCCCGAACTCTTCGGTGCGAAGGATCCCGACGTCCACACCGTAGCCACGGTTGCGCAGCACCGCTGCGTACGCGTCCCAGACTGGCTTCACTGCAGGAACCTGCTCGAGGACGATCGCCTCGAAAGGCCGCTCGTCGTCGAGTGCAGACAGCGCCCATCGCAGTGGCTCCAGCACGAGCCCGGTCCGCTCGTCCTCCATCTGTGAGAGGGCTTCCTTAACCTCTGCAGCTCGTCCGTTGTCCAACATAGCTACCAGTGCGAGGACTACATCGAGGGCCCGCCGGCCGGCTCCCGCTCCAGCGACCGTGAAGGTCTGACAGGGGGGACCACCGGCCAGCACGTTAGCGTCCGGGAAGTTCCACGGCCCTAGATCCCGTACATCGCTGTGCCAGGTGTTAAGGGAAGCCTTCTTCCGAGTCGCTACGGCGTTGTCGTCCCATTCGACACCGGCAACTGGCACATCGAGCCAGTGCGCAGCGACATCCAGTCCCCCCGGACCGGCAAAGAGATCAACGATACTGGGAGCATCGATAGCCGACGGACGGGACGCATCTGAGCTCATGGTCGCGGATTCTATCGTTGCAGCCTGACAGACTCCGCGATCACATCCGGTAGAGCACCCAGATCGAAGAGGTGAGGTCAGGCGTCCAATCAGGAGGGCTGCGGCGGAAGTGTCGGCTCCTTGGCAAACGTCTTATCTACGCGGACTACGAGCACCCTGCGCCTAATCAGGGTCGGTAGAATTCCTTTTCCTCGTCTACGACGAACAGCGTTCGACAGCGGCAATTCTGTTCGATCGGCCCATACTGCTCATGGAGGGACGACTACGCTATCCGCCCTCGTTCCCACTGTGCCAGATCGTGACGTCGCCGACGCGTTATCGAAGTGCTTCTATCGAACCGTGAAAAAACAGGCTTGATCACAGGTCGTTAGCCGAAGCGATCGGTCTCATCGACCTTGTCCAGACGTCCTTCGCCGTGCACAGCACCGCCTAGTTCACCCGCGTGGTCACCGACATCAGCTCACGCCCGATCAACGATTTCGCCTAGCTCTGCCGGGATGCCTACCAGTCCACACCGAGCCGCTAGCGCCATAGCCACATTCCGCTACGCAGGATGGATCCTTAGGACAGCAGTTCGATGCCACCGAGCGAGTTGATCAGTGAATCTGCGACAATTCTTTGAACTTGGTCAATTGGACGTCTCCACTAAAGTTCGAGATTGCACTATGCAGGGCAACTCGCCACGAAAGTGAAGTGACATTGTCACCGCGTTGTCCAGCAACCCCTCTCCTGAAAGAAGCCTCTCCTATCAGGATCACCGCCGTCGGCGCATCACGTTCAACGCTACGCCGGATTGCGGGGTTACTTTTGTCAAATCCGAGGCAGTTAACACACTCATATGATGCCAAAATGGCAATTTTGTCGGTTTATGCTACCCGAGAGACGCGCTCCTGCGGGGCGACGCGCACCGTGCAACTGGCCTTACGGGTACCGCAATATCGTGCGCACTCTCGAAACTCCTACAAAGCAGCGCCCGCCTCACCACCCGGCCAGCGCCGGATCGGGGGCAATGACCGACGACGACACCACCGACCAGCCGCTGCAGATTGACGGCACGTTCGCGATTGCCACCCACAGCCGCGACCAGCTGCACGCCCCGTACGTCCCCGCACGCTGATCGAACTCCTCGGCAGCGCGCCTGAGGTCGACCCGTCTGAGGTCGACGAGGACGGCGACATCGCGATCCCGGTCCACGGCTTCGGGCTCTGAGTCACCGTCTCGAAGGACACCCGCAGCTCCACGTCTGGTGGTCGATCCTGAGCGAGCTCGGTGACGGCACCGCTGCCACGCAGCATCTGCCGGAGCTCTCCGCCGAATGGCCGCGCCTGCACTTCACCATCGAAGACGGGCACCTGTTGGTCTCTATGCTGGCCGGCGCCGACCCGTCGTGCCGCAGTACCTGATCAGCCTGGTCGATAAGATCCCACGACTTCGACGCCGACACATGCGAGCTGTACCTACAGCTGCACGTGCGGCGGCCCGAATCAGGCGACGTTGGCACGCCCGCCCCATCCCACTGCCGAAGACCACACAGCGGTTCTCGGACCGGTAACTTCCAGCTACTGACCCGCGCGCTGTCCGCTTGTGGTGTGGACTTAGACCCACACCCCCTGCTGCGCCAACACCCACCGAACCGGGTCGAGGCACCGAAACGGCGAGATTCCACTCTCGTGCAACCGATCCCCCACCGGCGATTCCCCCAGCGCGGAGACGGCGAAGTACCGGCTGCCCAGCGCTACCCCGGTGTGAGGCTGCTCTACGGCCATCGCCATCGCCTTGGCCTCCAGCTTGTCGAGCAGGCTGCGCACCTCCTCGTGCAGCAGCCGTCCGTCCTGCTCGTTGTACGGCTCGTTCTGCAGGCTGGGGTCACGCGAGTACGCAGCTCCGCGCTGCGACATGATCTCGCTCCACTCGCTGCCGTCGACGTGTGCCAACGCCTGCAGTGCGTCGAACTTCGACAGCACCACAGCGAGATTTGGGGTACCGGTGCCGATGATCGACAAGACGGTGCGCAGCACCGACTTGGGATCGCCGCCCACGCGCTCCTGCGCGGGCACCAGATCGTGCAGCTGGTCCCGCACCGAATCGACACGGAGGGGATCGAACATGAACACCACGCCGTCGGCCCGCGAGAAGAACTGCATCGACGTCGCACCCACGTTCTTGGGATCCTCGAGATCCTCGCCCGCGACGTCCCGGATGACCAGATACTGTCGAACACCGTTCCAGATTCCGATGCTGAAGATCAACGGCTCCCGCTGGTACGGGTTGCCGGTGTGCGCGGCCGGTGTGGGTTCGAGGATGCCTCGCTCCTCGTACAGCGGACGCTCGTAGTTCTCGCGGTAGCTGTCCTCCGTCTCCGCGGTCGCCGGCTCCACCATCTGACTCATCCGCTCGCCCAGCAAATGCAGCGACTTGACCAGCACCGCGACGTACACCGTCTTACCGGTGGCGCGGGCACCGGCCATCGCCACACACGTCGCCTGTGCGTCCCGCCAACCCGCCGGCAGCCGGTAATGACATTCCGGGCAGACCTCGGCGACGTCGCCGCCGGCCTCCTTCTCGGCGTGCCCGGACGGCGGCGCCCAGTCCTCCTCCGCGTCGTTGGGCCGCTTCAACTCGATCACCGGGCCGGAACGCACCGCACTGCCGTGATACGTCGAGGCGATCTCGTCGACTTCCATCGCATCTGGCACGGTTCTGGTCCACGCGTATTGGTCCGGTGTCAGCGTCACGAAGCAACGGGGACATTTCGTCATTTCAATGCACCTTCCGAATCCCGAACTGCCGCAATGTCGCTCAGCATCGATTCTACGATCCGACGTAGGTACGCGGGGTCGGCCAGCAACGACTCGGTCAACAACGAATCGCCGGCCGCGACTCCGCTGTTGGGCGGTGAAACCACAGTGATTCCCGCGCCCGGCTCGGTCGGTGTCGTGGACAGCACCAGGTGATGGCGACGAACAACTGACGCCTCGCCGAGGTCGCAGATCCGGTCCGCGGGCGCGGCGTCCGACACCGACACGACCAGCGTGCGTTCGGTCTCCGAAGACCGGTCGAGCGCCGCCGACCGGAAGCCGACCCCCAAACTTGCCGAGTCGAGCGCGGCCTGCACACGGTCGCCGAGGTCGCGCAGCTCCCCAGTCGGCAGTGTTGTGACGGACCGACCAATCAGGTTGACCTGAACTGCGTCTCGTACCCCGACGACAGTAGCGATACCCGCGACCACGTCCGCCACCGCACGAATGCTGCGGTCCTCGATCCGGGGCAGCATCGACATCGTGGTGTCGATGTCGAGCTCGACCCGCAGCCGACGTGCCTCCGGCAACCGGTCTACGCGAAGGACTCCGCGTGCCGCCGAACGCGCCCGCGCCGCAGGCTCGCTGAGCGCCACGTCCACAGCCGTCTTACGGGCCGTCACCGCCACGCGCTCTCCGGCGGGCGCCACAGACGCCAATTCGATGCTGTACAACCCCGAGACATCGATCGGCGTCAGTTCGGCGCGTTCCGGATCCGGGTCACGCTCGCTGTCCACACCGATGGTGACGTACAGAATCGTGCCCAGCGGAAATTCCTCCTGCTGGGTCGGCCGCGCCACCACCACAGTCTCGGCATCCACCCGCGGCAGGATCATCAGGCCCGGACGCGGGTTGAGAACGTGACGGCTTTCAGTGCCATCCGGGCCGAACGCCCACACGTCGACCGCCGTACTCGTGGCGTCCACCGTCACCGCTAGCGGCCTGCGCGGCAATTCCACCCGTCCAGCACCGTCGAGCACGTACCCCGGCATCAGCGCACTTCCCTTCGAGGACGCCGCTCACATTCCTGCACAGTCACAGATCCACTCACTTCCATCTCACCGACCACACGCCGACCGATCGGCGTTCCGCGAAGAACTCTTGATCCAGCGCGGTACGAGGCTCGTAGGCCGCTTCCTCTGCGACGCTGGGGCGGGCGGACCCCACGAGCCGACGAACCGTGTCCATCGCGCTCGCGCCAACCACCCCGGATCGGACCCACGTGGACACCACATCAACCACGAGCCGCCGATCCGCACGGAGTGCACGCACGAGCGCCGCGTCGTGCTCATCCGGCAGGGACGGCAGGCTTCGTCTCGACCCGGCCGGCACGTGCGCACGATAGCCGAAAGCGAGGAGCGCGAGGCGCACGAGCAAATCGTGGGGCAGGTTCGCTTCGTGGCACTGGGCGAAATCGCGCAGGACCGGCCGCAGGTGCCACTCGAGGAGCGGCCGGAAATCACCAGTGGCGAGACCGGCCTGACTGCCCCAGTCCCGGATGAGCGCCCACGAAATGGCCAGCTCATCCGCGGCGGACGCGACCGACACCACGTGTGGCACATCCTGGCACTCCGATTCCGCCACCCACGACACGAGCGCCTCGACGTCCGCGCCCCACTCTTCCCGGACGATCGCGGGTCGCAGCAGCCGGGCTGGAACGATGCCGGCGAATTCTTCGACAAGGGTCCTCACCTCGCTCGAGGTCCAGTCGAATCCGCGCACGATCTGGTCGAGTCCGTCCGTCACCCGGCCACCGTCGAGCAGCTCGAACATTATGCGCCGCAGAACAATCAGCCGCAGCGGACTGTCCGTTGCCAAAGAGCCCGCCTCGAACGACTGAAGCAGACCTTCCGCCACAAGCATGCTCAGCGGGTCGGCAATGCGGCCGGGATCGCGTTTGAGTGCGCCCAGCGCGAGCGTCCCCGTCTCCCCCACCACCCACCTGAGTACCGGATGCGGAACTCGAGCCCCGAGCCGCACACCGGTGACCGCAGGATGCGTGGCGAGCGCGATCTGGATGTAGTCGATGCGAGTCGAGGTACCGACGGGCCCGACCTCCTCGACGAACGCCGGCCCCTCGACCGGATCGCACAAGACCGGCACCACCGCACGCTCGAGCACCTCGAATATCGCCGCGTCGATCGGGTCACCGCCGAGCGAGACCTCGACGAGCAGATCGAGCGTCGCCACCGCGTCCAGCGCGACCTCGCGTAGCTGCGCATGCGTGGTGGCCATCCGGGCTCGGTGCCGCAACGCAGCCACCACCCGCTCGGCATCCGCGCGCACCTCCTCCGAGACCCACGCGGGATCGAGGCGTTCAAGGTGTTCGTGGGTGCAGCCGCGGATCCAGTCGCCGTCGGCGAGGGCGCGGAACATAAACATTCGGCCTGCAAGCTCCCGCACCACGGGCGCGACCGGGTCGTCGTCGAGCAGATCCGTCAATGCCCGCCACGCTTGCTCGGTGCTGTCTCCGAACCTCGCGTCCACCAGCGCCAACGGAACCTCAGCCAATACCGGTACATCGAGGATGGCGTCGGGTGACTGTTCGAGCACCACCTGGCCGGCCTCCTCGAGCGCGTCGTGCAGCTCGGGCTCGAGGACGACGGCCATCGCCAGCGGCCACATCGGCGACAGCTCTCGGTCGTCCACGAAACTCGCGATCGAGTCCTGCCGCGCCAGCGCCTGTTCGGCGACCGTCCGGTCGGCCAGCACCGTCTGTGCCAGCACCGACCACGCGGTGACCGGGATCGACGCGCCGCGCGCGGTGCGGTGCGGTTCGACGCCCAGCTCGCCGAGTTCCGGTGTCTCGTCCTCGCCGATCAGCACGTGGCTACCGAGATCCGGACGTCCTTCGATGTCCTGGAGTGGCACGGCGACGAGGTGGACGCCGCGGGCGACGGTCGCGTCGATGTCCTGCCGGCGGTCGAACGTGCACCACCCGAACCTCCGGGACGCTCCCGGCGACATGAACTCGCTGATCGCACCGATCCACAACGCGGCGGACTCGGGGCTGTCGGTGCCCAGCACCACGGCGGGCCCGCCCGCCATCGCCCGCGCCACCGCGTCGAGCGACAAGGACAGCACCCCGATTCGCCAAGTGCCGGGGTCGAGCAGGAAGCCGAGGACCGACGACCGGTCCACCACCGCACCCGGGCGGGGTGCGGCCCCGGGCAGCGTCGCCTGCGCAACGGCGTCGGCTCCGTACGGCGCCAGCCAGTCCGCCGACCGCCACAACGCGATGGGCCGCTCCGCGACCGGCTGCTCAGCACCGCCGTCGGCACGGTCCAGCACGGCATGGGCGAACACGTTCCCCGGCCGGCCCGAGGCGTCGGCTCCAGCGGCCGCCGTGTGCCAGTAGCAGCCACCGCCGTCGGGCACGGGGACGTACGCCAGGCGGCGCGGGCGCGCGTCGAGATCCACGGGCGTCGGGAAAGCCGGCAGCGGTGCGACCGGTTCGAGCCGCGTGACCACCCCGGCCCGCAGCAACGCCTGCTCGTCGTCGCGCAGGCCGCCGCTGATCTCCTTGACCTGCCAGCCGCCCCCACTGATGCGTCCGGAGGCCGGCGCATCGAACGAGGTGTAGGTGAGCTGACCGAACCGATCCGGATCAGTCTCCGGCGTACGCGTCATTGCTCCTGGCCGCCGAGGAGGTCGAGGCGGATCCGGTCGATCGGCGGGTCGATCAACGCGATGAGCTTGCCCTTGTCCGGATCGACGTCGGCGAAGACTCGGATGTACCCGGTCAGGTTCGACACGTCGGCCACCCAGGACTCTCCGCCCACGCCGCCGAGCCGCTGCGGATGGAAGCTGCGCGCCGCCGACTCCTGGGGGACGTGGCTCGCGCGCACCTCGAGCGGATGCCCGTCCCGCTTGCTGAGTGGCAACCGAGTCGCGTTGTGCACCAGCATGAACGGCGGGGCACTGTCGGTCTCCAGCTCCGCGGCGAGCCGGATCGCCACGGCCGATCCGTCGGACTGGGCGGTCACGTCGTACCAGATGCGGACCAGCCCCGGATAGTCGACGGTGGTCGGCACCCCGACGATGCGTTCACCGGCCGTGTACGCGACGGGCACCACATGTACCGAACAACCGTGTGCCGGAAGCGGTTTCGGCAGATGCAGGCCGCCGTCCCGGTCGTAGAGCGACCGGGAGATCTCCGCCTCCGGGCGCTGCTCCACCACATGGTCGGCGGGCACGTCGCGCTGGCTCAGGTGCACCGACACCGACGCCGCCCCCGCCGGCCACGGGAACGTCAGCACCTGCTCGGTGTTGCGTTCGATGATCCGCACGTCGTGGACCGCCGGCAGCGGCCGGGTCGCGGCGACGGTGGTCCCCACCTGAACCTTCTCGTCGAGCACGGTGACCGGGGTGAAGTAGGCGCGCACCCAGTCGCGGGGCCACGAGACGTTCGTCATCTGCCGGACGCCGGCGTCCCCCGGTACCACCGGGTGCACCAGACGCGCCGCGGCCGGCAGTCCGCCCGACACTTCCAGCGCGGCCTCCGCCAGCGCCTCGTGTCCGAGTCCGGCCTTGGGGGCGGTCTCGGTCCGGTACATCCGGACAGTGCCCGCCATCGGCGACGTCCATGCGAGGTCGAAGCGGGTCTCGGTGCCGGCGCCGTGGGTTTGGACAGACAGGTCGGTCACCGACTCGAGCACCACGGACACCGTCACTTCGGCCTCGGCCGGCGGGGACAGCAGCGTGCGACCGTCCACCTCGATCTCACCGACGGCGCGGTAGTGGTAGCGACGGCCCCGTTCGGCGTCAGGGTCGACGAAGCCGCCGAGGTTGGCCTCGGTGGCCAAGATCCGGTGGCGGTTGTCGGCGGTGTCGGGCGGGGTGAGTCCGTCGAGCGGGATCCGCAACACCCGAACCCGGGCCGTGCCCGGCCACGCCGCCCACTGACCGATCACCGTGCCCTCGTCCTCCTGGACCAGCACGTCGACAACGGGGCTGAGGATCTGGCCCTCGGCGATCAGCACCGGCTGGCGCTCCGCGGCGTCGCGGAGGTCGGTGCCCGCATGGCACCAGACCTGCACGTAGCGCACCGCCGACGCGGGCGGCGCGGTGTCGACCACCCGCTGTCCGCTAGTGACCCCGACCAGCCGGCCGGCCTCGGGCTTGTAGGCGCGGTGCTGCTCGTTGGCGACCACGCGATAGATCACCGTCGGTCCCGCGGAGTCCGTCACCGGCTCCCATTCGATCCGGTGGCCGCCGCCCGGCTGCCGGGTGATCGTCAGCGGTCCGGGCACCACGTCGCTCTCGCGGTGCTCGTACTCGCAGAAGTCGTCCGACCCCAGGTCGAGCAGATCGTCCGCTGCCGTGTCCGGCCGCGCCGCCGCGGTGGTGTCGCGTGTCGTCGGAGCGGCGTCGGCGTCCCCGCCGGCCGACGGGTGTGTCGCCAACACTGTCGCGACGTCGCCGGCCAAATCCCGAGCCTTGCGCGGCAGCATCCGTTCGATGTCTGCGGCGGCGCTACGGTCCGCGCGGATGATCTGGTGCAGATGCGCATCCTTGAGCACGCCGGCCTCGAGGATGCCCGCGTCGATGAATTGCTGCCGTAGCGCGCGGAGCGCCGCGAATGCGTCCTGAGTCATAGGTCCACTCCCTCTCAGAAGTTGAGGCCGTCCGCGACCGGCACCGCGTAGGTCGCGGGGGCAGTGGCGGGCTGTCCGGCGCTGCGCTGCGCCGGACGCAGCGGGAAGTCGAAGGACTGCGGAATCTCGACCGGCTCAGCCTGCACACCGGCACCCCGCAGCCGCAGATCCTCCTCGGCGATGCCCTCCGTGAACTGAGTGCTGACGGCCACCAGTCCCAACCCCACCGGGGCGGTGGTGGGCACCGTCCATTCGACGGCCGTCAGTCCCTGGGTCGACGCGAGGTCGGTGAAGAGCGACCGGTCGAAGAAGCTGCGCTCCTCGGTCGCCGTCTCCACGCCGACGCCCGCCAGGAACTCCGCGAGGCTGCTGCGGCGGACAACGCCATCGTCGTAGAACTCGACGACGCTGGCGAGCTGGCGGGGCAGCTCGCTACCGGAGACCGCCAGCTCGGACCGCGCGCGGTCCCACAGCACCGCCGATCCGTGGGCTTCGACCCGTCCCTCGTGCAGCAGCGTCGCCCACTCGTCCAGCGCAGAGCCGGAACCGACACCCGGCTGCGCCGCCAGCAATGCCGGATTACGACGCAGGTCGCGCCCGGACGGACCCAGTTCGTCGGCCGCGTCGCCCAGCAGGGCGTCCCACTGGTCCGACAGCCAGCCGACGCCGAGCAGGTCGTGCCGCAGCTGTTCCGCCAGCCGCCCCAGCTGATCCGGCTCGGGGCTGCCCGACGCGATCACGGCGCTGAGTGGCAGTCCCCATTCGACGGTCCGGCCCGGCGGGCGGGCGTCGGCGCTCGTCCCCAGCGGCTTCGCCAGGAAGGCGCCGAGGGCTCGGCTCCACGACAGGTACTGGCGGTAGGCCGCGGACTGGGATTCCACATCGCGCAGCGCGGCACGCAGATTGGCCTGGTCGGTTGCCCGGGCGGCCTCGGCCGCCTCCCGCTCCGCCAGCAGCCGGAGCAGTTGCTGCTGTTCGGACATGAACGCCCGCCCCACCAAGCCGAACCATCCCAGCACGCTCAGCGCGACCACCGGCCCGCCGACCCACCAGGAGATGACGTCCCCGTACGCCAGGACGCCGGCGATCACGGCCACCACCGCGAACACTACGGTCAGCGTCCGCACCTTGCGCACCAGCTGCCGGTGCCGCTGTGCGGTCACCTCGGCAAGGTCGTCCAGGGCCGTCGCCGCCTCGATCCGCGCGACGAGGCTGCGGACCTCGCCCAGTGTCGCGGAAAGTCGTTGCGCCAGGATGTTTCCGAACGCGACGGCATAGCTCTGTCCGAGGCGGTTCGCCCAGGTGCGCAGCGCCGCGTTGGTGCGCCGTGCTTCGAGCCCGAGGGCTGGATCCGGTTCCAGCGCGCGCAGTTTGTCGCTGAGCTCGGTGATGCCGAGCACGTCCGCGCCGTCCACGGCATGTACGTCCAGGGTGGCGGACACGATTCCCGGAATCTCGGTGAACCGGTCGTCCGGACCCGGCACCACGTTGGTAGCCGATCGCAGCACGGCCCGGTTCGCGCCCACCTGCACGGGCGGCAGGTTCGGCGACCGCTCACCGGCGTCGGCCAGCGTCAACGCCCCGCGCCGGTAGTCGCTCCACAGGTCCGAGAGGTCGGCGGCCGCGGACTGAGCCGCCGGGGCACGTCCCGCGGTTGCATCCAGCTGCGCGGCGATGCGTTTGGACGCCGCCTCGTATTCCGACCAGCCCGCCGGCCGGCCGTCGGCGTTCACGCCGTTGACGACGAGCTTGTAGGCCGGCTCCGCGCCGAACAGGGCGTTCTGCGTGCGCGACGCCACCGCCGACGAGACCTTGTTCACGACCCGGGCGAACAGCGCTGCCGGCGCGTTCCGCAGCACCGCACCGAGAAACGACAGGAACATCATGAGGGCTTCGCCCAGGCCGACCTCCCGCTGCGGCGGCACCGACGGCGCCTTCACCCGGCCGCTCTCCAGTAGGTGCTTATGCCGCTCCCACACCCGATGCGCCATCTGCTGGCCGGCCGACGCCACATCGTTCGCGTACACGACGGAGGCGCCCCTGTCGCTCGGCAGTGGCAACTGGCCGCCAAAGTTGAGCACCCGGCGCCGCAACGACTCTTCGGCGGCCGTCGTGTCGAGCCGACGGTAGAACGACCGCACCACGCGCAGCGCGTTGCCGGGGAGTACGGGCAACTCGTCGAGCGGCGCGTGGTCGACATCGGCCCACAGTCCTGCCACGCCGGCCAGCACGGGGGCCGCGTGCCGGCCCACGTCGATCGGATCGGTGGTCGCCTGCAACGTCCGATGGCCCATGCTGGGACCACGCGAGTCCTCCGGGGCCACCACCAGATTGTGCCATCCGGCCGGCGCCAACTCCGCGGCGTCGGACACGTCCGCACCTGGCCGGTGCAGCAGTAGACGCATCCGAACGACCTGGGCACCACCGGAATTCGACGCCACCAGTTCCGCGACCGAGCGCTCGAATCCCGGGTCCACCGATACCGAACCGGCCGCGGACGGCACCACGACGCACACCCGGACACGGTGGACGACGCGGGAGGCCAGCACGTCCTGCAACAGGACCGCGGACTCCACGCCGCCGGCCACTTCGACGGCCGCGACGCGTTCGGCCGACGCGTCACCGGTCTGCTCCACCCACAGGAACGGTGAGACCAGCCCGGCCGCGGAGAGATCGGTCAGCACGTCGAGGACGCCCTCTGACACTCCGGGAGACCCGAGAATGACCGTCAGTGCATGCATGTCGGACTCACTCATGTCCGAACTGCCCATGTCAAAAGTGCTCATGTCAGAACTGACCCAGGTCGGGGACAATGAAGGTCTGGCTCGGCGCCGCCGGGATGACGGTCGTCAGCGACGGCTGTGCGGTCGGTTCCGGCTGCGCCGCAAGCGCTTTGCCCTCGTCGATCAGCCGGATCAGCTCGCCGGTCGCCCAGTAGACGTCCGGCGCGACGTCGCGGAACAGGTGCGTCGCCGACGCCTGATCGCGGGTCGAGATGGTCGAGAAGGTGCCGCCGCCGGGTGCTCCGTCCTCCCCGGGCGCCATGAAGTGCGTCCCCGCGACGTCCCGAATCTGGGTGAGCCAGGCGATGGCCCCGTCTGCACGGGCGTCGATGGACGCTCCCGGTCCGGACCCGTCGATTTGGGACTGCCACCCGGTGCCGGTCTCGCCGCTGCGCAGCCAGCACACGAGTTGCGCCTTGCCCGACACCTCGTGGATGCCGCTGGCAGGATCCTGCGGCGAGGCGTCGTAGACCGCGCGCAGGGCCCGGTACGGAAACATCGAGCTCATCACCGGCGGCTCGTGCGTGCGGGACATCGCCAGCAGCACCGACTCGAGCACGGCGGGCAGCCAGTCGTACTGACCACGGAACCGGGCCGGCGGGGTGAGCAGCGGGTTCGGGAAATCCACCCAGTCGGCGAGTCCGGAGTCCCACACCCGGACCGGCTCGTCGTATGGGGCTGCCGGCAGCCGCAGCTGCCCCAGGATCAGCCCGAGGAACCAGCCGGCCGTCATTGCGTGTCGTTCCTCTTCATGCATCGGCAGCGCCGCCGCCAGGGGCCGCGCCCGACGCCACTTCCAGAACGCCTCCTGCTGCGTCGGCGTCGAATCCGCCCACTGCTTGGCGGCCGGCACCAACACCGAGTCGTACGCCAGCGGCGAGTAGTTCGGGTACGAGCCGAAGATGTCCACCCGGGTGAGCTTGTCCTCGTCGGTGAGCAACCGGCGGAACTCCGACTCGGTCTCGTGGTCGACCATCGGATTCTTCTGCAGCACCTGCGCAAGGGTGTCGGCCACCGCGAGATTGCGGAACGGCACCGAGGTGAACTTGTAGCGGTACTCGACCTGCTGACCCGGGTGCAGCGCCTCGAGCGCCTGCTGGTTCACGCTGGCCAGCGGCCGCGCGAGCGACAGCGCCTCGGTGAACTTCGCCCGGAGCCGTTCGCGCCGCTCGTCGAGAGCGTACTCGGGGGCCGTCACGTCCTCGATGTACTCCCGCAACGACACGCGACAGAACCGGTCGAACGACTCGCCGCGGCGAGCGACGAAACGCCTTGCCCGATCGAGCAATTCGGTCGGACGCACATGCACGTCGTACCGGGCCGCGGAGGGAACCAGAGCCTCCTTGGTCGTGGGATCGATCGGGAAGGCACGCGAGCGCCACGCGGCGGTGCGCTCCACGACTGGGCGCTCCTCGCTCGGGGCAGTGCTGCCGTCGACAGTGCTCCACTGCCCGGTCACGACGTGTGCGACCGCGCGCTTCACCGCCTCGTCGAACGCGGGCGTGCCGAAATCGTCTCCAACGACTGCGAGCGGCAGATCGCTCTTGTACTGGTCCATGAAGTCCGCCGACGGCGTCAGCATCACCTCGTTGTTGGCTTCCGCGAAGCGCGCCGGCACTCGGTCGGCGTGATCGGTCGGCCAGGCCCCGTACTGGTCGGTGGCGAGCCGGGCCAGACCAACGTCGCTGGCAGGCTTGCTCCGGGCCCGGCGCAGCCCTGTCTGTTCTTCGTTGAGTCGATCGAGAAGAGGTTGCATGACCTCCGGGACCAACGCGGACGCCACCTCGGCGACCTTGCCCGACAACGAGGCGTACAGCTGGCGGTACACGTTGCCGCGGCAGCTGGCGAGCACCATGTCGATGTAGTCTCCGTCCGCGCCGATCAGGCCGTTGAGCGAGGCGAGAACCTGCGCGGTTTCCGCGGTCCGCGCAGTGAGGTCCGGCGGTGCGCCGCGTGTCAGCTCCTCGGCACCGGACCGCACGGCGTCCTTCAGGTACGTGCGCAGTCGCGTCACCAGGGCGGTCGCGTATGGCAAACCCACGTCTGCGACCGCCTTGGCGACTTCCTGCTCGATCCGCTCGACGAGCTGGCGATGCCACTGGAACGCGTGGGCCACCGCTTGGTGCTCCGCCGCCGCCAGCAGCGACGGGCGCCGCAGGACGAGCACGCGCTCGATCTCCGGCACCCACTGGTTGGCGGCCAGACCGGTGCCGGCCGGGATATAATCCCGGAGCTCGGATTCCACAAGGTGCCCCGCCATCCGGTTGGCCGCCTCCGACGGCAGCACCACGTTCATCAGCCACGGCGCGACACCGCCCGGCCCGCTCCGCGGATCCGACTGCACGACAGGCAGTCCCATCGCAGCCAGCAGGGTGGCCCACTGGCTGTCGAGGATCGAGTTGACCTGATCTTCATCGGAGACCGGGCTGCCGGGAACGCTGTGCCCGTCGAGCAGCCGATCCACGGCACTGCGAGCCAGGCGCTGCGCCGAGTACTCGGCGTAACGGTCCCGGCCCATGCTCAGGCTCGAGAAGCCGTAGGTGCCCCACGGCAGGTTGTCCCACTGTCCGCCCCAGCCGATGTTCTCCCGCTGGCCGGGCAGGCCGGCGCCGTTGGTGAGGTCGTACTGGACGAACTGGCGGGTCGCCGAGCCACTCATCATCATCCCGGCGAGGCCGCGGGCCAGTCCGCGGTAGATTGCCTTCTGCGAGCCGTCGCCGAACGGCGCGCCCTCGACACCGACCCGGCGGCCGACCGGGAAGACGCGCGCGAACGGCACCTTCTCGCCCTTGCCGTGCTGCTGGCCCAGGGCGCCGAGCACGTCGACGTCGTGCTGGCGTGCCGAGCCCAGCTGGCTGGCCACGATCTCACCGAGCATTGCCAGCGCGTTGGCCCGCACACCGGTGATCGCGCTCTTGCCGAGTCCATCGAAGATGTCCGGCGTCACCATGAACACGCCCATCAGGCGCGGGTCGAGCCCGTGGACCAGCGTCAGCAGCCGGCACACGTCCAGCGCCATCGACGCGCCGGCACCGCCGGCCATCGACGAGACCACCAGTACGACGGGCGACTCCCCGGGTTCGAACGAGCCGCCACCGGGGATGTTCAGTGCGGCCATCTCGCTGGCAGCCTCCACCGTGGACAGCTGCTCCCACGCGCGCTGCAGCGTGTCGCGAATGCCGCTGGCCTTGCTCAGCGTGATCATCCGGCCCAGCGCGCGGTACTGCCCGGCGCCGGAGCCGATCGGCACGGTCACGCCCGCCGGATCCTGGGGCGCCCACGTCCCGATGGTGCCGAGCCGCTGCTTGGCGGCCAGCTGATTGGTCAGCGCGTTGTCGAGCACGGCATACGAGTCACCCTGCGGTCCGCTGCCGAAGTAGAGGCCGCCCTGATCGCGCACGTTGTCGAGCCCGTCCGGGCCTGCCTCGGGCGCCGTCGGCACATCGATGCTGACGAACTGCCAGCCGCCGGGGATCTTGTCCACGCCGACCGCGGCCAGATCGGACCGCAGCTGATCCATCATGTACGACAGCGTCACGGCACCGGAGCCACCGCAACCAACAACGAGAAACCGCCTCATCACGGTCCTTCCACATCGAGAGGGCTTGAAGCTGAATTAAGTGGCCGCGGCCTAGCGACTCGGCGGCCGGAACGGATCGAACGGATCCGCTCCCGAAGTACTGCCTGGCGAGCCGGCGGGTGGGAACTCTGGCGTGGCCCCAGGGTCAGATCTGCTTGCCTTGCCGACGTCCGAAGCGGCAGACGCTCCGAACGGGTCGTAGGCCGCCGTGGTTCCGAAGCCGGACTGCAATGCGCTGGTCGACGCGGCCGGGTCTACTCCGGTCGGGGCGTCGGACTCGGCCGTTGCGCTGTCCCGGAGGGAGCGCACGAGGGCTGGCACGCGCCGGGTCATGTCCTCGACCAGCCGTGCACGGCTTTCCGAACTGGAATTGCCCCCGACGAGCAGGAGCACGCTGGCCCGGTCTGCGGGACCGGTCGGATCGTGTAGGACGACCCACGAGTTGTGCACTGCCAGCGGCAGTCGCGCGTTCCCCTTGCGGTCGGTGGCGGGCGTCGCGTTCGACGCTGCACGCTTGCCGGCGGTGTGCGCCGCCACATACCCGGCGCCGAACGGGGACAGCCCCACCTGCACGTCGAGGTCCACGCCGTCGACGGTCAGCCGGCGGGCCGGCTTGTTCAAACCGCGCACCAGATCGATCAGGTCGGTGTCCCGGAGCGCGAAAGGCTCGTCGTCCCGCAGCACCTTGTCGCCGACGACCGCGATCGGAATCTGTTGCCCCTTCAGGCTTTCCGCTGGTATCCGGCAGGTCCACCGCTTGACGGCGTAGAGCAGAACCAGCGGGAGGACGATGCTGGCCACCAGTACCGCGAGGAAGACCAGCCAGAACCGGTTGCTGTCCAGGGGCTTTTGCAGGTCAGCCGAGAACTGCACGTCGATGGGCATGGCTCGGTCCAGCTCACCGGTCGGGGCGACCATCACCCGGATCGAACCGTTGACCGGACCGTTGACCGCGTTCTCGATCTGGAGTTCTACCGGCAGGGCGGCCTGTGCGTCCTCGCCGATCTGCAGACAGCCATCGGCGGAGGATGCACCCTGGCCTGTGGCACCTACCTGACCTGCGCCATCCGGGACGGTGTCGATCCGGGCATGCGCAGAGCGCTCAATCCAGATGCAGCCCGGCCCGCCGACGCCGAGATCGGTCGTGAAGGTGCCGGAGCCCTCCAAGGTCCCGAAATCGAGGCGTGACGGCAGGGTCGGGTAGCCGATCGGCGGCGCGACCGTGAGCGGAACGTCGACCGACTGCGGAGCCAGGACGGTGCCCGGCGCAATGATCGCGCCCGACGGGGACTTCGCATCGGCGGTGGTAACGTCGAGGGTCAATCGCATTCTGCCCGCACCCGGTGCGACTTCGTTCAGATCCAGTTCCAGCGGTTCGCTGAGGCGGTCCTTCGGGATCTTCGTCGCCAACTCGTGCGTGATGTGCGCGCTATCAGTCAACGACACCGATAGTTGCGCACTGCCCAGGAGCTTCGACGGATCCACTTCGCGCCGGTCGGCGTCAACGATGCCCAGTCGCACAGCTGACGTCTTCTCACCACTGTGGATGGCCATGGTCTCCTGCCCCATCGACGCGGGGAAGAGGTTGCCGGAGATGTGAATATTCGACTTGGAGCGGGCGGTGGGCACCTTTCCGGCGGGGTCGACGAACGCCAGCGCCCACATGCCCTGCCACCCCGCTGCATTGTCGTGGCGCATCGTGAACGACACCGACCGAGGCGATAACCATTCGTACTCAACCTGCACGTCGCCGACGCGCACCGTCGTCGGTGCGCCGACGCCCTTGCGGGGTAGCGCGACCTCTTCACCGCGCGGAGAGACCAGAGTCGGGACGAGCCCCTCGGCATCGGCGAACCCGAGAACGGTCACAGAGTTGATGGAATCGTCCAGAACAAACCGGTGCTGGGCGTCCTCGCACATCACGAAGGCGCACACCCCCGCCTCGCGTTCGAGCGGCGCCTGGCCCGGTGTGCTGAAGGCGTCGAATGCGAACAGCAGGTCGTCGATGTTCTCCGTGACGTAGAAGTCTCCGGGGCGCGGCGATGTGATCGTCCCGCACGGCCCGGCCGCTCCGGAATCTCCGGTCGCGATGGCCCGCATCAGATCGAAATCGGCAGCCTCGGCCGTGCCGGCAGCCAGACCGACACCGAACGTCACGATGCCCGAGGACCGCAGCTGATCCGCCACCCCGCCGGGACGGCAGATCGATCCCTGAGCGGACTCCACAACCCTCCGCACTCCATCCTCGTTATGCAGGGAGATGCCGGGGGCGTAGGGCTTTTCAGCGTCACGCTCGGTGAAATCCAGCTTCCCGTCAGAGAACCACGCCAGCGCCTGGCATCGGTTGCCTCCGTCGGCGGCCCTGCCGCGCTCGGCCAGCGCGTCACGAGCGCCGTCGAGGGCGATCCGATAGTCCGTATCGATACCGTTCGTCCTACTCCGGAATTCATCGACGGAGCGTTGCAACCCCGGCAGCGACGCCCTGTCGAGGCCCTTCCATCCGGAATGGACGACGAAGCCGTCCGAGAATCCGGCCAAGGACACCTCGAGACGGACGCCCGCAGAGTCGCCGAAGGAACTCAACTGGTCCAACAGATAATTCGCTGCGGATACACGCGCCGCGTCCGGGTCGGACGACTGCAGGCTGCCCGATTCATCGATCATCAGCAGCACATCGCCCTCACGCTCAGCGGCCAAGCAAGCGCCGAAATCACCGACGGCGGACGGCACAGGCTGGGCTGCTGCTGTTGAAGTGACGACGAGCAGGCTGGAAACGAGTGCAGTCAGTGTTGTCGCCGCAAGCGCAAGTGTCCGTTTCACAGTCGTCCGGCCCAATCCGCGATCGACCATGCACCAAGACCGACGCCCACGATTGCCACGGCGACGACCACCCGGTAGACGTTCACCACCGACCTGGATTCTGCATACGCTGACATCGCACGCCTCCGCGTGTCGGAAACCGAGAACATGGCCAGTAGCCCGAAGGCCAACAGTCCGGCGAGGACCCAGCCGACGAACGCGAACAGCACCGACGCGCCACCCAGGGAAAATACCGCGAACGCGATTCCGGCGACTGCAGCAAGCCCTGCGAAGGCCAGCCACCGCACCGGCGGCTTACCCTGCGCGAGTACGACGGTCGAGCGCGGCGCAGGCGCAGCGAAGGGGTCCCCGGGAGTCGCCGTCTCGGGGGAGGATGCCGCGGCGGCCGGTTGCGGCGGCGCCGTGAACGGGCTGAACAACGGTCCAGCGGCAGCCGAACCGGAGGGCCACTGCTTGTCCCCGCCACTGCGACTACTCGCGTACTCGCTGAAGTCGAACGGGTCACGCGCTGAGGACATGCAGTTCCTATCTGGGTCGGCTCGTGCGTGTCCACCTCACGGGGCCGCGGAGAGGGAAAGCGAAAGAAAGTTCAATGGTCAACGATCGGAGATCGTACATCGAACCAAACGGTCACTTGGCTAGTTCGCGGATAGATATATCAGCTCGGTCTGACAGCCGAAGCGTTGCCCATCCTGGTCGCTGTCAACCGGTCAGTTGAGGCACCTCCGCTCCGATGCCCCTGACACTCGCGGTTTAGGTCGCCGCCAGATTTCGAGGGGCCATTACTGATCGGCGCGCTCCGAGACTGGCCGGCAGCACCGAACGCGGGTGGTGGTGTAGCCGGTCAGGCACAAGGAAATCCGGTTCGCTACCGTGAAGCGCCACAAATCACTAACTTCGCAGCGTCAACCGTTCGATCCGGCAGGCGCCGGATAGGGGAAATAATGACCGAGCACGACACGACCGAACAGCCGCTCCAGATCGACGGCGCCCTCGCGATCGCGACTGAGGAGCATGCCCAGCTGCACGCCCTGTCGGTGCAGACTCTGACCGAGCTGCTCGGCGGCGCCCCCGAGACTGACGAGGACGGCGACATCGCGATCCCGGTCCACGGCTTCGGCGTCTACGTCACCGTCGCGGAGGACGGCCCGCAGCTGCACGTATGGTCGTCGATCGTCACCGACATCGCTGACCGCGCGAAGGCCGTCGAGCAGCTCGTCGAGCTGTCCGCCGAGTGGCCGCGCCTGCGTTTCACCCTCGAGGACGAGCACCTGCTGGTCTCGACGGTCCTCGACGCCGACCCGTTCGCGCCGCAGCACCTGATCAACCTGGTCGACGAGATCCACGAGCTCACCCACGACCTCGACGACGACTTCGCCGCCAAGTTCGGTGGGGTCCTCGACTGCGACGCCGACGACGACTCCTACGCCGGCGGGTGCGGCGGCTGCGGTGACGACTGCGCGTGCGGCGACGGACACGACGCCGGCGAGCTGGGCGACACCATCCCGGTCGGCCAGCCGAACAACTGATCAACCGCCAACGCGCGGGTGAGTGGCCCTCGGGCTACTTGCCCGCGCGTTGTGCGTCTGGCTGCAGCGACATCCACGCCGAGATCAGCGCATCCATGTCGGTCTTGCCGGCGGGCAACGCCGCGCGCTCCGGCTCAGGCTTCGGGCCTTCCGTCAGGAACGGCCGGACCAGATCGAGCGGCAGTGGGAAGACGACGGTCGAATTGTTCTCCCCGCCCATCTCCCCCAGCGTTTGCAGGTAGCGCAGCTGGAGCGTGGTCGGGTTGCGGCTGATCACGTCCGCGGCGTCGGCGAGTTTCGTGGACGCCTGATACTCGGCCTCCGCATTGATGATCTTGGCGCGCCGCTCGCGCTCGGCCTCCGCCTGCCGTGCAATGGCCCGCTGCATGTCCCGCGGAATCTCCACGTCCTTGATCTCGACGGTGGTGACCTTCACGCCCCACGGCTCGGTCTGCTGATCGATCACCTTCTGCAGGTCCTCGTTCAGCCGCTCCCGCTCGGCGAGCAGGGCGTCCAGTTCGGCCTTGCCGAGCACCGACCGCAGCGTCGTCTGCGCGATCTGCGATGTCGCCGCGTAGTAGTCCTCGACACCGACGATCGCGCGGTCCGCGTCCACCACCCGGAAGTACGCGACGGCGGTGACCTTGACGGGCACGTTGTCCCGGGTGATCACCTCCTGCATGGGGACGTTCAGCGTGACGGTTCGCAGGCTCACCCGCACCATCCGGTCGACGGCGGGGATCAACAGAACAAGACCGGGGCCCCGCAACTCGACGAGCCGGCCGAGCCGGAACAGCACGCCCCGCTCGTACTCACGCAGTACCCGGACGGCGGCCGACGCGACGATCACCACCAGCAGCGCGACAACGATGGCGGCAAGAACGATGGTGGTCAACATGGCAGCTCCCACGGTTCACGACGCCGCACGCTCAGGGTGAGCCCGCGCACGCCCTCGACGACGACCGACTCCCCCACCTGCGGCGTCTCGGTGTAGCCGAATTCCATTTGCGCGCGCCATAATCCGCCGTCGGCCTCGACCTGCCCCTGCTGCCCGTCCCAGCTGCGGACGGTGGCCGGGGATCCGACCAGCGACTGCACCCCGGTCTGCACGGGCGTCCGACGCGCCGACAACACCTTCCTGCCGGTCACCGCTGCGGCGCCCAAGCCGACGACGCCGATACCGAGCGTGACGGGCAGCGCGATCTCCATCCCCAGCCCACCCGACGTGAACAGCAGCCACGCCCCGGTCCCGGCCAGCAGGGTCCCGACCACGCCGAGGGCACCAAAGGTCGGCACGTGCGCCTCGATCACGATCAGCAGCACGCCCACTACCAGCGCCAACGCGCCCAACCCGGTCATCTGCACTCACCTGCGGCGAGGGCCCGGTCGCTCGCGTAGCCACCCGCGATCGAGCCCTCACCGTCAAAGGTATGCCCGCGTGCGCCGGGGTGCCACCGTGTCGTGCACCGACGCTGTCGGCGATTGGTGCGATCATCGCCGCATGCATCTGCTCGACGACGGGTTCGCGCCACCGGAGGCCTGCGTGCAGTGGTGCCGTGCGCGGGTCTACCCGCTGCACGTACTGGATGACAGCGCCCACGTCGACCTCGACTGGTGGAACCACCACCTGCGCGAGCACAAGCACGAGATCGTCCTGCACGGGCGGGATCTCGACGGCCACGTGGTGGATCGCGGCATCGCTGTCGTGCAGCGCAACGACCTGCAACTCGGCAGCGAACTGGTCGAATCCGCCCACGACGCGCTTGGTCTGCTGTTCCTGTGCGCGGCCTGGCGCAGCGCCCACCGGAGCCGCCGCGCCACCCGGCGCCTGCCCGATGTCTTCCACCCGCACGCGGACCAGGACCCGCTCGGCAGAATCAAGCAGGTCCTGGACCGGTGTGCCAAGGACAAGCGGGTCCCCGAACCGTCGGGCGACGCGTGGTCGGGCTGGCCGGACATGCCGGGCGTCGGCGTGCCGCTCATGGCGCTGTTCATGTGGGCGGCCCGTGTCCGGCGGCACGGGGTCCGCGCCCAGCTGATCGACCAGCACGGCGTCTCCACACTGATCCACGAGGGCTGGCTCGAGGAGCCGTCGGTCAGCGGCTTCACCCTCCGCCGCTACGACCGCTACCTGCAACTGCTCAGCGGCTGGGCCATGCAGGTGGGCACCGAGCCGGAGCTGATCGAGATGTGGCTGGTGCAGCGCTGGAACGCGCGGGTGCACGAGGCCCGCAGCGGCGCCCGGGCCGAGCCGACGCTGTTCTGAACCGCCGCGCCGACGTTGTCGGGGACACTGGCCCCATGCCGACCAATCCCGTCACGATCACCGTCACCGGCCACGCCGAGCGCGCCTTCTCACCCAATCGTTGTGTGGTGCAACTGAACATCGAGTTCGACGGCACCACCCGCGCCGAAGCATCCGACGCCGCGACCGAGTCCGCAGCGGCGCTCACCAAGCTGATTCGCACGCTCGAACAGAATCGGGCACGCCCGCTCCGCCGCTGGTCACTGGACCAGGTCCAGCACTCCCGCTACCGCCCGTTCCACCCGCAGGGCAAGAAGCTGCCGTGGAACTACCGGTCGACGGCCACCGGATCGGTGACGTTCCGCGACCTCGACGCGGTCGCGGCGTTCGTCGACGAGGCGGCCGGGATCGAGGGGGTCAACATCGCGCACCTCGAGTGGAAGCTGACCCGCAAGGCGCACAGGAAGGCGCTTGCACTGGTGCGCGACCTCGCGGTCCGCGATGCGCTGGGGAAGGCACGCGGCTACACGAAGAGCCTGGGCTGCACCCGCATCGACACGGTCGCGCTGGCCGATCCGGGCATGCTCAACCCGGGCACCGGGCCCGACGCAGGTGCGCCCGCGGTACGGATGTTGGCCGCATCCGCCTCTGCCCCAGTCGGTTCCGACGCCGACCGCCCGGTGATCGAGCTGACACCGGAGCGTATTCGGCTCCAGGCGGACGTCGAGGCGCGCTTCGAGGCGAGCTGACCGACCGTCAGACCACCTCGCCCCAGAAGTCGACGAGGACCTTCGTGAGCTCCTCGGGCTTCTCCTCGTTCGGCGTGTGCGCGGCACCCTCGATGATCTCGAACTTCACGCCGAGGCGCGCCGCGACCTCGATCTGGACGTCCACCGGCACGAAGTCGTCCGCGCCCGCGGCGACCAGGATCGGCACGCCGGTTGCGGCCAGCTCGTCGACGCGGTCCGGCTCGGCGCCCATGGTGAGGGCGATGCCGGCGATGTTCGCGGTCTTGGTGACCATGATGCGGTTACGCAGGAACTCCTTGACCGGCGCCGGGAACATCTCCTCGAGGGTTCCGAACATCGCCGTCCACAGCGCCTCGTTGCCACCCGCCCACAACAGCTCCGGGATCTGGGTGATGTCCACGGCCGTGCCCACGGTCTGACCGCTCGGCGGCGAGTCGAGGATCACGTAGTCGAGGAAGCGCGACGGGTCGTTCAGTACGGCGGCGCGGGTGACGAGTCCGCCGAAGCTGTGGCCGACGAGGTGGACCTTCTCGCCGGGCGCAACCTTGTCGAGCACCTCGGCGAGGTCGAGGGCGAACTTGGCAATCGTGTACTCGCCGACGGCATCCCGGCCGTCCGGACCGTCCGAGTCGTACTGACCGAGCTGCGAGTAGGAGATCAGGCGGTAGCCGGCGGCGGTCACGAACGGCGCCATCGGGAGGAAGTCCTCCCGCGAGCCGGTGAAGCCCGGGACCATGACGACGGTGCCCTTGACCTCGGCGTCGGGCGTCGCCTCGAAGTAGGACAGCTCGCCGCGCGAGATCTCGAGGCGGGACAGATTGACGGTCATGTTGCGCTCTCCTCGTCGAGGTTCACAGGAATGGGGTGCGGCCGACTCACGCCGCCGAGTCCTTCAGTTCGATCTGGGTCGTCAGCCGACGGTCGGCGACCGAGCGCGCCGCGACCAGCGTCCGGGACCCACCGGCCACACGCCACACCGCCGACGACTCGTCCCAGCGAGCGAGCGTCTGGCGGTCCACGGTGATCCGGGCGGTCACCGTTTCACCCGCGCCGGCGACCACCGACGCGAATCCGACGAGCCGCAGCGGGTCGTTCGCGTCGGTGCCCTCGCCGCCGAGGTAGAGCTGGACGACCTCACGCCCGACGCGCGGGCCGTCGTTGCGGACGGTCACCTCGACCGTCACCGCCCCCGAATCGGTCTCCGCGGCGGCGATGTCCTCGTAGGCCCAGGTGGTGTAGCCGAGACCGTGCCCGAACGGATAGGCCGGGCGGATCGACGACTGCTCGTACGCGCGGTACCCGAACGTCGAGCCCTCGGCGTAGTCGATGACGCCGTCGACGGGCTGCGTCGACAACACCGGCGCGTCGGCACCGACCGCGGGGAAGGTCGTGGGCAGCCGACCTCCGGGCTCGACCACACCGGTCAGCGCGTCGGCGATCGCGTAGCCACCCTCCTGGCCCGGCAGCCACGCCCACAGCACCGCCGCCACCTCGTCGCGCCACGGCATCTCGACCGGCGCGCCCGCGTTGACGATCACCACCGTCCGCGGATTCACCGCGGCCACCGCCGACACCAGCTCGTCCTGCCGGCCCGGAAGCAGCAGGTCGGCGCGGTCGAAGCCCTCGCTCTCCACCTCGTCCGTGGTGCCGACGAAGACCAGCACCACGTCGGCGTTCCTCGCGGCCTCGACGGCGGCGGCGAACGCGTCGTCCGCGCCCGCGCGCGGCGCCTCGTGGTTCAGGCCGAACATCACCATCGGGAATTCCGGTACGACCGTGCGCAACTCCACACCGACCGTCCCGGCGCCGAGCTCCGCCGAGACGCGGTGCTCCGGCGGCTTGACCAGGTTCGCGACCAGGTCGTTGTCGACGTTGGACAGCGAGATCTCCTGCGGCTTGGCCGCGCCGATCTGCAGGGAGTAGTCCCCGGCGCCCGACACCGAGAACTGGTGCGCCCCGGCCTGGTCGACGGTCAGGTCGGTCCGGAGCCGCACCTCGGCGGTGCCCGCTGGGAGGTTGCCCATGAACACCAGACGGGACGCATGACGCCGCTCGCTGCCGAGAACGGCGCCGTCCGCCGCGACGAAGTCGACGCGGAAGCCCGGCTCGCCGGTCTCGGGGTCGCGGGCGATGTCCGGCGCAATCGGGGGAAGGAGGCGCTGCGTCGACACCCCCTCCTGATGCTCGATCTCGACGGAGTCTCCGAAAGCCTCGCGCAGCCCGGCCAGCGGGCTGATCACGTGTGCGGGATTGACGTGCGCGGATCCGCCACCCTGCGCGGTCAGCAGCGCCGCATTCGGGCCGAGGACCGCGACGCGGTTCAGCGACGCCGGATCCAGCGGCAGGACGTCGTCGTCGTTGCGCAATACGACCATGGCGCGCGCCGCGATGTCGCGCATCTGCTCACACGCGTCGGCCGGGGTCGTCGCCGGCGCGGGCCCGTCGAAGCCGTCGAGGTACCCGGTGCGGGCGGCGAGCCGGAGCACCCTCAGCACCTTGTCGTCGATGACGCTCTCGGCGACCTCGCCGGCGCGGGCCGCGGCGACGAGCGCCTCGTTCCACGGGCTGTACGGACCGGGCATTGCGACGTCGAGGCCCGCGTTCGCGGACGCGGCGGTGGAGCGCGTGGCGAACCAGTCCGACACCACCGCGCCGTCGAAGCCCAGCTCGTCCTTGAGGATCTCGGTGAGCAGCCGCCGGTTGTCGGTCAGGCTGGTGCCGTTGACCGAGTTGTAGGACGCCATCACCGACCAGGCGCCCGCGCGGACCCCGGCCTCGAACGGCACCAGGTACACCTCGCGCAGCGCCTTCTCCGAGATCCGCGCGTCGTAGGTCATCCGGTCGGTCTCGGACTCGTTTCCGATGTAGTGCTTGATCGTCACGGCGACGCCGTTGCCCTGAACACCCGCGACGAAACCCTCGACGATCGAGGCCGTGAGCAGCGGGTCCTCCGAATAGCACTCGAAGTGCCGCCCGCCGAGCGGCGAGCGATGGATGTTGATGTTCGGGGCCAGGAACCATGCGATCCCCTTGTCCCGGGCCTGGGCGCCCATCAGCGCTCCCGCCCGCTCCACCTGCTCCGGATCCCAGGTGGCGGACAGCGCCGACGGGTTCGGGAACAGGAGACTGGTGTCGCGTTCGTCCCAGGTCGTGCCGCGGACGCCGTTGGGACCGTCCGAGAGCAGGATCTTCCGCAGACCGATCTTCTCGATCGCGTCGAGCGACCAGAAGTCCGCGCCGGTCAGCAGACCAACCTTCTCCTCGAGCGTCAGTTCCGCGAGGAGGCTTCCCAACTTCCGCTCGTCCACCACAACCGCATTCCCTCGGGGGCTCTTCACAACCAGCACTCCTTCGTGTCTGCACCCGGATCGGGCCGCCTCGGTCGAGGCTAACCCTAAATACCGAGTCGGTACTAGGTTTGTTATCTCCACGTTACCTTCCGACTCCCCTACAGTGAGCACGTGAGCACCGGTGAGAAGGGCACAAACGCCCCTGTCCGAACGCGTCGGCGGGTCGGGAGTTACGCCGTCGGCCGTGCGCGACGGACCCGGATCCTGCACATCGCGATGGAGGAGTTCGCCGAGAACGGGTACCGCGGCGCTTCGCTCGCGCGGATCGCCGAGCGGGCCGAGCTCTCCCAGGCGGGCCTGCTGCACCACTTCCACACCAAGGAGGAGCTGCTGGCCGCCACGCTGGATCTGCGCGACGAGATGGACCTCGAGCTGTTCACCGATACCGCCGGCCGGCCGCTGACCGGCCTCGCGGCCATCGAGACCCTCGGCGACCTGGTCGAGCGCAATCAGCGACTCCCCGAGCTGGTCCAGCTGTTCACCGTTCTCAGCGCCGAATCCGTCACCGCGGATCACCCCGCCCACGACTGGGCCCGAAGCCGCTACCGGCGCGTTCGGCAGTACATCGCGGACGGCATCCGCGGCGGGATCTCGGCCGGCGAGTTCCGGTCCGACGTCGACCCCGAGGCGCACGCGTTCCGGCTGGTCGCCATGATGGACGGCCTCCAGCAGCAGTGGCTGGTGGACGACGCGGCGGTCGACATGGCGGCGGTGTTCGGGGTGTATCTACGCGAGATGCTGGACGCCATCCGGGCGCGTCCGACGGCCTAGCGACCCGGCCCCGCGGCCGAGTCCGATCAGCGACCCCGCCGCCGAGTCGTCATCCCCGCCGCAGCCCGCTCGCGCGCAGCACCTGCCGCCGGACGCCCTCACGCACGGCGTCCTCGGTGCCGACGATCCGCACGCGCTTCCGCGCCCGGGTGATGGCGGTGTAGAGCAGCTCGCGGGTGAGCAGCGACGACTCCTCCCCCGGCAGGATCACCGAGACCACGTCGTACTGGCTGCCCTGGCTGCGGTGAATCGTCATGGCGTACACCGTCTGCACCGACGCCAGGTGGCTCAGGTGCAGCAGATACGGATCCTTGCCGCGGGCGAACGCGGCGACCAGCCCGTCGTCACCGTCGGCCACGACAACTCCGGTGTCGCCGTTGTAGATCCGCGTCTCGTGGTCGTTCGCGGTCACCATCAGCGGCTGCCCCGCGTACCAGCGGTCCGGGTCCAACCGCGACCCCGTCGCCTCGCCGATCCACTGCATCGCGTTGCGGGCCCACCACCCCGCCCCGAACGGGCCCTCGCGGTGCGCGCACAGCAGCCGATGCTGCTCCGACGCCCGCAGCGCACCGCCCGCGTCACCGGCGAGCGCCGCCGCCGTCACCTCCGCCGACGTCGACACCACATCCCCGCGCAGCGCACCCAGATCGTCGGGCTCGACGAACTCGACGTCCTCGGCGCCGCTGCGGAGAATCTCGAGCACCCGCTCCTCTTTACCGTCGCGCACCGCGACCGCCAACTGCGCGATCGCGCCGCCGAATCTTCGGCCGCGGCTGAGCCGAATCACACCGCCCCGCAACCGGTCCCGCTCGGTCGGGCTCAGCGCCGCCTCGGCCGGATCGTCCGACGCCGCCATGTCCGCGCCGATCACCCGCGCCAGCACCGGGTTCTCGACACCGGTCACCGGCCGGGCGACGAGGTCGGCGAGCACCGCGCCGGCGTCCACCGACGTCAGCTGATCGGGGTCGCCGACGAGCACCAGCCGCGCCTCGGGGCGCACGGCCTCGAGCAGCCGGCACATCATGGTCAGCGACACCATCGACGTCTCGTCGACCACGATCACGTCGTACGGCAGGTGGTTGGTCTCGTTGAAGCGGAACCGGCTGGTCCCGCGCTGCCAGCCGAGCACCCGGTGCACCGTCATCGCCGACAACTGGGACCGCAGGCCGACCGCCTCGACCTGCTCGTTCACCGACTCCTCGAGGCGCGCGGCGGCCTTGCCGGTCGGGGCGGCCAGGCCGATGCGGAGCCCCGGCTGTTGCCGGTCGAGCAGCGCGAGGACCCGCGCGACGGTGTGGGTCTTGCCGGTGCCCGGGCCGCCGGCGATCACCGACGTCCAGTGCGTGGCCGCCACCGCGGCGGCGATGCGCTGCCGATCCGGGACGTCCGACGGCCGCGTCGGATGCCGCTGGTCGCGGAACAACTCGTCCAGCCCGGCGCGCAGCAGGTCCTCGTCGACGGCGGGATGCCCGTGCGCGCGTTCGTCGAGGATCCGGCGCACCGTCTGCTCCTGCCGGTAGTACCGGTCCAGATACAGCAGGTCGCCGTTCGGATCTTCGACGAGCCGCAAGGGCCGCAACGGACCGGCGTCGCCGCCGACCACGAGCGGGCTCGACCGCAACCCCTCGGCGACCAGGGCGTCGTCCGGCCACGGCAGTCCGGACACGTCCACCGGCGTGCCGTCGGGCAGCGCGTCGACCGTCACATCCCGCATCCGGCTCAGGTCCAGGCACACCGACCCCGACCGGACCGCCCGCACCGCAAGCGCCGTCGCGAGGTGCACCGGCTCGCGGGTCTCGCCGCCGAGTGCCGCGAGCCGCAGCGCGACGTGCACGTCGGCGGCCTCGAGCACCCCGGTCTCGTTGAACTCGCGCAGCACACCCTTGCCGCGCTGCGCGACGCGCGCCTCCGTCATGCGATCACCCCGCTCGATGCTGCCAGCAGATCCGACAGCTCCACCACCAGCGCGGCCGGCGGATACCAGTCGAACACCCCCGCGCCGTCCGGGGTCTCGGGCCCCACCATGCCGCGCACGAACAGGTACTGCACCCCACCGAGATGCGTCGCCGGATCGTAGCCCGGCAGACGCCAACGCAGATACCGGTGCAGCGCAACGGCATACAGCAGCGCCTGCAGCGGATAGTGCGAGCGCATCATCTCGCCCGCCATGGCGTCGCGGGTGAAGTCGGCGGTGGTGACCTCGCCGGGGACGATCCGGTTGGTCTTGTAGTCGACGATCACGAAGCGCGGGCCATCGACCCCGGGAAGGCGCAGCACCGCGTCGATGCTGCCGGTGAGGTAGCCGCGCAGCGGGGTCGGCTCGAGCATGTCGATCCGGTCCGCGTACGACGCGAGGACGTCGTCGGCGGGCAGGTGCCGGCGCAACGAGTCGGCGATCCGGTGCAGTGTCGCCGCGAGCGCGACCGGATCGTCACCCCCACCGAGCGGCAGCTCGAAGTCCAACTCCGGCAGCCGGTCCCGCGGCATGATGTCGGCGAGCGTGCCGCCGCCGGCGAGCGGGGTCCGCAGCACCGGGAGCAGCGCGCCGGCCAGCGCGACCGGATCGACCTGCGACATCCGCGCGGCGACCGCCTCGCGGCAGTGCCGCACCAGTTCGGTCTCGAGGTCGTCGGCGGCGGTGTCGACGTGCTCGAGGATCTCGTGGACCAGAGTGCCGAACACCGCGCCGTACGGCATGTCGTTCATCGTCGACGGGATCCCGGGAGAGGACCCTGCGGCGGCCGTGACGAGCGACGGTTCCTCGGGCTCGTCGTCGGTCTCGGGTTCCTCGGCCTCGCTGGTCACCCCGGGATGCTCGTGCGCCGACGCGGTGAGCGCCGTGTACGACGTGCGCCGCCACCCGGCGTCGAGCTCCCGGTCGAACACGGCCGCGGCGAGCGCGCCGGTCTGCTCCTGCGGCGGCGTCCACGACAGCCGCGGGATCGGGTCGGCGCCGACGGCCTCGACCGCGATCGACACCGGCGCGGTGTCGGCCCAGCGCGTGAGGTGCTGCGCGACAGCGGGGTCCTCCGGGACGCCCACCTTCTGCGGCACCTCGCCCTCGCCGGGGTCGCGCCCGAACAGGATCCGG
Source organism: Rhodococcus sp. ACT016 (assembly GCF_050477185.1). Taxonomy (NCBI): domain Bacteria; kingdom Bacillati; phylum Actinomycetota; class Actinomycetes; order Mycobacteriales; family Nocardiaceae; genus Rhodococcus; species Rhodococcus sp. ACT016. Next base: position 1,343,569 of record NZ_JBEAET010000001.1, on the reverse strand, counting down.
TGCAGCGGGCCCTCGCTGGTGCCGTAGGCGGGCGCCCACCACAGCACCAGCTGGCACTGGGCGCGGGTGAGCGCGACGTACAGCAGCCGCAGGTCCTCGCCCGCGGCCTCGGCGTCGCGGCGGCGTCGGCGGTCGCCGTAGCCGGGGCTGCCCTCGCCGCCGATGTCGAGGATGCGGCGGCCGTGCTCGTCGTGCAGCAGCAGCCGGTTGGGGTCGGAGTAGCGGCCGGTGCTCCACGCGAACGGCACGTAGACGATCGGGTATTCAAGGCCCTTGCTGGCGTGCACGGTGGCCAGCTGGACGGCGGCGGCGTCGCTGTCGAGGCGTCGGCTGCGGTCGCCGCCACCGGATTTGGGGTCCTTGATGCGGTCGGTGAGCCAGCCGGTGAGCGCGGTGAGCCCGAGGGACTCGTCCACCGCGACGGCGCCGAGCAGCTGCGCGATGTGCCGCAGGTCGGTGAGGCTGCGCTCGCCGGACGTGATGGCGAGCAGGCGGGCCTCGAGACCGGTGTCGGCGGCGAGCCGCTCGAACAGCGCCGCGAATCCGGACTGCGCGAACAGCGCCGACAGCTCCCGCAACCGCCCGCCCACCGCGGCGACCAGTTGGTCGCTGCGGGAGTCGATCTCCTCCGCGGTCCAGCCGAACAGCGGGGTGAGCGCGGCCAGCCGCACCCGGTCGGGCCGGTGCGGCTGCTCGAGCGCCTGCAGCACCCGCAGCCAGTGCTGCGCGGCGGGCGTCTCGAACACGCTGCTGCCGCCGGCCAGCACCGACGGGACACCGGCGTGGTCGAGTGCCTCGCGGGCCAGCGTGATCTGCGCGTTGGTGCCCGCGAGAATGGCGATGTCGCCGGGCTCGACCGGGCGGCGGGTGCCGTTCAGTTCGAGCGTCGCGCCGCTCTCGAGCAGCCGGACGATGTCGGCGGCCACGTCGTCGGCGACGCGTTCCCGGACCCGTCCGACGACAGGGAAGCCGGAGTTGTTGAGCCGCCCCGCCCCGGCCCGCGGCAGGTAGCGCACCCGCAGCGGCGGCGCTCCGTGCAACCGCGATCCGGGCTTGGCGGCGTCGACGGCATGGACGACGATGTCGCGGTGCCCCAGCGCGGCGCCCCCGTGCAGGTAGTGCAGTGCCGCAACCAGATCCGCGTCGCTGCGCCAGTTGCAGGTGAGCTCGCGGCGCCGGTCCGCGGCAGCGACGGCGTCGAGGTAGCTGAGCACCTCGGCGCCGCGGAACGCGTAGATGGCCTGCTTGGGGTCGCCGACGAGCACCAGCGTCGAGTGCCCGTGGAACGCGGCGCGCAGGATGCCCCACTGCTGGGGGTCGGTGTCCTGGAACTCGTCGACCAGCACCACGCGGTAGCGCTCGCGCACCCGCCGGCTGGCCGCCGCGCCGTGTTCCGGATCGGTGAGGACGCCGTGCAGCAGGGCGGGCAGGTCGTCGAAGTCGCGGATCCCGGCCAGCCGCTTGCGGCGCCGGGTCTCCTCCCGCACCGCGCTCGCGAAGGCGACGGCGTCACCGGCACGCGTGCCGTCGGCCTCCTCCGGGGCGAGCACCGCCTGGGGATCGAAGATCGCGGCCCGGGCGGCGGCGCGCGCCTCGGCGGGACGGAGGGTGCGGGTGTCGTTGCGCCCGAACTGCCGGACGTACAGGTCGGCGATGACGTCCTCGACCAGCTCGTCCGCCTCCTCCACGAGGACCGCGTCGGGGTCTCGCTCGCCGGCGATACCGAGCCCGTCGAGCATGCGCTGGCAGAAGCTGTGCGTGGTAACGATGGTGCCGGCGTCGAAGTCCGACAGCGCCTGCAGCAGGCGCCGTCGCCGCTCGGCGACCTCGGTATCGGGGACGTCGGCCAGGTGCGCGACCAATGGATCGGCACTCTCCCGCGCGGCGGACGGATCCGCCAATCCGGCTGCGGCCGAGGCGAATCGCTCCCGGGTGCGCTCCCGGAGTTCCTTCGTCGCGGCGCGGCTGAACGTCACCAGCAGCAGCTGGGACAGGTCGATGCCCTGCTCCGCGACGAAGCGCGCCGCCAACCCGACGATCGCATAGGTCTTGCCGGTGCCCGCGCTCGCCTCGAGGACCGTCGTGCCCGTCGGGAGCGGCGCGAACAGGTCGAAGCCGGTGTCGGTGTGCGTGGTCATCCCGGTCGTCACGGCTCCCCCAGCGTCTCGGCGGCCAGCAGCGGACCCCACAGCACGGCGGCCTCGGTGCCGAAGGTGGTGGGTTCGTAGGCGCCCGGGGGTGCCTGCTCGGCGGTGAGGACCGACAGACTCGCCCCGGCCCCGTGCACGTACTGGACGTGGCGGTCGGTGCCGTCGCCGAAGTCGCCGCCCCACTCGCGGTCGGCGGCTACCAACGCCAGTTCGATGGATCGACCACGGAACCGCTGGTCCGCGTAGGCGGCCGAGGCGCCGGGCGCAACCGGGAGCGGGCGCTGGAGACCTCGATCGCGCATGTCGACCAGCCGGCGCAGGATCTCGGGCGCATTCTCCGGCGCGGCCAGCGTCGACCGTGCGACCGGGGAGCGTCCACGGCCGCGTCCGGTGGTGACGGCGGTCGGGTTCTCGAATCGCCGGGTGGCCGCGACCGCGAGCAGGCGCACCCAGGCGCCGATCCGATGCTTCGCGGCGAGTCGCGAGAACGTGGTGCGTGCGACGACGTCACCGTGCACCCCGTCGACGGTGCCGACGAGCCGTCGTCCCTCGCCGAGGTCGACGTCGATGTCGATGGCCTCGGAGCGCCCCTCGTGCACCGGTGCGGCGGCGCGCACGAGCGATTCGACGGTCCACTCGATGTCGGCGAGCGCGGTCTCGCCCAGCCGCGCGGGTGGCAGGGTGCCGCGGCGCCATTCGGCGGCACGGAACGCGGCGGGGTCGGTGCCGGCGAGGCGGGCGGCGAGCATGCGGTCACCGATCCCCCACCGCGCGAGCGGGTCGAGTTCGAGGTCGAGCGCGTCGGCGACGTCCTCGTCCATCTCGGGCACCCGGAACCCGAGGCGTTGCCGCAGGAACCCCTGGATGGGGTGCTCGAGGAAGGCGATCAGGTCGGCTAGATCGACGTCGCCCGCCGGCGCCGGCGGGAGCGACTCGACCAGGAATCCCGGCTCGGGCGCCGACGACTGCTGCGCGGCCCGGGCACCGGCCAGCGCCGCGCGATCGAAGCTCCGCGGGGCATGCGGATCGAAGTTGCGGGCATCGAAGGGCTGCAACGGATGTCGGACGACGGGGTTGCTGCCCGTCATCGTCTCGAGCACGTCGCGGAGTTCGCTGAGCGGCACCGCCGGCGGGCGCGGGGTGCCGTTCACCGGGTCGGCACCGGTGTAGAACAGCAGCAGCCGTTCGGTCGCGGACATGATCGCGTCGAGCAGCAGCTGCCGGTCCTCGCTGCGCGGATCGCGGTCCCCGAGCAGCGGATCGCGGGCGAGGACGTCGTCGCCGTCGATGTTGGTGCCGCGCGGGAACACGTCGTCGTCGAGCCCGAGGAGCACCACCACACGGTGCGGGACCGACCGCATCGGCACCATCGTGCAGACGGTGAGTTCACCGGTGCGGAAGTTGGCGCGGGTGGGCCGCCCGGCGAGGCGTGACCGGAGCATGGCGCGGACGTCGGCCAGACGCAGCAGGGAGTCGCCGGCGTGCTCGACGGCGGCGGCCAACTCGCGGCGAGCCTGACCGAGCTGCCAGGCATCGGCCTCGGCGACGTCGACCAGCAGGTCGAGGGCGCGGGACAGCGCCGCCGACCACTGCTCGGCGGGCTGCGGTCCGGTCAGTCCGCGCAGCGACACGTCGAGCCGGTCGACGTACTCGGCGACACGCCCCGTCAGGTCGATGTCGTTGCTCTCGACGTGGTCGAGAGGCAGTGCGAGCGAGAGCCATTCACCGTCGGCGTCGTCGGCGGCCGCGCCCAGCAGGACGCGGTCGAGGGCGGCCTTGAGCGTGTTCTGTTCGTAGTCGCCGAGGCCGAACGCACCGCGCTCCCGGCGCCCGATCCCCCACCGCGCCCCGGCCGAGGTGGTCCATTCGCGGACCCGTTCGAGGGCGTCGTCGTCGAACCGGAACCGGCGCCGCACCGGCCCGGTGGCCGCGAGGTCGAGGACCTGGCTGACGGTGACGCGGGAGTCGGCGAGGTCGAGCAGCGTCGACACCACCCCGAGGACCGGATTGGTCTGGTGCAGAGCACGATCCGCGAGCCGCACCCGCAGCCGGTGTCCGGGGTGGCTGAGCGGGCCCTGGACGCCCTGACCGAATGCGGCGCGCACCAGCGGCGCGTAGGTCTCGACGTCGGGGCACATCACGACCACGTCGCGGGGTTCGAGTGCGGGATCGTCCTGGAACAGGCGCAGCAGCCGCTCACGGAGGGCCTCCACCTGGCGGGCCGGGCCGTGGCAGGCGTGGATCTCCACGGTGTCGTCGGCCGTCCATGCGGTCGGGACCCGGTCGGCGGCGACGTCCGACTGCAGGCGCCCCAGCAGTGTCGTCGGCCGCGCCGGCCCCGGATGGTGCACGTCGACCTTGTCGACGGCGCCGAGCCGCGACTGCAACTCGCGCACGTCCCGCGCGAGGCTGGCGAGCAGCGGATGCGCGACGTCGAGCGCACGCGTGTCGTCGGCGCGGCGTCGCGGCGGCACGGTATCCGCGAGCGCTCCCCACATCTCGATGCTCGGGTGCGGAATCCACAGGTGCACATCCCGATTGGCACCGATCGCCGAGAGGACCTCGATCTGGTCCGTGCCCAGCCGGGTGGGGCCGAACAGCGACAGCCGTTCCGGCAGGTCGAGCACCGCAGGTTCGGTGCGCAGGCGCGCGCAGGCGTCCGCGAGTCGCTCGGCCGGGCTGGGTGTGCCGATCCGTTCCCGCAGCCGGCGCCACAACTGCGCCTGCCACAGCAGGTCGTCGTCGAGCGGTGCGGTGCCGTCGGTGTCGCGGCCGCCGGCCCAGTCGGCGAGCATCGCCGGCCGCTGCGAGCCGTACGAGCGGAACAGTTCGGCCAGGTGCGCGGCCGTGCCGTAGCGGCGGCCGGCGCGGTGGTCGTCGGCGCCACGTCCGTCAGCGCCGCAGCCGAGGTGCCGGGCCAGCACCGCGCACCACGGCTCGGACACACAGTCGTCGATGACTTGCAGCAGGGTCCACAGCACCCGCGACTGGTGCCACGGATCGTCGTCGACGTTGTATCCGGTGGCAACCGCGAGGGCCTGGTCGATCAGTCGGGTCGGGGACGGGAAGTCGATGTTGGCGGCGACACCGTCACAGTGGCCGACGTCACCCGCCCCCAGGATGTGTGACAGGCGTTGGGTCAGCCACCGTTCGACGCCCTTCGCCGGGACCGCGATCACCTCGCGCTGAAATGGATCCACGAGGGGCCTGACCAGCACCTCAGCGAGCGCAGACGCGAGCGTGCCGGCGCTCTCGGCGCGGTGCAGCGTCAGCAAAGCACACCCCCTACCGGTGTCGTCGACTGTGCTTGCATCGGCCTAGGAGTATCACATCAGTCCGACGTGGCACCGAGATCCGGTTCTCGACTCGAGCTGTCGAGGCCAAGTGCCGACGTTCACACGGACAGCCCGTAAACGGCGTCGGCAGCAACTGCCGCGACGCCGAGTTCGGCCGCAACCGCGTCGATCGCCTGCTGCGCGATGTCGAGGTCCGCATGGCCGTCCGGTGTGAAGTACGGGGCGATGTAGCGCTCGTAGAACTGCTGCGCCTCCTCACGCGTCAGCCGGTCCAGAAACGAAGCGATGTAGTCGACCGCCAGGGCGGGATGTTCGTCGAGAGTCCGCAGCGCCCGTTGATTGGCACGCACCAGGGCCTGCAGCGCGGGGCTGTCCAGCGGGACGTGCACCGGGTCCACGGAGATGCCCACGGTGGGGATCTGGAAGTGATCGCCGACCCACGCCAGCAGGTGGAGCCCTTCTTCCTCGGCGACCTGTTCAGGTGAGAGCGTGCTACCTACGTAGGCGGCGTCGATCGTGCCGTCCCGAAGGCGTCGCAGGTCCATCTGGTAGTCGCCCGGATGCCTCACCAGACACTCGAGATCGCGGTCGGGGTCCAGGCCGTGCTTGCGCAGGACGATCCGAGCGAAACAGCCGGGGGCCGTGTGGGCGGCGTGGACCGCCAATCGGCGCCCACGAAGATCAGCCATGGATGTCACCTCGGCGCTGCCGAGGAACCAGAACAGCGGACGATGGGTGTTGACGCTGAGCACCGTCCAACCGATGCCGTCGGTCAGCCGCGACAACAGGGTCCTGCCCAGACCGATCTGGGCACCGCGGCGCAGACGCTCGGTTGCCCAGCTGACCCCGTCGCGGATGGCGACGTGGACACCCGCGTCCTCGTAGTAGCCCTCCTGGTCGGCAACATAGGCGACCAGTTCCTCGTGGACACCACGCCCCGCATAGGCCAGGTCGATGCTCCGCATCGCCACAACCCCTCTCCTGATCCGCCGACTTCCCCAGCGGCGGGGCCTGTTTCAATCCATGGCAAGCCCGCCGTTGACCGGCAAATAGTGGCCGGTGGTGAAACCGGAATCCTCACTCGCCAAGAAGGCCACCGTCTTGGCCACCTCGTTGGGGCGCACCAGGCGCCCCATGGGGTTGGTTGCGCCGAGTTGATCCACCTCTCGGGCCATCAACAGCTCGTTCGCCTCGGTTTCGGCCACCGTGGCGGGCGCGACGAGGTTGGCGGTGATCCCATGCGGCGCCATCTCGAGTGCGACGAACCGGACGAACTGATCCAGTGCCGCCTTGGCCGTACCCAGCGTAATCATGCCTGGGCGGGGCCGGCGGGACAACCCCGTGCTGAGATACACCAGCCGGCCGTACCCGCGGGAGAGCATCCCCGGCACAACAGCTTTGGTGACAAGGAATGCGGCACGCAGCTCGCGGTCCAGCTTGCCGCCGAGCTGTTCCCAGCTCAGATCGGCGAACGAGGTGACATCGAATGGGATCAATGCGTTGTGCACGAGCACGTCGACCCGGCCCCACCGCCCTTCGGTTTCCTGGACCATTGCGGCGACATCGTCGGACGCGGTGACATCGGCGCGAATCGCCACCGCCTCACCGCCGGCCACGGTCGCGGCCTGGACCACCTCATCTGCCTGCTCGGCGCTGGATCGATAGTTGACGACCACCCGAAACCCCTGCTCCGCGAGGACCAGTGCTGACGCTGCACCGATTCCCCGACTGGCTCCAGTGATCACTGCAACACGACTCATCAGTTGTCCCTCCGTCTGGGCCGGGCGACATCACGAACTCGGTGTCTCTGATGACTTCGATTGTCACCTCTTCCCCTCGATGCTTGCAATGCCGGGCGCGCCGTAGGTGGCGGCACATTGGAATATGCTGGGTCGAACCCTACGTCGGGCGTCCCGCCCCCAATGGCGGAGCGTTGCATCCACCGGGAGGGAAGATGACCATGGGTGATGACGATATTCGGGCTGCTTTGCGGCGCCACTGGGCAGCCTCCGACGCCAATGACTTTGTGGCGGAACACCAAATCTACCGGGCTGATGCAGTTCTCGAGTATCCGCAATCCGGCGAGCGCATCCGCGGTCGAGCCGACATCGAGGCGGCGCGCGTCGCCCAGCCGAGCACGAAACGCTTCACCGTGCGACGCATGATCGGTGGCGGCGATCTTTGGATCAGCGAACTCGTCCTGACGTATGACGAGCAACCGTTCTACGTGGTCAGCGTTATGGAATTCGAGGGTGGCGAGGTAGTCCGCGAGACGCAGTACTTCGGCGAAGCGTTCGAGCCGGGGCCGTCTCGGGCCCAATGGGTCGAACGAATGGAATGAAAGGTATCGACGGCACTGGCGGACGTTGTGACAGTCAGCCCACGATCACCACATGCACGTGCCGCGGCCCGTGGACGCCCTGGACGCGCTCCAACTCGATGTCGACGGTCGCCGACGGCCCGCTGATCATCGTGGTGGGCCGCTCCGGCACGAGGCGGGCCATGGCCTCGGGCACCCCCACCTCGACGCTGTCGACGGGGACGACGCACACGTGCAGGTCCGGGACCAGCGTCAGCGCCCGTCGGCCCTGGTCGGGGCTGCCGTCGAGGAAGATCGTGCCGGTCTCGGCGCACGTCACCGTGGACGCGGTCACCACGGCGTCCAGATCCCCCAGATCGGGTGCGGGGATGTCGGCCGCGTCGACCACGACCTCGCCGTCGAATCGGGTCAGCCACGAATCGTCGAGTCCTGCAGGAACTCCGACCCGCCTCGCCCCGACGCCGTCGAGCACCCGCGCGAGGGTGACCGGCAGTTCGGCTGCGGCGCAACGGTACACGTGGGCGTCGTAGTCCTCGAGCCGATCGACGAGCAGGCCGATCCGCTCGGCGTCGGGCATCGTCCGTCCGACGCGGTACTCGCGCGGCACCTCGACCGGCGCCGGCGGGGCCAGGGTCTGGGCGCCCCGGATCCGCCGCAGGACCTCGTCGCGTGAACTCACCGCCCGGCCTCCTTCCGGGCCGCGTCGATCGCCGCTCGCCCCTCCGGCGAATTCCACCACTGCCGGAACGTCTGCTTCGGCGGCGCGGGGATGTCGCGCGCCGACGTCCACCCGTTCAGCGGCGGCGGCAGCGTCGAGATGGCGCCCTTCTTCCCAGCCATCAGCCGACCGAGCCCGGCGGCCTTCTGCGCCAACGTGAACCGCTTCGCCGACGACATCGCGACCGACGCCGCCCGCATCGCCGCGGCCTCGGCGCCGAAGCCGCTGTGCTCCACCTTCTGGTGCCGCAGTTCGATCAGCAGCGAGGGGATGTCGATCTCGACGGGGCAGGCATCGAAGCACGCGCCGCACAGACTCGACGCGAACGGCAGTGTCGAATTGGGGTCGTCGGCGCCCTCCATGCCGGTGAGTTGCGGGGTGAGCACCGCGCCGATCGGCCCCGGATACGTGGACCCGTAGGCGTGCCCGCCGGTGTGCTCGTAGACGGGACACACGTTCAGGCACGCCGAGCAGCGGATGCACTTGAGCGCCTGCCGTCCGATCGCGTCGGCCAGCGCGGCGGTGCGGCCGTTGTCGAGCAGCACCACGTGGAAGTTCTGCGGCCCGTCGCCCGGGGTGACGCCCGTCCACATCGAGGTGTACGGATTCATGCGCTCGCCGGTGGACGAGCGCGGCAGCAACTGCAGAAACACCTCGAGATCGGCGTACTTCGGGATGATCTTCTCGATCCCCATCACGGTGATGAGGGTCTGCGGCAGCGTGATGCACATCCGCCCGTTGCCCTCCGACTCCACGACGCCCACCGTGCCGGTGTCGGCGATGCCGAAGTTGGTGCCGGAGATCGCCACCGGGACGGTCATGAACTTGTGCCGCAGGAATTTTCGGGACGCCGCCGCAAGGTGCTGGGGGTCGTCGTCGAGATCCGGGTCCACGCCGTCCATCTCGCGCAGGAAGATCTCCCGGATCTCCGCACGGTTGCGGTGGATCGCCGGCACCAGGATGTGCGACGGCCGATCGTGCCCCAGTTGCACGATCAGCTCCGCCAGGTCGGTCTCGTAGGCGTGGATGCCGTGCTGCTCAAGGTGCTCGTTGAGTCCGATCTCCTGTGTGGCCATGGATTTGACCTTGATGACCTCGTCCGAGCCGGTCTCCTGCACCAGCTCGGTCACGATCGCATTCGCCTCGATCGCGTCCGCCGCCCAGTGCACCACGCCGCCGCGCGCGATCACCGCGGCCTCGAACTGTTCGAGCAGTTCCGGCAGCCGATTCAACGCGTCGGCCTTGATCGCCGAACCGGCGGCGCGGAGGGCCTCCCAGTCCGGCAATTCGCCGGTGACCGCGAGTCGCTTGGCACGAATCGCGTGGGTGGCCTTGCCGATGTTGCGGCGCAGCTGCGGATTCGCGAGCTCGTGGTGGGCCGCGCGGGGGAACGTCTCGTCGCCGCGGAGGAAGCCGATGTCGTCGGGTGCCCGCGGCGGGAACTCCGGAATCCCCAGGCCGACGGCGGTCACGTCGACGCCCCGGTGGGAACGCGGGATTCGACCGACGCGAGGATCTCGGCGAGGTGGATCGTCCGGGTACCCGCCCGCAGCCGGGACATGCCGCCACCGATGTGCATCAGGCACGACGAGTCGCTCGCACAACAGAATTCGGCCCCGGTATCGCCGATGTTGCGCACCTTGTCCGCCAACATCGCGGTGGATGTCTCCGCATTCTTGATCGCGAACGTGCCGCCGAATCCGCAACACGAGTCGGCCGCGGGCAGATCGACCAGGTCGATCTCGCGCACCGCGCGCAGCAACTGCAGCGGCTTGTCGCCGACGCGCAGCATCCGCAGCGAATGGCACGTCGGATGGTAGGTGACCCGGTGCGGAAAGTAGGCGCCGACATCGGTCACGCCGAGCACGTCGACGAGCAACTCCGACAGCTCGTACGTCTTGGCCTGCACCGTCTCGACGCGCTCGCACAGCGCTGTGGTCCCGTACCGGCCGGCCACGATCTCGTGTTGATGGCGAACCGCGCCGACGCACGATCCCGACGGCGCGACGACGACGTCGATCGAGGCGTCGCCGAAGCTCTCGACATAGTTCTCCACGAGCGGCAGGGCGTCGGGCTGGTAGCCGGTGTTCACGTGCATCTGACCGCAGCACGTCTGGCCCGGCGGGAACACGACCTCGTGCCCGAGGCGGGTCAGCAGGATCGCGGTCGACTTCGATGCCTCGGGAAAGAGTGTGTCGCCGATACACGTCGCGAACAGGGCAATTCGCATGGGACCTCCCGCAGTCGGTCTGTAGCGCTCACGCTATCGCCGATCCGACGGCGGCGCCCCAGTACTGCGGAAGTCGGCTCCGGCCCGTCAGCTGAAGGGACCCGCCGCGCGCTGCGAACGCATGAAGGTTCCCTTCAGCTGTGGCGGTCAGCCGAGCGCACGGCGCATCAGGTCGGCGACCACCGGATCGAACGCGACGAGTGTGACGATCCCGACGTTCGTCCGGGTGGACCGGACGGTGTCGACGGCCTGCTGCACGGCGTCCGCGGTGGGCCAGCCGAACGCGCCCGCCGAGATGAGCGGGAACGCGACCGTCGCGGCGCCGAGGTCGTCGGCCACCGCGAGGCTGCGCCGGTAGCAGGACTGCAGCACGTCGCTGCGGTCCTCGTGGCTCGAGTAGCGCGGCCCGACGGTGTGGATCACCCAGTTCGCGGGCAGCTCCCCCGCGGTCGTCGCGACGGCCGCTCCCTCGGGCAAGCCGTCGGGCAGCGTCGTCGCGCGCAGCGTGCGGCAGGCCGCGAGGATCGCCGGACCGCCGCGGCGGTGGATCGCGCCGTCCACCCCTCCGCCGCCGAGCAGTGACGAGTTCGCGGCGTTGACGACGGCGTCCACCCGCTGCATGGTGATGTCGCCCTGGACGATGTCGATCACGGTCATGCCTCCTCCTCCGGTGTGGTGGCCATGACGTCACGGCCTCCGCGCACCGTACGGATGGCCAGCCGCACCAGGTCGTCCGCCCGGTAGCCGGGCCAGCCGTGCAGCAGCCGACGCCAGCGGTCCGGGACGGCGGATGCGCCCCAGCGCGCCCCCAGCAGCCCGCCCGCGATGGCCGCGGTGGTGTCGGTGTCGTGGCCGGCGCGCACCGCCTGCTCCAGCGCGCGTCGCAGGTGCCCGAGGTCCGACGCGGTACCTGTATCCATTGTGGTGGTGATTGCCCACCAGGCGGTGAGCAGCGCGTCTACCACCCAGCCGTTGTTCGGGAAATCGTCCGGCGTGCCGCGTTCGGCGGTGTCGAGCAGCGGCCCCCAGTAGCCGCGCACTCCCACCGGCGCGCCCTCCAGGTACGCGCGGACCCCGTCGAACGTGCCGTGCAGGACGGCGTGCCGGATCGCGTAGGTCCACATCTCGCACGCCTCGACGGCGCGGTCGTCGTGGTGGGTGAGCAGGCCGATCGACCGGGCCGCCCGCACGCACCCCTCTGCGTCGTCGAGGTAGGCCAGCGCGACCGGGGCCGTGCGCATCAACGATCCGTTCCCGCCCTTGCGCCCCGGCAGCGACCACGCAATCTCCCGCATCTCCCCGGCCGACGCGGGCCGCCTCGACAGGACCGCCGACGTCTGGTTCCCGATGTCGGCGGGACCCGAGTCGTACCACCGGACGAACTGTGCCGCAACGGCATCCAGACCCGAGCCGGCCGAGATGTCGACGCCGGTCGCGGCGATCTCGGCAATCGCGACGGCCATCGACGTGTCGTCGGTCCACTCGCCCGGCGCGAACGCACCGATGCCGCCGCCGATCATGTCGATCACCGCACCGGGTGCCGGCGTCGTGAACTCGTACCCGGCCCCCAACGCGTCGCCGGCGGCGCTCGCCACCAGCACGCCCGCGGCGCGGTCGGTGCCGTCGTCGGTCAACCTCATCGGACCCCCTTTAGATCGATTCCGCGCCAAAGATTAGATCACTGTTGCGCTAATCTGCAAGGGTGACTGGGCACGCAGCGAACACCGAGTGGCGCGACATCGACGGCAAGGCACTCACCGACTACCCGCGGCCGTCGGTGGCCGTCGACGTCGCGGTCCTCACGGTGCAGACGGGTCGGCTCCACGTCCTGGTGGTCGGCCGTCCGCGCGGCGGGCTCGCGCTGCCCGGGTCCTTTCTGCGGCCCGGCGAGCGCCTGGCGGACGCCGCCGAGCGGGCCCTGAGCACCAAGGCCGGGCTGGTCGGCGCCGATTTCCACCAACTCGCGATGCTCGACGCCCCGGACCGCGACGACCGTGGGTGGGTGCTGTCGATGGCGCACGGCGCGACACTGCCCCGCGACAGGCTGCCGCGCGACGCCGAACTGGTCCGCATCGACGGGCGTAGCGTGAGCGCGCCGCTGGCCTTCGACCATGCCGACATGGTGTCGCGCGCCGTCGACGATCTCCGCGCTCGTTACGCCCGCCGGATCGACCCGTCAGGCCTCCTCCCCGACGAGTTCACGGTGCTCGAACTGCGCCGCCTGTACGAGACGGTGTTCGACCGCTCGCTGCCGAAGGATTCGTTCCGGCGACTCGTGATCGACGCCGTCGAGCCGACCGGACGGATGTCGAGCAGCGGCGCCGGACGCCCGGCCGAGCTGTTCCGGCGCAACGGCGACGCCGAGTTGCCGGCCGGCGCCGCCGGGCTCCTCGCGGATTGACGGAAACCGATCGGCCTGCCGCGCCGGACTTGTCGGTCCGCCGCGCTACGTTGAACTCGACACGGGACGAGCGACAACGCAGCACTCGTGTGGCACTCGGGCCCGGCAGACAGGGGGGCACATGTTCGAGATCACCAGCTTCGACGAGGCGATGGACCGGTCGTGGATCGTCTTCCAGCACAACCTCGCCGACCATCTCTCCGCGATGCGGAACGACGACATCCTGATCCTCGACTGGATCGAGGAGACCACCGTGGACGGATTCTCGCCGTGGATCCAGTTCCTGGTGTGGGACAACGAGTTCGTGCGCGCCGAGGTGTCGTCCAACGCGTATCTCGCGCCGCTGTACACCCTCGCACCGGAGGACGAGGATCGACTGTGCGCACTGGGGTGGGGGCACCCGACACACCTGCCGAACGAGGAACCCGACGACGGGTCGCCCGCCTTCTTCGTCGACAAGGAGCAGCGCTGGGCCGACCAGATCGCGGCGATGACCGTCACCACTCTGCGGCAGATCTGGAACGTCCCGCACCCGAGCTTCCTGCGCGCCGAGATGATCGGCACCCTCGAGGGAACCGATCTGATCGGGGCCGACGCGCCCGACACCGATCCGGCGCCCGAGCCCATCCCTCTCGACGACGGGGCGGCCATCGTTCCCCACGATCCGGCAGAACTCCGAGACCTCGTCGCCCGCACAGTCGAACAGGCTCTCGGCTTTCCGCCTGAGCGCGACGAGGACGGGGACGTCATCCTGAAGCTGGACGACCAGCCGGTGTTCGTGATCGCTCATCCCGACAGGCCGCTGGTGCGAGTCTGGGTGCCGCTGCTCTACGCGGTTGCCGGGCGCACCCGCGCCGCCGAGAACATCTGCCACCTGACCGGACAGTGGCCCGGAATCCGCTTCAGCCTCGACGAGGACCGACTCAACGCGTCGATCGATGTCTCCGGCAATCCGTTCGTTCCGCGCCATCTCGTCGACGCGCTCGACCGGATCGGCAGGTTCGTGCCCACGATCGACAACCACTTCGCAACCCGATTCGACGGCTCGCGGTTTGCCGACAGCATGGCGCCGGGCGAGCACGACGCGCCGGATCCGGGCGCCGCGTGCGTCGAGGAAGCCGCGAGCGATCTGCCTCCCGCGTTGATGACCCTGCTCCACCTCGACCCGAACGGGTCGGGGGCGCTGAGCGCACAGGAAGTCGCGGCGATCTGCGGCCAGGACCGCGACGCGGTCATCGACTTCCTGAGGATCACCAAGGAGCAGGAGATCAGCTGGCGCGAGTCCGCGGAAACCGCTCGTGCCGAGAATGATTCGATCGAGGCCGAGGTATGCGACGTCGAGGCCCGGGCGTGGTCGCAGACGCACGAATCCCTGCGGTCGGCGCTGCGGGAGATCGCGCTTCCGGACCACTCGCGAGGAATGCCGCCGACCACGAAGCCCCACCAGATGGAACTGTTCGGCGATCCCACCGAGCAGACCTTGTTCGACGCGAACCCGATCGAACCCCCGGACCACACCGTGCGGGGTACCGAATGAGGGCATCGGTGTAGGCCCGGATCCCGTGCCGCGCTGACGAAGTTCGTCCGAAATCCGTTACCCCGAACACGGTCCCCGATCAGCCCTGCCGGGGGACAATGAACCTCGCCATGCCGTTTCGGACCTCGAGGGAAGGACGGGCCATGTCCGAGCAATCGGGAGAATCGATCGTTCAACAGAGCGTTGCCAAGGGGACCTCGATGGGCGCCGCCGTCCTCCTCGTCACCGTTGGCGTGCTCGAGTTCCTGCAAGGTATCTCCGCGGTGGCCAAGGATGACGTGTTCGTCGTCGGCCTCCAGTACGCGTACAAGTTCGACATCACCGCGTGGGGATGGATCCACCTCGTCCTCGGTGTCATCGTCGTGCTCGTCGGAGCCACATTGTTCACCGGCGCAACCTGGGCTCGGGTCGGAGCGGTGGTGATCTGTGCCGTGTCGATCATCGTCAACTTCCTCTGGTTGCCGTATTACCCACTGTGGGCGATCTTGATCGTCGCGTTGAACACCGTCGTGATCTGGGCGGTAACCACCTGGAATCCCAAGGAGGTGTGACCTGTACGGGAACACAATGGACAACGGCACCGATGACAAGCCGCTGGACCAAGATGAACGCGCCGAACTGCTCCGGTTACGCAACGAGGTTACGGCGCTACGCACACAGGTCGTGGAAGCCACCGGTGGCGCCCCCGCGGCGGTCGCACGCGCTCCGCGACACACGATGCGGTGGATCGGTGTCACAATTTTGCTCGTGCTCGTTGCGGCGCTGTCGATCGTATCCGTGACGTCACGGTTCACCCGCAGCCAGATCCTCGACACCGATCGATACGTCAGCACCGTTGCGCCGCTGGGCGAGGATCCGGCGATGCAAGCCGAGATCTCGGACCAGATCACCAACGAGATCTTCGACCGGGTCGACATCGAGGCACTCACGACCGAGGCGCTGACAGCACTGACGAATGCCTCGAACCTGGCCGAGAACGCTCCCCGCGTCAACCAGATCCTGGCGGGCCTGGGGCCCGTGATCGCCGGGCAGGCAAAGAGCTTCATCCACGACACCGTCAACACGTTCGTCGAGTCTCAACAATTCGAGGACCTGTGGATTCAGGCGAACCGCAGAGCGCACGACGCTCTCGTGGCGGTGGTGACGGGCAACTACGGGGTGAGCTCCGTCGAGGTCGACCAGAGCGGCACCGTCAGCATCTCGCTCGGGACGATCATCGACAACGTCAAAACGGAGCTGACCGATCGTGGCTTCACGTTCGCCGAGAAGATCCCCAGTGTCGACAAACAATTCGTGCTGTTCCAATCGCCCGACCTGGTGAAGGCACAGCGCGCTGTCAACGCACTCGACAAGATCTCGGCCGTATTGCCGTGGTTGACCATCGCGTGTGCGGCCGCGGCCGTCGCGGTCGCTCCCCGCGGGCGGCGCCTGCATACCCTGTCCTTGGCCGGGCTGTCGATCGCGTTGGGAATGCTCGTCCTGGCGATCGGAGTCCTTGTCGGACGCGCGATCTACCTGAACGAGATGCCGCCCGACGTCCTGTCGCCCGATGCGGCAACGGCCGTGATCGACGCCGTCCTGGTACCGCTGCGGACGACGCTGCGCGCCGTCGCGGTGTTCGGGATCGTGGTCGCGGTCGGCGCCTATCTGGTCGGCGGCTCGTCGTCGGCGAACACGCTGCGCGGCGGATTCGGTCGAGGTCTCGACTTCGCGCGACGTCCGTTGGCCGGCCGGACACCGACCGCCGTGGAGATGTGGGCTGCCCGGGCACGAGTTCCGCTGCGATGCCTGATCATCGGAGTGGCGGCGCTGCTGCTGGTCTTCTGGCACTACCCGACCGGACTGGTCGTGTTCTGGATCGCACTCATCGGCGTGCTCGCACTGGTCGTACTGGAACTACTGATCCGGCCGACGCGGATAAGCGGACCGCCCGACACCGACACGGACGAGGGATCCGAAGCCGGTAAGAACGAGGGAGCCGAGGCCGACACGGCCACCGAGTCCGAGTCGTCGTCGCCGTAAACGCATGAGCCGGACCGTGAATCGTTCACGGTCCGGCTCATGCCGGGTAGGTCAGGCCTGGATCCTCATGAGAGGGCCTTGGCCTTGCGCGCCTGGAAATCCTCGTCGCTGATCACCCCGGCGCTCCGCAGCCTCTCGGCATCGGCGATCTGTTCGGCCCGTGATTTGCCCACGACCCGCTGGACGTACTCGTCCTGACGCTCCGCGATCCGTTCGGATGCGGCCCGCGATCGATGCGCCATGCCTTCGCCCTTGACGATCAGGTAGATCAGAGCGGAGAAGAACGGCACCACGAAGAGGAAAAGAACCCAGGCGGCCTTCGCCCATCCGCGCGTCTCGTGGTCCCTGAACAAGTCGGCGAAGATCGCGAGGAGCACGATCAGGTAGGCACCGAATGCGAAGCAGGCAAGGACCACCCAGAAGAACTCCCAGAAACTGTCCATCACTCGGCTCCGTTCGTCGCCACCGTCACGAGGCCAGGATTCTGGCCTTCTCCGCCGCGAACTCCGCCTCGGTCAGGACGCCCTGGGCCTTGAGTTCGCCGAGTTGTTTCAGGGCCTCGATGCGGTCCTCGGGAGCGGCGGTCGGCGCGGCAGGGGCCGGCGCGGGTCGCGGCGGCGGCGGAGCCTCGTACTGCTGGGCCGGCTCCTGCTCCGCCCAGCGCTGCCCCTGGCGACGCGATACTCGGTTGGAGACGGCGGTCGCGGTTCCCGCAACCACCGCGGTCCGGGCCACACCCCGGAGTAGTCCTGGCATGTTGTCCTCCTTTGTCTGTCGGTTGGCGTGTCTGTCAGCTGGCGGCGTCGAGCGCGTCGAGCGCCGACAGCACACCTTGGACGGGAATCCTCCCCGAGGCCACGAGCTGGGCGCCCTCGCGCCGCAGTGCCGCAGCAAACGGTGCGGCCCAACAGTTCTCGTAGACCAGAACTGCACCGGAGCAGCCCGGTTCGAGGACGGCGGCGGCCTCCTCGAGATCAGAGCGGTCGAGCAGGCCCGACGCCGCCTCCGCGAACAGTGTCACGTCGATGCTGCCCTCGAAGCCGAGATCCTCGATCGCGATCCCGGCGAGCGCACCGTCGGCGTCCTTGGAAACGAATACCAGGTCGAGCACGCGGATGATCCCCCGCTCGACGAGATCTCTCAAGTGTGGCAGCGCCGAACCGTCAGGTTTCCGGTCTGCCGGAAACTCCACCACGAGGTAGTCGATGGGGCCGAGTTCGTCGAGTTCCGTGTCGTTCACGCGCGACCTCTTCTCTCCGAGGCAGCGGAGCCTAAGCCGAAGTGGCCCTTTCGAACCGGATCCGGTGAGCTCCGCAGCCGTTCGTCGTAGGGGCCTCAGTATCGCACCGGTGTGGGCCGTCTGAGGGAATATTCCGTCCCTGCCGCGTCGCTGTACCCAGGTAACGTGCGATCGTAAGCAAAAGAAAGGAGTCCGGTCATGGCAAACAGGGTCGAGCACAACGCGGACGAGAATCGGTTCGAGATCTACGTCGACGACGCCCTCGCCGGCTACGCCGACTACGTCGAGGCGAACGGCGTGCGGGACTTCGGGCACACCGTCACCAACCCGGACTTTCGCGGCCAGGGTCTGGCCGGGCAGGTGGTCAAGGTAGCCCTCGACACCACCCGCGACCAGGGGTTCAAGATCGTGCCGTCGTGCTCCTACGTGGCGAAGTACGTCGCAGACCATCCCGAGTACGGTGACCTGGTCGCATAGCCGCCCAATTCCGTTTAGTGGGACCCGTCCACGCGCGTACTCGCGCCGCCGGGTAACTATGACGTCATAGGTAGAACGGGTTCTTCATCTAGCCAACGAGGTTTCGAAATGAGTGGCGCTTCGGCCATCGGTGATGGCATTTTCCAGATCACGGTCCCCATGTCCCACAATCCGCTGGGCAGCACCCTCGTGTACGCGATGGAGTCGCCCGGCGGTCTGATCCTCGTCGACGCCGGATGGGACGGTGACGAGGGTTGGGACGGCCTGACCGCCGGCCTCGAGTCGATCGGCCACTCGGTGTCCGAGATCGAGGGCGTCGTGCTCACGCACTTCCACCCCGACCACACGGGCCTGTGCGGGCGCGTGCGGGAGGCGTCGGGCGCGTGGATCGCGATGCACGAGGCCGACCACGACATGTTCGAGAAGATGTCGTCCGGCCGGGATCAGGAATGGATGGACTATCAGTTGTCCAACCTCGAGCGCGCGGGCGCGCCGCTCGCCGACCGGGAAGCCTTCGAGAAGGCCGCTGAGGGCGACGCGCCCGTGGGTCCGGAGTCGGCGCCGGACCGGATTCTCGTCGACGACGAACTGATCGCGCTCAGCGGGCGCGATCTGCGGGCGGTGTACACGCCGGGCCACACCCCGGGGCACGTGTGCTTCTACCTCGAGGACGCCGACGTGATGTTCACCGGCGACCACGTGCTGCAGAAGACCACGCCGCACGTCGGCAACTTCGTGTACCCACTCGAGGAGCGCGACGCCCTCGCCGAGTTCATGGACTCGCTGCGCCGGGTGCAGAAGATGGACATCACCCGCGGACTCGGCGCACACGGCATCCCGATCGTCGACGTGGCGGGACGCGCCGGCGAGCTGATCGATCACCACGAGGAACGGCTCGACCACCTCTACGAGGCATTCGCCGACGACGAGATCACCGTGTGGCAGGTGGCCGAGCGGATGAAGTGGTACCGGCCGTGGGAGAAGTTCCACCCGATGGCGAAGGGCATGGCGCTGTCCGAGGCCGCCGCCCATCTGCGGCACCTGGTCGCCCGCGGCCAGGTCGCCGAGGTGCCCGGCAGCGAACCGGCGCGGTTCGCCCGCAGCTAGTCCAGGATCACGGAGGGGCCCGGCGGTTACACCGCCGGGCCCCTCCGCTATTCGTGTACTTCGTTGCCCTCGTCCTTGCGCGGACGCCCCGGCCCCCGCATCCGGGCCGCGTTCGACGGGGCCCGTCCCGCCTCGTCGAGCGCGCGTCTCAGCAGGAACTCGATCTGCGCGTTGGTGCTGCGTAGATCGTCCGCAGCCCAGCGCGCGAGCGCGTCGTGCACCGCGGGGTCGAGGCGCAACAGCACCTTCTTGCGTTCGACCATGACGCGGCAGCTTACTGGTAGAGGGTGCCGGTGTTGACGATCGGTTGCGCGCTCTGATCGCCACACAACACCACCAACAGATTCGAGACCATCGCCGCCTTGCGCTCCTCGTCGAGTTCGACGGTGTGCTCGCGCTCGAGCCGATCCAACGCCGACGCGACCATGCCGACCGCGCCGTGCACGATCTGCTCGCGCGCGGCGATGACGGCGCCGGCCTGCTGTCGGCGCAGCATCGCCTGCGCGATCTCCGGGGCGTAGGCGAGCTGGTTGATGCGCGACTCGATGACCTGCACACCCGCCGACCGGACCCGCTCGCCGACTTCCGCCGAGAGCCGTGACGTGATCTCGTCGGCGTTCTGCCGCAACGAGATCGACGCACTGTCGCCGTCGTAGGGGTAGCTGCCGGCGATGTGCCGCACCGCCGCCTCGGTCTGCACGGCGACGAACTCCTCGAAGTCGTCGACGTCGAACATGGCGCGTGCGGTGTCGCGCACCTGCCACACGATCACCGCGGAGATCTCGATCGGATTGCCGTCGGCGTCGTTGACCTTCGCCTTGCCGGTGTCGTGGTTGCGGATTCGGGTGGAGATCGCCCGTCGGGTGTTCAAAGGGTTGATCCAGCGCAGGCCGTCCTGCCGCAACGTGCCCGCGTAGGACCCCTGCAGCAACTGCAGGACCCGGGCCTGGCCGGGCTCGACGAGTACGAGCCCCACCAGCGACGCGAGGGCGACCACCGCGACGACGCCCCCGACGACGATGAGCGGGACGTTCGGGCCCGACCCCACCAGGATTCCCGAAGCGATCAGTGCGGCGCCGACGAGGATCGCCACCAGCCCGGCGATCGCGACCGGCCAGCCGTTCGCGGACCAGCCGGGGCGCTCCTCGACGCCCGTCGATTCGATCGCGTCATCGGGTGCGAATTCGGTTACCGATGTCATCGTGCCCTCCTGGTCGGCGCGACTCGGTCCAGCGCGAGCCGCCGAAAGGGATATTAAAGTGATATCAGTTTTTGCACAACCGGGAGCCGGCGTCGCGGCCGACTCACCCGGTGCCGGGATCGACCGATTCGGGGCGTTCATGGCCTAGCGTGGGGGCATGGACTCGATCGGACTGCGGGTTGCCCTGTGCCTGACGTTCACGATCGTGGGAGCACTGATCGTCTGGACGGCCCGCGCAGCGGCGAGTGGGCGCCTACGCCGGAACCCGTACGTGGGCGTTCGCACCCCCACCACGATGGCGAGCGACGCGACCTGGACGGCCGCACATCGCGCAAGCCGGCCACTGACCGAAATCGCCGGATGGCTGTCGATCGTCGCCGGACTCGGCGCACTGGCCCCGATGCCGGAATCGATGCTCACCACGCTCGTCGGCGTCGGCGCCGCCTGCCTGCTGGGGTTCGCGCTCACCGGCGCCTGGATCGGGGTACGGGCGGCCCGCGCCACCGAACCCGAACCCGAACCGGACCCGGAACCGGAACCGGGCGAACGCTAGTCGTCCTCCGCTTCGAACCGGGCGCGACGGCGACGCTTGCCCCGGATCGCGATCGCAGCAACCGCGACCCCGACCACGGCGCCGACCGCGATCCCCGACCACATGGATGCCGGACCGTCGCTCGTCGGCGTGACCAGCCGGGCGACGATACCCACGGCCCCCAGGGCGTAGAGAACCAGCGCCACTGCCGACCGCGGCTTCGCGTAGGTCACCGTCGCATGGAGATCGACGTCGCGCTGACGTGCGAATCCGATTGTCGCGCTGGAAATCACCAGCACCACCACGAGGACACCGAGGGCCGCGTACGCCCCCGCGATGCCCGCCGCCCATGGCAGGACCGCGCCGGCAAGCAGACCGGCCCAAACGAACAGCTGGAAGCCGACGGCCGCGGCCTCGTTCCACACGTCGCGCTGACGCTCGTCCCGGTAGAACTCGTCGTCGAGATCCCCGACGACGCGCATGGCATTCATGAAGACACTCACGGTCACCCCTCCTCGTTCAACGGGAACAACGTCTCGACCGTGGTCCCCAGCGCTGCAGCCAGTCGCAGTGCCAGGTAGACGCTCGGCGCGTAGTCACCGCCCTCGACCGACACGATGCTCTGCCGGCTCACGCCACCAGCCCGCGCGAGTTCGGCCTGGGTGATCCCAGCCGCCTTGCGGTGCTCACGCACACGGTTCTCTCGCGGGTTGTCGGACACGAGAAGAAGTAAAGGATCCTTGACATCAAAAGTCAAGGATCCTTGTCATTCGGCGGTGGAGGACACGTCGTCGCGCAGCACCGTCGTCGACTCCGCGAACCGGCGCACCTGCTGGTCCTGCCACACGTGCGCCTGGGTGCCACCGCCGAGGAGCCGGCTCGCGAGCGCCGACGACGTCCCGATCGGCACGTCACTACCGGCGATGACGATGTTGCCGTCGCGCTTGCCCTTGAGCATCGCCGGGTCCGCGATGATCGCGGTGTGCTCGAAGACCGCACCGATCGTCGCGGCCTCCGCGCGGGCACCGCGCAGGTCCGGGGTGCCACCGCAGTTGACGACGTAGATCCCGCCCGGAGACAGGACCCGTCGCGCGTGCTCGGTGAACTCGAGCGTGGTCAGCGGCCGCGGGGTGCTGTTGCCCGCGAACACGTCACGGATGATCAGGTCACGACTGTTCTCGGTGAGGGTCTCGGTGACCGCACGGGCCTCCCCCACCCTGACCCGCACGAGCGGAGCGCGGGGCAGGTCGAACCACTCCCGCACCAGCACGGCCAGGCGGCCGTCGAGTTCGACGACCACCTGCCGCGCCTCCGGGTACATCGAGGCGAAGGCCCGCGCCAGCGTGCAGGCACCACCACCGAGGTGGAGAATCCGCAGTTTCGACGACGAATCCCATTGGGAACGGACCAGTTCCGAGATCCATCGCATGTAGTCGAACGCCAGCGCCTGCGGGTCACCGAGGTCGATGTGTGAGCTGGGCTCGCCGTTGATCCGCACGATCCAGCTCTGCTGGTCGAACGGATCCTCCTCGAGTTCGCACGTCCCGGTGTCGATCTCGTAGGTGCCCGCGACGGGGCCTCCGTCACCGCGAGGACTGCGGCCCTCTGCCCTGCGGCCGCCCCGCTGCCTACCCATCGACGCCATCCCTGTTACTCACCTGCACCGCATCCGCGGCGCACACGCCCAAGGGTAGCGGTCGGCGGCAACGAGACGGCCGCCGGATTTCGTCGTCAGACGGCCGCTCGTCGAGTCTCCTCCACGATCTCCCCGATCCACGGCAGCACCGCATCCCGCACGGTGACGACCCGGGGCAGCAGACCGTTGGCGTGCAGCAGGTCGGCCGCGCGCTGTTGCTCGTCCAGGAACTCGTCGGTCACGGGACCGATCCCGAACGGCCGACCGCGCAGCGCCTCCTCCCAGCGGTCGAGATCGGCAGTGCCGCCGTTTCTTTCGGCGTCCTCGCCGAAGAAGCGGGCGGCCTCGCGGGGGTTGGCCACGATCCAGGCGTCGGACTCCTGCAGTGCCGCGACGATCGCCGCGAGTTCCGCGCGGTGGTTCTCGGCGAACTCGCGGCGCACGAACCACAGCGACGGATGGCTGAACAGACCGTCGGTGTCGACGATCGTCCGGACCTTCGCGGTCGCCTCCACCTCGGCCAGGCCCGGGTACGCGCCGACCCAGGCGTCGATCTCGCCGGCGAGCAGCGCGGAGCCGCCCCGGTCGACGTCGACATCCACCGGCACGATGTCCGACCAGCTGAGCCCGTCGCGGTCCAACGCGAGGAGCGCGAGCGTGGTCTGCCACGAGCCGTGCGCGACACCGACCCGCTTGCCGCGCAGGTCGGCGACCGTCCGGATCCCGGATTCCGGGAGGACGACGAGCCGCCCGTTCTCGACGCGGGGACCCGAGATGCCGACGTACGCCAGGTCGCGGCCCTGACCGAGCGCGGTGATCGGCGGGGTGAAACCGGTGCCGATGAAGTCGTAGCCGCCGTCCTCGAACAGCCAGTCCGAATGCAGAGTCGGCAGACCGCGACGAGGATCGACGCGCGGGGTCGCGGGCAGCTCCCGCAGGTCGACCCACTCGACGTCGGGCAGGCGAAGTTCGAGCAGACCGTTGTGGCGCAGCGCGAACAGGGAGTTGTTGTTCGGGAAGTACCCGACACGAATTGTCATGGGAGTCCTCCTGACTGCCCGGGACTCACACGAGTCCGCGGCGGCGGGCCTCGTCGAGCAGGCCGCTTCGGCCCCACTGTGCGACGAGGTTGGTCTTGTCGAAGTCGACTGTGCCGCCGACTAGTTCACCGAGCGCCTGGTACTGCGCACCCTCCTCGAGCAGCACGACGAACTTGGCCAGCTCGAGCAGGCCGGCCCGGCCGATGACGTTGACGCCGCCGTTGGCCTCGAAGATCGCGACCAGATCCGGATCGTCGACGAGCCGGTCGAGGATGAAATCACCGGGAGCCTGGCTGCGGTCGATGTGCGGCGGAATGTCGCGCGAGAGCGTCAAGCGCTGCGAGGCCGCGTACTTGATGCGCAGCGTGCGGTGGGTCTGCGCCCAGCCGCCCAACCACGGGGTGTGCACGTGCACGATCGACGTGATCTCCGGGTGCGTGCGGAACACCTTGGCGTAGCCGGTGACGAAGCCGGCGGACCCGTCGCCCGCGAGCACCTCGCCGTCGAACGTCGCGAGAATCGGCTTCGCGCTCCGATCGTCGGCCCACGGACCGGGCTCGTTGAGGGCGACCGCGAGTTCCTCGCCGGGAACCCGCTCGACGAAGTTGACGGTGCCGTTGGCCGAGACGGTGCCGGTCTCGCGGAACACGCGGAAGGCGGTGTCGGCGGCGCGGCGGGCGTCGTCGACGAACGCCTCGACCTGAGGGGTGATACGAATCTCGGTGCTGGTCATGGGGAATGCTCCTATCGAACGGAAAGACTGCGGACCTGGGTGGGTGTGGTGCGGCGCAGCAGCGGCAGCACCTCCTCGCCCACGCGGTAGGCCTCTTCGAGGTGGGGGTTGCCGGCGAGGATGAAGGCGTCCACGCCGAGTTCGATCAACTGGTCGAGCCGCTCGGCAACCTGCTCGTAGCTGCCGACGAGCCCGAACGCGGGTCCGCCGCGGATGAGGCTGAAGCCGCACCACACGTTGGGCTGGACCTCGAGATCGCGGTAACCGGTGATGGTCTCGGGTACCCAGCCGGCGATACGGGCGGCGCCGACGGAGTCACCCTGTGCGGCCCGGTTGGCGGCGTCGCGGTCGACGAACGCCCAGCCCTTCTCGATCTCCGCCCACGCGGCCTCCTCGGTGTGCCGGGCCACGATGTCGATGCGGACGGCGAACTTCGGCGTGCGCCCCAGCTTCGCGGAATGCTGACGGACACCGTCGAACTTGGCCCGCAGGTCCGCGAACGGCTCGAGCCACGACAGGTAGTAGTCCGCGTGACGTCCCGCCGCGGCGACGGCGGCGCCGGACGAGCCGGAGAAGAACACCTCCGGGAACGGCTGGCCGGCCAGCAGCGGCGGCAACGCGGCACCGTCGGTGCGGAAGAATCGCCCGTCGTAGTCGAACGGCGCACCGTCCCACACCCCGCGCAGCACGTCGAGGAATTCGGTGGTGCGCGCGTAACGGTCGTCGTGCGCGACCTTGTCGCCCCACCACAGCTGCGGCGCTCCCCCGCCGCCGCTGATGATGTTGTAGACGAGTCGCCCGCCGGTCGCCCGCTGCAGGCTCGCCGACATCCGGGCCGCCTGGACCGGATGCAGGAATCCGGGCTGGAACGCCACCATGAACCGGTAGGTGTCGCTCTCGCGGGCGAGCGCCGACGCCGCCGCCCACGGGTCCTCGGTGATCGGGAAGGACGGCAGCAACCCGCCCACGAATCCGGCGGACTCCGACGCCTTCACGACCGCGGTCATGTGGTCGATGTAGCTGTAGCCGTCGAGTTCGCCGCCGCGGATCGCGGGCGCGATGTTGCCCGGGCCGTGCCCGCCGGCGTGACCGCGGTTGTAGCGACGCGGGGTGCGCAGCGAGGCGTGATCGCCCTCCATGCCGATGCGCCAGTAGAAGTCGGTGCTCATGTGGGGATCTCCTGTCCAGCGAGCGTTCGGCCGGTGGGGTCGACGAGGTGCAGCAGGTGCTCACCGGCACGGTGCAGCTCCTCGAGGTGCGGGTGCCCGGTGAGGACAAAGGTGTCGACACCCTGCTCGCGATACCGCGACAGCGCCTGCGCCACTTGTTCGTAGCTGCCGACGAGCCCGATCTGCTGCCGGTAGCCGATGCGATCGAAGCCGGCCCAGCGCGCGTCGTCGAGGGCGAGCGCGCGGACGTCCGCCGCGGTGGCGTTCGGGTGCACCTCCCGCCACTGCCGCAGCACGCGTGCCCACGCCTCGTCCTCGTCCTCGCGCGCGACGATCGGCAGCTCGAGCCCGACGCGGACGTTGCGCCCGAAACCGGCGGCCGCGGTGCGGAGTTCGTCAACCGTCCCCGAGACACCGTGCGGTCGGTCGTCGAGCAGGTGCACGTCGGCGTGCTCGGCCGACAACGCGATGGCCTCGGGTGACGTTCCCGACAGGTACACCGTGGGGAACGGCAGCCCGGACAGGATCCCGCGGAAGCCGCCGTCGATCACGTCGTAGAACTCGCCGGCGAATTCGAAACCGGTGCCGCCGAATCGACCGGGCAGCACCTGCCGCTCGTTCCACACCCCGCGGGCGACGGTCAGGAACTCCGCGGCCCGGCGGTAGCGATCGGCGCCGACGACCCGGTCGCCGACGGCGCCGGCGGCAGCTGTGTCCGTGTCGACCCGCACCCGCCAGTCCAGGCGTCCCGCGGAGAGCCGCTGCAGCGTCGCCGACAACTTGGCCGCGTACACCGGGGTGCCGAAGGCGGGGTGGAATTCGACGGTGACGCGGGCGTGCCGGGTCTGCCGCAGAGCGGAGCCGGCCACCACCCACGAGTCGTCTCCGTCAGGGTCGTACGGGATCGCGATGCCGTCGAGCCCGGACAGCTCGGCGGCGAGGATCGCCTGGTCGAGGAAGGCGAAGCCGCCGCGGCGGCCCGAGACCGCACCGACGTGCCGTCCGTCGCCGCGTACCGGCAGCTCCCAGAGGAACTCGGTCACGATGCCACCTTTCGCTCGGACGCGAGCAGCTCGCGTGCCTGCTGCAGCGGTTCCGGCGCCACCCACGAGGCCAGGTCGAATTCGGCGGCCAGGAAGCCGTGCGTGTAGAGGAACTGCTTCTGGATGTCGAGCAGCTCGAGCCGCTCCACCGAGAGCGTCGGGTGCAGGCCGCGATGGAAGGTGTCGCCGTACGCGGCAGCGACACCGGATGCGCCCGAATAGGTCTCGCGGGCGAGGACCGCACGGACCTTTTCGAGGTTGCCCGCGGCCCAGTCCGCAGCCCGCAGCGTCTGCGCCAGGAAAGCCGCGACGAGTTCGGGTCGGGAGTCGAGCAGGTCGGCGTGCACGGTGATCGGACGCGGAGTGCCGTTGTTGACGCGCAACCGCTTCGATTCGGTGGCGTCGAGATCGACCGCGACCTGCAGGCCGTGCTCGCGGGCTGCCTCCTGCGCCCGGGCGCCCTTGACGTAGATCGCGTCGACGTCGCCGCGCAGCAGCGCCTCCACTCCCCACGTGGTGCTGCGATCCCGGGATGCGCTGCGCACCAGCGGGTTCGACTCGACGGGCACCTCGATAGTCACGACATCGGCGAACGTGAGCCCACCCAGCCGCAGCGCCGACGCGAAGCCGTGCAGCGCCATCGCGCGAGGGAAGCTCCGGGCACGGTCGTCCGCCCAGGCCGGGATGCCGATCCGCAGGCCGGCCAGTTCGGTCGGCGATTCGATCGCCGCGGCGGGCCCGACGAGGATCGCCTGCGACTCGTCGATCCACGTCAACCCGATGAGCCGGGTCGGGGCACCCTCGGCGCGGGCCGCGAGCGCAGGGACGTTGCCGCCCTCGCGGATCAGGCCCGACAGCCCGTGATCGAAGTGACGCCCGGCCAACTCGACGTCCGCGTCCTGGAGGATCCCGAACCGGAGTCCGGCGTCGTCGGCGGTCTCGGACAGCCAGCCCAGCGAATTCGCGAGTCCACTCGCGGTGGGGACGGGGCACCGCGTGTACCAAAGGGTGTCGAGTGGTGATGTCGTGGCGGTCACGGGGTACTCCTTTCGGTGCGGTGGGTGTCGGCGGATCTGCCGACACCGAGTTCTGCGAGGAACGCCGCGCGGTAGCGCAGCGCCTCGGGATCGTTGCGGTCGCGGGGACGCGCCAGGTCGATGTCGACATCGACCGCGAACGACCCTTCGTTGAGGATCAGCACCCGGTCGGCGAGCCGGACGGCCTCGTCGACGTCGTGGGTGACGAGCAGGACGGCGGGTCGATGCCGGGCCACGAGGTCGCCGACCAGGTCCTGCATCTGCAGGCGGGTGAGCGCGTCCAGCGCAGCGAACGGCTCGTCGAGCAGCAGCAGCTGTGGCTCGCGGACCAGTGCGCGGGCCAGGGCCACGCGCTGCGCCTCGCCGCCCGACAGCGTCGCGGGCCAGTCCCGCTGCTTGCCGGCCAGGCCCACCTCGTCGAGCGCCTTGGCGCCGGCGGCGCGCACCGACGCGTTCCTGCGCTGCCCGACGACGACGTTGCCGAGCACCCGCTTGGACGGGATCAGGCGCGGCTCCTGGTAGACGACGGTTCGCTGGTGCGGGACCTGGATCTCGCCCGCGTCGGGCCGCTCGAGCCCGGTGAGCAGCCGGAGCAGCGTGGTCTTGCCGGTGCCGCTCGGGCCGAGCAGTACGACGAACTCGCCACGGTGGATCGTGAGGTCGACGCCACCGAGAATCGTCTTGTCGCCGAAGCTCTTCCGGACGCCGCGCAACCGGACCGCGACCGGCTCGCCGACGCGACGCGCCGCGGCCGTGATCGCCGTGCGCTCCCGCTGCGCCAACGATGGCAGCGGGGCCTGCGCGGCGCTCATCGGACCACCGCCAGACGTCGCCACGGCATCGCGAACCGCTCGATGAGGCGCACGACGGCGTCGAACACGAGGCCGAGCACGGCGTACAGCACCACGCACAGCACCATGTAGTCGGTGCGGTTGTACTCCTGCGCCAGTGTCACCAGATAGCCGATGCCCTCGCGGGTACCGACCTGCTCGGCGGCGATGAGTCCGGTAATACTGAGAGACAAGCAGATTCGCAGTCCCATCAGCACGCCCGGCAACGCGGCGGGCAGGATCGCCTCGGCGACCAGCCGCCAGCCGGTGAGCCCGAAACCGCGCGCCGCCTCGACCATCTTCCGATCGACGTTGCGGACACCGAGATACGTGTACGCGTACATCGGGGCCACGGTTGCGACGGCGATGAGCACGACCTTGAACGTCTCGTCGATCCCGAACCACGCGATGAACAGCGGCACCAGCGCCAGGAACGGGACCGCCCGGTTGATCTGCATCGTCGAGTCGATGAGCTCCTCACCGAGCCTCGACAGTCCCGACAGCACGCCGAGCACCAGCCCGACGACGGTGCCGAAGAAGACACCGATCGCGGCCCGCTGCAGCGACGCGAGCGAGAAGTCGACGAGTTGGCCGGTCGAGTACAGCTCGGCGAACGCGTCCCACACCTTGGTGGGCGAGGCCAGCACGGCCTCGGAGATCAGGCCGGTGGCCGATCCGATCCACCAGCCCGCGAGCAGCGCCACCGGCACCAGCAGGCGCAGCGGCAGCGACAGCCACGCGGGCCGGCTGCGCTGTCGGCGGTACGCGGGTTCCTCGAGGTCCAGACGCTCCGGCGTGCCGCTCCGGTGAGCGTCACGCAAAGTCGCGGTCACGGTCACGCCCCCGGCTTCGCGGCCGCATCGGCCCGGGCAGCCTGCAGGTCGAACGTCAGATCAGCGGCGGTGATCTGCCGCGGGATCACACCGTTTCGGTAGAACAGGTCGACCACGGACTGCAGGTCGGCTTCGTCGGCCGCGGTCGGGTACCGGAAGTCGGTGACCTGGCCGCCGAGGGCGACGGCGTCGGCGAGCCGCTGGCCGCTCAGGGCGCGCGGCCCGGCCTGCTCGAAGACGTTCTCGAACGCGGCCGGATCCTGCCGCTGGCGGCGGGTGAGGTCCTGGGTGACCTCGAGGAACTTCTGCACCACCTCCGGGTGCTCCTGCAGCACCACGGTGCGGCCGGCGATGATCGTGTTGTCGACCGATTTGATGTCGCCCTCGGTCACGATCTCCTTGGCACCCTTGACCTTCGCCTCCTGATACGGCGCCAGGAACGAGGCCCACGCGTCGACCTGGCCGGTCGAGAACGCCGATGCGGCATCGGTCTGCTGCAGCGGGACCCGTTCGACCGAGTCGATCGGGATGTTCGCCTCGGTGAGCGCCTTCAGGACGATGTACTCACCCTTGGCGGCCGGGTTCACCGCGACCCGCTTGCCCTTCAGGTCCTCGAGCGTGGAGATCCCCGAGCCGGGCGTGGCGATGATGCCGCTCTGATCCTTGTTGTACGGGTCCGACGTCGCGAAGATCCGCACTCCGACGTCCTTGGACAGCGCGCCGACCACCGGGCTGTACGCACCGGTCTGAATGTCGAGTTCGCCGGTGTTGAACAGCTTGAGGTTCGAACTGAATCCCGGTGTGGTCTTGACCCATTCGATTTTCGCGCCGAGGGGTGCAAGAGCTCGGTCGTAGTCGCCCTCACGCTTGCCCACCGCGATCGCCCCCGAATTGCCCGGGTCGAAGACCTTGAGCGTGAACGTCCCGGTGCCGGTCGCGTCGGCGCCGGCATCCGCAGTGGCGCCACCACCGCACGCGACCGCCAGGCCTGCCACGGGAACGAGCGCGAGCGCGAGAACGGCTCGGGGCAGTCGGCGAAGACGGGACATCGGGGTCTCCTTGCAGGAATGGGATGTGAACAAAAGTGGCTGCGTCACAACGACATCGATCGAATCGGAGGTGCGCGGCTCGACGGAAGACAACATTAGGACCGGACGGTCGAGAATCCACCCCTTGTCGTTTTTGTGAACACAACTCTTGACACAGAAGGGATTTCGTGTCGGCGGTTCCGCGGAAAGGTTCACATCACAAGTGGTCGGGTTTAGACTCGGCTCAGAGTGGCAACCCGATCCGGTGAGGCGGAGCAGATCCACCGCCGATCCGACCCGCGAATTCCGAGCGATGGGCATTCGATGGAACAGGCAGGGAACACCTCGCACAACGGTCACAGATCCGGCAACGGCCGAATGTCGTTCGCCGACGGTGCTGTGCGGACCGTTTCCGGCATCGCCGAGGTCACCACATCGTCGATCGGAGCGCTGGGTGGCGCAGCGGTCGGCAGCGTGGTCGGGGGCTTCCGGGGAGCAGTCAGCGGAGTCGCGCACGGAACCCGTCAGGGCATCGAGCGCGGAAGCCACTCCACATCGGCCGCAGTTCTGACGATGGCGGCCGCCGGCGCCGTCGGACTCGTCGAATGGCCGGTGATCCTCACTGTCGGGGGCGCCGCGCTCGTGCTGAGACAACTCCACGAGCGCGGCGCGCAACCCGACCGCGCGCCGGCGATGAAGGCCGGGGCGAACGCCACCACGGACGGGGGTCCGGGCAAGGACACCGCCGACGCGGCCACGAGGAAGCGGACCCCGGGCGCGAGCACGGGGAAGCAACCTCCGGCCAAGAAGGGCACCGCCGGGAAGAACACGACATCCGATCCGCAGGGGCGTACCGCTCGGTGAGGATTGCGGGGGTCGGGGCCATAGTCGGGCAGGTCCGTCACCTGCCCGGCCGGTCCGCGCATGCCGCGGTGACCTCCGTCACCGTCGGTACCGCCTCTGCCGCGGGGGTGCTGACGGGGCTGGTCACCACTTCGGGCCGGTTGGCCACCCGGACGCACACCGCAGAATCTCCGCAGCTACCACCGAGCTGGGGCGACGCGATGCTCTCGGCGCGGGTTGCGGCGCTGGCCGCACACTCGATCGGCTTCGGCCTCGCGGCAACCGGCCGCCTGCTGCGGGTACCCCGCCTCCCATTGGCGGTCGCCGCGCCGGTGACCCTCGTGGACTACCAGCCTGCACTGCGCCGCGTCCTCGAATCGAGCATCGGACGCGCCCCCACGGACCTGGTTCTGTCGAGCCTGACCGCGGCGAGCTTCACGCTGGTGCAGGCTCCGCCGCCGCTCGCCATCGAGGCGCTCTTGCGCTCCTCGGTCGTCGGCGAAGTACTCGCGAACCGACGCGCGTGGCAACGCAGCCCTCACCGTCCGCCCGCGGACGACGCACCGCCCCTCGCCTCGGAGGGGCCCGTCGAACGCCACATCCGCCGCGCAGCGTGGGTCCAGATCGGCGGTGCCGCCGCGGTGGGTGTCGCCACCGGCAGCGCCCGGACGGCCGGTACGGCCGCGCTCGTCGCCGCACCCAAGGCGGCCCGCATCGCGCGGGAGTCGTTCGCCAGCGCGCTCGGCCGCGGCCTGGCCGACGAACACGACGTCCTGTCCCGGGGTCCCGACGTCCTGCGGCGTCTCGACAGCGTCACGTCGCTCGTGATCGACCCCCGAGCTCTCCTGACCGCGGACTTGCGCGTCAGCCGGATCCGGGGTGTCGGTGAGGATCGCCGCGGCGCGGTGTGGGAGGCGGCACGAACCGCCATCGACGCCGGTGAGCTGAAGGCGGGGTGGCACTCCCTGGCGCGGTTCACGGTCTCCATGGAGGCCGAGGACGACCCCGATGCGGCGGTCCTGATCTCCCCGGTGCGAGATCCCCTCGCCGGCGCCGTGCTGGAGCAGGCACGACAGGCCGGTGTCACGGTCCACTCGGTCGACGACGACGCGCTGGGGACATTGCGCTCCGCTTTCGACGACCTCCGTATGCCCGGCGACACCGTGGATGCCGATCTGACGAGTGTCGTCGCGGACCTGAGGGAGGCGGGCGAGACGGTAGCGATACTCGCGATGGACTGTCCGAACGCCGTCGCCGCGGCCGATGTGAGCGTGTGCCTGACGCCACGCGCACCGCACACCGCGCTGCCGAACTGCGACCTCGCCGTGCCGGATCTGGCCGCCGCGTGGCGCATCGTGCGCGCGCTTCCCGCCGCCCGCAACGCGAGCCGACGGGGCATCGAGATAGCGTCCGGTGCCTCGCTCCTGGGCGCACTGCTGATGATTCCCGGAACCCACGGCCGAGGCCCCGGTCCGATCAGCGTGGGATCCGGCGCGGCACTGTGGACGGGGCACCGACTCGGGGGCAACGTGCTCCGCGCCGATCCGCCGCACCCGAGCCCGCAGCACGACTGGCACGCCATGTCGATCGGCCGCGTCCGACTGATGCTCGGTCCACCGCCCGACCTTCGTTCCCGTGAGGAACCCGAATCCGGGCGTGTACGCGCCACCGTCGGGCGGGTTCGACGTCCGATCACCGGGCTGTGGGACTTCGGTGCATCGCTGCGCACCGAGCTGTCCGACCCCCTGACCCCGATCCTCGCGATCGGCTCCGCGGCCAGCGCCGTGCTCGGCTCCCCGGTCGACGCGATCCTCGTCGGAACGGTGCTGGTCGGGAACGCCGCGCTCTCGGCTGCACAGCGACTGCACGCCGAACGCCTCCTCACCCGGCTGCTCGCCGTCCAGGATGCGCCGGCCCGGTTGACTCCCGCGGAAACCGGTGGCGAGTACCGGTCGATCGACGCTCGGCTCCTGCGGCCGGGGGACGTGATCGAGGTCCGCTGCGGCGAGGTGGCGCCCGCCGATGGTCGGCTCGTTCGAGCCGACGGTGTCGAAGTGGACGAGTCCTCGCTCACCGGCGAGTCCCTGCCGGTCGACAAGCAGACCGAAGCGACCCCGGGCGTCCCCATCGCCGAGCGCAGCTGCATGCTCTACGCCGGCACCACGGTCCTGACCGGTACCGCCACCGCCCTGGTCACCGCGGTGGGCGACGATACCGAGACCGGACGGGCCGCCGCACTGACCCCGGTGCCGGTCGGGAAGATCGGCCTGCAGGCGCAACTGCGCGCCCTCACCGACCAGGTGCTGCCGGTGAGCATCGGGGGCGGTGGACTGGTCACCCTCACGTCGATGCTTCGCGGTGGCGGCCTCCGTTCGGCCGTCACGAGCGGCGTCGCCGTTGCGGTCGCCGCGGTTCCGGAAGGCCTGCCCCTCGTCGCGACGCTGGCCCAGCAGGCGGCCGCCCGGCGCCTGACGCACGCATCGGTACTCGTGCGCGCCCCACGATCCGTCGAGGCCCTCGGCCGCGTGGACGTCGCCTGCTTCGACAAGACCGGCACCCTCAGCGAGGACCGCTTGCGCGTTTCCGAGGTGCACACGATCGGTCGGTACGACCGCGACCGGGTCGTCAATGCCGCGGCATGCACGTCCGTGACATCGGACGGTCGCGCCGCCGCCCACGCGACCGACCGCGCCGTCGTCGAGGCCGCGGACAGACCCGACGGCACAAAGGCCTCGGACGTGCTGCTGCCCTTCCGCGCGGGGCGCCCGTACGCGGCAGCACTCGAAGGCACGGAACTGGTCGTGAAGGGCGCTCCCGAGGTGGTGCTCGCCGCCTGTACCGAGTCCGCGCCGAACCGGCTCGAATCGATCGTCGACGACGTGCAGTCGATGGCCGAGAACGGGCTGCGGGTGATCGCAGTCGCCCGCCGCACGGTGACCCGCGCCGAGGCCGAGGCGGCGGCACAGGATCCGGACGCGGTCGAAACGCTGTGCGGCCACGGGCTCGAGCCGATCGGGCTGCTCGGCCTGTCGGACACCACCCGTCCCGAGGCCGCGAAGCTGCTGCCCGAACTCGAGGATCGTGGCGTCTCGGTGCGGTTGATCACCGGCGACCATCCCGTCACCGCGGCGGCCGTCGCGCGCGACCTCGGACTGGACGTGGACACCGACGACGTGATGAGTGGAAGCGAATGGGAAGCGCTGTCACATCGGCACCAGGAGGCCGCGGTCCGCGAGCGGCGCGTGTTCGCCCGTATGTCACCGGAGCAGAAGGTCCAGATCGTGCAGACCCTCGAGCGCACCGGGCATGTGTGCGCGATGGTCGGCGACGGCGCCAACGACGCCGCCGCCATCCGGGCGGCGAGCATCGGCATCGGCGTCACCTCCCACGGCAGCCATCCGGCGCGCAGCGCGGCCGATATCCTCCTGATCGGAGGCCACGTCGACGCGATCCTCGACGCGATCGACGAGGGGCGGCAACTGTGGCAGCGGGTGCAGTCGGCGGTCGCAGTGCTTTTGGGCGGCAACGCGGGTGAGGTCGCGTTCGCACTGATCGGCACCGCGATCGGCGGCCGGGCACCGCTCAACGCCCGCCAATTGTTGCTGGTGAACCTGTTCACCGACGCGCTACCCGCGGCGGCACTCGCCGTGAGTCCGCCCAACCGGGAGCACGCGTACGAAGGTCGTGGGCCGGACCGCGCGGCGCTGTGGCGGACAGTCGCGGTCCGCGGCGCCACGACCGCTGTCGGGGCCAGCGCAGCGTGGGGCATGGCGTCGGTCACCGGGCGCCCGCGGCGGGCGTCGACGGTGGGCCTGGTCGCATTGGTCGGATCCCAGCTGGGTCAGACCCTCATCGACTCCCGGAGCCCGCTCGTGGTCGCGACGGCGGCCGGATCCATGGCCGCGCTGGCGGGTGTGATCAGTGTGCCCGGGCTGAGCCAATTCCTCGGATGTACGCCGCTCGGCCCCCTCGCCTGGACGCAGGCCATCGGGTCTGCGGCGGGTGCGACGGCCGTAGCTGCGATCGCGCCTCGCGTCCTCACGTGGTGGTCGGACCGTCGCGCACTGACCGCTCAGTCGACGACGAGGACACCGGCCCGCAGCAGCATCGCGTACGTGTGCCGCAACGGCGGTGTCAGGACGGCCGTGACAGCACCGGTCAACGGGTCCGGCCCCGACGGTCGGACGGCCGACGCGAACGCGGAGAGCACAGGTAACGAAAAGATCACGGTGTTAACGATGACGCCCGTAGGTGTACATCAGGTGAACAGTGCGGATGGGCAAGGCGAACTATGACGGAAGCAACCCTGGACAGCCGCGCCTCGTGGCAATCGCACCGGGCCGCGCTCGAACGGATCACCGAAGGCTCACGCTTCGCGATCCGGCTGCCGCTCGTGGGGGACGTCGCCGTTCCCCGCCCCGACCAGCTGGCCTACTACGCCGCGCTCGGGCTGCTCGCGGCTTTCGAGGTGATCGACTGGCCCGTCGCCCTCGCCATCGCCGCCGGGCACGCGCTGGCCGCGGATCAGCGCCATCGCGCGCTGCACCAGGTCGGCGAGGCCCTCGAGAGCGTGTGATCCCGGTCAGGAACGCAGGTGCGCGAGCACCGCCAGCACGCGCCGGTGCCCGCTGTCGGACGCCGACAACCCGAGCTTGGCGAAGATGTTGCCGATGTGCTTGCTCACCGCGGTGTCGCTGACCACCAGCTTGCGGGCGATGTCGGCGTTGCCGAGCCCCTCGGCCATCAGCCCCAGCACCTCCGATTCGCGCGGGGTCAGCGTCCGGATCGGGTCGTCGGCGCGGCGGCGGCTCATCAACTGGGAGATCACCTCGGGATCCATGACCGTGCCACCGTCGACCACCCGACGCAGCGCGTCCACGAACTCCTCGACCCTGCCCACCCGTTCCTTGAGCAGGTAGCCGACCCCACCGGCGCCGCCGGAGAGCAACTCCCCCGCGTACCGGTCCTCGACGTACGCCGACAGCACCAGAACGGGAAAGCCGGGACGTCGCCGACGGGCCTCGATCGCCGCCTTGAGGCCCTCGTTGGTGAAGGTCGGCGGCATCCGCACGTCCAGGACGGCGCCGTCCGGTGGGTCCGCCTCGAACGACTCCAGGAACTTCTCGGCGTCGTCGACCGCCGCGGTCACCTCGATCCCCACGCTGCCCAGCAGCAGCACGAGCCCCTCCCGCAGCAGGGCGTCGTCCTCG
This sequence comes from Rhodococcus sp. ACT016, assembly GCF_050477185.1. Taxonomy (NCBI): domain Bacteria; kingdom Bacillati; phylum Actinomycetota; class Actinomycetes; order Mycobacteriales; family Nocardiaceae; genus Rhodococcus; species Rhodococcus sp. ACT016. Next base: position 1,306,936 of record NZ_JBEAET010000001.1, on the reverse strand, counting down.
GCGATCAGAATCCGCACGGCAGTTGCACCTCGAGTCGTGTCGGCCCGCCCAGCGGGCTGTCGATGGTCATCGTCCCCTCGAACGCTGCCACGCGACGCCGGATCCCCGCCAATCCGCTGCCCGCCGACTCGACGGCCCTGCCCGCTCCGTCGTCCGCCACGTCGATCACCATGGTCGCCCCGCGCTCGTCGTCGCGCGTCGCGATGGTCACCTGCACCCGCGCCGCGCCACTGTGCTTGGCCACGTTGGTCAACGCCTCGGCGACGACGAAGTACGCCGCGGCCTCGACCGCCGCCGGCGCGCGGCGCAGCCGGTCGACGTCGAGCACACACGGCACCGCGCTGCGGCCGGCGAGCGCCGAGACCGCGCCCCCGAGACCGAGTTCGTCGAGCACGGGCGGGTAGATGTCGTGGACGAGCGTCCGCAGCTCGGACAGCGCATCCGACGCCGCGTCCTGGGCCCGAAGCAGTTGCGGCAGCGCCTGTTCGGGCGCGACCCGCAGTGAGCGCTCGGCCAGCCCCAGCATCATCACGACCGCCACCAGTCGGTTCTGGGCACCGTCGTGCAGATCGCGCTCGATGCGGCGCAGCTCGGCCGCGTGCGCATCGAGGGCTGCGGCGCGGCTCGCCGTCAACGCCGAGACCCGTTCGGACAGTTCGGTTTCCCGAGGCGGGGCGAGAAGTCGTGACGCGAGGGCCGCCACGCCGCGCGCCATCACCGGAATCAGCCACCACCCCAGTGCGACGTAACCGACCGCGACGAGCGGCATCGGTGCGGCACCCCACCACGACGTGACAGGGTAGATGCTGCTCACCGGTTCGTCCGCCGGCAATGCCCACCAGTAGAACGGGATCGCGAGCGAGTTGAGCGCCGCCATCGGCAGTCCTACCGCCAGCAGGCCCGCAGTGAGAGCCGTGATCGAGTGGATCGCCACCCACGCGAAGTCCCGTCGGGTGGACGGGGCGCGCAGCAGCCCGCGCAGGTCGTCGAAGCCGGCGTGCTCCGGGATGGGCGGATACCGCTGGGCGATCTCGACACCGCTGAACCGGCCCGCGCGGCCTCGCTCCCGCCCCGCCCACCACCGCAGCGCCCGCAGGTACGCGGGCAGGGCCAGCCACCCCACGATCAGGATGAGCAGCGCGCCCACGACGAGCCCCGCCACCAGCAGCGCCAGAGACACGACCGCGGCCGCCGCCTCGACCGCCAGGAAGCGGACAGCACGCCACCGCACCGCGAGCCGTTGGTTCCAATCCATCGCTCCAGCATGCCGCACCGTCGCACCCGTGTCGGTACAGCTGGCTACACCATCGATCGGGTACCTCATGGGATGTTCCATACCGTCCGCGCTCCATAGCGTTCTTTCCATGTCCTCCTTCGCCCCCACGCCCCCGCTCCTCGAGAGCCCTCCACGCGCCGCGGTCCGGCTCGCCGACGTCAGCAAGACCTACGGTTCCGGACGGGCCCGGGTCACCGCCCTCGACGACGTCAGCCTCGCCCTCGCGCCCGGCAGTTTCACCGCGATCATGGGTCCGTCGGGCTCCGGCAAGAGCACGTTCCTACACTGCGCCGCCGGCCTGGACCAGCCTTCGCGCGGGTCCGTGTGGCTCGGCGACACCGAGATCAGCGCGTTGAAGCCGAAGGCCCGCACGGTGTTCCGGCGCGACCACATCGGGTTCGTCTTCCAGGCGTACAACCTCATGGCGGCGCTGACGGTGGAGCAGAACGTGACACTGCCGCTTCTGCTCGCCGGCCGTGCCGCCGACCGGGCCCACCTCGATCAGGTCCTCGACGCCGTCGGGCTCGGCGACAAGCGCGACCGCCGCCCGGCGGAGATGTCCGGCGGCCAGCAGCAGCGGGTCGCGATCGCGCGGGCGCTGATCACGCAACCCCACGCGGTGTTCGCCGACGAACCCACCGGCGCGCTCGACAGCCGCACCGGCCGGCAGGTGCTCGACCTGTTGCGCCGCACCACCACCGAGCTGGGGCAGACGATCGTCATGGTCACCCACGATCCGGTGGCGGCGGCCCACGCCGACCGGGTGCTTTTCCTCGCGGACGGACGGCTCGTCGGCCGGATGGACTCCCCCACCGCCGCCGCGGTCGCCGACCACATGACCCACCTCGGGGAGTGGTGAGCATGCGCCGGTCTCGTCTGCGCACGCTCGCGCGCGCCAACATCCGGCAGCGACGCGGCGGGTTCGCCGCGGTGTTCGTGGCGGTGTTCTGCGCCGCGCTGCTCACGTGCGCACTCGGAGTGCTGTTCGAATCCGGGATCCGCGGCGGCGTCAGCCCGCACCGCTATGCCGGGGCCGACGTCGTCGTCGGTGCTCCGCAGACTCTCGACGTCCGCGAGGACATCGACCAGCCCTACCTCGAACGCGCGCTGTTGCCGTCGTCGGCCGTGGACGAACTGTCCGCGGTGCCGGGGGTCCGAGCGGCGGTGGGTGACATCAGCGTGCCGTTGACCACGGACGACGGTCGACTGCTGGACGGGCACGGGTGGGCATCGGCCGTGCTTGCACCGTACGAACTCAGCGCAGGCCGCGCGCCGTCCGCCCCCGACGAGGTGGTCGTGACGGGCGCCGAATCCCTCGGCGACCGGATCATGTTGCGGCACGGCGGTATCGGCGACGACTACACGGTCGTGGGCGTGGCCGCCGCGCCCACGGACGAACCGACCGATCGTCCGGCCGCGATATTCCTGTCCGATGCTCGCGCCCGCGAGTTGTGGCCGCACGGCGATCAGGTGGCGACGGTGGGGTTGCTCGCCGACACCGGATCCGACGCGCCGACGCTGGCCGACCGGGCCCGGCACGCGCTCGCCGGCACCGACACCCGCGTGTACACCGGCGACGGCCGCGGCGACGTGGAGTACCTCGACGCCGGCGCGGCCCGCAGCGAACTGATGATGCTGTGCGCCTCGTTCGCCGGCCTGGCGGTGCTGATCGCGATGTTCGTGGTCGCGACCACGCTGTCGCTGTCGATCCAACAGCGGCGCCGCGAGTTCGCGCTGCTGCGGGCCATGGGCGCCACACCCGGCCAGATCCACCGGCTGATCGGCAGCGAGGTGCTGCTCGTCGCGGGCGCCGCCGCACTGCTCGGTGTCGGGCCCGGTTACGCGCTCGCGCAGGTGCTGCACGCACAGTTCACCGCAGCCGGGGTCCTGCCGTCGGACTTCGCGCTCGCGTACGGCCCGCTGCCCGCGTTGGCCGGGGCGCTGCTCGCGGTGGGCACCGCCCGCGTCGCCGCCGCCATCGCCGCCCTGCGCCCGGCCCGCCTCGATCCGACAGAGGCGCTGCGCGAATCCGCCGTCGAACCGGCGTCGATCGGGCGGGGACGGCTGATCGCGGGAATCGCGCTCGGCCTCGGCGGACTGGCGGCGTCCCTCCTCCCGGCCGTGCTCCCGGGTCAGGCCGCCCTCGCGAGCGCAGGCGGTTCCGCTGTCCTGCTGGTGTTCTCGGTTGCGCTGCTGGGCCCGATGCTGGTGTCGGGCGCGGTCCGATGGTTCGGCGGTCCGCTGCGCCGCAGCTCGTCCCCCGCCCTGGTCCTCGCCGCCGCCAATTCGGGGGCCCGGGCCCGGCGCCTGGCGGCGGCGATCACGCCGCTCGCGCTCGCCATCGCGATCGGGTCGGTGCAGTTGTTCACCCACGACACGATCGCCGCGGCGGCCGACGACCAGTCGCGCCGGGGCATCACCGCCGACCTCGTCGTCACCGCACCCGCCGGCATCTCCCCCACGCTCGTCGAGTCCATCGCAGCGGATCCTGCTGTGCGCGCGGCAAATCCGATCTCCCGCAGCCAGGCGCTGTACACGACCGACGCCGCCGATTCCCCCAGCACCGAGCCGTACGCGGTGCAGGGCGTCGACCCGGTGGCGACGGGCTCGACACTCGACCTCGACGTCCGCGCAGGCGACCTCTCGCAACTGCACGACGGGACCGTCGCGCTCAGCACCGACACCGCATTCACGATGGGCGCCGGGGTGGGCGACACCGTTCCGCTGCGACTCGGCGACGGCACCCTGATCAGCCCGACCGTCGCCGCGACCTACGGCCGCGGACTCGGCTTCGGCGACGTGACGCTGCCGATCTCGCAGGTGCGGGCGCACACCACCAGCGGGATGAGCGACATGGTGCTCGTGACCGCGGAGCCCGGGCGGGTCGACGAGGCCCGCGCCGCGATCACGGCGGCGGGCGGGGTCCTCGTGTCGGATCGCGACGAGTTCGCATCCGCCGGTCAGGATCAGCGCCGCACCCAGGCCTGGGTGAGCATCGTGGCGCTGGCGGTGCTGCTGGGGTACCTGGCGGTCGCGGTGGTGAACACGCTCGTGCTGGCCACGGCCGAACGCGGCCGGGAGTTCGCGCTGTTGCGCCTGGTCGGTGCGAGCACCCGTCAGGTGCGGCGGATGATGCGCGCTGAATCGGTGATCGTGGTGACCGTCGCCGCGGTGGTGGGCTCGCTGATCGCGCTGCCGCCGCTCGCCGGTGTCGCGGCCGCGGTGTCGGGGCGTCCGATCCCGAGCATCTCGCCGACCGTCTACGCGCTCATCATCGGGGTGACCGTCGTGCTGGGTCTCGCGGCGATCGCGATTCCCACCCGCACCGCGATGCGGCAGGATCCCGTGACTGCGATCGGCACCCGCGAATAGTCGCGGAGCACGACCCGAGGCGGCGTGGCCGGAAAACCGCTCGCGCGGATTCCGGCCGCGCTGCTAGCTTCGGATCCGACGTCCGATCGACCCGAAGGCCATTGTCTTGACCGGCACCGAAGTGACCACCACCCGACGCTTCGGCCCGTTGATCCTGCTCAACGTCGCGACGCTGCTGTCGGCGACCGGCAACGGCATCGTGATCGTCGCGCTGCCGTGGCTCGTACTCGAGCAGACCGGACGGGCGACCGACGCCGCGATCGTGGGGGGCGCGGCGACGCTGCCGCTGCTCCTCGCGAGTCTGTTCTCGGGGACCGTCGTCGATCGGTTCGGACGCCGCCCTACGTCTCTGGTCTCCGACGGGCTCTCCGCCCTGTCGGTCGCCGCGGTTCCGGTGGTCGCGGGAACGATCGGACTGTCGGTGCCGGCGCTCGCGCTCCTGGCCGCCCTCGGGGCGACGTTCGACCCGGCCGGAATCTCGGCGCGGGAGTCGATGCTGCCGGCGGCGACGAAGGCCGCGGGCTGGCGACTAGATCGCGTCAACAGCCTCTACGAGGCCAACTACAACGTCGCCTACCTGGTGGGCCCCGGTATCGGCGGCGTACTGATCGCGCTCGTGGGTCCGGAGAGCACGCTGTGGGTCACCACGCTGTGCTTCGTCCTGTCGATCGTCACGATCGCGTTCCTCCGGCTCGAGCACTCGGGCCGCCCCGACCACGAGACGCGGCCGAAGTCGATGTGGTCGGGAACGCTGGAGGGCCTGCGGTTCGTGTGGCGGGATCGACTGCTGCGCACCCTCGCGTTGGTGGACATGGTGATCGTGGCGCTGTACATGCCGATCGAGTCGGTGCTGTTCCCCAAGTACTTCACCGACCGCGGCGAGCCCGCCCAACTGGGCTGGGTCCTCATGGCGATGAGCATCGGCGGACTGGTCGGTGCGCTCGCGTACGGCGTGCTCGCCCCGTATCTGCACCGCCGGAAACTGATGCTGATCGCGGTCACCGGACTGGGCCTGTCGATGATCGGCATGGCGTTTCTGCCACCGCTGTGGGTCCTGCTCGCGCTGTCGGTCGTGATCGGACTCGTGTACGGACCGGTGGGCCCGATCGCCAACTGGGCCATGCAGACCCACAGCCCCGAACACATGCGTGGACGCGTCGTCGGCGTCATGACGTCCACCGCGTACGCGGCCGGACCTCTCGGATACATGCTCGCCGGACCACTGATCGACCAGGTGGGTATCCGCGCCACCTTCTTCACGCTCGCGATCCCGGTCGTGGCCGTCGCGGCTGTGTGCTTCGTTCTGCCCGTCCTGCACGAATTGGACCCGGATCGGCCGGTGCGCGCAGGCAGACCTGACGGTGCGCAGCGCCCGACGACAACTCCACCGCCGCAACGGGACTCGCCTTCCTGACCCCGAGTTACCCGGCGCGACGGCGTCGCTCGTACGCCCCGAATTGGGTTGGCACCGGCAGTGAACTGCGCTAAAGTGCTCTGCCATGTGTGTCCAGCTTGCCAAGAAGGCCCGTGAGCGGCTGCATGCTGGCGTGATCTGGATCGAGAGAAGCTGAGCTCCTGCGCCGCCTGTAGATCCGGCTACCGTCCACGAGTTCAGCTGCGTGGCCGTGTTCTTCGCCGAATCCACCGCTCTTATCAGGATCGATCCTGACGCGCGGTCTCTCGCATCGACTGCACCACGCAGTTCGCGAGTCAGGCGGTGGGGCTGATTCCAACCGATCGACCCACGCGCCAGACGGCTCGACGCCGGTGGGGTTGATCCGCTCTGTCTACTTATCGATTTTTGGGAGAAACCTGTGATTACTGCTACTGACCTTGAAGTTCGTGCCGGTGTGCGGACGTTGTTGTCCGCGCCGGGGTCGGCGTTGCGGGTGCAGGCGGGTGATCGGATCGGACTCGTCGGGCGTAACGGTGCCGGCAAGACGACCACGTTGCGGATCCTCGCCGGTGAGGGTGAGCCGTACGCGGGTGCGGTGATCCGCAGCGGTGATCTCGGGTATCTGCCGCAGGACCCGAAGGAGGGTGATCTCGAGGTCCTGGCGAAGGATCGGGTGCTGTCGGCGCGGGGGCTCGACGAGATCATCAAGAAGATGGAGAAGCAGCAGGCCATCATGGCCGAGGCGGTCGACGACGCCACCCGCGACAAGGCCGTCCGCAAGTTCGGCAACCTCGAGGACCGCTTCTCCGCGCTCGGTGGCTACGTCGCCGAGTCCGAGGCCGCCCGCATCTGCCACAGCCTGGGCCTGCCGGACCGGGTGCTGAACCAGCAGCTCAAGACCCTCTCCGGTGGTCAGCGGCGCCGCGTCGAACTCGCCCGGATCCTGTTCGCCGCCTCCGACGGCTCGGGCGGCAAGTCGAACACCACGCTGCTGCTCGACGAGCCCACCAACCACCTCGACGCCGACTCGATCACCTGGCTGCGCGGGTTCCTGCAGAACCACGACGGCGGCCTGATCGTGATCAGCCACGACGTGGACCTGCTCGCCGACGTCGTCAACAAGGTGTGGTTCCTCGACGCGGTGCGCGGGGAGGCCGACATCTACAACATGGGCTGGAAGAAGTACCTCGACGCCCGCGCCACCGACGAGCAGCGTCGCCGCCGCGAACGCGCCAACGCCGAGAAGAAGGCCAGCGCACTGCGGCAGCAGGCCGCCAAGCTCGGCGCGAAGGCCACCAAGGCGACCGCCGCGCAGAACATGGCCAAGCGTGCCGACAAGATGATGGCCGCGCTCGACGACGTGCGGGTGGACGACAAGGTCGCGCACATCCGGTTCCCCGAACCGGCGCCGTGCGGCAAGACGCCGCTCATGGCGCGCGAGCTCACCAAGGTCTACGGGTCGCTGGAGATCTTCACCGGTGTCGATCTCGCGATCGACCGCGGCTCGCGGGTGGTGATCCTCGGCCTCAACGGTGCCGGCAAGACCACACTGCTGCGGCTGCTCGGCGGGGTGGAGACCCCCGACCTGGGTGAGTTGGTGCCCGGGCACGGGCTGAAGATCGGCTATTTCGCGCAGGAACACGACACCCTCGACGACGACGCGAGCGTGTGGGAGAACATCCGGCACGCCGCCCCCGACGCGGGCGAGCAGGACCTGCGCGGGCTGCTGGGGGCGTTCATGTTCACCGGCCCGCAGCTCGACCAGCCCGCCGGCACCCTGTCCGGCGGCGAGAAGACCCGCCTGGCGTTGGCCGGGCTGGTGTCGTCCGCGGCGAACGTGCTGCTGCTCGACGAGCCCACCAACAACCTCGACCCCATCTCCCGCGAGCAGGTCCTCGACGCGCTGCGCAGCTACACCGGCGCCGTCGTCCTGGTCACCCACGACCCCGGCGCCGCGGAGGCCCTCAACCCCGAACGCGTCATCCTGCTCCCCGACGGCACCGAGGACCACTGGTCACAGGAATACCTCGAGCTCATCCAGCTCGCCTGAATCGTTGCGTCCGGGTCGGCCCCGCGCGGAGGACCTCCTCGGCGCGGGGCTCTAGGCTCGTCGGCGTGACTTCCTTCGATGCCGCCGTCGTCGCCGCGGTGACCGGCCACATGAACGGCGACCACGCCGACGACAACCTGCTGATCGTGCGCGCGTTCGCCGAACCGGCCGCGAACGCCGCCCGGATGACCGGGCTGGACAGCGAATTCGGGGAGTGGGTCGCCGAGGTCGACGGATCCGAGCAGGTCGCGCGGGTGCCGTGGCTCGGCCCGGTCACCGATCGCGCGTCGATCCGCACCGAGGTCGTGGCGCTGTACAAGGCGGCGTGCGACAAGCTCGGCGTCACGCCGTCCGAGCACTGAGTGAGCGTCGTGTCCGACATCTTGTTGCTATCGGGAAGCCTGCGCACCGACTCGACCAACTCAGCCCTGCTCCGTACTGCCGGATCCCTGATGGCGGAGGGATTCCGCGGCGCGATGTACGAGGGTATGGGGCAGCTGCCGCACTTCAACCCGGATGAGGACGACGATCCGCTACCGCCAGCTGTGCGTGATCTTCGCCGGCGGATCGCGTCAGCAGCGGGCCTGTTGATCTGCACTCCCGAATACGCTGGGGCGCTGCCTGGTTCGTTCAAGAACCTGCTCGACTGGACCGTCGGCGGAGTCGAGATCTGTGACAAGCCGACCGCGTGGATCAACGTCTCGGCCAAGGCGACCGGGGCGGCCAACGCCCATTCGTCGCTCCGGCTGGTGCTGAACTACACCGGCGCGGCGATCGTCGACGAGGCATGCGTCCACGCACCTGTCGTACCTTCGATGATCAACGAGGATCGCATCATCACCGACAGGACAGTCCGCGACGCCGTCGCCGGATCTCTCGCGGTTTTGACGAAGCGCGCTGCACTCAGCTGAACCCCATCACCTCGTCGCCCCAGGCGATGCGCATCGCATGGTCGGGGTCGGGCACCAGGCTGTCGTGGTTGTCGATCAGCAGCGTCGATCGCTCCGCCTCGGCGTACGGCGACCAGTGCTTGGAGCCGTCCAGCGCGGCGGGAACGGCGTGCCGTGCGAACGCCAGCCACCGCCGCTGCATGCGACCGGAGACCTCGAGGGCGCTCTTGCGTCCGCCCAGCCAGAACGTCGGGTCCGGGTTGAGGGTCCCGAAATTGCCGAACACGTAAGGCAATTCGGTGGCATGCCCGGCACCGACGCGGGCCGCCTTGAGAAGCGGCGTCGAGTGGTCGAACCGGTACACCCACGTGGGCGAGTGCCTGCTGTGCGCGTCGGCCACCCACAGCGCGGGCATCCGGAACGCGGCATCTCGCGAAATTGCCAGCGCTCCTCGCGATTTCGCATTGTCCGGGTACGCAGCGACGATCTCGGCGAGCCGCACCGCCGACAGCTCGGGGTTGTCCTCGGCCAGTCCGGCGAACATCTGCTGGACGGCTTCGGAACTGACCGGCAGCAGCGGCGAACGCATGAACTTGAAGATCGACGCCTCGTCCTTGTTGGAGCCGATGATCAGCGGGATGCGGTGCGAATACCCCTTCTGGAACGCGGCCACCGGGTAGTGCGGGACGAGGTCGCGGTCGACCACCGGGGCCATCGCCAGCGTGCCGGGCACCTTCGTGGGGACCTCGTCGACGAGAAGGTCGCCGGCCTTCACCAAGCGGTCTGCCGACATACCCACCAGGTCGCCGACCCGACCGACGGACAGGTTCAGGATCTCGAGGTATCGGCGCGCGACGCTCGCCGCCCGCTCGTTGCCGTACACCGACGTCGCCGGCGGGCTCTGCGCGATCGCGCGGTGGAACAGTCCCTCGGCCCGCGGCACCGTCATCAGCGTGGTGATCGCCCCGCCGCCGGACGACTCGCCGAACAGCGTCACCTCGCCGGGGTCACCACCGAACGCCGCGATGTTGTCGCGCACCCACTCGAGGGCCGCGATCTGATCCCGCAGACCCAGGTTGGACTCGAACGTCCGGTCGGCGGTCGAGAACGACGACAGGTCCAGGAAGCCGAGCGTCCCCAGTCGGTAGTTGAAGGTGACGAGCACGACTTCGCCGCGCTCGGCGAGCAGTCGTCCGTCGTAGATCGCCTGCGCCGACGAGCCCAGGCAGTAGGCGCCGCCGTGTATCCAGACCATGACCGGCCGGGGCCTGCCGTCGGGGCGCGGTGCCCACACGTTGATCGTCAGGCAGTCCTCGTCGATGCGCATCGACGGGTCGAGCGGGACCGAGGTGTCGTGTCCCTGCGGCGCCATCGCGCCGAACGCGCCGCCGTCGAGCACATCGCTCCACCGCTCGGCCGCCACCGGCGAGCGGAAGCGCAGCTCCCCTGTCGGCGGCATCGCGTACGGGATGCCCTTCCACGAGAAGAGCGGGCCGTCGGCATATCCCCGGACGGGGCCGCGTGATGTCTCGACCACCAGCGTCTCGGGCCCACTGGACGCCCCGGTTTCCAGGACTTCCACAGCTTCCACGACGCGACCCTCCTCACCTCCGACGCGTGGTCGGCGCTGTCCGTCGGTCGGTCCCCGCACGACGGACAGCCGATTGCCAACGTACCAATCCGGCGGTGCTAAGGTCGGCACGTTCACGACACGGGGTGCTCCGCACGGGCGGGGCTGAGATCACACCCGGGAACCTGCATCAGGTAATGCTGACGAAGGGATGTCATGGCGATGACGACGCCTGTTCACGACACATCTGTCCAATCCGCCCCAGCCGGCTCACGCTTCACCGACCTGCTGTGGGAACGAACCGCCGTCCTGCGTGCGGCGATCGACGACATGGAGTTCCTGCGCCGCCTCGGCGACGGCACGCTGCCGCTCGACGTGTTCGCCACCTACATCGAGCAGGACTCGCTGTACCTCGCCGAGTACGCCAAGGCCCTCGCATCGCTCGCGGTCAAGGCCCCGGATCCGCAGACCGCGGCGTTCTGGGCCACGTCGGCGGCGACGGCCGCCGTCGTCGAGACCGAGCTGCACGACGGGCTGATGAGCAGCGGTGTTCTGCCCCCGAGGACGGGCGAGCCGGAGCACTCGCAGGCGTGCCTCGGGTATGTGTCGTATCTGACCGCGACCGCGTCCACCGAGCCCTACCCGGTCGCAGCCGCGGCCGTCCTGCCGTGCTTCTGGATCTACGCCGAGGTCGGACGGCGCCTCGCCGCCGACGCGCACGAGGTGCTCGCGGCCGACCCGACGCACCCCTACGCGCAGTGGGTCACCACGTATGACGACCCGGCGTTCCACGAGTCCGTGGCAACCGCCCGACGGCTGGTCGACGCCGCCGCCGACGCCGCGACGCCCGAACAGCGGGAGGCGATGGTCCGCGCGTTCGTGATCGCGACACGCTACGAGTTCATGTTCTGGGACACCGCCCTGAACCCGCAGCCCTGGCCCGCGTCGTGACGTCGATGTCGCGGCTGCGCCGCGTTCTGGCTACTTCGGCGATCGTCGCGTCGGCGCTGAGCGTCCTCACCGGGTGCGCGGGTTCCGACGACTCCGGTGACACCATCCGCTTCGCGCTCGACTGGACGCCGAACACCAACCACACCGGGTTGTACGTGGCGCTCCAGGAGGGGTTCTTCGCCGACGCGGGTCTGAACGTCGAGGTGCTGCCGTACAACAACACGGCCCCGGACACCCTCGTCGACGCCGGCAACGCCGAATTCGGTGCCAGCTTCCAGGATTCGGCGACGTTCTCCCGGGCGGCGGGCGCCCGGACCGTCTCGGTCCTCGCACCGTTACAGCACTGGGCCACCGGCATCGGCGTCAAGGCCGATCGCGCCGACATCGCGAGCCCGAAGGACCTCGACGGCAAGACGTACGCGGGTTTCGGTGATCCGGGCGAGAAGGAGACCCTCCGCCAGGTCATCCGGAACGACGGCGGCACAGGCGATTTCAAGACGGTCGTGCTGGGCACGTCGGCGTACGAAGCGGTGTACGGCGGCCAGGCCGACTTCACGGTGTCGTACTTCGCGTGGGAGGGCGTCGAGGCGGCGCGGCGGGGCACCCCGATGCGCTACTTCCACTACACGGACTTCGGGTTCCCCGACGCCTACGCGATCGTGGTGAACGGCAACGAGGAATGGCTCGCCCAGCATCCCGAGCAGGCTCGCAAGTTCGTGCAGGCTTTGCAACGCGGCTACCAGGTGGCCGCCGACGACCCGGATCGCGGCGCACGAGACCTGATCGACGCCAACCCGGGCGTGTTCAGCGACGAGGAACTGGTGCTCGAGAGCCAGCGGATGCTCGCGCAGGACTACATGAAGGACGCGTCCGGCCGTGTGGGCACGCAGACCCGCGAGCAGTGGGCCGGATACTCGGGCTTCCTGTACCAGCACGGACTGCTCGCCGGCCCCGACGGCAAGCCGCTGACCACCGAACCGGACTGGTCGACGTACTTCACCGATGACTACCTCGCAGCTCCGTAGGCGCCCGGCGCCTGCGACGCACGGCCCGGTGCGCCGGTTGCTGCCGGCGATCGTCGTGGTGGTCGTGCTCGTCGCGGCGTGGCAGCTCTACGTCGTGGCGAGCGGGATCCGCCCGCAGGTGCTGCCGTCCCCGGCCCGCGTGTTCGAGCAGGGCTGGGCGCACCGCGACGACATCGCCGTCCACGCGTCGGCCACGCTCCAGGTGACACTGGTCGGGTTCGCGGTGTCGCTCGCGGTGGCGTGGGTGCTGGCGATCGTCGTCGACTTCTCCCCCTGGCTGCGACGGGCGTTGGTCCCGCTGTTCGTGGTGTCGCAGACGCTGCCGATCATCGCGATCGCACCACTGATGATCATCTGGTTCGGGTTCGGCCTGCTGCCCAAGGTTCTGGTGATCGCGCTGGCCACGTTCTTCCCGATGGCGATCGGCCTGATCGAGGGGTTCGCCTCGGCCGACCGGGAGGCCGGCGCGCTGCTGCGCAGCATGGGGGCCTCCCGGTGGCAGGAGTTCCGCTACGTGCGCCTGCCGTCCGCGCTCCCCCGGTTCTTCACCGCGCTGCGGATCGGGGTCACGTACGCCGTGGTGGGTGCGGTGTTCGCCGAATACGTCGGCGCCACTTCCGGACTCGGCATCTACATGAGCGTCCAGAAGAACTCCTTCCGGACCGATCTGGTGTTGGCGGCCGTCGTGGTTACGGCCGCGATCAGCGTCGCGCTCTACCTGTGCACCTTCGCGATCGAACGGGTCGTCGCGCCCTGGATACAGCAGCCGCGGCAGGAGCAGCGTCATGACTAGCGACATCTCCGAGCCGCCCGTCGTCGAACTGTCGTCGGTCACCAAGTCGTTCGGCACCCGCCCGGTGCTCGACCGGATCGACCTCGCAGTACGCCCAGGCGAGTTCGTGTCCGTCATCGGGCCGAGCGGGTGCGGCAAGAGCACCGTGTTCGGGATCGTCGCGGGCCTCGAGGCGCCGGACACCGGCAGCGTGTCGGCCCCGACGTGCGCGCACATGCCGCAGAAGGACCTCCTGTTCCCGTGGCGGTCGGTTCTCGACAACACCACGCTCGGACTCGAGGTACAGCGGGTGCCGCGGAAGCAGGCCCGCGCCCGTGCCGCCGAACTGTTCCCACGCTTCGGGCTCGCGGGCTTCGAGGACGCCCGGCCGCACCAACTGTCGGGCGGGATGCGGCAGCGGGCCGCCCTGCTGCGAACGGTCGTGCAGAACCGTCCGGTCCTGCTGCTCGACGAGCCGTTCGGCGCGCTCGACTCGCTCACCCGTACGGAGATGCAGACTTGGCTGCAGGACGTGTGGCAGCAGTACCGCTGGACCGTCCTGATGATCACCCACGACGTGCGGGAGGCGGTGTTCCTGTCGGACCGCGTCGTGGTGCTGTCGGCCCGGCCCGCGACGGTGCGCCGCGAGGTAGTCGTCGATCTGCCCCGACCGCGGGAACTCTCCGTCGTCACCTCCCCCGAGTTCGCGGCGATCGAAGGGGAACTCATCGCGGTCCTCCACGAGGAGTCCCGGCGAGCGCTGGTGGAACAGGAATCCGCCCACTGACCGCCGTACCGGACGGTTTCCCTGTCGAATCCGAATGCCCTTGCGTTTCAAAGAAACCGGTCGGTTCAGGTCAATTCGAGATAAAGGCCTCATAACACTCGACGGATCGACGCATCCTCGTTACTCTTCTGTTATGGCACTCCCGGAGAGATAGCCCTCCTCGAGCGCCGACGAGAAGGCATGAACGAGTTCGTGCCAGCGACATCTGACCGACGGCATGCGAAACCCGCTGCCTCAGAATGAATCTGCCAACCGATTGGCATACCGGTTCATCCCCGGGACGGAGCACCGAGGTTCTCCGCCTCATTCACAAACGTGCTCATCATCCGAGGAAAGATCACGATGACGAAACGAATCCTGCTGTCAACGGTTGCGGCACTCGCCGCCCTCGCGCCGGCGCTGGCGATCACCCCCGCCGCATCGGCGGCAACGGGAACGGTCTCCAACGGCATCGCCTGGACGGCGAAGCCGGATGCCGGTCCGTCGAACCCGTTGGTGAACCAGGAGTACTGCACCCTCGGGGTCGTCGGGACTGACGCCATCGGCGACAAGATCGCGATCTCCGCGGGGCACTGCGTCTCCGCCGCCGCGGGTGGGGCAACCGAGTTCCCGGACGGAGCCACGGTGTACCGATTCGGCGCGGCCGGGACCGGCGCACCCATCGGCACGATCGCCTACCGCGACCCGCACATCGACTACGTGGTGATCAAGCTCAACGCGGACGCGGTCCTCTCCGCGAACGGACCGGACGCGCGGATCGACAGCATCGGGCCGGCCAACCCCGACGGCACGCTGTGCAAGGCCGGAGTACGAACCGGTCTGACCTGTGGGCCGATCTACGGACAGGCCGCCCCCCGGATCAACTCGTTCGCCACCGCCAACGGTGGCGACTCGGGCGGGCCCGCGTTCGTCAACGGCAGCCAGTTGGTGGGCATGACCCGCGGGCCGTTCGAGTTCATCGACTTCTCCTCCGTACTCGACAGCATCGCCGCCCAGCCGAACCCGGTCGGCAAGGGCTTCGTGGTCACGAACAACTAGGTGCCCGAGAACGCGCGCAGGCCGCAACGAAGGATGTTCGGCTACCTGCCTGACGTCCGGTGCTTCACGTAGGGCAGAACACGCGAGCCGTAGAACTCGATCGCGGTTTCCGGACGGCGCTGCGCGAAATGGACGAACGGAACGATGCCGGCATCGTGGAGGCGATCGATCGCCGCGATGTGCGTTGCCGGGTCGAGCCCGGTCACCCAGGAGCGTTCGACGTCGGCCAGCGTGGCATGTTGCTCGGCGAACTGTTGGATCGCAACAGGATTGGGCTGGTCGGAGCCCGCAGCGGTGAACCGCCACAATTCGGCGCCATAGTCGATTTCCGCTTGGTCGCCGACGACGGTGAACACCTCCGCCCAGACGGGCAAGGTGGCCGGGTCGCGTCCCGCGGATCGTGCGCCCGCCTCGACGGCCGACCGCAATGACGGATCCAGCGCGGACCCGGCCTGCGTGATCCACCCGTCGCCGTACCGACCGACCAGATGCGCGCTGCGACGGCCTCCTGCTGCGACCAGGATCGGCGGCGGCCGTTCCGGCAGGTCGTACAGTTTGAGCTGGTTGGTCCGGAAGTACGTACCCTCGAAGGTCGTCCGCTCCCCGGACCACAGTCGTCGGATCAGCGTGATGGCTTCGATCAGCCGGTCGTGGCGTTCGCGGTAGCGACCGTATTCCCCGGTGCCCGCTTCTTCGTTGACCGCTTCGCCCGTCCCCACCCCGAGGAATGTCCGACCGGGTGCGAGGATTTCCAGGGACGCGAAGGCCTGCGCCACCTCGGACGGGTGGTGCCGGTAGGTCGGGCACGTGACACCCGAACCGACGCGGATGTCGTGGGTGCGGTCGCACACCAGGGCCAGAGTCAGCCACGGCGACATCGAGTGTTGCTGGTTGTCCTGCCACGGCTGCAGATGGTCACTTGCCCACACGTACCCGAAGCCGGTGCGCTCGGCCGCCACCGCGAACTCCACCAACTCACTGGTGCGGAACTGCTCGTGGGAGAGCACCAATCCGACGTCGGCCGGGGTCGGCCCGGGCGGGCGCGACCGCATCCCCAACGTTGATGCCGCGGCTCCGGCCACGCCGGCTCCGAGGCTCAACCTGCCGAAATCGCGGCGCGAAATCGCCCACCCTCTGCCTCGATCGCGTCGACGGCGCATGCTTCGACCTCCCGTTCGGTACGGACGAGATCTCGGATACCTCCGAACGGGATGCGCTAAACGAGGACGTCTGCCGCCGCCACGCCCTCGGCGGCCCGCGGGGGTGTCAGGGCCGGCGCATCACGGTCTCGATGAGGTCGTAGCCGAGTTCGGGGTGGATCGCGCCGGTGCTGTCGAGTCCGCCTTCGAACCACGACCGGTCGGCCTCAGGGTGTGGACCGACGACGCCCACCCGCCCGGACCCGTACGGGGCGACGAGTGCGGCCGGGTGCCCGCCCTCGTAGGTGGCGAGTAGGTTCACCGAGGCTCGTGGCGCGAGCCGGAAGGCCGGGCCGTCCTGGAAGTACACCGTCTTCGTTTCGCCCCGCCACTGAACGTCGATCCGGGCGGGTGCAGTCGTCTTGACGGTCGCATTCGAGGCGGTGATGTACCGCCACGTGTCGCCGGGCAGCAGGTTGAATCCGGGCGTGGCTCCCGCCAGGTAGCCGCCCAGACAGAAGCCGAGGTAGTTCCCACCGCCGGCAACCCACTGCCGGATGACATCGGCATACGGGCTCATCGCCGCCCACCCCTGCGAGAGGCTCGGTCCTCCCGGCTGCGCGTAGACCGCCGCCTCGGCGAGGGTGGCCGCCGTGACCTTCTGCTTCTCCCTGGGTCCGACGAACGCCGTCCGAAAGCCGCGTGGGGAACTCCGGAGCAGCGTCGCAACCGACTCCGGACAGCCCGGCAGGGAGGCCGGCCCGCGGTAGACGAGTGCCAGGGGAGCCGGCTCGGACGCTGCCGTAGCTGGAACCGCGGCCAGCGCGAGGGTCGCTCCCGCGCTCATCAGGAATCCCCGTCGATTCAACATCTGCACCCTCTCGCCCTCGCCCTCACGGACGCGTCCTTGGCAGACGACGATCGGTGACTGCCATCACAATTTGACCAGAAGAGGGGATGAATTGCGGGGTGAACCGAGCGTCAGCCTTCCGGACGTGCCAGATTCGCGACAGTCACGCAGTTGCAGTCGTCGACATACGCGAAAGTCGCATTCCGACGCCGCCGCGAGGGCCCCAATCGGCGCTTGACCGGGTCGAGCAAGCTTTCGATTCACCAAACAGACTGTCATGCAGCGACTCTCGGAACAGGCCCAACCGCGGGCGAAATGTGCGCTTTCACTACCGATTCCGTCGAAATCAGCACCGGTATCCTTCGGAACTCGGGCCCTGATCGAGTTGGCAACGACCGACGGCCCTGGCGGTTGCGCTCGCAGCCCGGGATATTCGATGAGGAGTGGGGATCGATGTACCGCATGGCCATCACGGAACCGGCCGGCACGCAGGCACTGTCAGGAGTGGGGGCTCCCCGACGTCGCCTGAATCATGTCTTCGAGGACGCGTGCGACCGAACGCCGTCCGCGCCCGCGCTCGAGTGCGGTGCGGAGCGGTTCACCTATGCAGAGCTCGACGATCGAGCAAATCGATTGGCGCACATGCTGATCGATCACGGCATCGGATTCGGCGCCCGAGTGGCCATCCTCCTGCAGCGCTCGCCCGAGACGTACGTCGCACTGCTCGCAACACTCAAGGCCGGCGCCGCATTCGTCCCGATCGACCCGGGCGCGCCGCGCGACCGCATCGACTACATCACGTCCAACGCGGACGTCGATCTCGTCCTGACCGGCGAATCGTTCGCCGACACCCTCGCCCCGCTCAGGCTAGATCGGATCGAAATCGACTCCGCTGCCGACCTTTTGCGGGAATACCCCGCCGATCGACCGCGCATCGACGTGGATGCGGACGTAGACCCGACCGCCTACGTCATCTACACCTCGGGCTCGACCGGGAAGCCGAAGGGCGTCGAGATCGCGCAGTCGAGCATCTGCAACTTCCTCGACGTCGTCCCCGACGTGTACGACGTGCGACCGACGGATCGCGTCTACCAGGGCATGACGATCTCGTTCGACTTCTCGATCGAGGAGATCTGGCCCACCTGGGCGCGCGGCGCCACCCTGGTCGCCGGACCGACCGACTCCGGCCGGCTCGGCGCCGAGTTCGCGGACTTCCTCGACGAGCAGCGGATCACGGTGCTGTACTGCGTCCCCACGCTGCTGGCCACCCTCCCCCGCGACCTCCCCGCGCTTCGCAGCATTCTCGTCGGCGGCGAGGCCTGCCCCGGTGAACTGGTCGAACGCTGGAGTCGACCCGAGCGCCGCATCCTCAACACGTACGGCCCCACCGAGGCCACCGTCACCGCCACGTGGACCGAACTACTGCCCGGCCGTCCCGTCACGATCGGCAGGCCGCTCCCCACGTACACGGTGATCATCCTCGATGAGCAACGACTCCCCGTCGTCGACGGGGAGGTCGGCGAGATCTGCATCGGCGGCCCCGGCCTCGCCCGCGGCTACGTCGGGCGGCCGGAACAGACGGCGGATCGCTTCATCGACCATGCCGACGCTCCGAACGGCGGAAAGCTCTATCGCACCGGCGATCTCGGCCGGATCACCCCGGACGGTGAGATCGAGTACCTCGGCCGAGCAGACAGCGAGATCAAGATCCGCGGCCACCGGGTGGATCTCGGAGAGATCGAGAGCATCCTCCTCGAGGATGCCGAGATCGCCAGTGCCGTCGTAGCACTCGCCGACGTGTCCGGCAACGAGGAACTGGCGGCCTACGTCGTCCTGCGTTCCGGTGCGGTCCGCGCCGCGCACATTGCCGAGGACGGCAGCGACGCGCTGATCGCACGACTGCTCGAGGCGCTGCACCTGCGCCTGCCCGAATACATGGTCCCGGCCTTCGTCGACATCGTCGGCGAGCTCCCGACAATGCCTAGCGGCAAGGTGGACCGGTCGCGTCTGCCGGCACCAGGACCGCGTCGCACCCTGCATGCGCCGGGGCCCGTCGTACCGCCACGGAATGAGCGCGAGCACCGCATCCGCGCCGTGTGGGCGGAGACCCTCGGTGTCGACGTCGACGCACTGTCGGTCGAGGCGGACTTCTTCACCGAACTCGGCGGCCACTCATTGGCCGCCGCGAAACTCGTCTCGGCGCTGCGGGAGTCGGAAGCCGACACCGTCAGCCTCCGCGACGTCTACACCACCCCGACCGTGCGCGGCCTGGCCGCCGCGCTCGACGCCGCACCGCAGACCGAGAATGTCCCGGTCGAGGACGACCGCCCAACACCCCTGTCGCACAGTGCTCTTCGCATAGCCCTCGCCGGCACCGTCCAGGCAATCGCCCTGCTCGGCATGCTGTTGATCGTCACTCTCCCGGTCTCGATCGTCTACAGCATCCACGGCGGCCATCCGAACTTCACGACGCTCCGCGACCTGCTGATCGCGACCGTCCCGACGTATCTGGGTGTGCGGTGGGTCCTGCCCGTCTTGCTGATACGGCCGCTCTCGTCGGGGATTCGCCCGGGGCGCTACCCGCTGTGGGGTGCGACCTACCTGCGGCTGTGGATGATCGATCGGATGCTGGCGCTCTCCCCGGCACCGGTGCTCGCGGGCTCGCCGTTGATGGCGCCGTTCCTGCGCGCCCTCGGCGCCCACGTCGGAGCGGACGCGCAGATCGGCACCAGCTCGATCCCCTTTCCGGCGATGGTCTGGATCGGCGAGGGAGTGTCCGTCGGCTACAACACGGATCTGCAGTCGTGGCGCGTCGAGTCCGGCTGGATCGTCGTCGAGGACGTCATCATCGAGGACCACACGTTCGTCGGCGCGAACTGTGTGCTCGAACCCGGTTCCCACATGGAGCCCGGTGCGATGCTCGCAGACCAGTCCGTGCTCGACCACGGTCGTCGGGTTGCCGCAGGCGAACGCTGGGCCGGCTCCCCTCCGCTCCCCGTCACCGAACTCGAACCCGCTGTCGAGGCGATGGCCGCGGCGCCGACGGCGCAACGCTGGTCCTTCCGGCTGCGAGCACTCGCCGTGCTGGGCCTGGTGACGCTCGAGTTCATCGCTATCGCCACGCTGGTCCCCAGCCTCGTCCTCGTCTGGTACGTGCTGCTCGAATGGGGAATGATCTGGGCCTTCCTCGCCACCCTCGTGTCGGGCTCGGTCTACGTCCTCAGCGTGTGCACCGCGGTGGCACTGGGCAAGAAGCTGCTGCTGGACGCTCCTCCCGTGGGGATCCACGATGCGCGCTCGAGCCTCGGTATCCGCAAGTGGATGACGGACAAGCTCTTCCTGATGAGCCTGACGTACACGGGCTCCCTGTACGCGACGCTGTACACGGGACCGTGGTTGCGCCTGCTCGGCGCCAAGGTCGGCCGCGGTGCCGAGGTGTCGACCGCCGCACACATCGATCCAGACCTGCTCACGATCGGCGCCGAGAGCTTCGTCGCCGACATGGCGAGTGTCGGCGGCTCGTCGTTCTGCAACGGGTGGATCGCCTTCGACCGCACCACCGTCGGTGATCGCGCGTTCGTCGGCAACGCGGCTTTCGTCCCGGCCGGAACGCACACCGGCGACCGGTCGCTCGTCGGGGTCCTGACGGTGCCCGACCGCAACGGGGTCCCCGCCGACTCGTCGTGGTTGGGGTCGCCCGCCATACACCTTCCGGTACGACAGGACAGCGGAACCTACGCCGAGTCGGAGACGTTCCGGCCGAGTCGTTCGGTCTTGGCGCACCGCCTGTTCATCGAGTACTTCCGGATCACGCTCCCCGCCACGTTGATCGGCGTGAGCCTGTTCTTCTACCTTCTCGCGCTGTCGCTCACGGCGAGGTCGGCAGGAGTCTGGGTGACCATCCTCGTCGCGCCGCTGGTCGCGCTGGCCACCGCGATCGGCGTGGTGCTCTACGCCTCCGCCGTGAAACGGAACATGATAGGCACCTACCGGCCACGCGTGGAGCCGTTGTGGGCCAAGTTCGTTCGGCGGTCGGAGTTCGCCACCGGAATCTACGAGGCCGCCGCCGTGCCCGTGCTGCTCGATCAACTCAAGGGCACCCCGTTCCTGCCGATCGCGCTTCGCGGATTCGGCGCGGACATCGGTCGCCGCACCTGGATCGGGACGACGTATCTCACCGAGTTCGACCTCGTCCGGATCGGCGACGACGCCGCGGTCGGCTCGAACTCGTCGATGCAGACGCACCTGTTCGAGGACCGCGTGATGAAGATGTCCGTCGTCACCGTCGACGACGCCGCGACGGTGGGCACCCGCGCGATCGTCCTCTACGATGCGACGGTCGGCCCGGGCGCCGAACTGGGTCCGCTGTCCCTGCTCATGAAGGGCGAGGAATTGCCGGCGAACACGCGTTGGCGCGGGATCCCGGCCGAGGCGGTCCGATGAGGGCAGGCAGCCGACCTCTGGCCCTCGTCTACCGTGGCGGCGCGTCCCTGCCCGGGTGCGCCGAGTCCGTCGCGGACCTGTTGCAGGCGAGTCGCTGGAACTTCGACGTGCGCTACGTCGGCCCGCGCGAGGCGCTTCCGCTGACCGACGCGGTCCTCGCGCAGGCCACGTTGTACGCCCAGCCCGGCGGAGGGACCCTGGGTCCCGCGTGGCGGCGAATGCGTAAGCACAGCAAGCGCGTCCGTCGATTCGTCGCCGGCGGAGGACGCTACGTCGGGTTCTGTCTCGGCGGTTACCTCGCGGGCGCCACCCCGGGCTTCGACCTGCTGCCCGGCGACACCGACCAATACATCGTAACCGACCGTGCGACGGTCGACTCGACCCGGCCGACGCTCGTCGAGGTGGACTGGCGCGATGACCGCCGCCGCCTCTACTTCCAGGACGGAGCCACGTTCCACGTGCGCCCCCAGACCCCGGACCTGGACGTGATCGCCACCTATCCGAACGGCGAAATCGCAGCCTTGGCAGTACCTTTCGGCGGCGGAAGGGTTGCCGTCGTCGGACCTCACCCCGAGGCCGACGGAGACTGGTTCGCCGACTCCGATCTCCGACCACCTGCCGACGACTCGCAGATCGCGGGACTCGAACTTATCGATGCGGTGATGAGCTGACATGAGAACTACACCCGATACGTCGATCGACCGGAGCACGCCCACCACCGCGTCCACCGACAGCCGCCGGCTGGTCGCGATCGATGCGGCGCGCGGACTGGCCGTGCTCGGCATGATCGCCGTGCACTCCCTCATGGCCTACGACGCCGACGGCGACCCGACGTGGACGTTCAGCCTTGCCGCCGGACGTGCCTCCGCGATCTTCGCGGTACTCGCCGGTGTCGGCATCGCGTTCATGTCCCGCCGCAGGCAGCAGAAGCCCGGCATCGAGGCGACGGCCATCTCCTGGTCGCTCGTGGCCCGGGCGGTGACGATCGCGCTCATCGGGCTGTCCCTCGGTTTCACCGACTCGGAGTACGGCGTGGTCATCCTGGGCTACTACGCCGCAATGTTCCTGCTCGCGATCCCGCTGATCCGTCTGAGCACGCGCGCGCTGGGGTTCACCGCTGTCGCGCTCGCGATCGGCGCGCCCCTGCTCAGCCAGGCGATACGCCCGCGTCTTCCCGAGGGGATCGATGCGCAGCTCTCGTTCGACGCAGCCCTGCACCAACCACTGAACTTCGTGTCCGACGTCCTGTTCACCGGTGAATTCCCCGCCGTTGTGTGGATGACCTACGTGTGCGTCGGACTCGTGGTCGGCCGACTGGCACTCACGGCGTGGCAGACCGCGCTGGGGCTGGTCGCCACGGGTGTGGCCCTCATGCTGACCTCCAAGATGGTGTCGTGGCTGATCTTGTACCCATTCGGCGGCCTCGACCACATCCGGTCCGCCGAAGCACCCGACACCGACGGAATCGTCGACGAGCTACTCGCGTTCGGCGGCGACGGAACGACCCCGACGACGACGTGGTGGTGGCTCGGCGTCGCGGGGCCGCACACGGGCACCCCCTTCGACCTGATGGCGACGGTGGGCAGTTCGCTGCTGGTCATCGGCGCGATGCTGCTCCTCGGCCACGTCACGGCACCCGTCTGGTCCACCATCGTCCGCGTCGTGCTGGCACCGCTCGCCGCGATCGGCAGCCTGTCGCTGACGGTCTACGTCAGCCACATCCTGTTCGTGAACTCCGGCTTCGACGTGTACAGCCCGGTCTCCGGATACGTCCGGCAGGTCATCTGCATCACCGCCCTCGCGCTCGTGTGGTGTGCGACCGCCGGCCGTGGACCACTCGAGGGGCTGGTCAGATTCGTCACCATCCGGGTCGACCGGTTCGTGCGGCGTTACCACCGGGCAGGCGGGCGGCACTCCATCTGAGAAGTCGCTCTACCGAGCACTCGGCGAAACGCCGTTCAACCGACGCGCCGGAGCACACCGCGAACGATCCTCCGGCCACTCAGGTCCGAGGTGTGCCGATCTCCACCACCTGCGCCCAATCCGGTGGCCGGTCGGGAACGTAGTCGTGGTCCTGCCAACCCCTGGGGCGCACCCGCGGAAACAGGCCGACGACCGTTCGGCACCCGGGTCGGCTGCGGGGCCAGGGCGTCTCCCCGTCGGTGAGGACGACGATCACGTCCGGGCGGGGCCGGCCGCGCAGCGCCCTGGCGAATCCGGTGCGCAGATCCGTGCCACCGCCCCCGAACAGCGGGATGTCCTCAGCGCGGCACAACGGGTGCACGACCCGGGCCGCCGCGTCGCACGACAGCACCGTCACCAGGTCGCGGCGCCCGCCCACGGCCCTCGTGATGGCGGCCACCTCCAGCAGTGCGCTGCCCAGGTCCGCGTCGCTGACCGATGCCGAGGTGTCGACGATGACGCTGATCCGGGGTGGGGTGCGCCGCAGGCTCGGCAGCACCGCGCCGGGCACGGCGGCGGAGCGCCGCGCCGGACGCCGGTAGGTGTAGTTCTCGCCGGTACCGGAAGAGGAGGTCGCGGAGCGGATCGCCGCGCGCAGCAGGGCCCGCCACGGCTGTGTCGGGTGCAGGGCTTCCTCCGCCCACCGCCGCCATCCGCGAGGCGCCTGGCCGGGGCGACCGACGATGCTGTGCGCCACCTGGAAACGGACCGCGTCGCGTTGCTGGTCACTGAGCCCGTTCGCCCCGTCGGGACCCAGCTCCCACTCACGACACAGCCCGTCCGCGCCGCTGCCGCAGTCGAGCCACGTCAGCCCGTCGGTGCGGGGACCGAGGCGGAACTCGCGCAGGTAGTCCTCCATGAGCTGTCCGCTGGGCAGTCCCAGGGTCGACGGCAGAACCGCGTCGTCGGGTGGCAGCAATCCGTCGCCGAACGCGTCGTCGTTGATCTCCGCGTCCGCGGCCAGGTTCATCCGCAGCCGCTCCGCGCCACCGGTCAGGTCGTGTGCGCGGGCGTAGCGGTCGCTGCGGCCGTGGTGATCGCGCAGCAGATGCGACACCCCGTGGACCAGGTTCGAGGCAACCTCCTCCACCGGCCGCTGGGCAACGAAGGCGGGCGAGGCGTAGCAGCGCCAGTGCCGGTCCACACTCATCGTCGGCACGCGGGGCGACGCGACGATGTGCAGCGCATACAGGGCGGTCGCCAGGTAGGGCCGCGCGCGGGCTGCGTGCAGACGCGCGGCGTAGATCTTCTCCGGGTCGAGCGCCGACGCCGCCGTCATCGACCGGCGTGCGCGGTAGCGCGATCGGCGGCGCGGTCCGCCGCCAGCGACACGGACACGACACCGGCGAGCTGGTCGATTCCCGCCGGCAACTCCCAGTCGTCCCGGCGCAGGGTGGCCAGAGTGGTCGCCGGCACCACCACGAGGTCCGGCGGCCCGGTCTGCACCGCGGTGACCAGGAGCGTCCACGCAGCATCCCAACGGGATTTCTCCGGCCGCCGGCGGACGGCTGCGACCACCGCGTCGAGCACGGCCTGACGCAGATCGCCGCGCTCGGGGAGATCTGCCGCAGTCGGATCGGCGAGCAACGCCTCGGGGTCAGGGAGGTCCATGCGGTCGAGGGCGGCCAGCAGCTCGAAACCGGGCCCGTCGCCGACGCTGCCCCGGACCAGCAAGGAAAGCACGTCCGGCGAGGACGAGGCGGCGGTGGCGAACGCGATCAGCCGGACGGTCATGTCCCAGCTCCGCGGCGACGGCCACGCGCCACCGCGGCGGGTCTGACTGCCGGGGAGCTGGTGCACGAGAGCGGGGCGAGCGGCGAGTAGCTCACAGACCGCGCGGCGGGCGAATGTCACTGCGTCGGAGAACTTCTCCGGGTCGAGTCGCGGCAACGTCGCGCGGGGCCAGGTGCCGCCGAGGCCGCGGACGACCACCTCGTGGTCGTGGGTCCAGTGCAGGTGCACGAAACGGTTGGCCAACGGTGGGCTCAACTCCCAGCCGTCCGCTGCCGACGACGGCGGGTTGGCGGCGGCCACGACGCGGACCCCGGGCGGGAGTTGCAGCGCACCGATTCGTCGTTCCAGGACGAGCCGCAGCAGGGCCGCCTGCACGGCGGGCGGCGCCGTCGACAGTTCGTCAAGGAACAGCAGTCCCCGACCGGCCTGCACGAGACGGACGGCCCAGTCGGGCGGCGCCATCGGCACACCGTGTGTCGCCGGGTCGTCCCCGAGGACGGGCAGACCCGAGAAGTCCGACGGCTCGTGCACGCTCGCGATGACGGTGGTCAGCGGCAGGTCCAGGGCATCGGCGAGCTGGGTCAGGGCGGCGGTCTTGCCGATTCCCGGTTCGCCCCACAGCAGTACCGGCAGGTCCGCGGCCACCGCCAAGGTGAGGGCCTCGAGTTGGTCGTCGGGACGAGGTTCGGTGGTGACCGTGCCGAGCATTGTCAACAGCGCTGCGGCACTGTCGAGTTCGAGGGGTCGGTTCGGAAGAAGCGTGGAAGACATGTGCATCACCTGTGGTGTCGAGGAGGAGTCGCAGGATGCGGCCATCCGGCCACCCTGCGAGACAGCGGGTTTCGGGGGTATGAAAGACGGGGTCAGCGTGAGACGGTGCGGCGCGACCGCCCGCGGCGCCGAGGTCGCCAGACGGGCGGTGTCTCCACCGGCGCGGAAAGGAACCGGTCATACGTGCCAAGGCGATCTGCGGACGCCCGAAGTTCGTCCAGGAGAGGGCCTTCACGGAGGACTGCGCCCCGGCCGAGTAGTCCTTCGACGACGGCCAGCGCCCCGGCGGCGTCTCCGTGGTCCAGGCGTTCACGGACGCCGGGGAGACAATCCGGACTGCGATGGACCCGGTCGATGGCCTGCAGGCAGGGTAGCGGGGTGCCGCCCAGCGCGACGAGCAGTTCCTCACGCCGGATCTCGGCGGGATCGTGATCGAGTGCGGTCAACGCACCGTCGACCAGTCCGATCCGGTGCCGTTCACCACGGCAGTCCACCAGGTGAATCCGGTTCTCCCGGTCCGACGTCCGCGACGGAGCCGGCGGCGACCAGCCCGGGTCCAGGGCGGCGGCGACCAGCGGGTGCAACCGTTCGGCGGTGATCGCTCCCGATCGGATCAGCTCCAGGTCGGGCAGCACCCAGGTCGCCGCATCGGGCAGCACCGGGAGCGCGGCGAGCCGGCCACGCGGGTAGTCGTCCACGAGCCACAGCGCGGCTGAATCGGCGCCGTTGCCAGCGCCGACTGACTCCACCACCAGGTCGGACCGTCCCCCGCACCGCACCCGCACGGGGCCGTCGCGCTGCCCGTCGGCGCGGAGCAGGATGTCGGCCTCGGCCGCCCAGCGGTCGACGGCGCAGCCCTTCGGTACCGCCTCGGCAAGGGCCTGGCCGAAGGCTGCGATGGCTGGTAATTTCCCTGTCCCGCAGCGTATTCGTAGGTCACTGACCCTACGGGCGTCCCACAGGTGCCGATGGAGGTCGAGCCGGTACCGCCGGTTGGGGCGGGGGTGGGGGTGATTGTGGTGGGCGAAATCCGAGCCGTCCCAGAGGGTCAGCACGATCCGCTGTCCGGCATCCGCCCAGGCCGGAGCGGTGCGGGCCACCAGGTGCACCGAGGCGCTTCCACCGCAAGGTTTTCGGTGGTCAGCAGGCCCGTATCGAGCCAGTGCAACGGTCAGTCCGGGGCGCAGAAGCCCGTCGGGGGCTACCCGCGGCAGGTGCCAGCGCAGCAGGTCGGGCGCGAGATGTCGCAGGTCGGCCAGGACCTGTGCCGTGACGTCACGGCCGTGCCTGCGGGTCAGTGCCCGTAGGTCGATGTCGGCATCGAAACCCGCTGCGGCACAAGCCCCGAACCAGTCGCCTGCAAGACGTCGGTCGGTTGCGGTCTCGATCATGGACGGCGGCACGGCGAACTCGCGCACGCGCAGCCAGAAGGACAGTCGGGGATCGGTCCCGTTCGCGGTCGGATGGTGCATCAGCACTCACCGTGTGCGAACTGGGCCCCCAATCTTGGATCGGAGTAAGTCGTCATCGGCGCAATCGTAGCGCGCTGTGGCGATCTCGGCCAGTACGGCGTCAGTGCGGCAGCGTTTCGCCAGCGCGGCCGAGCTTTTGCTCGACCGCAGCCTCCGCTCCGAGGAATGATGCCGATCGCTAAGGCACCGCCCCTTCCCGCGGATCCGGTCGCTACGCTGCAACCACTCGGAAGCGACCATCGCTAGTGGCCTCTGTAACCCGTTGGGCACTGCGCTCTTCGGCTTCGCCCGACGTGTCGAGTACGTGGCCATCGAGTTCGCCGAGATCGGCGAATTGGTCCCACATCGCGAGGATGGGCCCCTCATCGATCAAGGCGCTCGGGGTGGTTCGGGCTTGGGCTCGCTTCAGCGTGATGTCGCGATGCGGCCGGAGCACGACGTAGTGGATCGCCAAGTCCGGCTGCTGCGCTGCTCACGATCGGAAGTGGTCGAGCATCCACGGCCCAATGATGCCGTCGATCACCGTGATGAAGCCGCCGAGCGCATAGGTGTAGGCGGCACCGGCGATCACCTCCATGACCGTCTTGTTCTGCGCGTCGGACGCGGGATCGTACGGAGGTATCGCACCCGAAACGATGCAGTGCCAAAAGTCGTCCGTGTGCAAATGCACGCCCCTGCTGTAACTGCGGGCAAGCTTTGCGGCGAGGGTCGTCTTGCCGGCCCAGGGCTCGGACAGGCCGACGGTTGTCATGACGCCGGCTGTTCCCGCCTACGCCCGTATCTTCCGTGTCGTAGTTCGCGACTGGACGGGGTGACATTCTCTGATTGCCGAGCGCCGCCCACACCCGGGATCGTCTGATGTCGGAACAGGTGGGCAGATCCCAACAGGTCAAGAAGTTGACCCGAATGGTCAAGCTCGATCCGGCGTCTCCAGATAGTGTCTCAATCCGTCACCCTGGACCACGCGTCGCCGTTGCGTGCTTTCCGTGAGAACAGCATTCGGCAAAGCCGCGCGTTCTCACAATGACCGAAAGGATGTCAACGTTGGCCACCTATGATGTTTCCGGCCGTTCGGCGATTGTGACGGGTGCGGGCTCAGGGATCGGTCGCGCGGTTGCGATGCTCCTGGCCGAGAGCGGCGCTGACGTCGTCGTTCAGGACCTCAACGAAGAAGCTGGCAGCCGGGTGGTTGCGGAGATCGTAGCCGCGGGGGGCACTGCCGTTGCCGTCATCGGTGACGCGGCTCTGCCGGAAGTCGCCGAGGAGTCTGTGCGTGCAGCCGAAAGCCTTGCTCCATTCAAGATTGCGGTGAACAACGCGGGTATCGTCGGAGGAGGTGTTCCGACTGGTCAGTTTCGCGACGAGGACTGGGAAACAGTCACCCGGGTCAACCTCGACGGGGTGTTCCATAATCTTCGCGCCCAGGTCAATGCGATGTCGAAGAACGGTGGCGGCGCAATCGTCAACATCTCTTCAATCCTCGGTAGCGTCGGCTCGGCCAACAGCTCTGCCTACGTCGCGTCCAAACACGCTGTTGTGGGTTTGACCAAGACAGTCGCTCTCGAGTACGCAGCGGCCGGTATCCGCGTGAACTCTGTGGGCCCGGGATTCATCGACACTCCGTTGTTGAAAGATGCTGACCAGGATGCGCGGGGCATACTCGTATCGAAGCATCCGATCGGACGCCTCGGTCGGTCGATCGAGGTCGCTCATCTGGTTTGCTTCCTTGCCAGTGACGCCGCATCGTTCGTCACCGGTAGTCACCATCTCGTCGACGGCGGCTACACCGCGCAGTAGCTGTGCATGGCCCTCTACCAGTCAGCCGGTTCTGCCGCTTCCTCTTTGGTGACCACCGGGCTCCTTGACGGTCTTCGGATCACCACCAACATGCCGCCTCCGGCCTCTACGTTCGAACCGCTACTCGCACGTCGTCGGCTCAGCGGTCTTCGGTTCGAGGACGGTCGGTGCGCGGGATCTCGGTGACACTCCAACCCGTGAAGAATCGACGGGCATTCGCGAGATAGTTCCGCAGATGCTGGAAGAGCGCCGTTACCTCCCAAAACTGCATATTCATACCTGATGGTCTCATACGCTCCGGAGGGCACAGCGCGAGCGACGATCGGCCATTTCGCGTGACCTCGAGATACCCACCAAGCGTGGGGCCGACGGCACTCACCATCGCCAGTCCGATCGCCGCCGCGTTATCGCCCTGGATCCGGCTCGGCCTGATCTCAAAGACCCCGAAGAACCGTGATCTCGCTCCACAACTCCGCAAGCAGCGCCGGGAGTCGGGTGCAGCTACCTAACGTGTTCATGGATACCGGGTAGCCGGTTTCAGAACTGCGGGCGCCCTGACACGATTCAGCCACCCGCCGACCGCGCGGTTGCGCACATGCCACCGAAGGCTCGACATATGTTGCACTGCAGCATTCTTGACAAGTCGAACCATTCGGTGCACCCAATCGTCCACACCGCACGATGGCCCGCTTCGCGCGAATGCCGCGATCGAAGTTCGTGAAGATGTTCAGCAGATTCTGTATACACATGCGGCAATAGCTGGCTACAGTCACATCCTAGCTACCAGGGGGGTCACGAACATCCAGTCGAATTGACCTCTCTGGGTTCGACAAATTCATCGAGGGAGGCAGACATGCAGAATCGCTATCGTGCCGCGATGATCGGGGGGTTCGCTATAGCCGCCGCGGCAGCACTGACATCGGCCGCAACCGCCGGCGCTGACGCCCTGCCGGATTCGCCGTTCGGAGGGTGGGGTGACTGTCCGATCTCCAACCCGGACACCAGCACTTGTGTGGGAGTCACCGTCAAGGGCGGCACCATGCAGATCGGCAAGCTGTCCGTCGATGTCCCGAACGACTCGCTACGCGTCGCCGGTGGTCTGGCGTTCCCCGAGGAGCCGAACAACCCGAATGGCTTCGACCAGGTCTTCGTGCCGCCAACCGACGGGAGCGGCGGTATCTACTCCAAGCCGATCAGCATCCCCGGTGGCGCGCTCGGCATCGACCTGCCGTTCAACAACCTTTTCGGCCTGAACGCGGCCACGGCCACCGTCGAGTTGGCCGGCAACAACAACCCGTCGCTCGACGTGTTCGAGCAGTCCGTCAAGATGCCGGTCAAGCTGAGGATCGCCAACCCGCTACTCGGAAACAAGTGCTACCTGGGCTCCGACACCACGCCCGTTCAGATGAACCTCGACGTCTCCAAAGCTGGTACGCTGCAAGCTATTCCCGGCGCGAACATGGGCGCCAGCTTCCGCAACGTCGAACACGCCGCCGAGCCGTTCGCAGTTCCGGCAGCCTCGGGATGTGGTCCGTTCGGAGTTCTCAACCCGATCGTGAACTGGCGCGCGGGAACGCCGTCACTCGAAGCCAAGAACTCCCTGATCACCACGAGTGACGTCTTCACGAACGACGCGGACGCCGTGCGTGGAATGCAGAACCCGTAGAGATCTCCGCCGACCAGGCAGCGGCCTGGACGGTCATCGCACGAAGTCAGGCGTCGCGCTTGTTCACCGCGAACAGCGCGGCGCCGAACACGATCGCGACGAACGCCGCGAAGTAGAGCAGCGAACCCCATGGGCCCCAACGGAAATCGAAGGCACCAGCGTGGCCGAGGAAGTGCCACATGTTCTTGAACGGGCCGAACTCGCCGATGTACTTACCCACCTTGGGAATCATCGTCGCGAAGCCCTCGATCACCAGCGGCCACAGCAGCAGCAGCGAGATCGCGCCCGCGGACTGGCGGATCAGTGTGCCGACACCGACAGCGAGCACCGCCAGCAGCGCGAAGTAGATCGGGACGCCGAACAGTGCACGCGCGTTGCCATCTCCGCCGAGGTCCAGCGTCACCCCGGCCGTCGCCTGCGCCACGAAGTACGACGTCAACGCGATGACCACCCCGAGAGCCCCGGCGAGCAGAGCCAGCAGCAGCGCCTTGCCCGCGATCACTCGCGGTCGGCTCGGGATCGCCTGGAACGTGGTGCGGATGACGCCGAACCGGTACTCGGTAGTCACTGCCAGGGCCGCCATGATCATCACGAGCATCGACCCGAGTTGCAACGCACCGAGCTCCGTGGACGCCGCGGTGAACTTCTCCATCGAGTCCCTACCGGACGACAGCGCCGACCTGTGGGCCGCGCCCATCACTGCGGCCAGACCGACACTCACGACCACCGCGGCGAGGCTGCACCACATCGGCGACTTGGTGGACGTCAGCTTGATGCGCTCTGCATTCAACACGCTCATCGGAGCGCACCTCCCATGTTCTGCCCGGCCTGCCCGCCGATCTGCGCGTGATACTGGACGTCGTCGCCCGTGAGCTTCATGAACGCGTCCTCGAGCGAACCACGCTGAGACGACAACTCGTGCAGCACGATTCCGTTCGCCCCCGCCAGCGCACCGACATCATCGGTCCTGACGCCCGACACCACCAACGCCTGCTGATGATCATCGCCCGCATCGTCACGAACCGCGAAACCCTGCCCGGTCAGGACCGTCCGCAACGCGTCGAGCTGGGGACTACGCACCCGCACCGACGAATCCGACGCCCGATCGACGAAGTCCTTCACACTCGTATCCGCGATCAACCGGCCACGACCGATCACGATGAGATGCTCCGCCGTCAACGACATCTCCGACAGCAGATGACTCGACACCAGAACCGTGCGCCCCTCCGCCGCCAACGACTGCATGAACTTGCGGATCCACACGATGCCCTCGGGATCGAGACCGTTGACCGGCTCGTCGAACAACAGCACCTTCGGATCACCCAGCAACGCGCCCGCCAGACCCAACCGCTGCGACATACCCAACGAGAAACCGCCGGCCTTCTTGCCCGCGACCTCGGTCAGCCCGACCAGACGCAGCACCTCGTCCACCCGCGACATCGGCAGCGAGTTGGCCGCCGCCATCCACTGCAAGTGCGCCTTGGCCGACCGGTTCGGGTGCACCCACTTGGCGTCGAGCAGCGCACCGACGGTCCGCAACGGCTGCTTCAGCTGGTGATACGGCACACCCTCGATCAGTGCGGTACCCGACGTCGGCGCATCGAGGCCGAGGATCATCCGCATGGTCGTCGACTTGCCGGCACCATTCGGGCCGAGGAAGCCGGTGACGATACCCGGCTTCACGGAGAACGTGAGATCGTCCACCGCTCTCGTCGACCCGTAGGTCTTCGTCAGTCCATTCAGTTCGATCACGGGCGAAACTCTGTCCGAGACCGGCCCGGTTGCGCATCACTCTCGGGTATACATTCGACTCATACTCAGGGGTGACACCAGCATCTCCGACAGCCGCCACTGACGAGATGAGTACGATGTCGAAACCTAAACTCGTGCAATGGTTTACTACGACTTTACGAGTAGGTTCGGTTCGTTGGATCCGGTTGCGGCCCCGCCCGGGCGGGAGTAGACACATACCCACAGCACTGCCTGGCCATGATCTCGCTCACTCCCCCGCGGACTGAGCTCCTGTGGCGCCCTCCCGTACCCGACCTGCAGACCGCCGAAGATGAACGAAGGGTTGTCCACGTGAATTCCAATGTCGCGCAGTTACTACTGATGCTTGTCGGGTCGATAGGCGGCGTTTCCGCTGTACAAGCGACAGTTCGACGGCGGAACCAGAGTGGACTGCACCGCCGATCCTTCGATCTTGGCACACGCATCCTGCGCGAACACATGTCGTGAGATCGACGTCGCGCGGCATTGACCGGTCTTCAAAGTGATAGGTGGCCTAGCCACCCCAGTTTGCTATCACTCCGCCCGCCAGAACGTCGTCCACTTGCCGGGCCGACAGTCGGTGCTGGACCGGGATCCGCAGGTTCCGGCTCGGATCTGTCACCATCAGATGCCGGCTGGACCGAATGCACTCGCGCAACTGCTCGAGGATGAGAACATCGCCCTTCTGCACGGCGTCGTAGTCGCGCGGGTTCTCGAACTCGAGGGCGAGAACGCCGTAGTTTGCGAGATTCTGCCAGTGGATGCGCGCGAAGGACTTGGCTATCACTGCCCGCAGCCCGAGATATCGCGGGGTGATCGCGGCATGTTCGCGCGACGACCCCTGTCCGTAGTTGTCGCCGCCGACGACGAAATGTCCGGTAGTAGAGGACGATTCCACCGCCCGGCCCGGGTATGTGCCGTCCACCGGCGTGAATGTGAATTGGGCCAGCTTGGGTATGTTGGAGCGGTATGGCAGCGCTCGCGCGCCCGCCGGGGAGATCTCGTCGGTGGAAAGGCCGTCGCCGACCTTGAGGAGAACTGGCGCCTCGATACGGTCAGGCAGTGGCGGAAACTCGGGCAGGGAGGAGATGTTCGGCCCCTTCACCACGACGGCGTGGCGCGCCCGTTCCGCGGGGAGTGGTTCGACGAGCATCGCCGTGTTCACCGCCGCCTGGGCTGGTAGCTGAAGCTGTGGGTAGATGATGTCTTCCGCTGCGGCCCAGTCTCGTGGATCTGTGATCACCCCCGTCAGCGCCGAGGCGGCCGCAGTTTCCGGTGAGCACAGCCAGACTGCGTCTTCCCTGGTACCGGACCGTCCGGGAAAGTTGCGCGGCATGGTGCGTAGCGAGTTGCGGCCAGGGGCCGGCGCCTGGCCCATCCCGATGCAGCCCATGCACCCGGATTGGTGAATCCGAGCGCCTGCGTCGATCAGGTCGCGAGTGGCGCCCATGAGGGTCAGGTCCGAGTAGATCTCCCGCGAGGTCGGGTTGATGTCGAAGCTCACGCTTGGAACGGTCTGTCGGCCCGCGACCATTGCCGCGACGATCGCGAAGTCGCGTAGTCCCGGGTTGGCGGACGAGCCGATCACGACCTGGCTGACAGGTTCCTCCGCAATGTCCCGAACCCGTCTCACGTTGCCGGGGGAAGACGGCGTCGCGATCAGCGGTTCCATCTTCGTCAGGTCGATACTCTCGTGCACGTCGTACACCGCATCGGCATCGGCATCCAATGCGGTGAAATCGCCCTCCCTGCCCTCACTTCGAAGAAAGTCACGGACCGCGGCGTCGGCGGGAAACACCGACGTTGTCGCGCCGAGCTCTGCACCCATGTTCGCGATCACATGTCGATCCATCGCCGAGAGCGTCGCCAATCCGGGTCCGTGGTATTCGATGATCCGATTCACCGCTCCCGCCACGCCGTGCCGGCGCAGCATTTCCAAGATCACATCCTTTGCCGAGCACCAGTGCGGGAGCCGACCGGTGAGCTCCACACCCCAGATCTCCGGCATGCGCAGGCGCAAAGGGTGCCCGGCGATCGCCAGAGCGACCTCGAGGCCACCGACCCCGATCGCGAGCATGCCAAGCGACCCGGCTGCACAGGTGTGCGAGTCGGAACCGGCCATCGTCTTACCGGGAATCCCGAAGCGCTGCATATGTGTCGGATGCGAGACTCCGTTGCCTGGTTTGGAGAACCACAACCCATAGCGGAGTGCCGCGGTGCGAAGGAACTCGTGGTCCTCGGCATTCTTCTCGTCTGTTTGCAACAGGTTGTGATCGACGTACTGCACGCTCACCTCGGTCCGGGGATGATCGAGCTTCAGTGCCTCGAGCTCCTGCATCACCAGGGTGCCGGTAGCATCCTGGGTCAAGGTCTGATCGATGCTGATCTCGACTTCCTCACCAGGCTTCATCCGCCCACCGACCAGGTGCGCATCAATGATCTCGTGGGCGACGCACTGCCCCATCGCCGTGCCCCTTTCCTACTCCCTACGACACTGCTCGGCCGATCCGACTGAGGTCGGTACGAGTCCGAGACCTCGAGCGACACCGACAGTCCACCCAACCGGCTCTCGCACCGACGCCCTGCCGACGGCGCACCCGAGAGGTCGGTGCGTCTTCCCCGGGATGCGTGTCGGATACCCCGCATGCTCTACGCGAAAACGAACCACGGTGCTGCCGGCCTCTCCCCGGCGGAACCGCTCCGGATTCGCCAGGTTCAGCTCACTCGATTCCGGTGACTTCCTGAGCGATCGCTGTCAGGCGTGTGTGGGCGGCGGAGACGACGCCGTGCCGGTTCTTGTTCGCTTCCTCGTACCCGAGGATGGTCCGGACGTCGGCGGGCTCGGTCAGTTCCTTGACGGCGGTGACGGCGGCGGCGACGTTGAACTCGTCGTAGTCAGCGATCGGCAACTCTTCCGGCCGAAGTGCCCCGGCCGCGGCGCGTGCACCGTGCAGGACGTCGGCAATCGCGTCGGCCCCCTCGCTACGGGTGACTTGTTCTGCCCGTTCGAGGGCGGCGTCGCGGCTGGCGGCGATCGTCTTCGCGGCGATGTCGCCGGCGTGTGCTCCGCGGCCGAGGAGACTGCTGATCCTGGGCCCGGTGGATCGGGCGGTGTCCATCGCCCGATCGAGACCTGTCGTCGACCAGGAAACCGGCGTATTCATCAGCCGCACCGCGGCACCGGTCGCGGCCTGCATCGGTGTTCGGCGCAGCGCGGCGGGGCCGCCGAGAGCTTCCTCAGCGAGCACGGTTGTCAGCCACTCGACGGTGGCCGAATGCGCAGTGATCAACCGATCCGCCAACTCGACGATCTTCGTGTGGCGTCCGGCCGTCGCCAGCGCCTTGAGATACCGAGACCGGTCGATGAGCTGGT
Source organism: Rhodococcus sp. ACT016 (assembly GCF_050477185.1). Taxonomy (NCBI): domain Bacteria; kingdom Bacillati; phylum Actinomycetota; class Actinomycetes; order Mycobacteriales; family Nocardiaceae; genus Rhodococcus; species Rhodococcus sp. ACT016. The sequence continues at coordinate 1,270,832 of NZ_JBEAET010000001.1, read as the reverse complement.
GCTCGAGGGCGAGATCACCGAGCAGTGCCTCGTCGAACGGTTGCATCTGTTCTGTCACGATCTTGACCGCCGCGGCGGCACGCCCGAGCAACGGGCGCACGAGAGCCGGCCGCCCGCCCAGCTCACGCAGGATGCGCTCGATCGCGTCCGCACGCTCACGCGCGTTGTCGGCATTGTGAGCGAGCTCGGTGGCTACGGACTCGGTGCGGGCCTGCGCCCGGCGCGTGTCGGCCACCTGGATTTCCGCGTTCGTCAGGTCGAGAAGCGTGCGCAACTGCACGATGAGGGTCGATGTGTCTGTCATAGCGGGCTCCGTTCTGGCCGAGGATGGTCTTCCTCCGGCGCGGTTACCCACCTGTGGGCCAACGCAATCTCCTCACCGTGTCGGTCCGCGAAAGTCCCCCCGGTACCGATCAGCGAAGCGGCGAAACGGCCTGTTCCGCCCGTTGCGGGGTGGGCGAGCGAGTCTTGCGCGCAGCGCGCCAGCGTCGACGAAGATGGGGTCCCATCCCTGGAAGGGGAAGAAGGAGTCGACGCGATGACGAAGTACCTGATCTCGTTCCCGAGTGGCGCCATGGTCTTTCCCGACGAGGATCTGCAGGCAGTACCGGACCGCCACGTGCACCGCAACCGGCTCGCGCACTCGAGGCGGGGCCAGATCACTGCTCGCGGTTGAGGGTTTGGCGTGGAACGTCCACCTCACCAGTCAGTCGGCGACCGTCCCCTCGTACCGGTGCACGAGATACGCCTCCGCGTCTGGAGCTGGGCCGCAGTTCACCCACCGCGGGCGGTCGCACGGTTCGTCGGCGCCGTCGGTGAGGGATCTCCACGTGTTGCGCGCGAGCCGGTCGATCTCCGGCTGAGGCACCTCGCGCCGCTCGACGACATCGAAGCGGATCGTCTTCTGGTTCACATCCATGCCCGCCACCCTAGGGATGACCGGACGACCCGCCGGCGTCATCTCCAACCCGATACAGAGTCGTCACCACGCGGCGCTGTCGAGCGATCGCATCTTGTACCTCAACAGAAGTCAACGTCTTCGCAAAGCGCCTACCCGCCACCCCCCTGTGGTCGCGGGCGAGCCCGTCTCGATGCGCGGCATGGCGGGCGATAACCCAATCCGCCCTCCAAGCCGAGATCACCTGGAACGGGCTGGTTCTCGTGAGCATCGACACTCTGGATCACCGTCGAGGGCGACCGCGCGCAGCGCACCGAAACTCGATTGCGGGTGCCCGGTCATAGATGCTCAATCCAGTTGCAGCTCCGGCCTGTACAGGTCCAACCAGGTGTAGATGTCGACGACGCGATCCAGGCCCGCCCGCGTGACGGGATCCATCTGCATCGGATCGTGTGCCGTCAGCTGTTGCATCCAGGTCCGGTCGATCAGGTCGAACAGCGGCGAATTGGTCTCAGCCAGGATCTCCTTCGCGAGCTGCTGCAGGTTCGTCGCGTAAGCCGGGTCCTGTGTCAACGGGTACCCGCTCTTCACACGATCGACGACCGATTGCGGGAGCACATGCTTCGTGGCGTGGCGCAGAAGACTCTTTTCGCGGCCGTCGAAGTTCTTCAGCGGCCACGGAGTGTTGTAGACGTATTCGACGAGGCGATGGTCGCAGAACGGCACCCGAACCTCCAGTCCGGCCGCCATCGACAGGCGATCCTTGCGGTCCAACAGGATCCGCACGAACCGGGTCAGATGCAGGTAGCACACCTCACGCATCCGGTATTCGGCCTCGGATTCACCGGGCAGGTGTTCGACCTCCGCGCACGCCGCGGCGTATTGGTCGGCAACGTAGCTGTCGATATCCAACCGTTCGCGCAGCTCCGGCCTGAGAGCGGTCCAGGGGGTGTCGCCGGTGAAGGCCGCCCACGGGAAGGTGCCGGCGTTGACAGCCCTCTCAGCGTAGAACCACGGGTAGCCGCCGAACACCTCGTCGGCGGATTCACCCGACAGCGCCACCGTCGACTGCTCGCGAATCGCCTTGAACAGCAGGTAGAGGGATAGGTCCATGTCGCCGAGTCCGGGCATGTCGCGTGCGGTGATGACCGCACGACGGACCGACAGGTCCAGCATATCGGCCGAATTGAGCATCACGTTCAGATGCGCGGAGTCCACCAACGCCGCGACCTCGTGCGCGTACGGCGCGTCGGGGGTGCCGCGGACCTCATCGGGGACGAAGTTCTGTTCCTGATGCAGGAAGTCCACCGAGAACGTGCGCAGTTGCTCGCCGTCGCGCGCCAGGCTCGCCGCGGCCAGACCGGTGATGGCACTGGAATCCAATCCGCCCGAGAGCAATACGCAGCGCGGCACATCGGAGGTCAGCTGCCGGTCGACGATGTCGGTGAGCAAATCCCGCACCCGCTCGACGGACATCTCCGTGCTGTCGGTATGCTCGACCACCTCCAGGCGCCAGTAGGTGTGCTCGTGAATACCGTTGCGGTCCAAACGGATCAGAGTGCCCGGCGCCACCTCGTACATGCCCTTCCACACCGACCTGCCCGGCGCCTTGGTCATCGCGAACAGCTCGCGGACGCCGTCGGAATCGATGGCCTTGCGCGCCAACGGGTTCGCCAGAATCGCCTTCGGCTCCGACCCGAACAGGACCCCGTCCGGTGTCGGGTAGTAGTAGAGCGGCTTGATGCCCATGCGGTCTCGGATCATCACCAGCTTCTCCTCGCGCTGGTCCCAGATCGCAAAGGCGTACATGCCGTTGAGGTGATCGACGACGCCCTCACCCCACTGCAGGTACGCGTGTAGCACCACCTCGGTGTCACTGTCGGTGCGGAACGAATGCCCCAGAGCCCGAAGCTGATCGCGCAGTTCCCGGTAGTTGTAGGCCTCCCCCGTGTACACGATTCCGACGTCCCCAGCGGGGGCGCTCACGCTCATCGGCTGCGCTCCGCCGGGCAGATCGATGACGGCCAGCCGCCGATGCCCGAGCCCCGCGTGAATGCGCACGAAAGTGCCACTTCCGTCCGGCCCGCGCAAAGCCATGGTGTCGGTCATCGCGTCGAGAACACTCTGCTGTCGGGTCAGGTCGGAGTCGAACGACACCCATCCCGCGATTCCACACATGTAACGCCCCCCAATTCGGTTACCTGCACAGCTATACGTAGTTTTGTGAGAACCATCTAGAACGTGTTCCAATTCGAGCGATCTGTGGCTATCGTCACAGCGATCGATAGTCAACCAAGGGGAGGGTGTTGCAATGAAGACCAAGGGCGCGTTGCTGTGGGGCATCAACGAGAAGTGGTCGATCGAGGAGATCGAACTCGGCGACCCGGTCGCCGGCGAGGTGCAGATCCGCATGGAAGCCGCCGGCATGTGCCACTCCGACCACCACATCGTCACCGGCGCGACGCCGATGGCGGCCTACCCCGCGATGGGCGGCCACGAGGGCGCCGGTGTGGTCACCAAGGTCGGTGAGGGCGTCAAGGATCTCGAGGTGGGCGACCACGTCGTGCTTTCGTTCATCCCGGCGTGCGGACGTTGTCCGTCCTGTTCGTCCGGGCATTCGAACATCTGCGATCTCGGCATGGGCCTGCTGAGCGGTCAGGCCATCGCCGATGGCACCTACCGCATCCAGGCGCGCGGGGAGAACGTGATCCCGATGAGCCTGCTCGGCACGTTCTCGCCGTACATGACCGTCCACGAGTCCCAGGCCGTGAAGATCGAGAAGGACATCCCGTTCGAGCTCGCCGCCCTCGTCGGCTGCGGTGTCCCGACCGGATGGGGTTCGGCCACGCACATCGCCGACGTCAAGCCGGGTGAGTCGGTCGCCATCATCGGCATCGGTGGGGTCGGCATGAGCGCGCTGCAGGGCGCCGTCGCGGCGGGCGCACGCCACGTGTTCGCGATCGATCCGGTGCCGTTCAAGCGTGAGCAGGCCCTCAAGTTCGGTGCCACGCATGCCTTCCCGTCGATGGAAGAGGCGATCGGTCCGATCATGGAGATCACCTGGGGCCGTATGTGCCAGAAGACCATCATCACGGTCGGCGAGATGAAGGGCGAGTACGTCGACCCGGCACTCACGCTCACCGCCAAGAACGGCTCCTGCGTCGTCACTGCGATGGGTCACATGGCCGACATGGACGTCAAGCTCAACTCGTTCACGTTCGCGATGCTGCAGAAGAGCCTGTTGGGCAACATCTACGGTGGCTGCAACACCCGGGTGGACATCCCGAACCTACTGAACCTGCACAGGGCCGGTCTGCTCAACCTCGAGGACATGGTGACCAATACCTACTCGCTCGAGCAGCTGAACGAGGGCTACCAAGACATGCTCGACGGCAAGAACATCCGCGGTGTCATCCGCTACACCGAAGCAGACTGGTAGATCGCCGATCGGTCGCTTCTCGCACATCTGATCAGCTGAAGCCGCTCGATCGGATCGGGCAATGGCCGGTGGACAACGCCTCGGCCGCCGTCGTCGACGACGGTGGCCGAGGCGTTGCGCATTTCGGGGGACGGTAGACCCCCTTCCCTTGACATCGACAGCCTACGTCGGCCCGAAAATAGCTGGTTGAACATTCATTCAGGGATAATGTTCTCGCCGAGTGAAGCAGTCAAGGATGAGCAGCCCCGCACTCGGCTTGAATTCTCGCCGAGTTTGAACGATCATTCACCTCACGCCCGAATGGGACGATTCCGGTGTTGGATTTACGCATGCGAAGGAGGTGTCCAATGAGATCGTTCGCCGCTCCTGACGTGGATTTCGAGCTCGGCCGACTGCATCATGTCGGCGTCGTGGTGCCGGACCCCGAGGCGGCGGTCCTGCACTTCGAGGCGCTCTACGGCCTCTCGATACGCCTGTTCCCCGAATCGGAGTACCACTGCCGGATCAATGGAGTCGCACACTCGACGGTGCAGCGTCTCGGCCTGACCGTCGACGGACCACCTCACGTCGAGTTGCTACGCGCCGTCCCCGATTCGACTGTGTGGCAACCTAGTTCAGGTATCCATCATCTAGGGTATGTGGTCGACGACCTGGCCCGAGCCTCGGAAGAACTCGAACGTCGAGGCTCACCCCTGTGGATGGGAGGCCTTCGCGACGGTCAGTGCCCGGCCGGCACCGCCTACCACCGGGATGCCCTCGGCCTGACGATCGAACTCCTCGATCACGCCACCGCAGCGCGCCTGGCCGCCCGCCTGAACGAGTCCTAGTACCCCGACGTCGTCGCCCTACGGGATGAACGACCGATCGGGAAACACCGGTTTCCACCCAGTGGAACATTTTCGATTTCACTCATGGAGGTTCAATTGAGAATGCAAGGAAAAGTCGTACTTGTTACCGGAGCAGCCCAAAGTCAGGGCCGAAATCACGCGGTAACGATGGCGTCGGAAGGCGCAGACATCATCGCGATCGACGTCTGCCGCCAGCTGGATCTCGTCCCCTACACGATGGGAACCAGCGAGGGGCTCGCGGAGACCGCACGCATGGTCGAGGCCACCGGACGCCGCGTGCATACCGTCGAGGCCGATGTCCGTGACAGGAGCGGTTTGCAGCGGGCGGTCGCGGAAGGGGTCGACAGGTTCGGACGACTCGACATCGTCGTCGCGAACGCTTCGATCTGCACGGTCCAACCCCACGAGGAGGTGACCGAGGAACTGTGGCAGACCACCCTCGACGTCAACCTCACCGGGGTGTGGAACACCTGTGCGGTGTCGATCCCCCACCTGGAGTCGTCCGGTGGCGGGAGCATCGTCGTCACCGGCTCGACCGCGAGCACGATCGGGCTCCCCTTCTACCTGCCGTACGTCGCGTCCAAGCACGCCCTCACCGGCCTGTGCCGGTCACTGGCGCTCGAGCTGGCCAATCGCAACATTCGGGTGAACATGATCAACCCCACCGGAGTGGATACGCCACAAGGCCATTCACAGGTGCTCCCGGCTCTGCTCGAGCAGCGCCCCGACCTCGCACCGATCTTCGTCAACACGTTGCCGGTCGAACGAATCGAGGTCGACGACGTCACCGGCGCGCTGATGTACCTGGCCTCCGACGACGCCCGCTACGTCACCGGCATCACCCTCCCCGTCGACGCCGGCTCGACCATCCGTTGACGCGCTTGGCTCACGACGATGGACGGGCGGCGTAGGGAAGTGACCAGCACGAGCGTTCCCGACCGCCGCCTCGGCGACCTCCGGGTACCGCCGATCGGGTTCGGATCCATGACGATCACCCAGGTTCCCGGCCACGACGTCGAGCGGGGACGGCGCGCGGTACATGCGGCGCTCGACGCCGGGATCCGCTTGTTCGACACCGCCGACGTGTACGGGCCCGCGGGCGGAGGTGACGGCGTCAACGAGTTGGCGCTGACCGATGCGCTGCGGAGTTGGCCCGGCTCACTGGAGGACGTCGTCGTGGCGACCAAGGGTGGCCACCTACGGTTTCCCGAGACCGACACGTGGTGGATCGACGGCAGCCACCAGCATCTGCGGAAGGCATGCATCGAATCGATCCGGCGACTCGGACTCGATCCGCTACCGCTCTACCAGCACCACCGACCGGATCCTCAACTGCCGTACGAGGAATCGATGCTCGCACTCCGAGCGCTCCACGACGAGGGACTGGTCGCGCGGGTCGGGATCTCCAACGCCGACGTCCACCGGATCGACATCGCGCAGCGGATCCTCGGAGACGCCCTGGTATCGGTGCAGAACGAGTACTCCCCCGCCACCCGGTCCGCCGAAGCCGAGCTACGAGCGTGTGAGGAAAGAGGGCTCGCGTTTCTGTCGTGGGGCCCCTTCGGCGGTATGCGGCAGGCGAAGAGCCTCGGTGGAGACGGTTCCCCCTTCGCCGAGGTGGCGCAGATCCGCGGGGTGAGCATTCACCGGGTGGCTCTGGCGTGGCAGCTTCACCGATCCCCGGTGGTGATCCCCATCCCGGGGGCCTCCCGGCCGGAATCCGTGATCGATTCGGTGGCGGCGGCGACACTCCACCTGACTGTCGACGAACTGGCGTTGCTCAACGCATCGCCGACGAACTGACCGATACCCGAGGCGCGTCGTTCTCGACGTCGGGCTGTCGCTCCCGCCGCTCCGGGAGCGGCAGCCACACGGGCTCGGCCGGAATCCGTTCCAGCACACCGCCGGCGAAGACGTCGTACAGCGGCAACTGGTCGGCGTGCACGTAGCCGATGTGGCAGTCGCACACCTCCAGTGGGCAGGGTCGCGGTCGCAAGGCGTCTCGGAAGGAGCCGTCGTAGAGGTTCCCCAGCTCGTCGGGGACGAAGTGGCAGCGCCGGACGTTCCCGTCGCCGTCGACGGACACCACCGAGTTGCCGGTTCGGCACCCACGCCCCCGCGTCCGGTGCGGATGCCGGCTGAACCCGAACAGCGGGTCGATCGCAGCCCAGTCGGCCGCGTCGGCGTCGGTGTATTCGTGCCCCTCTGCGGCGTTGACCCACAGGTATACCGATTCGGGTAGCACCGCGCGGAGCCGATGCGCGGCCGCCAGATGCTCCGGCAGTCCGACGACACCGACACTGAAGCGCACGCCGAGGTCGGTGAGCTCGGCGGTCTTGGTCAGGAACCGGTCGTGGGGCGTCTGACCGGGATGGTAGGTGCACCACAGTGCGACCGTGTCCCGGTCGGCGTCCGCGAGCCAGCCGGTCCGGCAGCTGAGGTTGGTCTGGATCGCCACCCGACGCACCCGAGGCAGCCGGGACAGGGTCACCAGCGCCCGCCGGTACCAGGAGCGGACCAGTCCTTCGCCCCACGGCGTGAACAGGATCGACAGATCCTGCTCCTGCTCTGCCACCCACGCGCAGAAGCGTTCGAGCGCGGCGCGGTCGGCGCGCAACTGCTCGGGGGTGTCCCGACGTTTGGCGAACGGGCAGTACGGGCAGTCGTAGTCGCAGGACGCCAGCGGTCCGCGGTACAGGATGGTCAGCACCGTCAGCGGCCCTCGTACTCGGCCATCGCGGCCCGCACCCGCGGCGAGAACAGCTCCGGTCCCAGCGCGTCGGAGTACGCCAGGCCCGACTCGGTCAGCCGCAGCCGGTCACCGTCGGCGGCGAGCCACCCGCGCCCGGACCACCGGTCCAACTCCGCGCCGAAATGCTCGTGCGGATCGGCACCGAATCGGGAACGGTAGTCCGCCAACGGCATTCCCGCCGCCTGCAGCACGGACTGCAACAGGTGCCGACGTCGGGCCTCGTCCTCGGTCATCGCGTGACCCACCACCGCGCGGCGGAAGTCGTCGACCGTGCCCGCCACGTAGTCGTCGATGATGGCGCGCACCTCGTGCGCACCGACCGCGTAGTCGAAGGAGTAGTGCAGATCCTTCGTGTACGACCGTGCGCCACAACCGAGTCCGATCATGCCGTCGGTCTGGCAGGCGTAGTCGTTCGGACCGACATCGGGGGCGTCGGCGCGGCGGAACATGCGCATCGACTCCTGGACGTAGCCGGACGCGAGGAGGTGATCGCGGCCGCGGCGGTACAGGTCCAGCCGGTGGGCGTCCCACGCCGGATCGGGTCCGCCGCCGCGGCGGGCCAGACCCGTCAGCGGGCGCACGTACAGCGGGTACAGGTACAGCTCCTCGGGACGCCAGGCGAGCGTGGCGTCGAGGGAGGCGATCCAAGAATCCGGTGTCTGGCCGTCGATCCCGTAGATCAGATCGATGTTCAGGACGTCGATCGCCGCGTCTCGGATGCGTTGCAGGGCGGCGTCGACGTCGGCGCGCCGCTGCGGTCGGACCGCCGTCCGGGCCTCGGTGTCGTCGAAGCTCTGCACGCCGAGGCTGAGCCGGGTGATCCCGCGTTCGGCCAGGACCGCGAGCCGGTCGGCGGTGGCGGTGGCCGGGGACGCCTCCACCGACAGGGGGATCGTCCGCAGGTCGGCGCCCATGCCTTCGGCGATGTCGCACAGCCGGTCGAGTTCCGGCGCCGTCAGGTAGGTGGGGGTACCGCCGCCGAAAGCGGCCGTCGCGAAGCGGGCCGACGGCGCCAGGGCCTCGCGCACCGCCGCGGACTGCCGCTCGAGCGCGTCGAGGTACCGGGTGGTGAGCTCGTCCGGCGCCCCTACCCGGGTGAACAGATTGCAGAAGCCGCAGCGCACCTCGCAGAACGGCACATGCAGGTACAGCGACAGTGCGTCCTGAGGTTCGTCCGCCCACAGTTCGGTCAGCGCCGGGCGCGGGTCCAGTGTCCGGTACGCCGTCTTGTGCGGGTACGCGTACACGTAGTTCTGGTACGGCGGAAGGTAATCCGATGGAAGGTCACCCGGCGGCACCGGCACGGGCAGGTCGGTGGTGGTCATCGCGGGCCCTCCAGGAAGAAGTGGGCGTACGGCACCGTCCACACCACGGGGTGCCCCAGGCGATGCCCGGTGTACCCGTCCTCGCCGTACGTGGTGCCGTGATCGGAGCACACGATCGCGAAACACCGGCGCCGGCTGGACACCGCCGCGAACAGCCGCCCGATGTGCCGATCCACGTACTCCAGCGCGGCCGCGTGGGTCGCCCGGGTGTCCCCGTGATCCGCGGTGGCGCCCTCGGTGAAGAACCAATTCGGTTGGTGCAGTGCCGAAACGTTGACGAACAGGAACAGGCGTCGGTCGGCGGGAAGCCCGTCCACGATGCGGGCGGCCAGGTCCACCTGCGCCTCGACCGAGGTGGACGAGGTCACCCCGAGCTCGGGAGACCAGTGGGCCTCGTCGAACAGGTCGGGCAGCACCGAACCCAGCGCGCCCCGGCGGTTGAAGAACCCGACCCCGCCGATGCACACCGTGTGGTAGCCGACAGCGGCGAGACCCGCGACCAGATTCGACTCCGGGAACACGAACGTCCCTGCGGCCGTGGACTCGCTCCCGCCGAACTCGGCCGCGAACAGCCGCGGGTGCGGCCCCTGTCCCACCGGGGTGGGGAGAAACCCGGCGAACATCGCCTGGTGCGACGCGTACGTGAAGCTGCCGGGGGCATGACGCTCCTCCCACCGGCCGCCCGGCAGGTGCCGCGCCAGGTTCGGGATCCGCCCCGCGGCCGCGAGTTCACAGGCCACGTCGTAGCGCAGGGTGTCGAGAGTGACCAGCACGATGTCGTCCGCACCGACGACGGCATTCATGTCAGGCTGCTGCCGCATCGGCCCATCCTTCGATCGCGGCCAGTTGCGCTGCGTAGGTGTCGAGCCCGTCGGCGCGACCGGGAAGTCCGGTCAGGCCCGGAAGCAGGTCGCCGAACGCGTTCACCTCACCGACTGCGGCACTGCGCCAGTCCGCGGCGGGGAGTAGATCCACTCCGACACACAGGGTGCGGGGGAAGCATGCGGCTGCCCGCTCCGCGACGGCGAGCGCCTGTCCCCAGCCGAAACCCGCCGAGTCGAAACCTGCTCGCGCGGCGTCCAGGTCGCCGCGCTGCCCGCCCAGGTGCAGATTGGTCATCGGGTGCGCGCTGGTGCGGAGCACCGCGTGGGTCGCGTGCCCGGCCACGACCACTATTCGCAGGTCTGCGGCGCGGCCCCGGCGCGACGGCTTCGGCAACCAGGCCTCGATGTGCAGGCATTCGCCGGCGAGCGCGTCGACGAGGGCACCCACCTCGGCATCCCCCGAGAGCCGGCGCACGCGCAGCGAGTTGTAGACCCCGTCCGCGGCGATCTCCACACTGCTGCGGGCCTGCACCCGGCCACCGGGTGCGGTCTCCACCGCGACCACCCCGGCCGCGGAGGACCCGTGCGCCGGCTTGACGAAGAACCGCCGCAGCCCCGCCGCCGCGGCCAACTCGCGCACCTCCGGCCAGTTCCGCGGCACCGGCGCCTCGTCGCCGGAGGTGGGCGAAATCGGCACCGGCACACGATGACTCGCGAGAGCGGCGTGGCACCGCCGCTTGTCGAACAGCACGGCCAGATCGAGCGGGTCCGTCAACCGGCGCCCGCCGCGCAGCGTACCGACCGCGGCGAGCAGCGACGCGTACCACCGCGGGCCCTCGGCGATGCGAGTCGGGTCACCGGGTCCACGGAGCAGTGCGTCCACGTCCGGGTCCTCGCCCGGCGAATCGAGTCGCACCAACTCGTCGGGGTCGAACCGAGCCCCGCCCTCGCTGAGTACCTCACGCCAGGACACCACCCGTGGGGTGGGCATACCGCAGCGGGCCGCGGCGTCCAGCAGCATCGTCACGCGGCGGTTCTCCGGATTGCCCACGACCGCCAGGCGGGGACGGGTCATTCGCTGACCGCGACCGACCGGTAGATCGTGCCGCCGTATTCCTCCTCCTCGGTGTCCTCGCCGTCGAGGTTCAGTTGCATGCCGGACGGCTCGAGAGTCGCCCGGACGCGTTCCCGCACACCGCCCGTCAGGTAGTTGTGGTGCAGGTCGAGCGATTCGAGGTGGGTGAGCGACTGTCCCGCGAGCAGTGCCTCGGCGCCCGCATCGGACAGTGCGCCCTTGGACAGGTCCAGGACCCGCAGCTGCGGAACGATCGGCGCGGTCGCGACGGCGGCCGCGATCTCGTCCTCGTATTCGCTGTTCGCGAGCGCGAGGCGCGTCAGCTGCGGCAGTTTCTCCCCGGTGAGGATCGGGGCGAGATCGTCGACGGTCGAATCGGCGCCGTAGTTCTCGTCGCCCAACCACAGTTCCAGATCGATCAGCGCCGGCAGATCCGACGCGGCGACGGCCCGGACCACATCGGCGGACAGGCCACCGGTCTCGATCAGCAGGCTGCGCAGGTGATCGTGCCGGACCGGGGCCAGGGCCAGCTGGGTGCCGCCGCGTACCCCCAGATGCTCGAGCCGGGGAAACGCGCTCAGCAGGGCGGTGACGTCCGACTGCACGATCCAGGAGATCTCGCAGTCCTCGAAAGTCATGTCCCCGAGGAACAGTGCCCGCAACGCCGGCAACTCCTCGGCGGCCTCGACGAGCGCCTTCACGACGTCGGCCGAGCTCTCCTCGTACGGATCGGCCCAGCTTCCGACGACGATCGCCTGCACGCTCGACGGGTCCACCGCGGCCCGGAACTTGGCGAACGCCTCCGGCCACTCCATCGGCGCCTCGTACGTGGGAACGGTGATCCGCCAGGCGACCGGGCCCTGCCCGGGCACGGCGGGGGCAGCGTCGGTATCGATGGGGAACTCCACAACCGGGAGGCCGTGGAACTCGTTCTGCAGCTCATTGATGGTCACCGGGGCACTCCTGGTCTCGGGTGGCTTCGATGGGGCATTATGCCCGATTTCGAATCGGTCCCGACGACGCCGTCGGAGGCAGGTCCTCGGTGGCGGACTGCGCTCCCGGACCGTGATCGACCTGCGCCCCGCTACCCGAGTACGGGCAGCGGGGCGCAGTAGTGCTGGGACCGCGTTACTTGCCGGCCATGTTCATCACCGCGAGGTGGCTGAACAGCATGGAGGTGCCGATCGGGTTGCCACCGCCCGGGTAGACGGTGCCGCTCGGCGCGGCCATCGTGTTGCCGGCCGCGTACAGGCCCGAGATCGCGTCGCCGGACGTGTCGAGGACACGCGCCGAGGTGTCGGTACGCAGACCGCCCTTGGTGCCGAGGTCGGAGATGCCGAACGCGGCCGCGTGGAACGGACCCTGCTCGATCGGGATGAGCGCCGGACCGCCGCCGGTGAACGCGCGGTCGTACGCCTCCTCGCCGCGGCCGAAGTCCTCGTCGACGTCGTTGGCTGCCATCCCGTTGAAGCGGGCGACGGTCGCCACCAGATTCTCGGCGGGAACACCGATCTTCGCGGCCAGTTCTTCCAGCGTGTCGGCGGTGTGCCACAGGCCGGCCTCGACGTACTTCTCGGTCTCGACCATCGAGACGTTCGAGGCGCCCACCGGAGGCCGCTCGCCCGCACGGTCGTCGTAGATCATCCAGTACGGCAGCGTGACCGAACCGTCCTCGATGCCGGCGATGACGTCGCGGCCGAGACGGTCGTACGGCGCGTACTCGTTGGCGAAGCGCTTGCCGTCCTTGTTGACGAAGATGCCACCGGTGAAGCACAGCGCGAACGCCGAGCGTCCGTCCGGGTGCGTCAGACCGGGCGACCACCACGCCTGATCCATCAGGTCGGTGTCGGCGCCCACCGCGATGCCGGCCTGATGTGCCTTGCCGAGGTTGCCCCACGGCCCCATCGTGTCGCGAGCGACGCCGGGAACGCCGTACTTCTGGCGGAGTTCGTCGTTGCCCTCGAAGCCACCCGCGGCCAGCAGGACACCCTTGCGGGCGCGGATCGCGACCTGCTCGCCGTCGCGCTCGACGATCGCGCCGACCACGGCGCCGTCCTCGACGACCAGCTCGACGAGCGGGGTGTTCAGGTTCAGCTTCGCGTTCGGGTAGTTGCCGATCGCCTTGAGGAAGCGGCCGACCAGGGCGCGGCCACCGATCAGCATGTCAGGCAGCTCCGCGCCGAGCCGGTCGAAGTCGAGCGGACCGCGAATCAGCTTGTGCAGGTCACCGACCTCCGAGATCGGCAGCGGGGTCGGGATGGTGTGACGCTGGCCGTCGTTGCGGGCCTTGGGCGCCTTGCCGTAGTAGTCGGGCCACGGGTAGGTAGAGAAGTGGAGGTTCTCGTCCTGCTCGAGGTACTCGACCAGCGGGCCGCCGCCGCGGACGTAGGTGTCCTGCAGCTCGCGCGGGGTCCGGTCACCGACGACCGCGTGGTAATACTCGAGCGCGTCCTCGATCGTGTCGTCGACGCCGGCACGCTGCAGCACCGGGTTGACCGGGAACCAGAAGCCGCCGCCACCGGAATACGCGGTGGTGCCGCCGAACTTGTCGGTCGCCTCGACCAGGATCACGTCGAGGCCCTCGCGAGCCGCGGTGTAGGCGCCGGTGACGCCGCCGGCGCCCGACCCGGCCACCAACACGTCACATTCTTCGTTCCAGTTGACCATCGTTCAGCCTTTCCCGGCCACGCCGGATTGGATTCTCCACCTCGTCGAGGAGGACAGGGGGACTTGATGTCTGGGGGGGTCGCCGTCGTCAGGCGATGGGTCGGACGGGATCGGAACCGTCCCAGGTCCGGGCCTGCGCGATGCCGTACTCGAGCATTGCGCGCATGCCGTCACTCTGGATGTACTCGAAGACGACCCCCGGCTGAGCGGACGAGTGCACGTAGGCGACCCGAGTTCCCGGGCCCTCGGCCACGAACAGCTCCTCGAGCCCCCGGCTTCGAGCGGAGGCGAGTGCTTCGTCGAGGTCGTCGGTGATCCAGGCGATGTGGTGGGGTCCGACGAGGGGTTCGCCCGCGTCGTTCGCGTACGGAGACGGGGTGGACGACGTGATCTGCATGAGCTCGATCTGCAACTGGCCGGTGTAGCCCATCGCGACATCCATGGTCACGACCGTGTCGGCGCCCGCATAGCGCCCTTGCAGGGTGACACCACGGAACAACGTCCACGGCCCGACACCCGCGTGTGTCACCCAGTGGTCGATGGCAGCGTCGAGGTCCTCCACGACATACCCCATCTGAACGGCGGGTTCGGGGACCTCGTGACCCATGCACACCTCCAACGACAGTCGACGTGGTGTGATGGTAGCCACGCCCAGCCGGGGGTCATCAAGCGTTCGTCCCACTGAGAGGACGCCCAATCGGCGAGCCGCCCGGTGGTCAGCGCCCCGAGCCGCCGCAACCCCAGCCGAGCCCTGCCAGGTCCTTGCCGCGGGCGACGACGTCGTCGAGCATCTTCTCGGTGAGCTTGCCGGTGAAGGTGTTCTGCTGGCTCGGGTGGTAGCAGCCGATCACGTTGAGCGGCTTGCCGGCTGCCGTGTGCAGGACCGCGACCTCACCGTGCCCGAACTTCGGCTTGGGGGTGGGCACGGTGCCCCCGGCCCGCCGGACCGCACTGAGCGTGGCGTCCCAGCCGAAGGACCCGAGGGCGATGACGGCCCGCACCCACGGCAGGAGGTCGGCGAGTTCGGCGTCCAGCCAGCCGGCGCAGCAGTCTCGTTCTTCGATACTCGGCTTGTTGTTCGGTGGCGCGCACCGCACGGCCGAGATCATCCGCGCGCCGAACAGCTTCTGCCCGTCCCCGGCGTATTCGGCGGTCGGCTTGTTCGCGATGCCCGCGCGGTGCAGCGACCGGAACAGCCAGTCGCCGGCCTGATCACCGGTGAACATCCGGCCCGTGCGGTTGCCGCCGTTCGCGGCGGGGGCCAACCCCATGATCAGCAGTTTGGGAAGGGTGTCACCGAATCCCACGAGCGGCCGACCCCAGTAGGGCTGATCGGCGAACGAGCGACGCTTGACCTCCGCCGACTGCTCACGCCAGTCGACCAGCCGCGGGCAGGCGCGGCACACGCTGATCCGGGCGTCGAGTTCGGCGAGGTTCACCGCCGCCGCGGCTCCCGCGACGACGTCCTGCGCGGAATGCGCGACGGGTGTCTCCGCGGTCGCCGGATCACCCGGCCACCCGGCACCGGGCGGCACCGGGGAAGCGAACAGCTCACCCGTTCCGGGGTGCGGCAACAGCTCGCCGGTCATCGGATCCGCGCACAGGTTGGCATGGGTCAATTCAACCCGATCGGAGCGCCGCAGCTCGCGTGGGTGCGGCCCGACGCCCGGGTTACGCGCACAATCGACGGCATGGACCAGATCGCAGTCGACCCGGCACTCCTCGAGGCAGCCCGCGCCGCGCGCCGTGTCGTGGTGTTCAGCGGGGCCGGGATGTCCGCGGAGAGCGGGGTGCCGACGTTTCGCGACGCCCAGACCGGCCTGTGGGAACGCTTCGATCCCGCCGAGCTGGCGACCCCACAGGCGTGGGAGACCGACCCGGCCCTGGTGTGGGCGTGGTACCAGTGGCGGACCGGACTGGTCCGACACGTACAGCCGAACGACGGCCACCGGGCACTGGCCGCGTGGGCGCGGCGGGTTCCGATGACGCTCGTCACCCAGAACGTGGACGATCTGCACGAGCGGGCGGGCAGCGAGGTCGCCGCCCACCTGCACGGCAGCCTCTTCACACCGCGGTGCAGCGTCTGCTCCGCCCCGCATCCGTCGGACGGCGGCCTCGACGTCGAGCCCACCGGCCCGGTGGCTCCGCCGGCGTGCGCGCGCTGCGGTGGTGACGTGCGGCCGGGTGCGGTCTGGTTCGGCGAGGCGCTACCGGAGGACGCCTGGACGCGAGCCGCGGACGCCGTCGACGCATGCGACCTGATGGTGGTCGTCGGCACGTCCGCGGTGGTGTATCCGGCCGCAGGGCTACCGCGGCGCGCCGTCGAGTCGGGCGCCACGGTGATCGAGATCAACCCGGAGGCAACCGACCTGAGCCCCCTCGTCCACCATTCGTGGCGCACGACAGCGGCCGTCGGACTGCCCGCTCTCGTCGCAGCTGTCGGGGCGAACCCGTAGCGCGACGGGAGCGGCACACAGCTCCCAGACCTGGACGATCGTTCAGGTGTGCCGAACTGCCTTCCGCGCGAAGTTCCAAGGTCTGCAATACGATTGCGCCGTGCATCCTGGTTCCGAGTCCGCGATCGCAATAGTCGTCGACCACACCGGATCCACCGGCGGGTGCGCCTACGACCACATGACAGGCGACGCGCGACATCGGTACCTCCATGCCTGATCCGATGCGCGGGACGCCCGCGCTGATCTCGGTCGTGATCGCTGCCCGAGACGTCCACGGAATCATCGACGTTCAGCTCAATGCGCTCGCCCAGCAGAACTACGACGGCGCGTTCGAGGTGGTCGTCGCGGACAACGGATCGACCGACGGGCTCGAGAAACACGTGAAGACGCATCCACTGCGGGACCGACTGCAGCTCTCGTGGGTGGACGCGTCGGATACGCGTGGGGTCAGCCACGCCCGCAACGTCGGCGTCGCTGCGTCCACCGGCGATTTCGTCGCATTCTGCGATGCCGACGATCGCGTTCACGCGGACTGGTTGCGCCATCTGTCCTCGGCCGCAGCGCGTTTCGACGCCGTGGCCGGCAGCCTCGACGGGCGTCCGCTGTCGAGCGCACGCGCCGTGGCGTGGCGGCCGCTGTCGGACGTGTCGACCCAACCCACGTCGACGAACGCCCGCCTCCCGTGGGGCGGCGGCGGGAACATGGGGGTCTGGCGCGAGGTGTTCGACCGGGTCGGTGGATGGAACACCGCCTACGTGTACGCCCTCGAGGACATGGAGTTCAGCTGGCGCCTGCAGTTGCGCGGCTACTCGCTGGGCTGGGAGCCGCAGGCTGTGGTGGATTACCGTCTCCGCGACAACCTCCGCTCGCTCTGCCGTCAGTCGTTCGCCTACGGCCGCGGCGAGGCGCAGCTGTACCGCGACCACCGGTCGACGTGCATGTCGGGACGCCCCGTTCCGTATCTCGTCCTGCTGCTCGTCCTGATCGTGATCCGCAATCCCCTGCTGCCCACCACCCTGACGAGACTTCCACGCGGGCAATGGCTCTGGCACGTAAGTGGCCTGGCTGGGCGCGTCGCAGGCAGCCGAGAGTTCGATGTGTTCTACGTTTGAGGCATCGCGGTAGGACCCACCGAGGAGGAGAACACGTGCAGGCACGCTCACCCGAACTGGTGTCGGTCGTCATTCCGGCCTACAACGTCGCACACCTGATCGACGTCCAGCTCACCGCGCTCGCCGCACAGGACTACCCGGATCCCTTCGAGGTCGTGGTGAGCGACAACGGTTCCACGGACGCCCTGCGGGACCATCTTGCCGATCACCCGCTGGCCGAGCGGCTGCGACTTCGCTACGTCGACGCGTCCGGCACCCGGGGACCGTCCCACGCCCGCAACCTCGGCACCGCTGCGGCCGAGGGAGACTTCATCGCCTACTGCGATGCCGACGACCAGGCCCATCCGCAGTGGCTGCGCGAACTCGTCGATCGAGCGGCCGACTTCGACGCGGTGAGCGGCCCGGTGGAGACCGCCACCCTCAACTCGGCCGAGGCGGCCTCGTGGACACCGGTCAATCCACCGGACCGGCGAACCGAGCTGCCCGGGTTGTTCCCCGTGGCCGGGAGCTGCAACCTGGGAATGTGGCGTTCGACGGCCGACGCGGTCGGCCCGTGGGACACGAAGTACGTGCGCGGATCTCAGGACGTGGACTACTGCCTGCGAATCCAACTGGCCGGATTCACCTTCGGACACGCATCGAAGGCGATGATGGCCTACCGGGTGCAGTCGTCGTACCGGGGACTGTGGAGTCAGCAGTACGCGTGGGCCCAGTCCGATGTCGGCATCTACGTGCAGTACCGCGACCGCGGTCACCGCCGACGCAGCCCTGTCCTCGCCGTCGCCATGCCGATCCTGCTCCTGTTGCGGAACCCACTTCTCCCCCAGAGCATCACGAAGCTGCCGACCGGGGCATGGGTCGGCTACCTGGCCGGGTTCGCCGGCCGCATCCGCGGCAGCATCCGGCACCGGACGCTCTACGTGTGATGACTACAGGTACAGGTGGCGCTGCTCGACGCTGCCCCGGATCCGGCCCGTGACGGCCCCGGCCACCCAGTACCACTGGCCCCGGCGCCCGACCGGCCAGTTCCACGGAAGCGCCGGCAGCCGAAACAGCAGCAAGCCGAGGTAGCCGAAGAGGATCAACGGATTGGCGCCGCGGGCACCCTGGGCCGCATACTGCTTCGCCAGCCGCGCCTCCGCCATGTTGTACTCGACCGCCTGGTCGAACATCTCGCGACGTGTGGTCCGATACCGGTACGCGACAAGGGCTTCCGGGTTGTAACCGAGGTCGTACCCGCGCAACTGGGCGCGCCAGCAGAAGTCGACGTCGCCACCGGCGGTGGGATAGGTGTCGTCCCAGCCTCCGATCTCGTCGAACACCGAACGCCAGATGCCCAGGTTGCACCCGAACGTGCTCGGCAGGAAGTGGGCCATGAGCGGCAGCTTCTCGGGCGGCGGGAGCGCCCGCCACTGCGCGACCACCGGGTCGTTGAGGGTGTCGCGCTCGAGCAGACCGCCGACGATGCCGTAGTCCTTCGCAGTGACGGTCATCGCGGTCAGCCATCCCGGGTAGACGGCGTCGTCCTGGTCGCAGTAGGCGACGAACTCGTTGCAGGTGGCCCGCGTGCCGATGTTGCGCGCGTGCGACGTCCCGGCGACGGCACTCGAGTCCACCCACCGCAGCCCCAGACGCTCCCGCAGCGGGTGGTGCTCGAGGTGGTGGCGCAGCTCGGCGCTACCCTGGTTGTCGCTCACCACCACCTCGAACTCGCCGTCGTAGTCCTGACGCGCGAGGGCCTCGAGTTGGACGTCGATATCCGGGATCGCGTTGTGGGCGGCGATGACCACCGAGATCCCCGTCGGGGTTCCGAACGTCCGTCGCGCCGCCCGCAGGCTCTCCCGTTCCGCCACCTAGACTCCCCTACTCGTCGAGCCTCCCGATCGGCGCGGAGGCATCTGCAGACATAGCGCGCAGCACCGCTACGAACCGTCGCACGAAGCCTTGGGCGGTCGGCTCGTCGAACAGCGCCGTCTGGTACAGCAAACCACCGGTGACGCCGGTCGGCACGCCGAGCGAGTCGTAGTGGTCGTTCAGACTGAACTCGAGTTCGTGCTTCGCGACCGTCGTCGGCACCGGGTGCGGTTCGATCGCCAGTCCCGGGAACTCGGCCGCCATCCCATCGGCGGCCCGCTGCAGGATCAGCGTCACCTGGAACAACGGATTCCAGGGCACCCCTGGATCGAGCCCGAGCGCCCGCTCGAGGCGCGGATTCGACACGTCCGGATGCGCGTACGCACCCAGTGCCGCCGATCGGACGGCCGCGACCAGGTCGGCGACCGTGTCAGCGTCATCCACGACCACACGCATCAGCACGTCGTCCGAGAAGTTGCCGACCATGTCGTCGAGCTCGGGCTCACCGCGGCCCGCGATCGACGTGGCGACCGTGACGTCCTTGTCGTCCGCGAACCGGCTGACGCACAGGGCGAACGCAGCCTGCAACACCATGAACAGGCTTGCGCCGCATTCGCGGGCCAGCGAGACGAGCGCCGCGTGGGTGTCCGCGTCGAGGTGCACCGGCACGGCCGCACCGGCCGTCGGGCGCACCGCGGGGCGGGGCCGATCGGTCGGGAAGTCCAGCATCTCGGGCCGCGCGGCGAGCGCACGGGTCCAGTAGTCCATCTGGCGGTGTGCCTCGCTCGCCGGATCGTCGAACTCGCCCAGCAGCATGTGCTTCCACACCGCGTAGTCCGCGTACTGCACCGGCAGCGGTTCCCACTGCGGTTCGACGCCCATCGCCCGCGCCGCGTAGGCGACCACGACGTCCCGGGCGAGCGGGCCGACGCTGAACCCGTCCGCCGAGATGTGGTGCACCACAACCGCCAGCACGTAATCGTCCGGCCCGACCCGGAACAGCCGCATCCGCATCGGTAACTGGGTGGTGACATCGAAGTCGCCCCACAGGAAGGTGTTCAGCGCGGAATCGAGGTCATGCGGAGCGGCCTCGACGACGTCCACCTCCGGAACCGCGTCCTCCGAGGGCACCACCACCTGGACGGGGCCGTCTGTGGTGTCCGGGTAGAGGGTCCGCAGCGATTCGTGCCGCGCGACGACATCGCCGGCCGCGGCCTGGAGCACCGCGGGGTCGATCGCCCCGCGCAGCCGCAGCGCAAACGGGATGTTCCACTCGCCGCCGCGGGTGCGCTGGTTGTCGGTCCAGATCCGTTCCTGGGCCGGCGCCAACGGGATCCGCGCCGGACGCTCCGACGCCGTCAGCCGCGGCCGGTCGAGCCCGGCCTGCGCGTCCACCCGCGACGCCAAGTCCGCCACAGTGGGCACTTCGAAGAACTCGCGGACCGTCAGCGCGGTCCCGAACGCCTCGTTGATCCGTGCCGTCGCGCGGGTCGCCGACAACGAGTTGCCGCCGACTTCGAAGAAGCTGTCGTCGGCGCCCACCCGGGCGCCACCGGTGAGGTCCGCGAAAATGCCCGCGACGATCTCCTCGGTGGCGGTGGCGGGCTCGCGGAAACCGCTGCTGCCGATGAACTCCGGCACCGGCAGTGCCCGTCGATCGAGCTTGCCGGTGACGCCGAGCGGCAGCTCGTCCAGCAAGACGACGGTGGACGGCACCATGTATCGCGGCACCCGCTCGGCCACGAACGCGAGCAGCCCAGCGACGTCGGGCGAGGCGCCGGGCCGCGGCACCGCGTAGCCGACGAGGTGCTCGGCACCGCCGGGCGCACGCTGCACCGTCACCACCGAACGATCGACGTCGGGGTGCGCCGCCAGTGCCGTCTCGATCTCGCCGAGCTCGATCCGGAACCCGCGGAGCTTCACCTGGAAGTCGGTGCGGCCCAGGTAATCCAGGACGCCGCCCGACCCGCGCGACACCCAGCGGACCAGGTCGCCGGTGCGGTACATGCGCGCACCGGGTTCGCCGAACGGGTCGGCGACGAACCGGTCGGACGTCATATCGGCGCGTCCGACGTATCCGCGGGCGAGCTGGACACCCGCGAGGTACAGCTCTCCGGGCACCCCGATCGGCACCGGCTGCAGCCGCGCGTCGAGCACGTACACCCGGGTGTTCCACTCCGGCACACCGATGGGCACGGACGGGCCGTCGTCGGGCCCGCACTCGTGATGGGTGACGCTCACGGCGGCCTCGGTCGGCCCGTACAGGTTGAACACCGGGGCATCGCTCACCTCGCCGAACCTGCGAACCACGTCGGCGGGCAGGGCCTCGCCGATGCAGATCACCCGGCGCAGCGCGTCGAGCGGCTCGTCACCCACCGAGGCCAGGAAGGCCGTGAGCAGCGACGGCACGAAGTGCACCGTGGTGACCCGGTGCTCGCGGATCAACCGGGCCAGGTACGCCGGGTCCTGCTCGCCGCCTACCTTCGCCACCACCAGCCGGGCGCCGGCGGTGAGTGCCCACCAGAACTCCCACACCGACAGATCGAACGTCGCCGCCGTCCGGAGCAGCACCGCGTCGGTGCCGTCGAGCCCGAACTGTGCCTGCTTCCAGAGCAGTTGGTTGACGATCGCCGCGTGCGGCACCGCGACACCCTTGGGCCGGCCCGTCGATCCGGACGTGTAGATGACGTACGCGGTGTTCTCCGCACGCAGTGGCGCAAGCCGTTCCGCGTCGGTGATCGGGTCGGACCGGTGCCCGCCGAGGTCGACGGTGTCGACGTCCAGCCGCTGGGCGGTCGCTGGAACGGGGACCGATTCCCCGCTCGTGGTGAGAACGACCGCGGGAGCGGCCGATTCGAGTACGTACTCGATCCGCTCGGCGGGATGGTCCGGGTCGATCGGGACGTACGTGCCACCGGACTTGGTGACCGCGTACATCGCGACCAGCAGCTCGAGCGACCGTCGGATCGCAAGGGCGACGCGGGTCTCGGCTCCCACTCCACGCGAGATCAGCTCCCGGGCGAGACGATTCGCGAGACCGTCGAACTCGGCGTACGTGAGTTCGCGGTCCTCGACGACCACCGCCACCGCGTCCGGCGTGGCACGCACCCGCTCCGCGAACAGGTCGGAGAGCGTCACCGCCGGCACCGCGTGCCGGGTGGCGTTCCAGTCGACCAGCACCGCGCGTCGCTCCGCCTCGCCCTGCAGGTCGATGTCCCCGACCACCGCACGGCGGTCGGCGACGACGGCGCGCAGCAGGCGTTCGAACCGGTGCCCGAAACGGGCGACGGTCGATTCGTCGAACAGGTCCGCGGCGTAGGTGAACGACGCGGCGATGTCGGCCGGTTCGCCGTCGTCGCCGCGGTGGTCGACGAGCGTGAGGTGCAGATCGAACTTGGCGGGCTCGAATCCCGGGTCGACGACGTCGACGTCGAAACCAGGCAGCTCGAACCGGGTGCGGCCGAGATTCTGGAACGACAGCGCCACCTGGAACAGCGGATGTCGAGCGGTGGAGCGTTCCGGGTCGAGCACCTCGACGATCCGCTCGAACGGCACGTCCGCGTGGGCGAACGCCGCCAGGTCGGTGCTGCGCACGCGGTCCAGCAGGTCCGCGAACGTGGCGTCCCCGCGCACGTCCGTCCGCAGTGCGAGGGTGTTGACGAACATGCCGACCACATCGTCGAGCGCCTGCTCGCCGCGCCCGGCGATCGGGGTGCCGATCGTGATGTCCGAGGTACCGCTGAGCCGGCTCAACAGGGCCGCGAACGCGGCGTGCACGACCATGAACAGCGTCGTACCCTGCCGACGGGCGAGACCGAGCAGCGCGCGGTGCAGCGACGCGTCGAGCGTGAAGGCGTGCGTCTGCCCGCGGTACGACTGCACGGCCGGACGCGGATGGTCGGTCGGCAGATCCAGCTGGTCCGGCAGGTCCGCGAGGGTGTCCGACCAATAGGTGATCTGGCGGGAGGCGACGGACTCGCGGTCCTCCTCGTCACCGAGGACGGCCCGCTGCCACACGCTGTAGTCGGCGTACTGCACCGGCAGCGGCGCCCACGACGGATCGAGGCCCTGACGGAACGCCGAGTAGGCGACCATCACGTCCCGCGCCAGCGGAGCCACCGAGAATCCGTCGGCGGAGATGTGGTGCACGACGAGCACGAGCACGTGATCGTCGGGTCCGACCCGCAGCAGCGCGACCCGCAGCGGCGCCTCGGTGGTGACATCGAATCCGGCGCTCGCGAGCCCGACCACGGTGGGCAGGATCTCGCCCTCGTCGACCGTCACCGGGGCCAGTGCCGGAAGCGCCTGGGCGGCAGTAACGATCACCTGGTGCGGTCCGTCCGGCAAATCGGGGTAGACCGTGCGCAGCGCCTCGTGCCGCTCGACGGTCGCGGCGATCGCGGCATGCATCGCGGCGACGTCGAGGGCTCCGGACAGCCGCAGGGCAATCGGGAGGTTCTCGGCCCCCGACGTCGGATCGAACCGGTTCAGGAACCACATCCGCTGCTGGGCGAGCGAGAGCGGAATCAGCTCCGGTCGCGCGAGCGTGCCCAGTTCCGGACCGGTTGCGCTACGCGCCGACTCGGCCCGTGCGGCCAGCGCCGCAGCCGTGGGGTACTCGAACAGCTCACGGATGCCGAGCGCGGTCCCGAGCACCGCGTTGACGCGAGCGATGAGCCGGGTCGCCAGCAACGAGTTGCCGCCCAGGTCGAAGAAGCTGTCGTCCACCGATACTCGCTCCAGCCCGAGCAGCTCGGCGAACACGTCGACGACCTTCTCCTCCACCGGATTCGAGGCAGCCCGGAACTCGCGGGTCGAGACGAAGTCGGGCACCGGCAGCGCCCGTCGATCGAGCTTGCCGCCCGCCGTCACCGGGAGCCGGTCCAGCACCACGATCTGCGTCGGCACCATGTAGGCCGGCAGCGAGGAAGCGATCCGCTCACGCAGGTCGTCCGGATCGAGGGATGTCCCCCGCTCGGGAACCACGTAGCCGACGAGATGGTCGCCGGTGCGAGTGTCGCTGTGCAGCACCACCACCGATTGCGCGACGTCGGGGCAGCCGACGAGCGCGGCCTCGATCTCGCCGAGTTCGATGCGCAGGCCGCGCAGCTGCACCTGCGAATCGACGCGGCCGACGAAGTCGAGCAGGCCGTCGCGGGTGCGCCGGACGAGATCGCCGGTGCGGTAGAGGCGCTCGCCGCCGGGCCCGGCGACGAACCGCGACGCGGTCAGCCCCGCCCGTCGGTGGTAGCCGCGGGCGACACCCGGACCGGACAGGTACAGCTCACCGATCACCCCGACGGGCACCGGGCGCAGACGCGAGTCGAGGATCGTGGCCCGGGCACCGGCAATCGGGGTGCCGATCGTGATCCGTTCGCCGACCGACAGCGGCTCGGTCATCGTGATGATGATCGTCGTCTCGGTGGGGCCGTAGCTGTTGAAGAACCGGCGGCCGGGCGCGAACCGCTCGACCAACTCCGGGGGGCACACGTCGCCGCCGACCATCACCATCTCGAGCGAGTCGAGGCCGTCGGTGTCGACGGTGCCCAGCGCGGCCGGGGCCGTGAGGATGTGGGTGACCCGCTGCTCGCGGATCACCTCGCCGAGCTCGTGCCCGCCGATCACCGCCGGCGGCACCACCACGAGGGTGGCACCGACACTGAAACCGGCCAACATCTCGAACACCGACGCGTCGAAGCTCGACGACGAGAACCGCAGCACCCGCGAGTGTCGCGACAGCGCCAGCTCCGCCCGGGCGTCGGCACAGAACGACACCAGGCCGGTGTGCTCGACGACCACGCCCTTGGGCAGACCGGTGGAGCCGGACGTGTAGATCATGTACGCGGCGTTGGTGAGGACGATCGGCCCGCCGCGCTCGTGATCGGTGACGGCGGCGTCCGACCGCTGGGCGCAGTCGCGTTCCAGCTCGTCGGAATCGAGTACCAGCCACCGCGTCGACGTCGGCAGTCGGTCGACGACGGTCGCTGTCGTGAGCCCCACGCCGGCACCCGAGTCCGTGAGCATGTGCCGGATGCGGTCTGCCGGGTGCGCCGGGTCGACCGGGACGAATGCGGCACCGGTCTTGACGACCGCCCACATGGCGACGATCGAATCGACCGAGCGGGGGAACGACAATGCGACGAACTGCTCCCGGCCGACACCCCGCCCGAAGAGCACCCGGGCCAGCCGGTTCGACCGCGCGTCGAGCTCGGCGTAGGTGAGAGCCAGGCCATCGCCGTGGATCGCCACCGCCTCGGGCGCGGATGCCGCACCGGCAGTGAGGATCTCCGCCATCGTTCGCGGGGCGACGGTCAGCGGCACCGGGGCCGCGGAGACGAGAGCCCGGTCGTGGTCGTCGAGCAGGTCGATGTCCCCGACCGGCACGGACGGATCGGCGGCGACCTGAGCGAGCGCACGCACCAGCTTGTCGGCGATACCGGCTGCGGTCTCGGGGTCGAACAGATCCGACGCGTAACTGAGCGACCCGAGAAGTCCCGCGGACGCCGAAGCGCGGAGCGTGAACTCGAGGTCGAACTTCGCGACGTCAGCACCGGGATCGACGACGGTTGCCGTCACGCCGGGAAGCTCGAGGACCGCCTCGCCGTGATTCTGGACCGACAGTGCCACTTGGAACAGCGGTGAATATGCCTGCGATCGAGGCGGATCCACCACTTCGACGACGCGTTCGAACGGAACATCGGACTGGGCGAACGCCGCCAGATCGACCGACCGCGCACGACGCAGCAACCGGTCCCACGGCTCGGCCGGATCGACCTCGGTACGCAGCACGAGCGTATTGACGAACATGCCCACGAGGTCGTCGAGAGCACGCTCGCCGCGCCCCGCGATCGGGGTGCCCACCGACACGTCGGTGGTGGCGCCGAGCCGGCCGAGCACGGCCGCCAGTCCCGCGTGCAGCACCATGAACAACGTCGACGTGTGCTCCGCGGCGATCTCTTCGAGACGCCGGGCGACGTCGGGCCCGATCGTGAAGTCGACGCGCGCCGCGCGATACGACGCGACCGGAGGCCTCGGACGGTCCAGCGGCAACTCCAGCACCGCTGGGGCGCCGTCGAGCTGCTCCTTCCAGTAACCGAGCTGCTGTGCCGCGAGCGAGCGCGGATCGGCCTCGTCGCCGAGGACCCTCCGCTGCCACAGCGCGAAGTCCGCGTACTGGACGGCCAGCGGCGTCCAGTCGGGTTCCTCGCCGCGAGCCCGCTGGGTGTATGCGGTCATCACGTCCCGCGCGAGCGGAAGTGTGGACACACCGTCGGCGCTGATGTGATGCACGACGAGGACGAGCACGACGTCGTCGGCGGCGACCTGGAGCAGTCGGCCACGCACCGGGACGGCCGCAGTGACGTCGAACCCGCCTGCGACCACGTCGACGATCGCGGCCTGCAACGCGGCCTCGCCGGACACAGTCACCGGATCCAGGTCGAGCGCGACCTGCTCGGCGGGCACGATCACCTGGTGCGGCCCGTCCTCCGACTGCGGGAACAGCGTGCGCAACGACTCGTGCCGAACGAGCACGTCGCGGATCGCGGCCTGCAGCGCCGACACGTCGAGCGCACCGGTGAGCCGCACCACCAGCGGGATGTTGTAGGCCGGTGACGCGGGATCGAACTGGTTGAGGAACCACATCCGCTGCTGCGCGAGCGACAGCGGTAGCTGCGGTGGGCGCGGACCTGCGGTCAGCGCGGGACGGTCGTCCTCACGCTGGGCCCGATCCACGCGAGCCGACAGTGCGGCCACGGTGGACCCGTCGAACAGTTCCTTGACACCGATCCTGGTGCGGCGCAACTCGTTCACCCGTGCCACGACGCGCGTCGCACTGAGCGAGTTGCCGCCGAGGTCGAAGAAATCGTCCTCCGCCCCGACCCCGACGATCCCGAGAACGTCGGCGAAGACGTCCGCGACGATCGCCTCGGTCTGTGTGCGCGGCTGTACGAACTCCCGCGTCGGGAACACCGGTTCGGGCAGTGCGCGCGTGTCGACCTTCCCCGCCGGGGTGAGCGGGAGGGCGTCGACGACGGTGACGACCGACGGCACCATGTATTCGGGGAGCCGTCCGCGCGCGTGGACGACGATGTCCCGAGGGTCGACGGGTTGCCCGCCGGCCGGCACGACGTACGAGACCAGCGCATCGGCACCGCCGCTGCGATGCCCGACGGTGACGGCCACTTCGACGGCGGGATGCGACGCCAGGACCGCGTCCACCTCCCGCAACTCGATGCGATGACCGCGCACCTTCACCTGGAAGTCGGTGCGGCCCAGATACTCGAACTCACCCGTCGCCGTCCGGCGCACCAGGTCGCCCGTGCGGTACATGCGGGAACCGTCGGATGCATAGGGGTCCGCCACGAACCGCTCCGCAGTCAGCGCCGACCGCCGGTGGTAGCCGCGGGCGAGGCCCTGGCCGGTCACGTACAGTTCGCCGGCGACCCCGACCGGGACCGGGTGCAGACGGCGGTCGAGGACTCGCGCTGCCGTGCCCAGCACCGGCGCTCCGATCAGCACGGTCTCGTCGGGAATCATGGGTCCGTAGTGAGTGGCCATGATGGTCGACTCGGTCGGCCCGTAAGCGTTGAACATCGCGCGGCCCGGCGCCCAGCGACGCACCAACGCGTCGTCGCAGGCGTCGCCGCCGACGACCACGACACGCAGGTCGTCGAGCCCCGCGGGGTCGACCGTCGCCAGCGCACCGGGTGTCACGAACGCATGCGTCACCCGCTCGTCCCGGAGAACCGCGGCCAGTTCCTCACCGCCGAACACTCCCACCGGGACCACGACCGCGGTCGCCGCTCCCCCGAACGCCATGAGCAGCTCGAGAATCGAGGCGTCGAAGCTGGGCGACGCGAAATGCAGCGTGCGCGAAATCGAATCGACACCGTAGCGGGTCTGCTGTTCGGCGACGAACGCCGCGAGTCCCGCGTGCGTGACCACCACGCCCTTGGGCACACCGGTGGAGCCGGACGTGTAGATCATGTACGCCGGGTTCTCCGGACGCAGCGGCCGAACCCGCTCGGCGTCGGCAATCGGGGCGCCGGAGGCGGGCAGATGGTCGTGGTCGAGGACGGTCCACGTCACCGTGTCGGGCAACGCGTCCAGGTCATCCTTGACGGTGATACCCACGCGGACACCGGAATCGGTGAGCATGTGGGCGATGCGCTCGGCCGGGTAGGTCGGGTCGACCGGCAGGAAAGCGGCACCGGTCTTGGCCACCGCCCACACCGCGCACACCGACTCGATCGAACGCGCCAGGGCGAGCGCGACGAACGACTCGGGTCCGACACCCTGACCGATCAGCATCCGCGCCAGCCGGTTCGAGCGGTCGTCGAGTTCGCCGTACGTCAGCGTCCGGTCGCCGTGAATCAGGACGACCGCGGCGCGGTCGACGACCGCGTCCGCGAGCAGGTCCGGCAGCAACCGCACCGGCACCGGGTCCGTCGGGTCGGACAGCTGCACCGCCCGCTCGCCGGCGTCGAGGAGGTCGATGTCACCGACCGGGACGCCCGGGTCCGCGACCGCGGCACCGAGCAGCCGCACGAACCGGTCCGCGAAGCCCTGCACGGTCTCCGCGTCGAACAGATCGCACGCATACGTGAACGCAACCCACGCACCCGCGCTGCGGTGTTCGTCGTGCCATTCGACGACGTCGACCTGCAGATCGAACTTCGCGATTCCGAAATCGAGTTCCTCCGAGGAGATCTCGACGCCGGCGAGCGAGATGGACTGCGGCTTGGCGGCCTGGTACGCGAGCACCACCTGGAACAGGGGGTGATGCGCGGTCGACCGCGCGGGGCTGATCACCTCGACCAGCTGCTCGAACGGGACGTCCGCGTGCGCGTACGCTGCGAGATCGGTGCCGCGGACCTCGCCCACCAACTCGCTGAACGACGTCGACATGTCGATCTCGGTGCGCAGCACCAGAGTGTTGACGAACATGCCCACGACGTCGTCCAGCTGCCGCTCGCCGCGACCGGCCACCGGGGTGCCGATCGACACGTCGTCGGTGCCGCTCAGCCGCGCGAGCAGCACGGCGAGCGCCGCATGCAGGACCATGAACGGCGTCGCGTTGGCGCGACGGGCGAGGCCACACACCGCGTCGTAGACGTCCGCACTGATCGAGGTGTCGACCCTGGCTCCCGCGTGGGTAGGAGCCGCGGGGCGGATACGGTCGGCGGGCAGTTCGAGCACCTCCGGCGCCCCCGCCAACTCGGCGGACCAGAAGGCGATCTGCCGGGCCGCCGGCGACTGCGGGTCGTCCTCGGCGCCCAGCACCTCACGCTTCCACAGTGCGTAGTCGGCGTACTGCACGGGCAGCGGCGACCACGTCGGCGTCTCGCCCTGGGCCCGCGCCGAATACGCCCGCACCAGATCGGCAGCGAGCACGTCGATCGACCAACCGTCGATGCTGATGTGGTGTACCACCACGACCAGAACATGGCTGTCCGGGCGCTCCCGCAGCAGCGTCACCTCGATCGGGATCTCCGCGGTGATGTCGAATCCGGCGGACACGGCCGCGCGGATGCGGTCGGCGAGGTCCGATCCGACGGCCTCCCCGACACCCAGCTCGTCGAGCGCCAACTCGTCGAGCGCCTCACCGGTCGACAGTATCCGCTGGTGCGGACCGTCCGCCGAGTCCGGGTACACCGTGCGCAGCGACTCGTGTCGCTCGATGATGTCGGCGACCGCCGCAGCGAGTGCCTCGCAGTCGAGAGCCCCGGTCATCCGCAGGGCCACCGGCACGTTGTACGCCGGGGATCGCGGATCGAAGCGATTGAGGAACCACATGCGAGACTGGGCCGGGGACAACGGAATACGCGCGGGGCGCGACGTCGCTTCCAGAGCCGCGACGGCACCGCCCGCCAGGGACGCCTCGACCGCGGCCGCGAGCCCCGCGACCGTGGGTGCGTCGAACAACTCGCGCACGCCGAGTTGCACACCGAACTCGGCGTTCACTCGCGCCAGCAGCCGCGTCGCCACCAGCGAGTTGCCGCCGAGGTCGAAGAAGTTGTCGGAGACGCCGATCGAGGTCTCGTTCCCGAGGACCTCCCCGAACACCGTGGCAAGCGCAAATTCGGTGGGGGTCCGGGGCGCGATGTACTCGGCGGTGCTCGCGAACTCGGGCGCGGGCAGTGCGCGGCGATCGAGCTTGCCGTTCGCCGTCACCGGCAGCGTCTCGAGCACGACAAGCGCGGACGGCACCATGTATCGGGGCAGCAGCGCTCCAGCGGCGTCCAGCAGCTCGGCGTCATGCAATTCGGAACCGGCCTGCGGCACGACGTAGCCCGCCAGGTACTCCCCCGCGACCTCGTGAACGAGCAGCACCACCACGGCCTGCGCGACACCGGGTTGCGCGAGCAGCGCCGCCTCGATCTCCCCGAGCTCGATCCGCTGTCCGCGCAGCTTCACCTGGAAATCGCTGCGGCCGATGTACTCGAGTTCCCCGGCCACGGTCCACCGGACCAGGTCGCCGGTGCGGTACATGCGCGTCCCGGTCGGTCCGTGCGGCGACGCCACGAACCGGTCGGCGGTCAGATCCGGTCGGCCCACGTAGCCACGGGCCAGCTGGGTGCCCGCGAGGTACAGCTCGCCCGGCACGCCCACCGGAACGGGATGCAGGCGCGAATCGAGAACGTAGAGAGCGGTGTTCCACACCGGGGCACCGATCGGCACCGACACCTCACCGGCCCGCGTCCGGTGGTAGGTCACGTCCACCGACGCCTCGGTGGGCCCGTACAGGTTGTGCAGTTCGACGTCGACCAGCGAATGGACACGGTCGACGGTGTTGGCCTGCAACGCTTCACCACTGGTGAAGATCCGGCGCAACGAGGTGCACCGGGCCAGATCGGCGCCGGCGAGGAACGCGTCCAGCATCGACGGAACGAAATGGAGCGTCGTCACACCGTGATCGCGCACCACCCGCTCGAGGTACTGCGGATCGCGGTGCCCCTCAGGCTCCGCAATCACCAAGTGTGCACCGACCTGCAACGGCCAGAACAACTCCCACACTGACACGTCGAACGTGACCGGCGTCTTCTGCAGCACCACGTCGGTCGTGTCCAGCGGGTAGGCGTCCTGCATCCACAGCAACCGATTCACGATGCCCGCGTGCGGGACCGCAACGCCCTTGGGGCGCCCCGTCGAACCCGACGTGAAGATCACGTACGCGGTGTTGTCCGGACACAGGTCGCCCCGCTCCTCCACCGTCAACGGGGCCGAATCGACGTGATCGAGCGCAAGGGCGTCCACAGCAACGACCGGGGCCGCGGCTGGCAGAAGCGTCGTGTGTTCCGAATCCGTCAGCACCAGAACCGGTTCCGCCTGTTCGATCACGTGCCCGACCCGGTCCGCCGGCTGCGACGGGTCGATCGGCACGTAGGCGCCGCCGACTGTCACCACTGCGTAGATGGACACCAGCATGTCGATCGACCGCGGCATCGCGATGCCCACAAGCGTCTCCGGCCCCACCCCGGCACCGATGAGGTACCGGGCGAGACGGTTCACGCGTGCGTCGAAGTCCGCGTAGGACAGCATGACGTCGCCGAAGGACACCGCCGGCGCGTCCGGTGTGGCGCGCACCCGCTCCGCGAACAGCGCCGGCAACGTCGTGCGCGGCACCTCGTGGTCGGTGGCGTTCCACTCGACCAGCACCGTGCGGCGCTCGGCTTCGCCCTGCAGGTCGATGTCCCCGATCACCGTGCGGCGGTCGGCGACGACGGCGCGCAGCAGGCGTTCGAACCGGTGCCCGAAACGGGCGACGGTCGATTCGTCGAACAGGTCCGCGGCGTAGGTGAACGACGCCGCGATCTCCGCGGGCTCGCCGTCGTCGTCGCGGTGGTCGACGAGCGTGAGCTGCAGATCGAACTTGGCGGGCTCGAATCCGGCGTCGACGGCCTCGATGTCGAGACCGGGCAGCTCGAACCGGGTGCGGCCGAGGTTCTGCAGCGACAGCGCGACCTGGAACAGCGGGTGCCGCGCGGTGGACCGCTCGGGATCGAGCACCTCGACGATCCGCTCGAACGGCACGTCCGCGTGGGCGAAGGCGGCCAGGTCGGTGGCGCGCGCCTGGTCCAGCAGGTCCGCGAAGGTGGCGTCGCCGCGCACGTCCATCCGCAGCGCGAGGGTGTTGACGAACATGCCGACCAGATCGTCGAGCGCCTGTTCGCCGCGGCCCGCGATCGGCGTGCCGATCGTGATGTCCGAGGTGCCGGTGAGCCGGCTCAGGAGGGTCGCGAACGCGGCGTGCACGACCATGAACAGCGTCGTGCCTTGTCGGCGCGCCAGTCCGAGCAGCGCCCGGTGCAGCGATGCGTCGAGCGTGAAGGCGTGCGTCTGCCCACGGTACGACTGCACAGCCGGCCGTGGGTGATCCGTCGGTAGGTCGAGCTGAGTCGGCAGACCCGCGAGCGTTGCTGCCCAGTAGCCGATCTGGCGCGCGGCCGTGGATGCGGCATCGGACTCGTCGCCGAGCGTGGCGCGCTGCCACAGGCTGTAGTCGGCGTACTGCACGGGCAGCGGTGCCCACGACGGCTCGAGGCCCTGACGGAACGCCGAGTAGGCGACCATCACGTCCCGCGCCAGCGGTGCGACAGAGAATCCGTCGGCGGAGATGTGGTGTACGACGAGCACGAGCACGTGATCGTCGGGTCCGACCCGCAGCAGCGCGACCCGCAGCGGCGCCTCGGTGGTGACGTCGAATCCGGTACTCGCGAGTCCGACAACCGCCGACAGGATCGAGTCCGAATCGACGTCGATCGGCTCGAGCATTGGGACCACCTGCGCGGCAGGGACGATCACCTGGCACGGCCCTTCCGGCGAATCGGGGTAGACCGTTCGCAGCGCCTCGTGCCGCTCGACGGTCGCGGCGATCGCCGCGTGCAGTGCGGCGATGTCGAGGACGCCGGACAACCGAAGCGCAATCGGGACGTTCTGGGCGGCCGATGTCGGATCGAACCGGTTCAGGAACCACATCCGCTGCTGCGCCGGCGACAGCGGAATCCGGTCCGGTCGCGCGAGCGTGCCCAGCTCCGGACCGGTCGCACCACGCGCCGATTCGGCGCGGCCCGCGAGGGCGGACACGGACGGGTGCTCGAACAGCTCGCGGATGCCGAGCGTGGTCCCGAGCACCGCGTTGACCCGGGCGATGAGCCGGGTCGCGAGCAGCGAGTTGCCGCCCAGGTCGAAGAAGCTGTCGTCCACTGACACGGAGTCCACCCCGAGCAGCTCGGCGAACACGTCGACGATCTGCTCCTCCACCGGGTTCGACGCGGCCCGGAACTCGCGGGTCGAGACGAAGTCGGGCACCGGCAGTGCCCGGCGGTCCAACTTGCCGCCCGCCGTGACGGGCAGCCGATCGAGTACGAGGATACGGCTGGGAATCATGTACGCGGGCAACGACTCCGAAACCAGGTCCCGCAGGTCGTCCGGATCGAGGGATGATGTCCCCCGCTCGGGGACCACGTAGCCGACGAGGTGGTCGCCGGTACGAGTGTCGCTGTGCAGCACCACGACCGACTGCGCTACTTCCGGGGAGTCGACGAGCGCGGCCTCGATCTCGCCGAGTTCGATGCGCAGGCCGCGCAGCTGAACCTGGGAGTCGGCACGGCCGACGAAGTCGAGCAGGCCGTCGCGGGTGCGCCGGACGAGATCGCCGGTGCGGTAGAGGCGCTCGCCGCCGGGCCCGGCGACGAACCGCGACGCGGTCAGGTCGGCGCGTCGGTGGTAGCCGCGGGCAACACCGGGACCGGACAGGTACAGCTCACCGATCACTCCGACCGGAACGGGACGTAGACGCGAATCGAGGACGATCGCCCCTGCGCCCGCGATCGGGGTGCCGATCGTGATCCGTTCGCCGGGCGAGAGCCTCTCGGTCATCGTGATGATGATCGTCGTCTCGGTGGGGCCGTAGCTGTTGAAGAACCCGCGGCCGGGTGCAAATCGCTCGACCAACTCCGGTGGGCAGACATCGCCGCCGACGATCACCGTCTCGAGGGAGTCCAGGCCGTCGATGTCGACCGTTCCGAGGGCAGCCGGGGCGGTGAGGATGTGGGTGACCCGCTGCTCGCGGATCACGTCGGCGAGCTCGTGCCCGCCGATCACCGCGGGCGGCACGACGACGAGGGTGGCGCCGGCGCTGAAGCCCGCGAGCATCTCGAACACCGACGCGTCGAAGCTCGACGACGAGAACCGCAGCACCCGCGAATGCCGGGACAGGGCCAGTTCGGTCCGGGCGTCCGCGCAGAACGAGGACAGACCGGTGTGCTCGACGACCACGCCCTTGGGCAGACCGGTAGAGCCGGACGTGTAGATCATGTACGCGGCGTTGGTCAGCTCGATCGGGCCGCCGCGGTCGGCGTCGCTCACCGGAGCAGCCGAGAGAACCGCACACTCCTGCTCGAGCGCATCGGAATCGAGCACGAGCCACTGCGTGGAGGTGGGCAGTCCGTCGACCACGACGGCCATGGTGAGGCCGACGTCAGCGCCGGAATCGGTGAGCATGTGACGGATGCGGTCGGCCGGGTGCGCCGGATCGACCGGGACGAATGCGGCACCGGTCTTGACGACCGCCCACATTGCGACGATCGAATCCACGGACCGGGGGAACGACAGCGCGACGAAGCGCTCGCGCCCGACCCCCAGCTCGAGCAGCAAGCGGGCCAGCCGGTTCGACCGCGCGTCGAGTTCGGCGTAGGTCAGTGCGGCGTCGCCGCCGCGGATCGCCACCGCCTCGGGCGCGGATGCCGCACCGGCGGTGAGGATCTCGGCCATCGTGCGCGGGGCGACGGTCAGCGGCAGCGGCGCCGCGGACACGAGAGCCCGGTCGTGGTCGTCGAGCAGGTCGATGTCCCCGACCGCCACCGACGGTTCGGCGGCGACCTGAGCGAGGACCCGCACGAGCTTGTCGGCGATGCCGGCCGCGGTCTCGGGGTCGAAGAGATCCGTCGCGAAGGTCAACGAGCCGAGCAGTTCGTCGGACGCAGCGGAGCGGAGCGTGAACTCGAGGTCGAACTTCGCGACGTCGGCGCCCGGATCGACGACGGTTGCCGTCACACCGGGAAGCTCGAGGACCGCCTCGCCGTGATTCTGGACCGACAGTGCCACCTGGAACAGCGGCGAATATGCCTGCGAGCGAGGCGGATCCACCACTTCGACGACGCGTTCGAACGGCACATCCGAGTGCGCGAAGGCGGCGAGATCGACCGACCGCACACGGCGGAGCAACCGGTCCCACGGCTCGGCCGGATCGACCTCGGTACGCAGCACAAGCGTGCCCGCGAACATCCCGACGAGGTCGTCGAGGGCACGCTCGCCGCGCCCCGCGATCGGGGTGCCCACCGACACGTCGGTGGTGGCGCCGAGCCGGCCGAGCACGGCCGCCAGTCCCGCATGCAGCACCATGAACAAGGTCGACGTGTGCTCCGCGGCGATCTCTTCGAGACGCCGGGCGACGTCGGGGCCGATCGTGAAGTCGACGCGCGCGGCACGATACGACGCGACGGCAGGACGCGGCCGGTCCAGCGGCAGATCGACCACCGCCGGGGCGCCGTCGAGCTGCTCCTTCCAGTAGCCGAGTTGCTCCGCGGCAAGTGAGCGCGGATCGGCTTCGTCGCCCAGGAGCCGCCGCTGCCACAACGCGAAGTCCGCGTACTGGACGGCCAGCGGCGTCCAGTCGGGTTCCTCGCCGCGGGTGCGACTCGTGTAGGCGGTCATCACGTCGCGGGCGAGCGGGAGTGTGGACACACCGTCGGCGCTGATGTGATGGACGACGAGGACGAGCACGACGTCGTCGTCGGCGACCCGCAGCAGCCGCCCCCGCACCGGGACGGCGGCGGTGACGTCGAATCCGGCCGCGAGCACCTCGGCGATCGCGGTTCGGAGCCCTTCCTCGCCCGGCACGGTCACCGGCTCCAGGTCGAGCACGATCTCCTCGGCAGGCACGATCAGTTGGTGCGGCCCGTCCTCCGACTGCGGGAAGAGGGTGCGCAGCGATTCGTGGCGCTGGAGTACATCACCGATGGCGGCTTGCAGCGCCGGGACGTCGAGCGCACCGGTCAGCCGCACCACGAGCGGGATGTTGTAGGCCGGGGATGCGGGATCGAACTGGTTGAGGAACCACATCCGCTGCTGCGCGGGCGAGAGCGGCAGCTGCGACGGGCGGGGGCCGGCCGCGAGAACCGGTCGGTCATCCTCGGGTTGCGCGTGGTCCACTCGCGCGGCCAGCGCGGCGACAGTGGGAGCGTCGAACAGCTCCCTGACACCGATCCTGGTGCGGCGCAACTCGTTCACCCGGGCCACGACGCGGGTCGCGCTGAGCGAATTGCCGCCGAGGTCGAAGAAGTCGTCCTCGGCGCCCACCCCGACGATGCCGAGAACGTCGGCGAAGACGTCCGCGACGATCGCCTCGGTCTGAGTGCGCGGCTGAACGAACACGCGGGTGGGGAACACCGGCGCCGGAAGGGCTCTGGTGTCGATCTTGCCGGACGGGGTGAGCGGCAACGCGTCGACGACGGTGACGACCGACGGCACCATGTATTCGGGGAGCCGGCCACGCGTATGCACGACGATCTCGTGCAGATCGACGGTCTGCCCGGCCGCCGGCACGACGTACGAGACCAGCGCATCGGCACCGCCACCGCGATGCCCCACCGTCACCGCGACGTCTACCGCGGGATGCGACGCCAGGACCGCGTCCACTTCCCGCAACTCGATGCGATGACCACGGACCTTGACCTGGAAGTCGGTGCGCCCCAGGTATTCGAGCTCGCCCGTCGCCGTCCGACGGACGAGGTCGCCGGTGCGGTACATTCGCTGTCCGCCGCCCGTGTACGGGTCTGCGACGAACCGCTCGGCGGTCAGGGCGGCGCGGTGATGGTAGCCGCGGGCCAGGCCCTGCCCCGTCACATACAGCTCTCCCGCGACGCCCACCGGAACCGGGTGCAGCCGGCGGTCGAGGACCCGGATGCCGGTGCCGCGCACGGGCCCGCCGATCAGGACATCCGCGGCGGGATCCATGGGTCCGTAGTGAGTGGCCATGATGGTCGACTCGGTGGGACCGTAGGCGTTGAACATCGCGCGGCCCGGCGCCCAGCGACGCACCAACGCGCCGTCGCAGGCGTCGCCGCCGACGACCACAACGCGCAGGTCGTCGAGCCCCGCGGGATCGACCGTCGCCAGCGCACCCGGCGTGACGAACGCATGCGTCACCCGCTGGGCGCGCAGAATCTGACCGAGCTCCTCGCCGCCGTACACCCCGACCGGGACCACGACCGCCGTCGCCGCTCCCCCGAACGCCATGAGCAGCTCGAGAATCGACGCGTCGAAGCTCGGCGACGCGAAATGCAGCGTGCGCGAACTCGAATCGACACCGTAATGACGCTGCTGTTCGGCGACGAAGGCCGCCAATCCGACGTGCGTGACAGCAACACCCTTGGGGACACCGGTGGAACCCGAGGTGTAGATCATGTACGCCGGATTCTCGGGGCGTAGCGGGCGGAAGCGGTCGACATCGGTGACGGGCGACGCGACGTGCCCGTCGCCCGGGAGCAGCGACGTGTCGTCGAGGACGGTCCACGCCACGGCGTCGGGCAGGGCCTCCAGGTGCTCACCGAGCGTGATACCCACGCGGACACCGGAATCGGTGAGCATGTGGGCGATGCGCTCGACCGGGTAGGTCGGGTCGACCGGCAGGAAAGCGGCGCCGGTCTTGGCGACCGCCCAGACCGCGCACACCGACTCGATCGAACGCGCCAGGGCGAGCGCGACGAACGACTCGGGTCCGACGCCCTGACCGATCAGCATCCGCGCCAGTCGGTTCGAGCGGTCGTCGAGGTCGCCGTACGTCAGCGTCCGGTCGCCGTGGATCAGGGCGACCGCGGCGCGGTCGACGACCGCGTCCGCGAGCAGATCCGGCAGCAACCGCACCGGCACCAGGTCCGTCGGGTCGGACAGCTGCACCGCCCGCTCGCCGGCGTCGAGGAGGTCGAGGTCACCGACCGGGACGCCCGGATCCGCGACCGCGGCACCGAGCAGCCGCACGAACCGGTCCGCGAAGCCCTGCACGGTCTCGGCGTCGAACAGATCGCACGCGTAGGTGAAGGTCACCCGGGCACCCGAACCGGCCTGCTCCGCCACCTCCACCTGGAGATCGAACTTCGCGATACCGAAATCAAGTTCCTCCGAGGAGATTTCGACGTCGGGAAGCGAGATCGACCGCGGCTTCGGACCTTCGAACGCGAGCACCACCTGGAACAGCGGGTGATGCGCGGTCGACCGCGCGGGGCTGATGACCTCGACGAGCTGCTCGAACGGGACGTCCGCATGCGCGTACGCCGCGAGATCGGTGCCGCGGACCTCGTCGAGCAGTCCGGCGAACGACACCGCCTGGTCGATCTCGGTGCGCAGCACGAGGGTGTTGACGAACATGCCGACCACGTCGTCGAGTTCCTGTTCGCCGCGACCGGCCACCGGGGTGCCGATCGACACGTCGTCGGCGCCGCTCAGCCGCGCGAGCAGCACGGCGAGGGCCGCATGCAGGACCATGAACGGCGTCGCATTGGCGCGACGCGCGAGGGCGCACACGGCCTCGTAGATGTCGGCGTCGATCGTCGCGCCGACAGTCCTACCGAGATAGCTCGGCGTGGCGGGCCGGATCCGGTCGGCGGGCAGCTCGAGCACCTCCGGCACTCCGGCCAGCTCGGCCGACCAGAAGGATATCTGCCGGCCCGCGAGAGATCGCGGATCATCCTCGGCGCCCAGGACCTGGTGCTTCCACAGCGCGTAGTCGGCATACTGCACAGGCAACGGCGCCCACGCGGGTGCCTCATCGCGGACCCGCGCGGAATACGCCCGCACCAAGTCCGCAGCGAGCACGTCCATCGACCAGCCGTCGATGCTGATGTGGTGCACGACGACGACCAGAACGTGGCTGTCGCGGCTCTCCTGCAGCAAGGTGATGTCGATCGGGATCTGCTCCGTGACATCGAACCCCGAGGACACCGCGGCGCGGATGCGGTCGTCGAGGTTGGACTCGGACTCGACTCGACCGAGGTCGTCGAGTGCCATCTCGTCCAAGGCCTCGCCGATCGACAGAATCCGCTGGTAGGGCCCGTCCGCGGAGTCGGGGTACACCGTCCGCAGCGACTCGTGTCGCTCGATGATGTCGGCGACCGCCGCAACGAGCGCCTCGCGGTCGAGCGCACCGGTCATCCGCAGGGCCACTGCCACGTTGTACGCCGGGGATCGCGGATCGAACCGGTTGAGGAACCACATCCGGGACTGGGCCGGGGACAACGGAATACGCGCGGGACGCACGGCCGCCTCGAGCGCCGGGGCAGTGCCACCGCCGCGGGACGCGTCGACCGCGGCCGCGAGCCCCGCCACCGTGGGTGCGTCGAACAGCTCGCGCACGCCGAGCTGCACGTCGCAGTCGGCGTTGACCCGCGCCAGCAGCCGGGTGGCCACCAGCGAGTTGCCGCCGAGGTCGAAGAAGTTGTCGGACACGCCGATCGGGGCCTCGCGCCCGAGAACTTCCGCGAACACGCCGGCGATCGCGTACTCGGTGGGAGTTCCGGGAGCGGTGTACTCCGCAGTACTCGCGAACTCGGGCGCGGGCAGCGCCCGGCGATCGAGCTTGCCGTTCGCCGTCACCGGCAGCGCCTCGAGCACGACGAGCGCCGACGGCACCATGTACCCCGGCAGTATCGCCGTCACGGCGTCGAGCAGGTCAGCCTCGCGAACCTCCGCGCCCGCGTGCGGCACGACGTAGCCCGCCAGGTACTCCCCCGCGACCTCGTGGACGAGCAGCACGACGACCGCCTGGGCGACACCGAGCTGTGCGAGCAGCGCCGCCTCGATCTCCCCGAGCTCGATGCGCTGTCCGCGCAGCTTCACCTGGAAGTCGCTGCGGCCGATGTACTCGAGCTCCCCCGCCACGGTCCACCGCACGAGATCGCCGGTGCGGTACATGCGCATCCCGGCCGGACCGTACGGCGACGCCACGAACCGGTCGGCCGTCAGATCCGGTCTGCCCACGTAACCGCGGGCCAACTGGGCACCCGCGAGATACAGCTCGCCCGGCACACCCACCGGAACCGGCCGCAGACGCGAATCCAGAACGTAGAGAGCGGTGTTCCACACCGGGGCACCGATCGGCACCGACACCTCACCGGCCCGGGTCCGGTGATAGGTGACGTCCACCGACGCTTCGGTGGGCCCGTACAGGTTGTGCAGTTCGACGTCGACGCACTCGTGGACCCGACCGACGGTATTGGCCTGCAACGCCTCACCACTGGTGAAGATCCGGCGCAACGAGGTGCACCGGGCCAGATCGGCGCCGGCGAGGAACGCGTCCAGCATCGACGGAACGAAATGGAGCGTCGTCACACCGTGATCGCGCACCACCCGCTCGAGGTACTGCGGATCGCGGTGGCCGTCAGGCTCCGCAATCACCAAGTGTGCACCGACCTGCAACGGCCAGAACAACTCCCACACGGACACGTCGAACGTGACCGGCGTCTTCTGCAGCACCACGTCGGTGTCGCCCAGCGGATAGGCGTCCTGCATCCACGCCAGCCGGTTCACGATGCCGGCGTGCGGGACCGCGACGCCCTTGGGTCGTCCCGTGGAGCCCGACGTGAAGATCACGTAGGCGGCATTCTCGGGACACAGCCCGACCCGCTCCTCCACCGTCAGCGGCGCCGAATCGAGGTGGTCGAGTACCAGGGTGTCGAGGGCGACCGTCGGCGCGTCGGCCGGTAGAAGTTCCACTGTCACCGAATCTGCCAGGACCAGAACAGGTTCCGACTGGAAGACGACGTATCCGACGCGCTCGGCCGGCTGCGACGGATCGATCGGCACATAAGCTGCGCCCGCGGTGACCACCGCGTAGATCGCGACGAGCATGTCGATCGACCGCGGCAGCGCGATGCCCACCGACGTCTCCGGGCTGACCCCGGCCGCGAGAAGGTGCCGGGCGAGACGGTTGACGCGGGCGTCGAAATCCCCGTACGACAGCGTGACGTCTCCGAAGGAGACGGCCGGCGCGTCGGGGGTGCGCGCGACCTGCTCGCAGAACAATCCGACGAGGGTCGTTGCCGGGACCGCGTGCGTTGTCGCATTCCAGGCCTCGACGACGGTGACACGTTCACCTGTGGTCAGGATGTCGACGTCGCCGACGGGCAGTGCCGGGTCGGCGACGAATCGGGCGAGGATCTGCACCAGACGTGAGGCCAGGGTCGCGGCCTCGTCGGCCGTGAACGACGACGCCCGGTACCGCAACGTCATGCGCATGTCCGGCAGGGTCATCAGCGTGATCGGGTAGTGCGTGGCGTCGAGTCCCTGCAGGCCGCGCACCCGCATTCCGGCGATGTCGGTGTTCTCGTCAAACCCGGCCCGCTCGATCGGATACGACTCGAACACGGTCAGAGTGTCGAAGAGGTTACCGATCCCCGCCATCGCCTGGATCTCGGCGAGACCGACGTGGTGGTGGTCGAGCATCTCGGCCTGCTCGCCCTGCAGCCGGGACAGCATCGCGGCAATCGACTCGGCCGGATCGGTCCGCAGGCGCACCGGGATGGTGTTGATGAACAACCCGAGCGTCTCCTCGACGCCCGCCAGTTGCGGCGGCCGCCCCGACACGGTCGCACCGAACACGATGTCGGATCGTGTGGTGTTGCGGGACAACAGAATTCCCCAG
Source organism: Rhodococcus sp. ACT016 (assembly GCF_050477185.1). Taxonomy (NCBI): domain Bacteria; kingdom Bacillati; phylum Actinomycetota; class Actinomycetes; order Mycobacteriales; family Nocardiaceae; genus Rhodococcus; species Rhodococcus sp. ACT016. Next base: position 1,228,880 of record NZ_JBEAET010000001.1, on the reverse strand, counting down.
GCCGCCTGGATGACCGTGTTGACGGTAACCCCGAGAGCGTGAGCAAGATCGGTGATGCCGTCGTACAGCGCCGGAGACGCCGGGACGTCGATCTCGATCGGCACGTCGGACGTGCCGGTGTCGGTGTCCGTGCCCGCGAGCAGCGTGGGCTCGGCGAACCCGTCGAGGGCGGTGCGCCACGCCTGCCGCGACTGGTCGTCGTCGCGCGCGGCGAGCCAGTGGAGGAAGTCGCGGTAGGGGCGCGGTTCGGGCACCGCGGTGGTATCGCCGGCGGCGTAGCGGACCAGGAGTTCGCGCACCAGCAGCGGCATCGACCACCCGTCGAGCACGATGTGGTGGTTGGTCACCGCGAAGGCATACTCGTCGGCTGCGAGCCGGACGAGCGTGGCCCGCAGCAGGGGCGGGCGGTCGAGTTCGAATCGGGTCGTGCGATCCGCGTCGAGGATCCGGTTCAGCTCACGGTCGCGATCGGTGGCCGACAGCCCCCGCAGATCTACCTCGGTCCAGGGAACTGCGCCGTGGTCGAGGACCAGCTGGGCGGGCGTCCCGGAGTCGTCGTAGACGAACGCGGTGCGCAGGTTCGCGTGGCGTGCGACGACCGCGTCGAGCGCCGACCGCAGGCGGGCCGCGTCCACCCGGCCGGTCAGGTCCATCCGCAGCTGCGCGGTGTACACGTCCACGCCGTCCGCGACGAGGCGTGCGTGGAACAGCAGGCCGGCCTGCAGCGGCGAGAGCGACCACACGTCGCGCACCGCCGGGTAGCGGTGCTCCCACCGGTCGAGCTCGCCCTGGGACACCGCGACCAGCGGAACGTCCGACGGGGTGAGCCCACCGGCACCCGGCAGTTCGGCGTGGGCGGCGAGGCCCTCGAGGGCCCGGCGCCACAGGTCGGCCAGCTCGGCCACCTCGGCGTCACCGAGTACCCCGGTCGGATAGGCGAAGGTCGCGGTCAGGCGCGGCCCGTCGGGACCGTCGGTAACCATGGCGTTGATGTCGACGGCGGCGGCGACCGCCATCGCCGAACCGCTGTTCGCAACCAGGTCCGGGGCCGCCGGGTCCGGCAACCATCCGGTCGACATTTGAGCCGCCTGCCCCACGCCCAACCGGCCCAGGTAGTTGAAGCCGATCTGCGGGTGCGGCAGGCCCGCGAGTTCGTCCCGGGTGCGGGGATCGAGGTGCCGCAGCACACCGAAACCCACTCCGCGGCTGGGCACGGCGAGTGTCTGTTCCTTGATCGCCTTGATCACCGCACCGGCGTCCGGACCGCCCGCGAACGCGTCACCGAGGTCGATGTCGGGAAGTGCCAGGCGCACCGGGAACGTGCTGGTGAACCAACCCACCGTGCGCGCGAGGTCGGCGCCGGGAAGCGCCTCCTCCTCACGACCGTGACCCTCGAGCGTGAGAAGGAGCGACCGTGCGGGCGATCCGTGTTCGTGCCGCCAGTGCACGACCGCCATCGTCAACGCCGCGAGCAGCCCGTCGGCGGCACCGCACCCGAAGGCGTCGGGAAGCCGACCGAGGACGGTGTCCGTCACCGCTGCACCGAGTTCCACGTGAACACGTTCGGTGGTCGCGACGGTGTCGATGCGCGGATCGAGCGGACGCGTACCGACCAGGGGGTCGGGCCCGGCGAGGATCTCGCGCCACCGGCCGAGTTCTTCACCGTACGTGCCCGCGGCACCCGCGTCCCGCAGTCCGTGGGTCCAGCGCCGGAACGACGTGCCCGTGGCGGCGAGCTCGACGACCCCGCCGGCGCAGACCTGCACCCACGCGATCACGAAGTCCGGCACGAGGATCCGCCACGAGACGCCGTCGACCACGAGGTGGTGCGCGACAACGAGTACCCGGCCGCCGAGGTCGCCGGCGTCGAGCCAGACCACCTGGAGCATGATCCCGGACCGCGGATCGAGACGACCTGCGGCACGGTCACATTCGTCGAGGACCGCAGACTCGAAGGCGCGTGTGCCGGGGCCGCTCGTCACCGACACCCGAGCGACCAGATCCGTCGGGTCGACCGTCCCTTGTGCGCCGACGGTGAGCGTCGGCACCCCGGACGGGTCCGCGTCCAGACGGCTTCGGAGCATGTCGTGGTGGTCCACCACGACACCGACGGTCTCCACGAGACGCCGCTCGTCGAGATCACCGGGCGCCGTGAGGAGGACCGACTGGTGGAAGTCGTCGAACGGTCCGCGCGCCGCCATCTCGTACATCACCGGCGTGAACGGGATCACCCCGAGTCCCCCGCCGGGAAGTTCCGCGAGCGTGTCCTGCGGCTCGCCGTCGATCGGCACGGCCACCCGCGCGATCTCGGCCACGGTCTTGTGCTCGAACACCTCCCGGGCCGTGAACCCGAGCCCGGCGGCACGCGCCCGCGAGACCACCTGCATCGCCACGATGCTGTCGCCGCCGAGCGCGAACAGCGAGTCGCGCACGCCGACGCGGTCGAGACCGAGGACTTCGGCGACGATGTCGGCAATCACCCGTTCGGCCGGCGTCGACGGGGCGCAGTACTCCTCGGCGTCGCTGCCGAACTCCGGCACCGGGAGCGCCCGGCGATCGAGCTTGCCGGCGGACGTGACCGGGACGTGGTCGAGTTGCACCACGGCCGCGGGCACCATGTGCGACGGCACGATTCGCGCGACGCCCGCCACCACGGCCGCGGCGTCGAACTCCGCACCCGGATCCATCCGGACGTACGAGACGAGCACCGGACCGGTGGCCCGCTCGTGCGCGACCGTGGCCGCGAAGTTCACCCCGTCCTGTTCGAGCAGCGCCGCGTCGATCTCCCCGAGCTCGATGCGGAAGCCCCGAATCTTGACCTGGAAGTCGGACCGGCCCACGTACTCGAGTTCGTGCCCGGCCGTCCACCGCACCTCGTCGCCGGTGCGGTACATGCGGGTGCCGGGTTCCCCGAACGGATCCGCGACGAATCGGTCGGCCGTGAGTCCGGCGCGACGGTGGTAGCCGCGGGCCAGGCCGGGGCCGGTGAGGTACAGCTCGCCGACGACGCCGGCGGGGACCGGGCGCAGCTTGCGGTCCAGGACAACGGCGCCCGCGCCCTGGACCGGACGGCCGATCGTGATCGGGCCACCGGGCACCAGCGGGTCCCCGGCGGTGATGACGATGGTCGTCTCGGTGGGTCCGTAGGTGTTGGTGAACCGGCAGACGTCACCGAACCGCTCGACGAGGTCCGGCGTGCACACGTCGCCACCGACGACGACGGCCTCGAGCTCCTTCAGCCCCCGCGGATCGACCGTGTTCATGAGTGTGGGCGCAGAGATGATGTGCGAAACACGTTCCCGGCGAAGTAGATCCACAAGTTCGAGGCCGCCGTAGACGTCGGGCGGCGCCACTACCATCGTCGCGCCGGAGCTGAACGCCTGGAGCATCTCGAACACCGACGCGTCGAAACTCGCCGACGAGAAGCGCAGCACACGGGACTGCGGGCCGATGTTCAGTTCGGGGCGTGCACCGGAGGCGAACGCGGACAGCCCCGCGTGGGTCACGAGGACACCCTTCGGGAGTCCCGTCGATCCCGACGTGTAGATCATGTAGGCGGTGTTCGCGATCCCGACCGGCGCGAGCCGATCAGCGTCCGCGATCGCGTCCGACGAGAAGTGTTCCACGGCAACGCGGGCCGATTCGTCGTCGACGACGAGCCAGTCGGCACCGTCGGGCAGCCCCGGGCACGCGGAGGCACACGTGAGCCCGATAGCGGCCCGCGAATCGGTGAGCATGTGGACGATGCGATCGGTGGGCAGCGACGGGTCGATCGGCACGAACGCCGCACCGGTCTTGGCCACCGCCCACACCGCGACCAGCGCGTCCGCCGAGCGCGGCATGCTGATCGCGACGAATGTCTCCGGTCCGGCGCCGCGGCCGATGAGCAACCGCGCCAATCGATTCGACATCGCGTCGAGGTCCCGATAGGAGGTCTCACCGGTGGTCGAGACGATGGCGACGTTGTCGGGGCCGATCTCGGCTCCTCGACGCAGGAGGTCGGGCAGCAACCGCGGCGGGCAGGCGGGCGCACCGTGCAGCGGCACCAGCGCGGCGCGCTCGTCGGCACGCATCACGTCCAGGCCGGCCACCACAGCGTCGGCCGATTCGGCGAAGGCCGCGAGGAACTCGAGGAATCGGGCATGATGCGCGTCCAGCGCCTCGGGTGTGTAGAGGTTGGGATTCGCCTCGAAGTCGACGTGGGCGCCCTCGCCCTCGACCGCCGGATAGATGTTCACCGCGAGGTCCTCGACCGGACCGGTGGTGAGGACGTGCAGCGTCCCGACCTGGTGCCCCAGACGGATCTCGCCGTGGAACATCATGATGTTGACCGCGGGACCGAAGAACCCTCGGCGACCGCCGCTCACGCCCGCGTCCCGCCGGATGTCCTCGTGCCGGTAACGCTGGTGACGCAGGACGCCCGTCAGCTCCACCTGGGCCCGTCGCGCCAACTCCGCGCAGGTGACACCGCCGCCGGTGTCGAGCCGGATCGGCACGACGTTCGAGACCATGCCGCCCGACCGGCGCAGCTTGGCGGTGGTGCGGGCCGACACCGGCAGGCTGAGCACCACGTCGTCCTCACCCGTCAACCGGGACAGGAACGCCCCGACCGCGGCGACCACGATCGCGGCGAAACTCGTGCCGTCGACGTCGGCCACCATCCGGCGCATCGCGGACTCCACGGCGGCCGGCAGCGGGCCGGTGACCCGCTGGGAGTGGGGTCCGACCTCCGCGGACCGGCCGGCGAGGCTGATCGGGTGCGGCAGGTCCCGGGTCCGCTCGGCCCAGTACCGGCGGTCCGTCTCGAACCGCGGGGACGTGCGGTACCGCGCCTCGTCCTCGCTGACCTCACGGAGCCCGTAAGCCTTCCAGTCCGGGAGGTCCACACCGGTCACGGCGCAGGTGTACCGCTCGGCAGTCCGGTTCACGAAGGTCATGGCCCCGAACCCGTCGAGGGCGATGTGGTGGATCCGGGCGTACCAGTAGTAGTGCGAGTCACCGATCCGCAGGGTCGCCGACTCCACCAACTTCCCCGTCAGCAGGTTCGTCGGGGTGCTGTACTCGCGCCGCATCCAGGCCTGGGCGGCCGCGACGGGATCGGACTCGCCGCGGAAATCCAGATGCGTCGTCCTGTCGTTCAGCGAGTGGTCGATCGTTTGATACGGCTCACCGTCGATCTCCACGATCCGCAGCAGTCCGGTGCCCAGCTCGCGGGCTGCCGCCGCGCACGCCTCCGACAGTGCGTGGACGTCGAGATCGCCGAGGATCTCGACGTACTGAGCGATCGCGATCGGGACGTCTTCGATCAGGTGCTGGGCGAACCAGATCCCTCGTTGCGCCGCGGACAGTGGTAGCACTTCGCCTTCGGTGGCACTGGCGACCGAGGCTCCGGTTCCGGAAACCGACCCGATACTCGCTACATCAAGTTCTGCGAAAACCGACTTCGCAGAAGACCCTTCCGACCCCACGCAAACGACCCTTCACGTCCAACCTCAGACTGAACAAACAGGCGACCGAAGAGCGGATATTCTCCAATGCCGGACGTGAGAGTAGCGCGTCGAGACCACCCAATCAGCGCGATTGGACGTACTGGGCGAAATGCCAGCAATGCGCCGATCGGGGCAGGAATCGGCGCCGGGCCCGATCACCTCCGCCGGCCCACCGGCGTGGGGCGGATCGGGCCAGGTCGGACGGCGGTTCAGCGCCCCCGGTAGATCGACTCGATCTGGGCTGCGTAGCGCTCGGCCACGACGTTCCGCTTGATCTTCAACGTCGCGGTGAGCTCGCCGGCTTCCTCGGTGAGGTCAGTCGGCAGGATCTCGAAGCGTTTGATCGCCTCCGCGTGGGACACCGTCGAGTTCGCGTCGTCGATCACGGACTGCAGGGCCGCGCGGAGATCGGGGTCGGTCGCGAGGTCGGCGACGGTGGCCGACGCGGGCTTGCCGTTGGCGGCCTTCCAGTTCTCGAACGGTTCGGGATCGAGGGTCAGCAGCGCCCCGATGAACGGTCGGCCGTCGCCCACCACCACGGCCTGCGAGATCAGGACGTGCGATCGCAGTCGGTCCTCGAGCGGCCCCGGCGAGACGTTCTTGCCGCCGGCGGTCACGAGTAGGTCCTTCTTCCGGCCCGTCAGCGTCAGATAGCCGTCGTCGTCGAGCTCACCGAGATCGCCGGTGCGGAGCCAACCATCGCGAAGTGTTGCGGCAGTCGCGGTCTCGTTTCCCCAGTAGCCATCGAACACGACGCCGCCGTGCAGCTCGATCTCACCGTCGTCGGCGATCCTGACGGTGTTGCCCCCCATCGGCCTTCCGACCGACCCGATCTTCTGCTGCCCGGGAATGTTGACACAATGGGCCGCAGTCGATTCCGTCAGTCCGTAGCCCTCGTAGATGGGGATACCGGCGCCGCGGAAGAAATGCCCCAGCCGCGGCATTAGGGCGCCACCGCCGGAGATCGCCCACCAGCACTCGTCGCCGATCGCGGCACGCAACTTCTTGTAGACGAGGCGGTCCGCGACGGCGTGGTAGAGCTTCAGTCGCAGCGACGGGCCGCCGGCGTCGAGCGCCTCGCTGTAGGCGACCGCGGTGGTTTCGGCGAACACGAAGACGGCCTGCGGGATTCGGCCGCCCTTCTCCGCGGCGTGCGCCGCGCTGTCGCGGACCTTCTCGAACACGCGCGGCACCCCGAGGATCACGTGGGGGCGGAACCGCTGGAACTGCCCGGCGACGGTGCCGAAGTTGGACCAGTGCGCCTGCGTCCCGCCGGCCACGAACATCGCGAGCGAGACCGCGCGCGCCAGCACGTGCGCCAGCGGCAGGAAGGTCAGCATCCGATTCCCCGGACGGGCCACCTCGCCGATCGACGCCGAGAGGATTCCGCGGACCTCGGACAGGAAGTTCCGGTGGGTAAGGATGCAGCCCTTCGGGCGTCCGGTCGTGCCCGACGTGTAGACCAGCGACGCGAGATCGTCGGTGCGGATGCCGGACACGCGTTCGCGGATCACGTCGTCGTCGAGCCCGGCGCCCTCGGCGATCAACTTCTCGACGGCTCGGTCCTCGATCTGCAGCAATCGCGAGAGGCGACCCTGAACACCGTCGAACCCCGCTGCGTGCGTGGCGTTTTCGACGATCGCGAGCACCGCCCCTGAGTCCTCCATGATCCACCGGATCTGCTCGGGCGACGAGGAATCGTAGATCGGCACCGACACCGCACCGGCAGCCCAGATCGCGAAGTCGAACAGCGTCCACTCGAACCGCGTGGGCGAGAGCAGTGCCACCCGACCCCCCGGCTGCACCCCGGCCGCGACGAGACCCTTCGCGACACCCGTGACCAGGTCGGCGAACTCCGTGGCGTCCACGTCCACCCACGCACCGCCGCGCGGCCGGGAGAACAGCACCAGGTTCGGAGTGCGGCGCGCGTGTTCGAACACGGTGTGGACGATCGACTCGTCTTCGGCGACGGTGAAACGGGCGGGGGTGCCGTACTCACGCATGTGCGTCATCTCCAACTCGAGCGGTGGCGTCGTGGGCGTCCGTCGGGACCGGTGCGTCACGGAACCGACGCAGGGTGCGAGCGAACTGAGCGATCTCGTCAGGTGTCCATCCGCGCACCCGGGTACGGACCTCGTCGAACCGTCTCCGATCCGCATCGGCGAGCACGGCCACACCCTCCGCGGTCAACCGCAACGGGTACCCGTTCCGCACCGTGCCGGGCTCGGTTCGCACCCATCCGGCCTCGAGGCATCCGCGCAACTGACGGGAGACGGTCGACCGGTTGACTCCGAAGGCGTCGGAGATGTCGGTCGCCCGGCACCCCGGGTGGCGGGCGACGAACGAGAGCACCGAGTGCTGGGCGAACGACGGCCCGCCTTCGATGTCGCGTCCCCCGGTGACCAACTCGCGTGCCAGCTGGACCAGCTCGGCATGCACCGCGGCCACGTCATCGACCGCCAGTTCGTGTTGCACAGTGCAACTATACGCCTCCGATCGAAATCGGCGGCGATCACGTACCGGACGTAACGTGTAGTCCGCTGCTGCGACTAACTAAGAGACAGCGTCGCAATTGCGCCGTTGCCACCGAGACTCGAGGAGACGATGTGACCGTTCGGACCGAATCGTTCGCCGTCCACACCGCCGGATCGTCCCGGAGTGCCGACGCAGCCATGCTCAACCGCCTCGAGCAGGAGATCGTCGACCTGGACGCACTGATCCTGGCTGCCGTGCGCCGACGCAGCGACATCGCCCGCGGCCTCGCGTCGACCCACCGTGACGCGGCGCAGTCGCGCTTCGACGACCTCGGCCCGGACGGTCCCGCCTTCGACCGAATGCTCGACCGGCTGAGTGCCGCCGACGAGCGGTAGCGACGCACACCCCGACGAAACGAGCCGCCTGCGTTCCGTGACATCCGTCACGTGAACGCAGGCGGCTCGGCCCATTTCGAGGCTTCGACCGGTCGGCAACCGTCACGCCAGAGCCCCGGAGAGGAACGAACGCCACCCGCCGAAGTCGGTGATGTCGACGCCCGTCGCAGCCGCGGCCGGAGTGCAGGTGAAGCCGACGGCGGTGGTCCCGTCCGCGAGGGTCATGGCGGTCAGCGCCATCGGCGCCGGCAGCGCGGCCAGGAACGCGCCGAGCCCGGCCGGAGAGATGCGGTACAACTCCCCCGGCAGCGAGCGTCCCGCGCCGCCCGGCACGTGTACCAACCCCGGCTTGGGCGGCTTCGAATCCAAGCGCACCATCAGGTAGTCGTCCGTGGTCGACACCGGTCGCTCGAACCGGGCCCCCAGAGCCTGCAACTGGTGATGCAGCGGCTGACCACGCAGATGGGCCCCGAACACCGCGAGCCGCACACCCACCTCCGGAGCCAGAACGGCGGTGTCGCTGCCGGCGAGGCGGGCGGCGATGTCGAGCGCAACCTGATCACCGAACGCCGCCGTCACGGTCATGACACCGAACGATTCCCCGGGCCCGCCGACTGCGGGCACCGCGACGGACGCCATGTCGAGCAGGTTGCAGAAGTTGGTGAACGTGCCGAGCCGCCGATTGGTCTCGACCGTGTCGGCAAGCACGTCCTCGACGAGTGGATGCTCGGTCGTGGTGGGCAGCAACAGCGCGTCGACGTCGGCGAACAGCGCGGCGGCGTGGTGCTTGGCGGTCACCAGGATGCCTGTGTCGTGGACGAATTCGTGCGCCGGCTTGTGCGCGGCAGCGCGGACGATGGCTTCGACGGTGGGGTCCAGGGTGGCGTCCGGGTGCGCGACGACGAAGTCCCCGACAGCGTCGAACCGCTCGGCGACCAACGCGCCGTCGTAGAGCAGTCGCGCCGCCTCGAGCAGGGGTGCGACGTCGACACGCACCAGCTCCATCCCGGATTCGGTCGCGAGGTCCACGGTCGCGGCGAAGCTGCGCCGGTAGCTGTCCGAGAGCACCTCCAACTGCGCGTCGATCGGCACACCGACCCGGGGACGCGCCGGCGCGGACAGCACCACGTCGGCCGGCCACGTCCGACTGCGCGGGTCCGCCGCGTCGGGTCCGATCATGATCGACATCACCCGCCCGGCGAGGGCGACGGTCGGCGCCAGCACCGTGACGCAGTCGAAGTCGGCACACGCCGGCACGACCCCGAGCGTGGGCACCAACCCGATCGTCGGCTTGATCCCGACGACGCCGTTGAACGCCGCCGGCACCCGGCCCGACCCCGCGGTGTCGGTGCCGAGCGCGAAATCCACGAGCCCGAGTCCGACCGCCGCACCGGACCCCGAGCTGGACCCGCCCGCCACACGCTCGGGATACTGTGCGGCACGGACGATTCCGTACGGACTGCGAGTACCGACCAGCCCCGTGGCGAACTGATCGAGGTTGGTCTTGCCGAGCACCACCGCACCGGCGGCCGACAGGCGCGTCACCGCCGGCGACGAGACCTCCGGTATGTAGGCGAATTCCGGGCAGGCCGCCGTGGTCGGCAGCCCGGCGACATCGATGTTGTCCTTGACCGCGAACACCGTTCCGGCGAGGGGCAGCACCTCGCCCGCGGCGATCCGCGCCTCGACCCGGGCCGCGTCGGCGAGGGCGTCGACCTCTGCGCGCAACCGGATCCAGACCTCCGGTCGACCGCACGCCGCGATCCGCGCGTAGGCCGCGCGCACGCTGTCGGTCGGGTTGGGGGTCTCGAGTGTCGTCGTCATCGTCGACCGCCTTCTCACATGGACCGAAGACAACGGTCCAACCGTGTGTATACGTCGCCGTTTACGCTAGGTCGGCCGGTGTTACGTGCGGGCTACGCGGCGTGACGATCTCGTGTCGATCGACCCGGACGAAAGAGACTTTGCGCGACGAACTGATCAGCGGAGTCACGGAAAGCGTGCGATATTCACGAGGAGACCTGCCGCCGATCCCGGGGAGCACCAGCATGAATCGACAGTCATTCGCATTCCGCGGTCTGGGGATACTTGCAGCGGCCGCCGCCCTGACTGCGGCCGGCTGCAGCACGGACAAGAACGGAACCCCGGAGCCGTCTCCGGCCGCCGGCTCGGCCCCGCCGGCCACGACGGCGGCGCCGGCGGCCGCAACCTCGATCAACGCGACCTCGCCCGATTCGACGGTCAACGCCGCCGCCCACCCCGACGGCTGCGCGGTGAGCGAACTTCGGCTCACCCTCGGCCAGACGCAGGGAGCGGCAGGCTCGACGGAACTTCCGCTGGTGTTCACGAACGTCGGTGGACGGACGTGCGTGCTCGACGGCTTCCCCGGCGTCTCCTACGTCCAGGGCGGCCCCGACGGCGCCCAGGTTGGTGCCGCCGCCACGCGGTCCGGGGAGTCGGACGGCGCGGTGTCCCTCGCACCGAACGGCACCGCGACAGCGATGGTGCGCGCCGTCAACGTCGAGAACTACCCGGCCGACACCTGTGCCCCGACCGATGTCGCCGGCCTGCGCGTCTACCCGCCCAACGACACCGGCTCGATCTTCGTCCCGTATCCGACGAAGGGGTGCTCCGGAACGGCTGAGGGACTGAACCAGCTGTCGGTCCAGACCGTCAGTGCCTGATCGGACCGCCTCTTCCAGCGCCTCCCCACCGGCGCGATACCGTATCTACTGTGTCCGAGTTCTCGAGCAGGTCCGCCAGTGGCGACTTCGACGGAGCGATCGAAGACGCCTGGGGCTCCTATCGGGCGCACCTCGCCGACCGGATCGCAGCGATCGTCGTCGACGACCAGCTGGTAATCGAGACCACGTGCGAAACCGACGAGGCGGACGGCCGCGTGCCGTTCGTCCAGTGCCAACTGGTCGCCGGGCCTGACGGCCCCGTCGTCCGCTGCGAGATCCCCGCCGCCCTGCACTTGCCCCCACGTCGACGACTGTCCGACGCGGACCGCACGCGGCTGCTGGCGCATGGCTGGACACCCCCACCAGCCGCCGCCGAACCCAGTCTGTTCGCCGAGTTCGGCGAAGACGACGAGCCCACCTTGGTCGTCGAGAAGGCCGCGCGGTGGGCCGACCTGCTCGCGGCGATGACCGTGTCGGTATTCCGGGACACGTGGGACGTCCCGCACCCCAGCTTCCTCGCCCTCCACCACCTCGGCGCCGACGGCGCACCCGACCCCACCCAGCCCGGGGGCGTCGCGCCCCGACCGGTCGCACTCGACCGGCACGTGGCGATCAGGCCGCGCGACACCGAGCACCTGCGCGAGGTGATCGCCTCGACCCTGGCCGACATGTCCGGCCAGGTCCCGGAACGGGACTCCGACGGCGACATCGTCCTGCGGTTCGGTTCCGCTCTGGCGCTCGTGATCGCGAACGAGAGCACCCCCGAGGTGCAACTGTGGGCGCCGCTGGTGCGCGACATCAGTGGTCGCACTCGCGCATCCGAGTTGATCTCCGACCTCAACCGGCGCTGGCCGTACCTGCGCTTCGCGCTGTACGAGGATCGTCTACGGGTCATGATCGACATGCTCGCCGACCCGTTCGTGCCCCAGCACCTCGTCGACATGGTCGAACACCTGGGGGACTTCCTCAGCGGGGTGGACGAGGAGTTCGCCACCCACTTCGGCGGCAAGTTGCACTTCCCGACCGCCACGCCCGCCACCATCGGTGACGCGCCGGAGACGCCTGCGGAGAAGGCCTCCGAAAAGCTCGAATCCGATCGAGACGTTTTGTCGGACAACCAGCCCGAACACTCTCTCCCCATCGAGGAACCGATCCAGCCGTCACTGTTCGACGACCTCGACGACCAGTAGGGCTCGTCGGCACCGCGCGCACAGTCACTGCTCGCCAGGGAGCTTATACAGCACCACAAGACCATTCCGAGGTCGAATCGAAAAACACCGACCAGGTGGTTTTCCTCCATATCGAGGCTGTCAGAATCGGCGGAACCTCGTCCATCCGGACGTTGTCATCCATCGAGAGAGGTGTCATGAAGGCCCGCAGTTTCGTCATCGGTGTCATCGGATGTGCAGCGCTCGTCACCGCGGTTCCCGCCGCGGCGCAGGCGTCGACCGTCCACGATTTCCTGCCGCCGGAAGTTGCCAACGCGATCCCCCAGTTCGTCGCCGATGCGGTTCAGCCGCTGCTTCCGCCGGCACCGGGAACGCCGATGCGGGCTGCAACGCTCCGCGATTACCTGCCCGTCGAGATCGCGAATCTCGTTCCCACCGGTTCGGCCGACGCAATCGGAACGATCCTTCCGCCTGTTCCCGTACCAGTTCCAGCAGCACCCGCGCCCAGGCCCGCGCCGGCGCCCGCACCCGCACCTGCTCCGGCTCCCGCGCCTCGGGGTACTCCCCAGCCCGCTCCCGCACCTCAGGCTCCCGCGCCGCGCCCGCAGGCCTACTACAAGAACTGCACCGAGGCGCGTCAGGCGGGTGTCACTCCGATCTACCGAGGACAGCCTGGGTACGCGCAGCACCTCGATCGGGACAACGACGGAATCGCCTGCGAGTAGGTCGCGTTCGTCCCGCGCGCAGAGCCGCATCCCGCGCGCACAATCGTGCCCGCAGGACGTCCGTTCCCGCGCGGGACAACCCGACCGGACGCGACGTGTCCTCGCCCGAGCAGAGCGGTATGGCTGCTTGCAGCGCACGCGTTCTGCTGCGATCATGACCAGAGTTCGCGTCGTCCGCAGTGGACGAGTTCCTCGACCTCCTGTTCAGCGGTCCCGCCTACGTCCTACGACCGCTGAGCCGAACCAGCGAAGGAGATTCCGATGACGGGAACTGCATTGGTCACCGGCGGCACGGGCGCCCTCGGCGTCCACGTCACCAACCACCTACTGTCCCTCGGCTGGCGGGTCGTCGTGCCATTCATCGAGCCGTCCGAGGCAGCGCGGCTCGACCAGCACGATCGACTCGCCCTGGTCCGGTGCAACGTGGCAGTTCCGGTGGAACTGGCCGAGGCTGTCGCGGTCGCCGCGGCGGATCCGGACTCGCCCCTGACGGCACTGGTCAATCTCGTCGGGGGCTTCGAGTCGGGACCTCGCACCCACGAGGCCGACGCCGAGGCGATCGACCGCCAGTTGGATCTCAACGTCCGCACCACGTACGCGGTCCTGCGTGAGTCACTGCCGCATTTGATCGCCAACGGCGGCGGCTCGGTGGTGTCGATGTCGTCCGGCGCGGCCCTGAAGCCGTTCCCGGGCGGCACCGCGTACAGCACGTCCAAGGCCGCGGTGCTCGCTCTCGCCGAGTCGATCGCCGTCGAGTACAAGAAGGACCACATCCGATCGAACGCCCTGCTGCCGGGGGTGATCGACACGCCCGCGAACCGCGCCGCGATGCCGAACTCCGACCGGGCGAACTGGGTCGATCCGGCCGACATCGCGAAGGTGATCGCGTTCCTCCTCTCGGACGACTCCACCCCGATCTCGGGTGCCGCTATCCCCCTGGGACTCTGACAACCGAGAGCCTCGAACCGGGTGCGGGTCCGCTCCACCGGGAAGTAACCCGCCGGGATGATCACGTCGGCTCCGTCGGCGTTCGCGTACGCGGACGTACGGCCGTTCTCTCCTCACGATCGACACTCCCGATTCGACGTAGTGAAATCACGTTCCACCGACCATGCACTCGTTGCAGACCCAAAGCAATACCATTTGGCAGTCGATCCGGGCACTCTGTGTAGATACGAATGGAACATGATTCTACTCATCGCCCGCGCCCGATACCGTCGACGGGATTCCCGCAGGTGACGTCGGCTGCCGACTCGCTCGCCGACGACCGGGCCGGGATTCCAAATCGCGCCCGCGAGGACAGCCGCTTTGGAACTTCGCCGAATCACCTAGAACATGCCCGAATCCTCGATCTCGGCCTGGACCAGCAGGATCAACTGCCAGATTGTGCGTGCGGTGCCGACAGGATCCGTCGGAGTGACCGGCCAATCGGCGACTGTCGTCCACTCGCCCGACGTCAGCCGGACGGCACGGACGAAGTCACCAGCAGTCACTTCCACGACAGTGAAGATCAGGCACTGGCTACCTTTGCGCCACACCAAGTCTCCATCGTCAAGACTGATACTGTCTTCCGGATTCGCGACGTCACCGAGCCGACCGGTGCGCGCCTGGTAGGCAGTGGCCACGGCGACCAGTGACCGACGGTGCCGTTCATCCATCCGACGGTGCACAGGCAACGCGCAGCATCGGTCGGCGCGCCAGGCGTAGTGCGGTTCACTCCGATTCACCACTCTCTTGAACTCGATCATCCGTATCTCCACTCGTTCGACACATCGTCGCCGACCGCACCGCCCCACCGCGCTGGAACTAGCTGCAGCAGTGGACTATTGACGCCTTGATTCGTATCAGCCTGCGGGCCGCCCCGTCAGCACGACGGTCGGGACAGGGTCCGGTCGACCCCTTGCACTCACTAACTGAACAATGTTTAGCTTTAGATGCAAGCTACCGCAACGACATACGAAGGCGAGGCAACAGATGACTGCGCGACTCGACGGGAAGACCGCCTACATCACCGGCGCAGGAAGCGGCATCGGTGAAGCGACCGCAGAGCTCTTCGCCCGCGAGGGCGCCGCGGTTGCCGTGGCAGACATAGACACCCAGGCCGCCGAAAAGGTCGCCGCACGGCTCCGCGCCGACGGCGCCGAAGCCATCTCCCTCACTGTCGACGTCGCCGACGAAGAGCAGACCCGCGCCAGCATCCAGGCCACCGTCGACGCGTTCGGAGGTCTCGACGTGGTACATCTCAACGCCGGAGCGGCGGCGGCCGACGACCATGACGTCGTCAGCACGCCCGACTCCGCATGGGAACTGGCCTTCCACGTCAACCTGATGGGCGTGGTCTACGGCACCCGGCACGCCATCCCGCACCTCGTAGCGCGAGGCGGGGGCAATATCGTGATCACGTCGTCCATGCAGGGTGAGACCGGTGATATCAACCGCGTCGCCTACGGGTCGATCAAGGCAGCCGTCACCTCGCTGACCCGATTCATCGCCACCACCCACGGCCGCCAAGGCATCAACGCCAACGCGATCTTTCCCTCGCTGGTTCTCTCCAAGGGCGCAGCACCGCAATTCCCTGGCGCACTGCGCGATGCGGTCGTGCGCCACCAGACCACGGACCGGCTCACCGAGCCCGAGGACGTGGCCAACCTTGCACTGTTCCTCGCCACCGACAGCTCCCAGGCCATCCGCGGGCAAGCCATCCGGATCGACGCGGGGATGACGGCGATGGGCTCGCCTTCCCCGGACCTGGCCGATGCCATCGCCGCCTTGTTCGCCGGCGGCGCGTCCTGACCGGCGGCGGCAACGCTCACATCACGCCATGCGTCTCGTAGCGCGGTGCGCGTGCGGTCTTGAACGTCCCAGTGCTCCAGCTCAATCCGCTACTGGAGCCTGGGATCGTGCCCCGAGCGCGGCACGCAGCTCGCGCTCCACTTCGGTGTCGGCGATTTGTGTCGGACCGTCTCCTCGCGCGGTGCCGACCAGGCCTACCAGGACACCGTCGGCCAGCTGGAGGATGTAGTCGACGAACTGCTCGGGTGCGGGCGCTGCGCCCGCCGCAGCTCCGCCTTCACCCTCGTCGGCTACCGGGCGGAACGGGAGGACCTGCTGCACCGCGACGATGCCGTGCAGAGCCATCCAAAGAGTCTGCGCGGTCTGCAGTACCGGGAGCCGCAATGGATACCCCTCCTCCCGGCACTGGGCCACACCGCGAGTGAGGACGTCGGTAACCCGCGTCGCCGGGTGGATGTGCGGACCGGGAGCGCCCGCAATGGGCTGCTGCATCTCGAACATGAGCCGGTACGGGCCGCGGTTCGCCAGGCCGAACCGGCAGTAGGCATGCGCCAACGCCTCCAGCCGGTCGCGACCGTCCGCTCCGACTCCCGACTCGGCGTCCAGCATGCTCGCGGCCAGTGCATCGAAGTGCCGCGCCAACGACGCCCAGAACAAACTCGCCTTGTCGTCGAAGTGGAGATAGATGGCGCCCGCCGTGACGCCCGCCTCCATGGCCACCCGTCGCATGGTCAGGCCGTCGTACCCGCCTGCCTGCTCCAACAACCGATCGACAGCGTCCAGGATCTCCCCGCGCAGCTGCTGCCCGGTCCCGCGACGGCTCCGTTTCCGCTTCTCCATCTGGCCTACGATCCTTGCACAGAGGCTTCCCTGTCCCGTCAACACCCGTTCTCGGGGCAGTGCTGTCGAGGAGCGTCGAGGATGGTCGGCGAGGCTGCCGTTCGAAGATCGGGTGGATCGTTCGGTTGTCGAGCGTCGCAGCTACGCGTAGTCCCCGAGCACCAGCCGCGACACGTCCTGAACGTTGCGGAGCGCTTCCGGGAACCCGATTCTTCCGGTGGTCCACAGGACCAGCGAGTTGAGCATCGTGCTGCCGATCGACAGCGACGCGAGGCGGGCCAGTTCGGCCGGCACACCGTCCATCAACTCGAACAGCGCCGTCCGGTTGAACGCTGATCGCTCGTCGAGGGTGTCGCGGACGTAGGGGTCGTCCGAGGTCTGCAGTTCCACCTCGAGACGAGCGAAGTTGGGGCCGCGCTGGAACGCCTTCATCTGCCTGGTGTAGAGGTCGATGACCCGCTCGAGAACCGATCCCCGCGCACGACTCCCCGAGGCCTTCTCCTCGGCCAAGCGACCAGCGAGAATCTCGTTCCATGCGATCATCGCCGCAGCGAGCAAGTGTTGCTTGGCCGGGAAGTACCGGTAGAGCGTCCCGAGCGCGACCCCCGACCGTTCGGAGACCTCACGCATCTGGATCCGGTCCGGGCCCGTCTCGGCGAGCATCTCGATGACGGTGTCGAGCAGGTGCCGTCGACGATCGCGCTGCGTGTCGGTCATGTCGTCGGGACTCAGCGGCACGGCAGCGGATTCGGTCACGCGTCCAGCCTAGCGGTCGTCAACCCGCCACCACCTGGTCCGTTGCCGGCGGCACCGGAGCGAGGTGCCCGCCCAGCACGTCGTGCAGTTCGTCCTGACTCCACCGCGAGGCCGACCGAAGACTCACCTCGGCCGTCGGCGCCGACATGACGTCGATCCGATCGCCGTACGCCACCAGGACGCGGCCGGTGATCGGATCGGCCGCCGGAGACGCGAGATAGACCACCAGCGGGGTGATGTGCTCGGCGGACAGCGGATCCTCCCCCGCCTCCGGACCGGGACCGAACACGTCACTCGTCATCTCGGTCCGCGCGCGTGGGCAGATCGCGTTGGCACGCACCCCGAACGCGCCGCACCCGCGCGCCGTCGACATCGTCAGCGCCACGACCCCGGCCTTCGACGCCGCATAGTTGGCGGCTCCCGGCGGCCCGGACGCGTACGCCTCGGACGACGTGTTGACGATGCGCGCGTACACCGGCTCCCCCGTCTCCTTCGCCCGGCGCCGCCAGTGGTCGGTGGCTGCGCGCGTCGTGAGGAACGTGCTGCGCAGATTGACCCGCAGGACGTCGTCCCATTCCTCGGCAGACATGTTGAACACCATGCGATCCCGAATGATGCCGGCGTTGTTCACGAGAATGTCGAGGCGACCGAACGCCTCGACGGCACGCGTGACGAGTCGATCGGCCGTCGACTCGTCACCGACATCACCCAGAACCGTCACGACGTCGCCGCCCGCGCGTCGGATCTCGTCGGCGACGTCGTCGATGCGCTCGCTGCGCGCGTTGATCACCAGGCGCGCACCGGCATCCGCGAGAGCGAGGGCCTCGGCGCGGCCGAGACCCTCGCTTGCGCCGGTGACGACCGCGACGTGACCGTCGAGGAGTCGCGCGCTCATCGCGGCTCCCGGGGCAGCCCCAGGATCTGCTCCGAGATCACGTTGAGCTGGATCTCCAGGGTGCCGCCGCCGATGAGCAGCGACGGCGTCGACAGATAGGCCTTGGCCGCACGACCGCCGCCCGACACGTCCGGGCCCAGGCTGCCCACCGCGGCCTCCGGACCGAACCACTCCAGCACCTGCGCCGCCGCGTCGGTGATGTGCCGTGCCGATGCGGCCTTGAGGGCACTCGCCTCGACGCCGGGGTTCAGTCCGGACAGACGCTTGAGCACACTG
The DNA here is from genome assembly GCF_050477185.1 of Rhodococcus sp. ACT016. Classification (NCBI taxonomy): domain Bacteria; kingdom Bacillati; phylum Actinomycetota; class Actinomycetes; order Mycobacteriales; family Nocardiaceae; genus Rhodococcus; species Rhodococcus sp. ACT016. Next base: position 1,210,383 of record NZ_JBEAET010000001.1, on the reverse strand, counting down.
CGGTGCGCGAGCGCGTCGAGCGCGCCGGTGGTGGAGGTGATCCGGCCGAGTGCCGGCAGCGCATCGCGCTGACTCCGCGGAACCAGCGCCCGGGCCACCTCGATCGGGTCGAACCGGTGTCCGCCGGCCACCGGCGTGGTGCCCATCGCGACCCGCTCGTTCGCGAGCGTCGTGCGGGCCACCTTCCACCCCTCCCCCGGTGCCCCGACCAGGTCGGCGTCGGGCACGAAGACGCCGTCGAGGATCACCTCGTTGAACATGCTGTCGCCGTTGGCCTCCCGCAACGGCCGCACCTCCACTCCGCGGGCGCTCATGTCGACGAGGAAGAAGCTGATGCCGCGGTGCTTGGGCGCGTCCCGGTCGGTGCGCGCCAGGCAGATACCCCAGTGCGCCTCGTGTGCCTTGGAATTCCACACCTTGCTGCCGTCGATGCGCCAGCCACCGTCCACCTTGGTGGCGGACGTCGTCAGCGATGCGAGGTCGGAGCCGGCGCCCGGCTCGGAGAACAGCTGACACCACACGATCTCGCCGCGCAGAGTGGGTGCGACGAGACGCCCCGTCTGCTCGTCCGTGCCGTACTGGAGGATCGACGGCAGCGCCCACTCCCCGATCACGGTCGTCGGCTGCGCCATCTCCGCGCGGTCGAACTCCTCGGCGATGATGAGCTGCCCTGCGGTATCCGCACCCAGTCCGTACGGTTCGGGGTAGTGCGGAGAGACGAGGCCACGTTCGGCCAGCAACGCGCGGGCCGACACCGGGTCGAGTGCTCCGGCCTCGGCAATTGTCGCGGCGACCCGTGCCCGGAACTCGGGGCGGTCCTCGACTCCGGGTGCCGCGTGCCGCTCGGTCGCCAGCGCCAATTCTCCCGCACGCCTGGTCCATTCGTCCTGCGATCCGCCCAGCGCGAGCAGGCTGACCGCCCGCCGCCAGTACAGGTGGATGTCGTGCTCCCACGTGTTGCCGATGCCGCCGAGCAGGGTCAGGCAGTCCAGGACCACGTCGACGGCCTCGCGGCGGCACACCGTCGCGGCACGAGCCGCGGCCAGCGCCGCCTGCTCCCGGTCCCCGCCGTCCGCGGCCGTCGCGGCCGTCGCGGCCGTCGCGGCCGTCGCGGCGTCCCACACGGCGCTGGTCATCACCTCGACCCGGATGAACAGCTGCGCGCACTTGTGCTTGATCGCCTGGAAGGACCCGATCGGCCGACCGAACTGCTCGCGGATCTTCGCGTAGGCGAGGCTGGTCTCCTGCGCCCACCTGGCGATACCGACGGCTTCGGCGCACTGGAGGACGACCGTGAGTGCCGCGACCTCCTCCGGGAGTGCGCCGAGGATGTGGTCGGCGGGAATCCGCACCTCGGACAGGTGGATCCGTCCGATGTCACGGGTCAGGTCGACGCCTTCCTCGGCCACCCGCCCGACACCGTCCGCGTCGGACGGGACGACGAACCAGACCGGCTTCTCATCGCACTGTCCCGCGAGCACCAGGATGTCCGCGCCGATCCCGCCGAGGATCGGCACGGTTGTGCCCGTCGCGATGACCTCGTCGCCGTCGCCCTCGAGCGTGACGGTCCCGGGTTCGAGACCGCACGCGCCGGTCGCCCCCGCCGCGAAGCGCGGCAGCAGCGCCTTGCGCACGGCGTCGGTGCCGTGCGCCTCGACCACGGCGCTTGCCGTCACCGTCGGGAGTAGCGGGCCGGGGATCAGTCCGTGGCCCGACTGTTCCAGCGCCACCGCCAGTTCCAGCAGCCCCGCGCCGGCGCCGTCGTACTCCTCGGCGATGTGCAGTGACGGAATCCCCATGCCCACCAGTTGTTCCCAGTGGTCCGGCCGCTCACCCCGGGCGAGGTGAGGGAACCGGGTGCGCGTCCGCTCCACCGGTGTCTCCCGCGCGGCGAACCGCGCGAGCGCGTCGGCGAGTGCGTCGTGGTCTGCTCCGATACCGATCGGCATGTCCGATCAACCTTTCAGCTTCAACACCTTGCGGGCGTTCTCGTGCAGGAACTTCGGCCATACCTCGTCCTTGAACGGCACGTGCGGCATGTCGCCGAAGATGCGGTCCAGGGTCAACCCGGCCGGGAAGTAGCCCGCGTAGATGATCTTGTCGGCTCCGCGGGTGTTCGCGTAGTCGACGATCGCCGTCGGGTAGTGCTTGGGCGCGAACGCCGACGTCGAGTAGTAGAGGTTGGGCCACTTGAGCATCAGCTTGACCGCGAACTCCTCCCACGGCTCGCACCCGTGTCGGGTGACGAAGACCAGGTCCGGGAAGTCGAACATCACGTCGTCGATGAGCTCGACGTGCTGGACCGACGACTTGACCCGAGGCCCGGCGATCCCCGCGCACGCGAAGATCGGGATGTCCAGCTCGACGCACTTGGCGTAGATCGGATACATCTGCGGAGCGTTGAGCGCGACCTGCGGGAACGTGCCCGCCGCGAACGAACTCACCGAGACGATGCCGAACTCCTCGTACTCCCGCGTCATTCGGTTCAGCGTGCCCATGATGTCGTTGGGGTCGACCGCGGACCCCTGCGGCACGAACCGGTCCGGGAACATCTTGACCGCGCGCTGCCCCGACTCCTTGGCCATGCTGACCATGCCGATCTCGATGCCGTGCTTGTCCATCTCGTGCAGCGTCACCGAGATCGGATCGTCGGTCGCCAGGTCCGGCACGCCCTTGAACATGTACTGCGCGGGCATGCTGAACTCGTCCCGGCTCTGCCGGTCCTTCGTCTGCCGCGTGATGAAGGCGTACTCGTCGTAGCCGGATTCGCGGAACCCGATGTGCGTGTCGATGATCGGGATGCCGTCGTAGGGCGTCATGCGTTCTGCTCCTTCGCGATCGGCCTGCCCCGGAGATCCCGGGCCGTGATTCTTTCACGTTCGAGGATGTCCAGGCTCGCCTCCACGTTGCCGGTGTACGGCGGAGCGCAGTCGCACAGCCACGTCACCGCCTCGACCATCTCCTCGAGCGACTCGGGAACGAACCACTGGGATCCGACCATGCTCGAAGCCACAGTCATTGCGCCAGCGGTCGCGACGGCGGAGCGGGGACGCACCGCGTTGACGCGGATCCCGGTGCCGTTCAGCTCGGCGGCCAGGCCCGCCGTCATCCGGTCCTGCGCGGCCTTGCTCATGCCGTAGAGGGTGGTGCCGTGGATATCGGCGTCCAGCTCGGTGACGCCGCGTGCCAGCGGTTCGACAGGCCTGATCCGCGCCGTGCCGCTGGTGATGTTGACGATCCAGCCCTCGCCACGTTCGCGCATCCCGGGGATCACCCGCTGTGCAAGGTCCAGCGGCGCATGCACGTTCACCTCGAACGTCAGGTGGGCCCGCTTCGCCGGATAATCCCGCAGCGGCTGGAAGATCGCAGCCGCGGCGTTGTTGACCAGGATGTCGATCGGGCCACCGAGCTGACGCTCGGCCTCCGCCACGATGCGGCCACGGGACTCGGGATCCTCGAGCGCGGCCGGCACGATCACGGCCGTGCCGCCGGCCGACCGAATCAGATGCGCGGTCTCGGCCAGCGTGCCGTCGAACCCGCGATCGGGCTCGTCGACCGTGCGCGCGACGATCGCGACCGCGGCACCCTCCGCCGCCAGCCGCTGCGCGATGCCCGCACCGATACCGCGGCTGGCACCGGTGACGATCGCCCGGCGGCCCTGCAACCGGCCCGTCACGCGCCGAGCTCCGCCTCGAGCTGCTCGGCGAAGGACTCGCGCAGCAGGACGTCGTTGGGATTCTCGGGCAGTTCGGTGAGCGGCCGGGCGACCTCCGACGGCGTGGGCCCGTACTTCGCGGCCAGCGGGGCCAGCGCGTCCAGGTCGAAGTCGTAGAGTTCGGCGGCGTTCTCCGCGAACAGCTTCCGCAGCTCGGTCTCGTCCACGTCGTGCATGACCTGGCGGATGCACTCACGGGTGAACGGGTAAGTGCCCTCGTTGTGCGGGTAGTCGCTGCCCCACATGAACTTGCCCTCGCCGAGGGTGTCACGCGAGGCCATGTCCTGCGCCGACGGCATCGTCGCGCCGACCCAGACGTTGCGGCGGAAGTACTCGCTGGGGCGCAGCGGCAGCTGCTCGTCCTCGCTGTAGAACAGCTCACCGATCCGGCCGGTGCGCTTGACGCGCAGGTCGACGGTGTCGAGTTGGCGCATCAGGTCCGGCGCCCATGCGCAGCCCTGCTCCGACACCGCGAACTTGAGCTTCGGGAACCGTTCGAAGACGCCCGAGAGGATCATCTGCACGAGCGGACGCATCGAGTAGAAGCCGACCTCGTTGATGTACAGCAGCGACGAGGTCTTGTAGCGGCCGTAGTCCGGCAGGCCCGTGCCGGCATGGCTGTTCACCGGGACGCCGAGGTCCTCGCAGACCTTCCACAGCCGGTCGTACTCGGGGTCGTAGAGGGGCTTGACCCACTTGACGTCGGGCGCCAGGTTCGGCAGCAGGATGCCGCCACGCAGACCGTTCTCCTTGATCCACTCGACGTCCTTGACGGCCTCGTCGACGTCATTGAGGAACACCTGTGCGACGCCGGCACGCTGCGCGGGAGCGTCGTTGCAGAAATCCTCGAGCCACCGATTGTGGGCGCGGATGCCGGCGAGGCGCTTCTCGAAGTCCTCCGCCCGCGGCGGGCCCGCCAGCACAGCCGCGCTCGGGAAGAACGGCGGCACCGTGTTGGGGAACAGCACCTCGCCGACGGTGCCGTCGCCCTGCGTCTCCCGCAGTCGACGCTCGCTGTCCCAGTTGCGGGTTCGGCCGTCGTCGACGAGGTCGCGGTACGGGTTCTTGTACCTGCCGCGCCACGCGTCGAACTCCTCGTGCCACTTCGATTCGAGGTACGAGCGGTAGGTGGCGTGATCGGCGCCGGCGTGGCTGTCCGCGGAAATGAGGATGTAGGGCGTTTCGTTCGTCACGATGGACACTCCTGATCAGAGACGCAATGTGAAACCGTGTTCTATACGATTGACTTCGAGGTTAGTGTCGTAGGGTGGAAAGTCAAGCCAGAACCCCAAGATTCTCTAGAACGAGGTTCCATGCATTGCGGAAGCGGGACGCCGGTTGCGCCCAAACGCCACGAGCCCCCGACTCGAAAGTCGGGGGCTCGTGGCGCGGTGGACTCGGCACGCGGGTGGTGAGGCTCCCACCCGGGCCGGTCCTACGACTGGGCGGTCACCGGAGTCGCGAACTTCGACGCGAACGCGTGGATGCTCGCCACCACGTGATCGAGTTCCTCGTCGGTCATGCCGTGGCTCATGCCGAGCGACATCCCACGCTCGAAGACCTCGTCGGCGAAGGGCAGACCGCCCTCCGGGATGCGGTACTCGACGTTCTTCATCATCGGATGGCGCGTGACGTTGCCACTCCACACGGTGCGGGTGTCGATTCCGGCACCCTCGAGCGATTCCTGCAGGTCCGAGCGGGCAAAGCCCGCATCCTCGCGAACCGTGACCGGGTAGCAGAGCCACGCCGTGTAGAAGCCCGCGAGCGGCTTCGGCAGGCGGAACAGCGACGGGTACGCGCCGAACGCCGCCGTGAACGCGTCGAAGATCTCGTGACGACGCTTGTAGTTGACGTCGAGCTTGCTCAGCTGCACCAACCCGAACGCCGAACCCAGCTCGGACGGCTCGAAGTTCCACGGCAGGACGTCGAAGATGAAGTCGTTGTCGTAGGCGACGCCGTCGAGGTCCTCACGGAACACCCGCCCGGTCCGCGCCTGCTCGGAGCCGAAGAGGTGCGGCTCGGACCGGCGACCCCATCGCCGCAGCATCAGACCCTTGTCGCGCAGCTTCTCGTCGTCGAGGCACACCATGCCACCGTTGCCGGCACACGTGATGATGTGCGACATAGCGAAGCTGGTGACGGTGATGTCGGACCGCGAGCCGGTCTTGGTGCCGTGCAGCGTGGTGCCGATGCAGTCGCACGAATCCTCGATGACCTTGAGGCCGTGGCGGTCCGCGATCTCGCGGATGGCATCCCAGTCGGGTGCATTGCCGGCGAGATTGGGAACCAGGATGGCCTTGGTCTTGTCGGTGATCAGCTCCTCGATCTTCGACGCGTCGACGTTGTACGTGTCGGGCTCGACGTCGACGAACACCGGGATCCACCCGCCGCGGACGATCGGCGACACGTCGGTCGAGAACGTCAGCGGAGAGGTGATGACCTCGGAACCCTTGGGCAGGTCGAGCAATTCGAGCGCCAGGTACAGCGCGGACGAACCCGAGTTGCACATCAGGCCGAGCTTCTTGCCGTAGAGGTCGGCGACCCGGCGCTCCATCTCGGCGACGTTCTTGCCGATCTTCAGAGCGAACGGACCACCACGCAACACCTCGAGGCAGGCCTCGATCTCGCGCTCGTCGTGCACACTGCGGGCGTAGACAACCCTGGTCATTGGATCTCCTCGTCGATTTCGGAAAGGGTCCGCGCAGGCGGTTCGCGCGGACATCACGTGGTCTCGCCCCACAAACCGGGCGGAAAGAGCTCGGGCGGGCGCCACATCGATGCGGACACCGCACGACAGCCGCGCAGTCCACCTCGTTCCAGTGGCGCCACCCTCAAACTTGAATAACGTCTATTGAACGTTCATTCAAGGCGAATATAAGCCGGGCGGTTCCGATCGTCAAGACCGCCGCGCCGGAGGCCCGGCGCCACGGATATCCCTAAATCGGCGCGCCGACAACGACGTTCGACTCTGATCGTGGCGCCCGGATCGCACCGCTTTGACGCACCCAGGCCGTCGCGGCTAATGTCGTTGAATGAGTGTTCAAAATGGAAGGGACTGACGTGTCAGCACCCCAAGACAGGAAGTCCGAGATTCTCGACGCGGCCGCAACGCTCTTCGCGGAGCGCGGCATCGCGGGGACCTCGATGCGCGAGATCGGTGACGTGGTCGGATTGAACGCCGGCGCGCTCTACCACTACTTCCGGTCGAAGGGCGCGATCGTCAACGAACTGGTCACCGGGTTCCTCTCGGACCTGCTCGCGAACTATCGGGCGACCGGGCTCGAGCATTTCGAGCCGCGCGCCAGGCTGAAGGCGATCGTCGACGTCTCCCTGGCGATGGGCGCAGTCCGGCCCGACGCGACGAAGGTCTATCACGCGGAGTTCCCCAATCTGCGCAAGCTCCGCGACTTCGCCGCGGCGAATGACCTCGCAGACGAGATCCAGACGATCTGGCTCGACGCCATCGAGGCCGGCAAGGACGCCGGCGTCCTTCGAAAGGACGTCCCCTCCAAGGTGTTCCACCGATTCCTCCGAGACTCGGTGTGGTTCACCGTCTACTGGCGCAAGCCCGACGACCCCTACACACTCGGCGAGCTGTCCGAGGACTGCATCTCGGTGTTCCTCGACGGTATGGCCGTCTGAGCCCTCGCCAAACCCCTCCCCCGATCTACGAAGGACGACACAGCTGTGAGTACCACCGACACCACCCCCACGGGATCATCCGCCGCCGCTTCGCTCCCCCAGGTCGGCACTGCACGCGTCAAGCGGGGCATGGCCGAGATGCTCAAGGGCGGCGTCATCATGGACGTGGTCACCCCCGAGCAGGCCAAGATCGCCGAGGACGCCGGCGCCGTCGCGGTCATGGCCCTCGAGCGTGTGCCCGCCGACATCCGCGCCCAGGGCGGCGTCTCGCGCATGTCCGACCCGGACATGATCGACGGCATCATCGAGGCCGTGTCGATCCCGGTCATGGCCAAGGCCCGCATCGGTCACTTCGTCGAGGCGCAGATCCTGCAGTCGTTGGGCGTGGACTACATCGACGAGTCCGAGGTCCTCACCCCCGCCGACTACGAGAACCACATCGACAAGTTCGCCTTCACCGTCCCGTTCGTCTGTGGCGCCACCAACCTCGGTGAGGCCCTGCGCCGCATCAACGAGGGCGCCGCGATGATCCGCTCGAAGGGCGAGGCCGGCACCGGTGACGTCTCCAACGCCACCACCCACATGCGCAAGATCCGCCAGGAGATCCGCCGCCTGACCTCGCTGCCCGAGGACGAGCTGTACGTCGCCGCGAAGGAACTGCAGGCCCCGTACGATCTGGTCGTCGAGGTCGCCAAGGCCGGCAAGCTCCCGGTCACCCTGTTCACCGCCGGTGGCATCGCGACCCCCGCGGACGCGGCGATGATGATGCAGCTCGGCGCCGAGGGCGTGTTCGTCGGCTCGGGCATCTTCAAGTCCGGCAACCCGGCCGAGCGGGCCGCCGCGATCGTCAAGGCCACCACCTTCTTCGACGACCCGGACGTCCTGGCGAAGGTCTCCCGCGGCCTGGGCGAGGCCATGGTCGGCATCAACGTCGACGACATCCCCCAGCCGCACCGCCTCGCCGAGCGCGGCTGGTGACCTGAATCCGAACCTATTGGACTCCACGCGCGGTCAACGCCGCGATGTCGCCGCCCAGGGTGCTGCGGAAGGTCCCGATGAGCTCCTCGACCCCCCCGAGCTGATCACCGACCTGGTGAGTGTTCTCGGCTGAGATCTCCCGGTTCCCGGAACGCGCGATCAGCTCGTCGATCCGGGTGTCGAGGCTGGTGGCCCACCGCATCGATTCCATCGCACGGAGCTGGATCTCGGCCTGCGCCAACAGATCCCCGATCCGGGCGAGGGCCGCCACCCTGTCCACCAACTGGTCCCACACCGGCGCGAGCGCGTCGCGACGGGACTCCACGTGCTCACGTGCCTCCGGGGTGGAGGCGAGCGCGTCGTCGAGTTCGCCGACGATGCCGTGCAGCGCAACGGTGTCGACGGCGATCTGGGTGAGTTCCTCCGCGAGGTCGAGCTGCGCCCGCTGCATCGCGAAGTGCTCCGAGTGCCACGCCGCGGAACCCTCGATCCGGTCGTACAGCGTGCCGGCCAGGAACAACAGGGTGTCGTAGTGGTCGGCGAACCGGTCGTCGTCGGGTTCCACCGCACGCTCCAACACGTCTGCGGCCCGTCGGCCCACGTCCTGCGCCCTCGTGTGCTCGGACACGCGGGTCACCCGCGACGCCGTGCCCTCGAGCATCGCGTTGCGCAGATCGTGCAGGTGCCGCCGGTGTACCGGCAGCGGCGCCGGGGTCCGAGTCAACGCCCCGAACAGCGCGTCGCGCTGTTCGGGGTCGAGGTGCACTCCGTCGCGGCGGTCCCGGCGGATTGCCCGCACGCCCCCGGCATAGTGCGCGTTCGACATCGTGACCGCCGACCGCAGGCCGTCGAGCCGCTTTCCCAGTTCGGCGGCCCGGTAGCGATACGCCAGCTGCACCGGTCCCGGGCGCTGCGACGCGGACTTGCGCACGATCCGGGCGTGCTCGTCGGCCAACAGGCGCAGGTCGCCGAAGCCGCCGATCGACGGCAGGGTCCGACCTGCGCGGCGACGAGCCGCCAGGATCGCGCGCGTCGTGGCGTCGACCCGTCCGGCCGCGATCAGCACCGCTGCGGCGTCGGACAGCGGCAGGTGCCGACCGTCGAGACGCGCGCGCTCGCACCAGCAGCGGACCTGTTCGTTGATGCGCGCGCGGCGCTCGGACGCGGCGGACGGGTCGGGTGCGGGCATCGTGCCTCCTCGAGGAGCCTTCTGCCCACCACTGTTCCAGAATTCGCGCGTGTCGTCAGTCGATGACGGCGTCGGAGAACACCGGCGGATTGCCGAGGAACTGCCGGTGCGACGGCGGCTGCTTCCCCTCGATGTCCGTCACGCCGAGTTCCTGGGCGACTTCCGCGCCCACCAGGACCTGGCCGCTGCGCTTCATCAGCTCCGGGTCCTTCGCGAGAGCGTCGATCACGCGTCCCGGGAACTCGGGCGACTCGGCGGTGGCCGCCAGGCCGTCGTACGCGCCCGGGTTCGCATCGAATCCGGCCTTGGTGCGCTCGGTCAGGAGCAGACCCATCCAGAGCGAGACGGCCGCGACGTTGTGCGGGCGGAAATCGACGGCCATGTCGTGGGCCATCTTGTCGACGGCAGCCTTGCCGGCCCCGTACGCGGGACCGTGCATGTAGCACGTGCCGCCGAACGACGACGTGTTCACGACCAGGCCCTCGCCGTTGGCAACGAGCAGTGGAGCCGCGTAGTAGGTCGAGACGTAGCTCGACCGCATGCCGACGTCGAACACGTCCAGCAGCGACAGCGGCTTCTCCCAGAAGGCACCCTTCGCCGTCAATGCGTCGGGGATCGCAAACGCATTGTTGACCAGGATGTCGAGGCGCCCGTGCTCCTCCCGCAGCTGCGCGAAGAAGGCCTCGACCTGCGCGTCGTCACCGTGGTCGAGGACCACCGGGACGCCGGTGCCGCCGCGGCGGGTGATCTCCTCCGCGGTCGCGAACACCGTGCCGGGCAGTGGCGCGTCCCCCTCGGCCTTGGACCGTCCGGTCACATACACCGTCGCGCCGGTCTCGCCGAGGGCCAGCGCGATTCCCTTGCCTGCGCCGCGGCTCGCTCCGGTGACCACCACGATCCGATCCGAACTCAGACCCACCTTGCACTCCATCCGTCGTCGGGGAGGCCACACCCGAAGTGTGGCCGACGTCTCATTCAGCACACCGTAGGCGCGGGCATCCGTGCATGTCACTTCCCGATGGACGGGAAACCACGGCGGGTCGGAAGCTGATTGAATCGAGGCATGACGCAGGACATCCCGATGCGGCCGCTGGACGGTGTCCGCGTGCTCGAACTCGGCAACTACATCGCCGCGCCCACCGCGGGCCGACTGCTCGCCGACTTCGGCGCCGAGGTGATCAAGGTGGAGCGGCCCCGCACCGGTGACGAGCTGCGGAACTGGCGCCTGTACTCGGGCAGCACGTCGATGCTGTACCGGACGATCAACCGGAACAAGAAGTCCATCGTGCTGGACCTGCGCTCCGACGAGGGCCGGCAGCTCGTGCTCGATCTCGCCACGGAGTGCGACATCGTGCTGGAGAACTTCCGCCCCGGCACGCTCGAGAAGTGGGGCATCGGCCCCGAACAGCTGAACGCGGTCAACCCGGACCTGGTGATCACCCGGATCTCGGCGTTCGGACAGACCGGGCCGCTGGCCGAGCGGCCAGGGTTCGCTGCCGTCGCCGAGGCCCTCGGCGGCTTCCGGGAGCTCGTCGGCGACCCGGACCGGCCACCGGTGCGGGTGGGGGTGTCGATCGGCGACTCGATCGCCGGCCTGTACGCCGCGTTCGGCTCGGTGATGGCCCTCTACCAACGCACCTCGTGCACCGGGACGGCGCTCCCGCTGTCGCAGCGGATCATCGACGTCGCCCTCAACGAGTCCATCATGTCGATGATGGAATCGCTGGTCCCCGACTACCTCGCGTACGGCGTCAAGCGCGAGCGGGTCGGTGGCCGGATGGAGGGCATCGCCCCGTCCAACGCGTATCCGTGCAGCGACGGCACGAGCATCATCATCTCGGGCAACGGCGACGCGATCTTCCAGCGCTACATGGAAACGATCGAGCGCCCCGACCTCGCCGCCGACGAGGAACTGCTGACCAATGCCGGCCGGTGGGCGCGCCGCGACGAACTCGACGCCGCGATCGGCGAATGGACCTCCCGGCACACCCGCGACGACGCGCTGCGGATCCTCGATGCGGCGAACGTCCCCTCCGGACCGATCTACACCGCCGCCGACATCGTCGACGACGAACAGTACAACGCCCGCAAAATGATTCAGACATTCGACGTCGACACCGGCGCCGACTCCCCTCAGCCCGTAGGCTTCCCGGGGATCGTCCCGGTGATCGGTGACGAATCACTACCGATCCACCACGTGGGACCGGACCTGGGCGAGCACACCCGCGAGGTGCTCGCATCGGTGCTCGGCAAGTCCGCGGCCGACATCGACCGGATCATCGCCGAGACGGAGTCCTGATGACCTATTCGTTTGCACCCCAGTCGATCCTGCGGGACGTCACGCTGCGCGACGGGCTCCAGCTGACCGGCAAGCCGCTGTCGACCGAACGCAAGCTCGAGATCGCCCGCGGCCTGCTGGCGCTGGGAGTGCCGGAACTGGAGGTCGGCTCGATGGCCCGGCCCGACCTGGTGCCGCCGATGGCGAACACCCTCGAGGTGATCAGGGAACTGACGCCCGAGGAACTCGACCGCTGCTGGGTGTGGGTGGCCACGCCGCGCCACGTCGAGAAGGCCGCGGCCGCCGGCGCCCGGAACTTCCAGTACTGCTTCTCGGCGTCGGAGTCGCACAACCGCGCCAACATCGGACGCTCCACCGACGACAGCCTCGCCGCGATGCCCGCCGCGATCGAGCTGACCCGAGCCGTCGGCGGACGAATCCAGCTGTGCATCGCGACGTCGTTCACGTGCCCGTTCGAGGGTGAGGTCCCGGCCGATCGGGTGCTGTCGATCGCGAACGACCCGCGGGCCGACGGAGCGGACGACATCGTCGTCGCCGACACCCTCGGCCAGGCCGTCCCCGCACAGGTGGCCGCCCTGGTCGCACGGGTGAAGGCCGAATCACCACAGCGCCGCATCGTCTTCCACGGCCACGACACGTGGGGCCTCGGCGTCGCCAACACCCTCGCCGCGATCGGCGCCGGCGCGAACGTCGTCGACGGCTCCCTCGGCGGACTCGGCGGCTGCCCCTTCGCGCCCGGAGCCAGCGGCAACACCTCCACCGAGGACATCGCGTTCGCGACCCGCCCCGAATGGCTCACCCCCAGCACGCTCACCGGACTCGTCGACATCGCGATACCGATGCTCACGGAACTCGATGAGCCCAACCGGTCCCGCACCGCCGAGGGAACCCGTTCCGAGGCACACGCTTTCGAATGGGTGCGGCCGGTCGGCTGAATACCGACTCTGGTAGCCGCCATCGGTGCCGAGGTCCATTGCCAATGTGTCACCAGGCGCGTTCACTCGCGGGATTCCGCACGCGGCGACTATCTTGACGCCATACCTGTGTGCACTGCTTTCCTTTGCGTATTACTCCCGAAATGCTGCGGTGCTGTCAGGGAGCCACCCAGACACCGGCGCCGAGCACGATGACGAGAGTCCGGTGTCCGCGCCCATCAGGAACCGTGGGCGAGGCGACCACGGTCCCGGAGCCGGTCTCGACCGGCGTGCCGTAGCAGATTGTCGAGGTTGGCAGGCTGCCGATGTTTACGTCGGCACCAGAGGGGTAGCCGACCAAGGGCGGTGCGGCGCGCTCGCAGACGACTCGCGGCGGGATGGGTCGCGGGGGCTTTCGGCTCGGCGCCGCGCCTCGGCCCACACGGAGGAGGAGACTCTAGGAGATGCCAATGAGTGCAGGGGCCGAGCATCGAGGTGACGCGGTGGGCCTGCCGGCCGACGGCGTGCGGGCTCTTTATATCAATGCAACGTTGAAACGATCGCCCGAAGTCAGCAACACTGAGGGACTGATCCGGCTCAGTTCGCAGATCCTGCGCCACCACGGCGTCGAGGTCGACATCGTGCGCGCGGTCGACCTCGACATCGCGACCGGGGTCTGGCCGGACATGACCGAACACGGCTGGGCCGTCGACGAATGGCCGGCTCTGTTCCGTCGTGTGTTGGACGCCGACATCCTGGTGCTGTGCGGGCCCATATGGCTCGGCGACAACAGTTCGGTGATGAAACGAGTAATCGAGCGGCTGTACGGCTGTTCGAACTTGCTCAACGAACGGGGCCAATACGCCTACTACGGCCGGGTCGGCGGGTGCTTGATCACTGGCAACGAAGACGGCATCAAACACTGCGCCATGAATGTGCTGTACAGCCTCCAGCACTTGGGCTATACGATTCCCCCGCAGGCTGACGCCGGGTGGATCGGGGAGGCTGGGCCCGGACCCTCATATCTCGATCCCCACTCGGGCGGACCGGAGAACGAGTTCACCAATCGCAACACCACCTTCATGACTTACAACCTGCTTCATCTTGCCCGGATGTTGCGAACCCACGACGGAATCCCCGCCTACGGCAATCAGCGCAGCGAGTGGGATGCCGGGTGTCGGCCAGGAGCCGACAACCCCGAACACCGATAGCGCACACGCCGAGGGAGACAATGGACGCACAGCACCACGGCGCAGAGGGTTGGCCTCGGCTGCGCATCGACGATTGGACCGACACGCGCGAGACCCTGCACATGTGGCTTCAGATCGTCGGCAAGCTGAGACTGCGTAACACGTCGCTGCTGAACCACTGGTGGAATGTGACGCTGTATGTCAACCCACGGGGTCTCACGACATCACTGATACCTTACGGTGCAGCGGCTTTCGATATTCAGTTCGACTTCATCGACCACCAACTCCTGATCCGCACGACAGATGGCTCGACCCGGCATGTCGCGCTGCAGGCGATGTCGGTAGCCGAGTTCCACGCGCGAACCTTCCGCGCGCTCGACGAGCTCGGCGTGGACGCACACATCCAGTCGCACCCAAACGAGGTCGAAACTGCGATTCCGTTCGCCGACGATCTCGAACACGCCTCATACGACTCCCAGGCAGCGCACATGTTCTGGAGGCAGCTACTTCAGGCCAACCGGGTGATGAGCGATTTCCGCTGCCGCTTCGTCGGCAAGTCCAGCCCGGTTCACTTCTTCTGGGGTGCAATGGATCTTGCGTGCACCAGATTCTCCGGCCGCCGCGCCCCCACGCACCCTGGCGGCGCCCCGAACTTGGGTGACTGGGTGATGGTCGAGGGCTACTCACGAGAACTCAGTAGTTGCGGATTCTGGCCCGGCGGAGGCGAGGAAGGAGCGTTCTACGCCTACGCCTATCCAGAGCCCGACGGCTTCGCCAGCCATCCCGTCCACCCGCCGCCGGCCAGTTACAGCCGCGACGAAGGAGAATTCCTGCTGCCCTACGAAGTGGTGCGCACCTCTGATGACCCCGACCGAACGCTTCTTGCATTCCTGCAGACAAGTTACGAGGCCGCCGCCGAACACGGCGACTGGGATCGCTCCTCGCTCGAGGACGACCCTGGCCGCTGGTCACAGCCGAGATAGCAAGCGCCAGAGAAGGAAAGGGGCGACGAAGCCGCATGAACGACGTTGACGACAACGATCCCGGGACGCGAGCGGCCGAACTGGGTTGTGCCACATTGGTCGATGCGATGGGTCGCGTCCATCGTCACCGTTCGCACATCCTTGCCCTGAAGAGTCCCGAACCACACCGGCCGCTGTTCGGCCCGGCAGCGACTATCGCGTACCTGCCCTACCGTGACGATGTACCGCAAGTCGACCTCGGGTTCGCAGAACTGTTCTACGACGCGATCGGTCAGGACCCGGGAGGGCAGGTGCTGGTGTTGTCCAGCGGCGGCTACCCCGACGCATCCCACGGCGGCGGCACGAAGCTGTCCAGAGTCGAGAACCACCAGCTCGCAGGTGTACTCGCCGACGGCCGGCTGCGCGATTTCGAGCAACTGCGCAGTTTTACCTTCGCGACCTGGTGCCGTGGCGAGGCGACCCGCTGGGGCGGGGACACCGTGATGCCGTACGCGGCCGACGTTGCGGTCGAAATCGACGGCGTGACAGTCACACCCGGAGACTACGTGTATGCCGACGCGTCCGGCGCGGTGGTCATCCCAGCCGCCAGTCTGACTCGCGTGCTCGACGAAGCAGACGCGGTCGAGCGTGAAGACAGAGAAGCCGCTGTCCACATCCGCGAGGAGCGCCGCGCAGCCGAACTCGATCACCAATGAGAGCCGCAGTTCCACTCCTCATCGGACCTCCATCCGCTATCTGCTCTCACGACGGCAGCGGTGTTGTGAGTGGCGTTGGTCAGCAACGTAGTTCCCGACACACATCCGCGCCGGATCACGAGCAGCCTAGGAACCGCCCCCAGCCGCACCGCTGTCCCGCCGGACACCGACATCCGAAGTGGTTGCGCCACCTGGTCCCTCGACGAGTTCGCCTACCAGCCGGTCGACCTGTTCCCGGCTGAGGTGGGCTCCGACGGCGGTGTACTGCTCGAATTCCTCGTCGTCGAGGGCATCGTGGACGACCGCGGCCTCGATCGGTCCGTCCACCGCGTCGATCCACGCCGGCAGGAAACCCGCGTGCGCACCGAGGGTGTCCACGGCGCCCATGAGCACGGCGCCATCCGTCGGGCGGCCCGCCTCCGCCAGAACAGCGGCGGTCGAATGGATCATCACCAACCAGGAGATGACGTCACCCTCCTCCTCGAGGTCGGCGCGCAGCACCCGCATGGTCGCCAGCGCTCCCTCGACGTCACCGGCATCGGCATCGGCCTTCATCAACGCCCAGGTCGACGACGTCACGGCCCAGCGGTGCCCGTACCGTTCACCGATGCGGATCGCCTCCCGCAGTTCGGCGCTGGCCTCATCGACCAGGCCGACCGACCGCAGCAGCATGCCGAGCACCATCCGCGATTCGGCCTCGATCCAGCCCGACCCGTGCTCGGCCGCCAACTCGACTGCATGCCGGGCCAATTCGACCGCCTCATCGGCACGGCCCTGCATGGCAACGAAGTAGGCCCGCCACGCGTCGTCACGGGCCACCTCGCCGACCTCGCCGATCGACGACCACAACTGCCCACCCCGCCGGACCGCGTCCTCGGCGGTGGAGGCGTCGCCGGTCAGGTAGGTCAGCGACGCCAGCCCGTCCAGGGCGCGCGCCATCACGCGCGGCTCGGGCGGCCGCCAATCCCCCGCCACCAGATCCAGGGCGGTCCGCAGGAACTTCAGGCCCTCGCCCACATTTCCGGTCCGGTACCAGAACCAGCCGAGTCGACCGGCCAGGTCGAGCGCGTAGTGGGCGTCGTCGACCGCGAACGCCGATTCGAGTGCCGCGCGATGCTCCGCCTGATCCGCGGCGAGCGCCCCGAGCGCCTGGCGCCCCCTCGAACTGCGCAACGCCGTCGACACCGCTTCGACCCGCCCCAGCACGAAGCCGCGGTGGGCGGTGCGGATCGCGATCGACTCGGCGTCGTCGGCCTGCTCGCGGGCGAACCTGCGGACCGTGGCCAACATCCGGTAGCGGGTGGGCGACGATCCCGGGACGACGCGGAGCAGCCCGCGGCGCACCAACGCGGTGAGCACCACCGAAACCTGGGCCGAGGAGCCCAGCACGCACATCGCCGTCGCGCCTTCCACGTCGAACGATCCCGCGAACACCGAGATCCGGCGAAGCAGGCGCGCCTCCCCGCCCGACAGGAGCCGGTTGGCCCAGTCGATGGTGTCCCACATCCGCCCGCGAGGGCCGATCGCGGGCGCCGGGTCTCCGCGGAGCAGGGTGAAACGGTCCGCGAGACCCGCGGCGATCTTCTTCTCGCTCAGGGTGTGCAGCTGCGCCGCTGCCAACTCGAGGCCGAGAGGCAGACCCTCGACCTCCTGGCAGATCGTTTGCACCGCTTTCCGATTCTTCGCGTTCAGCGTCCAGGCCGGATTGATGCCGATGGCGCGCTCGGCGAAGAGGTCGACGGCGGAGCCGTCCACCGACAACGGCGACACCTCGTGGACGACCTCTTCCGCGACACCGAGCGGGGCACGTCCGGTGACGATCAGCCGGACGTCCGGGCAGCGCGCGAGGATCGCGCGGGCGACGTCCGCGGTGTAGTCGGCCACATGTTCGCAGTTGTCGAGGACGAGAACACAGAACCTGGCCGCCATGGTCTCGGCCAGGTGCATCGCGGATCCGACACCCGGCAACCTCAGGAGCGTCGCGATCGTCGACGGAATCAGTGTGCCGTCACTGACTTTCGTGAGATCGACGACCCACGGCCCGTCCGGCGCCTCGTATCGTCGGCACACCTCGACCGCGAGTCGCGTCTTTCCCACCCCGCCGGGACCGACGAGGGTGGCGAGCCGATGCTCGTCGAGCAGTTGGACGAGCGACGAGACGTCTCGCTCACGGTCGACCAGTCGGGTCCGCGGCGGGATCAGGTTCGAATTCGACAGCTCGACCGGTGGCGTGACCTGTGCCGACTCGAGGTAGACGGTGTCCTTCGTCATGAGGGCCGCCTCGATGCGCCGCAGTCCCGCCCCGATCTCACTACCGAGCCGGTCGTCGAAGATGGCGCGGCAGCGCCGAATTGCCGCCAAGGCTTGCGGCTGCTGACCGGACCGACTGAGCGCCAGCGCCAGCAACTCCCACGCGCGATCGTTGAGGGGATGATCCGCCACGACGGCCTCGGCCTCCACCGCGGCCGACGCCGGGGCCCCGCCCTCGAGCTCGGCGCGGGCCAGCGAGAGCCGTGCCTCGAACCGGAGTTTGGTCAGCTGCGCCACCTCGGACTCGACGAAGACGGTGTCGGCGAACGCCGTCATCGGAAGGCCCTCGTACGCGAGACCGCGCCACTGGCGCAGCCCCTCACGGTAGGCGTCGGCGGCGGTATCGGGCGCCCGCTCCAGCATGGCGTCACCACGGCGGACCTCGTCGACGAAGCGGGCCCAGTCCACCGCGTCGCGCGGGACGACCAGCTGGTACCGGGGGCCCTCCCGCGCCAGGACGCTGTCCGCGTCGGGCACACCGTCGGCGAGCCGGCGGCTCAACTCCTCGAGCGCCCGTTCGAGGTGGTCCGGTCCGTCCACGGCCTGCCCGTTCCCGGCCGCGGCGGCGCCCGTGTACCGGACCTGAGCGCGCAACCGCTCGATGTCCACCGAGTGCGGGAAGGCCACCAACAGCGAGGCGAGCAGAGCTCGCTGCTGCTGGTCGAGGATGATCTGTCTCCCGTCACGCGTGGCCGCGACAGGACCCAGGACCGTGAACTCGACTCTGCTCGCCACCACCTTGCCCCTTCCCGCCGCCCCCGCGAACCCGGCTAGTCCGCGACGTCGACCATGTCGTGCCCGGCGACGTCGGCGGCGAGCACCCGCAGGTGGTCGTCGGCCGAGCCGAGCGTGTGTTCGATTGCGGTCAACCGGGACACGTAGTGGCCCACCGCATATTCGGCGGTCATGCCGATACCGCCGTGCATCTGGATTGCCTCCTGCCCGATGTGCCGCGCGGACCGGCCGATCTGCAACTTCGCGCGCGACGCGACCACGGGATCGACCACACCGTCTGCGAGCGACATCGTCGCGTACAGACTCATGCTCCGCGCCAACTCCAGCGACACGTACATATCCGCGGCGCGCTGCGTGAGGGTCTGGAAACTGGCCAGCGGAACACCGAACTGCTTACGGGTGCGGAGATAGTCGGTGGTCAGCCGCAGGGCCTCCGCCATCGCGCCGACCGCCTCGGCACACAACGCGGCCTGCGCCCGGACGTGGGCGGCGCGGATCGCGGCACTGGCGTCCGCGGCGTCCGCGCCGTCACCGAGCGGCTCCGCGGCGGCGTCCCGGAATTCGATCTGCGCGGCCCGCAGGCCATCGTGCGTGGCGTACCTCGTGCGAGCCACGCCGGGGGCGTCTGCCTCCACGAGGAACAGGCCGACCCCGCCGTCCGGCAGTGCCGCCGAGACGACCAGCGTGTCGGCGCAGTCGCCGTGCAGGACGGGGTTCTTGGTTCCCACAACGGTCCACGAATCATCTTGCCGGACAGCACGAGTGGTCACATCCAGTGCGGGCCAGCGAGATCCCGGTTCGGCGTGGGCGAACGCCAGCAGCAGGCCGCCGCCGGTGACGGCGGGCAGGATCTTCTGTCGTTGCGCCTCGCTGCCCACGTCCGCGATCACGCTGCCCGGCACGAGAACGGCGTCCAGCACGGGTTCGGGCGCGAGTCGCCGCCCCAACTCGGTCATCACCAGCCCGACCTCGACCGGGCCGGCCCCCGATCCACCGTGCTCGTCGGCGAAGCCGAGTCCGAGCAGGCCCGTTTCGGCCAGCCGATGCCACAAGTCCTCGCTCCACCCCCGCGGTGTCGCCTTCACCGCGGCGAGGGCCTCGGTGTCGTAGCTCCGGTCCAGGAGGTTGCGCGTGGTGTCCCGCAGCAGTTTCTGCTCGTCGTCGAGTTCGAAGTCCATACCCCGCCTCACAGTCCGAGGATCGAGGACGCGATGATGCTGCGCTGCACCTCGCTCGACCCGCTGTAGATGGACACCTTCCGATAGTTGAGGTAGCTCGGAGCGGCCCGCTGCGCCCACAACGGCGTCGCGATGTCGGGCCCGGCCTCGAACGGCAACGAGTCCGGCCCGGCCACGTCCACCAGCAGTTCGGTCGCGGCCTGCTGCAGTTCCGAACCCCGCAGCTTCAGCAGCGACGACGCGGGATCGGGCTTGCCGTGGGCCGAACTCGCAACCACGCGCAGCTGGGTCAGTTCGAGCGCGAGCAGTTCGTTCTCGAGTTCGGCGACACGGGCCGCGAACAACGGATCGTCGAGCAGGGTGCCCGATCCGAGGGGCGTGGCCGCCGCATGTTCCTTGGCCCGGGCCAGCCTGACCTTGGCGCGGCCCACACCTGTGACACCGGTGCGCTCGTTGCCGAGCAGGAACTTCGCGTAGCTCCACCCCGCGTTCTCCTCGCCGACCAGGTTCTCGGCGGGAACACGGACGTCGTCGAAGAACACCTCGTTGACCTCGTAGCTGCCGTCGATCAGCCGGATCGGACGGACCGTGACGCCCGGTGATTTCAGATCCACGAGCAGGAAGGAGATACCCGCCTGCTTCTTCGGGGCATGCGGGTCGGTCCGGACGAGACAGAAGATCCAGTCGGCGTACTGCGCCAGCGTCGTCCACGTCTTCTGCCCGTTGACGACATAGTGGTCGCCGTCGCGCACCGCACGGGTCTGCAGCGACGCCAGGTCCGAGCCGGCACCGGGCTCGGAAAACCCCTGGCACCACCAGATGTCGAGATTCGCAGTGGGCGGCAGGAACCGTTCCTTCTGCTCATCCGAGCCGAACGTCGCGATGACCGGGCCGACCATGTTGACGTTGAAGGCGAGCGGTTCGGGAACCGCGGCCAACTGCATCTCGTCGAGCCAGATGTGCCGCTGCACCACGGTCCAGTCCCGACCGCCCCAACGGACCGGCCAGTGCGGCACCGCCAGTCCCGCCGCGTTGAGGATGCGCTGCGTCGCGACGAAGTCGTCGCGACCGATCTGTGCGCCCGAGGCCACCCGCTCCCGAATCTCCGCGGGGATCTCGGTGCGGAAGAACGTCCGCATCTCCTCCCGGAACGCGCGTTCTTCCACGGTCAGGGCCAAGTTCATCGACGATTCCCTTCACACGCACGGATCACAGTGGTCCTCGATGCGAACGCTACTCCCTCCGGGGTGTCGAACGGCGGCTTTGTCCAGGCTCTTAGCGAGTCTCCAGGACCAGCAGATATCCCCCGCCGCCGGCGTCCACGCGGGTCCTCAGCGCCAGATCCGGTGCGAGCCGCGAGAGGCGGTCGAGCAGCCACTCGCCCGCGGCCTCGGCATCCGACTGGCCGGGACAGCGGGCCACCGCCACCCGGCCACCCTTGCGGCTCAGCTGCTCGACGACACCGATGATCGGCGCCGGATCGACAACGAACAGCGCGTCCGGCCACGGCACGACCGGCTTGATTGCGCCCTTCTTCGTGTTGCAAGCCCGGTGCGCGAGGCGCTCCTGAACCGACTTGCCCTTGCTCTTCTTCGCGGTACTGATGCCGTCGACGCTCGGTCCACGCGGATCGTTGACCGACATGTCCGGGTCGACGGGCTCGTCGCACAGCCAGCAGCGCCAGCCGTCGCGATCACCGATGTCCTGCAGGTTGCTCACTCGGAAGACGGTACCGCCGCGGCGTCGGGCCGCGGCGGTACCGTCCTCGGACGGGCTGCCACTACATGTCGGCGATGGCCTCCAGCGGCTTGGTCCGCGCCGCCCGGCTCGCCGGCCACAGGGCCGCGAGGACACCGATCACCGCGGACCCGATCAACATCGCCAGCACCTGACCCCACGGGACCGAGATCTGGTCCAGGCCCTGATCGGCGAGCGTTCGCACGAAGCCCCAACCGAAGACCACGCCGAGTACGACGCCGACGAGAGCACCGAAGACCGCGATCAGCACCGACTCGAGGTAGATGGTGCGCCGGACCTGCGCCCGCTGCATCCCGACCGCGCGCAGCATGCCGATCTCGCGCCGCCGTTCGACGACGGACAGAGCGAGCGTGTTGACGATGCCGAGGATCGCGATGACCACCGCGAGCGCGAGCAGCCCGTACAGCACCGCGAGCAGCATGTCGATCTGCTGGCCCTGCGTGCCCTTGAACTGCTCCCGGTCCTGGACCTGCACCACGACGAACGGGTCGGTCGCGGTCGCGAGGTCGGACGCCATCGTGGTCAGGTTCGAACCCGGCGCCGCCTTGACCAGCACAGCCCATTCGGTGCGCATGCTCAGCGGCGTCACCTCCTGGTACACCTGGTCGGAGACCACCCACGGGCCGAGCAGCTGGTTGTCGGCGTAGATACCGGTCACCGTCGTGGTGACCTGCTCGCCGTCGCGGTCCGTCAGCGTGACCGGGGTGCCGAGCTTCCAGCCGTGATCGGTGGCCTCCTTGTCGCTGACCATCATGTCGGTGCCGGTGACCGAGGAGGTGCCCTCCTTCATCGTGTAGTCGAGCACGCCGTCGGGCGAACCGCTCAGGGCCGTACCGAACACGTCCTCGTCGTCGATCTTCACGGCGACGCCGTGGAGGGAGACCGCTTGCTCGACTCCGGTCACCTGCGCGGCGGCCGCGGCGGCTCCCGCCGGGACGCCGATGCCCTGCGGCCCGGTGAGCACGAAGTCGGCCTCGACGCCCTTGTCGACGAGCGCGTTCACACTCGACTTGGCGGACGCCCCGAACACGCCGATCACCGACACCAGCATCAGCCCGAGGGTCAGCGCGAACGCCGTCGCGGCCGTGCGCTTGGGATTACGCACCGCGTTGGTGCGGGCGAGCCGGCCCACCGGACCGAACGGCTTGGCGAACACCGCCCCGAGACCGCCGACGATCGGCCGGGACAGCGCCGGCGCGGCCAGCAGCACCGCGAGGACCAGGGCGAGCGCACCGAGGCCGACGATGGCCGCCGCGCCGCCACCCGTCGACTGCGCACCGACGACGAGCGCGAGTGCGCCGAGGACTGCGGCGATCGCACCGATCAGCGTGCGGACCTTGAGGGTGTCGCCGGTGGACGCGAACTCCTCTCGCATGGCCGCGACCGGGGGCACCTTCGAGGCGCGACGGGCCGGCGCGTACGCGCTGACGACGGTGACGAGGACGCCGAGCACGAGCGCCACGATGATCGTGCGGGGCGCGACCTGCAGCGGACCCTCGGGCAGGCCGAGATCGAACGCGTTGAGCAGACCACGCAGGCCGTACGCGAGGCCGACTCCGGCCGCGATGCCGAGCGCGCTGCCGATCACGCCGACGACGAGCGCCTCGAAGACCACCGACCGGCCCACCTGCTTGCGGCTGGCCCCGATCGCACGCAGCAGCGCGAGCTCACGCAGGCGCTGCGCGACGATCATCGAGAACGTGTTGTAGATGATGAAGGTGCCGACCAGCAGCGCGATCGCACCGAACGCCAGCAGGAAGTAGTTGACGAAGCTGAGCGCCTTGCCCACCTCGTCCTTGGTCTCCTCGCGAACCTCGGCGCCGGTCTGGACCTTGGTGTCCGGCAGCGCCGTCGCGATCCGGTCCCGCAGCTCGTCCTGCGACACGCCCGCACCGGCCACGTCGATGTAACCGACGTGGCTGCCGTCGGTGAACAGCTGCCGCGCCTGCGCGTCGGTGAACAGCGCGCCGACGTACCCGCCGGTGTCGGTCTCCGGGGCGTAGATGCCCGCCAGCGTGACGTCGTTCCAGCCGCTCATCGTCAGGACACGCGTATGGGAGCCGACGTCCAGGCCGGCCCGCTTCGCGGCGCTCTCGTTGAGCGCGATCTGTCCGAGCTGCTCGGGCGGCGTACCGGCCACGAACTTCGTGGGCTCGCCGAGCTGCTGGTCCGGCGGCAGGTACGACGTGCCGATGCTCGGTGCACCGCCGTTCTGCATGGGCTTGCCGGACGAGTTGAGGACCACGATCTGGCCGCCCACGGACGGCGCGACCGCGCGGACGCCGTCGACGGCGCGGATGGCGTCGACATCAGCGATCGGAACGCCGCTCGAGCCCTGCTCGACCGGACTGACCCGGACGTCGACGCCCTTGGCGGTGCCGTCGAAGATGCTGTCGAACGTCTTCTGCAGGGTGTCGGTGAAGACGAACGATCCGGCGACGAACGCGGTGCCGAGCACGACCGAGAGCACGGTGAGGATCAGCCGCACCTTGTGGGCGGCGAGATTGCGCAGCGATACCTTGCGCATCGGGGAACTGGTGACTGCCATGGCCTCAGACCGTCTCGAGGTTCTTCATGCGGTCCAGGACCGACTCGGCGGTGGGCCGGCGCAGCTCGTCGACGATCCGGCCGTCGGCGAGGAACACGACGCGGTCGGCGAAGCTGGCGGCCCGCGGGTCGTGCGTGACGATCACGACGGTCTGGTCGAACTCGTCGACGGCGGCCCGCAGGATCGACAGGACCTCGCCCGAGGACCGCGAGTCCAGGTTGCCCGTCGGCTCGTCGCCGAAGATGATCTCCGGCCGGCCGGCGAGCGCCCGCGCGCACGCCACACGCTGCTGCTGTCCACCGGAGAGCTCACCGGGACGGTGGTCGATCCGGTCCCGCAGGCCCAACCGGTCGACGACGGTGTCCAGCCACTGCTGGTCGGCGCGCCGGCCCGCGATGTCGAGCGGCAGGGTGATGTTCTCGAGCGCGGTGAGCGTCGGCACCAGGTTGAACGCCTGGAACACGAATCCGATCCGATCCCGGCGCAGCTGCGTCATCTGCTTGTCCGAGAGAGTGGTCAGGTCCGTCGCCCCGATCAGGACCGAACCCGACGACGCCGCATCGAGACCGGCGAGGCAGTGCATGAGCGTCGACTTGCCGGAGCCGGACGGCCCCATGATGGCGGTGAACTCCCCCCGCGCGAACTCCGCGGACACGCCCGCAAGGGCGTGGACCTGGGTGTCCCCCGACCCGTAGACCTTCGTCAGGTTGACCGCGCGAGCGGCAACGGTGGTTTCGGTGGGCATCTCGGTTTCGGTTGACATGCCCAACATCCTCACCCGAGCCGGTTACCGAAAACCATCGGGGACATCCCTGATCTTGGACCCCGACCTGGGGATGGCCCGTCAGTCGTGGGAGAAGGCGCGGGCGATCTCCCGCTCAAGATCCAGGTAGGGCGTCCCGGACACGTCGGCCGTGACCTTCGTGATGGTGCCCCCGCGGAATCGGAACGGCGCCTCGTAGAGCCGCGAAACCGACTGGCCTGGATCGCGGCCGACCCGGATTCCCTCCCCCACCCCGGAGAACATCGCCGGTTGGAGTCGCACACCACCCAGCGACCCGACGTCGCGGTCGTCGATGTGCAGAGTCACGTCCCCGATCGGGGTGAACCCGTCGGCGGCGGCGCCCGTCCGGTCGAAGCGCACCCCGAGGACGAGAGCCTCTGGTGTTACCGGCTCCGAAGAGACGACGACCTGCTCGTCCTCCCCGAGGAAGTTGTAGACGTACTTCAGCTGCCCGTCCTGAACGAACAGCGTGTGGCCACCGAGCCGACCGCCGTGCGCGAACAGCACGCCTTCGACGTCGCCGGATTCGATCCTGACCTGCGCGAGCACCGAGAACGACCGGCCCCGCATCTCGAGCGCCGCGCCCGGCCCGACTTCGGCCGCGTCCGGGTAGTAGACGAACGACTCGCGCTCCCCGGTCAAGTACGGCCGGTACTTCAGGAATGCGGACAGCAGGTCGAGGTCGTTGAGAGGCAGCCCGTCGTACTTCGCGGCCTCCTCGAACCAGAGCTCGCGCATCTCGTCGAGTTTGTCGGGGCGCGCCGCGGCGAGGTCGCGGACCTGGCTGCGATCGCGTTCGAGGTGGAACAACTCCCAGCGGTCATCGTCGAAGTGCGACCAGTTCGACGGCGCGGCCGGATGCACGGTGTTCGCGAACCATCCGTTGTGCCAGATCCCGCGCGTCCCGAGCATCGAGTAGAACTGCGTCGTCTTGCCGGTCGCGGCGTCCGGGTCGTCGAGGACGGGGCGGAAGCTGACGCCCTCGAGCGGACGCTGCGGCACCCCGCGCACGGAGAGCGGCGGATCGATGCCCAGCCACTCGTACACCGTGGGCGTGATGTCACAGACGTTGATGTACTTGTCGCGTACCTCGCCGCGCGCGGACAGGCCGTCCGGCCACGAGATCACGCACGGGTCCGCGATCCCGCCCTCGTGGGACGCGTACCGCTTGAACAGCTTGTACGGCGTGTTGAACGCCATCGCCCACCCGGTGCAGTAGTGGTTGTACGTTTCCGGGCTGCCCAGGGCGTCGATCTTCGCGAGCCCGTCCTCGACCCGGTCGGGGTAACCGTTGAAGAACTTGTACTCGTTGACGGAGCCGTTGGGACCGCCCTCGCCGCTGGCACCGTTGTCCGAGAGCAGCACGACGATCGTGTTGTCGAGCTGCCCGGAGTCCTCGAGATAGTCGAGCAGCCGCCCTATCTGGGCATCGGTATAGCTCTGGAACCCGGCGAACACCTCCGCCATCCGGCAGAACAGGCGTCTCTCGTCGTCGTCGAGCGAGTCCCACGGGCGCACGGTGTCCCCCACCGGCCACGGCACCCCGTCCGCACTCACCTCGTCCGCATACGGATTCATCGGCGACAGTTCGGTGTCCGCCGGAATCAGCCCCAGCCGCTTCTGATTCTCGAGGACGATCTCGCGGTACCGCTCGTAGCCCATGTCGAAACGGCCGGCGTACCGGTCCGCCCATTCCTTCGAAACATGATGCGGCGCATGCCCGCAACCCGGGCAGAGGTACAGGAACCACGGTTTGTCCGGAGCGATGACCTTGGCGTCGCGGATGAACTCGATCGACTTGTCGGCCAAGTCCTTCGACAGGTGATAGCCGTCCTCGGGCGGGTACGGCGGCTCCACCGGATGATTGTCGTGGACCAGATTGGGATACCACTGGTCGGCCTCGCCGCCCAGGAACCCGTAGAACCGCTCGAACCCCCGCGAAAGCGGCCAATTACGCTTGGTGGCAGCCAGATTCGACTCCTCCAGAGGAGTCAGGTGCCACTTGCCGACGGCGTAGGTGTTCCACCCGCGTTCGCTCAGCACCTCCGACAGCAACGCCGTATCGGCCGGGATCCGACCGCTGGCGTTCGTGAACCCGTCGGTGAACTCCTCGATGGTCGCCATCCCCACCGACGTCGGATTCCGACCGGTCAGCAGCGCGGCCCGCGTCGGCGAGCACAGCGCGGTGGTGTGGAACTGGCTCAGCAACACGCCCCGATCGGCGATGCGCCGGAGGTTCGGCATCTCGACCAGCCCGCCGTAGAAGTCCCACGTGCTGATCCCAGTGTCGTCCCACACCAGGTACAGGACATTCGGCGCACCTTCCGGCGCACGAGGTTCCGCGAACGGCGCCCAGTCCGGCGTCGAATCCCGGATGTCGACAGATACCTTGCCCGTGAACTCCGCAGCCATGGCCGGGTCCTCCCGATGCGTGGTATCTCATCATCACACGCACCGGGAAGCGCCCGGACCGGTTCGTCGAACTACGCGGGATTCACGACCAGCGGGCCTGACCACCGTCGAGGGGAATCGTCGCGCCGGTCAGGTAGGCCGAGTCGGGCCCGACGAGGAACGCGACGGCGTTGCCGATGTCGGTCTCGCAGTCGCCGATCCGGCGCATCGGAATGCTGGCGACAAACGCGGCAGCCTCCTCCGGACGCGCCTCCGTCCAGCGCTGCAGGCCCGGCGACATCGCATGCGGGGCAACCGCATTGACGCGGATGTTGTCGACACCCCACTCGCATGCAGCCGCGCGAGTGAGCGCGCGGACCGCCTCCTTCACCGACGCGTACCCGCCGTACCCGCTGGCGTCCCACCGAACCGCCACGGACGACACCATGTTCACGATCGCGCCGCCGCCGCGTTCCTTCATGTACGGGTAGCAGGCCTGCATAGTCCGCAACGTCGCAACCGGCCCGGAGTTGTACGCGCGCTCGAGCACTTCCGGCTTCAGGTCGTTGATCGGCCCCAGCGGATTGAGGCTTGCGTTGTTGATGAGGATGTCGACCCCACCGAACAGTGCGGCGGTCGTGTCGACTGCGCGTGTGATGTCGTCGGCGTCCGAAACGTCCGCGACCACCGGTTCGGCAACGCCGCCGAAAGCGGCAATCGCCTCACACGTGTCGATCAGCTTGGACTCGGTCCGCCCCGACACCGCGATCCGTGCGCCCTCCTTGGCGAGCGCGAACGCGACGCCCTGACCGACGCCCTGGCCGGCGCCCGTGATGAGCGCGACCTTTCCTTCCAACTTGCCCATGTGGTCTCGATCTCCCGCATCTACTGTTGTGCCAACCACCACAGAAGCAGGCCGACCGGACCGCCGTAGCCGGTTTCCCGTTGACCGGGACAATGACCCGGTTCCCCCGATACCCTCGGTCCATGCGGATCGGAGCCCACGTCCGACAGGACGCCGACCCCATCGGGGCCGGCGAACGTCTCGGTGCGGACATCGTGCAGTTGTTCCTCACCGACCCACAGCAATGGGACAAGCCCGAGCCACATCCGCGGACCGAACAGATCCTGCAGAGCCCGATCGACGTCGTCGTGCACTCGTCGTACGTCATCAATGTCGCAAGTCTCAACAATCGACTGCGGATGCCGTCGCGCAAGGCGGTCGCCGACCAGGCCGCGGCGGCGGCCGAGATCGGCGCGATCGGCCTCGTCGTCCACGGCGGCCACGTCCGCGACGGCGAGGACCCGGCCGCGGGTGTCACGAACTGGCGCAAGCTCTTCGAACGCCAACAGGACAAGGGTGGGTTCCCCGTCCCCATTTTCATCGAGAACACCGCCGGCGGCGACTTCGCGATGGCCCGGCACCTGGACGCGATCGGACGACTGTGGGACGCGGTCGGCGAGTTCGGCGCCGGGTTCTGCCTCGACACCTGCCATGCGTGGGCAGGCGGCGAGGAACTGCTAGGCATAGTCGAACGGATCAAGGCGATCACGGGCCGGATCGATCTGGTGCACCTCAACAACTCGCGCGACGAGTTCGACTCCGCCCGCGACCGGCACGCGAACCTGGTCACCGGGACGATCGATCCCGCGATGCTCACCGCCGTCGCCTCCGCGGCGGACGCCCCGGTGATCCTCGAGACCCCCGCCGACGGGATCGCCGACGACCTCGCCTACCTGCGCGACGCCCTGGCCGGCGACTGACGAGTCTCCGACATCACATACCGAATCGGCTACGACGCCGCGTCGAAGTCGGACCGACCCGGCATCGGCACCTAACATCGCGAGGCATGACGCACTACCGGTCCCGCCGCACCCTCGCCATGTCGTCCGTCGCTGTCGCCGCACTCGCTCTCGCGGGATGCACCAGCGCCGAATCCGAGCCGACCGCCTCGACGACGTCGATGACCTCCTCCTCCACCGTCGACGCCGACGCGGACCGCGAGACCACCGCCCACGCGTCCGCGGCCGAGGGCACGCTCACCGCGGCGCCGACCGGGACCGCCCCGCAGACCGCAGCCGCGTCGGCCGATGCCGCGCTGACCATCACCGACATCCGCGTCGGCAAGCACGACGGCTTCGACCGCGTGGTCTACGAGTTCGGCGGCACCGGAACCCCGGGCTGGCGCGCCGAGATCGTTTCCACCGCGACCCAGCAGGGCAGCGGCAAGCCCCTCGCGGTCTCCGGTCAGGGCATCCTGCAGGTTCTCATCGACGGCTCGTCGATGCCGTTCATGACCAATGTCGACCCGTACTCGGGCCCGAACCCGCTCGAGATCCAGGACCCCGTCGTCGTCACCGAGGTGCGGGACGCCGGAATCTTCGAGGGCACCGACCAAACGCTCATCGGGCTGTCCGACCGGAACGTCTCCTACCGCGTCTACACCCTCACCGAGCCGACCCGCCTGGTCGTCGACATCGCGCGCTGACCCACCGCCGCATTTGACCTCAACCATTCTCGAGGTTCTACCTTCGGTGTCGTACCCCCGTCCTACTGTGGCGGGGCCGACGAGAGGGGCGACGGATGAGTATGGACGTCACCGCGTGGAACGCGATGTACAACGCGATGCACGCGCAACAGGACCGGCGCCCGTTCTCCCGCGCGAGCCTGCGCCGGGTCGCCGGATACGCGCGACCGCACCGTCGCCACATCCTGTGGTACGTGCTGCTCAGCGTTGTCACCGCCGCGCTCGCGGTGGCGACCCCCGTGCTCGCCGGCCACGTGGTCGACGCGATCGTCGCCGGCAAGAATGCCCGGGTCGTGGTGGTGTTGGCGTCGGCCATCGCGGCCATCGCGCTCGTCGAGGCGGGCATGTCGGTGCTCACCCGGTGGCTGTCCGCGAGTATCGGTGAGGACCTCATCCTCGACCTGCGCACCGCGGTGTTCGATCACGTGCAGCGGATGCCCATCGCGTTCTTCACCCGCACCCGCACCGGCGCGCTCGTCAGCCGTCTCAACAACGACGTCATCGGCGCGCAGCGGGCGTTCAGCGACACCCTCTCCGGCGTGGTCGGGAACATCGTCACGCTGGCGATCACCCTGGTCGTGATGGTGAGCATCTCGTGGCAGATCACGCTGTTGTCGCTGCTGCTGTTGCCGGTGTTCGTGATCCCGGCGCGGCGCATGGGCACCCGCCTGGCCCAGTTGAGCCGCGAGGCCGCCAACCACAACTCGGTGATGAGTACGCAGATGACCGAACGGTTCTCGGCGCCGGGCGCAACGCTCGTCAAGCTGTTCGGCCGTCCGTCTATGGAGTCCGCCGAGTTCGCGGTGCGCGCCCGCCGTGTCCGCGACATCGGTGTCCGCACCGCAATGCTGCAGTCGGTGTTCGTCACCGCACTGACCCTCGTCTCGGCCCTCGCGCTCGCACTCGTCTACGGCCTGGGCGGCTACTACGCGCTGCGCGGGCAACTCGAGGCCGGCGCTGTCGTCTCGCTTGCGCTGCTGCTGACCCGGCTGTACTCCCCGCTCACCTCACTCGCGAGTGCCCGCGTCGACGTCATGAGCGCGATGGTCAGCTTCGAGCGCGTCTTCGAGATCCTCGACCTGAAGCCGCTCATCGCGGAGAAGCCGGACGCCGTCGAGGCCCCGGCCGGACCGGTGTCCGTCGAGTTCCGATCGGTCGACTTCGCGTACCCCTCCGCCGACAAGGTCTCGCTCGCCTCGCTCGAGGAAGTCGCGGGCCTCGACACCCGCGGCGGTTCCACCGTGCTGCACGACGTCTCGTTCCGCGTGGAACCGGGCCGGATGGTCGCGCTCGTCGGGTCGTCCGGCGCCGGCAAGTCGACTATCGCGCAACTGCTTCCGCGCCTGTATGACGTCGATTCGGGTGCCGTCCTGGTCGGCGGTGTCGATGTGCGCGACCTGACCGCCGATTCGATCCGCGCGACCGTCGGCATGGTCACGCAGGACGGCCACCTGTTCCACGAATCGGTGCGAGCGAACCTCCTGCTCGCCCGGCCGGACGCGACCGAGGCCGACCTGTGGGACGTGCTGCGGCGCGCGAACCTCGAATCGCTGATCGAATCGCTGCCCGACGGCCTCGACACCGTCGTCGGCGAACGCGGCTACCGACTGTCCGGTGGTGAGCGGCAACGGCTCACGATCGCGCGGCTGCTGCTGGCGCAGCCGCGCGTCGTGATCCTCGACGAGGCCACCGCGCACCTCGACTCCACATCGGAGGCCGCGGTGCAGGATGCGCTCGGCGAAGCCCTCGAGGGACGGACCGCGGTGGTCATCGCCCACCGGCTGTCCACCATTCGCGCGGCCGATCAGATCCTCGTCGTCGAGGACGGCCGAATCATCGAGCGCGGCAACCACTCCGAACTGCTCGCTGCCGGCGGACGCTACACCGAGCTGTACCGGACGCAGTTCGACACCGGCTCGCCGGTCCTCACCGAGGTCCTGCGCTGATCAGAAGAACCGGCGGATGTTGTGAATCCTGAAGTCCGACAGCGGCCGTAGCCCGGTCGGGACGCCCGTTCCGTAGGCGTTGAACACCATGCCGTTGCCGGCGTAGATGCCGACGTGCCCGGCAACGTCGTACGTGTCCATCGTGATGATGTCGCCGGGTTGCAGCGCCGACACCGGGACGAGCATGCCGCCAGTGTCACGTGCCATCTCCTGGCTGGTGCGCGGCAGCGAGATCCCGACAGTCCGGAACGCCCACTGCACCAGTCCCGAGCAGTCCCACGCGTCGGGGCCGTTGCCGCCCCACAGGTACGGCTTTCCGGTCTGGGTCGTCGCCGCGGCGAGGGCCGCCAGGCCACGGGGGCTGGGGATGGGAAGCGGAATCGCGATGTCGCCGCTGCCGGCGAACAGGCTTGCGCTCCCGGTCCCGCCACTGCTGCCGCCGCTCACGGACGACACGACGTCGGCGAGACCGTTGGCCACGTCGGCCACCTGAGATATCGAACCTGCGATGTCGGGCTGCGCGGCGGCGGGTACGGCCAAACCGACTGCGCCACCAGCGATGAGTCCTGCTGCGATCAATCCTCGACGAATCATGTGGGCCACGCTCGTGCCTCCTTGCTCGGAATTGCGCGGATCCCCCCGACCCCAAACTGTGAGGCACATTACAGAACAGGAGTCACTTGTGTCACACGAACGATCTCATTCACAGAAACGGGCGCCGGTGGGTCCAAGACCCACCGGCGCCCGTTCGAAACGCTGTTTCCCCAGGTGAACGTCAGTCCCGAGGCCGACGCTTCCCGAACTTGTCGCCCTTGCCGCGGCTGAACTTGCCGCTCGCTCGATCGTCGCGACCGCCACGGCCGGCCCGTCCCGCCGGCGCGCCCTGGTCGAGCTGCAGCTGGATCAGCACACCCGAGATCCGGGTCGCCCGCAGCGCCTCGATCGCCTCGCGCGGCAGGTTCGCCGGCAGCTCGACGAGGCTGTGATCGGGGCGGATGCTGATGTGCCCGAAGTCGCTGCGACGCAGGCCGCCCTCGTTCGCGATGGCACCGACGATGGCGCCCGGAACAACCTTGTGACGCTTGCCGACCGCAATCCGGTAGGTCGCGAACTCCTGGCCGTCGCGACCCACGCGCGGGCCACTCGGACCGCCCTCGTCGAAGCGACGCGCCGGCCGCTCCCGCGGCTCACGCTCGCGACGCGGCGGGGCCGGGGGCTCCGGCTCCATGAGGAACGACTCGCCATCGCGCGACTGCACCGCCAGCGCCGCGGCGATGTCGGCGAGCGGCACGTCGTGCTCGCGCTCGTAGTCCTCGATGAGCTTGCGGAACAGCGCCAGATTGTCGGAACTCAGGCTCGCAGTGATGGAGTCGCCGAACTTCGCGACACGCTGCGCGTTGACGTCCTCGACGGTCGGCAACTGGATCTCGGAGAGCGGCTGCCGGGTGGTGCGCTCGATCGACTTGAGCAGGTGCCGCTCGCGCGGCGCCACGAACAGCAGCGCGTCACCCGTGCGTCCGGCGCGACCGGTGCGGCCGATGCGGTGCACGTACGACTCGGTGTCGTGCGGGATGTCGTAGTTGACGACGTGCGAGATGCGGTCGACGTCCAAGCCGCGGGCCGCGACGTCGGTGGCGACGAGGATGTCGAGGGCACCGGACTTGAGCTGACCGATGGTGCGCTCACGCTGAGCCTGGACGATGTCGCCGTTGATCGCGGCGGCCGAGAAGCCGCGGGCGCGCAGCCGCTCGGCGAGGTCCTCGGTGGCCTGCTTGGTGCGGACGAAGATGATCATCGCCTCGAACGACTCGACCTCGAGGATGCGGGTGAGGGCGTCCAGCTTGCGCTGGTGCGCCACCTGGACCCACCGCTGCGTGATGTTCGCCGCCGTCGCGGTCTTCGCCTTGACGGTGATCTCGACGGGATCGTGCAGGTACTGCTTGGAGATCTTGCGGATCGCCGGCGGCATGGTGGCCGAGAACAACGCCACCTGCTTGTACTCGGGCGTATCGGCGAGGATCCGCTCGACGTCGTCCTGGAAGCCCATCTTCAGCATCTCGTCGGCCTCGTCGAGGACGAGGTACTCGAGATTCGACAGGTCGAGCGTGCCCTTCTCCAGGTGGTCGATCACGCGACCGGGCGTGCCGACGATGATCTGGGCGCCACGACGCAGACCCGACAGCTGGACGCCGTACGCCTGACCGCCGTAGATCGGCAGCACCTGGAGACCAGGGATGTGTGCCGAGTACTTGCCGAACGCCTCCGCGACCTGCAGCGCGAGCTCACGCGTCGGCGCCAGGATCAGCGCCTGCGGCACCTTCCGATCAACCTCGAGGCGGGACAGGATCGGAATCGCGAACGCGGCCGTCTTGCCGGTCCCCGTCTGGGCCAGGCCGACGACGTCCTTACCCTCGAGCAGCGTCGGGATGGTCGCGGCCTGGATCGGCGAGGGCGACTCGTAGCCAACGTCGGAAAGGGCCTTCAGCACCCGTTCGTCGATCTGGAGGTCGGCGAAGGTGATGGGATTGTCGTCGGTCTGCGGGTCACGCTCGGTGTCACTCATTTGACCAGTCAGTTTAGTCGATGCGTGGTATGGCCCTCGCTCCGCGCCTCCCCGCCGAACCCGTGACCGGGAATTCGCGTACCGCTTTCGGGGCCGATCCGTATCGTGAACTCCCGTTCAGGGCTTCGGGTCGGAACCGGAGCAGGACGACCCCGCCCGCATGTCCGGAATGACCGGGATCACAATGTGGGGCGACCCCCCGTCACTTCGAGAGGAACCCGCAGTGTCCGATACGACACCCATCCCCACCCATTGGTACAACATCGTCGCGGACCTGCCGGTCGCCCCGCCGCCCCACCTGCACCCGGGTACCAAGGAGCCGGTTCAGGCCGCTGACCTGGCCGCTCTGTTCCCGAGCGCGCTCATCGCGCAGGAGGTCACCACCGATCAGTACGTGGAGATTCCCGAACCGATCCGTGAGGCGTACCGGACGTGGCGGCCCGCGCCGCTGATTCGCGCGCAGGAGTTCGAGAAGGCCCTCGGAACCCCGGCCCGCATCTACGTCAAGTACGAGGGCGTGAGCCCGGTCGGCAGCCACAAGACCAACACGGCGGTCGCACAGGCGTACTACAACGCGCAGGACGGCGTGAAGAAGATCACGACCGAGACCGGCGCCGGCCAGTGGGGCAGCGCGCTGTCGTTCGCGTGCGCCAAGTTCGGGATCGACCTCGAGGTGTGGCAGGTGCGCGCGTCGTACGAGTCGAAGCCATACCGCCGGCACCTGATGGAGACCTACGGCGGCACGGTGCACCCGAGCCCGTCGGACCTCACCGAGTCGGGCCGCAAGATGCTCGCCGACTTCCCCGACACCCCGGGCTCGCTGGGCATGGCGGTCACCGAGGCTGTCGAGGTCGCCGCGAACGACCCCGACGCCCGGTACGCGCTGGGTAGCGTCCTCAACCACGTGGTGCTGCACCAGACGGTGATCGGCCTCGAGGCCGTCGAGCAGTTGCGAAACGCGGGCGAGGCGAACGCCGACGTCGTGTTCGGTTGCGCCGGTGGCGGTTCCAACCTCGCCGGCCTGGCGTTCCCCTTCATTCGCGAGGTGCTGCACGGCAAGGCGCAGACGCGGATCATCGCCGCCGAGCCGGCCGCGTGCCCGTCGATCACCAAGGGTGAGTACCGCTACGACCACGGCGACGTCGCAGGCCTGACGCCGCTGCTGAAGATGCACACCCTCGGCCAGGACTTCGTGCCGGACCCGATCCACGCCGGCGGCCTGCGCTACCACGGCATGGCTCCGCTGCTCAGCCACACGGTCGAGCTCGGCTACGTCACCGGCCAGGCCGTCGACCAGCGGGATTCGTTCGACGCGGGCGTGCTGTTCGCGCGCACACAGGGCATCGTGCCCGCGCCGGAGTCGGCGCACGCGATAGCCGCGGCCGCCGAGTACGCCCGTGGCCTGACCGAGCCCGAGGTCCTCGTGATCGGCCTGTCCGGTCACGGCATGCTCGATCTGCCCGCCTACCAGGCACACATCGACGGGAACCTGGTCTCGACGGCCGACTGACTCGTCCCGGCACGGGCCACGACGGAGCGATCCGCCGTGGCCCGTCCGCACACTCAGCGGCGATTGCCGCGCAACAACTCGCCGACGGGCGCTATACCCGCTTCCACCTCGACCCATCGAGCTCGCACATCCGCCGCGAGCGCGGGCGCCCCCGCGTGCGCGAGCATCTCGGGCAGCCGCTCGGAGATGCGTGCCAGTGCCCACCCGACGGGATCGGCCTCGGCGACGTTGTCGATCCGCACGACGGTGTTCACGCCGCGACCGTGATCGACGTAGTGGTAGTGCGGCTCGCTCTCGAAACAGTCGAATCGCAGATACTCGAGACCGTCGTCTATTCCGAAGACGTGCAACGACATTCCGGAGTCGTCGAGGTTCAGCCGGGCGACGTATTCCGGGTCCGGCATCTCCATTCCCGCATCCGCCAGGCCCTGCATCATGATCTCGTTGGTGAGCACCCGGGACTCGACCGCGAACCGGACCGGGCCGGCGTCGATCGACACGCAGTGCTCGGGGACCACCGGCACCGGCATTACGTCGAACGGGATCCCCAGCCGGTAGGGGTGGACATGATCGTCGGACATCGATTCTCCACTCGTCGATCGAATACCCATCGCTGATTCAATCAATTGATTGGTTGATCAACTGTATCCGCCCGCCTCCGCGCCCACGGGCGTATCGTCGGAAGAGAGCGAAACGGAGCACGCGCATGCACTACGCGACGCGCGCGAGAGCCGGTCGCGCGCTGGCCAAGTCGCTGAGCCACCTCCGCGGAGCGGACCCGGTTGTACTCGGACTCCCCCGCGGCGGCGTCCCGGTCGCATTCGAGGTTGCGGACGCGCTCGGCGCGCCGCTCGACATCATCCTGGTCCGCAAGCTGGGCGTGCCGTGGCAGCCGGAGCTCGCGATGGGCGCGATCGGTGAGGGCGATGCGGAGGTGCTCAACGAGGATGTCGTCCGCCTCGGCCACGTATCGCGCGAGGCGGTGGACGCGGTGCGGGCCAGGGAGCGCCGGGAACTCGAGCGTCGGGCCGACACGCTGCGGGGCGGGCACCCGCGGACATCGCTGACCGGACGGACCGCGATCCTCGTCGACGACGGAATGGCCACGGGCGCCACGGCCGCCGTCGCCTGCCAGGTGGCGCGGGCCCAGGGCGCCGGCCGGATCGTGGTCGCGGTACCCGTCGCGTCCCCCGAAGCCATGTCGCGGCTGCGGATAACCGCGGACGAGGTGGTCTGCCCATACGTCCCCGCGAACCTCGGCGGCGTCGGCGGCGCCTACATCGACTTCCACCAGCTCGACGACCGTGAGGTGACAGATCTGTTGGCGCGGGCGTGCAAACCCGGAACGTGACCGGTGCAACACCAGCCCCCTCACCGGCGATACACGTTTCGGAGGCCCGCGCGAAGTCAGGGAGGATCCGTGAGCGTCTCGGAACAGCAAGTACAGACGGTGACACGGGCTTGTCGAGAACGGCTGGGTGACCCGGCCGGGTGGGTTCCGCCCGACGAGTACCGCAACAGCCTGGCCCTGTGCATCATCGAGTCGGTCCAGGCCGCCGGCACCCGGTTCGCCGACGCCGGAACCGTCGTCGACAGGTACCTCGCGTACCGGCGCGCCCACGAGGCCGGACCGATCACCGACGGCGCCCGTGCCCTGCTCCGCACATTCGAGGAGGCGGGCAGCGCCGACCAGTGGGCGGGCAAGATCGGCAACTACAAGCGCCGCTACTCCGAGTCGACGGCGCCGCTGCGCGCCATCGAGATCCAGCGCGCCGCCGAGCGCCTCCACGACCTGCAGATCGACTCCATCGGCGACCTGGTGGGGGCGACCCGCAACGAGGGAACGCGACACGACCTGCGCACCGCCTGGGACAACTCCTGCGGCGCCCGTGACGAGACGACGTGGCAGCACCTGCTGCTGCTCGCCGGTGCGCCCGGCGCCGACGACGACACAGCCGCCGCAACCGACGAGTTCGTCCGTTCAGCCCTGGCGTCCTCGGCGACCGACACGGACGACGATTCCCCGCCGGCGATACTGCTCGCCGCGGCAGCCGACCGCCTCGACGTCCCCGCGGCGGCACTCGAGCACGCCGTGCGGCGGTGGAGGTGCACCCGCGAGGACCACTCCGTCCGCGTCCCGTGACTCGCCAAGCCCGCTACCTGCAGAAAGTTAGCAGGACTTACAGTTACATGTATTCCCCCAGGTGGTGGCCCCGAATGCCGCAAATCGGGCACCGAACTTAGTGCAATGAAACCCCAAGTGTGATGCAATGCACATCCGTCATGTCATTTCTTGGAGGGGTCAAAGTGCGTGAGTATTCGGTTCCACAGTCGTTCACAATTCCGGAAGACGCGTCCATGGCCGACACGGTCTTCCGGTACGAAGCGGAATGCCCGAATCTCGTGCCCTTCAAGAAGCCGGGCAACGGAGGCTGGGTCGACGTCACCGCAGCCCAGTTCGCCAAGGAGGTCAAGGCCGTCGCGAAGGGCCTGATGGCGTCCGGCATCGAACTCGGCGACCGCGTCGCGATCCTGTCCGCCACCCGCTACGAGTGGGTGGTCCTCGACTACGCGATCTGGACCGTGGGTGGCTGCACTGTCGCGATCTACGAGACGTCGTCCGCCGACCAGGCCGAATGGATCCTCGAGGACTCCGGGACATCCTTACTTGTCGTCGAGACGCCCGAGCACGCCCAACGGATCAAGGATGTCGCCGAGGCCGCCCCCGCGCTGCGCGAGGTCCTGCAGATCGACGCCGGCGCCATCGACGAACTGGTCACCCGCGGTGCGGGCGTCGGCGACGACGCCCTCCACGAGCGACGCCACCAGGTGCGTGCGTCGTCGCCGGCGACGCTGATCTACACGTCCGGGACGACGGGGCGCCCCAAGGGCGTGCAGCTGACGCACTCGAACTTCTACGCCGAGTCGGCCGCCGTCCAGATCGCTCTCGGCGACGCGATGCAGGAGGGCAAGCGCACCCTCATGTTCCTGCCGCTCGCGCACGTATTCGCGCGCGCGATCTCCTTCGGCGCGTTCGACGCGAAGGTCACCGTCGCCCACACCGCCGACCTGACCACGCTGCTCGACCAGTTCGCTGTGTTCAAGCCGAACTTCATCCTGTCGGTCCCCCGCGTGTTCGAGAAGGTCTACAACTCGGCCAAGCAGAAGGCCGAGGACGGCGGCAAGGGCAAGATCTTCGCCAAGGCCGCCGAGACCGCGATCGAGTGGAGCAAGGCGCAGGAGACCGGCGGCGGCGGTCTCGGTCTGCGGCTGCGGCACGCGCTGTTCGACAAGCTCGTCTACTCGAAGCTGCGCTCCGCGCTGGGCGGCGAGTGCGACCGCGCGGTGTCCGGCGGCGCCGCGCTCGGCGCCCGCCTCGGCCACTTCTTCCGGGGCGTGGGCGTCCCGGTATACGAGGGCTACGGTCTCACCGAGTCCAGCGCGGCCGTCACGGTCAACACGACCCGCGACCAGAAGGTCGGGACGGTCGGCAAGCCGATCAACGGCCACGCCGCGAAGATTGCGGAGGACGGCGAGCTGCTGATTCGCGGCCCCGTCGTGTTCGACGGCTACTGGCACAACGAGGAGGCCACGGCCGACTCGATCCGCGACGGCTGGTTCCACACCGGCGACCTCGGCTCGATCGACACCGAGGGCTACGTCTCGATCACCGGCCGCAAGAAGGAGATCATCGTGACCTCGGGCGGCAAGAACGTCGCCCCGGCAGTGCTCGAGGACGCGCTGCGTGCGCAC
Organism: Rhodococcus sp. ACT016; assembly: GCF_050477185.1. NCBI lineage: Bacteria > Bacillati > Actinomycetota > Actinomycetes > Mycobacteriales > Nocardiaceae > Rhodococcus > Rhodococcus sp. ACT016. The sequence continues at coordinate 1,170,774 of NZ_JBEAET010000001.1, read as the reverse complement.
GCGCTCATCAGCCAGTGCCTCGTGGTCGGCGACGCGAAGCCGTTCATCGGCGCCCTCATCACACTCGATCCCGAGGCCCTGCCCGGTTGGTTGGAGCGGAACGGCCTGCCGGCCGACACCCCGATCGCCGATCTCGTGACGCATCCCGATCTGGTCGCCGAGATCGATGCCGCGGTGTCCGAGGGCAACAAGAAGGTGTCCAACGCGGAACAGATCAAGAAGTACCGCATCCTCGAGGTCGACTTCACCGTCGACTCGGGCGAGCTGACGCCGACGCTCAAGCTCAAGCGCAACATCATCCACGAGCAGCACGCGGAGTCCATCGCGCGCATCTACACGTAAGCGCGAGAAGACGATTCGGGGCCCGGACACCGTCGGCGTCCGGGCCCCGAGCCGTCCGGAACCTACAACGCCGCGGACTCGAGCAGGTCGCGCGCGACGTTCACGTCCCCGACCGCGTCGAGGCGCACGAGCGGACGTCGCCGCCACATGGTGAGCAACAGGTCCTGCGCGCGACCGCGCAGCGCGACGTCGCCCTTGCGGTGTTCGCGCGTCACCGTCACTGCACCGGGCTCGAACGCGAGGTGCCATTCCGCCGACTCGGTGTCCGTCCCGTGCAGGTGGATGGCGCGGCCGTCGAGCGAGTCCGGCAGTCGCCCGTCCCGGGCGAGCCGACCCAGGAAGACGTGGGCCCACTCGTCCACACCGTCGGCGGCGATCTCCGGGTCGAGTTCGGGAACGCTCGGGCCGCCGGCGGCCCGCAGGGTGTCGGACACGTCGATCCGGTGCACCGACACCTCGTGGGTCTGCCGCCGCAGCCACCAGGACACCGTGCCCGGTCCGACCATCGTCGGCACCGGGTGTTCGGGGTCCAGACGGGTGAAGGTGTCCACGAGCGCGTCGAACGCGAGTCGGTACGCGGCAATGCATTCCGGGCCCCTCGGCATGTCGCCGACGCGAACAATCTGCGGCAGCGGTGTGTCGGCCGAGGCCTGCAGTGCCGCGAGCACCCACTGGTGCACCTTGCCGGTGTGTCGCACCACGTGTTCGACGGTCCAACCGGGAACCGTCGGCACCGGTTCGGACAACGCCACGATCGGGGTCGCGGACAGCATCTCGCCCTGTTCACGCAGCGCGGACAACAGACTCTCGGAATCCATCAGGCCACGGTAGCGCCCAGTACGAAGTCGGCGACATCGTTCGTGACCGTCCGGTGGATCTTCTCGTGCAGCAGGTCGTGTCCGGTGTCGGGGTACTCCCGCAGGGCCACGCCGGCGAGCCCCGACGTCCAGGTGCGCACACCGTCGATCGGCGCGAGCCGGTCGTCGACGCCGTGGATCGCGAGCACCGGAAACCCTGGATCCGCAATGTCGGACGTCTCCTGTTGCTGCACAACCGATTTGGGTGTGCCACACAGTACGGCTGCACGGAACGGTGCACGTCCGCGCCGAAGCAGGGTGACGGACACCGCCGCGCCGAGTGAGTGGCCCATGAGCACCAGGGGCAGGCCCGGTCGGTCACCGGCGGCGATCTCGGTGAGCCGGGCGGCGTCGTCGGCCAGATCGGTGAGCGCGCCGGGCGCGCCGGGCGTCCCCTCGGAGAGCCCGTGCCCGGCCTGATCGATGCCCCACATCTCGATTCCGTGGGCGGCGAGACCGGCGGCGAACCGGTGATAGTGACCGGTGTGCTGCCCCATCCCGTGCAGGAAGACGAGCCCGGCCCGCGGCCGGGCCGGCCCCTCGCCGGAGCCGAGGGGCCAGTGACGGTAGTGGATCTGTCCGGTGGCACCGGGGATGAACGGCATGCGTCCATTGTGCGGACCGCCGTCGACGCGGCCGTCGGCGGCACCCGCCCTGTCGGCACCCGGTGGCACAATCTGCCGGAACCGACCCGAAAGGGGTGCGATGTTCCTCCTCGACGACGTCGTGGTCTACAGCGCCGGCGACCTGACGCTCGCGGCGACGTGCGAGTTCGCGCTACTGAGGCGACTCGACGGGATCCTCGGATTCACCGCTGTCGCATCCGGATCCACCTCCGACCCCATGCTCGAGCGGACCTCCCGACTGGGCGCGGCACACGAGCGCCGCGTGCGCGAGGACTTCGAACGCCGCTTCGGCCGGGTCGAGACGATTCCGCGCCCCGAGTACACCGCCACCGGCCTGTACGACGCCCACCGGGCCACCGTCGATGCCGCCCACGCGGGCGCGCCGGTGATCTACCAGGGCACGTTCTTCGACGGACGCTTCCTCGGGTTCTGCGACTTCCTCGTCCGGGACGACGACGGCGCGTACACGGTGTACGACGCCAAACTGGCCCGCCACCCCGAGGTCCCCGCGCTGCTCCAGTTGGCGGCGTACGCCGACGCCCTCTCCGGTGCCGGGATCCGGCCGGGATCGGCGGTGCACCTGCTGCTCGGCGACGGCTCGGATTCGGTTCACGCCCTCGCCGATCTCGCACCCGTGTACGCCGCGCGGCGCGCCGACCTGCAACGCGTGCTCGACGAGCACCGCGCCGGTGGCGTCCCAGTCGGGTGGGGCGACGAGCGGTATCTGGCGTGCGGCCACTGCGATGCGTGCGAACCGGAGATCGAACGGCATCGGGACCTGTTGCTGGTCGCCGGGATTCGAACGAGCAGTCGGCAGAAGCTGGTGTCGGCGGGCGTCTCCACCATCGACGATCTCGCCGCACACACGGGCCCCGTCGCGGATCTGTCCGGCCGAACCCTCGCGGCGCTGCGTGCGCAGGCCGCCATCCAACTGCGTGGGGAGCGGGAGGACGGCCACGTCGTCGAGGTGTTCGACCCCGACGCGCTGGCCGCCCTCCCCCAGCCCGACCCCGGCGACGTGTTCTTCGATTTCGAGGGCGACCCGCTGTGGACCGAACCAGGTTCGAACGACTGGGGTCTCGAATACCTGTTCGGCGTGCTCGAGGAGCCGGTCGAACCGTCGACGGATCCGGTGTTCCGGCCGTTCTGGGCCCACGATCGCCGCCAGGAACGACGCGCGTTGATCGACTTCCTGGACTACGTCGACGCCCGGCGCACCGAGCATCCGGGCATGCACGTCTACCACTACGCGGCATACGAGAAGTCCGCGCTGCTGCGCCTGGCCGGGCGGCACGGCGTGGGCGAGGACGCCGTCGACGACCTACTGCGTGCCGGTGTGCTGGTGGACCTCTACCCGATCGTCCGTTCGGCGCTGCGGATCGGGGAACGCTCGTACAGCATCAAGAAGCTCGAGCCGCTGTACATGGGCGACCGGCTGCGCGGCGGCGACGTCACGAACGCCGCTGATTCGGTTGTGGCCTATGCCGGGTACTGCGACCTCCGCGACCGCGGGCGGAGCGACGACGCGGACGAGGTGCTGCGCGGTATCGCCGACTACAACGAGTACGACTGTGTCTCCACCCGCGAGCTGCGGTCCTGGCTGCTGGCCCGCGCCACCGAGCACGGCGTGAGCCCGCACCGTCGCGCGCCTGCCCCTCCCGCCGTCGACGACGACACGGCCGGGCACACCGAACGAGCGCTGCGACGGTTCGCCGGTGACGGTCCGCGTGCCGGACGGTCGGCCGAGCAGCAGGCCGCCGCGCTCATGGCGGCTGCGATCGGATACCACGGCCGGGAACGGAAGCCGTTCTGGTGGGCGCACTTCGACAGGTTGACGCAGGCGGTGGACGACTGGGCCGACACCCGCGACGTGCTCCGGGTCGAGCATGCGGAGGTGCTGCAGAACTGGCACAAGAGCAGCCCGAGGCAGCGGAAGTTGCGCCGACATCTCCGGCTGACCGGCAGTCTCGGCACCGGCAGCACGCTGGTCCCCGGCGCCGAGGTGTTCACGCTCTACCAGCCGCCGGTCCCCGAGGCCCTCGCCGGCGAGAACCCCACGCAGCGCGGAACGTCGACCGCGGTGGTGCTGTCGGTCGGCACCGACGACAACTTCGACGACGTCGTCGTGGTCGAGGAGTTGCTCATCGGCACGGTCGAATACGACCATCTGCCGATGGCAACCGCGCCCGGGCACCCCGTCGCCACGGTGCGGATCGAGAACGCGATCGCGACCGCGGCCGACGCGATGGCCGAGTCACTCCCGGGGATGCCACGCGACGCCGCGGTCGACATCCTGCTGCGGACCCCGCCCCGCACCCGCAGCGGTTCCCCGCTGCCCGGACTCGGGCGCGGCACCGATCCCGCGGCGACGATCACCGCGGCGGTGCTCGATCTGGACCATTCCTATCTGGGTGTGCAGGGTCCGCCCGGCACCGGCAAGACCTACACCGGTGCTCGGGTGATCTCCGAACTCGTCGGCCGGCATCGGTGGCGGATCGGTGTGGTGGCCCAGTCGCATTCAGTGGTCGAGAACATGCTCGACGCGGTCGTCGCGGCGGGCGTCGACGGCGGACTCGTCGCCAAGAAGGACGGGCACGGGCACGAGCGCGGGTGGACGGCAATCACCGCCAACGCCTACGCGGAATTCCTCGACGCGTCCGCGGGCACCGGCTGCGTCATCGGCGGCACCGCATGGGACTTCGCGCACGCCGACCGGGTTCCGCCCGGCAGCCTCGACCTGCTGGTGATCGACGAGGCCGGGCAGTTCGCCCTCGCGAACGCCGTGGCGGTCGGCGCGGCGGCGAGGAACCTGCTGCTGCTCGGCGACCCGCAACAACTGCCGCAGGTCAGCCAGGGCACCCATCCCGAACCCGTCGACGAGTCCGCGCTGGGCCGGCTCGCGCACGGACACGACTCCCTCCCGCCGGACCGCGGCTACTTCCTCGAGCGCACCTGGCGGATGCACCCCGCCCTGTGTGCACCCGTCTCCGCGCTGTCGTACGACGGCAGGCTGCGTTCGGAGGAGCCGGTGACGACGGCCCGCCACCTCGACGGCGTCGATCCGGGGGTGCACACCGTCGTGCTCGACCACCGCGGCAACGCAACGGATTCGGCCGAGGAGGCCCGCGAGATCACCGCCGGCATCGTCGGACTGATGGGCCGGCCCTGGACCGACCCGAGCGCGTTCGACGGCACCCGGCCGCTGGGCCAGTCGGACGTCCTCGTCGTCGCGCCCTACAACGCGCAGGTGGGGATGATCCGGCACCACCTCGCGGCGGCCGGACTCACCGACGTCCTCGTCGGAACCGTCGACAAGTTCCAGGGGCGCGAGGCCGCGGTGGTGTTCGTGTCGATGACGGCGTCCTCGGTCGACGACGTCCCCCGCGGAATGTCGTTCCTGCTCTCCCGCAACCGGCTGAACGTCGCGGTGTCCCGGGGCAAGTGGTGCGCGGTGATCGTGCGCTCGCGCACCCTCACCCACTACCTACCCGAGACGCCGGCCGGGCTGACCGAACTGGGGGCGTTCATGCGACTGGTCGGCGAGGCGCCCCGTCACCCGAAGCAGCGGCCCTCACCGCGGTAGGTCGGTGCCGCCGTTGCCTTACCGTCACCGTCCACCAGGTGCACCTCGCCGAAGCGCTCGCACAGCTCACCCGCCTTCGCGTGCCGGAACCAGACCCGGTCGCCCACGGCCAGTTCCGCGGCCGCGCCACCCGTGACCGGGGTCTGGACCTCCCCGGCGCCCTCGTTGCGCAGCAGCTTCAGCCCCCGCGGCCACACCGGCGCCGGAACCCGCGAATTGCCTGCCGGCCCGGAGGCGATGTAGCCGCCGCCGAACAGCGTCGTGACGCGCGAGGTGGGCTTGCGGACCGCCGGCAGCGCGAAGAACATCGCGGGCCGCGGCGTGAACGAGTGGTAGCGGTCGAACAGCGTCGGCACGTACAGGCCCGAGCCGGCGGTGACCTCGGTGACGACCGAGTCGGCCGAGCTCACCTCGAGCGAACCGGTGCCGCCGCTGTTGACGATCTCCAGCTTCCCGACCACGTCGGTGACGGCATCGACGACCGCGGTTCGGCGCGTGGACAACTCGGCCGCCGACGCCCTCTTGACCATCCGCACCGCGAAGCTGGTGTCGGGCAGGCCCGCGATCTGGGCCTCGTAGAACATCACGCCGACGACGGCGAACCCGCGGTCATCGGCGACCCGTGCAAGCCGTGCCACCGCGGCGGGTTCGCGCAGGGGCGAGCGGCGAACCCCGAGATGCGCCGGCCCGATCCGCAGGGAGGCGTCGACGTCGAGGCAGATCCGCGGCCGTGCCCGGTCCGTCCCGACCGCGGCGCGGACGACGTCGAGTTGCGCGACGTCGTCGACCATGAGGGTGATCCGGTCGAGCAGGGTCGCGTCGGAGCCGAGCTCGGCGAGGGCGTCGCGGTCGACCGTGGGATAGCCCATCAGGATGTCCTCGGCGCCCTGACGGGCGAGCCAGATCGCCTCCCGCAGCGAGTACGACATGATGCCGCGGAAACCGCCCGACGACGTCAGACCGGATCCGAGCGCGATCTCGAGGACTGCGCGGCACCGCACCGACTTGCTCGCCACTCGTACCGGCGTACCCTCCGCCCGCCGGACGAGATCGGCTGCATTCGTGTGCAGCGTAGGGAGATCCAAGGCCGCCAGGGGTGGATCGAGATGAGTGGTGGCGGCGGTGAGTCGGTCGATCGTGGCAGTCACATCAGTTCCGTTCGTCAGTCCGAGAAGGCCGGCGTCCGGACCAGTCGATCACTCTCCTGAACGATTGTCCAGGTCCGGTTCCGGCTCCACCGCCTTGCTCGCGACGATGCGCACCAGGTCGTCCAGCTCGGTGATGATCGCGTTGCTGTCGCGATCGACGAGCCAGCGCAGCACGATTCCGTCGATCACCGCGAGCGCGAACCGGGCAATCGCCTCGACCGGTTCCGTCCACGCGCACCCGGTGCGGCGGGCGCTCTCCTCGAGGAAGACGGTGGCCTCGATGTCCATGATTCGGTACTGCTCGTCGGCGACACTTCCGGCGAGCGGCGCACCGGCGGCCCGGTGCCGCAGTGCGTACGCAGTGATTTCGTAGGTGAGCAACTGACGATCGGCGGTGGCCTCGACGAGCGGCCACATTCCGGTCAGGCCCGTGTGCAGCACCTCGCGCAGGTCCCGCAGACCATTCAGCTCCTGGGAGTCCCACACCGCCGCGAACGCCTCGCGCATGCCGGCGCTGAGCTGCAGAACCAGGCTCTCCGCCATGGCCGCGACCAGGGCTTCCTTGCTCTCGAAGCAGTAGTGCACGACGCCGAGCGAAACACCGGCCTCCTCCGCGACGGCGCGGATCGTCACGGACGCGATTCCGCCGCGCTCGGCGATATTCAGTGCAGCTTCGATGAGCTGGGCGCGGCGTTCTTCCGCAGGGAGCCGATTCAACATCCCCCGATCGTAAAACCCAGAACTGAATTTTCGCGTTTCATTTGCCTGGACGCTCGTCCAAGTGGATAGTCTCTGGAATGGCACAAGACACGTGGCGCAACTGGGCGGGGACCCACTCGTCGACACCGCACCGATTCGAAACCCCTCGATCGGTTGCCGAGCTGAGCGCGCTCGTCGCACGAGCGACCGAGCAGGGGTTACGCGTCAAGGCCGTGGGGGCGGGACATTCGTTCACAGGCGTCGCCGTCACCGACGGCGTCCTCGTCAGCCTGGACAACATCGCCGGCATCGAAGCGGTCCGCACCACGCCGGAGGGGCCGATCGCGACCGTGCTCGCCGGAACTCGCCTGCGGAGCCTGAACGAGCAGCTGTGGTCGCGCGGGCTGGCGATGATCAACCTCGGTGACATCGACGTGCAGTCGATCGCCGGCGCGCTCTCGACCGGAACCCACGGAACCGGCGCACGATTCGGCGGGCTCGCCACCCTCATCCGCGGCCTGCAGATCGTCCTCGCGGACGGCTCGGTGGTCGACTGCTCGGACAGCGAGAATCCCGACCTCTACCAGGCTGCGCGGATCAGCCTCGGGGCGATCGGCGTCATCACCAAGCTCGACCTGGCCGTTCAGCCCGCGTACGCGATGCGCGCGGTCGAGGGTCCGGCAACGTTCGACGCGACGCTCGAGGGCCTGGAGGACGACCTCGCGACCGTCGACCACTTCGAGTTCTACTGGTTTCCGCACACCAATCGCGTTCTGACGAAGCGGAACACCCGACTCCCCGGCAACACGCCGCTGCAGCCGGTGGGCCGCGTGCGCGGCTACATCGACGACGAATTGCTCTCCAACACCCTGTTCGAGGGCATCAACCGGCTCACCACCGCGTTCCCCGCAGCGATCCCGCAGGTCAACCAGATCTCCGCGCGGGCGCTGTCGGCGCGGGAGTTCACCGACCGCAGCTACCGCGTGTTCGCGTCGCCCCGTCGGGTGCGGTTCCGCGAGATGGAGTACGCGGTGCCGCAGGCGGCGGTGAAGGACACCCTGCGCGAGATCGCGAACTGGCTCGAGCGTTCCGACTGCAACATCGCGTTCCCGGTCGAGGTGCGGTTCGCCCCCGCCGACGACGTCTGGCTGTCGACGGCCAACGGCCGCGACAGCGCGTACATCGCGGTGCACCAGTACCACCGGCGCGATCACCGGGAGTACTTCGACGCGGTCGAGGCGATCGCCCGCTCGGTCGACGGTCGACCGCACTGGGGCAAGATGCACGGCCGCACCGCCGCGGACCTGCGTCCCACCTACGCACGGTTCGACGATTTCTGCACCGTCCGAGACAAGTTCGACGCGAGTCGAACGTTCGACAACGACTATCTCCGTCAGGTTCTGGGCTGACACGGGAGCGGATCCTTCGGATATCGGTCGGCACGTCGCTACTGTGAGCGGCGTGCCGACCGGACCGAAAACCCCACGCCTCGACCGCCGTTCGTTCCTTCGACTGGGCGCGATCGGCACCGTCTTCGGCGGGTCCGCCCTGCTCTCGGCGTGCGGCGACGGCCTGCGCGATCCCGGCGTCCCCCCGCTGCCCGGCGGGACCTCCGTCCCCGCGGACAAGGCGACGTGGCGGGTCCAGGGCACTCCCCTGCTGTCCGCGAGCGGTTCCGGGCACGCCGAGGGCCTGACCGTCGCGGTCACCGATCTCTTCGCGGTGCAGGGGCAGGCCGTCGGCGCCGGCAATCCGGTCTGGCTGGGCCAGGCGCAGATCGAGACCACCACGGCGCACAGCATCGCCCGCCTGCTCGCGCGCGGCGCGTCGGTGCTCGGCATCGCGCAGACCGTCGACTTCGGGTTCGGCCACTCCGGCCTCAACTCCGCATACGGGACCCCGCCCAATCCGGCGGCCGCCGGACGCATCCCCGGCGGGGCGACATCGGGGGCCTCGACCGCCGTCGCGCGGGGCGCCGTGTCGGTCGGCCTGGGTCCGGACACGACGGGTTCGGTGCGAATCCCCGCGTCGTACCAGGGTCTGTACGGTTTCGGCCCCACCCACGAGGCGGTGTCGACCGAGGGCCTGATGCCGCTCTCCCGCACGTTCGACAACGTCGGCTGGGTGTGTTCCGACGCGGCCACCCTCGCGAAGGTCGGTGGCGTCCTGCTGCCGTCGGTGGCGGACGCCGATTTCGGCGCGGCGGTGACCAGCCCGGGGCTCCTGGCCGTCGCCGACGATCGCGTCCAGTCGGCGGTTCGCGACGCACTGGCGAAGTGGAAGCGGTCGGGCCTGCCCACACTCACCGAGGCGGACCTCGACATCGCCGCCCTGCCCGACTGGTACGACGCGATCGTCGCGGTCCAGGGGTACGAGGCGTGGCAGCAGTACGGCGGCTGGGTGTCGACGGCGACCGGAACGATCGGCGACGAGGCCCGCGCGAATTTCCTGGCCGGGTCGACCGTCACGGAGTCGACGTACCAGCGCAGCCTGGAAGAGGTGCGGGTGGCCGCGCAGACGGTGCGGGACTTCATCGGGTCGCGGGTCCTGCTCCTGCCGACGACGGGGTCGCAGGCGCCGTCGACCACCGACGATCCCGGCAGTGTCCACGTCGCGGCGGTGCTGCGCACCACCGGGCTGTTGACGTCGGTGGCGACCGTGGCCGGACTTCCCACGGCGACCGTCCCGGTGAAGACCACCGACGGCGTGCCGGTGGGCCTGTCGATCGTCGGGCCGGCCGGGCGGGACCGGGACGTCCTCGCGCTCGCGGAACAGGTGGCGGGGACGGGGATCGTCGCCGCACCCCAGTGAGCTCGCTCACAGAGCACCGTCTCCAATTCCGCTAACTGATTACACTCAATCCATTTACTTCGGAGAGAGTGAGGCGCCATGCGTGACGCAGTGATCGTCGAGGCAGTCCGTACCCCTGTCGGCAAGCGGAAGGGATCGCTCGCCGACGTCCATGCCGTGGAGCTGTCCGCGCACGTGCTCCGCGCGATCGCGCAGCGCACCGGCATCGACCCTGCCGTCGTCGACGACGTCTACTGGGGCAACGTCAACAGCGTCGGCATGCAGACCGGCAACATCGGGCGCATGGCCGTCCTCGGCGCCGGCTGGCCCGAGTCGGTGCCGGGCCTGACCGTCGACCGCCAGTGCGGATCGTCGCAGCAGACCATCTCGATGGCCGCCGCGTCGGTCATCTCGGGCCAGGCCGACGTCATCGTCGCCGGCGGCGTCGAGATGATGACCGCGGTTCCGCTCGGCTCGTCGAACGTCCCGGGCACCGGCGACTCCGCCGGCCCGGCGCGCGACCGCTACGCAGCCCAGCTCGAGGCGCCCGGCTTCAACGGCCGCTTCAACCAGGGCGTCGGCGCCGAGCTGATCGCGCAGCAGTGGAACATCTCCCGCGCGCAGCTCGACGAGTACTCGGTGGCCTCGCACGAGCGTGCCGCGGCAGCGCAGGACGCGGGTGCGTTCGACGCCGAGATCGCGCCGTTCACGCTCGCGGACGGCACCGTCTTCGCCGCCGACGAGGGCATCCGCCGCGGATCCACCACCGAGAAGCTGAGCCAGCTCAAGTCCCCGTTCCTCGAGGGCGGCGTCATCACCGCCGGTAGCGCGTCGCAGATCTCCGACGGCGCTGCCGCGGTCCTCGTGATGACCTCGGAGAAGGCGAAGGCTCTGGGCCTGACGCCGCTCGCCCGCATCCACACCGCCGTCGTCGCCGGCGACGACCCGGTCAAGATGCTCACCGGCCCGATCCCGGCGACCGCGCTGGCACTGAAGAAGGCCGGGCTGTCGATCGACGACATCGACGCGTTCGAGGTCAACGAGGCGTTCGCGTCGGTGCCGCTGGCGTGGCAGCTCGAGACCGGCGCGTCGTCGGACAAGCTCAACCCGCTCGGTGGCGCGATCGCACTCGGCCACCCGCTCGGCGGCTCGGGCGCGCGCCTGGCCACGACGCTGATCAACCACCTGCGTCGCACCGGTGGCCGCTACGGCCTGCAGACGATGTGCGAGGGCGGCGGCACCGCGAACGCCACCATCTACGAGCGCATCTGACGGCAGGAACCGACCTGCGACGAAGGCGGTCGACCCTTTCGGGTCGGCCGCCTTCGCCGTTCCCCACCCGGCTGCTAAATTGTTATTCCATGGATCTTGGGAATATGGGAGCAGTGGAGAAGACGGCGGTCTTCGAATCCCTGGCACAGGTCGTGAAGGCCATGGCGAACGGGCGTCGGCTGGAGCTGATCGAGCTGCTCGCGCAGGGAGAACACTCGGTCGAGACACTCGCGCGGATGTCCGACACGGGTGTGACGACCGTGTCCGGTCACCTGCAGACCCTCAAGCAGGCCGGCCTGGTCAGCACCCGCAGAGAACGCACGACGATCTACTACCGGCTCGCAGGCGACGACGTCGCCGAGCTGTTCCTGGCGGCCAAGAGCGTGGGGCTGCGACGCTACCCCGACCTGCGGCAGACGCTGGTCGCGTACATGGAGCAGGCCGACGCGGGGCGGACCACCCCGTCCATCGATCCGTCTGCGGTCACGTCGGCGATGACCGTCGTCGACGTCCGTCCGCGCGAGGAGTTCGACGCCGGCCACTTCCCCGGCTCCGTCTCGATCCCGCTGGCCGAACTCCCGGATCGGTACCGGGAGATCCCCGCCGGCACCGAGGTCGTCGTCTACTGCCGAGGCGAGTTCTGCCGGTTGGCGCGTGAGGCGGCCCGGTGGCTAGGCGACCAGGGTATCGATGCGAAGGCAATGGACGAGGGCGTCGTCGAGTGGCGCGTGAGCAAGGAGGTCGACCTTGGTATCGCGAAGTGACGCCGGGATCGCGGAGGCGATGACGCTCGACGACGCCGAACGCCGGCGGGTGCAGAAGCGCACCTTGGCCGTCGTGGTCGTGAGCCAGATCCTCGGCGGCGCCGGCCTCGCCGCCGGAATCACCGTCGGCGCGCTGCTGGCCCAGGAGATGCTGGGATCCGACAGCCTCGCGGGAGCGCCGACCGCGCTGTTCACGCTGGGCTCGGCGCTCGCGGCGTTCCTCGTCGGCCGGATCACGCAGTCCCGCGGGCGGCGGATCGGACTCGGTCTCGGGTTCGCCACCGGTGGCGTCGGTGCGATCGGCGTGGTCATCGCCGCGATGGCCGACAGCGTGCCGCTGCTGTTCGTGGCGCTCTTCGTGTACGGCGCGGGTACCGCAACGAATCTTCAGGCGCGTTATGCGGGAACCGATCTCGCTCCGGCCGCCCAGCGCGGTACCGCGATCAGCGTCGCGATGGTCTCCACGACGCTCGGCGCAGTGGCGGGCCCGAACCTCGTCGAACCGCTCGGCGACCTCGCGACCGCCCTCGGCCTGCCGGCCCTGTCCGGGCCGTTCCTCCTCGCGGCCGTCGCGTACCTTGCTGCCGGCACCGCCCTGTTCGTCTTGCTGCGCCCCGACCCGTTCCTCCTCGCACGCCGGATCGACGCCGGCAACCCCGTCACGAGCGACCCCACCGGCGCCGCCCCGCGGCCCGGTCCGGGTGCCTATGTGGGCGCGGCGGTGATGGTGCTGACACAGGTCGCGATGATCGCGATCATGACGATGACCCCGGTGCACATGCGCGCCCACCACCACGGTCTCGGCGAAGTGGGACTGGTGATCGGAATCCACGTCGGGGCAATGTATCTGCCCTCCCTGGTCACCGGTGTCCTCGTCGACAAGGTCGGACGTCTACCGATGGCCGCGGCCTCGGGGGCCACGCTCCTGCTGGCCGGGATCACCGCGGCGGTCGCACCCGGCGATTCGCTCGCACTGCTCATCGTGGCGCTGGCGCTGTTGGGCCTCGGCTGGAACTTCGGACTGATCTCCGGGACCGCACTCGTCGTCGACGCCACCGTGCCGGAGAACCGTCCGCGCACACAGGGCACGATCGACGTCCTGATCGCCCTCGCGGGTGCCGGAGGCGGCGCGATGTCCGGCGTGGTGATGTCGGCGACCGACTACGCCACGCTGTCCCTCGGCGGCGGCGCACTGGCACTGCTGCTCATTCCAGTCCTGTTCTGGGCGCGCGGTGGTCGGACCGGTTCGGCCCGGCAATAGCCAGTCAAAAGTCAGCGGGGCCTCGTCACCCTGCCACGTTCCAGCGCGCGAGCCAGTCGCGCTCCTGCTGCACCTTCTCCTCGTGCGACGCGGTGCTCGATTCGTGCAGGGTGACGACCGGGGCGGGTGTCGCCAGGAAATCTCCGACGCCCTTCGCCGCCATGCCCGCCCCGACCTCGACGTAGCAGGCGCCGAGACCGGCGAATCCGGTGTCGGGGGCGTCGTACCCGAGGTGCCTGGCGACCTGGTGCGCGGCCACGGTCGCTTCGGCCTCGGCGAAAATCGCGGCCTTCGGTAGCGGTTTACCCATCTCGAGCATCAGTGCGGTGTTGTCGCCGATGGCCCAGACGTCCGGGACGCCGGTCTTCAGCGTCGACGCGTCGACCGGGATCCATCCGCTCGGGCCGGAGAGCGCCGACTCCCGCACGGCCATGGGCACCGAGTGCGGCGGAACGGCCGCGAGCAGGTCGAACGACTCGGTGGTGTCGTCGGCGAAGGTGACCGTGCGGGTCCGCGGGTCGATCCCGACGGCCGCCTTGCCGTGGTGGAAGCCGATGCCTCGGGCCTCGAGCATCCCGACCAGGGCCTTGCCGACGTCGGGGCCGGCCACGGGCATGGGCAGCGGTTCCGGGGTGAAGACGTCGACGCTCACCGCCCCGCCGGTGAACCGCTCGCCGAGGAGGTCGGCGATGAGGAACGCCGCCTCGTACGGTGCCGCGGGACACTTGAACGGGATCGCAGTGACCAGCACCCCGAGTCGTCCCGAGCCGAAGCTGTCGGTGCTGTGGTGCAACCTCTCGGCTGCCTCGGGTGTGTAGAACTGTCCGGCCTTGTCCGACGCCAGGGTCTCATCGAGACCCGGAACGGCAGTGGGGTTCAGGTCGGCGCCCAGCGCGACGACGAGGGCGTCGTAGCCGATCAGCCCACCGGGGTCACAGTGCACCGTCCGCGAGTCGGTGTCGATGCGTTCGACTTCCGCGGTCACCATCGCGATGCCGGGAAGCGCCGCCGCTGTCGGCCGGACCCGGACCTGGTCGAGCGTGCGCCAACCGCGCAGCACCCACAGCGACGACAACCCCAGGGCTCCCGAGAAGGAGCGATCCACCAGCACGATCCGGTCGGACTCCGGGAGACGCGCGCGGAGTTCGGTCGCGACGGTCAAACCACCCACGCCCGCTCCGAGCACCACAACCGTTCTGCTCATCGGATCCTCGCTTTCCGCGCCCGGCCGGACGACCCGACAAGGTCGGGGACTGTTCCACCGCCCTGTCGGATTCCCGGGGATCGCGTCCGCAAAACCTACGCCTCTGAACGCCCGAGTCTCAGCGACGATCGAGGCCGGAAACGATGCCCTCGGCCTCGGCGACCAGCTGATCCAGGCGATCGACGTCGGTGCGTGCAGTCGAAACGGATTGGACTGCATTGGCCTCGGACCGAGCGAGGAATTCGACCCGCTCCTCCAGATGGTCCAGTTCGCATCGGAGTGCGCGGACACCATCCTCCGCCTCGGCCGCCTCGGAGCGGATCTCCCCGAGTTGTTTCTCGGCGCCCGACAGCACGGTACGAGCGCGGTGTGCCTCTTCGCGAGCAGAGCGCAACTCGGCACGTGCCCGCGCCAGTGCGTCCTCACGGTCGCGGGCGCGTCGCTCCGACCGCGCCGGTGCACCACCCGGAGCCGCTCCAGCCGTTTCCTCGTCCGACTCGTCTTCACCCACATCGACGGATTCGAGACCCGCCGGACCGAACCCGCTGTAGCTCGCCGCAGCGAGGACACGGCCCCGACGCACCGTCTCCGCGAGCAGGGGATCCGCCATAGCGGCATTCAAGGTCTGCGAAACCTCCCGCAGCGCAGCGTCGTTCACGACGCGGCCCCGTCCGCCGGCCAATGCGCCCGCCTTCGACGCCAGTGCGTTCACCAGTCGTTGCCGCCGCTGCGTGAGTTCACGGAGCGCCTCGGCGTCGAGGCGTCGCTGCGCTCGTTGCAGCGCATCGCCCAACGCGAGCACGGTGCCCAATTCGTCGGGTAGCTCACGCGAGAGCAGATTGACGAGCCATCCCACAGTGGTCGGCTTCTTCAGCCCCGCTATCGCCCGGGCCGCGTCACGCTCCTTCGCGGAACGTGCCTGCTGCACGAAAGAGGTGCGAGCGGTCACGAAGTCCGACGGATCCAGCCCATACAGTTCGTCGGCGACGGCGTCCACGTCCACACGACAATCGTGACACCGTGGACGAAGTTCGACAGAGAATCGCAGCGGACGGTCCATCGAGCAGATGTGTCCACCATGTACGACCGAGACACGGCCGTTACCGCGGACTACGACGACATCACCGATCCGAGCTGGAATCGAGGTTTGAGCACAGCCCAGTTGGGCAATACACCACTGCGGGTCTGCCCCGGCGAAGAAGGGAAGAGCCCAATGACTGTTCTTCGGTGTTTCTGAACGAAAGGAGCATTCGTGCTATCTCTCGGAATCTTCGGTTGGATCATCATCGGTGGTCTGGCGGGCTGGATCGGCAGCAAGATCATGAAGACCGACGAACAGATGGGCATTCTCCTCAACATCCTCGTGGGAGTAATCGGCGGGCTCATCGGCGGCTTCATCCTGGGCGCATTTCTCGACGTCGAGGGAGGCGGTCTGATCTTCAGCTTCTTCACGTGCCTGTTCGGCTCGATCGTCCTCCTGTTTCTCGTCAAGCTGGTCACCGCACGACGCTGACCACCTTCCGCCCCGGTGCCCGCCCCTCGTCGGGGGCGGGCACCGGCCCGTGCGGATGGATTGCGAACCCGTTTACCCGCGCAGCAACTCCGCCTTGCGGGCAGGGGACGCGAACGATGCCTCGATCGAGTTGCGTGCCAGCAGGTCCACCTCGTCGTCGGTGAGCGCGAGCCGATCGCGCAACTGCGCGAAGTTCTCTCCGATGTCCCCGCCGAAGTACGCCGGATCGTCGGAGTTGACGGTCACCCGGAGCCCGGCGCGCAGCATCGTGCGCAGCGGATGCTCGTCCATCGAATCCACCACGCGCAGACGAACGTTCGACAGCGGACACACCGTCAGCGGAATCTCCTCGTCCACCAGCCGTTCCACGAGGGCCGGATCCTCGAGGCAACGCACGCCGTGGTCGATCCGCTCGGCGCCGAGCAGATCCAGTGCCTGCCAGATGTATTCGGGCGGGCCCTCCTCACCGGCGTGCGCAACAACGTGCAGACCCTCGGCCCGGGCGCGCGCGAACACGTCCTCGAACAGCGTCGGCGGATAGCCGACCTCCGCAGAATCGAGCCCGACACCGATGATCGGGGCCCGCAGCCGCAGAATCTCGGAGAGCACCTCCTCCGCGTCGTGGACGGGCTCGTCCCGCAGGAACGACGCGATCAGCCCGCTGCTCACGTCGAGCTCGCTCTCGCTCGCGGCCAGCGCGTCGAGGATCCCGTCGAGCACCACCTGCAGCGGCACGCCCCGCGACACGTGCGCCTGCGGATCGAAGAAGAGTTCCGCGTGCCGCACTCCCGCCGCGGCGGCCCGTCGCAGGTAGTCGCGGGTGAGGTCGGCGAAATCCTCGGCCGTCCGCAACACCGCCATGTTCGCGTAGTACAGGTCGAGGAACGACTGCAGATCGGTGAACTCGTAGCGGGATTCGAGGTCGGCGAGTCCGCTGTACGGAAGATGCATCCGGTTGCGTTCGGCCAGCGCGAAGATCAGCTCCGGTCCGAGCGCACCCTCGATGTGCATGTGCAGTTCCGCGAGCGGTGTCGCAGTCATCCCCTCAGCGCCCCTTCCACATGGGTGCACGCTTCTCCGCGAAGGCGGTGGCACCTTCGCGCGCATCCTCGGAGACGAACACGGGGGCGATCACCTCGAGCTGGCGGGCGAACGCCTCGTCCGCGGACCATTGACCGGATCGGACGATCACTTCCTTCGTCTTCGCCACCGCGAGCGGCCCGTTGGCGGTGATGCGGTCGGCAAGAGCGAGCGCGCCCGCGAGAGCCTCGCCTGGTTCGGTGAGGGTGTTGACGAACCCGTACGCGGCAGCCTCCTCCGCGGTGAACGAATCTCCGGTCAGCGCATACTCCATCGCCTTCTGGTACGGGATCCGCTGCGGCAGCCGCAGCAGGCCACCAGCGCCGGCCGCCAGCCCCCGCTTGACCTCGGGGATCCCGAACTTCGCCGCCCGCGACGCCACGACCAGGTCGGTGGCGAGGACCAGTTCGGTGCCGCCGGCGAGCGCGTAGCCCTCCACGGCCGCGATCATCGGCTTACGCGGTGGCGCCTCCGTGAACCCCAGCCCCTTGCCGGGGGTGACGACGTTCTCGCCCGCCACGAATGCCTTGAGATCCATACCCGCGCAGAAGTTCCCGCCGGCGCCGGTGAGGATCGCGAGCGACAGCCCGTCGTCGGCGTCCAGTTCGTCGACCGCCGCGGCAAGGCCACGGCTCACCGCGGCGTTGATCGCATTGCGCGCGTCCGGGCGGTTGATCGTGATCACCAGTACGCGATCACGCCGCTCGAGCAGAACCTCATCCGACATCGACACTTCCCTTCGTCGTGGAACACGAATCCTCCAGCCACGCACGGACCGACCGACGGTCGATTCGTCCGGTGGCACTGCGCGGCAACACCGTCGCACTCGCGCACAGTCGTCGCGGCAGGCGGTGGCCGAGCGGCTCGTCGAGGAAATCACGAACCGCGTCGAGGCGCAGCGTGACACCCGGCTCGGGCACGACGACCACGCCCAGATCGGGCCCACGGGGCGTCATGACCCCCACCGCGACCGCCTCGTCCACACCGGGGCAGTCGAGCAGGGCCTCCTCGATCTCGCGGCTGTAGACCACGCCGCGCGGGATCTCCACCGCCTCCGCGGCTCGGCCGACGAACCGGATGTCCCCGGTGGGTTCGATCCGCACGACGTCGCCGGTGTGGAGCCAGCCACCCGCGGTGGTGCGGGCCGTGCCCGCGGGATCACCCCAGTACCCGCGCATCACGCTCGGGCCGCGGCACCACAGCTCCCCCACGCCCGCATCGATCTCGGGGCCCGAGACCGCGAACTCCATTCCGTCGTGCGGCAGTTCGAGCCGGCCCGCCGCGGGAGCCGTCCGCAGGACCATGCCCGCGCCGCCGGTCTCGGTCATCCCCCAGCCCGACACGATGTCGGCGGTAGGAAACTGTCGGTGCAGGCGATCCAGCGTCGCCTCGGACACGAGTTCGTCGTCGAGCGAGAGGAACCGCAGCGATTCCGAGCCGGCCGACGCGCGTGCCAGTTCCCGGGACAATCGGCCGGGCACCGAAAGTCGTTCGACGCCTTCGACGTCGATCGCATGCTGCAGGGTCTCACTGTCGAACTCGGCGGCGAGGACGACCGTCCCACCGGAGACCAGGGTGGGAAGCAACTGCAGGACGCACGCCGACGCGGAACTCAGCGGCAGCGCGATGGCGTGCCGGGCGCCGTCCGCGTCGGAACCCCACGATCGGACCACGGCCTCGATCGTGGAGAGCACGTTCTCGTGGCAGAGTTCGACGCCCTTGGGCATCCCCGTGGTACCGCCCGTGTAGAAGAGGAGAGCCGAATCGCTCAGTGCCGCACCGTCGTCGATGAACGGGGTCCCGGTGGGCAGGTCCTCGCCGAGCACCGGGTCGCTACCACTGTCCGAAAGGATGTGACGCACCGTCGCGTCCGGGTACCCGGGATGCACGGGCACCGGCACCCCGCCCGCGAGCAGGACGCCGAGGAACGCCTCCACCCACCGAGCGCCGTTCGGCATCCGGATCGCGACCCGGTCGCCGATGCCGACACCTCGATCGAGCAGGCCCCCGGCCACCCGGGATGCCGACGTCCACAGCTGCGCATACGTCAACCGCGCGCCGACAGCGGTGTCGACGACAGCCTCGGACCCCGCGAAACGATGCGCCGCGACGTCGAGAAGCTCGGTGAGGCACGACGTCAGTCCGCGGTAGCGCAGCAGACCGTCGGCGCAGCGCACCATCCGATCGTCACGCGACAGACCGTCCGCGACGGGGTACTCCAGCAGTGACGCCATAGCCACCTCCACCGAGTCGTGTTCGCCACGACTATATGACCCCCGTCACATCGGCGCGGGACGAACCGCGCGGTCTGCGCGCTGTCACTTCCCGGTGTACGTCGCGTGCCCCGGTCCGACGTCGAGGAAGGAGCGCACCGCACCCCGCAGGTCGTCGGTGCCGAACAGTGCGCCCGACACCCCCGGGGTGACCGAGTCCGCGTGCGCGACGCCGCCCGACCGCCACGCCCCGACGATCTGCTTGGTCGCCGCGTGCGCCCGCGTCGGCCCGTCCGCGAGTTTCGCGACGAGCGCCCGAGCGTCGGCGTCGACGTCTTCGGACACGTAGTTGACGACACCCCAGTCACGCAGGGTCGCGGCGTCGTACAGGTCCGCGGTCATCACCAGTTCGCGGGCCCGGCCGGAACCCGCTCGTTCCGCGAGGCGCTGCGGGCCGCCCATCGAGGGCGTCAACCCGACGACGGTCTCGACGAGGCCGAACCGGGCCTTGGGCGCTGCAACGACCAGGTCACACGCGAGCGCGATCTCGAATGCCGCGGTGAGAGTCAGTCCGTGAGCCGCGAACACCACCGGACACGGCAACGCCTCGAGCGGGTGGCAGATCTGCGCGAACAACGACTCCCACAGCGCGGCGCCCTGGTCGGGGGCGAGGCCGTCGAACACGTGGACGTCGACCCCGCCTGAGACGACCTTGCCCTCGGCTCGCACCAGAACCGCGCGCGGCGGTCGTGCAGTCAGGGCGGCGACGTCGGCGGTGACGGCATCGAACATGGCACCGTCGAACAGGTTCAGCGGCCCGTGGTCGAGCGTGAGGATCGCGATCTCGGCACCGGCTCCGGTGGTCGAGCGTTCGAGCCGCGTAGGCCGCGGGGGCGTGGAGGATTCTGCTGCCATGGCGACAGCGTGCCACAACCGACTCCGGACCGGACCGCACGACGGCGAGCCCTAAGTTACCCGTGAGTATGCAGCGGTACATCGACCGCGAGGTGTGGCTCGAGGCCGGGCGCAACGGCTTCCTCGGCCTCGAGGTGCCCGAGCAGTACGGCGGCAGCGACTACCGCTTCAACGCCGTCCTCGGCGAGGAACTCGCCCGCGCGAGCGCTGCCTTCAGCTCGTGCCTGGGCATCCACTACGACATCGTGGCGCCGTACCTCGTCAAGCTCACCACCGACGAGCAGAAGGAGCGCTGGCTGCCCAAGTTCTGCTCCGGCGAGATGGTGACCGCGATCGGCATGACCGAACCGTCCGGTGGCTCCGACCTGGCGGCGCTCGAGACCACCGCGGTGCGCGACGGCGACGACTGGATCATCAACGGTTCCAAGACCTTCACCACCAACGGATACAGCGCCGATCTGGTGGTCGTCGCGGCCCGCACCAGCCCGGAGAAGAAGGCGCGCGGCATCACACTGTTCGCGGTCGAGGCCGGTACCGAAGGCTTCGAGCGCGGCCGCAAGCTCGACAAGGTCGGCCAGCCCGAATCCGACACCGCCGAGTTGTTCTTCGACAACGTCCGGGTGCCGAGCGCAAACATGATCGGCGAGCTCGACGGCGGGTTCATCCACATGATGCAGCTCCTGCCGCAGGAGCGGATCGGTGCCGCGGTCGCGAACCTCGCGCACGCGCGCCCGATCCTCGAGGAGACCATCGAGTACGCCAAGGAGCGCAAGGCGTTCGGTCAGCCGATCGGCCAGATGCAGTGGAACAAGTTCCTCATCGCGGAACTGGTCACCAAGCTGGACGTCACGCAGGCGTACGTCGACAACTGTGTCGCCGCGCACGACGCCGGCGAGCTCACCGCGATCGACGCGGCGAAGGCCAAGTGGTGGAGCGCGCAGGTGCAGAACGAGATCCTGGACCATTGCGTCCAGCTGCACGGCGGCTACGGCTTCATGAAGGAGTACCGCGCCGCTCGCGCCTGGATGGACGCGCGCGTGACGAAGATCTGGGCGGGCTCGAACGAGATCATGAGAACTCGTCGGCCGCGATCTGGGGCTGTAGCGGTCACGCGGCGGGGGCGGTCACCGAGCCGAAGATCTCCGTGACCGCCCGGCCGAAAGCGTCCGGGTTGCCGATCAGCCAACCGTGGCAGCCGGCGACCCGGTGCACGCGCGGGTCGCGCAGCGCGTTGCGCAGCGACTCGAAGCTCGCGTGCGGAATGAAGGTGTCGCCCCGGCTCCACAACAGGGTGGTGGGCAAGCCCCGCTCGGCGATCCGATCGGCCTCCACCCGCAGATCCGCAGTCCGCGCCAGTTCACCGATGCGCCACAACTCGGCCGGACCGCGGACCACGTTGCGCAACGCGTCCCCCGCGATCGCCGCCATCGCCGACACCGGAGTGCCGGTCAGGACGGCGTCGACGGCTGCGGACACGCCCCATCGCCACAGCGGGCGGTGCCGGATGTCGCGCACGGCCCCGCTCGGCGCCCACGCACCGCCGCCGACGGAATTGACGAGCACCAGTTCCGAGACTCGATCGCCGAGGTCGTGCGCCGATGCGAGCGCCACCCCACCGCCGAACGAATGCCCGACCACGGTGACCGGCTCGTCGACGCCGACGGTGTCGAGGAACCGGCCCACCCACCGCGCGTACTCGCCGAAACCGAGCCGCTGAGAGGACAGGGGGTCGGTGCCGCCGAACCCCGGCAACGCGGGCGCGTAGACGCGCGCCCCGGTGGCGGCGAGTCGTTCGATAGCCCCCGCGTACGTGCGGTGGGTGAGCCCGAAACCGTGCAGGAACACCACCGGGCGTCCGCGCCCGGCCACCCCGTACGCGACCGACTGCCCGCCGAGCTCCAACTCCCGCCACGACGGCCCGACACCCGACCGTCGATCAATCGTGGGGTGGAACTGTGTCTGTGCACGCATCGGGTACCTCGTCTCGTGGCATCTGGGGTGTCCGATCACAGACTCGCGGCCCGCACCCGGTCCACGCGACGGTCGATATACCGGTATCCATACGTGGTTTGTGCTGTAACACCGCACGTACGGTTCGTTTCCCGGCCCGCTCGAAGGGCGATTTCTGCAGCTCAGGGCGTAGATTCGTGGCGCTGCTCGGCGACCCACGCCGCGATCTGCGCACGCGACCCGTACCCGAGCTTGGCGAGTACCCGCTCGACGTGACCCTCCGCCGTCCGCTGCGAGATCACGAGTGTCTCGGCGATCTCCCGATTGGTGAGCCCACGCGCGACGAGGTCGGCGACCTGACGCTCACGGCGGGTGAGGGCCGGGGGTTCGGCCGACGGCGTCACGATCCGCATCGGCGCGGTCGGCGCCTCCATGTCGGCCCGCGACGGGCTGAGGGCGTCCCTTCGGCCGAGCGCGTAGTCGACCGCTTCGGCGAGGGTCAGCTCGGCCCCCTTCGCTAAAGCCACCTCGAACGCGCGGTCGCCGAGGATCCGGCGGCACTGTCTGCGGCACTCCTCGTGCCACGCCAACATGGTCGGGATCAGGACGGGCGGCACGCCCATGGCCTGCCGGAGCGCCTCCGCCGCACCGGACAGGACCGCGGCCCGTTCCCCCTGCCGATCGGCGGCCGCACCCCACGCCAACGTCTCGAGACAACCCGCACCCGCGTAGTGGTCGTCCACCAATCCGGTCAGCGGCAGTGCCTCGTTCAGCACCGCCGAGGCCCGATCGTGAGCGCCCTGCCGCCACAGCGTGAGCCCGAGCAGGTAGCTCGACCGGGCGCGGTACTCGCACTCGCCGCGCGCCCGAGTGATCGCGAGGACCTCCTCGTGGCAGGCCTGCGCGAGGGCGACGTCACCGGTCATCCCAGCGACGAGGCCGAGAGCCTGCAGCGCCCAGATCAATCGGTGGGGGTTCGGAAGCTCCCGGAGCGGCGCCACCGCCCCCTCGAGGAACTCGAGCGCCGCCCCCAAGTCGCCCCGGTAGAGCGCCTGCCGGCCGGCGGACTGGGCGACCATCGCGTCGACGGCCGGATCGCCCATGACCGCCGCGAGCCGCTCCGCCCGTCCGACGAGTTCGGCCCCGTCCACGAAGTCCTGCTGCATCGCCGCGAGATGGCTGGCGACGCACAGTGCGGTGACGCGCACCGGTTCGGGCTGCTCGTCCGATGCCGCGAGTCCGCGGGCGAGCCAGCGCCGCGCCTCGCCGAACATTCCCTGGCAGAACCAGAACGGGAACAGAGCAGTCGCCATCCGTACCCCGCGCGCGCCCTCGCCCGCCTCGCGCCCACAGAACTTCAGCGCCTCGCGCAGGTTCGCAGTCTCCCGAGTGAGCCGCGAGATCAAGTCGACCTGGTGAGGACCGATCCACTCCGCGTCGGCACGTTCGGCGAGACCGAGGTACCAGTCCCGGTGTCGACGCCGACACTCCGTGCGCTCGCCCATCTCGTCGAGCTTCTCCAGGCCGTAGTCGCGCAGGGTCTCGAGCATCCCGTATCGGACGGCCGCACCGGATTCCTCGACGGTGAGGATCGATTTGTCGACCAACGACGCCACCAGGTCCACCACCATCCCCGTTCCGGCGGCGTGTTCACAGATACCTTCGACCGCGTCCAGCTCGAAGCCGCCGGTGAACACCGACAGCCGACTCCACAACCGACGCTCCTCCGGGGTGCACAGTTCGTAGCTCCAGTCGACGCTCAGGCGCAGCGTCTGTTGGCGGGAAGGGGCGACCCTACTGCCGGTGGTGAGCAACCGGAATCGATCGGTGAGCCGCTGCAGGATCTGCTCCACCGACAGCGCCCGCATGCGCGCGGCCGCCAGCTCGATCGGCAGCGGCAGTCCGTCGAGCCGGTGACAGATCTGGGCGATCGCCGCCCGATTGTCCTCGGTGACAGCGAAATCCGGGACCACGGTGCGGGCGCGGTCGACGAACAGGTTCACGGACTCGTATCGCGGCAGCGCCTCCAGGGTGGGCGGCGCCGTCGGATCCGGGACGGGTAGCGGTTGGACCAGGAACAGCGCCTCGCCTCCCACGCCGAGCGGCTCACGGCTCGTCGCGAGGACACGCAACCCCGGGCATTCGCGCAGCAGCACGTCGACGAGCTTCGCGACCGCATCCACCAGGTGCTCACAGTTGTCGAGGACCAGCAGTAGGTCTCGACCGGCGAGATGCTCGACCAGCAGGTCCGTCGGCGAACGGCTGGCCATGTCGTGCAACCCGAACACCGCCGCGACCGTGTCCGGGACGAGGTCCGCCTCGTGCACCTCCGCCAGCTCCACGAGCCACGCCCCGTCCGGGAAGTCACGGTGCACGCTACCGACGGCCTCCAGCGCGAGCCGCGTCTTGCCCACTCCGCCGATGCCGATCAACGTCAGCAACCGGGATTCGGAAAGCAATCGCTTGGTCGCCTGGACCTCGCGGCGGCGTCCCACGAACGTCGTCAGCGCGGAGGGCAGATTGCCGACCTTGCTCCGTGCGGTGGGTGACATGGTCCGCCCCACTCCCTCGAGCCCCTGCAGATTCGACGGTACGCCGACGGGGCGGCATCGATACCCGGACGAGGCGATCCGGTCGGCGTCGCCGCCCGGGCACCGCACTACCGTTGACGACGTGGACGGCCATCAGATCGACATCATCCGACTCGCGTGGGCGCGGGAACTCGGCCTCACCGATCGCGCGCTCGACGATTCCGCGGGCCGCCACGTCCGGATCGACGACGCGGACGACCGCATTCGCTTCGTGACGATCGCCGGCGCGGGCGCGCTGGTGGGCCCCGCGTGGGCGGTGGAACGCGCGCGGTCGTGTTCCGACGAGGAGCTCGCCCGATCCGGTGGCCTGCTCGCGCTCGCGAAGGACCACTCCGGGCGGAGCTCCGGACCGGTCGAGCTGGGCTGGGCCGGCGACTTCGGCAAGGGCATCGCCGTCGAGGAGCCGTTGGTCTCGCACGAGTTCGAGCACGTCCTGGCACTCGAGGCGGCGTGCCCTCCCGACGACGTCGCCGAGGCGGGGCTGCGAACCAAGGCGAACTGGTTCACCGTCGTCGACGACGCGCACCGCCCGCTCGCCTCCGCCGGCTACGCGGAGTGGCAGGGGATCATCGCCGACATGGGCGCACTCACCGCCCCGCCCGCCCGTCGGCGCGGGTTCGCGGCCACCGCAACCCGACTCGCCACCAACGACGCCCTCGACGCGGGCCTGATCCCCCAGTGGCGCGCGCACCGCGACAACATCGCGTCCCGTCGGTTGGCGGCCGGTCTCGGATTCGAGGAACTCGGAACGTACGTGTCGATCGCGGTGGCGCCCAGTACCGTGTGAAAGGGGGCGACACACGGAGCTGATGCGCGATGAGTGACAACGGCACTGAACCCACGACCGAGACCCGCGACGGGTCCCGCCCGGCGGACGTCGGCGCGAGCTTCGTCGAAACGGGCGAACAGTTCAGCCGGGACATGAACTACATCCCGACGCGGATCACCGCCGACGGGCGCGACGGCTACCCCGTCGAACCGGGCCGGTATCGCCTGATCGTCGCCCGCGCGTGCCCGTGGGCCAACCGGGCGATCATCGTGCGGCGACTCCTCGGTCTGGAAGACGTTCTGTCCATGGGAATCTGCGGACCGACCCACGACGAGCGCAGTTGGACCTTCGACCTCGATCCCGGCGGCGTCGACCCGGTCCTGAAGATCCCCCGTCTGCAGGACGCATACTTCGCCCGCTATCCCGACTACCCTCGCGGCATCACGGTGCCCGCGATCGTCGAGATCGCGACCGGCCAGGTGGTCACCAACGACTTCGCGCAGATCACGCTGGACCTGTCGACCGAGTGGAAGCAGTACCACCGCGAAGGCGCACCCGACCTGTACCCGGACGACCTGCGCGACAAGATCGACGAGGTTGCGGACCTGGTGTTCCGGGACGTCAACAACGGCGTCTACCGCTGCGGCTTCGCCGGCTCACAGGAGGCGTACGACGACGCCTACGACCAACTGTTCGGACGCCTCGACTGGCTCACCGAACGCCTGTCGACCCAGCGATACCTCGTGGGCGACACCATCACCGAGGTCGACGTCCGGCTGTTCACGACGCTCGCCCGCTTCGACGCCGTGTACAACGGACACTTCAAGTGCAATCGGAGCAAGCTGTCGGAAATGCCGGTGCTGTGGAACTACGCGCGGGATCTGTTCCAGACGCCCGGTTTCGGGGACACGATCGACTTCACCCACATCAAGCAGCACTATTACATCGTCCACAAGGACATCAATCCGACGCAGATCGTCCCGAAAGGACCCGATCTGTCGCACTGGCTCGAGCCGCACAACCGCGAGGCCCTCGGCGGGCACCCCTTCGGCGACGGCAGTCCGCCGCACCCACCGCGCCCGGAAGAGGTTGTGCCACTGACACACTGGGCCACCACCCAGCGCGCCTGAACCGCGCGCCTCGGAGTCGCGGACCGCACACCGGCCTCCCCACGGCAATCCCTCCCTGCCTGGGAATTCCGGGGTCACCCGCCCGGGTTCCATATAGTCGGACACGGACCCCGCACGCCGGAAACGGGATACCGAGATGAGGACTGGGATGGCCGAGAAGCAGGGGCGGATCGAATCGACGATCGTCTCGGTGCTCGACAACGCGAGCCGGTTGCAGGCACCGACCGTCGTCAGGTACGTCGAGCGGGTGCGACGCGCCCACCCACAGGACACGCCCGCCCAGATCGTCGAGCGGATGGAGAAGATGTTCCTGACCGCGGTGACGAGCAGCGGCAGCGCCGTCGGCGCCACCGCCGCGGTGCCGGCCGTCGGGACCGCGGCATCGATCGCCGCCGTCGGCGCGGAGACCGCGTTCTTCCTCGAGGCGTCGGCGCTGCTGACCCTCGCCATCGCGTCCGTCCACGGGATCTCCCCGCACGACCACCAGCAGCGCCGTGCGCTCGTGTTGGCCGTCGCGCTCGGCGAATCGGGCATGGAGATCGTCGAGCGGGCCACCGGCCTGACCGCCACCAACTGGGCCCGGCTCGTCACCGGCCGGATCCCGCCCGGGACGATGAGGGCGATGAACAGTTCCCTCGTGCGCAAGTTCGTCACGAAGTATGCCGCCAAGCGCAGTGCCCTCATCCTGGGCAAACTGCTCCCCGCCGGGGTCGGCGCGGTGATCGGCGGTGCCGGCAACCGCGCGATCGGCCGCGGGGTCATCGACAATGCACGTGAGGCGTTCGGCCCCGCTCCGGCGGTCTGGCCGGATCTCCTCGCCACGACGGTCGGCCGTGCGCGGCTGCACGTCGTCCCGCCGCCACGTGAGCCACGCAGCGCCCGGTCCTGACCGGCCGGCCCGACGAGAGGATCGCCGTGCGAACCGAACGTCACGATGGTCTCCACGTCCTGTCCGCAGGATCGGGCGATCGCACCGTCGTTCTGCTGCACGGCTATTCGGACCACGGCGGCACCTGGCAGAAGGTGACACCGACGCTGGCTCGGCACTTCCGTGTCCTCGTCGTGGACCTGCCCGGATTCGGGCGCAGCGCGGGCACCTGGCGCGAGCCGCTCATCCAGGGCTACGTCGAGACCCTCAGCGCACTCACCGACGGCGAGTCCGGGAACGTCAGCGTGATCGGCAACTCGCTCGGCGCCGTCACCGCGCTCGCGTGGGCGTCGGCCCGACCGGACCGAGTCGCGGACGTCGTCCTGTCCGACATGCCGGGGATCACCCGGATCCCGCGGTCGTGGACGCGCGGCACCCAACTGCGTATGGACCGGGTGGCGCGTGTCCTCGCCGGGCCCGTCCCCGACCGGTACGTCCAGCAGATGATCGGCGCCGTCTACGCCGGTGCCGCACTGCGACACCCCCGCCGCGCGGACGCACGCGTGCGCGCCGACTACACGCAGCACTACGCCACCAAGCGACAGGTGGCCGACCTGCTCGCCCTCGGCCGTGTCGTCATCCAGGAGATCGCCGACCTGCCGATACCGGCGATGATCGACGACCTCGCAGTGCCGGCACTGCTGCTGTGGGGTGCGAACGATCTCCTCACGCCTGCGCGGGCGGCCCGGCGGATCGCCGTCACCGCGGACCGCCGGATCGCGATCATCCCCAGTTGCGGACATTGCCCGCAGCTGGACTGCCCCAGCGAATTCCTCGCCGAAGTGTTGCCCTTCCTGCGCCGCTGAACGCATCCTCCCGGTCGGTACAGTTGAATCCATGGCCGGGCAGGTTCGAGCGTCGATCACCCGCTTCGCGGCTCTGTGTGCGCTCCTGTTCGGCATCCTCGCGATGCATCACGTGACTACCGCGCCGTTGAGTTCCACGGTCTCCATGGCCACCGCCGGCGGCGGTCACGGAGCGGAGCACGCGTCCGGTGGCACCGGTTCTCCGATGGACACGGCCCCGGCACCCGACCACGAACCCGCACACCCGCTGAACCACCTCGGCTTCCACATGTGCCTGGCGGTGCTGCTGGCCGCGACGCTGGCCCTGGTGGTGTGGCTGCTGCTCAGGACCGCTCGGGCGCAGCGCGTGCAGATCCATCGCGCGTCGGGTCCCGCGCGGCGAGCCGGACGCGCACCGCCCTTCGCTCCGACGACGTCCGAATTTCTGTCCTCTCTGTGCATCCTGCGGGTGTGACAGGGCCACTGCGGCGCGGCACCGAGCCGTTCCGGCCGCAGTCCGGTCCCCTGAATCACTCACGCAGAAAGCACAGATCATGAACACCAAACGAATGCTCGTCGGTATCGGCGCCGCAGCTGCCGCGGTCACCCTCGTCGTCGGGTGCGCGAACAACGAGTCCAACGACAACACCTCGACCGGCACCGCGGTCACGACGACGGCCGGCGCATCCGGCACCGAGCAGGGCGGTGCCCACAACGAGGCCGACGTGGCGTACGTGCAGATGATGATCCCGCACCACGAGCAGGCGATCGAGATGGCCCAACTCGTTCCCAGCCGCAGCAGCAACCCGGACGTTGTCGCGCTGGCAGCCCAGATCGAGAAGGCCCAGGCACCCGAGATCGAACAGATGGAGGGGTGGCTGAAGGCGTGGGGCGTGCCGGAGCCGAGCGAGACCACCGCCGGCGGCATGGATCACGGACAGATGGACCACGGCAGCCCCATGACCAGCATGCCGATGGGCACCCCGGGAATGCCGGGGATGGAGGGTAGCGGCCACGGCATGATGACCGCCGAACAGATGCAGGCCCTCGAGAACGCGACCGGACCCGAGTTCGACCGGATGTGGATCGAGATGATGATCGAACACCATCAGGGTGCGGTCGCCAGTTCGGAGCAGATCCTGAACACCGGTGAGAGCGATCAGGTGCGGCAGTTGGCGCAGCAGATCGTGTCGAGCCAGCAGGCCGAGATCGCCCAGATGGAGGCCCTGCTGAACAAGTAGGCCGGACGGGCTGCGCCCGATGCCGCCGCAGCGGCATTCGTCGGGCGCAGCCCGGACCGATCGGTCTCTCCGCTAGTCTCACTCGACTGACATCGAGGGGGGATCAGTGATTTCAGGCGTACCGACCGGCCCACCCGCCGCCATCGAGGCGTACGGGTTGACCAAACAGTTCAAATCGGTTCAGGCCGTGTCGAATCTGAGTTTCTCCGTTCCGCACGGTTCGATCACCGGGTTCCTGGGCCCCAACGGGTCCGGGAAGACGACGACCCTGCGGATGCTGCTCGGGCTCGTCCGGCCCACCGCGGGCACTTCGACGGTGCTCGGGGTCCCGTTCGGAGCGATCACCGAGCCGGCCCGCGCAGTCGGCGCCGTGCTCGACGCCCGCGGGATCCACCCGAAACGCACCGCGCTCGACCATCTCCGGGTGTACGCGTCCGCCATCGGTGTGCCCGACGACCGCGCCCGGCAGGTGCTACACCTGGTGGGCCTGACCGAGGCCGCCGACCGCAAAGCCGGCACGTTCTCGCTCGGCATGCGCCAACGCCTGATCCTCGCGACGGCTCTACTCGGCGACCCGCAGGTCCTCGTGCTCGACGAACCGTCCAACGGACTCGATCCCGAGGGCATCGCGTGGCTGCGCGAATTCCTCGTCGGGTTCGCCCGGTCGGGCCGCACCGTGCTGATCTCCAGCCACCTGCTCCGCGAGGTGGAGCAGATGATCGACCACGTCGTCGTCGTCAGCCGCGGCGTCCTCGTCCACCAGAGTTCGATGGACCAACTGCGCGCGGCCAACAGTGCCCGCCTCCTCGTGGCCTGCTCCGACCCGGTGCGCCTGGCGACCGCACTCGCCTCGACCGGCAACACCGACGTCCGGCACCTACCGGACGGCCGAATCGCCATCGCCGGATCGGATGCGGTCACCGTCGGGCGGATCGCCGCGGACGCCGACGTCACCGTCTTCGGCGCCACCACCGAGAACGTGGACCTCGAGCAGGTGTTCCTGGCGATGACCTCGGGACAGTTCGCGGCGCCCGGTCCAGCCGCTCCGACAGGCCAGTACGGTCCGCCCCCGGGATACGGGCCGCCTCCCGGCTACGGAACGCCACCCGGCTACGCCCCACCGCCCGGCCACGGACCTCCGTCCGGCTACGGAACGCCACCCGGCCACGGACCCGGAACGAATGGAGTCGGCCAGTGACGACCAACCTGCTGCTGTCCGAGTTCCGCAAGGTCACCACCCTGAAGTTCTGGTGGGCGCTGGGCCTCGCACCGCTGGTCGTCGGCCTGTTCTCCGGGACGATCAGCCTCCCGCTCATCTCCGCGATCGCCGACGAAGCGGACGACCGAGGAGTGAGGACCGCCGCCGGCGCCATCGGACTCCTGGTCGCGCTCGCACTCGTATTCGTGTTCGCGGCGCTGTTCGGCGCCGTCAACGCCGGCACCGAGTACCGGCACAACACGATCACGACGACATTTCTCACCACCCGCGGTCGCGACCACGTCGTGGCCGCCAAGCTTCTGGTCAGCGCGCTCTTCGGGCTCCTGTACTGCCTGGCCATCGAACTCGTCTGCGTCCCGGTGCTGCTCGTAACCGGGTCGGACGACGTCCGCATCAACGGTCCGATGATCGCGGTCCTCGCGGTGGGCCTGCTCGCCTCGGCGCTGTGGGCCCTCATCGGAGCCGGGCTGGCACTGCTGACCGCGTCGTCGATCGCGAGCACCGTCGCGATCGTCGTCTGGTACGTGATGGGCGAGGGAATCGTCCGGGCCATCCTGGCGGGACTCCATCTCGATGCCGTCGGCCAGTGGCTGCCCGGCTCGGTCACCGTGAGCGCGTTCATCGGCATCGTCGACGACCGCGGCCTCGCGTCGGCACCGAACACCGCGCTGTCGCTGCTGTGCCTGATCCTGTGGGCCGCGGCTGCCGGCGGCCTCGGCTGGTGGGCGACCCGCACCCGCGACATCACCTGAGCCGTCCGGGCTTGTCCGGGCTTGTCCGGGCTTGTCCGGGCTTGTCCGGGCTTGTCCGGGCTTGTCCGAACCACGGACTACCGTTGATCGCGATGGCTACACAGGACGCGACATCGGTGGCCGACGGTCGCCGCGGCTGGATTCGACGACTCGGCGCCGAGTGCTGGAACCACCGCCGGACGGCGGTCGGCGCGCTCACCGTCACGGTGATCGCCGCGGTCATCGACATCGTGTTCCCACTGCTGACGAAGGTTGCCTTGGACGCCGCGTCGAGCGGCGAATCCACCGCCACCGACGTCATCGCCGGTATCGCGGCGCTCATCGCGGCCCTCGCGTGCGTGCGCTTCGGCTGCCAGTACGGACGCCGCATGCTCGCCGGCCGGCTGTCGCTGGATGTCCAGCACGACATTCGGCTGGGGCTGCTCGGCTCGCTGCAACGTCTCGACGGCCGCGGCCAGGACCAGATCCGGACGGGGCAGGTGGTGTCCCGCTCGATCACCGACCTGCAACTGGTGCAGGGCCTGCTCGCGATGGTGCCGATGTCGGCCGGTGTCGTGCTGCAGTTCGCGCTCGCACTGGTGATCATGGCGTGGCTGTCGCCGCTCCTGACAGTGGTGGCTCTCGTCGTGGTGCCCGCCGTGGGGCTCGTGGTCTACCTCGTGCGGCCGACGCTGTTCGCGGCGACGTGGTCGGCGCAGCAGCGCGCCGCGGACCTCGCCCAGCACGTCGAGGAGACCGTCACCGGCGTCCGTGTGGTCAAGGGCTTCGGGCAGGAGTCCCGCGCGGTGGATCAGCTCGAGGGCCTGGGACGCACCCTGTACGCCGAACGGATGCGCGCGGCACGGGTCAACGCCCGATTCGCACCGTCGATGGCGGCGCTCCCCCAGCTCGGGCTGGTCGGCGTGATCGCGCTCGGCGGCTGGCTCGCGCTGCACGGATCGATCACCGTCGGCACCTTCCTCGCCTTCGCCACATACGTGGCGACGATGACCGCGGCCACCCGGACGCTGTCCCAGGTCGTGATCATGGCCCAGCTGTCGCGCGCGGCTGTCGAGCGGGTCTACGAGGTGATCGACACCGAGCCCGACGTCTCCGATCCGGCGCACCCGATCGACCTCCCCGACGGCCCGCTCGGGGTGCAACTGCATGACGTCGCTTTCGGGTTCGACGAGGGCCGGGACGTCCTGACCGGCCTCGACCTGGCCATCGCGCCGGGCGAGTCCGTCGCGGTCGTGGGCCCGGCCGGGTCCGGCAAGACCGCGCTCTCGCTGCTCCTGCCCCGCTTCTACACGCCCGGCTCCGGGACCGTCTCGCTCACGAGCGACGGCCGATCCTTCGACGTCGCCGAGCTGCGTGCGGAACAACTCCGCGAAGCGGTGGGCCTGGTGTTCGACGAACCGTTCCTGTTCTCGGACACGATCGCCGCGAACATCGCGCTCGGTCGCCCCGACGCCAGCGCCGAGGAGATCCGCATCGCCGCCAAGCTCGCACAGGCCGACGAGTTCATCTCGGCACTGTCGGACGGCTACGACACCGTCGTCGGCGAACGGGGCCTGACGCTGTCGGGCGGGCAGCGTCAGCGCGTGGCACTGGCCCGCGCGCTGCTCGTCGATCCGCGCGTGTTGATCCTCGACGACGCGACCTCGGCGGTGGACGCGGGCACCGAGGCCGCGATCTTCGAGGCGCTACGCGACGGGCGCCACCGCACGACGCTGATCCTCGCTCATCGCCGCTCGACGCTCACCCTGGCCGATCGCGTCGCGGTCCTCGACGGCGGCCGGGTCGTCGACATCGGCACCGTCGACGAACTCGACGAGCGGTGCCCGCTGTTCCGGACGCTGCTGTCCGCGCCGGATCCGCAGGACACCCCGACGGACGGCGCGGTCCCGGTGGCCGAGCCGACCGAGGCCCAGTTGTGGCCGGACGTGGAGACCGACGCGGACGCCGACGGCAGCGCCACCGGCCGGGCCGGCCGGCCCGGAGGCCCGGCTGGTCACGGCGGCGGCGGGCACGGGGGCGGCGGGCACATGGCCGGCGCGCTCGGCGGGGTGGCCGCGACGCCGGAGTTGAAACGAGCCGTCGACGCGCTTCCCCCGGCGGACGAGGACCCGCACACCGACACCGCCCGACTGCGCCGCGACGACTCCGAGTTCCGGCTGGGCCGGCTCCTGCATCCGGTCCGCTGGTTGCTCGCCGGTGTCGTGGTGTGCCTGGCGCTGGACTCGCTGATCGGCATCACGTTCCCGTCGATCGTGCGGTACGCGATCGACCACGGCGTGGCCCCGGGCGACTACGGGCCGCTGTGGGCGGCCACCGCGGTCGGCACCACACTCGCCCTGATCGGCTGGCTGGTCGTCGCGATACTCACCGTCATCACGGCGCGGGCCGGCGAACGGGTGCTGTTCGGGCTGCGGGTGCGCAGCTACGCGCACCTGCAACGACTCGGCCTCGACTACTACGAGCGCGAACTGTCCGGCCGGATCATGACGCGAATGACCACGGACGTCGACGCGCTGTCGTCGTTCATCCAGACAGGCCTGTCCACCGCGGTCGTCGCGCTGCTCACCCTCGCCGGGATCGCGGTGGCACTGCTCGTGACCGACGTGACGCTGGCCGTCGTCGCGCTCTCGGCGCTGCTCCCACTGACCGTTGCGACCCTCGTGTTCCGACGCGTCTCCGGCGCCGCCTACAGCGTGTCCCGGGAGCGGATCTCGCTGGTCAACGCCGAATTCCAGGAGAACATCGCGGGCCTGCGGGCCGCCCAGGCGTACCGCCGCGAGGAGTTCGCCGCACGCCGGTTCGCCGAACGCGCCGATAGCTACCGCCGCAGCCGGATGCGCTCCCAGCGCGCGATCTCGGTGTACTTCCCGTTCATCACGCTGCTGTCCGACCTGGCGCTCGCGGCGGTCGTGTTCGTCGGCGCCCAGCGCGTCGCGGACGGCTCCGCGACCGCCGGGACCCTGGTCGCCTTCGTGCTCTACCTGGGTCTGCTGTTCGGCCCGATCCAGCAGCTGTCGCAGGTGTTCGACGGCTACCAGCAGGCCGACGTCGGCCTGCGCCGGATCGCGGACCTGCTCGCGACCCCGAGTTCGATCGAGACCGCCGACCCGAGCGACACGGTCCCCGTCGGGGGCCACCTGGGCGGTGACGTCGCCTTCGACGACGTCACCTTCCGCTACCAGGGCGCCGACTCCGACGCGCTGAGCGACATCGACCTGCACATCCCAGCCGGCACGACGGTCGCGCTCGTCGGCCGCACCGGCGCCGGCAAGTCGACGGTCGTCAAGCTGCTCGCCCGCTTCTACGATCCGACGTCCGGCTCGGTCCGGGTCGACGACGAGGATCTGCGGCGCTATCCGCTGCACGGCTACCGCGGCCGCCTCGGCGTCGTGCCGCAGGAGGCGCACCTGTTCACCGGCACCGTCGCGAGCAACATCGCGTACGGGCGGCCCGACGCGAGCCGCGCGGAGATCGAGGCCGCCGCCCGGTCGGTCGGCGCGCTGCCGACCATCGCCGCCCTGCCCGGTGGCATGAACCAGCCGATCGGGGAACGCGGGCAGGGGCTGTCGGCGGGCCAGCGCCAGCTGATCGCGCTCGCCCGCGCCGAGATGGTCGACCCGGACATCCTGCTGCTCGACGAGGCGACCGCGACACTCGATCCGGCGACCGAGCGGATGGTCCTCGAATCGAACCGAATGGTCACTCGAAGGCGCACGTCGGTCGTGGTCGCGCACCGCCTGGCGACGGCCGCACAGTCCGATCTGATCGTTGTCGTCGACAAGGGCCGAATCGTCGAAACCGGAGGTCACGACGCCCTTCGGCGGGCGGGTGGACATTACGCACAACTCTGTGATGCAGCCGAGCGCGAACAGGGGAATAATTCGTCGACGAGAACCGTCATCGATGGTGATCCCATCGCAACAATGTGAGACAGCCGACACGCGACGGACCGGATGCCCGAGCTCGACGCGCGGAGGCTAGCCTCATGTGTATAGGCGCTCTGATCGGGTACCGAAGAAAGAAACGAGGCGAACACCTGCCGTGAGCAGCAGCTCTACTTCCCAGTTCGGACAGAACCAGTGGTTGGTTGACGAGATGTACCAACGCTTCCAGGATGATCCCTCATCCGTGGACGCAAGTTGGCACGAGTTTCTGACGGATTACTCGCCCGACGCGGCGAATGCGACCGGGAACGGCGAGGCGCTCAGCGCCGGTGATGTCGCCACCAAGGCCGCGAACGGTGCCGCGGCTCCGGCGCCTGCCGCAGCTCCCGCGCCTGCTCCCGCACCCAAGGCGGCGACCCCGCCTCCGGCTCCGGCTCCCGCGCCTGCTCCCAAGCCGACCGTCGCCCCGAAGCCCGCTGCTGCTCCGAAGGCGGAAGCCCCCACCCAGGACACCAACCAGGTTCTGCGTGGCGCGGCCGCAACGGTCGCCCGCAACATGTCGGCTTCGCTCACGATCCCGACCGCGACCAGCGTCCGCGCAATCCCCGCGAAGTTGATGTTCGACAACCGCATCGTCATCAACAACCACCTCGCCCGTACCCGCGGCGGCAAGGTCTCGTTCACGCACATCCTCGGGTACGCGATCGTGCAGGCGGTCAAGGCGTTCCCGAACATGAACCGCCACTTCGCGGAGATCGACGGCAAGCCGAACGTCGTCACTCCCGCGAACACCAACCTGGGTCTCGCCATCGACCTGCCGGGGAAGAACGGCAGCCGCTCACTGGTCGTCGCGGCGATCAAGGGCACGGACTCGATGAACTTCGTGCAGTTCTACGGCGCGTACGAGGACATCGTCCGTCGTGCGCGTGACGGCAAGCTCACTGCCGAGGACTTCTCCGGTGTCACGATCTCGCTGACCAACCCCGGTGGCATCGGCACCGTGCACTCCGTGCCGCGCCTGATGCAGGGCCAGGGCGCCATCATCGGCGCCGGTGCCATGGAGTACCCCGCCGAGTTCCAGGGCGCCAGCGACGAGCGTATCGCGGAGATGGGCGTCGGCAAGCTGATGACGCTGACCTCCACCTACGATCACCGGATCATCCAGGGCGCCGAGTCCGGCGACTTCCTGCGCACGATCCACAACCTGCTGATCAGCGACGAGTTCTACGACGAGATCTTCCACTCGCTGCACATTCCTTACGAGCCGGTCCGCTGGCGCAAGGACGTGCCGGAGGGCGCTGTCGACAAGAGCACCCGCGTGCTCGAGATGATCGCCGCGTACCGCAACCGCGGCCACCTCATGGCCGACACCGATCCGCTGCAGTTCGTCAAGGACAAGTTCCGCAGCCACCCGGACCTCGACGTCACGAGCCACGGCCTGACGCTGTGGGACCTCGACCGTGAGTTCAACGTCGGCGGCTTCCACGGCCAGTCGCGGATGAAGCTGCGCGACGTCCTGTCGATTCTGCGGGACGCGTACGCACGCCACATCGGTGTCGAGTACACGCACATCCTCGAGCCCGAGCAGCAGGCATGGCTGCAGGAGCGCGTCGAGGCCAAGCACGTCAAGCCGACCGTCGCGCAGCAGAAGTACATCCTGAGCAAGCTCAACGCCGCCGAGGCGTTCGAGACCTTCCTGCAGACCAAGTACGTCGGCCAGAAGCGCTTCTCGCTCGAGGGCGCCGAGTCGGTCATCCCGATGATGGACGCGATCATCGACCAGGCCGCCGAGCACAGCCTCGACGAGGTCGTGATCGGTATGCCGCACCGCGGTCGCCTGAACGTGCTGGCGAACATCGTCGGCAAGCCCTACTCGAAGATCTTCACCGAGTTCGAGGGCAACATGAACCCGGCGGCCGCACACGGCTCCGGCGACGTGAAGTACCACCTGGGCGCCGAGGGCACCTACATCCAGATGTTCGGCGAGAACGACATCAAGGTCTCGCTCACCGCGAACCCGTCGCACCTCGAGGCGGTCGACCCGGTCCTCGAGGGCCTGGTCCGCGCCAAGCAGGACATCCTGGACAAGGGCCAGGACGGCTTCACCGTCATGCCGCTGATGCTGCACGGTGACGCCGCGTTCGCCGGCCAGGGTGTCGTGGCCGAAACCCTGAACCTGGCGCTGCTGCGCGGCTACCGCACCGGTGGCACCGTGCACGTGGTCGTCAACAACCAGGTCGGCTTCACCACCGCCCCGGAGCACTCGCGTTCGTCCGAGTACTGCACCGACGTCGCGAAGATGATCGGCGCGCCGATCTTCCACGTGAACGGCGACGACCCCGAGGCCTGTGTCTGGGTCGCGCAGCTGGCGGTCGACTTCCGTGAGAAGTTCGGCAAGGACGTCGTGATCGACCTGATCTGCTACCGCCGTCGCGGTCACAACGAGGGCGACGACCCGTCGATGACGCAGCCGGCGATGTACGACCTGATCGACACCAAGCGCAGCGTCCGCAAGAGCTACACCGAGGCCCTGATCGGCCGCGGCGACATCTCGCTCAAGGAAGCCGAAGACGCCCTGCGCGACTACCAGGGCCAGCTGGAGCGGGTGTTCAACGAGGTCCGCGAGCTCGAGAAGTTCAAGCCGGAACCGTCGGAGTCGGTCGAGCTCGACCAGACCCCGCCGGCCCGCCTGACCACCGCGGTCGACGCGGCCACGCTCGCCCGCATCGGCGATGCGTTCGTCAACGTCCCCGAGGGCTTCACGGTGCACCCGCGCGTCAAGCCGGTCATCGAGAAGCGCCACGAGATGTCCCGCGAGGGCCACGTCGACTGGGCGTTCGCCGAGCTGCTCGCATTCGGTTCGCTGGCCGAGCAGGGTGCCCTGGTGCGCCTGGCCGGTCAGGACTCGCGTCGCGGCACGTTCACGCAGCGCCACTCGGTCCTGATCGACCGCAAGAACGGCGACGAGTACAACCCGATCGCCGAGCTCGCCAACGAGGCCGACAACGGCGGCAAGTTCATGGTCTACGACTCGGCGCTCACCGAGTTCGCGGGCCTGGGCTTCGAGTACGGCTACTCGGTCGGCAACCCCGACGCCCTGGTGCTGTGGGAGGCGCAGTTCGGCGACTTCGTCAACGGCGCGCAGACCATCATCGACGAGTTCATCTCGTCCGGTGAGGCCAAGTGGGGCCAGCTGTCCGACGTCGTGCTGCTGCTGCCGCACGGCCACGAGGGCCAGGGCCCGGACCACACGTCGGGTCGCATCGAGCGGTTCCTGCAGCTGTGTGCCGAGGGCTCGATGACGGTCGCGATGCCGTCGACCCCGGCCAGCTACTTCCACCTGCTGCGTCGTCACCACCTGGACGGCATCCGCCGCCCGCTGGTGGTGTTCACGCCGAAGTCGATGCTGCGCAACAAGGCTGCGGTCAGCAACCTCGAGGACTTCACGACCGGCAAGTTCCGTTCGGTGTTCGAGGAGCCGTCGTACGACACCCAGGGCGGCGACCGCACCCAGGTCAAGCGCGTGCTGCTGACCTCCGGCAAGATCTACTGGGAGCTGCTGGCGAAGAAGCAGAAGGAGAACCGCGACGACGTCGCGATCGTCCGGATCGAGCAGCTGTACCCGATCCCGCGCCGCCGCATCGCGGAGACGCTGGACCGCTACCCGAACGTGAACGAGTTCTTCTGGGTCCAGGAGGAGCCGGCGAACCAGGGTGCATGGCCGTTCCTCGGCCTGGCCCTGCCGGAGCTGCTGCCGGAGAAGCTGGCAGGCATCAAGCGCGTCTCGCGGCGTGCGATGTCGGCGCCGTCGTCGGGCTCGAGCAAGGTCCACGCGGTCGAGCAGCAGGAGATCATCGACGCGGCGTTCACGCCCACGAAGTGACCTGCCTGATCGGCTGACAGGCTGAGACGAACCGGCCCGCCCACTCTTCCGGAGTGGGCGGGCCGGTGTCGTTGCGGGCACTCCGCGACAAGTGCGCAATGCGCGAGCCAGGACGTCCCGAGACCGCGACAAGTGCGCGAAACGCGAGGAGTCCGTCAGTCGCCGAGCAGCGTCGCAGCGGCCGACGCGCTGAGTGCGACCGCCGGCAGCGCGGTGACGAGGAGTTCGATCAGTTCCTCACGGGTTATCTTCGGCGCACGCAGCCAGGTGATGGTGGCCTCCTCGACGAAGGCAAGCCAGCCGCGCACCGACAGTTCCATCCTGGCGTCGGGGTGGATCCCCAGCTTCGGAAGCTGGTCGATCACGCGCCGGGCCATCTCGGCGCGGGTCGCCTCGAACACCTCTCGCATGTCGGGGTCTCCACTGGCCGTCCCCCGAAGCAGCGAGACGTAGGTGTCGCGATTGTCGGAGACGTAGTCGACGTACGACGCCATGGCGTCGCGCAGGATCTCGATGGGCTCGAGTTCCGGATTCGGGGCGGTGCGGGCGAGCATATCCGCGCTGGTGTGGCGCACGATGGCGACATGGAAGTCGTGCTTGGACGCGAAGTAGTGGAACAGCAGACCGCGGGACACGCCGGCCTGGTCGGCGATGTCCTCGACGGAGATCTGTTCGAGCGACCGTTCGGCGAGCATCCGCACACCGAGATCGATCAGCTGCGCCCGCCGCTCCTCGGGGCTGAGCCGTGTGCGTTTGACGACGTCCATGAGCCCTCACCTTACTGAATCGAAGTCAATTAGCTATTGACCCCCGATCAACAACGCCCTAGTCTCCCTTACATGAGTCTTCCAGTCACAGATACTTCCGCCCGGGCCGCGACCCCGCGCCAGGTCGACACACTGATCATCGGCAGCGGCTTCGCCGGCCTCGGCGCGGCTATCAAGCTGGTTCAGGAGGGCAAGCACAACTTCGTCGTGCTCGAGCGCGGTGACACCGTGGGCGGGACCTGGCGGGACAACACGTACCCCGGCGCCGCGTGTGACGTCCCCTCCCACCTGTACTCGTACTCGTTCGCTCTCAACCCCGAGTGGACCCGATCGTTCTCGCCGCAGCCCGAGATCCAGAACTACATCTCCTCGGTCGCCCGCCGGTACAACGTCCTCGACAAGCACATCTTCGGCTGCGAGGTGCACTCCGCGCGCTGGAACGGCGACACCGCGCGCTGGGAGATCCAGACGTCGAAGGGCGAGTTCGAGGCGAAGATCGTCGTCGCCGCCGTCGGCGCGCTGTGCGAGCCGTCGCTGCCGGACATCGCCGGCATCGAGGGCTTCGAGGGCGAGATCTTCCACTCCGCACAGTGGAACCACGACGCCGACCTGGCCGGCAAGCGGATCGCGGTGATCGGCACCGGCGCCTCAGCGATCCAGATCGTGCCGCAACTCGCCGCGAAGGCCGCCCATCTCGACGTGTACCAGCGCACCGCGCCGTGGATCCTGCCGCGCGCCGACCGCGAGTACACCAAGGCCGAGCATCTCGCGTTCAAGTACGTGCCGGGTTTCCAGAAGCTGTGCCGCACCGGCATCTACTGGATGCGCGAGTCTCAGGTCGTCGGCCTCGCGAAGGCCCCGATCTTCATGAAGCCGCTGCAGTTCGCCGCCGAACGCCACCTGCGTAGGCAGATCAAGGACCGGGACCTGCGCCGCAAGGTCACCCCGAACTTCCAGATCGGCTGCAAGCGGATGCTGATCTCCAACAACTACTACCCCGCGCTCGCGCAGTCCAACGTCGACGTCGTCACCGACGGCATCGCCGAGGTCCGCAGAAACTCGATCGTCGACGGCACCGGCACCGAGCGCGAGGTCGACGCGATCGTCGTCGCGACGGGCTTCCACGTCACCGACTCCCCCACGTTCGCAGGCATTTTCGGCAAGGACGGGCGCTCGCTCGCGCAGACCTTCGACGACGGCGGCCAGCAGGGCTACAAGGGTTCGGCCATCGCGAACTTCCCGAACATGTTCTTCCTGGTCGGCCCCAACACCGGGTTGGGCCACAGCTCCATGGTGTTCATGATCGAGTCGCAGGTGAACTACGTGGTCGACGCGATCAAGGTGATCGAGCGGTACGACATCGGCACCATCGAGGTCCGCAAGGACGCGCAGGACGCGTACAACCGCGACGTGCAGGCCAAGCTGTCCAACAGCGTGTGGAACAACGGCGGTTGCGCCAGTTGGTATCTCGACAAGCACGGCAACAACACGACGCTGTGGCCGGGCTTCACGTTCGAGTTCCGGAACATGACCAAGCAGTTCGATCTGGGCGCCTACCGCAGTGTCGCGGCCGGTGACCTGCCGGTTCCCGCGGTCGCGGTCCGGACGTCGGCGGCCGACGCGATCGAAGCCGAACTGACCGATCACGACGACGACAAGGTGGCAGCACAGTGAGCGAGTTCAGGGGCAAGGTCTGCGTCATCACGGGCGCAGGGTCGGGCATCGGCCGGGCACTGGCGTTGAACCTCGCCGGGCAGGGCGCGAAACTCGCTCTGTCCGACATGAATTCGACCGGTCTGGCGGAGACGGTCCGACAGGTCGAGGCACTCGGCGCGGACGTCAAGTCCGACCATCTCGACGTCACCCAGCGCGAGGCGGTCCTCGCCTACGCCGACGCGGTGGTCGCGCACTTCGGGAAGGTACACCAGGTCTACAACAATGCCGGCATCGCCTTCCACGGCGAGGTGGAGCGCTCGGAGTTCAAGGACATCGAGCGCGTCATGGACGTCGACTTCTGGGGCGTCGTCAACGGCACCAAGGCGTTCCTGCCGCACGTGATCGCCTCGGGCGACGGGCACATCGTGAACATCTCGAGCCTGTTCGGCCTGTTGTCGATTCCGGGCCAGAGCGCCTACAACGCAGCGAAGTTCGCGGTCCGTGGCTTCACCGAGTCGCTGCGTCAGGAGATGCTCATCGCGAAGCATCCGGTCAAGGTGACGTGCGTCCACCCGGGCGGCATCAAGACCGCGATCGCCCGCAACGCCACCATGCCGGACGGCGATGACCAGGTGACGTTCGCGCAGTTCTTCGACAAGCACCTCGCGCGCACCACGCCGGAGGATGCCGCGAAGACGATCGTGAACGGCGTGCGAAAGGGCAAGGCGCGCGTATTGATCGGCGCGGACGCGAAGTTCCTCGACGCGTGGGTGCGAATCGTCGGCCCGAGCTACCAACGAGTGGTCGCGACGGTCACCGCGCGCGTGCTGCCGAAGTCCAAGTAGCGGAGGAGTCCCAGGTGCGCCCGATCCGTCTCCCGCTGCCACTCGTCGAGGCGAGCCTCGAGCCGTTCTACCGACTGGCGCTCAACGCTCGTCTCCCCTTCCGGGTACAGCGGGCACTGCTGGACCTCGCCGCACCGATCCAGACTCTGCCCGACGGGACGGTCGTCGAGAAGTCGATTCTCGCCGGCCGTCCCGCCGAGCGCATCACGGTCGGCGCCACAGAGCGCCGCAACGCGGTGCTCTATCTGCACGGCGGCGCCTACACGATCGGCTCTCTCAGGACGCACCGATCGCTCGCGGCGCACCTGGCGCGCGAATCCGACAGTGTCGTCTACACACTCGACTATCGCCTGGCCCCGGAGCATCCGTTCCCGGCCGGGTTGGACGATGCGGTCGCCGCGTTCACCGAACTGATCACCGTGCGCGGATTCGAGGCCGGACGGGTTGCCGTCGCCGGCGATTCGGCCGGTGGCGGGCTGGCACTGGCCACCGCCCGGCGGCTGGTCGACACCGGTGTGCGTCCCGCGGCACTGGCGTTGATCTCGCCGTGGGTCGATCCCGGATCCCGGGACGCGCCGTTCGACCGTGACGTCGTCGTCAACACCGCCTGGGCGTACGCCTCGGCGGCGGCATATCTCGGCGACGGCGATCCGTCCGACCCCGGGTACGCCCCGCTGCTCGGTCCGCTCGACGGCCTGCCGCCGACCGCGGTCCACGTGGGGACGCGGGAGGTCCTGTACCCGCAGATCGTCGACCTCGCCGCGGAACTCGAGGCCGCCGGCACCCGGTTGCACTACGTCGAGTACCCCCGCCTGTGGCACGTCGCGCACCTCCAGGCGTCACTGCTCGGGGAGGCCGCGGACGCCGTGGCCGACCTGGGATCGTTCCTGCGGTCGGCCTTTCCGTCAGAGGTGATCGGCGAGCCATTCCGCGGCGGCGTCGG
The DNA here is from genome assembly GCF_050477185.1 of Rhodococcus sp. ACT016. NCBI lineage: Bacteria > Bacillati > Actinomycetota > Actinomycetes > Mycobacteriales > Nocardiaceae > Rhodococcus > Rhodococcus sp. ACT016. The sequence continues at coordinate 1,127,164 of NZ_JBEAET010000001.1, read as the reverse complement.
CTGACGTGATCTCGCCGCTGCGGACCCGCACGGCCATGTCCGTCAGGTCGGCGGTCGTCAATTGCAGGACCACGCTCAAACCCTTGACGTCGTCGGCGCGCAGCACACCGCTGCGGTACAGCGGAACCACGTTCTGTGCGGTGAACGCCTCCTCGTCGTCGGCGAGCACAACCAGTTCGTCCTTCGCGACATCCGGGGCGGCCGCGGTGGCGCCGCCGATCGGTGACGTACCGACGATCAGGTCGCGGGCGACGTCGTCCGTCGCCCCGACCGGAACGACGGTCCCGAATGTGCACCCGTACGTCGATTCGAGGCGCGGCAGTGCCCGCGTGTCCTCGCGGAACGCGTCGGACGCGTACAGGGTCATGCCGCCGCACCCGGAGGCAATATCCGCGATCGAGTGCGCACCGAGACGGTCGGCCTGCGCCGCGGACAGGACGAGGGCCGACCGGTCGTCGGCGGGCGCATAGTCGGAGACCTCGAGCCCCTGCGGCAGAGACTTGCCGAGCGCCTCGAACACGTCCTCGGCATCGGTGACGTCCGCGTCCGGGTCGAACCAGTGCAGCAGCCGGCCGGTGAAGTCCGGCACCAGCGTCACCCGGTTCGCGTCGAGGGCGGCCACACGGTCGGCGCGGTTGCCCAGCCCCAGTACGAGTTCGGTGTCGCGGCCCGCCGCTTCGAGCGCGTCGGCGTAGAGCCGGGCGACCAGTTCGCTCTCGACGGTGTCCGACGCTCCGACGACGACCGGCTCGGGCGCTGCCGGGCCGCTGACGCTGCTGCTGGTGTCGACGCCGCACGCGGCGACGATCGCGAGGACGGGAACAACCGCCAGCACCGCGAGCCTGCCTGCCCGCCCGTTCCTGTTCGGTGACACCGTGTCTCTCTCCGCTCGCCGACCGTGCGTTGTCCGTCCCTATCGTTACACTGACGGCGCGCACCATCACGAGCGGTCGATAGATCCGGCTTGTCACCGCGCGGCGGCTGCCCAGACGGGCCGGTCGGCACGCCGGATCCGATGGAAGGACGACATGAACGGTTCCCGGATTGGCCTGCGCCAGCGCCTCGTCCGAGGGGCGGTGGCGATCACTGCCGTGTCCCTGACGTTGCTCACCGCGTGCGGGAGCAACGACCCGCTCGACAGCAGCTCGGGTGGAGGCAGCGGTGATCCGAACACGATCGTCGTCGGTTCGGCGAACTTCCCCGAGTCCACGACCGTCGGCTACATCTACGCCGAGGTGCTGCAGGCCAACGGCTTCGACGTCGACACCAAGATGAACATCGGCAGCCGTGAGGCGTACGTCCCGGCGCTGCGCGACGGGTCGCTCACCGTGATCCCCGACTACACCGGGAATCTGCTGCAGTACCTGGATCCGTCGTCGACCGCGACGAGTGCCGCCGAGATCGACGCGGCCCTGCCGAGCGCACTGGCACCCGATCTCGCGATCACGACCCCGGCACCGGCCGAGGACAAGGATGCGGTCGTCGTCACCCGCGAGACTGCCGAGAAGTGGAATCTGACCTCCATCGCCGACCTGGCACCGCATTCGGCCGAGGTGAAGTTCGCGGCGCCGGCCGAGTTCCAGGAACGGCCCGTCGGTCTGCCCGGGCTGCGGAAGAACTACGGCCTCGACATCGCTCCGGCCAACTTCGTGCCGATCGCCGACGGCGGTGGTCCGGCCACGGTGAAGGCCCTGACGTCGGGGCAGGTGACGGCGGCGAACATCTTCACCACCTCACCCGCGATCGAAGCGAACGATCTGGTGGTACTTGCCGATCCGGCCGGCAACTTCGCGGCCCAGAACGTGGTGCCGCTGGTGCGCGCCACCGCGAAGACCGCGCAATTGACGCGCGTCCTCGACGCCGTCTCCGCCAAGCTCACCACCGAGGAGCTGGTGGCGCTCAACGACGCCGTGTCCGGCGACAGCAAGACCGAGCCGCAGAAGGCGGCGCAGCAGTGGGTCGCGCGGCAGGGCCTGGACGCTCCGATCCAGTGATCTCCTTCTCCGGTGTAGGCAAGCGTTTTCCGGACGGCACGGTTGCCGTGGACGGGCTGGAACTGACGGTCGAGGCGGGCTCGTTCACCGTCTTCGTCGGCCCGTCCGGCTGCGGCAAGACGACGTCGATGCGGATGATCAACCGCATGGTGGCCCCCACCACGGGCACCGTGAGCGTGGACGGCCGCGACGTGGCCGCCGTGGACGCCGTCGAACTGCGCCGCGGCATCGGGTACGTCATCCAGAGCGCGGGATTGCTTCCGCACCGCACGGTGGTCGACAACGTGGCCACCGTGCCGGTCCTGCGCGGCGAGACGAGGCGGGCGGCGCGTCGGCACGCGCTCGAGGTGCTCGAACGGGTGGGGCTCGATCCCGCGCTGGCAGGACGCTATCCCGCGCAACTGTCGGGCGGTCAGCAGCAGCGCGTGGGCGTGGCCCGCGCGCTTGCCGCGGACCCGCCGATCCTGCTGATGGACGAGCCGTTCAGCGCGGTCGACCCGGTCGTCCGGGCAGACCTGCAGGCCGAAATGCAGCGCCTGCAGTCCGAACTGCACAAGACGGTCGTGTTCGTCACCCACGACATCGACGAGGCGGTGCGCCTGGGTGACCGGCTCGCGGTCTTCGGGCCGCACGGCCGGCTCCAGCAGTACGACACCCCGCAGACCGTGCTCACCTCCCCCGCAACCGATTTCGTCGCCGACTTCGTGGGCCGCGACCGCGGTTACCGCGGGCTGTCGTTCCGCAGCGCCGCCGGACTCCGACTGCGCGACATCCACCGGATCCACGAATCTGCAATCAGCGCAACCGTTCTCGCGACCGACGAGTGGGCCCTGGTCGTCACAGACGACGGACGGCCCCGCGGGTGGATCGACGCCGCCGGCGTGGACGTGGTCCGCGGCGGTGACGCCGTCGCGGACGCCTCGGCGGCCGGCGGATCGCTGTTCACGGTGGGCACGGACCTGCGCCAGGCCCTCGACGCGGCCATCTCGTCGCCGTCGGGCATCGGGGTCGCGGTGGACGCGGACGGCGTCGTGGTCGGCGGCGTCGACGCCGACGAGGTGCTCGCGCGGCTCGGCGAGCAACGGCGCGCGGAGGACGACCTCCGGAACGCGCGGTGACCGCGTGCGCTGGCTGATCGACAACTTCCCGCGCGTGCTGGAGTTGACCCGCGAGCATCTTCAATTGGCCTTGCTGCCACTGCTGTTCGGCCTGCTGATCGCGGTGCCGCTCGGGACCGTGGTACGGCGGGTGCCGTGGCTGCGCCGCACCACCGTCGTCGTCGCGAGCGTCGCTTTCACCATTCCGTCGCTGGCGCTGTTCGTCACCGTGCCGAGCATGTTCGGGCTGAAGTTCCTCGATCCGGCCAACGTCGTGATCGCGCTGACGGTCTACTCGACCGCCCTGCTCGTGCGGGCTGTCCCGGAGGCACTCGATGCGGTGCCGGAGGACGTCATCGACGCCGCAACCGCGATGGGATACACGGCACCGCGGCGTGCGCTCACCGTCGAACTGCCGCTCGCACTGCCGGTGCTCGTCGCGAGCGTCCGCGTCGTGGCGGTCACCAACATCTCGCTGGTGTCGGTAGGCGCGCTCATCGGAGTCGGCGGTCTCGGCGAACTGTTCACCGAGGGCTACCAGCGCGACTATCCGGACCAGATCGTCGCGGGCATCATCGCGGTCGTCGCGCTGGCACTCGCCTTGGACGCCGCGCTGTACGTCGCGGGCCGCCTGCTGACGCCGTGGCAACGCCCGGGCGCCGGGCGGCGACGCGAGACGCTGGAACTGTCGGAGGGGCCCGCCTGACATGTTCACGAGCGCGTGGGACTACATCACCGACCCGGCGAACTGGTCGGGCCCGACCGGTATCGGCACCCGGATCCTGCAGCACCTTTGGTACAGCCTGCTGGCCGTCGCCGGCGCGGCGGTCGTGGCCGTGCCCGCCGGTCTGGCGATCGGGCACTTCCGCCGCGGCCAGATCGTGGTCGTGGGCGTCGTCAACGCGCTGCGGTCGCTGCCCACCCTCGGCGTGCTGACGCTGCTGGTGCTGCTGCTCGGTCTGGGCCTGGTGCCGCCCATCCTCGCGCTGGTGCTGCTCGCGGTCCCGCCGTTGCTCGCGGGCACCTACGCCGGGGTGGCAAACGTCGAGCGATCGGTGGTCGACGCAGCCGAGGCGATGGGGATGACACCGCTGCAGGTGCTGTGCCGTGTCGAGATCCCCAACGCGCTGCCGCTGATCCTCGGTGGCGTCCGTAGCGCAGCGCTTCAGGTCATCGCGACCGCGACGGTGGCGGCGTACGTCAACCTCGGCGGGCTGGGGCGCTACATCTTCGACGGCCTGGCGCTGCACAGCTACGACCGCGTGCTCGTGGGTGCGATCCTCGTCGCGGCTCTCGCGCTGATCGTCGACGCGATCCTCGCGGCCGCGGTGTGGGCCGCGGTGCCGGGTACCGGGCGCCTGCGCCGCCCGGTCGAAGTCACTGCGCTGCGAGGAACTTCAGGATCCGATCGTTGACCTCCCGAGGCCGCTCCAGGTGGAGGAAGTGGCCCGCGCCGGCGATCGGATCGAAGGCGCTCCCCTGCGGCAACCCGGACGACGCCACCGCGGCCAGCCGGGGATCGAGGCAGCCGTCACGATCCCCGTGCAGGTAGAGCATCGGCATGATCGGGGGCCGCATCTCCGCGCCCACCCAGCGTCGGTAGCGCTCCGGCGGACGTGAGAACGGACGAGAGTAGCTGCGGTAGTAGCCGATCACGGCGCTGCGGTGCGCCGGCTCGGCGATCGCTTCCATCACGGCGGGCAGATCCTCGCCGGCGTCGTACCCCGGCGACCAATCCGCCCACAGCCGACGAATCAACGGTCGGGCACAGCGCTCGGGCAGGATCGGCAGCTGGTTGAACAGGACGTACCAGCTGTTGCGCAGCTGGCGTGGCAGCGCCCGCAGAACGGCGGACGTCCGCAGCGACGCGAACGGCGGCACCGAGAGCGCAACCACGGCCGCGAACGGGTTCTCGGTGTGGGCGGCCAGCGCGTTGGCGGTGATCGCGCCCCAGTCGTGTCCGATCAGGACGGCGTCGGCGCCGCCGCGCAGCCGGCCATGGATCGCGACGGCGTCGTCCATCAGCGCGGCGACGTGGACGCTGCCGTCGTCCGGCACGGCCGAGGGCGCGTAGCCGCGCATGAACGGGGCGACCACTCGCCAGCCCTCGTCCGCCAGCGCCGGCCCCAGGTACCGCCACGTGTGCGCGGTGTCAGGGAAGCCGTGCAGCAGCACCGCCAGCCGGCCCGTCTCGGGTCCCCACGTCAGCGCCCGCAGTCGGACCGCGTCGAGGTCGAGGGTGATCTCACGCATGCAGACCATCCTGGCCGAGCGCGACGGTATGCGTGCGGGATCCGCCGAGACAGCGCAGCGGGGCCCCGCCGCTGATGCGACGGGGCCCCGCTGACCGGTGTGGCTGCGACGTCAGGCGACGCCCTCGTCCTTGGCGGCCTGCGCGACGGCCGCGGCGACCGCCGGGGCGACGCGCGGGTCGAGCGGGCTCGGGACGATCTTGTCGACCGCGAGCTCGTCGCCGAGCACCGACAGGATCGCGTCGGCGGCGGCGAGCTTCATGCCCTCGGTGATCCGGCGTGCGCCGGCGTCGAGGGCGCCCTTGAAGACGCCCGGGAACGCGAGCACGTTGTTGATCTGGTTCGGGAAGTCGCTGCGGCCCGTCGCGACGATCCCCGCGTACTTGCGCGCGATGTCGGGGTGGATCTCCGGGTCCGGGTTGGACATCGCGAAGATGATCGCGTCCGACGCCATCGTCGCGATGATCTCCTCGGGCACGGTGCCCGCGGAGACACCCAGGAACACGTCTGCGCCGTCGAGTGCCTCGACGAGTCCGCCGCTGCGGCCGACCGGGTTGGTGCGCGCGGCCAGGTCCACCTTGATCTCGTTGAGATCGGTGCGGTCCGAGGAGACGATGCCCTTCGAGTCCAGCACAGTGACGTCGGCGACGCCAGCGGCCAGCAAAATGTTGGCGCACGCGACACCGGCCGCGCCGGCACCGGAGATCACGACGCGCAGACCCTCGATGCCACGGTTCTGGACCTTCGCCGCACCGCGCAGAGCGGCGAGCGCGACGATCGCGGTGCCGTGCTGGTCGTCGTGCATGACGGGGCAGTCCAGAGCCTCGATGACGCGGCGCTCGATCTCGAAGCAGCGCGGCGCGGAGATGTCCTCGAGGTTCACTGCGCCGAAACTCGGGCGCAGCCGGACCAGCGTCTCGACGATCTCGTCGGGGTCCTTGGTGTCCAGCACGAGCGGGATGGAGTTGAGACCGGCGAAGTTCTTGAACAGCGCCGACTTGCCCTCCATGACCGGCAGCGACGCGCGGGCGCCGATGTCGCCGAGGCCGAGAACCGCCGAGCCGTCGCTGACGACGACCACCAGGCGGTTGGTCCACGTGTAGCGATCGGCCAGCGTCTCGTCGGCGTGGATCGCGCGGCTGACCTGCGCGACGCCGGGCGTGTACGCGATCGACAGCGCACGCTGGGAATCGAGGGGCGCGGTGGTCTCCACCGAGAGCTTGCCACCGATGTGGCCCGCGAAAATCTCCTCGTCGGTAATTTCGACCTTTGGCGTTACGGAAGCTTCAGACACAGGGGACACGATGACACTCCTCTTGATACCAGACTCACTCGGGTCCTGGTTACTGAGAAGTAACCGGGTCGGCGAGGATGAATCCGACACGGCACTTCGAACACAGGATTGATCAGTTGCAACTACCGGGGCGCGCGATCGGCTGCACTACTGCCGGAGCGTGATGGCGCCGGGCGGGGTGAGCCCTGGCACAAGTTCTGCCACCTTCCAAGCCCTCGCGAAGGGCGGTAGCACCCACACGAGAGTGCCGTAATTTTGCACCATCGACGGGCAAGAATCAAATCCTCAGAATCCGCCCGAACCTCACCGAAACCGGCATCTACCTGTGAGGATGCGTCAGACCGCGCGGATCCGGCCGGTCCTCGGACGCGGCTCCTGGCGAGGACCCGTCACATCCACCACTGCGTCCACAGCAACAGACCGGTAACCACCAGAACGGCGGCCGACGCGAGCGCCGCCGCGGCCCCGCGACGGCGGTCCGCCACCACCTGTGCAATTACCACGAGGACGGTAGCCACGACGTGCGCGGCGACCGATTCGCGGCCCGGCCCGGGAAAGTCCCGATCCGACGACAGGTACGCGACCCCGGCGACGACCGCGGTGAGCACCACAACCCCGCCAGCCACGACGCCCGAGAGACCCCGCAGTGCCCGCACCGCCCACGAGTCCGACCGGCGGCGACTCTCGGCGCCGAAACCGTCGAGGCTCACCGACCCGCCCCGGGCACGGCCTCGCCGCTCGGCAGCCCGGACAGCACCGGTACGCCCGATGCCCGCGCGACGAGCGCCTCGAACGCGTCGGGATCGGTGGTGTGCCGGCCGAGTTCGATCGTCTTGTTCGCCCCGTGGTAGTCCGACGATCCGGTGGTGATCAGGTTCAGTTCGGCGGCGAGCGCTCGCAGCAGCGCGACGTCGTGCGCCGCGTGGTCGGGGTGGTCGACCTCGAGACCGACCAGACCGTGATCGGCGAGGTCTCGAATGTGGTCGAGCGACAGCAACCGTCCGCGCGTGCGCGCCCGCGCGTGCGCGATCACGCTGACGCCGCCCGCGGCGGAGACCATCTCGACGGCACGCTCGAGCGGGGTGTCCTGCTTCTCGACGTAGTAGGGACTGCGGGTCGACAGCAGTTCGGTGAACGCGTCCCCGACGCTGTCCACGACCCCTGCCCGGACGAGTGCCTGCGCGAGATGCGGGCGTCCGACCGCCGGCCCGGCCTCGGCCATCACCGCATCGGGGTCGATCGGCAGGCCGTCCTCGGCCATCAGCGTCGCCATCGCCCGCAACCGCGAGACGCGTTCCCCGCGCAGCCGCTCACGCTCGACCGCGAACTCGCGCGAGCTCGGGTCGAACAGGTAGGCCAGCAGGTGGACGGCCACCGGGTGCCCGTCCTCGCCGCGCCCCTCGCACGACATCTCCATGCCGCGTACCAGCTGCAGCCCCTCGGGCAGGGCCGCGGCCGCCTCACTCCACCCCGCGGTGGTGTCGTGGTCGGTGATCGCGACCACGTCCACACCCGCATTCGCCGCCGCCCGCACGAGTTCGGCGGGAGTGTCCGTGCCGTCGGACGCGGTGGAGTGGGTGTGAAGATCGATACGCACCGGTCCAGTGTGTCAGGTTCGGCGCGCGATGCTCGTCAGAGCGACGCGGCCCCACGCTTCGGGTCGCGGACGTCGATGCCGGCCTCGGCCCACGCCTCGCGGAGGGCGTCGGCACCCCGTAGACGCACCCAGGCCGCCTCGGTGCCGGTCAACGGCACCACTTCGAGAAACTGCACCGGGTCGAGCGGCTCGGGTAGGTCGAGGTCGGGGATCTCGCTGGGGCCGAGCAGCACCGCGGTGAAGGGGACGTCCTTCCAGAGTGGCTCCCCGAGGTCGATCAGCCCGTCCGGGCGCAGCACGATGCCCTCGACGGACGGCGCGGCGGCCAGGACCGCGAGGGTCTTGTGCACGCCCGACGCGACACCGGCACCGCCGGCGAGGCTCAGCACCAGTTCCGCGCGCGGCCCGCGCGTGGGGTCGGCGATCATCTCGCTCGGATCGCCCATCGGGTGCCGCGAGCACCCCAGGGTCGCGTACCGGACCGGGGCGGCGCCGTCCCCCGGGTAGCGGAGGACGTCGATGGGCTCGACGCCGAGGAAGGTCACCGAGGCCACGGACGGCTCAGCAGGCTCGGGTCCGCCGATGTACCGGTCGAGATGTGCGCGCACGGCGGAGACAACGCTGTCAGTCACACGTTCATCTAACACCCGAGGGACGAGGGCACCGTCGCGCTGTCCGAACCGTCTGCCCACGCACCCGTTCGAGGTCTCTCCCGACCACAGGGAAGCGCCCTGGACATCCCGCCCCGCGGCCCGTAATCAGATAGAGGCCGCTCGACGGCGCGTTGCACGGCTCGGTTCGTTTCCCGTTCGACCGCACGGTCACTCGGCCTCGATCCGATTCACAGGAGTCCATTTGCACCGCCGCTCGACCCGCATACCGGATTCGGTACTCACACCGGTCCTCTGCTTCGTCATCCTCGTCGCCTCGGTCCAGCAGACCATCATCATTCCGCTGTCCGCGGAGATCGGACATCAGCTCGACGTCGGGCCGACGGCGATCGGATGGACGCTCACGTCGAGCTTCCTCGCGGCCGCGGTCACCACCCCGGTAGCGGGCCGCATGGCCGATCTGCGCCGCAAGCGTTCGGTGCTGCTGGGCGTCCTGGGCGTCGTCCTCGTCGGATCCTTGATCGGGGCGGTCACCGAATCGCTGACGTGGCTGATCGTCGCGCGCACGTTGCAGGGACTGTCGTTCGCGGCGTTCCCGGTGAGCATCGCGATCCTGCGGGACGAGCTCACCCCGAGGCGGCTGACGTCGGCGATGGGCGTGCTGTCGGGCACCCTCGGCTTCGGCGGCGCGATCGGCATGGTCCTGACGGGGCTGCTGGTCTCCGAGGGCACCGACTACCGCCGGGCGTTCTGGCTCGCGACGGGCATGACGCTCGTCGCCCTCGTCGGCGTGGTGGCGACCGTGCCGTCCCGGCCCAGCCCGGGCCTGGGCCGCGTCGACTGGGTCGGCGCCGTCCTGCTGGGCGTCGGGCTGGTCCTGGCATTGCTGCCGCTGGCCGAGGGCGGTCAGTGGGGCTGGACGTCGCCGAACACGCTCGGGTGTGCGATCGGCGGTGTCGTGGTGCTCGCCGGATGGTTCGCGTTCGAACGCCGCATCGAGGTTCCGCTCGTACCGCCGGCGATGCTGACGCGCCGGGCGCTGCTGTGCACGCATCTGGCCGGATTGCTCGTGGGCGCCGGGATGTTCGTCAACGTCACCACGTTGATGTACTTCGTCCAGACCTCGCGGGAGGCCGCCGGGTACGGCTTCGACGCGAACCCGATGCGAGCGAGCGTGGTGTTCATCCTCCCGGGCGCCACGGCGGGTGTCGTCGCGTCGATCTGCAGCGGCGCGCTCATCACTCGCCTCGGTGCCCGCCGCGTCATGCTCCTCGCGTCCGCGCTGGGCGTCGTCGGCTACGGGTCCATGATCCTCGCGCACGACCAGAGTTGGCAGGTGGTGGGCGCCTCGATGTTCATGTGCGCCTTCACCAGCCTGTCGTACGCGGCGATGCCCGCGCTGCTCGTCGCGGAGGTGGAATCAGACCTGACCGGGGTCGCGAACAGCGTCAATTCGATAGCGCGCACCATCGGAAGCAGCGTGGGCAGCGCGCTGCTGGCGACCCTGCTCGCAGCCACCGCCGCGACCCCCGGTTCCGCCGCACCCGTCCACGCCTACCTGATCGCCTTCGCGACCGGCGCCGGTTGCGCAGTGGCCGCGACGCTCCTGGTCTACCTCGGCACGGCGCACCGCCGCACCGGCGACCCGGACGGAACGGATCAGAGCGCGAGCTTGGCCAGCATGTCGCGCGCGGCCTCCGCCGTCTTCGGATCGCAGAGCACGTCGTAGCGGCCGGCCACCAACTGCATGGTGGACGAGAAGTCACGTGTGCCACGGGCTGCCGCGTACGGGATCGTCGTCGAGATCAAGCCGAAGATGATGCCGCCGACGATGCCGACGAGTAGCGGGCCGAGGAATCCGTTGGTGAAGATGCCCAGGAGCAGGCCGAAGAACACGCCGAGCCAGGCACCCGAAACAATGCCGCCGCCAATGACTTTGGCCCACGTCAGGCGGCCCAGGACACGCTCGACCTGCATCAGGTCGACGCCGACGATCGTCACGTCCTCCACCGAGAACTGTTGGTCCGACAGGTAGTCGACGGCGCGCTGAGCCTCGGCGTACGTCGGGTACGAACCGATGGGCCAGCCGGTGGGCGGCGTCGGGAGCCCCCGCCCGGCGCGGTTCGGCTGTGAGAGTGGATTCGTCATCGTCTTTGTCTCTCTTTGCTCGGAGCGTGCGATATGTCCGGTTCTACCGATCTCCGGTCCTCATATCAATTGTGCCCGCCCCGACCTGCGTGCGCCGGTCAGTCGGACGGCGGGGTGAACGACGTCGTGCGGGTCATCCCGGCCGCCCGCCCCTTCGCGGAGATCACGAGTGCCATCTTGCGACTCGCCTCGTCGATCATCTCGTCACCGAGCATCACCGCACCGCGGGCGCCGCCGGCCGCGGAGGTGTGGAACTCGTACGCGTCGAGGATCATCTCGGCCTGGTCGAAGTCCTCCTGGCGGGGGCTGAACACCTCGTTGGCCGCGTCGATCTGTGTGGGATGCAGCACCCACTTGCCGTCGAACCCGAGCGCGGCGGTGCGCTGGGCCGAGCGCCGGAACGCCTCGACGTCGCGGATCTGCAGGTAGGGGCCGTCGATCGCCTGCAGATCGTGCGCCCGCGCGGCCATGAGGATCGTCATCAGGATGTGGTGGTAGGCGTCGCCCCGGTCGTAGCCCTCGGGCTGCTCACCGACGACCAGCGTGCGCATGTTGATGCTGGCCATGAAGTCCGCCGGACCGAACACCAGCGTCTGCACCCGCGGACTCGCGGTCGCGATCGCGTTGATGTTCGTCAGGCCGATCGCGTTCTCGATCTGCGGCTCGATACCGATCCGCCCCACCTCGAGGCCGTTTGCCTTCTCGATCTGCGTCAGCAGGAGGTCGAGGGCCTGAACATGGCTGGCGTCCGGGACCTTCGGCAGCAGGATCGCGTCGAGGTTCGCGCCCGCGCCGCCCACGACGGTCGCGACGTCGGCGTGGGTCCACTCGGTGCTCCAGTCGTTGACCCGCACCACCTTGATCTGGTCGCCCCAGCCGTCCTCGTTGAGCGCCTCGACGATCCGCTCCCGCGCCTCCGCCTTCGCGATCGGCGCCACCGCGTCCTCGAGGTCGAGGAAGATCTCGTCGGCGGGCAAGCCCTTCGCCTTGTCGATCATCTTGCGGCTCGAACCGGGAACGGCCAGAACCGAACGACGTGGCCGGAAGCGGGAAGTCATGACCGACAGGCCCTCCGAATTCAGTGGATCAGGAAGCGAGGATCTAGCCTTTTCATCATGGCAGCCGTGAACAAGGTATTCGCAGCCAGGCTCGCCGGCCTGGTGGTCCTCGGACCCGACGGCGAATCGATCGGGCGTGTGCGGGACGTGGTTCTCACGATCCGTGTGGGCCGCCAACCACCCCGAATCCTCGGGCTCGTCATCGAGATGTTCACGCGCAAAAGGATTTTCGTACCTATGCTGCGGGTCACCGCGATCCAGCCGGGGTCGGTCACACTCAAGACCGGCAACGTCAGTCTGCGCCGGTTCGTCCAGCGCCCCACCGAGGTGCTCGCGCTCGCCCAGGTCCTCGACTCCCCCGTCCGCATCGACGACCCGGAGGTCACCGACACCATCGGAACGGACGTCGTGATCGTCGACCTCGGCATCGAGTCGACCCGCACCCGGGACTGGGTGGTCTCGCGCGTCGCGGTGCGCGCCCACCGCGGCCGGCTCGGCCGACGTTCGGCGATCCACGTCGTCGACTGGCAGCACGTGCACGGCCTGACCCCGACCGCGCTCGCGATGCCCGGACAGGGCGTCTCCCAGCTGCTGATGCAGTTCGACGGGATGCGGGCCGCCGACGTCGCGCACGCGATGCGGGAGCTGCCGGAGAAACGGCGCCACGAGGTGGCGCTCGCGCTGGACGACGAGCGGCTCGCCGACGTCGTGCAGGAGTTGCCCGCCGACGATCAGACCGATCTGCTGCTGCACCTCGAGGTCGAGCGCGCCGCGGACGTCCTCGAGGCGATGGACCCCGACGACGCCGCGGACGTCCTCGGCGGCCTGCCCGAGACGGACGCGGAGTCCCTGCTGCAGCTGATGGACCCGGAGGACTCCGAACCGGTCCGGCGGCTGCTCGAGCACTCCCCCGACACCGCCGGTGGCCTGATGACGCCGGAGCCTGTCGTCCTGACGCCGTCGACGACGGTCGCCGAGGCCTTGGCGCGCGCCCGCAACGCCGACCTGACGCCCGCTCTCGCGAGCATGGTGTTCGTGGTCCGGCCGCCCACCGCGACGCCCACCGGGCGATACCTCGGGTGTGTGCACCTGCAACGGTTGCTGCGGGAGCCGCCCGCGAGCCTCGTCGGCGGGGTCTTGGACGACGCCCTGCCGCGCCTGGATCCCGAGGACTCGCTCACGAGCGTCACCCGGTACTTCGCGACGTACAACCTGGTCTGCGCACCCGTCGTCGACGACGAGCGCCATCTGCTCGGCGCGGTTACGGTCGACGACGTGCTCGATCACCTCCTGCCCACCGACTGGCGCGAGGAGGACGACGATGAGTGAGCCCAGCGGTCGGCAGCGACTGGAGACCCCACGGGGCACGCGCGGACTGCGGCTGCGCATCGACGTCGAAGCCGTCGGCCGGGTGAGCGAGAGCATCGCCCGATTCCTCGGCACCGGCCGATACCTGGTGATTCAGACCGTGATCGTCGTGGTGTGGGTCATCCTCAACATCTCCGCGGTGCGGCTGCAGTGGGATCCCTACCCGTTCATCCTGCTGAATCTCGCGTTCTCGACGCAGGCGGCGTACGCCGCACCGCTGATCCTCCTGGCGCAGAACCGGCAGGAGAACCGCGACCGAGTCGCGCTCGAGGAGGACCGCGCCCGGGCCGAGCAGACCAAGGCCGACACCGAGTTCCTCGCGCGCGAACTCGCCGCCCTGCGGCTCGCGGTCGGCGAGGTCGCCACCCGCGACTACCTGCGTCGCGAGCTCGACGACATCCGCCAGATGCTCGTCGAGCGGGACGCCCGCGCCGACGAGCGCGAGGAGCCGGGCCCCGCCACCCGGCCGCGTGGCGGCCGCAAGTAACCGGATGCTTCGGAACTTCGCCTCTCCTGCCGCTGTTCGCACCCCACAACCGGTCACTGATATGTAACGTGTGTCACATCGACCGAGATGTAGCTGTCGGAACGCTCGGGACGAATCCGTGAGCGCGGATGCAGGATTCCTGCAAGGAGGGGATTGAAGAGTGCGTGCCCGTGTAACTGTCGGTGTGTCCGCCCTCGTTCTTGCCGGATTCGTGACAGCAGCGTCATTCACGGGTGGCGTATTCGAGACCCCGGATCCGGAACCCGAGTCGACCGCCGCGGTGCGCGCGCTGGACACCGGCACCGAGGCCACCACCGCACCGCCTGCGGCGCAGGCCGCCCTCATCCCCACGGTCGGGCTCGTGCCCGCGGCGCCGCGGCCCGAACGTCAACTCCGTACGGCCAGGCCCGCGGCGGCGCCGACGCTGCCCGACCCGGCCGGGCTGGTGCCCGGTAGCGCCCCGCGCTCGGTACCGGTTCCCGTGGTCGTAGGCCCGCTCGGGATTCCCGAGATCGTGCTCAACGCCTATCGCGCGGCCGAACTGACGATGGCCAGCGAGCAGCCCGGCTGTGGCCTCCAATGGAACCTGCTCGCCGGAATCGGGAAGATCGAGTCGAATCACGCCGGCGGCGGACAGACAAACGCGGCGGGCACCACGTTGACACCGATCCTCGGCCCGACGCTCAACGGCCACCTGGCCGGCAACGAGGTCATCACCGACACCGATCACGGCGTGCTCGACGGCGATCCGGTCCACGACCGCGCCGTCGGGCCGATGCAGTTCATCCCGAGCACGTGGGCGCGGTACGCGTCGGACGGGAACGGCGACGGCGTCGCCGACCCCAACAACGTGTTCGACGCGTCCCTCGCGGCTGCGCGATACCTGTGCTCGGGTGGGCTCGACCTGCGCGACCCCTCGCAGGAGGCGCGCGCCGTGCTCCGCTACAACAACTCGACCACGTACATGGCGAACGTGCTGTCCTGGTCGGCGGCCTACCGCACCGGCGGAACCGCCGCGCCCGCGGTGCCGGTCGCCCCGGCCCCGCCGGAGCGCTCCGCCGACTCGGAGTCGGCCGTCGCGGCGGCCGCGGGGCCCTCGGCCACCACCCCCGCCACCCCGACGCCGACGGCGGCACCCCCTGCCGCGCCCGCCCCGGATCTCGCACCGGCGCCGGTGCCGGCGCCCATGCTGCTGCCCACCATTCCGGGCCTGCCTCCACTGCCGTGTCTCGTCTTCTGCCCTCCGCCGACCCCGGCGCCGGTCGCCACCCCGATGCCCTGATCGCGGCGTTCACCGCGCCGCATACCATGGGGGCATGGCAGCCCTGACAGAGACCGCCGTCCGCACCGCACTGTCCAAGGTGCAGGACCCCGAGATCCGTAAACCCATCACGGAACTGGGCATGGTCAAGAGCATCGCGATCGGTGACGACGGCAGTGTCGACATCGGCATCTACCTGACCACGGCGGGCTGTCCGCTGCGCACCGAGATCACCCAACGGGTGACCAAGGCCGTCGCCGACGTGGAGGGCGCCGGCACCGTCAGCGTCGAACTCGACGTCATGAGCGACGAGCAGCGCACCGAGCTGCGCCGCTCGCTCCGCGGCGACTCCACCGAGCCCGTGATCCCGTTCGCCCAGCCCGGGTCGCTCACCCGCGTGTACGCGGTGGCGTCCGGCAAGGGCGGCGTCGGAAAGTCCAGTGTCACGGTCAACCTTGCGGCCGCGATGGCCGCGAAGGGTCTGTCGGTGGGCGTGCTCGACGCCGACATCTACGGCCACTCGGTGCCGCGCATGCTCGGCACCGACGCCAAGCCCACCCAGGTCGAGCGGATGATCATGCCGCCGCAGTCCCACGACGTGAAGCTGATCTCGATCGCCCAGTTCACGCAGGGCAACACCCCGGTCGTGTGGCGCGGCCCGATGCTGCACCGCGCGCTGCAGCAGTTCCTCGCCGACGTCTTCTGGGGCGATCTGGACGTGCTGCTGCTGGACCTGCCGCCCGGCACCGGTGACGTCGCGATCTCGGTGGCCCAGCTCATCCCGGGCGCCGAGATCCTCGTGGTGACCACCCCGCAGCAGGCGGCGGCCGAGGTCGCCGAGCGGGCCGGTGCGATCGCGCTGCAGACCCGTCAGCGCATCGCCGGCGTCGTCGAGAACATGTCGTGGATGGAGCTTCCCGACGGCACCCGCATGGAGGTCTTCGGCTCGGGCGGCGGCCAGGCGGTCGCGGACCGGCTGACCCGCGCGGTGGGCGCGAACGTTCCCCTGCTCGGACAGATTCCACTCGAGCAGGCCGTCCGCGAGGGCGGCGACGCGGGCCTGCCGATCGTGCTCGGTGCCCCCGACTCCCCCGCCGGCACCGCCCTGCGCGAGATCGCGGACAAGCTGTCGGTGCGGGCGCGCGGCCTGGCCGGGATGTCGCTGGGCATCGACACCGTCCGACACCTCTAGTCGCACAGACGAAGGGCCGGATCCGCGCTGCGGATCCGGCCCTTCGTCGTGTCGGTGACGCCGTTGGCGAACGACGACTCAGGTGGCGTCGGGATCGACGGGGGGTCGTTCCCCGGCCTCGAGCGGCTTGGCGGCCGGCGGCACGGGAGGCGTCGATCCATTGGTGGCCGGCTTGCTGTCGAAGTTGCCGGTCAGGATCGAGTCGTCCCCGTCGAGGAGGTGCTTGGTGATGACCGCACGCGGCGACATCCCCCGCAGCTCGTTGAGTTCGGACAGCGGCTTGCGCAGGTCGTCGAACTCCGGACCCAGCTCGTCCTTGAGTTGCTGGCTGGCACCACTCGCGTAATCGCGGACCTGGCGCATCGTCTTGGTCACCCAGGTGACGGCACCCGGAAGCCGCTCGGGTCCGAGGATCACGAGCGCTGCCACCAGGAGCACCATGAACTCGCCCCAGCCGATGTTGCCAAACACGGGTTCAGGGTACGTGTTCGCGGCCGAAACCGCTCGCACGATCAGGAAATATCACATGAATTCCCGCCGTCGGGGTGCGATCAGTCCGATGTCGGGGTGACCTCGAGGTCCACGGTGCGGCCCGAACGGATCAGCTGGACGGGCACCGACCGGCCGACCGTCTGGTCGTGGACGGCCACGACCAGCTCGTCGGCGCTGGCCACGGTCCGGTCGCCGACCTTCACGATCACATCGCCTTCCGCGATGCCCGCCTTCTCCGCAGGACTGCCGGCCTGCACGTTCGCGACCTCGGCCCCGCTGGTGGCGTCGTTGATGACGGTGCGAGCGTTGACCCCGATCTCCGGGTGGTGCATGACGCCGCCCCGGATCAGTTCCTGCGCCACCGCGGTGACGTCGTCGATGGGGATCGCGAAGCCGAGGCCCACCGAGCCGCCGCTCTCCGAGCGGATGGCCGAGTTGATGCCGATGACGCGGCCCTCCATGTCGATCAGCGGACCACCGGAGTTGCCGGGGTTGATCGCGGCATCGGTCTGGACGGCGTCGATGACCGCGTCGGTGTCGGTACCCTCGCCCGACAGTCGCACCGGCCGGTTGAGGGCACTGACGATGCCGCGGGTAACGGTCTTGCTCAGCCCGAGGGGCGAGCCGACGGCCACGACGTCCTGCCCCACCCGCACATCGCCGGACCTGCCGAGGTCGGCGACCGTCAGGTTCTGCACGTCGGTCTTGAGGACCGCGAGGTCGGTCTTGGTGTCGCGGCCGACGATCTGCGCCGGCACCTTGGTGCCGTCGGAGAACGTGACCCGGATCGTGGACGACCCGGGATCGGTCGCCGCCATCGAGATGACGTGGTTGTTGGTGACGATGTAGCCGGCGCCGTCGACGACGACACCGGAACCGGTCCCGGACTGGTCGCCGTGCGCCACCTGGATCGACACCACCGACGGGAGCACCGCGTCCGCGACCTCGGCGATCCGGCCCACCGGGGCGTCGTCGTCGCCACCGCTCTGGGAGAGCGTGACCCGAGCACTGGTGAGGGAGCCGCGGTCGGACGTCGCGGCGGCGGCGACGAGCCCACCGACGACCCCGATGGCGAGCGCGATCGCGGCCAGGATCGCCACCGCCTTGCGCTCGACGCGCTCACCGAACAGCACGTCACGCACCGTCAGTTTCGGGGCGTCCGGTTGCTGCGGCGGGGTGGCGGGGGCCTGTGCGGGGGCGCCGAGTCGGGCCGGGGCGTCCGGGTCACGCCACGGATCTCTGGCCGACTGCTGCTCGGCCGGGGCGGGCGCGCCCTCGGGGCCACGCTGGAGGGAGTCGGTCTCGCCCTCGGGACGCCCGAACGCCTCGGCGAGGGCCTCGTCGGGGCGGCCGACGGCGATTGGCGGACCGACCGGCGGCGCCGACCGCGAGCCGAACGAGCCGGCCACGTCCGCGGGGCGTCCGAACGCCTGCTGCGCGCCTGGGTCGACGTGCGGGCGGTAGATCGGGCGCGGGGCCATGCGCGGACCATCGGAACGTTCGGGCGATCCGCCCTGCGCCGGGGTGTCGTCCTGCGCCGCTCCCGGCGTCCTCGAATCAGCCGTCACGCGCGCATGTCCCCCTCGTGTGCGTCAGTCACGCCTGCCAGTATCACCGATTCGTCCCGCGCGGTGGCATCGATGCAGTCGGTGCAGGTGCGTTCCGCTTCCTCAGCGGCGACGACGGAACGGCCAGCGCCGGCTGATGTCGTCACGATCGAACGAGATGATCCCCGCAGCGGACGCACGACCGGGCTGCTGCTCCGGTTCGGGGTGCTGGCATCGGGGAATCTGACTGAGCAGCCCGAGGAGCGAACTCGGTATCGACACGTCCGAGGCGGCGCGGCGCAGCGCGATCCGCGCCTGTTGCTGCGCGTCGACCTCGGCCGCGCACTCGGGGCACAGAGAGAGGTGCTGGGAGGCACGGAGGTACGCGTTCATGCGCAGCTCGCCGTCGACGTACGCGGCGATCGCCTCACTCGCCAGGTGTTCGGTGGAGCCGAACTGACGAGGTCCGCGCGCCTGCGTCATCAAACCCTCCTGCATCAACACCCGATCCGATCGGAGTCCACCTTGCCACTCGCCGCGAGATGCTCCCGCAGCGCCTGCCGTCCACGGTGGATCCTGCTGCGCACAGTACCCAGCTTGACCCCCAGTGTGGCACCGATCTCCTCGTACGACAGTCCTTCGATGTCACACAGGACGACGGCCGCACGGAACTCCGGTGCCAGCGAGTCGAGCGCGGACTGCAGGTCGGGGGCCAGTCGTGCGTCGTGGTAGATCTGCTCGGGGTTCGGCGAGTCGGAGGGGACGCGGTCGTAGTCCTCGGGCAGCGCCTCCATGCGGATGCGGTTGCGGCGGCGCACCATGTCGAGGAACAAGTTCGTGGTGATGCGGTGCAGCCAGCCCTCGAACGTGCCGGGCTGGTAGTTCTGGAGCGACCGGAACACCCGGATGAAGGTGTCCTGGGTGAGGTCCTCGGCGTCCTGGGCGTTACCCGACAGCCGGTAGGCCAGTCGGTAGACGCGGTCGCCGTGCTCGCGGACGAGTTCGTCCCACGACGGCATCGCAGCCTTGTCGCCTGTGGCGTCGAACACAGCGGTACCGGTCGGTTCTGATGTCACATCGTCAACGCCGGGTGCGGACACACCTGATTCAGTGCCCGCCACGACGAATCGGTCGGTGGTGTCGTGGATGGTGCATTCGGCATTGGTCATGTGGATGAGTGGATCCTCCTACTCAGGACCGCGGATCACGGGACACCGGATTGTGGTGGTTCAACTCCCGAGAGCCCGGAATTGTTCCCGCCACCGTCCGAACGGATCGGTCCGTGTGATCTTCACGCCGTGCGGTCTAGTCGTCCGACGTTGCACTCACCCTGTCGTGCCGCGATATGTGGGCACTATGAGCAACCTGAGCGGGACCTGAGAATATGACCGAGGCCGGGCCGCGCGATGTCACCGCGGCGAGCCGCGCGATGTCACCGCGGCGAGCCGCGCGATGTCACCGCGGCGAGCGAGCCTTGACGACGTGGCCGCGCGGCAAGGCTAGCCTCTATTGCGTGCACACGAACGCCGAACGAATTCTCACCCATACCGAGGACGCGGTCCTCGAGGACGAGATGCTCACCGCCGCGCGCGACCGGGCGACGGAACTCGGCGCTACCCCGGTGCCGCCGACGGTGGGTGCCGCGCTGGCACTGTTCACCCGGATGCTCGACGCGAAGACGGTCGTCGAGGTCGGTGCGGGTGCGGGTGTGAGCGGCCTGTGGCTGCTGCGCGGCATGCGCGAGGACGGCATCCTGACCACGATCGACAGCGAACCCGAGCATCAGCGTGCGGCAAAGCAGGCGTTCCGGTTCGCGGGGATCACCCCGTCCCGAACGCGGCTGATCAACGGCCGGGCCCTCGAGGTGCTGCCACGGCTCGCCGATTCGGCCTACGACCTGGTGTTCATCGACAACGCTCCCGCCGACCACCCGCACTTCGTGCGTGAGGGCGTGCGCCTGCTGCGGCCGGGTGGCGTGATCGTGCTTCACAACGCGCTCCTCGGCGGACGGGTCACCGACCCGGGTCATCGTGACGCGGCGACGGTCGCCGTTCGGGAGGCTGCACGGTTGATCGCCGAGGACGATCGGCTCACCCGCGTGCTGTTCCCCGTGGGCGACGGCCTGTTGTGCGCGGCACGGAACTGACGGCTAGATCCAGACGCCCTTCCCGATCGTCACGACGCCGCCGTTGCTGACGGCGAATCGCTGCCGGTCGCGTTCGAGGTCGACTCCGATGATCTCGCCCTCCCCCACGACGACGTTCTTGTCGAGGATCGCGCGGCGCACCACCGCGCCCTTGCCGACCCGGACGCCGGGCATCAGGACGCTGCCCTCGACGGTCGCGCCGTCCTCGACCATGACGTTGGAACTGAGCACCGAGTTCCGGACCGTCGCGGCGGAGAGGATCGAGCCCGCGCCGACGACGGACTCCTGCGCGAGCCCACCCTTGACGAACTTGGCGGGGGCGAGGTTCTCACCGCCGCCCCGGATGGGCCAGCGCCGGTTGTAGAGGTTGAAGACGGGGTGCACGGACACCAGGTCCATGTGCGCGTCGTAGAACGCGTCGATCGTGCCGACATCGCGCCAGTACCCGCGGTCGCGGTCCGTCGCCCCGGGCACCACGTTGTTCTTGAAGTCGTAGACCGATGCGAGTCCCGCGTCGACGAGCGCCGGGATGATGTCGCCGCCCATGTCGTGGTCGGAGTCGGAGTTCTCGGAGTCGGCGCGGATCGCGTCGACGAGCACCTTCGTCGTGAACACGTAGTTGCCCATCGACGCGAACGTCACGTTGGGGTCGTCCGGGGTGCCCGGCGGGTGGGCGGGTTTCTCCAGGAACTGGGTGATCCGGCCGGATTCGTCGCTGTCGATGCAACCGAATGCGAACGCCTCGCTGCGCGGGACCCGGATCCCGGCGACCGTCACCCCGGCCCCGGAGTCGATGTGGTGCTGCACCATCTGCTCGGGATCCATGCGGTACACGTGGTCGGCACCGAAGACGACGATGTACTCGGGGTCCTCGTCGTAGACCAGGTTGAGCGACTGGAAGATCGCGTCCGCGCTGCCGGTGTACCAGCGCGGGCCGAGACGCTGCTGCGCCGGCACCGGGGTGATGTACTCGCCCGCGAACCCCGACAGCCGCCAGGTCTGCGAGATGTGCCGGTCGAGCGAGTGCGACTTGTACTGGGTGAGCACGCAGATGCGCAGGTAGCCGGCGTTCACCAGGTTGCTGAGCACGAAGTCGATGAGCCGGTAGGCGCCGCCGAACGGCACGGCCGGCTTGGCCCGATCAGCGGTGAGCGGGTACAGGCGCTTGCCCTCGCCGCCGGCGAGCACGATCCCGAGCACATGGGGCTGACTCCTCACACCAGTCAACCTATCGGGCGGCCCCCGACCGCCGCCACCGTTGCCCGGAACACGCGCGGGGCCGTTGGCCGTAACGGGTTCCGGCGGTTACGTTTACCCGGTGCGGGTCGCGATGTTGACGAAGGAGTATCCCCCGGAGATCTATGGAGGCGCGGGGGTCCACGTCATGGAACTCGTCGCGCACCTGCGCCGCCTGTGCGACGTCGACGTGCATTGCATGGGCGCGCCCCGTGACGGCGCGTTCGTGCACCGTCCCGACCCCGATCTCGTGGGCGCCAATCCCGCCCTCAGCACACTGTCGGCCGAACTGCGGATGGCGCACGCCGTGGACGGTGCGGACGTCGCGCACTCGCACACGTGGTACACGGGTCTGGCCGGGCATCTGGCCGGCGCCCTGCACGACGTCCCGCACATCGTGACCGCGCACTCGCTCGAACCGCGGCGGCCGTGGAAGGCGGAGCAACTCGGCGGCGGCTACCGCGTCTCGTCGTGGTCCGAGCGCAACGCGATGGAGCACGCCGACGCCGTCATCGCGGTGAGTGCCGGCATGCGTGCCGACGTCCTCGACACCTACCCGGCGATCGACCCTGCGCGGGTCCACGTGGTGCACAACGGGATCGACTCGCAGGTGTGGCATCCCGGCCCGGCGGCGCCCGGAGCCACCTCGGTCCTGACGGCACACGGCATCGATCGGGACCGCCCGATCGTCGTGTTCGTCGGACGGATCACGCGACAGAAGGGACTCGGTCACCTGGTCGCAGCGGCACACGCGTTCGATCCCTCGATCCAACTCGTCCTGTGCGCGGGCGCCCCGGACACGCCGGAACTCGCGGCCGAGACCGAGGCGGCCGTGACCCGGCTCGCGGCGCACCGCGCGGGGGTCGTCTGGATCCGGGACATGCTGCCCACCGAACAGGTGCGCGAAATACTCTCCGCGGCAACCGTGTTCGTGTGCCCGTCGGTGTACGAGCCGTTGGGCATCGTGAACCTGGAGGCGATGGCATGCGAGACGGCCGTCGTCGCGTCCGACGTCGGCGGGATTCCCGAGGTGGTCGAGGACGGGGTCACCGGCCGGCTGGTGCACTACAACTCGTACGAGCCCGAGGCGTTCGAGCACGCGCTCGCGTCGGCGGTCAACGAGATCGCGACCGACCCCGGCCGGGCGGCGGCGATGGGCCGGGCGGGCCGGGCACGCGCGACGGCAGAGTTCTCGTGGTCCCGCATCGCGCAGCAGACCCTCGCGGTGTACACCGACGTACTCAGCCGGCGGTAGCCGCCCGGCGGTAGGTCGAGACCACGACGGAGGCCGTCACGGAGAACGGTTCCGGGAGCGCGGCTATCGCCTCCGCCCGCCGCTCGGCGGTGAGGTGGCGGGCCGACGGCCCCATGCCCACGAGGTTCTCGACGTCGTGGCGCGACAACATCATCCGGGTCTCGACCGGCGTGCGGTGGACGCGGTCGAATCGTCCCGCGACGGTCTCGCCGAGTCGTTCGACCTTGCGGTCGTCCACCCGGACCATGCCGAGCAGGTCGACGAGCTCGGTGAGATGCCGGTCCGTCGGGGTGAGGACCACCAGGGTGCCGCTCTCGGTGAGCACCCGGTCGATCTCCGCGGCGTTCCGCGGCGCGAAGACCGACAGGACGTGCGTGAGGACCCCGTCGCGGACGGGCAGTTGCCGCCAGACGTCGGCGACGACCGCCGCGGCCCGTGGATGCGAACGCGCCAGGCGCCGTGCCGCGGGCTTGGAGACGTCGAGGCCGATGCCCTGCGCCGCCGGGATCGCGTCGAGCACGCGGGCAAGGTAGTGCCCGGTACCGGCACCGATCTCGAGGATCCGCGGTTCCGTGTCGCCGTCGACCGTCTGCGCGACGGCGTCGGCGACGGCGTCCATGAGCGGGGCGAAGTGACCCGAGTCGAGGAATTCGTCGCGCGCCGCGATCATCTCGGGGCTGTCGCCGGTGAACTTGGTCGCGGCGCCCGTCAGGAGCGTCACGTAGCCCTGGCGGGCGACGTCGAAGCTGTGTCCGCGCGGACACACCAGGGCGCGACCCGCGTCTTCTTCGAGGTCGAGCTCGTTGCCGCATTGCGGGCACGCGAGAAGAGCGCACACATCCGCCAGCACTGGTACCGCCGTGCCCTTTCCGGAAGATCGTTCGGCTACCCGCAAGCGCCGGCCGGGTCGACGGATCGACCCGGCCGGTACTGCCGCAGAGGGTAGGTCCTCTTAGCTGGTGACACCCTTGAGCTCGTCCCCCAGAGCCGCAGCCTCCTCCGGGGTGAGTTCGACGACCAGACGTCCGCCGCCCTCGAGCGGAACCCTCATGACGATTCCTCGTCCCTCTTTGGTTGCCTCGAGGGGACCGTCCCCGGTCCGGGGCTTCATGGCCGCCATCCTCTGCTCCCTCCACATCTGCGCCGGATTTCGCTAGCGCCTCGGATTACCGTGGGCGCCCCGCCAGCAATTAGCGAGGCTCTGGACTCCATTCTTCCCTATCGAGTGGGTTGCCGGGTAGCTGAGGCGAAAAAACCGCTCGAATCCGACACCGCTACACCTGCAGTTCGACCCAGCACGACGCGATGTGATCGTCGACCATGCCGGTGGCCTGCATCAACGCATATGCCGTGGTAGGACCCACGAAACGGAACCCTCGGCGCTTCAACTCGGCGGCCATCGCCTTGGACTCGGGAGTGACGGCGGGCACTTCTTCGACTCGCTCGTACCGCCGCGCGCGCCGCGGCGGCGCGAACGACCACAGCAGCGTGTCCAGGTCGGTGTCGGCGAGGTCGAGGACGGCCCGCGCGTTCGCGATGACGGCCTGGATCTTCGCGCGGTTGCGGACGATCCGTGCGTCGCCCAGTAGCCGCGCGACGTCGTCCTCGGTGAAGGCCGCCACGACCTCGGTGTCGAAGTCGGCGAACACCTCCCGGAATGCTTCTCGCTTGCGCAGGATGGTGATCCACGACAGCCCGGACTGGAACGCCTCGAGGGAGAGTCGCTCGAACAACGCGTCGCGGCCGTGCAGCGGCTGGCCCCACTCGAAGTCGTGGTAGTCGCTGTAGATCCGGGAGGCGCCGCTGTCGACGGCCCACGGACACCGGACCCGCTCGCCCTGCTCCGAATCCCGCTCCCCCACAACCACGCTCACCGTTCTGCTCCCGCATCGTCAGCCCCGGCCGACGCGTCGGCGCCGCCCGACGTCTCGTCCTCGGTCCGGGTGGCCAATTGCGCTCGCAGGGAGTCGATCTCCCGACCCAGACGGTCCAGTGCCCAGTCCACCTCGCTGGCCTTGTAGCCGCGCAGCGTCTGCTGGAATCGCAGCCCGCGCACGTCGGCTCCGGTGACGCCCTCGGCGGGCAGCACCGTGGCGGTGGTGCCGGCGGGCAGCGGCGGCAGTTCCTCGGAGCGGCCGAACACCATGCTCGCGGCGAGGTAGAGCAGACCACCGACCAGCGCCATGATCACCAGGTACAGCAGGACCGTCAGCATGCCCCGATACTGTCACGAACCGCCGACAAGCACGCCGTGGGCGGGTCAGGAACGGATGGTGTTCATGGGCGGGCGATCCGCGAGCGAGACATCGGTGCGCGCCGGAACGAACGAGTCGCCGTCCGCGACGAACTGCGTCAGTCCGCCGCCACTGTCCTCGACGCCGCACCGGCGCAGCATCGTGCCGAT
Organism: Rhodococcus sp. ACT016; assembly: GCF_050477185.1. NCBI lineage: Bacteria > Bacillati > Actinomycetota > Actinomycetes > Mycobacteriales > Nocardiaceae > Rhodococcus > Rhodococcus sp. ACT016. Next base: position 1,101,725 of record NZ_JBEAET010000001.1, on the reverse strand, counting down.
GATCTGCCGGCTCATCACGCCCAGATCGGACAGCGGCCGGTTGCGGTGCTTGCGCACCCCCAGATTGACCTGACCGATCGCAGCGAGCCCGAGGCGGTCGTAGGTGTCGAGGAGCAGGCCGATCTCGACGCCGTAGCCGGGCGCGAACGGCACCGACGACAGCAGTTCCCTGGAACCGGCGTACTCGCCACCCAGCGGTTGGAGCACGCACGTCAGCTCGGGACGCAGGGCCGCGAGCATGGGCCGGGCCACCAGTTCGGTGACCCGACCGCCGCCGTTGGCGTCCTCGGTGCCGCTGACCCGCAGCGGACGGCGGTAGTAGCCCTTGACGAGGTGTATCCCGTCGACCGTGAGCAGCGGTCCCAGCAGTTTCGGGACGAACGCCGGATCCGGGTCGACCAGGTCGGAGTCGACGAACGCGATCAGGTCCCCGGTGGTCGCCGCGACGGACCGCCACAGCACCTCGCCCTTGCCCGGCACCGGCGGCAGGCCCGGCACCGCCTCCTCACGGCTGATGACCGTCGCACCGGCCGCGGCCGCCCGCTCGGCCGTCGCGTCGCAGGATCCCGAGTCCAGCACGATCAGTTCGTCGACCAGCCCGCCGAGCAACGGATGGATGGTGTCGACGACTCCGGCGACCGTCTTCTCCTCGTTGAGCGCCGGCAGCACGACCGACACGGTCCGCCCCGCCTTGGCCTGCTCGAGTTCGGCGATGCTCCAGCACGGGTGGTCCCAGCTGTTGGCGTCCGTCCAGGTACGCGACGCTTCGGTGATGCTCATGCCAACCCCCGTACGGTGCGGACAGGCTGCCGCGTACCCATGATCGCTGCGACCATGTCGACCACCCGCCGGGTCGAGGCAACCTCGTGGACGCGGAACACACGGGCTCCACCGGCGGCCGCCAGAGCGGTCGCCGCGAGGGTGCCCTCCAACCTCTCGGCCAGTTCCACACCCAAAGTCTCCCCGACGAAGTCCTTGTTGCTCAGCGCCATCAGCACGGGCCATCCGGTCTTAACGAGAACTTCCACGCGGCGCAACAATTCGAGCCCGTGAAAGGTGTTCTTCCCGAAATCGTGGGTCGGATCGATGAGGATCGCGTCCTGCTTCACGCCCAGTCGGGCCGCGTGTTCGGCGGCGCGGACCACCTCGTCGACGACGTCGGCGACCACGTCGACGTACCGGACCCGATGCGGGCGGGTGCGCGGCACGGCGCCCCCGGTATGTGAGCAGACGATGCCCGCGCCCTGTTCGGCGGCGACCTCGACGAGCCGCGGATCGGCGCCCGCCCAGGTGTCGTTGATCAGGTCTGCACCCTCACCGCACGCGAGTCGCGCCACTTCGCTGCGCCACGTGTCGACGCTGATGATCACGTCCGGGTACCGCGCTCTGATCGCCTCCACGAAAGGCACGACGCGGCGGATCTCCTCGTCGCTGTCGACGACCGCGCCCGGGCCGGCCTTGACCCCGCCGATGTCGATCAGGTCGGCGCCCTCCGCGACGGCGCGATCGACCGCCGCCATGGCTGCCTCGTCGGTGAAGGTGGCACCGCGGTCGTAGAACGAGTCCGGGGTGCGGTTGACGATCGCCATCACGAGGGCACGATCGGTCGCGACCGGCCTGCCGCAGAGCGTGGGCAGGACGTGGCCGGGGGCCGAGGTGTCGTCAGCGACAGGGCGGGGTGCCATGCCCCCATAGTCGCATGACCGGGATCGCACTACGCCCCGGGCGCATTCCCCTCGGCGACGTCACGGACGTAGTCGTCGTAGGCGGTCACGTAGCCGTCGGCGCGACCGGCCAACACGTACAGACGGTCGACGCCCGCCGTGTATCCCTCGTCGCGCAGTTCCACCTTGCGGCTCTTGAACGTCGACGTCGTCTCGAGTGAGTCGACCACCCGTACGAACAGCGGAATCGCATAGACCGGCAGCCGGCCGAACAGCGCCTGCGCCAACTGTGCGCCGTCGAACTCGTGCCCGGCGTGGAGGGTCACCGCAGCCATGCCCGCCTTGCCGTCGGTGCCGGGCACCGCGACGCCGTACACGACGGCCTCGTCGATCGAGGGGTGGGCCGACAGGGCACCCTCGACCTCGGTGGTGGCGACGTTCTCGCCCTTCCACCGGAACGTGTCGCCCAACCGGTCCACGAAGGCCACGTGCATGAACCCCTGGCTCCGCACCAGATCCCCGGTGTCGAACCAGCAGTCACCGTCCTTGAAACCGTCTCGGACGAGCTTCTTTTCGCTGGCATCGGGATCGGTGTACCCGTCGAACGGTGCCCGGTCGGTGACTTTCGACAGCAGCAGTCCCACCTTTCCGGTGCCGACCCGGCGCAGGCGGCCGGCCTCGTCCCGTCGGGCCCGGCCGGTCTCGGGATCGAACTCGACCACCGCGTACGGCAGCGGGCAGATGCCGGCGGTGCGCTCGACGCCGAGCGCGTTGACGAAGGCGATGTTGCATTCGCTCGCACCGTAGAACTCGGCGACGCGCTCGATGCCGAATCGCTCGGTGAACTCGGTCCAGATCTCGGGGCGCAGGCCGTTTCCGACGACGAGCCGGATGTCGTTGTCGCGGTCGGTGGGCTTGGCCGGCTGGTTGAGCAGGTATCGGCACACCTCGCCGATGTAGACGAACGCGGTGGCGCCGTTGACCTTCGCGTCGTCCCAGAACCGGGAGGCGGAGAAGCTGCGCCCGATGGCGAACGTCGCGCCGGACGACAGCACCGACGACAGCGACACCGTGAGCGCGTTGTTGTGATAGAGCGGCAGCGCGCAGTAGAGGGTGTCGCTGCGGCGCAGGCGAACTCCCATCGCCCCCAGCCCCGACATGCTCTTGAGCCAACGGAAGTGGCTCATCAGGCTCGCTTTGGGCAGCCCCGTCGTCCCCGAGGTGAAGATGTAGAAGGCGCGATCCTTGCCCTGGATACGCTCGCACACAGCGGGATTCGATGCATCCGCAGTCTCGGCCGAGGTATCGAGCTCGGCGGTCGACAGCACGGCCTTCGCGTGCGGATCATCGTCGAGTGAGGTGATCGCCTCGTCGCACTCCTCCCCCACGACGAGGACGCGGCTGTCCAGCAGCGACAGGCTGTGCGCCAGTACGTCTCCCCGCTGGTTGTGGTTGAGCATCCCCGCGACCGCCCCGAGCTTGACCGCCGCCAATGTCAGCAGCAGCGTCTCGGGCCGGTTCTTCACGAGGATGCCGACGACGTCGCCGTGCCGAACACCGTTTCGCGCCAGGACATCGGCGTAGCGGTTCACACGCTCGTTCGCCTGGCCGTAGGTGATGGTCGCACCCTCGAAGCGGATGAACGGGTGATGCGGCTGCCGGCGGGCCAGCTCCTGGAACACCCGGCCGATGGAGTCGCGGGCGTCGGGCTTGCGGGTCAGTCCCAGCGCTCCACGCGCCAGGCTGGGAAGCTCGATCGCCATCTGTGGGAGTTTGAGCGCCAACTGCGCGAGACCGATAGTCGAGGCAGTGGCGTCGGAACTCATCGGCATCCTTCACGGGAGGGGGCAGTTCTTACTTCACAGTAACCTTTGCACCCCGTCCCCGGAACCCCTCGACAGGAACGACTTTCATCCCAGGCAGGCGTCGAGCGCGGCCTCGATGTCACTCGTCACGATCAGACCGTCGAGCGCGCGCTGCGCCACGAAGCCCTGAGACTTCGCGCCCTCGAGCCAATCCAGCAGACCCCGGAAGTGCTCGACCGGATCGAGCATCACCACCGGCTTCTCGTGCATCCCGAGGTAACCCGCCGTCCACGTCTCGAACAGTTCCTCGAGCGTGCCGATGCCACCCGGAAGGGTGATGAACGCGTCCGCGCGGTCCTCCATGATCCGCTTCCGCTCGCGCATCGTGTCGGTGACGATCAGCTCGTCCGCGTCGACGTCGGCAACCTCCCTGTGCACCAGCGCTTTCGGAATGACCCCGATGGTCCACGCGCCCGACGCGCGGGCCGCCTCCGCGACAGCGCCCATCATCGAGACGTTGCCGCCACCGGACACGAGTTGCCAGCCGCGCCGACCGATGGCGGCGCCCACCTCCGCGGCCAGCTCCAGGAACTTCGCGTCCACCGGTCCCGACGCGCAGTACACGCAGACCGCGAACTTGTCGTCGGGCTTGTCGCCGCTCACCACTCGTCCTCGTCCCCCAGGAGTGCCGCCTCGTCCACGCCCTGCTGCGACTCGACGACGATGCGCACCACCTCGTCGATGTCGTCGGTGACGTGGATCAGATCGATGTCACCGGGCGAGATCTTGCCGGAACGTTCGAGGACGCTGTGCAGCCAGTCCACCAGCCCGGACCAGAATTCGGTGCCGACCAGGATGATCGGGAACCGGGTGATCTTGCGGGTCTGGACCAGGGTGAGTGCCTCGAACAGCTCGTCGAGCGTGCCGAACCCACCCGGCAGGCAGATGAACGCCTGCGAGTACTTCACGAACATCGTCTTGCGCGCGAAGAAATAGCGGAAGTTGATGCCCAGATCGACCCAGTCGTTGAGCCGCTGCTCGAACGGGAGCTCGATGCCGAGCCCGATCGAGTAGCCCCCGCTCTCGCTGGCACCGCGGTTCGCGCCCTCCATGACGCCCGGGCCGCCACCGGTGATGACCGCGAACCCGGCCTGCACGAGCGCGGTGCCGAGTTCACGGGCCGTTCGGTACTCGGCCGCGTCCTCGTCCGTGCGGGCGGAGCCGAACACCGTGACCGCGCGCGGCACCTCCGCGAGCGCACCGAACCCCTCGATGAACTCGCTCTGGATGCGCAGGACCCGCCACGGGTCGGTGTGTACCCAGTCGGTGGGCCCGCGCTGGTCGAGCAGCCGCCGGTCGGCCGTCGTGACCTCGGCCTTGCGGTCGCGGCGCAGCATGACCGGGCCGCGATGCTTCACCGAGGCGGTGCTTCGCCGGGCCGCTCCGGTCTTCCTCTCAGGTGCCATGCGGCCAAGGCTAGGCGTTCACGCGCTCAGGTACCCACGCAGCACGCGCGTCACGTCGGTGATCTGGTGGACCGGGACGTGTTCGTCACGCTTGTGGGCCAGATTCGGATCACCCGGACCGTAGTTGACCGCGGGGATCCCCAGCGCCGAGAAGCGCGAGACGTCGGTCCATCCGTACTTGGCGCGGTACTGCCCACCGGCCGCCTCGATCAGCGCCGCCGCCGCGGGATGGGACAGGCCCGGCAGCGCGCCCGCGGAGCTGTCGGTGACCTCGAACCCCAGCTCGAGGCCGCCCAGGGCCGACGGATCGAAGACCTCCCGGACGTGGGCGATCGCCTGCTCGACGCTGCGGTCGGGCGCGAACCGGAAGTTGACGTCCATCTCCGCGGCGTCCGGCACGACGTTGCCCGCGACCCCGCCGGAGATCCGCACCGCCGACAGTCCCTCCCGGTAGACGCAGCCGTCGATGTCCACCGACCGGGCCTCGTACGACGACAGCCGCTCGAGAACCGGGGCGAACTTGTGAATCGCGTTGTCGCCGAGCCACGAGCGGGCCGAGTGGGCCCGCACGCCCGACGTCGTCAGCCGCACACGGAGCGTGCCCTGGCAGCCGGCCTCGATGAAGCCGCCCGTCGGCTCGCCGAGGATCGCGACGTCGGCCTTCAGCCACTCGGGGAGGTCGCGCTCGATCCGGCCCAGGCCGTTGTACTGCGCGGCGATCTCCTCGCAGTCGTAGAACACCAGCGTCAGGTCGTGGGCGAGATCGGAGACGGTCGCGGCCAGGTGCAGGAACACCGCGTCGCCCGACTTCATGTCGACGGTGCCGCAGCCGTGCAGCAGGTCGCCGCGCTCGTCGGTCGTGCGGCGGCTGGGCACGTTGTCGGCGATCGGCACGGTGTCGAGGTGACCGGCCAGCATGACGCGACTCGGCAGCCCGCGGTTCGTCCGGGCGAGCACCGCGTTGCCGCTGCGGATCACCTCGAACCCCGAGGTCTGGTCCCGGAGCGCGGCCTCGACGGCGTCGGCGATGACGCCCTCGTCCTGCGACACACTCGGAATGTCCACCAGGGCGGCGGTGAGATCGATGGGGTCGGCGTGCAGATCGAGAAGGCTCACCGTTCCAGACTAGGGGCATCGCCGCCGCGCTACCCGACCGGTCGGAACGCGCGACCTCGGCCGCAAACGGCTCACCGCCCCTGAACGGATCTTGCCGCTCGCGTAATCTGTGCATTCGTGAGTGCACAGGGAGCATCTGCAGTAGGCGTCGCCAACGTGACCGAGTCCGGCACGGTTCTCGACACCTGGTACCCCGCCCCCGAACTGGGCGAGTACCAGGAGAACGGAACCGTCGCGCTCGAGGGAACCGACATTCCGTCGGACCTCGCGCTACTCGCCGGTCACGACGAGGCCCGTGAGGTCCAGCAGGTCGTGGTGCGCACCACGATCACCGATCTGTCCGCGCCGCCGGTCGACGCGCACGACGTCTACCTGCGTCTGCACCTGCTGTCGCACCGCCTGGTGCAGCCGCACGGCGTCAACCTCGACGGGCAGTTCGGTCTGCTCGCGAACGTCGTGTGGACCAACTTCGGCCCGTGTGCGGTGGACGGCTTCGAACTGGTCCGCTCGCGTCTGCGGATCCGCGGCCCGGTGACCGTGTTCGGTGTCGACAAGTTCCCGCGGATGGTCGACTACGTCGTCCCGGCCGGTGTGCGCATCGCCGACGCCGACCGCGTCCGCCTGGGCGCCCACCTGGCCAGCGGCACCACCGTCATGCACGAGGGCTTCGTGAACTTCAACGCCGGCACGCTCGGCAACTCGATGGTCGAGGGCCGCATCTCGGCGGGCGTCGTCGTCGGTGACGGCTCCGACGTCGGTGGCGGCGCGTCGATCATGGGCACCCTCTCGGGTGGCGGCAAGCAGGTCATCTCGGTCGGCGAGCGCTGCCTGCTGGGCGCCAACGCGGGCCTGGGCATCTCGCTCGGCGACGACTGCGTCGTCGAGGCGGGCCTCTACATCACCGCCGGCACCAAGGTCACCGGCCCGGACGGCACGGTCGTCAAGGCCGCCGACATCAGCGGCCAGTCGAACATCCTGTTCCGCCGGAACTCGGTCTCCGGCGCCGTCGAGGTGGTGCCGTGGAAGGGCACCGGTGTGGAACTGAACGCAGCTCTTCACGCGAACGACTAGTGAGCAGTAGCGGTACCCCAGTCCGATTAGGGCATGGCCTGAAGGTCCGTCATCTGACGATGATGGGCCTCGGGTCGGCCATCGGCGCCGGTCTCTTCCTGGGGACCGGCGTCGGGATCGCGAAGGCAGGCCCCGCGGTCCTCGTCTCCTATCTCATCGCCGGTTTCGTCGTGGTGTGCGTGATGCGCATGCTCGGCGAGATGGGCGCCGCTCTGCCTGCGAGCGGATCCTTCTCGCACTACGCGCGGATCGGCATCGGCGAGTGGGCCGGCTTCGTGATGGGCTGGCTGTACTGGTTCATGCTCATCATGGTCCTGGGCGCCGAGATCACCGGCGCGTCCGCGATCGTGAACGACTGGATACCCGGCGTCCCGCAGTGGTTGATCGCGCTGGTGTTCGTGACCTTCTTCGCTGTGGTCAATCTCGCGAAGGTGAGCAACTTCGGCGAGTTCGAGTTCTGGTTCGCCGCGCTCAAGGTCACCGCGATCATCGGCTTCCTCGTCGTCGGCGTCCTGCTCGTCTTCGGACTCCTGCCCGGGACCGAGCCCGTCGGGTTCACCCACTTCCTCGGCGACGGCGGCTTCATGCCCAACGGGTTCGCCGGCATCGCCGCGGGTCTGCTCGTCGTGGCGTTCGCGTTCGGCGGCATCGAGATCGTCACGATCGCGGCCGCCGAGTCGGAGGACCCCGAACGGGCGATCGCGACGGCGGTGCGCAGCGTCGTGTGGCGAATCAGCGTCTTCTACATCGGCGCGATCGCGATCATGGTTTTCCTGCTGCCGTGGAACGACCCGGACCTGCAGGACGGACCTTTCGTCGCGGTTCTCGACAAGGCGAACCTTCCGTACGTGTCCGGCCTCATGGAACTCGTCGTGGTGATCGCCCTGCTGTCGGCGTTCAACGCGAACGTCTACGGCACGTCGCGGATGGCCTTCTCGCTCGCGCGCCGGGGCGACGGACCGGCGGCGCTCGCGAAGCTGTCCAAGTCCGGCGTCCCGACCAACGCCGTGCTGCTCTCGGTGTTCTTCGGTTTCGTCAGCGTGCTGCTGAACTGGCTGCTGCCCGATTCGCTGCTCGGCATCCTGCTCAACGCTGTCGGCGCGGCGCTGCTGGTGATCTGGGTGTTCATCGTGGTCACCCATCTGCGGTTGCGTCCGAAACTCGAGCGCGAGGGCAAGCTGACGGTGCGGATGTGGCTGTTCCCGTACCTCAGCTACCTCACGCTGGCACTGCTCGCCGGGTTCGTGGTGCTGATGGCGTTCGACGCCGACGCGCGTGAGCAGTTGATCTCGACCCTGGTGCTGTTCCTCCTGATTCTCGCGCTCGCACTCGTCAATTCACGGCGGCGAGCGAAGAAGGCCGCCGCCGAGGCCGAGGCGGCCGCCGCAGCCGCAGCCGCAGCCGCGGTCGAGCCCGCGATCTGACCGTCGGCAGCGCTCTCTGCGCTGCCGACGGCACCCGGCGCGACGAGTCCTGCCGCGCAACGGTGTTCGTGATTCCCCTATGCGACGCGAAGTCGCTTGCTAGCCTGCCGCCAGCAAATCGAGTCGACGAGGGAACGCGAATGACGCCACGCAGGACAGGATTCGGACGAGGGTGCGCCGTCACCATGACGGTCGCCGCGGCGATCTCGGCACTGGCCGTCGGCGCGCCGGCCGCAACCGCCGCGCCCGCGGGCCTCGACGAGGTGCTGTTCGTCGGCAACAACTGGGAAGGCACCGCCGACGTCATCAAATCGACGGGCACCTACGACAAGCTCGGCCGGATCGACATGATCCCCGACAAGGACGAGCGCCTGCGCGAGATCTACCTCAACCCGATCAAGCTCGCCTTCTACCTCGGTATCCGGGCGACCGCGGGCGAAGGACACGACCAGTTCGTCGACGACATGTACACGACACCCGACGGATCCGCGGTGGTCGCGTCCCGGCCCAGCTTCGCCGACGTCGTCTCGATCGACCTGACCACCGGCAAGATCAACTGGCGGTTCCCGGTCTCCGGTTTCCGCGCCGACCACATGGCCGTCTCTCCGGACGGCACCCGTGTCGCGGTCTCCGCGTCCACCAGCAACACCGTGCACGTCCTCGACATCGCCACGGGCACGCAGGTCGGGTCGTTCACGACGGGTGACAAGCCGCACGAGAACGTCTTCACGGACGGCGGCCGGTACCTGTGGAACATGTCGATCGGCGAGGTGAACACCCCGCTGGACGCGCCGGAGCTGGACTTCACCAAGGGCGACCGCCGGATCACCATCGTCGACGCGCAGACCTTCCAGACCGTGAAGGTGATCGACATGCGTGATCGGCTCGACGCGTTCGGGCGCAAGGACCTGTCCAACTCGGTGCGTCCGGTGTCCTTCAGCCCCGACGAACGGACGCTGTACTTCCAGGTCTCGTTCTTCAACGGCTTCGTCGAGTACGACGTTGCGGCCGACCGGATCACCCGGATCAAGGAACTGCCGAAGAACCCGGCCACCAACCCGGACCGCACCACGTGGGTCAACGACTCCCGCCACCACGGCATGTCGATCAACCCCGACGGCACCCGGCTGTGCATCGCCGGGACGATGGACGACTACGTGACCACCGTCGACACCGCGACGCTGCAGGAGACGACGCCGGTGCCGGCCGGAAAGCCGTACTGGGCCACCGTGAACGGAGACGGCACCCAGTGCGTGATCTCCGAGAGCGCGAACGACACGGTGAGCGCAATCGACTTTGCAACCGGGCAGAAGGTCGCGACGATCCCGGTGGGCGACCACCCGCAGCGGGTGCGCCTCGGCCACGTGCCGATCGGGTGGACCGCGCCGCCGCCCGGCGATCACCAGGGCAGCCTCGGCAGCTCCGGGTCGTCCGGCAGCTTCGGGTCGTGAGGCACGCCGGCGCGCGGAGGTCTCGCCGGTGACGCCGACGAGCAGGGGTTTAACGGAATAACGGGCACATCGGGCGCTCCCGCGGCGTAGGGTCACAGCGACCCACGCCCATAGGAGATCCGTTGAGCTTCATCGTCGTCGAACGGCCGCGCGAGAACGTGGCACTGGTGACCCTCAATCGCCCGGAACGCATGAACGCGATGGCGTTCGACGTCATGATCCCGTTCCGGGAAGCGCTCGAGGCCATCAGCAACGACACCTCGGTGCGGGCCGTCGTGATCACCGGCGCCGGCCGGGGCTTCTGCTCGGGCGCCGACCAGCGATCGGCTGGCCCGATCCCGCACATCGAGGGACTGACCCGACCGTCGATCGCGCTGCGGTCGATGGAACTGCTCGACGACGTGATCCTCACGCTGCGCCGCATGCACCAGCCGGTGATCGCGGCGGTGAACGGCGCGGCGATCGGCGGCGGGTTGTGCCTGTCGTTGGCCGCGGACATCCGGCTCGCCGCGCCCGAGGCGTACTTTCGCGCGGCCGGCATCAACAACGGTCTGACCGCGAGCGAACTGGGCCTGAGCTACCTGCTGCCGCGGGCGATCGGGTCGTCGAGGGCGTTCGAGATCATGCTCACCGGCCGCGACGTCGACGCCGACGAGGCCGCGCGGATCGGCCTCGTGTCCCGCATCGTCGCCGGCGAGGACCTGCTCGAGGACGCGTTCGACATGGCGGAGCGGATCGCGAACTTCTCACGACCGGGCGTCGAGCTCACCAAGCGCACGCTGTGGTCGAGCCTCGACGCGTCGTCGATGGCGCAGCACATGAACCAGGAAGGCCTCGGCCAGCTGATGATTCGGCTGATGACCGACAACTTCGAAGAAGCGACCACCGCCCGCCGCGAGAAGCGGGACCCGGTCTTCCGGGACACCCGCTAGAGGCCGCGGGTCAGCCCGACACGTCGACGAAGGAGACGGCGTAGGAGTCTGCCGCCCTTCGGAACTGCTCGACGAGGCGCAGCCAGCGCGGCTCTGCGCCGAAGCCGGCGAGCGCACGCGCGTACTGGTCGCGGGCACCGGACTCGTCACCCGTGGCCAGACGGTAGCGGAAGACGTCGAAGTCGATGTCCGACCCCACGGCCCGCGCCACGTCGTCGGGTCCGCAGAGTTCACCCATCACGGCCAACGCGTCGATCAGTGCTGCGCGCAGCTGGTCGGCGACCTCGGGGACGCTGATGTCGGCGTGCACGGTCACATGCGGTCCGATCCCGGAGGCGATCGTCTCGATCCGGCACCGGTACTGGCAGTCGACCTCGGCGGGCCGCTGCTGCGGTTCGCGTCCGATGACGCGATCGAACTCCGCCGAGTACACGCCGCAATTGACGTAGAACCTGATGGACTCGCGGCTGTTCCCTGCCGAGCGCTGCAGGTTGATCACGTCGACCACGCCGTCGCGGTCCCGCGTGAACGTGAGCTTCCGCTTGCGAAATCGCCGCTCCTTCAAGAGCGGAATGACACTTGCCTCCAGGACGGAGGTGAACGCTTGCTCGGCCGACCCGTGTTCCATTCGATCATGCTCGCAGACCGCGGCGCACAAGCGGAGATCCAGCCACGGCGGCCGTCCGAACAAGAATGAATTCCAGATAATCGTTGACACACTAAGGCTTCAGCCTTAATCTTGCGGCTGTGACCCAGACCACGTCCCGGCAGGCGATGATCGAGGCGGCCGAGCAGATCATTGCCGAACGGGGAATGCCCACGCTGACGCTCAAGGACGTCCAGATCGCGGCCAAGCAGTCCAACAAGTCGGCAGCGAAGTACCACTTCGGTTCCCGCGAGGGCCTCCTCGAGGCGCTCGTCGAGGTCCGCATGTCCCCCGTCGATGCCCGCCGACAGGAACTGCTCGACGAAATGGAGCGGCTGGGCGCTCCCCCGACCGTTCGACAGGCGGTGGGGGCACTCGTCCGGCCCCTGGCCGCCGAGACACTGGGCCGACCCGGCAGCCGGTACGCCCGCTTCCTCGTCCAGGCCATGTTCGACCCCGCCCTCGCAGACCTCATCCAGAGGCACCTGAGAGCGGAGAGCTACCGGCACGTGCATCGAATGCTGATCGACCTCTGTCCGGCACCCGGAGAGATCGCCGCCTGGCGTGCCGACAACATCACCATGCTCAGCATGACTGCCCTCGCCGCACGGGAGGGAACGGATCGCACCCCAGCAGAGACCGCGGCGATCGTCGCGGATCTCGTCGACACCTGCGCGGCCGTGCTCGAAGCCGGCACGTCCGCGCACACCAGCAGCGCCGTCGGACCGACGGACCACACCGAGCCCCAAGGAGTTTCGCAATGACGTCCTCCGCTACTCCCGACATCTTCCGAACGTTCATCGAGCCCCGCCCCACGGACCCGCTCTACGCCGTCGGCCCGCTCATGGCGCGACGCACCACCGAGGGCGCGGAAGCTCGCCCCTACGAACTGTTCTCGCTCACCCCGCAGACCCCCACCATCGGTGCCGAGGTCTCGGGAATCCGGCTGAGCGGCGACCTGTCCGACGATGTGCTCGCCGAACTCCGGCGCGCACTACTCGAGTGGAAGGTGCTGTTCTTCCGCGACCAGGACATCGACCGCGCCGAGCATCGTGAATTCGCCTCGCGCTGGGGCAAACTGGAACAGCACCCGTTCTTCAAGTACACGCAGCCCGGTCAGAGCGACGCGGACGTCGCGACCCTCGCGAAGGACGGCATGGCCGCGGGTGTCGAGAACATGTGGCACAACGACGTGACCTGGCACGAATTCCCCTCGTTCGCAGCGGTTCTGCGCGCCGTCGAGGTTCCGTCGGTCGGCGGTGACACGCTGTGGACCGACACCGGTGCGGCCTACGACCTCCTTCCGGAGGACGTCCGGGCACGCATCGACCACCTGCCGGCCGAGCACGATTGGATCAACAGCTTCGGTCGCGGCATGCCCGCGGAGTCCGTCGAGATGCTCCGACCGCTCTTCGCTCCGGTCGTGCACCCCGTGGTGCGGGTGATCCCCGAGACCGGACGACGGGTGCTGTTCGTCAACGCCGTCTTCACCCAGCGCATCCTCGGCGTCTCGGAGGACGAGTCGAACGAGCTGCTCCGCATGCTGTACCGCCACGTCCAGCGTCCGGAGTTCCAGGTGCGCCTGCGGTGGCAACCGAACACCATCGCGTTCTGGGACAACCGCACGTGCCAGCACTACGCATCCAGCGACTACTACCCGGCGCGCCGCGTCATGGACCGCATTTCGATCGTCGGCGACACCCCCGTCGGCATCTCCGCCTGATTCCCGAGGATTCCGGTCGTCGTCGAACCCGTCAGTCCTGCTCCGACCCGACCCTGACGACCAGTTTTCCGAAGTTCTTGCCGTGCAACATTCCGAAGAATGCGGACGGCGCATTCTCCAGCCCGTCCACGACGTCCTCCCGGTGCTTCAGCCGCCCCTCGGCGAGCCACTGGGAGGCGTCGCGCTCGAAGTCGCCGTAGACCTCCCGGACGAACTCGGACTGGATGAAACCACGGACGGTCAGGCTCTTGACGAGCACCAGGCTCATGAACCCGGGAAGCCGGTCCGGCCCCTCGGGATCCGATGCGACGTTGTACTGGGACACCATCCCGCACACCGGAATCCGCGCGTGGAGATTGAGCAGCGGCAGCACTGCGGCGGTGACCGGACCGCCGACATTCTCGAAGTAGACGTCGATCCCGTCCGGCACGGCCGCTTTCAGTCGATCGGCGAAATCGGGTGCACGATGGTCGATCGCGGCGTCGAAACCGAGTTGGTCTCGCACGTATGCGCACTTGTCCGGTCCACCCGCAATTCCGACTGCCCGCGCGCCGTGGATCTTCGCGATCTGCCCGACGGCCGAACCCACCGGGCCGGACGCCGCGGCCACGACGACGGTCTCCCCTGCCTTCGGCTGACCGATCTTCAGCAGCCCCGCGTAGGCCGTGAAGCCGGGCATACCGAGCACGCCGAGCGCGGTGGCCAGCGGGGCCCGGTCGGGATCGAGAACGCGCACCGCGGTGCCGTCGGCCACCGCGTGCGACTGCCAGCCGGTGTATCCGAGCACGTACGTGCCGGCGGGAAGGCCGGGTGCTCGGGAATCCACGACCTGGGAGACGGTGCCGCCGACCATGACGTCGCCCACCTCGACCGGATCGGCGTACGACTCCCCGGCATTCATCCGATTGCGCATGTACGGGTCCAGCGACAGGTACACCGTCCGCAGCAGCACCTGACCGTCGGCGAGGTCGGGCAGTTCGACCGTCTCCGTGCGGAAGTTGTCTTCGGACGGTTCCCCGTGCGGTCGTGAGGCGAGGACGATGCGGGTGCTCGTGACTGCGCTCATGTCCCGACCGTACGCCGGTGGACCCGTCAGGCCAGCAGCTTCTTCTGTACCTTGCCCATCGCGTTACGCGGCAGCGACTCGACGATCCGCACCTCCCGCGGCCGCTTGTGCACCGACAGCTGCGACGCGACGTGCTCGATCAGCGTCGCCTCGTCGAGGCCGTCGCCGACGACGAACGCCACGATGCGCTGGCCCAAGTCGGCGTCGGGCAGCCCGACGACCGCGGCCTCCTTCACGCCGGGATAGCCGAGCAGCACCGTCTCGATCTCGCCGGCGCCGATGCGGAAACCCCCGGACTTGATGAGGTCGGTGGATTCGCGTCCGACGATGCGGTGGAAGCCGCCCTCGTCGATCACGGCGACGTCACCGGTCTGGAACCAGCCGTCGTCGGTCCACGACTCGGCGGTCGCGTCCGGGCGGTTCAGGTAGCCGTCGAACAGCATCGGACCGCGGACCTGCAGACCACCGATGCTCTCGCCGTCGTGCGGGACGTCTCCGCCGCGCTCGTCGCGCAGCCGCGTCTCGACGCCACGCACCGGCAGGCCCACCCAGCCGGGCCGGCGCTCGCCGTCGACGCGGGTGCTGATCGTCAGCATCGTCTCGCTCATGCCGTACCGCTCGATCGGGGTGAGGCCCGTCAGGTCGCGCAGTCGCTCGAACACCGGGACCGGGAGCGCGGCGCTGCCCGACACCAGCAGCCGGGCGGTACCGAGCGCCCGGGCCGACTCCTCGTCCTCGGCGATCCGCGACCACACGGTGGGCACGCCGAAGAACAGTGTGCCGCCGTCACGGGCGGCCTGCGCGTAGGCCTGCGGCGTCGGTTTGACGGTGTGAACCAGGCGGCTGCCCACCCGGAGGGCTCCCAGCAGCCCGAGGATCAGGCCGTGCACGTGGAACAGGGGCAGACCGTGCACCAGAACGTCCTTCGACGTCCAGTCCCAGGCCTCGGCCATGGCGTCGATGCCCGCCGCGAGCGCTCGGCGGCTCAGCAGCACACCCTTGGGCGCCCCCGTCGTGCCGGAGGTGTAGAGCACGAACGCGATCGACGACGGGTCCGGTTCGGGATGCGTGTGCCAGTCCCGCGCGTGCAGCCGCACCGGCACGACCGGCAGGGTGGTGTCGTCGGGGGCCGGACCGAGCCAGGCCTGGGCCCCGGAATCGCGGAGGATGTGCTCGCGCTCGGCCGGACCCGAATCCGGCGGCACCGGCACCACGGTGACACCGGCGAGCAGACAGCCGACGATCGCGACGATCGTCGCCGGTGTCGGCTCGGCGAGGATCGCGACGCGGCGGGCGCCGGCGATGCGCTTGGCGAGCGCCCCGGCGGCGCCGACGATATCGGTGCGGGAGAGCGAGGTGTCGCCGATCCGGACGGCGTCGGGCATGTCGTCGCCGCGCGCGACGGCGAGAGGGTTCAGCGAACTGAGCAGCACGACGCCCACTGTCTCACACCAACCGTTCAGCTCCGGGTGAGCATCGAGCGCAGGAAGAACCGCAGGTTCGACGGCCGCTCCGCGAGACGACGCATGAAGTACCCGTACCACTGCACGCCGTACGGCACGTACACCCGCACCCGGCGACCGGCGTCGACCAGCCGTCCCTGCTCGAGATCCCGGATGCCGAACAGCATCTGGTGTTCGAAATCGCTCGCTCCCCTGCCGGTTTCCGCGAGCAGACGGTCCACCGAGTCGATGAGCGCCGGGTCGTGCGTCGCGACCATCGGGTAGCCGCCGCCGCGCATGAGGATCGCCAGGCAGCGCGCGTACGACGCGTCGACGTCGGCACGGGACTGGAAGGCCACCGACTCGGGTTCGCGGTACGCGCCCTTGCACAGTCGGATCCGCGACCCCGCGCCCGCGAGGTCGCAGCAGTCGTCCTCGGTCCGACGCAGGTATGCCTGCAGCACCGTGCCGAGCCACGGGAAGTCCGCACGCAGCTCGCGCACGATCGACAGCGTCGAGTCGGTGCGGGTGTGGTCCTCGGCGTCGACGGTCACCCACATCCCGTGCTCGCGCGCGGCCGCGCAGATCGTGCGGGCGTGGTCGAGGGCGATCTTGTCCCCGTCCACGGGCAGTCCCTGCCCCACCGCCGACAGCTTCACCGACACCTCGAGCGGGCGCACCCCGTCGGCATCGGCGTGCGGCAACCGCCCCAACTCGGCCAGCAACTCCAGGTACGCGACGACGGTGTCCCGGGCCTGCCCGGCGTCGAGAGTGTCCTCGCCGAGGTAGTCCATGCTCACCGACCGACCTGCGACGAGCAGCGCGGACGCCGCCGCCATCGCGTCGGCGAGCGTCTCCCCCGCGACGAAGCGCCGCACGATCGACTTGGTGACCGGCGCCCGCGTCACCGCGCTCTTGACCCGGGCCGACCGGGCGGCCGCGAGGATTGCGGGCCGTAGCGGATTCGCCAGGACGCCGGGCGTCATCGACCTCGCTCCGGTCCCATGTGTGGGTAGCGAGGGTCGGTCGGCGGGACGAAGGTCTCCTTGATCGTGCGTGCCGACACCCAGCGCAGCAGGTTCAGCGGCGAGCCCGCCTTGTCGTTGGTGCCCGACGCCCGACTGCCCCCGAAGGGCTGCTGGCCCACCACGGCACCTGTCGGCTTGTCGTTGACGTAGAAATTGCCGGCGGTGAAACGCAGTGCGGCCGTAGCCTGTTCGATGGCACTCCGATCGTCGGCGACGACCGCACCGGTCAACGCGTACGGCGCCGCGGTGTCCACCGCGCGGAGCACGTCCGCGAACGCTCCCGGCGCGGAGTCGTCGTACACGTGCACCGACAGGATCGGACCGAAGTACTCCTTCGCCAGCGCCTCGTCACCGGGGTCGTCGACGAGCAGCACGGTCGGCCGGACGAAGTAGCCGACGCTGTCGTCGTACTTGCCTCCCACCGCAATCCGGACGCCGGCGGCGCCGCGGGCCCGCTCGATCGCGGCGACGCTCTTGTCGTACGCACGACGGTCGATGAGCGCGCCGCCGAAGTTCTCGAGATCGTTGACGTCGCCGTAGGTGAGGGCGTCGACCTCGGCGAGGAACTGCTCCTTCATCCCCTCCCACACCGACCGTGGAACGTACGCCCGCGACGCTGCCGAGCACTTCTGCCCCTGGTACTCGAACGCCCCGCGGATCAGGGCTGTCGACAACACCGCCGGATCGGCCGACGCGTGCGCGACCACGAAGTCCTTGCCCCCGGTCTCCCCCACCAGCCGCGGGTAGCTGCGGTAGTTCGCGATGTTCGCACCCACCTCACGCCAGAGATGCTGGAACGTCGCCGTCGACCCGGTGAAGTGGATCCCGGCCAACCGCGGATCATGCAGCGCCACATCGGAAACGGCGAGGCCGTCGCCGGTGAGGAGGTTGATCACCCCGGGCGGCAGCCCCGCCGCTTCGAGCAGTCGTACGGTCCAGTACGCGGCGAGCGTCTGCGTCGGCGACGGCTTCCAGATCACCGTGTTCCCCATCAGCGCCGGCGCGGTAGGCAGGTTCCCGGCGATCGCGGTGAAGTTGAACGGCGTGATCGCGTACACGAAACCCTCGAGTGGCCGGTACTCGAGGCGGTTCCACACCCCCGGCGACGACGTCGGCTGGTCGGCGAGGATCTGCCGGGCGAAGTGCACGTTGAACCGCCAGAAGTCCACCAGTTCGCACGGCGCGTCGATCTCGGCCTGCTGCACCGACTTGGACTGGCCCAGCATGGTCGCGGCGGCCACCTTCTCGCGCCACGGTCCCGACAGCAGATCGGCGGCGCGGAGCAGGACCGCGGCCCGCTCGTCGAACGGCAACTCCCGCCACCCCGGTGCCGCCGCCGTCGCGGCGTCGATCGCGGCGCTCGCGTCGTCGTACGTCGCATTCGCGAATGTCGCGAGGATCGAGGAATGCCGGTGCGGCTCAAGCACTTCCGACAATTCGCCGGTTCCGGTTCGATCCCGGCCGCCAATTACGTGCGGGATCTCGACGACCCCGGCCGAATGCTCCGCGAGAGCTTCCCTCAGACGCGCTCGCTCGGGACTTCCCGGCGCGTAGGAGTGAACCGGCTCGTTGCGCGGCGCCGGTACCTGCGTGACGGCATCCATGCTGCCCTCCTCAGCCAGAGCCAGAGAGACTGCAATCAAGCTCAGGCTACGCCCGACACCACCCCGTGCGCCCCGCAACAAGTGTGCAAAGCGCGAGAAGCCGCGCCCCGAACCCGCAACAAGTGCGCGAAATGCGAGAAGGTCAGGCGAGTCGGGCTGCCGCCGCCGCGATGCGCTCGTCCGACGCGGTGAGCGCGATCCGCACGTGCTTCCGCCCGCGCGGGCCGTAGAAGTCGCCCGGCGCGACCAGGATGCCGCGCTCGGCGAACCAGTCGACGGTGGCCCGGCAGTCCTCGCCGCGGGTGGCCCACAGGTACAGACCGGCCTCCGAGTCGTCGACCGTGAAGCCGGCGCCACGGACGGCGGCCAGCAGGATCTCGCGGCGCTCGCGGTACCGCTCGCGCTGCTCCTTCTCCTGGCCGTCGTCGCTCAACGCGGCCGCCATGGCGGCCTGGATCGGCGTCGGCATCATCATGCCCGCGTGCTTGCGAACCTCGAGCAGTTCGGCGATGAGCGCGGGGTCGCCCGCGAGGAACCCGGCCCGGTAGCTGGCCAGATTCGACGTCTTCGACAGCGAGTGGATCGCCAGCAGCCCGGTGTGGTCGCCGCCGCACACACGCGGATCGAGGATCGACACCGCGTCGGCCTCCCAGGTCAACCCCAGGTAGCACTCGTCGGACGCGACGATCGCGCCGCGCTCACGCGCGAACTCGACCACCTTGCGCAGGTGCTCGACGCCGAGCACCTTGCCGGTGGGGTTGGACGGCGAGTTGACGAAGATCAGCGCCGGCTTCTCCGGACCCAACTGGGCGGTCCCGTCGGCGCGCAGCACCCGGGCGCCGGCCAGCAGCGCGCCCACCTCGTACGTCGGGTACGCAACCTCCGGGATGACCACCAGGTCGTCCGCGCCGAGGCCCAGCAGGCTCGGCAGCCACGCAATGGCCTCCTTGGTGCCGATCACGGGCAGGATCGCCGCGGGATCGACACCGGTCATGCCGTAGCGCCGCGCCAGCGACGCCGCCGTCGCCTCACGCAGCGCGTCGGTGCCGTGCGTCGTCGGATAGCCGGGCTCCGCCGCGACCGACGACAACGCCTCCCGGATGACCGGGGCGACGGGATCGACGGGGGTCCCGACGGACAGGTTGACGATGCCGTCGGGATGCGACGTCGCCTTCTCCTTCGCGGACGCGAGAGAATCCCACGGGAAGTCGGGCAGGGTCTTGGCTACAGAGATGCGCGGCAACTGATCTTCCTCGAAACGCGTTCTTCGACTAGTACGCGACTAGTCCTCGTTCATGGGCGGGAGCGCCTTGATCATCGGCGGGTCGTAGTCGACCTTGCCGAGTTTCGCGGCACCACCGGGCGAGCCGAGATCGTCGAAGAAATCGACGTTCGCGCTCACGTAACCGGTCCACTGGTCCGGCACATCGTCCTCGTAGAAGATGGCCTCGACGGGGCAGACAGGCTCACACGCACCACAGTCCACGCACTCGTCCGGATGGATGTAGAGCATGCGACCGCCCTCGTAGATGCAGTCGACCGGACACTCCTCGATACAGGCCTTGTCCATCACATCGACGCACGGTTCGGCAATCGTGTAGGTCACTGCTGCTCTCCCTGCCTTTCTGACACGGGCGCCGGGGCGCCTCGGCGAGCCGGCCGCGGGCTCACGCCCGACGAACATCCGGAGTGTCCAGTATGAAGCTTTGCGGCCGCGACAGTTCGGTAAGGGTGACCTCATATTGCGGCTCGCGACGTCGTCAGACCACCGGCAGGGCGGTCGTCGGTTCCCGGAGGGCATAGCCCGTCGTCCGTTCCCGCGCCGGGCGACCGATTCCCTCCGCGATCGCCCGCAACTCCTCGACGGTCTTCTCCGATCCGTGCTGCGAGCCCGCCATCCGCGAGATGGTCTCCTCCATCAGCGTGCCACCCAGGTCGTTCGCGCCGCCCTGCAGCATCGCCTGCGTGCCGGCGATGCCGAGCTTGACCCAGCTGGTCTGGATGTTGGCGATGCGCCCGTGCAGCATGATCCGCGCCAGCGCGTGCGCCGCCCGGTTGTCGCGCTGCGTCGGCCCCGGGCGCGACGCGCCGGCCAGGTACAGCGGCGCGCTCTGGTGCACGAACGGCAGCAGCACGAACTCGGTGAAGCCGCCGGTCCGGTCCTGGATGCCGCGGATCACCCGCAGGTGACCGACCCAGTGCTTGGGGCTGTCGACGTGGCCGTACATCATCGTCGAGCTCGACCGCAGGCCCACCTCGTGGGCCGTGGTGATGACGTCGACCCACGCGGACGTCGGCAGCTTGCCCTTCGTCAGCACCCAGCGCACCTCGTCGTCGAGGATCTCGGCCGCGGTGCCCGGGATCGTATCCAGGCCCGCCTCGCGCAGCTCGGTGAGCCAGTCGCGCACGCTCTGGCCGCTGCGGGACGCGCCGTTGACGATCTCCATCGGGCTGAACGCGTGCACGTGCATCGACGGCACCCGACGCTTGACCGCGCGGATCAGGTCGGCGTAGCCGGTGACGGGCAGTTCGGGGTCGATCCCGCCCTGCATGCACACCTCGGTCGCGCCGGCGACGTGCGCTTCCCATGCGCGGTCGGCCACCTCCTCGGCCGACAGTGTGAAGGCGTCCGCGTCACCCTTGCGCTGCGCGAACGCGCAGAACCGGCAGCCGGTGTAGCAGATGTTGGTGAAGTTGATGTTCCGGTTCACGACGTACGTGACGTCGTCGCCGACGGCCTCCTTGCGCAGCGCGTCGGCGAGCGCGACGACCGCCTCGAGTCCGGCACCGTCCGCGGTCGCGAGCGCGAGGTACTCGTCGTCCGACAGCCCGGCCGGGTCCCGCTCGGCGCTGCGCAGCGCGGCCACCACGTCGGTGTCGACCCGTGTCGGGGCGGCACGGCCGAGTTCGAGGACCTGCTCGCGCACCGTCTCCCAGTCACCGAACGCGCTGCCCAGGTCGGATCGGGTGTCGGTGTTGCGGCCGTCGGTGTCGATCTCGGTGTTCAGGTCCACCCGGCCCGACGACACCCACTCCTCGTCCGGTTCCTGCCACGGCAGCCCCTCCGGCTTCACGCCGTCGCGCGCCAGACCGGTCGTCGGGTCCGCGAGCGCCCGCACGTGCGCGCCGATCCGCGGGTCGATCCACGGGTGTCCGGCCAGCACGTACTGCGGCTGCGCGGCCGTCCGCTCGACGAGCGTGTAGCCGGCCTCCGCGGTGATCTCGGCGAGCGTGTCCAGGTTGGGCCACGGTCGCTCCGGGTTCACGTGGTCGGGGGTGAGCGGCGAGACGCCGCCCCAGTCGTCGACGCCGGCACCGATCAGCGCGAGGCACTCGGCCTGCGAGACCAGATTGGGCGGCGACTGGATCCGCATGCCCGGCCCCAACAGCAGTCGGGCGACGGCGATGGTCGCGAGGAACTCCTCGAGGTTCGCGTCGGGCGCATCCCGCATCGCGGTGTCGGGCTTGGCCAGGAAGTTCTGCACGATCACTTCCTGCACATGCCCGAACGCCTTGTGCACCTTGCGGATTGCGAAGATGGAGTCGGCGCGCTCGGCGAGCGTCTCCCCGATGCCCACCAGGATGCCCGTCGTGAAGGGCACCGACAGTCGGCCCGCGTCGGTCAGCGTCCGCAGCCGCACCTCGGGGTCCTTGTCGGGGCTGCCGTAGTGGCACTCCCCCTTGTCGGTGAACAGTCGCGTCGAGGTTGTCTCGAGCATCATCCCCATCGACGGCGCGACGGGCTTGAGGCGCGAGATCTCCTCCCAGCTCATGACGCCGGGATTCAGGTGCGGCAGCAGGCCGGTCTCCTCGAGGACGCGGATCGCCATCGCCCGCACGTAGTCCAGAGTCGAGTCGTAGCCGCGCTCGTCGAGCCACTGCTTGGCCTCGGGCCACCGATCCTCAGGGCGGTCGCCGAGCGTGAACAGGGCTTCCTTGCAACCCATTTCGGCGCCCTGCCGCGCGATCTCGAGCACCTCGTCCGGCTCGAGGTACATCCCGTGGCCCTCGGCCCGGAGCTTGCCCGGCACCGTCACGAACGTGCAGTAGTGGCACTTGTCGCGGCACAACCGGGTGAGCGGGATGAACACCTTGCGCGAGTACGACACCGTCTTCGGCCGGCCGGCCGCGACCAGTCCCGCGTCGCGCACCTTCGCCGCGGACGCACACAGATCCTCGAGGTCGGCGCCGCGCGCGTGCAGCAGCGTGGTGGCCTCGTCGACGTTGAGCGTTGCGCCGTCCCGCGCCCGCCTCAGGACGCGCCGCATCGCACTCGCGGACGGCGGTTCGATGTTCCCGGAACGTCCCGGAACAGCCGGGATCGGCAGGATCGTGGACCGATCGGTGTCATCGCTCGAGTGACTCACCCGACGATCATGCGCCACCGACCGGTGCCCCTGCCACCGCGGGTCTCACACGCTCCGGCTATCCGTGGGGATAGTCCTCGTCGACCGGCACACTGCGACGCTGCTCCGCGGCGTCCGCCGGGTTGACCTCGAGCGGGGTCGGTGGGGGCGTCGACTCGTCGCGGTCGTCGTCCGCCTCGGCCGGTGTCAACTGCTCGACGAGGTCAGCTTCGGAGACGTCCGCAGACTCGACGGACACCGCTTCTTCCTCGGTGTTCTCGGCCTCGGGTGAAACCATCACGACCACCTCCCGTCTCGACGGACACGCACGGCCCCCGTGCGGCAACCTCCACCTTAGGACGCGCGACGCCGACTCGGGCAGGATGAGATCGTGAGCCTTCCCCCCGACCCCACCCGTGCCGCGCGGACGGTGACGATGGCCGACCCGCAGTGGCGACCGAGCACCAAGGCTCCCGCGTTGTGGGCCACCGCGTCCGCCCTGATCTGGCTGCCGATCTTCGTCGCACAGATCGTATGGGCCGTCGTGGCCGGGCAGTGGGACACGTGGCCGCATCTGACGGTCTTCGTGGTGACTCTGATCGTCGCGCTCGCCGACATCCTCGTCGTGCCGCGGTGGCGGTACCGGGTGCACCGCTGGGAGATCAGCGACGACGCGGTCTACACGCGCACCGGTTGGTTCAACCAGGAGCGTCGCATCGCCCCGATCACCCGGATCCAGACCGTCGACACCGAGCGCGGACCCCTCGACCGCCTGTTCGGCCTGGCGACCGTCACCGTCACGACGGCGTCGTCGGCCGGTGCCGTGAAGATCGCCGCGCTCGACCTGGACGTCGCCGACCGCACGGTCGAGCACCTCACCGAGATCGCCGCCCGCAACGCCGGGGACGCCACGTGAGCGTCCCCGTCGAAGAAACCGGGTCCGAGGCCCTCGCGGCCGAGGAGGAGCAGCCGTGGCTTCGGCTCGACAAGCGCATGCTGCTCGTGCATCCCGTCAACGAGGTCCTCAAGCTGCTGCCGGTGATCGCGGTGTCGTGGATCGTCGGCAGCAACAGCGGCAACCACTACTGGGGACTGATCGCGGTCGCCGTGCTCGTCGCATACGGCGTGCTGCGCTGGTTCACCACGACCTACCGGATCGGACCGGTGCACGTGCAACTGCGGCGCGGGGTGTTCCAGAAGAAGGTGCTCTCGGTCCCGCGCAGCCGCATCCGGTCCGTCGACGTGGAGGCCCGCGTCCTGCACCGCCTGCTCGGACTGGCCGTGCTGCGGATCGGCACCGGTCGGCAGCATGCGCGCCACGAGGACCAGTTCGAACTCAACGCGCTCGACGCGTCGCTCGTGCCGGACATGCGCGCCGCGCTGCTCGCCGGGCACGAACGCCCCGCCGCGGCCGCGGACACGGCACCCGCACCCGCGCCCCCGCCCACCCACGAGATCGGGCACTGGTCCCCATCGTGGGTGCGCTACGCGCCGTTCTCCGTCACCGGTCTGATCGCGATCGGCGCGTTCGTCGGCGTGCTCTTCCAGTACGGCCTGGCCGACCGGATCGCGCACTCGCCCACGCTCGCGAACGGATTCGATTCCGCCGAACGCGCCGGCACACTCGCCTTGGCGCTGCTCGGCCTGTTCGCGTTGATCGTCCTGTTCGTGGTCGCGAGCGCCCTCGCGTGCGTGCGGTACCTCGTCGTCTACGGGCGCATGACGGTCACCGACAACGGCCGGACCATGCACGTGAGCCACGGCCTGCTGCGGACCCGGCAGACGACGTTGGACCGCGCCCGGCTGCGCGGCACGACACTGAAGGAACCGCTGCTGCTGCGGCTGGCGGGCGGTGCCGCGCTCGCCGCGATCATGACCGGGGTCAGCGCCGAGCACCGCGAGTCGTCGCTGCTGCTGCCGCAGAGCCCGCGCGCCGAGGCGACCCGGGTGATGGCGACCGTCCTCGGCGACGACCGGCAGGGCGACGTCCCACTCGTAATGCACGGATCGGCCGCCCGCCGCCGCCGGTACACACGGGCGCTCTCGCCCGCGGCGCTGGCCGCGACGATCGCCGCCGGCTTCGCCCTCGCCGGCCGACACGTGCCGTCGCCCGTGTGGGCGGCCGTCGTGGTGCTCGCGCTCGCCGGTGCGGGACTGGCGTGGGACCGGTATCGCGGGCTCGGACACGCGGTCCTGCCGGGCTGGTTGATCACCCGCAGCGGTTCGCTCGACCGCCGACGCGACAGCCTCGAGGCCGCGGGCATCATCGGCTGGACGGTGCGGCAGACGTTCTTCCAGCGCCGCGCCGGCGTCGCCACGGTGATCGCGGCGACCCCCGCCGGCACGGGCAGGTACGTCGTGCACGACATCCCCGCCGACGAGGCGTGGGCGCTGGTCGACGCCGTCACCCCGGGTGCCGGGGACGTCTGGCTCCGCTCGACCTAGCCGATCGCGCTGCCGTGCTTCGTGAGCGGCATGACCTCGATGGCCATGTACGGGAACAGCGGCAGGTTCCACAGGATCTCGTGAAGTTCGTCGGCGGATTCGACGTCGAAGATGCTGATGTTGCTGTACTGCCCGACGATTCGCCAGATGTGCGCCCACTTGCCCGACCGCTGCAGTTCCTGGGAATACGCCTTCTCCCGGACGATCGTCTCCTCGCGGACCGCGGGATCGAGGTCACGGGGGATGTCGACGTCCATTCGGACATGGAAGAGTGCCATGGTGCGGATACTCCTGTATCGGTATCGGATTCAGTCGCGTGCGAGGTGTTTGACCACGTCCATGTCCAGTTCCACGCCCAGACCCGGACCGGCCGGCAGGTGCACCTGTCCCTCCGAGTAGTCGAGCGGCGTCTGCAGCAACTCCACCGCGAACAGCTGTGGACCGAACAGCTCCGTGCCGTAGTCGATCCCGGGCTCGGCACACGCGAAGTGGATGGACGCCGCGGTGCCGATCGGGCCCTCGATGGA
Source organism: Rhodococcus sp. ACT016 (assembly GCF_050477185.1). Classification (NCBI taxonomy): domain Bacteria; kingdom Bacillati; phylum Actinomycetota; class Actinomycetes; order Mycobacteriales; family Nocardiaceae; genus Rhodococcus; species Rhodococcus sp. ACT016. The sequence goes on along the minus strand of NZ_JBEAET010000001.1, from coordinate 1,075,969 downwards.
CGTGGCCCCGTGGCAGCGCAGCCCGGCCGCCTTCGCCACCGCGACCACCTGCTTGCTGCGTTGCAGACCGCCGCACTTGGTCGTCTTGACCGCGATCACGTCGGCTGCGCCGAGCTTCGCGAGCTCGAGCACGTCGTACGGCGTGTGCGCCGACTCGTCCGCCATGACGGGCGCGGATACCCGCCGGGAGATCTCGGCGAGCACCTCTCGCTGCTCACCCGGCGTCGGTTGTTCGACGAGTTCCACTCCGCCGTCGACCAATTCAGGCACCCACCGCAGTGCGGTCAGGCGGTCCCAGCGGGCGTTGACGTCGATGCTGACCCCCGCGCGACCCTCCAGCGCCTGCGCGACACGCACCACGCGGGCCGTGTCCACCGCCGGGTCGAGCGCACCCATCTTGAGCTTGAAGGCGAAGTTCGAGCGCGACTCGATCTTCTCGGCGACCTCGTCCAGGATCTCCGCGGACGGTGCCGCGCCGAGCGCCCACCGGACGTCGACACCGGTCCGGAATGCGCCGCCGAGCAGCGTGTGCACCCCGACGCCCAGGCACCGGGCGTAGGCGTCGTGCAGCGCCACATCGACGGCAGCCTTCGCGAACCGCGCGTTCGCGACGATCCGTTCGAGATCGACCATGATGCCGGCGATCTCGTTCACCCCCCGCCCGATCAGGGTGGGCGCGATGTGCAGATCGATGAGCGCCTTCATCGTCTCGACGGATTCACCGCCCCACCACGGTCCCCCCGGGACGACGCCCTCGCCGTATCCGGTGACGCCGCCCGCCGTGGTTATCGCGACGAGCAGGATCGGCTGCACCTCGCTCGTCGTCGTGGCGAATCGGTGTGGACGAACCAGCGGCACGTCGAGGATCGTCGTCTCGATCGAGACGATCGCGAGATCGGGGTCGAACATCGGGAAACTCACCTTCACAGAACGGATTCGACGCAAGCAGACGACTACTGGGCGGGATCGAGCGCGAAGTCGTAGGCCACCCTGCCCACTCCGTCCACACCCCGCACCGGATCCAGCACGAGGTCCGGCTTGACCGCGGTCGCGACATCCGTCTCGACCCAGTCCCCGCCGCGGAAGTACAGCTGCGTGGTGATCGGCAGTCGGCCGGGCGCCTTGACCATCAGATGCAGGTGCGCCGGACGCCAGGGGTGGCCACCGTGGGATTCGATGAACCATCCGGTCGGGCCGTCGTGCGGAATCTGGTAGGGCGCAGGCTGAATCGTGGTGATCTCGTACCGCCCGTCGTCGTCGCACACGATGGTGCCCCGCAGATTCCACTCGGGGATGTCCGGCGCGAACTGCGAGTAGTAACCGTCCTCGTCCGCGTGCCACAGTTCGACGGTGGCGCCGGCGAGTCCGCGACCGTCGAGGTCGGTCACCCGCCCGGAGAACACCAGTGGCGTTGCGCGGCGGTCCTGTTCGCGCATCGGCAGGGTGCACACGGCCGGAAGCCGGGGCGCGTCCGGGACGTAGTACGGCCCCTCGATGCTGCCCTTGGTGCCGGTCAGGCCGTTCCGGCTGTAGTTGACGTCCTCGACCTGATGCTCGACGAACACGTCCAGCCACAGCGGCCATTCACCGTATTCGCCGACGTCGATCACCCACTGCTTGAGGACGCGGTACTCGTCGTAGGTCACCTCGTGCCGGTGGATGATCTCGCCCAGCGCATTAAGTACGTCCCGGTAGATGGCACCAGCACGCTCGGGCGACGTGTCACACGAGACGCGGGCCGTCTTGAACTTGTCGGTGGCGGCGTTGCCGGACGCGTGCGCCGTCGCGACGGCGGTGTCGATGTCGGTCATGGATCCTCCTCGTCGAGGGTTCGGACGATGCGGTCGAGAGATCGTGGGATCGAGGGACGGTTCCGTCGCCTCCGATCAAGATGTACGCTATGCGTACACGCAATTCACAGTGCGTACACGCTCTGCGTGTAGATACTGTGCGTCGAGTCACACACTTTGTCAACAGCCGGCCACCCTGCCGGCACGGAAAGGCTTGCAAGGAGCGCCGATGGCCCACGACGAACGCGACTTCATCCAGAGCATCGAACGGGGATTCGCCGTGCTGCTGGCCTTCGACGAGCACGACCCCGAGCCGTCGCTGGCGGAACTGGCAGCCAAGACCGAACTTTCGCGGCCGGCGGTTCGTCGCATCCTCCTGACCCTGCAGCGGCTCGGCTACGTGAGCGCGAACGGCAGCCGCTGGTCGCTCACACCCCGGGTCCTGAGCATCGGCCAGCACTACACGGCATCCCACGGCCTGGCGGACGCCGCCATGCCGCGGCTCGTCGAACTGTCCGAGCACACAGGCGAGTCGGCATCGCTCGGGGTGCTCGACGGCACCGAAGTGGTGTACGCGGCACGCGTGCCCGTGCGACGGATCATGAGCATCAACGTCTCGGTCGGAACCCGAGTACCCGCCTATGCCACGTCGATGGGCCGCGCCCTGCTCGCGTGGGCGCCGCCGGAAACCGTCGATCGCGTGATCGCCGCGTCCCGATTCGACAAGCTGGCATCGGCGACCGTCGGCACGCCCGACGAATTGCGCGCCGAGCTGGCGCGAGTGCGCAAGCAGGGGTACGCGCTGACCGCCGCCGAACTCGAGGAGGGACTGATCTCGCTCGCCGCCCCGGTCCGCGACTCGTCGGGGGCGGTCGTGGCGGTGACCGCGTGCTCCACCTCGTCCGGTCGGCACACGCCCGAACAGTTCCGCGACGTCGCCGCGGCGTACGTCGTCGAGGCCGCGCAGGCCCTGAGCGCCGACCTCGGTCACCGCGGATGATCCGGCCCGAGAACATCAGGAACGCAACGTGATCGAGGGGGTACACCCGTACTTGCGACGATAGGCCGCCGCAAACCGTCCGGTGTGGGTGATACCCCAGCGCACGGCGACGTCGGTCACGGACGTGACCGACGGGTCGCCCGCCACCAAGTCGTCGTGGATCCGCGAGAGCCGCACGTCCAGTAGGTAGTCGCGCGGGCACATGCCGAGATACTCGCGGAACCCCTCCTGTAACCGCCGCACGCTCACACCCGCGACGTCGGCCATGTCGCTCGCGGTCCACGCGAGCGCCGGGTCCTCGTCGATCCGGTCGAGCACCCGTTTGACGATCCGGGGGCGGGGCGACGACGTGGGGTCGTCGGGCATCACCGCCAGCACGAACGCACTGGTGATGGCCCCCGACAGCTGCTCGGCGACAACCGGGGTCTGCCACAACCCCTCACCGCCCCGCACCTGCTGGACGATCGAGTTCAGCAACCCCATCCAGTTCTGCCCGGCAGCCGTCGACAGATCCACCTGATCGGGCAGACGGCGATCGGGGCGTCCGAGAATCCGCGCGATCTCGCGGTGCAGGTACCCGCGATCGATCCGGACGCCGACGATCTCGCAGTCCGCGGTCCACCGCGTGATCGCGGCCGGGGTGTCCGGCCGGAACACCGACGCCGTCCCCACACCCGAGACCACCGCGGCGCCGGCACTCTCGGATTCGATCCGGCCCGACAGCGGAATGTTCACCGCATACCCGCCGGGATGCTCGGTGTCCACGGAAACCTCCGCGCCCCAACCGATCCGGGCCAGGCGTAGCGGGCCGATCCGGGTCGCCCGCAGATTCAGGCGCGGCTCCGACCCCGCCGACAGCGGCGACAAGTCGTGCGGGAAGTACGCATCGGAGACGACGTTCTCCGCCTCGCCCCAATCACCAGGATCGGCGGTCCCGTTCATCACCATCGCCTCGCACCTTCCCGCCCCGTCCGAATCGGGACTTCGGCCCCAGTGTGATCGGGAACACCTCCCCTGGCAACAACGAACCGTCGAACCGACCGCGCATTCCGGATAGCGGGGCCGCTCAGCGGATCGCCGACCCGAACCGGATCGGCCTATGGTCTCCGTCACAGTCAACGACCACCAGCAAGGAGCCCGACATGGATTCGCGTCAACTGCGAAACATATTCGGACAGTTCGCAAGTGGCGTCACCGTCATCACCTGCGCCAAGGAGGACGGCACACCCCACGGCGCCACGGTGACTGCGTTCACCGCAGTCTCGCTCGAGCCGCGGCTGTGCCAGGTCACGCTGACCCGCACGTCCAAGGCGTGCTCGTTCCTGTCCGGCGCACCGTTCGCGGTCAACATCCTCGCCGCGGACCAGACCGACGTCGCGCTGCACTTCGCCGGGCGTCCACAGTCGCCCGAACCGGTGTGGGCCCAGGGGCCGACCGCGCCGGTGCTGGCCGGCAGCGCCGCCACCCTGTCGTGCGTGCCGTGGCGCGAGTACGACGGCGGCGACCACGTGATCTTCATCGGCGAGATCGTCGACGCCCAGTGCCGCGACACCGACCCATTGCTGTTCTACCGCAGCACGTTTCACGACCTCGGCGCGCCGAGCGCGAACGCGGCCTGGAACGGATCGATGGACGATCCGCATCGAGGCTGGTTCGACGCCACCGCCACGTTCATGCCCATGCACCTGTCCGGTGCGGCCAACTGACCCATCCCCATCACCCAGGAGAGACGATGACCACCACCGAATCCCGCCCCGCCGCCCCGGAAGTCGACCGTTCCCAGGTGAACGTCGCTGCAGACTCCGAGGCGAACCGCACCGCGAACTTCGCCTCCCGCCCGATGACGGGCGACGAGTACATCGAGTCCATCAAGGACGGGCGCGAGATCTACCTGCACGGCGAGAAGGTGAAGGAGTTCTGGAACCATCCAGCGTTCCGCAACTCCATCCGGATGACGGCGCGCCTGTACGACGCCCTGCACACCGGTGAGCACGTCGACACCCTCACCTGTCCCACGGACACCGGCAACGGTGGCGTGACGATGCCGTTCTTCAAGACCCCCACCAGCTCCGAGGATCTGATCAAGGAGCGCGACGCGATCGCGACCTGGGCGCGCATGACGTACGGCTGGATGGGCCGCAGCCCCGACTACAAGGCCAGCTTCCTCGGCACCCTCAACGCCAACAGCGAGCTGTACGCGCCGTTCCAGGACAACGCCAAGCGCTGGTACCGGGAGTCGCAGGAGAAGGTCCTGTACTGGAACCACGCGATCATCAACCCGCCGGTGGATCGGCAGCTCCCGCCCGATCAGGTGGGCGACGTGTTCATGAAGGTCGAGAAGGAGACCGACGCCGGCCTGATCGTGTCCGGCGCGAAGGTGGTCGCGACCGGATCGGCGATCACCAACTACAACTTCATCGCGCACTACGGCCTGCCGATCAAGAAGAAGGAGTACGCGCTGATCTGCACGGTGCCGATGGATGCACCGGGCATCAAGCTGATCTCCCGCGCCTCCTACTCGCAGAACGCCGCGGTCGTCGGCTCGCCGTTCGACTACCCGCTCTCGAGCCGGATGGACGAGAACGACGCCATCTTCATCTTCGACAAGGTGCTGGTGCCGTGGGAGAACGTCTTCATGTACGGCGACGTCGAGAAGATCAACGCGTTCTTCCCGCAGTCCGGCTTCCTGCCGCGGTTCACGTTCCAGGGCTGCACCCGTCTCGCGGTCAAGCTCGACTTCATCGCCGGGCTGCTCATGAAGGCGCTCGACTGCACCGGGGCCGGCGGCTTCCGTGGTGTCCAGACGCGGGTCGGCGAGGTGATCGGCTGGCGCAACCTGTTCTGGTCGCTGAGCGAATCGATGGCACGCAATCCCGAACCCTGGATCGGCGACACCGTCATCCCGAAGCTCGAGTACGGCCTCACCTACCGGATGTTCATGATCCAGGGCTACCCGCGGATCAAGGAGATCATCGAGCAGGACGTCGCGTCCGGACTGATCTACCTACCGTCCAGCGCGGCCGACTTCAAGAATCCCGACGTGCGCCCCTACCTCGACAAGTACGTGCGGGGCAGCGACGGCATCACCGCTGTCGAACGCGTGAAGGTGATGAAGGCGCTGTGGGATTCGATCGGCTCCGAGTTCGGTGGCCGTCACGAACTCTACGAACGCAACTACTCCGGCAACCACGAGAACGTGAAGGCCGAACTGCTGTTCGCGGCCGAGAACCGTGGCGACGTCTCCGCGATGAAGGGACTGGCCGAACAGTTCATGAGCGAATACGACCTCGACGGCTGGACCGTTCCCGATCTGATCGGGAACGAGGACGTGACCGCGTTCTACAACAAGTAGTGCCGCCGTGCGCGGGGTGGGCAGCCATCCCGCGCACGGTTCTAGCCCTGGGCTTTCGCCACCAACGACTCGAGGCGCATCCGGAACAGGAACAGGCCGCCCGGCAGCAGAGCGGCGACGAACAGCAGCAGTGTCCGCCAGTCCTCGAATACGAGCACGTCGCCACCCGGCCCGCCGATCGTGCAGACACCGAAGCCGAGCAGCCACCCGAACAGCGGCAACGCGGCGAGCAGGGCTCGATCGGTGAACTTCCGCGCACCGAGCACGAGCAGCAGGTTGACCACCGCGGCCACCAGGATCGTCACCGGGAACGGCGTCGTCCCGATGTACGCGGGCAGGAACAGGACCGACAGGATCGCGCACAGGAACCCGTCGAACGTCAGCAGCGCCAGAGTCGTGCGGGACTCGGCAGTGGTCGGCGTGTCGGCGGCGAGGCTCGGGGCGGTCATACCTTCGATCGTCCGGCATGCTCGTCGTGCCCGCGACATCGGGGTGGTGTCACGGCACCGGCGGATACCCGAGCATCGTCAGCAACTCGCTCTGCTGGTCCGCGAACGAATACAGCGAGCCGTAGTAGAGATCGTGGTAGTACTGCGACATCGGCCGCAAGCTGTCCACGAACGCGACGATCGCGTTCTGGACGTCCCAGTTGTACATGCGTCGGCCCCTCCCGATCGACAACCCGAGACGCCGACGATCGGACCCCCACGATGTGGCGTAGGTCACAGCATACGGGGACCGGTCAGGAAATCCTGCCGAAGAGATCACGCTCGCGGCCGTTCTCGTCGACCGGACCGGCCTGCCCACGGACCAGCACGAAGTGCTCCTCCGTGAGGATCGGCTGGACGACATCGTTGGACAGCGCAAACTCCGAGGCCGACGGAGCCACCGTCACCTGCGTCTCGTGGGCGCGCAGCGCCGCGATCTTGGCGTCGATCACGCCCGAGACGTCCACCACGGCGGTCACGTCGGCGTCCGGCACGCTCGGCAGCTCACCCGGTTCCGGCAACCGCCACCCTGAGGGAATCTCGTCGATCGCCGAGACGAGCGTCTCGAGCGCGCTGTGCTCGGTCACCGTCCAGTAGAACTTCGCGACCTCCCACGGGGCGCCCGCGTCGGGGAAGGCGTCCGTGCCCGCGGCCTCCACGGCCGCGGTCGTGAACCGGTGTACCTGGACGTGGTCGGGATGGCCGTAGCCACCGACCGGGTCGTAGGTCACGACCACGTCGGGGCGCAGTTCCCGGATCACCGCGACGAGCGCGCCCACCACCTCCTCCGGGTCGGCGTTCACGAACGCGCGCGGATTGCGGGCCGACGGCGTCCCCGCCATGCCCGAGTCCCGCCAGCGACCGGCACCGCCGAGGAACCGCGGCGCCGACGCACCCAACGCGCGCAGCGCCCGGGTCAGTTCGAGGATGCGGTAACCGCCCAGCTGGTCGGCGCCGTCGGCGACCAGACCGGCCCACCGATCGCCGATCACCTCACCCTCCTCGCCGAGGGTGCAGGTGAGCACCGTGACCTCGGCGCCGTCGGCGGCGCACCGGGCGATCGTGCCGCCCGTGGTCAGGGTTTCGTCATCGGGATGCGCATGCACGAACAGGATGCGTCGACCGCTCACCACGGCTGCTCCACCTCACTCACTTCGACGTGCGGGTCCACGTCGCGGCGTCCGCGAAGATCCCGACCTGCACCGGACCGGTCAAGGCGACACCCTCCGCGCCGGGGCCCGCGGCGACCACGGTGTTGTCCTGCAGCACCGGCAGCGTCACCGCCAGGTCCCACAGCCGCGGCTCGGCGTCGGCGATCACCCGGACCGTGTCGGCACGGCCACGCAGCGCGTCGTCGATCATGGGCTGCAGCGTCGGATCGCACAGCCCCGACAGGTTGCTGGGGGCCCGGCGCTTCGGCGCGTCAGGCACCGACGACGAGTCCGCTCCCGGCTCCGGAGTCGCGTTCGGCAGCGTCGTCGGCAGGCAACCGAACCGGGACGCGAGCGACGTCGCGGGATCCGAGCCGGCCTGCTCCCATCCGACCAGCGCATCGACCCGCCCGGACGACAACGCGTCGCCGTAGAGGTCCTCCGCGCGCAACGCCCGGACCGACGCCGCGATCCCCGCGCCACGCCACTGGTCGGCGACCGTGTTCGCGACGGCGATCGCGGTGTCGTCGTTCTCCGGCGCGCCGATCAACATCGTCAACTGCGCGTCGCCACGCATCATCCGGCCCTGCGTGACGGTCTCCGGATCGGCGCCCTCGGTGACGTTCGGAACCAGCTGGTAGCCCCCGGCGGCCAGCATCCCCGACGCCTGCTCGCGGGTCGGGTGCGGCGGGGCCGTCGGCGCGTAGCCGGGATCGGACGGTGCCAGCACCTGCGCGCGCGCCGGCGCGGCCGACGACTCGCTGCCCGCGCCCACGGTCGCGAGCAGGTTCGCGTCGAGCAGGCCCAGGAGCCCCTTGCGTACCTGCACGTCGGCGAGTTCGGGGACGCGCCCGTTCAACGTCATCGACAGCACCCGCGGCTGCAGCTCGGTGCCCGTGCGCACGTCGGGGATCACCGACAGCTGCGCCAACGTCGCGGCGCCGCCGTGCACGCGCGCGACCTGCGCATCCCCCGACCGCATCGAGTCGGCGAGCTGCGCGGGCGACCCACCGCGGCGCATCAGGATCTGGTCGGGCTTGGCCGGGGTGTCCCAGAACCGGTCGTTGCGCTCGAGCAGCAGCTCGTCGCGGCCACGGTCGACGGACTTGATGTGGAACCGCCCGCCCGACACCGGGATGTTGTCGGCCAGGGCGCGCGCGAAGCCACCGGGCGAGTCCTTGACCAGGTGCGACGGCAGCAGATCCGTGAACAGTTCCCGCCACGCCGGATACGGCGCGGACAGCGTCACGGTCACGGTCTTGCCGCCGCCCGAGGATTCGACGTCGTCGATCAACCCGTAACCGGCCGGATCGACGACCCCGGGCTGGCTGATCATCTGCTGCCACAGGTAGCGGAAATCCTCCGCCGCGATCGGCGCACCGTCGGACCACTGCGCCTCGTTGCGGAGCTGGTAGGTGATCGACGACGGCACCTCGGGCGTCGGCGGATTCACCGTCGCCGACACCAGCACCGACGGATCGAGCACCCAATCGGTGACACCCGGGCGCGCCGGGTCCAGCACCGGCCGGAACGGGCTGGGCAGCACCAGCGAGCTCACCGCGGAGTTGACGGGTGACTGGTCCGCCAGCAGGTGCGGATTGAAGCCGATGCCGACGTCGTCGATCGCGACGACGACGGTGTTCTTGGTGGGCACGGTCGTCGTCGGCTTGGGGCTGTCGGTGCTCTCCACCGGCGGTGGCGGGTTGGCGGTGCAGGCGGCGACCGCCAGCACCGCGCCGAGCGCGACGGCTCCGACGACGCGCCGACTCGTCGCCGCCGCGTTCCAGTGCAGCGCCACTACCGGTCCTCCCCTCCGAATGCGGCCTGTACGGCCGTGCGCGTTGCGCGAGGGTTCAGCCTCGCACAACGCGCACGGAACGCGTCACGCACTTACAGTGCGGCCTTGTCACGCGACTTCGCGCGCGAACGCTCGCGCGCGCGGTCGGTCTGCGACAGGTGCAGCTTGCGCACGCGGACGACCTCGGGAGTGACCTCGACGCACTCGTCTGCGGCGCAGAACTCCATCGCGGCCTCGAGCGTCAGCTCGATCGGCTTCGCGAGGGTCTCCGTGGCGTCGGCGGTCGCCGAGCGCATGTTGGTGAGCTTCTTCTCCTTGGTGACATTGATGTCGAGGTCCTCGGCACGCGGGTTGATGCCCACGACCATGCCCTCGTAGGTGTCCGAGCCCGGATCCACGAAGAAGGTGCCGCGGTCGGCGAGCTGGATCATCGCGAACGGGGTCACCGAGCCGGTGCGGTCGGAGACCAGCGAGCCGGTGTGGCGTGCGCGGATCTCGCCGGCCCACGGGGCGTAGCCGTGCGAGACGGCGTTGGCGATGCCGGTGCCGCGGGTCTCGGTGAGGAAGTCGGTGCGGAAACCGATCAGGCCGCGCGACGGGACGATGAACTCCATGCGAACCCAGCCGGTGCCGTGGTTCGTCATCTGGACCATCTTGCCCTTGCGGTTGGCCAGCAGCTGGGTGATCGCGCCGAGGTGCTCCTCGGGGGTGTCGATCGTCAGCTCCTCGAAAGGCTCGTGCAGCTTGCCGTCGACGTGCTTGGTGACCACCTGAGGCTTGCCGACCGTGAGCTCGAAGCCCTCACGACGCATCTGCTCGACGAGGATGGCCAGCGCCAGCTCGCCACGGCCCTGCACCTCCCACGCGTCGGGGCGACCGATGTCGAGCACACGCAGCGACACGTTGCCGATCAGCTCGGAGTCCAGGCGGGTCTTGACCATGCGGGCGGTCAGCTTGTGACCCTTGACACGGCCCACGAGCGGCGACGTGTTGGTGCCGATGACCACGGAGATCGCGGGCTCGTCGACAGTGATCGTCGGGAGGGCGACCGGGTTCTCGATGTCGGCGAGGGTGTCACCGATCATGATCTCCGGGATACCTGCGACGGCGACGATGTCACCGGCGACGGCAACCTCGCCGGGCTCACGGTTGACGCCGACCGTCTTCAGCAGCTCGGTGATCTTGACGTTCTTCACGCCGTCGGAGTGCATCCACGCGACGTTCTGGCCCTTGCGCAGCTCGCCGTTGTGGATACGGACCAGCGCGAGCCGGCCGAGGAAGTCGGAGGCGTCGAGGTTGGTGACGTGGGCCTGCAGTGGCGCGGCGGAATCGCCCTTGGGCGCCGGCACGTGCTCCATGAGGACGTTGAACAGGACATCGAGGTTCTCGGTGTCGGGTGCCTGGCCGTCCTCGGGACGGTTCATCGACGCCTTGCCCTCACGGCCCGACGCGTACAGGACCGGCAGGTCCAGCAGCGCCTCGGCGGCCGCGGCGGCCTCGTCGTCGAGGTCGGACGCCAGGTCGAGGAGCAGGTCCTGCGCCTCGGTGACGACCTCTTCGATGCGGGCGTCGGGGCGGTCCGTCTTGTTCACGACGATGATGACCGGCAGCGACGCGGCGAGCGCCTTGCGCAGCACGAAGCGGGTCTGCGGCAGCGGGCCCTCGGACGCGTCGACGAGCAGGACGACGCCGTCGACCATCGACAGACCGCGCTCGACCTCGCCGCCGAAGTCGGCGTGACCGGGGGTGTCGATGACGTTGATGACGGTGACGGTGCCGTCGGCGTTGTGGCGGTGGACGGCGGTGTTCTTCGCGAGGATGGTGATGCCCTTCTCGCGTTCGAGGTCACCGGAGTCCATGACGCGGTCGACCAGCTCGGCCCGCTCGGCGAAGGCGCCGGACTGGCGCAGCATGGCGTCGACGAGGGTGGTCTTGCCATGGTCGACGTGCGCGACGATGGCGACGTTACGGAAATTGGTGGTGCTCACGCGGGGCGTTCTCCTGGCTGCTGACGGGGCCACGCGAGGTAGGTGTCGCACGGCTAATGGCTGCCGCTGCGCGCATGCGTGATTCCATTCGCGACCCCAGGGCACCGAACGTCGCGTGAATGATCACGACATTTGCACCGAACGAAGGGATTGCGGCCAGCGAATACCCTACCCGCCCGCACTGCTACTTCCCGCATCGCGGCCCGCGAACAGCACCCCTGACCAGGCGATAGTGATCTGCACCACTACCCCGTCAGGGGTCCTGTACGAACCACCCGAAGGGCGCCAGCCGACCGCCGATCCGCGGCGCGCAGCGATCGAAGAACACCTGCGACGCCAGCTCGCGGCGGCTCGACACCCGGCCTTGTCGAACACCAATTCGAGGTGGTCCTGGACCGTATACGGCGACAGGTGCAGCCTCTTCGCGATCTCCGCATGGTCGCCCCTTGCAGCACGTTCGCGACGACGTCGCGCTCGCGCCCGGTGCACGCCCGGCATCGACTCGTCGATGATGCCGACGGCGCTAGACGACGCCGCCGCGCACGCACGACGCGCCCACCCTGCGGGCGCCGCGCCGGCTCGAGGAGGCCACCGACCCGTCGTACATGGTGCGTGGCAACTATCCACTGCACGGACGCTGACGGGTGTCGGACCGACAGGTGGCCCGGATCCGGCGCCGGGCCACCTGTGCACATCGCTGTGCGCATCGGCCGGATGAGGGTACGCTAACTCCGTGCGGCAGCGATCCCGCGCCGCATACGGGAGGAAGGCCGGGCTCGCACATGGGCAAGGGAAAGGTGAAGGCCAGCAAGGTCTCTGGTCTCAAGCCCAAGAAGAAGTGCTGCCGGAAGAAGACGCGTTGCCTCAAATGCCCGGTCGTGATCATGCGCATGAAGAAGCTCGAGAACGAGGGCGCGACCAAGAAGGAACTGAAGAAGGGCCTGAAGAAGGCCCGCGCCGCCTGAAGCCGGCCGTCACCTGCCGAGCAGCGCCACGAGTTCCGGCAACCAGCCGCGATCGTTGTCGACGAGCGCGATCTCGAGCAGTTCCCGCGCGTCCACCCAGCACAGCGCCGCGTGGTCGAGCGCTCGAGGTGTCCCGCTGACGAGCTCGGCGCGGTAGGCACGCAGCACCAGACCGTCGCGCAGCGGGACGTCCTTCCCGACCCGCTCGCCCGCGATCGCCTCGACGCCCAATTCCTCGCGCAGTTCGCGACGGACCGCGTCCGCGGGCGTCTCGTCGGGTTCGACCTTGCCGCCGGGCAGTTCCCACAGACCGGCCAGCTCCGGGGGCCGCGTGCGCTGTGCGAGCAGCAGTCGCCCGTTCCGGATCACCGCGGCCGCGACGACCTCACGTTCCCGGGTCATTGCGATCCATTCGCCGTCGCACCATCATGAGGTATGGCCGAGTTGCTGTCCGACACCGAAATCGACACCGCACTCGAGGGTCTTCCGCACTGGCGCCGGGACGGTGCCGCGCTGACACGAACGATCGCGTCGGCGAGCTTCCCGGACGCGATCACATTGGTCGACCGGGTCGCGGTGGCCGCCGAGTCGATGAACCACCACCCCGACATGGATATCCGCTGGCGCAAGGTCACGTACTGGCTCTCGACGCACGCCCTCGGCGGGATCACGAAATCGGATCTGGAGTTGGCTCGACGGATCGACGAGCTGGCTGCGCCGGCGTAGCGCCGTAGCGGCGACCGGCGTACCCGATCCAGAGGAAGACGACCAGCGCGCCGAGCACATTGACCGTCCCGGCCCACGCAAGCGCACCGGGGCGGGAGATGGATTCACCCTCGAGCTGATGGAGGACCCACGGCACGCCGATCACGGTGACGGCGAGCCAGCACCCCGCGACGACGCGGGTGCCGACCAGGTGCCGGTACGGGCCGTGGACCAGCCAGATCAGCATCGGCACCACCCACACCCAGTGGTGGACCCACGAGATCGGGGAGACCAGCAGCCCGAACAGCTGCACCAGCACGAGCGTGCCCAGCCGGTCGTCGCGGGCGAGCGCACGCCACGCGAAGAACGCGAGCGCGGCCGAGACCACGACCGCCCCGATCCACAACGGCCCGGACCCCACGTCGTGGCCCGCGAGACGGCTGAGTGCGCCACGCAACGACTGGTTCCACGCCGAACCCACGGGGCCGATCCGATCTGCATCGCCGAACTTGGACGAGAAATAGTCGCGGGCCTGGGAATTGATCACGAGGTAGCTGACGCCGACGGTGCCGGCGAAGGCCACCGCCGAGAACACCGCTGACCGCCACCGTCGCTGCGCGAGGAAGTACAGCCCGGTCACGGCGGGCGTGAGCTTGATGCCCGCGAGGATGCCGACGATTCCGCCGGACAGCCACCATCGCGCGCTGCGGACGGCCAGCATGGCGCCGAGCACCAGGAACACGTTGACCTGTCCGTAGTCGAGCGTCGTGCGCACCGGTTCGGTCCACACGCCGACCGCGGTCCACAGCATCGCGACGTACTGCCAGCGGGCAGCGCGCGCGGTCTCGCCGAGCAGCAGTTCCAGGCTGAGCCGGATCACCCAGAACAACGCCAGCACGGTGGCCAGCTGCCACAAGATCCCGACCAGCCCGAACGGCAGGTAGTGCAGCGGCAGGAACACCAGGGCGGCGAACGGCGGATAGGTGAACGGCAGCGGGAAGTCAGGGGTCTCTTCCGAGTAGGTGAACCCGTAGAGATCGCCACGCAGCAGCGCCGCCGAGCCGTCGACGTACACGTGGAGGTCGACGAAGTTCGTGCCGTTGGGGACGAGGAAGGTCCACAGCAGCCGCGCGACCACCGACACCGCGAGCGCCAGGGGCGCCCACCGGACGAGCCCGCGGAACGCCTCGGGGATGCGCGATCCCCGCTCGGCGCGTGGAAGCTGAGTCACTGGTCGACGATCTCCCTGATCGGTGTGCTGGCTGAAGCACCCAGTGTGGCGCAGCGGCGGGAAGAACCAGGTGTCGCGTCAGCCTAACCCGACCGGAAGGACGCCCGAAAATACATTCCTCATCAGTAACATTTGCATCAAGGATCACAATCTCCCCATATGTGACGCGATATTGTCACCAGGCAATGGCAGTCACGTCACAGCTTGCATAGACTTTCCGGCGACACAGGTCACGATTGGGTCGTACGGACAAGTCTGTACACGTCGGGGGTCGATCCCTAGAGTGACCCGCGACCGGGTGGACCGCAGCATCCGCCCGGCAGACCGACGCTGCACCGCCGGCGTCTGAACGACAAGGATGGGGAAACCGTGATTCGTAACCGAGGAATGCGACGAGCAATCACCGCGTGTGCAGTTGCGGCCGCCGCAGCGCTCGCGGTCCCGGCCACCGCTACCGCGCAGCCGACGCCGCCCGGCATCCCCGAGGGCGTGCCGATCGACGTCCTGGCGTCCTTCGCCCCGGCCATCCTCGGCGCGGCCGCGGCGCCGCCGGACCTCGACGACGTCGACGCCAAGGCCGACCTGCTGGCCCAGGCGCGCATCCTGCTCGAGGGCGCGAACCTGCCTCCGGAGCTCAAGTCCACGCTCGAGCGCGTCATCACCTTCCTCGACGGCAGCGGCGGCGGCGGACCCGAGATCCCCAAGGACGGCCCCGTCATCGCTCAGTTCCTCTACCCCACCATCGGTAAGGACTGCATCGCCCCGTCGAGCGATTCCGTCGGCACCGCGCTGGCGGTTCCGGGCCCCGCGCACCTGCCCCCGCCCGGACCGGCCGCCGGTCAGGCCGGTTTCGTCTTCACCGCGCTCGGCACCGCCAAGGCGGCCCCGAACCAGGGCATGACGGTCACCTGGATCAACGTCGACAACGGCCGCCGCGAGACGCAGAACCTGACGACCGAGGCGCACATCAACCCGGACGGCCCGGCGACGCTCTCGGCGATCGCCGACACCGGCCCCGGACGCGTCCTCGCGGTCATCTCGGGCTCGCTGACCACCGAGCCCGACGGTGCCGCACCGATCACGTGCAGTTTCCTGCCGACCGTCGGAATGTTCACGGTCGCGTAAGTCGCCCGAACTCCGAACGCCCCGCCTCGACCCTCGTCGTGACGGGGCGTTCGTGTTTCGCGGCGAGCCGGCGGGACCCTGTCGCGTCTTCGGCGTCTACACCCCCGCGGTTCGTGGTAGACCGAGGAATGGCCGACAACAGGCAGTCCATCCGTTCCCGGAACTCGCGGCGGTCCATCCTCTCGATCCGCTCGGACGGGTCGATCCTCTCGATCGGAAGCGTCGGCTCGATCCTGTCGATCGGCAGCGTCGGGTCGTTCCTGTCGATCGGGTCCATCGGCTCGGCCGGATCGGTGTTCTCGTCGCTGTCGTTCGCCAGCGTCGGTTCGGCGCTGTCCGGGCTCTCGCGGTGGTCGCTGCTGTCGTGGCGTGCGGTCGGCCACGCCCCGGAGGAGCGACCGTCACTGGTGGTCGTGCCGGACGAACCCGATCTCACCGAGTCGCCGACCCTCCACGTGCAGTCCTAGCGGCCGTGCGGTCGCGGCCAGGGCTGCCCCTCGAGTCGCTCGACGTCCCGATTGAACCGGGTGAGGACGTTGCGCAGTTCCGCGATGTCCGTCTCCGACCAGCCGTCGAGCACCGCCCCGATGCCCCGACAGTTGAGGTCGCGGTCGTCGTGTAGCTGATCGAGCCCGGCCCGGGTCGGCTCGATCTTGCGTGCGGCACCACCGGCCGGATCGGCCACACGCTCGACGTAGCCGTGCCGTTCGAGGGCCCCGACCTGCCGATTGATGGTCGAGATGTCGAGCCGGAACGCCTCGGACAGCTCCCGCAGGCTCATCGGCGGCTCCAATTCCAGCCGAGCCAGGATCAGATAGGCCGACCGATCGAGCTTCTGGCCGCCGCGCTGACGAGCCAGGGCGTGGTATCGGGACAGCAGAGTCAGTTCGTACTCGATCTCCGCTTGCGTCCCGTCCGCCTCGAACACACCCGCCGCCTTCTCGCCCAATGAAACACAGTCTTGGTGCGCCATGCACACGGTGTGTACCGTACACACCCTTGCCGATTTCGGTTTTTCCAGATTTTCTCGAGGAGTACCCCTTGACCTCATCCGTCGCGTCTGCGCCGACGGCTCCCGCGAACACCCGATCAGGCGGAGTAATCGTCGCGATCCTGGGATTCTGCGGCATTGTCGTCGCCCTGATGCAGACCCTTGTGGTTCCGATCATTCCGCAGCTGCCGCACCTGCTCTCGGCGTCGCCCGCCGACGCCTCGTGGGCCGTCACCGCAACGCTTCTCGCCGCGGCCGTCGTCACGCCGATCAGCGGCCGACTCGGCGACATGTACGGAAAGAAGCGCATCCTGGTCGCGAGCCTGCTGCTCGTCGTCCTGGGATCGGTGGTGTGCGCATTCGCGAACTCCCTGATCCCGCTCATCGTCGGCCGAGCGCTGCAGGGAGCGTCGGTGGGCGTCATCCCGCTCGGCATCAGCATCCTGCGCGACGAGCTGCCGCCGCGAAAGGTGGCCGGCGCGATGGCCATCGTCAGCGCGACCCTCGGCGTCGGCGGCGCGATCGGCCTGCCGATCGCCGCGGCGGTCGCACAGGTCGCGGACTGGCACGTCCTGTTCTGGGTCTCCGCAGGGCTGGGCCTGGTCTGCATGGCGCTCGCGATGGTCGTCATCCCCGAGTCGCCCGTTCGCACGCCCGGACGGTTCGACTTCGTCGGGGCGGTCGGGCTCAGCGCCGCGCTGATCCTGTTCCTGCTCCCGATCACGAAGGGTGGCACGTGGGGCTGGAGCGATCCCCTCACGCTGGGCCTGCTCGCGGCGTCCGTCGCGGTGTTCGTCGTGTGGGGATTCATCCAGCTGCGCACCGCACGCCCGCTGGTGGACCTGCGGGTGTCGGCGCGACCGCACGTGCTGTTCACGAACCTGGCGTCGATCGCCATCGGGTTCGCCATGTACGGGAACTCGCTGACCCTCCCCCAGCTGCTCATGGCGCCGGAGTCGACGGGCTACGGCCTCGGGTTGTCGATGGTCACCGCCGGAATCGCGTTGGCACCGGGCGGCCTTGTGATGATGGCTCTGTCGCCGGTCTCCGCCAAGATCTCTGCCTGGCGCGGGCCACGGTTCACGCTGATGGTCGGCTCGGTCGTCGTCGGCCTCGGCTACCTGTTCGTGTACTGCCTGTCCTCGTCCGTGTGGATGATCGTGGTCGGCTGCATGATCATCGGCGCCGGAGTGGGATTGAGCTACGCGTCGATGCCCGCCCTGATCATCGGCGCGGTTCCGGTGTCCGAGACCGCGGCCGCCAACGGATTGAACTCGCTCATGCGCTCGATCGGAACGTCCAGCGCCGCCGCGGTGATCAGCGTGGTCCTGGCCAGCATGACGATCTCGCTCGGCACCACCACGATTCCGTCGTTCGACGCCTTCCGCGCCACGTTCGTCATCGCGATCGTCGCCGCGGTGGTGGCTCTGGTGTTCGCATTCCTGATCCCCAAGCCGAAGACGCCCGCGGCCACCGGCAAGCATCACGCCTGAACCGCCCAGACACCTGTCGACGACGAAGGCCCGCACCGACGATCCGGTGCGGGCCTTCGTCGATTTGGAGACTAGACGTTCGGCTGCTGGCCGCCGCCGGACGATGAGCCCGAGGAGCCCACCCACAGGTTCGCCGCAAGCGCGTAGAAGAGGTTGATCAGGAAATCCACGAGACCCTCCGAGTCATAGCTGTTTTCGGACCGTTGACGGTATCCGACCGGTCCGCCGCTCGGACCCGTATCCGGCATATCGAGTCGCCCGTCCAACTTGTTTCACCCGGTCCGCCCAACTTGTTTCGCCGCGGCTGCACGGTAGCGTTGGACTCGCATCGTGTAGTCATCCCAGGACGGGAGTCACGACCATGAGCAAAGAGAAGTGGTGGGTACTGGCGGGGCCCGACTGCGGCTGGTCGCTCGAACAGCGACCGAACGGCGACCACGTCGTCGTCAACCAGTCGACGGCTGAGGAGCATGTGCTCGCCGGCTACCAATGGATGCACGTCAAGCACGACGACGCAGAGACCGGGACCCTGGCACACACGTTCAAGGTGCTCGGCGAGGGCCCGCCACCGTTCGGCAAGTGGACGGAACTCCACGGAACCTGACGGTTCGCCCGATCGGAACAAAACAACTGAAACACGTTCCAGTCGTGGGTTAGGTTGCAAGGGAGCTCGTCCGTGCCGCGGGCGACCGCAACCGAGCAGGAGGAGCGCAGCGATGGCGTGGACCCGCGACGAACTCGAAGCCGCCTTCGAGAACTATCAGAAGACGGTCGTCCAGGCGACGCAGACCGGCGACTGGAACGTCTTCGCCGAGCAGTTCACCGAGGACGCGACCTACCTCGAGCACGCGTTCGGCAGCTTCGCCGGGCGTGAAGAGATCCGCCGCTGGGTGACCCGCACGATGACTGCGTTCCCCGGCAACCGCATGCCCGAGTTCCCCGTCTCCTGGTACGTGATCGACGAGGATCGCGGCTGGGTGATCTGCGAAGTGCAGAATCCGATGGAGGACCCGGGCGACGGCACCGAGCACGGGGCGGCGAACATAACGATCCTCCATTACGCGGGCGACAACCTGTGGTCGCACGAGGAGGACGCCTACAACCCGATGAACTTCCTCTCGATGGCGAAGAAGTGGTGCCGGCACGCCGAGAAGTCGGGGAACCTGCCCGACGATGCCAAGGTCTGGCTCGAGAAGATGGCGAACGTTCCGGGCTGATACCGGGATCGAACGACGACGGGCGCCCTCCGTATGGAGGGCGCCCGTCGCGTTTACGAGGCGGATGTCAGTAGCTGGTCCACAGCACCGCGATGAGCGCGTTGACGATTGCCAGGGCACCGACGATGTGCGCGAAGTTCGGATTGCCCTCGCCCCGCTTCTGCCGCGCCCGGCCGATCTCGGCGACAGCCACGATGACCAGGGTGATCAGGAGCTTCACACCGATCTTGGCATGGTCGTAGTCCTTGCCGAGCGAGTCGACAGCCTCACCCAGGCCGACGATCACCAGACCGGACAGCAGCTGGATCCGCGCGCCCCAGACCATCACCTCGCTGACCCGGGGAGCCTTCAGGACCGAGAGGTAACCACCGACGATCGCGGCCATGCCCAGCAGGTGCACGGCGACGAGGATGTTGTAGACGACAGACATGCCCTTACCTTAGCTTTACGTATCAGGCGCACCCCCGTGTCGACCGGAAATTCAATCGATGGATGGATGCTTGCCGCGGCCTACGACATGAAGAACGGCTTGCGGAGCGACCACTGCCCGTAGTCGGGCTTGAGAATCGAATTGACGTCGACGCCGATACCGTCGATCTGACGCTTGTCGATCTCGAACTGGTGCAGGTGCGCGGCCGGGTGCACGTAACCGGCCGGCGTGCCCCAGTTGTGCTGCCAGAACCAGGAGCCCACTCCCGCGCGCAGACAGCGGTCGATGGTGGGCGAGTTGGCATAGACGCCGACGTTCGAGCGCCCGATGACACTCGCCCAACCCCGCAGGTAGGGGGCGATGAGGTTGTCGAACTCCCCGGCCGACGGGTTGTCGTCGATCGACGCGTAGATAGGCGCGTCGTCGGGACCACCCGCCGCGCGGTGCAGGTCGCGTCCCCGCTGCGCGTGCCGCACACCCGCGTCGTAGCCGCCGCGCCAATCCGACGTCGTGCCCTTGCCGAACTGGTAACACGACACGATCTGCATGCCGAAGGCCGCCATGGCGGCGGCCTCGCCGAACTGCATCGGCTTGCCGAGCATCCACTCGGCACCGGGACGCCGGTCGGAGACGTACCGGATGGCGCCGACGTGCCCGGCGAGACGGATGCTGAGCGGCGACGGGACGCCACCCGAGTAGTCGACCAGCGTCGCCGGTCCGGCGTCCGCGATCGACGGACCCGCAACCGCGGCGATTCCGGCAGCAGCGGTGCCGGCCGCGGCGATCTTGAACAGTTCTCGTCTGGAAACCTGCACTGGCAAACCTCGCATCGCCGGAGAAGTACCGGCATCGCTGTGACTGAGCGCCCCGACCGATTCGTCTCGGACCGTTTGGATTCGAGGCTTATTTCACCACAGCCACTCTGGTTCCGTCAGTCACATGAGTGACTTCCGGTTCAGTCGGACTCGAGGCCTGCGAAGAAGTCGGTCTGCACCGTGACGTCCTCGACGACGCGGGTCGTCGTGCGCACTCCGAGCGCGTGTTCCTTGAGGAGTTCGCACAGCCGGTCGCCGTCGATCAGATCGACGGGCGGGGCGCCGTCGCGCCGTGATTCGGCCCGCGCCTCGCTGGTGAAGGTGCCGGTCGTGATCAGCAGGCCCTTGTCCCCGCGGCCGGCCATCGCGCCGCGCAGGTCCCGCACGGCACCCGCGCCCACACTCCCGCTGACCCGCTTGCACTGGAAGGCGACCGGGAAGCTGAGCAGGGAGATCTGACACATGCCGATGCCGTCGATCCCGCCGTCGGACCCCCGGCCGGTGATGGTGGCGGTCGAGAATCCGGCTTCGCGCAGCAACCGCTGGACGAGACGCTCGAACGCAGTGGACGACATCCGCAGGATCTTCTCGAGGAGTGCGGGCTTCCACTCGGCCGCGTCCACCGATTCGCCGTACGACGTGTCGGCTTCGGAACCCGTACTACTCTCGGAGAGCGGAAGAATCTGCGCGCCAGGGCTGTTGGCCTTGCGGTTCAACCGCTGACGCCGCTTGTCGGCGGTGAACGTCGCGAGCAGCGGACGGATGTCGCCCTCGGTCACCTCACGGCCGCGCTTGGTCACGCTCCACACCGCCCGACGGCTGTTCGCAAGGAGGCCCATCCCCTTGAGATACGTACGCGCCCAAGCCAATCGGTACTCGACCTCGGTACCCGGTCCGTCACCGTGCAGGATGCCCTGCACCTCGGGCGACCACCCCTCCCGTTCGACGACCGCGCCGTCCAGTTCGTTGTTGGACCCCGAGCCGCCTAGCGCGATCAGGGCCTGCAGGGTGGGCCACAGCAATTCGGTGTACGGCGGAAGCTGGGCGATCAGATTCACCTGACCGGCGACGTCCCCACGCCGTGGCTCCTGCACCTGCACACCCGCTCCCATCGCACCGTCGGTCGTCGGCCGTTCGATACCGGATCGGCCAGCCGACCTGGATGTTATCGGGTATCGCGCCCTCCCCCGAATCCGGTGGTTCCGCCGGAGCGGCGGAACCACCGGCACCCCGTCAGGCGCAGGCAGCCGCGTCGCGACCGGCCACGCGACCGAACGCGAGCGCGTCGCCGATGTGGAATCCACCGTCCTTGCACCAGCTGTAGGTCGAGCTGATCTCGCCGGCGGCATACAGGCCGTCGATCACGTCGCCGCGCGTGTCGAGGACGCGGGCGCGGCCGTCACGACGCGGGCCACCGTTGCTCCAACCCAGCAGCGGCGCGACCTGGAGGACGTAAAAGGGCGCCTGGCTCACCGCACCGAGTGTCTCGGCGGCCCGCCCGAAGTGGTCGTCGCGGCCGGCCGCGCAGGCGGCGTTGTACTGCTCGACGGTCCGCTCGAGCGTCTGCGCATCGACTCCGATGATCCCGGCGAGTTCAGCGATCGAGTCGGCACGCGCGATCCAGCCCTTCGCGATCTCCTCGCTGTTGTCGAGGCTCCACCGGGTCCCGTTCATCAGCAGGTTCCACCCCACCGGCAGCACATCCGGCGTCGGGCTCAACGGTCCCGCCGTCCGCATCTGCTCGTCGAAGATCAGATGGAACGGGCGCAACGGGAACAACTCGTAGTCGCCCCCTCGGTTGATGTGTCCGTGCTTGGGTTCGGCGGCCTCGTCGACGAATCGACGCCCGTCACCCGACACCCACAGGTAGTTGTTCGCGTTCCACAAGGCCAGGTAGTGCCCGAACTCGTCGTCCCCGCGAACTCCGGTGATGGTCATCATGTTGTCCATGTGCCACAGGTCGGCTCCCACCGCCTGCGCCATGCGGTGACCGTCGCCGGTCGATGCGGGCGAACCCCACAACACGTAGTCCTCGACGCGCAGGTAGTCGCGCACCATCTGCGGATCGGCCGCGAACCCACCGGTGGCGAGCACGACGCCGCCCCGTGCACCGATCCGGCGGCGGCCACCGGGACCCTCGACCTCGACGCCCACGACGGTTCCCTCGTCGACGATCAGTTCGACGGCCGGTGTGCCGAACCTCGTCCCGATGCCGCGCTCGGCGAGCGCGCGGAGCAGGAAGCCGTGGAGCAGACCGTTGCCCATCCGGCCCTCGACCGTGTCCATGCCGGCGTAGCAGTCACTTCCCTCGAGCTCCAGATACTCGGGCTCCGTGTGGTATTCGCCGCTCATCGCGACGTCCGCACCGAGTTCCTTGAGCCACGAGGAGATCTCGGCGGTCTCGGTGGCCCACGCCTCGACGACATCGTCGGCGACCGGGAACGGGCCGTTCAGCGAGCGTAGGAACGTGCGCGCCCGCTCCGGATCGCGGTTGACCCACCAACCGCTGCCGGACACACGCGTGTTACCACCCGCGGTGGCCTCGTCACACTTCTCGACGACCAGCACCGAGGCGCCGGCCTGACGCGCCGCGAGCGCGGCCGCCGAACCGGCAGCTCCGGAGCCCACCACCACCACGTCGAATTCCTCGTCGAAGCCCGCAACGCCCACGTTCGCCCCTTTTCGATCGATGTGACCCGTATCGCCATCGCATTCCGATGTGACCCAGATCATCCTTGCGCCGAAGGGGTGCGAGCGCGCCGGCCATCCCGCCCAACGGGATGTTCGTCCGCTCAGCCGTCGACGAGCACCTGCAGCGCGGCGCCGTAGCGCTCGACGATGTCGTCGATCGAGGCAGCCCGGAGCCACGGGCTCTCCATCACATACAGCGCGGCCATCAGCCCGGAGAGCTGCGCCGCGAGCAGGTGTGCGCGCAATTCCGCGTCGTCCCCGCGCAGCCGCGGCGCCAGGGGCGCGACGATCATCTGGTCGATCGCCTCCTGGAGATGCTCACGCACGACGGGGCGGTCGGATGCGCGCACGAGCGCCGCGTAGACGGCCGTCGGCGTGTGCGCCTGCAGACGCCGGGTCCGCCGAACGACGAAATCGACCAGCGCCCTTCCCAATCCATCGAGCGGACCTTCGACGACCCCGACGAAGTCGTCGGACATGGTCATGGTCCGGAGGAACAGTTTCTCCTTGGACCCGAAGTAGCGGATGACCAACGCGGGGTCGACCCCGGCGCGCCGGGCGATGTCGCGCACCCCGGTCGCGGCAAATCCCTGCTCGGCGAACATCTCGGCGGCAGCGGCCTGCACCGCTTCACGGTTGTGCGCGCTGCCGGCGCGCGCGGGGGGCTCGGGTGTCTCGACGGCCATCGATCGTCCTTCGTTCGGTGTGGTGGCACCAACCTTGCCGCAGAGCCTACGTCAACAGTGTTGACAAACGATTGTCAACAGCGTTGACTAGCCAACCGTCAACAGTGTTGACATAGCGTCTAGCAGGAAGGCGGTGCGATTTGCCGAACACGCACGAGCAGCGACAGCAGGAATGGACCCAAGCCATCGAGGCCGACACGGAGGCGGTCGCCCCCGCACTCCGTCTCGACCACGGGACGTCCCCGCAGTCGGCCGATCCGGGACGCCCGCCGTGGCGCACGATCGTCGAGTCGATGGTGTTTCCGCTCTTCTTCGCGGTGATGTTCGCGCTCTGCTACGTCAGCGCCTTCCACAGCCCGACGCCCCGCGGCGTCGAGGTCGTCGTGGTCGGGCCGGAGGCTGCGACCACGACGCTCGTCGACCGGCTCGCGCCGACGGTGGGCGACAAGTTCGACCTCGAGACCGCCACTGACGCGGCGGGAGCGCTCGACCGCCTGCAGAACCGTGAGATCGCCGGCGTCATCGAACTGGGATCGTCGATGAACCTGCACATCGCGTCCGCCGAGGGCACGATGCGCGTGCAGGCGGTGGAGGGGCTGGCCCAGCCTCTCGCCGCAGCCCAGGGCGTGGAGTTGAACGTCGTCGACCATGCACCCCTGGCCGCGGACGACCCGACCGGCACCGGCCTGTTCTACCTCGTGATGGTCTGCACGATCGTCGGCTACCTCACGATCACCGTGCTGTCCCAGGTGGCACCGCGGATGCGGCTGCGCCAGCAGATGGGCGTGCTGGGTGTGATGTCGGTCGTCGGCGTCCTCGCGGCGTACCTCGTCTCCGCGCTCTTCGTCGGCTTCTACGGCGCCTCGTTCGCGACGAACCTGGCGATGCTGGCGGTGGTCATCGCATACACGATCGTCGTCGGACTCGTCAGCATCCTGGCCAACCGGGTGTTCGGCAAGGCCGCGATCATGGTCGTGATGGTGCTGATGATCTTCGTGAACTTCCCCAGCGCCGGTGGCGCCTTCCCCGCCGACTTCCTGCCGGGATTCTGGTCGACGTTGAGCCACTTCTGGATCGGCGCCGGCGCGGTCGACGCGGTGCGGTCGATCATCTACTTCGGCGGCACCGGGGTCGGGCACGGACTGCTCGTGATCGGCGGATGGTTCGTGGTCGCCGCGGCACTGCTGGGGCTCACGCAACTGCGCAGGGCGAAGGCTGCGGATGCCCCGAAGCACCTGACGAGCTGACGAGCTGACGAATCCAGTTGGGCAGCAGATCTGCCCGACTGCACGGCGCCGCCCGGACACGACGTCCCGGGCGGCGCTCGCGTGTATCAGCCCAGGGTGCCGTACACAGTCTCCCCCGCGAACACCGTGGCCTTCACCTCGATGTCCGCGAGCTCCTCGGGTGCGACGGTGAGCGGATTCGCCGACAGCACAACCAGATCCGCATGCAGTCCAGTCGCGAGCTTTCCGACGGCGTCGTCGCTGAACAGATGCCACGCGGCGTCGACCGTCTGGGCACGCAGTGCCGCTTCGACGGGGATGCGCTCGTCCGGCGCGAGCACCTTCCCGCTGCGGGAGCGGCGGTTGACCGCATCGGCGATGTTGCGCAGCGGATTGGTGGGTGTGACCGGACCGTCGTTGTGGAACGAGATGCGGTGGCCCGCAGCGAGTGCCGAACCCGCTGCCGCCCAGTGCCCGCCGTGGTCGGTACCGAACAGGTCCCCGACGAGGACGTCGCCCCAGTAGTAGAGGTGGTCGACGAACAGGCTGCAGGTGACGCCGAGGTCGGCGGCGCGCCGGAACTGGTCGGGCCGCATCGCACCGACGTGCTCGAGCCGCAGCCGATGGTCCGGGCGCGGGTTGGCGGCCAGCATCTTCTCCCACGCGTCGAGCACCATGGTGATCGCCTCGTCGCCGTGGGCGTGGCACGCGATCTGCCAACCCCGTTCGTAGTACGGGGTGCTGATCTCGAGGATCTGCTCGCCGGTGTAATTCGCGTGTCCGTGGCTGCAGGCCATACCGAGCGCACGGGTTGCCGGCGTGTCGAGGTAGGGGAAGCTGAGCGCGATGTTCCCGATCCACGGCGAACCGTCCGACCAGATCTTGATGCCCACCTGCCGGACCAGGTCGTCCCCGGCTCCCGGTTCGACGTCGGACGCGCGCTTCGGGCCCGACATCTCGTACAGGCGCAGTCGCGTGGTGAGCTTGCCGGCGTCCGCCGCCGCGGCGAGCGGTGCACGCATCTTCGGGTCGAAGGCCATTTCGCTCACCGTGGTGACGCCGGCGGCGTTCATGCGGGCGCACTCGGCCGCGATGAGGTCGTCGAAACGCCGGGCCGCCGACGCGAGCACCGGGCCCGCGATCGCGAGGACCGCGGCCGACTCGTATGCGACGCCGTCGAGGTCACCGGCGTCGTCACGCCCGAAACGCGCGCCCTCCGGGTCGGGGGTGTCGCGGGTGACGCCGACCGCCGCCGCGGCATGCGAGTTGAAGTAGGCCGCGTGACCCGAGTTGTGCAGGATGATCAGCGGCTTGTCGGGCGACAACTTGTCCAGCCACTGGATGTTCGGATCGTCGAGACCCTTCTGCAGCAGCGGATCCCACCCGTTGAGCACGGCGCCCTCGGGACCGGTCTCGGTGACCGCCCTGTCGATGGCGGCGAGCACACCGTCGGCGTCGGGGATCGTCACAGGGCGGATGTCGACCACGGGATCGCCCAGCAGAACGGCCTCGTTCATCGGGTGACCGTGTGCCTCGATGAATCCCGGCATGATGCACGCCTCGCCGACGTCGTGGACGACCGTCTCGGGGCCGATGAGCGACGCGACGTCCGCATCCGAACCCACGGCGACGATGCGGCCGCCTTCGACGGCCACGGCGGACGCGCGAGGGTTGGCCTCGTCCATGGTCAACACATCACCGAACAACACCAGGTCAGCCATTGCATCTCCCTGTTTCGTTTCCGGCCCCCTCGGGGCCGGTTTCTCGCACAAAGCAGGCTACAGACCGACCGTTCGCTACGCGCGTCGTACGACTCCGGCGGCGCAATCGTGTCGTCTTCGAGTAGTAATGGATTGAAACATCCGAGCGACGTGTACGCGAGAGGAAAGGCACCATGGCAAAGTCGAAGTGGGCGGACCTCAGCCCGGCCAAGCGCGCATCGATCATCGCGCTGGCCTCGGTTCAGGTGAGCCTGGCCGTCAGCGCGTGGGTGGACCTCGCGAGACGTCGGCGCGAGGACGTCAACGGCAGCAAGGGCAAGTGGGCCGCGATCATCGCGGTGAACACCATCGGCCCGCTGTCGTACTTCCGTTGGGGCAGAAAGAAGTCCGCCTGACAAGTCGCGCGCCGGCCGGGCGTCAGTTCGTGCCCTCGCCCGGCCGGCCCCGCGTCTCGACGAGATCGGCGAACACGACGGTGTTGTCGCGGTAACTGTGCACGGAAGTATCGAACTCGCCTCCGCAGGTGATGAGCCGCAGTCCGGGATGGTCGATGTTCCCGTACACCCGGGCGGTCGGGAAGGCCGCTTTCGCGTACCGCTCCACGCTCGCCACGCGGAACACCTCGGTGAGGCCGTCGGTCCGGTCGGCGACGATCTCGTCGCCCGGCGCCAGTTCGTGGAGCCGGAAGAACACACCGGGCTCGCCGCCCCAGTCGACGTGGCCGGCGATCACCGCCGGTCCGAGCTCACCGGGAACCGGTGAGCCGGAATACCATCCGGCGGGGAAGCCACCCGGGGGCACCTCCAGCGCGCCGTTCGAGTCGAGTCCGAGGTTCATCAGGTCGGAGTCGACTTCGATGGCGGGGATCGCCAGCCGCACCGGGCGCGGCGCCGTGATCGACGCGGGATCGGAGCCCGAGTCGACGGCCGGACCGGACGCCTCCTGTACGACGTTCGGCCCCGGCGGCCCGTCCGCTTCGTGTGCGGTGCATCCACTCAACGCCAGAACGAATACCGCACAGGCGGCCAGGGCCGCCGACAGGCCGCTGCCGGACGAACGCCGGCAACGGCCTGTCGATGTGATGCTCATCGGCATGTTCGGATTTTAGGACTTGCGGCGATTCCGCATGGTGACAACGGACCCACCACCTGCAGCGGCCGCCAACAGCAATGCCGTGCCCAGCAGCACGCCACGGTTCGAGGAGTCGTCGGCAAGTCCCGTACCGCCGGCCTCGACGCCGCCGACCGGCACCGCGGCGATCTGGCCGCCGGTACGGGCGGCAATCTCGGCGGTGCGGATCGGAGCACTGATGTCGTGCGCGGCGACGGCATTCACGACGATCGGACGAGCGATGTTCGAGGCGCCGTTCACTCCGCCACCGGCCTGGCTGCCCAACGCAGCGCCGCCGGCGATCGCACTGCCGAGCGCTGCACTGCCGAGCACCGCGCTGCCGAGATCGACCCCGGTCTCGCCACCGCCCGCGCTGCCGCTGTCGCCCGAGCTACCGGGAGCAGTCGCGCTGCCGGAGCTACCGGCACCGGTGCCACCGGCACTGCCGGTGTCGGTTCCCCCGGTGCTGCCGGTATCGCCGGTGCTGCCCAGCGCCGCGGCGCTGCCCAGAACCGGAAGCGCGAGACTGCCGAACGGAAGCGCCAAGCTCCCCAGAGCCAGCTGACCCAGGCTGCCGAGATCGCCCGCGCTCCCCGTGTCACCCGCGCTGCCGGTCGGCAGCTCACCGAGGCTGCCCGTGTCCGCGCTACCCGTCCCGAGGTCACCGAGGCTCCCGGTGTCCCCGGCACTGCCGGTCGGCAGCTCACCGAGGCTGCCCGTGTCCGAGCTTCCCGAGCTGCCCAGACCCAGGCTGCCCAGAGCCAGATCGGTCAGGCTGCCCAGATCCAGATTGCCGCTACCAGAACTACCTGCGCCCAGGTCTCCACTGCCGCTGCTACCGGCACCGAGATCCCCGAGGCTGCCCAGATCGACTCCTGCGCTACCGGTGTCGACGCCACCCCCACTGCCCGTGTCACCGGTGCTCCCCAGCGCCGCGGCGCTGCCCAGAACCGGAAGCGCGAGACTGCCGAACGGAAGCGCCAAGCTCCCCAGAGCCAGCTGACCCAGGCTGCCGAGATCGCCCGCGCTCCCCGTGTCACCCGCGCTGCCGGTCGGCAGCTCACCGAGGCTGCCCGTGTCCGCGCTACCCGTCCCGAGGTCACCGAGGCTCCCGGTGTCCCCGGCACTGCCGGTCGGCAGCTCACCGAGGCTGCCCGTGTCCGAGCTTCCCGAGCTGCCCAGACCCAGGCTGCCCAGAGCCAGATCGGTCAGGCTGCCCAGGTCCAGATTGCCGCTACCGGAGCTACCGACGCCCAGGTCGCCACTGCCGCTGCTACCGGCACCGAGATCCCCGAGGCTGCCCAGATCGACTCCTGCGCTACCGGTGTCGACGCCACCCCCACTGCCCGTGTCACCGGTGCTCCCCAGCGCCGCGGCGCTGCCCAGAACCGGAAGCGCGAGACTGCCGAACGGAAGCGCCAAGCTCCCCAGAGCCAGCTGACCCAGGCTGCCGAGATCGCCCGCGCTCCCCGTGTCACCCGCGCTGCCGGTCGGCAGCTCACCGAGGCTGCCCGTGTCACCAGCGCTACCCGTCACGAGGTCACCGAGGCTGCCTGTGTCCACCCCACCGGAGCTGCCGAGGCCCAGGCTGCCGAGAGCCAGATCGGCCAGGCTGCCCAGATCCAGATTGCCGCTACCAGAACTACCTGCGCCCAGGTCTCCACTGCCGCTGCTGCCGGCACCGAGATCCCCGAGGCTGCCGAGATCCACTGCCGCGCTGCCTGCGTTCACGATGTCGCCCAAACTGCCCGTGTCGACGCCACCCGCGCTACCCGAATCGCCGGCACTGCCCAACGCGCCGGCACTGCCCAACGCCGGCAGCGCGAGGCTGCCGAACGGAAGCGCCAAGCTACCCAGAGCCAACTCGCCCAAGCTGCCCAGATCCAGCCCTGCACCG
Source organism: Rhodococcus sp. ACT016 (assembly GCF_050477185.1). NCBI lineage: Bacteria > Bacillati > Actinomycetota > Actinomycetes > Mycobacteriales > Nocardiaceae > Rhodococcus > Rhodococcus sp. ACT016. The sequence goes on along the minus strand of NZ_JBEAET010000001.1, from coordinate 1,046,099 downwards.
CCGGCACTACCCGACTCCACACTGCCGGGATCCACACTGCCCGTGCCGCCCGAGCTACCCGCTCCGAGATCGGCCAGGCTGCCGGCCCCGAGGTCGGCGAGGCTGCCGAGATCCAGGTTCGCACTTCCGCTCTCGACGCTGCCGGCGCCGCTGCCCGAATCGGCGCTTCCTCCAGCCAGCCCGAGGCTCCCGAGGGCCAGCTCCGACAGACTGCCCAGATCGAGACCCGCGCCGCCAGCGCTACCCAGCGCGAGCTGGACGAGTGCGTCCAGGCTGCCACCCGCGGCGCTCCCGGTGTCACCGATGCTGCCGCTGTCGCTACCCGAGCCGAGGTCGCCGAGGCTTCCGAGACCCAGGTCTGCACTACCACTTTCGCCGCTACCGCTTCCGAGCTGTCCGGCGCTGCCGGTACCGGCCTGGCCGGTGCTGCCCGCTGCGAGCTCGCCGAGGACGTCCAGCCCCAGCTGCAGGCTGCCGGCGCTGCCGGTGTCGGTGCCGGAGCCCGTGTCTCCGGTGCTGCCACCACCGGCGTTCCCGAGGCTGCCGAGGGCGAGGCCTGCCGCCTCCTCGAGGCTTCCGGTATCCAGCCCGCCACCGCCGGCGCTGCCGGTGTCCAGCCCACCGCCGGCGAGGCTTCCGGCCCCGAGGTTCCCGAGGCTGCCGAGGGCGACCTGCGCGAGATTCGCCAGGTCGAGGTTGCCCCCGCTACCAGCGTTGACCCCGCCATTGGCACCGCCGGGTCCTGCGGTGCTTCCGAGGCCGGCGTCTCCGTTGCCTCCGATGCTGCTTCCGAGACCCGAGAGTCCGCCGCCGGCGCCGCCGTTGGCACTGCTGCCGATTCCGCCGCCCGGCACCGGCGCCGCGTTGCCGACGGCCGGAGTGGCAATCGTCAAGGCGCCCACTGCGGTGGCGGCAACGATAATGCGACTCTTCATCTTCCGCGTTCGATTGTTCTTGGCCCTGCGGGTAGACATCGTTCTTCGACCTCCTCGATCGGCATGTCCAGGTGTAAAGACAGACAGCCCAGGCGCATGAAGACAGAAATGACGAAAAACGCCCCCCGAAAATCCGCCAGCCCCCGCTGAAACGGATAGCAATCCCCCCGGCCACATGCATACAGGCGCGATCAAGATAGCATCTCGAACCGGCATCGATCACGGATCTCGTTCTGCGGCTTCCTCACAACTCGTTCGGGCGACCAGCGGAGATCCCCGCTCAGGCCCGCCTGACCTGTGTCTTTCTCTCCAGAACGAACACTCGAACGGCGCGCACCCACCCACACTGGATGCGACGCGCCACGGATCGATCGGATTCGCGTGTAACACCCTCTTCCTCACCCGCGATTCGTCATGCAAACCGAGATGTCTCTTTCCACGAAGGAGGTTCCACCGGCGCCGAGCACTCTTGTCGCACCCACACACTGATCACCAACCGCTGGAACATGATTCACCGGTGGCGGGTGGCCCTGTCGATGACGGGCCCTGCGTTCGTCACTCTGGGCCCGTGACGAATCGAGCGATCTCGTCGATGCGCCAGGGCTCTTCCGTGGCATGGTCACGCCACGCGAGAACGCTTGGGTGCGTGTACTCGAATTCGCCGAGGAAGCATCCCGAGCCGGCGAAGATCCGCCCGGTAACGCCCCGGGACGAATCCGAGACGAGGTACGCGTACAGCCGCGCGACGTACTCGGCCGGCGCGGGATCGAGGGATCCTTGGTACATCGCGTCGCTCAACAGTCCACGCCGGTGCAGGGTCTCGATCTGCTCGAGATACCCGTCGCCCGATGACAGTCGGGTGCGGGCACCCGGAGCCACGACGTTCGCGCGAACCCCGAACTCCGCGAGTTCGGCGGCCATCGCGAGGGTGAGGCTGTTGACGGCTCCTTTCGCCGCGGCGTATCCGGTTCCGCCGTAACAGCCGAGATACGCGTAGGAACTCGTGTTGACGATCGCTCCGGCGGCACGATCGACGAGGTGCGGCGCGACGACGCGGCACGCGCGGAACGTGCTCGTCAGATGCGCGTCGATCAGTTCCTCCCAGTCGTCGTCGGCGACGTCGAGGATCGACGATCCGGCGGGCTCCGCGATTCCCGCACAACAGATGAGCGCACCGACGTCCCCGAACGATTCCAGCCCGGCGTCCAACAGCATCTGCGCGACGCCGGTGTCCGCGGCGGATCCGGGCACCCCCACCGCCTCGCCGCCCCGGCTGACGATCTCGCCGACGGTCGCGTCGACGACCTCCCGATCGCGCCCGTTGACGACGACGGGCACTCCCTCCGCGGACAACGTGTGGGCAACGGCGCGACCGATGCCCCGGCTCGATCCGGTGATGATCACCGCACCATCACCGAAAGCGTTCTCGCTCAACTTGCCCCTCCGATCGTTGCAGGCGGCCTAGTCGATCCGGTAGGCGTGCGCGTTGGCCGCCGCATACCCCTGGGCCCACCCGAAGTCGGGCTTGCCGCTCGGTGTCCGCATCACCTCGTCGGCGATCCAGAACGTCCGTGGGATCTTGTAGCCGGCGAGCTGGCTGCGGGTGTGTTTGCCGATGGATTCGAAGTCCGGATCGACACCGTCCCGGACCCGCATCACGGTGGCCACTCGGAAGCCCCAGCGCTCGTCGGGGACACCGATCACGATCGCGTCGTAGATGTCGGGGTGCGCCTTGACCACGGCCTCGACCTCCTCGGCGAAGACCTTCTCGCCGCCGGTGTTGATGACCATGTTGCCGCGTCCGAGCAGGGTGATCGATCCGTCGTCCTCGATCCGCGCACGGTCACCCGTGACCACCGCACGCTGTCCGTCGACGACTCGGAAGATCTCGGCGGACTTGACGGGGTCGTTGTAGTAGCAGACCGGGACGTTGCCGAGCTTGGCCAGCCAGCCTTCGCCTCCGGATCCCGGTGGCAGGATGCGATTCTCGTCGTCGACGACGACGGAGTACTTGTTGGCGCCGACCTTGGGACCGCCGTGCTGCTCGAAGCCCTTGGTTGCGAATCCGATTCCACCGAAACCGGTTTCGGAGGATCCAACCGAGTCGGAGATCATCAGGTTCGGCATCGCCTCGAAGAAGGCGTCCTTGACTGCGGCGGAGAACAGTGCGGCGCCGGACGCGACGACGCCGAGGCTGGAGGTGTCGCGGTCCTGCTCCCGGAACGCCTCGACGAGCGGCCGGCCCATCGCGTCACCGGTGATGACCATGACCTGTGGCCGGTAGTCGGCGACCACCTCCCAGACTCGGGCGGCGTCGAACTTCGGTTCCATGATCACGGTGTTGCCGGTGAAGAACGCGGTGAATGTCGGCATCATCGCGGACGTGTGGATCAACGGTGGCAGCATCATCCAGCGCATCGCCTCCCCCGCGGCCACCCCGCCCCGGGACTGCTGGAACTCGTCGGTGACGGGCTCGCCGGTGTAGAAGTCCAGTCCTCCGCCGAGCACCCGCCAGATGTCCTCGTGCCGCCAGACCACGCCCTTCGGACGTCCGGTGGTGCCACCGGTGTAGAAGATGTAGTGGTCGTCGGCGCTGCGCTCTGCGAAGCCCCGCTCCGGGCTGCCCCCGGCGAGGGCGTGCTCGTATGTCACCGCGCCCGGGACCTCGATCTCGCCTCCGGTCGCCAGCGCGTCCGGAACGGCGATCAGGTGCCGGATCCGCGGCGTCTCGGGCAGGACCTCGGCGACGCGGTCCGCGAAGCCCCGATGGAACACCAGGGCCTCGAGGCCGGCGTTGTCGTAGAGGTACCGCAACTCGTCGGAGGTGTAGCGGAAGTTGACGGTGAGCGGGACAGCGCGGATCTTGAAGGCGGCGATGATCGCGACCATCGTCTCGATAGCGTTGTGCATGTGGATGCCGATGTGGGCGCCCACCCCGAAACCGGCGTGTGCGAGGTGGTGCGCGAGGCGGTTGGCCCGCTCGTCGAGCTCACGGTAGGTCACCTCCTCACCCGAGACGATCATGGCGAGGCGGTCGGGCATCGCGTCCACGGAGTGCTCGAAGAGATCGGCGAACGTGTAGGCCATGCAAATGTCCTTGTCGAGGGTTCGGCCGCTCAGACTACGTAGAGCGGCAAGGGAATTCCGCGGTCTTCGAAAGCGAATGCTGCGCCGGTGCTGACCTTGGTGATCGCCACCTCGAGGCATTCGGGAGCGGGCCCGTCGGCGGTGTCGACCACGACGACCAGGCCCGAGGGATCCTCACCGACGACGCGGGCGGTGAAGCGCGGGTTCACACCTCGCACCAACGCCTGCAGCGGCTCGAGGTGCTCGCCGTCGATCAGCGTCGGCCACCCCCCGTCGTGGTCCACGAGGCCGCCTCGGCCGAGGCGCAGTTCGAGCCGGTTGCCGTCGAATCGAACGTCGCTGTCCACATACTGTTTCGGGCTCACCAGGGGGTGCAGCGTCAGCACCGTCGCCAGCCCCTCGAGATCGTCGGGCAGGCCGAGTGCGTCCCGGATCCGCTGCGCGGTCACCCCGGCGATGCCGGTGAGCTGTTTGCGGGTGATCTCGACGGCCTTGTCCTCGTCCACCCGTTTGCGCACCGCGATCAGGAAGCCGAGCGCCAACAGGTGCTGCTGCAGGCACACCTCCTCGGCGATCCGCACCAACGCGGACTGCGAGAAGTCCTGGAACCTCAGGTCCGACAGCAGCGGGCCCGCATAGTCGTGACGGCCCTCCCCGGCGACGTCGATCGGGCTGAGATCGACTGCGTACGCCGAACTTCGGCCGATCTGTTCGGTGTGCGGCTGCATTGTCGGGGGGACGTGTCCCTCGTCGATGATCACCGTCCACGCGCAGTGCGGATGGCGGTCCGCGGGCCGGCGCGGCGGCCGGTGGATCGGCCGCACCTGGGCGTGCGGGTTGGTGGCGAGTGCGGTGGCGTCGAAGGTGGGGTCCTCGATGTCGTGGCACATCGCGGTCACGTACTCGTCGCCGAGCGGCTCGACGTCCATGAGCGCGCCGCAGTGGTCCAGCCAGAATTCCCCGTGGTGCAGGTCGTCGACGCGAAAGCGGAAGTCCATGAACTGCGGCGGCGCGCCGATGTCGAGTTGCAGGCCCTTGAAGATCGTCACGACGTCGTCGCCCTCGTACCGCAGCGCCTTCTGCATGCGGCGGGTGTACCACGGGCTCGCGGCCTGCCACTCCTCGATCGCGACCTGCGCCATCCCTTCCCGCCCGAACTCGACGATCAGGTGGGCCATGCCGGACCGGTCGATGAGCTGCCCGCACAGCAGCAGTTCCGGAACCAGCGTGGCGAGGTCGGCGCGCGAGAGCGCCGCGAACGACCGCGACGGGTGCGCCTCGGTGCTCACCACAGCGGGACCGGGGCCTGGCCGGCCGGGTACCAGCCCGGCAGCTTCTCACCGGAGATCGAGCGCTGGATGCGCGCCTGCATCCCCGCCGACAGCGCGTTGTTCTGGATCATCTCCATGAACAGTGCCGAGACGTTGCCGAAGTCGAAGAAGTCGCGCTGCCACGACCACTGGAAGTTGCCGCCGTAGCGGAACCAGCTGCCACCGATGCCGTACACCGAGTAGTTGGTGCCGTCGGGACGCTTGGTATCGGCGATCTGCTTCCACAGCCCGATGACGTTGCCGCTGCGCTCGTCGATGACGAACTCCTGGTAGGGGTACTCCCAACCCTCGAGTCCCTGCATCTCGAGCCCGAGCGCGACGTCACGGATCTCGTCGCGTCCCACCGCCATGAAGTCCTGCTTGGGGCCGTAGTTCCACCCGTAGGTCGCGTCCTCGGTGTAGAAGTCCGCCAACGGCTTCCAGTCGCCGGCGGCCTCGGCCTTCTTGTTGCCGTCCACCCAGCGCTGGACCATCTCGTCCAACTCCGCACGGTCGAATCCGGTCATGCTGTCGTCTCCTTCGAAAGTCTTGTCGCGTGAGATGTTCGGTGTCTCGTCAGTCTTCGGCGATCCGCAGCGCCTGCGTCGGGCAGTAGCGGACGGCGTTCTCGGCGTCGGCGCGGAGCGCCTCGGGCGGGGTGGGATCGAGGATGGTCACCTTGCCGCGCTTGGGGACCGCGAACACGTCGGGCGCCTCCATCTCGCAGACGGCGTGCCCCTGGCACAGGTCGAGGTCGGCTTCGACACGCATGGTCACGCCTCGCTCGTGTGGGCGACGGGGCACCCCGACGCCGTCGCGGCCGCGGCCGCGGCCGCACCGACGGACTCCGCACGGCTGGTCCGCCGGCGGTACCGCACCCGGCACGGCTGCTGCAGCTGCACCACCATCTTGCTGTGGTCGTTGCGGTAGGAGTCGGACGGTTGCGCCATCTCGAACTCGTAGTCACGCAACAGGATCGAGAAGATCGCCTTGAGCTGCATCTGCGCGAAGGCCGCCCCGACGCAGCGATGGCGGCCGGCGCCGAACGGGATCCAGGTCCATCGGTTGACGATGTCCTCCTGATTGGGGTCGATGTACCGGCCGGGGTCGAATCGGTCCGGATCGGGGAAGTCCTCCGCGATCCGGTTCGAGATGGCCGGGGTGGCGGCGACGAGATTGCCCTCGTGGATGGAGTATCCGCCCACCTCGAAGTCGCCGCGGGCGACGCGGAGCAGGATGATCAGTGGTGGGTGCAGGCGCAGCGTCTCCTTGATCACCGCCTCCAGGACCGGGATCTGCCGGAGCGCATGGAAGCTGATGTCGGCACCGTCGGCGTACAGCTCGTCGAGCTCGGTGGTGACCCTCGCCATCGTGTCCGGGTGGCGCAGCAACTCGATCAGTGACCACGCCGCGGTTCCCGAGGTGGTGTGGTGGCCGGCGAACATCATCGAGATGAAGATGCCGGTGATCTCGTCCGCGCTGAATCGCAGCTCGCCGCTCTCGTCCCTGATCGAGACCAGGACGTCGAGCATGTCCCGATCCTCCTTGCCCTGAGGAGGGTTGGCGATCCGCCCGTTCATGATCTCCTGCACCAGTTCGACCAGCGCGACCCGGGCGGCGTCACGGCGGCGGAAGCTCTCGATGGGCGCGTACGGGTCGACGAAGGCGATCGCGTCGGTGCCCTGCTCGAGCTCGTGGTAGAGCTTGGCGAACCGGTCGTCGAGCTCGTCGCGGAACTTCTTGCCGATCAGGCACGCCGAGGACGTGTAGATGGTCAGCTCGGCGAAGAAGTCGAGCAGGTCGATCTCGCCCTCGTCACCCCAACCGGCAACCATGTCCGCGACCTCGATCCCAATCCTGGTGGCGTGGCCCTTCATCTGTTCGCCGCGCAGGGCCGAGTTGTGGAGCATCTCGGAGCGCCGCTCGGGGCTGGCGTCGAACACCACGCCCTCGCCGAAGATCGGCTTCATGAACGGATACGCCGCCTGCTGGTCGAGGTCGTCGTCGGTGGAGCGGAAGAAGAACTCGTTGGCCTCGGCGCCGGACAGCATGACGACGTCACGGTCGACCAACCGGAACACCCCGACGTCCCCGCACTCGTCGCGCACCCGGCGCATCAGCGCGATCGGATCGGTGCGCAGTTCCTCGAGGTGGCCGTGTTCGTGGTCGCCGCCGGATACCCGCGGCGGATCGAGCAGGGTCATTTCGTCTCCTCGGAATTCGGAAGCGGCGCCAGCGGCGCCTCGGGCTGGACCTCGATGAGGACGAGGTGGACGCCGCGCGGCGCATTGACGACCGCCAGGACCGCGTTCGCCATGTCGGAGGCGCGCAGCATGTAACCATGGCGGGCGAAGCCCCACTTGGACCACATCTCGGCGACGGGCGCGAGGATCTCCGGGGTCGAGTTCATGCCCATTCCCGTGAACGTCGGCCCCGGCCGGACGATCGACGCGCGAATCCCGGTGCCCTCGAGTTCCATTCGCATCTGACGGCCCATCGCCTCGAGGCCGGCCTTCGCAGCGTCGTAGGCGCCCATCATGGGACGCTGCCGGTCGGCGCAGTCCGATCCGATCAGCACGAAGTCGCCGCGGCGCCGCTCCCGCATCCCTGGCAGAACGCGGTGCGCGAGGCGCTGTGCGCCGACGAGATGCACGTCGATCTGCTTCGCGAAGCGTGCCGGGTCCATCTGGTCGGCGGCGCCGAACTCGAGGTCACCGGCACCGGAGACCACGATCTCCGCCGGGCCGTGGGCGTCCTCGGCAGCGGTGACGAAGGCGTCCACGGACGCGTCGTCGGTGACGTCGAGGAAGTGCGCGAAGGCTTCTCCCCCATTGCTCCGGATCTTGTCCGCGATCGCCTCGATCTCGGCGACCCGGCGTGCGCCGAGGGCGACCGGATTGCCCAGCTCGGCGAGCGCGTACGCGGTTGCCTCGCCGATCCCGGACGAGGCGCCGCTGATCAGCGCCGGCCGGCGGGTGGGGTTGGGTTCGAAACGGGGCATCAGCGCACCTGCACCTTCATCGGCAGGGCCGCGAAACCCCGCACGTTCGTGGAATGGACACGTTCGATTCCGGACTCGTCGACCTCGTATTGCGTTACCCGCTTGGCGAATTCGGTGAGCGCGATCTTCGCCTCGAGGCGGGCGAGGTGTGCCCCCAGGCAGAAGTGCACGCCGCCACCGAAGCTGACGAGTTTGTTGGTGGAGTCCCGGCCGATCCGGTACTCGTCACCGTCCTCGAACACGGACTCGTCCCGGTTGGCGGAGCCGATCAGCAGCAGCATCTTCTCCCCGGCGGGAACTGTCTGCCCGTAGTACTCGAGGTCTACCGCGGTGGTGCGGGCCACGATCTGGCTCGAGGTGTCGAAGCGCAACGTCTCCTCGACCCAATCCGGCACCCGGTCCGGGTCGTTCAGCACCTGCGCCACCTGATCCGGGTTGCGCGCACCCCAGTACGCGGCATTGCCGAGCAGCTTGGTAGTGGTCTCGTTGCCGGCGACCACCATCAGGAACATGAACCCGAGGATCTCCTGGTCGGACAGCTTGTCGCCGTCGATCTCGGCGTCGAGCAGTGCCGAGGTGAGATCCTCGGTGCGCGATCGACGCCGCTGCTCGATCATGTCCTTGTAGTACGTCATCAGACTGATCGACGCCTCGACCGACGCCTGCGGCACGTCGAGCACACCGTCCTCGCGATGCACCACCAGGTCGGCGAGCCGACGCAGTTCCACGCGATCCGCGTCCGGCACTCCCATGAGTTCGGAGATCACGTCCATCGGCAGCTTGCCCGCCACCTCGCCGACCCAGTCGAACTCGCCGACCTCGAGCGCCGGCTCCAGGTACTGCCGCGTGAGTTCGAGGATCCGTCCGTCGAGTTCGGCGACGCGGCGCGGCGTGAAGCCGCGTGAGACCAGTTGCCGCAGCCGCGCGTGCCGCGGATCGTCCATGGCGAGGAACGACATCACCAGGTGGGCGTGCGGTCCGTACGCCGCCGGATCGAGCGAGACCCCGTTCGCGCTCGACAGTCGCGTGTGGTCGCGGAATGCCCGCAGAACGTCGGAGTGTCGGGACAGCGCCCAGAATCCGATCTCCGAATTGTGGTACAGCGGAGACTCTTTGCGCAGACGTGTGTACGTCGGATACGGGTCCTCGTGGAAGTCGTAGTCGTACGGATTGAAGACCACCGGATCGATCAGTGCTTCGGTCATGCAATCACTCCAGAATCATTGTGGCGGAACGCTCCAGGCTTCCGGCCAGGTCTTCATAGGTGCCGTATCCGATGCCGGCCCGCAGCAGCGCTCCGGCGTAGAGGAGGTCGAGGGTTTCGAGGACCTCGGGGTCGGCCTGCTCACCGAGTGCCTCCGCGAGTCGGCCGCGGATCTCGATTCCGATCCGCAGTCGCAGGTGCTCGACGTCCGGGTCGCTGCCGAGAAGCGCGTTGGTGACCGCACCCGACAGTCCGGGTTCGTCGGCGAGCAGCAGTGCGATGCCGCGGAGCACCGCAACGACACGACCGGTGCGGTCGAGTCCGTCCGCCTCGGGCGGCGGCGACTGCGAGAGCCTGCGCCAGAACACCTCGGCGACGAGGTGCTCCTTGGACGAGAAGTAGGTATACGCGGTGGCCGGACCGACACCCGCACGCGACGCGACCGCACGAACGGTCAGTCCCGCGAAGTCCTCCTCACGCAGGACCTCCACCGCCGCCTCACACAACCTGTCGACGGTGTCGGCCTGCTTCTGCGTGAGACGCCGCCGCGTCGACTCGAAACTCATACTAGACACGTGTCCGGACATTACTACAGATTCCTGTCCAGCGGGACCCATTCGACATCTCCGCTAGCGCGACTCGACAACCGTTCATGCTGGTCAACGACCCAGTTGCAGCTACAATCCGATCTTCATGCCGGCACCGGCGTCCACCCGCAACTGCTGCCCGGTGACGTAGCGGGACTCGTCGGACGCGAGGTACACCACCGCGTGCGAGATGTCCTCCGGTTCGACCCACGGGATCGGCATCGCCTGCATGAACGGGAAGGTGACCGCGGCGTCCTCGGCGGTGGGGTTCTCGAGGTCCGGCCGGAAGGTCTTGTACATCGGTGGGCTCTGCAGCATGTCGGTGTTGCAGTTGGTGGGGTGGATCGTGTTGACCCGGATCGAACTGGGCCCGAGCGTCAGCGCGAGGGAGCTCGTGTACGCCTGGATCATCTTCTTGGCCAGCCCGTAGCCGTCACCGCCGGGCCCCTGCAGCGCCTGCTGACCGTTGAACCCGGTCTGCGGCACCAGGCCCGCGACCGACCCGATCGCGATGATCGACGCACCGGCCCGCAGGTGGGGCATCGCCGCATGCACGGTGTTGACCACCCCCACGAAGTCGACGTCGAACGCCTCGACGAACGCCTGCGGCGGTAAATGCTTGCCGAGCGGGCAGATGCCGGCATTCGCCACCACGACGTCCAGCCCGCCCAACTGCGCGACGGCGTCGGCCAGTCGCACCTCCAGTGCCGCGCGGTCGCGCACGTCCACCCGGGCGGTCACCGCACGCCCGCCCGCCTTCTCGACCAACCTGGCGGTGTCGGCCAGGTCCGACTCGGTGGCGAGGGGGTACTCGTTGGTGCCGATGTCCGCACACACATCGAACGCGATGATGTCGGCACCCTCCTCGGCCAACCGAATTGCGTGACTGCGACCCTGACCTCGCGCGGCACCGGTGACGAGGACAACCTTGGAATCAACTCTCTTCATGGCCTGCTCCCTGCGATCGAACGACGGGGCGCGATGCGCCCAACCTCGGACGTGGTGAATACCGACGAGACGGCGAGCGAAATCCTCCGCGCCCGATCCATACCAATTCGGCCGGGCCGCGGCGACAACAGTAGACACATTTCTCGGCTCCTGTCGAGAACCGACGTCGAAAATCATTACGCCAGAACATCATTGCCATCAACATTTGTTCGTACTATAGTCCAGACACCTGTCCAGCCAGAAAGGGTTCTGCGCAATGACGCTTCGACCGACCGACAGTTCCGCGCTCCTGATCGACGGCAAGCTCACCCCCGGCTCGGGAGGCGTGTTCGAGGTGGTCGATCCGGCCACCGAGGACGTCATCGGCCACGCCGCCGAGGGCACGGCGGCGGACATGGACGCCGCGATCGCGGCCGCGCGCCGGGCGTTCGACGACACGACGTGGTCGCGCGACCACCGATTCCGGGCCCGTTGCCTGCGTCAACTCCGCGACGCCCTGCAGTCCCACATCGACGAGCTGCGCGAGATCACGATCGCGGAGGTCGGCGCGCCCGCGATGCTCACTGCCGGCCCCCAGCTCGAAGGACCGATCGCCGACCTCGGCTACTTCGCCGATCTCGCCGAATCCTATTCGTGGGAAACCGATCTCGGCGTCGCTGCACCGATGGGAATCAAGACGCGGCGACGGATCCTCAAGGAGGCGGTGGGCGTGGTCGGGGCGATCACGCCGTGGAACTTCCCCCACCAGATCAACTTCGCCAAGCTCGGCCCCGCGTTGGCCGCCGGGAACACGGTCGTCCTCAAGCCCGCGCCCGACACCCCGTGGTGCGCGGCACTGGTGGGCAAGGTCATCGCCGAGGAGACCGACATCCCTGAGGGTGTGGTCAACATCGTCACCTCCACTGACCACCAGCTCGGCGCCCAGCTCGCCCGCGATCCGCGCGTCGACCTGATCTCGTTCACTGGGTCCACCGCGACCGGCAAGGCCGTCATGGTCGCGGCATCGGAGTCGCTCAAGAAGGTGTTCCTGGAACTGGGCGGCAAGTCGGCGTTCATCGTCCTCGACGACGCCGACCTCGCCGCCGGCTGTGCGATCGCGGCGTTCACCGTCTGCACCCACGCCGGCCAGGGATGCGCGATCACCACGCGCCTGCTCGTCCCCCGCGAGCGCTACGACGAGGCCGTCGCGGCCACGGCCCGCACCATGAAGGGCATCCGCCCCGGCAACCCGACCGAACGCGGAACCGTCTGCGGCCCACTGATCTCCGCCCGACAGCGCGCCCGTGTCGAGAGCTACCTGAAGCTCGCGGTCGAGGAGGGCGGGACCGTCGTCGTCGGCGGCGGGCGCCCCGCCGAACACGAGCGCGGCTTCTTCGTCGAGCCGACCCTGATCTCGGGCCTGGACAACTCGTCCCGCGTGGCGCAGGAAGAGATCTTCGGCCCGGTCCTGGTGATCCTCCCCCACGACGGCGACGACGACGCGATCCGTATCGCCAACGACTCGCCGTACGGCCTGTCGGGGTCGGTATGGGGCACCGACCCCGAGCGGGTCCGCAAGGTGGTCGACGGCGTCCGAACCGGCACGCTCGCCGTCAACGGCGGCGTCTGGTACGCCGCCGATGCCCCGTTCGGCGGCTACAAGCAGTCCGGCATCGGCCGGGAGATGGGTGTCGCCGGCTTCGAGGAGTACTTGGAGACCAAGCTCGTCGCGCAGCCTGCTGAGGCTTGATCCGACCCAGTCCGCACAGGCCTGACAGACCGATAGAGAAGGAGTAGGTAGATGGGACGTTTCGACGGACGCACCGCCATCGTCACCGGCGCCGCCCAGGGCATCGGCGAGGCGTACGCGCGGGCACTGGCGGCCGAGGGCGCCAACGTGGTGGTGGCCGACCTCAACCGCGAACTCGGCCAGACCGTGGCCAAGCAGATCGTCTCCGACGGCGGCTCGGCGGCTTTCAAGGAAGTCGATGTGGCCGACCCGGATTCGGCGCTCGAGCTGGCCGCGTTCACGATCGAGCGGTTCCGCAGCGTGGAGCACCTGGTGAACAACGCGGCGATCTACGGCGGCATGAAGCTCGACTCGCTGCTCACGGTCCCGTGGGACTACTACAAGAAGTTCATGAGCGTGAACATGGACGGCGCGCTGAACGTGTGCCGCGCCGTGGTCCCACACATGCGCGCCGCCGGCGGCTCGATCGTCAACCAGTCGTCCACGGCCGCCTGGGTGTACTCGAACTTCTACGGACTGGCGAAGGTCGGGATCAACGGTCTCACCCAGCAACTCGCGTTCGAGCTGGGCTGGTCCAAGATCCGGATCAACGCCATCGCGCCGGGACCGATCGACACCGAGGCCACCCGCACGGTCACCCCCGGCAACATCGTCTCGGACATGGTCAAGCGGATCCCGCTGCAGCGCATGGGAACCCCCGAGGATCTCGTGGGCATGTGCCTGTTCCTGCTGTCGGACGAGGCGAGCTGGATCACCGGGCAGATCTTCAACGTGGACGGTGGGCAGGTGATCCGGTCGTGAGCGAGGACAGCGCGGCGTCCGTCCCGGTCGGCTACATCGGGCTGGGCAACATGGGTGCACCGATGGCCACCCGCCTGCTCGAGCGTCCCGGCACGCTGGTCGTGTGCGACGCCCGTCCCGAGGCCGTCGAGCCGTTCACGACGGCGGGAGCGACGGCGGTCGCGACGCCGGCGCAGGTCGCGGACCGCGCGACGGTGATCTCGGTGACCGTGCTCGACGACGCCCAGGTCCGCGACGTCGTCGCCGGACCGGACGGGATCCTGTCCACGGCCCGGCCGGGCACGGTGATCGCGGTGCACTCGACGATCAGCGACACGACCGCGACCGAACTCGCCGCAACCTGCCGGGCCAAGGGCGTCGACCTGATCGACGCGCCCGTCAGCGGCGGGGCACCCGGCGCGCAGCAGGGACGGCTGGCCGTGATGGTCGGTGGCAGTGACGAGGCGTTCGAGGCCGTGCGCGAACCGTTCGGATACTTCGCCGAACTGGTGATCCACGCGGGGCCGGTGGGCGCGGGCACGCGGATGAAGCTGGCGCGCAACCTGCTTCACTTCGTATCGTTCACCGCCGCGTGCGAGGCAGGGCGGCTCGCCGAGGCCGCCGGCATCGATATCCGCAAACTGGGCAAGGTCGTCCGGCACACCGACGCGATCACCGGCGGTGCCGGCGCGATCATGCTCCGCGACACAACCGCACCGGTCGCGGACGACGATCCCTGGTTCTCGATCCTCTCCCATGTACGCAATCTCGGGGAGAAGGACCTCGCGCTGGCCCTCGGACTGGGCGAGCGGTTCGACGTCGATCTCCCCCTCGCCACCCGGGCATTGACCGGCCTCGGCCCGGGACTCGGCGTCGGCACCGGAACCGTTGCCGATCACGCCACCCACCAGAAGGAGAACGCATGACCGACCAGAACGGCGACGCCGCCGCATCGGAACGACGCGCGCGTGGCGTCGCGATGATGAACCAGGTGTACGGGTGGGAAATGCCGGCGGACGTGCCCGGCGACTTCTTCGCCGTCACCGCGGACCATCTGTTCGCCGACATCTGGACGCGACCCGGTCTGAGCCTGCGTGACCGACGCCTGCTGCTGCTCGGAGCGATCGCGGCGCAGGGGCAGACCGACGTCGCGAAGATCCAGATCAACGCGGCCCTGCACAACGAGGAGTTGACCGAACAGCAGATCGAGGAGGCCGCGATCTTCCTGTGCCACTACGTCGGCTGGCCGCGGGGCACGGGACTCAACAACGCGCTGATCTCGGTCAAGGCCGATCGACGCAAGGCGGCGCGGGCGGCGGAGAAGCATCGATCCGAGTAGTCCGCCCGATTCGGGCGCGGCGCCCGCCCGATGAGCGGATACTGCTTAATAGAACACGTTCTACCTACTGTGCACGTCGAAAGGATCCACCTCCATGTCTGAGTCGTCGATGTCCGGGGCCACCCCCGTTCGCCCCCTGTCCGCCGAGAGCATCGACACCTGGAACTATGAAGCCGATGTCGTGATCGCCGGCTACGGCATCGCCGGTGTGTCTGCCGCGATCGAGGCGGCCCGCGCGGGTGCCGAGGTGCTGGTCCTCGAACGGACCGGCGGTTGGGGTGGCGCGGCCTCGCTGGCGGGTGGGTTCATCTACATGGGCGGCGGCACCCCGCTGCAGAAGGCGCTCGGCTTCGACGACACCCCCGAGAACATGAAGACGTTCATGATGGCGGCCCTCGGTCCCGGCACCGACGAAGCGAAGATCACCGATTACTGCGAGGGCAGCGTCGACCACTACAACTGGCTGGTGGAGTGCGGCGTGCCGTTCAAGGAGAGCTTCTACGGCCACCCGGGCTGGGAGACGCCGTTCGACGACGGCCTCATGTACTCGGGCGGCGAGAACTCGGCGCCGTTCAACGCGATCGCGACCCCGGCCCCGCGCGGACACATCCCGCAGATGACCGACAAGAAGGTCGGCGAGAAGGGCGGCGGCTACATGCTGATGAAGCCGCTGGTCGAGACCGCCGAGAAGTTGGGCGTGCAGGCGCAGTACGACATGCGCGTGCAGACGCTGATCACCGACGCCACCGGGCGCGTGGTGGGTGTGCAGGCCAAGCAGTACGGCAAGGACGTCACCATCCGGGCACGCAAGGGCGTCGTGCTGGCCACCGGCAGCTTCGCCTACAACAAAGAGATGGTGGAGGCGTTCGCGCCGCGCCTGATCGGGCGCCCCGGCGCCGCGATCGAGGAGCACGACGGCCGCGCGATCCGCATGGCGCAGGCGCTCGGCGCCGACCTGGCCCACATGGACGCCACCGAGGTCGCGTTCTTCGGCGACCCGCAGATGATGGTCCGCGGCATCCTCGTCAACGGGCGCGGTCAGCGCTACGTCAACGAGGACACCTATCCCGGCCGCATCGGCCAGCTCACGTTGCTGCACAACGACAATCAGGCCTACCTGATCATCGACGAGGACGCTTACGAGGAGGCGAAGACGACACCGACGTCAACGCCGTTCTTCCGGTTCCAGCCCAAGTGGGTGGCCGAGACGGTCGAGGAACTCGAATCCGAGATGGGCCTGGCCGAGGGAACCCTGCAGGCCACCGTCGAGGTCTACAACAAGCACGCCGCGAACGGGCAGGACCCGGTACTGGGCAAGAAGCCCGAATGGGTCAAGCCGATCGGATCGCCGGTCGCGGCACTGGATCTGCGCAACTTCACCGCGGGCTTCACGCTCGGCGGCCTGCGCACCAACGTCGACTCGGAGGTGCTGCACGTCTCGGGTGACCCGATCCCGGGTCTGTTCGCCGCGGGTCGTTGCACCGCCGGTGTGTGCGCGTGGGGCTACGCGTCCGGCACCTCGCTCGGCGACGGCAGCTTCTTCGGCCGCCGGGCCGGGATCAGCGCCGCGAAGGGCTGACGCCGACCCCCTGGGAACGCCCGGTCGGACCGGCCGGGCGTTCCCGGACGCCGTGACAGGACATGCCGGACGATCCGGTCCGGCATGCCCGACAGGGTCACTCGCCGCCGCTACGCGGGGGATACTCGGGGAAGACCGCCGCCCACGGGGCGGAGTCCAGCCGTCCGGGGTGCGCACATGACCGAGCCCGAATCCGTCGACGGGAACGAACTCGTCGTCCATGCGCTCGCGGCCAACGGGATCTCGACGATCTATGGGGTCGTCGGAATCCCGGTCACCGATCTCGCCCGAATCGCCCAGGCCCGCGGCATCCGTTTCCTCGGCTTCCGCAACGAGCAGGCGGCCGGGCACGCCGCCGCGGCCGCCGGCTATCTCACCGGACGCCCCGGCATCTGCCTGACGGTCTCCGCGCCGGGCTTCCTCAACGGGCTCGTCGCCCTCGCGACCGCGACCACCGACTGCTTCCCGATGATCCAGATCAGCGGGTCCAGCGACCGCTCCGTCGTCGACCTCGAGCAGGGCGACTACGAGGAGCTGGATCAGCTCGCCGCCGCCCGCCCGTTCGCGAAGGCGGCGTACCGCGTCGACTCCCCCGACCTGATCGGTGTCGGTGTCGGGCGGGCGATCCGTGCGGCGGTGTCCGGCCGTCCCGGCGGCGTGTACCTCGATCTCCCCGCCCGGGTCCTGGCCGGCTCCGCGCCGCCCACGCCGCGACCACCGATCGTCGACCCGGCCCCACGCCAGATCCCGGCACCGGCGGCCGTCGAGCGGGCCGTCGCCCTGTTGGAGGGCGCGCAACGCCCGCTGATCGTGCTCGGCAAGGGAGCTGCGTACGCTCGCGCCGACAGGGTCGTTCGCAACTTCGTGGAGGAGACGAAGGCCCCATTCCTACCGATGTCGATGGCGAAAGGTCTTCTACCGGATGGCCATCCGCAGTCCGCGGCGGCGGCGCGTTCGCTGGCGCTCGGCAGCGCCGATGTCGTGGTCCTGATCGGCGCGCGCTTGAACTGGCTGCTCGACCACGGTCGGGTGCCGCGTTGGTCCCCGGACGCACGGTTCGTCCAACTCGACATCTGTGCATCGGAGTTCGACAGCAACCGGCCGATCGCGGCCCCGGTCCTCGGCGACATCGGGTCGTCGACGGCCGCCCTGCTCGCGGCGCTGCGCCCGGGCCGGATCTCACCGTCCCGCGACTGGCTGGACGAGATCGCGGCGACGAGGCGGGCGAACACCGCGAAGATGGAGGAGCAACTGCACCGCGAGGACCACCCGATGAGCTTCGCGGTCGCGCTGCGCGCCGTGCGGGACGTTCTCGACGAGCATCGCGACACGGTCGTCGTCAGCGAAGGCGCCAACACTCTCGACAACGCGCGCAACATCATTCCCATCCACTACCCCCGCCACCGCCTGGACGTCGGAACGTGGGGAGCGATGGGCGTGGGTCTCGGGTATGCGATCGCCGCAGCCGTCGAGACGGGCCACCGGGTGGTCGCGATCGAGGGCGACAGCGCATTCGGGTTCAGCGGCATGGAGATCGAGACGATCTGCCGGTACCACCTGCCGGTCGTCGTGGTCGTGTTCAACAACGGCGGCGTCTACCGGGGCGACGAGGTCAACGCGCACTCGGCGGATCCGGCACCGACGGTCCTGCTGCACTCGAGCCGCTACGACACGCTGATCGAGGCATTCGGCGGCGTCGGCTACCACGCCGAGACGCCCGACGAGGTCGCCGCCGCGCTTCGTTCCGCGCTCACCACCGCCGGTCCGGCGCTGATCGACTGCACCATCGACCCCGCCGTCGGCACCGAGAGCGGCCATCTGCAGAAGCTCAATCGCCCGGCGCACGAGGAGGAATCGTGACCGAACATGACCCCGGCGGCCACCTCGACCCCACCAAACCGCAAGCGCTCGAGGGAATCACGGTCGTCGACTTCACCCACGTGCTGGCCGGCCCGACGTGCACCCGGATGCTCGCCGACGCCGGTGCCCGCGTCATCAAGATCGAACGTCCCGGCACGGGCGACGACACTCGGCAGATGGGGCCGTTCGCCGACGACGGCAGCTCCGAGTACTACCGGCTGGCGAACATCGGCAAGGAGAGCATCGCGCTGAACCTGAGGGACCCCGACGACATGGCGTTGACGCGCTCGATGATCAAGCACGCCGACGTCGTGGTCGAGAACTTCCGGCCGGGTGTGATGGCGGGACTCGGCCTGGCCCCGGACGACCTCCTCGCCGAGCACCCCCGACTGATCGTGTGCTCCATCTCCGGGTTCGGCCAGTACGGGCCGATGCACCAGGAATCGGCGTACGACACGGTGATCCAGGCGCTGTCGGGGATCATGGACGCCACCGGTTGGCCCGACGGTCCCCCGACCCGGGTGGGCACGTCGGTCTCGGACATCGTCGCCGGAATCATGGGCTACTGCGGCATCGTCACCGCCCTCGTGGCCCGCGAACGCACCGGCCGCGGCACCACCGTCGACATCGCGATGCTCGACAGCACCTTCGCGCTGATGGAGCACGGGCTGATGGACGCGCTCGGCCCGCGGGTGCGGCCGACCCGGCTGGGCAACCGGCATCCGTTCATGTACCCGTTCGATACGTTCGAGTGCAGCGACCGTACCATCGCGATCGCGGTCGGCAACGACCACCTCTTCGAACTGATGTGCGGCGCAATGGGGCTCACGCATCTGCCGTCGGACGAGCGGTTCGCCACCAACGTCGACCGGTGCACCAACCACGCGGAGCTGAAGACGACGATGGAGGACGTGCTGCGCACCGACACCGGCGAGGCGTGGCGTGGGCGGTTGATCGAGGTCGGCGTCCCGGCGGGAATCGTCCTCGATGTCGACGACACCCGCAAGCTCGATCAGATCGCGCTGCGCGGCATGATCAAGAACGTGGGCGGTTTCGACGTCCCCGGCACCCCGCTCAAGTTCGGGACATGGGATTCGCTCGGCGCGACTATCCCCGCCCCGGCACTCGACGACTGCGGCGACATGCTGCGACGGGAGTTCGCGCCGCGGCCCGACGCGTGAGCCTCACGGCCGCGGCGTGATGGTGACCGTGGCCGGTTGCCTGGTGTCCGGGGCGCGGAGGGTGAGGATGCGGGTATCGGGGGTCCAGTCGGCGACGTGCGCACCGTCGACGCTCGCGCCGTTCGGGAAGGTGCGCGCGGGCAGGTACACCTCGGTCGGGGCGGTGATCGACAGGTTCGGCACATAGGAGAATTCGAGCCGGTCGGCGTCGGCCGACCAGCCCAGCGGCGACCCCGCGATCGCCCGAGGGTACGGCTTGTCGAGCGCCGCTACGAGATTCCGTTCGGTGCCGTCCTCGGCGTAGGGTCCCCACGGGCCGGGGTCCCTCGACCAGTAGGAGACGCCCGCGCCCATCTCGTGCGCGGTGTCGTAGATCCGGTCGACGTAGTCGAGCGCACCAGGCAGCGTCGTGTCGAGCCCGAACTCCCCCAGGATGATCGGCGCGTTCCCCAGAGCGGCCGCGGTGCGCAGGGTGTTGCCGCTCCACGCGTCGATGGTGGCATCGACCTGTGCGCGCGAGCTGCCGGTGTAGCCACCGCCCAGGTCCATGGGGAGCGGATAGATGTGCGGGCAGTATGCGATCCGCTGTTCCCCGTCGCGGGCGTCGTCGATCGGACGCAGGCCGCTGGGCGTGCCCCAGTTGGTCCCCATCGCCTGCGGTGCCACGCAGACCCACGTGTCCTGATCGACGGTGCGGATGGCGTCGGACGTCTTCTGGTACAGCGCGGTCAGCGGTCCGGCCTCGAACGCCGGGCCCTGGAGGGTGCCGCCGTACGGCTCGTTCATCAGGTCGTACGCGACCACGGCGGGATTGCCGGCGAAGCGCTCCGCCACCGCGCGCCACGCGTTTGCGTAGTGGTCGGTCAGCTCGGGGTGGGCGCCGGTGGTGTTCCAGAAGTTGTCGAACGCCCGCATCACGCCCGGCTCGAGGTAGTACATCTCCCACATGTCGTTGTCCCCGACCGGAAGTCCGTCGAGGTACGTCGCCCACGCGGGCGCACCGTTGCCGCTCTGGCCGCTCGGCGTGATGGCGCTCGAGTACAGGTCCTGGTGCATGTCGAGCATGACGCTGTAGCCCCGCTCGGCGTACCAGCCGACACGTTCGGCGACCCGGTCGAGGTACTCCTGGCTGTAGACACCGGGCTCGGGCTCCACCGACCGCCACGAGATGAGGAACCGGACGAAGTTGGTCCCCATGTCGGTGTGCTCGCGGTCGAGTTCGGCCTCGGTGAACGTCGGCGTGCCGTCCGGGGTGCTCTTCGCGCTCGACGCGGTGTTGAACCCGTTGAGCACCAGCGCCCGTCCGGTGTCGTCCGTGAGGAAGGCGCGGGACGGCGCCGGGTCGGCGCGCAGCACGGCGCCGATGCCGCCGGCGAGAATCAGCGCGCCGACGGCGGCCGCCACCAGCATCCTCGAACGCCCCACCGCTCCACCAACTCTCACATCCGCGTCAAACCTGGACGATTGTCCGGTTCGGTGGGCTAATGTTGCGTCATGTCTGACGACCACGGGGCGTTTTCGGCAAGGGCGCTGGTCCGGCGGATCGCGGCGGGACCGTGGCCGGCGACGCTCACCGTCCTGCTCGCGTCGGCGCTGTTCGGCACGTGGTCGATCACCGGACGGATCCTCACGTTCAATCCAGAGCTGCTGATCCCCAGCGCGATCGGCCTGCCGTTCGGGATTCCCCCGCTGCGCCTGTTCCCGCTCGGCGACACCACGTGGGCGTTTTGGTTCGTCGACGTCTTGGCCGCGATCGTGATGGTCGCGGTGGTGTGGACACGACTGCTGCCCCACCGACAACGTCCTTTCCTGGCCGGCCTGTTCGCCACGGTGCTCGGCGTCGCGGCCGGCAATCTGGTGCGGATCGTGTTCCTGAGCTTCGAAACCCACCAGGGGCTGGGCACGTACGTACTCGCCCTGGCGCTGGGACTCCTGGTGTCGGCGCTGTGGGGACTCGTCGTGGGTGTCGTCGTCGGACTGGTACACCTGCTCGACGGGCGACTCCGACAGCCAGCCGAAACGGCGACGAAGACCAGGGCCGCGCGGCGGCCCGCGAGGGTCGGATCGCGCTGAGTCGGAGCGCCGTCGTCCTCCGATCGACCTCGATGTGACAGTGTCGATCCATGGGGAGAACCAACAGCTGGCCGATGTTCGATCGCGGAACGCGACTGTGGTGGCGAACGGTCGGCCGACGTGTCGATCCCGAGGGTGAGGACGCGTGGTTGGCCGCGCCGACGTCCGGGCGCGGCGCCGTCGCCGATCGCTGGCTCCCGGCCGAGGCCGAGCGTGTCGGCGGCAGGCTCGTTCGCGACGCGGAGTCCGGGACCGGACTACTCCCGAGCATGGAGGCTCTGGCCGGCCCCGGTTTCGACCCGGTCGCCGTGCATCCCTCCATCCGGGGGTTCTACGAGCAGACCTCGTCGTGGCGGATGGACGCGTGGACCCGGTGGTCGCGCGGATTCGCGGGACCGGGGGCACTGATCGAATCGCTGTACGGCAAACGGCTGCAACAACTTGCGCTGCCCGTCGACGCGCTGGCGGTGGCGCACGGGGTGGACAGCGAGATCGTGAGGATCGTCGGCCCGGACGGCGCCCACGCCGGGTCCGCCTGGCTCCGGACCCTCCGGCGGACGGGCGACTACATGTTCAGTGGCTACTACCGCGTCGGCAGGCTCCCCGGCCACGATCAGCCGAGCGTCCACGTCAGCTTCCCCCTCGAACAGGGCAACGTGCAGGTGTACCTCCGGCCGACCAACGGCCCCGACGGGTCGATGACGCTGTCGTCACCGCCGGGTGGTTTCGGCGACGACGGCGCGTACGTCACGGTCGTCGACGGCGGCCGGACATATGCCGCCCGCGTGCCGGTCCACGAGGAGTTCCACCTCTACGTCGACGACGAAGGGGTCGCCCGGACCGACCACGTCCTGAAGATCTGGGGCGCCACGGCCGTCCGCCTGCACTACCGTCTGGTCCCCGTCGTCGCCGGAAGTCACGTGGCGGAATCGCGGTGACACGGCTGCTTCTCGCCGAGGTGTGAGGCTGCCTCGGCGCGAGGTCAACGTGCTGGTCGGGCTCGACACCGGCGGATGACGAGCCCGACCGTCCCGCTCAGAAGTGCCGGGTCAGCCAGTCGACGAGAATCTCGTTGGTGCCCTGCGGATCTTCGAGCTGAGTCCAGTGCCCGGTGTCGATCATCCGACGCTCGAACGTCTCGAAGTACTGCAGCAGATTGTCGGTGAGCATCGGGTGACAGATCGGGTCGTGGCGTGCCGCGACCAGCAGCGCGGGGACGGCAACCTTGGGCACCACACCGTCGGGGAACAGTTCGGTGTGCACCTCCCAGTTGCGGATGATGCTGTGGTACCAGCTCAGCCCGCCCCGGAACCCGGTGCGCGCGTATGTGTCCGCGTAGTAGCGCATCTCGTCCGGCGAGAGCATCACCTCGCCGGGCCAGGTCGATTCGTCGTCGGCGAGCCAGTGGATGTAGCTCATCGACTCCGGATCGTGCCGGCCGGTGCGGGACAGGTTGGTCCCCGCCCCGGTGTCACGTCGCATGAAGAACCGGAAGGTGCGCTCGGCATCCTTGTCGAGCAACGCCTCGCACTCCGGGGTCTGGAAGTGCGCCACGTAGTTCCGCGGCCCGTAGGCCTGCTCGTACTTCTCGATCGGGTTCTCGCGCGAGTATCCGAACGGGGTGTTGAGCGTGATGACGCCCGCCACCGAGTCCGGCTGCAGGTACGGCATCATCCACGACACCATGCCGCCGAAGTCGTGGCCGACCACGACGGCCTTCTCGTAGCCGGCATCGGCGATCAGCCCCGCGACGTCCGCGGTGGTCTCGGCGATGCTGTAGGCGCGGCGGTCGTCCGGGCCGGTCGACCGGCCGTAGCCGCGCATGTCGGGGGCCATCACGTGGAAGCCCGCGTCGGCGATGGGCTGCAACTGGTGCCGCCATGACGCGGCGAGCTCCGGGAACCCGTGGCACAGCACGACGCACACGTCGCGGGTGACGTTCTCCGGAACCACCTCGTGAACGGCGAGGCGAACTCCGTTGGTGTCGACGAATCTCGGTTCGGGAAGCATGGGAATCCTGTTCTCTCAGTTGGTGGTTTCGGCGCGGACGGGCTTGGGAACGGCCAGCGCGACGAGGGCGCCGATCGCCGCCGCCGCGACGGCGACGAGGAACGCGCCGCGGAAGCCGGCGGCCTCGTAGGCCATGGCGTGGCCGTCGGTGGCGAGGACGTAGTGCGCCAGGACGGTGAAGCCGATCGTGGAGATGAGCGTGCCGGCGAGGGTCTGTGCGACACCGACGAAGTTGGACCCGACGGCGCGTTCGGTCTCGGGCAGACTGAGCAGCGCGAGATTGGGGACGGCCGCGTAGATCATGCAACCCAGCCCGAAGACCACCCACGCGCCGACGATCACAAGGGGCACGGTCGGCACCGCAGACAGGATCGCGGCCGCGACGGCGATGAACACCGCACCGAACACGAGATGGTTGCGGAAGCCGATCCTCTTCGCGGTGGCGCCGACGATGAATCCGCTGGCCACGATCATCAATTGGCCCGGAAGCAGCCATCCGGCCATCTGCGTGGCGGACAGGCCGAATCCGTAGGGAGTGCTCTTGGATGCCTGTAGCAGCATCGGCGTCAGGCTGGCGAGCAGGGTCGTCGCACCGTAGGCGATGCCGCCGCCGATCAGCGTGTACCGCAGCGCGGGCTTGGTGATCAGGTCCAGTCGGATCAGCGGTTCGTCCGTACGGCGTTCCCACCACACCCAGACAGCGAACCCGACGAGCGCGATACCCACGCACGTCAGTGTCCGCGAATCCGTCAGTCCCCATTCCTTGCCGCGGGACAGCCCGAGCATGATTACGAACATGCTCGCCGCGAGCAGGATCGCACCCAACCAGTCGATGCGGGAACGGGAGCGGATCGGCGTCTCCGGGACGAAGATCAGCGTGAGCAGCGCACCGATCGCGCAGAACCCGAACGCGAACCAGAACACCGACCGCACCCCGAGGTGGTCGATCAGCACACCGGCCACAAGCAGCGCACCGACGCCCACGGCACCGACCCCGGTGTTGGCGATGCTGATCGAGATCGGCTGCAGGCGGGCCGGGAACGTGTCCCGGATCAGTGTGTATCCCAGTGCCAGGCAAGCGAAGCCGGCGCCGGAGAGGAAGCGGCCGGCCACCAGCACCGGGAAGGCGGTCGCCGTCGCCGAGACGAGTGCGCCGAGCGCGCCGATCGCGGCGGTGACGACCAGCATCTTCTTCTTGCCGTAGCGGTCGGCGAGCTTGCCGATGATCGGCGATGCCACCGCCCCGGACAGCGTGAACGCCGTCATCACCCACACCACCTGTGTGGTCTGGAACTCGGCGGCGACCTTCGGCAGCGTCGGCGCGAACAGGGAGAATCCCAGCGCCGACTGTTCGGTGAGCAGCAGCAGGATCGCCAGGACGCCGATCCAGTATCGAGTGGGGCGCTCGGGTGCGGCCGCCTGGACCGAAGCCGTGTCGAGGCGATGTCCATCCGGGCCGTTGTTGGTTGTTGGCAGAGCCATGAGTACCTCCTACCTGATGGGGCGTTGCAGTTACGGACGTCGTACCGGCCTCAGTCCTGGGCGGAACCTCTCGGCAGGACCATGATCTTCACGTGATCGTCCGGAGCACGGAGGGCTGCGAATGCGTCAGCCACCCCGTCGAGGTCGACGCGGCCGGTGATGATCGCGTCGGCGTCGATCTCACCGCGCGCCAAGCGCTCGAGCACGATCTCGTAGCCGCGTTCGGTCGGACCGTGGCCGAAGTTGATGGCGATTCGGCGCAGCTGCCCGATGACCGGGATGATCGTCTCGTCGGCGAACGGAGCGGCGAGAACCTGGATTCGTGAGTCGTAGGGCAGGTTTCGCAAGAGCATGTCGAGCATCCCCTTGCGGCCGCTGCACTCGTAGGCGATCAGGATGCCGCCGCCGCCCGCAGACTCTTCGTTGTGACCGTCGGCAACCATCCGGTTCCACAGCTCGATCGGGTCGTCCACTGCGGGATCGACGACGATGTCCGCTCCCATCTTCACCGCCAGTTCGCGGCGCTTCGGTGAGGGTTCGGACGCGATCACGGTGTGCGCCCCACGCGCCTTCGCGGCGACGATCGCGCCGAGTCCGATGGTGCCGCAACCGATCACCAGCGCCGAGTCGGCGACCGTGAGCCCCGATCGCTGCATGTGCAACTCCCCCACGTGCAGCGGCTCCGCGAGTGCGGCATGCTCGAACGACAACCCGGCCGGTACGTGGCGGACCCAGACTGCGTCCACCACGATCTGATCGCCGAATCCACCGTGATACGTGTTGGAGTACCCGATGATCTTCGGGATCCCCGTCGAGGTGTCGGTGACGATGCCGAGCCCGGCGACCCGGTCACCGACCGCGAAGTCGGCCACCCCGGGCCCGATCTCGGCGACGACACCGGCGTACTCGTGCCCGAGGACGACGGGACGCTCGTGGTCGAAGGTCGCCAGTGGGTACCGCGCTGCATCGATGACGTCGACGAACCGGCACGGGTCCTTGGACACACTCAGGTCGCTACCGCAGATCCCGCAGGCCATCACGTCGATTCGCAATTGACCGGCACCGAGGGGCGGTAGCTCGGGAACGTCGGCGAGGGTGAACTCACCGTCGTGGAACTGGACGGCACGCATGTCACGCTCCCGTCTGCGCGGGCTGGCCGTAGTAGTCGGTGTGCGCCTTCTCGAGCGCGCCCACGAGATTGCCGATGAGGTACTCGCGGTTGTCCTCGGCGAACTGCAGGCTCGCCTGCCGCCGCACGTTGCGCCGCCGGAAATGGGGAACGACCTCCGAGGCGAAAAGCTCGTAGCTGCGCTTGGTGTCCTCCCAGTTGGCCATGTCGACGTGCAGGATGAGCAGCGTCCCGAAGCCTCCGGTCTTCTCGATGAGGCGTTCGATCTGCGCGATCGCCTGATCCGGAGTGCCGATGATCGCCTGACCGAACTCGCCCAGCGACTCGTGACGCCAGTGGTCGATCACGCCCTGCGGCGTCTCGCCCCACTCGGGGTAGCGACCGTTCTGACGGTTGGCGTAGTAGGCCATCGACTGGATGCGGCGGCTGACGGCGCGCTCGGCGTCGGCCTGGGTCTCGGCGAGGAACATCGGGTTCACCACGCGCCACGTGGAGCGGTCGGCGAGGTGACCGTGCTCTGCCGACACCTTCTCGTAGATCGACCAATTCCGGTCGAGCGCATCGAAACCGGCCGGCGAACTGGCGGCGAGCGACAGGAGCGAAAGCCCGTTGGTGCCGGCCAGCACCGATCCGTTCGGCGAGATGGTCGACGCGGTGACCACCTCGATCCCGGCCGGGTCGTAGGTGGGGAGCTGGGCGCGGGCGTCGCGGAGGGTGAACCAGTCCGTTTCCATGTTCACGGTCTCCCCGCGCAGGAGCGGAAGGATCGCCTCGAGCGCTTCTCCCTGGCGCCGGCGCTGGTCGCTCGGGTTGATGCCCATCATGTGCGCATCCAGGGGAATCTTGCCCGGACCGGTCCCGAAGATCACCCGCCCGCGGGTCTGCAGGTCGAGCTGCATGATTCGGTCGACGGTGATCAACGGGTGGTGGTACGGCAGCGAGACGACCCCCGTGCCGAACCTGATCCGTTCCGTCCGCTCGGCCGCCGCCGCGATGAAGACCTCCGGGGAGGGGACGATCTCCGCGCCCGTCGAGTGGTGTTCACCCATCCAGGCCTCCTCGAACCCCAGATGGTCGAGGTGTTCCATCAGGTCGATGTCACGTCGAAGCTGGAGGGCCGGATCGGCGTCGAGTGGGTGGAACGGAGCCAGGAAGGCTCCGAACTTGATCGAGTCCGGTGTCCACATGTCATCTCCTCGGATCGGTTGTCCGTCGAAACTGCTCGACGCCTAGTGGTCTATCAGAGATTTGAAACACTTGATTGAATTCGTGCAAAGTCGACCGACGCCTTCCCGCTCAGTGGAACGTCTCGGCCGCACACATCCGAACCGGAGCGCGATAGATGAATATGACTGTCCAACTAGGCAATCAGTAAGTTCGGTCCAGCGCTTGCCGACCTTAGTGTGCGCCGAAATGATGCCCGGAACGGTTGATGAAGCGGTCTACCGATGCGGTAACTAATCGATCACACGATCAATACTTTGCACCCCATGTGCGAGGCACTCGGGGTCTTCCGACGCGCGAATACCGAAGCCGACCCCGACAAGCGCATGCTCGATGCCACGGCGCATCGCCGTTCGGGCCAGCGCCGCACTAAAGGGTGTGAGGCGCGTTCGGGTTGCGGTCGGTGGAACTCCAGCCCCGCTGATGCAGGCGCTCGGCGCCGTCGAGAAGTAGATCGAGGGCGAACTCGAACTCGAACTGCTCGTCGCACCCCTGACCGACGCCGGAGAGGTCACCGCGGGTTGCAGACTGTGCGATCTCCAGAATGTGCGGGTAGCGCTGACCGAATTCGGCCGCCATCTGTTGCTGTGCCTCAGGGTCGAGCGGCGGCGCGCCGTCGTCGTGCGGTTCGTCGAACAGCTCGGGACTGAAACCCCAGATGCGGTTGCCCAGGGCGTGCATCACGTGGTGGGTCAGGTCGACGGAGAACCCGCCGGCGCGGAACATGCCGGCCAGCGAGTCCATGTAGCCGAGCACGGTGGGCGTGCGCCGCGTGCGTGATTCGATCGCCTGCCGCGCCCAGGAATGCCGGACTATCGCTCGCCGCGCCGACAGCACGCGATGGCGGACGCCGTCCTTCCAGTCCAGAGCGGGATCGGGTGGTGTGAACTCCTCGACGACGAGGTCGACCATGCCGTCGAGCAGTTCCTCCTTGTCGGCGACGTGCTTGTACAGCGCCATCGGGACGACTCCGAGCTGCTGCGCCAGCCGGCGCATGTTCACCCCGGCCAGGCCGACCTCGTCGGCCAGCGCGACCGCCGAACGCAGCACCCGCTCACGATTGAGCGGTGTGCGTCGACCGGTGTCGTGGGACATCACGTCGCTTCCTCACCCCGTCATCCGGTCCCGAGACATCGGTAGCCGTGCGCGCTCGCGCCCGCCGAGCCGACAGCGCCTGTGCGCGCACAGGATTGATAGGTAGACAGCGTACACCTACGGAGTGGAAAACGCCTGGTGTACTACGTACACCTGGACGTTCCTGCTCGGGCAGAGTCGGTCCGATATCGCCATCTTCTTCGGCGCGTACCCCCATGACGCCCCCTCGCCGCTCTCGGCGCGCTCCCCATCGCCGTCTGGGAGTTTTCGCTCGGTACTTGGCTGGTCGTCAGGGCTTCCGGCGCCCCAAGCTCGCCGCTCCAGTAGGTGCCGAGATGTGATCGAGTCAGGTGAGCATCCGCTCGGCGCCGCCGACGACGAAGGCCACGAGGTCCTCGTAGAACTCGACGAGTTCGTCGCGAGTCAGGCGGGTCTTCCCGACGGAGTCGACGCGACTGAGGGACTGCAGAAAGCTCATCACCGCGATGGGCCACCGGTGGTCGATCCGCTCCGGCGGGGTGTCCGGGAGCGCCCGTCGAACCTGCTCCCGGAGTCGCTGCGACAGCTCGTCCTGACCCGTCGAGGTCACGGCCGGTCGCGCCTCGCGTGACACCTGCACGACGATCTTTATCCACCGAACGCCTCGAACACGTTGACTCAGAAGCAGTTCCAGATAGGGATCGGTCAGGGCCCGGACCACGTCCTCGAGCTCTGGCCGGTCGTCGGACAAGGCCAGAGCGTCGAGTCGTGCGGAAATATCCTGCGAGACTCGGGCCCCGACGTCCAGCAGCACCGCGGTCAGGAGGTCTTCCTTCGAGCCGAAGTGGTAGTGGACGGCGGCCGGGCCCTGACCTGCTGCGGCGTTGACCGCGCGCACGGACACGGCGTCGACCCCCTGCGTAGCGAACAGCTTCTCCGCCGTCTTGATCAGGCGTACACGGGTGGCATCACCTTGTCGATTCGGCATCGTGCGGGCCATGCGGAGAGCGTAGCCGACGGCCCGCCCGCGCCCGCCGACGGGAATCCGTGTGACCTGCTGGAACTATCGCAGGACGAAGTGCTCCTCGATCGGGGAGCGGTGCTGGCGCCACACGTCGACCAACCGCCACGGGCTGGCGACGACCACGCGGCCGCTGTCGTTGCGGTAGTACGTGTGCGCCGTCGGAGTGTGCCGCCAGACGGTGTTCTCCATCGCCCGGTCGATCTCCGCGACATACGCGTCGTAGGCCTCCCGGGTGGGTTCGAGCGAGCGCGCGCCCCGCTCGGCCAGCAGGTGCAGGCACTCGACGATGTAGTGGACGGCCACCTCGATGCCGAAGTTGTTGCCGGCGCCGTGACTCGGGTTGGTGTTGGGGGCCGAGGTGATGAACAGGTTCGGGAATCCGGGCACGGTGCCGCCGCGGTAGGCCCGCGGGTTGCCGGACCACTCGTCGGACAGGGCACGACCGTCCCGTCCGCGAATATCCATGGTGGACAGGAAGTCCAGATAAAACCCGGTGGCATACACGATGACGTCGACCTCGACCAGGTCTCCGTCCGGCGTCACGATGCCTTCGGGGACGATGCGGGCGGGCTCGGTGACCAGCACGTCGACGTGGTCGCGGGTCAGCGCCGGGTAGTAGCCGCCGGGATCGCGGATGATGCGCTTGCCGAACGGAGCGAAGTCGGGCGTGACCTTCGCGGCCAGCTCGGACCCGGCGCCGAACGTGCGATCGATGTAGGCGAGGCAGTCCTGCAGCAGCATGTCGTTGGCGCGGGAGATCGACAGATGCGTCGACGCCCACTCCGGGTCGACGATCACCACGGGGTAGGCGCTGTCCGCGGACCCCCAGAAGGCCTTGACCCGCAACCAGTTCGCGTAGAACGGGACGTTCCGTGACAGCCACCGGTGGTGCTCGGGGACGTCGTCGCTGTCCCGCTTGCGTGGCGCCACCCAGTGGGGTTGCCGCTGGAACAGCGTCAGATGCGCGACGTCGTCGACGATGGAGTCGACGATCTGCGCGGAGGTGCAGCCGGCACCGATCACCGCGACGCGCTTGCCCGTCAGGTCGAGCGACGGATCCCACTCCCCCGAGTGGACGCTGATCCCGGCGAAGGAGTCTCGCCCCTCGGCCCGGGGGAACTGGGGCCGGTTGAGGTAGCCCAGCGCGGTGATCACCGCTGCGGCGTGGGTCACCGAGCGGGATCCGTCCGTCGACCGCACATGGACGTCCCACCGGTACGTCGCCTCGTCCCAGACCAGCGACTCGACCTCCATGCCGAACCGAGTGTGGTCACGGATCCGATGCTTGTCGGCGACGGCGCGCAGGTAGTCCTGGTACTCGCCGCCCTTGGGGTAGTAACTGGTCCAGTCGGGATTCAGCTCCGAGGACAGCGAGTAGTACGACGAGGGGGTGTCGACGCCGACACCGGGGTAATTCTGGATGAGCCAGGTGCCGCCGAGGTCGTCGTTCCGCTCGAGGATCTCGTACGCGATCCCCTCGCGCGCGGCCGCGATCGCGGCCGCGATGCCCGCCAAGCCACCGCCGACGATCACGAGGTCGAGGGTGCCCGGCAGCGGTGTCGTGCGCGGCAGGACGGGCTGCGCCGCATGGAATCCGCCTTGTTCGAGAAGCATCGAGAGGAACTCGTCGCCCGGGGCCACGCCGAGTGCCAGCGGGACGAGACGGGCGAAGAGGTCGGGGTCGTCGGGCGCAGCGGCGCCGGCGGGGCGGA
This sequence comes from Rhodococcus sp. ACT016, assembly GCF_050477185.1. Taxonomy (NCBI): domain Bacteria; kingdom Bacillati; phylum Actinomycetota; class Actinomycetes; order Mycobacteriales; family Nocardiaceae; genus Rhodococcus; species Rhodococcus sp. ACT016. The sequence goes on along the minus strand of NZ_JBEAET010000001.1, from coordinate 1,014,831 downwards.
CGTCCGAGGTCAGCGCGGCGATCAGGTCCTCGACGATCGCCGCGGCCGTGTCGGCGTCGGTGACGCCGGCCATCTCGGGCGCGTCCGGGACGTGCGAGATCGCGTCGGCGTGGCGGTCGAGCACGTCGGCATCACCGGTGAACTGCGCGAGGACCGCCAACAGCACGGCCGGATCGGCCCGCTGCAGGTGCGTCCGGAGCTGTGCGGGGTCAAGCGTGGCATGGCCGGCGCGTGCGGTCAGCGGTACGGCGGTACTGGATGTCATGGGAATCTCCTTGCAGGCCTGGATATCCGAGGCCGACTGACGTCGTACTGAGGCAAACGGCGGGGCGCTCACGCATCCCGTGCGCGGCGATGTGATTCGGGACAGTAGGCCACAGAACCGACGCTGTCCATACCTACATCCCATTTAGTAGACTCAAAGTCTGGTTTTTTGCCCAAAGGTCTACCGAAGCGGCCGCGAGTGGGCTACCGTCCGATTCGTCTCCACCGCACCGAGACCGTGATGCGCGTTCGCGCGCTCCAGACGAAAGGCGTTGCCTGCCATGGATCCACTACGTTTCGACGGACAAGTCGCACTGATCACGGGAGTGTCGACCTTCGGGCTGGGCCTCGCCTACGCCCGCCTGCTGGCCTCCCGTGGATGTTCGGTGGTCGTCAACGACCTCGGCCGCGACTGGACCGGGTCGGAGAACACCCCCGGGACGGACGAGGCCGTCCGCCTGATCGAGTCGGACGGCGGCACCGCAGTGGGTGTCACCGGTGACGTCGTCGACGAGGCGGACCGGATCGTGCGGACCGCGATCGACACCTTCGGCCGCCTGGACGTCGTGATCAACAACGCCGGCGCGGGTGGCAGCTTCGACACCATGGTCGACGTGCACCTCCGCGGCGCGCATCGCATCACCGAGGCCGCGTGGCCGCACCTGTCGGCCACCGGGAACGGCCGGATCCTCAACATCTCGTCGAACGGCAGTTTCGGCGCCCCCGCGCTGCCGGGCTACGCGGCCGCGAAGGGCGCGATCCTCTCGCTCACCCGGACGCAGGCGATCCTGGGCAAACGAATCGGTGTGCGATCCAACGCCATCCTCCCCGCCGCCTGGACCCGATCGACGGCAGGGATCGAACAACCCGGCTTCGGGGAGTTCATGCAGGAGCACTTCCCACCGGAGGCGGTCGCGGCGTTCGCGGCCTACCTGCTCCACGCCGACACGCCCCTGAGCGGTGAGGCGTTCGCCGTGGGCGGCGGCCTGGTCTCGCGGGTGGTGCAGGCGGAGACGGCGGGTGCGCTGACCGACGACCACACCCCCGAGGCCTGGCCCGCGCTGATCGACCAGGTGATGGCGCCCGGCGACATGATCGTCTCGAAATCGCTGTGGTCCCAGCTCGATTCGTTTGTCGGCCGGATGAGTCCGCAGACCCGCGCGGACTGGGACGAGATCCGAGTGGCGCCCGACGTCGACGGCAAGGTCAAGGCCTGAACCCGAGAGGACAACGAACATGCTCGAACTCGACCCCGACGTCGCGGCCTATCTCGGCACCCGGGAGGACTGGGTGCCCATGCACGTGGCGGGCGTGCACGCCGCCCGTGCTGCTTTCGAGGCGCTGCCGCAGCGCCCCGGACCCGACATGCACAGCGTCGAGGACCGTGTCGCCGACGGCCCGCACGGCCCGCTGCGACTGCGGATCTACCGGCCCGTCGATGCGACGGATGTCCCGGCGATCGTGTACTTCCACGGCGGCGGCCTGGTGATCGGCAGCATCGACACCTTCGACCGGCTCGCCCGCCTGCTCGCCGAATCGTCGGGCGCGGTGGTGGTCAGCGTCGACTACCGCCTCGCACCCGAGCACCCGTACCCGGTGGCGACCGACGAGGCGTACTTCGCGACGCAGTGGGTGGGCGCGCACGCCGCCGATCTGGGCGTCGACGCCGACCGGATCGCGGTGGCCGGGGACAGCGCCGGCGCGACGCTCGCCGCCGGCGTCACGTTGCAGACCCGCGACGAGGGCGGCGTGCCGCTGCTGTTCCAGTTGCACATCTACGCCGGGATCGATCGCGACGACACCAAGCCCTCGGTGCGCGAGTTCGCGGACGGCCCGATCATCACGGCCGGCGACTTCGCGTGGACGAAGAACCTGTACCTCGGTGACGATCCGAGCCGGGACCATCCGTACGGGGTGCCGAGTCTGGCGGACGATCTGTCGGGTCTGCCGGCGGCGATCGTGGTGACGGCGTCGCACGACCCGAGCCGCGACGGATCCGAAGACTACGCACACCGTCTGCGCGACGCGGGCATCCAGACCGCGGTGCTGCGCTATCCCGGTGTGGCGCACGGCTTCCTGATGCACGCCGATCTCCACGCGCGGGCGCGGCTGGCGCTCGCCGAGGTCGGCGGTCTCATGCGGGCCAAGTTCACGTACAGCTGAGTCGGGTCGAGCTCCGGTCGGGTCGTCGTCCGGCCGGAGCCGCCGATCATCGGCTCGATTGCAGTGCGGCGCACCAGACGTCGGTGACGGTGTCGATCGCGCCCTCCCGATCCGCCTGCCACCCGCGCACCAGCCATGTGTTCAGGAACAGCTCGAGCCCACTGATCAACAGCAGCGCCCGGCGCTCGGCCTCGGCGTCGTCGAACCGCTTCCACAGCTCGGAATTCGCGGTGAGTGCCGTGACGAACCGGCGGTGGTAGTCGAGGTAGAACTCGTCGAAGCGGACCAGACCCGCCGACTGGACCCGAAGCTTGTCGCCGCTCGCCTCCCACGCCTCGACGACCCTCTCGACCCACTCCCGGATCGTCGGGCGCGTCCAGTCGGTGAGCAGGCCGAAGTCCCGGTACAGCGCCTCCGCCCGGTCCCACACCTCCACGACGACGGCCTGGACGATCGCGTCCTTGCTCGGAAAGTACGAGTAGAGGGTGGCGCGACTGGCGCCCGCCGCCTTGGCGATGTCGTCGATCGTCGTCTCACGGAAGCCGCGCTCCCCGATCAGCCGCGCCGCCGTTTCCATCAGGTGTGCCCGACTCTTCCGCTTCTGCAGTTCACGCAGCGACAGCTTCTCGTCGGGTTCGGTTTCCATACTCGCAGTCTAGTATCCGCGAACATCTGTCTGTGACCGCCCTTACACTCGCGCCATGACCCTCGACGTCACCCGGGCACAGGTCCTTGCGTACCGCTGGCACGCCCAGCAACTCGATCGGGCAGAGGACGTCGCGTCGGCGCCCACGGACTGCGACATCCTCGACCTCGGGATCCAGAACACCGGGCCGGACGGCGCCGCGTGGGCACTGCGGCTACGGGGCGCACCCGCCGGCACCTCGGAGGACCTCGTACTCGCCTGGACGCTGCGCGCCGCCCCGCACTGCTACCGGCGCGCCGACCTGGCCGCGATCGCCACCGCCACCGCGCCGTTGTCGGACGCCGACGCCGCCAAGCGGATCTTCGACGCGAACCGGCCCTTGAAGGCCGCGGGCATCCCGACGCTGGACGCGTTGCGCTCGGTCGCCGAGGAGATGCGCGACATCGTCCGCGAGCCCACCGTCAAGGGCGAGATGTCGGCGGCGCTCACCGCACGCATGAGCGAGCCCTATCTGCGGTTCTGTCGTCCGTGCAATGCAACCCACATGTACGAGATGCCGTTTCGACTCGCGGCGCTGCAGGCCGGGCTGGAACTGCGACCCGACACGTCCCCGCCCGTCCTCGAACGCATCCCCGGGTGGCGCGGCAAGCCGTACTCCCGCACCGGGGTGGAGGCGGACGCCCGGTTCGACGTGATCCGCGGGTACCTGCGCTTCTTCGGCCCCTCCGAGCCGAAGGCCGTCGCCGCGTACGTCGACGCCCCGGTCAAGGACGTCAAGGGACAGTGGCCCGAGGACACGACGGAGGTCTCGGTCGACGGCACGCCCCGCTGGATCCTGTCCGACGATCTCGCGGCGCTCCTCGATCCGCCGGCCGACGACTCGGTGCGACTGCTCGGCCCGTTCGACCCCTACCTGCAACTCAAGGACCGTGAACTCCTCGTGTCCGACGAGGCGCGCCGCAAGGCACTGTGGCCGACGTTGGGTCGTCCGGGTGCGATCGCGGTGGGTGGGGAGATCGCGGGCCTGTGGCGTCCGCGAACGTCGGGGAAGAAGCTCACGGTCGAGGTGACGCCGTGGACAGCGATGTCGAAGGCGGTCCGGGCCGGGGTGGACGCTGAGGCGAGCGCGCTCGCCGACTTCCGCGGCGTGACGCCGGCCGGGGTCGTCGACCGCGAGTGAGCCGGGCCAGCGCCGGTCAGCTCAAGGACGCGTGCCAGACGAGGGCTGCGGCCAGCGCGCCGATTCCGTTGAGGGACCAGTGCAGCGCGATCGGCGCGAGCAGGCTGCCGCTGCGGCGACGCAGCCACGTGAAGACGAAACCGGCGGCGGCGGTCGCGGCGACGGCCCCGGCGATGCCGAGCGCCTGCCCCAGCGGGCCACCTCCGAGGATGTCGGTCAGCCCCTTGTTGCCGGAGGTCAACCCCAGCGACGACGCGATGTGCCACAGCCCGAACAGCAGGGACCCGGCCGCGAAGACACCGCGTGCACCCGACACCCGGGAGAGGGTGCCGTGCAGGACGCCGCGGAAGGCGAGCTCCTCGGGGATCACGGTCTGCAGGGGGATGACGATCATCGACGCCACGAGCGCACCGGAGATGGTGGCGTATCGGTCGGCCATGAAGAACTGCCGCGTGACCGGAAGCGCGATGCCGATCGCGACGACCGCCAGCACCAGGCCGACCGACGCCAGCGCGTACAAGGTGCCCTTGCGCCAGTGGCGCGGCGAAAGCCCCAACTCGGACCAGCCGAGCCCACGACGGCGGGTGAGGCCGACCAGGACGACGGCGGCGATCGGCACGGTCGCGATGCTCGCCCACACGGTGGTGAAGTGCGCGATCATGTTGGTCGCGACCAGCACGACGACGACCACGGCCAGGTCCAGCCACGCGTGCGCGGCGCGGATGCGGTGAATGCCCGTCGACGACGCGGCGCCGGCGTTCGCGGTTGCGGTTGCGGTTGCGGTTGCGAGATTCATGCGCGTCGCAATCCCCCGTCTCTGCGATCCACCGGTACCGAGGGAAACACAGATTGTTATCCGTCCGTTATCTCGCTCGAGAGTACGCCTGCGGTCGCCGGGCGTGCGGTGAGCTCGCGCACACCCTCGCGCGGCCACCTTCGATCGTACGTCCGGACCCCACGCCCCGATTCGGGGAGGAAATCCCGCGCCGTTAGCCTGAACATGAACTTCACAGCCCCGTGTTCAGGAGACATGAGATGCCGGAATTCCTCTACGAGGACCTGCTGCCGATCGGTGAAGACCCCACCGAGTACCGGCTGCTCACCACCGAGGGGGTGTCCACCGTCGAAGGACCTGACGGCCGCACCTTCCTGAAGGTCGAACCAGAGGCCATGCGGCTGCTCACCGAGACCGCACTGCACGACATCTCGCACTACCTGCGCACGGACCACCTGAAGCAGGTCGCGAGCATCCTCGACGATCCCGAGGCATCCAACAACGACAAGTTCGTCGCGTTGGACCTGCTGAAGAACGCCAACATCTCCGCCGCCGGCGTGCTGCCGATGTGTCAGGACACCGGCACCGCGATCGTCATGGGCAAGCGCGGCCAGCACGTGCTGACCCCCGGCGACGACGAGGAGTCGATCGCCCGCGGCGTGTACGACGCCTACACCAAGCTGAACCTGCGCTACTCGCAGAACGCTCCCATCACCATGTGGGAGGAGAAGAACACGGGCAACAACCTGCCCGCGCAGATCGAGCTGTACGCGGACACCGCGAAGGGCCACGAGAACTCCTACAAGTTCCTGTTCATGGCCAAGGGCGGTGGATCGGCCAACAAGTCGTACCTGTACCAGGAGACCAAGGCCATCCTGAACCCGGACTCGATGATGCAGTTCCTCGAGGCCAAGATCCGCTCGCTCGGCACCGCGGCCTGCCCGCCGTACCACCTCGCGATCGTCGTCGGCGGCACCTCCGCCGAGTTCGCACTCAAGACCGCGAAGTACGCGTCCGCGCACTACCTGGACGAGCTGCCCACCGAGGGCGCCATCACCGGCCGCGGCTTCCGCGATCACGAGCTCGAGAAGCAGGTCTTCGAGCTGACCCAGAAGATCGGCATCGGCGCGCAGTTCGGCGGCAAGTACTTCTGCCACGACGTCCGCGTCATCCGCCTCCCCCGCCACGGCGCCTCGCTGCCCGTCGCGGTCGCCGTCTCCTGCTCGGCGGACCGCCAGGCCAAGGCGAAGATCACCCCCGAGGGCGTCTTCCTCGAGCAGCTCGAGTTCAACCCCGGCCAGTTCCTGCCCGAGGTCACCGACACCCAGCTCGACTCGGACACCGACGGCGTCTCGGGCACCGGCAAGGGTGCCGCGGTCAAGATCGACCTCACCCGCCCGATGCCGGAGATCCTGGCCGAGCTGTCCAAGCACCCGGTCAAGACCCGCCTGTCGCTGACCGGCCCGCTGGTCGTCGCGCGCGACATCGCGCACGCGAAGATCAAGGAGCGCCTGGACGCCGGCGAGGAGATGCCGCAGTACCTCAAGGATCACCCGGTGTACTACGCCGGACCGGCCAAGACCCCGGACGGCATGGCGTCGGGCTCGTTCGGCCCCACCACCGCGGGCCGCATGGACTCGTACGTCGAGCAGTTCCAGGCGGCGGGCGGCTCGATGATCATGCTGGCCAAGGGCAACCGGTCCAAGCAGGTCACCGACGCGTGCAACACGCACGGCGGCTTCTACCTCGGTTCGATCGGCGGCCCGGCGGCCCGTCTGGCGCTGGACTGCATCAAGAACGTCGAGATCGTCGAGTACGAGGAGCTCGGTATGGAGGCGGTCTGGAAGATCGACGTCGAGGACTTCCCCGCGTTCATCGTCGTCGACGACAAGGGCAACGACTTCTTCGCCCACACCGGCGAGGTCACCCTCACCATCGGCAAGCGTCCCGGCCTGTGAGCTGACGTAACGAATCTCGAAGGCCCGGTGGAGCTTTGGCTCCGCCGGGCTTTCGTCGCCTTTGTCGGCTCCCGGTCCCGTGCGGTGGGAGCCGACCCCCACCCTTGCTCTTGCCAAGGGCTTCGCCGAAGGGTTTGACTGGAGGCCGGGATCGCCCATCGCCACTTACCGGAGCGAGGAAGCTGATGTCGACCCATCGCGCAGTGCACGTCCAGGCCCCCGGCGAAACGTTGAAACTGGTCGACGTCGAAACGACGTCACCGGGACCCGGACACGTTCGCATCGCTGTCGCCGCGTGCGGAATCTGCGGCACCGACCACGGATTCGTCAACGGCGGATTTCCCGACATGTCCTGGCCGCTCACGCCGGGGCACGAAATCGCCGGAACGATAGCCGAACTCGGCGCCGGCGTCGACAACTTCGCCGTCGGCGACCGCGTCGCCGTCGGGTGGTTCGGCGGTCACTGCAACAAGTGCATCCCCTGCCGCAAGGGGATCTTCATCCACTGCGAGAACATGCAGGTGCCGAGCTGGCACTACCCCGGTGGTTACGCCGAGTCGGTGACGGCACCCGTCAATGCCCTCGCCCGGATCCCGGACGGGCTCTCCTTCGCCGAGGCCGGCCCCATGAGTTGCGCCGGCGTCACGACATTCGACGCGCTCCGGAAGACCAGGGCGCGCGCCGGTGACCGCGTGGCCGTCCTCGGTGTCGGTGGCCTCGGGCACCTCGGTGTCCAGTTCGCCCGGGCGATGGGTTTCGAGACGGTCGCCATCGCCCGCGGCGCCGACAAGGCCGACGACGCGCTCCGACTCGGCGCCCACCACTACGTCGATTCCACCGCGAGCGACGTCAGCCAGGCTCTCCAGGCACTCGGTGGCGTCGCGGTGGTACTGGCGACCGCCGCGAACTCGAAAGCGATGGCCGACACGATCGGCGGACTGCATCCACGGGGCGAACTCGTCGTCATCGGCGTCACGCCCGATCCGCTGCCGATCAGTCCCCTGCAGCTGATCACCCCCGGGGTGAGCGTGACCGGCCATCCATCCGGCACCGCCCGTGACGTCGAGGAGACGATGCAGTTCGCGCTACTGTCCGGCGTGCGCGCGCAGATCGAGGAGCGTTCCCTGGCTGATGCCGCGGAAGCCTATGCCGCCATGGACGAAGGGCGTGCGCGGTATCGAATGGTCCTCACTATGTGAGTGATTCGTTGTTCCCGCGCCGACGGTGACAGCGGCGGCCGATGCCGGCGACGGTCGCTCACAGCACGAATGGAATCAGCCGTTTGGTCCGCTGCATGTACTGGCGGTACTCCTCACCCAGCCCCTGTACGAGGACCCGTTCCTCGTGGGGGATGCGAATCACGTACGCCGCGGCGAGCGCGAGCACCGTCAGCGGAGATACCCAATTGGTATATGCGACAGTGAATCCGAACGCGCACACGAGTGCACCCGTGTACGACGGGTGCCGGATTCGGCGGTAGAGTCCGGTGTCGACGACCCGCTGCCCCGTGGCGGTCTGCAGCCGGAACGAGAACGACTCGCCGAGTTGGTCGACCGCGCGCAGACGCAGCGCCTGACCCGTCGCGGCCACCACGAGTCCGCCCCAGAAGTACCACCACGCGCCGGTGGTGATGACGGTCGCCGAGCACAGGACGCTCACCGCCGCACCACCCAGGTACACCGTCGTCAACCCGACCCCGACCACGGCACCCGTCCATGCGTCTTGCGACGATCCCGCGTCCGGATGTGTGAGGCCGATCCTGAACTCGGAGAACAGGAAGGCCAGGAACGCCACTGCGAGCACCACCGCCGCGACCGGACTGGTCGCGAACAGCGGAAGCGTGGAACCGGATTCATTCACGGCCCGCGCGCCCCCGCGGTGCCGTGGACGAACCGGCCCGACTCACGGTGTCGGCGCGTTTCCCACGCCGATCGCGATCACCGGACGCTTCGCCGGGTCGAGTGCACGGAGTATCGACGCAAGGGCGTCACCGTCGATCGCCACGCAACCCGCGGTGGGAAGTCCATTGGTGACGTGCAGGAAGATCGCCGAGCCCGCGCCCGGAGTGCGGGCCGTGTTGTAGCCGATCACCGCCGCGTAGTCGTAGACCGCGCCCTCGTCGTAGAGGTTCTCGCTGAGTCCGCCCGGGCTGACGGCCTGTCGGACATGCGTGTTGTAGGTGGGCGAGACCGGGTTCGAATCCCACCAATCCTGGCCGTCGGTCTGAAAATACGGCAGCGCGGTGCCCGGATCGGGCAACCGCCCGAAGGACTCCGCCATCGGGAACACCCCCGCCGGCGTTCGCGCCGAGAACTCGTCGGTGCTGCCGATTCCCTGGGCACCGACCTGCGCGACGACGGGCGCCGTCACCGGCCGCCACCGGCCGTCGGCCTTGCGCTCCCACGCCGCCAGCTCGGCGACGGTGGATTCAGCGTTCGGAGCGTAGACCGTGATCACCTGATCCGAGGTCCCCGAGAAGATCAGCGCGTCCACCGCGGCGTCGGATCGCGGCGCCGCGACCAGCCCGAATGCAACCGCGAGCAGGCACATCATCGTGTACGACAACGCCCCACGCCAACGGGCAGACCTGGTCTCCGTCATGCTCCGAGTGTGCCCGCACGAACCGTTCGGTGTGATCGGAACGGTCGAGGAGGTCGTCGACCGGCGTCGACTCAGCCCGCGATCACACCGGCCTCGACGGCGGCCGCGCGATACGCCGCGGCCAACGTGTCGACGGTGTCGTGGGCGTTGAGTCCGCTGGGGTTGGGCACGACCCAGAGTTCGGCGCCCTCGAAATCCTCCGGCTGGCGCCCCTTCACGGCCTTGCGCACACCGAATGCGGCTCGGTACGCGGTGATGCCGGCAACCGCCACTACCCACGGGCGCAGTTCCGCAACGAGGCGGCGCAGGTGCAGGCCGCCGGCGCGCAGTTCGTCGGCCGTCAGCTCGTCGGCCCGCGCGGTCGCGCGCGCAACAAGATTGGTGATGCCGACGCCGCGCGACACGAGCAGATCCCGATCGTCCTCCGACATCCCCGCGGTGGGGTCGATCGCACGGTCGACGATCCCGGCACGCAGCAGCGCCGGGTAGAAGCGGTTGCCCGGCCGCGCGAAGTGCGCGCCGGTGGCGGCCGTCCACAGTCCCGGGTTGATTCCCACGAACAGCAGGCGGCAGCCCGGACCGATCAGGTCGGGCACTTCGGCGTCACGGAACGACTCGAGTTCGGCACGGCTGAATCCCATGGGAACAGCGAACCCCACGGATCACATGCCGGCCAAACCGGTCAGGCACGTTCGTAGGCCGCGCGGATGACGTCGATGTCCAACTTGCGCATCTCGAGCATCGCCTGCGTGGCACGCTGCGCGCCGTCCGGGTCGGGCCCGCCGACGTAGGAGCCCAACTGCGCGGGAATGACCTGCCACGACACTCCCCAGCGGTCCTTGAGCCAGCCGCACCGGCCCTCCTCCCCGCCGCCGGTGGTCAACTGCGACCAGTACTCGTCGACCTCGGCCTGGTCGGCGCAGCTGATCTGGAAGGAGATCGCCTCGTCGAACGAGTACTCCGGGCCGCCGTTGAGGATCGTGAATGCCTGCCCGTCCAACTCGAACTCCACGGTGAGCGCGAGTCCCTCGGGTCGGTGCATCCCGGGGCCGTAGCGCGAGATGTTCAGGATCTTCGAATTCTTGAACACCGAGACGTAGAAGTTCGCGGCCTCCTCCCCCTCGGTGTCGAACCACAGGCACGGGGTGATCTTCTGCATGTTCGGTTCGTCCTTCCGGTCGTCGATCGTCGAGGCATGCTCTGTCGGGATAGACCGTGGCGGCGCGGAGGACTCGTCGTCCGCCGATCGCGAGCGTACGACGATGCGGCCTCAACCGTCGGGAACGCGGCCGGTCCGGCGGTAGATTGGGACGGGCACGGACCCGCGCATCGTCGAAATCGCCGAGGGGGTTCCCATGTATCAGGTTCCCGACATGACGGGCCGATACGTCGTCGTCACCGGCGCCAACAGCGGCACTGGGAAAGAAGCCACCCGCCGGATCGCCGCCGCGGGAGCGCACATCGTGATGGCCTGCCGGACACCGAGCAAGGGCGAGGCCGCGTGCGCGGAGATCCTGCACGGGAACCCCGGTGCGCAGCTCGAGATCCGCCGCATCGACCTCGCCGACCTCGGGTCGGTGCGCGAGTTCGCGGCCGGCTTCCTCGACGACGGACGCCCACTCGACCTGCTGGTCAACAACGCCGGGGTGATGTCCCCGCCCGAGCGCTTCGAGACGGTCGACGGCTTCGAATTACAGTTCGGCAGCAACTTCCTCGGACCGTTCGCCCTCACCAATCTGCTACTGCCGCTGCTGTTGGACGCACCCGCGCCACGGGTGGCCACCATGACCAGCGCCGCCGCGCACTACGGCCGCATCAACTTCCGCGACCTGCACTCGACGCACCACTACAGCCCCGCGCTGAGCTACGCCCAGTCCAAGCTCGCCGACATGCTCATGGCACAGCACCTCGCCCGCGTCGCCGTCGAACGCGACTGGAACCTGCTCAGCACGTACGCGCACCCCGGTTACACCCGTACCAACCTGCAGACCGCCGGGGCGAGCCTCGGCCGGGACAGGCAGCGCCACGGCATGTTCTCCGGGAGCGATCGCACGATTCTGCCGTCGCAGGACGTCCACCAAGGCGTGGAGCCGCTGCTGTTCGCCGCGACCAGCCCGGATGCCGCCCAGGGCGGGTACTACGGACCGGGTGGGCGCATGGGCCTGGTCGGGCCGACCCGGCGCTGCGAGCAGCCGCGCAGTTCACGGGGCGTCGATCTGGCGTCGTCGCTGTGGGCGGTGGCCGAAAAGCTCACCGACACAACGCTTCCCTACTGAACCAAACACCATTCGACCCGTGGCGCAGGACTCGCCACGTTCAGTGAACCGGTGGAGACGAACGGAGAAGATCAACCCGCTCGACGTCGAGAAATGGGAACTCGAACGCGGCGGGCACTGGCGGTTCGTCGAGCACCACGACGGCGGCGTGGACGGCTTCGAGGGCCGATTCCGCGATGTCACACCGCTGGACCGGATCACGTGGTCCTTCGAGTGGGACGGCATGCCGGCTCATGTATGCATCGAGACGATGGAGTTCATCGACCTCGGCGACGGCCGCACCAAGGTGGTGACCGACTCGATCTTCATGACCGCCGAGGACCGCGACGCCATGGCGCAGTCCGGCATGGCGGAGGGCATGAACGCGAGCTTTGCCGCGCTCGACGCGCTCCTCGCCCGCACGGCCTGACCTGCACCACAGCGCTCTTGGACGAGCGTCCAGGCCTCTTTCGGCAAATCGCCCTGTTCGAGGACCTCGCTGGGCTATATTTCGGTCGGATAACGCTCAGTCGACCGGTCATTGCCCTGGAAAGGTCCACGATGAACCTCAACCTCATCTCGCTGTTCCCGCCGCTGATTATCGATAGCCTCCTGGACTTCGGCAGCTCGTTCAATTTCAGCGCGTAACTTCGGCGACAGGCTCCGCTTCAGCCCAGTTTGCGGCGGCTATGTCCCCTTGACATCGAGGATCTGCCGCAACGCGTGCCGGATGTCCACGAGATCCCGGGCGTCGTCCATCACCACCCCGATGTCCTTGTAGGCGTCGGGGATCTCGTCGACCCACTCGACACCATGCCAGCACTCGATTCCGTCCATCCGCCGGGCCACGTCGGGGTCTGCGCCGTTCCGGTCCGCGTTCTCATCCAGCGGCGCTGAGCTGTTCCGGGAGTAGCAGGAGGCAGAGACTCTCCCGTGCCCAGCTCTCGAACCGGTCCGGAGTCCATCCACGGTCCCTGACCAAGGCGCGCCAGGACGCCGGCGACGCGATGGTCGTGATGACCGCGGCGGCTTCCCGCGCGTCGTATTCGGGTCGGAGGCTCCCCCGACCCGCGAGGGCCGCGCCGAGGAGATCTCCGATGCCGAGCCGCCCGCTCTCGATCGAGTCCCAGACGTCCCGGACCGCCGGGTCGTACTGTGCCGCAACCTCCGCCGCCCAGTACAGCTCCGAGATCCGCTCGCCGATCACCCGCACGCGGTGGGCCAGGAGCGCGAGCATCCTCCGAGGGTCGGGTTCCTCGCCCATTTCCCGCGTCCACTCCTGGTCCAGTACCGGGATGACCGGATCCGGTCCTGCGACCGCCGCCTCCAACACGGCGCGGAAGATCACGGGCTTCGCGCCCACCGCCGTGAACACTGTCGGTCGAGCGACCGCGGCTGCGCGGGCGATGTCCTCGATCGACGTTCCCGGATACCCTCGCTCCGCGAAGAGCCGGGTGGCGGCGGCGATGATCGCGGGCGCGGCCTCTCCACGCTGGATCTGGGAGCGGTAGCGGCGTTTGTTCGAACCGGTCATATCAGGGGGTGGATTCCTTCGGACGGGCCAGTTAGATTGTCAGTCTAATTCGACAGGGAGGTTGTGTGATCGTGCGTAGTTTCCGAACTGCTGGGGTGACGCTCGTGGGTGTCTCCTTTGCGTTTGCCCTGACGGCCTGCGATTCGCAGCCGGCCCCGACCGAACCCGCGCCCGCGGGCTCATCGGTATCCGCAGTACCCGTGGCACAGGACCTTCCGGCTGCGCCACGAACCGGTGACTTCTGCACCCGGCTGCGCGAGATGGGGGAAAAGGTCGAAACCATCTCCGATGACGACGGACTGGTCACCGTCGCCACCTACCAAGCCGACACTCTGACCGAGATCCGGCCTCTCGCTCCGGCAGCACTCCAACCCGACGTCGACGCGTTGATCGCCTCCTACCGCTCCTTCTCCGAACAGATGGACGGCACGACGGTCGGTACCGGGATGGCGGGCCTTGCGATCGTCTCGCCCGACTCCGTCGCGGCACGCGGCCGTATTGCGACACACTGCGGTCTTCCACAGTAGGCGGAACGGGCCACCTCTATGCGCCCACGGGTGTCGACCGTAGGAGAGGTGGCCCGTTCGCCGGGGAGACGGACTCTAGGTGCCCTTGACGTTGAGGATCTGCCGTAGCTCGTGTCGGATGTCCACGAGATCCTGGGCGTCGTGCATCACCACGTCGATGTCCTTGTAGGCGTCGGGGATCTCGTCGATCCACTCGGCTCCGTGCCGGTACTCGATTCCCTTCATCCGCCGGGCCAGGTCATCGACCGTGAACCGCTTGCGTGCCTGTGTCCGGGAGAACCGGCGGCCGGCGCCGTGCGGGGCGGAGCACAACCCTCGCGCGTCGCCCTTGCCGCTGACCACGTAGGACCTGGTACCCATGGACCCCGGGATCACGGCCGCCACACCCTGGTGCGCGTTGACCGCCCCCTTGCGAGTGAGCCAGACCTTCTCGCCGTAGTGCTCCTCCTGCTCGGTGTAGTTATGGTGACAATTAATTCGCTCGGCCTCGACCACCGGGGCGCCGATCCACTCACCGAACAGCTTGCTGAAGCGGTCCATCATCTCGGCCCGGTTCAGCAGCGCGAATCGCTGTGCCCACCGCAGTTCCCGGATGTACGCCCAGAACTCGGGCGCACCCTCCGCCAGGTAGGCCAGATCCCGGTTCGGCAGGTCGATGTGCCAAGTTCGGCACAGCTTCTGGGCTATCGCAATGTGCTTCTGCGCGATCTTGTTCCCCACACCCCGGCTGCCGGAGTGCAGGAACAGCCAGACCCGATCCTGCTCGTCGAGACACAGCTCGATGAAGTGGTTGCCGCCGCCCAGGGAGCCGAGCTGCTCGCGCCACTTCGGGGAATGCGACAGGTCGACGCCGTCCTTGGCGGCCCGCTCCTCGAGCTCGGCGATCTTGGGCTCCGCGAACCACTTTCCGAGCGACGCGGTGAGGTTGTAGTGGCCCGGGGACAGCGGGATCGCGTGTTCGATCCGCAACCGCAGCGCATGCAGCGTCCGGCCCGCCCGCTCCGCACGCTCGACATCCGCGAAGGTGAACTGCGTTCGGGCAGCGATCATTCCGCATCCGATGTCGACGCCGACCGCCGCCGGGATGACCGCACCGCGGGTGGGGATCACCGTCCCGACCGCCGACCCCTTGCCGGCGTGGGCGTCGGGCATCAGTGCCACGTGCGGGTACACGAACGGCATGGACGCGGTCTGACGGGCCTGCGCGAGGGTTCCGTCGTCGAGGTGGCTGGCAAAGTTCAGCAGGTTGTGGCCGTGCTCGGTGGGGGTCACTGTCCTTCTCCGGTCGTGGACGTCCGCGCGGGGTTCGCCCGCGTCGCGTCCGAAAATGGTTGGTACCACAACCGTATGGCGATACCGGGACAAAGCAAACGAATAATCGTTCGTTGCAGTTCAATGGAGAACGACGTTGTCGTACTCGAAAGGACGGTGGTGGCAGTGACGGACTGGACCAATGAGAGCGGCGCATCGGCGCTGCGCCGATTCGCCCCCGCGGTCGCGGCCACGCTCGACCGCCTCGTCGCGCTCGTGCCGGCTCTCGGTGACGGCCCACTTGCCGCACAGGTCCGGCAGGCGTGCGCGCGGACCCTGTCGCTGCCCCCGCTGCCGGCTCCCGAGTCCGCGGCGTCGGCGGTGGCCCCACCGGCGGCGCTCGCCTTCGCCGAGCAGTTCTGCGTCGACGTATCCGAGATCGACGACAGCATGCGGACCGAACTGGCGACGACGCTCGGGGACCGGACCGGCACGTTCGTGCAGGCGCTCTACGTAGCCGACTGGGTCCCGCGCGTGCGGGCCGGACTCGACGCGCTCTTCGAGGCGTCCGAGCCTGCGTGGACAATCCCGACCGTCTGGGACACCACCGGTGAGCCGTGGCCGCTGATCCAGCGCACGCTGGTCGAGGTCGCCCGCGTGCGTGAGCTCGACCCGGTCACGACCGAGGTGGTGCGGCTGTACCAGGCACGTCAGCACAACTGCCGACTGTGCAAGTCGCTGCGCAACCGCACCGCCATGGTGTCCGGCGGCGACGAGAGCCTCTACGACGCGATCGACGACTTCCGTCGCAGCGACCTGTCACCGCGACACAAGGCGGCGCTCGAGTTGGCCGACGCCCTCACGTGGCAGCCCGGGCACCTGGATCCGCGGGTCGCGTCGGATGTACGCGCGCACTTCTCCCCCGCCGAGGCGATGGAACTTGTGATCGACATGATGCGCAACTCGTGCAACAAGATCGCGGTCTCGACGGGGACGGACCAGGCCAACGTCGAGGACGGCATCGAGGTCTACGACGTCAACCCCGACGGCAGCGTCGACTTCGGTCTGGCGCTACCCGGCTGACAGCCCTCGCCGGGCCACAACGTCCGAAGCGCCATTGCCATGCCCCGACCAACGAGAGGAAAGTGAGGTGAGGAACGGGACCGGTGGCGCCACCGGGGCGCCGCCTCGAACAAAGGAAGTTGATCGTGTACGCGCGTTCTACGACTATTCAGGCGCATCCCTCGTTCATCGACGCCGGAATCAAGCACATCCGTGACACCGTGATGCCGGCGCTCGCCGACATCGAGGGCAGCGCCGGGCTGTCACTACTGGTCGACCGCGACTCCGGGCGCTGCATCGCCACCAGTTCGTGGAGGGACGAGGAGACCCTCCGCGCGAGCGAAGCACCCGCCATACACCTTCGAGATCAGGCCACGGAGGTCTTCCACGGCACCTCGCACGTCGAGCGGTGGGACATCGAAGCCCTGCACCGCGACCACACGTCGCACCTCGGCGCCGCGGTCCGCGCGACCTGGTTCAAGGTCGATCCCGGCAAGATGATGCACGCTGTCGATGCGTTCAAGCTGAGGTTGCCCGCGATGGAAGGCCTCGACGGATTCTGTAGCGCGAGCCTGATGGTCGACCACTCGGCCGGGCGGGCCGTGTCCTCGGTGACCTTCGACAGCGTCGAACAGATGCGGGCCAGTCGCGAGCAGTCCGAAACGGGCCGGACCGCTTTCCTCAGCGAGGCCGGAGCCGAGTTGCTGGAGGTATGCGAGTTCGAGCTCGCGATCGCGCACCTGCACGTGCCCGAAATGGTCTGACCGTCGGCCTACCGACGGGTGACTATCGGAGTCGCCTCGCGACGATTGCTCCGATAATCACCCGTTCGCGAGCGGCTGTCCTGGGTTCAGCCGTACAGCCGCTCGACGAAGGCGTTCAGGTTCTCCTGGACCCGCTCGATCTTCTCGTCCTCGGAGAGATCCTCGCGGTACCTGCTGCCGAGCGCGGGCCGCTTCTTGCCGCGCGCGTACAGCGAGCACGCGAGGTCGATGCACATGTAGATGCCCACCGTATTCCCGGCACGTCCGGACTCGCCCACCTTGTTGGCGGCCATGAGGGCGACGTTGCCGCGGGTGTGCGTGGTCATGCAGATCACGCACATCTGCGACTTGCCAGATCCGTTCGGTTCGAACCGCATCGCGATCCCGACCAACCCGTCCTCCCGGGGCACGACCAGGTAACCGCGGCCAGGGAACGACTGGTCCGTCCAACCGAGGAAGTCCAGGTCGTCCCAGGGACGGTCGTCGAGGTCACGCGGGGCGGGCAGACGCTTGGCATCACCCTTGGAGCAGTTGACGAACGACGCTCTGATGTCGCGTTCGGTGATCGGATCCATGACCGGACCGACTCCTTCGATCGTTCGGACAGCAAATCACCGTCACGATACGACCGACCCCGGCGGCCGACAAACGGTTTTCCGGCGTGCGCTCAGGCGGCCTGGAGCAGCCCCTGCCGGGACAGGATGGGCCGCACCCCCTCCCCGAACCAGTAGGCCTCCTCGATGTGCGGCTGGCCCGAGAGCACGAAGTGCTCGACGCCCACCGCCGCGTACTCCTGGATGAGCGACGCCAACTCAGCGTGGCTGCCGACGAGCGCGGTCCCCGCGCCGCCGCGAACCAGCCCGTAGCCGGCCCACAGCCCTGGGTACACCTCGAGCTTCCGCAGGTCGGCGCTGAGCCCGAGCTGGCGACGCTGGCCCTCCGACTCGCTCTGCGCCAACCTGGTCCGCGCCAGTTCGATCTGCGCGGGGCTCATCCGGGCGACGAGCTTGTCGGCCTCCGCCCACGCCTCCTCGGAGGTGTCCCGAGCGATCACGTGCGCGCGGATGCCGAAGCTCAGTGTCCGGCCGTGGGCGGCGGCGCGGCGGCGCACGTCGTCGATCAGCGCACCGACCCGCGCCGGCGGCTCGGTCCACGTGAGATAGGTGTCGACGTGCTTCGCGGCGACGTCGAGCGCGGGCTCGCTGGCCCCGCCGAAGAAGATCCGCGGCGCCGGAGTCGGCGTGGGGAACGCCGCCGCACCCTCGACGGTGTAGTACTTCCCGGCGTGGTCGTAGGGCGCCGCGCCCCAGGCTCCGCGCACGATATCGAGGAACTCCCCCGTCCGCTCGTACCGCTCCTCCTTGGTGAGGAAGTCGCCGAACCGGCGCTGCTCCTCGGCGTCACCGCCGGTGACGATGTTGAGCAGCAACCGTCCGCCCGAGAGCTCCTGGAAGGCGGCGGCCTGCTGCGCGGCGAGGGTCGGGGTGATCAGCCCCGGCCGGAACGCGACCAGGAACTTCAGTGTGCGGGTCTCTCGGATCAGCGCCGCCGTCGTGATCCACGCGTCGGGGCACCAGGTTCCGGTCGGTGTCAGCACCGCCTCGAAGCCGAGTTGCTCGGCGGTCCGCGCCACGAGCGACAGGTAGTCGAGCGACGCGGGCCGGAACTCGGAGGCCCGTCCCGACGCCTCTCGCGGTTCGAGCGCACCGATCACCTCTCGCCCGTCGCCGGACGTGGGCAGATACCAGTGAAAGTGCAGGGTCATGCTGAAATCCCTTCGAGTACACCGAGATGAGCGAGAACTTCCTTGCGCAGCGCGACGACGTCGGGGTCGGCCCGCAGCCGCGGACGCGGCGTCGTCACCGCGACGTCGTGCGCGATGGTGCCGTGGTCGAGCACCAGCACCCGGTCCGCGAGCAGCACCGCCTCCTCCACGTCGTGGGTGACGAGCAGGACGGCGAACCCGTGCCGCCGCCACAGCCGGATCAGCAAGTCGTAGGCGGTGATCCGCGTGAGCGCGTCGAGCGCGCCGAACGGCTCGTCGAGCAGCAGCAGGTCCGGTTCCCGGACCAATGCGCGGGCGAGGGACACGCGCTGCGCCTCGCCGCCGGACAGTGTCAGCGGCCAGGCGTCGACTCGGTGCCCGAGGTTCACCTCGGCGAGTGCCTCGATCGCCCGCCGCTTGCCGTCGGAGTTCGACAGTCCGAGGGAGACGTTGCGGTGCACGCGCTTCCAGGGCAGCAGCCGCGGCTCCTGGAACGCGACGGCCACCGAGCCGTCGACGTCGATGCGGCCCTCGTGTCCGCGGTCGAGACCCGCGATGGTGCGCAGCAGCGTCGACTTGCCGGATCCGCTGCGGCCCACCAGCGCCACGATCTCCCCGCGCCGCAGCGTCAGGTCGATGCCGTCGAGCACGACGTCGGATCCGAAGACTCGTCGCACGCCGCGGCCGACGACGACGTCGTCGCTCACGCGCCCTGGTACGTCTTGCGCCATGTCAGCAGCCTTCCCTCGAGGGCCCGCACGAGCGCGTCGGTCGCGAGACCGAGGAACGCGTAGACGAGCAGGCCGAAGATGACGATGTCGATGCGGAAGTAGATGCGGGCGTTGTTGACGAGGTAGCCGAGGCCCGCGTCGGCGTTGATCTGCTCGGCGACGATCAGCGCCAGCCACGCCACGCCGAGCGACAACCGCAGGCCGGTCAGCGCCTGCGGCAGTGCACCCGGCAGGATCACGTGGGTGGCGAGCTGGAACTTGCTCAGCCCCAATGTTTCCGCAGCCTCGATGAGCTTGCCGTCGATGCTGCGGATCCCGGCGAACAGGTTCAGATACAGCGGGAACATCACGCCGAGTGCCACCAGGAACACCTTGGGCTGCTCGCCGATCCCGAACCAGAGGATGAACAGCGGGATCAGCCCGAGGAAGGGCACCGTCCGCAGCATCTGGATCGGCGGGTCGATCGCGAGTTCCACGATCCGGGAGAACCCGGCCAGCACCCCGAGCAGCACCGCGACCGCGATCCCGAGCACCACTCCGAACAACACCCGCTGCACCGACACCGCCAGCGCGTCCTGCAGACTGCCGTCCGACCACAGCTCGGCCGCCGCCGAGACCACCTGCGCCGGCGAGGCGAGCGTCTTGTCCGACACCACACCGGCGGAGCTGAGCACCTGCCACAGCACCAGCAACACGAGCGGGGAGATCAAGCGCAGCAAGGGCTTCCAGGAGCGTCGCGGCCGCGGCGTCCGCCTCGGCGCGGCGTCGTCGACCGCGGCTACCGTCGGGACGTCCTTCGCCAGGAGCGCGGTCATTTCGCGACCGCCCGGATCTGCTCGTTGAACCGGGCGTCGAACCAGTCGCCGGCGACCGGGGCCTGCTTCAGCAGCCCGGCAGCGGCGAACAGGTCGATCAGCTTCTGCTGCTTCCCGATCCGCTGGTCGTCGATGGGAACATACGAACCCTTCGACGTGTCGAACGACGCCGCGGCCACGCCCTGCGGAAGCTTGGTCAGTTTCGCGAAGATCGGCACCCAGGCCTCGGGATGGGCATCGGCCCACACCTGGGCGCGTGCCAGTCGCTGGAAGAAGTCGGCCAGCGCTGCCGACTTCGCCGGATCCGCCAAGGCATCCGAGGAGGCCGAGAAGTACGACTGGCCGGTGGTGACCTCACTGCCGTCGGCGATCACCTTGGCACCCGCATTGTCCTTTCCGACGGTGGCATACGGGTTCCACACCGCCCACGCGTCGACCTGCCCGGCGGTGAACGCGCTCAACGCGTCCGCAGGGCTCAGGAACTGGAACTGGAAGTCCGACACCGGCAGATGCGCCTGATCGAGCAGACCCAGCAGCAAGCCGTGCGAACTCGACCCCTGCGTGACCGCGATCTTCTTGCCCTTCAGGTCGGCGATGGACGACGCCGTCGAGTTCGCCGGCACCAGCAGGAAGTCGTTGGTGCCGGTGCGTGCCTGCACCGCGACGATGCGCCCGGAGTTGCCGTTGGCCTGCGCGAAGACCGGCGGGACGTCGCCGGTGCCGCCGGCGTCGATCTTGTTGGCGCCCAACGCCTCCAGCAGTGGCGGTCCGGCCTCGAACGTGGACCACTCGATGCCGTAGTCGAGACCGTCCAGCTCCCCGGCCGCCTCGAGCAGCGACTGGGTGCTCTTGACCTGGTCGCCGATGCGGAGCGTGACACCGGATGCGGCGTTGCCGGCGGTGTCGGACGGCTCCGCCGCGCCGGAACTGCTGCAGGCGCCGACCGTCAGCGCTGCGACGGCCGTCACGGCGGCGAGGACGAAACGTGTTCGCGTCGAACGACGCATGGAAACCTCCGATACGTACGTGAGGAGTGCACGAGAAACCCGAGTCCGGTCGGGACGACCAGCGGGTGAGACGAGAGGAAGGGGCCCGCTCAGTTCAGGCGGGCCGACGACATCAACAGGAGCGCGAACAGGGTGCACACGCGCAGCAGGCCACGATGGCGTGCTGGTGTGCCTGGGTCTCGACGCTGCCGAAGGTCATGCCCGAATCCTGGGTGCCGTCGACCCGGCCGTCAACGAACCGCCCGACGTTCGACGACCGCGTGGACCGCGCCTGGTCTGGGCGTTCAAGAGTTCGGATCACCCGAGTTCGATACACCGTCGATGCGGACGAAACAGCGTGTCCGAGGGGAAAAACCGGGCGTGCGACGCGTTCTGCTGCCTATACTCCGGCCATGCTGATCATCGGGATGATCCTGTTCGGGTTGCTCGTCGGTGCCGCCGCCCAGTTCATCGTCGGCAAATCCAAGGGCGGAGTCGACTGGGGCCTGGCGTGTGCCGCCGGCATCGGCGGCTCGTTCGTCGGCGGCCTGCTCGTCAGCCTGCTATCCGGTGACGGCCTCGCCCTCCGCCCGAGCGGCATCATCGGCTCGCTCGCCGGCGCGATCATCGTGACCGCCGTCTGGTCGTGGTGGAAGGCCCGGGCCGCGTCGTCGGTCAGCTGAGCCCGACGTTCGCTCCCGTCGCAACGCCTGAGTGGTGCACCGGAACGCACCGCCGATCGGAGTGCACGTGTGGCGGGCACCGTCGAGGTACCCGCCACACGAAACGAAGCAGTAGTCCTACTACGACAGACCCGCCACCTGCGAGACGGAGCCGCCGAATTCGACCACGCCGCTGAGCGCGGCGCCGATGCCGGAGAGCAGGTTGCCGAAGTCTCCGAGTGCCGAGAGCAGGGCGATGATCTGATCGAGATCCATGAGAGTTCCTTCTGGTCGAGCGCGGCAAGATACCACACGGGATACGGAAGAAACGCACTATCTGCATTTCTTCCGAATGCACCCTAAATTTTCCGACGCTCAATTCTCAATATCTATCATTGTGAATTGAAACACATGTCGGAATTGCAATTATTACACGATTGCGTGTTCGCGTATTTATGCGCGTCTTGCAATATTCGAATTATTGCAGACTTTGCGCTGGGAGCGTCAGGCCGAACTGTCCGACCGTGCGCGTACAGTTCGCGATGTAGCTCGGGGGAAGCGAGCTACACGAACGCCCCGGCCGCCAGCCGGGGCGTTCGTCATGTCGATGTCGATCTCAGTGATCCCGCAGTAGTGCTGCTGCAAGGCCGATGCAACCCCCGGTCAGGGCTGTGGCCGCGACAGCACCGGGCAGGCCGTACCCGACTGCAGCGGCCACTGCGCCCGGGATCACGGCTGCGGCCACGATGGGCAGGACCCACGCCCGACCGGGGATCCCCTTCCCCGCACATCGGTCGTCGGTGCACGGTTCTTCGAGCATGGCTTCCTCCGAACTTTTCTCCGGAATGACGGTAGCGAGGCTGCATGTTGCAGCGAAAGTGGTTTTTCGCAGCCCACTGGGGCCTCGGAACCTCCTCGCGTATCGACATTGCGCGCCGCCGGCCTCTCGCTGAGATCCTTGCCGACCGCTGCGGTCTCTCTGCGGATCGGCTAGTTCACACGCGAGAGTGTCACCCACGTCTCGTCGCGGCCCGCGTCGTGGTCGAACCGGTGGCCGGTGGGATGATGACGCATATGCCGATGCCCTCACCGCTGCCCGTCAAGGACGGGGTCGGACCGACGCGATTGCGCGTCCCGACGTCCGGGCCGTGGGCGACGATCGCCGAGTACGTCGTCACGAGGTTCGACCACATAGACGCCGACGACCTGCACCGGCGATTCGACGCCGGCGAGATCGTGGGCGCCGACGGCAGCCCGATCAGCCGCGGGACGGCGCTGGGCGCACACCAGTTCGTCTGGTACTACCGCGACCTGCCGGTGGAGGACCCGATCCCGTTCGACGAGGAGATCCTGCACGTAGACGACGACCTCGTCGTGGTCGACAAGCCTCACTTCCTGCCGACCACCCCGGGCGGGCGATACCTGCGCGAGTCCGCGCTCATCCGACTGCGGACCCGGCTCGACAACCCGGACCTGACACCGATCCATCGACTCGACCGCGCGACCGCCGGCCTGGTGATGTTCTCCGCCCGTCCCGCGACGCGCGGTGCATATCAGTCGCTGTTCGAGAAGCGGCGGGTCGTGAAGGTCTACGAGGCGGTGTCGGCGCTACCGCACGGGTGGGACCCGGACGCACCGGCACTTGCCGGGCGCGCCGTTCCCGTCGTCTACCGCAACCACATCGAGGCGCGGCGCGGCGAATTGCGGGTCGTCGTCGACGACTCCCGTGAGCCCAACTCCGAGACAGTGGTCGAGGTGCGTGGCACCGGCGTGAGCGCCTCCGGACGTGCTGTGCTGCACACGATCCTGCGTCCACACACCGGACGAATGCACCAGTTGCGGGTGCATCTGGCCGCACTCGGCGTCGGGATCCTGGGCGACCGCTGGTATCCCGACCTGCTGCCCGAGGTGCCGGACGATCATTCCCTCCCACTCCAATTGCTGGCGCGGGAACTGGAATTCAGCGATCCGCTATCGGGGAGGCCGCGACGGTTCGTCACCCACCGGACGTTGAGCGAGGCGCCCGTGTCGCGGCGCTGAGCAGACGCCATCGTGAGTGCGAGAGAATGACGTCGGCGTCTCACCGAAACTGGCCGCTACTTGTTCTGAAAGCGGCGCGCCCCAACCGAAACCGGTTGGGGCGCGCTCCGCTGTGCAATCAGGAGCCAGACGATCCGTTCTGGGACGATCCGTTGACGAGCGAACCGGTGGCGAGGGCCCCGCCGAGGGAGCCGCCGAGCGATCCCGCCGCAGCGCCAGCCTCCAGAGAGCCGACCAGGCCGTCTGTCAGGGAGCCGAAGTCGAGCGAGCCGGACAGGGATCCGGAATGGAGGAAGCCCCCGTCCTGTGGGGTTACGAGCTTCCACCCGCTGCACCCGTTGGTGATGAACACGTCGTCGGTGTCTTCGATCTTCACCGTGGTCGGGCCGGTGGATTTGCCGGACGCAATCGACTCGATGTGCGCCAGCCTGACCTTTCCGCGAACCCAGGTGCAGGTCTGCTTACCGTCGAGCCCACCCTCTGTGGCGTAGGTGCCGGGTCGGATTTTGCTGTTCACGCTGTAGATACCCCAGCCTTCGGGGACGGTCTTGGATGCGGCGGAGGCAATTCCCGTGCCCCCGAGGATGACTCCGACCGATGCTGCCGCAACGACGCCGGCAGCGATGGACTTGCGCATTCCGTTCCCCCTGGGGTTCCGTGGTTGGGTCCCGGAGACAGTAGTTGGCAGACCAGACGTATCGGGCCGTTTTGCAGGGTGAATTGTCGGGGTGAGCTGTCTGGCTGTTCACCTGCCATTTTGCGCTCCACGACGGCCACCGAACCGTAAAACAGGGTTCGGTGGGCGCGTCGCCTACGACCCGAACGACAGCGAACCGAGGCTGTCGCGGATCGCCGTCGCGTCCGCTTCAGTGTGAATCCGTGGGAAACACTGATTGCATACCTACTCGGGATGCGGAATGACCACCCGGGCGCGTGCATCAAGCCAAATCGCGTGATCGACTTCCCACGCCGTAATCCGCTGGCCCATGCGAACACTCAACCGCTCCACAACAGAAGCCAGCACCTCCCGCGCCGCCGCAGGTGACACGACCACACCGTGCCGGGCGAGCCAGCGCAGCACCATGCCGTCAGGCTTCACCTCGTCCTCGTTGTCGACCGGGTTTCACGCTGCTTTCCCTACGCTCGCCGGGCCGCGCCGTTCAGCGCAATATCCCGTTCTGACATTGAAGCGCAGGGGCCGGTTCACTCCCACCCACCGGACAAAGGAGACCTAACGGTCATTCATATGCCAGAATGACCGCCGCTCGGGGGCGGCGTGACGCGCACGTCGGCCTGCCGATCGGATTGAAGAGGAACGCAATGAATCGTCGGTTCGGCCGTCTGGGCCGTGGACCGCGTCGCTCGGTGCTTGCGGCGTCGGCACTGTCGGCGGCGGTGGCGCTCGCGTTGTCCGGTTGCTCGTCACCGGAGGCCGACGCGACGGGACCGTCGGACGCCGCTGTCGAGACCATCGTGGTGGGTGATGCTCTGGACTCGCCGACTTCGCTGGCGGTCCGCCCCGACAGCACGGAACTGTGGGTGACCAACGCGGGCAACGACTCCATCACCGTGATCGACACGGCTGTCGCGGGTTCGGCCCGCATGATGCAGGACAGCTACGGCGAGCACTTCACGGCGCGTCCGTCCGGCATCGCTTTCTCCGACGACGGTCAGTATTTCGCGGTGTCGAACAACTCGAACAACGAGGTGCGCGGGATCGACTTCAAGCTCGCACCCGAGCGCAACGCCCACTTCAAGGGCAACAACTTCATGGGCCCGACGCTGTTCTCCACCACCACCTTCGCGCTCGCCGGCCAGAGCAAGCACTACATGGACGACTGGCCGCAGCCCGGCATCAGCCACGACCCGCCGGACGACACCCCGAAGAACCAGTGCCCGTCCGAATACTGGTCGGACGCGACCGCGCGCTGCGTGTGGCCACGCCAGGGCAGCCACCTCGACATGCTGCACGGCAACCCACTCGGCACCGGTATCCTGCACGACCAGGTCAACGCATTCTTCATCCTGGACGGCTGCGGAGCACACGACGCCACCAACGTCTGCCAGGGGCCGGGTCACGTCGCGCGCGTCGACTTCAACCGGGATCACCAGGAGGGCAACGGCTTCCACGGCGACGGCACCACCACGCGTTTCATCGACCTGCCGTACCAGCGGGTGGACTCCGTACCGAGCGGCATGTTCGAGCACGATGGCTGGGTGTACTACGCCGACACCGGCGCCGGTGTCGTCCGACGGTTCCAGCCCGACAGCGGCACCACCGAGGTGATGGTCGCGAACTGGAACGACTCCCCCGCCAGCCACGGCGAGCACGGTCCCGGGGTCATCGACTGGAGCCACATCGAGAACGGTCCGGGCGACGGCGACGACCCCGCAACCGTCGATGCCTGGGTGGAGCGCCGCGGCAACCACGCGGCCATAGCGGCGGCCGGGGACAAGCGGATCCGCCCGATGGAGACGCTGTCCGAGTACTCGTACGTGTGGAACGCAACCCGCGAGGACGCCACGCCTGCCGGCGCTGTCGAGCGTCCGGCCGGACTGGCCGCGGGACCGAATTCGTGGTTCGTCGCGGACAACGCATCGGGCCGCATCGTCGAGTTCGACTGGAGCGGAAAGCAGTTGCGGGTGTTCGAGACCGGCAAGACCGGACTCACCGGTCTCGCCGTCAGCCCGGACGGCAAGACCCTCTACTTCTCGGACGCCTCGACGAACGGTGTGTACCGGCTCGCGCTGAGCTGACAACTCCGAACGGGCGGTTACTGCGATCGGCATTCGGCCGTTGTCGCAGTATCCGCCCGTTCGTCGTCTGACCCATCGCACGCAGCCCGCGGCGGGGCCGAGGCCGCGCCGGTGGATGATGGGACGGGCGCCGATGCCCTCACCGCTCCCCGTCGAGGAACCGGTGCCGTTCCAGGAGGAGGTCCAGCACGTCGACGACGATCTCGTCGTGATCGACAATCCGCAGTTCCTGCCGACCACGCCGGGCGGGCGCTATCTGCTCGAGTCCGCGCTCGTCCAACTGCGGACTCGACTCGCCAACCCGGACCTGACGCCGATCCGCCGACTCGATCACGCGACGGCCGACCTCGTGATGACCATGCCCACCCACTCCAACCGCTTGCCCGAACCGCTTGCCCGGGAACTGGAATTCACCGACCCCCTGTCGGGGAACCGCGACGGTTCGTCACACAACGGACGTTGAGCGAGGCACCCGTTTCGGAGCGCTGAGCGGACGCCTGCCATCGAATCGGTGTCATGCCGGCTCTCGCATCACACCGAAGTGGCGCACATTCCCCGAGAAGCCCGGAATCTCTTGCACCGGCGACCAGGTAGCCAGCCCATCCGTGCTGTCGGAGTAGAGATACTTTCCTTCGGCGTACGCGTCGAGGTAGATCCGCCAAACACCGTTCGGCAACTGGACAACGGCTGGCCCCTCCACCATCGTGCCCCAGTTTCCGGGTGGGACGAAGGAGTAGGGACCTGTCGCCGACGGGGCGACCGCATGCTCGACGACCTTCGTCGTCTCGTTCTTGGTGAACGCATGATAGGTCGATCCCACCTTGACCACGGTGGTGTCGATGTGGTCGGCTCCGATACCGGCGAGCGGAACGGGCAGACTCCACTGCCGAAGCGATGGCTCCAGCGCCGTCATCAGATACGGCACGAATCCCCCACCGGTCGACATCGACAGGATGACGTTGACGCGGTCACCGTCCACGAACCATTCAGGCGCCCACGCCTTGGTGACGAACGGCGACAGCGACGGCCCGTCGGCCGACCCCGCCGAACCAGAGGAGCCGGGCAGGCTCGCCGAACCCGTGCCGTCTCCCGTCCCCGGCATGAGGGCGCAGCAGAACGGGACCGGAAGGTTGCCCATATGCGTCCAGTTGACGCGGTCACTGCTGCGCGCGAAGCCGATACTCGCCCCGCCGCCCGTCGTGTACGTGATGTAGTACAGCCCGTCCGTGTTCCGAAAGATGCTCGGATCACGCACAAGTCCCGACGGGGGCCGATACGCCGACGGTTGGACCAGCTGGAACTGGGAGCCGTCGCCCGACTCGAACACATCCATGTCGCGGTCGCTGGTGTTGCTGAACGCCACCATCGTGTATCGCCACCCCGGCTGCGGTGTGGCCCCACTGCTTCCTGAGGCCGCGACCAACAAGCCTGCGACACACAGCATCACCACCCAGAGGGCAGAACAGCTTCGCTTGGCGAGTGTCACCTCTGCAGCATTCATGACAGCGGGCGCACCACGCGCAGCTTCGGCTACAGGCCTTAGCAGATCGTTACCGACAACGTGGCGACGGCGTGCTGCCTGCACGAGCGAGTGCCACCCAATTCTTCTCGGCCGCCCCCGGTTCATCCCGCGACCCCCGGGTCGGAATACTCTGGTGCAGTTGGTATCCCGACCTTCGGATCGAGGCCCAGGTGTCGGCGGACTGAGCAGGCACTCTGCGCATGGGCGTGGCGCCGCCAACGGACGAATCGGGAAGCCGCAGCGTAAGGCTCCGGCACCGAACGCTCCCGAGATACGCTGACACCGCAGCGGTCGGGACAGGTTCCACGTCGGAGGTCCATGCCATGCGCCGTGTTCCATATCGTCGACTGGCCATCGCCGGCGCAGTCTCGTCAGTTCGTCCTCGGTGTGCTCGGAACACCTGTGATGGCGTCCGCCACCACCGCCATCGACGACGGAGTTCCCGGTCCCGGTCGGATTCGCCACAGCATGCACGCTCGCCATGTGGGTCTGCCTGCCGAATCTGACTACCATCACGCCGTGGGCAAGCACCGGCACACCCGGCGAGGTCACCTTCACTGCGCAAGTCACGCGACTGGGCTACTCCTGCCCGGATCTGTCGGTGAGATGGCTGAATCTGACTACGGGCACCTCGGGAGCCACAATGCTTCGACGAACGCCCATCGACTACAGCCGCCGCGGCACAGCGGACGATTGGTGCCGATACACCCCTGCCCTGGCGGTCACCGGCGAAGGCACTCTGGCCGCGACGGCCGATGCCGGCTCGGTCGTGGCACCGGGGGGCTTTCAGGTTCTCGTCAACGCGGGGTTCGGGACCATCAACGTCCCGTAACTCACCGGGGCTCGAACAGCACCGATACGCACCGCGACCGATTCGAATGCGGCGCGCTTCATTCGCCTCACCGCTGTCAGGCGTGGCAAGAACCATCCCTACGCACGTGAAAGATCAGGCGCTCACCTGCACGAAGAACGTACCGGTGAGCGCCTGATCTGTCGGGAGTTCAGCCCGTTCTACACGTTGAAGCGGAACTCCACGACATCGCCGTCCTGCATGATGTACTCCTTGCCCTCCATGCGCACCTTGCCGGCGGCCTTGGCGGCGTTCATGGAGCCGGCCTCGACGAGGTCGTCGAAGGAGACGATCTCGGCCTTGATGAAGCCGCGCTCGAAGTCGGTGTGGATGACGCCGGCGGCCTGCGGGGCGGTGTCGCCCTTGTGGATCGTCCAGGCGCGGGCTTCCTTCGGACCGGCCGTCAGGTAGGTCTGCAGGCCGAGGGTGTGGAAGCCGGTGCGGGCGAGTGCGTGCAGGCCGGGCTCGGACTGGCCGATGGAGTCGAGCATCTCCTGGCGGTCGTCCTCGTCGAGCTCGAGGAGTTCGTGCTCCACCTTGGCGTCGAGGAACACCGCGTCGGCGGGGGCGACGGACGCGCGCAGCTCGGCGACCTTGGCCTCGTCGGTGAGCACCGACTCGTCGGCGTTGAAGACGTACAGGAACGGCTTGGTGGTGAGCAGGTGCAGCTCACGCAGCAGGGCGAAGTCCAGCTTGTCCTTGGCGCTGAACAGGGTCTTGCCCTCGTTGAGGATCTCCTGCGCCTTCAGCGCCTCCTCGTGCTGCGGCTTGAGTTCCTTGTTCTTCTTCGCTTCCTTCTCGAGCCGCGGCAGCGCCTTCTCGAGGGACTGCATGTCCGCGATCACGAGCTCGGTCTCGATGACCTCGATGTCGGACGCCGGATCGACGCGACCGTCGACGTGCACGACGTCGTCGTCGGCGAACACGCGGACGACCTGGCAGATGGCGTCGGCCTCACGGATGTTGGCGAGGAACTTGTTGCCCAGGCCCGCGCCCTCGGACGCGCCCTTGACGATGCCGGCGATGTCGACGAACGACACGGTGGCGGGCAGGATGCGCTCGGAACCGAAGATCTCGGCGAGCTTGTTCAGCCGCGGATCCGGCAGCTCGACCAGGCCGACATTGGGCTCGATCGTGGCGAACGGGTAGTTCGCGGCGAGCACGTCGTTCTTGGTCAGCGCGTTGAAAAGGGTCGACTTGCCGACGTTGGGAAGTCCGACGATTCCGAGGGTAAGGCTCACGGTATAGGGATTCTACGGCGTCACGCCTCGACGGCGGTGGTCGGCCGCACTCCGGAGCCGACCACCGCCGTCGTTCACCACTGGTAGGTCGTGCCCGTGCTGACGTCGTCCACCGCGGCCGCGAACGCCGCGACCATGAGGAACCACATGATGATCGAGAGCACGAACAGGCCGATGCCGATGCCCAGCGCGATCTTGCCGAGCGTCTTGACGCGGTCCGACGCGTACTGCGCGCCCTGGTAGTCACCCATCGCCCACCTGGGGAGGATCGAATGCAGGTGGTTGAACGTGGCGAACGCGAGCGGCCAGAAGAAGATGATCGATGCGACGGCCCAGCCGGCGTTCGACGGCGGCACCGGCGGCTGCCCGCCGTACTGTGCCGGCGCGGGTCCGGTCGGATACTGCGGCGCGCTCGGGTACGGCTGCTGCGGGTAGCTGGGCTGGCCCCCGTACGGCTCGCCCGTCGACGGCGGGTTGTAGGTCGGCTCCGACATGGATGTCCCCCTGGGATCTGACGACGAAATTGTCGGCACAGAAGGTAGCCGAAACCGACTTGTCGGTCAGCGCCCGGGTTTGCGGGCCACCGTGACCGCCCAGCCCGCACCGTCGTGCCACGGCCGCAGATCCCATGTCGCGAACCGGTGCTCCCGCTCCAGCCCGACCGCGGCGAGGTCGGCGTCGAACTGGTCGACGGTGTAGTCGTAGTCGGTTGCGAAGCCGGTGACGAACAGGCCGCCGGGCACCAGGTGCTCGGCGAGGCGCCCGAGCACCTGCCGCTCGGTCCCCCGCGCGACGAAGATCATCACGTTGCCGGCCGCGACGACGGCGTCGAACCGCTCCCCCGGCAGATCGAGCGTCGCCAGGTCGGCCTCGTGCACCGTCAACTCCGAGTGCTGGCGGGCCTCCGCCACCAGCACCGGGTCCAGGTCGACGCCGGTGACGCGGTGACCGCGTCGGGCCAGTTCGGACCCGAGGCGCCCAGTGCCGCAGCCGGCGTCGAGGACACGCGCGCCGCGCGGCAGCATCGCATCCACGGCCCGGGCCTCGCCGTGCAGGTCCGTCCCCTCGGCCTCGAGCCGCGCGAACCGCTCGATGTAGGCGCGGGAGTCGGACGCGGAACGTTCACGCTGCCACCGGGTGCTGCTCATGCGCCCACGATAGGCCCGGACGAGGCGCGGACAGCAGAAGGGCCGGACACCGTCATGGACGGCGTCCGGCCCTTCTTCAGATCGGGGCTTTGCTACCTGCGCCTCGAATCCGTCGGCTCCGCCGGGAGCGGATCGACGAGAACCGGGTCGCCCTGGACGATCTCGGCGAGTTCGGCGTCGACGTCGTCGCCGGCCGCCTCGGCGCGGCGCTGCTCGTCCGCGCTGAACGTGCGCAGTGCCACCTCCTTGATCAACACGATCGCCACGAAGCTGAGCAGCGAGACGATGCCGGAGATCAGGAAGATCCGCGCGGTCGCGTCACCGTAGGCGCCGCGGACGATGTCCGCGATCGGACCCGGCAGCTCCTTGAGGTTCGACAGTCCGGCACCCGAGCCACCGGCCTGGCTCATGTCGACCCCGGCCGCGGTCAGGCCCTTGATCGTCAGGTCCGCGACGTGGCTGGACAGCACCGCACCGAGGACGGAGACGCCGGCCGCGCCACCGAGCGAGCGGAAGAACGAGACCACCGAGCTGGCCGAACCCAGGTCGGACGGGCTGACCGTGTTCTGCACGGCCAGGACCAGGTTCTGCATCGTCATGCCCATGCCGACACCGAGCACGAACAGGAAGCTGCCGAGCAGCACCATGTTGGTCTCGTGATCGATCGTCGACAGCAGGAAGAATCCGGCCGTCATCAAGATCGCGCCACCGACGAGGAAACCCTTCCAGCGGCCGAACTTCGTGATCAGCGCGCCCGAGACCGCCGACGACACCATCGAACCGATGACCATCGGCAGCGTCAGCAGGCCCGCCACGGTCGGCGAGTAGCCGCGTGCGATCTGGAAGTACTGGCCCAGGAACACCGCGCCGCCGAAGAGCGCGACGCCGACCGAGACACTGGCGAGGGTCGCCAGCGTGGTGGTGCGGTCCTTGAACAGGCGCAGCGGGATGATCGGGTCCTTGGCCTTGGTCTCTGCGAAGACCGCCGCGACCAGCAGCAGGACACCGAGCGCGACCAGCCCGAACGACACACCAGATGCCCAGTCGAAGTTCTTGCCCGCCAGCGTCACCCAGATCAGCAGGGTGCTCACGCCCGACGCGATGAGCAGGGCGCCGAGGTAATCGATACTGACGTTCTTGCGGACGACCGGCAGGTTGAGGGTCCGCTGGATGACGACCAGTGCGATGACGGCGAGCGGGACGCCGACGAAGAACGTCCAGCGCCAGCCGAGCCAGCTGGTGTCGACGATGAGGCCGCCGATCAGCGGTCCGGCGACGGTCGCGATCGACATGACACCGGCCATCGGGCCCTGGTACCGGCCGCGTTCACGCGGGCTGAACATCGTCGCGATGACGATGACGACCAGCGCCTGCAGGCCACCGAGACCGAGGCCCTGGACGGCGCGGAACGCGATGAGCATGCCGACCGACTGCGACAGGCCCGCCAGGACCGAACCGATCGTGAAGATCACGAGCGCCAGCTGCACCAGCAGCTTCTTGCTGACCAGGTCGGAGAACTTGCCCCAGATCGGGGTGGTCGCGGTGGACGCCAGCAGCGTCGCCGTCACGACCCACGTGTACTGGTCCTGCGTGCCGTGCAAGCTGGTGATGATGGTCGGCAGCGCGTTGGAGACGATGGTCGACGACAGGAAAGCGACGAACATGCCGAGCAGCAGGCCCACGAGCGCCTGGATGCGCTGCGAGTGCGTCATCGGCGAGTCCGCCGCCTCATCAGGTGCGCCGGTGGCCCGGCTGACGGATGTGCTCATGCAAAAACCTCACGATTCTTCGAGTGACCTCGAAAACGGTTGCGTAAAAAGTGAATTGAGAGTTCGACGTCAGTGCGTCGAGACCGGGTGCTGTATCGACGAACGCAGGCGCGCCAACCCGCTCAGGAGCTGTTGCAGCTCTTCGTCCGTCCAGTCCGCGATCGCTTCCAGCAACCATTCCCTCTGCCGCGCACGATGGCGACGCAGAACCGCGGCCCCCTCGTCGGTGAGCGCGGGCAGGGTGGCCCGGCGATCGACGGGGTCGGGCACTCGGTCCAGGTAACCGAGTTCCTCCGCATGGGCGATGTGCCGACTCATCGTCGAGGGGGTGACGCGCATTCGATCCGCGAGGACGTTGCATCGTCGCCCCTGGCCGGCGGCCACGTGCGAGAGCAAAACCCCCAGCGGTTCGGTGAGCATCTCGCCGTCGGACTCGTGTACGAGCACCGCCGACACCTCACGAGCCTGCCGGATCAGATCACGCAGGTGATCGATGAGCACCTCCGCACTGTCCGGCGCGACCATGAGAACCTCCCGATTAGTTGAGTAGTACAACTATAGATCCAGTAGTTGCAATGCGCAACTATCAGGTGGGGAGTGCAGATCCGTTCAGTTCGTGCTGTCCGCGAGCCTGCGCAGCAGCGTCGTCAGTTGCCGGACGTCGGCGGGATCCCAGCGCGACAGCCGCTCACGCCACTCCGCGATCGCGGTCTCACGCAGCGCCGTGAGCTGCGTGCTCCCGGGTTCGGTCAGCGCGACCAGACGTGCCCGCGCGTCCTGCGGATCGGGGCGACGCTCCACCAGGCCCAGCCGGACCACCGCGTCGATCTGCCGAGTGAGCGTCGACTTCTCCACCCCCAACTCGGCGACCAGCGCCGACATCGGAACCGCTTCCTCCCGCGCCAGAATCGCCAGCAGCGGATAGCAGGCCGGGTCGAGTTTCGGGTGGATCGCCCGAGCGCGCTCGCGTGACTGGATCCGCCCGCGCCGCCACATGTCGACCAGTTGGGCCTCCAGCTCGGTGATCGGATCCGAGTTCATGTTCGTGGGCATCCCTTCGTTCGACCGGCGCCGGTGGACACACCGACCCGCAACGCCGACAGGGTACGACCCGACGCCTCCGCATACCATCGCCGCATGGCTCGCAACGCGATCGTCGTCTGCTTCTGGGTGCTCGCTCTGGCCGCCGGGATCGCGGTCCCGACGGTGTCCCCGTGGTGGCTCGTCGCCGCCCTCCCCCTGGTGGCGCTGGCCGCGCTCGGCACGTGGGATCTGACGCAGCGACGACACAGCGTCCTGCGCAACTACCCGGTTCTCGGCCACGCGCGGTTCCTCCTCGAAGGCATCCGCCCCGAGATCCAGCAGTACTTCATCGAATCCCCCACCGACGGAACACCGTTCGATCGCGAGACGCGTGACCTGGTGTACGAGAGGGCGAAAGGGACGATCGACGAGGAGCCGTTCGGCACCGAACGCGACGTCCACGCCGTCGGCTACGAGTTCATGACGCACTCCCTGCGGGCCCGCACCGCGCCCGACGCCACCCCGACGGTCCGCCTCGGCGGCCCCGACTGCACCCGCCCGTACGACATCGCGCTGCTCAACGTCTCGGCGATGAGTTTCGGGGCGCTGTCCGCCAACGCGATCGAAGCGCTCAACGCCGGGGCCGCGCGCGGCGGCTTCGCGCACGACACCGGCGAGGGCGCCATCAGCCGCTACCACCGCAAGCACGGCGGCGACCTCATCTGGGAGATCGCGTCCGGCTACTTCGGATGCCGGAC
This sequence comes from Rhodococcus sp. ACT016, assembly GCF_050477185.1. NCBI lineage: Bacteria > Bacillati > Actinomycetota > Actinomycetes > Mycobacteriales > Nocardiaceae > Rhodococcus > Rhodococcus sp. ACT016. The sequence goes on along the minus strand of NZ_JBEAET010000001.1, from coordinate 979,784 downwards.
GCCCGCCGGCGAGTTCGATCCCGAACAGTTCGCCGCGAAGGCGGCCGACGACCAGATCAAGGCCATCTCGGTCAAGCTGTCGCAGGGCGCCAAGCCCGGCATGGGCGGTGTGCTGCCCGGCGCAAAGGTGACCGCCGAGATCTCCGAGGCCCGCGGTGTCCCGATCGGCCAGACGGTGACGTCGCCGCCGGTGCATCGCGAGTTCGGCACGCCCGACGAGCTGATCGACTTCATCGTGCGCCTACGCGCCCTCTCCGGCGGCAAGCCGGTCGGGTTCAAGCTGTGCGTCGGCTCCCGCGTCGAGTTCCTGGCCATCTGCAAGGCGATGCTCGAACGCGACGTCACCCCGGACTTCATCATCGTCGACGGCGCCGAGGGCGGCACCGGTGCCGGACCGGTCGAGTTCGAGGACCACATGGGCATGCCGCTCACCGAGGGCCTGATGACGGTGCACAACGCCCTCGTCGGCACCGGGCTCCGCGACCGCATCAAGATCGGCGCGTCCGGCAAGATTGCCAGCGGCGCCGACATCGTCAAGCGCGCCATCCAGGGCGCCGACTTCACGCTCGCGGCGCGGGCGATGATGTTCGCCGTCGGATGCATCCAGGCGCAGAAGTGCCACACCAACCGGTGCCCGGTGGGCGTCGCGACCCAGGACCCGGCGCGCGCCCGCGCCCTCGACGTGCCCGACAAGGCCGACCGCGTGTACCGGTTCCAGAAGGCCACCGTCGCCAGCGCGAAGCAGATGATCGCCTCGATGGGCCTCGACAGCTTCGACGAGCTGCACCCGTCGATGCTGAACCGGCGCATCGACGGCGTCACGACCCGCAACTACGCCGAGCTGTACGAGTGGCTCGAGCCGGGTGAACTGCTCGACCACGCCCCGACGGCGTGGCGGCGGGACTGGATCGCTGCCGATCCCTACTCGTTCCGGCCTCGGACGCCTACGGGCACGCCGGCTTGACCAACTGCAGGATCCGGTTGGCCTGCTCCTCGGTCGGCACCGTGCCGTCGTTCGTTGCGACCTGCTTCACCTTTGCGACCTGCTGCTGGTCGCTCGCGCCGGAGTCGATGGCCGTGCACGTCTCCTTGACGATCGACTCGATCGACTCGTCGTCACGGTCGCTCGACAGGTTGGGGTACGCCGTCCGGAACGTGGCGGTGAAGGCGGTCAGTTTGGCCTGGTCCCACGCCCCGGTGATGCCCGACACCACGCTCGACGCCGTCGCCTGCACGCTCGACACCAGGCCGGATGCCGTCTCCTCGACACTGGAACGCAGTGCCTCCCCCGGCCCCGCCTCCGGCGTCGATGTGACGGCGGAACTGATCTTCTCCTTGGTTTCCTCGGACGTGCCACCGTCGTTGGTGCACGCCGAGAGCCCGAACACGAGAGCAGATGCGGTGACAATCGTTGCGGTTGTTTTCCCGATGATGCTCCTCATGAGCCGGATACTACGTTCGTTCAGCAGCGTGAATGTCGGGATTCGCCACGCCGTGACCGGATCGATTGCTCGCGCCTATCTGGGGAGAAATGCGTAGATTCGACGGAGACTGTCACCCGACCGCCGGAAGGACCCCCGCGCTGTGAGCGTCAACAAGATCATTCAACCCTCCCCGCGCACTCGGATGCGCGACCGCGGTGAGGTGATCGGGGTCGGCGGGATATGGCTCGCCAAGTGGTCGCTGTGCCTCGCCGCGATCGCGCTCGGCGCGGTCGTCGTGGGCTGGATCATCGAGAAGCTGTGGGTGGTCACGCTGCCGGTGCTCCTCGCGATCATCGTTTCCACGGTGCTGTGGCCACCCACCCGCGCGCTCACCCGACGCGGTGTGCCGCCGGCCGGCGCGGCATCGATCACCCTTCTGGTCTTCTTCGCGATACTCGGCGGTGTAGTGGCGCTGATCGTGCCGTCGGTCGTCGACCAGACGCCGGAGTTGGCGAACAAGGCGACCCAGGGCATCCAGCAGGTGCAGAACTGGCTCAAGGGCCCGCCGGTCAACCTGCAGGACGAACAGATCGACACCGCGATCCACGCGCTCACGACCAAGCTCCAGGAGAGCGGCTCGGCGATCGCGTCGGGCGTCTTCAGCGGGGTCACCACCGCCGGGTCGATGATCGTGACGCTCGGCCTGGTGATGGTGTTGGCGTTCTTCTTCGTCAAGGACGGCCCGCGGTTCATCCCGTGGCTGCACAGCGTCGGCGGTGGCCGCGCCGGACGTCACCTCGAAGAGGTCCTCGGCCGCATGTGGGACACCCTGGGCGGCTTCATCCGGACCCAGGCGCTCGTCAGCCTCATCGACGCCGTCTTCATCGGCGCCGGGCTACTGATCCTCGGCGTGCCGCTCGCGCCCGTGCTGGCGATCTTCACGTTCATCGGCGGCTTCATCCCGATCGTCGGCGCCTTCGTCGCCGGCGCCCTCGCGGTGCTCGTGGCGCTCGTCGCCAACGGTCTGACGACCGCGCTGATCGTGCTGGCGATCATCATCGCGGTGCAGCAGATCGAAGGAAACGTCCTGCAGCCGGTGCTGCAGAGCAAGAGCATGAAGCTGCACGCCGTCGTGGTGCTGCTCGCCGTTGCCGCCGGCAGCTCGCTGTACGGCATCGTCGGCGCCTTCCTCGCCGTCCCGGTCGCCGCGGTCGCCGCCGTCGTGATCCGGTACCTGGGCGAACAGATCGATCACCGCCTCGAGCGGGACGCCCTGCTCGACGCCGCCGACGCGACCGCCGACGGAACTGCGACGGAGCACACCGGCGAGCCGCAGACCCCGGAGCCCAGCCCGATCGCGGACACCGAGCCGGTCCCGGTCATGGACGCCGCCGACACCAGCTCGTCGGGGCCCGCCCGCAACTAGCCGGCGATCATCTCGAGCGTGGACCCGGTCCGGCCGCGCACAACGTGCAGCCGGCTCGGGATCCGCTGTCGCATCTCATCGACGTGGCTGACGATCCCGACGACCCGTCCACCCGCCCGCAGTTCGTCGAGGACGCCCATCACCAGGTCCAGGGTGTCGGCGTCGAGGGTGCCGAATCCCTCGTCGATGAACATCGTGTCGAGCACGACGCCGCCCGACTCGGCGGCCACCACGTCGGCGAGGCCGAGTGCCAACGCCAGCGACGCCAGGAACGACTCGCCGCCCGACAGCGTCTTCGCCGACCGGACCACGCCGGTGTAGTCGTCCCGGATGTCGAGGCCGAGTCCGCCCCGACGCCCCCGGGCGCCGGCCTCGTCCGAGTGGACGAACTCGTACCGGCCGGCGGACATGCGACGCAGCCGCGCCGACGCCGACACCGCGACCTCCTCGAGCCGCGACGCGAGCACGTACGACCGCAGCGACATCTTGCGCGAGTTCTGACCGCGCCCGGCCACCACGTCGGCCAGCCCGGCGAGTTCCTCGTGCGCCGCGAGCACCGGGCCGAGCGCGATCATGGTCTCTTCGAGATGCGCGACGAGTCGCTCGAGGTTCCCGCGCCGGGTGTCGGCCTCCGAGGCTGCGGCCGCGGCGGTCTCGACGACCGTCGCGGCCTCGCGTGCGAGCGTCTCCGGCCCCACGGTGTCGACCGGATCGAGGTCCGCGACCGCCACGACCTCGGGCTCCGACAGGACCGCGCGGGCACCCGCGAGGCGATCGCGGGCCGCGGTGAGGACGGCCTCGATCTGCTCCACCCGGGCGGGCGGGCGCACCGCCGCCGACGCCTCTTCGAGCGAGCCGAACCCGGCATCGGTCGCGGCCGCGTGGACGCGGGCGTCGAGGTCGCGCGCCGTCGTATCGAGCGCCGCGGCGCGGTCCCGGGCGTCGAGCAGCTGCGCGGCCCGGGTCGACAGGTCGTCGAACCGGTCGCGGCGGGCCTGCACGTCGCGGTCGCCGCCGGACGCCTCGGACAGCCGGGCACGCAACGACGTCACCTGCTCCTCGGCGCCCTCGATGCGGGTGTCGAGCGCGACCCGCTCGGCGTCGACCGCGCGCGACTGCTCGTCCAACTGCGCACCGCGGGAACGGAGTTCGCTCACGGTGTCGGATGCCCACGCAAGGCTCCCGGCGCCCGAGCGCGCGTGGTCGACTGCCGCGGCGGCCACCTGGTGCAGACGCCGCAACTCGTCGCGATCACCGTCGCCACCGCGCTGGGCCAGCAACTCGACGGCCCGCTCGAGTTGCGATTGCCGCTCGGTCTCGGTCTCCAGGGCGCGGGCGGCCCGCTGTTCCGCGAGTCGCGCCGCCTCCTCGTCGTCCTTGGTGACCGTCGCGTCGCCCGGCCGCGCCGGCGCGGGGTGATCCACCGAGCCGCACACCGCACATTGCTCACCGTCGACCAGCTGTGCGGCCAGTTCGGCGGCCATGCCCGCGATCCGCTGCTCGCATAGGTCGAGGAGGCGGTGCCGCGCGTTCTGGTGCGTGTCGCGCGCCTCCGCGACCGTCGCGCGATGCTTCTCGAAAGCCGTTCTCGCCGATACCAATTCGTCGGCCGCGAGGGCCGCATCGGCGGCGCGGGTCGCGGCGTCCTCGAGCGCGGGCAACGACGCCTGCGCCTGCTCGGCCGCCCGCAGCGCCTCCTCGGCCGATGTCAACGCCGCAGGCCACTCGGCACGCGCGGTCGCCAGCTCCCCGGCTCGTCGCGCCAGATCCGCACTGCTCCTGCGCATCTGGACCACGTCACGCTCGAGCTGGGCCATCGCCTGGGCCTCACCGAGCAGCCCGTCCAGACGGACCACCTCCGCGGTCCACTCGCGGCCCCCGGCGCGGATCGCGTCGCGGTCGACGTCCGTCTGCGGCCACGACAGCGTCGCGACGAGCCCCGCACCGTCCTCGGACGCACCGAGCCGGTCGGCGACCGAACGAGCGCGTGCCACCGCGGACTCGGCCTCCCGGGTCGCAGACTCCGCGTCCGCGGCGGCCGCCGCGACGACGGCGGCCCGCGCCGCCCGATCCGCCTCGCCGGCAAGCGCGTCGCGCTCGGCCGCCCCGGCCTCGAGTTCGGCCAGCGTGGCCCGGGCACGGTCGCGCCGCGTCTGCAATTCGCGCACCCGCCGGGCCTCCACCTCCCCGGCACGAGCCTCCTCCTCCGCGGCACGCGCCCGGCCCAGTTCCGCTGCCGTCAGGTCGGCCGTCTCGACGGACTGGTCCAGCAGTCGCCGCGACCAGCTGAGGGGGTCGCCGTCGGCACCGGCCTCGATCCCCGCAGCCGTGGACACCCGCGCCAGCAGCAGATCCACCTGCTTGCGCTGGTCCTCGACGCGGGTCGCGCTGACCCTTCTGCGGTCGACGAGCCAGTCCTCGACGGACTTGAAGCGCGTGGTGTCGAAGAGCTTCTCGAGGAGCTTGCCGCGTTCCTCGTTGTCCGCCCGCAGGAACTTGGCGAACTCGCCCTGCGGCAGCAGCACCACCTGGAAGAACTGGTCCGCAGTCATGCCGAGCAGACGCTCCACCTCCCGCGCGATGTCCGGGATACGCGACAGGTTCTCGCCCGCACCGTCGAGCCACGTGAGCGTCGCCTTCGCGTTCTCGGTCAGCGTTCCCGAGCCGCGCTTCTTGGGGCGCTCGTACTCGGGGCTGCGGGCGATCCGCAGACGTCGCCCCCCGATGGTCGCCTCGAGGGTCACCGTCGGCACCGCTCCGGCCGGCGCGTGGTCCGACAGCAGCCGCTTGCCCTCCTTGCGGGCGCCGGGCACCGTGCCGTACAGCGCGAAAGCGACGGCATCGAGGATCGTCGTCTTACCGGCCCCCGTCTGCCCGTGCAGCAGGAACAGCCCGTCCGCGCCCAGTTCGTCGAAGTCGACCTCGACGGTGTCGGCGAACGGGCCGAACGCCGTGACCTGGAGGTTGTGCAGCCTCACGCCGAAACCTCCAGCGCGTCGACCGGATCGACGACCGACACGACCTCGGCCGCCGCGGCGCTGCGCAACGCGTCCTCGAACAGCCGGATCTCCCCCGCACTCGCCTCACTGCGCACGTCGGAGAGGAAGCCCTGCGCCACTTCGATGTCGGAGCGTCCGCGGACCCGCTCGCGGTACTTCAACTCCGGATTACCTTCGGGGCGTTGCCACTCCATGTGCACCGCGTACGGGAAACGCGCCTGTAGTGCCCGCATGGCGTCGACCGGGCGCAGCGGGTCGGTGAGAACGGCCGACACGTAGTGGTCCTCCGCCGACGCGAACGCCGCGTCGTGCAGGAGTTCGTCGAGGGTCCCGGTGAGCTGACTGAGCCCACGCACCAAGGGCAGGTCGATCCGCTCGACACCGGCGAGTCCGGCGGCGTCCACGTCCACCAGCCACACCGCCTTGCGGTGCGACCGCTCACCGAACGAGTACGGCAACGGCGACCCGCTGTATCGGACGTTCTCGGCCAGGGTCTGCGGCGAATGCAGGTGGCCGAGCGCGACGTAGTCGACACCGTCGAACGCGACGGCCGACACGGTCTCGACGCCACCGACAGAGATCGAACGCTCCGAGCCGGTCGCTTCGCCACCGACGACGAACGCGTGTGCCAGCAGAACCGAACGCAGTCCCGACGTCTCGGCCCGGCGCGTGTCCAGGTCGGCGCGGATCCGGGCCATCGCCACGTCGAGGATCTCGGCATGGGACCGCGCCTGCGGCGCACCCAACTCGGCCCGGGTGATCTCCGGCTCGAGGTACGGGATGCCGTAGAACGCGACCGGGCCGTGCTCGTCGTCGAGGACCACCGGGGTGTCCAAGGCACCCACCCGGGTCAGCAGGTGCAGCCCGCCCGCAGCCGAGAACGCCGCCCCGGCGCCGAGGCGCACCGGCGAGTCGTGATTGCCGGACGTGGCGACGATCACAGCACCGGCCGCACGAATCGCCTCGAACCCCCTGTTGCACACCGCGACCGCGTCGGCGCTCGGAATGGAGCGGTCGTACACGTCCCCCGGTACCACCACGACGTCGACGTCGTGGGCGACGACCAGGTCCGCGATCGCGTCGAGCACCCGTGCCTGGTCACCGAGCAGGTCGACACCGTGGAAGGTGCGCCCGACGTGCCAGTCGGAGGTGTGCAGGATCCTCATGGCGAACGACGGTAGAGCACCCGACCGACAGCCCACCGAACCGGACATGCCGGTTCCGCGCGCCCGCCAACTCCGTAAAGGCGCCGCATTCTCAGCGAATTCTCGGCATCAGACGGTCCCGCCAACAAAGCAAGCCGACCGTCAGCGACTACTGTCGAAGTGTGTCCGCAACCCAACGTGCTCGTTCCGGGGTGCCGCTCGACCAACGATCGGCCCTCCCCACCGTTCCCGGCGTACCCGCCTGGGGGGCTGTCGTCGTCGCCGCTGGGTTGACCTTCATCGGCTTCGCGCTCGACGCAATGTCGGGAAACGAACTGACGTCGACGTTCTCGGCGCTGTACTTCGTCGGATGCGTCCTGGCGGTGCTCGCCGTTCGCCATCGGGGACTGTTCACCGCCGTCGTGCAGCCGCCGCTGCTCCTGTTCGTCGCGGTGCCGTTCGGCCAGCAGGTCCTGTCCGACAGCAGCGGTACCAACCTCAAGGACCTCGCGCTCAATGTCGCATATCCCCTGGTCAATCGCTTTCCGTTGATGCTGGCCGCCACCGTCGTGGTGGCACTGATCGCCGGCGCTCGCGTGTTCTTCGCCCAGCAGGGCAAGGGTGCCCCGGCTCGGGCCACGGCCAGGCGCACCACGACTCGCGCCGACGCGGCGGACCGCCGCGAGCCCTCTTCCCGTCCCTCGCGGGCCGCGACACGGCGCGGCGACCGCCCGCTGCGTGACGACCACGAGTCACCGATGGAGCGCCGCCCGCGGCCCCAGCGCGCCCCGATGAACGATCCGCGTCCGCCGCGCCCGACCCACGAGCCCGTCACCGCGCAAGCGCCCACGTACGGCGGGCGCGACGCCGGCTACCGCGAACCCGTGCGACGCGAAGCCCGGCGCGAGACCGTGTACGGCGAGCCGATCGCCCGCGACCGCGCGCCCATCCAGCGCGACCCCATCCCGGTCCGCTCCCGTCCTGCGGTGGACATGCCGGCGCGTCCGGCACCGCGGGTGCGCTACCGAGACCGGCGCGAGCCGCCGATCGGCGAGTAGAACGTCGGACAGAAGAAGGCGCCCCGGGACATCCGTCCCGGGGCGCCTTCTTCTGTCCGACGTCAGTTGCGGGCGGCGCGCAGTTCCCGAGGCAGCGCGAAGACGAGCGTCTCGTTGGCGGTGGTCACCGATTGCACATCGGCGAAGCCCTGCTCGGCAAGCAGGTCGATAACTCCCCGCACCAGCACCTCGGGAACCGATGCACCGGACGTGATGCCGACGGTCCGCACGCCGTCGAGCCAGGCCAGATCGACCTCGCGGGCGTAGTCGACCAGGTGCGCGGCGCGAGCGCCGGCGCCCAGCGCCACCTCGACCAGACGCACCGAGTTGGACGAGTTCCGCGATCCGACCACGATCACCAGGTCGCACTCCGGCGCCATCGCCTTCACCGCCACCTGACGGTTCTGGGTGGCGTAGCAGATGTCGTCGCTCGGCGGATCCTCGAGCTGCGGGAACTTCTGCCGCAGCCGCTGCACCGTCTCCATCGTCTCGTCGACGGAAAGCGTTGTCTGCGACAGCCAGATGACTCTGGCGCCGTCGCGCACCGTGACCTTTTCGACCGCGTCGGGGCCGTCGACGAGCTGCACGTGGTCGGGGGCCTCGCCGGCGGTCCCCTCGACCTCCTCGTGGCCTTCGTGCCCGATCAGCAGGATGTCGTAGTCGTCGCGCGCGAACCGCTTGGCCTCCTGGTGGACCTTCGTCACCAGCGGGCACGTCGCGTCGATGGTGTGCAGGTTCCGCTCCGCGGCCGCGGTGTGGACCGCCGGCGACACGCCGTGCGCGGAGAACACCAGCACCGACCCCTCCGGCACCTCGTCGGTCTCGTCGACGAAGACGACACCGCGCTCGGCGAGAGTGTCGACGACGTGACGGTTGTGCACGATCTCCTTGCGCACGTAGATGGGAGCGCCGTGCTTCTCGAGGGCCTTCTCGACGGTCTCGACCGCACGGTCGACGCCGGCGCAGTAGCCGCGAGGCTCGGCCAGGAGAACCCGCTTGCCCTCACCGGCCGCGTCGGTACCGGCGGATCGGGCGATACCCAGATTGAGAGGAACTGCCGAAGACATGGCTCCAGCCTACGGTGCACGCCGCCGGTGCCCGCTCCAGCACACGACCACGTCGAAATTCCACGTCAGATCTCCGGGGCCGTCAGCTACCAAATACCGTCGTCGTGAGGCAGGCTGTGAGCATGATCCGTCCCCCGTTCATGGCGCGCGTCGCCGCCGGTATGGCCATCACGGCCTACGAAGAGGCACTCAAGCTGCCCTCCACCGCGATGACGCTGCCGATGACCGCCGTCAGCCAGGTGCTGCAGACCACGATGCGGGTCCAGCAGTCCATGACAGCGCTCGCCATCAAGGGTGACCAGGCGTTCTGCGTTTTCGACCGCCACGAGGAAGAACCGTCGTGGGCGGTGTTCGACGAGGACCGCACCGACTTCGACACCGACGGTGAGGTGGACGTCGAGGCCCCGACGGAGACCGAGGCGGGCGACCGGCCGACCGCTCCGGGCCGGTTCGCGCTGTACTCGACCACCCCGACCGAGGACAGCGACGAGGCCGACCGCCCGGCGAAGGCCGCCGACGCCGCGCCGGCCGCCCAGCATGTCCCGGTTCCCGAGATCGCCGAGGAACTGGACTACGCGGCCCTCACGCTCGCCCAGCTGCGATCGCGGCTCCGGTCGCTCTCCGTGGAGGATCTGACGACCCTGCTCGAATACGAGGAGCAGACTGCGGCCCGCGCGCCGTTCCAGACCATGCTCGCCAACCGCATCACCGCCGCCAAAGCCAAGTGACGTCCGCTCGTCCCGCGTCCGGCGGCCCGTCCCCGAGCACCGCAGAGCAGCCCTGGCCGGTGCGGACCGTCTCCACCAAAGTCGCGCAATGGATCGACCGGCTGGGCAGCGTGTGGGTGGAGGGACAGATCACCCAGATCAACGCGCGGCCCGGAACACGGACCGCCTTTCTGGTGCTGCGCGATCCGTCGGTCGACATGTCACTGTCGGTGACGTGCTCGCCGCAACTGCTGCGGGACGCGCCGGTGCCGCTCACCGAGGGCAGCCGCGTCGTGATGTTCGGCAAGCTGTCGTTCTACACCGGCCGCGGCACGGTGTCGCTGCGGGTGACGGAGATCCGCGCCGTCGGCATCGGTGAACTGCTGGCCCGCATCGAGCGGCTCCGCGCACTGCTGGCCGCCGAGGGCCTGTTCGATCCGCGGCTCAAGCGTCCGCTCCCGTTCCTGCCCGGCACGATCGGCCTGGTCACGGCCCGGGCCAGTGCCGCCGAGCGCGACGTGCTCAGTGTCGCCCAGCGCCGATGGCCGGCGGTGCGGTTCGAGGTGCGGCACGCCACCGTGCAGGGCCCCACCGCGGTCCCGCAGATCATCGCGGCGCTCCAGGAACTGGATCAGGATCCGAACGTCGACGTCATCATCCTCGCCCGCGGCGGTGGCAGCGTCGAGGACCTGCTGCCGTTCTCCGACGAGACGCTGTGCCGCGCGATCGTGGCGTGCACGACGCCGGTGGTGAGCGCGATCGGCCACGAACCGGACAGCCCGCTCAGCGACCACGTCGCCGACCTGCGGGCCGCAACCCCCACCGATGCCGCCAAGCGCGTCGTGCCCGACGCCGTGGCCGAGCAGGCGCTGGTGTCCGAGCTGCGGGGGCGCAGTGCCGCGGCGCTGCGCAACTGGGTTCAGCGCGAGGCGCACCTCGTCGAGCAGCTCCGCAGCCGCCCCGTGCTCGCCGATCCGCTCGCCGGGATCGACCGCCGGGCCGAGGAGGTCGACCGGCTGCGCGACGCCGCGCGCCGGGACGTGACCCGCGCGATCGACGCCGAGGCGACCACCGTCGCGCACCTGCAGGCGCGGCTGACGACGCTGGGACCGGCGGCGACGCTGGCCCGTGGCTACGCCGTCGTGCAGAAGGTGCTCGGCGACAACGAGCCTGAGGTGCTGCGGTCCGTGGACGACGCACCGCCGGGCACACAGATCCGGGTCAGATTGGCCGACGGCGCGGTGCGCGCCGCCGTGATGGGAAGAGAGTCATGAGCAACGCAGATGTCGCCGAACTCGGGTACGAGGCGGCCCGGGACGAACTGGTCGTCGTCGTGAAGACCCTGGAGCTGGGCGGCCTGGACCTGGACGAATCGCTCGCCCTGTGGGAGCGCGGCGAGGCACTCGCGAAGCGCTGCGAGGAGCATCTCGCGGGCGCCCGTCGGCGGGTGGAGCAGGCGCTCGCCCACGCCGACGACGACAGCTCGGACGAGTAGTCCTACCGCTGCATCGGCTCGACCGCGCCGACCGCGGTCGCGAGCGTGGTGAAGTCCGGCGCGGGTGCGGGCCCGGTGATCAGGATTCGGGTGTCACCGAAGTCGCTGGCCCAGATGGCCTCGACGCCGTCGCCGCCGAACACGTCCCACGTGTGGTCACCGATCTGCTCGGTGCCGGTCGCGTACCGGGGTTCACCGGCGATGAACGGGACCAGCGCCTCCTCGGAGGCATTGCTCTGCGTCAGCTGGATGTACCGGCCGGCTTTGGTGATGAAACCGATGTTGCTCGAGTCACCGCCGCCGTCACCCGAGACGATGCTTCGCGAACCCGAGTTCGGCGTCCAGCCCTCGGGAATCTCCGGCTGACGGATCGGAAAGCCCAGCTCGCGCGAGTCGTACTTCAACGCCTCCTTGGCGTTGAAGCTCGGGATCGGCCCCTGCTTCGGACCACCCGGGCTGAACGAGCAGGACTGGGCAACCACCGCAATCAGCAGACACGCGATCACCAGCGGAATCAGCGACCAGGCCATGTCTTGGCCGTTCTGCAGGATGCGGGGCTTCTTGTCGGGCACGATGTCCAGTATTCCTGTTCCCGGCTCGGGGTGGCCCACCAGGTCATGCATCCCCGTGTTCTGAAAGAATCACCCTCGAGATTCGTCCACCGAATCGACGGCCCCGACCGCACCGCGGTCGACCGTCCCGAAGTGTCGGCCACCACATTGCGCCGACCTTGACTGCAGCAGGAGGCACTGCCCATGACGGCCAGCACCCCATCGAGTCGCCGCGAGGCCCCGGACCGCAACCTCGCTCTCGAATTGGTGCGAGTCACCGAAGCCGCCGCCATGGCTGCAGGCCGCTGGGTCGGGCGGGGCGACAAGGAGGGCGGCGACGGTGCCGCCGTCGACGCCATGCGCCATATGGTGAGCTCGGTCTCGATGCAGGGCGTCGTCGTCATCGGTGAGGGCGAGAAGGACGAAGCCCCGATGCTTTACAACGGCGAAGAGGTCGGCAACGGCGACGGCCCGCTGTGCGACGTCGCAGTCGACCCGATCGACGGCACGACGCTGATGAGCAAGGGCGCACCGGGCTCGATCGCGGTCCTGGCGGTTGCCGAGCGTGGCGCGATGTTCGATCCGTCGGCCGTGTTCTACATGGACAAGATCGCGGTGGGCCCCGAGGCCGCCGACGTCATCGACCTGTCGGCCGGCGTCGCCGAGAACATCCGCCGCGTCGCGAAGGCGAAGAACCGCGCGGTCTCCGACACCACCGTCACGATCCTGGACCGCCCGCGCCATGCCGAGATCATCCGTGAGATCCGCGAGACCGGTGCCCGGATCCGCCTGATCTCCGACGGCGACGTCGCCGGCGCGATCGCGACGGCGCGCCCCGAGTCCGGCGTCGACATGCTGCTCGGCATCGGCGGCACGCCCGAGGGCATCATCGCCGCGGCCGCGCTGCGCTGCATGGGTGGCGCGCTGCAGGGCAAGCTGGCCCCCACGGACGAGGCGGAGCGCCAGAAGGCCCTCGACGCCGGACACGACCTGGATCGTGTGCTGCGGACCGAGGAGCTCGTCACCGGCGAGAACATCTTCTTCTGCGCGACCGGCGTCACCGACGGCGACCTGCTCAAGGGTGTGCGCTACTACGGCGGCGGCGCCACGACGCAGTCGATCGTGATGCGCAGCAAGTCCGGCACGGTCCGCATGATCGAGGCCTACCACCGCCTCGAGAAGCTGCACGAGTTCTCGTCGATCAACTTCGACGGCGTCGAGGGCGCGCAGCCGCCGCTGCCCTGATCGTCCTCGGGTACCCCGCTGAAGGGACCCTTCATGCGCTGTGAGCGCCTGAAGGGTCCCTTCGGCCGTTCCGGGGCGGGTCAGACGGTGACCGGTGCGGTGCGTCGGTCACCGCTGAGCGCATATCCGGCGCGGAATACGTTCGTCGGATCGTGCAGGTGCTTGATGCGCAGCAACCTCTCGCGGTCCTCGGGGGCCCAGGCGCCGAGCACGTCGGCGGGTGTGGAAGCGCGTCCGAGGAAGTTGACGAACGCCCCATCCGCGGTCGACGACGCGACCGAGGCCACGACCGCGTCGACGAGTCCCGGTGCGATGTCGGCCAATTCGGGCAGGAGCGGTGCGATCACGAACAACGAGAACGCGGCACCCCGACCGCCCGCGGCATTGGGGACCTCGGGCATGCGGTCCAGCGCCCCGCCCAGCTGACGGATTTCGACCATGGCGAGCGGCACATCGCACTGTGGTCCCGCGACGTCGAGAAGCGCTTCGATCGTCTCGGCGGTCAGCTCGCGGAGCAGCGCTCCCCGCTCGCACGACGGCATCGGGTCGACCGGATCCTGGTGAATCGCGTCGACAGCGCTGAACGGCATCTCTCCCACCGTGTCGAGAATGGCCGGCGCGACGGCCCGCATCGGCTCGAGCAGACGAACCCCGACATCGGCGGGTCCGACGTATGCGACACGCAGATGGACGACGAATCGGCCGCGCAGCGGCTCGGGCAGACCCGGATCCGGGGGCAGGCGCAGCAGCGCGACCGATGTCGTCATCTCCTCGGGCAGGGCACGGGCCCACCTCCGGTACGCGTCCAGGACGTCCGCGGTGTGCTCCGCCGCGAAGAAGATTCCGCCGCCGAACAGGGTCGGGAGGGCGATGAGGCCGACCTCGATCGCGGTCACGATTCCGAAGTTGCCCTTGCCGCCGCGCAGCGCCCAGAACAGGTCGGGGTCGTGCTCGGCGTCGACCGAGCGGACGACGCCGTCCGCGGTGACGACCTCGATCCGCCGGACGTTGTCCGCTCCGAATCCGTAGGTCCGCGACAACGGGCCGACACCGCCGCCGACCGTGAACCCGACGACACCCACAGCGGTCGACGAACCGCACACCACGCCGAGTCCGTGCGGTGCGGCGGCGTCGATCACCTGCCGCCATTTGACGCCGGCTCCGACGCGCGCCGTCGCGGACGACGCGTCGACGGCGACCTCACCCATCCGCTTGGTGGAGATCAGGACCGTGTCGTCCGACGTCGGCAGGACACCGTGGCCGGTCGCCTGCACTCCGACGGCCAGCCCCCGCTGCCCCGCCCAGCGGACCACCGCTGCCACATCCGCGGCGCAGGTGGCGCCCACGACCACTCCGGGTGTCGGGGTCACCGCGACGTTCCACGCGAACACCTCGGTCGCATAGCCGGGCTCGTCGGGCAGGAACACCGGACCCAGCACGGCCCCTTTGAGGTTGTCGATGTCGGTCGGTGTGAGCGTCCTCGTCGACGGTGTCGACAGGTCCATGGTCTCTCCTCGTGACGGGATCCCACGCCGATCGTGGAATCTGGTCACGAGCCTGTCCGTCCACACTTGGAGAACTCTTCACGCCGACTAGGTGCGCACCTCGGATGCCCGAAGGATCCCGACACGAGGCGTGACGCGGATGGGCCAGCTGGTCGTAGATCAGTTGCGGGTCGGGAGCACCGAGCGCCGACGCCCCCAGTCCCCATTGGAAGAGCAGCCATTCCGAGACCCATCTCGGATGCACGGCGGTGGTGAAGCGATCCAGCAGAGCACGCGCGAGCGGTTCGTCGCCGGCTTAGTAGGCGGCCAGCACGGCCGTGGGATTCCTGAACGAAGGCGTGGGTGAAGCGCAAATCCCACTCGTTGCCACTTCGCTGACCAGTCCCTCGAGCAGCGCCGGTTCGATCCGTTCGAGCAGCGCCTCACCGTCGATGTCCGATGCCGATTCCAATACGGCCGTGTCGAATTCGCGACCGATGACCGCGGCCACCTAGAGAATGGTCCGAGTCTCCTCGGGCAACCGGGCGACACGCCGTCCGATCACGTCCCGCAGGCTGTCTGGGACCGCGAAGTCGGACACCGATGGCGGCGTCTCCAGCTCACCCCACCTTCCGACCGATCCGGATGGGACGACATCATCGCACCCAAACGGACCCTTGGGTTGGTTCTTGTCCCGGCGCAGACCGAACCCGAGCATCGATTCCCACGTGATGGCAAGGTTGGGGCATGACCGAGAACAGCACCGAACGCTTCCGCATCGAACATGACACGATGGGCGAGGTCCGGGTCCCGGTCGACGCGCTGTGGCGCGCACAGACCCAGCGCGCCGTCGAGAACTTCCCCATTTCGGGCCGCGGCCTCGAGCGCACGCAGATCCGCGCGATGGGCCTGTTGAAGGCGGCGTGCGCACAGGTCAACATGGATCTCGGGTTGCTCGCGCCGGACAAGGCCGACGCGATCATCGCGGCCGCGAACGAGATCGCCGACGGCCGCCATGACGACCAGTTCCCGATCGACGTGTTCCAGACCGGGTCCGGCACCAGTTCGAACATGAACGCCAACGAGGTCATCGCGAGCCTCGCCGCGAAAGCCGGCGTGACCGTCCACCCCAACGACGATGTCAACATGTCGCAGTCGTCGAACGACACTTTTCCCACCGCGACGCACGTTGCCGCCACGGAGGCCGCGGTCAAGGACCTCGTGCCCGCACTCGACCATCTGCGACTTGCCCTGTTCGACAAGGCAGCCCAGTGGCGAACGGTGGTCAAGTCCGGGCGTACGCACCTGATGGACGCAGTTCCGGTCACGCTCGGACAGGAGTTCGGCGGCTACGCCCACCAGATCGAGGCGGCCATCGAGCGGGTCCTGGCGACGCTGCCGCGACTGGGCGAACTACCCATCGGCGGCACCGCGGTCGGAACGGGCCTCAACGCTCCCGACGACTTCGGCCCCCGCGTGGTCGCCGAACTGGTGCGCGCCACCGGTCTCGACGCGCTGACCCCCGCCCGCAACCACTTCGAGGCGCAGGCCGCGCGGGACGGGCTGGTGGAGGCGTCCGGCGCGCTGCGCACGGTGGCAGTGTCGCTGACCAAGATCGCCAACGACATCCGCTGGATGGGGTCCGGCCCGCTGACCGGACTCGGTGAGATCCGACTGCCGGACCTGCAGCCGGGGAGCTCGATCATGCCGGGCAAGGTCAATCCCGTGCTGCCCGAGGCGGTCACACAGGTCGCCGCGCAGGTGGTCGGCAACGATGCGACCGTCGCCTGGAGCGGCGCCGCCGGCGCGTTCGAACTCAACGTCTACATCCCGGTGATGGCCCGCAACCTTCTCGAGTCGTTCCGCTTGCTGGCCAACGTCTCCCGGCTGTTCGCGGACCGCTGCATTGCCGGGCTCGAGGCGAACGAGGAGCACCTGCGCACGCTGGCCGAGTCGTCGCCGTCCATCGTCACACCGCTCAATTCGGCGATCGGCTACGAGGAGGCGGCTGCGGTCGCCAAGCAGGCGTTGAAGGAGAAGAAGACGATTCGTCAGACGGTGATCGACCGCGGCCTGATCGGCGACGGGCTCACCGAGGCGGAACTCGACCGAAGGCTCGATGTTCTCGCGATGACGAACGTCGACCGGGACGAGTAGATCGGCCGGACTCAGCAGTCACCAGGAGGGCATCGTGAACGCACCGCCGACCGCGGTCGAGGTGGTCGAGGACTTCTTCGCCGCACTCACCGACATGGACGTCGACCGGGCCGTCGAGCACCTCGCGCCGGACGTCGTATGGCAGAACACGACGCTGCCGACGCTGCGCGGACTGCCCGCGGTGCGGCGGGCACTCGCCTTCGCGAACCGACCGACGCGCAGGTTCGAGGCGGTGCTGCAGAACATCGCGAGTGACGGCCAGACGGTGCTCACCGAGCGGATCGACACCTTGTTCGTGGGTCCGCTGCGGTCGACGTTCTGGGTCTGCGGAACGTTCGAACTCCACGACGGCCGAATCGTGCTGTGGCGGGACCGGTTCAGCTGGGGCAACGTCGCCGTCGGCACGGTCCGGGCCACGGCCCGCTCCCTCCTTCATCGGTAGCACCCCGCTGCTGAGTGGCGCGCGCACAACCACCGAGCCATCGCACGAGACGTCCGATAGCCTCGACCGGACATCGGTTGAGGGGGTTTCTTCGTGGAAGAACACGACGTGTTGCTGCCGCTGAGCTTCGACATCCAAGCGACGCTCATCATGCTCGCCTATCCCTCGCTCGTCATCGCGGCGCTCATCTCGATCTTCCGCGTCCCGCACGACCGGGCTGGATCGAAGTTCTGGTGGTCCGCGCTGGTCATCGTGCTGCCTCTGATCGGCGCGGCGGCATGGTTCCTGTTCGGCGCACCGCCGCTGCGACGGCGAGCGAAGCTGCAGTAGCGACGTCGAAGGAAGGAACCGAGGTAGCCGAGCCGAACATCGCCACGTTCCACTGAAGATCACAGCCGTGAGCGGGGCTAGTAGGCTCGCAGTTCGTGCGGTACCGGCGAGATGTGCCGCTGAATCCTCCCCACAGGAAGTCGACGGCGAATGACCGAGCACGAGAACACCTCCCCCGCATTCCAGGCCGGAATCGACGTGCGCACCGAGGTGATGGGCGCCGACTTCGTCGAGCGGGCCTTCGAACGCACCCGCGGCACGGATTCCGAGGACATCCAGGAGTTCATCACCGAGCACGTGTGGGGATCGGTTTGGACGCGCCCGGGTCTGGACCGCCGCAGCCGCAGCCTGCTCAACCTCGGCATGCTCATCGCGCTGCGCGCCGAGAACGAACTGCGTGGCCACGTGCGCGGCGCCCTGCGGAACGGGTTGACCCGCACCGAGATCGTGGAGGCCGTCATCCACGCGAGCGCGTACTGCGGCGCGCCCGCCGGGCTGGCCGCGATGCGCGTGGTGCAGGAGGTCCTCGAGGCCGAGCTGGGTCCGCTCAGCGACGACTGACCGGCTTGCCTGCTTTCTCCGCAATGTCCAGCGCGGCAAGGTAACCGAAGACCAGCGCGGGCCCGATCGTGGCGCCAGGTCCGGCGTAGGTGTGGCCCATGACGGGCGCGCTGGTGTTGCCGGCCGCGTACAGGCCCTCGATCACCGAACCGTCCTCACGCAGGGCGTGCCCGGCGATGTCGGTGACGATGCCGCCCTTGGTGCCGAGGTCGCCCGGGACGATCTGCGCGGCGTAGAACGGCGGCTTGTTCAGCTCGCCCAGGCTCGGGTTGGGCTTGTTGGTGATGTCGCCGTAGTAGTGGTCGTACTTGCTCTCACCGCGGTGGAAGTCCCCGTCGACGCCCGTGCGCGCGAATACGTTGAACCGCTGGACCGTTGCGGCCACCTTGTCGGCGGGCACACCGATCTTCTCGGCGAGCGCCTCGATGCTCGCCGCCTTGACGATCGCCCCGCTCTCCAGCCACCTGCGCGGCAGCGGGGCGCGGGCGGTGACACCGGCGAACAGGTAGCGGTCGCGGTAGGTCTGGTCGAAGATCAGCCAGCACGGCAGGTTCTCGCCCGGCCCCTCGCCCTGCCCGAACTCGCCGCCGTACATCCGGTGGGTCGCCTCGACGTAGGGCAGCGACTCGTTCATGAACCGCTCGCCGCGGTCGTTGATCATGAGGCTGCGCGGCAGCGAGCGCTCCGCGAGCGCGAACCACGGACCCTTTGGCAGCGGGATCGACGGCGCCCACCATGCGTCGTCCATGAAATCGATTGCGGCACCGACCTTCAGACCTGCGTTGATGCCGTCACCGGTGTTCGACGGCGCACCGATCGTCCAGTCGGCGCCGATGGGCGCGCGCTGGTACTTCTTGCGCATCTCGTCGTTGGCGTCGAACCCGCCGGACGCGAGGACGACGCCGCACTCGGCGTGGAGCGTGCGCCTCTCACCATCGGATTCGACGACGATTCCGGTGACGCGGCCGTCCTCGACCACCAGGTCGACCAACCCGGTGTTCAGCCACATCGGAATCCCCGCCCGCCGCACTCCCAGCAGCAACTCCGCCATGAGCGCGGCGCCCATGCCGATCAGCTTCTGTCGCCGAGCCTTCGCGATGAACGTGCGCAGACCGACGCGGACCATGCGGACCGGACCCCGCCAGTGCCGGAGTCCGGTGCTGAGCCAGCGGTAATCCGATTGCTTCACAACGACGTTCAGTGGAGCCTTGCTGTACGCCGGATGCAGCGTGTCCAGGTCGTCACCGAGTGCACGGGCGTCGAACGGCTTGGGTTCGCACGACCGCCCGGTGGACAGTCCGCCCGGCGCCTCCGGGTAGTAGTCGGAGTAGTTCTTGACCCACTCGAGTTTCAGCGCCGAGTTGTCGATGAGGAACTGCAGCGCCTCGGGACCGCGGTCGATGTACGTGTCGATTCGCACCGGATCGACACCGGGACCGATGATGCTGTGCAGGTAGCGGCGCGCGGCTTCGACGTCGTCGGCCGGGGCATCGCGCTTCAGCACCGAGTTGCCGGGGATCCAGACACCGCCGCCGGACCGCGACGTCGAACCGCCCCAGTACTGCGACTTCTCGACGATGACAGTCTTCAGGCCTTGCTTGGCGGCCGTGATGGCCGCCGCCATGCCGGCACCACCGGCACCAACCACGACGACGTCGAACCGCTCGCCCGTGTCCGCGTTCCCTGCCATGACCACCCCTCGGTGCGCACTGGAATGTGATGCCCAGAATCTAGAACACGTTTCAGTATTGATCAACGGTTTGAGACAGGACCGGCCTCGACCTGCGGGGTGTCCATCGACAGACACAGATCCGCAACCACGGGAGAGCAGGATGGCAGGGCGCACGCGGCAGGTTCACCGGCCGGACAGGCTGCGCAGAAATGAGAGTTGAAGCACAATCGCCACGAAAGTGCGGCGCAGGTCGCTATGGTCGTCGGCGCGGTGTCCGAGCCCAACCCCGACTGGGCTCGGACACCGCATCGCGGGAGGTCGTCCCACCCCCGACGAATGGGAACCTCTTCAATGAGGCTCCCACGAGCACCGTTGCATCTACGTTGCATCGCTTCCGGAGCGCTCTGCCGCCGCCGTGCCCGGCGTCGTCGACCACCACGAGCCGACTTCCCGCCCACAGCCGCGAGAGTTCCCAGGCGGTGTCGAGCGGCCCGGACACGTCGTACCGCCCGGTGCCGGAGCAAGCGGCGTGCCCGACGTGATCGCACCCAGCGCCATGGCGATCACCCGGCCCGGGTGCGTCTGTGCGTAGACCAGCCCCAGGGGGACACCCCAGGACACGCCGACGACGATCCACCGCTCGATCCCGAGGTGTTCACGGAGCCGCTCGATGTCGGCGATCAGATGCGCCGTCGGCCGCCGGACACGTCCAGGAGACCGGATTCGTAGGGTTGCGGGGCTGGTGAGGACTCGACCAGGCACTCGAGTCTGGCATTCGCGCCGGCCGGTTCCACATCGCTTTTCGGCGATCGACTACCTGTCACTGCGCCGGCGAGGGTGAAATACCCGGATGAAATCTCACTTTCGGCCCGTTTCAGATTGCCGGGGACGTTCCGGGCGGATAGCGTCACAGGCGCTGCTTATCCTCTGTCAAAGCAGTCGAGAACTCGCCCATACCCCGACGCGGGCGAGCGCTCAACCGCCGGGCGGTGGGTTCGGTCACGCCGGTTGAATGCCACCGCCCGGCACTCCTCCCCTCGGGAGCGCCGGGCGACTGCAGGATCCAACTGTTCCCACCCCCGGTCGGTGTTCGACGCTCAGGCGTTGGGCCCGAACTCCTCCAACATCTCCGTGACGAGGGCCGCGATCGGCGACCGCTCACTGCGGGTGAGGGTGATGTGCGCGAACAGCGGGTGTCCCTTGAGCTTCTCGATCACGGCGGCCACACCGTCGTGCCGCCCGACGCGCAGGTTGTCACGCTGGGCGACGTCGTGGGTGAGCACCACCCGGGATCCGGTGCCGAGACGGGACAGCACGGTCAACAACACGTTGCGCTCGAGGGACTGCGCCTCGTCGACGATCACGAACGAATCGTGCAGCGATCGACCTCGAATGTGCGTGAGCGGCAGCACTTCCAGCATGCCGCGGCTCATCACCTCGTCCATGACCTCGGGGCTCGCGAGTCCATCGAGGGTGTCGAAAACGGCCTGCGCCCACGGCTCCATCTTCTCGCTCTCGCTGCCGGGCAGGTAGCCGAGTTCCTGGCCGCCGACCGCGTAGAGCGGCCGGAACACGACGACCTTGCGATGGCTGCGGCGCTCGAGCACCGCCTCGAGCCCGGCGGTCAAGGCGAGGGCCGACTTGCCCGTGCCGGCCTTGCCACCGAGCGAGACGATCCCCACGCTCTCGTCGAGCAGCAGATCCAGCGCAACCCGCTGCTCCGCGGACCGTCCGTGCAGACCGAACGCCTCCCGCTCGCCCCGCACCAATTGCACACGCTTGTCCGGCGTGACCCGCCCGAGAGCACTCGAGGTGCCACCCAGCAGCCGAATACCCGTGTGGCACGGTAGCTCCCGTGCCTCGTCGATGTCGACGACTCCCTCCGCGAACAGGGCATCGATGACGCCGGGCGCGACGCCCAGTTCGGTCATGCCCGTCCACCCCGAGGGGACGACGTCGTGCGCGCGGAACTCGTCGGCCGGTAGACCGACGGCGCCGGCCTTGACCCGCAACGGAATGTCCTTGCTGACGAGAACGACGTCTCGGCCCTCGGCCGCGAGGTTGAGCGCACACGCGAGGATTCTGGAATCGTTGCTGTCCGTGCGGAATCCGACCGGCAGGACTGATGGGTCGGTGTGGTTGAGCTCCACCTGGAGGGTGCCGTTCTCGGAGCCGATCGGCACCGGACGGTCGAGGCGACCGAACTCCAGACGGAGATCGTCGAGCATCCGCAGCGCTTCGCGGGCGAACCATCCCAGCTCGTGATGGTGTCGTTTGTCCTCGAGCTCGCTGATCACGACCAGCGGCAGGACCACCTCGTGTTCGGCGAACCTGGTGACGGCCCACGGATCCGAGAGCAGGACCGAGGTGTCGAGGACATAGGTGCGGACGGAGCTGATTGCGGTCACGTGAGGCTCCTCGTGTCTGCGTGGCACCCGCGCAAACGTATTCGCTGGACCGGTCCGAACCCGATGTGTCAATCGACACGAGGGCCGGGTGCCGGCCCCCTCGCACTGAACAGATCAGCCACGATCAGGACCTCCCGTACAGACGGCTTCACCTGCTGCCTGTTACCCCCGGACGGTACGCCTGCCGACCATCCGGACAGTGAACGAACACGGCGTGTCGAGTGAACTGCGCAGCGCCGATCCGTGCCGATTACGAAGGTGATCGTGTTCGTGAGCGTTGACGTCGACGCATTCGTGCGTAGTTTCGATCTCAGAGCTGCTCAGATGCCGATCCTCGTGACGGCGAGGCCAGGGAGTCCGACGTGAATGACGACTTCGGGATTGCAGGAAAGACCGCGTTGGTCACGGGATCAGGACGGAACATCGGGCGGGCGATTCTGCTCGAACTCGCCGGCCGTGGTGCGAACGTCATCGTCAACGCCCGCAGCGACGAGGCGGAGGCGACCGCAGTGGCTGAGGAGGCCGAGCGTCTCGGCGCCCGCTCGCTCGTGGTGATGGGGGACGCCTCCGACAAAGGCACCGTCGAACGTATGCGCACAGAGGCCGAAAAGTCCTTCGGCGGCGTGGACATCTACGTCAGCAACGCAGCTCGCCGGCTGTACAAGGACTTCTTCGAGACCACTGACGAGGACTGGCATTCCCACCTGAACCAGCAGCTCACCGCCTCTTGGTATCTGGCCGAAGCATTCGTGCCCGGCATGCGCGCTCGCGGCTGGGGCCGGGTGCTGCACATCAACGGCGAGGACGGCTGGCTGGGCGGCTGGAGCCGCATCCCCCATTCGGTCGGAAAGGGCGGACTTCGCACGCTGACCAAGTCCCTCGCCCACGGGTTGGGTGAGTTCGGCATAACCGTCAACGACGTGTCGCCCGGCTTCATCGACACCGCCCGCGACATGGAGACGCATCCGGAGGTAACCAGGGAGCGTACGGAGAAGTTCCTCCAGGACATCCCGATCCGACGTCAGCCGACACCCGAGGAGCTCGCATGGGCATGCGCCTTCCTGTGCTCGACACGCTCCGCTGCCATCACCGGGGCGGTCATCCACGTCAACGGCGGCCAGTGGATGTTCGGATAAGGCCCCGCTGTGAATCATCCTTGTCCACAATAGTTTCCAGGCGCCGAGATGCACGACGGCCCGCACCCCGTAGGGTGTGGGCCGTCGTCGCGGTCCGAAGGATCAGGCCTTGGGCAGCAGGCCCCAGTTCTCCAGCCCGTCGTACAGCGGGAAGTCCTGCGCCAGCTTCGACACCCGCGCACGCAACGCCGGCACGTCCGCGCCGGCACCCTGGGCGAGGGCGGTCGCGATGATGTCCGCGACCTCGGTGAACTCCGCGTCCCCGAAACCACGCGTGGCCAGCGCCGGCGTACCGATCCGCAGACCCGACGGGTTCATCGGCGGACGCGGATCGAACGGCACCGCATTGCGGTTGACCGTGATCCCGATCTCGTGCAGCAGATCCTCACCCTGCTGACCGTCGAGCTGCGAATGCCGCAGATCCACCAACACCAGATGCACGTCCGTGCCACCGGTGAGCACGGAGATGCCGTTGCCGGCGACGTCCGCGCCGCCGAGCCGCTCGGCCAGGATCCGCGCCCCGGCGAGCGTGCGTTCCTGACGGGCCTTGAACTCCGGAGTACCGGCGATCTTCATCGCCACGGCCTTCGCGGCGATCGCGTGCATCAGCGGCCCACCCTGCTGGCCCGGGAACACCGACGAGTTCAGCTTCTTCGCCCACTCCTGCTTCGCCAGGATCATGCCCGAACGCGGGCCACCGAGCGTCTTGTGGACCGTGGTGGAGACAACGTCCGCGTGCGGCACCGGCGACGGGTGCAGACCCGCGGCCACCAGACCGGCGAAGTGCGCCATGTCGACCCACAACTTCGCGCCGATCTCGTCGGCGATCGACCGGAACGCCGCGAAATCGAGGTGACGCGGGTACGCCGACCAGCCGGCGATCAGCACCTGCGGGCGCTCCCGCAGCGCGGTCTCACGCACCTGGTCCATGTCGACCACATGGGTGTCCTCCCGGACACCGTACGAGGCGACCTCGTACAGCTTGCCCGAGAAGTTCAGCTTCATCCCGTGCGTGAGGTGCCCGCCGTGGGCGAGGTCCATGCCCATCAGCTTCTCGCCCGGGTTCATCAGCGCCATCAGCACCGCGGCGTTGGCCTGCGCACCCGCGTGCGGCTGCACGTTCGCGAACTCGGCGCCGAAGACCTCCTTCGCGCGGTTACGGGCCAGATCCTCGACCACGTCGACGTACTCGCAGCCGCCGTAGTAGCGGCGACCCGGGTAACCCTCGGCGTACTTGTTGGTCAGCACGCTGCCCTGGGCCTCGAGCACCGCGCGGGGAACGAAGTTCTCCGACGCGATCATCTCCAGGGTGTCACGCTGACGCGACAACTCACCCGCCATCGCGGTAGCGACCTCGGGGTCCAGTTCGGCGAGGGACGCGGTGTTCACGTCGGTGGCAGGCACAGCAGTCATCAGCGAATCTCCAGGCTGGATTGCGGAAGTATCGCCCTCAGTCTAAGGAACGCGGGTGTCAGTTCCCCAATGCGGCTCCGCCGCTGCTCGTCACCTCGTCGCGCAGCGCCCCCGGAGTGAGGGGTTCGTCGAGCAGCCGGCGGAACCGCGCGGACCGCTCGGGACCCACCGGAGCCTGCGTCAGCCAGCCCCCGAGCAGCCGGTAGCCCTCGACATACGTGCTGATGTAGGCGCGCCACAGCGGCGACGACAGGAACCGCAGGCTCTGCTTGGCCCGCTCCGGACTCGACAGCGTCCAGCGCTGCAGGAAGGCCTGGACGTCGTCGACACTTGCCCGACGGTCGTGCAGCAGCAGCGCGGCGTCCTGCCGCACGCCGAGCAGTCCGCTCGACGCCGCCGACAACTCCTCGGCCCGGTGCCCGTCGAACCGCAGGCCCAGGTCCGCATAGATCTCCTGCGCCCAGGCACCCCAGCCCGAACCCGACTGACGGCTCGACGCGGTTCCGACGATGGATTCGAGCGCCAGGTCCGCGAGCCCCTCGGCCATAAGGCACTGCGGGGTGTTGACCACGAACAGCGTCTGCTCGAGCTGTCCGGCGCCGACCAGACCCGCCTCCTTCCGGCAGTGCTCGGTGTGGTGGCCCGGGTACGACTCGTGGGCGATCAGCCGCGGCAGGTTAGACATGTGCTGATCGAGGTCGGAGTTGATCGCGACCGTGGACCGGTAACCGCCGAGGTAGTAGTTGAACCCGGACCACGGCTTGTCGCCGACCACCTCGTAGTCGACGCGCTCGGTCTCGGGCAGGGCGTATTCGGCCCGCACCCGGTCGCGCAGCGCACTGTTGAACGCGTCGACGCAGTCCCGCAGCCGATCCGGTGGGATGCGGTCGGAAACCCGGTACGCCTCCATCCGCTCGGCCAGCGTGCCCGGACCGGGCAGCACGGCGTCCATGCGTCGGTGGGCCTCGCGGTACTCGTCCTCGTCGCCCGGCTCGATCCGGACGTCGAAGTACGCCGCGACCTCGTCGACGAAACCGATGTCGTCGCCCGCGAACTTGCGTGCCGAGCATTCGAGGGCCGTCAGGTGCGCGTCGAGGAAGCGTGTCCGCTCCTCCGAGAATCCGGCGCCCGCGAGTTCCGCACGCAGCGCGCGGGCGTCGCCGGCGAGTCGGCGCGGATCCGGCCGGGGCTCGTTCTCGACCTGTCGGCGCAGCGCGGGGTCACCGGTGTAGGCGTCGACGAAGCCCTCTTCGAGGCGGTCGAACCGCAGGCCCAGCAGGAGGTAGTCGCGTACCAATGCGTCCGGTTCCATGCTCGGGACAGTAGTCCTTTACCTGTGGTTTCCGCCGGGAGGCGGACCCGGCGCAGCGGGCGCCTGTGGCTGCGAGCACAATTTGCCTCATGCACCTGCCTCCCCTCAGCACGCGCATGCACCGGTCGCATTCGAAGCCGCCCTCCCGGGAGGTGCATCGATGGCACGGGTGAGCGAATCGAGCCCCTATGTCGAGTTCGACCGCAAGCAGTGGCGCAAGCTCCGCAAGTCGACGCCGCTCGTGCTCACCGAGGAAGAGCTCGTCGGGCTCCGCGGTCTCGGTGAACAGATCGACCTCGACGAAGTTGCCGAGGTCTACCTCCCGCTCGCTCGTCTGATCCACTTGCAGGTTGCCGCCCGCCAACGACTGTTCGCCGCCACCGCAACCTTCCTCGGCGAGAAGCACCCCGATCGCCAGGTGCCGTTCGTCATCGGCGTCGCCGGCAGTGTGGCGGTCGGCAAGTCGACCACGGCCCGCGTGCTGCAGGCCCTCCTCGCCCGCTGGGAACACCACCCGAGGGTCGACCTCGTCACCACCGACGGCTTCCTCTACCCCACCGCCGAGCTCACACGCCGGGGCATCATGCACCGCAAGGGTTTTCCCGAGAGCTACGACCGTCGCAAGCTGTTGCGGTTCGTCACGGAGGTGAAGTCCGGCGCCGAAGAGGTTACGGCCCCTGTGTACTCGCACATCTCGTACGACGTGATTCCGGGCCAGTACCACCTCGTCCGCCAGCCCGACATCCTCATCATCGAGGGGCTCAACGTGCTGCAGACCGGCCCGCGGCTGATGGTCTCGGACCTGTTCGACTTCTCGATCTACGTCGACGCCCGCATCGAGGACATCGAGGCGTGGTACATCAAACGCTTTCTGGCGCTGCGCAAGACGTCGTTCGCCGACCCGGACGCGCACTTCCATCACTACGCAGCGTTGTCGGACGAGCACGCGACGCTGGCCGCCGAGGACATCTGGAACTCCATCAACCGACCGAACCTGGTCGAGAACATCCTGCCGACCCGTCCGCGCGCCACGCTCGTGCTGCGCAAGGACGCCGACCACACCATCAACCGGCTGCGCCTGCGCAAGCTCTGATCAGGTACGGGTGTCCTTTGCGTTCCCCTCGAGACGCAAAGGACACCCGGGTCTACAGGCCCGCGTACGCCTGCGCGACGTACTCCTCGGTGCGCGGCGCACCGAGGAGTTGCGGGGTCATCTTGTTCATGACGTAGGAGAACGTCATCCGGCGGTCGAGATCGTTGACGACGATCGAGCCGCCGTATCCCGTCCACCAGCACACCCGCCCCTCGGGCATCGACGGATGGACGGCGGGCGCGGGCAGCGCGTAGCCGAGACCGAAGCGCAGCGACGCACCCAGCACCTGATCGACGCCGTCGGCCTGCACGTCGAAGATCCGGTCGACCGTCTCGGGGCGGAGCAACTGCTCCCCCGACGCGGTTCGTCCGCCGTGCGAGACGACCGACTGCACCGACGCGACCGACCGCGCGTTGCCGTGCCCGTTGGCGCCCCCGATCTCGGCGCCGCGCCACAGGCGACTCGACGTCTCCGGCACCGGAATCACCGGGTTCGCCATCGTCTTGACGAAAACACCGTCGGGCGGCAGTGCCGCATAGTCGAATCCGGTGGGCGGCGGCGCCACCAGCGGGGCGACCCGCCCGTCGACGTCGGCCGGTGTGCCGATCAGGTAGTCGGCGCCGCACGCGTCGGCCACCTCGCCGGCGAAGAACTCGCCCAGGCTGCGCCCGGTGACGCGGCGAACCATCCCGCCGACCAGGTGCCCGTAGTTGGTCGCGTGATAGCCCGAGGCCGTCCCCGGCTCCCACCACGGCGCCTGCTGCGCCAGGAGATCCTCCGCCCGGACGTCGTCGCAGATGTCGGCGAGCGTGACCGCCTCCTGCCACCCGCTCACGCCCGACGTGTGCCCCAGCACGTGCCGCACCAGCACGCCGTCCTTGCCGTTCGCGCCGAACTCCGGCCAGTAGCGGGCCACCGGGGCGTCCAGGTCCAACAGGCCACGGTCGACGAGCACCAGCGCCGCGAGCGCGGTCATCGTCTTCGTCAACGAGTACGTGTTGACGACGGTGTCCTTCACCCAGCGCGCGCCGGTGTCGACATCGGCGACACCGCCCCACAGGTCCACCACGGTCTCCCCGTCGCACACCACGCACACCGACGCGCCCGCGTCGGTGCCGTCGTCGAGATTGCGCTGCAACAGCTCTCGCAGACCCCCGAAGGCAGGATCGGCGAAACCCTCGACGGAGGTCATCGCGCACCCACCGGGGTCTGCTGCGCCCGCTTCTCACCGGCCGCGATCTCCTTCTTCAGGTCACGCACATACCGCGCGAAGTCGACCTGGATGGTGTGCCGCGGCGCCTGGTAGTACTGCGCCAGGCTGGCGGCGTCGTCGACCGAGATGATCCGCTGCATCTCGTCGTCGGTCGGCGGTTGGTAGGCCCCGGTCAGCACGCCGGCGACGAGTTTGCTCTGCTGCTCGGCGAGATTGACGATAGTCGGCGACGCCTGCGCGAGCCCCACGAAGAAGAGGTTGTCGACGCCGGGCTGCATGATCCGCTTGAACAGCGGGAACCGGTGCTGCGAATCCGGTTGCAGTGCCGGGTCGTCGAAGAACGGGAAGCTCATGTTGTAGCCGGTGGCGCACACGATCACATCGGCGAGGATCCGTCGTCCGTCGACGAGCCGGACGTGATCGCCGTCGAGCGACTCGATCGCCGGAACGCACGTCAGGTCGCCGGATCCGGCCTTGGCGAGGAAGTCGATGCTCACCGACGGGTGCGCACCGAGCGGCTCGTGGTCGGGCTCGGGCAGCCCGTAGTCCTGCATCCGACCGAGCGACTTCTTGATCTTGCGGCGCGCGATGGCCAGCCCCAGCTTCTTGGGCATCCACGGCGGCATCATCATCTTGTCGGCCGGCTTGCCCTCGCGGTACTTGGTCAGCACCCACACGCCGCGCCGCGCCGACACCCACACGTGCTTGGCGATCGACCGGTGTGACAACTCGGACGCGATGTCCAGCGCCGAGTTGCCCATCCCGACCACCACGATGTTCTTGCCGCGCATGTCGATCGGCTCGAACGCGTTGAGGTAGTCGTGGCTGTGGATGATCTGTCCGTCGAACGTGCCCGGGTACTCGGGCATCCGCGGGTCCCAATGGTGACCGTTCGCGACGACGAGCGCGTCGTACGTGCGGGTCTCTCCGGTGTCGAGCGTGACCGCCCACATCCCGTCGGCGAGTCGCTCGGCCTTCTCGACCATCGTGTCGAACGTGATGGTGTCGCGCAGGCCGAACTTCTCGACGTAGTCGCGGAAGTAGCCGTGCATGAGCGAGTGGTGCGGAAAGTGCGGCCAGTCGGTCGGGACCGGGAAGTCCTCGAACTGGAGCCGCGTCGACGACGTGTCGATGTGCAGACTCTCGTAGCACGACGACATGCCGGTGGGGTTCTTGTAGTACCAGTTGCCACCGATGTCGTCGGACGCTTCGAAGCAGTCGTACGGAATCCCGTGGTCCTTGAGGCGTTTGGCCGTGGTGAACCCGGAACAACCGGCACCGATGATGCACACCTTGGGCAGCTGAGGCATGGAAGTTCCTTTCCCTCAATCGGATTGCGCAGACCCACCGCAGAAAACGTGATCTGCGTCATAGAACCGGATTCACTGACATGCTGTCAAGCGAATCGTCGACGTACGATTCCGGTCAGGAGGTATGCGGTGTACGAGATCGACCCCGTCCCCGACAGGAAGCCGACGCAACGGGACGAACAGAAACGGCTGACACGACGGCGCCTCCTCGACTGCGCCCGGGAACAGTTCGCGGCCAACGGCTACGCAGCGGTGAAGATCGACGACATCGCGTCCGCGGCCGGCTGCAGCCGCGCCACGTTCTACCTGCACTTCACCAGCAAGACCGACGTACTACGCAAGATCGGCGCGGAGTCGATGGACCCTCGCGCGGTGTCGATCTACGCCGATCTCGACGAGGTCCTCGAGACCGGATCGCGCGACGAATTCACGCGCTGGATCGAGCGCGCCATCGACTGGTTCGACCGCAATCGCGCGATCCTTCCCGCCTGGGACGAGGCACTCGTCCTCGAACCGGACTTCCGCGAGCCCGCGCGCGAAGCGATAGCGGCGCTGCCGAACGCCATGCCGTCCTACCTGGCGCGCTGGGGTGTCGAACGCGAGCGGGAGGCCCGAGTGAGGATCGAACTCCTCGTCACCCAGCTCGAACGGTTCTTCACCCGCTGGGCCGTCCAGGGAACGATCGAGATCCCCCGCGACCAGGCCGCGGAGGTCCTCACCGACATCTGGTTCCCCGCCCTCACGCCGCCGGCGGGGTGATTCGAGTCAGGCGCCACTGTGCCGATGACGGCGCCTACGCGCCGAACCGCCGATGGCGGGCGGCGTAGTCGCGCAGCGCCCGTAGGAAGTCGACGCGACGGAACTCCGGCCAGTACGCCTCGGTGAACCAGATCTCCGAATAGGCGCTCTGCCACAACAGGAATCCCGACAGCCGCTGCTCCCCCGACGTCCGGATCACCAGGTCGGGATCGGGCTGCCCCGACGTGTACAGGTGGCCGTCGATGCCCTCGACACTCATCGCCTTGACGAGGTCGTCGCCCGTGAGGCCCTCGCGCAGCTTGTCCCGCAACAGCGACTGGACCGCGTCGGCGATCTCCTGGCGCCCTCCGTACCCGACCGCGACGTTGACGTGGGTGCCGGTCCGTCCACGCGTCCCCTCGGCGGCGTCGCGCAACCGCCGCGCCTGATCCTCGGGCAGCAGGTCGAGCGTGCCGACGATCTTGACGCTCCAGTTCTTTCCCGGAGCGGAGATCTCCTCGACCACCTCGGTGATGATCTCGAGCAGCGTGTCGAGTTCTTCCGGTTCGCGGCGCAGGTTCTCGGTGGACAGCAGGTAGATCGTCGCCATCTCGATACCGGCCGCGTCGCACCAACTGAGGAGTTCGGCGATCTTGCGCGCACCCATCCGGTGCCCGTGGCTGACGTCGGTGAATCCGTTCTCCCGCGCCCAACGCCGATTGCCGTCGCACATCACCGCCACATGGCGCGGATGCTGTAAACCGTCCAGACGGCGCAGGAGCCGTCGCTCGTAGATGCTGTACAGCAGGCCGCGCAACTTCACCTGGACATCACCACGGGAAGAAAGACTACGCCGCGAACACGTTCCACCCACGCCGACCGTCGCGCCCACCTGGTGTCGCGCACGCCTCACCTTGAATCCCTACCATCCTTACGCACCCGTAAGTTACGGTTCCGTAAGTTCTCCGGGTGCAATCGGCCCGAACCGACGACAGGGGCACACCATGACGGCTCTCGGGCTCGACGACCTCATCGCTCTGCCGGTCAAGCCGCGGATGCGCGGCTGGATCCACGCGTGGTCGCTCGTGGTCGCGGCGGTCGCGAGCATCACGCTGGTGACGCTCGCGTTCTCACTCGAGTCCGCGCGGGCGGGTGTCGCGACCGTCGTCTACTGCACCACCGTGTGCGGATTGTTCGCGGTGAGCGCGACGTACCACCGCGTCCACTGGCACACGGTCCGCGCACGAACGTGGATGAAGCGTGCCGATCATTCGATGATCTTCCTGTTCATCGCCGGTAGCTACACGCCGTTCGGCCTGTTGGCGCTGCCGCCGCACACAGGCGCGGTGCTGCTAACAGTCGTGTGGAGCGGCGCCATCGCCGGCATCGCGCTGAAGATGCTGTGGCCCACCGCCCCTCGCTGGGTGGGTGTGCCGTTGTACCTCCTGCTCGGCTGGGCGATCGTCCCCGTCGCCGGCGAACTGGTCCAGGAGGCCGGCGTGGCACCGATGATCCTGCTCGCCGTTGGTGGAGTCCTCTACAGCGTCGGGGCCATCCTGTACGCCACCAAGTGGCCCAACCCGTGGCCGCACACGTTCGGGCACCACGAGTTCTTCCACGCCGCAACCGCCGTCGCGGCCGTGTGCCATTTCGTCGCCGTATGTCTGGTGGTGTTCGGTAGTTCCTGATCGCCCGACTTGCGGTGAAGCGTCCCGAAACGGCCCGGAATATCCGACAATCTGCCTACTCTGAGCGGATCTGGCCCGACCAAGGAGCACTGTGACCACGACCGAGCAAACAGTTGCTGGAATTACCCAGTTGGCGCCCCAGGATGCCGAATTCGTGTACCACGAGGGCGAGCGCCACATTTCGAACTCGACCGGAATCTACATGTTCGACACCACCGGCGAGGACACACCGATCACACAGCGCGAGGCCGAGGAGTGGATGCGCGCGCGCCTGGGCTACAGCGGTGTCTTCACGCGGCGACTGCAACACCTGCCACTGGAACTCGACTACCCGTTCTGGGTGCCCGACCCCACGCTCGACCTCGCGAAGCACGTGGTCGTCGAACCGGTCGACGGGCCCGGCTGGGACGCCTTGCGCCGCCATATCTCCCGATTCTCCGGCAAGCCGCTGGACCTCACCCGGCCGCCGTGGCAGTTGCACTTCCTCACCGGAGTCACCGGCGTCGAGGGCCTTCCCGATCGGATGACGGTCGCTGTTCTTCGGTGCCACCACAGTTCCGGCGACGGGCTCACCGCCCGCGATCTGGGCCTGCGGATCTTCGGACGATCCGAAGTCCATCCGCCCGTTCCGTCGACATCCGAGAAGTGGTCCACAACCACCGAATTCGCGAAGGCGGTCTGGCGACTGCCCGAGCAGTGGCGTGCCTTCCGTGAGGGGCTCACGACCACCGGCGAAGCAGCCGAGCGCGTGACCGACGAGGTCAAGGCCGGCACGATCGCTGCGCCGGGGCCACGTCGGCCCGCTACTCGATTCAACCGACAGATCACCCCCGATCTGATATTCGACGTCGTGAGCTTCTCGCCGGACGACATCCGCGCGGTGCAGGCCGCGGTCGAGGGTGCGACCTTCAACGACGTTCTCCTTGCCACCATCTCGGGTGGACTCTCCGCGTACCTGGCCGAGAAGGGCGAGACCCCGAATGCCTCGCTGGCCGCGGTGGTCCCGATGTCGCTGCGGGGCACCCGACCGGGAGTCGCGAACCAGCCGGACAACAATCGCGCCAATCACCTCGCGCTGATGAGTGTCGACCTGCACATGGACATCGACGACCCACTCGAACGCCTGCGGGCGATCAATGCGTCGGTCCGCGCGGAGAAGCACCGCCACCGCCATCCCGATGTCCAGATCACAGCGTCCCGGGTGGAAACGTCACCGGCCTGGTTGCTGCGTGGAGTCAATTGGCTGATGCAGCTGCGCAAGCAACCGGAAAACACAGTCGAAACCGTCAACACGATGGTCAGCAACATCCCGTGGACGGGCGACGACCTGGTGCTGCGCGGCGCGCCCCTGGTCCGCAGTTTCGGCATCCTCGGAATCATCGACCAGGTGGGGCTCAGACACCTGATCGTGTCCCATCACGACGACGAGATCGAGATCTCGTTCTGTACCGACACCGCGATGATGCCGGATACGGATCGTTACAAAGAACTTCTCACCAGGGCATTCCGGAAGTTGGTCGACCGTTCAAATGAATCGGCGACGGAAAGCATTTCTACCGAATCCCGAGAAATTTCCTGAAACCGACCCATCATGCTGTGACCGGTTGTTACCGTCTCATTGCGTCACGGGCAATCCGACCGTGATACATGGACCGGTGCCAATCCGATCAATTGTGTTTTGCCGGATTCGATGCCGGGCAATTACATATGTCTTCAGGAGGCAAACATGGGTTCTCTCCAGCCACTTCTGGGCGCGCTGCTCCAGGGCGGATTCGGCTCGCTGGGTGCCGACGGTCTGCTCGGTGCATTCATCGGCTCGGCGCAGGACTCCGTCCAGGGCGCCCTCGCCTCGGCGGGCGAGCTGGTCAACATCGGCTTCGGCTCGATCGACAGCTTCTCCGCCGCTCCGCCGAAGTAACTACCCGGCAGCAGCCTGACCTACCAGGCGATACCGGCCGCAGCGGGCAGGACCGAGTGATCTCGGTTCGCCGTGTACCAGGGTCGGCGATCGCACCAACTCGCCATACCTAAGGAGAATCATGGGATCCGTCTACGAAGCTCTCGGCGTCGTCGCCGGCAGCGCTGGCCCGGCGATCACCAAGGTCGTGAACTCGCTGTTCGCCCTGAGCGGTGCCACGAACCCGATGGAAAAGGGCTAATTCCACGCACTGGTTGCCATAGAGCACCGGATCGGGGCCCGCGCCTTCCGCGCGGGTCCCGATTACGTGTGTTCAACCCATGTTTCACAGTCTTTCGCAGGGGAAACGATCGATGAACAACGTCAAGAGCATGCGGCGACTGCGCACGATGTGCGTCGTCCTCGCTGCGGCAACACTTCCGCTCGTCGGCGGAATCCCTGCGGCAGCGGAGATTCCCGGGTCACCGGATACCACCGCGGTCGACGGCACGTCCGGCGCGCGGCTGGTCAGTTCCACACCGGGCGCCGGCCAGCGGGTCGATATCGAGGTGTACTCGCCGTCGATGCAGCGCAACATTCCCCTGCAGGTGCTCCGTCCGAAGGACACCAGCACTCCCGCACCGACGTTCTACCTGCTGAACGGTGCCGGTGGCGGTGAGGACGGCGCCGCGTGGGACCTCCAGACGGATGTCGGAGAGTTCTTCGCGGACAAGCACGTCAACGTCGTCACGCCCATGGAAGGCGCATTCAGTTACTACACCGACTGGCGCAATCCCGACCCCGGGCTGGCCGCTACCAGCGGCAACAACGGCATCAACAAGTGGACCACGTTCCTGACGCAGGAACTGCCGCCGGTCATCGACGCCGCCTTCGACACGACGGGCGTCAACGCCATCGCCGCGATCTCCATGACCGGCACGTCGGTCCTCGACCTCGCGATCCAGGCACCCGACCTCTACAAGAGCGTCGGCTCGTACAGCGGATGCGCGATCACGAGCCAGACGCCCGGACGCCAGTTCGTCAGGCTCGTCGTGGGACTCGGCGACGGCAACGTCGACAACATGTGGGGACCGCAGGACGACCCCGAGTGGATCGCGCGCGATCCGTACGTGAACGCCGACAAGCTCCCCCGGATCCCCATGTACATCTCCACGGCCAGCGGGCTCCCCGGTCCGCACGACAACATGGACAACCCCCGAATCGAGGGTAAGTTCGCGACATTGGCGAGCCAGGTCGTCGTCGGCGGCATCATCGAGGCATCCACGCAGTACTGCACGGACCAGCTCTCGAAGAAGACCCGCGCACTGGGCATGGACAACATCGTCTACAACTTCCGTCCGACCGGTACCCATTCGTGGGGGTACTGGCAGGACGATCTGCACGAGTCCTGGCCGATGATCGCGCAGTCGCTGGGCATCTGATCGGATCTGAGCAGAGGGATCGAAGAAGCATGCAGCAGAGAACGACCCGTGCCGTCGTCGCGGGAATCCTCGCGGCGGGGCTGCTGGTGGGCCTCCCCGCCGTCGCGAACGCCGATTTCGACCCGGAGGTCGGGACCGTCGTCCCGGACTACGTGGAGGTCGCGGCAGACGCGCAGCCGGCGATCACCAGCGTCACCGCGGTCGACGACCGCGTCCTGCTGCTACAGGTGGCGTCGCCGGCAATGCGCCGCGAGGTCCCCGTGAACGTGATTCTCCCGGCCGATCGCAGCGAGCCACGCGGAGTTCTCTACCTGCTCGACGGCAATTCCGGGCAGGTGGACAACACCAATTGGCTCGCCCCGGCCAAGGGCAACGCGCGGGAGTTCTTCGCGGACAAGAACGTCAACGTCGTGCTGCCGGTGGGCGGCACCGGCAGCCTCTACCAGGACTGGGCGCAGGACCATCCCAAATTCGGTCGCACCCAGTGGGAGACGTTCCTGTCCAAGGAATTGCCTCCACTGATCGATGCCCGCTTCGATACCAGCGGGCGCAACGTCATCGGCGGAATCTCGTCCGGGGCCCAGGGTGCCGTGATGCTCGCGGCCCGCGACCCGGAACTGTACGACGGCGCCGTGGGCTACAGCGGCTGCTATCTGACCGAGGGGCCGGGCGGACAGATCCTGACCGACCTGATCGTCATGAACGGCCTGGCCACCTCCGACATGATGTGGGGCCCGCAGGGCGACGACGCCTGGCGTGACCACGATCTGTTCCGCAACGCTTCCCGCCTCGCCGGCAAGAAGGTCTACCTGTCGTCGGGGACCGGACTGCCCGGCCCGCACGAATCCCTCGACCAGCCCGATATCGCCAACACCGTCGTGGTGGGCGGGCTCCTCGAAGCGGGTTCGAACCTGTGCACCGACCAACTGGCACAGGCGCTTCGGAATGCGGGAGCCGACGTCACCCGGAGCGCGCAGCCCGTCGGCGTCCACGCGTGGAGCTACTGGCGGGACGAAATCGGGCGGTCGTGGCCGACGATCGAGTCCGCACTCGACCGATAGCCGCATCAAACGACAACGATTCGATTCCCGAAGAATCGCACATAATCGACCCGGAATTGCTAGCGTCGCCGTTACGGGAATTCACCCGTGACCGAGACAACGCGCTTGCGGGACTGAGCAGTTGATCGAAATACTCCCGCACCGCGTTCGGAAGCAGGGAGGAATCATGGGATCTGTCGGGGAGATCTTCGAGAACGTGCAGTCAGCCGAGCTGGCCGGCGACACTGTACGGACCATATTCACCTGGCTGGGCGGGGTTCTCACCAGCAGCGGCACCACCTGATATGGATCTTCGCGCCGACCACTGTGCGGCGCAAGGAGATCCGTTCGACTCGAACAGCAGTGCCGCAGGCCTGCACGATCAGGAGGAAGCACAATGGGTTCGCTCGCAGATCTGATCCACATTCCCGTCATGAGCATCGACTCACTCGGCGTCGGAATTCTCCAGTCCTTCAGGAATCTCATCGACTACACCACCTTGGCGCTGAGCTGAGGGGTTGGCAGGCCACCGTGTTCGGTGGCCTGAGCTGCGGGAAGGATCCGCAGGTATCGACTACGAACCCTTCCCGCAGCTCACGCCCGATTTGAACAACTGAACAGTTTTGTTCGTTTCGCCTCCGTGACCTCCGCGGGCTTGCTATCGTCGCTCCGGTCGCGGGGATCACCCCTGCGATCAGACGAAGGCGCTTGTCCTGCAACCGTTTTGCAGGCTAACTACGCCAAAGGCATTCACGAAGGAGAGTTTCATGAGCTCGATCGAGGACATCTTCAAGGGCATCTTCGCCGACACCGGATCGCTGGACGCGGTCAAGGACCTGTTCGGCACGATCAGCGGCTCGGTCTCGAGCATCTTCAACAGCTGAGAAGCTGACGTGAACCGCGAGCGCTACTGAGCGCCGGCGCGGTTCCTTCGCTCCTTGGGAGCATCCCCATCACTTGCAGGGCCGGACAATCGGCCCTGCCGCATCTCGGAGGTACACCATGGGCTCGATCATCGACGCCATCCGCATCCCGGTCGGCAGCGCCGACGACGTCATCACCGGCTTCATCAACTCGATCAACACCACGATCGCGGGACTCGGCAAGGTCGCCGGCGACGTCCTCAGCTTCATCGGCTCCTAGTCCGACCGAAGGATTCCCGGACAGGAATCGCCGGAAGGGCCGTGCGGCTTTGCCGCACGGCCCTTTTCGCGTCAGTCCGTGTCCACCGTCTCAGTCCGCATTGACCAACTCACGCAGCGCGTCGACCTCGGTCACCGGCCGGTCGCACACGAATCCCCGGCACACGTAGGCCGTCGGAGTGCCGTCGATCTGCGGCCTGTCGGCGAGTAGCGGCGTCGAATCGGCCGGGCCCGCAACCACTACAGCACCACCAGGAGCGAGACGTCGCGCCTGTCTGGATAATTCGGACGATTCGGTCTCCGATACCGCAATCTGAACAGGACCGCGGACCGCTGCCTCCGCGACCGCGAGCCAATGCCCGGCCGACCGCGGCGCCCTTTGCAGCACCACCGACGCGCGCGCCAGCGAATCCGCCGCGACCTGCGCGTACTTCCCCGAACGGTCCGCGTCCACCAGCGCCGACGCAGTCAGCAGCGCTTCGGTGATCGTCGACGCCCCCGAAGGGGTCGCGCCGTCGAGCGGGTCCCGCGGACGCGTCACGAGCGTCTCGGCGTCGTCGGCGGTGTCGAACCAGCTACCGGGCTCGTCGGGATCGGCGAAGCGGGCGATCGCGATATCCAGCAATCCGGTTGCGGCGTCCAGCCACTCTGCCTCGCCGGTGACCTGGTGCAGTGTTAGCAGGCCCGTTGCGAGCGCCCCGTAGTCCTCCAGGATTCCCGCCGGCTCCCCGACCACACCGGCGAGCGATGCGCGCCGCAAGCGACCGTCCTCCACGTGTGTGGTCAGGAGGACACGGGCGCACTCCGCTGCCGCCCAGACCCATTCCGGCCGGTCGAGGGTGGCACCGGCCTCGGCGAGCGCGGTGATCGCGAGCCCGTTCCATGCGGTGATCACCTTGTCGTCGCGGGCGGGCTGTGGCCGGCGACTGCGCGCCGCGAACAGGCGCGAACCCACGTCGGCCAGGCGGACGTCGTCGGACGGATCCTCGAGTAGCTGCAGCACGGAGGTTCCGCGTTCGAACGTCCCCTCCGCCGTCACCCCGAACGTCTCCGCCGCCCACGTTCCCTCGTCCGCGCCGAGCACCTCGATCAACTGCGCGGGGGTCCACGAATACGTCAGACCTTCCTCACCGTCGGTGTCGGCGTCAAGCGCCGAGGCGAAGGCACCCGCACTGGTGCGCAGGTCTCGCAGCAGGAACTCGGCAGTCTCCTCGGCAACCCGGCGCGCGAGGGACGAGTCGGTGCGTCGGGCGAGATGCGCGTAGCAGCGGAGCAGTAGCGCGTTGTCGTAGAGCATCTTCTCGAAGTGCGGCACCACCCACTCGGCGTCCACCGAGTACCGCGCGAAGCCGCCCCCGAGCTGGTCGTAGATTCCGCCGCGAGCCATCGCGTCGGCGGTGCGCTCGACCGCGCGCAGCACCGGCTCGGCCCCCGAGCGTTCGTACGAGCGCAGCAGCCCCTCGAGCAGCATCGACGGCGGGAACTTCGGTGCGCCTCCGAATCCGCCGTTCGCGCGGTCCTCGTCCCGCAGCACGCTGGACACGGCGCCCGACAGCAAGGGCACATCGACGGGTGGCCCACCGACCGGCAACGCACCGCTGCTGCGCCGCAGTTCCGCCACCACGGAGGCGGCCGCGTTGTCGACGTCACCGCGCCGCGTGCGCCATGTGTCGGTGACCGCGTGGAGCAGCTGAGTGAACGACGGCATCCCGCCCCGCGGCTGCGTCGGGTAGTAGGTGCCGCAGTAGAACGGGGCGCCGTCCGCAGTGAGGAAACACGTCATCGGCCAGCCGCCCTGGCCGGTCATCGCGACGGTCGCGTTCATGTAGACGGCGTCCAGGTCGGGGCGCTCCTCGCGGTCGACCTTGATGCACACGAAGTTCTCGTTCATCACGGCCGCGGTCGCCGGATCCTCGAACGACTCGTGGGCCATCACGTGACACCAGTGACACGCCGCGTACCCGATCGACAACAGGATCGGGACGTTGCGCTCACGGGCCCACGCCAACGCCTCCGGACCCCACTGATGCCAGTGGACCGGGTTGTCTGCGTGCTGCCGCAGGTACGGGCTGGTCGCGCCGCCCAGGGTGTTCCTCTCGAGCGACACGACTCTCCTCCTAGCTCGCCGGTTTCGCGGGCGGGTCCTGGTCGGCCTGCGAGCCCCCGGCCGGCTTCTCCGGCTCGGTGACCTCGACGACCGCCGCCCCCCGGTCGGTGCCCTCGTCCGCGGCCTGGTCAGCCTCCGGATGCTCCGGCTGGAACGTGTCCGGCAGCTTCCGCAGCTGCTTGTTCATCGAACGGATCAACAGGACAGTGCCGGCCAACAGCGCCACGACGAGCACCAGGCCGAGCGGGGACGCCTTACCGAACTCCGGGCCCGACGGGTTGCTGGGAGTGCTCGTTCCCTGCGCGAGAAGATCCCACGCCAACGTCGTCATCACTACTTCTCATCCTCCGAAATGCCCGCGAAGAGGTCGTCCTCCGGGATCGCCGTGTGTACCCGGGTCTTGGCCAGCTCGAACTCCTCGGTCGGCCAGATCTTCTGCTGGATGTCCAGCGGAACCGCGAAGAACGAGCCGTTCGGGTCGATCTGCGTCGCGTGGGCGCGCAGCGCGTCGTCCCGCTGCGGGAAATAGTCACCGCACTGGATCTGCGTCGTCACGCGTGCCATCAGGTCGCCCTGCTCGGTCTTCCACTTGGCAAGCCACTCGGCCATGGGGAACTCCTCCCCGCGGCGCTCGTACTCCTCCTTGAACTGGACCAGGCGCTTCCGGATGAAGCCGTGCGTGTAGTAGACCTTCTGGACTTCCCACGGCTCGCCGGCGTCGGGGAACTGCGTGGGATCCGCGGCCGCGTCGTACGCAGCCATCGACACCTCGTGGCACTTGATGTGGTCGGGATGCGGGTAGCCGCCGTTCTCGTCGTACGTGAGGATCACGTGCGGACGGAACTCGCGGATCACCTTCACCAGCGCCTCGGTCGGCACCTCCAGCGGCTCGAGCGCGAAGCACCCCTCCGGCAGCGGCGGCTTGGGATCGCCCTCCGGTAGGCCCGAGTCGACGAACCCGAGCCACGTCTGCTGCACACCGAGGATGCGGGCCGCCTCGGCCATCTCCTCGCGGCGCACCTCCGGCATCCGATCCCGGATGCCCGGGACATCCATCGCGGGGTTCAGGATGTCGCCGCGCTCGCCGCCCGTCAGGGTCACCACGAGCACCTCGTTGCCCTCGGCGGCATAGCGGGCCATCGTCCCGGCGCCCTTGCTCGACTCATCGTCGGGATGGGCATGAACGGCCATGAGTCGGAATCCGCTCACGTGTGTCTTCACCTCAGCTTCGCCTGTCACCGTCGTGGCGTGTCACCTGCAGTGGTCGACCGCTACCGCGCACGGCGTGCCGTCGTCCTTCCCCTATAGTTCCACCTGACACATACGACCGTCTGTCGTACCCCCGATACCCGGGGTGTACACCGATCCGGACGGCCCCACGGAGCACCTCCACAACCGGCTCGAGAGCGAAGTGATGAGCAGTACACCTCCCACCGACCGCTACGGGTCCGCGCCGCGGACTGCCCGACCGAAGAACTGGGGCAAGTGGGCTCTGACGGCCATCGTGATCCTCGCCGGCATCGGAATCGCCTACATCGGCTACACCAAGTTCGTCGTCAAGGACGTCGACGGCAAACAGGTCGCGTTCGACATCGTCGACGACCGGACGATGAACGTTCAGATCACCGTGACGCGCGAGGACCCCTCCGAGCCTGCGGTGTGCATCATCCGCACTCGCTCGAAGGACGGCTCCGAGACCGGACGCCGTGAGGTGTACATCGCGCCGTCCGAGTCGAAGACCGTCGAAGTCACCGCACCCGTCCATGCCTCCCAGCCACCCGCTATGGGCGATCTGTACGGATGCAGCATGGACGTTCCGGACTATCTTCACGCGGGCTGACGTTCCGACCGGCCGGTCTTCGTTGGGCCCGGTCGAAAAGCCCCTCCGTGCTAAAATCGGTTGATACACGGTTCCACTCGGAGCCGTGTATTGCTGCATTGACGGCAGGACGAGTCTGCTCACGAAGTGGGCTACCGGGGGATAACCGCCACGGACAAGAGCGGCCTGCCCGTTGGTCGCTGCTGTTCGCAGCGATCTGCCGAGGGAGTCCACTAGGGACTTCGACAACAAGGGAGTGATCGACAATGACCGAGACCCAGGTGACCTGGCTTACTCAGGAGTCTCACG
The DNA here is from genome assembly GCF_050477185.1 of Rhodococcus sp. ACT016. Taxonomy (NCBI): domain Bacteria; kingdom Bacillati; phylum Actinomycetota; class Actinomycetes; order Mycobacteriales; family Nocardiaceae; genus Rhodococcus; species Rhodococcus sp. ACT016. The sequence continues at coordinate 937,954 of NZ_JBEAET010000001.1, read as the reverse complement.
ACAGGCTCAAGGCTGAGCTCGACCAGCTCATCGCCAATCGTCCGGTCATTGCCGCCGAGATCAACGAGCGTCGCGAAGAGGGCGACCTGAAGGAGAACGGCGGCTACCACGCTGCTCGCGAGGAGCAGGGCCAGCAGGAGGCGCGCATCCGCCAGCTGCAGGAGCTGCTGAACAGTGCCAAGGTCGGCGAGGCCCCGACGCAGTCCGGCGTCGCGCTGCCCGGCTCGGTCGTCAAGGTCTACTACGACGGCGACGAGACCGACACCGAGACCTTCCTCATCGCCACCCGCGAAGAGGGCGCCCGCAACGACAAGCTCGAGGTCTACTCGCCGGGCTCCCCGCTGGGCGGCGCGCTGATCGACGCCAAGGTCGGCGAGACCCGCGAGTACACCCTCCCCAACGGCAGCCTGATGAAGGTCACCCTCGTCAGCGCGGAGCCGTACCACGGCTGATACAGCCGCTCACACGACGGAACCCCGGCTCGGGCAAGCGCCCGGACCGGGGTTCTCGCGTTTCGAACGGGTCCCTCAGAGCACCCGGCGCGCCTTCATGTCCGCGAACACCGGGCCGATCTTGACGACATCGCCCGTCTGCGGGGCGTGAACCATGAGGCCGTTGCCCATGTAAATGCCGACGTGGCCGGGTCCACCCGCCTGCCAGTTACCGAACACCAGGTCGCCAGGTTGTGCCGCAGCCATCGGGATCTCGGTGCCGACACCCCACTGCGTCTCCGACGTACGCGGCAGGACGACCTTGCCGCCGGTGGCCGCGAACACCGCCGCCGACGTCAGACCCGAGCAGTCGAAGCCGCCCATCGTGGGCCCGGTGATATTGCCGCCGCCCCACACATACGGCAGGCCGAGGTAACGCATCGCGAGCTGGACGGCGGCCCCACCGATTCCCGTGGTGGGCAGATTGATGTCGAGGTTGAAGTTCGTGAACGGCGACAGCAGCTGCTCGAACTGCGCCTCCGACCCGCGGATCTTCTGCACGTACGGGCCGCTCTGGTCGGCGGCGTCGTCGATTCCGGTCGGGATGCCACCGGCCTTGCGGATCGCCCGGGGGCCGGCGTTGAAGGCGGCGAGGGCGAGGTCGAGCGTGTCCCCCTGGACCAGTCCTTCCTGCTTCCAGGCGTCCACCTGCGCGTAGTTGTCGCACAGCATGTGCCCGGCGGCCATGACGGAGTCGGCCACACCGAGGATGTCGGCGGTGCCGTCACCGTCGGCGTCCTTGCCGTACTTGGCCCACTCGCTGGGCATGAACTTGGCCGGACCGCGTCCACCGGCCAGTGAGACCGGCGCGCTGGGGCCGTACCGGAAGTCGTTCTCCACGGAGAACAGCGCGGCGAGCGTGGGCGCCTTGACGCCGTCGCAGATCTCGCCGGCCTTGCGCAGCCACGGTGCGAACACCGCGATCGAACCGACCTGCCCCAGAGCGGTACTCGAGGGAAGCACCGCGGGAAGTGCGGGGAGAGCGAAGGAACCGACCCCCGGAAGGTCGACCGTCGGTGCCGCGACCGGCGCCGGCGCGCGGAACGCGGCCGGGGGCGCCGCGGGCGCGGGCATTTCCGGCGCGGGCGGAGCCGGTTCGGTGGTCGACGGCTGGGCGGGCGCCTCCGTCGTCGCAGGGGACGCAGGCGGGGCGGCCGGCGCCTGAAGTGCGGGAATGGCCTTCGCGAGATCCGAAGCCGCCTGCTGCCGCATCTCCGGCGGGAGCAGCGCGATGATGCTGTTCACGGGCTCCACCAACTGCGGCGCGGGCGGCGGGGCGGGCTGCTCTATGGGTGGAGCCACTGGAGCCGGGTCGGGTGCCGCGTTGGCGACTCCCGGAAATGCCGCACCTGCTGCTGCAGTAACAGCCACGACGATGGCTGCAGGCTCCCATGACATACACCGCTCCTGGGGTCGCGCTTGTTCCGAGGACTCACCGTAACGGGCAAACCGACTGGCGCGTGCGAGATTCAGGAAACCCTCAGCCTTTCGCACGCTCGCCGTCGCCGGGCGTTCACCCACGGCGACGGCGAGCGTGCAAAACGCCAGTTCAGCGACCGGTCAGCCGAGCGCCTGCTCGATGTCGGCGAGCAGGTCGGCGGCGTCCTCAATGCCGACCGACAGACGCACCAGATCGTCCGGAACCTCGAGCGCCGAGCCGGCGGTCGAAGCGTGCGTCATCGCACCCGGATGCTCGATGAGCGACTCGACGCCGCCGAGAGACTCGGCGAGCGTGAAGATCTTTGTGCGCGAGCAGAAGTCGAGCGCGGCCTGCTTACCGCCCTGCAGCCGCACCGAGACCATGCCACCGAAACGGCGCATCTGCTTGGCCGCGACCGCGTGGCCCGGATGCGATTCGAGGCCCGGGTAGATGACCTGGGAGATCGCCGAATGGCCGGAGAGCAGGTCGACGATCTTCTCGGCGTTGTCGCTGTGGCGCTCCATGCGCAGCGCGAGGGTCTTGATGCCGCGCGTCGTGAGGAACGCATCGAACGGACCGGGCACCGCGCCGGCACCGTTCTGCAGGAACGCGAACTTGGCGTCGAGCTCCGCATCGTTCGTGACGAGCGCGCCGCCCACGACGTCCGAGTGACCGCCGATGTACTTCGTCGTCGAGTGCAGCGCGATGTCGGCACCCAACGTCAGCGGCTGCTGCAGGTACGGCGAAGCAAAAGTGTTGTCCACCACCAGTTTCGCGTTCGCCGCATGCGCCACCTCGGCGATGGCGGCGATGTCACCGATGTTGAGCAGCGGGTTGGTCGGCGTCTCGACCCACACCAGCTTGGTGTTGGGGCGGATCGCGGCGCGGACCGCGTCGACGTCGGACACCGCGGCCGGGGTGTACTCGATCCCCCACTGCGTGAAGACCTTGTCGATGAGCCGGAACGTGCCGCCGTAGGCGTCGTTCGGGATCACCAGGTGGTCGCCCGGACGCAGCACCGACCGCAGCACGCAGTCCGTCGCCGCCATGCCCGACCCGAATGCCCTCCCGAACGTGCCCGATTCGAGCGCGGCCAGGTTCGCCTCGAGCGGACGGCGGGTCGGGTTGCCGGTGCGCGCGTACTCGAAGCCGCCACGCATCCCGCCAACCCCGTCCTGCGCGAACGTCGAACTGGCGTAGATCGGCACGTTGACCGCGCCGGTCTGCGGGTCCGGCTCGTACCCGGCGTGGATGGCCCTCGTGGAAAACCCTGCGGAGAATCCCTGCTCACTCATGGCGTTCAGCCTAGCGACCGGGCTCGGCCACCTGTCGTGTCAACCCGCAATCCCCGACCCGATCGCCACCAGCGTGTCGACGACCTGCTCCCGCGGCAGGCTGAATCCGCCCGCCGTCAGCACCGCCACCTGGGCTCCCGGCATCGCGAGCGCCAGGGAGCCGTCGCCGAGCGGCGCGGAAATGTAGCCGCCCAGGCGCGTCGCGGCCGGGGAGTCGATCACCTGTCCGGGCTTGGACTCCGTCAGGTATTCGCGGGTCCGCGCCAGTTGGTCGACGTTCTGGTCCAACGGCATGATCGATACCGCGAACTCGTGGCCGCCGGTCTTCCCCTTCTCGACGAAGAAGCACATCGTCGCGTTGCCGGCTCCCGGCGACGCCGGTGTCGGGTCCAAGCGGAAGCCGCTCACCACGCCGGTCACGGTCGATTCGATCCCCTCGCACGTCGGCAGCGCGGCCGGAACGACGCCCGACTTCGACGACGCACTCGGCGACGCCGGACCGCTCTGCGCCTGCGGTGCCCCCGAAACCGAATCCGCACACGCCGACCCTGTGATCACCACCGCGGCAAGACATGCGACCGCGCCCACACTTCTCCCCCGCTGCATGGCGGAGAGCCTAACCGAGGGCCCGAAACGACGAATTCCCGGCGGGTGTCCGCCGGGAATTCGTCAGGGTTCGAGCAATCAGGCTCCGGCGCTGAGGAACCCGAGCAGGTCGTGACGGGTGATGACGCCGACCGGCTTGCCGTCGGCGACGACCATCAGCGCGTCCGTGTCGCCCAGCGCCTTCGTGGCGGCCGACGCCGGTTCGTTCGCACCGATCAGTGGGAACGGCTTACCCATGTGCTTCTCGACCGGGTCGGCGAGAGCCGCACGCCCCTCGAACACCGCGCTGAGCAGGTCCCGCTCGGACACGCTGCCCGCGACTTCACCGGCCATGACCGGGGGCTCCGCACCGACGACCGGCATCTGCGAGACGCCGTACTCGCGGAGGATCTCGATCGCGTCGCGCAGCGTCTCACCCGGATGCGTGTGGACCAGGTCGGGCAGCTCACCCGACTTGCCGCGCAATACGTCGCCGACGGTCGGCTCGGTGGTGTCCCCGTCGAGCGGGGTGCGCAGGAAGCCGTACGACGCCATCCACTCGTCGTTGAAGATCTTCGACAGGTAGCCGCGGCCACCGTCGGGCAGCAGCACGACGACGACGGCGTCGGGGTCGCGCTCGGCGACCTCGAGCGCTGCGACGACGGCCATGCCGCACGAACCGCCGACCAGCAGGCCCTCCTCGCGGGCAAGGCGTCGGGTCATCTCGAACGAGTCGGCGTCGGAGACCGCGATGATCTCGTCGGGCACGGCGGGGTCGTACGCGCTGGGCCAGAAGTCCTCGCCGACGCCCTCGACGAGGTACGGCCGTCCGGTGCCGCCCGAGTACACCGAGCCCTCCGGGTCGGCGCCGATGACCTTGACCTTGCCGCCCGAGACCTCCTTGAGGTACCGGCCCGTGCCGGTGATGGTGCCGCCGGTGCCGACGCCGGCGACGAAGTGCGTCACCTTGCCCTCGGTGTCGCGCCAGATCTCGGGACCGGTGGTCTCGTAGTGGCTGTCGGGTCCGCCCGGGTTGGAGTACTGGTTGGGCTTCCACGCGCCGGGGATCTCACGGACCAGGCGATCGGAGACGCTGTAGTAGCTGTCCGGGTGATCGGGTGCGACCGCCGTCGGGCAGACGACCACCTCGGCGCCGTACGCGCGGAGCACGTTGCGCTTGTCCTCGCTGACCTTGTCGGGGCAGACGAACACGCACTTGTAGCCGCGCTTCTGCGCGACCAGTGCCAGACCGACGCCGGTGTTGCCCGACGTGGGTTCGACGATGGTGCCGCCCGGCTTCAGCTCGCCGGACGCCTCGGCGGCGTCGATCATCTTGACCGCGATGCGGTCCTTGGAGCTGCCGCCCGGATTGAGGTACTCGACCTTGGCCGCGACCAGCCCGGAGCCGGGGCCGACCACGGAGGACAGCTTGACCAGGGGGGTGTTGCCGATGAGGTCGACGACATGATCCGCGATGCGCATGACCCCATGTTTCCAGATCTGAATCGGACACGCCCACCCGCTCCGCGAGACACGACCGCGATCCTGTCGCTCGAGCTCCGTCGTGGGCGTGCGCAGGACACCGGGAAGACTCTCGCTGAGTGGGACGGGTGTTCGTCACTCTGCACCCCGGAACACGTTGCAGTAATGTAGAAGTTTCCCCTGGTCGCGAACCGTTCACCGGCGCGAAACCGGCTTCCGGATGATCTTCCGGGCCCCGGGGAGAGACGGCCGCGTGGAGATACCGACGTGGCAACGTAAGTTCTTGATCGAAGAGACCAATTCGAGAAGGAGTTTCCATGCCTGAGGCAGTCATTGTCTCCGTTGCCCGCTCGCCGATCGGCCGTGCCGTGAAGGGCTCGCTGGCAAGCATGCGCCCCGACGATCTGGCTGCCCAGATGGTCGCCGCCGCGATCGCCAAGGTTCCCGAGCTCGATCCCGCCGAGATCGACGACCTGATGCTGGGCTGCGGTCTGCCCGGCGGCAAGGCCGGCTTCAACATGGGTCGCATCGTCGCCATCAAGCTGGGCTACGACACCCTCCCCGGCACCACGATCACCCGCTACTGCTCGTCGTCGTTGCAGACCACCCGCATGGCGCTGCACGCGATCAAGGCCGGCGAGGGCGATGTCTTCATCTCCGCCGGTGTCGAGTCGGTGTCGAGCTTCGCGGCCGGCAACTCGGACTCGCTGCCCGACACGAAGAACCCGTTCTTCGCCGACGCCATGGAGCGCACCGCCGTTGCCGCCCAGGGTGGCGTGCAGTGGAGCGATCCCCGTGAGAACGGCATCGCCCCCGACGCGTACATCGCGATGGGCCAGACCGCCGAGAACGTCGCACAGATCACCGGCATCACCCGCGAGGACCAGGACCGCTGGGGCGTCCGCTCGCAGAACCGCGCGGAGGAGGCCATCAAGGCCGGCTTCTTCGAGCGCGAGATCACCCCGGTCACCCTGGCCGACGGCACCGTCGTCTCCACGGACGACGGCCCGCGTGCCGGCGTCACCTACGAGGCCGTCAGCCAGCTGAAGCCGGTCTTCCGTCCCGACGGCACCATCAACGCTGGCAACTGCTGCCCGCTCAACGACGGTGCTGCCGCGCTGGTCATCATGAGCGACACCAAGGCCAAGGAGCTGGGCCTGACCCCGCTGGCCCGCGTCGTCTCGACCGGTGTCTCCGGCCTGTCCCCCGAGATCATGGGCCTGGGCCCGATCGAGGCCACCAAGAAGGCCCTCGCGCTCGCCGGCAAGTCGATCAGCGACATCGACCTGTTCGAGATCAACGAGGCCTTCGCGGTGCAGGTGCTGGGCTCGGCCCGCGCGCTGAACATCGACGAGGACAAGCTGAACGTCTCCGGTGGCTCCATCGCCGTCGGCCACCCGTTCGGCATGACCGGCGCCCGCATCACCGCGACGCTGCTCAACAACCTGCAGACCCACGACAAGCAGTTCGGCGTCGAGACCATGTGTGTCGGCGGCGGCCAGGGCATGGCGATGGTGCTCGAGCGCCTGAGCTGATCCTCTGACGTCCGCGAACGGGCGGTTTTCCGACAGGCCACTCGGCCGACGGTCAGAAAACCGCCCGTTCGTCGTCAGATCGGCGCTCCCGCAGCTCGGAGCGCGTCACGGACACGGGCGACCAGCACCCATGGCCGGTCGTAAAGCAGTTCCGCGCCGACCCTGATCACTGTCCATCCACCGGCTTCGAGTCGCGCCTGCCCGCTCGATGTTCTTTGCACGCTGCGCCCGGTTCCAATGATCAGCCCCGTCGTACTCCACCAGCACCCACCACTCGGGCCAGCCGAGGTCCGCCCGCGCAAAAACTCCGCACCACCGTCGACGTGGTCGAGAATCGACCGGAGCCGAGCCACGCCACGCATGCCGGCATAGCGGTCTGCCAGCGACGAGACGTCCGCAACCTTCAAGCTCGGTCGCATTAGAGAGCGCGTCGACGGCCACGATCGCCGGCCCCCGGGGAAGACGGCGCCCGAGGTCGAAGGCAGCGCGGGCAGGAGTTGCCACCCGAACCCCGTTCGCGACACGGAACTCGTCCGACTCGACCCGGCAGTTGTGTACCAGCATCCTGGGTGGTGCTCGCCAATGGCCGGAGCGGATCACTTCTGCCGGTTCGTGCGCTCCGATTCCACTTCGTTCCGTACAGCGCGGCCGCAGAGAAGCCGGTCAGGATCGCATCCGGTCCAGCAAACAACGCCGCCGCCCTCGCGCGCGTTCCAGCCGTGAGCTCGACGCGCTTGCTCACGTAGACGCCGCGGTAGACCCGCACGAAGCCGCGATAAAGCTGGTGATCGGTCAACATTCCGGAAACCGCTGACCGCAGAAACGGTTCGTCGTAATCCCCCACGCGAACAGCATGGCCGCCCGCGCCACACCGACCTTGTTCGCGAGAGCAGCTATCCACAACGACGAACGGGCGGTTATCTGAACGTCGGCCGAGTGGCCCGTCAGATAACCGCCCGTTCGTGAGGCGTCCTGAGACTAGTCGTTGTTGAGGTAACTCAGCAGGCGCAGGATCTCGACGTACAGCCACACCAGGGTGACGGTCAGGCCGAGGGCGACACCCCATGCGGCCTTCTCCGGCGCCTGCGCGCGGATCAGTTCGTCGGCGGCGTCGAAGTCGAGCAGGAAGCTGAACGCGGCGAGCGCGATGCACACCAGGCTGAAGATGATCGCCATGGTGCCGCCGTCGCGCAGGCCGAAACCGCCGTCGGTGAAGAAGCTGGCGACCAGGTTGCCGATCATCAGGACCATGACGCCGATGAGGCCGCCGATGATCATGCGGGTCAGGCGCGGCGTGACGCGGATGGCGCCGGTCTTGTAGACGACGAGCATGCCGAAGAACACGCCGAACGTGCCGAGCACGGCCTGGCCGATCAGGACGGATGCGTCGACGCCCTGAATCTGAAACGTCATCAGGAACGACAGCGCGCCGAGGAACACACCCTCACACGCCGCGTAGGCGAGCACGATCGCCGGATTGTCCATCTTCCGGCCGAACGACGCGACCATCACCAGGACGAAGCCGACGAGGCCGCCGACGATGACGAACGGGGCCGCGAGCGACGGATTGTCGTTCGTCAGGAAGAACGAGATGATCGCCGAGATCGTCAGCACGCCGAGGGTGATGGCGGTCTTGGTGACGACGTCGTCGATCGTCATGGCCCGCTGCGGCGTCCGGTACTGCTCGGGCGCCGGATACTGCTGGCCGTATCCGTATTCCTGAGCAACCTGCGCGGCACCCGTCTGCGCAGATCCGAAGGTGGCGTAGCCCCCACCTTCTTGCTTGGGCAGGTTCTTGAACACCGGGTTGCTGGTGGTGCGCACCGTGCACATCCCTTCTCATGGTCGTCTGTCGTGCCCGGTGGGGCCCGAGTCGGCCGGGTCGCCCGGCGTCGTTGTCCGTAGAACGTCCGGCACCGCGGGGAGAGTTCCCGACTTCGCACAGAGTTGGACATTTCGGACTGTACCGGGCGCACCGCGGCAATCGCTATACGAGGATCCGACCAAACGGTATCGCGCACCCGGACAATCCAGCAGGAAATCGCAATCCGACAGACAATGAGGCATGGGAATCGAAGACGGATCCGGCGAGACACTGAATGTGAGCGAGAGCCTCGATTCTGACGAGGTTCGCAACGCGGACGGCGACGACGTCGTCGATGCGCCCGACGAGTGGAGCGAGGCCGACCGGTTCGGCACCACGCTGCGCGAGGCCGAGCAGGGCGAAAGCCTCGACCAGCGACTCGCCGAGGAGGAACCGGACGTCCCGCCGTTCGGTGAGGAACGCGAGGACGACGACGAACTCCAGGGCGCGGAGATCGTCGACGGCGTGATCATCGAGGATGTCGGACTGCACCGCGGCCAGGTCGACGGCGACGCAGCCGGCGGTGGGCCGGCGCAGTAGCGACGGCGTTACAGCGCGCGGACGGACCGCGTGACGGTGAACTTCGCGCTGCGACCGACCACCTCGGTGGGCCCGACGGCGCGCTTCAGCGCAGCCTTGTACCCGAGGTGGGAGTTGTAGACCGTCCACAGTTCCCCGCCGGGGCGCAGCACGCGGCCGGCGGCGTCGAACATCTTCCCCGCACCGCCGGTGTGTACCGCCGCCCCGACGTGGAACGGCGGGTTGCACAGGATCAGGTCGACGCTCGCGTCGGGCAGGGATGCGATGGCGTCGTCACGCAGCGCCCGCACCCGGTCGTCGACCCCGTTGGCCCGCGCCGTCGCCGCGGCGGACGCGACGGCGGCGGCGGACTGGTCGCTCGCCGTCACGGACACCGCGGGTTGGGCCTTCGCCAGGCTCACCGCGAGAATGCCCGTCCCGCACCCGAGATCGACGGCGGTGTCGGCGTCGCGCATGCGAGGCAGGAACTCGAGCAGGAACCGCGTCCCGATGTCGAGCTTGGGTCCGGCGAACACGGCGCCGTGCGCGACGACGTCGAGGCCGAGTTCGTCGAGGTGTTCGGTGACGGGGAAACGTGATGTCGCGGCGGGCGGCCGGGGCGTGTCGGCGACCAGCACGCGCGACTTCTGCCGTCCCAGCGTCGCCCGGACGTTCGCGAAGGACCGCCGCAGGACGTCGTTCATCGCCGGGGTGATGTGCTTGTTCCGGCCACCCGCGTACACGACGACGTCGGGGGCGGCGTACCGCGCGATCGTGTCGGCAATCTCGTCGAGTTCGTCGAGGCTGCGCGGCAACTGCATCAGCACGACGCGCGCCCCGGCGAGCAGATCCTCCCCCAGCTCGCACGCACGGTAGCGACCGGCCAGGCCGACGGTCTCGGCGTTGTTCGCCAGCGCCCGTTCACCGGTGATCGGATCCTGGTGTACCCGAATGTTGTTCGCACCGAATCGGACTGCCGCACCGAGGGTGAGCGCGCCGTAGTGGTCCCCGATCACCGCCACCGCGCCGTCCGGCGCGGCAGCGAGGGCGTCGGCCGCCTCGTCGAGGATCAGCCGATCGGCCGCGTCGACGGCGAACAGGTTGGGCGCCTCGACATCGGGAAAGCGCCGCAGGTGGCTGAACAGGTCTTCGACGGAGAGCATGATGTCAAGTGTCCTCGACGCTCGCGCCGATGTCCGGAGCGGGGGACGCTCGCGCGAGAATCCGCTGCAGTCGAGGCCGCTGCTGCCCACCCTCGAGGGCGGCGCGTACGCGGTCGACGGAAGCGACCTCTACGTCGCCGACACCGCACTCCACCGTGCGATCAGAATTGTTCCAGGAGTTGAGGAACCGATCACGCTGCCGTTCACGGGACTCGATTCCCCGTCCGGTATCGCCGTGGAGAACGGCAACGTCTACGTCACCGACACCGGCAACGACCGCGTGCTCGCCCTCCTGGACGGCCAATCGACCCCAGTGCGGCTTCCGTTCGACGGACTCTCGCGTCCGGGAGCGATCGCGGTCGAAGGAGGCACTGTGTACGTCGCCGACACCGGGAATCACCGAATCCTCGCGCTCCGCGCCGGAGAATCTACGCCGACAGTGCTCCCCTTCGGTGAACTCGCCGTCGGTGACCAACTGGCCGTGGACGACGGCGACGTGTACACAATCGATTCGTCCGGCAATCTCCTAGTCGAACTGCCCTCCGGCGCAACGACACCGACCGTACGGCCGTTCAAGACGAACCACACGATCACCGGGCTGGACGTGGACAACGGCGACATCTACTACTCCAGGCTCGAAACGGGCTGGGTACCGATCGCTTTCGGGTCACTGACACAGCAACCTCCGACCGACGGGATCGCTCAGATCCCGGAAGGCAACACCACGGGCTGGATGCTGAATTTCAGCGGCTTCAGCGAGCCTGCCGTCCTCCACATCGACAACGGGAAGGGCTACTTGGTCGACGGAGTGCACGGGGCGGTGCCGCAGGTGCTGTCACCCTTCGCCTTCATCGAGGGGACCGGCGGCGGCAGTCTCGGATTCCCCGGAAGCTGACACGCTCGGCGCCTCGGTTGGACACACTGGAACGGGGGGGGACTTCCCGAGGAAGGGACCGCCATGGACCGTCTAGCCGAGAAGAAAGTCGTCATCACGGGCGCGGCGAGCGGTATCGGCCGGGCCGCCGCGGGCCTGATGGCCGCGGAGGGCGCCCGGGTCCTGGTCGCGGACCTGGACGCGGACGCCGCGGGTGAGGCGGCCGAACAGATCGGCCTCGAGGGTGGGCGGGCCGTGGGGATCGGCGCGAATGTGATGGACGAGAAGTCGGTGGCCGCGATGATCGACCGCGCGGTCGCCGAGTTCGGCGGCATCGACGTGCTGTGCAATCATGTCGGCGGGAGCAATCCGCGCACCGATCTGGACCTGCTGCGGATGGACCTGGCCGAGTGGGACCGCGCGATGGCGCTCAACGCGCGCAGCACCGTCGTCGCGTCGCGTCTCGCGCTGCCGCACATGATCGAGGCCGGTGGCGGCTCGATCGTCAATACCGTCTCGGTCGCCGGACTCGTCGGGGACGTACTGCAGTGCGCGTACGGGGCGTCGAAAGCCGCGGTGATCCGGTTGACCCAGTACGTGGCCACACAGTACGGCCGACACAATGTGCGCTGCAACGCGATTGCACCGGGCGCGATCATGACGGCGGCACTGCGCGACAACCTGCCCAAGGACGTCATCGACGACATCCGGCAGCACAACGCACTGGACACGATCGGCAATCCCGACGACATCGGTTGGGCGATGGTGTATCTCGCGTCGGACGAGTCGCGGTACATGAGCGGTCAGACGCTCGTCCTCGACGGCGGGCTCACCGCGCAGAGTCCGATCGCGGCGAGCCGACGAGTCCTGCTCGACGACTGAAACTCAGCCCGCCACACGCTCCCCGAGGAACGCGTCGATGTGCCGCCACGTGGTGTCCTTCGCGCCCGGCCCGGCGAGTAGACCCAGATGGCTCCCCGGTGCGGTCTCGAACCGCACCGACGGCGAGCCGGGGAGCACGTCGACGATCGCTCCTACCGAGTCGGCGGTGGCGATGACGTCACTGGTTCCGCCGACGGCGAGCACCGGAACCCGCAGCTCGGCGAGCTTGATCGTGTTGCCGCCGAGCGTGATCCGCCCTTCGCGGAGCCCGTTGCCGAGCACCAACTCCTCCGCCATCTGGTAGAACAGCCGCGCCGGGTAGCCCGGCATCTCGGCCATGAACCGGTCGATGGCCTCCATCCGGGCGAGCGTCTCGGTGTCGTGCAGGTTGCGCGCGACGAACCACGGCTTGAGCAGCTCCCGCTGCGGGGCGGTGGCCCGGTAGGCGATCTGGACCAGCGGTGCGGGCAGCCCTCCCATCAGCCGGGTCAGTTCGGTGACCGGACGGTGCCCGGTGACCCGGCCGACGCCGCGGGCGGCGGCCATCAGCGGGATCTTCGTGTAGTCGATCGGGGTGCCCAACGCGGTGACCGACGCGATCGGCAGGTCGGGGTGCGCGGCCGCCGTGAGCAGCGACAGCGTCCCGCCGAGACTCCACCCGACGACGTCGACCTCGGAGTCGTCGTGCAGTTCGCTGACCCGCCGCAACGCGCCGGGGACGATGTCGTCGACCCACTCCTCGAAGCCGAGGCGGCGGTCGGCGTAGCCCATCGTCCCGTAGTCGACGACGTACGGCGTGCGCCCCGACTCGATCAGGTGCGCAGCCAGGCTCTGGCCGGGCCTCAGGTCGTAGCAGTGCCTCGGCACGGCCAGCGGCGGGACGAGCAGTACCGGGCGTTCGCCGCCCTCGGGGCCGTAGCGGTGCAGGTCCCGGTGCAGCTCGCGATGGATCGCGGTCGACGGTGTCCGCACCGCCGGTACGACCCCGTCACCGAACGTCAGTCCCCACGCGTTGCGCAGCGAGACGTCCACCCGCGTCCACCAGTCCGATTCCCGCAAGACCCACTCCCCTGATCGACGACGTTCGTTGCGGGTATCTTACTGGCGAGTCAGTTACTGCGTCTGCCGTGTCAGCAACTCCTCGAACGGCACCGAGTTCGCGAACGGATCCACGGGTCCGACGCTCTCACGCACCGCCACCGCGGCGGCCAACTCGCCGCCGCCCCGCGCGATTCGCTGCGCCAGCCCCTGATCGCCCGCTCCCGCCCAGTCCTCCGAGGCCGCGTAGACGGCCGTCGGCACCACGGCGGCCCGCAGGTAGGCGAACATCGGACGGACCGCGTGGTCGAGCGCGAGCGAATGTCGCGCGGTGCCGCCGGTCGCCCCCATCAGGACGGGCACGCCGTCGAGCGTCCCGGGTTCGAGGACGTCGAAGAACGACTTGTACAGCCCGCTGTAGGAGGCGTTGAAGATCGGCGTCACCGCGATGAGCCCGTCGGACACGGCCACACGTTCGGTCGCCGACCGCAGCGCGCCGCTCGGGAAGCCGGTGAGCATGTTGTCGACGAGCGCGTGTGCATGGTCGCGCAGTTCGACCACCGCGACATCGACCTCGACGCCCTGTGCGACGAGCGCATCCTCGGTCGCGGCGGCAAGCCGGTCGGCGAGCAGCCGACTCGACGACGGCTGCGTCAACCCCGCCGAGATCACCGTCAGCGTGCGGATCTTCGGGTCGCTCACGACAGCACCTCCTCGTTCCTGCGTGCAACCAGGCTCGCGTGCGTGGGAGCCTCCGGGACGTGCACGGGACGCATCGCATCCATCTCGCGACGCAGCACCGGCACGACCTCCTCACCCAGCAGGTCGAGTTGCTCGAGAACGGTCTTCAGCGGCAGCCCGGCGTGATCCATGAGGAAGAGCTGACGCTGGTAGTCGCCGAAGCTCTCGCGGAACGTGAGGGTCTTGTCGATGACCTCCTGCGGGCTACCCACGGTCAGCGGCGTCTCCTCGGTGAACTCCTCGAGCGACGGGCCGTGTCCGTAGACGGGGGCGTTGTCGAAATAGGGCCGGAACTCGCGGACGGCGTCCTGGGAGTTCTTGCGCATGAACACCTGGCCGCCGAGCCCCACGATCGCCTGGTCCGCCGAGCCGTGGCCGTAGTGCTCGTAGCGCCGGCGATAGAGGTTGATCAGCTGGACGAAGTGCTCCTTGGGCCAGAAGATGTTGTTCGCGAAGAAGCCGTCACCGTAGTAGGCGGCCTGCTCGGCAATCTCGGGGCTGCGGATCGAGCCGTGCCACACGAACGGCGGAACGTCGTCGAGCGGCCGCGGCGTCGACGTGAACGACTGCAGCGGCGTACGGAAGCGCCCCTGCCAGTTCACGATGTCCTCGCGCCAGAGCTTGTGCAGCAGTGCGTAGTTCTCGATCGCGAGCGGGATGCCCTCACGGATGTCCTTGCCGAACCACGGATAGACGGGCCCGGTGTTGCCGCGACCGAGCATGAGGTCCACCCGACCGTCCGCGAGGTGCTGGAGCATCGCGAAGTCCTCGGCGATCTTCACCGGATCGTTGGTGGTGATGAGCGTCGTCGACGTCGAGAGCTGAATGCGCTCGGTGCGCGCGGCGATGTAGCCGAGCATGGTCGTCGGCGAGGACGGCACGAACGGCGGGTTGTGGTGCTCACCGGTGGCGAACACGTCGAGTCCCACTTCCTCGGCCTTCTCCGCGATCGCGACCATCGCCTTGATGCGCTCGGCCTCGGTCGGGGTCCGCCCGGTCGCGGGGTCCATGGTCACGTCGCCGACGGTGAAGATTCCGAACTGCATGCTCTACCTCCGAGGTATTTCAAGTTTCAACTATATGCCAAGAACCGCGTCGGCCCCGCGGATATTCCGCCGGCGCGTCGTGCAACTGCTTGACGTGTGGACCCAACCGTCATTGACTGCAGTCGAGGATCAC
Source organism: Rhodococcus sp. ACT016 (assembly GCF_050477185.1). Classification (NCBI taxonomy): domain Bacteria; kingdom Bacillati; phylum Actinomycetota; class Actinomycetes; order Mycobacteriales; family Nocardiaceae; genus Rhodococcus; species Rhodococcus sp. ACT016. Next base: position 922,886 of record NZ_JBEAET010000001.1, on the reverse strand, counting down.
CGTCACCACCACGTCAGGGGGTCGTATGAGGGTCACGCACGAGGTAACCAATCAGGTCCCGCCGCTGATCGACTACGACGCGGCCGACTACCCACCGATCCTCGAGGCCCTCCGCAGCGAGGGCGCGCACGACGCCCTCGACGACGTGCACCACGTCGGACGGCTCGCCGGCGGCGCGGAGGCCCAGCGGTGGGGCGACCTGGCCGAGGCGCATCCCCCGGTGCTGCGCACCCACGACCGCTACGGTCACCGCATCGACGAGGTCGACTACGACCCCGCCTACCACCAGCTCATGCACACCGCCGTGGAACTGGGGCTGCACGGGGCGCCGTGGGCCGACCCCAGCCCCCACGCACACCTGGTCCGGGCCGCGAAGATGGCGGTGTGGGGGCAGGTCGACGCCGGCCACGGCTGCCCGATCTCGATGACCTACGCCGTGGTGCCGGCGCTGCGCCACAACCCCGAACTGGCCTTGCAGTACGAACCGCTGCTGACCGCCCGGGCCTACGACCCGCAACCGCGCCCGCCGCTCACCAAGCCGGGACTGATCGCGGGCATGTCGATGACCGAGAAGCAGGGCGGCTCCGACGTCCGCGCCGGCACGACACGCGCGGTCCCGCAGGCCGACGGCGCCTACCTGCTCACCGGACACAAGTGGTTCACGTCGGCGCCGATGTCGGACATCTTCCTGGTGCTCGCACAGGCGCCGGGCGGGCTGACGTGCTTCCTGCTTCCTCGGGTCCTGCCCGACGGCAGCCGCAACACCATGCACCTGCAACGGCTCAAGGACAAGCTCGGCAACCACTCGAACGCCAGCAGCGAGGTGGAGTACGACGAGGCCGTCGCGTGGCGGGTGGGCGACGAGGGCCGGGGTGTCCCGACGATCATCGAGATGGTCAACATGACCCGCCTGGACTGCACGATCGGCACGGCGACGGGGATGCGGGTCGGCGTCACGCAGGCGACGCACCACGCGGTCCACCGCAGCGCGTTCGGCGCGCACCTGATCGACCAGCCGCTGATGCGGAACGTCCTCGCGGACCTGGCCGTCGAGTCCGAGGCCGCGACCACGGTCGCGCTGTGGCTCGCCACGCTCACCGACCGCGCCGCGAGCGGCGACCCGCAGGCCGCGACGCTGCGCCGGATTGCCCTCGCGGTGAGCAAGTACTACGTGTGCAAGCGCGGACCGATCCACGCCGCGGAGGCCCTGGAGTGCTTGGGCGGCAACGGATATGTCGAGGAGTCGCGGATGCCCCGGCTGTACCGGGAGGCGCCGCTGCTGTCGGTGTGGGAGGGCTCGGGCAACGTCGCCGCACTCGACGCGCTGCGCGCGATGGCGCGCCAACCGGAGTCGGTCGAGGCGTTCTTCGACGAACTCGACGACAGCGCCGGCGGCGACCGTCGACTCGACGCGGCCGTGGCGGCCTTGAAGAGATCCTTCACGGATTTCGACACCCTCCAGCTGCGGGCCAGGCGGGTGGTCGGCGACATGGCACTGGCATTGCAGGGCGCGCTGCTGGTCCGACACGGACACCCCGCAGTGGCCGACGCCTTCTGCGCAACACGACTGGGTGGCGACTGGGGCACTGTGTTCGGCACGCTGCCGGCGGGCCTCGATCTGGGGCCGATCATCGAACGGGCCTTACCCAAGATGAGTTCCTGACGAATTTCCGCAGGGAGGTACACATGTCCCGCCCCTCACCGGTGTGCGTATCGGTCAGCAAGGTGATCGCAGCGCAACCGCGCACGCTGTACGCCCTGATCAGCGACATCACTCGAATGGTCGACTACAGTCCGGAAACCGTCTCCACCCGCTGGCTCGGCGGCGCCACCGGTCCGCATGTCGGCGCCCGGTTCGAAGGCACCAACCGGATTGGACGCGCACGCTTGGGTCGCGCGAGCCGACCGCCCGCGTCATAGTGGGATCATGACCGACGAACTGGATGCACAGCCCGAGGTTCACTCCTCGCCCGACAGCCGCCGCTACGAGATCCGCGTCGGAAACGAAACGGCAGGTTTCACGCAGTTCGTCGACAGCGGCGTGCAGCGCATCTTCTTCCACACGGAGATCGACGAGCGCTTCGCGGGCCGCGGCCTGGCGAGCACGCTCATCCGGGCAGCGCTCGAGGACACCACCGCACACGACAAGCGGATCGTGCCGATCTGCCCGTTCGTGGCGGGTTTCCTCGAGAAGCACGACGACTTCGCCGGATACGTCGACGCCGTCACCCCCGCGGCGCAGCAGGTCGTCATCGAGTCCGAGCACTGACCGGAATGCCTTGACCTCCCGACATCGTCGGCGCCCACGTCGAGTGGACCGGGCGTCGACTGTCGCGGGGTGTGACCACGAGCTTGCGGACGGGAGTCGGTCGATCGCCACAGCCCGCATCGGCCAACCTCCGGGACGGCCGAGCCTTCCGCTTCCGTCCTCTCTGAATCAGAGATCGCGAGTCCACCACCGCGGCAACATCTCTCGCGGATCGTGCACGGCGGACTCACATCCGCAACGCCATCGAGACTGGCGAGCGGAGACCCGCCCGGAAGCTTCGGGGCGGATCTCCTTCTGCATCAGATCATCGGGGCCATGCCGCCGGACGCCGGTGCAGACTCGTCTCGCGATGCTCCAGCTGCGCGCGACGGCTGCCCTGATTGATCTTCGGGACCTCCGCGAGCACATCCGCCAGATCGTCGACAGAGACAACCCGTGTCGCCACCGGGCCCGGGACTACGCCTGCCGGCAAGTCCTGCCATCGCAGGAAGATCAGCCCACGGTCGTGCCCTGCCGGATCGAGCCAGTTGCACACGTTGGGATCGCGTTGACTCACCACGAACGTGACTGTGCCGTCCGGGTTCGTCATAGCCTGGGCTCGGTTGAGGCTGGACTGGTGGTCCCAGTAGTTCATCGAGGTGAACCAGTTGTTGCCAAGTTGCATGCCGAAGTAGGGTGCGTCGGCCGGGTCCACGGTAAGGACCAGCGCCTCATCGGATCGCAGATCGAACTGGGCGAACGCGCTGACCTGCCCGGGCAACCCGCCTCGGGTCGGGGCAGGCGCCGCGACGGCGTTGACCGGTAGCACCTGCAGGAGTTGCTTCGCGTAGTCGGCCCAGAACTCCCCCTGGCGCGTCATCCGGCGTACCACCTCGGCTGCCGGGTCCTCGGGAACAGCGACGACCGGCCCACTCAGCTGGGTGAGCTGAAGCTCAGCGGGCGTCTCGGTCGCCCAGTCCGCCAAGGTGTCACGCACAACGAGCCGCTTGCTGCCCGCCCCGAACTGGATGTGGTTGTCCCCCGGCTGCCCCGGCTCGGCGCTCAGCGTCAGTGTGAACGACCCATCCGCCGCCGTCCTGAGGCTGTTGCCGGCGAAGAACCCGGTTGTGTTCCCCAGGGTTCCATCGCCCGGATAGGCGTCGAGAACCTGGAAGTAGATGTTCTGCGACGAGTGCCGGATACCCCGGATCGCGTACGAGCCGTTCTCGTCGATCGTGGCGGATCGGTAGATCACATCGGGATTGTCGAGCCCCCACCGGCGGTCCGGCTGATCGTCCCACGCGATGGATGTCCGGCCGAGGTTCGCGACATCGCTGGCCGCGGCGAGAGCGAGAGAATCGACGTAGGACGGCATTTCGGCCGCGGTGGCATCGTCCGCCGCCAGACCCGACTGCGCCAGCGTGTCGCGGAGCGTCGCCTTGGCGGCGGCGACCGCCGGGTCCCGCACCAGCTCGAGTGCCCGCGTATCGAGTCCGCTGCTTTCCAGGAAGCGCATCGGCGGTGCGAGCGGCGAACGCGGACAGCTGACCGGGGACGACGAACTTCCGAATCCGAGCGATGCTGACACACTTCCGAATCCACTGGAATCGAGCGGGTGCGCGGTCGCCAGCGTAGCGAGCAGCAGCGCGCCGACGACGGCCGGGACCACGGCGACGACAGCGAGCGATCGAGCATGCATGTGGGCACCATCCTTCGGCCGTTCGGCGGGTCGGGGACCTCGAACGGCTACGTATGTCTGAGCAATTGGCGGGGTGACGCGGGTCACCATACCGAGCCCTTTCACCCCTTCGAACCGACACTTCCCATCACGCGGGACATTCCGCAACCAACCGCTTGCTTGGGGCGTGCCGTCGGCTACCACTGAAGCTACGGACCTCCGCAGGTACTGCAGACCGTCGCGGAACTCCTAGTGGCAGAGGGGCACTCAGAAGATCGGAACTGTGGGAGGTTTTCAGTCATCGTCCCGGGGCCGCCTTGTGTTGGGCGTCAGCCGCCGACTGGGGCAAGCAACGGCCCGGATATCCTCGAGACTCGGGGCCGATGTCGCCTCGACCTACTTTCGGTCCGCGCAGGCACTCGTCCGGGTATCGCAACCGAGGAAGGCCGATACGGCGTCCGGGCGAACGACGTCGGCCCCGAGGAAAGCCCACCGACGGCATGGCCGATCGACTGATCACCGGCGAAGAGGCGATTTTCCGTATCTCCCGTAGCGGGCCGTAGTTCCCCCATAGAGGAGCAGGGAATTGCCGCGTATCACGGCCCTATGCCCTGGCGGGCGGGACACCAGCCCTACCACACCGAGTCCCGCCTGAGCCGGACTCCGTTGTCAGCTTGCCGAGACGGTGTCGGTGTGGTCGGCTGGCCCAGCGCGGCCATGGCGTCCGCGAAGTCGTCCTCGAACGAGAAGCGCATCTACCGGCGCGTCCTCGTCGCCTTCGCGTAGCCCATTAACCATGAGAGTGTGGCAGGCAAGCGCTACGCGGTGCCGCTTGACGGACCCCGCCACTCCCTCCGGACCCTTTCTACGACAACGTGTTCCGTCCCGCATTGGCGTCTGTCCGGTTGCCGATGAGTGCGCCCGCCCTTACCCCGACGGACGACGCATCCCCACGCGCGGCGACGTGTGGGGCCGACTGCGCGACCTCCACCACACCTTTGCGGTCATGCACCTCATGGCCGGCACCCGCTTTCATGCGGATGTCTCGGTGGCTCGGACACGGGACGCTCACGCTGACACTCGACCTCTACTGTGACCGGATCCTAGAAGAGGACGGCGGCGTTGCGAATCTTTTGCCCAAGCTGCCATCCACAACTCCGCCGCTATCCAACGAAGTTCCGTTGGTACGTGCAACCGGATGTTTAGAGATTGGACCGCGGTGACCTCAGAGTGCGCGGATCAACAACCATCCGAGATTCCGGTTGACTGTCAAACTTCACAACAGCACAAAGCGGCTCGGGCTGTAGGTCGACGATGTCACCGAGTCCGAACTTCTTGTGACTGACCCACCCACTCCCGTCAGCGATCAGCGAATCAAGCTTCGCCTTCCGGTCGGCATAGTCATCAAGATGGTCGTGGCCCGAACCGAAGTGCCGATCGAGGCTAATAGAGTCGGCATCACCGATGGTCGAACCGACGCGGCTAACACGCACCCCCGTCACACCATCGCCGAGTCTGATGGTGCGTTCGATTCCCCGCACCCGCTCAAGAATCTCACCAAGCATCTGTTTCTCCGACCTCCCCGGCTCACGGTCACCTTCCGTGATGTGGCTGTTGTCGGTTTGCTTCGCAGGCCTGGGAACCTCAGCCAATCGCGTAACGAGGTCTTCCCAGTTCTTATCAAAGACCCTCTCCAGCAACACCCTGTCAAGGGGCCGCTCGCAGTGATCGTTGATCGAGCAGAGGAACTTGAACACATCATCTTTGTCGCCCAAACACAGTGTGCTGGAAGTCCGAAAGGGGACCAACGACGTCTGCTGGCTCCAAATCCAGCAGTACCGTGCGCACGGATGATTCTCCAGTAGCCTTGGACAGCGCCCCTGCTTCAAAATTCAGCCAGGGCTCGCGTACGTTCTCTTTGGTGATGCAGATGATGCCCTCGCTGGTACCTTCCAGCTCCCTCGCTATTGCGTCACGCCCGCGCGCACCCTTAGCGATATCCTCGCTTGACACCCAGGGCTGAAGTTGCTGAATAACCTGTTGCAGCCAGTCCTTCAAGACCTGCGCCACTCGTCGGCTTGGACCAACTGATGAAAATCTTCAATCTGACTTGCTCCCGCGCTTGCAACGAAAACTGGCCCTAGGAGCATATCGGGCAAGCCAGACCACGAGGTCTGATTTCGCGCTTCACGACCTTCTCACGGCCTTATCAGGCCATGCACGCTCACACGGAGCGGGCCGGTAACGAATCTACCTGCAAAGACGGTGGTGCCCCCAGTGGGACTCGAACCCACACTTGGCGGATTTTAAGTCCGCTGCCTCTGCCAATTGGGCTATGGGGGCCCACCACCGGCCCGACTCCGGTGGCCCACATCCGTGGGAACTCAAACAGTGTAGGCGGAAGCGACAGTGAGCTAACTCACGACCCGCCCAGTGAGACCGACATTGCAATTCCGTCCAGGATGTCGTGCTCGCTCACGACGAGCTCGCCGATACCGGCGCGGCGCGAGAGTTCGTCCGCCAGAACGGCCGTGACGATCGCGCCGCCTCCGATCACGTCGACCCGGCCCGGATGCATGGGGCCGAGCGCGGCGCGCTCGTCGTGCGTCATCGTCACGAGGCGGTGCGCGACGTCGTGCAACTGCTCGAGGCTGAGCCGCGACAGGTGCACCCGGTCCGCGTCGTACTCGGGCAGGTTCTGCGCGACGGCCGACAGCGTCGTCATCGTTCCGGCCACCCCGACCCACGTGCGCGCCTGCTCGACCGGCACGCGAGCGAATGCCTCCGCGAGCCGCTCTACCGCGAATTCACGTGCCGCAGAGACCTGTTCGTCGGTCGGCGGGTCGTCGTGCAGGCAGCGTTCGGTCACGCGCACGCATCCGACATCGGTCGAGTACGCGGCGTGGACGCCGGTGTCGTCACCCAGGACGACCTCGGTGGATCCGCCGCCGAGGTCGACCACGACGAACGGCCCCTCGGCCGCGTCGAGTTCACCGACCGCGCCGGCGAACGACAGCCGTGCTTCCTCGTCGCCGGTGATGACCTCAGCCTCGGCACCGGGAATCACCGCGCCCAGGACTTCCCGCGTCATCCCGAAGAAGTCCTCGCGGTTCGCCGCGTCACGGGCGGCCGATGTCGCGACCATCCGCACGGCGCTCGCGCCGGTCTCCCGGATGATGTCGGCGTATTCGGTGAGCGCCACACGGGTGCGCTCGATCGCCTCGGGCGCGAACGCACCGTTGGCGTCGACGCCCTGCCCGAGGCGCACGATCCGCATCAGTCGGATCACGTCGGTGAGCCGACCGTTCTCGTCGGCGTCCGCGACGAGGAGACGAATCGAGTTGGTACCGCAGTCGATCGCGGCGACCCTGGTCATTCGGCGCCCTCGGCGAACGGTCCGGTGTACTCGGGCCAGTCGGCCGGAATCGCGGTGCCGCGCAGGTTGCCTCGCGCGGCGAGCGAGACGGCCTCGTCACCGAACGGGTTGAGACCGGGCCCCTTCGCGAGCGAGTGCGCGATCAGCACGTGCAGGCACTTGACCCGATCCGGCATGCCGCCGCCGGTGAAATCCGTTCCCAGGGAATCGATTTCGTTGCGCTCGGCAAGGTAGGACTCGTGCGCCCGCCGGTAGGCGGCGGCGAGTTCGGGATCGGTCCCGAGCCGCTCGGTCATCTCACGCATCACACCGGCGGATTCGAGCCGACTGGCCTCCGCGGTCAGCCGGGGGTCGGTGAGGTAGTAGAGCGTCGGGAACGGGGTGCCGTCCGGCAGCCGGGGCGCGGTCTTGACGACGCCGGGCTGCCCGTCCGGGCACCGGTAGGCGATCGCAAGCACGCCGCGCGGGGCGCGACCCAGCTGGGCCTCCACCGCGTCGAGGTCTTCCTGGGGGACGGACGATTCGCTCACCCGGTGGGTACTCCTGGTTCTTCTGGTGCGGGGGCCGGCGCCGCGGGGGCGGCCGGCGGTGTTTCTGATCGAGCCTCGGTGGTGGGCAGCGGTCCGGTCAGGCGCTGCCAGAGATCGCTGTGCCAGGCTCCGGTCGACGGTGGCGGCGGCGGCGCGTCCTTCTCCGGCGGCTTGTAGTCGCCGGGCAACTGCACCTTGTACGGCGTCTCCCCCGGCCGGACCAGCCCCAACCGCTCACGGCCCTGCGAGGCGATCCACGCGGGATCGTCGATCTGTTCCTTCTGACGCTGCAGGTCCGCGAGTTGCTGTTCGAGTACCTGCTGCTCGGAGGCCAGTCGATCGGCCTCGGAACGCTGGGTCAGGTAGGTGCGCAGCGGCACCGCGAGGGTGAGCGCCAACGCGCAGATCACCACTCCGAGAATGACGGCGCGCCCGGTCGAGAGCCCGAAGAACGTGCGCTCGGACCGGGCCGGAGCCGACCCTCGCCCCGTGCGGCGCGTCGAGCGGGCACGGGACGAGGTGGCTGCGTCGGTATCGCCACCGCTGACCGCACCGGCGTCGGCCGGTGCATCCTCGCGGAGGCGGTCGGTAGCTGCGGCAGGCGCGCCGGAACGAATCCGCCGGGGGCGACGTGGCCCCTGGTCCGACTCGGCACCGCGGCGAGCGGGACGCCCACCCGGGCGACCCGACCGCGACCTACCGCGCTGGTTCATCAGCTGGCGGCACCCTCGAACACGAAGCGCGGGAAGGCCAGCTCACCGGCGTAACGGGCGGCGTCGCCGAGGCTCTCCTCGATGCGCAGCAGCTGGTTGTACTTCGCGACGCGCTCGCTGCGGGCGGGCGCACCGGTCTTGATCTGGCCGCTGCCGACCGCGACGGCCAGATCGGCGATCGTGGTGTCCTCGGTCTCGCCCGAGCGGTGGCTCATCATCGTCTTGTAGCCGCTGCGGTGCGCCAGGTCCACGGCGTCCAGCGTCTCGGTGAGCGTGCCGATCTGGTTGACCTTCACCAGCAGAGCGTTGGCGGCGCCCTTGGCGATGCCCTCCTCGAGGCGCTCCGGGTTGGTGACGAACAGGTCGTCGCCGACGAGCTGGATCTTGTTGCCGATCTGCTCGGTGAGCGCGACCCAGCCGGCCCAGTCGTCCTCGCTCAGCGGGTCCTCGATGGAGACCAGCGGGTACTGGCCCAGCAGCTCGGCGTAGAACGCACCCATCTCCTCGGCGGTGCGGATCTTGCCCTCGAACTTGTAGCCGGTGCCGTTCGTGTAGAACTCGGTGGCCGCGACGTCGAGCGCCAGCGCGACATCGGTACCCAGCTTGAAGCCGGTCTTCGCGATGGCCTCGCTGATCAGGTCCAGCGCCTCACGGGTGCCGGCGACGTCGGGAGCGAAGCCGCCCTCGTCACCGAGGCCCGTCGACAGGCCCTTCTGCTTCAGCACTGCCTTGAGCGAGTGGTACACCTCGGCACCCCAGCGCAGCGACTCCTTGAAGGTGGGCGCACCGATCGGCGCGACCATGAACTCCTGGACGTCGACGCCGGTGTCGGCGTGGGCGCCACCGTTGAGGATGTTCATCATCGGGACGGGCAGCACGTGCGCGTTGGGGCCACCGACGTAGCGGAAGAGCTCCAGGCCCGAGCTCTCGGCGCCGGCGCGGGCGACGGCGAGGGAAGCACCGAGCAGGGCGTTCGCGCCGAGGCGAGACTTGTCCGGGGTGCCGTCGGCGTCCAGCAGAGCCTGGTCGACGGTGCGCTGCTCCGTGGCGTCCAGGCCGATGATGGCCGGCGCGATCTCGCCGAGCACGGACTCGACGGCCTTCTCGACACCCTTGCCCAGGTAGCGGTCGCCGCCGTCACGCAGCTCGACGGCCTCGTGCTCGCCGGTGGAGGCACCGGAAGGAACGGCGGCGCGGGCGAAGCTGCCGTCCTCGAGCAGCACCTCGACCTCAACCGTGGGGTTGCCACGGGAATCGAGGATCTCGCGAGCTCCGACCTGCTCAATGATGGCCACGAATGCTTCTCCTTGGTTGTCTACGTGCAGGTGAAGACGGCCCTGAGCCGCCGGATGCATAGTGCCAGGTCTGAGCCTAACCGGAGTAACCGACTCCCGTCCCGAGGCACGCACGCGACGCCGGTCACCGCCGGACCCCCACCGAGTACGCCGCCGCCCGGTCCCGCACATCGAGGAGGTATTCGCCGGACAGGTTGTAGGCCATGAGCGCGGCGCGCCACCCGTCCTCGGTGGTGAGGTCGCCCCCCCGCGCGCAGAGATAACGCGCCGCGGTGAGCGCCGCGTCGTCGATGCTGTCCGGGTCGGCGACCCCGTCACCGTTCGCGTCGACGCCCCAGCGCTTCCACGTCTCGGGAATGAACTGCAACGGCCCCATGGCACGGTCGTGGGTGGCGTCGCCGTCCATCGCGCCGCCGTCGGTGTCGGGGATCTCCGCGACACCGGGCGACCCGTCGAGCGGGATTCCCCGGATGGGTGGGCTCACCAGACCGTCGTCGCCGACGCGGGAACCACCGTGTGTGCCGTGCTTGCTCTCGACGGCGGCGATGCCCGCGAGCGTCGTCCAGCCGATGCCGCACTCGGGCCGGGACTGCGCCATCACCGCGGCCGCGTACCCGTATGCCTCGAGCGCGGTCGACGAGATCGCGAGGCGCTCGGACAGCGGCTCGGCCCACTCCGCCAGCAGATTCGCGGTCCGCCCCGGCGCGTCGATGTCGATCGGCGGCAGCGGAGCGCCGGGCCCGGGCGGAATGCCCTGTGGGATCTCGATGCGCGGTTGCCGCTGGTCGAACTCGTCGAGTCCCGACGCGACGGTCACGGCCGCGACGGCCACCAGCGTCGCCGACGTCACGACGAGGAAGGTTCGCAGCCGACGCCGCGGCCGGCGAGGAAACGGATCGGGCGGCAACCCCGCCGCGGTCGTCCTCGGCACCCCACTCGAGGTCGCGGCTTGTCTCGTCACGGCGTCCATCATCCAGACCGCGCGGTCGTGACGCTTGCCGGGATCGGGACCAAAGCCACATTCCGGACAAAAAACTCCAGGACGGGGGCGGTTTTCCCGGGGTCTTAGGGAATGCTACGTTCACCATGGTCATTCGAGGTTTGCCTTGCCTTCGCAGAGTCCGATCAGAGACGAGGACACCCGGCCACCCCGACTCGTCTCAGGAGTGCATGAGTGTCTGTCCTCGCCGCCGGCGCCGCCGCGCCGTCCATTGCCACCCAGTTGTTCGGCAGCGGTCTGATCGGTGTCCGCGAGGGCCTCGAGACCGGCATCGTCGTGATGATCCTCGTCGCGTTTCTCGTCAAATCAGGTCGCCGCGATGCGCTGAAATGGGTGTGGACCGGTGTCGCTGCCGCCGTATTGATGGTCGCGGTGATCTTCGTCGCCATCCATTTCGGCACCTCGACCGTCACCGGGATGGCCGCCGAACTCATCAGCGGACTCGCATCGCTCGTCGCGGTCGCGATCGTCACGGCCATGGTGCTGTGGATGCGCACGGCCGCGTCGTCGATCTCCGGGCAACTGCGTGCCGGCCTGGACCGGGCACTTGCCGTGGGACCGGCCGCGGTCGCCGTCATGGCGTTCTTCGCCGTCGGTCGCGAGGGCGTCGAGACCGCGCTGCTGCTGGTGGGCTACGCCGAGAACGCGGCCGGTAGTGCATGGCCGCTCGTGGGTCTGCTGCTCGGCGTCGTCGTCGCGGCCGTCCTCACCGTGCTGCTGTACTTCGGCGCGGTCCGTATCGACTTCGCCCGGTTCTTCCGCTACACCGGAGCTTTCCTCGTCGTCGTCGCGGCCGGCATCCTCGCGTACGGCGTTCGCGCACTGCAGATCGCAGGCTGGCTCCCGGGTGGATCGTCGCTCGCGTTCGACATCTCGTCCGCGTTCGACACGTCCAGCTGGTACGGCACCGTGCTGCAGGGCATCTTCAACTTCCGCCCGGACCCGACGGTTCTCCAGGTCGTCGCCTGGGTCGGCTACCTCGCGATCGTGATGCCGCTGTTCCTCCGTCCCGTCAAGGCGAAGACCGCTGCGCCGCAGACCGAATCGTCGCCGTCGGCGCCCGCCGACGACTCCACGGCCGAGATTTCCCGATGACCGCTCCTCGAAAGGTTCCGCTCGTGCGTCGTTCCACCTCCGCGCTCGCCCTCCTGGCGATCGCTCCGCTCGCTCTCGCGGCGTGCACGTCCAAGTCGGCCGCCGACAACGCGGCCATCACGGTGACGACCACCGACACCACCTGCGACGTGTCCACGAACTCCGCCGAGACGGGCAACACCACGTTCTCGATCACCAACAACGGCTCGAAAGTCACCGAGTTCTACGTCTACGGCGCGGGCGACCGGGTGATGGGTGAGGTGGAGAACGTCGGGCCGGGTCTGACGCGTCAGCTCATCGTCAACCTCGCCGAGGCCGGGACCTACCACACCGCCTGCAAGCCGGGCATGGTCGGCGACGGTATCCGTGCCGAGTTCACCGTGACCGGCGACTCGGTGGTTGCCACCGACCAGGACAGCCGACTCGCCGAGGCCGCCGCCGGTTACCGGCGGTACATCGACAGCCAGATCACCGCGCTGCAGGAGACCGCGGCCAAGTTCGTGGCGTCGATCAAGGCCGGCGACGTCGCCGCCGCGAAGGCCCAGTACCCCCTCACCCGCACGTACTACGAGCGCATCGAGCCCATCGCGGAGAGCTTCCCCGACGATCTCGATCCGCGCCTCGACCTGCGCGAGGTCGACGTCGAACCGGGCTGGAACTGGACCGGCTTCCACCGCCTCGAGAAGGATCTGTGGGTTCAGGGGTTGCAGCCCGACACCAACGCGATCGCGGATCAGCTGCTGGCGGACCTGCAGGAGTTGGCCGACGGTGTCGCGGCCCAGGACTTCGAGGTCGACCCGATCCAGTTGGCCGGCGGCGCACAGTCGCTCCTCGACGAGGTCGCGCGCACCAAGATCACCGGCGAGGAGGACATCTTCTCGCACACCGACCTGTACGACTTCCAGGCGAACGTCGACGGCTCGCAGGCCGCGATCGCGCAGTTGCGCCCCATCATCGACGACCGCAACCCCGACCTGGCGAAGCGTATCGACCAGCGCTTCGCCGAACTCGACGCCGAGCTGGCGCAGTACCGCCGCGGCGACGGCTTCGTCTCGTACGACACCGTCACCGAGCCGCAGCGTCAGGCCCTGTCGCAGAAGATCGACGCGTTGTCCGCAGAAGTGAGCCAGGTGCAGGGTGTCGTCGCAGGACAGTAATCAGCACGACCGGAAGGAACCGGGCGACGACGCCCGGACCGAGTCCCGTCCGGGCCTGTCCCGCCGCCGCCTCTTCGGCGCGGTCGGGGCGGGTGCGGTGGTCGCGGGCGCGGGTGTCGCGGTCGGGCGCCTGGCTGCCCCCGAGGCATCGGCTGCGACGTCCGAGGTGGTGCCGTTCCGCGGCGTCCACCAGGCCGGAATCGTCACGCCCGCACAGGATCGCATGCACTTCGTCGCGTTCGACGTCATCACCGACTCGCGCGACGAACTGGTCGCGATGCTGAAGAAGTGGACCGAGATGGCCGCGCGGATGACCGCCGGCGAGGAGGCCACCGAGAACGGCGCGACCGGCGCCGGCGAGTACAACCCGCCCACGGACACCGGCGAGGCGCTCGACCTGCACGCGTCGAAGCTGACCCTGACGATCGGCTTCGGTCCGTCGCTCTTCGACGCGAACGGCAAGGACCGGTTCGGCATCGCGAACAAGAAGCCGGCGGCACTGCTCGATCTGCCCAAGTTCACCGGCGACGCCCTCGAGCCCGCGCGCTCGGGCGGCGACATCGCGATCCAGGCGTGCGCCGACGACCCGCAGGTCGCGGTGCACGCGGTGCGCAACCTGGCCCGCGTCGGCTTCGGCGTGGTCGCGGTGCGCTGGTCGCAGCTCGGTTTCGGTCGCACGTCGTCCACCTCGACGAGCCAGACGACACCGCGAAACCTGTTCGGGTTCAAGGACGGTACGCGCAACATCAAGGCCGAGGACCCGGCGGCGGTGTCGAACTTCGTGTGGGTGGACCCGCAGGACGACCAGGCGTGGATGGCGGGCGGCTCGTACCTGGTGGCCCGACGCATCCGGATGCTCATCGAGCCGTGGGACCGCACCACGCTGCACGAGCAGGAGCGGGTGTTCGGGCGCAGCAAGAGCAGCGGCGCACCGCTCGGCCGGAAGGACGAGTTCGACGACCTGCAGCTCGACGCCAAGGGCGCCGGCGGCAAGCCGGTCATCGACAAGGACGCGCACGTGCGTCTGGCGTCGGCTGAGGAACTGGGCGGCATCCAGATCCTGCGTCGCGGTTACAACTTCACCGACGGCACAGACGGTTTCGGCCACCTCGACGCCGGGCTGTTCTTCATCGCGTACTGCCGCGACCCGCAGAAGCAGTTCGTGCCGATGCAACAGAACCTCGCCCGCAACGATGCGCTCAACGAGTACATCAAGCACGTCGGCTCTGCCGTGTTCGCGGTGCCTCCGGGCGTGAACGACGGCGACTACTGGGGTTCGACGCTGTTCGAGGCGTGACGCCCACCCGAACGAAGACCCGACTCGGCGAGCGGTGGTGTTCCTCTCACCGCCGCTCGCCCCGTCGACCCCACCGGTGTCCGGCTGATAGAGTGCCCGCCATGGATATCGAGGTCGACAGAATCTAGCCACCGGACTGCCGGTGGCTTTGCCGAGACGGCGCGGATCGCGCCCCGGTGAATGACCTTCCCATTTCGTCAGTGGTACTGGCCTGAGCACATCCGTGTGCCCTCTCGCTGCAATCTCGCGGTCCCCACGGACCGAGACCACTCCGGCACGTCCGCGTCGTACCGATCACGTTCTGCATGCAGAGCGATGTCGACCGCCCGGCCCCCGCGTGCCTTCGTCCGCCCACGGGAAGATCTCCGAGAGCCTCGAGGCACTCGGCGCACAGCGCCGGCGCACGTCTGCTCGACGACTGTTCGTGATCGGTTTCGTCCTTCAGCACTGCTGAACCGCAACCTTTCACGAAAGGCGTCCCATGCAGCATCGCACCTCGCGGTCCCGTGTCCGGCACCGCCGCGCGCATTGGAAAGCAACCGTTCCCGATCTCACGACCTGCCCGAATCCCGTTTGTGGAGAGACCATTCCGGCGCATCACGTGTGCCCGTACCGCGGGCGCCAGATCCTGCCCGGAAAGGGCGGCAAGGCATGAGTCCCACCACCGACACACCGGCCGGCCGGCCCTCACGATCTCTCGAAGGAGAACCCCAGCAATGTCGATGACCTCCGCAGTCACCTTGAGAGACATCACTTTCGAATGGCCCGACGGCACGGTCGCGCTCGACCACGTGAGCGGCACCTTCACGACGGGTCGCACCGGACTCGTCGGCCGAAACGGGGCCGGCAAATCCACTCTGCTCCGGCTCGTTGCCGGGCTGTTCCGGCCCACGTCGGGCCGGATCGACACCGTCGGCGAGGTCGGCTACCTCCCCCAGACCCTGACGCTGGGGAAGGACTCGACCGTCGCCGAACTCCTCGGCATCGACGAGACCATCCGTGCCCTCCGGGCGATCGAGTCCGGCGATGTCGACGCACATCACTTCGACACGGTCGGCGACGACTGGGACATCGAGGCGCGTGCCGACGAGGCACTGCACGACATCGGGTTCACCGCCGCCGACCTCGACCGTCGCGTCGCCACGCTCTCCGGCGGCGAGGCCATGCTGATCGGGATCACCGGCCTGCGGGTCCGCCGCACCCCGATCACGCTGCTCGACGAGCCGACGAACAACCTCGACCGCCCCACCCGCGCGCGTCTCGCGGAGATGGTCGACAACTGGTCCGGCACGCTCATCGTCGTCAGCCACGACCTGGAACTGCTCGAACACATGGACAACACCGCCGAGTTGTACGGCAGCCGCCTCGAGGTCTTCGGCGGCCCGTACAGCGCCTGGAAGGAACACCTCGAGCAGGAACAGGCGGCGGCCGCCCAGGCGGCGCGGGCGGCCCAGCAGGCGCTCAAGGTCGAGCAGCGCCAGCGCATCGAGGCCGAGACCAAACTGGCGCGACGCGAACGCACGGCGAAGAAGACCCAGAAGGACGGCGGAATCCCCAAGATCCTCGCGGGAAATCGGGCGAGCCGAGCACAGGCGTCCGCGGGGGCGATGCGCTCGACGCTCGACGACAAGGTCGAGAGTGCCCAGGCTGCCGTCGACGCCGCGTCCCGGCGCGTGCGCGAAGACGAACACATCCACCTCGTGCTCCCGGACCCGGACGTGCCGCGGAGCCGGCGCCTCGCCGAGTTCCGCGACGGGGAGCGCACCGTCGTCGTCCAGGGCCCGGAACGCGTCGCGCTCGTCGGCCCCAACGGTGCCGGCAAATCGACGCTCGTCGAGCACCTCGTCGACGGCACCACCGGCGACCCGGACCGCGTGAGCGGTGTGTTGCTCACCGAACGCGTCGGCTACCTGCCGCAGCGACTCGACAACCTCGACGAAGCGGCGAGTGCGCTCGAGAACGTGCAGGCGGTCGCATCCGGCACGCCCGCCGGCACGATCCGAAACCAACTCGCCCGTCTGCTGATCCGCGGAAGCTCCGCCGATCGACCCGTGGCGACGCTGTCCGGTGGCGAGCGCTTCCGCGTCTCACTGGCCAAGCTGCTGCTGGCCGATCCTCCGGCACAGCTGCTGATCCTCGACGAGCCGACCAACAACCTCGACGTCACCGGCGTCGAGCAACTCGCCGAGGCGCTCGACGCCTACGGCGGCGCGATGCTGATCGTCAGTCACGACTACGAGTTCCTGCGCAAGGTCAGGATCGACGTCACTGTAGAGCTCGACGAGAAGGGACGAATCGTGAAGCACCACAACGAGTCCCCCAGCTGATGCGCGGCTACGGCCGCCAGTAGGCCAGCCAGCTCTCCGCTCCGAGTCCGCCCCACGGGACCCCGTCCGCGTGCGCGGCGGACTCGGCGGCGCGGATCCGGGCGACGAATCGCAGTGTCACCTTCCGTAGTTCGTCCTCGGCGCTGGTCTGCCCACCCAACCGCACCACCCGCAGTTCGTCGGGAACGAGTTCGTCCGGCAACCCCGCCTTGCGCGCCCGCGAGATCACCTTCTCGGCGAGCGCGAGGGCGGGCTGTTCGAGCGCGATGCCGTCGATGCAGGATTCGCGCGCCTTCTCGGCCGCCTTGCGCACCTCCCACACCCGTTCCTGCTCGGCGATGTCCACCGGCCCGACGATGTCGTCGGCCAGGTGCGGGCTGCGGTGCGCCAACTTGGTCACGAGCGTGGCGGCGACGTCGTCGACGGTGAACTCGCCCGCCGCCTCCGCGATCCGGGAGTGGAACAGCACCTGCAGCAACAGATCACCGAGCTCCTCCCGGATCGAGACCGGATCGCCGCTCTGGATCGCGTCGAGCAGTTCGTAGGTCTCCTCGAGCAGGTACGGACGCAGCGAGTCGTGGGTCTGCGTCACCTCCCAGCCGCCGAAGCTCCACAGGCGGTCCATGACCTCGACCGCCTCGATCAGGGCGTCACCGGTGCGCCACTCGTCGCGGCGCTCGCCGTCCTGGCTCATCAGACCCCGGCCTGGACACCGGTCGGCGTGCTCACGTCGACCGAACCGGCGGCCTTGCCGTCCATCGCGAGCAGGAAGTCCGCGATGTACTGCAGCAGTTCCACGTCGCGCACCCGCTCGGCTCCCACACCTCCGGAGCCGGTGCGCGGCAACGGCATCTGCACCATCCCGGTGGTGGCACGGTACTGCGCGCTCGCGTAGATCCGCTTGAGCCGCAGTTGCTTCGAGTCGGGCAGCTGCATCGGCGAGACCTTGAGTTGAGTGCCGGTGACGGCGACCTCCTCGATCCCGTACTCGCGGCACAGCAGCCGCAGTTTCGCGACCGACACCAACCGGCCCACCTCCTCGGGCAGCGGACCGTACCGGTCGACGAGTTCCTCGACGACCGCCGCGATGGCGTCGGTGTCGGTGGCCGCCGCGAGCTTGCGGTAGCCCTCGAGCCGGAGGCGGTCACTGGTGACGTAGTCGGGCGGGATGTGCGCGTCGACCGGCAGGTCGATCCGCACCTCCTTCGTCTCCGGCTCGGTCGTGACGGGTCGGCCGTCGGCGATCGCGCGGTACGCCTCGACGGCCTCGCCGACCAGGCGCACGTACAGGTCGAAACCGACGCCCGCGACGTGACCGGACTGCTCTGCGCCGAGGACGTTTCCGGCGCCGCGGATCTCGAGGTCCTTCATCGCCACGGCCATGCCGGCACCCAGGTCGGAGTTCTGCGAGATGGTGGCGAGCCGGTCGTAGGCGGTCTCGGTGAGCGGCTTCTCCGACGGGTACAGGAAGTACGCGTAGCCACGCTCACGGCTGCGGCCGACGCGACCGCGCAGCTGGTGCAGCTGCGACAGACCGAGCGAATCGGCCCGCTCGACGATGAGGGTGTTGGCATTGGAGATGTCGAGGCCGGTCTCGATGATCGTGGTGCAGACCAGTACGTCGAACTCGCGCTCCCAGAAGCCCTGCACGGTCTTCTCGAGCGTCTCCTCGTTCATCTGACCGTGTGCGACCACCACCCGCGCCTCGGGGACGAGATCGCGGATTCGCTTCGCGGCCTTGTCGATCGAGCTGACCCGGTTGTGCACGTAGAAGACCTGACCGTCGCGCAGAAGTTCACGGCGGATCGCGGCGGCCACCTGCTTGTCCGCGTACCCGCCCACGTACGTGAGGATCGGATGCCGCTCCTCGGGCGGGGTCAGGATGGTCGACATCTCACGGATGCCGGCCATGCTCATCTCGAGCGTGCGCGGGATCGGCGTGGCCGACATGGTCAGCACGTCGACGTGCGTGCGCAGCGCCTTGATGTGTTCCTTGTGCTCCACACCGAAGCGCTGTTCCTCGTCGACGATCACCAGGCCGAGGTCCTTCCAGCGGACGCCGGTCTGCAGCAGGCGGTGGGTGCCGACGACGACGTCGATCTCGCCCTCCGCGAGCTGCGCGATGATCTCCTTGGACTCGGCGGCATCGGTGAACCGGGACAGTCCGCGCACCTTCACCGGGAACGACGCCATCCGCTCGGAGAACGTCTGCAGATGCTGCTGCGCGAGCAGCGTCGTCGGCACCAGCACCGCAACCTGCTTGCCGTCCTGAACGGCCTTGAACGCGGCCCGGACCGCGACCTCGGTCTTGCCGTAGCCGACGTCACCGATCACGACGCGGTCCATCGGGACCGGCTTCTCCATGTCGGCCTTGACCTCGTCGATGACGGTGAGCTGGTCGTGCGTCTCGGTGAACGCGAACGCGTCCTCCATCTCCTTCTGCCACGGGGTGTCGGGACCGAAGGCGTGACCGGGCGCCGCCTGCCGGGCCGCGTACAGCTGCACGAGCTCGCCCGCAATTTCGCGAACTGCCTTGCGCGCCTTGCGCTTCGTGTTCTGCCAGTCGGACCCGCCCAGCTTGGACAGGGCGGGCATCTCGCCGCCCACGTAGCGCGAGAGCTGGTCGAGCGACTCCATCGGGACGAACAGCCGGTCGCCCGGGTGCCCGCGCTTGCTGGCCGCGTACTCGATGACGAGGTACTCGCGGCGAGCGCCGCCGATGGTGCGCTCGACCATCTCGACGAACCGGCCGATGCCGTGCTGATCGTGGACCACCATGTCGCCGGCGGTCAGCGCCAGCGGGTCGACCTGGTTGCGCCGCTTGGCGGGCATCTTCTTGCCGTCACCGGCCGCCGCGACCCGATTGCCGGTCAGGTCGGCCTCGGTGACGATCACCAGGCCGGGGATCCCGGCGGCCTCGTCGCCCGGCAGCACCAACCCCTCGTGCAGCGATCCGCACAGCACCCCGACAAGCCCGCGCGCCGGTTCGGCGCCCGGCGCGAGTTCACCCGCGGGGACGTCGGCGTCGCGCAGTCGTTCCAGCACCCGGTGCGCGGTGCCCGAGCCCGCGACGACGACCACCGCTCGGCCACCCGTCGTCACGTGCGCGCGCAGGTTCACGAACAGCATCGACAGCAGCTCGTCGGACCCGCGCACCTCGGGCGCCGACTGCACCGGCAGCACCATCTCGTCGTCGCGGCCGGACGCGAGCGGACTGATGGTCCACCACGGGCGTCCCTGCGCCTCCGCGGTCTCCCGCACCTGCCGCAGCGACCGATACGCCGATGCTCCGAGATCGATGCCGCCGCCGAGGACCGACGTGTCGATCGGCGCGGCGCCGCCGATCGAGGCCGCCGTCCACGACGCCTCCAGGAACTCCTGACCGGTGCGCACGAGATCCGTTGCGCGGGTGCGGATCTTCTCCGGATCACACAACAGGACGTGGGTGTCGCGCGGCAGCACCTCGGTGAGCAGCTGCAGCTCACCCGGCTGCAGCAGCGGCAGCAGGGCCTCCATGCCCTCGACCGGGATGCCGGCCGAGAGCTTGTCGAGCATCTCGACCAGCGCCGCGTCGGCCGGGTTGTCGGCCGCGAGCTGCGCGGCACGGTCGCGCACCGACTCGGTGAGCAGCAGTTCCCGGCACGGCGGCGCGATGACCGTGGCGAGCTCGAGTTCGGGCAGCGAACGCTGGTCGGCGACCGAGAACGCGCGCAGCTCGGTGACCTCGTCACCCCAGAACTCGACACGCACCGGATGGTCCGCGGTGGGCGGGAAGATGTCGAGGATGCCGCCGCGGACCGCGAACTCGCCGCGCTTGCCGACCATGTCGACGCGGGTGTACGCGAGCTCGACCAGGCGGGAGATCAGGGTGTCGAAGTCGTGTTCGGCACCGACCCGCAGGATGACCGGCTCGATGTCACCCAACCCCGGCGCCATGGGCTGTACGAGCGAGCGCACCGTGGTGACGATCACCCGCAGCGGCGGGCCGTACTCGGAGTCGTCGGGACGCGTCAACCGACGCAGCACCTGCAGCCGGCGTCCGACGGTGTCGGCGCTCGGAGAGAGCCGCTCGTGCGGGAGGGTCTCCCACGACGGGAACTGCGCGACGGCGTCACCGATGATCTCCCGCAGCTCGACGGTGAGGTCGTCGGCCTCCCGCCCGGTCGCGGTGACCAGCAGCAGCTGCGTCTTCTCGGCGAGCGCCGTCGCGACGAACGGGCGCACCGGGTTGGGTGCGACGATGTCGACGGCCGCGCGACCCACACTGTCGAGCACCCGACCGATCGCGGCGTCCGCGAGGGCTGTCCGCGCGAGCCCGGCTAGCGGTGTGGGCACACCGGCAGGGGCCACGGACGGAGCTGAAGAGGACACGGAAGACAACGACGGCGCTCCTGATGTCGTGAAATGCAGACTTTTCGATTCTAGGCGCGCGGACCGACACGGAGCCCGGCACCCGGCACGGTCCCGTACGGACGGATCACTCCCCGAGCTGCGGATCCGCCTCGAGGTTCGTCAACCCGTTCCAGCACAGATTCACCAGGTGCGCGGCGACGACCTCCTTCGACGGGGCCCGCTCGTCGAGCCACCACGTCGCGGTCGTCGAGACCATGCCGACGAGGGCCTGGGCGTACAACGGCGCGAGTTCGGGGTCGAAGCCCCGGCGGGCGAAATCCCCGGCCAGTATGTGTCCGACCTGTCGGACGGCCTCGTTGAGCAGACTCGAGTACGTTCCCTCGGGGGCCGCGACCGGCGAGTCGCGCACGAGGATCCGGAACCCGTCGGTGCGCTCTTCGACATAGGTCAGCAGCGCCAGCGCCACCCGCTCGATCCGGACCCGTGAGCGGTTCTGTGTCAGCGACGACGTGACCATCTCGAGCAGCTTCGACATCTCCCGGTCCACGACGACCGCGTAGAGACCTTCCTTGCCCCCGAAGTGTTCGTAGACCACGGGCTTGGACACCTGCGCGCGGGCCGCGATCTCCTCAATCGAGGATGCCTCGTACCCGCGTTCCGCGAAGAGCGTCCGGCCGATCTCGATCAACTGTTCCCGACGTTGCGTCCCCGTCATCCGGGTCCGCGGTGCACGCTCGGGGTTCGAGGACTCCCGTGCTGGTCGCGACACTCGAGGTAACCGTCCTTTCCGACACGCCGCGGGCGAATTTTTCGAGCAGTTCGACGCGCGGCGCGTCGGCATGCGAGGATCGTTCCCGCGCTGCGAGCGCCAGCTCGCCCGCGCGGTAATCCGCCGTAGTGTAATGGCAGCACCTCTGATTTTGGTTCAGATAGTTCAGGTTCGAGTCCTGGCGGCGGAGCCCATCAACCCACCCGGCCCCACCCGGCTGTGATTCCGGACACCCCGATCCGACCGTGCGGTCCTATCGCGTTACCTTCCCGCTAACTCGTGCGGCGACTGGCCCGATCCGGCGCGCGCAGATCCACCGGCGACCGCGCTCACGCACCGCTACGCTCGGGCACGTTGCTGTGGTGTGAACCGCTCGCGATATTCTTTTCCGGAACGTGTGCGACGAGTCCGGCCGCCCCGGCGGCTAAGCGTAGATCGACTTCGAGGGAGCTTCATGCCATCGCAGACCGCTGTCATCGTCCTCGCCGCCGGTGCAGGGACTCGAATGCGGTCGAAGACCCCCAAGGTGCTGCACACCCTGGCAGGTCGATCGATGCTCGCCCACTCGCTCCATGCCGCCGCCGCGGTCGACCCCACCGAACTCGTGACTGTGATCGGGCACGATCGGGAGGCGGTCGGTGCCGCCGTGGACGCGGTCGCCAAGGACCTCGGACGAGCCGTCGCGACCGCCGTCCAGCACGAGCAGAACGGCACCGGTCACGCCGTCGGCTGCGGACTGACCGCGCTGCCCGACGACTTCGACGGCACCGTGCTGGTGACCGCCGCGGACGTCCCACTACTCGATGCCGACACGCTCCGCGCCCTGCTCGGGACCCATACCGCCGAGCCGGCGGCCGCGGTGACCGTCCTCACCTCGACGGCACCCGATCCCACCGGTTACGGACGCATCCTGCGGACCACGGACGGCGAGGTCGCCGCGATCGTCGAGCAGGCCGACGCCACCGAGGCACAGCGCGCGATCACCGAGGTCAACTCCGGGGTCTACGCCTTCGACGCGGCCACGCTCCGCGGCGCGCTGGCGTCCCTGAGTGCGGACAACGCGCAGGGCGAGCTGTACCTGACGGACGTCATCGCGATCGCCCGACAGGCCGGGAAAACCGTTCGGGGGCAGCACATCGCAGACAGCCAGCTGGTGGCCGGCGCGAACGACCGCGTCCAGCTCGCCACTCTCGCAAAGGAACTGAACAGACGGATCCTCGAGCGGCACATGCGCGCCGGCGTCACCGTCGAGGACCCGTCCAGCACGTGGGTCGACGTCGACGTGACGATGGACCGGGACGTGACCCTGCGCCCGGGCGTGCAGCTCCGCGGCTCCACCGACATCGGCGAGGACGCCGTGATCGGCCCCGACACCACGCTCACCGACGTCACCGTCGGCAAGGGTGCGTCGGTGATCCGGACGCACGGCGACGATGCGGTGATCGGCCCCGACGCGACCGTCGGCCCCTACACGTACCTGCGCCCCGGCACCGTCCTGGGCGCGTCCGGAAAGCTCGGCGCCTTCGTCGAGACCAAGAACGCCGACATCGGCGCGCACTCGAAGGTGCCGCACCTCACGTATGTCGGGGACGCGACTGTCGGCGAGCACAGCAACATCGGAGCATCCAGCGTTTTCGTGAACTACGACGGTGTGAACAAGAGCCGCACCGTCGTCGGTTCGCATGTACGCACCGGATCCGACACGATGTTCGTCGCCCCGGTTCAGGTCGGGGACGGCGCCTACACGGGCGCGGGTACCGTCCTGCGCAACAATGTTCCGCCGGGGGCGCTCGCCGTCTCGGGCGGAAAGCAACGCAACATCGAGGGTTGGGTCGAGCGCAACAGGCCCGGCACTCCCGCCGCGGAGGCGGCGGCACTAGCACTCCAGCAAGATACCGATCGGCAAGAACCAAAGGATGGCGAAGACCAGTGAGCGCGATATCCAGCGACGTGCAGAAGAACTTGATGCTCTTCTCGGGCCGCGCACACCCCGAACTGGCGGAGCAGGTGGCCAAGGAACTGGACATCAAGATCACGCCGCAGACGGCTCGTGACTTCGCCAACGGCGAGATCTTCGTCCGGTTCGAGGAGTCGGTGCGAGGCTCGGATGCCTTCGTGCTGCAGAGCTTCCCCGCCCCGCTCAACCAGTGGCTCGTCGAACAGCTGATCATGATCGACGCCCTCAAGCGTGGATCCGCCAAGCGCATCACCGCGATCCTGCCGTTCTACCCGTATGCGCGCCAGGACAAGAAGCACCGCGGTCGCGAGCCCATCTCCGCTCGCCTGATCGCCGACCTGCTCAAGACCGCCGGCGCCGACCGCATCATCACGGTCGACCTGCACACCGACCAGATCCAGGGCTTCTTCGACGGACCGGTCGACCACATGCACGCTCTCGGTCAGCTGGCCGACTACGTGCGCGACAACTACGGCACCGAGAACATCTGCGTCGTGTCCCCCGACGCGGGCCGCGTGAAGGTCGCCGAGAAGTGGGCCGACGCCCTCGACGGCGCGCCGCTGGCGTTCGTCCACAAGACCCGTGACCCGCTGGTGCCGAACCAGGTGAAGTCCAACCGCGTTGTCGGTGACGTGAGCGGCCGCACCTGCGTGCTGATCGACGACATGATCGACACCGGCGGCACCATCGCGGGCGCCGTCGAGGTCCTGAAGAACTCGGGCGCCGGCGACGTCATCATCGCCACCACGCACGGTGTGTTCTCGGACCCGGCCGCCGAGCGTCTCGCGAACTGCGGCGCCAAGGAGGTCATCGCGACCAACACGCTGCCGATCCCCGAGGAGAAGCGGTTCCCGACGCTCACGGTCCTCTCGATTGCTCCGCTGCTCGCGCGGACCATCCAGGAGGTCTTCGAGAACGGCTCGGTGACGTCCCTCTTCAACGGCATCGCCTAGATCCGTTTCCTCGCCCGTGCCCGGTTCGCTGCTGGCGGACCGGGCACGGGCGTAGTGTTTCCGGTGTGTTCTCCGGCTTCCCGACCACCGCACTGGATTTCTACGAGGACCTCGAGGCCGACAACAGCAAGGCCTTCTGGACCTCCCACAAGTCGATCTACGACACCGACGTGCGCGCACCCATGGTCGAGTTGCTTGCCGAACTCGAACCGGAATTCGGGTCCGGCAAGGTCTTCCGGCCCTACCGCGACGTCCGGTTCTCGAAGGACAAGTCGCCGTACAAGACCCATCAGGGTGGGTTCGTCGAGGCGTGCCCCGGTGTCGGTTTCTACGTACAGGTCGACGCGTCCGGGTTGTTCGTGGCCGGCGGCTACTACTCGCACACCTCCGAGCAACTCGCGCGCTACCGCGAGGCCGTCGACGACGAGCGGCACGGCCGCGCCCTGCAGCGGGTCGTGCGCAAACTCGAGTCGTCGGGATTCGACATCGGCGGTGACTGCCTCGCGACGAGGCCACGCGGTGTCGCCGCCGACCATCCACGCATCGAACTGCTCCGGCACCGCTCCCTCACCGCCGGGTCGAATCCGGGCTGCCCGGACTGGCTGGGCACGCCCGACGCGGCCGATCACGTGCGGCAATCCTGGCGCGCGATGCGCCCCCTCGTGGATTGGTTCACCGGAGTATTCGGCTGATGGAAGCGACGTGACGCTCGAGCGGAGAACTCGTGTGGCACAAGACTTTGCCGCCCCGGGTCCCTGTCGAACATGAGTTTGGTCACGCGCAGAGAGAAAAGTGGACCTCGGTGTAGCCGGGCGCGAAGCGGTGCCTTATTGTGGCTCGTCGTGATCGACGCGCAGACCCTGGAAAGCCCAGCCGCAAGCCCTGAAATCTCCAACAGCCAACCGGTTCGCCGATGGACTCCCGGGTCTTGTGTGTGGTGTGGAAGCGACGATTCGATCGAGGAGTTCCGCAACGAGCCGCGTTGCGGTGTGTGCCGCGAGCACGAGGGCATCATCGACGAGGCCCGCAAGTTCATGGGCATGTACGGTCTGCGCCCGATCGGCGGCACGTTGCAGTCCGACGACGAGGAAGAGCGTGAGTGGCGCGTCGCCGCACGCGACGCCCGTGCCGCGCTGAACGGGATCCGTCTGGCCGAGCCGCCGGACCCGGCCCTCGTCCGCAAGTCGATGCGTCCCAAGGCCGCTCGCATCGTCAGCGCCTTCGACGCCGAGTCCGCGCCGGCCCGTAAGGCGCCCGCCCGTCCCCGCACGACGCCGTCCGCTCCGGCTCCGACACCCACCGCGGCCGTCGCACCGGCGAAGAAGCTCGACGTCGCGGCGCTCGAGGAGCGCGTGACCGGCCTGTTGGAGCAGCTCACCAAGGTCGATGCGCAGATCGGGCTCGCCGAGTCCGCGCAGGGGCTGGCGGCGCGTGCCCGCCTCAACGACCTCAACAGCCAGAAGGCGACCATCCTCCGCACGCTCGCCGCCCTGGAGAAGGCGCGCCGCAGCGCGGGCGCGTAGGAGACACACGATTCACATGCTCGTCCGTGACGCCGTCGACAGCGATCTCCCCGAGATCCTCGAGATCCATAACGAAGCCGTCGCCAACTCGACGGCGATCTGGGACGAGACTCCCGCCGACCTCGACGAGCGGCGGTCGTGGTTCGACGACCGCCGCCGCCACGGGTTCCCGATCCTGGTGGCCGACATCGATGGCCGCGTCGCGGGTTACGCGTCCTACGGCGTGTGGCGACCGAAGAGCGGTTACCGGCACACCGTCGAGAACTCGGTGTACGTGCACGTCGACTTCCACCGTCGCGGCATCGCGACGGCTCTGATGACCGAGCTGATCGAGCGGGCCCGCGCCGGCGGCGTCCACGTGATCGTCGCGAGTGTCGAGTCGACGAACACCACGTCCATCGCGCTGCACGAGCGCTTCGGCTTCCGGGTGGTCGCCCAGATGCCGGAGGTCGGTCGCAAGTTCGGCCGCTGGCTGGACATGACCTACATGCAGTTGACGCTGGCCGATCCCTACGTGGACGCCTAGTCAGCCACGGCGGGCACAGACCAGCGCGAAACGCCGGTCCGAGTCGGTCCAGGTGAGGACGTCGTCGAATCCGGCGGCCGCGAGTTCGGCGCGGATACCGTCCTCCCGGAACTTGGCGGAGATCTCGGTGCGCATCTGCTCTCCCGAGCCGAACGGCACGGTGAGGCCGAGATCCGCTACGCGCACGGTCATCTCGGCCGTCGCCTCGAGCCGCATCTCGATCCACTCGTTGTCCGGGTCCCACACCGCGAGGTGCCGGAACCGTTCCAGCTCGAAGTCGGCCCCCAACTGTTTGTTCAACACCGAGAGCACGTTGAGGTCGAACTGCGCGGTCACCCCGGCCGCGTCGTCGTACGCCGGAACCAATACCGCCGGGTCGGTCACCAACGCGACACCGAGCAACAGGTGCTCGCCGGATTCGAGGACGTCGGAGATACCGGCGAGGAACGCGCGGCGCTCGTCGGGCACCAGGTTGCCGAGCGTGCCGCCGAGGAACGCGATCATCCGGCGTCCCCCACGGGGCAGATGGTGCAGTGACTCGGTGAAGTCCCCGACGACCCCGTGCACTCGGATCTCGGGGAACTCCTTCGCGATGCGCCACGTGGCTTCGCGCAACGCGCTCTCCGAGACGTCCTGTGGGACGTACCGTTCCAGCGAGCCCCCCACCCCCAGTTCCCCGAGCAGCAGCCGCGTCTTCTCCGACGACCCCGACCCGAGTTCGACCAGGATCTCCGGTACCGCAACGTCGGCGATCTCGCGTGCGTGGGCCTCGAGCAGCGCCCGTTCGGTCCGCGTCGGGTAGTACTCCGGCAGCCGCGTGATCCGCTCGAACAGCTCGCTGCCACGCGCGTCGTAGAACCACTTGGGTGGCAACCACTTGGGCGACGACGTCAGCCCGCGCGCGGCGTCCGTCCGCAGCGCCGCGGTCAGCTGCTCGGGTGCGATGTGAACCTCCAGGGTCGGTGCGCTCACCGGTTCTCCTTTTCTGTTCCGGATGTCGGTTCGGGAAGTCGGTTCGAATGTCACATCGGGGTCGCTATCAGGTGACCGGGTCGAGCGGTGACGATGTGGCCGTCGGGTATCTCCTTCCAGTTGTGGTTGCGGTCGTACGGCTCGGAGCTCAGGATCGCGCGGTCGTCGTCGACGAGGGCCGACAGCGAGTGGTCCCACGTCGTGGCCCACAGCTGTCGCCCGTC
The DNA here is from genome assembly GCF_050477185.1 of Rhodococcus sp. ACT016. NCBI lineage: Bacteria > Bacillati > Actinomycetota > Actinomycetes > Mycobacteriales > Nocardiaceae > Rhodococcus > Rhodococcus sp. ACT016. The sequence continues at coordinate 894,893 of NZ_JBEAET010000001.1, read as the reverse complement.
CCCGACCAGCATGTTCAGTTTCGATCCGGGTGCGGCCTCGGTCACCAGCGCGGTGACCTGCATCAGCGCGACCTCCGGGCTGTTGTCGCGCAGCGCGTCTCGCACGAGCAACCACAGCAGGGCCGAGTCGGTGGGCGCTTCCAGTCCCAGCAGATCGACGGTGGGGACACTCCGGGCGGGCTCGACCATCGACTCGGGCCAGCCGACGATCCGCCCGTTGAGGCTGAACGCCCAGTGCCCTGAGACGAAAGGTGCACACGCGCTGCGTTCGACCGGCATTCCCACGGTCGCCGACCGGATCGCCGCAAGGACGGCATGCGAGCGCACCCGCGAAAGCATCTCGGGCAGAGCGGGGTCCGACCAGATCGGCATCGCGCTGCGGTAGCGCGAGAGTGTCGGCCCCCACCACGCCGCACCGAACCCGTCGGCGTTGATGGTGCCGCCGCCGCGCATGTCGCGCGGATCCCACGACTGCCGCAGCAGCGAGAACTCGCCCGCCGTGATCACCTCGCGCACCGAGCGCGTCGGACCGACGTAGCCGAGATGTCGACACATCACGTGTCCCTCGCACAGCGGAAGCCGACGAAGATCTGGCGGCGGATCGGGTGGTCCCAGTTCCGGAAGGTGCCCCGGCACGCCACGGGGTCGGTGCCGAACGACCCACCGCGCAGAACGCGATAGTCACCACCGAAGAACACCTCCGAGTACTCCCGGTACGGGAAGGCCGCGAAGCCCGGGTACCCGGTGAACGGCGAGGACGTCCATTCCCACACGTCGCCGATCAACTGGCGCACGCCCGCCGGGGACGCCCCCTTGGGGTAGGACCCGACCGGGGCGGGGCCGAGATGCCGCTGTCCGAGGTTCGCTCGTCTGTGGTCGGGTTCGTCGTCGCCCCAGGGGAACCGGCGCGAGCGACCGCTGGCCGGATGCCAGCGCGCCGCCTTCTCCCACTCGGCCTCGGTGGGTAGCCGCTTGCCGGCCCATCGTGCGAAGGCCTGCGCCTCGAACCAGCAGACGTGCATCACCGGTTCGTCCGGCGGCACCGGCTCGAGCACCCCGAAGCGGTGCCGCCACCAGTGCCCACTGCCGTCGTCGAGCCAGAACTGCGGAGCCTCGAGCCGAGATTCGACACGATGCCGCCATCCACATTCGCTCCACAGTTCACGACGTCGGTAACCGCCGTCCTCGACGAACTCCACGTAGTCGGCGTTGCTCACCGGGACGGTGTCGATCGCGAACTCGTCGACGAACACGCGGTGCGCGGGCCGCTCGTTGTCGAGCGCCCACGGGTCGTCCGAGGTACCCATCACGAATTCACCTGCGGGGATGACGACTTCGCGCTCTCGAACGGGAGTGACCGCGGCGGGGACCGGCAGCGCGGTCAGCACGGCCGGTCCGCCACGCAGCTGATGGGTCGCGAGCATCGTCTCGTCGTGCTGTTGTTCGTGCTGCGCGATCATCGCGAACGCGAACCCGTTCTCCTCGAGACGACGTCCACGAAACCTGCTCGCGTCCAACACGTCCCATGCCTTCTCACGAACCTCCCCGACGTAGCGCCGGGCCTCGTTCGGTGCCAGCAGCGGAAGCGACGGACGCGTGGACCGGGCGTGCTTGAACGCGTCGTACAGCTCGTCGATGTCGCTCCGGACCGCGTCGCGACCGCCGACGTCGCGGACCAGCCACAGCTCCTCCTGGTTCCCGATGTGGGCCAGGTCCCACACGAGAGGGCTCATCAACGGTGAGTGCTGCGCAACGAGGTCCGCGTCGTCGACGCACTCGGTGAGCGCGTCGGTGCGCCGACGGGCGCGCGACAGCGCCGATGAGAGCTGGTCACGCAGCCCGCTCACGACGCTTCCCCGCTCGGGCGCGCGCCCCCGCGACACCGGCGCGCCGCCGCGGCGAGTTCCGCGGCCAGTGCGCCGTCCGGCGCGTACTCGGCGGCCAGTTCGAGCAGCGCCGTCGCATCGGCGCGGAGTTCGGCATCGGCGAGCCCGTCACGGGCGGCATCCCACCACCGGCCGCGCGTCGACATCGCGACGTCGACGGCCTCCGGCGCGATCAGCAGCGCCTCGAGCGCCGCCACCGGCAACCGCCACCGGTCCCCCGGCTGCGTGTCGATGTACCGCACCTCGAGGTGGCCGACGGCACGCACCGGCGGAAACACCGTTGTCAGGTGGTAGTCGAGGTCGGCGTGCGTCGGACGGCGGCCCAGTTCGTCGTCGAGCGCACCGTCGATCCAGTCGGCGAACGTCGCGCCGGGGGGTGCCGTCCAGCAAGGCCCGTCGCGCATGACGCACAGCAGCGGGACGTCGAGCACCCAACGTGCATACTCGCCGATCGGGTCCACCGAGAACTCCCCGGACACCGACGGCCCCATCGTGCGGGAGCGATCGAGCTCGAGCCACGTCCGCATCCGCTGCGACGCCCACTCTCCCGGGGGCACGCCGCACAGCCGCGGCGAGCAGGAGAAGGCTGCGACGAGGGCGGGCCCGACGGTGTGCAGGAGGTCCCAGCGCTGCGCCACCTCGGCTCGGTCCTCCCCGGCGTCGACGCTCACCTGGACGGCCGCGGTGTTGCACATCATGAGCTTGCCGAACGGGCCGATGCTCTCGAATCTCTCCTCCATCGCCCGATATCGAGGCAGCTGCAGCAGCCGCTCCGCGTCCCGGCGGGTGTCGGCCGCGTGCGCGTGCATGGTGATGGAGCGGGTGGCGAGAAGTGCGCGCAGAGTGAGTTCGTCGGAGGCGAGGGCGTCGCAGAGTGTTGCGGCGTTGTCGCGGGGCGCGCTGGAGAGTTCGATCTGGCCGCCGGGTTCGACGGTGACGAGACTGCCGGACGGCAGGGGGAACGCGGGGGAATCGGGGACGAGCGATCGCGGGGCATGTGGCCCGAGAGCTGCGGCGATGGATGCCAGCTCGGGGCGGACGGACGAGGGGCTGTCGCGGTCGGTGAGCCATTCGAGTTCGGCACCGATCAGCCGCGGCGGACCCAGCTTGAAACACACCCCGCCGACGTAGGACTCGGCCGCGGGACGTGAGGTGAAACCGGTGGACTCGACTGCGACAACCATGCCATCCTCCCCTCGGGAGCGGTCGAGCGTCCTCCTCGAGGGTAGAGCCCGCTCTCCATCGTGGCTACCGATCGGGAGGAATTGCCGATGCTCGACCTCGAACACCTCCGACGGGACACTCCGGGATGTCTGGAACGGGTGTTTCTCGACAGCGCAGGGTCCTCGCTGCCGCCGCAACCGGTGCTCGCGACCGTGATCGGGCATCTGCGGCGCGAGGCCCAGGTGGGCGGGTACGTCGCCGCCGCCGAACGCGCAGACGACCTCGCCGCGGTACGCGTGTCCCTGGCGCGGCTGATCGGCGCTTCGCCTGGGCAGATCGCGCTGATGGACAGCGCCACCAGGGCATGGTCCGAGTTCGTGTCCGCAATCGGCTTCGGGTCGGGCGATCGGATCCTGATCTCGCAGGTGGAGTACGCCAGCAACGCCATCACCGCGCTGCACCGCGCCCGCGCGACGGGCGCAACCGTCGAGGCGGTGCCGAGCGATCCCAAGGGCCGCATCGATCTCGAGGCCCTGGATCGGATGCTCGACGAGCGGGTCCGGCTCGTCTCGCTGGTCCACGTGCCGACCAACGGCGGGTTGATCAATCCGATCCGGGAGGTCGTCGAACTCGCACACCGCCACGGCGCGCTGGTGCTGCTGGACGCGTGTCAGTCGGTGGGCCAGATTCCGATCGATGTCTCGATGCTGGGGGTCGACGCCCTTTCGACGACCGGACGGAAGTGGCTGCGCGCACCCCGCGGAACCGGATTCCTCTATGTACGTGAGGAACTCGTGAGATCGATCGAGCCGTCCGCACTCGACCTACACAGCGCCGAATGGACTGCGCCCGGCGAGTACCGGCCGGCGCCCGACGCTACGCGGTTCGAGTTGTTCGAGTGCGACGTCGCGGCGCGGCTCGGACTCGGCGCCGCCGCCGAGTACCTCCTCGGCATCGGGATCGACTACGCCGCAGGCGCAATCGCCGATCGCGCCGAGAGGATGCGTAGCGACCTGAGCGATCTCCGCGGCGTGACCCTCCGCGATCTCGGTACCGACCGCAGCGGGATCGTGACCTTCACCGTCGACGGCAGCGATCCGCACGAGGTTCGAGAACAGCTGGCGCGCAAGCAGATAACGGTCACCGTGAGCGGACGGTCGTCGACGTTGCTGGACATGCAGGCCCGTGGTCTCGACGGCGTCGTGCGCGCATCGGCACACTACTTCGTGTCCGACAGCGACATCGACAGATTCCTGACGGCGGTCGCGGACCTCGAATGACCCTTCCGCCACATCCGACTCTCCAGTAACGATTCGGACAATTAATTCGCAAGGCTCACGTAATAGATCCGGCTCCAGTGGTACCCATTTGTCCTGCATGTACCAATCACTGGGGAGGAATTGAGTTATGCGACGCACCAGAACCACCGTCGTCGGGGCGGGCATCATCGCCGCAGGCCTGCTATTGACCGGATGCAACGACGAGGACGGAACGGCGGTCTCCGAGACGACGACCACCACCTCGACCACCACCACACCGAGCACGACCAGCCCCGCTCCGACCACGGCCGCCGATGAGGCGCAGCAGCCCGCCGCCGGCACCGGCGACGGCGCGAACCCCCCGGCGGCCGGCACCGGGAACCGGAGCGGCGGACAGGCCGCGGCGGGCGGTGCCCCGGCCCCCGCCCCGGCACCCGCACCCGCACCCGCACCGGGCGGCGATCAACCGGCACCCGGTGGCGACGTGAAGGATCCGACACCTCCCGCCGGCGAAGGCACCGGCGACTCGGACAACTCCGGGGGCGACGACCAGCAGGACCCGGACGGCACCGAGTCGGACGGCACCGGTGGTGGCGAGTCGGAGACCGACAACGGGGACACCGGCGGCACCGACGGCAGCGGGACCGAGACCGAGGCGCCGTCGAACGGATGATCGGTCCGAAAGTGGCGCACCGCGACAGGTGCGCCACTTTCGTCTGCCGCCCGTTCGGCAACAGCCTCCCGCTGGGCGGGATCTGTGTGCCACCGAACCTCGCACGCGTGTAAATGATCTGTGTCACACATTTATTCGTGCGAGAGGACACCACATGGCTGACGCCACACCGATCCGTCCCATCCCGGCAGAGCAGGTCACCGATTGGGCCTACGAGGCCGACGTCGTCGTCGCCGGATTCGGTGTCGCCGGCGCCGCGGCGGCCGTCGGAGCAGCCCAGGCGGGCGCCGACGTCCTGGTGCTCGAGCGGACCGGCGGCTGGGGCGGCGCCGCCGCGATGGCCGGCGGCTTCATCTACATGGGCGGTGGCACCCCGCTGCAGAGGGCGTGCGGGTTCGAGGACACCGTCGACAACATGAAGGCCTTCATGAAGGCCGCGCTCGGTCCGGGCACCGACGAATCGAAGATCGACGCCTACTGCGAGGGCAGCGTCGACCACTACCACTGGCTGGTCGACGAGTGCGGCGTGCCGTTCAAGATGAGCTTCTGGGGCGAGCCGGGCTGGGAGCCGCCGTACGACGACGGCCTGATGTACTCGGGCGGCGAGAACTCGGCCCCGTTCAACGCCACCATCCCGCCGGCGCCGCGGGGCCACGTCCCGCAGATGGACGGCAAGCACGACAGCACCGAGCGCGGCGGCGGCTACATGCTGATGAAGCCGCTCACCGACAAGGCCGCCGAGCTGGGTGTGCGCGCCGAGTACGACATGCGCGTGCAGGCCCTGATCGTCGACGCCGACGGCCGCGTCGTGGGCATCCAGGCCAAGCAGTACGGCAAGGACGTCGCCGTCCGTGCCCGCAAGGGCGTCGTGCTCGCGACCGGCAGCTTCGCCTACAACGACACGATGCTCGAGTCGTACGCGCCGAAGATGGTGGGCCGGCCGGCCGCTTCGATCGAGGAGCACGACGGCCGCGCGATCCGGATGGCGCAGGCACTCGGCGCCGACCTCGCGCACATGGACGCTGCCGAGGTCGCGTTCTTCTGCGATCCGCAGGTGTTCGTCCGGGGCATCCTCGTCAACGGCCGCGGCCAGCGCTACATCAACGAGGACACCTACCCGGGCCGCGTCGGTCAGGCCACGCTGTACGAGAACGAGAACCAGTCGTTCCTCATCATCGACGAGGCCGCGTACGAGGAGGGCATGTCCCGCACGACCGCGACGGAGCAGCTGCGCCACCAGCCGAAGTGGGTCGCCGAGACCGTCGAGGAGCTCGAGGCCGAGATGGGCCTGCCCGCCGGCGCCCTGCAGGCCACCGTCGACGTCTACAACCGTCACGCCGAGAACGGCGAGGACCCGCTGTTCGGCAAGAAGACGGAATGGAACAAGCCGATCGGATCCCCCGTCGCGGCGATCGATCTGCGCGGCATGACCGGCGGCTTCACACTCGGCGGCCTGCGCACCAGCGTCGACTCCGAGGTGCTGCACGTCTCCGGCGAGCCGATCCCGGGCCTGTTCGCCGCCGGCCGCTGCACCTCCGGCGTCTGCGCGGGCGGCTACGCGTCCGGCACCTCGCTCGGTGACGGCAGCTTCTTCGGCCGCCGCGCCGGCATCAACGCCACCAAGGGCTGACGCCGCACCCGCGACGAATCGTCCCGGTCGCCGCACTCGCGTCGACCGGGCCGATTCACTTCTGCGGCGGCATCCGGTAATGTGTTTCGAGTTGTCTCGGCGAGGGCGATTCGCGTAACACCGCTGAATCACCGTGATCGACGCGGCTACGGCTCCGATAGAGCAGTGCGCTCCGGCCGGTCGTGTCCGTCCACCCCTCACCGCGACGAACGACCGCCAACGAAATCTCACGTGAGTTGTAGGAGCCGTTTTCATGTCTGACGATAATCGCCTCGTAGCTGGCCTGCGCACCGAGTTCGGCAAGGGCGCTGCCCGTCGTGCCCGCCGCGACGGCCAGGTTCCCGCCGTCCTGTACGGCCACGGCACCGACCCGCAGCACCTGAACCTCCCGGCTCGCGAGTTCGCCGCCATCCTGCGCGCGCACGGCACCAACGTCGTCATCAACCTGGACATCGACGGCAAGGAGCAGCTGGCGCTGACCAAGTCGGTCGTCGTCCACCCGATCCGCCGCCACATCGAGCACGCCGACCTCCTGATCGTCCAGAAGGGCGAGAAGGTTGCAGTCGAGGTCCCGATCGTCGTCACCGGCATCGCCGCTCCGGGCGCGCTGGTCACCGAAGAGGTCACCACGATCAAGCTCGAGGTCGAGGCCCTGCACATCCCCGAGTCCGTCGAGGTTTCCATCGACGGCGCCGGTGTCGGCACCCAGATCCTGGCCGGCGCGGTCGCGCTGCCCAAGGGTGCGACCCTGGCCGACGACGCCGAGCTGCTGCTCGTGAACGTCGTTGCCGCCCAGGCTGCCGAGCCCGCCGCCGGCGAGGAGACCGAGGCAGCGGCCGAAGAGGCCTGATCAGCTCCGCGCTGAACGCCCAGCGGCGCGCCGATCCCGGTTCGGGGTTCGGCGCGCCGCTGTCGTATGAGCACCGTCGCATCGAAAGGACGCCCGAGCAGTGAGTGACGAGACCGGCACCGCAGTGGTCGTCGGCCTGGGTAACCCGGGACCGCAGTACGAGAAGACCCGCCACAACATCGGATTCATGGTGGCCGACGTCCTCGCCGGGCGCGTGGGCGGAAAGTTCAGCGCACACAAGCGCAGTGGCGCCGAGATCGTGCAGACCCGGCTCGTCGGGCGGCAGGTGATCCTGGCGAAACCGCGCTCCTACATGAACCTTTCGGGCGGTGCGGTGTCCGGACTCGCCCGCTTCTTCTCCGTGAAGCCGGAGAACATCGTCGTCATCCACGACGAACTCGACCTCGACTACGGCACCATCCGCCTCAAGCAGGGCGGCGGCGAGGGCGGACACAACGGCCTGCGCTCGATCTCGCAGTCGCTCGGGACCAAGGACTACCTGCGCACCCGCGTCGGCATCGGCCGACCCCCGGGACGACAGGACCCCGCCGACTACGTCCTCAAGCCGTTCTCGTCCGTCGAACGCAAGGAACTCGACCTCGTCTGCGAGGAAGCCGCCGACGCCGTCGAACTCGTCCTCCAGCTCGGACTCGAGGCGGCGCAGAACCGGCTGCACTGAGGTGCGGCCGGCTCCGTCGGGTCACGCGGCGGCCATCGTGGGCGCGATGACCTCCATCTGCTCGATGACGAGCTTGATCGCGGCGGGCTGCCGGTCCGGCGGGTAGCCGTGCCGGGTGAGCAGCCGCTTGATCTGTGATCGGAGCCGCGCCTTGACGTCCTCGCGCACTGTCCAGTCGGTGGACGCGTCACGCCGCATCACAGCCACGAGATCCCGGGCGATGTCGGCGAGCTTGCCCTCGCCCTGCTCCTCGACCGCCGACTCGTTCTGGGCAACCGCGTCGTAGAAGGCCAGTTCGTTCTCGTCGAGTGCCGGCGTGAAGCGGCTCCCGCGGTCGGACTCGGCGGCAACCTCTTTCGCCATCTCGACGAGCGCGGCGATCACTTCGGCCGAGGTGAGCTGACTGTTGGTGTACTTGACCATCAGCGCCTGGAGCCTCTCCGAGAAGGCGCGCTGGCGGACGACGTTGTGCTTCGCTGCCTTCCGTGACTCGTCGGTGATCAGCTTGCGCAGGGCCTCGATCGCCAGATTCGGATTCTTCGCCTCCTGCGCCCGCCGGATGAAGTCGACGTTGATGTCCTTCAGTGACGGCTTCGGCATGCCCGCGGCGTCGTAGATGTCGAGGACCACACCGGATTCCACGGACGCTGCCATCAGCTGGCGCAGCGCCCTCTGCACGTCCTCCGGGACCGCCTGGCCGCGCGCGTAGCGCTCCTCGGCATCCCACTTGGCCATGTAGACCCGAACTTCCTCGAAGAACTGCGCCTCCTTCACCTGCTCGCGCAGCGCCTCTTGGCTGCCGCAGATCGCCCACACCCGCGAGAGCTGAGATGCGAACTTGCGGTAGCGGGCCGCGAGAGTCTCCCGCCCCTCCTCCACGCGGTTCTCCGGGTTGCGCGGGTCGCGCAGGTAGTTGACGGTCGCGTTGGCTGCGTCGGCAAAGGCTCGGGGACCGGGCCGTAACAACTGCTCGCGCCAATCGAGGCCGTCCAGAAGGTTCTCGATGATCCGGATGAGGTCCTTGGCCGTGTCGACCGCGGCACCGATGTCCTTGCCGATCGGCTTACGCTGCTGGTCGGTCTCCGTGTATTCGGCGAGCGCCTGGGCGAGGTTGTCGGCGACCGGCGCGTAGGCGACGAGGAGCCCGTCCTGCTTGCCGCGGAACGTCCGGTTCACTCGGGCCAACGCCTGCATCAGCAGTGCGCCCCGGAGCGGCCGGTCGAGGTACATGGTGTGCAACGGCGGCGCGTCGAAGCCCGTGAGCATCATGTCCTTGACGATGACCAGTTCGAGCTCGTCGTCGATGTCCTTGAGCCGCTTCTTGATCGCGGCGTTCTCGGAGTCGCGGCGCACATGATCGCTGATGGGAGCAACGTCGCTGGGATTGCCGGAGTAGACCACCTTGATCCGGCCGGTCGACAGGTCGTCGGTGTGCCAGTCGGGACGCAGAGCGACGATCTCCCGGTACAGGTTGGCACAGATCTCTCGGGTCGCGCCGACGATCATCGCCTTGCCCGCCGCTACCGGGTTGTCCTCCGAACTCACGAACGGCGTCATCGCCGCGCGCCGGACCTCCCAGTGCTCGACCAGGTCGGCCGCGAGCTTCTTCAACCGCGTCGGTGCTCCGTAGACCGCGTTGATGACCGCGACACTCTTCTCGATCCGGTCCCGTTCGGTGTCGTCGAGTCCGAGCGTCGCCTCGTCCGCCGACGCGTCGATATCCCCCTCTGAGACATCCTCGGCGAAGGACACTTTCACGAGCCGGCTCTCGAAATAGATCGGAACCGTGGCGCCGTCCTCGACGGCTCGGGTCAGGTCGTAGACGTCGATATCCGGGCCGAAGACGTCCCGGGTGTCGCGGTCGGCTTCCGAGATCGGGGTGCCGGTGAAGGCGATCAGGGTGGCGTGCGGGAGCGCATCGCGCAGGTGCCGCGCGTACCCGTCGAGGTTGTCGTAGTGGCTGCGATGCGCCTCGTCCACCATGACTATGACGTTCCGTCGCTCCGTCAACAGGGGATGGCTCGCACCGGACTGCTTTTCGTCCTTGGTGCGCCCGAACTTCTGCAGCGTCGTGAAGTAGATGCCCCCGGTCGTGCGTCCGGACAGCTCCTGTCGCAGTTCCTCCCGCTTGCGGATCTGCTTCGGCCGTTCCGGGAGCAGCCGGGACCTCAGGAACGTCTCGTAGAGCTGACCGTCGAGTTCGTTGCGGTCGGTGATGACCACGATCGTCGGGTTGGCGAGCTGCGGATGGCGAATCACCTGGTTCGCGTACAGCTCCATCTCCATCGACTTGCCCGAGCCCTGGGTGTGCCAAACCACGCCGGCCTTGCCGCTGGTGCCGACTGCCTTAACGGTCTCACCAATGGCCTTGGTGACAGCGAAGTACTGGTGCGGCTTGGCGATTCGCTTCAGCAGCCCGTTCTCGTCGTGGTCGAACGCGGTGAAGTTGCGGAGCAATTGGAGGAAGCGTTCCTGGTTGAACAGTCCGTGCAGCGCGGTGTCGAGGGGCGTCGCACCGTCGAGGGTCTCGAGCGTGACAGGCTTGCCGTAGTCGTCGACGTTCCACGGCGAGTAATGATTGAGCGGCGTGAACGGCGTCCCGTAGCGCGCGGTGATTCCGTCCGAGATCAGGTTGAGGACGGCGAATCGGAACGCGAGCGGGAACTCCTTCAGATACGTCCTGAGCTGTGCGTGCGCCTGCACCAACCCGGCGTTCTCGGCGCCGGCCTTCTTGAGTTCGATGATGCTGACCGGCATTCCGTTCATGTACAGGACGATGTCGAATCGCCGCCGGTGGTCGCCCTTGACGATGGTCACCTGGTTGACGGCGAGCCAGTCGTTCTCGTCGGGATCCGTCGACAGGAGTCGGATCGTGGGAGTGACCTCTTCACCCGACTCGTCGACGTAAGAGATCTTGCGCAGCCCCTCGGTGAGGAACTCGTGGATCGCCTCGTTCTCCGCGATCGCGTCGGTCGATCCCGCCGTTTCGATCGCGGCGACGGCCTGCTCCAGCGCGTGCTCGGGAAGGTTCGGGTTGAGCCGGGCGATGGCCTGTCGTAGACGCGGAACGATCAGTAGCTCGTCGAACGACGCACGCTCGCCACTGCCGGGCGCGATCTCCGTTCCGGACGTGGGCCGCCAACCCAGTTCCCCAAGGACGTCGAGAGCCATCTGCTCCCAGTCGTTCTCGGACGGCGTTCGGCTCTCGATCACTGCCATGTCCTCCCTCACAACAACGCAACAGGGCAAACAGTACCGGCCGAGCCCAGGCGGCCAGATTCTTCACAGGAGCATCTCCGATAACTCCGGTTATCAAGAGTCTGCTTGTCTTTGCATCGCCGTGGTCCACAGGATGTGATCACCACCTCGACCGAACCAGGGAGTCTGTCTGTGACTGTTCCGACCGAGCCCCACATTCCGCCTGTTCTGCCTGCTCCACCGAGGCAGCAGCCGTCGCCCCGGCGCCTCTTCTGGCTGGGACTGGGCGTAGGAATCTCGGCCACAGTCGCCGTCGCCGGCCTCACGATCGGGGCCGTGACGGCCGTCCGGGCCGCGAGCACACCGGAGACGTTCGACATCACCGGAATGATCACGCTCACCGGCAAGACCACGTCGAGTGGTCTGCCGACCGGCTTCGCGTGTGCCGGGGCCGGCGGATACAGCGACCTGTCTCCCGCTGCGGCGGTGAAAGTTTCGGACGAATCCGGGACGCTGCTGGCGAAGGGCCATCTGACCGGCAGCAGCGGCAGGTCCGGGTACTGCATCTTCGACTTCACCGTCACCGACGTGCCCCGGGGCATCAAGTTCTACGAGGTCGAGATCTCGCATCGCGGTGGTCTGTCGTACACCGAGGCGGAGGCCGAGGACGGTCTCGCACTCACTCTCGGCGACTGACACGCCACTCCTCCAATCCGTTTCAACCCGAAAGGTCCAACCATGACAATCCCCCAGCAGCCCATGTCCGCTCAGCCGGTGCCGCCGGCCCAGTCGCCGAAGAAGAAGTCGAAGAAGTGGCCGTGGGTGGTCGGCGCCATCGCGGCGATCGTGGTGATCAGCGCGGTCGCCGGCGGCGGCGAGGACGACAAGAAGTCGGCTGACGCGACGCCGCCTGCCGGTGTCGCCGCGGTGGACGCGGCCGCTCCCGCCGCACCGGGTGCAGTCGCTCCCGCCGCTCCTGCCGCAGCCCCGGCACCCGCACCGAAGAAGGCCTTGCCCGGGCTGAACACCCCGGTCCGCGACGGCAAGTTCGAGTTCGTCGTCACCGATGTCGAATCGGGACTCAGCACCGTCGGTGACAATCCGTTCCTCACCAAGAAGGCCCAGGGGCAGTTCGTGATCGTGACGATGACGGTGGCGAACACCTCCGACAAGCCGAAGAGTCTCAGCCCGAGCGACCAAGAGATGTACGACGCGCAGGGCCGTAAGTTCACCTCGGACACGTCGGCCGGGATCGCCCTCGACTCGGATGTGTCGGTCTGGGATCAGATCAACCCCGGCAACCAGGTGACGATGAAGGTCGTCTACGACATGCCGGCTGACGCCGTGCCCGCCGAGATGAAGCTGCACGACTCGATGTTCTCGGGCGGCTCTCGCGTCGCCCTCGGATAGGAAGCCCGATCGAGCGGGCGCGAGCGCTGGGGGGTGCCCGCGCCCGCACCGACATATCTCACACAAACAGATCAGGGGAGGAACACGTATGCCCGGTTCGGCCGCCGAACGCATCGCCACGCTCGAGTACGCCGTGGGTCCACGGCGCAGAATCGTCCACACGCACAATCCTGCGTACTGGGGTACCAACGGGGCGGTTCGGCCCAGTTCGATGCCCCTATCGCATGCTGCGGCTGTGGAATCTGCGGCGTCGGTATTCCGCTACTCCGACGCCTGCGCGCTCTGGCTGCATCTCGCGCAGCCGGCGTCCGATCGCATCGAGATCACAAAGATCAATGACGATGCGCTGGTGGCCTCGCCCGACCCGGACGTGATCTACCACGTCACCGGCCTCGACAGCACCTGGCACCGCGGAGAAGATCCGCGCCGCTACACCGTGGTCCCGGCTCGTGACGTACTGGACGAACTTCTCGACAGGCTCGACGATCTCAGCGGCCTGCTGCAGAATCCGCCGGCGAGTGCGCACGATCTCTGGGACTACTTCGTCAAGCCCGGGGGGCGGACCGATTCGCCGGGCCCGTTCACCGCGACCGATCGTCGAGTGTCCGAGAGCATCGGACCCTACACGGGATGGCGACTGATTCCTGGAGACTCCGTCTGCATCGAACCTCTGGGCCGGAACAACTTTCGAGATGCCGATCGGGTAGCGGCCATCCAATCCGTGATCGACAGCGCCGGGGGCACCGTCGCGGGGTGGTGCGCCGCCCACGACGCACTGTTCCGACGGCCGGGAGTCGACGACGCGGCGAGCCCGGTCCTCGCGCAGGTGCGAGCACTGGATCTGGATGAGGACGATCGACGCCTGGCGCGCGAACTGTTCCTCGATCTGATTCTCTGGCAGGCGGATCGAACCTCTGGTAGCCAATCGATGACAACGCGACACGAAACCCTCGGTGTGCACTCCCCCGTCGAAACGGACGCCGCCTTCCTCGGGATCGGCCCGGACCCGAATGGTCGGAAGCTCTTCATCGGCTCTGGTAGGGACGGGTTCGAGTTCGCGGCCTACGCGTCCGACACCGTCCCGGTGCTGTCTGAACCGGTGTACCGCATCGTGGTGCCGCACGAGCGCATTCGCACCCTCTGCGATGTGCTGGGCGCGCCGGCGTATGCACACCCGCTGCCGGTGATCAGTCTGTTCGCGGACGAGATCGGCACACTCGGCCCCCAGAAGTGGCTGCGGGACAACGGAGTCAAGGACTGGACCGAGGAAAACCCCGAGCCCATACCGACGCCGTCATCGCGGGAACTCGCGGAGGAGTTCGTTGCAACCCTCTACCGGCCGCCAGCCGGCGGGCATGGATCGGGTGTCGGACTTCCCGGGAAGACGGAGTTTCCGGCCACCTGGTCAACGGAAACAGTAATGGAGCGGATCGAGTGTACGACGGTCGAACCCATGTCGCGGACAGTCGTCGGCCGGACGGTGTTCGATGAACGCGAGTTCGACGATGTCTGGGTCTGTGTGTTGTGGCGACGCCCACTCGATGAGGAGCCACGTGTGGTCACTGCATATCCGCTCAGCGGCGACGGGGTGGTGTTCAACGAGCTACCGGACGACTATCCGAGGAACCTGGTGATTCCGACGGCGAACGACCTGTGCAAGGCAGTGGATTCGGCACCGGTCCAGCTGGTACGCCTGGTCCGGAACGCTGCCTCCTGCGGCGAACCGTACGAGGCGATCCTCGCCGGCCTGCACGTGGCGACCGCGTGTGGCATTGCGCTGCCGATCGACCTCATGAGCACCGTCGCGCAGCTCATCTTCAGTGGCTTCTTCGACGACGCCGACAACGACGAACTTGTCGAAGTGTTCTCGGAACTGGCGGCTCGCGACTATCCGGAGAGCAAGTGGGGTCCGCGCTGACGCCGACTATCGCCTGCACGATCTCGACCGCTCGACCGAATCGAGGCCCCACGCTGATTTCCCCGCCGACCGATCGCATCCCGTACCCGCAGGATGCGATCGCCACGCTTGCCGTTGCGAAGCAGTGGCAGCGAGCGGCGATCGTCTGGACGTACACCAGCCCTTCTGGCGCAGGGATGACCGTCCAGGAATTCGCCGATCTCGGCGTCGTTCTCTCACCTCGGAACAGTTCGTCGCGAAGTACCGCGACGCCTGGCAGTCCGTCGTCGACCGCGGACTGTCTGCGCCGCTGACCTTCGGCGACCGGATCCCCGACGTCCCGCTCGATTGGAAGCACACGGGCAACCGGCACATGAGCGGATGCACCTGCGGTTGCGGCACTCTGTAACAGGGGCCGGGCTTACACGCTGAGTAGTTCCTCGACGGGATCGATTCGCCGCGCCGACACCCAATCTGCATGGGCCATGCGGAAACCGAGCCGAGAGGCCATGCCGCGATGCTTCTTCACGATCGCATCGTAGGCGGGCTTCATATTGGTTCGGCGCACGAGTTCCGAGATCAGGATCAGCTCGAACGCGACGGATTCGATCCAGTCGACGTTCTTCGTGTAGCCCACGATCGCCCGTGCTTTCGTCCGACGGCAGAAGTCACGCAGGACGTCGTCGTCGGCGGCGAGCGTACTGCACGAGCTCAGATAGACCGTCTTGTTCTGGCACCGGCCTTCTAATATTTCGGCGATGTCGTCCAAGGTAATGTCGTCGGCGCCCAGATGCAGTGTCTGCGCGGAACCGTGGAAGGCGAGACACAGCAGGTTGTATCGCTTGCTGCGCATACGCAGCCACTTGTCGAGGAGATACTCCAACTCGCGACTTGTGGCGACGTCTCTGTGAACGAGCGAGATCATGTCGCTGCGTTCGAGCAATCGGAGCGCTGGTTCGATGCTCATCCGCTCCTCCAGCGAGTCACCCCAATCCCCCTCGAGACACAGGACACCAGGCGGCTTCGACAACGTGTGGACCTTCCCCTCTTCCGATCAACCTGAGGTGTGATCAGCCGAGAGACATCCTTGCCTAGCACCGAAGTCGTCAGAAAGGTGGGGCGTCGTTCGCGGTGCCGATCGTCGGCACCGTGTCGGTCACGTTATCGCGACTGAGGTGCCGGGGCGAATATCCGCGGCGTCTACGTTGGCGCGGCGGGATTCGACTCTCGAGGAGGTAGTCGAGGTCGAGTTCGGCGGGCGAGTAGTTGAGCCGTGCGAGCGTGCCGGCATCGGTGAGCCGGGCGAGGAGTTCGTCGTCGATGCCGGCTCGCAGGTCGTCATTGGGCACCGCATCGGCGAACGGTCCCTGCGGATCGGTGATGGTGGTTCGGGCCGACGGATCGGACCATTCCAGCCGCCCCTGCCCGATCTGGTGGACGGTCCAGTAACCGAGCGTCTTGAGCCGGTGATGTTTGCGGCACAGGCAGGCCAGGTTGTCGGGCACGGTGAGCCCACCACACGCCGGATCGTCGTGGTCGAACGGAATCGTGTGGTCGAGGTCGCATGACGCGGCCGGGACTGTGCAGTTCGGGAATCGGCACGCGCCGTCCCGGATTCGCACTGTCTCTGCAAGCTGGGCCGCCGGCCGATATGTTTGTTCCCACAGTCGTTTCCGAGTCCGCGCCGTGACATCCTCCGGGCACGTTTCTGGAGTGGGGAGAGCCCGGCCGATCCCGAGGATCGTGCCCGCGGCGGCGCCGGTGTCGAGCCTGGCCCGATCAGCGTCGGACAGCGTCAGCACCCGCTTCCACGTGGTGTCGGCGGCGAGCTCACGGGCGAGGGCGGCGTCGATGGGGCCGTGGCCGGACAGGTAGCCGGGCGCGTCGTCGAGGCCGAGAAGCGTCGACACGTTGACCCCCACGAGCAGCTGAACCTGGACACCCCGTGGTTCACCGGTGAGATCTGTTCGCGCGGTGCAGTCTTCGCGCCCGCAGCGGCACTCGAGGTGTGTGCGACCGGAGGCGAGGGCGACCAACGCGTCCGCCCGTCGTTGCGCGTGGGTGCGGGGATCGCGGCCGCACACGTCGAAGCTCATCGCGCGCAGTCGGCCAGCGAGGATCTGGCCGCCTTCCGCAGGCAACAATCCGTCGACCTCGGCCATCGCGTCTTCCCGGGCGATGACCCGCACGTCACGATCCGCGCCGGCACGGCGACGGCGTTCGCGGGCACCCTCCGGGTCCAGTCGGGCGATGAGTCGTCGAGCACGATCCTTGAGTCTCGTCGTGCTGGTGCGATCCGCCCCGTCGAGCAGTCGTCGTTCGATTTCGGCGAGTACGCCATCGGACACGTTCGCCAGGGCCGCGGACAGGGCGTGAGCCTTCGCAAGGTCGACCCGGCCTGACGCGAACGCGTCCCGCACCTGATGCAGACGCCAGCGGAGATCGCAGCCGAGGCCAATCATTCGCTGGGCCGCAGCCTCGGTGAGACCGAGGATCCCGGCGACCTCGACATGTGCGAACTCTCCTTGATGAGCCTCGTTTCGACCGACGCGAGCATCCTCCTCGCAGCGCGTGACGTACAGGTCGGTCACCATGTCGATTTCGAGGAACTGCTCGCGCGCGATCCGGGCATGGCGCACGACGAGCGCCGCGGACACATCCGCATCCGCGGCCACACTCACCACCCCCATATCGAACATAGTTTCGAGCATAGGTTCCACCACCGACAAGAACCCGGGAAATCGGAATCGTCGTTGTACGTTGCTCAGGAGTCCGAGTTCCACCGTTGCCGGAGGTCGTCCACTGTGGGGTTCGCCGCTGCGCGCTTCGTCGGCGTCGCCTTGCGCGGTGGCTTCCCTGAAGTCCGGGGCTGCGACTGCGACGCCACAGTTCCTGTCGGCCGACGACGCGCGGCGAGCGCATGCATCGCCTCTCGCCCCTCGGCGCGAATCTTTGCGATCCCGGGCACCTCGCTCGCGGACAAAACCGAATGTTCGAGCGGACGAGCGTTGAGGGCGATGAGGGATCTATTCGCGGAGGCGACTTCCTTCTCGAGACAAAGGCACTCGGTACAGCACCATCGATCTTCGAACTGTTCGAGCCGGCCCTTCGTGGATTGGCACACACCGCACCCCCCAGGCGGGGCCACAGGCATTGCCTTCGGAGCGGCAACCGCGCTGGACTCGGACGGCTTCGCCGCGATCGGCGGTGCCGCTGGGGCGGGCAATGCCGTCGGCATCGGTTTCGGCGCGATGGCGGCGAGTTCCGCTACGAGGGCCGTCACAAGATCGCGTTTGCCGCCGAGTAGATCGGCGAGCTGGGCAGCCAGGCCTCCCGGCGACTGCTCGAGGTAGCGGAGTTCGGACCGCGCTCGCGCGATCTCCACCTCGAGATCGGCGACTCTTCGACGTTGTCCGATTGCGGTCTCACAGGCACTCAACCCACCAGGCGGGAGCCTGGATTCACCGAACACTGCCATCGCCAGTTCCGTACGGGCACGGTTCCAGTCCAGGACGAGCTGCTGCAAATCGACCTCGAGAGACTCGTCCTCCCGCACGAGTTCGAGCGCGTATTCGAGTTCGTCGGCCAGCGTCTTTGCTGCCGTCCGTGCCTGCCGGAGCAGGCCGTCGAGCTTGTCTGTGGGCGTGGTCAATTCAGATTGTCTCCTGCTGTGGATGCACGCGACCATGTGTTACGAGCAGTCGCCCGGTTCTCCGTGCTTGACGACCGACAGCATCGCGTCGCCGTCACCGATCGATGTTCCCGGCGCGGGACTCTGCCCGACGACGACCCAGTTGCGATCGGACACCTGCATGCGACCCTTACCGGTTGCGTCTTGACTGCGGGAGTAGAAGACGCCGGCTTCCTGGATGGTGTCCTGCGCCGTTTGCAGATTCATACACATAACGTTCGGCATGAGGGCCTGCGCGGGCGCTGCCGACCCGGCTGCCACCGGAGGAAGCGCGGGCTGCTGAGTGTTCGGGCCAGGTTCGGCGGGGACGGGCGGCCACACACCGGGGGCTGTCGGCACCGCTGTCGCCGCGGTGCTGGACGTCGTCCCGGACGATGTGCTGTCCAACCCGTTGCTGATGTCGCCGATGATGCCGATCAGGAGCAGTGCCGCCGCGACGAGGGACGCGGCGACGACGCCCTTGCGGATCGGCTTCCTCGCCGGGGGCTCCGGCGGGGCCGCGAAGGCCGCATCCGTGTCGCCCGCCAAGAAGGCCTCGTGGCCGGCCTGCGCCCTGGCCGCGAGGGCGTCCTTGTCGGCCTTGATGCGGGCGAAGTGATCACGGATCAGCCGGCCGACGGCGAGGTACCACAGGCCGGCGGCGAAGAGCAGGACGAACACGAGCAAACCGATGTCGAGTTGGATGAGGCTGACGATCGCCAACCACGTGAACATGCCGGCGAAGAAGCCGGCTACGACGCGGAGATAGGGACGGATGATGTTCATGGTCTTCCTGGTGTGCCAGATTGGGTCGGCGTTGGGAGCCGACTGGATGCGATTGTGACAGACGCCACTGACAGGTAGATGGCCTGTCGCCTACGACGCGGATGCGAGCTCAAGCAGACGGTCGAACAGTGCCGGCATGGTTCCGTTGTCGAATACCCCGACCAGTGCGCCTTCGCAGATTCGATCGGCGAGAACAAGTTTGGTCATCAGACCGAGAACCTCGCCGGCATCGAGACGTGCGACCACAGCGGGGACGTCCACATCCCGCTCACGCAGCTTCTCGATCGAACCTTCGGAAAAACTCGCGAACGAAGGAACCAGGAGTCCGTGTTCGTGTAGCCATCGCACTGCCTCGGTGACCAACGGATCCTCGATGGTGTAGCCGAGAGCCACAACACGGCCGTCGGTCGACTCTGGACGCTTGGCGTATCCGAACGGACCATCGTGCGAGTTGATTCGGCCGGTGAGCTCCCGCAGCTCGGCCACCTCGTTCCGATCGAGCTCGGCCAGAGCGTCCTCTGGGACACGGATCTCCGGATCGGTCATTTTGGTTCCCCCCCTATTCTGTTCAGTCTTGGTGGTACTCGACGTCGGGCCAGAGATCGAGGAGCGATCCGACGAAGGCCTTGCGGACGTACTTCCCGTCTCTGAAGTCCGGCTTCTCCCCCAGCTTGCCGAACGCCGCTTCGACGTCGGGCACCCTCACCTCGTAGTCCGAGTTCTGCACCAGGAGGTAGTAGTACCGGCGCGGCGGTGAGGCAAACGAATCCAGCTAGGTGTGCACGAGTTTGCCGGGCTCGCCGACCGCGCCGTTGCGGCGAGGACGCCCGGACTTGGTGCCCTCGACGAGGATGACTTGCTCGCCGTCGCCGTACCGAATCCCTTCGGCGTCGTCCCACCAGAACATGTCGATGCGGTAGTCCGGATTCTCATCCAGCCCGTACTCGCCGGAGAGCTCCTCGGCCATGGCCTCGGCTTCCTCGGTGGGTTCGCTCTCCGAGTCGACGACCGCGAGATGCAGGACGGTGGGGCGCAACCATCGCTCGCCGTCATCGTCGTCGCTGTCTTCATCGCCGTCACCCTCGGCGTCGCCCTCGGGCATGGTGCGATCGGCACCGAACTCGTCGGCGAGGTCCTCGAGGTCAGCTGCCTCGAGTAGCGTTGCCCTGCTTTTCCATTCGATCAGTGCGTCGCGCACTTCGTCGAAGCACTCTCCGTCGGCGAGGACCACGGACTCGAACAGGCGTGTGGCCGACGACTGCGACAAGTTCGCCGAACCGATGACGGCGAACGCGTCGTGTTTCACGTCGACGGCTTCGGCCAGGATCAGCTTGGCGTGCAGGTTCTTCAGGGAGTACACCTTGACACCGGAGTTGATCCAGAAAAGCAGGACCTTCGGATCCGTCGATCCCGCGCGGACCGTCCGGCGGTCAGCGTCGACGATGATCGACGATCCGCGCCGGATTTTCACGATGTCCGATGCACCGCTGCCGACGTAGGAGACGGCAGCGGTGATCGACGTGGAATACGGCGCGAGCAACGGGGTCAGCTCATCCCAGACGTCACGGCCGGCAATCACTCGTGCGGTGCGGTCACCGAGTACGTCGGACACTTCACTGGCCTTCCTTCAGCTCGAAGTCGAGTAGCCGCTCCAGAAGCGGCGGCAGGAAACGGTTTTCGAGGGAGTTCGCGAGCGCTGTCGTGGCTGTTCGGTCACCGCCGACGACGCTGCCGATCATGCCGAGCACCTCGGTGGGGCCGAGTTGTGGGGCGAGTTTCCGAATGCCGCACAGGTTCAGCAGGTCTCGCCCCCGATCCCAACCCGCCCAGTCGAAACCAGGAACGAACAGGCCCTGGTCGTAGAGGAAGCCGACGACTTCCTCCACGAGCGGATCGGTGGCACCTGATTCCCGGTCCCACGGGGCGCGGAAGCTCGATCCGTTGACGGGCCAAAGCGTATTGACCCGCGCGATGATCGATCGCAGCTGCGCCCACGCATCCTGGTCGAGGTCTGCAATCGCTCGCTCGGCCGGCGATTCGACAACCTCGGCCTGGTTTGTGTCCGATCGACTTTCGTCGATCACAACACCTCCTCGACCTGACGCTCCGCGTCGCGGACGCGGAGTTCGCCGGACATCAGACGCGGGAGCAGGGCGTCGCGGGTGGCGGCGAGAGTGCGGGATTCATTGCGGGTCGATGCCGACAGTGACTCCAACGGTTCCAGCACCTGAGCAAGCTCACGTTGCCTCGAAAGGTCAGGCAACGCCAACTTCAGCGATCGCATGTCGGCTAGGTTGATGTAGTCCGCCATGTCAGTGTTCGATTTGAGGTACAGAGCTTGCCTTTTGAACTGATCAGAAGCCAACCATCGCCGAAGGTACACCCACTCAATCGCATCATTCTGATGTACGCGAAAGAAGCAAATCTGAGGACTATAGACGACTTCCTCCCCAGCATCCTCGAGTACAGCAATACGGCCGACCGTACCCTTGGTTGTCAGGAGGATATCGCCACGCTGCCCTGTCTTCACCCCGATAGCTGACCTTCGGTCCACGGACACGAAGTCAGAGCCTTCGGCGGCGACTTGCCCACCAATGACGTCCGCAACACGAATGATCCGAAAGCCGCTCTCCGCCAGTTCTGCCCGTTTCGTCCTGTATCCGTCACTGAAGGTCAAGGCGCCTTGCGCCGCCAATTCTCCGATCGTCGTCTCAGGTGCACCGTCAACTTGTCCAGGACTGGGAGATCCGGAGCAAGACTGCGAGAGTTGAGCAAAGCATGCATCTGCAAGCGAGTCGCTTGTCTGCACCAACTTGTGGTTCGCGGCGATCTTGTCGTCGAGGGCGCCGAGGACCTCGGCGATGGCACACTGATCCGAATAGTCGGGTGCCGGAACCTTAACCGCAAGAAGTGCCGTCTGCCGAATGCCTAGGACTGTCGTACCGGTCGCCCGTCCCGCCAGGTCCGCCTGTACCTGTGTGCTCTGAAGGGCGTAGTAGAGAAACCCGGTGTCCAGTACGCCCGGCTTCCCTCTCAATCCGAATACTCTTTGTGCAAGAACGACTGCGTCGTTGGATCGGAGTCGAGCGACCCGACCCAATGGAGCCTCACTAGTGAGGATGACGTCGCCCTCTTTCATGGGGCTTTCCATCCATGACCGAAAAACGTCGAGCGAAACCTTGCGTGCTTCCCGAAGATCGACGATCCCATCAGAAACCAGGCCTGCCGACACCACAGGCACTCCAGAATCTTGGAATGGAGGGTTCTTCCCCCGGTTGTCGACCAGCAGTTCGAGTGCATCACCGAGGACCAGCGTTCTCACAAGACCCTCCTCAACTGCTCGCGCACCACTGCCTGCAACCGCGCCGATTCGTCGAACTGCTCGAACAGCTCCTTCGTCAACCGCTCCAACTTCTCCGCAATCGGTTCACCGTCGTCCTCGATGGGCGCGGCGCCGACGTAGCGACCGGGCGTGAGCGCGTAGTCCGCTTCCTTGATCTCCGCGAGCGTCGCCGAGTAGCAGAATCCCGGCTCGTCGGCGTACTCAATGCCGTTCGCAGATTCCGTTCCACGCCAGGCATGGAACGTGCCCGCGATCTTGGCGATGTCGTCGTCACTCAACGCCCGCTCGGCGCGATCGACCATGTAGCCCATGTTCCGCGCATCGATGAACAACACCTGGCCCTGACGATCGATGGACCCCTTGAGGCCCTTCGCCTTGTCCTTCGCGAAGAACCACACGCAGACCGGAATTCCCGTGCTGCGGAACAGCTGTGTCGGCAGCGCGATCATGCACAACACCAAATCCGCCTCGACCAGACGCGCGCGGATGTCGCCCTCGCCGCCGGAATTCGACGACATGGACCCGTTCGCCATGACGACACCGGCGCTGCCCCGCTCGGACAGCTTCGAGACGATGTGCTGAATCCAGGCGTAGTTCGCGTTGCCGGCTGGCGGAACGCCGAACTTCCAGCGCTTGTCGTCCTCCTTGCGGGTCCAGTCCTTGATGTTGAAGGGCGGATTGGCAAGCACGTAGTCCGCCAACAGATCCGGATGTTTGTCCTGCGCGAACGTGTCCTCCCACCGGTCCCCCAGATTGCCGGTGATGCCGTGGATCGCGAGGTTCATCTTCGCCATCCGCCACGTGCGCTCGTTGAGCTCCTGCCCGTACACCGCGACCTCGGTCGGGTTGCCGCCGTGACGCTCGATGAACTTCTCCGTCTGCACGAACATGCCGCCCGAACCACAGGCCGGGTCGTAGACGCGGCCGCTGTACGGCTCGAGCATCTCCACTAGCACCCGCACCACACCCGCCGGTGTGTAGAACTCGCCACCCCGCTTGCCCTCGGCACGGGCGAACTTCTCGAGGAAGTACTCGTACACCTCGCCCAGCAGGTCGCGCGCCTTCGTCGCGCCGTGGCCAGTGAAGCGCGTGTCGTTGAACAGGTCGATCAGCTCACCGAGCCGGCGCTGATCGACGCTGTCACGGTTGAAGATCGTCGGAAGCGTGCCCGAGAGAGTCGAATTGGTCTTCATCAACTCGCGCATCGCGGCATCGATCAACTGACCGATCGTCTGCCCCTCGACCTCCAGAGTCTCCTGGATGCCCTTCGCGTTCTCCGCCAGGAAGGTCCACCGCGCGGTCTCCGGCACCCAGAACACACTGTTGCCGAGGTATTCGTCCTCGTCGTCGATCAGCGTCGCGATCTGGTCCTCGTTCAAGCCGTCGGCAATCAGTTCCTCGCGGATCTGTTCACGACGCTCGTCGAACGCGTCGGAGACGTACTTGAGGAACACCAGTCCCAGGATCACGTCCTTGTACTGGGAGGCATCCATGGAACCACGCAGCTTGTCAGCGGCCTTCCACAGAGTGTCCTTGAGTTCCTTCATCGTCGACGGCGCGGCGGAGACCGCAGCCCTCTTCCTCGGTGGCATCGTCAGCCTTTCTCTGTGACGGTCTCGGGTTCCGTTGCAACGGTGAGGGCGCCGTGCGCCACACCGTCCACCAGGGTGGTGGTCAAGCCTTCGATGGTGTCGAGCAGCCTGCGAGCGGCCGTGTGCCTCGCGCGTAGGTCCTTCAGTGCCGCGGTGACCGCGGCGACCTGGTCTGGCGGCACTCGCGGGATCTCCCACTGCCGCCATGCCGCGCCACTGCGGATCGCGCCCGGCGGTTTTGCAGCGGCGCCACGCGAACGAATCTGCCGTGCAACAAGTTCGGGCACGATACCCGATCCGATGGGGTCGGTGATCCGCAGGACCCGCGCAGGCCACTGCGCCACCGAGGTGCCCTCGTGATCGACGAGGGCACCGAAGGACGACCCCGTGCAGAAAACGATGTCGCCGGGCTCGGTGTACCGGCCACTGGGGTACTTCGTGCTGAACGTCAGGCGGTCGATCCCCCTGCTACCGACCGCGCAGCGCCCCGAGAGTTCCTCGACACCGATGACGGGGACGGTGCCACCCGGTTCGATGTCGGCCGCATCGAGCCGGTTCCCCGACACCACACGCAGTTCCTTCGCATCCGCCAGTTCACCGGCAGTGCGCGTGTATTTGACTGCAGGCGACTGGTATTCGACGCGCAGGTCCACACCGGCTTCAATGCCGGCCGCAGCAATGTCGACGTCGCCGACCAACTCCAGTACCCGGGCGGCGACTTCCGAGGCGTCCGATCGCGGCCGGTGGACACGAGGCCGAGCCGTCAGCGCCGCCGATTCCGCAAGCAGTTCCGACGTCAGGCGCGCGTGACCGAAGCGGAAGGCATGCGCGCGCACCGTCCGCGACGACCCCATCGCCGCGGTGACATCGGCCAGCACCCCATCGATCACGTCGTCGGTCAACTCGAGAGCACCGAGATCGGCCAGCACGGTGCTGCGTTCCGTCGCCGGCACGGTGTGGTCGACGCCGCCGAGAACCCACAGCGCCATGGACAGACCGGGGCGCGCGGGCAGTAGCCCCTCCGGCAGCCGGATCGCAGCGCGGAGGTGCCCCGATCGCAACAGGCCCGACCGGATCGATTCACATTCACGATCGCGCAAGCGGTCGACGAGCGCTCCCGCGGGCCCGAGGAGCACGGCATGCTGGCCTGGGCCCATCTGCATGGCGATGTTGTCGATTTCCGACAGGATTTCCGCGTCGGTGTAGTCGAGCGTGGACGGCGACGGGTACTGCGTCAGGAAGACCGCCGGCTGCGCCAGGCTGAAGCCGGCGCCGAAGCCGCTGTCCGGCGGCGGCACCCGGTGCGCGCGATGCGCTGTCAGGCGACGCCTCGCGAGTCGCGCGCCCGCCGAATCCGATGTTCCCGTCATGACGACGAGATCGCGGTACTCGGGCAGCGCCCGGCGGAGGGCGATCACGAGGTCCGTGCTCTCCGGAGCTGGATCGACGAACAGGGGATGCTCGTCTTCTGCGAGCGCGACGCTCACCCGCGCGCACAGCGTCAGCGCGCCACCGCTGAGGGTGGTGTCGGCGAGCGTCGACCATTGCCCCCTGAAGCGGCGGTCCATGATCGCTTCGAGCGCGTAGGCCGGGGCGAACGCGGCGTCGGCCATCCGGTCAACGTGCGACGCAATCGCGACCAGGTCGTCGCCCAGCGCTTCGATCTCCGAGTACAGGAACTCGTTGTCCGGGTCGATCTCGTCGACCTCGTCGAGCAGGTCCCCCGGATCGAGTTCGCTCAATTGCTCTCCGAGTACGGCCTTCAGGCACAGCAGAGCCGTGATGCCGTCGGTGAGGACCGCGGGATCAACTCCGGAGGCATGCTCGAACAGCGCGTGCATCGCGGTGTCGCGCGCAAACGAGGCACTATTACCCAGCCCGCGCGACTGCACCCATTCGATGATCTCGTTCGCGTCGAACTTCTCGAGCCGACCGTCGACGGCTGCCGGGCGGGGGAACGGCCGGTCGCTGCCTCGGTATCGCCGCATCCACATCGTGACGACCGGACGCTGCACCTTCGCGAGGGTGGCGATATCCCGCTTGGTGAGGAGCAGCGTCGACGACGAACCAGCACGCTGCACTCGCTTCACCCCCCTCCACGAATCTTCGCTATCGATCGATGGCTGCCCGAGGAATCTAGCCGATCGAGCGAACACTCTCGACATCGAATCCATCCAGGCATTGATAACCGGGGTTATCGGATTCTCCACGGCAATTTGTCACACATCTCGGGCATCGTGTCCAACGTCTCGATCATCGACACGAATTGAATGGAGAGACCGTTGCTCGCAGTGATCCACATCCGTCGAAACCAGGGCGGCGCAGGCGAACTCACGCGTTCGGTCGCGGCATGGCGAACCGATGATGTATCCAATTCCCACTTGTTCGTCCGCGAAGATTCCACCGACGAGTGCTACTTCGGCGCGGGCCTCGATGCCTTCGCGCTGCTCCTGGAGATCTCAGTTGCCATTTCAGAAGCCATCCTGCTCCACGTCACCGACAACACACTCCGCAAGGAGATCAGCGCTGTGGTGGATGCGTTCCCCTCGGTGACGATCGCCGGAGTCGCTCGCGGCGCGATCATGGACCTCACGCTCGTGGCCCTCGACGTCCTGGATGCGGACGACCGCGACCGTCAGGCCGCGCAGGAGGAGCGCGAGCGCGAACGGGTCGCCGCACTGCCGGAACTGACCGTCGCCACCGACGCGTCCAAGTCACGCCGCCGGGGAGTCGGCGTGGCCTGCGTGAGCGAGGAAGGTAACCGCCACCAGAAGATGGTCCCGCACGTCAAGACCGTGGTGGCCGGCGAACTGCTCGCCATCGAACTCGCGATCGACCGGTTCATCGACCGTCGACTGCACATCCTCACCGACAGCCAGGCCGCCCTGCAGTACCTTGGAGTCACGAATCCCGATCGGCCGCTGCCCCGCAACGGGGAGGCCACCGCGGTGGCGGACCGAATCCGGCACTCGTTGATCGGTCGAGAAGTGCGGTTCGCCTGGGTGCGCGGGCACAACGGCCATCTGCTGAACGAGACCGCCGACCGACTGGCCGTCGCAGCCCGACGTGCGTACGAAGCCCAGATTCCGACCGAAACCCGACAGTCGATCGCCGATCGAATCGTCGAACCGCTGCTCACCGCAGCCTGATTCAGGGTACGAGTGCACCACTGTGGAGCAGGCCGACAGGACGTCCGTCGGCCGGTTCCTGGCAGGCCTCCGGGTGCTCGAGGTAGCGGAGGAACCAGGACAGAGGCTCCGCGCGCCGGCCGTCGACCGTGTGATTGGATCACCCGAACGACATCTGCTGGGAAGGACTCGAATGACGGCTCGCGCGGTGCTCTTCGCCTTGGATGCCAACGACTCCGAACGTCTGCTCGCCTGCCAGGACGACGACGAGCGAAGCCGGCTCGTCGGAGAGATCGAGGAGCGCTGGGAAGAGGATCATCTCTGCGAACTCGACAAGTCCTGGGACGCGATGCACCGCTGCCTCACGGACGGCGACCTGGCCTACGACAATGGCGACTTCCCCTTGTCGCACGTCATCCTGGGCGGGGAGCCGCTGCACGAGGAAGACGACTACCTCATCTGCTATGTCACCGCGGAGCAGGTCCCCGAGGTCGCCGCGGCCCTCGAACCGCTCGACGGACTGTGGCTGCGCGATCGCTTCGCCGCGCTCACCTTCGACGATTACGAGGGCACCGGCGACGCGGACGACATCGCATACACCGTGGCATTCCTTCCCGACCTGAAGGACTTCTACCGCACGGCGGCACAGAACGGTCGAGCGGTGATCTTCACGGTCGACCAGTAGCGACAGTCGACTCGACGTTCACAACAGTCCGATCGAACTCGACCGCCGCAGCTTGCCGGACGACGTCTTGGGGATGGAGCCGGGGCCGAGGACGGCTACCGAGCGCGGTCGCACGCCGACTTCGGCGACGACGGCGTGCGCAACCTCGTGCTCGATGCGCCGGACCTCGCCCAGGTCGTCGATTGCATTGGTCTCCACGGCAACTGCGAAACTCTCGCGTTTTTCGCCGGCGTCGAGGCGGATCGCGACGGCGTTGCCAGGGCGTACCCCAGCAACGGTTTCGGCGGCCCGTTCGATCTCGACGGGATAGATGTTGCGGCCGCCCATGATGATGACGTCCTTGACGCGCCCACACACCACAACGAGTCCGTCCTCGGTGAAGTACCCGATGTCGCCGGTGTCGATCCAGCCGTCCTCGTCCTGTGTCGGGACAGGTCCCTCGGCCGTGAGATAGCCTGGCGTGACGGACTTTCCACGCAACTGGATCACCCCGACGGCGCGCCGCGGAAGCTCCAGCCCGTCGCGGGCGACCACTCGTCCCTCGAGTCCGGGAACGAGGTGTCCGAGCGTCGCCATGCGGCGGGCGTTGCTCCGGTTGGAACGCACCGCGAGCCCACCGGCCTCGAGCAGATCCGGGTCGACCTGGTCGACGACCAGCCCCTGTCCCGGCTCGGGGAGCGACACCGCGAGAGTGACCTCCGCCATTCCATATGTGGGGGCGAGTGCCATGGGATCCAGACCGAAGCGGGCGCCGGCTTCGGCGAGCTCGACCATCGTGCCGGGATCGATCGGCTCCGCACCGTTGATCAGACAACGCATCGAGGACAGGTCGTATTCGCCGTCGGGCGATTGCGCGAGCCGACGTGCGAGCAGGGAGTACGCGAAGTTCGGTGCGGCGGTGACGGTTCCGCGGTACTTACCCATCAGTTCCGCCCACAACAGCGGAGTCTTGAGGAAATCCATCGGGGTGACGTGGACGGCGGGGGCGCCGATCTGCATGGGCACGGCGAGAAACCCGATCATGCCCATGTCGTGGAATAGCGGAAGCCAACTGATCATGACGTCGCGCTCGGCGCTGACCTTGAGCCGGTCGATCATCGCGTAGGCGTTGGCGTAGAAGTTCGCGTGTGTGAGCTGCACGGCCTTGGGCGAGCCTGTGGACCCCGACGTCAGTTGCTGCAGTGCAATGTCGGTCTCGTCGGTGTCGACCGGATCGATCTCGTGGCCGTCGCGCAGCGCATCCATCGTCACGAAGGCGATGCCGCGTTCCTCCAACAGCGGCACCGCCGCCGCGAAGGGGTCGCCCACGATCACCACGGCGGCCGAGATCATCCGGATGATCGTCTCGGTGTCCCGCGCCCACACCTGCAGATCCGTCCGCGGGGTCGGTTGGTGCAGCATCGTGATCGACGCACCCCGCATCCAAATCGCCTGGCAGGCCGGTGCGATGTCGACTGGCATCCCGGCGAGGACGGCGACGGCATCGCCGTGTCCGATCCCCGCGTCGGCGAGTGCACCGGCCATCCGGCGCGCGATCGCATGGACCTCGCGCCATTCCTGACGGACCGGCGCGTCCGGTTCACCCGTGATCAGGGCCCGCGAACTACTCGCGGCCGTGGCATACATCTCATCGGTGAACTTGCTCATCGAAAGCTCCTCCGGTTCAGTCCGGACACTACGACTGCACAGTGGATCTCCCGTACGTATATCCGCAAGCGGTGCCGACCTGTTACTGCAGGACAGCGCCCGCGTACCCTTGTACCGGTTATCACCGTTTTCTCCACCGGCCCCGACTCCTGAGAGGTTCACCGTTGACCAGCGCCCCCGACTCGGCCGCACTCACCACCGTCGAGAAGGCGCCGACCACCGGTACCGCGCCGAAGTCGCTCGCGGCCGAGGCCGCCCGACGGCGCACGTTCGCGGTCATCTCTCACCCCGACGCCGGTAAGTCGACGCTCACCGAGGCCCTCGCGCTGCACGCGAAGATGATCTCGGAGGCCGGTGCCGTGCACGGCAAGGCGGGCCGCAAGTCGACCGTCTCCGACTGGATGGAGATGGAGAAGGCCCGCGGCATCTCGGTGTCGTCGACGGCTCTCCAGTTCAACTACCACTCGGACGAGACCCCCGAGGATCAGATCAACGTCGTCAACCTCGTCGACACCCCGGGCCACTCCGATTTCTCCGAGGACACGTACCGCGTCCTCACCGCGGTCGACGCCGCCGTCATGCTCATCGACGCCGCGAAGGGCCTCGAGCCGCAGACCCTCAAGCTGTTCCAGGTGTGCCGCCACCGCGGAATCCCGGTCATCACCGTGATCAACAAGTGGGACCGTCCGGGCCGCACCCCTCTGGAGCTGCTCGACGAGATCGACGAGCGCATCGGCCTCACCCCCACCCCGCTGTACTGGCCGGTCGGCATCGCCGGTGATTTCCGGGGACTTCTTCGCCGCGGCGAGGACGGGATTCCGAGCGAGTACGTCCGCTTCACCCGTACCGCGGGCGGCGCCAAGATCGCCCCTGAGGAAGTCATGGACGCCGACGCCGCCCTCGAGCGTGAGGGCGACGAGTGGGTGACCGCGGCCGAGGAGAGCGAGCTGCTCTCGGCGAGCGGTCAGGACCACGACCAGGAGATGTTCCTGGCCGGTCAGACGTCGCCGGTGATCTTCGCGTCCGCGATGCTCAACTTCGGTGTCCGACAGATCCTCGACACGCTCGTCGCACTCGCGCCCGCGCCGGGTGCCCGCAAGGACCTCGCCGAGAAGCCGCGCGAGGTGACCGACCCGTTCAGCGCCGTCGTGTTCAAGGTGCAGGCCGGCATGGATACCGCGCACCGCGACCGGCTGGCGTTCATGCGCGTCGTCTCCGGCGTGTTCGAGCGCGGCATGGTCGTCACACACGCGCAGACCGGCAAGCCGTTCGCCACCAAGTACGCGCTGACGGTGTTCGGCCGCGACCGCAACACGGTCGAGAACGCGTACCCCGGCGACATCGTCGGCCTCGTCAACGCCAACGCGCTCGCGCCCGGACATACGCTGTTCACCGACAAGAAGGTGGAGTTCCCGCCGATCCCGTCGTTCGCGCCGGAGCACTTCTCGGTGCTGCGTGCCGAGAGCGCCAGCAAGTACAAGCAGTTCCGTCGCGCCGTCGACCAGCTCGAGTCCGAGGGTGTGGTGCAGATCCTGCGCAACGACATCCGCGGCGACGCCTCCCCCGTCATGGCGGCCGTCGGCCCCATGCAGTTCGAGGTGGTCGCGGCCCGTATGAAGGCCGAGTTCAACGTCGAGGCGCGGATGGAGCCGCTCGGCTACGCGCTCGCCCGACGCACCGACGCGGAGTCCGCGGTCGAGCTCGGTCGCCAGCGCGGCGTCGAGGTCTTCACCCGCACCGACGGCGTGCTGCTGGCGTTGTTCAGCGACAAGTGGCGCCTCCAGTACATCCAGAAGGAGATGCCGGAGCTGACGCTCGAACCGCTCGTCGCCGCAGGCGATCAGTGAGTTTGCTGCAGACCCTGTTCGACGCCGAACTGCACATCGGAGGCGCCACCATCCTGTGGCGCGAGATCATCGGGAACGCCTTCGGAATCGCATCCGCGATCGGTGGGATGAAGCGCGTCGTGTGGGCGTGGCCGGTGGGGATCATCGGCAACGCCCTGCTGTTCACGGTGTTCATGGGCGCGTTGTTCCACACCCCGCAGGACCTCAACCTGTACGGCCAGGCCGGCCGGCAACTGCTGTTCATCACGGTCAGCGCGTACGGGTGGACGCGGTGGCTGCAGTCCCGGCACGACTCCGGCAGGGCCGTGCTCCCCCGCTGGGCCTCCCCCCGAGCGCGCGCCGGAATGATCGCGACGAT
This sequence comes from Rhodococcus sp. ACT016, assembly GCF_050477185.1. Lineage (NCBI taxonomy): Bacteria > Bacillati > Actinomycetota > Actinomycetes > Mycobacteriales > Nocardiaceae > Rhodococcus > Rhodococcus sp. ACT016. The sequence continues at coordinate 863,191 of NZ_JBEAET010000001.1, read as the reverse complement.
GGTGGTGGGCACCGTCGGGTTCGCGAAGGTCTTCGAGATGCTGGGCTCCTGGGGGCCCTGGCCCGACGCCTGGATCTTCACCGGCTCGATCCTGGCCACCTTCGGCATGGCCCGCGGGTGGACCGAGTTCTGGCTGATCTGGATCGGCGTCGATGTGGTCGGTGTCCCGCTCCTGTTCAGCGGCGGCTACTACCCGTCCGCGATCCTGTATCTGGTCTACGCGGCATTCGTGCTGTGGGGGTTCGCGGTGTGGGTGCGGATCCAGCGGCGCTCCGCGACGCAAGAGGCCGTCCCCGCCTCGGAATGATCCACCGACCGGTCCTGTTGGACCCGGTATGACAGAGGTCACACACGACACGGCAGACACCCCCACGTACGGACGGCTCGGCGTCTGGCGCCACGCCTTCGGCCTGCAACCCGAGGTAGGCGCCGAGATCGAGCGGCTCGGCTACGGCGCGATCTGGGCCGGCGGATCGCCGCCCGCGGACCTCCAGGTGATCGAGGACCTGATCGCCGGCACCGAGAACATCACCGTCGCGACCGGCATCGTCAACATCTTCTCCGCACCCGCCGACGAGATCGCGAAGTCGTACCACCGGATCGAAACCCGCCATCCCGGGCGGTTCGTGCTCGGCATCGGCGTCGGACACCCCGAGGTGCCGGGCATGGGTGCCGAAAAGCCCTACGACGCCTTGGTCCGCTACCTCGACGTCCTCGACGACGCGGGCGTCCCGAAGCAGCGTCGGGTACTGGCCGCGCTCGGCCCCAAGGTGCTGAAACTGGCGGCCGACCGCACCGCCGGCGCGCACCCCTACTTGACGCCGCCCGAGCACACGCGGCAGGCCCGCGAGGTGCTCGGCCCGGACGCCCTGCTCGCACCCGAGCAGAAGGTGGTCCTGTCCACCGAAACGGACGCCGCCCGCACAGTCGGACGCGAGGCGGTCGAGAACCCATACCTGCACCTGCGGAACTACCGCCGCAATCTCGAGCGGCTCGGCTTCCCGACCGAGGAACTCGACAACGGCGGCAGCGACCGCGTGATCGACACCCTCGTCGCGCACGGCGACGTGGCCACCATCGCGGCCCGTCTGACCGCGCACCTCGATGCCGGCGCCGATCACGTTGCGGTGCAGGTGCTCCCGATGGCGGGCGATCCGCTGCCGGCGTTGCGGGAACTGGCGGTCCGGCTGGGGTTGGGCAGCCGGTAGACCCACTGCGTCGGGGGCCTCCCGGTAAGGGTCCCGGCTCGACGACGTCACGAGGCGTGACGGATCTGTACGACGGGACACCGACGCTGCTCGTCGACACCGTGAACAAGCCGTACCCGCGAGCTGTGGCAGGCACACGCCCCTCGAATGGACTCTCCAGCCGACCGACTCGAGCTGACGTTCCGGCCTGATCGCAGCTTCGCGAAGTCTGCCCGCACCGCAGTGGCGTCGGCGGGGTGGGATTCTCACCAACCCCTAAGACTTCGCCAACCGAACGCCGAATCCTGCGGGCATAACTTCGTCGGCGTGGAAGCCACCGTGGCCCACACCGAACGAGGAGTGCAGACATGCGAATCACCAGCTTCAGCAACAAGGCTCGCCGTCGGATGATCGTCGCCGCAGCCGGCCTCGGCGCGGCCGGCGCACTCGCGGTACCCGGCGTCGCCTGGGCACAGAACGCCATCCCTGCCGGTTCGCCGGTGACCGTCGCGCCGGTCGTGCAGGCCACGCCCGACACACAGACTGCCGGTACCGACGCGGATGGCGCGAACTGCGCGGTGTCGGTGAAGCCGCTGACGGACGCCGAGCTGCAGAAGCTGATCGACGACGGCGTCGTGACGAAGGACTCCGTCTCCGTCGCGGCGCCGGGCGAGGAGGGGAACTTTGCGATGACCGTGTCCACCGAGGCGGTCCCCGCAACCGAGACGGTTCCCGCCACCCGGATCGAGGGCGCGACGGAGATGAGCGAGCTCGAGACGACCGAGTCGACGGCAGCAGTGACGATCACAGCGCTCGCCTGCTGAGCACTCCCGGGACGCGGGCACTATGGATGCAGTGACCGATAGCGCCCGCATCCTGCTCGTCGACGACGACCCCAAGGTCCTGTCCTCCCTCACGCGGGGGCTCCGACTGTCCGGTTTCGACATAGAGACCGCCGACGACGGGGCCTCCGCGCTCCGGGCCGTCGGCGCAGCTCGCCCGGACGCGATCGTGCTCGACGTGAACATGCCGGTGCTGGACGGCGTCAGCGTGGTCACGGCGCTGCGTGCGATGGGCAACGACGTCCCGATCTGCGTACTCAGCGCGCGAAGCACCGTCGGCGATCGGATCGCGGGCCTCGAGGCCGGCGCCGACGACTACCTCACCAAGCCGTTCGAGCTCGGCGAACTGGTCGCGCGGCTGCGGGCACTGCTGCGCCGGGCGCCCCGCACCCCGGCACCGGCCGGCGTCGTCACGGTGGGCGCGCTCGAGGTGGACCTGCCGGGGCGCCGCGTGCACATGGGCGGCCGACGGGTCGACCTCACCAAACGGGAATTCGATCTGTTGAGCGTCCTGGCCGAGAACGCGGGCATCGTGCTCAGTCGGGTGCGTCTACTGGAACTGGTGTGGGGCTACGACTTCGACGCGGACACCAACGTCGTCGACGTCTTCGTGACGTATCTGCGGAAGAAGTTGGAGGCAGACGGAATGCCGCGTGTGTTGCACACCGTGCGTGGGGTCGGATTCGTGCTGCGGGAGCAGCCGTGATGGCGCGACGACGCTCGCTGTCGCTGCGTGCCCGTGTCGCCGTCGTGTCCGCGCTGGCGGCGACCAGCGTGATCGCCGCGATCGGCGTCGCGTTCGCGGTGTTCCTGCGGGTCAACGGCTCCGAGCAGCTCGACCGCACGCTCGACTCGGTGTCGCTGAGCATGCCCGCTCAGATCACTACCCAGTACAGTTTGTCGCCGATGGGCTCCCCCACCCTCCCCGCCGAGATGCTCACCGACAGCGCCGTCGCAACGGAGACTGTCCGCACCGAGGTCGCCGACGGCGTCACGGTCCGCGCCCGCGACGTGCCGGTCACCGGGGTGGCGGGTACGTTCGTGGGGATCTCGGTTCCCGAGGACGCGCTCACCCGCGCGATCCGGGATCAGCAGTGGCAGGTGGCCGGTGTCGCGGTGGTCGCGATCGCCGTCGCCGCCGGACTCGGCTGGCTGCTCGCCGGCCGTGCCGTGCGCCCACTCCAGCGACTCGCGGCGGCCACGCACACGGTCGGTGACGAACTGCCCGCGTCGCTGCCCGACGTCCGAGGGGCCCGCGAGGCCGAGGAGCTCGGCGAGGCGATCCGGCACATGCTCGATCGAATCGGAAAGGCCCAGAGTAGAACTCAGGATGCACTCGGCGCAGCGCGCGACTTCGCGGCGGTCTCGGCGCACGAACTGCGCACCCCGCTCACGTCGATGCGCACCGACCTGGAGGTGCTCGCTACGATGCCCCTCACCGAAACCCAGCGCGCCGAGATCCTGCGCGAACTGCGGGCCACCGAACGGCAGATCGAGTCGACACTCACCGACCTCGAAAGCCTGGCGGTGGGCGAACTGTCCGACGCCGCCGATCACGAGGACGTCGATCTCGTGGAACTCGCCGACCGGTGCGTCCAGGAATCGTCCCGGCGCCTGCCGGACGTCACCATCGCACTTACCGCACCCGCGGCCATGCCGATGCGAGGGCTTCCGTCCGGGCTGCGGTCGGTCCTCGACAACGCGGTCACGAACGCGGTCAGGCACGGCCGCGCCGATCGCATCGAGATCGCCGTCTCCCCCGACTCCGGTGGCGCCACGATCACATTCGACGACAACGGAATCGGTGTTCCGGAGCACGAGCGGACGACGGTCTTCGAACGGTTCGCACGCGGCTCGTCGGCACATCCCGACGGCTCCGGTCTGGGACTCGCACTCATCGCGCAGCAGGCGTCCCTACACGGGGGCACCGCCGAACTGACCGACAGTCCGCTCGGCGGTGCGCGATTGCGACTCGACTTACCTGCTACCGACTGACGGCATTCCTGAAGGGTGTCGTCATGCCGACTCACCGACCGCCCTGGTGGTGTCCGGCGCCGCGACGAGGGCGGTGAGCATGTCGATCACCGCGGTAGGAAAGTCCTTGTCGGCGAGTGCCATCGGAATCTTGTCCTCGATGAGGCGTGCGCGGTCCGCAAGGGCGGCCGACAAGAGGTCGCCGAGCGCGGCAAGACGTTCGCGAGCCACCGGCTCAGGTAGTGCGTCGAGGTGCTCCATCAGTCCGTCCCAGCATCGCGCGAGGCCCGCCGGCTCGGCGACTGGCAGTGGGCCGAGCTCGCGAGCTCTGTTTCGGTGCCGAACCCACAGGAGGATGCGCAGGTAGTTGCGCCCTGCTTCGGTCTCCAACTCGGCGATCAGCGGCAGTCCGATTGCCTCGACCAGCGCGCGGACGCCCGGCTTGCCGGAGAGCGCGTCGAGTCGCGCGACGCGGCGAGCATCGACTCGCGCGGAGTGACGGTCGATGATCACGTCCAGCAAGTTGTCGCGTGTCTCGAAGTGGTAGTGGATCGCGGACATGTTCCGCTGTCCGGCCTCACGGTTGATCTCCCTGAGGACGACCCCCTCCACGCCGCGCCGGGCGAACAGCCTCTCAGCCGCCGCTATCAGGCTTTCTCTGGTGGATGTCGCGTCGCGAGGCACGCCGACACCCTACTGCGCCAGGTCTTGAGCATCGTCCACCCGTCTGTTCTAATTCCCTAGATTAAAACAGGATTACGGAGGACCCATGCCAAACCGAAGAACACCGATCTTGCTCGTCACACTGCCCCTGGCCTGCGCTGTGCTCGTGGCCGCGGCCGTCCTGACCGACCGCGACGCGGGCGCGGACACCGCGTCGGCATCAACCGAGTCGGCGTCGGCCATGGCGCCTTTCGCCGAGGCTGTCACCGCCGCCGAGCGAGCCGTTCGGAATGCCCCCTTCGCCGGGTCCGCGACCGAATTGGCCGAAGGGCTCGACTACGTGCGCGGACTGACGAAGAACGCAGTGCGCATGGCGTGGAACGACGACCCGGACTTCCCGCGAATGGAACAACTCACGGCTGCGGACGGCAAGGTCGGTTTGGACAACCCCGATGCCATCTACATGCGCGCACCGCTACGGGACGACGCCGAGTACGTCGTCACCGGAACCCGTTCCACAGTCAAGGACCTGTCATTTCAGATTCTGAGCGGCGACTACCTGGCACTCCCCTTCCCCCAGAGCCTGGCTGCGTTCGGCGACAACTCGTTCACCATCGCCCCCGACGGCAGCTACAGCTTCCGCCTCAGCCCGCACTGCTCGGGCGCCCGGGACTGCGTCGCTCTCCCCCAAGGCTCCGGCGTTCTCTTCACCCGCGAGGTGTATTCCGACTGGGACACCGAGCGTCGCGGCAGCATCACCATCCGCCGCAGCGACCGGATCGGCGCCGCCCCGGAACCCACCACTCCGGATAGGGAAGCCGCCAGATTTCGTGCCGCCGCAGACTTCCTGACGGGGCAGGTGAGCCTGTGGATCGACTTCACCAGCCAGATGTACGGGCCCCTCCCGCCCAACACGCTGACGCAGCCAAAATCCACCGCCGGCGGACTCCCCACCCAGTACTCCTCGACCGGCACCTACAGCCTCGCCGACGACGAGGCGCTCATCGTCACCGTGCCACGCTCCGCCGCGCCGTATCAGGGAATTCAGCTCGGCAGCGACTGGTACGTCTCACTCGACTACATCAACCACAGCACCAGCCTCACCGCCGACCAGGCCCGCACAGACCCGGATGGACAGCTCCGATTCGTCGTCTCACGCCAAGACCCCGGCCTCGCCAACTGGCTGGAGACAACCGGGCACGACACCGGGTACATCCATCTGCGCTGGCAGGGCCAGACCGAACCTCTGACCGATGTCGACAAACCCACCGTCGAGGTCGTCAAAGTTTCGGAACTTCCCCGCAAACTGCCGTTTTACGCGCAGGCAGGCATCTCACCCGAGCAGTACCGTCAAGCCATCGCGGCGCGACAAATCGCCGTCGCCGACAGGATGATCAGCTGATGCGAATGCGCCCGCCGCAAACACGGCGGGCGCATTCGTGAGTGTCGGTCGGCGGTCTACTCCGCCAGTTCGGCCGTGATCTCGGTGAACAGCGCCTCGATCGCCTCCGCGTCGATGTCGTCGATCGACGGCGGGTTCCAGGACGGGTTGCGGTCCTTGTCGACCAGCACGGCGCGCACGCCCTCGATGAAATCGGCGTTGCGGGTGACCTCGGCGCCGAGGACCAGCTCGAGGTCCAGGCACTGCTCGAGGGTCAGATCCGCACCCCGGCGCACCAACTCGGCGGTGATCCACAGGCTGCTCGGGGCCACCGTCGTCAGGGCCTCGCGGGTCTGCTTGGACCACTCGTCGTCACCGGTCAGCTTCTCCACCATGTCGGCGACGGTGCCCGACCCGAAGACGCGGTCGATCTCACCCTGCCGATCCGCCAGCTCCGACGCCGGGGCGTCGGTGGTGTGGCGGGCGAGCACGTCGTCGAGTTCGCCGTCGCGCATCGCACGAATGTCGTCGGCGAGCGCAGCGAGCTTGTCGCTGGGCACGAAGTGGGTGGCCAGTCCTGCGGCGATTGCGTCGGCGGCGGAGGCGCGGGCACCGGTCAGGCCCAGGTACATCCCCGTCGCTCCGGTCAGGCGGGGCAGGAAGTAGCTGGCGCCGATGTCGGGGAAGAAGCCGATCGCCGTTTCGGGCATAGCCAGGGCAGCCTTCTCGGTCACCACGCGCACCGATCCGTGGACCGAGATGCCGAGCCCACCGCCCATCGCATGACCGTCGATGAGCGCGATGTACGGCTTGGGGTAGTTCGCGATCAACGCATTGAGCTGGTATTCGGTGGAGAAGAACTCGTGGACCGAGTTGTGGTCCCGGTCGAGCGCGGACTGGCGCACGGACTTGATGTCGCCGCCCGCGGAGAACGCCCGGTCCGACGCGCTGGTCACCAGCACCGCGGTGATGGCATCGTCGTCGCGCCACTGCATCAATGCGGCGTACATGTCGCGAATCATGCTGTTGTCCAAGGCATTGAGCGCCCTGGGCCGATCGAGCACGATCTGCGCGACGGTTCCGTGCACATGGGTCTGGATGAACGACGTCATCGCGACTCCCTTTCCTGTCGAACGATTCACGGCCACAACGCGTCGATGTGCCAACCGGCTCCCTCGCCGGGAGGGATGCGCCGGTAGCGGACACGCAGGTGCCGTCGGCCCGGGTCTGCGTGCCAGAACTCGACTGTCACCGGAACCAGGCACCAAGCCTGCCAGGTTGTCGAAACGAACGATCGGTCGGCCTCCACCTGGGCCGTCGCGACCCGGACGGCGTCGTCGTAATCGCCGACGGCGGTGAGGATCTCGCTCTGCAGGCTCGCAGCCGCCACCGCTCGCGCCGTCACCGACCGGTCCAGGAAGTCGCGTGCGCTCACCTCGCGGTCGCCGCGTCGGACCGCGCCACGCACCCGGACCTGTCGACCCTGCTCACGCCAGTAGAACGTCAGCGCTGCGGCGGGGTTGGCGTCGAGCTGACCGGCCTTGGGCGACCTCAGGTCGCTCGAGAACCACCATCCGCGCTCGGTGACGTCCTTGAGCAGCAGTGTTCGGGCGTCGGGCGCCCCGGACGCGTCGACCGTGGCGAGCGTCGCGACCTGGGGTTCGACGACGCCGGCCGCGGCAGCTTCCTCGAGCCACGACAGGAACAGCTCGACGGGGTCGGCGGGCAGGGCGGGGTCGGGAGGCATCGGCAATCCGCTGCTCGGCGGCGAGGCCGGCGCACCCGGAAAGGCACGCAGCCAACCGCGGGTGTCGGGGAACGACTCGCGGGGCGGAACAGTCACCCGCCGACCCTATCCTCCGGTGCCACCCTTCACCGGACCCGACAACATCCAACGGTGCCCGAAGGGGTCGATGAGCGTCGCGTTGCGGCGGCCGTAGTTCTCCGAGATCCACCGCTCGACCGTGCCCCCGGCGTCGTGGGCCCGCGCGAGCACCACGTCGGTGTCGTCGACCGGCAACATCAGGCTGACCGACGTCGCACCGGACTCGGGCGCGGTGAGCCCCATTTCCGGGAACTCCTCGGCCACATAGATCATCCCGGTCTGCAGACGCAATTCGGCGTGCCCGATGCGACCGTCGTCCAGCACGATCGGCTCCCCCACCAATTCGGCCCCGAACGCCCTCCGGTACCACTCCAGCGCCTCACGTGCCCCGCGAACCGTCAGGTACGGCAGGGCGCCGGCCGGAGGGAAGTCCGTCACGGAGCCACCCCGGGCACCCCCGACTGCGGCGACCCGACCAGCGACCAGCGATTGGACGTCAGACGGAAGCTCGGCATGTCGGCCAGCGAGTACACGGACTCGTAGGTGCGCTCGTACGCCGTGTGCGCGATCTTCCACCGACCGGCAGCGTCCTTGGCGTAGCGGTCCTGGTAGAACGCGGCGCCGTGCATGTACATCTGGTCACCGGGCACCACCACGGTGTCGGACAGGTACCAGATGCCCGTTGCGGTATCGCCGTGCACGTCGATCTCCGGGTGGCCGCAGTGGTGCTCGGTGATGACGTGCGGACCGAGCGTGTCCTGCATGAAGGAAACGAACGCGTCGCGGGAGTCGAAGCGCAGATGCTCGGCGTAGGTGGCCGTCGCATCGGGCAGCAGGGTGTCCGCGAATTCCGCCCACGACTTCGTGTCGAGGGCGCGCACGTACCGGTACTTGAGCCGACTGATCTCGGCTATCGCCTCCAGATCCACGATGCCCGCCCTCCACCCCGCGCGTACGGTACAAGTGCAGGCTAACCGTCGCCGCAGCGCTATGGGGCGGTAGCGGCATTATCGTTGCACGCGCAGCCGAACGAGGCATTCCCCCGCCGAGCGATCGAGCGTCACTCGAGCTCGGCGGCGAGCTCCATCCACTGCTCCTCGGCGGCCTCCTTCTCGGCCACCACCTGCTTGAGCTCGGCGTCCAGACTCATCAGCTTGGACGGGTCCGTCGCCGCCTCCGCGAGCTGCGCGTGCAGCTTCTCCTCGCGCTCGGACAGCTTCGACACCGTGCGCTCGAGCCGGGCCAGCTCCTTGCGGGCCGCGCGGTCGGCGGCACCGTCCCGGGCCACCTTGGGAGCGACCGCGCCGGCGCTGGACGCGACCGACTGCGCCACGTTCTCGGGCTTCTGCGCCAGCACCGCACGGCGGCGCAGATACTCCTCGATGCCGCCGGGCAGGTTGGTCAGCTTGCCGTCGCCGAACAGCGCCCACGTCGTGTCGCAGATCCGCTCGATGAGGTAGCGGTCGTGGGAGATGACCACCATCGTGCCGGCCCAGCCGTCGAGCAGGTCCTCGAGCTGCTGCAGGGTGTCGATGTCGAGGTCGTTGGTGGGCTCGTCGAGCAGCAGCACGTTGGGCTCGCTCATGAGCACCCGGGTGAGCTGCAGGCGGCGCCGCTCACCACCGGACAGGTCACCGACCGGGGTGCGCTGCCGGGCCGGCGCGAATCCCAGCCGTTCGGCGAGCTGACCGGCCGAGATCTCCTTGTCGCCCAGCGTGATCCGTTCGGCGACGTCCTTGACCGCGTCGAGTACCCGCATGTCGGTGGGCAGGTCGTCGAGCTCCTGACGCAGCCAGCCGATCTTGACGGTCTGGCCCTGGATCCGCTTGCCCGCGGCCGGTTCCACTTCGCCGGCCAGGGTCCGCAGCAGCGTCGTCTTGCCGGACCCGTTGACGCCGACCAGGCCGACCCGTTCGCCCGGTGCGAGCCGCCACGTGAGGTCGTGGACCAGTTCGCGGCCGTCGGGCGTCGTGAGCTTCGCCTCCTCGAGCTCGATAACGACGCGTCCCAGGCGTCGCTTCGCGAACGACGCGAGCGCGATGCTGTCGCGCGGGGCCGGGACGTCCGCGATGAGCGCCTCGGCGGCCTCGACCCGGTACTTCGGCTTGGAGGTCCGGGCCTGCGGTCCGCGGCGCAGCCACGCCAGTTCCTTGCGGGCGAGGTTCTGTCGCCGCTCCTCGGCGGCATCGGCCTGCCGGGCGCGTTCGGCGCGCGCGAAGATCCAGTCGTTGTAGCCGCCCTCGTAGCTCTCGACCTTGCCACCCACCACTTCCCACGTGCGGGTCGCGACGGTGTCGAGGAACCAGCGGTCGTGGGTGACGACGACCAGCGCCGAGCGCCTCGACACGAGGTGCTCGGCGAGCCACTGCACACCCTCGACGTCGAGATGGTTGGTGGGCTCGTCGAGCACTAGCAGATCGAGGTCCTGGACCAGGGCGGCGGCGAGGGCGACGCGGCGACGCTCGCCGCCGGACAGCCCGTCGACCTTCGCGTCGAGACCGAGGTTGTCGATGCCGATACCCGCGAGGATGCCGCGGATACGGGCGTCACCGGCCCACTCGTGGTCCGCGACGCCCAGCGGCCCGAGGACGACGTCACCGACCGTCGAACCAGACGGCAGCACGCCACGCTGGGTCACCACCGCCATCCGCAGCCCGCCGACCCGGCTCACGCGCCCCGAGTCGGGCTCCTCGATCCCGGCGAGCACCTCGAGCATCGTGGTCTTGCCGCCTCCGTTGAGGCCGACGACGCCGATGCGTTCCCCCTCCTGCACACCGAGCGAGACGGAGTCGAGCAGCGGCTTGATGCCGAAGGACTTCGAAACCTGTTCGAGATTGATCAAATTCGCCATCAGTGGCTGCCTTCCGGCTCGGAGTCGATCACGCGTGCACCGGGCACCGGCCCGCTCGCGACACGCACGGTGCGGCACACTCCCGCACCCGAGAGTTCCGCGCTCACCGCGACGGCGGAGTCGGCGTCCGCGCACAGGAACGCGCACGTCGGGCCGGAGCCCGACACGATGCCGGCCAGGGCTCCCGCGGTCACCCCGGCCCGGAGCGTGCGGCGCAGTTCCGGTTCCAGCGACAGCGCCGCCGCTTGGAGGTCGTTGCCGAGCAGCGGCGCCAGCGCGGCGGCGTCGCCGGATGCGAGGGCGTGCATGAGATCGGCGGCGTCGCCGACCCGCGGCGGATTGCCCTCGGCGCGCAACCGATCCAGCTCGCGGAACACCGTGGGCGTGGACAGCCCACCCTTCGCCAGCGCGAGAACCCAGTGGAACGTGTTGCGCGACAGCACGGGCAGCAGCTTCTCGCCACGCCCGGTCCCGAACGCCGTTCCGCCGTGGAGACTGAACGGCACATCGCTGCCGAGCCGGGCCGCGAACTCGCCGAGCGCGTCCCGGTCCAGACCGAGTCGCCACAGTTCGTTGAGGGCCACCATCGCGGCCGCCGCGTCGGCGCTGCCGCCGGCCATGCCGCCCGCGACCGGGATGCCCTTGTGGATCGAGATCTCGACGTCGGGGGCGATGCCCGCCTCGGCGGCGAGCATCTCGGCGGCCTTCCAGACCAGGTTGGAGGCGTCGGTGGGCACCGAGGCGGCACCCTCACCGCGCACCCGCACCGCGAGCGAATCGGCGTGAACGACGGACACGTCGTCGGTGAGTGAGAGAGCCTGGAACACGGTCCTCAGCTCGTGGTAGCCGTCCTCCCGGAGGTCACCGACCGCTAGGTGCAGGTTGACCTTGGACGGCGCCCGGACGGTGACGGGGCGAGGAACGACGGAGAGCACAGGTTCCAACAATAGGCGGTGCGCCCGAGGTGACGAAAACGCACCTCAGGCGGCACTTACCTCGGTCGAACGCCTACCGCACCGATCGGACGCCGACACCGAGTCCCACCGCGGCGACAGTGACCGCGGCGATCACACCCGACAGCACCGACCTGGACACCAGATCGCCTGCGAACAGGGCCCGCTCGGCCTCGACCACGTAGCCGAGCGGATTGATCGCGACGAGCGCCCGCATCCATCCGGGGGCGTCGTCGAGCGGCAGCATCGTGCCCGACAGGATCAGCATCGGGAACATCAGCGTCTGCTGCACCACCCAGAACATCCAGTCCTGGTTCCGGACGGCCAGGGCCAACGCGTACGACAGCGCGCCGAGGCCCACACCGAACACGCCGAGCAACACGATGCCCACGACGGCACCGAGCGGGTCGACGTCGAGCCCCAGGGGCAGCGCCACCAGGATGATCAGAACTGCCTGTGCCGCAAGGGGAACCATTTCCTTCGCGGCCCGCCCGATCAGAAGCGACGAGCGATGCAGGGGCGTCACGAGCATCCGTTCGTGCGAGCCCTGCCGCATCTCCATCAACAGGTTCGACCCCGTCATGGACGTGCCGAAGATCGCGATCATCACCAGTACCCCGGGAATGAACCAGTTCCACACGCTCTCCCCCATGCCGGGCACGCTCTTCAACAGCGGGCCGAACAGCGCGAGCAGGATCAGGGGTTGGGCGAGGCTGAACACGACGCTCACTGGGTCGCGCAGGGTGGGGCGCAGTTCACGGGCCATGACGATGCCGCTGTCGCGGACGATGCCGGTCATGAGAGGTCTCCTCGGTCTGGTCTGGGAATCGAATCGGGTGGAGGGGCGCGTGCTCACGCCGCTGCGGTCTCACGCAGGCTGCGCCCGGTGAGGCCGAGAAAGACGTCGTCGAGCGTCGGCCGTGCCATCTCCGCGGTCGCGACGCGCAGGCCCGACCCCTCGACCGCGCGGAGAAGCGCCGGCAGCGTGGCATCGCCCTCACCGGTGCGGACCCGGATCACGGCACCGCTCGCCGTCACCTCGCGCACCGTGACGAGCGTTTCCGCGAGGCCGGACGCACGAGCCGCCGCGGCGGCATCGTCGAATCCGATCGTCAGCAGATCCCCCGCCAGCTCGGACTTGAGCGCGGACGCCGTGTCGTCGGCGATCACCGTGCCGCGGTCGATGACGATCACCCGCTCGGCCATCGCGTCGGCTTCCTCGAGGTAGTGCGTGGTCAGCACGATGGTCGTGCCCATCTGTGCGCGCAGGCGCAGGATGTGTTCCCACAGGTTGGCGCGGCTCTGCGGGTCCATGCCGGTGGTCGGTTCGTCGAGGAACAGCAGCGGTGGTCGATGGACGAGCCCGAGTGCGATGTCGAGCCGTCGGCGTTGGCCGCCCGACAACGTGCTCACCTTGCGTGTGGCCAGCTCGGCGAGATCGAGGGCGTCGAGCAGTTCGTCCGCCCGCGCCGACGACTCCGGCTTTGCCATGCCGTAGCAGAGTCCCTGGGTCACCAGTTCGTCCCGGACCCGCTGATTGTGTCCGGCGCCGCTGCCCTGTCCGCCGTAGCCGATCCGGCGCCGCACCTCGTCCCGATCGGTGGTGACGTCGAATCCGGCGACGCTCGCCCGCCCCGAGGTGGGCGCCAGCAGGGTGGTCAGCATCCGCAGGGTCGTCGACTTGCCGGCGCCGTTGGGGCCGAGCAGCGCCACCAGTTCGCCCTCGGCGACTTCGAGGTCGACGTCCACGACCGCGTCGACGGTGTTCTTGCCCTGCTTGAACTGTTTGGTCAACCCCTCCGTGCGGATCATCGCGTGCATCGTCGTGCCTCCCCGTTTCGTGTTTCTTCGTCGGTCACCACGAAAGTTAGGAGCTATTGAGGACACCTAGCGTCCGCAATTTCTGGGATGCTCCGATGCATGCGGGAAACTTCGGCACGGCTGCTCCGGCTGCTCTCCCTGCTCCAAACCCGACGCGACTGGTCGGGTGTCGAACTGGCCGAGCGGCTGGACATCACCCCACGCACCGTCCGGCGCGACGTCGACAAGCTGCGCGGCCTCGGCTACCCCGTGGACGCGACCGTCGGCGTCGGCGGCGGGTACCGACTCGGCGCGGGCGCCGAGATGCCGCCGCTACTGCTCGACGACGACGAGGTCCTCGCCGTCGCCCTCGGCCTGCAATCCGGCGCGACGGGATCGGTCGTCGGGATCGGTGAGTCGTCGGTGCGCGCGCTCACCAAGCTGCGGCAGGTGATGCCGTCGCGGCTGCGACACCGCCTCGAGGCGCTACAGGTGGACGTGGTGCAGCGCGAACCGGCACCGAGCGCCGTCGACGCCGCGGTGCTGGCCGCGATCGCATCGGTGTGCCACAACCACGAGCGCCTCCGCTTCGACTACCGCACCCACGACGGCAGCGAGAGCAGGCGGGAGGTGGAGCCGTACCGGCTGGTGCGGTCCGGGTGGCGTTGGTACCTCGTCGCGTGGGACACGATGCGCGACGACTGGCGGTCCTTCCGCGTCGACCGCATGGAACCGAAGATCCCGACCGGGCCGCGGTTCCCACCGCGCGATCTACCGCCCGGCGGCGCAGCCGAGTTCGTCGCGCGCGGCGTCAACCGGGCGGTGACCCAGGTGCGCGCGCGGGTGCTGCTGCACGCCCCCATCGACGACATCGCTCCGATGGTCGACGCCGCCTGGGGCACGCTCGAGCACGGGCCCGACGACCAGTGCGTGGTTGCCCTCGGCGGCGATTCGCTGCGGTCGATCGCGCGATGGCTCAGCGCATTCGACGTCGACTTCACCGTGCTGGACCCACCCGGACTGCGCGACGAGTGCAGGCAGGCCGCGCAACGTCACGCGGCGATGGCCAGACGCTACGGCGAGGCCTGACCCGGCACGCTCATCCAGGTGCCGCCGACGTCGTTGCGGATCCACTCGACCTCGATCCGCCGGTCCGCGATCGCCCACCGCCCGTCGCGCCGTTCGAAGCGGTCGAGGTAGCGCAGCCAGACGACGAGGAAGTTGCGGCTGGGGTTACCCGCGTCCGCGGCACTTGTGTGCTGCGCCATCGCGTAGATCTCGGTGGCGGCACTGTCGCCGTCGAGATCGATCAGCTGGTTGCCCGAGAAGTGAAAGGTTCGGTCGAACAGCCCGAAGCCGGCCGGATCGGCCAGGAACTGCATGAAGTCGTCGATCCCGCCCTGGTAGAACGGCGCGTAGTCGTTGTGCGCGTCGTCGAAGAAGCATCCCCGCACCAGCGCCCAGTCCCGCCGGTCGACGCCCCGGAAATAGCGGTGCAGCACGTCGCCGATCTCGGCGCGGTCGCTCAACTCCTCGGGCGTCACGTAGGCCCCCTCCGTCTCGTCGGCTCGGTTGCCGAACCCTAGCGCCGAACTCGGTGCCGGTGCGACGAATCGGGCCGGAGACACGAAACGGGCCCCACTCCGTGAAGGAGTGGGGCCCGTTTTCGTCATGCGCCCGGCTCAGCCGGGCAAGTCCGAGTGAGCTCAGACAGCCGTGACGTCGGTGGCCTGCGGGCCCTTGTTGCCCTGGCCGATCTCGAAGCGCACGCGCTGGTTCTCTTCCAGGGTGCGGAAGCCGTTGGTCTGGATCGCCGAGTAGTGGACGAAGACGTCGGCGCTGCCGTCGTCGGGCGCGATGAAGCCGAAGCCCTTTTCAGCGTTGAACCACTTCACGGTGCCTTCTGCCATGTTTCTTTCCTTCTCTTACGCAGTGCAAACTCGGGAAACTCCAGGTCAGGGGTTCCCGGGCCGATGTCACACGGCGGTGTCGTCGAACTCCGAGTGGAGACTCGCCCGCCCGCAACTTAAGGATTTGCGAGCGTGGACTAACACAAACACAAAAACTACGACCGCGACCAGTCAACCACAGCACCGTCGGGCGCGCTTGCCCCACCTACAAGAAACCCGGCGACGTGGCGAAGATCTCTTCCAACCCCTTGCGTTCGATACCCCCTGGGGGTACCTTTCGAATTGTTCGAGCCATACCCACACGGGGTAGTGGTACAACAGAGGGAGACCGAGATGAGCACCGCCGAATACACCGTCACCGGGATGACCTGCGGACACTGCGTCGGCTCAGTCAAGGAGGAGGTCGGCGCGATCGCGGGCGTCTCCGACGTCGCCGTCGACCTGCAGTCCGGCCGCCTGACCGTCACGTCCGCCGCCCCGCTCCCGGAATCCACGGTCGCCGCGGCCGTCGAGGAAGCGGGCTACACGGCCCGACCGATCTGAGGAAACCGATGCGCACGTCCACCACGCTCATCGCCTACACCGGGGGTCTCGCGGTCGTCTTCGCCGCGGCCCTCGGCGTGGGCGCCGTCACGGGAAGCCCGATAGACATGACGAGCACACACACCGACAGCCATGCGGCCGCCGCCGAGACGACCGCCACCACGGACACGACCGTTCCGGCCGGGCTGCAGGTATCGCAGGACGGATACACCCTCGGCGAGATCACCTCGCCCACCCGGGCCGGCGGGCCCGGCGCCCTGGCCTTCCGCATCCTCGACGCCGCGGGCAACCCGGTCCGCGAGTACGACGCGCTGCACGAGAAGCAACTGCATCTCATCGTCGTCCGCGCCGACACCAGCGAGTTCCGGCACGTCCACCCCACGCTCGGCGCGGACGGGACCTGGTCAGTCGACTGGACCTGGCCGACCGGCGGCACGTACCGCGTCTTCGCCGACTTCCAGGCGACCGGCGCACCCCGCCAGCTCACGCTCGGCCGGAGCGTCGACGTCGCCGGCGATCTACAGGTGGCGCCGCTGCCCGCCGCGTCGCGCACCGCGACCGTCGACGACTACACCGTCACCCTCGACGGCGACCTGACGACCGTCGGCGGCCCGCTGACGCTCCGGGTCAGCCGCGACGGTGTCCCGGTCACCGAGCTCGATCCCTACCTGGGGGCGTACGGCCACCTAGTGGCGCTGCGGACCGGCGACCTCGCCTACCTGCACGTCCACCCCGAGGGCGAGCCGGGCGACGGCGTCACCGCTCCGGGACCGGACGTCACGTTCCACGCCCAGGCGCCCAGCGTCGGCACCTACCGACTGTTCCTCGACTTCCAGCACGAGGGCACCGTCCGCACCGCCGAGTTCACCGTTCCGGTGGGCCCGACAGCGGCGCCGACGGCCGAATCCGCACCCGCACACGACGGACACGAAGGAGGACACTGATGACCACCGCCGATCTCGCAACCGGCCGCAGTGACACCATCGAACTCTCGATCGGCGGGATGACGTGCGCCTCGTGCGCCGCGCGGGTCGAGAAGCGACTCAACAAACTCGACGGCGTCTCGGCGACCGTCAACTACGCCACCGAGAAGGCGAAGGTCGTCTTCGACGACTCGATCACCACCGACGACCTGGTCGGCGCGGTCGAGAAGGCCGGGTACACCGCGACCCTGCCGGCTCCCCCGACCGTCGACGAGTCCACCGCCGAAGATCCCCGCGACCGCGAACTGGCGTCGCTGCGCACCCGCCTGATCGTCTCGACGGTCCTGGCGGTGCCGGTGATCGCCATGGCCATGATCCCGGCGCTGCAGTTCACCAACTGGCAGTGGCTCTCGCTGACACTCGCCGCTCCCGTGATCGTGTGGGCGGGACTGCCGTTCCATCGTGCGGCGTGGACGAATCTGCGGCACGGCACCGCGACGATGGACACGCTGATCTCGCTCGGCACGTCCGCCGCGTTCGCGTGGTCGCTGTATGCGCTGTTCTTCGGCACCGCCGGCACCGCAGGTATGACGCACGCCTTCGAACTGACCATCAACCGCATGGACGGTGCCGCGAACATCTACCTCGAGGTCGCGGCCGGCGTCATCACGTTCGTGCTCGCCGGGCGCTACTTCGAGGCCAAGTCGAAGCGCACCGCCGGCGCGGCACTGCGCGCGCTGCTCGAACTCGGGGCCAAGGAGGTCTCGGTCCTGCGTGACGGTGTCGAATCGCGCATTCCCGCAGACCAATTGCGGGTCGACGACCTGTTCGTGGTGCGCCCCGGCGAGAAGGTCGCCACCGACGGCGTCGTCGTCGAGGGCAGCTCCGCCGTGGACATGAGCATGCTGACCGGCGAATCGGTGCCGGTCGAGGTGAGCGTCGGCGACGACGTCGTGGGTGCGACCGTCAACGCGGGCGGCCGGCTCGTCGTGCGGGCCCGTCGGGTCGGCAGCGACACCCAGCTGGCCCAGATGGCCGCACTGGTGGAGGACGCACAGAACGGCAAGGCCGAAGTGCAGCGCCTGGCCGACCGCATCGCGGGCGTGTTCGTCCCGATCGCGATCGCGATCTCCGTTGCCGCCCTGGGCTACTGGATCGGCACCGGCAACCCGCTGCAGGTGGCCTTCACCGCCGCGGTCGCCGTGCTGATCATCGCGTGCCCGTGCGCCCTGGGCCTGGCCACCCCGACAGCACTGCTCGTCGGCACCGGCCGCGGCGCCCAACTGGGCGTGCTGATCAAGGGTCCCGAGGTTCTCGAGACGACGCGTGGCGTCGACACCATCCTGCTCGACAAGACCGGCACCGTCACCACCGGCAAGATGACGCTCGTCGACGTGATCACCGCCGAGGACGTCGACCGTGACGAGGCACTGCGCCTGGTCGGCGCGCTCGAGAACGCGTCCGAGCATCCGATCGCACAGGCGGTGGCCGCGGGCGCCGCGGACAGCGTCGGAAACCTACCCGCTGTCGCTGATTTCGTGAACGTCGAAGGCAAGGGCGTGCAGGGTGTCGTCGACGGCCACGCCGTGGTCGCCGGACGCGAGAGCCTGCTCGCGGACTGGTCGCTCCACCTACCGGGCGAGCTCGCCCGGGCGAAGCAGGAGGCCGAGAAGCTGGGCCGGACCGCGATCGCGGCCGGCTGGGACGGGCAGGCGCGGGCGGTGTTCGTGGTCGCGGACGCGGTCAAGGACACCAGCGCCGACGCGGTGCGCCGGTTCAAGGCGCTCGGGCTCACCCCGGTGCTGCTGACCGGCGACAACGAGACCGTCGCGCGGACCGTCGCGGCGCAGGTGGGCATCGACACCGTGATCGCCGAGGTACTGCCCGGCGACAAGGTGGACGCCGTCAAGGACCTGCAGTCCCGCGGCAAGGTCGTCGCGATGGTCGGCGACGGCGTCAACGACGCCGCCGCCCTCGCCCAGGCCGACCTGGGCCTGGCGATGGGCACCGGCACCGACGTCGCGATCGAGGCCGCCGACATCACCCTGGTCCGCGGCGACCTGCGCTCGGCCGCCGACGCGATCGAGTTGTCCCGCAAGACGCTTCGCACCATCAAGGGCAACCTGTTCTGGGCCTTCGCCTACAACGCGGCGGCGATCCCGCTCGCCGCGGCGGGCCTGCTGAACCCGATGCTGGCCGGCGCGGCGATGGCGTTCTCGAGCGTGTTCGTCGTCAGCAACAGCCTGCGGCTGCGGCGGTTCAGCCCGTCCGCCTAGGAGATGCACGAGGGCCCGGCGACCGTTCGGTCGCCGGGCCCTCGTCACGTCGCCGTGCCGGTCGCGGTCAGATGCGACCGGCCTTGTCCAGCAACATGATGCCCGTCGCGGTGGGCACCACGCCCCGGACGTTCTGCTGCCAGGCCACGTAGATCATCACGGAACTGACCGGCACGCTCGGCACCGTCTCGTTCCACAGCGTCTGGATCTGGGAGATCACGCCCCGGATCTGGTCGTCGCCGTCGGCCGCCTGCAGCTTGCCGAGCAGTTCGTCCATCTGCGGATTCGAGTACCCGGCGAAGTTCGACGTGGAACTGCCGGCCAGGGTGGTCTGCAGACCCAGGAACGGAATCGCCTCGTACAGGCCGATACCGGCGTGCGCCATGTCGTAGTCGTGCTGGACGTACACCTGCTTGACGATGTCGCCGGCGTTGTTCGCGTTGATGATGTTCACGGTGAAACCGACCGCCTGCAGCAGAGACTGCACGGCCAGGCCGATCGCCGCCTCGGTGGGCTCCTGCAGCACGATGTAGTTCAGCGTGCCGTTGTAGCCGTCGGCCTTGGCCTCGTCGAGCAGCTTGCGAGCGGCGTCCGGATCGTAAGGCAGGCCCTGGACATCGGTGGCCCAGCGGGACCGCTCGTCGAACATGGCCTTGCCGGGCAACCCGAGACCGTTGTCGCCGCGCTGGCCGACCAACTCCGGATCGATCGCCAGCGCGATCGCCTTGCGGACCCGGACGTCGGCACCGGGGCGGCCCTCACGGTTGTTGACCAACTCGGCGCCGCCGCTGTTGAGAATGCTGAACGAACCCGGGTAGTCGGCGTCGAGGGCGTCGTAGATCGCCTGCGGGTTACCGCGCATGAAGCCGATGTCGATGCCGTTCGTCTTCAACGATTCGAGGTTCTCCCGCGAACCGCTGAGCGCGATGAAGCGGACGCGGTCCGCGTTGGGCTTGCCGTTCCAGTAGTCGGCCCGCGCGGTGAGCACCCGCTCCTCGTTCGGTGCGTACCGCTCGAGCACGAACGGACCGGCGCCGATCGGCTTGAACGCCTCACCGTCGCCCGCACTGGGCGCGACGATCATGCCGTGGCCGAGGGCCAGCATGGACGGGAACGTCGGCCACTGCTTGCGCAGGCGGAACTCGACGGTCTGCGGATCGACCGCATTCGTCGACTCGACGGCGTCCACCCACACGGCGGCACCGTTGCCCCGGTTGGTGTTGTAGCGGTTAATGCTGGCCACCACCGCGTTCGCGTCCAACGGCGTGCCGTCGCTGAACGTGACGCCCGGGCGGAGCTTCAGCGTCCACACCATGCCGCTGCCGTCCGCCGTGAACGACTGCGCCAGTCGGGGCACGAATTCGCCGGTCTTGTCGTCGTAGCGCAGCAGGACGTCGTAGACCGCGGCCAGCTCGTCGCCGCCGCTGCCGCCGCGTGCGGCGGTCTTCGCCGGATCGAGGGTGGCCGCGAGCGCCTGCACGCTGAACGTCAGCTGGGGCACCGGGCCGGGGGTGCCGTCCTGGTCGCCCACGAGGCCGACGGCCGGTGGGGTACGCGTGTCGCCGGAGTCACTGCCGCCGTCCGAGTTCGCACAGCCCGCGAGGACCAGCGCACTCGCGACCACGGCCGCGACGAGCCCCTTGCCGAATACCGATCTACTGCCCACGCAGCCTCCCACCACTCGAGAAACTGTGACCTCCGCCACAGATTGCGGAGAGGGTAGGTCGAGTCCAGTTCGTACGGACTGCCCGGTCCCGTTCAGTGAGATCGGAGGGCGTCCCGACACTCCGCCGCCGGGGCAGAAACACGAACGGCCCGGAGGGGATCCCTCCGGGCCGTTCGCCGCGGGCTACGAATAGCTCACTGTCTCCGTGCACACGGTGAAGCGGCGCTCGTCGTGGACGAAGCCGCCCTCCGAGCACGCCTCGACGTCCGTGGCGCCCTCGATGATCTCGACCGCCCGCTCGATGTTGGGCGCGGTCGGGTCACCGCAGTCCACGCGCTGCGGTTCGTCCTCGCCGTCGGGCAGGCTCATGCAGCCGCCGATCACCCAGTCGACGTCGAGGCACAGGGCGCCACGCTCACTGCCCCACTTGGTCTCGTAGTAGACCTGATCGACGTCCGACGGGCACTGCGCGTTCGCCGCCGCCTTGGCGACAACCTTGTAGTTGGACCTGCCACCGCCGCAAGCGGCTTCGGCGATCGTCGCGGCGTCCGACGTGCCGCCCAGGCGCACGCAGTCACCGATCTCCACGTCGATGTCGACCGAGCCGCCGGTGTCGGAGCCCTGCTGCCCGGCCACCGTACTGGGGGCCGCACTGGTCGTGGTCCTCGACGACGTCGTCGACCCCGCGCCGTCGGCTGCCGCCGCAGTACCCTCTACCGTTCCACCGCAACCGGCGACCAACGCCGTCGCAGCCACCACCGACGCCACCCCGATCGACCGTCGCAGGTAAGCCCACATTCGCTTGTTCACAACCGTTTTCCTCGAAACCACAACTCGAAGGGATCGTTCCGCGGCGATCTCCCCCGACAGCGACCGCCCGGTCCATTCTGGTCCAGAACTCCCGCTCGATCGAATCGGCGGATGTCCGGGTTCCGGCGAATACCCGAATCCCCCTGTCATGAGGAAGGATTCGGCGTCACTCCGATTCCGGGGTCGCGGCGAGCCGCACGAAGGCGGCGGCATCGAGCTTCTCGCCGCGGGTCGACGGTTCGATTCCCGCGGCCACGAGCCGGCGCTCGGCCTCGGCCGGCGAGCCGGCCCAACCCGCGAGCGCGGCGCGAAGAGTCTTGCGGCGCTGCGCGAATGCGGCGTCGATGACCCCGAAGACCCGGCGCCGGTGGGCGGCGTCCATCGGCCACGGCTCCTCGGTGTACCGGTCGATGCGCACCAGACCGGACTCGACCTGCGGCACCGGCCAGAACACCGCGCGTCCGACTGCGCCGGCGCGCTTGACCGCGCCGAAGAAGTTGGCCTTCACACTTGGCACGCCGTACACCTTGTTTCCCGGCGTCGCGGCGAGCCGGTCGGCGACCTCGGACTGCACCATCACCAGCGCGGTGCGCAGGCTCGGGAACTCGGCGAACAGATGCAGCAGGACCGGGACCGCCACGTTGTACGGCAGATTCGCGACCAGCGCCGTCGGCTCACCCGGGACGTCCTCGGGCATCACCCGCATGGCGTCGGCGCCCACGACCGTCAGCCGGTCCGTCAGTTCCGGCGCCCGGTCCGCGACCGTCGCCGGCAGCCGCGCGGCCAGCTTGGGATCGATCTCGACGGCCACGACCTTGTCGACGACGTCGAGCAGCGCCAACGTCAGCGAACCGAGCCCCGGACCGACCTCGAGCACCGTGTCCTGCGGGCCGACACCCGCGGTCGCGACGATGCGACGCACCGTGTTCGCGTCGTGCACGAAGTTCTGACCGAGCTGCTTGGTGGGGCGCACCCCGAACTCTTCGGCGAGAGCCCGGACCTCGGCTGGGCCCAGCAGGGCGGCCTGTCCTCGCGGATGGATGGGGGGCGGCACGGCGTCTGACACCTCAAGAACCTAACCCACGCGGCAAACGGTCAGCGCAGGCCCAGCTTGCTGGTGCACGACGGCCACGCGCCCCAACCCTGCGTCTCCTGAGTGCGGCTCGCGATCGCGATCTGCTCCTCGCGGCTGGCGAGGTCGGCCCGCGGCGCGTACTTGAGTCCGCCCTGGCGCTCCCACGTGTTCTGGTCGAACTGCACGCCGCCGTAGAAGCCGTTGCCGGTGTTGATCGCCCAGTTGCCCGTCGCCTCGCACTGCGCGAGCGCGTCCCACGTCGCGCCGTTCTGCACCGGCGGCACCTCGGTGCCCGGCTTGGCGCCCACCCGCACGACACGCGGCTCCGGCGCAACCCGGACAGTGGAGCCGACCGGCTTGCGCCCGGTCTCGACCCCGTTGACCGTCGTGACCTCGTACGTGACGTCCGCGACACCCGAGCGGCCCGCGTTCTCGACGACCGTACGGCTCATGTTCATCGTCGGATCCTCGATGCGCTGCTCCGGCGGCGCCACCGACTCGGTGACCACGCGGGTCTCCGTGCGGCCCCGGGTCACCGTGATCTCCATGCCCTCGGCGAGCGGGGCATCCGCCGCCGGGACGACCGTGTCGGCCTGCTCCAGCGGGGTGCCGTTCGCAGCGAGGAACTCACCGACCGTCGGTGCCGCCAACCGGACGTCGGACGACGCCTTCGCACCGTCGACCAGATGGACGGTGCGTGGGTTGACGACGTCGAGGTCTGCGCCCTCGAGCGGCAGACGCTGCGAGCGGGACGCCGAGACGTGCACGTCGCCGGCGAGCCGGAACTGGTTGAGCGCCTCGTCGACCGTGAGCGCTGTGGTCCACACGCTGCGCTGCTGGCCGTCCACGGTGAGCGCGACCTCGCGGCCACGGCGCAACACCACGGTGTCGCCGTCGTGCAGATCCGAGTCCGCCGCGGGCGCGACCGCGTCGTGCTCACCGACCGAGTAGCCCGCCGCGGCAAGCGCTCCATTGACATTCGACGACATCGTGCCGACCTGGATCAGCTCACCGTCGACGTCGACGGTGACGGTCTTGTGCTGCGTGATCGCCACCCCACCACCGACGGTGAGGGTCGCGAGCGTCGCGGCCACCACGCTGTACATCAGCGGCGACCGACTGGTGTTGATCTTCGACAGGGGCGACATCGCTTTTCCTTATCCGAGACCCAATTTGCTGGTGCAACCCGGCCACGCGCCCCAGCCCTGCGCCGCCTGAACCTTCTCGGCGACGGCGATCTGCTGCTCACGGGTGGCCAGGTCCGCACGCGGGGCGTACTGGGTACCGCCGTACGCCGCCCACGTGCCCTGGTTGAACTGGAGGCCGCCGTAGTAGCCATTGCCGCTGTTGATCGCCCAGTTGCCAGTGGCCTCGCAGTGCGCGATGGAATCCCACACCGAGCCGTTCGCCACCGACGGCGCAGCCGGCTTCGGCTTGGTCCCGACACGCACGACGGTCGGGGCCGCCTCGCGGACCACGGCGGACGAGAGCTCCTGCCGGTGCGTCTCCGCGCCGTTGATCGACGTCACCGACACCGTCACCGTCCGCTCGCCCGGCGCACCCGGGTTCTCGACAGTGGTCTTGCCCTGCTCGAGTTCCGGGTCGTCGACGCGGCGCTCGGGGACCGGGATCGGCTGCGTCTCGGTGCGGGTGTCGGTGCGGTTGCGCGTCACGACGATCTCGAGTCCGTCGGTGAGCGGCGTCTCCGGTGCCGGTGTGACGGTGTCGGCCTGCTCGAGCCCCGCCTTCGTCACGGTCAGGAACTCGCCGACCGTCGGGGCGGCGACCCGCAGCTCGACCGGTGCCGCACCGCCGTCGGACACCTTGACGGACCTGGCGTTCACGACGTCGAACTCCATGCCGTCGAGCGGAATTCGCTGGCCTCGGGACGCCGACACGTACGCGTCGCCGGCCATGCTCATCTGACGCATCGCGTCGTCGACGGTCAGCGCCGTCGTCCACACCGTCCGGCGCTCGCCGTCGACCGTCAGTGCGATCTCGCGGCCACGACGCAGGACGACGGTGTCGCCGTCCGAGAGCTTCGCATCGGCACTGGGCGCGACGGCGTCGTGCTCACCGACCGGATAGCCGGCGTTGTCGAGAACGGACCCGACGTCGGAACGCAGCGTGCTGAGCGAGATGGCCTCGCCGTCGATGTCGAGGGTGATCGTCTTGTGCTTGGAGACGACGAGTCCGCCACCGACGAGGAGCGTCGCGAAGAGCGCAGCGATCACGACGTAGAGCAGTGGCGACCTGGCGGTGTTGATCCGAGCTAGAGGCGACACGACACGTCCTGGGGCCGACGACAGGTTCGATCACAGCACGGTAACGGTGAGGCTGTGATCTGGCAACCGCAACGTGTCGATCAGCACATACGCTGCCACAAACGTCTCGACAACGCGGCTGGTCAGTCACGAATCGGTCACGGCCCCTTGGTCGTCGAGTTCGCGAGCACCCACCCTGCGAGGGCGTGAAAGGGTGAAGCCATGAGCAATGTCGAAGCCGATCCGGTCGAGATCGAGTGCGAGCACGGCCCCGACGAACCCGTCGCCGGGCGACCCCTGACGGAGGTCATCACGTCCCGCGAGGTGCCACTGGGCGGTCCGCGCGCGATGCCGGTGCGCCGGACGCTGCCGCAACGGCAACGGTCACTGATCGGCGCGTGGTGCTTCGCCGACCACTACGGACCCGACGACGTCGCGCTCACCGGCGGCATGGACGTCGCGCCGCATCCGCACACCGGCCTGCAGACCGTCAGCTGGCTGTTCACCGGAGAGATCGAGCACCGCGACAGCATGGGCGTGCACGCGATGGTCCGGCCCGGCGAGGTCAACCTCATGACCGGCGGCCGCGGCATCTGCCACTCCGAGGTCTCGACACCGGACACGACGATCCTGCACGGCGTCCAGTTGTGGGTGGCCCTGCCCGACGCGGCCCGCGACGCCCCGCGCGACTTCGCGCACTACGTGCCGCCGGTCGTGTCGGTCGAGGGTGCGTCTGCCCGGGTGTTTCTCGGCTCGCTGGTCGGATCCCGGTCGCCCGTCCACACCTTCACTCCCCTGCTCGGTGCGGAACTCACCCTCGACCCGCGCGCCCGGGTGCGCCTGGACGTCGACCCGACCTTCGAACACGGCGCGCTCGTCGACACCGGCGCCGTCCGACTCGAGGACATCGACCTCGCCCGCGCCGACCTCGGCTACGTCGGGATCGGGGCGTCGACGCTGACGCTGACGAACCTCACCGACGAACCGGCCCGCGTCGTACTGCTCGGCGGCGAACCGTTCGGCGAGGAGATCGTGATGTGGTGGAACTTCGTCGGCCGCAGCCACGAGGAGATCGCGCAGTTCCGCGACGAATGGCAGGCCGAGTCGGACCGGTTCGGCGCGGTGGAGGGGTACCGCGGTGCGGTCCAGCGGCTGCCCGCGCCGCCGCTGCCCAACGCCCGGATCAGGCCGCGGAAGAACCCGCCGTCGGCCTGAGCGCCCATTCTTCGCTCGCCCGCGCGGGATCCCGCACGATGCCGTCGAGAATGGGCGGTGAGGCTCAGCCGCGCGCGGGCAGCCGGTAGACGCGCTCGGCGGTCGCCGTCGACGCCTTCGCCAGTTCGACGGGATCCTCGCCGCGCACCTCGGCGAGCGCCCGCAGCGTGTACGGCAGGCAGTACGACTGATTGGGCGCGCCGCGGAACGGGTGCGGGGTGAGATACGGCGCGTCGGTCTCGACGAGCAGCTGATCCGCCGGCACCAGCAGCGCGGCCTCGCGCAGCGCCTTCGCGTTCTTGAAGCTGACGGTGCCGGAGAAGCTCAGCACGTAGCCGGCGTCGACGCAGGCGCGCGCCATGGTCGCGTCGGACGAGAAGCAGTGGAAGATCACCGTCTCGGGCGCGCCCTCGGAATCCAGCACGCGCAGCAGGTCGGTGTCGGCCTCGCGGTTGTGGATCATCAGCGGCTTACCGAGGCGCTTCGCGAGGTCGATGTGCCAGCGGAAGCCGTCCTCCTGCTCCTCCGACGTCGCGCAGCCGTCGAGCTTGCCCGGCCAGTACAGGTCCAGCCCGGTCTCGCCCACCGCGACCACGCGGGGGTCGGCCACGAGCCGCTCGATCTCCGCCTTCGTGGCGTCGTCGAGGGAGTTGGCCCGGGTCGGGTGGATCGCGACCGCCGCGAAGACCCGGTCGTCCCAGTTCGCGGCGTCGACAGCGAACTGTGCCGCCGACAGATCGTCGGCGACGGTGACCACCCGCTCGACGCCGACCGACGCCGCCCGATCCACGATCTCGCGCACGCTCGCAGCATCGGTGGCACCGCACGCATCGAGGTGCGTGTGCGCGTCGACGAGCGGAAAAAGCGGCTCGGGCAGGTCCGGGGCGGGACGATCTTTGCTCACGTCGATAGAGTAGGCGCACCATGACTGTGCCTTCCTCGCCCAACCCGATGCCTGCCCCGACGGACCGGCCGCCGTTCTATCTGACGACCGCGATCGCGTACCCGAACGGCGTCCCGCACATCGGACACGCCTACGAGTACATCTCGTCGGACGCGATCGCGCGCTTCAAGCGCCTCGACGGATTCGACGTGTTCTTCATGACGGGCACCGACGAGCACGGCCTGAAGATGCAGCAGACGGCGGCCAAGGAAGGCATCGACGTCCGCGACCTCGCGACGCGCAACTCGGACGTGTTCCAGGCGATGGACAAGGTCCTGGGCATCTCGTACGACCGGTTCATCCGGACCACCGACGCGGACCACATCGAGTCCAGCAAGGCGATCTGGGAGCGGATGGTCGCGGCGGGCGACATCTATCTCGACACCTACTCGGGTTGGTACTCGGTCCGCGACGAGGCGTTCCACGCCGAGGAGGAGACGACCGTCCTCGAGGACGGCACCCGCATCGCCACCGAGACCGGCACGCCGGTCGAGTGGACCGAGGAGTCGAACTACACGTTCCGGCTGTCCAAGTACCAGGACCGCCTGCTCGCGTTCTACGAGGAGAACCCGGACTTCATCGCGCCGGCCACGCGTCGCAACGAGATCCTCAGCTTCGTCAAGAGCGGGCTCAAGGATCTGTCGATCTCGCGGACCACGTTCGACTGGGGCGTTCCGGTGCCCGGCGATCCCGCGCACGTCATGTACGTGTGGGTGGACGCGCTCACCAACTACCTCACCGGTGCGGGCTTCCCGAACACCGATTCGGAGGAGTTCAAGCGCTACTGGCCCGCGAACCTGCACATCATCGGCAAGGACATCACGCGGTTCCACACCGTGTACTGGCCGGCCTTCCTGATGTCGGCGGGCGTCGAACTGCCCGAGCGGGTCTTCGTGCACGGCTTCCTGTTCAACAAGGGCGAGAAGATGTCGAAGTCGGTCGGCAACGTCGTCGACCCGCTCGCGATGGTGGAGCAGTACGGCCTCGACGCCGTCCGCTTCTTCCTGCTGCGCGAGATCTCGTACGGGCAGGACGGCAGCTACAGCCACGAGGCGATCGTCACCCGCATGAACACCGACCTGGCGAACGAGCTGGGCAACCTGGCACAGCGGTCGCTGTCGATGGTCGCCAAGAACTGCGACGCGCAGGTCCCGACGCCGGGTGAGCTGACCGACGACGACCGGGCGCTGCTCGCGCAGGCCGACGCGCTGCTCGGGAAGGTCCGTGCCGAGTTCGACGTGCAGGCCCTGCACCTCGCCCTCGAGGCGATCTGGCACGTGCTCGGCGAGACGAACCGCTACTTCTCGCAGCAGGAGCCGTGGGTGCTGCGCAAGACCGATCCGGCCCGCATGGCCACGGTCCTGTACGTGACCCTCGAGGTGGTCCGCATCGTCGGCATCCTCGTCCAGCCGGTGATGCCGGGGTCGGCCGAGAAGATCCTCGACCTGCTGGGCCAGGCGCCCGAGGCCCGCGCCTTCGCGGACCTCGACACCCGCATCGTCGCCGGTACGGCACTGCCCAAGCCGGTCGGCGTGTTCCCGCGGTACGTCGAGGAGACGGCGGCGGAACAGGCCTGACAGCCGCTCGATCGAAAGTTGTCGGTCCCCTCGTGCACACTCGCACGCATGGGGAGCAATAGAACATACTTTCGAACACGGGAACGCCTCGCCGGTGACTGCGTGCCGCCCCGGCAACGGTCGGCGGCGGGGCTGATGACCGCGCTCGCCGACGCGTACGAGCGCGGCTGGCAGCCCGCCGACGTCATGCACGTGACCCGGCGTGCGCTGGGCGCGACGACCGTACCCACCGCCGCCGCGGCCGTGCTGTTCCAGGCCCGGGCGTCGAGCACCCCCGGTCCGGCCCCGCGCGAGTGGCGTGCCCAGCTCGCGCGGATCGCGGACGGCGAACCCGATGCCGCGCGATTCGCGGAGGAATTGCCGTCGCGCTGCGACCCCGACGACTTCGCGGCGGCACTCGACACCGCCGGCTGGCAGATCGGCGTGCGCGAGTGGGTCGACCTGACCGTGCTGTGGCTCGAGTTCCCCCGCCTCAACCAGTTGTGCGAACCCCCGTCCGGCTGGTCGCGCGTGCCGGTGCAGCACGACGTGCCCGGCGCCGAGACCGCGGACCCCAAGGTGCTCAGCCGCATTCGCGGACTGCTCGCCAAGGCGGAGGCCACCGAGTACGTCGAGGAAGCCGAGACGTTCACCGCGAAGGCGCAGGACCTCATGACGCGGTACGCGATCGGCACCGCTCTCCTGAGCGGCGGCGCCGCGGCGACCACCGCGGTCCATAGCCGACGGATCCACCTCGACAACCCGTACGTGCGTGAGAAGGTGCATCTGCTCACCGCGATCGGCGAGGCCAACCGCGTGCGGACGGTGTGGTTCGACCGGTTCGCGATCGCGACCGTCGTGGGCACCCCGCTCGATCTCGAACAGGTCGACCTGCTGTTCACGTCGCTGCTGGTCCAGGCCACCCGAGCCATGCAGGCCGCCGGATCGCGCGACGCGGGCGCCGCCCGGACCGCGTCGTTCCGCAAGGCGTTCCTGTTCGGCTTCGCGGTGCGCATCGGGCAGCGGCTCAAGGAGACCGACAGTCGGGCCACCGCCGAGGCCGCGGTGGACGCCGACGTCCGGATCGACGACCTGCTGCCGGTGCTGGCGGCGAGGTCCGCGGCCGTGGACGCCGAGTTCGAGCGGCTGTTCCCGACCACGAGGGCATCGCGGAGTCGCACCGTCGACGCCGACGGGTGGCACGCCGGGCAATCCGCCGCCGACGACGCCTCGCTGTCGGCGGGCGCGCGGGCGATCCCGCGATGAGGCACCGGCCACACACGGGGTGCCGGGCCGACGGACGTCACCGCGGACCGATGCCTGGGGCGACTGCTGCTCATGGAAAGCTGGACCAATGCGGATCGAGCGGCTCGGAGACGGTGGCAGCGCCGCCGACGTGTTCCGCGCACTGGCTCGGCGGGCTCGGTCGCGGCAGCTACCGCCGCCGGCCGGCCTGACCGGACGCTGGTTCGACACCGCCGCCGTTATTGCGCCGAGCCTGGCTGCGGCGCTGTGCGAACCCGAGGCGGCTTTCGGCTTCCCGCGGTCGGTCCCCCGTGAAACCGAGGTGCCCGACGGCCTGCTGATCGGCGGCGGCTGG
Source organism: Rhodococcus sp. ACT016 (assembly GCF_050477185.1). Classification (NCBI taxonomy): domain Bacteria; kingdom Bacillati; phylum Actinomycetota; class Actinomycetes; order Mycobacteriales; family Nocardiaceae; genus Rhodococcus; species Rhodococcus sp. ACT016. Next base: position 832,934 of record NZ_JBEAET010000001.1, on the reverse strand, counting down.
ATCGGCTACCGCGCCTACCCCGACCGGACCGGGATGCTGCCTGCGGCCGCCGGCGGCTGGACCGATCACGTTGTGCGGCTGGACGAGTCGGGCTGCTGGTGGTTCGAGAGCCTGCTCGACGAGCCGTGCCCCGACGACCTCGCGCAGGCGGTGCGCCATCCGGACGCCGGGCCGCGGCCGTGGCACATCGAGTGGATCGAACCGGACCGGCGGGCACATCGCCGCGGCGTCGAGGACTGCCTCGACGCCATCGCCCGCGGCGACGTCTACCAGGCGTGCGTGTGCGCGCGCTTCCACGGGACGAGTTCCGGTCTGCCCACCGACTTCTTCGCCGACGCCGTCGACCGGACCCGCCCCAGCCGGGCCGCCTTCGTGCAGGGCGCATGGGGTGCCGTGGCGTCGCTGTCCCCCGAGTTGTTCCTGGCGCGGCGCGGCGACACCGTCACGTCGAGCCCCATCAAGGGCACCCTCCCGCTCGACGAGAATCCGGAACTGCTCCGACGCTCGGTAAAGGACGTCGCCGAGAACGTGATGATCGTCGACCTGGTCCGCAACGATCTCGGACAGGTCGCCGAGCCGGGATCGGTACGGGTCACCGACCTGCTGCGGGTCAAGCCGGCACCCGGCGTCTGGCACCTGGTCTCCACAGTCGCGGCCACGGTCCCCGGCACGGTGAACGCCACCGAACTGCTCGACGCCACCTTCCCGCCCGCATCCGTCACCGGCTGCCCCAAGCACTCAGCCCGGCAGCTACTCGCACAGTGGGAGCCGGATCCGCGGGGCGTCTACTGCGGCACCGTCGGAATGCACAGCCCGGTCGCCGGCCTCGAACTCAACGTCGCGATCCGCACCGTCGAGTTCGACGCGGCCGGCCGCGTCGGCCTCGGCGTCGGGGGCGGCATCACGATCGACTCCGATCCCGCCGCCGAATGGCAGGAGTGCCTCGACAAGGCCCGCAGCATCGTGACGCTCACTCCGTCTCGCACGCACCCCGACCCGACTCCGGCATCTCGAAGTGCGCCGGCCGATCCTGCATCAGTTCCGAGGTAGCGGCGCAGATCCGTCCCGTGATCGTGTCCGGGTCGAGTCGCCACGTACGCAGCACCCCGTCGCCGCCACCAGCGATCACCATGTCGGTCCGCGGCAGGAACGTCACCTGCCAGCGCCCCCTGCCGATCGTCGTCAGTGGACCACCGACGGCCTCGTGACCGTCGTCGACGCTCCACAACAGGACCGAACCGTCGTCGCTGCCGCTGACGACGTGGGAGCCGTCCGCGGTGAACGCGACGCTGTAGACGGTGCCGGTGTGGCCCTGCAGGGGTTCCGGCCGCTGGGTGAATCCGCCACTGTCGTCCCGATCCCACAGCAGCAGCGTGTGGTCGTCGCTCGCGGTGACCAACGTCGAACCATCGGGGCTGAACGCGACAGCGTTGACGCCGCCCTCATGGCCCTCGCCTTCCAGCTTCCGCGGTGAAGGCGCCGACGGATCGTGGACGTCCCACGCGTGGATGTCGCCGTCGGCGCTGGCCAGCACCAGCAGGTCACCGCTCGGGCTGAACTGGGCGCTGCGCACCAGGTTGTGCGGTCCGGTCAGGCTGCGGCCGCGGATGACGGGTGCGCGGGGATCCTCGATGTTCCACAACGCGACGCTGAAGTCGTCGTCGCCGATGGCCAGCGTCCGCCCGTCCGGGCTGAACGCAATCTCCCACGTGAACCGCGTCGCGGTGACGATCTCCGACCCCAGCGGTGTCGGCCGGGCCGGATCCTGCACGTCCCACAACTGCACGTACCCGCCCGAGGTCTGGGTGGTCGCGAGAATGCGGCCGTCCGGCGAGAGCACCGCGACGTTCGCGCCGCCCCGCGGGCGCGGCACGTCGATCGATCCGGCCTTCGTGAGTTCTCCCCGGTCGTCGACCGACCACAACCGCACCGCCGAGTCGTACCCGGCGGTCGCCAGCAGTGAACCGGCGCGGTTCAACGACGGCAACGTCACCTGCGAATCCGACACCGGCACCGTGCCGGGCGCCAGCGTCCAGACCCGGATGACCGAGTCCTGTCCACCGGTGACGATCGCGCCGCCGTCCGGGGAGAGCGCCAGCGCGGGCACTCCCCCGCCGTTGCCGCTCAGCGCGGGCTTCAACTCGCGGAGGATGCGCGTCACCGGATCCACCGACCACAGCTTCGCGGTGCCGTCCCACGACGCACTCGCGAGGGTCGCACCGTCCGGGGCGAACGCGATGGTCCAGATGCCGCCCGAGTGGGCCTGGACCGGCGTGTCGATCGGACGGATGGCCCCGAGATCGGTGGTGTCGAACATCCGAATCAACCCGTCGTCGCTGCTCGCGGCGAGGCTACGGCCGTCCGGACTGAACGCAACCGAGTGCACGACGTCGTCGAAGCCCGACAGTTCGCGACCGAGCTGGAGCGGCTGCGCGGGATTCGCGATGTCCCACACGCGGACCGTGCGGTCGTCGCTCGCCGTGGCGAGGACAGAGCTCCCGCGGAACGACACCGTCCGCACCGCACCGGAGTGCCCCTGCAGCGTCCAGGTCGTGAACTTCCCGGAGTCGGGGTCGGACGTGTCGACCAGGGTGACGGTGCCGTTGTCGTGCGGGACCGCGAGAAGCCGTCCGTCCGGGCTGAACCGCACGTTGTGCACGGCGCCGGGCACCGAATGCACACCGTCCACCAGCGCGCGCGGCGCGGCGCGGTCGCTGATGTCCCAGATCCACATCGCGCCGTCGCCGCTGCCCGCGGCGAGGAGCCGACCGTCGTGGCTGAACGACACCGACGCCATGTACTGCTGCGAGCCCGTCAGCTCCGAGCCCAACTGGACCGGGTTCGTCGGGTCCGAGAAATCCCACAGGCGCACGGTCCGGTCGTCGCTGGCGGTGGCGAGTGTCCGGCCGTCGGCCGAGATCGCCACGCCGTAGATGGGCCCGGTATGGCCGCGCAGGGCGCGGGAGATCGGCGTGTTCTCGGTCGCCACCAGCCGGGAGTACGCGTCGGCGCTGCCGGGGCGCATCCGCCACGCCGCGAGCGACAGCTGCGCCGACGTCGTGGGGTCGTTGTCGCGCAGGGCGTCGGCCAGCGCCACGACCTGCTGGAACTGCGCTGCGCTGCGCTCGCTCTCGGCGCGAGACTTCGCGGCCAGCGCCATCACACCCATCACGACCGCGATCACCGCGGAGAACGCGAGCGCCGCCATCACGGCCCGCTCCATCCAGGACTGCCGCCGAACCTGGCGGACGGACGCGTCGAGGAAGTCCCCGGCCGCCGGCGTGAGCGAGGCCGCGACCGCGGACGTCCCCGCCGGATCGGGCGCGCCGGCGTTGTCGGCCCTTTTCGCGGCATGCTCGGCCAGCAGGTCGAGCCGCCCGCGGTGATAGAGGAGGCTTTGATTGCGCTTCGCGTCGTCCCAATGCATGGCATCGGTCTCGACCTGCTGCCGCAGCGCCGAGTACGACCGGTCCTCCTGGATCCAGGTCGCCAGCCGTGGCCAGGTGGCGATCACCGCGTCGTGGATCAGCTCGACGTCGTCGCCGTCGACGACCAGCACGCGGGCACTGACGAAGTGGTCGATCACGCGCCGACCGGTGCCGATGTCGGCGCCCTCGAAGGCGACCAGTTGGGTGAGGGTGCGGCGGATCTTGACGTCGGTGCCGGTGCTCGTGACGTACACCAGGTGCACCATCATCGCCCGCGCGAGCACCCGCCCGTGTTCGTCGAGCTGTTCCCAGGCTCGCTCGGCGGCGGCGGCGATCGAGCCGAGCACCCCGCCCGTGCCGCGATAGTTCGCGATCGTGAGCTGGCCGCCGCGGCGCCGCTCCCACATCGTGTCGAGCAGGTGCGAGACCAGCGGCAGCACGGTGCCGCTGCCCTCCGGCGGGTTGGGTGACGACGCCGTGAGCACCCCGAGGTCGTTGAGGATCAGATCGACCAGGCCGGGCTCGAGCTTCAGGCCGATCATCCGGGCCGGCTGCGTGATGACCTCGACGACGTCCTCGCGCAGCAGGGGCGCGACGGCCTTGCTCCGCTGTTCGAGTGCGCGGGCGAGCACCGGGTAGGCCAGCGCCTGCGCGTAGAAGTCCGAGCGCATCGTCGCCACGACGGACGGCGCCTCGCTCGGCTCGTGGCCGAACGGGGCCGTCGCCGCGAAATCGAGCACCGTCAGGAAGCGCGCCCGCTCACGCGGATCGGTGCACTGGGTGAAGAGTTCCTCGATCTGGTCGACGACCAGCAGAACCTGGGCGGCCCCCAGTCGGGTCGCCGCCTGTCGAAGGGCCAGGTCGATCTGCTCGTGGTCCGGCGCGGCGACACACGTTTCCAGTTCCGGCACGGCCGCGACCAGCGCGTCCAGCGGGTGCGCTCCGGGCGCGAACACGATCGGTGCGAAGGCGGTCCGCCCCTCACCGCGATCGTGCCCACGCAACTCGGGAATGAGGCCGGCCTGTACGAGCGAGGACTTGCCTACCCCGGACGCACCGGTGACGATCACCAAGCCCTGCCCCTGCGCCGACAGCACCGCGGCGACGAGGGCGCTCAGGCTCTGCCGGCGTCCGAAGAACAGCCGTTCGTCCTTCTCCCGGTAGGGGGCGAGCCCGCGGTAGGGCCGGACACCGGCGGGGAGGGCCGGGGCCGTCGACTCCGCGCTGCCGCCGGTGGTCCGCGCGGCGGGGACCGCGTTGGCACTGCGCCACCACGTCTCCCACTGTCGCATCGAGAACAGACCGTCGGTGGGTGGCTGACCGCTGTGGAGTGGTCGCGCCATCCGGATCAGCACGGCCAGGACCGGGCGCACCGATTCGAACGTCGCCGGCATCCGCTTGCCCGAGCGCCAGTCGCTGACGCGCTGGACCGACGCCGGCTTGTCCCCACCCATCGAGCGTGTGAGGGTCGCGGCGTCGGACACCACCTTCTTCAGCGGCGGCCCGCCCGCGGTCGCGAACAGCAATCGCAGTTGGTCGGCGAAGAACAGGCGCGCCTGCGAGCCCGAGTGCTCGGCGTCCGGCGTCTGATCCGTGTCGGACGTCATTGCCCGCGTCCTCTCCCTCCAGCCCCGACATTTGGTCCGATTCGCGTCCGCTTCCGCACCTGTGAAGGACATGGACGACCGCTCAAATTCCGCTGCGGATTAATTCCTCACCGCCTGCGAACTGCGATGATAGCGCCCCGAGCAGACTCGTTGGTTTCCGTGTTCCGTCAAGCGGGGCAAAGTCGACATCGACGCACAACGGCCCCAGAGCCGGCGGCGCGGTAGCCGGTGGGGGCTGGATTAGAACGAGGGGTAGCCCCTGCCGACCGCACGCCATGGAGGAGGAGCGCGCGATGATCGAACGAGCGACGAAGTTGACGGTGAGAACACCACCGGCAGTAGTGGCCGCTCTCGTCATCGCCGCGACGCTGGGGCTGATGGTGCTGTTGGGTGCGGCCCCCGCCGATGCGGCCGCGAACCCGACGGGTGGGGCTTCGATCTCGGTCGAAGCCCCCACCCGCGGGTGATTCGCTCGACGGGGGTTGGCGGGGGCCGGTCTACCGTTCCTGCTCCGCGACGACCGCGGGGTCAGTCCCGACGCGTCGCGAGCACCGTCTCGTACAACTCTCGCTTCGACACGCCCAGTGACTTCTCCGCGGCGACCTGAGCGCACGCGTCCTTGAGTCGGACGCCGTCCGCGACCAGACGCTCGACCTCCTCGACCAGATCCTCGGGATCGGCGGACACCGGCTGGGCACCCTCGAGAACCACTGTGATCTCGCCGCGGGCGCCGTCGACCGCCCACTCGGCCAACTCCGCAAGCGTTCCGCGGCGCACCTCTTCGTAGGTCTTCGTCAGTTCCCGGCAGACCGCGGCGCGCCGGTCCCCGCCGAGGACGTCGACGGCGTCGGCCAGGCAGGCCGCCAGCCGGTGCGGCGCCTCGAAGAACACACACGCCCGCGGTTCGGTCCGCAGCATCTCCAGCCACGCTCGGCGCTGCCCCGCCTTGCGGGGCGGGAACCCGTCGAAGCAGAACCGCTCGACCGGCAGCCCCGACAGCGCCAGCGCCGTCGTCACCGCCGACGGCCCCGGCAGGCATGTCACGGGCAGTTCCTTCTCGACGCACGCGGCGACCAGTCGATAGCCGGGGTCGCTCACCGAGGGCATCCCCGCGTCCGTGACCAGCAGGACGGTCCGGCCCTCCTCGATGTCGGTGATGAGTGCTGGCAACCTGGTGACCTCGACCTGGTCGTAGAAGCTCACCACCCGACCGGTGATCGTGACGCCCAGTGCGGCCGCGAGTGCCTTGGTGCGACGGGTGTCCTCGGCGGCAACGACGTCGGCGGATCCGAGCGCGCTACGCAGCCGATCGGAAGCATCACCGATGTCACCCATAGGAGTTGCGGCGAGGACGAGGCGACCAGTCATGGGTGACAGCCTACGATCGACTCGTGACCCAGCTGACGGACGAGCGCCCCGTACCGCCGTCCGGCAGTGGCCGACTGGTCAGCCCGGCGCCGCTCGCGCCTGCTCCCGACTTCGGTCCCACCGATCGGCGGCGCGGCTGGATCGTGACGGCGTTGGTGACGGCGCTCGCCGCGATCACCCGGTTCACGATGCTGAACTACCCCACCGACGCGGGAACGCCGGTCTTCGACGAGAAGCACTACGCGCCGCAGGGGTGGCAGGTGCTCACGGGCGGCGGCATCGAGGACAACCCGGCCTATGGCCTGGTGGTGCATCCCCCGGTCGGCAAGCAGTTGATCGCGATCGGCGAGGCGCTGTTCGGTTACAACGCGTGGGGCTGGCGGTTCGCGTCGGCGATGGCGGGGACCGTCCTGGTGCTGCTGGTCGTCCGGATCGTGCGGCGCATGGCCCGGTCGACGCTGATCGGCGCGATCGCCGGCGTCCTGCTGATCGCCGACGGCGTGACGTTCGTGTCGTCCCGACTGGGGATGCTCGACATCTTCCTGGCGCTGTTCACCGTCGCGGCGCTGGGCTGCCTCGTGGTCGACCGCGACCAGGTGCGCGAGCGCATGGCCCGGGTGCGGTCGGACGGCCGGATCGATGTCACGGATTTCGGTCCGCGCCTCGGCGTGCGGTGGTGGCGGTTCGGCGCCGGCATCATGCTCGGTTTGGCGTGCGGCACCAAGTGGTCGGGCATGTACTTCATCGCGTTCTTCGGGCTGCTGTGCGTGGGCTTCGACATCGCGGCCCGCCGCGCGTACGGGGTGCGCCGCCCGTGGGTCGGGACCGCGATCCGCGACATCGGCCCCTCGCTGTACGCCCTGGTGCTGGTGCCGCTCGGCGTCTACCTGGCGACGTATGCGGCATGGTTCGCCAGCGAGACCGGGGTGGACCGGCACGCGGTGGGCAACGAGGTCGGCACCGGCGGGCCGTTCGCGTTCGTTCCGGACGCGCTGCGATCGCTGTGGTACTACAGCGCGAAGGTGCTGGAGTTCCATTCGGGGCTGACGAATTCGGCGGGCAACCATCATCCGTGGGAGTCGAAGCCGTGGACGTGGCCGATGGGCCTGCGGCCGATGCTCTACTACTACGCCGAGGGCGATCACGTGTCCGGCTGCGGCGGACCGACGTGCGTCAAGGCGGTCATGCTGATCGGCACGCCCGCGATGTGGTGGCTGGCGGTGCCGGTGCTCGGCTGGGCGCTGTGGCGGACGTTCGTGAGCCGCGACTGGCGGTACGCGACCGTGCTGACCGGGTACGGGGCCGCGCTCCTGCCGTGGTTCGTGACGCTGGACCGGCAGATGTACTACTTCTATGCGGTCGCGCTGGCGCCGTTCTTCGTGATGGCGATCGCGCTGATCCTCGGCGAGATCCTCGGTACCGTGCGCAGTTCGACCGAGCGGCGCGGCACCGGGCTGCTCGCGGTGTGCCTGTACGTGGGGCTGGTGGTCGCGAACTTCGTGTGGTTGTGGCCGATCATGACGGCCGTGCCGATCACCCCGGAGATGTGGCAGCAGGAACTGTGGCTGCCGAGCTGGCGCTGAGCCGGAACGCCGGCGGAACCGGACGAAACCCGTCCGCGTGCGACCCGATGTCGGTAGCGTGCACCGGATGTCCAGGACGCCTCTGACCATCACGATGACGGTCGAGAGACGCGCAAGCACCCGGACGCTCGCGGCGGCGTCCGGGTGCTCGGTGCAGTTCTGTCCGGGCGCGCCTACGCCGCGGACAGGATGCGCGAGTTCTTGCCGACGAACGCGTCGACGCTGACCTTGCCGGCGCCGACGCCCGCGATCAGCAGCGATCCGACACCGAGTGCGAGCACCAGTTCGAAGCCGCCGTCACCGACGAAGACGCCGTTGCCGACGTGGACGAGGAAGAACGCCCCGGCCATGTTCAGGAACAGCAGGACACCGGCGATGCGGGTGGCGAACCCGATGAGCAGCAAGATGCCGCCGACGAGTTCGATCGTGGCGGCGACGATCGCCGAGACGTCGGCGAGCGGAATGTCCATGCCGGCGAAGGCCGCCTGGGTGCCGGAGATGCCCCAGTCGAAGAACTTCTGCCAGCCGTGGGCGATGAAAATGACACCGATGCCGACGCGGGCGATGAGCACGGTGGCATCGCGGAAGGCCGTGGAATTCATGGGAGTCCTCAGGGTGGATCGGACGCGCGAAGTCGCGCGCTGGAGTGTCCCCACTCTGACACTTTTAAGTTGAAGCGTCAACTAAACGTGTCACGCGCCCTTGAGTGCGGTCGCGACGAAAGCCGCCGCGTCCTCGTCGGACATACCCAGACGACGGACTGTCGACACATACTCCGTCGCGGCCTGCTGCGCCTTGGTCCGCGTCGGATCGCCGGTCGCCGCGATGAACGAACCGAGCCGACCGCGCGTCTCGATCACCCCGAGTTGTTCAAGTTCCCGATAGGTGCGGGCCACCGTGTTCGGCGCGATTCCCAGGTCGGCGGCCAGCTTGCGCACGGTCGGGATCTTGGTCCCGGCGACCAACTCCTCGCTGCGCACGAGTTCGAGGATGCGCATGCGCAGTTGTTCGAACGGCGGTGTCGCAGCATCGTGGTCGATCTCGATCTCCACCGGCGTCCCCGTTCCTCGTCCCTGCCGATCCAGCCCGTGAACTCACGGTATCGCGGCGACGGCGTCCTGAACCGGAATCGAGCCCTCCGTGAGCATCAATGTGCGGCCCACCGCCCGGGGCGCGCGGTCACCCTCCCTCGATCCGAGCAGGGCCGCGATCACCGCCGCGACGTCGGCCCGCGGAACCGTCCCGCGCTCCAGCGGCGGCTCGGTGAGTGTCACCTCCCCGGTCGGCTCGTCGTCGGTGAGCCCGCCGGGCCGCAGGATCGTCCAGTCCAGCCCGTCACGCCGGCGCAGATCCTCCTCCGCGGCCGACTTCGCGATCAGGTACGCGGCGAACACCTCGTCCGTGCCCGCCGGAACCGACTCCCCCGCACCGAACGAGCTGACCTGCACGAACCGCCTGACCCCGGCCCGCTCGGCCGCATCGGCCAGGAGCACCGCCGCACCACGGTCGACGGTGTCCTTGCGGGCCGCACCACTGCCCGGTCCGGCACCGGCCGCGAACACGACGGCGTCGGCGCCGCGGAGCGTGTCCGCGACCTCGTCGACGGTCGCGTGTTCGAGGTCCACGATCACCGGAAACGCCCCGAGTGCCCGGACCGGGCCCTCGTGATCCGGGTTGCGGATGAGCGCCACCGCCCGGTCCCCCGAGGCGGTCAGCAATTTGATCAAGTGACGGGCAACCTTGCCGTGCCCGCCGGCGATGATGACGCGTCGATCGGTCATGGTGGACTCCTCACACTGGTTTCGACATGACGTGCGCGCTCTCTGCCATTGTCCCCGTGCACAATGACTGACATGGCAGGCATGAACGACTCCGCGAAGACCGCAACGATCTACCACAACCCGCGCTGCAGCACGTCGCGGAACACCCTGAAACTCATCGAGGACGCCGGCATCGAGCCCACCGTCGTCAAGTACCTGGAGACGCCGCCGTCGCACGACGGCCTGCGCAAGCTGCTCGACGACGCCGACCTGCGCCCCAGCGAGGCCATCCGCAAGAAGGAGGCGCTGTACAAGGAGCTCGGGCTGGCCACGGCGTCGGAGGACGAACTGCTCGACGCGATGGTCGCCAATCCGATCCTGATCGAACGCCCCATCGTGGTGACCGACCTCGGCACCGTGCTCGCGCGGCCGTACGAGAAGGCCCGCGAGATCCTGTAGTCCACCGGTCAGGCCAGCGGACCGCGTGCGAGTGGACACGACATGCACCGCGGTCCGCCCCGGCCGGACCCCAGCTCCGACCCGGAGATGCGCAGCACCTCGATGCCCGACGCCTCCATCCGGGCATTCGTCTCGACATTGCGCTCGTAGGCCACCACCACACCGGGCCCCAGCGCGAGTGTGTTGTTGCCGTCGTCCCACTGCTCGCGTTCGGCGGTGACGTGGTCGAGGCCGGTGTCGATCACGCGGAGTTTGCCGATACCCATCGCCGCCGCGGCCGCGTCCAGGAACGGCTCCGGGCCACCGATGCAGACGACCCCGTCCTCACGTCGAATCGTGAACGCCGACAACGTCTCCCGCACCGCCGGATACATCACCACCGCGTCCGAGTCGACCATGGTCAGCACGGTGTCCAGGTGCATCGACGCGCGCCGCTGCTCGATCGGCACCGCAAGCACCGTATGCGCCAGACCGTCCTCGAAGACGCTGCGCGCCAACGCTTCCGCACCCGCCGGCGTGGTCCGCTCCCCCACTCCCACCGCGATCACCCCGGGTGCAAGGAGCAGCACGTCACCGCCCTCGACCGGAGCCGTGTGCGATTCGTAGGCGCGCCGCACGCCACGAAATCGCGGATGGTGCGCGTAGATCAGGTCGGTGAGCGACGCCTCGCGCACCCGGGCGGGCAACGCGAGCGACGTGATCGCGACGCGCCCGCCGACCCAGAACGACGAGTCCCGGGTGAAGAGCAGGTTGGGCAGCGGATCGATGACGAAGTCATGACCGTGGTGCATCAGCCGCACCAGCGACGGTGTCGCGGCCCCCGTTCCGATCGGCAGCTCGTCGAACGTCATCCCCGCGGTGAGGATCGTGGCCAGCTCGTCACCCGGGACTCCTCGCAGGTGCGCGGCCAGATCCTGCGCGAGCGCGTGGCCGAGCTTGCGCGGGTCGACCGCGGCCGAGATGCCCTGCATCCGCGCCGCGCCGCTGGTCGTCAGGGTCTCGGCGAGCAGGTCGGAGAGCAGCAGCACCTCGACACCGCGGCGGCGCAGCAGGTCTGCGAACGCGTCGTGTTCCTCCTGTGCACGATCCACCCACGGCAGGCCGTCGAACAGCAGTTGGTCGTTGTTGCGGGGCGTCAGGCGCCGGAGCTCGTCACCGGGGCGGTGGAGCAGGACCGCCCGCAGCGCCCCGACCTCGGTGTCCACACCGAGGCCGGACGTCTCCCGCACGCTCATGGGTAAACGGTAGTCCCGCGCGCGGCCGTCGGCATCCCGCAATCCTCGACTATGGTCGAGGTTGTGGGCTCGGGAAAGGCGGACATCGTGGACAAGCCCGAATGGAACACCAAGGAGCTCACCCCCGGACAACTGTCCGAGCGCAGCGGCGTGGCGGTGTCGGCACTGCACTTCTACGAACGCGAGGGCCTGATCTCGAGCCGCCGCACCAGCGGCAACCAGCGCCGCTACAAGCGGGAGGTGCTCCGCCGGGTCGCGTTCATCCGGTTGTCGCAGCGCGTCGGTATCCCCCTCGCCGAGATCCGCGACGCCCTCTCGACCCTGCCCGACGGCCGCACGCCCACCCGCAACGACTGGGCGCGCCTGTCGACCCGCTGGCACGCCGACCTCGACCGCCGCATCGAGCAGTTGACCCGGCTGCGCGACGACCTCACCAACTGCATCGGCTGCGGGTGCCTCTCACTCGCGAGCTGCACGCTGGCCAACCCGCACGACGAACTGGGCAGCGAGGGTCCGGGCGCCCGCGTGATCGACGTCGAGGTGGACTGAGGTCACGCGCCGTCGCCGTCCAGGCGGCTCTGCGCCTCGCTGCGGTCGCGCTCGATCATCTGGGACACCATCTGACGCGCCAGCAGCTCGATCTGCCCACCGACCAGCGGGATGCGCACCGTGATGGTGCCGCGCACGTCGAGCACCGACCCCGCCCCGTTCGGGCGCAGCGCGTACTGCCCGTCGATCGCGACGGGGATCCCGGTGGAGCGCCCGGTGACCAGCCCGTTCGCGGCGCCGGCGTCGACGGGCCGCCATGCGTCGACCCGCTCCATCCGCACCTCACCGCGAATCACCTTGCGCACCAGGGCCGGAAAGTTGTCCGTATCGACGGTTTCGGTCATCGTCACCGTCACGACCGGTTGCCCGTCGTCGTCCATCGTCTCGTCGACGCGCACCGCCGCACGCGCCCCCTCGGCCGCGCGCGAGCGCCAGTAGTCCTCGTCGATCAGCAGCGCATGCACGCGCTCGACGGGATGATCGAACTCGGCCGAGAACTCGAATCGCTTCGGCATGCCGCCGACGGTACCGGATCGATCAGGCGATGAGGCCGCGTTCGCGGGCTGCGGCGACGGCGGCCGTGCGACTGTCGACGTCGAGTTTCGTGAACGCGTGCACCAGGTGCGACTTCACGGTCGCCTCACTGACGAACAGCTGCTTCGCAATTGCCCGATTCGACAGCCCCTGGGCCACGAGCGCCAGCACCTCGATCTCACGCGCACTCAGGTCGGCACGCGGTTGCTGCATCCGCCGATACAGCCTCTGCGCCACCTCGGGATCGAGCACCGTCTCGCCGCGCGCGGCGGCGAACACCGAGTCGATCAGCACGTGCGGGGCGGTGTCCTTGAGCAGGTAGCCGGACGCGCCCGCCTCCACCGCCCGCAGGATGTCGGCGTCGGTGTCGTACGTCGTGAGCACCACCACCCGCGGCGGCTCGGGCACCGCGGTGATCTTCGCCGTCGCGGTCGCCCCGTCGATGCCGGCACCGAGTCGCAGATCCATCAGCACCACATCGGGTTTCGCGGTCGCCGCCAACGCCACCGCCTCCTCGCCCGACGACGCCTCGGCCACCACCTCGACCCGGTCGTGCGACGCCAGCAACGCACGCAGTCCGGCACGCACCACCGGATGGTCGTCGACCAGGAGGACCCTGACCTCGCTCACGCCGGCCTCCCGACGGGAAGCGTTGCGGCAACCGCTGTTCCGTCACCCGGAGCGGACTCGACCACCAGCGTGCCGCCCAGCTCTGCGAGCCGATCCCGCATCGCTCGCAGACCGAACCCGCCGGCCTCGCGCTGGTCGAAGCCGACCCCGTCGTCGACGATGTCGAGGCGCACCTCGTCGGCCGCGTAGCTCAGCGTCAGCCGCACCCGCCGCGCCTGCGAGTGCAGGCGGACGTTCGCGAGCGCGCTCTGCGCCACCCGCAGCAGGGCCACGTCGTAGTCCATCGAGAGTGCTGCCTGCGCGCCATCCGTGACCAGTTCCCCGGTGATACCGGTCTGGTCGGACAGTTGGTCGAGCAATCGACGCAGTGCCGACTCGAGCGGTGCCGACTCGAGGTCGGCGGGCGCGAGAGCGGCCACCACCCGGCGGGCCTCGACGAGATTCTGCTGCGCGGTGTCGGCGATCTGCGTGAAGATCGGCCCGGTCTCGGTGCCACGCAGCCCCGCGCGCGCGAGCAGCAGGATCGACGAGAACCCCTGCGCGAGCGTGTCGTGGATGTCGCGGGCCAGCCTGGACCGCTCGGCCAGTGCGCCCGATTCCCGTTGCAGCGCAACCAGTTCGTCCTGCGCACCGAGGAGCTCACGATGAGCCTCGGTGAGCTCGTCGACCAACACCTGCCGCTCCCTCGCCTCTCGCACCAACTGCTCGTACACCATCGCCATGCCGGCGGCGACCGCCGCTCCGATCACGGGTCCCAGGATGGACGCCATCGTGTTGGACACGCCGTGCCACAGGCTCGCCCCGATCGACACCGCCGTCAGCGCCGCCGTCGCGCCGAGCGCCCGCGGGATCGACAGGAGATGGAAACACAGGAAGAACAGCGCGAACGAGACCCACACGAAGTCGGGGTTCGAGGCCACCAGCACCAGCCAGCCGAGGACGAGGATCGCGAGCCACGCCCGCCCCGACGCCTTGTCCGCCTTGCCGCCACCCCGGCCGCGCTCGACGAAGAAGACCCCGCACACGTACCAGCCGAGTTCGGCGCCCGCGAGCACCACGATCCACCAGCCGTGGAGACCCTGCGAGGCGATCACCCGTCCGACGCCGACGGCGAGCAGGAGCACGAACAGGAGGTGCGCGCCGATCCGCATCGCGCGCAGCACCGGGGCGACACCGCCCGGGTGGTACGCGTCAGAGGTCTGCATTTCACTCACGCTAACACCGCCGACACGGCCTCAGCCGCCCGCGCACCGCCATCTCCAACTTTCGATGGACCAGGGAACTCAACCGATGTGCGATGCCCCGGACCCCTCCTCCACGCGAGGGTGGATGACATGTTCCTCAGTATTCGAGATCTCCGCTTCGCCAAGGGCCGATTCACCCTCATGAGTTCGGCTCTGTTCCTGATCTCTCTGATGGTCGTCATGCTGTCAGGGCTGACCACAGGACTGGGCAACCAATCGATCGCCGCCGTGAAACACATCGGCGCCGATCGTTTCGCATTCGGCGAGCCCGCCGAAGGCCAGTCGCTCTCGTTCGGCGAGTCCACCGTCACCGAACAGCAGCGAGACACTCTCGCCGCTACGACCGGCGTCGACGAGGCCGCCGTCATCGGCATCGCGCCGGTCCGGATCACCGTGGGGAGCCGGGAGGTGGCGGCGTCCGCGTTCGGCGTCGACGGCCACTCCTTCGCCGCCCCGGTCCCGCTCGACGCCGGGTCGGCCGCAGTCGACGCCGACCTCGCGAAGGACAACGGATGGGACGTCGGCAGCCGAATCACCATCGGCACACAGACGTTCACCATCACCGCGCTCGTGGACGACTCCTTGTACAGCCACCAGCCCGTGGTGTGGATCGACCACGAGATGTGGACGCAGCTGCCGTCCGCAGGCGGCAGCGACGGCACCGTGATCGCGCTGCGCACGTCGGGCGGATTCGACGCGGACAGCGCCGCCGCCGCGACCAAGACATCGATCACCGACGAGAAGGGCGCCCTCAACGCGATCGGCTCCTACACGTCCGAGCGCGGGTCCTTGCTGCTCATGCAGGTGATGCTGATGACCGTCAGCGCCCTCGTGGTCGGCGCGTTCTTCACCGTCTGGACCATCCAGCGCAGCCAGGACCTCGCGGTCCTCAAGGCCGTCGGCGCGTCGACGAAGTACCTGCTCAAGGACGCCCTCGGCCAGTCGCTGATCGTCCTCGTGATCGGCGCCGGCCTCGGCACCCTCGCCGCGGTGGGACTGGGCGCGGTCGCGTCGCAGTTCGTGCCCTTCACGCTGACGCCGTCCAGCACGCTCGTCCCGTTCGTCGCGCTGATCGTCATGGGCATGGTGGGCGCCACCGCCGCCCTGGCCCGCATCGTCTCGATCGACCCGCAGGCTGCGCTCGCGACCGCCCGCTGAGCCGGCCGACCACTCCCGAAAGGACATCCCCATGAGCATCGACCTCCGCGACATCGTCCTCACCTACCCCGACGGCGACACCCGAATGCGCGCCCTCGACGACGTGAGCCTCCGCGTGGACCGCGGCGAACTGGTCGCCGTCACCGGCCCGTCCGGGTCGGGCAAGTCGAGCCTCCTCGCGGTTGCCGGGCTGCTGACCTCGCCCGACTCCGGCACCGTGGCCATCGACGGGACCGATGTCACCGGCCTCGACCGCGCGGCCCGCACCGACGTGCGCCGCGAGAAGCTCGGCTTCGTGTTCCAGCAGTCGAACCTGCTGCCGTCCCTCACCGCGACCGAGCAGCTGCAGATGATCACCCACCTGAACGGCGGCTCGGTCCGCGAGAGCCGCCGGCGGGCCCGGGACCTGCTCAGCAGCCTCGGGCTGGAGGGCCAGCTGGACCGGCGCCCGAACCAGCTCTCCGGCGGACAGCGTCAGCGGGTGGCGATCGCCCGATCGCTCGTGAACGACCCGGCGGTGCTGTTGGTCGACGAACCGACCTCGGCGCTGGACGAGGACCGCAGCCGGGAGATCGTCGCGCTGCTCGCGGACCTCAGTCGGGAACGCTCGGTCGCGACGGTCATGGTGACCCACGACCTCAGCCAACTCGACCTCGTGGACGCGGCGTACGAGATGCACAGCGGGGCGCTGCGGCCCCGGGCCGCATCCGTTCCCGCCGGCGTTGCCGCCTCCGCTACAGGAGCTTGCTGAACTGGTCGTTGGCCTTCTGCATGACGAACTCGTACGGCGGAGCGAACTTGCGCGCCCACCAATACCCGAATCGGACGTCCGGAGAGGTGTAGACCATGAAGCGGTTCTTCTCGATGCCGGCGAGAATGCAGGCTGCCACCTTCTCGGGTGTGACCGCACGCTTCTCGAACCGACGGGTGAGCTTCTCCACTCGCGGGTCGGACCGGTCCACCCCGGCGATCTGCACGGTGCCCACGAGCGGCGTGCGGACTCCGCCGGGTACGACGAGGCTCACCCCGATCCCGTGCCGCTTGAGGTCGAACCGCAGCACCTCGGAAACTCCCCGCAACCCGAACTTGCTGGCGCTGTAAGCGGCATGCCAGGGCAATGCCAGCAAGCCGGCCGCCGAGGACACGTTCACCAGGTGCCCGCCCCGTCCGGCGGCGATCATCGGCGGCACGAACCGCTCGATGATGTGGATGGGTCCCATCAGGTTGACGTCGACCATCGACTTCCAATGCCGGTGTTCGAGGTTCTCGACGGTGCCCCATGCCGAGATGCCCGCGACGTTCATCACGATGTCGAGGCTGCCGAACTGGTCGTCGATCTCGTCCGCGAAGGCCGTGACCGCATCGAAGTCGGAGATGTCGAGGGCACGCGAGAAGCTGACGGTCCCGCCGGCGCCACCGATGACGGCGACTGTCTCGGCGAGGCCGACCTCGTTCACGTCGGTGAGGAACAGGTGGGCGCCACGGGCGCCGGCTGCGATCGCAGTCGCCCGGCCGATTCCACTGGCAGCCCCGGTGATCAGGCATTTCTTGCCGTCGAGCGTCTTGATCGCCATCGCGTGCAGTCCCCCACCTTCGCCGATCGGTTCGGTCCGTGTCGGCAGTGTACGTGGCGCACGCCACTTACGCGCTCGACGAGTCCGGCGCCGACGACGGCGGCGCCGGAGGTCGTGGGACGAGCACTACAGGCGCTGGGTCATCTCGTCCTGGTAGTCGCGGATGGTCTTCTCGATCCCGTCCGCGTCCTCGGGACGACCATGGCTGCGCGCATCGTCCGCCCGCTCACGCAGCACGCGAATCGCCCGGCGCAATTCGTTGTCGCTCATTCTGCGGTCCATGGGTCCCAGTTTCCACGGAGGCACCCGCATTTTCCAGGATCCGACGATCCCGGACCAACATCGTTACCGCCAACCGACACAACGAGCTATCACAAGGTTATTGGCGTGCCAAGGCACTGTTCCAACGTCTCGAACGGGGCAATGAAGTCGTCCTCCGAACGGTCGACCAATTGCACCTTTCGAGCTACCCGCCGGTTATTCTCGGTGCTACTATCGTCGCGATGTCTGACTTCGCCGCACGGCTCAACAAGCTCTTCGATACCGTCCACCCTCCCGGCCGGAAACCGCACACGAACGCAGAGGTGGCGAACGCCCTCATCGCCGACGGCCACCAGATCTCCAAGCCGTACATCTCGCAGCTGCGTTCGGGCCAGCGGTGCAACCCGTCGGACGAGACCGTGGCGGCTTTCGCGAAGTTCTTCAAGGTGAAGCCGGCGTACTTCTTCAACGACGTCTATGCGTCCAAGGTCGACCACGATCTCGAGCTGGTGTCGCAACTGCAGGGCTACGGGCTCCGCCGACTCACGACCCGCGCCTTCGACCTGTCCGAGGATTCGCAGGCGCTCCTGACCACGCTCGCAGAGAAGCTGCGGGCCGCCGAGGGCCTCCCCGAGATCCCGCCGGACGCATCCCGCTAGTAGAACCACGACCCACCGGACCGATCCGGCGCGAGCGCAGTCACCGTACCTGGCGCCGGACATCGAGACATCGACGCGAAGCCCCCAGACGAAGCTCCAGACACGAGAAAGGCCCCCTCCCGAAGGAGGGGGCCTTTCTCATTGTGGAGCTGAGGGGAATCGAACCCCTGACCTCTTCGATGCGAACGAAGCGCGCTACCAACTGCGCCACAGCCCCGAACCACGGTCTTGCTTTCGCTGACCGCTCGGAAACTGTAACAGGACATCACCCCGGATAACGAATCGCCTGGTCAGGCGCAGTCGGCGCTCGGTACGGAGCACTCGGCAAAAGGAAAGGGCGCCCGGCCACCGTACTGGTGGCCGGGCGCCCTGCGTTCTCGGCGGCTACGCGGAGCCGCGAGAGCATCACATCCCTGACGCGCGCCGCATCCCGTCGTCACGGTAGCCGTCGTAGCCGCGCCCGTCGCCGTACTCGGCGGCCTCGACGTCGTAGTGCTCGAGATGGTCGAACGCCGGATCTCCGTCGTCGACCTCGAGCACCACGGCCCCGGCGCGCCGCAGCCGCGACGGCACCAGACGCAGTTCCTCGTCGGTGTCGGACTCCACGCCCAGGCGGGAGCGGCCGAGGCGCGCCATCCGCCGACGACGAATCTCCTGCTCGAGGTGCACCTGACGCCGCAGGTACGCCATGTAACCCACGAACCCGAGCGCAGCGGCGGCGAACACCCACCACATGACGGGGGTGACGGCGATCGCGAGCGCCGCCGTGATGATCGCCGCGAACACGAGACCGAGCACGGCACGCTGCCGGAACTGGTACCGGGCCGCTCGGGCGATGGCGTCGGCCTCGGGGTCGAACCCTCCGCGACCGCGCCGATTCGGCACGAAATCCCGCGAAGCGCCGCGCTCACGGTCCATCTCGTCGTCCATCATCTCGGAGTCGGCGTGAACATCCATTCGGTCCTCCGCGTGTGTTCCGTACGTGTCGTCGTCGCCGTGTGTGTCACTGCTCTGCGAAGTCGGTCCGTGTTCCCAGTTCGGATCACTGCGATGTCCCGCCGCCGGACCACGAGCCGGCCGAGTCGCGCCGCCACGGAACAGCACTCGAGTGGCGAGCGCCGCATCCGTCGTCTGCCGGATCCGAGGCCGCTTACTGACAAGCATCGGAACGAGGACGAACAGCCAGACGGCAACCAGCGCGATCCAGATGATCGAGGAACTCGGCATACCGGCGACCTCCTCCCATTCGTCTACCAGCACTGATGACGCCCTTGACCAGTTCAGGGTAGTGGCATCCACCCCGTCAACGCCGCAGACGCGCCGACTCAGCTTTCGCAGGTGTCACACCCGTCACTCGATTATCACCTCTCGAGAACGAAATTGCAGCCTCGAGATTCGTGGACGCCGTCACACCGTCAATCCGACGGACCCGATCGCCCGCCCGGGCACGGATCGCACCCCGCCACCCTTCGGAAACGAATTCCGACGATTCACGCATCGACGAGAATCGGTACCAGATCGCGGCCGATCCGAATTGTCGGCCTTCGCCTGTCGAATTCTCGAAGAACAAGTCGCCGAAATCCGCGCGAGTGATCGAGATCGAATATCGCAAACCGCGGTGGCGCCTACCGAAACTCGAGCCTTTCCGAGTGCGAGCCGGGCCACGCTACACCCAGTCGGCGCGCCCCTCGCGCACGAGCCGATCGGACACCGAACCCGGTACCTCCTCGACCGTCATCGCCACCAACAGGTGGTCCCGCCACTGGCCGTCGACGTCGAGATACCGTCGCAACAACCCCTCCTCGCGGAATCCGGCATGCCGGAGGACCGCCTGGCTGGCCAGATTCTCGGGCCGTACGGTGGCCTCCACCCGGTGCAGCATCATCGGTCCGAAGCAGTGGTCCAACCCGAGCGCGAGCGCCGCCGTCGCAATCCCCTGCCCGCCGACCTCCTTGGACACCCAGTAGCCGATCCACGCCGAGCACAGGGCCCCCCGCACGATGTTGCCGACCGTGATCTGGCCGCAGAAGCTGCCGTCGAGTTCGATGGCCATGGGCAGCATCCGCCCCTTGCGGGCCTCCGCGCGAAGACTCGAGCACAAACCCGGCCACGCGGTGATGTGATGCCGGTCCACCCACGACGCCTGCCCGGTCGGCTCCCACGGCTCGAGGTGTTCCTGATTCTCGATCCGCAGCCGACTCCAGACGGCGGCGTCCCGCAGTCGGATGGGCCGCAGTGTCACTCGTCCCGCCGGTACCCGTAGGGGGCCGACCCGAGCGGGCCAGCCCGGATGCACCGACATCGAGCGCTCAGCCCCGCTGCGCAAGGAAGGCGACTTCCACCTGTTCGCCGGCCCGGATCTCGGTGACGTCCGGCTCGACCAGAACCAGACAGTTGGCCTCGGCCAGCGTCGCGAGTAGATGCGACGACGCACCCGGAGCCCCGCCGAGCGCCTGGACGAGGTACTCCCCTGTCCCCTCGTCGCGCATCAACTGCCCGCGCAGAAAACCCTTGCGGTCGGCGATCGACGTGATGGGGCTGACCGTCTTGGCGGTGACGATCCTGCGCATCGGCTGGCGGCGACCCAACGCGATGCGGATGAGCGGCCGGACCATGACCTCGAAGACCACCAGTGCGCTCACCGGGTTGGAGGGCAGCAGGAACGTCGGCACCTCGTCACGTCCGAGCTGCCCGAAGCCCTGCACCGAGCCGGGATGCATCGCCACCCGCTCCACCTCGAGATTCCCGAGGTCGGCGAGCGCATCGCGAACCTCGTCGGAGGCGCCACCGCCGACGGCCCCCGCGATCACGACGATCTCCGAACGGATCAGCTGCCCCTCGACCACCTCGCGCAGACGGCGCGGGTCCATCGTCGCGATGCCGACCCGATTGACGTCGGCGCCCGCATCACGGGCGGCGGCCGCGAGGGCGTAGGAGTTGACGTCGTAGACCTGCCCCGGCCCGGGGGTTCGGTCGATGTCGACGAGCTCGCCGCCGACCGAGATGACCGACAGGCGCGGCCGCGGGTGCACCAGGACCTTGTCCCGGCCGACCGCGGCGAGCAGTCCCACCTGCGCGGCGCCGATGATCGTGCCGGCGCGCACCGCGACGTCGCCCGGCTGGACGTCGTCGCCCGCGCGACGGACGTAGTCGCCCGACCGGACCGGCTTGTAGACCTTGACCCGGGCATGCCCGCCGTCCGTGCGATCCATGGGCAGCACCGCGTCGGCCAACGTCGGTAGCGGCGCACCCGTGTCGACCCGCACCGCCTGACGCGGCTGTAGGCGGATCGGCTGGCGCGAGCCCGCGGTCACCTCGCCGACGACGGGCAGGGTGAGCTCGGTGGGCTCGCCGTCCTCACCGCGGATGTCGGTTCCCGCGGCGAGGACGTCGACGCTGCGTACGGCGTACCCGTCGATCGCGGCCTGGTCGAAGCCCGGCAGTGGCCGTTCGGTCACCACTTCTTCGGCGCACAGCAATCCCTGTGCCTCGGAGATCGCGACCCGGACGGGCCGGGGCGCGACCGCGGCAGCAGTGACTCTCGATTGCTGCTCCTCAACCGAGCGCATGTGGTTCCTCGTCCTCCCGACCGTGTCGACCCGACCCTGTACTACCGGCTGCTAATCGCCGGACGGCTGCTGGAGACGCTCGGTCAACCACTCGCGCAGAGACGGGCCGTACTCCTCGCTGTTCAACGCAAAGTCAACCGCAGCCCGCAGGTAGCCGCCGGGATTTCCCAGATCGTGTCGAGTTCCGCGGTGGACCACGACGTGGACCGGGTGTCCCTCCTCGATCAGCAGCGCGATCGCGTCGGTGAGCTGGAGCTCACCGCCGGCACCCGGGGTGATCCGGCGCAATGCGTCGAAGATCGCCCGGTCGAGCAGGTAGCGACCGGCCGCCGCGAACGTCGACGGCGCGTCCTCCATGGCCGGCTTCTCGACCATGCCGGTGACCTTCAGGACGTCCGGGTTGGTGGTGTCCGGCACGGTCTCGACCTCGAACACGCCGTAGGCACTGACCTGATCCTTCGGCACGTCGATCGCACACAGCACGGTGCCACCGCGCTTGGCCCGGACGCGGGACATCGTCTCGAGCACGCCACGCGGCATCACCAGGTCGTCGGGCAGCAGGACCGCGATGGCGTCCTCGTCCGCGTCGAGGACTGCCTCGGCGCAGCTGACGGCGTGACCGAGCCCGAGGGGCTGTTCCTGGATGACGGACTCCACCTCGAGCAGTCCCGGGGCCTTCCGAACCTTCTCCAGGAGGTGGTACTTGCCGCTGGCTTCGAGCTTGCTCTCGAGGACGAGGTCCTCGACGAAGTGGGCGACGACGCCGTCCTTGCCCGGTGAGGTCACGATGACCAGACGGTTGGCTCCGGAGTCCGCCGCCTCTCCCGCCACCAATTCGATACCGGGGGTGTCGACCACCGGAAGTAACTCCTTCGGCACGGTCTTCGTCGCAGGTAGGAACCGGGTTCCCATACCTGCAGCGGGAACGACCGCCGTCCGAAAGCACCTGTTGTCATTGGTGACGGCATCTGTCATAACTCACCACCCTATCCACCGGCCCCCGCGGCCGGTCGGAGCGATCCTAAGGTGGCGATCATGAATGTGCCGACCAAAGCGGAATGGCGGACCCGTGTGCTAAGCGAGCGCAAGGCGGTGCCGCCCGAGACCAGGCGTGCCGAGGCGGCGGCGCTGGTCGAGTTCGTCACATCGGTGCCGACCGACCCGATGGTCGGTACCACGGTCTGCGCGTACGTCCCGGTCGGCACCGAGCCCGGCTCGCTGGAGATGCTCGACGCGCTGCGCGATTCGGGACGTCGGGTCCTGCTGCCGGTGACCGGCGTTCCCGGACCGCTGGAGTGGGCCGAGTACACCGGCCGAGACGACCTCGTCGCGGCCGGCTACGGGCTGCGCGAGCCGAGCGGTCCGGTGTTGCCGTCCGCCGAGGTCGGGACCGCTTCCGTGGTCCTCGTGCCGGCGCTGGCCGTCGACGAAACGGGCGTCCGGCTGGGTCGGGGCGCCGGTTTCTACGACCGCACGCTGGGGATGGCGCACCGCGGCGCGATGCTCGTCGCCGTCGTCCGCGACAGCGAGTTGGTGCCGCGCCTGCCGGGTGATCCGCACGACGTGGCGATGACCCACGCGCTCACACCCGGTCGCGGGCTGGTGCGTCTCGGGGCGGGCGATCCGGAGTAATCGCCAGGTGGGCCCGATGCCGTCGGAATAGTCGGCTGGTTCGCGCTGTTGGCACTGTCGACTGTAGAGTGCCAACACCTGCGGTTTGACTACACCATGCGCTACACCTGCGGAGGACTCAGTGCCCACCTACTCGTACGCCTGCACCGAGTGCGACAACCGATTCGACATCGTGCAGTCGTTCACCGACGACACCCTGACCGTCTGCCCGGAGTGCTCCGGCAAGCTCCGCAAGCTGTTCAACTCGGTCGGCATCGTCTTCAAGGGCAGCGGTTTCTACCGCACCGACAGCCGCGGCGGATCGAGCACCGCCAGCGAACCGGCGAAGAAGAGTGAGTCCACGTCCACCACGTCGTCCTCCTCGACCCCCAGCTCGTCGTCGAGCTCCTCGGCGCCGGCCGCCGCCAGCTGATCCACCACAGGTTCTCCACAGCCCCTCCTTCATCCACAGGCGGGCTGAAAACCGCGGTTCCGACAGGATCGGACCACCCTTCCCGGGCCTACCGTTCCCGCCATGCCTCACGACCTGTTCCGGCGGCGCACGACCGACCACAGCAGATCGCTCGCTCCGACTCTCGGTGACCGACTCGGTCGGCTGCTGCGGCCCGGCTGGGCCCGGACCGATGCCGCACGGCGGATCGCCGCGGCGGGACTGGTCGTCGTGGCCTTCGTTCTCTTCGTCCGCGACAACCGCGGTGACATCGGTGAACCTGCCGTCGTAGCGGCGCACGATCTCACTCCCGGGCACGTCGTGACGTCCGACGACGTCCGCACCACTGCGCGGTCGCGCGCCGACCTTCCCGACGGCTCCGTCGACGACCCCACCGCAGTGGTGGGGCGCACGGTGTCCTCCCCCGTCCGTGCCGGCGAGATCTTCACCGATGTTCGGTTGCTCGGGCCACGCCTCGCCGAGGCGGCCGTGGGGTCGGTCGATGCCCGTGTAGTTCCCGTCCGCCTGTCCGACGCCGGGCTCGCCGAGTTCATTCGCGAGGGCGACCGCGTCGACGTCCTCACCGTCGACGGGAGTCGCGCGGCCGATACGTCCCAGCCGCGCGCGGCAACGATCCTCGCGTCCGGTGCGACAGTCGTCCTCGTGTCCGGCGAACAGCAGTCGGGTCCACGACGGGACCAGGTGGTGATGCTCGCGCTACCGGCGCCCGAGGCAAGTGCTGTCGCGGCGGCGTCGCTCACCGACGCGATCACGGTGACGCTGCACTAGCCTCGCCCGGGTCGGGAAACAGACAGATAGGACATCACGTGCTCAAGGGATTCAAGGACTTCCTGCTCCGAGGAAACGTCATCGACCTCGCGGTCGCGGTCGTCATCGGCGCCGCGTTCACCGCGATCGTGACCGCGTTCACCAGCAACATCGTCAATCCGCTGGTGGCCGCGGTCGGCGGCTCCGAAGATCACGCGTGGGGCTTCAACGTCATCGCCGGGAACCCCGAGACATTCGTCAACATCGGCGCCGTGGTGACCGCGATCATCAACTTCGTCATCATTGCCGCGGTCGTCTACTTCGTGCTCATCGTGCCCGCGAACGCCGTCAAGGCCCGCTTCGCGACGGAGAAAGAAGACACGAAGGCGAGCGAGGCGGACCTGTTGATCCAGATCCGAGACATCCTGGCCGAGGGCCGCATCGGCGAGTCCGCCGGTGGTGACACGGACGGCAAGCACACCCGAGTCCTCGACTAGAGGGCGCCGGGGCGGCTGCGATCGGTCAGCCGTGGTGCGGCGGCACCTGACGTCGCAGCCACTCGTCCTGGCCACCGTCCGAGGACGCGGCACCGTCGCGGGAGCGTTCGTCGGACGTCTGCTCCGGCAGGACGGTCCCGAAAATGGCGTCCAGACGGGCCCGATCGATGCGGGTCCGCCTGGACGTCGACGACGCCCGGCTCGCTGCCTCCGAGCCGGTGTCCGTCTTTCCTTCCGACATTTGTGTTGCTGCCGCCCTACTTGTTCCTCTTATTCGTCGATGCTGGACAGCTGCCCGATGACGTGGCTCGCCAGCGGGGTGAGCGTCGCCATACCGTCGCGCACCGCGGCGCGGGACGACGCGAGGTTGACCACCAAGGTGCTCCCGGAGATCCCGACGAGTCCCCGCGAGATGACGGCGTCGACCGCACCGGCCGCGAGTCCGGAGGACCGCAGTGCCTCGCTGATGCCCGGCA
The DNA here is from genome assembly GCF_050477185.1 of Rhodococcus sp. ACT016. NCBI lineage: Bacteria > Bacillati > Actinomycetota > Actinomycetes > Mycobacteriales > Nocardiaceae > Rhodococcus > Rhodococcus sp. ACT016. Next base: position 807,513 of record NZ_JBEAET010000001.1, on the reverse strand, counting down.
GTTCGCGGTCGAGCACCTCGGCGGTGGCGTCGGGGGTCACGTCGCGCGGCGAGACACCCGTGCCGCCGACCGAGATCACCAGGTCGACACCACCGATCACCGCGGTGTTGAGTGCGTTCCGGATCTCGACCTCGTCCGCGGTCACCGCCACCGTCGCGTCGACCAGGAAGCCGGCCTCGGTGAGCAGTTCGGTCACGAGCGGTCCGGTCGAGTCGACGTCGCCGTGCGCGGTTCGGTCATCGACGATCACGACGAGCGCGCGTCCGGCGAGCGGTGCTTCGAGTTCCATGGCCCCTACCGTAGTGGCAGCCCCCGGCAGCCCGCCCGACAGTGTCGGGAGCGGCGTGAGATTCCGAGCCGGGGGCCGGTGGTGACCAGATTCCATCAACGCCCGCTCTGGGTCTGGGTGCCGAGCTGGACGTCGACGGTCTTGGCGTTGCCCGCGCTGTCCTTGTAGGTGACCTTGACGGTGTCGCCCGGGGCGTGGGACCGGATGGCCGCGATCAGCGAGTCACCGGTGGTGACGATCCGGTCGTCGACCTTGGTGACGATCGCACCCTTGGGGATGCCTGCCTTCTCCGCCGGCCCACCGGGCGTGACGTCGACGATGGCCGCACCGTCGGTGGTCTCCTTGGCGGACACCTGCACGCCGATGATCGCCTGCGTCGCCTTGCCGGTCTTGACGAGTTCGTCGGCGATCCGGCGGGCCTGGTCGACCGGGATCGCGAAGCCGAGACCGATCGATCCGCCCTGACCACCGGCGGTCGCGATCGCGGTGTTGATCCCGATCAACTGCCCGTTCATGTTCACCAGCGCTCCGCCCGAGTTGCCGGGGTTGATCGCGGCGTCGGTCTGGATCGCGTCGATGACGGTGTTCTGGTTGCCCGTCTCACCGCTGGTCGACACCGGCCGATCGAGGGCCGAGATGATGCCGGACGTGACGGTGCCGGCGAGGCCGAGCGGCGAACCGATCGCGACGACCTGCTCCCCCACCTGGACACCGTCCGACGAGCCGAGCTCGATCGGGGTCAGGTCCGACTTGCCCTGGGCCTTGATCACCGCGATGTCGGACGTCGGGTCCGTCCCCACCAGTGTCGCGGGAGCAGTGGTGCCGTCGGCGAAGGCGACCATCAGCTTGCCGTCGGAGCCGCCGCCGGACACCACGTGGTTGTTGGTCATGATCAGGCCGTCGGACGACAGGATCACGCCGGACCCTTCGCCCTCGCCTCGACTACCGGCCACCTGGATCTGGACGACGGTCGGCACGACCTTGGCCGCGACCGCCTGCACGGAACCCTCCGGCGCGTTCGACGCCGGGCTGGTGCTGACCTTGGGGGCGTTGAGCGCGTTCGACACCGGGGCGTTGCTGCCGCCGTTCGACGACGTCGCGATGGAGCCGACGGCACCGCCGATTCCGCCGCTGACCAGGGCCAGCGCGATGGCACCGGCGATCAGCGTGGTCCGGCCCACCCGGCGCGGCTCGGAAGCCACCGGCGCGCCCGTGGTCGGCAGGGTGCCGGTGGTTCCAACCCCGGGGAACTGCTCGGTCGGCTGGTATCCGGCCTGGTAGCCGGGCTGCGTGTAGCCCTGGTCGGGGTGGCTCGCAGCACCCGGGTATCCGGGGGTCTGGGACTGGTAACGCCACGGTTCCTGCGGTGCGGAATGGTGTCCGGCCGCGTGGTAAGGGTGACCCGGCTGGGGGGTCTGGGGGTTGCCCTGCTGAGGGTTGCCCTGCTGGGGGTTGCCCTGCTGCGAAGCACCCTGGTCGGGGCCACCGTGGGGGTTACGGTCGTCGCTCATCGCACCGCCTTCGTTCATGACCGCCTGGGTGGGCGGCTCTGGTCCGGTCGTTGACTTCAGACTGCCCGGCACGGCTGAGAAGCCCCTGAGACGCCGCTTTCAGTTTCCCGTGTCCTTGCCGCGAATACCACCACGGCTCCGCCGGACGACCCGAACGACCGGTTCAGCGGGCGTCGGCGTCGGGTTCGCCCGGCAGCACGATGCGGATCCGGGCACCACCGCGATCGGACGTCTCGACGGCGATCGTGCCGCCGTGTTTGACGACCACCTGCCGGACGATGGCCAGACCCAGCCCCGATCCGGGCATCGACCGCGACGCGGTGGCCCGGTAGAACCGCTCGAAGACGAGTTCACGCTCCTCGACCGGGATGCCGGGGCCGGCGTCGTCGACGGTGAGCTCGAGCAGTCGGTCCCCGATCTGACGCATGGTGACGTCGACGCGTTCGCCGGACGGGCTCCACTTCGCCGCGTTGTCGAGGACGTTGAGCACCGCCCGGGACAGACCAGCGTGGTCCCCGTAGACGAACCACGGGGTGGTGACGGCCTCGAAGTCGATCTCGTTGCGCCGTCGTCGGGCCTTCTCCAGCGAGCGCTCCACGACCTCGCGGAGGTCGACGAGTTCGAAGATCGTCTCCGGCGCGTCCTCGCGGGCGAGGTCCACTAGGTCACCCACCAGCGTGGACAATTCCTCGATCTGGGCCATGACGTCGGCGCGGAGTTCGGCCATGTCCTGGTCCGGAATGTGCGGTGCCCCGGGCCGACTCGACGCGATGAGCAGTTCCATGTTGGTGCGCAGCGACGTGAGCGGGGTGCGCAGTTCGTGCCCGGCGTCGGCGACGAGCCGGCCCTGCCGCGCCCGCGACTCGGCCAGCGCACGCAGCATCGTGTTGAAACTGTCTGTCAGGCGGGCCAGTTCGTCGTTGCCGGTCACGGGGATCGGTGTGAGGTCGTCGGTGCGGGCGACGCGTTCGGCCGCCGCGGTGAGTCTCGCGATCGGTCTCAGACCGGTCCGGCCGACGGTGGTTCCGGCGGCCGCCGCCAGGACCACACCACAGCCGCCGACGACGAACAGCACCCACGCGAGGCGGTCGAGAACGTCCTTGGTGGGCTGCAGTCGCTGCGCGATCACCAGGGTGCTGCCGTCGCGGGTGCGTTCGGCGAGGACGCGGTTGTCCTCGACCGTCCGCAGCGAGAAGTCCCGCTGGCCGCGCGCCACCGCCACTTCGGGTGCGCCGATCGGCACCGCCGAACCCGGTGGGATGTACTTGTTCAGGTCGGGAAAGATCAGCGCCACACTGATATCGCTCGTGTACAGGGTCGCGCCCGCGATGTACCGCGGGTCGAAGGTGATGAGGTCGTTGTCGACGATCGCCGACGCGCGCGACTGCAATTGCTTGTCCACGTCGGCGTACAGGGCCCGAGAGACGACCGCGTAGGCGGCGACGGCCATGACGGCCACCGCGATGGCGACGACCGACGCCGCGAGCAATGTCACACGCCACCGCAGCGACACCGACCGCGTCAGCGGCATCGGCGGACGCATCTCGTGCCGGGGCGGCGGCATCGGCCCGATCGGCGCGTTCGGGCCGTGGGGGCGGTCGCCCGCCCGGTTGAAGGGCGTGACCATCACGGGGGTGTCTCCCGCAGGACGTAGCCGACTCCGCGGACGGTGTGGATCAATCGGGGTTCGCCGTCGGCCTCGGTCTTGCGGCGCAGGTAGCCGACGTACACCTCGAGCGCATTGCCCGACGTCGGGAAGTCGTACCCCCACACCTCCTCGAGGATGCGGCTGCGCGAGAGCACCCGGCGCGGGTTGGCCATCAGCATCTCGAGCAGCGCGAACTCGGTGCGGGTGAGGCTGATCGAACGGCCGCCGCGGGTCACCTCGCGGGTGACCGGGTCGAGGGTGAGGTCCTCGAACTGCATCGTCTCGGACTCCTCGCCGGGGGCGGGGGCCGCGCGGCGCAGCAGCGCACGCAGTCGCGCGAGCAGTTCCTCGAGCGCAAACGGCTTGGGCAGGTAGTCGTCGGCGCCGGCGTCGAGGCCGGCCACCCGCTCGGACACCGAATCACGCGCTGTGAGCACGAGGATGGGGAGGTCGTCGCCGGTGCTGCGTAGCCGTCGGCACACCTCGAGCCCGTCGAGGCGCGGCATCATGACGTCGAGCACCAGCGCGTCGGGGCGCGAAGCGGTCACCTTCTCGAGCGCATCGACACCGTCCACGGCGAGGTCGACGGTGTAGCCGTTGAAGCTGAGAGACCGTCGCAGCGACTCGCGGACCGCTCGGTCGTCGTCGACCACCAAAATGCGCATGCCGACATTTTGGCCCCGCCGACTGAGATCCCGCTGAGAGGTACCCGGTGAGCAGACGGCGTGTCGCTCACTCGCGGGGCATCCGGGGCCCCGGCAGGCTCCACCGCCGCCACATCGCGACCAGTCGCAACGTCGTGGCGACGACCGTGCCGAGCACGAGGGACGCGTCGTGGCTCATGCCGACCGACGATCCCACGACGACCAGCGCCGCGCCCACCAGTGCGGGAATGGCGTACAGGTCCCGGTGCAGCAGCAGCGGGACCTCGTTGACCAGGACGTCGCGCAGGACGCCGCCGCCGATCGCGGCGGTCGCCCCGATCAGGGCCGACGCGAGCGGACCCGCGTCGGCCTCGAGGGCGATCGCCGCTCCGGTGCTCGCGAACAGCCCCATGCCCAGCGCGTCCAGCACGAGGATCTCGCGCCGGAGTCTCCCCAGTGCGGAGTGCACGAAGAACACGATCACCGACGTCGCGGCGGCCGTCCCGAACAGCGGCCAACTGGTCAGCGACGTGGGCGGATGGATCCCGAGCAGCACGTCACGGACGATGCCGCCGCCGATGCCGGTGAACACGCCGACCACGCACACCCCGAAGATGTCGAAGCGCTTGCTCACCCCGACCAGGGCTCCCGACGCGGCGAACGCCACGATGCCCACCAGTTCGAGGATCTTCAGCAACACGCGGACAGGGTCGCACGGAGGCGGCGCGCACGATCACAGGCGTGTCGGATCGACCACACCGAGTCGCACGGCGCGCACGAGCCGGCGCGGTACCCGGAACCTCTCCCCACCCACGGTGACGGTGACCAGGTCCGGGGCAGTCGCCTTCCACTGCGCGCGACGGCTGCGGGTGTTGGCGCGCGACAGGCGCCGCTTCGGTACCGCCACCGCTCAGCCCTCCCGACTTCCGCGACGGACCCGGCGTCCGTACCGGCGCTCGAACTTCTCGACGCGGCCTTCGGTGTCGACGATGCGGTCCGCGCCGGTCCAGAACGGGTGGGACGCGCTGGTGACGTCGACGACGACGAGCGGGTAGCTGCGGCCGTCCTCCCATTCCACGGTGCGCTCGCTGCGGGCCGTGGACCTGCTCAGGAACGCCGTGCCGGTGTTGGCGTCCTGGAACACCACGGGTCGGTAGTCGGGGTGGATTCCGGTTTTCACGATGTCGTTTCTCCATTCTTCTCGAGCGCGCCGAGAGCGGTCGGCGCGCAGGGGTCGGTGTGGAACTCGCCGAACGGGTCGTCCCAGGTGTGCCACGCCTCCTCGTCGGCGAGTTCACGTTCGGTGAGCAGCGCCCAATCGAGCGCCGCGGTGATCGCGGTGGGTTCGGCGTCGTGGACGAGGACGACGATCGAGGTGTCCCGGTCGCCGAAACGGTCATCCCAGCGCAGGGCGGCGAGCGCGCGCCGCTCGGCGTCGACGTCGCGCTGTTCGTCGTCGGTCATGTCCGCGAGCCAGCGGTCGGCCGCGGCGACCCGCAGTCCCCCGCCCGCCGATTCGAGCCACAGCGCGACGTCGGGCCGGGTCGCGAGCCAGAGCCGGCCGCGGGCGGTGACGACGCCGTCGAGCAGGACGTCGATCGCCTCGTGCAGGCGCCCGGGATGGAACGGCCGCCGCGCCGTGAACTCGACCAGCGCGACCCCGTGGTCGACGTCGAGCGGCGGTCGGCCTCGGAGCAGCGGCGAGTGGGCTCCGTCGACGCGACCGCGCCGGGCGTCGGCGCCGACGCGCGCCAGCAGCGCCGGACCGTCGGCCGCCGCGGAGATCGGACTACCGGGCGCGAGCCTCGCGAGCACCGCCGCCACCCGGTGGGTCACCCAGGGATCGGCGACGTGGTCGTCGACGACCAGCGCGTCGGCGAACGCCACTTGCCCGACGGCGACCTGCGCGACGGTCCGGTCGTCGTCGAGATCGTCGTCACCGGTCGCAGCCTCCCACCACGCCTCGGCGTCCAGGCAGGTCACGACGGCCTCGACCCGGACGTCACGGCCCGCGGGTCCGTCGAGTTGTCCGACGACGCCGACCACCGGGACGTGCTCGACCGCCCAGCACACCGCCTCGGGCTCGAGCGCGGGGTCGAGCTCGAGGACGATGCGGCCGACCGAGCTGCGGGCGTGCAGTCGCCGCAGCAACGGCAGCAGGTCGTAGCGGAGCGTGCACGAGACGCACCCGTGGGCCAGTTCGAGGACCTCGGTGGTCACCTCGGGCGCATCCGCCGGCCCGCTCGTGAGGGTCCGACGCAGGACGCCCTGGCCGAGGTCAGCGAGGTCGTGTCGCACCACGACGGTGGGCGTCTCCCGGTCGCCGAGGAACGAGTGCGCGGTCTCGTGAACCGGCCCGCTCCACCCGCTCACGACGATCAGCGGGGTGCGGCCGTCCGGCTTCGCAGCCACAATCCAGCCCCTTTCGAAAACGATTGTCATTAACGATTAGCGAGACTACACTCAGCCGTCGGCTAACGACAACCGTTTTCATTAACTGGCCACTCCCGGCCGGAAAGGAGCACCCGTGTCCGCTCGCTGCCAGGTGACCGGCAGACGACCCGGCTTCGGTCGGTCCGTCTCGCACTCCCACCGACGGACCAGCCGACGCTGGAACCCGAACATCCAGACCAAGACGTACTTCCTGCCGGGCGAGGGCCGCCGGGTCACCCTGCGCCTGACCCCGAAGGGCATTCGAACAATCGACCGCGACGGCATCGAGGCCGTCGTCGCCCGGATGCGGGCGGCCGGAGAGAAGGTCTGAAAACCATGGCACGCAACGAGATCCGCCCGCTGGTCAAGCTCGTCTCCACGGCGGGCACCGGCTACCGGTACTACACCCGCAAGAACCGTCGCAACGATCCCGACCGCCTGACGCTGCGCCGGTACGACCCGGTGGTGCGTCGGCACGTCGACTTCCGAGAGGAGCGCTGAGCGCATGGCCAAGAAGTCGAAGATCGTTCGGAACGAGCAGCGCAAGGTGGTCGTCGCGCGCTACGCCGCGCTGCGCGCGGAACTGAAGGCGACCATCCGCCGTCCGTCCTCCACTCCCGATGAACGTGCGGCCGCACAGTTTCGGCTGGCAGGGCTGCCGCGGGACGCGAGTCCGGTACGATTGCGCAATCGAGACGCCGCGGATGGACGTCCGCGCGGTCACCTGCGAAAGTTCGGCCTTTCCCGCGTGCGGGTACGCGAGATGGCCCACCGCGGGGAACTGCCAGGCGTACACAAGTCGAGCTGGTAAGGAAGAGCAATGGCAGTCAAGAGGGCACCGTCGAAGAAGGGCCGCGGCGCGGACGCGGGCCGTAAGCCCAAGAAGAACCCGCTGTTCGCGGCCAAGATCGAGTACGTCGACTACAAGGACGTCAACCTGCTCCGCACGTTCATCTCCGATCGCGGCAAGATCCGCAGCCGCCGCGTGACGGGCCTGACCCCGCAGCAGCAGCGGCAGGTCGCCATCGCGGTGAAGAACGCCCGCGAAATGGCGCTGCTGCCGTTCATCACCAGTCGGTAGCCGACAGACGTACGAGGGGCCGCGCCGTCTACCCGACAGCGCGGCCCCTCGTGCATCGCGGGTGTGCATCGGCGATGCCACCTGGCCGCGCTAGATTCTCCGGGTGTCGATTTCGCTCCGTACCGTCGCCGTCCTCGCTGCGACCGCTTTGACCGTGGGCGGCCTCGCCGCCTGCTCCTCCGATTCCTCGACATCGGTGTCCGGTGCCGCGGGCGCGGACTGCATCACCGATTTCGACCCGAGCGTCGACTACTTCCCGGACAAGCAGACGATCGAGTACGCGCAGAATTTCGACATCGAGTACCACAACTCGTACCAGGTGCTCACCGTCCGGCAGCCCGGCCAGCCCGACGAGTCGTACGTGCTCACCAAGTGCGGCGCCCCGGCGCCCGACATGAAGGGTGACCTGGCGGGAGCGCAGCAGGTCACCACGCCGGTGACGGACCTGTTCGCCGAGTCGACGACGCATCTGCCCAGCCTGGAGGCGCTCGGCAAGCTCGACGCGCTCACCGGCTTCGCGAGCGCCGACTACGTCTACAGCGACGCAGCGCGCAAGCGCATCGCCGACGCCGACGTCGTGCAGTTCGCGACCGCCGGCCAGGTGGACGCCGAGGCCGTCGTCGCCCACGCTCCGCAGGCATTCGTCACCGGAGGCTTCACCGACCCCGCGTTCGCGGTGATCGAGCGATCGAAGATCCCGGTCCTCGACGACTACGACTGGCTCGAGACCGATCCGCTGGGCCGCGCCGAGTGGATCAAGTTCTTCGCAGCGCTGACCGGCACCGAGAAGCAGGCCACCGAGACGTTCGATGGCATCGTCGCGGATTACGACAAGTACACGAGCCTGGCCGCGGACACCGCGCCCGTGTCGATCGTCCCGGGTCTGCCCTACCAGGGCGCCTGGTCCGTGCCGCTGGCCAGCTACTCCAACGCGCTGTACTCGACCGCCCACATCACCCACCCGTGGATGACCGAACCGGGCACCGGCAGCCTGCAGACCGACCTCGAGACGGTGTTCGCGAAGGCGGGTGCGTTCCCGCTCGCGATCAGCACCTCGTCGAACACCACCAAGGCCGAGGCGCTCGCCGCCGAGCCACGACTGGCCGAGTTCGCGGCGTTCCGCGACGGGCAGGTGTGGACGTCGTCCGCGCGCGTGACCGATGCCGGCGCCCTCGACATCTACGAACAGGGCGTGCTGCGCCCCGACCTGGTGCTGGCCGACCTCATCGCGATCGCCCATCCGGAGCTGCTGCCCGGCCACGAGTTCACCTTCTACCGCCAGCTGCAGTGAGCCGGACCGCTGCCGCCGTCACCGCCCTCGTCGCGCTCGTCGTCGCGGCGACCGTGCTGGCGGTGTCGGTGGGGTCGGTGACGATCCCGTTCGACGCCACCGTCCGCTATCTGTTCACCGGCGACGCAGGCACCAGCCGCTGGACCACCCTCATCGCGGACATCCGGCTGCCCCGCGTCGTCACTGCGGCATGCGCGGGCGCCGCGCTGGCGGTCGCCGGGCTGCTGATGCAGACACTGTTCGCGAACCCGCTCGCCGACCCGTACATCCTCGGGGTGTCGTCGGGTGCGAGCCTGGGCGTGGCCCTGGTCGTGCTCGGGTCGGGCGCCGGGGCGGGGGTGTTCGCGGCCGTCGCCGGCACCGGCCGCTTCGGCGTCGCGGCCGCCGCCGCGGTGGGCGCGCTCGCGGTGCTGCTGCTGGTGCTCGCGATCTCGCGGTGGGTCCAATCGGTGGTGACGCTGCTGATCGTCGGCGTCATGGTCGGCTCGGTCACGAGCGCCGTGGTGTCGCTGCTGGTCGCGTTCTCCCAGCCTGCGCAGATGCAGCAGTTCATTCTCTGGGGCCTGGGCTCGTACTCGGGCGCGTCGTGGTCGGACCTGCGGGTGCTGGTGCCGGTGGTGCTGGTCGGTGTCGTCCTCGCGGCGACGCTCGTGCGTCCGCTCAACGCGATGCTGCTCGGCGAGGACTACGCGAACTCGATGGGCGTGCACCTGCTGCGCACCCGAGCGGTCGCGATCACCGCGTCGGCCCTGCTCGCGGGCGCCGTCACCGCGTTCTGCGGACCCATCGCGTTCCTCGGCATCGCGGTCCCGCACCTGGCACGGCTGGCGTTGGGCACGTCGGATCACCGGCTGCTGTTGCCCGGGGCGGTCCTGATGGGGGCGGCGGTGTCGCTGCTGTGCTCGGTGGTGGCGCAGCTGCCCGGACGCGACGGCGTGCTGCCACTGAACGTCGTGACCGCGCTGGTCGGCGCCCCGGTCGTGATCCTGGTACTGCTGCGCTCGCGCCGAGCCAAGGCGGGTATGGCATGACGCTCGTGCTCGACGGCGTGACGGTCGGCTACCCGGGCCGCCCGCCGCGTGAGGTGCTCACCGACCTGCACCTGACTGCGCACGCCGGGCAGGTGACGGCTCTGCTCGGCCCCAACGGCGCCGGCAAGTCGACGCTGCTCCGGTCGGTCGCCGGGCTGCAGCGGGTGCTCGGCGGGAAGGTACTGCTCGACGGCGCCGACGTCACGTCCCTGCCGCCGGCACAGCGGGCCCGCCGGATCGCGGTGGTCCTCACCGACCGCGTCGACGGCGGCCTCCTCACCGGTGGCGAGGTGGCCGCGCTCGGCCGACTGCCACACCAGGGATTCGCGTCCCGTCTGAGCGCCGACGAGAAGAAGTTGATCGCCGACAGCCTCGAGCGGATGGGCGCCACGAACCTCGCCGACGTCCGGCTGCACCAGATGTCCGACGGCCAGCGCCAGCGGGTCTTGATCGCGCGGGCACTGGTGCAGCAGCCGTCGCTGCTGGTGTTGGACGAGCCCAGCGCGTTCCTCGACGTCGCCGCCCGCGTCGAACTCCTGGCGCTGCTCGAGGAGATCGCCGACGACGCGGGCATCACCGTGCTGCTCTCGACCCACGACGTGGAACTGGTGCTGCGCACCTCGCGGCACGTGTGGCTGGCCGCCGGGGACGGCACCGTCGTGGACGGCACCCCCGCGTCCCTCGTCGCGGCAGGCGCGATCCGGCAGGCCTTCGACTCGCGTCGCGTCCGCTTCGACCCGGACGACGGCATCTTCCGACTCGACACTCCCTGAATTCCCGGTCAAGGGTCGGGTCTAGACTTTCCGCCGAGTTTCGGTTCGGTTTTTGGAGGTGCCCCGCGGCGTGTCGGGTGTAGTCGCGGGTTTCACAGTCATCTTCGTCGTCATCGCGATCGGGTTCTTCCTCGGTCGCACGGGCACCCTCGGCGAGCACGGCCAGTTCGTCCTGAGCCGCCTGGTGTTCTTCGTCGCGACGCCGGCGCTGCTGTTCGACACCCTCGCGAACTCCGACCTGTCGGTGGTCTTCTCCCCGACCCTCGTGGTCGCCGCGGCCACCGCCTTCGCGGTCGCCGGCATCTACTTGGCCGTCGCCAGGGTCTGGTTGCGACGACCGCTACCCGAGCTGATGATCGGCGCGCTCGCGTCGTCGTACGTCAACTCGGCGAATCTCGGTATCCCCATCGCGGTGTTCGTGCTGGGTGACGCGTCGTTCGTCGCGCCGCTGCTGCTGTTCCAGATCATGATCTTCTCGCCGATCGCGCTGACCGTGCTCGACGTCAGCACGATGCGCCAGGGCGCCTCCCGGCTCGAGACGATCACCGCGCCGTTCAAGAACCCGATCGTGCTGGCGGGCGCCGCCGGACTGGCTGTGGCCGTGTCGGGGTGGACGCCACCCGAGGCGCTCATGCAGCCGTTCCGGCTGATCGGCGGCGCCTCGGTTCCCGGCGCGCTCCTCGCGTTCGGCCTGTCGCTGTACGGGGTCCGGGTGCTCGAGAAGGGCGCGAGCCCGCGCCGCGACGTCGCGCTCGCATCGGTCCTCAAGATCTGCGTCCAGCCGGTCCTCGCGTACCTGATGGCCCGCTTCCTGCTGGGCCTCGACGGCCACGAGTTGTTCGCCGTCGTGGTCGTGGCGACGCTCCCCACCGCACAGAACGTGTTCGTCTACGCCAGCCGCTACCAGCGCGGCATGGTCCTCTCGCGCGACGCTGCCTTCGTCACGACACTCGCCTCGATCCCCGCGATCGCGCTCGTCACGACGCTGCTGACCTGAGCCGCTCGGCTCACAGAATGCCCAGTTCGGTGGCGCGCACCGCCAGCCGGACCCGGGACCGCGTCCCGGTCTTGGCGAAGATGTTCTCCAGGTGGGTCGCCACGGTGCGCCTGCTGATCAGTAGTTCCGCCGCGATCTCGGCATTGCTCGCGCCCTGCGCGACGAGCGCGAGGATCTCGTGTTCACGGCTGCTGAGCCGGAACGCCTCGCGATCGCCCTGATCCGTGACGATGCGGCGGCATTGGCGCGCGAGTGCCTCGATTCCGGCGCGGGCCGTCGAATCCACCTGTGGGCGGGCGAAGCTCACGTGCAGAACGCTCGTGACTCGGCCGCGGTCCAGACCCAGTGCCACCGACGAGCCCTCACGGAATCCGGAGGGACGCAGCACGTCCTCCACCGCGGGCGTGCGCTCGAAGTCAGGGACGTCCTCCCAGCACACGGGCCTGCCGGACGCCACCCGGATGTGGTCGAAGATTCGGGCGTCATCGACGAACTCGCCGGCGAGGTACTCCGCGACCGGCGCCGCATAGCCGCCGTTGGCGAGCACCTGATGCGCCCGATCGCCGCGGCGGCGGTACGTGATCGCCGCAGCGACGTAGCCGAGTTCGGCGGACCACCGCGAGAGCAGGCCGTGCGCGACGGTGACCGGGGCTCGGGACGCCAGCAGGTCCTGATCCGCGGCCACCGTCTCGCACCACTCGTTCATGGCCCGAATGTACCTGTGACCTACGCCACCGGGCGCCGCTCGGCCCACGGTCGCGCCTGCTCGAGGTTGGCCGCGACCCGCAACACGAGCGAATCCTGACGGTGCCGCGCCGCGATCTGCAGACCGACGGGTCGGCCGTCCGGAGTGAAGCCGGCCGGCACCGTGATCGCCGGATTGTTCAGCATGTTGTAGGGGTAGGTCAGCAGCCAGTCGAGCAACTGCTCGCGCAGCGACTTGCCCTGCAGCCAGTCGGGCGCGAACTGGGTCAACGGGAAGGTCGCGGACGAGAGGGTCGGCGAGATCAGGACGTCGTAGTCGTTCATGAACTCGGTCCAGGTGTCCCACATGCGTCCCCGGAAGGCGTCGGCGCGACCGTAGTCGACGCCGGTCAGTCGCCGCCCCTCGTGGATGAGCTCGATCAGATTGTCGTCGACCTGGCCGTGCAGCGAGTCCCAGTCGAGCATGTCGTGCTCACCGGCGAAGCCGGGCACCCAGATGCCGTGCCACATCGCCTCCGACGGATCGCCCCAGTCGGGCGTGGCCTCGACGACCTTGGCGCCCATCTCCTCGAAGCACGCGACCGCCTCGGCGCACACCGCCGCGACGTCCGGTTCGACGTGGCCGAGGCCGAGGTTCGGCGACCACGCGACCCGCAGACCGTCGATGCCGCCGCGCGCCGCCTCGACGTACGACGACTCGACCCGCTCGATGCTGAGCGGATCCGAATGGTCCGGCCCGGCCAGGACGTCCAGCATCAGCGCGTTGTCGGCAACAGTCCGGGTGATGGGCCCGTGGTAGGCCCAGTTGTTGTAGCGGCCGGGCAGGATCGTCTGCGGGATCACCCCGGTCGTCGGCTTGAGTCCGACGACGCCGCACAGCGCCGACGGGATCCGGACCGACCCGGCGCCGTCGCTGCCCTCGGCGAGCGGGCCGAGTCCGGCGGCGACGGCCGCGGCGGCGCCGCCGCTCGATCCGCCGGCGGTGTGCCCGGACTTCCACGGGTTGTGGGTGGGCCCGAACAGGTGGTTGTCGGTGCCGCCGTAGTAGCCGCTCTCCGGAGTGTTGGTCTTGCCGAGGTAGAGACCACCGGCCTGCCGCAACCGGGTCACGATCACCGCATCGCGCTCGGCGATGTTGTCGCGCATGGGCTTCAGACCGAACGTCGTCGGGAGCCCGCGGACGTCGGTGAGGTCCTTGATCGTGAACGGGACGCCGTGCAGGGGACCCAACGCCTCGCCGCCGTCCTGCGCGCGCGTCAGTTCGGCGGCGTCGCGGCGCACCTGCTCGGCGTCGAAGTGCACGATCGCGTTGACGGAGGGGTTGATCTCCTCGACGCGACGGATCATCTCCTCCGCGATCTCGTTGGGCGACAACTTCTTCGAGGCGACCTGCGCAGCCATCTCGGTAGCCGGCATCCAACCCAGATCCGATGTGTTCATGGGAACCGCCCTTCACGGTGACGTGTTTCGAAGACGAACGCCACGCTATGACCGCCGTCACACCGGCACCATCGGTCATCCGACCGATGGTGCACCGGCTCGACATTGACAGGCAAGTCATTGCTTGCCTATTGTTCAGTCGTGGGTGACCTGTTCAGAGCCTTGGCGGACCCGACGCGGCGGGCGATCCTCGACGAGCTCGTCGACCGCGACGGGCAGACGCTGTTCGAGCTGTGCACCCGCCTGGTCACCAAACACGGATTCGGGTCGTCCCGGCAGGCCGTCTCGCAGCATCTCGCGGTACTCGAGGAGGCCGGACTGCTCCGCACCCGTCGCGAGGGCCGATACAAGTTCCACCATCTCGACACCACTCCGCTGCGGACGATCGCTGACCGCTGGCCGATACCGACCCCGGACCGAGACCCCGACCGAGAGGAAGAGGCACCATGAGGATCAACCTGACGAGCCTGCACGTCGACGACCAGGACAAGGGGCTCGCGTTCTACACCGACGTCCTCGGCTTCGTGAAGAAGACCGAAGTTCCACTGGGAGAGCACAAATGGCTCACCGTCGTGTCCCCGGAGAATCCGGACGGCACCGAACTGGTCCTCGAGCCCGACGAGCACCCGGCCGCCCAGGCCTACAAGAAGGGCCTCGTGGCGGACGGGATCCCGGCCACGTCCTTCGCGGTCGACGACGTGCAGGCCGAATACGAGCGCCTGAAGGCACTGGGCGTCGTCTTCACCCAGGAGCCACTGACGATGGGGCCCGTCACCACCGCGGTCTTCGACGACACGTGCGGGAACCTGATCCAGATCGCCAGCCAGTAGCGGCGACACCTCAGGCAGGGTCGGCGGGTTGCTGCGGTTTCCGAATGCTCGACAGCACGAGATACAGGAAAACGAGCGCCGCCACGACCAGGACTCCCCCGGCGATCCGCGCGAGCAACGCCTCCTGCGTGACGACCATCGCGCCGCCCCCGATCCCGATCACCAGCGCGATCGCCCCGGACGCGAGCCGTTGACGGGGCGTATCCATCGGCATCGACGGCTTCCCCTGGCGGTCCCGCCACCAGTCCAACGCCATCGTTGCCAGCAGGAACTGCCAGAACAGCAGCATCCAATCGCCCTGGGCAATGCCGGTGACGACCATGAACAGCCACGACAATCCGAGGATCACACACGCGGTGACGACGAGAATCCTTCGCACGGGCACGGATTCATCCTGACCGAGTCCGGGACCGAAGTCCATCACCGCTGCGGGCGACGCATCCGCATGTAGTCGCTGACGACGGCGGCGCCGAGGCCGTCGAGGTCGGGTGCGACGACGCGGCCGCCGACGCGCTGGGCCATCCGGTCGACCACCCGAGCGAGGCCGGGGTCGTCGCCGAGCCGGAAGATGGTGACCTGCGCGCCCAGTCGGGCGAGGGTGTCGAGTTCGCGCACCGTCAGCCCCAAGGTCCGCACACTGGGCGGGTAGTCGAAGAACGCCTGCCCGTCGGGTTCGAGGTGGGCGGTGGGCTCGCCGTCGGTGACGATCAGCACGACGGGCTGCGCGTTGGGGTGCCGCCGCAAGTGCCGGGCCGCGAGCAGCAGCGCGTGGTGCAGATTCGTGCCCTGGTCCCAGGCGCCGTCCAGGCCGGCAAGCTCCGCGGCGGTGAGAGTCTGGGCGTAGCGACCGAACCCGATGAGCTGCAACGCATCTCCCCGGAACCGTGTGGTCACCAGATGGTTCAGTGCGAGCGCGGTGCGTTTCATCGGCACCCAGCGTCCGTCCATCACCATCGAGAACGACGTGTCCACCAGCAGCGCCACCGCCGCCTGCGCCCGCTGCTCGGTCTCGGCAACCTCGACGTCGGCGACCGTCATCCGCACCGGCATCCGGCCCGGTTCGCGCAGGATCGCGTTCGTCAGCGTCCGCGTGACGTCCCACGGTTCGGCATCGCCGAACTCCCACGGCCGCGACGCCCCGGTCGGCTCGCCCATCGAACCGGCGCGTCGGGTCTCGCGCTGCCCACCGCGGTGCGCGAGCCGCCCGGCCACGTCCCGCAGCGCCGTCTGGCCGAGTTGCCGCATCGCCTTCGGCGACAGCCGCCACTGGCCGTCCGGGGCACGGTCGAAGAACCCCTGCTGCTGCAGTGCCCGCTCGAGGTCGGCGAGGGTGCGCGCGTCGGCCACGGCCTGGTCGCCGAGCTGTCGGGCGAGAGCCTCGGTGTCGATGTCGTCGAGCTGGGCACCCGGATACTGTTGCGACAGTTGCTCGGACAACCGCTCGAGATCGGCGACCTCCGCGACCGCCGACGTCCCCTCCCCGAGCCCGAGTCCCTCGTCGCCGCGGAACTGCGCCGACCCGGTCCAGTCCTCGCCTGGCCGCGCCCCCTGCAGGTGTGCGTCCAGTCGGTCCAGCTGGTTCATGAGCGACGGGTCACCGAAGGCCTGCTGCGCCAAGGCATCCAGTTCGGCGCGCTGGTCGGGGGTGAGCGAGTTCCTCAGCCGTTGCGCGGCGGCGGCCCGCCGGGCCAACGAGTCCAGCAGTTCGTCGGTGTTGCGCGGGTTCTCGGGGAAGAACTCGCCGTGCCGGTCCATGAACTCCTGGAACTGCTCGGTGGTGTCCTCACCGCGAGCATGACTGTCCAGCAACGAGTTCAGGTCCTCGAGCATCTCCCGGATCCGCTGGCGATCCTCGTCGGTGGCGCCCTCGAGCAGCCGCTTCATCCCGTCGAAACGCTGGTCGAGCAGCTCGCGGCCCAGCAGGTCGCGGATCTTCTCGTAGTCCTCCCGGGCCTGACTGCTGCGCCAGTCGTAGTCGGCGAGATCCGCCACGGCCTGCGCCGTCGACGGCGGCAGTTCCTCGATCCGCATTTCGGCGAAGCGGGCGTCGTCGTCGAGCGCGCGGGCGAGGGTCTTGCGTTCCTCGAGCACCGCACGGTCGAGCAACTCCCGGACCTCGTCCAGCGTCCCACCGAGATTGTTGCGCTGCAGCAGTTCTCGGCGTCGGCGATTCGCCTGCGCCGCGAGATCGTCGAGCCCGCGCCGGTCACCGAACCCGCGTCGCAGCAGCTCCCGCAGTGCCTGTCGCGGCGACGCCCCCTCGAGGACGTCGTCGCCGATCGCGGCCAGCGCCTCCCTCAGATCCACCGGTGGGGCCAGCGGATCACCGCCCTCGTAGGGGCCGTAGCGTGCGCCGCGAGACATCTTGCCTCCCAATCCGAATGCCGACTACGAGTAGACGGCCTGGCCGTTCTCGTCGGGATTCTTGGAGATCCGCCGGGCCAGGTACAGGCCCTCCAGCGCGAGTTCCGCGGCCGACGCCCGCTCGCCGTCGGACTCGGCCCCCAGCCGGGCCGCGACCTCGTCGAGCACCTCGAGTTCGGGCAGTTCCCCGAGCAGGGCCTTCGCGGTGACGCGTTCCCCGGTCACCACCGGCTGCCCCAGTTCCACCGCCGTCACGAGCGGTGCGAGGTCGATCCCACCGAGCCGGATGCGGGCGGTGTCCGCGGTCGCGCGCCGGAGCAGGTGCTCGAGGATCTCGAGTTCGCGGCCCTCCTCGCCGGACTCGAATTCGACCTTGCCGCGCAACACCTCGACGATCGTGCCCAGGTCGATCGGCCGGGCCACCGCATCCGCCTCGCCGAGCACCGCGCTGCGGTGCACCGCCGCCGCGCTGACGGTCTCGGCGCCGGCCACCGCGAAGCGGGCTGACACCCCGGAGCGCTGGTCCACCGACGTCGACTCGCGCAGCAGCCGGG
Organism: Rhodococcus sp. ACT016; assembly: GCF_050477185.1. Classification (NCBI taxonomy): domain Bacteria; kingdom Bacillati; phylum Actinomycetota; class Actinomycetes; order Mycobacteriales; family Nocardiaceae; genus Rhodococcus; species Rhodococcus sp. ACT016. The sequence goes on along the minus strand of NZ_JBEAET010000001.1, from coordinate 789,922 downwards.
TGAACCGCGCCAGGACCTCGAGCAGATGGTGCGGGACGACGGCCTGCAGGTTCGCCTCCTGCTGGATCACCGCGATCTCGTCCTCGAGCAGCGACGGGTAGTGCGTGCGGATCTCGGCGCCGAACCGGTCCTTGAGCGGGGTGATGATGCGGCCGCGGTTGGTGTAGTCCTCCGGGTTGGCACTGGCCACCAACAGCACGTCGAGCGGCAACCGCAGCGTGTAGCCGCGGACCTGGATGTCGCGCTCCTCCATGACGTTCAGCAGCGACACCTGGATGCGCTCGGCAAGGTCCGGTAGCTCGTTGATCGCGACGATGCCGCGATGGGCGCGCGGCACCAGTCCGAAGTGGATGGTCTCCGGGTCGCCGAGGCTGCGCCCCTCCGCGACCTTGATCGGGTCGACATCGCCGACGAGGTCCGCGACCGAGGTGTCCGGCGTCGCGAGCTTCTCGGCGTACCGTCCGCTGCGGTGCCGCCACGCGACCGGCAGCGTGTCCCCCAGCTCGGTGGCCCGCCGCAGCGAGATCGGGGTGATCGGCTCGTACGGGTGCTCACCCAGTTCGGAGCCGGCGATCACGGGCGTCCACTCGTCGAGCAGCAGGTACAGCGTGCGCAGCAGGCGGGTCTTGCCCTGACCGCGCTCGCCGAGCAGCACGACGTCGTGACCGGCGATGAGCGCGCGCTCGAGCTGCGGCAGCACGGTCTCCTCGAAACCGACGATGCCCGGCCACGGATCGACGCCGTCCCGGAGGGCCGCGAGCAGGTTCTCGCGCATCTCGTCCTTGACCGAACGCTGGAGGTGACCGGACGCGCGGAGTTCGCCGACGGTCCGGGGCAGGTGCGCAGGCGGTGTGGCAGTCACCACTCCAAGCTACGGGTGTTCTGGCGATTCGGCACCCGGACTGCCGTCGCGCGCACCGCGGTCGACGCGCTCTGATAAACACAGGTCATGGCCGACTTCGCGATCACGTTCACCACCGGCGCCATCACGCTGCACGGTAGCCTCCGCCTCCCCGCGGGCGCCGGCGAGGACTCCCCGGTGCCTGCCGTGCTGCTGCTGGCCGGCAGCGGGCCCACCGACCGCAACGGCGACAGCGCGCTGCTGCCCGGCTCGATCGGCACGCTCGAGTTCCTCGCAGACCTGCTCGAGCAGCACGGGTTCGCGAGCCTGCGCTACGACAAGCTCGGCAGCGGCACCACCGGACTGGGCCCGTACGACGTCGAGGACATCGGTGATCTCGGCTTCTCCGTGTTCGTCGACTCGGCGGCCGCAGGGCTGAAGTTCCTCGCCGGCCGGGCCGCCGTCGACCCCGACCGCGTGTACGTCGTCGGCCACAGCGAGGGCGCGCTCATCGCGCTCGCCCTCGCCGACAGCGGCGCCGACGTCGCAGGACTGGGTCTGCTCGAGCCGCTGAGCGTGCGCCTGCTGGACCTGCTGACCACGCAGATCGACAGCCAGCTCACCGCCGTCGTCGGGGCCGGGCAGCTGCCCGTCGAACTGGCCGACGAGCTGCGACTGGCCCTGGCCGGCGCCGTCGAGTCGCTGCGCAGCGACGCCACGCTCAGCGATGATCTGCCCGACCCGTTGCGCGCGGCCGGCCTGGTGCCCGCGAACGCTCGGGCTCTCGCCGAGGAGGACGCGCTGGATCCCCGCGAGCTCGCGGGTCGTCTGCCCGCCGGGCTGCCGGTGGTGACGAGCTGCTCGGCCAAGGACATCCAGCTCGACTGCGCCGACGTCGACGCCCTCGACGCCGCGCTCGCCCACACGGCGGTCACGTCGGTGCGGATGACGACGGCGAACCACGTGCTCAAGGAGATCGGCGACGCTCCGTCGACCGGCGCCGACTACATCGAGCCGCTGCCGTGGTCGACGGAGTTCACCAGCGGATTCGAGGGCTGGCTCCGCAGCCTCTGAGGTTCCACTGCCGCGCCGGACGACACGCTCGACGAAAAACCGAGATGTCGTCCGGCGGACACTGCTGTATGGTTCTCCGTTAACCAGCGGGCACACACGAGAAAGGTACGGTCGCGATGCACGCCAAGATTCCGGTATTTGCCGCAATGCACGTAAACAAGCACGCGTTTTTCGCCGTACCCGCGTCGCACAAGCACGCAGCCTTCTTCAAGTGCCTCCGAGAGACGAGTTCCCCGTAACCGGAACCTCTCTCGGGCACCCGAAGGCACACCGCCTCGGGTGCCTTTTCTTTTATCTACTTCCAGTCAGGAGAACCACATGAAGCTTCGAATCGGCGCCGCTGGCGCCACCACCCAGAACCTGCCCGGGGACCTCACCGGCCAGGTCGTCACCATCGACCTGCGTCACGTCGATCCCGGCCACGACTCCGGCGCCGCGGAACTGCTCAGCGAACTGATCGCCCGCGGCGCGGCACGCCTGGTCATCTCGGGCACCGACGACGCCAGCGCCCGCGCGCTGCTCGCCTCCGCACAGCACGACGCTCCCCCGTCCGGGCTCGCGGCCTGAAGGCTGGTGAGCCAGGCCGGGAGCCACTGACGAGGGAGCGTCGTCAGAGCTGTCCGATCAGTGCGCGAAGTGGCGCGCACCGGTCAGGTAGAGGGTGACGCCGGCCTCGCGGGCGGCCTCGATGACCTCGTTGTCGCGGACCGAGCCACCCGGCTGGACGACGGCGCGGACACCGGCGTCGAGCAGGACCTGCAGGCCGTCCGGGAACGGGAAGAACGCGTCGGACGCGGCCACCGAGCCTTTGGCGCGGTCACCGGCACGCTGCACCGCGAGATGCGCGGAGTCGACACGGTTGACCTGGCCCATGCCCACGCCCACCGAGGCACCGTCGTGCGCCAGCAGGATCGCGTTGGACTTCACGGCACGGCAAGCGCGCCAAGCGAACTCGAGGTCCGCGAGCGTCTTCTCGTCCGCGGCGTCACCGACGACCAGCGTCCAGTTGGCCGGGTTGTCACCGTCGGCGTCGAGGACGTCGCGCTCCTGCAGCAGGGTGCCGCCGGAGATCGGGCGCAGCTCGATGCCGGTGGCGTCGGGGACGGCCGCCTCGAGCACGCGGATGTTCTTCTTGCGGTTCAGCACCTCGACGGCACCCGGCGCGTACGACGGGGCGATGATGACCTCGGTGAAGATGTCGGCGACTTGCTCGGCCATCTCGACGGTCACCTCACGGTTGGCGGCGATGACGCCACCGAACGCGGAGACCGGATCGCACGCGTGCGCCTTGCGGTGCGCCTCGGCGATGTCGGCGCCGACCGCGATACCGCACGGGTTGGCGTGCTTGATGATCGCGACCGCCGGCTCGGAGTGGTCGTACGCGGCACGCCACGCGGCGTCACCGTCGGTGTAGTTGTTGTACGACATCTCCTTGCCGTGCAACTGCTTCGCCTGCGCCAGGCCCGCCGGGCCGGCAGGGCTGTCGTACAGCGCCGCCGCCTGGTGCGGGTTCTCGCCGTACCGCAGCACCGCGGAACGGTCCCACGTCGCGCCGACCCAGCGCGGGAACTGCTCGTCGGACTCGATCATCGTGGACGTCATCCACGTGGCGACCGCGACGTCGTAGGACGCGGTGTGCTGGAACGCCTGCGCCGCCAGCGCGGTGCGCTCGAAGAGGTTGAAGCCACCGGCCTCGACCGCGGCCAGGACGCCCTCGTACTTCGCGGGGTCGACGACGACCGCGACGGATGGGTGGTTCTTGGCGGCAGCGCGCACCATCGACGGGCCGCCGATGTCGATCTGCTCGACGCACTCGTCCGGGGTGGCGCCCGACGCGACGGTCTGCGTGAACGGGTACAGGTTGACGACCACCAGCTGGAACGCCTCGATGCCCAGCTCCTCGAGCTGCGCGAGGTGCTCGGGCTTGCGGGTGTCGGCGAGGACGCCGGCGTGCACGCGCGGGTGCAGCGTCTTGACGCGACCCTCGAGGCACTCGGGGAAGCCGGTCAGGTCCTCGACCTTGGTGACCGGGATGCCGGCGTCGGCGATCTTGGCGGCGGTGGAGCCGGTGGAGACCAGCTCGACACCGGCCTGGTGCAGGCCGGTGGCCAGCTCGACCAGGCCGGTCTTGTCGTAGACGCTCACGAGTGCGCGGCGCACAGCCTTGCGTTCACTCACTTGGGATCACGGCCTTTCGTCCGTCGGAAACAACACCTCGGAGGGCGACGGCGGCCACGACCTCGGCCAACAGTCGCCGTTCAACAGTCTTGATGCGCTCGTGCAGCGTGGCCTCGTCGTCGTCGGCGCGGACCTCGACCGGCTCCTGCGCCAGGATCGGGCCGGTGTCGATGCCGCCGTCGACCAGGTGAACCGTGGAACCGGTCACCCGGACGCCGTACGCGAGCGCGTCCCGCACGGCGTGCGCGCCCGGGAAGGCGGGCAGCAACGCGGGGTGCGTATTGATGATGCGGCCGCCGAAGCGCTCGAGGAACGCGGGGCCGAGGATCTTCATGAAACCGGCACTGACCACGAGGTCGGGCTGGTGCGCGGCGACGGCCTCGGTGAGCGCGACGTCCCACGCTGCGCGGTCCGCATAGTCGCGCAACGCGACCCGGAAATGCGCGACATCCGCGTCGGCGGCGTGCTCGGTCGCGGCGCAGTCCCGGTCGACCCCGACCGCGACGATGGTCGCGGGGTAGTCTTCGGCCCGAGTGGCGGCGATGAGCGCCTGCAGCAGGCTGCCCGTCCCCGATGCGAGTACGACGATCCGAGCGGGCACTGTGGGCCGCAGCTGGTCACGCGTGGCAGTCAGCGCACTACTCCTGGATTCGAGACGGTCCGGCCACATGACGGGCCGGGTTAGAGCCTAGTCTCTGGGGGTCACCGGACCGTCCGGCAGGTCGCCTTCGGCCGCCTCGGTGCCCTCCGACTCGCTCTTCTCCGGTTCCGCCTCGACTTCCTCGACGTCGGCCTCGATCTCGTCGGCGGTGCTCGCCGTGTCCGCGCCGGACGGCTCGTTCACCACGGACGGGTCCGCCGGCTCCGACACGATCTCGGCCTCGACGATCGTCTCCGTGGGCGCATCTTCCGTGGTCGGCTGCGGTGCCGACTGTTCCGCGCCGTCCTGCTCGACGGCCGGCTGTTCCAGTTCCGGAACGGGCGCCGAGCGGTACCGCAGCGTGGGACGCTCGAGCCGCTTGACCTCGAAGTCCGGCGCGCTGGGCGACGTCTCGGGCGGCGTGCCGTCGGCGTCCTCCGACTCGGCCTCGTCATCACCGGTTCCGGCGTCACCCCGGCGTGCGATCAACGCCCCGACGACGGCTCCCGGCACCGCGAGCCAGCCGAACGTGACCAGCCCGAGCACCACCGGTTCGACGCCGACGAACCCGTACGAACCGATGTCGCCCCCGGCCAGGAAACCCACCAGCGCGGCGAGCACGCCGACGCCGGCGGCTGCGCACGCGACCGTGTAGACGGTCTCCTGCACGGACAGCCGCAGCCGCCCGCAGTCACGACCGAGCAGCGCGCCCACCGTCACCGGTACGGCAAGCAGGACCGGCCACGCACTGCCCACCAGTGTGGTGGGAACGCCGCCGAGGACCGGAACCGGCGGCACCGGTCCCCCGACGATCTCGAACAGGCTCAGTGTCGTCCCGCCCGCTTGCGCGGTGCCGCCGACGAGCACCGCCACGGCACCGACCGCGACGTTCGGCAGGTACAGCACCGACAACACCGTCAACCCGAGCAGACCGACGAACCCGTGGCCATCGTCGAGCAGTCCGCCGACCTCGGACCAGGACCACACGAGTGACGCGACCGACACTGCAGCGCCGGCCGCGAAGAGCAGCCCCGCCGCACGCGCGGCTGGGCGGACGCCCGCGGGCAGCCATTCCGGGGCGCCCAACCGGGCGCACTCGGCGCGACCGATCACCGCCACGACGCCCGCGCACGCCGCGACCAGGTGGATGCCGATCACGCAGGCGAGGGCCTCGAGTGCGCTGGGCGGTTCCAAGGGGATCACGACCGCGGCGTCGGTGATGACCGCGAGCGAGATCAGCGTCGCCGCCACCGGGCCGGCGACCGCGGCCGCGACGACGCGCGCCGCGTCCCGCAGCGACGATTCGGGGGTCACCGCCCGGGCACAGCCGCGTGCGACGGCCCACACCAGCAGAGCCGTCGGCAGCAGCGGCAGGATTCCCAGCGGTGCGTCGGTGACGGTCAACGACACCTGGTGCAGGGCCAGCCACCCCGCCGCGACGGCACCGACCGCACCCGCGAGAGCGCTGTTCGACGACACCAACGTGACGAGGACGGCCGCGCTGATCAGGACGATCGCGACGCTTGTGGGGCGCAGCGCCACGCCGAGCAGCGCACGCACTTGCTCGGAGATCGGGTCGGGAGGGCTGGACGGGTCGCGGCGGGTGCCGCGAGCAAGCAGTGAAGTCATCGGATCGAGGGTCGCACCCACGCCGAGAGACGCCGCTCAGGCGCGCCGGGGCGCGGCTCGGTCCGCTGCGTCACTTCTTCTCGTCGTTGTCCTTGGACGCCTGCGCGTCGAACGCCTGCGTGGGGGTTCCGGCGTCGTCCGTGGCCGATGCGCCCGGCTGCGGGGCCTGCGGCTGAGGCGCCGCCGGCGGCTGCTGCGGAATGTGCTGCGTCGGCTGTTGCGCCTGGTAGGCCTGGAACTGCCCGTATCCGGCGGTGGGCTGCTGCTGGTAGCCCTGGGGTGCCTGCGGCGTGGGCTGGCCGTAGCCGGGCATCTGCTGCGGGTAGCCCTGCGGGGCGCCGTAGCCCTGGGGTGCGCCGTAACCCTGCTGTCCGGTCTGCGGGTTGTATCCCTGCGGATGGCCGTAGGCGGCCGGGTGGACGTGGGTGCGCGACGGCCGCGGCTGCGGCATCTTGACGATGCCCGCGCCGAACAGGAAGACGGCGACCGCGATGACCGCCTGGATGAACGAGAGGATCAGGATCGCGATGCCGCCGCCGGCGAGGCTGCCGCCGCCGGGAAGGCTCAGCAGGAAGACGAAGGACACGAGGAAGCCCACGACCGACGCGACCGCCGCCGGAGCCCTGTGCTCCTGCTTGGGCAGCAGCGACAGCCCGGCGAGCAGACCACCGGTGAGCAGGAAGGCCAGCGGGAGCGCACCGCCGCTCTCGAAAGCGTCCTGCGTGAACGAGAACCCGAAGCCGACGGTCGTCGAATTCTCGACGTACGGCGCGAACCCGAGCAGGAAGTTCACGATGCCGAGCGCGGCCACGGCCAGTCCGAGGTAGTACGACAGGCCCTTCTCCTCCGTCCCGGTCGACGCCTGCGAAGGCTGCCCGTAGGACCCTCCGTCGGTGTAAGTCATGTCTGCTCCTCGTCGGTGAAACGCAACCCCATGAACGCTACCCCCAATATCGCGTCAGGCGTCACCGATGCAGCGCCGGGTGATCATGCCCCGACGACCCGTCCGGACCCCAGTGCTTCGAGGAGCGCAGCGTGGTCGCGGGCGTTCCGATCGGCGTAGGCGCGGGCGAAGGCGGTGATGGCCTCGTCGAAGCCGGTGCCCGAACCCAGATAGGCGGCGATCGCGACCCGATCGCCGGAGCGGGCGTGGGCCTGCGCGAGCACCCGCCCGCACAATCGGCCGTAGATTTCCGCGCCGTTCGGGGTCGCCCCCTCGATCGACACCGACGCCTTGGCGTCCCGCAGTTGACGCACGTAGTAGTCGCGGCGCACGCCGTCGTATCCCGCTCCCTGCTGCCAGCCCAGGAAGATGTCGCTCGCCGCCTGCATCACCCGCTGCCCCTCGACCACCCGCTGCCCCTCGCTCGGATACGACGGACCGTCGAGGTAACGCGCAAGCACGGACTGCTGCGCCTCCTTCGCCTGCAGGAACAGCGGATCGTCGTCGTCGAGTCCCCGCAACAGCAGGATCCAGGCCCGGGTACCGACGCTGCCGACGCCGACGACCTTCCGCGCGGCCTGAACGAACTCGTACTGCCCCAACGGGATCCGGCGGTCGCTCTGCAGCGTGCCGCCGTACTCGTGGAGCCGGGCGCGCAGTTCGCGATACAGCCCGTCTGCATCCGCGTCGGCGAACACCTCCTCGATCGGCACGATCAACGGCGGACGGCTGACGATCCGACGCCTCCCGTCCACCACCGTCGTCAGCTTCCCCAGCGCTTGGACGCTGTCGGAGTGCCAGGACTTCTCGACCAGTTTCCGGCTGCTCTTGCGGGTCGCGGATGTGAGTTCGTCGCGCAGCTGCACCAATTCGCTCGTCGGTTCGATGTGCGAGTACCAGACCGCCAGGTTGCCGAGTCCGGCCTGCCGGACCATGGTCTCCCGGTACTCGGCGACACACGCGCGGGTGATGCGCGAACGGCGCTTCTCCCCGAACCCCAGTTGTCGGGACGCGACCTCGAGACTCGCGACCAACCGTTTGACGTCCCATTCGAAGGGCCCGGGGTAGGTCTCGTCGAAGTCGTTGAGGTCGAACGCGAGCCGCCGCTCCGGTGTGGCGAAGATGCCGAAATTGCCGAGGTGCGCGTCCCCGCACAACTGGACGCGGAGGCCCGTGTCGGGAGTGCGCGAGAGATCGTCGGCCATGACGATGGCCGCACCGCGCAGAAATGCGAACGGCGCCACGGCCATTCGGCTGTACCGGACGGGCACGAGGTCGGGAACCCGAGTCCGGGCCTGCTCCTCGAGCAGACCGATCGGATTGCGCTCCGCGCCGGGGCCGATGTCGACGAGTGCCTCGAAGGGCACACGGCGACGTGCGTCCTCTCCGCGGCGCGCGCGGTCCGTCCTGGTGGGGAAATCGACGACGTCGGTCATGGCGCTTCACCTCTGCTCGGTCGGAACCGACCCCATTGTCTCCCCACGGAACGGTCGGGGCGGGAGAAAAGGGAAGATGAATCATGCCCTTCACGCTGCCTGCAGGTTTCGCCATCGCCGTGGAGACCGAGGTCAAGCATTCACGGTTCATCGCGGCGCTGCGGCGCGTCGACTCCCCGGCCGACGCGCAGAGCTTCGTCGACGACGAGCGCCGCCTGTACCCCGACGCCCGGCACCACTGCTGGGCGTTCGTCACCGGCAACGAACCCACCGACCGGGCCGAGCGGTCCAGCGACGACGGCGAACCCGGCGGAACCGCCGGCGTCCCGATGCTGCAGGTGCTACGCACGCGGGAACTCGTCGACGTCGCGGTGGTCGTCACCCGCTACTTCGGCGGCATCAAGCTCGGCGCGGGCGGACTGGTGCGCGCGTACTCCGGGGCGGTAGCGGCAGTTGTCGACGCAGCCACCTCCGAGGCGCGCTTCCTCAGCCGCGAACGCCTCGAACTGTCGGCGCTCGACGTCGGACACGACACCGCGGGCCGGATCGAGGCCGAACTGCGCGGGCGCGGGATCACCGTCGTCGACACCGCGTACGGCGCCGAGGTCACCTTCACCCTGGCGACGAAGGATCCCGACCGACTGGCCGCCGTCGTCGCGGAACTGACCGCGGGCACCGGCGAACTCGCACCGGCAGGTGTCCGGTGGGTGGACGTGTGAAACGCGAAGAACGCGGAACGGCGCCCGCAACCGGACGAAATGTCCTGGCTGCGAACGCCGTTCGCAAGATCGCCGAGCGAGCGCAGTGAGCGCCCGCCACGCAGCGGATCAGAGGTTCTTCAGGATCTCCCGAGCGAGAGCCGCGGTCTCGGACGGCGTCTTGCCGACCTTGACGCCGGCAGCCTCGAGGGCGTCCTTCTTGGCCTGCGCGGTGCCCGAGGAACCGGAGACGATGGCGCCGGCGTGGCCCATGGTCTTGCCCTCGGGAGCGGTGAAGCCCGCCACGTAGCCGACGACCGGCTTGGTGACGTTCGCCTTGATGTAGTCCGCGGCACGCTCCTCGGCGTCTCCACCGATCTCACCGATCATCACGATCAGCTTGGTCTCGGGATCCTTCTCGAACGCCTCGATGGCGTCGATGTGGGTGGTGCCGATGACCGGGTCGCCGCCGATGCCGATGGCAGTCGAGAAGCCGTACTCACGCAGCTCGAACATCATCTGGTAGGTCAGGGTGCCCGACTTGGAGACCAGGCCGACCGGGCCCTTGCCCGCGATGTTCGCCGGGGTGATGCCGACGAGGGCCTCCTCCGGGGTGATGATGCCCGGGCAGTTCGGGCCGATGATCCGGGTCTTGTTGCCCTTCTCCACGTTGTAGGCCCACGCGTAAGCGGAGTCCTGCACCGGGATGCCCTCGGTGATGACCACGAGCAGCGGGATCTCCGCGTCGATGGCCTCGACGATGGCGTCCTTGGAGAAGGCCGGGGGAACGAACGCGATCGAGACGTCCGCGCCGGTCTCCTTCATGGCCTCGGCGACGGTCGCGAAGACCGGCAGCTCAACGGCGTTGCCGTCCTTGTCGGTGTGCGAGACCGTGGTGCCGGCCTTGCGAGCGTTGACGCCACCGACGACCTGGGTGCCGGCCTTCAGCATCAGCGCGGTGTGCTTGGTGCCCTCGCCGCCGGTGATGCCCTGGACGATGACCTTGGAGTCCTTGGTCAGGAAGATAGCCATTGTTGTGTGTGTCCCTTACTTCGCTGCGAAGGCGAGCTCGGCAGCCTTGTCGGCAGCCTCGTCCATGGTTGCGACGACCGTGACCAGCGGGTGGTTGGCCTCGGCGAGGATGCGACGACCCTCTTCGACGTTGTTACCGTCCAGGCGCACGACGAGCGGCTTGTTGGCCTCGTCGCCCAGGGTCTGCAGCGCGCCGACGATGCCGTTGGCAACGGCGTCACACGCGGTGATGCCACCGAAGACGTTGACGAAGACGCTCTTGACCTGCGCGTCGTTCAGGATGACGTCCAGGCCGGCAGCCATGACGGCAGCCGAGGCGCCGCCACCGATGTCGAGGAAGTTGGCGGGCTTGACGTTGCCGTGCTTCTCGCCCGCGTAGGCGACGACGTCCAGGGTCGACATGACCAGGCCGGCGCCGTTACCGATGATTCCGACCTCGCCGTCGAGCTTGACGTAGTTGAGGTCGTTCTCCTTGGCCTTGAGCTCGAGCGGATCGGTGGCGTCACGATCCTCGAATGCCTCGTGGCCGGGCTGACGGAACGCAGCGTTCTCGTCCAGCGTCACCTTGCCGTCGAGGGCCAGGATCTGGTCGTCGGGCGTACGGACGAGCGGGTTGACCTCGACCAGGAGAGCGTCTTCCTTGATGAAGACCTCCCACAGCTTCTGGATCGTGTTGGCCGCGGCGTCGAGCACCTCGGCGGGCAGCTTGCCGGCCTCGGCGATGCTGCGCGCGAACGCGAGGTCGACACCCTTGACGGCGTCAACGGGGATCTTCGCGAGAGCGTCGGGGTTCTCCTCGGCGGTGACCTCGATCTCGACGCCACCCTCGACCGAGCACATGGCCAGGTAGGTGCGGTTGGTGCGGTCGAGCAGGAAGGAGATGTAGTACTCCTCAGCGATGTCGCTCGCCTCTGCGACCAGCAACTTCTTGACGACGTGACCCTTGATGTCCAGGCCCAGGATCGCCTCGGCGTTCGCCTGCGCGGCGTCCGCGTCGGGCGAGTACTTCACGCCACCGGCCTTGCCGCGGCCGCCGACCTTGACCTGCGCCTTGACCATGACCGGCTTGCCGATTTCCTCCGCGATCTCGCGGGCACCGGCGACAGTGTCGGTAACACGGCCGGCCGACGTCGGCACGTCATGCTTGGCGAAGAGTTCCTTCGCCTGGTATTCGAAGAGATCCATCTGCTCACCGTCTCGTCTGCGTTGACGCCCGCTCAGGGGTAGGAGCGGGTCCGTGTCGGACTTTAACTAGTTCAATCAATCGACTATCGCCCGCCCACATGCTATGTGGCATATGTCACGCGACGACAGCCGTCGATGCACGCCTCACCGACGGTCGCGTCGCCCGACGAGCGTCGCGCTCACCGCGAGGAGCACTACCGCAAGGATTGCAGGTGCGACGCCGGGGCCGACGACCGGATCGGTCAGACGCCCTGCCGCGAGCGGCCACGAGAGCACGTGCAGCAGTACGACCACGGCCGCGCCCGCGAGGAGCACGGCCCCGCGCGACGCCCGCGCACCCATCGCGACCAGCACCGCGACGACGATCGCGGCCACGGACAGCACCTGCCCCCACGCGTCCCAGCCCCACGGCAGCCGACCGAGCGCGGCGGCGGTGCCGTCGCTGCCGCGATACAGCGGCAGCGCGTACCCGAGCACTGTCGCGACCGCAGCGGCGGCCCCGACGATCAGGACCGGTTGCGGCGGGTCGCTCGGCTCCGACGTATCGATGTCGTCACGCTCGGCCGCGCCGGCGATTCCGGCCAGGACGCCTGCGCCGACCGCCAAGACGACCGCGATCCCCATGACGACGCTTCCGGCGCCGAGTTTCACGCCGGGGATCTGCACCGCGGACAGGGCGGTCTGCGCGACTGCCGCAGCCGCGGCGACCACCCCCACCCACATGATCGCGAGGGCGGGCCGGAACAACACGGAGAACTCCGACATCAGCAGCCACACGCTCGTGATCGCCAGCAACACTCCGGCGACGAGCACCACCCGGGTGGCGGGCACGCTCGGTTCCGGCAGACCCGCAGGTACGGAGAGCACTGGCAGCAGCGCACCGAGGCACGCGAGCGCTCCGGCGGCGATACCTGTGGCACCGGCCGCGGCGTGCCATCGCAACATCCGGTCGCGGGCCGCGGCCGTATTCCCCCATGCGTCGGGGCGCGGACGCTCGGGCTCCGCAGCGGGCGCCGCGGCGCGTCGTTCGCGGCGCCCGGCGACGACCGGAATCGCCGCCGCGCTCGCCGCCAGCAGCACCGCGCCCAGGGCGCCGCACACGGTGGCCGTACCGGGTGCGAGGCGATCGTCCGCCAGGCCGGCGGCCAGACGACCGGCGATCGGACCGAACGCGGCCAGCGCCGCGCCCCCGACGACGCCGGCCGCGACGCCGACATCCACCGACGCCAACGCCGAGGCCACCGCGATCAGTACCGCGATCGCGACGACGCCGCAGCCGATCGCAGTGGGCGCGTCGGACGCGATCGCGGCCCGCACGACGAGCACCGGATCGCTCGATGTGAACGGGCGCGCCAGGAGGGAAACCACGATCGCGGCAGCCGCTGCGAGTGCGATCGCGACCAGTCCGGCTCCCACGCGCGCCCCCACCGGGCGGCCGTCGGCATCCGGATCGGGCGACGAACCGTAACCATCTGTGTGCGAGGCACGCTGGACGACGACGAGCCCGAGGATGCCGGCCACCACCGTGCAGGCGTGCCCCGCGAGGATCAGCGCGGCACCGGGCCCGGTCGCGATCGCGGCCGCCGTCAGCGGGCGGAACAGTTCGAGCCGGTTGGCGTCGATCGGGTCGGTCCACAGCTGCGCATCCATCACGCACAGCCCGACCGACACGAGGCCGGCTCCCGCGAGAGCCGCACCACCGGCCGGCGACCGCCGGGCGGTGAGGACCGCGGCGACGACGGGAACGGCGAGCGCGACGATCACCGTCACGACACCGGCCGCACCGACAGCCGGAATCCGCGTGCCGTCGACGGCGGAGCTGGCGACGACACCGAGCGCCCCTGCGGCGACGGCGAGCGCGCCGACGGCAGCGAGCACCACGGCCGCGATCGGCAGCAGCCCGGGCGCGCCGCCACCCCGCCGCGCCGACGTCTCCGTTGCCGTTCCTCCGGAGGGTTCGATCACTTCGGGAGCCGCGCGCAACTCGGTTGGTGAATCCACCCGCGTGACGCTAGCCCGTGCGGGCCCGCGCGTCGGACGAACGGAGCGATATACGGGATGTAACGCCGCGGGGGCATCCCGATATATGAACGAGACCATTTGGGATGTTCGACATCCGCCCAGCTCACGCTGTGACGCCAGTCACATCTCCCGTTTCGTCCGGTCTTACGGGTTGCTCCCCTGCAACCGTTTCGTTACCGTCGCCAGGGTCTAAGTCACAGGCAGGTCACGGGCAGGAGGACGGAAGGGCACATGCGCCACCGCACTCAGTTCAGCGCCAGCCGCTTTGTGAATCAACACGCTGACCCGGAAGCCACAGCGTTCCCGGCGGCGGCAGATCACGAGTTCGAGCATTGCAATCCAGCAGCGGAGCCGTCTCCGGTCAGGCTGCTGGAACGGGCGGACGGCGTCACAACCAGCTATCCGACGCCCTCGGTGGTTCGTCACACCGAGGCGGAAAGTTCTGAGATTCGTAACGCCATGTTCCACATTTCCAAACCTCGATGCACCCACGAGGCCGACACCGAAGACGAGCGGCCGACCGAGATCTTCACCCCCGCGACAACGACCGATCCGACGGCCGACATCGTCGCCCCGCGACGCGGTGGTCAGCACCGCCTCCCCGCTCCTCCCTCCGCCCTCAAGGGCCGCGCCGCCGTCATCGCGGTCGCCGCCGGCGCAGTCGTCGCCGCAGGCCAGGCAGCCGCCAACGGCGCCGCCCACGATTCCGACCACTCCGAGGTCGAGCTCACCGCTTCCGACTCCGTCGCCGCCACCGCCGTTCCGCAGGCCGCCCAGTTCAGCGACATCGGACAGACGTCCTCCTCCGACAGCGCGGCACCGCAGGTGCTCGCAGTCGCGAGCCCCACCGACCTGGGCCAGTTCTCGAATCTGCTCGCCAAGGGCCAGCGCTTCAGCGAGGAGCGCGCCGCCCGTGAGGCCGCCGCCCGCCGCCCGCTGTTCATGCTGCCCGCCAAGGGCGTCTACACGTCGTCGTTCGGCACCCGGTGGGGCGTGCTGCACGCCGGCGTCGACATCGCAAATGCCATCGGCACCCCGATCTATGCGGTGGCCGACGGCGAGGTCATCAGCTCCGGCCCGGCCTCCGGCTTCGGCATGTGGGTCCGCCTCCAGCACGCCGACGGCACCATCACCGTGTACGGCCACATCAACGAGACCCTCGTGACGGTCGGCCAGAAGGTCATGGCCGGCGACCAGATCGCCACGATGGGCAACCGGGGCGAGTCCACGGGCCCGCACCTCCACTTCGAGGTCCACCTCGCCGGTGAGAACAAGATCGACCCGCTCCCCTGGCTGGCGAGCCGTGGCATCAGCCTCGGCGTCGAGCAGCCCTGACGCTCGATCCCACGATCACGACAAAAAGCCTGCGGGCCACGCGAAATCGCGTGGCCCGCAGGCTTTTCGGTCGTCTGCGTCAGAGCTTGACCATCGGCACGCCGCCGATCAACATCAACCGCACCTTGCCGGCGGACCCGAAGTCGATCGTGACCGTTGCGGTGGGTCCGCTGCCCTTCGTCTCGAGGACCTTGCCGAGGCCGTACTTGTCGTGACTGACCCGGTCGCCGACCGCGAGCACCAGGTTGTTGTTGCGTCCGCGCGGAGCCCCGAAGCTGGGCGACGAACCGGCACCCCGTCCGCCCCCGCCGAATCCCGAACCACCGAACCCTGAACCGCCGTAACCCGATCCGCCGTAACCCTGGCCGCGCGGACGGCCACCACCGATGGCGCCACCCCCGCCCAGGACACCCGGATCCTCGCGGCGCCAGTTGACCAGATCCGCCGGGATCTCCTGCAGGAAGCGCGATTCCGGGTTGGTGACCGGCTGTCCCCACGCGGATCGAACGATCGCGCGGGTGACGTAGAGGCGGCGCCGCGCGCGCGTGATGCCGACGTAGGCGAGGCGACGCTCCTCCGACAACTCGGCGGGATCCCCCAGCGCCCGCATGTGCGGGAACTGTCCGTCCTCCCACCCGGTGACGAACACGACCGGGAACTCGAGCCCCTTCGCGGTGTGCAGCGTCATGAGCGTGACGACACCTTCGCCGGCGTCGGGCACCTGATCGGAATCCGCGACCAGCGACACGCGCTCGAGGAAGGCCGCCAGCGACCCCGGGTCGGGCAGGCCCTCGTCGTCCACGACGTCGTCGGGAGCGGCGTTCTCCGCGGCGAACGCGGCAGCGTTGCGCGCATCGGAGCTGAATTCCCTTGCAACGCTCACCAGTTCGTTGAGGTTGTCGAGCCTCGCGCCGTCCTGCGGGTCGCTGCTCGCCTCCAACTCGCGCCGGTACCCGGTGCGGTCGAGGACGGCCTCGATGATCTCGCCGATATCGGTGAGGTCGTTTCCGTCGGCATCCGTGGATGCCATCAGCGTGCGCAGCCCGTCGAGCAGTTCGAGGAACGACGCGATCGCCTTCTGGGACCGGGTGTTCAGCAGTGGCACGACGCCCTCGGCGCCGGCGCGCAGCGCCTGCGCGAACCCGATGCCCTTCTGCTCGGCGTACACCGACACACACGCCTCGGCGCGGTCACCGATGCCGCGGCGCGGGGTGTTGAGGATGCGGCGCAGGCTCACCGCATCGTCGTCGTTGGCGAGCACACGCAGGTACGCGACGATGTCGCGCACCTCCTTGCGCTCGTAGAACCGCGTGCCACCGACCACCTTGTACGGAATACCGAGGCGGATGAAGATCTCCTCGAGCGCGCGCGAGGAGTTGTTGGTCCGGTAGAAGACGGCGACGTCGCCGAACTTGGCGTCGCCGGCGTCGACCAGGCGGTCGATCTCCGACGCGACGAACTGCGCCTCGTCGTGCTCGTTGTCGGCAACGTAGCCGGTGATCAGTTCGCCCTCGCCCGAGTCCGTCCACAGCCGCTTCTCACGCCGTCCGGTGTTGCGGGAGATCACGGAGTTGGCGGCCGACAGGATGGTCTGCGTCGACCGGTAGTTCTGCTCGAGCAGGATCGTCCGGGCGTCCGGGTAGTCCCGCTCGAACTCCTCGATGTTGCGGATCGTCGCGCCGCGGAACGCGTAGATCGACTGGTCGGCGTCACCGACGACGCACAGCTCGGACGGCGGGACGGCGTGCGGGTCATCGCTCTGCTCGCCCACGAGTTCGCGCACCAGCACGTACTGGGCGTGGTTGGTGTCCTGGTACTCGTCGACGAGGACGTGCCGGAACCGGCGACGGTAGTACTCGGCGACCTGCGGGTGCTGCTGCAGCAGCGACACCGTCTCGCCGATCAGGTCGTCGAAGTCGAACGCGTTCGCCGCCCGCAGGCGCTGCTGGTAGTGCGCGTACACCCGGGCGACGAGCTTGTCGAGATCGTTGGCGTCGTCGGCCGCGGCCGTCGCCTCCGCCTCGGCGGGGTCGATCAGTTCGTTCTTCAGATTCGAGATCTTGGTCGCCAGCAGTCGCGCCGAGTAGCGCTTGGTGTCGAGCTCCAGGTCCTTGGAGATCATCGTCAGCAGGCGGCGCGAGTCGTCGGCGTCGTAGATCGAGAAGTTCGAGTTCAGACCGGGCAGCAGCGCGGACTGGGCGCGCAGGATCCGCACACAGCTCGAGTGGAACGTCGACACCCACATGCTGTTGGCCCGCGGGCCGACCAGCTGGGCGACGCGCTCACGCATCTCCGCGGCGGCCTTGTTGGTGAACGTGATCGCGAGGATCTGGCCGGGCATCACGTCCCGCTCGCCCAGCAGGTACGCGATCCGCCGGGTGAGGACGGCGGTCTTGCCGGAGCCCGCTCCCGCGACGATGAGCAGCGGGGATCCCGCGTGCAGGACGGCCTCCCGCTGCTGCGGATTGAGCCCTTCGAGCAGGGCCCCGGTACGGGAGCCCGCCGGGCCGTGGGCAGCGCCTGCGGCACCGATCGTGGAACCGGAAATTGTGTTCATCGTCTATCCACGCTACCGGCGAAGTCCGACACTTCGGCAGCGGCCCGATGGCCTCGGCGGTGAAGGTAGTCACCTCTGCTTGGGTTGCACTCCTTTGCGTGGCAAACTGGAGCAATGATCATTGCCGCACAGGGAGAGCCGGGTGCTCGATGGCGCTCTTCCCGTGAGCACTGGCGATTTCCCAGCAGGTACCGACCTACGGTGCCTGCGGCCTGATCCCCCGCACGCCCCGAGGTCCACACCGGATCCCGGGGCGTTCTTGTGAGCTGGACCCGGATTCGTAACGACTCGAGGGAACCGGACGAACCTACGTTCCGACACGAGGAGAAGATTATGAGCAGTCCGACCACCACACCTTCATCCGAGTCACCCCTGCCCGCGAGCGAGGCCGAGATCGCCGAACTCCGCAAGGAGATCGACCGCCTCGACGCGGAGATCCTCGCCGCCGTCAAGCGTCGCAGCGAGGTGTCGCAGATCATCGGCCGCACCCGGATGGCATCCGGCGGCCCGCGACTGGTCCACAGCCGCGAGATGAAGGTCCTCGAGCGCTTCAGCGAGCTCGGCCAGGAGGGGCACACCCTCGCCATGCTGTTGCTGCGCCTCGGTCGCGGACGCCTGGGGCACTAGAGACCCCGGGAGCACCGCACTCCACGCGTCGAACTTCCCACGAGAACCGCCCGGTCATCCGACCGGGCGGTTCTCGTCGCTCGGGGTCACTCGCGCCCGCGGATCAGGTGAGGGCGATGTACTTGGTCTCGAGGTACTCGGCAATGCCCTCGCTGCCGCCCTCGCGCCCGAAGCCGGAGGCCTTGACGCCGCCGAAGGGTGCCGCCGTGTCGGAGATGACACCCCGGTTCACACCGACCATGCCGCTCTCCAGAGCGTCGGAGACCCGCAACGCCCGGTCCAGGTCGCGGGTGTAGATGTACGCAGCCAGACCGAACTCGGTGTCGTTGGCAGCGTCGATCCCCTCCTCCTCGGTGTCGAATCCGGCGATCGCGGCGACCGGCCCGAAAACCTCCTCGCGCAGGATCCGCGCCGACGCGGGCACGTCGGCGAGCACCGTCGCGGGATAGAACCAGCCCGGCCCGCCCGGTGCCTCGCCGCCGAGCAGCACCCGCGCACCGGCACGGACGGCGTCGTCGACCAGTTCGGTGACGGTGGCGAGCTGGTCGGCGTTGATCAGCGGGCCGAGCGTCGTGGCGGGGTCGATTCCGGGGCCCAGCTTCGACGCTGCCATGCGTTCGGTGAGCTTGGCGGTGAACTCCTCCCGGACTGCGTTCGCGACATGGAAACGGTTCGCCGCGGTGCACGCCTCGCCGCCGTTTCGGAGCTTTGCGGCAAGGGCTCCAGCGACTGCGCTATCTACGTCAGCGTCGTCGAACACGACGAACGGCGCGTTGCCACCGAGCTCCATCGACGTGCGCAGCAGCCCGGCGGCCGACTTCTCCACCAGCAGCCGCCCGACGGCGGTGGACCCGGTGAACGTGAGCTTCCGCAGGCGAGGATCGGCGAGCAGCGGTTCGGTGACCGCGCTCGACCGCGACGTCGGCAGCACCGACAGCACCCCCTGCGGCAGTCCCGCCTCGACGAACAGCTCGGCGAGCGCGAGCATCGTCAGCGGCGTCTCCGACGCGGGTTTGACGATCATCGTGCACCCGGCGGCCAGCGCCGGGCCGATCTTGCGGGTGCCCATCGCGAGCGGAAAGTTCCACGGCGTGATGGCCAGGCACGGACCGACGGGCTGTTTGCTGACGAGGATCCGCCCGTTGCCGGCGGGCGCGGACTGGTACCGGCCCCCCATCCGGACCGCCTCCTCGGCGAACCAGCGGAAGAACTCGGCGCCGTACTTCACCTCGGCGCGGCTCTCGGGCAGGGCCTTGCCCATCTCCAGGGTCATCAGCTGGGCGAACGTCTCGGCCCGCGTGGTGATCTTCTCGAACACCGCGCGCAGCAACTCGGCGCGGTCGCGGGGCGGCGTCGCGGCCCAGTCCGACTGCGCGGCGGCGGCCGCGTCGAGCGCCTTCACCGCGTCGGCGGGGCTGGCGTCGGCGACCTCGGTGAGGACCTCGCCGGTGGCGGGATCGTGGACGGGAAAGGTGGCGCCGTTCTCGGCGTCGACCGGGGTTCCCCCGATCCAGAGTTTGGTAGGAACGGCACGAATCAATTCGGCTGGGTTCATATGGTCCATCATGCGCCGACTCGTCGTTCGACGAGAGCCCCTCGAACCCGTTCGACGAGAGTCGCCCCGCTCGGCGGCGGGAGTGCCGATAAGCTGCTGATCATGAGCACAGACATCACCGGGACCGCAGCCTGGAAGAACCTGGATGCGCATCATCGAGTGATCGAATCTGCCCATCTACGAGACTTGTTCGCGAGCGATCCCCAGCGTGGCACCGAGCTGATGGTCTCCGCGGGCGACCTGTACATCGATTACAGCAAGCACCGCGTGACTCGCGAAACCCTGTCCATGCTCGTCGATCTGGCGCGTGCCGCCCGGGTCGAGCAGCGCCGCGACGACATGTTCGCGGGCGCTCACATCAACACGTCCGAGGATCGGGCGGTGCTGCACACCGCGCTGCGCCTGCCCGCCGACACCGAGCTGGTGGTCGACGGCCAGGACGTCGTCGCCGACGTGCATTCGGTGCTGCGACGCATGGGCGATTTCACCGACCGCCTGCGGTCCGGCCAGTGGCGCGGTGCCACCGGCGAGCGGATCCGCACGGTGGTCAACATCGGCATCGGCGGCTCCGACCTGGGGCCGGTCATGGTGTGCGGCGCGCTGCGCCACTACGCCGACGCCGGCATCTCGGCCCGATTCGTCTCGAACGTCGACCCGGCGGATCTGGTGGGGACGCTGGCCGACCTGGATCCGGCCACGACGTTGTTCGTCGTCGCGTCCAAGACGTTCTCGACGCTCGAGACGCTCACCAACGCGTCGGCCGCACGCCGTTGGCTGGTCGACGAACTCGGCGAGGAGGCGGTACCCAAGCACTTCGTCGCGGTCTCCACGCACGCGCAGCGGGTGGCCGATTTCGGGATCGACACCGACAACATGTTCGGCTTCTGGGACTGGGTCGGCGGCCGGTACTCGGTGGATTCGGCGATCGGCCTGGCGGTGATGGCCGTGATCGGCAAGGAGCGGTTCGCCGAGTTCCTGAGCGGCTTCCATGCGATCGACGAGCACTTCCGGACTGCGCCGCTCGAGCAGAACGCGCCGGTGCTGCTCGGCCTGATCGGGGTCTGGTACTCGAGCTTCTTCGACGCGGAATCCCGTGCCGTACTTCCGTATTCGAACGACCTCGCGCGGTTCGCGGCCTACCTGCAGCAGCTGACGATGGAGTCCAACGGCAAGTCGGTGCGCGCCGACGGCTCCCCCGTCACCACCAAGACCGGCGAGATCTTCTGGGGCGAGCCCGGCACCAACGGTCAGCACGCGTTCTACCAACTGCTGCACCAGGGCACCCGTCTGGTGCCGGCCGACTTCATCGGCTTCGCCGAGCCCACCGACGACCTGCCGACCGCGGACGGCACCGGCAGCATGCACGACCTGCTCATGAGCAACCTGTTCGCGCAAACCAAGGTGCTCGCGTTCGGGAAGACGGCCGAGGAGATCGCGACAGAGGGAACGGCGCCGGAACTGGTGCCGCACAAGGTGATGCCGGGCAACCGCCCGTCGACCACGATCCTGGCCCCGCGGCTGACGCCGTCGACGATCGGCCAGCTCATCGCACTGTACGAGCACCAGGTGTTCGTGGCGGGTGTCATCTGGGGCATCGACTCGTTCGACCAGTGGGGCGTCGAACTCGGCAAGGCGCAGGCCCTCGAGCTCGGCCCCGTGTTGACGTCGACGGAAGCACCTCCGCAGCAAGACGATTCGTCGACCGACGCGCTGGTCCGTTGGTACCGGGCGGAGCGGGGCCGCGCCGTCTGACGCGCTATGCGGCGTGTGGGTGGCTCCACCCGCACGTCGTGTAGACCCGACCGAACCGGTCGACGAGCCGTGCGCCGAGTTCCTGCTGTTCCAGCCAGGCCACCGCGCCCACCCCGCGCTGGATCGACGCGGCCGCCGCGCCGTACGCCCACAGCGAGTCGTCGGCCATCACGGTCACCTGCTCCCACTCTCCGCTGACCGGATCGTGGCCGCCGTACGTCAGATCGGCGCCAACGGTCGCCATTGCGGTGCCCGTTCTCAGTTCCACCGCCCCGTCTCCCGGGACCGGCACCTGCCAGCCGCCGGCCGGGCAGTGTCCGGCGGTTGCGACGACCGAGCCGACGCGCACCAGCACGCCGCACTCGAGTTCGTGCGCGACCAGCGCGGCCGCCCGGTCCGCGCTGTCGGCCTTCGCGGTGTCGGCGATGTCGAACGAAACACCCCACGGCGCCAGGACGGTGGCGTCGTCGATCTGGACGTCGACGAACGTCGGTTCGGGGTGGATGGGCGGAACGCCGGCCGGCGATTCCTCGACCGCGAGTGGACTGACGGCGCCGTCGGTCATGCGGGCCACCCACAGCGCCGACCGCAGCAGCCCCGCCAGCCGGACGCTGACCCGCACCGGCAGCCCCTGGGCCAGGTTGAGAGCGTGGATTTCGGCGTTCCCGCGTTGAAGGCTGCACGCCGCCTCGGTTTCCGAGAGCACCGCCCCGACCAGAGCCACCGCGGGGCCCAGTGCGGCACCCTCGGTGACCTGCACCGCGATCTCCTCGTTCCAGGCGCTCCACTGCGTGTCGACCACCATTGCCGCGCTCCGTTGGCATCACCGATTGTGTTGCCCCCAGTATGCGCCTACGTCGCAAACCTCCTGATCAACGCAATGCGGGCGCGGCTCCGACGGCCGTGAGGGCGAACTGGACAAGGTCGTCGATCACGCCGGGCACGTCCTGCCCGGTCGCGAGTGGTCCGGCGAGGACCTCCGCGGTCGCGCCGACCAGCGAGGCCGCCACGAGCGGCACGTTCTGCGGCGCCAGTTCGCCGGCGGCGACACCGGCCGCGACGGCGGCGGCGAATGCGTCGGCGAACGTGCGCCGGAAAATCAACCGTTCGGCGTCGACGGCCGCGTCGACGGGCTCGGCCAGCAGTGTGTACGCGAGCTTCGGGTTCCGCATCGCGCGCCCGCCGAAGGTTTCGATCACCGCGGCGATCCGTTCGCCGGCCGACCGTCCGGGCCCCGCGGCGTCGTTGACCGCGTCCACCTCCCGGCTGACGATCTCCCGGAACACCGCCACGACGAGGTCCGACTTGCCGGAGAAGTGCGAGTAGACGGTTCCGGTCGCGACCTGCGCCCGGTTGGCGACGGCGGCGACCGTCAACCCCTGGTAGCCCGACTCGGACAGCACCGCGACGGCGGCCTCGAAGATTGCCTCACGCTGCGCGGCGAGACGAGCCTCGACTGCAGGGGTCCGACGGTAGGCCATGTGTGTAGTCAACCAGGGCGAGCGGCGAACTCGCGATTCGGTCCTGCCTCGAGGGCGAGCACGAGTAGCGTCGAACCATGCCGGTGCGCAGCGAACGATCCGGGCCCGTCACGACGATCGTGTTGTCCCGGCCCGAGGTGCGCAACGCAGTCGACGGGCCCACCGCCGCCGCTCTCGCAGACGCCTTCCGGGAGTTCGACGCCGATCCGGACGCCGCCGTGGCCGTCCTGTGGGGCGAGGGCGGCACGTTCTGCGCGGGGGCGGATCTGAAGGCGTTGGGCACCGACCGCTCCAATCATGTGACCCCGGACGGCGACGGACCGATGGGGCCGACCCGGATGCGGCTGTCGAAACCGGTGATCGCCGCCGTCGCCGGGCACGCGGTGGCGGGCGGGCTCGAATTGGCGATGTGGGCGGATCTCCGAATTGCGGAGTCCGACAGCATTTTCGGAGTGTACTGCCGGCGGTGGGGCGTGCCACTGATCGACGGCGGGACGGTGCGACTGCCGCGGATCATCGGGGCCGGCCGGGCGATGGACCTGGTGCTGACGGGCCGGGCGGTCGGCGCCGAGGAAGCCCTCGCGATCGGCCTGGTGAACCGCGTGGTGCCGACCGGGCAGGCGCGCGCGGCCGCGGAGGAACTGGCCGCCGAACTCGCCTGCTTCCCGCAGACATGCCTGCGCGAGGACCGGATGTCCCTGCTCGACCAGGAGGGCCTGGGCGAGGAGGAGGCACTGGCGTCGGAGTTCCGGCACGGCATGGTCGCGGTGACCGTCGACGCTCTCACAGGCGCTGCCCGATTCGCGGCCGGCGAGGGACGACACGGCCGATTCGACGAACCGTAGCCGCTGCGGACCGGAAAATACGGTCGGCGTCGCGGCCTTCGAACGGCTACCATGTGCTGACTTGCGCCGGACCTCTCACGAGGGAACCCGCACTCCGTTGGTCGCCGTGGGCGTACGCAGCGATGGGTCGGTCGATTCGATCACCGAGTCCCCGCTGCCCGTGACGTGCGAAGTCGAGTGAGGGCAGGTATCGCATGAGTACTGACGTGCAGGCCGGGCAACCGTCGCCGTGGCGGGGATCGGAGCATTTCGCATCCCACGACTGGGACTTCGACGGCGCGGAGTCGCTGCTCGAGGCGGCGTCGCGGATGACGGCGATCGCCGACGAATTGATGTCCGCACACTCCGCGGGATGGTGGTTGGTGGGCCCGATGTCCGACGGGCGTTTCCACGCACGTCGGCCTTCCCGACGGCAGCGGGCACGGACGACGACCGTGGGGGCGGAGAACGCCGGCGGCGCGGCCCCGCCGCTGCGCTGGCGCGCGCGCATCGTGGACGAGGTGCCGGCCTCGGACAGACCGCGACTCGAGTTCGGTTCCGCTGCCGCGACGCCGTGGCTGGCCGTGCACGACGGCGCGCTGCAGCAGATCGCGGGCCCGGCCCTGGACCACGGGGTGCTGACCGAATTGAACGCTCAGGTGGGTCCGGCGGAAACCGCCGGCCGCCGCTGGGCCGCCGCCCCGGCCCGCGTCGGGCCCGCCGTCGACCTGGTCGCCGAGGACAGCTTGCTGCGCAGTCATGCCGTGATCGACGGAGTCCTCGTCCGCACCGTCGAAACCCTCGGCTACCGGCACGCCGCCGACCGGGCGGCGAGCCTGCCCGACGTCGCGGCGGCCTATCGACGCCTGGCGCGCGCCGCGGCTGCCATGCACCACGCCGGTGGTCGCCTCGCCGCGGTCGACGACGGCTTCGTCGTCGTGGAGTATCCGGCGCCGTGAGCGACGGACACTCCCCCACCGCGGCGCTGTGCGCACCCGATCCGCTGGTCCGACGGCTTCGCGACGCGGGCTGCGTCTTCGCCGAGGACGAGGCAACCATCCTGCGACGGAGCGCGACGGATGCCGATCAACTCGAAAATCTCTGCGCACGACGCGTTTCCGGCGAGCCGCTCGAGCACGTCGTCGGGTGGGTCTCGTTCGGCCGACTCCGGCTCGATGTCGGGGCCGGTGTGTTCGTTCCTCGTCAGCGGTCGCTCCTGCTCGCGCGCATCACGGTCACCGCCGCGCGGGCCCGCCCCGCTCCGATCGTGTTGGAGGCCTTCGCCGGTGTCGCGCCCATCGCCGCGTCGGTGCGGCGGTCCGTCCCGCATGCCGAGGTGCATGCCGCCGAGGTCGACGCGGTCGCGGCCGGGTACGCCCGGCGGAACCTCGGCGCCGACGCCGGGGTGTACTGCGGCGCCGGGTTCACCGCGGTGGACGAGTCGTTGAGGGGGCGGGTCGACGTCGTCGCCGCCGTTCCGCCCTACGTGCCGACGACGGCGGCGGACCTCCTGCCCCGCGAGGCGCTCGAGCACGAACCGGCCGACGCACTGTTCGCGGGCGTCCTCGGGCTCGACCACATCCGGTGGCTGATCGACCAGTCACACGAATGGCTTGCCGAGGACGGCGTGGTGGTGATCGAGATGAACCGGAGCCAGTGCGCGACAGCGGCCGAGCACGCGAGCCGGGCGGGCTTCGGGGTCCGCCGGCACCACGGCGGCGACGGGCACACCGCCGTCCTGGCACTGCGGAACGGACAAGCGCACCAATCGGCGCAGAGCTGACGGTAACGTCCGGGCTCATGGACCGCTTGACCATGGTGGACGAGATCTTCCTGCGCCGGCATCACGGGTACGGCGTCCCGATCGTGATGCAGGGCGTGTGGCGCACGGCGGCCGTCGTGGACCCCGCGGTCCTCGAATCGGTGCACGCCGCCCTCACGCGGAGCGCCCTGGGGCGCCGCGTCGTTCGACCCCGGGTGCCCGGCGCGCGGCCCCGCTGGGAGGCGAGCACCGGCGCCCACCCGATCCGCTACGACCGGGACCCGGTCGACGACGTCGTGCGGTGGGCCGATGCGCGGGCCGACGTCGACGTCGACCCCGAGTTCGGCCCGGGTTGGGCGCTGTCCGCGGCCCCCGTCACCGGCGGTGGCACGGTGATCTCACTGGTGTGCTCGCACGTGGTCGCGGATGCCCGCGGACTCGCGTCGGCGGTGGACGCGGCACTCACCGGCCGGCCCCCGGCGCCCACCCCGCCGCGGTCCTCGGACGTCGGGGACGCGATCCGGACGGTCGGGACCGTGCTGATCGGCGGCGCTCGTGCGTCGCTGGGTCTCCTGTTCAGCGCCCGGCGGCGTCGCGAACTGCGCGAGTTCGTCGCCGCCAACCCCGGACCACGGCCGGAACGCACGCACGTCACGACCGGCACGTGCACGGCGATCGTCGACGTCGACGCGGCGCGGTGGGACGCGGCCGCGGCGGCCGAGGGCGGGACCGCGAACGGATTGTTCATCGCGGTGGTCACCGCGATCGCGGACGCGGCCGGTGTCCCGATGCCGCTGCACATCAGTGTGCCGGTCGACACCCGCGACTCCGACGGCGTGGACAACGCGATGGTCATCACCGAAGTGGTTGCGACACCGAGTGATTCGCTCGCCGACATCCGCCGCTCGAGCCGGGCCGCCTTCGCCGGCCGCCCGAAGGGCGCGCCGTCGGGCTTCCCCGAGGAAACCGCACAGATCCTTCCCGACCGGATCGCCGCCCACCTGACCGCCGGCGCCGGCGAACTCGACGCCCTCTGTTCGAACATCGGCCGGTTGCCGGACGCGCTCGCGTCGCTGGGACCGCACCGCGCTACCGGCGTCGCGACACGCGCGATGCATCCGGGGATCTCGCGCGCCCGCCCGGTGCGGACGACCACCCACCTGTCGGCCTACCTGTGCTCGCACGGCGGCACGTACACGCTGTCGCTGGTCGGGATCGACTCGGATCGCTTCGACAGCGGCGAGCGCCTGCGGGATCTCGCGGTGTCCGAACTCGCGGCGAGGGGCCTGACGGCACACTCGTGGTGACATGTGGCGCCACGATGGCGCCATCCTGACCAGCACCTTTCAAGAAGTGTCTTTCTATGGCATCAGTTTGGTGCCATAGTGGTGCCATGGATCTGACCCCGTACGTCACCGCACTCCAGAACGACCTAGCGGTCGCGGCCGAGGCCGGCGGGCCCGAGGCCCGCGCGATCGCCGAGCGCCTGACGGCCCCGCTCGATTCGGCGGTCCGGCTGGCACTGCTCGACGCCCTCTCGGCGGCCGCGAACGAGATCACCCGCGACCTCGCCCCGGGCTCGGTGGACCTGCGCCTGCGCGGACGCGAGCCGAGTTTCGTCGTCACGCCCCCGCCCGCCCCGGCGGTGTTCGACGAAGCCACCGCCCCCACGGAAGCACCGACGGCACCGTCCTCTCGTCCCACGGACGCCGACGACGGCCCGATGACCCGGATCAATCTGCGGCTCTCGCAGGACCTCAAGGATCGCGTCGAGGACGCCGCACGTGCGGCCGGACTGTCGGTGAACGCGTGGCTCGTCCGCTCGGCAACGGCGGCGCTGGACGAGAACACCGGGCCGCGGCGCCCCGAACGCCGCGCCCCCACCGGCGGCGGCCGGTTCACCGGTTGGGTCCGCTGACACCGACACCGCAGAGCAACCACCTTCATCACAACCCCCGAGGATCACCATGCCCACTTTCACCACCCCGGAACCGATCTCGGCAATTCTCCAACTGGCCGTCGGCGACGCCACCGTCACGGCGACCGATCGCGACGACACGGTCGTGCAGGTACGGCCCAGCGACCCCACCCGCGACGCGGACGTGCGCGCCGCCGAGCAGACGCGCGTCGAGTTCGCGTCCGGTCGACTGGTCGTCCGCGGCCCCCGCCCCCGCGTGCTCGGCGTGTGGGGCAAGACCGGATCGGTCGACGTCACGATCGAACTCCCGACCGGTTCCGGTCTCGAGGCCGACGCGTCGGTCGCCGGTGTGCGCACCACCGGCGTACTCGGCGATTGCCGGATCAAGACCGCGACCGGCGATGTCCGCCTCGACGAGGCCCGCACCACGACGATCAGCACCGGCGCCGGCGCGATCTCCATCGAGCGGGTCGAGGGCGATGCCGACGTCAGCACCGGATCCGGCCGGATCGACGTCCGCAGCGTGGCGGGCAATGCCGTTGTCAAGAATGCCAACGGCCACAACCGGATCGGCGCGGTCACCGGATCGCTCCGGGCCAAGACCGCCAACGGCGACGTAGTGGTCGGCCGGGCGGGGCACGACATCGCCGCCGCAACGGCCAACGGAGACATCCGAATCGGTGAGATCGCACGCGGGGCCGCGGAGCTGCGGACCGGGCACGGCGAGATCGAGATCGGCATCCGAAGCGGCACCGCGGCGCGACTCGACGTCCACACGTCCTTCGGCAAGGTGCGGAACCTGCTGGCCGAAACCGCCGGCCCGGCGTCGACCGACGAGTCGGTCGAGATCCAGGCGAACACCGGTTTCGGCGACATCCTCGTTCGACGCGCAACCCCTGATCAGCCCACCAGCGACAAGGCGGAACAATGACTGCGGTAACGACCACGACAGCGGACATTCGAGTCCGATCCCTGCGAAAGTCCTTCGGGGACAAAGTTGTTCTCGACGGCATCGACCTCGACATCGACGGGGGCACGACTTTCGCGCTCCTCGGCCCCAACGGCGCCGGCAAGACCACCACGGTCCACATCCTCTCCACGCTCGTCGGCCCCGACTCCGGCGACGTCCGGGTGGGTGGGCACGACCTGACGAACGACCCCGACGCGATCCGCGCCGCGATCGGTGTCACCGGCCAGTTCTCCGCGGTCGACAACTTCCTCACCGGCGCCGAGAACCTGGCGCTGATGGCCGATCTGCACCATCTCGGGCGCCGCGAAGTGCGCCGCCGCACCGCCGAACTACTCGAGCGCTTCGACCTTGCGGACGCCGCAGCGAAGACGGCCGGAACCTATTCCGGCGGCATGCGTCGTCGCCTCGATCTGGCGATGACACTGGTCGGCCGCCCGCGGATCATCTTCCTCGACGAACCGACGACCGGCCTCGATCCGCGCAGCCGACGCACGATGTGGGACATCGTGCGCGACCTGGTCGCCGACGGGGTCACGATCGTCCTCACCACCCAGTACCTCGAGGAGGCCGATCAACTCGCCGACCGGATCGCGGTGCTCGACGGCGGTCGCCTGGTCGCCGAGGGGACTCCCGCCGACCTCAAGCGTCTGGTGCCGGGCGGGCACGTCCGGCTCTCGTTCGCCGATCCTCGTGAACTGGCCACGGCCGCAACCTCACTCGGAGTCTCCCCGAGCGACGACGACGCACTGACACTCGACGTCCCCGGTGACGGCAGCGTGCCGTCGCTGCGGTCGATCCTCGACCGACTCGACGAGGACGCCATCGAGGTCACGAACCTGTCGATCCACACCCCTGATCTCGACGACGTGTTCCTCGCCCTCACCTCGAGTTCCACCCGGAAGGACGCCCTGCGATGACGACAGTCTCCTATGCCCTGCAGGACTCGGCGACGATGCTGCGCCGCAACGTCCGGCACATGGCGCGCTACCCGTCGATGACGATCCTGCTCGTGGGAATGCCGGTGGTACTCCTGCTGCTGTTCGTCTACGTGTTCGGCGGCACGCTCGGCGCCGGTCTCGGCGGCGGGCGCGACGCCTACCTCGAGTTCGTCACCCCGGGCATCATGCTGATCACGATCGCGAGTGCCGCTCAGGGAACGGCAATTTCGGTCGCGACGGACATGACCGAGGGCATCATCGCCCGGTTCCGGACGATGGCGATCTCGCGCGCGTCGGTGCTGACCGGGCACGTCGTCGGCACCCTGGTCCAGACGATGCTGGCCCTCGCCGTGGTGACGGGCGTGGCCGTGCTCCTCGGCTTCCGCCCCACCGCCGACGCCGTCGAGTGGCTCGCGGCGATCGGTTTGCTGGCCGGCTTCACATTCGCGATCACCTGGCTGTCGGTCGCCCTCGGTCTGGTCTCGGGCAGCGTCGAGACCGCGAGCAATCTGCCGATGTTCCTGATGCTGCTCCCGTTCCTGGGCAGCGGGTTCGTGCCGACCGACTCGATGCCCACCGCCCTGCGGTGGTTCGCGGAGTACCAGCCGTTCAGCCCGGTCATCGAGACGCTGCGAGGGCTCCTCCTCGGCGGCCCGATCGGCTCCGACGGGGTGCTCGCGGTGGCGTGGACGGCCGGAATCGCGCTCTTCGGGTACGTGTGGGCGAAGCGCCTGTACGAGCGCCGCGCGATCCGCTGACCGGGTCCCGGGAAGTCGCGCGAAACCCCCCCGGCCCGGCCTACCGTGGATCCATGGCTCCCGAAGAGTTCGATGTCATCGTGATCGGAGGCGGGCCGGCCGGAGAGAACGCGGCGGCCTACGCCATCGCCGGCAGCGACCGCACCGCGGCGCTCGTCGAGCACGAGTTGGTCGGTGGTGAGTGCTCGTACTGGGCGTGCATGCCGTCGAAGGCACTGCTGCGGCCGGTCCAGGTGCTCGGCACCGCCCGCCACATGCCCGGCGTCGAGGAGAAGGTCAACGCCTACGGCCTCGACGTCGAGGCCGTTCTCGCCCGCCGGGACGGATTCACCAACAACCTCGACGACTCGTCGCAGGTGCTGTGGGCCGATTCGATCGGCATCGACGTCATCCGCGGCAGCGCGCAGCTCACCGGGGTCCGGGAGGTCACGGTGGGTGACCGCGTGCTCCGGGCCCGGCACGCGGTGGTCCTCGCGACCGGCACCACCGCGAGCGTGCCCGACATCCCGGGGCTGCGCGACGCGCTGCCGTGGACGTCCCGGGACGCCACGAACGTCCGGGAGGTGCCGAAGCGGCTCGCGATCGTCGGCGGCGGCGTGGTGGCGTGCGAGGCGGCCACGTGGCTGCACGAACTCGGCGCCGACGACATCACCCTCCTCGTGCGGGGATCGGAGCTGCTCGGACGCACGGAACCGTTCGCCGGCGAGATGGTCGCGGAGAAGCTGCGCAAGCACGGGGTGAACGTCCGGTTCGGCACCTCGCTCACTTCCGTCGCACGTGCCGACGTGTCCGACACCGGGATCGGTCGCATCCACGGTGGTCCGGTGACGCTGACGGTGCGCGGCGACGGCGACAGCGGCGGCGATCCGGAGCTGACCGTCGACGAGATCCTCGTCGCGGCCGGGCGTACCCCCGCCACCGCGGGACTGGGACTGGAGCGGGTCGGCCTACCCGATCACGGCCACGTCGCGGTCGACGACCACCTGACCGCGGTGGGTGTAGACGGCGACTGGCTGTACGCCGTGGGCGACACCAACGGCCGCGCACTGCTGACCCACATGGGCAAGTACCAGGCCCGGGTGTGCGGCGACGTGATCGCCGCCCGCGCCGAGGGCCGTCCGCTCGACGGCCCCCGGTTCGTCGCATCGGCCGACCACGGGCAGGTGCCGCAGGTGGTCTTCACGACGCCCGAGGTCGCGGCGGTCGGCCGCACCGAAAGCCAGGCCCGCGCAGACGGACTCGATGTCGAGGTGGTGGCGGTCGACATCGACGTCGCCGGCGCTGCGCTGTCCCGCGACGACTACACCGGCCGCGCGTCGCTCGTGATCGATAGTGCCACCGACACGATCGTCGGGGCGACGTTCGTCGGCCCCGGCGTCGCGGACCTGGTCCATGCCGCGACGGTCGCCGTGGTGGGCCGGGTGCCGCTCGGGAGCCTGTGGCACGCCGTCCCGTCGTACCCGACCGTCAGCGAGGTGTGGCTACGGCTGCTCGAGGCGCGGCGGAGGACGTCGTGAACCCGAACCCGACGGTCGCTCGCGCTCGGATCGTCAGTTCGGCCCTGCGTGTGCTCGTAGACGAGTACGAGATGTTCGATTCGAGCACCGTCAGTCGAGCCCTCGGCAAGCCGGGGATCGGCAGGAACACGGCCAGCCGTCTCGCCGCGACCGGCACAGTGATCGTTCTGCCGAAGTCCAGCCACAAGCTCTACCCAGCCTTCCAGTTCGACGCCGCTCGCCGAGAGGTACGGCCGATCGTCGCGGAGATCAACAAGACGCTCGGTGCCGCGGACGACCCTTGGGGCGTCGCGTCGTGGTGGCTGAGCCCGACGGTATTCGCAGACGACCCGCGTTCGCCCGCGGAACTCGCCGTTGCAGGCGGGCACGACCAGGTCCTTCGGGACATGGTCGACGACCTGACTCACGACTGACGCGATGCCCACGACACGAGTCCACCGAACACTGCACGCCCCGCGATGGCGGGTCTTCGGTGCGCTGACCGATCCGGAGGCGATCGCCACGTGGCGGGTCCCGGCCGGCATGACCGCCGAGGTGCACGAGTTCGACGCCCGGGTGGGCGGCGTTTTCCGGATCTCGCTCACCTACGACTCCCCCGACCGGGCCGGGAAGTCCAGCGCCCACACCGACACGTATCACGGGCATTTCGCCGAGATCGTCCCGGACGAACGCGTGGTGGAGGTCCTCGAGTTCGAGACCGACGACCCCGTGGTGCGGGGCGAGATGAGGTTGTCGATCACGTTGCGCGACAACGACGGCGGCACCGAACTGACCGCCGAGCACGACGGGCTGCCACCGGGCGTCGCTCCGGACGACAACGAGCTGGGGTGGACTGAGGCCCTGGATCGGCTCGCCAGGCTCGTCGATCATGGGTGACGATCCGATCCCGTTGTACCCCTGCGCCGTTCAGCGCTGAAGTCCGCCCACCTGACCGCGGGCCGTCAAACCACCCGGCTGGAGTGCGCGGCCAATCGACCGTGCGGCCGCGCGCACCATCTGCGAGAGCGCGGTCGTCTGGGCGGTCTCCGCGTTGACGACGATCGCGATCGCCGCCGCGACCACACCCGGGCGGGAGAAGATCGGTGCGGCGACCGACAGGGCGTCCATCGTGACCTGACGGTCGCTGATCGCAAGTTCCCGCTTGCGAACCTCCGCGAGCGTCCGACGCAGCTCGTCGGCGGACGTGATGGTCTTCTCGGTGAACCGTTCGAGCGGCCTCGACAGCACCTCGTCCTGCACCACTGTCGGCGCGAACGCCAACAGTGCAAGTCCGATGCTCGACGCATGAATCGGGAAGCGACCTCCGACGCGGGTGCGCACCGGAACGGCGCGCTTGCCGCCGATCCGCTCGAGAAAGATGATCTCGGTCCCCTCGCGCACCCCCAGCTGGACGTTCTCCTGCGTGATCTGGGACAGATCCTCCATCACCGGCATCGCGAGTTCGCGGAGCATGGTGCCGCGCGGCGCCAGCGACGCGACCTCCCACAGCCGCAGCCCGATCCGGTAGCGACCCGAGCCGTCCCGTTCCAGCGCGCCCCATGCGGTGAGGTCCGCCGCCAACCGGTGCACCGTGGTGAGCGGGAAGCCGGTGAGCCGGGACATCTCGCTGAGCGTCAGGACGGGTTGGTCCGGCGAGAAGACCTCGAGCAGGTTGAGTGCCCGCGCGGTCACGGAACCGGTTGGGCCCCGCCGACTCCCGGACGAGGACATGTCGATCACCACCACTCGAGGCCTTCGTTCGTCCGCTCAGACGGGTTCGACCCGCACCGGAATGCTAGCCCAGCCCTTGAGGGTGTTGTTCAGTCGCGGGACGGCGGGACCGGCCGGCTCGATCCGGCGTACCCGGCGCGCGAGGGCGGTGAGTACGGTCTCGGCCTCGAGCCGTGCGATGGGCTGTCCGACGCACTGGTGGATGCCCATCCCGAAGGCGACGTGCCCACTCGCGGCCCGCTGGATGTCGAACTCCTCGGCCCGCTCGCCCCAGTGCCGCTCATCGCGGTTGCCGGATCCGAGGAACAGCAGCACCTTCTGTCCTTCCGCGATCCGGTGCCCCGCGAACTCAGTGTCCGCGGCCGCGGTCCGAAAGAACGTCTGCACGGGGGACTCGAAGCGCAGTGCCTCGTCGAACGCGAACTTCGCCAGGTTCGGCTGCTCGTGCAGGACGCTCCACTGGTCCGGATGCGCTGCCATCGCGTGCAGTGTGTTCCCGATGCCGAACACGGTGGTGTCCACACCCGCGGTGAGCAGCGAGCGCACCAGCATCGGCGCCTGGGCGGCGGTGATCTCGCCACGGTCGGCGGCCTCCCAGATCTGCGCGCCGAACCCGTCGGCGGACAGATTGTCGCGCTCGCAGCTTTCCGAGATCCACGCCTGGATCGGTTCGGCCGTCTCGAGCGCCTTCCGCAACCTTTCGTTACGGGGACCGAAGGCGTTGAACGCCATCGCGCCGTACGGGAGCAGGTTCTCGCGCCCCTCGGGTCGCACGCCGACCGCGTCGGGGAACACCTGCAACGGGAACACCTCGGCCAGGTCGGTGACCGCATCGAATTCGCCCCGACGCACCAACGTGTCCACGAGCGCGTCCGCCTGCTCCTGAAAGCGATCGCGCAGCCTTCGTACCGCGCGGGGCGAGAGAATCGCGTTCATCGCTGCGCGAACCGGTGTGTGATCCGGTGGATCCGCCTCGAGCAGCAGACTCGGTGGCCGCCAGGGCTTCTCGTGTTTGAAGTCACTCAAACCGACACCGCGACCGGACACGAACGTGCGCCAATCGGTGAGCGCGGCGTGCACCTCCGCGAAGCGTCCCATCGCAAGGACGTCGTATCGGGGCAGGTGCACAACCGGACCGGCGGCCCGCAGCCGGGCGTGGAACTCGTAGGGGTCCGTGAGAATTGCATCGCCGAACGGGTCGTCGTCCAGGGTGGGCAGATCCTCGCGCACGCTCGAGGTTTCGATGGTCATGGGTCGCTCCCCTCACAAGTCCAGCACCAGTCGCGGGCAGGCTGCCCGCGAAACGCAGATCATCATCGTGTCGTTCGCGGCCTGCTCCTCGGCGGTGAGGAGCGAATCACGGTGGTCGACGGTGCCGCCGAGCACCGACGTCTCGCAGGTTCCGCACGTGCCCTCCTGACACGAGGACAGCACCTGGACGCCCGCCGCGGTCACGGCCTCGAGGATCGACGTGCCAGGCGGCACGGTCACGGTCTTGCCGCTGAGGGCGAGTTCCACCTCGAACTCCTCGGAGCGCAACGGGTCCCCGAGTTCCATTGCCGCGAAACGCTCCACGTGAAGCGTCCCCGCCGGCCACCGTTCGCACATCTCGGTGACCGCGTCCAACAGACCGGCCGGACCGCAGCAGTAGACGAGGGTGTCGGGCTGCGGTGAACCGAGAATCGCCGCGAAGTCGGGGTGCCCGGCAACGTCCTGCGCACACACCTTCACCCGGTCCGGGTACCGCGTCGTCAGTTCCTCGACGAACGCCATCGAGCCGCGTCGGCGCCCGCCGTAGGTGAGCGTCCACTCCGATCCCGCGGCGTGCGCGGCCGCGACCATCGGCAGGATCGGTGTGATGCCGATGCCGCCGGCGATGAAGATGTAGCGCGACGCCGGACGAAGCTCGAAGTTGTTCCGCGGGCCGCGAACCCGGATCGAGTCACCCGTATCGACCTTGTCGTGCACGTACTGTGAGCCGCCGCGGCCGTCCGGCTCCCGGAGCACCGCGATCCTCCACGCGCCGGTGTCGGCGGGATCTCCGCACAGCGAGTACTGCCGCACGAGGTCCGGCTGCAGCACGACGTCGATGTGCGAGCCGGGGGTCCACTCCGGTAGCGAAACCCCCTCGGGGTGACGCAGTTCGAGGAGGGTGACGCCGTCGGCGACGTCGGTCTTGCGCTGCACTTCGAGGTCTGCCTCGAATTCGTGCGATCGAACAGTCATGCGTTCACCAACACTCTCGGAGGGATGTATGGGGTGGCCGTCTCGCTCGTCGGCGAGCCGGCTGTGTGGTCGATCGGATGACCGAGCAGCCAGTTCCACAACTCGATCGGATCGTCGGCGACCCGGGCGGCGCCGCAATGGCACGTGCCTTCGAGGCTGTCGGATCCCGGCAGCCACACGATTCGCACGACGTTGCGGCCCTTCGACGTTCTGATGGGTTCGGCGGCCATCGACGTGCCTCGTCAGCCGATCGGAGCGGTCGGGGACGCCGACCGCTTCACCATCTGTGCGAGGAGCCGACGCGCGGCGAGCGCTCCCGCGTCGATGTTGATGCTCAGTTCCTGGTAGCCCTCGGGTTCGCCGGCGATGACGGTCTCGAGCAGGTCGAGTGCGACCACGTCCTGGAGGACGACGGTGCGGTTGTTCTCCCGCAGGAAGTCGGTCACGCCCTCGTCCTCGAGCGCGAAATCTCGTGCCACCGACCAGAAGTCGTGCGTCGAGTGTTCGGTCTCGGGAGTGATGGCATAGACCACCTCGACGTGGAAGGCGTCGCTGTCGGGTCCCGCCTCGGGCGGCAGGACGCCGACCGGGGCAATGCGGCTGTGCAACAGGTACAGGCACGGCGGGGTGTACTCGACGTCCTGCCACCGGGTGATGCGTCCGTCGATCCCGGTCGACTGGGAGTAGAACGGCGGGCACTCCGCGTCGTCCATGTGCCGGCTCATGTAGATGACACCGGCGTCCTCGTCCACCTCGGTGGTGATCGGTGTCGCCGCGACCTCGGGCGTGCCGATGTAGCCACCGTGCAGATACGTCTCGTGCGACAGGTCCATGAGGTTGTCGACCAGGAGGCTGTACCGGGCCTGCAGTGGCTCCATACCCCGCACGACGGTGTAGTCGGGGCTGTCCAGCCAGGGGGCGCGAGGGATCCGGGTCGCATCGGGTTCCACCGGATCGCTCGGGTCCGAGATCCAGATCCACACGAACGAGTCCTGCTCGACCACGGTGTAGCTCTGCAGACGGGCGGTACGCGGGATGCGACTCTGGCCGGGGACCGCCACGCAGCCGCCGTCACTGCCGTAGGTGAAGCCGTGGTACCCGCACACCACCGTGTCGCCTTCGAGTCGGCTCGGCGCCTGGGACAAAGGGAACCGCCGGTGAACGCAGCGGTCTGACATCGCGGTGACCTCGCCGGACTCGGTGCGCCAGAACAGAATCGGTTCGCCGCAGATGGTTCGGGCGAACAGCTCGCGGCCCACCTCCGATCCGTAAGCCGCGACGTACCACTGATTGCGGACGATCGATGTCATGGTGTGCTCCCAACTGGGCGGCGCGTGTCGCACGCCTCGAACTCGAGTGGGGCCCGGCAGGCCCGGTGACTGCACACACTCTCTCCGGCTGCATATGACGGGGGCCACTCGACTTCCGGATATCGGAAGATTGTTCGCCGTCTTCCGACATCCGGAATGCAGGTGGCATCGACGCGGCCCCATCCGCCACAGTTCTGCCGAGTGACCCGGCTCACATCACATCTCACGATCAAGGGACCGAACATGAGTATCGATCTACGGGAGCGCATCGATTCCAGTCCGATGACGCGATTCCAATGGGGCGCAGTGGCAATCTGTGTCCTGCTCAACGTCCTCGACGGATTCGACGTGCTGGTGATGGCCTTCACGGCGCAGTCGGTGTCCCAGGAGTGGGGGCTGTCGGGGGCCGCGGTCGGACTCCTCCTGAGCGCTGGACTGTTCGGGATGGCGGGAGGATCGCTGCTCCTCGCGCCGTGGGCCGACACGATCGGCCGACGCCGAATGATCCTGCTGTGCCTGGTGATCGCCAGCGCCGGGATGATCCTGTCGGCACTGAGCCCCAACGCCCTCACGCTGGGTCTCCTCCGAGCGCTTACCGGGGTGGGAATCGGCGGAATCCTGGCCAGCAGCAACGTCATCGCGAGCGAGTACTCGTCGTCGCGCTGGCGCGGACTCGCGGTGAGTCTGAACTCCACCGGCTACGCGATCGGTGCCACGCTCGGCGGCATCATCGCCGTCGTGCTGCAGAACAGCTTCGGGTGGCGCTCGGTGTTCCTGTTCGGCGGCATCTGGACGGCCGCAATCATTCCCGTGGCACTGCTGGGGCTTCCCGAATCCCTCGACTTCCTGCTGGCCCGGCGCCCCGCCAACGCCCTCGCGCGCATCAACAAGTTTGCGGCGCGAATCGGGCAGCCGCAATTGTCCGAACTGCCCGAGCCGATCGCGAACGACGCTTCGCAGCCCGAGCCGGCAAGCAAGCTGCGCCAACTGTTCTCGCCCGAACTGCTCCGGTCGACCCTGCTGATCTGGTTCGCGTTCTTCATGATCATGTTCGGCTTCTACTTCGTCACCAGTTGGACGCCGAAACTGCTCGTGGCCGCGGGGCTGTCCGCGACCCAGGGGATCACCGGCGGCGTGCTGCTCAATCTCGGCGGAATCTTCGGCGCGACCGTGCTCGGCGCGCTGTCCGCCAGGTTCGCACTGCGGTCGGTGCTGTCCGCCTACATGGTCATCGCGGGCGTTCTCCTCGTCGTCTTCGTGCCGGCCACCACTTCGATCGTGGTCGGATTCGCGCTCGGGGCCCTGATCGGGGTCTTCGCGAACGGCTGCGTCGCCGGGCTCTACGCGATCACCCCGTCGGTGTACGGACCCTCGGTCCGGGCCACCGGCGTCGGCTGGGGCATCGGTATCGGGCGGATCGGCGCGATCCTCTCGCCGATCGTCGCGGGCAAGCTGCTCGACCTGAACTGGACACCGACGCAGCTGTACATCCTCGTCGCCGTCGCATTCGTCCTCGGAGCCGTCGCGGTCAGCAGGCTCCGGCCCGAGTCGAACAAGCCGGCGCCCGCACCGGCGGAGCCTTCGACGGCCGGCCTGCTTTCGGGCGAGCCTGCCTGATCACTCAGCCAACTGAGCCCGTCGGCCTGAGCGCCCACTCCTCACCGTCGCACGCGGTTTCCCGCCGGACGACCCGAGGAGTGGGCGCTCAGGCCGATCCGGGTTGCGAGGTCAGGGAGCGATCGGCGCGGTCAGCGCCGGGAACCAGATGTCGGTGAGGACGTCGGCCGCCCGCTCGCGGGGAACCTCGATCGTGCCCTGCACCGCCCACCGGGTGAAGAACCGCTCGAGCTGTGTGACCAGCAGCTCGACACGCAACCGAGCCTCGTCCTGCCGGTCCTGCGGCCAGCGCGCCAGGTACTGCGTCATCGAGTTGGGCAGGGCGACGATCGCCTCGCGGGACGTCTCGCGGAACGAGGGTTCGAGCGCGACCGCCTCGTCCCACGCGGGCAGGATGTCCTTGCACGCGTCGAACCAGTCGATGGCCCGGTTGATCCACGCCGTGAACTCGGCGCGCGAACCGGTGTCGAGGACCCGGTCGAGGTCCTCGTAGAAAGCGAAGGCGCTCGGCACCGCCGTCTCCACGCTGATCGCCCGCAGGATCTCGACCTTGCTGGGAAAGTGCAGGTAGAACGTCGCGCGGCTGCAGCCGACCACCCCCACGATGTCGTCGACCGTGACTGCCGCGTAGCCGCGCGTGCAGAACAGCTCGCGCGCGGCCTCGAGGAGCCGGGCACGGGTCCATCGTTTCTGCTCGTCGCGCAGCTTCCCGCGCCTGCCCTTGATGTCGTCCGCAACAGGTCCCACGGCATCCACGATCGCCCACGCCCACGCGCCCAGGCAAGTCGACCACGCCATTCGATCGACGGATCGTCATTCACTTGACACATCGTCAGTGACACCGGAGTATGACGCACATCACTTTGAATTGTGTCGGTGAAAACCCTCCGAAAGGAACCGCAGTGACGAAGTCTCTCGACCCCCAGGCGTACATCGCATCGGTGATGGCCGGATTGACGGGACCGGGTGGGCGGTTCGAACTCGGCGTGGAAGAGGTTCTCGGCGCACAGATCCCCGTGATGAAGAACCGCGACCGCGCCCTCGGCGACGTGCTCGCGGCCTCGGCCGCGTTCGGTGACCGGGACTACCTGGTCACCGAAGACCGCCGCATCAGCTACGCCGAGCACCACGCCGCCGCGGCCGCGCTGGCGACCGCGCTGCGCGATCGGTACGGCGTCGGCAGGGGCGACCGCGTCGGCATCCTCGCGGCCAACACCCCCGAGTGGGTGGAGTCGTTCTGGGCCGCCCAGTCACTCGGCGCGATCGCCGTCGGCTTCAACGCGTGGTGGGCGCCGCGGGAGATCGAGTACGGCGTGGGGCACACCCGGCCGTCGGTCCTGATCGTCGACGCCAAGCGCGCGGCCGTCGTCGACGGCCTCGACCTCGACGTCCCGGTCCTGACGATGGAGGACGACGTCCCGCGACTGATCGAGGAGTTCGCGGGCTCCGACCTGCCGCGGGCCGATGTGCGCGAGGACGACCCGGCGGTGATCCTCTACACCAGCGGTACCAGCGGTCGCCCCAAGGGCGCGGTGCACTCGCACCGAAACCTGTTGGCCGTCATCGAGTACCACCGCTACAGCGACGCCCTCCTCGCCGCCTTCGCCGGAGCGCCGGTCAGCGACGCGCCGAGCGATCTCCGCTATCTGCTCACGTCGCCGCTGTTCCACATCGCGAGCCTGCACAACCTCGTCGTTCCGCGACTCGCCACGGGCAGCGCGGTCGTCATCTACCAGGGCTCGTTCGACGCCGACCGCGTGCTGCGGCTGATCGAGCGGGAGAAGGTGACCAACTGGGGCGCCGTCCCGACGATGGCAGGCCGCCTGCTCGAACACGAGGACGTCTCGCGCTACGACACCTCCTCGCTCACGGCGTTCGCGCTCGCCTCGGCGCCGTCGTCCCCGGGCTTCCAGCAGCGGCTGCGCGAGCGGCTGCCGTTCGCCCGCAACGCGCTGGTCGACAGCTACGGACTCACCGAGTGCAGCACCGCGATCTCGGTTGCGACACCGATGGACCTGCAGGCGTTCCCGGGCACGCTCGGCCGGCCGATCATCGGCGTCACCGTCGAGATCCGCGACCCCCTCGGCGAGCCCGTGGCCGACGGGACCGAGGGCGAGATCTGCGTCCGCAGCCCCTACGTCATGCTCGGCTACTGGGAGAACGACGCCGCGACCGCCGACGCGATCCGGGCCGACCGCTGGCTGCACACCGGCGACTTCGGCGTGATCGAGAACGGGATGGTCCGGCTCACCGGACGTCGCTCCGACCTGATCCTGCGGGGCGGCGAGAACGTGTACCCCGTCGAGATCGAGCAGTGCCTCGACGAGCACCCGGCGTTGGCCGAGTCCGCCGTGGTGGGCGTCGACCACCCCGACCTCGGCCAGGAGGTCGGCGCGGTGGTGGTCGTGCGGCCCGGAATGACGGTGACCGAGGAGGAGCTGCGGGAGTACGCGTCCGAGCGTCTCGCGTACTTCAAGGTGCCCACGCAATGGAAGATCACCACCGATTCGCTGCCGCGCAATGCGACCGGCAAGACGATCCGCACGCAGATCGCTCTGTGAGCGAACGCGTTTCCCGTCCCCCGCGGTGAGAGAGGCAAGACCCCGATGAGTTACGACGCGATCGTCAAGAACGGCCGGTGGTTCGACGGCACCGGCGCCCCGTCCGCGACCCGCCACCTCGGTATCCGAGACGGCCGGGTGGCGACGGTCTCCGCCGAACCGCTCGACGAGACCGGCTGCCCGCGCGTGATCGACGCGTCCGGCAAGTGGGTGATCCCGGGCATGCTCGACATCCACACCCACTACGACGTCGAGGTCCTGCTCCGCCCCCAGCTCGACGAGTCGGTGCGGCACGGCATCACCACCGTGTTCGTCGGCTCGTGCTCGCTGTCGACCGTCCATGTCGGGCCGTCGGATGCCGGCGACCTGTTCGGTCGGGTCGAGGCGATCCCTCGCCGCCACGTCGTCGAGGGGCTCGAGCAGCGCAAGTCGTGGAACTCGGCGCGCGAGTACGTCGACGCGCTCGAGGCGCTGCCGCTGGGACCGAATGTCGCGGCGTTCATCGGCCACTCCGACATGCGCGCGGCGCTGATGGGGCTGGACCGGGCCACCCGCAAGGAGGTCAAGCCCACCGCGTCCGAACTGGCCGAGATGGAGCGGCAGCTCACCGAGGCACTCGACGCCGGGTTCGTCGGGATGTCGTCGCAGCAGCTGATGTTCGACAAGCTCGACGGCGAGGTCTGCCGGTCCCGCACGCTTCCGTCGACGTACGCGACCACCCGGGAGCG
Organism: Rhodococcus sp. ACT016; assembly: GCF_050477185.1. Classification (NCBI taxonomy): domain Bacteria; kingdom Bacillati; phylum Actinomycetota; class Actinomycetes; order Mycobacteriales; family Nocardiaceae; genus Rhodococcus; species Rhodococcus sp. ACT016. Next base: position 748,098 of record NZ_JBEAET010000001.1, on the reverse strand, counting down.
TCGCCGGCTCAACGCGATCCTGCGACGTCGCCGCCGGGCACTGCAGGGCGGCCCGGACGTGGCCCGCCCACAGTGCATGGCGGTGATGGCGCTCAGCAGCCTCGGCATCTTCCGCAAGCCGCTCAAGACGAGCCTGCTCTCGGCCGCCGACGTCAAGGCGATCCCCGGGATCGTGAAGATCTTTCCGCTGATGGCGAAGGCCCTCAACGGCCTGGGCGGCGACTTCCGCTGGCAGCACCTGCCGGTGCCGTTCGAGGTGTACTCCGACGGCATCGACCTGCCGGTGTTCGAGGAGTTCGGGTCCGGCGCAGCGGCCCTGCACCTGTCGAACCAGATCGACGCACGCCGCGAACTGCTCGCCGACGAGGACTACCGCCGGCGTTTCCGCAAGGACTACGACAAGAAGTACGGGCCGCGGGTGTGGCATCGCGACTTCTTCGACGCCGAGATCGTCGAGTGCCCGGACGCATCGGTCATCGGGAAGACGTTCGGTCAGGTCGGAAAGGACCGCGGCGGCGTCCATCCCGTCGACGCGTTCCTCGACCTGGTGGTCGAGTACGGGCCGAAGGTGCGCTGGCGGACCACGATCTCGAACCACCGACCCGAGGTGCTGAACACACTCGCCGCCGATCCCGGTGTGCAGCTGGGCTTCTCCGACTCGGGCGCGCACCTGCGGAACATGGCGTTCTACAACTTCGGACTGCGCTTCCTGCGTCGCGTCCGCGACGCCGAGCGGGCCGGAAAGCCATTCCTGTCGATCGAGCAGGCGGTGCACCGGACCACCGGTGAGCTCGCCGACTGGTACGGCCTCGACGCCGGGCACCTGCGCGTGGGTGACCGCGCGGATCTGGTGGTCATCGATCCCGAGCATCTGGACGACTCGCTCGACACCTACGCGGAGTGCCCGATCCCCGAGTACGACAACCTGTCCCGGATGGTGAACCGCAACGACGACGCCGTCTCGGCCGTCTTCGTGGGTGGCGAGTACGTCTTCGGCGACGGTCAGCCCGCGCCCGCACTCGGCACCGAGCGCACCGGGCGGTTCCTGCGGGCTCGGTGATTCTCGGCCCAGGCGCGTCGAGACGGATCCAGCCACGGATCGTTTTCGATCGACCGGCCGACGGCCCGCAAGAGTCCGAGCACGCGGGTCGTCGGCGCGGCGCGGCACTTTCCTAGGATTGGCGGGTGCCCGATCTCAGTTCAGCTACGACCCGAGCACGGGATGTCGACCGTGTGCAGACCTGTACGTTGCTCGACGCTGCATACGGCGACGGCCAGCTCGGTGTCGAGGAGTACGAGTCCCGCACGGCGACAGCGATGCAGGCGCCGACGCTCGGCGATCTGTGGGCGCTGACCCAGGATCTGCAGATTCCCGCTCACCTCCTCGAATCGTCGGCCGCGACCGAAGCCCCGACCGTCAGCTCACCGCGCCGGCTTCCTGCCCTCGCTGCGGCTGTCGTCGCCGTGGCGATCGGCGCCGTTGTCGGCTACCTGCTCTTCGGCCCTCCCGGACGGTCGACCAGCGCGTCGGAATCGACTGCTGCCCAGCCTGTTGCGGCCGGTGAGGCGGGCGCGATCGTGGTCGACCCCGTCTCCCCGCTCACCGCCGACGGTTTCCGCGAGTTCCTGCGTCTGTTCGAGCTGAAGTTCGGCGACACGATCGCCGACGACGTCGGCCTGTTCGTCGATGACGCGACGGTCACGAAGATGGTTCCCGGGCAGCCACTCCGCTACCAGCGGTGGATGTTCACCGGCGGGTTCGAGCCGTGGACCCCGCCGTCGATTCGGGATCGGGACCAGGAGACGGTGGATCTCACGCAACTCGACATCGATGGTGTCACGGGCCTGATCGCACGGGCTCCCGAGATGGTGCATCTGCCCAGCGGCCGTGCCCGCGCCGTGATCCGATCCTCCGGCGTCTCCGTCCACGTCGAGGACAGTGACGGCCGCACGGGAGATGTGAGGGCGACACTCGACGGTGAGGTCGTCGAAGTCCGGACCGCGGAGGAGGGCTGACCATGCCGACGAACCACCGACGACGCACCACAACCGTACAGGTACGCGCTCGAGACATCGACAGGGCCGATGCCCGAGCCCTCCTCGATATCGCGTACGAGTCCGGGCAGCTGCGCCCGGACGAACACCAGGCCCGCGTCGATTCCGCCGCCACCGCGACGACCCTCGCGGAACTCGACCGGCTCGTCAACGATCTACAGGTCACCGACGACGTCGTCGGGAGGACGCGGTTCACCCCACCCCTCGACCCGCCGCGGGCGCCGACGTCACCGGCACCGGCACCGGCGAAACCCGCACCACGACACCGGACCGCAGTCGTCGCCGGCGCGGCACTGGTCGGCGGACTGCTGCTCGCGGCGCTGGTGGCCAAGGCACCCGACTCGGGCACGCTCTTGTCGTCGCCGGACCACCCCGGTAGCTCCGCAGTGCTCACCACGTCCGGATTCGGGCAGATGCTCGACGACATCGAGCGCGAGTTCGGCGACCTGCTCGTCGACCGTATCGACATCTACCCCGACCGCACCGTCATCGAGCGGCCTGTCCCGGGCAAACCCGGCCTCGACCAGAACTACCGCTACGAATTCACCGGCAGCACAGGAAAACTCACCGAGCTGGGCACGTCCTCGCGAAGCAGTGACGAGGTCCCCACCGATCTCACGGAGTTGCGGCAGAACCTGCCACGGGTGATCGGCCTGCTCCACGGCGCAGACCGGACGCTGCGGGTCGACAACCCGACCTCGGTGAGCATGATCGTCGGATCCGACGGGCCGGTGGCGGAGATATCCCTGCGAAACGAAGAGCAAGGTACCGCCGGCTCCCTCACCGTCGGGTTCGACGGGGACATCCGACGAATCCATCGCGCCGACCAGTAGTCGCGGACCGTCGTATAGTCGCGGCCATGACGCGCAGCCTCGAAGTGACCACCGCGGACGGCGTCGTCCGGGGCCGACGGGTCGGCGACCTGCTCGCCTGGCGCGGAATCCCCTTCGCCGCCTCACCGGTGGGACCGCTACGGCTGCGCGCACCGCAACCGACCGAGCCCTGGACCGGGGTCCGCGACGCCGGCCGGTTCGGCGCGGCCGCGCCGCAGCACCCGATGGGCGTCACGCTGCGGCCGGGCAAGCGCCAGCCGATGTCCGAGGACTGCCTCACGCTCAACGTGCTCGCCCCGGCGGCTGCGAGTACCACCCCACGACCGGTGATGGTGTTCATCCACGGCGGCGCATTCGTGCTGGGCACGACCGCGTTGGGGATCTACCACGGCGACCGCCTGGCGCGGCGCGGCGACGTCGTCTACGTCTCGGTCAACTACCGACTCGGCCCGCTCGGCTACCTCGATTTCACCGAGTTCTCCACGCCCGAGCGGTCGTTCGACTCCAACCTGGGCCTGCGCGACCAGGTGGCCGCCCTGCAGTGGGTGCAGCGCAACATCGCCGCGTTCGGCGGTGATCCCGACAACGTCACGTTGTTCGGCGAGTCCGCGGGCGCCACGTCGGTCACGACACTGATGGCCACCCCCGCCGCGCGGGGACTGTTCGCGCGGGCGATCGCCGAAAGCTCCGCCCCGGTCCTGGTGAACGACGCCCACCGCGCGCGACACTGGGCGCGGGAGTTCACGACACTACTCGGCTGCGACGACCTGTCCGACGCGACGCGGACCCTCGATTCCGCGACGCCGGTGGAACTGGGCAAGGCAGGAAGCCGGCTGGGCGCGAAGGTTCTCTCCGAGACGCCCGGCCTGCACCCGTTCGGCCCCGTCGTGGACGGCGAGTTCGTGCCCGAGGACCCGCTGGCGGCGTTCCGGGCCGGGCGTGCACACCCGGTGCCGTTGATCATCGGCACCAATGCCCGCGAGGGCACGCTGTTCCCCCGGATGATGGACGCGCTACCCACCGATGCCGGCCGCATCGACGCCATGTTCGCGCTCACCGATCCGGAAGCCCGCGCACGGGTCGTCGACGCGTACGTCGGCTACCCCGATCCGGTCGCGGCGATCGACCTGGGCGGCGACGTGACGTTCTGGAAGCCGTCGATCGAGATCGCCGAGGCGCACTCCGCCCACGCCCCCACCTACAGCTACCGCTTCGACTACGCACCGCGGCTGATGCACTGGGCCGGCCTCGGCGCGACGCACGCGTTCGAGATGTTCGCGGTCTTCGGCTACGGCGCCTCCGCGGCCGGCCGAGCGCTCACGGCCCCGGGCGGCCGACGGGGGCTGCGGGCGGTCACCGATCGGGTGCAGGAGAACTGGATCTCGTTCGTCCGCAACGGGGTCCCGACCCCGTGGTGGCCGCGGTACGACGTCGACCACCGACGCACCCTGATCTTCGACGTCCCGACCCGCGTCGAACGCGACCCCGGACGCGATCGTCGGCTCGCGTGGACCGGGTATCTCGGCTACCACGGCGAGGACTCCGTGGCGGCCGAGTCGCTACCGTGACCGCCGTCGACGTGGACGTCACCCTGACCGAGGGCGTCGTTCGCGGCCGACGACTGCCGAACCTTTTGTCGTGGAGGGGAATTCCCTACGCCGCACCACCCGTCGGCGCGCTGCGTCTGCAGGCCCCCGAACCCGTACCGGGTTGGACCGGGATCCGGGACGCCACCGAGTTCGGTCCCGCCGCCCCGCAGCAACGCCGCCGCGGTGACGAGAACTGCCTGACGCTCAACGTGCTCGCCCCGGCCGCGCCGAGTGCCACCCCGCGCCCGGTGATGGTTTACATCCACGGCGGCGCGCACACCGGTGGTACGGCGTCGGATCCGCTCTGCAGCGGTGCGGCGCTGGTGCGCCGCGGCGACGTCGTGTTCGTCTCCCTGAACTACCGGCTGGGCGCCCTCGGGTACCTGGACTTCCGCGAATTCTCCACCCCCGAACGCCCTTTCGAGGTAAACCTCGGCCTGCGCGATCAGCTCGCGGCCCTGCAGTGGGTCCGGTGGAACATCGCGGCCTTCGGCGGGGACCCGTCGAACGTCACGCTCTTCGGCGAATCCGCGGGCGCCGACGCCGTCCTGACCCTGATGTGCGTTCCCGCGGCGCGGGGACTGTTCGCCCGGGTGATCGCGCAGAGTCCGCCGCCCGCCACGTCCAACGGTCCCGAACTGGCCGCGCGGTGGGCGCGCGAATTCCTCGACCTGGCCGGTGCGCCGGGGCGGGAGGCCGGCGAGTTCCTCGCGACGGCCGATCCCGGACTGCTCGTCCGCACCGCCGCGACACTGAGCGCACGCGGCGCCGACGAGATCCCGGGCGTCCGGCCGTTCGCACCGGTCGCCGACGGCGACCTGCTCCCCGACCATCCCCTGGATGCCTTCGAGGCCGGCACCGAACACCGGGTCCCGCTCGTCATCGGCACCAATGCCCAGGAGGGCCGGATCTTCCCGCACCTGCTCGACATCCTGCCGACAAATCCGGCCCGGATCGAGAAGATGTTCGAGAACACCGACCCCGCGCTCGTGGCCCGGGTGATCGGCGCCTACCCCGGCTACCCCGGCCGGCGGGCGGCCGCCGACCTCGGCGGCGACGTCGTGTTCTGGGGGCCGTCGCTGCGGTGCGCCCACGCGCACACCCGCCACAGCGACACGTACATGTACCGCTACGACTTCGCGCCGCGCCTGCTGCGGCTGACCGGCATCGGTGCCACCCACGCGACGGATCTGTGGCCGGTGTTCGGCACGCGGAACGCCACCACCCGCGCGCTCACCGCGCTCGGGGGCCGTCGCGGCCTGGGCGCGGTGACCGACACGATGCAGGGGCACTGGCTCGCGTTCGCCCGCGACGGCCGCCCCCGGGACGGCTGGCCGCGCTACTCGCCCGAGCGCCGCGACACCCTGATCATCGACGAGGCGTGCCGCGTCGAGCTCGATCCGCTGCGCAGCCGACGCGAGGCGTGGCGCGGATACCGGCACCGCCACTGAACCCCCGGTGGTATATCGTTGCGGATCGCAACCAAATTTCAGGCTGTGGGAGACCTCGATGTCCGTACACGTCCGGCGTCTGGGCGGCGACGGATGGTTCGCCCAGCTCACCCGGTTCGCCCTCGTCGGCGGATCGAGCAATGTCGTGTACGCGCTGTCGTTCGTGCTCCTGGACGCGTACGGGACCCTGTTCGCGAACGCCGTGGGCGTCGCGACCAGCACCGTCCTGGCCAACGAACTGCACCGCCGCCGCACCTTCCGCGCCGCGGACCGGGTGCCCTGGTTCGCCGCCCAGTGGGAGGGCGGCGCGTTGGCCCTCCTCGGCCTGATCGTCAGCACCCTGGCGCTGGCCGCCCTGCACTTCTTCTTCCCCGACGCGACCGGGCTCATGTCGATCGCGCTCGTGATCGCCGTCAGCGGCGTGGTGGGCGGCCTGCGGTTCGTCGCGCTCCGCGGCTGGGTCTTCGGTCGGCGCGGGCAGTTACTTCAGCAGCCGTGACATCCGGCGGTCGGCGAGGATCTTCCCGCCGGTCTGGCACGTCGGGCAGTACTGGAACGACCGCTCCGCGAACGACACCTCCCGGACCGTGTCCCCGCACACCGGGCACGGCAGCCCGGCCCGGGCGTGGACGGTCATCCCGGCCCGCTTCTCGCCCTTGAGCCGGGCGGCCTCCTGACCCACCGAGCGTTCGACGGCGTCGGACAGTTCCGACCGCATCGCGTCGTACAGCGCGTCCACGTCGTCGGACGCCAGCTTGGACGACGACGCGAACGGCGACAGCCGCGCGGCGTGCAAGATCTCGTCCGAGTACGCGTTGCCGATCCCGGCGAGCAGCGACTGGTCCACCAACGCGGTCTTGATCCGCGCGGTGGTCCCGGCCAGGATCTCGCCGAACTGCGGGCGCGTCACGTCCAGCGCGTCGGGTCCGAGCCGGGCGATGCCCGGCACCTCCTGCGGGTCGGCCACGACCCATACCGCGAGCCGCTTCTTGGTGCCGGCCTCGGTGAGATCGAACGCCGGTGTGTCCGCGTCGGGGGTGAAGAAGTGCACGCGCAGCGCCAGCGGCCCCTTCCCCGGCTTCGGCGGCGCGGGGCTGGGATCGTCGATCCAACGCAACCACCCGCCGCGGGACAGGTGCGTGATCAGCCACAGTCCGTCGCAGTCCATCGCGAGGTGCTTGCCGAAGCGGCGTGCCCCGGTCACGTTCCGGCCCTGCAGGGCGCTGATCGGCGGATCGAACGTCTTGAGCACACTCAGCGCGGCCACGTCGACGCGTCCCACCACCGCGCCCACGGCGTGGTCGCGCAGGAACTGTGCCAGGGCCTCCACCTCGGGCAGTTCGGGCATGCGATCAGCGTAGGCGCAGGCACCGACAGCCGGGGCGAGGTCAGACAGGTTCGTTCATCGGCCCGACTTCGACCACACCGCCGAGCAGCCCCGTCAGGATGCGCAGGATGTTGTTGCGCAACGTGGACTCCGCGACCGGGTCGAGGATCTCGGCGAGGCTCGGTATCCCGAGGTCGAACCGGGTCTCGAACCGAATCAGCACGCCGTCACGATCGGGGTCGGCGGCGCACTGCCACGAGCCTTCCATCGTCACGAAATCCCCGGTGATTTGGGCGAATTCGATGCGGCGGGCAACGGGATCGAGCACGTCCCGCTCGGTCCAGCGCAGTGTGCCCTTGCGGAATCGGACCAGCCAACTGGAGATCACCGATCCGTCCCCTTGCGCGGGTTCGAGATCGAGGGCGAGGACGGTGTCGGTGAGTTCGGGATAGCGAGCGAAGTCGCTGATCCGGGCATAGGCCGCGTCGGGCTCGACGTGCTCGGCGCGGATGCGCATGACTACGTGGCGCATGGGAACTCCAAGGATTCGTGTTCAGGTGAGAGTGAGGTCCACGAGGGCCTCTGTGAAGGCGCGGAGGAAGAGCTCGACCTCCTCCGCGGTCAGGATCGCCGGCGGGGTGAGGCGCAGTACGTCGGCCGCGTTCAACGAGTGGTTGGCCAGGATGTCGCGTTCGAGCAGGTTCAGGAACAGTTCCCCGACCAGGCCGCTCGAAGCCATCTCGAGCCCGAGCAGGAGCCCGCGGCCACGCACCTGGGTAACCCTGCCGCCGCCGTGCCGGTCCACGGCCGTCCGGATGCCCGCGAGGAGGTGGTCTCCGAGCTCGGCCGCGCGCGCCGGGAGGTCCTCGTCCCGGATCACGTCGATCGCGGCGTGCGCGGCGGCGCATGCCGCCGGCGACCCCGCGAATGTGGAGGTGTGCAGGTAGGGATCCCGGGCGAAGGGAGCGTAGGCCTCCGGCGTGGCGACCACCGCGGCTATCGGCATCACGCCCCCGGAGAGTCCCTTGCCCACCAACAGCAGGTCGGGTGTGACCCTCTCGGCGTCCACACCCCACCAGCAACCGAGTCGGCCGAGTCCGGTCTGGATCTCGTCGACGATCAGCAACGCCTCGTATCGGCGGCACAGGTCGGCGGCGGCGCGCAGGTACCCGGGCGGCGGCACGTTCACGCCACCCTCGCCCTGCACCGGTTCGACGATGAAGCAGCCGTGGCCGCCGGTTTGGCGCAACGCCTCCTCCAGCTCGGCCGGATCGCCGAAGGCGACCTCCATGACCTGCGGTAGCAACGGCCGGAAGGGCTGCTGCAGCACGGCGTTCGCGGTGACGCTCAGCGCGCCGAGCGTCTTGCCGTGAAACCCGCCGCGCGTCGTGATCACGGTCGTCTTGCCCTGGGCGCGGGCCAGTTTCAACGCGCACTCGGTGGCCTCCGCACCGGAGTTGACGAAGTGCACCAGGTCCAGGCCGACCGGGGTGACCTCGGCGAGCGCGGCCGCGGCGCCGGCGCTCACCGGATCCAGGAACACCCGCGAGGCCATCGGGTGACGTCGCACCTGCGCGCACACCGCCTCCACGACGGAGGGATGGCGATGTCCGAGCAGGTAGACGCCGTAACCACCGAAGTCCAGGACGCGTCGGCCGTCCGCGACCGTGATCGAGGCGCCCGACGACTCCACTTCGGCCAGGTCGCCGATCAGCCGGCCGAGGGCCGCCCGGCCGCCGCCGAAGTGCCTCCGGTACCGGTCGGCCAGCACCCCGGAATCGAGCGCCACGCCGGTGCTCATCGGAGGACGCTCTCCGCCTCCGGCGACTCCGCCGGCAGCAGATTCTTGACCTGGGCCCAGTAGATCAGCGAGCGCCGGAGCGCTTCGGTGAGAGCGCCCTTGGTAGCCCGGTCGCCGAATCCCAGCCTGTCCAGGTCGCTGGGCATCACGTCGGTGGACTGGAACACCCACGCGGACTCGAGGAAGTCGATGAACATCTTCCGCCGTCCGTCCGAGATCAGGTCGTCCAACAGCGGCAGGAGCAACCGATCGACGGACTCGAAGGGCATGAACCGCGGCCGCACCGCACCGATCCACGCGAGCTGGGACACGTGCTCGCACAACTCGGCGAGATCGGTGAATGTGAGCGCCTGGTCCCCCGCGGTCAACCAGTACTCGCCGCGGGTCACCCTCACGCGGATCAGCTTGCCGACGGCCTCGACGACGATGTCCACGGGCACGGTGTCGACGCGGGATCCGATGTCTCCCGCCATCACCGGAAGGGTGCCCCGGACCGCGCTCCCCAGGATGCGGTGCAACCCCTGGAAGGCCGCCATCCGACCGTCGCGGGAATCCCCGGTCACCACCGACGGACGGACGATGACAGCCGGAACCGACGCCGCGCGTATCAGTTCTTCCGCTTCCGTCTTTGATTCGAGGTAGGCGGCCAACCCCGCGAAACGCTCGTCGGACGGGGCCTGACGGGCAACGAAGGCCGTACTCAGGTAGTAGAGCGGGGCACCGGCGTCGGCCGCCACGCGCAGCATCGATGCGGGCCCCTGGACGTTCACCGCCCGCAGCTGCTCCGGGTCCACGTTCCATTTGGTGACCGCCGCTCCGTGCAGCACTACGTCGACCCGGTCCACCAGACGGGCGTAGTCCGCGGCCGACAGGCCCAGCGTGGGGTGCGTGAAGTCACCGGCGAACTCGCCGACCCGCGGGTCGTCGATCGGGCGTCTACCGCGCAGACACACGATGTCGAAGTCCTCGGCCATGACGTCGAGCATTGCCCTGCCGATGACGCCGGAGCCACCGGTGAGCAGCAGAGTGCGCTTCATGTCAGTGTCCTCCAATACATTTCGTCAGGAGATCGTGAGCGAGTTCCCGTCGAGGTAACTCAGCAACGGGCCGGCCATCTTGGCTCGGGCGGGCGGATGGAAGCCCAGGCCGTTCACTGCGGCGGCGAGGTATCCGATCCGATCCGACGTCATGAAGTTCAGGCCGCCGAGCAATTCCACGGCCCGGGGCACGGCGGCCGCGATCGCATCCTGCGCCGCGTACCGAACCATGAGCGCGTCCGCGAGCAGTTGCCGGCGATGGAGTTCGTCGGCCATCCGGCGTGCGACGTTCTCGAGCGACGCCATCGCGCCCTCCAACGTGATCGCCAGCCGGAGACGATCGGATTCACTGATCCGCTCCGAACCGAGCGCCAGCTCCACCAGGGCGCTGGCGGCTCCCACGTAGGAGCCGGTCACCAGCAGTTCGAACCACAGGAAGGCGGCATTCTGGATGTCGTCGAGTTGTTCGCCCTCGTCCATGGAGGTGCGGACGACGAGATCCGACGGCACCAGTACGTCGTCGATGGTGACCTGGTCGCTTTCGGCGCCACCGAGCGCGAAGCTCGACCAGAACGGGCTGACCGAGACACCGTCGTCCTTCGCGGGGATCAGCGCGACGGCTAGCTCGTCGCCGGGGCCGTCCGGGCGCGGGAGCATGACGCTCGCGGTCAGCAGGTCCATGGACCGCGACAGGCTGCAGGGCTTCTTCACTCCGCTCAACCGGACGCCGTCGGGCGTGGGGGTGGCGGTCATGGTCGGCTTCAGGATCTGCCCGTCCGGGCGCCCCTCGGCGAAGCCGGACGCGAGCAGCAGGTTGTCGGCGGCGATGGCCTGCAGCAGCATCCAGTCCAGGCCGGTGTTCGTATCGCTCACCGCCACCAGGCTCGCCACCGAGAAGTGGTGCATCGTGGTGGCGACCGCCAGCGACGGCGACCGCGAGCCGATCGCGCGCTGCACCCGCACGGCATCGAGGGGACTTGCCCCGACGCCGCCCAGGTCGGCGGGCACGAGGAGTCCCGGCCCACCGGCCTCCCGGAAGACCGTGGTCCCGGGGCCGCCCGGGCGCTCGAGGTCGCCCGCCGGTATCGACGTCAGCGCCTCGTCCAGACCGGGCAGGGTGCGCCGCAGCACGCCGCGCTCAGTTTCGAGAAACCTCATGTCTGAGCCACCTTCCGTCCAGGTGTAGGGCTCGGAGCGAGGGAGTCGCCCCAGGTCGGATGTCCAAAATTCCCGGTTTCCAACCTCGTCCGACGGCGTCCCGCCGAACAGCGACCCGAGGGTTCACCCCCACACCCGTGGGGGTGGAGAATCCCCACCCTGGGGTGCGGCGGCCCTCAGCGACGGATCAGGTAGATGTCCATGATCCAGCCCTTGCGCTCGCGCAGTTCGGCGCGCACCCGGACGATCTCGTCCTCGACCTCGCGCAGCTTCCCGGAGATCAGCAACTCGTCGGGCAGCCCGAGGTACGCACCCCACCAGATCTCCGCGTCGTCACCGGGTACGTGGGTGAAGCTGCATTCGGCGTCGAGCATCACGACGGCGGTGTCGACGCCGTCGGGCAAGCCGTCGCGCAGTCGGCGTCCGGTGGTGACATGGACGGGTTCACCGATGCGGTTGAGCACGATGCGGTGTTGTGCGGCGAGCGACTGGATGCTCGTGACGCCGGGGATCACCGTGTAGTCGAACGCCACGTTGCCGCGCGCGAGGACGCGTTCGACGATTCGCAGCGTGCTGTCGTAGAGGGACGGGTCGCCCCACACCAGGATCGCGCCGACGCCGTCCTCGGCGGCGAACTTCTCCTCGAACACCTGGGCGCGGCGGTCGTGCCAGTCGTCGACGACACCCGTGTAGTCGGACGGCGTCCGGTCCCGGGGCGGGTCGACGATGTCGACGATCCGGTAGTCGCGGTCCATGTGCTCGGTCAGGATGGTGGTCCGCAGGTCCACCAGTTCCTGCTTCTCGTCGCCCTTGCCGATGACGAAGAACACATCGGCCCGGTTCATGGCCTTGACGGCCTGGATCGTCACCTGGTCGGGGTCGCCGGCACCGATGCCGATCACGAGAAGCTCACGCATGGGCGCAGGCTATCGCCCGTGCGCCTTTTCGGTAGCACCCACCACCAGAAAGGCGCACGGGTGGCGCAGCCGCCTAGACTCTGTCCGTGCACTCCCCCTATGAAGATCTGCTCCGCCTGGTCATGGACACCGGAACCGCCAAGGCGGACCGCACCGGTACCGGGACGCGCAGTGTCTTCGGGCACCAGATGCGCTGGGATCTCGCCGAGGGCTTCCCGCTGATCACCACCAAGAAGGTGCACCTCAAGTCCATCGTCTACGAGCTGCTGTGGTTCCTGCGCGGTGAGTCCAACGTCAAGTGGCTGCAGGAGCACGGCGTCACCATCTGGGACGAGTGGGCAGACGCCGACGGTGAGCTGGGCCCGGTGTACGGCGTGCAGTGGCGGTCGTGGCCGACGCCGTCCGGCGAGCACATCGACCAGATCACCAAGGTCATCGAGACGCTGAAGACCAACCCGGACTCGCGGCGCATCATCGTCTCGGCGTGGAACGTCGCCGACCTCGACGACATGGCGCTACAGCCGTGCCACGCGTTCTTCCAGTTCTACGTGGCCGACGGCAAGCTGAGCTGCCAGCTGTACCAGCGCTCCGCCGATCTGTTCCTGGGCGTGCCGTTCAACATCGCCAGCTACGCGCTGCTCACCCACATGGTGGCGCAGCAGGCCGGGCTCGAGGTGGGCGACTTCATCTGGACCGGCGGCGACTGCCACATCTACGACAACCACATCGAACAGGTCACCGAGCAGCTCTCGCGGGAGCCGCTGCCCTACCCCACGTTGAAGCTGAACAAGCGCGACTCGATCTTCGACTACACCTTCGAGGACGTCGAGATCGTCGACTACCGGCACCACCCGGCGATCAAGGCGCCGGTGGCCGTCTGATGATCGGCCTGATCTGGGGCCAGACCACGGCCGGGGTGATCGGCCGCGACAACACGATCCCGTGGCGCGTCCCCGAGGACATGGCCCACTTCAAGGACACCACCATGGGGCAACCCGTGGTGATGGGCCGCCTCACGTGGGACTCGCTCCCCACGAAGTTCCGTCCGCTGCCCGGGCGCCGGAACATCGTCGTCACCCGCCAGGACGGCTGGTCGGCGGACGGAGTCGAGACGGCGCACGGGGTCGAGCAGGCGCTCGAACTCGCCGGCGACACCGCGTGGGTCATCGGCGGAAGCCAGATCTACACGGCGGCAATGCCGTTCGCGGACCTGCTGGTGGTCACCGAGATCGATGCCGACGTTGAGGGCGACGCGTTCGCGCCGACGGTCGGTGACGAGTGGGTGATCGGCGACGAGGGCGACTGGCACATCTCGGAGCCCTCCGGGCTGCGCTACCGCTTCCTCACCCACGTTCGCGGCTGACCCACCCGCCATCGGCGACGGTGGCCGAACCGTTAGCCCGATATCCGGGCCTTCGACGCCATCCTGGGTCATACTGCGGGAGCAGCGTCCTGCTCGTCCCCAGCAACCGGGAGTGGCATGTGATGGACAAGACCTCACTGACAGCTCTGGCCCGCCAGCAGCTCAAGCTCGCGGGCGCGTCGTCGAGCGGGCGCAGCTCGCAGACCGTGTTCGGCGGCCACCAGCGTCACCTGCGTCAGACGGTCATCGCACTGGGCGCCGGTAAGAGCCTGGGCGAGCACGACAGTCCCGGTGAGGCGACGATGCTGGTGCTCAGCGGCAAGCTCGCGCTGATCTGCGGTGAGGACTCGTGGAAGGGGTCCACCGGGGACATGCTGATCATCCCCGCGGCCCGGCACAGCGTCGAGGCGCTCGAGGACGTCACCTTCCTCCTCACCGTCGCCAAGTAGCGGTCACGCCGGCTCCACTGCGGGGACGGCGCCGATCGAGAGCAGTCCGCGCACGAGCTCGCGCAACGCGCGCTCGTCGTCGGTGTCGACGCAGCCGGTCGTGGTGATGAGCGACGACACCAGCCGGAAGGCCCACTCGCAGATCACCTGCGCGCTCACCGCGGGTCCGTCGCGCCGCATCCGCTCGAAGTACGGGGCCAGGAACTCGGCGCCCCGCTCGATGAGCGGACCCGACTGCACCGTGAACCACGGCAACACGGTGGCCGGGTCGTCCCGGAGCCCCTTCTGCAGCACCGGGTGCCGGCGCGCGTAGCCGACCGCGAACACCACGCACTCGACGAAGCCGTCGTCGAGTCGGTCGAGACCGCGCAGTACCGGGTCGAGCAGCGTGAAGAACCGGGTGATCTCGCGCTGGAGCAGCGCCTCGAAGATCTGAGCCTGGTCGCCGACGTACTTGTAGACGGTCGGCCGGGACAGGCCCGCGCGTTCGGTGATCACCGCGTGCAGCCGCGAACCGTAACCGAACTCGATGAGACATGCCTCCGCGGCGTCGAGGATGCGCTCACGAATCGCGGTGGGGCTCAGATCCTGTGCTCGGGAGTTCACCGCCCGGAGTTTAGCGTCGACAAGACCTACCGGCCGGTTCGGATCCCGAAACAATTGATGTGCCGACCGATCACAGACACCGTTGACGTCCACCCCCAGGCGCGCTTACGTTCGAGATGACAGCGACAAGAGGTCCCACTCGGGAGGGACGGTCATGACGCAGACAGCCAAACCGCGCGGCCCGGATCCGGTCGCGGACAGATTGCTCAAGGGATCGGTCAAACGCTCCTACGAACCGGTGGTGGACATCGACTGGGATGCACCGCTCGAGGACGGCAAGTACTTCCTGCCTCCGCACATCCTCTCGCTGTACCGCACACCGATGTGGGAGACGATGAGCGAGGAGCAGCGAATCGAGTTGTCCCGCCAGGAGTCCGCCAACGTCCTGAGCGTGGGCATCTGGTTCGAGAACATCCTGGACCAGGCGCTGCTGCGGCACCTGCTCCACAACGACCCCGGTTCACTGCACACCCGGTACGCGCTCACCGAGATGGGCGACGAGTGCCGGCACATGGCGATGTTCGGGCGCGCGATCGAGCGCATGGGAGCCAAGCCGTTCCAGCTGCGGTGGCGCCAGGCGATCGCGGTGAACCTGCTGCCCAAGACGTTCCGCGGCACGATGCTGTGGGTGGCCGCGCTGATCGGCGAGGAGATCTTCGACGCCACCCAGCGCCGGGTCGTCGACGACCCGCAATTGCAGCCGCTGATCGCGCGACTGATGCGCATCCACGTCACCGAGGAGGCCCGGCACATCCAGTTCGCGCGGGCGGGGGTGCGTCGGCGGGTCGCCGAGAGCCACCGCATCGAGCGGATCTGGGTGGGCACCGCGCAGGGCCTCGGCGGTCTGCTGCTCGAGCGGCTGTTCACGAATCCGGCCATGTACCGACGCGCGGGGCTCGACGCCCGGGAGGCCCGCCGCCAGGCACTGGCCAACCCGTACTTCCGCGAGAACCAGCGCCGCGGATTCGCCGGTCTCGCAGAGTTTCTCGAGGACACCGGGCTGATGCGCCGACCATCGCGGGCGATGTGGCGCCGGGCGGGGTTCCTGTGACCGGCGACGCGGCCCCGCGGGTGGTGATCGTCGGCACCGGCTTCTCCGGCCTGTGCATGGCGATCCGCTTGAAGGAAGCCGGAATCGACGACTTCGTGATCCTGGAGAAGGCGTCCGAGGTGGGTGGGACGTGGCGCGAGAACACGTATCCGGGGTGCGGGTGCGACGTGATGTCGCTGATGTACTCGTTCTCGTTCGCCCCGAACCGGCGCTGGACGCGGATGTACGCGCGCCAACCCGAGATCCTCGACTACATCCGGCGGATCGTCGACGAGTACGACCTGACACCGCACATCCGCTTCGACTCCGAGGTGGTGGCCTACGACTTCGACGAGTCCGTCGACCGCTGGACCGTGCGCACCACGCGCGGGGACGAGTACCGGGCGCGGATCGTCGTGGCCGGACCGGGACCGCTGCACAAGCCCAGCATCCCCGACGTCGCCGGACGGGAGCGGTTCACCGGCAAGGCCTTCCACTCCGCGGAGTGGGACCATTCGGTGGATCTGGCCGGCAAGCGGGTGGCGGTGATCGGCACCGGCGCGAGCGCGGTCCAGTTCGTGCCGGAGATCGCGAAGGACGCCGCACACGTCGACGTCTACCAGCGCACCGCGCACTGGGTCGTCCCGAAACTCGATCGCCCGATCACCCGGACCGAGAAGCGCCTGTTCCGCACCGTCCCGGGCGCGCAGAAGGCGTACCGCGGCGTGATCTACTGGAGCCACGAGTCACTGATCGCCGGTTTCATGCACCCCCGGCTGATGACCGCCCTCGAGCAAGTCGCCCGCGGCCTGCTGCGACGCCAGGTGCACGATCCCGAACTGCGCGCCGCGCTGACGCCGGACTACACGATCGGGTGCAAGCGGATCCTGTTGTCCAGCAACTACTATCCGGCACTGCAACGCGACGACGTCGACCTGGTGACCACGCCCATCGACGCGTTCGGCGAGACCGGCATCCGCACCGTCGACGGGATCGAGCGCGCCGCCGACGTCGTCGTGTACGGCACCGGCTTCGTGATCGAGGACCGCTTCACGAACGACCACATCGTCGGCCGGGGCGGGCTGACCATCCAGGACGCGTGGCGTCACGGCATGGAGGCGTACCTCGGGGTGGTCGTGAGCGGCTTCCCGAACTTCTTCCTCATGATGGGCCCCAACTCGGGCGGCGGGAACCAGTCGATCGTGTTCGTCATCGAGGCACAGGCGCGCTACGTCCTGGAGTGCCTGAGGCTGATGGACCGCCACGAGGCCACCCGCATCGAGGTGCGCGCCGGTACCCAGCGGGAGTTCAACCGGCACATCCACCAGAGGTTGGAGGGGTCGGTGTGGAACGCGGGTGGGTGCGACAGCTGGTACCTCGACCGGACGGGACGCAACCGCGCGGTGTGGCCCGGATCGAGCGTGTCGTACTGGATGCGGACCCGGCACCCGGACGTCGACGCGTTCGATCTGAGCAGCGCGGGCGAACGGGACGAGGAGGACTACCGCGGAGCCGCGGTGCTCGAGGGTGGAGGCCGCTGCCTGGACGTCGAGGTTCATCTCGCGGGGCACATGGACCCACTCGACGGGCGCTACCACTGGTACGGCCAGGTCCGGGGAGACGACCGCATCGCGGACCTGAAGCGGCCGGACGCCGGGGTGCCCACCATCCGGATCGGCGAAGGTCGCGCCGTGGACGCGACCCTCGCCGAACAAGACCCATGGGGACACTTCCGGATCACCGGAGTGGGTGCCCCACCGTTCTCCCTCGACCACCACGTGATCTGACGCTCCGCGCGAAGGGGAGTCCGGCGTCGACCCCCTCCCCCGAGGATCGACGCCGGACAGTCGCACGTCGTGAGGGAGCCACCACGATCCCGCTCACGACCACGTCACCGAATGCATCGAACGGGAGTTGGAACGCGTTACACCCGATTCGACCGAACTCCCGGATTTCTCGAGCCACCTATGCTGCGTGCATGGTCGACAGCGCGAATTGGGACTTCGGGGACTTCGAGAACCTGGAAGAAGTGTTAGCCGACATGCGCAGTCGCCTCGTCGACAGCGTCGCGACGCCCACCCGGTTGCGGGAGCTGCTCGAGGCCGTCCTGGTGGTGGGGGCCGGTCTGGAACTCGACTCGATCCTGCAGCGGATCGTGCAGGCCGCGACGACGCTGCTCGACGCCCGCTACGGCGCACTCGGCGTCCGTAACCCCGACGGCGGACTGTCGGAGTTCGTGTACGAAGGCATCAGCGCGGAGGAACGCGCGCGGATGGGCCACCTGCCCGAGGGCCACGGTCTGCTCGGCCTGCTGATGGAGCATCCCCGGCCGGTGCGTGTCGCGCACCTGGGCAAACATCCCGCGTCGGTCGGCTTCCCGCCGAACCACCCACCGATGGACAGCTTCCTCGGCATGCCGATCATCGTGCGGGGCAAGGTGTTCGGCAGCATCTACCTCACCGAGAAGCGGACCGGTCCCGAGTTCACGGACGAGGACGAGACGATCCTCGACGCGCTGGCGACGTCGGCGGGGGTCGCGATCGACAACGCGCACCTGTTCGAGGAGTCCCGCACCCGCGAGCGGTGGCTGACCGCGCTGGCCTCGTTCAACGCGCGGCTGCTGTCGGGCGGATCGATCGACGAGGCCCTCGACCTGCTCGTGACGCGCACCCGGGACCTGTGCGCCGCGAGCGGGGCGTACGTGATGGTCGTCGACGAGGAGGACGCCATCATCGAGGCCGCCGCGTCGCACGGCGGCCCACGGGTGGGCAGCCACCTCGACCTGTCCGAGTCCGACCTGCTCCCGGTGCTCCGGGGCCGACGCCCCACGCTGCTCACCGAGCAGGATCGGGTGGCTCCGTTCGACGCGGCGGGCAACGTCCGTCTCGCCGCGCTGCCGCTGTCCACCACATCGGGCGTCGCGGGCATGCTGGTGGTCACGAGGGAAGCCGAGGGCTGGACGCAGGACGAGATCACCCGGCTGGGCTCGATCGCCGACTCGGCCGCACTGGCGGTGGAATTCGCCGATCAGCAGCACCGTCGACGTCAGCTCGACGTGCTGGCCGACCGCGACCGCATCGCCCGTGACCTGCACGACAACGTCATCCAGCAGCTGTTCGCGACCGGGATGAGCCTGCAGAGTCTGCTGCTCGACGAGGGCCATCCGATCCCGGAGACCGCCGCCAACACGCTCACCCAGACGGTCTCGCAGCTCGACCGGACCATCCGCGAGATCCGCACTACGATCTTCGACCTGCACACCGCGGGCGAGGAGGCCCCGACGAGCCTGCGCCGGCGGCTGCTCGACGCGATCGGCGACCTGACCACCCGGTCGGCGCTGATTCCGAACGTCCAGTTCACAGGCGCGATCGACACCCTGGTGCCGGCGCGGATCCACCCGCACGCCGAGGCCGTGCTGCGTGAGGGGCTCAGCAACGCGCTGCGGCACGCGGGCGCGACCACGATCACCGTCGCGGTCGACGCCGCCGACCACCTGACGATCCGCATCGGCGACGACGGCGTCGGCGTCCGCGAGAACCCCCGTCGCAGCGGCCTGGCCAACCTCGTGCGCCGGGCCGAGCAGTGCGGCGGCACGTGCACCGTGCTTCCCGGCGTCAGCTGCGGAACCGAACTGACGTGGCGGGTGCCGCTGCGGTGAGGTGATCCGACACACCGATAGGGCTAGCGTCGAGACCATCACTGACGCCGCAGTCGGCCGGCTGGTTTCCGTCAATGTCGGGCTTCCGAGGGACGTGTCGTGGCGCGGGAGAACGGTCTACACCGGGATCTGGAAGTCGCCCGTGTCGGGTCCGGTCACCGCCCGGCGGCGCAATCTCGACGGCGACGGGCAGGGTGACCTGGCCGGCCACGGCGGCGAGATGCACGCGGTCATGGTCTATCAGCTCGATTCCTATCGGCACTGGGCGAGCGAGTTCGGACGCGACGATTTCGTGCACGGACAGTTCGGCGAGAACTTCACGATCGAGGGTCTCCCGGACGACGAGGTGTGCATCGGGGACCGGTACCGAATCGGCGGGGCGGTCTTCGAGGTCACCCAGCCGCGCGTCACGTGCTACCGCGTCGGCCTGCGGATGAACGAGCCCAGGATGGCCGCCCTACTCGTCTCGCATCGTCGCCCCGGCTTCTACCTGCGGGTCCTCGAGGAGGTGGCGGTCGAGGCCGGCCAGGAGATCGTCAAGCTCTCCGGCGGCCCGGAATCGCTGACGGTGGTCGACCGACCAGTTGCTGTACTCCGCGAACCACCCCCGCGACCAGCTGGAGCGCGCCTTGCGGATCGACGCGCTCAGTCCCGGCTGGCAGGCCTCCTTCCGGTCACTGAAACTGTCGGAAGCCCCAGGATCGGCGGCACCGCGATCGCCGCATTCGAACGCGACGCCGACACCCTCTCAGCGCGCTCAGACAGTTCTCGGGGCCGTCTCGTTGCCGACAATGTGCAAACTGCCGTCGACTTGATCTCGGCACAGCACGACCTCGACCACAGAACCATCTGGTGGACCACGGCGATCCGATCGGCGGGAACCGGAGCGCTGACCAGCACGTCTTCCCCTGACGCGACCTACGCGTTGAGCATGCACTTGTCCGAGGGCGAGTTCATTCGGGCCAGGCGTTGTTCTCGATGATCTCGACGAAGTCCTTCCTCCTGAACGAGGAGTCGAAGTGCGCCAGAACATCGTCGTTCATGGTCCCGAATGTGGTGTCGGGACGATTGACCATGCCCTCGTAGAACGCATGCAGAATCTTGTTCTTGAAGTCCGGGCGCGGATGGGCCGCAACGACTTCGGCACGCTGAGCGTCTGTGATTTCGTCGAGGTCGAGGCCGAGCACGTCGGTCTCCACACCGAGGGTCACCACCGCGACCTCGGGTGCAAGCCGCAGCGGGATCTCCGGCGTCGTGTGCAACGCGATCGCCAACCACACGTTGCGAGCCTCCTGCTCGGAGCGGCCGTGCTCGAGCAGGAACTGTCGGGCCGCCTCGGCACCGTCGAGTTCGAAACGCTGATCTGTGGTGGCATAGGCCGACGTCAGGCCGAGATCGTGGAAAAGGCCACCCACATAGGCGAGTTCGAGATCGATGTCGAGTCCACGAGCGGCCGACTTCAACGCTCCCCAGAGGAACACTCGGCGCGAGTGGTTGAACAGGGTGTCGTCGGCCACGTCCCGGACGAGCGAGGTGGCCTCGTGAACCAGGTCGGTGTCGGGAATGGTGATACCTGCAATGACTTCGGACATCGAGTGCCTCCGGAGTTGGGCGTCGGGTTGACTGCTTCCACTCTTCCGAACTAGACAGCTTCTGCCCACTGCGTCATCTGACGGGCACCCCACAGATCTGGACATGGGGTCTGCCCGCGGTCGGCGATGCCCGGCCGCGCACCTGCTCGACGAATCTAGCCGGTTCGGCGGCGAACAACCTCGCCAGATGGCGGGGGCTGACACCCAACCGAGCCGCCAAGGAATGGGTGCTGTGATCGAGAGCAGGCTGTGCCGAGATCAAGCCGACGACACTACGGACGGTCGCAGCTGCATGCCCTTGCCGCGCTCGGTTGGATCTGGTCGCGCACCGAACCGGATTGGCGAGCCCCTGTGGTCACCGTCTCGCGTGGTGATCGTCGGCCGGCTGAAGGCCGACAAGTCCACAGAACATCACCACGCTCCACCTCCCGCGGGTGGAGCCGATGACGGGAATCGAACCCGCGTATTCAGCTCGGGAAGCGGAGGGCCGAACGGGTGCGCGTGCATGCCTACCTCCTCGAACAAAAAGGCTTCGCGCGGCCGAACGCTGTCTTCTTCTGGGGTGCAGCCCGCTACTTGAATCCGAGGTCGCGACTGATTGCCGTGGCGGTTTCGACCACTTGGCGCGAGGTGTGATTCAAGCACTCCTCTGGGCTGATTCGGCCGGTGGAGCTGGAGCATGCAACGACGCCGACGACGAATGCAGAGTTCCCGGAGGGTGCTCCACCTGGTAGCCGGCGGAAGTCGGGATCGTTCAACCTCGGCGTGGACGTGGCCACTGTGTTCTCTTCTTTTGGCGCGTTCTCCCCAGGTGCGGCACCATCACAAATCATGTCGTACACACTCGCTGACATTCTTCCGTCGATCGCTTCGTCGTTCGGTATACCTGGCGGTAATCCGCTGAACCTCGGCCCGAATCGCGATGTCGTGGTGCTGGTCATTGACGGACTCGGCGCCGAACTTCTTGCCCGGCATAGCGATGTCGCGCCGACATTGGCAGCACATGTCACAGCCACGCTGGCCGCCGGATTCCCCGCCACTACCGCCGCCAGCCTCAGCAGCATCGCGATGGGGGCGCCGTGCGCGTCACACGGCATCATCGGATACAGCTTCGCAGTCCCCGGCTCCGACGGCCCCCGACTGCTCAACTCGCTCCGCTGGCGACTCGACGCAGCCACCGGTGACGACGCAATCGACACGTATCCGCCCGAACTGATCCAGCAGAGACCCAGCCGACTGGAGGATCTTGCCGCTCACGGAGTCGATGTTCACTACGTGGTCCCCGCGTATCAGCGGGCGTCCGGGTTGACCCGCGCATCGTTCCGGGCCGCGGGCGTGTTGCACGCGGCCGAGACGCTCGACGAGGTGCGGTCCGGAATCATCGCGGTAGCCGACCATCCCGGAACCCGGCCTCGGTTCGCCTACGCCTACTTCGCCGGCCTGGACGCTGCAGGCCACGAGTTCGGTCCGCACTCACCACAGTGGCGGAAAGTTCTGCGTGACGTCGACGCGTGCGTGGCTGACCTGTCGACGGACCTGCCGGCCACGTGCACGCTACTCGTCACCGGCGATCACGGAATGATCCACGCGGACAAGGTGATCGATCTCGACTCCCGGGTCGAACTCCACCGCGGCGTACGACTGATCGGTGGTGAGGCCCGCGTCCGTCACCTGTACCTTGACCACCCCGACGGATTGGACGATGTGTTGGCGCGCTGGACCGAAGAACTTTCCACGCATGCGCGGGTGGTGACTCGGGAGCAGGCGTTGGACGAGTGTTGGTTTGGCCGCACCCCACCGGAACCCGTCGTTGTCGATCGAATCGGCGACCTCATCGCTGTAGCGGAGGGACGGAGCGTTCTCGTCTGTCCCGCGCGTGAACCGCTGGAGTCGGCAATGCTCGGCCATCACGGTGCCTGGACGGCTGACGAGCAGTTGGTTCCGCTCATCACCCGGGGAGGTGGGGGGCCGGGAAGTGTCACGATCGACACGTAGCGAAGTTCCCGCCCGAGGCCCTGCCAGATCCGGCCTCACTCGACGACGACGGCAACAACATCAGAGACCTTGTGCGACGCGGGCCGTGGATCATCGCAAAGGACTACGGCGGGGATACCCGGGATGAGCGTATGGCCGGTCGTCACCGAGTCGAGCGGTGCCCGCGGTCCGTATGAATGGGACCGTCGGAGTCTCCGAGCGGTGCCGGTTCTACACCGGGACAGCGACGCCGAAGAGGGCGATCGTGGTTGATCTGGAGGGCGGGACTGCCCGGATCTCGGGGAAGTCCACGGACGCTGCCCTGGGGGGAGATCGACTGACGCGTCGGCCCGCATCAGAGCCTCTGCACCCATGTCGGGTGTGGGGGTCAGACTCCGTATCTGCGATTCACGTGTCCGCTAAATCGCGGGCGCTGTGGACCGAACCTGTCCCGGCACTCGCCAAAAGACTTGGGCAGGGACACCGCTCCCAGTTGCAGGGTGTAGCAGATGCACAGCTGCGGCACGCTCACGCCGTAGTTCTTCGCGCTCGCCGCGATCGCCTGGTTCTCGACGATCGCGCCGTGCGCGATGGGTGAGTACGCCTCGACGAGAATGCTTTTGCTCACGCAGTAGGCGATGTGATCGCTCGGAGTGTTGCCCGCATAGACGAGGATTTGGTGGCCGTGCGGTGCGACGGAGGTGTGCTCGAGGATGTTCTCCAGGTCTTCCTTCACGAAGTTCGACACCCCGATCGAACGGATCTTCCCCGCCTCGTGCGCCTCTTCGAGTGCCCGCCACGCCTGACGGTTGCCTTCGGCGCAGTCGGCGCCGCGGAAGTCGCCCCACGGCTGCGTGCTTGTAATTGTCGGTGTAGCACGGGATCTCCGCGGCCGACAGCGGCAGATCGCTGGGTCAACCGCCGGTCACCACCGGGACGGTCTCGGCGGATGCGGGAGCTACTGGGACCCCGAGGTGCTGGCGGCGGGCCCCGCGGCTGACGAGGACTGCGAAGGCGAGGGCGGCGAGGGCGATCGAGACCACCGTCACGATGCCCAGCGGGAGCACGTCTTCGCCGCCGCCGATGCCGACAAGCGGCGCGGCGATGGCGCCGAGCCCGAAGCGGGCGCAACCGAGGACGGACGAGGCGGTGCCGGCCAGGTCGGGATAGTCGGCCAGCGCGAGGGAGGTCGCCGGGGGCGACGCGAAGGCCACCCCGGACGCGAGGACGAACAGCGAGGCGAGCAAGACTGGCAGTGGCAGGCTCCACACACCGGTGGCAAGCAGGCCGACCGCGCCCAGCCCGCTCAAGGCGACGCCGATGACGAGAGTGCCGCGCTGCGACCAGCGCTCGGCGCTGAGGCCGGCGCCCCAGCCGAAGACCATGAACCCGGCAGAGATGGCGCCGAGGGCAATCGAGCTTGCCTGCGGCGAGAGGCCGTAGGTGCCTTGGAGGATGTAGGTCGCGCCGGACAGATAGGAGAACAGCGCAGCATAGGTGAAGCCGCAGATCAGGACGGATCCGACGAAGAGGCGGTCGGAGAACAGCCTGCGGAAGTCGCGGCTGGTCTGCTTCATTCCGCTGGTGCGCTGCTCGATGGGAAGGGTCTCGCGGAAGACGAGCAGTGTGGCGAGCAGCAGAAGAACACCGACGGCCGCGAGGAAGCCGAACGCCCCCGCCAGTCGGTGACGCGGGCGAGTTGGCCGCCGAAAACCGGGCTGACGATCGCGGCGAGGCCACCGAGGACGATGAGCCGACCGTAGTAGCGAATGAGTGCGCCACCTTCGTAGACGTCGCAACCCGCGGCCTGAGCGATGACGATGCCGACGGCCCCGGCGAGGCCCTGAACGAGGCGGGCGATGACGAGTGTCTCGACGGTGGGGCTGATCGCGCACATGACCGAGGCGGCGATATAGGCGACGATCCCCACGATCAGCGGTGCGCAACGTCCGAACCGGTCGGAGAGGGGGCCGGCGATGAGCTGACCGACTGCGAGTCCGATAAGGCAGGCGGTGAGGGTGAGCTGCGCGGCCGACGTCGTCGCGCCGAGCTCGTGCGTCAGGGCGGGAAGCACTGGGAGATAGAGATCCATCGAGATGGGGTCGAACACGGTCAGCAGCATCAGCAGCGTCGCGAATGCGGGTCCGACGCGGCGAGCGCGAGCAGTGTCTGTCATACGGGGTCTTTCGCGAGGTCGGGGGGTGATTCGGGGGATGGCGCGGCGTGCCCGGATCCGCTTCCGGGCACGCCGTCGGTGTCAGCCGGTGAGGAGAACCTTGGGTGGCGCTGCGCTCGTCCATCCCCCGGTAGCCCGCGGCCGCTTCGTCGAGTGATAGCAACAGGTCGAAGACGACGCCGGGATCGATCTGGTCGGTCATGATGAGGTCGATCAGATCGGGCAGGAATCGGCGCACCGGGCGAAACCGCCGTGCAGGTGGACGCTGGGGAAGAAGAGCTCGAGCCCGTCGCGCTCGACGCCGTGGGAGATGCTGACGAAGCCGACGTGCCCGCCAGGGCGCGTGGCGTGGATCGCCTGGTCCATCGACTCCTGGCTTCCGACGGCCTCGATCGTGCAGTGCGCGCCGTAGCCGCTCGTGAGCTCCTCGATCTCCGTGACGCCTTGGTCGCCGCGCCCTTCGACGATGTCGGTGGCTCCGAACCTTCTGGCGAGGGCCTGTCGGTCGGCGTGGCAGGACATGGCGATGATCCGCTCTGCGCCGAGCTGGCGGGCGGACGGCGAGAATCCCGAGGACGCCGACCGCGCCATCGCCGACGACGGCGACGGTCTCACCGGGCCCGACTCGGCGGCGACGGCGACGAATCAGCCGGTGCCGAGCACGTCGGACGCGGCCAGCATCCTGCGCGCCTGCGCTTCGGTCGGCTCGCCGGGCACCTTGACGAGAGTGCCGGCGGCGAGCGGGATCCTCGACGACACTGATGTCGCGGCGCGCCCGAGTCGCTTCTGACCAGGCCGGTATTCCTGCCGGTCCGCTCCGGCGGTCAGGCGGGCTGGCCGGTGGGCATGATCGTGATCTGCTGCAGGTTGACGCGCGGCGGCAGCGAGGTGGTGAACACGATGGACTCGGCGATGTCCTCCGAGTGGAGCATGATGTCGTGGATTCCGGCCGTCCACTCCTGCACGCCCTGGTCGGTGACGTGGTCGTGCAGCTCGCTGTGCGTCATCCCGGGCTCGATCGCCGACACGCGCACGTGCTTCTCACCCAGCTCGGCGCGCAGGTGGCGGGAGAGCTGCGTGACGTAGGCCTTGGTGGCCGAGTAGACGGCGAAGTTCGGGAAGATGTTCTTCGCGGCGATCGAGGACAGGTTGACCAGGTCGGCGACGCCGCGCTCGGTTCCCGCCGTGACCAGCTGCGGAACGAACGCGCCGATGACGTTCATCAGGCCGGTGATGTTCAGGTCGATCTGGCGCTGCCACTGGTCGGTGCGCAGTTCCTCGATGGGGGCCGGGAGCATCACTCCGGCGTTGTTGACGAGCAGGTCGACGGTGCCGAGATCCCGCTCGATCCGCTCGGCCGCCGCCCGCACGGCCTCGGCGTCGGTGACGTCGACAGCCAGGACGATTGCGGTGCCGCCAGCTTGCTCGATCTCGGCGGTCAGCGCCTCCAGGCGGTCGGCGCGGCGGGCCAGCAGGGCCACCTTGGCGCCGCGCGCGGCCAGCCGCCGGGCGGTGGCCTCGCCGATACCGCTCGAGGCTCCGGTGACGACGGCGATACGGCCGGCGAGGGTGGTGTCGGTGATCAGTTTGGGCATGAGGTGGTGCTCCTTCATCGCTGTCGGCGGCGGACATCTCCCACCGCCTCATCCAGGAGACCAGCCGCGCAGGCGCTCGTGGCGGCTGTAGCTGGCCCGCTCCCGCCTGGTTCCACCAGTACCAGGTTGCGGGCCGGCAGCCTCACCCATGACCTGCACAATGGACATGCGGAACAGATCACGGAGGCCGTATGAAGCAGACTGCGGAGCTCGGCGCGTTCCTGCGCTCTCGCCGCGCCCGGCTGCGGCCCGACGACGTCGGGCTCGCACCGGATGCCCGCGCCCGGCGCGTGGCCGGGCTGCGCCGTGAGGAACTGGCCCGGCTTGCCGGTATTAGCACCGACTACTACATCCGCCTCGAACAGGGCCGCGGTGGCAACGTGTCCGAGGAGATCCTGCACGCCCTTGCCGAGGCCCTGCGCCTGGACCGGACGGAGCGCGCCCACATGATGAACCTGGCCGCGGCCGGTACCGGTCCGCGCCGCCGCGCTCCGGAGCGCCCGCAGCGGGTCCGCCCCGGCCTCCACGGGGTACTGGAGATCCTGGAACACGTACCCGCGTTCATCCTGGGTAGGCGCACCGACGTCCTCGCCGCCAACCGGCTCGCCCGCACCGTGCTCACCGACTTCGACGCACTCCCGGCGAGCCAGCGCAACTATGCCCGCTACCTGCTTCTCGACCCCGCCGCACGGGAGCGCTGCCTGGACTGGGAGCGCACGGCGGCGGAGACCGTGGCCATGCTGCGCCTCGATGCCGGCCGCCATCCCCACGACCGGCAGCTGACGGCCCTGATCGGCGAACTGTCCGTGCACAGCCCGCAGTTTCCCCGCTGGTGGTCTGACCATCAGGTCCAGGAGCGCAGCCACGGCGTCAAGCGCTACCGCCACCCCCTCGTCGGCGACATCACATTCCGCTACGAATGCCTCTCCCCGCCGGACGATCCCGACCAGACCCTGTGCATCTACACCGCGGGCCCCGAACCCTCCGACCGGGAGAACCTGGCGCTGCTCGGCAGCTGGACCGAGCGGGACACCACGCGCACAGCCAGCGCCGCACCCGGTACCGAGCGCGGATCCACACCCCGCCAGCCATAACGCTCCTCCCGGGCTCTGCTCCCGAAGCCGCAGTTAAACGAAATGTCGCCGTGCGTGACGATCGTCGCGCACGGTGATTCTCGTAAATGAGTAGTTCTGAGAGATCGCGGACCCTCACCCGTCGTGTCGGGTTTGCCCCTGATCTTCATTCTCGCAACCTCTCGCAAAACAGCTTTCACGCAATGCCCCTAGCGATAGCTTCTGCGACATGCCAGAGCCCGCTGAAACGGTCACCGCCGTCGAACAGTTCGACTGCCCTACCTGAGGTGCCCGCCGGGAGCACCTGCCGCACCCCACGGCGGCAAGGTCGCCCCGAAGTACCACAACCCGCGCTTCATGCTCGTCCCCAGCTTCGCGCCGAACTCGAAGTCTGCACCCCCGTCGACCGCGGCCCCGGCCGCGCGTGGGAGTTGGGCCCGGCGATCGAGGCGGCGACGCCGGAGGCCGTGACGAAGCCCACGAGGGTGGGATATGCCCGTTGCAGCAGGGCTCAACAAGAACTCCAGAGCCAGCTCGACGCCGCACGACGATCGGGATTTCGAACCCCTGAGACTCTGCGCCGGGTATTCGTCAACTGGATGGGGATGCGCCAACCACCTACCGGGACCGGTTCCGCACCACCATCTGAGATGCGCACCGGGCCGCAGCCGGTCCCACTGGAAGTACGCTCATCATGTCCTTCCTCCTGACCCTCGGAGCCCCCATGCGTCTCTCGGATTTCCTGCCGCCAGACACCGCCGCCGCCCGAGGTGCGCGAGCGCTGTGCGACGCCTTCCACAGCCCCGCGATCACTCACCACGTGCTGCGGTCCTGGCTCTGGGCCGAGGCATTCGCGATCGTCGAAGGACGCACCGGCATCGACCACGAGCTGCTATACACGGCCGCGCTACTGCACGACATCGGACTGGTGCCGGCCTACGACAACCACATGCTCGGCTACGAGGAGGCCGGCGGCTTCGTCGGCGAGGCCCTCACCGCCGGCGCCGGCTGGCCGGCCGACCGCCGCCACCGCGTAAACGAGGTCATCGTGCGACACAACTGGCCGGAGGTGGACCCCGCTCTCGACGTCGAGGGCTATCTGCTGGAAGTCGCGACCGGCCTGGACATCGCGGGCCGGCGCGACGAGGACATCCCGCTCGCGTTCCGCCGCGAGGTCCTGAACGCCTACCCGCGCCTCGATCTCGCCGACGAGTTCGGCTCCTGCGTGCGCGAGCAGGCCACGCGCAAGCCGCACAGCCAGGCCCGCCGTCTCGTCGACGGCGGGCTCGACCGGAAGCTCGCCCAGAACCCTCTCGAACGGCTCTCCTCCTAACGGAGCGTGCGGCCGACCACCAGATGTCAGCGGCGCGCCGCGTCCAGTGACCGCCCGAGGGGTCAGATCTCAGTCCGCATTCATGATGTTGACGTATTCCGGAAGGTAGTGTCAGGGCCACCGGTAGAGCTTGTGGTTCGCAAGCTCGCCTAGGCCGTACTCGCCGAGTTCCCGGCCGGTGCCGGAGGCCTTGACACCACCGAAGGGAAGCTCCGGCTGCGTCATCGACGGGGCATTGTTCGAGGCCATGTCCTCCTCGAGTGGCGTCGCGACGGACTCGAGGAGGACATGGTCCGCGCCGAAGACAACGGCGCCGAGGCCGTAGGGCGTCGGGTTGGCGAGCTCAACAGCATCATCAACCGAGTTGAGGCGGAACACGACGCGACAGGCCCGAAGATTTCCTCTGTGAAGGCACGCGCGGTGAAGGGAACACCGGCGAGGATCGTCGGCTCCACGAACGCGACTGGCCCGTCGATGCGTGCCCGCCGACGATCGTCGTCGCCTCGTGCGCAAGCACGTCGTCCACCTGCGCGATTACGGTGTCCGCGGCCGCAGCCGAGGCGAGCGGACCCCTGCACCCCGACGTCGGGGCTCGAGGGTGCCGACCGCTCGGTCGTCGGCGGCAATGTCGGTTTGAGCTCCGCTGCCGCGGGCCCTCCCCCGGCTGGTCGGGGTTTCGACCACTCCAGGTCAGCGGGATGCAGCAGGAGAGCCCCACCATCTTCTCCGTCGTCCTGGCCGACCCGGAAGGCGCAGCGCTTCCTGCGGCACTGCCCGGCCAGTACCTGACCGTGAAGCTCGAAGCGGACGCCGCAGGGCCGTCGCTCGTCCGCAGCTATTCGCTGTCCGGCGAACCAGGCGCCCCCACCTACCGGATCAGCATCAAGGCCGAACCAAACAGGGCGGCCAGCAACCGACTGCACTACACGCTGGCCCTAGGCGACCGACTGAACTCGGCCGGACCACGCGGCACCTTCTTCCTGTCGACCGACCTTGCCCCCCGTGCTCCTCGTCTCCGCCGGCGTAGGCGTGACGCCCGTGCTGGCAACGCTCCGGTCACTGGCCGACGAAAACTCGACCCGGGAAGTGTCGTGGCTGCACGGGACTCGGAACGCTACCGAACACGCCTTCGCGGAGGAAGTGCGCGAGCAGCTGATTCGCTTGCCCAACAGTCATTTCCGCATCTTCTACAGCCGTCCCGACCCCAACGATCACCTCGACGTCGACTTCACGGACACCGGGCACGTCGCTGCGGCGCAACTCGCGCGCATCGACCTCCCGCGAGACGCCCGCGCCTACATCTGTGGCCCCGACGCATTCATACGAGATGTCACCGGCGCGCTCGTCACGCCCGGACTGGCCCCTGACCGGGTGCGCACGGAGATCTTCGGCGCCGGGCCGACCACCACCCCAGGCATCGCCGCCACCGCCATGGCGCCACCGCACGCGCCGCCAGAGCCGTTGGGCCCGGGTCCCGCGGTCTCGTTCGCTCGCAGTGGGCTGACGGCGAAGTTCGACGCCGCGCGGTACGCCAAGCATCCTCGAACTGGCAGAGGCGTGCGACGTCCGGTCCGATGGTCGTGCCGGACCGGGGTCTGCCACACCTGCGAGACCGCGATGATGAGCGGTCACACCTCCTACGCGCCTGATCCGATCGACCCGCCCGGCCCCGGAGATGTGCTCATCTGTTGTTCGACACAGGTCGACGACGTGGTCCTCGACCTTTGTCGACCAGGGCGTGTGCACCATTTCGCACCCACCTGCGAGCGAGAGGCATCGAAGCGATCATCGCGGAACCGGGCGACCGGAAACGCCACCGCCTCCGGCGGGGCAGCTGCGGAGGCCGCCCAATCGGGTTCGATTCCGAGAAATACTGGGCCGCAACGTCGTCGAACGAATGGCGGCGACGGCGCGAGTCGAAATGTCGGCGCTGAGACAGCGCCCGTGGCCATACGGTGCGCCGTCTCAGCACCTGATGTGCTCTGCGCTACCGGGTGGCGGCCCCGGTTGCGCTCACCGCCCTGTTCGCACGGACGTCCTTCGCGACGAGGACGGCGACGCAGGCAGCGATCCAGATCAGCGGCACATAGATGCCCGCGGCAAGCCCGTTCCCGTGGAAATACGAGATGCCCTTGATCGCCTGGATGCCGACACCGACGGGAAGGACATCGGATGCCCACTGCAGCCAGCTCGGCAGGAACGGCACGGGCAAGGTGCCGCCGCCGGTGGCGTTGCCGAGGATCAGAAGCAGCACTGCCGAGATCATCGGCCCGGCAGGCCCGGTGAGGCGGATGATGGTCACGGTCGTCGTCGCCACAGCACCGGCCATCAAGGCGATCACCAGGGCAAGACCGGCTGTGTTGCCGGGCAGTGCGTCGAAGCCGACGTTGCCGGCGATGAGAGCAACGACGATCCCGATCAGCACCGAGAAGAGCCCGATGCTCAGCAGACGCCGCCGCAACGGCAGCAGCGGAGCCATGCCGTAGGTGATCTGCCCGAAGAGGAACCCGGCCAGCACCACGCCGAAGCCGGCGTAGAACGTCGACAATCCGATCGAGTCGCCCAGGGCCGTCGGCACCGCGTCGATCACCGTCAGCTCATCGCCTGCCTCGGCCGCGACGGGCGTGAAAACGCCGGTGAGCAGGCCCTTGACCGTCGGCCCGTTGGCCCCTGCCAGACGCAGCTCCGCCGAGTCGAAAAGGTACACCCCGTAGACCTCACGATGTTCGAGTGCATCCACCGCGGTCTGCTCGTCGGCGATCGTCTCGACTGCGAAGCCGCCGGGCTGGGCAGCATCCAGAGCCTGGGCGATCCGGGCAGAGTCCTGACCGGAACCGACCACTGCGATCGGAAGATCGTGCGGACTCGGCGCGTGGAAGAGCGCGACGAAGACCACCACGAAAATCGTGCCGATGATCGATCCGATCGCCACCGGAAGCAACACTCCGCGCGCACCGGCTTTCGGAAGCGGTGCCGGGGCCGGATCGGGAACGTCGTCGGGAAGATGGATGTCGTGCTCGCTCTGATGTCGGGTCACGATGAAACCTCCTGGAACGCCAGGAGACTCGCTGCGGAACGGCCACATCGCATCCCCTGACAATCGATCTGTCTGAGATGCCGTGGCTGCGAGCGCAGGACGTGTAGCGGACAAGACCCCCATCCACGGAGGAGGTGCCTCACGACTTTTCGGCCCCCGCACTCGATCACCGACGACCCGGCGGGACCCACACGGCGTGGCTATCGAGAACCGAGTGGCGAGCCCTCGCCGCTGTTTGACAGTGGCGAACGATCGTCGAATGACATTGCGACCCAGCACTTCTCGGAATCGAACGCGACTGGGTCGCCTCCGCAGCTGCCCCGCCGGAGGCGGTGGCGCTTCTGGTGCGCGACACTACGGGCAGCGTCACCGATCGAGCCACGCACGTTAGGGAGACACGCCCTAGCCGCGCCGGTTGTTCCGCAGTTCCGTCGCGAGGACCGCGGCCTGGGTGCGGCGCTGCATGCCGAGCTTGGCGAGCAGCCGCGAGACGTAGTTCTTGATCGTCTTCTCCGCGAGGAACAGTCGCTCGGCGATCTCACGGTTCGTCAGGCCCTCACCGATGAGGTCGAAGACGGCGCGCTCCTGATCGGAGAGTTCGGCCAGCGGGTCGGCGGTGCGCTCGGACCGGATCCGCTGCATCAGGGCCGCCGTGGCGCGGCTGTCGAGCAGCGATCCGCCCTCACCGACCGTCCGCACGGCCGAGATGAGGTCGGTACCGAGGATCTGCTTGAGCACGAACCCGGAGGCGCCCGCCATCACGGCGTCGAACAGGGCCTCGTCGTCCGCGTACGACGTGAGCATCAGGCAGCGCAGGTCGGGCAGCACTGCCCGCAGGTCGCGGCACAGTTCGACACCGTTGCCGTCGGGCAGTCGCACGTCGAGCACCGCGACCTCCGCCCCGCTGGACGGGATCCGCGCCATCGCCTCGCCGACCGATGCGGCCTCACCGACCACGGTCAGATCGGGCGCACTGCCGAGAAGATCGACCAGTCCGCGTCGCACGATCTCGTGATCGTCCACCAGAAAGACCCGTGTCATCGGTGCCACCTTCCGTAACTCTCGCAAAGACGCTACCGCTACCGCGCCCGCCCCGGCCTCACGGGCCGAGGCGCACGCGGAAGAACGACAGGATCTCGTCGCGGGCGGCGATCGTCGGCTGCCCCGCGGCGTCCACGAGGTGGGCGGTCACCACGCTGTGCGGGCTGCCGATCACGTGCTCGAAGAACGGCGAGGTGTCCGGGTTGGCGGCCGAGTCGGGAAGCTCCCGCGCCACGAAGCGGTCGCCGAGCGCGTCCGCGTACGCCGCGAAGCGTTGCGCCCGGCAGAACCGGTCCCCGCGGAACCGGTAGGCCAGCACGGTCAGGTCCTCTCCGTCGAGGCGGCGTCGGACCGCCGCCAACTCGCTGGGACCGCTGTCGACGGCGTCGGGATCGTCGAGCGGGAGCGACGGCTGCGACAGGACGGGCGCGAGCACGGCCGGCTCGAGCATCATCGAGAGCGCGAAGTTGCCCGTGAAACACATACCGATCACGCCGACACCACGGCCGCCGCACTCGTCGTGCGCGCGGCGTGCCAGGGTCCGCAGCCACACCGTCACCGGGCTCGGGTCGTTCGCGCCGAGCGCGCGGAACTCGGCGCTCACACACGCCCGCCGTAGCACTGCAACGCCTTCCTCGACAGTGGGGACCGCGCCGTCGCGGCCGAACAGGGACGGCATGTACACGGTGAAACCCGCGTCACGCACCCAGCGGGCGAAGCGCGCGACGTGCGGACTGATCCCCGGCATCTCCGGCATGACGACCACCGCCGGTCCGCTGCCGGCGACGTACACGGTCCGGGCGACGCCGTCGCACTCGATCCGCCGTCGCTCGAAGTCCTCGAGGGGGTCGTCCTGCTTCATGCTGCGGTGCGGCACCGTCGTCCTCCATCACTGATCCGAGTAGCGTGCTCGATCAGTGTTTCGGCGCCCGCGCCGTCGCACGAGTGGCGCCGTCGCCACGTTCGTGGGCGATCTCGCCACCCGCTCCGCCTGCCTCCACCAGCGGTCCGGTCCGGAACTGGCGGCGGTACTGCGCGGTGCTCATCCCCACCTGCGCGAGGAACAGTCGTCGAAACGTCCCCGCGTCCCGGTAGCCGACGAGTTCGGCGATCTGTGCCAGCGGCCGGTCGGTGGTCTCGAGGAGCGACTTCGCGGCGCGGACCCGGGCCCGCCGGAGAAACGCAAGCGGTGACTGTCCCGTGTCGGCGCGGAATCGGCGCAACATCGTCCGCGTGCTCACGTGGAACGCCTCAGCCAGGCGGGTGAGGTCGTACGGCTCGGCGAGGTGCTCGACCAACCATCTACCCACGTCCTCGGCGAACGGGCCGTGGCCCCTCGGCAGCATCGCGTCGACCACGTACGGCGCCTGGCTCGTCCGGTTCTCGGCGACGAGGGTGATCCGGGCCGTGGCCCGCGCGACGCCGTCCCCGAGGTGCGCGCGGGTGACGGCGGTCGCGAGGTCGAGCGCGGCGCTGAACGCCGCCGTCGTCGTGACCGGCCCGTCGCGCACCACCAGCGAATCCCCGTCGACGGTCGCGGCCGGGTACCGCCGCCCGAGTTCGGCCGCGAACAACCACGACGTGGTGCACCGGCGGCCGTCGAGGAGCCCGGCCTCGCCCAGCAGGAACGCGCCGACGCACACCGAGGCGATCTCGGTTCCGCGGGCCGCCGCGGCGGCGAGGTACTCCGTTTCGCGGCGCCACACGCGCAACCGGTCGTCTGGGTCCTCCGACGGCACGAGTTCGAATCCGGGCACGACGAGTAGGTCGAAGTCGGGGTGCGACAGCTCGGCGCCGATGGGGAATCCCCCGGCGGCCCGCACGGGCGTCGCCGACGCGGCGATCACCGACACCACGAACGGGTCCTGCGCGGCGCCGGCGTGCCGTGCCACCCGATTCGCCACCAACAGGATGTCGGAGAAGAGGAAGATCTCCGCCGCCAGGCACCCCTCGTAGGCGAGGATCCCGATCCGCATCGCCGCTGTCCCTCCCGGTGCACTTCGCCAGCCTCCCGCTACGTGGAACGGTCGTAGGCACCACACTCCACGACGCCCTAGCGTCCTGTCGAGGCACACCGAAGGGAGTTCGATGGAGCGCCTGCGCGCCGAGGCCGCGGCCGACGCTGCACCGACCGTCTACGTCGTCGACGAGATGGAGGTCGTGCCCGGTCGGGCGCGTGAGTTCCTCGCGTCGTACCTCGAGCAGTACGCGCCGGGCGCACGCGAGCGCGGCCTCACCCTCGACCGCATCCTCGTCAGCCCGCCCGTGTGGCTCGCCGACCAGTCGAACACCGTCACCGTCACGTGGACCGTCACCGGCGCGGACGCGTGGTGGCAGCAGCGGTGGGCGGCCGGCCGCGACCCGGACGTCGCCGCGTGGTGGAAGGCAGCCGACGCGTCGCTGGTGAGCCGACGCCGCACGACGTCGTGCGCGCTCGACGATCTCGAGGCGGTGACCGATGTTTGAGGTGATCAGGCTGATCCACTTCGCCGACACCGCCGACGCCGAGTTCCGGGAGGCGATCGTCGCCGGTCTGCACGCCGAGGTGGAACCTCACGCGGCGGCGGCGCTGATCCGCCCCACACTGCCCGGCGCGATCAACGCAGGCGACGTGATCGCCCGATTTCGGTTCGACACCGAATCCGATTGGCGTGCAGCGGAAAACAACGTCGATTCCTGGTTCTGGACGCCTGCGGTCGACCACGTCGACGGCGTGACCTTCACGAGTTCCGTATCCCCGGCGGACGATGCCGGCGAGCCAACCGTGTACCGCACCCTGCTGGTCGCCGTCGATCCGTCCAGCGACCCGGAGCACGTGCGGCAGTTCGAGGCCGAGACGGCCGCGATGCCGCTGTACATCCGTTCGATCGGCGCCTCGCAGTTCGCCCGGGTGCGCGATACGACCGGTACCGCGGCCTGGACGCACGTGTGGGAACAGGAGTACAGCAGCCTCGACGGGCTGACCGGTCCGTACATGACGCACCCGTACCACTGGGCGCACGTGGACCGCTGGTTCGACCCCGAGCGTGACCGGAAGATCGTGACCGCGCTGTGTCACGGCTTCGTGGCGATCGAGGAACCGTTCCTCACCGCCGGGTGACGATCACCGCCCTTCGTCACCGTGGACGCCGCGACCGTCCTAACATTTCGGTCGAACGCTCTGCAGTCGAAGGGAATCACGAATGACCACGGGGATCGAACAGCGCGAGTTCCAGACCGAGACTCGCCAGATTCTGGATCTGATGATCCACTCGGTGTACTCCAACAAGGACACCTTCCTCCGGGAGCTCGTCTCCAACTCGTCCGACGCGCTCGACAAGCTCAAGCTCGAGGCGTTCCGCGACAAGGACCTCGAGGCCGACACATCGGATCTGCACGTCGAACTGGAGGTCGACGCGGAGGCACGCACGCTCACGGTGCGCGACAACGGCATCGGCATGTCCCGCGACGAGGTGATCGACCTGATCGGCACCCTCGCGAAGTCCGGCACGGCCGAGCTGCGGCGCAAGCTGCGCGAGGCGAGAGAAGCAGCCGCCGCCGGGACACTGGTCGGCTCAGCCTCCGAGGAGTTGATCGGCCAGTTCGGCATCGGCTTCTACTCGACCTTCATGGTCGCGGACAAGGTCGCGCTGCTGACCCGCAAGGCCGGCGAGAAGCACGCGACGCGGTGGGAGTCGAGCGGCGACGCCACCTACACGATCGAAACCGTCGACGACGCCCCGCAGGGCACATCGGTGACGCTGCACCTCAAGCCGGAGGACGTCGACGACCACCTGTACGACTACGCCTCCGAGCGCAAGCTCCGCGAGATCGTCAAGCGCTACTCGGATTTCATCGCCTACCCGATCCGGATGCAGGTCGAGCGTCCCGCCCCGAAGAGCGACGACGAGACCGAGGACGTCACCGACGCGCCGAAGACGGTCGTGGAGACCGAAACGCTCAACTCTATGAAGGCGCTGTGGGCTCGCCCGCGCAGCGAGGTCTCCGACGACGAGTACAACGAGTTCTACAAGCACGTCAGCCACTCGTGGGACGACCCGCTCGAGATCATCCCGATGAAGGCCGAGGGCACCTTCGAGTACCAGGCGCTGCTGTTCATCCCGTCGCACGCGCCGTTCGACCTGTTCTCCCGCGAGCACCGCGCGGGCATCCACCTGTACGTCAAACGCGTCTTCATCATGGACGACTGCGACGACCTCATGCCCGAGTACCTACGCTTCGTCAAGGGTGTGGTGGACGCACAGGACCTGTCGCTCAACGTCTCTCGCGAAATCCTGCAGCAGGACCGGCAGATCCGCGCGATCCGGCGCCGACTCACCAAGAAGGTGCTCACCACGATCCGGGACCTGATGTCGTCCGAGGACGAGGCGGCCCGGGAGAAGTACCGCACGGTGTGGTCACAGTTCGGCCGGGTCCTGAAGGAGGGTCTGCTCTCGGACTTCGACAATCGCGACACCCTGCTCGGGATCTGCTCGTTCCCGTCGACGCACAGCGAGGACGAGCAGACCACGCTGGCCCAGTACGTCGAGCGGATGAAGGACGGCCAGGAGCAGATCTACTACCTCACCGGCGAGTCCCGCCAGCAGCTCGAGGCGTCGCCGCACATGGAGGCGTTCCGCGCCCGCGGGCTCGAGGTGCTGCTGCTCACCGACCCGGTCGACGAGATGTGGGTGACGTCGGTCCCCGAGTTCGACGGCAAGCCGCTGCAGTCGATCGCGAAGGGCGAGGTGGACCTCGACACCGAGGAGGAGAAGCAGGAGGCGGAGGCCAAGCGCGAGGAGCAGGACAAGGACTTCGCCGACGTCCTGGGGTGGCTCACCACGACGCTCGAGGACCAGGTCAAGCAGGTGCGGTTGTCGACCCGCCTCACGGACTCCCCCGCGTGCATCGTCGGCGACGAGTTCGGCATGACGCCGGCGCTCGAGCGGATGTACCGGGCGTCGGGCCAGGAGGTCCCGCACTTCAAGCGGATCCTCGAGCTCAACCCGACGCACCCGCTGGTCGAGGGCCTGCGCACCGCGCACGCCGAGCGCGGAGACGACCCGAGCCTCGCCGAGACCGCCGAATTGCTCTACGGCACCGCACTTCTCGCGGAGGGCGGCGAGTTGGAAGATCCGGCACATTTCGCGAAGATGCTCGCGAACCGCCTGGCGCGGACCATCTAGACACATCCATCGGCTCGAGGCAGCGCCCGCGGGAGTCCGACTCCCGCGGGCGCTGCCGTGCACGACGACAAGTGCACCGAGCACGCGCTCGAAACCTGCCATGAACCTCCCCGGTGTGCGTAGCATCTAATCCATCTCGTTCGAATCCCTTCGGGAGGCCGACGTGCGTGGACTTGGCATCGATCTCGGAACTACGAACACAGTCGTCGGGACCGCAGAAGGCGGAATCGTCCTGAACGAACCGTCTTTCATGCTGGTTCGGAACAAAGATCCGCATCGCGCCCTCGCGATCGGCGAGGATGCGCGCAACCTCGTCGGCCGCACACCTGCGGGCATCACACAGGTTCGACCCATGCGTGACGGCGTGATCGTGGATCTGGAGACGGCCCGGGCATTCGTCACGGCCGTCATCGAGCAGGTAGCCCCGCACCGGCGATACAGTCGGCGTCCGACGGCCGTCTTCTCGGCTCCTGCCGGGGCCACCCCGCTCGAGCGTCGCGCACTGCTCGAAGTCGGGCACGAGGCGGGCCTGCGCAAGGTCGGGCTGATCCCGGAACCGGTGGCGGGAGCGCTCGGGTGCGGGGTCAATCCGCTCGAGCCCCGCGCCCATCTCGTCGTGAGCGTCGGTGGTGGTGTCTCGGAGGTCACCGCCATCTGTTTCGGCGGCGTGATCTCGCACCGCAGTTGCCAACTGGCGGGAGAGGAACTGACCGAGGCGCTGCACCACTACCTGCGCGAAGAGCACCAGATCATCGTCGGCGAACTGACCGCGGAACGCGCCAAGATGGGCACACCCGACACCGACGACGAACAGTCGCTCGTGGTGGAGGGACTCGACGCCGTCACGGGCCGCGCGCGGCTGATCTCACTCGACGTCGAGGAGATCGTCGAAGCGCTGCGGCCGACCACCACCGGGATCGTGCAGACGCTCAGCGCTTGCCTGGAAGACCTTCCCCCGCAGGCGATCAGCGACGTGATGTCCGAGGGCGTCCTGGTGATCGGGGGCGGCTCAATGCTCCGCGGGTTGTCCCAGCTGTTCGAAGAATCGTTCGGTCTCCCGGTGAAGACGGCCGAGCGCCCGCTCACGTGCGTCGCCGAGGGCGCCACGGCCTGCCTGGATCACCCGGAGGTCGTCGCCGCGTACAGCGGCTGATCGCCTACATCTGCTCATTCCCCGGGACGTCTGATCACTCGGAACGCTCGATCATCTGGAACGTCCGATCACCGAGCCGGTGGCGGTCCCGGTCGTCCCGCGGGGTAGCGCTCGAGGAGCGCCTTGACCACGGGACCGGACGCATCCGATCCGGATCCACCGCCGCGAACGAGCGCCAGATCATCGTCGGCGAACTGACCGCGGAGCGCGCCAAGATGGGCACACCCAACACCGACGACGAACAGTCGCTCGTGGTGGAGGGGCTCGACGCCGTCACGTGCGTCGCCGAGGGCGCCACGGCCTGCCTGGACCATCCGGAGGTCGTCGCCGCGTACAGCGGCTGATCTTCCGTATCCTCTGAATCCCCCGCAGCATCCTCTGATCCCCCGCAGCGTCTGATCCGCTGTGGGGGATCACCTACGAAAGCTGATCACCGACCCGGCTCCGGAGCCGGAGCCGGAGTCGGTGCCGGTGCCGGAGCCGGTCGCCCCGCCAGATAGCGCTCGAGGAGCGCCTTGACCACGGGACCGGACGCATCCGATCCGGATCCACCGCCGCGAACCATCGCCGTGACAACGACTTCGGGAGAATCGAAGGGCGCCACGGCGGTGAACCAGGCGTCGAGACCGTTCCCCGGCGCCGACGGATCCTCCGCCGTTCCGGTCTTGGCGCCGGCCGGCACCGGCAGGGTGGCGAGCTGCGCGCCCGTACCGGCAGCGGCCGAAGCCCGCATCCCGGCGCGAACCGGATCGAGCTTGTCGGCGAAGGGAAGCCGCTGAGGCTCCCCCGTCGGAATCGGCGCGCCTTCTCCGGTCCCGTAGGCGGCGGCGAGCTGCGGGGTGACCACTGCCCCGGTGGCGATGCCGGACGTCCAGCGTGCCACTTGCAGCGGGGTCGCCGTCACGGCGCCCTGCCCGATGCCCATCAGTAGCGTCGAGCCCGGATACCAGGTGCCTCCGGTGTCGGCGACCGACTTGGGTGTTCCCAGGAAACCCTCGGCCTCGCCGGGCAGATCGATTCCCGATCGCCGGCCCACTCCGAGCTGGTCGGCAGCCGTCGCGATCCGGTCGGGACCGAGGAGTTCGGCGAGCTTGTAGAAGTACACGTTGTCCGACCACTGGATCGCCTGCATCAGGTTGTTCGGCCCCAGCGGCTTCCAGTTCGCGAACGTGTGCCCGCCGTACGTGTAGGAGGCGCCGGTCTCGATCACCTGCTCCGGGTCCAGTACCTGATCCTCCGCGTTCGCCGAGCCGACAACGATCTTGAAGGTCGAGCCGGGCGGCGCGGCAGTCTGGTACGCGTTGTTGACCATCCGTCCGGGCCCGGGGCCCTCGGTTTGGGCCGCGAGCGCGGCAGCGTCGACGGGGGGACCGTA
This sequence comes from Rhodococcus sp. ACT016, assembly GCF_050477185.1. NCBI lineage: Bacteria > Bacillati > Actinomycetota > Actinomycetes > Mycobacteriales > Nocardiaceae > Rhodococcus > Rhodococcus sp. ACT016. Next base: position 707,310 of record NZ_JBEAET010000001.1, on the reverse strand, counting down.
GACGTTGTTGTCGTACCCGGGCACGCTGGCGAGCGCCATCACCGCGCCGGTGCGCGCGTCCATCACAACCGCCGCGCCCAGGTCACCCCCGCTGCTGCGGACCGCCTGGGCCAGCGCATCCGTCGCCAGATTCTGCAACCCGATGTCCAGGTGCAGCCGCAGGTCGTGGCCCGGCACGGGATCCACGCGCTCACCGGGACCCAAGGGATTTCCGGCCGGGTCGACGTATATGCACTGCTTGCCGTCGGTGCCGCGCAGCAGCGCGTCGTACTGCATCTCGAGTCCCGCTCTGCCGACCCGCGACCCGAGCGCAAGCTGCGGCCAACGTTCCATGTCCTGCTCGTCGGCGACGCCGACGTAGCCGAGAACGGAGGCAAGCGTGGCGCCGTAGGGATAGTGCCGCTTCCCGGATGGGACGACGAGAACACCCGGGATGTTCGCGTCGATGATTTGCCGAGCCTGCTCGGGTGGGACCCTGCCGACGACTCCCTGCATCTCCCCTTCGTCACGTTCACCCAGGGTTTTCTCCAGCGCGTCAGGGGAAACACCGAGCAAGTTCGCGAGCTCAGCGCGTGAACCGGCGTCGTTCTCGGGGAACATTCCGGTGACCACCGAAATGGTGTATTCGGCAACGTTGGTCGCCAGCGGCACACCGTTTCGGTCGAGGATCTGACCGCGCTCGGCAGGCAGGCGTATGCAGCGAGTCATCTGCGCATCGCTCAACGCCCGCAACTCGGGACCACGATCGGTCTGCAGATGCCAGGCGGACACCGACATCACGACGAGGGCTGCGGTGACCGCGAGGGAACCCGCTGTCAAGCCGCGCGGCACTCGCCGACGTTTGGACGACTCGGCCCACAGCGGCCGAGCGACACCGTCTCTGCGCACAGCGAGCACCAGCCCGATCGAGACGAATCCGACGAGCGCGACCGTGCCCCCGTAGCTGAACAGCGGGATCGGCATTCCGTGCTGGGGCAGGAGCGACAGGCTCGCAGCGACCGACAGCGCGGCATGGATCCCGAACATCCCGCCGATGCCCGCGGCCACGAGCGCACCTTCCTTGGTCCGTGCCCGTCGTGCGGCGAGTGCTGCACGCCAGGTGATCACCAAGCTGGCCGCCACGACGGCAAGGCCGGCGAACAGTCCCCACCCGTACACGACGCTTGCGAACGCAAGGTCGTGCTGCGACTCGGGAAGGAATTCGGCCCTCAGGCCGTACATGGGGTCCCGCGCCAGGCCCCACAGCCCACCGCTGCCGACCGCGATGTCGGCCTGAAGCGACGCCCAGCCCGACCCACTCGTGTCGGCGTGGTTCGACGTAAACTCTTGGATCCGTTCGAGCTGGTAGGGGCGGAGGAAGAGACCGGCGAAGGGCAGCGCGGCGATCCCGAGCGCGAACAGCGGCAGCAGCGGCAGCAGCGGCACCCTGGCGAGGATCAGCATCAGCACTGCTGCCGCCGCCAGCATCACTGCACTCGACAGATCGGGCTGCAGAGCGACCAGTGCGACCACGACGCCCGTGATCGACACCGTCGCCACCAACCGACCGAACGTGTAGCCGCCGGCCAGGATGGATGCCAACACCAGGACCAGACCGAGCTTGGCGACTTCGGACGGCTGAACGGTGAACACGCCGAAATCCAGCCAGCGTTGCGCGCCCTTGACCGCTACCCCGACGAACGACACGGCCACCAGCATCACGACCGAAACCACGAGGGTCGCCCACCCGAATCGTCGCAGGTTACCCACCCGCATCCGCGACACGGCGAACATCAACACGATGCCGATGGCGGCAACGACTGCGTGGCGGATCGCGTACGACGTGAGTCCGATCGACACCAGGTTGAGCAGGCCGAGGACTGTGAGAACGATCGCCGCCGTGACGATCCAAGGATCGGACTGCCGTTCGTGCCCCCGCGCGCGATCCCCGTCGCCGATCATCAGCAGGTTACTTTCTCTGCAGGCACGTACAGCGGCTCCGAAGCGGCAGTCGCCGGGTCACTCGTGACCGCCGCGAGAGCCAATGCGTGGCTCTGCGGAAGAAACGCCTTGCTCAGGCCGTAGACCCCATCCCGACCCTGCTCGACGGGCAGCGTGACGTCAGCGCCGGTGTGCACCTCACCGGAGCATCGGTCGTAGACGTTCAGCTTCCAGGTGACCGAGTCGACGGTCGCCCCCGGGTCGAGATGAACGTCCACTCGTACGTCGCACGGTTGTCCGGCGCTGCACGATCCGTCCGCGAAACTCGCGGTGACCCCGGTGATCTTGCCCGCAGCGGCTGGGGCACCGGTATGGACGGGTGCCGCCTCGACACCACCGGCCTCGGTAGCGACCACGGGCTGGTCCGCCGGTTCGGCCGGCGGCGGCGACACCGGCTGAAGCTGATTCTCGCTCGAGGGATTCACCGGATGGACGATGGCGCCCCAACCACGGCTCAGCTCGCCCCACATGAGAGGACCCGCCGCTACCGCCCCGACGAGCAAGATGATCGCGCTCAGGGCGAACACGCCCTGTCTCCGGGACAGCCGTCTCCGGCGACTGTGCCAGGGACTACGGACCGGCGGAAACCAGACGGTGTTCGGCACGAGCGATCCGGCCGGCACGCACGGCACGCTCGGCGCGTCGGTCCGACCGTTCACCGCCGGGCCGTCCGAACCGGGCTGTCCCCTCGTCGCCCGGACGAGGTCGCCGATCCGGCGCCTCCGTCGAGTCTCGTCGGCCGGGTCGATTTCGGAATCCACCACGGGGCGAACCCGGCGAATCAGATCAACCGGATCCGTTGTGTCCGAACCTGATTCGGTCAAACGATCGCCGAGATCCGAACTCCGACAGTTCGTCGCGATATCGCGGAGCATGCCTGCGATCGCATCGTTCGCCTCGATGCTGGACGCGGCGCCCCCTACGCCGTCGAGCGTGAGCCGCCCATCGTCGGAGACCACCGCGGCGTCGCTACGAAGCATGATCGGACGGCCACCACCGGCGCTCACCCGTTCGTACTCGCCGATCACGTCCGCACACAGCTGCGCAGCCTGCGGCGGCGTCAGTCTCACGACCGCGAGCAACCTCGGAAGTGTGACGTCGACACGAGCACCACCGGGGCCGTCGTCTATCGGATCGGAAGGTTCCGGCCGGACTGCTTCGGGCTCACTGCTCGTGTGAACCCCCAAGGCTGCTTCGTTCATCGCGCATCCCCGAGACGATCGGCCTCCCGCGGGTGGCACCGGAGCGGGCGGGCGGTGGACTGGACTGTGTTTGATCTTGCCGAAATCCATTGCGCCTGTTCGAATCTATTTAACTCCGATCCGACCCCTCGAGGACAGGATTCGCGAACCCGGAAGGCCTCGAGCCCGCCTCGGGCACCATTCCCGTTTTGCCTGATTCGATCGCGCCCCCGGCCGTTTCGTAACGTAAGTACCCGTGTCGATCGAAGCCCCTCCCCCGATTCCCACACCGACGCGGGCCTGGCCCGCGCTGGTGCGCGTGCCGCGGGACGGGCGCCGATGGCCGGGAACGGCACGAGCGGCGGTCGCCGTCGCCCTGCCGGGTCTGATCGGTGTCGCGCTCGGCCACGACCTGTCGGCCGCAACGGCGGCCCTCGGCGCCTTCGCCGTGGTGTACGGGGAGGGTCGTCCGTACCGGGTGCGGTGGCGGGCGGTCTCGGTCGCGGCGTGCGTGATGGTGGTTGCGGCCGCCCTTGGTGCCGGTGTCGGCAGCGCGGTCCACGACGCGGCGTCCTCCGGCGGGTCCGCGCTGTGGCCGCTGGCGCTGGTGCTCGCGATGTCGGCCTTCGTGGCCGCGGGAGCCTTCGTCGTCGACGCGCTGCGACTCGGTGCTCCGGGCGCGTTCCTCCCGCTGCTCGCGGTCGAGATCGCGTCGGCACTGCCCGTGGCAGGTGTCTCCGTCGGCCACATCGTCGGCTGGACGGCGATCGGTGCGGCCACCGCCGTTCCGGTCGCCATGTCCGGGTGCGTGGTGCGGCCCCGCACCCCCGAGCGTGCGGCGGTCTCGTCCGCGATCGCAGCGGTGGACGCATTCGACCGCGATCGGGGCTCGGCCGCCCGACGGCACGGCGCGGTCAAGGCCGTCCACGCCGCCTGGCAGTGCCTGCACGACGCGGGCATCGCCTCCCGCGACCACGCACTGACCCGGGACCTGCTCGGGGCACAGGATCGCTGCGTGTCACTTCTGCACGGCACCGAGACGGCCCTCGACACCGACGGTGAGGATCTGTGGCGGCGGGTGCCCGCGGCGCGGCCGACGATCCGGTTCCGGCTGCGGCGGGCGGCGCACCCGCGGGGCCGGTCGGCGCTCATCGTGGTGCGACTGCTCGTAGCCTGCCCGGTCGCCGGCGCCGTCGCGATGGGTCTCGGCGTCGCCCGACCGGACTGGGCCGTCATCACCGCCGCCATGATCCTGCACCAGGGGCCGGACCGCGTCCTCGGGACGTACCGGGCCGTGCACCGCTTCGCGGGGACCGTGCTGGGCCTGATCATCCTCGCCGCGCTCACTCCGCTCGACCCGACCGGCGCCGCACTCGTGCTGGTGCTGGCCGCGTCGATGGCCGGATTGCAGGCCTACCTCGTCCGCAACTACGGGCTGGCCATGGTGTTCATCACGATCCTGGCCCTGCTGCTCGCCGGGCTCGGATCACCCGACGACCTGACCGGGGTGACCCGGGACCGCCTGCTCGAGACGGTGATCGGTGTCGTCGTCGCCGTCGTCGTGCTTTGGGCGGTGCTGCCGACGTCGTACCGCCGGATCCTGGACGACACCGACGCACAGGTCGCGTCGACGATCGAGCGGATCGAGGCCACGCCCGACCGGTCCGAGGCCCGCGAACTGTGCCGCGGCCTCGAGTTCGATCTGCACTCGGCGACGACGGCCGCGCTGGTGGCCGCACACACGGATCCGGAGTGGACCGGGACCCGGTGGGCACGCCATCACGAACTCAACGAGTCCGGCTATCGGGCCCTCGCATTGTCCGGGAACCACCCCTCGGAGTGAGTGCTAGGCGATGACCAGGCTGTCTCGGGAGAGCGGTGTCCCGAAGTAGCCCGCGTCGGGGTCGACGACCACCGTCTTGGCTTCGCCCTGCCGGGCCAGGACCTCGCGAGCCATCTGTTCGAACGGCATCTTCTCGGGCCCGCCGATGTTCTCGACGGCGCCCAATGGTTCGCCTGCTGCCACACCCGCAACCTCGGCGGCGAGGTCGTCGACGGAGATGGGCTGGATCAGCGCGTCCGGGACGCGCACCTCGTCGCCGACGGTCATCGAGGCCGTGATCTGGTCGGTGAACTCGGCAAACTGGGTGGAACGGACGATGGAGTAGGGAATCCCAGCCTCTTCGATGAGCCTCTCCTGGGCGACCTTCGCCCGCAAATAGCCGCTCAGCGGCAACTGGTCGGCGCCGACGATCGACACCGCGACGTAGTGGCCGACGCCGGCCGCCTTCGCGGCGGTCTCCAGGTTGGTGGTCGATCTCGTGAAGAAGTCCATCACCGGACCGTCCTCGAAGGACGGCGAGTTGGACACGTCGACAACCACGTCGGCACCTGTCAGAGCCTCGGCGAGGCCTTCCCCGGTGAGCGTGTCGATACCGGTGTTCCGCGAGGCCGCGACGGTTTCGTCGCCGTGCTCCCGTAGCTTGTCGACCACCTTCGATCCCAGCGTCCCGGTGCCACCGATCACGACGATCTTCATGGCCTTCCCTCCAGAATCCAGGTCGGCGCACCCGGACCGGCGCGGTCGTCCGCAGCATCGGGCGCAGAACCAGGCTAAGCCGTCCAGTGGTGGTGCCACAGCACGATCTCGTATCGCACCGAAATGTCCGTCCGACGACACCGGGGCCGCGTGGCGAACCGCGCGGCCCCGGTGTGAAGCGTCGAACTAGGTGCGCGACGGCACGATCAGCACCGGGCAGTCGGCGGTGTGCAGCATCGCCCGGCTGGTCGAGCCCAGCAGCATGCCCTTGAACCCTCCGCGTCCGCGGGTGCCGACGACGATCAGCTGGGCCTGTTCGGCGTACTCGCTGAGCACCCGCACCGGCCGGTCCCGTGCCACGACGCGTTCGACGGTGACGTCCGGGTACCGCTCCTGCCAGCCGGCGAGCCGCTCGGCCAGCACCACTTCCTCACCGGTCTGGATGCGGCTCCAGTGCGGGTCGTCGGGGGTGGCGCCGAGCGACGGCTGCACGCTCACATCGCTCCACACGTTCACCGCGATGAGGTTGGCGTTCCGCATCGCAGCCTCCTCGAACGCGGCCGCGACCGCGGGCTTGCACGACTCGGAGCCGTCGACACCCACGACGATCGGGCCCTCGGTCGGCGGCAGGCCGTCGAGCGTGCGGCCGCGGACGACGGCGACCGGGCACTCGGCGTGCGCGGACACCGCGGCGGTGACGGACCCGACGACGAGTCCGGTGATCTCGCCGTGCCCGTGCGATCCGAGGACCACCATCCACGCCTGCTGCGACAGGTCGATCAGTGTGGGCGCCGGGCGGCCGTCGATCTGCTCCGTGGTGATCTCGATCGAACCGATGTCCTCGGCCGACTGCTTGGCCAGGACGTGGGCGCTGTCGAGGCGCGAGCGGGCCGTGTCGCGCAGTTCGTCCTGGAAGCTGCGAGCCAGATACGGCTCGGAGTAGTAGAACGCCGGGATGTGCACGGCGGTCACGATGTGCAGGCGACGCTGGTGGACCGCGGCGGCGCGGGCCGCCCACACCACCGCGTTCGATGCCGCTTCGGAACCGTCGACGGCGACGACGATCGCTTCGGTTGCACTCATGGATCCAGTTTCTCCTTCACACCTGGCAGACCGGTCGAGACCATTGTCCCGGTTTCCGTTGACCGTCGCGCGGGTCTCGGGCCCCCGCGAGCCGTGACGCTCGGCACGCCACGACTCGCCGGGGTCCCGCTCAGTCGACGATCGCGCGCAGCTTCTCGATCAGCGCGACCCGCCCCGCGCGGTCGGCCGCCATCGGGGTGACGTTGAGCGTCGTCACGCCGGCCGCGGCGAAGGCCGCGACGCGCTCCTTGACGAAGCTCTCGGTGCCGATGAGCGAGACGGCGCGCACGAGTTCGTCGGGGACCGCGGCGGCGGCCTCGTCCTTCTTGCCCGCCAGGTACAGGTCCTGGATCTTCTCGGCTTCCTCCGCGTAGCCATAGCGGCACGCGAGGTCGTTGTAGAAGTTCTTGCCCTTGGCGCCCATGCCGCCGATGTACAGCGCGAGGTGCGGCTTGATCCACTGCAGCATCGGCTCGACGTCGTCGCCGATGGCCAGCGCCGGTCCCGCGTAGATCTGTAGGTCACCCAGGGCCGGGTCGCGCTTGGCCTTGCCGGCGGCGAGCGCCTCGCCCCACACCGACTCCGCCTTCTCCGGATGGAAGAAGATCGGCTCCCAGCCCTCGGCGATCTCGGCGGTGAGCGCCACGTTCTTCGGGCCCAGCGAGGCGATGACGATCGGGATCCGCTCACGCACCGGGTGGTTGATCAGCTTGAGCGGCTTGCCCAGGCCCGTGCCCTGATCGGCGGGCAGCGGCACCTGGTAGTACTTGCCCTGGTAGTTGACCTTCTCGCGGCGCCACACCTGGCGGCAGATGTCGACCAGTTCGCGGGTGCGGCCGAGCGGGGCGTCGTACTTGACGCCGTGGAAGCCCTCGATCACCTGCGGACCCGACGCCCCGATGCCCATCACGAACCGGCCACCCGAGACATAGTCCAGGCCGGCCGCGGTCATTGCGGTCAGGCTCGGGGTGCGGGTGTAGATCTGGAAGATGCCCGACGCCAACTCGATCGTCGACGTCTTGGCCGCGAGGAAGCCCAGCTGACTGACCGCGTCGAACGAGTACGCCTCGGGCACGAACACGATGTCCAGGCCGGCCCGTTCGAGGTCGGCGACCTCTTCGACGGTCTCCGCGAATCCCCCGCTGTAGTTCAAGCCCATTCCGATGCGCACTGCGGCGACCCCATTCCGTTTTATCTGTGACGGACGTTACGACAAATGGACTCTACGACCGCTCGGGGCGGACCACCATCACCGGGCACTGCGCCTTCTGGACCAGTTCGTTGCTGGTCGAGCCGAGCAGCAGGCCGCGGAATCCGCCGCGCCCGCGGCTGCCGACGACCACCAACTGCGCCTTCTGCGACCACGCCAGCAGGTGGGTGCGCGGGCCGTCGATGTACAACTCGCGCTGGACCGCGACGTCCGGGTAGCGCTCACACCACCCGGCGAGGCGTTCGGAGAGCACCTCGTGTTCGGCGTCCTCGAAAGCCCTCGGGTCACGGATCGCGCTGCGCCCACCGGCGAGCGTGCCGTGCGGGGTGTCGCTCCAGGCGTGGATCGCGACGAGCGGAACCCCGCGCTGCGCGGCCTCCTCGAACGCGATGCCCGTGGCGCGCTCACTGGTGGGGCTGCCGTCGATGCCGACGACCACGGGCCCCTCGTGCGGCACCTCGCCGTCCCGCTGGTGGACCACCACCACCGGGCACACACCGTGACTCGCGGCGTTGACCGCGGTCGAGCCGATGCCGCCGGCGGCACCGCTGCCCGACGCACCCAGCACCAGCGCACGTGAGTCCTCGGAGAGCGACACCAGCCAACGGGCGCCGCCCATCGTGGAGATCTCGGTGGAGATGTCCAGGTCGGCGGAGACCTCCCGGGCCACGGCGGCGGCGCGGGCGAGGACCTCCTTGCCCTGGTCCTCCATCCAGTCGTAGATGCCGGCGACGTCGAGGTACGGCGCACCGTAGGTGTACGGCGAGAAGTTCAGGGCGTGGATGATCCGCAGCGACAGGTTGCGGTCCGCACACATCCGGGCGGCCCAGCGGACGGCAGCCTCCGCGGACTCCGATCCGTCGACGCCGACGATCACCGCGTTCGCGTCCCGCGCGGCCGACGGCCCCTCGGTGCCCTGCTGCATGCCCTGTGCGGTCATCCCGCTCACCCTCTTCCGTTTGCGACGAATCGGTGCGGCAAGTCGTGGTCGATCCTCCTCGGATCGAGCCGATCGAGGTGCCGACTTCGACGTTAGTCACTCCGACCGGTTTCCGGGCGGATGCGTGAGTCCCGTGTAATTCGGGACCTAAGTCCCGGCCCTCAGGGCCCAAGGTCGGGACTTCGCCTCCGGGGCCGCGACGCGCGTCACATTTAATTGGAGTCCGAGATTCCAATTTCCTACTGTCTAGCCATGCAGCTGACTCAGTTCACGGATCTGGGCCTGCGGATCGTCATGCGACTGGCCGCCGGCTCCACCCCCGGATCCGGCGCGGCCCCGAGCACCCGGGTCGTCGCCGAGCAGCTCGCCGTGTCGTACACCCACGCGACGAAAGTGGTTGCGCGGCTGAGCGAACTCGGCGTCGTCACTACCCGCCGTGGCCGCGGCGGTGGACTCGCGATCACCGAACTGGGCCGGTCGGCGTCTCTCGGCTGGCTCACCCGTCAGCTCGAGGGCGACGACGAGGTCGTCACCTGCGAGGGTGACAAGCCGTGCCCGCTGCGCCACGGCTGCCGTCTGCGCTCCGCCCTGCGCGACGCCCAGAACGCCTTCTACGGCGCCCTGGACGGAATGACCGTCCGCGACCTCGCGGACGCCTCCCCCCGAAACGTGCTGCTGACGCTCACCGCGCCGGCAGTGAACGAACCGTAACCACCCGACCGACAGGAGAATCCGATGCTCTCGGAGGCCTCGAAGGAAACCGTCCGCGCCACGCTCCCCGCCGTTGGTGCCGCGATCGGCGACATCACGACGCTGTTCTACCGCAAGATGTTCGACGCCCACCCGGAGCTCGAGCGCGACCTGTTCAACCGCGGCAACCAGCGTCAGGGCGAGCAGCAGAAGGCGCTGGCCGGCGCGATCGCCGCCTTCGCGACCCTGCAGCTCGACCCCGACCAGGCGCGGGTCGACGCCATCCTGTCGCGCATCGCGCACAAGCACGCGTCCCTAGGCATCACCGCCGACCAGTACTGGATCGTGCACAAGCACCTGTTCGAGGCGATCGTCGAGGTCCTCGGCGAGGCCGTCACGCCCGAGGTGGCCTCGGCGTGGGACGAGGTCTACTGGCTGATGGCCAACACCCTCATCGCGATGGAGGCCGGGCTGTACGAGAAGGCGGGCGTCGAGGCCGGTGACGTGTGGCGCACGGCCCGCGTCGTGCTCCGGGCGCACCAGTCCGCGGACACGGTCTCGTTCACGCTCGCGGCCGCCGACGGCTCGGCTCTACCGACGTTCGCGCCGGGCCAGTACATTTCGGTGGCCGTGCACCTGCCCGACGGCGCCCGCCAGATCCGGCAGTACAGCCTCGCGTGCGGCCCCACCGACGCCGAGTGGCGGATCACCGTCAAGCGGATCGCCGCCCAGGCGTCGTCCGACGGCGCCGCCGTTCCCGCGGGCGAGGTGTCGAACTTCCTGTACGACAACGTCTTCGAGGGTGACGAGCTCACCGTGTCGCTGCCGTTCGGCGACCTGGTCCTGCCGGACGACGAGGCGCCGCTGCTGCTCGTCTCGGCCGGCATCGGCTGCACCCCGATGATCGGGATGCTCGAGCACCTGGCCTCGACCGACGACAAGCGCAGCGTGTCGGTGCTGCACGCCGACCGCTCGGCGGCGCAGCACGCGCACCGCGCCGAGCTCACCGAACTGGTCGACCGACTGCCGTCCGGAGTGATGCACCGCTGGTACGAGGACATGGGCGCTCGCGAGGCGTTCGCCGGAACCCGGTTGGGCCGTGCGGATCTGACCGATGTCACGCTCGAACCCGGCACCCGCGCCTTCCTGTGCGGCCCGCTGCCGTTCATGCTGGCGATGAAGGAGTCCCTGCTGGCGCGGAACGTGCCGGAGGAGAACATCCACTACGAGGTGTTCGGCCCGGACAGCTGGGCCGGCGCCACCGCCTAGCCCCGGAATAGGGACCACGGGCCGTCGCCGACATCACGTCGCCGACGGCCCGTGTTCGCGGGCGACGCCGACCGGAGTGTTCTACGGTGAGGTGTGGCCCGACCTCAGTTGATCTTGTCGCCGCTGACCCCCGCGGCGATCTTCCTCGTGTTCATCATCGACGAGGGCGGCGAGAACACCGTCCGCGACCTGCTTTCCGACGTCGAGGGCCTGCGCAAGGCCGTCGGATTCCGGGTGCCCGATTCGGGACTGGTGTGCGTCACCTCGATCGGTTCGTCCGCGTGGGACCGCCTGTTCGACGGTCCCCGCCCCGCCGAACTGCACGAGTTCGTCGAGTTCGACGGCGCCCGGCACCGCGCCCCCGCGACACCGGGCGACCTGTTGTTCCACATCCGCGCGGTGTCGATGGACCTGTGCTTCGAGCTGGCGTCGAAGATCGTCGGACGACTACGCGGCGCGGCGACCGTCGTCGACGAGACCCACGGCTTCCGCTACTTCGAGCAGCGCGACCTGCTCGGCTTCGTCGACGGCACCGAGAATCCCGAGGATGTCGAGGCGGCCGAGGCGGCGCTCGTCGGCGGCGAGGATCCCGACTTCACCGGCGGCAGCTACGTCATCGTGCAGAAGTACCTGCACGACATGGATTCCTGGAACGCGATCTCCACCGAGGAGCAGGAGCGCGTCATCGGGCGCACCAAGCTCGACGACATCGAACTCGACGACGCCGTCAAGCCGTCCAATTCCCATGTCGCACTGAACACGATCACCGACGAGAACGGCGACGAGCGCCAGATCCTGCGCGTCAACATGCCGTTCGGCAGCTTCGGCGACGACGAGTTCGGCACCTACTTCATCGGGTACGCGGCCACGCCGTCGGTCACCGAGGAGATGCTGCGCAACATGTTCATCGGCAAGCCCGAGGGGAACACCGACCGCATCCTCGACTTCTCCACCGCCGTCACCGGCGGCCTGTTCTTCTCCCCCACCGTCGAGTTCCTCGACGGCCTCCCGCCGGCGCCGGGCATCCGGCAGGCCGGCACCGAAGACGCGAGCCCGTCCCCCGCCGCTGACGGATCACTCGGAATCGGCAGTCTGAGAAGGAGTTCCACACGATGAACAACCTCTACCGCGGTCTGGCCCCCATCACCGACGCCGCCTGGGCGTCGATCGAGGAGGAGGCGACGCGAACCTTCAAGCGGCACATCGCAGGACGCACCGTCGTCGACGTCTCGGGGCCGCACGGCACCGACTTCTCCGCGGTGGGGCTCGGCCGCACCATGACGATCGACGCTCCGGCCGACGGCGTGCTCGCCCGGCAGCGTCGGGTGGCGCCCCTGGTGGAACTGCGGGTGCCGTTCACGCTGTCGCGCGAGGAGATCGACAACGTCGAGCGCGGCGCGCAGGACGCCGACTGGGACGCGGTGAAGGAGGCCGCGAAGAAGATCGCGTTCGCCGAGGACCGCGCGATCTTCGAGGGTTACGCCGCCGCGAGCATCGAGGGCATCCGGGCCAGCTCGTCGAACCCGCCGCTGCGCCTGCCCGACGACGTCCGCGATGTGCCCGAGGTGATCAGCCAGGCCCTGTCGGAGCTTCGCCTGGCCGGCGTCGACGGTCCGTACTCGGTGCTGCTGAGCGCCGAGGCGTACACGCAGGTCAGCGAGACGTCCGATCACGGGTACCCGATCCGCGAGCACATCCGGCGACTCATCGACGGCGACATCATCTGGGCGCCGGCGATCGACGGGGCGTTCGTGCTCACCACCCGCGGCGGCGACTTCGACCTGCAGATCGGCCAGGATCTGTCGATCGGCTACCTGTCGCACGATTCGGAGACCGTCGAGCTGTACTTCCAGGAGTCGCTGACGTTCCTCACCTACACCGGGGAGGCGTCGGTCGCGCTGGCGGCCCGTTAGAGCGCCGCGACACGGGAGTCATTGCTCACACGAGTGAAATCAGGGGTTGACAGCCCACACGGCTCGAAGGTTAGCCTAATCTGCGTTACCGAACGGTGACAGTAGGACCCGGTAGCACCGGGGTGTGAGGAGCAACTTCCGTGATCGACGACCTGATCGAACTCGCCTTCGCCCAGAACATCGTGCGCGAGACGCTGCCCTGCCCCGACGGTTGCGACGAGTACGTCCTCACCCGCGCCGACGAGCCGGCGACGATCCGGCTGTGGGTGCGCCCCGACGGCCGCTTCTCGCGGGCGCTCGGTGACGAGGGTCCGCTGAGCCTCGGCCAGGTCATGACCGTGTGCGGCCTGTCCTACGCCGCCCGCCCGGCAGCCACGCCGGCCGCCTGAGTTTTCGACTCGAACGAGAAAGTCCCCGCCCGGTTTCGCACCGGACGGGGACTTTCCGCGTATCGGGGTCGGCTCACATGGTGGCCGACGCGCCGCGCCAGGTGACCGCGACGCCGCGCTCCTCGAGCCACGTGGAGGGGTCGATCTTGGCGCCGTTCGCGTTCCAGACCTCGAAGTGCAGGTGCGGCCCGGTGGACTGACCGCGGTTGCCGACGGTCGCGATCTGCTGACCTGCGACGACGTGCTGGCCGACGGACACCTGGTAGTCGTTGACGTGGCCGTAGACGGTGGTGGTGCCGTCGTCGTGCTTGACGCGCACCCACAGACCGAATCCGGACGCCGGACCGGCGTCGACCACGACACCGTCGGCGGCGGCGTAGACCGGCGTGCCGATCGGGGCCGCGATGTCGATGCCGCCGTGGTGGCTGCCCCATCGCGGACCGAAGTCGGAGGTGAGGGTGCCGGACACCGGCTTGACCGCGCGCGGCGTGTGCAACGAGCCGAAGCTGGCCTCCGCGGCCGCGGTGATGTCGTTGACGACCTGCTCGACCTGCGGCATACCGTCCGGGATGTCGAAGGACTTGACGGCGCTGATCACCTGCTGCGCGGTCGGCGCCTGCGGCAGCGTGGGGAGCGTCGGCAGCTCGACGCCGGCGGGAAGCAGACCCGCGGGAAGCTGGAACTGCTGGGTAATCGGCGCGGTGTCCGCGGCGGCGGATCCGGCACCGAGCTGCGCGCCGGCGGTGAGGATTGCGCCTGTCGCGGCGGCGACGGTGGCGGCCTTCAGGCCGGCGCCGGGACCGGAGGTCTCGTCGCGGTGACGACCTCGCGGGGCGGTCGGGTCGATCTCGATGAGAACGGCGTCGGCATCCGTCCGGCGATGGAGTCCCACAGTCAGCTACCTCGTCAATCTTTCCGGCCGAAGCCGAGAGTGCATTCGATCTTGCTGGCCGAGCCAAGGTAACAAATCTATATACGCGTTCGCCAGCGTTACCTGATCTTTATTTTCGGTAGAGACGGCGGTCGATAGACTTTTCGGCATTCCGCCGCTGGCACGACCTCCTCGTCTGCCATCAGGCCCTTCGCGAGCAGCCCGACCGGGGGCGCGCCGCGGTGACGGAGCGCACCCATGCGTGTCAGGCACCCAGGAGGTCACGGCGATGACGACAGGCAAGACGGTCGGCGGAAACGACGAGGACGACGCATTCCGGTTCGAGCCGTACCGACATCCGGCCGCCGGCTGGGGTGCCGCCAAGAGCGTGAGCCGTTTCCTCGCCCGGGAGGGCGAGTTCGTCGACGGGCCACGGGCCGTCATGCGAATGAATCACGAGGGCGACGGCTTCGACTGCCCTGGATGCGCTTGGCCGGACGATCTCAAGGGCTTGCACCTGGATATCTGCGAGAACGGGATCAAGCACGTCTCCTGGGAGATGACCCACAAGCGCGTCGGCCGGGACTTCTTCGCCACGCACACTGTCGCGGAGCTGTCGCGGTGGAGGGACGCCGACCTCGAAGGCCGGGGTCGTCTGACCGAGCCCATGAGATACGACCCGGGAACGGACCGCTACGTTCCGATCAGCTGGCCGGACGCCTTCGACCTCGTCGGCCGCACCCTGCGTGAACTCGACGAACCCGATCAGGCCGCCTTCTACACGTCGGGCAGGCTCGGGAACGAGGCCACCTTCCTGTACCAACTCCTGGCCCGCGAGTTCGGCACCAACAACCTGCCCGACTGTTCGAACATGTGTCACGAGGCGAGCGGCCGCGCCCTGCAGGCGTCGCTGGGCACGGGCAAGGGCACGGTCGACCTGAAGGACTGGGAGGTCACGGACGCGCTGTTCGTCATCGGGGTCAACGCCGCGTCCAATGCACCGCGGATGCTGACCTCGCTCGTCGAGGCTTACAAGCGCGGGGCCCAGATCGTCCACATCAATCCACTGGTCGAGGCCGCGGCACGACGCGCGATCATTCCGCACGACTTCACGGCGATGGCGACGTTCCGGTCCACCCCCACCAGCACCTTGAACCTGCAGCCGCGCATCGGCGGCGACATGGCACTGCTCCGCGGGATGGCGAAGATCGTGCTGGACGAGGCGCGTACCGACCCGGACGCCCTCGATGCCGAATTCATCGCCCGCCACACCACCGGGTTCGAGGAGTATCGCGCCCTGTGCGAGGCGACGCCGTGGGCGGAGATCGAACGCCAGTCCGGAGTCGCTCGCGCCGACATCGCCAAGGCGGCGCAGGTCTATCGCAAGGCGGACCGCAGCATCATCAGCTGGTGTCTGGGCGTCACCCAGCACGATCACGGCGTCGACACCGCCCGCGAGATCGTCAACCTGCTGCTCCTGCGCGGCAACATCGGACGGGAAGGCGCCGGCCCCTCCCCGGTTCGCGGGCACAGCAACGTCCAGGGCAACCGAACCTGCGGTATCGACCATCGCCCCACGTCGGAGTTCCTCGACCGGCTGGCCGACGTCTGCGAGATCGACCCGCCCCGACACCACGGCCTGGACACCGTCGGCACAGTCGAGGCCATGCACCGCGGGGACGTGCAGGTCTTCGTCGGTATGGGCGGAAACTTCGCCCTCGCCGCTCCCGACACCCCGTACACGTTCGCAGCACTGCGGAAGTGTCGGCTGACGGTTCACGTCAGCACGAAGCTCAACCGCAGCCACCTGGTCCACGGCCGTGACGCGCTGATCCTGCCGTGCCTCGGCCGCACCGAGAAGGACTGGCAGCGATGCGGGGTCCAGGCGACGTCGGTGGAGGATTCGATGAGCATGGTGCACCTGTCCGTCGGGATGAAGCGCCCGGCCTCTGCGCACCTGCTGTCCGAACCGGCCGTGATCGCCGGCATCGCCCGCGCGACGCTGCCCGACAGCGCCACGCCGTGGGAGTGGTACGTCGACGACTACGACCGCATCCGCGACACCATGTCTCACGTGCTCGACGGATTCGAGGACTTCAATCGACGGGTCCGCCTGCCCCTGGGGTTCCGCATCCGCCAACCCGCCCGTGAACTGGTGTTCGACACCCCGTCCGGGCGGGCCGAGTTCTCCACCGCCGCACTGCCCGACGTCGTCCCCGTCGAGGGCCAACTGGTGCTCGGCACCATGCGTTCGCACGACCAGTGGAACACCACAATCTACTCCGCCGACGATCGCTATCGCGGTGTGAAGAATCTGCGCACGCTGATCTTCATGAACGCCGCCGACATGCGCGACCGCGGCATCGACAGCTTCGCCGACGTCGAGATCACCAGCATCGCCCGCGACGGCAGCACCCGCTCCCTGCCCGGCTACACCGCCATCCCCTACGACATCCCCCGTGGCAGCGCCGCCGGCTACATGCCCGAGATGAACGTCCTCTGCGCGATCGGTGACTACAGCACACAAAGCGACCAGCCCCTGATGAAGAACGTCAAGATCACCGTGCGGCCTACGCCGTGACCGGGCCGCGATCAGCGGCGCGGCGCCGAACCGCGCGACCGATTCATCGAAGGACTGCGTCGGCGGTTACACTCCCAACTGCGGAATACTGCGAACCGAGTTCGCCCCGCCCCCGCCCTCGTAGCTCAGGGGATAGAGCACGGCTCTCCTAAAGCCGGTGTCGCAGGTTCGAATCCTGCCGGGGGCACTCCAGATCACTCCCTGTCCGATTCGGTGGCGACGCCGTCGCCGTTCACTTCCCCGAAGAGCGCCGGGGTCGTCCGTCCCGGCAACCGACACGAGTCCGGCACTGTTCGGACCTCGTCGATTGGACCTCAGGCCATCCGCACCTGCGCCGTGCCGCTGAACACCTGTACCCCATGCTGATTCGTGGTCCGCAGCATGAGTTCGGCCACGACGCATCCGCTCTCGTCCAAGTGCAGGCCGGTGACCTCGACCCGTGCGGTGAGGGTGTCGCCCGGCCAGACCTGGGAGATGATCCGGCCGCCGAAGGCCCGCACGTTCGCGTGCCCGAAGCGGTCGGTGACCGCGCGTCCGGTCATGCCCATGGTGAGCATGCCGTGCGCGAACACGCCCGGGTAGCCGCGCTCGCGGGCGTAGACGTCGTCGCTGTGGAGGGGATGGAAGTCGCCGGACGCACCGGCGTACATGACGATCTGGGCGCGCGTGAGGTTCTCCACCAGGACCGAGTTCCAGACGCTTCCGACACCGAGATCGCCTGCGCCCGGGTCATCCTCGTGTACGTCCGGGGTACCGCGCGACGGCTCGGCCGCTCCGCCGCCGAGGGCCGCGGGCTTGCGCTCGACCATCGCCGACACCCACCGCGCCGTGGCGACGACGTCGCCGTCGGAATCCCGGTAGTCCGTGAGGATCTCACTGAAGCTCATCGTCCCGGCGCGGCGTCCGCTCTTCTCCCACATGGCGCCGGTTCGTGCGTCGGCCGTCAGGACGTCGCCGGCCCGCACCGGACGGTGGAAGGTGAAGTGCTGCTCCATGTGGAATCCGGACGGCTGGGTTGCACCGTCCGTAAGCGGTCGCGATCCGATCCACGGCGCCCCCGGGCGCGGCCGTCGCGAGTACGTCGGATCGAAATGGTCGGCCGCCATGAGGAACGTCGGTGGGGCGGCCAGCGCCTCCGAGCCGGTCCGGGACAGCCGACCGACGTCCTCGAAGGCGGGATCGGTGTCCCCGATCGCGCGCGCGAACTGCATGAGGTGGGAACCGTGCACGACGAATTCGAACATGTCACCTGCCTTCAGACGGATAGGACGATTTTGCCGAAGAAGTCCGACGATTCCATCACCTTGTGTGCCTGGGCGATCTGATCGAGCGGGAACACCTCGTGCACCACCGGCGTGACGGATCCGCGCTCCACCAGACGCAGCAACTCGGAGAGCACCTGTCGCACCCGCTGCTCGTCCGGCCGTCCCACGCCGAGGATCGACAGACCCTTCTCGAAGACCCGCCCGAGGTGGAGTTCGGCGAGATGGCCCGCCGTGACGCCGGTGGTGACGTAGCGGCCGTAGGGCCGGAGCGATCGGATCGCGTCCGCGAACACCGGTGCGCCGACGTGATCGAGCACGACGTGCACGCCCTCGCCCGACGTCAGTTCCCGGACCCGCGCGACGATGTCGTCGCGGTAGTGGTCGATCACGGCATCGGCCCCCAAGTCCAGCGCCCTTCCGCGTTTCTCCAACCTGCCCACGGTGGTGATCACCCGGCAGCCCGCGGCCCGGGCGATCTGGATCCCGAAGGTGCCGACGCCGCTGCCGCCGGCGAACACGAGGACGTCCTCGCCCGGACGGATCGCGGCCCGGTTGATCAGGGCGTCGTACGCGCTGCGGCCGGCGGTCGGGATCGCGGCGGCCTGCTCGTACGAACAGTTCGCCGGCAGCGGGAACGTCCACACTGCCGGGGCGATCGCCAACTCCGAGTGGGCCCCTCGCAGGCCGATGGCGACGACGTCGTCACCGACCGACAGTTGGGGGTACGTCCGCCGCGCCACCTCCCCGAGTGCGACGACGGTACCCGCCATGTCGCGACCACCGATGTGCGGCGGGGTGACCCGCATGCCGTGGGAGCCTTCGCGCCAGTACACGTCCACCCGGTCGAGGGCCGCCGCCTTCACGCGGATCAGGACGTCGGTGGGACCGGGTGTGGGATCGGGCAGTTCACCGACGCGCAGGACGTCGGTGCCGCCCTGCGTGGTGTGGAATGCGGCGCGCATGGTGTCGGACTCCTCGGCTCGGGGTGGTGGGTCGACCGTAGCGACCACATGCGCGAACATCTCACACGATGCACGTCGAACGCTGCGAGGTTTCACTGAACGGGAGTCGGAACCCGATTTCGTTGCGGTGCCGGGCAATCAAACCTGCCCACCGCCGCAGCTTCTCACGATCGAGTCACAGGGACCTGCAGTTCGGTGACCCAGCCGTCGGAATCCTCGGTGTGGACGAGGTATCACTCGCGCGCCGGACCGTCCGCCCGGTAGCCGTTCGCGTCGATCCAGTGTTCGAGGGAACGCCAGGCCGGGAGCACATGATCCATCGGACCGCCGTACACGAGCGTCGCGGCCCGCGGAATCTCGGGCAGATCGACCACCGCGAAGCCCTGGCCGAACCGCGTCTGTGGGCCGACAGGAATACCGGCGTGGACGACGACCTCCCCACCGACGGGGGTGGTCTCGTAGTACGCGACCGCGGGGCCGACTCCCTCGATCCCGTCGTCGGTCAGGCGATCCATCAGTCTCCCGAACAGCGGCCGCACCACCGGGCCGATGTGCTCGGGATCGAAACCTACTGCGGTTCCGGTCAACTCGGCCACCCTGAACCCCGGAACCGATTTGACGACGACCTCCTCGTCCGACATCGCGCGTCCTCTCCCTCAGGGGTCCCGAATCACGGCAGTCACTCCAGTCTGCGCGAATGGCCGCCCACCCTGTCAAGCGTCACCCCGCAGCGGCGTTGGAATCCGCCCGGTTCAGCCGGATTCCTCGCGCACGTCGTCCGGCGTCTTGTCCTCGCGCAGCCCCCGCCAGCTGGGGTGTCGCAGCCGTCCGGCGTCAGTGCGGTCGCGGAACCGCACCTCCCCCACGATCTTCGGGGTCACCCACACGGTCTCGCGTCGATCCGCGTCGGGCACCTCCCCGGTGAACGGACTGGTTTTGCGCTCGAGCGGCGCGAGCAGCGCGGACATGCGGTCGAGTTCCGACTCGCTGAACCCGGTGCCGACCCGACCGATGTAGCGCAGGCCGTCTTCGCCGGGAATCCCCAGCAGCAGCGAGCCGAAACGGTCGCCGCGACTGCCGCGGCCGCGGCGCCACCCACCGATGACCGCCTCCTGGGTGAGCCAGTTCTTGGTCTTGATCCACGCGGATCCGCGATTACCCGGCAGATAGATCGAGTCGCGACGCTTCGCCACGACGCCCTCGAGGTCCCCGCTCTGTTCGACGACCTCCGACACCGAGCCGGTCAGCTGCGGGGGGACGACGAGCCCGTCCACCGCGGCCGCCAGCGCGTCGAGCACGCGTCGGCGGTCGTCGTACCGCTTGCGCTGCAGCGGCACTCCGTCCAGATACAGGAGGTCGAACGCCCAGAACAGCGGATCTCCCCCGGCCTGCAGCGCGGTGAAACGCGTCCGCCCCGCGCTGTCGAGGCTCACCACCTCCCCGTCTAGCACCACGCGATGCCCGTCCAGCGTTCGTGCCAGCGACTGCAGCGCGGGGTACCGGTCGGTCACGTCGTTGCCGGCACGACCACGCAGAGTGACGGTCTCGCCGTCGAATTCGACGAGCAGACGGATGCCGTCCCATTTGCCCTCGAAGGCCCACTCGTCGGGGTCGAGTCCGTCGAGGCTACCCGCGGTGGCGAGCATCGGACGCAGCCCCCGCGGGAAGTCGCGGCCGTTGCCGTCCTCCCGCATCAGGTGCATCAGCCACTGGTCGCCCTCGGTGCGGATGAGCGCGAACCGGCCCTGCACCCGCTCCCCGAAGAGCTGGACGATCACCTCGTCGTCGAGCCACTTGACCGGCTCGTACGTGCCGGCGTCCCAGATGCTCACGGTCCCACCCCCGTACTCCCCCTTGGGGATGGAGCCCGAGAAACCCGCGTACTCGAGGGGATGGTCCTCGGTGTGCACGGCCAGGCGGTTCTCCTTGGGCGACGTCGGGATGCCGCGCGGCACCGCCCACGAGACCATGACGCCGTCACGTTCGAGCCGGAAGTCGTAGTGCAGCCGCCGGGCGTGGTGTTCCTGGACGACGAACGAATTACCTTCGCCGCCTTCCGCTTCCGTCTGTGGAATCGGTTCGGGTGTGCGCGTGGGATCGCGTTTGCGGCGGTACTCGGCCAGCGCATCCCACGGCGCGTCGAGGTCGGCCAGCAGGTCACCGTCCCGCCGGTACCGCTCGAGCACCTCGTCGAACCGCAGATGCCGCAGGTTCGGGTCCTCGAGTTCCTCCCACGTCCGGGGTGCGGCCACGGTCGGTTCGGTGCGCCCGCGCATCGAGTACGGCGCGATCGTGGTCTTCGCGGCGTTGTTCTGACTCCAGTCGACGAAGACCCGCCCGCCGCGCACCGACTTCGCCATCGTCGCGGTCACCAGGTCGGGGTGCAGTTGTTCGAGGCTCGTCGCCACCTTCTTGGCGACGGTGGAGGCGCCACCCGGAGCCAGCGTCCGGTCCAACGGCACGTAGACGTGGATGCCCTTGCTGCCGCTCGTCACCGGGTACGCCGTCCACCCCAGCGTCGCGACGAGATCCCGCACCGCGAACGCGACGCGCGCGCATTCGTGCAGACCGGTCCCCTCGCCCGGGTCGAGGTCGAAGACCAGTCGCGTCGCCGGCCCCGGCTCGCCGTCGACGAATCGCCATTGCGGGACATGCACTTCCAGCGCCGCCTGCTGACCGATCCACACCAGCGCCGCGACCCCGTCGACGATCGGGTAGCGCACCGTGCGGTCCTTGTGGTGGACGGCGTGCCGGGTGAGCCACTTCGGCGCGGACACGGCCAGGTTCTTCTCGAAGAAAGACGGCTCGTCCACGCCGTTGGGCCAGCGCTTGCGCGTGACCGGGCGGTCGACGACGTGCGGGAGCATCGCGGGCGCGATCGCGGTGTAGTAGTCGATCACCTCGCCCTTGGTGGTGCCGGTGGCCGGGTACAGCACCTTGTCGAGCCTGCTCACCGCCACACGATGGCCGTCGATTGTGCGTGTCGGCATGCGCACCTCCCGTCGGGATCCGCTGCTGTACGCACATTGTGCGCCGACGACGCCCGCCGCGTGGGATGCCGACAGACCCGAGGACGGACACCGGCCGCCTTACGTCTCGGCCAGGAACCTCGCGAGGCTCACTGCCACGCAGACCGGCTTGCTCGCACCCTCGCACTCGACCGAGATCTCGAATGCGGCCTGCACGCCGCCGGGGATCTCGTCGACGGACACGACCCGACCGTGCCCGCGCACCCGTGCGCCGGCCGGGACCGGAGCGGGAAAACGGACCCGGTCGAGTCCGTAGTTCACCGCCGCGGCCACGTTCTCCACCTGGACGAGGTCCTCGAGGAATCGCGACAGCAACGACAGCGTGAGGTACCCGTGGGCGATCGGCCCGCCGAACGGACCGTCGGCCGCGCGCACCGGATCGACGTGGATCCACTGCCGGTCCTCGGTGCACTCGGCGAACGCGTCGATCCGGTCCTGGGTGACGGTGATCCAGTCGCTGGTTCCCAAGTCAGTGTCGACCGCGGATCGCAGCTCGTCGAGCGATGTGAAGACAGCCATCACACACCTCCGGTGAGGGTCAGGCCGCCGTCGACCACGAGTGTCTGCCCCGTGATCCAGGTGGCGTCGTCCGATGCGAGGAAGGCGACTGCACCGGCGATGTCCTCGGGCTCGCCGAGACGCCCGAGCGGATATTCGGCGGTCACCCGATCCTCCCGTCCCTCGAACAGCGGTCCGGCGAACCGAGTGCGCACCACGGCCGGCGCGACCGCGTTGACCCGGATCGTCGGACTGTTCTCCTTCGCCAGCTGCGCGGTCAGCCCGATCACCGCCGACTTGCTCACGCCGTACATCCCGATGTCCGCGGCCGGACGCACGCCGGCGACCGACGCGATGTTGACTACGGCCCCGGCATCGCTGCCGGCCTGGTCCCGGAACTGACGGGTCCACCCGATCACGCCGAGCACGTTGACCCCCAGGATCTTTCGCGCCGCGTCGGGATCGGTGTCGAGAACCGGGCCGACCACCGGGTTGATCCCCGTGTTGTTGACCAGCACGTCCACCCGTCCGAACGCGGCCGCGGCCCGCTCGAAGGTCTCGAGCTGGTGCGCGGCGTCGTCGGCGTGGCCGGCCACGGCGATCGCCTTCGACGGCCCACCGAGCAGATCGACGGCCCGATCGAGTGCGTCCTGCTTCCGCGCTGTGACGACGACACGGGCGCCCTCGTCGACCAGGCGACGGGCGACGGCGAGGCCGATCCCCCGGCTCGCCCCGGTGACGACCGCGACGCGGTCGACGAAGCGGCCCGTCATATCGAGATGCCGCCGTCGACGGGAAGCACCGTGCCGGTGATGTATCCGGCGTTCGCGGACGCGAGGAACGCGACCGCCGCGGCCATCTCGCGCGGGTCCGCGAACCGACCCATCGGCACCTGCGCGATCAGCTCCGCCTTCTTGTCCTCGGGAATCGACGCGATCATGCGGGTCTCGGCGTTGGGCGAGATCGCGTTGACCGTGACACCGAAGCGCGCCAGTTCCTTCGCGGCGGTCTTCGTGAAGCCGATGATTCCCGCCTTGGCCATCGCGTAGTTCGCCTGGCCCGGGTTGCCGCGCAGACCCGTGTAGGAGGTGACGTTGACGACGCGGCCGTACCCGCGCTCGCGGAAGTGCGGCACGCAGGCACGGGTGAACCGGAAGGTGCCACCGGCGTGGACCGCCATGACCTGCTCGTAGTCGTCATCGGTCAGCTTCCACAGCACGCGGTCACGCAGGATCCCCGCGTTGTTGACCAGGACGTCGATGCGGCCGGTCTCGGCGATCGCCTTGTCCACCACGGCCTGCACCGACGCGCTGTCGCTCACGTCGGCCGCCGCGGAACGGCACCCGACCTCGGCGGTCGCCTCGGCCAGCGCGTCGGCGTCGAAGTCCACCAGATACACCGTGGCGCCGGCTTCGTGGAAGAAGCGCCCCAGCTCGAGGCCGATCCCCCGGCCGCCACCGGTGACGATGACCGTCTGCCCGGCGAAGTCGAACGAGACGTTCGACGCGTTCTGCGTGTCAACGGTTTCGGTCATCAGCTGAGCCTCTCGAAGATGATCGCCATGCCCTGTCCGCCACCGATGCACATGGTCTCGAGGCCGAACTGGAGGTCGCGCTCCTGCAGCGAGTGCAGCAGCGTGGTGGTGATGCGGGCGCCGGTCGCACCGAACGGATGGCCCAGGGCGATGCCGCCGCCGTTGACGTTGAGCTTGTCGATGTCGATGCCGAGGTCCCGGTACGACGGGATCACCTGCGCCGCAAACGCTTCGTTGATCTCCGCCAGGTCGATGTCGGAGATCGACAGCCCCGCCTTCGCGAGCGCGCGACGCGACGCCTCGACCGGACCGAGGCCCATGATCTCCGGCGACAGACCGCTCACGGCGGTCGAGACCACCCGCGCCAGCGGGGTCAGGCCCAGCTCGGCGGCCTTGCGGTCGCTCATCACGACCAGCGCGGCCGCGCCGTCGTTGAGGGGGCACGCGTTTCCGGCGGTGACGGTGCCGTTCTCGCGGAACACCGTCCGCAGCCCGGACAGCTTCTCGGCCGTCGTGCCGGCGCGGGGGCCGTCGTCGGTGCGCACGACGGTGCCGTCGGCCAGCGTGACCGGGGTGATCTCCCGCTCGAAGAACCCGTCGGCGATGGCCTTCTCCGCCAACTGCTGTGAGCGCGCGGCGAACTCGTCCTGCTCCGCGCGGCTGATGCCGCGGAAGGTCGCGACGTTCTCCGCCGTCTGCCCCATCGTGATGTAGACGTCCGGCAGGGCGCCGGCGGCACGCGGATCGGTCCACGTCTCGTTCGTCTCGACCAGCCGCGCCGTGCGCGCCTGTGCCTGGGCGAAGAGCGGGTTCTGCAGCGCGACGTCACCGGCGCCCACCCCGTTCTGCTGGGGGTAGCGCGAGACGCACTCGACGCCGGCGGAGATGAACACGTCTCCGTCACCGGCCTTGATGGCGTTGAAGGCCATGCGCGTGGTCTGCACGCTCGACGCGCAGGCCCGGTTCACCGTCACCGCCGGTACGGCGTCCAGTCCCAGCTGGACGGCGACGCGCCGTGCGACGTTCTCGCTCTGCTCACCCGTGTGCTCCCACGCACCGAGGTACAGGTCGTCGACGGTGTTCGGGTCGAGCGCCGGAACCTGGTCCAGCGCAGCCCGAACCATCTGTGCGGCAAGATCATCCGGCCGCATGCCCGCCAGCGACCCCTTACCGGCGCGCCCGATGGGCGAGCGCGCGGTTGCAACGATGACCGCTTCGGTCATGATGTGTGTTCCTTTCGACCGGCCGACGCCGGGTCTGGTCACAGCGCGAGGTCGCGCCCGATGATTTCCTTCATGATTTCGTTGGAGCCGGCCCAGATCTTCGTGACGCGGGCGTCCATCCAGGCGCGGGCGACGCGGTATTCGCGCATGAATCCGTAGCCGCCGTGCAGCTGGACGCAGTGATCGAGCACCTCGTTCTGCACCTGCGCGGACCACCACTTCGCCTTGGCGGCGTCGACTGCGCTCAGGCCGGCCCCGGCGTGCTCGGCCACCGCGGCGTCGACGTACGCCTCCGCCACCTCGATCTTGGTGACCAGCTCCGCGAGCAGGAACTTGTTGTGCTGGAACGACCCGATCGAGTTTCCGAACGCCTTGCGCTCCTTGGCGTACTCGATGGTCTCGAGCAGAATCTGCTTGGCGTGCGCGACGTTCGAGACCGCCGCCCCGATCCGCTCCTGCGGGAGGCGTTCCATCATCGCCACGAATCCCATGCCGGGCTCGCCGAGCAGAGCGTCGGCGGGCAGGCGCACGTCGTCGAAGAACAACTCGGCGGTGTCGGCCTCCGGCTGGCCGACCTTGTCGAGCTTGCGGCCCCGTTCGAAACCGGGCAACGAGGCGTCGACGAGGAAGAGGCTGATGCCCTTCGAGCGCTTCTCCGGATCGGTGCGCGCAGCCACCACCACGACGTCGGCGGTGTAGCCGTTCGTAATGAAGGTCTTGGCGCCGTTCAGGATCCAGTCGGAGCCGTCCCGGACGGCGGAGGACTTGAGGTTCGCCAGGTCCGAGCCACCGGACGGCTCGGTCATGCCGATGGCGGCGACCGCGTCACCGGCGGCCAGGCGGGGCAGCCACTGCTGCTTCTGGTTCTCGGAGGCGAGATCGACGACATACGGCGTCGTGATGTCGAAGTGAATGCCGAACGCGGAGGCCAGGGCGGCGTTGACGGCCGACAGTTCCTCGGTGGCGACCGCGTTGAACCGGTAGTCGCCCGCCTCGCCGCCGCCGTAGGCCTCGGGGATTTCGAGCCCGAGGATGCCCTGCTTGCCGGCCTCGCGCCACACCTCGCGCGGGATCAGCCGGTTCTCGGCGTAGGACTCGACGTTCGGCATCACGTCGCGTGCCAGGAAGTCACGGACCGACGCACGGAACTGCTCGTGATCGTCGGTGAAAACAGCTCTCTTCACTTCACACCTCATCTCCAACCCAGCCACGTTCAGCTAAGCGCTCGCTTAGTTTGCGGCTACGATGTGAGAATGTCAACGCGAGGCGTCGACACCGGGTCGGCGGATGCGGCGGAGGGTCGGAACATATGGCATCGCGAACCGGGGCGCGAACTGGGGCGACGGAATCCGAGCGCCCGACGGGGGAAGCGGAGCAACGTCTGCTGGACGCGGCACGCGACGCGTTCGCGGCGAAGGGCTACCACGGCACGAGCACCCGGGAGATCGCCGCGGGGGCCGGCATGAGCCCGGCGGCGATGTACATCCATTTCCGCTCCAAGCAGGACGTGCTCGCCCGGTTGAGCTTCGCCGGACACCACTCGGCGCTCACCGCGATCCGCGCAGGCGCCGAGACCGCCGGATCACCCACGAAACGCCTGCGTGCGACTGTCTACGCGTTCGCCCACTGGCACGCCGAGAACCACACGACGGGGCGGGTGGTCCAGCACGAACTGTCCGCCCTGGACGAGGAGAATCACGCCCAGGTCGTGCAGTTGCGCCGGGACATCGTGGCCACGGTGCGCGACATCATCGCCGAGGGAACGCGCGTCGGCGAGTTCGCCGTGGCCGACATCGACGTCACGACGTTGGCCGTGCTGTCGCTGTGCATCGACACGGTGCGCTGGTACCCGTCCCGGGAACTGCACACCCCGGAGGCCGTCGGCACGTCCTTCGCCGCACTGGCCGAACGGATGGTGAAGGCGGCCACCTGAGCGGAGCGCAACGACCCCGAACTAAGCGATCGCTCAGACTTGCGGCGGGCGCAGAACGGTCGGACCGAGGAACTCGCAGACCTGCAACGCAAGCGCGAGATCGAGCTTGCTGTGGTCGGACAGCCCCGTCGCGCCGTCTCCGAGCGTCTTGTTGATTCGGTACTTGACCGTGTTGCGGTGGAGTTGGAGCTGTTGAGCCGTGTGCAGATGGCTCTCGCCATTGTCGAAATACGCGCTCAGGGTCTCACGGAGGGTGGCCGCCTGGTCGGTCTCCTCGGCGAGCGATCCGAGAACTTCCCAGACCCACGCCCGGGTCGAGTCCAGGTTCTCGGCCAGCAGGGTGACCACGGCGACGCCGCGATCGCCGAAGCTGACAACCGGGCGCGCCGGGGTGTGCGGCAGGCTCGTCACCGCGTAGGCGGCCCGCGCCTGCTGGTGTGACCTGCGGAATCCACCGACGCCGGCCGCCGGCAAGCCGAACACGACTCGGATGCCGCTGCCGGCCGGGATCACGTCGCTCAGTGCCGAAGTGTCGAGTCCCGGCGGCCGACGCCCGAACGGCAGCCAGGCCCAGACCGTGCTGCGGTCGATCGCGGTGATCACAGGTGCCGCGTCCGTCGTCAATCGGTGGGCTATCGATCGGACGACGCGATCGAGTCGGCTCAGGTCGTCTCCGTCGGACTTCGGCGACCACACGATCATCGCGAGATGTGTCTGTTCGAGGCGATAGCCGGTCTCGGATTCGAACGCCTCCTTCGTTGTGTCTCCCCCGCCGAGCACGTTGTGGATCGTGGACGAGCGGACGCTTCCGCGCGCCCCGATCCACCGGCGCCGTTCCTGTTCGTAGGCGTCGAACACGTACAGGGTGATCCAGTCGATGTAGCTGTAGACGACGTCCGAGATGTGCTTGAGCACCGCCATCGCCTGACTGCCCGGCAATCTCAGGGCCTCGACTTCCGCATAACACGTCTTCATGAGGTCGTCCTGCCCCATGTGGTAGGCCCGAACCAGCGAGTGCGAGGACACGTCGCGCTGCGCCAACCGGAGCGCGTACTCCACCGCCGCGGTGGTCGGTTGCAGATGCTCGACGGAGATGTCGTTGGCGAGCACGTGCAGGATCGTCGAGACGTTGCCGTGCACACTCGCTTCCAGAAGTTCGACGAGTTGCGGATCCTCGTCGAGTTCGTCGATCTCGTGCGCGAGCAGCGCGGCCATCGATCGGATGATCTCGGATTGCCGCGCATCGATTCGGCGTGCGATGCCGGCGACCGTCTCGAGGACCTCCGCGTCGGCCGTGGCCGGCACTCGGGCGAGTCGCCGCCTCGCGACTGCCCCGCGGTCACCGGATACTGCGCTGGTCATGGCCCATCCTTACCGCCGCGACGCAGATGCCGCAATGCCGACTCGGCCGCATTGCGGCCACACATGCCGTGCGCGCCGGCCCCCGGCGGAGTGGACGCCGAGCAGAGGAACACCCCAGGCACGCCCGTGTCGTAGGGATCGAGCGCGAAACGGGGTCGGAACACCACCTGCGTCCCGACGTTGGCCCCGCCGATGATGTCCCCGGCCACCTGGTTCGGATTGGCGCGATCGAGGTCGGAGGGCGTCGTCACGGCCTGCGCGACGATCCGGTCCCGGAACCCGGGCGCGAAACGCTCGATCTGGCCGATGATCGCTTCCGTCGCGTCACCCGAGTATCCGGCCGGAACGTGCGCGTACGCGTACAGCGGATCGAGACCGCCACTCGATCGCGTCGGGTCGGCGACGTACTGCTGGCCGAGGAGCACGAACGGCCGTTCCGGCATGCGTCCCAGAGCGATCTCGCGCTCGCTGTATGCGACCTCGGCGAAGTCTCCACCGAGGTGCACGGTGCCGGCCCGGCCGCAGTTCGGGTCCGCCCACGGAACGGGGCCGTCGATCGCGAAGTCGACCTTGAACGCAGCGGGTCCGTGGCGGAAGCTCCTGTACGCCTTCGCAATCCTCGTCGGCACCCGATCGCCGAGAATATCCAGGGCGGCCGTCGGGGCCACATCGAGAAGCACGGTGTCCGCCGCGGGCAGATCCTTCACAGATCCCACACGCACCCCGGTGTGTACGTTGCCTCCGTACTCGGCCAGTTGTGCGGTGAGCGCCCGTGCGATCGCGGCGGAACCGCCCTCGGCGACGGGCCACCCGTAGCGGTGGCCCGCGGCGGCGATCATCAGTCCGACTGCGGCGCTCGCAGGCCTGTCCAGTCGGTTGTACGTGTGCGCCGCTACGCCCCCGAAAAGGGCGCGCCCCATCCTCGTTCGGAACCATCGGGCCCCGACCGTCGCAGGAAGCAGCGCGCGCGGACCGAACATCGCCAACCGCAGAGGATGCCTGGGCACACCGAGCACGGGGCGCATGAGGTCGGACGCGAGGTCGTCGAATCCCGATGCCAGGTCCGCGAACATCCGTCGCCATCGCGGACCGTCCTCGCCCAAGCCCTGCACAGTGGCGTCGAGCGACCGATGGAGCAGCGCCGCCGTGCCGTCGTCCAGAGGATGCGCACAGTCGATGTCCGGCCACCGCCAGCGCAGTCCGTACCGCTCGAGTCCGAGTGTCGACAGGAACGGAGAGCCGGCGCCCATCGGATGAAAGGCCGAGCAGTGATCGTGGATCAACCCGGGCACGGTCAATTCACCGGAACGGGTGCCACCGCCGATCTCGTCGGCAGCCTCGAGGACGTCGACGTCGACGCCGTTGCGAGCGAGGTGCACCGCGGCAGCGAGCCCGTTGGGCCCGCTGCCGACCACCACTGCGGTGCTCACGATCGCGCCCGGGGCTTGTCGTCCGGCAGCGCGGCCGCGTCGTGCGTGTTCGACTCGACGGGGATTCCGGACAGCGACCACTGCACGTCGAATGCAATGGGGCCGTTGGGAAGCCACGGTTGCTCGGCGATGGCGTCGGACACCCGGTACGTTCCGCGCTCGACGACACCCAGCGCAGCATCGATCACCTTGTACTCCTGGATTCCCCGATGGATCGGCTGGGATTCGATCCAGGCGACGACGAACTCTCCCGGAGCGAAGTCGCAGCGTCGTTGGATGGCCGCGATGAGACGTTCATCGTGCAGGTGGCCGTCACCGAAGTTGAAGGCGACGAGCGAGTTGCACGAGAATTCGGCCTCCCGCAGGTCGTACCGATCGATGTCGTCACCCAGATGCCGCACCATGAGGGACAGCAGTGCCCGCCCCTGGCTGTGCAGCGATCGCCAACCGAGGAGTTGATGCATGACGACATCCGCCACGTCTCGAGGATAAGTCTCGAGGAGTTGCGTGTAGGTGTTCTTCGCTCCGCGCACGATGTGCTGATTCAGTTTCTCCTCCGCTCCCGGCGCGAACGCCCACGTACCCGACGCCCAGTTCCCGGCATACTGCCGCATCGACGGCAGGAACGACACAAGATCCGGGCGCAGGTTGCCGAGCACCGGGAAGAAGCACAGTGCCGCCACGATCCCGATCGCCAACCAGGGCGAGGACATGTCGAACACGCCGTATCCGTTCCAGTTCGGGAATCCCCAGAA
Source organism: Rhodococcus sp. ACT016 (assembly GCF_050477185.1). Taxonomy (NCBI): domain Bacteria; kingdom Bacillati; phylum Actinomycetota; class Actinomycetes; order Mycobacteriales; family Nocardiaceae; genus Rhodococcus; species Rhodococcus sp. ACT016. The sequence continues at coordinate 676,673 of NZ_JBEAET010000001.1, read as the reverse complement.
CAGGAAGACCGACGCATATGCGAAAAGGAGATTCCACTCCAACGGCACCGCCAGCGGGAACGTCGAGAGGATGAACAGATGGAACGCCACCATCAGCACGATCGCCAGCAGGGTGATCGTTCGATTGGTGGAGAACAGCAGCACGAGCGGAGTCGCCACCTCGACGAGCGTGCCGAGCACGTGCCCGACCCCGCCGGCCAGCCTCGACGGTCGCAGATCGTGCGGGAAGGCACGATAGTGGGAGCGTTTGATCCGCTTCGACGTCAGCCACGGAGTGTTCGACAGCATCGGCGGGATCACCATCGAGAAGTGGTGGCCGAACTTCGACACGCCCGCCCCGACCCACACCGTCACGATCAGCAGTTTCAACGCGATGACCATGTCGACGAACGGGAGAAAGCCGAAGAAGATGACGGCGGGAAGGTACTGCTCGCTGCGCGCGGCGATGAATATGACCTTGTCCCGCAACCCGATCACGATCAGCAGAGCGATGAGCGGGTACATGAGCGCGGCCCGGACCAACCCGGCATTGTCGGCCGAGACAGCATCGAGCGACGAGGTATGCACTCCGGGGAGCACAACCGCCACAGCGAGATTCGCCAGCAGCGCTGCATACAACAGAACATCGAAGACGGTTCGCCGATCGCCGGCAGTGCCCGGGACTCGGTCCGGCCACGGTGGCATCCGGAGGGTTTCGGGGCGCAGCCAGTTGTGGAAGCCACCCGTCATCGGCTTGAAGTGTCCGGCCAGCGGGCCCCACGAACCACCGACACCGAGTGCTTCGACCAACATCGTCCACAGAATCAGCTTCTGGTAGACGATGGGCTGATTCCACCATGACGCAACGTCGAGCCAGGACAGTCCGGATGTCAGCGTCGCGAGCGCCGTGCCCACTCCGATGTACAGGACGAGCAGCTTGAGAATGTAGATGGTATGCACCATCTTCGGGGTGCCGAATCCGTAGTCCACCCAGTGTGTCGAGGTCACACGGATGCGTTCCAGGAAGGGGCGATCACGGAAGGTGGCGGGGTCGACTTCGGGAAAATTCCCGGTCTTGAATCCCATGACGTACTCCTGACAGTGGGTGTTCCGGGGCATGGGGTATCGCCCCCGGGAGCGATAGGTGCTCCGAGTTGGTTCGGGAAAGCTCGGACGATCGGCTCGCCGCGCGCGTCAGGCGGGCGCGGTCTCCGGGCGCGGATGGTGGCGGCGACGCAGTCCGGGTTTGTCGATCTTGCCGACTGGGTTGCGCGGCAACGCCTCGACGATGTGTATCTCTGCCGGCACCTTGACCCGCGTCAGTCGTTCCGAAACGTGAGCGAGCAGCTCGGGTGCTGCGACATCTCGATCCGGATAGGTCATCACGTAGGCGACGGGAACCTCTCCGTACATCGCGTGCGGCGCACCGACGACGGCGCACTCGAGCACAGCGGGGTGAGACGCGAGAGCGTTCTCGATCTCCTTGGGGTACAGGTTCTCTCCACCTCGGATGATCATGTCCTTGATCCGGTCGACGAGGGTGAGGTAGCCGTCATCGTCCAGGCGACCGACGTCCCCGGTGTGCAGCCAGCCGTCGACGACGGTTCGCTCCGTCTCTTCCGGGCGTCCGAGGTATCCACGCATGACGTTGGGCCCCTTGATGATCACTTCCCCGGTGGCACCGACCGGCAGATGTTCTCCGGACGGCCCGGAGATCGCGATGCGCTGACCGGGGAGCGCCGGGCCCACAGTGCCCACCTTGCGCACGCCGTCCACCGGGTTGCAGGCCGAGGCACACGTGCCTTCGGTCAGCCCGTAGCCCTCGACGACGACCAGGGCGAAGCGCTGCTCCACACGATCGAGCAGTTCCCTCGAGATCGGTGCGGCACCGCAGACCGCGAATCGCAGCGACGTCGTGTCCAGTGTCGCGTCCTCGCGCTGCGACGCGAGCAGCGCGTAGACGGTGGGCACCGCCGAGAAGTATGTCGGGCGCAGACGTGCGACGTCGTCGAGGAACCGAGCCGGCGAGAACCGGCCCGTGATGCTCAGCTGCGCACCTGCCAGCATCGGCGCGAGGAAGCTGACACAGATGGCGTTGACGTGGAAGAGGGGCAGGATCAGCAGGCAGTGATCGTTCGCGCCGAGCCGCAGGTGCACCCGGAACGAATCGGCCATGAACTGCAGATTCGCGTGTGTGAGTTGGACTCCCTTCGGCCGGCCTGTCGATCCCGACGTGTAGATCAGCAGCGCGGTGTCCTCCGCACTGGGCCGGTCCGCCCCGGACAGGTGGGCCGTCGTGACGGTGGCCATCTCGTCGACAGTGATCGCCGTACGACCGGCGTCGGGTGCGTGCGGGCCTTCGTTGACCACCAGCACGGCGTCGGAATCATCGATCTGGTAGCGGGCTTCGGGCTCGGTGAAATCCGGGTTGATCGGAGTGGCGATCGCGCCGATGCGCCACGCACCGGCCACTGCGACGAGAAGTTCGGCACGGTTCGGCAGCATGATTGCCACGACGTCCCCGGCACCGACGCCGTGCTCGAGCAATTGCATCGCGAACGCGTCCGCGCGATCGGCGAATTGTCGGTACGACAATGCAAGTCGGTCGTCGCGGATGCACGGTTCGTCGGCGTGAACCTGCGCCAGATCCCACGCGAAGTAGCCGATGTCCGACACGGTGAACCCCTTCCCTAGTGGTGTGATCTACGACACTAGGGAGGTCCGGCCTGCAGCAAAACGGCCTCGCAGGCTCAACTTTCGTCAGTTGTTTGGCCTACGGTCACAACTTCCGAGAGGGCACCAGCGAGTCCGAGTCGCGCTCAGGCGAGCGCCACCGAGTAGGCCCCGTCGGCGTGAGCTGTCAGACGCCAGCCACCGTCAACGCGGTCGAGCTCCACGTCGGCGAGGTTCGCGGTCTCCAGTCGCGGCTGCTCGGCGCCCGGGTACCACGCCTCGACACGGCCGCTGCCCGTGCCGCTGAAGCCCTGTGACGTCACCTCGGCGAGACCGGGCACCGCGCGCGGGTAGGCGCGGGAGAGTTGCTCCGCGAATCCCTCGACGAGACCCTCTGCTTTGCCCGACGGGCAGTCGATGCGATTGAGGTTGCCCTGCGGCTTGTGGGTGTTGCCGTCCTTCACCGCGTGCGGGTCGCCGCACGCCTGGGTCCACGACCACCACGTCCCGCCGATGCGGTGCGTGTTCATCGCGTCGACGAACCGGCCGACGTCGCCGGCCTGCTCGTCCGGCTCGCCGAACCAGCCCCACTCGCCGGTCCACAGCGGCGCGCCGTACCAGCCCGCGGCCTGCTCGGCGATCCGGAACCCGTCTTCGATCGAGGGGAATTCATTGCTGATGTTGATGGACTGGCTGTAGAGGTGCGGCGAGAACACGACGAGCGGATCGCTTACGTACTGACGCGGCGGCAGCGCATCGAATCCGAGTGCCGACCAGAGCGCGCTGGGCTCGAAGAACACCAAATGCTGGAAGCCACCTGCCTCGGCCTGCCGGATGGCCGCGATCGCGCGCTGGTAGAAACGCCCGATCTGGTCGGCCGCGGTGAAAGGGTCCCGCAGTCCCGGGTTCGGTTCGTTGAGCAGGTCGTAGCCCACCACCGCGGGCTCGTCCTTGAACTCGGCAGCCAGCCGCGCCCACGTCTGCACCAGATGGCCCTGCACGCCCTGCTCGTCGTCGTAGAACGCCTGGAAGGCCCGGGCGACCGCAGGCGACGCCTCCCGCTGGCCGCCGATGTTGCACGTGGTCCACCCGCCGGTGAGCGTCGCCCACTCGGGAGCCCCGTCCCACCCGATCCCGCGCTGCAGGAGCGGCGGGCAGTCCTGCCCTTCCGGGGTCCCGACGTAGGGCCCCCACGCGTCCTGGTGCATGTCGAGGACGGTGTAGATGCCGTTGTCCTTCGCCTCCTGCACGGCCTGGCGGATCCGGTCGACATACGCGGCGTCGAAGGCACCCGGGGTCGGCTCCAGCGCCGACCAGGCGACGTTCAACCGCACGACGTTGAAGCCGAGCGCCGCCATGCGTTCGAAGTCCGTGTGATCCAGCGGCGCGACCGTCGGCAGCCCGGTTCCGTTGGGCGCGTAGTCGTTGAGCTGGTTGATATTGGCGCCGCGCAGCAGCACGGTCCGCCCGTCCACGTCCTTGATCGTGCGGTCGACGACGGTCAGCTGCGGTAGCGTCCAGCCGTCCTCGGCCGGGGCCGCTTCCGCCGCCGGGACGGCGGCTTGCAGGGTCAGTACGGTCAGGGCAGTCAAGAGCAGCGCGCGCAACGTGAGCCTTCCTGTACAAGCGTCCAACTTCGGCGCGAGCCTAGACCGAATCCACCGCCGTGGAGGGCGATTCGATCGAATTCGCCGGAAATCCGAACCTTCGGCGCACTGTCCGATCCTGCGGCGATCCACAGTTCACCCAGGCAAGGGCTTGACCCGGCCCACCCCCACTTGGTGCCATTGTTCGCACGCGCGCACCGGTGCAGGAGGTCCCCGTGAACGGAACTCTGACTCGCTCGATCGGCACGCGATGACGTCTGCCGACGCCTGGCACGCCCACGACATCGAGGTCGTGGCGTCCGAACTCGCGACCGACCCGAAGGCCGGACTGACCGGCCACGAGGCGACGGAACGCCAGGCCCGCTACGGCCCCAACGTGATCGCGTCCCCGCCCGGCCCCTCCCGCTGGGCCATCGCCCTGCGCCAGCTACGGGATCCGATGAACCTCATGCTGGTGGCCGTCGTCGTCGTCAGCCTGTTCATCTCCGAGGTACCGACAGCAATCGTGGTCGGGGTCCTCGTCGTCCTCAATGTCGTGCTGGGCACGCGGCAGGAGGTCAAGGCGCGGGCCAGCGTCGACGCCCTGGCGAAGATGCAGACCCCGCAGGCCCGGGTGACCCGGGACGGGGCGGTCATCGGACTCGACGCGACCGAACTCGTGCCGGGCGACGTGGTCGCGCTCGAGGCCGGCGACATCGTCCCGGCGGACGGCCGGTTGGTTGGCTCCACGACCCTGGAGGTCCAGGAGGCGGCGCTCACCGGCGAGAGCACCCCCGTCGCGAAGGACGCCCGAACCTTGGACACCGCCGACGTTCCGCTCGGCGACCGCCGCAACATGGTCTTCCAGAACACCTCGGTCACCCGGGGCACCGCCACCGTCGTGGTCACCGAGACGGGCATGCAGACCCAGGTGGGGCAGATCGCGTCGATGCTGTCGGCCGTCGCGCCCACCAGATCTCCGCTCCAACGTGAACTGGACTCGCTCACCAAGGTGCTCGGTGTGATCGCGTGGACGGCGGTGGCGATCATCGTCGTCATCGGCGTGATCCGTGGACAGGACCTCACGACGCTGCTGCTGCTGGGCATCTCGATGGGGGTGTCCGCGATCCCGACCGGCCTCCCGACGTTCGTCCAGGCGATGCTGGCCTACGGCGCGCGGCAACTGGCCGACGCCAAGGCCGTCGTCAAGAACCTCACCGACGTCGAGACGCTCGGCGCCACCAGTGCGATCAACTCCGACAAGACCGGCACCCTGACGATGAATCAGATGACGGTCCGGTCGCTGTACTTCCGAGGCCGGTGGTACACCGTCGACGGCGTGGGCTACGACAAGTCCGGTGCGATCACGCACGTTGCGGGCGAACCGGTTCCGGACTTCACCCTGCTCGCGTACGGACTCTGCCTCGACAGCGACGCCGTCGTCGCCGACAACGGGGAGATCGTCGGCGACCCCACCGAGGCGGCGCTCGTGGTGCTGGCGGCGAAGATCGGCGTCGACGCACCGCTCACCCGACGGACCTACCCCCGCGTCGCCGAGGTGCCGTTCGACTCCGCGTACAAGTTCATGGCGACGTTCCACCATCTCCCGATCGACGGAACCACCTCGTTCCTGGAGGTGGTCAAGGGCGCGCCCGACGTCGTCCTCGATCGATCCGCGACCGTCTTCCGCCCGGATGGCACCGCGGTGCCGATCGAGGAGGTCCGCGACGATCTGGTGTCGGCGTACCGCACCATGTCCGAGAAGGGGCTCCGGGTACTGGCCTTCGCCGCGCGCCGGCTCGACGGCCGGGAGGAGGCGGTGGGGCGCGACCCGATGTCGTTCGTCGAGGACCTCACGTTCGTCGGGATGGTCGGCATCATCGACCCGCTCCGGCCCGAGGCGGTCGGCGCCGTGCGCACCGCCCTGCATGCAGGCATCGACGTCCGGATGATCACCGGCGACCACGCGATCACGGCGTCGGCGATCGGCGCCGAACTCGGACTCGGGCCGGGCGCGATCGGCAGCGCCGAACTCCAGGCGATGACCGACGCCGAACTGACCGCAGCGCTGCCGAACCTCCACGTGTTCGGCCGCGTCACCCCGCAGGACAAGCTCCGCCTGGCCGACGTCATGCAGCGCAGCGGTGCGGTCGTGGCGATGACCGGTGACGCCGTCAACGACGCCGCGGCGCTGAAGAAGGCCGACATCGGTGTCGCCATGGGATCCGGCAGCGAGGTCACCAAGCAGGCCGGCCGGATGATCCTCACCGACGACAACTTCGGCACGCTGATCACCGCAATCCGGTTGGGCCGCAGCATCTACGACAAGATCGTCTCGTACATCCGGTACCAGATGGCCAAGCTGTTCTCACTGGTGCTGCTGTTCCTCGCGGCGAGCGTGTTCAACATCAACGAGGGGGTGGCGCTCACACCGTTGATGGTGCTGTTCCAGCACTTCTTCATCACGCTGTTCCCGGTCGCCGTCATCATGGCCGACCCGGCGCCGCCGAACCTCATGGAGAAGCCCCCGCGTGACCCGCGCCGGCCGATCGCCAATCCCCGGTCGATCGGCCAATGGCTGGCCTACGGTGTGCTCCAGTTCGTGGTCGCCCTGGCGGCGATGCTCACGGCCCCCGGCGACATGAGCCCCACCGAACCGAACGTGCCCATGACGATGACGTTCGTGGTGCTGTCGTTCGGTTCGATCCTCGGCGGTCTGGTGATGCGGCGCGATCCGGATTCCGGTCTGGCACCGCCGATCGTCGGCGCGGTGCGGATCCTGTCGATCGCCGTCGTCATCACGGTGTTCGCGGTCGAGATCGGGTTCCTCCAGGAACTACTCATGACCACGTCGCTGACCGGCGGTCAGTGGCTGGCGTGCATCGGGTGGTCGCTGATCGTCCCGGTCGTCGTCGAAGCCGAGAAGGCGCTACGACGCCGGCGGCGGGCCGAGTCCCCGATTCCCAGCCCCACCGCCGACGTCGTCGTACCGATGCACGCCCGGACGTAGTTGCGTCTCAGGCGAGTTCGCGCTTGAGGATCTTCCCGGTCGCGGTCATCGGCAGCTTCTCGACGATCCGGACCTCGCGCGGGTACTTGTAGCCCGCCATCTGCTCCTTGGCCCACGCGACCAACTCGTCGCCGGAGATCTCGGCGCCCGGCTCGGGGATGATGTACGCCCGCACCTCCTCGCCGTGGCTCTCGTGCGGAACGCCGATCACCGCGGCCAGCGAAACCGCCTCGTGCGTCATGAGGACCTCCTCGATCTCGCGCGGATAGACATTGAATCCGCCGCGCACGATCATGTCCTTCGCCCGGTCGACGATGTAGTAGAAGCCGTCGGCGTCCCGGCGTGCGAGGTCGCCGGTGCGGAACCATCCGTTCTGCATCACCTCTGCGGTCGCATCGGGACGGCCGTAGTAGCCCTTCATCACGTTGTGGCCGCGGATCGCGATCTCGCCGACGGCATCCGCGCCTTCGACGCTGTTCCAGTCGCGGTCGACGAGACGGACCTCGACACCCCACAGCGGCACACCGATCGAACCGGCGCGCGGGTCCTGTTCCGGATCGCTGAACAGGGCGACCGGCGACGTCTCCGACAGCCCGTAGCCCTCCAGGATTTGGACCCCGAACCGCCTGGCGAAGCGTTCGAGGATCTCCACCGGCAGTGCCGCTCCCCCGGAGATGGCTTTGCGGAGGTTGGCCGCGATCCGGCCGACGTCGACGGAGTCGTCCACCGCGCCGAGCAGACCCCAGTACATCGTCGGCACGCCCGCGAACATCGTGATCGATTCGCGCTCCATGATTTCCAGCGCGGCACCGGCCTCGAAACGCGGGAGCAGCACCAGCGTCGCGCCCATCGAGAACCCGGCGTTCATGTTGATCGTCTGCCCGAACGAGTGGAACAGCGGCAGCGTCAGCAGATGGGTGTCCGGTCGGCTCGGGGTGCTGTCGAACAGTCGATTGGCGGCGAGCGCGTTCATCACCATGTTCGACTGGCTCAGCTCGGCGCCCTTCGGCTGACCGGTGGTTCCACTCGTGTAGAGGATGACGGCGGTGTCGGTTGCCTCGCGCACCACGGTCTCGAAGGCCGCCGGCTGGTCGGACAGCACCGTCGAGAGCCCCGTGATCCCGTCCGCATCGCGCGCCTCCTCCGCACCGATCACGAACATCGAGTGACACGACGGCACCTCGCGGAAGCCCTCGCGCCCGTACTCCCCGATCGGCAGATCCGGTCCGCCCTCGAAGCAGAGGTACGCCTTCGCTCCGCAATCCTGCAGGTGGTAGGCGATCTCCCGCCCCTTCAGCAGGACGTTCAGCGGAACGACCACCGCGCCGGCCTTGAGGATCCCGTAGTAGACGATCGGGAACCACGGCAGGTTGGGGCACGAGAGCGCTACCCGGTCACCGGGCTCGATGCCGGACGCGACGAGGAGATTGGCGATCCGGTTCGCGAAGCCGTCGGTCTCGGCATAGGTGAACCGCTCGTCCCCCAGCACCAGCGCGTCGCGGCTCGGGTACTTGCGGGCCGAGTCTTCCAGGAACATGGACAGATTGAGCATCGGGGCGTTCTCTCTCGGGGCAGCAGTCGTGGAGGTGTCAGTGGCTCGGCGCGGTCGGAACGCCGATCGTGGCGAACAGTTCGTCGAGAAGTTCGGTGGCGCGGGGCCATTCGCCGTATCCCGACGCGGGGTTGAGGTGACCAACCTCGCCCAGGTCGACCAGCCGGCTGCCCCACGCGTGCGCGAGATCGACGACGGCCGCGAACTCGGCGAGCGGGTCGTTGGTGCTGGCCGCGACGATGCTCGGGAACGGCAGCGCGGTGCGCGGGATCGGGTTCCAGCCGTTCGCGTCGAGGTCCGCCAGCGTCGGGTAACCGGCCGGCAGCGGGGTGGAGAGGTCCGACGGGGTGGCCAGGATCGCGCCCGCCACCGGACGGTCGTGCCGCGCAGCCCAGTGCACGGTGATCATCACGCCGGCGCTGTGCGCGACCAGCACGACGGGCCCGTCGATGTCGGCCAGGACGGCGTCGAGCGCGGCCACGCGGGCGTCGAGGCTGAGCTTGTCGTGCTCGAGCGGCGGGACGATCCGGACCTTGTCCAGGCCCGCCGCCAACAGCGTCTGCCAGTGGTCCTCGACGTGGTCCCGCAGGCCGGGAACGATCACGACGGTCGGGGATGCGCTGCTGCTCATGGCATTTCCTTCACAAAGGTAGAGAGATGGGCGGGGCGGGAACACCAGGGGTGTCGATGTCCCCGCCCCGCCGTGACGGTGCTGACGCGGATGGGTCAGGCGTGCTGGGTGAAACCGACCTGGCCGGGGCGGCGGTTCGGCGCGTAGCCGAGCTTGGCGAGGGTCTCGTCGGCGTCCTTGTAGGTGGTGCCGATCTTGTAGATGTCGCGGGCTTCCTTCGCCGTGGCGACCTCACGGCCGAGTTCCTTGGCGACACGCACGAGCTGACGCACCTGCTCGGCGGAGGTGATCTTGACCTCGCCGCTCGGCGCCCACAGGTTGTCCTCGTTGCCGCAGCGCGGGTGCAGGCCCATCGCGATCGCCATCGTGTTGACCGGCAGCACCGACCGCATGAGAGTCTCGAGGGTCAGGCAGGCGCCGTCCGGGACCCGGTTGATGAACTGCATCATGTTGTACGGGTTCGGGCCGTCGAAGCCGCCACCGATCGCCACCCACGTCAGGTTCAACGGACCGGTGTACACGCCGCGACGGATCAGCCGCTCCACCGTCTCGAGCTGCGGAATGCTCGACAGCTGGAAGTGCGGCTGGATCCCGGCGGCCTGCAGACGGCGCAGGTGCTCCTCGACCCACTCCGGGCCGGCCGGGACGGTCATCTCGCGGTAGGTGTGGGCGAGCTCGGCGTTCTCCAGCGAGGTGCCCTTGATGTCGCCCGGCGTCATCAACTCCATGATGTTCATCTGGCTGGTGTTGATCGCGATCGTCACCTGGTCCGGCTTCGGATCCAGCTCCGCGAGCATGTGCCGGACGTTGTCCGGCAGCCACTTCGCGTCCGCCCCATCACCCTCCGGCGCGAACGAGATCGAGCCACCGACCTGCAGGATCATCTCCGGCACCGCCTCACGCAGGCGGCCGAGGAGCTCGTTGAACTTCGACAGGCGCTTGGAGCCCTTGCCGTCCTCCTCGCGCACGTGGATGTGCAGCACGGTCGCGCCCGCCTCGAAGCAGTCCACCGCCTGCTGGACGTGCTCGTCCATCGTCAGCGGCAGATCCTCGGGGAAGTCCTCCACCGCCCACTCCGGGCCGTACGGCGCGACGGTGATGACCAGCTTGTCCTGGTTCTCGGGGAAGAGTGCATCGTCGTGGAAATGCATTGTGTAGCTCCGTTTCTGAATAGAGGTGAGAAATGTGGAAGAGAGCGGAAACTCAGAAGGGGCGGTCGCCGATGATGCCGGCGCGCTCCATCTTTCGAACCGCGGGCCAGTAGTCCTGGACCGCGTAGTGCTGGGTCGACCGGTTGTCCCAGATCGCGACGCTGTTCTTGGTCCAACGCCAACGCACCTGGTATTCCGGGATCGTCGCCTGGGTCTGCAGGTACCGCAGCAGCTCACCGGCGCCCGGCGCGTAGTCGATCCCGCACCGGACGTTCGCCTCGGTGTGGTAGTTCGTGAGGTGCGTGGTGAAGCTGTTGACGAACAGGATCTTCTCGCCCGTCTCGGGGTGGGTACGCACCACCGGATGCTCCGCGTCCGGGAACCGTTCCTTGAGTTCGAGGCGCTTCTCGATCGGCAGCCGCGCCCCGAACGAGGCCTCGATGCTGTGCCGCGCGCGCAGCCCCTCGATCTGCTCCTTGACCCGCTCGGGCAGCCGCTCGTACGCCAGCGCCATGTTCACCCAGATCGTGTCGCCGCCGACGGCGGGACCCTCGACGCACCGGAGCACGCACCCCATCGGGGGGTTCACGCGCCACGTCGCGTCGCAGTGGTAGGCGTTCTCGAACGCCTCACGCGGGCTGTCGAGATCCTTGTAGATCCGGACGAGACCCGGGTGCTCGGGGTCGCTGCCGACCACCGGATGGTCCTCGAGCAAGCCGAAACGCTCCGCCAGCGCGACGTGCTCGGCCCGGCTCATGTCCTGGTCGCGGAAGAAGAGCACCTTGTGCTTCAGCAGCAGCGACTTCAGTTCGGTGAAGAGGTCGTCGTCGCGGGACACGTCGGCGAGGTCGACACCGTGGAGTTCGGCACCGATGCTGCACGTCAGGGGACGGGCATCCATGGGCGTGACGGTCGCCCGGCCGGGTGCAAATTCGACAGTTGTCATGACACTCTCCTGTACAAGCTGGAAGTGGTGCGTCGTAGCGCCGTCACATGCTGTGTCGACATCTCGAACGGCGTTGCGCAAATGGATGATTCAGGTCAGAACGAGAACACCGAGGAACCGATGCTGATGCCCGACTCCAGGTCGCTGTGTGCCTTCACGGCCTCTTCGAGCGCGTAGTGCTGGTTGATCTCGATCTTGATGCGGCCGGCGGCCACGTGCCCGAACAGCTCACCGGCGAGCTCGGCCTTCTCGGCCGGATCGGCGATGTAGTCGGCAAGCGCGGGGCGGGTCACGAAGAGCGATCCCTTGACCGCGAGCTCCATCGCGTTGATCGGCGGGATCGGGCCGGACGCCGTCCCGAACGCCACGAGCAGGCCACGGCGCGCCAACGAGTCGATCGACGACTGGAAGGTCGATGCGCCGATGCTGTCGTAGACCACCGGGACACCGGCGCCGTCGGTGAGCTCGCGCACGCGCTCGGCCACGTTCTCGCGCTTGTACACGATCACCTCGGCGCATCCGTGAGCGCGGGCGACCTCGGCCTTCTCGTCGCTCGACACGGTTCCGATGACGTTGACGCCCAGCAGCTTTGCCCACTGACAGAAGATCAGGCCGACACCGCCGGCGGCGGCGTGCAGCAGCACGGTATCGCCCGCCTTCAACGACGGGTAGATGCGGCGCAGCAGGTAGGACGTGGTGAGCCCACGCATCGTCATCGCCGCGGCGGTCTCGAACGCGATGCCGTCCGGAAGGGCGATGAGGTGCTCAGCAGGCATGACACGCTCGGTGCTGTACGCGCCGAGGGGGCTGCCCGTGTAGGTGACCCGATCACCCTCCGCGAAGCCCTCGACTCCGGCACCCACCGCCTCGATGACGCCGGCCGCCTCGACGCCCATACCCGCAGGCAACGGGGCCGGATACAGACCGGTTCGGTAGTAGGTGTCTGCGAAGTTCAGTCCCACGGCCTCGTGCCGGATTCGCACCTCACCCGGGCCGGGCTCACCGACCTCCACGGACTCCCACTTCATGACCTCCGGGCCGCCGGTCTCGTAGAAGCGAATCGCCTTTGCCATAGATCTCTCCTTCATCATGGATCGACCCCGGGCAGGACGACCCATATCCGCGAACCCCGAAGGACTCTGCGTAACAACCTCTTTCGAAACCGAACCTCACCGAGGCCAGCGTTGCGCACTCGCAACGGGGAAGAACGGCACATGAATCTCGGGGAACCTTCCCGTGTGACTCAGCTGACACGACACTATCGAGCTGTGGCGCATCACACATACCTTGACGGGACATATTTCTTTCCATTTCGGGACAGGGGTTCCCACCTGGGGGGTTATGCCATGCCCCACACCTGTGGTTCGATGTGCCCGAGCACACACTTACCCTGACGGGACAGCGGGACCAGCCCAGAGAGGGTGATTACGAGTGGCCAAGCCCCTCGCGCGATACGCGGCACTGACCGGATTCATCGAGGTCAGCCGCATGTTGGACATCGATCCGGTACAGCTACTGAGGGCCGTCGGGCTCGATCCCGCGAGCCTGGACCTCCAGGACCGATGGGTCCCCGCCGCCTCCGTGGCGCGCCTGCTCGAACTGTCGGCGGCCGTGTCCGGTCGACCCGACTTCGCACTCAAGCTCGCCGAACACCGACGACTGTCCACGCTCGGCCCGCTCAGCGTGAGCATCCGCGAGGAACCCAACGCCCGCAGCGCTTTCCAGATGCTGATCCGGTACCAGCACATGTACAACGAGGCCCTGCACATCCGCATGACCGAACGGGACGGATTGTCCGCGATCCGAGTCAGCTTCGAACCCGGCGAACCGATGCCGGTTCGTCAGTCGATCGAGCTCGCCGTGACGGTGGTCTACCAGCTTCTCCGCAACCTGCTCGGCGATCGGTGGCACCCCGTGTCCGTCTGCTTCGAGCACGGACGACCCGCCGACGACTCCAGCCATCGCCGAATGTTCGACGCTCCCCTCACCTTCGACAACGACTTCAGCGGGATCGTCACCTACACGAACGACCTCAACGAACCGAACCGTCTGTCGGATCCAGGGCTGCGGTCGTACGCGAAGCAGTTCCTCGACACGATCTCGACACCCGAGGAGCCCACCCTCGAGGGGCGCGTCCGCGAACTCGTCGAACTCCTGCTGCCGACCGGTCGGTGTTCCATCGACCAGGTGGCCCGCAGCCTCGGCGTCGACCGCCGCACGGTCCACCGCCACCTGGCGAAATCCGGCCAGACGTTCACCTCCGTCCTCGACACCACGCGGGCCGAACTCGCCAACCGGATGGTCAGCGGGAGCCGCTACTCGTTCACGGAGATCTCCGAGATGCTGGCCTTCTCCACACCGAGCAGCTTCTCCCGCTGGTTCAACCAGCAGTTCGGGGCCAGTCCGCGAGAGTGGCGCAAGCAGGCAGCGGCGGGCGTTCTCACGGCAACCGGCGGTGCCTACGGGACAGAGGTGTCCCAAGATGCACAGAATGACGTCCCGGAGAGGTAACTATCGTGAACGGCGTCCATATAACGTGATGTGCGCCACGTTTTCTTGCGAGCTCACCGCCTTCGGAGCCCGCAGGCAGACCTCCCGTCGCGACATCGGTCGACGCCCCCTCGATCGCCGTGCTCTCCCCACCAGCCCATCCGCCTCCAGGAGCCACCATGGGACTGTCCCCCACACCGACCGAACAGCTGGTCGCAGCCCCCGCACCCATCCCCACAGAGCAGGACGTCGTCTCGGCTGCCCGTCGTCCTCGATCCCGGATCTACCCGTGGGTCGTGGCCGCTCTGGCCTTCGCGCTGCTGCTGTCGGACTACATGTCCCGGCAGGTTCTCAGCGCCGTCTTCCCGATGCTGAAGGCCGACTGGGCGCTGTCCGATTCCAGGCTCGCCTCACTCACCAGCGTGGTCGCCCTGATGGTCGGACTGCTGACGTTCCCGCTGTCGCTGCTCGCCGACCGCTGGGGCCGAGTCCGAAGCCTGGTCATCATGGCTGTCGTGTGGAGCATCGCGACACTGGGCTGCGCGATCGCGTCCAACTACGAGCAGATGTTGGCCGCCCGGTTCTTCGTGGGAGTCGGTGAGGCCGCATACGGCAGCGTCGGCATCGCGGTGGTCCTGAGCGTGTTCGCGCCGCGTCTGCACTCGTCGTTGAGCGGCGCCTTCATGGCCGGCGGTTCCTTCGGCTCCGTGGTCGGTGTCTCACTCGGCGGCGTCATCGCCGTGAATCTCGGCTGGCGGTGGTCGTTCACTGCGATGGCTGTGCTCGGACTTATTCTCGCCGCACTGTTCCGCGCCGTGGTCACCGAGTCCCGGCTCGCAAAGTACGCCGTGCACGACGAACCCGTCGCCCCGTCCGACGGCCCTACCGCATCCGCCCCGGTGATCCGCGTCCGCGTGTCGACCCTGTTCACCAATCCCGCCGTGTGGTGCGCCTACCTCGCCGGCGGATTCCAGATGTTCACCGCGGCCGTCCTGCTGTCGTGGACGCCCAGCTTCTTCAACCGGTACTACGACATGGCCACCGACAAGGCGGCCGGGGCCGCCGCGCTCATCGTCCTGATGGTCGGCACCGGAATGGTCGTGTGCGGCATTGTCACCGACCGTGTGAGCCGCAACGATCCGGCGCGCAAGTGGATGACCGGCGTCGTGTTCTGCGCGATCTCGCTCGTGGCGCTCAGCATCGGATTCCGGATGGGCACCGGTGCGCCCCAGCTGATCCTGATCGGAATCGGCGCTTTCTTCTCCGGCGGCTGCTCGGGCCCGACGGCAGCCATGGTCGCCGGCCTCACCCACGAGTCGGTCCGCTCGTCGGCACTGGGTACACTCACCGTCGCCAACAATGTTCTCGGATTGGCGTTGGGCCCCTTCGTCATCGGCATCCTCGCCGATCGACTGGGACTGCTCGAGTCCCTCCAGCTCGCGCCGCTCTTCTACATCGCTGCCATCGTCGCACTGCTCGTCGGCAGGCGCGTCTACCCGGCCGGACTGCGCAAGCTCGCATCGCAGAGCACCGCGTCCGCCTGACCCAGCGCCACCGAGACAGTCGGAGACGGAAAGGTACTCATGAGCAAGATCTACGCATCGGCGGCCGACGCTGTCGCCGACATCCCCTCCGGGGCGTCCCTGGCCGTCGGCGGGTTCGGACTGTGCGGTATTCCGGACGTTCTGATCGCCGCCCTCGCTGCCGGCACGGCAACGGACTTCGAGGTCTTCTCGAACAACTGCGGCACCGACGGCCACGGCCTGGGAATCCTGCTCGAGGACAGGCGCATTCGCCGGGTGACGGCGTCGTATGTCGGGGAGAACAAGGAGTTCGCACGTCAGTACCTGTCGGGTGAACTCGAGGTGGAGTTGACTCCGCAGGGCACGCTCGCGGAGAAGATGCGCGCGGGTGGGGCCGGCATCCCGGCATTCTTCACCCCGTCCGGAGTCGGCACCCCCATCTCCGAGGGCGGGCTGCCGTGGCGCTACGCCGCCGACGGTTCGGTTGCGCTCGCGTCCCCGCCGAAGGAAGTCCGGGAGTTCGGTGGACGCGACTTCGTCCTGGAGGAGGCGATCAGGGCCGACTTCTCGTTGGTGCACGCCATGGTCGCCGACACCGAAGGCAACCTCGTGTTCAACAAGGCCGCAATGAACTTCAACCCGCTCGCCGCGATGGCCGGCCGGGTGTGCGTGGCCCAGGTCGAGGTGATCGTCGAGGCCGGCGAGCTCGACCCGGAGCAGGTCCATCTGCCGGGCATCTTCGTCGACCGGATCGTGCACATCGGACAGCAGGACAAGAAGATCGAGAAGCGGACCGTTTCGGCCGCGAAGGAGGGCACACGATGACCGCGGTGGTCGAGACCGTCGGCTGGACGCGCGAGCAGATGGCGGCACGGGCAGCGCAGGAACTCCGGTCCGGTGAGTACGTCAACCTCGGAATCGGGCTGCCCACAATGATTCCGAACCATCTGCCCGAAGGCGTCGAGGTCACGCTGCACAGCGAGAACGGCATCCTCGGCACGGGCCCGTACCCGACCGAAGCCGAAGTGGACCCGGATCTGATCAATGCCGGCAAGGAGACCGTGACGGTCAACGCCGGGGCATCGTTCTTCGACTCCGCCACCAGCTTCGGCATGATCCGCGGCGGCCACATCGACACCGCGGTGCTCGGCGGCATGCAGGTCTCCGCCACCGGCGACCTGGCGAACTGGATGGTGCCCGGCAAGATGGTCAAGGGCATGGGCGGCGCGATGGACCTGGTTCACGGTGCGCGGCGCGTCATCGTGCTCATGGAACACACAGACAAGTCCGGTGCCTCCAAGGTCGTCGAGCAGTGCACGCTCCCGCTGACCGGGCGCGGCGTGGTCCACCGCATCATCACCGACCTCGCGGTGATCGACGTGACGGATGCCGGTCTCGCGCTTCGGGAATGCGCTCCGGGAGTGACCGAGGAGCAGGTGCGGGCCGCAACCGGCGCGCCCCTGCTCTGACGAGACACGAAACGGGGTGGGCGGCCGGTCGGCCACCCACCCCGTTTGCGTCGGACCGATCAGCTCGCGGCGCGGCTGCGCATCGCGTCGACGAACACTCCGGGGATCTCGGCGGGCGTGCGGGCGACGTGGCTGGTACCGCCGGTGGCGGCCGAGATCTTCTGCAGAACAGCAGCATCGGCGTCATCGGTGACGCCGATCGTGACGATGATGACCGGGCGCGCGGGGTCCTGCTCCTTCTTCAGCGTCGCGAGCAGTTCGTCGAGCGAGATGCTCGACGGATCCTCGTTGGCACCGTCGGTCAGCAGGATGACGCTGTTGATGGCAGCCGGGTCGTAGCCCTCCTTGACCTTACGGAACGCGGCGAGCGTGGTGTCGTACAGTCCGGTTCCGCCCTTGACGAGGGTCGGCAGGGTGCGCACCGCTTCCGTCAGTCGTTGCCGGTGACTGACACCGTCGACCACCTGACCCATGGGCCGGATCGGCGTGAGTTCCTTGTAGTCCTTGCCGTTGCCGCCCAGCCCGATCGAGAACGCCCACAACCCGAGCTGCGCGTTGTCCGGGAACAGCTTCGCGCCGGTCTCGCTGGCCTGGACCGTCAACGCAATCCGGTATTCCGATCCGGCCTTCTCCGCCATCGACCCCGAGACGTCCTCCACCACCAGCGCACGGGACGGCAGCGCCAGCACGGCATAGCGTTTGAGCACCTGCGCCGTCGCGGCGGGATCGGCCGGGGTGAGGGTCGTGACGTCCCCGACCCCGCGGCCGGCATCGAGGGAACCACGATCCGGACCGCGGAACCCACTGCGCGACAGCGCGGCACGCCCGGCATCGGTCCCCATCGCTTCTGCCAATGCGACGCCGGCGTCCTTCGCCGGAGCGTGCTCGGAGCCCGCCGCGGTCACCACCACCGGGTAGTCGAGGAACACCGCACCGGTGTTCGGGACAGTGACCGCCAGCTTCGCCTGGTCACTCTGGTTGCGCGCCGCCACCTGAGCCTCGGTCGCGATCGCGATGCCGCCTTCCGCGGTCACCGCGTCGAGTCGGGCGAGCACGTCGGCCTGGTGCAGATTGGCGGCCTGCGCCTGGGCGAGCGGAACGAGCGCGCCCGGGACCGCGTCGGTGGGCACGGTGCCCGCGTCTGCCTCGGCGAGTGCGCCGACGATCGGCGCGGCCGAGACACTGCTGGTGAGCGGATCGCCGATCCGCAGTCCGTGCAACTGCAGCGCGCTGAGCCATGTCGCAAAGTACGGCATGTCGCCCTCGCGCGCCGCGATCACGATCGGCGTGGAGGCGGCCGACGGCGCGGCCACATCGAACAGGGTGCCCGATCCGCTGCTGGCCTTGGCGATCCACTGCGACGCGTCCGGGATCCACAGATCCGGGCCGCCCTGCTCCCCCGGTGCCCCCAATGGATCGACGCCCGACGCCGCCTGGATCGTGAAACTCCGGCAGCCCAGGTCGTCGGTCGACATCGCACTGGTGACCTCGGTGAGCACCGGGGCGATCGACGGGTCGACCGCCACGGTGTACTCGGTGGTCGCATCGCAGCCGCCACCGGTGAGGCTGTCGACGACGAAGTACCCGCCCACACCCACGACCACCACGGCAGCTAGGCCGATCGCCCCGTATTTGACGACAGGAGAGACGGTTTTCGCGCGCGGTGCGCTGTGGCGACCGGCCATGGCGTGGACCTCCAGGGAAGGCGCAGGGAGCGCTGGTGCGGGGTGATGGTCGGACGGGTTCCGCCCGAATCAGGCGTATAAGGTGACGAACTTCTGAAGGGAGCTTTCGATGTCGCCGCGCAGCGCCCTGGCGACGCCCGACCCGATCGGGCCGAAAAGGGGTGCGCCGCCGAGGTCGATGTCGAGGGTGACCCTCGCGCCGTCGGCCGCGGGATCGACGCTGAGGACCAGTCCGAGCTTGACGCCGCCCTTGCCGTCGCCCTTCAGCACCAGACTGCGCGGCGGGTTGTACTGCTTCAGAGTCCAGGTCACCCGGTTGCGCAGACCCTTGACGGTGACCACCGAGCTGACCGTGGTGCCCGCGCTCAGCTCGGCGGGCAACTCACCACGCCACGCTTCGTGGATGCTGAGCCACTGGTCGAAGCCCGTCAGATCGGACGCGCGGTTCCACGCGTCGTCGGGGCTCATCGGCACGTCGACGGACACTTTCAGCTTGGCCATTGACGGATCGTAACCAATGACAAACGTGACGTACACGACAGCTGCGGCTCTTGCGGCAACCCTCCGCCGGGCATACCGCAGCCGGGGATCGAGGATTACCGTCGAGAGTATGAACGTGCCAGTCGATCCATCACGTTTCGAAGAGATGTACCGCGATGAACAGACAGCGCACGGATTGCCGACGGCCACACCCTGGGATATCGGTGGGCCGCAGCCGGTGATTCGACAGCTCGTCGCGCTCGGTGCGGTCAAGGGCGACGTCCTCGACCCCGGGACGGGTCCCGGGCATCACGCCATTCACTATGCGTCGAAGGGCTACTCCGCCACCGGTATCGACGCGTCGCCCACCGCCATCCAGCGCGCCCGACAGAACGCGGAGGCCGCCGGGGTATCGGTGGACTTCCAGGTCGCCGACGCGACGGTGCTCGAAGGACTCGAGAATCGGTTCGACACCGTCGTCGACAGCGCCTTCTACCACACCTTCAGCACCGACACGGAGTTGCAGAAGTCCTATCTGCGGGCCCTGCACCGGGCCACCAAGCCCGGGGCGCGGCTGTTCATGTTCGAGTTCAGCACGCACAACGTCAACGGTCTGAGCTTCCCGCTCGCGATACCCGAGGACAATTTCCGGGAGATCCTTCCTGCCGGCGGCTGGGACCTCACCTACCTGGGACCGACCACCTATCAATCCAATATCAGCGTCGATGCCATCCAGGCCATGGCTGCCGCCAACCCCGACATCTCCGAGAACTTCGAACCACTGCTCGAGCGGCTTCGAATCATCGAGCCCCTCCTGACCGACGGCATAGCCCACCTTCCCTTCTGGCAAGTCCACGCCACCCGCATCGACTGACTGCAGGACACGGGCCACCGGTCGGCCGGCGGGGCAGCCGACCGACCGGTGCCTCGGCAGTCGAAACTAGCTGGCGCACCGCCCTTTTGCCTCCGCCAGCGGGGACGCAGCAGCAGTGCGTGATGTTATTCCCCACCGGGTTCACGAGTGGCAGCCTACGTTCCACTGCGCGAATCGGCCCCTCATGGTCGACAATCTCCCCCATTTCCCTTACATTCTGTTCGATAACTCGGCTCGGTGGATCGACCACCGCCATGTGGGAGGTGCTGCATGAAGCTGCGACGTGCCGTCATGGGAGGAATCCCCTGGAGGCTCGGCAATCTCGCGGGGACCAGCGTCCTCCTGGCGTCAGCGGTAGCCCTCTCCACGGGAACTGCCATCGCGGGAACCGAAGGCGCTGTCATGCCATCGGATTCGCAGCTGCTACCGGTCACGACGGTGGATACGGACTATCCGACCAGTCAAGGCCGGGAAGCTATGACGGTCTACTTCCCGGCTGGGGTGGGGCCGTCCACACCCACAAGAGCACCGGCAATTGTCATGGTGCACGGCGGTGCGTGGATGGGAGGGTCGCGAGCGCTACTCGACAGCGAAGCTCGCGAGGCCGCCTTGAGGGGTTTCGTCGTATTCAACATCGACTACGCAGTGGACGTTCCGCGGAGCCCACGGCAGTACCAGCAGGTAACTGCTGCCGTCGACTATGTCCACTCACACGCCGATAACTTCGGCATTGACGCCGATCGAATCGGCGGCCTCGGGACATCTGCCGGCGCCCATCTACTCATGCAATCCGTGACCGTGGACCATGTGCCGCTCGAGGCAGTTGTCGGGTGGTCAGGTCCATACGATTTGAGCAATTTCAGCACGCCTGCGAATTCTGCGATCGCAATAGCCGCAGCCGGCGTCTATCTCGGCTGCGATCCCATTTCCGCCGTCGCTGCGGGTTCGAGCAGCGGCGTGGGTTCGAGCGGCAGTGCGGGTTCGTGCGCCGATCAAGCTGCGGAGGCATCCCCGATCCGGCACGTGTCGGCCGGGAGTCCGCCTGCCCTCCTGTTCAATTCGGCAACTGAGGTGATCCCGGTCGAGCAAATGACCTCCTTCGCCGAAAAGCTGCGGTCGGTAGGCGTCCAGGCTGACACCCGGGTGATACCCGGATCGAAACACGCTGTGGCATATTCCGACGCTGCACTCGACCCGACCCTCACCTACCTCGGGCGGCACCTTGGGCTGCTCTGAATTCGATCGGCCCCGGAGGCGCGTCGGCGCAGGCCGTGACCCTTGCCGCGACTTGCCCGGTGCGATGTCTCTGTAACCCGTTGTCCACGACGGTTCCAACGCCTGTTGTCCGTTGCTGTGCAAGTGAAGTCAGGCTCTACCGACGGGTGCCGACCTCGCGTCACGCATCAGAGGTCATTCGACGTCGAGCGCGTGATTCGGTAGCGGTGACACGCTACTGGGCGGGCGAGCTGCCACCGCTGCTGTTGTCATCTCGATCAGATTGGCGACGAAAGCGTCATGATCGAGCGGCAGTTCGGCTTCGTCGTCGCATGCGCGGGCTCGGGCCGCCAGCGCCGAGACGATGAAGTTGGCCATCAACCTCATCCGCTCCTCACGGAGCGCGTCGGTCATCCCCGTCAGACACTGCCGAACGAGGTTCCTGGCCTCTGTGCTTGCCGAAGCATACTGGCCTTCGGTGATACCACCGCGTCGGTCGTAAACCTCCGCCAGGATCTGCATGAAATCGCGTCCGCGTTCGTCGCGAAGCTTCTCCCCCAATGGAATCGCTTGTGCGGCGATCGCGTCGCGCAGAGCTTGCGGCGACGGTTCCCGGCCTGTGCAGAGCCGGTCGACGAGTTCTGCCATCCGACTGTTGACGTCGACGAAGTGACTGACGATGATCGCCTCGAGCAGACCCTCGCGGGAGCCGAAGTAGTAGTGGATCGCCGAGTCGTTTCGGACCTCGGCGATCCTGTTGATGTCGCTGAGACGGGTTCGATCGATCCCCTCCCGTGCGAAGAGGTACTCCCCCGCCCGTAACAATCTCTCTTTCGCGGGAATCTCCGCTTCCATGCTTGACAGCCTAACAAACATGACTAGTGTGTTCCGCATCACCGTTAACGGGCTCCGTTAACCGTTCCGGCTGACGGGTCAACGACCTGGTAGCGGCCTTGACCCGAGCTGCACATTGCCCCTCTCATGACTGCCCTCGCTGGGAGCGCGGAAGGAATTCGCCATGGCTTTACCTGAAGGAATCGACTTCACTGATGCTTCGATGTTCGAGAACGGGATCCCTCTCGATCTGTTCGCGGAGTTGCGGCGCTCGGCGCCGATCTGGTGGAACCCGCAGCGCCGGGGCGCCGCCGGCTACGACGACGACGGATTCTGGGTCGTCTCGACGCACGAACTGGTGCAGGAAGTCTCCCGTCGCAACGATGTCTTCTCCTCGTGGCAGAACACCGCCATGGTCCGCCACGCGGACGATGCACCCCGCGAGCAGATCGAGGTCCAACGAGCGATCATGCTCAACAAGGACGAACCCGAACACACCGTCCTTCGACGCATCGTCACACGCGGATTCACCCCGCGAGCAATAGGCGGACTGCGCTCGGCACTGGCTGCGCGCGCCCGAGAAATCGCCCAGACCGCGGCCTCCCTGGGCCACGGAAACTTCGTCGAACAGGCCGCGTGCGAGCTGCCCCTGCAGGCGATCGCCGATCTTCTCGGTGTCCCGCAGGAGGATCGGCTCAAACTCTTCGACTGGTCCAACCGGATGACCAGCGGCGACGAACTCGACGCCGGCGACGATCCGCTCGTCGCGATCGGGGAGATCATGGCGTACGCGTACGCCATGGCCACCGAACGTCGCGCACGTCCGGCCGACGACATCGTCACCAAACTCGTTCAGGCACAGGTGGAGGACGGCGCACTCACCCCCGAGGAATTCGCGTACTTCGTGATCCTGCTGGTCGTGGCGGGCAGCGAGACCACCCGGAACTCCATCACCCACGGCCTGATCGCGTTCCACGACAACCCCGACCAGTGGGCCCTGTACAAGCGCGAACGACCCACGACGGCGGTCGACGAGATCATCCGCTGGGCAAGCCCGGTCATGTCATTCCAGCGGACCGCGCTCTGCGACACCGAACTCGGCGGCCAGACGATCCGCAAGGGCGATCGCGTCGTGATGCTGTACGCATCGGCGAACTACGACGAGAACGTCTTCACCGACCCGCACCGGTTCGACATCACCCGATCCCCCAACCCGCACCTGGCATTCGGCGGAACCGGCGTGCACTACTGCCTCGGCGCCAACCTCGCGCGCCTCCAGATCGAATTGATGTTCGACGCCATCGCCGATCACCTGCCCGACATCACAATCCTCGGGCCACCCGTCCGGATGCGCTCGGCCTGGCTCAACAGCATCAAGGCACTCCCAGTCGACTACGGGCGCTGCCCCGTCGCGCATTGACCGACGCCAGATCCGGAGACCACTCATGCACAGCCTCACAGGCAAGACCGTCGTCGTCACAGGCCACGCCTCGGGTATCGGTGCGGCAATCACCGCGAAGCTGATCGACCTGGGGGCCTTGGTGATCGGTGTAGACAGGTCCGACAGCGAATCTGCTCCGCGTCCCTTCTTCACCATTGTCGGCGACCTGTCCACGTTTGACGGCGTCCGGGCCATCGCCGACGCGATAGACCGTCCCATCGACGTGCTGATCAACAACGCAGGCGTCGCAGCAACCCAGCCGTGGCGAACGGTTCTGGCCGTCAACGCCCTCGCTCCCCGCGACCTCACTCGCCTGCTTCTCCCCAAGTTCGGCCGACGGCCCGTCGTCGTCACCACCGCGTCCCAGGCAGGATTCCGGTGGCAGCAGAACTTTGCCCGCGCCGACAACTTCCTGGCAATCGACGACTGGGACGACGCCCTCGACTCCGTCAGCGACCTGTCGGACATCGACACGATCTGCTACTCGATGTCGAAGGAGGCGGCGATCGTCAACTCGGGCAATCTCGCGGTCGACGGCAAGCACATCGGGCTGCGCTCCAACACGGTCTCGCCTGGCACCGTCGGAACGCCGCTCCTCGCTGACTTCACCGCCACCATGGGCGAGGCCGCCATCGACGGCGCAGCGGCCTGGACAGGCCGTCATGCGACGCCCGAGGAGATCGCCGACGCCGTCCTCTTCCTCGCCTCCGACGAGTCGTCCTGGATCAGTGGAGCCGATCTTCCGGTCAACGGCGGATACGGATCGCTCGTGTTCCGCACGTTCGTCGCGCCGGCCGTCAGTCGTGCAGACGGTCAGGAATAGGAACCTCGATGGACACAACCGAACTGATCTCCTACAACCCGGCGACACTCGTTGAAGTGGGAAGAATCGCCGTCACCACCACGGCGGAGCTCGATTCGATGATCGAGTCCGCGCACGATGCCTTCCACGGGTGGCGGCAAGACCACGACCTGCGCAAAGGACTACTCGCCGCGTGCTCCTACGAGCTCATGCGCAAGGCCGAGGACATCGTCCCGCTACTGACGACGGAACAGGGTAAGCCGCGGGCCGAGGCAGCGAGCGAGGTGTGGATCGCAGCCAAGAGCCTCGCAGAGGCAGCGCGCACCCAGTGGGAGCCCGAGTTGTTGGGCGCCCACACACCCGTGCGCACCGCGTTCATCGAACGTCGTCCGCTCGGAGTTGTGGGAGCGATCGTTCCCTGGAACTTCCCCGTCTTCCTCATGGCGGCCAAGATCAGTGCCGCACTGGCAGCCGGCAATACGGTGATAGTCAAACCAGCTGAATCAGTCTCGCTCGTGGTTCGCAAGGTCGTCGACGTCCTCGCGGGAGTACTGCCCGCCGGCGTGATCAGTACCGCGGTCGGCGGCCCCGACGTC
This sequence comes from Rhodococcus sp. ACT016, assembly GCF_050477185.1. Lineage (NCBI taxonomy): Bacteria > Bacillati > Actinomycetota > Actinomycetes > Mycobacteriales > Nocardiaceae > Rhodococcus > Rhodococcus sp. ACT016. The sequence goes on along the minus strand of NZ_JBEAET010000001.1, from coordinate 651,736 downwards.
GGTCGAGCCCTGATGAATCACCCGAAGGTTCGCAAGGTGTCCTTCACGGGGTCCACCACCGTCGGCAAGCAGATCATGCGACAGGCCGCTGACACCGTCACTCCGGTGACTCTCGAGCTCGGCGGCAACGACCCTGCGATCCTGTTGGCTGACGCCGACATCGATCGTGCCGCAACCGCCCTGGCCCAAGGCGCCTTCCTCAATGCCGGGCAGATCTGCATCGCCCCGAAACGGGTGTACGCGCCGACCTCCCTGCTCGACAGATTCTGCCGCGCCTTCGCCGACCGGATGGACGATCTGTCCGTCGGCGACGGACTCGATCCGGCGACACGGGTCGGTCCACTCCACAACATGCGGCAACTGGAAATCGTCTCGCACCTCCTGGAGAAGGCGGTCGCGGGGGGCGCGACAGTAGTCCGGGGAGGCGAGCGCGGAACCGATCTTCCCGGGCACTTCCTCACACCGACGCTTGTGCGTGACATCGATGATTCAGCAGAGCTGGTCGCTGTCGAGCAGTTCGGGCCGGTACTACCAGTCGTCGCCTACGACGATCTCGACGCCGTCCTGTCCACCCTGGACGACCAGGAGTTCGGTCTCGGTGCCTCGGTATGGGGAAACGATGTCGAGAACGCGACCGACGTCGCCCTGCGCATCGACGCAGGAACCGTATGGGTGAACCAACACAACGCCCTCGACGTCGGCTTGCCGTTCGGCGGTGTCAAGTCCAGCGGATTCGGTCGAGAAGGTGGGATGCAGGGCATTGAGGACTTCCTCCAGACCCGAGTGATCGACATCAAGCAATGACGGATCGACACAACCCTTTCCAGCCCGGAACGGGAGAAACAGGTGGGAGGACGATGACTCAGAACGATGCAGTACCGCAGGAAGTGAGTACCGAGATTACGACAGTCACAACCGATCTGTCCGATCTGCGCCAGTGCCTCGAGGGGTGGATCCGTACCCGTCTCGCAGACCCGACGGCCGTGATCTCCGAACTGCGCAAGCCGTCCGAATCCGGGATGTCGAGCATTTCGATCCTGTTCGCCGTCGACTGGACCGAGGACGGCGCACAGCATCAGGCCGATCTCGTGGCCCGTCTCGCTCCCGGTGACAGCGATCTACCGCTCTTCCCGGGGTACGACCTCGAACTTCAGGCCGCCGTGATGCATACCGTCGCGACCCACAGCACTGTGCCCGTGCCGCTGGTCAGGTGGGTCGAAGTATCGCCGGAGATCCTGGGGCGGCCGTTCGTCGTCATGGACCGGGTCGAAGGCGTGGTTCCGGGCGACAATCCCCCGTACGTCTTCGGCAGCTGGCTGCACGGAGCGACGTCTGACCAGCTGGATGCCGTCCAGCGCGCCTCGGTCGACCTGTTGGCTCAGATCCACGCGATTCCCGACCCCCACGTGCTTCTGCCGGAACTCGCCGGCGCGGGACGTGGCGACGCCCTGCGCCGACATGTCGATACGGAGCGCGCGTACTACGAATGGACGCGAATCGAGGACGGACTCCGCATCCCGTTGTTGGAGAGAGGTTTCGACTGGCTCGAGGACCACTGGCCCGAGCGTCCTTCCGAACCGGTGCTGTGCTGGGGCGATTCCCGCATCGGCAACATCATGTACAACGACTTCAGGCCGGCCGCTGTGCTCGACTGGGAGATGGCAACCGTCGCACCCCGCGAACTCGATGTCGCGTGGTTCATCTTCTTCCACCGCATGTTCCAGGACATGGCGGAACAGTTCGGCCTACCGGGGCTACCCAGCATCCTCCGACGCCCGGACGTTGTCGCGCGGTACGAGGAGGTTGCCGGGGTGGAGCTACACGACCTCGACTTCTACCTCGTCTACGCGGCAATCCGCTTCGGCATCATCATGTCTCGATCAAAGCGCCGGTCCATCCACTTCGACGGAAGTCCGGCTCCGGACAACCCCGACGAGTACATCCTGCACCACCACATGCTCCGCACCCTTCTCGACGGCGACTACCACTGGGAGACAAAGTGAACCCCGATCCGCTCGACGAATACCCTATCCACCAGTCACCCCTGTCGATGGCACGCGTCGATACCAGCGACCGAAACTTCTACGACCGCAACTACTTCAACGCTCACGACCGCACCGGCGACATCTTTGTCGTCAGCGGCTTCGGCGTGTACCCCAACCTCGGTGTCCGCGACGCATTCGTCAGCGTGCGCCGGGGCGACGCGCAACGCTCCGTCCGGTACTCCGATGCGCTGGACACCCGCGTGATCGAACCCGCGGTCGGCGGATACCGCATCGAGGTGATCAAGCCACTGCAGACTGTCCGGGTGATCTGCGATCACCCCGATCTGTCGGCAGACCTGGTGTGGGAGGGCTCCTTCCCTGCCGTTCTCGAGGAGCACCACCTCCTCATGGACGGCCCGCGTCCCTCACTCGACGCCACTCGGTTCGCTCAGGTCGGCAGCTGGTCGGGAACCCTGTCCGTGGACGGTACGGACATCGCGGTAGAGCCTGGCGTCTGGACGGGCAGTCGCGACCGTTCGTGGGGTATCCGCGCTGTCGGCGAGCGCGAACCCCTCGGCCGTATGGGCGATGAGCCTGTGGGCGGCTTCTGGTGGACATATGTGCCGCTGCGCTTCGACGACTTCGCGTTGATGATCATCGCGCAGGAGGGCCCGGACGGGCATCGATCGCTCAACCATGCCACACGCATCTTCGCCGACGGCCGCGTCGAACAGCTCGGCTGGCCGCGATTCGAGATCGCCTACCGCACCGGCACGCGCATCCCGGAGTCGGTGCGAATCCATCTCACCACGCCCGCCGGTGAGGCCCTCGTGGTCGACATCGAACTCCGCGGCTTCGTGGTGCTCCAGATCGGATCCGGCTACGGCAGCGACCCGGACTGGAACCATGGCCAATGGCGTGGGCGCGGCTGGAGTGCATCCACGCGCTACAACCTCGCCGATCCCGCGCTCGCCCCTCGGATTCCGTTCGGAAATCTCGAACACGTCGCCCACGCGACGTGTGGCGGTGCCGAGGGCTGGGGAATGTTCGAGCACATGGTCGCCGGCCGGCACGACCCGTCCGGGTTCCATGACGGAAACGCGATGGCGCCGTAGTAGCCATTCACATCGATTCGACAGTCCGTGAAAGGAAGAAGGTTCGAATGAGGCGATCGTCACTGGTGCGGGCCGGCACGGTGTTCACCGCGCTGGCCACCGCCACGATGTTGTTGGCCGGGTGCGCGGGCGGATCCGGTTCGGCGACAGATGCATCGGAGGTCACGACGGGGCTGGTCGGTGACCAGTCCGATGGGGGCGAGCCGACCTCGGGCGGCACGCTGTCCTATGCGACGTACAACGGTGTGAGTAGCCTCGATCCGGCGGATCGGCAGGACGGCGGCGCGACCGGTGGCAGCGAGATGGCGGCGATCTACGACCTGTTGATGCGCTACGACCCGGAGTCGAAGCAGTACCAGCCGCAGTTGGCGAAGTCGCTGACGGCCGACGGGGACAACACCGTCTGGACGTTGACGTTGCGTGAGGGCGCGAAGTTCAGCGACGGCACCCCTGTCGACGCGGCGGCGGTGCAGTGGAGCATCAACCACTACCTCGAGAAGAAGGGCACCCACACGCAGGTGTGGAAGGCGTCGGTTGCCGACGTCGCCTCGCCGGATCCGGCGACCGTGGTGTTCACGCTGAAGCAGCCGTGGAACGAGTTCCCGATCCTGTTCACCACCGGCCCGGGCATGATCGTGGCCCCGTCGTCGATGGCGTCGGGCAAGTTCGCGGCGGTGGGGGCCGGCCCGTTCACCGTCGAGAAGTTCGCCTCGCAGGACGAGTTGGTCCTCGCCGCGAATCCGGGCTACTGGAGCGGCAAGCCGCACCTGGACAAGCTCCGGTTCCCGGCGATCGTGAGCGAGCAGGCCAAGCTCGACGCGCTGCACACCGGTGGGGTGCAGGCGGCGTACCTCCGCAATGCCGAGGTGGTGCACAACGCACTCGAGGCCGGCGACGTCGGCTACGTCTACACCGTCAGCATGGGCAGTCTGCAGGTCTTGAACCAGCGTGAGGGTCGGGCGGCGTCCGACGAACGGGTGCGGAAGGCCATTGTCGCGGCGTGCGATCCGAACACGTTCAACGAGCGCGTCGAGGGCGGTTTCGGCATGCCTGGCAGCGACATGTTCCAGACCTGGTCGCGGTGGCACGGTGACGTCGCGGGTACGGGCTACGACCCGGAGGCCGCGAAGAAGCTGGTTGTCGAGGCCAAGGCCGACGGCTACAACGGCAAGCTCACCTACGTTGGTTTGAACGAACCTGCTGCACAACGCCGCGCGCTCGCGGCCCAGTCGATGCTGCAGGCCGTCGGCTTCACCGTCGACATCGTATACACGACAAGCATCAACGATCTGGTGAAGACGATGTACGTGCAGCACGACTACGACATCGGCGAGTCGGGATTCAACGTCCTCGACGAGTCCCCGTTCGTGCGTATGTACGGCAACTTCTACAGCGAGTCGACGTCGAACGTCCTCGGCTACAAGAACCCCGAGATGGACGCGCTGCTCGGCAAGCTGCAGACCGCGCCGAGCGACGACGACCGCCGCAAGGTCCTCGAGGACATCCAGACCCTCGTGAACGACACCAACCCGATGATGGCCGTCGGCGCCGGTAAGTTCCTCATCCCGTGGAGCAAGAACGCCCACGGCATCACCCCCAGCGCCGACGGCATCATGCTGTTCGGAAATGCCTGGCTTGATTCCGGTTCCGCGTCCTAGATGTACTGCGCCAGCAGGTTGAGACCGATACTGGCGTGGCATACAGGAGTGCCTCCCGGTTCAGAGTGGAGATGCCTGACGTCCACACCCTGAGTTCCGGGAGGCCCTCATCGCCTCAACTGGACCTTGGCCGATGAACACGTCATACCGCTAGCGGTTCGCCCACCACGCACTCGAAGGCCGACCCTCGATCAGTCGACATTACCGACGTCATTACCGAGCTCGGGGGCCAGTGACCACGACACTTCTTGTGCCGCACTGACAACGAGCGGGGCAACACGCTCGAGCTGAGCGGTGTGAGCCTCCCCGCACAGTGCGATCCCGGCGATCGGCCCGGCGGCTCCGCGAACGGCCACGCCGACGCATGCGACACCGCGCACCGACTCGCCCCAGTCGATGGCGAGACCACCATGCCGGCGGATGCGGTCGAGCTGGTGATGTAGTGCCGAGATATCGGGAATCGCACGATCGGTACAGCAGCTCGGACGGTCCTGGAACAGGCGGTCGATGCTCTCGCGGGCGAGCCACGCCAACATCGATCTGCCGTCGACGGTCGCGTACGCGGGACTCCGGCCGCCTACACGTGAAGGCAGTGACGTCGCGAATCGGCCGCCCACCTTGTCGAGGCAGAGACTGTCAGATCCATCGAGGACCGCCAAGTGGACAATCATTCCGGTCCGCAGGTGCAGGTCGTGAAGCAAAGGTGCTGCCGCGGAGCGTATCTCGTTGTTACTACCGCCACCGAGACGGCCGGCACGGCTGCCGAGGCGGTAGCCGAACGACGTGTGCACGACCCAGCCCGAGCGGACCAGCTGCTCGAGGATGCGGTGCACGGTCGAGCGAGGTAGCTGAGTTCGACCAACGATTTCCGCGTTGGTCAGTGCCGTACTTCCGCCCTGGAAAGTGTCGAGAATCAGGGTCATCCGCTCGAGCATCGACTGCCGCAGTTCGTCGCTGCGCGCGATATCGACATCCCCATCGGAATCGACAACTGCCATTCAAGCCTCCATACGATTGTTCCGCGTTCCCCATCTCCAGGTGGCCGCCCGATCACGAAGCATCCGACGGCATAGGAGGTCCCCACTCCGGGAAGAGAGTTCGGCTGGCCAACAACCAGAATCCGAGAATTCCCGGACGTCGACCAAAGGCCCGCTCGTCAGGTCGATCCCCCCTGCACGCGGAATGGTGACGGGATCACGTCGAGCCACAGCCCGGCATTGCGAGAGATCGCCGACTGACCCCTTGCCGCCTTCTTCGAAGAATGCATTGCTGCCATCTTGGATGAGAACGTAATTCTATTAGAGATAGTAGAAGACTACGGATGAGCGCAAGCCCTGCCGAACAGTTCCTCGTCAGCGCCGAGCAGACCGGGGGAACGGGCCGCGCGTCCGCGCCACTCCAGCCACCTCAGCACCCAATGTCGAGTGGCCCAATCCACGGATTGCCCCAAATACGCCTGGCCACATATCGCCTGCAGTGGCGTTGGCACACTTGCGGTCGACCGTGCGGCATCGTTTGCCCACTCGCTGCGACGCACTCGAACGAGTCATGTTCCAGCATTCGTCGACTTCGAGGATGCGACCCCCAACCTTGACTCCTTAAGAACGTGATTCTATATTTGATGCTGAACAGGCGATGCGGCGCGCTGGACTCGATTCAGGTGTGCAAGCGGTACCCCGTACGGGCATGAACCCCTACTGCCGATTTCGTCGATTCCTGCTCGAACAGGGGTTGTGCACAGAGGCTTCTGCCGTAGCTGATCGGCGCCCACGGGCGCCTTCCGAGATATCAATCGAGGAGATCCCATGAAGTGCAGCCCCACTCCGTCCGAGGTGGTGCAGACGCAAAGCGAGAGACCCAATGACTCGCTGTTGCACGAGTCTCGGGCCGGGCAGTTCGACACGGAACTCCGCGCATGACGGGCCGACTGCAGGGGCGTCGGGCGATCGTCACCGGTGCCAGCCGTGGCATCGGTGCGGGAATCGCGCAGAGACTCGCCGCGGAGGGCGCGGCCGTCGCAATCGTGGCCCGTACCGTCGACGAACCCGATCGCGGGTTCGAGGGCACACTGACCGAGATCGCGAGCCTGATCCGGTCGTCCGGCGGCACGGCCGTGATGGTCCCGGCGGCACTCGAGGATCCGGAGTCGCGCCGACGAATCGTCCCGATCGCACAGAAGGAGCTAGGCGGGACGATCGACATCCTCGTGAACAACGCGGCGGCAGCGTTCTTCCAGCCGCTGCGGGACCATCCCTCGAAGCGCGCGCATCTGACATTCGAGGTGAACGTGCATGCGCCGCTTGATCTTGCGCAGCGTGTCGTTCCGGGGATGCGGGAGCGCGGCGAGTGGTGGATCGTCAACATCACCAGTGGGACCGCGCGGATCCGGCCTGTCGAGCCTATTCCGGAGGGTGTCACCGACCTGGATGCCGACATCCACGGCACCGCGCTCTACGGAGCGAGCAAGGCCGCTCTGGACCGAATGACCGCGGGTCTGGCCGCCGAACTGAGCGGCACCGGAATCCGTGTCAACGCGGTACGCCCACGCTCGGCGGTCGCGACGGCAGGTGCACTGACAGCGGCGTCGAACATGGTGGGCACCCGGTGGTTCGTTCCCGAGACGCTCGAAGAGATGGTCGAGGCGGTGATGTGGCAGTGCGACTGCATGCCCCACTACACCGGGAACATCGAGGCGAGCCTGGACGTCCTCGAACGGGAGAAGGTCACGGTCCACGGCCTCGACGGCAGGCCGATCGCGAAGGAGCACAACGCATGACGCCCCACGATGCCATCTCGATCATCGACACGGACATCGAGTTCTGCAGGTCCGACCACGACGAGGAGTCGAACGTGGGCTGATCGAACTCGATGACGGGCAGGCCATCCGTGCGAGACGACAGACCATCCGTCAGCGATGCGTTCCATTGAATGAACCGTGAACCTCTCACGGTCAGCCTCCGCAAACGGGGAGTTTCTTATGAAGGGATTCATGATGCAGTTCAACCTCGCCGATGTCTTCGAATCGGTCGCCGCGGCGGTACCGGACCGCGTCGCGCTGACGTACGAGGACCAGCACCTCACCTACGCGAGCCTGAACGCCGAGGCGAACCGGACCGCACACATGCTGACAAGGGCCGGTGTCCGCCCGGGCGACCACGTCTCCCTGTTCCTCAAGAACAGCATCGAACACGTCACCTCCGTCCTGGGACTGATCAAGATCCGCGCGGTGCCGATCAACGTCAACTACCGGTACACCCCATCCGAACTCGAATACATCTTCACCAACTCCGACTCGGCGGTGGTGGTCGTCGAACTACCCGAGCATCAGCGCACCCTGGCCGAACTGCTCGACAACTGCCCCCTGATCCGAACCGTCATCGTCATCGGCGACCCGGTCGAGGAGCTGCACGCCGCCGCCGCCGCGCGATCGATCACGGTGGCGGCGTTCTCCGACGCCCGCGACCTGCCGGCCACCGCGGAGTTCCCCGCCCGCTCCGGCGACGACGTGTACGTGCTCTACACCGGCGGAACCACCGGATACCCGAAAGGCGTCATGTGGCGCCACGACGACTTCTTCCGCAAACCGCTCTCCGGCGGCAACCCCTACGGCGACGACGCCCGACAGGACCTCGCAGAGGTCGCCGCTGCCGCAAAGGAATTCCCCGACCTCGCGTTCCTCATCGCCGCGCCCCTCATGCACGGCGCCGCGCTGTACTCGCTGTTCACCTTCTTCACACTCGGCGCCCGCGTGGTCCTCATGCGCGACTTCGACCCCAAGAAGGTCGTCGAGGCCATCGAGAAGGAACGACTGCAGGTGATCCTGATCGTCGGCGACGGCATGGGCCTGCCACTGGTGGACGAGATGGAACGACGCAACGGCGAGGTCGACCTCAGCTCACTGTTCTCGATCACCTCGGGCGGCGCGATCTGGTCGGTCGGCGTCCGCGAGCGAATGCTCGCCGTCAAGCCGGAACTGTTGCTGCGCGACAACTTCGGCGCCTCGGAATCCGGCAACGACGGCGCCTTCACCGTCGACGAGGACGGCAACCTCCGCATGCCACCCTCCCCCAACATGGTCCTGGTCGACGAGAGCCTCGAGGAGATCGCGCCCGGCACCGACCAGATCGGATACATCGCCCGCATCGGCAACGTCCCCCTCGGCTACTACAAGGACGAGGACAAGACCGCCCGCACCTTCCCCACCCGCGCCGACGGCACCCGCATCTCGATCCTCGGCGACATGGGCCGAGTCGAGGCCGACGGCACCATCGTCTTCCTCGGCCGCGGCTCGCAGTGCATCAACACCGGCGGCGAGAAGGTATTCGCCGAGGAAGTCGAAGCCGCACTGCACGGACACCCGTCGATCGCCGACGCCCTCGTCGTCCCCAAACCCGACGAACGCATGGGCCAGCAGGTCGCCGCCGTGATCGCGACCTACCCCGACGCACCGGAACTCACACTCGACGAGGTCCAAGAACACTGCCGCAAGACATTGGCCGGCTACAAGATCCCCCGCGCGATCGTGCTCGTCGACCAGGTCAAGCGCACCCCGGCCGGCAAGGCCGACTACCGCTGGGCCACCTCAGTGGCTTCTGTCCAGCCAAAGGCCACCATCATCGAACGGCTCTGAAACACAAGCACATCCGGAAGGAATCCGCATGAACGTCAACGACAGCGTCGCACTCGTCACCGGCGGCGCCTCGGGCCTCGGCCTGGCCACCGTCAAGGCCCTCCACGAGCAGGGCGCCAGCGTGGTCATCCTCGACCTGCCGTCGTCGAACGGCGAGGCCATCGCCAAGGACCTCGGCGACCGCGCCCGCTTCGCCGCCGGCGACGTGACCGACGAGGCCTCGGTCACCGCAGCCCTCGACCTGGCCGAGTCCCTCGACCTGGCCGAGTCCCTCGGCCCGCTGCGCGTCGCCGTCAACTGCGCCGGCATCGGCAACGCCATCAAAACCGTCGGCCGCAGCGGCGCGTTCCCGCTCGCCGACTTCACGAAGATCATCAACGTCAACCTCGTCGGCACGTTCAACGTGATCCGCCTGGCGGCCGAGCGGATCGCGAAGACCGACCCGATCGACGGCGAACGCGGCGTCATCGTCAACACCGCCTCCGTGGCCGCATTCGACGGCCAGATCGGCCAGGCCGCCTACTCCGCCTCCAAGGGCGGCATCGTCGGCATGACGCTCCCGATCGCCCGCGACCTCGCGTCGCTGCTCATCCGCGTCGTCACCATCGCGCCGGGCCTGTTCAAGACTCCACTCCTCGGCACACTGCCCGAGGCCGCACAGGCCGCACTCGGCCAGCAGATCCCGCACCCGTCCCGCCTGGGCGACCCCGCCGAGTACGGCTCGCTCGCCGCCCACATCGTCTCCAACCCCATGCTCAACGGCGAAGTCATCCGCCTCGACGGTGCCATCCGCATGGCACCGCGCTGACCGTGGAACACCGACGGCACGGCACGGCACGTGACCAGCGGGAGTCGAACTCGAACCGGGTGATCGTGGAGAGGCTCAGAGTCTGGACCGGCGGGTCACGTCGGGGCGCGAACGACGAAGGTCTCCTGCCGCGCAGCGGAGCTGACTCCGCTTCACGGACAGGAGACCTTCGTGGTCTGCGCTGACGAATGGCCACAGCGGACGAGATCGGCACGACCTACGAGTCGTGCCGATCTCCCGCATCCACCTAGTGCGCGACCGCCTTCTCGACGCCGACGCCGGTGAGCGAGCGGACCTCCATCTCGGCCTGCTTGACCGGGTCCTCCGGCTTGTTCCGGCCGACGTAGGTGCCGACGATGCCGAGCAGGAAGGCGAGCGGGATCGAGACGATGCCCGGGTTGGCCAGCGGGAACCACGAGAAGTCGGCATGCGGGAACATCGATGTCTTGGCGCCCGAGACGGCGGGCGAGAACACGATCAGCACAAGGCAGCTGATCAGACCGCCGTAGATGCTGAACAGCGCGCCGGTGGTGTTGAACTTCTTCCAGAACAGCGAGTACAGCAGCGTCGGCAGGTTCGCCGACGCGGCCACCGCGAAGGCGAGCGCGACCAGGAACGCGATGTTCTGGCCCATCGCGAGGATGCCCAGGACGATCGCGACGACGCCGATCACGACGACGGTGATCCGCGAGACCCGGACCTGCTCCTCCTCCGACGCCTTGCCGCGCTTGATGACGCTGGCATAGATGTCGTGGGCGAACGACGCCGAGGCCGTGATGGCCAGGCCGGCGACCACCGCGAGGATCGTCGCGAACGCGACCGCGGAGATGATGCCGAGGAAGATCGTGCCGCCGAGTTCGAACGCCAGCAGCGGCGCCGCCGAGTTCTCCTTGCCGGGGGCCGCGAGGATCGCGTCCGGGCCGACCATCTTTGCGGCACCGTAGCCGAGGACGAGCGTGAACAGGTAGAAGGCGCCGATCAGTCCGATCGCCCACGTCACCGAGCGCCGTGCCTCCTTCGCGGTGGGCACCGTGTAGAAGCGCATCAGCACGTGCGGCAGACCGGCGGTGCCGAGAACCAGGGCGATCCCGAGCGAGACGAAGTCGAGTCGCGACACGTCACTGATGCCGTACTTGGCGCCCGGTGCGAGCACGTCGCGGCCGGCGACCGCCTCGTTGGCCGAGCCGTTCACCATGTTCTGCGCGTCGGCCAGCAACTGCGAGAAGTTGCCCTTCACCGCGAACAGCACCAGCACGAACATGATGGCGGCGCCGGCCACCAGCAGCACGGCCTTGACCATCTGCACGTAGGTGGTGCCCTTCATGCCACCGATCAGCACGTACACGATCATCAGCACGCCGACGACGGCGACGACGATCGCCTGACCGGCGAAGTCCTTGATGTTGAGCAGCAGCGCCACCAGGCCGCCCGCGCCCGCCATCTGCGCGAGCAGGTAGAACAGCGAGACAACGAGGGTCGACAGCGCCGCGGCCATCCGCACCGGACGCTGCTTCAGCCGGAAGCTGAGCACGTCCGCCATCGTGAATCGACCTGTGTTGCGGAGCAATTCGGCCACCAGCAGCAGCGCCACCAGCCACGCGACGAGGAACCCGATCGAGTACAGGAAGCCGTCGTACCCGTACACCGCGATGGCGCCGGCGATGCCGAGGAACGACGCTGCGGACAGGTAGTCGCCGGCGATGGCGAAACCGTTCTGCGGACCGGAGAACTGGCCGCCACCGGTGTAGAAGTCGGACGCCTTCTTCGTCGAACGGCTCGCCCGGATGACCAGCGTCATCGTGCCGACGACGAACGCGACGAAGATCGCGATGTTGAACAGCGGGTTGCCGACGTCGGTGGCGGGCGCCGACTGCGCGAGCGTGGTGATCACTGGGCGGGTCCTTCCAGTTCCTCGCGGATCGCCGACGAGCGCGGATCCAGCTCACGGTTCGCGAACTTCACGTACAGAGCGGTGATCGTGAACGTCGTCACGAACTGGCCGAGTCCGAGCACGATCCCGAGATTGACGTGGCCGAACACCTCGGTGGCCATGAACTCCGGCGCGTACGTCGCGAGCAGGACGTAGACGGCGTACCACGTGAGGAAGAACGCGGTCATCGGGAAAACGAAGCGCCGCAAGCGATGCCGCAACTCCTGGAACTGCGGACTGGCCTGCATGTCGACGAAGGCCTGCGCGTCGGGCGCCGGCCGCTGCGGCGGCGCGCCCGAACCGAGGTCGGTGGTGGTCATGATGGCTCCTGGGACATCGGCAACCGCGTCACGGTCGCTGGTGCGGGGGTGTGCGATGCGACGCTAGTGAGAGCCAGGTCACAGGAAAAGTATGTGTCGCCGGTCACACGCCGAGCTGTCGTTACGTGCGCCGAACGGTCGCGCGGACGCGATGAGCGGTACGGCCGTCGGCGCCACTCGCGGCCGCCCGAACGCCCCGAAATACCACTCGCTGACACCGTGTCAAGTTAACCTTCGGAACGTCATCACGGTGCGGATGGCGCGCCGGTCGACGATCAGCGAGGAGTGGATATGGGTTTCTCTCTTGTCATCTCCAACGGGACAGTGATTGACGGGACCGGCGGCGAACCGTACGTCGCCGACATCGGCGTCCGGGACGGCCGGATCGCCGCGGTCGTGCCGGGCGGCGAGCTGAGCGGCGCGGATGCCGCCGAGGTCATCAACGCCACCGGGCTGGTGGTGACCCCCGGGTTCGTGGACATCCACACTCACTACGACGGACAGGTCACCTGGGACCCGATGCTCACTCCCAGCTGCTGGCACGGCGTCACCACCGCCGTGATGGGCAACTGCGGTGTGGGATTCGCGCCCGTCGCCGACACCGAGCGCGAGTGGCTGATCGGGCTGATGGAAGGCGTCGAGGACATCCCGGGTGCCGCACTGTCCGCGGGGATCCGGTGGGGCTGGGAGTCGTTCCCGCAGTATCTCGACGCCGTCGAGCGACTGCCGCTGGCCGTCGACGTCGGAACGCACGTGCCGCACGGAGCCCTGCGCGCGTACGTCATGGGGGCCCGGGGCGCACGCAACGAGCCCGCCTCCGCCGAGGACATCGAGCTGATGGCCAAGCTGGTGCGCGAGGGCATCGAGGCCGGCGCGCTCGGGTTCTCGACGTCACGCACGATCGTGCACCGGGCGATCGACGGCGAGCCCGTCCCGGGCACGTTCGCCGCGGAGGACGAACTGTTCGGGATCGGTCGGGCACTGGCCGATGCCGGCACCGGCGTCTTCGAACTCGCACCCGCCGGCATCATGGGCGAGGACCTCGCCGCGCCCGACCGCGAACTCGACTGGATGGTGCGCCTGGCCGAGCTCACCGGTCGCACAGTGTGTTTCGGACTGCTGCAGCACGACGGCGCACCGGACGACTGGAAGCGGCTGCTGGACCTGGCCGCAGCGGTGTACGAGTCCGGCATCCCGCTGCGCCCCCAGGTATCCGCTCGCCCCCTGGGCCTGCTCACCGGACTGCAGACGTTCAATCCGTTCAACACCCGTCCCAGCTACGTCGCCGCCGCCGAACGCGCGGGTGGGGACCTCGACGCGCTGGTGGCCGCACTGCGCAACCCGGCGACCCGGCGCGCGATCCTCGACGAGGCCGATTCGCCCGACAACCGGATGCCTTACCTGAGTAAACTGGACCGGACGTTCCGCCTCGGTCACCCGCCGCAGTACGAGCCCGATCCGGTCACCAACCTCGCCCGCGAGGCCCAGCGTGCCGGCAAGGATCCGTTCGAGCACATGTACGACCTGCTGCTCTCGGACGAAGGCCGCGCGCTGTTCTTCCGTCCACTGCTGGGCTTCTCGAACTTCACGCTCGATCCGATCCGGGAGATGCTGATGCATCCCGCGACCGCGATCGGACTCGGCGACGGCGGCGCGCACGTCGGCGCCATCTGCGACGCGTCCAACACCACGTTCCTGCTGACTCACTGGGCGCGCGATCGCAGTCGCGGCGAGAAGATCCCGCTGGCGACCGCGGTACGGAAGATGACGCTCGACACGGCAACCATCTACGGGCTCAACGATCGCGGGGTGATCGCCGAAGGTAAGAAGGCCGACCTGAACGTCATCGACTTCGAACGGCTGCAATTGAAGTCACCGGCCATGGTGCACGACCTGCCGGGTGGGGCTCGGCGACTGCTGCAACGCGCCGACGGGTACCGGGCCACCATCGTGTCGGGTCAGGTGGTGCTGCGCGACGGCGAGGACACCGGCGCCCGGCCCGGCGCTCTGGTCCGCGGAGCACGGTGAGCACCCGCCTGGTGGTGAGCACCGCGGTGTTCACCACCAGGCGTTGGCGGCCCTGATCGGTCGACCCGTCGGAGGAGCGTCGGAGGCCTGCAGGTAGAGCAGGCCCTCCCGCTCCTCCGACGTCCACGACCGGATCGGGAGGAGCTTGGGCGAACCGCCGACGCAGCGTCCCTTACCGTTCCAACGCCAGCGGTGCGCCGGGCAGTCGATGTTGTCGCCGACGACCCTCCCCTTGCTGAGATCGGCGCCCATGTGCGGGCAGCGCGAGTCGAGGATGTGGATGACGCCCGCCCGGTCCGAGAAGACGACGAGGTCGGTGTCGAATGCCCAGACGGCGTGCGGTTTTCCGTCGCGATAGTCGTCGGCCGTTCCGAGGCAGTGCCAATCCGACACGGGGTCTCCTTTTTCCGGGCGTGTACACCGGAAGCACACGCGGGGGCCCGGTCACGGTGGCCGATACCGACGAACCACGTCAATCGCCAGACCCGCCCACCGGAACCCCGGCTCACATCGACCGCAGGTCGCCCTCGCGGTCGCGGCCCATGCCCAGTCGCTCGGGGGCGTGCATGCGGGTGAAGATCCGGCCGACGTCGCGCGGCGCCTGCCGCCGCGTCGCGAGACTCACCACCACCATCGCCGCGAACGACAGCGGCACGCTCACCGCCGCCGGGTAGCCGATCAGCACGGCGGGCCAACCGTGCCAGACGTCGTCGGACACCACGTCGACGACGGCCAGCAGCGCCGCTCCTCCGCCGGTGACGATGCCGACCGTCAACCCCGCCGCCGCACCGGCCGCCGTGAGCCCGCGCCACCAGATGCCGAGCACCAGCAGCGGGCACAGTGTGGACGCCGCGACCGCGAACACCAGACCCACCGAGCGGGACAGGTCGAAGGACGTGGCGCCCAGGGCCAGCACCAGCGGCACCGCGCCCGCGAGGACCGCCGCCACCCGGAAGTCCCGCACCCGCCCGCGCAGGACGTCGGTGCTGAGCACGCCGGCGATGCTCACCAGCAGCCCCGACGACGTCGACAGGAACGCCGCGATCGCGCCGGCCGCGACCAACGCGGCCAACAACTGCCCGCCCCAGCCCGACAGCACCGATCCCGGGAGCAGCAGGACCGCCGCGTCGGAGGTGCCGGTGATGAGCAGCTGGGGCACGTACAGCCGCGCGAACACCCCCAGCAGCACCGGGAACACGTAGAACACCCCCACCAACCCGATCACGACGAGCGACGTCAGCCGCGCGGCGCGGCCGTCCGGATTGGTGTAGAAGCGGACCAGCACGTGCGGCAGCCCCATCGCGCCCAGGAACGTCGCGAGGATCAGTGAGTACACCTGGTAGAGCGGGTGCGAGCCGCCGAATCCGCCGCCGGGCGCGACCCATCCGGCGCCGTCGGCCGGGGCGCCCGCGACGACGGGAACGGGCGATCCCGCGGGCAGCACCAGCGTCGTGCCCTTGCCGAGTTCGTGCCTGCCGGTGCCGAGTTGCACCGCCCCGGACATCTCGCGTCCGTCCAGTTCGCCGTCGACGGTGACCACGGTGGGCGTCGCCACCTGCACGACGACGTCGGTGGTCACGTCCACCGACGTCTGCACCGCGACGGTCGGCGGTGCGGGCTCTCCGACCGGCTTCTGGTCGGCGAACCAGTGCACCGCCAGCACCACTGCCGGGACCGCGACGGCCGTGAGCTTGAGCCAGTACTGGAAGCCCTGCACGAACGTGATCGACCGCATGCCACCGCCGACTACGTTGCCGATCACGATGGCGCCGACGACCACGACACCCACCCACCCGGGCAGGCCCAGGAGGATGTTCAGCGTCAGCCCGGCGCCCTGCAGCTGCGGCACCATGTACAGCGCGCACACCAGCGCCACGACGATCATCGCGACCCGGCGCACCCGCACCGAGCCCAGCCGGAACTCCGCGAAGTCCGGCACCGTGTAGGCGCCGGACCGGCGCAGCGGTGCCGCGACGAACAACAGCAGGCCCAGGTAGCCGGCGGTGAATCCGATCGGGTACCACAGCGCGTCCGCGCCGTACTTGGCGATCAGCCCGGCCACACCCAGAAACGAAGCGGCCGAGAGGTATTCACCAGATATCGCGGCCGCGTTCCATCGCGGACCGACGCTGCGGGACGCGACGAGGAAGTCGGATGTGGTGCGCGCCAAGCGAACCCCGTAGATCCCGATGCCGACGGTGGCCACGGCTGCCACGACGAGGGCCAGCACCGTCATGAGGGGAATCGGCTGTCCGGTCATGGGCATCGTCGTGTCGGCGACATCATCAGTCGTCGACCAGGTCGGTGAAGTCCTGCTCGTTGCGTTCGGCGGCGCGGATGTAGAACCATCCAGCCGCCAACAGGATCGGAACCGGCAGGCACACCGCGAGCAGCCACGGCAGGCGGATCCCGAGCACCGCTACCTCGCCCGCACCCGGGAACACCACCAGCACCAACGGGATCGCCGCGAACAGCAGAAGGACCGCGAGCGCGACCCGCAACGCCAGGCTCAGCTGGGCACGCACGAGCCCACGGATCATCGCGTCCCCGACCTCGGTCTGCTCCTGGACCTCGACGCGGGTGCGCACCATGCGGGCGCCGCGCCGGGTCGCGAGAACCACCCGTTCACGCGGCGGCGGCGTCGCCCGACCGGACGGCGGGGGCACCGCGTCCGGCGAGGTCATCGCGACGTCCAGCTCTGGCGCGGCCCTCGGATCAACCGGTCCTTGAGTTCGCGGGTGTGCCGGCGGCTGACCGGCAATTCCACGGCCGGCGCGTCACCCTGCGGTCGCAGGCACACGACCAGCCCGGATCCGACGCTGCGGATGCCGGTCACCTCGCCGAGCGACACCAGGTACGAGCGGTGCACCCGCAGGAACCCGGCGTCGGACCAGCGGCTCTCGAGTGCCGAGATGGGGATCCGCACCAGGTGCGACCCGGTGGCCGTGTGCAGGCGGGCGTAGTCCCCGTCGGCCTCCACCCACTTGACCGTCGACCGCGGCACCAGCGTCGTCACACCGCCGAGTTCCACGGGGATCACCTCGTCGGCCGACGCCCCGTCGACGGCGTCGACGCGGGTGCGGCGCCGCCGCTCGACGATGCGGCGCACCGACTCCGCGAGGCGTTCCTCCCGCAGTGGCTTGAGCAGGTAGTCGACGGCCCCGAGGTCGAACGCGGCCACCGCGCGATCCTCGTGCGCGGTCACGAACACCACCGACGGCGGGTTCGCGAACTGAGTCAGGATGCCGGCCAGCTCGAGACCGTCGAGTCCGGGCATGTTGATGTCGAGGAACACCGCGTCGACGCCGCCGTCGCGCAGGATCCGCAGCGCGGTCGTCGCGTCGCCGGCGGTGCGGGTCTCGCCGATCTCGGTGCGGGCCCGCAACAGGAAGGCGAGCTCGTCGAGGGCAGGTCGCTCGTCGTCGACTGCCAGCACGGTCAGGAGGCCATCAGCGGGCCCGTCGGGGGTCTCGTTCACAACGGAACCATCGTGCCACGTCACGCCCGCGACCCCGATCCGGCGGGCCGAACGGTCGGGATCAGGCGCGGATCCCGGGCCGGAACTTCGGCACCCGCATGCTCACCTTCGTGCCCGCGCCCGGCGCGGTCTCGACGACCAGGCCGTAGTCGTTGCCGAACGCGGCCCGCAGCCGGTCGTCGACGTTCGCGAGGCCCACGTGCGCGGCCTCGGACGTGCTCGGCCCCCGGGACCCGGCGGCCCCCGAAGCCCCCGACACCACGGCGTCCAGCTCCCCCGACCGCAGCAACTCGGGGTCCATGCCGACGCCGTCGTCCTCGACGCTGATGATGCAGTCCGGGCCCGCGTCGGACGCGACGATCGTGACGGTGCCGCCGTCCGGTTTGCCGGACAGCCCGTGCCGCACGGCGTTCTCCACGAGGGGCTGCAACGCCAGGAAGGGCAACACCACGTTGAGGACCTCGGGGGCGATCTGCAGTCGCACCTCGAGGTTGTCGCCGAACCGGGCCCGTTCGAGCGTGAGATACCGGTCGATGTTGCGCAGTTCGTCCGCGAGCACCGTGTACTCGCCGGCCGCGCGGAACGAGTAGCGCGTGAAGTCGGCGAAGTCGAGCACGAGTTCGCGCGCACGCTCGGGGTCGGTTCGGACGAACGACGCGATCGTGCCGAGCGCGTTGTAGATGAAGTGGGGGCTGATCTGGGCGCGCAGCGCGCGCACCTCGGCGCGATCGAGGCGCGCACGGGAGGCATCGAGTTCGGCCAGTTCGATCTGGCTGCAGGCGTACCGCGCCACCTCGGTGAGCGCGCCCAGCATCGCCGGCCCCGGTTCCGAGGTGGTGACCACTCCCAGCACACCGACGACGCCGGTGTCCTCGATCAGCAGCGGCTGCGCGACGACGGCGCGCACGTCGTGCTCACCTGCGCGGCCCAGATCGCCCTGCCCCACCGGCACGCGGCGGCCACCGTCGATCGCCCGCGCCGCCGCCGCGACGAACTGCCCCGACAGCGCCTCGTGCGGGCCGGTCCACGCGAGCAGCGCGCCGTCGGGCCCGGCGATCGCGAGGGATTCGGCGCCGGTCAGCAGCCGCAGGTGCGGCGCGGCCTCCCGGGCCGACGCCTCGTCGAGCCCGCGGCGCAGCGGCCGGGCGGCGAGCGACGCGGTATGCAGCGTGTCGTGGACGGCCCGCTCGGCGGGAGTGGTGAGCACCCGCCGGGTGCGCATCGCGACGACGGTCGCCGCGACCGCGACCACGACCACCAGCGCGACCCACAGCACCGCGCTCACGGGGCCGCCTGCCCGGCGCACGTGTTCACGATCGGTGCACCGGTGAACCGCTCGGTGACCCAGTCGATCGCACCGGGCAACGCGCGCGAATCGGCGTGTACGTCGTCTGCCCGGTACCGCAACTCGATCGCATCGCCGAGCCCGCACGCGCGGCCGACTGCCGCGATGGTCCAGTCCGGAAGGATCAGATTGTCGCGACCACCGACCACCACCAGCATCGGTGCCGCGGTCCGGCGCTGCGGCAGCGCGTCCTGCGCGAGCCACTCCCGCATCCGGACCACGTCGTCCATGCTGCGCGGGATGGTGTCGGCCGGGGTGATGCTCAGTGCAACCGACAGTTTCCGCGACGCGAGTGCGCCGGTGCACGAACGGATCACGTCCCGGTTCTCGGTGAGCGGCCCCCGGATGTAGGCGCCGGCGTCCAGGTCCGGATGCTTCACCGTCAGACCGTCGAGCAGCATCGGCAGGAACATCTGTTGCGGCACATCCAGAGTCGGCGGCCCGTCGGAGACGATCGGGCTGAGATCCGCGGGCGGCGACAGGCTCGCGGCGCCCACGAACTCGAGACCGTCCCCGTACACCGGGGCCTGCTCGGCCGCCGCCCAGGACGCCTGCCCACCCTGCGAAACCCCGATCGCCGCCCATCGCGGCGAGGCGTCCGGGACGAGGAACCGCGCGGCCCGGACCGCGTCGATCAAGTTGTGCGCGGCCGTGATCGGCTCGAGGTACGGGTGCGGCCCGCCGGTGCCCAGGCCCTCGTAGTCGGTGACCGCGACGACCATGCCGCGGGCCAGGAGATCGCGGACCAACCCGGCCGATCCCAACAGGTCGGGAGCGCGGGACGGTGCGCACTCGTCGAGCAGCCCGGTCGTCGGATGCCCCACCGTGACGATCGGCCACCCGCCCGGCGGCGCCTGCCCGGGCGGCACGAACACGGTGCCCGACACCTCGGTGCCGTGGCCGTCGATCCCCGACGTCGACCGGTAGAGGATCCGGTGGCCGGCCAGCCCGGTGCCGGTGAACGGTTCGGCGGAGCTCACGATGCCCCGCTCCGCCGGGGCCGGCTGCGCGACCGCCGTGGTGGTCGTCGCGGTCGAGGTGGTCCCGGCATCGGGCGCACCGGCCGTCGCCCCGCAGCCGGCGACCACCGCCGCGCACGCGAGCGCGACGAGCGCCGTCCTGATTCGGGTCACGGATCGATTGTGCCTGTCCGGGGTGGCCTGGGCCGAGCCGATCATCCGCGCCGTCGACGCACGCGCTGTTCGGCGGCCGCCTCCTCGATGTCGCGGGATTCGAGTTCCGCGCGCAGTACCTCGTCGTCGAGGAATCCCTCGTCGCGGGCCTCGATCAGGGCGCTGCGCTGCGCCTGGAGCACGCGGCGCCGCACAGAATCGAACACCGTCCCCGCCTTCCGCAGCCTGGTGGCGCTCTCGTTGTCGCCCTCGGCCTCCTCGACCTGCGCTTGCGCCCGGACCGACACCCGCACCCGGTTGAGGGCACGAACGAATTCGTCGGGGTCGGCGCCGGGCGGCGGGCTGGCCGCGACCTCGGCGAGCGCGCGGTCGGCGGCCACGGCGGCGACGCGCCGCGCCAGCTCCGTCTGCTCGCGCACGCGTTCGGCCTCCGCCGGATCCGCGACGTCGAGGCGGTCGATGAGGAACGGAATCGTCGCCCCCTGGATCAGGAGCGTGCCCACCGCGACGACGAACGCGATGGCCTGGATGACGCCGCGGCCCGGGAAGGGATCGCCCGACGCGGTCAGGACCGGGATACCGCCGGCGGCGGCAAGTGTGACGACACCTCGCATACCCGCCCACGAGACGACGAGCTGCTGCTTCCAGGTGAGCCCGGTGGTGCCGGCGCGGCGCGCCGCGAACCGCAGCCGCAGTGGTCCCCAGTTGAGGAACACCCACAGCGGCCGCACCAGGATGACCACCGCCAGGACCGCGAACCCGTACGCGAACACGTGGTGGACCGGCAGCCCCTCGTCGGCGACGTCGTCGATCACGAACTTCAGCTGCAAGCCCATGTACGCGAAGACGAACATCTCGAGCAGCATGTCCAGCGTCGCCCACAGCGACCGCTCCTGGAGCCGGGTCGGGATCGAGACGTCGGTGGCGTGGTGTCCCATGAGGAACCCGGCGACGACGACCGCGAGCACGCCGGAGGTGTGGATCTCCTCCGCTGCGAGGTAGGCGGCGAACGGCAGCACCAGCCCGAGGACGGTCTCGAGCGGCGAGTCGTACATGCGGGCGCGAACGAGCCGCACGACCGTGGCCATCGCGACGCCGACGGCGACACCGCCGACCACCTCGTACAGGAAGAACAGCACCGGCTGCTCGACGACGACGCGGGTTCCGGCGACCGCCGAGACACCGACCGTGAACAGGGTCAGCGCGGTCGCGTCGTTGAGGAGCCCCTCACCGGTGAGGATCGCGAGCACCCGTCGGGGCAGACCGAGCTTGCGGCCCACCGTGACCGCGCTGACGGCGTCGGTCGGCGACACCACCGCACCGAGCACGAAGGCCGCGCCGAGCGTCAGCTCCGGCACGATCCAGTTCGCGAAGAATCCGACTGCGAACGCCGTCACCAACACCAGCCCGACGCCCAGGCGCAGGATCGGAGCGATGTTGCGCCGCAGGCTGGACATCGAGAAGTCCACGGCGGCCGAATACAGCAGCGGCGGAAGAACGAGGCCGAGGATGACCTCCGGCTCGAGTTCGAGCCGTGGCATTCCCGGAATGAAGGAGGCCGCCGAACCGACGGCGACGAGGACGAGGGGTACTTGCAGGTCCCGGCGCTTCGCCAGGCTCGTCACCGCGATCGACACGATGACGACGAGCAGTACCAGGGTTCCGTTCACATGACGATTGTGCCGTCGAACGGCCCCTGGTCACTCGTGTGCCGCGCCGTTACTCCTTCGGCGGCACAACCTTCTTCGCCGCCTCTGCGGCCTTGTCGATGTGCTCGCTGTACTTGCCGCCGGTCTTCTCGTCGGCGAGGTCCGCGGCCTTGTCGATCACTTCCTGGACCTTGTCGGAATGCTCCGCTGCAAGCTCCTGGCCCTTGTCCACAAGTCCCTTGACCGAATCCATGAAGCCCATGATGGCGACGTCCTCCTCCACGTCGAGCACGACTGCCGTGCCCGTCGCCCCCAAGTCTCACACCGACGCCGCGGCGGCTGCCACTGTGGTCCCGGCCCCGCTCAGGCCGATCCGGGAGCCGGGACGGCGCCCGACCCGTCCGCGGACCGCGCCCATCGCGGCAGGATGAAGATGCCCTCCGCCTCGACGCACACGCCGTCGGGTCCGGCGAGATGACCGACGACGAACGTCTTGACGCCCTCGACGCGGTCGATGCGGGCCTCCGCGTGCAGCTTTCCCAGCGGCGTGGGCCGGCGGTAGCGCAGGGTGAGCGTCGCGGTCATTCCCGGAGCGCCACCGTGCTCGGCCGCCTCGCCCAGAACCTGGTCGAGCACGAGCGCCGAGATACCGCCGTGCGTGAGGCCCGCGGGACCCTCGTATGCCATGCCGAGTTCGAAGTCGGCCCAGACGCGGCCGTCGGGGTCCCGGTTGATCTCCACCGGCGGCGCAACCGCGTTGCGCAGGCCCACGACCGCGTTGCCCCACGCGCGCTTCGTTCCCGACTCACTCCACCGCACGCCGAACGGGTGCGGCCGGGTCTGCTTGCCCAGCAGGGCCTTCGCGGCCTCGATGTGCTCCTGCGCACGACGAACGTCGTCACTGTCCACCTCGGTCGCCAGTGAAACCTCGATCAGATCCCGCACGCTCGCGGTCAGAGGCCCGAAGACGTCGGCTTCGCGCGCGATCTCCTCGTCCGTCAGACCGTCGAACATGTAGAGGACCTGCTGTTCCTCGACCGAATCCGCCACAACGCCTCACTCCCGCAAGAACCCGATGTGCATCATGCACGTGACGTGCACACTACATATCGCGGTTCACACCCCTGCGGCACACCACCTGGCGGAACTGACCGACCCGATCCGATCGTGCCGGGCGGCGGGCACGATCCCCGGTAACAGCACCGCCCACATCTCGTCGACATACCGATCGAGGTCCTCGAGAAAAGTGCGCATTCGCGAGACCAGCTGGGCCCCGGCGACAGCACAGATCAGATGGCGCGCGAGCACCGGCGCGGAGACGGTGTCGGCCACGTCCCCCTGCTCGATCGCGCGCTCGACGAAGCGGGTGCAACCGGCCGTCCAGGCGTTGTACGGATCCGACGGACCACCGTCGTCCGTGCCCGACCAGCCCAGTTCGACGGTCAGCCGAATCCCGGCTCGCACGATCGGGTCGGTGACGATCTGGCGCACCATCTCGTGGCACAGCATCACGACCTGTTCGAGCGCAGACGCGTCCGTTGCGGCGATCGCCGCGGTCGACGCCGCCGCCATGCCACGCTGTTCACGAATGATCCACTGCGCCAGACCGTCCTTGGATCCGAAGTGGAAGTACAGCGCTCCCTTGGTGATTCGCGCGCCGGCGACGATCTCCTCGACGCGCGCACCGTAGTAGCCGAGCCGGTCGAAGACCTGCGCGCCGCAGAGCGCGATCTGCCGCCGGGTCGCCACCGCACGAGCCTGCTGCGCCACCTGCCCCTCCGCCCGAAGCCCGACTACCCGCCGATGCCTTCCGTCAGTCGAATCCCAACCAGGAATCCGGGGTGAACACCTCGTAGTGGATGTTCTCCGGGCGGACCCCCTTCACCACCGCGATCTTGCGGACCTGCCGCATGAACTGGGGCGATCCGCAGAGGTAGACGTCGGCCTTGCGGTCCCAGTCCTGTTTGCGCAGCAACTCGAGACCTTCCTCGACGTCGGCGACGTAGAAGGTGTCGATCGACGTCTTGCCCGCGTACGCGCCGAGCAGTTCCCGGATCTGGCCGCGGTGGCCGAAGGCCTCCTCGGTGGTGTCGACGTGGAAGATGTGCACGGGGCGTGTATCGCGATCCGCGACCATCCGCTGCAGGACGGCGACGGTGAGCGCGGAACCCACACCGGACGAGCCCAGCACGATCGGACCGTCGGCCGGGATCGGATACGGCGTCCCCGCCGGGATCGACACGATGAGGGGATACCCGACGCCGACCTCGGCGATCAGCTTGTTCGACACCCGCCCGCCCGGCACCGCGCCGACCGTGAACTCCCACGTGCCCGGCTCCGCGCCCGCCATCACGGTGTACTGGCGGATCTGGCGACTGCCGTCCTCGTAGATCACCGAAACGGAGATGTACTGACCGGCCTCGAAGTGATTCATCGGGCACTGCTGGTCTCCGGCGATGGTGAATGTCCATACGTCCGGGGCGATCTCGCGGCGGCCGACGACCGTGAGCGCGGTCCAGATCTGGCCCGAGGGGACTCCGGCCTTCTCGTACGCCGCGGCTTCCTGCTTGATGAGCGAGTTCGCCATGAGCCAGTAGACCTCGTCCCACGCTGCCGCGACGTCCGCGGTCACAGCGTCGCCGAGGACCTCGACGATGGCCTTGAAGAGGGCCCGGTGCACCAGGTCGTAGTGCACCGCGGTGATGCCCAACGACGCATGCTTGGCGGCGATTCGGGACATGACGTGATCGACCGGCGGCGCGTCCTCGGTGACCAGCAGGGTGGCGAAGGCGGCGATCGCGCCGGCCAACGCCTTCTGCTGCTCCCCGCTCTCCTGGTTGGTCTGGTTGAACAGATCCTTCTCCAGGGTGGGGAGACTCTCGAAAAGATACTTGTAGAAAATGCTGCTGATCTGGCCCAGATTCTCGCCCACGACCGGGAGAGTTGCCTCGATGATGGGCAGGGACGCAGGCGAAAGGAGCGACGAATTCGGCGCAACGACAGCTTCGGACATCAGATAGTCACGACCTTTCGAGACCAATCGAAAACGGCGGATAGAGCATCGCTGACCCCCTGATGAAAGGCGATCTGCACGGAAGAATCGGAAACGTCATCATGAAATTGAGGACCGAACTTGTCCTGAAGCGCGATGACCATTCGAGCGACCGGTGCCGACACCGCACCCGACGAGGCGTGCGGGTGGTACAGGGCGTCGGACTCCCCGAATACGACCAGCACCCCCTTGAGGTAGTACTGAATCTCCAGGGACTCGAGATACGAATCGAGATCCGACATCGACGAGCCCCGAAATTCCGCATCCTCGAGCAGCGCGAGAGCCCCGCGGGTTGCCGTGAACGGTTCGTATCGAAGAGATTCTCGATGATCGAACTCCGGGCCCACCCCGGGCCGGGTCAGGGTCATCCTTCTAGTCCTTCATTCTTTTTCACAACGAGCTTCTGCGACTGCAAAAAGGTGCCGAAACGGAACATGGGTGGGGCCATTTCAGGAATGGCCCCACCCTGTGTTCATGCGTATCGAGTTGTCAGGACCGGAGCCAGGAGTCCGGCCCGAAGACCTCGTAATGGATCCGGGAGTCCGGGACACCGGCCACGTCGAGCAGCTTGTGGGTAGCCGCCACGAAGTCGACCGAGCCACAGATGAGGACGTTGTCGGAGTCCTCGAAGGTGCGCTCGTCGATCGCGCGGGCGAACGCCTCTCCCGGCTCGCCGTAACAGAAGACGTGTTCACCGCCGAGCTTGTCGAGCAGATCCACGGTCGTCTCGGCGAACGCGTGGGAGGCGCCGTCGGAATCGGCGTGGATCACGACCACCGGATTCTTTCGCCCCTGGGCGACCATGCCGCCCAGGATGCCGACGAACGGAGCGTTGCCGATGCCCTTGGACAGGAGGAACACGCGGCCGTCGCCCTCGGGGAGGGCGACGTCACCGAACGGCGGTGAAGCGACGACCGTGGTTCCCGCAGCGACATGGTCGTGGATGAAGTTCGACACCTCGCCGAGCGGATCGCTCTTGTCGCGCTTGACCGCTACCTCGATCCTGCCGTTGCCGAAGTCGACGATCGAGTACTGGCGGATCTGCCGCGCGCCGTCGGGGAGCTCGACCCCGATCGACAGGTACTGACCGGGAACGGGCTCCTGGAACCCGCTGGCGTCCAGGACGAGCGACACCACATCGTCGGTACGCCGGACGACCTCCAGGACCTGGACGTCCCGGAGCACCGTGTCAGCGTCGACGTCGGCATCCTGGTAGAGCTGCTTCTCCGCGTCGATCAGTGCGTTCGCCAGGAGCCAGTACACGGCGTCCCACGCCTCGGCCACCTCCGGCGTCACCGCCTCACCGAGCACGTCCACGATCGCTTCGAACAGGAACGTGTGCACCACGTCGTACTGGGCTTCACTGACGCCGAGCGACGCATGCTTGTGTGCGATCCGGCCGATCGTCGCGCGAGGATCCTCGTCCGTGTCCGAGATCAGGAGCGTCGCGAAGTTGGCGATCGAACCGGCCAGCGCCTTCTGTTGCTCGCCCCGAGCCTGGTTGCTCCTGTTGAAGACGTCGCGCTCGAGCACCGGTGCCGCGTCGAACAGCTTGGTATAGAACAGCCCGGTGATGGCGCCGATGTTCTCCCCCACCACGGGCAGGGTCGCCCGAATCACCTCGGCATGCTTCTCCGACAACAGTTGCGCTGTAATGGCCTTCTCCCCTTCATCCCGACCGAAATCCATTGGTCCGTCGTGTATGCGCGACTGGACTCTACAGACCGAGATCACCGAATTTGTCGGGATTGCGCAACGTATTTCGGACAGGTGTTCAGAGGGGTTCCCGACGGGGCTCGGGAACCGTCGTCTCAGGCTCCGTGCACGCCCGGAAGGTCGTCGCTCGACGCGAACAGCCGCCGGTGCTCACCGTGGATCCGCCCGGTCACCCACCACGCGACCTCGACCGCCAGGACGCCGACGAGACCGATCGCGAACGCCCCGGTCGTGGCGGTGACGTTGGACGGGTCGAGCTTGAAGAACTCGCGCGTGAAATCGAACCCGAACAGGACCACGTAGCCGAGCACCGAGCACACGATCAGCACGATCTTCCACCACGTGTACGGCCGCGCGACGACCGCGAGCACCCACAGGGCGATCATGATCAGCGTGATCAGCGCGGTGGTGCTGGCCTGTTCCACCTGCTGCTCGGTGGCGTCGGGCCCCTTGTACGCGAGCAGGTACGACGCGTAGGTCGCGATGCCGATGATGACGCCCGACGGGATCGCCAGCCGCATCACGCGCCCGACGAAGCCGGAGCGGGCGCGTTCGTTGTTGGGCGCCAGCGACAGGATGAACGCCGGGATGCCGATCGTGAACCATGCGGCGATCGTCACGTGTCGCGGCAGGAACGGATACGGCAGCGGATTGAGGTCGAAGATCTGCGCGACCACACCGGAGACGCCGATGAGGAACGCCAGCAGCACCGAGTACACGGTCTTGGTCAGGAACAGGTTGGAGACCCGCTCGATGTTGCCGATCACCCGCCGGCCCTCGCCGACGACGTACGGCAGCGTCGCGAACTTGTTGTCCAGCAGGACGATCTGCGCCACCGCGCGGGTCGCCGGGCTACCCGAGCCCATCGCGACTCCGATGTCGGCGTCCTTCAACGCCAGGACGTCGTTGACGCCGTCGCCGGTCATCGCGACCGTGTGACCACGCGACTGCAGCGCACCGACCATCGCGCGCTTCTGATCGGGGCGGACCCGGCCGAACGTGGTGGCGTCGTCGAGGGTGTCGGCGAGCTTGTCGGGATCCTCCGGCAGCTGGCGGGCGTCGACGGCGTTGTCGCCGCCGGGCAGGCCGAGCGAGGTCGCGACCGCGCCCACCGACACGGCGTTGTCGCCGGAGATGACCTTGACCTGGACCTTCTGGCTCGCGAAGTACTCGAGGGTCTCGCGGGCGTCGGGGCGCACCTTCTGGTCGAGAACCACCAGCGCGCGCGGCGTCACCACGCCGGGGGCGTCGGGTGCGTCGACGGGACGATCGCTGCTGCCGAGCAGCAACACCCGCAACCCCTGCGCGCCGATCTCCTCGGCCTCGCGGGCCATCTCGCTTTCCGGGTCGAGCAGGACGTCGGGGGCGCCGAGTAGCCAGTTGCCGTTGTCGCCGTACGACTGGCCGCTCCACTTCTTGGCCGACGAGAACGGGGCGACCGCGGTGGCCTCCCAACCGGGATCGTCGGGGAGTGCCTCGCGGATCGCGAGCATGCTGGCGTTGGGGCGCGGGTCGTCGGCGGCCATCGCGGCCAGGGCGCGGGCGGCCGGCTCGTCGTCCGCCTGCGCCGTGCGTAGCTCGGCGAGCTTCATGCCGTTCTCGGTGAGCGTGCCGGTCTTGTCGGCGCAGACGACGTCGACGCGGGCCAGGCCCTCGATCGCCGGCAGTTCCTGCACCAGGCACTGGCGTTGACCGAGCCGAATCACGCCGACCGCGAACGCGATCGACGTCATCAGCACGAGGCCCTCGGGGACCATCGGCACCAGCGCCGCGACCATGCCGTTGAGCGCGGGACCGAGCGCCTGTCCGCTCGAGAACAGCTGGTTGTAGATGATCAGCGCACCCGCCGGGATCATCAGGTAGGTGACGAACTTGAGGATCTTGTCGATGCCGGATCGCAGCTCGGAATGGACGAGCGTGAATTTGCTGGCCTCCTCGGCAAGCTTCGCCGCATACGCCTCGCGGCCGACCTTGGTGGCCCGGTACGCGCCGCTGCCGGCGACGACGTAACTGCCCGACAGGACCTGCGCACCGACCGGCTTGTGCACGGGGTCGGCCTCACCGGTGAGCAGCGACTCGTCCACCTCGAGCGCCGACGCCTCGACGACGATGCCGTCGACGACGATCTGGTCACCCGGGCCGAGCTCGATGATGTCGTCGAGCACCACGTCGTTGGGCGCGACGGCCGCGGTCGCGCCGTCGCGGCGGACCATCGGCTTGGACTGACTGACGATCGCGAGCTTATCGAGTGTTCGTTTGGCGCGGATCTCCTGGATGATGCCGATCCCGCTGTTGGCGATGATCAGCAGACCGAACATCCCGTCGATGATCGACCCCGTCGACAACACGATGATCAGCAGCACGCCGAGGATCGCGTTGATCCGGGTGAACACGTTCCCCCGGACGATGTCCTTGACCGATCGGCTGGCCCGGTCGGGTACATCGTTCGTCTGCCCGGTGGCGACGCGCTGGGCCACCTGGTCGGCTGTGAGCCCGAACTCGATGTGCCGGGGATCGGTCTCGAGCGTGCCGACAGCGCCGCCTTCGGTCGGGTCGTCCGTTGCCATGACACGAAGGCTATGCCAACCCGCGCGGGCCCGGGCAAGCTGTTCCCATGACGACCCGCGCACAGACGACCCGCGCACTCGTGTCCCTTACGTCCGGTGCCGACTTCTGGCACACCCAGGTCCCGCAGGGAACCGGTCTGCCGGCCGTCATGCTCGCCGACGGGCCGCATGGGGTCCGCAAGCAGCGGACCGAGACCGGGTACTCCCCCGAGTCGGTGCCGGCGACGTGCTTCCCGACCGCGTCGGCGCTCGCCGCGACCTGGGACGTCGAACTGCTCGAAGAAGTGGGCGTCGCGCTCGGCACCGAGGCCCGCACCGAGGGGGTGAGCGTCCTGCTGGGTCCGGGCGCAAACATCAAGCGCAGCGCGCTGTGCGGCCGCAACTTCGAGTACTTCTCGGAGGACCCGTTCCTCTCCTCCCGCATGGCCGCCGCCTGGATCCGTGGCGTGCAGTCCACCGGCGTCGGCGCGTCGCTCAAGCACTTCGCGGTCAACAACCAGGAGTTCCGTCGCTACAGCATCGACGCGCTCGTCGATGCCCGCGCGCTGCGCGAGATCTACCTCGCGAGCTTCGAGCACGCCGTGGTCGAGGCGCGACCCGCGACGGTGATGGCCGCCTACAACCGGGTGAACGGCACCCACTGTGCCGAGAATCACGAACTTCTCACGCGGATCCTGCGCGACGAGTGGGGCTTCGACGGCCTCGTGGTCTCCGACTGGGGCGCGGTCACCGAGCGGTCGCGGTGCCTCGCCGCCGGGCTGGATCTCGAGATGCCCGGCTACGACGGCCGCGGTGACGACACGGTGCTCTCGGCAGTGGCGTCGGGTGCACTGAGCCCCGCCGCGGTCGAGCGCGCCGCCGACGCCGTGACCCGTCTGATCGAGCGGACCGCGACCGGACGCGCCGCCGCGAAGGGATACGACGCGAACGCCCACCACGCACTCGCGCGCCGAGCCGCCGAGGCCGCCGCGGTGCTGCTGAAGAACGACGACGCCGTCCTGCCCCTGAAACCGTCGGCGCGGATCGCGGTGATCGGCGAGTTCGCGAGGCAGCCGCGATACCAGGGCGCCGGCAGTTCCGGGATCAACCCGCACCGGCTCGACGACGCGTGGAGCGACCTGTCCGAGCGTGTCGGCACCGACCGTCTCACCTTCGCGCCCGGCTACCACCGGGGCTCCGGCCGGACCGACGCCGCCCTGCTCGACGAGGCCCGCGCCGCCGCGCGGGACGCCGACGTCGCGGTGGTGTTCGCGGGCCTGCCCGACAGCTACGAGACGGAGGGCGTGGACCGCGCGAACCTGGCGCTGCCGGACGGTCACGACGCCCTGATCGCCGCCGTCGCGCAGGTCTGCCCCCGGGTGGTCGTCGTACTCGCGAACGGCGCACCGGTGACGATGCCGTGGCACGACGACGTCGCCGCGATCGTCGAGTGCTACCTGGGCGGGCAGGCGGCGGGCAGCGCGATCGCGCGCATCCTCACCGGCGACGCGGAGCCCGGCGGCCGGCTGGCCGAGACGTTCCCGCTGCGCACCGCCGACAACCCGGTGCACGTGTGGCCGGCCGGACCGGCGGTGGTCGAGTACCGCGAGAGCGTCTACGTCGGGTACCGCTACTACGACACCGCCGGTCTGGACGTGCGCTACCCGTTCGGGCACGGGCTCTCCTACACGACTGTCGTGTGGTCCGAACTCGAGATCGCCGAGGTCGAGAACGACGTAGCGGCCGAGCAGCGATTCGACGTCGCCGTGCGGATCACGAACACCGGCGACCGCCCGGGCAGCGAGGTCGTCCAGGTGTACGTGCGCGACGTCGAATCCACCGTGTTCCGGCCCGAGCAGGAACTCGCCGGCTTCGCGAAGGTATTCCTGGCGCCCGGCGAGTCGCGCCGCATCACGGTTCAGGTGGACCGCCGCGCATTCTCGTTCTGGGACACCACGATCGACGACTGGTCGATCGAGTCGGGCGAGTTCGAGATCCGGGTTGGGGCCTCCTCCCGCGATGTGCGCGCGTCAGCGATCGTGCGGCTCGAGTCCGACCGCAGCGGATTCGCCCCCGGCCCCCGGGCATACCACGGCTCACCGGTCTTCGAACGGGATGCGTTCGCGGAACTGTACGGAAAACCGCTGCCCGACAACGTCGTCGACGCGTCCGGCCACTACACGGTCGACACCCCGATCGCCGACATCCGGCATCCCGCCGCGTCACTGCTGACGACGGTCATGCGGCGCAAGGTCGCCGCGATGGCCCCGACGGTCGACGAGGACGATCCGCTGTCACTGCTGCTCGAGCGGTCCCTGCAGGAACTGCCGCCGCGGATGATGCCGATGCTCACGCAGGGCGCCCTCACCCCTGATACGGCGCAGGCGTTCGTCGACATCTGCAACGGCCGCGGCGTGAGCGGGATCCGGGCGCTGATCGGATCGCTGCGCCGCAGGTGAGTTCGGCCGCGCGGCAGGTCAACCCAGGTCTTTCCACCACGACTTCTGCTCGGGCGGGCGCAGTCCGTCGATCCGCTGCCCCACCATCGGAACCGACATGGTCACATCGGCGGCGGCCGCCGCGTCGAGCAGGCGGGTGATCGGCTCGTCCCACGGGTGGAACGCGAGGTTGAAGGTGGCCCAGTGGATCGGGATCAGCAGCGCACCACCGACATCGAGGTGGGTGCGCACCGCCTCTTCCGGGTTCATGTGGATGTCGGGCCAGCGCTCGTCGTACGCACCGATCGGCAGCAGGGTGACGTCGAACGGCCCGTACCGGCGGCCGAGGTCGGCGAACCGCGGCGTGTATCCGGAATCTCCGCCGAAGAACACCTTCCGTCTCGCCCCGGCGATCACCCACGACGACCACAGCGTGGTGTCCCGGGCAAGTCCGCGTCCCGAGAAATGCCGGGCCTCGGTGCAGGTCAGGGTCAGTCCGGCGACCTCGGTACTCTCGTCCCAGTCGAGCTCGACGATCCGGTCGTCCGGGACGTTCCACCGCCGCAGGTGGGCGCCCACCCCGATCGGGACCACGAACACGGTGTCCCGTGTGCGGGCGAGCGTCGTGATCGTGGACTGGTCGAGGTGATCGTAGTGGTCGTGCGAGATGACGACGGCGTCGACGGCGGGCAGGTCCTCCAGGGCCATCGGCATCGGATGCATGCGCGCCGGCCCCACCACCGCAGACGGTGAAACCCGTTCGCTCCACACGGGATCGGTCAGTACGCGCCGGCCGTCGATCTCGATCAGCACACTCGCATGCCCGAGCCACGTGACCGCCAACTCGCCCGCCGCGGTCGGTGCCAGCGGCGTCGCGAGCGGAACAGAGCGTCGCGGCCGGCCCACCGCGCCGCGCGTCAGGAACGCCTTGGCGAGACCGGACTGCGACCCGGACGGAAGCGACGAACTCGGGTCGGAGTTGTGAAATCGGTTGTCGCGGTATCGCGGTGATGCCGCCGCGTAAGGTTTGATCGCCGCACGAGAGGCACCGAGCGCGGGCACCGTCCCCCACGCGGCGCGGGCCACCCACCCGGCACCTGCCGCCACCGCTGCGACCACCACTCCTCTACCGATCATCGTCCCGCCCCCTACCGGCCCCGGAATTCCGGGACGCGCTTCTCGAGGCGCGCGGCCCGCGCCTCCTGGGCATCCTCGCTGCCCCACGCCGCGTACAGAGCAGCCAACTGCTCCTCGGTCTGCGGCTCGCGGGTGCCGTCGTCGTTGAAGACCAACTTGAGGTGACGCAGCGACAGCGGTGCCAGTTCCGCGATGCTCCGCGCCCACTCGTGCGCGGTGGCCAGGTCGCCGATCTTGTTGGCCAGACCTCGAGCGAAAGCCTCTTCCGCCGAGAGCATCTCGGCGCCAAGCAACATCGTCCGCGCGGGACCACCACCCACGAGTGACACCAGTCGACGCACCGTCCACTTGTCCACCGTGATGCCCAGCTTCGTGGCCGGGATGCCGAACCTCGCCTCGGGCGCGACCACCCGCAGGTCCGACGCGAGCGCGAGCTGCGTACCGGCCCCGACCGCAGGTCCGTTGACCGCGGCGATCACCGGGACGGGGATCGAATCGATCGTGTGCAGCATTCCGAGCAGATGATCGGTGAAACCCTCGGCGTAGACGTCGCCCGACAGGTCCGCACCCGCGCAGAATGCGGTGCCCTGGCCGGTGAGCACGATGACCCGGGCCTCCTCCACGACGGCCTTCTCGAGAGCCTCACGCAGGGCGATGCACAACTCGGTGTTCAGGGCGTTGCGTCGATCCGGACGCTGCAACTCGAGCGTGACCACATGGCCGTCACGGCTGGTCCCGATCATCTGGCTCCACTCGCTTTCTCGGGTGCGGGGTGCCGTCCCCTCTGGACGGTCCCCGGCGGGCGCGATCCGAACAGTACCTGTAACGCAGCATCCACAGACACGCCGAGCTCCGTGGAACAACGAAGCCGTCGCGAGCGTTGCGGCAGATTCAGGCTATGACAGAACGGAGCGGGATGGACACCGAGCTCGAGGTGGTCGTGATCGGAGCCGGTCAGGCCGGACTGTCCACCGCGTATCACCTGCGCCGAAGCGGCCTCGCGCCGGAAGGCGAGTTCGTCGTCCTCGATCACGCACCGGGGCCCGGTGGGGCGTGGCAGTTCCGGTGGCCTTCGCTGACCCTGCGGACCGTCAACGCCGTGCACGACCTGCCCGGCATGGCGTTCGCCGAGACACTCGGGCCGGACACCGACAGCGTGCGCGCCGCCGAGGCGGTCCCCCACTACTACGACCTCTACGAGAAACGGTTCGAACTGCCCGTGCACCGCCCGGTGCACACGACCGTGGTGTGCGACCGCGGCGAGCGGCTGGCCGTCGAGACCTCCGAGGGGACGTTCCTGACGCGCGGGCTCGTCAACGCCACCGGAACCTGGGAGCGACCCTTCGTCCCGTCGGTGCCCGGCGCCGAACGGTTCGAGGGCCGGCAGCTTCACACCCGCGACTACCGCTCGGCGCGCGAGTTCGAGGGTGAGCACGTGATCGTCGTCGGCGGCGGGATCTCCGCGGTCCAGCTGCTCGACGAGATCTCGACCGTCACGACCACCACCTGGGTGACCCGGCGCGAGCCGCAGTTCCGCGAGGAACCGTTCACACCCGAGACAGGCCGTGACGCAGTCGCGCTCGTCGAGGACCGGGTACGTCGCGGGCTCCCACCGGGTTCGGTGGTGTCGGTGACCGGACTGCCCCTCACCCCGGCGATCCGGGCAGCCCGTGAACGCGGCGTTCTGGATCGGCTGCCGATGTTCTCCGAGATCACCGAGACCGGGGTCCAATGGGCCGATGGAACGGAACAGCGCGCCGACGTCATCCTGTGGTGCACGGGTTTTCGTTCGTCACTCGACCACCTCGCACCCCTGCGTCTGCGCGGGCCCGGCGGCGGCATCACGATGACCGGCCGCCTCGCGACGCAGGTCGTCGCGGACCCACGTGTGCACCTGGTGGGCTACGGTCCGTCGGCTTCGACGATCGGCGCGAACCGCGCCGGCCGCGCCGCGGCACGTGAACTGACCCGGTTCCTGAAGGGCTGAACCGCGGTCGTTCAGCTGTCGGACTTGACGATCGGCGGGATCTCGTAGCTGCCATCGAGCACCGCCTCGTGCGGAATGTACATGCGCAGCAACGGCCGGAAGGGTCCGGTCGGGGTGGGCAGCCAATTGGCGCGCGCGGTCGGATCGGTCGGCTCCGTCGCGCTCAGCGTCAGGGTGAGCGAGCCGTCGTCGGCGTAGACCAGGCCGGGTGTGCGGTCCCCGATCGAGTACCGCTCGATCGGGTTCGCCACCAGGTAGAAGTGCGGCATGCTGTACATGGTGATCGACCAGAACGCGTCCACCGGCGGCGTCGGCGCGAAAGTGATCGTGTATGTGTGATCCCCGGTCAACTGGTCACCCGCTGAGTCCGTGAAGATCTGGCTGTACGCGGCCTCGTAGCCGTGATTGCCCCACAGCCCACCCATCGCAGCGGCCGAGCGCAGCTTGATTGCCTTGGCCCGGTCCGAGATTCGCCATTCCGGACTGTCGATGGTTCCGACCTCGAAGAAGTCGTCGTTGTAGTCGAAGATGTGGAACGCCTGATGCCATCCGTTCACGACGGCCGCGTCCGCGCCGGACGACAGCGCCGCCTCGATCATGGCTCGTCCCTGCGCCGCACCCTCCACGAGGAGCTTCGCCAGGTCCGGATCGGCGTTCACGTACGGCGACGGACCGCGCTCGAGCAAACCCAGCGGCGCGAACGCCTGCTGCAGCGCGACATCCCGCGGGGCCGGCGGGAACGCCTGCAGGTACAGCCGCAGCCGCTCCCAGAACATCAGCTCCTCGGGAACCGCGGGATCCGGTTCCGGCAAGCCTTCCGGATCCCTCGTGGCGAGAGGCACCAGCGAGATCTCCTCCTGCAGTTTGCGCACGCGATCGACGTCGTCGGGGCCCTCGCAGGCCCACCGCCCGACGATCGACACGATCCGCGTCGAGCAGTGCACCGAGGTGGCGTCGGCGGGGAGTTCACCCGGCCAGCCCGGCGGAACCAGCACGTAGCGGCCGGCGTTCGTGCCCGTCGCCCGCTTGCCGATGTAGGCGAAGTTGTTGGTCCACGCGTCGACGAACTGGAGGACGAAGTACGCGTCCGCGGTGTCGGGCACGTCCAGGATCAGCGGCCCGACGCTGAGGTCGAGCTGTGCCATCGAGTAGATGGTGTCGTTGTTGATCGAGACGAACTCTTCGTCGGGTCCGGCCAGTCCCGGTGCGTGACTGAAGGAATTGAAGGGTGTCGCGGAATTGGCACCCACACCCGTCGTCACGAACCGCTCCACCTGCGACAGGTTGAACACCGGAGCGAACCCGTAGACGAACGCACTGACAACCGACTCGACGCTGACCGTCGAATCCGAACCAACTGCCGAATCTCCACTCGGGTGGGTCATGTCGCCCATTCCACCACCACTGCCGCGAGTGCGCTCGCTATCCGGAAATATTGCAGTCATCATGGTCTGGTGACCGGTTTTCCCGCGTGGGCCCGAAGCCTGGATCTCCTGCCGCATCCCGATGGCGGTTGGTACAGCGAGACGTGGCGAAGCGACATCGAGTTACCCGGCGTGGCACTGCCCAACATGTTCGGCGGGGCGCGGTCGGCCGGGACCGCGATCCTCTTCCTGCTCGAACCCGGCCAACAGTCCAAGTGGCACACGGTGCGCGGCACCGAGATCTGGCTGTACCACCGGGGCAGTCCGATGGCACTCGAGTTCGGCGGCGACGGTGGCGCACCCGGACCGGTCACGACGCATGTTCTCGGACCGGACATTTCGTCCGGTCAGCGCCCACAGGTGGTAGTGCCCCCACGCCACTGGCAGCGGGCCCGACCGATCGGGGACGAGGCCGGACTCGTCAGCTGCATCGTCGTGCCGGGGTTCGACTTCGCCGACTTCCGGCTCGAGGGGCAGGACTACCCGGTGCCCGATCCCACGCGGTACTAGGTCGTCCTCGGTCGCCGCACGCGCGAATCGGCACCCGACGATCAATTCGATTGCGCCCGAGACTCTCCCGCTGAAGAATCTGAGGGACGAACGGCGACCTTCCTCGGGGGCGACTCCTGTCTCGTCCGATACCGATTCGACCGGAGCAGGATCCGACATGACGACATTCTCGCGAGCCATCGACGACTACTGGCGCGCGCAGTTCTCCACTGGGCGCGTCCTGTGCAGCAGTGATTCGTTCCGCATCACCACCAACCCCGATCTCGACGAGGACAATCGCATCTCGGTTCTGACGACGACGGACGGGAACGTCTCGGTGGCGCTGACCCCGCCCCTCGCCGACGATCTCGGGTTGAGCCACGGACGCGACCTCGACGAGGCGACCTTTCGGCAATTGCTGCGCCGGGCAGGCGTCGGCCTGAACGGAGCCGACAACGTCTTCTACTTCTCGGAGGCCGGGCGGCGAGCGCTGACGGACCCGACGACAGATCGTGTCGACGACACCGTGCGCCGCCTCACCGCCGCGGATGCCGAGTTGTTCGCGACCTTCGAAGCGTCAGCGTCCGAGGAGGACATGGACGACGCCTACGTGAAACTCGACCACTGGGCGGTGTTCGGATCGTTCGAGGACGAACGTCTCGTGGGTGCCGGAAGCATGTATTCGTGGGACGAGGCGGAGATCGCGGACTTCGGGGTACTGACATTGGCACCCTTCAGAGGGAAGGGTCATGCCCGCCGGCTGGTGCGGGCGATGAGCAGGTACGCGTACGGCGAGGGCTACGAGCCGCAGTACCGGTGTCAATTCGACAACCAGGCATCCGTGGCGGTGGCCGAGGCCGCGGGACTGACACTCTTCGGAACGTGGGAGGCGGAGCCGGAAGATTGATAGGTCATTCGTATCTATGAGATAGATCCCATAGATTTGAACTATCCATGAATGTTGATTAACCTCTCGAATGTCTGGTTCCAACTTCGACGAACAGAGGTTCACATGGCCCTGATCAACAAGCAGATCAAGCCCTTCACCGCGACCGCGTACAAGGACGGGGCGTTCATCGACGTCAACTCCGACGACATCACCGGCAAGTGGGCGATCTTCTTCTTCTACCCGGCCGACTTCACCTTCGTCTGCCCGACTGAGCTCGGCGACCTCGCCGATCACTACGAGGAGCTGCAGCGCCTCGGTGTCGAGGTCTTCTCGGTGTCCACCGACACCCACTTCACGCACAAGGCGTGGCACGACTCCTCCGAGACCATCGGCAAGATCAAGTACGCGATGATCGGCGACCCGACCCTCGAGATCAGCACCAACTTCGAGGTGCTCCGTGAGGGCCAGGGCCTGGCCGACCGCGGCACTTTCCTGGTCGACCCCGACGGCGTCATCCAGTTCACCGAGGTCACCGCGGAGGGCATCGGCCGCAACGCTGCCGAGCTGCTGCGCAAGGTCAAGGCCGCGCAGTACGTCCGCTCGCACCCGGGCGAGGTCTGCCCGGCCAAGTGGGAAGAGGGCGAAGAGACCCTCGCTCCGTCGCTGGACCTCGTCGGCAAGATCTGACGTAGTCACACGGCCGCACGGGCCCGGACTTTCCGGGCCCGTGCCCCAGGGCCCGATGTCCCCGTGGCGCAGTCAGTACCGCCACCAACATCGTTCGGACCGCAGAGCCAGGTCCACCTCCCGATCACAGTCCTTCCATGGATGGAGTAGATCCGCATGCTCGACGCCTCGCTTGCCGGCCAACTGAAGTCCCTTCTCGAGAGGCTGACCCTGCCGATCGAGCTCGTGTCCTCCCTCGATGACGGACCCAAGTCGACCGAACTCGCCGAACTGCTCACCGAGATCGCCGCGATGTCGGACAAGATCACCTACGAGCGTCGCGACGACGACGCACGCCGTCCGTCGTTCGCGATTCGCCGCAGCGGCACCGACATCGAGGTCCGCTTCGCCGGCATCCCCCTCGGCCACGAGTTCACCTCGCTCGCTCTCGCGCTGCTCCAGGTCGGCGGCTACCCGTCGAAGGAAGCGCCCGAGTTGCTCGAGCAGGTCCGCAACCTCGAGGGTGACTTCCACTTCGAGACCTACTTCTCGCTGTCCTGCCAGAACTGCCCGGACGTCGTGCAGGCGCTGAACCTGATGTCCGTGCTCAACCCGCGCGTCAGCCACGTCGCGATCGACGGCTCCCTGTTCCAGGACGAGGTCGAAAGCCGCCAGGTCATGGCGGTGCCGACCGTGTACCTCAACGGCGAACTGTTCGACTCGGGCCGGATGACCCTCGAGCAGATCATCGGCAAGCTCGACGTCGGCGCCGCGGATCGTGCCGCTGCCGCGATCGCGGAGAAGGACCCCTTCGACGTGCTCGTCGTCGGAGGTGGACCGGCCGGTGCCGCCGCCTCGATCTACGCCGCGCGCAAGGGTATTCGCACGGGCCTCGCCGCCGAGCGTTTCGGCGGTCAGGTGCTCGACACGATGGCGATCGAGAACTACATCTCCGTGCCGTACACGGAGGGCCCGCAGTTCGGCTCGGCGCTCGAGAACCACGTCCGCCAGTACGACGTCGACATCATGAACA
The DNA here is from genome assembly GCF_050477185.1 of Rhodococcus sp. ACT016. Lineage (NCBI taxonomy): Bacteria > Bacillati > Actinomycetota > Actinomycetes > Mycobacteriales > Nocardiaceae > Rhodococcus > Rhodococcus sp. ACT016. The sequence goes on along the minus strand of NZ_JBEAET010000001.1, from coordinate 612,280 downwards.
CCCAGCGTGCCGCGAAGCTCGTGCCGGCGGTCACCGAGAACGGCCTGGTCGAGGTCGAACTGGAGAGCGGCGCTTCGCTGCTCGCCCGGACGGTGATCCTGTCGACCGGTGCACGCTGGCGCGCGATGAACGTGCCCGGCGAGACCGAGTACCGGAACAAGGGTGTCACGTACTGCCCGCACTGCGACGGACCGCTCTTCAAGGGCAAGCGCGTCGCCGTGATCGGCGGCGGCAACTCCGGCGTCGAGGCCGCGATCGACCTCGCGGGCGTCGTCGAGCACGTCACGCTCGTCGAGTTCGACTCGGTGCTGCGTGCCGACGAGGTGCTGCAGCGCAAGCTGCGCAGCCTGCCCAACGTGGACATCCTGATGAGCACCCTCACCACCGAGGTCCTCGGGGATGGCAACAAGGTCACCGGACTGACCTACCAGGACCGCACGACCGACGAGTCGCACACCCTCGAGCTCGAGGGCGTCTTCGTCCAGATCGGCCTGCTGCCCAACACCGAGTGGCTGGCCGGGAGCGTCGAACTGTCGGCTCGCGGCGAGATCGTCATCGACGAGCGCGGCCAGACCTCGGTGCCCGGTGTGTTCGCCGCCGGCGACTGCACCACCGTGCCGTTCAAGCAGATCGTGATCGCTGCCGGCGCCGGCGCGACCGCGGCGCTGTCGGCGTTCGACCACCTCATCCGCACGAGCGCCCCGGCCGAAGGTTCGGCCGCCGCGGTCGGGTAGGAGCCGCCGGATCGATCGGAACCCCGAGCCCCGGAGCAGTCGCATTGCGGCCGCTCCGGGGCTCGGATTCGTTGCGGGAACACCTGTTCCGGGAGAATCGTCGGGCCGTCGAGCGCATAGGGGCAGGACCCTGACTGCCCGTCACATCAGTTCCATGAGAATGTCGGCGCGGGGATAGTAGTCGGTGGCCACGGGAAGCTGGGAGCGTTCGGTTCGGACGAATCCTGCCTGCTCGTAGAGGTAGAGGGCCGACGCGAGCCTGCTACTGGTGCCGAGGAACAGGCGTGAACCTCCAAGGTCGCGGGCGCGTTGGATGGCGGCGGTGAGGAGCTGCCGTCCGATGCCGCGGCCCTGGGCCGCCCGGCGCACGCCCATCTTCGCCAGTTCGACGACACCGCCCGGATATGCGATCAGAGCGACGCAGCCGAGAGCTGCCCCACCGTCGGGGTCGCGGGCGATCAATACATCGCCCCCGCGCTCGACGATCCGTCCGACCGGGTCCGCCAGAAGCGCCCGTTCCGTGTCCTCGAGGCTGAAGTACTGCGTGACCCACTCCTCGCTGATCTCCCGGAATGCATCTGCGTCCTCCTGCGTGGCGATCGATGCGATCGCAATCGGTCCAGACGGGGTCCCCATGATCAGTGCATCCTCTCTCTTCGCTTCCGGCCAAGCTTCGCGCCACGAGTATCGATATGTCCAATAAGCGTCACCACGCCGATTCGATAAGTTCCATGTATGGATCAGCGCGTCGAGCTACGGCATCTCCGCTACTTCCTCGTCCTGGCGGAAGAACTCCACTTCGGGCAGGCCGCATTCAGATTGGGCATCGCCCAGCCGGCCCTCTCCCAGCAGGTCAAACAGCTCGAGAAGCTCATCGGCGTCCCGCTGTTCGACCGGACATCGCGCAAAGTCCGCCTCACCGACGCCGGAGCGGCACTCGAACCACGGGCGCGGGAGCTCCTCGCACGGCTGTCATCGGATCTGGAGGAGGCCCGCCGCGTCGGCCGGGGCGAGGCCGGGCGCCTCGAGGTGGCTTTCATCAACTCGGCGACCACAATCGTCAGCGATCGCCTTCGGGCATTCGCTCACAGCTTCCCCGACGTTCAGGTCAAGCTGCGCAACGGATTCACCGTCGACGTGCTGGATGCCCTCGAACGAGGCACGACTGACGTCGGAATCGTCCGCGATCCCGAAAGCCGTACCGGAATCGACCTCCGTCTCCTCGAGGTTGAACGGTTCGTCGCAGTGCTTCCGGCAACGCACGCCCTGGCAACGGCCCCGACCGTGCGGGTCGACCAGTTCTCGACCGAGCCGCTGATCCTCTATCCGCGCTCCGGCGGAACCCGCGCATTCGAGATCAATACTCAGCCGTTCCGCGACGCCGGCGTCGACGTCGTTGTTGCGCAGGAGTGCTCGGACTGGCCCACCATCATCGCGCTCGTCGCGGCCGGCCTCGGCGTCACGCTTGCCCCCTACAGCGTCACCGGTCAGCTGCCGCCCGGCGCTGTGCGATGCGAGCTGGACGGCCGACGGCAGCACGTGAGTCAGATCTTCCTGGCCAGCCGAGCGGGAGACACGCGTCCGCTCGTCCGGTCTTTCATCACAGCCACGGGGTGGGAATCGGATCGCGGAAGCGACGAGCACGCCGAGCCGGCACACAGCATTCCCTGACGCTGACCTTCGATGCCGACGATCTGCACCTACTCGTCTACCGGGAACGCCCGGATTCTCGATCGCGCCGCAAGGATCAGAACCGCGCCACCGCACACCGATGACGAGACGAACGTGGAAACAGCCAGGGACCATGACTGTGCCGCGGTGGTGGCAGTCAACACCCACCTCCCCGTTTCATCCGAGTGTGCCATCGAGCAGGGCCGGGTCTTCTCGAAGTCCGTAGTCGACGCGCTCACGCTCGGCACTGTCGGGTCGGTCCGCAAGACCAGGACACCCCAGGCGGCGCACAGGACGGAAAGGCACATTCGAGACGAATACGCTCAAACGCCCTGTTGTGGAGATGATTTCGCTCGAGCACGCGCCACTCGTGCGAGCATGGGAGCACACGTCCGGGGCGCTGCCGCGCAGAGCGGGTGCCTCGGATCGTCCACCGAATTGAGGGGTAGGGAAGGATGGGAGCTTCCGAAAGCGACGCACTGTTCGATGCCCTTTTGGAGTCTGCCCAGCGGCTGTCCTTCGATTCGAGGAGTCCGCGGGTCTACGAACCCGAACCGGGCGACGACGAACGCCATGGCATGACACCGCAGTGGTCACCCCTGTTCGGCACCCCCATGTGGGACGCCATGTCCGAGTCCGAGCGCGTCCGACTCACCAGAAGCGAAGTAGCACAGTTCCTCGGCGTCGGCATCTGGCTGGAGGTGGGCTTGCAGGTGGCCCTGCTGAGGGCGAGCCACAGCGCGAACCCGGCACGACCCGACGTCAAATTCCTTTTCAACGAATGCGCGGACGAGAACCTGCACTCGTTGATGTTCGCCAGTGCCATCGAGAGCATCGGATCACACTTCTATCCGCGTGACCGCATGCTCGACTTCTTCGGCTGGGTGTTCCGACACATCATCTGGGACGAAGTGGCGTACGGAATTGTCCTCGCCGGCGAGGAGATGTTCGACGTCATGCAACGTGACTGGATGTCCAGCGATGACGTCGCGGCACCGATTCGCCGTACCGCCTACATCCACGTCATCGAAGAGTCCCGGCACATGACGTATGCGCGTCAGAAGATCCGTGATCGATTGATCGGGCTCTCCCGCTTCAGACGAATGGTGAGCACACTGCTCATCGCAGTGGGAATGCATCTCATCGCGAAGAGCCTGATCAATCGCCGGGTATACGAGGACCTCGGCCTCGAGTGGGATGTCGTGAGATCGAACATCGATGAAAACGAACACCATCGGATGACGTTCCGGAACGCCGCGGAGCCGTTCATCGACTTCCTCAGCAAAGAAGGACTGCTGAACGGCGGCGCTCGATGGATCTACCGAAAGTCGAACCTTCTCTGAGCAGGAGTCCTCGTGGCCCACGTCATCCTGGGGCATTGCTGTAAGGATGCCTCGTGTGTGCGGGTATGCCCGCAGAACTGCATTCATCCCGCCCCCGGTGAGGAAGGCTTCGCCTCCGTCGAGACGCTCCACATCGACCCCGCCTCGTGCATCGACTGCACTGCATGCGTCGACGCCTGCCCGGCCTCGGCCATCAAACCCGAGCATGCGCTGACCCAGACCGAACGCCGGTACGCCACCCGCAACAGGGAGTTCTTCACGCGGGCCCCCGCCGCGCCGCGCACCCGACCGCGCACCGTCTTCGAACTGCCGCTGGCACGCCCGAGCGACAGACTCGAGATCGCCGTCGTCGGGTCGGGGCCGGCCGCAATGTACACCGTTCGCGAACTGCTGCGGCGATCGACGTCGATCCGTGTCACCGTCTACGAGCGGGACGACGCCGTCGGGGGCCTCCTGCGCCGGGGCGTGTCCCCCGACCACGTCGGTGTGCGCCAGATGATCCGCCTGTTCGACGTGCCCTTCCGCGACGACCGCGTCACGATCGTTCCCGGCACGGAGGTCGGCGTGGACATTTCGATCGACGAACTCCGCGCGAAATTCGATGCCGTCGTAATCGCCTGCGGAGCATCCCAGCCGCGCCCCATCGGCCCCACCACCGTCGACGGCGTCTACCAGGCCATCGGCCTCCTGGTCGCCGAGAACTGCGCGTCGTCGGGCTACCACCCACCCGCGCTCGCCGGACCTACGTGCGTCGTGATCGGCGCCGGGAACGTCGCCTTCGACGTCGTCCGGTGGGTCGCGAGGACCCGCCACCGTGTTTCCGCGGGCGAACAGGTCACAGAACTGGTGGTCCTGTCGCGGTCCGCTCCGGAGAACGCCTCGTTCACGGCGTCTGCATTCGACGAGCTGGTCGACCTCGAGCACGCCGAGGTGCTGATCGACGGCGCCGGCATCGCGCCCCGCGCCGGCGCGGACAGCCCGCTGCTCCGCGAGCTGTCGCGCCTGCCTTCCGCTGATGTCCGCGGCAGAAACGCCCAGCCGACCGACACCACCGGTCCACTGCGAATCGTCTTGTCGTTCGGACAAGAGGTGGCCGATGTCGCCGAGACCGACCTCGGCGCCGTCACGGTCACCACGACCGCCGGCCGGACCTTCCACGCGGACTCCGCGATATGCGCCACCGGGTTCACCACCAAACGGATCGACGGTGTCCCGCTCGACAACCGCGGGGTCGTCCCCAACCACCAAGGGCGGGTGATCTCCCACGAGACCGGCGAACCGGTCGAGGGTCTGTACGTCGTCGGCTGGGCGAAACGAGGCGCGTCCGGCGGCGTCGGCGACAATCGCACCTGCGCGGCCGAAACCGTGACCCAACTCGCCGTGGACCTCCGCTCACGGGTGTGACGTCGGGTCGACTTGCCGCTAGTCGTCGAAGCCGAGCTCGACGGAGCGGGTGAGGGCAGCGTTCAGAGCGTCGGCGTCGAGGACGAGGGTCCGCAGGGCATTCGCGGCGACGAGCAGGGCGTCGAGATCGTTGCCGTAGACGCTGACCATGCCGGCCTCCGGGTCGAACCCGACCACATCCAGAGCCGACGGGGCCTGGTCGGTGAGCACCGCACGCAGCGCACCGGAGAAGTCGTATCCGGAACCTTCGATCCCGTGCGCCTCGAGCGCCGACCGATGCTGGTGGTACTCGGGACCCCCGGGCGAGTAGATGATGCTCGAGCTGCTGATGCCGGACACGAGGCGGATCGGTTCGAGGGCGTCGAAATCGTCAGGGTCTGCCATACGCAGGACCGTACCGAAGTCCTCCGACACCTTCGTCACACCTCGACGAGCGCCCCCAGCCACAGCCGGACCGTCGTACGTAGCCGTGCGGCAAGATGATCCGCACCGGCGACGGTGACCGACCGCGATCCGTACGTCAGATCGAACAACAGACCTTCGAGCAGGCTGATGAAATCGTGGGCAGCCGTTCGGGGATCGGTCGCACCGAGCGCCGACATCAACCCCGTCGCCAACTCCACCGAGAACAGGCACGAACCGAGTGCCACGCGCAGTTCCTCGTCCGCTGCCGCGTCCACCGCGAGCGCGTAGCGGGCGAGGACGTCGCGGCGCCGATCGGTGAGCAAGCGGTGGAGCTGATCCGCGGTCAGTTCGGCCGCCGCGTCCGCCGACGGATTCCCCTCGGCAACATACACATCCGAGAACGCGGCCCGTGACCGCTCGGCCAGCCGGCGCACCGCCGCGGTCACGAGCGCATCCCGCGTGCGGAAGTAGTACGAGGTGGACCCCTTCGCCAGCCCCAGGTGCCGGTCGATCGCCTGATGGGTGACGGCGTGGTTACCCCCCTCTGCCGCGAGGTCCAGGGCGGCCTCGCAGATCGATTCGCGACGGGACGGACGGTGACTCATGTCTCCATCCTGTCAGACTCTACGATGTTAGAGTTTCGCCTGTGAAACTGTTCCGGCGCACCCGGCCCCCCGTCCTACAGATTCCACGCGGCACGTTCGACGAGGCCGCCCGCGCAAGCGGATTCGCGCTCGACGCTCGGCAGCGGCATGCCGCCGCGGAACTGGAGGCCGCCGACGGGCGCTGGGTCTACCTGTGGGGGCCCGTCGGCCGCGGCAAGAGTTGGTTGATGGACACGTACTTCGCGGCCGTGCCGACGGACCACAAACTCCGGGTCCACTTCCACGGGTTCTTCCTCGCCCTGCATTCGTCGATCACGAAGCATCGCTACGACCTCCGCACGGGACTCGACGCCCTCCTCGGTGACGTCCGACTCCTGTGCTTCGACGAATTTCACGTGCACGACATCGGCGACGCCAAATTTCTCGAACGCCTGCTACCGGCCCTGCTCGATCGCGGGGTCATGCTCGTGGTGACGTCCAACCATCCACCCGAGGCCCTGCTGCCCAATCCGCTCTTCCACGACGCGTTCGTGCCCACGATCGCGCTCATCGAGCGAACAATGACCGTCGTGACCGTGGACGGAGCCCAGGACTACCGGACCGTGACGGGCCCCCACGACACTGGTTTCGCCGCGGGCATCTTGGCGACGGGCGGCGATCCGGGGCAACTGGAACGCCTGGGCCTGACCCGGCCTCTACCCGGCGAGAGTCGACTACTGCGGCCGTCCGGGCATCCGATCGAGGCTCTCCGCACCGACCCCGACTGTCTGTGGTTCCGATTCGCGGACTTGTGCGGCGCCACCACCGCGCCCGCCGACTACCTCGCGCTCGCGCGGTCGTACGGGAACTGGGTCGTGAGCGAGGTACCCACGCTGCAGGACGCGGGCCGGGACGCGAGCCAACGGTTCGTCAATCTCGTCGATGTCTTGTACGACAACGACATCCCGGTGGTCTTCCTCGCAGACGAGCAGTTCTTCGAGGCCACCGGAATCGATTGTCCCGCAGCGGACATCGAGCGGGTCACGAGCAGGCTGCGGCAACTACGGTCCGCCCCGGCGGCCCCGGCGCCGCTGTCCGAGGAATTCGCCGAGAGGTGAGTGCACCTCGCCCTCTCGTCCGGGTATGAATCGGCGGGTGAATCTCGCAGGCTGTGGCCCGATCGGGACAATCACAGCTTCCTCGTCGGTATTGTGCGGGCCCATATGCCGCCGTCACAGGACGTTCGGTGCGGGGATGTGCACACTCCGAAGGGGAGGACGATTCGCATGAGGAATTCGACGGTCGGGCGAGGACGGGTTCTCGCGGCCGCGGTGGTCGTGTCCGCCGCGTCGCTGCTCGCGGTACCGGCGACGGCGTCGGCCGACAGCGGCGCCACAGCCGTCTCGGCCACGTCCGGGGCCTACGTGGTCAAGACCACCAAGAACTCCGACCGCAAGGTCACCCTCTCGGTGTACTCACCGTCGATGGGCCGCAACATCCCGCTCGAGGTCATCACACCCGCGGACACCAGCGCGCCGCGCCCGACGCTGTACCTCCTCAACGGCGCCGGCGGCGGCGAGGACTCGGCAACCTGGCAGCGTCAGACCGACGTGATGAACTTCTTCAAGGACAAGAACGTCAACGTCGTCACCCCGCTCGAGGGTGCCTTCAGCTACTACACCGACTGGCAGAAGGACGACCCGAAGCTCGGCCGCCAGAAGTGGCAGACGTTCATGCTCGAGGAGCTTCCGCCGGTCATCGACGAGGCGTTCGGCACCAACAAGGTCCAGTCCATCGCGGCGATCTCCATGACGGGAACGTCGGTGCTCAACTACGCGATCGCCAAGCCCGGCTTCTACAAGAGCGTCGGCTCCTACAGCGGCTGCGCCGAGACCAGCACCTGGGCCGGCCAGAACGCGATCCAGATGGTGACCGGGGTGCGGGGTGGCGTCGACGTCACCAACATGTGGGGTCCGCTCAACGGTCCGGGTTGGGTGGCGAACGACCCCGTCGTCAACGCCGATAAGCTCCGCGGGACCGAGCTCTACGTCAGCACCGGGTCCGGCCTGCCCGGACCCCATGAGACGCTCGACGGTCCCGGTATCGGCGGTCGCCCGTTCGCGCTGGCCAACCAGGCCGTCGTCGGCGGCGTCATCGAGGCGGCCACCAACTACTGCACCCACAACCTCGCGTACCGCCTCGCCGACCTGAAGATCCCGGCCACCTTCGACTTCAAGCCCACCGGCACCCACTCGTGGGGCTACTGGCAGGACGACCTGCACAACTCCTGGCCGATGATCGCCCGCTCGATGGGTATCTAGCCCGGAACCGACAACTCCGGCCGTCGACCGCAGATTCGCGGTCGACGGCCGGAGTCGTCTACGGGTCAGTTGTGGGCGGGCACGGATTCGTCACCGGCAGCCTCGGGAACTTCCCGAACCGCTTGCTCCTTACGGGGGTTGACGAAGAAGAGGACCACCGCGAAGCCGAGCATCAGGACCGCGGCCGGCAGCATCGCCGACTGCGACATGGCCGTCGCGAACGGCTCCCGCACGATCTCCGGCAACTGGCCGCCCTGGAAGTGCGCCTCACCGGCCGACACAGCGCCGCCGCCGACGCCGAGCGTCGACATCTCCGCGGTGATCCGCGAGGTCATGAGCGCACCCATCGCGGCGCTACCGAGGACGGCACCGACCTGACGGGTGGTGTTGTAGACGCCGGAGCCGGCACCCACGTGCGACATCGGCAGGTTCCGCGTCGCGGTTGCCGAGAGCGGCGCCCAGATGAACGCGTTGGACGCGCCGATGATCGCCATCGGGATCAGGATCTGCCAGACCGGCGTGGTCGGGGTGAGCTCGAGCGCCAGCCAGAAGGCGGACAGCGCGAACAGCAGGAAGCCCGGGCCCGCGATGTAGCGCGGATGCGCCTTGTCGACGAGACGTCCGACGAACGGCGCGAGAATGCCGGTCACGATCGCCATCGGTGCCATGAGCAACGCCGACCGCGTCGGCGAGAGACCGGTCACGCTCTGCGCGTAGAACATGAACGGCAGCATGACCGAGGTGATCGAGAATCCCATCGTCGCGATGCCGAGGTTCGCGACCGAGAAGTTCCGATCCTTGAACAGCCCCAACGGAACCAGCGGTTCGTTGCGGTTGATCTTCTGCCAGTACACGAACGCGGCCATCACCACGACGCCGGCGCCGATCAGGCCCCACGTGCGGCCGTCCCAGTCGTACGAGTTGCCCTCCTGCAGACCGAAGACGATGCAGAACAAGCCGATCGCACTGAGTGCGACGCCGATCAGGTCGAACTTGTGGTTGTTCGTCGGCAGCGACGGAACCAGGCGCCATGCGAGGACGAAAGCGACGACGCCGACCGGGACGTTGACGATGAAGATCCACTGCCAGCCGAGGTTGTCGACGAGCACACCGCCGAGGATCGGGCCGACCAGCGTCGCGACGCCGGCGACCGAACCCCACAGACCCATTGCGGTGCCGCGCTTGTCGGGCGGGAAGATCCGGGTGATGACGGCCATCGTCTGCGGCGTCATCATGGCCGCACCGAGGCCCTGGAAGACGCGGGCGACGATGAGCATCTCGACCCCGCCGGACAGACCGCACCACAGGGACGCGAGGGTGAACACGACCAGACCGGTGAGGTACAGGTTCTTGGGTCCGAACCGGTCGCCGAGACGCCCGGTAACCAGGAGCGGCACCGCGTACGCGAGCAGGTAGGCACTCGTCACCCAGACGACCGCATTGACGTCGGTGTTCAGGTCCGCGGTGATGACCGGGTTGGCGACGGCGACGATCGTGCTGTCGACGAGGATCATGAAGAAGCCCAGACAGAGGGCCCACAGGGCCGGCCATGGCCGGAAGTCGGTTTTCATCGGTTGCCCTTCTGGTCTGCGAGCCTGGCGGACTCGAGGAGTTCGTCGGTCACCCACGGGATGTCACCGCTGCGGATGCGGTCGGCGAGAGTGCGCAGCCAGTCGATTTCGGCCTGCGTCATCGCCCGGGTGTACGAGAACGGGATGGTGAACAGCTCCGGAACCTCTCGCCCCCGAGCGAACTCGAACAGTTCGTCGAGCTCGGCGAGTTCGGCGACGAGCGCCTCGATCCGGCGGTCGAGCAGGTTGAGCGCCTCGCCCGACTCGAGGTTGTGCAGTTCGGCGAGCCCGAGCGTGAGCTGGGGGTACTCGGGTGCCGGAGCCGCGACGATCTCGGCGACCCGCTCGCGCACCGCGCCTCGTCCCGCGACGGTGATCTCGTAGGTGGTCCGCTCGGGCCGGTTGCCCTGCCGATCGGTTCCCAGCACCGCCACCAGTCCGTCGCGTTCGAGACGCTCGACTGCGTGGTACAGCGAGCCGGGGCGAACCTTGACGATGCGGTCCTTCCGGCGGGTGACGAGGAGTTGGTACATCTCGTACGGATGCATCGGGCGCTCGAACAGCAGCGCCAGCACCGAAATGCCGAGGGGTGTGGCGGACCGTGGCAGCACCGTCACCACCCCACTTCCACATGAAATATTCCGCGTGGAATATACGGCTCCCGGAACCGGCCGGGCAATGCCGTTCACCGTCTGTGACAAGGAACACCCGTCAGCCGAACGTCTCCGGGTTCGGGCCGAGCCGGCCGTCGGGCGAGTCGAGCGAACCGATCGCGAACATGTCCTCGGCGCTCAATTCGAAATCGAAGACGTCGAAATTGCTCGCGATGCGGGCCGGCGTCACCGACTTCGGGATGACGACGTTGCCGAGCTGGATGTGCCAGCGCAGGACGATCTGTGCCGGTGTGCGGCCGTGGGCGTCGGCCAGTGCGCGGATCGTCGCATTCGAGAGGGTGGTCCCCTGCCCCAGCGGGCTCCACGCCTCCGTCACGATTCCCATGTCGGCGTGCACCGAGCGCAGCTGCGACTGCTCGAACTCCGGATGCAGTTCCACCTGGTTGAGCACGGGCGTCTCCCCGACCGCCTCGACCAGCCGCTCGAGGTTGTGCGCGGTGAAGTTCGAGACGCCGATCGACCGGATCCGGCCGTCGGCCTTCAGCTGCTGGAACGCCTTGAACGAGTCGACGTACCGATCCTGCGCGGGCGCGGGCCAGTGGATCAGATACAGGTCGAGGTAGTCGAGTCCCAGCCGGGCCAGGCTGTCGTCGAACGCCCGCAATGTCGAGTCGTAGCCCTGGTCGGCATTCCACAGCTTGGTGGTGACGAACAGGTCCTCGCGATCGAGCCCGGATTCCGCGAGCGCACGACCGGTTCCGGTCTCGTTCTCGTAGATGCGCGCGGTGTCGATGCTTCGATATCCGACCTTCAATGCCTCGGCGACCGCGGCGTACGCCTGGTCGTCCGGAACCTGGAACACCCCGAACCCCAACTGCGGAATCGAATTGCCGTCGCCCAGCGCTATCGCGGGTACTGAACCTGTGGAAGTCATACGAGGGGCAACCAGCGCGAGGCCCCCGCGTGTTCCCGCGATCTCAGAAAGTGGACCACACCGTTTCGTTGCGCGACTCCTACGGCTGGGCCTACGTTCGATCCGAGTGGTCTGATCTCCGAGAGGGGCGGGCAATGAACCTCGGCTACCGGTTGGCGTACCGGCTCGGATTCACCCCGTGGGAGCGCGCCGGGCGCCGAACATTCTCCGCGCAACTCGCGGCACTGCTCGACGGCGTCGCCCCTCCCGCGGCAGGCGCGAAGGCCCTCGACCTCGGCTGCGGCACCGGCGATCACTCGATCCAGCTCGGAATCCGCGGGTGGTCGGTCACCGCGATCGACGCGGTACCTCTCGCGATCGAGCGGGCGCGCGCGAAGCTTCCCATCGCCGGCGCCGACGTGAGGTTCGTCCTCGGCGATGTCACCAACCTGCCCGCGTACGTCGACAGCGGATACACCCTCGCGATCGACGTCGGCTGCTTCCACGGTCTGAGCGACGACCAGCGCACCGCGTACGGCAACGGGCTGGGCGCGGTCACCGAGCCGGGCGCGCAGCTCCTGATGTTCTCGTTCTCGCCGGGCCACCGCGGCCCGCTGCCGCGCGGCGCGTCCCGCGGGGACGTCGAGCAGGCACTCGGCGGGTGGACCGTCATCGGGGACGATGCGATGGACACGTCCGAAGCTTCGGGCATCCTCGCGATGGCCAAGCCCCGCTTCTTCCGACTCGTCCGCGACTGACCCGATCGGAACATTTCGCAATGCGAACGGGTTGTCGTCGAGGTGACGACCACGCTCTCCGTACTCGACTTGTCCCCCATCGCCAAGGGATCCACCGTCGGCCAAGCGCTCCGCAACACCCTCGAGCTGGCCCGCGCCACCGAGAAGCTCGGCTACCACCGCTTCTGGCTTGCCGAACACCACTCGATGCCGGGCATCGCCAGCTCGGCTCCGGCGGTGATGATCGGACAGGTCGCCGCCGTCACCGACACCATCCGGGTCGGCTCGGGCGGGGTGATGCTCCCCAACCACGCCCCGCTCGTCGTCGCCGAACAGTTCGGCACCCTCGACGCGCTGTACCCGGGCCGGGTCGACCTCGGCATCGGCCGCGCACCCGGCACCGACCAGGTGACCGCGCACGCACTGCGCCGGCAGGCCGACCCGCTGGGCGCCGACGAGTTTCCGCAGCAGCTCGCGCACCTGCGGGCGTTCTTCGACGACGGCTTCCCCGCCGACCACCCGTACGCGGCGATCACCGCCGTCCCCGGCCTCGGCGCGAAGGTCGCGGTCTGGCTGCTGGGGTCGAGCACCTACAGCGCCCAGGTCGCGGGCATCCTGGGACTGCCGTTCGCGTTCGCGCGGCACTTCTCCCCCGCGCAGACCATGCCCGCCCTGCACGCCTACCGGGAGTCGTTCCGCCCCTCCGAGATTCTCGACGAGCCGTACGCGATGGTCACGGTGACGGTGATGGCGGCGGACGACGACGAACGCGCCCGCTACCTCGCCGCGCCGATGAGGCTGTCGATGGCGCGGCTGCGGGCCAACGACCCCGACCAGTTCCCCAGCCCCGAGGAGGCTGCGGCGAATCCGCTGACGCCGGAACAGGAACGGCTCATCGCGGGGTCGTCGTCGGCATACATCGTGGGCGGACCGCGGAAGGTGCACGACGAACTCGATGAGCTCGTCGAGTTGACCGGCGCGGACGAGATCATGATCGGTTCGACGATGTTCGACCTGGCCGACCGGGTCCGCAGCTACGAGATCTGTGCGGACTGGGCCGGTCGCGACTGACCGCACTCGCTCCGGTCGCGGTCACATCGCGTCGTGTCCGGTCAGTTGGCGTCCGATGATGAGCTTCTGGACCTGGCTGGTGCCCTCGTACAGGGTGAGTACCCGCGCATCGCGCAGGTACTTGCCCATCGGGTACTCGTCGATGAAGCCGTAGCCGCCGAAGACCTGCAGGCAGTTGTTCGTCACCCGGACCGCGGTCTCGCTGGCGGCGAGCTTGGCCATCGACGAGGGCAGCGTCAGTTCCTTCGCGGTGGCGCCCTGGTCCACCAGGGACGCCGCCCGCCAGGTGAGCAGCCGAGCCGATTCGATGTCGACCGCAGAGTCGGCCAGCAGCTCCTGGACCAGCTGCTTGGACGCGATCGGGGCACCGAACTGGGTGCGCTCGGTCGAGTACTTCACCGCCGCGTCGAGGGCGGCCTGCGCCACGCCGACGCTGCCGGCGGCAACCGAGATCCGGCCCTTCGCCAGCGCCGACAGCGCGATCCCGAAGCCCTTCCCGACCTCGCCGAGCCGCGCCGAGTCGGGCACCCGGACGCCCTGGAACGACAGCCCGGCAGTGGCCTGCCCCCGCAGCCCGAGCTTGCCGTGGATGACGTTGGCCTCGAAGCCGATCGAGTCGGTCGGCACCAGGAACGCCGTGACTCCCCGACTGCCGTCGTCGGACGTGCGGGCGAAGACCAGCGCCACGTCCGCCCAGGTGCCGTTGGTGATGAACATCTTCTCGCCGTCGATCACCCAGCCGTCGCCGTCGCGGCGGGCCCTGGTGCGCAGCGAACCGGCGTCCGAGCCGCTGTCCGGCTCGGTGAGCGCGAAGCACCCGAGCGAGGTGCCGCTGGTCAGCCGAGGCAGCCACTGCTGCTTCTGCGCGTCGGTGCCGTAGGCGTCGATGGTCTTGGTGACCAGACCCAGCGAGACCGAGACGATGCCGCGGACCGACGAGTCGCCGCGTCCGAGCTCCTCGCACACCAGGACGTACGACAGCATGTCGACGTCGGTGCCGCCGTACGCCTCGTCGATCGTCAGCCCGAGGAAGCCGAGCTCGCCGAGGCGCTCGACGATGCTCCGGTCGACCGACTCGGCGCGGTCCCAGTCCCTGATGTGCGGGACGATCTCCGCGTCGACGAAGTCGGCGGCCATCCGCTTGATGCTCTGCTGGGTGTCGGAGAGCGAAAAGTCCATCGCGAGATCCTTCAGTCGAAGAGTTGTTCGGGTCGTGTTCCGCTGTCGCGCAGAGACATTCCCTGCTCCGCGCGCTCCCGGAGCCATCGGCTCGCGCGGTAGCGGGGATCGTCGGTGTAGTCGAGGAGTCCGTCGAGAATCCGCAGCACGACCGTCGGCCCGTGCGCCTCTCCCAGTTCCAGTGGGCCACTGGGGTACCCGAGCCCCGATCGGGCCGCGACGTCGATGTCGTCGGGCCGGCCGATGCCCTGCTCGGCGATCGCGCACGCGAGGTTGACGATGCTCGCGAGCACGCGCTGGGCCACCGGCGCCGGGCCGTCGGCGGTGACGGTGACCGCGCGCCCTGTCGCGGCGAGAACACCGAGTGCCGCGCGGCCCGCCTCGGGATCGAGCCTCGCCGGCACCGTCACGGTGAGCCGTGTGCCGGCGATCGACAGCGGGTCGATGCCGACTGTTCGGGAAGCGTCGAGACCGGCTCGCGCCGCGGTGCGGTAGGTCGGTTCGCCGACCGGCAGCACGACGGTCACCGAGTCTGCGGTGGGCTTGTCGACGACGTCGGCTCCACCCGCCCGCAGCACCGCCGCGAACTCCGGATGGTCGTGCACGTAGATCCGTGTCGCCGCGGCGTCCGGATTCAGCGTCGGCTCCGGCGGAACCTGTTGCCGCCCATCGACGTAGCGGTAGAACCCGGCACCGGTCTTGCGCCCGAGCAGACCGGCCGCGACTCGCACCGCCGCGAGCGCGGACGGACGCAGCCGCGGATCGCCGTAGAACCCGGACGAGACGATCTCCATGACGGGGTGCGAGACGTCCAGACCCGTCAGATCCATCAACTCGAACGGCCCCATCTTCAGGCCCAGTGTGTCCCGGACGATCCGGTCGATGTCGACCTCGGACGCCACCTGCTCGGACAGCAGGGTCAGCGCCTCGGTCGGCAGCGCCCGCCCGATGTGGTTCACCAGGAATCCCGGTGTGTCCGTGGCGACGA
The DNA here is from genome assembly GCF_050477185.1 of Rhodococcus sp. ACT016. NCBI lineage: Bacteria > Bacillati > Actinomycetota > Actinomycetes > Mycobacteriales > Nocardiaceae > Rhodococcus > Rhodococcus sp. ACT016. Next base: position 596,745 of record NZ_JBEAET010000001.1, on the reverse strand, counting down.
CGGGCCTGTGCCCCACCGCCTCGACGAACCGCAGCGCCGTGGCAACGGCGTCCGGATCGGTCCGCAGGCCGGGGATCACCTCCACCAACTTCATCAGCGGCACCGGATTGAAGAAGTGCATGCCCAGCAGTCGAGATGGCTCGTGGAGTGCCGACGCGATGGTCGTGATCGGTAACGAGCTGGTGTTGGAGGCGAGGACGGCGCCGGGAACCGCCTTCTCCAGCTGCGCGAACAGTGCCTGCTTCACCTCGAGGTTCTCGACGACCGCCTCGATCACGAGATCGACGTCGTCGGCGGCCGCGGTGGGGCTCGCCCCGCGCTCCAGACGGGCGAGTGCCGCGTCGGCCTCCTGGGCGGTGCGCTGGCCCTTCTCGACGGACCGGCGCAGCATGGTCCCGACGAAATCGAGCCCGGCGGTCACGGCGTCGTCGGAGACGTCGGTCAGCTCCACCGCGAAGCCGGCGACCACCGCGATCTGGGCGATGCCGCGTCCCATCGCGCCCGCACCGATGATGCGAATCCTTTTGGTGCCCATCATTTCCCCTCGTAGACGGCGGCGCGCTTACCCAGGAACGCTTCGATTCCCTCGGAGTGGTCGGCGGTGTCGAACAACAACTGGAACGTGGTGCGCTCGAGCTCCATCGCGGTGTTCAGCGTGGCCGCCTCGGCGTGCCGGGCGACCTTGCGGATCGCGCGCACGTTCAGCGGCGGTGCCGCCGCGATGGCGGTCGCCAACTCCACCGCGACCTCGACGGCACGGCCGTCGTCGACGATGTCGCTGACGATGCCGACCTCCCGCGCAGCGACGGCGTCGATCGGTTCGCCGGTGAGCACCATGCGCAGTGCGCGCGCCCGCCCCGCTCGCTGGACGAGCCGGCTCAGGCCACCGGCGCCCGGAATCAGCCCCACCCGGATTTCGGGCTGCCCGAACGTGGCCGAGGCCCCGGCCACCACGAAGTCGCACGCCATCGCGAGTTCGCAGCCGCCGCCGTACGCATAGCCCTCGACCGCGGCGACCACCGGAGTACCCAGTTCGTCGAGCACGGTGAAGACCCGTCCCGTGTTCAGCACGAGGTGGTCGGTGGGCGTGACGGTCGCCATCTCGGCGAGGTCGGTGCCCGCCACGAAGGACCGCTGGTCGCCCGTCAGCACGATCGCGCGCACTGCCGGGTCTGCGTCGGACTCCGCCAGCGTGGCCGCGAGCAGTTCCTTGGTCGCACGGTCGAGCGCGTTCCTCTTGGCCGGCCGGTTGATCCGGACCACGCGCACGCCCGCGCCGTCACCGGCCAGGTCCTCGTATGTCACAGGGGGTTCGTTCATCGCAATCGGGCCTCTTCGGTCGGGAACGTCAGATCTTGCTTTCCAGTTGCAGTGCCTGTCGTGCGATCACACCGCGCATCACCTCGGATGTACCACCACCTATGGTCTCGAGGATCGCTTGGCGCCACATGAATTCGACGTCCGTGCCGCGCACCAGAACTTCGGGTGATCCGAACTCCATGGCGGCCCGTGCGATGTCCTGACACAGCACGGTGCCGGCGAGCTTGTGGTACGCGGCGGCCACCGCGGACGGCTCGCCGTTGCTGATCTCGCCGAGGAGTGCGAGGGCGAGTGCCTCGACCTCCATCACCTTGACGGCCAACTCGGACAGCCGCTGCGTCACCGCGGGCCGGTCGGCGAGCCCCGCGGACTCGACCCACTCGATGAGGTCCTCGAGGTCACGGCGTACCCGTTTCGGAGGGAACTGCACGTGCCGCTCGACGGCGAGTGCCGACCCGACGACCTGCCACCCGGCGTTCTCCTCGCCGATCCGGTTGGCAACGGGTACCTCGACATCGTCGAACCGGACCTCGTTCAGGCGTCCGCCGTCGAGCGTCGGGATGGGCGAGACGGTGATGCCCGGCGTGTCGAGCGGAACCACGAACACGCTCAGCCCGCGGGAGCGGCTGTCCGGGGCACCGGTGCGGGCGAGGAGCCAGATGTTGTCGGCCCAGTGTGCGTTGGACGTCCAGCACTTCGCGCCGTCGATCCGGTATACGTCACCCGCCCGGGTCGCCCGGGTGCGCACCGCCGCCAGATCGGAGCCGGCGTCGGGCTCCGAGTAGCCCAGGCAGAAGTTCAGCGTCCCCGCCCGCAGCGGCGGCAGGTAGCGGTCCAGCTGCTCGGGAGACCCGTGCGACATCAACGCCTTCGCCACCAGTCCCGGCCCCATCGGCGGCCGTGCGACGCGGGCATAGGCCATCTCGTCCCACAGGATGAACTCGTAGACCGGCGGCAGCCCGCCGCCACCGAACTCGGTCGGCCACGACAGCGAGAGCCATCCCCGCGCGCCCAGTTCCCGGTAGACCTCCTTCACCGATTTCCAGGCGTCGACCCCGCGGTGGAAGTAGCCGTCGACACCCCGGAACCGTTCGAGGAGCCCGAGCACCTCCCGCCGGAACGCCTCTTCCTGCGGCGAGTATCCGAAATCCATGTCAGGCCTCCGGTCGGGCGACCGTCGTCCACTGCGGCTCGCGGCGTTCGCTGAAGGCGCGGGGGCCTTCCTTGGAATCCGGATGACCCCAGTGCATGCGCAGCAGCGCCCAGCCGTACTCGCAGGCCTGCGTGTAGCCCATCTCGAGCGAGTTCCAGATCGCCTGCTGCGACAGCGACACCGCGGCCGGAGAGTTCCTGGCGATGCTGTGCGCGATCTCCTCCGCGGTGGCCATCACCTGGTCCGGCGCGACCAGTTCGTCCACCAGCCCCAGCTGGTAGGCGCGCTGCGCCGGCAGCCGGTAGTCGCGCCCCATCAGGGTCATCCGCAGCGCCGTCCCCAGCGGCAGACGCTTGGCCAGGCCGATGTTCTCCATCGCCCCGACCAGCCCGACGTTGACGTGGGTGTCCATGAAGCTGACCGTGTCGGACGCGACGACGATGTCGGCGTCCACCACGAAGTGGAGTCCCGCCCCCGCCACGAGTCCGTTGGCGGCGCAGATCACCGGCTTCCACACCCGGTTCTGCCGGGGCGACCAGTAGACCTCGTCGGTGAGCGGCCCGGTGCCGGTGCTCATCCCACCCCGGGACGCGACCGCGTCGACGTCGGCACCCGTACAGAAGTGCCGATCCCCGGCGCCCGTCACGATGGCCGCGCGGATCCACGGATCGTCGCGGACCTCGCCCCAGACTTCCTTCATCACCGGCATCATCGTCCCGGTGAGCGAGTTGCCCTTGTGCGGGCGATTGAGGGTGATGTAGGCGATGTGATCGCGCTTCTCGAACAGCACCTCGGGGGCCGTCGACGTCACTGCCTGCTCGACTTGCTGGGTCATCGCTCTACCTCTCTGCGGAGAATGTCGACAGAACTCGCTGTGCGAGTCCCGATTCCGAATCCGTCACCAACGTGAGTTGGCGGAGACGTCGGGTCACGTGTCCGATCGGGCCCTCGGTCGAATACCCGACCGCACCCAACGTCTGGTGCGCGACGTACGCGGCGTGCATCGCGGCGCGCGATGCGGACAGGCGCGCCGCCGCGGCAAGGCCGCCGGCATCGCCACGGTCCACGGCGTGGGCTGCCACGATCGACAGCTTCTCGGCCGCCTCCAGTCCGAGACTCGCGTCGACCAGGGGGTGCGCGACCGCCTGGAACGAGCCGATGCGCCTTCCGAATTGTGTTCGGGTGCGCGCATGTTCGACCGCCACGTCCAGGACCCGACGCCCGGCGCCGACGGCGTATCCCGCCAGCGCGAGGTGATAGAGGTCGGCTGCGTCGAGAACGCGGTCGAGGGGACGGTCCCGCTCCACCCGAATCCGCGCCCACGGTTCGCCGCCCAGCGTCTCCACCGGTTGGGCGTCACCGACCCGTCGCACCAGCCATGCCTTGTCCTCGCACCACTCGACGAACACGTCGGCGATCGCCGCCCACGGCATGAGCGGGGGCACGCCTACCGACACGAGTTCGGCTCCCGCGACGAGCCCTCCGGCCTCGTCCGCGGGCAACGCGTGCGCGGCGAAGAAGGTCGCGGCGACGGGCCCCGGCGCTACCGCGCGTCCGAGTTCGACACTCGCCGCGACGATCTCGCCGGAGCCGCCGTCCTCAGCGGGGTCCGCCAGTGCGAAGACCCCGAGGTCGGCCAGCCCGGACCAGAAGCCGGCCGGGAACCGGTCTGCCGCGGCGCGCTGGACGTCGTCGGTGCACTTCGCGCGGCAGTAGCCTCGCACCGCCTCCGCCAACGCCCGCTGGTCCGGAGTGAACGCAGCCGTCCGGGTCATGACGCGCACGCGCCCCATCGGGCGGCGGTGAGATCTCGCCGGTGCCGGCGTAGCCCGCCGAGTTCGGTCCGCAGCACCTGCAGCCGCAGCGTGTAGAGGTGCAGGTCGTGCTCGCGGGTGAGCCCGATGGCCCCCATGATCTGATGCGTCTCGCGGGTGAGCCGGTGCAGGGTCGCCATCGTGTGCGCCGCGGCGACCGCTGACGCCTCGTCGGACGCGCCGTGGAAGGCGGCCTCGTATGTGAGCCAGCGCGCTCCCTCGACGAGCACGGTCAACTCCGCCAACCTGTGCTGCAGAGCCTGGAACGAGCCGATCGCCCGCTGGAACGCGCGCCGGTCCTTCGCGTACTGGACGGCAATGTCCAACGCCTGCTGCATCATTCCGATCGCCTCGGCCGACAGGCCCACCCGCCACCAGTTGAGCATGGTGGCGGCCGTCGCCGCGGTGACCACCTCTCCGCTGCCAGTTTCGACACGTCCCAACGAGAACCCGTACGCCGACGGCAGCGCGGACGCGGGCGCCGACGCGGTCAGCGTGCAGCGATCGTCGCCGGCAACCAACACCGACGTGGCCTCGGCCCCGAACCGGACCGGGCCCGAGTCGCCCTCCCGCAGCATCGCGACCGGTCCCACGACCGATTCCAGGCCGAGCGCCGGGAGCACCAGCAGGTGCGCGGTGGCCGCGATGGTGCCGAGGTTCGCGCCGACGCGTTCGACGGCCATCGTCGCGCCGAGCGGGCCGACGCTGTCCTCGGCGAACAGGTCGAAGAACCCACCGACCCGCAGTTCCCGTTCGAGGGTGTGGTCGTACCCCTGGACGGTGCGGAGCTTTCGGCAGCGCTCCACACCGGCGTGGCGTCCGAGGAGCGAGTCGAGCGCGTCCACGACGGGACGCTGAGTTTCCGAGAGTTCGAAATCCATGTCTATTCCTTCGGCATTCCCAGGATGAGCCGGGAGATCAGATTGAGCTGGACCTCGTAGCTGCCGGCGGCGATTCCGGCACCGAGGGAGTTTCGGAACTGGGCGTCGCCGAGCGAATGCTCCACCAGGGCTTCGCTTCCCATGACGTCGAGCGCCAGATTGCCGACCGCCCGTTCGGCCTGCACCATCGCCGCTCGGGCCTGATACGCCCGCGGCGACGGTTCCTTCTGCTTGGCGCGTTCGTCGATGACCCGGTACACGAGCACCCGCGCCGCCTCGCACAGCGCACGAGCCTCACCGAACTGCTCGGCGATCCCGGGGTCCGCCAACCGGCCGCTGTCCCGGGCCCACTCGGCAAGCCCGTCGAGCACCAGCGCGGCGCGGGCGTAACGCGGGGCTCCGACGCGCTCGTAGGCAAGCGTGCGACGAACGATGTTCCAGCCGTTGTTCTCCTCGCCGAGCATCGCGGTTCGCGGAAGTCGCACGTCGGTGAGGAACACTTCGTTGAACGAGTGGTCGCCCACCAGGCAGTCGATCCGGCGCACCTCGACCCCCGGAGTGTCCATCGGCAGCAGGAAGACGGAGATTCCGTCCCGTCCGTCCGCCGTGGAGCCGGTGCGCGCCAACAGGAAACAGTAGTCGGCGGCGTTCGCGTAGGACGTCCAGATCTTCTGCCCGTTGATCACGTAGTCGTCGCCCTCGCGGACCGCGCGGGTCTTGAGCGAGGCCAGGTCGGTTCCCGCCTCCGGCTCCGAAAACCCTTGGCACCAGAACACTTCGCCACGCGCGATCGGTGGCAGCAACGTCTCCTTCTGCTCTTCGGTGCCGTACTTGATGATCGCCGGGCCGACCCAGTTGACGTTCATGTACTGCGGGCCACGCGGTTCGCCCCGCTTCCACATCTCCTCACCGAGGACGAAGTGTTGCCAGGCGCCCTGCCCACCGCCGCCGTACTCCTCGGGCCAGTGCGGCGTGAGCCACCCCTTCGCCGCGAGTTTGTGGACGAACGATCGGGAGAAGTCGGTGTACACCGCGCTGCCCAGTCCGGTTCCGTCCGCGCGATGCCATCCGTCGGCCAACTCGACATCGAGGTAGTCGACCAGATCGGCCCGAAAGGCCGCGTCTTCCTCGCTCCATGCGAATTCCACTACCGACCTCCGTCGTGTCCGCTCGAAGATTCTCTGAATCGGAGGTCCTGATTGCGCTCCACATTGCTCCTAACAGTTGTCGACTGCCGGCACGCGGGTCAGTGGTCCACCGCGGAGGAACACGAAGCCTCGCACGCCGGTGCCGTCGGAAGAGTGACCTCAATCGATGCCACAAAACCGTATACTCAATATCCAGCCTCAGGCAAGCCGCCTTCCCGTCTGGAGGGAGATGGGCGCCGATCCCCGTAAACCAGTCCCTAATCTTGCTTTACCGACACGGAACTTGCTCGGCAACAAGACCGGAGCGGATCTCGACTAGAAAAACAATCTTCCCGACATCGACATAGATGGGTACACTCAATCCGCGTCAGACCGCTTGAACACAGTCGGGCGCGGTTGCCGAGACGGCCCGCGACGGAAGGAGAATGTGCGTGCACGGAGAACTCACGCTGCCGTCCTGGCTCGGAGCCATGGGGCGACAGCCGCACGGGGCGCACCGGAGAGCACTCCGGGACGAGTACGGCGAGATCTCCTTCGCCGAGCTCGTCGAAGGCATGGAATGCGTCGGTGCGGGTTTGCTGGAGACCGGCCTCCGCCCGGGCGACCGGGTGGTGACCGCCATGGAACCGTCTATCCCACACGTGATCACGATCCTCGGAGCGATGGCTGCCGGCATGGTGGCAGCACCTCTCAACACCCGACTCACGGCTGGGGAAGCCCGGTCCTACCTCGAGCGATTGGAGCCCGGCGTCGTCGTCGCGGACCCGACGAATGCCGATCTCGCCCGCGAAACCGGTCACCGGGTCGTGGAGCTGACGTCGGCCACGACAACCTCCGCGCTGCCCCGACGCCTGATGCCCCTGTATGTCGGCGGCCCGGGACTGCCTGCAGTGCCCGAGAACGCTCCGGCGATCATCTTTCCGACCGGCGGTACCACCGGCTCGCCGAAGGGCGCCTACCACACCCATCGCAGTCTGTGGCTGTGGCTGAACACCTGCGCCCACGGCAATCCTCGTACCCCGACCGACGTCGAGCTGTGCTTCTCCCCCTTCTTCCACATCACACTCGGAACCAACTTGCTGACAGCGCTTTTCGCCGGAGGCGAGGTGTGGATCCACCGACGGTTCGACGCCGGAGCAGCACTGCGCGCCATCGCCGACGGAGCGAGCCGACTCATGGGCGCACCCACGATGTTCGCGGCCCTGAGTGCACACGAGTCCTTCGCCACCACCGACCGGGGCGGCGTCACCGCCATCCGGTACGGCTCGGCGCCGTCCACCGGCAGCTTCGTCCGAGACCTGTTGCAGGACTTCCCCAATGCCCGCATCCGCGCAGGTTTCGGCGCCACCGAGCTCGGGTCGGTGATCGGCTTCGATCACGAGGACCTGCTAGCCGGACGTTTCGCCGGCGTCGGACGGCCCCTTCCCGGGGTCACGGTCCGCGTCGTCGGCGAGGACGGCGCCGAGGTGGCGCCCGGCGAGATCGGCGAACTCGTCGTGTCGTGCCCCTGGCAGACCCGCGGCTACTACGGGCAACCACAGGCCACGGCCGAGACGTTCCGCCCCGACGGCGTGTATCTCGGCGACCTGGCCACGCGGACGCAGGACGGCTGGTTGTCCATCGCCGGCCGTAGGAAGGAGATGATCATCAGCGGCGGCGAGAACGTCTTTCCGCGCGAGGTCGAGGAGGTCGTGCTCGGTCATCCCGGTGTCGCCGACGCCATCGTCTACGGCATCCCGGACGAGTTCTGGGGCGAGCGGGTCGAGGTCGCCGTCGTGCCGGTCCCGGGTGCCGGCGTCACCACCGATGCGCTTCGCCGCTACTGCCGCGATTCCCTCGCCGGATTCAAGATCCCCAAGGCCGTTCGACTCCTGGACTCGATTCCTCTGACCCCCAACAACAAACCGGATCGCCGTGCGGTGCGCGCCGCGGCCCTCGCCGACACGGAACGCCCCGCAACGATCTGACGGCCCGGTCGCCACCCGACGGGCACGGCACCTCAACTTCTTCGATGCTGCCCGACAGCATCTTCCGGCAACTCGTCGTGTTCGGACGCGGTTGTCCGGCCGGCTCCATCGGCCACGTCGCGCCCGTGGAGCCGGCCGCAGTTTGCAGTAGTGACGCTCGGTTCACCCGTGGCACGTTCGGCGATCCGAACGCGGCCCTCTGTCCTGCACTCGGCACACCCCTCCAGATCGGACTCATGCCCATGAACACCGATATCTCGTCCTCCGCCCCCGACGCCGATCGGAGCGGCTGGACGCCGCGACTGATCGGCTCGCTCGTCACGATCATTCTGCTTCTCGAGATGCTCGCGGTCAGCTACACGATGATCTCGATCGCGCTGCCCGACATCGCCGCCCACTTCCAGACCACCCAGTCGGCGTGGTTGCTGACGGCCTTCCTCCTGGTGGGCGCCGTCTCCTGCCCTCTCGTCGGCAAGCTCGCCGACATGCACGGCAAGCGCCGGATCCTGCTGGCCTGCACGCTGGGAGCGGCCCTGGGATCGCTCCTGTCGGCACTTGCACCGACGTATCCGCTGCTCATCGCGGGCCGGGCGTTGACGGGTTTGCTGACCCCGTGTCTGTTCCTGAGCTACTCGCTCATCCGCGACGTCTACCCGAAGCGCATCGTTCCGATGGCGGTGAGCATCGCGACCAGCGGGATGGGAATCATCACCGTGGCGGCCCCGTTCCTCGCGGGGTGGTTGATCGACGGGTTCGGATTCCGCAGCATCTTCTGGTTCGCCCTCATCGGCCTGTCGGTGCTCGCGGTGCTGCTCGTGCTCACGACCGACGAGTCCTCGATCCGCAGCAGCTCACGGCTCGACCTCGTCGGCGCGACGCTGCTGAGCGTGGGACTCGCTGCAGTGCTGGTGGGCGTGAGCTTCGGCCCCAAGTGGGGTTGGTCGTCGGCGTCGACGCTCGGATGCCTCGTCGGCGGTGTGGTCCTCCTCGGAACGTGGCTGACGACCGCACGCGTCGTGCGGGAGCCGCTCATCGATCTGCGGATTCTCTGCAGGCGTTCGGTCGCGCTCACCACGATCGGAGCGGGCGCGTGCTACGGGGCGGGCGTCGTGTACTCGCTGGTGCTCCCCCTGATGTGCATGACCCCGGCCGCCCTCGGACTCGGCTACGGGTTCGGAGTCACGGCAAAGGGATTCGCGATCTTCCAGGCACCCTTCGGGGCCGCGACGATGATCGGCGGGATCGTGGTCGGCGTGCTGGTGCCCCGTGTGCGTCCACGCCAGTTGATGGCGGCCGGCCTGGTGATCGAGACCGTCGCCGCGCTGGCCTCGGCCGGGGTGCACGACCAGAGGGTGCTGCTCATGGTGTTCATCGGGTTCTTCGGACTCGGCCAGGGGTTGATCTACGCGTCGATCCCCAATCTGATCATCGCGGCCGTCGCCCCGCAGCTGCAGGCCACTGCCGCCAGCATCGTCGCCGTCGCCCAGAGCCTGGTGTCGGCGATCGTCCCGATCGTTGCCTTCGCGATCCTCAACTCCCACATCGCGCTGGTCTCGGAAGGTCGCGCCTTCTACACCGACGACGGCATCACGCTCGTGTTCGTGCTGTCGGCGGGCGTGGCGTTCGTCGGTGCGATCGCGGCGTACTCCCTGCCCCGAACCATTCACGCACTCGCGCTGTCGGATCGTGACATCCCCAGCACAGCGCCACGACCGGTGCCCACCGTCTGACCGAACCCTCCAGCCGCACAGAACAGGAGCCACCATGACCACCTCCATTCCGACCATGCGCGAACTCGGCCGGCGACTCAGCAACTGGGGACGCTGGGGCGCCGCGGACGAGCGCGGGACCACGAACCTCATCACTCCCGAGCGTGTCGCGGCCGCAGCCGGACTGGTCCGAACCGGCGAAGTCTTCGATCTCGGAATTCCCCTCGACGAGAGCGGTCCTCAGCCCGGCGGCTATCGGATCAACCCGATTCGCCTGATGTCCGAGAACGGGCAGGAGCAGGTATTTCCCGGCGGATTCAAGTATGCGGACGACTATGTCTTCATGCCGTTGCAGGCGGGCTCGCAGTACGACTCGCTCGCCCACGTCCACTACGACGACCAGCTGTACAACAGTCATCCGGCCTCCGGGCTGAGCGTGAAGGGCGCCGACAAGTGCGGAATCCACACTCAGGCGCGCGGCATCGCCGGCCGTGGGGTGCTGCTCGACGTCGCCCGTTTCCGGGGCCTCGACTGGCTCGAAGCCGGGACGGCCATCGGGCCGGGCGAACTCGACCAGGTCACCGAGGCACAGGGCGTCGAAGTCGGTCCTGGCGACATTCTGCTGATCCGAACGGGTTGGCGCGCAAAGTTCCTCGCCGAACGTGACGCCGCTGCCTTCATGGCGGGCGAGCCCGGGCTCGCGTTGGCGTGTGCGTCGTGGTTGCGTGAACGGGATGTCGCGGTGGTCGGCTCGGACAACTTCGGCGTCGAGGTGATGCCGGGTGAGAACCCCGAAGCGATGTTCGAGCTGCACATGGTGTTGATCCGCGACATGGGGATGACACTCGCCGAGATGCTCGACCTGGAGGATCTCGCTGCGGCGTGCGCGACGGACGGCGTCTACGAATTCTTCTACGCCGGAGCGCCGTTGAAGTTCACCCGCGGCGTCGGGTCCCCGATCAACCCGCTGGCTGTCCGTTAGCTCTCCCGATCCGAAGATGGCCCCCACCGCGCTGATTCGGTGGGGGCCATCTGTGTTCCGAGGCGGCGGGACGACGCTGGTGCCGGCTCGATCATCGGAGCGCGAGCGTCATTCGGCGGCGCGCAGTTCCGCTTTTCGGATCTTTCCGGTCGCGGTCTTCGGCAGTTCGCCGAACGTCACCGTCTTGGGTACCTTGAAGTGGGCGATCCGCGCTCGCAGCCAGTCGATCAGTTCATCCTCCGTCACCTCCCGACCGTCACGCAGGGCGACGAAGGCGACCGGGACCTCGCCCCATTTCGGGTCGTTCCTCGCGACCACCGCGGCCTCGAGGACGGCAGGGTGTTCGGTCAGCGAGTTCTCGACTTCGATCGACGAGACGTTCTCGCCGCCGCTGATGATGACGTCCTTCATCCGGTCGTGGATCTCGATGTAGCCGTCGGGGTGGCGCACCGCGACATCGCCGGTGTGCAACCAACCGCCGGCGAACGCCTCGGCGGTGGCTGCGGGATTGTCGAGATAGTGGGACATGACGGTGTTGGAGCGGACCACGAGTTCGCCGACGGTCCGACCGTCGGCGGGAACATCGCTCCGGTCCGCCGTGACCACCCGCACCCCTTCGACGCTCACGGTGCGCACGCCCTGCCTGGACAGCTGGCGCGCCAGTTCCTGCGGGCTCAGGTCGGCCCACGCCGGGCGGGGTTCGCACACCAGGGAGGGACCGTAGGTCTCGGTCATGCCGTAGAGGTGCATGATCTCGACCCTCATCCCCGCCATCGCCTCGATCGCGGTGGGCGACGGTGGCGCCCCACCCACCGCGAAGACGACCTTCCGGTCGAACCGCACAGGCTTCGCACGACTCGCCTCGACCAACCCGCCGAGCACCACCGGCGCGCCGCACAGGTGCGTGACTCCGTGCCTGGCGATGAGGTCGAGGATGCGGGTGGAGTCGACCTTCCGGAGTGCGATGTGCTGAGCACCGATCGCGGTCACCGCCCAGGTGAAACACCAACCGTTGCAATGGAACATCGGCAGCGTCCACAGATATCGGGACTCCGGGCGCAACCCCGTCGCGACCACCTGACTCAGCGAGTTGAGGTAGCAGCCCCGGTGGGTGTACACCGCACCCTTCGGCCCCGCGGTGGTCCCGGAGGTGAAGTTGATCGCCAGTGGGGCGCGTTCGTCCCGGGGCAGTCGCAGCGGAATCGGTGGTGCCGAGCGCAACCACTGCTCGTAGCCCTCGCGGTCGTCGGAGTCCGTCACGGTCACCACCGCACGGAGCCCGCGCAGCCGGGGCACCACCTGTTCGACGCGCGTGGCAAGGGCGGCATCCACGATCAGTACCTTGGCGTCGGACCGTCGAAGGAGATCCTCGTACTCGGCGGGCGCGAGTCTGGTGTTGAGGGCGACGAGTTCGCATCCCGCACCGGGAACGCCGTAGTGCGCCTCGAGCAGTGCCGCGTCGTTCAAGGCGAGCACCGCGACGCGGTCCCCGGCCCCCAGTCCGAGCGCCGCCAGGTTGGACGCGAGCCGTTGCGATCGATCGAGCAGGCCGGACCACGAGATCTGCGCACCCGCATCCGTCGTGAGGGCGATGTCGTCGCCTTTGATGTCGGCGGTTCTGTGCAGGAAGCTCAGAGGGCTCAGCGGTACATCGTTCGCCAGATGCTCGGCCACGGTCGCATCGACAGCGCTCATCGGATGTTCTCCCCTTCCAGGTTCGGATCAGTACTTGCCGAGGCTGCGACCGCCGTCGATGACCAGTTCGGCTCCGGTCACGTACCCGGCGTAGTCGCTGAGCAGGTAGCTCGCGGCCTGGGCTACCTCGCCGCGCGTCGCGAGCCTGCCGACGGGAATCGTCCCGAGCGCCTCGTCATGGTCGTCGCGGGTCGCGTGCAGCACTCGGGCGCCGGCGGTGTCGTCGGTGATTCCGGGGGTCAGCACATTGACGCGGATCCCGTACCTGCCCCAGGCCGCTGCCAGCGACTTCGTCATGGTGCGCACCGCGGCCTTGGCGCTGGCCGAATGCATGGTGGTGGCGCTGCCGTGCTCGGCCATCGTGGTGCCGATGCTGAGAATGGAGCCACCCCCGCGTTGGATCAGTTCCTTCCCCACAATCTGTGTGCAGTTCCAGGTGCCGTCGAGCACGATTCCGGTGACGGCCTGCCAGCCCTTCGGCGTCAGGTCCTCCGGTGCGACGCGGAAGTTCCCTGCCGCGCAGTTGACGAGGTGGTCGACGTGGCCGAAGCGCGCGGTCACCGCGTCGACGACCTCCTGCACCCGGTCCCGGTTGCGCACGTCCGCCGCAAACCCGATGCCGGAGCCTCCGGCCGAGTTGATGTCGGCCGCAACGGCGTCGAGCTGCTCCTGGCGGCGCCCGATCAGCGCGACGGCTGCGCCCAACCGGGCGAGCTCGCGCGCGATGGACTCGCCGACACCGGAACCTCCCCCGGTGACGACCGCGACACGACCGTCGAACGATCCCAATGGCAACATGTTTCGGTTCTCCTCAATTCGGTCGATCGCCGACGAACACCGGCGCACGGCGTTCGAAGAAGGCGCGACGACCCTCGGCGAAATCGCTCGACGCCAGCAGGGGGATCTGGGTGTCGGTCTCCGCGGCCAGAACGGAGTCGAGATCCTGCCAGGGATTCCGCAGGATGCGTCTCGTCGCGGTCACCACCGCCGGGGACGCCTCGGCCAGGCGGGTCGCCCGCGCCGTCGCGACCTCGAGCGTCGTGCCGACCCGCGTCACCTCGTCGACGAGGCCGATGGAAGCCGCCTCGCGGGCACCGATGCTGTCGCCGAAGAGCAGCAACCGGCGGGCCCGGGCCGGCCCGACCCTACCGACCAAGCTCCAGAACAGTCCGGTGTCGCCCACCAGCCCGAGGCGTCCGAATGATGCGGTCAAGCTGGCGTTCTCGGCCGCCACGACGTGATCGCACGCCGCGGCGAGCGACAACCCCAGCCCGGAGGCGCCGCCCTCCACCGCCGCGACGACCGGCACGGGGGAATCCACGATGGCGCGGACCAACTCGGCCAGAATCGCCATGCGCGCTCGCAGCGCATCCGGTTCGGTCGACATCGCGGCCACATCCCCGCCGGCACAGAAGAACTGGCCGGAACCCACGAGCACGATCGCCCGGATTCCGGTGTCGGCGCCCGCAGCTCGCAGTTCGGCTGCGAGTTCGCGGCGCGCGTCGTCGTCGAGGGCATTGCGCTTGGCCGCGCGGTCGAGCATCAGGATCATGGTCCTGCCCAGACGTGCTCGCCGGACCGCGGGATCCGGCTTCTCCCGCGTCATGCGATCGCGATCGGCCGGATCGGCGAACCGGTGCCGCCCCGAATGGTCAGCGGTAGGGCGATGAAAAGGAAACTCGCCACACGGTCGGCGGCCAACTGCTCGCAGTCGACCCACTCCATGATGTGGATCCCCTTCTCCTGCAGCAGATACAGGTGCACTGGAAGCGGGTTGCCGGGGACCGTGGACGGTCGCACCTCGAACGACATCGTGTCCGCACCGACGTGCCGCACACCCCGTTCGGCCAGCCAGAGGGCCCCGGTGATGTCGACTCCACTCCCGCCACACTCACGCGCGATCCGGTCGACGTCCGGCCAGTACCGCATCTGTCCGGTCCGGACCAGCACCGTGTCGCCGGCACCGATCTCGACCCCGGCCCGCGTCGCGGCCCGCTCGAGATGGTCGGCACCGATCGCGAACCCCGCCGGCAGCGCGTCGACGTCGAGCAGCCCGGGGATGTCCAGCAGGACTCCGCGACCGACGATGGGCTCGAGCGCGGACGCGTCACCGCGAGTGGCGCCGTAGTTTCCGACACCATCGGTCGCCGAGACTCCCCCGTGCCACTCGTCGTTCGGCCCCTTCGTCACATGGCACAACGCGTCGATATGGGTTCCCGTGTGCAGACTGCCGGAGATCAGTTCGGAGACGTAGCCGAACTCGACCTCGTTCACCTCGGGGTCCGCGAACGGAAACCGGCTCTCGATGCGCTGACCGCCAGGCGAGTTGTAGGTGACCACCTCGAATCTGGGGTACCCATCGAAGTTCGGCATGTGTCGCCACCACCCGGAGGACAGGTCGTAGACCGCCCCCTTGACGGGCAAGCCGAGGCTCGCGAGGACTACAGCGGGGTCGGTCGTTCTCGCCTCTGCGTTCATCGGGAGGCTCCTTTCAGATCGATGCGCTCGAGCCGCAACAGAGTTCACTGTTTGCGGAGTTGCAGAGTGATCGGGAGACGACCACCCACGCCCATGAATCGCCATTCTGGATGAGCATTATCGAAATATAGTGCACTCAACATGAACCGTCGAGACTTCGGAAGCCTCCACCCGCACCCTCGAGCCCGAATGCTCGACCTCCGAATAGTCCTTAACCAGGAGACCATCCGGCGGACTATCGCCGGTTTGAACCCGTATCGGCGCACAATCTATTGAGTTCACTCATCTTCGATCCGCAAGCCTGGGCGGTCGAGACCACTAATAGGTGCACTCAACGCGCACCGGCAGGTAGCATCACCGCATGGCAGTTGGACAGAAGACCAGCACGGCGAACGGCGGTCGCGGGGGCCGGCGGCTGGCCGAGATGGTGGCAGCCCGTATCGAGAAGGACATCGTCGCGGGCGGCTGGCGCACCGGAACGATCCTCGGCTCGGAGCCCGAGCTCATCGAGCGATACGGCGTCAGTCGCGCGGTCTTCCGGGAGGCGGTTCGACTGGTCGAGCACCATCAGATGGCCAGCATGCGACGCGGCCCGGGCGGCGGTCTGGTGGTGACCGAGCCCGATCCCGGCGTGGTTCGCCACGCCGCCCGCGTCTACCTGCGGCACGCCGAGGTCACCCGCGAGCAGCTGTTCGAGGCGCGCATGGCGCTCGAGTTGGCCGGCGTCGTCTCCGCGGCGGAGCGACTCACCGAGGACGGAATCGCCCAGCTGACAGAGGCACTGACCACCGAGCGGGAACTCGTCGCCGAAGGAGTCACACTCGGCCACGCCCGCAACCTGCACAGCGTCATCGCGGAGCTCACCGGCAATCCTGCGATCAGCCTCTTCGTCGAGGTCCTGACCCAGCTCGACGAGGAGATGGTGCAACAGAGCTGGAACACCGACGAACCAGACGTGGACCCCGCGGAGCGCGCGTCAGCTTCCCACGAAGCGCACGAGGCGATCGTCGCCGCGATCGTCGCGGGTGACGCACCACTCGCACAGCACCGGATGCGCCGACATCTACAGGCGATCTCCGAACTCCTCGGGTAAGCCTCGGCCTCGAGAACCCGTGTCTCGAAAACCAGTCCCGGCCAGTGGAATCGCTGCAGTGTTGCGATCCACGTCACACCATACTCGGGAGCACCCGACCCGATCGGATCACCGGTCGGGCAGCGCACTCCCGAACAGCGGGATCGAACACGAGGGGATCGATACATGATCGACACAGCCAAGTACGGACCGTGGGCCGTCATCGCGGGCGGCTCCGAGGGCGTCGGCGAGGAATTCGCCGTTCAGCTCGCCGAGGCCGGCCTGAACCTGGTCCTGCTGGCACGCAAGCCGGAGCCGCTCGAGGTGACGGCGGAGAAGGCGCGCGCGAAGGGCGTCGAGGTGCGCACCCTGTCGGTGGACCTCACCCAGGCGGACATACTCGACAAGATCCGCACCGTCACCGACGGCCTCGAGGTGGGCCTGCTGGTCTACAACGCCGGCGCCAACACCTACGGTCACGAGTTCGTCACCGGCGACCTCGACCGTTTCCAGCAGGTCATCGACCTCAACATCACGAGCCAGCTCAAACTGATCCAGCACTTCGGTGCGCCGATGAAGGAGCGTCGCCGCGGCGGCCTGCTGCTGGTCGGCTCGATGGCGGGCTTCCTCGGCTCCGCCCAGATCAGCATCTACGCCGGCGTGAAGTCGTTCTGCCGCACCTTCGCCGAGGGCCTGTGGCTCGAGATGCGCGAGTACGACGTCGACGTCCTGGAAATGGTCCTCGGTGTCACCCGTACCCCGGCGATGGCGCGCGCCGGCCTGAACATGGACATCCCCGGCCTGCATGTCTCGGCGCCCGCGGACGTTGCGGCACAGGCACTCGCCAACCTCGCGAACGGCCCCGTGGTGGTCGCCAAGGGTAACGAGGTCGCGGTCGAGAAGCGCAGCGGCGGCAACCGCGCCGAGATGCTGCTGGCCGCGCAGGCCGCCTCGAAGGCGATGCTTCCGCCGGAATCAAAGTAAGGCAACCTGGTTCGTGGCCACCCGCGGTCGGGTGGGCACGAACCGGTCTGCGGTCAGCGTCCGACGAGCTGCTCCGACAGCTCCCACAGTGCGGCCGCGGTCACCGGGTCGACGGCGTGGTCGGCGGCCCGGTCGATCCCACAGTCCGCGAGATACCCACCGCCGGACGACGAGAGCTGGGCGGCCGTGGCCGCCCACACCGACGTGGCGGCCGCCGCCGGAATCGACTTGAGATTCGCCAGCAGGCCCGGCTTGTCGGCACTCATCCGCTTCATCTCGGCGAAGTCGTCGCGGGACATGTGCCGGGACAGCCCCGTCGCACACACCCCGGGGTGCACCGCGAATGCATGGATCCCGCTGTCGCCGTATCGGTTCCGAAGCTCGACGGTCATCAGGACGTTGGCCGCCTTGGACTGCGCGTACGCGACGAATTTGTCGTACGGTCGGTCGCGGAAGTTCGGGTCCACGAGATCCACGGCGTGGGCGCGGTGCGCGGCGGACGACACGGTCACCACCCGGGAGGCCGATCCCGACCGTTCCGCGGCCGATCGCAGGTTCGGCATCAGCGACGTGGTCAGCAAGAAGTGTCCGAGATGGTTGGTCCCGAACTGCAACTCGAAACCGTCCGCGGTGCGCGCGAACGGCGTGTACATCACCCCGGCATTGTTGATCAGCAGGTCGATCGGTCGCGCTGCGATCCGTTCGGCCGCAGCGCGGACGCTGGACAGGTCGGCCAGATCCAATGCGACGGTGGTCAGGTCCGCGTCTGGCAGTTGCGCGCGTATTTCGTCGGCCACGGTGGCCGCGGCGTCACCGTCGCGCGCCGTGAGGATTACCGCCGCACCGGACGCCGTCAGCGCCCGGGCTGTCTCCCCGCCGAGCCCGCTCGTCACGCCGGTCACCAGGGCCGTCCGACCGCTCAGGTCGACACCGGCGATCACGTCGTCGGTGGTGGTATCGGGACCGAATCCGTTCATTCCCAAGGCAGTTCCTTCCAGTCGGTGGACACGCTCGCGGACCATTCGGGATCGTGCCGGTCGAGGAAGGCCCGCACGCCCTCGGCGGCATCGGCGCTGCCCATGACCCGGTGGTGCAGGTCGGTCTCGTACCTCGCCACCTGCTCGGGGGTGAACCCGTGCCGCGCGGTGCCCCACAGCAGGCGTTTACTCAGCGCCGCCGACATCGGCGCGACGTTGGTGGCGATGTCGCGCGCCATCTCCAGCGCGGCCGGCAGCACCTCCGCGGCGGGCAGGCTGCGACTCGCGATGCCCAGCCGCACCGCCTCCGGCCCATCGAAGGTGCGGCCGGTCAGGAGGATCTCGGCGGCCGCGGCCATACCGGCGGCGCGGGGAACGGTCCAGTGCGACATCGCATCCGGGACCACGCCGCGCCGCACCTGCGGGATCGCGTACTTGGCGTCGTCGGCCACGATCCGGATGTCCGCCTGCATCGCCAGCGTGAGCCCGATCCCGATGGCGTGGCCGTTCACGGCAGCGATCACCGGCTTGCGGAGGTCGAACGCGGGCGGCTTCACCGGCGATGCGCTGAACCCGTCGTCCGTCGGGGCGGCGAAGGTGTCGCGTCCCGCCGTCAGGTCGGCGCCCGCACAGAACGCCGGAGGCGTCCCGGTCAGGACGATGACGCGCACGTCGTCGTTCGCGTCGAGCTCGCGGTAGAGCTCGCCCAGCCGGCGTCCCATCTCGCCCGAGAACGCGTTGCGCTGTCGCGGCCGGTCGAGGGTGAGGATCGCGACGCCGTCGCAGATCTCGACCAGGACGTCGCTCACGGTGCCAGCGCCTTGACCGCCGCGACCAGTTCCGCGATGTGCTGTCCCTGCACGGGATAGCCGGGGAAGTAGCAGCAGACCCGGTCGGCGTGATCACCGAACCGCGCGACGATCTCCGCGGCGCATTCCTCCGGCGTGCCGTGCACCGCGAGCGTGGCGAGCATCTTGTCGTCGATGAGGTCCGTCATTGCGGCGTACTCGCCCTGCTTGGACAGCGCGTTCAGCGTCGGCTGCAGTTCTTCCCAGCCCTCGACCTCGAGGACCGGCCGGTATGCGGGTGTGGAACCGTAGAACGCGAGCAGCCCGCGCACACCGCGCGACGCCGCCGCCAGCTCCTCCGGGGTGCGGCCGACCCCGACGATCACCTGCGGGTAGATCGCGAGGTCCGTCGCCGTGCGACCGCCGCGGGCCAGCCCCTCCTCCACCGCCGGCAGTGTCCGCTCGCGGAAATGCCGGACGCTGTTGAACGGCATCACGAGCAGTCCGTCGGCCACCTCGGCGGCGGTGCGGGTCATCACCGGACCGAGCGCGCCGAGGCAGATCGGCGGCGGGCCGTACGGGTTGGGCCCAGGATCGAAGGTCGGAGGCATCAGCGTGTGCGTGGTGAACTCGCCCTCGAATCGCAGTCGCGAATTCCCTTCCCACGCATCGAAGATCGCCTTGATCGCCAGTACCGTCTCGCGCATGCGGGCCGCGGGACGCGACCACTGCGCCCCGTACCGCTTCTCGATGTGCGGACGGATCTGCGACCCGAGGCCGAGCCGGAACCGGCCACGGCTCAACGTCTGCAGGTCGTACGCGGTGTGCGCAAGGTGCATCGGACTGCGCGGCAGTGCGATCGCGACGTTCGTCATCAGATCGACGTCCACTGTGGCCGCGGCGGCCACCAGCGGCAGGAAGACGTCGTGCGGCCCCTCGAACGTGAACAGCCCGTCCACGCCGAGGTCGACGAGTTCTCGCGCCCGCTGTGCGGCGTTCTCCGGCCGCCCGTCGAGCTGGACGTCGATCCTCACGATCGATCCCCTTCCTTCACGGCCGACATCTCGGCCCCATGGCTTGCGAGGACGTACAGCGCACCGGCCAAGGACTCGGCGAATTCGTCTGCCTGCGCGTTCCCCTGGGTCAGTCCCCGCACGGACGTCGCGCCGGTCAGGATCTCGAAAAGCGTTGCCGCGTAGACCGGGCCGGGGATCTCCCCGTCGCGCACCGCGCGGTCGAGACGGGCGGAGAACGCCTCCCGGACCGGATCCTGCAACGCCAGCAAACGCGCACGATCCGCCTCCGTCGTGGCGTCGGCCAGCAGCCCCGGAATCCCGGCGCGAGCCGCCGGACTCGCGGCCCGAGCCAGGAAGATTCGGGTCCACGTCATGAGGTCCGCCCGCAGGTCGTCCGTCCATTCCGGGAATTCGTGTCGGCCAGGACCGTGGACGGCCTCCTCGAGCAGCGTCTCCCGGTTCGGCCACCGCCGATAGATGGCCGGTGCGCTGACCTTGGCGCGCCTAGCGATCGCGCTGATGGTCGTCTGCTGGTAGCCGACCTCGCCGAGCAGCCGCCGGGCAGCGACCAGCACGGCGTGATCCTTGGCAGGGTCGCGGGGGCGACCGAGCCGGGGTAGATTCTCGTTCATTACGTTACAAGCTAACACGTTATTCTGATCGTCGGTGGTGATTTGCTTGCGCACCAAGGAGGTTCGACGGTGACCGCGCTGGACGGGCAGCGCACCTTGTCCGCGAGGGTTCCGAAAGTCCGACCGGAGGCAGATGCCACCCAATGGAATTGGCCCGTCGCCGATCCCGTCGAACTGCGAATGTGAGACCGATCCGCTCGGACACGAGCGCCCGAACACAGCGAGGACACCATGAGTATCGCCAGGACACCGGAACAGATCGCGGCCCAGGACGCCGTGCGAGCGCTCGGCCGCACCGGGAAGCCGGTCGTGGCAACGCGGGGCACGGCGGCCGATTCGTGGCTGGACCTGTGGCCCGCCGTCGCCGACCTGGGCCTCTTCGCGGTCACCGTCCCCGAGAGCCGCGGCGGCGCGGGTGGCGACCTCGTCGACCTGTCCGCGATGCTCGAACAGGCGGGCGCCGAGATGATTCCGGGGCCGATCGCGCCGACGGCCGCCGTTGCCCACCTGCTCGGCACGCACGACGGACCACAGGATCTGCTGGACGAACTGATGTCCGGGACGCTCCCCGTCGCGATCGCCTCCCCGGGTGCGACGCGATTGTCGGTGACCGGTGACGCCGTCTCCGGCGACCTCGGGTTGGTGGCCGGGGCGTGCGCGCAGTCCGCGGTCGTCGCCGCGGCGGAGTCCGACGGCGCGCGGTCGTGGTGGCTGATCCGCCCGGGCGCCGCCGGCCTGGTGGTGGAGGCCGCGAACACGGCCGACCTGTCCACCCCGGCCGGCCGGGTCCGCTGCGCCGCCACCCCGGCGGTGCGCCTCGACCTCCCCTTCGAGGCGGTCGAGGATCTGCACCTCACCGCGGTGGCTTCGGTGGCCGCCGGCATCGCCGGGCGCACCACCGAGATCGCGTCGGAGTACGCGAAGATCCGCGAGCAGTTCGGCCGCCCGATCGGACGCTTCCAGGCGATCAAGCACATGTGCTCGGAGATGCTGTGCCGCGCCGAGCAGGCCCGCATCGTGGCGTGGGACGCCGCGTCGGCCGAGGATTCGGAACTGCCGATCACCGCGGCCGTCGCCGGTGCCGTCGCGCTCGACGCCGCGGTCGACAACGCCAAGGACTGCATCCAGGTGCTCGGTGGTATCGGCTTCACCTGGGAGCACGACGCCCACCTCTACCTGCGGCGGGCGCTGTCGTTGCGGCAGTTCCTCGGTGGCAGCGCGCTGTGGCGGCGACGGACGACGGAACTGGTCCGTGCCGGCGAACGCCGCCACCTCGGCGTCGATCTGGGGGCCGTCGAGAACGATCGCGACGCGGTCCGCCGGGACGTCGAGCAGCTCGCCGCGCTGCCGGAGCAGGACCGGCGTCACGCCCTCGCCGACTCCGGGTACCTGGCGCCGCACTGGCCGGCACCGTACGGGCAGGGCGCGAACGCGGCCCGGCAGGTACTGATCGACCAGGAGTTGCAGCGGGCCGGCGTCGAGCGCCCGGATCTCATCATCGGCTGGTGGGCGATGCCGACGATCCTGCAGGGCGGCGACCCCGCCCAGATCGAACGGTTCGCACTGCCCACGCTGCGCGGCGAGCTGCTCTGGTGCCAGCTGTTCAGCGAGCCCGGCGCCGGTTCCGACCTGGCGTCGTTGACGACCGCCGCGGTCCGGGTCGACGGCGGCTGGCGAATCAGCGGCCAGAAGGTCTGGAATTCCATGGCGGTGCAGGCGGATTGGGCAATCTGCCTGGCCCGCACCGACAAGGACGCCCCGAAGCACAAGGGCATCACGTACTTCCTGGTCGACATGAAGACCCCGGGCATCGACGTGCGGCCGCTCCGGGAGATCACCGGCGAGACGCTGTTCAACGAGGTGTTCCTCGACGACGTCTTCGTCCCCGACGACTGCGTCGTGGGCCAGGTCGACGACGGCTGGCGCCTGGCCCGCACGACCCTCGCGAACGAGCGGGTCCAGATGGGCGGCGGTTCGACCCTCGGCCCGCGCATGGAGGAGATGATCGCGCTCGCCGAGGGCAACGACGATCCCCTCGTGGTCGACCGCCTGGGCTACCTGATCGCGCAGGCGATGTCGAACGCCCTGCTGGCGCATCGGGCGCTGCTCGACAGCCTGGCCGGCGGGCAGCCCGGCGCGGAGTCCGCGATCCAGAAGATCGTCGGCGTGCGGGAGCGGCAGGCCGCCGCCGAGTTCCAGCTCCAACTGGCGGGCGACGCAGGGCAGCTCGAGGGCCCCGTCATGCGCGAGTTCCTCACCACCCGGGCCAACTCGATCGCGGGTGGCAGCACCCAGATCCTGCTGTCGCTGGTCGCCGAGCGACTGCTCGGGCTTCCGCGCGACTGACACCGCGGGGCGGAGCGGCCGGACGCGCCGGGGATAATCTGCGTGTGACTGCAACCCTGCGCATCTCCGGCCTCTCCGCGTCCCGAGGCGAGCGCATGCTCTTCTCGGATCTCGATCTCACGGTCGCGCCCGGCAACGTGATCGGACTGGTCGGCGCGAACGGGGCCGGCAAGTCGACGCTGCTGACGACGCTGGCCGGGATCGGCAGCGCCGACGTCGACGGCACGATCACGCTGAGCCCGCCCGACGCGACGGTCGGCTACCTGGCGCAGGAACCCGACCGCATTCCCGGCGAGACGATCCTCGAGTTCCTCGGCCGCCGGACCGGCGTCACCGCCGCCGAACAGACGATGAATGCGGCCGCCGAGTCGCTCGCGGACGGCGGCGACGACCTCTACTCCCCCGCCCTCGAGCGCTGGCTCGCCCTCGGCGGCGCCGACCTCGCCGAGCGCGCCGAACAGGTGCTGACCGACCTCGGCCTCGACGTCACCGGCGACGCGCTCATGACGGACCTGTCCGGCGGTCAGGCCGCGCGCGCCGGACTCGCGTCGCTGCTGCTGTCCCGGTACGACGTGCTGCTGCTGGACGAGCCGACCAACGACCTCGACCTGCCCGGACTCGAACAGCTCGAGCGGTTCGTCGACGAGACCCGGACCGCGCTGGTCGTGGTGAGTCACGACCGGGAGTTCCTGGCGCGCACCGTGACCGCAATCGTCGAGCTGGACCTCGCGCAGCAGCAGATCGCGGTGTACGACGGCGGGTACGAGGCCTACCTGGTGGAGCGCGAGGTGGCGCGCCGGCACGCGCGCGAGGCGTACGACGAGTACGCGGGCAACCTCTCGGCCCTGCAGGACCGCGCCCAGATGCAGCGCAACTGGCTCGAGCACGGAGTGCGCAACGCCCGCCGCAAGGCCAAGAACGGCGACTCCGACAAGATGGGCCGCAAGGCCCGCGCCGAGTCCACCGAGAAGCAGGCCGCGAAGGCTCGGCAGACGCAGCGCCGCATCGAGCGGCTCGATGTGGTCGAGGAACCACGCAAGGAGTGGGAGCTGCGCATGGAGATCGCCGCGGCACCCCGCAGCGGTGCCGTGGTCGCGACGTTGAGCGGCGCCGTCGTTCGACGTGAAACCTTCACCTTCGGACCGGTGAGCGCCCAAGTCGATTGGGGCGACCGGATTCTCGTCACCGGGCCGAACGGCTCCGGGAAGTCGACACTCCTGAAGGTCATGCTCGGCAAGCTGACCCCCGACGAGGGCACGGCCACCCTGGGATCGGGCGTGGAGGTCGGCGAGATCGACCAGGCACGTGGACTGTTCGAGGGCGAAGAGATGCTCGCCGACGCCTTCGGTGCGCAGATCCCCGACTCGCCGGAGGCGGACGTCCGCACCCTGCTCGCGAAGTTCGGCCTCAAGGGGCACCACGTGCTGCGGCCCGCGTCGTCGCTGTCGCCGGGTGAACGCACCCGTGCGGCGCTGGCGCTGCTGCAGGCACGCGGGGTGAACCTGCTGGTGCTCGACGAGCCCACCAACCACCTGGACCTGCCGGCGATCGAGCAACTCGAGCAGGCCATGGAATCGTTCACCGGCACACTGCTGTTGGTCACCCACGACCGCCGCATGCTCGACACCATGCGGCACACCCGACGCTGGCGCATGGACGCCGGCCGGCTGATCGAATAGGGCACTACGTGCCCTGTGCGCCTTTTCGGTAGCGGGGGCCACCAGAAAGGCGCACGGGCGCGCAGCGCCTATCCCAGCAGGCCCTGCCCCAGGTACTCGCCCTCGCGGCAGCCGGGCGGGATCGCGAACACCGCCGAGCCGATCGGCGTCGACCACCGGTTGAACATGTCCGCCTCCGCCAGACGCTGCTGCACCGGCACGTACTGGACGTCGACGTCGGCCTGATAGGCCACGAAGATCAGCCCGGAGTCGGACACGCCGACGCCGTCGGGAGCCTCGTCGTAGTTGTAGGCGCGCCGCAGGAACCGCTCCCGCGGCGCCATCGGCCGGGCCCGCGCGATGTGCGAGAACTCCGGGATGATCCTCAGCCCGCCCGGCCCGACTGCATCGAAATCCGGTGCGTCGAACTCGGATTCACCGGTCAGCGGCGAGCCGTCGGACATCCGGCGTCCCATCACCTCGTCACGACCCGGACCGTCCAGCTCGTCCCAGCCGTCGAGGTCGAGGTGGATGCGTCGGATCACCACCGACGTGCCACCGGCCATCCACGGCTGCTCGGCGCCGTCGTTCCACACGACCTGGGCGAAGTCGTCGCTACCGCCCTGCGGGTTGATCGTGCCGTCGACCTGTCCCATCAGGTTGCGCATCGTGGTGCCCGCGGGCTCGCTGCCGCGCGCCCGCCGGAACCCGCGTTGCACCCACCGCACGGACGTCGTGTTGCGCGCGTCCTTGAGCAGCACCCGCAATGCGTGCGCGACCGTGACCGGGTCGTCCGAGCCCACCTGCAGCAGCACGTCGCCGTCGTTCCACCGCGGCTCGAGCTTGTCGACCTCGAACGGCGGCAGCGGCCTGCACCACGACGGCCGGCGGTCTTCGAGGCCCGCGGCCCGGAACACCCCCGGACCGAAACCGACGGTGACCGTGAGGCGGGCGGGCGCGGTCGCGAGATCGGGTTCGGTGTCGGCGAGCGCGCCCCGTCCCGCGGTGAGCCGCGCGGCGTCGTCGGTCCACACCCGCATCATGCGGACCAGCGCCGCCCGGTCGGTCCCCTTCAGGTCGAGGCCGACGAACGTGGTGTGCGCCGGCGGCGGCGTCTCGATTCCGGCCTGGTGCTCGCCCCGGAACGACACCGTCTCCGCGACGGTCTCGGCCTTCGCGGGTCGCGTCGCGACCGCACCCGCCCCGAGGCCGAGGCCGACGCCGCCGATCGCGGCGGCGCCGACCCCGAACAACTGCCGGCGGCTCAGGTCAGCCACTGTGCGCCTCGCCGTGGTCCTGGTTCGGCATGTCGCCGTGCGAGTCGTAGCTCTCACGTGCGCCGGTGAAGTCGCGGACCTGCGACGAGAACTGCGCGGTCGCGCCGTCGGCGAACGTGAACGTGAACGACACGTCGGTGCCGGCCTGCACCGGGGCCGGCAGGTCGAACAGCATGATGTGGTCGGCACCCGGCTTCAGGTCGTACGTGCCGTGCGCCTTGACGGTCATGCCGCCGTCCTTCTCCCGCATCTTCATCGCACCGGAGCCGTCGGGCGCCATCTCGTGGAGTTCGACGCGCGGCGAGGCCGACGAGGTCACCGACGTCAGCGTCATGTCGCTGTCCGAGTCGTTGACGATGGTGCCGAACATCGCGGTCATGCCGCTGTCGGCCGCCTTGACCCACGAGTCCTGCAGCGAGATCGATGCGGTGTCGGTCGCCTTCGCGTCGTCCTTCGAGTCGCTGCTGCACCCGACGAGGGTGAGTCCGGCCGCGACGGTGACGCCGATCGCGAGAACGCGGGTACGGGTGAATGCCTTCATGTGCGTGTGCCTTTCGTGTGCGGGCGCGCGGCGGCTCTCAGGCGCGCGGGCGCTGCCCGCAGGGTGTGTGAGAACACGCGTCGACGGCGCGAGACGGCCGTGACGCGGTGAAGTGAGGGCTCAGCAGAAGGCGGGTGGGCCCCGGCGGGCGATCGGCCCGACGCACGCGGACGTCACCACTGGACGCACGTCGGCGACCGCGCTGGGCAGCGCGGGTTCGAGCCGCACCGGAAGCACGGTCAGAATTCTCGGCAGGATCCGGCGCAGCGCGGCATACGCCCGCGGGCCGATCCGTTCGGCCGCCGCGATGAGCGCCGCACACACGACGACGGCCGCGGTGTGCGCGAGAAGCATCGGTGCGGTCAGGTGCGAACCCGAGTGCATTCCGCTGTGGGCATCACCGAGCGAGAGCGCCGTGTGCGCGAGCACCTGGCCGGTCGCCAGCACGGGCACGAGCCAACGGCGACGGGTGGCGAGCGTCGGGACCGCGGTCACCGCCGCGGCGAGCACGGCCGCGGCGCCGCCGAGCAGCAGGAGGGTGACGCCGTGCGGCGTGCCTCCGCCGGCCAGACCGTGTGCGCCGATCGCGAGGGCGATGACGGATCCGGCAACGGCGAGGCCACGCACCTGGCGTGCAAGCTCCTCACCTGGGCCGATCCGCATGCCCAGAGGTTACTACAGGCCGTCGTACCGACCCGGCGGAGGCCTCGCCGAGCATTCGCTTGGTTTGACAGACTGTTGGGTTTTTACAACGATTCACTGCATGAGCCCGGTGCGACGTGGGGCGAGCCTCCCCATCTTCAATCGCATCGCCGTGCTGCGCGCCGAACGCAAGATGAGCCGCGCGCGGCTCGCCGAGCTGGTCGAGGTGAACCCGCAGACCGTCGGCGCGCTCGAGCGTGGCGACCACTACCCCAGCCTCGACCTCGCGCTGCGGATCTGCGCCGTCTTCGACCTACCCGTCGAGGCCGTGTTCTCCCGCACCGAGTTCGGACCACTCAGTACCGAGCTTTACCGAAGCGACCGATCAGGAGGAGCCGACGACCATGGCTGACCCCGGCCTGCTCGAGCGGTATCAGGACTTCCGCACCCGACGCTTCCTCCATCACGAGGAGCTGTACCGACACTGGCTGCCGGGGTGGCGGACACAACGACGGCGACGCATCCTGGTCGTCGCCCTCGTGGTGATCCTCGTGTGCATGGTCGCCGTGGGGGCGGTCTGCCTGACGAACATGCGGATCGGCCCCCTTCTGTGGCTCCCGGTCTGCGCGGCTTTCCTGGTCACGTGGACGTCTCTGCAGATCGTCTCGGGCCGCCAGTGCGACGCGCCCCGCGACGCTCTCGACGAATGGGAGGTCCAGCAGCGCGACAGCGCCCGCTCCATCGGCCTCACGGTGACCCAGACCCTGACGTTCGTCCCGGCGGTGTTCCTCATCCTCGCGGCTGCGCTCGAGCTGGACATCGACCGCCCCAACCTCGTCTACTCCGGCGGACTCTTCGTGCTGACCACGCTCGTCATCGGCGCGTGCGTGCCCGCGATGGTCCTGGCCTGGACCCGACCCGACCCCGATACCGACGACCACGAGGAGCCCGCATGACCGGAAACACCCTCACCTTCGACGGGATCTCGAAACGCTACGGCGACGTCGTGGCCCTCGAGAGCCTGAGCTTCGACGTCCGCCCCGGTGAGATCTTCGGATTCGTCGGCAGCAACGGCGCCGGCAAGACGACCACGATGCGGATCGCGCTCGGCGTGCTCGCCGCCGACAGCGGCGAGGTCCGGCTCGGCGGCCGGCCCGTCGACCTCGAGGTGCGGCGCTCGATCGGCTACATGCCCGAGGAACGCGGCCTCTACCCGAAGATGAAGGTGGGCCACCAGCTCACGTACTTCGCGGAACTGCACGGGCTTTCGCGTACCGAGGCGGCCGAATCGGCACGCCGGTGGACCGAGCGCCTAGGCATCGCCGAGCGCGTGAACGACGCCGTCGACGCACTGAGCCTGGGCAACCAGCAGCGCGTCCAGTTGGCGGCCGCGCTGGTCCACGACCCGGCCGTCCTCATCCTCGACGAACCGTTCTCCGGGCTCGATCCGGTGGCCGTCGACGTCATGAGCGACGTCCTGGTGGAGAAGGCGAACACCGGTGTCCCCGTGATCTTCTCCAGCCATCAGCTCGATCTCGTGCAGCGACTGTGCGACCGTGTCGGGATCATCGCGAAGGGGCGGATGAACTCGATCGGCACGGTCGACGAACTCCGCGGCGGCGGCAACGTCCTGCTCGAGGTCCACGCGCCCGCCGCCCCGCCGGGATGGGCGGACGACCTCTTCGGGGTAACGACCGTCAGCCACGCCGACGGCCGCACGGTGCTGTCCCTCGATGCCGGGGCCGACGACCAGGCGGTACTGAACACCGCACTGAAGACCGGACCTGTGCACGAGTTCGCGGTCCGCAAGCCGTCCTTGACCGAACTGTTCCGAGAGGTGGTGTCCGCATGAGCGGCCGCACCGGCCTGACCCCGATCCGCGCAATCGCGCTGGTCGCCCGACGCGAGTTCCTCACCCAGGTGCGGAAGAAGAGCTTCGTCGTCAGCAACGTGATCGTCCTGATCGCGATCGTCGGCGCCATCGTCGCCGCGTCGATCTTCTCCGGAAGCGACGACGAGGACCGCTCCAAGATCGGCCTGGTGGGCGACCAGACACTCGCCGCCGCCCTCGTCGCGACCGGCGACGCCGTCGGAAACCCGGTCGAGATCAAGGAAATCGACGGCGAGCAGACCGCCCGCACCCAGGTGGAGGACGGCGACCTCGACGTCGCGGTGATCCCCGGAGCCGGCGGCAGCGTCACCGCGATCACGAAGTCGGAGATCGACGCACCGCTGCGGGTGGTGCTCGACGGCGCCGTCGCCGCCCAGGCGCAGAGCGCGGCACTCGCCGCGCAGGGCGTCGATCCCGCCCAGCTGGCCGAGACCACCAGCTCGGCGGTCGTCACCGTCGACGCTATCGATCCGCCGGATCCCGAACGCGGACAGCGCATCGCGCTCTCGACGGCCGTCGTGGTCCTGCTCTACATGCAGATCCTCGCGTTCGGCATGTACGTCGCGATGGGCGTGGTCGAGGAGAAGTCGTCCCGCGTGGTGGAGCTGCTGCTGTCGACGCTGCGTCCGCTGCAGCTGCTGTGGGGCAAGGTGATCGGTATCGGCGCGGTCGGCCTCGCGCAGCTGGCGGTGTACGGCATTGTCGGTGTCGGCGCCGGCGTCGCGACCGGCGTCCTCACCCTCGGCGGCACCGCATGGGGCACGCTCGTGGGCACGCTCGGCTGGTTCATCCTCGGCTTCTCGTTCTTCGCGGTCCTCTACGCCGCGACCGGCTCGATGGTGTCGCGCCAGGAGGACGTCAACTCCACCGCGATGCCCCTGACCATCCTGATCATGGCGATGTTCTTCGCCGCGTTCAGCGCCGTGCAGAGCCCGGACGGCACCCTGTCGAACGTGCTGAGCTGGATTCCGCCGTTCTCGGCGATCCTCATGCCGCTGCGGATCGCCGCCGGCGTCGCGAGCGGTGTGCAGATCGTCGGCACCATCGTGCTGATGCTCGTGGTCACCGTGGCGATGTCCGCCCTGGCCGCCCGCATCTACCAGCGCTCGATCCTGCGGATGGGCAAGACGGTCTCGTGGCGCGAGGCCCTCGCCCGGTAACTAGGCTGGACCACGGCGACCGCACCCGACGTCGGGCGCGGTCGCCGTGGGTAGTGCACCAGAGGGAGGAAAGACCATGTCCCGCACCAGGATCTCTGCTCGGGAACTGATCGGTCGGGTGTTCGACGCCGACAGCTTCGTCTCGTGGGACACCGCTCCCGTCGACGTCGCACCCGACGCGAAGTACCGCGCCGAACTCGACGCGGCCGCCACGAAGTCCGGTGTCGACGAGTCCGTGGTCACCGGCACGGCGCTGCTCGGCGGGCGTCGGGTCGCCGTCATCGCGTGCGAGTTCTCCTTCCTCGCCGGCTCGATCGGCGTCGCCGCCGCCGAGCGGATCGTCACCGCGATCGAGCGAGCCACCGCCGAGGGCCTGCCGCTGCTCGCGTCCCCGACGTCGGGCGGCACGCGGATGCAGGAGGGCACGGTCGCCTTCGTGCAGATGGTCAAGATCGCCGCAGCCGTGGCCGCGCACAAGTCGGCGCACCTGCCCTATCTCGTGTACCTGCGCGACCCCACCACGGGCGGCGTCTTCGCGTCGTGGGGCTCCCTCGGGCACGTGACGATCGCCGAGCCGGGCGCGCTCGTCGGCTTCCTCGGCCCCCGCGTCTACCAGGCGCTGTACGGCGAGAAATTCCCCGAGGGCGTGCAGACGTCGGAGAACCTGTACAGCCGAGGCGTCATCGACGGTGTCGCATCCGTCGAGCAGTTGCGCGACCTGGTCGATCAGGCGCTGCATGTGGTGAGCGACCCGGCCGACGACACGGTCCCGATTCCGGATCATTGCGATCCACATGACATTCCGGACGTTCCGGCGTGGCAGTCGGTGATGGCGTCGCGCCGTGCCGACCGGCCGGGTGTCCGGGAACTGGTCCGGCACGCCGCCTCCACGCGAGTGCCGCTCAGCGGCACCGGCCAGGGCGAGGTGGACTCGACGGTGCTGCTCTCGCTCACGCGGTTCGCGGGGCAGCCGTGCGTGCTGTTCGGCCAGGACCGGGCGGGCCAGTCGCCCCTCAACACGATGGGGCCGGCAGCGCTGCGCGAAGCCCGCCGCGGCATGCGGATGGCCGCCGAGCTGCGGCTCCCACTCGTACTGGTGATCGACACGCTCGGCGCGGCGCTGTCGAAGGAGGCCGAGGAACGCGGCCTGGCCCCCGAGATCGCCCGCTGCATCTCCGATCTCGTCACGTTGCGCACCCCGACCGTGTCGGTGCTGCTCGGCCAGGGCACGGGCGGCGGCGCGCTGGCGCTGCTGCCGGCCGACCGCGTCCTCGCGGCCCAGAACGGCTGGCTCGCACCGCTTCCCCCGGAGGGCGCCAGCGCCATCGTGCACCGCGACACCACCCACGCCCCGCAGATGGCTGCGGCGCAGGGCATCCGGTCACTCGATCTGCTGCGCGACGGCGTCGTCGACGCCGTCATCCCGGAGCGACCCGACGCCGCCCTCGAACCGGTCGAGTTCTCGAAGCGGGTCGGCGCGGCCATCGCCCACGAACTCGTCGCGTTGCGGGACCTGTCCGACGACGACCGCATGGCGGCCCGTCTCGGGCGCTACCGGACGCTGGGGCTACCCCAGGGGCGGTGACGTCACACCCCGGAGGCCGAATGTCACATGCGTTCACTCCAACCGAACGCATGTGACATTCGGCTCCGCGCTTGCGTTGGAGTGCACTCCAGCGCCTAGCGTCGTAGGTATGACCGCTTCACTGGGAATCGCATCGGTCGCCGAGGTCACCGGGCTCACGCAGGACACCCTTCGCTGGTACGAGCGCGAGGGCCTCATTCCGCGTGTCGTGCGCGGCAGCGACGGGCGCCGCCGATACGACGACGCATCGGTCCGCATCATCCAGCTCATAGTGCGATTGAAGCGGACAGGTATGCCCGTGGCCGAGATCCGTCGGTTCCTGGAGTTGTACGAGGAGGGGGCCGCGAGTCACGGCCGACGCATGGCCCTGCTCGAGGAACACCGGGCACGGGTTGCGGCCAGGCTCGCCGAGTTGCGCCAGGACCTCACCGCCATCGACGACAAGATCGACCACTACCGCGGGCTCATCGCCCACGGACTCGACTGCGATGACACCGCCATCACCGACACCGACGTCCTCGAGCAACAAGTACGCACGGTGTGACATTCGGTCGGCGTGCGAGTTTCGCTCATTCGCCTAACTGCTTCCTGTTAACCTCCCTGTCACGTCGCCGCACCTGCGATGCGAACGTCGAACTCCCTGGCGCTCAGGGGAATCGACCGGAGGTGCCGGTGGCCGACCCACCGCAGTGACCACTCGGATCGTCGCGATGTCGGGGTTGTCCGGTTCGCCGCCACTGGTGCGGCCGGACGAATCGCCTTGTCTTCGAACATGGCTCGTCCACTCGGACAAAGGACCCTCACATGCACGCCACACCACGCACCACCACCCGCACGGTCGCCACCCGGGCCGGAGCGGTATTCCTGACGGCACTCGCCGCCACCTTCGTCAGCGCGCCGGCGTCCGGCGCCGACACCGTGATCCGCACGGTCGTCGCCGGAGACGGACCGTTCGGCGTGACCATATCGCCCGACGGCTCGCAGGCCTACGTCACCAATCTCCTCAGCAACAACGTCACGACAATCGACACGACGACCGGCGCGACCACAGGTTTCGGCGTCGGCCAGACGCCGGGCGGCGTGGCGTTCACCCCCGACGGTTCACGCGCCTACGTCGCGCAGTTGACGGACGGCACCGTGTCGGTGGTCGATACCGCAACCCACACGGTCACCGGAACCGTCGCGGTCGGAGACCAACCGACATCGGTGGCGATCGCTCCGGACGGCACCCGCGCCTACGTGACCAATCGTGGCAGCAACGACGTGTCCGTCGTCGACACCGCGACCGGCACAGTGGTGTCGACGATCGCTGTCGGAGACGGACCGGTGTGGGCGGCCCTGGCTCCGAACGGCTCCCGCGCCTACGTGAGCAACCTCTTCGGGTCGAGTGTCTCCGTGATCGACACGACGAGCGGGACGGTCGTCGACACGATCACGGTCGGCAACTCGCCGTCCGGTGCCGCCGTCACCCCCGACGGCAAGCACGTCTACGTCGCCAACGTCGACGACGACACGGTGTCGGTGATCGACACGACCGACGACACCGTCCACGCGACGATTCCGGTCGGCGATGCACCGAGCGGCGTCGCAATCACCCCGGACGGACGCCGCGTCTACGTGACGATCAGCGGTGAGGCCGCCCTGGCCGCGATCGATACCAGCGACAACGCGGTGAGCACCGCCGCCGCGGTCGGACTCGCGCCGGCGGGATTGGCGATCACCCCCGACGGCACGCAGGCGTACGTCGCGAACAACACCGGTTCGTCGGTGTCCGTCGTGCGCATCGAGCAGCCGACGCCCGCCGGGTCGCTCGGCTCGCTGGGCTCGCTCGGAACCCTCTTCGGTAGCTGACCCCGTCGGCCTGAGCGCCCATTCCTTCCGGTTCCGCGCGGATCCCCGCCCACCGGGGCCAGGATTGGGCGCTCAGGCCGAGCCGGCGGTCATGGCCGGCACCATGACGGCCACGAAGACCGCGGCATTGATCGCGTCCACCGCCTTGCGGACGGCGGCAGCGGCCCACTCCCCTTCGGCGATCTCCTTGGCGCGCTTGCGGATCGCCTTACGGTCGGCGTCCGGGAAGGCCTTGGCCACCGCATCCACCGCGGACAGCAGCGACACGAGCGCCGCGGTGCGCGGATTCGGATCGAGGCCCTCGACGAGCACCTGCTCGAGCTCGCGCCGAACCTCACGCTCGTGACTCTCGTCGACCGCCGGCCACGTCTTGCTCGGGAAGATGCCGAGGATCTTGCGTCGGCTCTCGCGCACCCAGCCGCGGTCGATCACGCGCTCGAAGACGGCGGCCCGCATCTCGGTGTCGAGCTTCTCGATCACGGCCTCGGGTGTCATCGGCCGCCGTGCCTCGCGGATCACCGCGAGGGTGCGTGCCAGGATCGGATCGTCAGGCGCTCCGTCGAGCCGAACGGCCAACCGCCCCTTCTTGACGTCCTCCCCGGGTTCCGCGGGCGTGACGTATCCGTCGAGCGCTAGTTCGAGCAGCACCGCGCCGGCCAGGACGCGGGGCAGCCGGGTGCCGTCGACGATCGATCCACCCGATTCGTCGTCGAGCAGGAGCAGCAACAGATCTTCGGCGATGAGCGACGTCATGTCCCCCACCGTACGGATGCGCGGTGTGGGATCGTCGGTCCATGTCCGACGCCGCAGACGTGATCGCCGCCCTGACCGAGGCCGCCGACGCGGACGACGCGCGACAACTCCAGCGGTTCTTCAAGACCGGGCCCGGCGAGTACGGCGAGGGCGACGTGTTCGTCGGCGTCCGGGTGCCGGCCGTCCGCGCGGTGGCCAAGCGGTTCGCGGCGTTGCCGCTCGGCGACGTCGACGCCCTGCTCGACAGTCCGGTGCACGAGCACCGACTGGCCGGGCTCCTGATCCTCGTCGAGCAGTTCGCCCGGGCGAGTCGCGCCCGGGGCCGTGACGACGACGCCCGCGAGCGCATCGCCGAGCACTACCTGGCCGCCGTCCTCCGGGGCCGGGTGAACAACTGGGACCTGGTGGACCTGTCGGCGCTGTACGTCCTTGGCGACTGGCTCTACGACCGGCCCCGCGATCCGGTGTTCAAACTCGGGGCCGACGACGACCTGTGGCGGCGACGCGTCGCGCTGCTCACCACGTTCGGGTTCATCCGGCGCGGCGACGCGTCCACGACGCTCGACCTGGCGGCCCGGGTGCTCGACGACCGGCGTGACCTGACACAGAAGGCGACCGGTTGGATGCTGCGGGAGGTCGGCAAGCGTGTGGACCGTGGCCTGCTGCTCGGGTTCCTCGACGACCACGCCGCCGAGATGGGCACGACCGCACTGAGCTACGCCACCGAACACCTCGACGCGGACGCCCGCGCGCACTACCGGAGGATGCGCAGTTCCTGATCCTCGCCGTTCATCGACTGTTGCACGCCGCCCGTCGCAGAGACGCGCGGCGACCGGTCGCCCGACACGGCGACCGGCTACCCGTCGAATAAGGTGTTGTCTGCATCACAGATGCAGTGACGTGTGCGTCCCCGACGCAGTG
Organism: Rhodococcus sp. ACT016; assembly: GCF_050477185.1. Taxonomy (NCBI): domain Bacteria; kingdom Bacillati; phylum Actinomycetota; class Actinomycetes; order Mycobacteriales; family Nocardiaceae; genus Rhodococcus; species Rhodococcus sp. ACT016. Next base: position 561,504 of record NZ_JBEAET010000001.1, on the reverse strand, counting down.
TCAGGACCCGAGAGGACCCGAATCGATGAGCACCGCCGAGCACGCCACCAGCACGTACGACGAGGCCTTCCGCGAGAGCGTGGAGCAGCCGGACAGCTTCTGGCTCGCGGCCGCCGAGTCCGTGGAGTGGGACACCGCACCGACGCGCGCGCTCGACGACTCGAACGCCCCGATCTACCGCTGGTTCCCGGACGCCGCCCTCAACACGTGCTTCAACGCGCTCGACCGGCACGTGCGTGACGGCCGCGGCGACCAGGCCGCGCTGATCTACGACTCGGCGATGGTGCCCACCCAGCGGACATACACGTACTCCGAGCTGCTCGCCGAGGTCGCCCGGTTCGCCGGCGTGCTGGCCGAGCAGGGCGTCGTGGCGGGCGACCGCGTCGTGATCTACATGCCGATGATCCCGGAGGCCGCCATCGCGATGCTCGCGTGCGCCCGCATCGGCGCCGTGCACTCGGTCGTGTTCGGCGGCTTCGCCGCCAAGGAGCTGGCCACCCGCATCGACGACGCCCAGCCGGTGGTGCTGGTCACGGCCTCCGGCGGCCTCGAGCCCGGCCGCACCATCGAGTACCTGCCGATGGTCGACCAGGCGCTGGGGATGTCGGCGCACCCACCGCACACGGTGATCGTCAAGAACCGCGAGACCATCCCCGGTTCCGCCGCCGACTACCGCGATCGCGGCGCCGCCTGGTTCGACTGGGACGAGCTGGCCGCCGACGCCACCGATGCCGCGCCGGTCTCGGTCGCGGCGACCGATCCGCTGTACATCCTCTACACGTCGGGCACCACCGGAAAGCCCAAGGGCGTCGTCCGCGACAACGGCGGACACGCCGTGGCCCTGACGTGGTCGATGCGCAACATCTACGACATCGGCCCGGGCCAGGTCATGTGGACGGCGTCGGACGTGGGCTGGGTCGTCGGCCACTCCTACATCGTCTACGCACCGCTGCTCGCCGGTGCCACCACCGTCATGTACGAGGGCAAGCCCGTCGGCACCCCGGACGCCGGTGCATTCTGGCGAGTGATCCAGGAGCACAACGTCTCCGCGCTGTTCACCGCGCCGACGGCGATCCGCGCGATCCGTAAGGCCGACCCCGAGGCGGCCGAGCTCGCCAAGTACGACATCTCGTCGATGACGACGCTGTTCGCCGCCGGCGAGCGCCTGGATCCGGACACCTACGTGTGGGCCACGGAGAAGCTGGGCGTCCCGGTGATCGACCACTGGTGGCAGACCGAGACCGGGTGGGCGATCTGCGCGAATCTGCGTGGGCTGGAACCAATGCCGATCAAGGCCGGCTCCCCCACCGTCCCGGTGCCCGGCTACCGCGTGGACATCGTCGACGGCGAGGGCTCCCCCGTCCCCGCCGGGACCGAGGGCAACATCGTCATCGCGCTGCCGCTGCCGCCGGGCACGCTCGCCGGGTTGTGGCGCGACGAGGACCGCTACGTGAAGTCGTACCTGTCGACGTTCGACGGCTACTACCTCACGGGCGACTCCGGCTACGTCGACGAGGACGGCTACGTGTTCGTCCTGGGCCGCAGCGACGACGTCATCAATGTTGCCGGACACCGCCTTTCGACGGGCAGCATGGAGGCGGTCGTCGCATCGCATCCCGCCGTCGCCGAGTGCGCGGTGATCGGCATCCACGATGCACTCAAGGGTCAGCGCCCGAGCGGCTACGTCGTGCTCAAGGCGGGCGTCGAGATCGAGGATGACGTCCTCCGCAAGGAACTCGTCGCGATGGTCCGTGAACAGATCGGCGCCGTCGCCACGTTCCGCGACGTCACCGTCGTCCAGGCGCTGCCCAAGACCCGCTCGGGCAAGATCCTGCGCAAGACGATGCGCCAGATCGCCGACAACGCCGAGTACACCGTGCCGTCGACCATCGAGGACCCGTCGGTCCTCGATGACCTGGAGAAACTGCTGCGCGGATAGCCGTCGCGGACGCGCGCGGCCCGTCCGACCTGCGGGTCGGGCGGGCCGCGCGGCGATTCCGCCGATCGATCAGTCGGTCGCGCGGTTCGCGGGTGTTCACCGATGCCGTTTCAGGCTGGGCTGCATACGGATTGGGCACTTTGTCCAGTCCGTGACCACGCTGGACGAGGACCCTTTCACGGCCGCCACGGGCGGTCTTGACCAGATTCGACAACAGGGTCAGGCTTGATACGAAGCTCGCGGGTGAAGTGGGTGGTCGGTGTGTCTGACGAAGCGGACCACGGAAAGCGTCCAGTCAGCGCGGGGTTGGCCGGTCCGTACGGTCACCCGTTCCACCCGATCCTGGTGACGGTGCCGATCGGGGCGTGGGTGGCGAGCCTGGTATTCGACATTGCCTCGCGGATCGTCGACCAGCCCGGGTTCCTCGCCCAGGGTTCGGTGTGGCTGATCGCGATCGGGGTACTCGGCGCCTTGGCCGCGGCGATGGTCGGCTTCCTCGATCTGTTCGCGATGCCGACGGGGACACCGGCGTTTCGCACCGGCCTGGTGCACATGGCACTCAATCTCGCTGTGACAGCAGGGTTTGCGGTGAACTTTCTGTGGCGCCGATCGGGATACGGGGAGCCGCATCCGGTCAGTGCCGGGCAGATCGCGCTGTCGGTGGTGAGTGTGGTCGTTCTGGCCGTGTCCGGATACCTCGGCGGCAAGCTCGCATTCCGATACGGCGTCCGGGTGGTTCGCGAGGAGATTCAGGCCGACGGCTTCGTTCCTACTGCCGGACACGAGCGGCCGGTGCAGTCGTAGTCGCCCCTCTCGCCCACCACGTGTTAGGAGAAGAAGACATGGGTGTCGCAGCGCTGGTGACCTGGTTACTCACGGCGGTCGGTGGTTTCTACATGCTGGCCACCTGGATCGCCAAAGGCGGGTCACAGCAACCACGCAACAGCAAGTTTCCGCCGGCACTGATCTTCGGCCACTTTGCACTCGCCGTGATCGGCCTGATCGTGTGGATCGTCTATCTCTTCGCGGACAAGGATGCGCTCGCCTGGATTGCGTTCGTCCTGCTCGTTCCGGTCGCCCTCTTGGGATTTACCATGCTCGCGCGGTGGATTCCGACCTATCGCGCAAACGCGGCAGTGGGCGCGGGTAGCGACCTACCCACTCCGGGGGAGTCGGGGCCTGCGGAGAAACACTTCCCGGTCGCGGTCGTCGCCGGACACGGAGTATTCGCCGTCGTGACCGTAGTGTTGGTGCTGCTGACCGCACTCGGGGTGGGCAGTAGCTGACCTGTAAATCCTCACCAATCGGATAATTCGCAAATAACTCGCCAAACTACCTTTAAGTCGATTCCCAGAATCCCCAGGTCAGGGCAAACTCCAGGCTTGACGATCACAGTAAGATCACGGTAAGTTTACGTATAGGTCCCGACTCGCATTTCGAAGTCTAAAGATTCGAATTGTCCGAAATCGGCGAAGACCATTCGGGATGGACGCGGGTCACCGCGACCATCCGCGCTTGCACGTGCTCGTCCTTGCTCGCCTTGCTCGCCTTGCTCGTTCGAGGGAGAAGAATTTGTCCGTCGTAGCCACGCCGTCCGTCCACGCTCTCCTGCGCGATCTCGTCGCGAACAGCCCTCGACGAGGTTTCCTGCACGACATCGAGGGCATCGAACTCTCGAACCAGGCCGCGCTCGTGCGCGAGGTCGTGACCACCGTCCAGGCTTGCCTCGAACCGGATCTCCGCGCACTGCGCGAGTCCGATGACTACTTCATGCCTGCGGACCCGGACCGGGCCGCCGGGCCCGGGATTCGAGTCATCGCATCCATTGCCCAATACGACGAGATCCTCCGCACGTTGCTCGACGCCGCTCCCCTGATCGAGACGGGACGGATGAGCACTGCTTGGACGCTGCTCGGCTCCGCGACCGATCGACTGCGCGTGCTCACCGCACTCGAATCGCCCGACGGAGAACACGTCGCGCGACAACTCACAGAGTCGTCGGCCCGCGCCCGCGCCCGGTTCACCGCCGCGGCGGACGACGCCGAGTTCCTTCTCCCCGCAGGCCTCGCAACAATGCCGATTCCGGTGGCGCCGGCGCCGACACCCGCGATCGCGAGCCTGATCGAACTCATCGACCTGGGCGCCGCCACCGGACGGGACGGCGGAGCGGTGAACGAACTCGCAACGCTGGGCACGTCGCCCGGGACCGACTACGACCACTTGGCCATGGTCGGCGGCCACCAGCTACACCTCGTACTCGAGATCATCCGCGCTGCAACGGATTCCCTGTGCGCCGTCGCCGCCCCGACCACCGCCGCGGACGTCTGGGCCGAGTGGGCCGACGACGTCCGCGCGGCGGTCGAGTTCGCGTGGGACTGCGTGTAGAGCGCCGAACTCAGCCCCGCACGCGGGGCGGGACGCGATCGACCAGGACGCAGCGGGCACCGGAGAAGATCGTCGGCATGCACTTGTTGCAGTGGATGCACAGCGACTGCGTCGCCGACTCGGCCTGGATGCGGTTGAGCAGGTCGGGTTCGCGCAGCAGGGCGCGGGCCATCGCGACGAACTCGAAGCCCTCGGCCATCGCGGTGTCCATGCCGGCCCGGTCGGTGACGCCGCCGAGCAGCACCAGCGGCATCTTGACCGCGGCCCTGATCTGACGCGCCTCCTCGAGCATGAACAGCGGCTCGTACGGGTAGGTCTTGATGAACGCCTTGCCCACCATCTGCACGCCCAGCTTGATCGGCTGCGGCATCGCGTTCGCGAACTCCCGGACCGGGGCGTCGCCCTTGAACAGGTACATCGGGTTCAGCAGCGAGCTACCCATCGTGAGCTCGAGTGCGTCGAGGCTGCCGTCCGCCTCGAGCCACTGCGCAACCTGGATCGCCTCGTCCACCCAGAAGCCGCCCGGCACACCGTCGTCCATGTTGAGCTTCGCGAGAATCGCGATCCGGTCGCCGACCGCCTCGCGGACGGCGCGCGCCGTCTCCAGCACGATCCGCGCCCGGTTCTCGAGCGAGCCGCCGTAGTTGTCCTTGCGCTTGTTCAGCTTGGGGCTCAGGAACGAGCTCGCGAAGTAGTTGTGGCCGAAGTGGATCTCGACGGCGTCGAAGCCGCCCTCGATCGCGAACCGGGCCGCGTCGGCATGCGCCTGCGTGATCCGCGCGATGTCGGACGCCGTCGCCGCGTGAATCTTCTTCATGCTCAGCGGGCTGAAGGACGTCGACGGCGCCAGCGCCGGCAGCCGGTTGGACTTCTCGTTCGCGACGGGCCCGGCGTGACCGATCTGGGCGGATGCGGCAGCACCCTCGGCGTGGATCGCGTCGGTGAGCTTGCGCAGTCCCGGCACCACCTCGGGCCGCATCCACAGCTGTCCGCGCTCAGTGCGGCCCTCGGGCTGCACGGCGCAGTACGCCACGGTGGTCATGCCGACACCACCGGCGGCGGGCTGACGGTGGAACTCGATCAGTTCGTCGGTGACCAGCGCCTGCGGGGTCCGCCCCTCGAACGTCGCCGACTTGATGATGCGGTTGCGCAACGTAATCGGGCCCAGTTTGGCCGGCGCGAACACATCAGGAGGAGTGATCTGGGACACTGAAAATCCTTCCATCGAGGGGCCGCACGAGGCTATACCGGAGCCAGCGGTACCGAAAGTCCGGCCGTCCACTCAGTGGGAAAGCGGCCGTCACCGACGCCGTGTCTCCACCGATCGGGCCGCACTCGGGATTGGGGCGAGGAAATCGGTGCCGCCGAGGCCTATCCCAGGACTTGGCGCCTCAGCCCAGCGCGTCGTACCGCGCGAGCGCCTCGCGCCGCTCCTCGGCGTGGTCGACGACCGGATCCGGATACCCCTCCGGACGACCGCCCTTCAGCGCGTGGACGGCCTTGCCCCGCACGCCGCGCAGTTCCGGCACCCAACGCCGGACGTAATCGCCGGTCGGATCGAACTTCTCGCCCTGACGGATCGGATTGAACACCCGGAAGTACGGGGCCGCGTCGGTGCCCGAACCCGCGGTCCACTGCCACCCGTGCTGGTTCGACGCGACATCGCCGTCGACCAGGCACCGCATGAAGTGCCGTGCGCCCCGCCACCACGGCAGGTGCAGATCCTTGACGAGGAACGAGGCGACGATCATCCGCACCCGGTTGTGCATCCAGTTCTCCGCGGCCAACTGCCGCATGCCGGCGTCGACGATCGGGAACCCGGTGCGGCCCGCACACCACGCCTCGAACAGCGCGTCGGCGTCGCGCCCGCTGTCGTGCCGCATCGCGTCGAACTTGGCGTCGTAGTTCCGACGCGCACTGTCGGGACGCTGGAACAGGATGTCGGCGTAGAAGTCTCGCCACGCCAGCTGTCGGCGGTACTGCTCCGCGCCGCGCCCACGACCGCCCGCGAGGTCGGCGAGCATCGTCCGCGGGTGGATGTTGCCGAACTTCAGGTACACCGACATCCGGCTGGTGGTGTCGAGGTCGGGGCGGTCGCGATCGTCGTCGTAGCGGAGCAGGTCGTCGTGGCAGAACTCGCGCCACCGCGCGAGCGCCGCGGCCTCCCCCGCCTCGACGCCCGGCGCGTCGGGCGCCGGAATCGGGACGCGCCCCCGCACTCCGGCGATGCCGTCGGGGTCGATCCACTCCAGGGTGTCCGCGCCCGTGCGAGCGGGGGCACGCCAGCCGTGGTCGAGCCACCGACGGAACCACGGCGTGAACACCTTGTACGGCGTGCCGTCGTCCTTGGTCACCCGGCCCGGTGCGACCGCATACGGTGAGCCCGTCGCCACCAGTTCGACGCGTTCGGCGACCGCGGCGTCCCGCTCCCGACCGTACGGCCCGAAGTCGGCGCTCACATGAACTTCTTCGGCACCAACCGCTTTCGCGACCGACGGCACCACGTCCAACGGGTCCCCGCGTACCACCAGGAGCCGACCCGACAATTGCTCGTCCAGCGCGGCGAGGCTGCGGTACAGGAAGTCCCGGCGGGGGCTGCCCGACGGCCCGAGCAGCCGGTCGTCGAGGACGAAGAGTCCCAGCGCCCGCTCCCCCGCCGCGGTCAGCGTCGGCAGGTCGGTCAGCCGCAGGTCGCGACGAAACCAGACGATCGAGTCAGCCATCCTGCGCCGCTTGCTGTCCCGCGATCAGCAACTCGGTGGTGAGCTCGATGTGCCGACGCAGTTCCTCGACCGCGCGATCGGCGTCCCGGTCCACCGCGGCAGCCGCGATCCGTCCGTGCTCGGCGTCGACGTCGCGCGCCGACGACTCCGCCGTGCGCCCGCTCCAGCAGCGATACACCTCCGAGACGTCCCGCAGCGACTCCGCGATCCGCACGAGTCGGGTGTTGGGACAGGCCCGGAGCAGCACCCCGTGGAAGCCGCTGTGGGCGGCGAGCCAGGCCTCCGAGACCCGGCCGTCCTCGTCCGCCGGCGGTGTCCGCGACAACAGGTGCCGCGCGGCGAGAACCGCGGACTCCCATTCGACGTCGCCGTGTGCGATCGAGCGACGCAGCGCCTCGGACTCGATGAACACGCGAGTCTCGGTGAGCTCCAGCAGATCCCGCACCGACACGGGAACCACGCGGAACCCGAGCTGGGCCTCGGAGACCGCCAGTCCCTGCTCGACCAGTCGCGGCAGCACCTCCCGCAGCACGCCGGTGCTGACGTCGTAGCGCGCCTGCAACTGCCCGAAAGCGAGCTTCTCGCCCGGGGTGAGCACCCCGCCGAGGATGTCGGCGCGCAGCCGCGCATGGATCTCGTCTGCGCGGGTGCCGGTCGCTCGTGCCATGCCGCCAGTACAGGCTGTTCCGAATCGAGAGTCAAGTTTCGAAATTGTATTGCTTTTCCGATATTCATCGGGTCTACTGATCGTCACTTCCCATAGACCTCATCGACAGACAGGACCCGACGACCATGCGCATCGCCAATCTCTCCGGACGAGCCGTCCTCGTCGACGACGACCGGGCGATCGACGTCCACGCCGCGAGCTGCGGGCGCTTCGGCCCCGACCTCGCCTCGGTCTACACCGAGTGGGAGGCGTTCAGCGCCTGGGCCGGGACCGCCCTCGGCGCCGGAGCCGGCGAATCGTTCGACACGCGCGACCTCGAGGCGCCCTCCCCGACGCCGAGTCAGGTCTTCGCGATCGGGCTCAACTACCGCGACCACGCGGCCGAGACCGGGCTCGACGCACCGGACGCGCCGCCCACGTTCACCAAGTTCGCGAGCTGCCTCACCGGCCCCGAAACCGATCTGATGCTGCCCACCGACACCGTCGACTGGGAGGTGGAACTGGTGGCCGTGATCGGCCGCGAAGCCACCAACGTGTCCGCCGCTGACGCCTGGGACCACGTCGCGGGGCTCACCGTCGGACAGGACTTCTCGGAGCGGACGTCCCAGCTGGCCGGTCCGGCACCGCAGTTCTCCCTCGCCAAGTCGTTCCCGGGCTTCGGCGCGACCGGACCCTGGCTGGTGACCCCGGACGAGTTCGCAAACCGTGACGACCTCGCGATCGAGTGCGAGATCGACGGCGAGTCGGTCCAGTCCGGCCGCACCGCGCAGATGATGTTCCCGGTCGCCGAACTGATCGCGCACCTGTCGGCGGTGTGCACCCTGCGCCCCGGCGACCTCGTGTTCACCGGAACCCCGGCGGGTGTGGGCGTCGGCCGCGACCCGCAGCGGTTCCTCGTTTCGGGCAACGTCGTGACCAGCCGAATCGAGGGCATCGGCGCCCTGGTGCAGCGCTGTGTGAAGTAGCCCGACCGTCGAGCACGGTTCGTGAACACTATTCACAATGAATTAGCATCACTGCCGTGCCCGACAGTCCCGACGTCCGTGAAGCCCTCGGCCGCGCCTATCTCCTGGCCGAGCATCTGTCGACGTCGCTGGCGGCGGGAACCCGCACCTTCGGCCTGACGACGGCGCGCACCCGCGCGCTGCTCTGCGTGCTCGAGAACCCGCCGATGACCCAGCGTGACCTGGCGAAGACCCTGCGATGCAGCACCCGTCAGGTCACCGCCCTGGTCGACGCGCTGGAGCAGTCCGGTCACCTGCGCCGCGAGGCGCATCCCAGCGACCGCCGGGCGCACATCGTGGCCCTCACCGACCGAGGCCGAACCGACGCGGGACACATCCAGCAACTCCGACAGCAGACCGCTCGGGAACTGTTCGACGGGGTTCCCGAGGCGGACCTCGACGCCTTCGTCCGGGTCGCCGACGTCCTGATCACCCGCCGAGGACAGCAGGCGTCGCCCGACTCGGACCGGAAGCGATGATGCGCGGATCCGAAGTGCTCTCCGGGCACAATGCTCACGTGACCGCAACCGCAACCGTTCTGGTCGTGGACGACGACCCGGATGTGCTCGCGTCGCTCGAACGCGGGTTGCGACTGTCCGGGTTCACCGTCCTCACCGCCTCCGACGGCGCGGTCGCGCTGCGAGTGGTGGCCGACGCCCAACCCGACGCCGTCGTGCTGGACATGAACATGCCCGTCCTCGACGGGACCGGGGTGGTCACGTCGCTCCGCGCGTCCGGCAACGACGTCCCGATCTGCGTGCTGAGCGCTCGCAGTTCGGTCGACGACCGCATCGCCGGCCTCGAGTCGGGCGCCGACGACTACCTCGTCAAGCCGTTCGTCCTCGCCGAACTGGTCGCCCGCATCCGCGCGATGCTGCGCCGCCGATCGACCGCCGCCGTCGGGCCCGTGACCGATCCGCCCGTCGTCGTCGGGCCGCTGTCCGTGGACGTCGCCGGTCGTCGTGTCTGGCTGAACGACAACGAGATACCGCTCACCAAGCGGGAGTTCGAGCTCATCGAGGTGTTGGCCCGCAACGCCGGCGTGGTGCTGAGCCGGGAACGGCTGCTGGACCTGGTCTGGGGATACGACTTCGTCGCCGACACCAACGTGGTCGATGTGTTCGTCGGCTACCTCCGCCGCAAGTTCGAGTCCGACGGCACACCCCGGCTCGTCCACACCGTCCGTGGTGTGGGATTCGTTCTGCGAGAACCGACATGAGCCGGCCGCACACACTGCGGGCGCGCGTCGCCGCGGCTACCGCGCTGGGGGCGACGATCATCGTCGCCGCGGTGGGCGTGTACCTGGCGCTCGCGATCGCCCGCAACAACCTTCAGCAACTCGACCGTCGACTCGAGACGGCGTCCCGGGTGCTGATCGTCAATGCCGGTGCCGCAGCACCGTTCCTGAACATCCTCGGTGACGGCGGCGCGTTCGCGGTCACCATCCGCTCCGGAGACAAGGTCCTCGCGAGCACCTCGAGCCGACTGCCCGAACTCGATCCCGGGTCGCACACCGTCGACGTCGCGGGCACCCCGTTCCGAACCTTCACCGCCCCGCTCGCACCCGGCTCCGCATCGCTGCTGTCGGTGGCCGTCCCCCTCGCCGAGGCGAAGGACCCCACCACCGACCAGCAACAGCAGGTGGCGCTCGTCGCCGTGCTCGCGGTAGTCGCCGCGGGCGGCCTCGGCTGGATCTTCGGCGGCCGCGCCGTCCGACCGCTCGTCGAACTGACCCAGCGCGTGAGCCGGCGCGACCGCGACCTCGCACCCGCCTCGTCCGGGGTCCGCGAGGCCGACGAACTGGCCGCGGCCGCGGGCGCCATGCTGCAGGACGTCTCCGACGCCCAGGCGCGCACCACCGCCGCCCTCGACACGGCCCGCGACTTCGCGGCGGCGTCCGCGCACGAACTGCGCACCCCGCTGACCGCGATGCGCACCGACCTCGAGGTCCTCACCACGCTCGACCTGTCCGGCGAGCAGCGCACCGAGGTCCTCGCCGACCTCGCGCGCACCCAGGGCCGGCTCGAGGCGACGCTGACAGCGCTCGAGCGCCTCGCTTCCGGCGAGCTGTCCAGCGAGAAGGACCACATCGATCTCGATCTCACGGACCTGTGCGACCTGGTCGCGCAGGACGCCGGGCGCCACCATCCGGGACTCTCGGTCACCGTCGACGCACCGCCCGGACTCGTCGTGCGCGGACTCCCGGTCGGCCTGCGGCTCGCGCTCGACAACGCGATCACCAACGCTGTCCGGCACGGCGGCGCGCGGCACGTCGCGATCGGCGCGGACCGCACCGCGGACGGCACCGTCACGATCACCGTCGACGACGACGGCGCCGGTGTCCCGGAGACGGAGCGGTCGGCCGTGTTCGAGCGCTTCCGGCGCGGCAGCGGCGCGGCCAAGGGCGGTTCGGGGCTGGGGCTGGCGCTCGTCGCGCAGCAGGCCCAGCTCCACGGAGGGATCGCCGCCTTCGAGGACAGCCCGCTCGGCGGCGCCCGACTGGTGGTGACCCTTGCGAGTTGACGGACGGGACATCCCGGTCACCGGCAGCCTGCTGCAGCCGCTGACTCGACGCACCAGCGACATCCTGCGGGTGGTCTTCGCGCTGGTCTTCCTGGGTGCGGTGATCGCGGGATCGTTGATCACCCGCAGCGAGTGGGACGCGCTGGAGACCTCGGTGTCCGACATCGTCGGGATCCTGTCACCGGGGGTGTCGGACACGGTCTACCTGCTCTACGGCATCGCGATCCTCGCGCTGCCGTTCGCGATCCTGATCCAGCTCATCATCGGCCGGCGCTGGAAGCTGCTCGCCGGCTACGCCGCGGCCGGGCTGATCGCGGGCGTCGCACTGTCGTTCACCGGCACCGGTCTCGCCGCCCCGCAGTGGCACCTCGACGTCTCCGACCGCCTCAACACGTTCCTCTCCCAGTTCCTCGACGACCCCCGCTGGATCGCGATGCTCGCCGCGGTCCTCACGGTGTCGGGGCCGTGGCTGCCCAAACGGTGGCGACGGCTGTGGTGGGCGCTGCTGCTGCTGTTCGCGCCGATCCATCTGGTGGTCAGTTCGATCGTCCCGGCCCGCTCGATGCTCGGCCTGGCCGTCGGATACCTGGTCGGCGCGATCATCGTGCTCGTCGTCGGCACGCCCGCACTCGAGGTGCCGCTCGAATCGGCCGTCGAGGCGCTGCAGCGGCTGGGCCACCGCATCACCGCGTTCCGGGTGATCGCCCCGGCCGGCAGCGGCCCGCTGATCCTGGGTGCCTCCCGCGACGGACAGCCCGAGATGATCGTCGAACTGTACGGACAGAATCAGCGCAGCCGCGGCGCCATCCGGCAGATCTCGCAGTGGCTGGCGTTGCGCAGCAGCGAGAGCCCGGCGGTGCACGCGTCGCTGGCCCGCGCCGTCGAACACCGGGCCCTCATGGGTATCGCCGTCGCCGATCTGGGACTCGCGGCGTCCAAGCCGTTGGCCGTCACCGCGCTGGACCGCGGATGGAAGCTGTACGCCCGGCCCGCCTCGGACGGCGCACCGATCGCCACCCTCGCCACCGACAACCCGGTCCCGCGCGACACCCTGCTCGAGATGGTGTGGACCTCGCTCAGCCGGCTGCACGACAGCCAGATCACGCACGGCGACCTACGCGCGTCCGAGATCCGGGTCGAGGACGGCCGGGCGCTGTTCGACGGGTTCGCATACGCCGAACTCGGCCCCTCCGAGGCGCAACTGCAGTCCGACACCGCGCAGATGCTGGTGACCACCGCATCGCTGTTCGGCGTGACCCCCGCGGTTCGCGCCGCACTCGACTCACAGGGGCGGGACCGGATCCTGGCCGCGTCCGGCCGGCTCAGCCGCTCCGCGATGCCGGCGCGGCTGCGGAAGCAGGCCCCCGAGTCGGCGAAGCTGCTCGCGGCGATCCGGGACGAGGTGAGCAACCAGACCGACATCGACAAGATCGCCCCCGAGCAGGTCACCCGCTTCACCCGCAACCAGATCATCCAGCTGGTGCTGCTGATCGGCCTGGTCTACGTCGCGTACCCCTTCATCAGTCAGGTCCCCACCTTCCTCACCGAACTGAAGACCGCGAACTGGTGGTGGGCGCTGGCCGGGCTGATCGTCTCGGCGCTCACGTACGTCGGGGCCGCGGCCGCGCTGTGGGCGTGCGCGTCCGAACTGGTGCGGTACCGGCACCTGTTGGTCATGCAGGTGGCCAATACCTTCGCCGCCACCACGACGCCGGCCGGTGTCGGCGGACTCGCGCTGAGCGTGCGATTCCTCCAGAAGGGCGGCCTAGGAGCCGTCCGCGCGACGGCCGCGGTGGCCCTGCAACAGACGGTCCAGGTGGTCACGCACGTGGCGCTGCTGATCTTCTTCAGCGTCGCGGCCGGGCGCGATGCCGACCTGTCCCACTTCGTTCCGCGGGGCACGATCCTCTACCTCATCGCGGGTGTCGCGCTCGGCGCGATCGGCACGTTCATGTTCATCCCGAAGGCGCGGCGCTGGCTACGCAACGAGGTCCGGCCGCAGCTGACCGAGGTGCTGGGTTCGCTCGCCCAGCTGGCGCGCAGCCCGAGCCGATTCCTGCTGATCGTGCTCGGCAGCGCGGGCACCACGCTCGGTGCCGCGCTGGCGCTGTGGGCCAGCGTCGAGGCGTTCGGCGGCGGGACGACGTTCGTCACCGTCACGATCGTGACGATGATCGGCGGCACCCTGGCATCGGCGGCACCCACCCCCGGTGGCGTCGGCGCCGTCGAGGCCGCCCTGATCGGTGGCCTGACCGCCTTCGGGCTTCCGGTGGGCATCGCGGTACCGTCAGTGCTGCTCTACCGCGTCCTGACCTGCTGGCTGCCGGTGTTCTGCGGCTGGCCGACCTTGCGCTGGTTGCAGAAAAACGACATGGTCTGACGGTTTATGCCCGATAATCCTGGTACGTCGCGAGATTATTTTCGAGCAAGCGGTAGCAAACCGATACGTATCTCCGATAGCGCAAGTGATATACACACGATCAACACCGCGGAGTCGAGACCTCGCTCCGCGGCCGACCACGAAGGCGAGTAAGCATGCGTGTTACCAAGAAGTCCCGCCGACTCAAAGCGTTGATCGGCGCCACGACGGCGACGATGGCCGCACTGCCCGTCTTCGTCGGCGTCGGAACCGCCACGGCGGCGACGCCCGGCCAGAGCGATGCCGCGAAGATCGAGTCGGCCGCCAAGAGCAACGGCGGTACCCACCTGGTCTCGGCGAAGGCTGGTGTCGGGAACAAGATGTCGCTGCGGGTCTACTCGGAGTCCATGGGCCGTGAGATCCCGCTCGACGTGATCCGCCCGGCCGACACCTCCAAGCCCGCCCCCACGCTGTACCTGCTCAACGGTGCCGGCGGCGGCGAGGACTCCGCGTCGTGGCAGAAGCAGGCCGACATCGGCACGTTCTTCCAGGGCAAGCAGGTCAACGTCGTCACCCCGATGCAGGGTGCGTTCACCTACTACACCGACTGGCAGAAGCCGGACGAGTCGCTGCACGGCGTCAACAAGTGGGAGACCTTCCTGACGAAGGAGCTGCCGCCGGTCATCGACTCCGCGCTCGGCACCACCGGCGTCAACTCCCTCGCCGGCATCTCGACGTCGGGCACCTCGGTGTTCAACCTCGCGCTGAAGAAGCCCGACCTGTACAAGGCCGTCGGCGCGTACAGCGGCTGCGCGGACACCGCGACCCCGATCGGCCAGACCTACATCCAGATCGTGATCGCCGCCCGCGGTAGCGCGGACGCCGAGAACATGTGGGGCCCGGTCGGCAGCCCCGACTGGATCGCGCACGACCCGATCCTGAACATCGGTCAGCTCAAGGGCGGCCCGAAGCTGTACGTCTCCAACGCGTCCGGTCTGCCGGGCCCGCACGACACCCTCGACAGCCAGGGCATCAACGGTGACGTGAAGACCCTCGCCAACCAGGTTGTCGTCGGCGGCATCATCGAGGCTGCGACCAACGAGTGCACCCACCGCCTGTTCGACGCGGTCAACCGGAACGGCATGGGCGGTCAGGCGACGTTCGACTTCAAGCCGGCCGGCACCCACTCGTGGGGCTACTGGAAGGACGACCTGAACAACTCGTGGCCGATGCTGGCCGACTCGATGGGCACCCCGCGGTAGTCATCCGGCGGTAGTCACACCACGCTGAGCAGAGGGCGCCCCGACTTCCAGTCGGGGCGCCCTTTCTCGTCCCCGTGCGTAGCGATTCGGCTCATACTGTTCGTGTCCTGTACCGAACCGACGAGGGGAACCGGTCATGACCTTCAGCACCCCCCGAGGAACCCGTGGCCCACGGCCGCCGCACGGACGCATGGTGCGTTGGGTGAACAAGTTCGCCATGAGCCGGATCCGGCGCACGAGCGGGAAGTTCATGGGCATGGACACGCTGATCCTGACCACCGTCGGCCGCAAGACCGGGGAACCGCGCTCCACTCCGGTCGGGTGGTTCCCCGCCGGCGACGACAGCTGGTTCGTGGTCGCGTCGGCGGCCGGCGCCCGCGCCAACCCGGCCTGGTATCTCAACCTGGCCGCGCATCCCGACCGGGCGACGATCGAGATTGCGGGCCAGTCGATTCCGGTATCCGCACGCGAACTGCACGGCTCGGAGCGCGACGGGCAGTGGGCGACGATCAAGGCGGCGGTGCCGCGGTTCGCGCAGTACGAGCAGAAGACCGACCGGCAATTGCCGATCATCGAGCTGACCCGGCGGTCCTGAGACAACTCAGGCCCCGCACCGACGATCGGTGCGGGGCCTGAGCGCTGCTTTCGCTGCGGACTACTTGGTGCCGAGCAGGTCGATGACGAACACCAGCGTCTTGCCCGACAGCTGGTGGCCGGCACCGGCCGGACCGTACGCGAGCTCCGGCGGAACCGTGAGCTTGCGGCGACCGCCGACCTTCATGCCCGGGATGCCTTCCTGCCAGCCGGGGATGAGCCGGTTCAGCGGGAACGCAACCGAATCACCGCGCAGGAACGACGAATCGAACACCTGGTTCGTGTCGTACTCGACGCCGTGGTAGTGCACATCCACGACCGAACCCGGCTGTGCCTCCGGGCCGTCGCCGATGGTGATGTCCTCGATCACGAGCTCGGCCGGGGCCGGGCCCTCGGCGGGCTCGATGACCGGGGGCGCCGGCGGGACGACGACGTCGAGCAGGTCGATGACGAACACAAGCGTCTTGCCCGACAGCTGGTGTCCACCACCGGCGGGACCGTACGCGAGCTCCGGCGGGATGGTCAGCTGACGCCGACCGCCCACGCGCATGCCCGGGATGCCCTCCTGCCAGCCGGCGATGAGGCCCTGCAGCGGGAAGTTGATGGACTCGCCACGGCCCCACGAGGAGTCGAACTCCTCGCCGGAGTCGAACTCGACGCCGACGTAGTGGACCTCGACCTTGGCGCCGGGGGTGGCCTCGGGGCCGTCACCGACGACGATGTCCTTGATGACGAGCTCAGTGGGCGCGGGGCCTTCCTGGAACTCGATCTCGGGCTTGGTGCTCATGGTTTTTCGTCCGATCTGTAGTAGTCGGGCAGGGACAGGTCAGCGGGCCGACAGGTCCACGTAACCGCGCTGGGTGTAGCCGGTGTAGATCTGCCGCGGGCGGCCGATCTTGGTGGCCGGATCCTCGTGCATCTCACGCCAGTGCGCGATCCAGCCGGGCAGGCGGCCGAGCGCGAACAGCACCGTGAACATGCGCGTCGGGAAGCCCATGGCGCGGTAGATCAGGCCCGTGTAGAAGTCGACGTTCGGGTACAGCTTGCGCTCGATGAAGTACTCGTCGGTGAGCGCGGTCTCCTCGAGCGCCATGGCGATCTCGAGCATCTTGTCGTCGCCGCCGAGCTTGCCGAGCACCGAGTGCGCGGTCTGCTTGACGAGGGCGGCACGCGGGTCGTAGTTGCGGTAGACGCGGTGACCGAAGCCCATGAGCTTCACGCCGTCTTCCTTGTTCTTGACCTTGCGCACGAACTCCTTGACGTCGCCGCCGTTCGCGTTGATCTCGTCGAGCATCTCGAGCACGGCCTGGTTGGCGCCACCGTGCAGCGGGCCCCACAGAGCGTTGATGCCGGCGGAGACCGACGTGAACAGGTTCGCGTCCGACGAGCCGACCATGCGGACGGTCGACGTCGAGCAGTTCTGCTCGTGGTCGGCGTGCAGGATCAGCAGCATGTCGAGGGCCTTTGCGACCTCGGGGTCGACCTCGTACGGCTCGGCCGGGAAGCCGAACGTCATGCGCAGGAAGTTCTCGACCAGGCTCAGCGAGTTGTCCGGGTAGAGGAACGGCTGGCCGACCGACTTCTTGTACGCGTACGCCGCGATCGTCGGCAGCTTCGCGAGGAGACGGATGGTCGACAGCTCGACCTGCTCCGGATCGTCAGGATCCAGCGAGTCCTGGTAGTAGGCGGACAGCGCGTTGACGGCGCTCGACAGCACCGGCATCGGATGCGCGTTACGCGGGAAGCCGTCGAAGAACCGCTTGAGGTCCTCGTGCAGCAGGGTGTGACGACGGATCTTGTCCGTGAACACATCGAGCTGGGCCTGGGTAGGCAGCTCCCCATAGATCAGCAGGTAGCTGACCTCGATGAACGTCGAGCGCGCGGCGAGCTCTTCGATCGGGTACCCGCGGTAACGCAGGATGCCCTTGTCGCCGTCGATGTAGGTGATAGCCGAACTGGTGGACGCGGTGTTCACGAAGCCCGGGTCGAGCGTCGTGTAACCCGTGTTGGCAAGAAGCTTTCCCAGCTCGATGCCGTCGTTGCCTTCAGTCGCCTTGGCGATGGACATCGTGTGCTCGCCACCGGGGTAGCTGAGTGTGGGCTTGTTGTCATTCTCAGCGGGCACGGAAGGATCCCTCTCAAACTCAGACCAGTGAGTAACTTCGTAACATTCAAGTAGAAACTAGTCGCCCGTGAGCTGGGTTGCCCACGGAGGGTCCGCCCCGGGCCTGGAAACGGTGATCGTCGCTGCGCGAGCAGCGAATTCCAGGGCGTCTCGCCATTGTCCCCCGTCGAGCGCCGCAACAGAATTCCGACCTAGGAGTCCCCGCTCGGCGAGGTGGTGCAGCAACGCGCCGTGGACGGTGTCACCTGCGCCGATGGTGTCCGCAACCGGCACTCGGCGACCCGGTACCTGCACGTGGACGCGACGGGTCCGCACGCTCAGTCCGTCGGCGCCGTGCGTCGTGACGACGGCGGTGACACCGCGCTCGAGCCATTGCTCGGGCGTCGATCCGTCGACCCCCTGTCCCAACCAGTGGACGTCGTCGTCGGAGACCTTGACGACATCCATCGACGGCAGCAGGTCTGCGAAACGGCGTCGATAGTCGTCGGGGAAGACCGCCGGGCGGACGTTGGGGTCGACGACCGTCAGCCTCCCCTCATCGTGGCTGCGGCGCAGCAGATCTGCGTACACGCTCGCGCCGGGCTCGAACACCAGCGACAGCGTCCCGAACGACACCGCGGCCACGGACGCCGGGAGCGGGCCGGGGTCGGCGACGAGTCGATCGGCGGTGCCGTCGGAGTAGAAGGTGTAGCGGGCACCGCCGTCGGACCCGATTCCCGCGACCGCGAGCGTGGTGGGCTCGGGCCCGCGCTGGAGCAGTCCGACATCGACGCCCGACGCGCTCAGCGCCCCGAGCAGACGCTCCCCGAACGGATCGGTGGAGATCCGGGAGCAGAATCCCACCGCGCTGCCGAGACGGCCGAGCGTCACGGCGACGTTGTACGGGCCGCCGCCGAGGCGCGCGTCGTAGGTCGTGTCGCCGGCCGGGACGAGGTCTACGAGCGCCTCGCCGCACACCAGGATCCGCGGTTCAGACACGTTCGGGTGTCCCCGTCCGGGCCACGCGGTACCGCACGAATGCCGGGAAGGCCAGCACGGAGACCACGACACCGATCACGACCAGGATGCCGCCACCGGCGGATGCGACGGCCGTGCCGAAGGCGAAGGCCGCGGCGCCGTGCAGGACGTCGCCGATGCGCGGCCCACCGGCCACGACGACCGTGAACACACCCTGCAGCCGACCGCGCATGTCGTCGGTGGCCACCTGCTGCAGCATGGTGCTGCGCAGCGCGGCCGAGACCATGTCGACGGCGCCACCGAACGCGAGGCAGGCGAGCGCGAACCACAGGAGAACCGGCGAGCTGTCGGGATTCGCGAAGCCGACGGCGACACCGAAGCCGACCATCGCCAGGCCCCACAGCACGATGCAGATCACCACCGCGCGTCCCTGGTAGCGGATCCGCGGCAGCCATCCGGAGAACACGCCGCCCAGCACCGCGCCGGCCGACATCGCGGCGAACAGCAGGCCGAGCGCGACGCCGCCGTCCAGCGGGTCGCCGAACGAGTCGTGGGCGATCTCCGGGAACAGCGCCCGCGGCATGCCGAACACCATCGCGATGATGTCGACCACGAATGACGCCAGCAGCACCTTCTGGGTGGCGAGATAGGTGAAGCCCTCCCCCACGACGCGCAGTCCGGCGCGTCGGGCGGGACCGGTGGGCGGCAGCGCCGGCAGCTTGATCACCGCCCACAGGGTCGCGAGCAGCGCGATCGAGTCGAGCAGATACACCGTCGACAGCCCGGCCACCGGGATGAGGACACCCGCGAGCAGCGGCCCGGCGATCGCGCCGAACTGCATGACCGTCATGTTCAACGAGTTCGCGGCCGGCAGGTCCTTCATCGGCAGCAGTCTCGGGATGATCGCGCTGCGCGTGGGCGAATTGATCGCGAAGAACACCTGCTGCAACGAGAACAAGCACAGCAACAGCCAGACGTTGTTCACATTCGCGGCGGCCTGGAGCCACAGCAGCAGCGACGTACCGATCAGCCCCAGCGTGGTGATGATGATCAGTTTGCGGCGATCCATCACGTCGGCCAGCGCGCCACCCCACAGGCCGAACACGACGAGCGGAACGAGCCCGAAGAGGCCCGCGAGCCCGACGTAGGCGGAGTTCTGGGTAATCGCGAAGATCTGCA
Organism: Rhodococcus sp. ACT016; assembly: GCF_050477185.1. Taxonomy (NCBI): domain Bacteria; kingdom Bacillati; phylum Actinomycetota; class Actinomycetes; order Mycobacteriales; family Nocardiaceae; genus Rhodococcus; species Rhodococcus sp. ACT016. The sequence goes on along the minus strand of NZ_JBEAET010000001.1, from coordinate 541,787 downwards.
ACGGCACCGCGACGACCGTCAACTGACCGCCGATGACGGTGACGATGCCGCTCGTCCACAGCCGCCGGTAGTCGGGGTTTCGTAGCGGGGTGACGTCGGCGAGTAGTCCGCGCATCACGGCTGGAGACGTTCGACGGTCCACGCGCCGTCGACGAGGCGGGTGCGGATCCGGTTGTGCATGCGGTTGGGTCGGCCCTGCCAGAACTCGACCGATTCCGGTCGGATCCGGAAACCACCCCAGTGCCCGGGGACTGGGACGTCATCGTCGACGGAGAAGCGCCGGCCCGCGTCCACGAGCTGCGCCTCGAGGTCGACGCGCGAGGCGATCGGACGGGACTGGTGCGACGCCCACGCCCCCAACCGCGAACCGCGGGGCCGACTCTTCCAGTACTCCGATGTCGCGCTCTCGCTGGTTCGTTCCGCAGGGCCGCGGATGGTGAGCTGGTGTGCCAGCGGAATCCACGTGAACGTCACCGACGCGTAGGGCGTGGCCGTGAGCTGCCGCCCTTTGTCGGACTCGTAATTGGTGAAGAACAACACGCCGTCCTCGCCGAGTCCCTTGCACAGGACGGTCCGCGTGCACGGGTGCCCGTCGGCGTCGACGGTGCCGAGCACCATGGCGTTGGGTTCGGGCAGTCCAGCCTCGACGGCCTCCTCGACCCACTGCCGCGCCAGCGTCGCCCAACCACCGTCCAGCCAGGACGGTTCCAGGTCCGGTTCGACGACAGGCCGCTGCGGCCCGATTTCGCCGTAGCTCACGCGCATCGCGGAGAGATCGGACTTCCGGGGTCCCTGGCGGCGGGAATCTGACGACACAGGTCCAGACGCTACTACCGGGTATGCGCTGACCAGGCGACCGGTGCGACCGGCTAGAGTTTGGAGAGCAGACCCGTCGGCAGTTCCCCGGGTCCAGCACGGACGAAGCGCCCGAGCGCGCAGACGAAGTCGGACGCATCGAAGGATCGAGTAGAAGACCGAATCAGTGCAAGGCAGTGCGGCTCTGACAGGCAGCACGCGGATGAGGAGAGTCCAGGAGCATGGCACCCAGCGCTGTAGTACCCGAGGATTTCGTCAGCGGGCTCGAGGGCGTCGTCGCCTTCACCACTGATATCGCCGAGCCGGACAAGGACGGCGGCGCACTCCGCTACCGCGGCGTCGACATCGAGGATCTGGTGGGCCGTCGGGTCACGTTCGGCAACGTCTGGGCGCTGCTGGTCGACGGTAAGTTCGGTCAGGGTCTGCCGCCGGCAGAGCCGTTCCCGCTCCCCATCCACACCGGCGACGTCCGCGTCGACGTGCAGGCCGGTCTCGCGATGCTCGCCCCGATCTGGGGTTACCAGCCGCTGCTCGACATCGACGACGAGACCGCGCGCGAGAACCTCGCCCGCGCTTCGGTGATGGCGCTGTCGTACGTCGCGCAGTCCGCTCGCGGCATCTACCAGCCCGCCGTCCCGCAGAAGATCATCGACGAGTGTCCCACCGTCACAGCACGTTTCATGACGCGCTGGAAGGGCGATCCGGATCCGCGGCACATCGAGGCCATCGACGCGTACTGGGTGTCGGCCGCCGAACACGGCATGAATGCCTCCACCTTCACCGCACGCGTCATCGCCTCGACCGGCGCCGACGTCGCGGCCTCGCTGTCCGGCGCGATCGGCGCGATGTCCGGCCCGCTGCACGGCGGCGCACCGGCCCGCGTGCTGCCGATGATCGAGGAGACCGAGCGCACCGGCGACGCCCGCGCGCTGGTCAAGGGAATCCTCGATCGCAAGGAGAAGCTCATGGGCTTCGGCCACCGGGTGTACCGGGCCGAGGATCCCCGCGCCCGCGTGCTCCGCGCCACCGCCAAGCGCCTCAACGCCCCCCGCTTCGAGGCGGCCGCCGCCCTCGAGCAGGCCGCGCTCGCCGAGTTGCGGGAGCGGCGCCCCGACCGCGCGATCGAGACCAACGTCGAGTTCTGGGCGGCGGTGATCCTCGACTTCGCCGAGGTCCCGGCGCACATGATGCCCGCGATGTTCACGTGCGGTCGCACCGCAGGTTGGTGCGCGCACATCATGGAACAGAAGCGCCTGGGCAAGCTCGTCCGCCCGGCCGCGATCTACACCGGCCCGGACCCCCGCTCCCCCGAGTCCGTCGAGGGCTGGGACCAGATCTCGCACAGCTAGAAACAGCTGGACGTCCGACCACATCCGAGCACAACAGATAAAGGACAAACTCGCACCGATGAGCAACCCGATCATCCCCGCCGACCTCAAGCCCGTTGACGGCCGCTTCGGTTGCGGACCGTCGAAGGTCCGCCCCGAGCAGCTGCAGTCCCTGGTCGACGTCGGCGCTTCGGTGTTCGGCACCAGCCACCGGCAGAAGCCCGTCAAGGACGTCGTCGCCCGCGTGCGTTCGGGTCTGCGCGACCTGTTCTCGCTGCCCGAGGGCTATGAGGTCGTCCTCGGCAACGGCGGTTCCACCGCGTTCTGGGATGCGGCCGCGTTCGGTCTGATCCGTGAGCGCTCGCAGCACTTCACGTACGGCGAGTTCTCGTCGAAGTTCGCGTCGGTCGCGAAGGGCAACCCGTTCATCGGCGACCCGATCGTGGTGTCGAGCGATCCCGGCACCGCGCCGGAGATCGTCGCCGACGGTTCGGTCGACCTCATCGGCTGGGCGCACAACGAGACCTCGACGGGTGTCGCCGTGCCGGTGACCCGTCCCGCCGGCTCGGAGAACGCCCTCATCGCGATCGACGCCACGTCGGGCGCCGGCGGCCTGCCGGTCGACGTTGCCGACGCCGACGTCTACTACTTCGCGCCGCAGAAGTCCTTCGCCGCCGACGGTGGCCTGTGGATCGCGCTGATGAGCCCGGCCGCGCTCGAGCGTGTCGCCGAGATCAAGGCGTCGGGCCGCTGGACGCCGGAGTTCCTGTCGCTGCCCATCGCGGTCGACAACTCGACCAAGGACCAGACCTACAACACCCCGGCGCTCGCGACGCTGCTGCTGCTCGAGAACCAGATCGCGTGGATGAACTCCAACGGCGGCCTGGCGTGGACCACCGCCCGCACCAAGGATTCGTCGTCGCGCCTGTACGAGTGGGCCGAGGCCTCCGAGTACGCGACGCCGTTCGTCACCGATCCGGCGCTGCGTTCGCAGGTCGTCGGCACCATCGACTTCGCCGACTCGGTGGACGCCGCACAGGTTGCGAAGATCCTGCGTGCCAACGGCATCGTCGACACCGAGCCGTACCGCAAGCTGGGCCGCAACCAGCTGCGCATCGGCATGTTCCCGGCGATCGATCCCGAGGACATCAGCCAGCTCACCAAGAGCATCGACTGGGTCGTCTCCCAGCTCGGCTAGTTCTTCCCGGTCACACGGTCGAGGGGCGGGCACGCACTGCGTGCCCGCCCCTCGGTCTGTATCGACCGCACACCCGGACGCGCGTGTCGTCCTCATCACACTCGCCGCACGCCGATTAGTACGCAGAACACGCAACGAAGATGATATTGGGCGCGCGTGTCTTTCCCGGCGCGAGTGTCACGGATGAATTACAGTCGATCTTGGCGTGATCGCGAGTCGGCGCGACGAGGAGGACAAACGTGCGAGAGCTGCGAGTGATCGGTCTCGAACCTGGCGGCGCGCACGTGGTGTGTTCGGATCCCGATACCGGAGAGAAGTTCCGGATCCCGGCCGACGACAAGCTCCGCGCCGCCTCCCGCGGCGACATCGCGCGTCTGGGCCAGATCGAGATCGAGACGGACAGCCAGATGCGCCCCCGCGAGATCCAGGCAAGGATCCGCGCCGGCGCGTCCGTCGAGCAGGTCGCCGAGGAGGCGGGGGTCCCGCTGTCCAAAGTGGAACGCTTCGCGTATCCGGTTCTCCTCGAACGCTCCCGGGCCGCCGAGATGGCACAGGCCGGCCACCCGGTCCGCCCCGACGGCCCCACCGTCCACACCCTTGCCGAGATCGTCACGCAGGCATTCCGAGCCCGCGGCCACGACATGGACGCGGTGACGTGGGACGCGTGGAAGGACGACGACGGCCACTGGGTGGCCCAGTTGCAGTGGCAGGCGGGACGCACCACCAACGCCGCGCACTGGCGCTACCAGCCGGACGCGCACGGCGGCACCATCACCGCCTTGGACGACACCGCGACCCAGCTCGTCGACCCCGACTACGGTCGCCCGCTGCGCGGCCTGGCCCCCGTCCCGAGCGAGGGCGTATACGGTCCGGCGGACGTCGAGCAGGACCACGAGCACGAGTACGCAAGCCCCGAAGATTCTTCGATCCTGTTGACGGCCAACGAGATCGACGAGTTCGACGAGATCATCGAGGTCGACGCAATCATCGAGGTCGACGCGATCGAGGTGGACGTCGTCGACGAGGCCGAGCCCGAGCCCAAGATCGCACCGCAGCACACCCCCGGTAAGGACAAGCGCGGCAAGCCTGCCCTGCCGTCGTGGGACGACGTCCTGCTGGGTGTTCGGAGCAACGGGCGCGGCTGACATCGGTGCCGGGGGTCAACGCTTCCACACTCTGGTACGTCGACGTCGGCGATCCCGCTGCGGTACTGCGGGACGCGGCGCCCGACCACGAGGCCGCGCAGGCACTCGTCGACCAGTTGCACCCGAGCCTCGTCGCGACACACCTGGGTGACGAATTACTTTCCGAGGCAACTAATCTCGACGAAGGAGAGATCGTCGTCGGATGCTGCCCCGGGGTCGCGATGGTCCGCACCGGGGAGTCGCTGCCGCCGGTCCCCTCGTCGCTCGTAGAGCACTGGATCCACCCGACCGGATACCGCCACACCTACCTGTCCTCGTCCAGTCCGGTGACCAAGGCCGGTTCGTGGGGCGCCTTCGCGCACTGGGACGGTGCGGAACTGAAGCGCTCGTTCAGCGCAACGCCGGTCCACATCGTGGAGGACCTCGGGCTACCCCAGGTGTGGGAGCGCCCCTTCTGGGCGGGCGAGCACCCCGCGCAACCATCGCTGGACGTGTTGCCCGACCCCCAGACGCTGCCGTTCAGCCCGGCCGAGTTCGCCGAGGCCGCGCCCTACGCGTGGCTGGGCGAGGATCTCGATCCCTCGTCGATCACGGTGTCGCGATTCGCCGTCTACCCCGCCGGGCAGGTCCCCGAATCGGTGCAGCGGATCGAGGAGCAGCGCCGCGCCGAAGCGGAACGCCAGCAGGAGCAGGAACAGGCACAGGCACAGGCACAGGAGCTGGAGCAGGAACGCCCGCAACGGCGGTCGCTGTTCTCGCGCCTGTTTCGTCGAGAGAGCTGACGGTCCTCAGAAGGCCCCGAAAAGCAATGCAGCCCAACCCGATACAACGCCCGCAGTCGCCCCGTAGACCGCCCAACGCCACACCGGTACGTGCCGCCAGCGCCACACGGTGGGCGCGGCACCGCCGACCACGACGAGGTTGAAACCCACCGCGAGCAACGGGTGGATGCCGGCCAGGGCCGACCCGAACGCGACCACCGCGACGAGCGTGAAGACCGCCGCGAATCCGCTGACGAGCAGGCCCGTGGACCACGGCGTCGGCTCGGGTCCGGAAGCCGTGGTCACGACATCGTCCGGATGCGCTCGTAGAACGCCATCGCCGCCGCGGTGGCGACGTTGAGCGAATCGGTGCCCGGCGCCATGGGGATCCGCGCGCGAACGTCGGTGGCACGCATGGCGTGTTCGGTCAGTCCGGGCCCTTCCGCGCCCAGCAGGACCGCGACCTTCTCCCCCGTCATGGCCTGCGCGAGGGGCGCCGCCGACGGATTCGGGGTCAGCGAGATGAGCTGGAAGCCCCTGTCACGCAGAATGTTCAGCCCACGAGGCCAGTCCGGCACCTCCGCGAACGGCACCCGCAGCGCATGCCCCATCGACACCCGGACCGCGCGACGATAGAGCGGGTCGGCACACGCGGCGCCGAACAGGATCGCGTCCACACCGAGGCCGGCGGCGTTGCGGAACATCGAGCCGATGTTCTCGTGGTCGTTGACGCCCTCGAGCACCGCGACGGTCCGCGCGTCGCGGAGGACGTCCTCGAGATCCAGCGCGGGCGGGCGGTGGGCCGCAGCCAGCACGCCCCGGTTGAGATGGAATCCGACGACCTCGGCCATGACATCGGCGCTGGTTCGGTAGAACGGCACGTCGACATCCGCGAGATCGTCCGACAGCGCCCCGAACCTGCGGTCCACTCCGAGCAGGCTGTTCGGCGTGAATCGGGAGGCGAGCATGCGCTGGGCCACCAGCACGCCCTCCGCGATCACGAGCCCCTTGCCGCCGGGCAGGTCGGGCCGACGATCCGACGAGTTGAGGTCGCGGTAGTCGTCGAGCCTGGGGTCGGCGGGGTCTGCGATGTCGATGACGTGAACCACGGGTCCATCGTGCCGTATGCCGGTTCGGGGGCTAGCGAGCGCTCCCGCCGCCGACGAGGAGGGCATCGAGATGCGCGTCGAGCACCGCATGGATCCGGTCGGCGCCCATCCGATGGGGATGGTTGACGCCGTGCGCCGCGAGGCCGTCGACGAGGGCGTGCAGCCGCATCGCCTCGACCTCCGCCGACGCTCCCGCCGTGAGCAGTCCCGCAGCGTCCAGTGCGGTCGTGGCCCGCAGGAACCCCTCGTACATCTCCCGGTCGGTACGGTCGCGGACCTCGCCGAGGGCGGGGTCGGTCTGCGCGGCGACTACGAACGCCTGCCAGACGTCCATCTCTCCGCGACGGTCGTCGTCGAGCGGGACGAACTGTTCGGCGAGGATGCGGACGTCGGTCCGCGGATCCCCCGTGAACTCGATGCGCCCGATCCGTTCGTACACCCGCCGGGTCACCAGTTCCATCGCGAACAGCAGCAACTCGGACTGGGTGCCGAAGAAGTGTCGGAGCGAGCCGGTCGACATGCCGGCCTCGTCGGCGACCGTCCGCACGCTCGCTGCGCCGACGCCGTCGCGCCGGATCACCCGCAGCACGGCGTCGGCGATCTCCTCCCGTCGTTCTGCGGGGTCGGGTCGTTTCACCACACGCCAAAACTAACACAGTTGTGCTAGTTTCTTCATTGCTAACACAGTCGTACTAGAAAGAGGCGACCATGATCGTGCAGTTGATCGTCGCGTGCGAGGTCCTGTTCTGGGTGTTCCTCGCGGCCGGCCTGGTCGCCCGCTACGTGCTGCGTCGCCCCAGGGTCGGCGCCGTCCTGCTCGTGGGCGCTCCACTCGTCGATCTCGTGTTGCTGGTCGCGACCACGATCGACCTCCACAGCGGCAGCGTGGCGTCGTGGAGCCACGGCCTCGCCGCGGCCTACATCGGGTTCTCGGTGGCATTCGGGCACAGCATCATTCGCTGGGCCGACGCTCGATTCGCCCATCGCTTCGCGGATGGCCCGGCGCCGGTGAGGCCGCCTCGGTACGGCATGGCCCGTGCGACGCGGGAGTGGCGCGAGTTCGGCAAGGCCGTGATCGCGTGGGGTATCGCGTGCGGCCTGCTGGTGGCCGCGATCGCCCTCGTCGACGACCCGTCCCGCACCGAGGCGCTCGCCGACTGGATCCGGACGCTCAGCGTTGCGCTCGGGGTCTGGGGCCTGATCACCCTCAGCTACACGGTGTTTCCGGCGCGAGCCAAGTCGGACAGGTAGCGACGGCGTTGGTCCGGACCAGGCGTGGTCGACGCCTGGTCCGGCCCGATGGACCGCGCTCAGGCGGACGGTGACGCCAGTGCCTCGCGCAGGTCGCGGCGCACGATCTTGCCCACCGGGTTGCGGGGAATGCTGTCGACGATCTCGAGCCGTTCAGGGAGCTTGAACGACGCGACCTGCCGCTCCCGCAGATGGTTCACGAGGTCGGCGAGCTCGACCGAGGCGCCCGGAGCCGGAACCACCACGGCACAGCACTTCTCCCCCAGCACCTCGTCCGGGTAGCCGATCACCGCGACGTCGCTCACGGCGGAGTGGCCCATGAGGAGGCCCTCGATCTCGGCGGGCGCGATGTTCATGCCGCCGCGGATGATGATCTCCTTGATCCGGTCGACGAAGATGAGGTACTCGCCGCGCTCGCCACCGAGTTCGAACACGTCGCCGCTACACAGGTAGCCCTGGTCGTCGAACGGACTCGACGCCGCGGTGCCCTCGAGGTAGCCGCCGAACACGCTCGGCCCCTTCAGGCGTAGCTCACCCCGCTCACCGACGGCGTGGACGTCGGCTCCGGTGACGGGGTCGACCAGTCGCACGGAGGTCATCTTCGCCACCCGCGTCGCCCACTCCCGATCCGGGGCGCCGTAGTTCGGCAGGTGCCCGGCACGGACAGCAGGGTCGGGAATGTCGGCCGGCGCGCCGAGCAGACACACTCCCTCGTTGGAGCCGAAGAAGTTGAGGACCTCGATGCCGAATTCGTCCTGCCAACGACGAACGACGCTGGGCGGCAACGGCGCACCGCCCGAGCCGACCCGCTGTAGCGACGACAGGTCCACCGAGTCCCGCAGCGCATCCTGCTGGAGCAGCATCGCCAGGATGGCGGGCGGCATCGAGGTGTGCGTGACCCGGTGGCGCTCGATCTGCGCGAGGAAGACGGGCAGATCGAGGGGCTGGTGTTGAACGAGGTGCCCGCCACCGACCAGCCAGGGCAGGAACGCCGCCGCAAATCCCGCCATGTTCACCATGGGGAACGGGTTCAGGATCACGGACGACTCGTCGGTCTCGAGCCCGTCCTGCGCCGCCTGCGCACTCGAGAACCAGTCTGCATGGCAGCGCGGTACGCCCTTGGGAGCGGCCTCCGTCCCGCTCGTCCAGCAGATCGTGATCCGGTCACCGATCGTGAGGACCAGTTCGTCGACGTAACGCCGCGACTCCTCCGTGGCGACGGACGACGCCGGCAGGCCCATCGGCACCGCGCGCGGGTCCGGATCGGGACCGAAGGCGAACACGCTCTCGATGCCGTCCGCCGGTTCGGCGAGAGCGAGTGCCTCGGCGGCCAACTCGCGATCGAGCAGGCGCGTCACCGTCGCGATCGCCTTCGCCCCGGTGACGCGGCAGATGTTCGACAACTCGTGCTGCCGGTAGGCGACCGGTACGGGGCTGACGACCGCGCCCAGGCGCCACAGCGCGAGGTACGTCGCGACCAGTGCCACCGAGTTCGGTAACTGGACCACGACCACGTCGCCTTGCCGGATCCCGCCCTCGTAGTACCGGGCCGCGAGCTGTTCGACGCGGTCGGCCATCGCCTTCCACGTCAGCGTCTCGGCCTCGATGCCCGTCAGGTCCGGCAGGTTCGTCGGATCGGACACCGCGTCGCGATCGGGTCGGGCGCGGACCCGGTCGTCGAAGACGTCCAGCAGGGTGGTTTCCCGCCACCACCCCCTGGCCACGTAGTCACGGATCTTCTCTTCCGGGTGGCAGAGCACGACGCGACGCTGGTTCGGGTCGGAAACCCCGGGCGCGGTGAACAGTTCGGACATGGCTACCTTCCTGGCGGCGGACGGGTGTCTGGAGAGGGGACGAAGCAGGGAGGACGTCAGCTCAACCGGCGCAGGACCAGCGCGGAGCCGAGGCCCAGTGCGGCCGGGATCGTGACGAGGGCGTGCTCGCCGTCGACGCGGCGGAGGCCGTCGAGGGCGGAGACGAGGAGGTTGCCGCCGGTTGCGCCCAGCGGGTGGCCGACGGCGAGGGCGCCGCCGGTCGGGTTGACCCGGTCCGGGTCGAGGCCGAGCTCGCGGGTCAGCAGCAGCGGGCTGACGGCAAAGGACTCGTTGGCCTCGACGACGTCGAGGTCGTCGGCGCCGATCCCCGCGCGACACAGCGCATCTCGCGCCGCGTCGACCGGTGCACTCAGCAGCGGAGAACGGACCGACCGGTTCGTGACCGCGACGATCTCCGCGACCGGTGCCCGCCCGCGCAGCCGGCCGTTCGCCGCGTCGGGGGCGGCGATCACGGCGGCCGACGCGCCGTCGGCGAGCTGCGGGGCCGTCGCGATCGAGTGCAGGCCATGCTCGGGCGCGGTCAGCTCCGGGAGGCGTCGGAGCACGCGTTCCCACGCCGGGTCGTCACCGAAGAGGGCCGGGAGCTCCGCGAACTGCTGGGCGGTGGCGTCGGGGCGAGCGCCCTCGTCGGCCGCGAGGACCACCTCGCCCGATCGCGTCACCGGCACCACCGCATCCGACGGCGGCGCGGCGGCCGCTCGCCGATGCGACTGCGCCGCGAACTCGTCGAGCTCGTCACGGGTGAACCCGTGCGCGGCGGCCGTCGCGTCGGCGGACACCCCGATGGTCACGAATCCGGTGCGCTCACCCAGCTCGTCGTCGGTGGCGATCGCGGGGGTGTCGGAGAGCATCGGCACGCGCGACATCGACTCGACGCCACCGGCGACGACGATGTCGGCCTGTCCCGCAACGACCTTCGCCGCCGCGGTGCCGATCGCTTCGATGCCCGAGCAGCAGAGTCGGGACACCACGGCGCCGCCGACGGCATCGGGCCAGCCGGCGGACAGCGCGGCGGCACGGGCGAGATTGCCCGCCTGCTCCCCGGTGACCGTGCCGATCCCCACCACGATGTCGTCGACGGCGTCGGGGTGGAGACCGCGCTGCTCGAGGGCGGCGAGGAGCTGCGCGAACAGCGCGTGAGGCGGAATTTGCGCGAGGGTGCCGCCGCCGCGGCGCACCCGCCCCCGGGGCAGCCGGACCGCGTCGAAGACCAACGCCCGCGTCATGTCACCACCGGCCTTTCCAACAGTTGAGTGGTATGCATCACTCTGTTAGTTGTAGTCTGGACCCCACGGAACCGCAAGACCTCAGGAGAGAGCGGCGTTCATGACTACTGACACGATTCGAATAATCGGTGGCTACCAAACAGATTTCGCACGAAACCTCACGCGGGAGGGCCTCGATGTGGCCGACCTGGTTCGCGAGGTCGTCGAGGGCACTCTCGCCGAAGCCGGACTCGAGGCCGGCGACATCGGCGTCGTCCACGTCGGCAATGCCTTCGGTCAGCTCTTCACGGGGCAGGGCCACCTGGGAGCCATGCCGCCCTCGGTAGTCCCCGGCCTGTGGGGCGTCCCCGCCACCCGGCACGAGGGGGCCTGCGCATCGGGATCGCTCGCGCTGCTCGCTGCCATGGCGGATCTCGAGTCCGGCCGCTACGACTGCGCCCTGGTGTTGGGCGCCGAACTCGAGAAGACCGTCCCGGGCGACCTCGGAGCCCGGCACATGGGCACGGCCGCCTGGGCCGGCCGCGAAGGGACCGACGCAAAGTTCATGTGGCCGTACATGTTCGGCAAGGTCGCCGACGAGTACGACCGACGCTACGGCCTCGACGACCGGCACCTGTGGGCCATCGCGGAACTGAACGCGCGCAACGCGGCCCGCAACCCCCTTGCCCAGACCCGGGATTGGGATCGGAACGCGGCGTCGTTCAGTGTCGACCCGGTGGCCAATCCCCCGGTCGAGGGCCGACTCCGGAAGGCCGATTGCGGACCGCTCACCGACGGCGCCGCCGGCGTGGTCCTGGTCCGCGCCGACCACCCGGCCGCGCAGCGCGACACCGCACACCAGTCGAGCATTCTCGGCTGGGGCCACCGGACCGTGGGGCTTCCCCTGGCGGAGAAGTTCTCGCGGAGCGCGGGCGACAAGTACGTGTTCCCGCACGTCCGCGACACGATCGGCGACGCCTTCACCCGCGCCGGGATATCGGGGGTCGACGACCTCGACCTCATCGAGACGCACGACTGCTTCACGGTCAGCGAATATCTCGCCATCGACCACTTCGGCATCACGCCACCCGGGGAGAGTTGGCGCGCCGTCGAGGCGGGCGACCTCGAGATCGATGGCCGGATCCCGATGAACCCGAGTGGCGGTCTTCTCGGCGTCGGGCACCCCGTCGGCGCGACCGGTGTGCGGATGCTGCTGGACTGCCACCGCCAGGTCACCGGCCGAGCGGGAGCGAACCAGGTCGACGGTGCACGCCGAGCCGCGATGTTGAATTTCGGCGGAAGCACCTCGACCACAGCAAGTTTCGTCGTCGGACACTGATCGCGAAGAGGAGAAACACATGGAGATCGAGGTGCTCGGGCGCGCCCTGACGACGCTGCCCGCAGACGACGACCACCCGTACCGCACTGGCGCGTGGCGCCCGCAGACCGTCGAGCGCAGCGCCGACGATCTCGACGTCGTCGGCGAACTGCCCGCCGACCTCGACGGGGTCTACCTGCGCAACACCGAGAATCCGGTACACCCGGCCCTCGAGGGCCGCTACCACCCGTTCGACGGCGACGGCATGATCCACGCGGTCGGCTTCCGCGACGGAAAGGCGTTCTACCGCAACCGCTTCGTCAAGACCGACGGCTTCCTGGCCGAGCAGGCGGCCGCCGGACCGCTGTGGGCCGGCATCGCCGAGCATCCCGAAAGCTCGGTCCGTCAGGACGGCTGGGGCGCTCGCGGCCGGATGAAGGACGCGTCCAGCACCGATGTCGTCGTGCACAACGGTATGGCGCTCACCAGTTTCTGGCAGTGCGGCGACCTCTACAGTCTCGACCCGACGACGCTCGAGACGGTGGGCAAGGCGACGTGGAACGGCCAGTTCCCGACGAGCGTCGGAGTTTCGGCACACCCGAAGGTCGACGACCACACCGGGGAACTGCTGTTCTTCAACTACAGCACCGACGCCCCGTACATGCACTACGGCGTCGTCGACTCCGAGGACCGACTCGCCCACTACGTGGACATCGAACTGCCCGGGCCACGTCTCCCCCACGACATGGCGTTCACCGAGAACTACGCGATCCTCAACGACTGCCCGCTGTTCTGGCTGCCCGAGGCGCTCGAGGCCGGTCGCTACGTCTCACGCTTCCATCCCGACATCCCGCTGCGGCTGGGGGTGATCCCGCGGCGGGGAACCTCCGAACAGATCCGCTGGTTCGAGGCCTCGCCCACGTACGTCCTGCACTGGACCAACGCCTACGAGGTCGGCGACGAGATCGTGCTCGAGGGGTTCCATCAGGAGAACCCGGAACCCGAGGACACCGGCGACGGCGGGATCTACCAGCGGATGTTCCGCTTCCTGGCCCTCGACCGGATGGGCACGCACCTGCATCGGTGGCGGTTGAACCTGCGCACGGGAGAGGTTCGGGAGGAACGACTCTCGGAGACCGTGACCGAGTTCGGGATGATCAATTCCCGTCACGCCGGTCGCCCCCACCGCTACACCTACGCCGCGACCGGCCTCCCCGGTTGGTTCCTGTTCGACGGCCTGGTCAAGCACGACACCGTCACCGGGAACGAAGAACGCTACGCGTTCGGCGACGGCGTGTTCGGCAGCGAGACGGCGATGGCACCGCGTATCGGTGCCACCGACGAGGACGACGGCTATCTGGTCACGATCGTCTCGAACATCGAGGAGGATCTGTCGGAGTGTCTGGTGTTCGACGCCGCTCGCGTCGCGGACGGCCCGGTGGCGCGGATCCGGTTGCCGGAGCGCATCTCCAGCGGAACACATTCCACGTGGGCGCCGGGTTCGGCACTGCCCCGATGGCGCACGAGCGATGACCCGGCGGAGGCGATGGGGCTCGATCGCCCCGGACTATAGTTCTTGGGATGTCCGACGAGCATGCACCCGACGCGGAGTCCGCGACTCCGACCGCTGGGCGCATGCTCGCCCCGGGCGGCGACAACTCCATTGCAGTGGCCGTCGGACTCCTGGGAGACGAGTGGAACCTGTGGATCCTGCGCCACTCCTTCGAGGGAGCCAAGCGATACAGCGACTGGATGCGTGCAGGTGCTATCTCGCACGCCGTGTTGTCCTCACGACTGGCGGCACTCACCGACGCGGGGGTGTTCGACCGGCTCTGCTATCAGGAGAAGCCGCCCCGGTACGAGTACCGGCGGACCACCTGCGGTCAGGAATTGTGGTCGATCCTGCTGTCGGTGTGGTCCTGGGAGCTGCAGTGGGCTCCTGATCGAGGCGTACTCCCCCTCATGCGGCACGCCACGTGTGATCGGCACTTCGCGCCGCGCCTCGAGTGCGTCGCGTGTGGGCATCCGGCCGGCGCACGTGACGTCGTCGCCGAGATGGGCCCGAGCGGCGATTGGTCGCGCTGCGTTCCCGCGGCCTCGAGCCGACGTCGATCGAGCGGCGCCGCGCGCCCCCCACGAGTGCTTCCGCAGACCATGGAACTCCTCGGCAACCGGTGGTCGGCCTCGATGCTGGGTGCCGCATTCTTCGGCGCCCGACGCTACAGCGACTTCGCCGAACGGATGCAGGCGTCACCGACGATCGTGGCGGATCGACTGCGCACCTTCACCGAACTCGGTGTCCTACGCGAATCTCCGAGCACCGAACGGGTCGACCGGGTGACCTATCACCTGACCGAGAAGGGCCGGGCATTCTTCCCGGTCGTGGTGTCGATGATCGCGTGGGGCAAGCGATGGTTCCCGTCCCCCGAGGGGAGCGCGATCACCTTCGCGCACACCACGTGTGGTGACGAATTCAGCCCACGATTCGCATGCAGCGAGTGCGGCCAGGTCCTGGAACCCCGCACGGTCTTGGTGGAGGCACGCGCTGCGGATGTCCACCGCCCCGGTCTTCCGAGCACCTTCTGACTTCACCACCACGAACGAAAGAACCTGGGCCCGAACATGTTCGGGCCCAGGTTCTTTCGCTTCAGTTCAGTCGTTCTCGACGAGGGAGGTAATGATCGCGACGGCGTCGTTCAGCGTCTCGAGCTGCTTGTCGTCGAGATGCGACAGCTTGTCGGTCATCCACGCCTCGCGGGCCTGGGTCTCGCCCTCGATGAGGGCGTGACCGGCGTCGGACAGCGAGACGATGATCTGCCGCCCGTCGGTGGGATGCGGTGTGCGATCGACGAGTCCGAGATCCGCGAGCGAGGCGATGACCCGGGTCATCGACGGCGGCTGGACCTTCTCACGGGCGGCGAGCGCACCCGGCGTCATGGAGCCCTCGGCGCTCAGCGTGGCGAGCGCCGACAGCTGCGTCAGCGACACCTGGGCCTCGCTTCGCCGCCCCCGCAGGTGGCGTGTCAGCCGCACCACCGCGAGGGAGAGATCGCTGGCCAGGGCGCGAGTATCCGATGTCACAGATCCAAACAATACGGGAACTCGCGCCCTGTCAATCACGTAACGGCGTCAGTGATCGGGCCGACGGTGAAGAACGCGACGAACAGCGCCGCAACGAACCACAGCAGCGGGTGCACCTTCTTGGCGTTGCCGCCCGCGGCCGCGAGGACCACGTAGGAGATGAAGCCGACGCCGATGCCGTTGGCGATCGAGTACGTGAACGGCATGACGGCGATCGTCAGGAACGCGGGCAGCGCGATCGAGAACTTGCTGAAGTCGATGTCGCGCACCTGACCGATCATCAACGCGCCCACCACGACCAGAGCCGGGGCGGCCGCCTCGATCGGCACCACCGAGTAGAGCGGGGTGAGGAACATCGCGGCGAGGAACAGCAGACCGGTGACGACGTTCGCGAGGCCGGTGCGGGCACCGTCGGCTATACCGGCTGCGGAATCGATGAAGACGGTGTTCGACGACGCGGACGCGCCGCCGCCGACGACCGCGCCGGCGCCCTCGACGACCAGCGCCTTGCCCATGCCCGGCAGGTTGCCGTCCTTGTCTGCGAGGCCGGCTTCCTTACCGAGACCGGTCATGGTGCCCATCGCGTCGAAGAAGTTGGCGAGCACCAGCGTGAAGACGAGCAGGCTGGCGGCGAGGACACCGATGCGGGTGAACGCGCCGAACAGACTGAAGTTGCCGACCAGGCTCAGATCCGGCAGCTGCGCGATGATGTCGGGCACGGCGGGCACGCTGAGGTTCCACCCCTTGGGGTCGACGCCCTTCGAGGCGCCGATGTGGAAGACCGCCTCGAGGATCGCGGCCAGCACGGTCGTGACGATGATGCCGATCAGCAGACCACCGCGAACCTTGCGCACGACGAGGACACCCATGAGTAGGACGCCGAAGATGAACACGACCGTCGGCCACGCGGCGATCGAACCGTTGATGCCGAGACCGACCGGGACGGAGGTGCCGGCGGCATCGGGGATGCGGCGCACGAAGCCGGCGTCGACGAGGCCGATGAACGCGATGAACATGCCGATGCCGGCCGCGATGGCGGCCTTGAGTTCCCGAGGAATCGCGTTGAAGACGGCGGTGCGGAAGCCGCTGACGGCCAGCGCGACGATGATGAGGCCGTCGATGACGACCAGGCCCATGGCCTCGGGCCATGTCACCTGCGGCGCGATCGACACGGCCAGCAGGCTGTTGATGCCGAGACCCGCGGCGATGCCGAACGGATAGTTGGCGATGATGCCGAAGAGGATGCTCATCAGGCCTGCGACGAGCGCGGTGACGGCGGCCACCTGGTTGACCGGCAGGATGTTGCCCAGCACGTCGGTCTTGGCGGCCGCGTCGTCGGCGGAGAAGCTACCGAGGATCAGCGGGTTGAGGACGACGATGTACGCCATGGCCACGAACGTGACCAGGCCACCGCGGACCTCCCGGCTGACGGTCGAGCCCCGCTCGGTGATCTTGAAGTAGGTGTCGAGCAACCGTGAGGGCGCCGACTGCCTTGTGGGCTCGGGGGTTTTCTCGGTAACCGCCATGTCGTATTTCGGTCCAATCGCCGGGATGTGGGGGTCGCACCTGGCAGATTAGGGCACCGACGCGCGGGTAACTTAATCGTGTGACCGAAATCCACAGCACCCCGACGCTCGTGCAACGCCTGTCCGACCCGCGTCCGGTGGTCGCAATCGGTACCGCCGCCTGGATTGTGGCGACCGTTGTCGTCCTGCTCGCGGGCGATCGGTGGAGCGCCGCGCTACCGGTCTGTTATGCCGGAACCGCCCTGGGCGTCGTGGGTTTCGGATTGTTCCTGGTCCAGCGGAGCGCGGCCCGGCGCGGCAAGCGCGGCGCACAGCGCGGGCTCGACTGAGGGAAACGACCGGTCGGACAGGATGGTTCCGTCCGGTGATGGATTTCACACGCTTTCGGTGCGTGTCGAACGTGCACTTCCGCGGCTGACCGCCCAGATCCACAGCCCGGCCCACGCCACCCCGAACGCCCAGCCGGCGAGGACGTCGGTGAGCCAGTGGGCCGCCAGGTACACCCGCGAAATCCCGACCGCGAGCGTGTAGCAACCGAGCAGCACGAGCAACCCGATCCGGCGGATCCCGGGAGCGACGGCCCGCACCACCACCGCCCCCAGCACGCACGCCAGGATCGCGGACATCATGGCGTGCCCCGACGGGAACGAGTACGAGTCCAGGTCGACGAGCCGGTCCGGCAGCGGCGGACGCTCGCGAGCGAACAAATGTTTGAGCAGGCTCATCGCCGTCCATCCGGACAGCATCGCCCCGGCGATCATCACGGCTTCCGCGGTCCGGTGGCGGGTCAGCAGCGCGATCGTCGCCACGGCGGAGATCAGGAACACCGCGACGGTGCCGCCGCTGTGCGTGATCGCCGTGAACGTGTCGGTGAGGCACGCGGTGCGCCGGTCGAGCATCCAGTCGAGCACCGACTGATCGACCGTCACACTCGTCACGCGTCTCCCCCGACCCGCCACCGCCGGAAGTGCGTGCGTCCCGCGTCGTCCACCCACCACGGGACCGCGACGTCCCCTTCACCGGCGCCGGTGAGTCGGACGACGAGGTCGTCGTGCACGACGACCGGACCGTTCGGCAGCGGCAGACCGAGCGCCGCGCACGCGAGCACCGCATCGGGTTCCCGGTCCCATGCGCTGACGTCGCCGTCGCCGAGGACCTCGGCATGGATCGCGGCGGACGCGAGCGGCAGGTCGAGCAGGTCGGCGAGCGCGGACGCGGTGTCGAACGCGCCGAGCACGATCCGCTCGGACGGGACGACCGCGCCGAGGTGTGGCCGGTCGAGGACCAGCGCGACGTCGGGTTCCGTGACGGTGCCGGCGAGGCTGCGGACGCGGGCGGGCAGTCCGAGTTCGTCGAGGTCGAGGACACCGCGGGCGGCGGCCGCGGCGAGCAACCGGTGCGTGCGGGTGACGACGTCGGGGGTCGCGGTGCGCTCGGGATCGGCCAGCCGGTCCAGCAGGACGGCGGCCAGCTCGGTGTCGTCGACCGACGCCGGGGCCAGGGCGGGGGCGAGCGCGGGCGCCGCCGGGTGATCGAGCACGTCGAGCAGCCCCGCGAAAGTGTCGTCGTCGGGGGCACGCAGCAGACCCAGCGGGCGGCCGTCGACCTCGGCGTGCCGACGCAGCCACCACGCGGTGTAGCCGTCACGGTCGGACAGCGCGGCGGCGGTGTCGGGGTCGTCCGCCAGCAAGGTCAGCGCCCGTGGCCAGCGCGCGGGATCGACCAGGTCCAGGTCGCGGACCGCGATCAGGGTCTCCGGGTCGTCGGCGAGGGTGTCCCACCAGGTGTGCTCGTCGTCGAGGTCGTGTTCGGGGCCGGTGGGCAGCTCGGCGCGCAGCAGTGCGAAACCCCAGCCGACACCGAGCGCACGCAGCGGCTCCTCCCCCACGCGGTCGACGAGGGCGGGGTCGACGGTGCCGAACGGCGAGTCCTCCACCAGGACGTCGGCGAGCGGTGCACCCGGCAGCAGCAGCTCGTCGGCGGGCACCAGGTCGCCGTCGGCGTCGGGCAGCGGCAGCTCCCCGAGCCACGCGGGCCGCGCGTCGGGCGTGGCCAGGCCGACCAGTGCGAGCACGACGGACACCAATTCGGTTGCCGCGGTGGGGTCGTCGTAGTCGATGTCCTCGATCCGCGCCCGTAGTGCCGGATCGGTCAGCAGGTCGCCGGCCGTCGCACGCTCGGCGCCGAGCCGGTTCAGCAGCGGATGCGCGGCGTCGGGATGGACCAGCCGCACCCAGTCCAAGGCTGCGGTGGCGCCGTCGAGCGTGTGCCCCAGGTCGGTGCCGGTGACGGTGGTCCGCGGACCGGTGACCGTGCGACCGTCGGCGAGCGGAACAGGAACGGCGGCAAGCTCTTCGACGGTCAACGCGTCGACGACCAGCGGCTCGAGCGCGCCGTACAGCGTGTGCCACCACGACGGTTCGCGTTCGTGTCCGCCGAGCAGTTCGGCGATGCGCGCCAACCCGATCCGGTGCACGTCCACGGCCGCGAGCGCCGACGCGAACCGCGGCCCCGATAGCTGCGGATCCACCAGGCCGGGTACGACGTCGGCGAGGGCGTCGGCCAGTTCCCCGGTGAGCTCCGAGACGACGGTGGCCCGGGTCGGGACGAGGTCGTCGGCGTCGGGGTCGGCGGCGGGCACCCACGGCTGGGTGCGCAGTTCCTGCACCAGTGCCTCGCGCAGCGCCGCGTCCACCTCGCCGCGCGCGAAACCGGGCAGCGGCACCAGATCGAGACGCTGGTCGCGCGGCAGGGACGCGACGAACCCCGCGTAGCCGCGAACGATGTCGGCGAGCGACGCCCCGGGCAGGATGCGCCGGCGGTCCGGCTGCATCGGCACGTCCGCGATCAGCAGCGCCGGGAGCGACAGTTCCTCGTCGGAGCGGGTGGGCGCCCGCAGCACGTCACCGGTCACCGGCAGCACCCGCCCGTCCACCACGGGCACCAGCCAGCGCACCGACCCGGTCTCGTACTGCCACCACGTGGTGTGGCCGACGGTGAGCTCGACCAGCCCGTCGCCGAGGTCACGCGCGGTGCGGCGCAGCACCGTCCCGTCGATCTCGATGGACTCGAGCGCGGGCAGTTCCAGCAGCAGGTCGACGGCCTCGGCGGCGAACCGGGCCAGCAGTGCGGCGACGCCGGGGCCGTGCAGGTCGGGGCGCAGGCGCAGCACCACCTCGGTGTCGAACCCCGCACTGGGTCGTTCGTCGGTGGCCCACGCCAGCCGCAGCGCCGGCGCGCCGACGGCCGGCACCTCGAGCCCCGCCGACTCGATCTCGGCGCGGGTATGGTCGGCCGAGAACAGCAGCGAACCGGTGGTGGAGCGCAGTTCGACGTCGTCGCTCACGGCCAGCACGGCCGTGAAACCCACACCGAATCTGCCCACCCCGGTGGACTTTCCGGATGCCCGCAGCGCGGTGAGCGCGTGCACCCCGTCGCGGTCGAGCGGGGCGCCGGTGTTCGCGACGTGCAGCACGTTGCCGTGCAGGTGCACCCGCAGCGCGCCCGGCACCCCGGCCCTCGCGGCGGCGTCGGCCGCGTTCTGGGCCAGTTCGGTCAGGAGCCGGTCTCGGTAGCCGGCCCGAACCAGGTCCGCCTCGGCGGCGGCGTCCTCCCGCAGGCGCGTGGGCGAGCTGCGCCACGCGAGGAGCGTCCCCTCGCGGAGCGCGGCGGTGTCGAAGGGATCCGTCAGCTGTCCGATTCCTGGTCCAACGGGGGCTCGGGGTCGGCGGGGGCCTCGGGGGTCTTCGGCGTCTCGGCGGTGGCTGCCGGGGTCTCCGGGGTCTCGACGGGGGCTGCCGGGGTCCTGTGGGACTCGGGCCGCTCGACGACCTCGACCGCGGCGTCGTCGTAGGCGTCGTAGCGCGGCGTGCCCGCACCGGTCGGCAGCGTCGTGTCGGAGTGCGCGCCGCACCCGTAGGTTGCGGTCACCACGTGCCCGTCGGCGGCCATCTCGTTGCCGCATACGCCGAACTCGGCGTGCAGCGATCCGGCGAGCGGAAGGTAGAAGCCGCACAGCGCGCACGTCGACGGCGCGGCCTTGGCCATGTCGGAGTCGGGCCCGTACTCGCCGTCGTGCCAGCGCCCGGCGCAGTCCTGCCGACCCTCGCGGCTCATGACCTGCTTGCGTCCCAGGCCGACCTCGAAGGCGACCTCGTCGATCTCGGGGTCACCGGTCGCGACGTATCCCGGCACCAGTCGCGGGTCGTTCGGCGCGGGGGCGAGCAGATCGCCCGGCGAGAGGTCCCCGGGCCGGATGCGCTGATCCCACGGCAGCCACTCGGGCGCGACGAGCGCGTCCGGGCCCGGCAGCAACGCGAGCTCGCTGACCGTCACGTGATCGGAGTCGGGGGCGGCCGCCACGACGACGGCCCACTGCCAGCCGTGGTAGCCGGGTAGGTCGGCGGCGAACCGGTGCGTCGCGGAGCAGTCGTCCTCCGCGGTGACGCCCAGGTGTTTACCCACGCCACCCTCATTGAGCTCGACGAGCGCCTCTCGGGCGCGTTCGACGGCTCGAGCGAGGACCGGGCGCACGACGGCGCTCTCTGGAGACGACGAAACACTCACGTTGCCCATCTTGCCGCACTCGCTCCCGTGTGCGCTCGTGTGGGCTGTCATGCTTGTCCCGTGAATCGGCGTCACACCCCGCAACCCACCGCAATCGGAGTGTTCCTACTCGCCGCCGCGCTGGTCGCGGGCTGCTCCACGAACAGCTCCGCCACGCCGCCGGAGGGCGCGGTGATCGCCGCCGAGCTGCATCCGGAGATCGTCCGCGAGCTGCCGCACGACACCGGCGCGTTCACCCAGGGCCTCGAGATCTCCGACGGCACCCTCTTCGAGAGCACCGGCCGGGTCGGCCACTCGTGGGTGCGGGCCACCGCACTCGACTCCGGCGCCGAACTGGCGCACGTCGATCTGGCACGGCCGATGTTCGGCGAGGGCATTACCGTCGCCGGTGACACCGTGTGGCAGATCACGTGGAAGGACGGGGTCGCGATCGCCCGCGACCGCAACACCCTCGCCCAGCAGCGGCAGGTCTCGTACGACGGCCAGGGCTGGGGCCTGTGCACGCAGCCCGATCGGTTGGTGATGAGCAACGGCTCGGACACCCTGACCTTCCGGGATCCGGTGACGTTCGACGCGACCGGCTCGGTCGACGTCACGCTCGACGGCCGACCGCTCGACCGGCTCAACGAACTCGAGTGCAGCAGCGACGGTTTCGTGTACGCCAACGTGTGGACCACCGATCGGATCGTGAAGATCGACCCGGCGACGGGTGTCGTGGTGGGCCGAATCGACGCCGACAACCTGAAGGACGCGCTGCCCGCGGACGAGCGCGCCGGCATCGACGTCCTCAACGGAATCGCGCAGATCCCCGGCACCGACCGGTTCCTCGTCACCGGGAAGCTGTGGCCGCGGATGTTCGAGGTCCGCTTCGTCTCCTGAGCGCTCCTCACCTGCGTCCGACACGTCGGGGCGAGCAGGAACGGACCGCCCGTGTCGTGCATTGTCCGACGACTAGGACAGAATTGAGGGGTGACCGGACCCCGCGACCCCCACGACGCCACTCGGCGTGGGCAGCAACCGCGTGATCCCGCGCCTCCGCGGCACCCCGGCTACGACAACTACCCGCCGACCCGGCGCGTCGCCGGGCGACGATCCCCGCTGCCCCCGCTGCACCCGGTGGACCGGTCGGCACGCACCGAACGGATCACGCCGCCGCAGTCCGCGCCACCGCCGCAGTCGGCGCCGCCGCAGTCCGCGCCACCGTCCGCACCGCGGTCGCAGCCGGGACCCCCGCCGCAGTCCGAACCCCAGCCGACGCGGCCCATGCCCGAGCAGAGCCTCGGCGCGGACGACGGCACCCGCGACACCGACACAGGTGCGCCGAAGCCGCGGCCGATGCCCCGCAAGCTGACCGTCACACGGGTCGCGGCGATGCGCAGTCGGGAACTGACGAACAAGGGCATCGCCACCTTCCGCCGGGCCGCGACCGCCGACGGCGCCGACAAGTCCGGGCTGACCGCGCTGACGTACGCGGTGATGGCGAACTTCGCGACCGACGCGACGATCGCCGTCGCACTCGCCAACACGCTGTTCTTCTCGGCGGCGACCGGCGAGGACAAGACGAAGGTCGCGCTGTACCTGCTCATCACGATCGCGCCGTTCGCGGTGATCGCGCCCCTGATCGGGCCGGCCCTGGACCGGCTGCAGCGGGGCCGCCGGATCGCGCTGGCGTCGTCGTTCGCGCTGCGGACGGTGATCGCGATCGTGCTGGTCTTCAACTTCGACAGCTGGGCGCTGTACCCGTGCGCGCTGGGCATGATGGTGCTCAGTAAATCGTTCTCGGTGCTCAAGAGCGCCGTGACACCACGGGTGCTGCCACCCGAGATCGACCTGGTCCGGGTCAATTCGCGGCTGACGGTGTTCGGCCTGATCGGCGGCACGATCGGGGCCGGTGCGCTGGCCGGCGCGCTGGCGCTCGTGACCGGATCGGTCGGCGCGCTGTGGCTCGCCGGGGTGATCACCGCGCTGGGCGCCTACCTGAGCATGCGGATCCCGGCGTGGGTCGAGGTCACCGAGGGCGAGGTCCCGGCGACGCTGACCTTCCACGGCGACGACTCCCCCACCGAACTGATCGACGTCAGCGGCAAGGGCCGCAGCGCCGGCGGTGACGCAACCAAGCGCCAACCGCTGGGGCGCGCGGTGGTCACCGGGCTGTGGGGCAACGGCACCATCCGAGTCCTGACCGGCTTCCTGACGCTGTACATCGCGTTCGTCGCGAAATCCAACACCGAGCACGAGGCGCTGATGCAGGCGGCGACCCTCGGTCTGGTCGGCGCCGCCGCGGGCATCGGCAACTTCGCCGGCAACGCGGCCGGCGCCCGCCTCGAGCTGGGTCGCCCGGCGGTGATGGTGCTGCGATGCACCATCGCGGTGACGGTCGTGGCGATCCTCGTCGCGATCACCGGTAACCTGCTGGCGGCGGCGCTGGCGGCGCTGGTGGCGTCCGGGGCGAGCGCGCTGGCGAAGGTGTCGCTGGACGCCTCGCTGCAGCAGGACCTGCCCGAGGAGTCCATCGCGTCCGGTTTCGGCCGCTCCGAGACCGTCCTGCAGCTCAGCTGGGTCATCGGCGGCGCCCTGGGCGTTCTGCTCCCCACCGACTTGTGGATCGGTTTCACTGTGGTGTCGGTGGTGCTTACGATCGGGCTGGTTCAGACGATCCTGACGTACCGCGGGGGCACCCTGCTCCCCGGTCTGGGTGGCAAGCGTCCCGAGCACGTGAACCCCGAGACCACCGTCGGCCACAGCCCCCGTGCCGACTGATCCACCGAACGAGAAACGGAATCGATGATGCAAGCCCGGACGAAACAGATTCTTGCGCTGATCGCAGCGGTTGTGGTGGTCGTCGCGGCCGGTCTCGCCGGGGTCGTCGCCTACCTGGTCGGTGAGTCCGGGGAGAAGTTGCCGACCATCACCGCGTACGCGCACCAGGAGTCCGTCTCCGCCCATCCCGGCTTCTGCGATCCGTCGCTGCAATGCGAGGGGCTCGAGATCGTCGAACTCCACGTGCCGGAGGGCTACCCGCTGCAGCTGTCGCTGCCGAAGGAGGTCGCCGACTCGGACTGGCGCCTCAACGTCCAGATCGGCAACCCGAAGACCGGCGAGATCTTCGAGGGCTACCGCGACTACAAGCCCGGCGAGGCCTACGCGGTGACGGTCCCCGGCAACAAGGGCGAGCAGCTGATCAGCGCGATCATCCAGCTGCCGGCCAAGGGCGGCCTGGCCCCGATCTGGGCGCTCCAGACGATGCCGCTGCCGGGCGGCGGCGTGGTCGCACCGGCGTCGTAACCAGCGACCCCACGAACGCAGGGAGCCCTCCGGTGATCACCGGAGGGCTCCCTTTCGTCGTTCGTGCGGTCGGCGACTCAGCTGTCGAGTTCGCGTGCGACGGCGCGCACCACCTCGGAGATCCGCTGGGCGGTCTTGCGGTCCGGGTACTTGCCCTTGCGCAGGTCCGGCTGGATCTTCGCCTCGAGCAGCGTGATCATGTCCTCGACCATGCCGTGCAGCTCGTCGGGCGAGTGCTTGCGGGTCACGGCGGCCTCGCGGCGGGCACCGCCCTGGCGAACCGACGGCGCCGGGTCGAGCACCTTGACGCTCAGTGCCTGCGGTCCACGGCGGCCTGCAGCCATGCCGAACTCGACGCGCTGGCCGGCCTTGAGGCCCTCGACACCGTCGGGCAGCGCGGCCGCGCGGACGTACACGTCCTCCCCCTCTTCCTGGGACAGGAAGCCGAACCCCTTCTCGACGTCGTACCACTTCACCTTGCCGGTAGGCACCGTGTTCACCTGCTCATCTGCCTGCCGCACTCCCCATTGAGCGCGCGCGTGGATAATGCAAAACAACGCGCCCCACGTGGAGTGCGGGACGCGTGAATGCCCGAGTGTACCCGTCAGGGCCGGTGCCCGGCATCCTCGATTCCCACCGGCGCAGGCCTCCGGACCAGGCGGTCGGTCGGTCCGTGCCCGATACTGATCGCAATGGTCAGCGATCCGGTGCTGGACCATCCCGACGACAGGAGGACCACACCGTGACGACGCTGACCGACCTGCTCACCAAGATCAGCTCCAAGAGCATCGAGGTGCTCGACCTCACCGCCCCGCTGAGCACGGACACCCCGGTGCTGCACCTGCCGGAACCGTTCGCGAACACCATCCCGGCGCAGCTCGAGACGGTCAGCAACTTCGACGACGACGGCCCGATGTGGGCGTGGAACAACCTGCACACCGGCGAGCACACCGGCACCCACCTGGATGCGCCGACGCACTGGATCACCGGCCGCGACGGCGCGAGCGTCGACCAGATCCCGCCGACCCGGCTGATCGGACCGGTCGCGGTGATCGACGTGACCGCCGAGGTGGAGCGCAATCCCGACTTCGTGCTCGAGGTCGAGCACATCGAGAAGTGGGAGGCCGAGAACGGCCCGCTGCCGGACGGCGCGTGGCTGATCCTGCGCACCGGGTGGGCCGAGCGGGGCTCGGATCCGGTGCGCTTCGCGAACGCCGACGCCGACGGCCCGCACACCCCCGGCATCTCGGTGGCCGCGGCCAAGTGGCTGGCCGAGTCGAGCCCCATCACCGGTCTCGGCGTGGAGACGGTCGGCATCGACGCGGGCATCGCGGGCGGTTTCGACCCGATGTTCCCGGCGCACTACTACCTGCTGGGCCACGACAAGTACGGCCTGACGCAGCTGCGCAATGTCAACAAGCTGCCGACCCTCGGGGCGGTGCTGGTGGCGTCGCCGCTGCCGATCGTCGGCGGGACCGGCAGCCCGGCCCGCGTGTTCGCTCTGGTCGAGCGCCCATGAGTACCACCGTCGCGCAGGTGGTGGGCCGCACGCTCGCCGACCTCGGTGTGGGTCACGCGTTCGGCGTGGTGGGCAGCGGCAACTTCGCGGTCACCAACGCCCTGATCGCGGCGGGGGTGCCGTTCGTCGCGGCCCGGCACGAGGGCGGGGCCGCGACGATGGCCGACGCCTACTCGCGCATGTCGCACCTGCCGGCGGTCGTGTCCACCCACCAGGGGTGCGGGCTGACCAACGCGGTGACGGGCATCGCGGAGGCGGCCAAGAGCCGCACCCCGCTGATCGTGCTGACCGCCGACACCGCGGGCGCGGCGGTGCGCTCGAACTTCCGGATCGACCAGGATGCGTTGGCGCGCAGCGTCGGCGCGGTGGCCGAGCGGGTGCATTCGGCGGCGTCGGCGGTGGCCGACACCGTCCGCGCGTACCGCACCGCGGTCGGCGAGCGCCGCACGGTGGTGCTGAGCCTGCCGCTGGACGTCCAAGAGCAGGCGGTCCCGGACTCGTGGGCGATGCCGCTGCTGCCGCCGGCGCAGCGGGTGCGCCCGGACGCGAGTGCCCAGGCGTCGCTGGTGGCGCTGCTCGACCGGGCCGAGCGGCCGGTGTTCGTCGCCGGGCGTGGCGCGCGGGACGCGGGACCGCAACTCGCCGCGCTGGCGCAGCGGACCGGCGCACTGGTCGCGACGTCCGCGGTGGCCAACGGCTTGTTCGAGGGAAATCCGTTCTCGCTGGGCATCTCCGGCGGCTTCTCGTCCCCGCTCACCGCGGAGCTGATCTCCAGCGCCGACCTGATCGTCGGCTGGGGCTGTGCTCTGAACATGTGGACGACGCGGCACGGTTCGCTGATCGGCGCCGACGCCACGGTGGTGCAGGTGGACGTCGACGACTCGGCGCTGGGCGCGAACCGTCCGATCGACCTGGGCGTGCTCGGCGACTGCCGCGAAACTGCGGTCGCCGCGCTCGACGCGGTGGACGCGACGGCGCGGGTCGGTTACCGCACCGACGAGGTCCGGACTCGCATTGCCGCGCAGGGGCGTTGGAACGACGTCGCCGTCGACGACCTGTCGACCGACCGGGCGATCGACCCTCGGCCGCTGTCGCGGGAGCTGGACGCGATCCTGCCGCGCGAGCGGACGGTGTCGGTGGACTCCGGCAACTTCATGGGCTACCCGAGCGCGTACCTGTCGGTGCCGGACGAGTTCGGCTTCTGCTTCACGCAGGCGTTCCAATCCATCGGGCTGGGCCTGGCCACCGCGATCGGAACCGCGCTGGCACAGCCGGGCCGGCTACCGGTCGCCGCGCTGGGCGACGGCGGATTCCTCATGGGGATCTCCGAGCTGGAGACCGTCGTCCGGTTGGGGCTGCCGATGGTGCTGGTGGTCTACAACGACAGCGCCTACGGCGCGGAGGTCCACCACTTCGATGCACCCGGCACCGACCACTCCGCGGTCACCTTCCCCGACACCGACATCGCTGCGATTGCCCGCGGTTACGGCGCCGAGGCCGTCACGGTACGGTCGGTGCGCGATCTGGACGCGGTCCGGGAGTGGGTGGCGGGCCCGCGGATTCGGCCGTTGTTGGTCGACGCGAAGGTGAGTTCCGACGGCGGCGCGTGGTGGCTGGCGGAGGCGTTCAAGGGGCACTGACGTGCACGTTTTCGATCTTGTTTCGGTGCGGTTCCGCGACTGAATCGATCCGGGACAAACTTCCTATTGGACGATTGACCAGTTTCGCGTTCAATCAGGTCACGAAAGTGCTACAAATTATCCGGCGCAGCTCGGGGCTGCGACACGTTTCCACCAGCTTTACTGCGCCGGACAGCGCTGACCAGATGCTCGCGTGAAACAAAGTTTTGACTGGTCGAGGTGTCTCGTGCCGACGCACCACTCTTGCAACGACCCCGCAAGCGGGGCCAGAAGAAACGAGAACACCCGCCATGAACAAGAAGACCAAGGGCGCAATCGCCGCCGGCGCAGCGGCTCTGCTCCTTGCCGGTGGTGCCGGCACGTTTGCCGCGTGGAGCGACAGCGAGAACCTCACCGGTGGAACCATCACCGCGGGCAAGCTCCAGTTCGTCGACGGCAGCACGAGCGGCACCTGGTACAAGGGCACCGCCGCTGCTGGCAATGAGATCGACCTGTCGACCTTCAAGATTGTTCCCGGCGACATGCTCGTCTACAAGGCGACTACGCAGTTCATCGCTGAGGGCACCAATCTCAACGCGAAGCTGACACTCGTCCCGGGCACCGCGGGTACGTTCGAGGGCCTGACCTGGGGCACGCCGACCGTGACTGCGTCGGGCGTCAACTCCACCACCGGCGTCATCTCCTCGCAGGCAGGTGCACGTTCCGCGACCGTCGAGACCACGGTCACGTTCGACGCCGACACCGACGGGATCACCTCCCAGGGCGCCACCGCTGCGCTCAACGGCGTCCAGCTGAAGCTCCAGCAGCAGTAGAGCCTTGTCCAAGAACCACCGTTGGTGGGCACTCGCAGCGGTGCCGGTCGTTGGGCTGATCTTCTTCTCGACCCAACAGACCGGCGCCCTGTGGAGTGACACCGAGAATCTCGCCGGCGGAACCATCACCGCCGGAACCTTGGACATCGGCGTCGGTGCCGGCGGCACAACCAGTTCCGCGTACACCCTCAGCAATTTCGGCAAGGCCGGGTTGGTCGAGGGTGGCTTCTCGCAGACTCCGTTGACGGTCAAGAACTCTGGCAACGTGCCGATGAAGTATCGACTTTCTGGAGTCACTCAATCGAACACCACACTTCCACTGACGCTGGACGTGTGGCGAGTCGCGAACGAGGCAGCGTGCGCCGCAACCGGAACGCCTGCAGGCACGTCGCTGTATTCCGGCAACATGAACGGCGCGAGCATCGCGGCGTGGCAGACGGTACCGCCGAACGCCACCGAGGTGCTGTGCCTGCGCGGCACGGTCGCCGCAGGAGCCGGTCCGGGCGTGAGTTCGACGACCCAATTCAAGTTCGACGCGAGCCAAGTCTGACGTGAGCACAACAGCTGAACCCGACGATCAGCCGACCACTATCTGGTGGTGGGTCAAGTCGGTCGTGTCCTGGCTGCTGCTCATCGCGATGGTCGGGATCCTGGCCCTCACGATTGTCATTCCCCGGATCACGGGCTCGACGCCGTTCACGGTGCTAACCGGTTCGATGGAGCCGACCTATCCGCCAGGCACGCTGGTCGTGGTCAAGCCAACGAACGCTGGTTCTCTAGCGGTCGGTGACGCGATCACCTACCAATGGGAGTCCGGCAAGACCGACGTCGTCACTCACCGCATTGTTTCGGTGCAGTACTCAGCGAAGGGTGAGTTGCGGTTCACCACGCAGGGCGACGCGAACCCGGTGCCCGACGAGAGACCCGTTGTGCCCGAACAGGTACGCGGCAAGGTTTGGTATTCCGTGCCGTACATCGGGTACATCAACAACTTCATCACCGGTAAGCAACGCTCAGTACTACTCGTGGTCGTTGTGGGCGGCCTCCTGATCTATTCGGTGTCCATGTTCGTCAGTTCGAGCCGCGACAAGCGACGCGCACCGGCGGCAGCCGCAGCGGCCGGTGACAACGATGCCGTCACCGCCGTCATCCCTGTGGTCGACGCCGATGCGTCTACCGCAACGAAGTAAGAAGGGCCTCTTCATGTCTCGCGACGAGATCTCGAACTCGACCCCCACCGTGGGCGCACGAATGCGCAAGGCACTTGGTGGCGGCCGGGTGCGAGCCGCCCTCTCTCTCGGCATCGTGCTCGGCCTCGGGTCGGTTGGAACTCTGGCCGCGTGGAGCGATACCGCCACCGCCACCTCCGGGATGTTCAGCACCGCCACCGTCGATCTCCAACTGAACGACAATCCCGGCAACCCCACCGCGTATGCCTTCACCAACCTGACGAAGAGCGGCATGATGCCCGGCGAGTTCGCCCAGGCGACACTGCCCGTCCAGAACAAGGGCGCCACGGTGTTCAAGTACACGATGTCTGCGACTGCAGCGGGTGATTCCGGTCTGGCGCCGTTGATGAAAGTGACCGTACTGGAATCCACGTGCACCACGGCGATCGCCGGCCCATTGGGGCTGTCAACCACCGCCTCCACGCCGATCATCACGACTGGTCGCGAGCTTGCGGCATCGACAGGAGTCGAGATGCTCTGTCTGCGCGTCACTCTCGATCCGGCGGTCTCAATGGCCATGCAAAACAAGACGCTGAACGTCTCGTTCGCCTTCGCAGCAACCACGGCATGAGGTAGCGATGTCCGATCACAAGATAACTACCGCAACGCCCGGACGGGTGTGGCGTGAAAGCGCCTTAACTATCGGTGCGATCGCTGGTTTGGTCTGCATCGTCGCGACTGTCGCGGCGATGTTGTTCGGAATCAAGCCGCTCATCTTTCGATCCGGTTCGATGTCACCGGAGATAACCACAGGTTCGCTTGCACTGTCCCGCAACGTGCCCGCCATCGATTTGAAGGTCGGCGACGTCATCAGTGTCGAGAACGCGCAGGGAACCAGGATCACGCACCGCGTCTATGAGATCCAACCACCGACCGGCGACACCGTGGTGGTGACGCTCAAGGGCGACGCCAACAAGGATCCGGACATCGAGCCCTACTCGATCACGGAGGCCGACCGAGTCTTTGCGAGCGTCGGTGGCCTCGGGTACGTCGCCGCTTGGCTATCCAGCCCCATCGCTATCTTCCTGGGCGGCGCGTTCGCCGGCGTCCTGCTGATGATCGTCATCCGTCCGCCCAAGAGGCGGGACGACGACAGCAACGACGATCAGGGGTCCTGCACAGGCTCCACTGTCGGAGAATCTGCAACCACCGAATCCGTGCCCGTCATCGAGTCGAAGGTCGAACCCATTTCTCCCACGCAGCGTTTTTCGGTCCCGTCCGCCCGATCGTTGTTGGCCCTCACGGCCGCAGTACTGACAGCTTTGGGTCTCGCCCAGGCCGCCGGAACATCAGCTGCCTTCACAGGTACTGCCAAGGCGCAAAGTGGCGCCCTGTCATCGGCGGCAAAGGTACTGCCTGCCATCTCATCGATGAGTGCATCCAACGCCGGCGCAGGCGGCACCCAGTGGTGTGTCATGAACTGGCCACACGTCGGATACGGCTTCACCTACTACATCGGTGTCTATCTCAACAACACCGGCAATCCGGTTTGGGAAACCACCCGAGATCCCGGAGCTTCCGCAGCCGCAGGTACTAACGTCACAGTCAGCGTGGGCTCGTCTGAAACCGAATACAGCGGCAGCACCCGATACTTCACCACTCGCATTTACACAGTTAATCGCGTAACCGGCGAGAAGTCGCTCGATTGGCGCGGGCAGGAAATCAAGCGCCGTGGAATCTTCTACGAAGGCACGTGCAACGGCGATAGGCAGAGCATCAGTGGGGCGAGCCTCACCCTCGATCCGGATTCACTGAATGCGCGAGTGGCAGCACCTAGTGAGACCACCACAACCACGGCGCCGACAACCATAGCCTCGACCCCGTCGACCGGCAGCACGTCGACGTCCGCCGCCACCACAACGACTGCACCGTCGCAGTCCAGCACCAGCACCACACCCACAACGACCTCGACAACGCCGAGCACTACAACCTCACCCACTGCTACGTCGACGACAACGACGACCACCACCATCACCACCACTGAGGCCGACACACCGCTCGGCGTCACCCAGACGTCCCCCAGCGGCTACACCGCAACTCTGCAGTCATCGTCCGCGACGGCAGAGACCGCGATTGTGGTCGAAGACGCGAAGAACGAAGAACTGAAGCGGATTCCGGCATCATCATCAGCCCGGTACGAATGGGATTCATCCACAGACGCCCTGTGGATTGTGGATGGCGGCCAGATCTACAAGGCCACCGGCGGAAGCTGGACCAAGACCGCTGTCGACCCGTCGTCCAGCGATGTGCCGGCCGACATCGCGGCACTGGTTGAATAACGCCACGCTGCAACCGCGTTCACGCGGGTGCAGCCCAATCACCGTCGGGGCCGAGGGATCTCGCGCGAGGGGAATGGAAGACAGTCCGATGAAGACACAGACCAAGGGCTTCAAGGTCGCACTCGCCGCGGCAGCGCTCGGCTCGACGCTGACGCTGACCGCCTGCGACTTCGGCAGCCTCGGCAGCGGCAGCGCAGGCGGTAGTACCACCACGCCGACCGCGCCCACCACGACGGCCCCACCGACGACCATCGGAGGCGGCGGAAACAGTTCCGGATCCCTCGCGCTCACCGAGGTGACGGCGCCGACGTGGAGCGACAAGAATGGGCCGATCGACATCTCGACGTTCCGCATCGTCCCGGGCGACGTCCTCACGTACAAGGGCAGCTACCGAATCACCCTCACGGGAAGCGATCTGACGGCTCGGCTCACCGTCGACAACATCAGCTTCACTGGGGGCGGCCAACTCAAAGGTCAGCTCCAGCCTCAGGTGACTGCCACCATCGGCGGCAACGTCGTCCCGGGCGGACCCGCCGGAATCGTCGTCTCCCCCGCCCAGAACAACGCGATCGTGGACGTGGCCGCGAAGTTCACGTTCGATCCGCAGACCTCAGGCCTTGTGGGACAGTCCGGCTCGGCGAACTTCGCCGACTTCCGCGTACGCCTCGAGCAGACGCTTTCCTGACGCCCCAACAGACCTGGGGTCACCGGCGGTCCCCCCTCCCGACCGGTGGCCTCACCCCGTTCTCCCTCCGATCGTGCACCGAATTGTTGGGCGCACGACGTTGCACGGGGAACGGACTCGTGCGCAACTGAGTCGCACGCCGCCGCGGCGCCGGATGTTCTCTACCGAGAACTGCCGGCGCCGCGTTGCTTCTGCCACACAACGACGAACGGGCGGTTATCGAAGCATCGGCCGAGAGCCGAGCCCGATAACCGCCCGTTCGTGGGTCAGGGGGCAACGCGATCAGGAAGCGAGGCTTCCCGTGCCGAGCGAGCCGAACATGCAACCGAGAGAACCGAGCGAACCGGTAGCGGTGCAACCGGTTTCGGGCACTGCACCCGGCGTGAAGCCCACGGCCCACATCGGGTTGACATGACCGTTCTGGGTGCCGTTGTTGGCGTCGGCCGGCATGCCCACGACGAGGTCGATCGTCGCGACGCCGTCGGCCGCGAGGTGCACGGACCCGACCGACGTGCCGGGTGCCACCGTACGAGCCTCGGAGAGCGTCACCGGGGTTCCGGCCTTGCCGTCGATGTCCACGCGCGCGGTCGCGATCATCCCCTGCGTCAGCGTGTACTCGCCCACCGCGAAGCCGACGAAGCCCTCCCCACCGGACGCGTTGCGCACCTTGAAGGTGGTCTTCAACGTCTGACCGGGGACGAGCTCGCCCTCGTTCCAGTCAATCTTCTCCGGCCCACCCCACGTGGCGCCGCCGTCGGACGAGTACTGGACGGTCGACGCGGGCGTGTCGGCGCGCGCCAGGCCGGGGACGGCAATCACGGCTGCGGCCGCGAGGAAGAGGGCGAGCAGCACTGCGCCCAGGATCTTGCCCGGCAAGGAGAGCCCCCTGGCCACGGCGGTGATAGCGGTCATGGCGCGGAGCCTAGAGGAGCGATACCGACCAAGCGTCCAATTTGGAAATATTGGACCGATCCCTGCTCAGAACTGCCGTGAACCACGCCGAGTCCGGTGGCCTACCGTTGTCCTGTGACGAATGAATCGAACCGCAACGACACCGGCGCTTCCAACCAGCCCGGCAAGGGACTGTTCTACGCGGCAGTCGTCAGCTTCCTGATCGGAATCGCGGCGATCGTCGCCATCTTCTTCGTACACTCACTGTCCGAGGGCGATCCCGGTCTGGTCCTCTATCTCCTCACCCTGGCGTGCCCGCTCGGTTTCGTCCTCGCCATCGCATACGCTCTGCGATCCGGCCGCCGGAGCCGCTGACAAAAGGAGCGATCATGCGGATTCTGCTGAACATCATCTGGCTGATCTTCGGTGGCCTGTGGCTCGCACTCGGATACTTCATCGCGGGCGTGGTGATGTGCATCCTGATCATCACCATCCCGTTCGGCATAGCCTCCTTCCGCATCGGCCTCTACGCGCTGTGGCCGTTCGGCAAGACCGTCGTCGACAAGCCCACCGCGGGCGTGGGATCGCTGATCGGCAACATCATCTGGCTGCTCCTGGCCGGCATCTGGCTCGCCATCGGCCACATCGTGTCGGCGATCGCGATGGCGATCACCATCATCGGCATCCCGCTCGCTATCGCGAACCTCAAGATCATCCCGGTCACGCTGATGCCGCTCGGCAAGGAGATCGTGGATGTCGGCAGCCGCAATCAGGCGCAGTGGACCACCCCCTGACCGTCCCGAAAAGTGAGACAGGGCGGTTTGTACGAATGTGATCTCTCTCACATAACGCGCCGATAACGGGCCGATGTCGACCCGTGACCGAAAGTCGCACAGGGCGGCTAGCTGGGGCGACGTCGCCCCGATCGAATTCGGCTCTCGAACAACACAAGACGCGCCGCGTTATCAACTAGTGACGTTCCACGCCCGATCGTCGTACGGTCATTCCCGGCCGGCACCTCGGCCACATCCGGACCCACCGCGCCAAACCCCGTCCAGTGGATCCGGACGCACCCACGAACCATCCATGGACGGGGACGGGGGACCCAAGGTCCTCCGGGGAAGCAAGTCCCGCCAGGGACGCCCCGCAGGCATCGGGAGAGCAATCTCCCTGGGGGTGAAGCCAGACCCGCTCCAGCCATGAGCGGCGAGGCCGGGCGACCTCTCAGCCCGAACCCGACAGCTGACCTCGCAGGCGCGTGTGGAGAGGAACCGACCGACATGAGCGGACGCCATCGCAAGCCGACTACCACCGGCCGCACCGTCGCCAAGGTCGCCGTCACCGGCGCCATCATGGGCGTGGGCGGCGTTGCCTTCGCAGGCACCGCCAACGCGGCCCCCGATTCCGACTGGGACCGCCTGGCGCAGTGCGAGGCCGGCGGCAACTGGGGCATCAACACCGGCAACGGCTACCACGGCGGCCTGCAGTTCTCGGCCTCCACGTGGAACGGCTTCGGCGGCGGCGAGTTCGCCCCCACCGCGAACCAGGCCACCCGTGAGCAGCAGATCGTCGTCGCCGAGCGCGTGCTCGCCGCGCAGGGCTGGGGCGCATGGCCGTCCTGCTCCTCCCAGCTGGGCCTGAGCAGCGGCGCCACGCAGCGCACCGCTCCGTCCACCCCGGCGCCGGCTCCCGCGCCCGCCCCGGCACCCGCTGCCCCGGCCACCCCCGCGCTCCCGGCGGAGGTCCAGGCCGTCGTCGGTGGCGTCGACGCGCTGATCGCCCATGCACAGGCCAACGGCGTCGTCATCGACCAGGGCGTCCTCGACGCCTACCACGCCGCCAAGTCCTACGACTTCACCAAGCTGAACCTGCAGGACATCGCGGCCCCCGCGCTGCTTCCGAGCGGCAGCCTCGCGCAGAGCTGATCACGCTCGCACCCCGAACAAGAAAGAGGGCCCCTCGCCGATGGCGAGGGGCCCTCTTCGTCGTATGTGCGTCAGCGGTTGATCACGGTGTGCGGGTGCACGTAGGGCAGAGAATCCACCGGAAGCGGGAACTCCGTCTCCTCGCCGAACGGCGAGAGGTTGCCCGCACGGCTGGACGACAGCTCGGTCACCGCGTGATCTCCGTCCGCGACTTCCGGCCACCCTGGATCGACATAGCGCTTCTTCGAATTGTTAGCCACGCGCCCATCTTGGCAGGAGCGGACGCCGCGGTACAGCCCAGGTCACTAATCTCATAAGGGATGACCTCCACTCATGGCTCCGAGGGCGCCCGCGAAACCGCCGACACCGTGGTGACACCGACCCTGACCGGCTGGCTGGCCGACCGCAAGGACGTCGAGCTCACCGAGCTGCTGCGGTTGCGCCCAGACCTGGCCGTTCCCCCGCCCGCGACGTGCGCGGTGCTGGCCGGACGGGCCGAACAGCGCGCCTCGGTGATGCGCGCCGCCGACACCCTGAACACCCTGGAGTTCGGCCTGCTCGAGGTGCTGGCGCTGGAACAGGCCGACCAGATGCCGGTGTCCCGCCGCCACCTCGACGACGCCTTCGCCGACCGCGTCCCCACGAAGACGATCGACAAGGCCCTGGCCCGGCTGCGTGCCCTCGCGCTGGTGTGGGGCGACGACGAGCGCCTCCGCCTCGCCCGCGCGGCGGCCGAGGCGATCCCGTGGCGCATCGGCCGCCTCCACGCCGAGTCCGACGCGTTGACCGAGGAGGAGATCCGGTCGGCGCTCGACGGGATCGAACCGAGCGAGCGGGACCTGCTGACGACGCTGGCCCGGTCGTCCCCGATCGGACGCACGCGGGACGCCGCGCCCGGCACCTCCCCCGATCGCCCGGTCCAACGTTTGCTCGCGCGCGGGCTGCTGCACTGGATCGACGCCGAGACCGTCGAGCTGCCGGCGCAGGTGGGTCAGGTGCTGCGCGGCGAGGCCGTGTTCGACCCGGCGTCCCCGACGCCGCCGGCGCTGACCGGGCGCAAGCAGAAGCTCGCGGACGTCAACGCCACCGCGGCGGGCGAGACGCTGGAACTGGTCCGGCACTGCGAGGACCTCGTGGCCGCTCTCGGCGACGGCCCGGCGCCCGCGCTCAAGGCCGGTGGTCTCGGCGTCCGCGAACTGCGGCGGCTGGCGAAGAGCGTCGGCGTCGACGAGGCCCGGATCGCGCTGCTGCTCGAACTGCTCGCCGGTGCGGGGCTGATCGCGAGCGGCACG
Organism: Rhodococcus sp. ACT016; assembly: GCF_050477185.1. Lineage (NCBI taxonomy): Bacteria > Bacillati > Actinomycetota > Actinomycetes > Mycobacteriales > Nocardiaceae > Rhodococcus > Rhodococcus sp. ACT016. Next base: position 505,091 of record NZ_JBEAET010000001.1, on the reverse strand, counting down.
CCCGATCCGGCGCCGCTGACCGACATCGACGACTACTGGGCGCCGACGGTCGCGGTCGACGGCTGGCTCAACTCCGGAACCGCCCGCCGCTGGGCGACGCTCGCCGGCGCCTGGCTGAGGCTGCCGCGGCGCCCCTGGATCGTCGGCAGCCGCGACGCCGCCGACAAGCCGATCTCCGCGCTGTCCGAGGAGGTGCGCGCCCCCGGCGCCCTGCAGGAGCGCCGGCTGCTACTGGAACTGCTCGCCGAGACCGGCGGCCGGGAGGTGTCGGCGACGGAGGCCGGCCGACTCCTGGCGTGGCGGCGGCCCCGCTGGGCGGGTCGGCTGGCGCCGCACGTCGTCCAACGAACGCTCGACGAGGCCCGCGCGCTCGGACTGGTGGCCCACGGCGTCCTCAGCTCCCCCGGCAAGGCGCTGCTGCACGGCGGCGACCCCGAGGCCGAGATGGACGCCGCGCTGCCGGAGCCGATCGACTACGTGCTGGTGCAGGCCGATCTCACCGTCGTCGCGCCCGGCCCGCTGATCCCCGAACTGCTCGAGCGGATCACGCTGGTCGCCGACATCGAGTCCGCGGGCGCCGCGTCGATGTACCGGATCAGCGAGGCCAGCATCCGGCGGGCGCTCGACGCGGGGCTCACCGCGTCCGAGCTGCAGACGTTGTTCGCGACCCGGTCCCGCACCCCGGTCCCCCAGTCGCTGAGCTACCTCATCGACGACGTCGCCCGCCGCCACGGCCGACTGCGCGCCGGGGTCGCGGCGTCGTTCATCCGCTGCGAAGATCCGGCGCTACTCGCCGAGGTGCTGTCCTCCCCGGTCGCCGAACAGCTGGCGCTGCGCGCCCTCGCCCCCACGGTCGTGATCTCGCAGGCGCCGCTCAAGGAGGTGCTCACCGAACTGCGCGCCGCCGGGTTCGCCCCGGCCGGCGAGGACTCGAGCGGCACGATCGTCGACCTGCGCCCGCGCGGGGCCCGGGTGCCCGCCGCCCGGATGCCGCGCCTGCGGGTGCCGGCGGTGCCCACCGACGAGCAGCTCACGACGCTGGTGCGGTCGCTGCGCGCCGGGGACCGGGCGGCCGCGTCGAGCGGGGTCGGCCTGCGCAGCGACGGCACCCGCGCGTCCACCGCGGCGACGATGACGCTGCTGCAGACCGCGGCCCAGGTGCGGCGCGCCGTCACGATCGGCTACGTCGACGCCCAGGGCATCGCCTCGCACCGCATCGTCGAGCCGATCAGCGTCGGCGGCGGGCAGCTCGACGCGCTGGACCCGGCGACCGGCGAGGTCAAGCGGTTCACGCTGCATCGGATCACATCGGTCGCGCTGGTGGACTGACAAAAACCCTCCTAACTGCACGACTGGCTTTTTCCTGGGAATGGGCTATGGTCTCGAAAGAGTGATTGCCACTTCGAATTCAGGAGCGACAATGGCCGAACGAAAACCCGGCAAGAGTCTGAAAAAATCCGCACAGTCGATCAAGGAAAAGCGTGCGGAAAAAAGGGAGCGCGCCGCCGACGCGGGCGAGTTGATCAAGAAGCGCAAGCGCCACTGAGCGGACGCACCGTGACCCGCGAGCCGGTCGCACCCGCGACCCCGGACGTCCTGGACCGCCTGCACCGCAAACTCGATCGCCTGCTGCCGGGGGCCGGCCTACCGGAACCCCGGTCGGCCGGCTACCGATCCGGAATCACGTCGGCGAAGATATTCGTTCTCGACGAACGCGCGCAGCATTCCGGAATTACGATCGATGCCGACATCACGACAAAAACCGCGCAGAAAACGACAAGGACCCGACTGTGAAGCGGACCCTGCTCGCACTGGACCGAATTCAGGCGAGACTGGAAAACGAACTCGACACCACCGCCGGACTCACCGAGAGGGAGGTCGGGTATCGCGCCGGAATTTCCGAGGCGCTGATGCACGTGATGGAAACCAAGAAGTCACTCACCACGCGTTGACCCGATCGTGGAGGATTTCCGTCGATCCCGGCGGAAATCCTCCACGATCGCCGTGTCGGGAGGCACTCGGCATGGCGGGACGTCGCCGTCGTCTGGACAATGGTCTGGTTACCGTTGCGAGGAGGCACACGTGACCGACGGCCCGCTGATCGTCCAGTCCGACAAAACCCTGCTGCTCGAGGTCGAGCATGAGCGTGCCGACGAGGCGCGGCAGGCGATCGCGCCGTTCGCCGAGCTCGAACGCGCCCCCGAGCACGTCCACACCTACCGGATCACACCGCTGGCGTTGTGGAACGCCCGCGCGGCCGGGCACGATGCCGAACAGGTCGTCGACGCCCTGGTCTCGTTCTCCCGGTTCGCGGTGCCGCAACCGCTGCTCGTCGACATCGTCGACACCATGGCCCGCTACGGCCGCCTGCAACTGGTGAAGAGCCCGGCGCACGGCCTCACGCTGGTCAGCCTCGACCGCGCGGTGCTCACCGAGGTGATGCGGCACAAGAAGATCGCCCCCATGCTCGGCGCGAAGATCGACGACGACACCGTGATCGTGCACCCCAGCGAGCGCGGGCATCTCAAGCAGCTGCTGCTCAAGGTCGGCTGGCCGGCCGAGGATCTCGCCGGCTACATCGACGGCGAGGCGCACCCCATCGACCTCGCGTTCGAGGAGGGGCACTGGCAGCTGCGCGACTACCAGGAGATGGCGGCCGACTCGTTCTGGGCCGGCGGTTCGGGTGTCGTGGTGCTGCCCTGCGGCGCGGGTAAGACGATGGTGGGAGCGGCGGCGATGGCCAAGGCGAAGGCGACGACGCTGATCCTGGTCACCAACACCGTCGCGGGCCGGCAGTGGAAGCGCGAACTGATCGCGCGCACGTCGCTCACCGAGGACGAGATCGGCGAGTACTCGGGTGAGAAGAAGGAGATCCGCCCGGTCACGATCGCGACGTACCAGGTCATCACCCGCAAGTCGAAGGGCGAGTACAAGCACCTCGAGCTGTTCGACTCCCGCGACTGGGGCCTGGTGATCTACGACGAGGTGCACCTGCTGCCCGCGCCGGTGTTCCGGATGACCGCGGATCTGCAGTCCCGCCGCCGGCTCGGGCTTACCGCGACGCTGGTCCGCGAGGACGGTCGCGAGGGCGATGTGTTCTCGCTGATCGGCCCCAAGCGCTACGACGCGCCGTGGAAGGACATCGAGGCGCAGGGCTGGATCGCACCGGCCGAGTGCATCGAGGTGCGGGTGACGCTGACCGACGCCGAGCGGATGGCGTACGCGACGGCCGAACCGGACGAGCGCTACAAGCTGTGCTCGACGGCGCACACCAAGATCGCGGTCGTGAAGTCGATCCTGGACAGGCACCCGGACGCGCCGACCCTCATCATCGGCGCGTACCTGGATCAGCTCGAGGAGTTGGGCGCCGCCCTCGACGCCCCCGTCATCCAGGGTTCCACGCGGAACAAGGAGCGCGAAGCCCTGTTCGACAAGTTCCGGGCCGGCGAGATCCAGACCCTCGTGGTGAGCAAGGTCGCGAACTTCTCGATCGACCTGCCGGAGGCGTCGGTGGCGGTGCAGGTGTCGGGCACGTTCGGCTCGCGCCAGGAGGAGGCGCAGCGGCTGGGCCGACTCCTGCGTCCCAAGCACGACGGCGGTCAGGCACACTTCTACTCGGTGGTCGCTCGGGACACGCTCGACGCCGAGTACGCCGCCCACCGCCAACGCTTCCTCGCGGAGCAGGGCTACGCATACCGGATCACCGACGCCGACGACCTGCTCGGCCCGACCATCGGATAGGACTTCACACCCGTGCGACCCTTCGAGTTCCCGGTCGACAAGCCTCACGCCAAGGCCGTCAACGAGACGCTCTCCGACATCCGCCGGCTTCAGTGGTCGGCGGTGCTGATGGCCGTCCTCCTGGGCGCCGGCGCGGCGGGGCTGTTCTACCTCGCCCAGCCGTGGTCGTACATCCTCGGTGTGGTGCTGGCGCTGTGCGCGTTGATGTCGCTGTTCATGGTCGTGTGGACGCCCCGGAAGGTCGGCAGCATCGAGGACCTGTACGCGAAGGGCAACCTGGTCCCCGCGGTGGTCGCGGAGGTCCATCCCCGCGGCTACACGCTGCTTGCACTGCTGGACATCGCGAAACCGCACGCGTCGAAGCCGCACTACGCCCTCGCGACGCGCACCGTTCGGGCGCTGCCCGGCAAGGAGTACGCGGTGGGCGCCAAGATTCCCTCGGTGTCGGTGCTGGGCGACCGCACGTCTCGCGACGACGGCGAGACGTGGCAGATGGTCAGCGTCATGCCGATCGCGTGGGGTACTCGCGACAGCAAGGTGCTCACCCAGGCCACTGCGAAGATCGGTGACGTGGAGTGGGGCCTGCTGCGCAAGAACCTCTCGATGGCGGAAAAGGTACGCACGTCGGACAAGCAGTACGTGCTGCTCGATCCGGCCGAGTTGCCGGACGAATTGCATTGATGGGATTCGCCGCCCGCAGACCGCGGGGGGCGAATCTGCTCAGATCATCAGCGCGGCAAGGCCGACGCCACCGACGGTGAGGAGGGCGGTCGTCACCGCGAGGGTCACCGAGCCCATCAGTACCAGTGAGGCAAATGCCGGCACCGCGGTCACCAGAAGCATCAGGGCGACCCACCACAGCGCGGTGCCGACAGAATTCGATCTGTCAAGTTCCAAGTCCTGCAACATGCTTGACCGGACACCGGTAGACATCGGCCCGGTCATCGACCCGTTCGATCGGAGTTCCATACAGGTGACCTCCTGTCAGGGGGTCACCTCAGTCTCTCGTACTTCGGCGGATTTCGCAGCACCGATTCCGAGCGAATCCACATTGCCCTGAACGATTCCGCGGCGAACGTCAATTGACCTGGAGCGTATAGGCTTCGGCGCACACGACGCGAGAATGCACGGAAAGTCCATGCAGCCCAGAATCTTCCACGAACCGGCATAGCTCCTGGTCTGTCGGACGTCCGGTCGCGACGCCCACCGAACTTTCGGACGACACGACCACCGCGCCCTCCGACTTCGTCACTTCGACGGCACGACGCCCATGACCGTCGCGAGTTGGCTCGCGATCGGATTGAAGTTCACCGCGTCCGGGGCCTGCTTTGGCTTGTCGTCCCACGGCTGCGGCACGGCAGGGTCGGCGAGCACGGCGCGCTCGGCGCTGCGGACGCCGGTGGGGTTGCCCTGCGGGACGAGACAGCGGACGTCGGAGGAGAACGGGAAGTCGTCGCGACTGTCGTCGAAGTCCGGATTGCGCTGCTTCATCTCGCCGAGGGTCCGGTACGTGCTCTCGTAGCCGAGCGTGCACGGGGCGGGGTTGTTCGTCTCGAGGACGAGGCCGAAGTGGATCGTGCCGTCGCCGGGAGCGACGGCACGCGCGGCCACCGGCAGCGCCGGCAGCAGCTGCAGCGCCGCCTGCAGGTACGGCTCCCGTCCCGGCGCCAGCGAGGTGACCTGCCGCGTGTTCGACAGCACCGTCGTCAGATCCGCCCCGCTGCCCCGCACCAACGCACCCACCTGGTCGCTCGCGGCGGTGCCGGTTCCGATCAGCTTCCTGATGTCGGGGTCGCTCGAGCGCAGTTGCGCGGCCAGGACGTCGACGTCGTTGCTGAACGAGCGGATCGCCGACGACTGGTCGGCCTGAGTGTCGAGCACGGTGCGGCCGTCGGTGATCAGATCGAGCGTCTGCGGTAGCGCCTCGGCGGCGTCGCGGGCGAAGGCGTTCAGCGAGTCGACCACCGTGCGCAGGTTGTCGCCCTGGCCGTCGAACGCCTTGCCGAGTTCGGTGGCGGCGATGTGCAGGCTGTCGGCCGGAACCGATCGGGCGAAGGTGTCGACCGACGCGACAAGATCCTCCACCGGGGTCGGGACGGTCGTGTTCGCCCGTGCGATCACCGACCCCTCGACCAGGTACGGGGCGCCGTCCGTGGTCGGCTGCAGGTCCACGTACTGCTCGCCGATCGCCGACCGGTTCGCCACGACGGCCGCGGCCGACGCCGGCACCGACGGCGATCCGTCGTCGAGGAGCAGTTCCACCCGGACGCCATCGGCGGTCAGTTCCAGGTCTCCCACCCGTCCGACCGGCACGCCTCGGTAGGTGACCTCCGCGTTGGTGAAGATGCCGCCCGACGACGGCAGGTCTACGAACACCGAGAACTGGCCGTACCCCATGAGGTTGTCGAGGCGCGCGTAGCGTCCGCCGACGAACACGATGCTCAGGATCGCCAGCAGCACGAACGAACCGAGCTGCCATTTGGCCAGCTTCGACACCTTGTTCATCCCCGACAGCCCTCCACCGCTCGCCGTAAAACGCATGTCGGCGAGATCACGTGAACCGCCCTGCTGTTACCCAGGTAACACGCTACCTCTGTATGTAACTGACGGTCACATGCATGTGACGGGGCTTACAAACTGGACAAATGTCCGGTCGCGCAGGCGCTCCGCGGCGCGTAGGCCCGCTGACTATGCTGACTCCGCAACAACCACCGATCGACCACGACGGCGCCGAGTGCGAAACGCACCGGCGTGCACGGAGGATGGATGAACGCCCCGAGGCAGGACCGCACCTCCGACGTCATCACCCCGGACGGCACATCGGAATCACCGGCGCGGTCGAGCCGGGTGGCCCGGCGCCGGGACCGCCGCAAGTCCGAGATCGTCCGAACCGCGATCGGCATCCTGTCCACCAACGGCTACCAGGGGATGAACCTCGAGGACGTCGCCGAACAGACCGACATCGCCAAAGCCACCCTGTACCACTACTTCCGATCCAAGGACGAACTCGTCGCCGCTGCCCTCGACGTCCTGACCGAGGAGGTCATGGCTCGACTCGCCGAGCGCGCCGCGGAGGTCGACGACTCGACGCCCACCGCGCTCCTCGGCGCGCTCGTCGACGAGCAGGTCCGCATCCTGACGGAGGCCGCGCCCGAGGTGGCCACCGTCTTCTCCTGGCCCCGACCCTGGCCGCAGGACATCCAGGACTCGATGAAGAAGATGCGCCGCCGGCACGACGCCGTCTTCCGCGAGGTGGTCGAGCGCGGCGTCACCAACGGGGAGTTCACGTGCCCCGACATCGACGTCGCGATGCAGTGCCTGCACGGCATCCTCAACCAGTCCGCGGTGTGGATCCGCCCGGACACCGAGGACAAGGCCGCCGCGCGCGCCGCCGTCGTCGCGTGCGTGCTGCGCCTGTTCGTCTAGCCCCAGTCCTCCAGACCCAGCCCGTCGCCCCCTGGACGCCCCGACGATGCGCCATGCCCCAAAACTTCGACCCACTGGTCGAATAATCGTTTCAATAGTCGATCACACGTCCTCTGAGTCCAATTTCCGTGTTACCGTCCGAACGGGACGTCCACTGACGTCCCGGGAATCGAGCAGGAGGCGCCGTGGCCTACTTCAAGCGGGAGAGCGAGCACGTCTTCCACCCGACGCAGCACGTCAGCGGCGCCTGGAACCTGGACGAACAGCACATCGCCCCGACCATCGGGCTGCTGACACACGTCGTCGAACGCGACCGCGACCGACGACGCGACGACGGCCTTGTGATCGCGCGCCTGTCCTACGACATCCTCGGCACGCTCCCCCTCGACCGGGTCGAGACGTCGGTGACGGTCCTGCGGCCGGGGCGCACGATCGAGCTGGTCGAAGCCACACTCGTGCACGACGGCCGGCCGGCCGTGCGGATGCGTGCGTGGCTGATGGGCGAGGGCGACACCGCGGCACTCGCCGGATCGGCATTCCCCCGGATTCCGGCGCCCGACGAGATGCCCGCGTGGGACCCCACCACCGTCTGGGGCGGCGGGTTCATCGCCACCGCCGACGTCCGCCGGGTCGAGTCCGAACCGGGACGCGCCACCTACTGGGTGCGCACACCCCACGACCTGGTCGAGGGCGAGGAGATCAGCGCGGTCGCGCGGGCGGCCACCGTGTTCGACATCGCCAACGGGATGGCCGTGCGGGCGCGACCCGAGGACGTCGCGTTCCCCAACGTGGACCTGACCGCACACCTGTTCACCCGACCGCGCGGCGAGTGGGTCGGCTTCGACACGAGCGTCTCGTTCGGCCCCACCGGGCTCGGGCTCACCAGCAGCGTCATCCACGACCAGCACGGACCGGTGGGCACCCTCAACCAGATCCTCACCGTGCGTCCCTGACCACGCCGCCGTCGAACGGGCACACCGGTCGCTAACCGCCGTAGTATCGCGATCATGGGTGTCGCGACCTTGACGGACTCGTTCGAGGAGCATCGGAGCCATCTGCTGTCCGCGGCGTACCGACTCACCGGCAGCGTGAGCGATGCCGAGGACGCCGTACAGGAGGCGTGGCTGCGGCTGGCCGACACCGACGCCGACGCCATCCGCGACCTACGGGCATGGCTGACGACGGTCGTCGGTCGCATCTGCCTCGACCGATTGCGGTCGGCGACGTCCCGACGCGAGCGCTACATCGGACAGTGGCTGCCCGAGCCGATCGTCACGGACGTGACTCCGTCGCGGACGCCCGACCCGCTGGAATCGGTTGTCCGGCAAGAGGAAAACCGCATGGCAGCGATGGTCGTCCTCGACACCCTCTCGCCCGACCAACGCGTCGCCTTCGTGTTGCACGACGGCTTCGCGGTCCCGTTCGGCGAGATCGCGGACGTCCTGGCGGTCAGTGTCCCGGCGGCCCGACAGCTCGCCTCGCGGGCCCGTCGCGCGGTGGCCGACGCGCCGCCGCCGGTCCCGGACGCCGAACATGCGGAGGCCGTCACCCGGCTGGTCACGGCACTGGCGAGCGGCGACCTCGACGCGGTCCTCGCGGCGCTGCACCCGCAGGCGATCACCATCGGCGATGCCAACGGCACCACCCGCACCGCCGTCAACGTCATCACCGGCGCCGATCACACGGCCCGCTTCTTCCTCGGGCTCGCCCACCGGTACGGCGTGGAGGCGTTCCTGGCGGCCACCCCGGTGCTGGTCAACGGCCAGCTCGGTTTCCTCAGCCAGGGCTCCCCCGGCGACGCGACCCACCCCGGATTCCCGGGGCGGGTCACCGCGTTCACGGTCCGCGACGGTCACGTCTGCGCGGCCTACGACATCGCGAACCCCGAAAAGCTCGGCGGGATCAGGCTTTCCGCTCCCCCGTAGGCTCCGCCGTGGTTTCCCACGGCACCCGGCACGCCTCGCCGGAGCTGAAACCTTGTTCGTGGATACCGAGCGCCGAGTACATCCGTGAGCGCATGTTCTCGAGCGCGATCTGGTAGGTCAGCTCGACGACGCCGTCGCGCCCGAAGCGCCGCTCGAGATCGGCCACCTGCTCGTCGGTCGCGGTGGTGGGGGTCTCGGTCATCGCGTCGGCGTAGGCGATCGCGGACCGCTCGTCGTCGCTGTAGTGCGGCGACGTCTCGTACTCCCCGATGTGCTGCAGCCGGTCCACGTCGAGCCCCTCGAGACGCGTCAGCATGGTGCCGAAGTCGACGCACCACGAGCAGCCGACGGTCCACGCGACGCGGTAGACCGCGATCTCCCGGACGTTGGGCGGCAGCACCGTCGACGCCTTCTGTGCCCCCATCTCGTGTCGTGCGGAGACGGTGAACAGCTTGTGATGGTTGGCGAGCACCGCGAAGGGTTCGGGAACCTCGCCGAACCTCCGGCCGGTGTACCAGTACGCAGCCTTCACCAGCGGGCCGGCCTCCTGCGGGCTCACCGCACGAATTCGAGCCATGATTTCCTCCGTTCTCCGTCGGCGCGACGGTTCGCGCGCCGCCTACCCGTTGGACGACGCAGCGCCCGAGAACGTGACACGGCCGAGTTCGTGAGGCGTCGACGCCCCCGCTACGCTGGACAAATGCCCGCAGCGCCACATTCCCGCACTGTCTCGCGACTGCAACCGTTCGCGTCCACGATCTTCGCCGAGATGACGGCGCTCGCCACCGAGCACGACGCGATCAACCTGGGTCAGGGATACCCCGACACCGACGGTCCGGCATCGATGCTCGAGACGGCGCAGCGGGCCATCGCCGACGGCCTCAACCAGTACCCGCCGGGGCCCGGGATGCCGGTGCTCCGCCGCGCCATCGCGGCGGACCGGGCCGCGCGATACGGGATCGTGCACGACCCGGACCGCGAGGTGCTCGTCACCGTCGGGGCGACCGAGGCGATCAGTGCCGCGATCCTCGGGCTCGTCGAACCGGGCGACGAGGTGGTGCTCGTCGAGCCGTACTACGACTCGTACGCCGCGGCGGTCGCGCTGGCGGGGGCGACCCGACGGTCGGTGCCGATGGTGCGTGACGACGGCCGCTTCGCGCTCGACCTCGACGCCCTGCGAGCTGCGATCACGCCGAAGACCCGGATGCTCGTGGTCAATTCGCCGCACAACCCCACCGGTACCGTGCTCACCGACGCGGAGTTGACGGCGGTGGCGGAGTTGGCCTGCGAGCGCGACCTGCTGGTGCTCAGCGACGAGGTGTACGAGCATCTGGTGTTCGACGGCCGTACCCACACCCCGATGGCGTCGCTGCCCGGCATGTACGAACGCACGGTCACCGTGTCGAGCGCCGCGAAGACGTTCAACGTCACCGGCTGGAAGACCGGATGGGCCTGCGGCCCGGCCGATCTGGTCGATGCGGTCCGTGCGGCCAAGCAGTTCATGTCGTTCGTGGCGGGCGGGCCGTTCCAACCGGCGGTCGCGCACGCGCTCGAGCACGAGCAGGCCTGGGTGGTCGAGATGCGTAACGGGTTGCAGCGCAAGCGCGACCTGCTGGCGGGCGCCCTGCGCGACGCCGGCTTCGGCGTGCACTCCGGTGGCGGCACGTACTTCCTGTGCGCCGACATCACCGCGCTCGGCACCCGGGACGGTGTCGAGTTCTGCCGGACCCTGCCCGGGCGCATCGGGGTGGCCGCGGTCCCGGTCAGCGTGTTCACCGACCACCCAGACCAGTGGAATCATCTGGTGCGCTTCGCATTCTGCAAGCGCGACGAGGTTTTGACGGAGGCGGCGGAGCGGCTCCGCCGGCTGGAGGTGTCCGGGTGAGCCTGGCGACGGTTCCGTCGGACTTCCTTCGTCGCGCCTTCCACCTGGCCGAGGCGGCCGGCGCCGACCTGTCGACAATCCTCGAAGCCTCGGGCATCGACGTCGCCACCCTCGACAATCCCCGAGCCCGGCTGACCCCGGAACAGGTCACCGCCTTCACCCAGGCGGCGTGGCAGCTCACCGACGACGAACTGTTCGGGATCGGTGCGGCACCCGTACCACGTGGAACATTCCGGCTGATCTGCTTGACGCTCATCCACCGTCCCGATCTCGGCAGCGCGCTCGAGCGGATGGCGGACGTGACTCGGGCGCTGTCGGTCCCGCCACTCACCCTGATCCACGGCCCGGACTCGACGCGCCTCGAGGTCCGGGTGGACGTGCGCGACGACGAGTACGCGCCCGAGTTCGTCGACGAGGCGTTCCGCCTCGTCACCGACTTCGAGTTGATCCTGCTGCATCGGTTCGCCGCGTGGCTGGTGGGCCGACGGGTGAAGCTGCGCTCGGTGCTGATTCCCTACCCGGAACCGGAACCCCGATTCGCGAAGCACTACGACTCGATCTTCGGCGTTCCGGTGACGTTCGGCGCGCAGGTGGCGTCGCTCGAGTTCGACAACGCGATCCTGCGCGCACCGATCATCCAGGACGAGCGGACCCTCGCCGAGTACCTGCGGGAGTCCCCGAATCTTCTTCTCTCCGAACGTGACTACGACAGCACCGCGACGGCCCAGGTACGCCGCGTACTGGAGATGGGAGTCCGGGGGCGGACCAGCACGGCGGACGAGATCGCGGAGATGTTGTCGATCAGCGTGCCGCACCTGCGCCGACTGCTGCGGCAGGAGGGGACGTCGCTCAACCATTTGCGCGAGGAGGTGCTGCGCGACGCGGCGATCGCCGCACTGCGTCGGGGCGAGCCGGTCGACGAACTGTCGGCCCGGTTGGGTTTCTCCGAACCGAGCGCGTTCCGTCGCGCGTTCAAACGCTGGACCGGCGCCACCCCGGGCGCGTACCGCTAGGACGCCCCGCAGACCGCCGCGGTCGTCCGCGGACGTCCTCGCGCGCGCTTGCGGGCGACGACGACACCCCGGTGCAGGATTTCGCCGCCCCACACACCCCACGGCTCGGCCCGATCCAGCGCCTCGCTCAGACACCGCACGCGGATCGCGCACCCTCCGCACAGTTGCTTGGCGCGGTCGAGGTCGGCGGGCACCAGGGAGAACCAGAGATCGAGATCGCCGGTCCGGCACGGCGTCGTCCCCCTGTCGGCCCGTGCCGACGACCGCCCCGAGGGCAGTGAACAATTCCCGTGGCGTGGCCGACCCGACGCCGCGGGACCACTGCGCCCGACTTCCGTGCGACTCGCGCTGATCGACATGCCGGCGTGCTCCTACCGTCCTACGGCCCGGGAATCTCCCGCGCCATAGGTACCGACCTCCGGCTGCCGGAAAACTCATCGGCCATCGCCGGATCCGGCGGGAGCACCCGTCGCTAGGCGACTGCCGCGGGCACGACGATGGCCATACCGGCGAACATCTTCGCGAAGGGCGCGAGCGACGCCTCCACCTCGTCCGCCCGACCGTCGGCCAGCCAGCCGAGGATCAGGCCGTCGATCGCGGTGGTGACCATGCGGCTGAGTACCGGAATCGGGGCAGTCCATTCGATTCCGGCCGTCTCGGCGAGCCGGGTGAGGAACGTGCCCGTCGAGGCGTAGTACTCGCGGTACTGCCATTGCGCGATGTCGCTGCGGTCGGGTGCCCGCAGGGCCCCGACCGTGAGTTCGTAGAACACCAACTGCTTCTCGGGCTGGGCCGTGACGGTCTCCCACAGACCCGTCAGTCCCTGGAGGAGTGATTCCTCGACGTCCACCCCCGGCGTCAGGTTCTCCACCGCGGTCCCGACGATCTCTGCGACCACCTCGCGGGTGAGTTCCCGGAGTAATTCCTCCTTGGAACTGAAGCAGTAGTGGAACACGCTCTGCTGGACGCCCGCCTCCGCGCAGATCGCGCGGGTGCTGGCCGCGGCCAGCCCGACATCGGCGGTCACTCTGATTGCTGCGTCGATGAGATCTCTGCGCCGTTGTTCAGCCGAGACGTAGGGCATCGCAACCTTTCCCGAACATTCCCCGAGTGGACGAGTTTGTCGGCAGCGTAGTTCCCGGATCACCGGTAAAGAAGGGTTGTGCCCGGTGAATGTGCACGGACCGGCAGTTTCACCCTTGTTTCCGAGTCGGTCGGTTGACACACTGAGTCGCCAGGCTCGACGGTGAGAGGACGGACTCCGATGGGGAATACAGGACTGGACGCGGCTGTGGAGTCGGTCGTGCGAACCGCCGCCACCGTGGTCGGATCGCTTCCCGCGCCCCTCCTACGCATCCTTGCGGGCAGACCGATTCGCAGCGACGGTCAGGTGTTGGACGCCGAGATCCAGGTGATGCTCAGGATGCTTGCGCTGCTGCCGGATTCCGACTTCGAGCAGCTTCCGCTCGAGCAGTCCCGCGCGCAGATCGACATGGAGTCGCGACTCGTCAGCGGTCGCCCCATCCCGATGGGGTCGGTCGAGACGCTCTTTATTCCGGGTCCGGCGGGTCCGGTCCCGGCCCGCCTCTTTCGACCGGAGGGGCTGGCGTCCGACGCGCCGCTGGTCGTCTACTTCCACGGCGGCGGGTTCGTGCTCGGCAGCCTCGACAGCCATGACTGCCTGTGCCGCTTCCTCGCCCAGCACGCGGAAGTCGCTGTGCTCGCGGTCGACTACCGACTCGCCCCGGAGCACGTCTTCCCGGCGGCCGTGGACGACGCGGTCGCCGCGTTCCGGTTCGCGGTCGACAACGCGGCCGCACTCGGCATCGACCCGAACCGGGTCGCAGTCGCCGGCGACAGCGCGGGCGGCAATCTCGCGGCGGTGGTCTGCCAGCTCACGCGGGACGACGCCGTGCGCCCGGCCTTCCAGGTGCTGTTCTTCCCGTGGCTGGACATGACCACCAAACGCCGGTCGTACCAACTGTTCAGCGACGGCTTCTTTCTCACCGAGGCCCAGATGGACTGGTACACACGGCACTACGTACCGTCCGAGAGTGATCGCACCGATCCGCGGGCATCACCGGTTCTCGCCGAGGATCTCAGCGGCTTGCCGCCCGCCTACATCGCGCTCGCGGGGTTCGATGTGCTGCGCGACGAGGGCGTCGAGTACGCCGAGCGACTGCGCGCCGCCGGCGTACCGACCACCCTGCGGGTGCACCGCGGACTCGTCCACGCCTTCGTCAACCTCACCGGTTACGGCCACGCCGGCGTCGATGCGCTGCTCGAGGCCGCGGGCGCACTGCGCGTAGGGCTCTCGTTCGCCGGTCGCGCCGTGGGCTGACGCCGGTCAGCTGACGCAGAATTCGTTGCCCTCCGGATCGCTCATCGTGATCCAGATGCTCGGTCCCGCCTGCCCGCGGTGGAGGATCGACGCCCCGGCGGCGACGAGTTCGGCGGCAACGTCCTCGCGCCGATCCCCCACCCGGATATCGAAGTGCAGTCGGTTCTTGGCCGACTTGCCCTCGGGCACGAGCTGGAACAGCACCCGTGGTCGCTGCGGCTGCTCGGGGTCCCGGATGGCCGCCCCCTCCCTCCAGACGAGAACGCCTTCGAACACGGTCGTGTCCGATTCCTGCGCATGTCCGGCCGCGACCATGCGGCGGATGAACTCCTCGTCGCTGGGTTCGACCTGCCAGCCGAGCGTGTTCGCCCACCACTTGGCCTGCAGGTGCGGGTCCTTCGAATCGACGGTGACTTGAATTTCGTATCCCATGCGCCGACGCTACTGCCGGGCACCGACAGGTCCCGGCAGCAGCGTCGCGGATCAGGGCTGCACGAGGATGCGAATCGGATCGCCTTCGTGGTTGTGCAGCTTCTCGATACCCCTGGCGACGTCCTCGAGCGGGATGATCTCGCTGACCGAGCGGGACAGGTCCAGCCGGCCGCGCGAGACGAGGTCGGCGAGGATCTCGATGTCCGCGTTCTTGTAGCCGAGATGGCCCATCACGTGCTTCTTCGACAGCACCAGCGAGGTCGTGGTGCCGACCGAGACGTCCTGGCCGCTCATCCCGACGACGATCAGTCGGCCACCGACGTCGAGGCAGCTCAGTGCCTGCTCGGACGTCACCTTCAGCCCGGCGGCGTCGAACGCGACGTCGAGACGGCGACCGCCGAGCGCTTCGGTCACCTTCTCCTGCAGGTTCTCGTCGCGCGAGTCGAACGCGTAGTCCGCGCCGAGTTCGAGCGCACGCTCACGCACCACCGGATTGATGTCGAACGCGAGGATCGGGGACGCGCCGACGACGCGCGCCAATTGGACGATGTGGGTGCCGATTCCGCCGACTCCCCACACACCGACGGACTCGCCCACCTGTACCTTTCCGGTGCTCACCACTGCACCGAAGGGGGTGGACACCGCGTCCGCGAGCAGCGCTGCCTGGTCGAGCGGGACGTTGTCGGGCACCTTCGTGAGACCACCGGCCTGCGCGACGGTGTACTCGGCCCACGCACCGTCGTAGGCGAACGCCATCAGCTGGATGTTCAGGCAGTTCACGAAGTCACCGCGACGACAATTGCGGCACTTCATGTCCGGTCGCCCGGCGGAGGGGATCACCCGATCGCCCACCTGCCAGCCGCCGACACCCGGGCCGAGCTTCGCGATGGTGCCGGACGACTCGTGGCCCTGCGTCACGACTGGCAGCATTGCCGGGAAGGTGCCGTCGAGCAGGCTCAGGTCGGAGTGGCAGATCCCGCAGTACGCGACCTTGACCAGCACCTCGCCCGGTCCGGGCTCGGGGATCGGAACATCCTCCACCACATTGGTTTTCGTATCCGCATGGAATCGTGCCGCGCGCATCGTGTCTGCCACCGTGTGTCCCTTTCGCCGACGGGCCCCCTTCGCGACCCTACCGCCGACACAGCGCTGCTCCGCGGCGTTTGCCGCGGAGCAGCGCGAAAGAGCGGTCAGCGTCACAAGCGGGGGCGTACCCCGCGAATCACGCGCCTGCGCGTCGGGTGGCGACGGCTGCGGCGAGACGATCCAGCGTCGCCGCGGTGGTGTTCCAGTCGATGCACGCGTCGGTGATCGACTGGCCGTAGGTGAGCTCGTCGGCGTGACCCAGCGTCAGGTCCTGACGTCCGGCCTCGATGAAGCTCTCGAGCATGATGCCGACGACGTTCTTGTCACCGGCCGCGATGCGCTCGGCGATGTCGGCGGCGACGTCGACCTGCTTGTTGTGGTCCTTGCGGCTGTTGCCGTGGCTGGCGTCGATCACGACGCGCTCGGGCAGCCCGGACTTGTGCAGCCGCGCCATGGTGTCGGCGACGGTCTCGGCGTCGTAGTTCGGCCCGTCGGTGCCGCCGCGCAGGATGACGTGGCAGTCCGGGTTGCCGACCGTGTGGATCAGCGCCGCCTGGCCCTCGAGGTCGGTGCCGGGGAACACGTGGCTCGCGGCCGCCGCGCGGGTGCCGTCGACGGCCACCTGGATGTCGCCCTCGGTGGAGTTCTTGATGCCGACCGGCATGGACAGCGCGCTGCACAGCTGGCGGTGCACCTGGCTGGCGGCGGTGCGGGCACCGATGGCGCCGTAGGTGACCAGGTCGGCGATGTACTGCGGGATGATCGGATCGAGGAACTCGCAGCCCACCGGCAGGCCCAGGCGGGAGATGTCGAGCAGCAGCTTGCGGCCCATCCGCAGGCCGGTGTTGATGTCGTACGTGCCGTCCAGGTGCGGATCGTTGAGCAGACCCTTCCAGCCCAGCGTGGTGCGCGGCTTCTCGAAGTAGACGCGCATGACGATCTGCAGGTTGTCGCGCAGTTCGTCGGCCTTCGCAGCCAGGCGGTGGGCGTAGTCCATCGCGGCCTCGGGATCGTGCACCGAGCACGGTCCGACCACGACGACCAGGCGGTCGTCGTCGCCGTTGAGGATGTTGACGGTGTCGGCGCGACCCGAGCGCACGGTGGCGGCAGCCACCTCGTCGGGGGTGTGCTCGGCGCGCACGACGGACGGTGCCACCAGCGGACTGATGCTGACAGTGCGCTGATCGTCGAGGCGCTGGTCGTTTGCGATAACGGTCATGGGGGTTCGGTTTCCTGTTCTCAGGCCGACCCTCGAAGACTGAAGAATCCCAGCGAGCCGGTCTGTCATCCGGCTCTCGGGTGGAAGATTGTCAGCGCGTGGTTACGCCGACCGACCCACCCAGGGCCGGCCTGCTAAACCAGAAATAGGTCGCTGACACGCGGTCCAGGGTAACGGGTCTCTTCCCCACTGGCACGAGCACCCCCGGAATCGAGACGACGATCACACCGATCGCTCCGACGCCGCTCCTGACAAATGTCATGGCCAGGTCGTGACGTACGGGTGAGGCACGCGGGCCCGCGAGCGGGCAGATTCGAGGCATGACCACAGCTCAGCGCGTTTCCTCGACGCACCCCGACCCGCACGGCAGCCCCGCGGTGCGCCTGGCCGGCGTCCACAAGAGTTTCGGTCAGGTGCATGCCGTTCGCGGCCTGGATCTGACGGTCCACCCCGGCGAGGTGGTGGCCTTCCTGGGCCCCAACGGCGCCGGCAAGACCACCACGGTGGACATGATTCTCGGACTCGCTCAGCCGAGTTCGGGCACCGTCGAGGTGTTCGGGACGACGCCGCGCGACGCGATCTCCCGAGGGTTGGTGTCCGCGGTGATGCAGACGGGCGGGCTGCTGCCGGAACTGACGGTGGGCGAGACCATCCAGCTCACCGCCAGCCTGTACCCGTTCTCGCGTCCGGTCGACGAGGTGCTGCGCCGCGCCGGCATCCTCGACATCGCGAGCCGCCCGGTCCGCAAGTGCTCGGGCGGCCAGCAGCAACGACTGCGGTTCGCGATGGCGCTGCTGCCCGATCCCGCGCTGCTCCTGCTCGACGAGCCGACCGCCGGGATGGACGTGGAGGGGCGGCGCGAGTTCTGGTCGGCGATCCGCACCGACGCCGACGCGGGCCGCACCGTCGTGTTCGCGACGCACTACCTCGAGGAAGCCGACGCCTACGCCGACCGCATCGTGCTGGTGCGCCGGGGACAGATCGTCGCCGACGGAACCGCCGCCGAGGTCAAGGCGATGGCCACCGGACGAGTCCTGCGTGCAACGGTGCCCGGCGCGGACGCCGAACTGTTGCAGTCCATTCCGGCCGCCGACGCCGTCGAACTGCGCGGCGAGACCCTGGTCGTGCACTCGTCGGACACCGACGCCGTCGCCCGCCACCTGCTCACCTGCACCGCCGCGCGCGATCTCGAGATCGTCTCGCGCGGGCTGGAAGACGCCTTCATCGCCCTCACCACCGACCACCCCGAAGGACAGACCCGATGACCACTCGCGCTCCCGAACGCCAGACCGTCCGCTGGGGCGGGTTCAACGCCACGCTGCTGCGACTCGAGTTGCGTCGCCTGTTCCGGAACCGTCGCACCGCCATCTTCACGCTCGTGATGCCGGTCGTGTTCTTCCTGATCTTCGGTCTGAGTCAGGGCTACACGGACGAGAGCGCGGGCCGCGGCAACGTCACCGCCTACATCATGATCAGCATGGCGCTGTACGGCGCGATGATCGCCACCACGAGCGGCGGGGCGATGGTGTCGGTGGAACGGGCCTCGGGCTGGAGCCGCCAGTTGCGGCTCACGCCCCTCTCGCCGGTCGCATACGTCGCCGTGAAGCTCGTGGTCGCGATGACCCTCGGCCTGGTCGCGCTGGTGGTCGTGTACGTCGTCGGCGCGGTGACGTCCGCGCACATGGACGCCTCGCTGTGGCTGACCACGGCCGTCGTCGCATGGCTCGGGTCGTCGATCTTCGCGGCCTTCGGCCTCTTCATGGGTTACCTGCTGCCGAGCGAGAACGTCATGCAGATCCTCGGACCCGGTCTGGCCCTGTTGGCGTTCGGCGGCGGCCTGTTCATGCCGTTGCAGGACGGCTCGGTGTGGGCCGCCATCGCACGCTTCACGCCGATGTACGGCATCGGGAATCTCGTGCACGCCCCGCTCACCGGCGACGCCGTCCAGTGGACATGGATCGTCAACGTCATCGTGTGGCTGGCGATCTTCGTCGGCGGCGCCGTGTGGCGGTTCCAGCGCGACACCGCCCGCGTATAGCGTGTCCGACGTGACCAGCACCGAACGCCCCGACACCGCACAGCGGTGGGGCCGTTTCGGCATCGTCTTCGCCGCCGTGTGGCTGGTGTTCCTGGCCGAACCTCTGGCGGCCGGATGGGACCGGCGCGACCAGGTGAACGGTTGGATCGGGACAACCGCCACCCTGATCTTCGCGGTGTACTTCCTGCGGGTCTTCTCCGCCGCCCGGCAGGGCCGGATACGGCGCGAACTGCGGCCCCCGCTCCGACGGGCGATCGTCGACGTCGTGATACTCATCGGTCTCGCGGTGATCATGACGATCACTCTCGGCGAAGCCGGACTGGCATCCACGGTGTTCATCGCGGTGACCGCGGTGATGTCCCTGCCCATGATCGCCGGCGGCGCGGTGGCCCTCGCTGTCGCCGGGGTGGTCGAACTGCTGGCGACACGCGCCGGCTGGAACGTGTCGAGTCTGCCGCTCGCAATCTGTGCGGCCGCGATGGCGATGGCCGGCGTCACCGCCCTGATGAATCGCAACATCGACCTGTTGAACCGCCGCGACGAGGACGAGCTGCGCGCAGTGCAGGAGGAACGCGCCCGCATGGCCCGGGACCTTCACGACATCCTGGGCCACTCGCTC
The DNA here is from genome assembly GCF_050477185.1 of Rhodococcus sp. ACT016. NCBI lineage: Bacteria > Bacillati > Actinomycetota > Actinomycetes > Mycobacteriales > Nocardiaceae > Rhodococcus > Rhodococcus sp. ACT016. The sequence continues at coordinate 485,366 of NZ_JBEAET010000001.1, read as the reverse complement.
ACCGTCATCACCGTGAAGGCGCAGCTCGCGAACCGCCTGCTCGACGTCGACATCGAAAGGGCGCGCTCCGAACTCGACGACCTCGAGCGGCTGTCGCGAGACGCACTCTCCGACGTCCGCTCGGCCGTCGAAGGATTTCGCGGGGTCTCGCTTCCGGTCGAGATCGCGCGCGCCCGTGAGGCATTGCGCGCCGCCGGGATCGCGGCCGACCTGCCGAACAGCACGGACGCCGTCCCCACCCGGTTGCGCGAGCTGTTCGCCTGGGTGGTGCGCGAGGCCGTGACCAACGTGGTGCGGCACAGCGACGCCGGCCGCTGCACCGTGACGATCGACGAGCGTCACGTGTCCGTCGTCGACGACGGCGTCGGCACCGACGGACTGCTCGCGGGCAACGGACTCACCGGGCTCCGCGAGCGCGCGGCCGCCGCGGGCGCTCGGGTCATCGTCACGCATCCGCGACCCCGCGGCTTCTCCGTCCAAGTCGTTGCCGAGGAGGCGAAGTGACGATTCGACTGCTGCTGGCTGACGATCAGGCGCTGGTGCGCGGGGCACTCGCGGCACTGCTCGACCTCGAACCCGATCTCGACGTGGTGGCCGAGGTGGGTCGCGGTGACGAGGTGGTAGCGGCGGCCGCCCGGCACCTCCCCGATGTGGCCCTGTTGGATGTGGAAATGCCCGGCCTGGACGGTATCTCGGCGACCGCCGCGCTGCGGCAGGCGATGCCCGACACGCGGGTACTCATCGTGACGACGTTCGGTCGGCCCGGGTATCTGAGGCGCGCCCTGCAGGCCGGCGCAGCCGGATTCGTCGTCAAGGACACTCCGGCAAAGCAACTGGCCGACGCGGTCCGGCGCGTGCACGCGGGACTACGAGTGGTCGACCCGGCGCTGGCCGCCGACAGCCTCGTCAGCGGCGAATCGCCGCTGACCGAACGCGAGACCGACGTGCTGCGGGCGGCGCGGGACGGCGCGTCCGTCGCGTCGATCGCCGGCACGCTGTTCCTGTCGGCAGGCACCGTCCGCAACCACCTGTCCGCGGCAATCGGCAAGACCGGCGCGGGAAACCGCGCCGAGGCCGTGCGGATCGCAGACTCGAACGGTTGGCTCTAGAACGAGCTCAGGGGCCGGTCCGGTAGCTCGGCCACGATGCCCCAGGTGCCCATCTCGATCAGGTTGATGACGAAAGTGTCGTGATCGAGCGGTAATTCGCGTCCGCTGTCGTGCGCACGGGCCCGCGCCGCCATCGCGGAGACGATGAAGTTGGTCGTCAGCACGATCCGCTCCTCGCGCAGCGCCTCGCTCATGTCGACCATGCACCGGCGGACCAGGTCCCTCGCCACCGCGCTCGCGGGAGCGTACTGGGCGTCCGCGAGACCGCCCCGCCGGTCGTACACCTCGGCCATGATCTGCACGAAGTCCCGTCCCCGTTCGTCGAGCAGCTTCTCCGCCAAGGGAATCGTCATCGCGGCGATCGCATCGCGCAGGGCTTCCCGCGACGGCTCCCGTCCCACGCACAGCCGCTCCACGAGAACATCCATGCGCGTGCTGACGTCCGTCATGTGGCGCACGACGATCGCCTCGAGAAGGCCCTCACGCGAACCGAAGTAGTAGTGGACAGCCGAATCGTTGCGGACATCCGCCATCGCGTTGAGATCGCGGAGCCGCACCCTCGCGATTCCTTCGCGGGCAAACAGATGCTCCCCCGCCCGCAACAATCGCTCTCTCGCGGGAATGTCCGCCGCCATAGCTTGACAGCCTAACAAACATGGTTAATGTGTTCCGCATCACTGTTAATGAATCTCGTTAACAAAGCGCTTCATCGGGTCAAAGCCCTGGTCAGCGGGCCGATACCCGTGCTTCACACTGCCCAGATCCAACAAACAGCCGTTCGGAAAGACGGAGGACCCAACGTGGAGCTACCCGAGGGAATCGACTTCACCGATGCTTCGACGTTCGAGAGCGGAATCCCGCACGATCTGTTCGCCGAATTGCGCCGCTCGGCGCCGATCTGGTGGAACCCGCAGCGCCGGGGCGCCGCCGGCTACGACGACGACGGATTCTGGGTCTTCTCGACGCACGAACTGGTGCAGGAAGTCTCCCGTCGCAACGATGTCTTCTCCTCGTGGCAGAACACCGCCATGGTCCGCCACGCGGACGATGCACCCCGCGAGCAGATCGAGGTCCAACGAGCGATCATGCTCAACAAGGACGAACCCGAACACACCGTCCTTCGACGCATCGTCACACGCGGATTCACCCCGCGAGCGATAGGCGGACTGCGCTCGGCACTGGCTGCGCGCGCCCGAGAAATCGCCCAGACCGCGGCCTCCCTGGGCCACGGAAACTTCGTCGAACAGGCCGCGTGCGAGCTGCCCCTGCAGGCGATCGCCGATCTTCTCGGTGTCCCGCAGGAGGATCGGCTCAAACTCTTCGACTGGTCCAACCGGATGACCAGCGGCGACGAACTCGACGCCGGCGACGATCCGCTCGTCGCGATCGGGGAGATCATGGCGTACGCGTACGCCATGGCCACCGAACGTCGCGCACGTCCGGCCGACGACATCGTCACCAAACTCGTTCAGGCACAGATGGAGGACGGCGCACTCACCCCCGAGGAATTCGCGTACTTCGTGATCCTGCTGGTCGTGGCGGGCAGCGAGACCACCCGGAACTCCATCACCCACGGCCTGATCGCGTTCCACGACAACCCCGACCAGTGGACCCTGTACAAGCGCGAACGACCCACGACGGCGGTCGACGAGATCATCCGCTGGGCAAGCCCGGTCATGTCATTCCAGCGGACCGCGCTCTGCGACACCGAACTCGGCGGCCAGGCGATCCGCACGGGCGATCGCGTCGTGATGCTCTACGCATCGGCGAACTACGACGAGAACGTCTTCACCGACCCGCACCGGTTCGACATCACCCGATCCCCCAACCCGCACCTGGCATTCGGCGGAACCGGCGTGCACTACTGCCTCGGCGCCAACCTCGCGCGCCTCCAGATCGAATTGATGTTCGACGCCATCGCCGATCACCTGCCCGACATCACGATCCTCGGGCCACCCGTCCGGATGCGCTCGGCCTGGCTCAACAGCATCAAGGCACTGCCCGTCGACTACGGAACCTGTCCGGTGGCGCACTGAAAGGAAGCCGATGACTACTCGTTCGACAGTGCCGCGGGGAGTGAACACCGAGGTCACGACGACCGCGACCGACGTCGCCGCCCTCCAGCGCAATCTCGAGCGGTGGATCCGGATCCGGCTCGGGACGCCGACCGCCCGGGTGTCCCACCTGCGCAAGCCGTCCGAGTCCGGGATGTCGAGCATCTCGGTGCTCTTCGCCGTCGACTGGGACGAGGACGGAGTGCCGCAGCGGGCCGACCTGGTCGCCCGGCTCGTCCCCGAGGCCACTGCCCTCCCCGTCTTCCCGGGATACGACCTCGAACGTCAGGCCGCGGTAATGCGTACGGTCGCGGCTCACAGCACGGTGCCGGTCCCCCGTGTCCGGTGGATCGAATCTTCTCCCGAGGTCCTCGGTCGACCGTTCGTCGTCATGGACCGCGTCGACGGCCTCGTTCCGCCCGACAACCCCCCGTATGTCTTCGGCGGCTGGCTGCTGGACGCGACCAATGCACAGCGAAATCTACTGCAGCGCAAATCTGTCGAGGCCCTGGCTGAGATCCACTCGGTCCCCGTTCCCGCCGTGCTGCTTCCCGAGCCTGCACCGGGATCGGCGAACGATTCACTGCGGCGGCATGTCGAATCCGAGCGCGCGTACTACGAGTGGACGCGCAACGAGGGCGGCCTCCGGATCCCGCTGCTCGATCGAGGCTTCGAGTGGCTCGCGGACAACTGGCCGAAGTCCCCCTCCACACCCGTGCTGTGCTGGGGCGACTCGCGAATCGGAAACATCATCTACCGCGACTACGAGCCGGCGGCCGTACTCGACTGGGAGATGGCGACGTTCGCGCCGCGGGAACTGGATGTCGCGTGGTTCGTCTTCTTCCACCGCATGTTCCAGGACATGGCAGAGCAGTTCGATCGTCCCGGCTTACCCGGCTTCGCACGCCGGTCGGACGTCGTCGATCTGTACGAAGCGGCCTCCGGCGTCGATCTGCGGGACCTCGACTTCTACCTCGTCTACGCCGCCCTCCGGAACGGGATCATCTTCGCCCGCATCAAGCAGCGATCCGTCCACTTCGGAGACACCCCTGCACCACAGAACCCCGACGAGTACGTACTGCACCACCGGATGCTCAGCCGTCTGCTCGACGGCAACTACGACTGGGAGGCCAAGTGAACCCCGATCCGCTCGACGAATACCCGATTCATCAGTCTCCCCTGTCGATGGCACGGGTCGATACCAGCGACCGAAACTTCTACGACCGCTACTACTTCAACGGCCACGACCGCACCGGCGACATCTTCGTCGTCAGCGGCTTCGGCGTGTACCCGAACCTCGGTGTCCGCGACGCATTCGTCAGTGTCCGTCGTGGCGACACGCAGCGCTCGGTCCGATTCTCCGACGCGATCGACGCCCGGTCGATCGAGCCGCAGGTCGGCGGGTACCGCATCGAGGTGATCAAACCGCTGCAGACGATCCGGGTGATCTGCGACCACCCCGACCTGTCGGCAGACCTGGTGTGGGAAGGCTCGTTCCCGGCCGTGCTCGAGGAACATCACGTGCTCATGGCCGGCCCGCGCCCCTCACTCGACGCCACTCGGTTCGCCCAGGTCGGCAGCTGGTCCGGCACCCTGTCCGTGGACGGCACGGATGTCGTCGTGGACCCCGCCGTCTGGACGGGCAGCCGCGACCGGTCGTGGGGCATCCGGCCCGTCGGTGAGCGCGAACCCCTCGGCCGGATGGCCGACGAACCCGTCGGCGGATTCTGGTGGGCGTACGTGCCGCTGCGCTTCGACGACTACGCCCTGATGATCATCGCGCAGGAGGGCCCGGACGGGCATCGCACCCTCAACCACGCCACACGAACCTTCGCCGACGGCCGCGTCGAACAGCTCGGCTGGCCGCGATTCGAGATCGCCTACCGCAGCGGAACCCGCACCCCGGAGTCGGTGCGAATCCACCTCACGACGCCGGCAGGCGAGCCGCTGGTGGTCGACATCGAGCCACGCGGCTTCGTCGTACTGCAGATCGGATCCGGCTACGGCAGCGACCCGGAATGGAACCACGGGCAGTGGCGAGGCCGAGGCTGGAGCGCGTCGAGCCTCTACGACCTCACCGATCCCGCTCTCGCCCCGAGGATTCCGCACGGGACCGTCGAACACATCGCCCGCGCGACGTGTGGCGGCGACGAGGGTTGGGGAATGTTCGAGCACGGCGTCGCCGGCCGCCACGATCCGTCGGGATTCCGCGACGGGCGGGCGATGGCGCCCTAGTTCTCACTCCGGATTCGACTGTCTCTGAACGGAAGAAGGTTCGAATGAAGCGATCGTCCCTGGTGCGGGCCGGCACCGTGTTGACCGCGCTGGCCACCGTCACGACGCTCCTGGCCGCGTGTGCGGAAAGCTCGGGTTCGGCGACCGACGCCTCCGAGGTCACGACGGGTCTGGTCGGTGACCAGTCCGATGGGGGCGAGCCGACCTCGGGCGGCACGCTGTCCTATGCGACGTACAACGGTGTGAGCAGCCTCGATCCGGCGGATCGGCAGGACGGCGGTGCGACCGGTGGCAGCGAGATGGCGGCAATCTACGACCTGCTGATGCGCTACGACACGGCCTCGAAGGCGTACCAACCGCAACTGGCCCAGTCACTGACCCCGAACGCGGACAACACCGTCTGGACGCTGAAACTGCGGGACGGGGCGAAGTTCAGCGACGGCACGCCGGTGGACGCCGCGGCGGTGCAGTGGAGCATCAACCACTACCTCGAGAAGAAGGGCACCCACACCCAGGTGTGGACGGTGTCGGTTGCCGACGTCGCCTCGCCGGATCCGTCGACGGTCGTGTTCACGCTGAAGCAGCCGTGGAACGAGTTCCCGATCCTGTTCACCACCGGCCCGGGCATGATCGTGGCCCCGTCGTCGACGGCGTCGGGCACCTTCACCCCGATCGGTGCGGGCCCGTTCACCGTCGAGAAGTTCGCGTCGCAGGACGAACTCGTCCTCGCAGCCAACCCCGGCTACTGGAACGGCAAGCCGCACCTCGACAAGCTCCGGTTCCCGGCCATCGTGGGCGAGCAGGCCAAGCTCGACGCCCTGCACACCGGCGGCATCCAGGCCGCTTACCTGCGTGCCGCCGACATCGTCCACAACGCACTGGAAGCCGGCGACGTCGGCTACGTCTACACGGTCAGCATGGGCAGCGTGCAGGCCCTGAACCAGCGTGAGGGCCGGGCGGCGTCCGATCCCCGGGTCCGCGACGCCATCGTCGCGGCACTGAACCCGGAGACGTTCGACGAGCGCGGTGAGGGCGGATTCGGCATGCCCGGCACCGACATGTTCCAGTCGTGGTCGCAGTGGCACGGCGACGTGGCGGGACAGACGTTCGATCCAGCGAAGGCCGAGAAGTTGGTCGCCGAGGCGAAGGCCGACGGCTACGACGGCAAGCTCACCTACGCCGGTCTCAACGAACCCGGCGCACAGCGTCGGGCGCTGGCGATCCAGTCGATGCTGCAGGCGGTCGGCTTCACCGTCGACATCGTCTACAACACCGGCATCAACGATCTGGTCAAGATGATGTACGTCAAGCACGATTTCGATCTGGGCGAGTCCGGATTCAACGTCCTCGACGAGTCCCCGTTCATGCGCATGTACGGCAACCTCGCCAGCACGTCGACGTCCAACGTCCTCGGGTACCAGAACCCGGAGATGGATGCCCTGCTCGGCAAGCTGCAGACCGCGTCGAGCGACGACGACCGCAGCAAGGTTCTCGAGGAGATCCAGACCCTCGTGAACGCGACCAACCCGATGATGGTGATGGGCGCGGGCAAGTACTTCATCCCGTGGAGCAAGACCGCACACGGCATCACGCCGAGCGCGGACGGCATCATGCTGTTCGGAAATGCTTGGCTCACTTCGGATTCGAATCCGTAAGATCCAGCATTCGAACCAACCGCTCCGTCTTCGATCGGGCGGGCCCGGTCGGGCCCGCCCGATTGTGCTTTCCCGAGGGCTTATGCTGGACGGTGCAGCTGGTTCGCCTGGCGCGGTCGTGAGGAGCCCCGAAGACCGCCGCCCGGCGTCGAAGCACCCGTGGTCGTGAGGCCGCCGGGTGTGAGAGGGAACCCGGTGGAAATCCGGGACTGTCCCGCAGCGGTGAGTGGGAACGACCACCGTCACACGCACTGGACCGACAGGTCTGGGAAGCGACGGCCAGTAGGTTCCGGCGGGTGCGAGCCCGCCCGAGCGCCCACGAGTCCGAAGACCTGCCGACTGTGTCGGGCACGCCGTGTCCGACGGTCCACCGCCTCGTGGAAAAGGCGAGATGGGCGATGCTCGGTATTTCGTGCTGCCCGCTGGCGGGCGCACACCAGGGGCTCGTTCTGTTCTCGTCTGCCGGCGGTGACCATCCACGCTGTGAGCAACTGGAGAACACCGTGACATCCGCTTTCACCGCAACCGTGTTGGGCTCCCCGCGCATCGGGCCCCGTCGCGAACTGAAGAAGGCCGTCGAGTCCTATTGGGCCGGGAACGTCGACGCCGCCGCACTCGAGTCGGTCGGGAAGGATCTGCGTCGGCAGACGTGGACCGAACTGGTCGACGCCGGTATCGACTCGGTCCCGGTCAACACCTTCTCGTACTACGACCAGATGCTCGACACCGCCGTCATGCTCGGCGCGCTGCCCGAGCGGGTCGCCGGAATCGAGAACGACCTGGATCGGTACTTCGCGGCGGCCCGCGGCACCGCCCAGGTGACACCGCTCGAGATGACGAAGTGGTTCGACACCAACTACCACTACCTGGTCCCCGAGATCACCTCGGCGACCGCGTTCACGCTGCACCCGGCGAAGGTGCTCGGCGAGATCGACGAGGCACGCGCGCTCGACGTCCCGGCGCGCCCGGTCGTCATCGGACCCGTGACCTTCCTGCTGCTGTCGAAGTTCGAGAACGGATCCCCGCTGGATCGACTCGACGAGCTGGTTCCGCTGTACGCGGACCTGCTGGGTCGTCTGGCCGACAAGGGCGTCGACTGGGTCCAGATCGACGAACCGGCGCTGGTCGCCGACCGCACCTCCACCGAACTGGCCGCCGCCCGCTCGGTGTACGACCGACTCGCCGCTCTGACGCATCGCCCCGCGATCCTCGTCGCGTCGTACTTCGGTGATCTCGGCCCGGCACTGCCGATGCTCGTGGAGACCGGGGTCGAGGGCATCGCCGTCGACCTGGTCGCGGGCTCGCTCGATTCGGTCGTCGCGACACCGGGAATCGAGCGCAAGCACATCGTCGCGGGTGTCGTCGACGGCCGGAACATCTGGCGCAACGACCTCGACGGGTCCTTGGATGATCTCGAAACCCTCAGGGAACGAACGGGATCGGTGGCCGTGTCCACGTCGTGCTCGTTGCTGCACGTTCCCTACACGCTCGAGGGCGAGGACGGACTCGACCGCGCGCTGGGCTCGTGGCTGGCGTTCGGTTCCGAGAAGATCCGCGAGGTCGCCACACTCGCCACGGCGCTGCGAGCGGGGCGCGACGCGATCGCCGACGAACTCACCGAGGCCGGTGCCGCGGCGGCAACCCGCGCCGCCGACCCGCGCCTGCACGACGACGCCATCCGGGGCCGCCTCGCGGCCCTCACTGCGACCGACCGCGAGCGCATCCCGGCGGCGGACCGTCGCGTCGTACAGGCGGCCGAACTGTCCCTGCCGCAGTTGCCGACCACGACGATCGGTTCGTACCCGCAGACCACGGCCATCCGCGTGGCACGCGCCGCCCTGCGCAAGGGCGAGATCGATCAGGCCGAGTACGAGCGACGCATGCGTGGCGAGATCGCCGACGTCGTTGCACTGCAGGAGAAGTTGGGCCTGGACGTGCTGGTACACGGCGAGCCGGAACGCAACGACATGGTCCAGTACTTCGCGGAGCAGCTCGACGGGTTCTTCGCGACCGCGAACGGCTGGGTGCAGTCGTACGGCAGCCGCTGCGTCCGCCCGCCGATCCTCTTCGGCGATGTGCGCCGCCGCACGCCGATGACGGTCGATTGGATCTCGTACGCACAGTCTCTGACCGACAAGCCGGTCAAGGGCATGCTCACCGGGCCCGTCACGATCCTGGCATGGTCGTTCGTGCGCGACGACCAGCCACTCGCGGAATCCGCCGACCAGGTCGCCCTCGCGATTCGTGACGAGACCCTCGACCTGGAAGCGGCCGGCACCAAGGTGATCCAGGTGGACGAGCCTGCGTTGCGCGAGTTGCTGCCGCTCCGCAAGGCCGACCAGGCCGCCTACCTGGACTGGGCGGTGGGCGCCTTCCGGCTGGCGACGGCGGGCATCGCGGACACGACGTCGATCCACACCCACCTGTGCTACTCGGAGTTCGGCGAGGTCATCGGAGCCATCGCCGGACTGGACGCGGACGTGACCTCCATCGAGGCTGCGCGCTCGCACATGGAGGTGCTCGACGACCTCAATGCCGTCGGCTTCGACCTCGGTGTCGGCCCCGGCGTCTACGACATCCACTCGCCCCGGGTGCCGTCGGTCGACGAGATCGCCGCGTCGCTGCGGGCAGCACTGAAGGCCGTCCCCTCCGAGCGCCTGTGGGTCAATCCCGACTGCGGTCTCAAGACCCGTGGCCCGGTCGAGGTCGAGGCGTCGCTGCGCAACCTCGTCGAGGCCGCGCAGGTGGTGCGCGCCGAGATCTAGGAGTCGGATCTTCCGAAATCGCGTGCCAGCCGGACCAACTCGTCCGCGGCAGGATGCAGCGGACCCTGGGCGCTCCACACGGCGCGCAGGGTCCGTTCCAGTTCGAGCCCGGCCACTTCGACCACGACGAGGGCACCGGAGGCGACGCTGTCCGCAACGGCGAGCGTGCTCAGCACGGCCGGTCCCACCCCCGCCAGGACGCTGGTCCGGATCGCACCGGAACTGCCGAGTTCCAGGAGCGGGGCGGAACGCGGATAGGGTTCGAGCGCGAGATCAAGCGTCGTCCGCGTGCCCGAACCCGGCTCGCGCACGACCAACGGTGTCATGGCCAGCTCGGACGCGGTGACCGGTCGGGCGCGCGTCACCCACGGATGGCCGGGATGGACGACGACCACCAGACGATCCCGTGCCACGGGAACGCTCTCGAGCTGCTTCGGAATCGTCGGCGACTCGACGAACCCCAGCTCGCACGAGCCGTCGGCGATCTGCTCGAACACGCGCAGCGAGTTCTGCACCTCCAGGTGGATCGTCAATCCCGGGTGCGACTGACGAAAACGCCCCAACCACAAAGGCATCAGATGCTCCGCGACCGTCATGCTGGCGCTCACCCGGAGCCCACGCACCCGCTCCTCCCGCAGCCCGTCGACGATCTCGAGCAGTTTGTCGGTGTCGTCCAGGATCTTTCGAGCCCAGTAGGCCACCACGGTTCCACTCGGCGTGAGGACCGATCCGGTGGTGCTGCGACGCAGCAGCGTCATCCCGAACCGGCGCTCCAGTTGTTTGATGCAGCGACTCGCGTTGGGCTGAGCCATTCCCACGAGGCGGCTCGCAGCGCTGAGACTTCCGCAATCGCCGACATTGACCAACAACTCGAGGGCGGCGTAGTCGAGCGACCGTGGTGACATGCACCGAGTGTAAGGCGGACACAACGGACATATCAATTCGATATGAGGCATTGCTCAAACGGCCCCTACCGACCAAACAATCGTTCGAGGATCGTTGTCGTGTGAAATCCGGACCCGTCGCACAAGACGAACTGACAGCTGCACCCACGCCCCCGTCCGCGGCGGCGCGACTGGACGGCATCGGCGCCTACCTGCCGGGTGTCGCGCTGTCGGCCGGTGTCGCCGCCGTCGCGATGGGCATCAGGCACTTCGTCCCGACACTGAGCCCGCTCCTGGTCGCGATCGTGGTGGGTGCGCTGGTCGCCAACCTGGTCGTGCTGCCCTCCAGCTTCGGCCCCGGAATCACCTTCACCTCCAAGAAGCTCCTCCGCGTCGGAATCGCGCTGCTCGGTTTGCAACTCGTCCTGAGCGACATCCTGGGACTCGGGTGGGGCGTGATCGCCATGGTCGTGGCCATCGTCGTTCTCGGTATCGTCGGAACCATGTTCGTGGGCAGCCTGCTGGGGCTCTCCTGGACCCAACGAGTCCTCATCGCCTGCGGATTCTCGATCTGCGGCGCCGCCGCGGTCGCCGCCGCGGACGGTGTCGTCGAGGCGGAGGAGGAAGAGGTCCTCACCGCCGTGGCGCTGGTCGTGATCTTCGGTACCTTGATGATCCCGGCCATCCCGCTGATCTCGAACGCACTCGGGTTCGACGAAACCGAAGCGGGGCTGTGGGCCGGAGGATCGATCCACGAGGTTGCCCAGGTGGTCGCCGCCGGCGGAATCATCGGTGGTACCGCACTCACCGTCGCGACGATCGTCAAGCTGGCCCGCGTTCTCATGCTCGCCCCGGTGATGGCCGTCCTGAGCGTGAAGCAGCGCCGCCGCACCGTCGAGCAGAGCACCACTTCCAAGCGCCCGCCGCTGGTGCCGTTCTTCGTCGTCGCGTTCCTGGTGTTCGTCGCGATCCGTTCAACGGGAGTCGTTCCGGCGGGCGTGCTTTCGGTCGCGAGTTGGATGCAGACGGCCCTGTTGACGGCCGCGATGTTCGCTCTGGGTGCCGGCGTTCGTGTCGCGACGATCAAGAAGGTCGGCATCAGGCCCTTCATCCTCGCCGCGGCATCGACGGTCTGGGTGGCGACAATCGCCCTCGTCGGGGTCCTGCTGGTCTGACGTCGGAGTCGACGTCACCGGCCGGGTTGCTCACCCAGTCCGGCCCGACGGCGGGTGGCCTCGGTGATCGCGGACCAGTCCTGGTCGGCCTGGCCGTGGGCGAGTGCGTCGAGGAAGAGATCCTCGAGGACACTGCCGAAGGGCAGACCCATGTTCACCTCGTGGGCCTGCGCCAGCGCCAGCCGGACGTCCTTGAGCCCCAACGGGAGCCGAAATCCCGCGGGCTCGTATTCCCGCCGGGCGATCATCGTGCCGTAGCCCTGGTAGACACCTCCGGGGAAGAGACTGTCGTTCATGATCTCCATGAGCAGCGAGGGCGAACCACCGGTCTTCTCGGCGACGGTGGTCGCCTCTGCCATCGCCTGGATCGCGTTTGCGATCAGATAGTTTCCGAGAATCTTCACGACGTTCGCCTGTTTCGGATCGTCTCCGACACGCCAGGTCCGCCGACCGATCACGTCGAGGAGGGGCGTCACCTCGTCGATCGCGCCCGAGTCCCCCGCAGCGAGGACGGTCAGTTGCCCCACCTCCGCCACCTCGGCGCGGCCGAACACCGGCGCGGCCACATAGAAGATGCCCTTCTCGCTCAACCTGGCCTCCGCCACGGCGGACATCCCGGGGCTGACGGTGGCCAGATTGACATGCACCGAGCCGGGTTTCGCGGCTTCCAGCGACGACATCGACAGCACCGAATCCGCAAAGGCCCGATCGTCGGCCAGCGAACTGAACACAACGGACTTGTGCAGCACATCGGAGAGATTCGGCGCCTCGGACGCCCCGTAGTCGACGACGCTCGCGGCCTTGCCCGGACTGCGATTCCACACCGTCACGTCGTAGCCGGCGCGGGCCAGATTGCGCGCCATCGGGCGCCCCATCGTGCCCATGCCCAGAAATCCGATATCCACAGCAGCCTCCGCAGGGAAAGCGCGATCATCCGGTTCGGTCCACTGTAACGCCCGGGGTCCCAGTAGCCGCCGAGCCGTGATTCCTTGCCGGATAGTCCCGATTCGTCGGATACGGTCCATTGATGGGGATGGGGTTTCGCCCGAAGGAACACTGGTAGCTCGTGGCGTTCGGGGTCGCGCTGTGCGTCGGGTCGAGTGGTTGGCTGTCCAGGCTTCCTCTGGGTACGGCCCGAGTTCCTGGACGAATGTCCGTTGTGTTCTGCTGCGGTGGCTGCTTCCCTGTGGCTGCTGCGCGCCCTGACCCACCAGCTTCGCCGCACAGGCGCAACGGCCGCCCATCCCCTCGCCGGGGTGGGCGGCCGTTGGTCGCTGAAAGTCACACTTCTACAACCGTTGACCGGCCGAAACAATGTGCGGGTCTGCCCAACTCGTAACGTCGGCGGCTCCAGTTCCTATAGAAGGACCAACTGAGACTGTTCCGGGGGGGTGTCCGAATGAAGCGGTCAAAGCTCGTTGTGTCTGGTCTGCTGGCTATCGGCATAGGGGTCATGTTGGCTCCGACAGCGAGCGCACAGGACCTCGGCAGCAACTTCGGGCCGTATCAGCCTTGCAGCAACATGTACCGCTTACCGTGGGAACCTGCTTCGCTCACGACCAACGTTGTTCTCAGCCCGTTCGGCACGACGGATATCTATTGCGCGTCAAATCATGGCTTCACCGATACCTATCAGGTTGATCCGCGGGGCAACAAGCACCACATCACTATGGCCAGTGTGAACCTGGGCAGCATCAACCCACCCCTGGGTTTCTACGTGTGGGATCCAGCAACCTTCTGACCAATACATACGGCGACAAGGTGCAGTCGCCAGGCCAACTCGTTCGAGGGCGGCCAACTCGGTAGGAGCGGCATGACCAACCCTTTCAAGTCACGGATGGCCATTCGCGTGATTCTCGGTCTGCTCTCGTGCGCCCAGCTTGGCGTCGCGTTCCATACCCTCTTCTCCGACGCACCGGCCGATTGGGACCTGACGTGGCCGTTGATGCTTCTAATTGCCGCTTGCCTCCTTCAGCTGAGCAATCTCGATCGCCAGAGAGACAAGAAGTAGTCCTTTGTGTCTCCCGGCGGCGCAGGGATCGGATCGCCAACTGTGGCAGACCCCGTGGCAGAACGCGTACTGGTCAGGACGCAGGCGGGTACGGCAGCCGACTGCTGAAGTCGACATCGACACGAACAGGTCGCCCGATCTGGGGAAACGCCCTCTGCGCGCAGTCCGTCCGTTCGCAGATCTTGCATCCGGCCCCGATCGGGACCGGTGACATCTGCTCGTCGAGCCGCAGCCCGCGCGAGTAGACGAGTCGATCGGCGTGCGTGATGTCGCAGCCGAGGCCGACGGCGAAGCTTCGTTCGGGTGTCCCGTACGGGCGGGCACCGTCGTCGGTGGTGCGCGCGATCCACAGGTACGTGCGCCCGTCCGGCATCTGCGACACCTGGGTGAGGATGCGACCTGGGGTGCTGAACGCGTCGTGCACCACCCACAGCGGACAGCTGCCGCCGACTCGCGAGAAGTGGAATGCGGTGGCGGACTGTCGCTTCGAGATGTTTCCTGCCCGATCAGTCCGGACGAAGAAGAAGGGCACTCCCCGGCGGGTGGGACGTTGCATCGTCGACAGGCGGTGACAGACCGTCTCGAACCCCACCTCGAACTGCAGGGCGAGCATCTCGATGTCGTAGTGCAACCGCTCCGCCGCGTCGAGAAACTGGCTGTACGGCAACAACAATGCACCGGCGAAGTAGTTGGCAAGGCCGATCTTCGCAAGCTCGCGCGCGTTCTCGCTGAGGCCCGTCGCCGCTTCCACCTGCTGTTCGATCACCGCAGTCTGCGTGAGAAATGCCAGCTGCGTGGCGATCTGGAACGCACGCTGTCCTGGCGACAGGTGCCGGGACAGCGTGAGGATGCGGTTGGTCGCGTCGTACACCCGCTTGGGACCGGGACGATCGGGCGGATCGGTGCGCAGACGGACGACGATGTCGTGCTCGGACTCGAGCAGCGCCGTCAACTGCGTGTCGAGCGAGCCGATCCGCAGCCCGCTCTCGACGAACAGTCGCTCGGCGGCATCGTCCAGTTCCGCGATGTGATTGTGCCGGTCGTAGAAGAAGTCCCGCACCTCCTCGAACGGCATCGGGACCGCCGAGTCGGTTCCCGCGTCCGCCGGCGCCGCGAGATGCGCGCTGTACTGCTCGAGCTGTTCCGTCGCGGCGAGCAACCGGCGGTGCACGTTGACCAGAGCGTTGCCGATCTCCGGCATCCGCGCGACGAACTCCTCGACGACCGCCGGACTCGGCGACGTCGCTCCGACCGCCGTGAGCACGTCGTGCAGGTCCGCCGCCAGCCGGGCGTCCTCCTCGGCAGCGAAGAACTGCGCGTCGAGATTGAACGTCGCGTTGAGCTTGAGCAAGACCGGAACCGTCAACGGTCGCTGGTCGTTCTCGAGCTGGTTCACATAGCTCGCCGACAGGTCCAGGACCCGCGCCAACTCGAGCTGGGTGAGCCCGCGCTCCTCCCGCAATCTCCGCAGTCGGGGACCGCCGTAGATCTTCTGCATCTTCGCGTCCCTTCGACTCGTACTCCCCCTCCGTCCGCTGTCCACTCAAACACGATCACCGAGATTCGCACCATTCGCAAATCTGGCAGATTCACACCACGAAAATACGCATATTCAGTCGCTTCTCCGGCTGCCGCAGCGTGCATATGCTGCAACTACAGACACGTCGCCCGCCGCATTTCCCGCGGCGCAGCAGATTCAGCAGATCCAGCAGCTTCCATCGAAGGACACACCAAGTTGAAGACGCATTCCGTTCGCACCCGCCGCTCCGCCGAAGAGTTCCCCAAGAGCGAGCACCTGGCGTGGAAGATCGCCGAGGTCGCTACCGATCCGGTCGAGGTGCCCGCCGACACCGCGGAGATGATCATCAACCGGATCATCGACAACGCTGCCGTCGCGGCGGCGTCGGTGACCCGCCGCCCGGTGGCGAACGCGCGCGCCCAGGCTCTGTCGCACCCGTACAACCCGGGATCGACGGTCTTCGGTGTCGGTGGCACCTACTCGCCCGAGTGGGCCGCGTGGGCCAACGGTGTCGCGGTGCGTGAGCTCGACTTCCACGACACGTTCCTGGCGGCGGAGTACTCGCATCCGGGTGACAACATCCCGTCGATCCTGGCGGTCGCGCAGCACACCGGCCGCGACGGCAAGGACCTGATCCGTGGTCTGGCCACCGGCTACGAGATCCAGGTGGACCTGGTGCGCGCAATCTGCCTGCACGAGCACAAGATCGACCACGTCGCGCACCTCGGCCCGTCCGCGGCCGCCGGCATCGGCACCCTGCTGGGGCTCGACACCGAGACCGTCTACCAGGCGATCGGGCAGGCGCTGCACACCACCACCGCGACCCGCCAGTCCCGCAAGGGCGAGATCTCGAGCTGGAAGGCGTACGCGCCGGCGTTCGCCGGGAAGATGGCCGTCGAGGCCGTCGACCGCGCGATGCGGGGCGAGGGCGCACCGTCGCCGATCTGGGAGGGCGAGGACGGCGTCATCGCGTGGCTGCTCGGCGGCCCGAACGCGGAATACGCTGTGCCGCTGCCGGGTCCGGGCGAGGCCAAGCGCGCGATCCTCGACACCTACACCAAGGAGCACTCCGCGGAGTACCAGAGCCAGGCGCCGATCGACCTGGCCCGCCGCATGCGTGAGCGGATCGGCGACCTGGACCAGATCGCGTCGATCGTGCTGCACACCAGCCACCACACCCACGTCGTGATCGGCACCGGCTCGAACGATCCGCAGAAGTTCGATCCGTACGCGAGCCGCGAGACGCTCGACCACTCGGTGATGTACATCTTCGCGGTCGCGCTGCAGGACGGCACGTGGCACCACGAGCGCTCCTACGCCCCCGAGCGTGCGCAGCGCCCGGACACGATCGAGCTGTGGAAGAAGATCTCCACCGCCGAGGATCCGGAGTGGACCCGCCGCTACCACTCGACCGACCCGGACGAGAAGGCGTTCGGCGCCCGCGCCGAGGTCACGTTGAAGAACGGCGAGGTGATCGTCGACGAGCTCGCGATCGCCGACGCGCACCCGCTCGGCGCCCGGCCGTTCGCCCGCGACCAGTACATCGCGAAGTTCCGCACCCTCGCCGAAGGTGTCGTCGACCCGGCCGAGCAGGACCGCTTCCTCGACGCCGCGCAGCGCACCCCGGAGCTGAAGGCCGGTGAGCTGGGCCAGCTCACATTCACCGTCTCGGACGACGTCCTCGCCCGCGCCCCTAAGTCGCCGAAGGGACTGTTCTGACATGTCGGGTCTCATCGCCGCCACCACCCCGGCCGCCGACAAGCGCAAGGCGCTGCGCGCGGGCCTGTCGTCGGGCAAGATCCAGCGCCTGCCCGGTGCGATCAACCCGTTGACCGCCAAGCTGATCCAGGAGATCGGGTTCGAGGGCGTCTACGTCTCCGGCGGAGCGTTCTCCGCCGGACTCGGGCTGCCCGACATCGGACTGACCACGCTCACCGAGGTCGTCGCGCACAGCGGGCAGATCGCCGGCGTCACCGACCTGCCGGTGCTCATCGATGCCGACACCGGCTTCGGTGAACCGATGTCGGCGGCCCGGACCGTCCTCGCCGCCGAGGACGCCGGCATCGCCGGCCTGCATCTCGAGGACCAGGTCAACCCCAAGCGCTGCGGGCACCTCGACGGCAAGGCCATCGTCCCCACCGACGAGATGGTTCGTCGACTGCGCGCCGCCGTCGCCGCACGGCGGGATCCGAACTTCGTGATCTGCGCCCGCACCGACGCCGCCGGGATCGACGGCATCGACGCCGCAATCGAGCGGGCCAAGGCCTACGCGGACGCCGGCGCCGACATGATCTTCACCGAGGCCCTGCACACCGAGGAGGACTTCGCGAAGTTCCGTGCCGCCGTGGACATCCCGCTGCTGGCGAACATGACCGAGTTCGGCAAGTCCAAGCTCATCCCGGCGCAGACCCTCGAGGACATCGGTTACAACGCGGTGATCTACCCGGTCACCACCCTGCGTTTGGCGATGGGCGCCATCGAGCGCGGGCTGCGCGAGATCCACGAGACGGGCACCCAAGAGGGGCAGCTCGATCAGATGCAGACCCGCTCGCGGCTGTACGAACTGCTCGAGTACGAGCGCTACAACGAGTTCGATTCCGGAATCTTCAACTTCACGCTCGGAGGGAACCAATGACGAACGCAGTCCCGACGATCTACAAAGGGCTCGCAGGTGTCGTCGTCGACACCACCGCGATCTCCAAAGTGGTGCCCGAGACGAACTCGCTGACCTACCGCGGCTACGCGGTCCAGGACCTCGCCGAGCACTGCAGCTTCGAGCAGGTCGCCTACCTCCTGTGGAACGGCGACCTGCCCACCGACGCCCAGCTGGAGCTGTTCTGCCAGCGCGAACGAGCGAGCCGCCGCGCCGACCGGTCGCTGCTGTCGCTGGTGGCGAAGATGCCCGACAACTGCCACCCGATGGACGTGGTGCGCACCGCGATCAGCTACCTCGGCGCGGAAGACCCTCAAGAGTCGGACAACTCGCCCGCCGCCAACCGGGAGAAGGCGCTCCGCATGATGGCGGTGCTGCCGACCATCGTCGCCGCCGATCACCGCCGCCGGCACGGCCTCGACCCCATCGCACCGCACAGCCACCTCGGGTTCGCCGAGAACTTCCTCAACATGTGCTTCGGCGAGATCCCGGATGCGGAGATCGTCAAGGCGTTCGAGGTGTCGCTGATCCTGTACGCGGAGCACAGTTTCAACGCCTCGACGTTCGCGGCCCGCGTGGTGACCTCCACGCTGTCGGACATCTACAGCGCCGTCACCGCTGCGATCGGAACCCTCAAGGGCCCGCTGCACGGTGGCGCCAACGAGGCCGTCATGCACGACATGATCGAGATCGGCGAACCCGAGCGTGCCGAGGCTTGGATGCGGGACAAGCTGTCCCGCAAGGAGAAGGTGATGGGCTTCGGGCACCGGGTCTACAAGAACGGCGACTCGCGCGTCCCCACGATGCGCAAGGCGTTCTTCGACGTCGCCGCGAAGACCGGTGGCGACAAGTGGGTCCAGATGTACGAGATCCTCGAGCGCACCATGGGCGAGGCCACCGGCATCAAGCCCAATCTCGACTTCCCCACCGGCCCTGCGTACTACCTCATGGGCTTCGACATCGAGGTCTTCACCCCGATCTTCGTGATGAGCCGCATCACCGGATGGACGGCGCACATCATCGAACAGGGTGAGTCGAACGCCCTGATCCGCCCGCTCAGCGAATACACCGGCGTTCCGCAGCGCTCGGTGGTGGCCTGAGCCCACGAACTGCGCCCCGGGGTTCGGTCGTTGGCATCACCGTCTCCTGTACCCCGGGGCGCTCCCCTTTCTGAATCACCCCGACCCGCGCCGAGATCTCGGTGCGGGTCGCTGTGTTGCCTTGGCGCCGAAGCCGAATCGGCATCACCCGACAGTGAGGTTCACAGTCATGTTCACCAAAGTTCTCGTCGCCAACCGCGGCGAAATCGCGATCCGCGCCTTCCGTGCCGCCTACGAACTGGGCGCCGGAACGGTTGCGGTGTTCCCGTACGAAGACCGCAACTCGGTGCACCGGTTGAAGGCCGACGAGTCCTACCAGATCGGTGAGGTCGGTCATCCGGTGCGCGCGTATCTGTCGGTCGAGGAGATCGTCTCGGCGGCCGAGCGTGCCGGTGCGGACGCGATCTACCCCGGGTACGGGTTCCTGTCGGAGAATCCGGATCTGGCGGCGGCGTGCGAGGCGCGGGGCATCACGTTCGTCGGCCCGTCGGCCGAGGTGTTGGAGTTGACGGGGAACAAGGCGCGGGCGATCGCGGCGGCGAAGGCGGCGGGGCTGCCGGTGCTGGCGTCGTCGGAGCCGTCCGCGGACGTCGACGCGTTGCTTGCGGCGGCCGAGGACATGGAGTTCCCGATCTTCGTCAAGGCCGTGGCCGGTGGTGGTGGCCGCGGCATGCGGCGGGTCGCCGAGCGCGGCCAGTTGCGGGAGTCGATCGAGGCGGCGTCGCGGGAGGCGGAGTCGGCGTTCGGTGATCCGACGGTGTTCCTCGAGCAGGCGGTGGTCGATCCGCGGCACATCGAGGTGCAGATCCTCGCGGACGGCGAGGGCAATGTGATCCATCTGTTCGAGCGGGACTGCTCGGTGCAGCGTCGGCACCAGAAGGTGATCGAGTTGGCGCCGGCCCCGAATCTCGATCCGGCGCTGCGGGATCGGATCTGCGCGGACGCGGTGGCGTTCGCGAAGCAGATCGGCTACCGGTGTGCGGGCACGGTCGAGTTCCTCCTCGACACCCGCGGTAACCACGTGTTCATCGAGATGAACCCGCGTATCCAGGTGGAGCACACCGTCACCGAGGAGATCACCGATGTCGACCTGGTGCAGGCGCAGCTGCGGATCGCCTCCGGCGAGACGCTGGCCGATCTCGGGCTGTCGCAGGATGCGATCACGATCCGTGGTGCGGCGTTGCAGTGCCGGATCACCACCGAGGACCCGGCCAACGGGTTCCGCCCGGACACCGGCCGGATCACCGCCTACCGCACCCCGGGCGGCGCGGGCGTCCGCTTGGACGGCGGCGCGAACCTCGGCGCCGAGGTCGGCGCCCATTTCGACTCGATGCTCGTCAAGCTCACCTGCCGTGGCCGCGACCTCGAGGCCGCCGTCGCGCGTGCCCGCCGCGCGGTGACCGAGTTCCGCATCCGTGGCGTCTCCACGAACATCCCGTTCCTGCAAGCGGTCCTGGACGACCCCGACTTCCGCGCCGGCGAGGTGACCACCTCC
Source organism: Rhodococcus sp. ACT016 (assembly GCF_050477185.1). Taxonomy (NCBI): domain Bacteria; kingdom Bacillati; phylum Actinomycetota; class Actinomycetes; order Mycobacteriales; family Nocardiaceae; genus Rhodococcus; species Rhodococcus sp. ACT016. Next base: position 464,711 of record NZ_JBEAET010000001.1, on the reverse strand, counting down.
TTCATCGAAGAACGTCCGGACCTGCTCACCGCACGACGGTCCGCGGACCGGGGTACCCGCATCCTCGAGTACTTGGCCGATGTCACCGTGAACAAGCCGCACGGAGAACGTCGCTCGAAGGTCTATCCGCACGACAAGCTGCCGAAGATCGATCTGTCCGTGGCGCCGCCCAAGGGCTCGCGCGACCGCCTCCTCGAACTGGGACCGGACGGGTTCGCGAAGGCGCTGCGCGAGCAGAAGGCGTTGGCGGTCACCGACACCACCTTCCGCGACGCCCACCAGTCGCTGCTGGCCACCCGTGTCCGAACCTCCGGACTCGTCACCGTGGCACCCTATGTCGCCCGGATGACCCCCGAGCTGCTCTCGATCGAGGCGTGGGGTGGCGCGACCTACGATGTCGCACTGCGCTTCCTCAAGGAAGACCCGTGGGAGCGCCTGGCGGCGCTGCGTGAGGCCGTGCCGAACATCAACCTGCAGATGCTGCTGCGCGGCCGCAACACCGTCGGCTACACCCCGTACCCCGAGAAGGTGACCCGCGCGTTCATAGATGAAGCCACGGCAACTGGTGTTGATATCTTCCGGATCTTCGACGCCCTCAACAACGTCGACCAGATGCGCCCCGCGATCGAGGCCGTCCGCGAGACCGGCACCACCATCGCCGAGGTCGCGCTGTCCTACACCGGCGACCTCGCGAACCCGAACGAAACCCTCTACACCCTCGACTACTACCTGCGCCTGGCCGAGGAGATCGTCGACGCCGGCGCGCACATCCTCGCGATCAAGGACATGGCCGGACTGCTCCGCGCCCCCGCCGCCGCCAAGCTGGTGTCCGCGCTGCGCAGCAACTTCGACCTGCCGGTGCACGTGCACACCCACGACACCCCCGGTGGCCAGCTCGCCACCTACCTCGCCGCCTGGCACGCCGGCGCCGACGCCGTCGACGGCGCCGCCGCACCACTCGCGGGCACCACCAGTCAGCCCGCGCTCTCGGCCATCGTCGCCGCCGCTGCGCACAGCGAATACGACACCGGCATCGACCTGCAGGCCGTGTGCGACCTCGAACCGTACTGGGAGGCACTGCGAAAGGTGTACGCCCCGTTCGAATCCGGCATCCCGGCCCCGACCGGACGCGTCTACTCGCACGAGATCCCCGGCGGCCAGTTGTCGAACCTGCGCCAGCAGGCCATCGCCCTCGGCCTCGGTGACCGCTTCGAGGAGGTCGAGGCAGCCTACGCGGGAGCGGATCGTCTCCTGGGCCGACTCATCAAGGTCACCCCGTCGTCCAAGGTCGTCGGCGACCTCGCACTGCATCTCGTCGGGGCCGGAGTGTCGGTCGACGAGTTCGCCGCGGATCCGGGGCGATTCGACATCCCCGACTCCGTCATCGGCTTCCTGCGCGGCGAACTCGGTACCCCGGCCGGCGGTTGGCCGGAGCCGTTCCGCAGCAAGGCACTCCAGGGTCGAGACGCCGCTAGCGCCGAAGTCGGCCTCTCGGACGCGGACGAAAAACTGCTCGACGGGGCGTCCACGGAACGTCGTGCAACCCTGAGCCGACTTCTGTTCCCCGGCCCCACCCGAGAGTTCGAGGAGAGCCGCGAGCGCTACGGCGATCTTTCGCGACTGTCGGCCAACCAGTTCTTCTACGGCCTGCGCCGCGGCGAGGAACACCGCGTCCAGATCGGCAAGGGTGTCGAACTGCTCATCGGCCTCGAGGCCATCTCCGAGTCCGACGAGCGCGGCTACCGCACCGTCATGTGCATCCTCAACGGCCAACTGCGGCCGGTGTCGGTGCGCGACCGCTCCATCGCGAGCGAGGTCCCGGCAGCCGAGAAGGCCGACAAGAACAACCCCGGTCATGTCGCCGCCCCGTTTGCGGGAACGGTGTCGATCTCGGTGTCCGAGGGCGACAGGGTCGAAGCCGGCGACACCGTCGCGACGATCGAGGCGATGAAGATGGAAGCCTCGATCACCGCGCCGACCAGCGGACGGGTTACTCGGGTCGCCCTGCGCGGTCCGCAGCAGGTCGAAGGTGGAGATCTCCTGGTCGTCGTCGAATCCTGATCCCCAACCTCGTGTCGTCGGGTCCTGGTTGTCCGGATTCGTCTTGTACTGTGCCACTCGACGCAGGGAACACCGGTGAGAATCCGGGGCTGTCCCGCAACTGTCACCGAGGAGCGAACCCCCAACGCTCGGCCACGACCCCACCGGGTTGGAAGGCCGGGGGCGAGTGCCGATCCGGGAGCCAGGACACCTGCGTCGAGCCAAGACAGCCACGAGGATGGAAATGAATAGTTCGATATCTACCGCCCTTCAGGGGCGGCGTTCACTGCTGCGTGCCGGTGTCCTCACCGTCGCTGCGGCCCTCGCAGTCACGGGATGCTCGTCGGGTGCATCGGGCACCAGCGACGGCATCTCGGACGACCATCTGACGATCTACAACTCGTACAAGATCGCCGGGCTCGATCCGGCCGCGACCGGGACCAACTGGTTGTTCGACTGGGGTGTCGCCGAGAACCTGCTGCAGGTCGAGGAGGACGGGCAAATCACGCCCTGGCTCGCCGAGAACGTCGAACGGCGCGATGACCTGACGTGGGTGATCACCCTTCGCGACGGACAGACCTTCCAGAACGGCAAGCCGGTCACCGCGCAGGCGGTGGCCGCCGCGCTGACCCGCCAGATCGAGAAGTCCAAGGCCGCACGGGTGTACCTGGAGTCGGGCACCCAGGCCGTCGTCGAAGGCGACAGGGTGGTGCTGCGCACACCGAAGCCCAACGCGATGGTTCCGGCGGGTCTGGCGGCGCGCGACAACTCGCTGCAGATCTACGACGTCGAGGCGATCGACGCCGCGGCCGGCGATTCCGCGAAGATCGTCGGATCGGGTGCCTACACCGGGCCGTACGCCATCACTCAGTGGACGCCCACGGATCTCGAGCTCGTCCGCTACGACGCGTACTGGCAGGGCACCCCCGCGCTGAGCGGAATCAGCGTCGATGTCGTGCCCGACGAGCAGGCGCGCATCGCCGGCGTGGAGAGCGGCGAAGCCGACATGGCGTTCTATCCGTCCACGGGCGCGCGACTCGCGCTCGAGGGACGCCCGGGTGTCGCGGTGAAGAATTCGCCGAAGGCGCTGCAGTCGTTGCTGATCGAGATGAACCTGAAGGAGGGCGTCTTCACCGATCTCGACGTGCGCAAGGCCTTCACCCAGGCGATCGACTACCAGGGCGTGGCCGACAACATCGGCAACGGCTCGTTCGACGCCGCCGAGGGCCTGTACCCCGAGGGTCTTCCGTACGCGCTCGACAATCAGAAGTTCGACCTCGAGGCCGCCAAGTCGACCCTCGACAAGGCGGGCTGGGTCGTCGGTTCCGACGGCATCCGCACCAAGGACGGGCAGCGACTCACCGTGCGATTCGTCACGCAGGCACAGGGTCCGGAGACCACGGACGTCGCGATCGGCATCCAGGACCAGGTCGCCAAGGCCGGGTTCGAGCTGAAGATCGACGTGGCCGAGGATTCCGCTGCGGTCAAGGAGAATCCGGCCGGCTGGGATTCGTCGATCGCCCTGAGCGGTTCGCTGTCCGGGACCGCGGACCCCATCCAGCCGTACCTGGTCCGGTGGACCACCGGCGGATCGTCGAACGCGCAGGGTCTGTCCAACCCCGAGATCGATGCGATCGGCGAGAAGCTGCGCAGCACTTTCGACGAGGACGAGCGAAACGCACTGCTCGAGCGCGCGCAGGAGATCCTCGTCGCCGAGCAGGCGTACGTGGTCGCGGGCACGTTCAAGTACTTCACGGTGGTGACGTCGGACGAGTGGTCCGGGTACGACGTGTCCAACGTGCGCCGACACATCCGGTACGACACCGGGGCGTGAAGGCCACGTCCCGAGCGGCCGGCAGACGACTGATCCAGGCCGCCGCGGCGGCGTGGGGAGCGAGCCTCCTCATCTGGATGCTGCTTCCGCTGGCCCCGGGTGACCCTGCGCGACTGACTCTGGGCGCGCAGGGCATCCCGGAGCCCACCGACGAACAGCTGTCCGCGATGCGCGAGCAGTTGGGTCTGGATCTGTCACTGCCGCAGCAGTATCTCCACTGGCTGGCCGGCGTCGTGCGCCTCGATTTCGGGCTGTCGTACGTCACCGGCCGGCCGGTCACCACCGAGTTCGCCGAAAGGCTCGGTCCGACACTGCGCCTCGCGACCGCCGCACTGGTCCTGGCCGTCGCGCTCTCGCTCGCTCTCGGTCTCGTGGCGGCCCGGTACCGCGATCGCTGGCCGGATTCCGTGGCCCGGGCAATCGCGCTGATCTCGGCGTCGACGCCCGGTTTCGTCGTCGGACTGGTGCTGATCCAGGTGGTGGTCATCGACATGGGCATCGGCAAGGTTGTGCTCGACGGATCCTGGTCGATGGTCGCGATGCCGGCACTGTGCCTGGCCTTCGGACTGTTCGACACGTGGTCACGGCTGCTGCGATCGAGCCTGGTCGAGGTGATGGACAGTTCCGTCGTCGACGTCGCACGCAGCCGCGGCGCCACCACGCGGCGCGCACTGCTGCGGCACGCCCTGCCGCACAGCATGCCGACCTACCTGCACGCGGTGGCAGTCGGCGCCGGCGCGGTCCTCGGTGGCGCCGCGATCGTCGAAACCGTCTTCACGTGGCCAGGTGTCGGCGCCTATGTCGTGTCGTCGGTCGCCACCCGGGATCTTCCCGTCGTCCAGGCGTTCGCGATGCTCGCAACCGTTGTCTACGTCGGTGTCAATCTGGCCGCGGACGGCGCCGCAGCGTTGATCGATCCGCGACTTCGATCGACGGGAAACCGATCGGAATGCTGATGCGCGCGCGAGCACGGGTCTCCTGGTCGCGGGACCGGGCCCTGCTCATCGGGATCGTTCTCGCAGCGGCCGTGACGGTGATCGCGGCGGCGGGACCGTTCGTGATCGGCACGGACCCGAACCTGCCCGACTATGCCGCCAAGTTGCGCCCACCCAGCGCCGAACACTGGCTGGGCACAGACCAGTACGGCCGGGATCAGGCGGCGCGACTGGTCGTCGGGCTGCGACGGTCGCTGCTCTCCGCGCTGCTCGTGCTCGCCGGTTCGATGACGGTGAGCCTCGTGGTGGGGGTGCTCGCGGGATTGTCGCCACGCTGGGTCGATTCGCTACTCGGACGCATGATCGACGTTCTCCTCGCCGTTCCCAGCCTCGTGCTCGCGCTGGCGATCGTCGGCCTCCTCGGTCCGGGATACACGAATCTCCTACTCGCACTGATCGTGTCGTCGTGGGCTGCCGATGCGCGACTGTCCCGCTCGCTCACGATGGACCTCGCGCACCGCCCCTACATCACCGCGGCCCGACTGTCGGGGATCGGCACGATGGGAATTGCGTTGCGCCACATCGTGCCCGCGGTGGTCCCCCGACTGTCCGTCGTGGCGACCCTCCGCCTCGGCGGGATCGTGGTCTCGCTGGCGGGATTGTCCTTCCTCGGGTTGGGTGTCCAGCAACCCGACGCCGAACTCGGCGCGATGCTCGGCGACGCCCGCAAGTTCCTCACGGCCGCGCCGTGGTTGCTGCTGGTTCCGGCCACCGCAATCCTGATGACGACGACCGCGGCCAACCTGATCGCCGACGGACTCCATCGGCTCCGCGCAGTGAAGGGACGACGATGACCGCCCAGACCACAGTGCTGTCGGAAGAGGCGGTGACGGCGGTATCCGATCTCACGGTCACGTACTCCGACGGCCGCCGCGCGCTTCGCTCGGTGTCTCTCGCGGTCAACCCCGGCGAGACCGTCGCCGTCATCGGGGAGAGCGGGTGCGGCAAGAGCACCCTGATCAAGGCCCTGCTCGGATTGCTTCCGGCGGACGCGTCGGTGGACGGCTCGATTCGCATCGACGGGTGCGACGTCACCACCGCATCCGAGGCGCAACTGCGCGAGATCCGCGGCAGCCGAGTGGGATACGTCGCGCAGGACGCCTACGGCGGGCTCGATCCGCTCATGAGAATCGGTGCGAACATCGAGGAGGCCTGGCGGTCGAAGTCGCGCCCGGTCCCGCGCGGCGCGGCAGCGCAGCGGCTCGCGGCACTCGACGTCGCGGACAGCGCACGGCGGGTTCGGGATTGGCCCCACACGTGGTCCGGTGGAATGCAGCAGCGCGCGGGCATCGCCGCGGCGACGGCGCTCGGGCCGGCGCTCGTGGTGGCCGACGAACCCACGTCCGCGCTGGACACCGGCACCGCCGAGACGGTGCTGACCCGACTGGTCGCGGAGTCCCGGAGCCTGTTGATCGTCAGCCACGACCTACCGCTCGTGGCGAAGTTCGCCGACCGCATCTACGTCCTGCAGGACGGCAGAATCGTCGAGCACGGCGACGCGGAGCGCATTCTCACGGCGCCTCGCGATCCGTACACGCTCGCGCTGATCCGCGCCCACGATCCGCTCGTCGACGCGCCGGGGACGGCACCCGTCGGCGAGGTCGTCCTGGACGTCGAAGCCGTCGGCCACCGTTACGGCACCAGGCAGGTGGTGCCGACGACCTCGCTGCAGGTTCGTCGCGGCGAGATCCTCGGTATCCGCGGACCTTCCGGATCGGGCAAGAGCACCCTGCTCCGGATCCTGGCGGGACTGGAGAGGGCCGGCAGCGGCACCGTCACGTGGTCGGGTGCGCCCGCCCCCGCATCCGGGTCGGTCCAGTTGGTGTTTCAGGACGCGGTGGGCAGCCTCGATCCACGCTGGCCCATCTGGAAATCGGTCGTGGAGCCGGTCCGGTTGCGGGGCGCGCGAGGCCGCGCCGCCGCGACGTCGGCGCTGCACCGACTCGGGCTCGAAACGGTGCCCCTGCAGGCCCGGCCGTCCGCCCTGTCCGGTGGCCAGTGCCAACGGGTCGCGCTCGCCCGGGCACTCGTGTCCGGCGCCCGGCTGGTGCTGGCCGACGAGCCCACCGCGGCACTCGACCCGACGGTGGGCCGGCAGGTCCTGGAGGCGCTGCGAGATCTCGCCGACTCCGGCACGGCCGTCGTGATGGTCAGTCACGACGACCGCGCGCTGGAATCAGTGTGTGACCGCATCCTGACGCTGGGCCAGTAGCGGACGCAACCGCGTGGCCACCCGCTCGAGGATCGGTTCCCACTGTGCCGCTGTGAGGTGGACCGGTTGGACATGGCACAGCAGATCGGTGGCGAACGGAAGGCCGGCGTCGTCCCGGAGGCCGGCGGCAATCGTCTCGGCCGATCCGTGATAGACGTGACCGCGGTCCAGATAGTCGGTGGCACTGAACCCTTCGGGGAAGCGTCCGGTCCGGACACCCCTGTCCACCCAGTCGGTCACTCCCCCCTCGAGCAGCACCCGCGCAGATGCGGTGTCGTCGGTGCAGACCACCGGGCGGGACAGCCCGACCCGCGGATTCGTGGCACGCCGCGTGTATTCGGCCAGCATTCGCGCCGAGACCGCGTCGTCGGGACCCTGGGGCGACGAACTGCGGCCGGAGAGCACCCCCGCCCCCAGTTCGGCGGCCAGCTCCATCCCGGATCTCGACGCGGTCCCGAGCCAGATCCGGTCGCGAAGTCCACACCCGTCGGGCACGATCCGCCCACCCTCGAACAGTTCGATCAGGGTCTCGACCGTCCGCCGCAGATCGTCGCGGCGCGTGTCGTGGTCCCTGCCGAAGCGGCGGGCGGTCGCCGGGTCGGCGCCGGCGCCGAGCCCCAGTTCGAGCCGTCCGCCGCTGAGCGCGTCCACCGTCGTCGCGTCCTCGGCCAGCCGGATCGGATCCTCGAGCGAGGCCACCACGACGGCAGTGCCCAGTCGGATGCGCTCGGTCCGCTCGGCGACCGCAGCGAGCAGCACGAGAGGGGACGGCGAGTGCCCCCGTTGCACTCCGAAATGATGCTGGGCGATCCAGAACGAGTCGAACCCCAGTTCTTCGGCGCGGCAGGCCAGTTCGATGGTGTCACGCAGTTCCTCGCGCGAGCTGCGCGGTCCGGCGCAGTGGCTGATCACTCCGATGCGGGTCATGCGAAATCCTTCCCGGGACGGTGCGGCTACGCCGCTCGGGTGACGTAGCCCAGGTTGGTGAGGACCTCACTGGTCGCGCGCGCGAAGTTCAGGGTGATGAAATGCAGGCACGGCGCACCCTCGGCAATCAGCCGCTCCGCCATCTCCGTCGCGACCTCGATCCCGATCTCGCGCACCGCCGCCCGATCCTCCTCCGGACCGTCACCCGCGGCACGACGCAACCGCTCCTCGAGCTCGACCGGCAGACGCGAACCCGACAACTCGAGACTGCGCCGCGCCGACCGCAACGACGTGATCGGCATGACCTCCGGAATGATCGGCTTCGCACCCTGCTCCGAGTCGTACGCCACCACCCGATCCCGCAACCGCAGATAGTCCTCGACATCGAAGAACATCTGGGTGATGGAGTACTCGGCGCCCGCACGCAGCTTCTGCACCAGGTACTTGGTGTCGTGCTCGAGATCCGGCGCCCGGTAGTGCCCCTCCGGGAATGACGCGACACCGACGTGGAAGTCGCCCATATCGCGCACGAGCCGCACGAGCTCTTCCGCGTATTCGACGCCGTCGGGATGCTTGACCCACTCCCCCAACGGGTCCCCGGGCGGATCTCCACGCAACACCAGGACGTTGGAGATCCCGCGGTCCGCGTAGGCACCGCACATCGCACGGAGTTCGTCGATGCTGTGGCCGACGGCCGTGAGATGCGCGACCGGCAGCAGCGTGGTCTCCTCCGCAATCTGACCGGTCACCCGAACCGTCCGATCCCGCGTCGACCCGCCCGCGCCGTACGTCATCGACACGAACGCCGGATCCAGCCGCTCGAACGCTCGGACGGCGCGCCACAGCCGCGCCTCGGCGGCCTCGTCGCGGGGCGGCGAGAACTCGACCGAGAACGGAATCCGACCACTGCCGGACGAACGGATACGGTCCACGATCGAAGGGGTCCGGGTCACCCAACCCGCGCTACTGCGTCCCCGAACGGCATCGGGAGTCGTCTTCTCTCTGATCAATTCAGTTCCCTTGGTGAGTGATTCGGGGCCGGGCCCCGGCCGACGGCCAGCACCCCGAGGGGTGCGGGCCGTCGTGTGGGGCCGGGCCAGGGTCAGGCCTTGGGCAGCAGGCCCCAGTTCTCCAGCCCGTCGTACAGCGGGAAGTCCTGCGCCAGCTTCGACACCCGCGCACGCAACGCCGGCACGTCCGCGCCGGCACCCTGGGCGAGGGCGGTCGCGATGATGTCCGCGACCTCGGTGAACTCCGCGTCCCCGAAACCACGCGTGGCCAGCGCCGGCGTACCGATCCGCAGACCCGACGGGTTCATCGGCGGACGCGGATCGAACGGCACCGCATTGCGGTTGACCGTGATCCCGATCTCGTGCAGCAGATCCTCACCCTGCTGACCGTCGAGCTGCGAATGCCGCAGATCCACCAACACCAGATGCACGTCCGTGCCACCGGTGAGCACGGAGATGCCGTTGCCGGCGACGTCCGCGCCGCCGAGCCGCTCGGCCAGGATCCGCGCCCCGGCGAGCGTGCGTTCCTGACGGGCCTTGAACTCCGCGGTACCGGCGATCTTCATCGCCACGGCCTTCGCGGCGATCGCGTGCATCAGCGGCCCACCCTGCTGGCCCGGGAACACCGACGAGTTCAGCTTCTTCGCCCACTCCTGCTTCGCCAGGATCATGCCCGAACGCGGGCCACCGAGCGTCTTGTGGACCGTGGTGGAGACAACGTCCGCGTGCGGCACCGGCGACGGGTGCAGACCCGCGGCCACCAGACCGGCGAAGTGCGCCATGTCGACCCACAACTTCGCGCCGATCTCGTCGGCGATCGACCGGAACGCCGCGAAATCGAGGTGACGCGGGTACGCCGACCAGCCGGCGATCAGCACCTGCGGGCGCTCCCGCAGCGCGGTCTCACGCACCTGGTCCATGTCGACCACATGGGTGTCCTCCCGGACACCGTACGAGGCGACCTCGTACAGCTTGCCCGAGAAGTTCAGCTTCATCCCGTGCGTGAGGTGCCCGCCGTGGGCGAGGTCCATGCCCATCAGCTTCTCGCCCGGGTTCATCAGCGCCATCAGCACCGCGGCGTTGGCCTGCGCACCCGCGTGCGGCTGCACGTTCGCGAACTCGGCGCCGAAGACCTCCTTCGCGCGGTTACGGGCCAGATCCTCGACCACGTCGACGTACTCGCAGCCGCCGTAGTAGCGGCGACCCGGGTAACCCTCGGCGTACTTGTTGGTCAGCACGCTGCCCTGGGCCTCGAGCACCGCGCGGGGAACGAAGTTCTCCGACGCGATCATCTCCAGGGTGTCACGCTGACGCGACAACTCACCCGCCATCGCGGTAGCGACCTCGGGGTCCAGTTCGGCGAGGGACGCGGTGTTCACCCGGGCGCCGGCGTCGGGAGTGCGCATGTGATTGGTACTCATGGTGATTCGTGGGTCTTTCCGATCGATCCGAGAGGCCGCCCACGGCTGCGCCCACCCCCGAAGCCCCTGAATCGCGCGCTGACCGCGCATCGTGATGCCACGAGGGTACGCACACCCAATCCTCGAGGCGGCACACCGCCGGATGCGGCGCATCCGGCACAGTGGGCAGGTCTTCGGACTCGCAAGCGCCCACGTCGTCCGACGTGGAACCTACTGGCCGTCGCTTCCGGGCTCGAACTGGTTCTGGCCCAGCGCTGGTGACGACGGTCGTTCCTGCTAACCGCTGCGGGACAGTCCCGGACTTTCACCGGGTTCCCTCTTCGTGCCTCGCGGCACTTCGACGCCGACCGACGACCTTCGGGGCTCCAAATGGTCGAGCCGGCGAACCAACTGCGCCCGCCAGTCTAATAGAGATTCTGCGACGCTAGTCACCGATATGCGAAGCCGTCAGTGGAGTTTTGATGCCACAAGGCTTTTGGACCGCGAATGGCCACGGACAGCTCGATCGGCACCCGCCCCGCCGCGATGTGGCGAACCTCACGTTTGAATGCTGAGAGGTGCCGGTCCCACCCCTTCTATGGTGCAGTCTGGCGAACGCGAAGTGGATGTATCGCCGACGGCTCGTACAGCACCAGTGGCACTCGAAACGAAGGACACCACATGGAATTCGATCAGATCGTCGCCGTCTTCACCGCAATGGGCGATTTCGGCAACCTGCTCTCCGGCGTCGGCACCATGCTCGCAGGCGTGGTCGCATTCGGCGGCTCGGTTGCACAAGTTGCGGGCTCGGTTGCAGGTCTGTCTGCCTGACAGGAAGCCCCCACCACGTGTGGCGGGTAGGTCGACGGCACCCGCCACACGTGACCCGTGCACGACGAGATGGACCCTCAGGCGATGAGGCTGTGTGCAGTGGTGCGCAGTGTCCAACCCGGGGCGCGGTGATGCACGGTGGTGGCCGTCAACGGAGGAATGTCGATGCGCCAGAACGCTTCGGCAGGAGCGTTCAATGTGCACAACACGACTGCGCGCACGACAGCGGGGTGGGTGACGGCGGCGATTCGCTCGCCGCGGCCGCGTAGGGCAGCCATCCACGTGCCGACACGGTCGACGAGATCGGTGACCGCCTCGCCGCCGTGCGAGCGTTCGCCGGGGTCGGTCAGCCACGCCATGAGTTGGTCGGGGGCGACCGCGTCCATCGCTTGGCCGGCCCAGGCGCCGCAGTCCAGGTCGCGCAGCGCGGGCTCGGTGACGCCGGTCAGCCCCAGCGCACGGGCAGTCTGCACGGTTCGTGCCTCCGGCGCCTGGTAGACGCAACTCGGTTCGATGCCGGGCAGTCCGTCGACCTTCGCGACGGCCCTCGACCCGAGCAGGTTGAGAGGTTCGTCGGTCGGGAATCGGGCGGCCTGCATGGCATCCGTGAACGCGTGTGTGATCAGGGTGAGCCGAGTGACCGCGCTCATGCCGCCACGACCGACTTCTGGGCACCCGGTGCGATCGCACGGTCACCGAGCAACCCTGGCGCGCGCCCGGCGAATCCGACACCGACGACCGTCCACGTAGCCACGAGCACTCCTTACCCAGGAGGGGATTGCGCGCCCCTCGACCGACGGAAAGCAGCGGCGTCCGAGCCCTGACTCACACTCACAGAGAATGCTCACAGTGGCGCGACCGTTCCGGACTTTCACCGGATTCCACGGATCACCGCTCGCGCAACGATACGAGACAGCAAACGCACAGGTCAAACACCTCTTTCGCGGGCGGGTGCAGAGGTCACCCCGTCGACGAATGTCGAGATTGCCGGGTGGATCCTCGTCCCATGAATGCGATCGCGGCAACGCTGTTGCGATGGGATCGTCAAACGAGTCGGCCGATTCGGCAGGATCCCGGTGCGGCGGCGGCTACCGTTATCGTGTTCCGCTTCCGCATGTAAGCCGACGAGTAGGACCTGTCATGACGGGCACACCACACGCGCACCCCGAACGACACACCCACGAACACAGTCACGGCGGCGTCACTCATACGCACGGGCATACCGACCACGTGCACGAACACACCGAGCACGAACATGAGCACACCCATGACGGACACACGCACACGCATCCCCATGTGCACCAACGTGGCTTGGAGGACGACCACGCCCACGACCACGGTCCGGAGTAGGGAGCAACTGCGGATCGTTGCCGATCGGTCCTCGACGCCTCGGGCCTGCACCGTGATCACGGTGCAGGCCCGAGGCGTCGAATGTGATTGTGTGACTAGCCCTCGCGGCGGCGTCCGACGGTGATGCCGAAGGCCAGGATCGCGCCGAGCAGAGCGGCGCCGGCGGCCACCATGAAGGCGACGAAGAATCCGTCCGAGGAGTAGACCGGGCCGGCCGGGCCGACCGCGAGAACGTGCTGCGCCAGCAGCGCGAAGCCCACCGAGGACAGCATGCCGCCGAACATCGACTGCGACAGTCCAGTGAAGTTGGCGCCGATCGCGCGCTGATCCTCGGGCAGCGCCATCATGACCAGGTTCGGGATGGCGGCATAGATCATCGAGCCGAAGCCGATCAGGCCGTACGCGAAGATGACCTGCCATGCCTGGTCGGGAGTCGTCGCCAGAATCGCGGCGCCCGCGGCGATCAGGACGGAGCCACCGATCAGGTGCTGACGGAAGCCGATTCGCTTCGACGTGGCGCCGACGAACACGCCACCCAGAACGATCAGCATGCCGCCGGGCAGCATCCACAGCGCCATGTCGGTCACCGACAGACCGAAGCCGTATTCGGCGGCCTCCTTGGGCGTCTGCAGCAGCATCGGGATCAGCGTTGCGGTGAGCGTCGTTGCGCCGTAGGCGATACCGCCGGCGAGCAGCGTGATACCGACCTTGCGGCTGGCCAGCACATCGATGCTGATCAGCGGTTCGGGGCAGCGGCGCTCCCACACGACCCACGCGACCGCGAAGATCACGGTGACGGCCAGCGTGCCGACGGTCTTGCCGCTCAACCAGCCCCAGCCGGCGCCGAGCGACAGTGCGAGCATCACCGTGAACAGCGCGACGGTGAGCAGGAAGGCGCCCAGCCAGTCGACGGAAACCTTTGCACGAACCGGTGTCTCGGGAACGAAGAACTGAGTGAGCAGGCCACCCACTGCGCACAGCGCGAAGGAGAACCAGAACACCGACGAGACGCCCGTGTGGTCGAGCATGTATCCCGAGATCAGCGGCGCCAGCACGGTGACCACACCGACGCCCGTGTTCGCGATGGAAATCGACATCGGCTGCAGGCGCGCCGGGAAGATGTCCCGGATCAGCGAGTACCCGAGCGCGGTGAAGGCGAAGCCGACACCCGACAGGAACCGGCCCACCAGCAGGATCGGGAACGTCGGCGCGACCGCGGAGATGAGCGCACCCAGGCTCGCGATGGCCGCGGTGATCACCAGGATCCGCTTCTTACCGTAGACGTCGGCCAGCTTGCCGAGGATCGGCGATGCGATCGCGGCGGCGAGCACGAGGGCCGTCATGACCCAGACGACCTGCGTCGTCTCGTACTTCGCGGCGATCTTCGGCAAAGCCGGGGTGAAGAGAGCGAACGCCAGTGCCGCCTGCTCGGTGAGCAGAACGAGGATCAACAGGACCCGGATCCAGTACCCGGTCGAACCGCCGGAATCACCGGCGCCCCGAACCGGAGCTGCGTCGCCCTGAGAGACGGAGACTGACATTTCCCTACCTACATTCCAGTCGCATGTCCAACAGTGACCGGAAGCACATTAGGAGGTGAGACGCGACTCACCCTCATCGCTTCCCGATGAGCGGAAAGGTCACTCCGAATCGAAAGACGCAGGTCCGACGAGCCTCACGAATCGGCCGCGCCGCCGCGCCGCCGCGACGTCGAGTCGGCGATCTCGATCGCAAAATGGCCGCTGCCACGGACCATTCGTCGATCGGTCCGCATTGCTCATCTGAACTCAACCCTCTTGCACGGTTCCCCCGACACCGCCATGTAACGGCCGCCACACGGACCGCGTCCGCGACTTTTCTCATCGCAGACAGACGGCCAAGAGGCATACGACGGGCACGTCCTCACCCCCATCGGCGAACGCCGTCGACGTCGTCGATGGCTCGGGTGCCGCAGTCCCCGATCTCGTCGCTTCCCTGACCTGACACTCGCGCTGCGACGAATCGTCGGGGGCAGTGGAGCGACGCTGCTCACACTGATACAGTCTCACCACTTGATTGAACGCTTGCTCAATAGGATCGCAAACGACGCACTCAACGGAGGTTCGAAAGGTCATGACGACGACAGAAGCAAGCTCACCGATCGCAGTCATCGACCGCGTCGCGATCCTGCTGGACGCGTTCAGGGAGGCCGAGCGACTGACGCTGTCGGAGCTGTCACGCCGGACCGGGTTCCCCCGGTCGTCCACTCACCGAATGCTGCTGCAGTTGGTCCGGATCGGCTGGATCCGTCGCCACGGGCACGCCTACGAACTCGGCATGAAGATGCTCGAGCTCGGATCCCTGGCCCAGCACCACGATCGTGTGCACCAGGCGGCCCTCCCAGTTCTGCACGAGCTCCACAACGCCACCGGCCTGGTCGTGCACCTCGCGGTGCTCGACGGCACCGACGTGCTCTACCTCGAAAAGCTCGGTGGCCGGTTCACGATGTCGGTCCCCTCCCGGGTGGGTGGGCGCCAACCCGCATACCGCACCGCCATCGGCAAGGCGCTGCTCGCGAACTCACGCGTGGATGCCGAGACCATTCTTCCCGAACCCGTCGTCGGCCCGACCCAGAACTCGATCTGCGACCCGGCCCGGCTGCGTGTCGAGCTCGCCCGTATCCGCGAGCAGAGCATCGCCCACGACCGGGACGAGACGACGGTGGGTGTCTCGTGTGTCGCCGCCGCGATCGGTGACGGCAAGAACACCGTCGGCGCGATCTCCGTGTGCGGACCGACCAAGGGCATGAACAGCTCGGCTCTCGTCGCCCCGGTGCGGATGGCCGCGCTGGCGACGTGGCGGCACATGACCAGCAGCCGCGCTCGGCGTCCGATTCCGGCCTGACACCCCGATACCGAGAAGAGGGTGGGCCCGCCGACCGGCGGGCCCACCCTCTTCTGCTCCCCTCCCCAGCATCACACGAAAACGACTGCGCCCCCTGCCGATCAGGTTGACAGGGGGCACAGTCGTTGCAGCCGAAGGACTTAGACGTCCGCGACCAGCTCGACGGGCTTGACGCCATTTGCGACATTGTCCGCGACGACGTCACGCCAGTTCTGCTGAGCGCGGGTCGTGTCGACCTCGAACTCGAAGCGCTTGGTCATGTCCTCGGTGACATCCTCGACGTCCACGTAGAACTGCTGGTACCAGCGACGCAGCTGGTAGACCGGGCCGTCCTCTTCCGTCAGCAGCGGGTTCTCGATCCGGCTCTTGTGGTTCCAGATCGCGATGTCCTGCTTGAACTGGTGTTCGACACCCTCGGTGAACTGCTCTGCCATCGCCTTGGCGTCCTCGTCCGACAGACCCTCGGTCCGCTTGACGATGGTGCCCCACTGCAGCACGAACGAGTTGTTCGTGATCGGGTAGTGGCAGTTCGCCAGCTTGGTCTCGACCTTCACGTCGCCCGCAACCGTGTAGACGGTGTCGAGCATGAAGGACGGACCGAAGTACGACGCGTCCGAGATCGTCTCGGCCTCGGCCATACCCAGCTGGACGCCGGTCTGGATGTCGTCACGACCGCCCGAGCGCATCACCTGGGTCGCGACGTGACCCTCGAAGACGTTCTTGAAGTAGGTCGGGATCTGGAAGTGCACGTAGAAGAAGTGCGCCATGTCCACCACGTTGTCGACGATCTCGCGGCAGTGCGAGCCCTCGACGACGTAGGTGTTCCAGCTCCAGTCGCTCCAGCCACCCTCGTCGTAGCCCTCGATCTGCGGGATCGTGACCTCGGCCGGCGGCGGGTTGCCCTGCGGGTCGTTGTAGACGAAGAACAAGCCGTTGCGCTCGAGCTTGATCCACGCCTTGGTCTTGGCGACCGGGGGAACGCGGCGAGCGTAGGGGATGTCGGTGCACTTGCCCTTGCCGTTCCAGCGCCAGTCGTGGAACGGGCAGGCGATGGTGTCGCCCTTGATCTCGCCCATCGCGAGGTTGCCACCCATGTGACGGCAGAACGCGTCGAGCACCTGGAGCTCGCCCTTGCTGTCCTCGAACACGACCAGGTCGGTGCCGAAGATCTTGACCTGGTGCGGCTTTCCGTCACGGAAGTCCTCCGCACGGCCGATGCAGTGCCAGCCACGCGCGAAGCGGTCGGGGTTGCTACCCGCCTCGATCTCCCGGACCTCGACGTCGTCGGCGATCTCGGTCATCTTGCCTCCTCCAGTGATGTGTGTGCCTGCCCGCTTTGTGCGGGCAGCATGAAAAATCGGGAACTACACAGCGTTTCGTTCCGGTGACTAGGCGTACGAGCGCACTTCCTCGGTGGAGCCCGACACGGGCACGGTGCGGTGCGACTCCGCGATATCCCCGTCGGCGACGGCCTCGTCGATGCTCTTGGTCAGCGCGCCGCACGTGCGCACGTACATGCTGTGCACCCCGTTGGTGGCCTGTTCCCGGAACTCGGCGCACGAGGTTTCCGCGTCCTCGAGCCACTGAGTGCTGGTGTGCGTCGGGCTGTACTTCTCGACCAGAACCCGGTTACCGCACGATCCACATTCGACCGGCTGCATTGCGCGATCCTTCCGTTGAAACTGTTTCGCCGAGCCTACGAGTAGGCCTGGTGCTATTCCTGCCCCATTTCCGTTGAGCGGTAAAGTATTCGGACGAGGATTACCTCAGGAAAGCCTGGCCTCCGTCGACCGGAAGCGAATGGCCGGTGATGTACCGCGCCGCGGGGCTGCAGAGGAACACCACGGTCGGGCCGATGTCCGTCTCCGCGTCCCCCAGGCGGCCCAGCGGCACGGTCCTCAGGTACTCCTCGTACGCCTCGGGATTCAGCTCGGCCCACCCGTCCATCAGCGGGGAGGACGCCAACGGCAGGATCGCGTTGACGCGGATCCCGTCCGCACCCCACTCGCATGCCGCCGTGCGTGTCAGCACCCGCACAGCCTCCTTGGCGGCCGCGTACGCACCGGTTCCCGTCGGGTCCCACTTCATGCCGGCTGCGGAGCCGAGGTTGACGATCGACCCGCGCCCCTTCAGATGCGGATGGCAGGCCCGCATGAGCCGCAGTGTCGCGAGCGGGCCCGAGTTCATACTGCCTTGGTAGTCCTCCTCGCTGACGGAGAGGAGAGTCCCGTGCGCGGGCGTCTGCGCATTGTTCACCAGGATCGACAGGCTTCCGCACTTCGCCACGACATCCGCGACCACCGTGTCGATCTGCTCGGGATCGGTCACATCACACTGGAGCGCGACAGCCTCGCCGCCCCGGCGGACGATCTCGTCGGCGGTATCGACGACCTTCGACAAGGTCCGTCCGACCACCGCGACGCGCGCCCCCTCGGCCGCCAGGGCCAAGGCGATTCCCCGCCCGATCCCCTGGCCGGCGCCCGTCACCAGCGCGACGTCGCACTCGAGTACACCCATTCCTGCTCCTGCTTCTGCTGTCTCGGCCACAAGTCGCGGACCATTGTGATCCAAGACACCAGATTGAGCAAACGCTCAATCAATGTAGGATTGCCTTGCCAGGGCCCGCGGCCGCCGAACAGGCGCGGGTAGCATGAGGCGCCACCGAATCGACCCAGGTACAGGGGGAAGTCCGAAATGGATCCGCAGGAACGACGGCGCCAGATTCTCGATCGTTCCGGCGAGATATTCGCGACCAAGGGGATCTCGGCGACCACCGTCCGCGAGATCGCCGACGCGTGCGGCGTCTACTCAGGCACGCTCTACCACTACTTCCCGTCCAAGGACGCCATCGTCACCGAGATCATCCGGGTCTACGTCGACGAACTGTACGAACGCTGCTCCCAGGTGATCACCGAGAAGCTGCCGCCCATCGAGCGACTCGAGGCCCTCGTGCTCGTCGCGATCGACGCCGCCGAGAACCATCGCCACGCCACCGCGATCTGGCAGGTGGAGACGGACTACATGCGCGACAAGATGCTCGAGGCGAGCCTCGACGACAAGGGTGACTTCGCGGCAGGTTTATGGATGCAGTGCATCACCGAAGCACAAGAGGCCGGCGATCTTCGCTCGGACGTCGACGCCACCACCTTCTACCAGCTGATGCGCGATTCGGTGTGGCTGACGAGCAGGTGGTTCCGCGCCTCGCAGACGAGGTCCAACGCCGACTTCGCGCGAGAGATCACGTCGATCTTCATCGACGGGCTCCGGGTGCGCTGACACACACGGATACGACGAAGGGCGGGGCAGGCGAATCACTTTCGCCTGCCCCGCCCTTCGTATCAGCGGGGTCAGCTGACGACGAGGTCCAGCTCGTCGTCGGTCACCTGGACGGTGATCCGTCCGCCGGCGTCGAGGACGTCGTCCAGCAACAGATCGGCGATCCGGTCGTCGACCTCACGAGCGATGGTCCTGCGCAGCGGTCGCGCCCCGAACTCGGGCTGGTGCCCGTGCTCGGCGATCCAGTCCACCGCATCGGGAGTGAACTCGATATCGATGTCCTTGGCCCGCAGCCGGTCCCGGCTCTCGCTCAGCAACAGATCGGCGATCCGGTGCAGCTGGTCGGCCTCGAGCTTGCGGAAGATCACGATCTCGTCGATCCGGTTGAGGAACTCCGGCCGGAACGACTCCCGCAGTCGGCCCATCACCCTGTCGCGCAACGGCTTCTCGGCCGCCGCGGCGTCACCGGTGTTGAAGCCCAGCGCACCGCCCTTGCTCGAGATGATGTCCGAGCCGAGGTTGCTGGTCATGATCAGCACGGTGTTCTTGAAGTCCACCGTCCGGCCCTGACCGTCGGTCAGCCGTCCGTCGTCGAGCACCTGCAGCAGCACGTTGAACACGTCCGGGTGCGCCTTCTCGATCTCGTCGAGCAGGATCACCGAGTACGGGTGGCGTCGCACCTGCTCGGTGAGCTGACCGGCCTCGCCGTAGCCGACGTAGCCCGGAGGCGCCCCGACCAGCCGGCTCGCGGTGTGCCGCTCACCGAACTCGCTCATGTCGAGCCGCAGCATCTTGCTCTCGTCACCGAACAGCGACTGTGCCAACGCCTTCGCCAGCTCGGTCTTGCCGACACCGGTCGGTCCGAGGAACAGGAAGCTGCCGACGGGCCGACGTGGATCGCCCATGCCGGTCCGGCTGCGGCGCACCGCCCGTGCGATCGCCTTGACCGCATCCTCCTGGCCGACGACCCGCTGGTGCAGTTCGTCCTCCAATCGACGCAGGCGCTCCTTCTCCTTCTGCGTCATCTGGCTGGCCGGGATGCCGGTCGCCCGGGCGACCACCTCGGCGATGTCCTCGGCGGTCACCGACGGTGTCTCCACCGCCGCGGGTTCACCGTCGCGGACCTCCGCGAGCCGCTGCTCGACGCCGGTGATCTCGTCTCGCAGCTGCGACGCGCGCTCGTACTGCTCCGCGGACACAGCGTCTTCCTTGGACTTCTCGAGCCGCGCGATCCGCTGCTGCAGCGCCTTGGCATCCGGGGTGGATGCGCCGAGCTGCAGGCGCTTTCGCGCGCCGGCCTGGTCGATCAGGTCGATCGCCTTGTCCGGCAGGTACCGGTCGGCGATGTAACGCGACGACAGTTCGACCGCCGCCGAGATCGCCTCGTCGGTGTACCGGACGCGGTGATGGTCCTCGTACCGCTCGCGCAGGCCCGACAGAATCTCCTTGGCGTCGTCCTGGCTCGGCTCGTCGACCGTCACCGGCTGGAACCGCCGCTCGAGCGCCGGGTCCTTCTCGATGTGCTTGCGGTACTCGTCGAGCGTGGTCGCGCCGACGATCCGCAGATCACCGCGGGCCAGCTTGGGCTTGAGGATGTTTCCGGCATCCATCGCGCCCTCGCCGCCGGCGCCCGCACCGACGATCGTGTGGAGCTCGTCGATGAAAACGATCAATCGACCGTTCTGTGCGACGATCTCGTCGACCGCCTTGGTCAGGCGCTCCTCGAAGTCGCCGCGGTAACGGGTTCCGGACAGCATTCCGGCCAGGTCCAGCTGGACGATCTTCTTGTCCGCCAAAACCTCCGGGACGTCGCCGTCCACGATGCGCTGCGCCAGACCCTCGACGACGGCGGTCTTGCCGACGCCGGCCTCACCCACCAGCACCGGGTTGTTCTTCGTCCGGCGGGCGAGGATCTCGATGGCTTGCTCGATCTCGACGCTGCGGCCGATGACCGGGTCGACGCCGCCGGAGCGAGCGCGTTCGGTCAGGTCGGTGCCGTACTTATCGAGCGTCGGGGTGGCCGATTCCTGCTGCGGTTCCGCAGAACTCGCGTTCACCGCGGACTGCATCGACTCGGGGGTGACACCCGCGGACGCGAGGATGCGTCCCGTGGTCGATTCGCCGTTGGAGACCAGCGACAGGAAGATGTGCTCGGGATCGATGTACGTCGACCCGAGTGCGCGTGCGATCTGGTGCGCGTCGAGCAACGCCCGTCGACCGGCGGCCGTGACCGTCGGAGAGATCGAGACGGCTTCCCGACCGCGGGGCAGGTGCGCCTCCGCGTCCCTCGAGATCGCCTCCGGGTCCCCACCCACTCGCTTGACCATGTCGCGCACCGGGTCCTTGACCGCGGCCACGTGCAGGATGTGCAGTGCGTCCAGGCCCGTGTCACCCCGGCCGGCCGCGAACTGTGCGGCCTCCGCCATGAGCTGTTGAGTGTCGTTGCTCATGAGACGGGTGATATCGATGCGCCCGGGCCCCTCGGGCCCGAAGAATGCCGGCATTCGCAGCTCCTTCAAAGTTGAGTCTTACTGGCTCATGGAACATGCCTGGGATCGATTCAATTCCCGACCGTCCAGGATTCTCTTCCGATGCGCTTCGCCGCCGCGCCCGCGGACCATCCCGCGCGGACCGCCCGACGCGCCGACCTCGGCTTTCGCCGCTCACCGCCACTCGCAACACCACCCACTGTGACAACGAGCACAGTCACGGCGCCCTAGCCTTGACCTCGAGTGCGCTCGAGCTTCTACGTTCGACCACATTCAGAGCCCCGAACGGACGAATACCGGCACGTGGCGCGATCTCCTCAGCGGGCGTCATCTCGGTGTCGTCACCGTGCTAGCCGGCGGGGAGGCGCTGTACGCGACCAACGTCTATCTCACGAGCAGCCTGCTACCGAGCGCGATCGAGGACATCGGCGGGCTGCGCTACTACGCGTGGGCGTCGACGGTCTTCCTGATCGGGTCGGTGATCTCGTCGATGACGGTCGGTCGCGTGCTGGATTCCCGTGGACCGCGGGGGGCCTACCTGATCGGGCTCACCGTGTTCGCCGGCGGCACCGCGGTGTGCGCGGTCGGTCCGACGATGGCGGTGATGCTCGTCGGACGCGGAATGCAGGGACTCGGCGGCGGGCTGCTGGCCGGACTGGGCTACGCGGTGATCAACACCGCCCTGCCCAGCCGACTCTGGACCCGCGCCTCGGCGCTGGTGTCGACGATGTGGGGTGTCGGCACGTTCGTCGGACCGGCCGTGGGCGGACTGTTCGCCCAATTCGGCTCGTGGCGAGGCGCATTCGTGACGTTGCTCGGGTGCACCGCGGTGGTCGCGGCACTCGTCCCGATCGCGCTGCCGCGGCAATCAGGGTCGGCCACCACGCCGGAACCGATGCCCGTTCGGTCGCTCGTGCTGCTGACCACCGCCACGCTCGTCGTCGCGGTCGGCGGAATCGTGGAGGCGCCCACGGTGAGTGCGCTGGCCGTGGCTGCGGCCGTCGCGCTGGTGGTGTGGTTCGTCGCGGTCGACCGGCGCGGTCCGTCCAGTGTGCTGCCGCGCTCGACGTTCGGCCCCTCGCCGCTGCGGTGGATCTATCTCACCATCGCGGTGCTCGCCGCGGTGTCGACCGTCGAGGCATTCGTGCCGCTGTTCGGGCAACAACTGGCCGGGCTCGCACCACTCGCGGCCGGATTCCTCGGTGCCGCACTGGCTCTCGGATGGACACTCGGCGAGATCTCGAGCGCCTCGGCCGCCGCACCGGCGACGGTCCGACGCATTCTGCTCGGCGGCCCACTCCTGGTCGGTGTCGGGCTGGCGTCGACGACGCTCCTGTTGTCGGGCGACGCCGGCAGCGCCCGCATCGCGGCCTGGGCAGTCGGGCTCGGGCTGGCGGGTGCGGGCATCGGGATCGCCTGGCCGCACCTGTCGGTGGCGGCGATGACTTCTGCGTCACCGGGCGAAGGTCCCCGCGCCGCGGCCGGCGTCAACACCGTCCAGCTCATCGCGAACGCGTTCGGGACGGCGCTGGCCGGCGTCCTCGTGAATCTCGGTGGATCCGAACTCCGCTCGGCGCAGCGCCTGGTGTTCGTCTTCGCCGCCGCGGCACTCGCCGGCGCCGTGCTCGCCTGGCGGGCGACGGCGCGAACCGCCCGGAGATCAGGGACGATCAGCGCCGCGCCCGCGACGACGAACTAGCTCAGCCGCGGGCGCGCGCGGCGTGCACCCGTTCCCACAGGTGACGGTCGGTGCGCGGGCCCCCGTGGGTGTCGGCACCGTAACGGGCGATCTCGGCGGCGATGTCGAGCGGCCGGGTCGGCGGCTGGGCCGGAACCAACTCGTCGATCGCGAGCGCGTCGGGCACCAGCCAGCACACCTCGAACTCGATGCCGTCGGGGTCGCACGCGTACAGGGCCTTGGTGGAGCAGTGGTTGCTCGCGCCGGTGAGCGCTCCGGCCGCGAGCAGGCGATCGCGCATCTCGGCCAGTCCCGTGAGGGTGTCGACCTCCCACGCCAGGTGATAGAGCCCGACGTTGCCCGGTGTCACCCCGCTGCTGGGATTCGGGCTCTGGAACAGGCCCAGGTCGTGGTCGTTCGCCGAGTCCGGTGCCTGCAGGAACGCGGCACCCGGAAATCCACCCGGCAGCGCCTTGAACCCGAGCACATCCTGGTAGAAGGCCAGGCTGCGCTGCAGGTCGGACACGAACAAGACGGCGTGGTTGAGTCGCTCGATCGCCAACGCGGTCAGCCTCCGAAGTCGTAGTTGATGCCGGTGAGTCGTTCCGACAACGACCACAATTGTCGCGCAACGCTTTCGTCGTGCGACTTCCGGTTCGACTGCACCACCTCCGGGTAACCGCGCGTCTCGAGCATCGACGACGGCCCCAGATAACTACCGCCGGCCGTGTCGGGCACGGTTGCCGCGTAGAGCATCGGCAGGGCGCCCATCTCCGCCGACTGCGCAATGAACGGACCGGCGAGCGCCATGATCCGACTCGAGATCGACTCCGTGTGCGATTGCAGATTGGTGGCCGCGTACCCGGGGTGCGACGCGAGCGCCTTCACCGTGGAGCCCGACGCTGCGAGCTGCCGCTGCAGCTCGTACGTGAACAACAGGTTGGCCAGCTTCGATTGCCCGTATGCGAGCCAGCGCCCGTACCGGCGCCGTTCCCAGTTCAGGTCGTCCAGGTCGACCGAGCCCAGCTTGTGCATCGTGCTCGACATCGTCACCACACGGTCGGTGACCTTGTCGAGCAGCTGCCCGGTCAGCGCGAAGTGCCCCAGGTGGTTGGTACCGATCTGCATCTCGAAACCGTCCGCGGTGCGGCTCAGCGGCACCGCCATGACACCGGCATTGTTCACCAGCACGTCGACGGACTCGATGGAGTCCGCAAACTCACGCACCGACGCGAGATCGGCGAGATCGAGCCTCCGGACCTCGGCTCGCTCCCCCAGCTGGGCGGCCACCGCGCGCCCCTTGTCGACGTTCCGGCACGCGAGGATCACGTGCGCGCCCGCGTTCACCAACGCCTTGGCGGCTTCGGCCCCCAGGCCACTGTTCGCGCCGGTGACGATGAACGTCCGGCCCTTCTGATCGACGATGTCCCCTGCCGTCCATGTGGTCATGGTCACAGCGTACGGAAGGCGGAACGAATCTCGCCGGGCCTTGCAGTCGCCGTCACCACGCATTGAGCGCATTGAGGATCTGCGGGCGCGCCTGCCACAGTTCAGCCGACCAGTACGGCCACGAATGCGTCCCGGTGGTATGAAACTGGAAGTTCGCCGGCACACCGAGGGTGTTGAGCCGCACCTGGAACGCTCGCGTGGTCACCATCGACAGGAACTCGAGTCCCATACCCATCGCGGTATTCCAGTACCCGATCGGATCCGACGGTCGGTCGTACACACCGGGAATTCCGTTGCCGGCCGAGACATACAGCGACAGGCCGCGAAGTTGCGGAGCCGACACGAACGGATCGTTGCGCAGCCAGGCCGGATCCCACGGGAAGCCCCACATCGAATCCGCGTTGTAGCGTCCGGCGTCGTACATGGCGACACGGATCGCCTCACGCATTCCGGGAGCCGTCGTGTTGAGGTATCCGGAAAGGGAGCCCGCAAAACGGAATTGGTCTCGATGATAGGCGGCGAGCGTCATTGCCGCCGTTCCGCCCATGGACAGGCCCACCACTCCGGTATTCGTCCGATCGACTCCGAATTGCGAGAGAAAGTCCGGAAGCTCCCGGGTCAGGAAAGTCTCCCATTTGTACGTGATGGGCTGCGCATTGAAGTTGCTGGGGTTGTACCAGTCCGAATAGAAGCTCGCCTCGCCACCGACCGGCATCACCACGGTGACATTGTCCAGGGCGAACTGCTCCATCGCATTCGTCTCGAAACTCCACGCGTTGCGATCGTTCCGAGCGCGCAATCCGTCGAGCAGGTAGAGCGATGCACTCCCGCCCCGCGCTGCCCACTGAACCTGAACCTTGATGTTTCCCATCGACGAGGGGACCCACAGTTCGTCGTAACCGCCCCGCGGAACGGCGCGCGAGCTTCCCGCCTCGGCGGACGCGACAGGGGCGGCCAGCAATGCGATCAGCGCCGCGATCACCACCACCAGCACCATCGCCGCCGGGTTCCGGCGAATTCCCTGTCGCCCTCCAGTCAAATACATCGAGACTTCTTTCTTCACACGAGCCACCGCACCAGGGCAGAAGAATTCCTTCATCGAATTCGGGTCGACTCAGCGGTCAAATCGATCATCGATGTCATCACACAATCCCGGCGAACCGTTAACAAGACAAAGGTGTGTCGAATATCTCGAAATCGTCAATTATGAGCGTTCTCTGAGAGTTTCACCCGATGCGCCATTTTCGTGCTAGCTCGACGAAGTCGATCGAACAGCGACAGGACCAGCAGCAACGGCGGGCGGGAATCGCGTTCGACCTCGACTCGGCGTCTCATCGAAGCGCAGAACGGCACACGACACCGATCGAGAAGGGCCGCCTCGACGACACGCCCGATCGCAAAAGCTTGACGCGGCACGGCCGATTTGCCCGAAGTCAGGACAGCGTCCACCACCCACCCCTCGAAGGCGGTGGACGCTGTAACTTACCGAAGGGTAAGGTAAGCGTGTTCGCACGTCAACGCCTCGCGGCCGACCCGGGAGCGGAGTGCGCCGGGTACCGTCGGAGCGTGCCCCCCGCCCCACTACCGGTCCGCGACGGTCTCAACCCGACGCGTCTTCGACTCCCGAACGCGGGCACATGGCCAACCGCGCTCGACTACCTCCTCGAACGATTTCCGACCGACGCCGCGCGTCTGCGCGAGAAGGTGGGAGCAGGCGAGGTGGTGGACGAACACGGCACTCCGATCACCGCCACCACCGCGTACCGACCCAACGGCTTCCTGTACCTGTATCGCGATCCACCGATGGAACCGCGCGTGCCGTTCGAGATCGACATCCTCCATCGGGACGAGGACCTCCTGGTGGTCGACAAGCCGCACTTCTTGGCCAGCACGCCGCGCGGCGCGTACGTCGTCGAGTCGGCGCTGGTGCGGTTGCGCCGCGATCTCGACCTGCCGGAACTGACGCCCGCGCACCGCCTGGACCGGATCACCGCCGGCATCCTCGTGTTCACCGTCCGGCAGCCCGTACGCCGCGCGTACCAGTCCCTGTTCGACGAACGCCGGGTCACCAAGGAGTACGAGGCACTCGCCCCCTACGACCCGACACTGCCGCTCCCCCGCACAGTTCGCAGCCGAATCATCAAGGAGCGCGGCGTTTTACAGGCTCGCGAAGTCCCTGGCGAGTCGAATGCGGAGAGCCACATCGAGCTCCTCGAGGTGCACGGCGAGGTCGGCCGGTATCGACTCCGCCCCCGCACCGGCAAGACCCACCAACTGCGCCTGCACATGAGTTCGCTCGGCATCCCGATTCTCGGCGACAACTTCTATCCCGAGTTCTACGACGTCGCACCCGACGACTATTCGACGCCCCTGCAGCTGCTGGCCCGCAGCATCGAGTTCGACGACCCCCTCACGGGCGTGCACCGGCGCTTCGAGAGCTGCCGCACACTCGCCATCTGAACGATCCGACCGTTCTTCCCGCTGCGTGGGCCGAACCACAGCTGGCCGAACCAAGCAAGTGCTAGGTTGGCTCACATCCACGTCCGGACCGACCCCAAGGGAGCACGTCGTGAGCAACACACCCGAGAATCCGCCCCGCACCACCGCCCTCGTCACCGGTGGGACCGGCGGCATCGGCGCGGCAATCGTCCGCCAGCTCGCCGCGCAGGGCCACAACGTGGTTCTGACCTACCGCTCGAACGCGGAGGCGGCCGCGAAACTGGTCGCCGAAGTGGAGGAGCTAGGGGTGCGCGGCGCCGCCCACTCCGCCGACCTGTGCGACGCCGACCGGCTCGCCGCGCTGGTCGCGGCGACCACCCGGGACTTCGGCGATCTGTCGATCCTGGTGCACGCCGCGGGCCCGCACATCCCGATGGTGCACCTGTCGCGGGTCGAACCGTCCACCTACGCACAGCATCTGAACGACGAAGCCACCGCATTCTTCACCGTCGTGCAGGCGTGCCTGCCGGCGCTGCGGACCGCGAAGGGCTCCGTCGTCGCGGTCACCACCGCGGCCACCGACCGCTACCCGGTGCGCGACGGCCTGTCCGCGGGGACCAAGGGGGCGGTGGAAGCACTCGTCCGCGGATTCGCCGCCGAGGAGGGTCGCTACGGCGTCCGCTTCAACGCCGTCGGGCCGGGGATGCTCACCGACGGGATGGCCGAGCGGCTGATCAGCTCGGAGAACCTCGACCAGCGCGCGCTCGACGTCACGATGAGCCGAATCCCGTTGCAGAAGTTCGGTACCGCGGTCGACATCGCCGAGGCCGTCTGCTTCCTGGCGAGCGACAAGGCCGGTTTCGTCACCGGCCAGAAGCTCAACGTCGACGGCGGCTACACCGTCTGAGCCGACACCGGCTCGAGATCACGGCAGGAGCATCCGCGCCGAGCTCTCGAGCCGGTCCGCGATGTGGACGTACGAGTCGTAGCCCATCCCGGCACGCAGCAGCGCGCCCGCGTACAGCATCTCGAGGCCCTCGAGCAGGTCCTGGTCCTCGGATTCGGAACCGAGCGCCGCCACCAGACGCCGTCGGATCTCGAGACCGATCCGCCCGCGCAGATGCGCGACGTCGGGATCACGGCCGAGGAGGGCGGTCGTGACCGCGCCCGCCAGCTCCGGCTCGTCGGACACCAGCAGCGCGACGCTGCGCAGGACCCCGACCACGCGGGACGTCCGGTCCTCCGACGGGTCCTCGTCCTGGGGCATCGCCGACAGCCGACGCCAGAACACCTCGGCGACGAGATGCTCCTTCGAGGAGAAGTACGTGTACGCCGTCGCCGGGGCCACCCCGGCCTGCGCGGCGACCAAGCGAACGGTCAGCCCGGCGAACCCCTTCTCACGTAACACCTCGACGGCGCACTGGGTGAGCCGGGACACCGTCTCGGCCTGCTTGCTCGTCAGACGGCGGCGAGTCGATTCGTAGTTGCCAGACACATGTCCGGAGGCTACGCGACGCCCGGATCCCGCGATACGACGGCCCCGGCCCGACGGCCCGAGTACACGCAGTCCGCGATCGACAGGCCGCTGACGTACGACTCCGAACAGATGCCCACCGCGTTGCGACCGGCCGCGTAGAGGCCCGGGATCGGGACACCGTCGTCGCCGGTCACCGCGCCGGTCCACTCGTCGACCGTCAGCCCGCCCAGCGTGAGCACCGGGCACGGAAAGCCGGCCTGGATGCGGATCGAGCAGTCGATGGCGTAGAACGGACCGTCCACCAGCGGGGTCACGTGGGCGGGGTCCTTGCCCATCGCGTCCGGGCGGCCGGCCCGCCGGTCGTCGTTGTACTGCTCGAGCGTGCGGGCGAGGCCCGCGGGGTCGATCCCGGTGCGCCGGGCCAGTTCCTCGGCGGTGGCGCCCTTCTTGTGTCCGACACTGAACAGGTAGGTGGTCTGCAGGCGCTGGAACCACAGGGTCTGCTCGGGCACCTGCCGCTTGGCGTCGGCGAGCATCCGGGAATCGATGACCAGGTACGCCGACACGTCCGTCTGATCGGCGATGTGTTCACCGATCTTGGCGCCGTACAGGGTTTCGTTGCAGATGCGCTCGCCCTCTTTGTTGACGAGCACACCCTCGGTCATCACGATCGGCGGATTGAAGAACCGCCACGCCGACACCCGGTCCATCCGGTCGGTCGAGCCGCCGACCGACTGCCCCAACCGGATGCCGCTGCCGTCGTCGCCGATCGTGCCGAGGCCGGTGCCGTTGAGGTAGCGCGGCGCGTGCTGCTTCAGCATCTCCCGGTTGAACACGAAACCGCCGGCCGCGAGGATCACACCCTTGCGGGCCCGGTACCGCCGCACCACCGAGTGCGCGGCCTCGATCCGGCGGATCGGCGCGTCCATGAGCCGGCCGATCGGCCGGTAGTAGAGGTTCCACTTCCGGTTCGACGACCCGAGCACCCGATGCAGGTGCCGCAGCACCTTCGCCCGCGGATCCACCTCGCGGCACTCGATTCCGATCACGGTGCCGGAGTCGTCGGTGATCAGCGACGACACGATCGTCTGCCGACGCACGTCGATCCGACGCTTGCGGGCTGCCTTCTCGAGCGCCTTGAAGAACACCTTGCCCGACGTGCCGCGCCCCTTCGTGCGGTGCCCGCGCGGGGCAGGCTCGGCCGCGTCCTTGTAGGGCGGGGCGAGTTCGTTGCCGGAGTAATAGAGGTAGTAGTCGTTCGTCGGGTACGACGTCTTGCGCGGTGCCATGCTGCCCTCGAACGGCACTCCGAGCGCCTCGAGCCACTGCAGGTTCTCGACACTGCGGTCGCAGAAGTCCTCGAGCAGCTCGTCCGACACCACACCGGACGTCTCGTGCTTCAGGTAGTCGAACATCGCCGACGGGGTGTCGTAGTCGACGCCGGCTTCCTTCTGCTGGGTCGTCCCGCCGCCGGCGTAGTAGATGCCGCCACTGATCGCGGTGGCGCCGCCGCCGTCGAAACGCTCGACCACCAGCACCTGCGCACCGTTGTCCGCGGCCTCGATCGCGGCGCTGGCGCCCGCCGCGCCGAATCCGACGATCACGACGTCGGCCTCACCGTCCCACCGCTCGGATCCGTTGTGCACCTTCACGTGTTCGCCTCCTCGTTTGGACAGATTTTCGTGCGGACGCATTACACCCAGGCGTCCCGGATGTCGTGTCCCAATTCGTTGCGTCCGAACAGCGCGAGCGTCTGGTTCGGATCGTTGATGACGTGCGCGCGCCCGGCATGGGCGTCACGCCAGAACCGCTGGATCGGGTCGCTGCTCCGCAGCGCACCGCCGCCACCATGGTCGAAGAGACGGTCGATGGCCGCGACCGCCATTCCGGAGGCGCTCACCTGGTCACGGCGCGTCTTGACTCGCAGCGACACCGGTATGCGCCGATTGTGCGCCGCCAAGTCCAGCAACTCGGCCAGGTTGCGGCTCAACTGGGTCCAGGCCAGTTCGATGTCGCGCGCCGACTCGGCCATCGCGACGTGCATGAACGGATCGTCCGGGATCCGCAGCGCACTCACCGATTCCACCCGTTCCGTCTGGTGCGCGGTGAACGCCGCGTACGCACCGTCCGCCATGCCGACCAGCGGCGACGAGATCGCCGTCGAGAACACCGCCGAGAACGGAAGCCGGTACAGCGGGGCGGTATTGACGTCCTGCCCCGGGGCGCGGCACTGCACGGTCGCGGCGAAGCTCAGCGTCCGATGCTCCGGCACGAACGCATCCTCGACCACGATGTCGTTGCTGCCGGTACCGCGAAGACCCACGGTGTCCCACACGTCCTCGACCCGATAGTCGCGCGCCGGCACCAGGAAGGTCCGGAAGTCGATCGGATCTCCCGCGTCGTCGACGACGAACCCACCGACGAACACCCACTCCGCGTGCGCACTGCCCGACGAGTAGCTCCACCGACCGGAAAAGAAGTAGCCGCCGTCCGACGCGATCGCGCGGCCCATCGGTGCGTACGCCGACGAGATCAGCGTGTCCGGGTCGTCGCCCCAGACGTCTTCCTGGGCACGGACGTCGAACAGCGCCAGGTGCCACGGGTGCACGCCCACCACCGACGAGACCCACCCGGTGGACCCGCAGGCGCTCGCGAGCAGACGCACCGAGAAGTAGAAATCGGCGGGATCGGCCTCGAGTCCGCCGAAACGTCGCGGCTGCAGCAGGCGGAAATGACCGGCGTCGGTGAGCGCGCGCATCGTCTCGGCCGGCACCTGCCGCGCGTCCTCGGCATCGCGTGCCCGGTCCCGCACATCCAGCAGCAGGGCGGCGACGTCGTCGAGCACGTCCGTTACTTGTCGGTCGCCCATCGAAACGCCCCCATCCCAGCCAGGAGCAACTCTCACGGCCGACTTCGTACACCACCGATCCCGAACGAGCAGAGATTAGAACAGGGTGCAGATTTTGTCGATGATCGAGGCGTCCTCCACCTCGCCGAGGCGCCGGACGAGACCGCGCCAATGGGACCGAAATATGTGATCTGACATCGGAACACTGCCCGCAGATCGACGTGCGCGACGGCTCGGGACCAGAGTCCCCGAAGCCACGTAGCGACGAGTGGAATCTGTTCTATTTGTGCGCCAGGCGGGCGGTCCGGTCAGGCGTGGTCGGCCAGCACGAGACCGACGACGTCCTCGACGTTGCGCACGGCCTGCGCGTAGCTGACGCGTCCCGCGGTCCAGTGCGCGAGCGCCGCGAGCATCGTTCCGTCGATCGCCAGCAACGCAACCCGGGCAACGTCGTCCGGCACACCGTCCATCAACGCGAGCGTGGCGGAGTGATTGGCCTGCGCGCGGCACTGCAACGATTCCCGGACGTAGGGGTCCGACGATGCGGTGAGTTCGAGATCGAGGCGCGCGAAGTTCGGGCCGCGCTGGAAGGCCCGCAGCTGCCGCCGATACAACGCCTGCACCCGGTCCCGGACGCTCCGGTCGTCCACCACGCCGCTCTCCTCGGCGCGGCGCCGTTCCGCCTCGAGCGTCCGCGACAGGCGATCGTTCCACGCGACCATCGACGCCGCGAGCAGGTGCGGCTTGGTCGGGAAGTATCGGTACAGGGTGCCGAGCGCGACGCGGGACCGCTCCGACACCTCGCGCATCTGGATCCGGTCGGGCTCCATCTCGTGCAGCATCTCGATCACGGCGTCGGTGAGCGCGGCACGGCGTTCCCGCTGGCTCGCGGTCATCTCCGCGATTGCCTTCGGGGTGTCGCAACCGGCTCGCACGGCGCCCACGATACCCGCGCGGGCCGTTCGCCAAGCCCGGCATCCCGTCGACAGGAATGGAAACAACGTTCTCATTCCCTCTGAAAGGCGCTTTGTCGAAGCATTTTTCAAGACCGAGTGGTACCGACGAGTAACTCCGAACGTCAGCGCGTGGGGTTGTTGTCATGGCCGTGCTGTGGGTATAACCGAAGTGGACCGGTAGCGACTCTGCCGGGGATTGGAGGGCCGGTGACCGTCATCGACAACGACCTGGACGTCGCGGCCGCCGCCGTGCCGCCGACCATGGCCGAGCGGATCACGCTGATCCTCGACCAGTTCGACGGCGCCGGCACCCGGCTCACCGCGGAAGACCTCGTGCAGCTGACCCGGATCCCGCGGTCCACCACCCACCGGATCCTCGAACAGCTCACCCAGCTGAACTGGCTTCGCCACAACAGGTTCGGGTATCGGCTCGGATGGCGCGCGATCGCCCTCGGCCGGAGCACTGAACGCGACGAACTGCGCGCGGTGGCCGCCCCGCACCTGCACCAACTCCATCTCCACACCCGCCTCATCGCCCACCTGGCCGTCCTCGACGGGCGCGACATCGTGTGGCTCGACAAGGTCGGCGGTCGGTGCGCCGACACGATCGCGACCCGCGTCGGTGGACGCAGCCGGGCCGATCTGACGACGGAGGGCAAGGCGATGCTCGCATTCCTGCCCCCGGAGCACGTCGACGTGCTGTACGGCGACGTGCTCGTCCCGGAGGCTTTGGCGCACCTGCACGGGCAGCTCGGGCAGATTCGCACACTGAGCGGCCGAACCTGGGAGACGGATGCGCGAGGGGTCTCGTCGGCCGCCGCCGCGGTCCGTTCGGGGGACGAAGGCGATCAGGTTCAAGTGAGCTGCGTATCGCTGCGCGGCCGCGTGCCGACCGATCAGTTGCGCAGGGTGCTGCCGCTGCTGGCCGGTGTCACCCGAATGATCTCGGAGCGGCTCGAATAGACGGCTCCGACAGGAAAGAGAAAAGCCGCCGACGGGAACAACCCGCGGCGGCGAAACAAGCAAGACCCGAAGGCCGTGGTGGCCAGGGCCGGGATCGAACCGGCGACCTTCCGCTTTTCAGGCGGACGCTCGTACCAACTGAGCTACCTGGCCGGAAGGCACCCGAACCGAATGCCTATCGCATCGAGACGTTTCCGACTCGATAGAGCGACCCTGACGGGACTCGAACCCGCGACCTCCGCCGTGACAGGGCGGCGCGCTAACCAACTGCGCCACAGGGCCTTGCTGTTACTGCATGTGGAACCGTACTACTTTTCACAGAAGTCGAAATCGACTTCATGTGGTGGCCAGGGCCGGGATCGAACCGGCGACCTTCCGCTTTTCAGGCGGACGCTCGTACCAACTGAGCTACCTGGCCGGGCGGCACCCGAACCGAATGCCTATCGCGCCCCACCGTTTCCGGTGAAGCAGAGCGACCCTGACGGGACTCGAACCCGCGACCTCCGCCGTGACAGGGCGGCGCGCTAACCAACTGCGCCACAGGGCCTTGCTGTTACTGCTATTAAACTGTACTGCTGCTTCAACGAGTGAAGCGTACCCCCTACGGGATTCGAACCCGCGCTACCGCCTTGAAAGGGCGGCGTCCTAGGCCGCTAGACGAAGGGGGCCCGCCGGATCACTCCGGCCGTACCCTCAACGGCGTTCCGTTGGGAGCTTGGATAGCTTAGGGCACCGATTTCACAAACCACAAATCGCCTGATCAAAGTGCATAAACGCCGATCACTCGGGTTCGACGACAGGGGGCGCGGCCGGCCACCCCTCGCGCCGCCACTTCGCCAGCCACTCGTCCGACGCCATCCCCGCGAGGAGCACCTCGAGCGACTCCTCGAACCGGGCCCGGAGATCGACCTGCTGCGCGGTCAGGTCGGCCATGTACCGCTGGCCGGCGAGGCTGGCCGCCAAGACCCTGGTGAACTTGTCCGTGTCGACGCCGTCGCGCACCAGCCCCTGACGGCTCGCCCGCTGGATCAGCTCACGCGCGGAACCGCCCCACACGCGGGCTCCGCCGTTCTGGACGTCCGAGTAGAACTCCGGCTCGATGATCAGACGGAACTCCGCCTGGACGATGGCGTCCGCCAGGAACATCTTGGCCACATCGTCGATGAGTCCGTGCAGGATCTGAAACGGATCGAGGTCGGTCCGGGCCATCCAGCGGTCCGTCACCTCTTTGAATTTCTCGAGCGCAGCCGCGAGCACCGCGCGCCCGAGTTCCTCCTTCGACTCGAAGTGGAAGTACATCGCGCCCTTGGTCGCATGCGACCCCTCGAGGATCGCGTTCACCGACGCTGCCGCATATCCGCGCTTACCGAACTCGACTGCGGCCGCTTCCACGATCGCAGCGCGGGTCCGGCGCGCACGTTCCTGTTGACGTGCCATTGCGCTAGTCGCCTCCGAAAGCCGTAACCCTCGCCGATTGACTCGGCAAGTTGCCACCCGCCCGAAAACCAGACTAGTCCCCTTGTCGAGTGTCCCGAAACGTCAACGTCCTGACCTGGGCCTTCACCTCAGGAGGACAAAAACACACCAAGTGGTATATTTGTGCGGCTCGGGTGTGCTGCAGGGGGTGCGCACCCGAGCCCTACGCGTTCTCCACTGGGCCGTCACAGCCAGCCGCGACGTTTGAAGCTCACCCACAGGCCCGACGCGAGCCCCACGAGCATCACCGCGCTGAGCCAGAAGCCCCACGGCTCGTCGTAGCCCGGAAAAGGGATGTTCTGCCCGAAGTACCCCGTGACGCCCGTCGGGATGGCGATGATGGCGGCCCAGGCGGTGAGCTTCTTCATGATCTCGTTCAGCGAATTGCCCTGCATGGCCAGACTCGTCGACAGGATCGACTCGATCGTGTCCCGCAGTCCGTCGATCCGCTCCGTCGCCCGGAGCGCGTGATCGTAGACGTCCTGGTAGTACGGCACGATCTCGTCGTACGCCGCGTGTGAACCCGGCCGGAGCAGCGCGCTGAGCGCCTCGTTCATCGGCAGCACCACGCGCGACAGCTTCACCACGTCCTTGCGCAGCGCGAAGCTCTGCAGCTGGATCTCCCGGGTCGGCCCGGTTCCCTCCAACAGCTCGTCCTCCACCGACTGGATCCGGTCGTCGAGATCGTCGAGCACCTCGAAGTAGCCGTCCACGAGCTGGTCCAGCAGCGCATGGAGGAGGAACCCGACGCCGCGCTTGGTGAGGGCACCGATGTCGTCCCATGCCTCGAGGAGCGGCGCGAGCGGGAACCCGTCGTCCGATCGGATCGTGATCAGGACCCGGTCGAGGATGAACACGGCCACCCGGGTCGACGCGAGCGATCCGGTCCGGTCATCGACCCGGACGGCGCGGGCATGCAACAGGCTGTGGTCGCGGTAACGCACCAGCCGCGGTCGCTGGCTCCCCGCGGCGGCATTCTCGATCGCCAGCGGGTGCAGTTCCACCTCGCCGTCGGCGAGCGGGACGAGCGTCCTCAGATCGGCCGCCGTGGGAGCCAGCAGGTCCACCCAGAACAGCGTGTCGGGCTCGCCGCGGTGTTTCGCGAGTTCGGTCAACGGCAGATCGGACGCGACGAGAACCCCGTCCCGATAGAGCCGGCTGTGGTGTGCACAACCCACCTGCACGTCCCGGCCCGGCCGCTCGACGTCGTCGCCTTCCTGCTGCATCGTGTCACTCACGCCTTCGATGATGGCCCACATCGGCCGCGGCGGCTCGGAGCGCCGAAGGTAGTCGCGTTCCGGGGACGAGTTCCAAGATCCCCGGGGCGATTTCCAGCGCCAGATCTCGGTCCCGCACAAACGAATTCCCACCCGATTCACCGGTAGGCCATCCAGCGGCAGACTGGTGTTGCGGTTTCCGTCCTAGCCTCCTCGCGTCCTTGCTCACCAACGGAGGTACCGCACAGTGACCACGTCACCGCTCAATCGCCGCACGTTCCTCGGACGCACCGCCCTGACCGGAATCGGGCTGACCCTCGCAGGCAGTGTCGGCACCCTGTTCCGTCCCGCACTCGCGGGCGCCGCACCCGGCACGGCGGTCGGCTACGGCCCCCTGGTCCCCGACCCCAACGGGATCCTCGCCCTCCCCAAGGGCTTCTCCTACACGATCGTCTCCCGTTCGGGTGAGACGCTGCTCGACGGCGGAGTCCCGTTCCCGAGCGACCCGGACGCGAACGGTGTGTTCGCGAACGGGAACGGCACCACGATCGTCACCAACCACGAGATCGGCAGCAACGAGCCGTTCGGTGTCCCGGCCGTCGACGGCCTCACCTACGACCCGGGTGCGCGCGGCGGCACCACCACGACCACGATCGACCCGAATGGGGCACGCCGGGGCCAGTACGTCAGCGTCGCCGGCACCGTGAACAACTGCGCCGGCGGAATCACCCCGTGGGGCACCTGGCTCACCTGCGAGGAGACCGAGGCCCGCGCCGGATCGAACGGCTTCACCCTCCCCCACGGCTACGTCTTCGAGGTCGACCCCGCCGGCCAGGCCGCGAACGTCGGCAAGAGCCCGATTCCGCTGAAGTTCCTCGGCCGGTACGCGCACGAGGCGGTTGCAGTCGACCCGTCGACGAGCGCCGTCTACCTCACCGAGGACGCCGGGAGCCCCAACGGCCTGTACTACCGGTGGACACCGCCGCAGGGGTTCAAGGGCGGCCCCGGCGCGTTCCACGCGCTCGCACAGTCGCCCGGCGGGGACACCGCCGGCACCCTGCAGGCGATGAAGTGCTTTCTCGACGGCACTCACGTGCCGGACCTGGCTCAGGCGACCGCACCGGGCGTCCGCTACACCGTTCAGTGGGTCGACGTCCCCGACCGCGACGCGAAGACCACCTCGGTTCGCAAGCAGTTCACGGGTGACCAGGTCACCCGCAGCCGCAAGCTCGAGGGGCAGTGGTGGGGCGACGGTGGCGTGTACTTCGTCGCCAGCTTCGCCCGAACCAGCGACGGCAGCGTCGCCGAACACGACGGGCAGGTGTGGTTCTACGACCCGGCCACCCAGACCATCGAACTGAAGACCCTGTTCGGTGTGAACCCGGATCCGTCCGTCGACACCGGCAACTACGACGGGCCCGACAACATCACGGTGTCGCCGCACGGCGGCCTGATCCTCGCCGAGGACGGCGATGGCATCAGCCACTTGATCGGTGTGACCGAGAACGGTGAGCCGTTCTCCGTCGCACGGAACGAGTTGAACGAGAGCGAGTTCTGCGGTCCGGCCTTCAGCCACGACGGCCGGACGCTCTACGCCAACATCCAGACCCCGGGCATCACCGTCGCGATCCGGGGGCCGTGGCGACGGTCGACGGGCTCGTCCGCCGGCTCGTCCGGCTTCTCCTTCGGTTCGGCGAGCCTGCCCTTCGGCTCCTAGGCAAGGAACCGACGGCCCCTCCACTGCCGACGCACGCCCCGGTCATCGTTCGGATGGCTGGGGCGTGCGCGTGGAAGAAAGAAACTCACGGAGCGATCCGGTGCTCACGGAGCGGCACCCAAATTTGACACAGGTGACGTTGCAGAAGTTCGGGCGTGTACATTTCGAATATCGGTTGCGCACCCAATTCGAGCCCGCGGGACTCGATTTCCCCGAAAATGCCGGACCATGCCGCACTCACGCCCTCCGCTGTATGCGGCACATCGAAAACAGCGTGGGGTCCACCCTGGAGCGTCCCCGCCTGCACCCCACCGTCGAGTTCGACGTCGTCACCCACGACGATCCCGGCGTCGTAGCGGCACTCGTCAGGGGGCACCGCCGACGGGTCGTCGCGGGGAATCCCGCACAGAATTGCCCCTTCGGCGAGTAGCCCTCGAGCCGACGCCCACCTCTTTATCTCCGATACGGCTTGCGCGTTGCGGCTCCCGAAAGGACCGGTTACGCGCACATAGGCAATACGATAGGTCGAACTGTTCTCGATTGTCACGCGCATTCAATTCCCCATTCAACCATTCCACGATCTCGGCGAGCGACGAAACTATCATCAATTAAATTGAAGTTGAACTTTCAAAACTCGCTTACAAACCGCGGGTACGGAAACTGCATCGCCGACACGGACGTACGGGCCCGCAGGTCGCTCGACATCGACCTGCCCGACGCCGAGCTGGGTCCCGGCGAATGGATGGGCGAGATGGGGCAGAAACGACCGACGGCCCGCTCCAACGAATGGAACGGGCCGTCGACCAGCGGCGGAATCAACCGCCTGCACGTGCCCCCAGTAGGGCTCGAACCTACGACCTGCGGATTAAAAGTCCGTAGCTCTACCAACTGAGCTATAGGGGCGTGCGGGCAGCAGTCTAGTGGGATCGACACGATCGTGGAAACTGCGACCCCGACAACACCGGTCGCGGACGAGGATTCGGCTGGACGGAGCGTCCGCCCCGGCGGCGCACCGGCGTGGGGTGTGAGTCACGCCGGTGCGCCGACCGTCTCCCTCCCCGAAAGGGGCGGCAACGCTGTCGGACGCCCCGCCTCCAGACTGACGGGGCGTCCAGCGAAACCGTCGACAGCACCCGGAGCCGACAGCCGGCCTCCGCGCAACGGAGGCATGAACAGATCACCACAACGCAACTGCGCGCGGAAGGGTTCGGCGCGAGAACAGGATCAAGGACCCACGAACAAGGGACGAACGGCCCACGCGCCGGTCAGAGTTCGGGCGCGGGTGACTCCCCCGGCCCCTGCGGTTCGCGCTGATGCAGATTGTTGCGAAGGCGGGTTACCTCCTCGCCGCGCTTGCGGTACTTCCGCTGGAGGTAGACGGCGGCGATGAACACGAGCACACCGATGATTGCGCCCCACAGCGACGCCCCGCGGAAGCCGGGCGCGTCGACGTCCATCGTGCGCTCCCCCGCGTGCGCCGCGCTGCTGCCGCCGAGCACCACCGACAGCGTCAGCAGGTTCGGAATCGCGACGAGCAGTCCGAGGACCAGACTTCCGATCACCCAGACCTTGGCGTGCTTGCGCGTACGCGACCGCCACGCAAAGTAGAACAGCAGCAACGGAACCACGGTGCACACCAGCCCGTACAGCAGGCCCCACGTGATGCCGCGCGAGAAACTGCCCGAGGACAACGAACCGACCCGTTGCGACCACCAACGCGGCAGGAACGCTGCGAGCACGAAGTACGCGACGACGAGCGCCACGAGGATCACGCCCGCCCAGATCGCCTTCTTCGCCCAGGCCGGCATTCCCGCCTTCTGCGCGGTGGATGCGTTCTGCGGTGCCGGCGTCGAGGTATCGCTCAAGGTCGTCCTCCCGTCGTGGACGCGCCGTCCTCGGCGAGAACGAGACGCGCGAGTGTCTTCGGCGCGATCAACGTGTACGAGGTCCGCACCCACTCCCGCAATTGTTCCCACCATTCGTCGGTTCTGTCCTGTGGAACGGCGACCGACACCCATCCGTGTCGTCCCAGCCCGTAACCGACCGGTTGGGCGCCCGGTTCGGTCGCGACGACGGCCGCGGCCTCGTCCTTGGTCAGCTTGAAGGACAGACTGGTTGCGTCGGCGTCGGAGAACACGAAGTTCTTGCCGCGCACCCGAAAGCTGGGATGCCCGCCCCATTCCTCGATGTCGACGCGCTGTGCCTCCGGTAGTTCGCCGACGATTCGCTCGAGTCGACTCATGTTGGCCACCATGGCGCGATTGTGTGCACCTGCCGTCCACGGCCGCAAGGCTTTCGGACGGCCGCGGGTGAAGATCGATGTTTGAATTGCCCGATGACCCGGACGGCCGCACCCACCAACAGTCGCACTCGAGGGATCACCGCGATCATCGAAGGGTTCTTCGCGGCGGGGTGGTTCGGCTGGGGCACGGCCGACGCGCCGCAGTCACTCGTGCCGCTCCTGTCGGTCGGACAGATCGTCGCGGTACTCGTCGTCCTCGGCGGCATCGTGACCGTCGTCCGGAGCCGGGGCCAGCGCACCCCGATGGCCGACCCGGCCGTGCGCGGACGCTACAACATGATCGTGTTCGCCGAATTCGCGATCCTGGGGGCGGGTGCCCTGACCCTGTCGGTTGCCGGACTGTCGGACTGGACCGCCGTGTGGATCTGCGCCGGCGTCGGACTGCACTTCGTGCCGCTCGCGAGGCTGTTCACCGATCTGTGGCTGGTGCCGCTTGCGGCCGCGGTCACCACCGTTGCGGGTGTAGCACTGATCGTCGGGCTCACCACGGACACAGCCCCGAGCACCGTCACCGGCGTGGGTGCGGGGCTGTGCCTACTGCTCGCGGCGGTCGCGAGCCTCGTCGGTGCGGACCGGAGTCCGGATTCGATTGCGGGACTGGCCGAACAGCCATGACGCCGACACCAGCGCGACGGACAGCAGGACTCCGATGAACGCGACCGTGGCGGGCCATCCGCCGGAGGCGTAGGCGACGCCGGCGGATGCGCCCGCGACACTCGACCCGAGGTAGTACGCGAACAGATACATCGACGACGCCTCGGCCCGGTGCTCGGTCGCGAGCCGGCCGACCCAGCCGCTGGCGACGGAGTGGGCCGCGAAGAACCCCCCGGTGAACAGCAGCATGCCGAGCAGCACCAGCGCCAGCACGGACGACAGCGTGATCGCCAACCCGAGCGCCATCGTCACGACGGCGCCGAGCAGCACCACCGGGCGACCGACGCGGTCGGCGGCGGACCCCGCGGCGGCCGACGTGTACGTGCCGGCGAGGTACATCAGGAAGACCAGGCCCACCAGCGCCTCGGGGAGCGAGAACGGGGCGTCGAGAAGCCGGAAGCCGAGAAAGTTGTAGGCCGAGACGAATCCGCCCATCAGCAGGAACCCCAACCCGAAGAGGATCGCGAGCGCCGGGTTGCGCAGGTGCCCGACGAGGTTCGCGCCGACGATGCGCGGATGCACCCGTTGCGGCCGGAAGTGGCGCGACGGCGGAAGCGTGCGGGTCATCACCACCGCCAGCACCAGCGCCAGCACCGACGCGGCCTCCATCGCCCAGCGCCACGAGGCGACGTCGAGGACCGCCGACGGGACGAGCCTGCCGACCAGTCCACCGATCGTGGTGCCCGCGATGTAACGACCCATCGCGGATCCGAGGTCGCGGGAGTGGATCTCCTCGGCGAGATACGCCATCGCGACGGCCGGGATGCCGGCGAGCGCGACGCCTTGCAGCGCCCTGCCGACCAGCAGCACGCCGATGTTCGGGCTCAGCGGCAGCAGGACCCCGAGCACGCTCGACACCGCCGCGGACGTCACCATCACGCGGGTGCGCCCGAACCGCTCGGACAGCACACTCGCCGGGATGATCGCGATCGCCACCAGACCGGTCGTCACCGACACCGCGAGCGCGGCGACCGCTGGCGCCACTCCGAAACTCTCGGTGAGCGCCGGCAGCAGGGCCTGCGCCGAGTACATGGAGACGAACGTCGTGAGCCCGGCGGCGAACAACGCGACGGTGATGGCGCGGTACCCGCGCGAACCCCGGGTGATCCGGGTGTCGAGCGCGTCTGTCGCCGAAATCACCGACATCCTGCCCCGCTCCCCGACCATTCGATTCCTCGCACTACCGCAGTGCCTTCTCTGCTCCTCGACCCATCTTCGCGATCAGCTCCACACAAAGGAAATGCATTTCTGCACAGCTGTTGATGCATCCTGTGCATAAGCTTGTCCCTGTGGAATTGATCGACGGCCTGCGCTGGTTCATCGCGCTCGCCGAGACCGAGCAGGTCACCGCCGCGTCGGAGATGCTGCGCATCTCCCAGCCGACGCTGTCGCGCCGGCTGGCCCGGCTCGAGCGCGACCTGGGCGTCGAGCTGTTCGACCGGCATGGTCGGCGCCTGGAACTC
This sequence comes from Rhodococcus sp. ACT016, assembly GCF_050477185.1. Lineage (NCBI taxonomy): Bacteria > Bacillati > Actinomycetota > Actinomycetes > Mycobacteriales > Nocardiaceae > Rhodococcus > Rhodococcus sp. ACT016. Next base: position 422,825 of record NZ_JBEAET010000001.1, on the reverse strand, counting down.
AACGACCGGGGCCGGGTGCTCCTCGAGCACGCGCGACGCGCGTCGGCCGAACTGTCGGCCGCGCAGCGGGAGATCGCGGCGTTCGACAGCCCCGATCGCGGGACCGTGCGGCTCAGCTTCCTGCACTCCTTCGGGACGTGGCTGATCCCGCGCGTCCTGCGCGCCTATCGGGAGCAGCGGCCGCGGGTGACGTTCACGCTGTACCAGGACGCCGCGCAGGCGCTCGTCGATCGCGTCGTCGACGGCCGCGACGACCTCGCCTTCGTCTCACCGCGTCCACGCACCCCGCTGGTCCGCTGGGCGCCGATCACGCACCAGCGACTGGCCCTGGCCGTCCCGACCGGACACCACCTCGGCGCCGCGTCGTCGCTCGATCTCGCCGCCGCGGCGGACGATTCGTTCATCGTCATGCACGAGGACTACGGGATGCGTCGGATCTTCGACGAGTTGTGCGCCGAGGCGGGCTTCGTACCGAACGTGGTCTTCGAGTCCAGCGAATTGGCGACCATCGGCGGCTTGGTGTCCGCGTCGCTGGGTGTCGCCGTGATGCCGTGGCAGGAACCGCACGCCTGGCCCGACGGCGTGACGCTCGTCCCGCTGCGCGGCGCCGGGCGCGACATCGGCCTGGTGTGGGCGAGCGGCCGGGCACTGCCGGCGGCCGCGGAGCGGTTCCTGAAATTCACAACCGATTCACAGCCGGACGAAGCCGGAGAAACGACTCCCCCGGAGGTCACCGAGGTGTAACGTCCGCCACACTCGGCGCGGTGCACATCACAGCGGACGAGTCCGCGGACAGCGGGGACGGGGGCCGCCCGGCTACATCGTCGGTCGAAGCCTCCTGTCGACCCACAAACCTACGGTAGCGTAGGTTTGCAGCACATCCTGAAGAGCACGTCCAACGTCTTTCAGCGTCACCGACTTTCATGGAGGCAGAAACCGATGTCGAGGGATCTCACTCAGCTCGAGCTGCTGCAGGAGCTGCAGCCTGTTGCCGAAGAGAACGTCAACCGGCATCTCTCCATGGCCAAGGCTTGGCATCCGCACGATTACGTTCCGTGGGACGAGGGCCGGAACTTCGCCGCGATGGGTGGAGAGGACTGGGATCCCGAGCAGTCGCGGCTCGACGACGTCGCGAAGGCCGCGATGATCACCAACCTCCTCACCGAGGACAACCTGCCGTCGTACCACCGCGAGATCGCCGAGAACTTCTCCCAGGACGGCGCGTGGGGCACGTGGGTCGGTCGCTGGACCGCCGAGGAGAACCGCCACGGCATCGTGATGCGCGACTACCTGGTCGTCACCCGCGGCGTCGACCCGGTGGAACTCGAGAACGCGCGCATGATCCACATGACGAACGGCTACGCCGCTCCCGGTGGCCCGCACTCGGGCCTGCTCACGTCGGTCGCGTACGTCACCTTCCAGGAACTCGCGACCCGCGTCTCGCACCGCAACACCGGCAAGGCCTGCAAGGACCCGGTCGCCGACCGGATGCTCCAGCGCATCGCCGCCGACGAGAACCTGCACATGATCTTCTACCGCAACATCTGCGGTGCGGGGATGGACCTGGCACCCGACCAGACCCTGCGCGCCGTCACCGATGTGATCAAGAACTTCCAGATGCCGGGCGCGGGCATGCCGAACTTCCGTCGCAACGGCGTCCTGATGGCCAAGCACGGCATCTACGACCTGCGCCAGCACCTCGACGAGGTCGTGATGCCCGTGCTGCGGAAGTGGAACGTCTTCGACCGCACCGACTTCACCGCACGCGGCGAGGACATCCGCGAGGAACTCGCCGCCTTCATCGAAGACCTCGGGCAGCAGGCCACCAGGTTCGAGGAGATGCGCGACCGCTCCCTCGCGCGCGAGGCCGCGCGGGCCGAGAAGGCCTCCTGACGGGTCACGACCTGCCGCGAGGCGGCTATCCTGTGCCCGGTACCGGATTCGGTACCGGGCACAGTCTTTTCTCCCGAAGCATTATCCCGAGGTCTTCATGTCACCCCTTCGCATCGGTTCGCTCGAACTGGGCAGCCCCGTCGTGCTGGCCCCCATGGCGGGCATCACGAACGTCGCGTTCCGCACCCTGTGCCGCGAACTCGAGCTCGAACGCGCCGGCAGCACCTCCGGCCTGTACGTGTGCGAGATGGTGACTGCCCGCGCGCTCGTCGAGCGGCATCCGGTGACGATGCACATGACGACGTTCGGCCCCACCGAGACGCCGCGCTCGCTGCAGCTGTACACGGTGGACCCGGAGGTCACGTACGCCGCGGCGAAGATGATCGTCGACGAGGACCTCGCCGACCACATCGACATGAACTTCGGCTGTCCGGTCCCGAAGGTCACCCGCAAGGGCGGCGGATCCGCCCTGCCGTACAAGCGTCGGCTGTTCGGGCAGATCGTCGCCGCCGCGGTGAAGGCGACCGAGGGCACGGACATCCCGGTCACCGTGAAGATGCGGATCGGCATCGACGCCGAGCACCACACCCACCTCGACGCCGGGCGCATCGCCGCGGCCGAGGGTGCCGCCGCGGTCGCGCTGCACGGCCGCACCGCCGCCCAGCGCTACTCGGGCACCGCGGACTGGTCCGAGATCGCCCGGCTCAAGGAGCACGTCACCGACGTCCCGGTGCTCGGCAACGGCGACATCTTCGCCGCCGAGGACGCCGAGAAGATGATGTCCGAGACCGGCTGCGACGGCGTCGTCGTCGGACGTGGTTGCCTGGGCCGGCCGTGGCTGTTCGCCGAGCTCAGCGCCGCCCTCAACGGCACCGAGATGCCGGTCCCACCGAATCTCGGCGAGGTCGCCGCGATCATGATGCGGCACGGGCGTCTGCTCGCCGACCACCACGGCGAGGACAAGGGCATGCGGGAGATGCGCAAGCACATCGCCTGGTACATGCGGGGCTTCCCGGCCGGTTCCGAACTGCGCAACGGCATGGCGCGGGTGTCGTCACTGGCCGAACTCGAGGACCTGCTCGGACAGCTCGACCCGACGGTGCCCTTCCCCAAGGACGCGGAGGGTCCGCGCGGCCGCCAGGGCTCGCCCGGCACCGTCGCGCTGCCCGACGGCTGGCTCGACGACCCCGAGGACACCCTCGTCCCGGCGGGCGCCGACATCATGCATTCCGGCGGATAGCCCCGGCCGACCCCGCCCCACGCCTAGACTCCGAAAAAGCCTGCAATTCCTCGAGGATTCTTCCGGAGGGAGACGTCGTGGCCGCCTCACCAGCCGATTCGGACGCCTGGCCCGCGCTGCGGGTCGCTGATTGGGAACCCACTCGCGACACCCTGCACATGTGGTCGCAGGTCGTCGGGAAGGTGCGACTGGCCCATTCGCCCCTGGTGAACCACTGGTGGCAGGTGCCGTTCTACGTGAGCGCGCGCGGGCTGACGACGTCGGCGATCCCGTATCGCACGCGTGTCTTCGACATCGAGTTCGACCTGTCGGGCCACCAGCTGGCGATCCGCGACAGCAACGGCGCCCATCGTGAGTTCCCGCTCGAGCCGATGCCGGTAGCCGACTTCCACGCGCGGGTGATGCAGTCGCTCGACGAACTCGGCATCGAGACGCGCATCCAGCCGACACCCAACGAGGTCCCCACCGCGATCCCGTTCGCCGAGGACACCGTCCACGCGTCGTACGACCCGTCGGCGGCGAGCCTGTTCTGGAAGCAGCTCATTCAGGCCGACCGCGGCCTGCACAGCTTCCGGTCCCAATTCCTCGGCAAGGTCAGCCCGGTCCACTTCTTCTGGGGTTCGTTCGACCTGGCATGCACGCGCTTCTCGGGGCGGCAGGCACCGAAACACCCGGGCGGCGCCCCCAACTGCGGCGACTGGGTGATGGTCGAGGGCTACTCGCACGAGCTGTCGAGTTGCGGGTTCTGGCCGGGAGGCGGCGAGGAGGGCGCGTTCTACGCGTACGCATACCCCGAGCCGGACGGCTTCTCCAGCCATCCCGTCGAGCCCGAGCAGGCGTTCTACAGCCCCGAGTTCAGGCAGTTCCTGCTCCCCTACGAGGCGGTCCGCACCGCTGCCGACCCGGACGCGACCCTGCAGCGCTTCCTGCAGTCCACGTACGAGGCCGCGGCCGACAACGCGCACTGGGACCGCGCGGCGCTCGAGTGCGATCCGCAGCGGTGGCGTACTTCACGGTGACACCGGACACGTCTCCCTGAAGTGCGACAACACTTCTCCTCCGCGCGGACTGATGCCGCCAGGGGCATCGATCAGTATCATTGCGACGTCGTCGAGCGACGGTACTTGTTTGGAGGCGGAGAGGTCAGGGCGAATCGGTGGGTGATGAGCACAATCCCGGTCACTCCGCGCCGGACGGTCGAGCGCCCTGGGAACGCCCCCTAGCCGATCGCCGATACCGCGAGGAGCAGGCCCGACGTGGCCGCCACGAATCCGACCCCGACGCGTTCGACACCGCCGACACCCCCGATTCCACCGGTCGCCGCGCTCTCCCCGACGAGCCCAGTGAGCGCCTGTCCGTCGCCGAACTGATGCAGAAGATGGGCAGGCCCGTCCCGCCCGCCGTCGAGAACCACGCCCACCCGGGCGAGCGCGAGTTCGGATTCGAGCAGGTCGAGGCCACTCCGGACGACCCGGACGCCACCGAGATCATCCCGGTCGTCACCGACGACGGTTACCTCGAGTACGACGAGCACGACGACGGTCCGGGATCCGACGACCCGAGTTGGGTGGAGGACGCGGTGAGCGCGTCTCCGCAGGCCGTGGGCGCCCCCAACCGGTCGCGGCTGGCCGCGAGCAAGGACCGCAAGCGCCGCAAGCTTCTGGTTTTCGGCCGGTCCGCCGTCGCGTTCGTCGCGGTGATGGCGCTGGTCGTGACCGGCGGTGTGTGGGGCTACCTCCGCTCGACGGAGGGCCGCTTCTCACAGATCGCGGCGCTCGACACCAACTCCAGCGACATCATCGATCCCGGTGGCCAGACCGGTGACGAGACGTACCTGATCGTCGGCACCGACACACGTGCCGGTGCAGCCGGTGCGGTCGGCGCGGGCACCGTCGAAGACGCCGAAGGCGCCCGCTCGGACACCGTGATGCTCGTCCACATCCCGGCCGATCGCAGCCGCGTCGTCGCGGTCTCCTTTCCCCGCGATCTCGACGTGGAGCGCCCCCAGTGCCAGGGGTGGGACAACGAGACCGGTAAGTACACCGACGAGACCTATCCCGCAGCGGAAGGCGACAAGCTCAACGCCACCTACGCGCTCGGCGGACCGAAGTGTCTGGTGAAGGTCATCCAGAAGCTGTCGGGCGTGAAGATCCGGCACTTCGTCGGCATGGACTTCGCCGGCTTCGAGAGCATGGTCAACGAGGTGGGCGGGGTCCAGGTGTGTGTCCCGCAGCCGCTGATCGACGGTGAGCTCGGCACGGTTCTCCCTAATGCCGGTACCCAGACCCTCGACGGCCGAACGGCCCTCGACTACGTGCGCGCCCGCCACGTCGAGGCCGAGGGCAACGGCGACTACGGCCGGATCAAGCGACAGCAGCTGTTCCTGTCGGCCCTGCTGCGCGAGGCGATGTCGAGCAAGGTGTTGTTCGACCCGGGCAAGCTCAACGGCTTCATCAATGCCTTCACCAAGTCCACATTCGTCGAGAACATCGACACCAAGTCGCTGCTGACCCTCGGACAGTCGCTCCGCAACGTGGACGCCGGGGCGGTCACGTTCATCACCGTCCCGACGGCCGGCACCAACGACTGGGGCAACGAGATCCCGCGTCTCGACGACATCAAGGACATCTTCACGGCGATCATCGACGACGAGCCGCTGCCGGGCGAGAAGCGGACCGACGACGAGAATACGACGTCGGCGACGCCCACCGTCCGCCCGGAGCCGCGCGAGGTCGCGGTGAGCCCGGAGGAGGTGAGCCTGCAGGTATCCAACGGCTCCGGCGTCTCGGGGCTGGCCGCCACCACCGCCGACCGGTTCGCGGCGTACGGGTTCCAGATCTACAGCGTCGGCAACTACAGCGGCACCAGCAGCAAGACCGTCGTGCGCTTCTCCCCCGGGCTCGAGGCCGAGGCCGCGACCGTGGCGTCGTCGATCCCCGGGGCGGTGCTCGAAGAGGCATCGGGGCTCGGCAACATCGTCGAGGTGGTCCTCGGCAGCGAATTCGACCGCACCCTGACGGCGCCCGCCGCGGCCGGTTCGCCGGTCGACATGGCCGCCGCCCAGATCGCGTCCGACGCCGACGTGGAGTTGCCCGCGGACCTCGCCGTGACCAACGCGACCGACAACCCCTGCGCCCAGCCCTGACCTGCGCCGGGGATTCACCCGGCGTTCACCTGACCGTGGTGACTTGGTTTCCGCCACGCCGTAGGCTGTGACGTCATGCGCGTCGCTTACAACGAACAGATGACCGAGCTCGCGAATATCTTGGGCGAGATGGCAGGCTTGGCCGGTGCGGCCATGGAGAAGGCCACCCAATCGCTCCTGCATGCGGATCTCGGGTTGGCCGAGCAGGTGATCGGCGAGCACGAGAAAATCACCGAGCTCAGCGTCATCTCCGAGGAGCGCGCGTTCGCGCTGCTCGCCCTGCAGGCCCCGGTCGCCGGTGACCTGCGTTCCGTTGTCAGTGGCATCCAGATCGTCTCCGACATCGACCGCATGGGCGCGCTGGCGCTGCATGTCGCCAAGATCACCCGTCGTCGTCACCCCAACCACGTCCTCCCCGAAGAGGTCAACGGCTACTTCGCGGAAATGGGCCGCATCGCCGTCTCGCTCGGCGCCGGCGCCAAGGAAGTCCTCGAAACCCGCGACCCCGAGCGAGCCGCGATGCTCCGCGAGGAGGACGACGCGATGGACGACCTGCACCGGCACCTGTTCAGCGTCCTCATGGACCGGGAGTGGCAGCACGGCGTGGCCGCAGCCGTCGACGTGACCCTGCTGGGCCGCTTCTACGAGCGCTTCGCCGACCACGCCGTCGAGGTCGCGCGCCGAGTCATCTTCCTCGTCACCGGAAAGATGCCCGAGGACCCGCGCAACGACGCCGACGACCTCGCGTCCTACCCCGAGCTGTGAGCCGGTGCCGGGGGCGGTCACGCCCCCGGCACCACCACTTCCCCGTTACGTCTCAGGTGTGCCCTCGCTGGAGAGGTAGGCGCGCTGCACGGCGTCGAGGTCGGCCGCGATGTCGGCCGCCGGCCCCTCCAGGATGACTCGCCCACGCCGCATCACGTAGACGCGGTCGGCCACCTCGAGCACCTGGCGAACGTGCTGTTCCACCAACAACACTCCGACGCCCTCGGTGGTGGCGGCCTCCCGCACCACGGCGAGCAGGCGGCTGACGATCTGCGGTGCCAGGCCGAGCGACAACTCGTCGGCCAGCAACAGTTTCGGCTTGCGCGCCAACGCCCGAGCGAGAGTGAGCATCTGCTGCTCGCCTCCCGAGAGCAGTCCCGCCGGCCTGCGCAACAGAGCCTTCAGTTCCGGAAAGATCGCACACGCGTCGGCCGCGGAGACCCCCGCCAGTCGCAGGTTCTCCGCAGTCGTCAGCCCCATGATCACCGAACGCTCCTCGGTGACGTAGCTCAGCCCGCATTTCGCCAACTGTGCCAACGACATCCGCTTCGGCTGATCGAGCACCCGGACAGTCCCCGAGATCGGGGGCAGTTCGCCCGCCGCGGTGAGCATGGTCGTCGACTTTCCGGCTCCGTTGGCGCCGATCAGGGCCACCACCTCGCCCGCGCGGACCGTGAGATCGAGATCCCGGCACACCGCGACGCCGCCGTATCCTGCACTCACACCGTTGTATTCGAGGACCGCCGTCCGGTTCTCGCTCGAGGTCTGCACAGTTGTCGTCACGTCGCCGCCTCCGTCTTTGCGCTGTCGTCCTGCGTTCCCAGGTACGCCACCCGCACCCGCTCGTCGGCGGCCACCTCTTGCGGAGTGCCGTCCGCGATGACGCGTCCCGCCTCGAGGACCACGAGGCGATCACATGCCGACATCACCAGGTCCATGTCGTGCTCGATCAGCAGCACCGCCGCACGACGTCGATCCGCGAGCATCCGGATGCCGTCGGCGAGTTCCCGACTCTCCACCTCGTCGAGCCCCGCCGCGGGCTCGTCGAGCAGCACCACCGACGGTCCGGACGCGACCGTCCGAGCAATTCCGACGAGTCGTCTTCGGCCGTAGGACAGTTCACCAGGAAACGCGTCGAGGTCGGACGAGAGCTCGAAGTCGGCGACCGCAGCGGACGCGGTCGGCGAGAACGGATGCCGGCCGGGCCGGATCAGGTCGGTCACCCACGTCCGCCAGCCCGCATCGTCGGCGCCGGCGTGGATGTTCTCCGCGACGGTGATGTCCTCGAACAGCTCGAGCGACTGGAACGACCGTCGCAGGCCCGCCCTGGACCGTCGCGCCGCGCTCCACTTGACGACGTCTTCGTCGCCGAGCAACACCTGGCCGCCGGTCGGGGTGACGAAGCCGGTCACCGCGTCGATCACCGTCGTCTTGCCGGCACCGTTGGGTCCGATGAGGCCCACCACCTGTCCCGGCTCGACGTCCAGGCTCACGCCGTCGACCGCCGTCACCCCACCGAACCGCACGGTGAGGTCGCGCACCGACAGACCGAGCGCGGGCACCGGTTCGAGGTCGAAGTCCCGCACCGGTGACAACTCGTGTGCCCGGCGGTGACGGTGCTGTCGTTCCGGTCGCAGGCGGCGTCGCAGTACGTCGCGCAGACGAGAGAGCATGTCCGCGATGCCATTCTGGTTCGTCAGCAGAATCAGAATCAGCACGACGCCACCGATCAGCGTGGAGATCATTCCGGTCGCCGTGCCGCTCTCCACCAAGCGGCTGAGCAACGCGCCGGGCGCCAACACCGCTCCGATGACCGCACCGATCACGAATCCCAGACCACCTGTGACGGCCTGAACGACGGCGTTGATCGACGCGAAGACGTTGAACTCGAAGTAGGTGACCGCAATATTGCGCAGTCCCAACAGGATTCCGGCCACGGCCGCGAGTCCGGCAGCGAACGCGAAAGCATAGAGTTTCACGGCGAACACGCTGATACCCAGTGACGCGGCCGCCCGCTCGTTGGTGCGCACCGCGATCAGACGTCGGCCGGTGCGCGAGCGGCGGAGGTTCGCCACCATGAGCGCACACACCACGAGCACGGCGAGGCACACCAGTGCCCACCGTTCCGGGTGGCGGGTGGCCGAGACGTCGAGGCCGAGCAGGCTCACGTCGTCGATCCGCACCGCTCCCTGCAACTTGTCACCGGTGAAGGTCGGGTTGTTGAACACCATCTCCTGCACCGTGAATCCGAGTCCGAGCGTGACGACGGCCAGGTTCACCCCCCGGGTTCGCAGCGCAGGCAGGGCCAACAGCACACCCAACAGCGTGACGCCGACGACGCTCACAAGGGCAGCCGGGATCAGCGGCCAACCGGCCTGCCCGACCAACCTCGCGGCGACCAGGGCGCCGAGCCCGCCGACGGTGTACTGCGCCAGCGACAGCTGACCCGCGAACCCGGTCAGGACCACGATCGAGAGCAGGAAGACGGCCGCCGCGAGCGTGGATGTCAGGGACCGCAACCAGTCCCCATTCGAGACCATGACGACGACGGTCGCCACAACCACCGCGACAACGACCAGCCGCCAGTCGATCCGGCCGGTACCCAGCCGCGGAAGCCGGTCGGCGACGTGGCTCCGCAGCGGCAGGCCCTTGCCGCGCACGACGAGCACCACCAGGATCACCAGGAAGGGCACCGCTCGGTTGACTCCGGTGAGCGTCTCCATCCCCAACAGGTTTCGAATGTCGTCCTGGTAGAGCGCCACCACGCTCTCCCCCACGCCCAGGAGGAGGCCACCGAGCAGGGTGAGCGGGAAGGAGCGGAAGCCGCCGAGCAGCGCCGCCGCGAGCGACGAGACGGTGACGATGACGACGAACGCGTTGGGCGTCAGGCCCGTGAGCGGCGCGACGAGAACGCCCGCGGCACCCGCGAGGCCGCCTCCGACCGTCCACGTCAGCGACGCCAGTCGCTGCGGCGACCAGCCCAGAGCGGCGGTGGCACGTTCGTTCTCGGCGGTGGCGGTGATCGCCAGGCCGACCCGCGTGAACCGGGTGGCCGCCCACAGCGCGGCCGTCGTCACCACCGCGATGCCGAGCAGGATCAACCGGTCCTGCTGCACCACGATGTCACCCCAGTGGTAGGCACTGTTGGGCAGGAAGGCGCGCACCCGAATGGATTTCGATCCGTAGTATTGCTGGACACCGGCCTGCAGGATCACGAGGAGACCCAGGGTGGCAGCGAGCCGGACGATCGGCGCCGCCGTCGCCAACCAGCGCAGCACGAGCTGCTGGAACAGGAATCCGATGGCGGCGGCCACCAGAACCGCCACCACGAACGCGGGCAATAGCGACCAATGTTGCTTGCGCTGAAGGGTTTCCAGGCAGACGTAGGCTGCGACCATTGCGATCGCACCCTGCGCGAAGTTGACCACGCCCGAGCCGCGATAGACCAGGACGACGCCCTGCGCGAGCAGCGCGTACGCCGATCCGGCGCCGAGACCGAGGATGGCGAACTGCAGTAGTTCCGTCATACGAACCTCCGGGGAGACGGAAGCGGGGTCCGGCTGACGGAGCCGGACCCCGCACCGACAGGACTACTACTGGGTGCGCAGATCGAACATGTTGGGGTCGGTCACGACAACGTCGCCGTCGAACGTCATCTTGTACATCATCGAGTTCGACACGCGCTGGAACATGCCCAGCGGCTGCACGGCGTTCGGCGTCCATGCGGGCACCAGGCCGGCCATGTCGATGTCCTTGGCGTTCTGGAAGCCCTGCATGACAGACGGTGCGTCGACGGTGTCGCCGAGGGTCTTGGCCACCTCACCGAAAGCCCGGACCGACAGCCACGAGAAGATCTCGGTGCCGTTGAGATTCTTGCTTTCCAGATCCTCCTGACCCGACGCGGACATGTCGTCGAGGAAAGGAACCAGACCCGGGAACTGGTCGGTGCTCGACGACGGTGCCGGGACCGGGCTGGTGTAGATCGACGAGGTCGCGAAGGTGCCCAGGTTCTGCAGGTCGGCCTGCGTGAAGTTGGTGGCGGGCATGGCGAAGGCCAGTTTCGAGCCGAGCTGTTCGAATGCGTCCGCGATCTGGTTGGACTCGGTGGCCGTCAACGCCATCAACACACCCTGCGCACCGTTGCGTTCGGCCGCGGCGACGAACTGGGTGTAGTCGGTGGCGCCGGGTCCGACCGCCACCTCGTTGACGATCTCGGCACCCTTCGCCTGCACGGCCGGGGTGAGCATCTGGGTCAGCATCGCGGTGACCGGGACGTCGGGGCGCATCACCGACAGCTTGGTCTTGCCTTCGGCGACCAGTGCGTCGACGTTGGCGAACAGCGTGAGCAGCGAACCTGCGAACGGGGTGAACACGTTGGGCGAGGTGAAGTCGGCGATGTTCATCGGGTTCATGCCGATCCGCGGGATGCCGGCCGTCGCGAGGATCTGCGACACCGACTCGGGTGAGGCGACGGTGAAGTCCGCGAGCGTGGCGGTCACGCCCTCGCTGACCATCTTGTTGGCGCAGTCGACCTCTTTGTTGGGGTCACCCATCGTGTCGCACTGGATCAGCTCGAGCGGGCGCCCGTTGACACCACCGTGGTTGTTGAACGCCTCGATCGACGCGGTCATGCCGGCACCCATGTTCGCCACCGACAGGCCACCGGCCTGGATCGGGAGGATCTGGCCGACCTTGATCGGCTCCCCGGTCGCTGGGTTCTGGGCCGGATCCGCGGACGTGTCGTCGCTACACGCCGTGGCCACCAGGCCGACAGCGGCGAGAGCTGCGATGGCCGGAGCAAGGGTCTTCAGTTTCACGTGATGTCCTTCTCGGTAGGCGCTGCACATTCCGGACGGAGTCGCCATCCGTGCAGGTACGCCACCCCTCGGCATCCCCCGGCTCCCCATCCGACTTGCTGCAGGAGCGTAATCAAACTTTGAGCAATGTTTGGGCGATTCAGACATGCACACGAATATCCGGGTCGAAGCCCTGACGGATGTCAATTAAGACAATTCGCCTACCCGTGGCTAACTACCAAACAGTCAGTTGACCAACGAACGCTCCACGCGATCCGGAAGCGGGCATGATCGAGTGGTGCTCGATCGACGGACCGCTCGAACGACGGCCGCGGTGTTCGCCGCCGTCTGCTGCGCACTGGGTGCGGCGGGACTGGCGGCGTCGTGGACGAACCTCGAGAGCCGCGTCGTCGTCCTCCTCGCCTCCCAGACACCGGCGCTGCTCGCGATCGCGCTGTTCGGCGCGATCGTCGCCGCATTCGCTCGACGGTGGGCGGTCGAGGCGGCGTGCCTGGCCGTCTGCGCGCTGGGTGTCTGGATGCTCGCCCCGCTCTACATCCCGGGCGCGGACGGCGCGTCACCCGACAGCGCGACCGGCCCGACCGTGCGCATCATGCAGGCCAACATCAAAGTGGGACAAGCCGATCCGGCCGCCCTGGTGCGAACCGTCCGCGATCGGGACGTCGACGTCCTGACCGTCCAGGAACTCACCGACGCATCCATCGCGGGCCTGCACTCCGCAGGACTCGACGCCCTCCTGCCGCACCGGTTCGTGGTGTCGTACGGCCCCGGCGGACAGGGTGGCGGAATCTACAGTCGCTTCCCGCTGTCGAACACCCGCATCCTCGACGGATTCCTGTCCGCCAACCTGTCCGCCGACCTCGATGTCGGGCTGCGAGAACCCTTGGCGCTGTTCGCCGTCCATCCCGCCCCCGCCTACCTGTTCCCCGCCGAGGTGTGGGCGGCGGAGTTGCGCAGACTGCACGCCGAGATGGCGTCGAACTCCTTGCCCGACAACGTCGTCGTGAGCGGTGACTTCAACGCGACCTACACCCAGCGCCAGTATCGTGCGCTGCTCACCGACGGCTACGCCGACGCCGCCGACCAGGTCGGCGCCGGGCTGGTGCCCACGATGCCGGCCGGACGGCGCCTACCCGCGCTGATCGGCATCGACCGCGTGGTCACCAAGGGCGCCGTCGCGACGAGCCTCGACCGCATCGACATCGTCGGATCGGACCACCACGGGCTGGTGGTCGACGTCCGTCTGACGAATCCGGTTGCCGCTCAGCGCACCCCGTAGCGCCGGTCTTCGGAACGTAACCGGAGCGTCCTCGGGCGTTTTCGGCTCAGCCGAACCGGCCGGAGATGTAGTCCTCGGTGGCCTTCTGGGTGGGGTTGGAGAAGATCTTCTCGGTGTCGTCGATCTCGATGAGCCGGCCCGGCTTGCCGGTGGCCTCGAGGTTGAAGAACGCCGTCTGGTCGCTCACGCGCGCCGCCTGCTGCATGTTGTGCGTGACGATGACGATCGTGAAGTCCTGCTTGAGTTCGGTGATGAGGTCCTCGATCGCCAGCGTGGAGATCGGGTCCAGCGCCGAACACGGCTCGTCCATCAGCAGCACGTCGGGCGAGACCGCGATGGCGCGGGCGATGCACAGACGCTGCTGCTGACCACCCGACAGGCCGCCGCCCGGCTTGTCGAGGCGATCCTTGACCTCGTTCCACAGGTTCGCGCCGCGCAGCGACTGCTCGGCGATCGAGTCGAGCTTCTTCCTGTCGCGCACGCCCTGAAGCTTGAGACCGGCAACCACGTTGTCGCGGATGGACATCGTGGGGAACGGGTTGGGGCGCTGGAACACCATGCCGATGGTCTTGCGGACGCCGACCGGGTCGACGCTGGAGCCGTAGATGTCCTCGCCGTCGAGGAGGACCGAGCCCTCGACGCGGGCGCCCGGCGTGACCTCGTGCATGCGATTGAGCGAACGCAGCACGGTGGACTTGCCGCAGCCCGACGGGCCGATGAACGCGGTGACGCTACGCGGGGGCACCGACAGCCCGACATCGGCGACGGCGTGGAACTTGCCGTAGTAGATGTTGACGTCCTTGAGGTCCAGACGCTTGGCCATTCATCGGCTCCCTACTGATGTGAGCGTCAGCTCGAGTATGTGCTTGCGAGGTTCGGGGTGTGGGGTGATTGCGTCGATCGCCACGGGTTCGGTGCTCACTTGTTGCGCACCGAGGTCAAGTGACCGATCACCTTCGCGACGATGTTGAGGATCGCGATCAGGAGGATGAGGGTCAGCGCCGCGCCCCAGATCCGGTTGGATCCGGCGTCGGTGGGGTTGTTCATCTCCGCGACCATGACGCCGGGCAGCGTGCCCATCTCTCCGCCGAACAGGTTGAAGTTGATGAACGGGGCGTAGCCCACCAGGATCAGCAGCGGCGCGGTCTCACCGAGCACGCGGGCCAGGGCCAGCATGACGCCGGTGATGATGCCGGGCAGCGCGGTCGGAACGACGATGCGGGCGATGGTCTTCCACTTGGGCACACCCAGCGCGTACGACGCCTCGCGCAGATCGTTCGGCACGATCCGCAGCATCTCCTCGGTACTGCGGACCACGACCGGGACCATCAGCAGCACCAGGGCGAGCGACACCGCGAACGCCGACTTGGGGAATCCGAACGTCGCGATCCACAGCGCGTAGATGAACAGGGCGGCGACGATCGACGGGACGCCGGAGAGGATGTCGACCATGAACGTCGTGAGCTTGCCCAGTCGCGAGTTGCCCGCGTACTCGACGAGGTAGACCGCGACGAAGAGCCCGAGCGGAACCGCCAGGACCGCACACACCAGTCCCTGCATGAGGGTGCCGATGAGGGCGTGGTAGATGCCGCCGCCCTCCGCCGACGCGGACAGTCCGCTGAGCGAGTGCGTGAACCACGTCTGCGACGTGATGGCCGGCAGACCCTTCCTGATCACCGTCCACAGCACCCACACCAACGGCACGAGCGCGACGAGCACCGACAACGTCACGAGCACCGTCGCGGCGAGGTCGGTGAAGCGGCGGCGGAATCCGACGCCCTGGAAGGCGGGCGCCTTGATCGGCTTGTCGAGAACGCTGGTCATCGGTCAGTCCCGCTTTCCGGCGATCGCGGCACGTGCCGCCGCGTTGACCACGAAGGTGAGCACGAAGAGGACCAGACCGGCGGCAATGTAGGCGCCCGCCTGGATGTTGTTGTTGAACTCGGCGTATCCGAGTGCGATCTTCGACGCGATCGTCGAACCGGAGTCGTTGAGCGAGAGCCACGAGGCCGACGCCGAGGTGGTGCGCAGGATCATATAGAGCGCCATCGTCTCGCCGAGCGCACGGCCGAGACCGAGCATGGAACCGCTGATGTACCCGGACTTACCGAACGGAATGACCGTGGTGCGCACCACTTCCCAGCGGGTCGCACCGAGCGCGAGGGCCGCCTCGATGTGCGCCTTGGGCGTCTGCGCGAACACTTCGCGGGTGACCGCGGTGATGACCGGCAGGATCATCACGGCCAGCACGATGCCGGCGGTGAAGACCGTGCCGCCGCCGCGGATCGAACCGGTGCCGTCCGCGAAGAACGGGATCCAGCCGAAGTGCTCGTTGAGCCACATCGCGACCGGCGCGGCGGCCGGCGCGAACACCAGCAGACCCCACAGGCCGTAGACGATCGACGGCACCGCCGCCAGCAGGTCGATGACGTACGCGAGCGGGCGGGCCAGTCGCTTGGGCGCGTACTCGGTGAGGAAGATCGCGATGCCCAGCGCGACCGGCATCGCGAGGATCAGCGCGAACACCGAGACCTTCACCGTCGTGATGAACAGGTCCAGCACACCGAACGCCATCGCGTTGATGTCGGTGGTGTCCCACACCCGGCTGGTGAGGAAGTTGGCCTCGTTGCGTTGCAGCGCGGGAACCGCGCGCCAGATCAGGAAGATGCCGACGGCCGCGACGAGCAGCGTGATGAAGACCGCGGACCCCGACGCCAGCGAACCGAAGATTCGGTCCGCGGGTCGAGTGACCGTCTTGCTCTTCGTTGCCTCTGGGGAAGTGATCGGGGCCTCCGGAATGCCATTCGGACCGCCCACCCCGGCCCCGCCGTCCGCGGGGCCGGAGGCGCGTGGTGTCGACCGTGTGCTCGCGTCAGTCATCTGCGCTCACATTCTCTGTCTGAATATAGATGGGCGGTCCGAGAGCTATGGGGCCGATCAGGCGATCGCCGAGATCGACTCGTTGATCTTGGCGCGGAACGACTCCGGCAGCGGCACGTAACCCTGGGCGGCGAGCGTCTGCTGGCCCTCGTTCGCGGCGCTGGTCAGGAACGACTTCACCGCAGCCGAGGTGGCCGCGTCGTAGCCCTTGGAGCAGACGATCTCGTAGGTCGCCAGGACGAGCGGGTAGGCGCCGGGCTCCTTGGTGCCGTAGATCGACTTCAGGTCGAGCGTCAGATCGCCCGTGCCCGAACCCTTGAACGACGCGTTCGCGATGGCCTTGGACGCCGTCGCCTGCGTCAGCTCGACCGGGCCGGAACCGGTGTCGATCTGCGCGGCCGGCAGCTTCTGCTGATCGGCGAACGACTTCTCGACGTAGGTGATCGAACCGGGCGCGGACTTGACGGCCTGCGCGACGCCGGCCGAGCCCTTGGCGCCCTCACCGACGCCGCCCTTGAAGTCCGAACCGGCACCCTGGGTCCACGCACCGTTGGACGAGGCCTCGAGGTACTGCTGGAAGTTGTCGCTCGTACCGGACGAGTCCGAACGGACGATCGGGCTGATCTTCTCGTCCGGCAGCTTGGCGCTCGGGTTGAGAGCGACGATGGCCGGATCGTTCCACTTGGTGATGCCGCCGTTGAAGATCTTGGCGGTGGTCTCGCCGTTCAGCACCAGGTTGTCGACGCCGTCGACGTTGTACGCGATCGCGACCGGACCGAAGACGAGCGGCAGGTTCCACGCGTCGTTGCCGGCGCAGCGCTGCTTGGCCTGCTCGGCCTGGTCGCCCTTGATCGCCGAGTCGGAGCCGGCGAAGTCGATCTGGTTCGCGATGAACTGCGTGCGGCCGTCGCCCGAGCCGCTGGGGTTGTACGCGACGTTGACCGACTTGCTCTTCTGCTGGCACGCGGCAATGTAGGTCGAGGTGAACTCGTCCATCGCGTTCTTCTGGGCGGACGAACCCGCGCCCGAGAGCTTGTCCTTGCCCTCGCACGACGCGGTGGAAGCCGACGTGTCGACGGTCGCGGACGCAGCATTGTTGTCGCTGCCGCATGCCGTCAGGGACATGGCAGTCACGGCACCGATGGCCACTACTCCGAGCAGTGCGCCCTTACGCTCGAGATTCACCCTTGTCCTCCGCTGTTCTAGCGTCTCGCCCGTGGTCGGGCGGCATGGGAGGCGCGGCTCCAGTACAGGTTCGCGCCGAGTGGCCTTCTGCCACCCAGGCCAGAAAGGTAGGGGTACGCGGTAGCCAACTGGACGTCGTTCGGTGAACGGAAGATGAACTCCCAGCAGAATTCTGCCGAGTCGTGGATCACACCGTCCGCAATCGGGGTCTATCGGGCGCCGGCGGCGTACGCGACGTCGACGTGGAACCGCTCGAACCCGAGGCGCTCGTAGGTGTGCAGCGCCGCGGTGTTGTCGCCCTCGACGTACAGCAGCACGGTTGCGAGACCGCGGTCGCGCAGATGGTGGAGGCCCGCGAGGGTGAGCACGCGGCCGAGTCCGCGACCCTGCGCGTCGGGGTCGATCCCCACGACGTAGACCTCGCCGAGGGCCGGGTTGCCGTTCTCCGGGGCATGCACCTTGGTCCAGTGGAAGCCGAGCAGACGATCCGCGTCGGCGCCGTCGGTCGGGAACGCCAGGAAGAGCCCCTCCGGGTCGAACCACGGCTCGGCGCGGCGCTCGGCGATCTCGCGCTCCGTCCACGAGCCCTGCTCCGGGTGCCACTCGAACGCGGCGGCGTTGACCCGCAACAGTTCCGCGTCGTCCTCCGAGCCCCGATAGGTCCGGAGCGTGACACCGTCGGGCACCACGATCTCGGGCAGCTCGGGGGTCGTCAGCGACCGACGCAGCTGCAACAACTCGCGAGCCCCGACGAGGCCCAGCCGACCGGCGACCGCGACCGCTGCCGGCAGATTGCCGTGGGCCCACACGCGGGTCCCGGGGCCACCTGCGCGCAGCACCTCCGCCACCAGCTGCGTTCCGATCCCGGCCCCGCGCGCCGCCGGGTCCACGACGACCTCCGCCATCGACGGATGGTCACCGTGGCCGGGCTCGAGCTGCGCGTAGCCGACGACGGAACCGCCGGCGGTGCACACGAGGTGTCGCGCCGCGCCGGTCCCGGCGAGCGCGTGCACGGCCTGCTCGGACACCGGGGCGGTGCCGTCGGCCGACGCGGCCCGCTCGATGACGCCGCGAACGGCGTCGACCGGAGGTGAATCGATCCAGTCGAGTTGCTGGGTGTCCATCTAATACGCCGATCCGTTGGTGGGGGTCAGGTCAGGGTCGTCCGAGTCCGTCTCGTCGGACTCCGGCGAACCGCCGGAGCGGCCCGTCGGGCGGGCCGGGCGCACCGCCTTGTATCCGACGTTGCGAACCGTCCCGATGAGGGATTCGTACTCCGAGCCGAGCTTGGCGCGCAGCCGTCGCACGTGGACGTCGACGGTGCGGGTGCCGCCGAAGAAGTCGTAGCCCCACACCTCCTGCAGCAGCTGCGCGCGGGTGAACACCCGTCCGGCATGCTGCGCCAGGTACTTGAGGAGTTCGAACTCCTTGTAAGTCAGATCGAGGGGACGACCCCGCAGTCGTGCGGTGTACGTCCCCTCGTCGATCACCAGCTCACCGAGTGTGATCTTGCCCGCCGATTCCGGACTGGCCACACCGCCGTTTCGTCCGACCAGCAAGCGCAGTCGCGCATCGAGTTCGGCCGGACCCGTCGTCGGGAGCAGGATGTCGTCGAGACCCCAATCGGAGTTGACCGCAACCAGCCCGCCCTCGGTGAGCACCGCGACGACCGGTACCGCGGACCCGGTGCTGCCGAGCAGTCGGCACAGGCCACGGGCGGCCGCGAGATCGGCGCGCGCGTCGACGAGCGCCACATCTGCGGAACCTGCCTCGAGCAGGGAGGACACTTCCGTGGGAGCGGGGCGCACGGAATGCGCCAACAGCGCCAATGACGGCAGCACCGTCTCCGGGTTGGGGTCGGAGGTCAGAAGCAGCAGCTCCACTCAACCTCCCTCTCTTGCGCCGCGAATGCCGGCGAAGGGCCGACACCGAGTGGACCGACGTTCTCGTTCGCGCACAGATTAGCGCGAGATCGGAGCCTACCGCCGAACCGGTACCTGGCAGGGCCGGTAAGAATGGGGTGGTGCGGAAACTCATCATCGGGCTGGTGTTCCTCGTCGGACTCGCCGTCGTCGTCGACTTCGGCGCCGCCGCCTACTCCGAGTACCGCGTCTCGCGAGCCCTGCGCGAGGGAGGCTCGCTGCCCGCCGATCCCGAGGTCACCATCCACGGCTTCCCGTTCCTGACCCAGGCGTGGAACGGCAAGTACGACAACGTCGAGGTCCGTGCCCGCCAGGTGCCCCAGGACATGATCGGTGAGGTGACCATCGAGGCGACGCTGAACGGGGTGTCGGTTCCGGCGTCGGCGATTCTCGACGGCTCCGTCCGCGAGGTTCCGGTGGACCACCTCGACGGCCGAATGATGATCGACGCCACCGATCTGGGCAAGTTCCTCGGCATTCCGGACCTGCAGGTTTCCGCACCCCCGGCGGACAAGTCCGACGGCACCGGCGGATCCGGCGGATCCGGCTCCCCCACCACCGGCGGCATCGTGTTCACCGGCACGGTTCCGGTGGGTCCGCTGCAGAAGTCGGTCAGCGTGCAGGCAGACCTGGTACTGCGCGGCGAGCAGCTGATGATCGTCGCGACCGATTTCTACTTCGGGCCCGAGGGCGAGGCCAACTTCACGGTGCCCACGCCGCTGCGACAGGGTGTGCTCGACCTGTTCACCAAGACGATCGACCCGCAGGCACTCCCGTTCGGTGTCACGCCCACCGATGTGTACGCCGAGGGCTCGCAGATCGTGATCGAAGGATCGGGCGACAACCTGATCATCAATCTGGACGAATTGCAGGCGAAGCTGTGACCGCTCTCCTCATCCTGGTTGTCGCGCTCGCGGCCACCCTCGTGGTCGGATTCGCGGTGCGCAGCCGTGCTGGCAAGGTCCGCGCGTCCGCCCCGGCCCCGAGCCCCGCGGTGGACGACGAGCGTCTGACGCGCCTCGCGGAGGCCGGCGTCACCCCGACCGGGCGACCGATCGTCCTGCATTTCTCCGCCGACTGGTGCGGTCCCTGCGCCGCCGTCCGGCGCGTGGTCGGACAGGTCCTCACTCGGCTCGACGCGGACGCCCCCGACGGCACCGCGGCCACCGAGGTGGAACTCGACATCGACGAAAATCCCGCGCTGGCAAAGACTCTCGGCGTCCTGTCGCTGCCGACGACGTTCATCCTCGACGGTTCCCTGACCGAACGCTTCCGCATCTCCGGGGTGCCATCCGCCGCCGACCTCGAATCGGCCCTCACACCCCTTCTCGAATCTCGGCATCCCAAATCCTGAAAAAACCAGGTACGCTGCACCACGTGTACGCCAACCACGAGCTGATGCTCACCCGTCGCCGCGCAGTCGACCTGTGCCGCCTCGGTGGTTGTTGCTGTCCCTGCTGTTGATCACGCAGACGGTCGATTCCTCTTCGCCCCAGCGTCTCCGCTGACGGTTCCCCGTCCGTGATCGGTGAAATCCCGAAATCCGGTTCTTGCCGCGTCTCTGCACCGGCATGTCACAGCACTCGGTAACCCGCAGGAGCACTTCCGATGTCCACATCCACACTCGAGACCCAGCAGCAGGTCGATGTCCGCGGCCCGCGGTTCGCCGCGTGGATCACCACTGCCGTCCTCGTCGTCGTGCTGGTCCTGTCCACCGTCTCGACCCTCGCGGCCGGGCTCTTGCTGGCCGTCCAGGCCGTCGTGTTCGCCGTCGGCGCCGTCGCCGGCCCGCGGCGCAGCCCGTACGGCCAGATCTTCGCGACGCTGGTGGCACCGCGCCTGGGCCCGACCGTCGAACGCGAACCCGTCGCGCCGCTGCGATTCGCGCAGCTCGTCGGCCTGGTCTTCGCGGTTGCCGGCACCGTCGCCTTCCTTGCCGGTGCCGGCCTGCTCGGCGGCATCGCGACCGGGTTCGCCTTGTTCGCGGCCCTGCTCAACGCCGCGTTCGGGATCTGCCTCGGCTGCCAGATCTACCCGCTGGTCGCTCGCCTGCGGGGCGGCGCCGCCGCCGGCGCGGCCTGACCGCCACTTCTTCTCTTCGCTCCACCCGTGCGGGTTCTCGACCGCACAGCTCTCCCATGCTCGACACGCCGTTCACATACGAAAGGACACTCCATGGCTCGCTCCGACGTCCTGGTCTCCGCAGACTGGGCCGAGCAGAACCTCAACGCCCCGAAGACCGTCTTCATCGAGGTCGACGAGGACACCGCTGCGTACGACGGCAGCCACATCGAGGGCGCGATCAAGCTCGACTGGCGCAAGGATCTGCAGGACGGCGTCCGCCGCGACTTCCTCAACCAGGAGCAGTTCTCCGCCCTGCTGTCCGCGAAGGGCGTCGCCAACGACGACACCGTGGTGCTCTACGGCGGCAACAACAACTGGTTCGCGGCCTACGCCTACTGGTACTTCAAGCTGTACGGCCACAAGGACATCAAGCTGATCGACGGCGGCCGCAAGAAGTGGGAGCTCGACGGCCGTCCGCTGTCGAAGGAGACCGTCACCCGCCCGGCCACCGAGTACAAGGCCGCCGCGCCCGACACCTCGATCCGCGCGTTCCGCGACGACGTCATCGCCGCGATCGGCAGCGCGAACCTGGTCGACGTGCGCTCCCCCGACGAGTACTCGGGCAAGATCCTGGCGCCGGCGCATCTGCCGCAGGAGCAGGCGCAGCAGCGCGGCCACGTCCCCGGTGCGATCAACATCCCGTGGAGCACCACCGCGAACGAGGACGGTACCTTCAAGTCCGACGAGGACCTGGCGAAGCTGTACGCGGACAAGGGATTCGACGACGCCAAGGAGACGATCGCCTACTGCCGCATCGGCGAGCGCTCGAGCCACACCTGGTTCGTGCTGCAGGAGATCCTCGGCAAGCAGAACGTGAAGAACTACGACGGCAGCTGGGTCGAGTACGGCTCGCTGGTCGGCGCACCGATCGAGTTGGGAGCATAAAGAGTTATGTGCGGAGCACCTGTTCAGACCCAGACCCTGCCTGCCGGCATCGACGTCGAGAAGGAGACCGTCATCACCGGCCGCGTGCTGACCGCTGACGGTCAGCCGGTCGGCGGCGCGTTCGTCCGCCTCCTCGACGGCACCGACGAGTTCACCGCCGAGGTCGTCGCGTCCGCGACCGGCGACTTCCGCTTCTTCGCGGCGCCCGGCACCTGGAAGGTCCGCGCCCTGTCGAGCACCGGCAACGGCGACGTGACGATCAACCCGGACAGCGCCGGCGTCTACAACGTCGACGTGTCGGTCGCCAAGTAGTCCGACGTACAGGACAGCGTGGGGCCCACTCCGAAACGGAGTGGGCCCCACGTCGTTTCGTCAGGAGCCGGACGACCCGGCCGATCCCGCCGAACCGAACGATCCCGCCGAACCGGCGGGCGTCGGCGTGTGCGGCGCGTCGTCGCGTGCCAGACCGCCGATCCAGTCGACGAGCTTCTCGCTGTCCCCGAGCAACGGGGCCGGGCCGGGGAGCCAGTACAGCAGGTGCTGAACCACGCCCAGGAAGATGTACGGCTCCAGGATCAGGTCGACGACTCCACGGTTGTCCTCGACGAACCCCGCACCCTCGGCGGCCAGTTTCGCGCGCACGACGTCGGCGCCCGGTCCGCGCGCCCAGGCATCGAGCGCCGCGATCCGCTCCGGGGTGGCCGCCGCCGTCGCCGCGTCGTCGCGGTAGGTCTGATCCGCGACCATCCGCAGCACGTCGAGCAGCGACTCGTCCGACGTGAACCAGTCCTCCCGCGTGACGATGTGCGCGATCGCGCGCGCCGACATGTCCGACACGACGCGGCCGAAGTCGGCGAAGGTCTGCACCGGGTTCAGGAGCGTGAATCGCATCTGTCCGAGGATTCCGAGCGCGAGTTCCAGGACGGCGATGTCCGGCGGTGCGTCGCAGGCGATGTCGTAGGGCCGGCAGTCGTAGAGGACCTTGCCCTCGAGGGCGCCGTAGTCGGCCGGCTCCGACGACATGAACCCGCCGCCGCGCGGGCCCGGCTCCCCGAGCGACGGGGTGCCCGCGGGCCGGTAGGGGTCGCCGACGAGGGCGACACCGGCGATGTCGTCGGCGGTGACGGTCGCCGAGGCGTCCCGGTGACCGAGTTCGCGTGCCACCCGCTCGGTGACCTCGGCGCCGACGCTGTACCCCAGCAGGACGAACCGGGTGGCGGCGCCGCACTGCGTCTTCTTCTCGTCGAGGATGCGGTTGGTCGACGCCACGCCGGCGGCGACCGAATCCTGATAGGTCGGCACGTTCTCGAGCACGCCCACGCCGTACGTCGACGGGTACGGCACGTACATCCAGCCGACGGTGCCCGGCTGATCCCGGTTGGCCTCGCCGAGCGGAACGGTGACGTTCGAGAGCCAGTTGGCCCACGGCACCCGATCCTTGTCGTCGAACGGGTCGCGGTCGACGGTCGAGTCGGTGGCCCCGGACACTGCGACCACCAGGACGTCGGGGCAGCCGTCGCCGTAATTGTCGGGGTTCTTCACCGGGCCGAGCTGCGAACCCGAACCCGACGAACCCGAACCCGACGAACCGGGGCTCTCGGCCACGGACGGCGCGACCGACGCGAACAGCGTCGCTGCCGCAGCCACCCCTGCGAGGACGGACACCATCACTCGACGACCCATCGACACCTCCGTCGTGCGCACCCCCGCAGGCGCGACAGTTCGCGATTCGTTCGTGATTCGGGAGCACCGTACCCCGCGATCGGGCGGGCGATCGGGATTCGTCGAGATCGCCCGGCGAAGCACCGATTTCGGACGATCCAGGGGTCCGGTCTAAGATGGGCGCCGTGGTCATTTTCTTCGAGGTTCTCCTTGTCCTTGCCGCCATCCTGATCACCTGGTTCTCGCTGTACGTCGTGTACCGGCTGGTCACCGACAAGCCGTGAGCCAGGATCCGGACGCGGGCCCCGAGTCGACGCCTGCTCAGCCTGACGACGCCGAATCGAACGTTGTCCGAGGCAGTGGCGACCGGGCGGTCGCGGCTGCCGAAGAGCGCGCGAAGGAGACGGCGGGTCGCAACATCGCGAACCTGCCCGATCTGCCGCTGCCCGACGACACCGCGAATCTGCGTTCCGGCCCCGATCTGCACCCCGGCATGCTCGCGCTGCTGCCGCTCGTCGGCGTGTGGCGCGGCGAGGGTGAAGGGCACGATCCGGAGACCGGCGATTACCCGTTCGGCCAGCAGATCGTCGTCTCGCACGACGGTGGCAACTACCTGTCGTGGGAATCGCGCTCGTGGCGTCTCGACGCCGACGGCGCGTATGTCGGTCCCGATCAGCGCGAGAGCGGCTTCTGGCGCGTCGCCGGCGACGGCATCCCCGGCAGCACGAACGAAGAGGTCATCGAACTCCTGCTCACGCACGCGTCCGGCGTCGTCGAACTGTTCTACGGGCAGGCCCTGACGCAGTCGTCGTGGGAGCTCGGGACGGACGTCGTCATCCGCAGCCAGTCCGGTGAGCTGATCGGCGGAGCCAAGCGCCTCTACGGCATCGTCGACGGTGGCGATCTGGCCTACGTCGAGGAGCGCGTCGTCGCCGACGGCCCCCTCGAGCCGCGTTTCTCGGCGCGCTTGCAGCGCTACATCGGCTGAGAATCACCCCATACACAGCAGCGACCCCCGGGCCCTCCACTGACGAGGCCCGGGGGCTTCGTTTTCGTAGGGTTCCGGTCTGGACGTGACCGGAGGGCTCGGGGGTCGGGTAGCTGCCTGGGATTCGCCAGCCGCGGCGCGGTCGAGCCGATGGCTCGTTCCGCGGGCTCCGCTCGCGCGAATTCCGAGAGCGTCGTGGCTAGCTGACAGCCACCTCACGTGTCCGTCTGTCAATCAACTTCAGACCACCTCCTTCCTCGTGTAAGCACGAAGCTACGCCCGGCCCGAACACTCGGCAACGGATTTTTCCCGCGAAATGACTCACCGAACGAGTGAGCCCCGCCCTGGACGCTGCCAGGACGGGGCTCACTGCTCTGTTCCATCCCCGGAACGGGAGCTCACGGCACGTTTTCGCGGTCGGCCGTGGTTCTCCGTTTCGGTGGTACTAGCTGCCGTTCGAGAGGACGCGGCTGATGATGTCGCCGATGAAGCTGGAGGGGTCGTTGATGATCGCCGAGCCGGCCGAGCCCGAAAAGATCGGGCCGGACGAGCCGAAGCCCGACGCGTCGAGGCTGCCGGTCACGGCCTCACCGGCGTTGGAGCCGCGAGCCTTGACCCAAGCACCGACGTTCGGGAAGTTCTGGTCGGTGAGCCACGTCGTGGGCTTGAAGACGACGCCGCTGTTGTAGACGTTTCCGATGGTCAGGTTGCTCGGCGCCTTGTAGGTGACCTCGAACACGACGGTATCCCCGGTGTTCTTCGACAGCCTCCAGCCCGCCGAGGTCATCGTGACGGTTCCGGTCGGCGCGTCGACAGCCACGTCCACGGACTTGCCATGGGCCTTGGCACTCCCGGCAACGTAGGTGAAGTCGGCACCGGGCGGAACGTCGACAAACTTCGCGAGGAACCGGTCGAGACCGTTCGTGACGGAGAAGGTCGTCCGGTAGGTGACGTTCTGGCCCGGCGCCACCGTTCCGTCGCCCACCACCTCACGGGTGAACTGGATGTTGTCGGAGGACACGGTCGCCGACTTCGGGTACTCGGTACCCTGCTGCGGCGTAGTCCCGGTGGTGGCGGCGGCGCCCGCGGATCCGATGGAGCCCGGCGCGGCGATGGCCGTGCCGGCACCGAGTCCGACACCACCGACGACGACGGCCGCAGCGGCAATGGAGGCCGCGATGCGGCGAGACACAGGTCGAGACATGTAACCAATCTCCTTCGTTCGTCCTGACGAGGGGGAAATCAGGATCGGGTAGAACACGTTCCAGTATCGACTCGCCAAACTGCGCATACCGCGCACATTTCGGTGAATGCAATCACATGATGCCACCATTCCGGACGTTCGTCCAAAGTCACTGCACAGCAGGTAGCGCTACATTTCCAGCCAACATTGTGTGTAACACCAGGTGGCAGGCGGGCGATGACCTCCACTGAGTAGAACGCGTTTCAGTACGGCGTCCACTGCAGAGGATGCGCCGTTCTTCGTGGTCAGGCGCGGTGCGACGAGTCGAACTCGACTCGTTCGCTGACACACTCCGTCGTAGCGCCCCGCTCGCCGCCGACCGTCACGATCCGATCCGCGCCGGTATCCGGCGGCAATTGATGCGTTACCAGCACCACCGTGCGGTCGGTGTCGACGAGCGTGGAGTCCCGGTCGAGCAGCGCCCGCAGCATCGCGGCGCCGTCGACGGCGTCCATGTGCTCGGTCGGTTCGTCCAGCAGGAGCACCCGCGCCGGCGACACCAAGGCACGCGCCAGCAGCAGCCGTCGGCGCTGGCCGCCCGACAGGGCCCGCGCGCCACCGCCGAGGGACGTGTGCACCCCGCGTGGGAGTTGCGAGACCCACTCCCCCAGTCCCACCGTCGCCAGCACCTCGAGCGCCGCGTCCTCGGTGAGGTCGCCGCGGGCGACACGGAGGTTCTCGAGCACCGAGGTGTCGAACACGTGGGCGTCCTCGGCAAAGAACCCGAACCGTCGACGCAGGTCGTCCCGCCGGAACTGGTCGATCGGCACACCGTCGGCCGACACGGTCCCGGCGACCGGCGGCAACAGCCCGGCAAGCGTCATCAACAACGTCGTCTTCCCGGCGCCGCTGGCGCCGACGACCGCGATGCGACCACCCGGCGCGATGTCCAGGTCGAGCGCCGTCGTCGCGCGTTCACTGCCTGGCCAGCCACACCGGAGCTTCCCCGCCCGGATGCGGCCGGGCCCGGCGGGGACCTCGGTTCCGTCGGGCTGCGGCTCCCCCGCCCGGTCGACGAGGGCGAGGATCCGCCCCGACGCGATCCGGGCCCGGGTCAATGCGATGGCCGCCGCGGGCAGCGCCCCTGTCGCCTCGAACGCCGCGAGCGGAACGAGGACGAGGATCGCGAGCGACATCGGCGTCATCGCGCCGGGGGTCCCGCCGTCCGGTCCGTAGAGGGTGATGCCGATCAGCAGCGACCCCAGGACGCTCGCCCCGATCGCGAGCGGCGTCGCGGCCGCGGCGAACGCCGCCGGCATCGCGGCCCGGTCGGTGGCGCGGACGGCGTCCCGGTTCGCGTTCTCGGCGCCGACGAGGACGTCGTCCAACCGCCCGGCCACGCGCAGCTCGGCGGCGTGGTCGAGCGCGGTCACCGCGGTCTCGCTGAACAGCGCAGTCGCCGCGGCACTCTCCGACTCGGCCAGGTGTGCGGCCCGCGCCGACAGCCACGGCGCCAGCACCCCCGACACCGCGAGCGCCACCGCCAGGACCACCGCGGCAGCCGGTGAGATCAACCCGAGCAGGACCACCGCGGACAACGCCAGAATCACCGAGACGGCGATCGGGATCAGTGCGCGCACCACGACGTCACCGAGCGCATCGACATCGGCGCCGGTGCGCGCCAACAGGTCTCCGCGGCGCAGCCCGGCAGCGGCGGCGGGATCGCCGTCGGCGAGACGCCGGTAGATCATCGTTCGCGCCGACGTGGTGCCGCGCAGCGCGGCGTCGTGCGTCGCGAGGCGTTCGAGGTAGCGGAAGACGCCGCGGGAGATGCCGAGGGCGCGCACCGCGACCACCGCGACAGACAGGTCGAGGACCGGCGGCATCTGCCACGCGCGGGTGATCAGCCACGCCGACAACGCCGCCAGCGCGAGCGCACTCCCGAGCGTCGCGACACCCGCCGCGATCGCGGCCAGCACGCGGCGCGGTTGCAGATCCAGCAGGCGAATCGCCCGCAACAGATCACGATTCATGGTCCGCACCGACTTCCTGACGGGCCGCGACCTCGATCACGCGATCGCCTGCGGCGAGCACGCTCGGCCGGTGCCCGACCACGACGACCGTGCGTCCGGTCCGGGCGAGGTCCCGCAGCGACGACAGCACCGTCCGCTCGGTGTCGTCGTCGAGGTGTGCGGTCGGCTCGTCGAGTAGCAGCACCGGGCGCGGCGACACGAGCACGCGGGTTAATGCCAGCCGCTGCCGCTGGCCGAGCGACAGCCCCAGTCCGCCGGCACCGACGACGGTGTCCCAGCCGCGCGGCAACTCCTGCAGCACGGCGTCGAATCCGGTTGCCCGGCATGCCTGCCGGACGTCGTCCGCATCGACGTCGACGTCCCCCACGAGTGCGAGGTTCTCCACCAAGGTTCCGGGGACGATCACAGGGTGCTGCGGGAGCCACGCGATCTGCGACCACCAGCCGGACGGCTCGAGGTCCGCGACATCGACCCCGGCCACCCGTACCGCCCCCTCGTCGGGGGAAGTCAGGCCCAGGATCGTCTGCAACGCAGTCGATTTCCCGGAACCGTTGGCGCCGGTGAGTACCGTTACCTCCCCGGGGACGCAGCGCGCGTCGAGCCGGTGCGGTGCCGTCCCGGACCGGGATCTCACACTCACCCCGGCGAGTTCGACGACGGCACCGTCCGCCACGACCACCGCGGTGCCGGACACCTCACGGCGTGGTGCCTCGTCGAGGACGCCGAAGGCCTTGCCGGCGGCCGCAAGTCCATCCTCGGCGGCGTGGAACTGGGTGCCGACCATCCGCAGCGGCAGGTACACCTCGGGCGCGAGGATGAGCGCGACGATGCCGGGCTCGAGTTCCATGTTGCCGAACACGAGGCGCAGGCCGATGCTGACGGCGATCAGCGCCACCGACAGCGTCGCGAGCAACTCGAGCACCATCGACGACAGGAACGCCACGCGCAGCGACGACATCGTGGTCTTGCGGTGCGCGTCACCGAGTTCGCGCACCCGCGCGGCCGGACCGTGCTCGCGCCCCAGGGCCCGTAGCGTCGGCAGGCCGGCGATCAGGTCGAGCAGTTGCGCCGACAGTCGAGTGAGCGCGGCAAGTGTCTGCTCGGACTTCCCCTTGGTGAGCAACCCGATCAGGATCATGAACACCGGGATGAGCGGGAGCGTGATCACGACGATCATCGCCGCGGTCAGGTCCTGGAAGAGGATGACCACGAACGTCGCGGGCGTGAGGGTGGCCGCCAGGATCAGCGCGGGCAGGTAGCCGGTGAGGTAGGGCGCGATCGCCCGCACGCCGCGCGTGAGCACCGTCGCGATCTCGTCGCGGCGCGGATCGAGCGCCCGCGGCGGCATCCGCACCGCGGCCTGCAGCACCTCCACCTCGAGTTCCGAGACGACACGATTGGCAGCCCGGTGGGCGTAGCGCGCGTGCAGCCACGACGCGAGCGCGCGCACCGCCACCGCCACCGCCAGCCACATCAGGTCGGTCCGCCAGTCCGCGATGCTGCGCCGATCCGAGGTGATGACACCGGCCAGGATCGTGCCGATCAGCACCGCCGAGACGATCACCATCGCGACGTTGACCGCGGACAGCACCACCGTGAAGATCAGATATCCGCGCGCCGACGCCGAGTACTTCCACAGCCGCGGATCGACCGGCCCGCCGGCTCGTTCTGCTCGTCGCCCCGCCCGTCGTCGCGCTCGGGCGGGGCGATCGGTCGCAGTACTCATCCGACCTTCGAGGATCCGGCCTTGCGCGGCAGACCGATCGACGGCGGAATGTGCTTGGTGGAGATCCGCTTCCGGAACACCCAGTACGTCCAGCCCTGGTAGATCAGCACGATCGGGGTGAGAATCACTGCCGCCCAACTCATCACCGTCAGCGTGTAGTGGCTCGACGACGCGTTCTCGATCGTGAGGCTGTACGCGGGATCGGTCGTCGACGGCATCACGTTCGGGTACAGCGACGCGAACAGCAGCACCGTCGTGGCGATCACCGCGACCGTGGTGAACGCGAACGCCCAGCCCTCACGCTCCGCCCGGGTGAGGACCACCACCGCGATCACGGCGATTGCCGCGATTGCCACCAGGATCCACGTCCAGCCCTTGCCGTAGGCCAGCTGGGTCCACAGCACGAATCCGCCCGCGATGGGCACGGTCGGAATGGCGAGCTTCTTCGCGATGTCGGCGGCGTCGATGCGGACGTCGTCGGCGGTCTTCAGTGCGATGAACACCGCACCGTGCAAGGCGAACACGAGCGCGGTCGTGATGCCGCCGAGCAGCGCGTACGGGTTGAGCAACTCGAAGAAGTTCGACGTGACCTGCTTGTCGGCGTTGATCGCCACACCGCGAACGATGTTTGCGAACGCGATGCCCCACAGCACGGCCGGCACCCAGGATCCGATCATGATGCCCAGGTCGGCCCGCCAGCGCCACCTGTCGTCATCGATCTTGCCGCGCCATTCGATCGCGACGATCCGCAGGATCAGCGCCACCAGAATGAGCAGCAACGGTAGGTAGAACCCGGAGAACAGCGTTGCGTACCAGTCGGGGAAGGCCGCGAACAATGCGCCGCCACCGACGATCAGCCAGACCTCGTTCCCGTCCCAGACCGGCCCGATCGTGTTGAGGAGAACACGACGACGGTTGTCCGTCTTGCCGAGCACCGGCATCAGCATGCCGACACCGAAGTCGAAGCCCTCCAACACGAAGTAGCCCGTGAAGAGCACCGCGATGAGGATGAACCAGAATTCCTGCAGTCCCATGACGGTCTCCTAGTACGCGAACGACAGTTGCTCTTCGGGTTCCGGTTCGCCCGGACCACCGGCCCTCGGTTTCGGGCCCTCGACCGGCGGATGCAGATCGTGCGGCGACGGGCCTTCGATCGCGTACCGGCGGATCAGGTAGAACCACACGACACCCAGAGCGCCGTACAGCAGCGTGAACACGATCAGCGACGTCAGGACGAGTCCGGCCGAATGATCCGACACGCCCTGGTCGACGGTGAGACGGATCAGGTCGACGCCGGTCGGGTTCGGTGCCACCACCCACGGCTGGCGACCCATCTCGGTGAAGATCCAGCCCGCACTGTTCGCCAGGAATGGTGTCGGAATCGCGATGAGGCACAGCCACTTGAACCACTTCTGGTCCGGGACACGGCCACCGCGGGTGGCCCACAGTCCGGCGAGAGCCAGCGCCAACGAGCCGGCCGCCAGGCCGATCATCGCGCGGAAGGACCAGTACGTGACGAACAGGTTGGGACGGTAGTTGCCGGGGCCGAACTTGTCGACGTACTGCGCCTGCAGGTCCTCGACACCCTGCAGCGTCACCCCGCTGAACTTGCCCTCCGCGAGCCACGGCAGCACGTACGGCACCTTGATCACGTGGGTGACGCTGTCGCAGTTGTTGTGGGTGCCGACCGTGAGAACCGAGAAGTCCGGGTCGGTCTCCGTGTGGCACAACGACTCCGCCGATGCCATCTTCATGGGCTGTTGCTGGAACATGAGCTTGCCCTGGACGTCACCGGTGTAGATCAGGCCGATGCCGGCGATGATCATGACGAGCATGCCGAGCCGCGCACCGGGCCGGAACATTTCACGCGCGTCCCGGACGAGGGTCTCGGCCTCCTCCGGCGCAGTGGTCTTGGACTTGCGCATGTTGCGCACCATCCACCAACCGGCGATGCCGACGACGAACGTCGACGCGGTCAGGAATCCGCCGGCCACCGCGTGGAAGTACGCGGCGATCGCGGTGTTGTTGCTCAGCAGCGCCCAGATGCTCTCGAGCTCGGCTCGTCCCGTCTCCGGATTGAACTTCGCGCCCACCGGATGCTGCATGAACGAGTTGGCGACGATGATGAAGTACGCCGACGCATTCACGCCGATCGCGGCCAGCCAGATGGTCGCGAGATGGACGCCCTTGGGCAGGCGGGTCCATCCGAAGATCCACAGACCGAGGAACGTCGATTCCAGGAAGAACGCGACGAGGCCCTCGAGCGCGAGCGGCGCACCGAATACGTCACCGACGAAGCGGGAGTACTCGCTCCAGTTCATGCCGAACTGGAATTCCTGCACGATGCCTGTCGCGACACCGATCGCGAAGTTGATGAGGAAGAACTTGCCGAAGAACTTGGTGAGGCGATACCAGTGGTCCTTCTTGGTCACCACCCACATGGTCTGCATGATCGCGACCAGTGGCGCCAGTCCGATCGTGAGCGGAACGAAGATGAAGTGGTAGACGGTGGTGATTCCGAACTGCCACCGGGAGACATCCAAGACATCCATGGCTACTCCGAAAACTCGGCCCGTAGGACAGGCTTCGGGGTCGAGACGTGGGCGTCCGCTCGATCCCTGTTCACAAAGCTACTGCGGGGCCAACGTCCCCGCAGCCGTTTGTTACTACGGAATGTAGTAGACCATCCGGTTCAAACCTAGCCGGGGTCAGCTGCAGCCGACCGTCTCCACCGCCAGATCGACCAATGAGGCCACGTCGTCGGCCTCGGGCGAGATCGGCAAGGCCAGCCCGTCCAAGGTGTGGACGCGGGCCGCCAGCGTGACACTCGAGATCAGCCAAACACCTTCCGCGGCAATGAGATCCGAGGGAAACAAGGGGGCGTACTCGCACGTGTAGCCCTTGTCCGGCGCCACCTCGAACAGAGCCTTCTGAGTGGTGCCGGGAAGGATGCTCTGGTCCCGCGGCGGAGTGATCAACGTCTTACCCCGGGCGATCACGACTGTCGAGCGCGGCCCCTCCAGGATCCGGCCTTCGCTGCTCGTGAAGACAACGTCGTCCGCGCCGCGCGCCTGCGCGTGCCGCAGGGCTGCCATGTTCGTCGCGTACGACAGTGTCTTCGCGCCCAACAGTTGCCACGGCGCGGTGGCCGACAGGTCGACCGAGAATCCGCGGCGCAGGGTCATCGCCGAGACGCCTTCACGTCGGGCCTGCCGCACTCGCTCGGCCAACGGCCCCACCGTGACGAACGCGGTCGGCGGGCCGCCGGCCTCACGCCCGCGACTGAGCACCAGACGCATCCACCCCTCGCGCTCGCTGCCCCACTCCCGGGCCGCGGCGTCCACGGCCCGGGACCACATCCCGCGTCCGGGCCACGGCAACTCGAGAGCCCGCGCCGACGCCTCCAGCCGATCCAGGTGCAGCGCGACCTTGCACGCTCTGCCCTCGCGCACCAGCAACGTCTCGAACACGCCGTCGCCGCGCACCACGGCGAGGTCGTCCACGTACAGGAGCGGCGTTTCCGCGTCGCGCACCTGCCCGTCCAGCGTCACCAGCACCTGCTCAACCATGCGCCCACCATAGCCAAAACCCGGTGCTACCTGCAGTTCCGACTCCGCTTCGCGACGCATGCCCGATTGCCGCTCATACAATGGGACCGTGGTCGACACCCCGTTCGTTGCATCCAGCCCAATTCTCTCCACACCCGGCGCCGTGCCTCCGCCCGAAGGATCACCCGACACCGGCGTCGCCTGGCACTACGGAGACCCCTTCGCCGAGCAGCGCGCCGCGACCCGAGCGGTCGCCGTCGTCGACCGCTCGCACCGGTTCGTGATCGCGCTCGCCGGCGACGAGCGCCTGACGTGGCTGCACACGATCTCCAGCCAGCACGTCGCGGCGCTGGCCGACCGCACGAGCGCCGAGAACCTGAGCCTCGACATCAACGGCCGGATCGAACACCACTGGGTACAAACGGACGTCGACGGCGTCACGTGGATCGACACCGAGACCGACCGCGGCCCCGAGCTGCTGAGCTTCCTGCAGAAGATGGTGTTCTGGTCCAAGGCCGATCCCCGGGACGGCAACGACATGTCCGTGCTGAGCCTGATCGGCCCCGACACGAACTCGCCTGCGATGCTCGCGGCCCTCGGGATCACCGAACTGCCGGGCGTCTACGAGGCGGTGTCGCTGGAGGGCGGCGGGTTCCTGCGCCGGATGCCGTGGCCCACCGACGACTCGTTCGACCTGCTGGTGCCGCGCGCCGACCTGACCCGCTGGTGGGCCACGCTCACCGAGGCCGGCGCCCGCCCGGCCGGGTCGTGGGCGTTCGAGGCGCTGCGCGTGGCCGCCTACCGACCGCGCGTCGGCATCGACACCGACGAGCGCACCATCCCCCACGAGGCCGGCTGGATCGGCGGCCCGGCCGAGCACGGCGCCGTGCACCTCGACAAGGGCTGCTACCGCGGCCAGGAGACCGTGGCGCGCGTGCACAACCTCGGCAAGCCGCCGCGGCACCTGGTGCTGCTGCAACTCGACGGCTCCGCCGAGGGCCGCCCCGAGGTGGGTGAGGCGGTGACCGCGGACGGCCGCGCCGTCGGACGGCTCGGCACCGTCGTCGACCACTTCGAGTGGGGCCCGATCGCGCTCGCGCTCGTGAAGCGGACCGTGCCGGTGGACACCGCGCTCGTGGCCGGCCCCTGCGCCGCGTCCATCGACGAGGACTCCGTGCCCCGGCACGACGAGGTCCAGGCGGGTCGGGAAGCCGTCGACCGGTTGCGCGGCCGCCGGTGACGGCGCGCGTCGAGGCAGTGTGCGTCGTGTTCGCCGAACGCGACGCGCCCAGCAGGCGATCGCCCCGCACGGCCATCGACAAGCGGCCCGTCGACGGTCCGGTGCGTGTCGAGGCGGGCGGGGTCACCGGCGACCACGTGTGCGACACCAAGTTCCACGGCGGCCGCGACAAGGCCGTCTACGCGTACTCCGCGGAGGAAGCGGACCGGTGGGGTGACGAGCTCGGCCGGGCGCTGCCCGCGGGCTGGTTCGGGGAGAACCTCCGGGTGGCTGGGATCGCGACCACCGACGCGGTGGTCGGTACCCGCTGGCGGATCGGCACCACCGAACTCGAGGTCACCGAACCCCGGGTGCCGTGCGGCACCTTCGCACACTGGAGCGGCGAACCGCAGTGGGCCAAGCGCTTCACCGAGCGCGCCGACGTCGGCACGTACCTGCGGGTGCTGGTGCCCGGACACCTGCAGGCCGGCGACCCGGTGGAGGTCCTGTCGGTCCCGTCGCACGGGGTGACCGTCCGCGACGTGTTCGCCGGCGCCGACCCCGATCGGCTGCGCGCCCTCCTGGCCGAGCAACCCGATCTCGCGGACGGGGCCGAGACCCGCGTCCGGAAGTTCCTGAACCGTCTGGGAGAGCAGGTGCCGTCGTGAGCGTCGAACTGGTCGAGGTGGTCCGATCGGGGTTCCGCGAATGCGTGCACCGGGGATCGCTGGTGGTGCTGGCGCCGGACGGCACGCCCACGATCTCGCTCGGCGAGGTGCACACCCCGATCTATCCGCGGTCGTCGAACAAGCCGATGCAGGCCGTGGCGCTGCTGCGCAGCGGGTTCGTCCCGCACTCGACCGAGGAACTGGCGATCGCGTCGGCGTCACACGAAGGCGAGGCCGACCAGGTCGAGCTGGTCGAGCAGCTCCTCAGACGCACGGGGCTCGACGAGACGTACCTGCAGTGCCCGCCGGATCTGCCCGCGAACGAGCTGGCCCGGGCGCGGGTCCTCGTGTCCGGCACGCCCCCGCGCACGGTCTACATGAACTGTTCGGGCAAGCATGCCGCCATGCTGGCCGCGTGCGCGGCCAACGACTGGCCCACCGACTCGTACCTCGACCCTCGCCACCCGCTGCAGCGGATCGTTGTCGAGACCGTCACCGAGATCAGCGGCGAGCCGGAGACCGAACTCGGCATCGACGGCTGTGGGCTGCCGATCATCCCGGTGTCGCTCACCAACCTGGCGCGCGCGTTCTCGCGCCTCGTCACCGCCGCGCCCGGCTCCCCGGAGCGATCCGTGGCCGACGCGATCCGCGCACACCCGCACGTGATCTCCGGGACCGGACGCGACGACGCGCGGCTGATGCCCGCGGTGCCGGGACTGCTGTGCAAGGCCGGCGCCGACGGCGTCCATGCCGGCGCCCTTCCCGACGGCACCGCGTTCGCGTTCAAGATCGACGACGGGCACGAGCGGGCGCGTCTGCCGTTGACGGCCGCGCTGCTGCACCGGCTCGGCGTGACGTGGTCGGAGGATCACGCCGCGTTGGCCTCGCAACCCGTCCTCGGCGGCGGGGCCAGGGTCGGCACCATCCGCGCCGTTCCCGGTGTGTTCTAGCCTGCACAGATTCGGCATCACACCAGCTCAAGGGGCCCGTGAGACAAATCAGACACCACGGGAGATGGGACCTGGAGGCGGAAGCGACTTTTCCACGCTAGAGTGTTGGGCAGGAAAACATTCAACACTCACGCGGGGCCGCCAAATTCCCCAGGCCGCCCCGCGAAAGCGCGAGGGGGTCAGCCATGGGCCGCGGCCGGGCTAAGGCAAAGCAGACCAAGGTTGCACGGGAGCTCAAGTACAGCTCGCCGTCCACGGATTTCGACAGCTTGCAACGAGAGCTCTCGAACGGCGGAGCACCGAGCTCGCCCCGCAACGGCGGAGTGATCGCGGACAAGCGCGCCGACGAGGATTCTCGCTCGCGCTGGGACGAGGACGACTACGACGACTGGCGTCGTTGACTGTCGTACTGACGTCACCTGACATACCTCGAGATGAGGGGGAGCCCGAGGGCTCCCCCTCATTTCGTGGTATTCGGCGTTCTCCGTAGCAGTCGGCGAGCACGTCCGCGTTCGAACCTGCCGCCAAAACACGACGTCCCCGGAACCTCTGCTCGAGGCTCCGGGGACGTCGTGTGGGTGCGTGTCAGAAGCGCGGGTGATCGCCCAGCAGGATGGCGCGAGCAGCGTCGGCGTCGGACGCCTTCTTGATGCTGCCGAGCGTCCAGCAGTCGATGTGGCGGGCCGTGAGAACGGCCAGCGCGCGGTCCACGTCCTCGGGCGCGACGATCGCGACCATGCCGACGCCCATGTTGAACGTCTGCTCCATCTCGGCGCGCTCGACGCGGCCGCGCTGCGCGATCATCGTGAACACCGGTGCCGGGCTCCAGGTGCCACGGTCGAGTTCCGCGACGAGGCCCTTGGGCATCACGCGCGCGAGGTTGTTCGCGAGGCCACCGCCGGTGACGTGGCAGAAGGTGCGGACATCGGTCTCGGCCGCGAGGGCGAGGCAGTCCTTGGCGTAGATCTTGGTGGGCTCGAGCAGCTCCTCACCGAGGGTGCGGCCGAACTCGTCGACGTGGCCGGTGAGCGACATGCGGTCGATCTCGAGCAGCACCTTGCGGGCCAGCGAGTAGCCGTTGGAGTGCAGACCCGACGCGCCCATACCGATCACGACGTCGCCCGGACGGACCCGGTCCGGCCCCAGCACCTGGTCAGCCTCGACGACGCCGACGCCGGTCGCAGACAGGTCGTAGTCGCCGTCCGCCATCACGCCGGGGTGCTCGGCCGTCTCGCCACCGAGCAGCGCGCAGCCGGCCTGGATGCAACCCTCGGCGATGCCGCCGACGATCTCCGCGACCCGCTCCGGCACGACGCGGCCGACCGCGATGTAGTCCTGCAGGAACAGCGGCTCGGCACCACACACGACGAGGTCGTCGACCACCATCGCGACGAGGTCGAGACCGACCGTGTCGTGCTTGTCCATCGCCTGCGCGACCGCGAGCTTGGTGCCGACGCCATCGGTGGACGCCGCGAGCAGCGGCTCCTTGTAGCCGCCCTTGAGCGAGAACAGCCCGGCGAAGCCGCCGAGACCGCCCATGACCTCGGGGCGGCTGGCCTTCTTCGCCAGCGGGGCGAACAGCTCGACTGCCCGGTCGCCCGCTTCGATGTCCACTCCGGCGGCGGCGTACGAAGCGCCCTGCGTGCGGGTACTGTCCTCGGTCATCGGTTTCTGGCTCCAGCCTTGATTTCGGTGAATGTCGACTTCGGCGCCAGCCGTCGTCGCGCATACGTGTACACGCGCAATCACCTCGATTGCGCCCTTACGCTACCGGAGTGCACAGAGCACACCGGTAGCGTCCTGCGAACTAGGGACGGGACAGCGCGTCGGCGTTGTCGTTGTCGTGCCTGATCGCGGCGCCCGCGGCGGACTCCAACATCCCCTCGAGGACGTTCTTGCCGATGCCCTCGTTGGGCAGCGCGATCGGGTAGGTGCCGTCGAAGCAGGCCGCGCACAGCCGCGAGCGGGGCTGCTCGGTGGCGGCGACCATCCCGTCGATCGAGATGTAGCCGAGCGAGTCGGCACCGATCGAGCGGCGCACCCCCTCGAGCATCTCCTCGAACGTGTCGTTCACACCGCTGCCCTCGGCGCCGTTCGCGATCAGCTCGGCGGGCGAGGCGAAGTCGATGCCGTAGAAGCAGGGCCACTTGACCGGCGGGGACGCGATACGGACGTGGATCTCGAGCGCCCCGGCCTCGCGGAGCATCCGGATCAGGGCGCGCTGCGTGTTGCCCCGCACGATCGAGTCGTCGACGACGACGAGGCGCTTGCCGCGGATGACTTCCTTGAGCGGGTTCAGCTTGAGGCGGATACCGAGCTGACGGATCGTCTGGGACGGCTGGATGAAGGTGCGGCCGACGTAGGCGTTCTTCATCAGACCCTGGCCGTACGGGATACCCGAGCCCTGCGCGTAACCCACCGCGGCAGGGGTGCCGGACTCCGGCACCGGGATCACCAGGTCGCCCTCGGCGGGGTGCTCCTTGGCGAGGCGGCGGCCGATCTCGACGCGGGTCGAGTGCACCGAACGCCCGGAGATGACGCTGTCGGGGCGCGCCAGGTACACGTACTCGAACACGCAGCCCTTCGGCTCCGGGTTCGCGAAGCGGGACGACCGGACGCCGTCGGCGTCGATCGCGAGCAGCTCGCCGGGCTCGATCTCACGCACGAACGACGCGCCGACGATGTCGAGTGCGGCGGTCTCGCTGGCGACGACCCAGCCGCGGTCGAGCCGGCCCAGGCACAGCGGTCGGATGCCGTGCGGATCGCGCGCCGCGTACAGCGTGTGCTCGTCCATGAACGTCAGGCAGAAGGCGCCGCGCAGCGTCGGCAGCAGCGTCATCGCGGCCTGCTCGAGCGTGCTGTCGGCGGCGGCGTGCGCCAGCAGCGCGCCGACGATGTCGGAGTCCGACGTCGCCGCGCCGGGGCGCTTCTCGTTGATCAGTCCCGCCTCTCGGGCGCGCTGCGCGAGCTCGGCGGTGTTGACGAGGTTGCCGTTGTGGCCCAGCGCGACACCGGTGCCGGCGGCGGTGGTGCGGAAGATCGGCTGCGCGTTCTCCCACGTGGTGGAACCGGTGGTCGAGTAGCGGCAGTGGCCGACGGCGACGTGCCCCGGCATTGCGCCGAGGGTCTGTTCGTCGAACACCTGACTGACCAGGCCGAGGTCCTTGAAGACCAGCACCTGCGAGCCGTCCGCGACGGCGATGCCGGCGGCCTCCTGGCCACGGTGCTGGAGGGCGTAGAGCCCGTAGTACGTGAGTTTGGCGACGTCCTCGCCCGGCGCCCAGACGCCGAAGACGCCACACTCTTCGCGAGGTTCGTTCTCGTCCTCGTCCGGGGCGGTCGTAGCGAGGAGGTTCCGACTGTTGACCGACAATTCGGCACGAGTCACGGCAGGCGCTCCCTTAGGGGATTCGGTGCGGGGGGCGTGCCCCATTCTAACGACCGATGCGAACTGTTTCGACGGTCGGTGCACTGGATCACGTCGAAGCGACATGGATCACAGCCCGTTCACAGCCGCAACAACGGCAACCAGTGACCGATCTCCCCCGCCCGACTGCCCGACGCGTCGAGCGAACCGGCGGTGACGGCGTCGTCGAATCCGAGCAGCCCGGTCACCATCAGCAGCCAGGTGAAGGGATCGGTCTCGACGACGTTCGGCGGCGTGCCGCGCGTGTGTCGCGGCCCCTCGATGCACTGCACCGCGACGAACGGCGGCACCCGCACCTCGACACTCGAACCGGGAGCGACCTGCTCGAGGGTGCGGGCGCTGAGCCGCACCGCGGCCGCCAGGTCGGTGCGGGCGGGCCTGTCCTCGACCTCGCCGCGCAGCCACGGCCCGACCACGAGGAGTGCACTGCGGAGCTCGGCGGGATCGACGGCGCGACGGGCAGGCATGCGCGCCAATCTATCGAGCCGGTCGCGCACCATCGGAACAAGCCCGCGCACACCGCGGTTGCACCAGCCATGAGCACCGACGTCGACGCCCAGCGCCCGCTTCTCGATGTCGTTGCATCGCAGAACAAAGCGATTCTCGCGACCCTCAAGCGCGACGGGCGCCCTCAACTGTCGAATGTCCTGTACGCATGGGATCCGGAGACGCGCACCGCCCGAGTCTCGGTCACCGCGGACCGGGCCAAGACCCGCAACGCCGCCCGCGACCCGCGGGTGTCCCTGCACGTGAGCGCACCGGACTTCTGGACTTACGCCGTCGTCGAGGGCGACGCCGAACTGTCCGCGGTCGCGGCCGATCCGCACGACGCGGCCGTCGACGAACTCGCCGAGACCTACCGTGCCGCCACCGGACGCGAGCACGAGGACTGGGACGAGTTCCGACGCGCGATGGTCGTGGAGCGACGCCAGGTGCTGCGCGTCCGCGCCGACCGCGCTTACGGCATAGCCGGTCTTCCCTGACGGTCCGCGGCGAAGAACGCTCCGCGACAAG
Organism: Rhodococcus sp. ACT016; assembly: GCF_050477185.1. Taxonomy (NCBI): domain Bacteria; kingdom Bacillati; phylum Actinomycetota; class Actinomycetes; order Mycobacteriales; family Nocardiaceae; genus Rhodococcus; species Rhodococcus sp. ACT016. The sequence goes on along the minus strand of NZ_JBEAET010000001.1, from coordinate 382,272 downwards.
CCAATCCACGACGACCACGGACCGTGTGCCACACGGAGACGAAGCGGCCTACATTCGTCGCATGGACCTGCGCCAGTTGGAGTACTTCCTCGCCGTCGTCGACTGCGGCGGGGTGACCCGAGCGGCGGAGCGACTGCGCGTCGCGCAGCCCTCGCTGTCACAAGCGGTACGCAAGCTCGAGAAAGACCTCGACACCGAACTCTTCCACCGCGTCGGCCGCGGACTGGTCCTCTCCCCCGCCGGGGAGGCCCTGGTCGGCCCGGCGCGCTCTATTCTGCGCGACGTCAAGGCCGCCGAGGACGCCGTGCGCGACGTGGCCGCCATGCGCGGCGGCCGGATCGACATCGCGTCGCTTTCGGACCTGTCGTCGGACCCGCTGTCGGTATGGGTGGCCAAGTTCCGCCGCCTGTATCCGGGCGTCCGTTTCCACATCGAGGAACGCGACGAGACCGCCGACGTGGTGGCACTCGTCAAATCGGGAGCCTGCGAACTCGGCATCCTCTCGCTCCCACTCCCCACCGAAGACGTCGAGGGCGATGCGCTGATCGATCAGCGACTGGTACTGGTTTGCCCGCCGGGAACCGACGCGCAGTGGCCCGAGTGCGTTCCCATCGAGCAACTCTCCCGCGTCCCGTTCGTGATGGGCGAGCGCGGAACCGCGACTCGCGACTTCATCGAGCGGTCCCTGCGGGAGAACGGCGTCGAACCCGACGTCGCGGTGGAAGTGCGCCAGCGCGGCGCCGTGCTGCCGATCGTCCTCGCGGGCGGCGGGGTGTCGATCGTCCCGCTGCGCACCGGACTCGACGCGCTGCTGCGCGGCGGCGTGGTACGCGAACTGTCGCCGAAACTGACCCGGCAGATGGGCGTGATCCGCCGACCAGGTCGAACGACGCCGGCGGCGATCGAGTTCCTCGCTTGCGCCCGAGCATCTTTCGAGGAGTTCGCCCGGACGGTCGCCGTGCGCATGTCGGAGGGGATGTCCCTGATCGAAGCCGCGAAGTTGGCCCGCGCCGAGAGCGACGACGTGATGCGTGTGGAGACCCTCCGCGGAGGCACCATGACCCATAGGAAATTGCAGTAGATTCCGTGCCTTTTCGTCTTTGACCCAATCGATTCGGACGCCTTGAATCGTGTGCAGCAAGTCACATGCCACATCGCGAGTTGCAGCCACCACCTTCCGGGGTGACCGCCCCCGGCACGGCCCAACTCGCGTTCGCGGTGAGACGTTCCGATCGTCCCCGGAAGGGGCCACATGTCAGAGACCACACTGCCGACGACACCGTCGGCCGCACCCTCAGGGTCGACCACCATGAGGCGAGCCTGGATCATCGTCGGCCTGCTCGTTCTCTTCATGCTCATCAACCATGCGGACAAGTCCGTCATCGCCTTCGCGGGCGTGCAGATCCAGAAGGATCTCGGGCTGAGCTCGCAGCAGTTCGGGCTCTTGCAGAGCAGCTTCTTCTGGCTGTTCGCGGCGGGCGCACTGTTCTTCGGCTGGCTCTCCTCGCGGGTGAGCCTCCGCTGGCTGCTCGCCGGCCTGATGCTGATCTGGGTCGCAACGATGATCCCGCTTCTCGGCACGGTCAGCTTCGGTGTCCTCATCGCCTGCCGCGTGATCCTCGGGTTCGCCGAGGGTCCCGCGTTCGCACTGGCCAACCACGCCGCGCACTCCTGGTTCCCGCCGGAGAAGCGGGCGATGGCGGGCGGTTTCGTCTCCGCGGGCGCCTCGATCGGCGCCCTGATCGCGGCGCCTGCGCTCACCTTGATCATCTCCCAGTGGAACTGGCACGCAGCGTTCTATGTGCTCATCGCGATGGGCGTCCTGTGGGCGGTGGCGTGGCTGATCCTCGGCCGCAGCGCCGGCGACGACGGCGCGGCACCGGTGTCCACGGTCGTGGTCGAGACGGTCGACGCGCCGTACATGACGATCCTGAAGACCGGCACCGTCGTCGGCATCGCGGTGCTGATGTTCAGCTCGTACTGGTCCACCACGTTGAAGATCGCCTGGCTGCCCGTCTATCTCCAGGAAGGCCTGGGCTACGACACGGCCACCACCGGCCGGCTCATGATGCTGCCGTACGGGCTCGCCGCAGTCGGCGCCATCGGCGCGGGCTGGGTCTCCGGCCGGCTGATCTCGCGGGGCGTCTCCCGCAGGGTCGCCCGTGGCTACTTCAGCGCGGCGCTCGTCGCCGGCGCCGGAATCGCGATGGCCGGGTTCACCCTGCTCCCGCAGGGCGGACTGCAGCTGGTCCTGATCGCCCTCGCCTTCTCGCTGAACACCGCGGCCTTCGGCGTGGCGCTCTCGGCGATCGCCGACGTCGTCCAGGCGAAGAAGCGCGGCATGGTGCTCGGCATCCTCTCGGCGATCGCGAGCATCTCCGGGATGGTCGCCCCGCTCGTCCTCGGCTTCGCCGTCGGCTCCTCGGTCGACAAGATCACCGGCTACGCGATCGGCTTCGAGTCCAGCGGCGCCCTGATGATCGTCGGCGCGATCATCGCGGTCTTCCTGGTCAACCCCGAGCGCGACATCGCCCTCATCCGCCGTCGAGCCGAGGAGACAGCATGATCGACAAGCCGCTCGACGGTGTCCGCGTCGTCGACTTCGGACAGTTCATAGCGGCGCCGGCCGCGGCCCAGGTACTCGTGGACCTCGGCGCCGACGTCGTCAAGATCGAACCGCTGCACGGTGAATCCGCGCGCGGCATCGGCCCGCACGGTGAGGCGATGGTCCAGAACTACAACCGCGGCAAGCGCGCGATCGCACTCGACCTGAAGGACCCGCGCGGCCAGCGGATCGCCCGCGAACTGATGGCCCGCGCCGACATCGTCGTCCAGAACCTGCGACCGGGCGTCATGGACGCGCTCGGCCTCGGCGCCGAACGGGTCCGCAGCGAACACCCCCATCTCGTGTACGCCACCGTCAGCGGGTTCGGCCTGCACGGCCCCTCCCGCACCCGAGCCGGACTCGACATCGCCGCGCAGGCGGAGAGTGGCCTGATGTGGGTGACGGGAGAGGCGGCCGGCGAACCGCAGAAGATCGGGGCCCAAATCGTCGATTCCGCAACGGCATACGTATGCGCCCAGGCAATTCTCGCGGCATACATCCGGATGCTGCGCACCGGTGAAGGAGACACCATCGAGGTGTCCCTGCTGGACGTCGCGATTCACATGCAGGCCCCGAACTGGGGCGCCTACCTGTCCACGGGCATCGAACCCATCCGGATGGGCAACGGTCAGCCCACCGTGGCTCCTGCGGCGGACGTCATGCCGACCAGCGACGGCAACATCGTGGTGTCCGCCTACTCGGAGGTCCACTTCCGCCGACTGTGCGGCTTGCTCGGCCGTCCGGAACTCGCCGACGACGCACGATTCGTGGACAACCCTGCGCGAGTGCAGAATCGGCCCGCTCTGCTGGCCGAACTGCGCGGCGCGTTCGCGACGATGACCAGTGCCGAGGCGATGGACCTGCTGTCCACCAACGGGGTCGTCGCCGGACGGATCAACACGTACCCGGAGGCGATGCGCAGCCCCGACGTCGAGGCCTCGGGCATCTTCGTCGACGTCACCCAGCCGGACGGGGTCGGTGCCAAGGCACTCGGCACGCCCTGGCACCTGGCGAGTATCCCGAAGACGTCGTCGGCGGGCGCGCCCGCCCTGGGCCAGCACACCACCGAGATCCTGCGTGAACTCGACTACTCCCGCGAGACGATCGGCGCGCTCGCAACCGACCGTGTCGTCGGCATCGCGTCCTGACGTCTCGCCGCTCTCTTCCCCCTCATTCCGTTCGAAGGAAACATCATGCAGCGCACCATCTTCACCGAGGATCACGACGCGTTCCGCGACTCGGTCCGCCAGTTCATCGCCAAGGAGATCACGCCGAACCTCCCCGACTGGGAGGCCGAAGGATTCATTCCCCGCGATTTCTACAAGAAGACCGCGGAGATCGGGATCAACGGCCTGCAGGTGCCCGAAGAGTACGGCGGCGGCGGGATCGACAGCTTCCTGTTCAACACCGTCGTCTACGAGGAGATCGGCTACGCCGCGGCCTCGCTCGGCGGGTTCCAGGTGCACCTGAACACCGTGCTGCCGTACTTCCTGGAATACGCGAACGAGGAGCAGCGCGAGCGCTGGTTCCCGGGCTTCGCCGACGGCAACCTCGTCAGCGCGATCGCTATGACCGAACCCGGCATCGGCTCAGACCTGGCCGGCGTCGCCACCACCGCGGTGCGGGACGGCGACGACTTCATCCTCAACGGCAACAAGACGTTCATCACCGGCGGCATCAACGCCGACCTGGTGATCGTCGTGGCGCGCACCTCCAAGGACCCGGAGAACCGCCGCAAGGGGCTGTCCCTACTCGTCGTCGAGGCCGGCATGCCCGGCTTCATCCGCGGCCGCAACCTGCACAAGATCGGCATGAAGTCTTCCGACACTGCCGAATTGACGTTCGACAACGTGCGGGTGCCGGCGTCGAACCTGCTCGGCGAGGAAGGCGCGGCGTTCGGGATGCTCGGGAACAACCTGCCGCAGGAGCGGCTGTCGATCGCGATCACCGGCCTGGCGACCGCCACCGCCGCCGTGAACCTCGCGGTCGAGTACGCCCACGAGCGCCAGGTGTTCGGCAAGCCCCTCGCCGACTTCCAGAACACCAAGTTCGTGCTCGCCGAGTGCGCGACGGATCTGCAGGCCGGCCAGTCGATGGTCGACCAGGCACTGATCGCCCTCGACAACGGCACCCTCACCCCCGCCGACGCGGCGAAGGTGAAGCTGTTCTGCACCGAACTGCAGGCCCGGGTGATCGACAAGTGCCTGCAGCTGCACGGCGGCTACGGCTACATGACCGAGTACCCGATCGCCCGCCTGTACGCCGACGCCCGCGTCACCCGAATCTTCGGTGGCACAAGCGAGGTCATGAAGAGCGTCATCTCGAAGTCGATGGGCCTCTGACCCCACTTCCCCCGACGTCGGTTCCCGGCGGACGTGCCCCCGCCGGGAACCGCACCCCCCTCACCCCAGTCAGAAGGATCATCTCGTGCAGATCAAGGACATCAACGCCGTCGTCACCGGCGGCGCATCGGGTCTCGGACTGGCCACCGCAGCCAGGCTGGTCGAATCCGGTGCAACCGTCACCCTCCTCGACCTTCCGAACTCGGCCGGAGCCGAACAGGCGGAGGCACTCGGGCCCGCCGCGCGGTTCTTGCCGACCGACGTGACCGACTCGGAGGCCGTGGCAGCGGCTTTCGCGACCGCCGCCGAACGCGGCCCCGTGCGGGCCGTCATCCACTGCGCCGGGCGCGGGCGGCCGATGCGTATCCTCACAAAGGAGGGCAAGGCCGCGGACCTCGAGCCGTTCGAGTCCGTCGTTCGCCTCAACGTCATCGGCACGTTCAACGTGCTCCGCTTCGCGGCGGAGACGATGGCCGCCAACGACGTCCACGACGGCGATCGTGGTGTGTGCGTCCTGACCGCCTCGGTTGCCGCCTACGAGGGCCAGATCGGACAGATCAACTACGCAACCTCCAAGGCCGGCGTGGTGGGCATGACCCTCCCCGCCGCACGCGACCTCGCGAGCGTCGGCATTCGGGTCTGCACCATCGCGCCCGGTGTGTTCGCCACGCCACTGCTGCTGAACGCGCGTGACGACATCCGCGAGGCACTGGCGGCATCGGTCCCGCATCCGCAGCGACTCGGCGAGCCGACCGAATTTGCCTCACTTGCAGCCCACATCATCGAGAACGGGATGCTCAACGGCGAGACGATCCGCCTCGACGGCGCGATCCGGATGGCACCCCGATGACCACCGACGACCGGTCAGGGGTCCACACCGAGCGCCGCGGCGCGGTCCTCGTCATCACCCTGAATCGTCCGGCTGCACGCAACGCCGTGAACCAGGCTGTGTCCCAGGAAATTGCCGCATCGATCGACCAACTCGAGGCCGATCCCGCTCTGAGCGTCGGGATCATCACCGGGGCTGGCGGCTATTTCTGCGCCGGGATGGATCTCAAGGCGTTCCTGCGCAGCGAGAGCCCCCGGATCGAGGGCCGCGGTTTCGCGGGGCTCACCGAGGCCCCGCCCAGCAAGCCGCTGATCGCCGCGGTCGACGGGCCCGCACTGGCCGGCGGATTCGAGATCGCCCTCGCCGCAGACCTGATCGTGGCGTCGGAGACAGCGACCTTCGGGCTCCCCGAGGTCCGCCGCGGACTCGTCGCCGCCGCAGGCGGTCTCACCCGACTACCGGCACGCATGCCACGGGCGATCGCCCTGGAGTTGGCGCTGACCGGACGGAACGCGACGGCGACGGAACTGCATCACCACGGACTCGTCAACCAACTCGCGCGGGAGGGATACGCGCTCGAGGCTGCACTCGAGTTGGCCGAGCGGATCGCTGCCAACGGCCCGCTCGCCGTCCGCGCCAGCAAGCGCGTCATCGACGAATCCCCGTCCTGGAATGCGGACGAGATATTCACCCGCACACGCGAAATCGTGATGCCGATATTCGCCACGAACGACGCCCGCGAAGGCGCCGCCGCGTTCGCCGAGCGACGCACTCCCGTGTGGACTGCGTCGTGACCACCCGGACTGTTTTCAGAAGGAGAAGACCATGCGTGACGCAGTAGTGGTGGAGGCCGTCCGTACGCCGATCGGGCGCCGGAAGGGAAGCCTCGCAGACGTTCACCCCGTCGACCTGTCCGCGACGGTGTTGAACGCACTGACCGAAAGGGTCGGTCTGGCACCTGAGATCCTCGACGACGTCATCTGGGGCTGTGTCGGCCAGGTCGGTGAGCAGGCCGGCAACATCGCCCGGAATGCGGTGCTTGCCGCGGGCTGGCCGGAGCAGGTGCCGGGCACCACGATCGAGCGCCAGTGCGGATCCAGCCAGCAGGCACTGCATTTCGCTGCGGCCGGCGTGATCGCGGGCCAGTACGACGTCGTCGTCGCGGGCGGTGTCGAGTCGATGACCCGTATCCCGATGGGCTCCGCGCGCCGCGTCGGACTCGGCGACCCCAACAGTGATGCGATCAAGACCCGCTACGACGGCCACGAGTTCAACCAGGGGCGCGGGGCGGAGATCCTCGCCGATCGATACGACCTCAGCCGAACCTGGTTGGACGAGTACAGCCTCGAATCCCACCGCCGCGCCGCGCAGGCGATCGACGAGGGACGCTTCCACGCCGAGATCGTTCCCGTCCCCCTCGGCGACGGTACCAAGTTCACCACCGACGAGGGCGTCCGGCGGGACTCGACCGTCGAGAAGCTCGGTCAGCTGTCGACACCGTTCGCCGAGGACGGCCGCGTCACCGCCGGCAACGCCTCGCAGATCTCGGACGGCGCCGCGGCGCTGCTGGTGATGACCAGCGAGCGCGCACGGGCGCTCGGGCTGCGCCCGATGGCGCGCATCCACACGGCGACCGTCGTCGGCGACGACCCGGTCACCATGCTCGCCGGCCCCATCCCCGCCACGGCGCGGGTCCTGCAGCGCGCCGGACTCCGCCTCGACGACATCGACGCCTTCGAGGTCAACGAGGCGTTCGCGAGCGTCGTCGGCGCCTGGCAGCGGGCGACCGGAGCACCGGCGGACCGGGTGAACGTCAACGGCGGTGCCATCGCGATCGGCCACCCCTTGGGCGGCTCCGGCGCCCGCCTGGCCACGACGCTCCTGCACCACATGAGCGCCAACGGACTCCGCTACGGCCTGCAGACGATGTGCGAGGGCGGCGGCATGGCGAACGCCACGATCTTCGAGAATCTGAGCGGTCGCCTGTAGTTTCGGGCGCGTTCGTCAGGGCGACGCGGCGGCCCCGCACCGACTTGATCGGTGCGGGGCCGCCGCGTCGGTTGTTTCCCTGTTTCCCTGGCCGCACTCACACCGGCGGCAGCGGCACCTCGTCGGCGCCGGTGGCGACCTGGATGCGGCGAAGCAGCAGCGCGCCACCGACATTGACGGCCAGGTGCAGCAGGGCCGGCGCGAGCACGCTGCCGCTGCGGGCGCGCAGCCAGTCGAAGACGAGTGACGCGGCGGCCGTGAACGCGACGGTGCCGGGCACCGAGTCGTTCGCGACGTGCGCCGGGTGCACGTGCCAGAGACCGAACGCGGCCGCGCGGACGGACCGCGCGGATGCGGGTGCGAAGGCTCGGTCGGTCAGCGCGGTGAGACTCCCGCGGAACAGCAGCTCCTCGGTGACGACGGTGCCGAACGGGATGTGCGCGGCGACCCACTCGGCGAAGTCGTGGCGCACCTCGTCCGGGACGGAGAATCTGCGGTGCAGCGACGGCGTCGCCGACGCGACCGCATACCCGACGACGGGGACCGCGGCGGCGGCACTCCCCCACACCAATCCCGCCCGGAAGTTCGCGAGTCCCAGCTCTTCTCGACGCAGCCCGCTCGCCAACCCGACACCGGTCACACCGACCGCCAGCAGAGTTCCCGCGGTCGCGCGACCGCGCGACGACAGTCGGAGCGCGGGCTGTACCGCGTTGTTCCACGCCACAAGCGCCACCGACGACACCGTCGCGGTGACCGCCGGCGCGCGTCTCACTTCTCGGGCCCGTCGTGGCCGCGTAGCGCCTCGAGCACCGCGCGCGCGTGTTCGGTGTCGGCGGGCGTCCAGCCGTCGGGCTGGGTGACGGCCACCCAGCCGTCGAGGATCGTGGTGCCGTAGTTGTGGCCGTGCCCGTCCGGGACCCCGGCCGCGTTCGCGAGGTCGGCACTGACCTGCCAGAACGTCACGAACGGGAACCACTTCATCGACGGAAGCCGATCGAATCCCGGCGGCTCGGACAGCCAGTCGGGCCGTTTGAAGATCAGATCGGTGGACCACCACACGACCGGGTCGGACGGGTGCTGGATGTAGAGGACACGCGGTTCGAGCCACGGTCCGGAACCTCCCGGGATGGAGGCGGTGTCGTCCGCGAACCGCACGACGAGACCGTCGGCGTACACCGGCTGCACCTCGGGTGTGCCGGGGTCACGACGCTGAGTGAGTGCCTGCCACAACGGGTTCGCGTTGGGGGGCCCGACCCACAGCACGCCGTCGACGGTTTCGCGGATGTCGGCGAGGCCGTCGAACGCGCCTTCACCGGCCTGCGTGCCGAGGCTCTCGCCGTACACGTACAGCTTGGGCCGGGTGGCCTCGGGTTTGGTGAGCCACCGGTCGTGCACGGCGTGGATCAACGCGTTGCCGGCGACCGTCGCCTTGCCGCGGTCGGCTATGAACGAGATCCAGCTGGGCAGGTAGGAGTACTGCGCGGCAACCAGTGCGCTGTCGCCGTTCTCGACGAGTTCGATCGCCTGCGCGGCGGTGGGGTTGACCCAGCCGGTGCCCGTGGTCGGGATGATCACGAGCGCTTTGCGTTCGAAGGCCTTGGTCCGCTCGAGCTCGTCGAGCACGACGTTCATCCGGGCGGCGGTGTCGTCCGCGGTCTCCAGGCCCGCATACACGCGGATGGGTTCCTTCGCCGGCTTGCCGCTGGCGGCGGTCAGTTCGTCTGCGTGGATGCCGCCGGAGACGAAGTTGCGGCCCTCGAAGCCGAGGGTGTCCCACGGTGCCGCAGACATCGGGCTGCCCGACTTCTCGGGCATTATCGGCTGCACGGCGCCGGGGCGGGTCTCGTTGTTCTGGAGACTGAAGGCCGAGTTGACGGCCGCGTAGCCGACACGCAGCAGGATGCCGTCGACCAGCATGAACACCAGCACCAGCACGACCGCCAGCCCGGCCGCCGACGCGGCCGGTGGAGGGATCTTGAGCAGACGGTTGAGTTGGCGCGCCACCCACCGGACGAGGTCCCGCAGCACCCGCCACAGCGAGATGATCGCGGCGGCGACCAGGGCGCTCAGGCCGAGCGTGCGGAAGTAACCGGTGGTGGTGGTGCCCTCGGCGTTCATGAGCGCCGACAGTTCCCGCTGCCAGCCTGCCGAGTAGGTCAGCATGATCAGCGCCGCCAGGATGGACAGCACCGGAACCGCGACCTTGAGGCCGAGCATGATCTTGTCGGGCAGCGGCCACCACGATCGGCGGGCGAGTCCGAACTCCCAGACCAGCCAGCCGATCGCGGTGCCGACCGCGTAGCCGATCGCCGCGTTGATGCCGCCGATCAGGCCCTGGAAGAGCCAGTCGCGCGGCAGCAGCGACGGCGTCAGCGACCAGCAGAAGAACAGCGCGCCGAACGCGATGCCTGTGAAGTCGAGGTGCAGCAGACCCCACGCCCACACCACGAGCGGATGTCGCACGTCGAACCCGGGGGTGACGGCAGGTGTCGCCGGCTGCGGGGTGTCCCGCAGCTCAGCGAGTGCCTTCCGTTCGACCCCCGAGTCCGTCACGCATCACCCGAACAGTGCCGGGAGGGTCGCCTCGAAAGTCTGGCGCAGATCGGCCATGGTGACCGAGAACTGGCCCTGGACCTCGACGGAGTCGGAGCCCTCGTCGACCACACCGATCCGCACCCACGGCAGGTTGCGGGCAGTGCACATGCCGGTGAAGCGGGTCTCCTCGGTGCGCGGCACCGCGACCAGCACACGCCCGGCCGACTCGGAGAACAGCGTCACGAACGGGTCGGCATCCTCCGGGAGCAGGATCCGGCAGCCGGTCTCGCCGGCCAGTGCGGCCTCGACGACGGCCTGCGCCAGGCCACCCTCGGACAGGTCGTGCGCGGCCGAGATCAGGCCGTCGCGCGAACCGGCGAGCAGGATGTCGGCGAGCAGGCGCTCACGCTCGAGGTCGACCTTCGGCGGCACGCCGCCGAGGTGGCCGTGCTCGACCTGGGCCCAGATGGAGCCGTCGAACTCGTCGCGGGTCTCGCCCAGGAGGATGAGGGTCTCGCCGGGCTCGAGGCCGAGACCGGTCGGGATGCGGCGGTGCACGTCGTCGATCACGCCGAGGACGGCGACGACCGGCGTCGGCAGGATCGCGGTGGAGCCCGTCTGGTTGTAGAAGCTGACGTTGCCGCCGGTGACCGGGATGCCGAGCTGCGCGCAGCCGTCGGCCAGGCCGCGCACGGCCTGCTGGAACTGCCACATGACACCCGGATCCTCGGGCGAACCGAAGTTGAGGCAGTTGGAGACGGCCTTCGGGGTGGCGCCGGTGACGGCGACGTTGCGGTACGCCTCGGCCAGCGCCAGCTGCGCACCGGCGTACGGGTCGAGCATCGTGTAGCGGCCCGATGCGTCGGTGGCCAGCGCGATGCCGCGTCCGGTCTCCTCGTCGATGCGCACGACGCCGCCGTCGGCGTTTTCCGCCAGCACGGTGTTGCCTCGCACGTAGCGGTCGTACTGCTCGGTGATCCACTTGCGGCTGCACAGCGCCGGCGAGGCGATCATCTTCAGCAGCGTCGCCTTCAGCTCGTCCGCGCTCTCGGGACGCTTCAGGTTCGCGGTGGTGTCCGCGATCAGCGCGTCCTGCGTGTCGGGGCGAGCGACGGGGCGCTCGTACACCGGACCCTCGTGCGCGATGGTGTTGGCCGGGGCGTCGACGACGGTCTCGCCGTGCCAGTCGATGACGAGGTGCTCGCCGTCGGTGACCTCACCGATCACGGTGGCGAGGACGTCCCACTTCTTGCAGACCGCCATGAACGCGTCGACGTTCTCGGGGGTGACGACCGCGCACATGCGCTCCTGCGACTCACTGGAGAGCACCTCGGCGGGGGTCATGCCGGTGGCACGCGTCGGAACCAGGTCGAGGTCGATGTGCATGCCGCCGTCACCAGCCGCCGCGAGCTCCGACGTGGCGCAGGACAGACCGGCGCCGCCGAGGTCCTGGATACCGACGACGAGCTTCTCGCGGTACAGGTCGAGACAGCACTCGATGAGCACCTTCTCGGTGAACGGGTCGCCCACCTGGACGGCGGGGAGCTTCTTGGGGCGGCCGCCGGCGCTGTCGTCGAAGGTCTCCGACGCGAGGACGGACACGCCGCCGATGCCGTCGAGGCCGGTGCGCGCACCGAACAGGATGATCTTGTTGCCGGCGCCGGACGCGAACGCCAGGTGCAGGTCCTCGACGCGCATCGCGCCCGCACACAGCGCGTTCACGAGCGGGTTGCCCTGGTAGGAGGCGTCGAACACGGTCTCGCCGCCGACGTTGGGCAGGCCGAGGGAGTTGCCGTAGCCGCCGACGCCGCGCACGACGCCGTCGACGACGCGACGGGTGTCGGCGTGGTCCGCGGCACCGAAGCGCAGCTGGTCCATGACCGCGATCGGACGCGCGCCCATCGCCATGATGTCGCGGACGATGCCGCCGACGCCGGTGGCCGCGCCCTGGTAGGGCTCGATGTACGACGGGTGGTTGTGCGACTCGACCTTGAAGGTGACCGCCCAGCCGTCGCCGATGTCGACGACGCCCGCGTTCTCGCCGATACCGGCGAGCATCGAGGAGCGCATCTCGTCGGTCGTGGTCTCACCGAAGTACTTGAGGTGGACCTTCGAGGACTTGTAGGAGCAGTGCTCGCTCCACATCACCGAGTACATCGCGAGCTCGGCGTCGGTGGGACGGCGGCCGAGAATCTCCTTGATGCGGGCGTACTCGTCGTCCTTGAGGCCCAGTTCCTTGAACGGCTGAGCGACGTCGGGAGTCGCGGAAGCGTGAGTGACGGTATCTACCTGCGGAGACACGGGGCGTGTGGTCCCTTCCCTCTGGGATCGAATCGGCAGGGCGGGCGGCGCACTGCCAGGGCAAAGTCTAGCCGGGGTCACCGACGCGCCGTGCACCCAGTGCTCGCCGGTCGGTTAACCTGGCCCCGTTTCGCGCGCACGGCGGAAAAGTCCCGCCTCTCGATCTCGTCGACACCGAACCACGGCGCCGTGAACAGACCCGCCGCCACGGCGATCGCGACGGCCAGTGACACCGTCGCAATCTGTCCGAACGTCACCATCCGGCGAGCAACGTCCACCGGGACGCCTCGGCGCACGAGTGCGCACAGGCGGGCCACAGCCCCCACGAGTGCGGCAATCAGCCCGATCGGCGTCGGTAGCAGCACCATCAACTCGAACAACGGGCCCGGCTCGACCATCCCCGAACTCACCAACTGAGGCACCACGAACAGCCACACCGGCACGGTGCACAGCACCGATACCGCAGAGGCGGCGGCAAGTGTCCTCATGACCGGAACGTAACCCAGAGCACGGGGCGACGAGGACTCCTTGTTCACCCTGACTGAAAAAGCCTCGGACCCCGGACACCAATCATCAAGTGGGGGTTGACTACGCAGCCTTTCGCCTGCCACCCTCTCACTGAACCGCCTGAACGCTCGCTCGGTTCAGTTCACTGGGAGGAAGGGAAGCGCATGTCCACCGATATCGAACTGTCAGATCTCACGAATCTGCTGGATGCATCGCCCAGCAACTGGGGCAAGTGGGGGGCCGACGACGAAGTCGGAAGCCTCAACTACCTGACCGCCCAGCAGGTCATCGCCGGCGCAGCGCTGATCCGACGAGGGTCGGTATTCACACTCCAGCGACTGATCGGGGATCCGAAGGGCGATCCGGTGTGGCCCGGTCGTTCACCGGCCACGCGCGAGATGATCTACGACGAATCCGATTGGGACGAAGGCGGTTCGGGCCCCTGCTTCCCGGGCGGTCTCCACTACGCCGACGACAAGATCGAGGCCTTCCTGCAGGGCTCGACGCAGTACGACGCCCTCGGTCACGTCTGGTACGACGGCAAGATCTGGAACGGCTACGACGCCCGCACCACCGTCGGCGGCATGGACAAGGCCGGCGTGGAACCGATCGCCCAGCGCGGTGTCGTCGGCCGCGCGATTCTGCTCGACATGGCACGACACTTCGACAAGGAGTACCTCGGCCAGCGCGAGACCTTCGACCACAACGACCTCGAGGCCTGCGCGAAGCGCCAGGGAATCGAGATCCGCAACCGCGACATCATCATCATCCGCACAAACCATCTCGAGATGTTCTTCCGCGACCGGGACGCCTTCTACGCGGATTTCTGCGAGCCGGGCCTGGTCTACTCCCCCGAATTGGTCAAGTGGTTCCAGGACAAGGAGATTCCCAACCTCGTCACCGACACCATCGCCAACGAGGTGACCACCGACCCCGACAACGGGATGGCGCTGGTCCTGCACAACGCCCTGATGCGCAACCTGGGCGTGGCCTTCACCGAGATCTGCGATCTCGAGAAGCTCGCCGCCGACTGCGCCGAGGACGGAACCTACGAGTTCTTCTACGTCGCGGCCCCACTCAAGATCCATCAGGCCACCGGTGCGCCGGTGAACCCGGTGGTGATCAAGTGACCTATCGCGACCGCCCCTGGCTGTCCCTCTATCCGGAGGGACTGAGCCCCGACATCACCCCGGAGTTCCGCGACGGCCTCGACATGTTCCGATCGGCCGTGCGACGTGCCCCGGACATGCCCGCCATCAAGTACTTCGACGGGTCGGTGACCTACAGCGAGCTCGATGCCGCGTCGGACGCCCTGGCGAACCATCTGCAGCGTCACGGCTTCGGCCGCGGCGACCGCCTGGCGCTCTTCGTTCAGAACAACCCGGCGTTCGTGATCGGATTGCTGGCTGCATGGAAGTGCGGCGGTGCCGGCGTCGCCGTCAATCCGATGAACAAGCAACGCGAGGTCACCTACCTGCTGCAGGACTCGGGCGCGCGAGCGTTGCTGGTCCTCGACGACCTGTACGAGTCGGTGGCGGAACCCGTACTCGGGCAGGAGGAGACGTCGGTCCGACTGGTCGTGACGACGTCGGCGCTCGACGGGCAGCAACGCAACGACGATCGCCTGTTCGGTGGACTGGCCCGACGGAGCCTGACCACCGATGACCTGTACACCATCGTCGCCGACCACGACGGACGCCGTCCGGACCCAGTGACCGTCCAGGACGACGACCTCGCGATCCTCACCTACACGTCGGGGACGACCGGTAAGCCGAAGGGCGCCATCAACACTCACGCGAACTTCGCGTTCAACGCCCAGACGTACCGCGACTGGGCCTACCTGCGTGACGGCGATCCGGTGCTCGGAATCGCCCCGCTCTTCCACATCTCCGGACTGGTCGGACACATCATGGTGGCGTTCCTCACGGCGTCTCCGGTCGTCCTCTCGCACCGCTTCCACCCGGAGGTCATGCTCGACTCGATACGAGAGCATCGCCCGGTGTTCACCATCGGCGCGATCACGGCCTTCATCGCGCTCGCCGGCGCGGACGGCGCCTGTCCGGCCGACTTCTCGTCGCTGCGAGCGGTCTACTCGGGCGGCGCACCCGTGGCGCCGGCGGTCGCGGACCGCCTGGAATCGATGTTCGGGACGTACATCCACAACATCTACGGGCTCACCGAGACGAGTTCCCCCTCGCACGCGGTGCCCGCTGGGATGCGCGCGCCGGTCGATCCCGAGTCCGGTGCCCTCTCGGTCGGCGTGCCCGTCTTTAACACCGTCGTACGGGTGCTCGACGAGCAGGGCAATGAGGTTCCCGCCGGGCAGGTCGGCGAGTTCGCCACGTCCGGACCGCAGGTGGCTCCCGGCTACTGGAACAATCCGGAGGCGACCGCCGCGTCCATCCCGGGCGGCGAATTGCGCACCGGCGATGTCGGATTCATGGACGCGGACGGCTGGTTCTACCTGGTCGACCGCAAGAAGGACATGATCAACGCTTCCGGCTACAAGGTGTGGCCGCGCGAGGTCGAGGACGTGCTGTACGGTCACCCCGCCGTCCGGGAGGCCGCGGTCGTGGGCATCCCCGACGAGTACCGGGGCGAGACCGTCAAGGCTTTCGTGTCGCTGGCCCCGGGCACATCGGCGACGGAGGAGGAGTTGATCGAGTTCTGCCGCGAGCGGATGGCGGCATACAAGTACCCTCGCTCGATCGTGGTGGTCTCCGATCTGCCGAAGACCGCGACCGGGAAGATCCTGCGTCGAGCGATGCGCGACAACGGAATTCCGGCGGCGGGAGCACAGTGATGGGATCCGAAGTGAGTGGATCGGTCGCCATCGTGACCGGCGCTGCCCACGGCCTCGGGTTCGCCCTCGGGCGCGAGTTGCTCGGCCGCGGATGCCGCGTGGTCTTGGCCGACAGGGACGAGGGCGGCGTGCAGGAGGCCGGCGAGACGCTGCGTCGGGAACACGGCGACCAGGTCAGGTGGATTGCCGGTGACGCCTCGGACGCACACGACATCGAACGATCGGTGGCGCTCGCCGAGTCGGCCTTCGGTCCGGTGGACCTGTACGTCGCGAACGCCGGCGTCTTCCAGGGCTTCAGCCTGGACGCCTCGGACGAGCAGTGGACCACCTCGTGGGAAGTGAACGTACAGGCCCACGTACGCGCCGCCCGCCTTCTCGTCCCATCGTGGCTCCAGCGCGGCGGTGGTCGGTTCGTGTCCATCGCGTCGGCGGCGGGATTGCTGACCCAGTTGGGTTCGCCGACGTACTCGGTGACCAAGCACGCCACCGTGGGGTTCGCCGAGTGGCTCGCGGTCACGTACGGCGACCTGGGTGTATCGGTGACGTGCGTATGTCCGATGGGCATCGCGACCGCGATGATCGGCGACGCCTCCGGATCGGCGGACCGACAGATGCGATCGGCGGCCGCCACGATCACCCGCGCGGGCGACGTGATGACGCCGGAAGATGTTGCCCGCCACGCGATCGACGGTGTCGCCCGCAATCAGTTCCTCGTCCTTCCGCACGCCGAGGTGGCAGATTTCCGCGCCCGGAAGGCCGCCGACATCGACCGTTGGATCTCGGGAATGCAGCGGCACAGGCGCGTCACCGACGCCGCTGTCGACTGACCGGGGCTGGGAGTACGCCGGTCACATGCCGAGCATCGCGCGGGCATGACCGGCGTACTCCTGCGCAACCTGCTCCGGGGAGAGCGGCCCGGTCGGGTCGAACCACTGCGGCAACGCGGTGCACATCGTGGTGATGGCCCGCGCGGTCGTATACGGCCGAGGGTGGGTCACTGCACCCGAAGCGGCCGCCCGGTCGAGTTCGGCGTCCATCAGTCCCTGCAGCGCGCGACGCTCCGCGGCGATACGCGCCGCCGCGGGTTCCTCCAGGCTGCGGGTCTCACTGGTGCCGACCACCGCTATGTCGCTGCGCACCACGTAGTAGAGCGACAATGCCTCCACCATGTTCGAGTAGCGCTCGACCGGATCCGATCCGCCGTCGTCACGGGCCCGGATCAGCCGGAGCCGCAGTTCCTCGATGATCATGTCCACGATGGCGACCAGCAGGCTCTGCTTGCTGCGGTAGTGGTGGTAGACGCCCGCCACACTGATGCCGGCACCGTCGGCGATCATGCGCATGGTCGCCGCGTGGTAGCCGGTCTCCGTGAACACGTCTATCGCCGAACCCAACACCGGATCGACCGACAACGGCGCGAACTCACGCCACGTCCCCACCGCGCCGGCGACCGGATCCGCGATCGACGGCTCAGCGACCGGCCCGTCGAGCAACTGTTTGACCGGGATGCGGAGTTCGTCGGCGATCTCCTGGAGGCGCGCCAACGTGGGCGAGACCTTGTCGTTCTCGATCGCGCTCATCGTTCCCACGCTCACCCCGATACGCGTCGCCAGCTCGCGGAGGGTCAGGCCCACGAGGTTTCGCTCGCGGCGCACGTTCGGGCCCACAGCGACAGCAGCTTGTTCAGCCATGCTGAACATGGTAGCGATCGGATCCCCAGGTCCGATCATGTTGCGTGTCGTAGGGTTCAGTGCATCTCGCCGAGCGCCCTCCGGGGCGACCAGCGGCGCGGGATCGAGAGAGGTGAGTAGATGACGTCCCCGACGAGGCCGTGGCTGGCCAGCTTCCCCGCCGACCACCCCGATTCGATCACGCCCGACTTCGACAACGCGTTGGCGATGTTCGATGCCGCGGTGCAGCGAATGCCGGAGGCAGTCGCAATCCACTACTTCGACGGCACCGTCACCTACGGCGAACTGAGCTCGGCGGCCGACGCCCTCGCCTGCCACCTCCAGGAACTGGGATTCGGCCGCGGCGACCGACTGGCGCTGTGCACGCAGAACAACCCCGCCTTCCTGATCGGTGTCGTCGCGGCCTGGCGAGCGGGCGGCACTTCCGTCGCGCTCAGCCCCATGTGCAAGGAACGGGAGTTCGCCCATTTCGTCGACGACTGCCGCCCCCGGGCGCTGCTCATCCTCGAGGACGTGTTCGAGACCGTCGCGGCGGCATGGCTTCGCGAATGCCCCGTCGAGAACGTCGTCACCGTGTCCGCGCTTGACGGCCAGCGTCGTAACGATCCCCGCCTGTTCGCCGCGAGCCGCCGGATCCCGATGGGCGCCACGGACCTGTACGAGCTGGTGGCCGCCCACGACCCCACCGGCCGCCCGACGATTGCCGACAGCCCGGCCCCTGACGACCTGGCGATGATCATGTATACCTCCGGAACCACGGGTGTTCCGAAGGGCGCCATGCTGTCTCATCGCAACCTCGTCTTCAGCGCGCAGGTGTACCGGGACTGGGCGCAACTGGATCCGGGCGACCGCGTGCTCGGACTGTCGCCGCTTTTCCACATCTCGGGGCTGGTCGGACACGTGATGGTGAGCTTCCTCCTGGGATCGCCGCTGGTGCTGTCACACCGCTTCCACCCGGAGGCGATGCTCGACTCCATTCGTGAGCACCGGCCGACGTTCGCGATGGCCGCGATCACCGCATACATCGCCCTGGCCGACGCCGGGGCGGACGCCGACGATCTCTGCTCGCTGTCCGCGCTCTACTCGGGCGGTGCACCGGTCTCCCCCGCCATTCTGACTCGACTCGAATCCGCGTTCGGCAAGTACGTCCACAACATGTACGGCCTGACCGAGACGAGTTCGCCGTCGCACGCCGTACCACTCGGCCGACGAGCACCGGTGGACCCCGAGACCGGGGTGCTCTCGGTGGGAATACCGGTGTACAACACGGATGTTCGGGTGGTCGACGAAGCGGGCCGGGACGTTCCGGCCGGCGACGTGGGCGAACTCGTGACCACCGGGCCACAGGTCGTCCCCGGATACTGGCCGAACACCGAGGTTGGCAACACCGACACGAACACCGTTCTGACCGGCGACGTCGGATTCATGGACCGTGACGGCTGGTTCTACGTCCTGGACCGCAAGAACGACGTCATCAACGCGTCGGGATACAAGATCTGGCCGCGTGAGGTCGAAGAGGTCCTGCTGAACCATCCCGACGTGAAAGAAGCTGCGGTGGTGTGCATTCCGGACGACTACCGAGGCGAGTCGGTGAAGGCCTTCGTCGTCGTCCGCGAGGGCGCCGACGTCAGCGAGCTCGATCTCATCGAGCACGGTCGTCGTTCGATGGCTGCCTTCAAGTACCCCCGCGAGGTTCAGTTCGTGGCCGCGCTGCCGAGAACCCTCACGGGCAAGCTGATTCGCAGCCAGCTGTGAGCCGTCGGCGCGCCGGCTTCGAGATCGAGGTTCGCGCGTAAACCAAACGACCTCCGGCCGATGGCCGTGTACTGGACACGACCATCGAACCGGAGGTCATCGTCGTCACGCGCCGACGCGCCACACTCGGGCGCGCTCGGCGGACTTGCTAGCTGCCGTTCTGCAGGATCCGGGTGATCGTGTCGCCGAGGACGTCGCTGATCGATCCGGTCGAGGACAGCTGACCGTCGGCCGACCCGAGGCCGGCGCCGTCGAGGCTGCCACTGACCGTCTCACCGGCGTTCTTGCCGCGGACGGTGAAGCAGGACGTCAGGTTCGGGAAGTTGGCGCCGACACCGACGGTGCCGTCCGTGGAGATGCCACCACTGGTCACGAGGTCACCAGCCTTGACGTTGTCCGGGACCTTGTAAGTGATCTCGAGGGTGACCGGATTACCGGAGTTGACGAACCAACCGGTGCTGGTCACGTCCCACCCGGCGCCGTTCTTGTTCGGCGTGACCGGCTCGGACACCTGGCCGAGCGGCAGGTGGTACGCCGTCAACTTGGCAGCGACAGGGGCACCGAACCCGGCCGGCGGGTAGTCGGTGATGCGGCTGACGTACGGGTTGCCGATGCCGGTGGTGCCGACGACCGTCTTGTAGGTGACCTCGTTACCGGCGGCTGCCTCCGTGACGTTCACGGTCTTGCTGTAGGTGTGCGTGACACCCACCGTCCAAAAGTCCTGCTTGGTCGTGTTCGACGACTGCTGGCAGACGGGTGCGGCGGCCGCGGTTCCGGCTCCGACACCGAGTCCGACCGTGATGCCCGCCGCGACGAGAGCGGCCGAGGCGGTTGCGGCCGCAACGCGGCGCAGGGAAGTACGAGACATGCAGAGTTCTCCATTCGGTCCGTGAAGGGCCGTCGCCATATGCCGAACATCCCCGCAGTCAGCGCAGGCACCGCCCTGGTCGACCCGTCCGAGTCGACACGAATACAGCCGTGACTCTTTTTACTGGACTTTCGTCCAGTTCCGCAGGAGAACGGGAAAAACTCGCGCCCCGCCTATCGCACCGGCGTCAGGAAGGCTGCGAGCGCATCGGCGTACATTCGGACATCCTTCGCGCCCATCAGCTCTCGCGCCGAGTGCATCGCCAATTGCGGGGCTCCGACGTCGACCGTCGACAACCCGGTCCGTGACGCGGTGATCGGCCCGATCGTCGTCCCGCACGGCAGGTCGGCGCGATGGACGTACCGCTGCAGCGGAACGCCGGCACGGTCGCAGGCGAGCGCGAATTCGGCGGTCCCGCTGGCGTCGGTGGCGTAGCGCAGATTCTGGTTGACCTTGAGCACCGGTCCGCCGTTGATCTCGATGCGGTGGGCGGGCTCGTGCCGGTCGGGGTAGTTCGGGTGCGTCGCGTGCGCCATGTCGCCGGACGCGCACACCGAACCCGACATCGCCCGCAGGAAGTCCTCGCGTCCGCCGCCGCGCAGCAGGACGATGCGCTCGAGCACGGAGTTGAGCAGGTCCGAGAAGGCGCCGCGGTCGGACATGCTGCCGACCTCCTCGTGATCGAAGAGCGCGAGCACCGGCGTGCAGTCGCCGGGGTCGGCGACGGCCGCGAGCAGCGCCCGGACGCCGGCGTAGCAGGTGCCCTGGTTGTCCAGGCGGGGGGCGCTCACCAGCGACGAGTCCGCACCGACCACCGCGGACGGCGCCAGGTCGTGGGTCATCAGTTCCCAGCCGAGCACCGCGTCCGCGTCCACTCCCGCCTCGCCGGCGAGGAACCCGATGAACGACCGCGGCCCGCCGCCGCTCCCCCACACCGCGTTGACGTGCCGCTGCGGGTCGAGTTGGACGCCCTTGCGGTCCTCGGACAGGTGGATCGCCAGCTGCGGCACCCGCAGGATGGGCTCATCGACGCGGACCAGCACCTCCTCGACCGCGTCACTGGACCGGACGCTGAGCCGTCCGGAGATGCCGAGATCACGGTCGAGCCACGAATTGAGCCACGCCCCGCCGTACGGCTCGAGGCCGACGAGCTGCCATCCGGCCGACACCAGGTCGGGATGCTGCTTGACGCGCAGGTTCGGGCTGTCGGTGTGCCCGCCGACGATCCTGAACGGCCCGGCCGGCCCGTCCCCCGCCGGCCCCTCGGTGCTCCATGCGATCAGTGATCCGCCCCGGATCAGGTAGTACCGACCGGGCGCGGCGGGCCAGGCGTCGGTCTCCCGCAGCTCGGTGAATCCGTTCTCGGCGAGTTCGGCCGCCACGGTCGCGCACACGTGGAACGGTGACGGCGACGCGTCGACGAAAGCACACAATCCCTGGGCGTCGGCCTGCGTAGTCGATGGCATACCGACAATCATGCAGTACCGAACTCAGTGTGCTCCGGAGACGCAGAACTGGTTGCCCTGCGGATCGGCGAGCACCACCCAGCGGAAGCCGTCCATGTTCTCCCGATGCACCTCGCCGGCCCCCGCGGCGACCAGGCGCTGAACCTCGGCGTCGAGATCGGGCGACACCAGGTCCATGTGCTGCCGGTTCTTGCCGGGCGTCGGGTCGGCGACCTTCTGGAAGCCGAGCTTCTGCCCCCAGCCGGGGATACCGACGATGTAGAACCAGCCTTCGTTCTCCTGCTCGATGACGCCGCCCATCTGTTCGGACCACCACTTCGCAAGTGCGCCCGGGTCGGTCGAGTCGATCGTGATCATGCCGAGTGTGAGTGCCATGACCGGACGCTAACGCGGGGGTACGACAGGCGTCAGCGTTCCGGCAGCACGGGCAGCGCGCACACGGAATCGAGACCGAGCACGTGATTGAGGCGTCCCGAGGCGATCCACGACCCGATGCACATGCTCAGCTCGACGATCTCGCGCTGGCTGTAGTGCTCGGCCATCCGCGCCCAGAACTCGTCGTCGAGGTTGTGGTGGTCGAGCGCGTACCGCTCGGCGTACTCGGCGGCGAGCCGCGTCCGGTCGTCGAAAGCGTCTGTGGTGCGCCAGTTCTCGACGGACTCGAAGAAGGCGTCCTCGACCTTCTCGCCGTCGCGCTCGGTGCGCCAGTCCATGCAGACGATGCAGCCGTTGATCTGGGCGATGCGCAACCGCGCGGCCTCGAACTCGCGCAGCCCCAGCGTGGACTCCGAGTAGACCGCGAGCGACAGCTTGGACGCGGGGATGCCGATGGCGGGCACCAGTTCGCCCCACACGTAGCCGACGGGGTCCTTGCCCTCGGGGATGTCGATTCTCATTGCTGGATCCTTCCGGTTTCCCCCAGTGTGCCCGCCGCGACGGCGCCTGTCGGCGAAAATCCCAGTGCCGGCGAGGGACGCAGCGGGACGTCGAGCGCGTCGTACAGTCCGGGTTCGGCGTCGACGAGCCAGTCGATGGCGCCCACGAGCCGTCCGACGGCTGTGGCGTTGCCGCCGGCGGCACGGCTGCCGTCCTCGTCGGTGGCCTCGACCGTGACCTCGATCCGCGGCCGGCCCTCGACGATCACACGGTGCGCCCCGGCACCGCCGTCGGGCGGCGTCGGCCAGTCCGTCGCGCACGACGGGTGGATGCGGGTGACGTGTTCGACGACGATCCGGGGCACGCCGCCGACGATGCCCTGCACCTCGAACCGCAGCGCACCCTGCGTCCCGGAGGCGAACTCGCCCATCGTCGCGGTCGCGACGTCCGATTCGAGCGGACGTCGCTGCACGGTCTCGCGGATCTCGTCGAGGTCGACGCCGAGCGCCCGCGCCATCAGCCGAATCTGCCCGCCCCACACCATCGTCGGCACGGTCGGCGCGATCATCGGCGGCTCGTAGTCCATCGGCTGCCCCATTCCGACCAGGTACCGCACCGAGTCCGGCTGGTCGTACGTGGAGTAGTCGAAGATCTCCTGGCACCGGATCACGTCGACGGTCGAGCCGAGCCCACTCATCAGGAGCGGCAGCACGTCGTTCCCCCAGCCGGGGTCGACGCCGGACACGAAGAGCGAGCCGCCCGCGGCCGCGATCGCGTCGACGATCGGATCCCGGATCTCGGGCGGGGCGCTGCGGTGGTCGTACAGCGCGTACACCGACGGCGTCACCACGACGGCCCCGGTGCGCAGGATCCGCACCAGGTCGGCGAGGGCGTCGTCGGGCCGGATGTCGCCGGACGCCGCGTAGACGACCGCGTCGGGGCGGGCGACGAGGACCGCGTCGATGTCGTCGGTCGCGGCGACCCCGACGTCGGCGCCGACGTCGCCCAGGGCGCCGGCGTCCCGGCCGACCTTCGCGGGGTCGTGCACGACGACGGCGGACAGTTCGAGGCGGGGGTTCGCGTGCACCGCGCGGATCGCCGCACGCCCGACGTTGCCGGTGCCCCAGACGACGGTGGTGATCATGCGCGGCACGCTAGCGAATACGCCCGCACCGTAGGTGCGGTTCCGCGCAGACGAAGGGACCCTCCGGTCGCTCACAGCGACCGGAGGGTCCCTTCAGGTCTCGGCTGGGCGCCGACGGCTCAGGCCGTCAGGACGCTCTCGAGGACGGAGTAGAACATGCCGAGTCCGTCGTCGCTCGGGCCGGTGAGCGGCTCGGTGGCGTGCTCGGGGTGCGGCATGAGGCCGACGACGCGTCCGTTGGCCGACGCGACGCCGGCGATGCCGCGCTGCGAGCCGTTCGGGTTGTCGCCGGCGTAGCGGAACACCACGCGGCCTTCGCCCTCGAGCTCGTCGAGCACCTGCTCGGAGGCCTGGTAGCGGCCCTCACCGGACTTGAGCGGGACCAGGATCTCGGCGCCCGCCTCGTAGCGCGACGTCCAGGCCGTCGAGCTGGTCTCGACCTTCAGCCACTGGTCGCGGCAGACGAAGTGCAGCCCGGCGTTGCGGGTCAGTGCGCCCGGCAGCAGACCGGCCTCGCACAGCACCTGGAAGCCGTTGCAGATACCGAGCACCGGCATGCCGCCCTCGGCGGCCTTGACGACCTCACCCATGACCGGCGCGAAGCGCGCGATGGCACCGCAGCGCAGGTAGTCGCCGTAGGAGAAGCCACCGGGGACGACGACTGCGTCGACGCCCTTGAGGTCGGCGTCGCCGTGCCACAGGCTCACGGCCTCGCCACCGGCGAGACGGACGGCGCGGGCGGCGTCGACGTCGTCGAGCGTGCCCGGGAACGTGATGACTCCGATACGCGCACTCACTGGACTCGCGTGACCTTCCAGTCCTCGATCACCGTGTTCGCCAGAAGCGACTCGGCGATCGTGGCGAGCTCGTCGTCGCTGACGCTGTCGTCGACCTCGAGCTCGAATCGCTTACCCTGGCGAACATCCGACACACCGGCATGACCGAGTCGGGACAGCGCCCCGACAATGGCCTGCCCCTGCGGGTCGAGAATTTCGGCCTTGGGCATGACATCGACAACGACACGGGCCACGTGCTGCTCCTCGCTATGGCTGGTTTCCGCCCGGGATCGCACCGGGCATGCAGGAGTTTACCGGGCAGCCCGGTCCGCTCCCGAACCGAGTGAACCTCCGACGCCACCCCCGCCCACCGATGTGATCCCGCATACTCGTCTCATGCGACTCACGCACTTCGGCCATTCCTGTGTCCTGGTGGAACTCGACGGCGCAAAGATCCTGTTCGACCCGGGCAATTTCTCCCACGGATTCGAGGGGATCACCGGACTCGACGCCATCCTGATCACGCATCAGCATCCCGATCACGCCGATCCCGAGCGACTGCCCGCGCTGGTCGATGCGAACCCCGGAGCCGGGTTGTACGCCGACCCGCAGACGTCGGCGCTGCTGGGCGAGGCGTGGACCGCGGTGTACCCGGGCGACGTCTTCAACGTCGGCGAGGTCCAGGTGACCGGCACCGGCGGCACCCATGCGGTGATCCACCCGGAGATCCCGCTGATCGACAACACCGCCTACCTCCTCGGCGACGCTCAGAACCCGGCCAAGCTCATGCACCCGGGCGACTCGCTGTTCGTGCCGGAGCAGAAGGTCGACGTCCTCGCGATCCCGGCCGCTGCGCCGTGGCTCAAGATCTCCGAGGCCGTCGACTACCTCCGCGCGGTGCACCCGCGGGTCGCGGTGCCGATCCACCAGGCCGTGGTGGCCAAGGAGGCGCGTGGCATCTACTACGGACGCCTCACCGAAATGGGACCAGGCGGAACGGAATTCCGCGTCCTTCCCGAGGAGTCCGACGTCGAGGTGTCCTGACCGACGCGCGGTTCAGACCCACTGCACCAACTGCCAGACGATCCCGTTGGGGTCGACGAACTGGCAGTAGCGCTCACCCCACGGCTCGGTCTCGGGTGCGGTGACGACCGTGGCCCCCTCGGCCGCGATACGCGCGAACTCGCGGTCGATGTCCTCGACGACGAACGCGATCAGCAGACCCTGACCGGCGGGACCGGCGATGGCGGCCGGCTTGAACGTCCCGAGACCGGTGCGCAGGAAGATCACGTTGATCCCCGCATCCGGATGGGCGAGGGACACGAAGCCGTCGTCCGACATCGCCTCGGTGAACCCGAAATGGGTCTTCGCGAACTCGGCCGACGCGTGCGTGTCTGCGACGTTCAGAGACAGGGCTGTACCAGTGACCTTCATGTGAACCTCCACGACGAGAGAAACCTTATGCACTGTATAAAGTACAGCAATCTTCCGTTTGTTCCCGCCCTCGGAGGCGTGTTGTGGCTCGCGAACTGATCGACCTGCTGTGGCGCGACCATCCCGACGCCCCACGGGGCGGCACCCGCGGGCCCCGCGCGAAGGTCACCACGACGCAGGCGGTCGACTCCGCCGTCGCGATGGCCGACCGCGAGGGCTTGGAGGCCGTGACCGTACGGCGGCTTGCCGCCGATCTGGGCATCTCCGCGATGGCGCTGTACACGCACGTCGGCTCGCGCGACGATCTGCTGGTCCTCATGGTCGACGCGGTACACGCCGGCCGGACTCGCGCGGCGTACACCAGTGACGATTGGCGGGACCGTGTCCGGCAGGTCGCCGAGGCGGAGATGGCGCTCTGCACGGAGCATTGGTGGTTACTGGACGTGGCCGACCAGCGTGCAGCCTTCGGCCCCGGGACGATCGCGAAGTACGACCACGAACTGCACGCCTTCGACGAGACGGGCATCGACGACGTGGAGCGCGATGCCGCACTCACGTTCGTCACGGACTTCGTCCGCGCCTCTGCGCGGGCACGCCGCCCCGACCCCCACGCCGCCGACATGGCGGAGCTCTGGACGACCGCGAGTGAACGTTTGGCCGGATATCTCGGCGACGGTTTCCCCCTCGCGCAGCGCGTCGGCGCCGCCGCCGGCGAGGCCATGAATGCGGCCTACAGCCCCGAACACGCGTGGGACTTCGGCCTGAACCGGGTGCTGGACGCGCTCGAGTCCCTCATCCGCACCTAGAGACGCCCGCCTGACGAAAAGCGTGGCGGCTCAGGCCACCTCGCGCACGCCCTCCCGCAGCGGCCAGCGGTACACCGCGGGCTCCGCCCCGTGGTGCAGCGTGAGGTCGACGGCGTCGAGCAACGCCTGCCGCGGCCCGGGCTTGCCGAGTTGCTTGGCCGAGATCGCCAGCCGCACCAGACGCCCGCGCCGGGCTCCGCGGGACGCGTTCAGCACCATCGTGCGGCATCGCCACGGCTCTGCACGGAAGCCGTCACCGAGTCCGATGACGTGGCTGCGGACACTGGTCCCGTGGGCGAGGTCGCGGATCGCGGTCATGCCGGCCAGAAGTCGGAACCCGGTGCTCGGCAGCACCGAGACGGCGCCGGGCGAGGCGATCCACCGCGGCGCCGCGAACAGCCGGGTCCGCAGGCCCGCATCCTCGAGGACGCGATCGGCGGCCAGCAGTCGCAGCCGGGCCTCGTGTTCGGGCAGCACCGCGAACTCGGCGCGGCGGCGTTTGGTGGCGGCCTGGTCGTAGCCGTGCAGGACGATCGCGTCGCCGCGATCGCGGCGCTCGCGCAGCCATTCCTGTGTGGCCTGATCCGAGACCAGTCGGTACTTGTCCTTGAGCCGCGGTGCGACGAGCAGCGACAGCGGGACGGATCTGCGATCCATCTCCGCGGCGAACTCGGCGACGAGGTCGCGCGTCTCGTCCCTGATCCCCGACACCGACACGATCACCTGTCCGGTCATGGCTTCGAGCGTTGCAGCCGCAGGTGAACGACAGACGGCGCCCGTGCACACATTCGGTGGAGGAATGCGAGCGGGCGCCGTCGGATGCGTGCCCTAGCGGGGCAGCACGGCCTCGATGGCCGCGATCACCTCGGGGGCATCGGGTTCGGTGCGCGGACGGAACCGGTTCGCGACCGTTCCGTCGGGGGCGATCAGGAACTTCTCGAAGTTCCACTGGATGTCTCCGGCCTCGCCGTCTGCGTCGGCGATCTTGGTGAGTTCGGCGTAGAGCGGGTGCCGGTTCTCGCCGTTGACCTCGATCTTCTCCATCAGCGGGAAGGTGACGCCGTACGTGGTGGAGCAGAAGGTCTGGATCTCCTCGGGCGTGCCCGGCTCCTGACCCATGAACTGATTGCACGGAATGCCGATGACGGTCAGGCCGCGCTCGGCGTACTCCGAGGCCAGCTTCTCGAGCGCCGTGTACTGCGGGGTCAGGCCGCACTTGGAGGCCACGTTCACCACGAGGACGGCGCGGCCGCCGTACTCGCCCAGGCTGGTCGGCACACCGCCGAGGGTGTCGATCGTGATGTCTTGCAGCGGAGTCGTCATGCGCACCAACCTAGCCAAAGCCTCGGACTCGTGCTTGTCCCACGCGCGGGCACCGTGCGTCGGAAAAGCCATCCGCCCCACGAACATCAGGCGTCCACCAACTCCCGCCCGGCGGTGGTCGCGCGCACCGCCCTCGCGCGCTCCGGGGACTCGTCCGCTGCCTCGGCCTCTTGGTCGTCGACCATGGTCGACTCGTCGAACGGGAGTTCACCCGCGAGAACGGCGCGGACGCGCTCGTTGTCCACGGACTTGGTCCAGGTGCCGACCAGCAGCGTCGCGACGGCGTTACCGCTGAAGTTGGTGACCGCACGCGCCTCGGACATGAACCGGTCGATGCCGACGATCAAGCCGACGCCGTCGAGCAGCTCGGGCCGGTGGCTCTGCAGGCCGCCCGCGAGGGTCGCGAGCCCGGCGCCGCTGACGCCGGCCGCGCCCTTCGACGCGATGATCATGAAGACCAGCAGCGACGCCTGCTCGGGCAGCGACAGCGGCTGCCCCATCGCGTCGGCGATGAAGATCGACGCCATCGTCAGGTAGATCGCGGTGCCGTCGAGGTTGAACGAGTAGCCGGTGGGCACGACGACACCGACGGTGGTGCGTTCGACGCCGATGTGCTCCATCTTGGCGATGAGCCGCGGCAGGGCCGACTCGGACGACGACGTCGCGAAGATCAGCAGGTATTCGCGGGCGAGGTAGCGGACGAGCTTGAAGATCGAGATGCCGGCGACCGCCCGCAGGATGCTGCCGAGCACACCGAACACGAAGATCAGGCACGTGAGGTAGAAGCCGAGCATGAGCGCGCCCAGCTGGACGACGGCGCCCAGACCGGTCTGCCCGACGACGTTGGCGATCGCGCCGAACGCACCGATCGGCGCGAGCCACAGGATCATCGACAGGACCTTGAACACGAGCTTCTGCACGTGCCCGACGCCCCGGAGAACCGGCTCGCCCTGCTTGCCCATCGCCTGCAGACCGAAGCCGACCAGCAGCGCGATGAACAGGGTCTGCAGGACGCTGCCGGAGGTCAGCGACGACAGCATCGACGTCGGGATGATCGACGCGATGAAGTCCATGGTGCCGCCCGCGGCGTGCGCCTTCTCGGCAAGTGCCGCACCGGTGTTCGCGGTGTCCGGCGTGATGTGGAGGCCGCTGCCCGGGTTGAGCAGGTTACCGACGACCAGACCGATGCCGAGGGCAACGGTGGACATGCCGATGAAGTACGCGAGCGCGAGTCCGCCGACCTTGCCCACGCTCGCGGCCGCGCGCACCGAGCCGATGCCGAGCACGATGGTGCAGAAGATGACGGGGCTGATCATCATCTTGATCAGGTCCACGAACATCGTGCCGAGCACGCCGAGCGACTTGCCGACGTCGGGCGCGAGCCACCCGACGAGCACACCGGCCACGACGGCGACGACGACGCCGACGTAGAGCCAGTGCGTGCGGTCACGCGTCTTCTTGCTCTCGACGGGTTGCGCCGGCCCCAGCGTCCCTGCTGCACTCGTGCTCATGCGGTGTCCTCTTGATCGGATGGATACTCGAGGAGCCGGCTCGGTTGATCTTCGAGTGATCGGGGTCACGCCGACTCGTCTGTGAATGCTGGTCCCCGACGAGGCGCCGGTGAAGTTTGTGTTCATTAGTTTCACGAGAGGATCGACGTGCCCCGCGGCACCTCCCGCCCACCGATGAGCGTCGCTCGTCAACTGCTGATACTGCAGCTGGTGGTCTTGACGCTGGTCATCGCTGCCGTGTCGGCGTTCGCCGTCGTCGACGAGCGCCGGGACTCCGACGACGCGACACGACGCGAGGTGACGAGCATCGCGCAGACGCTGGCGCTGTCGGATTCGACGGTCGCCGCGCTGCGTGGGCCCGATCCCACCGCCGTGCTGCAGCCCGAGGTCGAGCGCATCCGCGCAGCGACCGGGACGGACTTCATCGTCGTCATGGCACCGGACCGCACGCGCTACACCCACCCGGACCCGACGCTCATCGGGCAGCGCTTCGAGGGCCACATCGAGCGGGCGCTGGCCGGCGAGACGTTCACCGAGACGTACTCGGGATCGCTCGGGCCGTCGATCCGCGCGGTCACCCCGGTGGAGTCGGACGGGCAATTGGTGGGTCTGGTGTCGGTGGGCGTGACCCGGGAACGGGTCGGCGAACAGTTCGCGCAGGGGTTGCCGTCGCTGCTGGGCATCGCCGCGATCGCGGTCGTGATCGCGGCGGTCGGCGCGGCGCTGGTGAGCCGACGGATCCGCCGGCAGACCCTCGGACTGGACCCCGACCAACTGCGCCGGCTCTACGAACACCACGACGCGGTGCTGCGGTCGATCGGCGAGGGACTGATCGTGTTCGGCCGCGATCGCGACGGCCGGGTCCGCGTGGACGTCGTCAACGACGAGGCCCGCCGGCTGCTGTGGCTGCCGGAGGGTCCGATCACGCCGGACCAGCTGCCCGAGACGCTGCGGCGCATCGGGCCCGACGCCGACGGCGAACAGGACGAGGTGCACGTGACGGCCGACCGGATCCTGGTCGTCGGTCGAGCACCCGTCCTGTGGGAGGGGCGGCGGATCGGGACCGTGGTGACGTTGCGTGACCACACCGAGTTGCAGAGTGCCCTGGGCGAACTCGATTCGGCGCGCAGCGTCGCGGAGTCGCTGCGCGCGCAGGCGCACGAGTACGCCAACCGCCTGCACACGATCGTGACGATGGTCGAACTGGGCCACCACGACGAGGCGGTCGCCTTCACGACGGCCGAACTGGCGACCTCCCAGCAGCTGATCGACCGTCTGATGGCGGCGGTGCACGAGCCGGCGCTGGCCGCGCTGCTGTTGGGCAAGGTGACCGAGGCGGCGCAGCACGGCGTCGAACTGACGGTCACCGAGGACACCGCGCTCGGCCCGGTGACCGCGCTCAGCCCGCTCGAGCTGGTCACCGTGGTCGGCAACCTGGTCGACAACGCGATCGACGCCGCCCGGGCCGGCGAGGACGAGGGCGCGTGGGTGGAAGTGACCGTGGTGGAGGAAGATTCGATGCTCGTCGTCCGGGTGGCCGACAGCGGGCCCGGCATGGATCCGGACGCCCTCGCGCGGGCGACCACCCGCGGATACTCGACCAAACCCGTGGACGGACGACCGGCGCGGCAACGGGGACTGGGACTGGCCCTCGTCGCGCAGATCGTCACGCGGCACGGCGGACGGTTGCGCACCGAGCCGTCACTGGCAGGCATGCTGGTGGTCGAAATTCCGTTACCCAGGCGGTCGCCACGGACCGGCGACACGGAGGGTGGGGACCGATGATCCGCGTGCTGGTCGTCGAGGACGAACCGTTGATCGCCGAGGCGCACCGCTCGTATGTCGAACGCATCGAAGGGTTCTCGGTGCACGCGGTGGCGCACACCGCGAAGGACGCGATGCGTGCCGTCGCCGAGGCCGCCACGTCGGAGGAACCGATCGACCTGGTGCTGCTCGACATCGGCCTGCCCGACGCGAGCGGGCTCGATCTCGCGGGCGCGCTCGGCGGCCTGCGCCCGAGTCCCGACATCATCGCGGTCACGTCGGCCCGTGACCTCGACGTCGTGCGGACGGCGGTGACCCGCGGGGTGGTGCTGTATCTGCTCAAGCCGTTCACGTTCGCGGCGCTGCGCGACAAGCTCGAGCACTACCGCGAGTTCCGGGCCGCGCTGCCCGCGGGCGGGACCGCGGCGAGTCAACGCGACATCGACCGTGCGATGGCGGTGCTGCGCAGCGCCGACGCGCGCGCCACCACACCGAAAGGTGTTGCCCCACAGACAGCAGACCTGATCGGGGTCTGCGTGCGGGACGCCGACGGCCCGCTGACGGCCGCCGAGGTCGCCGCCGCCGTCGGGGTGTCCCGAGTGACGGCGTGGCGCTACCTCGAGCGGCTCGCCGACGACGGCGTGCTCGCCCGGCACACCGAGTACGGCCGCGCCGGGCGACCACAGGTGCGCTACACCTGGGCAGGCGCCCAGCGGTGAGAGCCGCCGGTCAGCACGTGCCGGCGAACTCGACGATCGTGGATCCCCATCCGAGTGACCCAACTCGCCCCCGAGCCCGGCGACGTGTTGCTCAACAAATGGCGCTACAGCGCCTTCGCGAGAACCGATCTGCGACAGCGCCTCGCGAACCTCGGGCGAGATCAGTTGATCGTCACCGGCGTGTACGCCCACATCGGGTGCCTCACCACGGCGCTCGACGGGTTCATGCAGGACGTCGAGATGTTCCTGGTGTCGGACGGGCTGGCCGACTTCTCGGCGGCCGAGCACCGGCAGGTCCTCGACTACGCCGCCGCAAGGTGCGCGGTGGTGGCACCCACGGCACACGTGTTGTCGGCACTGGCCATGCCTGTTCCGGTGTGAGACGTGAGTGGGGCGGGCACCTTCCGGCGCCCGCCCCACTGACGGCACTCGATGGTTACGCCGCGCCCGCGGTGTCCAGGACCCACGCGTACTCGAACGCGACTTCCTTCCACTTCTCGTAGCGACCGCTCACACCGCCGTGGCCGGCGCTCATCTCGGTCTTGAGCAGCAGCGGGGAGTCACCGATCTTCGTCGCTCGAAGCGCCGCAACCCATTTCGCGGGTTCGACGTAGAGCACCCGGGTGTCGTTGATGCTCGTGATCGCGAGGATCGCCGGGTAGTTCTTGGCCTCGACGTTCTCGTACGGGCTGTACGACCGCATGTACTCGTACACGGTCGGATCCTCGAGCGGGTTGCCCCACTCGTCCCACTCGATCACGGTGAGCGGCAGCGACGGATCCAGGATCGAGGTCAGCGGGTCGACGAACGGCACGTTCGCGAGGATGCCGGCGAAGAGTTCGGGCGCGAGGTTCGCTACCGCACCCATCAACAGGCCACCCGCGCTGCCGCCGTCGGCGACCAACTGTTCCGGGGTCGTACGGCCCTCGGCGACCAGATGCCGCGCGCACGCGACGAAGTCGGTGAAGGTGTTCTTCTTGGTGAGCGTCTTGCCGTTCTCGTACCAGTGCCGGCCCATCTCACCGCCGCCGCGCACATGCGCGACCGCGAACACCATGCCGCGGTCGAGCAGCGACAGCCGGGCCACCGAGAACGCCGGATCCATGCTGGCCTCGTACGAGCCGTACCCGTAGAGCAGCGTGGGTGCCGGGTCGCCGCCGATTCCCTTGCGCCGCACCACCGACAGCGGGATGCGGGTGCCGTCGTCGGCCACCGCCCACTCGCGATGCTGCTCGTAGTCGGCGGGGTCGAATCCACCCAGGACGGGTTGCGCCTTGCGCAGCACCAGTTCACCGGTGCCGAGTTGGTAGTCGTAGACCCGCGACGGCGTGATGAACGATCCGTACCCGATGCGCAGCGTGGGCTGCTCCCATTCGGGGTTGGATCCGAGGCCCACCGAGAACAGTTCCTCGTCGAACTCGATCTCGGTCAGTTCGCCGTACCCGTCCGCCGTGAGCGGCCAGATCGCCACCCGCGTCAGCACATCGCGCCGGTAGCTGAGCACCACGTGGTCGGCGAAGGTGTCGATGTCCTCGAGCCGCACGTCGTGGCGGTGCGGGATCAGGATCTCCATCGCGCTCGGATCCGCCACCGGCGCCTGCGCCAGGACGAAGTTCTCGGCCTTCTCGCCGTCGACGACGTCGTTGTGCAGGATGAGGAACCGGTCCTGGCCCGCGATCACGGCGTGCTCGGCCGCGTACTCGACGCCCTCACGGCGCGGCAGGATCACCCGGAAGTCGCCCTCGGGATCCGCCGACTCGAGGATCCAGCCCTCGGTGGTGACCTTGGAGCCGAGCCAGATCATCAGGTACTTCTCGCTGCGCGTGGACCCGACCGACACCCAGTAGCGTTCGTCGGGCTCGTGGAAGACCTGAACGTCCTCGGTCTGGGCGGTCCCGAGCTTGTGCCGCCACACTGTGTCCGGCCGCCACGACTCGTCCACCGTCAGGTAGAAGACGTGCCGGTGGTCGATCGCCCACGTCGCGCCGGGCGCGGTGTTGGGGATCTCGTCGACCAGCAGGTCGCCGGTGCCGAGGTCCTTGAACCGCATCGTGTACCGCTCGTCGCCGATCACGTCCACCGAGTACGCCAGCAGCGTCCCGTCGCGGCTCACCGAGAACGCCCCGAGCGAGAAGAACTCGTGTCCCTCGGCCTCCGCGTTGCCGTCGAGCAGAACCTGCTCGCCCTCGATCGCGACGTCCGCGGACAACTCCGGCGGGGTCCAGTCGTCGGGCCCGGCGATCGGGCACCGGCAGTGGACCCCGTACTGCTTGCCCTCGACCGTGCGGGAGTAGTACCACCAGTCCCCGAGCCGCGTCGGCACCGACATGTCGGTTTCCTGCGTGCGCGTCTTGATCTCCTGGAAGAGCTTCTCGCGCAACGAATCCAGGTGCTCGAGCTGCTGAGCGGTGTACGCGTTCTCCGCCTCGAGGTACTCGATGACCTCGGGATCCTCCTTGTCCCGCAGCCACTCGTAGTGGTCGACGAACGTCTCCCCGTGATGGATGCGCTCGAACGGCACCCGCTTGGCGACAGGCGGAGTCAGCGCTTTCATCTCAGCCCACCCAATCCTCGAACGACAGGCCCGAGATGCGCTCGTACGCCTCGATGTAGCGGGCACGGGTCGCGTCCACGATGTCCTGCGGCAGCGGCGGCGGCGGGGTGTCCGACGCGCGGTCCCAACCGGACGCCGGGCTGGTGAGCCAGTTGCGCACGAACTGCTTGTCGAAGCTCGGCTGCACCTTGCCGGGCTCGTAGCCGTCGGCCGGCCAGTACCGCGACGAGTCCGGCGTCAGCACCTCGTCCGCGAGGACCAGGTTGTTCTCGGAGTCCAGCCCGAACTCGAACTTGGTGTCTGCGAGGATGATTCCGCGTTCCCGGGCGAAGCTCGCGGCACGGAAGTAGATGTCGAGGGTGTCGTCCCGCAGCTTGACTGCGAGGTCCTGACCGACCTTGTCGACGACGGCCTGGAAGTCGATGTTCTCGTCGTGGTCGCCGAGCTCCGCCTTGCTGGCCGGGGTGAAGATCGGATCGGGCAGCTGGCTGGCCTCGACGAGCCCCTCCGGCAGCGCGACGCCGCACACCGCGCCGGTGCGCTGGTAGTCCGCCAGCCCGGATCCGGTGAGGTAGCCGCGGGCCACGCACTCGACCGGCACCATGTTCAGCTTGCGGACGACCAGCGCGCGACCGAGCACCTCCTCGGGGATGCGCTCGTCGAGCGGGTCGCCGGCGAGGTGGTGGTTACCGCCGAGCTTCTCGAAGAAGAACACGCTCATCGCGGTGAGCACCCGACCCTTGTCCGGGATCGGGGTGGACAGCACGTGGTCGTAGGCCGAGATCCGGTCACTCGCGACCAGCAGCAGGTGCTCGTCGTCGATCGTGTAGAGATCGCGGACCTTGCCGCCGGCCAGATGGGTGTAGGAGTCGAGTGAAGGACGCACGTGGCTACCCTATCGGTCCGGCGAATCGGCGCACCCCACAGCACGTGCACGATCGCCGGGAATACGCCCCCACCGAAGATCGTTAGCTTTGTTTCGGACTCGACGATCGATCGGCTGGAGGGTGGATGACGACCGACACGGTCACGAATTCGGTGGGACTGCGGTCCGAACGCGGCCCGATCCTGTTGTCACTGATGCTCAGCACGTCGCTGGTCGCGCTCGACAGCACGATCATCGCGACCGCGGTGCTCACGATCGTCGGCGACCTGGGCGGTTTCACCCAGTTCCCCTGGCTGTTCTCGATCTACCTGCTGGCGCAGGCTGTCTCGGTGCCGATCTACGGCAAGCTCGCCGACACGTTCGGGCGCAAGCCGATCATGATGCTGGGCATCGCGCTGTTCGCGGTCGGATCGCTGCTGTGCGGCATCGCGTGGAGCATGCCGGCGCTGATCGTGTTCCGGGCGGTCCAGGGCCTGGGCGCCGGCGCGGTCCAGCCGATGAGCCTGACGATCGCCGGCGACATCTATACCGTCGCCGAGCGCGCCAAGGTGCAGGGCTACATCGCCAGCGTGTGGGGCGTCTCGGCGGTGCTGGGCCCGACCCTCGGCGGCTTGTTCTCCGAGTACCTGTCGTGGCGGTGGATCTTCCTGGTGAACCTGCCCCTGTGCGCGCTCGCCGCGTGGATGCTGCACCGCAAGTTCGCGGAGCAGGCCACCGTCCGGCGGCAACGGATCGACTACGCCGGCGCGGTCCTGCTCACCGGCGGCGCCGCACTGATGATCCTCGGGCTGCTCGAGGGCGGGCAGGCGTGGGCCTGGGCGTCCCCCGCCGGAATCGGTGTCTTCGTGGTCGGCGCGCTGCTGCTGCTCGGGTTCCTCCTCGTCGAACGGCGGGCCGCCGATCCGATCCTGCCGCTGCACATGTTGACGCGCCGGGTGCTCGTCGCGAGCAGCCTCGCGTCGCTGTCGGTCGGCGCGATCCTGATGGGCCTGACGTCGTACGTCCCGACGTTCGTCCAGGGTGTCCTCGGCACCGGCGCCCTCGTCGCGGGCTTCGCGCTCGCGGTGCTCACGATCGGCTGGCCCATCGCCGCGTCGCAGGCGGGTCGGCTTTATCTGCGGATCGGGTTCCGCTCGACCGCGCTGCTCGGCAGCCTGCTCGTGCTGGCCGGGTCGGCGCTGCTGTTGCTGCTCGCGGAGAGCTCACCGGTGTGGCAGGTGGGCGCGACGTGCTTCGTGATCGGCTCGGGCATGGGCCTGATCGCCACCCCGACGCTCATCGCGGCGCAGTCCAGTGTCGATTGGAGCGAGCGCGGCGTCGTGACATCGACCAACATGTTCGCCCGCTCGATCGGCAGCGCCGTCGGCGTCGCCGTGTTCGGCGCGCTCGTCAACGCGCGCGTCGGCGACGCCGCCGAACCCGATCCGACCGACCTCGCCGGGGCGATCCACCTCGTCTTCGTCGGCATCGTCGGTGTCGCGGTGCTGCTGACCGTGTCGTCGGCCCTGATGCCGCGCGGCCGGGAAGCGGACAAGGCGGACAGCGCGGCGTAGTCCGTCGTCTATCCTCACGTTGTCGTCACGGCGAACGGGAAGTCCGGTGGAAACCGGCGCGGTACTCGCCACTGTGGGCAGGTACGTCGACTACTCGGGGTTCGACCCCAGCCACTGGATGCATCCGCATCCGGGAAGGCGTAGTCGGCGGCTATCCCTGCCGAGCCAGGAGACCGGCCGTGACGCAGACCTGCACGTTTTCCACGAGTCATGGAAGGCGGGTTGCTTTGCGCACCCCTGTTTCATCGCGAGTTCGTTCGCGTGTTTCTCGCCGAGTCATCTCCTCCGCGGCGCTATCCGTCGCTGCCGCACTGACCCTCACCGCGTGTGGCGGGTCGTCGAATTCCGGGGACGGCACCGCGTCGATCTCCCTGCAGAACTGCGGCCGCACCGTCACGCTCGACGGTCCGGCCGAGCGAGCCGTCACCCTCAACCAGGGCGCCACCGAGTCGGCGCTGTCGATCGGTGCACAGGGCCAGATGGTCGGTACGGCCTACCTCGACGACACCGTCGCCCCGCAGTGGCAGGCGGCGTACGCGCAGGTTCCGGCGCTGGACGAGAAGGACTACCCCAGCCGCGAGGCACTGCTCGAGACCAAGCCGGACCTGGTGTTCGCGTCGTACTCGAGCGCGTTCGACGAGAAGGCCGTCGGCTCGCAGGAGTCGTTCGACGAACTCGGCATCGCCACCTACGTCTCGCCCTTCGGCTGCAAGGACAAGTCGAAGCGTCCGCCGGTCGCGTGGGATTCGATCGCCACGGAGATCACCGACTACGGCACCCTGTTCGGCCGGGAATCCGAGGCCGACGGTGTGGTCTCGCAGATGCGCGAGACGCTCGCCGGCATCGAGTCGGCCGCGCTGGCGAAGGGCAAGAGCATCTTCTGGTACGACAGCAACACCGACACCCCGTACGTCGGAGGCAATGCCGGCGGCCCGCAGCTGATCATCGACGCGGTCGGCGGCACCAACGTCTTCGCCGGGCTCGACGGCGCGTGGGCCGACGGCAGCTGGGAGACGGTGCTGAAGGCGAACCCGGACGTGATCGTCCTGGCCGACGCGTCGTGGGACACGGCCGAGGCCAAGAAGGAGTACCTCCGCAACGATCCGGCGCTGAAGGATCTGAAGGCCGTGCGTGACAACGCCTTCGTCGTGGTGCCGTTCTCGGCGAGCACCCCGGGCCCGCGCCTGATCGAGGGCGCGGCACTGGTCAATGATCAGTTGGGCGGCGGCCGGGGATGAGCGTGACGACCCGGGTTCCCACCCGGGTGGCCGCGACGACCGCCACCGGGTGGTCGGTGGCGCTGGCCGCGCTGCTCGTGGTGAGCTGCGCGGCCGGCGTCGCGATCGGTGCGGCCGACCTGTCGATCGGCACCGTGGTCGAATCGATCGCCGGACGGCTCGGCATCGGCCCCGGCACCGATCTGCTGACCACGCACATCGTGGTCGACCTGCGGATGCCGCGGGTGCTCGCAGCGGCGCTCGTCGGGGCCGGCCTGGCGCTGTGCGGTGCCGTGCTGCAGTCCCTGACCGGCAATGCGCTCGCCGATCCGTATCTGCTGGGCATGTCGGGCGGCGCGTCGCTCGGCGCGGTCCTCGCGCTGACCGCCGGGGTCGGGACGGTCGGTCTGTTCGGCATGAGTGCGGTGTCGGCGGCGGCGTTCCTCGCCGCGCTGGCGAGCCTGCTGCTGGTGTTCCTCATCTCGACGTCCCGTTCCGGAACCCTCATGCCCGGACGTCTCGTCCTCGCCGGGATCGCGGTCGGCCAGTTCGCGGCGGCCGTGACGTCGGCGCTGGTTCTGCTGGGTGACCGGGACGCCGCACACCGCGTCCTGCAGTGGACGCTCGGATCGGTCGCGGGGGTGCGGTGGTCCGGTCTCGTCATGATCGCCGCCGTCGTGGCGGTGACCACCGCCGTGATGCTCGCGCACAGCCGGGTACTTGACTCGTTCGCGTTCGGCGAGCGTGCGGCCACGAGCCTGGGCACCCACGTCGAGCGATCCCGCTGGGTGCTGTACGGAGTGGCGTCGTTGTGCACCGCGGCCCTCGTCGCGCAGGCCGGCGTGATCGGATTCGTCGGCCTCGTGGTGCCGCACGCCGCGCGAATGCTCGTCGGCCCGTTGCACGCTCGCCTACTTCCGGTTGTCGCGCTCGTGGGGGCCGTGTTGCTGGTGTGGGCCGACATCGCGGCGCGCACCATCATGCCGGGTCGCGAGCTGCCGATCAGCATCGTCACCGCGGTCGTCGGGGTGCCGGTGTTCGTGCTGCTGCTCCGGCGCCGAGGAGCCCGCGGATGAGCCACCACTCCCCCGAGGTCCGCGTCGAGGACCTCACCTGGTCGGTGGGCGGCGCCACGATCCTCGACGCCGTGTCCTGCCGTGCGCCGTCGAGGCGGTTCACCGGGCTGATCGGCCCGAACGGCTCCGGCAAGACGTCGCTGCTGTCGGCGGTCGCCCGTCTCACGCGCCCCGACAGTGGGCGCGTGGTGATCGACGACCAGCCCGCCGCGGAGATGCGTCGGCGCGAGTTCGCGCGGACCGTGGCACTGGTGGAACAGCATTCGGCCACCGAACTGGAACTGACGGTGGAGCAGATCGTCGAACTCGGGGTGATCCCGCACCGGGGCGGGTGGGCCCGCCCGGCCGCCGTCGGCACCGCCGACGTGGTCACTGAGAGCCTCACCATGGCGGGCATCACCGAGCTACGACACCGATTGTGGCAGAGCCTGTCCGGCGGCGAGAAGCAGAAGACGCAACTCGCACGGGCCTTCGCGCAGCGTCCCTGCGTGTTGTTGCTCGACGAGCCCACCAACCACCTCGACGTCTCCGCGTCGATCGAGCTCCTCGACCTGATCCGCCGACGCGGCCTCACCACCGTGGCCGCGATGCACGACCTGAACCTGGCGGCGATGTACTGCGACCACCTGGTGGTCCTTCACCGCGGCCGCGTCGTCACCGAGGGCGCACCCGAGGCCGTCCTCACCGAGCAACTGCTCGCCGACGTCTACGGGCTCGACGCGATCGTGCAGCCACATCCCCGAACCGGGCGTCCGATGGTGGTGCTGTGCAGCGCCGCTGCCGAGGACGCCGAAAGGTCTTTGTCATGAACACGATCCGATCTGGTCGATGGGTGATCCTCACCGCGCCCACCGACCGCGGTGACGACCCCCGCGACCAACTCGGCGGCGCACTCGACGCGCTGCGGAAGCGCCACCCGGACACCGTCTTCCGCACCGCGGTGCTCGGCGGATCCGGACCGACGATCGCGGTCGTCCTCGACGAGGCGGCCGCCGCCGGCGCAACCGAGGTCGTCGTGGTCAGCGCGCAGACCGTGCTCGACCGCAAGATCGACGCGTGGTTCCGCCGTGTGATCGGACACTGGTTGCGCGAGTACGGAACCGGCGCCCCGGACGTTCGGCTGGCGGCACCGCTGTCCGACACCGCGACCTACACCGATCTGCTGGACGCGGCGCTGACGGGCCCGACCGCGCCCGCCCGCACCACCACTGCACCGCTCACCTCCCCCGCTTGGGACGAGGTGCCGGGCTTCGCCCGCCACGTGCTGGTGTGCCGGGGCCCGCGCTGCTCCGCCCGGGGCGGCCCGGAAACCGCAGCGGCCCTGGACGCCGCGCTCGAGGCGCGCGGACTGGGTGACGACGACGTCCTCGTCACCCAGACCGGATGCATGTTCCCGTGCTCGCAGGCACCGGTCGTCGCGGTGTACCCGGACAACACCTGGTACGCCGAACTGCGCGCCGACCGCGTCGGGCGGTTCGTGGACGAGCACCTCGTCGAGGGCCGGCCGGTCGTCGAGTGGGCCGGGGCGCGGCGTCTGCACGCACATTGACCGTCGGCCCGTTCACGATC
Organism: Rhodococcus sp. ACT016; assembly: GCF_050477185.1. NCBI lineage: Bacteria > Bacillati > Actinomycetota > Actinomycetes > Mycobacteriales > Nocardiaceae > Rhodococcus > Rhodococcus sp. ACT016. The sequence continues at coordinate 341,373 of NZ_JBEAET010000001.1, read as the reverse complement.
ACAGCCGTAGTCTGCTATCGCTCGGACGGCCGCACCACCGCCCACGCCTCCACTTCCATCAACATCGCCGGGTCCAGCAGGCCTGCCACGACGACCGTCGTGCCCGTGGGTGCAAGGTCACCGAATCGTCGTGCCCGCGCGGAGCTGTAGGCGCCGAAGTGCGAGGCGTCGGTGAGATAGCAGACCAGTTTGACGACGTCGCTCACGGTCGCGCCGGCGAGGCACAGGGCCGCCTCGAGGTTGGCGAAGCACTGCTCGGCCTGCTCGTGTGGTTCGTCCGAGACCACGTGACCGTCATCGCCGAGTGCAACTTGACCGGACACCACGACGAGTTCTCCCGATCGCACGACCTGCGACATTCCCGGAAAGGTGAGGTGCGGTGGGTTGAATCCGCGGTAGACCGCTCGCTGAGCATCAGCCGGAATTGCCATCAGGGCATTCCTGCCGTCGCACCCGTGCAGACGTCCAAGGTCGATCCCGTGACGTAGCGCGCCCGCTCCGACACCAGATACAGAACCGCGTCCGTGACGTCCTGGGGATCGACCCAGGGAACACGCATCGGACTCAACTGGGCGTAGATCGGTTCGACGTCACCACGACTCGGGGAACCCATTCCGGGACAGAACAATTCGTACATCGAATCGTTGTGCACCATCTGCGTGTCCACTGTCGCGGGGCAGACTGCGTTCACGGTGATTCCGTACGACGCCACCTCGAGCGCGAGCGTTTTGACCAATCCGATCACACCCCATTTCGCGGCGACGTAATGAGCAAGGTTGGGGTTGCCCATACGGCCGCCCATCGACGCAGTCGCAACGATCCGGCCACTTCCCTGCGCCACCATCGTGGGCGTCACGGCCCGCAGGGTTTTGAACACCCCGGTCAGATCGATGCCGATCATGTCGTCCCACATCGAATCTGTTATCTCCCAGAACTTCCCGTGCCCACAAACGCCCGCGTTCGCGATGCAGATATCGAGTGAGCCGAGGCGGTCCACCGCTTCGGCGACGGTGGCGTCGAGCGCATCGCCGTCCCGCACGTCGACGACGAACGGCAGGCACTCACGGCCGAGGTCCTTGACCAAACGGGCGGTCTCCTGGAGGTCGTCGGGGGTGGCGAGAGGGTATCGGATAGAGGACACATCGCCGCAGATGTCCGTCACCACGACGTCCACGCCTGCTTGCGCGAGGGCGAGCGCATGCGAACGTCCTTGCCCGCGTGCGGCTCCCGTAACGAATGCAACCTTGCCAGCCAGATCGAGCATGGCGTTCTCCTTGTCTGCGTTCCGCCCTCCGAGTCACACCGACTTGGAGGTCTTGCGGATCTTGGTGAGGACCACGGCCAGGACGAGTGCTCCGCCCTGGAATGTCGAGATCACCCAGAACGGGATTCCCCAGAGTTGCAGGCCGTTGATTCCGACCGCGATGATCGCGAGTCCGACGAGCAGGCCCGCGACGTTGAAACGCCCCGGCTTGATCATGGTCGAACCGAGGAAGGCCGCTGCATAACAGGGCAAGAGGTATTGACCACCGACATCAGGTTGCCCTGTCCCGATGCGTGCCGTGTAGACCAGGCCTGCGAGCGCAGCACAGAAGGCCGAGACCCAGAACGCGAGGTAGAGAATGCGATCCGTCGGGACTCCCGCCAACCGCGAAGCCTCTCTCCCGGCGCCGGTCGCGTAGATCATCCGACCGAGCGGAGTGTGCTCGAGCACGTAGTAGACGACGACTGCCAGGACTACGACGACCACGATGGGGTTGGGTATTCCGAGCACCTCGCCGCGTCCGAGGTCGGTGAACTCCGTCGGAATGTTCTCCGACACCGCCTTACCGTTGGCGATGAGCTGGGAGATCCCCACGAAGACCGAGCCGGTTCCGAGAGTCACGATGAACGGGTCGATCTGGAGTCGGACGACGAGAAGTCCGTTGGCGAAGCCCGCGAGGGACCCGACCAGCAGCGTGACGACAATGACGGCGACGACCGGCATCCGGCCGGAGGTCGCCTGGAACATGGACGCGGAAGAGATGACCGACAACGTGATCACTCCACCGATCGAGATGTCGAAGACGCCGGCCGCGAGGGGAAACAGCAGGCCCAGGGCAACGATCGCGGCTATCGCCTGGTTGTTCACCACCGCGACGAGGTTGCTGCTCGTCAGGAACACGCCAGGCAAGGCGATCATGAACCCGACGATCATCACGAGTAGCAGCAGCGGGCCCGCCCACTTCGATGCCAGCGAGTTGACGGAAACACGGCCGGCACGTGACGTGCCGATGTCGGGCGCAGTCAGATCAGGATGCGGCGTAGCAGAGTCCAACGATTCTTTCACGGGTGATCTCCTCCTCCTGTAGCTCGGCTCGGACGCATCCGTCCCGGAATACGAGTACGCGGTCACACGCTGCGGCGAGATCGTCGGTGTCCGACGAGCAGAGCAAAACCGCAACACCGTCACGTGCAGCCGATTCGGCTATGACACGAAGGATTTCGGCGGATCCTCCGACGTCGACTCCATGAGTGGGCTCCTCGAGAACGAGCACGCGCGGCTCGATCCGCAGGCCCCTGAGCACGAACACCTTCTGTGCGTTGCCACCACTGAGGAGTTCGATCGGGCGGTTGGGGTCCCGGGGTCGGATGTCGAAGCGATCGATCCCGTCGAGCACCTCTCTCGTCTCGACGCGCCGACTGAGGATCCCGCGCCGCCAGAGCGGGGTAAGCCTCGAGATCGTCATATTCTCGGACACCGACATCGTGAAGATCGCCTTCAGACGTCGCTCTCCGGGCAGAACCGCGACCCCGCGCTCACGCATCGGGCGCGGACCGAACCGCAGCACCACCCGCCCCTCGACCCGGACCTCGCCCGACGACACGGGCACGCTCCCCTGCAACAATCGGACCACCTCGTGCACACCGGATCCGGCGAGGCCGGCCAGCCCGACCACCTCGCCGGCCCGCAACGTGAAGCTGGCGCCCCTGAGTTCCCGGCCCGCGACGACGTCGTCGAACTCGAGACGGGTCTCGCCGATGTTCTTGCTCGCCCCGGTGCGAGTTCGCACCGGCGACAGCTCGGTTCCCGCGATGACTCGCGCGAGTTCCGCTCCGGTCAGATCGGCGACTCTCGACCGCAGCACCACCTGGCCGTCCCGCAGCACGGTGACCCGGTCTGCGATCTCCAGAACTTCCTCGAGCCTGTGGGTCACGTAGACGACGCCGACTCCGCGTTCGACGAGCCGTCGAATCAGGCGGAACAGATTGCCGACCTGTTCCGCGGGCATCGCGGCGGTCGCCTCGTCCAGGACGAGAACCGTCACCGCACTCTGGTCCCCGAGTGCACGGGCGACCGCCACCTCGGTTCGTTCCACCGCGGACAGGTCCGCGAGCGGGGCGTCGAGGTCGATGTGGTCCAGCCCCAGTTCCTCGAGGCTGCGCCGAGCCAGTTCCCGCTCGCGCCCCCACCTGATGCGCCCGAGGCGGCGGGCGTCGTAGTTCCCGACGCCGAGCCTCAGGTTCTCGAGGACCGTCAGCCCCTCGATCATCCCGATGTCCTGGTGGATGAATCTCATTCCAGCGTTTCTGATCCCGGCCACGTCACCGAACTTGATCGCGTTCTCCGCCACGGAGAAGCTCCCCGATCCCGAGTCGGGCGTGTGGTAACCCGACATGACCTTGATGAGGGTCGACTTGCCCGAGCCGTTGTGCCCCAGTAGCGCGTGGATCTCCCCGGCGGCGACCACGAAGTCGACGTCGTCGAGCGCACGTTGACCCGGGTAGGTCTTGGTAATGGCGGACAGTTCGAGTGCGGTCATCACTCACACACCCGCGTCGATCACAGCGACTCTCATGCGACACCCCACAGCTGCTTGAACTGCTCACGGAAACCTGTTGCACCCTCGTAGGTTCCGCTCTGAGGGACGCTCTGTTCGGTCATCAGCAGCTGGGTCGGGTTGGAGATCCCGTCGGGGATGCTCTGGCCGGCTGCGAGGCGCGCCGCCGCATCGACCACGGTCCAGCCGTTCTCGTAGACACCCGACGCGACGTCGGCCTTGATGATGTCGCCCTTGCGCACCAGCGCGAGGGACGGCTCGTCGCCGTCGAACGTGCCGACCGAGATGGAGTCCGCCCTGCCGGCCTGCCGGACGGCGTCCGATGCCATCAGCCCGGAGAATCCGGGGGTCCCCACGATCCAGTTCAGCTTCGGATTCGACTGGATGGTCGCCTGGAGTGCCGGAGGCAGGTCCGTCTGCGCTGTGGCGGCGGAGAACCGCTTGATCGTCGACTTGCACGTGTCGCATTTGTCGAGTGCTGACTGGATTCCCTCCGCCCGCTGCCCGTTGCACCCGTACACGGTGTCGGCGAACACCGCGACGTCCGCCTTGCCTCCACTCTCGGCGACGATGAAGTTGCCGAGCATCTCGCCTTCCTGTCGACAGACGTTGCCGACCTCGACGGTGTTCCCCTTGGCCGGATCCGGCAGCTCCGAGGTGAACTGACCGATCACCGGAATTCCGGCGGCATGTGCATCCGCATATGCCTCGGCAGCGTCCGCGGCGGGTCGCGCGTTGTTGACGATCACGTCGGGCTTGGCATTGACCGCCTGGCTCATACAGTTCTGGAACGAGGCGACGTCGGCCTTCGCATCACAGATCTTCACGGTGTATCCCAGGGCGGCAGCCGCCTCCTGGACACCCGTCACCTGCGCAACGCAACCCGGGATGGACTGGTCGCAGCCGACGAAAAAGATCGTGTGCTTCGCCGGCGGCGTCACCGGCCCGAGTTGCGCCGCGCGCATCACGGTAGGCACCGTGGTCGCGGCCTGCGCGACACTTTCCGCGTCCGCCAACCACGCGCTCCCCGCCGGATCGGTGCCAGCCGCGGTCGCGGAATCGTCTGTGGCGCCGGAGCAGCCGACCACCACGAGACTCGCGGCGATCGCACCGATGAAGCCCAGACCCACCTTCGACAGGCGACGCCGCGCGGATCCACGAATTGCCGATATCGTCATGTCATCCCCTTCCTCTCGGTTTTCGAACAGCGCCCGAAGCGCACCGGGCGGACCGTCGACTGTCTACGGTCTAGGTGGTCACCCGGACGTTGGATGTGATGGCGTCACCGAGCGCCTTGATTCCGCGCTCGATCTCGTGGTCCGGGGCATGGCTGTAAGCGAGACGCAGATATCCCTGCCCTGCTTCCTTGCCGAGGAACTTCTCCCCGGGCCGGCAGAAGACACCGCTCATTGCGGCCGCGTTCTGAGCTCGGTCCCAGTCGACCGAGTCGTCGATCCGCAGCCAGAGGTAGAAGCCACCGTCGGGCACCTCGAAGTCGACGAGACCACCGCAGTGCGCGCGAACTGCGGCCACCGCGATGTCACGCTTGCGGCGGTAGACCGCATTGGCCCTCTCGATGTGCGGATCGAGCTTGCCCTGGGCAAGGTAGTCGGCCATCATCCGACACATCCACTGGCTGACACCGAGATCCTGGCGCACCGACGCCAGCGCGTGGATCATCTTCTCGGAAGCGCACATCCAGCCGAGACGCAACGCGGGCGCCAGAACCTTCGAGAACCCGTGAGACTGGATGACCAGCCCTGACGTGTCCATGCTTCGCAGGGAGGGCACAGGATCCCCGCTGTAACGAAGGTCGGCGTAGATGGAATCCTCGAGGACGATCAGTTCCCACTTCTCCGCGATTTCGAGCAGACGGCGGCGGCGTTCCTCCGGCATCACGACGCACGTCGGAAGCTGGAACGTCGGAATGACATACAGCAGATTGGGTTTCACGCCGTCGCGGTGGAACTCCTCGAGTCGCGCTTCCAGCGATTCGACGACGAGGCCGTGCTGGTCGATGTCCACGGTGCGAATGTCGGCACCACGCATCTGCATGAAGCGCATCGCATACGGGAAGGTCGCGGCTTCCACGAGGACACCGTCACCCGGATTGACGAACGCGTTGACCGCCAGCGCAATCGCTTGAACGGATCCGGAGGTCAGGATGAAGTTGTCGGCTCCCAGGCCGGTGATGCCCTGCGTCCTTCCCAACCAGGAGGCGAGCTCGTCCCGCAGTCCCGTGTGACCGAGCATCAGCTCGATGTACGAGGGGAGGTAGACGATCTGGTCGGTCGACTTGTCGTAGTCGAACGAGATGTACTCCAGTGCGAGGCCGCCGTCCCGGTCGAGGACATCGCTCATCATCTGTTTGAAGTCCTCGATCGGAAATGTCTCCTCGGCCGCGATGCCCTGATCGAAATTGAACGTGACCGCGGCCGGTGGGTCCGGGAAGAACAGCGCCGGACCGTCCTGAGCCAGGTCCGAAAGGAGATGCGTCGGGTCGATGGTCATCGAAGAAACTCCTGCGTCGTGAGAGTGAAGTTGGGGAGATGATTGATCCGGATGCCGATCAGGCAACGTGGAAGGCGTTCCACCCGGCCGCGACGTCGAAGGCGTTGCCGGTGACGTATCGCGCGTCGTCCGAGGCGAGGAAGAGGACCGCCGCGCTCGCGTCGGCCACCTCGAGCCACGGGACCCCCATCGGGTTGAGCCCGGCGAACACGTCGCGCACATCGTCAGTCGTCGGTTCGGAGAGGTCGGGCCGGAACAGCCGGTAGGTCAACTGGTTGTGGCACATGTCCGTCGAGACCGACATCGGGGAGAAAGCGTTGACCGTGATGTTGTGCGGCGCCAGTTCGATCGCCAGCGACTTGACGAATCCGATGACTCCCCACTTGGACGCCGCGTAGTTGGCATTGTTCGGTCCACCTTCCCGCGCGACCGACGAGGACGTGGCGATGATCCGCCCAGCGCCCCGTTCGATCATGTGCGGCACGACAGCGCGAATACTGGTGGCGACGCCGGTGAGATTGACGTCGACGACGTCGCGCCAGACGTCATACGGCATGTCCCGGAGCGGTCCGAACGAGGCCAGCCCGGCGTTGGCGACGAAGACGTCGACCTTTCCGAACCGCTCGAGGGCAGCTCCGACCAGCTTGTTCATGTCGGCACTCGAACGCGTGTCGGCCTGCATCGTGATGCACGGGGCTCCCACCGACTCGACCATGCGCGCGGTCTCGGCCAGCTGCTCCGGGGTCGACATCGGAGACGCACACGGGATCTGGCGTCCGAGGTCGCACAGCACGAGTGACGCGCCCTGCTGCGCGAACGAGAGTGCATGCGATCGCCCCTGGCCTTTGCCGGCTCCGGTCACGACCACGACCCGTCCTTCGAAGCTCCTCATCACCACTCCTCACGCCGTATTCGTCGCGGCCAGACCGGCCGAGACATCCAGAACCGAACCCGTCAGGTCGAGACCCTCGGCTCCGATCGCGAACATTGCTGCATCACAAACGGACTCGACTCCGACGTATGCGACCCCACTCGGGTGGGCCGCCTCGAGCGCTCGCCGTGCGGAGGTTTCACTCACGTCGTCCACGGGATCGGCACCGGTCCGACCCGCCTGGACCAACGCCCAGTAGTCGATGCTGCGCGACATCGCGGTATCGACCGGACCGGGGGTGATGACGTTGACCGCGAGTCCGTACTGTGCCGACTCGAGGGCCAGGGACTTCGCAAGTCCGATCAATCCCCACGACGCGGCCGCGTAGTGGGACAGACCTACGGCGCCCCGCCGGCCTTCCTCGGAAGCCACGATCACCACTCGGCCCGCACCGGACGACTCCAGATGCGCGAGGGCGGAGCGAACGCAGTGATAGGTGCCGTGCAGATTGACATCGACCACCGAGTCCCACTGCTCGTCGGTCATTCGGGACGCCGGCACCGCACTTCGGACCCCCGCGGCACACACGAGGATGTCGATCGCACCCAGTTCGGACACGGTCTCGGCAACCGCCGCATCGACCGCCGCCGGATCACGGACATCGACTGCGATTGCATGTGCGCGGCGACCCTGGCCGCGGATCTCGCCTTCGATCTCGCGGAGATCGCCGCGGTCCGACAGTGGGTAACCGAGTGGTGGATCGGTCCACTCGGGCGCATCCCAGATTGCGATATCCGCGCCCGCCGCAGCCAGGCGCTTCGCGATTGCCGCGCCGATGCCGCGGGCGCCGCCCGTCACCACCGCGATGGAGCCTTCTAGATCTCTCAATTGAACCGCCCTCACATCCAGCTACTCAACAGATTGAAGAACCATTCAGGTGAGGCGACTATCCACCTCGACGTAGCTCTTGTCAACGATCAGATCGATTCGAGTGGATCGTGCGCAGATCCTCGAAATACTGTGCTAAACATCGAACTTCGAGGACTATCCCATCCTGGAGACAGGCGAACGGAGGCCCTATCGGCACTGAATACTCGCTCATGTCCACCCGACCCGGCTCGGCGCCCAGTCTGCGACTGCCGAGTAATATCGGGCTCCGGCAACCGACGACGCCCCGATACGGGGCGCAGAATCAGGGCGGGGAATGGAAAACAAGCGCAGCTCCCGTGCGGCCGAATCCACAGGATCGACGCCGACGAGAACTCTCATCGTGACGGCTGCTCGCGACGTCTTCATCGAGCGCGGCTTCTTCGACACGCGGATCACCGACATCACGGACGCCGCGGGGGTCGCGTCGGGAAGCTTCTACACGTACTTCGATTCGAAGGAACTCGTCTTCGAGGCAATGCTCGACGAACTGGACGCCGCGATCATGCCCGCGCCGTGGTCCCCGCACGACGGCGTCCACGAATGGGTGCGCGCGAATGCGCGTCACTACCTCGAACAGTTCGGAAGCCACGCGGCCTTCTGGCGGCGCGTCGAGCAGGCGGCTCTCGGCAATCGCGGCATCAGCCGGATGCTCGCTGCACGCCGAGAGGTCTACACCGCGCAGGTGCGGGACACCGTCAGCACCTGGGTCGACGCCGGCCTGGTCGCTCCCCACGTCTCGGCCGACGTCGCCGCGCTCGCACTCGTTGCGACGACCGAGCAGTGTGCTTTCCAATGGTTCGTACTCGAGGAGGGCACGCCCGCGATCGACTCCGCGGTGGACCAGCTCACCGACCTGTGGTGCCGCGTGCTCCGCACCTCTCGCACCGAAGGCCAGGCACAGTGAGCGACAAGACGACGATGACCCGCCAAGGCATGCGAACCCGCCGTGCACTCCTCCGCGCAGCCCGCCGCGTCTTCTCTGATCGCGGCTTCCACCAGACCCGCGTCGCGGATGTCACCACCGAAGCCGGCGTCTCCGTGGGCACGTTCTACCGCTATTTCACGGACAAGAACGAACTGTTCAAGGATCTGATCGTCGAGGTCGAGGACGAGGTCTACGGCGAGTTGTCCTCCCCGGTCGGCGGAGCTGACCAGCCGCGGGCCCGCATCGCGGAGACCAACCTCCTGTATCTCGAAGCGTTTCAACGCAACGCCGACTTCTGGAAGGTGCTCGGTGAGGCCGCCCTGTCCAGCCCGGAGGCCCGTCGCGCACTGACCGACAGACGCCGGTACTACCACGGCCGGACCCGACGAGCCTTCGCCCGCTGGCAGGACGAGGGGCTCATTGCCCAGGATCTCGACATCGACGCCACGGCGTCCATGCTCGGCGCGATGACCGAGCGATGCGCCTATATCTGGTTCGTGTTCGGCGACGCACCGGACCTGAGCGAGGCCGCGGAAGACCTGACCACTCTGTGGCTGAACGCGATCGGAATCAGCGACTCCGCGGCGTCTGCGAACATGGACTCATGACAACCTCCTCCGCCCGCCTCACCATCACGTACTGCACCCAGTGCAACTGGCTGCTGCGGGCGGGGTGGATGGCGCAGGAGTTGCTCAGCACCTTCGGCACCGACCTCGGCGAGGTGGCTCTGATCCCCGGCACCGGCGGCGTCTTCCAGGTCACCGCCGGTGACGAGCTCGTCTGGGATCGCAAGCGCGACGGCGGTTTTCCCGACATCGTGACACTCAAGAAGCTGGTGCGCGACGCTGTCGTCCCGGGCCGCGACCTCGGCCACGCCGACCGCCGGGGATAGCCCGACCGGAGTCATGCGGCGACGGCGCGGAACGCGGTGGGACTCATGCCGTAGCGGGCGGTGAAGGCGCGACTGAACGCCGCCAGGTCGGCGATCCCGAAACGCGAGATGATCTCCGAGATCGTGGCCGTCGGACGCGCGATCAACGCCTGCCGGCACCGGTCCAGCCGGCGACCACGGATCCACTGTGCGACGGTGTGACCTTCGCCCGCGAACAGGCGGTGCAGGGTGCGCGTCGAGATGTAGAACTCGGAGGCGATGGTCTGGGGGCCCAGCTGCGGATCCGACAGGTTGTCCTCGATGAACTCGAGGATCCGCAGCAGTTGGTCCGGTTGCGGCTGCTCCGCATTACCGGCGCATTGCTCGAGACCGACCGTGACGGTGAGCGCCGCGAGTTCGTCGGCGAATCGCATCGCGTTCTGCGCGGAGACGTCGACGTCCTGCTCGACGACCCCGGACAGCATTCTCGACAAGAGACCGGTCAGTCCCGAGTCGCCGCGCATCGTCCGCGCGGTGAGCCGCGCGGATTCGCCGTCCGCCAACTCGATACGGTCGCGGTTCCAGGTGAACACCGTGACGTTCCAGTTCCCCGGGAAATCCCAACGGAACGGACGCGCGGTCTCGTACACCGCGAAGTCGCCCTTCGTGAGCCGACAGGTCCGACCGTCCTGGGTCAACTGTCCAGTGCCCTCCGTGATCAGGCCGACATGGAACAGTTGGGTCGACTCGGCTGAAGCCATGCGGCCCGTCCGCAGCACCGACTGTCCACTGGCTGTCAACTCGGCGGCGGAGAGTTGGCCGAGGTTCTTCAGTTCGACCTGGCCGCGGCATGAGTCGCGCTCGGCGGGCAGGATGTCGACGGACACGAACCATTCGCGCAGTAGATCGGTCCAAGCGATCGCAGATTCCGCCGACGCACTGCGCGTGTCGGTCGGCGGACGGAGGTTGAGTTCGTTCTCCTCCATCGCTACTGCTTCACACTTCTCGGTGGCTGTCGGTGTCCACAGATCGAGAGTCGCTCCACCACAACGAGACAACCGGTCTGTTCTGCGCCGTTCAGGTGCTTCTGACACTCAAACACAACCACGTGGCACTCACAAGCAAATCCCGCAGCCGTTCCTGCCCCATGATTGTTGTTGCAAGCACAACGGACCGTCACGGGAAGTAGTTCGATGCTCGAGACTCACACGTCGCACAGCCGTATCGGGTTTGACTGCCGCTACGACGCGCCTGGGGGGAGGCTGCTGCCGCCGATCAACCCGATCCACCCCGACCTGGACGCCTCCCGCCTCGTCGAGGCCTACGCGTTCGACACCGGAACGATCGTCTCGGCGCGGCCGACACTCCCGACGTCACCCCGTCGACAGGTCGACGAATCGTTTCCGGAAGTGATTGCCGTGGTGGAACTCGAGGGCGGCACCTGGATCTGCGCGTGGATCACCGGTTGCACCTTCGACGCGTGCGCCCCGGCCACGCGGGTGGCGGCCGAACCGTCCCAGAACCGGGACGGCCTGCCGGTCTTCCGCCTCCGCTGAGCCACCGATCCGATTCAGACCACGCCGGGGATCAGCGCCTTCCGGTCGGTCGGATACTCGTCGAACTTCTCCCGGTACCACGTGTGCGTCGCCAGCGCCCGCGGGATGAGGTTGCCGGCGGTGATGAGGAAGATGACGACACCGGCGAGCGACCAGGTCAGCAGCGCGAACCCGGCCCAGGCGATCAGCTCACCGAGATATGCAGGGCTGGAGACGAATCGGAAACCGCCGCCCATCGGGATGCGGTACTCGGTGGCGCCGGGGTTGTTCTTGTCGCGGAGGTTGCGGACGATCGACTCGGAGCTGACGAGCAGCGCGAAGCCGCAAAGGTAGATCACCAGGCCGACGAGGAACCGCGGGTCGGTGAGCCACTCGGTGTCGTACTGGTGCATGTAGTCGTGGCTGAAGAAGGCGCCGTTGAGGTAGCCGTGCATGCACGTCACCAGCATGCCCATACCGATGACGGAGACGTTGAACGTGCTGCGCTTGCCCGGGACCTGCCGGATCGACAGCGGGAAGAACCAGCCCCGGTTTGCGTAGTGCAGCAGCCAGACCGCGGCCAGCACCATCGACGTGGGCTCGAACCGGTTCGGGCCGGTGAGATAGAAGATCGCGAACACGACGGTCGCGGGGATCTCCATGAGCCACCAGCCGAGCTTCGGGTTCAGGTTGAAACCGAGGTTGGTGGACGAGAAGCGCCCGTACGAACTCTGCGCAAAGAACCCGCCGATGATCACGAACGCCGCGAAGGCGAACGCGCAGGTCAGGACGGTGTCGTAGACGGTGTTACCGGTATACCAATGCATCGAAATCCTTCGGTGAGCGTGGTCGGCACAGCACGCCCATCTCGGCCACACCTGCCACGAACCAGCAGCAAACTGGAACATGTTCTACCACGGTGCGACGGCCGAGGTCGACAGCTTTCTGGACATCAGTCCATCAATGCAGAGCTTGACCGAAACAGATGCCCGCTCGACTACGCAGCCGACGTGGCGCCGAGTTCGATCGCGAGAACGCCGGCGATGATGAGCGCGATGCCGAGACCCATCCGCAAGGTGAGGGGGTCACGGAAGATCACCCGGCCCAGGATCGCCGTCAGCGCGACACCGCACGCGACCCAGATCCCGTAGACGACACCGACGGGCACGCCGCGGCCCAGGACGACCGCGATGAGCCCGAACGCGGCGACGTAGCAGACCGCGGTCGGCAGCAGCCACCACCGTTGCCGACCGCCGTCGGAAGCCTTGAGGCACAAGGTTCCCGCCACCTCGACAGCGATGGCGGCGATGAGCAGAAGCCAGGTCACTGCACCGACTCCCGAACCGTCGCAGCGGCATCGACGTCGGCCTGCGACTTCTCCGCCGCCTGGGCGCCCAACTCGACGACCAGGACGCCCGCGATGACGAGGGCGATTCCGATGCCCATCAGGACGGTCAGCGGATCACCGAAGATCAGCGCGGCCGCGACCGCGGTGATCGTGATCCCACACGCACCCCAGATTCCGTACGCAACACCGACGGGCATGCGCCGCAGCACTGCGGACAGGAACCCGAACGACGCGACGTAACCCGTCACCACCAGCACGTACCACGCCGGGTGGTCGGTGGCCGCACGTAGCGACAACGTCGCAACGACCTCGCTCACGATCGCACCCACCAGCAGCCACCACCTCATGGCGACAAAGTACATCGAGTTCCGCCATCCGCGGAACGCATCCCGCATACGAATCCGAAGGCAGCAACGCATTGCGTAGGCAATCGCGCACCTTCTGTTGACTTTGCGTATCCAAGCCCGCATGCTGTTACGCAACGGGCTGTGAGCTGCATTACATGCCCGGCTGAACAACAGCGAAAGGACTTGTGACCAGTGGTGGTTCAGATGGAAGACGTTCGGATCAAGTACGAGCTGCCGTCGACCGACGAGATCCTCGCCCGACTCGACGCGGGAGAGACCCTCCCGGCGCCCTTCTACTTCGCACCCGAGATTCATCGACTCGAACAGGAGAAGATCTTCGCGAAGTCGTGGCAGTACGCCTGCCACGAATCCGCGGTGGCGAAGCCCGGCGACTACGCCGTCACTCGCGCAGGCTCGGTCCCGATCATCGTCACGCACGGCAAGGACGGGCAGCTGCGCGGATTCGTCAACGTGTGCAGGCACCGACTGCACGCGATCGCGGAGGAGAACGGCAACAAGCCTCTCCTGCAGTGCCCGTACCACGGTTGGACCTACGGCCTCGACGGGCAGCTCAAGACCGCACCGCGCTCGCAGCGTGAGCCCAACTTCGACTGCTCGACCATCTCGCTCGAGCCCGTCGCGGTCGAGCGCTGGGACCAGTGGGTGTTTGTGAACCCCGACCCCGCCGCCGCCCCGCTGTCGTCGGTGACCGCGGGCATCCAGGAGCGAGCCGCGGAGATCAACACGGATCTGCGCGAGTACGAGTTCCAGGTGCGCTACGAGTACGACATGGAGTGCAACTGGAAGCTCTGGGCGGAGAACGCCGTCGAGTGCTACCACTGCCCGACGCTGCACAACACCAGCTTCGGCAAGACCTACCACACCAATCCCGACGACTACGCGATCGATTCGGACGCGAACACGATCTGGCACCAGGGGCCCATCAAGTGGCTGCCGTCCAGCGTCGACCCCACGGGGCTGAAGGGCTTCCGGTTCGCGTTCACCTTCCCCTCGTCGTTCTTCGCGCTCGACGACTACGTCGGATTCGTCGGCAGCGTCCAGCCGGTCTCTCCCGAGAAGTGCTGGGCCTTCGTGGACATGTACGCCAAGCCTGGCGCCGACCCCCTGGTGGTCAAGGAGTGGCTGGACATGTGGGACCGCACGTTGATCGAGGACAAGCGCGCCACCGACATCCAGCAGATCGGCTACAACTCCGGCCGCGTGCCCGCCGGTCGCCTCCTGCTCGACAGCGAGAGCCCGCTGCAGAGCTTCATGCGCACCGCGGTGACCGCGCTGTCGTCCTGACCCGACATTCGAAGGACTCGAGATGGCCACAATCAAGGTTGATCTGAACAAGTGCCAGGGGTACGCGAACTGCGTGGTGACCTCCCCCGACGCGTTCGACCTCGGGGACGACGGCAAGGTCGCGCTTCTGATCCAGGAAGTCTCGGCCGAGGCGCTCGCCGAGGTCGAGGAGGGCGTGCGGTCCTGTCCGGCCGCAGCGCTCCGCTTGGAGATGTGAGTCGAATGACGAGCATCGTGATCGCCGGCGCATCCCTCGCCGGTGTACGCACAGCAGAAGGATTGCGCAACAAGGGATTCGACGGCGCAATCACCATTGTCGGCGACGAGGCCGACCTCCCCTACGACCGTCCCCCGCTGTCCAAGTCGGCACTGACGGCGGGCGAGTCCGCCGAGAGCCTGGCGTTCCACCCCGCCTCCTGGTATTCCGACAACGGGATCGAACTCCGCCTCGGCGAGCGGGCATTGCACCTCGACCCGCAGCGCGGATCCCTCCGGACGACGCTGGGCGACATCGAGTTCGACGACCTCGTGATCGCGACCGGCGCCCGTCCCCGGAACCCGTTCCCGCAGGCTCCCGACGGGGTCTTCACCCTGCGCACCCTCGCCGACGCCCACCTCCTGCGGGACCGACTGCAGTCGTGCCGCCACCTGGTCGTGATCGGTGGCGGGTTCATCGGACTCGAGGTCGCGGCATCGGCGCGCACGTCGGGCGTCGACGTCACCGTCGTCGAGGTCGCCGAGATCCCCCTCTCCCGGAACCTCGGCGCCTCGGTCGCGCCGATCCTCGGCGATCTCGCCCGAGACCGCGGGGTCCGCCTCATCTGCGGACGGTCGGTGGCGGCCCTCGAAGGAACCGACCGGATCGACCGTGTCGTCCTCGACGACGGACACGGCATCGACTGCGATCTCGTCGTCGTCGGCGTCGGCGCGGTGCCGAACGTCGAATGGTTGGACGGGTCCGGCCTGGACACCTCCGCGGCCGGCGTGCACTGCGATGCGACCGGACGCGCGGGCCACCGGGTGTGGGCCGTCGGCGACGCCGCCTGCTGGGCGGACGCGGCCGGAGTTCTGCACCGCCACGAACACTGGACATCGGCGACGGAGCAGGCCAGGATCGTGGCTCACAACCTCATCGCGGACGAGAAGCGGACCCTCGATTCCGCCGGCTACGTGTGGTCGGACCAGTTCGGGCGTCGAATCGACATCGTCGGTGACACCACGGGTGACGCCGACGTGCGATTCCTCTCCCGAGCGACCGACGACCTCGCCGCCCTCTACTCGCGCGACAACCGACTCGTCGGCGCCTGCATCGTCAGCCAGCCCCGCCTGATGATCAAGTGCCGCAAATGGATTGCAGATCGAACCGAACTAGGGAGCATTCCCGAATGGCAGGACGCCACCGCCTGAGGACCCGGCGCGGCGTCCGCCCCCTGACCCGACTGACACGGCAACAGCAACTCTGGAGGGAAATCCAGTGAGTTCAGCTGATTCACCACGGCCACCACAGCGCGGCCAAGCATCTGCCCATGCGGCAGCCCACAGTGAGTCCATGGTCCGCACGCTCACCTGGCGTGACGGAATGGTCTTCGCACTGAACATGCCGATCGGCCTGTTCCTCACGCTCGGCTACACCGTCGGCGCGATCGGCGGATGGACTGCCATCGCGATCTGGGGAGTCGCCTGCACCCTGGCGTTCCTCCAGAGTCACCTCTTCGCGGAGATGGCCGCGATGTTCCCCAACAAATCGGGGGGCATCTCCGTCTACGCCTACGAGGGCTGGAAGCGCCACTTCGCCCCGCTCGGCGCGATTGCCGCGTTCGGGTACTGGATGGGCTGGTCCCTGTCCCTCTCCGTCGAGGGCGTCGTGCTCGGCACACTCGTCGAACAGGCCTTCTTCCCCGACAATCACATCGCCGTCCGGCTACCGATCGGCCACGAACTCGGCCTTCCCTACCTGATCGCGATCGGCTCGATCGTGACGGCCTGGGCGCTCAACTACTTCGGCGTCAAGATCGCAGCCGGCGTCGCTCGGGTCACCGGCGCGCTGCTCGTCATCGGACTGCTCGTTCTGGTCGTCGGCCCGTTCGTGTCCTCCGGCGTCGACTTCGACATGAGTCGAATCACCTGGACCGGCACCAGTTCGCCGCTCGACTGGAAGATCATCGTCGTCTGGTTCTACATCACGGCATGGACGACGTACGGCACCGAGGTCTGCGCGAGTTTCGCTGCCGAGTACAAGGATCCCGTCAAGGACACCTCACGGGCGCTGCGCGCGTCGGCGGCGATGATCCTGGGCATCTACTTCGTGGTCCCCTACGTGGTCGTGGGCGCACTCGGCGAAGAGACCATCGGCGCCAACCCGGTGAACTACATCGGTCTGGCGTTCGACAAGATCCTGGGTAGCTACTCATGGCTCGGACAGCTGCCGGTCATGGCCGCGTTCATCATCGCGATGATGACGGCAACCGCCGACGGCGGACGTTCGCTGTACGGGATCTCGCGGTCCGGCGGGACGATCAGACAGCTCGGCGTCCTCAACAGGTACGGCGTGCCCGGTCGCGCTCTCACCACCGACATGCTGATCAACGTCTTCGTGCTGATCGTGCTCGGCGAGCCGATCGCGATCCTGCTGGCGAGCAACCTCGGCTATCTCACCGCGGTGACGCTCGCGGTAGGTGCCTTCGTGCTGCTGCGCAGGGACCGTCCCGACATCCCCAGGCCGATCCGGCTGGCGCGGCCGTGGATCGCGATCGCATGCACCCTCTTCGCGATCAACACGTTCGCAATCGGTGTCGGCATCCTCAACCCCGGCCTCACCGGCTACGGCGGACTCAGCGAAACCGTCACCGGCATAGGCATTCTCATGTTCGCCTGCGTGCTCTGGTACTACCGCCAGCGCGTGCAGGACAGGACGACCATCGAGTGGCGCGTCCGCGACGACGACCACCCAGACCCCACCGATCCGCTTCCGGATCCCTCCCACGGCGCAACCGGCGACGCGACAGTCACCACCGAATGCACCGAACTACCCACCGAGACCAGGAGCTGACATGAAGGCAGTCCGCGTACACGAATACGACCAGCAGCCGACGCTCGACGAGGTGCCCACCCCCACCCTGCAGGGCCCGCACGACGTGATCGTCCGGGTCGAGGGCGCCGGCGTGTGCCGAACCGATCTGCACATCATCGAGGGCCAGTGGCAGGACAAGAGTGGGGTCCGGTTGCCGTACACGATCGGCCACGAGAATGCCGGTACGGTCACCGAGATCGGATCCGCGGTCACGAACGTCGTGGTCGGTGACAAGGTCATCCTCCATCCGCTGGCCACCTGCGGTCTGTGCCACGCCTGCCGCAGCGGCGACGACGTGCACTGCACGGCCTCCGACTTCCCCGGAATCGACACCGAGGGCGGCATGGCGGAGTACCTGCGGACGTCCGCCCGGAGTGTGGTCAAGCTCGACCCGTCGCTCGCTCCCGCCGACGTCGCGGCACTGGCCGATGCCGGGCTGACCGCGTACCACGCCGCCCGCAAGGCCGCCGAAATCCTCCGGCCCGGCCAGACCGTCGCCGTCATCGGCGCCGGCGGGCTCGGTCACATCGGGATCCAGGTGCTGAAGGCCCTGACCGCGGCCCGGATCGTCGTCGTCGACCAGTCGGCCGCGGCGCTGCAGCTGGCCGCGGACATCGGGGCCGATGTCACCGTGGTCGCGGACGGCACCGAGGCCGAGCGCGTCCTCGAACTGACGGACGGCGCAGGCGCCGAGGCGGTACTGGACTTCGTCGGCGAAGGCACCGCCATCGCCGCCGGGGTGGCGATGCTGCGCCGGGCCGGCTCGTACTACGTGATCGGCTACGGCGGCAATCTCGACATCCCGACGATCGACGTGATCAGTACCGAGATCAACTTCATCGGCAACCTGGTCGGCACCTACAACGACCTGGTGGAGCTCATGGCCCTCGCCGCCGACGGCCGCGTGCACCTGCACACCGTGAAGTATCCGTTCTCGGACTTCCGGAAGGCGCTCGACGACCTGCACCACGGCCGGGTGCGGGGACGTGCGGTCCTGGTTCCCGACGAGGACTTCACGCCGACCGCGTGAGGATTGCGGAACGTGTCGACGCGAGTCGCCGACCATGATGATTGCGTAACACATAGACTGATCCGGTGCGCAAGATGACGATCACGGGGAGTGCGGAGTCGATGAACGGATCCGAGATCTCGGTCGAGGGCCTCGACGACATCGACCGTGGCATCCTGCGTCTGCTGCAGGGCGACGGCCGCATGCCGTATCGCCAGATCGCGCGCGAACTCGGCGTCTCGGAAGGCACCGTGCGGATCAGGACGGGCCGGATGCAGGAATCCGGGGTACTCAACATCGTCGCCATCGCTGACCCGTTCCGACTCGGTTACCGCGTCCTCGCGTTCCTGCTCGTGCGCGTCGAACCGGGCCACCACGATCACGTGGTCGCCGAGTTGACCGCCTGGGAAGAAGCCACCTACGTGTCCACGTGCATCGGGCATGCGGATGTGTATGTGCAGCTGGTGTGTCGGGACAACGATCACTTGAACGATCTACTGCACCAGCGGATTCCGGAGATCGGCGGCGTGCGCGAGTTCGAGACCTTCATGGAGCTGAAGATGCACAAGGTCTCGTACGAGTACTCGCCGGCCTGACGATCGGCCGTTCCTCTCCCCTCATGACCCGCGAGTAGGTCGGGGTCCCTTTCCGGACCTCGGCTCCGTTCGCCATACCTCCACACCGGTCCGCACCGCCGTGCGCGCGCACCGGTCCCACACCCGAACCATCAGAACGAGGTAACCCCGATGATCTTCATCGTCGTCAAGTTCAAGGTCCTCCCCGAGCATCAGGACAACTGGCTCGCGATCACGAAGGAGTTCACCGACGCCACCCGCGCCGAGCCAGGCAACCTCTGGTACGAGTGGTCGCGCAGCGTCGCCGACCCGTCCGAGTACGTGCTCGTGGAGGCCTTCCGCGACGCCGAGGCCGGCGCGGAGCACGTCGCCGCGGACCACTTCCGCCGTGGCCTCGATTCCATGCGTCCGGCGCTGAGCGAGACCCCCCGAATCATCAACACCGAGGTTCCCGGAACCGAATGGTCGCGCATGGGCGAGCTGGAAATCGCGCAGTGACCACCGCAGCACGAGAATTGGAGCAGGACATGACAGGTCGGGTTGCCGGCAAGGTTGCATTCATCACGGGAGCGGCCCGGGGGCAGGGCCGCAGTCACGCGGTCCGGCTCGCGCAGGAGGGCGCCGACATCATCGCCGTCGACGTCTGCGGCGACGTAGGACGGACGGCGGACTTCTACGCACCCGCCACAGCCGAGGATCTCGCCGAGACCGTGCGGCTCGTCGAAGCGGAGGGCCGTCGCATAGTCGCCTACAAGGCGGACGTTCGGGACTACGACGCGCTCGAGGCCGGACTCGCCGCGGCGGTGGCGGAGCTGGGGCGCCTCGACATCGTCGCCGCGAACGCCGGCATCTTCCAGTTCGGCGACGACGTCCAGGACATCCCCGTCGGCGACTGGGCGGACGTCATCGACGTCAATATCACCGGCGTGTTCAACACGTGCAAAGCCGCTGTGCCGCACCTGATCCAGGGCGGGCGTGGCGGCACGGTCGTGATCACCTCGTCGGACGCCGGTACCAAGGGCTTCGCACGCTTCGGGCACTACGTGACCTCGAAGCACGGCGTCATCGGTCTCATGAAGTCGCTGACGATGGAGCTTGCGCCGCACTCGATCCGGGTCAATGTCGTCTCCCCCACCAACTGCAACACCGACATGATCCAGAACGACGCGGTGTGGCGTCTGTTCCGCCCGGACCGCGAGAATCCGACGGCCGAGGAGTTCGCGGAGGCATCGTCGACCCTGCTGGCACTGCCCGCGCCGTGGGTCGAACCGCTGGACGTGTCGAACGCCGTGCTGTTCCTCGCATCCGACGAGGCACGCTTCATCACCGGTGTGAACCTGCCGGTGGACGGCGGATCCGCAGCAATCTGACGCTCGGGTGGGGGCGCATCGCCGGGCAACCTCGGTGCGCCCCATCCCGATCGCGGATCAGTCTTGCGGACCGATTCCCTTCCAGGAAGGCCTCATTCCGGCGCGTGAACACACCCCCGTCTCCCGCCCCGTCGCGCACGCCCGACTTCTCGTGGCAGGCCTCGGCGCGGTGCCGCGCAACCACGACCAACATGTTCTTCCCGCGACACACTCGCAGTTGGGGCGAGCGGGTCCGACTGGAGCAGGCCGCGAAGAACGTCTGCGCGGGATGCGCCGTGCTGCTCGAGTGCCGTTCGTACGCACTCGAATTCGAGGAACGTTTCGGCGTGTGGGGCGGTCTCACCGAAGCCGAGCGCCGCAAGCGCCTCACCCCTGGCCGTCCGTCCGCGACGACGCACCGGTCATCGGCCTCCGATCCGTAAGGAAAGACCATGCACTCCTACGACGACCAGATCATCGTGTTCGCACAGCGGTGGCAGCCCTACGGCGGGCCCGCACGGGAGGACGTCTTCGTGACCTTCGGAATCTCGCTCCAGGAGTTCGACGAGCGCCTGCGCAAGGTCTGCCTGCGCCGATTCGGACGCGCATCGATTCCGCGCTCGATGACCGGCAGCCACGGATAGGGCCGAACACCTCGTGGACCGACTACTCCTCGAACTGAGCACGGCCGTCGGAGACGCCGCGGTCACGGATGTCGACCGGATGATGGCGTACCGGCGCGACCAATGCCTTCTCGCCGCCGACGGCGAACCTCTCGCGGTCGTGCGTGCCCGCACCGTCGACGACGTCGTCGTGACCCTGACGATCGCGAACCGGAACGGCGTCCCGGTCGTCACCCGAGGCGCGGGGACCGGGCTCGCCGGTGGCGCCAATGCCCTCGACGGGTGCATCGTGCTGAGCCTCGAGCGCATGAACACCGTTCTGGATATCGATCCGGAATCACGCACGGCCACGGTCGAACCCGGCGTGATCAACGGCGACCTCGCGGCCGCGGTCGCCAGGCACGGTCTGTGGTACGTGCCCGATCCCGGCAGTCGGGCGATCTCGTCGATCGGCGGCAACCTGGCCACCAACGCCGGCGGAACATGCTGCGCCAAGTACGGAGTCACCGCCGACCACGTATCCCGCATCAAGGCCGTGCTCGCGGACGGCCGGATCATCCATACCGGATCCGACACACGCAAGAACGTGGCCGGGCTCAACCTGACCCAGCTACTCGTGGGGTCCGAAGGCACGCTGGCCGTCATCGTGGAGGCGACCGTGCGCCTGCGCAGCCTGCCCTCCTCGGCGTCCACCGTGGTAGCGATGTTCCCCGACGCCGCCGCGGCCATCGACGCCGTGCTGGACATCCGGCAGGTCGCCGATCCCTGCCTGCTCGAATTCATGGACCGCACAACCGTGTCCGCCGTCGAGCACATGACGAGGATGGGTCTCGACGTCGGTGCGGGCGCGCTCCTGCTCGTCCAGTGCGACGGACGCGACGCCGGCGGCGAGGCGGCACAGTGCGCGGACGTCTGCCGCCGGGCGGGTGCCACCGAGATCTACGAGACGACCGACCCTCGGGAGGGCGACGAGTTCATGCAGGCGCGCCGCCTCGCCTTGACCGCACTGGAGCGGCAGGGCAGCACACTCCTCGACGACCTCGCCGTCCCCGTGCCGTTGCTGCCCCGGATGCTCTCCGAGATCGATCGGGTCGGCTCGATGCACGGCGTCCTCATCGGAACCTTCGGCCACGCCGCCGACGGAAACCTCCATCCCACCGTCATCTTCGACGCCGCGGATCCGGCCGCCGTCGCACGGGCCCGGGCGGCGTTCGACGATCTGGTGGCCGCGTGTCTGTCGCTCGGCGGAACCATCTCGGGGGAACACGGAATCGGCTCCCTCAAGGTGGGCCACCTCGAGGACATGGTCGGCGCCACCCAGCGCGAACTGATGGCGGGCATCAAGGCGGTGTTCGATCCGCGAGGAATCCTCAATCCGGGCCGCGGGTACTGACCCGCCCGCGGTCAGTCCGGCCGCGGCCCGAAGGTGTCGAGCATGACGATGGGCCGGTCGTCGCCCCGCGACTTCGCGTCGATCTCGAGAAGTCCCGCGAACGCCTTCGCGGTGTAGACGGGGTCGAGCGGGACGTCGTACTCAGTGCCGACGCGCTGCGCGGCCCGGCCCTCCGCGGTGGCGTACCCGTATCCGGGGCCGAGGTATTCGCGGGTCACGGTGAGCTCGGCCGCGTCGAGGTCGACGTCGTCGAACTTCGCTCCCCGTCGACGCAGCAACGACTCGGCGCGACGGGCCAGGTCGCGGATCTCGCGCGGACCGAGGGGCAGGGTGTCGTTGACGACGACCGCGACGACACCCGTGCGCAGCCCCGCCAGTCGCAGCCCCAGCAGCAGGCCGGCGACGGTTCCGCCGGACCCGAGCGCGGCGACGACGTGCGCGGGTTCGGGGATCTCACCGGACTCCACCTGTGCGCCCAACTCGAGGCCCACCTCGACGTAGCCCAGCGCCCCGAGCGGGGAGGAACCGCCCGGAGGCAGGTAGTACGGCAGCCGACCACCACGGACGTTACGGAGCATGAGAAACGGTGCCGCCGCGAAGGTGCGGAGCTTGTTCCGGGTGAAGTGCAGCGCGGCACCCGACCGCTCCAGCCGGCCGAGCTGGGCACGGACGTGGTCGTCGACGGGCTGATCGATCAGGGCGACGGCGGTGTCGATACCGAACTGCTTGGCGTACAACGCCGTGGCCAGCCCCCAGTTGGTGCCGAGGCCGCCGACGGTGATGATCCGCTTGGACTTGCGGGCGATCACGTCCGGGATGATCCACTCGAGCTTGCGTACCTTGTTGCCGCCCCAGCCGCCGGAGCCGTACACGCTGTCGTCCTTGAGCCAGATCCGGTTTCGGGTTCCGAGACCCTCGAGCTTGCGGACCGGGGTGGGCGATTCCCCGAGGCGGACGAACGGAAGCGAGTCGGCGAGCTCCGGGAAGCGTCGATACAGATGGGGTGGCGTCGTCGTCACGTCACGCATCGTGTGCACCGAGCCGTCCGCGGATCGAGCCCGCCAGGTAGTCGAGGTCGGGTCGTAGTGCTGTGGTGGGTCGGCCGCGCAGACCGAATCCGTCACCGACCGTGCGGGGCACCACGTGGAGATGCACGTGGAACACCTCCTGACCGGCGGCCACGCCGTCGGCCAGGAAGAAGTTGATCCCGTCCGCGGCCACCGTGCTCGCCCGCACCGCACCGGCCATCTGCTGGCCCACCTGGAAGAGCCGGCCGCCGTCGGCGGGATCGAGCTCGGACAGGTCCGCGGCGTGCGTCTTGGGCACCACCAGCAGGTGACCGGGCGTGAAGGGCCGGATGTCCATGAACGCAATCGTGTGCTCGTCGTCGTACACGATGCTCGCCTCGGCCTCACCCGCGATGATGGCGCAGAACACGCAGTGACTCATGATTGACGATGTTATGCGGCAAACGCCGGCGCGACGTAGCTTCGTACCATGTTTCGTTCCACCTCCGTGTCGGAGGCGGGCCACGCCAGCAGTGCCAGCACCACTCGGACGATCCACTGCCCCGCCGCTTCGCCGGCATCGATCCCGGCAAGCGCCGTTGCGACCCTGGTGAGATCAGGCGAGGCTGCGAGGTATTCGTCGGCGGCGCCGGTGCGGGTGTGCACGAACCAGTGGGACAGCGTCGGGTCGGCGCGGACCGCGGCGACCGCCGTGAGGATGGCCTCGACGACCCGGTCGGCACCGTCGAGCCCGTCGACGGCCCGCCGAACACGGTCGGCCACGCCCGCTGCGGCCGCCGAGACGACCGCCGACACCAACGCCGGCTTGCCGCCGACGTAGCGGTACAGCGTCGCCCGCGAACACCCCGCGCGCTCCGCGACGTCGGCCGCGCTCACCCGGTCGAACCCGCGCTCCACGAACAGCTCCGTCGCGGCGGCCGTGATCCGCTCGACCGCGAGCGCGCGACGGCTCCCGCCCGCCAGCCAGTCGTCCGGCACTCCGCTCATCCGCCCTCCGATCACTTCCACGTCTCTGTCTCACTCTGAGACAGAGATACCGATCCGTCTACACCGCCGATCTGGAAACCTCGGCGCTCACCTGCACGGACACGGCCGCCGCCCGGGGCGCCGAGACACGCGAAATTACCTGGTGAAACCGCATTTCTCACCTCGTCCCGAACCCTTGACACGCATCGCCGACGACAGGAACGGTTGAGGGCACTGCAACACGTTTCACCACAGCGAAGGGATGGCCCGTGACCGCGTCGCCACTGGACGGCATCGACATCTTCGATCCCGCGCATCTCGACGACCCGTACCCGCTCTACGCGGCACTGCGCGAGCACGCTCCCGTGTACCGGGTGCCGGGCACCGACTTCCACCTGGTGTCGTCGTGGGCACTGGTGACGGAGGCGCTGGCGAGGCCGGAAGACTTCTCGTCGAACCTGACCGGTGTCATGGTGCAGCAACCCGACGGACCGCCCGTCACCTTCGACATGGACGGCGGCGGCCGGGCCGTCCACGTCCTCGCCACCGCCGACGACCCGGCACACGCGCTGCACCGCAAGCTCGTGCTGGCCGCACTCACCAAGCGCATCCGCACGCTCGGCCCCACCGTCCGTACGCTCGTCGACGACCTGTGGAATGCCGGACTGCGCCCGGACGGATCGTTCGAGTGGGCCGGCGACATGGCCGACAGGCTGCCGCTCGCACTCGTCGCGAGTCTGGTCGGCCTGCAGCAGGACGACGTCCCACAACTGTTGTCGTGGGCGTACGACAGCACGGAACTGCTCGGCGGCATCGTGACCGGGGACCGGCTCGGCGAACTCGTGGCGTCGGCGGCCGAGTTGGCCGGCCACCTCCACACCGAATTCGCCGCGGCCAAGCGGGATCCGCAATCCGACCTGCTGGGCGTGTTGGCCCACGCCTGCAACGAGGGCGCTCTCACCGACGACGTCGCGGTGCTCGTCCTCGTGCAGTTGGTCGGCGCGGGCGGCGAGTCGACGGCCGGCCTCATCGCCAACGCCGCCCGGATCCTCGCCACCCGACCGGAGTTGCAGGACCGGTTGCGCCGCGATCCCGCCCTGGTCGACCCCTTCCTCGACGAGGCGCTCCGGCTCGAGTCCCCGTTCCGCGGGCATCACCGGCACGTCGTCACCGACACCACCCTCGGCGGCGTGCACCTCCCCGCCGGCAGCCACGCCCTGCTGCTGTGGGGAGCGGCCAATCGCGACCCGTCGACCTTCGACCGTCCGGGTGCCGTCGTCCTGGACCGACCGAACCTGAAGGGCCACCTGGCGTTCGGCAAGGGCGTGCATTTCTGTGTGGGATCGGCGCTCGCGCGGATGGAGGCCCAGGCCGCGATCACGACGCTGCTCGAGCGCACGACATCGTTCACGATCTGGGACGGCGGCGCGCGGTGGGTGCCGAGCCTGTTCGTGCGACGACACCAGTCGCTCCCCCTGCGGATCGAGACACGGGCCCGACCGGCGCGCATGAGTGGAGACCTTCAGCGGCCCAGGGTAATTGGAACTCGACGCCCGCCGTCCCGCTGACCGGAAAACCACCTACCCGCCTCCGGGCGTCCACCCTATTGTGACGAGCACCACAATCAGGTCAAGCCCGAGGACAGGAGTTCCGGATGAGCGCACGCGTACCGGTCACCCCGATCGACGCCGCCGAGATAGCCACCTACGACCACGAGACCGATGTCCTCGTCATCGGCTACGGCTGCGCCGGTGCGTCCGCCGCGCTGGAGGCGAACGCCGCGGGCGCCGAGGTGATCCTGCTCGAACGGCAGAGCGGCGGTGGCGGGTCGTCGGCGCTGTCCGGCGGCGAGATGTATCTCGGCGGCGGCACCCCGATCCAGGAGGCGTGCGGGTTCACCGACACCGCCGAGGACATGGAGAAGTTCCTGCTCGCGGCGCTCGGCCCGGACGCCGACCAGGAGAAGGTGGGCCTCTACAGCCGCGAGAGCGTCGCGCACTACCAGTGGCTCGTCGACCATGGGGTGCCGTTCAAGCCGTCGCTGTGGGATTCGCCGACGTGGGTGCCGCCGACCGACGACGGCCTGATGTGGATGGGCGAGAACGCCTATCCGTTCTACGAGATCGCCGAGCCGGCCCCGCGCGGGCACCGGGTCACCTCCGACGGCTTCGGCGGCAAGGTGCTCATGGCGGTGCTCAGCGAGGCCGTCGACAAGACTGACATCGCGATCCACACCGACACCACCGCGCTGCGGCTGATCGTCGAGGACGATCGTGTCGTCGGCGTCGTCGCCCGGAACTTCAACGACACCGTCACGTACCGCGCCCGGCGCGGCGTGATCATCACGACCGGCGGCTTCGCCGACAACAAGGAGATGCTCGCGCAGCACGCGCCGCAGTTGGTCGGCCGGGGCGTCAACAGCGACGGCGGCGACGACGGACGTGGCATCGTGATGGCGCAGGCCGTCGGCGCGGCCGTCAAGCACATGTCCGCGGGCCAGGTCGGCATCTCGCTCGTACCGGGAATGATGGTGCGCGGCATGATCGTCAACAGCGTGGGCCAGCGCTTCATCAACGAGGACGTCTACCCCGGACTGGTCGGGCAGGCGGCACTGTTCAAGCACAACCTGCAGGTGTGGGTGATCCTCGACGAGCAGGCCTACGAGGAGGTTCCGGTCGACGAACGCTGGGGCGTGCAGCCGCATTTCGTCGCCGAGACCCTCGAAGAGCTCGAGCGCGACATCGGGATGCCCGAGGGCGCGCTGCAGAACACCGTCGGCGAGTACAACCGGTTCGCCGAGCACGGTGAGGACCCGTACTTCCGCAAGTCGTCGCGCTGGCTGCGGCCGCTGCAGTCCCCGTTCGCGGCCATCGACGTCCAGCGCGGCATGGCCCCGCCGGAGTACGGCGACGGCGGCACCGGCGGTGGCGGCGCCGAGGTCTTCACCATCGGCGGGCTGCGCACCACCGTCGACGGCCGTGTCCTAGACCTCGACGGGAACGCGATCCCCGGGCTCTTCGCGGCCGGACGCGCGACGTCGGGACTGCACTCGTGGGGCTACATCAGCGGCACCTCGCTCGGCGACGGCACCTTCTTCGGCCGTCGCGCGGGTGTCGCCGCCTCGGGCGAGTAGCGCGGCGTAACGACCGCCGAGCGCGCGCAACTCCTCGTGGGTGCCGCGCTCGGCGACCCGCCCGTGGTCGAGGACCACGATCTGATCGGCGTCCCGGATCGTCGAGAGCCGGTGCGCGATCGTGATCGTGGTCCGTCCGCGGCTGACGACGTCGAGCGCGGTCTGCACGGCCCGCTCGGTCTCGTTGTCGAGGGCGCTGGTGGCCTCGTCGAGCACCAGAATCCTCGGATCGCGCAACAGGGTTCGCGCAATCGCGATGCGCTGCTTCTCGCCGCCCGAGAACCGGTGTCCGCGGGCGCCGACGACGGTGTCGTAGCCGTCGGGCAGCGACTCGATCAGCTCGTGCACCTGCGCGGCGCGGGCCGCGGCCTCGATCTCGGCGTCGGTCGCCTCCGGGCGCGCGTGCCGCAGGTTCTCCCGGATGGTCGCGTGCAGCAGGTACGTCTCCTGCGAGACCACACCGACCAGTTCGGACAACTCCGCGAGACGGATGTCGCGCAGGTCCACGCCGTCGATCGTCAACCGACCCGACGTCGGGTCGTGCAGGCGGGCCACCAGCGACGCGAGAGTGGTCTTGCCGGAACCGGTTTCGCCGACCAGCGCGAGCGACGCCCCGGCCGGCACGTCGATGGCGACGCCGGTCAGCGCGTCACGGTCGGCCCCGTCGTACCGGAACCCGACACGCTCGAATTCCACAGCACCGGAGACCTTCTCGCGCGGCATCGGGACCGGACGCTCGGGGTCGTCGATTTCCACGGGCAGGTCGAGATACTCGAAGATCCGACTGAACAGTGCCAGCGAACTCGTCACGGATACGCCGACGTCCAGCAGGCCCATCAGCGGACGGAACAGCGTGGTCTGCAGGCCGGTGAACGCGACCAGGGTGCCGATCGTCATGCCGCCAGAGGTCGCAGGCAACCCCGCCGCGAGGTACAGCAGCGCCGGGATGGCCGAGAAGATGATGCTCATCGTCGCCATGCGCCACCGACCGGACAGCTGCGACCTGACCTCGAGATCGACCAGGTGCCTGGAGGTTTCGGCGAATCGCTCCGACATCGCAGGGCCGGCACCGAGGGTCTTTCCGAGTTGCACTCCGCTGATCGAGAGCCCTTCCTCGATCTGAGTCTGCATGTCCGCGAGCGCGCGCTGCTGCTGGGACGTGATCGCCCGGCGCATCAGCGCGACCTTGCGGGTGAGCCAGATCGCCGGGGGCAGCACCACGAGCGACAGCAGCGACAGCCGCCAGCTCAGCACCGCCATCGCGATTGCGGTGCCGACCACGGTGGTCAGATTCGAGGCGATGGAAGTGGCCGTGGACGTCACGACCGACTGCATGCCGCCGATGTCGTTGGTGAGCCGAGATTGGATCTCGCCGCCGCGGGTGCGGGTGAAGAACCCGAGTGACTGGCGCTGTAGGTGCGTGAAGACCCGGGTGCGCAGGTTGTGCATAATCCGCTGCCCGACCGTGGTCGAGATCCAGGTCTGGAGCACGCCGAACACCGAACTGGCGACGGTGATCGCGAGCATGCCGACCACCGCCCACACGAGCAGCGTCACGTTCTGCTCGGGGATCGCCCGGTCGATCACCTCGCGCACCAGGAACGGGTTGGCCAGGGAGATCGTCGACGACGCCACGATGAGCGCCACGACCACGGCGATCTGCCAGCGGTACGGCGCGAACAGCGCACCGATCCGGCGCAGGCTCACGGGCGACTCGGCGAGTTGAGCACGGTCGGCGGGATCGACCTTTCGGGTACGCATCGGACCGCCTCCGGGTCCACCGAAATGAGGGCTTGTCATGTATCCACCCCTCTCAGATGTCGGGGCAAGCCTATTACTGAGGCTCCCTCACCATGAGGTAACTGTCAAGTGAGGTAGGCTCCGACACATGACGGAGGTATCGGCCGAGCAGCTGCGCGACCTGGTGATGTCTTCCTCGCGGGCACTGCGCCGACGCTGGTTCACCGCCCTCGAGCCGTGGGAGCTGTCGCCGCACGAGTTCCGCGCGTTGCGCGTCATCCACCGCGAGTGCGACGGCCGCCCCCGGCTCGGCGACGTCGCGAAGGCCCTGCGTATCGCACCCCGCTCGGTGACCGAGGTGGTCGACCGGCTGCAGAAGCGCGGCCTGGTCGAGCGCGTCGCCGACGGCGCCGACCGGCGCGCGGTGTGCGTGCAGCTCACCGACACCGGGCGCGAGCTGATCGCGGAGATGTCCGCCGCACGCGACGCCCAGGCCGCCGACTTCTTCGCCCCGCTCGACGCCCACGACCGCGCCGACCTGCACCGCATCCTCGACAAGCTCGGCGCCGACGGCCGCTGACCGACCCAGAGTTGGGGCGGCCCGCGGGGACGCCCACGCCTTCCCGGAACCGGGCGAGCGCGGCTTCGTCGCTGTGTCCCGAAACGAAGCCGCGCCCGGCCCACTACCCCTCGGACATCCCCTCCCCATACGACGCTGCCATCAGCCCGAGGGTTCCCTCCGCTTACGGAACAGTCGCGGGCGCGGTCAGCGGATCGTGGTGGTGGTTGTGATCCGCTTGACGAGCTTGACACCCGTCGCGTCGAGCACCGAGGTGACGAACGGTTCCGGATCGATGCACGCCTCGGGTGAGACCACACCGGTGCGGGTGATCCGGCCCTCGAGCATCTCGCGCACCGCGGTGGCGGCGGCATGTGGCGTCGGGTCCGAACCGACATTGCCGGAGTACACCACCTGCGCCTCGAACAGGGCTCGGGCCGGCTCGCCGCCGATCTCACCGTCCGCGATGATCTGCATGGCCGTACCGGGCTGACCGCCGTACTCGACGGCGAGGTCACGCTCGCCCTCCGCGGTGGCCATGTAACGGGCGAGGAACTCACGAGGCGACATCGGCAGCCCGTCGAGTCGGTCCGGGTTGGTGATGCCGAGGTCCTGGAACAGCTTCCACAGGTTGTTGCCGGCCTCTTCGAACCACGTGTAGCGCACGGTCGCGTTGCGCAGCCCCGGCACGTAGGTGCCCAGGGTGATGCCCTCGGGGTGCCCCATGTAGCCGGCGTAGGCGGTGACATCGAACGGGGCCCCGAACGTGAACGGCTTCGGATCACCCCATGCCGGAACAGCTTTCACGGCGCCATCGATGAACTGCCGGACATCTCCCGACATCGAGTGCAGCATGTGCTCGTTGATCGTGGCACCCATGTTGACCATGTACGGGATCGCCATCGCGACGTCGACGCTGTGCGCCGAATCCAACGACTCGACGGCCCAGCGGCCGATCAGGCTGGTGATGCCTGGTGCGAAGCCCATACCGAACATGACGGTCACGCCGGCAGCCCGGGCCGCCTCGTCCAGGTCGGTCGCCTGCACGAGCTGCTCGGCGACGTCGTACTCGTCGCACACGTCGACGTAGTTGACGCCACACTCGATCGCGGCGCGGATGATCGGCATGCCGAACTTGTAGAACGGCCCGACCGCATTGAACACGACGTCGGCTCCGGTGATCACCGACTTGATGCCGACCGGATCCGTCGCGTCGAACCGCACGGCCTTTCCACCGAGTTCGTTCGCGACGGCACTGGCCTTGTCGAGGTCGATGTCGGCGATGACCAACTCGTCGTAGCTTCCGGTGGGTGCGAGGATCCGCGCCACGGAGCTTGCGATGGAACCGGCGCTGAGGATGACAAGTTTCATGGAAGTGTTGCACCTCTGTCTACGTGGGGCGAAAGGGTGCTTGTCCCGGAATCGGCTGCGGGACTTGCGATATTCGCTCATCGTCGAGCTCGTCACCGAGCCCGGCCACGGCGTGCGGCAGCCAGTTATGGCATCGATCACATCGTCGTGCGTACACTGTACACACGGCCGCGTCGCGGTGTCACTACCCGAACGACAAGAATCTTCGAACATGAAGGAAGCCACGAGAGTCCCGTTGACCCGCGAGCGGATTGCGCTGGCCGGGATCACCATTGCCGATGCCGAGGGGATCGACGCGGTTTCCATGCGTCGGGTGGCAGCGGCACTGGGCGTGTCCACGATGTCGTCGTACCGGCACGTCGAGGACCGCGACGACCTCATGGTTGCGATGGTCGACATCATCACCGGACGGAGTCCGCTACCCCGCGATCCCGCCGTGACCTGGCCCGACCTGCTCCGAGAGATGGCGATCGCCGACTGGCAGGCATTCGCCCGACACCCTTGGCTGATCAGTGTCTGGTCGACTCCGCGGCGCCGGGTGGACACCGCGTCCCTGCACCAACTGGAACTGGTCCTCGACCGCCTCGAGCAGGCCGGGATCGACCGATCCTCGGGCTACACAGTGATTTACGGCGTCGCCGGCCTGACCCTGGGCATGGCGGCGCTGACCATCGACGATCCCGGTGAAGAACTCAAGTCGGGGACCGACCTGGAGGCGTGGCGACGCCAGGTCGGTGCGAACCTGAACCTGCAGGTCGCGGCAGAGCACCGGCGCGCCGCACGTTTCGTCACCGAACTGAACGACCACACCGGGTACGACCTGTTCGCGGCGGCGCTGGAAGCCTTCATCGCCGGAGTCGCGGCACGCTTCGGGTCCGCGCCCAACCACTGAACACCCGAAGTCCTCTCCGTAATCGGTTGTAATGAGACATATTTCGTCGTCCTGAGCGGAAATTGGGCCGACCGTATGCTGGGGCGCACGGAAGAATCTCCCGCTGGGCGGGATACAGGCCTTCCATCCGGATCGGCTGGCATAGCATTCGCATTCCCGGCGTGACGCCGGCACAGGGGCTTGGTCGACGCAGACCAATACTGTTTTGCCCCACGCTATTCCAGCACCCCTTAATCGTCTGACGTGTTCCTGAGGCGTTTCCCGTGGTTTCGCACCCGTCCCGGAAGGACCCCACATGAACTCCCCCGACTCCACCCTCGACACCCGCACCACAGGACCCGACGAGCCGGCCGATACCGGCTGGACCCCCAGAGTGCTGCTGTCCCTGCTCTCGATGGGCCTCCTGCTCGAACTCCTCTCGATCAGCTACATGCTGATCTCGATCGCGTTGCCCGACATCTCGGCGCACTACCAGACCACGCAGGGCGCGTGGCTGCTCACGGCGTTCCTGTTGCTCGGCGCCGTCGCCTCACCCCTGATCGGCAAGCTCGCCGACACCTACGGCAAGCGCAAGCTGCTGATGGTGTGTATCGCGCTGGCTGCCGTCGGCGCGTTCATCTCGGCGATTGCCCCGACTTTCGGCGTCCTGGTGGTCGGCCGTGCCCTCACCGGCATGCTCAACCCGTGCCTGTTCCTCGTCTACACCCTCATCCGTGACGTGTTCCCCAAGCGCACCGTCGCGATGTCGGTCAGTGTCGTCATCAGCGGCATGGGCCTGGTCGCGATCCCGGCTCCGTTTCTTGCCGGCTGGCTCATCGACAACTTCGGGTTCCGCAGCATGTTCTGGTTCACGCTGATCTGCCTCGCAGTGCTCGCCCCGATGATCCTGCTCACGACCAGCGAGTCGAACATGCGGCTGCGCTCGCGCCTCGACGTGTTCGGCGCGATCCTGCTCGGCACCGGAATCGGCGGCGTGCTCGTCGGCGTCAGCTTCGGACCGGATTGGGGCTGGACCGCACCCAACACCCTCGCCTACCTCATCGGTGGCGCGGTGCTGCTGGCGGCGTGGATCGTCTCGGCTCGCCGAATCGAGCAGCCGCTGATCGATCTGCGCCTGCTGACCAACCGCCCGGTGGCGCTGACCACGCTCACCAGCGGTCTGGTTTACGGCGTCAGCGCCGTGTTCACCATCATCCTGCCGTTCATGGCCATGACTCCGGCCGAACTCGGCCTGGGCTACGGCTTCGGCGTCGATGCGGAGGGGTTTGCGCTCTTCCAGGCGCCGTTCGGTGCCGCCACCGTCCTCGGCGGTGTCGTCGTCGGCTGGGTCGTCGGTCGCGTCGGACCACGCGTCACGATGATCACCGGCCTCGCCCTCATGACCGTCGGCACAGCCGCAACGGCGCTGTCGCACGACTCCAAGGCATCGATCGTCGTCTTCGGATTGATCGCCGGCCTCGGCACCGGTCTCGGCTACGCGAGCACACCGAACCTGCTGCTGGCCACCGTTCCGCAACCGCTGCAGGCGACCGCGGGCGCACTCGCGTCGGTCTCGCAGAACATCCTGCCCGCGGTGCTGCCGGTGATCGCGTTCTCGGTGCTCAACTCGCACATCGCGATGGTGCTGGACGGACAGGCGTTCTACTCGGACACCGGCATCACGATCGGCTTCTTCATCGCTGCCGCAACAGCCGCGGTCGCCATCGTCACCGCCCTGGCGCTGCCTCGCAAGGCCGAGCAGCAGGCGGACCTGCAGGCAGTCGCGGCGGATGCCGGCGCCGGTGCTCCCGCCGCTACAGTGCCAGCGTCGCCGTAGCGAAGGCCAGCACCTGCGGCCAGGAGATCTCCCATGCCGCCTTGTTCACCGGATCGTCGTGGCGCGCACGGGCACTGAAGCCGTGCGCGGCACCCGGGTACGCGTGCACGATGGTCGCGCCGGTCTCCCGCGACTGCAGTGCCGCCTGCAAGGCCACGAACGTTCCGGTCGACAGGATCGTGTCGGCGCCGGCGTGCAGCACCATCACCGGTGCGGCGATCGCCGGGGCCAGCGCGACCGCGTCGAGCGTGTGGTTCGCCGCCGCCGGATCCCAGATCGACGGATGGTACGCAACGACATTCGCGAGTTCGCGGTCGCGCGCGCCGAGCAGCAGCGCGAACCGCCCGCCCAGACACCAGCCGATGACGCCGACCCGGCGGGCGCCCAGTTCACCGCGCGCGTAGGCGAGCAGGGCGCGCATCTCCGACAGGCACGCCTCGTCGTCGAGCTGACCCATCAGCTCGAACAGGCGCTCCTTCGAGGTGTCGTCGAGGCTCGGGCCGTGCCACGGATCCCACACCAGCGCAGTGATTCCGGACGCGGCGACGTCGGCGGCGTAGTCCCGCACCTGCTGGTCGATGCCGTTGATCATCGGCAGCAACAGCATGACGGTGTCGCTGCCGCCCTCCGGCCGCGCGAGGTGCGCGGTCAGGTCACCGACGTGTACGGTCCGAGCCTCGATTGTGAAACCCATTGCTACAGAATCGAACCGGGGGTGTAGCGAGCGGCGTCGGGGTTGGCGTCGACGAGCTTCTGCACCTCGGCGACCACCGAGTCGACCTGAGCGCCCGCGGCTCCGACGAACGCGGTGCGGTCGGCGAGGGCCTCGTCGAGCGCGGCACGGTCGAGCGGCAGACGCTCGTCGGCGGCGAGGCGGTCGAGCAGGTCGGGCTCCTTGCCCTCCTCGCGCATCGCGAGCGCGACGGCGACGGCGTGCTCCTTGATGGCCTCGTGCGCGGTCTCGCGGCCGACGCCGGCACGGACGGCGGCCATGAGGACCTTGGTGGTGGCGAGGAACGGCAGGTAGCGGTTCAGCTCGTTCTCGATCACGGCCGGGTAGGCGCCGAACTCGGCGAGCACCGTCAGGAACGTCTCCATCTGACCGTCGATCGCGAAGAACGCGTCGGGCAGCGCGACGCGGCGGACGACCGAGCAGAACACGTCGCCCTCGTTCCACTGCGCACCGGCCAGCTCGGCGGCCATCGACGCGTAGCCCCGCAGCACCACCTGCAGGCCGTTGACGCGCTCGCACGAGCGGGTGTTCATCTTGTGCGGCATCGCCGACGAGCCCACCTGGCCGGGCTGGAAGCCCTCGGTGACCAGCTCGTGGCCGGCCATCAGACGGATGGTGTGCGCCATCGACGACGACGCGGCGCCGACCTGGACCAGCGCGGACAGAACGTCGTGGTCGAGCGAGCGCGGGTACACCTGGCCGACGCTGGTGAACACGTGTGCGAAGCCGAGGTGCTCGGCAACCTTCGCCTCGAGCTGCTCGAGCTTGACGGCGTCGCCGTCGAGCAGGTCCAGCATGTCCTGCGAGGTGCCCATCGGGCCCTTGATGCCGCGCAGCGGGTAGCGGTCGATGAGCTCACGCACGCGGGTGAGCGCGACCAGCAGCTCGTCGGCGGCCGACGCGAAGCGCTTGCCGAGCGTCGTGGCCTGCGCGGCGACGTTGTGGGACCGTCCGGCCATCACGATGCCGGTGTATTCGGCGGCCCGCTCGCCCAGGCGGGCGGCGATCGCAACGCCGTGGTTGTAGACGTGCTCGAGCGAGCGGAGCACCTGCAGCTGCTCGACGTTCTCAGTGAGGTCGCGGCTGGTCATGCCCTTGTGGACGTGCTCGTGACCGGCGAGGGCGTTGAACTCCTCGATGCGGGCCTTCACGTCATGGCGGGTGACCCGCTCCCGCTCGGCGATCGAGTCCAGGTCGACCTGCTCGAGGACCCGCTCGTAGTCGGAAAGAACCTCGGACGGGACCGCAGTGTTCCCAGCGCCGAGCTCTATCTGGGCGCGCAGCACCGCCAACCACAGCTGACGCTCGAGCACGATCTTGTACTCCGGCGACCACAGCGCCTTCAGCTCGGGGCTGGCGTAACGGTTGGCAAGGACATTCGGGATGCGGCTCACGAGGCCCCAGTTTACGGCCGGACCCGAACACCCTCGTCAGCGCATCGTCGGCGGCGCCAGGTCGTCGATCAGGTCGAGCAGCATCGCCCGCGCCATGGCCCTCGGATCGGGGTCGACCTCGCTGAGCGCCCCCACGACCACCCCGTCGACGACGGCGACCAGTCGGCGCAGCTGCTGCTCGCGCACCGCGCGGCCGGACCGACGCAGCACCTCGACGAGCAGGTCGTCGAGCTGGGCACGCAACCGCAGCTGGACGTCGCGCAG
Source organism: Rhodococcus sp. ACT016 (assembly GCF_050477185.1). Lineage (NCBI taxonomy): Bacteria > Bacillati > Actinomycetota > Actinomycetes > Mycobacteriales > Nocardiaceae > Rhodococcus > Rhodococcus sp. ACT016. The sequence continues at coordinate 304,994 of NZ_JBEAET010000001.1, read as the reverse complement.
CTCGGGATGCCGGGCGGAAGCGACGAACCGCTCGTACCGGGCGATGAGCCGCTCGCGGCCGCCGTCGCCCTCCTCGTCCGGTCCCACCAGCAGGTCCACGATCAGGTCGACGGTCGCCTCGACCCCGCGGCGCCGCTGGCTGACGTCGTCGATGCGGTCGCGCATCGCGTCCAGCTCCCGGTTGCCGTTGTGCTCGACGGCCAGCGCCACCAGCTCGTCGAGCGACCCGAAGTAGTACGTGGTGGAAGCAAGCGGAAGACCCGCGCGGGACGCCACTGCCCGGTGCCGGACGGCGTCGAACCCGCCCTCGAGCAGTAGATCCGCCGCGGCGGTGACCAGAGCCTGCCGTCGCCTCTCGCCCTTGGGGGTCGCGGCGGAAGTCATTCCCCCATCGTGCCAGCCGAAAGCCCGGTGCCAGGGCGGATTCGCCGAAGAACGCGCATACCCGGCTACCGCGGCGTGGGCAGCCAGCGCTCGAGCCGGACCAGCGCGTCCTGGATCTCCGCCGTCGAACCCGCGAACGACAGCCGCACCGTGTGGTCGCCGTGGGCGGTGTCGAAGTCGATGCCCGGCGCCAGCGCGAGCCCGGTGTCGGCGAGCAGCTTCGCGCACCATGCCGTCGAGTCGTCGGTCAGGTGCGCGATGTCGGCGTAGACGTAGAACGCGCCGTCTGCGGGCGCCAGCTCGGTCAGGCCCAGCTGCGGCAGGCCGGTCAGCAGCAGCTCACGGTTCACGGCGTAGCGCTGGACGTGGCCGTCGAGCTCGGCGCGGGACTCGTCGCAGAACGCCGCGACGGCCGCGTACTGCGAGATCGCCGGCGGGCACACCGTCATGTTCGACGCGAGCCGCTGCAGCGCGCGGCGCAGATACTCGGGCACCAGCATCCAGCCCATGCGCCAACCGGTCATCGAGAAGTACTTCGACACCGATCCGACCACGACGGCCGACCGCGACGTCTCCCACGCGCACGCCGTCACCTGGCCGCCGCCGAACTCGATGCCGTGGTAGATCTCGTCCGAGATCAGCAGCGTGTCGTGCGCCTCGCACCAGCGGGCCAGCGCGGCGAGCTCGGCGGGGTCGATGACGGTGCCGGTGGGATTGGCGGGGCTCGCGACGATGAGCCCGGCCGGCGGCGTGTCCATGGCTTCGAGCATCGCGACGGTCGGCTGGAAGCGGGTCTCGGGGCCGCAGTCGATCTCGACGACGTTGCAGCCCAGCGCGGTTAGCGTGTTCCGGTAGGCGGGGTAGCCCGGACGGGCGACGACGACGGTGTCACCGGCGTCGAACGCAGCCAGGAACAGCAACGTGAACGCACCCGACGATCCCGTCGTGACGACAACCTCGTCGGCGTGCACCGAGATCCCCGACCGCGTGCTGTGGTAGTCGGCGATGGCCTCGCGCAGCGATTCGATGCCGAACGTCTCGGTGTAGCCGAGCAGGTGGTTGTCCAGCGATTCCCGAGCCGTGCGCAGCACCGGGGCCGGCGCCGGCGTGGACGGCTGACCGGCCGCGAGGGACAGAACGTCGCCGTGGGTGCGCTGCCGCTCGTTGGCCGCCTTCCACACGTCCATGACGTGGAAGGCGGGTATGGAGGATCGCTGGGAATCGGTACGCACGACTTCGACGTTAGCGCGCAGAACACCACCATCCGAATCCGGTGCCGCGCCGGAAACAGCGACGCCGCGCCCCGATCGGGGACGCGGCGTCGCGAAGAGTGGAGCGGCAGGTCAGATCGAGATCCGGCCCTCGACGGCGGCCAGGCCGATGTCGCTGCGGAAGTGTCCACCCGGCAGCTTGATCTCGGCCAGACGCGCATACGCGTCCTCGCGGGCCTCGGTGAGGTCGGCGCCGACGCCGACGACGCTCAGGACGCGGCCGCCGGCGGAGACGATCGCGCCGTCCTCGCGGGCCTTGGTGCCGGCGTGCAGGACGCCCTCGGCCTCGGAACCGGTGATGACGTCACCGGAGCGCGGGGTGGCCGGATAGTTCTCGGCCGCCAGGACGACGGTGACCGCCGAGCCGTCGCGCCACTGCAGCGGCGGGATCGACGCGAGGGTGCCGGTGGCGGCGGCGTTCAGAACCTCGCCGAGCGGGCTCTCGAGTAGCGCCAGAACGGCCTGCGTCTCCGGATCGCCGAAGCGACAGTTGAACTCGACGACAGCCGGACCGTTCTTGCCCATTGCCAGGCCCGCGTACAGCAGACCGGTGAAGGGGCAACCACGCTTGGCCATCTCGACGGCGACGGGCTTGACGACCTCGTCGACGATCTGGGTGACGGCGTCCGCCGGCAGCCACGGCAGCGGCGTGTACGCGCCCATGCCACCGGTGTTGGGGCCGGTGTCGCCGTCGCCGACGCGCTTGTGGTCCTGCGCGGGCAGCAGCGGGACGACGGTCTCGCCGTCGACCAGGCAGAACAGCGACACCTCGGGGCCGTCGAGGAACGACTCGAGCAGCACGGGGTGCCCGATCTCGAGGCACTCGGCGGCGTGGTCGCGCGCGGCGCTGCGATCGGTGGTGACGACGACGCCCTTACCGGCGGCGAGTCCGTCGTCCTTGACGACCCAGTTGGGGCCGAAGCGGTCGAGGGCTGCGTCGAGGTCCGCCGGGTTGTCGACAACCTCACTGTGCGCGGTGCTGACACCGGCGGCCGCCATGACGTCCTTTGCGAACGCCTTGGAGCCCTCGATGCGGGCCGCCTCGGCGGACGGACCGAAGCACGCGATGCCCGCTGCGCGGACGGCGTCGGCGACACCGAGCACCAGCGGCACCTCGGGGCCGATGACGACCAGGTCGGCGGCCTCCGACTGCGCGAGCGCGACCACCGCGTCACCCGACGCGACGTCGACCGCGTGGGTCTCGGCGATGCGGGCGATACCGGCGTTGCCGGGGGCACACATCAGCTTGTCGACGCCCGGGTCACGGGCGAGGGCCAACAGAAGGGCATGTTCACGGGCTCCGGAGCCGATCACGAGTACGCGCACAGGTGTCAGCCTACGGCCCGGTGTCAGCGTCCTCGACCACCGCCTCCGACACCGTCGCCCCACCGTTCACCGATGTCCCCGGGCCTTCTTCCCTGGCGTCGGCTGTCGTGAGCGAACAGCGTCACGAGGGAGATCCCCGCCCACGTCTCCGCCGTAGACCGGTGTCGGGGCCGACGCATCGGCCCCGACACGGTCAGTGCTGGGCGGTGAGGTCGTAGATCGTGATCCCGTCGACGGTGGTGGAGGTGAAGTTCGCCTGCACCCACTCGGAGATCTGCGACGCGGTGCCCTCGCCTCCGCGACCACCGCCCATGCCGCCGGCGATGAAGTAGTGGATCTGCCCGCCTGCGACGTACTGCTGGAACTGCTCGAGCGTCGGCGACGGGTCGCTGCCGTTGAATCCGCCGATCGGCATCACCGGACGTTCGGTCGCGAGCTGATAGCCGGACGCGGTGTTCGAGCCGATCGCGGCGGCCGCCCACGTGAAGTCGTCGGCACGGGTGCGCAGCAGAGCCGTCAGTTCGTCACCGGGAGTGCTGGCGGACAGCAACCCGCCGCCGGCGCCACCACCGGGGCCGTCTGCCGCGCCGCCGAACCTGCCCGGCTGGTTGCCGGGGTTGCCGGAGCCCTGCGCACCCGGGGCCTGTGCCGCACCCGTTCGGCCGCCGCGGCCGTCCTGCGCCGGCATGCCGCCGGACGCGGTGCCACCGTCGCCCGGCATCGCACCGCCCGGCTGTGGCATCCCGTCGCCGGGTGCCCACTGGCCGTGCATGCCGCCCGGCCCGCCGCGCCCCATCTCGCCTTCCACTCGCGGGCCCGCCGACGGCATCGAACCGGTGTGCCCCGTCGCGATGGTGTCGGCGGCGTACGCCGTGGGACCGGCGAGCGCGGTGAACAGCACCGCCACGATCAGCGGCACGGCGCCGCGCCGCCCCAGCGAGGTCGATGCGAACATCGCGACCGCCGCGAGTGCGCCCACCACGACGACCGCCCAGCGGAGCCACGGCACGAAATCGGGGCTGCGGCCCAACAACATCCAGGCCGTCAGTGCCGTCGCGGCGATCGTCACGGCCGCAACGATCCGGACGCCCAGCAGTTCGCGGTGGCGCCACAGGGTCACCGCGCCGGCGCCGACGAGCGCAGCAACTGCGGGCGCCAACGCCACCGTGTAGTAGGCGTGGAAGATTCCCGCCATGAAGCTGAACACCAGGCCGGTCACGAGCAGCCACAGCCCCCACACCACGAACGACGCGCGGCGCAGATCGGTCCGGGCGGCACGCCCGCACAGCACGATCCCGGCGACCGCCAGGATCAGGGCGGCCGGCAGCAACCACGCGATCTGACCGCCCTGGGCCGGTTCGAACAGCCGGGTGATGCCGGTGCTGCCCCACATGCCCCCGCCGGGGCCGCCGGCGCCGGGGAAGCCGTCGGGAGCGCCACCGGCGGCGCCACCGGGCATGGCGTCGGCGCCCGGGAATCCACCCCGCGCCCCTCCCCCGCCCGGGACGACGCTGCCGCGCTCGTTGCCGCTGAGTCGGCCGAACCCGTTGTAGCCCAATGTCAGTTCGAGGATCGAGTTGTTCTGCGATCCGCCGATCCACGGCCGCGATTCGGCGGGCCACAGCTCGACCGTGAGCAGCCACCAGCCGGCGGAGACGATGAGCGCAGCGAGCGCGGCGAACAGCTGGACGATCCGCTTGCCGAGCTTCGGCGGCCCGACGAGCAGGTACGTCAGCGCCACCGGCGGAACCACCAGCATCACCTGCAACTGTTTGGTGAGGAAGCCGAAGCCCACGAAGACGCCGGTCAGCACCATCCACCGGGTGCGGCCGTCCTCGACGCCGCGCAGCGTCGCCCACACCGCGGCGATCATCAGCAGCACCAACAGCGCGTCCGGATTGTTGAATCGGAACATCAGCGCCGCGACGGGGGTCAACGCCAGGACCAGACCCGCGAGCAGACCGGCCGCTGGGCCGAAGTACCGCCGCACCGTCGCCCACAGCAACGCGACGGCCGCCACGCCGATCAGCACCTGCGGGATCAGGATGCTCCACGAGTTCAGCCCGAACACCCGCACCGACAACGCCATCACCCACAGCGACGCCGGCGGCTTGTCGACGGTGATCGAGTTGGCCGCGTCGGACGAGCCGAAGAAGAACGCCTTCCACGACACCGAACCTGCCTGCACCGCAGCCGAATAGAAGGCGTTGGCCCAGCCGGACGCGCCGAGGTTCCACAGGTACGCGACGGCGGTCCCGACGAGCAGCGCCGCGAGCGCCCAGTACTCGCGCTTCCGGGATGGGGTGGCAGCCGGTGGGGGCGCCTCCACGTGGCGATCGATGGTGAGGCTCACCGGGCAGCTCCTTCCGTGGCACCGCGCCGGAACACCCAGCGCAGACCGATGAAACGGGTCAGTGTGGCAACAAGATTCGCTATCACCAGGACGGCGAGTTCGAGATGCGGGGAGACGCCCGGCGCGAAGCGGTGCAGCGCCGCGAGCGACCCGCTCGTGAGGGCGAGCCCGATCCCGAAGACCAACAGCCCCTGCAGTTGGTGCCGGGCCGCGTCCCGGCGCCCGCGGACCCCGAACGTGAACGCGCGGTTGGCCGCGGTGTTGGCGACCGCGGTGACCAGCAGCGCGACGGCGTTGGCCCACTGCGCACCCAGGGGACCCTGCAGGGCGAGGTACAGCAGCGCGTACGCGACGGTGCTGGCGACGCCGACGACGGCGAACCGCACCAACTGCCCCAGCATCGCGGGCGTCGCCCCGGGGACCAGCGCGCCCCGGCCGAGACTCTCCCGCAGCGCCGCGAGCGGCAGCGCACCGGTCGCGAGCGCCCGTCCCACTCGCGCCACCCCCTGGAGGTCGGCGAGGGCGGTCGCGACGATGTCGACCCGGCTGTCCGGATCGTCGACCCAGTCGACGGGTACCTCGTGGATGCGCATTCCGGCGCGTTCGGCGAGCACCAGCAGTTCGGTGTCGAAGAACCACCCGCCGTCCTCGACCAGCGGCAGCAGCGCCCGAGCCACGTCGGCGCGCACGGCCTTGAAACCGCACTGGGCGTCGGAGAAGTGCGCGTGCAGCGCGCCCCGCAGGATCAGGTTGTAACTGCGCGAGATGAATTCACGTTTCGGTCCCCGCACCACACGGGACGAGCGAGCCAGCCGCGACCCGATCGCGATGTCCGAATGCCCCGACAGCAGCGGAGCGACGAGCGGCATCAGCGCCTCGAGTCCCGTGGACAGGTCGACGTCCATGTAGACGAGCACCCGCGCGTCCGAGCGACTCCAGGCGGTGCGCAGGGCCCGGCCCCGCCCCTTCTGGTCGAGGTGAAGCACGCGGACGTCGTCGAACTCGTCGGCGAGCGCCCGCGCGACGTCGAGCGTGCGATCGGTACTGGCGTTGTCCGCGATCGTGATCTGCGCGGTGTAGGGCACCTCTTCGGACAGATAGGTCCGCAGGCGTCGCACGCATCCCTCGAGTGCAGCCTGCTCGTTGTACACGGGCACGACGATGTCGAGGGCCGGGGTAGCGGTCACCGTCTCGTGCCGCAGAGCGTCAACCGAGGGCTGGGGTCCGGTCGTCATGTACCCCAGCGTGTGGCGCGCGGCTTCGAACCGGCTGCAGCCCGGCTGTGAGGTTCCTGTCAGAGTGACCACCCGTCACCGGAAATGTCCGGTTACGGGGGAAAGTGTTGGATCCGAACGGTTTCGCGGTCAGAACGGCGCGACGACACCGGCGATCGGGATCCGACCGCCGACCGCGACCCGGAAGTCGATCATCGCGCGCTGGAGGTGGTCGGGGCTGGTGACCACGACCGCGCCGGCCGCACCGCGCTGCGCGAGGATCGCGTCGGTGTTGTGGGCGTTCTCGACCGTCGACCGCGACGTGTTCTCCTCCGTGATACGAATCGGTGGGATCCCGTTCGCGACGAGCCACTCCCGCATCGCCTGCGCCTCCGTCACCCCGGACTGCGGGACGCCGCCGCTGACGATGATCGGGGAGACCGGAAAGCGCTGTGCCAGTTGGAGAGCCGCTTGCAGCCGCGAGACGAGAAGCGGCCGCATGGTCCCGTCCGGGTACAGGCCGGCACCGAGCACGACGATGTTGGTGGTGAAGGGGTTGAGGGCCAACATCACCGGAACCTGGGTGGTCAGGGTCTCGGCCCGCGTGCAGGTCGTGATCTGGTCCCGGTTCGGGCTCTGGCATCCGCCGACCACGGAGAGCACGCCGTTGACCAGGGTCGTCGGCGACAGCGCGTCGACGAGGTCGGCCGAGGATTCGGCGGCGGCCTGGCCCGGTATCGCCAGTCCCACGGCCGCGGCGGCCAGGACGGACGAGAAAAGGATCCGGCGGGGTAACGAGAACGCGGACATACAACTCCCCCTCGAGTACACGAGCAACGGTCCCCCGACCGAATGTGGCAATCGTCAGATCAGTGTGGACCACCGCCCGTGATCTCGCGCCGCGTTCCGGGAATTCCACGGTCACGATGCTTCCGCGCCGCGCCACCTCGGGTGGAGTACCAGCCGCAGCCGGCGCCACCTATCCTCGCGGTATGCCTTCAGTGTTCAGCGCCATCATCGCCGGAGACCTGCCCGGACGTTTCGTGTGGGAGGACGAGGACGTCGTCGCGTTCCTCACCATCGCCCCGGTGACCCAGGGTCACACGCTCGTCGTCCCCCGCAAGGAGGTCGACCAGTGGCAGGACGTCGACAGTGCACTGTTCGACAAGTGCATCGCGGTCTCCCGCAAGATCGCCCAGGCCGTCCGGCAGGCGTTCGACGCGCCGCGCGCCGGGTTCCTGATCGCCGGTCTCGAGGTGCCCCACCTGCACATGCACGTGTTTCCCGCCTACACGATGGGCAACTTCGACATCAGCGGCGCCGACCCGAACCCGTCGGCGGAGTCCATGGACGAGGCCGCGGCGAAGATCAAGGCGGCGCTCCGCGAACTGGGCCACGACGAGTTCGTCCCCGCCTGACCCGACTCATCCGCGCGGCAGCAGCACCCGGAAGGTTGCTCCCTTCCCGGGTGCGCTGTCGACGGTGACGGCGCCGCCGTGCGCCTTGACGATGGCCGCGACGATCGACAGACCCAGTCCACTCCCGCCGCTCGCCCTCGTCCGGGATTCGTCGGCACGGTAGAACCGTTCGAAGACACGCGTCGTGTCCTCCTCACTCAGCCCCGGCCCGGCGTCGGCCACCTCGAGGATCGCGTCGTCGCCCGACGTGCCCACGCGCACCGTCACCTTCGCAGCATCGGGGGTGTGCTGGAGGGCATTGTTGACCAGATTGCCCGCCACCTGCCGCAGCCGCGCGACATCGCCCATCACCTCGGCCGGACCTGAGTCGGGCAGAAACTCCAGACTGATCCGCCGGTGTGGGGCGATCGCCCGTGCGTCGTGGACGGCATCGGCAGCGACACCGAGCAGGTCGACGGGGTGCCGTTCGAACGGCCGCTGCGCGTCCATCCGCGCGAGCATCAGCAGGTCCTCGACCAGCAACCCCATGCGCGTGGCCTGGTCCTCGATGCGACTCATCACCATTCCGGTGTCCGTCGCGGCCCCCTGCCGGTACAGCTCGGCGAACCCTCGAATCGCCGCAAGCGGGGTGCGGAGCTCGTGACTGGCATCGGCGACGAAGCGGCGCATCCGTTCCTCCGACCGCCGGGCCGATTCCTCCGACGCGGCTGTGGACGAGAAGGCCGACTGGATCTGCGCGAGCATCCCGTTCAGTGCCGACGACAGCCTGCCGACCTCCGTCCGCTGGTCCCACTCGGGCACGCGTCGGTGCAGATCACCGGCGGCGATGCGCGCGGCGGTCTCCTCGACCTCGCGCAACGGACGCAGGCTGCGCCGCACCACGAAGGTGGCCGCGATTCCGAGAACGACGAGGACCACCGCGCCGATCCCGACCTGCAGTACCACCAGTCGGTCCACCGTCTCGTCGATGTCGGTGAGTTTCATCGCCACGGTCGTCGTGCCGGCTGGGCTGGACACCGTCATCTCGCGCCACCTGATGTCGCCACCGCGGGCCGATCCGACGGTCACCGGACCAGGATCGCTGACGAGTTCCGGTACCGCATTGGTACTTTCGTCGTTGACCTCCATCCGCACCGAGCCGTCGGGTTCGGTGGTCCGGACGAAGAACGGGCTGGGCGGCCGATTGGGGCCGGGCTCGGCCAACGGCGGCCCGACGTGCGGATCCCGCGGCTTCGCCCACCCGTGAGCGGCATCGAACAACTGCCGGTCGGTCCGGTCCAGCAGCGAGTGCTCCATCGCGGAGGTCACCGCGACTCCGGACGCGAGCAGACCTGCCGCAGCGAGCACGAGCAGCGCCGCGACCAGTGTGATCCGCAGCGGCAACGCACGCAGTCGACGCATGGACACCTACCGCGGTTCGCGCATCACGTAGCCCACACCCCGCAGGGTGTGGATCAGACGCGGCTCGGTGGTGTCGATCTTGCGGCGCAGATAGGAGACGTACGACTCGACCACGCCGACCTCACCGCCGAAGTCGTAGTTCCACACGTGGTCGAGGATTCGCGGCTTGCTGAGCACGGTGCCGGCATTGACCATGAAGTACCGCAGCAGCGTGAACTCGGTGGGCGACAACGAGACCAGATCGCCGGCCTTCCACACCTCACGGGTGTCGTCGTCGAGTTCGATGTCCGCGAAGCTGATACGCGGCGACTGCTTGTCCTGGTTGCCGCGGCCGGCTCGACGCAGGATCACCCGCAGCCGCGCGACCACCTCCTCGAGACTGAACGGCTTGGTGACATAGTCGTCGGCGCCGATCGTCAGGCCGGTCACCTTGTCCTCCAGCGCATCCCGAGCCGTGAGGAACAGGACCGGCGCATCGATTCCGTCGGCGCGCAGACGCCGCAACATCCCGAACCCGTCCATGCCCGGCATCATGACGTCGAGGATGAGCGCGTCGGGCCGGAAGGTTCGCGCGCGGTCCAGCCCCTCAGCGCCGTTCGTCGCGGTCTCCACCTCGAATCCTTGGAACCGGAGACTGACCGACAGCAGTTCGACGAGCGTCGGCTCGTCGTCGACGATCAGCACCCGGACCTGCGGCGTTTCGTTCACACCACCAGATTCTCCCACCGAGCTATATCCCTCCTGGGCGTTCGCTGGGAAGTTCCTGTGAATGCCACGACGCCACGGGGGTGCTCCGCCGACCCCGTCCACCGGCAGAGCACCTCCGGGCGCGCTACGTGCGCGACATGGTCAGCTGAGCATGGCGCCGCCACCGAAGAACGCGGCGAGACCGACCGCTGCACCGATTCCGCCCAGGATGCCGGCGGCCGCGCCGACGACCGTGGCGATGTTGCCCATCAACTGCAGATCCGAAGCTGTCAAGCCCATTGTCTTCCTCCTGTTCGTCTGCACATTCGTCGGTGCAGAGTGGTTTGCTCCCGTCGGTCGACGGCGAGCGTGTCTCGCCGCGCGCGGCGCGCACGGACGAGCACACGAATCGGTCAGTCGGCCACGGCCGCAGACGGCACGTCTGCCTGCCGGATCGACCGGGGAATTGCGATCGCGGCCAGCGCGCCGAGCAGCGCCGCACCGGCGACCATCGCGAAGCCGATAGAGATACCGGCGTTCGAGTACAGCGCGCTGCCTTCGGCGACAAACGCGATGTGTGAGTTCAACATCGCGAAGACGAGGACCGGCAGGATTGCGGGAAGCACGTTGCCTGCGGTGGACGAGATGGCGCCCGCTGTGGCCAGGAGCTGCGGTGGGACGGCCTCGATAAGCAGGTTCGGCGTGGCGGCGTAGCCAATTCCCCCGCCCAGGCCCACAACCGCGGCAAGCAGGATGACGACCGCCCTGGAGTCGTGCGTCATCGCGAGGAGCAGGCTCCCGACTGCGACGATGGAGAGGCCGGTGACCATCATCAGCTTCGGCCGGACGCGCGGGCACAAGGCGCCGACGATGAATCCGCCCACCAGGGTCATCGCCCCATCGGGCGCGTGGAACCAGGCGTACTCGCCCGCGTCGGCCCCGAATCCGTATCCGAGACCGAGATCGCCTGGCGTCATGACCATCATCGGCAGCAACATGACGAACGCGGCGATCGCGGCCCAGCACAGACCCGAACTCACCGACGTCAGCGCGACGGGACGCTGCGACAGGATCGAGAGGTCGATGATGGGATCCCGCAGCATACGGGCGGACACGAACCAGGCGAGCATGAACAGCAGCCCGCCGGCCAGACAGGCCACCGTCGACGGTTCGGCCCATCCCCAGTCCGGTCCGAAGCTGATGCCGAGCAACAGCCCGGCGAGCCCGATCCCGAGGAGGGCTGCGCCGACGAGGTCGATCCGCGCCGGTAGCCGGATCGGGGACTCCGCCGTGGTGACGCGGATGATCACGGCCAGCAGCGACAGGCCGAAGACGAAGAACCAGAAGATTCCACGGAACCCGAAATTGTCGACGATCCAACCGGTGAAGAAGGGGGACGGCACGGCGATCAGGCCCATGCCGGTGGTGGAGATGCTCACCGCCATCGTCACCGTTCGGGGCGGGTACACGTCGCGGATCAATGCGTACACCAGGAACAGGCAGGGGCTGAGGAGCCCGGTCAGCGCCCAGCCCAGCACAGGATCGGAAATGTCGGGGCGATGGCCGCGATCAGCGCGCCGACCGCCGAGAGCACGACGCACGCGAGCAGCATCTTCCGCTTGCCGTGCGTGTCGGCCAGCTTTCCGAGGAGGGGCGAGGCGACGGCACCGATCAGCAGGAACGCCGCGAGCATCCAGACGCCATGTGTGGTGTGAAAGTGTGACGAAATCTGCGGCAGTGCAACAGAAATCATCAGATAGCTACAGGCGAGCATCTCCAGCACGAGCACCATGGAGACGAACGAGAGCACCAGTCGTGGTGTCCAGCTTCCGGTTCCGGAAGCTACGGGGTCTCCCGTGGCGACGAGAGTGTCGCCACCGTTGGACGCGAGATCCATATGCGGGGCCTTTCAGGTCGGGAACCTGTACGAGGGATCGATGCGGCATCGCTCGTGCGGGGAGGCATGAGCGAGCGGGGCAGAGCGGTAGTGCTGCCGATCAGAAGTCGATCGGCGCGTGTAGCTCCGATCGCGAAGGCATGAATGGCGCGCTGGATTCGCACTGCCGCACACGGGCGGACAGCGCCGTTCCCTTTCCGCGCACGGGCGCGCGCGGGCGCAGAGGGATGGTGGAGCGTTGTCGGGGCGCGAGAAGCTCGGGGATCAGGAGGCGTCGGTGAGATAAGCGGTTGCCTTCATCTCGACGCGCGGCGTCACCGCCGATCCGGCGCCGAGATGGGCCACTCCCACCGCGGTCCACGCCGGGTAGGGCGCGCGGATGAATCGTTCCTTGACCGTCGTGAAGGCGCCGAGATCGCCCTCGAGATCCGTGTGGAAGGTGACCAGTTCGACGACATGGGCCAGCACGGCCCCGGCAGCCATGACGACGCGCTCGAGGTTCTCGAACGCGAGGGTGAACTGTGTCGCCGGATCGTCCGGAACGGTGCCGTCGGGATGCTGGCCGAGCACACCGGAGCAGATGATGAAGTTCCCTGCCCGAACGGCGGGAGCGATATGCCAATGCCGGTAGACATGGTCCAACTCTGCGGGGACGACGACGCCGTTCGAACACAACATCGGGTGATCCGTTTCTACTCGTGGGACGTTCACGCGGAGGTCAGGCGGTCGCGACAGAGTGCAGCGGGGGCGAGACTTCCGTTTCCGCCCAGCGCGCTTGGAAGGCCGCGTGCGGGATCCCGTCGGTCCACACCCCGTCGATCACGAGTCCCGCAGCGAGCCTGCCGATTTCGTCGGCCGCCATCGCGCCGCGCTCACCCTCGACCGCCACGATCGTGTGCTCGTCCGCCCAATCGATGTAGGGCAACGCCGTCGGGGTCTCGCACACCATGCAGGGGCGGGTGTGCGCGGGACCGAGGGTCTTTCCGGGAAGGAGTTCGGCCAGTAGGTCGAGCGATTCGCGGATGTCCTCCTGCCGGCCTCCCGTGCGAACCCAACGCGCGATCGCCTCCGCGGAATCCAGCGGGTTGTCGAGAAGGCTTCGGCCGGAACACTTCAGATACCACCGGCCGTCGGGGTACTGCAGCGGCGACATGACGATCCCGCCGAAGGTCACTTCCTCGCCGGAGGCCTTCATGTACATCATGGCCGGAATGTCGAACTCGGACGGGTCCGGGACCTCGACGAGGACGACCGTCGCGCCGTAGGTGCGCATGTCCAGCGGCCTCGAGAGGAGACCGCCGACATTGGTCGCGGCGCCCGTCGCGACGACAACCTTTCCGGCACGCCAGGTTTCGCCCCCGCGGGAGGCGACTCGGACCCCCTGAGGGGACCGTTCCACGCTGTCGACCACGTCGCGGACCAGCACGGCGCCCTGCGCGACGGCGGCGGCCAGCTCGGCCTGCACCAGCCCGCGCGGATTCACGATGAAGGCGTCCCGCTGCACGATGCCGACGTGACCGGGCGCGAACCCCAGGTCGGGATACTCCCGCCGCAGCTCTTCGGCACTGAATTGCTCGACCGCGACGTTGAGATCGGCGGCGTTGCCGGCGAGCAGCGCCCGGTTGAACCAGTCGGCGAGCCCGCCGCCCTCGGAGTCGTCGGGCATGACCGTGAGCGATTGCCGCGGAATCGCGAACTCCACACCGGTACGTTCCTGCAGGTCAGGGAAGCGCCGAATCGACCTCATCGCCAGCATCGAGGTCATCAGCGGAACCTCGAGGACGTGCGCCAGCCGCCCCTGGTCGTAGTAGCCGGCCCACACTCCGTCGTGGTCCGCGAACCCCGAGGGCTCGTCCGGTCCGACGACCAGCACCGAGGCGCCGCGTTCACTCAGATGCCGGGCGGTGGCGGCACCGATGGGCCCCGCCCCGACGACGATGACGTCGAAACGACCTTCGTCCTGCATGAATTCTCCTCATCGACTGACCCGGGACAGAGTTCGGCACCCGGAAGGCTCGAGCGCGATGCCACGCGACCGCCAGGCTCTGACAGGCTGGAGCGGTGCGTTCGGCAGCGTGTGACGGAAATCATCCAACGCCGACGCCTCTAAGTCAACAGCATGTGTCGTTAAGGTTTGGTTGCGGAGGAGGAGATGGCGTTGAGCGACAAGCCCGAGCGGGTTCGGACCGGGGGTCGGAGCGAGAAGGTTCGCGTCGCCGTCGGCGAGGCGTGTCTGGGATTCCTCGCCGAAGGTCGCCTCGACTTCACCACCGTCGAGGTCGCCACTCGCGCCGGCGTCAGCCGCAAGACGATCTACCGGTGGTGGCCCACCCACACCGACCTACTCGTCGAGGCGCTGTCGATGCACTTTCGCCAGGTCACCCCGCCGGACACGGGTTCGTGGGAATCCGACGTCCGCGCTTTCGCCGAACAGATCGCCGAATACGCCTCCAGCCCAGTCGAAGTCGCCTCGGCGGCCCTCATGGCGAGCCACCGCTACCCCGATTTCAACAAACTCGTGCTCGGGCAGTACCGCCCCGTGATCGACGCGTGGCAGCAGATGGCGCAGCACGCGATCGACCGTGGCGATGCCAACGCGGACCACACACCGGAGGCTATGGTGAACGCCCTGACCGCGCCCCTGTTCATGGCGCCGATGATGCTCGGTCGCCGATCGTCCGCCGAAGAATTGGAGCAGGTCGTCGGAATCGTGCTGGCCGCCACCCGCCCGCACCCCGCGTCCTGACCGCACCGAATTCGGTACCCTGGTACCAGTCGATAGACATCCGGACGAGCACACCGTACCCGGCCAGCGACAAGACGGTGTTTGGAGAGTTGAAACACCATGGCTTGGATAGTGCTCGTGATCTCCGGCGTCCTGGAGGCGGTGTGGGCCACCGCCCTCGGTAAGTCGGAGGGCTTCACCCGCCTCGGACCGTCGATCATCTTCGGCATCGGCATCGTGCTCAGCATGGCCGGACTCGCCTATGCGATGCGCACGCTACCGATCGGCACGTCGTACGCGGTGTGGGTCGGCATCGGCGCGGCACTGACGGTCGGGTACGCGATGATCACCGGCACCGAGAGCGCGTCGATCGTGAAGATCCTGTTGATCCTCGGCATCGTCGGCTGCGTCATCGGCCTCAGGGCCCTCCACTGACGTCCACGCCACGAACCGAACGGCGCGTTTGGCTGTGTGGCGGAGGTTACAGTAAACGAATGAACCTGGTGTCAGCCTTCACGTTTCCGCTCCGGGCGGGGCTCACCATCGCGGATTCGGCGCTCGAGCTCACCGCGACGGCGTTGGCGACGACGCGCATGGCGCTGACCAGCCCGACGATGACCGGCGTGAGCGCCGCGACTCTCGCCAACCCGCGCGGACCGCTGCAGTTGGTGCAGCAGCTCGCGGCGCTCGCGTCCGACGACCGCCCGCTCGGTCAGGCGCTGCGCCCCGGCGGCCCGCTCGACCGACTGCTGGCGCCGGGCGGCGTCGTGGACCGCCTCACCTCCGACGGCGGCACCCTCGAGCGCCTGTTCGAGCCCGGTGGACCACTCGAGCGGGTGCTGTCGCCGGGTGGCCCTCTCGACAGGGTGCTGGCCGAAAACGGACCACTGGACCGGATCCTGTCGGAGGACGGCCCCCTCGAGCGACTGCTCGCGCCGGGCGGCCTGCTCGATCGCCTCACCGCCGAGGACGGACCGCTCGAGCGGCTCACCGCCGCGGACGGCGCCGTGGAGCGGCTGACCAAGAAGGACGGCATCGTCGACAAGGCGCTCGCCGAGAACGGAATCCTCGAGACACTGCTCGCGGAGGACGGCGCATTCGAGCGACTCATCGCCCAGGGGGGCCCGCTCGATCAGATCGTCGCGCTGTCCGAGACGCTGACGGCGCTGGCGCCGAACCTGCAGCGGATGAGCGCGAGCATCGACCTGCTACAGGAGACCGTCGGCATCCTCAGCGCGGCCGTCGGACCGCTCGGCGACCTGGCCGGACGCCTCCCCGGACGCTGGCTCAAGGGCGGCCGCGGCGGCGATCTAACCCTCGGCCCCACCTGACAGGTGCGCGTCGAAGAACGCGAACACCCGACGCCACGCGTCCTCCGCAGTCTCGTGGTCGAAGCCCATGCCGGCGATCCGCAGCAGGGCGCCCGACGCCCCGCCGGTGACCAGTCGGTTCGCAAAGCTGTGTCCCACACCGGGATACGTTCGGACGTCGCGCTCGACACCGATCCGGCTCAGCGCGGCGTCCAACCGTCGGCCGGCGTTCCACAGCATCGGATCCCGTGACCCGTAGCTGCCGACGATCGGACACGCGCCGCGCAGTGCGTCGTCGACGTGGCGCGGCAGCGCACCGTAGAACGGCGCCGCTGCCGCAAACCCTTTGGGCGCGAGGACCAGCGCGAACCCGCCGCCCATGCAGAAACCGACCACTCCGACACGACCGGTGCAGTCGGGGCGCGCGGCGAGCAGATCGCGGGCGGCGAGCAGATCGTCCACCGCTCGGCCGTGCCCACCGATCAGTTCGCGAAAGACCCGCACGACGCAGCGGGTGCGCCCGCCACGCGCGTACAGATCGGGCGTGAGCGCCAGGTACCCGTTCGACGCGACGCGCGCGGTGATGTCGCGGATGTCGCGGCCGACGCCGAGCGCGTCGTGCACCACGACCACACCCGGCCACGGGCCCGTTCCTGTGTCGTCCGGGGTGTCGAGGACCGCGTCGATCGGACCGTCGGGAGCGGGCACAGTGATGACCGGCATCACCCGAGACTAGGGACCTCGGTCCCGATCGGACCGGGAAATCGTAACGATTGCACCATTATTCGGGTGCTTAGATTCCGGTTGTGTAACCACTTCCTCGAGAAACGTCCTCGAGTCCTTCGCGTCGCTAGCCTGGCCCTTGGCGCGATTGCTCCGTCCCGGATGCCGCGCCGCCGGTTACACCGGTGTCGACGACGCCGGACGGCAGCCGACGTACCTGGAAGGCACGGAAGAAGTCGAATGAGCCCCATCTCGAACCCCCGTCAGACCACCGCGAGCGGCGTCCGCACCGGATCGATCACCACCGAGGAGATCAAGTCCCGCATCGCGGCAATGTTCGGAGACGCACCCGCCGCCCCCCAGGACAAGTAGGGCCGGCACCTCCCCTTCTTTTCGATTCACTCGCCCGTTTCGTCCCCCGCCGGACGTGCTCGGATGTGTGCGCGCTCGCCCTGGCGGCCGAACAATCCGAGGAACTCGACCGGTTCCGCGCCGGCGGCACCGAACCAGTGCGGGACGCGGGTGTCGAACTCGGCGGCCTCGCCCGGTAGCAGCACCAGGTCCTGGTCGCCGAGCACCAACCGCAGGCGCCCGTTGAGCACGTACAGCCACTCGTAGCCGTCGTGCACACGCGGGTCGGGTTCCCGGGTTTCCACGCCACCCGGAATCACGTGCTTGTACGCCTGGATGCCCCCGGGCCGGCGCGTCAGCGGCACGATCGTCAGGTCGCCTCGCCGGATCGGCCGCATGTGGATCCGCGGATCCCCCGTCGGCGGCGCCCCGACCAGTTCGTCGAGCGGCACCCCGTACGCCTTGGCCAGGGGCAACAACAGTTCCAGATTCGGCTTTCGCTGCCCCGATTCGAGCCGCGAGAGCGTGCTGACCGAGATCCCGGTGTCCGTGGACAGCTCTGCCAGCGTCACTCCCCGCAACTGCCGGAGGGTCCGCAGCCGGGGACCGACGGCGTCGAGGATCCGATCCATCTCGTCTGCCATGCCTACAGATTGCCACTTCGGCAAATCTGCTTGCCAGTTTTGGTCGAAGGTCGGCATGGTGGTGGCCTGGACGAGAGCAGGGAGGACGAAGTGAGCGATCGGATGTCCGACGAGTACGACGTGGTGGTGATCGGCGGCGGGGCCGCCGGGCTGGAGGGCGCGCTGATGCTGGCCCGCGCGCGCCGCAGCGTGCTGGTGATCGACGCGGGTGACCCGCGCAACGCCCCGGCCGCCGGGGTGCACGGGTTCCTGTCCCGTGACGGCGTCCCGCCCACCGAGCTGACGGGCATCGGGCGCAACGAGGTGCGCCGCTACGGCGGCCGGATCGTCGAGGGCACGGTCGCCGACGCCCGCCGGGTCGAGGACGGATTCACGGTGACGATCACCGGCGACCGGGTGGTGCGTGCCCGGCGCCTGCTCGTCACCACCGGCCTGGTCGACGAACTGCCGGACGTTCCGGGGGTTCGGGAACGCTGGGGACGCGACGTGCTGCACTGCCCGTACTGCCACGGCTGGGAGATCGCCGACCAACCGGTCGGCGTGCTCGCCACCGGACCGATGTCCGTGCACCAGGCGCTGATGTTCCGGCAGTGGACCGACGACGTCGTCCTGTTCCGGCACACCGGCCCCGAGCCGACCGCCGAGCAGCTCGAACAGCTCGAGGCACGCGGTGTCCCCGTCGTCGAGGGCGTCGTGGACTCGCTGGTGATCGACGACGACCGCCTCACCGGTGTTCGGCTCGCGGACGGCACGGTCGTGGAGCGCGCCGCGCTGGTGGTGGCGCCCCGCTTCGTGGCCCGCGTCGACGCGCTGGCCTCGCTGGGCCTCGAGACCGAAATCGAACCTATGTCCGGCGGACAGTTCGTGCCGGCCGACTGGTCCGGACTGACGAAGGTGCCGGGAGTGTGGGTCGCGGGCAACGTCACCGACATCAAGGCACAGGTACTGGGGGCGGCCGCGGGTGCAGCCCTAGCCACCACCGCACTCAACAACGACCTCATCGTCGAGGACACGAACCGTGCCGTCGCCGAGCTTCGAGCACGGCAGCAGAAGGGAGCCTGAGAATGACCGATATGACCGAGGTGTTCGACGAGGGGTTCTGGAACGAGCGCTACCGTTCGAGCCACCGCCTGTGGAGCGGAAACCCGAATCCCAATCTGGTGAACGAGGTTTCGGACCTCACCACGACGACCGCACTGGACGTCGGCTGCGGTGAGGGCGCCGACGCCATCTGGCTCGCCGGACGGGGTTGGACGGTGACCGCGATCGATCTGTCCATCGTCGCGATCGAGCGCGCCGCCGGTCACGCGGCCGACGCCGGCAGCGACATCGCGGAGCGGATCACGTGGCAGCAGGCGGACCTGCTCGAGTGGAATCCGGGCGCGATGGGGTACGACCTGGTGACCTCGCAGTACGTCCACCTGCCGTCCGGCCAGCGGGAGGTGCTGTTCCGGCACCTCGCGGACCTGGTCGCCCCGGGCGGCACGCTGCTGATCGTGGGCCACCACCCGTCGGACCTGGAGACCAGCATCCCGCGCCCGCCCCGGCCGGAGCTGTTCTTCACCCCGGAAGAGGTTGTGGCACTGCTCGATCCGAAGGAATGGACAGTCGACACCGCGGCCGCGTCGTCGCGCACCGTCCGCCACGGCGACCACGACGTGACCATCCACGACACGGTCGTGCGGGCGCACCGGGCGGGCTGATCCGGGATCGGTTTCGTGCCGGGCCCGCGCCCAGGGCTCGGCACCGACCGAAAACAGGTAGTGACCCCGGGGCGAACAGGTAGTTCTGACGGTGCCCAAGCGTGCCCAGCCGCGGCAATCTGGAGTTGTTCGGATCGACACGAGGAGAACGGCTCATGATGCGGCGGGGACGCAAGACACTGATCGCGCTCGACAGCGGCGACTGGTGCTTCGGCAGGATCGTGGGGCGCCGCCACGGCGGGTCCGGCGTCCGCGTCCAGCTCCTCGAAGGCGGCGCCGGGGAGAAGTACCCGACGTTCACCATCGCCGACGCGAAAGCAGGGGACGGTTTCGCCCTGTGAAATAAATGCGCCTTTCCCCAGGCGCATGCCAATGATGTGAAAAGGGCCCTCGCCTGCGTATTGCCGGCGAGGGCCTTCCCCGTGCAGGCCCCGGCGAGGAGTGGAACGACGTCCGTCACGGCGGCGACGGTAATGTTGTTCCGTTGCGAAAGGGAGGCGGCACGGATGCCCCACGTCCAGGACAGACGGTCACGTAGCCGGACCGGTGTCACCACTGTGACGGCGTGGACCTTGGTTGCGATGGGCACCTTCGGCGTCCTCGGAAGCATCGAATTCCACCGAGGCAGCGATGCGGCCCCGTGGGGGATCGCCGGGCTCGTCGCCGGAGGCCACCTGCTCGGCGCTCGACGTCGCCGCGCATCTGCCGCTGCCGCCCAAGTTGCTGCCCGCGCCGAGGGTAAGAACCTGCTCGACCTCGACCGCGATGGCGGGCGCCGGTAGCTCGCCGGGCAGCGGTGCCGGGCGCGTTCCGACGCGCCGTTCCTTCCC
The DNA here is from genome assembly GCF_050477185.1 of Rhodococcus sp. ACT016. NCBI lineage: Bacteria > Bacillati > Actinomycetota > Actinomycetes > Mycobacteriales > Nocardiaceae > Rhodococcus > Rhodococcus sp. ACT016. The sequence continues at coordinate 284,757 of NZ_JBEAET010000001.1, read as the reverse complement.
GCATGTTGGGATGGCACGTTTCTGAAATTCCAGTTTCCTTAGGCCTCCTCAATGCCCGGTTGTCGTGCGTCTTTCTAGTCGGAGCGTTGCGCCCGCTCGGCCAAATGGTCGGGTGTTTGTTTGAAATTCCTTCTGACCTGCGACGACGCGCCGAATGTACCTGTCAGTAGGAGTGACTTTCCTGGATTGCTATGCCTATCGTCTCCACGTCGCCCGCCCCCTTGGGTGACGTTCGTGGCTTCGTTTCCCCCAGCGTGAAGCCACGTGGGTGCGCCGGCCCTACACCGGGGGTCGGCGCACCCGCCCCGACGCACGACATCTCCTCACGAAGGGCGAGACGGAATGCTCACAACCGTTGCGATCATGGTGGCTCTCATCGTTGCAACGGGTGGCGTGGCCGTGGCGGCGATCGCCTTTCCGCGGAAGCCGCGGATCCCTCGAACACGGGATCGCAAGAGGTTTCTCGGTCTCGGTTCACGACCGGAGTGATGATACGAAAAGACCCTTCACCAGCATTGCCACTGGTGAAGGGTCTTCTATTCGAAGCCCGCTGTCAGGATTGAACTGACTACCGCTCGCTTACAAGGCGCCCAGATAGGTGAAGCACAGCGGAGCGCAACATGCTGACCTGGTCTTTCAGGAAGCTGGGCGAAGCCAACGACAGCCCAGCGATGCGGAAGTTGCGACAACCGTGTGACAACTTCCTGGGGATTCCGCAGGCGACCAACGTAAGTGTGGGCAAAGCGTGGGCAAAACCAGGGAGGGGACGGAAGCTCGGTCTGGCCCTATCCGCTGCTGTCGCAGACACCATCGCCCGGAATAAATCGACCGATCGGTCTGATTGAATCCCGGTCATGAATGCGTCGAAGCGTGCGTACGAGACAATCAGCAAGTCGATCCTGGCGGTAGCGCTCGCCGTCTCCGCCGTGTTTGTATTCCTGCTGTTCGCCGACGTCCATGCCGGGCCGTTCAACTGTGGCCCCGGGGCAGCTACCACTCGCAACTTGGACCCGGGGCTTGAGCTCCGCATGTGCACCGACGCTGTCAGCACTCGGCAGATGTGGCTGGCGGTGCTGTTTGTGGTGATTGCGGCACTCTTCGTTGTCCGCAGAATCGTCGTGCAGTCCATGCACAGCATCGATGGCGGCCATGACCGCCAGGAGAAGCAGGATCGGCGCGATGACCGTGCGCGCGCTCTCGCGCGCCGGTTCCGGCGCTAGCGGTGATCCCATATCGGATGATCGGCACTAGCTGTACTGCCCGGAGACGTTGATCAATCGTGAGAACGGCGGCTGGTTGCCGCACGCCGTGTGCGGGCGATGCTGGTTGTACTGGTGCAACCACGCCCCAAGCGCTCCCCGCCGCTCTTGTTCTGAGGTGTAGCAGCGGGCGTAGACCCATCCGTCGGCCATAGTGCGGTGAAAGCGCTCCACCTTTCCATTTGCCTGTGGCCGATACGGCAGAACCCGCTCGATCGTGACGCCGCGGTCGGCGAACCATTCAACTGCCCGGCGCAGAACGGCGACGGCGGTGACGGCTGTCTCATCATCGTGGACCTCGGTGTATGCCACCCGGGAGTGATCATCGAGAACTGTGTGCACGAAGGCGTACCCGAGCTTCGGGTTGCGCCATTTGTTCTTCGGCTTGCCAGGGGTGGCTGCGCGGTTGCGGTTGCTTTGGGGGCGGCCGACGTAGCGCCAGCCGCCGCCGTCTGAGATGTTCCCGAGCTTCTTCACGTCCACATGGACGAGCGATCCCGGGTGGTCGTGCTCGTACCGGCGAATTGGCTCGCCGGTCGCGCGGTCCATCTAGGACAGCCGATTCAGACGCGCCGAGCACAGGATGCGCTGCACCGTAGACGGGGCGACGCCCAGCCTGCTCGCGAGTTGAACCGGGCCTTCGCGCAGCCGCATCGCAGGCTCACACAAAGCTCCGTCACGGCCTTGCCCGTCTTGTTCGGCGATGTTCTCGGCCGCGAGGAGCGATCGTGCATCGGCTCACCGGCGAGGTAGCGATCGACCCAGCGCTTCACGGTCGGCCAGGACACCTGGAAACGGGCGGTGACCTCGCTGATCGGCCACCCCTCCTCTACGACGAGACGGGCGACCTTGAGGCGGTGTCTTGGCGTGAACGCGCCATGGGGGTGTGTCATGAGATCTTTCGGAATGGAAGAGGGCCAGCCACTTCGGCTGGCCCTCTTCAGGTCTGTCTGCGGTTCAGTTAGCTGGGGAAGTCGCTGCTGCGGCGAGGATGTGGGCGAGGTCGCCGGGGCGGCTCCACATGGGCCAATGCCCGGTCGGGAGGTCGATGAGGTCAACATGGTCGAGGTTTGACACCTCGGCGAACATGGGATGACCCGCGTTGGCCAACTCCATTATCTGCGCGCTCGGGATCGAGCAGCACACCAGAGTGGTCGGGACCGCCAGACGCGCATCGTTGGTGAGCTTCACTTGCTGGCGCAGCACGGGACCGGGTTCCGGAACGGCCCTGGCTCGAAAGCGCTCGAGAGCCTCAGTGCTCAGGCCCTCGAGGCTGGCCTGCTGCCCGAGCGCGTCGAAGGGCGGCAGGGGAAACTCGTCCAGATCCTCGGGCGCATCCGGGGCGAAGACACTGCCGGACGCGACGGGCCCACTATCGACCCACACCACTCGGCGGACGCGTTCAGGATGCTGATCGAGCACAAGGCTTACCGGCGCATTGGCTCCGCTGTGCGCCACGATGACTACCGGCTGGGCCTCGGAGGCCTCAGCCTGGGTCATAGTCTGCTCGATCGCCGTCGCCTGGTCATCGAGCGTCCTGGACGCCCGCTCGGGGTCCCGCTCATCGAGGCCGGGAAGCGTCATCGGGATGGTTCGCCAGCCGTCAGCGGTCAAGTGTTCCAGCACCTCGTCCCATGCCCAAGCCCCCAGCCAATGGCCGGCGATCAGGATGATGGTCGGGTTACTCGCGTTTGTCGTCACACCACGATGCTCTCAAGCCTCCAGGACAAGGGCATGTCACCATTTTGGCATGATTTTTTGCCGGGATGAGAAGTGAAGAGAACGGAACGGCTCCACGCCCTGTCCGAGATGCTGCGACGCAGCGGACCGCGTGGATGCACTGCTGAGCGACTGGCAAATGAGTTCGGCGTGTCCGTACGGACGGTCAAGAGAGACCTCACCGCGCTCGAGAACAGTGGCGCGCTGCTCTGGTCGCGTCCGGGCCCCGGCGGCGGCTACGGGCTAGTCGCCCGAAGCACCCTGCCACCGGTCAGCCTGACCCCCGCGCAGGCAGTGGCGCTGCTCACGGCAGTCTCTGCTGCACCCGATGCCCCCTACGCCGATCTCGCCTCGGCGGGCGTTCGGAAGATCATGGACGTACTTGATCCACGGACTCGGGCGAAGGCCGATGAGCTGGCCAGTCGCGTCTGGGTCAACGCGCCTCCTACTCCGCGCACGATCAAGTCAGCGCTGGAGGAAGCGATGGCCGAGCAGCGGGTGGTGCGTATCCGCTACACCTCGCGTGACGGCAACAAGACCGCCCGCGACGTAGAACCGGTGATGTTCGCCTCCAGGAACGGCCATTGGTACCTGATCGGCTGGTGCAGGCTACGCAGCGATATGCGGTGGTTCCTCGTGTCCCGTATCGAGCACGCCAGTGCAACCAAGATTGCCTGCACCGGCCACGAAATTGACGAGATCGGCATCCCCCCAGCGACAGCACGACCGGTGAATGGCCAAGGTGAGTGACGCACTCGATCAAACGTCTCCGGTCAGTACAACTAGCGGTCGCGATCCACTCAGGACCGAGTGGGCTTACGCGAAACCGGCACTTTCGGCAGTCGGTGGATAGCGCCAAGAGCTCAACCTGCATAAATCAGACTTATCCGACCGTTCTGATTTGTTGAATTCGGACATGACCGTCAACCAGCAAGCGATCTTCAAAGGCCTGTTCACGTGGCTATGGCTCCTCTGCGGCTTGGGGCTGGCAGTCCAGCTCTTCGAGTTTGCGAACGCCCCGGAGATCTGCACTTCAAACCCGTTGAGCACGTATGCAAGCGAAACGTGCTACACGAGCACGCCGACCGCATTTGGGGGAGGCCTCATAGTGGTGACAGTTCTTGGGCTTGTGAGCGTGTCTGTTGCACACAACGTCGTCAAGAGGGCGGCGAACCCGCCCGCCGCACGCGCCGCGCTATCAGACAAGACGCCGGCAACTCCTACTGAACCGCCAGCGATGAGCGCGCCAGCCAAGCGCTCCGATGGACCGTCTTCAAGGAGGCTGTGGGCGTGGAGTAGCGCCTCCGAGGTGCGCCTGGCTCTGGTGACTGTGGCCACGTGTGCGGTGATTGCCATCGTCATCATCGCGATCGCGCTCTCCGTGTAGCCGAGGAGTCCAGATGAAGCGACTGATGACCCCGCCCATCGCGGTCCTGATCGTGTTCACCGACCTAGCTGCCGCGCTGCTCGCGAACGATTTCACACCGAAGCGCGCCGCGGTGTGGGGCACCGCGTGGGCGATCACAGCCGCCGCGATCCTGCGCCACGAGCTCAAGCGCCCGGGCGCCCGACACGAGCAAGAGCTATGACAGACGCGGCTACCTACCAGAGCCGGACGCGAAGGTCGGCCGCAACTTCGGGTGGCTGCCCGGGACGATGGACGCGTGGTATGCCAACCGGCCCGGCCGAGGCACGCGTACGGACCTGGACGGTGAGGAATGAGGAATCAAGGCAGGGCCGCCGACCTCATCGCCGGCGCCCGTCGTCACTGAGCTTCCGCAGCGGCCGCGGAGATCGCCGCGCGGACGGACGTGCAGAACGATCTCGATCTCGATGGCGACGGCTCGGGCCTGTACGGGCAGCATCGGCCGGGAAGCTGACTGTCGGACCCCGCGCGTACGTTGCGCCTCGTGACTCGCTTGTCCTTCGAGCCACCCGAGCGCCCCGAGTGATCCTCGGGGCGCTCGCGGTTCAGGGAAGGTAACGGTTACCTCAGTTCTCAACCGCGCTGACGCTGTCCGCCATAGTCTTCGAGATGCGGCCCGGCCACATCGCCGCTGCGATTCGCATACGGCCGCGGTCCGCGGCAACACCGATGTTGCCTACTGGTGGAGCCTGCGGGCGTAGACGGCACTGCGCCCTAGACCCCGCGCGTGGTGCCGTCTTCGCATGTTGGAAGTTCGTCCGCTTCACGTTGATCCATACGGCCCGATATGGTCGATATGCGACTGTGCCACAGCGCATTGAAGACCCCGCACTACCCCTTGGTGCGGGGTCTTTCGCTATTCCAGGCACGATTGGACGCGAGTAGCGTCACCCTTGCGGCCCAGCCACAACGCACGCGGCACGGTGCTTTCGAATTTGGGCCGCGCTCGCGACGTCGCGGTGCAGGGCGGCGTGTGCGGGCTTCAATGGGGCGGCACCGTGTCGGGTTTCAATCGGTGCCGCTTCCGCGTTCCGTAGTCGAACGATCTGTGAGTGTCACCCTCGCCAACGGTGCGGGAAGCGTCGGTGTTGGCGCCCACCGATAACGCATCCTCCGTGAGCGACGACCTGCGCAACGCCAAACACATCGTGCGCGGTGGAGTTGTGGGGGACGAGCGGCACCGTCTGTCAGGCTGAGCCTCCTCGGTGCCGTTCCGAATTTGCCTGTCGTGACTGAGATGGTTGCGCCCGAAGTCGAACCGCTTCTGACCAGCAGTAACGCGCTGATACTCCCTGTAGTGGCAGAGGCGTTGATGGGTCGGCGTGCCTGGCACCTCCGTGTAGCCCACCCGGAATGGGTACTGAAGTAGGTAGTTCAGCGGATGCTTACGTGCTTGCCCGGCGGGATCCTGAGGTTGTCAAACCCCGCGAACTCAGGAGTAAACCCGATGATGGTCCGCCGGCAACGCAAGACGTTCGTCTCGCTCGATAATGGCGTGTGGTGCCCTGCTCGGATCGTTGGGCCGCAGTGCAAGGAATCGGGCGTCCGCGTTCGGCCGCTGCCGCACAGGTCCCGTGGTGGTATGCCCGTATTCGAGGTAGCCGCACGCGACAGCGGGATCGGGTTCGCGCTCTAGTAGGCAGCCCAATGCAGGAGTCGTTCGATGATGTGGTTCAGCCTGAAGCCCGTCGCCGAAGACGGTGCGATCCGGTCGGTTCGATCCGGGTTGATCGATGGGAAGCAGCTGGCCGGATCGGTCATTGCCGTCCGCCCGATATCGCAGGGCCTACACAGCCTGGAACACAGCCCGCGGCAGATGGTGGTCATAGCTCTCGACAATGGGCAGTGGTGCTTCGCCTGGCTCATCGGCGGACACGCCGAGTTGGGTGCCCGAGCCAGGATCTTCGGCCGCCCTGCAGGCGAGAAGTACCCGATATTCACTCTGATCAGGCAAGACGCGGGGGAACTCCAACTCCTGCGCACGCCACACCTCAATAGGGCTACCAAAGAAACGTGAAAAGCCCTGACCTGGAAAGAGATCCGGGTCGGGGCTTCGTCGATTGCTCGGGCGATCCATTGGCGTCGTTCGCCGGTAGTGTCCCGCTCGCACCACCCCAGTCGGTGCACCCACGGCCTCGCCTATCCAGCGCAGCCGGGCGGGGCCGCGGCATCCAGGCTTCTCGGCGACCCGCGCCCGGACCGCCCTTGCGCGGCATCACGTATCGGTTCACATGAACCTCAGCCGACTGATTCCGACCAGTACGTTGATCGGATGTACATCCTTGCCCCGGCCTGGCGGCAACCCTAGGGTTCCCGCTGCGCAGACCGTCTACCAGGCCACCGGAGGATTCGAGGCGTTCCTAACCCTGGCCGAAGCCTGGCACCGGCGCGTAGTGACTGATGAGGTGGTCGGCCACGCCTTCCGCAAAGGAGTACATCCCGAGCACACCCGCAGGCTGGCGGCCTACTGGGCGGAGTCGTTGGGAGGCCCCCGGCTCTACTCGGAATCGGTGGGCGACGGGAGTTCAGTGATCCGGATGCACAGCGGTAACGGGGAACACGAGGAGATGAACCGGCGCGCGATCGCCTGCTTCGACGGCGCTCCGGAAGACGCGGGCCTGGATGCCGACGAGCGCTTGCGCAGTACACTCCACGACTATTTCGTCTGGGCCACCGCTGAGATGACCCGTTATCCGCACAGCGCTCAGGACGTCCCGGCGGGTCTGAAGGTGCCGGCCTGCTCCTGGGACTGTCGTCTCCTGACGGACTTCTCCCACCCGGAGTGACAGTTACTCAGCGGGGACCAAGTCCTCGGGCTTCATCGGGAACGCGTAGCGGTCCAGCGCGTCCTCCACAGCTTCGATCACGAACCGGTCGTCATTCTCGGCGACGATGGTGAACTGGGATCCCCCTCGGGGCGGATGCACGCAGTCGCCGATCTGCACTGTCGAACCTCTCGAGAACTCGACTGGCAAAGAATCGGATCGAGCCTGCACTACATCCGTCGCCAGCGCTCCTCGAAGCCGAGCGGCCCGTCATGCGCTGGCACGTACAGGATCTCGCCGCACGTCCTGCATTCGCAGGTGCGGTGGCCGCCTGTGTCGGAGCATCCAAACGCCATCCAGCCGACGACGCAGTCCGCGCGCCGAGTGAATCGCCGTTCGGACAGAACCTGGGTGCGCGTTCGTAGCTCGGCGCACCATCGATTTGTACACACGCTACGAACCCGTCAGTTCGAACACCTGCCGCCACGCCATACAAGCCGGAAGCCGGCGCGTTTGGCGTTTCAGTATCCGGGCGATCTCAGCGATGGGGCTAGGCGGGCGAGGCGTAGCTGCGGGGAACGCCACACTCTCTGCCATTTCAGACAAATGTGACCTACCGGTCTGATATGAACCGGCATGACAGATGGGGCATCCGCCAGCTGGAATAAGGAAGATCGTTGACCTACACGCCGCCACCGCCGAACTATTACCCGCCGCAGCAGTGGCCACCACCGCAGCCGCCCAAAAAGAAGAACAACGTGCTGCCGTCGATCTTTGCGGCGATTGGCGTCATCACTGTGCTCTTCATCATCCTCGGAGCCTGTGACGATTCCGGCGGGTCCAACTCATCAGCCAGCTCTCGGACGAGGATCAGTCCCGATTCGGCGACAACGGTTGAGCGAGCACCAAAGCAATCGGTAGCGGGTCCGCGGGAAACGCTCACCTTCGAGGGCGGTCTAACCGCAACGGTCAGCAGCGTGACCACGGGCACCTCAACTAACCGGTTCGACCACGACGGCCCCATCACTGTCATCCAGTTCGAGCTTCGCAACGCTGGCACGAAGACGTTCGATGCTGCTGACTGGTGGGCTCCGTATCTGAACTACGGTCCGCGAGGCCTTATCGCCGAGGAGATCTCCGTTGCCGGCACCGTGAATGGCATCAAGCCGGATTTATGGAAGGGCAGTGGACTGATTCCTCCTGGCGGTGTGGTGACTGTGAGTAGTGCATATGGCGTGACGCTGCCTGAGATGTCGCCCGCGACCATCACTCCTCGTTGGGAGGGTCGCTTGTTGTGGTCGGGCGATTTCGCCGCTGAGTTCTCGACCCCATAGTTCGTGTACTCGGTCGAAGTCGATGGTGTCGTCGAGGAGGACCCAAGACCGACAGATCGGCGCACACTTCCGCTCACGCCGGCGCTGAATAAGTCGCTCGAGTCCGCACTGAAGCGTCAGGCCGAGAAGAGACTGGCGCTCGGCGAGGCCTACAGGACCGGGCACATACGAAGCTCGCTGCGCGAGATTGCAGTCGCTTGTGACAACTCGTGACAATTTCGGGAACTCGTGAGCAACGAAAAAGGCTCCTCACCGGCCAACTAGCTGGTGAGGAGCTGTCTCGGTGGAGCCCCCTGTCAGGATTGAACTGACGACCGCTCGCTTACAAGGCGAGTGCTCTACCACTGAGCTAAGGAGGCAGTCGAGCGCGCCCATCATATCCATACCCACCGGTGGTGCGCGTAACCGTGCCTCGACCGCCCGTTTTGGTTAGCGTTGTCGCATGCGCATCTCGGAGATCGCCACGATTCTCGCGTGGCACGACGCTCTCAACTCGTCCGACATCGACACGCTCCTCGCCGTCTCGAGCGACGACATCGAACTGGGAGGTTCGGAGGGCGCCGCGCAGGGCCTGACCGCGCTGCGGGAATGGGCCGAATCGTCGGGCCTTACACTGGTCCCCGGCCGGATGTTCATGCACGACGGCGTCGTCGTGGTCGAGGAGCAGGCCACCCGGGCGGACAAGCCGGACGTGTCTCGGACCGTGGGCACCGCCTTCCGCGTCGTGAACGATCAGGTGACCGCCGTCTTCCGGCACGACACGCTCGAATCCGCACTGGAGGCCACCGATCTCACCGAGAAGGATCTCGTCACCGACATCTGACGTCCGCCGGTTCGCGGCGTCGGTCGGAAGTCTCGTCAAGGACCGTCGGGCGACGGTCGACACGGTCACGGCGGCCCCTACACCGCTGCAGCCGATCGACCTCACCGACGATGCACGCGTCGCCGAGGTACTCGACCTCGCGGTCCGCATCGGCGACCTGCTGCTGGCGTCGGGCACCTCCGCGGTGGACACGGCCACGCAGGTCCGGTTCGTCGCCGCGACGTACGGGTTGGCGCAGTGTGACGTCGACGTCACCTACAACTCGATCGTGGTCTCCGCGCACCGCGGGCCGCTGATCCCTCCGGCGAGCACGATGCGCATCGTGCACTACCGGTCGATGGACTTCACCCGCCTCGCCGCCGCCGACCGTCTCACCCGCAGGATCCGACTCGAGGCGATCACCCCGGCACAGGCGCACGCCGCCCTCGACTCGATCGTCTCCGCACCGCACCCGTACAACCGCTGGGTCGCGACGCTCGGCTGGGCCGGCCTGGCCGCCGCGGTCGCCGTCCTGCTCGGTGCTGGGCCGTTCATCACGGTCGTCGCGTTCCTCACCACCGTGGTGATCGACCGCGTCAACCGGGTCCTCAACCAGTTCGGGCTGCCGTACTTCTTCCAGCAGATGATGGGCGGGCTGATCGCAGCCGCGCCGGCGACGGCGCTGTACACGGTCCAGGATCATCTCGGCGTCGTGGTCAGACCGTCGCTGATCATCGCGGCGGGGGTCGTGGTGCTGCTGTCGGGGCTGTCGCTGGTCGGTTCGGTGCAGGACGCGATCACCGGTGCGCCGATCACCGCGTCCGCCCGGTTCTTCGAGGTCGTGATGATGACCGGTGGAATCATCGCCGGCGTCGCGCTGTCGCTACGGGTCGCGGGCGCGCTCGGTGCGGACCTGCCGCTGATCAGCAACGCCGCTCCGCCGGACATCACGCAGCTTCCGGTCAAGGTGATCGCGGGCGCGCTGGCGTCGATGTTCTACGCGCTCGCCTGTTACGCCGAGCGACGGGCGCTGACGGCGGCCGGCCTGGGCGGCGCCGCCGGTCTGCTCTTCTTCGTGATCGCCCAGAGCATGGGGATCGGCCCGGTGATCTCGTCGGCGATCGCGGCGACGGTGATCGGTTTCGCCGGTGGCCTGATGGCACGACGGGCGCTGACCCCGCCGCTCGTCGTCGCCGTGGCCGGCATCACGCCGCTGCTGCCCGGCCTGTCTCTGTATCGCGGGCTGTACGCGATGTTGAACGACGAGGTGATCGTGGGCCTCACCGCCCTGCTGGGCGCATTCGGTATCGGATGCGCGCTGGCGGCGGGCGTCACACTCGGGGAATGGGGCGCACGGACGCTGCGTCGCCCACCACGGCGGCGGAATACGACGTTGCGCCGAAACACGACACTGCGCCGCCCGAGGTTCGGGCGACGCAGTGTCGTGATGAGCGGTTCCGCCTCCGACTCCGTGACGCGGGACATCACGTAGCCGAATGGAGCGGACTACTTCTCGGCGTTCTTCTGATCCTGCTCCATGGCCTCACGCAGGCTCTTCGGCCGCATGTCGGTCCAGTTCTTCTCGACGTATTCGACGCACGCCTGACGCGAATCCTCGCCGAAAACGATCCTCCAGCCCTGCGGGACCTCGGAGAACGTGGGCCACAGGGAATGCTGGTCTTCGTCGTTGACCAGCACGTAGAAGCGGCCGTCTTCGTCGTCGAACGGATTGGTGCTCATCTAACCTCGCTTGTCGCGTACGGGTTGTCTTCGCTCAGCCTAGCAAGGCCCCCACTGATATTTCGATGAGCGAGAATCGAATTGAGGATCTCCCCCGAGCGCACCGCGACGTTGGACAGAAGCGATGCGGTCAAACCGTGCGTTTTTTCCGTTCCGCCCTGCAGGTAGACGCCGGCACGGACGCCCGGTCCGGTGTCGAGACGGTAGTCGCGGCCGACGCCACGCTCCAGTGCGACACCGGGAAACGACTCTCCGAAGAGCGAGTGCAGTGGCGTCGCCGAGAAGCCGGTGGCCAGCACCAGCGCGTCGCAGACGAGGGTGTCGGTGAGGCCGTCGAGCGTGCTGCGCACCGACACCTCGATGCCGTCGGGGGTCTCGGTCACCGCGCTGACCTCGGACGCGCGTCGCATGAACAGTCGTCGCTGCCCCTGCACCCGCTCCTGGTACTCGGTGGCGTAGAGCGCGTTGATCAACTCGATGTCGACCACCGAGTAGTTGGTGCCGCGGTGCAATTCGAGGAGGCGCTCCCGCTCGGCGGTGGGTGCGGCGTGCAGCTCGTCCACGGTGTGCGGATCGAAGATCCTGTTCGCATAGGGGCTGTCGTCGGCCGGGCTGAACCCGAACCGCGAGAACACGCTGTGGACCTCGGCCTCGGGGTAGTTGCTGTGCAGGTACTGCACCACCTCGGCCGCGCTCTGACCGGCGCCGAGGACGACGAACCGCTGGTGCACCGGTTCCGGCATCGCCACGATCCGGAAGAGGAACTGATGGTTGTGGAAGCAGCGCGCCGACGCCGTCGCCCACTCCGGCATCCGCTCCCGTAATCCCGCACCCACCACGACATTTCGGGCATGGACGACGGTGCCGTCGGACAGCGAGATCGCGAACCGGTCGACCACTCCCTCCTCGTCGATCCCTTCGACCGCGGCGACCGCGGTGCCGTACCGGATGTCGGCATCGACGCGGGCAGCCGCCCACTGCAGGTAGTCCTGGAACTCGACCCGCGTGGGGAAGAACGTCTGGTGGTTCACGAAGTCGACCAGCCGCCCCCGATCGTGCAGGTACGAGAAGAAGCTGTAGCCGCTGCGCGGATTGCGGAACGTGACGAGATCCTTGGGGAACGCGATCTGCATGGTCGCGCCGTCGAGGAGCATGCCCCGGTGCCAACCGAACTCCGACTGCTTCTCGAAGAAGCGAGCGGCGATCCGCTCATCGGGGTGACAGTCCGCGTTGTGCTCCTCGATCGCGATCGCGAGGGCGAGGTTCGAGGGACCGAACCCGATCCCGACCACGTCCAGCGTTTCCACATTGCCGACTCGTTGACTGTCACTCATCGCTCATGTCCGTCCTCGTCGCCCCGACCGCTGGTGGTCTCCGCAATCCTTCGTTGCAGAAGGTAGCAAAGGCTACCCTCATTAGGGGAGGCTACCGATATCAGCGGCCGCGTGTGACTCATCACAGCAACTCGATTCAGTCCGTACCTTCCGCGTGGACGACCGATGCCAGCAACGACGACAGCTCGCGCGCCCAGCCCACAACCGCGTCGCGGTCGAGCGCACCGGTGGAGAACTCGAAGTGCGCATGGACCGGGCCCGGCCCCACCGGCTCGTAGAAGCTGAGAGTCAACTCCGCCGACGGCATCCCGACCGGCACCGGCAGGAAGCCGTCGAGAACGCCCTCGAGCGCATCGAAACGGGCCTGCTCGTGGTGGACCAGCATCACCTGCGGATACCGGACGCCGACCGCCTCACCATCGAGTTCGGCTGCGACATCGGCGAATCCGACGTCCTGGTGGTCGAAGGCCTCGAGGTTCGAGACACGGATGCGAGCGAGCAGTTCCTCGAACTCCGGGGATCCGCTCGTATCGGTCCGCATCACCACGACGTTGAAGAAACACCCGATCATCGGCGCGAGACCGTCCTCGGTCCGGCCCGCGACGAGCGAGCCGATCGGGATGTCGCTGCCGGCACCGCTCCTCGTCAGCAGTGTCGCCAACGCCGCCTGCAGCACCATGAACATGCTCGTTCCGGTGCGGCCCGCAAGCCGGTCGATGCCGTCGTGCAGATCGGCGTCGATCTCGATCGGCACCATCTCGCGGCGCGGCTCGCGCACCCCCGCCGCGGCGGGGAGATGCAGCCGGAAGGGCATGCCCGACAGCCTGTTCCGCCAGTACGCCAGCTGAACGGCGTGCCGGCTCGACGGATCGGCCGGATCACCGAGCAACTGGTGCTGCCAGCGCACGTAGTCTGGGTACTCCACCGCGAGCGGCTCCCACTGCGGCTCGGCTCCCCCGGCGCGCAATGCGTAGGCCGACAACAGGTCACCGAGCAGCGCCACCACCGACCACTCGTCCACCGCGAGGTAGTGCATGGTCAGCAGCAGCACCTGGCGCCCGGCGTCGTTGCTCACCAGGTGCACGCGCAGCGGCGCCTCCCCGGTGAGGTCGATCCGCAGCTGTGCCAGTTCGTAGGCGCGGCGGTGCAGGTCGTCGTCGCCCACCTCGATCACGTCCACACCCGGACGCGGGCCGTCGGACGCGAATACCTCGGTGCCGTCGGGCGCGAACACCGTCCGCAGCGGGATGTGCCGGTCGACGACGTCGTCGAGCGCCCGCACCAGCACCTCGGCGTCGATACGCTCGCGCAGTTGCAGCGCGAGTGCGTGATCGGCTCGCGCGGAGGTGCCCGCGGCGCGGTGCCGCAGCCAGTGCAGTCGCTGCACCGGCGCCAGCGGCACGGGATCGGCGGCCCCGGACGCGACCAGCGCCGGCCGCGCCGGTGTGGCGGCGCGGCGGACGATCTCGGCCAGTTCGGCCACCGTGGGCGCGTCGAAGACGTCCCGGATGGTGATCTCGCACCCGAACACGGCCCGGACCCGGCCGACGAGCTTCATCGACGCCATCGAGTGTCCGCCGAGGTCGAAGAATCCGTCGTGGATGCCCACCGCGGGGAGATGCAGGATCTGCGAGAAGAGTTCGCACAGTTCGATTTCGACGTCGTCGCGGGGGCTGCCGTCGCCGGCGAGCGTCGCCCAGTCCGGCACGGGCAGCGCCTTGCGGTCGAGCTTGCCGTTCGGGGTGAGCGGCAGCGCGCCGGGCAGCACGACCACCATCGTCGGCACCATGTAGTCCGGGAGCTTCTGCGCGGCGTGCGCGCGAACCTCAGCGGCGTCCACGGCCTGAACGGCATCGGAGCCGTCGACCGACTCGGGCGACACGTAGCCGACCAGTCGGGTGATGCCGCCGTCGCGGTCGGCGACCACCGCGGCCTGGCTGACCGCCGGGTGGCTTGCCAGCGCCGCGATGATCTCGCCGAGTTCGATCCGGAAACCACGGATCTTCACCTGGTCGTCAACGCGCCCCAGGAAGTCGAGGTTCCCGTCCACGCGCCACCGGGCCCGGTCGCCGGTGCGGTACATGCGGCCCGGGCCGAACGGATTCGCGACGAACCGGCCCGCGGTGAGCGCCTGCCGGCCGAGGTAGCCGCGGGCGAGACCGCGTCCGGCGATGTACAACTCGCCCGCGACACCCGGCGGCACCGGACGCAGCAGGTCGTCGAGCACGAAGGCCTGCTCGTTGGGGTCGGGGATGCCGATCGGCACCGACTGCGTCCAACCGGGCTGCGCCTGCCACAGCGTGTTGTTCACAGTCGCCTCGGTGAGGCCGTAGGCGGCCAACAGGTTCAGCCGCTCGGCCCACCGCCCGATCAGGTCCGGCGGCACCGTTTCGGTGCCGACGAGGACCGTGCAGCCCTCGGGCACCAGGCATACCGGCGGCAGCGCGGCCATGAGCGACGGCGGCAGGATTGCATGCGTGACACCGCGCTCATGCATGAAGTCGGTGAGCTCCGGCCCGGCGACGCGCGCCTCCTCCGGGATGATCACCAGCGTCGAACCGGTGCACAGCGCCATCGACAGCTCGAACACCGCCACGTCGAATCCGACCGAAGCGAACTGCATGACCACCGACCCGGTGGTCAGCTTCATCCGGTCCTCCGCCGTCGCGACCAGGCTCATGATGCCCTCGTGCGGCAGCACGGCGCCCTTGGGTCGTCCGGTCGAACCGGACGTGTAGATCACGTAGGCCGCGTGGTCGAGGCCCGGTGGCGGTGCGGGCAGATCGCCCGGCATCGGAGCCGCGAGTTCGTCGCGCACGGCCGGATCGTCCAGCACCACCCGCGTCAGATCGGCCGTGACGCGCGCCGACTCCGACGCGGTCGAGAGCAGCACGTCGGCACCGGAATCCGCGAGCATGTACGTGATGCGGTCGGCCGGATGCGTGAGATCGAGCGGCAGGTACGCCGCACCCAGGCGGAGCACGCCGAGCACCGCGGCCACCATGTCCACCGACCGCGGAACCGCGAGTCCCACCACGCTTTCGGGTCCGACACCGCGTCCGGCCAGGACGGCCGCGATGCGTCGGGACCGCTCGTCGAGCTGCGCGAACGTCGCCTCGCCGTCCCGGTCCGCGATGGCCACCGCGTCGGGGGTCCGACGGACCCATCGATCGAAGGCCTGCGGCAGCGTCAGCTCCTCGACCGGGCGTGCGGTGTCGTTGAACTCGCGCAGCACCGCGTCGTGTTCGCCGGCCAGGAACACCTCGACCTCGGACACCCGCGTCGCGGGCTCCGCGGCGACGGTCCCGAGGACCGCCACCTGGCGCCGGGCCATGCGGTGGACGGTGTCGTGGTCGAACAGGTCGGCGCTGTACTCGAGGCGCAACTGCACGCGGTCCTCGTCGAGGAACTCCGTCCAGTTGAACACCAGGTCGAACTTCGCGGTGCGCTCCTCGATCGACACCGGCGCGAGCGCCAGGTCCGCCGACGCCGCCGGCTCGGCAGTGCGGCTGTGGTAGCCGACCATCACCTGGAACAGCGGGTTCCGGGCCAGTGTGCGCGCCGGGTTCACGCGTTCGACGACGGACTCGAACGGCACGTCGGCGTGCGAGAACGCCGCGAGGTCGAGTTCCTTGACCCGCGCCAGCAGGTCCGTGAACGTCGGGTCGCCCGACACGTCGGTGCGGAGCACCACCGTGTTCACGAAGAAGCCGACCAACTCGTCGAGTCCCTGTTCGGCGCGACCGGCGACCGGCGCACCGAGGGGTAGGTCGTCGCCGGCACCGAGCCGCTGCAGCAGGGTCGCGGACGCGGCGTGCAGCACCATGAACATGCTGGCGCCGTGCGCGCGGGCCAGCGCCCGCAGCGCCACGGTCGTGTCGGCGGCGAGGTCGAGTTCGATTGCGCCGCCGACGAAGCTGGGCCGCGCGGGGCGGGTGCGGTCGGCGGGCAGCGCCAGTTCCTCCGGCGCGCCGTCGAGAACACCGGCCCAGTAGTCGAGCTGGCGGCTGATCAGTGCATCCGCGTCGGACGGATCGCCGAGCAGCGCGCGCTGCCACAGCGTGAAGTCCGCGTACTGCACCGGCAACGGCGTCCACGCGGGTGCGGCACCCTGTGTGCGCGCGGTGTAGGCGATCATCAGGTCCCGCAGGAACGGCCGGTCCGACCACTCGTCGGTCGCGATGTGGTGCAGCACGAGCGCGAGCACGTGCTCCCCCTCGCGCACCCGGATCACCGTGGCGCGCACGGGGATCTCGGTGGCGAGGTCGAACGGGCGCGCCACCGCAGCGGCCACCAGTGCCGGTGCCTCGCCGGGTTCGGCGTCCACGACGGACACCTCGGGCCGCACGCCCTCCAGGATCACCTGGATCGCCTCACCATCGTGCTCACCGAATACCGTGCGCAGCACCTCGTGGCGGGCGACGACGTCGGCGAGGGCCTCGGTGAACGCGTCCGGATCGAGGTCGCCGCGCAGGCGCAGCACCAGCGGGAAGTTATACGCATTCGACGAGCCGGCGGTGCCCTTCTCCATCTGCTGGATCACCCACAGCCGCTGCTGCGCCGGCGAGAGCGGCAGGTGTTCGGGCCGCTCCCCCGCGACCAGCACCGGTCGCGTCGACCCGTCGCGGACCGCAATTCGTTCTGCGAGTTCGGCAACCGTGGGCGCCTCGAACAGGTCGCGCATCGTCAGGTCGGCGGCCAGTTCCGCGCGGGCCCGGCTGATCAGCCGGGTGGCGAGCAGCGAGTGGCCGCCGAGGTCGAAGAAGTTGTCGTCGATGCCCAGATCGCCGTCCAGTTCGAGGACCTCGCCGAAGAGTCGGCACAGGGTCTCCTCCACAGCGCCCCGCGGCGCACGGGATTCACCGGTAGCCCGGCCGAGTACCGTCTCCGCGGCCGGCAGCGCCCGCACGTCGAGCTTGCCGTTGACCGTCATCGGCAGTGTGTCGACTGCGATGAACGCGACCGGAACCATGTACTCAGGCAACACTGCCCGTGCGTACTTTGCGAGCTCCTGGCTACCGAAAGTGCTCACGGGCGGCTCGCCGCCTACAACGTAGGCCACCAGCCGCTTGATCCCGCCCGGACCGGCGTCCGCGATCACCGCGGCCTGCCGCACCGCGTCGTGCGCGGCAAGCACGGATTCAACCTCGCCCAACTCGACGCGGTGCC
The DNA here is from genome assembly GCF_050477185.1 of Rhodococcus sp. ACT016. Lineage (NCBI taxonomy): Bacteria > Bacillati > Actinomycetota > Actinomycetes > Mycobacteriales > Nocardiaceae > Rhodococcus > Rhodococcus sp. ACT016. The sequence continues at coordinate 267,209 of NZ_JBEAET010000001.1, read as the reverse complement.
CGCGGATCTTCACCTGGTCGTCGGTGCGGCCGAGGAAGTCGATGTTGCCGTCCGGACCGCGCCGGACGAGGTCGCCCGTGCGGTACATGCGTGCGCCGCCGCCGACGATCGGGTCGGCGACGAACCGCTCTGCGGTGAGGCCGAACCGGTCGAGGTAGCCGCGCGCGAGCCCGACACCGGAGATGTACAACTCGCCCGGCACGCCGTCGGCGACCGGACGCAACCAGCCGTCGAGGATGTGGGCGACGGTGTTCCAGATCGGCCGGCCCACCGTCGGGGTCGCGCTGTCCGCGGTGCCGCCACCGAGGGTGTTGATCGTGTACTCGGTGGGGCCGTACAGGTTGTAGCCGCAGGTCCCCTCGATGTCGCGCAACGCGTCCCACACCTGATCGGAGACCGCCTCGCCACCGAGCAGGACCAGCGGCGGCCGGTGCCGTCCCTGCCCGTCGTCGAGCAACCCCTCCTCGATGAGGTGCCGCGCATACGTGGGAGTCACGTTGACGACGTCGATCTCGTGCTCGTCGCCGTATGCGACCAGCGCCTGCGCGTCACGGCGCAGGGTCTCGTCGCAGATGTGCACCTCGTGACCCTCCACGAGCCACAGCAGTTCCTCCCACGACATGTCGAACGCGAACGACACGGTGTGCGCGATGCGCAGCGTGCGTCCGCCCTCGCCGCGCACGACCGGGTCGAAGATCGCCTCGCGGTGGTTGTACTGCATGTTCGTCAGACCGCGGTACGGCGTCACGACGCCCTTCGGCCGACCGGTGGATCCGGACGTGTAGATCACGTACGCGGGATGATCCATCCGTCCCGGAGTGCCGGGCGCGAACCCGCCGAGTTCCGCGTCGGTGAGTGCCGCGCCGTCGGCGCCGTCGAGGTGCGCGCGCACCGCCGGATCATCGATCACGATCGTGTCGACCGTTGCCGCCGAGAGGGTTTCAGCGACCGCCGTCGTGGTCACCATGGTGACCGGGCGCGCGTCGTCGAGCATCGCGACCAGGCGCTCCGCCGGGTGATCCAGCTCCAGCGGCAGGTACGCGGCGCCGGTCCGCAGCACCGCGAACAGCGCGACGACGGTCTCCACGGAGCGCGGCAGCGCGAGCGCGACGATCCGCTCCGGGCCGGCGCCGTGCGCGAGCAGCACCCGTGCCATCCGGTTGACCAGGGCGTCGAGATCGGCGTAGCTGACGGTGTCGGCACCGAACACCAGCGCGGTCGCGTCCGGAATCCGTCCCGCGGTCTCGGCGAACAGGTCGGCGATCGTCCGCTCCGGCACCGGGTGTGCGGTCGCGGTCAGGCGCGCATCGAGGCGGACCCGGTCCTCGAGAGCGAGCGCGTCGGTCCTGCCGACCGGCAGTTCCACGTCGTCCGCGAACCCTTCGAGCAGGCGAACGAAGCCGGCGAGCATCCGCTCGGTGTCCGGCGCCGACACCTTGTCGGGGTGGAACTCGAACTTCACCTTGGTCTCGGCGCCGGGGGTGACGACCACGGTGAGCGGGTAGTGCGTGTGGTCGATGCTGTCGCCGCCGCTGATGTCGTGCGCGGCGTGCAGCGCCGACACCTGGTTCTCGTCGACGAAGTTCTGCAGCACGTAGAGCACGTCGAACAGTTCGCGGTGCTCGCTCGTCCGCTGGATCGCGGCCAGTCCGAGGTAGTCGTACGGCATCAGCTCGAGCCGATCGGCCTGGGTGCGCCGCACGAGATCGGCGACCGACTCGTCGGGCCGCAGCGCCATCCGCACCGGCACGGTGTTGAGGAACATGCCGACCACGGAGTCGATGCCCGGCACCTCCGGCGGCCGGCCCGCGACGGTGGTGCCGAACACGACGTCGCCCCGGCCGGTCGCCGCCGAGAGCACCAGTCCGAGAGCCGCGTTCAGGATCGCGTTGAACGTCACACCGGCCCGCGCGGCCTGCGCGCGCAGGCGCTCGCCGAGTTCCCGCGACAGCACCGCGTCGCGGCGGGCGGGCAGGCCCGCCGGGTCACCCGTGCGGCGCGCGAGCAGCGTCGGCTCGGCGAGTCCGGACAGCGTCCGCGTCCACACGGCGCGCGCGGCCTCGTCGTCGCGGTCGGCGAGCCAGGCCAGGTAGTCGTCGAATCCGCCGTCGGGCGTGACGAATCCGGTGTCGTCGCCGCCGGTCTGGTACAGCGCGAGCAGTTGGCTGACGACCAGGCCGTTGGACCAGCCGTCCCACAGCAGGAACTGACGGTTGATCACCAGGCGGTCGCGGTCCTCGCCGAGGCGCAGGACCATCGCCCGCCACAGCGGCGGTGCCGCCAGATCGAACGGGGTGAGCCGGTCTTCGAGCATCGACTGCGCGGCCCGTTCCTCGCGCGCCGCGTCGTCGAGGCCGCGCAGGTCGACCTCCGTGATCGGGACGTCGAGTCCGGCGCTGACGAACTGCACCGGCGCGGTGAGGCCCGCGCTGACGAATCCGGCGCGCAGCGTGGGGTTACGGCGCTGCAGCGTGCGGATCGCGGCGGCCAACCGCTCCACGTCCAGGTGTCGGTCGAAGTCCAGCGAGAACTGGGCGGTGTAGATGTCGGCGCCGTCGGCGATGCCGGCCTGGAAGTACAGGCCCTCCTGCAGCGGCGACAGCGGCCAGACGGTCTCGACGCCCTCGGGTGCGGCCGCGACGACGGCGTCGATCTCGGCCTGGGTGAGCGCCGCCAGCGGCACGTCGGACGGGGTGAACGCACCCGGACCGGTGTGGCCCTCGGCGACCGCGACGAGTTCGCGCAGCGCGGCCGCCCAGCCGTCACCGATCGCCTCGGCGTCGGCGGCGGACAGGTCCGGCTCTGACCACCCGAACACGGCACCGAGCACCGGGCCGTCGGGGGTGTCCTCGCACAGCGCGTTGACGAGCAGCCGGTACGGACCACCCATGTCGATATCGGGATCGGTTGCCAGCGAATCTGTTTCGGTAGCCGTGGTCCACGGTCCGACGAGCCCGGCGGGCATCCGGCCCAGGTAGTTGAACAGCACCTGTGCGGGCGATCCCGCGGACAGCAGCCCAGCGGTGCGGGCGTTGGCGTAGCGCAGCATGCCGAAGCCGATGCCGCCATCCGGCGCCGCGCGCAGCGCCTCCTTGACCGACTTGAGCGCGTCGAGACCGTCGGTGCCGCCGGGCAGCCGCACCGGGGTGATGTTGGTGAACCAGCCGACGGTGCGGGACAGGTCGACACCCGGCGCCAGTTCCTCGCGGCCGTGCCGCTCGAGGTCGATCAGCAGGTCCGACTCACGGCCCTGCGCGGCGAACCAGCGGGTGACCGCGATGCGCAGCGCGGTCACCAGAACATCGGTGACGTCGGCGTGCGCGAGCGCGGGCACGGCGGTGAGCACGGCCTCGGTGTCGGCGACCGACAGCCGGACGGTCCGGCTGGATCCGGTGCCGATGGTGGCATCGCCCTGCGCGGACGGCACCAGTTCGGCTCCGGGAGCCGTGGTCTCGGTCCAGCCGGCCAGCTCACGAAGCCTCGCGGGCTGCTGGGCCTGCACCGTGACGAGTTCCGCGTACTCCTCGAGCGAGGTACCGACGGGGTCGAGCGCGGCGGACTGTCCGGACTGCGCCGCCACCCACGACATCGGCAGGTCCTCGAGCAGCACCCGCCACGACACACCGTCCACGACGAGGTGATGGGCGACCAGGAGCAGGCGTCCGAGGTCGGCGTCGCCCGCGTCGAACCAGACGGCCTCGACCATCGCGCCCGCTTCCGGGTCGAGACGGTCGGCCGCGGCGGATGATTCGGTCGCAATCACCGCGCGCAACTGCGCGGTGTCGTGGCCGGCGACGTCGACGCGGCGCAGCGACGGCGCGACGGCGCCGTGCTCGGCGATGTGCAGCGACCACACACCCGGCGCGTGCCGGGTCAGGCGCTGACGCAGGCCGTCGTGGTGGTCGAGAACGGACTGCAGTGCGGCCGTGAGGTTTTCGACGGTTGCTCCGACGGGGGTACGCAGCAGGACCGCCTGGTTGAACCGGTCGGTGCCCCCGCTCCACTCCGAGAGGCGGTGCACGACGGGCATCGGCAGCACGTCGCCGGTGGTGACCACCGGTGTCCGGGTGGGCGCGTCCTCGGCGTCCGGAGCGTCGCCGTCACCGATCAGGCGCGCGAGGGCCCGCGGCGTGCGCTGCTCGAAGATCTGGCGTGGGGTGATGGAGATGCCCTCGCGGCGGGCGAGGTTCACCAGACGGATCGCGAGGATGCTGTCGCCGCCGAGCGCGAAGAAGTCGTCGTCCTCGCCGACGGTGGCGCGGCCGAGCACCTCGGCGACCAGGCCGGCCACCACGGATGCCCGACCGGCCGGAGCCGAAAGGGCAGTGCTCGTGCGTGTTTCGACAACCGGCGCGGGGAGGGCGCGGCGGTCGAGCTTGCCGCTCGGGCTCAGCGGCAGCGCCTCGACCACGACCAGCGCGGTCGGCACCATGAACTCCGGCAGCGACCGGGCGAGGTGGCGACGGACCGTCTCGGTGTCGATCCCAGGGTCGGCGACGAGGTAGCCGACGAGCTGCTGGTGACCGGGGATGTCCTCCCGGATCACCGCCGCCGCATGGGCGACGTCGGGGTGCGAGGCGAGCTGGGCCTCGATCTCGCCCAGCTCGATACGGAATCCGCGCAGCTTCACCTGATCGTCGGCGCGGCCCAGGTATTCGATCGCGCCGTCGGCGTTCCGGCGCACGACGTCACCGGTGCGGTACATGCGTTCGCCGGGGGCTCCGAACGGGTCGGCGACGAAGCGGTCGGCGGTGACGGCCGGCCGGCCTAGGTAGCCGCGGGCCAGCTGAGAGCCGGCGAGATACAGCTCCCCCGTACCGCCGCAGGTGACCGGCTGCAGGTACGGATCCAGAACGTACAGGCCGGTGTTCGAGACCGGGAGGCCGATCGGGACCGCGGCCGCGGAGGCCGGAAGCTCCTGCACGGACGCGGCGAAGCTGACCTCCACCGACGCCTCGGTGGGTCCGTACAGGTTGTCGAGCACCGCCCCGGGCAACACGTCGGCGAACCGGCGCGCCACCGGCAGCGGCAATGCCTCGCCGCTCGCCGCGACCACCCGCAGGACGTCGCAGGCCCGTGCCTTGGGCTCGGCGAGGAACAGTTCGAGCATCGACGGCACGAAGTGGGCGCGGGTGATCTGCTCGGCGACGATCAGCTCGGCCAGGTACTCGGGGTCGCGGTGCCCGTCCGGACGCGCGAGCACGAGTGTCGCGCCGACAACGAGCGGACCGAAGAACTCGGGCACCGAGACGTCGAAGCTCGACGGCGTCTTCTGCAGCACCCGATCCGTCGTGAGGATCGGCCGGAACGTCTGCATCCACAGCAGTCGGTTCACCACGCCGGCGTGCGGGACGACGACGCCCTTGGGACGCCCTGTGGAGCCGGACGTGTAGATCACGTACGCCGCGTGTCCCGGGCACAGCGCAACCTCGGGCCGCGCAGCGGGACAGGCCTCCAGGTCGATCCGGTCGACGAGGATCGTTTCGGCGACGCCGTGCGGCAGGTCCGCCGCCATGTCCGCCGCCGTCAGCACGCACACCGGTGCCGAGTCCTCGAGCATGTACTCGAGGCGCTCGGCCGGATAGCCGGTGTCGAGGGGCACGTACGCGCCGCCGGCCTTGCCGACCGCGAGCAACGCCACCATCAGCTCGAGCGACCGCGGCAGCGCGACGGCCACCTTCGCCTCCGGGCGGACGCCACGCTCGATCAGCATGTGTGCCAAGCGGTTCGCACGCTCGTGCAGCTGCGCGTACGTCAGCGACGTGCCCTCGAAGACCACCGCGACGGCGTCGGGGGTGCGTTGGGCCTGCTCGTCGAGCAGCGCGGTCACCGTCGTGTCGGGGAACGCGGCGTACGGGGCCGGCGTCGGGTTCTCGGCGAGCGCGAGCGCCGCGACCGGGCGGTCGATCGACTCCGGCAGCACCGTCAGCAGCGCGCGCAGGCCGTCGGCCATCTGCGCCGCCGTCGCGTCACCGACGCGGGCGGCGTCGTACTTGACCTCGAACCGAAGCCGGTCGCCGGGCACCGCGATGAGCGTGAGCGGGTACGGCGGGTGCTCGTCGAACCGGATGCCCGTGAGCCGCACGGCGCCGGACGGATCCGTGATCGCGGTGTTCCCGATCGGGTAGTTTTCCACCACGACGAGCGTCTCGAAGAGTTCCTGCAGCCCGGTCAGGCGCCGCAGCTCGCCGAGGCCGATGTACTGGTGGTCGAGCAGCGACGACTGCCCGGCCTGCCAGCGCGCCAGGACGTCGGCGGCCGTCTCGTCGGGACGGACCCGCAGTCGGGCGGGCACGGTGTTGATGAACAGTCCGACCATCGTCTCGATGCCGGGCAGGTCGCCGCCGCGGCCCGACACCGTCGAGCCGAAGAGCACGTCCCGGCGCCCGGTCAGGCGGGCCAGCAGCAGCCCCCACGCACCGTGGACCAGGGTGCTGGTGGTCAGGCCCCGCTCCCGGCCCAGCCGGTCCAGTGCCTCGGTCGCGTCCACCGACAGCCCGACCTCCACGCTGCGGACGCCCTCCGCGCCCGCGGCCGGGGCACCGGGCAGCGCGGGCGGCTCGTCGGCGCCGGCGAGCGCCTGGCGCCACACCTCGAGCGACGCGTCGCGGTCGCGGGACCCGAGCCACCCCAGGTAGTTCCGGTACGGTGCCGGCGCGGGCAGCGCGAGCGGCGTCCCGGCCGGGCTGTAGAGCGCCATCAGCTCCCGCAGCATCACCGGCACCGACCAGCCGTCGGCGACGACGTGGTGGATCGACTGCAGTAGCAGGAACTTCGACGGTTCGATCCGCACCAGCGTGTAGCGCACCAGCGGCGGGCGTTCGAAGTCGAAGCCGCGCAACCGGTCCGCCGCGAGCAAGCGGTCGACGGTGGCGGACCACTCGGGGTCGCCGGACAGGTCGAGCACGGTCATCGGGACGTCCGCCCGCGCCGAGATCACCTGCACCACTCGGCCGTCGGACAGCGGTCCCAGTGCGGCCCGCAGAACGTCGTGGCGGTCGACGACGCCCTGCAAGGCCCGGTGCAGGGCAACCGCGTCCACCGCACCGGTCAGTTCGACGACCTGCTGGACCACGTAGGGGTCCGGTTCGGTGTCGGCGACGCCGTCGCGCTCGTAGACGCTGTGGAAGTAGATACCGTCCTGCAGCGGCGTGGTCGGCAGGATGTCGGCGAGCGCGGGCGTCGACTCCACGAGCTGGTCGACGTCGGCCTGCGCCACCGAGACCAGTGGGAAGTCCGACGGGGTGTGGCCGCCGTCCGCGGCCGCGGCGGCGATCTCGCTCAGCGCGGTGGCCCAGTGGGCGGCGAACTCGTCGACCTCGGTCTGCGACAGCACCGCCCCGGCCCGGGTGAGGGTGGTGCGCAGCGTCGGACCGTCGGGGCCGTCGGTAGCGATCACGTCGACGGTGAGGGCATGTCCGATCGGCATCGCGGGATCGCTGGCGCCGCCGGTCGCGACGGGCAGCCAGTCCACACCGACACCGGATGCGACACGGCCGAGGTAGTTGAACAGCACCGGCGGCGTGGCGCCCGACGCGAGCCCGTCACCGGCATCGCTCAGGTATCGCAGTGCGCCGTAACCGAATCCGGTGTCCGGGATCCGGCGGAGCTGTTCCTTGACCGACTTGAGCGCGGACGGGACGTCCTCGCCCCGAACGTCGAGGCGCACCGGGTAGACGGTGGTGAACCAGCCGACCGTGCGGGAGAGGTCGAGCGCGGTGCCGAGTCGCCGGACGAGGTGTTCCTCGCGGCCGTGGCCCTCGAGGTCCACCAGCACGCCGAGCTCACCGCCGTCACCGCCCCGCCAGCGTCGCAGTGCGAGCGCCAGTGCGGTGACGAGGATGTCGCTCACGCCGGAGTGGTAGGCGGCGGGCACATCGGTGAGGAGCGGCGCGGCGACGTCGGGCGTCGTCTCGACCGTCGTGGTCGCGGCGGTGGCCCACGTGTCGGTGTCGGGATCGAGGGCACGCGTGCCGATCTCGAGCGTGCCGGGGGCCGTGACCGAGCGCCAGTAGCCGAGGTCGGCGTCGAATGCGCCGGCGCGGGCACGCTCGTCCAGCAGTTGCGCCCACCGGCGCATCGACGTCCCGACCGGCGGCAGGTCGGCACCGGCCGAGCCGGTCAGGGGTTCGGCGCCGGCGAGGATCGTGGCGGCGGCCCGCGCGAAGTCCTCCAGCAGGATCCGCCACGACACGCCGTCGACGACGAGGTGGTGTGCGACGAGCAGGAGCCGTCCGGGTCCGTCGGCGGGGCGGAACAGCGCCGCCTGCAGCATGATTCCGGACTCGGGATCGAGCAGGTCGACGACGGCCTCGCGGTCGGCGGCCACGGCGGCGTCGATGTCGTGGCCGTCGGGCAGGTCCGACACGTGGACGGTCATCGGTGCGCCGGCATCCGAGACCGTGAGCGTGCCGGTCTCCCGGTCCCACCGTCCGCGGAGGGCATCGTGCCGGTCGACGACCGCCTGCAGGGCCGCCGTCGCGGTCCGCTCGTCCAGACCGGCCGGAGTCTGGATCAGCACCCACTGATGGAAGGTGCGCACGTCGGTGCCGGCGGCGCACACGCGGGCGACGACGGGGGTCGCCGCGACCTCGCCCACCGCGACGTCGTCGGAGTCGGCCGCGTCGGCCACCCGCCCGTCGAGCGCCGCCGCGAGCGCGCCCGCGGTCCGCAGCTGGAAGATCTCGCGCGCACTGATCGAGAAGCCTTCGCGGCGAGCCTGATTGACGAGCTGGATCGCGACGATGCTGTCGCCGCCGAGGGCGAAGAAGTCGTCGGTGACGCCCACCCGATCGAGTCCCAGCACACCAGCGATCAATGCGCACAGCCGCGACTCGAGGTCGGTCCGCGGCGCGACGTGCTCGCTCGCGGTGCTCCGATCGGGCTCCGGCAGCGCGCGCCGGTCCAGCTTGCCGTTCGGGGTGAGCGGGAACTCGTCGAGCACGACGAACGCCGACGGCACCATGTACTCCGGCAGTTTGTCCGACGCCCACGCCCGCAGGCCGTCGGCGGAGGGCACACGGTCGCCGTCCGGAACGACATACCCGGCAAGGTAATTAGCCCCGGCCGGGGTCTTGCGGACGAGGACGGCACTGTGCCGCACATCCGGGTTGGATGCGAGCGCCGCCTCGACGTCCTCGAGTTCGAGGCGCATGCCGCGGATCTTGACCTGGTTGTCGGCGCGGCCGAGGAAGTCGAGGGTGCCGTCGGCGCTCCAGCGCGCCAGGTCGCCGGTGCGGTACAGGCGGGACCCGTCGTCCGCGAAGGGGTTCGCGACGAAGCGCGACGCCGTCAGGCCCGGTGCGCCGACGTAGCCGCGGCCCAGCAGGAAGCCGCCCGCGTACAGTTCGCCGCCGATACCCTCGGGCACCGGTCGCAGCTGCGAATCCAGCACGTACAGCTGGGTGTTCGGGTTGGGGCGGCCGATGGACGTCGCGATGCGGGTGGCGTCGTCGCGGTAGATCACGTGCGAGACGCCGATCGTGGCCTCGGCCGGACCGTACCCGTGGTACAGCGTCGTCGACAGTTGGCGCCGGAACCGGTCGAACAGGTCCGGGGTGAGCACCTCGCCGCCGCACCACACGTGCCGCAGACCCGACAGCAGGTCGGTGCCGCGGGCGAGGTCGAGCAGGATGTCGAGCATCGACGACACCAGGTACACGAACGTGACCCGTTCGCGCGCAATGAGATCGAGAAGGTACTGCGGATCGCGCTCGCCGCCGGGCTCGGTGACGATCAGGCGGCCTCCCGACACCAGCGGCAGCAAGATCTCGTTGACGGAGATGTCGAAGGACAGCGGCGCCTTGAACAGTGACGCGTCGTCGGCCCCGAAGCCGAGGATCCGGTCGCGCTGCCACAGCAGGCGTGCGCAGATCGCCTCGTGACGGATCATCGCCCCCTTGGGCCGGCCGGTGGACCCGGACGTGAAGATCACGTAGGCGAGGCGCCGACCGTCGAACCGCCTGTCCGGCAGATCCGTCGGCTGATCGTCGTGCGCCCAGGCGTCGAGGTCGACGTCCACCGCGTCCGCACCGGCGTCCACCCCGCCCGGACCGGTGAGCACGAGACGGGCCCCAGCATCCGCGCGCACGGAATCTCGTCGCTCCTGCGGCCACGACGGATCGAGCGGCACAAACGCACCGCCCGCGCACAGCACCGCCAGCAGTCCGACGACCATCTCCGCCGATCGCGGCAGACCCGCGGCCACAACCTCTTCCGGCGCCAGCCCACGCCCGCGCAGGTGGTGCGCCAGCTGGGCGACGCGCTCCGACAACTCGCGGTAGGTCAGCCGACGACCACCGGCCACGAGCGCCTCGGCGTCGGGGTCGCGACGAACGGCGGCGGCGAACAGTTCCGGGACGGTGTGCGACGGCTGCGGCTCGGCTGTGTCGTTCCAGTCGAGCAGGACCCGGTGGCGCTCCTCTTCGGTCATCGGCTCCAGTTCGCCGACCGCGGCCATCGGATCCCGCAGGAACTGGGACACGAAGTGCGCCAGGCGTTCCTCGTGTCGCAACAGCTCCTCGCGCTGCCCGGCCGGGGCTCGCAGGTCGATCCGGATCGGTTCGCCGTCCTCGCCGCCCTGGATCGAGAAGTCGAGGTCGCTGACCGGCCCGGTGACCGATCCGCGGATGTGCGCGGGATTGCCGTCGAACTCGAGCACGTGCTCGAACATCATCGAGTTGATGCCGGGACCGAACACGCGGCGGTCGGGGTCGATCGCGCGCACCTCGCGGGCGAGGTCCTCGCCGCGGAAACGGCCGTGGCGCAGCGTGGCAACCAGTTGGGCGTCGATCGCACGCGCGAGGTCGCCGACGGTGGCGGCCGGATCCACGTGGAACGTCACCGGCAGGATCGTCGACGCCATACCGGGCGTGCGGCGCATCGCGCGCCCGACCCGGGCCGCCATCGGCACCGAGACCGTGAGGTCCCGCAGCCCCGTGACGCGGTGGAGGTAGGCGACGATCAGCGCCATGGGCAGCCGGGTGCGACGGATGCCCGCCGCGGCCGCGAACGCGTACAGCGCGTCCGCGATGGCACCGTCGATCGTCACCGTCGTCGACTCAGGGGTGGCGGACGAGTCGGCGCCGGCCGCACAGATCTGCGGCGGCTCGGGCGCGTCGAGGATCTCGCCGAGCCAGTAGTCCCGATCCGATTCGAAGCGGGCCGATCCGCGGTAGTCGAGATCGGCGTCGACCAGGTCGCGCAGCGCCCACTCCCCCGCCGTCGACTCCAGGTTCGGATCGTCGTAGCGGGCGACCATGTCGGCGACGATCAGCGAGATCCCGAAGCCGTCGATGATGCTGTGGTGGTAGCGCTGGTACCAGACGGTGTGGTCGTCGGCGAGGCGGAGCAGCGCGTGCGCGAAGAGGGCGTCGTCGCCGGTGACGTCGACGACCGTCGCCATGTCCCGGTCCATCCACTCCTGCGCGGCGGCCTCCGGATCGGCGGCGTCGCGCACGTCGACCACGTCGAGCGTCCACGTGTCCGACGGCGCCGGCACCTGCCGGACCGTGCGATCCTCATCCACCCGGAACCGGACGTGCAGCGCCTCGGCGTGGGCCACCGTCCGGCGGATCGCCTGGGCGGCGCGGTCCACGTCGATCGGCCCGGTGGCCTCGACGACGAGGGACAGGTTGTAGACCGTGCTCTGCGGATCGAGTTGCTGCGCAACGAGGATCTCGGACTGCGCCGCGGTGACCGGTAGGCCGGCGACGGACTCGTCATGAGTGGGGGCAGCCGGGAAGTGGTCCGCAGACATACAGATCCGATCGTCCGTCGTGACGCGGCCGCACGAGACGGACGCAGGGTTCTCCGAATTTAGGATAGGCTAACCCAGCGATCCGTCGTCATCCGGTCACCTCCCCGTCCGCGAGGTGACGGGTCAGCCGGCCAGGAAGTCGAGCACGACCTTGTTCACAGCCTCGGGACGCTCGAGGTAGCCGTAGTGCCCGGTGTCGGGGATCTCCTGGTAGACGGCACCCGGGATGACGTCGGCCACCTCCTTCGACAGGTAGGCCGGGATCATGCGGTCGTCGGCGAACCCGACGGACAGGCACGGTCGGGTGATGCCGCGGTAGGCGTGAACCCGGTCGAAGTCGCGGTCCATCGCGAGCTGTGCGCGAACGCCCGGCGAGGCCTTACCGGTGGAGAACTCGAAGACGTCGAGCCAGTCGCGAGCCGCGTGCTGGTCGGCCAGCGTGGCCGGCGACAGGTTCATCACCGCGGTGACCGCGGCGCGGTACTTCGCGGGCAGGGTCACCCCGGACTCCCCGAGTTCGCGCTCACCCTCGTTGAGAGTGCGCTGGAACTGGTCCATGCGGGCATGGCCGGCGAGGAACACCGCCTTGCGGACCAGGTCCGGGCGCACCAGCGCCAACTCCTGCGCGACGCGCGCGCCCATCGACGTGCCGACGAGGTGGGCCGGGCCGCCGAGCAGCTCGATCAGCCCCGCGGTGTCGGCCACCATGTCCTCGATCGTGATGCCGTCGACACTCTCCCCCGACGGCGCGATGCCGCGATTGTCGAACGTGCACACCCGGTAACCGGCGGCCTGCAGCGCCGGCACCTGATGCAGGTCCCACACGCGGCCCGGGCTTCCCGTGCCCATGATCATCACGACGAGGTCGCCCTCGCCCTTGACCTGGTAGTTCAGAGGAATCCCGTTGATGGTGGCGATGGGCATGTCGGCCTTCCTCGTGCTGCGTTCACTACGTCGAATAGGGTTGGGTAACCTAATTTGCTGTGGTCGTCGCGAGTGGCGGCTGTTCCGGCACAACCCGACCAGGAGGATCGCGTTGAGAGTCGCCACACTGGGCTACCAAACCTGGGGCCACCGTACCCTGCAGTCCGTCCTCGATTCGGATCACGAGGTCGTGCTCGCCATCACGCACCCGAAGAGTGAGCACGCCTACGAGAAGATGTGGGCCGACTCGGTCGCCGACCTTGCCGCCGAGCACGGGGTTCCCGTCCACATCGCGAACCGGCCCGACGAGGACTTCAAGGCCGCGCTCGAGGCCGCCGAACCGGACATCATCGTCGCCAACAACTGGCGGACGTGGCTGCCGCGCGACGTGTTCGCCGCGCCGCGCTACGGCACCCTCAACATCCACGACTCGCTGCTGCCCAAGTACACCGGCTTCTCCCCGCTGATCTGGGCGCTCATCAACGGCGAGCAGGAGGTGGGCCTCACCGCGCACCTGATGGACGAGGAACTCGACGCCGGCGACATCGTCCTGCAGCGCTCCACGCCGGTCGGACCGAAGGACACCGTCACCGACCTGTTCCACCGCACCGTCGACATGATCGGCCCCATCACCCTCGACGCGCTCGCGCTCATCGAGTCCGGCCGCACCGACTGGACGCCGCAGGACCGCACGCAGGCCACGTTCTTCCACAAGCGCTCCGCGGAGGACAGCCGCATCGACTGGACCTGGCCGGCCGACGCGATCGAGCGTCTGGTGCGCGCCCAGTCCGACCCGTACCCCAACGCGTTCACCACGTTCAAGGGCCGACGCATCCGCGTGCTGCGGTCGTCGGTGTCGACGGGCAACTACGGCGGCACCCCCGGTCGCGTCTTCATCCACGAGGGCGACGGCATGGTCATCGTCGCCGGTCCCGACGCCCGCACCGGGCAGAACAAGGGCCTGGTGATCGAGCGTGTCCGCCTCGACGACGGCACCGAGATGTCGGGCAAGGAGTTCTTCCCGCACGGGGGCGGGTACCTGGGGCGCTGATCGCCACCTGTCGGTACGCCGTGTCACGATCGGGCGGTGACTTCAGGGGCGGAAATGGTCAGCGCACAGTCGTTGACACTGGGGATGGACTACGGGCAGTTCTATATCTACGGCGGCCTCGGAGACTTCGAGGATGCCTTCGAACTCGCCGAACTGGCGATGGCGGATCATCCGACCGCCGGCGACGGCAACACCGTGGTCGTCCTGTGCCCGCACCAGAACAACTTCGAGATGCCGGTCCGGGTCGAGGTGTGGAGCGCGCGCCCCGACGACGACCGCGACGACTGGCAGCAGGTCAGCGAATCCCCGCTGCGGGTCGGGCCGAACGCCACGCTGTACTACGACTCGCCGCCCGGTACCGATTTCGACCCGATCCCGGTGCCCGAGGGCAACTACGTGATCGAGGTATCCGGCAGGGGGTTCGTCAACTACGGCTGGCCGGGAACCACCACTCCCGGCGACGAGTGGCGATTCCGCCTGTGGCCCAACGACGGCAGCTCGCTGCGGCCACCGGCCCAGTGGCACATGCCCGGCTACGGCGTGCCCGAGAACGTGCCGCTCTCCGAGACGAACTCCACCCCGATCGAACACGAAGAGCCACAATGGATCACGGTCTTCGGCGCCGACGGCGAGCCGTCGAGAACGGTCCACGTCGACGAACTGCGCATCGAAGCACAGGCCGCCGAACGGGACGCATGGGGCGGCGAACCGATTCCGGAACTCCAACGCTTCTTCCACGGCAAAGACATCGCGCGGGTGGACCGTGCACTCGCGGAGTCGATCGCCGCCATGAGCGAGGCCGATCTACGCCGGCTCGCACGGTGGTGCGTCGTCTCCTGCTACGAGTACGCCGGTCTCGCCGGACTTGATTGGGTCGCACCGGCGCTCACCGCACTCGAATTCGGCGACGACCTACCCGAACCGTTCCACGACCTGCAAGCCGCACACGCTCACCTACGCGATGAGGAGTTTCCCGGTGGCGTGAGCCTGACGTGGGACACATCGATCGCAGACCGATCGCACGACGTCGCGCACAACCCCTTCGACAGGGGACCTGTCCATCGGCCGTCCTTCGCGATCAACGCGATCTTCAGCGCGCAGCACCCGGACGCGCTCGACGCCGCCATGGGCGCACTCACGGACGCCGCGGCGACCTACAGCGCCGATACCGGGGATCTCTTCGCCGGCATCCGCGCCGCGTTCGCGATACCGGATGCCTGACACCGGCGTCCTGACCCACAGCGCTGGTGATCCTCGGCGGTCTTGCAGGTCTGGCCGTCGCAGGCGCCGAACACATCTGGCCTCCGGCCATCACCCACGTCGTCGGCGACCAACCCCGCGATCCGAAGAACCCCTACACCGGCATCGGTGAAGGCCTCTACCCCGCCGACCTCGGACCACCGTGGCTGGTCTTCCCGCGCTCGGCGTCGTCGTCGGGCTGGCCGCGGCGGCGCTGCTCTCGGCAGCCGGGATCCGGTTGGTCCACGTCGACCGATAGCGACGACCTGCCCATTCGCCGGACACAGCCGCCCGCGAACGGCTACCCTCCCTGCGAATCCGCGGCGGCACCGGGCCGCTCGCACCCGCCGTCACTCGCGAGGACCCATGGGATCGACACGTACCGCGTTCAATCGACTGCTCCTGATGATCGTGGGCCTGCTCGCGCTGGTCGCGCCGGTGGTCGCCGCTCCACTCGCGAGCGCCGAACCGGCCACCGACACGACGGCCACCCCCGAGATCCGTCTCGAGGGGGCGAAGAACTTCCGCGACATCGGCGGCTACGAGACGTCCGACGGCAAGCACGTCCGCACCGGGCTGGTGTACCGCTCCAACAAGCTCAGCTCGCTCACCGATGCCGATCTCGCGAAGCTCACCGCCGCGAACGTCACGCTCGACGTGGACCTGCGGAACATGTGGGAGCGCAAGGACGATCCGGATCGGATCCCCGCAGGTACCCGCTATCAGGTGGCCGACGTCGTCTCGCTCGAGCACGGGATCGCCTTCCACGAGTTCGTGCCGATCACGTTGGGCCGCGCACTGATCGATGCCGCGGTGAACGGGTCGTCCGACATCGGCCAGTCCATCGGCTACCCGTTCATGGTCACCTACCGCGGCTCCGACGTCGCGTTCCGCGACCTGCTCGAGGCGATCGCCGACAACACCACCGGCGCCACCGTCTACCACTGCAGCGCCGGCAAGGACCGCACCGGCTGGAGCACCGCTGTCCTGCTCACGCTGCTGGGCGTGCCGAAGGAGACGGTGTACCAGGACTTCCTCGCCAGCAACACGTATCTCGGCCGCGACAAGGCCGTCGAGAAGTCTTGGCTCGACGCCTCTTTCGCCCAGGTAAATCGGCTGTACGGTAGCGTCGACAACTACGTCCGCAAGGGCCTGGGAGTCGACCAGCAGACCATCGACACCCTGCGCACACGTCTGCTGGTCTGACCCACATCAACCGCGGAGGGGCACAGTCCCGATGGACACGATCGACCGACTCAGGGACGAGATTGCTCGGACGGGGCTGCTGACGGCGCCCCAGGCCGACGACGGATTCGTCTTCGGAACCGCTCGGATGCGTGCCACCGGAACCGACGTCAACGTGAACGTCGACCCCGAAATCGACGACCGCTCCGACGTGGACACCAGGGCGCTCCTTGCCGCTGTCGAACGAGTGCTCACGATCACCGATGCGCGATGGGAGCGGATCGTCGATTCGGTCGCCGAGGAGATCGAGGAGGCGGTCGGCGATCAGAGCGTGAGCGAAGCGACCGACTTGCGCGATGACCTGGCCCTCCGGTCCGTGGTCGTCTTTCACGACGCGGTACTGCTCTCCTTCGCCGCACCGAAGCAGTTCCCCGACAGCTGGATCCGCGTCCAACTCGACGAGGATCTCGGCGTCGAAGGTGTCGCCGTCGACGAGAAGGACGACGACGAGAAGGACGACGACGTCGAGGTCGTCGAGTTCGAGTCGCTCGACGGTCTGCTGGACCACCTGAGCTCGGCCGACGACCGCTAGGGCATGTCCGACACGCGTGGTCTCCGTCTATCCCGGGATGCCGGTAGGCCCGCTCGTGTCGAAGATTGGAAGAGGCTTTGGCTGACGCTGTTCGTCACGACGGGAGTCCGGACGTCGACTGGTTCTGGGACGTCATCGAGGAGTCCTCACGGAGCCGTGATCACCTCCGTGAAATTCTTGGACGACTGCCGAAGGACGCCGTCTACAAGTTCCAAGATCTGTTCTTGGACTTCGCCGCCGAGCTGCAGGACGAGCCATATCGGTCCCATCTCGGGCCCGACGAGTCCGAAGACGGCTTGGAAGACGCGGCGCACTGGGTCGTCAGCCAGGGGCGCTTGAGATATGAAGCGGTTCTGGCGGACCCGAGCCGGATGCCATCACACATCGACGTCGGTGATCCCGCCAACCTCGGCGGGCTCGCTTACGAGGTCTACCATCACCGGTTCGGGGAGCCGCTGGACCTGATCTAGATGTGATGTCCGGGAAGGTCGGTCAGCCGGGTGACCGGTGGTCGGCCCCTCCCACGCCGCCCACAGCTGGGCGAAGCGCCCACCCGCGGCGACCAACTCGGCGGGCGTGCCCTGCTCGACGATCCGCCCGTGCTCGAGCACTACGACCCGATCGGTGGCCGCGGCCTGCGTGAGCCGGTGCGCGACGACCAGTGTTGTCCGGCCCCGGGTGGCGGCGTCCGCGGCCCGCTCGAGTTCGCGGGCACCGGCACTGCCGGCCTCCGCGGTGGCCTCGTCGAGGATCGCGACGGTCGGGTCCGCCAGGACGAGTCGAGCCAGCGCCAGTTCCTGCGCCTGCGCGGCCGTCAGCGCGTGACCACCCTCGCCGACGACGGTGTCGAGTCCGTGGTCGAGGCTCCGCGCCCACGACAGCGCGCCGACCGTGTCGAGCGCCGAGGTGATCTCGTCGACCGTGGCATCCGGGCGCGC
This sequence comes from Rhodococcus sp. ACT016, assembly GCF_050477185.1. NCBI lineage: Bacteria > Bacillati > Actinomycetota > Actinomycetes > Mycobacteriales > Nocardiaceae > Rhodococcus > Rhodococcus sp. ACT016. Next base: position 249,522 of record NZ_JBEAET010000001.1, on the reverse strand, counting down.
CAACCGCAGATCCTCGACGAGCGGTCCGGCGAACACGTGGACCTCCTGGCTGACGATTGCGACGTGCCGGCGCAGCTCGTGCGCGCCCAGCTCGGCGAGCGGCACACCGCCGATGCGGACCGTCCCGGACGTCGGCGGCAGCGACCCCGCCGTGAGCGCCGCCAGCGTCGACTTGCCGGCGCCCGTCGATCCGACGAGCGCCACCCGCTCCCCGGGCTCGAGGTGCAGGCTCACGCCGTGCAGCACCTCGTGACCGCCGTCGTAGCTGTGCCGCAGGTCCTCCAGCTCGAGCGACCCGTCGGCAGGTTCGCGGCGCGTGCCGGTGTCGCCGGTCTCGGGGATGTCGAGCACACCCACCAACCGGGCGAGGCTCGCACCCGCGGACTGCACCTCGTCGAACGTGTACAGCAGCGTGCCGATCGGATTGAAGAGGCGGTGGAACAGCAGCGCGGCGGCGGTCGTCTGACCGACGGTCACCGCGTCGGCGTCCACGAGCGCGAAACCGACGGCGAGAATCACGGCGAGACCGACGAATTCGGCCCGGTTCCCGCGTCCGGCGAACCGCGTGAACAACCCGAACACCCCGACCGCGAGACCTCGTGCGTCCGCCGACGCCCGGTCGATGTCGGCGAGGTGCCGGTCCTCGAGTCCGTACGCACGGACCGTCCGCACCCCTTGCATGCTGCTGATCAGGGCCTGCGACCGGCGCCCCATCGCAACCCGCTCCTGCGCGTACACCGGGCCCGACCGCGGCAGGTACCACTTCAACGCGAGCGCGTACATCGGCAGCGCGACCATCCCGGCCAGGCCCAGGCGCCAGTCGATGCCGACCATCGCCGCCATGCTCAGCACCACGAGCAACAGCGCGGAGATCAGGCTCGGAACGACGTCGGCGACGGCCTTGCCGATCACCGAGACGTCGTCGCCTACGCGGGAGAGCAAGTCTCCCTTGCCGACTCGTTCGATCGTCGGGATCGGCAGCCGCAGCGCCCGCGCCACCACCCGCTCGCGCAGCCCGGCGAGCGTGCCCTCACCCAGTCGCGCGATGAGGTACGAACCGAGTCCCGTCAGCGCGCCGGCGACGAGCGCGGCGACCGTGATGACCGCGACGACACCGACGATCGTCGACGCGGGTGCGCCCGCGCGCACCCGGTCGACGAGCACCCCGAAGACGTACACCGGGACCACCGCGGCCGCGGCCGCGACCGTCCCGACGACGAGCGTCGACGCGGTCAGCCCCTTGCGCTGCCCCAGTTCCCTTCCGAGCCAGCGCCAACTCTCCGACGCCGACGCGATGGGAAGCAGGCGTTCCTGGGGCGCGCTCATCGCAGCACCGCCTTCCGGTAGGCCGCGTCGGCGGCGGACAGCGCGGCGTGGGTGCCCTCGGCGACGACCCGGCCGTCGGCGAGGACGACGACGCGATCCGTCGCGGCCAGCAGCGCCGGGCTGCTGGTGATGAGCACGGTCGAATGGGCGCGCCCGTCACCGTGGCGCGCCGAGGCGATGCCCTCGGCGATCGCGTGCTCGGTGACCGCGTCGACGGCCGTGGTCGGGTCGTGCAGCACCATCACGGGTGCCTGCGCGGCCAGCGCGCGGGCGAGCGCGACGCGCTGACGCTGCCCGCCGGACAGGCTCGCCCCGCGGTCGGTCACCTCGTGGTCGAGACCCGCCGGGTGCGCATCGACGACGTCCACGGCGGCCGACGCCGTCAGCACCCGTTGCACCGCCCCATGGTCCGCGTCGGGGGCACCGGCGGTGACGTTGGAGTGGACGGTCCCGGCGAACAGATCGGTGTGGTGCGGCTCCACCAGGACCGTGCGACGCGCGTGCGTGAGCCCCAGCGCGGCCGCATCGACCCCGCCGATCCGGACCTCTCCCCCATACCGATCGGGCGGCACCTGTCCGGACAGCGCCTCGGCCAGCGCCTCGGCGTCCTCCGGCCGGTAGGCGACGACCCCCAGCAACTCGCCCGGCGCCACGGTGAGACTGACGTCGTCGAGCGACCGGTACGCGACCGCGCGCAGCTCCACGTCGTGCGTGCCCGACGGCGCCGCCGTCCCCTCCGGCAACAGCGGCTCCGCGTCGAGCACGAGCGCGAGCCGGTCCGCCGACGCGCGCGCGTTCGCGTAGAAGCCCGGGACCCGCGCGAGCATGCCGAGCGGTTCCACGATGAACTGCGACAGACCCACGACCGTGATGAGCTCGCCCACCGAGATCCGGCCGTCGAGCGCGAACCAGCCCGCGAACCCGGCGACCGAGACCGCGAGCAGCGCGCTCACCGTCATCGACACCCCGACGAACACGCCCGTCGCCTTCGCGGCCCGCATCGTCGCGGCGAGCGCCTCGCGGCTGACGTCGCGGTAGCGCTGTGCCGCCGCCTCCTCCGCGCCGATGCCGCGCAGCGGACGCAACCCGCTCACCAAATCGGTCGCCATCCCCGAAGCCCGCGCCGACGTCTCCTGCTGGGCCGTCGCCCGACGGGTGATCAGCGGAGCGGCGAGTTGCAGGAGCCCGAGCATGACGGGCGTACCGATCAGCACCGCCAGGCCAAGCGGGACGTCGATCCACAGCAGCGCGATCGCCGACGCGATCATCGCGGTCAGCGCGGCGGCGACCCGCGGCACGACGTCGAGGATCCATGCCTCCTTGTCGGCGTCCGACGTCGAGACCGTCAGCAGCTCACCCGCGCGCAGTTCGGTGCGGACGCCGCGCGGATCGAGGATCCGGCCAGCGACCTCGACGCGGAGGCGGTGCGCCTCCTGCTGGACCGCGGCCACGATGAACCGCGCGCCGATCCGCCACGACGACGTCAGCGCCACGAACAGAACGGCCAACGCCGCCATCCACACCACGAGCGCCGTGACGTCGCCGGTCTCGATCGCCCGGTCGACGATGACGCCGATCGCGATCGGTACCGCGGTCTCCGCGACCTGGTGCAGGCTCACCAGGACGGTGCCCGCGAACAGACGCGCGCGATTGCGTGCGAGTGTCCGCCGCAGAACCGCGATACCACCGGTCATCGATCCTCCAGCCCTCGAATCCAGTTAGGTAAGTAGACCCTAACTGGAAGGTGAGTGGCGCTCACCGGGGCGGTTCTCATAGAGTCGCAGTAAGAACTACCTGCGCCTGTAGTAGAGCAAGCCTGGAAGGAACAAGATGGCCGCGAAGACGACCACCGAGAACGACATCGCGGACGAGGACCTCGAGCCCGTAGCCGACGAGACCGCCCGGCAGGCTCAGCGTGTCGTCGCCGCGTACGCCACCGACGCCGACGAATGCCGGATGCTGCTCTCGATGCTCGGCATCGGCCCTGCCACCAAGCTCGACTGACGAACGACAACAGGGAAAGGTAAGGCGATCCGTGGCTGCGCGCTCGGGATCATCGACGAGTTCCGAGGGCGCGGCGGGCGCGGAATCCGACGCCGCCCTTCAGCCCGGCTCCAACTTCGTCGTCGTCGCGAACCGATTACCTGTCGATCTCGAGAAGTTGCCGGACGGCACGACCCGCTGGAAGCGTAGCCCCGGCGGGCTCGTCACCGCTCTCGAGCCGATCCTGCGCAACAACAAGGGCGCATGGGTGGGCTGGCCCGGAGTCCCCGACGTCGACCTCGACCCGATCGTCGAGGACGGCCTCGACCTCTACCCCGTGCCGCTGAGCGCGCAGGAGGTCGCCGACTACTACGAGGGCTTCTCCAACGCCACCCTGTGGCCGCTCTACCACGACGTGATCGTCAAGCCGGAGTACCGGCGCGAGTGGTGGAATGCGTACGTCGAGGTGAATCGTCGATTCGCCGAAGCCACATCCAAGGCCGCCGCCGAGGGCGCCACCGTCTGGATCCAGGACTACCAGCTGCAGCTGGTACCGAAGATGCTGCGGATGCTGCGCCCCGATCTCACCATCGGCTTCTTCCTGCACATCCCGTTCCCGCCGGTCGAGCTGTTCATGCAGATGCCGTGGCGGCGCGAGATCGTCGAGGGGCTCCTTGGCGCCGACCTCATCGGCTTCCACCTGCCCGGCGGCGCACAGAACTTCATGTACCTCGCCCGCCGCCTCGCCGGACAGCAGACCTCCCGCGGCACCGTCGGCGTCCGCTCCAAGCTCGGTGTCGTGCAGGTCGGGTTCCGCACCGTCCGAGTCGGCGCGTTCCCCATCTCCATCGACTCCGGCAAGCTCGACGAGATGTCGCGCCGCAAGTCGATCCGCGACCGCGCCAAGCAGATTCGCAAGGAACTCGGCAACCCCAAACGCATCATGCTGGGCGTCGACCGCCTCGACTACACCAAGGGCATCGACGTCCGCCTCGACGCGCTTTACGAGCTCCTCGAGGAGGGCCGCGTCGATCCCGCCGACACCGTGATGGTCCAGCTGGCCACCCCGAGCCGGGAGCGCGTCGAGAGCTACGTCCAGATGCGCGGCGCCATCGAGCAGACCGTCAGCCGCATCAACGGCGAGTACGCCGAGGTTGGCCGGCCGGTGGTGCACTACATCCACCGCCCCATCGGACGAGACGAACTGATCGCGTTCTTCGTCGCCTCCGACGTCATGCTCGTGACTCCGCTGCGCGACGGCATGAACCTCGTCGCCAAGGAGTACGTGGCCTGCCGCAGCGATCTCGGCGGCGCGCTGCTGCTGAGCGAATTCACCGGCGCGGCAGCCGAACTCCGTCAAGCCTTCCTGTGCAACCCGCACGACCTCGACGACGTCAAGGACAAGATGGAGGCGGCGCTCGAGCAGGATCGCGAGGACGGCCGACGCCACATGCGCGCCCTGCGCCGTCAGGTACTCGCGCACGACGTCGACCGCTGGGCCCGCTCCTTCCTCGACGCGCTCGACCAGCAGGGTGTCGCGGGATCGGCACTCCTGCCGCCCGACAGCGAGTTCGCCGAGTAACCACAGCCGAACGACGAAATGGGCTCCCGCATTGCGCGGGAGCCCATTTCGTCTCGGTCGCTCAGCCGACGGTCGCCGACCGCTACACGGGAGTCAGTCGCCCGGTCAGCCAGCGATCGCCGTCCTTGTGCATCTCCATCCGTACCCGGCTGCCGGTGGTCGCGGCGTCCGGCATGTCGGCGCTGGTCGTGACCTGGTTGACGAACAGCAGCACCACCGCGTCGTCCGGGGTCGCGGAGACGATCGACCCGGCCTGCACGGTGGCCTCGACGGTGAGCTTCTTCTCCTTCGCGCCCGGCGCGATGGTCTCCTGCACCAGTTTGTCGTAGTCCGCCTTGAACTCCCCAGTCAGGCCGTCCGCCGCGGCGGCCAGCTGCTGGTCCACGTCGTTGTAGTTGTAGGACAACATCGTGGCCGCCTGCGCGCTCGCCGCCTGCACCGCGTCGGTCCGGGCCTGTTCCGTAGCACGGTCCTGGAGGTATCCCCAGCCGAGCCATCCGACGCCGATCACCAGCGCGAGCACCAGCACACCGGCGACTGCGGCGAGCATCTTCGTCTGCCGTGCACCCGTGGAAGCCGCAGTCGGTGCCGGCTTCTCCGTCGCGTCGGTTTCGACGCTCATGTCACGACCCTCACTGTCAGCACGATTCTCGGTCACGGCACGAACTCCACCTTCGACGCCGACATGGAGCCACCGTCGTCGGTGACCGTCACCCGCATGCGGAAATCCCTCGGGCCGTTCTGTGTTCCGTCGGGCGTACTGACGTCCGCGCGTGCGGCGACGAGCACCTTGGCGGTGTTGCCGTTCTCGCTCTCGATCCCCGACTCGAGGATCTTTCCGACGGTGGTCACACCGGCCTCCTTCACCACACTGACGAAGGGGTCCTCGCGGCCGTCGAACTCGGACTTGAACTCGCCACTCGCCCCGGCGAGGATCCTTTCCACGTCTTCCTTCGCGGTGTCCGGCTTGATCGTCGTCAAGTTCAGCACGGTTTGACGAGCGGTCTGCTCGAAGGCATTTCGCTGGGCATCGCGCTCACTGGCCGCGTTCTTCTCGTACAACAGCCACCCGCCGGTGGCCACGAGAGCGACGACGACAATCCCCGCCGCGATGACGGCGAGCAGCCCGCGGCGTCCGCGCGGTGCAACCGAATCCGGAGCGGCCGAGTCCGACTCGGCGGGCGGCTGATCGGCCGCCCGCGGCTCCACCGCAATCGGCTCGGCGGTCGCGACCGCCGCGGACGGTTGCTTCGCCGACGTCGACGCGGCGGTCGGTGTCGGTGCGGCGGTCGCTATCACCGTCTGCGTCACGTCGTGCGAGTCCGCCTTGCCGGCATCGTCAACCGGCTTCGACGGGATCGGCCCGCTCGCCGGCCCGGCACTGCGGCTGGCCCGCCGACGAACCGAACGCTTCGGCGCGTCGAGCGTCAGCCCTGCTGACGTGTCATCATCGTCTGCCACGTCGTGTCCTCCCTCGGTGTTCCACCCGACGCCAGCCCGGGCTGCGAGTACAACTTGCCGTCGGGGCCGGTGTACTTGCCCGTCGTCGGGTCGTAGGGACGCGCTGTGGCAGGCACATTCGCGTTCCCGTCGAAGCTCGCCGGGGCTGTCGTGTACGAGGGTACAGACGGATCCTGCGGCGGCCCACTGGGCGGGTTGTTGCCGAGCGGAACGTAACCCTCAGGGCTACGGCACTCCGCGGGAGAGGCTGCCCGCTTGCCCGGGAACTCCATGCACGGGTAGTTGCGCGCGCCTCGAACGGTGGTGGGGTCGTCCTGAGCCACTTTGCAGAAGAGATCCGACGGGGTGGGCGGAATCGACGTCTCGTTGGGCGAGCGCCACTCGTCTGCCGGAAGGAAGCCGGTGGTGCACGGCGGCGGATCGTTCACCTGGAGAGCGAAGTTCACAATCGCACCATCCTCGATCGGCCCGAGCATGGCGGTAGTCAATAGACCCGCGACCAGGGGCGGATAGATCACCAGCACCTGCTCGATGCTCTTGTGGTAGATCGTGGTGACCTCGCCGACGCTCACGAGGTTCGCAAGCAGCAGCGGCAGAGTCGGCTGAAGCTGCTGGAACAGCGTGTTGGCCTGGGCCGCCGCGTCGGGCGACTTCTCGAGCAGATCGCGAATCTGAGGGTCGCTGGCGCGCAACTGGTTCGAGAACGTCACCAGATCCTTCGTCCAGGAACGAATGTCGTCACTCGTGACGACCTGGGTGTCGAGGAGTCCCTCGGCCTGTTCGATGAGTGTCTTGGTGGCGTCGACGTTGTTGTTGGCCTCCTGGATGAACAGGCGCGCCGAGTCGATCAGCCGTTGCAGGTCCGGGCCGGCACCGTTGAACGCCTTGAACGACTCGTCGACGACCATACGCAGCTTGGTGTTCGAGATGCTCTTGACCAACGAGTCAGCCTGGTCGAGCATCGCGCCGACGTCCTGCGGCACGCTCGTGCGGTCCTCCGGGATCACGTCCCCGTTCGCGAGATACGGCGCGGAGTCGGTGCGCGGGATCAGATCCACGTACTGCTCACCGATCGCCGACACGCTCTTGACCGCCGCGTCCACGTCCGCAGGGATGTCGTAGTCCTTGCTGATCGACAGCGTCGCGTCGACGCCGTTCTCGGTGAGGACGACGTCCTGGACCTTGCCGACGTTGGTGCCACGGAACGCGACGTTGGCGTTGGTGTACAGGCCGCCGGTCGACGGTAGCTCCACGGTCACCCGATACTGCCCGATTCCGAACAGCGCGGGCAGACGCACGTACTGGGTGGCCATCACGACCAGTCCGATGACAGTCAGGATCGAGAAGATCACCAACTGGACGCGGACGAACTTCGAGAGCATCATGGCGTCGGCACTCCTAGTTGCGGAAGGCCAGGAATCTGCAGCGGCGGAGCGTTATTGCTCGTTGCAGGCTTCGGAACGGGCTGAATCAGGTCGGGCTTCTTCGGGTCGGGAATCTGGAGCGGATCGTGGGCCTGACCGGCCGTGCCGGCCAAGGTTCCCAGCGCACCCTCGACGCCGCCGAGCGTCGGACCAAGGCCCGTCTTGTCGATGAAATTGCTGGTCAGACGCTCGTTGGTCAGGTCGATCATCATGTTCAGGTTCGCATAGTCGCCCTGGAACACCTGGTCCATGTATTTCATCGTGAACGGGAAGGTCAGCATCAGCGACAGCACCTGGGTCAGGTTGTTACCGGTGCTGGCCAGCTGAGCCAACAGCGGCGACAGTGAGGCCAGATTCGCCTCGAGTGCGTCGCCGGTCTCGTTGATCACCCGGGTCGCGGTCTCGCTGAAATTGCCCAGCGCCACCAGGGCATTGGTCAGGTTCTGGCGCTGCCCCACCAATACCTCGAGCGCTGGAGGAATGCTGTCCAGCGCCTGGGTCAGCGTGTCGGTCTGCTTGTTCACGGTTCCGGCGAGCCGGTCGATGCCCTCCATCGCGGAGATGATCTCGCCGCGTTGCTCGTCGAGGCTGCCGACCAACTGGTCGAGCTGCGGCAGCAGGTCTCGGATCGAGTCCTCACGTCCACCGAGGGCAGCGTTCAGCTCTCGCGTGATGTCGTTGATCTGGGCCAGACCGCCGCCGTTGAGCACCACAGACAGCGACGACAGCGTCTGCTCGGTGGTCGGATAGGCTCCCGCCCGCTCGAGCGGGATCACGTCGCCATCCTTCAGGGTGCCCACTGGGGCCACCCCGACTGGTGGTGCCAGTTCGAGATGCTGGGAACCGAGCAGGCTGGTCTGCCCGATCTTCGCGGTCGCGTTCGCGGGCAGATGCACGTCGCCGTTCAGCGACACTGTCACGAGGGCATGCCAATCCTCGACCTCGATACCGGTGACTGCGCCGACCGTGACGTCGTTGACCCGCACGGGCGAATTCTGCGACAGCGTAGTCACATTGGGCATCGCGATCTCGACGGTGTAGGCGCCCTCACCCTTGCCCTCGGTGCCGGGCAACGGAACCGAGTTCAGCCCGTTCCACTCGCAGCCGGTCACGGTCAGCGACAGCGTCACGGCAACGGCGGACGCAGCCAACACTCGGGTGCGCTTACGACGCTGGATCATCGTCCACCTCCGGGATTGAGCAACGCCCCGAGGTCCTTCGGCACCGACACGTTCGGCATCATCAAGAGCGGCGCGGAGACGGTTTGCGGTGCCGTCCGAGCAGGCACCTCGCCGGCCAGACTCGGCGGGCTGTACACGATCTGGTCCGGCGTAGCGCTCTGGGTGGTCGCCGGGCGGGTCAGGATACCCGGGTAGTTCGTGGTGATCGAGTTCAGGACCGGTCCGAGGAACTGGGCACAGAGGTCTGCCGATCGGTCCGAATCGTTGGTGTCGAGGCCCTCGATCAGTCCACACACCATGTTGATCGGGTTCCTCGCGTTACTCGCGGCGAGCACACCGTTCAGCGAGCCCTGTTTGGGGCTGTAGATGTTGTTGAAGTTCGCCAACGCGGTCGGCGCGACATGGAGCACCTGCTCGAGCTGCGGACGCTTGTCGACCAGTACGGACGTCGCGTCCGCGAGCCTGCCGACCTGTTCGGTGAGCGCCGAGCTGTTCTCGGTGACGAACCGGTTCACGTCACCGACCGCAACGTCGAGATCCTGCAGAGCCGTGCCGAGTTCGTCGCTGGTGTCCGCGAGTAGCGATGACACCGAATGGAGTCGACCGCCGAACTGCACGATCTGCTGGTTGCTGGCGGACAATGCGGAGACGAACACCTGCAGGTTGCGGACGGTCCCGAACAGGTCGGTTCGGCCGTCCGACAACGTCTTCATCGTGTCCGACAGTTCGCGCAGGGTCTTGCGTAGTGCATCGCCGTTGCCGTCGAGGTTGTCACCGACGGTGTCGATGAAGTTACCCAACGAACCCTGGTCAGCGCCGCCCTGCGGGCCGAGCGCATCCGACAGCTTCGTCAGCTCGGTCTTGATCTCGTCCCACTCCACCGGAACCGCTGTGCGCTCGGACGGAATCTCGGCGCCGTCGGACATCGTGTCGCCGCCCGTATACACCGGGGTCAGCTGGACGAACCGTGCCGCGACCAGGCTGGGAGCCATGATCACGGCCTTCGCGTCGGCCGGAATGTCGACGGAGCGGTCGACATTCATGACCACCGTGGCACCAGCACCGTTCGGGTCGATGCTCTGGATCGTGCCGACCTTCACACCGAGCACTCGAACGTCATCGCCGGCGTACAGGCCCGTGGTGGACGGGAACTGGGCGGTGATGGTGGTCTTCCCCAGTCCTGGGAACAGGAAGACCACACCTGCAGCAATGACAGCGAGGGCAATGACGACGGCACCGCCTACGAGCATCCACCGCTTCCTCGGGTTCGTCTGCTTCTGCTCGTCGCTCATCAGTTCGGATCCTTGAGCTCGGTCTTCAACGGCGGGAACTGGGCGAGGTCCTGCGGGACGTGCTCGGGCCACACCAACTGGTCGACCAACGTCTGGGTCATGGCACCGACGCTGAAGTTCGCGACGTACGCCATGAAGAACGGGCCGCTGCCGACGGCCTCGCCGAGCGAGCGCGCATACGGCGCCAGCCCTTCGAGGGCCCTGCCGATGTTGTCCTTGTTGTTCTGCAGGTTGGCCACCACCGAGTTCAGCTTGTCGAGCGTCGGCTTCATCTGCTGCTCGTTGTCCCGAACCAGGCCGGTGAGCTGTTGCGAGACGGCGGAGACGTTCGTGATCAGTTCACTGATCGCGTTGCGGCGGCGATCGAGCTCGCCGAGCAGCTGATTGCCGTCGAGGATCAGCGCGTTGATCTGATCGCTGCGGTCCGCGAGGATCTTCGTCACGTCCTCGGCCCGGCCCAGCAGATCCTTGAGCGACTCGTCCCGCGAGTTGATGCTCCGCGACAGCCGGGTGACTCCGTCGAGCGCCGCGCGCAACTCGGGCGGAGTGCCAGACAGCGACTCTGACACCGCATTGAGCGAGTCGTTGAGCTGGTTCGTGTCGAGATCGGCGACAGTGGACGTCAGATCACCGAGAGCATCGTTGAGCGAGTACGGAGAGTTGGTGCGGTCCAACGGAATCGTGCTGCCGACCTTCATGACGTCGGTCCCCTCCGATGTCACCTGCAGTGACTTGCGGCCGAGGATCGTGTTCGTCTTGATATCGGCACCCGTGCTGTCGCCGAGGCGGATGTCCTCGCCCACCGAGAAGGTGACCCGCACATCGGCACCGTCGAGTTCGATGTTCTCGACCTTGCCCACGTTCACGCCCGCGAGGGTGACGTAGTCGCCCGGCATCAGGCCGCCGGCGTCCTCGAACAACGCCTCGTAACGGACGTTGCCGAACAGGAACGGCAACCGGTCGTACTGCAGGCCGGCAAGGACGAGGCATGCCGAGACCGCCACACCGATGATGCCGATCCGTACAAGATTCCGCTCACCCTTGGCCATTGAACGCGCACCTCCCCGTCGTCTGTGTCGGAGTGGTCGGCAGGTCCACTCGCAACTCCTGCCCGTCCGGGCCGGAGAACTTGAACTTCACCGAGCACGTGTAGAACTGGAAGAACGCGCCGTACGAGCCGGTTCGGATCAGTTTCTGGTAAGCCTCCGGTAGGCGCTCGAGGACCCAGTTGATGTCGTCCTGACCGTTGTCCAGGTTCGTCGCAAGCTGGCCTGCTGCGGCAATCGTCGACTGCAGATCCGGGCGCACGCCCTGCAACAAATGCGTGAGATCGTCGGTGGCCGTGGCGATCTTCGGAATCGACGCACCGATCGGGTCTTTGTCCTGAGCCAGTCCGCTGACCAACTGCTGGAGATTGTCGATGGTGGACGAGAACTGATCGCCCTTATCGTTGATCGTCTTCAGCGTGGTGTTCAGGTTGTTGATGACGTCGCCGATCAGCTTGTCCCGGTCCGCGAGGGTCGACGTGAACGAGCTGGTGCTGCCGAGCAACGACACCAAGGTATCGCCCTGCCCCTGGAACACCTGCAACAGAGCACTACTCAGGTCGTTGACCTGTTCCGCACTCAGCCCACGGAGCAGCGGTTTGAATCCGCCGAGCAGCAGGTCCAGGTCGAGAGCCGGCGCGGTCTGCGATTCGGGAATCGTGCTGCCGGCAGGGAGAGGCTCGGCCGACCCTTCCCCTTCCAGAAGCTCGAGGTACCGGTCGCCGACGAGGTTCTCGTAGCGGACGGTTGCGCGGGTGCTCTGCAGCAGAGGGTACTTCGTGTCCACGTTGAAGCTGACGTACGCGAGGTTGTCGGAACCGACCTCGACGCCCTTGACCGTGCCGACGGGCACACCCGCGATTCGAACCTTCTCTCCCGACTTCAAGCCGGACGCGTTGGTGAACTCTGCGCGATAGCCGTCGGTACTGCTGAATCGGGCCTGGCTGAACACGATCGCCAGACCGGCGAAGATCAGCACCATCACGGTGGTGAATGCGAGGAACTTGACTGTGGTCGCACGCATCACTTCTGCCCCTCCGCCGGCACGCCGTAGAGCCACTGGAACAGGGTCGGCACGCTCAACTCCGTCTTTGTCGCCGGCACGTACGGCACGTTTCCGGTGTCGGCCACCACGAACGGCGCGTTGCCGTTGACCTTCGGGTCGAAGTTGGGCAGACCCCAACAGTTCGGTCCGCCGGTGGCGTTGACCTTGGGTAGATCCTTCGGGTACGTGTACGGCTCGAGTCCGGGCAGGAAGTTCGTGCTCATCGCGAAGCCGGCCTGGCCACCGCCCTCGATCTGCTCCGCCATGGGACGGGCCTTGTTGAGCCCGACGATCAGGCAGGAGATGCTCGGGGAGTACCCGGCGAGCAGGGCCGTCGTGGGCTCCAGGAGCTCGAGTGCCCGTGTCAGGTTCGCCTCGTTGTCGGTGAGCAACTGGTTACCGGTGTTCGCCAGCGCCGTGACGTTCTCCAACGTCATCCGCAGGTTCTCACGCTCGTCGACGATGCTGCCGCTGGTCGCGGTCAGGTTGCCGAGCAACGTCATCAGGTCCGGCGTGACGTCGGCGTACGTGTTGGTCACCGTCGCGGCCGAGTCGAGGTCCTGCCGTAGCTGCGGCAGCACCGGATTGACGGCCTTGAGGTACGTGTCAGTGTCCTCGAGCAGCTGGCCGAGTTCGTCGCCGCGTCCGTTCAGCGCCGACGAGATCGCACCGAGGGTCGCGTTCAGCTTCTCGGGTTCGATCTGCTGCAGGAGCGTGGACAGGTGCTGGAAGAGGGTATTGAACTCGACTGTCACGCTGTCGGCGCTGATCTCCGCGCCAGGCTGCAGCGAGTTCGGCGACGGGTTCTCGGGCACAACGAAGTTGACGTACTTGGCACCGAACACGGTGGTCGACTTGATCTCGACGGTCGAGTTGGACGGGATCATGTGCATCTGCGACGGATCCATGTTCAGCTCGATCCGCGCCTGACCGTTGTCCTCGTCGATGGAGGCCACCCGGCCAACTTCGACACCGCGGAGCTTGACCTTGGCGTCGGGCTCCATGACGAGGCCTGCGCGCGCAACAGTGATCGTCACCGGCTCACTCTTCGTGAAGCCGCCGACGAACATCGTCAACGCCACGACGACGATCGCCACCAAGCCGAACACCATCACGGCCGCAGCGAGTTTCGTCTTCCACCTTGCTTCGGGCATCGTTCCCCCGCCCTATCCGGAAAGGTTGAAGTTGCCGGACTGGCCGTAGATAGCCAGCGAGATCAACAGGGTCACGGTCACGACCGCGATGAGCGAGGCGCGGACCGCGTTACCCACCGCAACACCGACGCCGACGGGGCCGCCGCTGGCGTTGAAGCCGTAGTAGGTGTGGATGAGCATTACCGCGATACCCATGACGATCGCCTGCACGAACGACCAGAGGATGTCCGTCGGTATCAGGAACGTCGAGAAGTAGTGGTCGTAGACACCCGGAGACTGCCCGTTGATGACGACGGTCGCGAACCGGCTGGCCACGAACGACGCGATCACGGCCAGTGAGTACAGCGGAACGATCGCGATCATGCCCGCCATCACGCGGGTCGAGACGAGGTAAGGGATCGACGGGATCGCCATGCACTCGAGCGCGTCGACCTCCTCGGAGACACGCATGGCACCGAGCTGTGCGGTCGAGCCGGCGCCGATGGTGGCGGCCAGACCGATGCCGGCGATCACCGGGGCGGCAATGCGCACGTTGATGAAGGCCGCGAAGAATCCCGTAAGGGCCTCGACGCCGATGTTGCCGAGCGAACTGTAGCCCTGGACGGCGATGACGCCGCCCGTGAACAGCGTCAGGAACCCGACGATGACGACGGTGCCACCGATGACGGCGAGCGCACCGGTACCCATGCCGATCTCGGCGATCAGCCGGATCACTTCTTTCCTGTAATGAATGAGCGCACGCGGTGCCCACACAAGCGCGCGCCAGTAGAACAGTGCCTGCTCACCGACGCCGTCGATCGAGCGTGATGCGCGTGCGACGCGCCGACGTGTGCGGACGAATCGCCCTGATGCGACCAAAGCCATCTAGTTCACCCCCCTGCCACTCACCCGGACGTCAGCTTGATGCCGATGGCGGTGACGAGCACGTTGACCACGAAGAGCGCCATGAAGGAGAAGACGACGGTCTGGTTGACGGCGTCGCCGACGCTCTTGGCACCGCCCCTGACGTTGAGACCGAGGTAGGAGGCCATCAGTCCGGCGATCATGCCGAACAGACCGGCCTTGAGCATCGAGATCATCAGCTCGCCGAAGCCGGTGAGCAACGTGATGCCGTTGACGAACGCGCCCGGGTTGACGTCCTGCACGTACACCGAGAAGAAGAAGCCGCCGAGGATGCCGATGGTGCAGACCAGACCGTTGAGCAGTAGCGCGACGGCGGTGGACGCCAGCACACGCGGTACGACGAGCCGGTGGATCGGATTGATGCCGAGCACGCGCATCGCGTCGATCTCCTCGCGGATCGTCCGCGCAGCGAGGTCGGCGCAAATGGCGGTCGCGCCGGCACCGGCCACGATGAGCACCGTGACGATGGGTCCGACCTGCGTCACCGCGCCCAGGGCGGCACCCGCGCCACTGAGGTCGGCTGCGCCGATCTCCCGCAGCAGGATGTTGATCGTGAAGCTCACCAGCACGGTGAACGGGATCGCGACGAGCACGGTCGGGATCATCGACACCCGAGCAACGAACCACGCCTGATCGATGAATTCACGCCGCTGGAACGGGCGCGAGAAGACAGCCCTGAGGGTGTCTGCCGACATCGCGAAGAAGCCGCCGGCGGCCCGCATCGGTACCTCGAGGAGGTCGACCACGTTTCCTCCTCACCAAACTCGTCATGGTTGATCACCGTGCGCGCGCCGCTCGCGCGACACAACGCGTCCCCCAGGCCGTCCAAACAGCACAAACAGCCTGTGACCCAGGTCATATTAACTAGAACGTGTTCACCTGTCAAAGACTTCTGTTCGCTGCCTCCGACACCCCCTCCGCAAGGCTGCGTCCGGCTCCACTCGCCGCCCGTCGACGGGCAGCGAATCGCGCGATCGGAGCGGCCGATCGTGCCACGCCCGAAGGCACGGTCGAGGCCTCGTAGGCTCTTCTGAACTGCGATTTTCAACAACGATCAACAAGAGCGGATCGACACAGAACCTGACCGGCCGGCAGGCACCCACGATTGCGGGTGGTATCCACCCGCAGACCCCGACGCGCCCTCCAGCCACCGCCGGGACCCAGGCCTCCAAGACAGGAAACTGAAACGCGTTCTAGACACCAGTACAGAAATTTGCGGCCAGCCGTGGTCGCCCCGCCACAATCCGGACACGTAGCACGTTCGACCCATCATCGTCGGGTTTCGTCCTACATGTATCGAAAATCCCGCAATCTGCCGTTACACAGGCAGATTGCGGGATTGGTCCGATTGTGACAGGCGTCGAGACGTCGGCGTCAGCCGAGGCTCTTCAGTGCCTCCGACGCAGAGAACATGCGCTCGGGATCGCGCCCGTCAAAGTAGGTGCCCATCTCGTCGGCGAGCGCCGACGGCGTCCACTGCGCGGCGGACGCATCGAAGCGCTGCTCGACGACCGGAGCGGCCATCAGCGCGACCATCGGGCCGTAGACGACGAAGACCTGTCCGTTGACGTTGTCGGCCGCGGGCGATGCCAGGTACGAGACCAGTGCGGCCACGTGCTCGGGCGACAGCGGATCGACCTCGCCGGTAGGCGCGTCGCCGAACACGGACTCCGTCATGGAGGTCCGCGCCCGCGGGCAGATCGCGTTGGCCCGCACACCGTAGCGAGACAGGCCGCGCGCCGCCGACAGCGTCAGGGCCGTGATGCCGGCTTTTGCGGCGCCGTAGTTCGGCTGCCCGGCGGGACCGAGCAGACCCGCCTCGGACGACGTATTGATCAGGCGGCCGTAAACCGGAGCACCATCCGCCTTGGACTTGTCGCGCCAGAACGTGGCGGCATTGCGAGAGAGGAGGAAGTGACCGCGCAGGTGCACCTTGAGGACCAGGTCCCACTCCTCGTCGGACATGCCGAACAGCATGCGGTCACGGACGATGCCGGCGTTGTTGACGACGATGTCGACACCGCCGAGTCCCTGGGCCGCCGCCATGAGGGCGTCCGCCGTGGACCGCTCGCCGACGTCACCCGCGACGAATTCGACCTTGCCTCCGAGAGTGCGGATCTCGTCGAGCGTCGACTCGACCGCGTCGTTCACCGCGAGGTCGTTGACGACCACGGCAGCCCCCGACTGCGCGAGACCGATCGCCTCCGCACGGCCGAGACCGGATCCCGACCCGGTCACGATCCCGACCTTGCCCTCCAAGCTGACCTCGCGACTGCTGTCTGCACTCATGTACGCACTCCCGTAACCGTGACGTCGACCGGCCTCGCGCCGGTCGGTGCCTCGTCGCCGCGGCTGCCGACGACAGCGGCCAATGTAGAACGTGTTCTACATTGGCCGCAAGGGTGACTACTAGTGCTCGGTGAGCGCGGCGCGCGGGCACTGCGCGATCGCCGAACGCACGTCCGCTTCCCGATCGGCCGGAGGAACGGCGGCCGAGATGATCAACTCCTCGTCGTCATCCAGATCGAAGATGTCGGGAGCGATTCCGACGCAGACACCGTTTGCCTCGCAGCGGTCCCTGTCGACCCTTACCTCCATGACGGTTCCTCATTTCACGTTTGTTCGAAAGACCGGACCGAAGCCCGACGCACCGGGCTGTGGCGCACCGAGACTTCGCCATAAGACTAGAACCCGTTTCACTGCTGTGCAATGATTCGGACAACCCTCCTGTAGGCGCCGACCGCACGGTCCGCACCGGTCACGGAAAGGCCGCTGTCACAGCCTCGTACACGATCAGCAGTGTCCGCGATCATTCCAGAAATCCGGGTCGTATCGGTCGAAATCGACGCCGACGATAGTCCCGGAATGGAGAAACGCACGTGGATATCACCTACACCCCGCAGCAGCAGCAGCTGCGGGAGGAATTGCGAAGCTACTTCGCGAAATTGATGACCCCCGAACGCCGCGAGGCGCTCGCCGCGACGACCGGCGAGTACGGCGAGGGCAACGTCTACCGTGAGGTCGTCCAGCAGATGGGCCAGGACGGCTGGCTCACCCTCGGCTGGCCCAAGGAGTACGGCGGCCAGGAGCGCTCCCCGATGGAGCAGCTCATCTTCACCGACGAGGCCGCGATCGCGGGCGCTCCGGTGCCGTTCCTGACGATCAACTCGGTCGCGCCGACCATCATGCATTTCGGTACCCCCGAGCAGAAGGCGTTCTTCCTGCCCAAGATCTCGGCAGGCGAGCTGCACTTCTCGATCGGCTACTCCGAGCCGGGAGCCGGCACCGACCTCGCGTCGCTGCGCACCTCCGCGGTCAAGGACGGTGACGACTACGTCATCAACGGCCAGAAGATGTGGACCAGCCTCATCCAGTACGCCGACTATGTATGGCTCGCGTGCCGCACCGATCCGAATGCCCGGAAGCACCGCGGCATCAGCATGCTCATCGTGCCGACCACGGCCGAGGGCTTCTCGTACACCCCGGTCCACACGATGGCCGGCCCCGACACCAGCGCCACCTACTACCAGGACGTCCGCGTCCCGCAGAGCTCGCTCGTGGGCGAGGAGAACGGCGGCTGGAAGCTCGTCACCAACCAGCTCAACCACGAGCGTGTCGCCCTCACGTCGGCGGGCCCGATCATGACGGCCCTGCAGGAAGTCCGTGAGTGGGCGCAGAACACCAAGCTGGCCGACGGCCGCCGGGTGATCGACCAGGAATGGGTGCAGATCAACCTCGCTCGCGTGCACGCCAAGACCGAGTACCTCAAGCTGATGAACTGGGAGATCGCCTCCGCGGAGGACCACGCGCCGGGCCCCGAGGCCGCGTCCGCGAACAAGGTCTTCGGCACCGAGTTCGCCACCGAGGCCTACCGCCTGCTCATGGAGATCCTGGGACCGTCCGCCACGATTCGCCAGAACTCGGCCGGCGTCCAGCTCCGCGGACGACTCGAGCGGATGCACCGCTCCGCACTGATCCTCACCTTCGGCGGCGGCACCAACGAGGTCCAGCGCGACATCATCGCGATGACCGCCCTCGGCCAGCCCGCCGCGAAGCGATAAGAGAAGGACGACGACATGGACTTCACTCTCACCGAGGCCCAGAACGATCTGGCCGGCCTCACCAACGGCATCGTCTCCGACATCGTGACGAACGAGCGTCTGCGTGAGCTCGACGCCGCGGAGGACCGCTTCGATCGCAAGCTGTGGGACGCGCTCGCCACCTCGGGTGTGCTGAACGCGGCGCTGCCCGAGTCGGTCGGCGGCGACGGTTTCGGCGTCCTCGAGCAGGCGAGCATCTTGATCGAGCTGGGCCGCGGCGTGGCGCCCGTCCCGTACCTGACGTCGATCGTCATGGCGACCGGCGCGATCGCCGAGTTCGGCTCGGACGCACAGCGTTCGGAGTGGGCCGCGCCCGCAGGCGCCGGTACGAAGATTCTCGCCGCCGCGCTCGCCGAGGAGCTCAACGACAATCCCGCGGCGCCGGTCACCCGGGCCGAGCGGACCGCGGACGGGTGGACCATCCGCGGCACCAAGATCGTCGTCGACGGCGCCCCGATCGCGGACCTGTTCCTCGTTCCGGCCGCCACCGACAACGGCACCGCTGTGTTCCTGGTCGAGGCCGGCGACACCGGCGTCGCGGTGACCCGGCAGCAGACGACGGACTTCGGTTGCACCGGCATCGTCGAGTTCACCGATGTGCACGTCGGCGCCGACCGCGTGCTCGGTTCGATCGAGCGCGGCGGGGAGATCGTCGAATGGATCCTCGACCGCGGAGCCGTCGGGTCCAGCGCCTTCCAGTTCGGCGTGCTCGACCAGGCACTGAAGATGACCGCCGACTACGCACGCGAGCGGATCCAGTTCGAACGACCGATCGGCAGCTTCCAGGCCGTGGCGCAGCGCCTGGCCGACGGCTACATCGACGTCAAGGGCGTTCGACTGACGCTGTGGCAGGCGGCTTTCCGCCTGGCCGAGGGCCTGCCGATCGAGGGTGAGATCGAGACCGCCAAGTTCTGGGCGGCGGACGCCGGTCACCGGGTCGCGCACACCGTGGTACACGTCCACGGCGGCGTCGGACTCGACGAGGATCACCCCGTGCACCGGTACTTCCTCGCTGCGAAGCGCCAGGAGTTCCTGCTGGGTTCCGCGACCGATCAGCTTCGCCGCCTCGGCGCCGAACTGGCTGCGACGCCCGCGTAAGCGACTCGGGCACAAGCAGTCCCGGCCGCGCGCGCTCGAGCAGTCCCATACAGTGAAACGAAGAAGCATGACGGGCATCACACCCGCCATGATGGGGGTATGACAGTGACTCCCACCGTCGCCGAACTGCTCGAGCGGCTTCGCGACGTCGACACGCACGGAATCCGTTTCGAAGACGCGTACATTCCGTGGACGGACCACGTCCACGGAATGTACGACCGTGCGGCACTTCTGAACGACCTGCTGGACTCGGACCGTCCGCGGCACTTCGGCGTGCTGTTCGACAACATCCCGGAGTTCTCGTCACTCCTCGGGGCCGCGGCGTTCTCCGGCACCGTCCTCGCCGGACTCAACACCACTCGCCGCGGGGACGCGCTCGCACGGGACATCGCGCTGTCCGACTGCCAGATCGTGTTCACCGAGAACACCCAGGCCCATCTGCTCGACGGGCTCGATCTCGGCGGCGTGCGGGTGATCAATGTCGATTCGCCCGAGTGGACCGATCTTCTGGCGCCGCATGCGGGCACTCCCGCCGTGCCCGAGACGGCGCAACTCGACGACCTGTTGATGCTGATCTTCACCTCGGGAACCAGTGGGGACCCGAAGGCGGTGCGCTGTACGCACCGGAAGTTCACCGAACCCGGTGTCATGCTGGCCGAGCGATTCGGCCTCTCCCCCGACGACGTGGTGTACATGGCAATGCCGATGTTCCACTCGAACGCCATGATGGCGGCATGGGCGGTGGCACTGCACGGGCAGTGCGGAATCGTCCTGCGGCGCAAGTTCTCCGCCTCCGGCTTCCTGCCCGACGTGCGCCGCTATGGCGTCACCTACGCCAACTACGTCGGTAAGCCGCTGTCGTTCATCCTGGCCACGCCGGAGCAGCCCGACGACGCCGACAACACGCTGCGGATCATGTACGGCAACGAGGGCTCGGCGCCGGTGGCTCGCGAGTTCGCCCGCCGATTCGGTACCCGCGTGATCGACGGCTTCGGCTCGACCGAGGGCGGCGTGTCCATCTCGGCGCACCCCGATGCCCCGGCCGGTGCTCTGGGGTTGCTCCCGGCCAACATCGAGATCCGTAACCCGGAGACCGGCGCCGTGTGCCCGCCGGCCGAGTTCGACGCCCACGGTCGTCTCGTCAATGCCGAGGAAGCGACCGGCGAGATGGTCAACGTTGCGGGCGCCGGAGCGTTCGCCGGCTACTACAAGAATCCCGAAGCCGACGCCGAACGCCTGCGCGACGGCATGTACTGGAGCGGCGACCAGGCCTACCGGGACACAGACGGATTCGTGTACTTCGCAGGCCGTAGCTCGGGCTGGCTGCGCGTCGACGGCGAGAACCTCGGTGCGGCACCGATCGAGCGCATCCTGCTCCGCTACCCGGGCTTTGCACAGGTGTCCGTGTACGGAGTTCCGGACCGCGAGATCGGCGACCGGGTGATGGCAGCGGTCATCCCGACCGACGACGTGGACGACTTCGACCCGGTCGCGTTCGCAGAGTTCCTCGACGCGCAGCCCGACCTCGGACCGAAGCAGCGGCCGACGCTGGTACGCGTGTGCTCCGAGTTTCCGCGGACCGCGACGTTCAAGGTCGTCACCCGCACGCTCAGCGCCGAGCGTTGGTACTGCTCCGATCCGGTGTGGCTGCGCGAACGCGGCCAGGACGAGTTCCATAGGCTCACACCGGAACTGGCGCTCACGCTGGAGCGGCAGACGGCAAACGCCTGATCGATCACACGAAAAGAGCTCGCGCCTGGAACGATTCGTTCCGGGCGCGAGCTCTTTCGCTATGCCCTACTTCAGTCCGTCGAGGCGCGAGACGGTGGACTCGAATTCCGCCACCAACTCGGCCATGATCTCGGCGACCGGGCGAATCTCGTTCATCCGACCCACGATCTGACCGACCGGCATCGCCACGACCTCGGGGTCGTTACCCGCGGAGATGCGCTGGTGCGCCTCGCTGACGAGGATGTTCTGCAGCGGCATCGGAAGCGGCTCGGGCGCGTCCGGCTTGGCCCACGCGTCGGTCCACTTGGTCTTGAGCAGCCGCGCCGGTTTTCCGGAGTAGATCCGCGAGCGAACCGTGTCGGCCGACGTCGCACCGAGCAGAGCCCGCTGGATCGACGACGGACCGTCGGCCGCGCTGCCGAGCTTGTACTCGCTGGTGGTGAGCCAGTACGAGCCCATCCACACGCCGGAGGCACCGAGCGCGAGCGCCGCGGCGACCTGGCGGCCGCTGCCGATACCACCCGCGGCCAGGACACCCGCGGAATCGCCGATGGCGTCCACGATCTCGGGCACCAGCACCATCGAGGCGATCTCACCGGTGTGCCCGCCCGCCTCGTAGCCCTGTGCGATGACGATGTCGACGCCGTTCTCGACATGGCTGCGCGCATGCTCGACCGCACCCGCCAGGGCCGCGACCGGCACCCCCTTCTCGTGCGCCAGGTCGATGACGTCCTTCGGCGGCGATCCGAGGGCGTTGGCGATCAACGCGATCCGGTGATTCAGCGCGACGTCGACGTGCGAGCGCGCCACCGAGTGGAGCCATCCCAGGACACCGGTCGCGTGCTCGACGTCGTCGGACAGCGGCGGTACCCCGAGCTCGTCGAGCGTGCGGTTGACGAACGCGCGGTGCTCGGCCGGGATGAGCTTGTCGAGATCGACGGCAGCACCCTCGGTGGGCACCTTGGCGGGCATCACGATGTCGACGCCGTACGGCTTGCCGTCGGTGTTCTCGTCCATCCACGTGAGGGTGGCCTCGAGCTCGTCCGGGTCGTTGAACCGGACGCACCCGAGCACGCCGAGTCCGCCGGCCCGCGAGATCGCCGCGGCCACGTGCTCCGACGGCGTGAACCCGAAGATCGGGTACTGGATACCGAACTTCTCGGCGAGATCCGTGCGCATCAGGAGTCCTTGCCGTTGGTGAGATGGTCGTCGGCGTCGCGGGACTGGGTCTGCGCGGTGGCCCACTTGTAGTCGGGCTTACCCGCCGGCGAGCGCTTGATCTCGTCGACCAGCCACAGGCTGCGCGGCACCTTGTAGCCGGCGATCTCCTTGCGGGCCGCCTCGACGATGTCCGTCAGGCTCGGACGGGTGCCGGCACGCGGTGCGACGACGGCGGCGACACGGTTGCCCCAGCGGTCGTCGGGCACACCGACCACGAGGACGTCGAAGACATCGGGGTGCAGCTTGATGGCGCCCTCGACCTCTTCGGGGTAGATCTTCTCGCCACCGCTGTTGATCGAGACCGAACCGCGGCCGAGCATCGTGACGGTGCCGTCCTCCTCGACCGAGGCGTAGTCGCCCGGGATCGAGTAGCGAATTCCGTTGAAGACCTTGAACGTAGCCTTGGTCTTCTCTTCGTCCTTGTAGTACCCGATCGGGATGTGACCGCTGCGCGCGATCATGCCGACCTTGCCCGAGCCGGGCTCGATCGGGTTGCCCTCGTCGTCGAGGACGACGGTCGCGGCGTCGATCTTCACGCGCGGGCCACCGGTGTGCTCGAAGCCCTTGGTGATGGTGGCCAGGCCGCCGAATCCGGTCTCGGACGATCCGATGGAGTCGGTGAGCAGACGGTTGGGCAGCAGGTCCAGGAACTGCTCCTTGAGCGTCGGCGAGAACAGTGCCGCACTGCTGGCGATCACGTACAGCGACGAAAGGTCGTACGGCTCACCGGTCTCCGGGTTGCCGGCAATCAGCGCGTCGATCATCGGGCGCGCCATGGCGTCACCGGTGATGAAGATGAGGTTGACCTTGTGACGGTCGATGACCTGCCACACCGCGTGACCGTCGAACTCGGGGTGCATCACCAGAGTGCCGCCGCCGAAGAGGCTGTGGAACACCGCGGACTGCGAGCCGCCGTGGATCATCGGCGGGATCGGGAAGCGGACCATCGCCGGATTGGCCGCGCCGACCTTCGCCATCTCCCACTCGTCCTGGACGTACTCGCCGGTGACGAAGTTGACGCCGCCGCCGAGCACACGCCACCAGTCCTCGTGCCGCCACATGACGCCCTTGGGCATACCGGTGGTGCCGCCGGTGTACAGGATGAAGATGTCGTCGGGGCTGCGCTCACCGAAGTTCCGCTCGGGCGAGCCCTGCGACAGCGCCTTCTCGTACTCGACACCGCCGTACGACGAGTAGTCGAGATCCGTGCCGTCCTCGACGACGATGGTGGTCTTCACGTGCGGGGTGTTCGGCAGGACGCCCGCGACCTTGTCCGAGTAGCGGCGCTCGTGGATCAGCGCGACCATGTCCGAGTTTTCGAAGATGTACTGCAACTCGTTCTCGACATAGCGGAAGTTGACGTTGACCATGATGGCGCGAGCCTTGAACACCGCGACCATCGACTCGATCGCCTCGATGGTGTTGCGGCTGTAGATGCCCACCTTGTCGCCCGGCTTGACGCCCTGATCCCGCAGGTAGTTGGCCAGTCGGTTGGCCCGCTCCTCCAGTTGTGCGAACGTGATCTCACGCTCCGCGTCCACCAGTGCGACGCGATCCGGGTTGAGGTCGATCGAATGCTCGATAAGGTCTGCGATATTAATGGCCACGTCAACAAAGTAGAACGTGTTACTGTCGCTGACAAGACCCAATCTGAGACTCAACTCACACACATCGCGGGAGTTCCCAGTGTCCACCGAAACCACCGGAAAATCAGACGTTTCGGCGAAATCGCCCCACTGCCTGGTCGAGAAGCGCGGCCACGTCCTGATCGTGACGATGAACCGTCCCGAGGCCCGCAACGCGCTCTCCGGCGAGATGATGGAGATCATGGTCGAGGCCTGGGACCGGATCGACTCCGATCCCGACATCCGGGTCGCGATCCTCACGGGCGCCGGTGGCACGTTCTGCGCCGGAATGGATCTCAAGGAGATGAACCGCAACGCACCGGGTGACAAGTTCTCGGGCGGGATGGACGTGACCCGACTGCCCGCGCTCCTCAAGGGCCGCCGCCTCACCAAGCCGCTCATCGCGGCGGTCGAGGGTCCCGCCATTGCCGGTGGCACCGAGATCCTCCAGGGCACCGACATCCGTGTCGCCGGCGAGAGCGCCCGCTTCGGTGTTTCCGAGGCACGACTCGGACTGTTCCCGCTCGGCGGATCCGCGGTCCGGCTGGTGCGCCAGATTCCGTACACCGTCGCCGCGGAGATCCTGCTCACCGGCCGCACGGTGCCCGCCCCCGAAGCCAAGGAACTCGGCCTCATCGGCCACGTCGTCCCCGACGGCCAGGCCCTCGACAAGGCTCTCGAGATCGCCGAGCAGATCGCCGCCAACGGCCCGATCGCGGTGCAGGCGATCCTGAAGACCATCCGCGTCACCGAGGGTCTGCACGAGGAGGAGGCGTTCGCACTCGAGGCCGAGATCGGGATGGCGGTGTTCAAGAGCGACGACGCCAAGGAGGGCCCCCGTTCGTTCGCCGAGAAGCGCGCCCCCAAGTTCACCGGCAAGTAGCAGCCACAAGACGGATTCCAAGGGTCCCTTCGTGCGCCCCGTGCGCATGGAGGGACCCTTCCGTACTTTCGGGAAGGGCCTGTTGAGCCCACCGGAACCACCATCGTCGAACGACTCTGAAACACAAGCACATCCGGAAGGAACACCGCATGAACGTCAACGACAGCGTTGCCCTCGTCACCGGCGGCGCCTCGGGCCTCGGCCTGGCCACCGTCAAGGCCCTCCACGAGCAGGGCGCCCGCGTGGTCATCCTCGACCTGCCGTCGTCGAACGGCGAGGCCATCGCGAAGGAACTCGGTGACCGTGTCCGCTTCGCCGCCGCCGACGTCACCGACGAGGCCTCGGTCACCGCAGCCCTCGACCTGGCCGAATCGCTCGGCCCGCTGCGCGTCGCCGTCAACTGCGCCGGCATCGGCAACGCCATCAAGACCGTCGGCCGCAGCGGCGCGTTCCCGCTCGCCGACTTCACGAAGATCATCAACGTCAACCTCGTCGGCACGTTCAACGTGATTCGCCTGGCGGCCGAGCGGATCGCGAAGACCGACCCGATCGACGGCGAGCGCGGCGTCATCGTCAACACGGCCTCCGTGGCCGCGTTCGACGGCCAGATCGGCCAGGCCGCCTACTCCGCCTCCAAGGGCGGCATCGTCGGCATGACGCTCCCGATCGCACGCGACCTCGCGTCGCTGCTCATCCGCGTCGTCACCATCGCGCCGGGCCTGTTCAAGACTCCACTCCTCGGCACACTGCCCGAGGCCGCCCAGGCCGCACTCGGCCAGCAGATCCCGCACCCGTCGCGACTGGGCGACCCCGCCGAGTACGGCTCCCTCGCCGCCCACATCGTCTCCAACCCCATGCTCAACGGCGAGGTCATCCGCCTCGACGGCGCCATCCGCATGGCACCGCGCTGATCGCAGCGCGCACCGAAAGGCGCGGCCCGCGACGGATTTCCGTCACGGGCCGTGCCTTCAGCTTGTCCGACGTGGTCAGGCGGTACCGACCGCAGCCGCGAGCTGACGCATGTGCTCGACGCTGCGGCACGTCACCAGCAGCATCGTGACGCCGGCGTCCTCCCACTGCTTGACCTGGGTGCGAACTTCCTCGACGTTTCCGATGATCATCGTGTCCGTGACCATCTGGTCCGGAACGACCGCGGCGGCCTCCTCCTTGCGACCGGACAGGAACAGCCGCTGGATCTCCTTGACCTCCTCGCCGTAGCCCATTCGCGTGTACACCTGGGCGTGGAAGTTCATCTCGGCGGCGCCCATGCCGCCGACGTACAGCGCGGTGATCGGGCGCAACTTGTCGATCTCGCCCTGCCGATCGTCGGTGACGACCACCTGGCACGTGGCGGCGATCTCGAAGTCCTCGCGGCTACGTCGTGCACCGGGGCGCGCGAACCCCTCGTCGAGCCACTCGTTGTACATCGGCGCCAGGCGCGGGGTGTAGTAGATCGCGAGCCAGCCGTCCGCGATCTCCGCCGTCAACGCGACGTTCTTGGGCCCCTCGGCACCGAGCCAGATCGGCAGATCGGCACGCAGCGGATGCGTGATCGGCTTGAGCGGCTTCCCGAGTCCCATCGAACCCGGGCCGGTGTACGGCAGCGGGTAGTGCGGGCCGTCGTTGCGTACCGCACCCTCGCGGGCGAGAACCTGGCGCACCACCGAGACGTACTCACGGGTGCGGGCGAGCGGCTTCTGGAACGGCTGCCCGTACCAGCCCTCGACGACCTGCGGTCCGGACACCCCGAGGCCGAGAATCGCGCGTCCGCCGGACAGGTGATCGAGGGTCAGCGCGTGCATCGCACAGTTCGTGGGCGTCCGCGCCGACATCTGCGCCACCGACGTGCCCAGCCGGATGCGCTCGGTGCTCGAACCCCACCAGGCGAGCGGCGTGAAGGCGTCGTTGCCCCACGACTCCGCGGAGAAGACGGCGTCGAATCCGGAAGCGTCGGCCTCGTCGACCAACTCCTGCGCATTGAACGGAGGCTGCGCACCCCAGTACCCGAGTTGTAACCCCAGCTTCATTGCGTGCCTCCGTGTTTTCCCATATCCGCAGTGACTCTTGCCACAGTAATAAGAACCTGTTCTACTCGATTCTGTGACCCCTGGAAAGAGCGGAGTGGCCGAGCAGCCACTGAGAGCACCTCTTAATCTGAAATTCGACTACACCCGATCGGTGGGTCCGACCATCGGCGCATTCGTGACCGGCCTGCGTGACCGAAAGGTCATCGGCGCCCGCGGATCCGACGGTCGAGTCCACGTTCCCCCACCGGAATTCGACCCGGCGACCCACGAACCGATGACCGACTTCGTGGACGTCGCGGACACCGGCACGGTCGTCAGCTGGTCGTGGATGGCCGAGCCCATCGAAGGCCAGCCGCTGACGCACCCGTTCGCGTGGGCACTGGTCAAGCTCGACGGCGCGGACACCTCGATCCTGCACGCCGTCGACGCCGGTTCCCCGGACGCGATGAGCACCGGGATGCGGGTGCGGGTCCGTTGGGCCGACGAGCGCACCGGACGCATCCAGGACATCGCGTGCTTCGAGCCCGGTGAGAGCGATTCCGATTCCACGGCAACCGTTTCCGGTGGAGATCCGGTCACCGGCATCGTCACCCCGATCGACCTGCACTACACGCACACCGCGTCGTTCGAGGAAACGTACTACCTGCGCGGTCTGATGGAGGGCAAGATCATCGGCGGCCGCACCGACGCGAACGGCAAGGTGTACGTGCCGCCGCGCGGCGCCAACCCGACCGACGGCGTCCCCACCAAGGAACAGGTCGAGGTCTCCGACAAGGGCACCATCACCACGTTCTGCATCGTCAACGTGCCATTCATGGGCCAGCAGATCAAGCCGCCGTACGTCGCGGCCTACGTGCTGCTCGACGGCGCCGACATCCCCTTCCTGCACCTGATCCTCGACGTCGACGCGTCCGAGGTCCGGATGGGCATGCGCGTCGAGGCCGTGTGGCGGCCGAAGGAGGAGTGGGAGTACTCGCTCCGCAACATCTCCCATTTCCGCCCGAGCGGTGAGCCCGACGCGGACTACGACAGCTACAAGCACCATCTCTAGGAGCCTCGAGAACATGACAGACATTGCAGTCGTCGGCTTCGCACAGGCCCCTCATGTGCGCGAGACCACCGGCACCACCAACGGTGTCGAGATGCTGGTCCCCTGTTTCCAGGAGCTGTACTCCGACCTCGGAATCACCAAGTCCGACATCGGATTCTGGTGCTCCGGATCGTCCGACTACCTGGCCGGACGCTCCTTCTCGTTCATTTCCGCGATCGACTCGATCGGCGCCGTGCCGCCGATCAACGAGTCGCACGTCGAGATGGACGCCGCGTGGGCGCTGTACGAGGCGTGGGTCAAGCTCATGACCGGCGAGGTCGACACCGCCCTCGTGTACGGCTTCGGTAAGTCGTCCGCCGGCAACCTCCGTCAGATCCTCGCGATGCAGATGGATCCGTACCTCGTGTCCCCGTTGTGGCCGGACTCGGTCTCGGTCGCGGGCCTGCAGGCCCGACTCGGCCTGGACGCCGGCAAGTGGACGGCAGAGGAGATGGCGGCGATCGCCCAGCGCAGCCGCGCTGCCGCGAAGTCCAACCCCGACGCCCAGATCTCCGGTGACGTCGACATCGAGACGCTGCTGGCGTCCGAATACGTCGCGGATCCTCTGCGGGCCCACGACTGTGCTCCGATCACCGACGGCGCGGCCGCGATCATCCTGGCCCGCGGCGACCGTGCCCGCGAGCTGCGTGAGCGTCCGGCATGGATCACCGGCATCGAGCACCGCATCGACTCCTCCGCCATCGGTTCACGGGACCTGACGACGTCCCCGTCCACCGCCGCCGCCGCACGCGCCGCCACGGGTGGCGACGTGTCGAACATCGACGTCGCCGAACTGCATGCGCCGTTCACCCACCAGGAGATCATCCTGCGCGAGGCGATCGGCCTCACCGATGCCACCACGATCAACCCGTCGGGTGGCCCCCTCACCGGCAACCCGATGTTCTCCGGCGGTCTCGAGCGCATCGGCCACGCGGCCCGCTCGATCATGAGCGGCGACGCGCAGCGCGTCCTCGCCCACGCCACCAGTGGCCCTGTGCTGCAGCAGAACCTGGTCGCCGTCATGGAAGGACGCAACTGATATGGCCAAGCAACTCGCCGCCGTCCTCGGCACCGGCCAGACCTACTACGTCGCCAAGCGTCACGACGTCACGATGGCCGGCATGGTCCGCGAGGCGATCGACCGCGCGATGGCCGATGCCCACGTCGGCTGGGACGACATCGACGCCATCGTCATCGGCAAGGCCCCCGACCTGTTCGAGGGCTCGATGATGCCGGAACTCGCGATGTCGGATGCGCTGGGCGCCCACGGCAAGCCACTGCTGCGCGTCCACACCGCCGGATCGGTCGGCGCCTCGACGGGCAACGTCGCCGCCAGCCTGGTGCAGGCCGGCGTGCACAAGCGCGTGCTCGCAGTGTCGTGGGAGAAGCAGTCCGAGTCCAACGCGATGTGGGCCCTGTCCTCCCCGGTCCCGTTCACGATGCCGGTCGGCGCGGGCGCGGGCGGCTTCTTCGCGCCGCACGTGCGCTCGTACATCCGCCGCTCGGGCGCGCCCGATCACATCGGCGCGTTGGTGGCCGTCAAGGACCGTCGCAACGGTGCACTGAACCCCTACGCGCACCTCAAGCAGCCCGACATCACCGTCGAGTCGGTACAGGCGTCCCAGATGCTGTGGGACCCCATCCGTTTCGACGAGACCTGCCCGTCGTCGGACGGCGCGTGCGCG
Source organism: Rhodococcus sp. ACT016 (assembly GCF_050477185.1). Classification (NCBI taxonomy): domain Bacteria; kingdom Bacillati; phylum Actinomycetota; class Actinomycetes; order Mycobacteriales; family Nocardiaceae; genus Rhodococcus; species Rhodococcus sp. ACT016. The sequence continues at coordinate 219,665 of NZ_JBEAET010000001.1, read as the reverse complement.
ATCGTCATCGGCAACGAGGACGCGGCAGAGGAAGTCGTCTCGGGAGGCCGCAAGGTTGCGTGGATCCACGCGACCGCGATGCGCACCGAGCCGCTGTCGTACGCCGGCCGCAACGTCGCCAACCCGCAGGCCGGCCGGGACGCCTCGGCCGCGCTGTGGAAGGCCGCGGGCATCAGCGACCCGCTCACCGAGATCGACGAGGCCGAGATCTACGTGCCGTTCTCGTGGTTCGAGCCGATGTGGCTCGAGAACCTCGGGTTCGTGCCGGAGGGCGAGGGCTGGAAGTTCACCGAGGCCGGCGAGACCGCGATCGGCGGGCGACTGCCGGTCAACGCGTCGGGCGGCGTGCTCTCGTCCAACCCGATCGGCGCGTCCGGGATGATCCGCTACGCCGAGTCGGCGATGCAGGTCATGGAGCGTGCCGGTGACCACCAGGTCGACAGCGTCCGCAAGGCCTTCGGCCACGCGTACGGTGGCGGCTCGCAGTATTTCGCCATGTGGGTGGTCGGCGCCGACCGTCCGACCAACTAGGAGGCTCACCCATGAAGTTCACAGTCGGCATCGCAATGAGCCCGCTGGACCAACTGACCGCCCTGGCACAGACCGCAGAGGAGGTTGGTTTCGCGAACATCGCGCTGCCCGACTCCCTGTTCTTCATGGAGACGGCCGCCGCGGACTACCCGTACACCCCCGACGGCTCGCGCATGTGGAATGCCGAGACGCCGTGGGTGGACCCGTTGATCGCGGCGGCCGCGATGGGCGCCGTCACGAGCACCATCGGCTTCTACACCAACGTCCTCAAGCTCGGCTCCCGTAATCCGCTGCTGTTGGCACGGCAGGTGGGTTCGGTGGCGAACCTGACCGGCAACCGGTTCGGGTTCGGCGTCGGAATCGGTTGGGCTCCCGAGGAGTTCGAGTGGTGCGGCGTTCCCTACAAGAAGCGCGGCGCCCGTGTCGACGAGATGATCGAGATCATCAAGCTCGTGCTCGACGGCGGCATGGTCGAGTACCACGGCGAGTTCTTCGACTTCGACCGCCTGCAGATCAGCCCCGCCCCCAGCAAGCCGGTGCCGTTCTACGTGGGCGGGCACACCGACGTCGCGCTGCGTCGTGCGGCGCGCGTCGGTGACGGCTGGACGTCGGCGATGATGAAGTTCGACGACCTGGTCACCACGATGGCCCGCCTGCAGGAACTGCGCGCCGAATATGGCCGAGCTGACGAACCTTTCGAGATTCAGGCGGTGTGCATCGACCGGTTCGGCAAGGACGGGTACGACCAGATGGCCGAGGCCGGCATCACCGACAACATCGTCGTGCCGTGGATCTTCGACGGGCTCGGATTCGACGCCCCGCTCGAGGCCAAGCAGGACTCGCTGCGCAAGTTCGCCGATAAGTACATCCGCTAGGGAGCGAAGCATGACGACAACAGGCACCGAGCACCCGGCACGCGTCGCCGCGAAGGCGTCGCAGTCCGCCGCGAGCGGAAAGCGCAAGGAGGAGTGGCTGGATCTGTTCGCCGAGGACGGCTGGGTCGAGGATCCGGTGGGCCCGTCGGGCTTCGATCCCGAGGGCAAGGGTCACCATGGGCGCGAGGCGATCTCGAAGTTCTACGACATGACGATCGCCAACACCGACTCGCTCGAGTTCATCGTGAACGACTCGCTGGTGTGCGGTGACGAGAACGTCAACATCGGCACGATCCGCACGGTCATCGCCGGCAACCAGGTCGACGCCGAGGGTGTGTTCATCTACCGCGTCAACGCCGACGGCAAGCTGCAGTCGCTGCGGGCCTTCTGGGAGGTCGAGCGTGCAATGAAGACGCTGAAGAAGGTCTGAGTCCGACATACGAGAGTGGGGCGGTCACCGAATCCGGTGACCGCCCCACTTTCGTTGCGTCCGTGGCTCTCTCGCTTGCATCCGTGCACCCCACGAACGAGCCCGGACAAAGCGATAGCGCCAGCGAGGGATGAGGGATCTCGCTGACGCTACCGCGTCTGTGTGTGCGATTCGAGCCTAGTGCTTGACCGGGCAGCCCGAGGTCTTGTAGTCGACCTGGTATTCCTTGATGCCGTTGAGCCAGCCGGACCGCAGGCGGCGGGTGTCGCCGGCCTCGGTGATGTCCGGGAGGAAGTCGGCGATCGCGTTGAAGATCAGCTCGATCTCCATGCGGGCCAGGTTCGCACCCAGGCAGTAGTGAGCGCCGGTGCCGCCGAACGACAGGTGCGGGTTGGGGTCACGCGTGATGTCGAAGGTGTGAGGGTTCTCGAACACGTCCTCGTCGAAGTTCGCCGAGACGTAGCTCATCACCACGCGCTGGCCCTTCTTGATCTGCACGCCGCCGATCTCGGTGTCCTGCAGCGCGGTGCGCTGGAAGGAAGCGACCGGGGTGGCCCAGCGGATGACCTCGTCGGCCATGGTCTTCGGGCGTTCCTTCTTGAACAGCTCCCACTGCTCGGGGTTGTCCATGAACGCCTTCATGCCGTGCGTGGTGGCATTGCGGGTGGTCTCGTTGCCGGCCACCGCGAGCACGATCACGAAGAAGCCGAACTCCTCCGGGCTGAGTACGTCGCCGTCGACGTCCGCCTCGATGAGCGTGGTGACGAGGTCGTTGGCCGGGTTCGCCTTGCGTGCCTCCGCCATCTGGTACGCGTAGCCGAGGATCTCCATCGACGCCGCCGCCGGATCGATGTCGGCGAACTCGGGGTCGTCGTACGAGGTCATCTGGTTGGACCACTCGAAGACCTTGCCGCGATCCTCCTGCGGCACGCCGATGAGTTCGGCGATGGCCTGCAGCGGCAGCTCCGCCGCGACCTGGGTGACGAAGTCGCCACTACCCTCCGCAGCGGCGGCCTGGACGATGGACTCGGCGCGAGACTTCAGTTCCGCCTTGAGCCCGTTGATGGCGCGGGGCGTAAAGCCGCGGGCGACGAGCTTGCGCAGCTTGGTGTGCTCCGGTGCGTCCTTGTTCAGGAGCACGAAACGCTGAAGCTCGATCTGCGCACGCTCCATGTCGTCGTTGAAGCGCGGGATCGCGGTGTTCTCCCACGTGGAGAACACGTCGCTGCGCATCGAGACGTCGCGAATGTCCTCATGGCGGGTGACCAGCCAATAGCCACCGTCGTTGAACCCGCCGACACCGTCGGGCTGCTCGACCCAGTAGACGGGTTGCGTCTTGCGAACCTCGGCAAGCTCCTCGACCGGGAGCCGGTGCGCGTAGATGTCGGGGTCCGTAAAGTCGAACCCTGCGGGAATGTTGGGCTGCGCCACTGCTGTCTCCTGCCCTCGCGACCAGGCGCGAAGTGATGTGGAACACGTTCTACATGCATTGAAGCACAGAGCTTCGATCGGCGAAAGACTAGGCGGAAATCCGCACTCCCGGTCCTTGCCTGACCGGGCGAACCTGTTCTACTTTTCGAAGAAGAGAGTGAAAGGAGCCCGCCGTGGGCACACCAGTAATCGTCGAGGCAGTTCGTACCCCGATCGGAAAGCGCGGTGGCTGGCTGTCCGGCCTGCACGCGGCCGAGATCCTCGGTGCCGCACAGAAGGGGATCGTAGACCGGGCGGGCATCGATCCGACTCTGGTCGAGCAGGTCATCGGCGGGTGTGTCACGCAGGCCGGCGCCCAGTCCAACAACGTCACCCGCACCGCGTGGCTCGCGGCGGGCCTGCCGTGGCAGGTCGGCGCCACCACCATCGACTGCCAGTGCGGTTCCGCGCAGCAGGCCAACCACCTCATCGCGGGCCTGATCGCGACCGGCGCGATCGACATCGGCATCGCGTGCGGTGTCGAGGCCATGAGCCAGGTGCCACTGGGCGCCAACGTCGGTACCGAGGCTGGCCCGCGTCGCCCCGCCTCGTGGGACATCGACCTGCCCAACCAGTTCGAGGCCGCCGAGCGCATCGCCAAGCGCCGCGGGCTCACCCGTGAGGACCTCGAGGTGCTCGGCGTGCAGTCGCAGGCCCGCGCGAAGCAGGCGTGGGCGGAGGGCCGCTTCGACCGCGAGATCGTCCCGGTCACCGCGCCGGTCATCGGCGAGGACAAGCAGCCCACGTCGGAGATGAACGTCGTCAGCCGCGACCAGGGCCTGCGCGACACCACCGCCGAGTCGCTCGCCAAGCTCAAGCCGGTCCTCGAGGGCGGCACCCACACCGCCGGCACGTCGTCGCAGATCTCCGACGGTGCCGCCGCCGTCATGCTCATGGACGAGGACCGCGCCCGCGCGCTGGGCCTGAAGCCGCGCGCCCGCATCGTCAGCCAGGCGCTCGTCGGCGCCGAGCCCGAGTTCCACCTCGACGGCCCGGTGCAGGCGACGTCGCGGGTGCTCGCGAAGGCCGGCATGAAGATCGGCGACCTGGACCTGTTCGAGGTCAACGAGGCCTTCGCGTCCGTCGCGCTGTCGTGGGCTCAGGTCCACGGCCCCGACATGGACAAGGTCAACGTCAACGGCGGCGCCCTCGCGCTCGGACATCCCGTGGGCAGCACCGGTTCTCGCCTCATCACGACCGCACTGCACGAGCTCGAGCGCCGCGACGGCTCGACCGCGCTGATCACGATGTGCGCGGGCGGTGCGCTGGCCACCGGCACCATCATCGAGCGGATCTGATCCGGAGATGACCACGCAGCGCCCGTCGGGGCTCGATTCGAAGTACACGGTCGACATCATCAAGTGGATGTCGAGGATCAACGTGAAGCTGTATCGGGCCACCGGCGGGCGCCTCGGTGGCAAGTGGCGCGTGGGCAGCGCCTTCCCCTGGGGAATTCCCGTCTGCCTGCTCACCACCACCGGCCGCAAGAGCGGGCAACCCCGGATCAGCCCGCTGCTGTTCCTCGAGGACGGCGACCGCGTCGTGCTGGTCGCCTCGCAGGGCGGGCTGCCCAAGAATCCGATGTGGTACCTGAACATTCGCGCCAACCCGGACGTGACCGTCCAGATCAGGTCCGATGTCCGGAAGATGCGGGCACGCGTGGCGACGGGTGAGGAGCGGGCCGCTCTGTGGCCGCGTCTGGTCGACCTCTACGCCGACTTCGACAACTACCAGTCGTGGACCGACCGGGAGATTCCCGTCGTCATCTGCGAATAGCGCGCGCTACTCCCCTGCGCGGGCGCCTGGCGGGAATAATGGTGGGTGATGCCCGGCATACCGGCGCCGGGCGCACCGCCTCGCGAGGAGGAATGTCGCGACATGACAGTGAAGAACCACGACCAGGTGATCGACCGGCGCGAGATCGCTTCGGCCCTGCTGAAGGCGCTCGACCGTCGACACGAGGTCCTGGACGCCGTCGTCGAGAGCAAGGACCGCGAGGCGGCCGTCGCGGCCGTACGCGAACTCCTCGACACCACCGAGTTCTGCGCTGACGCGGTGCTGAATCTGCGTTTCGACCGTCTCACGGTCAAGGAACGCGACCGCATCCGCACCGAACTCGAGGATCTCGACGCGACCCTCCAGTGGCTGCCCGAGCAGCGTCCCTACAGCACCGGCGCGGGAGTTCGCCTGCGCCCGTTCAGCGATTCGGACTCCGACACCGAATTGTTCCGCAAGCGCTCCGCCGAGCGTCTCGACGACGCCGGCAGCCCGTGGGGCCCGGACCGTGTCGAGCAGGAGCGCCAGGACGGCCTGAAGCGCATCGACGACGAGTCGGCGGCCTGGTTCGTCGCCGAGTGCACCACCGGTGACGAACCGAGCAGCATCGGACTCGTGTTCGGCGAGCTGACCGGCAACGAGGTGGACGTCGCGATCTGGGTGGCCCCCGAGTCGCGCAAGCAGGGCTACGGCACCGCGGCGCTCAAGCAGGCCCGCAGCGAACTGGCCGCCTACTTCCCCGGCACCGTGCTGATCGTCCGCACGCCCGCGTAAGAAGACCTCGAAACGGAGAACGCCCGTGCGGACGATGCGCACGGGCGTTCTCGGTATGCGTGACTTACGCGCCGTAGACCGGGGTCGGGGTCTCGGCCTTGGCCAGCAGGTCGGCGACGACCGGACCCAGCTCCTTGGGATCCCAGCGGTCACCCTTGTCCTGGGCGGGGCCGTGGCGCCAGCCCTCGGCGACCGTGATCTTGCCGCCCTCGACCTCGAAGACGCGTCCGGTGACGTCCTTCGACTCGGCGGAGCCCAGCCACACGACGAGCGGCGAGATGTTCTCCGGCGCCATCGCGTCGAAGCCCTCCTCCGGAGCGGCCATCGCCTCGGCCATCGCGCCACCGGCACCGACGGTCATGCGGGTGCGGGCCGCGGGGGCGATCGCGTTGACGGAGACGCCGTAGTTCTTCAGCTCGGCGGCGGCCTGGATGGTCATCTCGGCGATGCCGGCCTTGGCGGCGGCGTAGTTGCCCTGACCGATGGAGCCCTGCAGGCCCGCGCCCGAGCTGGTGTTGATGATGCGGGCATCCACCGGGCGTCCGGCCTTGGACTCGGCACGCCAGTACGCGGCGGCGTGGCGCAGCGGGGCGAAGTGGCCCTTGAGGTGCACGCGGATGACCGCGTCCCACTCTTCCTCGCTCATGCCGACCAGCATGCGGTCACGCAGGAAGCCCGCGTTGTTGACCAGGATGTCCAGGCCACCGAACGTGTCGATCGCGGTCTGGATCAGGTTCTGGGCACCCTCCCACGACGCGACGTCGTCGCCGTTGACGACGGCCTCGCCGCCGGCGGCCTTGATCTCCGCGACAACCTGCTCGGCAGGGGTCTCGCCAGTGTTGGAGCCGTCGCCGCCGACACCGATGTCGTTGACGACGACCTTGGCACCCTCAGCCGCGAAGGCCAGCGCGTGGGCGCGACCGATTCCACGGCCGGCGCCGGTGATGATGACGACTCGGCCGTCAAGCAAACCGCTCACTTGTTCTCCTCTGTAGTAGCCGCGGCCAGGAAGGCCGGGCGCTCGCCGCCGCCGTGGACGGTAAGTGTCGAACCGCTGACGTAGGCCGCCAACGGTGATGCCAGGAATGTCGCACAGTTGCCGATGTCCTCGGGGCGTGCCATCCGACCCAGCGGGACGGTGGCGCCGACGGCGTCGATACCGGCCTCGTCGCCGTAGTGCAGATGGCTCAGCTCGGTCTGCACCAGGCCGACGACGATCGAGTTGACCCGCACCTTGGGGGCCCACTCGACGGACAGACTGGCCGCGAGGGAGTCGATGCCGGCCTTCGCCGCGCCGTACGCGGCGGTGCCCGGGGACGGTCGGCTGCCGCTGACGCTGGAGATCATGACGATCGATCCGCCGTCCTCCTGCTTCTGCATGACCGCGTTGGCGATCTGCGAGATCAGCAGGGGCGCGAGCAGGTTCAGCTCGACGATCTTGGAGTGGAACTTGGGGCTCGCGTCCGCCGCCATCGCGAACGGGGCGCCGCCGGCGTTGTTGACGACGGAGTCCAGCCAGCCGTACTTCGCGACGATCTGGTCGACCATCGACTGCACCTGCTCGGCGTCCCGGACGTCGCATGCGATGAAGTCGATTCCGCGCCCGTCGACCTCGATGGGCTCGTCGGCCGGACGTCGCGCACACGTCACGACCGTCGCCCCCGCACGCAGGAAGGACCGGCTGATTCCGGCCCCGATTCCGCGCACCCCGCCGGTCACCAGTACGACCTTGCCTTCGAGACCGAGATCCACCTTGTTCCTCCCTGAAGCGGCACGGGTCATTCGCACCCGTCTGTGATAACTTACCAAGCAATCGCTTGGTTCGGTCAACAGACGTAAGGAACATGCCATGGGCATCACTTCGACCTCGGACGGTGCCGGGATCACCACGGTCACCGTCGACTACCCGCCGGTGAACGCCATCCCCTCCAAGGGCTGGTTCGAGTTGGCCGACGCCATCCTCGCGGCGGGCAAGGATCCGGAGACCCACGTGGTGATCCTGCGCGCCGAGGGACGCGGCTTCAACGCCGGCGTCGACATCAAGGAGATGCAGGCCACCGAGGGTCACGGCGCCCTGATCGACGCCAACCGCGGCTGCGCAGCGGCCTTCTCCGCGGTCTACGACTGCGAGGTTCCCGTCGTGGTCGCCGTCAACGGCTTCTGTGTCGGCGGCGGCATCGGCCTGGTCGGCAACGCGGACGTCATCGTCGCGTCCGACGACGCCATCTTCGGCCTGCCCGAGGTGGACCGCGGCGCACTCGGTGCGGCCACGCACCTCGCGCGCCTGGTCCCGCAGCACATGATGCGCACGCTGTACTACACGGCCAAGAACGTCGACGCCCAGACGCTCAAGCACTTCGGTTCCGTGTACGACGTGGTCCCCCGCGCCGAGCTCGACGCATGCGCGCTGAAGATCGCCGGCGAGATCGCCGCCAAGGACACCCGGGTCATCCGCCGCGCCAAGGAAGCCATCAACCGCATCGACGTGCAGGACGTGCACACCAGCTACCGGATCGAGCAGGGCTTCACGTTCGAGCTCAACCTCGCCGGCGTCGCCGACGAGCACCGCGACGAGTTCGTCGCCACCGGCAAGCCGAAGTCGAACACCACCGCACCCAAGGGAGACAGCAAGTAATGGCTGAGAAGCGCGACAAGCGCCGCTCACTGGATGAGGCCGTCGCCGGCATCCAGAGCGGGATGACCATCGGCATCGGCGGCTGGGGCTCGCGGCGCAAGCCGATGGCTCTCGTGCGCGCGCTGCTGCGCAGCGACGTCAAGGACCTGACCGTCGTCGGGTACCTCGGCCCGGACCTCGGCCTGCTGATCTCCGCGGGCAAGGTCAAGCGCGCCTACTACGGCTTCGTGTCCCTGGACTCGGCGCCGTTCTACGACCCCTGGTTCGCGCAGGCCCGCGTCGCCGGGACCATCGAGTCCCGCGAGATGGACGAGGGCATGGTCAAGGCCGGCCTGCAGGCTGCCGCCGCGCGCCTGCCGTTCATGCCGATCCGCGCCGGCCTCGGTTCGGATGCGCAGACCGTGTGGGGCGACGAGCTCAAGACCGTCGCGTCGCCGTACCCGGACGCCGACGGCCGCACCGAGACCCTCATCGCGATGCCCGCGCTGAAGCTCGACGCCGCCCTGGTCCACCTGGACCTGGCCGACGAGCGCGGCAACGCCGCCTACACCGGCGTCGACCCGTACTTCGACGACCTGTTCTGCCTCGCGGCCGAGCAGCGCATCCTCAGTGTCGACAAGATCGTCTCGACCGAGGAGCTCGTCAAGTCGGTCCCGAATCAGGCCCTCATCCTGAACCGCTCGATGGTCGACACCGTCACCGAGGCCCCGAACGGCGCCCACTTCACCTTCGCCGGCAGCTACAAGCGCGACGAGAAGTTCCAGCGCCACTACGCCGAGTCCGCCAAGACCCCCGAGGCATGGCAGGCCTTCGCCGACACCTACCTGTCCGGCAGCGAGGACGACTACCAGGCAGCCGTGCGCAAGTTCGCAGAGGAGCAGAAGTCATGACCGAGGTAACCCGCGCGGAGTACTGCGCCGTCGCTTGCGCCGAGCTGTTCGCCGACGCCGGCGAGATCTTCGCCTCCCCAATGGCGACGCTGCCGCTGATCGGCGCGCGCCTGGCCAAGCTCACCACCGAGCCTGACCTGATCATCACCGACGGCGAGGCCCTGATCCTGGCCGACGCCCCGGCCATCGGTGCCAGCGCGCCGATCGAGGGCTACATCCCGTTCTCCAAGGTGTTCGACGTGGTCGCCTCCGGCCGACGCCACGTGGTGATGGGCGCGAACCAGATCGACAAGTTCGGCAACCAGAACCTCTCGGCGTTCGGCCCGCTGGACAAGCCGACCCGCCAGATGTTCGGCCTGCGCGGCGCTCCGGGCAACACCATCAATCACGCCACCAGCTACTGGGTGGGCAAGCACTCCTCGCGCGTGTTCGCGGAGAAGGTCGATGTGGTGTGCGGTGTCGGCTACGACAAGGTCGACCCGGAGAACCCGGCTTTCCGCTTCCTGAAGAACCACCAGGTGGTCACCAACCTGGGTGTCTTCGACTTCCAGGGCCCCGGTCAGACGATGCGCGCGGTCACCCTGCACCCCGGCGTCACCGCCGAGGACGTCAAGGCCAACACCTCCTTCGAGATCGCCGGCCTGGACTCGGCGGGCATCACCCGTGAGCCCACCGCCGAGGAGCTGCGCCTGATCCGCGAGGTCATCGACCCGAAGAACCTGCGTGACCGCGAGGTCTCGCTGTGACCCAGGTGCTGAAGACGCCGTTCACCGAGCTGGTGGGCGTCGAGCATCCGATCGTGCAGACGGGCATGGGCTGGGTCTCCGGCCCGCGCCTGACCGCGGCCACCGCCAACGCGGGCGGCCTCGGCATCCTCGCCTCGGCGACGATGACGTACGAGGAGCTCGAAGCTGCGATCAAGAAGACCAAGCAGCTCACGAGCAAGCCGTTCGGTGTCAACATGCGCGCCGACGCGTCGGACGCCTCGAAGCGCTGCGACCTCCTGATCCGCGAGGGCGTGAAGGTTGCCTCGTTCGCACTGGCGCCCAAGAAGGACCTGATCGCCAAGCTCAAGGACAACGGGATCGTCGTGATCCCGTCGATCGGTGCCGCCAAGCACGCTGTGAAGGTGGCCTCGTGGGGCGCCGACGCGGTGGTCGTGCAGGGCGGTGAGGGCGGTGGCCACACCGGCGGTGTCGCGACGACGCTGCTGCTGCCGTCCGTGCTCGACGCGGTCGACATCCCGGTCGTCGCCGGCGGCGGCTTCTTCGACGGCCGCGGCCTGGCCGCGGCGCTGTCGTACGGTGCCGCGGGTGTCGCGATGGGCACCCGCTTCCTGCTCACGAGCGATTCGGCGGTGCCGGACTCGGTCAAGCAGGAGTACCTCAAGCGCAGCCTCACCGACACCACGGTGTCCGTGAAGGTCGACGGCATGCCGCACCGCGTGCTCAACACCGATCTGGTGAACGCGCTCGAGAAGTCCAGCTATGCAAAGGGACTCGTCGCGGCCACCAAGAATGCCATGAAGTTCAAGGCGATGACGGGCATGAAGTGGTCCACCCTCGCCAAGGACGGGCTCGCCATGAAGAAGTCGGGCGATCGCACGTGGCAGCAGATCATCATGGCCGCCAACACCCCGATGCTGCTCAAGGCCGGCCTGGTCGAGGGCAACACCGAGGCCGGTGTGCTCGCGTCCGGTCAGGTCGTCGGCATGATCGAAGACCTGCCGAGCTGCCAGGAACTGATCGACCGCATCATGGCCGAGGCCGTGGCGCGCATCGATGCACTTGGAGACCTCAAGGCCTGACCGGCTTCCCGGTTCTCTGTTGAAGGGACCCGGCCCGTGCCATCAGCGCGGGCCGGGTCCCTTCCTTCGTCGGGGCGGTCACGACTCCTCACGTTGCAGGATCCAGGTGGCGATCTGGGTGCGCGAGCTGAAGCCCAGCTTTTCGCGGATGTGCTCGACGTGCCCCTCGACCGTCCGCTGGGAGATCACGAGCTGCTCGGCGATCGCCTTGTTGGTCATGCCGGTCGCGACGAGTTCGGCGATCTCCACCTCTCGCCGCGTGAGCGTCTCGGCATCCTCGGCCACCGGCGCCGGCGGTTCCTCCCACGACTGTTCTCCGAGTGCACGGGCGATCGCCTCGTCGAGGTTCAGCGCCCTACCATGCTCGAATGCCTTGTCGAATCCCTTGTCGCCGAGTGCCTTACGAGCAGTCTGCGTGCAGGCATCGTGATACACGACCAGGCTCGCGAAGGTCTCCAGCGGGCTTCCGGTCCCGGTGAACAACGCGTCGGCGGCACCCAGCAGGACCGCCGCCAGCTCCGGGTCCCGGTCGGCGGCCGTCCAGGCGAGTTCCTCGAAGCACCACGCGCAGCCGAACATATTGTCCAGCATGCGGAGCAGGCGGAGAGCGTCCTCGAGCAGCGCAATGCCTCTCGCGTGAATTCCTCTGCGCCACAACGAGGAGCCGTAGTCCGACAACGCCAGGGCACGCCACATGATCTCGCCGCGAGGTTCGGAAAGCGCCAGCTGCTCTCGGTAGTCGGCCGATGCGTGCTCGAGGTCTCCCTCGGTGTACCACGCACACCCCAACCAATACAGCGCCGGAACCAGCTGGACCACGTCGCCGACGTCCCGGAACCTCGCGATCGCGCTTTCGAGGTCTACGGCACCACGTGGAATGTCGCCTTCCGCGACCGCGACGAGGCCGAGGGCGTAGTCCGCCAATGCGCTCGCGTCGGCGTCCGACAGACCGTGGGCCAGCCGACGGGCTTCCTCCGCGAGCGCTGTCGCCGCCGGAATGTCCCGCTGCAGGGAGGCCAGCATGCTGCCCGCGACGATCGCCTCGACCCGGGCAGCCTGCGACGTGCCCTCCCCCGCGAGGGCCCGCTCCAGCCAGTAGCGCCCTTCACTCAGCCTGCCCCGCAGAAGGAAATAGTCGTGCAATGCGCTCGCGATGCGCAGTGCTGCGTCGCCCGAACCGGGGTCCGTGACGCTGAACTCGAACGCGTCCCGCAGGTTCGGCTGCTCGCGATCCAGCCTGCCCGTCCACTCGACCTGTCGGGGGCCGATCCAGTCGGATCTCGCGCGCAATACGAGGTCCTCGTACCAGTCCCGGTGTCGGCGTTGAAGATCCGCGCGCTCGACGGGATCGTCGAGCTGGTCCCGGCCGTAGTCACGGAGTGTGTCCAGCATGCGATACCGGACCGTCGAATCGACTTCGTCGCGGATGAGGATGGACTTGTCGACGAGTGACGTCACCAGGTCCAGCAGATCCCCGTGGGCCGACTCGACGGCGAGCACGCCCTCGACCGCGTCCATCTCGAAGCTACCGGCGAACACCGTCAGACATGTCCACAGCCACTGCTCCTGCGGTGTGCACAGGTCGTAGCTCCAGTCGACGCTGTACCGCAGCGTCTGTTGCCGGCTCGGAGCGTTCCGGCTGCCGCGTGTGAGCAATTGGAAGCGATCGTTCAGTCGTCGCAGGACGTCGTCCACCGACATCGCGCGCAGCCGAGCCGCAGCCAATTCGATCGGCAGTGGCAAGCCCTCCAACCGTCGACAGATCTGTGCGACCGCGTCCCGGTTCTCCTCCGTGACCCGGAAGTCGGGCAGCACGGCCTGGGCACGTTGCTCGAACAGGGCGACGGCGTCACCGTCCGCAGATTCGGCCGAGGACAAGGCGGATCCGGGTTGGCCGGGTAGCGCCAACGGTGGAACCCGGATCACGGTCTCGCCAGGAACACCGAGTGGCTCACGGCTCGTGGCCAGCACCGACAGCCCCGGACAGTTCCGGAGCAACTCCACCGTCAGATCCGCGACGGCGGCCACCAGATGCTCACAGTTGTCCAGCACCAGCAGGGCTCGACTGTCGCTCAGGTAATCGATCAGGATGAGCCGCGGCGACCGGGTCGACCGGTCCTGGATCCCGAGTGCCCCGAGCACCGTTTGTTCGAGGAGTGCCGGGTCCTGCAGTTCACCCAGTTCGACGAGCCAGATCCCGTCGGTGAACACCCGGTACGACTCCTCGGCGACCCGAAGCGCAAGACGGGTCTTTCCGACACCACCGAGACCGGCCAGTGTCACCAGACGCGACTCCGCGACGAGTCGCCGCGCCTCCGAAGCCTCTGACCGTCGACCGACGAAACTGGTCAGTTCGAACGGCAGGTTTCCCACCTTGACCGTCATGTCGGACCGTCCCGCACCGTCGCCTCTACCCGGAAAATTCTACGCTTCCGCCACGGCTGACCTCGCTCATCGCCTGATCTCGATTTCGACCGTTCGGTATCAGGCGAGCTCGCTGCCGACGTTCGCTCCGGGCTCCGAACGCGAGAGGAGCCCGCCCAGCACGTCGAGGGCACCGGCCCAGGCGTCGAGGGTTGCCGGCGCGAGTCTGCGGTGGTCGAGCACGCCGGGCTGCGCGAGCGTGGGGTCGAACGGGACTTCGACGAACCCGGCGACGCGGGGCGACAGCGCATCCCGGATCGGACCCAGGTCGACCGGGGCGTCGGGCAACTGGTGCGAGACGACGATGATCGCGTCACCGAGGGTCTGCGCACCGTACGTGGACATGATCCAGGTGAGCGCGTCGCGCATGCGGCTGAGGGGCTCGGATCGGGCGGGCGCCACCATGACCAGCGCCGCCCCCGACCGGATCAGCGGGGCCAGCCGCGGCGAACGGAGCGCGGTGCCGACGTCGTGAATGCGGGCGCTGTGCCGGGCCGATAGGAGCTCGTCGACGATCGCGGGATCGCTGGGCCGGCCGTCACTGCCGCCGACCACCACGACGCCGGCCGACGTCAACGCCATACGAGACTCGAACTGCCGGATCGATCTTGCCGGGTCGACGCCCTCGAAACCCGTTCGGGACAGCAGGTTTCCGCCGTCACTGGTGGCGTCGACGGCCGAGACCTCCCTGCCCGTGCCCAGCCGCAACGCGGTCGCGAGGCCGTAGGCCGTCGTGGTGGTGGACGCACCGCCCGAACCGGCGACAACCGCGGCGGACACCCGTTCGGGCTCGGGCACGTTCGGCACCCGGCGAAGCTCCACCACATTGTTCATTGCGTGTCCTCCACCTTCGCGATCTTGAACCCCGCCGGTGAAGGCGCGACGGTGATCCGTTGACGGATGACGCCTTCCGCGGCGCCGGGCATGCGCAGTCCGAGTTCGACGTTGTAGACGTTCGGGTCCGGCGTGGACGTGATGGTGACGCAGTGGTCGGAGCCGACGGGGACCTCGTCGATCCACTTCTGGATCTCCGGAACGGCGTTGGGGGCAACCATCAGCGAGGCGACGCGGGCACCGCTGCGTTCGACGTAGTAGGCGTGGTCGAACGCCCGGATGACGCCGGGGCCGTCGGACGTACTGCCAGGCCCACGCCCGACACTGCGACCGTCCACGGTCGAGTCCGCGCACCAGACGGGGACGGGGGCCGACGGTTGCGGCGCCGCGGAGGCCGAGGACGTTACTGACGTCGAGGGCGAAGCGACCGCAACCGGTTTCGGAGTGCCTTCGGTCGCGGTATCGCCACCGCGGACGACGACGGCGGTCGCGGCCGACGCGATCGCGAGGAGCAAGACCGCGACACCGCCGATGAGGAGGGGTTTCCTGCCGCCGGGCGTCGTCGTCTCGCGCTTCTCGGGCTTCTCCGGTGTCTCCTGTTTCTCGGGCTTCTTCCGCTTCTCGCCCTTCGCGCTCTTCTCCCGCTTCTCGCGTTTCTTTTGTTCGGGCGCAGCTGATTCCGGGGCCACCAACCAGGTCGGCATCTGGTCGAACTCGTCAGGCAGAGCCGGATCCACCGACGGTACGGTTTCGGGGGGCACGGCGTCGGCGGACGGGGCGTCGACCGGAACATCCTGTACCGGTGCAGGATTCAGAACCGACGCCTGCTCCGGCTCGGGAGGTGACCCTGGTGGAGCTTGCGGCGCGGACTCCGCGGTCGCCGGTTCCCTGTCGTAGTGCTCGGTCACGTCCGGGAACAGCGAATCCTCGATCCGGTTGTCCGTCGCCATGTGTCCTCCTGCAGGTGGGGTGGGCCCGCGACCGGGCCCACCCCACCCCTGCCTCATGCCTGGATGCCGGTCCCGACGGCGTCGCTGATCATGTTCGACGCGACACCGATGGACGAGTCCTTGAAGAACGACGCCAGGTGCGCGTCGACCTGCTCGAGCGCCTGGTCGCCGCCGGGCTGAGATGCGACGAAATCACGTGCCTGACGGTCGATTCCGGGCGCGGCAGCGACCGCGTCACGCACCGCAGACGCAGCAGCGCCACCGGCCGGGTTGGACTCCCACTGCGCGAGGGTCTCCTCTGTCCAGGCCTTGATCTCCGGCTTTTCGACGTCGTTGAACAACTCACGGACGCCGTCCGGGAGCTCCTGTGGCTCACCGAGATCGCCGGCTCCAACCATGGTGCCAGCCATGACCCCTAGGGCAGCAGCCGGCACCGCGCCAACCACACCTCCGATGGCAGCACCGATCGCGGTACCGGCAACGCCGTTGGTGACGAAGATGATCTCTCCGCCGGGAAGCGCCAGTTCCGTCCCGCCCCACATGCTCGCGCCTGCGAGACCGCCGAACGTTCCGCCGATCAGCGCGCCCGCAATGCCTGCTCCGACCGCGTTCGCCGCACCCATGCCGATCTGCGCCGCCGCGAGCCGGTTGGCGCGGGTGGTCTCGATGCCGAGCGACCGCCAGAACGTCGACACCTCGGCCTCGACGACGGCGGACGTGTTGTTGGTGCGAGCGAGGTCTCCGTCGGTGATCCAGTTCGGCTGCGGCGTGTGATAAGTGCCGAGGCGCAAGGTTTCCCGCGGCGCGATGATCGGCGCAGTCGGCTCGACGTAGGTGGGCAGGTGCAGATCCTGGACCTGGAGCGGCGTGACGTAGTAGTCGTCCGGCGCGTTGTAGGTGTTGGTGTCGTAGTCGTAGTTCTCGAGCGGCTGGTACTCGATGTTCTGGTACTGCGCCGGCGGCTCCACCCAGTACACGGGCTCGGGCTGTTCGGGACCCGAGGTGACGCCACCCTGCGTCGACGGCGCCGATGTCACGCCGCCCTGCGTCGAGGGAGCCGACGTGACACCACCCTGCGAGGGCAGCTGGTTCGGTGCCGCCTGCGCTGCGCCCGAGGCGGCTACCAGAACGGCGGCCGCGGCGGACGGAACGATCGCCGCGCGCGCAACCGCCCCCACACGCGTCTTGTGGTGCTTACCCATCTATGAAATCCCCCTCGAGGCCTGGAACGAAATGACGTTCGGTCCGACCTGGGAGGGGCGTGCGAAGAAAGTGGTGTCCGGAGATTTCGGAGAGTGGGACACCGTGGCGAACGAACCAAGCGCCCCCACTCGGGCACGCGAACGCCCGCCAATCCCCCTCGGCAACAAAGCCGCCCCAATCACGATGGTCTCCCCCGCCGACCCGATGCCCCCAGGTCAGACTATTGCACCGGGGAATATATACCGGGATTGCGGGCTGAAGCCAGGCACCCCCTCGCCGAGGCCGGGGGGTGGGTGGGGGGTCAGGAGCCGACTGCCGCGGCCCGCGCCTCCACCCGTGCGCGCACCTCCGGCCTGCGCAACGGCGGAACGGACTTCGGCGGCTGCTTCCGCGGCGGCAGGGCCGCGAGCAGTTCCGCGGTGGTCGCCGTGACCTCCTCGACCGCCTTCTCGAAGGCCTCGCGGTTGGCGTCGGACAGCTTCTGGATGCCGCTGACCTTGCGCACGTACTGGCGGGCGGCGGCCTCGATCTCCTCGGGTGTGGCTGCCGGTTCGAGCCCGCGCAGCTCGGTGATGTTTCGGCACATGCGTCGAACGGTAATCCCGCGGCCGCCGATGCGAAAGGCTGTTCCGACATCCAGTTACCGCGTACTTTCGGTACCAGACACCGGACAGAGCGGGGGCGCGATGCACGTCGTAGAGAACCTGACCACGGCCACGACGCCGATTCCCCACCCACCCCGACGTCTACCGCTGCTCGGCCACGTCCTCGGCGTCTCGCTGCACACGCCGGTGCAGGACTCGATGCGCCTCGGACGGCAGCTGGGACCGATCTTCGAGCGCAAGGCCCTCGGCAACCGGTTCGTGTTCGTCTCGGGGGCCGACATGGTCGCGGAGCTGTCCGACGAGTCCCGCTTCGCGAAGAATGTCGCTCCCGGCATCGCGGAGTTGCGCGGCATCGGCGGCGACGGCCTGTTCACCGCGTACAACGAGGAACCGAACTGGGCCCGGGCCCACAATCTGCTGCGTCCGGCGTTCACGCAGGCGGCGATGCGGTCGTACCACGACACCATGGTGCAGGTGGCCGGTGAGCTGACCGAGTACTGGGACGCCCACGTCGGCGGGGATCCGGTGGACGTGTCGTCGGACATGACGAAGCTGACCCTCGAGACGATCGGGCGCACCGGCTTCAGCTATTCGTTCGACTCCTTCCGGAGGGACCAGCCTCACCCGTTCGTCGAGGCGATGGTCCGCGCACTCACACACGCGCAGCGTCGGACGTTCCGCAAAGTGCCGCTCGTGTCGAAGTTCTTGTACCGCAAGTCCGATCAGCAGAACGCGGCAGACACCGCGTACATGGCGCAGGTGGTCGACGAGGTGATCCGCCACCGCCGCGACAGCGCCGCCGAGGGGCCCGAAGACCTGCTCGAGCTCATGCTGCGCGCGGCCCGCGAGGACGACCCGAATCGCCTGGACGAGGTCAACATCCGCAACCAGGTGGTCACGTTCCTCGTCGCGGGTCACGAAACCACCTCGGGCGCATTGTCGTTCGCGTTGTACTACCTCGCCCGGAACCCGGAGGTACTCGCGAAGGCCCGAGCCGAGGTGGACGAGGTGTGGGGCGACGGGGTGCCGCCGTTCGAGAAGGTCGCGAAGCTGCGCTATGTCCGTCGGGTTCTCGACGAAACCCTGCGCTTGTGGCCGACGGCGCCCGCCTACGCGAGAGAGGCTCGTGAGGACACCGTCCTGGCGGGCCGTTACCCGATGCAGGCCGGCGACTGGATGCTGGTGCTCATCCCGGCGCTGCACCGCGACCCGGAGTGGGGTGGCGATCCCGAACGCTTCGATCCCGAACGCTTCTCCCCCGAGCACGTCCGCGGGCGGGCTCCGCACATCTACAAGCCGTTCGGAACCGGAGAAAGAGCCTGCATCGGAAGGCAATTCGCCATCCACGAAGCACTGTTGGTGCTGGGCACGATTCTGCGGCGCTACGACTTTTCCGCAGACCCCGACTACCAGCTACGCATCCAGGAGCGGTTGACGCTCATGCCGGACGGCTACACATTGACGCTACGACCGCGCAATCACGGATGAACGACGCCACGGCAAGCCACGCTGCCATCTCTTCGGGCATGATGGATTGAACTAGGCATCAAAGGCTGGAGGCCCACATGGGCCAACCGCCCTCGCGGGAGGCACTCGAGCCGCGCCGCCCGGTCCGCTTCTGCACGGCGCCGACCGGCGCGCGGATCGCTTACGCCTGCATGGGACGAGGGAAAGCGCTACTGGTTCCCGCGGCGTGGATCAGTCATCTGGAACTGCTGTGGCAGGACCCGGCCTACCGCGCCTTCTTCACTCCGCTGTCGGCAGTCCGCACCGTGGTGCAGTACGACCGGCCCGGCTTCGGGCTTTCCGACCCCTGGCCGGGGGCGCAGGGGCTGGACAACGATGTGGTGCTGCTTCAGGCCCTTGCCGATCACCTGGACCTGGAGTGCTTCGATCTGCTGGGTATATCCCTGGGCGCGCCGGTGTCGGTCGCCTTTGCGGCGCGGTTCCCGCAGCGGGTCGACCGGCTGATCCTGTACGGCGGTTACGCCGACGGCTCGCAAATCGCCGCGCCGGAGACCCGCACCGCCATGCTGGGTTTGATCCGAGCCCACTGGGGATTGGGGTCCGAGCTGCTGGCCGACATCTTCCTGCCGGACGGTGGTGCCGAGACCAAGGCGCTCTTCGCCCGGCTCCAGCGGGAGGCGGCATCGCCGCTCCTCGCCGTCGACCTGCTCGCACAGTGCTATGAGATCGACGTGATCGATCTACTCGACCGAGTCGCCGCCCCGACCCTGGTGGTGCACCGCCGCGGAGACCGGGCGATCCCCTACCACGCGGGCCGGGAGCTGGCCGCGAGGATCCCCGGCGCGCGGCTGATCTCACTGCCTGGCAGCAGCCATTTCCCGTTCGTGGGCGACGCTGCCCCCATCGTCCGGGCGATCCTGGAATTCCTGGGGGACGGTCCCGCCACGCCCCCATCGGAGCGGCCGGGGCCGCCCTCCAGCGAGTTGACACCGCGACAGCTGCAGGTGGCCGCGCTCATCGCCGAGGGCATGACCAACCGGCAGATCGCGCAGCGGCTCGGCATCGAGGAGCGCTCGGCCGAGGGGCACGTCGAGCGCATCCGCCTCCGGCTCGGCGTCAACTCCCGCGCCGAGGTGGCCGCCTGGTGGGGCCGACGCGTCTCGCCCGACTCGGCAAACGACATCGAGGTACCGGATTGAGGTACCGGCAGGGGTGATTCCCGCCTATCCGTTGGTGCGCTACTCGAGGAGGCTCGTAGTCACATCGACTGACCGCGAACCCGGAAAGGAGCGCCAGCGATGGACACCAACCCCGATGTGTTGTCCTTCGAGCCGAAGGAGCCTGCGCCGACCACGGCGGAAGCATTTCGGCCCCACCCGATCCGCGGGCCGTTCAACGCCCTGTTCTTCACCGCACTCAACCGGTACCTGGATCACGTGCTGCGGCCGCACAAACAAGCTCTGTTCGACAACCTTCCCGCCACAGTCGTCGAGCTGGGGCCCGGTGTGGGAGCCAACCTGCGCTACCTCCGCGCCGGCACCCGGCTGATCGCCGTCGAGCCGAACCCGGCCTTGCATGATCGTCTCCGCGCGCGAGCCGACCGCGCCCACATCGATCTCGAACTGCACACCACCGGCGCCGAACGACTCGATCTCACAGACGAGTCGGTGGACGCGGTGATATCCAGTCTCGTGCTCTGCACGGTGACCGACCCCGTCGCCGTCCTCACCGAGGTCCACCGCGTCCTGCGCCCCGGCGGGCACTACGCCTTCCTGGAACACGTCGCAGCTCCGGACGGCACAGCGCTCCGCTGCCTGCAGCGGACCGCACGGCGGCCATGGAGTTGGACGTTCGAAGGTTGCTCCTGCGAGCGGGACCTGCAGGCAGTCATCGAGGCTGCGGGATTCGCCGAGACGACCATCGAGGCCTACCGGCTGCGCTCCCCCTTCCTGCCGGTCAACCCCCAGATCGCCGGCATCGCCCGCAAACGCAGCTGACGGACACCTCGACAGCGGCGCAAACGTCGAAGCCCTCCCGATCGAGGATCGGGAGGGCTTCGACGGTCAGTTCCGGGAGCGTCAGCTCTGGACGCGCTCGATGATCGTGACGTTGGCGGTGCCGCCACCCTCGCAGATGGTGAGCAGGCCGTAGCGACCGTTGGTGCGCTCGAGCTCGTTGAGCAGCGTCGCCATCAGCTTGGTGCCGGTCGCACCCAGCGGGTGGCCGAGCGCGATCGCGCCACCGTTGACGTTGACCTTGGCCGGGTCGGCGCCCAGCTCCTTGATCCACGCCAGCACGACGGGCGCGAAGGCCTCGTTGATCTCGACCAGGTCGATGTCGTCGAGGGTCAGGCCCGTCTTCTCCAGCGCGTGCTGGGTGGCCGGGATCGGCGCGCTCAGCATGAAGATCGGGTCGTCGCCACGGGCGCTCATGTGGTGGATGCGGGCGCGCGGCTTCAGGCCGTACTTCTTCACGGCCTCCTCCGACGCGAGCAGCAGCGCGCTCGAGCCGTCGGAGATCTGGCTGGCGACGGCGGCGGTGATGCGGCCACCCTCGACCAGCACGTTGAGGCCCGCCATCTTCTCGAGGCTGGTCTCGCGCGGGCCCTCGTCGGTGGTGACGTCACCGAACGGCACGATCTCGTTCTCGAAGCGACCCTCGGCGATCGCGGCCTTGGCACGCTCGTGGCTCTGCAGAGCCCACTTCTCGAGCTCCTCGCGGCTGATGTCCCACTTGTCGGCGATCATCTCGGCGCCGCGGAACTGCGACACCTCCTCGTCGCCGTAGCGCTCGGTCCAGCCCTTGGACTCGGCGGTGGGCGTGCTGAAGCCGTACTGCTGCCCCACGAGCATGGCGGCCGAGATCGGGATCTGGCTCATGTTCTGGACGCCGCCGGCGATGATCAGGTCCGCCGTGCCGGCCAGGATCGCCTGCGCGCCGAACTGGATCGCCTGCTGGCTCGAACCGCACTGGCGGTCGACCGTCACGCCGGGCACGTGCTGCGGCAGGCCCGCGGCCAGCCACGACATACGCGCGATGTTGCCGGCCTGGCCGCCGATGGCGTCGACGCAGCCGAAGACGACGTCGTCGACGTTCGCCGGGTCGATGCCGGTGCGCTCGACGAGAGCCTTGATGATGTGCGCGCCCAGGTCGATCGGGTGAACGGGGGCCAGGCCGCCGTTCTTCTTGCCGATCGGGGTGCGGATGGCGTCGACGATGTAAACCTCGGGCATGGACAGCTCCTGGGGTCGGATTACTTGTGGGAGTCGGGGCTGGCGAGCCCGTCGAGAACGATGGAGAGGTACTGCTTGGCGACGGCCTGGGCGGTCAACGGGCCACCCGGCCGGTACCAGCGAACGGCCACCCAGACCGTGTCGCGCATGAAGCGGAAGACCAGTTCGATGTCGAGGTCTTGGCGGAAGCTGCCGTCGGCGACACCGGCCTCGAGCACCCCGACCCACAGGTCGCGGAACTCCTGGTTACGCTCGGCAAGGTACGCGAACCGCTCGTTCGAGGCGAGATGCTTGACCTCGTCCTGGTAGATCGCGACCGCGCTGTGCGAGGCGTCGATCGCCTCGAACGACGCGACCACGAGGGCTTCGAAGGTCTCGCGCGAGCCCATACCCGCGTCGACGATCTCGCGGTAGCGACCGAACAGGTCGTCCTGGAAGCCGCGCAGGATCTCGTCCACCATGGACTCCTTGGAGTCGAAGTGGTGGTAGAGGCTGCCGGACAGGATGCCCGCCGCGTCGGCGATGTCGCGCACGGTGGTGGCCCGCAGACCACGTTCGGCGAACAGGCCCGCGGCGAGTTCGAGGAGCTCGGCGCGACGCCCGGACTTGTTCGAAGACTCGTCGGCGTCTCGGGGTGGAGTCATGCCGGACATCTTACCAACCAAGCGATTGCTAGGGCATCGGTGCGTTTCGTCCAGTGGGTGGCTTTCCCGGGTGGCCGAATGTCACATCGGTGCAGTTGAACTGAACCGATGTGACATTCGGCCACGGACACGGTCGGCTACCTACGCGCGCTGGCTGGAGACCGAGACGATCTCGCCGGTCATGTAGGTGGTGTAGTCGCTCGCGAGCATCGCGATGACCGAGGCGATCTCCCACACCTCGGCGGCGCGGCCGTAGGCCTCACGCGACGCCAGGTTGTCGAGCAGCTCGTCGCTGGTGACCTTCGCCAGGAACGGGTGCTTGGCGATGGACGGCGACACCGCGTTGATGCGGACACCGAACTCGGCGGCCTCGATCGCGGAGCAGCGGGTCAGCGCCATGACGCCGGCCTTGGCCGCCGCGTAGTGCGACTGCGAGTGCTGCGCACGCCAGCCCAGGACGGAGGCGTTGTTGACGATGACGCCGCCGTGCTCGACGCTCTTGAAGTAGCGCATCGCGGCGCGGGTGGCGCGGAAGGTGCTCGTCAGCGTGATGTCGACGACGCGGTCCCACTGCTCGTCGGTCATGTCGACGATCGGGGTCTCGCCGCCCAGGCCGGCGTTGTTGACCAGGACGTCGATGCGGCCCAGCTTCTCGGCGGCGCCGACGATCAGCGCGTCGACCTGCTCGGTGCTCGAGACGTCGCACACGAACGACTCGACCTGCTGGCTACCGAACTCGGCCGACAGCTTCTCGACGGTCTCGCCGAGGCGACGCTCGTGGAAGTCCGAGACCAGGACGTCGGCGCCCTCGAGCAGCGCGCGGCGCGCGGTCGAGAAGCCGATGCCGGTGCCGGCCGCGGCGGTCACGACGACCTTCTTACCCTTGAGCAGGTCGTGGCCCGCGACCTCTTCGGGCGCGACGGCGAGCGGGGACTTGATGGTGGCGGTCACGGGCGTGCCTCTCGGGGAAGGCCGAGCACACGCTCGGCGATGATGTTGCGCTGGATCTCGTTGGATCCGCCGTAGATGGTGTCGGCGCGCGTGAACAGCCACAGGCGCTGTAGGTCGTTCAACTCCTCGCCCGGCTCGGTGTTCTCGACGCCCACCAGCGAGGCCGCTCCCTGGACCTCCATGGCGAGCTCGCCGAGACCCCGGTGCCAGTTGGCCCACAGCAGCTTCGCGACGGACGCCTCGCCGCCGTTGGCGCTGGCGTCGACGCTCGCGAGCGTGCGCAGCGCGTGAGCGCGGATGACCTGCAGGCTCATCCAGGCGCGGGAGATCTTGTTGCGGATCGCGGGATCCTCGGCCGCACCGTTGCGCTCGGCCAGTTCGACGATGGACTCGAGCTCACGGGCAAAACCGATCTGCTGGCCCAGGGTGGAGACGCCGCGCTCGAAGGTGAGCGTGCCCATCGCGACGCCCCAGCCGTTGCCCTCACCGCCGACGACGAGGTCGGCGTCGGTGCGCGCGTTGTCGAAGAACACCTCGTTGAACTCGGAGGTGCCGGTGAGCTGGATGATCGGGCGGACCTCGACACCCTCCTGGTTCATCGGAACCAGCAGGTACGACAGGCCCTTGTGGCGCGACGAGCCCGGCTCGGTGCGGGCGACGACGAAGCACCAGTCGGCCAGGTGCGCGAGCGAGGTCCACACCTTCTGGCCGTTGACCGACCACTGGTCGCCGTCGAGGCGCGCGGTGGTCGACACGTTCGCGAGGTCGGAGCCGGCGCCCGGCTCGGAGTAGCCCTGGCACCACAGCTCGGTGACCGTCTTGATGCCGGGGAGGAAGCGCTGCTTCTGCTCCTCGGTGCCGAACGCGATGAGCGTCGGGCCGAGCAACTCCTCACCGATATGGCTCACGCGCGCAGGCGCATTCGCGCGTGCGTACTCCTGATGGAAGATGATCTGCTGGCTCAGCGTCGCCTCGCGGCCGCCGTACTCCTTCGGCCATCCGAGGCAGGTCCAGCCGGCGGCAGCCAGGTGACGATCCCACTCGAGGCGTTCCTCGAACGCCTCGTGTTCACGCCCCGGCCCGCCCAGGCCCTTCAGCTCGGCAAACTTCCCGGAGAGGTTCTCTTCGAGCCATTCGCGAATTTCCCGCGCAAAGGCCTCGTCAGCAGCTGCCTGCTCGCTGGTCTCAATACCCTGGCTAACGTCCACAGCGATACGGTACCCTACCAAGCACTTGCTTTGTATAGAGGTTCTGCCTCGTTGAGGAGAGATTGTGAGCACTGATGTGACCACCGAGCCCCGGACGACCCCGGCTGCGCTGTGGCGCGCCGCTGAGCAATTCGGATCGAACGAGGCTGTTGCGGACGGGTCTGAGCGCATCACGTATACCGAGCTGCTCGACCGGGTGCGCACCGGTGCTCGCGCGCTGATGGCCAAGGGAATCGAGGCGGGCGACCGTGTCGCGGTCTGGGCGCCGAACACCTACCACTGGGTCGAAGCGCTGTTGGCCATCCATTACGCGGGCGCCACCATCGTGCCGATCAGCACCCGCTACACCGGCCACGAGGCCCTCGATCTCCTCGAGCGCACCCACGCCAAGGCCCTGGTCGTGCCGGATCGCTTCCTGAAGTCCGATCGCCTCGCCGCGGTTCTCGATGCCGCCGGCCCCGAGGGCCTTCCGAGCCTGCAGCTGGTGGTGCGCACGCCGTCGGACGATCCGACGTCCGGAGCGCCGACCACCGAGTTCCCCGGTGGCGAGATCCTCGAGTGGGATCAGCTCCCCGCGGCGGCCGCGTCCGTCACGGTGGAGGAGGCCGACGCGCGTGCTCGCGCCGTCTCCCCCGAAGACATCGCCGACATCCTGTTCACGTCGGGCACGACGGGTAAGAGCAAGGGTGTGCTGAGCGCGCAAAGGCAGTCGCTCGGAATCGCGGCGGCCTGGGCCGACTGCGCGGAGGTCACCGGCGCCGACCGCGAACTGCTCATCAACCCGTTCTTCCACACGTTCGGCTACAAGGCCGGCATCCTGGTCTGCCTGCTCCACGGCGCGACCGTCGTGCCGATGGCCGTCTTCGACGTCCCTGCGGTCGTCGACATCATCGCCAAGGAGCGCATCAGCGTCCTTCCCGGTGCGCCGACGATCCACCAGTCGATCCTCGACCACGCCAAGCGCGACGGGCTCGACTCGTCGAGTCTGCGCGTCGCGGTCACCGGTGCGGCTGCAGTCCCCGTCGTCCTCGTCGAGCGCCTGCAGTCCGAACTGGGCTACGACGCCGTCATCACCGCGTACGGCCAGACCGAGGCGGTCGTGGTGACGATGTGCCGCACCGACGACGACCCGGTCACGGTGTCGACGTCCTCCGGCCGCGCGATCCCCGGCATGGAGGTCAAGATCGGCGAGCACGGCGAGATCCTGGTGCGCGGCGAGAACGTCATGCTCGGCTACCTCGACGACCCCGAGTCGACGCGGAAGACGATCGACGCGGACGGCTGGCTGCACACCGGCGACGTTGGCGTGCTCGACGAGCGCGGCTACCTCGACATCACCGACCGCCTCAAGGACATGTACATCTCCGGCGGCTTCAACGTGTACCCCGCGGAGATCGAGAACGCCCTCGCCCGCATGGAGTCCCTGGCCGAGGCCGCCGTCATCGGCATCCCCGACGAGCGGATGGGTGAGGTCGGCCGCGCGTACGTCGTGCCGAAGCCGGGCACCGTCGTGACGGAGGAGGAAGTGGTCGCCTTCTGCAAGGAGCGTCTGGCGAACTTCAAGATCCCGCGCGAGGTCACGATCGTCGGCTCGCTGCCGCGCAACCCCTCGGGCAAGGTGCTCAAGAACGATCTGCGGGAGGGCAAGGCATGACCGTCCCCGTCGGTGTTCCTGACGAGGGGGAAGTCGTCACCTACGAGGTGCGCGACCACGTTGCGTTCGTGACGCTGAATCGTCCCGACTACCGCAACGCGCAGAACTCTGTGATGACCTACGCCCTCGACGCCGCGTTCGAGCGGGCCGTCGAGGACGACGACGTGAAGGTGATCGTGCTGGCCGGCAACGGCGAGCACTTCAGCGGCGGCCACGACATCGGCACCCCGGGCCGTGACCATCACGTGCACTACGAGAACAAGGCCGCCCTGTGGTGGGACCACCTCGGCAAGCCGGGCGGTGACCAGCGTTTCGCCCGCGAGACCGAGGTGTACCTGGGGATGTGCCGCCGCTGGCGCGAGATCCCGAAGCCGATGATCGCCCAGATCCACGGCGCGTGCATCGCCGGCGGGCTGATGCTCGCGTGGTGCTGCGACCTGATCGTCGCCTCGGAGGACGCGTTCTTCGCGGATCCCGTTGTCCGGATGGGCATTCCGGGCGTCGAGTACTTCGCCCACCCGTGGGTGCTGGGCTCGCGGTTCGCGAAGGAGATCCTCTTCACCGGCGACCGCTTCTCGGCGCAGCGCGCGTACGAGGTGGGGATGGTCAACCGGGTGGTGCCGCGCGCCGAACTCGAGACCGAGACCCTCGCGCTGGCCGCGCGGGTCGCGGAGATGCCGCGGTTCGGTCTGGCGCTCACCAAGAAGGCTGTCAACCAGTGCGAGGACCTCATGGGTCAGCGCGCCGGTATGGATTCGGTGTTCGGCCTGCACCACTTTGCCCACGCACACAATGCCGAGGTGGGCAGGGACTCGCTGGGTGGAATGGACGTCAACAGTATGAAAGCGAAGGCGAAATAGTGGATCTCGAACTGGATGAGAAGGCCCGCGCCTTCCAGCTGGAAGTGCGCGAATGGCTCGCTGCCAACGTCCCGGCGGAGCCGCTGCCGTCGATGGACACCGCGGAGGGTTTCGAGGCCCACCGCGAGTGGGAGCACAAGCTCGCCGACGCCCGCCTGTCCACGGTCGCGTGGCCCGAAGAGTTCGGCGGCCGCGACGCGTCGATGATCGAGTGGGTCCTCTTCGAGGAGGAGTACTACAAGGCCGGCGCCCCCGGCCGCGTCAGCCAGAACGGCATCTTCCTCTTCGCGCCGACCCTCTTCGAGCACGGCACCGAGGAGCAGCTCGCGCGCATCATGCCGCGCATGTCCCGCGCCGACGACATCTGGGCCCAGGCCTGGTCCGAGCCCGAGGCCGGCAGCGATCTGGCGGGCATCCGCTCGACCGCGCGTCGCACCGAAGGCGGCTGGATCCTCAACGGGCAGAAGACGTGGAGCTCGCGCGCGGTGTACGCCGACTGGGGCTTCGGCATGTTCCGCACCGACCCGGAGGCGCAGCGCCACAAGGGCCTGACGTACTTCATGTTCCCGCTGAACCAGGACGGCGTCACGGTGCGCCCGATCCCGCAGCTCGACGGTGAGCCCGGGTTCGCCGAGATCTTCTTCGAGGACGTCTTCGTCCCGGACACCGACGTCGTCGGCGAGGTCAACAACGGCTGGCGCGTCGCGATGAGCACCGCGTCCAACGAGCGTGGCCTGTCGCTGCGCAGCCCGGGCCGCTTCATCTCCGCGGTGAACCGCCTGATCGAGGTGTGGAAGACGAACGCCGACGACACCGACACCGCCGCCCGTGACCGCGTGGTCGACGCATGGATCGGTGCCGAGGCATACCGCCTGCACACCTGGGGCACCGTCACCCGCATGCTCGAGGGCGTGCCCCTCGGCGTCGAGGGCTCGATCAACAAGATCTTCTGGTCCGAGCTCGACGTCCGCATCCACGAGACGGCGCTCGATCTGATGGGCGCCGACGGCGAGCTCGCCGGCAAGTGGCAGGACGGCTACCTGTTCTCGCTGTCCGGCCCGATCTACGCCGGCACCAACGAAATTCAGCGCAACATCGTTGCCGAGCGGATGCTCGGACTCCCGAAGGCGGATCGATGAAATTCTCCCTGTCCACCGAGCAGCGCGATTTCGCGGAGAGCCTCCGCGGCCTGCTCGCCAACGCCAACACCCCGGCCGTCGTCCGGTCGTGGGGTGAGAACGACACCGCCCCGGGTCTGGCCCTGCTGCAGCAGCTCGCCGAGACCGGCGTGACCGCGCTCGCCGTGCCCGAGGAGTTCGACGGCATCGGCGCGCATCCGGCCGACCTCGCCGTCGCCTTCATCGAGCTGGGCCGCGCCGCGGTCCCCGGCCCGATCTTGGAAACGGCCGCGGCCGTCCCCGCACTGCTGTCCGCGCTGAACGACCAGCAGCTGGCCAAGCGCTTCCTGCCCGCGATCGCCGAGGGCACCCTCGCGTCGCTGGTGCTCGAGCCGTCCACGCCGCGCGCGCTCGACGCCGATGTCGCCGAGCCGGTCCTGCGGGTCTCGGGCGACACCCTCGAGCTGGTCCGCCCGACCACACAGCTCGAGTCGGTCGACCCGGCCCGCCGCCTGTTCGAGGTCGAGTCGGTCGAGACGCTCGCGCAGGGCGCGGACGTCGCCGCGGCCGCGGAGAAGGCCTACGACCTCGCTGTCCTGGCCGCTTCGGCACAGCTGATCGGTGCCGGCCACGCGATGATCGAGACGGCCACCGAGTACGCCAAGAACCGTTCGCAGTTCGGCCGCGTCATCGGCAGCTTCCAGGCCGTCAAGCACCACATGTCCGACGCCCTCGTGGCCGTCGAGATGGCGACCCCGCTGGTGTACGGCGCGGCGATCTCACTCGCCGAGGGCCGCGAGGACTCTGCCACCGTCTCGCGCAGCATTTCCGCCGCCAAGGTCGCTGCCGCGAACGCCGCCTACGTGGCGTCGCGCAAGGCACTGCAGGTCCACGGCGCGATCGGTTACACCCTCGAGTGCGACCTGTCGCTGTGGCTGACCAAGACGCGGGCACTGCAGTCCGCGTGGGGCACCGCCTCCGCACACCGCGCACGGATTGCGAGCGCGCTGTGAGTGGGGTCGGAGTGTTCGCGGAGGAGCAGATCGAGCTCCGCAAGACGGTTGCCCAGCTGCTGACCAAGCGCGCCGATGCGGCCGCGCTGCGCAAGACGCTCGAGTCGGGCGAGGCGTTCGACCGCGGCCTGTGGGACGTGCTGTGCCAGCAGGTCGGTGTCGCGGCGTTGGCGATCCCGGAGGAGTTCGGCGGTTTCGGTGCCACGCTCGTCGAGCAGCATCTGGTGCTCGAGGAGCTCGGCGCCGCGCTGACGCCGTCGCCCATGTTCGGCTCCGCGGTCCTGGCCGCGCAGGCGATCCTGGCAACGGGCAACGACGAGGCGTGCGAGCGCCTGCTGCCCGGCATCGCCGAGGGCTCGTCCATCGCCGCGCTGTGCTGGGTGGGCCCCGAGGGCCACTGGCGCAGCAACGAGGTCGCCTGCACCGCGGCCGGTGACGACGCCGCCGGCTACACCGTCTCGGGCACCGCGCACTACGTGCTCGACGGCGCGCACGCCGACGTGCTGATCGTGGCGGCTTCCGTGGACGGTGCTATCGCGCTGTTCGAGGTCGACCCGTCTGCCGACGGCGTCGCCCGCCGTCAGCTGCCGACGATGGACCTCACCCGTCCGATGTCGTTGGTGGAGTTCGCTTCCGCGCCGGCCGTGCGGCTCACCGCCGACGACGCGACCGCGGCGCTCGAGAAGGTCCGCACCATCGCGATCGTCGCGCTGTCGGCCGAGCAGGTCGGCGCCGCCGAGCGCTGCCTGCAGATGACCGTGGACTACAGCAAGGACCGCGTCCAGTTCGGTCGCGCAATCGGCAGCTTCCAGGCACTCAAGCACCGCATGGCCGACCTGTACTTCCTGGTGGAGACGGCCCGCTCGGCGTCCTACGCGGCCGTGTACTCGCTGAGCGAGGGCCTGCCGACGGCCGCCGCCGACGCCGCGGTCGCGAAGGCGTACTGCTCCGAGGCGCTGCTCGCGGTCACCGGTGACTCGATCCAGCTGCACGGCGGCATCGCGATCACGTGGGAGCACGACGCGCACCTGTTCTTCAAGCGGGCCCACGGCAGCGCGCAGCTGCTCGGCCAGCCGGAAGAGTTCTTCAAGGAGATGGAGACGCTCGCGGGTCTGCCCGCCTGATCTCGTCCCCGACGTCGAGGGCCGGCCCGGATCTCCGGGCCGGCCCTCGACGTATCTCGGTGGTTCAGTCAGCGGTCGATCGTGTCCAGCGTGCCGCGCGGATCTGCTCGATCTTGTGGCGGCGGCGCGGCGGCACGATCCCGGGTAACAACAGTTTGAGCATCTGGTCGATGCGCTCGTACAGATCCTGCCGTCCAGTGAGCACGTTCGAAACCAGTTGCAGGCCGGTGAAGGACGAGACGATGAACCGCCCCAGTTCCGCAGGATCGATCGTGTCGAGCACATCGCCTTCCTCGACCGCGGCGTGCGCGACGCGCTCGCAGCTGTCGATCCATTCGGCGTACGGCTTCTCGGGGCTCCCTTCGGCACTCATCTCCAACGTGAGGCGGATGCCCGCCCGCACGACCGGATCCTCCACAATCTGCCGGCCCATCTCGTAGCAGAACATGACCAGCTGCTCGAGCGCTGGAGCACCGCTATCGGCGATGGCCTGCACCGCGGTCATCGAGATCGCGTGCTGCTCCTCGATGACGACGCTCGCCAGGTCGTCCTTCGACTTGAAGTGGAAGTACAGCGCCCCTTTGGTGATTCCGGACAGATCGACGATCTCGGCGAGACTCGCCCGCTCGTAACCCGCGCGGTCGAACATCTCGGCGGCACCCTTGACGATCTGGTTCCGCGTGATCACCGCCCGCTCCTGCTTGAGCATCCAGCGCACCCTCCGTCTTGATTTTCCGACGAAAAGCATCATTGCCGACGACAGCAAATGGGGCCAGAGACGGTCTCTACTTCAGGCGACGAGTTCCTCGAGATACCGTGCGACTCCGTCGTCGTCGTTGCTCGGCAGCACCCGGTCGGCCAGCGCGAGGACCTCCGGCAACGCGTTCTGCGGGCACAGCGCCGTACCGGCCCACATCAGCATCGGGATGTCGTTCACGGCGTCGCCGATCACCGCGACCTCCTCGACCGCAATGCCTCTCGCCGCGCACAGTCGCGCGAGCGCGCTGGCCTTCGACACCCCCGACGCCGCCATCTCGACGTAGGGCGCGCCCGAGTGGGTCAGCTCGACGCCGTCGATCCCGGCCGCGACCGCCAGTCGGTACAGCTCGTGGCTGGGCACCTCGGGATGCCGGGCGACGATCTTGACCATCGGCTCCCCCATCCGCGGCAACTGCTCCTCGAGGATCATCTCGTCCAGCGTCCGGTGGTGGTCGGCGTAGTCGCACAGCGCCGCGTACTCGGGTTCGGCCACGAACGTCGTCGGCCCGACGTTCGCGAACACCACGCCCGGCACGAGCGTGCGGACACGTTCCATCGCGGCGAGCGCCTCGGCGACCTCGATCGAGACGGTTCCGGTGATCTCGGGAGTGCCGTCCGCCAGGTCCAGGGTGACGGCACCGTTGGCGCAGATCGCCTCGCCACGGAACCCGCACGACCGTGCCAGCGTGTCCACCGAGTGCCGGGCGCGGGCCGTCGCCCACACGACCTCGATCCCGGCGTCACGCGCGGCGGCCATCGCCCGCGCGGTGCGCGGTGCGACGGTCCGGTCGGACCGCAGCAGGGTCCCGTCGAGGTCGGAGGCCACAAGTCTGATTCGCGTCACCTGTCGATGATCCCAGCTCCAGCCCCGTACCCCTTCCGCAGCCTGGTCAGCGACCGAACACCGTCCCACCGTTGAGGTGGATCACCTGCCCGTTCACCAATCCACCCGCTTCACTGCAGAGCCACACGATCGCCGCCCCGACGTCGGTACCCCGGCCGAGCCGGCCGATCGGCACCTGCCGAATCATCTTCTCCACCTTGGGGTCGTCGGCACGACCGAGGCCCTCCATCAGCCCCAAGGCCAACGCGTTCGCGGTCACGCCGTGCGGGCCGCACTCGACACCGAGGTGTCGCACCAGTGCCTCCGATCCCGCCTTGGCGGCGCCGTATGCGGCGACACCGATCGGAAGTCCTCGGGACGACGCCCCAGAGGAGATCTGAATGATGCGGCCCCACCCGTTCTCGAGCAGACGCGGGAGCACGACCTGGACCATCCTCATCATCGCGGCCAGGTTCAGGTCGATCTGCAGTTGCCAGTCGGCGCGCGGCATGTCGACGAATCGATTGGGGCGACCACCGCCGTCGGGGACACCGGCGTTGTGGACAAGGATGTCGATCGCGCGCCCCTCGCCCACGGCGCCGAGGGCCGCCTTCGCGGCGTCGGTGTCGGTGACGTCGAACGGACAGGCCACCGCGGCGTGCCCGCCGTCGACGATGGCGTCCGCCACGGCCCGGGCGCGATCGACGTGCAGATCGTTGACGACCACCGCCGCTCCGGCCGCGGCCAGTACCTGTGCGATACCGGCGCCCACGCCCCGGCCCGCCCCCGTGACGAGGGCTGTACGGCCCTCCAACCTGAACTGCTCCACACCGAGATCCATCGTGTCCTCCCGCCCGTGCCGACCGTCCGCCCATGGTGGCGCCGAGGGTTCGCCGGATACCGGCGCGTTCTCGCAGAGCGGGATCCACGCGGCCCGAGGAAATCCGTAGAAGTCGTCCCGCCGGTCGCCCCGCTGTGTGATGCTCCGCGAATGGACGACCGATCCCTGGAAGAACTCGGCGATCTCGAAGACATTCGTCAGCTCAAGTACCGCTACTTCCGAACCCTGGACCTCAAGCGGTGGGACGAGTTCGCCGACACCCTGGCCACCGATGTCGTCGCCGAGTACGGGACCCACGCACTGAGCAACCCGCTGGTGTTCGAGGGCCGCGACGCCCTGGTCGGATTCATGCGGAAGGCGCTGGGCACCGCGGTCACGTCGGTGCACTTCGCCCACCACCCCGAGATCGCGGTGGCCGGGTCCACCGCCGAGGGTTCGTGGGCGTTCGAGGACACCGTCATCGTTCCCGAAGCCAGGCGGGTGATCCGGGGCGCCGGCTACTACCGGGACCGTTACCTGCGCGACGACGACGGAAGGTGGCGGATCACCGGCACGTCGTACGAGCGGATTTACGAGTCGATGATCTCGCTCGACGACGTCCCGAGCTTCGAGTTCCTGTCGCACATGTGGTCGCAGCCGCCGGCGAAGGGTGCGTGACCACTCAGCGGTGGCACATCAACCCTTCTAGCCTGGATCCATGACCACTCCAGAGATCGCCCTGAATTCCGGAACAGTCATCCCGCAGCTCGGCCTGGGCGTGTGGCAGGCCACCAACGACGAGACCGAGCACGCCGTCCGATTCGCACTCGACGAGGCCGGGTACCGCCACATCGACACCGCCGCCGCGTACGGCAACGAGGAGGGTGTCGGTCGCGGCATCACGAACTCGTCGGTGCCGCGTGAGGACATCTTCGTCACCACCAAACTGTGGAACTCCGATCAGGGCTACGAGCCCGCGCTCGCCGCGTTCGACGCCGGCCTGGCCCGGCTGGGACTCGACTACGTCGACCTGTACCTGATCCACTGGCCGCTGCAGAACCGGGACACTCGCCTGGGTACGTGGGAGGCACTCGAGAAGATCGCCGAATCCGGGCGCGCCAAGGCGATCGGCGTGTGCAACTTCGAGCCGCATCATCTGCAGGAACTCGTCGATCGCGGCGGCATGCTGCCGGCCGTCGACCAGGTCGAACTCCACCCGCATCTCCCCCAGCACGCGATCCGCGACTTCGCGGCGCTGCACGGCATCGCGGTGGAGTCGTGGAGCCCGCTCGGCGGCACCAGCAACTCCGGCTGGGGCGACGCGTCCAAACCCAACACCCTGCTGGACGATCCCGTCATCACCCGCATCGGCGAAGCACACGGCAAGTCCCCGGCACAGGTCCTCATCCGCTGGCACCTGCAGAACGGCCTGATCGTGATCCCGAAGTCCGTACACGACAACCGGATCGCGCAGAACATCGACGTTTTCGACTTCGCGCTCACCGACCAGGACCTCACCGACATAGCCACGCTCGACGACGGTGTCCGGGTCGGCATCCACCCGGACGAGATGAATCTCGGCGCGCCGCAATAGTCTTCCGACCGACGAATCAGCACGAACGGTGTGTTCCCGCTCGAGTGACTACCCGCGAAAAGCCCACGGCGACGGCCGCTTCACGCGCACTATGATCTCGCACCTCGACAGGTTCGGGAAGGGAGCACCATGCGCCGCCGGTACCGTCTTGCACTCGCCGCAACAGCGGTCGCCATCGCGGCCGGGCTGACGCCGGGGACCGCCGCGGCGACGCCGAGCGAGGGCGTCACCGGGGAGATCCTGGCGCAGGCCACGGTCGGCGCCCGCGATTACGTCATCCGCAAGGTCACCATCGCGCCGGGCGGCACCACGGGCTGGCACTTCCACGACGGCATGCTCTACGGCATGGTCACCGAAGGCACACTGACGCACTACAAGTCGGACTGCACGATCGACGGCGTCTACAACGCCGGCGGCACCATCGTCGAGCCCAGCGGCCACGGCTACGTCCATATGGGGCGCAACATCGACGCAGGCCCGATGGTGCTGTACGTGCTGTACTCCAATCCTGCCGGTAGCCCGCTGTCCGAGGACGCTCCGGCACCGGACTGCGCGTAGTCTTCCCGTCAGCTCACCGACTGCGACCGAACAGTCGGTCGATTCGGGAGGACAACGTGGAGTCGTTCGGCCGCGCGGCCGTCGCCGCGGTACTGACCATGCT
Source organism: Rhodococcus sp. ACT016 (assembly GCF_050477185.1). NCBI lineage: Bacteria > Bacillati > Actinomycetota > Actinomycetes > Mycobacteriales > Nocardiaceae > Rhodococcus > Rhodococcus sp. ACT016. The sequence continues at coordinate 184,532 of NZ_JBEAET010000001.1, read as the reverse complement.
TGCGCTGCTCGTGCCGGGCACCGCGTTCGCGGATGCGGTGTCGGCGCCTGCCCCCTCGGTGGTCGGCTCGTCGGCGATCGAAGTCCCCGGAATCCCGGTCTACCTGCCGGGCACCCTCGACTCCCGCGACGCCCGCATCGTCTACCTCTACGGTGAGCGAGAGATCGCCCGCGCCAACGAGACCCAGAAGGCACTCGGCGTCCCGGTGGAGGTGCGCGCCCGCGTCGGGTTCGAGATGCGCAACGCGCTGCGGACCTACACCCGCGAGATCATGGCCGACCGGGTGACGGCCGTCGGGCTCGATCGCACCGAACCCAACATGACGTGGGACCAGATCACCGACCGCTACCGGGCCCGCGGACTCGACGGACCGGCGCTGTACGAAGCGCTCGCCGAGTCCGCATCCAAGTCCCGCAAGGGCATCGACGAGCAGTTCGGTCTCGATCCGGCGAACCTCCCGCCGTTGCCGGCGATGCGCCTGGCTCCCGCCGCCTGACGTCGAATCGGGCGTTCGCCCGCACCCCCGCCACTCACTCCGTAGGGTGCCCGTTGTGGGGGCTTCGAGAGTCATCGTGGGGTTGATCGCGCTCGGACTGGCGGCCGGGTGCGGCACGTCGGGCGACGCCGACGACACTGCCGCACCCGCACCACAACCCACGACGCCGGGACTGGTGGAGCCGACATGCCTGGCCGGCAACCTCCTCGCGTTCTCCGGGCTACCCCAGGACGCGCCGCCGGTCCCCGACCCGATGCCGATCCCCGACGACTTCGTCCCGGTCAGCGTCGTCACCTGCGAAGGCGACTGGAGTACCGGTGTCGCCGACGACCACACCGTCTCATGGGTCGAGGAACACCGACAGGGTGACGTGAGCGCGGTCCTCGCCGGCTACGCCCTACCCACAGATCCGGTGAAGACGACACGAATCAACGGCGTCGACCAACGGATCTGCCTCGTGGACCAAGCGATTCCGCCGGTCGTCTGGCTCGTCGACGCGCAGGGGTCGGCCATGCGTCCTGTGCTGCCCACCGGCGAGTGCGGAGAGTCCAAGTGGGACGCGATCACCGCAATCCGCGCGCTGCCGGTCACGACGACGATCGTCCACCAGATTCCCGCGGCGCCGCCGCGGTGAACTTCACGGGCATCTCATCGAGCCCGGACACGAAGTTCGCCGGCCGCCGCGGCAGCGGCTCACTCGTGGCCAGCGTCATGTCCGGCAGGCGTGCCAGCAGTCGCTCGAACATCATCGCGCCCTCCAATCGCGCGAGCTGGTTGCCGAGGCAGAAGTGGGTACCGAAGCCGAAGGCCACGTGCGGGTTCGGCGAACGACCGATGTCGAAGCGCTCGGAGTCGTCGAACACCGTCTCGTCGAAGTTCGCCGACTCGAACAGCAGCAGCATCTTCTCGCCCTGGCGCAGGTCGGTGCCGAAGAACGTGGTGTCGCGGGTGACGGTGCGGGCCATGTTCTTGATGGGCGAGACCCACCGCAGCATCTCCTCGACTGCGAGCGGAATGCCCGACGGCTCGGCCACCAGCCGATCCCGCTGATCCTCGTGGCGCATCAGCTGTTCCATGCCGCCGCTGAGCACGTGTCGGGTGGTCTCGTCGCCACCGATGAGGATCAGCAGCGACTCGTTGACGATCTCCTGGTCGTCGAGGCGCTGTCCGTCGATCTCAGCGTGCACGAGGACGCTGATCAGGTCGTCCGACGGGTTCTTCCGCCGCTCGGCGATGGTGCGGAACGTGAACTCGTTGAACGCGACGTAGGCGTCCATCATCGCCTTCAACTGCTCCTCGGTTGCATTGCTGCCCAACGCCTTCACCAGATCGTCCGACCACCGCAGGAAGATCTCCCGCTCCTCGGGGCGCACGCCGAGCATGTCGCCGATCACGGCCATCGGCAGCGGGGCGGCGAGGTCGGCGACGAAGTCGCATTCCCCCTCCGCGCACACCACGTCGATCAACTGCTCGCAGATCTCACGGATCCGCCCGATCTTCGACTCCACCTTCTTGCGGGTGAAGCCGGTGTTGACGAGGCGTCGTCGCTGCAGGTGCGCCGGATCGTCCATGTCGATCATCTGCGGCAGCGGGCCGGTCTCGGGGCGGATGCCACCGGCATTGGAGAACACTCCGGGGTCGCGCTCGGCGGCGATCACCGCCTCGTACGTCGACGCCCCGGCCACGCCGTTGCGGTCCCGGAACACCGGTCGCTGCGCCCGCATCCACGCGTACGCCTCGCGCGGGTCGCCGAACGCGCCCGCATAGAAGCGCCCGTCGAGCAGATCGGTCTCGTCCCAACTCGTCATTCCGCATGCTCCTCGGTCCGCACCGAACACATCCGAAAGCCTCGAGAATCTCCCAAACCCTCCCCGATAGTAGGACTTGTTCCTACTATCGGCGGGGTATCGGATCCACGAGGGGAGACGTGATGACTTCGGATGCGAACTCCGGAGCGTTTGCGGGCAGATCGATCCTGGTCACGGGCGGCGGCAGCGGCATCGGACTCGGTATCGCGCAAACCCTCGTCGCCGAGGGCGCCCACGTCGCGATCTGCGGCCGCAGCGCCGACAGGCTGTCCGCGGCGGCCGAGAAGATCGCCGCCGCGGGCGCGTTCGCATCCGGCGGATCGGTCACCACAGTCGCCGCCGACGTCACCGACGAGTCCGACGTCGAACGCGCCGTCGCCCGGGCGATCGAGACCACCGGACGCCTCGACGGCGTCGTCGCGTGCGCCGGCGGCAACGAGACCATCGCGCCCGTCACGCAACTCGACACCGACGCGTGGCGCCGCACCGTGGATCTCAACGTCACCGGCACGATGCTCACGATCAAGCACGGCGCGCGGGCCCTCGTCGCGGCCGGCGGCGGCTCCATCGTCGCGATCTCCTCGATCGCGGCCAGCAACACCCACCGTTGGTTCGGCGCGTACGGGGTCTCGAAGGCCGGCGTCGACCACCTGGTGCAGCTCGCCGCAGACGAATTGGGCGCCAGCAACGTTCGCGTCAACGGCATCCGCCCCGGGCTCACCCGCACCGACCTGGTCGCGCTCATCACCGACGGCGGACCGATCCTCGACGATTACCTCGAGTGCACTCCCCTGGGCCGCGTCGGCGAGGTCGAGGACATCGCCGGGCTCGCCGCGTTCCTCCTCGGTCCACAGTCCGCATGGATCACCGGGCAGGTCATCAACGTCGACGGCGGTCAGATGCTCCGCAGAGGGCCGAACTTCCGGTCCATGCTCGAGCAGGTCTACGGTGCCGACGGCCTGCGCGGGGTGGTGTCCCAGTGACGTCGCACCAGATCCTCGGCAAGCAGGTCGACATGCCGGTCGAGATCCGGACCGCGTCGGCCTTCATGGCCATGTACTCCGTCCCGACGGCCGCGGCCCAACGCCTGATCGACTACACCGGGCTCGAGATCCTGCAGTACCGGCCCGGCCGGGGACTGTGCGGACTGGTGTTCGTCGACTACGTCGACGGCGACCTCGGCCCGTACAACGAGTTCGGCGTGACCTTCATGGTCCGCAACCACCGTGAGCGCGGACCGTGGTCGGTGCTCGGCGACCTGCGGTCGCTGACCAAGGGCACCGCGGGAGCGCTCATCCACCAACTCCCCGTCGACGGCGAGTTCACCCTCGCCGCCGGTCGCGGCATCTGGGGCTTCCCCAAGATCCTGGCCGACTTCGAAGCCGACCACATCAGCAAGGTCCGGCGCGGCAGGGTCAGCCAGGACGGCCGCCTCATCGCGGAACTCAGCGTCAAGCAGGGCCTCCCGACTCCCGGTGGCGGTGCCAACACCTCCCTCAAGGCGTATTCGCACCTCGACGGCGTCACCCGCCACACCGCGTGGGACATGAAACCCACCGGGGTCCGCTCCCGGATCGGCGGCGCCGAACTGCGCCTCGGCAACCATCCGATCGCCGACGAGTTGCGCTCGCTGGGGCTGCCCCGCCGGGCCCTGATGACTACCACGATCCCCGAACTGCGGATGACGTTCGGCGACGCGGCCGGCGTCTGATCGGTCCACGAATTCGACGCCGCCGCCCCTTGCGAATCGAGACCGACTGGTGTGTGCTGAAGACTTGGACATTTGATCAACTTCGATTCTCGACCTCGCGCAAAGGATTACGTCGTGACGATCAGTCGACGCAGTGTGCTGGCCGGGGCCGCGGCCGCACCGGCGCTCGCAGCCATAGCCAACGCAGCCGGTTCCACCGCTTCCGCTCAGCCGCGCTCCGCCTCCACCCCCGCCTATCGCGCCGCCCCCGACCAGGGGTTCCGCGTCGGCGTCGGCCTGTCGGACATGACCGGCCCGGTCGCCGAGAACGGCATGATGGGCTACTCGCAGTTCGACCAGCGGGCCGAGGGCCTGCACCAGCGGACCCGCGTGCGCGCCTACATCTTCGCCGACGCCGACGACAACCGCGTCGTCTACACGTGCGCCGACACCTGCATGGTATTCCAGGCCGTCCACGACGCCGTCCTCGCCCGACTCGCCGCTCAGTTCGGCAACCTGTACACCGAGAAGAACGTGATGCTCACGGCCGTGCACTCGCACGCGGCGTGCGGCGGCGCGTCGCAGGACTACGCGTACAGCCTTGCGACGCTGGGCTTCCAACCCCAGGTGTTCGACGCCGAGGTCGACGGCGTGGTCGAGGCAATCGTCGCGGCACACGAGAACCTCGCAGCGGGCACCGTCTCGTACGGGCGCAGCGAACTGAAGGACGCCAGCGTCAATCGCTCCCAGGTTGCGTTCGATCGGAACCCGCAGCGCGACAAGGACTACTACCCGCTGGGCATCGACACCTCGATGCGGGTGCTCAAGATCAGCCAGGGCAGCGACAACGTCGGCGGCATCGGCTGGTTCCCCACCCACGGCGCGTCGCTCACCAACAAGAACCACCTGATCTCCGGTGACAACAAGGGTGCCGCCGCGTACTTCTGGGAGCACGACGTAGCCGGGGTGCGCTACCTCGACGGCAAGCCCGGATTCGTCGCCTGCTTCCCGCAGACCAACACCGGCGACATGTCGCCCAACCTCGACCTGCAGCCCGGCCACGGCCCCACCGCCGACGAGTTCGAGAACACCCGGATCATCGGCGAACGCCAGGTCGCCGCGGCCCGGGAGGCGTACAAGCAGGCGACGCCACTGAAGTCGACCACCGTCGACAGCCGGATCATGTACCTGGACATGGCAAACCAGGTCGTCGACGGGAAGTACACCTCGGACGGGCAGCAGCGTCAGACCGCACCGGCGTGCGTCGGCGCCGGAATGGCGGCCGGCAGCACCGAGGACGGCCCCGCGATCGAGCTCTTCACCGAGGGCATGCACAACCCGATGATCGACGCCCTCGGCGGCGTCGACACCCCCACACCGCAGTGGCTCGCCGACGCACAGGCACCCAAGCTCGTACTCGTGCCCGTCGGCCTGCTGCCCCCGGACGGCTGGGTTCCGCACGTGCTCAAGATCCAGATCATCCGCATCGGCGACATCTACGTCGTCGGCGGTCCGGCCGAGTTCACCATCGTCTCCGGCCTGCGCATCCGGCGCAACGTCGCCGAGGAACTGGGTGTGCCCCTCGAGAACGTCATCTTCCAGGGCTACGCCAACGCGTACTCGAGCTACTGCGCCACGCCCGAGGAGTACGACGCCCAGCAGTACGAGGGCGGTTCGACGCTGTTCGGCCGCAACACCCTTCCCGCGTACCAGCAGGGCTTCGCGGCACTGGCGGCCGCGATGAAGGCCGGCGCCGACGTCCCGCGCGGACCCGCGCCGCGCGACCTGTCCGGCTTCCAGCCCGGCTTCGGACGCGAATTCCCCTTCGACGCACCACTACCCGGACGCAACTTCGGCGACGTGGTCGTCCAGCCGGCGGGCAGCACCGGCTCCGGCGAACAGATCGCGGTCGAGTTCGTCAGCGGTCACCCGAAGAACGACCTGCACCGCCGCGGAACCTATTTCGAGGTGCAGCGGCGCGACGGCGATCGTTGGGTACGGCACGCCGACGACGGCGACTGGGCCACCAAGTACCGCTGGCGCCGCGAGGGCCTCAATGCGTCCATCGCCCGGATCACCTGGGACGTGCCCGCCGGCACTCCGTCCGGCACGTACCGGATCCAGCACTTCGGCAACTGGAAGAATCCCGACGGCGAGGTGTTCGCCCTCACCGGCACATCGGCGGAGTTCACGGTCCGTTAGCCGCGAGAGCTGAAGGGTCCCTTCGCGCGCCGTCCGCGCGCGAAGGGGCCCTTCAGCCGTTCGACGACTCGAGAATCGTCTTGGCGTTCTCGAGGTTCCCGCGCACGTCGCGGGCGTACAGCTTCTGGACGATGGTGTCACCGAACTTGAACAGCCCGGTACCGCCCTCGGCATCGAGTCGGTACGTCACCCTGGTGGCCCCGTCACCGTCGGTGTCGAAGTCGAGTTCACGCTCGTACCCGATCCGCGTCTCCCTGGATTCGAAGCCGATCCGCTTGTTCTTCTCGTATGCAGTGACTTCCTCGGTCGCTTGAAGACGTACACCGGCAACCTTGGTGATCACCGATGCCAGGGACCCGACCTCCTCCGGCGATCCCGATACCATCTTGTACTCGTCGATGCTGCTTCCCCAATCGGAAACGTTTTCGGGGTCAGTGAAATAGGCGAACACCTCGGCAACCGGACACTCGATGACGATGGACTCGTTCGTCCGGATTGTCTTGGCCATGGATCTCACATCCTCAGCTGGAAGGTAGGGCGGCGCCACACCACTCCCGTTCCACCACAACCTGATACGGGATCGAAGAAAGAAAAGGGCACCAACCCGACACTCGGGCAACCGATTCGGCCACACGCCCGATGCGCGCTGAGAAGCCGCGGGCCCGACACATGCCACTGACCAGCGTAGCCCGGCCGCGTCCACAATTGAAGGCTCGAGCCGACGCCCAAAGAGTTGAAGGGCCCCTTCACACGCTGGTAGCGCGTGAAGGGACCCTTCAGCCTTTTCCCTCCCCCGGGGCAGGTCTTCTACAGCCAGGTGTCCTCGCTGGCCGTGGTGAGGAACGCCTCGAGATCGTCCCGCCACTTCGCCGGCACCGTCTTCTCCGGTTCGATCGCGGTGTACTGGCCGCGGTAGAACAACAGCGGCCGCTCGGACTTGATCTCACTCATCGAGTGGACCCGACCGAACACCACGAAGTGATCGCCGCCGTCGTGGACGGTCTCGACCGTGCAATCGATGTGCGCGAGTGAACCCGTCAGGATCGGCGATCCCAAAGGGGACGGTGCCCAGTCGATTCCGCCGAACTTGTCCGGCTCGCGAGAGCCGAACCGCGCACAGGTGTCCTGCTGTTCCTCGGCGAGGACGTTGACGCAGAACCGACCCGACCGCTCGATCGCCGCCCACGACCGCGAGGCCTTCGTGGGGCAGAACAGCACGAGTGGCGGCTCGAGCGACAGCGCCGCGAACGACTGACACGCGAATCCGACCGGGGCACCGTCGTCGATCGTCGTGATGATCGTGACGCCGGTGCAGAACTGTCCGAGGACGTTACGGAACTGGCGCGGGTCGATCCCCGTGCCAGTGTCCACCTCGGACGTCTCGTGCGCGGACATTACTTGAACCCCACCGTGAAGTCGTGTCCCCACAAACTCACCGCGGTGCTCTCCTTCGCGATCCACTTGTCGTCCTCGACCTCGAGTCCCTCGCAGCCGAATTCGACGTCGAACCCGCCCGGGGTCTTCATGTAGAAAGACAGCATCAGGTCGTTGACGTGCCGACCCAGCGTCGCCGACATCTTCACGTTCTTGCGGAGCGCGCGGTCGAGGCACAGGCCGACGTCGTCGGAGTTCTCGACCTCGACCATGAGGTGCACGATTCCGGTCGGGTTCGGCAGCGGCGCGAACGCGAGGCTGTGGTGCCGCGGGTTGCACCCGAGGAAGCGCAGCCACGCCGGGTCACCGTCCGCCGGGCGTCCGACTACCTGCGGAGGCAGGCGCATCGAGTCGCGCAACTTGAATCCGAGCACGTCGCGGTAGAACTCGAGGTCCGCCTCGTCGTCCTTGGTCGCGAGAACGACGTGCCCGAGACCCTGCTCGCCGGTGACGAACTTGTGCCCGTACGGGCTGACGATGCGGCGGTGCTGCAGGGCGATCGTGTGGAAGATCTCCAGACGGGATCCGGAGGCGTCGCGGCACTTGATGAACTCGACGACGTTGCGCTCGGCCGCCTCCTCCTTGGTGCCCTCCTCGAACTCCCAGTCGGCCTTGACCAGGCGCTCACGAATCTCCTGCAGGCCTTCGGCGTTCGCGCACTCCCAGCCGGCGGCGTAGAGACCGTCGCGCTCACCGGGAACGATGACGAGGCGCGCCGGGTAGTCGTCCATGCGCAGGTACAGATTCTCGGGGTTCGCGCCCTTGCCCTCGATCATGCCGAGCACCTTGAGCCCGTACTCGCGCCAGGCGGCCATGTCGGTCGCCTCGATGCGCAGGTAGGCCAGCGAACGGATACTCATCGGTTACCTCCATCGAGCAGGAAGTCGCTTGCAAGCCGGTTGAACTCGTCGAACTTCTCGAGCTGTGCCCAGTGCCCGCAGCCGCCGAACACATGCAGTTGGACGCGCGGAATCATCTTGAGCGCCACCAGTGCACCGTCGATCGGGTTGACCCGGTCCTCGCGGCCCCAGATCAGCAGCACCCGCTGACGCAGCTTGTAGGCGTCGCGCCACAGCATGCCGAGTTCGAACTCCGAGCTCGAGAACGACTTGCCCATCGCCTTGGCCGCGGCGAGCGACTCCGGCGAACTGGCCGCGGCGAAGCGCTCGTCGATCAGCTCGTCGGTGATGAGCTTCTGGTCGAACACCATGATGCGCAGGAACGCCTCGAGGTTCTCCCGCGTCGGCTGGTACGCGAACTTGCCGAGGTTCCGCACGCCCTCGGTGGGGTCCGGCGCGAACAGGTTGACACTCAGGCCGCCGGGGCCCATGAGCACGAGCCGGCCGGCCCGGTCCGGGTAGTCCAGCGCGAACCGCACCGCCGCACCGCCGCCGAGCGAATTGCCCAGCAGGTGAACGCGTTCGGTGATGCCGATGGTGTCGAGCAGATCCTTCAGTGCCGACGCGCTGTGGCGGAAGTACTGCGGGTGCTCGGTGGGCTTGTCGGACTGCCCGTAGCCGGGCTGGTCGACCGCGATCACGTGGAACTGCTGCGCCAGAACCGGAATGTTCTTGGCGAAGTTCGACCACGACGACGCGCCCGGTCCACCGCCGTGCAGCAGCACGATGGTCGGACCGTTGCCGACACCAGCCTCGTGGTAGTGCAGCCTGAGGTCCGGTCGGACCTGCGCGAAGCGCGACGTCGACTCGTACGTGAGTTCTTCGGTAGCCGTCATGTGCCGCCCCCTAGACCATCGTGTCGGTGAGCGGCAGACCGAACTCGGCACCACCGAACATCACGTAGGCGCGCTCGGCGTCGTTCGCGGCGTGCACGCGGCCGGCGTGCGCGTCGCGCCAGAAACGCTGGATCGGGGTGCCGTTCGCGAGGGCCGTGGCGCCCGAGTTCTCGAACAGCAGGTCGATCGACGCGATGGCGCGACCGGTCGCACGAACCTGGTCACGACGCGCGCGCAGGCGCAGCTCCATCGGAATCTCTTCGCCCGCAATCAGATGCGCGTACTCGTCGGCGACGTTGCCGGAGAGCTGACGCCATGCGGCGTCGATGTCGCTCGACGCCTGGGCGATGCGGATCTTGGCGAACGGGTCGTCCTTGGCCTTCTCGCCGGCGTACGCCGCGCGCACGCGCTTGCCCTGGTGCTCGACGTGCGCGTCGTAGGCGCCGTATGCCATGCCGACGATCGGGGTCGAGATCGTGGTGGGATGGATAGTGCCCCACGGCATCTTGTAGACCGGAGCGGTGTTCTGCTGCAGACCCGGAGCGGTCAGCTCGCTCATCGCCTTGAAGCTCAGGAAGCGGTGCCGCGGCACGAACGCGTCCTTGACGACGACGGTGTTGCTACCGGTGCCACGCAGGCCCACCACGTTCCACACGTCGTCGATCTCGTAGTCCGAGCGCGGAATCAGGAAGCTACCGAAGTCGACCGGGCGTCCGTCCTTGATGACCGGACCGCCGACGACGACCCACGACGCGTGGTCGCAGCCCGACGACCAGGCCCACGCACCGTTGACCTTGTAACCGCCCTCGACGACCTCACCGGCGCCCATCGGCGCGTACGACGACGAGATCCGCACATCAGTGTCCTCGCCCCACACGTCTTCCTGCGCCTGCTGGTCGAACAGGGCCAGGTGCCAGTTGTGGACACCGAGGATGCCGGCGACCCAGCCGGTGGATCCGCACGCGCTCGCGATGTTGCGGACAGCGGTGTAGAAGGTGACGGGATCGGCTTCGATGCCGCCCCACTGCTTCGGCTGGAGCAGACGGAAGAAACCCGCCTCCTGCAGCGCCTTGATGGAATCGTCGGGGATTCGGCGCAGATCCTCTGTCTCCTGCGCGCGCTCACGCAGCACCGGCAGTAGCGCGTCGATCCGCTGCATCACGTCACGGCTGTCCTGGTCACCCACTGGACGCTCCCGTCTGTAATCGATGTTCACTTGTCCTGAGACTAGAACACGTTCTCTTCCATGTCGAGGAAACGGGAATTCCACTGGTAATCCGTAGTCGTTGCCGATCCCAAGCGTGCGAAATCTAGCGGAATCCAGCGAAGTTCTATAACGTGTTCTAGCAACAGCTAGAAGGGATGTGAGGTACTGATGGCGCAGATTCGTGAGATCGATGTGGGAGCCCCGCAGACGCGATACGCACGCGGTTGGCACTGCATCGGGCTCGAGAGCGAGTTCTTGGACGGCAAGCCGCACGCCGTCGAAGCGTTCGGCACCAAGTTGGTCGTCTTCGCCGACAGCCAGAACAAGCTCCACGTACTCGACGCGTACTGCCGACACATGGGTGGGGACCTCAGCCAGGGCGAGATCAAGGGCGACTCGGTCGCTTGCCCGTTCCACGACTGGCGTTGGGGTGGCAACGGCAAGTGCACCGACATCCCCTACGCCCGCCGTGTGCCGCCGATTGCGCGCACCCGCTCGTGGATCACGCTGCAGGAGAACAAGCAGCTGTTCGTGTGGAACGACCCGGAGGGTAACCCGCCGCCGGACGACATCACGATCCCGCACCTGCCGCAGGTCTTCACCGACGAGTGGACCGACTGGAAGTGGAACCGCGTCCTCGTCGAGGGTTCGAACTGCCGCGAGATCGTCGACAACGTGGTCGACATGGCGCACTTCTTCTACGTCCACTTCGGTTTCCCGAAGTACTTCAAGAACGTCTTCGAGGGCCATGTCGCGTCGCAGTACCTGCAGAACCACGGCCGGCCCGACGTCGGGAACATGGGCACCCAGTACGGCGAATCCGTTCTCGACTCCGAGGCGTCGTACTTCGGACCGTCGTACATGGTCAACTGGCTGCACAACAACTACAGCGGGTACAAGGTCGAGAGCCTCCTGATCAACTGCCACTACCCGATCACGCAGGACTCGTTCATGCTGATGTACGGCGTGAGCGTGGAGAAGCCCAAGGGTCTGGACGACGCCACCAGCGACAAGCTGGCGACCAAGTTCACCGAGGGCGTGGCGATGGGCTTCGAGCAGGACGTCGCGATCTGGAAGAACAAGACCAAGATCGAGAACCCGCTCCTGTGCGAGGAGGACGGCCCCGTCTACCAGCTGCGTCGCTGGTACGACCAGTTCTACGTCGACGTCGCCGACATCGACCCGAAGGCCACCCAGCGGTTCGAGTTCGAGATCGACACGACCAAGGCCGTCGAGGCCTGGCAGCGTGAGGTCGACGCGAACCTGGCCCGCCAGGCCGAAGAAAAAGCAGCGAAGGCTGCCACCGAGCACAAGACGGGGGTGTGACATGACCTCGACCTGGGCCAAGGCCCCAAGCTACGCGGACAGCCCGGCCCGGGTCGAGGCCGTCCGCGCTCAGACCGCCGCCGATCTGCACTCGTACCTCGAGGAGGGGCTCCACGAGGTGCAGTGCCGCGCGTGCGGAACCTGTGTGCTCGTTCGCAAGAACAGCTACAAGCACACCAGCATCCAGTGGCTGGACGACCCGACGAAGGTGTGTCCGGAGTTCACCGGATCCGGCGGCGGGACCGGGTCGCGACAGACCTGCCCGCGGCTGCTCAACAGCATCAACCACGCCGTGATGGAGGGCATCATCGAGGTGCGCGACACCCAGGCGTAGTCGGTGACCGGTAGATCGTCGACCGGACGGGGCGCGCATCCGACGGGATGCGCGCCCCTTCTTCGTTGCTGCCGGTGCGGGACTAGCCGGTGGCAGCCTCTCGCTGCAGTTCGAGCGCGATGTCGATCAGTTGGTCCTCCTGGCCGCCGACGAGCTTGCGCTTCCCGGCACGCACGAGCATCTCCGCGGCGGAGACGCCGTAGCGCTCGGCCTGCCGTTCGGCGTGCTTGAGGAAGCTCGAGTACACGCCCGCGTACCCCATCATCAGCGCCTGCCGATCGAGCAGGCACTCGGCCGGCATCGCGGGACGCACGACCTCCTCCGCGGCCTCGGCGATCGCGAAGAAGTCGATTCCGGTCTTGACGCCGATCTTGTCGAACACGGCGACGAGCGCCTCCACCGGCGCGTTGCCGGCGCCGGCGCCGAAACGCCGAGTGCTGCCGTCGATCTGCTTGGCGCCCGCCCGGACGGCCGCGATCGAGTTCGCGACGCCCAGACCCATGTTCTCGTGCCCGTGGAAGCCGACCTGCGCGTCCTTGCCGAGTTCCTGGACCAGCGCCTCCACCCGCTCGGAGACCTGCTCGAGCACGAGCGCTCCCGCCGAGTCGACCACGTACACACACTGGCACCCGGCGTCCACCATGATGCGGCCCTGCTCCGCCAGTTTCTCGGGCGAGACGGTGTGCGCCATCATCAGGAAGCCGACGGTCTCGAGGCCGCGGTCGCGGGCGAGCCCGAAGTGCTGGATCGAGACGTCCGCCTCGGTGCAGTGTGTGGCGATACGACAGATCGACGCGCCGTTGTCCTGCGCCTCGACGATGTCCTCCTTGACGCCGACGCCGGGCAGCATGAGGAACGCGATCCTCGCCCGTTTCGCCGTGTCGACGGCGATCCTGATCAGTTCCTGCTCGGGGGTTTTCGAGAACCCGTAGTTGAACGACGAGCCGCCGAGACCGTCGCCGTGGGTGACCTCGATGACCGGTACACCGGCGCCGTCGAGGGCAGCGACGATGTCGCGCACCTCCGTCCCGGTGAACTGGTGCCGCTTATGGTGCGATCCGTCCCGGAGCGAGGTATCGGTGATCCGGATGTCCCACGCGCCGTCCAAGTGGATGTCGTCGTTCCGGTTCGCGGTCTTGCCGCCGCTGTCGCTCATGTCGCTCACGCCTCCACGCTCAGAAACTGCCGGGCGATCTCCTCGCCCACCTTGGTTGCCGCCGCCGTCATGATGTCGAGGTTCCCGGCGTACGTAGGCAGGAAGTCACCCGCACCCTCGACCTCGACGAATGTGGTGACCGTGGCGTGCCCGCCCGACACGACCGTGGGGTCACTGAATTGCGGTTCGTTGAGCAACCGGTAGCCGGGCACGTACTGCTGGATGTCGGCGACCACCCGGTGGATCGACTCGGTGATCGCATCATGGTCGGCATCCTCCGGGATGGCACAGAAGATGGTGTCGCGCATGATCATCGGCGGGTCGGCCGGATTCAGGATGATGATGGCCTTGCCCCGGCGGGCCCCACCGATCACCTCGACACCGCGACTGGTGGTCTTGGTGAACTCGTCGATGTTCGCGCGCGTCCCGGGGCCGGCCGACACCGACGCGACGGACGCGACGATCTCCGCGTAGGGCACGTCGACGACACGGGAGACCGCGTACACGATCGGGATCGTGGCCTGCCCGCCGCAGGTGATCATGTTGACGTTCGGGGCGTCGAGGTGCTCGCGGAGATTCGCCGGCGGCACGACGGGCGGGCCGACCGCGGCCGGGGTGAGGTCGATGGCGCGGATCCCGTGCTCCGCGTATTTGGGGGCTGAATCGCGGTGCACATACGCGGATGTCGCCTCGAAGACCATGTCGGGCTTGTCGGGCCGGCTCAGCAGCCAGTCGACACCCTCGGCCGACGTCTCGAGCCCCATCCCCCGAGCGCGCGCGAGTCCTTCGCTGGCCGGGTCGATGCCGATCATCCACCGCGGCTCGAGCCACGGGGATCGCTGCAACTTGTAGAGCAGGTCCGTGCTGATGTTGCCGGAACCCACGATCGCGACACTTGCTTTGGTCATGTGAACTCCTACTCGAACCGCAGGATCACCGCGCCGAGTACAGACGAACACAGGCACCACCGAGAAGACTGCAACGCGTGTTCGTTTGTGAACGCCACGGTCGGATGCCTCCAGCCATACTTACTGGCAGAAAGCATGGACTGGCAGCCACCCCATTCTATAACGTGTTCTACATGAGCAAGCAGGAATACGACATCGTCGTCGTCGGCAGCGGTGCTGCCGGCATGACCGCCGCCCTGACCGCCGCACACCAGGGGCTGAGTGTGGTCGTCGTCGAGAAGGCAGCCCACTACGGCGGTTCGTCCGCACGGTCGGGCGGAGGTGTCTGGATCCCGAACAACGAGGTGCTCCAGCGTGACGGCGTCACCGACACCACCGACGCGGCCCGCACCTATCTGCACAGCATCATCGGCGACGTCGTCGCCCCCGAGAAGATCGACACCTACATCGACCGCGGCCCCGAGATGCTGTCGTTCGTGCTGAAGAACAGTGCGCTGGAACTGCAGTGGGTGCCGAACTACTCGGACTACTACCCGGAGGCACCCGGTGGACGTCTCGGTGGACGCTCCGTCGAACCGACCCCGTTCGACGGCAACCGCCTCGGCGACGACCGCAAGAACCTCGAGCCGGACTACGTGAAGGCGCCCAAGAACTTCGTCATCACGCAGGCCGACTACCGCTGGCTCAATCTGCTGATGCGCAACCGCCGCGGGCCGCTGCGCGCGATGAAGGTCGGCATGCGCTTCCTGGCCGCGAAGGCCCGCGGCAAGGACCTGCTCGTGCGTGGCCAGGCCCTGATGGCCGGTCTGCGCATCGGCCTGCGCGACGCCGGTGTCCCGATCCTGCTGAACACGCCGCTCACCGAGCTCTACACCGAGGGTGACGCCGTCCGCGGCGTGAAGGTGCTCGTCGACGGCGAGGAGCAGATCATCCACGCCCGCCACGGCGTCGTGCTGGGCTCGGGCGGCTTCGAGCACAACGACGAGATGCGCAAGAAGTACCAGCGCGCCCCGATCGGGACCGAGTGGACCGTCGGCGCCAAGGCCAACACCGGCGAAGGCATCGTCGCCGGCCAGAAGCTCGGCGCCGCAGTCGACTTCATGGACGACGCATGGTGGGGTCCGTCGATCCCGCTCACCGGCGGACCGTGGTTCGCACTGTCCGAGCGCACACTGCCGGGCTGCATCATGGTCAACACCCGCGGCAAGCGCTTCGGCAACGAGGCCGCCCCGTACGTCGAGGCCGTCCACACGATGTACGGCGGCGAGTACGGCCAGGGCGAGGGTCCCGGCGAGAACACTCCCACCTGGATGGTCCTCGATCAGCGGTACCGCAACCGGTACACCTTCGCCGGCATCACCCCGCGCTCGCCGTTCCCTGGCCGCTGGCTCAAGGCGGGAATCATCGTCAAGGCCGGCACCATCGCCGAGCTGGCGGAGAAGACGGGGCTGCCGGTCGACGCCCTCACCGAAACGGTGGAGCGGTTCAACGGCTTCGCCCGTAACGGCAAGGACGAGGACTTCGGCCGCGGCGACAGCGGATACGACCACTACTACGGCGATCCGCGTCTGAAGAACCCCAGCCTCGCCGAGATCAGCAAGGCGCCGTTCTACGCGATCAAGATGGTTCCGGGCGACCTGGGCACCAAGGGCGGCATCGTCACCGACGTCGACGGCCGTGCGCTCCGCGAGGACGGCTCGGTGATCGAGGGCCTCTACGCCGCCGGCAACTGCAGCTCCCCCGTCATGGGCCACACCTACGCCGGCCCCGGCGCGACCATCGGCCCCGCGATGACGTTCGCGTACCTCGCCGTGCTCGACATCGCCGATCGCGCCCGTGCCGGTGCGGAATCCGTGACGAACTGACAGGAGACACACCAGTGCCCATCGATCCGTCGATCGCGATCGGAGCCGAGCTCCCCGCCCAGGAGTTCTCCTGGACGCCCTCCGACGTGCAGCTCTACCACCTCGGGATCGGGGCGGGAGCTCGCCCGCTCGATCCCCGTGAACTTCGGTACCTCGACGACTCCAAGCCGCAGGTGCTGCCGACGTTCGCGACCGTGGTCGCGAACATCCACGCGACCGAGGCCCCGCGGGTGTCGTTCCCGGGTGTCGAGATCGACCTGGCCAAGGTCGTGCACGGCAGCCAGGAAGTGACCGTGCACCAGCCGATTCCGGCCAGTGGGTCGGCGCGGACCACCACCCGGATCGCCGAGGTGTGGGACAAGGGCAAGGCCGCGGTGATCGTGCAGGAGTCGTCGACGGTCGCACTCGACGGGTCTCCACTGTGGACGGCCCGGTCGTCGATCTTCGCGCGCGGAGAAGGCGGTTTCGGGGGTGAACGTGGGCCGTCGGATTCCGTCGTCCTCCCCGATCGCCGGCCCGACGCGGAGGTGCTGTCGCCCGTCCTCCCGCAGCAGGCGCTGCTCTACCGGATGTGCGGAGATCGCAATCCTCTCCATTCGGATCCGGAATTCGCCTCCGCGGCAGGGTTCCCGGCGCCTATTCTGCATGGGCTGTGCACATACGGAATCGTGTGCAAGGCAGCGACCGATACCGTTCTCGACGGTGACGCCGATCGTGTCAAGGGATTTCGTGCCCGGTTCGCCGGCGTGGTATATCCCGGCGAGACGCTGCGGACGCGGATCTGGCGCGAGGGCGACCGGCTGCTGCTCTCGGCAACGGTTCCCGAGCGCGAGGATTCGCCGGCCCTGGCGGACGTCGTGCTCACCGTCGCGTAGCGAACGCCTACAACTTCCGGTCGGGTCGACCTGCAGGTCGACCCGACCGGGCATAACTGCACCCGATTTTCATTCCCCCTCTACACCCCTTGGAGTACACGAATGACGTCACTCGACGATCAGCCTCGGCTGTCGCGGCGCGGGTTCCTCGCCGCCGGCGCCGGTGCACTGGCCGCCGGCGCGGTGGTCGGCGGTTGGACCCCCGCGTTCGCGGTGCCGGCCGGTTCCCTCGGTTCTGTCGGCGCAGGGTCCTCGGGCTCGCTCGGATCCCTCGGTCCGGCCGCCCAGCTGCCTACGCCGCCGGACTTCCCGTCGGACATCTCCCTGTTCCAGCAGGCGTACCAGAACTGGTCCAAGGAGATCATGCTGGACGCCACGTGGGTCTGTTCGCCGAAGACGGCGGACGACGTCGTGCGCCTGGTCAACTGGGCCGACGAGCACGGCTACAAGATCCGTCCCCGTGGCGCGATGCACGGCTGGACCCCGCTGACCGTCGTCAAGGGCTCCA
Organism: Rhodococcus sp. ACT016; assembly: GCF_050477185.1. Lineage (NCBI taxonomy): Bacteria > Bacillati > Actinomycetota > Actinomycetes > Mycobacteriales > Nocardiaceae > Rhodococcus > Rhodococcus sp. ACT016. The sequence continues at coordinate 166,988 of NZ_JBEAET010000001.1, read as the reverse complement.
ACGTCGAGAAGGTGATCCTCGCCGACACCATGACGCACCTGAACAGCGTCACGGTGAACCAGGGGTCGCCGGCCACCGTCACGGCGGGTGTCGGTGCGACCCTCGATGCGATCGTCACCGAGCTGCAGAAGCACGACCTGGGTTGGGCCAACCTGCCCGCTCCGGGTGTGCTGTCGATCGGCGGCGCGCTGGCCGTCAACGCCCACGGTGCGGCGCTGCCCGCCGAGGGTGAGGAGACGCTGCCGGGCGCGACTTTCGGCTCGCTGAGCAACCTGGTCACCGAGCTCACCGCCGTCGTGTGGGACGGGAACAAGTACGCGCTGAAGACCTACCGGCGCAACGACCCCGACATCCTGCCGATGCTCACCAACCTGGGTCGCTGCTTCCTGACCTCGGTCACGATGCAGGCCGCCCCGAACGTGCGCATGCGGTGCGAGAGCTTCACCGACATCCCGTGGCAGGAGCTGTTCGCGGCGAAGGGCACCTCGGGTCGGACGTTCGAGAAGTATGTCGCCGAGTCCGGTCGCGCCGAGGCGATCTGGTACCCCTTCACCGACAAGCCGTGGATGAAGGTGTGGACGGTCACGGCGGATCAGCCGGAGGGCGGGACCGGAAGCCTCGGCTCGCTGGGTTCGCTGGGCTCGCTCTCGGGTAAGCCGGCGCAGTCTCGCGAGGTCACCGGCCCGTACAACTACGTGTTCTCCGACAACCTGCCGGAGCCGATCACCGACATGATCGGCGCGATGATCTCCGGGAACCCGGCGATCGCACAGCAGTTCGGCCCGGCAATGTACGAGATCACCAAGCTCGGCCTGGCCGCCACCAACTCGAGTGACATCTGGGGCTGGTCGAAGGACGTCCAGTTCTACATCAAGGCGACCACGCTGCGCCTCACCGAGGGTGGCGGTGCCGTCGTCACCAGCCGTGACAACATCGCGACCGTCATCCACGACTTCACGCAGTGGTTCAACGGCCGCATCGAGTACTACCGCGCCAAGGGCCAGTACCCGCTGAACGGCCCGGTCGAGATCCGCTGCTGCGGCCTCGATCAGCCCGCGGACGTCAAGGTGCAGTCGGCCGGCTCGCCGACCATCGCGGCGACCCGTCCGCGTCCCGATCACCCCGACTGGGACGTCGCCATCTGGCTGAACGTTCTCGGCGTTCCGGGCACCCCCGGCATGTTCGAGTTCTACCAGGAGATGGAGCAGTGGATGCGCGGGCACTTCAACAACAACGCCGCCACGTTCCGTCCCGAGTGGTCGAAGGGCTGGGCGTTCGGTCCTGACCCGTACACCGACACCGACATCGTCACCAACAAGATGCGGGCCACCTACATGGAGGGTGTCGCGAACGTGCCGAACTGGGATACCGCCCACGCACGGTACAACGAGATCGACCCGCACCGTATCTTCACCAACTCCTTCATGGACCAGCTGCTCCCGTAACCCGGGCAGGTCCACACCGACGCCGGTGGTGCCGCGCAACAAGCGCAGGCGCCGCCGGCGTCGTCGTATGTCCGGCACCGGCACTACTTGTGGGCGTACCGTCGACAGTGATCGGTGACAGACGCGAACGAGGGAGTGCTGTCATGACATCGACGAATCCTGATCCGGTTCCTCCCCCGCCTTCTTCCGGCCCGTCGGAGCCCGCACCGCCCCCTCCGCCGCCTCCGGCCGCCCCGCAACAGGTCCCGGCGCCCCCGCCGAGCAACGCCGGATGGGCTGTCGCGGCGCTGGTCGCGTTCTGGCCGCTCGCGTTCGCCGCTTTCAGCAACGCGTTCGAGGTGTACCCACGGTGGGCCCGCGGCGACTACTCCGGGGCCCAGTACGCGTCCGATCGGGTTCGCAAGCTCGGCCAGCTGTCGCTGTGGATCCTCGGCGGCATCCTCGTGCTGATCGCGATCGCGTACATCGTCATGGCCGCGGTGTGGATTTCGCACGGCGGATACCACGACAACTGGCACCACTACCACGACCGGATGGACTGGTAGCGGCTCAGCGCACGCGGACCACGTCGTCGTCCGGTTCGACGGACGGATCCATCTGCGGCACTGTGTGTTCGGGCCGGATCGGCACACACGCGACGACGAGCAGCGACACGGTCGCCACCGCCGCGCCGAGCCAGAACAGTCGGTCGAGCCCGATCTGCGTCGGCACCGCGACGGCGCCGGCCATCACGGTCGACGCGGCGAGCACCGCTGCACCCACTGCACTTGCCGCCGAGGTTCCGACGGCCCGGATCAGGCTGTTGACGCTGTTCGCCGACGCGGTCTGGTCGAGGGGTACCGCCGTCGTGATGAGCACCGGCATCGCGGCCAGCGCGAACGCCACCCCGATCGACACGACGAAGGCGCTGACGCCGATGACGAGCACGCTGGTGCCGAACACGCCGCGTTCGGCGAATCCGAGGGCGATCGCACCGGCGCCGACTCCGAGCGTCGCCCGGGCGCCCCAACCGCGGATCATCGCCGCCGACACCGGGGCCAGCAGGATCATGACCAGGCCGCCCGGCAGCATCACCAGGCCCGCCGCCGCGGCGCTCAGGCCGAGGCCGTGGTCGACCGACGTCGGCACCTGCAGTTCCTGCGTGGAGGCGTACGAACTGAGGAACATCGCGAATCCGAGCAGCAGTGCGGACAGGTTCGACACCAGCACCGGGCGCCGCATCGACGTGCGCAGGTCGACCAGAGGCTGGAGTGTTCTCAGTTCCAACGGAATCCACAGCGCCAGACCGAGTGCAGCGGCGACGGCGAGACCGACGGTCGGCGCGCTCGCCCATCCCCACGATCCGCCCTTGGAGATCGCGAGCAGCACCGCGGTCAGCGCGGCGGTCAGCAGCACCGCGCCCCGGTAGTCGAACCGCCCCGGTGCACGGGTGGTCGACTCCGGCACCACGAACGGCAGCAGCGCCGCCATCGCCACCGCAAACCCTGCCGGCAGCCAGAACAGCGCCTGCCACCCGAGGTGGTCGTAGAGGACGCCCGAGAGCGGCATGCCCAGCACGCTGCCGATGCCGATGGTCGCGCTCATCAACGCGACGCCGCTGCCGAGTCGTGCGGGAGGCAGGACGTCGCGCATCATGCTGATCCCGACGGGCATCAACGCCATTGCGAAACCCTGTAGTCCGCGGCCGGCGACGACCGTCGCGAATCCCGGCCCGACGGCGGCGAGCACCGAACCCGCCACCATCAGCCCGAGGCACACCAGCATCATCAGGCGTTTGCCGAACATGTCGGCGAGGCGGCCGACGAGCGGCGTCCCGACGGCACCGGTGAGCAACGTGATGGTCACCAGCCACGACGCACTCGTGGGTGGGACGCCTAGGTCGACGGCGAACGCCGGCAGGACCGGCACCACGAGGGTCTGCAGGAGCGCGACGAGGACTCCGCTCAGGCTCAGGACGCCGATGACGAGCCCGCTCCGGGCAGTGCGCGGAGCGGGCGGAGGGGCGGCTGTCACCCGGTCACGCGGGCGGCGTTACCTGCGTCGATCGGCAGCACGGTGCCACTGATGTGCGCACTGGCCTCGGCGGCGAAGAAGAGCACGGCGCGGGTGATCTCGAAGGGATCGAGCCACGGAACCGGCTGCGCGTGCAGGGACTGGAAGACCGGGGCGACGTCGTCCATCGTCGGCTCGTCCAGGTCGGGGCGCATCATCGAGTAGAGCGCCTTGTTGTGGATCATTCCGGTCGAAATGTTGCCCGGCGCAATCGCGTTGACGGTGATGCCGTTCTGGGCGAGGTCGAGTGCCGCGCTCTTGGTCATGCCGATGACACCCCACTTGGACGCCGCGTACGCGACCATGTTGGTGTTGCCGGCGCGGCCCAGCATCGACGAGATCGTGACGATCCGGCCGTAGCCGCGCTCGATCATGCCGGGCGAGACGGCGCCGATCGTGTTGAAGACGCCGGTGAGGTTCGAGTTGATCGCCTCGTTCCACTGCGCGGTCGTCATCGACTGGACGGGCGCGGCGACCGAGACGCCCGCGTTCGCGACCGCGATGTCGACGCGTCCGAACTCGGACTCGGCACGCTTGACGAGATCGTCCATCGCCGCCCGGTCCGCGGTGTCGGTCTTGACGGCGATGCACTTGCGCCCGGTGGCCTCGACGAGGCGGACCGTCTCGGCCATGTCCTCCTCGGTGCCGAGCGGGTAGAACACCGAGTCGCTGTTCTCGCACCGGTCACAGATGACGATGTCGGCGCCACGTTCGGCGAATGCAACGGCGTGCGATCGCCCCTGTCCCCGGGCTGCGCCGGTGACCAGTGCGACCTTGCCTTCGAACTCCTCCATGCTGCTGCTCTCCTCGAGATCGGGGACCGTGAAGACACACGGGGTCCGGAACTATCACTACCCGCTCGGGTTGTGACACCGGCCACAAGTCCCGGCCAGCGGGAAGTACGCGCACCCTTCCACCGAATCACAGTCGTCCCGTGCGATGGGGAATGCGACGCGATCGTCACCGACCGACGGCGAGAATGACGACCGCGGACGTCGCCCCCAGCGCGACGACCGTGGCCGCCAGACCGAGCATCAGCGCGAACGGATACGCGACGCGCCCCGCCCCGAACGCCTCGCTCGCCCGTTCGTACCGACGGCGGGCGGTCACGACCACCACCGATGCCGACGCGACCGCCCACACCCCGATCACCTGCACCACGACCGACGAACCGGGCACGTACCGCAGACACAGCAGGGCGACCGCGGCCAGACTCGCCGCCGTGCGCACCCACGCGAGGGTCGTCCGCTCGGGTTGCAGACCCGGATCTCGGTGGGCCGGCACCGCCACGGTCAGCGCACCACCACGACGAGCAGCGTGACGCCGGCGCCCGCGATCATGCACGCGAGCAGTGCCGCGATGGCGGGCACCGGGAGGCTCCGTCCCTTGCGCATCGCCGCTTCGACCGCCATCCACCGCGCGAACGCGAAGAGGACCAACAGAACCGCACCGACGAGCAGGCCCACCACGAGCACGGTGTGAAGGTCGGGATCGACCACGCTGGATCCGAATGCCTCGAGACCGACGGCGGCCGCGATCAACCCGAGACCGGTTCGGACCCAGGCGAGGAAGGTCCGCTCGTTCGCAAGTGTGAAGCGCGGGTCCGGGTCGTCGCCTTCGCGAAACGCTTTCGGTCGCCACCCTCGCACAGTCACCGAAACGGTCCTTCCTCGCTCGTCGGCCCGCTTCACCTCATGTAACGCTTCAACACCGCGGCGCGCCTGCGGGCCAGTACCGCGCGCCGGCCGGACTCGTCGATCCGCGTCGTGGTGGACGGCAGTTCGGCGAGTACGTCGTCGAACATCACCTTACGCACGGTGGGGGTGGGCAGATCGATGGACGTCGTGAGCCACCAGCGGTAGACGCACCGGGTGAAGGTGTTCCCGGCCGTGTCGAGCCAGTTCGCGACCCCCGGGTCACGGTGCGCGACGACCGCCCGGAACACGCCGTCGTCGTCGAGCACCGCCTGGTGGCCGTTGAGCGACGTCTGCCGGTAGGTGTAGTCGAGAGACTGCCCCCAGTAGTCACCCAGGTGGATGTTCCAGAAGTGACACTCCGGAGGTGTCACCTCGAGGATCAGCGCCTCGTCGGGGGCGATCTCGAAAGTGCCACCGCCGTATGCGATGTGCCCACCGTCGCTCGCGTACGACGAACTCGACGTCGGCTGCGTCCGCAGTGTGTTGGGCTCGCCCTCGCGCAGGCTGTACATCGTTGCCCAGTACTCGGCGAAGCCGTCGACGAAGCGTCCGACGGACTCGACCTGCGTGCTCACCGTCACCGGTTCCGCGACCGGGCCGGGACCGTCGACGTCGATCCGTTGAATCGAGACGTGATACGGGTCCTCGCCGTCCCAGTCGTAGAAGTACTGACGAGTGATGATCTCCGCCGTGTTCGCGGGCATCGGCAACCAAATGCCCTCGTGCGGCCTAGCGCTGATTATCACCTCGAAATCGCCGTTGTCCTGCAACGTGATTCCGCCAGGATTCGAGATCGCCCCGAGGGTCGACCCGGTGGCCGCCTTGAACGCGGCCCGAAAGTCCGTCGGCCGATCACCTTCGGACCGAGTCTTCTCGTACAGGCTCAGAGTGTCGTAGAGCGTCAGCCCGATGTAGCGGGCTCGTCCACCGGTTCCGATGAGCCGATAGGTACCGGCGGGATCCAGTACGGCGTGTCCGAACAGGCAGTCCGGCGATTCGGTGGCGTACCGCTTCGTGTTGTCCTGCAGGTGCCCCACCTCGGGATAGTCCGGATCGGCGCTGAAGACCACCTGCTCGAGACCGGCGTTGAGGAGGTTGAGCAGGTACCGGTAGCCGGCCGCCCGCATCGCGGGGTCGTCGGATCGCGGATCACCGGAGACCACCTTCGATGCCCGAGACAGGTTGTCGCACAGGCTCTGCCACGACGCATCGAGTGCGTCGTTTCGCCGCTGACGGTCGTCGTCGTGGAACTCGACCATGAATACCTCATCCCCTTCGATGTGCGATGCCGAATCAGGCCGGGATGTCACCGAGGATCGCTACCCGCTCCATGACGCGGCGGTGCGGAAAGTAGTCGCTGGCGGCGTAGTGCTGCGTGGCGCGGTTGTCCCAGAATGCGATCGAGTTCGGCTGCCACCGGAATCGACACTGGAAGTCGGGAACCTTGGCCTGGTCGAAGAGGTGGCGCAGCAGCGGCTCGGCCTCGACCGGGTCCATGTCCGGGATGTGAGTGGTGAACAGGCTGTTGACGAACAGGGTCCGACGGCCGGTCTCCGGATGGATCCGGACGATCGGGTGCTCCACGGGCGGATACTGCTCCTTCATCGCCGCGAGCTTCTCGGGACCCATCGAGCGGCCGAAGGACGGCACGAAGTCGTGAATCGCAACGCGACCCTCGATCTTCTCCTTGACCTCGTCGGATAGGCAGTCGTAGGCGTTGCCCATGTCGGCCCACAGGGTGTCACCGCCGGCCGGCGGAACCTCCAGCGCACGCAGCACGGACCCGAGCGGCGGACGCTTCTGCCACGTCACGTCGACGTGCCAGATGTTCTCGGTGCCGGGATTGTCCTCGCCGCGCTCGAAGTGGACCACCTCGGGCACCTCGCCCTGCGGCAGCAACGGATGGACCTCGAGTTCGCCCCAGTGCCGGGCGAAGTCGCGGTGTTGAGCACCGGTGATCCGCTGATCCCGGAAGAACACCACCTTCCATTCGAGCAGCGCGCGGCGCAACTCGTCGACGACCTCGGCGCTCGGATCACGCAGATCGACGCCGTGGATCTCCGCACCGATGTAGGGGGTCACCGGGCGCAGCTCGAACTGCGTGTACGGACGGGACTCGAATCCGTCTGCGCACCTGCGCATTCCGCGAGGCCCGAACTCGATCGAATGCCCACCGATCTCGACCGTTCTACTGCTGGTCAGCGTTGCCATGGAAGTCTCCTGCTCTCGAGGGATCCCGCTCCGAACACACCACCGCCGACGACGTCGTCGCAATCGGCGCCGACTCCGTCCCCGGGAAAGTATCAGTCAGTGACTTAAACCGTCAAGACACTGACTTAACTTTTGAAAACAGCTGGCTGTGCGAGCAATTGGACACCCGGCGACGCGACTGCGGGTACGCTCCGCCACCGGAACCGCTTCCACTGAGTGGGACCCGCGTCACAGCCGTCCAGGGATGGTGACTACCGTCTCGTCGTCGGGGCGACCTCCCGCCCGCCCCGGTTTTCATCGAACGCGCCGCCTCACAGGCACTTCCCCAACACCGACGTATCCCGCTGCGGCACAGCACCTGCAGCTTCCTCGTCGAACGTCCCACGACACAAAGGACAACGATGGCGCTCGCCCTCACCCCGATTCGAGGCAAGGTTCCTCGAGCCCGCATCTTCGCGGTACTCGCCGTGATCATCTTCTTCTCGGAGATCGCAACCTTCGAGATCCTGATGGTCTACCCGGCGATGCCGTCCATGGCGGCGGCATTCCAGACCCTGAACATCGCCTGGGTCGTCTCGATCGTCACGCTCACCGGCGCGACGCTCATGCCGCTCATCGGCAAGGCCTCCGACAAGCTCGGCAAGAAGCGGGTCATCATGGGCCTGGCCGTCGTCTTCGTGCTCGGCAGTGCGGTCTGCGCGACGGCCACGTCGTTCGCGGTTCTGCTTGCGGGTCGCGCGATGCAGGGCGTGCTCGTCGGCATCGTCGCGCTCTCGTACAGCCTGGTGCGCGACATCATGCCGCGCGATTTCGTCCCGGTCGCCCTGGGCATGGTCGCGACCGGCATCGGAATGTCGGCGGTCGCAGGACCGTTCATCGCCGGCTGGCTGATCGACGGGTTCGGATTCCACGGCATCTTCTGGTTCATGGCGATCTACCTGACCGTGCTGATCCCCCTCTACTGGGTCGTGGTCCCCGAGAGTTCCGTGCGCACCGATCGCCCGGTGGACTACCTCGGCACCGTGCTGCTCGGCCCAGGTGTCGCGGTGTTGCTCCTGGCAATCACCAAGGGCAACTCCTGGGGCTGGTCCGCCGCCAGCACCCTCGGACTTCTCGCGCTCGGCGTCGTGATGCTGACGGCCTTCGTTGCCTGGCAGCGTGTTGCGCCGCACCCGCTCATCGACCTGAAGATCCTGTTCGGCCCCAAGTTCGGCCCGACGATCCTGGCGGTGACCGGACTCGCCTACATGATGAACGCACACTCGATGCTGATGCCGACGCTCCTGCAGACTCCGTCCGGAATTCCCGGGATCTCCTACGGTGCAGGACTTTCCGCCACGCAGTACGCCCTGTGGACGTGCCCGCTCGGCATCACCGCAATGTTCGCCGGACCCCTGGGTGGCTTCCTCGCGAAGAAGATCGGAGCGCGCCAGGTCCTGCTCGGATCGGGCGTCTGCTTCCTCATCGTGATGTTCCTGGGCAGTCGGCTGCTCACGCTGCAGTGGCAGGTGGCGGTGCTGAGCATGATCGCCGGCTTCGCCGTCGGCTTTCTCCACTCGTCCAACGCCAACCTGGTGCAGGACGCGCTGCCGGCGGAGGCCAGCGGCGTGGGCACCGCGATCGCGGGCGTCACGATGCAGTTGTGCTCGGCGATCGCCGTGACGGTCACCGGCGTGGTGATGTCGCATCACGTCCTGACGGTCAACCCGAAGACCCACGCGGTGCTGTACGCCGACGACGCGCTGACGCGCGGATTCCTCTACGCGGGAGCCGTCGGACTCGTCGGCATCGCCGTCGCACTCGTGATGAAGCACGGGCGCAAGCCCGCCACCGGCGGACTGGAGTCACCGTCGACGCTCGATCAGCCCTCGGCCGACGCGGGCGCCGCCAGCGCCCCCACCGACATGTCCACCAGATGACGCACGGTCTCGTCGAAGTCCGTGTCCACGACCGGATTCCCGCTGTTGCGCCGCTGTTCGAACACCGCGAGCGCCGACACCGCCATGTTCAGCATCAGGTCCACCCGGATCACCGCAACGCGTCGCGGCAGGTGGTCGAGGGCCCGCATCAACCGGCCGGACACCTCGCGACTGGCCTCGGTGACCTCGGACAGATCGGGGTTCAGAATGTCGACCGACGGGGAGACGCGAGCAATGAACTGCGCGTAGTAGGAGTCGGTTCCGGAGGTCCGGAGGTAGTCCGCGAGCGGCACCACGACGGCCTCGACGAGACCGCGCACGTCGTGTCCGCGGCCCTCCTCGTCCAGCTTCGCGAGGAACGCCGCGCGGCTGCGATTGATCTCGCTCATGCGGCGCCGGAAGACCTCGAGCACGAGGCCGTCGCGCCCCCCGAAGTGGTACTGCACGGCCGAGTTGTTCTTCTGACCGGCGGCGGCCGCGACGTCGCGCATGGACACGCCGTCGATGCCGCGTTCGGCGAACATGCGCTCGGCGGCCTCGATCATTGCGGTCTTCGCGTTTCCAGGGTTCGACACGCCGAGAGAGTAGTAAGTCAGCGATTTAAGGGTCAAGGCAAGACCGGTCCCCTCCCCTGTTCCCCTGCCCAGAGAGGTGCAGAATCATGAACCGTCACTCGATTCCCATCGTCCGCACCGACGCACCGGTCCCCACCGCGGTCGACTACCGCAACCAGAAGGAGCCGTTCACGCGGCCGCAGCCCGTGCGGCCCCCGGCCGGCGCCCCCAACGTCCTGCTGGTCATGCTCGACGACGTCGGCTTCGGCGCACCGTCCGCGTTCGGCGGCCCGTGCCGCACCCCCACGGCCGAGCGCCTGGCCGCCGACGGCGTCAAGTACACGCGTTTCCACACCACCGCGTTGTGTTCGCCGACGCGGGCGGCGACCCTGACCGGGCGCAACCACCACAGCGTCGGCTTCGGAGTGATCGCCGAACAGGCCACGGCGGCACCGGGTTACAACGGCACCCGCCCGGAGTCGGCGGCGACGGTGGCCCGGATCCTGCAGGGCAACGGCTACGCGACGGGCGCGTTCGGCAAGATGCACCAGACCCCGACGTGGGAGATCAGCGAGGCCGGGCCGTTCGACCGCTGGCCCACCCGGGAGGGCTTCGACCGCTTCTACGGCTTCCTCGGCGCGGAGTCGGACCAGTTCGCGCCGGTGCTGTACCGGGACTTCACCGTCGTCGATCCCCCGTGCAGGCCCGAAGAGGGTTACCACATGTCCGAGGACCTGGTCGATCGCGCGGTGGAGTGGATCGAGTCGGTGGGCACCATGGACCCGGACAAGCCGTGGTTCTGCTACCTGCCGTTCGGTGCCTGCCACGCGCCGCTGCAGGTGCCCGACAGCTACCTCGACAAGTACCGGGGCGAGTTCGACCACGGCTGGGACCGCCAGCGGGAGATCACGCTCGAGCGGCAGAAGCAGCTCGGGGTGGTCCCGCCGGAGACCGAACTCGCGCCGTGGGCGCCGGACCTGCCGCACTGGGACGAGTTGGACGACGACCAGAAGAAGGTCTCCGCCCGCCTGATGGAGCTGTACGCGGCGTTCCTCGAGCACACCGACGACCAGGTGGGCCGGCTCGTCGACCGGCTGCAGGAGCTGGGCGCGCTGGACAACACGCTGGTGCTGTACATGTTGGGCGACAACGGCGCGTCCGCCGAGGGCGGCATGGAGGGCTCGTTCAACTACCTCGCCGGACTCAACGGCTACAAGCAGACCACCGCCGAGGTGCTCGACAGGTTCGACGAGCTGGGCACGCCGACCAGCTACCCGCACTACCCGGCGTCATGGGCGATGGCCCTCGACACCCCGTACCAGTGGACCAAGCAGGCGGCGTCCCACTACGGCGGCACCCGCAACGGCCTGATCGCACACTGGCCCAAGGGAATCACCGACGCCGGCAATCTGCGGCACCAGTGGCATCACTGTGTGGACATCACCCCGACGATCCTCGAGGCCGTCGGCGTCCCGGCGCCGGACAGCGTCGACGGCGTGCCACAGAAGCCGATGGAGGGTGTGGCGATGAACTACACGTTCACCGACGCGGACGCGGCGGACCGGCACACCACGCAGTACTTCGAGATCTACGGCAACCGTGGCATCTACGACCACGGCTGGACGGCGGTGACGCTGCACCGGGCACCGTGGCTGATGGCGACGTTCGGGCTGAAACTGCCGACGTTCGACGAGGATCGGTGGGAACTGTACGACACGAGCGTCGACTGGTCGCAGGCCCGCGATCTGGCGGCCGAGTACCCGGAGAAGCTCGAGGAGCTCAAGCAGAAGTTCCTGGTCGAGGCGGCCCGGTACCAGGTGCTGCCGCTCGACGACCGCACGGTGACGCGGAACGCGGCGCCCAAGGACCGTCCGCCGCACCCGCTGCGCGGTCGGACCGGCATCACGCTGTACCCGCACATGAACGGTCTGCCGGAGAAGGCGGCCCCACCGTTCTTCAACCGGTCGTACGCCATAACGGCGTCGCTCGAGACCGGCGGCAAGCCGTGCGAGGGCGTGCTGGCGAGCGTCGGCGGACGCTTCGGCGGTCTCGCGCTGTATGTCGCCGAGTCCAGGCCGGTGTTCTGCTACAACTTCAGCGGCGGCGGGCTCACGTTCGTCCGGCCCGACGTCGAACTGACCGCGGACACCCGCGAGGTGCGCCTCGAATTCGACTACGACGGAGGCGGAATCGGCCTCGGCGGCACCGCACGGCTGTCCGTGGACGGGGTCGAGGTGGGTAGCGCCCGCATCGAGCAGACGACGCGTGCGATCTTCAGCATGAACGAGCAGCTCGACATCGGCGTCAACCGCGGCAGCCCCGTCTGCGACGACATCGCGGGCCGCTTCGCCTTCACCGGACGCCTGCACCACATCCGCGTGGATCTGCCGGGCGACGACCGTCCGGAGACGGCGGACGAGCGGCGGCGGGTCGCGTTGGCGACGCACTAGCAGCACCGCACGCACAGGACGGCCCCCACACCTACCGGAGTGGGGGCCGTCGAAGCGACTGCGTCACCTCAACGTGCAGGCGGCTCAGCGACCTTCAGAACGTCTCTGATCAGCTGCCACAGTTCGAGACGTGCCGGGCCGGTGAGCGACAGCTTGGGGAAGGTGAGGAAGCCGTGGAAGAGGCCGTCGAAGCGGTGCGCGACGACCGGCACGCCGTCACCTGCCAGGCGCTCGGCGTAGTACTCGCCTGCCGAGCACGGCGGGTCGAGTTCGGCTGTCACGACGAGCGCGGGCGGCAGGCCCGTGAGCGTAGTCGCGCGGGTGGGGACCACGAACCCGCTCGTCCGGTCTCCGGGCGCGTACTGGTCCCAGTACCAGCGCATCGCATCAGTGGTGTTGTAGTAGCCCACTCCGTACTTCGTGTACGACTCGGTCGTGAAGTCGTCGTCGATGACCGGATAGATGAGGATCTGCGCCGCGATCCGCGGAGCGCCCCGGTCCCGCGCGGCCAACGCCACCGTGGCCGCGAGGTTCCCACCGGCGCTGTCGCCGGCGACAGCGATCCGGGCCGGGTCTCCGCGGTACTGGTCGGCGTTGTCCGAGGTCCACAGCAGAGCCGCGTAGACGTCCTCCATCGCGGCGGGCGCCTGGTGCTCCGGCGCCAGCCTGTAGTCGACCGAGACGATCACGGAGTCGACCGCATCCGCCATCGAGCGGCAGAACTCGTCATGGGAATCCAGATCGCAGAATACGAAACCCCCACCGTGAGCGAACACGATCACCGGCAACGGATCATTCGATTCCGAGTGCGGAACGTATACACGCAACGCCAGGTCCCCGCCCGGACCGTCGATGACGATGTCGCGAGCGATCTCCATGTCGGGCTCGTGTGCGAGCGGTGCCCGCCGAGAGGCGATGATCTCGCGAAGCTCCGCCGCGGGGAACTTCGTGACGTCCGGAAATCCTTCCTCGAGCACAGCGAGCATCGACTCCACGTCCGGGTGCAAATCAGCTCGGCGATCCATTGCCACGTCACAGTTCCTCTCTCGTACTGGATTCGGTCCAGCCCGGCAGCAACCACACGGGCCCCCGGCTGAGCCGATACGTCGCGACGCGACCTTGCAGGAGGCCGTTCACCGCCGCAAGACCGGCGTCCCAGCGTGCGGGAGACTTTCTCGGATGCCCAACCTCGAGCTGCGGGACCTCCGTCCACTCAGCGGGCGGCCTGGATGATTTCGAAGAATCCGGCAGGAAGACTGCGGGACAAGGAATTTCGATATCGAATCATCTCAGCCGATCATTCGGGAGGACAGAGGACAATGGCGCACAAATTGATCGGCAAAACCGCACTGGTGACGGGCAGCAGCCGGGGAATCGGCCGCGCGGTAGCGCAACGGTTGGCGGCGGAGGGCGCGACAGTCGTCGTGACCGCACGCTCCCGGCAGGAATCCGAGTCGATGCGCGCCGGGCGGGTATCGACCGTTCCAGGAAGTCTCGACGAGACCGTCGAACTGATCGAGGCTGCCGGTGGGCACGCGATCGCAGTCCCTGCCGATATCGACGACCCCCACGATCTGGCGAGACTTGTCGCTCAGGTTGTCGACCGCACCGGACACCTCGACATTCTGGTCAACAATGCGGGCTTCGCCGACTACGCCTCGGTCGAACGGATGACGGCCGAGACCTTCGATCGCACGGTCAACCACTATCTCCGAGTGCCGTTCCTGCTGTCACAACTGGCAATTCCGCACATGCGCAAACAGGGGTGCGGATGGATCGTCAACATCGGTTCGTCGACGGGGCTGGCCCCCATTCGACCCTTCCGTGAGTACAACAAGACCTCCGGCGACGTCGTGTACGCGTCGATGAAGGCGGCGCTGCACCGCTTCACGCAAGGTCTCGCCGCCGAGACCCTCGACGACGACATCGCGGTCAACGCCGTGGGACCGTCCACGGCGATCCTGACGCCCGGAGCCGCCGCGCTCATCCCCGACGGCTACGAGACCGAGCCGGTGGAGTATCTGGCCGAAACGGTTCTGGCGATGTGCCAACTGCCCGCCGCGGATCGAACGGGGCATGTCGCGTTCAGTCTCCACTACCCGTGGAGCACCGGGCTGCCGGTGATGACACTGGACGGGGGGACGGAGTTGCCCAGGCGACAGCCACCCGAGTGGGCGAACCCCAACATTCTGCCCGCCGGGCTCTGACGCGCTCGATCGACTGCCGCCGACCTTCCGAGGGGAACCATGCCTACCAACCACTCGCCGAGAAAACGAACTGCCGTCGTCACAGGTGGGGGACGGAACACCGGACTCGGTATCGCCCACACACTGGCCGCGACCGGCGCCCACGTAATCGTCAACGACCTCGTCCTCGACCGGGCAGAGGCGGGCGCTGCGTCGATCAGGGACGCGGGCGGTTCCGCGTCAGCCCTCCAATTCGACATCACCTCACACGAGGATGTGGTCGCCGCGATGGAGCGCGTTCGACGTGAGATCGGCACGGTCGACATCCTGGTCAACAACGCGGGGTTGCCGTCCGGCAGCCAGATGCTGCCGTTCCTCGACACTCCCCGCCACGATTGGAGCCCGTACATCGACGTCAACCTGTACGGGTCGCTGAACATGATGCACGCCCTGCTTCCCGGAATGGTCGATCAGGGCTGGGGACGTGTGATTCAAATATCCTCGAGTGCGGGATCGGCCGCACACCGTGGACTGGGCGGAACCTTCTACGGTGCGAGCAAGGCCGGCATCGAAGGCGCCGTGCGCCACATCGCCACAGAGGTCGGACCCGCAGGGATCACAGTCAACACCCTCGCCCTCGGGCTGATGGAGAAACTGCGCGAACCTATCGAGTCCAAGTCCTCACCGCTCCTCGATTCGCTTTGGGCAGACAACATCATGGCGCGGATCGGGACGGGCGAGGACGTCGGTGCAGCATGCGCGTGGTTGTGCTCCGACGCCGGCGAGTTCGTCACCGGGCAGACGATCCACCTCAATGGCGGCGCCTACGCAGGCCGCTGAGAACAGCTGCGCCGCAGACCTACCTGAACCCGTGGGAGCCCTGACCGGAACGGTCAGGGCTCCCACGGATCCGGGTTACTCGCGCACTAGGCCGTCAGTACCAGCCCCGAAGTGGGAACACCGGTTCCGGCGGTCACGAGCACGTTCTCGACGCCCGACACCTGGTTGACCGAGGTGCCGCGGATCTGCCGCACGCCCTCGGCGATGCCGTTCATGCCGTGGATGTACGCCTCGCCGAGCTGGCCGCCGTGGGTGTTGATCGGCAGTCGGCCACCCAACTCGATCGCGCCGTCGGCGATGAAGTCGCGGGCTTCGCCGCGACCGCAGAAGCCGAGTTCCTCGAGCTGCATCAGCACGTACGGAGTGAAGTGGTCGTACAGCACGGCGGTCTGCATGTCCGACGGCCGCAGCCCGGACTGCTCCCACAGCTGGTCGCCGACCAGACCCATCTCCGGCAGGCCCGTCAGACCGTCGCGGTAGTAGCTGGTCATGATGTACTGGTCCGCACCACTGCCCTGGGCCGCCGCGGCGATGATCGCCGGCTTGTTCGGCAGATCCTTGGCCCGCTCCGGCGACGTCACGACGATCGCGATGCCGCCGTCGGACTCCTGGCAGCAGTCCAGCAGGTGCAACGGCTCCGCGATGTACCGCGAGTTCTGGTGGTCCTCGAGGGTGATCGGCTTGCCGTAGAAGAACGCCTTCGGGTTGGTGGCGGCGTGCTTGCGGTCGGCCACCGCGACGCGGCCGAAATCCTCACTGGTGGCGCCGTACACGTGCATGTACCGCTGCGCGATCATCGCCACGAACGACGCCGGGGTGCCCAGGCCGTGCGGGTACGAGAACGCGTTGTCGGTGCCCGACGAGTTGACCTGCTGCACCAGCCCCGCGTTGACCTGACCGAACCGGGCACCCGAGCGCTCGTTGAACGCCCGGTACGCCACCACGACGTCGGCGACACCCGTCGCGACGGCCATCGCGGCCTGCTGGATGGTGGCACAGGCCGCGCCGCCGCCATAGTGGATGCGGCTGAAGAACTTGAGGTTCGGGATCCCCACCGAACGGGCAACGGCCGCTTCGGTGTTGGTGTCCATCGTGAACGACGTCAGGCCGTCGACGTCCGACGGCTTCAGACCTGCGTCGTCGAGCGCGGCCTGGACCGCCTCGGCGGCCAGGCGCAGTTCGCTGCGTCCCGAGTCCTTCGAGAAGTCGGTGGCACCGATGCCGACGATCGCGGCCTTGCCGGACAGCCCGCTCATGCGCCGCCTCCGTTCATGACGAGAGTTACCGTGGAGGTGATGTGGTCGCCGAGGCTGTCCGTGCCGACCACCTTGACGGTGACCAGACCGTCGTCGGCGGCGACGACCTCACCGGACAGGTTCAGCGTGTCGTACGCGTACCACGGCACGCCCAGCCGCAGCTTGATCGAGGTGATCCGCGCCCGCGGTCCGGCCCAGTCGGTGACGAACCGCTGCACCAGCCCGGTATCGGTGAGGATGTTGACGAAGATGTCCTTCGACCCGCGCTGCTGCGCCTTGTCCCGGTCGTGGTGCACGTCCTGGAAGTCCCTGGTGGCCAACGCCGTCGAGACGATGAACGTGGGATCTCCGTAGATGGAGAGGCCCGGCAGCTTGTCGCCGACCGAGATGTCGAGTGCGCTGGTCATCTACGACTCCTTCACCGGACGCCAGGCGTACAGCGTCCAGGGCTCGTTACCGGTCTCGTCATCGCCCGGGAAGTCCAGGAACTGGGCCTCCACCGGCATGCCCACCGAGACCTCGGACGGGTCGATGTCGCGCAGCTCGCCGAGCATGCGCACGCCCTCTTCGAGTTCGACGAGTGCCACCACGAACGGCAGCGACCGGCCGGGAACCTTGGGGGCGTGGTGGACGACGAAGCTGAAGACGGTGCCGCGACCGGATGCGACGACGTAGTCGGTGGTCTCGGTCTTGTCCTTCCACAGCGCCGGCACCGGCGGGTGTTGCAGCGAGCCGTCGGGGCGCTGCTGGATCCGCAGCTCGTGCGCGGCCACACCGTCCCAGAAGAACTGCGTGTCCCGCGACGGCGTCGGCCGCAGCATCCGAGTCGGATCGAGATCCTCGGGGACCGAGCCGGTTTCGGTCGGAGCCTGCTCCGTCTTCGCCGGCGGCATGAACTTGAGGATCCGGAACATCATCTCGGCGACGGTCTCGTCGCCGACTTTCCAGAAGTTGCGGGTGGTGAAGAACCAGCCCTCGCCGAGCCCGGTCTTCTTGGGGCCGACGACCTCCTCGAGGGTCGACTCGATCGTCACCTCTTCCCCGGGGCGCAGGTAGCGGTGATAGATCTGGTCGCAGTTGGTCGCGACCACCGACGTGTAGCCGGCGTCGTCGAGGATCTGGGTCATCCGGCCCAGCGGATCGTCCTCCTCGCGGACTGCACCGAGACCGCGCATGGTCCACACCTGCGCCATCGCGGGCGGCGCGACGAGGCCGCCGTGGCCCGCCGCGATCGCGGCGTCTTCGTCCACGTAGATCGGGTTCTCGTCGCCGATCGCCTCGAGCCAGTTGCGGATCATCGGCATGTTGATCGGGTCGCGACCCGCCCGCGGCTTGCTCGGACCGTCGGTCTTGACCTGCTCGGCTCCGGCGAGAATCTCTGCGGTCGTGTCCTTTTCGGTCATCGCGGCACCCTCGGCAATCCCAGTCCGGCCACGGCGATGAGCTCACGCATGACCTCGTTGACGCCACCACCGAAGGTGATGACCACGTTTCGCTTCACCTGGACGTCGAGCCACCGCATGAGCGCGGCGGTCTCGGGATCGCCCGGGTCGCCGTGGGCGCCGACGATCTCGTCCGCGATCCGGCCCACCCGCTGAATACGTTCGGTCGCAAAGACCTTGGTGGCCGACGCGTCGGCGATGTCGACATCACCGGTAGCCGCCGCGACCTGCCAGTTGAGCAACTCGTTGAGGCGGTAGGTGGCGTGGATCTCACCGAGGCCGCGGCGGACGTCGGGCAGGTCCAGCAGGTCCCGCCTCGCCGCCCAGTCGTAGACCTTCTCGTACAGGCCCGCGACGCGACCGGCTGGGCCCAGCATGACGCGCTCGTGGTTGAGCTGCGTCGTGATGAGCTTCCAGCCCTTGTTCTCCTCGCCGACGAGCATGCTCGCGGGCACGCGGACGTCGGTGTAGTACGTGGCGTTGACGTGGTGCGCGCCGTCGGCCGTGATGATCGGGGTCCAGGTGAAGCCCGGATCCTTGGTGTCGACGATCAGGATCGAGATGCCGCGGTGCCGCGACTCGGCGTCGCCGGTGCGGACGGCGAGCCAGATGTAGTCGGCGTCGTGGCCGCCGGTGGTGAAGATCTTCTGGCCGTTGACGATGTACTCGTCACCGTCGCGGACGGCCGTGGTGCGCAGGGCCGCCAGGTCGGTGCCGGCGTCGGGCTCGGAGTAGCCGATCGCGAAGTGCACCTCGCCCGCGAGGATCGCGGGCAGGAACTTGCGCTTCTGCTCCTCGGTTCCGTATACCTGCAGCGTCGGTCCGACGGTCTGCAGCGTCACCGACGGCAGCGGAACATCCGCTCGCACAGCCTCGTTGACGAAGATCTGCTGCTCGATCTCACCGAATCCACGGCCGCCGAACTCGACCGGCCAGCCGACGCCGAGCCAGCCGTCCTTGCCCATCCGCCGGATGACCTCGCGGTAGGTGGGGCCGTGCCGTTCGGTCAGCATGACCTCGGCTTCGGCCGAGGAGATCAGGCCGGAGAAGTAGCGGCGCAGTTCCGCCTGCAGCTCACGCTGCTCGGGTGTCAGATCGATGAACACCGGGCCCCCACGAGGTCGAGTCGGTACGAGGCACCGCCGACGAGGCGAGCCAGGTCTTTGGCAATGGAGAAGTAGCGGTGCATCGGGTACGTGACGTCGACACCGATACCGCCGTGCAGGTGGTGCAGTGTCCGCATCGCGGCCGGGATCTCGGTTGCGATCCAGTACGCCAGCACGTCGAGATCGTCCGCGGCGTCCAGGCCCTCGGACACCCGCCACGCCGACGCGAGCGCCGAGACGTGCAGCGTCCGGGACGTGACGTAGACGTCGGCGATCTGCTGGGCCACCGCCTGGAACGACGCGAGGGGCTTGCCGAACTGCTCACGCGTGGTGAGGTGGTCGGCGGCCAGTCCGGTGGCGCCGGCCAGCAGGCCGTCGGCGTATGCGCCGATGCTCGCGAGCGCGATCCGGTAGAGCGTCGCGACACCGTCGAGCCCACCGGCGAGGACTTCGGCGGCCGGGACGCGGACCGCGTCCAGATGGACCGAGAACTCCGGTCCCCCAGCGGAAGTTGCACTCTTGGTGATCGTGACGCCGGGCGCGTCCGGGGCCACCGGAACCACGCCGGCATCGGTGGGCACCAGGATGCGGTGCGCGATGTCCGCGAACGGCACCGCGATCTTGTGTCCGGTCACCACGACGTGGTCGCCGTCCGCGACCGCGGTCGTCGACGGCTGCGCCGGGAACGCGGCGCCCTGCTCGGCGAGTGCCGCAGTGAGCACCCGGCCGGCGGCCACACCGTCGAGCAGCGCGTCCTGCTGCTCGGTGGAGCCGAGCGCGAGCACCGGGAGCACGCCGAAGCCGAGCGTTGCGAGCGCCGGGACCGGCGCGGCTCCGCGCCCGATCTCGGTGAGCATCGTCGCCACCTCGAGCACCCCCAGCCCGTCGCCGCCGAGCCGCTCCGGCACGGCGAGCGAGAGCAGGTCCGCCTTCGCGAGCGCCTGCCACAGCTCGGGGCTGAAGCCACCGGTGTCGGCGGGATCGGTTTGCTCGCGGGCCAGCAGGCCCACGACGATCTCCGCCACCGTTTCTTGAGTCTGATCCAGAGAGAAATCCACGTTGCCGATCCCGCCTACGATTTAGAACGTGTTCCTGTTGTATCACCTGCAGGATAACGAAGAAAGTCCTACAAGATCGAGAACATGTTCACCTTGCCCTCGCGCGTCGTGTTGGAGTACGCCGCAGGGGCGGGATGCGAGGATCGGCCGATGTCGTCGTCGCTCACCGCCGAACGGTTTCGTCGCCTCGCCCGTTCGTCGCCATGGCGGTGGCGGACGCTCGAGTTCCGCTGGAACTTCTACGACGAGGCGGTGCGCCACGCCTGGATCCGGCGCCCCGGCAGCCTGCGCGTCGAGGACGCGGACGGCCGACTCGTCGAGGCATCCGTCGCCCCGAAACCCTTTCCGGGCGCGCAGTACAACTCCGGGAATGGGTGGGAGCCGATGCCGGGACGCTGGCCCTCACAGATCGAACCCGTCTACGCCGACGACGGACTGGTCGACACCGTGCCGTACGAGATCGATGTCGACTACGACCGGCCATTCTTCGAGAACTACCACTGGGTGGCGATGCTCAACCCGATCGAGTTCGCCGACCCCGTCCACGACCACGACACCCCGGCGCCCCTGCCCGTCGAGCTGCGGGACCTGACGATCGTCGAGCACCACGGGCGCCCGGCGTGGCAGGCGACCGCGCAGCCCACGCCTCGGTACGACCCCCGTTGCGACTGCTGCCCGCTGCTCAGCGGCGAGTTCGACCACGAACTCGCCGCGTGGAACCCCGGACCGCCGTCCGTTGTTCGCCTCGACGAAGAGACCGGCGTGTGCGTGCGGATCGAATGCCAGGGACACCTCGCCCTCGACGTGGAGATCGTCGCAGTCGACCAGCCCGTCGACGATGCGCTGTTCACGCCGTCGCGTCGACACTGACCCGGTCACCGAAAGCGAGTCGCTCGCCTGAGGATCTCCTCAGGCGAGCGACTCGATTCGACTCGTTTGCCGGCGTCAGCCGCGCGGCAGCCCCAGCAGGTGCTCGGCGGCCACGGTGAGCAGGATCTGCGTGGTGCCACCCGCGATCGACAGGCAGCGGGTGTTGAGGAACTCCCGGGTGAGCGGACCCTCGACCCAACCGGCCTCGCCGGCGAGTTCGACGGCGAACTCGGCGACACCCTGACGGTTGCGCACGCCGACGAGCTTGCGCACGCTCGACGCCGGCCCGGGGTCCTGGCCGTCGAGCTGGCGCAGCGTGGTGCGCAGCTCGAGCAGCGACCCGACGAGCGCCTCGGAGATCAGCGCGCCGAGATGGTCGGCGGTCACCGGATCCGGGTCACCCGCCAGTTCGAGCAGTTCCTCGACGGCCTTGCCGAGCGACGAGCCGCCGCTCATCGCGACGCGCTCGTTCGCCAGGGTCGTGCGGGCGAGCTTCCAGCCGCCGTTCACCTGCCCCACGACGCACTCGTCGGGGATGAACACGTCGTCGAGGAACACCTCGTTGAACAGTGCGTCGCCGGTGATCTCCCGCAGCGGCGAGATCCGGATCCCGGCCGTGCGCATGTCGAGCAGGAAGTACGTGATGCCCTTGTGCTTCGGCGCGTCCTTGTCGGTGCGGGCCAGGCAGATGCCCCAGTCGGCCTCGCGGGCGAGCGACGTCCACACCTTCTGCCCGTTGAGCTTCCAGCCGCCGTCGACCTTCTCGGCGGTGGTGCGCAGCGATGCCAGGTCCGATCCCGCGCCCGGCTCGCTGAACAGCTGACACCAGGTGATCTCGCCGCGCAGCGTCGGCAGCGCGAAGCGCTCGATCTGTTCGGGGCTGCCGTGTTCGAGGACGGTCGGGACCGCCCACCAGCCGATGACGAGGTCCGGACGGTCGACACCGGCCGACGCCATCTCCTCGGCGATCAGGATCTGCTCGGCGGCACTGGCACCGCGGCCGTACGGGCGCGGCCAGTGCGGGGCCGCGTAGCCCGACTCGGCGACGGCGACGCGACGCTCGGCCTCCGGCACCGCCGCGAGGGCGGCGACCTCGTCGCGGATCGCGGCCCGCCCCGCCTCGGCCTTCGGATCCAGCTCCGACAGGTCGATCGTCAGGTGCCGGCGGGCACCGGACCGGGTCAGCTCGGTGACCCGCGCGCGCCAGATGTTGCTGCCGCCGAGGAACTGCCTGAGCGAGACCGCGCGACGCAGGTAGAAGTGCGCGTCGTGCTCCCAGGTGAAGCCGATGCCGCCGAGGATCTGGATGCAGTCCTTGGCATTCGAGACCGCCGCGTCGAGCGCGACCGCCGCGGCCACGGCCGCCGCGATGGGGAGCTCCGAGTCGCCTGAATGTCCGGTGTCGGGATCCGGCAGCGCGTCCTCGGCGGCGACCGCCGCGTCCCACGCCACGGCGCGGGCCTGCTCGACGCGGCACAGCATCTCCGCGCACAGGTGCTTGATCGCCTGGAACGAGCCGATCGGCTTCCCGAACTGCTCGCGGATCTTGGCGTACTCGACCACGACGCGCAGGCTCCAGCCCGCGACGCCCGCCGCTTCCGCCGCCGCCAGCGTCGCCGCGAGGTCACGCACGAGTCCCGGTGCGACCCCGGCGACGATGCGGTCCGCGGACACCACGACGTCCTCGCAGCGCACGCGCGCGGTGCCCCGGCTCTTGTCGAGGATGTCCAGCGGCTCGACGGTCAGTCCCGGGGCGTCGCCGTCGACGAGGCACCACACGGTGTCGGCGGCGGAGTCGCCGACGCGCACCGGCACCAGCACCGCGACGCCCGGCTCCCCGCCGAGCGCGTTGCCCGCGTCGCCGCGCAGCACCAGTCCACCGTCGGCGTCCGAGACGGCGGACAGCGCGTCCGCGTCGAGCACGACGGAGATCGGCAGGTCGCCTTCCGCGATCTGTCCGGCCCACTGCTTCGCGGTGGCACCCGCGCTGCGTCCCAGCACCAGGCCGGCGAGCGCGGTCGGCAGAATCGGGCCGCCCACAAGTTCGGTTGCGGCCTGCTCCAACATTGCGGCAAGGTCGACGATCTGACCGCCGACACCGCCGACCGAGTCCGGAACACCCACCGCGAACAGCCCCAGTTCGGCCATCGAGGACCACGACTGACGCCAGAAATCAGCAGGTCCCTCACGTAAAATGGCAACCGGGGTCGCCGAGCGGGCCCATGCCTGAATCGACTCCTGGACGGCCTTCTGTTCGTCGGTCGTGGCGATTGTCACAACGGCTACCCGCCTCTCGTGGATGACATTTTCATCTAGAACGTGTTCTAATATGTTCGGCCGTCAAGAGTCAAGGCGTGAAGGAAACTGTCGATGACCACCTCATCTCGATCCCGTTCCGCAGGGGGCCCGGTCTCGACCCTCAGCGACGACGATCTCAGCTCCAACGCTCAGCGCGAGCGTCGCAAGAGGATCCTCGACGCCACCCTCGCGCTCGCATCCAAGGGCGGCTACGAGGCCGTGCAGATGCGTGCCGTGGCCGAGCGTGCGGACGTCGCCGTCGGCACGCTGTACCGCTACTTCCCGTCGAAGGTGCACCTGCTGGTGTCGGCGCTGGCGCGCGAGTTCGAGCGGATCGAGTCGAAGGGCAAGATCCCCCCGGGCCACAGCCCGCTCGAGCGGATGCAGCTGATCCTGGGCCAGATCACCAAGGCGATGCAGCGCGATCCGCTCCTCACCGAGGCCATGACCCGCGCGTTCATGTTCGCCGACGCGTCGGCGGCGGCGGAGGTCGACCAGGTCGGCAAGCTCATGGACACGCTGTTCGCGCGCGCCATGACCGACGGCGTCCCCACCGAGGAAGAACTCGCGATCGCGCGCGTCATCAGCGATGTGTGGCTCTCGAATCTCGTGGCCTGGCTCACCCGCCGCTCCTCGGCGACCGATGTCGCCAAGCGCCTGGAACTGACCGTCGAACTGCTGCTCGGTGACGGATCCAAGACGCCTGTGTAAGCCATCGTCGGCACCCCGTGACCAAACGCGGCGCGCCAGCGCGGCCCTGATCGCTTAGGTTTGAAACTGTGAGCGCTCTGGATCTGCCGATCGAACTCCGCCGGGCCCTGTCCACCGTGGCCCGGACCCCGCGTCTGCTGGTGGCGTCCGACTACGACGGCACGATGGCGCCCATCGTCTCGGACCCCGAGAAGGCCTATCCGCACGCCGAGTCCGTGCGGGCGCTGCGTGCCCTCGCCGGACTCGCGGCGACGACCGCGGCGGTGATCTCCGGACGCGCCCTCAAGGACCTCGCAACGCTGTCGCGACTACCGGTCGAGGTGCAGCTGGTCGGTAGCCACGGCTCGGAGTTCGACGTCGGATTCATCCATGCGATCGACGCGAACGCGCGCAAGCTGCTGCGCGAGGTCACCTCGGAGCTGTCCCGGATCGCGGACCTGCACCCCGGCACGTCGGTCGAGACCAAGCCGGCGAGCGCGGCGCTGCACGTGCGCAACGCCAGCCCGGAGGTCGGCGCGAAGGCGCTCGCCGCGGTGCACGCCGAGGCCGCGCTGTGGACCGGCGTGCAGGTCACCGAGGGCAAGGCCGTCATCGAGCTCGCCGTCATCGCCACCGACAAGGGCAACGCGCTCGACATCCTGCGGCATCAAGAGGCCTCCACCGCCGCGGTCTTCTTCGGCGACGACGTCACCGACGAGAAGGCGTTCAGCCGCCTCCAGGGCCCCGACGTCGGCATCAAGGTCGGCGAGGGCAACACGCTCGCCGAGTACCACGTCGACTCCACCGAAGACGTCGCGGCCGCGTTGGCGTTCCTGCTCGAGGAGCGCCGCACCTGGCTCTCGGGCGCCGACGCGCCGCCCATCGAGCGGTTGACGATGCTTGCCAGTCCGCGCTCCGTCGCGCTCATCACGCCGGACGCGAACATGACGTGGCTGTGCCATCCGGAACCGGATTCGGCGGCCGTGTTCGCGCACCTCCTCGGCGGCACCGAGGCCGGCCACTTCAGCGTCGGCCCGCAGCGCGCGGCGCTGCCACTGAGCCAGCAGTACATCGACGGCACCATGACGGTGCAGACCCGGTGGGCCAGCCTCACCGTCACCGACTACCTGCCGCACGACGTCCAGCCGAGCCGGACCGACCTCACGCGGGTCATCACGGGCCGCGCGAAGGCGGTCGTCAGTTTCGCACCACGGCCGGAGTTCGGTCAGGTTCCGGTCCAGCTCGAGCCCGACACCGACGGGCTCCGAGTCTCCGGCACGAGTGAGCCGATGGTGCTGCGCTCCCCCGGTGTCCGATGGAACATCACCACCGACGGCACCCAGCAGACGGCGTTCGCGGTCGTCGACCCGTCGCAGGGTCCGGTGGTTCTCGAACTACGTTGCGGCACCGAGGATCTGGGACCTTCGCAGATTTCGGAGCCGGAACGTCGGGAGATCGCCGAATCGTACTGGCGAGACTGGGTGAAGACCCTCGACCTGCCGCCACTCAAGCCGGACCTGATGAAGCGCTCGGCGCTGACGCTGCGCGGACTGGTCCACGCGCCGAGCGGCTCGATCCTGGCGGCGGCCACGACGTCGCTGCCGGAGGAGATCGGCGGCGTCCGCAACTGGGACTACCGCTACTGCTGGTTGCGGGACGCGGCGCTGACGGCGTCGGCACTGGTGAGCCTCGGTTCCCTCGGGGAGGCCGAGGACTACCTGGAGTGGGTGCACCGCGTCCTCGAGACGCTGCACGGCCCGGAGCGGCTGCACCCGCTCTACACGCTGTACGGCACCGGCCTGCCGCCGGAGGCCGTGATCGATTCGCTGCCCGGATATGCGGGATCCCGTCCGGTGCGCGTCGGCAACGCCGCGAACCAGCAGGTGCAGTTGGACGTGTTCGGCCCCATCGTCGACCTGATCTCGAACCTGGCCCTGGCCCGGCAGAAGAAGGGCATCACCGGATCGGACGCACTCACCGACCGCGACTGGGAACTCGTGTCCGCGATGGTCGAGGCGGTCGAGCGACGCTGGAGCGAACCGGACCACGGCATCTGGGAGATCCGCGACAATCCGCGTCACCACGTGTACTCGAAGGTGATGGGCTGGCTCACCATCGACCGGGCGCTGACCCTGGCCGAGAACTTCGGCCGCGAGGCCGGGGCGGAGTGGGTAGCGCTGCGCAGCGAGATCGCCGAGGAGGTGACCGAGAAGGGCTGGAACGCGGACGTCGAGTCGTACACGGCCGCCTACGACGGCACCGATCTCGACGCCGCGACGCTGCACATCGGGCTGTCCGGGTTGATCGATCCGAAGGACGAGCGGTTCGCCGCGACGGTCGTCGCGACGGAGGCCGAGTTGCGCAGCGGGTCGACGGTGTACCGGTACCACCACGACGACGGCCTGCCCGGCACGGAGGGCGGCTTCCACCTGTGCGCCGCCTGGCTGGTGGAGGCGTACCTGTTGATCGGTCAGCGATCCGACGCCGAGGCACTGTTCAAGCAGCTGGTGAGCGCCGCCGGCCCCACCGGTCTGCTGGCTGAGGAGTACGACCCGGTCGCCGAGCGCTCGCTGGGCAATCACCCACAGGCCTACAGCCACCTCGGTCTGCTGCGCTGCGCGCAGCTGCTGAGCGCCGACGCAAAGCGGTAGGACGGGAAGCGAGGCCCCGCCCCGGTGCTACGGCTCGGGCGGGGAGGCGGCGGTGTGGCCGCGCACCAGTTCGGTCTCGAGCATCTCGACGGTCGTGACACCGGAATCCGAGCCCGACATCAGCAGCGCGCCGGCTCGGCGGCCCTTGTCCTCCTGGGGCTGACGCACCGTGGTCAGGCCCTCGCGCAACGCCTCCTCGACGCCGTCGAAGCCGGTGATCGACAGTCGGCCCGGGACGTCGACGCCCTCGCACCGCGCCCAGTCCAGGGCCCCGAGTGCCAGAACGTCGGTGGTGCACATGAGCGCGGTGATGCGCGGATTGGCCGCGAGCGCCTGCGCCGCCGCGGCGTGCCCGGCCTGCGCGGTGTGCTCGTAGCGTTCGACGACGGTGAGCGACGACGGGTCGAGGCTGGCATCCGCCATGGCATCCCGGACGCCGGCGATGCGCTCGCGCTGGACATGGAAGTTCGGTGCGTGCAGGCGCTCGCCCTCGACCACACCGTCGGCGCGGTCCCGACCGAGCCGCATGCACAGCACGCCGATCTCCTTGTGCCCCAGCGAGATCAGATAGTCCGCGACCTTGCGCATCGCGCCGCGGTCGTCGATACCCACGAGCGACGCGCCCGGCATTCCGCGCGGCTGGTCGCAGATCACGGTCGGCAGGTGCCGCTCGCGCACCGCGGCGAGGTAGGGGTCGTCGTCAGCGACGGAGTACACGACGAAGCCGTCGACACCGGCCTGTTGGACCACCGCGGCCGCCTCGACCTCGTCCCGGCCGGGCCCGGCGGGGATGAGGAGCAGCCCCTGCCCCGCCGCCTCACACGACTCGGCGAGTCCGGCGAGAAAGCTCATCGCGGCCGGATCACGGAACGAGTAGCTCAGCGCCTCGGTCAGCAGCAGGCCGACGGCGCCGGCGCGACGGGTGCGCAGCGATCGGGCCACCGGGTCGGGGCCGGGATAGCCGCGTCGCTTGGCGGCGAGCAGCACGCGTTCGCGCAATTCGGCCGACAGCTGGTCGGGCCGGTTGTAGGCGTTGGAGACGGTCGTCCGCGAAACCTTGAGTTCGGCGGCGAGCGACGCCAGAGTGGCCTGGCGGCGTGGCTGACGAGACCTTGGCATAACGGGACGGTAGCGGTTCGGGGGCCGCTGGGCGAACTGGCACGCCCCCTGGGCGGGAACAGACCAGACCTGCGCGTTCGCGACCTGCAAACTTCCGCTAAGGTGTAAACGGAAACGGTTACCAATAGCGTTTAGGGGCCGATCCGGCCCATCTGTATAGAAGTCGTGATCAGGAGAGAGTTGTGCGCACGTCCCGCGAGTCCTCTGCTTTACGTTCGGTCGCGGCGGCCATCGGGGTTGCCCTCGCCGCCGTGGCGCTGACCGCATGCGGTAGGTCGCCCGATGCGGACGGCCAGATCCGCGTCGTCGCCTCCACCAACGTGTGGGGCAGCGTGGCCCAGGCCGTGGCGGGCGACCGCGTCGAGGTGACATCGATCATCGCCGAGCCGTCCGCCGACCCGCACTCGTACGAGGCCAGCCCCACCGACGCCGCGAAGATCACCGATGCGTCGCTCGTGATCCTCAACGGCGGCGGCTACGACCAGTTCGTCGAGGACGTCCTGGACTCCTCGGCCGCACTGCGCGCCAAGCCCACCGTCGACGCGTTCGAGCTGTACGAGACGCGAACCGGGGCACCCGGCGACACCGCGGACTCCCACGACCACGACGGCCACGATCACGGGTCGGTGAACGAGCACGTCTGGTACGACATGCCCACCGTCGACGCCGCGGCCAACGCCATCGCCGAGCAGCTCGGCAAGCTCGACCCCGAGGGCGCCGACACCTACACCCGCAACGCCGAGGCCTTCCGCACCCAACTGCGCGGTGCGTCGGAGACGACGGCCGCGATCGCGTCGGCGCATCGCGACGCCCCTGTCGCGCAGACCGAGCCGATCGCGCACTACCTCGTCCAGGCCGCGTCACTGAACGACCTCACACCCCCGGCGTTCACCAACGCCGTCGAGAACGGCACCGACCCGTCGCCCGCGTCGATCGCCGAGACCCGACAACTCTTCACGGACAAGAAGGTCCGGACGCTTGTCTACAACGTACAGACCGAGGACAAGGTCACCAGGAGCATCCGCAAGGCCGCCGAGGACGCCGGTATCCCGGTCGTCGAGGTCACCGAAACCCTCCCCGAGGGAATGGACTTCGTCGAATGGCAGACCCGGACCGCGCAGTCGCTCGCCGACGCGCTGAACTCGGCGTCATGACCACCGTCGTCACCGCGGGAGCCCCACCGGCCATCGACCTGGTCGACGCCAGCCTGTCCTTCGGCGACCGCACCCTGTGGTCGAACCTGAACCTGGCCGTGCGGCAGGGCGAGTTCATCGCCGTCCTCGGCCCCAACGGGTCGGGCAAGACGTCGCTGCTCAAGGTGCTGCTCGGGCAGCTCGCGCCGACGTCGGGCACCGTCCGGATCGCCGGCACGCCCGCCAAGGCCGGGAACGCGCACGTCGGGTACGTGCCGCAGCAGAAGTCGCTCGACGACGGCCTGCCGCTGCGCGGACGCGACCTCGTCGGCCTCGGCGTCGACGGACACCACTGGGGCACCGGGCTGCGGGGTCGCGCCAAGAGACGCGCGATCGTCGATTCCGCCATCGCCCAGGTGGGCGCGCAGGCCTACGCCGACGCGCCGATCGGGTCGATGTCCGGCGGCGAGCAGCAGCGGCTGCGGATCGCGCAGGCGCTTGTCGGCGACCCCAAGGTGCTGCTGTGCGACGAACCGCTGCTCAGCCTCGACCTCGCGAACCAGCACCGGGTCTCGGAGCTGATCGATCGGCGCCGCCGCGAGCACGACACCGCGGTGCTGTTCGTGACCCACGAGATCAACCCGATCCTCCCGCTCGTCGACCGCGTGCTGTACCTCGTGGACGGCCAGTTCAAGATCGGCACGCCCGAGGAGGTCATGACCTCCGAGGTGCTGTCCGAGCTGTACCGCACCGACGTCGAGGTGCTGCACGTGCGCGGCCGGCTCGTCGTCGTCGGCACCGGCGATGCCATCGACGCGCTCGGCAGCGGCGGCGGCCCACGCCCCGGCGAGGGCGTCCACCACACCGAGGACCACGTATGAGCAACAAGTTCACCGACGCGATGTCGCACCTGTTCGACCTCTCCGCGACCGCCGATCTGCTGCGGTACGACTTCGTCCAGCAGGCCCTGATCGCCGGCGCGATCCTCGGATTGCTCGCCGGCGTGATCGGCCCGCTGATCGTGAGCCGGCAGATGTCGTTCTCGGTCCACGGAACGTCGGAGCTGTCGCTGACCGGCGCGTCGGCGGCGCTGCTGATCGGCGTCGGTGTCGGCGTCGGTGCCGTCGTCGGATCCGTCGTCGCGGCGGTGCTGTTCGGCCTGCTGGGAACCAAAGCACGCGAACGCGATTCGGTGATCGGCGTGATCATGGCGTTCGGTCTGGGCCTGTCGGTGCTGTTCCTGTGGGCGTACGACGGCCGCGCGGGCACCAGTTTCTCGCTGCTGGTGGGTCAGATCGTGGCGCCCGGCAACGCCGGCCTGGCGCTGCTGCTGCTGTGCGCTGTCGTGGTGCTCGGCACCCTGGCCATGATCTACCGGCCGTTGCTGTTCGCGAGCACCGATCCCGAGGTGGCCGCGGCCCGCGGTGTGCCGGTACGGGGCCTGTCGATCGTGTTCGCGGTCCTGGTCGGCATCACCGCCGCGATGGGCGTCCAGATCGTCGGCGCGCTGCTCGTGATGGCGCTGCTGATCACTCCGGCCGCCGCGGCCGCACAGGTCACCGCGAGCCCGCTGCGGGCGACGGTGCTGGCGATCGTGTTCGCGGAGGTCGCCGCCGTCGGCGGCATCCTGCTCTCCCTCGCGCCGGGCGTCCCGGTGTCGACGTTCGTCACCACGATCTCGTTCGTGATCTACCTGGTGTGCCGCGTGATCGGGACGGCGCGGCGGCGGTCCGCCGGCCGCATCTTCGTTCCCGCCGGCGAACACATCCACGCCTGACCGCGGCCTAGGATCGACCCCGTGGCGGTGATCGATCTCAACAGCGACCTCGGCGAGAGCTTCGGCGCGTGGACCCTCGGCGACGACGCGGCGATGCTCGACCTCGTCACCAGTGCGAACGTCGCGGCCGGGTTCCACGCCGGGGACCCGGCCACGCTGCTGCGCACCTGCCGTGACGCGGCCGCGCGCGGCGTGCGGATCGGCGCGCAGGTCGGCTACCGCGACCTCGCCGGGTTCGGACGCCGCTTCATCGACGTCGCCGCGGACGATCTGACCGCGGACGTCATCTATCAGATCGGCGCACTCGACGCGCTCGCGCGCACCGCCGGTTCGTCCGTCACGTACGTCAAACCGCACGGCGCGCTGTACAACGCGATCGTGCACCACCGCGACCAGGCGCGCGCCGTGGTGGCGGCGGTGCGTGCGGTGAACCCGACGCTGCCGGTGCTCGGGCTCCCCGGATCGGTCTTCCTCGAAGAGGCCGCCGCGGCCGGACTGCGCACCGTCCCCGAGGCGTTCGCCGACCGCGGCTACACGCCCGAGGGCACACTGGTCCCGCGCACCCGACCGGGCGCCCTCGTGCACGACCCCGGCACCGTCGCGGCGCGGGTACTGCAACTGGTCACCACCGGAACGATCGATGCGATCGACGGCACCCGGATCACCGTGCCGGCCGAGACCGTCTGCGTGCACGGCGACACCCCGGCAGCGGTCGCGATGGCCACGGCCA
Source organism: Rhodococcus sp. ACT016 (assembly GCF_050477185.1). Taxonomy (NCBI): domain Bacteria; kingdom Bacillati; phylum Actinomycetota; class Actinomycetes; order Mycobacteriales; family Nocardiaceae; genus Rhodococcus; species Rhodococcus sp. ACT016. The sequence continues at coordinate 135,504 of NZ_JBEAET010000001.1, read as the reverse complement.
TCCGCAAGCTTCTGGACGACGAGCAGATCCACGTGAAACCGTTCGTGTGATGCGCATCCTCGACATGGGCGACCGAGCACTGCTCGTCGAATTCGACGGGCTCGCAGACACACTCGCCCACTATCGCGGTCTCGCCGCCGAGCGGCACCCCGCTGTCACCGACCTGGTACCCGCTGCCCGCACGGTCCTCGTGCGGTTCCGCGGAGCCCGCCCCGACAGTGTCGCCGCATGGGTGCGGTCGACTGCACCGCTCACCGTCGACGAGTTGTCCGGCAGCGAGCCGGTCGAAATACCGGTCCGCTACGACGGTCCGGACCTGGCCGAGGTCGGCGAGATCACCGGACTCGGCGTCGAGGGTGTCGTCGCGGCCCACACCGGCCGGACGTGGACCGTCGCCTTCGTCGGTTTCAGCCCCGGCTTCGGGTACCTCGTCGGCGGCGACACCGGCCTGCACGTCCCCCGCCGGTCGTCGCCGCGCACGAGCGTTCCCGCCGGCGCCGTCGGGTTGGCGGGCGAGTTCTCGGGGATCTACCCGCGCCGCTCACCCGGCGGCTGGCAGCTGATCGGCTCCACCACCGAGCGCATGTGGGACGTCGACCGTGATCCGCCGGCGCTGCTGCAGCCGGGCACCGAGGTTCGATTCGTCGCGCTCTGACGTCACACCCGGGGCTGCACCGCGGACCGCAGTTCGTGCTTGCGGGTCTTTCCGGTCGCGGTCTTGGGGAGCGCATCGACGAGAACCACGCGCTTCGGAACCCGGAAGCCCGCCAGGTTCGCGCGGGCGTGTTCGATGATCCGGTCCTCGAGCCCGTCCTCCGCATTCGGTGCCGGCACGACCGCGACGCACACGGCCTCACCCCACCGCTCGTCCGGGACTCCGATCGCCGAGCACTCGAGGACCCCCGGGACATTGGCCACCACACGCTCGACCTCGATCGAGGAGACGTTCTCGCCGCCGGACTTGATGATGTCCTTGAGTCGGTCGGTGAACCATACGACCCCTTCGTCGTCGATGTGGCCGATGTCCCCGCTGTGGAACCACCCGTGGGCGAAGGCCTTCGCGTTGGCGTCGGGGTTGTTCCAGTAGCCGCCGCACACGTGCGGGCCCCGGTAGACGATCTCCCCCGTCTCCCCCGGCGGCACGAGGGTGCCCTCCGGATCCATGATGGCGACCTCGACGGTGGGGACCGGCGGGCCCCAAGAGGCGGGCTTCGTGTGCCGGTGTTCGGGCCACTGCAGCACCGTTGCGGGCACCACCTCGGTCTGCCCGGACCCGAGAACCACTGCGGCGTTGGGGAACGCGGCGTCGACTCGGTTCAGAACGTCCTGAGGCATCTGCGCCATCGCGTAGATGCACAGTCGGACCGATCCGAGGTCTCGCGGCGCACGGTCGTTGACGTCGACGAGCGCTTTCCACATGATCGGCAGCAGCATCGCGTGGGTGACCCCGTGACGTTCGACCGCGTCGAGCATCTCGACAGGATCGAAGCGCCCGGGCAATACCACCCGGCCGCCGGCGATGAGGGTCGGGAGGACGAGGGCGTTGAGTCCGGTCGTGTGGAACAGCGGTAACACGTTGAGCAGCGTCGCGGGACGGCTACCCCACGACGAACCCTGCATCAGCGCGTTCGCCATGCCGGCGATCAGGACCGAGACATGGCTCGTGACCACACCTTTCGGGTTCGCCGTGGTGCCCGACGTGTACAGGCACTGCACGATGTCCCGGTCGTCGAGGGCCACTTCCACCCGCCCGGCGGTCGTGCGCTCGGCGAGCGCGGCCCAGGATTCCACCGCACGCCCCGCGATCTCACCCGTCTCGGCGTCGACAGTCACGACCATCTCGACCGAATCCAGCCGCGGCAGAACCGACTCGAGCAGCGGCACGAACGGCGCATCGGCGACGACTACCGCGGCGCCGGCGTCACGCAGAATCCACTCGATGTCTTCGGCCGTGAGTGCGATGTTCACCGGCATCGCGACCAGTGCAGATTTGGCGCACGCGAAATACGTGGCCAGTAGCCGCCATCCGTCGACCATCAGCATCGCGACCGGCCGTTGCCGCTCGATTCCCTCGTCGAGGAAGGCTCGGGCCAGCGATTCCGCTGCCCGGTCGAGCCGACCGTACGTGATCGACGTGCCACGGTCGACGATCGCTTCCCGATCGCCGAACGACCGCGCGACCCGGGTCAGCACATCCCCGACACTCACGCGCGTCGCCAGGTTGAACTCCAGCGAATCGACCCCGGACAGATCGGCCTTCATGGGCATGACCCTCCTTCTGCAGCAACGGACCGGGCGGCGTCCGCGGACGCCGCCCCCAAACGTGATGCGCATCACTCGAGACGGGGCCCAGCATGTCACCGGCCCCCAAATAAAGCAAGCATGCATGCTTGTTAATTGGGGGCCGGTGTTCACTTCCGACGCCTGCAGAACCGCGACGCTCGCGTCGAACGAGACGGCGCCGGGCTGCGCCTCAGTGGGCGGTGGGTGCGCCGGCGACCCGCCGCTCGCCGTTGTTGCGTTCCTGCCACCGGCGGTAGACGTCGATCGCGTTGTCGCGGTACTCGTGCCGCATGGGCAGGCGGCGCCGATCCCAGGGCTTGGCGAACTCGTCGTAGAAGGTGTTCAGCTCGAAGTACTTTCGGTCGTCGACGTAGTGCGGCTCGTAGGCCTCACGGGTGGTCAGGAAGACAACCTCGTCCGGCGAGCAGTAGTAGAGCGCACCCAGACACATCGGGCAGGGCAAGGCCAGGATGTAGATCGTGGCCCCGCTCAGGTGCTCGGTGCCGAGCTTGGTGCAGGCCTCGCGGATCGCGAGGATCTCGGCGTGCGCCGTGGGGTCGTTCGTCTGGGCAACCAGGTTCGGACTCTCGGCCAGAATCTCGCCGTCCTTGACGATCACGGTGGCGAAGGGTCGCCCGCCCTCCTCGACGTTGCGACGGGCGAGCTCGATGGTGTGTTGTGCGAAATCCATTACATTCCTCGATAATTGACTGTGCGGTCAGAACGGCTTGGTGGGCAGGTACTTGCCGTCCAGCGTGATCACCGCGCGCTCGCCGCCCTCGGGGTCGGCAACCTTCTTCACGTCGAGCTTGAAATTGATGGCGCTGATGATGCCGTCGCCGAACTGCTCGTGCACGAGCGCCTTGAGCGTGGTCCCGTACACCTGCAGCATTTCGTAGAAGCGGTAGATCGTCGGATCCGTCGGGACCCCACCCGGGATCGATCCGCGAGTCGGAATGGTCTGCAGCAGTTTCGCCGCGTCGTCACCGAGTCCGAGCAGGTCGGCCACGGCGGTGGCGGCCTGCTCCGGAAGCGCATGCTGACCGAGTACCGCAGCGGTCACGAACGCGGGCGCGTAACCGGCCGCGTCGGCAATCTCCTGCCAGGTGAGGTCCTTCGCCGTCTTGGCCTCGACGGCGGCAGCCGCGAGGGCCTGACGGGCGGTGGGATCGAACTGTGCGTGCACCATGATGCGTGATTCCTTTCGTGTCGCCGCCGTGTCCACAGCGGCATGAGGTTGGGGGCGTAAGTGATTCAGGCCGCGACGGTTCGGTCGGATCCGGAGGCGTCGAGCACCGAGACCGTGCCGGTTGCGATGTCGAACACCCAGCCCTCGACGGTGATCTCGCCGGCCGCCATCGCACGGGCCACCGCCGGATGCGTCGCCAGGTTGGCCTGCTGCGCAACGACGTTCGCCCGAACCAGGGCCGGTGTCGAAACGGAGCCCGAGGGTCCGGCGGACCGGGCCACGGCGGCGTCGGCGTGGCGAAGCCAGTCGGCGATTGTGGGCATCGCGCTCAGGTCGTGCCGCTCGGCCAGCGCGGTCATCGCCCCGCAGCCCGAGTGCCCGCACACCACGATGCGGCGCACACCCAGTACCGCGACCGCGTACTCGATGCTTGCCGCCACGCCGTCGCCGTCCGCGGTGTAGGCGGGAACCAGGTTGCCGGCCGTGCGGATGACGAACAGCTCGCCCGGTTCGCAGCTGGTGATCAGCTCGGGCACCACTCGCGCGTCGGAGCAACCGATGAACAGCGTGCCGGGGGTGTGCGTCGTCGCCAGACGAGCGAACAGACCCGCCTTCGCCGGGAACACGGTGTCGTGGAAGTGCACAATGCCCGCGTCGAGGTCCTGCATGAATCGCTCCCTTCGATGCGTGTCAGCCTCGTTGGCCTGACGAAATCCAGGGTGCACGACCAGCAGCTATAGCGTCCAATACTTGTATTGCATGATCACTATTGGTCCCAGCAATGACGAGGGTCAGTGCTCCTGCGCGACCTCGTTGAGGACTGCGGCGAACGCCCGCGCCGCGGCCGAGTGGTACGCGGTGTTGCGCCGCAGCAGTTCCACGGTCCGACCGGGCAGCGGCGGGTCCAGCGGGACCGGATGCAGGTCGGAATGCACGCGTGCGATCGCGTCGGGAAGAACGGTGGCGAGCGACCCACGGCGGGCGAACTCGAGCAGCGCGCTGATCGAATTGGCCTCGACCGCGATGTGCGGCGCGACGCCGCTTTCGGTGAAGTAGCTGTCGATGTACAGCCGTGTCGCGAAGTCTCCGCTGAGCAGTCCCAGCGGTTCGCGAGCGAGTCGCCGGACCGGCAGCGGACCCGCAGTCTCCGCCAACGGGTGTCCCTCGCCGACCACCAGACTGAGCGACTCGGTGAACAGCGGGGTGTGGTCGATTCCTGCGGCGTGCGTGCCGGCGAAGGCGATACCGAGGTCGAGGCGGTCGGCGATCAGGTCGGCCTCGATGTGATCCTGGGTGGTCTCCCGAACGGTGAGCGTGATGTCCGGATGCGCGGAACGGAACCGGTGGACGAGCGGGCCCACGAGGTACGCGGTGAATGTCGGGGTCATCGCCACCCGCAGGTGCCCGCGCGACAGGTCCTGCACGTCGTGCACCGCGCGCCGGCCGGCATCGAGATCCCGCAGCGCCAGCCGTGCGTGGTGCGCGTACGCCTCGCCGGCGTCGGTCAATCGGACCGTCCGACCCGAGCGGTCGAGCAACTCCACTCCCAGTGCGCGTTCGAGTTGCTTGATCTGCTGCGACAACGTCGGCTGCGAGATGTGCAGCGACTCGGCCGCGCGGGTGAAGTTCCCGTGATCGGCCACCGCGAGCAGGTACCGGATGTGCCGTAGTTCCATCGACTCACAATAGGCCTCATCGATTGCCGCGATGGAAAACGCGTCTTGGACGCTATCGCCGCCGTTCGGCATCCTGGGTGGAACCGCACAGACAGGAGACCCCGACTCATGACGGACACCGCCCGGAACGCGGAAACTTTTCTTCGGCAGGCGATCTCACTCGCCGACGAGGCCAGGCTCCGGGGCAATCGCCCGTTCGGCGCGGTGATCACGACCGCCGACGGCTCGGTGATCGCCGAGGGCCGCAACGCGGTCGCCGACACCGGGATGGTCACCGCTCATGCCGAACTCGCGGCCATCACTGCCGCGATCGAGGCCGGACGCTCGGCCGATCTGGCCGACGCGACGATCTACGCTAGCGGCGAGCCGTGCCCCATGTGCAGCGCCGCGATCGTGTGGGCCGGGATCACTCGGGTCGTGTTCGCCGCGGCGGAACCCGATTTCACCCCTGTCATCGGTGGTCATCCGCGCTTCACCCTCCGCTGCGCCGACGTGATCGGCTCCAGCGACGCCGCCGTCACCGTCTCGGGTCCGCACCTGGGCGACGAGGCGCTCGAACCGTTTCGCCGCTACCGCACTGCCCGAGACGGCGCCGACACCACCGCGGCGGACCGTCCGCACGACCACTGACCCGACTCCCGGCCGCATTCTGCACGGGTGTCAGTCGACGAACTCACACTCGTACGACTCGAGTCACCTCCAGGAGGAGCAATGTGATGCCGGCACCGGCGATCATGCACGCCGGCATTGCCGCGATCGCGGGTACCGGCAGACTGCTTGCCTTACGCATCGCCACCTCCGCACGCATCCAGCGTAGGAAACCGAAGCCGACCAACAGAACAGCGAGCCTTGGGTCGCCACCCGCACACTGTCACCGCATCGGTCCGTGGCCGGTTCCGCATTTCAGCGGAACCGACCACACATATCAGGACCCAGCGGCGACCATTGGCGCCACCACGAGGGTGAGTCCAACCAGCGCGGCGGCACCACTCGCAAGCCCAGCCGCAATCCCGAGGAACGGCTGCACCAGCTTGAGGGTGCCCAGAACATCATTCGAAGAGCCCATCGATTTCCTCCTGCCGAATAGCGTGGTGTGGCACCTACTCTCGTGCCGTCCCATTGATAGCTCGTTGGCCTGACGACGCAGAAATTACGTTTCCCGTTGAGTGAGATGCCGCCCCGCTCGATCGACACCCGCGTTGCACACCACGCGTCGTCCCTACGCCCGACGCAGGTCAGCCTGACGGCTCGCGGAGCCAGGTACAGCTCCGGCAATGAGCACGGGCCGGGTTCACCGCGGCCATCACCAACGCAAGCGCCGATCGGAGGTCTGGAGTGCGGCTACCGAGCTTCCGAGGTTCGGAGGTTCAGCGTGCCCGCGTCGACAGACCACGAATTCATCCAGGCGGCATCCGAATTGGCGTCGGTCCTCGACGCGATACCAGTACATCCGTATGCGGCTCGTCGTGATGTCCAGCAGTCCGCATCCGCTCGACACGACCTCACCCCATTCGAGGGCTGACTGTGCGAATCGCACGATAAGCGATAGGTCGCCTGAGTTCCCTTGTCAGCGAGATTTGTCCGTGTTCGACCGGCGTGAACTGTCTGCAGTGTCGACCGGTGCGGCAGGCGGACCGACGAGCATCCGTCGGTGCAGCGCCGGGCCTGCGATCGCGATCGCGAGTGCGATCTCGACTCCGATCAGGTAGCGGGTGCCAGGCACGGTCGTTTCGAGCAGCAGCGTCTGCACGATCGCCAGCGCGACCAGAATCGCTTTCGCGAGCGCCAAGCGCGGCATGGACAACCTGGGCTTCACATGGCGTCCACGAGTGCTCACTCGGTTTCTGATCAGGTGCACCACGGCGGGCCCGACCAGCAACAGAACCGCCATCCGAACAGCATGTTCCCACAGCGGCCCTGTCTGCGAGCCCCACGCCAGGCCCACCAGCCCGCCTGCGACCGAGTACCGGATCCACAACCCGACGCTGGTTGCTTCCCCACTCGGAATAGGTTGCACGACCGGATCTTTCATGTGTATCGGCCTCCGCTGGTGTCGGGAAGGGGTCGGTCGATGCAGTGGAGGCCACCGTCCGTCGTCTCCGGTGCGACAGGTGCACTCGGGGCCCGAAAGCCGCGCGTATGTACGGCTAGTCGAGATTCAGGATGCGACGGGATTCCCGGTCGATGTCTCGATGCAGATCGGCATCCGAGATGTCCTGCAGCCCAGAGGCGGTTCGCAGGAATGGCCCGAACAGCTGCCAGCCGAGTTCGAACGCAGCCAGATGCGCCACCGCCAGCTCTGCAGCACGGTCGTCGTCGTGATGCTCCCGAGCGATATCCAATAGCTGCGACATCACTGGAAATCGCTCCTGCAGCTGCCCTACCGGATACCCGTCGAGAATACATCTGGCCAGCACCATCCAGTGCAGCCGCAACTGCGGATCGTGAATCGACTGCCGAGTCAGCACTCCAGTGTCCGCCGACGCGATCCCCAGATGGTCCAGCACGGCACCGACCAGGTTCTCCTTCGCGCCGAAGTGGCGAAACACGAGTCCGTGGTTGACGCCGGCACGCTCGGCTATATCGCGGATCGAGGTTGCGGTCGGCCCCCGTTCAGCGAAGAGCTCCGCCGCACTGCCGAGGACTGCCGCCACGACAGCGTCGCGCCCCGCCGGAGCACTGCCCCGATTTTCACTCCTTGCCGAAGGTGTAGTCACACGGCTACAGTACCACCACGCTCCGCTGTAGTCGATCGACTACAGCGGTCGTCCGAGCGCTAGGAGGAAAGTGATGTCCGATGCAAAGGTGCTGGTCGACAGGGATCCGACTGCCGATATCGGCGTACAGGCGGTGCAGTTGCCCGGCTACCCGGTAATCAGCGGGCCCTTCACGCATTTGGCTGCAGAACGCGACCGGTTGGCCGGGCTGCGCTGGCAGCACTTCTCGGCCCGCCAACTCGGCGCTACCCTCGGCGCGGAGATCGATGGTGTCGACCTCACAACGCACCTGCCCGACCCGGTAGTCGCCGAACTACGGCAGGCGCTGCACGAGTACAAGGTGCTGTTCTTCCGCAACCAGCCGATTACTCCAGCCCAGCACGTGTCGTTCGCGCGCCGCTTCGGCGACCTGGAGGTGCACCCCTTCATTCCGTCCAACACCAGCGAGCCTGAATTGGTGCGGTTCGAGAAGACCGCGCAGGTTGCTGGGTTCGAGAACGCCTGGCACCACGACGTCACCTGGCGCGAACATCCGTCGATGGGTGCGATTCTGCACGCAATCGAAGTTCCCCCACTCGGCGGCGACACCCTGTTCTCAGACATGTACGCCGCCTACGCCAGCCTCGACCCCGAGACCAAGGCGCACATCGAGACTCTCGACGCGGTCCACGATTTCACTCGCGCGTTCGGTCACATGCTCTCCGAAGAACAGCTCGCCGACATGCGCGCCAAGCACCCTGCCGTACGCCACCCGCTCGTGTGCACCCACCCGGCCACCGGCCGCAAGCACCTCTACGTCAACCGTGTGTTCGTCGACGGCATCGACGGCATGGACACCGACGAGGCGCGGGCGTTGATCGACCAGCTGTGCCGCGCGGCCGATGCCCCGGAGCACCAGGTGCGGCTTCAGTGGGAGCCGGACACCATCGCGTTCTGGGACAACCGCGCGGTGCAGCACTACGCCGCCAGTGACTACTGGCCCAACACCCGCGTCATGGAACGCGCCTCGATCGTCGGACCTCGCCCGGCACGCTGACCCGCACGGTCGGGTGCAGGGCCTGAAACTTGCGCCCGACCAAATGAGGTGGCCCTGATGGGCATTGACCGGGAACAGACTTGACGCACAAGACGTCACGCTCATGCTGTTCGGAAATCGCTGGCCTGCTTCCGATTCAGCGTCCTTGATCACCCTTCGTCGCAACTCGATTGGGACGCTCACGAATACAGGAAGGAGGCGATGATGCGATGACGCGAACAGTGATCGACAAGTTGATCGAGCTGGTCGTCGTGCTCTTCATCGTCAGTCTCGGCACTTTCGCCCTCGTATCGTTCATTCCGGGCGATCCGTCGGTTGCGATACTCGGTGAGGGGCATGCGCCCGAGGATTATGCGCGGGTGCGCGCCGAGATGGGGCTCGACGATCCCTTCCTGACGCGGTACTGGCACTGGTTGTCGGGTGCGTTGCACGGCGATCTGGGTAACTCGATGGTTCCGCCGCAGGGGCCGGTGACCGACAGCATCAGCGCGGCGCTTCCGGTGAGTCTGCAGTTGGCGGTGATGGGCTTGTTCATCGCGATCGTCGTCGCGGTGCCGTTGGCGATGTACTCGGCTCGGCACCAGGGTGGTTGGATCGATCGCACGATCGGGGCGGGCACGTTCGCGGTGCTGTCGATCCCGAGTTTTCTGTCGGGTCTGCTGCTGATCATGGTGATGGTCAACTATCTGGGGTGGTTCCCGCGTTCGCAGTGGGTGCGGATCTCGGACAGCTTGGGGCAGAACCTGTATCACGCGATCCTGCCGGCGATCGCGATCAGTTTGTTGGAGATGGCGATGTTCACGCGGATCCTGCGCAGTGATCTGGTGATGACGCTGAAGGAGAACTTCATCCTGGTCGCGAAGGCGAAGGGCATGTCGAACGGGCGGTTGCTGTTCAGTGATGCGTTGCGGCCGTCGTCGTTCTCGTTGATCACGATGCTGGGCATCGTGCTCGGTTCGATGATCGGTAGCACCGTGATCGTCGAGACGTTGTTCTCGCTGCCGGGGATGGGTTCGTTGGTCGTGCGGGCGGCGCAGCAGGGTGACATGCCGATGGTGCAGGGTGCGGTGCTGGTGATCGCCGTGATCTACGTCGTCGCCAACGGTGTCATCGACATCTCCTACGGATACCTCGACCCAAGGAGCCGACGAGCCCATGTCTGAGACCACTACCGACGACATCGAGATGCCGGCCATCACGGGCCGGGTGCTGGACGAGTCGGATCCGGAGACCATTGTCGATCCCACCGATGCGGCCGAGCGTCGAAACCTGTACCGCGTGGGCGCGATCCTCACCGTGGTGGGTGTGATCGCGGCCGGTATCGGGCTGGCGCCGATGCTGGTGATGGGGGCGCGGGTCGTGATCTTCCTGATCGGCCTGATCGCGCTCTACATGGGTGTGCGGCGAATCGGGTTGGCGCGGTTCGGATCCGATTTCGACCTGACGTTCATCCTGTCCTGTGTGTGGTTGACGGTGTTGATCGCGGCGGCGATCCTCGCGCCGTTGCTGCCGCTGGCCGAGCACGAGGACACCACGAAAACCCTCAGCGCGAAGAGCTACGCGTCGCCGAGCCTGTTCTCGTCGCACCCGCTGGGCACCAACAACTTCGGTCTCGACATGCTCGCGCGGTCGATCTACGGTGCGCGGTCCTCGCTGATCGTGGCGGTGGCGGCCGTGCTGATCGGCATGATCGTGGGTGGCGCGATCGGCATCCTGGCCGGCTACTTCGGCGGCAAGATCGATCGGGTCATCGGCGTGCTGACCAACTCGCTGCTCGCCGTGCCCGCGTTGATCCTGCTGATCGCGCTGGCCTCGGTGCTCGAGCCGAACCTCCGCAACATTTCACTCGCACTGGCCATCCTGGCGATACCCAGTATGGTCCGCATCGCCAGGGCCAACACGCTCGTGTTCTCGCAACGTGAATTCGTCCTTGCCGCACGGGCTATGGGTGCCACCAAGTGGCGGGTGATGCTGCGGGAGATCGCGCCCAACGTCGCGCTGCCACTGGCATCGCTGGGCATGGTGATGATCTCGGTGATGATCGTCGCGGAGGCGTCGCTGAGCTTCCTCGGACTGGGTATCCAACAGCCGTCCCCGACGTGGGGAAACATGATCTCCGAGGGCCAGGGCAACGTCTTCGAGCAGCACCCGTACATCGTGCTGGTACCCGGCCTGTTCCTGTTCCTGACGGTGTTCTCGTTCAACATGGTCGGCGAGAAGGCCCAGAAGCGCACCGGCGGCACCCGGGAGGTGAAACTGTGAGCAGCAACAATCCACTCCTGACGGTGGACGGCGTGTCCACGAGGTTCCGCACCAAGCGGGGGCAACTCCGCGCGGTCGAGCAGGTGTCGCTCGAGCTCGACGCCGGCGAAACCCTGGGTCTGGTCGGTGAGTCCGGGTCCGGTAAATCGGTTCTGGGACAGACGATCATGGGTCTGGTGTCGGGCGGTGGCGGCACCACGGTGACCGGGGAGATCCGGTTCATGGGCCGGGACATGCAGGCGCTGACCCGCAAGGAGCAGCAGCAGGTGTGGGGCAAGGACATCGCGATGGTGTTCCAGGACCCGATGTCGGCACTGAACCCGTTCAAGCGGATCGGCACCCACCTCACCGAATCGCTGCGCGCGCATCTGGGGTTGGACAAGACCGCGGCCCGCGAACGCGCGATCGAACTACTGCGCAAGGTCCGCATCCCGGAGCCGACGCGGCGGATCGACCAGTACCCGCACGAGCTGTCCGGTGGTATGCGTCAGCGGGTGGTGATCGCGATGGCACTCGCGTGCGATCCCAAGCTGACCATCGCGGACGAGCCCACCACCGCCCTGGACGTGACGGTGCAGAAGCAGATCCTCGAGCTCCTCGACTCGCTGCGCACCGAGATGGGCATGGCCGGCATCCTCGTCAGCCACGACCTCGGAGTCGTTGCCGGACAGACCGATCGGGTCGCCGTGATGTATGCGGGCCGGATCGTGGAGACCGCGCCGACCCGGCAGCTGTTCGCCAGCCCCCGCCACCCCTATACCGAGGCGCTGCTGGCGGCGGTGCCGCGGCTCGAGCAGCCGCCGCACACCCGGCTCGAGTCCATCGACGGTGGTCTGCCGGACATGACGAAGCCACCGCGGGGGTGTGCGTTCGCGTCCCGCTGCAAGTATGCGCAGCCCACGTGCCGGGAGGTCGTGCCGACCCTGACGGCGTCCGCGGACACCGTCGGCGCTCGCCACCCGCACGAGGTGGCCTGCCATTTCCCGTTGGACGGCGTCGCCGACCTCGGAATGCCGGTCGCTGCGGGGGCCGATGATCGTGAGCTGGAAGTGGAGAGCATCTGATGGCCGGAAGTGGAGTTGCGCACCTGCGCAGGGACGAGGGGCCCGTGCTCGCGGTCGAGAACCTCGTCGTCGAGTTCCCGGCCGGGCGCGGCCAGACGGTGCATGCTGTGTCGGACATCAGCTTCGACCTGCTGCCCGGTGAAACCCTCGGCATCGTCGGTGAATCCGGCTGCGGCAAGTCCACCGCCGGGCGGGCCGTGCTGCAGTTGCCGGCGCCGAAGTCGGGCAGCGTGGCGATCGACGGTGTCGAACTGACGACGTTGAGTCCGTCTGCGCTGCGGAAGATTCGGGCACAGATGCAGATGATCATGCAGGACCCGATCTCGTCGCTCAATCCGCGACGCAAGGTCAAGCACCTGGTCACCGAGGGCCCGCGCATGTGGGGCCAGCGGAACACCGAACGCCTCGATCAGATGGGGCGGGAGTTGCTGCAGGCCGTCGGCCTGGACCCGGACATGGTGTGGGAGCGGCTGCCGGGAGAGCTCTCCGGCGGCCAGTGTCAGCGAGTCTGCATCGCGCGGGCGATGATGCTCAAGCCGAAGGTCCTCATCTGCGACGAACCCGTCTCGAGTCTCGACGTGTCGGTGCAGGCCCAGATCCTGAACCTGCTCGAGCAGACCAAGACCGAGTTCGAGCTCACGATGATCTTCATCGCCCACAACATGGCGGTGGTCAAGAACATCAGCGACCGGGTGATGGTGATGTACCTGGGCAAGGTGTGCGAGATCGCGCCCAGCGACGACATGGAACGCCAAGCCCGGCACCCGTATTCGCGGCTGCTGCTGGCCTCGATCCCCGACCCCGACGTGCACCGCGGGGAAGCGGACGAGACCCCGCAGATCGAGGGCGACCTACCCTCCCCACTCGACCCGCCGTCCGGTTGCCGATTCCGCACCCGCTGCCCACTGGCGACCGACCGCTGCGCCGCCGAGGAACCACTGCTGCGCGAGGTCGCCCCCGAGTATTTCGTGGCTTGCCACAACGTCTGACCGAAGTACCGCGTCCCCGGCAAATCTGTCTACTCGACGATCAGGACACAGCCGGGCTCGCATCGTCAAAGTGCTCACTTCCACACGCGACCGGCCCACGATCGCGGCATCAGTTCGACACTACGGAGGTTGCTTCATGATTAAGTATTCGAGAAGAGTCAGCCGGATGCTGGCGATGGTTGCCGTTGGCGCCGTGGCCCTCGCCGGCTGTGCCAGTGCCGAAGGCGACAGCGAGGACGGGTCGTCGGGCACAACGACGACGGCCTACGGCATTGTCGGTGACCAGGGCGACGGCGGCACCCCGGTCAAGGGCGGGACGCTGAGCTTCGCGTCGTACGCTCCAGTCACCAGTCTGGACCCGGCGGTGACGCAACCCACGGGACCAACTGGCGGCACGGAGCTGGCGGCGGTCTACGACGTCCTGATGCGCTACGACACCGAGTCCCAAAGCTTCCAGCCGCAGCTGGCAAAGTCGTTCGAGGAGAGCGCCGATCACCTGACGTGGACCCTGAAACTCCGGGACGGTGTGACGTTCAGCGACGGCTCCCCGCTCGACGCGGACGCCGTGGTGGCGAGCATCAACCGGTACAACCAGCGTCGCGGTGCCAACTCACAGCTCTACACCCAGATGGTCCAGAGCACGGTCGCCCAGGATCCCTCCACGGTCGTCTTCACCCTGAAGCAACCGTGGCGGACGTTCCCCGCCATGCTGGCCTACGGGCACGGCATGATCGTCGCGCCGGCCTCCCAGCAGGGTGACAAGTTCACCCCGATCGGAGCCGGCCCGTTCACGGTGACCAGCCTGCAGCCGCAGCAGGAACTCCAGCTGAAGGCTCGCCCCGACTACTGGGGCGGCGCCCCGAACCTCGACGGACTGAAGTTCGTCGCCATCGCCGGCGAACAGCCCAAGATCGATGCCTTGAAGACCAACGGCATCGACATGATCTACCTCCGCAACGCCGAGACCGTGAACACCGCCAAGGCAGAGTTCCCCGGCTACATCGAAACCACGAGCATGTCGATGGTCGGCCAGCTCAACGAGGCACCCGGTCGCCCGGCCGCCGATCCCCGTGTCCGCCAGGCGATCGCCTACGCGGTCGATCCCGAGGTGCTGAACCAGCGCGTGCATCGCGGCGAGGGCATGCCCGGCACCGACATCTTCCAGCCCTGGTCCGAGTGGTTCGGCGGCACCACCGGCATCACCCCCGACGCCGCCAAGGCCAAGGAACTGCTCGATCAGGCCAAGGCCGACGGCTACAACGGCAAGATCACCTACGTCGGCGTCAACGACCCCGACGCGCAGCAGCTGGCGCTCGCCGTCCAGGCCCAGATGAACGCCATCGGCTTCGACGTCTCGCTCGAGACCACCAGCAGCATCACGGACATGGTCAAGCGGCTCTACATCGACCGCAACTACGACATGAGCTACGGCGCTTCCAGCATCTCGGACGTTGCGCCCGAGATCCGGCTGTTCAGCTCGCTGTCCAGCACCTCGGCGAACAACATCCTGGGCTACAAGAGCCCGCAGATGGACGAGTTGCTCAGCAAGGTGCTCTCGGCGCCGGACGACACCGCCAAGCGCGCTGCGATCGTCGACATCCAGGAGCTCGTCAACACCGACCAGCCGCTCCTCGCGTGGGGCGCCGGAACCAACTACGTCGCGTGGTCCGACAACGTGTACCGGGCCAACCCGACCGTCGACGGAATCATCCTCTTCGACAAGGCATTCAAGAAGTCGTAGTACTCCGCGACGAGGTAGGACCTGCGATAACCCGTCTCGGGACGTCCTCTTCGATCGTCACCTGCAGAGACCTGGCAACTACTCGCCCGCAGATCGGTGCGCGGCGAAACCAGCGGGTCGGAAGCGCTGATTCTGGTTGGAGATGTTGATGACAGCAGTACACCCTGTCGGATTGATCGCTTCCCCGGCCCCGAGCCACGAACCGCCACCGTCGATGGTCGGACGGATCACTTTGATCCTGGACGCCTTCGACGACGGTGACTCGCGGCTCACCGTGGAGGAAGTTGCACGCCGAGCGCAGCTGCCCCGCTCGACCGTGCACCGTATCCTCGATCAGCTCATGCAACTGAACTGGGTTGAGCACACCCGATCTGGGTACTGCCTGGGCCGACGCGCACTCGGCCTGGGCAGCGGCGAAGCCAGTCACGACGAGATCCGCACCGCAGCAGCCCCTTTGCTGCACGAGCTGCACCTGCAGACAGGCATGGTAGTCCACCTCACGGTTCTCAGCGGGAGCGAGAGCGTCTATCTCGACAAGATCGGTGGACGATTCGCAACGACCCTGCCGTCGATGGTCGGCGGACGTCGCCCGGCGCACTCCACTGCGGGCGGCAAATCCATGCTCGCGTGGCTCGACCCCGAGCGGGTCGACAACCTCTACAACGGTCGATTGGGTCGACGCACCGAACAGACGATCACCGACATCTCGACGCTGCATCAGGAACTCCACCGCATCCGCCAGCGTCGTGGCCTCGCATTCGACCACGGTGAGTCCGTTCGCGGCGTCGCATGCGTCGGCGCAGCGGTCCGAGGACAGTCCGGTCCGATCGCAGGCATCTCACTGTGTGGCGACGCCCGCACAGTGTGGCTGGAGCGCGTTGCTCCGCTCGTCGTCGATGCAGCGAAACAGGTCTCACAAGCGCTGTCCTCCGCGCCTAGTCAACCCTGGAATGGAGATTCGTCATACGAAACATGAATCACTGCTGAGCAATTCAGTCATCACATCCATCCAAGTCGGCACCCGACCGCCGCGGTCGCAGGCTGGCCGCGCTCGGATATCCCTCCGAGTGGAACGAACAGGCACCGCCCCGCAGCGACACGTTCAGAACGAAATCCCAAATGGCAGGAGTCTTCCCATGCTGCTTTCCCGCAGTCAAACAGTAGAGATCGGTGGGCATTCGATCGAGTTCG
This sequence comes from Rhodococcus sp. ACT016, assembly GCF_050477185.1. NCBI lineage: Bacteria > Bacillati > Actinomycetota > Actinomycetes > Mycobacteriales > Nocardiaceae > Rhodococcus > Rhodococcus sp. ACT016. The sequence continues at coordinate 119,356 of NZ_JBEAET010000001.1, read as the reverse complement.
GGCCTCGCGGAATGCGCAGGTGCGCTGACGGATTCGAGTCCCGTCCGTACACGCAGTTCGAGCTGCGCCCGGTAACCCCCTACATCGGCGTCGAGATCCACGGCGTCGATCTGCGCGATCCGAGCGCCGAGGTCATCGACGAGCTACGCCGCGCGCTGCTCGAATGGAAGGTCGTGTTCTTCCGGGACCAGCAGATCACCGGTGCTCAACACCGCGACTTCGCCCGGCACTGGGGCGAACTCGAGATCCATCCGCTGCTGCCCCAGGGCGAGGTGCCCGAGGTGGTCCACTTCGAGCGCGGCGAGGACAACCCCGGAACCGAGAACATCTGGCACATCGATGTGACGTGGCAGAAGCGTCCGCCGCTCGGATCGGTCCTGCGCGCACTCGAAGTTCCACCCGCCGGCGGTGACACGCTGTGGGCCGACATGGGCAACGCCTACGACTGCCTCCCCGACGCGATCAAGGAGAGGATCGAGGGGAAGGTCGCGGTCCATGACTTCGTGCCATCGTTCGGTCGCGCGATGAGTCCCGAGAAGCTCGAGCAGATGCAGGAGATGTTCCCGCCGGTCGAGCATCCGATCGTCCGCACCCACCCGGAGACCGGGCGCAAGACGCTGTTCGTCAACAGCCTGTTCACCACCCACATCCCGGACATCGACCCGGTCGAGGGTGCAGCACTGCTCCGGCAGCTCGTCGACCAGGCCAAGGTTCCGGACTTCCAGTGTCGATTCCGGTGGCAGCCGAACTCGATCGCGTTCTGGGACAACCGTGCCACGCAGCACTACGCCGCCAGCGACTACTTCCCGCACCGCCGCGTCATGGAACGAGTAGCCATCCTCGGCGACGTCCCCGCCTGAGCTGTCCCGAAAACTGCCGGCACGGTGCAGTAGTTGCCGAGCTCGAATTCCATCACCGCGCGGCCCACTAGGGCCGTCCATATTTGTGCCGACCCTTGATCCCCTTCGCGGGCTCGGCATCGCCGCCCCTCGCGTCTCCCCCGACGCGGGGGCGGCACCTCTCCCATGTCTGAACCGCTTCCCAGGCGACACGTGCAAGCATTCCGAAGGGCTCCGTCTCGCGACGACGAGGCGGACTCTACACGGCCCGGAACGAAATGGGACACCGACGCGGCGGGACCGGCCGCCACGACCGGCATAGCCGCGATCGGAGGGCGAGCCCAATGTGCATTTCGGCACTTCCGCCACGGCGGATGCGCCGAAGTGTCCAGTCGAAACACCCAGTGGGCAAGGAACACTCAGACCGGTCGGATCCGACGAATCCAACAGCCGCCCAGCGAAGGTGTTTGATGACCAACAGCAAGGGATCGATGACGCTCCCCTCGACCACCGACGATGCCGACTTCCGGCCTCGACCCCGAATGGAGTTCGGCTCCCGCGGCGACCACGGTGCCGCCGCGATGGACGCGGTCGTGGTGTGGCCGGGCACCCGACCGCCGCTGGCCGATGTCGCGCGGGACTTCGAATGCTTCGGCCTGCGCATCGAAGAACACGAACCGGTCCCCGCGCCCCGATCGTCGGGGGATGCCGCGACCGCAGATCGATTCCGCTTCAGCCCGCCCGCGCGGGGCTGGACGGACCATGCCACCACGCTGCTCGTCGACGCGTTCGAGACCGTCACCGCTGAAGGCCTCGAGATCGATCGGTTCTGCATGCTCACCCCGGTCGCCGGCCTCGGCTGGCGCGACGTCGTCCTGGTCCGCTGCATGGTCCGCTACCTGCAGCAGGTGGGGCTCGGGTTCTCGGACGCCTTCGTCGTCGATACCCTGCTGCGCCACAACACCTTCACGAACAGTGTGGTGGCGCTGTTCCACGCCCGCTTCGACCCGGCGCTCGACGATCACGACCGCACGATCACCGAGTTGGAGGCTCGACTGGGCACGCTCGTCGAGGATGCGGCGACCCTCGACGAGGATCGGATCCTGCGCGCGCTGACGGGCTTCGTGGCCGCCGTGCTGCGCACCAACTGGTACCAGCGCACCACGGACGGACAGGTGAAGGACCACGCGTCGTTCAAGCTCGACCCGTCGATGCTGGCGCAGCCCGGCCCGATCGTTCCCCACCGCGAGATCTTCGTTCGCGGAGGCGGTGTGGAGGGCGTCCACGTCCGAGCGGGCGCGGTCGCGCGCGGCGGGTTGCGCTGGTCGGATCGGCCCGAGAGCTACCGCACCGAGGTGCTGGGGTTGATGACCACCCAGACCGTGAAGAACTCGCCGATCGTTCCGACCGGAGCAAAGGGCTCGTACGTGCTCCTCGGCGATGTCGCCCCCGCCGACGGCTACTCCGCGTTCATCCGCGGACTGCTGGACGTGACGGACAACCTGGTCGACGGTCGCGTCGTCCCACCCACCGACACGGTCGTCTACGACGACGCCGACGCCTACCTGGTGGTCGCGGCCGACAAGGGCACGGCACGGTTCTCGGACGTCGCGAATTCGGTTGCCGCCGAGTACGGCTACTGGCTGGGCGATGCGTTCGCCTCCGGCGGCTCCCAGGGGTACGACCACAAGGCGATGGGCATCACCGCCCGGGGTGCCTGGCTGTCGGTGCGCAGGCACTTCGCCGAACTGGGCGTGGACGTCCAGTCCGATCCGGTCAGCGTCGTGGGCATCGGCGACATGTCCGGCGACGTGTTCGGCAACGGGATGATGCTCTCCCGCGCCATCGGACTCGTCGCGGCATTCGACCATCGGCACATCTTCTTGGATCCCGATCCCGATCCGGACACCTCGTTCGAGCGGCGACGCGTCCTGTTCGAGACACCCGGGTCGAGTTGGGACGACTACCCACGCGACGCCATCTCCGAGGGCGGCGGTGTCTGGCCACGGTCCGCCAAGCAGGTGCCACTGTCGCCCGCCGTCCGCGCCCGCCTCGGCATCGACGCCGAGGCGGTCCCACCGAACGAACTGATCCGCGCAATCCTCCTCTCCCCGGTGGATCTGCTGTGGAACGGCGGGGTCGGGACGTACGTCAAGGCCTCGACCGAAACCGACACGGATGCAGCCGACCCCGCGAACGACGCCGTCCGCGTCGATGCCGCCGACATGCGATGCCGCGTGGTGGGCGAGGGCGGCAACCTGGGCTTCACCCAGCGCGCCCGGATCGAGTTCGCCGTGCGCGGCGGACGGATCAACGCGGACTTCATCGACAATGCCGCCGGGGTGGCCACGTCGGACCGCGAAGTGAACCTCAAGATCGCCCTGGACGGCGCTGTCGGGGCGGGCGAGCTGAGCCGGAACGAGCGCAACGCGCTGTTGGCGGCATGCACCGACGATGTCGCCGACGCCGTCCTCGACGACTGCGCGAGCCAGACATTGGCGATCAGCATTGCCGAGTCGCAGGCGGTGTCGTTGCTCGGCCGGCACGAGCGCCTGATCGTCAATCTCGAGACGGTCGGCGGACTGGACCGCAGTCGCGCGGTCCTGCCGAGCAAGCAGGAACTCCGTCTGCGCACCGAGGCCGGCCTGGGATTGACTCGGCCCGAAATTGCCACGCTGCTGGCACATTCGAAGAACGTGGTGCGCGACGACCTGCTCGGCTCCGACGTCCCGGACGAGCCGATCTTCGCGCACCTTCTGGTCGACTACTTCCCGCCGTCGTTCTGCAACCTGATTCCGGACCACATCCGCGCCCACCGGTTGCGCCGCGAGATCATTGCCACCCAGATCGCGGACCAGCTGATCAACCATGTCGGGCCGGGGCTGATCTACCGGCTCGAGGAACGACTCGGGGTGAGTACTCCACAGGTCGCGCTGGCGTATGCGGTGGTGGCCGAACTGTTCGACGTGGACGCGATGTGGAATCGGGCGGTTGCCGTCGTCGACCCCGCGGACCGCGACTCGTGGGGGCCGCTGCACGCGGTGCAGGCCCTCATCGAGCGCGCCTGCTCGTGGCTGTTGCGGCACCGGCCGGTGCCGCTCGACCCGCAGGCGGAGGTGCAGCGTTACCGCGACGCGGTTCGGCACCTGCTCGAGAAGTACCCGACCACGAGCGTCACCGACGGCACGATCGCGGGGACTTCCCTGCCGCTGTTCGCCGAGGCGCTTCCGTTCGCGGACAGTTCCCTCGCGCTGGGGGTTCCGATCGACAGGGTGGCCGACGCCTACCTGACGCTCGGCGACGACCTGGGCTTGTTCCGCGTCGTCGATCGGTTGGAGCACTGGCCGCGCCGGTCGTACTGGGACACGCTCGCGGCGGCGGCGCTGCGGGACGAGATCTCGGGACGACTGCACGTGCTGGCCGGCCGCGTCGTGACGCACGGCCCGGACGACGACTCCCCCGAGCATCGGCCGGCACGGTGGCGCGCACGCCACGAGCCCGCACTCGCCCGGCTGCACCGGATCGTCGTCGACGCCCAGGCGGACGGCGACATCGACCTGGCACGTGCCGGCACGATCAGTGCGGAACTGGCCACCGCCCTCGCCGCGCTCGCGAAGTAGGTCGACGGGAAACCCGCCAGGCGTGGCGCCCGGAACCCCGGGCGCTACGCCTGGGAGGCGATGATCGCCAGCAGCAGTTCCGCACGTACCCGAGCGACGCCGAGTCTGCAGTCGAGCAGGGATTCGATCTTCGCGATCCGGCTACGGAGCGTGTGCCGGTGCACGCCAAGGGCGTTCGCGGCCGACTCCCAGTGCCCGTTCGCCTCGAGGAACGCACGGAGCGAGGCGACCAGGTCGGTTCCGTGATCACGATCGTGCTCGGCGAGCGGTGCGATCGTGGTCTCGGCGACCGAACGCAACACCTGACGGGTCGCGTCGAAGGTCAGGAGCGCGCTGCCCGTCAGCGCGGCGAACTCGAGGGGCGCCGCTCCCGCTCCGGCCGCGGACGCCGCCAACTGCGCCTGGTCGATCGCCTCGGCGAAGCGCTCGACGGGCAGCGGTCCGCTCAGACCGATGCGGGCGGAACGCCGCTCGGATTCCCCGGCACCGGCGAGCAGTGTCCGCGCGAACGTCACGTCGTCGGTTCCGCGGAGCAGGACCGTCACCCGCCCGTCGGCCCGACGCAGGAAGAGCGGCCGGCCCGCCGCGTTCTCGGCCGACTCGATCGACGCCGCGACCGCCACCGCATCGTCCGGTGACCCGCAGTCCACGACGAGAGCGCGGATGGCACCGCGGTCGTCCGCGGCCGGAGCGAGTTGTTCCCGGGCCGGCTCGAGATCGATCTCCTCCGAGAGCAGAAGCCCGAGGATCTGCGAGTTCAGCTGGTTCTGCGCGGCGCGCAACCGCACCGGCTTCTCGAAGTCGAGTGCCAGCAGCGAAGTGGCGTGGCCCAGCAGAACCTGGTCGACCGAACCGAGCGGCTTGGTACTGACCACCGCGAGGCAACCATGGAGACTGCTGCCCAGGCCGATTCGCTGCACCGTCATCGACTGACCCGAATGCGCCTGGGCGACAATGCTCGACGCCGCCTCGGACACCGAGTCGATCAGATCGGACACCTGGGCGACGGTGCCGGTGTCGACCTTGGCCGGGTGATGTTCGAGGAGTCGCCCGCGACGGTCGAGCAACAAGACCGTCGCACCGGTCGCCACCGCCAGCTCGCGCACGGTCGCGCGAGCGCCGCCCTGCACCACGGCACGTGTCATTCGGGGCTGCGCTCGCGACGCGCGCAGGAGCGCGTCGTACCGCTGCTCGGCCAGGCTGTCCATGACCCGCTTCGTGACCGCCGCGAACGGGGTGGGCAGCGGAACCTCCAGGAGGGGAAGGCCGATCCGGTCGGCCGCCGCGATCAGCTCCTCGGGCAGCTCCGCGTGCGTCAGGCCGACGCCGAAACCCACCGCCGCGACACCGGCGTCGAACAGACGGCGCACATAGTCCTCGTATCCGTCCGCGCCGGAGGGCGCCCCCAGACCCGTCGTCAGCAGCAGCTCCCCGCCGGACAGCCACGGCGACGGGTCCGACAGCTCGGTCGTGATGGCGAACTCGATGTCACGGTCGAGTCCGGACGCACCTCCGCACAGACGTAGGAACAGATCCGGCTGCGCCAGCACCCACCGGACGGTCACGCTCATTCTCAACTCCTGGCCCGGCCCGACTGCGGTCCGAAATGGCGAATCGTGTGCAGCTTGCCACTCCATTCTGGCAGGTGTTCTGCACTCCACGGCGATCCACACTAGAACCACTCAGATCTTCACGACAGGGGTCCTCCACGATATGAACACCAGCGAAAATATCGACTACAGGCTTCCGCAGAAGCGCAACCTGGTCACCGAACTGCCCGGCCCCAACTCGCGGGCACTCACCGAACGCCGCCGCGCCAGCGTCGCGGCCGGTGTCGGGTCCAGCGTCCCGGTGTACACCGCCGACGCCGACGGCGGTGTGATCGTCGACGTCGACGGGAACACGCTGGTCGACCTGGGCTCGGGCATCGCGGTCACCAGCGTGGGCGCGTCGAATCCCGCCGTCGTCGACGCGGTCCGCGAGCAGGCCGGACGCTTCACCCACACGTGCTTCATGGTCACCCCCTACGAGGGCTACGTGCAGGTCGCCGAGGAGCTCTCGGCGCTCACGCCCGGCGACCACGAGAAGCGCACCGTGCTGTTCAACTCCGGCGCCGAGGCTGTGGAGAACGCGATCAAGGTCGCGCGACTGGCGACCGGGCGCACCGCCGTCGTCGCGTTCGACCACGCCTACCACGGCCGCACCAACCTGACGATGGCGCTGACCGCCAAGTCCATGCCGTACAAGGCGCACTTCGGCCCGTTCGCCCCCGAGGTGTACCGGATGCCGATGTCGTACCCGTTCCGCGACGACAACGAACTGACCGGCCCGGAGGCAGCACAGCGCGCGATCACCCAGATCGAGAAGCAGATCGGCGCCGACTCGCTCGCCGCGATCATCATCGAACCGATCCAGGGCGAGGGCGGGTTCATCGTTCCCGCACCGGGCTTCCTCCAGACGCTCGCCACGTGGGCGAAGACCAACGGCGTCGTGTTCATCGCGGACGAGGTCCAGACCGGCTTCGCCCGCACCGGCGCGTGGTTCGCGTGCGACCACGAGCAGGTCGTGCCGGACATCATCACCATGGCAAAGGGCATCGCCGGCGGACTCCCCCTGTCGGCGATCACCGGGCGCGCCGACCTGCTCGACAAGGTGCACTCCGGCGGGCTCGGTGGCACCTACGGCGGCAACCCGATCGCGTGTGCGGCAGCCCTCGCGGCGATCGAGACGATGCGCGATCTGGACCTGCCCGCGCGCGCACGCCACATCGAGGAGGTCGTGACGACCCGCCTGCTGAACCTCGCCGAGGAGGTCCCGGCGATCGGTGACGTCCGCGGCCGCGGCGCCATGCTGGCGATGGAGTTCGTGGTGCCGGGGACCAACGAGCCGGACGCCGAGTTGACGCGCGAGGTCGTCGCGCGCGCGCTCGAACAGGGCGTCATCCTGCTGACCTGCGGCACGTACGGCAACGTGGTGCGCCTGCTGCCGCCCCTCGTTATCGGCGACGAACTGCTCGCCGATGCACTCGACGTGATCGAGGACGCCGTCCGCGCCTCCTCCGATCACCGGAAGTGATCGATGATCGACGTACTCGGAACCGACTGGAAGCAGAACGATGATTGATGTCACCACCCTTCTGTCCAACGTCCCGACCGGGCTGTGGATCGACGGCCGGTCCACCGCGCCGGTCGGCGGCGGCACGTTTCCGGTACTCGATCCGGCGACCGGCGAGGTACTGACCACGGTCGCCGACGCCGGCGCCGACGACGCCGTCCGGGCGCTCGACGCGGCCTGCCGCGTCCAGGCGGAGTGGGCGGCCACGTCCCCGCGCGAGCGGTCGGTCATCCTCCGCCGGGCCTGGGAACTCGTCGTCGAACGCACCGAGGAACTGGCGCTGTTGATGACGGCCGAGATGGGCAAGGCGTTGCCGGAGAGTCGCGGCGAGGTCGCCTACGGTGCCGAGTTCCTGCGGTGGTTCAGCGAGGAGGCCGTACGCATCCAGGGCCGCTCGACGCGATCGCCGGGCGGCGCCGGGCGCATCCTCGTGAACAAGGTGCCGGTCGGTCCGTGCCTGGCGATCACCCCGTGGAACTTCCCGCTCGCCATGGGAACCCGCAAGATCGGCCCGGCACTCGCCGCGGGTTGCACGATGATCGTCAAGCCCGCGGCGGAGACGCCGCTGACGATGCTGGCGTTCGCGCAGATCCTCGCCGAGGCCGGTCTGCCCGACGGCGTGGTGTCGGTGCTGCCGACGTCCGATGCCGCCGCGGTCTCCGGGCCACTGCTCGCCGATCCGCGCCTGCGCAAGGTCACGTTCACCGGTTCCACGCCGGTGGGCCGCGTGCTCATCGAGCAGTCGGCGCGCAACGTCCTGCGCACGTCGATGGAGTTGGGCGGAAACGCCCCCTTCATCGTCTTCGACGACGCGGATCTCGACGCGGCCCTCGACGGGGCGATGGCGGCCAAGATGCGCAACGGCGGCGAGGCGTGCACGGCCGCGAACCGAATCATGGTGGCCAACAGCGTGCGCGAGGAGTTCACGGCGAGGCTCACCGAGCGGATCGCCGCGCTCAAGGTCGGTCCCGGACACGAACCGGGCGTCGACGTCGGTCCGCTCGTCAGCGCCAAGCAGCGCGCGGGCGTGGCGGCACTGGTCGACGAGGCGGTCGCGGTGGGAGCGCGGGTACGCACCGGTGGCCGCTCCGTCGACGGACCCGGCTTCTTCTACGAGCCGACGGTGCTCGACCAGGTTCCGACCGACGCCCGCATCGTCCGCGACGAGATCTTCGGCCCGGTCGCCGCGATCACCGGTTTCGACACCGAAGAGGAGGCGATCGCCGCGGCCAACGACACCGAATACGGCCTCGCCGCATACATTTTCACGCAGAACCTCGACCGGGCGCTGCGGGTGGCCGACGCGCTCGAGTCCGGCATGGTCGGCGTCAACCGCGGTGTCGTCTCCGACGTCGCGGCACCGTTCGGCGGCGTCAAGCAGTCCGGCCTGGGCAGCGAGGGCGGCGTCGAGGGCATCGACGAGTATCTCGACACGAAGTACATCGGGTTCACGGCCTGACCCGAGAACGACGAAACCGGAGGCTCCGCGATCCCCGAAAGGGAATGGCGGAGCCTCCGGTTTCGTTCTGCCGCTGCGGACTACAGGAACAGCGTCGCGACGCCGGCGACAGCTCCCACGACGGCGGCGAGCGCCGAGACGAGGCCTGCGACAGCGCCGATCTGACCGAGCTGAGTGGTGGACGAACCCATGGAACTACTCCTTTGTCTTCGATCGTGTCGAGAAAACTTCCCGTGGCAGCCGGACCGGCTGCCCTTCACCGATGTCTCCTGTCCCGTCTCCCTCCTTCCGCCGATGGCCAGGACGACCTGACGAGGATCCGCCCCTGGGATGCCATGACGCCAGGGGCGGATCGGCCGGATCAGCGATCCGGTCGGATCACCGACCGGCGTGCGTGTCCGCCACCGCGAACGCCGCATCGAGGATCACGAGCCCCTCGCGTGCCTCGGTCTCGGTGACGGTGCACGGCGGCACCGCGTGGATCCGGTTGAAATTCGCGAACGGCAGCAGCCCACCGGACTTGCACGCGGCGATGACCTCGTTCATCGCCGGGCTCGACCCGCCGTACGGTGCGAGCGGTTCCCTGGTGGCACGGTCGGCGACCAGTTCGATCGCCCAAAAGACACCGAGTCCGCGCACCTCGCCGATCGACGGATGCCGGTCCGCGAGCGCGCGCAGGCCGGGGCCGAGGACCTCGGCGCCGATCCGGGCGGCGTTGTCGACGACGCCCTCGTCCTCCATCGCCTCGATCGTCGCGACCGCCGCGGCCGTCGCCAGCGGGTGGCCCGAGTAGGTCAGCCCGCCCGGGTAGGCGCGGTCGGCGAACGTCGCCGCGATCTTCGCGCTGATCGCAACGCCACCGAGCGGCACGTAACCCGAGTTGACGCCCTTGGCGAAGGTGATGAGGTCCGGCACCACGTCGAAATGCTCGATGGCGAACCACTTTCCGGTCCGACCGAAGCCCGCCATCACCTCGTCCGCGATGAAGACGATCCCGTAGCGGTCGCAGATCTCCCGGACGCCGGCCATGTAGCCCGGCGGCGGGACCATGATCCCGGCCGTGCCGGGGACCGATTCGAGGACGATCGCCGCGATGGTGGAGGGGCCCTCCAGCCGGATGACACGGTCGAGGTGTTCGAGGGCGCGCTCGGTCTCCTGCGCCTCGTCCGCGGAGTGGAACGGCGACCGATAGAGGAACGGGCCGTCGAAGTGCACGACACCGCTGTTGCCGTAGTCGTTGGGCCAGCGGCGGGGATCGCCGGTGAGGTTGATGGCCGTGTCGGTGCCCCCGTGGTACGAGCGGTACCGCGACAGCACCTTGTAGCGCCCGGTGTGCAGACGCGCCATCCGCACCGCGTGCTCGTTGGCGTCGGCACCGCCGTTGGTGAAGAACACCTTGTCCAGGTCGCCCGGGGTGCGCTCGGCGATCAACCGGGCGGCCTCCGAACGCGCGTCGTTGACGTGCTGCGGAGCGATGGTGCACAGCTTCGCCGCCTGGCGCTGCACCGCCTCCACCACCCGCGGGTGCTGGTGTCCGATGTTGGTGTTTACCAACTGGGACGAGAAGTCCAGCAGGCGGTTTCCCGTGCCGTCCCACACGTAGGAGCCCTCGGCCGCGAGGATCGTCATCGGCGTGATCTGCGCCTGCGCGGACCACGAGTGGAAGACGTGCGCGCGGTCGAGCGCGTAGGCACGTTCACCGTCCGCGCGGGCGGCGGCGAGGTCCTGGCCCGTCGGCGGGACCGCGGGTGCGTCGGTTGTCGTCGTCATGTCCGGTGTTCCTTTCCGGCTCAGTTGTTCTGCGGGAAGCCGAGATTGATCCCACCGTGGCTCGGGTCGAGCCAACGGGTGGTGACGACCTTGCCGCGGGTGAAGAAGTGGACGCCCTCGGCGCCGTGGGCGTGGGTGTCGCCGAACAGCGAGCTCTTCCAACCACCGAAGCTGTAGTAGGCCATCGGAACCGGGATCGGGACGTTGATGCCGACCATCCCGACCTCGACCTCGTTCTGGAAGCGACGCGCTGCCCCACCGTCGTTGGTGAAGATCGCGGTGCCGTTGCCGTACTGGTTCGAGTTCACCAGTGCCAACGCCTCGTCGTAGGACTCCACGCGGACGACCGACAGCACCGGACCGAAGATCTCGTCGGTGTAGACACTCATGTCGGGGGTGACGTGGTCGAGCATGGTGGGCCCGAGCCAGAAGCCGTCCGCTCCTCCGTCGGCATCGATGCCGCGCCCGTCGACCACGACGGTGGCGCCGGCTGCCTCGCCCGCGTCGACGTACGACGCGACACGGTCGCGGTGGGCCTTGGTCACCAGCGGACCCATGTCCGCGTCGCGCGTACCGTCGCCGGTCTTGAGCGCCCGGGTCCGCTGGGCGATCTTGTCGACCAACTCGTCCGCGATGTCGCCGACCGCCACCATCACCGAGATCGCCATGCAGCGCTCACCGGCCGAGCCGAACCCGGCGTTCACCATGGCGTCCGCGGCCAGATCGAGGTCGGCGTCGGGCAGCACGATGGCGTGGTTCTTCGCGCCGCCGAGCGCCTGGACCCGCTTGCCGTGCGCGGTGCCGGTGGCGTACACGTACTGGGCGATCGGCGTCGAACCGACGAACGAGATCGCCTTGACGTCCGGCGAGGTGAGCAGCTCGTCGACGGCGGTCTTGTCGCCCTGCAGCACGTTGAACACGCCCGCGGGCAGGCCGGCCTCGGCCCACAGCTCCGCCATCCAGATCGACGCCGTCGGATCCTTCTCGGACGGCTTGAGGATCACCGTGTTGCCGGTCGCGATGGCGATCGGGAAGAACCACATCGGGACCATGGCCGGGAAGTTGAACGGGGAGATGATCGCGACCGGGCCGACCGGCTGACGGATCGACGCCACGTCCACCGCAGTGGAGGCGTTCTCGGTCATCCCGCCCTTGAGCAGATGTGCGATGCCGCAGGCGAATTCGATAACCTCCTGGCCGCGGCTCACCTCACCCAGCGCGTCCGAGAGCACCTTGCCGTGCTCGGAGGTGATGATCTCCGCGAGCTCGTGCTTGCGCTCGTTGAGCAGCTCGCGGAACTTGAACAGCACCGTGGTGCGCTTGGCCAGCGAGCTGTCCCGCCAGGCCGGGAACGCCGCCGACGCGGCCGCGATCACCGTGCGGGCGTCGGCCACACTCGCCAGCGCGACCCGACCTGTCACCACGCCGGTGGCCGGGTTCGTGACGGGGGCCGTGTCGCCGCTCGTGCCGGCAAAGCCCTTGCCGTCGGACCAGTGCGCGATCGTCCGTGCCGCGCCATCGCTGTGGGTCATGAAGGGAGTCCTGTCTGAGTGGATCGACACGCGCGATCACGCGTGGTGCCTCCACTCTGTTCGCTCCGCCACGTCCCGCGGGGCTACGTTCTGTAAGAGAATCCAATCTCTGCTTTACACTTCGTAAATGCAGCCGACGGTGCGCGACGTTCTCGACCTCCCGGTCCTCCAGCGCGGCGAACCGGAGGTGATCGGGGGCAGCCACCTCGACCGTCGGGTCCGGTGGGTGCACGTGAGCGACCTGTACGACCTGTCGAATCTGCTTCAGGGCGGCGAACTGGTCCTCACCACCGGACGCGCCCTCGTCGACGACCCCGTCGGCTACCTCGAAGGCCTGGCCGCGGCCAACGCGATCGGCCTCGTCGTCGAACTCGGACTGCACATCGACGCGATCCCCCGGGAAGCGGCCGAGGCGGCCGACCGCCTCGGGCTACCCGTCGTCGCCCTGCACCGGGAGGTTCGGTTCGTCGAGGTCACCGAGGAGGTGCACCGCTCGATAGTGGCCGACCAGTACGCGGAGGTGGCCTTCGCCCGCAATACCCACGAGGCGTTCACGGATCTGAGCATGCGGCGGGCATCACCGAGCGAGATCGTCGACGCCGCCGCCGACATACTCGGCGCGCCGGTCGTCCTCGAGGACCTCGCCCGGCAGGTCCTCGCCTTCTCGTCGCAGGGCGTCGAGACCGCCGAACTGCTGTCGGACTGGGAACGCCGATCGCGGCTGACGCCCGCCTCACGCGAGACGGAGGCCGGCGGGCCCGAGTCGTGGATCACCACCCCGGTGGGCGCCCACCGCCAGGAGTGGGGTCGCCTCGTCGCACCCCGCCCGATCGGCAACGACGCACGCACCCGCATGACCCTCGAACGCGCCGCGCAGGCACTCGCGCTGGGTCGCATGGTCGAACGCGAGGGCACCGCGCTCGAACAGCAGGCACAGAGCGGCCTGGTCGACGAGCTGCGTCGAGGCCGGATCCAGGATGAGGCCGAGGCCACCGCCCGCGCCCACGCCCTGGGGCTGCGCCCCGCGCTGACATATCTGCCGCTCACCATTCGAGTCAGCGAAACCCCCAGCGCCGATCAGGTTTTCACACAGCGCCGACGGGTCCGGATGCTCGACGCCATCCGGCACGCCGTGCGGACGTCGCGGCTCACGGCGCTCACCACGAATCCCCGGACCGGACGGTTCGACCTGCTGGTCGCACAGCCCCCGAGCGGACCCGGGTCCGACGCCGTGCAGTTGCTGTGCACCGAGATCCACGCCGCCCTCGGCCGGATCGACGGCGTGGTGCGCTGCACCATCGGCGTCGGCCCGGACTCGACCCGCCTGCTGGACGCGGCGCGGGGGCTCGCCGATTCGGCGCACATCGCCGACGTGGCGCGATCGCTGCCGGACGACGGCAAGGTCTGCCACCGGTCCGCGGACATCCGCCTGCGCGGACTGATCGCCCTGATCCGCACGGATCAGCGGGTGCAGGCGTTCGCCGAGGCCGAACTGCGGGGCCTGCTCGAGCACCGGGCACGGCACGACGACGACCTGCTGGACGTGCTGCGCGCGTTCCTCGAACTCGGCGGGAACAAAGCCGAACTCGCCAAGCGGCTGAAGGTTTCGCGTCCCACGTTGTACTCCAAACTCGCGATCGTCGAACGCCTGCTCGGCGTGGATCTCGACGACGGCGAGTCCCGCACGTCGCTGCACACCGCCGTGCTGATCCTCGACAGCCACGCGAGCGCACCCGTGCAGGACGATGATGCCGCACGCGGTACCTGAGCCCGCGAATGCGAACAGGACCCCGGTACCCGATCGATCGGGTACCGGGGTCCTGTGGGTCTCCGGTCGTCAGCGCTCGTCGACGACGATGGCGGCAGTCGGTTCGGAGTGTTCGGCTGCCGACTCCTGGTTCCGGTGGCCGAGCTCGACCAGCACCACCCCGCCGACGATCAGCGCGATGCCCGCGATCGCCATGAGGGACAACGCCTCCCGGAACAGCAGGACGCCGAGCAGGGCGACGACCGTCGTCCCGACCGCCGACCAGATGGCGTAGCCGACACCGACGTCCAGGCCGCGCTGCAGGGCGAAGCCGAGCAGCGCGAACGCGGACGCGTAGCCGATCACGACGATCACGGATGGCACCAGCTTGCTGAATCCGTCGGCGGCCCTCAGCGAGAGCGTCGCGACGACCTCGCATGCGATTGCGCCGGCGAGCAATCCGTAAGTGCTCACGACTGCACCTGTTCGGGAACAGATCGACGGTCCTGCACCTTACGCCGGTAGAGCCACAGCACCACGGCCGCTGCCAGGACACCGAACGCCACCGACAGCTCCTTGAAGCCGCCGTACCCCGTGACCTCGAATCCCGTGGCGCCCACCACGAGAATGACAGCGAGGACTGCCGAGAGGACCAGCGACAGCGGAACGAAGATCGCCGGCAGGCGAATCGGACGGGCCAGGTCGGGTCGGTCCTTGCGCAGCAGGAAGAATCCCGACAGCGCGAAGATGTGAGTCAGGATGTAGCCCAGGTTGCCCGTCACGATGATCGCGAGCGGCGTCTTGAGCACGGTCAGGACCAGCACGTTGACCACCAGCGCCACGGTGAGGGCTCGGACGGGAACGCCCCTCTTGTTCAGCACGCCGAGCTGCCTGAGGCTCGTTCCATCCTTGCCCATGTTGTAGAGAACGCGCGAGCCGTCGGCCAGACCGGTCACCATGATCAGAAGCAGCGAGCAGATCAGGAACAGCACCATGATGTCAGCCGCGCCGCCGACCAGGTTCTGGAAGGCCTCGACGTAGAACGTGGTGGGCGCGTCGGCAATCGCACCCTCGCCGACGTACCCGGTCAGGATGAGCGGCAGCAGCACGAAGACGCCGAGCGAGAACAGGACTCCCGCCTTGAGGGCCTTGGCCGTGTCGGAGACGGTATTGCGATACTCGGGCGCGAACGTCGCGCAGACCTCGACGCCGAACGACGTCCATGCCATCACGTACAGCCACACCAGCGCGGTGCGCAGGCCTTCGACGCCGTGCAGGTTCCAGGTCAGGCCGGAGACGTCGAAGCCGTTGGCCAGCAGCGGTCCGACGATGAACACCGCGAGCGGGATCAGCAGGATGCCACCCGTGATGTACACGAAGGTCATGGTGATGCGAACGCCGACGATGTTGAGCAGGTAGAGAATTCCGATCACGCTCAGACCGACCATGATCGGGAAGTTCAGCTCGATCGGCCCGAGCTCCCACGACCAGTCCTGGTCCGGGAACCACTGCGATTGGACGAGGGCGCCGATGATGCCGGCGTAGACGGACAACGATGTCGTCCACGGGAACCAGTACCCGATGGCGGCGAGCGGTCCGACGATCGGCGCGCGCTTCTTCCACGCCTCGGCGGCGTACGCCGCGATACCGCCCGAGGACTCCGGGAACATCGCGGCGAGTTCGGTGTAGATCCAGTTCGCGCCGGTTGCGAGGAGCATCGAGACGCTCCACAGGAGCACGGCACCCCATCCGCCGAGGCCGACGATCGACGCGCCGAGCGAGGCGATCAGCGCGGCCGGCATCGTCAGCGACATCGCGAAGCCGTCGTACCAGCGCATCGTCTTGTGCAGTTCGGTGGAGGTCTGTTCGGTGGACGTTGTTTCGGCCATGGCATTCCTAAGTCCCGTTGGGGGCGCCACAGGGGCACCCGGATATGACGGCGACTCGGACGGAACAGTGTCGAATCGACCCCCGCGGCAGTGGGATCGAGCCCATCGACCCGGAACCCCGAACCCTTCGACGTCGATGCGGCGGACGAAGTATGGATCACGCCGCGAGCGATGACAAGCCCCGACGGACACCGGACCGGCGACCCCCGGTGACACGGAGTCGCGCAGAACCTTCCCACCAACCTTGTCGATGACCGAAAGAAACCAGCAGGACTCTTGTTCAAATGACAACTTGCGTCCGTGATTCTTGCTCATCGAAGTGACAGGCGCCCCTCGAGTCGATATCGTGACCGCACTCGACGGAACGAGTGACGCAACACACATTCACGGCGTCGGCAGCGCCACATCACACGACATGCTGTCCAGGAGACCCCCGGTGAAACCAGTCAATGCTCCAGACATCCAACTGACGCGACGCCGGCTACTCGGCTACGGCGGCGCGGTCGGCCTCTCGGCGATCCTGTTCGCCAACACCCCCCAGGCCCGGGCGCAGACCGGATCGCTCGGATCGCTCGGCTCGACCGCCTCCAACGACGCGGACGTGATCGTTCTCGGCGCCGGCGTGTCCGGACTGGGCGCGGCGCGAACGGTCGCAGACGCGGGCCGTTCGGTGATCGTCCTCGAGGCCCGCGATCGGATCGGCGGACGACTCTGGACCGACCGGACGACGATGGGCATCCCGGTGGAACGGGGCGCCGAACTCATCCACGGCGCCGACGTGTCTACGTGGGACATCGTCCGGCCGGCGAACATCGCGACACATCGATGGGGGACGAAGATGTCCCGATTCGATCCGACATCGCCGTGGGTGAACCAGGAGACGTGGCAGTTCTACAACTTCCCGCAGGGAAAGCCCGATCTGCCGACGCCGCTCCCGGCCCCGAGTCCCGACGAGACGGCCGAGACCTACCTTGCTCGACTGGGAATCACGCGGGCGAACTACCCGCTCGCCTTCCTGGTCATCGAGGTCGACAGCGAGCAGTTCGACAAGCTTCCCGCCAGGTACGTCGTCGAGGAACTCGAGACTGCCCTCGACGCACCGGACAGCGGCGACATCCCGAGCGACGGATACGGCGACTTCCGGGTGATCGGCGGCTACGACCAGGTCGTCCGGCTCCTCGCCCAGGGCATCGACGTGCGGATGAACCATGAGGTCACCCGCGTGACGCACACCCGTCGCGGCGTGGAGGTGCTGGCAGGCGGCACCCGGTTCCGCGCGCGCAAGCTCGTGATCGCACTACCTGCCGGTGTGTTGCAGCAGGAGTCGATCGAGTTCGACCCGCCACTGCCGCCGCAGCAGCGATCCGGGCTGTCCGAAGTGGTCTACCTCCCGGTCTACAAGGGCCTCCTGGAGTTCGACGCACCGGTTCTGCCGGACGGCTGGGACCTCGCCGAGGACTACCTGGTCAACCCGCCGACGCTGTGGAACGGATCGGCCGCGGCGCCCGGATACTCGGGCCAGGTCGTCGTCGCCTGGGCGACCGGAGACGAGGCCCGGGAACTGCTGGCCCTGCCGGAGGGCGAGCGTCTGGCCCAGTCGCTGGACGCGGTCCGGTCGATGGCCGGCGACGCCGGACTCCGGACGGTCGCCACATCGACCTACGACTGGTCCCTCGACCAGTACGCACGAGGCGCCTACCCGGGCCCGACCTCGCGACGCAAGGGGTTGTACGAACCGATCGACAACACCTTGTTCTGGGCAGGCATGGTCACCAGCACGGTCAGCTCGTCCCTCGACACGGGGCGAGCCGCCGGAAACGCGGCGCTGGGCGCCCTCCGATGAGACAGCACCGTCCACAGAACGTAGACCGCACCGACGGGACCGGGAACGGCCTGTCCGAGCACGATCTCGCGCGGGTGATCGAGGCGCTCACCGGCGTATGCCCGTCGACCGACGAGCCGGACCACCGGCGCGACCGACGTCACGCAACGAACTAAAGATCAACTTAATTTTTGCGCTTTGAACAACTTTTGGGCGAATTGTTTGCCCATCGGGGGTGACATCGGCCGCAATTGCCGTTATCGTGGCCACACTCGCACGGAACGAGTGATCCCCAGCACAGACACCGAGGGCATCGGCAGCCCTACCCACACCAAGAGGGTTTCTCATGACGACATCCATCCCGACCGCCCCGCGCCAGCAGCTCTACGTGGACGGCGCCTACACCGACGGCAGCACCGGCGAGTCCGTTGACGTGATCAGCCCGGTCACCGGCGGCCACATCGGAACCATCCCGGTCCCCTCCACCGCCGACCTCGACAAGGCCGTCGACGCCGCACATCGCGCCCAGGCCGAGTGGCGCAAGGTGGGCGTGTGGCAGCGCGCCGAGATCTGCCACCGCATCGGCGACGAGCTCGAGAAGCGCATCGACTTCCTAGCCCGCCTGCAGACCCTCGAGCAGGGCAAGCCGCTCGCCGAGTCGATCGCCGACGTGACCGAGGCCGCGCAGCTGTTCCACCTGCACGCCGAGGACGCGGTCCGCCTGCACGGCGAGACGCTGCCGTCGAACGATCCGCAGAAGCGGATGTGGACCTTCTACCGGCCGGTGGGCGTCTGGGGCATCATCACGCCCTGGAACTTCCCGCTGCTCATGCTCACCGAGTTCGTCGCCCCGGGCCTGGCCACCGGCAACGCGCACGTCGTCAAGCCGCCGACCCACACCTCGCTGACCGTGCTGGCCGCGATGGAGGCGTTCGAGGCCGCCGGTCTGCCGTCCGGTCTCGTGAACATCCTTCCGGGAGAAGGCAATTTCGGTGCCGACCTCGTCTCGCATCCGGGCATCGACGCAATCGGCTTCATCGGTTCGTCGCAGACCGGCGCAAAGATCCAGGCGACCGCCGGCCTGAAGCGGTCCATCATGGAGTGCTCCGGCAACGGCCCGCTCATCGTGCTCGCGGACGCCAACGTCGAGGCCGCGGCCAAGGCCGCCGCCGACGCCGCCTACTACTGCGCGGGCCAGGTCTGCTGCGCCACCGAGCGCGCTCTGGTGCACGCCGACGTGCACGACGCGTTCGTCGAGGCGCTCGTCGCCTACTCCGACTCGGTCAAGCTCGGCAACCCGTTCGACTCTGCGGTCAACCTCGGCCCGCTCAACAACGAGGGTGTCGCAGCGAAGATGGACCGGCACCTGGCCGATGCCCGCGAGCGCGGCTTCGACGTCCTGGTCGGCGGCGGCCGCCGCGCGGGCTTCCCCACCGACCTGTACTACGACTTCACGGTCGTGGACGGCGTCACCCCCGACAGCCTCCTCAGCAGGGAGGAGTCGTTCGGCCCGGTCGTGCCGATCATCACGGGCCGCGACGACGACGAACTGCTCCGCCTGGCCAACAGCGACGCACTCGGTCTCCAGGCAGCGGTCTTCACCGAAAGCCTCACCAAGGCTTACCGATTCGTCGAGGAGGTGGAGACCGGACAGGTGATCGTCAACGACAGCACCGGATTCTGGGACATCAACATGCCGTTCGGCGGCGCCGGCGGCAAGGGCACCGGCTGGGGACGGATCGGCGGCAAGCACACGCTGATCGACATGTCCGACCTGCGCACCGGTGTCATGCACCTGGGCCGCTGACCCGCGACGAACACGCTCTTCCGATGAAAGGTCTCCGCATGCCCACCACCAGCCCGTCGACGATCGACGGGGTGCGCCGCTCCCCGTACTGGTTCGACGTGACGCCCGCCCCGACGCCGCTCCCGGCGCTCGCGACGACGTTGTCCGCCGACCTGCTGGTGGTGGGCGGAGGCTACACCGGCCTGTGGACCGCGCTCCTGGCCAAGGAGGCGGACCCCGACCAGCGCGTCGTCCTGCTCGAGGGTCACACCGTCGGGCACGCCGCGAGCGGCCGCAACGGCGGCTTCTGCTCCCCGAGCGTCTCCCACGGACTCATGAACGGCGTGAGCCGCTGGCCGTCCGAGGCCGCCGCGATGCACCGGATGGGCCTCGACAATCTTGCCGGGATCGAGCAGTCCCTCGAGCACTACGCCATCGACGCCGACTACCGACGTCCCGGCAAGGTCAGCTTCGCCCGCACCACTTGGGAACTCGACGCTCTGCGGGCGTACTCCGAGACCAGCGGGCGCTACGGCGAGCCGTCGCGCTTCATCCCGCCGTCGGAGGTCGGCGACTGGACCGGGTCGCCGGTCTACGTCGGTGGTCTGTATCTGCCCGACTACGCGCTGGTCGATCCGTACAAGCTCGTGCTCGGGCTCCGGCGGGCCTGTCTCGAACTCGGTGTCGAGATCCACGAGAACACTGCGGTCACGTCGATCGACAAGACGGCCGGCGAGCTGATCGCCGCGACCACACCGCGGGGCCGGGTCGAGGCGAAGCGAGTTGCCCTGGCCACCAACGCCTTCAAGCCGCTGCTGCGACGCCTCACCAACACGACCATCCCGGTCTACGACTACGCGCTCGTCACCGAGCCGCTGAGCGACGCCGACCTGGAGTCGATCGGATGGACCCAGGACTTCGGCCTCACCGACGCCAGTAACCAGTTCCACTACTACCGGAAGACGGCGGACAACCGGATCCTGTGGGGTGGCTACGACGCGATCTACCACTACGGCTCCAGCCGCGACGAGAAACTGCTCGACCGGCCGGAGACCTACGCGCGGCTCGCAGCGAACTTCGCGGCGACGTACCCGCAGCTGGCCCACGTGCAGTTCACCCACGGATGGGGCGGCATGATCGACTCCTCGACGCGGTTCTGCATGACGGCCGGCACGGCGTACGGCGGACGCGTCGCGTACGCGACGGGCTTCACAGGCCTGGGCGTCACCGCGACCCGCTTCGGTGCACAGGTGATGCTCGACCAGCTGGCCGGACGCAAGACGGAGCGGACGGAACTGGCGATGATCCGGCGCCCCGCCGTTCCGTTTCCCCCGGAACCGGTGCGTTACTTTGGTGTCCAAGCAACCAGATGGTCGATGGCCAGGGAGGACGACCACGGTCGCCGCAACCTGTGGTTGCGACTCCTCGACAGCATAGGACTGGGATTCGATTCCTAGTCGTACCGAACCGGTTCGGAGGTCCCCTTGAACACACCGAGCATCGACGCGATCGACGCCAAGATCATCGAGCTCCTGCAGAAGGACGGTCGCCTCCCGTACCGGCAGATCGCAGAGGAACTCGACATTCCCCCGTCGTCGGCGCGCTACCGCGTGCAGCGGCTGGAGGACGCCGGGATCCTGCAGATCGTCGGAATCGCCAACCCGATGCGAATCGGCTTCGACCGCATGGCGATCGTCGGCATCCACACCCGCGCCGGTACGGCACGCGCGGTGTGCGAGGCGGTAGCTGCCCTGCCCCAGACCAGCTACGTGATCGTCACGTCCGGGCGGTACGACGTCATCGTCGAGGTGATCTGCAAGGACACCGAGGACTTCACCCGGCTGATGCACGACCAGCTGCACGCGATCGACGGCGTGCTCTCCACCGAGTCGTTCTTCGTCCTCGAGGTGGGCAAGCTGGCGTACGGCTGGGGAGTCGGCAACCCGCCGATGCTCCACGAGGTCGTCTCGGCCGACACCGCACCGGTCGAACACGACGAGTGACCACGAAACTTCGACTCGACAGGCCACCAATGACTTCCACACGTCCAGAGCCCACCGCGGACGCCGACAGCGTCGACGTCACCGCGGTGACGCTCGACCACGCGGCGCTCCCGAACGACCTCGTCGTCGACGGATCGCCGACGACGGCGCACCGCGCGCTGACGTCGCTGTCGGGGCTGACCGTCGGAGTGTGGGAACACAGCCCCGGAACGTCACGCGACGTCGAGGCGGACGAGGTGTTCTTCGTCGTCGACGGTCGGGGCACCGTCGAGTTCGACGACGGTTCTCCCACAGTCGATCTCCGCCCCGGATCACTGGTCCGGCTGCACGCCGGTCAGCGCACCGTGTGGACGGTGAGCGAGACGCTCCGCAAGATCTACATCTCCTGACGACCCGACTCTCGGGCGCCGACGACGAAAGCATGGACACGATGCACCAGTACATCGACGGGATCCGGTGCGAAGGGTCCTCCGGTCGCACCCAGGACGTGATCGACCCCTCGACCGGCGAGACGATCGTCTCCGTCACGCTCGCGAGCCGCGACGACGTCGACCGCGCGGTCGAGGCCGCCCGGCGCGCGTTCGGATCCTGGTCACGGACCACCCCGGCGGAACGTTCGGCGCTCCTCCTCCGTGTCGCCGACATCCTCCGCGGCCGCGCGGACGAACTCGCGGCACTCGAGAGCCGGCAGTGCGGCAAGCCGATCCGGTTGGCGCGCGAGTTCGACGTTCCCGGCTCGATCGACAACATCGAGTTCTTCGCCGGTGCGGCACGAATCCTCGAGGGGAAGGCCACGGGCGAGTACTCCCCCACCCACACGTCGAGCATCCGTCGCGATCCGCTCGGCGTCGTGGGCGCCGTCGCCCCGTGGAACTACCCGCTGCAGATGGCGGTGTGGAAGATCTTCCCCGCGATCGCCGCCGGCAACACGGTGGTCCTCAAACCCGCCGAGATCACGCCGCTGACCGCCCTGCTGCTGGCCGAGGCGATCACCGAGGCCGGGATCCCCGACGGGGTCGTCAACGTCGTCGTCGGCACCGGCCAGGAGGCGGGCGCGGCCCTCGCCCGCCACGTCGGCGTCGACATGATCTCGTTCACCGGGTCGACCGCGGTGGGACGCTCGATTCTCGAGGCCGCCGCCACCAACGCCAAGCGCGTCCACCTGGAACTGGGTGGCAAGGCACCGTTCGTGGTGTTCGACGACGCCGATCTGGAAGCCGCGATCCACGGGGCCGTGGCCGCGAGCCTGATCAACGGTGGGCAGGACTGCACCGCCGCCACCCGCGCGATCGTGCACGAGTCGGTCGTGGACGAGTTCGTCGCGGGCGTGGCCGAACTGTACGAGTCGGTCACGCTGGGGCCGACCGCCGACGAGGCGACCGATCTGGGTTCCCTGAGCTCCTACGCGCACCGCGACCGAGTCGCCGCAATGGTCGACCGCGCACGCGACTACGCGACGATCGTCACCGGCGGCACCGCCGGTGACGGACCGCTCGCCGCCGGGGCCTACTACCGTCCGACGCTCGTCACCGGCGCCTCGGTCGACAGCGAGATCTACCGGGACGAGGTGTTCGGCCCGGTACTGACCGTGACACCGTTCCGGGACGACGACGAGGCCATCGCGCTCGCCAACGACACCCCGTACGGGCTGGCCGCGTCGGCGTGGACGACCGACCTGCACCGGGCACTGCGCGCGACACGCGAGATCGCCGCCGGCTGCGTGTGGGTCAACGACCACATTCCGATCGTCAGCGAAATGCCGCACGGCGGCGTCAAGCAGTCCGGCTTCGGCAAGGACATGTCGTCGTACTCGTTCGAGGAGTACACCACGGTCAAGCACGTGATGTTCGACCTCTCCCGTGACGCCCGGAAGGAATGGCACAGGACCGTCTTCCGCGACGGCTAGCCGCCGATCGGCGACAATCGACGCATGGCATGGCTCGAAGTCCTGCGCGCCGGCGCACGCACCACAGTCCAGGACCGCGGACGTGAGGGACACGCGGGTCTCGGCGTCGGGGTCTCGGGCGCCACCGACGTCGCCGCGCACGACAGTGCCAACCGCCTCGTCGGCAACGACCCGTCGGCCGCCACCCTCGAGGTGACGCTGGGCGGGCTGCGGGCACGTGCGATCGGCGCGGCGACGATCGCGGTCACCGGCGCCCCCACGCCCCTCGCCGTGAACGGCGAACCGCGACCGCTCTACTCGACGCTGCACCTGCGGGACGGCGACGAGCTGGCGCTGGGCATCGCCTCCACGGGACTGCGGACCTATCTGGCGGTGCGCGGCGGCGTCGACGTACCCGCCGTCCTCGGCAGCCGCGCCACCGACACCCTCTCCGGGATCGGCCCCGGACCACTCCGCGACGGCGACCGCCTGGCGATCGGAAACCTGCACGGCGACTTACCGATCGAGGAACTGATCCCTCCCCCTGCACCGGCCGCCGACCCCGTCGAGCTGCGCATCCGCATGGGTCCGCGCGACGACTGGTTCACCCCCGCCTCCCGGACCGCGCTGGTACAGCAGATGTGGACGGTCAGCACCGACACCGATCGCGTCGGCGCCCGCCTGGAGGGCCCGGGACCGCTACACCGCGCTCACCGCGGCGAGCTCGCCAGCGAGGGCATGGTGGCCGGAGCCCTGCAGGTCCCACCCAGCGGCATGCCCGTGCTGTTCCTCGCCGACCACCCGGTGACGGGTGGCTACCCGGTGATCGCGGTGGTCCTGGAAGACGACATCCCGGCCGCAGCTCAGCTGCGACCGGGATGTCGAATCAGATTTCGGAGGGTGCTGTGAGCGTCAGCCCCGGCGCTGGCGCGCGATCTCGGCCAGCACGACGCCCGCCGCCACCGAGGCGTTGAGCGACTCCACCGGCCCGGCCATCGGGATGCCGAGGATCGAGTCGCACGTCTCGCGGACCAGACGCGACAGGCCCTTGCCCTCCGAGCCGACGACGATGACGACCGGACCCGTGCCTTCGTAGTTGTCGAGGGTGGTGTCGCCACCCGCGTCCAAGCCCACGACCTGAACGCCCTTCGACTGCCAATCCTTCAGTGTGCGAGTCAGATTCGTCGCACGCGCGACGGGCAGACGGGCCGCCGCACCGGCACTGGTACGCCAAGCGACCGCCGAGACGCTGGCGCTGCGGCGCTGCGGGATGACGACACCGTGGCCACCGAACGCCGCGACCGAACGCACGACGGCGCCCAGGTTGCGCGGATCGGTGATGTTGTCGAGCGCCACCAGCAGCGCGGGCTCCTGGTTGGTGCGCGCCGCGGTGAGCAGATCGTCCGGGTGCGCGTACTGGTACGGCGGCACCTGCAACGCGATCCCCTGGTGCATGCCGTTGGAGCTCATCCGGTCCAGATCGGTACGCGGAACCTCGAGGATCGAGATGCCCTCGTCCGCGGCCCGCTGCACCGACTCCTTGAGCCGGTCGTCGGATTCCGCCCCCACCGCGACGTACAGCGCCGTCGCGGGCACTCCCGCGCGCAGGCACTCGACGACGGGATTGCGTCCGAGCACCATCTCCGGGGAATCCTCGGCGCGACGGTTCGCAACCGCGCGCTGATGCTGACGCTGTTCGGTGGCGCGAGCGGCGGCACGGGCCTTCTTGGCGGCGGGATGCTTGGTCCGCGCCTCGGCCGGCGGCGTCGCGCCGCGGCCCTCGAGGCCCTTGCTGCGCTTGCCGCCCGATCCGACGACCTGGCCCTTCTTGGTGCCGCCCTTACGGATCGCGCCACGCCTGCTCGAATTACCCGCCATCACTTACCCGATTCGTTGGAAGAAGCTTGCTCGAGCGACCACTCGGGCCCGCTCGGAGTGTCGGTCACGGCGACGCCCGCCGCGGCCAGCCGGTCGCGGACCTCATCGGCCACCGCCCAGTTCTTCTCGGCCCGCGCCTGCTGGCGCCGGTCGAGTTCGGCCTGCACCAGCACGTCGAGCGCACCCATCGCGGCCGAGTTGTCCGACGCCGAGGCCCACTGCGGATCCAGCGGATCCACGCCGAGGATCCCGAGCATCGCCCGCACCTGCGCCGCGATCGCCAGCGCGCCCTCGGAGTCACCGGACTCGAGCGCGATGTTGCCCTCGCGCACCCGCCCGTGGATCTCGGCGAGCGCCGCCGGGACGTTCAGGTCGTCGTCGAGGGCGGCCGCGAACTCCGCGGTCCACTTGCCGACGGGGACTTCCCGTCCGGTGCGTTCGGCAGCACGCTGCACGAAGGATTCGCAGCGACGGAACGCCACCGCGGCCTCCTGCAGCGCCTCCTCGGAGTACTCGAGCATCGACCGGTAGTGCGCACTGCCCAGGTAGTACCGAAGTTCCTGCGGGCGAACCAGTTTCAGCACGTTCGGAATCGACAGCACGTTGCCGAGCGACTTCGACATCTTCTCGCCGGACTTCGTGACCCAGCCGTTGTGCAGCCAGTACTGCGCGAAGTCGTCGCCCGCGCACTTGGCCTGCGCGATCTCGTTCTCGTGGTGCGGGAAGACCAGATCCATTCCGCCGCAATGGATGTCGAACGCCTGCCCGAGGTAGAACACCGCCATCGCGGAGCACTCGAGGTGCCAGCCCGGCCGCCCCGGACCCCACGGCGTCGGCCACGACGGCTCACCCGGCTTCGCGGCCTTCCACAACGTGAAGTCGCGCGGATCACGCTTGCCCGCGGCCGCGCTCTCGCCCTGGTGGACGTCGTCGAGCCTGTGCCCGGACAGCTTGCCGTAGTCGGGGAAGCTCCGGACGTCGAAGTAGACGTCGCCGGCGGCCGCGTAGGCGTGGCCGTTGTCGATGAGCCGCTGCATCATCTCGACCATCTGGGTGATGTGGCCGGTCGCACGCGGTTCCACCGACGGCGGCAGCACACCGAGCTGCTGGTACGCCCAGTCGAACGACCGCTCGAACGTCGCGGCCCACTCCCACCACGGGCGGCCCGCCTCGGCGGCCTTGTTGAGGATCTTGTCGTCGATGTCGGTGACATTCCGCACGAACGCGACGTCGTAGTCGTGCGCGAGCAGCCAGCGGCGCAGCACGTCGAACGCGACGCCGCTGCGCACGTGTCCGATGTGGGGCTCGCCCTGGACGGTGGCGCCACACAGGTACACCGAGGCATGTCCGGGGGTCAGCGAGACGAAGTCACGCGGAGCCCGTGTCACGGTGTCGTATAGGCGCAGGGTCACGACGTGCGATTCTACCGGGCGCTATCTGCGGGGATGACCAGTGCGGTCGCCACGGCGGCGATCCCCTCGCCGCGGCCGGTGAGACCCAGCCCGTCCGTCGTCGTCGCGGACACCGACACCGGTGCGCCGAGCACGTCGGACAGCACCCGCTGGGCCTCCTCGCGACGCGGACCGATCTTGGGTCGATTCCCGATGACCTGCACCGACGCGTTTCCGACGACGTATCCGGCGTCGCCCAGCAGTCGCCGGACCTCGGTGAGCATTCGCACACCGCTCACGCCGTCCCACTCCGGACGGCCGGTACCGAACACCGAGCCGAGATCGCCCAGACCCGCCGCCGACAGCAGCGCGTCACACAGCGCATGGGACGCGACGTCTCCATCGGAATGTCCGGCGCAGCCGTCCGCGCCCTCGAACAACAGGCCCGCCATCCAGCACGGACGGCCGGGCTCGATGGGATGGACGTCGGTGCCGATTCCGACTCGCACGCTCGAAGCTCCCTGTCTCGGATTGCCCGGACCTGTCCGGGTCTACTGGGGTTCCGCCTGCCCGAGCAGAATTCGGGCCAGAGCGAGATCCCAGGGTGTCGTGATCTTGAATGCCTCGGGTTCGCCGACGATGGTCCGAACCCGTTCCCCGAGCCGCTCGACCAGGCCGGCGTCGTCGGTCGCGTCGCCGTTGACGTCCTGGTAGGCGCGACGGAGAAGGTTGGCGTCGAAGCCCTGCGGGGTCTGGACCGCGCGCAGTTCCGACCGCGGCGGCGTGCCGGTGACGGTACCGAGCACGTCGACCGTCTTGATGGTGTCGCTGACCGGCAGCACCGGGATGACCGCGGTGCGTCCGGCGTGCAATTCGGCGACGATCCGCGCGATGAGCGACGGTGGCGTGAGCGCCCGAGCCGCGTCGTGCACGAGGACCAGTTCGGCGCCGGTCGCGGCGGCGAGTCCTGCGCGGACCGAATCGGCCCGCTCCTCGCCGCCGACGACCACCACGACACCGTCGGGCAAATCCGCCCGCGCGACGTCCACCAGATCCTCGGGCACGATCACGACGACCGTGTCCACCACTCCGGACTCCAGCAGGCCGTCGACGGCCCGACGCAACATGCTGCGTCCGGCCAACTCGACGAAGGCCTTCGGAGCGGATTCGCCGAGCCGGACACCACGTCCGGCGGCCGGGACCAGCGCGACGACCGGTCCCCTGTTCTCACTCACAGTCAGGAGGCTGCGGCCAGGACCTCGTCGAGGATGATCTCGGCCTTGGCGTCGTCGGTGCCTTCCGCCAGTGCGAGCTCACCCACGAGGATCTGCCGGGCCTTGGCCAGCATCCGCTTCTCGCCCGCGGACAAACCGCGGTCCTGCTCACGCCGCCAGAGGTCACGCACGACCTCCGCGACCTTGTTCACATCACCCGAGGCCAGCTTCTCCAGGTTCGCCTTGTAGCGGCGAGACCAGTTCGTCGGCTCCTCGGTGTGCGGCGCACGAAGCACCTGGAACACCTTGTCGAGACCCTCCTGGCCGACCACGTCGCGCACGCCGACGTACTCGGCGTTCTCCGCGGGAACGCGGACGGTGAGATCGCCCTGAGCGACCTTCAGAACGAGGTATTCCTTCTGTTCACCCTTGATGGTGCGGGTTTCGATCGCCTCGATCAGCGCCGCTCCGTGATGGGGGTATACGACGGTGTCTCCGACCTTAAAAATCATCTGTCCCGTGCCCCTTTCGATCTTTCGAGTTTAACACGTGACCAAACGATCGTCCCATCAACGGTGCAGGTCAGGGGCATCCTGACCTGATCTCAGGGCTTGACAGACGCCGTCAACCGTGCATTTCGGACCCCGCGAACCACCGGTTCGGCGACGGCCGCAACGCGCCCGAACCCGCACTCGGACAACCGTTGTGCACCCGACACGACCTTGTTACGAGACCCAGCGCACGGCCCCTCGAGGCTGACTACTACTCTGCCTAGTGGATTGTGAACCTGACCCATGGAGGACAACCCGTGACTGCTCTCAATGCGTCGCCGACTCGTCGAGTCGCCACCGCTGTCGCCCTCGCTGCCGGCGCGACGCTCGTGCTGTCCGCGTGCGGCGCAGGTCAGATCTCGCAGACGGCCACTCAGGCCGCGGCGGTGAACGGCAACCAGGCCACGAGCGGCAACATCGCACTGCGCAACGTGCACGTCGTCTACCCGAACTCCGAGGATTACAGCATCGAGCCAGGCGGGTCCGCGCAGCTCGCGTTCACCGCTGTCAACCTCAGCGAGCACCAGACCGACCGCCTGACCGGCATCAAGTCCGACTACGCCGGTTCGGTCACCATCGACGACAAGGCCGGCACCCGCGAGATCAAGCCGCAGGCCGCCCTCGGCGCCGGCAACCCCGACGTCTCGGTGCCCGAGGAGGCCCCCGAGACCCTCAGCCTGATCGACGTCACCCTCGACGACATCCGCGAGGGCGTCCGTCCGGGCCTGACCTTCCCGGTCACCTTCACGTTCCAGAACGCGGGCGACGTCGTCGTCCAGGTTCCGGTCGACGCCGGCCACGAGGCCGAGCGCCACGAGTCGGAGAAGTCCCCCGACGTGGCCGAGGGTCACCACTGACCCTTCGGATCCACGAGGTCCACAGCCCTTCCGGAAGAGCCCGGGCGACGGTGTCGCCCGGGCTCTTCCGTCGCTGAGGGCCCTGTCGGTATGTGCCACTAGGCTTCCCGCGTGGCCAAACCCAAATCCAGCTTCCGGTGTTCGTCGTGTCAGCACACGGTGGCGAAATGGGTGGGCCGCTGCCCCGAGTGCGGCACCTGGGGCTCGATGGACGAGGCACCCGTCCTCACCGCAGTCGCGGCTCGTCCGGGTGCGTCGCTGGCGCGGGCCGGCGCGGCGGCACTGCTGCCGACCACACCGGCGACCCCGATCACCCAGATCGACGGCACCACCACCCGCGCCAAGGCCACCGGCGTGGACGAACTCGACCGCGTGCTGGGCGGCGGCGTCGTGCCGGGATCGGTGGTGCTGCTGGCGGGTGAGCCGGGCGTCGGCAAGTCGACGCTGCTGCTCGAGGTCGTGCACCGGTGGGCGTCGCGTGGACCGGACGATCGCGCGCTGTACGTCACCGGTGAGGAATCGGCCGGCCAGGTCCGGCTGCGCGCCGACCGGACGGGCGCGGTGCACGAGCGCGTGTACCTCGCCGCCGAATCGGATCTCGCGACGGTCCTCGGGCACGTCGAGCAGGTCCGGCCCACGCTGCTGATCGTCGACTCGGTGCAGACGATGCTCGCCGCGGACGTCGACGGCGTCGTCGGCGGCGTCACGCAGGTGCGGGCGATCACGAGCGCGCTGACCTCACTCGCGAAGGCCAGCGGTGTCCCGGTCCTGCTGATCGGTCACGTCACGAAGGACGGTGCGGTGGCCGGCCCCCGCTCGCTCGAGCACCTCGTGGACGTGGTCCTGCACTTCGAGGGCGACAAGCACTCGTCGCTGCGGATGATCCGCGGCATCAAGAACCGGTTCGGCGCGGCCGACGAGGTGGGCTGCTTCGAACTGCGCGAGGACGGCATCGTCGGCGTCAGCGACCCGTCCGGGCTGTTCCTGCACCACCGGACCGACGAGGTGTCCGGCACCGCCGTGACGGTCACGATGGACGGCAAGCGGCCGCTGCTCGGCGAGGTGCAGGCGCTGGTCGCGCCCACCCACAATCCGTCACCACGACGAGCCGTGAGCGGGCTCGACTCGGCGCGGGTGTCGATGGTGCTGGCGGTCCTCGAACGCCGGCACGGCATCAAGCTGTCCGACCGGGAGGTCTACGCCGCGACGGTCGGCGGTATGCGGATGACCGACCCGTCGTGCGATCTCGCGTTGGCCGTGGCGGTCGCCTCCGCCGGCAAGGACCGCCCCATCCCCGCCGGAACCGTCGTGCTCGGCGAGGTGGGACTGGCCGGCGAGGTTCGCCGGGTCAGCGGGGTCGCTCGAAGGGTCGCCGAGGCCGCACGGCTTGGCTTCACCCGCGCAGTGGTGCCGGTCGACTCCGGCGACCTCCCCAAGGGCATCCGCCCGGTGGAAGTCTCGAACGTCGGAGATGCGTTGCGGGCGTTGAGTCTTCGCTGAGTGTCAGACGGCGGACGTGCCGAACGGCGACGTCGGGTCGCCGTCGATGAACGCCGCGGTCGGCTGGAAGTGCGCCGGATTGACCGTCAGGAACAGGCCGCGCGACGTCGCGACGGCGGTTTCCGGATCGGTGCCCGGGCCGTCGACGATGAACGCCTCCGACGTCGTGTACGCCTTGCGCCGGACGGTGCCCTCGATGCGGGCCCGGAACTCGAGCACCGAGCCCAGCGGGATCGGACGCGCGAAGTCGATCTCGAGATGCGCGGTCACCACCGGGCCGCCGAGAACCATGCACGCCATGCCCTGCACCTCGTCGAACGCGGTGGACAGGATGCCGCCGTGGATCACGCCGGGGCCGCCCTGGTAGCGCTTGGCCACCTCGAGTCGGCCGGTGACCGTCAGCTTGTCGCCCGCCCGGAAACTCATCGCCATACCTGCAGGCTGATCGTCACCGCAGCCGAAGCACTTGGACCAGTGCTGCGGGAGCGGCTCCCCCGGAGCCGGGTACCACTCCGGCACCTCCGGAAGAACGAGGTCATCGGGCAAGGTCCAAGTACTGCTCACAACTAGGTAATGTAGAGACGGCCCGACCGTGGCCTGAATGCGGCTCGGCCAGATGTGACATCGGACTCACTCGGCTTCCGAACGATCGAGTCCGCCGCACCGACCGGAGATACCAACCGCACGAGGGGGGATTCGCGATGAACGATGCCACGCCTTCGGCCGTGCTCCGCGAAACGATCGCTCGTCTCGCCCCCGGAACGGCCCTGCGCGACGCGCTCGAGCGCATTCTCCGTGGCCGCACCGGCGCGCTCATCGTCCTCGGGTACAACGACCAGGTCGAGGCACTGTGCGACGGCGGATTCGAACTCGACGTCGAGTTCGCTCCCACCCGCCTGCGTGAGCTGTCGAAGATGGACGGCGCGGTGGTGCTGTCCACCGACGGCACCCGCATCGTGCGCGCCAACGTGCAACTGGTGCCCGACCACAGGATCCCGACGGTCGAGTCCGGCACCCGGCACCGCGCCGCCGAGCGTACCGCGATCCAGACCGGATTCCCGGTCGTGTCGGTGAGCCAGTCGATGAGCATCGTCAGCGTGTACGTCGGCGGCATCCGGCACGTCGTCGACGGCTCGGCGACGATCCTGTCCCGCGCCAACCAGGCCGTCGCGACGCTCGAGCGCTACAAGTCCCGGCTCGACGAGGTGACCCGGCAGCTGTCGGTCGTCGAGATCGAGGACTTCGTGACACTGCGCGACGCGCTCACCGTGGTGCAGCGCCTCGAGATGGTGCGCCGCGTGTCGGTCGAGATCGAGCAGGACGTGCTCGAGCTGGGCACCGACGGCCGACAGCTGGCATTGCAGCTCGAGGAGTTGGTCGGCGACAACGACGCGATGCGGCAGCTGATGGCCCGGGACTACCTGGCAGGGTCCGAGCCCGCGTCGTCGGCGGCGGTCGACAGCACCCTCGCGGCGATCGACAAGCTCACCGACGTGGATCTGCTCGATCTGACGACCCTGGCCCGTGCCTTCGGGTACCCGGGCACCATCGAGGCACTCGACGCGCCGATGAGCCCGCGCGGTTACCGCGTTCTCACCCGTGTCCCCCGGCTGCAGTTCATGCAGATCCACCGGCTGGTCAGCTCGTTCGGGAGCTTGCAGGGCCTGCTGGCCGCCACGGCCGCGGATCTGCAGTCCGTGGACGGGATCGGCGGGTTGTGGGCGCGGCACATCCGCGAGGGCCTGTCCCGGCTCGCCGAAGCGTCGATCAGCGGACCCTACGACTAGGCATCGACGGCCTACGGCCCGTCCACTTCGACGAGGCTGAGCGCAAGTCGCGGACACATCGAAGCGGCCGCCTGCGCTTCGCGCTCCATCCCGACAGGTACGACCGGTTGCCGGGTCCGGTCCCGGGCGAGCGGATAACCCCACACGTCGCGTTCGATCAGTGCAGGCAACAGTTCGCTGCACAGCCCGCGACCGTCGCACTGAGTCCAGTCGATGTGCAGTGCCATTCGTGACCGCCAGCCCGTCATGACGACACCGCCCGATCGAATCCCGGTACAGCCGAACGCGCTTCGCACCTGCCTGCGGCGTGGTGTCGGGCATCGCCGGCGAAGGCCCGCATCGAACTGCGAACGAACCGTACGGCGCCGTCGGGGTGTCCACACGCTCCCCGTCCGTCCACCATGTCGGTCAGGAACAACAGTTCCTGCTCGCACCTGCTCGGGGAACGGCCCGCGGCCACGTTCGCCAGCGACTCCGCCATACGCGGCAGACCGTTGGTGCAGGGCCCACATTGGCGGGCGCTCTGCTGACCGAGGAACCTGGCGATGCCGACCGCCGCCGTCAGGCCGCACCGCTCGACCCCGAGTCCGTGCACGACGCCGGCACCGGGACCGGCACCGTACGGCGCCAGCGAACCGGGGGTCAGGATCGTGGAGTGAAGCTCGGTCGAGGTGACCCACCCTCCGTGGTAACCGCCGCACAGTACCGCGCGGAGGGCATGCGGGTCCGTTCTCCCGTACTCGATCAGCAACTGCTCCAGCGGAATTCCCATCGGGACCTCCACCACCCCGACCGATCGAAGGTCGCCGGACAGGGTGACGAGCATCGTTCCGGCGGCTCCGTTCATTCCGCGGGAACGAAACCAGTGAGCGCCGTAGCGGGCGATCATCGCGAGGTGCGCGAAGGTCTCGACGTTGCTGATCAGAGTCGGGCGCCCGCGCAGTCCCGACGTCGACAGGTGTGTGCGCCGGTCGAGGGGCACGGCCGGCCCGCCGCCGATCCGGTTGACGATCGATGACTTCTCGCCGCTGACAAAGGTTCCGGGCGCACCGATCAGGCGGACGTCCGGCTCACCGCGGCCCGCGCTCCGTCGTTCGGAGAGCGCGTGTTCGAGGTGTGGATGGCGTGCCTCGTCCGCGTACAGGTACACCTCGCGACTACCGACCTCCCGGGCGGCGAGCACGAGACCGTCGATCACCAGGTGCGGGGCGCACGAGAGCAGAACCGCATCCTTGTCGCTCAGTGGCTCGCCCTCCGCGCCGTTGCCGATCACCACGGTCCGTCGACCGGAGATCGCGGCGAGTTTGTCGGCGGTGGGAAACCCCGCCCCGCCTCTTCCCGTCAGCCCTGCTCCGGCGACTGCGTCGGTCAGCACGCCCCGCCGCGGAAATTCCGGGAGAGGTCCGAAAGTTGCTGTGTGACTGCCGAAAGCAGCGTTCGGAGAGCTGAACAGATGACGGTTCACGATCGGACCCTCTCTGCAGTCCGCGAGCGCGCGTACTCGACGTAGTCGGCTCGTAGGCGGAATACACCCGCTGCAGCGACCAGGACGATGGAGGCCACAGTGGTGGCGAGGAACCAGATGTGCCCGGCATCGGTGCCGTTTCCGAGTCCGTGTACCAATGCGAGCGGCCACAGCGCATACGTGGCCCAGTGGACCGCCCGGAACACGCGAGCGCCCAATCGGCGACGGAGCACGCTGGTGGCGACGACCACCAGCAACAGGTCGAAGGCCAGTGTTCCCAGACCCAGCCAGACCGGGCGATAGTCGCCGACGAACGGAACGACCAAGTCCACCAGTTTCAGTTGTGCGTAGGGGTCCGCCAGCAGGGTGACCATGTGGAGCAACACCAACAGCGTCCCGAAGAGCGCTGTGGTTCGGTGCACCTCCAGCACCCCGAACCTCGGAAGCGTCAGAATCGGTCGGCCGGACCGAGTCGCGATGCCCAGGACCACCGAAAGCGTCATGAACACCGACGCCGTGACCCCGGTCCCCCGCCCGAGCGCCCACAATGCCTGGTCCACTACGCCGCCACCTCCGCGGAGTCGGGCCAGCCGCCCAGCGTCCGCACCCACCCGCCGGAATCCACCAGGCGCGCGGGAAGCCCTAGTTGTGCAAGGTAATTCGCTCCCGACGCCCCTCGGACGATGCAGGCGGTGCTGGCGGTGTTGGCTTCGACGCAGGAATGGGCGGCCACGCTCACGGTCTGCCAGTTGCCGTGCGCAGGACGGCCGCTGCGTGGATCGACGATGTGGTGGACGGTGGCGCCGTTCTGGCTCCACCGCCGTTTCCTCGTGCTCGACGTCGCGACCGCACCACCCGCGGGCAAGGCGATCCGACAGGCCGGCGCATCGTCCCCGTCCTGCACCAGGATCTGCCAATCGCCCTGCGGCCCGTCACCCGCCGTCGCGATGTCGCCACCCAGGCAGACAAGCACCCCCGTTCCGAGGGCGGTCGCGACCATGCGCGCGCAATCATCGGCGGCCAGTGCTTTCGCGGTGGCTCCCAGGTCGAGCCGGATTCCGGCAGGAAGCGTCAGCGTTCGATCGTGCAGGATCACCTGCGTCCACGACGGGGCCGGTACGAAGGTGGCCGGCGCAGGAAGATCGCGGCCCGCGATTTCGGAGAAGTCGCGGTCGTATCCGAGCCGGAGCAGTGCGGACCCGATCGTCGGGTCCACGTCCCCACCGGTCTCCTCCGCGGCGGTCAGCGCGGTCGACACCAGGCGGGCCAGCAAGGGGCTGACGACCGTGGGACCAGGAGCGCTTTCGACGGCGCGAATCTCCGAATCATCTCGAAATCTGCTGCATGCAAGTTCGATTCGGTGCAGATGCTTGTCGATGATGGTACGGGCGGCATCGAGTCGATCCGGCGCGCATACGACGACGGAGGCGTCGAGGCCCCACACACGCCAATGCGATTCGGCGATGTCGTTCGCCCGCATCACGGGAGAGGCCGAGTGCGCGATCATCACGATCCGCTCGATCGGCCGTGGACACGGCCGGACCCGCTGGTCAACGGCGGGGCGCCCCGGGTAGTCGGGCTTTGGGCCGAACCGGAAGCAGACGCCCCGGGCTCGGTGGCCGAGGTGGACACGACCGGGTCGGATGCCGCGGGATGCGCGTCCGCATAGGCGAGCGCCGTTCCGGCGGCCGTCCCGGCCACACCGAGGGCGACGAGAGTGGCGGTGACGGCTCTGGCTTTGCGGAAACCCTCCTGCGGCGTGGTCATCGAGTAGCCCTTCCGTGCGCTGATCGATCTGTCCATCTCGACAGTCCCGGGCGCTACTGAAACGCGGCTGCACATCCGCTGTGAAGTTGCTGTGTCTCAGAGCCCGGTGGCGATCACCTCACGCCGGCCACCCCGGCCTGCCAAGCAGGTCAGGCGAAATTGAACGGCTCGGGCGCGCTGCGCAGCCCGCCGAGCTGGGCGACCACCGTGTAGCCGCCGGGGGGAACCTGGTTGCGCGGGGCGGTGCAGCCGGGCTCCGAGCTCTTGCCGGACCACTTGACGGTGAACCGTGCCTGGCCGCCGGGCTCGAGGACCTGGACCGCCGGGTCGGCGTTCGGGTAGCAGTCGACGTTGGACCACAGCCGCTTGTTCCCGTCGAGGGTGTACACGAGCGCCTGCTGCATGGCCGAACCCAGGTCGCGTTCGCACTTGGTGGTGCCGATGTTGGTGATCGCGATGGTGAAACTGGGCTCGTCGCCGATCTTGTACTGCGGCTGGTCGGGCGTCGCCTTGATCGCGAGCGACTGGTCGGCGCACTGCGCGGTCGCCGCGTCGGCGCTCGTGGTGCCGGTCGCCGATGTGCCGGTGACCGACGATCCGGTGGTCGACGACGCCGATCCGGCCGCGTTGTCCGACCCGGACGTCGGCTCGCTGGAGGTGCTCGAGTCGGTCAGCTCCGACGTCGCGGCCGCGGCCTCCGACTCCGGAGAGTCGTCGCCACCGCGAACCGACGCGATGATCCACACGACCAGCACGACCACGACGACGATCGCGCCCAGGGCAACGGCGCGCCGACGCCAGTAGATCTCGGGGGGCAACGGTCCGTTCGGTTCAAGCACGTGTCAACCGTAATTCCATGCGACCTGCCCTCGCTTCAGCAATCCCGGCGTGTCGCCCGTTGCCCCCGTCCATTTCGTCTCAGTCCGCCGACTCGCCGACGTCACCGACGACGCTCTGCAGCTTGATGTCTCCGTCGGACAGCTTGTAGGTGACGCCGACGATGGCGCACCGGCCTGCCTCGACCGCCTCGGAGATGATCCGTGACCGCTGCATCAGCAGCGCCCCCGTCTCGACGACGTGTCGGCCTTCGAGTTCGTCGACGGTGGTGAGTCCCTCGCGGCGGCCCATCAGGATCGACGGCGAGACTCGCTCGACGACGTCGCGGATGAAGCCGTTGGGGATGGCCCCATTGTCGAGCGCGTCGAGCGTGGCCTTGACCGCGCCACAGCTGTCGTGGCCGAACACCACGACCAGCGGAACCTTGAGGACCTCGACGGCGTACTCGATCGAGCCGAGGACCGCACTGTCGATCACATGACCGGCGGTGCGGACGACGAACGTGTCGCCGAGGCCCTGGTCGAAGATGATCTCGGCGGCCACACGCGAGTCGCCGCAGCCGAAGATCACGGCCGTCGGATGCTGGGCGTCGACCAGTTTCGCGCGGTCGGCAATACCCTGGCTCGGATGCAGCGGGGTGCCGCTGACGAAACGCTCGTTACCCTGCTTGAGGGCCTTCCAAGCGGAGATCGGGTTGGAATTGGGCATGGGGCAATTGTGCACCCTCCGCCCTCCCTCGTCTCGGTTGGATCGACGACGATCCGTGACGAACGCCCGTGCGGTGCATGAAGAAGGGTGAGAGTTTCGGTGTCTGCGATATCGATGGACAGTTCGGCGCTGCTGCGGTGGTACGGCGAACAGGCCCGGGATCTGCCGTGGCGGCGCGACGGCGTCACGGCCTGGCAGATCCTGATGAGCGAGATCATGCTGCAGCAGACCCCAGTTGTCCGCGTCGCCCCGATCTGGGAGGAATGGGTGCGCCGCTGGCCGGTGCCGTCGCTGATGGCCGCGTCCAGCCAGGCCGACGTCCTGCGCGCGTGGGGCAAGCTCGGATACCCGCGGCGGGCGCTGCGGCTGCACGAGTGCGCGGGTGTCCTGGCCGCCGAGCACGGCGACGAGGTCCCCACCGACGTCGACGTCCTGCTGAGCCTGCCCGGCATCGGCGACTACACCGCCCGGGCGGTCGCGTGCTTCGCCTACGGACAGCGGGTGCCCGTGGTGGACACGAACGTCCGGCGCGTCGTGGCCCGCGCCGTCCACGGCCGGGCCGACCAGGGCAACCCGTCGGCCAAACGCGACATGGCCGACGTCGACGCGCTGCTGCCGCGCACCCGGGAACGCGCGGCGCGGTTCTCGGCGGCGCTGATGGAACTGGGCGCGACGGTGTGCACTGCGCGGACTCCGGACTGCGCGAACTGCCCCCTCCCGCGGTGTGCCTGGGTGGCGGCTGGACGGCCCGCGTTCACCGGCGAGCCCCGCAAGGTGCAGAAGTTCGCGGGTACCGACCGTCAGGTCCGCGGAAAGCTGATGGATGTGCTGCGCGGCAGCGCGCATCCGGTCGAGCGCGCACAACTGGACCTGGTGTGGCTCAGCGACCCGGGCCAGCGGGACCGCGCCCTGGACTCGCTGCTGGTCGACGGGCTGATCGAGCAGACCGAGGACGGACTGTTCGCACTGGCCGGCGAGGGTAACTGACCGGCCCGCGCGAGCTCACTCGAGCGACTTCAGGAACTCCTCGACGGCGTCCCGGTACCGCTCGGGCTGGTCGTCGTGCACGAGATGTCCGGCCTGCGCCACCCACACGTAGCGGGCGCCGTCGTGCCCTTCGAGCATGCGCCGCATCTGTCCCTCGGGGGTGATGGTGAATTCCCCCTCGATCAGCAGCGCGGGAGCGCGCACCGCCTCCCACTGCCGCCAGAAGTCGCGGGTGCCCCACTCCTCCGAGATATCGCGGAACGTCTCGACGTCACCGTGCAGGTACCAGCCATCGGCGCGGCGCTCGAACGACGCCAGGAAGTAGCGGCCCGCGACCTCACCGAAGAACTCGAGCACCGCCTCCTCGGTGGGGAACGGCTGCGGCCACGCGGAAACCATTGCCGCCCAGTCCTTGGCAGTGCGCCCACGGAAGTCCGGCGCCATGTCCTCGAGCACCAGCGCCCGGACCCGCTCGGGATGGGCGGCGGCAAAACACCACGCGTGCAGCGCACCCATCGAGTGACCGATCACGGTCAGCGGCTCGTCGAGCCCGGACAGCGCCGCGGCGAGGTCCGCAACGAACAGTTCGGTCGTCGGATCGCCGTCGATCGGACGCCCGTGCCCGGCCGCGTCGAACGTGTAGACGTGGCCGTGGTCGCGCAGCCACGACACGTGGCGCGACCACGTCCGCGCACTGCCCATCAGCCCGTGCAACAGCAGTATCGGCCGCCCGGTCCCACCCTCGTCGTGCAACACGAGATCGACGGTAGCCGACGCTCGCGATCCCGGGGAGAGCCTGCGTCGCCGGAGTACCCTCGCGTCCATGGCAGTCGTGAAGATCAATGCAATCGAGGTCCCCGAGGGCGCGGGGCCCGAGCTGGAGAAGCGCTTCGCGCACCGTGCACACGCGGTCGAGAACTCCCCCGGATTCCTCGGGTTCCAGCTCCTGCGCCCGGTGAAGGGCGACAACCGCTACTTCGTGGTCACGCAGTGGGAGTCCGACGAGGCGTTCCAGGCGTGGGCGAGCGGCCCGGCCCGCGAGGCGCACGCCGGCGAGCGCGCGAAGCCGGTCGCCACCGGCGCGTCGCTGCTCGAGTTCGAGGTGGTTCTCGACGTGGCAGCGTCGTCCGAGTCCTGATCCACCGCATCCGGTTCGGCCGCACCGGCGGCAATATCGGACATTCCGGTCATGGTGTCGATCGCTCGATTGACACCATGACCTGCATGGTGCCAAAGTTCGCTCGACAGAGCGATGGATCGACGGTAATCCGGTACCACTCCGGAGCGGTCGCGCCACTGTGATCGAGGCCCGTCC
Source organism: Rhodococcus sp. ACT016 (assembly GCF_050477185.1). NCBI lineage: Bacteria > Bacillati > Actinomycetota > Actinomycetes > Mycobacteriales > Nocardiaceae > Rhodococcus > Rhodococcus sp. ACT016. The sequence continues at coordinate 79,633 of NZ_JBEAET010000001.1, read as the reverse complement.
TCGAGAGCCAGACACCTCGGCCATCGCATGGACCTAGCGGGACGCGAAATCCCTGGAGGCACCGATGGCAATTGCCTATTCACCCGACAAGTCGGTCGACTCGACCGCTGTCGCACTCATCGCTGCGGCAGTCGTGCTGCTCGCGATGCTCGCGCTCTACCTGGTCGGTTTCGATCAGGGCGCAATCTCCCGCAGCGGCATGTACATGCACGAACTGATGCATGACGGTCGGCACCTGCTGGGCCTGCCGTGCCACTGACGACTATCACCGAAAGCCTCAAAACCCTCCTTCTGCGCGGCCTGCTGGCCGGCCTGATCGCCGGCCTGCTGGGCGGCGTCGTCGCGTTCGCGCTCGGCGAGCCGCACGTGCAGGCGGCCATCGAGATCGAGGAGTCCGCCAACGCACCCGCCGAGCCGGACCACCATGCGGACGGCAGCGGAGCCGCATCTCACGATCACGAGGCCGCGGCCACCGACGACGCGACCGAGGCCGGAGGCCATTCACACGGCGACGACGAACTCGTCAGTCGTACCGGACAGCGATTCGGCCTGTTCCTCGCCACCGGATTCGCCGGCCTGGCGCTCGGCGCGATCTTCTCGGTCGTCGTCCACTACGCACGCCGGTTCACCGCCCTGCCCGGACCGGTCCTCGCCGCGGTGGTGGCCGGATGCGGTTGGCTCGCAATCGAAGCCGTGCCGTTCTTCAAGTACCCCGCCAACCCGCCGGCAGTCGGCGATCCGGACACGATCAACGAGCGGACCCTGCTGTGGCTCGCGTCGGTGATCCTCGGCCTGGTCGCCGTGGCGGCCGCTGTGTACGTGGGACGACTGCTTCGGGACCAGGACTTGGTGTCCGTCCGCGTGATCGGACAGGTCGCCGCCTTCCTCGTGGTGGTAGCCGTGGGCTACATCGCATTGCCCGGGATCAACGAGGTGGGCGAGGACTTCCCCGCCACGCTGCTGTGGCAGTTCCGCATCTCGTCGCTCGCGACCCAGGCAACGCTGTGGCTCGCCCTGGGACTGGGGTACGCGTTCCTGACCGAACGCGCCCAGCGCCGCGTGATCCGCTAGCTCAGATCGCGCACGAATCGTCGGTGCAGCCCTCGGCCTCCCCGCCGAGGGCTGCACTGCTGTCTGCATGTTCCAGAGCCTGACGCAGCAGCTCCGTGAACACGTCCACGGACTGCGCACCCGACACCGCCAGACGACGGTTCGCCACAAAGAACGGCACCCCCGACACCTGGAGCTGCCGGGCGGTCTCGACGTCCGCGCGCACCAGGTCGGCACCGGCGTCGCTCTCCAGCGCCGCGGCCGTCTCCGCGGGGTCCAGACCGGCGCTCGCCGCGATCTCGACCAGGACGGCGCGATCGTCGAGCGCCTTGCCCTCGCTGAAGTACCCCCGGAACAGCCCCTCGAGCAGCTCGTCCCGGTGCTCCCCCGCCAGGTGCAGGAGGCGGTGAGCGTCGAACGTGTTGGCCGCGATGATGGCGTCGACGTCCATGGTCACACCGTCCCCCGCGGCTGTGCGGGCGACGTGCTGGTAGAGCTCCCGCGCCTGCTCGACCGGTACGCCACGACGCTCGCCGACGAGCTCGAGCTGGCTGCGTCGCGCCCCGACCGGGGTGTCGGGGGCGAGCTGATACGACCGCCAGACCACCGAAACCCGTTCACGCTGAGGGAATTCGGCAAGTGCCGCCGCGAATCGCCGCTTGCCGACGTAGCACCACGGGCAGGCGATGTCCGACCACACCTCGATCAGGACGTCGGGGAGTTCGGTTCCGGACTGGGTGCTGGCGTTGCTCTCGATGGTCACAAGGGCATTCGAACACACACCGGCCGAGCGCTCGCTCCGGGCCTCATCCCCGACCGAGATCCTCGCGCAACAACCGCTTGAGCACGTTGCCGGCATGATTGCGCGGCAACCCCCGGGAGATGACGAGCCGCTGCGGTATCTCCAGCGCGCCGACGCCGCGGTCCGCAAGGAACTGCGCGAGCTCCTCGAGGCTGAGCACCGAGCCGGGCCGGCACGACACGACTGCGACGACGCGCTCACCGGAGCGCCCGTCAGGGCAGCCGATGACCGCCGCCTCCACGACGGACGGATGCTCGGAGATCAGCATCTCGAGTTCCATCGATCTGATGGGCACGCCGTCGTGGACGATCAGATCTGCCGCCCGGTCGACGTACCGCAGGTAGCCGTCGTCGGGCCCGTCGATCGCGAACAGCTCTCCGGTCCGGAGGTATCCGTCGGAGTCGAACGGGTCTCGGTCGCGGGCCGGGTTGAGGTAGCCCGCGAACACCGTCGGCCCCTTGACCCGCAACTCACCCACGACACCGTGATCCAGGATCTCCGTGCCGGTCTCACACCGGGCGAGCTTGATCTGCGTGCCGTTGGCGTATCCGGTCCGCGGGTAGAGCAGGGACCGCTGCCCCGACCCCACCCGTGACAGCGGTTCCGCCTGCAGGCTCACGCCCTCGATGGTGCCGAAGTAGCCGACCAGTTCCACGCCGTACCGGTCCTTCCACGCCTGCGCGGTGCCGGGGGCGAGCGGCGCGGATCCGACGCCGATGCGGGTGACCGTCGACAGGTCCACGGCGGGCGCGTCGCGTCGTTCGATCGCGGCGAGTACGGCCGGGCGCCCGGCGGTGTAGGTGACCTTCTCCTCGGCGATCTGGTTCAGGAACACTCCGACGTCGAACGGCTGGTGCTGCACCAGTACGCAACCGACCGACAACCACGGAAGCAGGGTTCCGGTGATCCCGGCTGCGGTCATCATCGGGAAGGGGTTCAGCATGACGTCGTCCGCGGTCAGATGTGCGGCCGCGACGACTATCCTTGCCAGGCTGAGTGATTCGTAATGCGCATGCGGCACACCTTTCGGTGCGCCTCCCGTACCGGCAGTCCAACAGATGGCGATGCAGTCGTTCGGGTCGACGGCATGAGCGGCCGCGTGGGCGGCGACCCGCTCGGCGTCGGCCGACGTCGGAACGGTGTGTCCGATTCGCACGACGCCGTCGGGCACGCCGACGCCGTAGCTGAGCACCGACCGCAGAGTGGGAATCTGCGATCGCGCCGACATCACCCGGGCAGCAGTAGGATTGGACCCGACTCGACCCGCGGTCACGAACGAACTGACGCACGATTCGTTGCACACGTCCACGATCTCGGATTCCGTCGAGTGCACCGGCAGCGGCGACACCATCGCCCCGATCCGCCACGACGCGAGGAACACGACTACCTGTTCGACAGTGTTCGGCAGCTGGACCCCGACGACGTCACCGGCACGCACACCGGCCTCGAGCAGGACCGCCGCGAGCCGATCGACCTCGGCGGCAAGCTCGGCCCAGGTGACCCGACGCGGCAGTCCGTCGACGTACTCGGCCTTGTTGACGGGATCGACGACGGCGAGCTGGGTTCCCCGCTCCCGGACGCGATCGGCGAACAGTTGCTGAACCGTCTCCCGAGTCCACTCCCCCGCGGTGGTGTACTCGTCGATGCGGATCTGCGGGTGAATCTTCAGGCTCCCCATGTGCCCTCCCATACGTAGATCCGACGCCCCGACCGTCGTCACTTCAGTTAGCGGTGTGATCTAGATCACTAGATTTACCATGGATTGTTGCCGCTGCGCGACCCGGTCCTGACAACCAGTCGTCGACGACGTCCGACGAGGTCCCCGAAGACTCGATGGAAATCTCCCTGGCCTGCAGCAATCCGCAACACTCGCCGCACACCAGTCGGGGCGAAAAGGATCCGGCGCACGGCCCGTGGTGGGTCAGGACGGCGCTGCCCTCCGGTGCCCGGAACCACCACTGACCCCACTCGATCATGTGCATCACGACCGGGAAGAAGTCCCGCCCCTTCCCGGTGAGGTGATACGTGACGCGGCCCGGGTGCTCCGGCGCCGGCCGCTCGCTCATCACCCCGAGATCGGTGAAACTACGGAGCCGATCGGCCACGATCGCCGACGAGGCCCCCGTCCAATCGCGGAACTCTCCGAACCTCGTCGCACCGAACGCCGCTGCCCCCATGAGCGCGACCGACCACCGGTTGCCGACCAACTCCATCGTGTGCGGAAACTGCGACGGCCGACGGGGTCCGCTGGTGCGCCGACGACTCGACGCCGCCGGAATGCTGCGCCGGGAACCTCCACTCGGGCCGACGCTGGTCGCGACGTCCTCGAAACCCGCCGGTTCACGACACCGCGCGCACACCATCACCGGTGTGACCTCCGCGCCGCAGGCGACGTGCCGCATCCGCAGCAGTCCGACCCTGCTGTCGGGCGCCCAGCGGCGCTCCCACGACGACATCGTCGCCAGGACGGACCACACCGCCCGGCCGCAGTCCGTCAGCAAATACTCCACCCGCACCGACTCTTGCGGGAAGGCCACCTTCTCGAGCAATCCCACTTCGACGAGGCGTGCAAGCCGGCCCGTCAGAACCGAATTCGAGATCTCGCCGCCCCCGAGCCAATCCCGGTACCGCCGAGTCCCCTGCAACGCCCGACTCAGGATCCACAGGTTCCATTCGTCGCCCAGGACCCCGAAGGCGATCGCGAGCGCATTGTGACCCCCGGGTTCGAGCGCACCACCGTTGCCACGCACGACCAGACTCCCCCCTCGCCACTCGGCGGGGAGTATGGCACAGCGAGTTCGTCGTGCGGGGGCAGTCGAGCGGAATCGAACGGTCGACCGAACGACGCGATCAGACGACGAGTCCGGCCCGGAACGCGCTCAGGGCCGCCTCGACTCGATTGCGCGCGCCGAGCTTGCCGAGGATCGCCGATACGTGCGACTTGACCGTCGTCTCGCTCATGAACAGTCGCCGGCCGATGTCGGCGTTGGACTCCCCCTCGGCCAGCACCGCGAGCACGTCCCGCTCACGGTCGGTGAGGCGGCTCAGGTCCGGGCCGTTCGCTCGGATCGCACCACCCGCTGCAACGATGCGGCGCAACGATTCCGGGCTGAACAACGTGTTCCCAGCCGCAACCACCCGCACCGACTGATGAAACGTGTGCGGAGGCTCGTCCTTACTGAGAAAGCTGTGGGCTCCGGCCGCGACCGACTTGACGACGAGATCGTCGACATCCATCGACGTCATCGCCACGACGCGGGGAGGATTCGGCAACTCCATCAGCATCCGTGTCGCCTCGAGACCGTCGACCCGCTTCATCTTGAGATCCATCAGCACGACGTGCGGGCGAAAGGTCCGCACGGCAGCGAGGACCTCGTCGCCGTCACTCGCGTCACCCACGACCATGATGTCCGGGACGGGCTTGAAGATGTCGGCGACACCTCGCCGTACGAACGGGTCGTCGTCGACTATCAACACGGTTATCGGGCCGGAATCGGTCATAGTGTGGCCAGAATATGCTCTGCCGCCGACAAATCCGGCAAATCAGCCGGACCAGGGAACCCAGCAGTTCACGACGAACTCCGCATCGATGCGTCCGGCTTCGAGCTTCCCGCCGATGTCCCGAGCCTGTTCGGCGAGCCCACGCAGCCCGGTCCGGGATCCGACATCGACCTGAGCGGGCCTGGCGCTCAACAGATTCCGAACCGTTATGTGGATTCCGGTCTCCGGCGCGCCCGTCACCGAGATGGCCACCACCTGATCACTGGCATACTTCTGCGCGTTGGTGAGCGCCTCCTGCACCACCCGGTAGCAGACGTGCCCCGCCAGGATCCCGACGTCGCCGGGGGCGAGGTCCGTGCCGAGCGCACAGTGCATCCCGGCCGCCCTGGCCGACTGAACGAGCGCGGGCACGGCGTCGATCCCTTGATGTCCGACCCGTTCCCGCGGACCGGCCGTGCCTCGCAGGACCCCGACGATCCCCTTGAGGTCGTCCAGCGCCTCGTGCGCCGTCGCCCGGATCTGCGCCGCCGAGTTCGCAACCTTCTCCGGCGACTCGGCGGCGTTGACCTGCAACGCGCCGGCGAACAACGAGATCCGGCTCAAGCTCGCGGCCAACGTGTCGTGCATGTCGCGGGCGATCCGGGTGCGCTCCTCCGCCCGGATCATCTCGTCACGGATCGCGTCCGTCTGCTCGGTGGCGGCGTCACGGCTCTGCTCGGCCAGGGCGAGTTGGCCTCGGGTGCGCGCCCACAGCGCGAGCACCAGCACCAGCCCTACCAGGACCGCCGCGACGAGCCAAGGGATCCACAACGCCACGTCGTACTGCTCCACCACCCCGCTCTCGGGAATCGGCGTCATCGTGAGCACCGAGTACTCCCGCAACCGATGCGCGTCGTAGGTGAGCGAGACCGCGCACGCCACGAACACCGCCACCGCGGCGCCCGCCAACCGGACTCCCCGCGCGACCCGGGTGACCGCGAACAGCGCGATGAGCGCCGCCGTCGCGTCCGTCTCGAACACCAGCGGAGCCAGCAGAGCGACGCCGAGGACCTGCCACGGGTACTGGTGCCGGCGCGTCAGCGCCGCCGCCGCGACCAGCGCAAGGACGAGCCCGATCCAGTGGTTCCAGGCCGGCGTCTTTCCCGAGTTGGCGGCGAGGCCGACCGTCATCAGGGAACAGAAGACGCTGAGTGTGACGGCGCCGACCGTCCAGAGTCGGCGGGAGATCCTGCCGGCAGTCTCGGATTTCACGGACAGAACCGTACGCACGAGCGCCGACAGCCCGACATCCGCCGAACGTCGGACGATGTGCCCGTCCGGACGATCGGGCCGCCCGAAGACCGTCCGAAATGAGGAGCGCGGTCCGACTTCCGGAGGAAGACGACGAGCCCCCGCACGCGGTGTGCTTACGACAGAGCCCGACGCGGGCCCATCACGGACCGCGTCGTCGACATCGAAAGGAACTGTCCGTGAGCACTCCCCAGCAGCCCGCACCCCCGCAGCCGCAGCACCAGCCGCCGGCCGGGAAGAACTGGTTCGCCCGTCACAAGATCCTCACCGGGCTCGGCGCCGTGATCGTCGCGGTCGTCGCGATCACCGCCATCAGCGGCGGCACCGGTGACAAACCGTCGGACGCCGCCCGAGCGGCCGGCGCCACCACCGGCACCGCGGAGACCCCCGCGGACGCCCGGATCGGCAGCCCGGTCCGCGACGGCAAGTTCGAGTTCGTCGTGAACGGCGTCGAGGCGGGGGTTCCGAGCGTCGGTGTCAACGAGTACCTCACCGAGAAGGCACAGGGTCAGTTCGTCCTGGTCCGCATGACCGTGCGCAACATCGGCAACCGCGAGCAGAGCTTCACGACGTCCGCGCAGAAGCTGGTCGACGCGCAGGACCGCCAGTACTCGGTAGACAGCATGGCCACCCTCACACTCGACCAAGGCATTGCGTTCGAACAGATCAACCCCGGCAACTCCGTCGAAGCCACCATCGTCTTCGACGTTCCGCCGGGCACCGTTCCTGCGGTCCTCGAAGTGCACGACTCCGTGTTCTCCCGCGGAGAGTCCATCCTGCTGCAGTAGCAGCGACTCGGCGCGGGTACACCCGTGAGGTTCGGCATCGAGGGGTTGCCGGACCCACGGGTGCTTTCGCAGTTGTGTGAAGTACACAACTGCAGGATCCGAAGGAACCCCGCCGCGTAGCGTCTGAGGTGCGTTCCGGCTCGACGGGGGAGTCGGCCACTCCACGAATCGGGCGGATCGCGGAACATGGCTGTTCGCCGCCCCGACACCCGGCCGCGTCGAGTCCCGCCGCGACTCGCCATGCCGCTCGTCGGCACCCTTCGGAACGGCCGTGTCGGGACGATCTCCGGGAGGAAGCAATGACCCTTGTCCACACCCCCAATCGGGCTGCCGAATCCGCCGGCATCGCCCTTGCCGCGATCGGGGCGGTCGTCCTCGCCCTGCTGGCGCTCTATCTGGTCGGCTTCGACCAGGGCGCCGTCTCGCGCACCGGGATGTACATGCACGAACTGATGCACGACGGCCGCCATCTCCTGGGGCTCCCGTGCCACTGACCGGTTCGCTGAAGAGTCTGCTGCTGCGGGGCATCCTCGCCGGGTTGGTCGCCGGACTCCTCACCGGAGCAGTCGCCTTCGCGCTCGGTGAACCACACGTCGCCGCGGCCATCGCGATCGAGGAATCGGCCCCCACGAGCGAGGCCGCTCCGCACGAGCACGCCGACCCGGCCGCCACAGCCGGGCACTCCCATTCCGACAGCGACGAAGTACTGGTCTCGCGAGATGGGCAGCGGGCCGGTCTGATTCTGGCGACCACGCTGGCGGGCGTCGCCATCGGTGTGATCTTCGGTGTGGTGGCGCATTACGCCCGGCGGCACACCGCCATTGCGGCTCCACTGCCGGCGCTGGGACTGGCCGGCGCGGGGTGGCTGGCTGTCGAGGCTGTGCCGTTCTTCAAGTACCCGGCCAATCCCCCCGCGGTGGGAGATCCGGACACGATCAACCAGCGGACCTGGTACTGGCTGGCCGCGCTGGTCCTCGGACTCGCAGCGGTGGCCGCTGCCGTCTACGTGGCGAAGCTCCTTGCTTCGCAGGGTTATTGGACCGTCCGCCTGGCCGCCTCGGCGGCCACGTTCCTCGCGATCGTGACGGTCGGGTACCTACTGCTGCCGACGGTGAACGAGGTGGGGGAAGACTTTCCCGCCACGCTGCTGTGGCAGTTCCGCATCTCGTCACTTGCCACCCAAGCCACGCTGTGGCTGAGCCTCGGCCTCGCCTACGCCTTCCTCACCGAACGGGCCCAGCGCGCCGGATCACCCTCACAGACCGCCCCCGACACGATGCAGGGCCGGGCACCCACAGCCGGAACAGTTCAACCGTAGGAGGGGTGCTGGCGAGGATTCGGAAAACACTGCGAACAACTGAACCCACATGGAAGGGAGACCTCCATGACCACGGCAGATCAGGCTCGATTTCAGACGCTCACCGACGGACTCGAAAGAATCGCTCCGGCCGAGCACGACGTCCAGGATTCGCCCTACACGATCTCCAACGCGCAGTACGACATTCTGCGCCACGTCCTGCACGACGTCGGCGGCCAGCCGGCGCTCCCGGTCGAATACCTCGAGAAGCCGGAGGAAGCCTGGGAGATGAACACGTACATCACGTGTGAGTGTCTCGGCTGGCGTGGGGCGTGGAACTCGGAGATGCGCCGCCGCGCCGAGGTGGATCTGGGCGAGACCCAGTACTTCGGCTACCCCTACTACGCCCGGTGGATCACCGTGGCCGCCAAGGTGATGGTCGACAAGGGCCTCATCCCACTCGACGAGTTGTGCGACCGGATCGATCAGGTGCGGGCACGTCTCCAGGAGGAGCGGAAATGACCACCAAGTTCAAGGTCGGCGACCGGGTGGTCGTCAAGGACCAGACGAGCCTCTTCCACACGCGCACACAAGCTTACGTACGCAACCACGAGGGCATGGTCGTCGCGCTTCGTCCCGAGTGGGTGATTCCCGAGGACGAGGCGTTCGACAAGCTCGAGACCGGACGCAAGGAACCGTTCTACGTCGTCAGCTTCAAGCAGACCGACCTCTGGCCGCGCTACACGGGCTACGACATCGACACGCTCGAGACCGAATGCGCCGAGGGCTGGCTCCGGCCCGCCGGGACGAAAGAGTAGGCAGGAGGAGAAGTGAGCGATCCACACAGCCACGCGGGCAAGGACCCACACGCCCCCATCCAGGCTTCCGAGGAGATCAGCGAGTTCGAGGTACTCGAACTCGCCCTGCGGGAACTCGCGATCGAGAAGGGCCTCTTCTCGGCCGAGGACCACCGCCGCTTCTCCGAATGGGCCGAATCCATTGGCCCGTCCGGCGGATCCAAGCTGGTGGCAAAGGCCTGGACCGACCCCGAGTTCAAGAAGCGCCTGCTCGAGAACGGCACCGAGACGTGCAAGGAAGTGGGCATCGACTGGACCGACCCGACGGGCACCGGCACCCCCAGCGACTACACCTTCTTCTACGTCCTCGAGAACACGCCACAGGTACACAACGTGATCGTGTGCACGCTGTGCTCGTGCTACCCGCGGCCCGTCCTCGGCATGTCGCCGGACTGGTACCGGACACCGAACTACCGGCGACGCATGGTCCGCCGCCCCCGCGAGGTGCTCGCCGAGTTCGGCCTGCACTTTCCTTCCGATGTCGAAGTGCGGGTGCACGATTCGAACCAGAAGTCGCGGTTCATGGTGATGCCGATGCGCCCCGCGGGCACCGACGGGTGGACCGAGGAGCAACTCGCGAAGATCGTCACCCGCGACACCATGATCGGCGTGGCGCTGCCGTCCGCCGACTGGGACGCGTCCGAGGCTCCGTCCGCGGGAGGTGGCAGGTGACCACCGCACAGGGATACGAGGTCATCCTCGGCACACTGCCGCCGGGTGCCACGCGCGCCGGCGACCTCGACGACACCGACCGGAAGCCGGATCCCTGGGAGTCGGCGATGCAGGCCACGTGCGAGTGCCTGTCGTGGCGCGGATCGTGGGACAACCTCGAGCGCCGACACACCGAAGACGAACTGGGCGAGACGATCTACCGCGAGTTCCCCATCCACTCGCGGTCCGCGATCACCACCGCGCACACGTTCCTCGATCGCGGCGTCGTCACCCAGGAAGAATTACGCACGAAGATGGAACAGGTCCGGGCGAAGCTCGAACGCGCCTGACCGCGCGGCTCGGAAAGCTTCCGCCCCAACACGTTCGAGCACTCACCACACGAGGTGGCTACTCGAGCGAGGCGTCGAGCAGAATGTCGACGCCGGTGAGGGCCCTTGCCCATCGGGCAGGACTCCTTGGCGGTCTGGGCGACACGGGCGAACTCCGATGCGTCCAGGCCGCCAACCTGCGCGCGACCGACGAATGTCGTGTCGGTGCCTGCGGTCCGCCGGATCACAGATCGGCAGGCACGGCGGCCTCGTCGATGTCCCGATACCGCGCGAGCAGTTCCCGCTCCCCGTCGCGGTGCGGGTAGGCGAAGAAGACGAGCGCCGCACCGACGAGGACGATCGCGATCGCCGCACCGTATGCATGGGTGTCGCCCTGGAGAAAGGCTGCGCGCGCGGCAGTCTCGATCGCATTCGCGTACTCCGGGTACCGCTCCGCGACGTTCTCGGCGCCGGCGAACGACTTCTCCAGGGCGGCCTGCGTCTGTTGGTCGACGTCGCCGGACTCCGGGCTCGCGGCAATCGCGGCAGCGAACGACGCCGAGTACCCGGCGGTGAGCAGCGCACCGAGAATCGACTGCACGATGGCGCCACCGAGATCTCGTTGCAGGTCCGCGGTGCCCGACGCCATCCCGGCCCGCCACACCGGTACCGACCCGGTCAACGAGTGCGAGGCGGGCGTGCCGGCGAGTCCGACGCCCGCACCGAGCAGCATGTACCCGAGCGCTATCTTCCAGTACTGCGCGTCCTCCTTCCACAGCAGCAACGCCACCAGCAGTCCCAGCACGATCGCCGTGTACCCCAGCAGCAGGGTGAACCGCGCGCCGTGCGATTCGACCAACTTGGCCGACTGCGGCGCGACCACCACCATGACGGCCGCCGCGGGCAGGCCGGCGGCGCCGGCCGCCAGCGTGGAGTAGCCCAGCACGTTCTGCATGAACTGCTGACCGATGTACATCGTTCCCATCAGCGTCCCGAACACCACGATGCCCGCGACCGCCGCCACCCAGAAGATTCGCCGGCGGGCCACCCGGAGGTCGTACAACGGGTATCTCGCCCGCAGCTGCCGGATCGCGAACGCCACTCCCGCGGCGGCTGCGACCAGCAGCATCGACAACGCGGTCGCGCGCATTCCGGCGACCGGGGCGAAGTTGATGCCCAGCACCAGCGCCGCCACCAGGATCACCGACACGATCCCGCCGAGATGGTCCACCGGATCGGTCGACTCGTTGACGTGGCCGGGCACGAAGTACACGGCGAACCCCAGCGCGACCAGCGCCAGCGGCACGGTCACCAGGAACACCGAGCCCCACTCGAACGACTGCAACAGGGCACCGGACACGAGCGGACCGAGGGAGGAGATGCCGCCACCGATCGCGGACCACAGCGCGATCGCCCGCGTCCGGTCCGGCCCCGACCACAGCGCGGTGATCAGCGCGAGGGTGGTCGGGAAGGCCATCCCCGCCGCGACACCGCCGAGCAGTCGCGCGAGGATCAGCACCTCGACGCTCGGCGCGAACGCGGCGAGGATGCATGCCGGCAGGGACAACACCATGCCGAGCACCAGCATCATCTTGCGCCCGAACCGGTCACCGAGGGCCCCAAGGTAGAGCACCGAGCCCGCGAGCCCCACCGAGTATCCGACGGCGATCAGGTTCAGTTGCGTCTGGCTCGCGTCGAAGGCCTGACCGATGTCGGGCAGCGCGACGTTCGCGACCGCCAGGTTCAGGTTCGCCACGGAGGCGACCAGCACCAGAGCCGTGAGGACCAACGGAGCCCGGACGGGGCGTGTCCCGCCCCCAGCGAGTGTCATGCGGTCAGTCCACACCATCGGGGGCCGTCATACTGGCCGAACTGCCGACGCAATCGGACGGCCCCCGCGGCAGTGCGGTGATTACTCGAGCGCGGCGTCGAGCGTGATGTCGACACCGGTGAGGGCCTTGCTCACCGGGCAGGACTCCTTGGCCGCCTGGGCGGCACGGGCGAACCCCGCCGCATCCAGGCCGTCGACCTCGGCGTGGACGGTGAGCGCGATGCCGGTGAGCTTGAAGCCCTGGGTGTCCGGTCCTAGCGAGACGTCGGCACGGATGTCGAGGCTCTGCGGCGTCCCACCGGCCTCACCGATCAGCGCCGACAGTTGCATCGCGTAGCAGGACGAGTGCGCCGCCGCGATCAGTTCCTCTGGGCTGGTGAACCCGCCGGCGTCGTCGGCGGCCCGCTTCGGGAACGACACCTCGAACGTCGCTTTTCCCGAACTGGTGAGTTCGACCTGGCCCGAACCCTTTTCGAGAGTTCCGTTCCAAGCTGTGCGCGCTGTGCGTGTGGGCATCGCAGATCCTCTCTCGTCGATCGGCCTCTTCCGCAAACTACCCCTCCGGTGGGAGGCCATGGGGCTGCTCGGGAAGGCGCGAATCCGGAGGGAATCGCTCGGCTTCGCGGTGGGCCCGGCATTCTTCGCGCTCGGGGCCGGCCCAGGCTACGCGACTACCGGAACACCTGAGCCACCGTAGGCAGGCCGCGGACCGCCTCGACGACTACCGCCCGCGGCGACCGTCGGCATAGCGTGCTCGTCGTGACCACCGACAACGATCCGACCGCGGCGGCAGCCCGGACCGCGGCCGCCGCGCGCGCCGCCCACCGCCGCAGGCGTCGGGGACGCGGGCCGATCCTGGTCGGCATCGACGGTCCCGCAGGCGGCGGAAAGTCGACCCTCGCCGATCTGGTCGCCGCGGCGCTCGACGACGCACCGATCGTCCGGATGGACGATCTGTACCCGGGTTGGGACGGTCTCGCCGCGTCGGTGCCGCTCCTCGTCCGGTGTGTCCTCGCCCCCGCCGAGCGCGGCCGGATCCCACGCTATCGACGCTACGACTGGCATCGCGGCGCGTACACGGAGTGGCGTGCGGTTCGCCGCCACCGCTACCTGATCGTCGAGGGCGCCGGATCGACCTGCGCGGCCGCGCGCCGGTACTTCGCGGTCCGCGTGTTCGTCGACGCCACACCGGACGTGCGTATGCGTCGTGCCTTGCAGCGCGACGGCGACATGTTCCGGCCGCACTGGGACCGCTGGGCCCGGCAGGAGGCGGCGTTGTTCGGGCCGGACCGGACGCCGCGCGCCGCCCACATCGTGGTGACGACGGGGCCGACCGCTCCCCGCACCTGATCGGTCATCCCGACTCGGACGCCGGGCGCACGGCCTGGTGCCGTTCGACCATGCCCGACGCCCGGAGCCGGATCCCTTCGCGCAACTTCTCGGGCCCGAGAAGTTCGGCGTCGTCGCCGAGCATCCACAGGACACCCCCGGCGTGTGCGGCGTCACCGAACTCGACCTCGAGTGTGATCCACCCGTCCGCCTGCGTCTCCGACGCCGTGGAGAGCACCGAGCCGACGAGGTCGTCGCGCCGCTCGGCTCGCACCCGAACGGTCGCCGCCACGGACTCGTGCAGCGCGCGGAACGCGGACCGCCGCCGGTCCCAGACCCCGGCGAGGTCGACGACAGGGGCCCGCCGCGCCGGCTCGTCGAGCTCACGGACGTCCTGGATACGCGAGAGCCGGTGCGTGCGCTCCGCACCGCGGTGGGTTGCCACCAGATACCACCGACCGCCCGCATTGACGAGGCCGATTGGATCGACAGTGCGCCAGCATGATTCGCTGTCACGGCCGGCGTACCGGAGCCGGAGCCGACGACCCGCGAACACCACCTGCTGGATCAGGCCGAGATGCTCGTCGTGCGCCGGATCGGTGAACCAACCGCCCTGCCGTACGAGCACCCGTTCCGCGACTCGGGCGGCGGCCGTGCGGTGTGTGTCGGGCATGGCGGCCAGCACCTTCCGCATCGCGGACGCGAACGCGGGCGCCATCCCCAGCGCCGCCGGGGTGGCCGCGGCGCCGGCCGCGAGCAGCGCCTTCGCCTCCTCCACCGTCAGACCGGTGAGATCCGTGGTGAACCCCGGCAACAGAGCGAACCCGCCGTTCCGGCCACGTTCCGCGTAGACCGGGATCCCGGCCGCCGACAGCGCCTCGACGTCCCGCAGCACGGTGCGAGTGGACACCTCGAGTTCCCGCGCGAGGGCCGTTGCGGACATCCGTCCCCGGTTCCGCAGCAACAAGACCAGTGACAGCAGACGGTCGGCGCGCATCGCCTCATCCTCTCAGCAATACATGACACAAGATGTCGTGATTGGAGACGAGAGTGGGCGCGGTCCGCACACGTGCACTCGATCGAAAGGCCCACCGATGACCGACATCACCGACCCCCGCCCCCTCTATCGCGAAGCCCTGGCCTGGGTGACGTCCCTGATGGCCGAGGTGCGGCCGGACCAGCTGACCGATCCGACGCCGTGCGCCGAGTTCGACGTCGCGACACTCATGGGCCACCTGGTCGCCACCGTCGACCGGGCGCGCGTCATCGGGGAGGGCGGCGACCCGGCCACCGTGCCGCTGGTCAGGGACGACGTCGGCGACGATCCGGCGGGCGCGTACCGGATCGCCGCCGAGAAGATGTGGATCGTGTGGGGCGACGACGCGTTGCTCGACCTCACCGTCACCGCACCGTGGGGGCGTGTGCCCGGGCGTGCCGCGGTCTGGGCATACCTGAACGAGACGCTGGTGCACGGCTGGGATCTGGCCACCGCGACCGGGCAACCGGCCGAGGCCGATTCCGCGCTCGCCGAAGCGGCACTCGCGGTGGCCCGCCGCGCGATCCCCGCGAGCCCACGCGGCGGCCGCGTGCCGTTCAGCGCGGTGGTCGAGCCGGCCGAAGGCGCGGGACCCACGGAACGCCTTGCCAACTGGTCCGGCCGGTCCGGCAGCGACCGGCCCGCGATGCGCGCCTGACGAAACGACGACGCCCCGCACGCTTACTGCGTGCGGGGCGCCGTCGTTTCGGTATCGACTACTCGGCGGAGCCGGTCTCGGTCGTACCCGATCCCTCACCGGCCGTGCTCGCGAGAGCCTCGGCGGGCGAGTCCGGAACCTTGACGGGCTTCGGTGCGCCGCGGAACGTGAACTTCGCGTTCTCGCCGGCACCCTCGCCGTCCCAGCCCTCGACATCGACCAGAACGATCTGTCCCGGGCCCAGCTCGTTGAAGAGGATCTTCTCCGACAGCTGGTCCTCGATCTCGCGCTGGATGGTGCGACGCAGCGGGCGCGCACCGAGCACCGGATCGAAGCCGCGCTTCGCGAGCAGCGACTTGGCCTGCTCGGTCAGCTCGATGTCCATGTCCTTGTTCTTCAGCTGCGTCTCGACCCGGCCGATCATCAGGTCGACCATCTGGATGATCTCGGTCTGAGTCAGCTGGTGGAAGACGATGATGTCGTCGATGCGGTTGAGGAACTCTGGGCGGAAGTGCTTCTTCAGCTCGTCGTGGACCTTGAGCTTCATGCGCTCGTAGTTCGACTCGCTGCCCGTTCCGGCGGAGAAGCCCAGACCCACAGCCTTCGAGATGTCCGAGGTACCCAGGTTCGAGGTGAAGATCAGCACGGTGTTCTTGAAGTCGACCGTGCGGCCCTGACCATCGGTGAGACGGCCGTCCTCGAGGACCTGCAGGAGGGTGTTGTAGATCTCCTGGTGTGCCTTCTCGATCTCGTCGAACAGGACCACCGAGAACGGCTTGCGGCGCACCTTCTCGGTGAGCTGGCCGCCCTCTTCGTATCCGACGTAGCCCGGAGGGGCACCGAACAGACGCGACGCGGTGAACCGGTCGTGGAACTCGCCCATGTCGATCTGGATGAGCGCGTCGTCGTCGCCGAACAGGAAGTTCGCGAGCGCCTTGGACAGCTCGGTCTTACCGACACCGGACGGGCCGGCGAAGATGAACGAGCCGGACGGACGCTTCGGGTCCTTCAGGCCGGCACGGGTGCGGCGGATCGCCTTCGAGACCGCCTTGACGGCGTCCTCCTGGCCGATGATCCGCTTGTGCAGCTCCTCCTCCATACGGAGCAGACGCGTGGTCTCCTCCTCGGTGAGCTTGAAGACCGGGATACCGGTCCAGTTGCCCAGCACCTCGGCGATCTGCTCGTCGTCGACCTCGGCGATGACGTCCAGGTCACCCGAGCGCCACTGCTTCTCGCGCTCGGCGCGCTGCGCGACGAGCTGCTTCTCCTTGTCGCGCAGGTTCGCGGCCTTCTCGAAGTCCTGCGCGTCGATCGCGGACTCCTTCTCGCGGCGGGCGTCGGCGATCTTGTCGTCGAACTCGCGCAGGTCCGGCGGCGCGGTCATCCGGCGGATGCGCATCCGTGCGCCGGCCTCGTCGATGAGGTCGATGGCCTTGTCCGGCAGGAAGCGGTCGTTGATGTAGCGGTCGGCCAGGGTGGCCGCCGCGACCAGCGCACTGTCGGTGATCGAGACGCGGTGGTGCGCCTCGTAGCGGTCGCGCAGACCCTTGAGGATCTCGATGGTGTGCTCGACCGTCGGCTCGCCCACCTGCACCGGCTGGAAGCGGCGCTCCAGGGCGGCGTCCTTCTCGATGTACTTGCGGTACTCGTCGAGCGTGGTCGCGCCGATGGTCTGCAGCTCACCGCGGGCCAGCTTCGGCTTCAGGATCGACGCTGCGTCGATCGCGCCCTCGGCGGCACCCGCGCCGACGAGCGTGTGCAGCTCGTCGATGAACAGGATGATGTCGCCGCGGGTGTTGATCTCCTTGAGGACCTTCTTCAGGCGTTCCTCGAAGTCACCGCGGTAGCGGCTGCCGGCCACGAGAGAGCCCAGGTCAAGCGTGTACAGCTGCTTGTCCTTGAGGGTCTCCGGCACCTCGCCGTTGACGATGGCCTGCGCGAGGCCCTCGACCACGGCGGTCTTGCCGACGCCCGGCTCACCGATGAGGACCGGGTTGTTCTTGGTGCGGCGGCTCAGGACCTGCATGACGCGCTCGATCTCCTTCGAGCGGCCGATGACCGGGTCGAGCTTGCCTTCGAGGGCGGCCTGGGTGAGGTTGCGGCCGAACTGGTCGAGGACGAGCGAGGTCGACGGGGTGCCCGCCTCGCCGCGGCTGCCGCCGGCCTCGGCCGGCTCCTTGCCCTGGTAGCCCGACAGCAGCTGGATGACCTGCTGACGAACGCGGTTGAGGTCGGCACCGAGCTTCACGAGGACCTGGGCGGCGACGCCCTCGCCCTCGCGGATCAGTCCGAGCAGGATGTGCTCGGTACCGATGTAGTTGTGGCCGAGCTGCAGCGCCTCACGCAGGCTGAGCTCGAGGACCTTCTTGGCACGGGGAGTGAAGGGGATGTGACCGGACGGGGCTTGCTGACCCTGGCCGATGATCTCCTCGACCTGGCTGCGGACACCTTCGAGGGAGATACCCAGCGACTCCAACGACTTCGCCGCCACACCCTCACCCTCATGGATGAGGCCGAGCAGGATGTGTTCCGTGCCGATGTAGTTGTGGTTGAGCATCCTGGCTTCTTCTTGGGCCAGGACGACGACGCGCCGCGCGCGATCGGTGAACCTCTCGAACATCGCTCTCCCTCACATTTTCCGGCGGTCAGCTCCGAGACCTGGTGTCTCGTACCTTCCCGCCGCGTCTCGCTCCGGCACAACAGGCTGACGGCCTCCGGAACCGAAGGTTCCACGACCCCACTTCACACTCTAGTGGGCTGCCTTTCGACCTGCCGCTCCTCTGCCCGTCGAACACGCGGATCCGACCTGCATAAAGTTCTCAACGCCGCAGGTCGGGGAATCGTTTCCCGCGCGCTGTACGCCTGGAGCGAACATTCACGCCCGGACTCGCGGATCAGGGCTTGAACCAGGCTCGGTTACGCTGGCCCGCGCCTGGCGGTGGGACGTCACGGCATCGATGACTCGGCTCGGGGGGACTGTGTCCGAAACACCTGCACGACGGCGTTTTCTCTTTTCGCTGCTCAGGCTCGCCGCCACGATCGCCGTCGCGTACGGCGTGATTCTGCTTATCCCCCGGCTGGCCGCATCGGGGCCGGAGGCACCCGACTCGACCGACCTACGTTCGGCGCTGGCTCAGCCGACCAGGAGTGCATCGAACTCAGCGTGGCTTCGTGCAGCGCCTCGCACGAAACACCAGAATCCGGGACGCAGGCCACACTCACATCAGAGGCACTCGCCAAGCCGACGTTCGATGAAAATGCACCCCAGGTGAAGCCATCGACGCTGAGCACGCGCAGGATTGCACCCAGGACGGTTGCAGGATCCCCGATGCCAATCACTCTGGACTTCGACCCGTGCGGATTGCTGACGTCGGAAGAAGTCGCGGCGACGACGCGAGAACCGTTGGTGCCAGGCGTTGTCGCCCATGAAACCGGCGCTGGACCGACCGGATGCAACTGGGGAACCGAGGAGGGCTCCACCGCAGTCTCGTTGGCGCAGTTCGAGGCCGAGTCCCACATCGGCGAAGCAGCAGTCGTTGCCGACATCGACGGCCGCGAGGTGTTTCTGATGTTCGGCAATCAGGCGCACTGCCTGATGTACACCTACTTCTCCGACAACCAGAACGTGATGATGGATGTCAAGGCGCGCGTGGGCGACGGCCGCAGCCCCGACGACCTGTGCAACCAGTCGTTGAGCCTGCTGACCACCGACTGAACTGGGAGTAGTCGCGACGGCCCGTCGTCAACGCGTCAGATCCGACACCTTTTCCAGCGATCCCAGCTTGTGCGGATTGCGGATCGCGTAGATGCGGACGATCCTGCCGTCCTCGACTGCCAGGCTCACCGCGGTGGCCTCGCCACCGACGTCGATGCGGATTCCCGGCATGCCGTTGAGCCACGTCGTGGTCGTCACGAAGTCCGGGAGGCTCGCCGCCCGGGACAGGAACGCCGCGACCCTCTCGGCCCCGATGATCGGCCTCCGTGCTGCCGCCGCGAGGCCGCCGCCGTCGGCAATCGCCACCACGTCGGGGGCGAGCACCTCCACCAGCGCCTGGACGTCGCCGCTGGATACGGCGTCGAGGAACTTCTCGACGACCACCTGCTGCTGGTCTCGGTCGACGCGCATCCGTGGCCGCCGCGCACCGACGTGTTCGCGCGCCCGGTGCGCGATCTGCCTGACGGCGGCCGGGGTCTTGCCGACCACCTCGGCGATCTCCGGGTACGGCGTCTCGAACACCTCGTGCAGCACGAACACGGCCCGCTCGACCGGACCGAGTGTCTCCAGCACCGTGAGCATCGCAATCGACACGTTCTCGGCGAGCTCGACGTCGTCGGCCACATCGGGCGTGGTCAGCAGCGGCTCGGGCAGCCATTCCCCGACGTAATCCTCCCGGCGACGGGACACCGAACGCAGTCGGTTGAGTGCCTGTCGGGTCGCGATTCGGATCAGGTAGGCGCGCGGACTATGCACCTCGGACTGGTCGACCTCCGCCCACCGCAACCAGGTCTCCTGCACGACGTCCTCCGCGTCGGCTGCGGAGCCGAGCATCTCGTACGCGACCGTGAAGAGCAGGCTGCGGTGAGTGACGAACGGGTCGCCGGTCATGTCGTCGAGCGTACGGCGAGCGGCTTCAGGCCACACGACGCCGCGAAGCCTTGCGATTCGATGCCGAACGCGGTGTTGGTGCGGGTCATGAGGTTCGCCACCGCGATGAACGCGGTCAACTCCACCAGTGCTGCCGGGCCGAGCGCGTCGAGCAGCCGGGCCGACAGTTCGTCGGTGACGTCCGGCGGAGTTCGCGTCATCGCCTCGGCGTATTCCATGACGTCCCGCTCCAACGGAGTGAACACGTCGGACTCGCGCCAGCGGGGCACCTCGCGGGCCTTGGTCAGATCGAGTCCCTCGTTGTGCGCCTGGAAATAGCCGAAGTCCAGGCAGAAGCTGCAGCCGACGAGGCTGGCCACCGCCATGTGGGCGAACGACTTCAGGTTCTCGTCGCACTTGTCCCACTTCTGGACCTTCCGGCCGACGTTGAAGCTGAAGTTCAGCACCTTCCGGTTGTGCCACGTCACCTCGACCGGCTCGGCGACTTCACCGAGCATCTTGCGGGACATCCGCTTGACCACGGCGCCGTAGATGCCGGTCAGCTCGGCCTTCGGGATCCGGGTATTGCTGGTCATGATTCCTCCTTCGGTTACGTGCCCTCGGCATGAAGACACCGGCCGCGGAGGAAACGTGACAGCGGAACCGAAATTCGCCCGACGACTGCCGTCAGTCGACCGGGCTGGGAGCAGGAACCGGGGCGACCGCGTCGTCGACGTCGGGGGTTTCGCGCCGCGCGACCTCCGGCGCTGAGCGCTCGGGCCGCGGTCCGCTCGGAATGAACCGCAACAGCGTCCGATGCAGCGCCCATGCGATGGGGACGCTGAACGCGACGGTGACGACGAAGACGCCGACCATCGAGCCCTGGAACGTCCGGTAGCCGAGCATGTCGACGACGAACTCCATCACCACGAGGTGCACCAGGAAGATCTCGTAGGAGATCTCCCCCAGCCACACCATCGGCGCCGACGAGCACAGACGTCCGAGCGGCCCGGGCCGGTCGCCGATCACGAGCGGCGCCATCAGCGTCGTCGCGAACAGCAGGAAGAGCATCGACTTGGTCATCGCCTGCGTGGCGTCCAGCGGCACGATCGTCGCCTCCCCCGCCAACGGTGTGCACGCCAGCAACAGGAAGTACAGCGCCAACAGCCCCATGCCGTACGGGTTGCACCGCTTCAGCGTCGCCGACGCGAGCGCGATCAGCATCCCGCCCGCGAACCAGGCGATGAATCCCGGCAGCCACAGCCTGGCGGTGAACGAGATGTCGGTGTTGTGGGTGATCAGCGTCCACAGCGGCGTGATCGCAACGACCCCGAGCAGCGCGGCCGCCAGCCGCACCGGATGCCACTCGCGTCGGCAGACCACCACCACCAGGAACCACCCGAGCGCGGGCAGCAGGAGGTAGAACGTGGCCTCGACGGCCAGACTCCACATCTGGGTGAGCCCGTTGTGCAGGTGCCCGGGCCCGTAGATCTGGGTCAGCGTCATGTTCCGCACGAAACCGGACCAGCCCAGGCCCGTCTCCCCCGCGTCGTCGCGGAACAGGTAGATCACGTACACCGCGATGACGGTGATCCAGTAGGCCGGCAGGATGCGCCGCACCCGGTGCCACAGGTAGGTCGTGGTCGACGGCAACTCCCGCTGGCCCGCCGCGGCCCGCAGCCACGGCCGGAACAGCAGGAACCCGGACAGCACGAAGAACATCGCGACACCGATCTCGAGCCGCGAGACGGCGTCACCGGCGACGTCGGGCGTGTACCGCCCCGTCCAGAATGCGGCGTGCGCACCGACGACCAACAGCGCCGCGATCGCACGCAGGCCCGTCAGCGACCGGACGTAACCCTGCGTGCTCACGACCCCGCCCCCTGCACCGGCGCGACGGCACCGACCGGGCCGGCGCCCACGCACAATGCGAGACCGGGCGTCGCGGTCCGTACCCGCAGCGCGTCACCGGCACCGAACAACCGCACGAACGCCTGGTTGAGCCCCGCCTCGACGGGCACCGTCACGGTGTCGTCGCTGCGGTTCAGCCCCACCTCGATGGTGCCGTCGGCGCCGGCGAAGTAGTTGAGCTGCGCCGTCCACTCCCAGTCGATGAGCGGGCCGTCCAGCGGCAGTTCGACCGGCGCGCCCTCCACCCGGTATCCACACCCGGGTACCGGACCCTGCCCGATGTTGCGTGTCGGGGTGACCGCGGCGGGGACGAGCTTGCCGGAGTCGTCGAACAGTTGCAGATAGTTCGTGGAACGCGCGAACTCGGGACGCTCCCGCAGGGGCCCGAAGATGTGACTGGTCGTGTTGTGCGGGTAGGCGACCGGCAGCAGCACATAGATCGACACCGGCTGGTCCAGGAGCGGGGTGTTCCGGTTCGCGGCCAGCGCCACCCGCCCGTTCGCCAGGTAGTCGACGGTCGGGTTGTCGCGCCAGCGCGCCACGAACGTCGCCGTCGACCACAGGCTGCTCACGACGAACAGCGCCGCCAGCCCGACGACGAGCGGCGGGCGGGGGCTCGGCAGCCGCCGCACACCGGGACGCCGGGGCGCACGCACGATCAGCGCCCACCCGATCGCGATGACCACCGCGCTGTCGGCGACATACCGCAGGGTCTGAGCCAGTTCGTACGCCGTGTCCGGGCCGGACCGTGTGAGGACCATCGCGGCCTCCGAGACCGCGACGTACGCGACCATCGACACCCAGATGCCCGCGGTGCGCTGCCGGTATCGCAGCGACCACACGAGGGCCGCCGCGACGGCCAGCCATCCCAGCACCACCAGCACCATCGGCGGCGTCGCCCACGGCGGGCTCGGCGGCCACCGATCCCACGCCCACGGACCACCGAGGAGGGTCGGCACCAGCCCCAACGACGTGCCGTGATGTGCCAGCCCGGCGGTCTGCGTCGCCGACGGCGCCACCAGTCGTGAGTGCGTGAAATGCAGGTAGGCCGCCGCCCACACGGCCCCCACCGCGACGAGCGGAATCCATAGCGCGCGCCCCCGCACCAGCGCCGCGCGGATCGGACGTTCGATCCCGTCGACGCGGTACATGAGCGCGACGACCGCGAACGCGACGACCGGCACCAGGACGGACTTCTCGAAGAACGCGAGCGACAGCGCTGTCACGATCGTGCCCGACACCGCGAACCGGGTCCGTCCGGTCCGGCACAGCCGGATCGCGTCACCCGCGACCCACGCGAGACCGATCTGCATCGGCAACGAGTTCAGCCCCGCGGCCCACCACGCGAACGACGGCAACGTCAGCGGCGAGAACAGGTAGAACACCAGCGGCAGCAGCACCACCGGCCGGGTGCCCAGCAGCAACCGGAGCACCCGCAGCACCGCGAACGACGCGAGCGCCTGCCCCGCGATCAACGTCAGGGCCGGCACCGTCCAGTTCAGCGGCGCCACCGCCGTCGAGATCCACGCGACGAGGAACGCCGCCGGCATGAAATGCCCGTCGTGGTCGTAGAACAGGAACCCGCCCGACAGCGCCGGCGACTGGCCCGATCGGCTGATCAGGATCAGGTCGTCCCAGTAGAAGTCACCCGCGAACGCGACCGCACCCCGGACCACGAGTTGGACGGCGATGAGGGCCGCGGCTGCCAGCAGCACCTGCCGGGCCGAGAGCGGCCACCACCGGTTCCGGCTCTCGGACGCGCGGGACTCGACGGCGTCATCCACCCCTGCCTGCGGAACCGCTCCCACGCGCACACTCCTTTCTCCGGCAGCATCGCCGGAGCGGAACCTTACCCACGCAGATCAATACGTCTTCGAGGGTCCGCGAGGAGGCCGGTGGCTCGTCAGCCTCCCGCTTGCTCACGGTAGTTCGCGGCGCAACCGACCTGCACGACCAACTGCGCCGCGGTGCGAGCGACACGTACTGGTCGACATTGTCGGCGCCCCGAGAGGTTTGGCGGACCTCATTCCGCCGATTGCCGAAATGGGCCAGGACCGATCATCGAATGCACCGTAGGTGAGCGGGAAGACGCAATAACCGTCGTTCGGAAGCAAGAGGCGCGTAGGTGCCCCAATTGTCCTGGTGCCGCGTACCAGCACAACGGGATTCGGATGTCGATCGAACGGTTTACACGACCGGTCGTCCGATCTCGACGCAGACTCGCCCGGATTGTCCAATTCCAACGGGATTCCCGCAAGGAAGTCGAAGGCCATCGACCGGGTATCCTGCGCCGCCGCCGGCCCGACCGAACAACACCGCGACATTACCGAAAGCGCTGCTCCGGTAATGATTCGCCTCAGCCGCACATGCCGGACCCTAGCAGTCGATCTTTACACCTGGATCCGAAAGATCGGAAGACGTGCTCCGATCGCAATCAGTGAGCCTTGTTGTATGCCTCGGTGATTTCCGCGGAGATACGCCCACGAGAGGACACCGTGAAACCGTTCCGCCGCGCCCATTCCCGAATCGCCGCACTCTGCTCCCGGTCGACCGCTACGCGGGAGGACGCCGCCGCACCGGCCGACGCCTTACCACCACGACGACGATTCGTCACCTTACGCGCATGGGAAACCCACACCTCGAGCTGCTCACGCAACTTTGCGGCATTGTCGGACGACAGATCGATCTCGTACAGAACCCCATCCAGTCCGAACTCGACCGTTTCATCGGCAGTGGCATCCTGATCGACATCGTCGATGAGCGTTACAGTGACCTTCTTTGCCATGGGGTCAATTCCTTCCGAATGCCGCGTCGTCGCTCGGACGCGAGGCGTCCCAGCCGGTAACTCGAAAGCAATAGTACCCCCGAATCACCGATATCGAAGACTCGTCAATAGCGGGGAATTGAAAACTCCCGGTCAGCGCGAGGGTCGGACAATTGGGAACAAGATGGTTTCCCGGATTCCCAATCCCGTGAGAGCCATGAGCAGGCGATCGATTCCCATACCCGTTCCGGTCGTCGGCGGCATACCCTGCTCCATCGCGGCCAGGAACTCCTCGTCGAGAACCATGGCCTCGTCGTCACCGGCCGACGCCAAACGCGCCTGATCGACGAAACGCTCGCGCTGGATGATCGGATCGACCAACTCGGAATATCCCGTCGCGAGTTCGAATCCGCGAACATAGAGATCCCACTTCTCCGTCACACCCGGCAGGCTGCGGTGCTGACGCGTGAGCGGCGACGTCTCGACCGGGAAGTTCCGAACGAACGTCGGCTCGTGCAGCTGATCACCGCACTGGTGCTCCCACAGCTCCTCGACGAGCTTGCCATGGCCGTATCCCTTGTCCTTCGGGACCTCGAGACCCACCTGCTCGGCCAGCGCCAGCAGTTCGTCGACGGTGGTGTCCGGGGTGACCTCGACGCCGATCGCGGCGGACAGCGACGGATACATCTCCATCGTCTTCCACTCACCGCTGAGGTCGTATTCGGTGCCGTCGGCGAGCGTGACGACCTGCGTGCCGAAGGCCGCCTGCGCGACCTCCTGGATCAGCTCGCGGGTCATCTTGGCCGAGTCGTCGTACGTGCCGTAAGCCTCGTACGTCTCGAGCATCGCGAACTCCGGCGAGTGCGTCGAGTCGACACCCTCGTTGCGGAAGTTGCGGTTGATCTCGAAGACCTTCTCGATGCCGCCGACCACGCAGCGCTTGAGGAACAACTCCGGCGCGATGCGCAAGTACAGGTCGATGTCGAGCGCGTTCGAGTGCGTCACGAACGGCCGCGCCGCCGCGCCACCGTGGAGCGTCTGCAGCATCGGGGTCTCGACCTCGAGGAAGCCCCGGCGCTCGAGCGCGTTACGCAGCTCGCGCACGACGGCGACGCGCTTGCGCGCCATGTCGCGGGCCTCGGGCCGGATGATCAGGTCCGCGTAGCGCTGACGCACGCGGGACTCCTCGCTCATCTCCTTGTGTGCGACCGGCATCGGACGCAGCGACTTCGCCGCCATCTGCCATGCGTCGGCCATGACGCTGAGCTCACCGCGACGCGAGCTGATCACCTCGCCGTGGACGAACACGAAGTCGCCCAGGTCGACGTCGGACTTCCACGCCGCGAGCGCGTCCTCGCCGACGTTCGCCAGGCTCAGCATCGCCTGCAGCTGCGTGCCGTCGCCCTCCTGCAGCGTCGCGAAGCACAACTTGCCGGTGTTGCGGACGAAGATGACACGGCCGACCACGCCGACGATGTCGCCGGTGCTCGCGTCCGGCTCCAGGTCGGGGTACTTGGCGCGGATCTCCGCCAGCGAATGAGTGCGCGGAACCGACACCGGGTACGGCTCCTGACCCTGCGCGAGCAGACGCTCCCGCTTCTCGCGGCGGATCCGGAGCTGCTCGGGGGTGTCGTCGACGGGCTGGGCTGGTGCTTCACTCACGGGGTACAAGACTATAGGGCGGCATTCTCCGAGCGTGGCGCCGGTATCACGGCAGCGCCCGCAACCCCCGTCCGGGCACGATCCCGGAGCGCGCGGACGGTTTCGTCTCGGCCCGCCGCGGCCACCTCCGCAACGCTGCCGTTGGCCGAATGTCACACGCGTTCAGCCGAACTGAACCGATGTGACATTCGGTCACCGGACCCAGCGGGGCGAACGGTCAGTGTGCGGAGACCGTCGCCAGCTCGCGGGTGCAGTGCCGCTGCCCCATCAGGGCGCCCAGCAGACCGGCCGCCTTGATCGCCTTGTAGCCGCCGACCAGATCGGTGACCTTGTTCAGCCCGAGCTGCCGCAGCGACGCCGCCGCCAGGCTCGACGTGTAGCCCTCCGAGCACACGATCACCCACTCGACGTCGTGGTCGACGGCAAGCGCCAGGTGCGCGCTGCTGGTGGGGTCGAGCCGCCACTCGAGGACGTTGCGCTCGATCGCCAGCGCGCCGGGCAGCGTGCCCTCGAGCGCGCGCTGGGCCTGCGGGCGGATGTCCACGAAGATCGCGCCGCGGCGGTGCGCCTCGACAAGTTCGAAGACGGTCATCCGGTCGATCCGGGAACGGGCGTCGTCGAGCATTTCGTCGATGGTCACTTGCGGCCCCCTTCGGGCAGGTCGGTCAGCTCGGTGCGGGTGCGGCGGAGCGCGCCCTGCTCGGTGACCTCGTAGTAGGACATTGCGGTGAGCGGCGGCGAGTACGCGTGCACGCTGAGAGTGGGTTCGGTGGTGGCGGTGACGGGCCCCGGCGCACGCATCACGTCGTGCACCCAGCCGAGCCCGAACGCGGCCTGGTCGCCGGCCTCGAGCGTCCGACGACGGAGCTCGCCGCCGGTCCAGCGGTACTCCGCGAGGCTGCCGCTGAGCACCGTCAGTGCGCCCAAAGATCCTGCGTGGTCATGTAATTCGGTCGACCGGTCCGGCACCCAGCTGATCAACCACACGTCGAGGTCGTCGTCGGAATGCAGGCGCGTGGACCAGCGGTCGCCGGCCGGGAAGGCCGACGGCAGCAGGTGATCGTGGCGACCCTCGAGGACCTCCGCGGCACCCTGATCGGTGATACGCAGCAGGTCGGCGGGGCGCAGCCGGGTCGGCAGTGAGCCGAGGTCGGACATGGACGTACGAACGTCAAAAGAATATGCAGAAAGCATGAGCAAAGCTCCAGGAAAGTGAAATTGGTCGAGGCGGCGGTCAGCCTCGACAACACTCCTGGGCGCTCATGCAACGGAACATGTCGAACAGTGTGACACAACATCCGTGTCGGCGGAACCCCTCGGACCCCCGACGGGAGAGTGACGCCGATTACGACGGGTCAGATCTCGGTGTGGCGCGCACCCCGACGCGCGAGGTTGCGCTCGTACACCAACCGCAGGCCCTCGAGCGTCAGATCCGGTTCGTGGTGCTCGACGGTCTCGCACTCCGGCATGATCAGCGGCGCACTGTCTCCGGTCGCGATCACCGCGACGTCGGCGCCGCCGAATGCCGTGAGCTCCTGCCGAACTCGCCTGACCAAGCCGTCGACCAGGCCGGCGAAACCGAACACGGCACCGGACTGCATGCACTCGACGGTGTTCTTGCCGACCACCGACCGCGGCCGCACCAACTCGACCTTGCGGAGCGCGGCCGACTGCAACGCCAGCGCGTCGGTCGAGATCTCGAGACCGGGAGCGATTGCGCCGCCGAGGAACTCGCCCTTCGCGGACACGACGTCGACACACGTCGACGTACCGAAGTCGACGATGATGCAGGCGCCGTCGTAGAAGTGGTGTGCCGCAAGGCTGTTGACGATACGGTCCGCGCCGACTTCCTTCGGATTGTCCACCAACAGCGGAACCCCGGTACGCACCCCCGGTTCCACCACGACGTGCGGCACGTGACCCCAGTACCGGGTCAGCATCACGCGGATCTCCCGCAGCACCGACGGGACCGTCGACAGCGCCGAGACACCGGTGATCTGATCGACGTGGGCACCGAGGAGTCCACGGAACTTCAGCGCCAGCTCGTCGGCGGTCATCCGCGCGTCGGTGCGCATTCTCCAGTCCTGCACCAACTTCGAGTGCGAACCGGTGCCTGTGAAGAGTCCCAGAACGATGTTGGTGTTCCGGACGTCGACGGTGAGCAGCACGGTCCTACACCAGACTGGAGAGCATCCGCGGCGTGATCAGGCCGGAACCCTCGGGCGCATGCGCCGGGTCCGAACCGAGCTCGACCGGCTTGTTCGCGCCGTCGACGAACACGACGCGCGGCGCGTACTCGCGGA
This sequence comes from Rhodococcus sp. ACT016, assembly GCF_050477185.1. Taxonomy (NCBI): domain Bacteria; kingdom Bacillati; phylum Actinomycetota; class Actinomycetes; order Mycobacteriales; family Nocardiaceae; genus Rhodococcus; species Rhodococcus sp. ACT016. Next base: position 50,989 of record NZ_JBEAET010000001.1, on the reverse strand, counting down.
TCTCCTGCTCGTTCATCACGCCGTAGGCGATGAGGATCACCAGGTCGCCCGGCTTGACCAGATGTGCTGCAGCACCGTTGATCCCGATGACACCTGAGCCACGCTCGCCGGTGATCACGTACGTCTCGAGGCGGGCGCCGTTGTCGATGTCGACGATCGTCACCTGCTCACCCTCGAGCAGGTCGGCCGCCTCCATCAGATCCTGGTCGACGGTCACCGAACCCACGTAGTGCAGGTCGGCATGGGTGACCGTGGCCCGGTGGATCTTCGACTTCATCATGGTGCGCAGCATGTTCGGCCCTTCGGTTCTCGGTGGTTCAGGAGGTCAGTAGACGTCTGCGACGGCGGGATCGCCTGCCTGCGTGTCGCGTTCGAGGAAGCCGGTGCCGACCGCGACACCGACGTTGTCGATCAGGCGGGTGGAGCCGATCCGGGCCGCGACGAGGAGTCGGCCGTCGCCCCGCTCGGGGGCCGGGCCGAGATCCACACCTCGGACCTCGAGGTAGTCCACCGCGATCTCGGGGACGGCGGCGAGGACCTCGCGGGCGGTCGCGAGGATCGCGTCCGCGCCGCCGGCAGCGGAATGCGCGCCGGCGACGAGCGCGGCGGACAGCGTCGTGGCCAGCTGTCGCTGGTCGGGGTCCAGGTAGCGGTTCCGCGACGACAGCGCCAGCCCGTCCTGCTCGCGGACGGTCGGCACGCCGACGATCCGCACATCGAAGTTGAGGTCGCGCACCATCTGCCGGATGAGCGCGAGCTGCTGGTAGTCCTTCTCACCGAAGAACGCGGCGTTGGGGGCGGCGATCTGCAGCAGCTTCGTGACGACGGTGAGCATGCCCGCGAAGTGCGTCGGCCGGCTCTCGCCCTCGAGTTCGGCGCCGAGCGGACCGGGCTGCACGGTGGTGCGCGGCCCGTCCGGGTACATCGCAGCCGGAGTCGGGGCGAAGACCAGCTCGACGCCCTCGGCGCGCAGCAACTCGAGATCGGAGTCGAGAGTGCGGGGGTACGCGTCGAGATCCTCGTTCGCGCCGAACTGCAGCGGGTTGACGAAGATCGACACGATGACGACCGCACCCGTCAGCTTCGCCTGACGCACCAGCTCCACGTGCCCGGCGTGCAGGGCGCCCATGGTGGGCACGAGCGCGACCTGGCGTCCGACGCCGCGCAGCGCCTTCGACACCCGCGTCAGGATCGCGGGGTCGTGGTGCACGGTCAGTTCGCCGCGCTTGAATCCGCCCTGCAGCGCAGAAGCTTCGGTCACAGTGCTCACCTTCGGTCCTCGAGTACTTCCATCAGTTCCGGCTTCGACCCCGTCCGCTGCGCGGTCCGCAACGACAGGGCCCGGTATCCGGCGGCCAGCTGCGGATCGACGTCGTCGAGCACCTCGAGGTGCTTGGCGACCGCAGCGGCGTCGCCGCGTGCGACGGGCCCGGTGAGCGCGGATTGCCCGCGCCGCAGGGCGTTGTCGAGCGCCGCCGACAGCAGCGGACGCAACACCCGCTCCGGCAGCCCGTTGGGGTCGTCGCCGACGAGTTCCTGCCCCATCAGTTCCTGGCCCTCGAGCGCCACCCGCAGCGCCTCGACCGCGTCGACGACCAGCGTCACCAGGTGATTGCTGCCGTGCGCGAGGGCCGCGTGGTAGAGCGGGCGGACGTCCTCACGGACCCGCACCGGCTCGCCGCCGATCTCCAGCACGAGGGACTGGCCGATCGCGTAGCCGATGTCGTCGGCGGCGGTGATCCCGAAGCAGGCGTCGGACAGTCGGGCGGTGTCCTCGTCGTGACCGGTGAAGGTCATCGCGGGGTGGATCGCGAGGGGGATGATGCCCTGCACGGTGAGCGGTTCGAGGATGCCGATGCCGTTGGCGCCGGACGTGTGGACGACGATCGTGCCGGGACGTACCGCCCCGGTGGCGGCCAGGCCCTTGATCAGGCCGGCGAGTTCGTCGTCGGGGACGGCGAGGATCAACAGTTCGGCGCGGGCCACGACGTCGGGCACCGGGAGAATCTCGGTGTCCGGAAGGCGGGTCTCGGCGCGGCGGATGGATGCGTCGGAAACCGCGGAGCATGCGACAACGACATGGCCGACCCGCTCGAGTGCGGCACCGATAGCTGTTCCGACCCGGCCTGCCGAGACGAGTCCGACCGTCAATCGTGCAGGCGTGGGGCCGTTAGTGATCCCGAAGGAGGCCACTTTCGTCCTCTCGTTCGTTCCAGTCCCGCTCGGCGGGTACCAGACGTCCTGCGGAGAGAATAGCGCCGCGCGAAGTTACGCCGCCACGGGCCGTCGACGTGATCTAGCACTCATTCGACGGCAGCGGCCCGCGCGACCACCGGTTTTCTACTCGGCGCGGCGGCGCCGGCGCGGCCCTCCGTCGCCCGCGCCCGCGGACTCGAGGTTCGCCATGATCTCGGCGACCGACAGCCCGTTCGAGTGTGCACCGCCGGCATCTTCGGCGTCCTCGGCCAGCCGGCGCGAACGACGCGATCCGGGACGCGCGTCGGCGGCCTCCGCGCCCTCGGGCTGCGGCTGCTCGTCCGGCTCGTCCGTTTCCACCGGCGACTCGGGCGCCGTGTCCTTCGCGGCCTTCGCAGGCGCGACCTCGGCCACGGGCACCGACTCCTTCGCGGGCGCCGACGCCTTCGCACGGTCCGCTTCCTTCGCAGGCACCGGCACCGTGGGCACCGGCTTCGTAGGCGCAGACTTCGTAGCCACCGGCTTCGTCGGCACCGGCTTCGCGGCCACCGGCTTCGCGGCCACCGGCTTCGTCGGCACCGGTTCCGCGGCCATCGCGGCTTCGACCGCCTCGACGTCGATCGGCGGAATCACCGTCGTCTCCGCCGTGACCGGGTCGTCGTACGGGGTGGCGAAGCCCGGCCCCTGCGGGGCCGGCTGCCGCGGCTGATCGCGAGAGGGCGTCTGCGAACCCGGAACGAACAGCCCCGACGCGGCCGGTTGGTAGGCGCCGGCCAGCTCCTGCACCCGCGTCGACTCGGCCCGCAACGCGACCCGATCCTCCGGGAGACGTCCGTCGAAGAGCACCTCGAGGTTCCTCCGCAGTGCGGCGAGCTCGTCGCGCAGCGCCTTGATGGTCTCGGCCTCGGCGCCCAGCTCACCGCGCACCCGAGCCTCGACGCCCAGCTCATACTCGCGACGAGCCGTGATCTCGCGTTCGAGCTGCAGCTCGTACACCTTCTGCAGGTCCCGGACCTTCGCCTTGTCCAGGGCCGACTCGCGGCGGTACTTCGTCATCGCGATGGCGCCCAGCGTCGCGGCCCACAGTGCGATCACCAATCCCACGCGGAGCAGTTGGACACTCTCACTGAAGATCAAGAGGAGCGAAGCAGCAACGGCAAGGACCACCAGCCCGGCCACGATCATCTGGCTCGCACTCCGGCGGTTGCGGCGTACAGACTTGGTGCGACCCGGAACCGTCATGCAGATCAGCGTAACCGGACTCTCAGGGAAGCCGCCCCAGACACAACGGCGTGAACAATCCGGTTTGCCCGATTACTCAACTCAGTGCGCAGGCTGGTCCGGCGGCTCGTCGGGAGTCCGGCAACAATGCTCGAGCCACAGCGCCGCCGCCGCCAACAAGATCGCGGCAACCAGCCCGACAATCGCGCCCGGACTGTCCGACACTGCCGCACTGAGCTGCGAGCGCTGCGGCCACAGGAAAACGAGGAATCCCGCCCACACGCCCGCGCTCGCCGCACCGACCAGCGCCGACGCCTTCGCGAGAGCGGCTGCGCGGGCGGCCGTGATCGGATGCAACTGCTTCGACCCCGGGCCGATCGCATGGTCCCGGACCCGCGCGCGGATCACGAACGCCAACACCGTCTCGATCAGCGCGACCGGGTACAGCGACGCCCCGGCATAGACCGGGATCGGGGGCAGCGAACCGTACGAGACACGGACCAGCAACCAGGTAGCTACCGCGGCAACGAGTGCCAGCGACAACAAATCCCAGATCCGCGTCGGCTTCATCACAGTTACCGTAGTTCCAGTCGCAGCGTCGTCCGCCGAACTCCGGCCCTTTCGTCGGCGTCGAGACGCGCGAGCAGCGCGTCCACCCGCTCGTCGACGCCACCGTCGACCGCGAGCGTCGCGTCCGGATCGACGTCGAGCCACGGCACGAGCACGAAGGCCCGTTCGTGCGCGCGCGGGTGCGGCAGCGTCAACTCCGGATCGTCGCTGCTGATCCCGTCGCACGTCACGACGTCGACGTCCAACGTGCGTGGCCCCCAACGCTGCTCACGCACCCGGTCGGCGTCGGCCTCGAGCTGCTGGCCCCGACGCAACCAACCTCGGCAGTCGGTGCGGGGATCGTCGACGATCAGCGTCGCATTCAGGAAATCCTGTTGTTCGACACCGCCCCACGGCGCCGTCGCGTAGACCGGCGACACCGCGACGATCCACTCGCGGAGCCCGTCGACCACACCCTGCAGGTGCGCGAGGCTGTCCCCGATGTTGGAACCGATGGACAGCACCGCGCGGCTCACCCGGCGGCTCCCACCGCGGCCCGCGACCGCGTCGCGACCACCGCGACATCCGCGAACGTCAACGGAATAGGCGCCGACGGCTTGTGCAACACCACCTCGACGCGCCGCACCCGCGCGTCGCGCATGACGTCGTCGGCGATCTCCGCGGCCACCGTCTCGATCAAGTCGCGTGCCGGTCCCCCGACGATCGCGGCGGCGCGCTGCGCGAGCTCGCCGTAGTCGAAGGTGTCCTGCAGATCGTCCGACGCCGCGGCCGGCGCCAGATCCATCCACAGGGTCACGTCGACGAAGAAGTCCTGCCCGTCCCGCTTCTCGTGATCGAACACGCCGTGGTTGCCGCGGACCTTCAGTCCCCGCAACTCGATTCGATCGCCCGAGACACCATCGACGTCACTCACTGCCACCTCCTGGCACCGCACCACCGACAATCGGACTCTGGGATCCACGCGACCAGGCGCCCGCGACCGCGATCGCGTCGAGCGAGGCCTGCGCGTCGTGGACCCGCACTCCCCACGCGCCGTGCGTCGCCGCGAGCGCCGAGATCACCGCCGTCGCCACCTCGCGACCCGCCGGCGGCCGGACGGTGCCGTCCGCATCCGCGAGCAACGACCCGAGGAACCGCTTGCGCGACGCCCCGATGAGGACCGGGAATCCCAGCTCCACCAGCTCGGGCAGGCGGTGCAGCAGCTGCCAGTTGTGGTCCGGTCGCTTGACGAATCCGAGGCCCGGATCCAGCACCAGCGCCTTCGGGTCCACGCCGGCGGCGACCGCTGCGTCCACCTGGACCATCAGCTCGTCGCGGACGTCGCGGACCACGTCGTCGTAGTGCGTCGATCCGCCGGCGTGCACGAACCCGCCCGCGGGACGCCAGTGCATCAGGATCCACGGCACACCCGCGTCCGCGACCACCCGCGCCATGTCGGGGTCGGCGCGGCCACCGGAGACGTCGTTGACGATCGAGACGCCCGCCTCGATCGCCGCCTGCGCCACCGACGCGCGCATCGTGTCGACGCTGACCGTGACACCGGCCGCGGCGAGGTCCGCGATCACGGGCGCGACACGCGCCGCCTCGATGTCGGGATCGACCCGCGCGGCGCCGGGCCGGGTGGACTCGCCGCCGACGTCGACGACGTCGACCCCGAGCCGGTGCAGATTCAGGCCGTGCTCGACGGCCACTTCCCGGTCGAGAAATCGACCGCCGTCCGAGAACGAATCGGCGGTCACGTTGAGGACGCCCATCACGATGGGCCGGCCCGGGTTCGGTAACGCGATCACTTGCGGAGAATCAGATCCAGGGCCTCGGCACGGGACGCGGAGTTCGTCTGGAACAGGCCGCGCACCGCCGACGTCGTGGTGCTCGCGCCGGGCTTGCGAATTCCGCGCATCGCCATGCAGAGGTGCTCGGCCTCGACGACGACGATCGCGCCGCGCGGGTCGAGCTTGCGAACGAGTGCGTCGGCGATCTGACTCGTCAGACGCTCCTGCACCTGGGGGCGCTTGGCGTACAGGTCGACCAGTCGCGCCAGCTTCGACAGGCCGGTGACCCGGCCGGTCGGGCCGGGGATGTAACCGACGTGCGCCACGCCGTGGAACGAGACCAGGTGGTGCTCGCAGGTCGAGTACATCGGGATGTCACGGACGAGGACCATCTCCTGATGTCCCTCGTCGAACGTCGTGTTCAGGACGTCGTCCGGATCGGTGTACAGGCCCGCGAACACCTCGCGGTAGGCCCGTGCCACGCGAGCCGGGGTGTCGAGCAGTCCCGGGCGATCAGGGTCCTCGCCGACCGCGATCAGCAGCTCACGCACGGCGGCCTCGGCGCGTGCTTGATCGAACGGCCTTCCCGTCATGAGCGCGACCGACTCGCTCCCCAACTGATTCACCGACAACCGACCGCACCTCCAGTATCGGGGCTGAACGCCCAGGCCCACACCAGCACGGGTGAGCCTGGGCCAAGCCTAGTTGCGAGGGAACTACTGCGGGCCGCTCGGCCCCTCCCAGACCTGCGTCGGGCTGTCACCGTCAGACCGGTCGGTCCCATTATCGCCAGGTTGACGACCCAGTCCGCCGTCGGGGCCCATCGGCTGCTGCTGCTCCTGCGGCGGCTCCCACTGCGGATACGGCTGCCACCCACCCTGCTGGGCGGATCCGTGATCGGCCGGTTCCCGCGGCGGCCAGCCCGGCGCGGACCAGCCGGCCGGCGCTCCGTAGTCGGGGCGGGTGCCCTGCACCGGCGCGGACGGCTGCGGCGGACCCACCGGATGGGCGGGACGGCCGAACGACGGCTCGGGAGCACCGTGACCGTTCACCGGCGCGTTGTCACGCTGCGCGAACGTGGGCTGCGGCGCCCGGTGCGCCGGCTGCGCCGGCTCGGTCTCCGGCGGCCACGTCTCGCCCCGCTCGATCGCGAGCTCGCGCGGAGTCTTGATCGGCGGCTTGTCGGACGGGATGCGCTCGCCGAACACGTTGAACTCGGTGATCCGCGGACGCTTCTCGACCGTCGTGAAGATCTCCTCGAGGTCCTTGCGGGTCAGCGTCTCGCGCGCGAGCAGCTGACGCGCCAGCTCGTCGAGGACGTCGCGGTACTCGTTGAGGATGGCCCACGCCTCGGTGTGCGCGGCCTCGATCAGGTTGCGCACCTCCTCGTCGATCTCGCGGGCAACCTCGTGCGAGTAGTCGGAGTTCATCCCCATCGAGCGGCCCAGGAACGGGTCGCCCTGCTCCTGGCCGTACCGGACCGCGCCGAGCTTGGCGCTCATGCCGTACTCGGTCACCATCGCGCGGGCGATCTTGGTGGCCTGGTCGATGTCCGACGACGCACCGGTCGTCGGCTCGTGGAACACCAGTTCCTCGGCGGCGCGGCCGCCCATCGCCATGACCAGACGCGCGATCATCTCCGACCGCGTCATCAGACCCTTGTCGTCCTCGGGCACGGTCATCGCGTGACCACCGGTGCGGCCGCGGGCCAGGATCGTGACCTTGTAGATCGGTTCGATGTCCGGCATCGCCCACGCGGCGAGCGTGTGGCCACCCTCGTGGTACGCGGTGATCTTCTTCTCGTGCTCGGAGATGATCCGGCTCTTACGGCGCGGGCCGCCGATCACGCGGTCGACGGACTCCTCGAGCGCCGCCTCGGTGATCACGGTGCCGTTCTCGCGCGCCGTGAGCAGCGCGGCCTCGTTGATGACATTGGCCAGGTCCGCACCCGACATGCCGACGGTGCGCTTGGCCAGGCCCTCGAGGTCGGCGTTCTGGTCGAGCGGCTTGCCCTGCGAGTGCACCTTGAGGATGGCGCGACGACCCGCCAGGTCGGGGTTGCCGACGGGGATCTGACGGTCGAAGCGGCCCGGTCGCAGCAGCGCCGGATCGAGGATGTCGGGGCGGTTGGTCGCGGCGATCAGGATGATGCCGGTCCGGTCGCCGAAGCCGTCCATCTCGACGAGCAACTGGTTGAGCGTCTGCTCGCGCTCGTCGTGGCCGCCGCCGAGACCCGCACCGCGCTGACGACCGACGGCGTCGATCTCGTCGACGAAGATGATGCACGGGGCGTTCTGCTTGGCCTGCTCGAACAGGTCACGCACGCGCGAGGCGCCGACACCGACGAACATCTCGACGAAGTCCGAACCGGAGATCGTGAAGAACGGGACGCCGGCCTCACCGGCGACAGCACGCGCGAGCAGCGTCTTACCGGTGCCGGGCGGGCCGTACAGCAGCACGCCCTTCGGGATCTTGGCGCCCAGCGCCTGGTAGCGCGTCGGGTTCTGCAGGAAGTCCTTGATCTCGTAGAGTTCCTCGACCGCCTCGTCAGCGCCGGCGACGTCCGCGAACGTCGTCCGGGGCATGTCCTTGGACAGCTGCTTGGCCTTGGACTTCCCGAAGCCCATCATTCCGCCGCGTCCGCCACCCTGCATGCGGTTCATCACGAAGAAGAAGATGCCTAGCAGCAGCACCATCGGCAGCACGAACAGCAGGATCGACGTCAGCCAGCTCTCCTGGCTGACGCTGGTGTTGAACTCCTGCGCCCCGGAACCGGAGACCTTGTCGAAGATCTGCTCGGACGCCGCGCTCGGGTACTTGGCGATGATCTCGGTCTTGCCGTCGGTGGCGTCGTTGCCGCTCTTGAGCCACAGGCGCACCTGCTGTTCGCGGTCGTCGATCTGCGCCTTCTCGACGTTCTTGGAGTCGAGCTGCGAGATCGCCACCGAGGTGTCGACCGACTTGAACCCGCGCGTGTCGTTGCCGAAGTAGGTGAAGGCGTAGATCACCAACAGGACTCCGGCGACAATCGCCAGGTTGCGGAACACTGTCTTGCGGTTCATACAGGTTCGGCCACGGCGGCCGGTCCTTTCGGTAGTGCGGGCTACGCTCGGGCAGGTGCGTGTCACCGGTCCGGATCACCGGACAAGTGGACATTCCGGCTGTCCGGACACCTCAGATTACCGCGACGACAATGCTCGATGCCTGGTAGCAGCCAGCCACCCGGAGATTTTCCCTCGAAGTGGCGTCATTTGTTTTCAACGCGTGTCACCCCCGCTCAGGTTCCCGCTCGGGGCCGAAACAACGATCCGCAGGCCAGTTCGTGCCGCAACTCACACGGGAGCGTGCCGTCGCCACCCCTGTCGGCGCTCGAGTTCGGCGGCCACCGCGAGAACGGTCTGTTCGCCACCCGGCGGCGCGACGATCTGAACCGCCAGCGGAGTCCGCGACCCCGAGTGCATACCGACCGGCACGCTCGCGGCGGGCCAGCCGAGTACGTTCCACATCGCGCTGAACGGTGCGTATCGCACATTTGCGACGACGTTGGCGGCCCACGACTTCTCGCTCCACGCCAAGGCCTCGATCGGCGGTCGTGCGAGCGACGGGGTCAGTACGACGTCGAACTGCGAGAAGAAGCTGAGCATCCGCTGCTCGATCCGGGTCACCTGGGACTCCCGCAGCAGGCCCGCGCGTTCGATCGCGCGGCCGAGCGCGACGTGCCGGCGGGTGCGTGGCTGGAGCAACGCCGGATCCAGGTCCGCGGCGTCGTCGGCGGTGCCGGCCATCCAGCGCGCGAACGCGGCCGTCATGTTCGGCGGATACGGCACCCGGGTCGTGTCCGTGCGGTGCCCTGCACTCGCCAGCAGCGCCGCGGTCTTCTCGACGCCGGCCGCCCATTCGGGATCGACCCGCAGGATCCACGACGGCGGGTTGAGCGCGACGCCGATGCGTAGCGGCCGCGGCTCCGGGATCCGGCGGAGATCGGGATTGTCGGCGAGCACCGACAACATCAACGCGGCATCCTCGACGGTCGACGCGATCGGCCCGTTCTCCGCGAGCCCGAACCACGAGTGCGCACCCAGTTCCGACGGCACCACACCGCGGCTGGGCTTGATACCGAAGACGCCGCACGCGGCCGACGGGATCCGGATCGATCCCATCCCGTCGGCGGCCAGCGCGATCGGCACCATGCCGTCGGCGACGGCGGCCGCCGACCCCCCGGACGACCCGCCCGGGACGCGGTCCGGGTTCCACGGGTTGCGGGTGATCACGCCCGGCGAGTCCACGGCACCCCACACGCACAGTTCCGGCACCGCGGTCAGCCCCACCGGGATCGCGCCCGCCGCCCGAAGTCGCGCCACCGTGGGATGGTCGTGCGTCGACGGTGTGGGATCGGTCGCCACGGAGCCGTCGCGCATCGGTTCGCCCTGCACCTGGACGTTGTCCTTGATCGCGACCGGCACCCCGGCGAGGGGCAGGTCCGCGAGGTCGGGCCGCGACGCGAGCACCTCGGCGTCGGCACGGGCGCGTTCCCCGAGCACCCGCACGAACGCGCGGATCCGCGGGTCGCGGTGTTCGATCCGGCGCAGCGCATCGTCGACGGCGGCAACCGGCGACAGCGTCCCGTCGCGGACACGGGCGGCTATGGAAACGGCGGTGAACTCCGCGGTCGAGGGATCTCGCACCTGCCGAGTATGCCGCCGTCGGCGATATCATTTCGAGTACCCCGAGGGGTGAGTTTCCCCCGCCCCTGAAGCACTCCCCCATCTTCGGACGGTGACGAGTGATGGACGGTCGAGTCCGATCGACAGAATCCGATCCACCGGGTGGCGCCACGACGATCGACGGCGCACCGCTTGCGGATCCGGGCTCCCGGACGGTGTCGTTCCTGGCCGATGTCGTGGCCAGGTTCGCAGCCGAGTGGGAGACCGCCGGCGTGCCGCCAGACATCGAGTCGTTCCTGCCCGGTGGCCTTCGCGTCGGCGATGCGCTCCGCCGGGCGGCGATCGTCGAACTCGTGAAGGTCGATCTCGAGTACCGACTGCTGCACGCCGATCTACCCAAGCCGCTGGCGGAATACCGCGGGGAGTTCCCCGAACTGCAGTCGAAGCCGCTTCCTGTCGACCTCATCTACGAGGACTTCCACCTGCGGCGCCGCAGCGGTCGCGCCGTGGACGCGGCCGCCTACGTGCGCGAGTTCCCCGAGAACGCGGCGCAGGTGGCGGCCCTGCTCGACGGCCCCGCCGACTACCGCAGCACGTTGGTCGCGCAGCCGGGAGCGCAGCGGGCCCTCGACCAGGTGAAGGTCGGCGACCACATCGACGACTTCGACCTGCTCTCCGCGCTGGGCCGAGGATCGTTCGCCCGGGTGTTCCTCGCCCGACAGCGATCCCTGCAGCGGATCGTCGCGGTGAAGGTGTCCCACGACCACGGCACCGAACCCCAGACGCTGGCCCAGCTCGACCACGACTACATCGTCCGGGTGTTCGACCAGCGCCTCCTCGGGGATCGCGCGCTCAAGCTGCTGTACATGCAGTACGTGCCGGGCGGCACGCTGCTCGACGTCCTGCGGCGGGTCCGGGAGTACCCGCCCGATCCGGAACACCCGCGGACCGGGCGGCTGCTACTCGAGTCGGTCGACGACGTTCTCGAGCGGAAGGGTGAGATCCGGTCGAGCGACTCGAGCGTCCGCGACGAGATCGCGGCACTCAGCTGGCCGGAGGCGGTCGCGTGGCTGGGCCGACGCCTCGCCGACGCCCTCGACTACGCGTACGCGCACGGGGTGCTGCACCGCGACATCAAGCCCGCGAACGTGCTGCTGACGTCGGAGGGTGTGCCGAAGCTGGCGGACTTCAACATCAGTTTCAGCGACCGCGTCGCCGGGACCAGCCCGGTCGCGTACTTCGGCGGGTCCCTGGCGTACATGTCGCCCGAGCAGCTCGAGGCCTGCCACCCGGATCTGCCCGGAACGGCCACGGACCTGGACGCCCGCAGCGACATCTACGCACTCGGGGTGATGTTGTGGGAGCTGCTGACCGGTCGGCGGCCGTTCGCCGACGAGCGCGACGCCGGCGAGTCGGCGACATCGCTCGAGCGGATGCTGGCACTGCGCCGCCGCGAGATCGACCCCAGCTTCCAGGACGAGCTGCCCGACGACTGCCCGGCGGCGCTGCGCCGCGTCCTGCTGACGTGCCTGGCGCCGGATCCCGCGGACCGCTGGTCGACGGGCGCGGAACTGGCGCAGCAGTTCGACCTGTGCCTGGACGCCCGGGCGCGTGACCTCGTCGACCCGCCGCCGAACAGCTGGCGGTACCGGCTGCGGCCGTGGATGGTGCCGATCGTCGCGCTGGGCGTGGGCGTGCCGAACGTGCTGGCGGCGATCTACAACTACCACCACAACCAGACGCTGATCATCGACGAGCTCTCTCCGCAGGCCCAGCAGCGGTTCGGAGAGATATCGCAGGTCATCAACAGCATCGTGTTCCCGCTCGGGTTCCTGCTGATCGTGTACCTGTGCCGGCACGTGATCTCGGTGCCCCGAGGTCTACGCAAAGGCCGGAGCTACGACGCGGCCGCCCTCGCCCGGGCGCGCGCCGACACCCTGCTGATGGGCGACCGGATCGTCGCGGTGGTGTTCGCGTTGTGGCTCGTGGCGGGCATCGCGTTCCCGGTCGCGTTGCAGATCGCCGCGGGCGGGCTACCGCACGGCGCCTACGTGCACTTCCTGGGATCGCAGATCGTGTGCGGCGCGGTCGCGGTCGCGTATCCGTTCTTCCTGGTGACGTTCTATGCGGTGCGCTGCCTGTACCCGTCACTGCTGCCGCACGGCATCACCAGCAGCAGCGACGAGCGGCGGCTACGTGGGCTCGACCGCCGCAGCACCCTGTACCTCGCGGTGGCCGCGTCGGTGCCGCTGGTCGGGGTCGCCGGGGTGACGTTCCTGTCGCCCGACGAGATCTCCCTCGTCGTCTACGCGGTGCGGGTGCTGTGCGTGGGCGGCGTGGTCGCGTTCGTGCTCGTGTACTGGCTGTTCCGCCTGCTCGAGGAGGATCTGCGGGCGCTCGAACGCGTGGTGTCGCAGGGGAACTATCCGCCGTACACCTTGGGGTCCAGGGTGCCGATGTAGGGCAGGTCGCGGTAGCGCTCGGCGTAGTCGAGTCCGTAGCCGACGACGAACTCGTTGGGGATGTCGAAGCCGACGTGCGCGACCTCGACGTCGACCTTGACCGCCTCGGGCTTACGCAGCAGCGTGACGACCTCGAGCGACGCCGGGTTGCGGGTCTTGAGGTTGCGCATCAGCCACGACAGCGTCAGACCGGAGTCGATGATGTCCTCGACGATCAGCACGTGGCGGCCGGCGATGTCCTTGTCGAGGTCCTTGAGGATGCGCACGACGCCGGACGACGACGTCGACGAGCCGTACGAGCTGACGGCCATGAACTCCATCTGGGTGGGGATGGGCAGGGCCCGCGCGAAGTCGGTCATGAAGAAGATCGCGCCTTTGAGCACGCCGACCAGCAGCAGGTCGCCCTCGGGCGCCCCGGCCGGATAGCGCTCGGCGACGGCCGCGGCCAGTTCCGCCGTCCGCTCCTTGATCTGCTCCTCGGAGATCAGTACCGATGCGATGTCGCCCTCGTACACGGAGCATTCCCTTCAGTCGTTCACGAACCCCGTCGACAGCCTGCCACGCCGCCGAAATGCAACCAACCTGACTCCCGGTCTACCGCCACCGACGGCGACCCCACCCTGCCCGCGCCACCGCCCGATCAGCTCGTCGACGGCCCGTAACTGCCTGTCGGTCAATGCCTTCGCGCCGCGCCCGAGCAGCCACAATCGCAGGACCCGACGCCGCACCCCGACGGGAACCGACTCCAGGTGCTCGACGACCAGGTCGTCGCCGTCCCGCGCCGACGCCAGCGTCCGACCGGCGAGTGTGTCGAGGACCTCACCGTCCTCGCGGAGCTGTTCGGCGGTGCGGGCGAGGGCAGCGGCGACGCCGCCGCCGAGGGTGTCCTCGAGCAGCGGCAGTACCTCGGTGCGCAGCCGCACGCGGGTGAAGCCGGGGTCGGAGTTGTGCGGATCCTCGTGCGGTCGGATCCCGAGTTCGGTACAGGCGTGACGGGTGATCGCCCGGCGCACCCCGAGCAGCGGTCGACCCCACGGGGCGTCGTACTCGGCCATGCCCCGGATCGACCGGCCACCCGATCCGCGGGCCAGCCCCAGCAGCACCGTCTCGGCCTGGTCGTCGAGGGTGTGCCCGAGCAGGACCGGATGCCCGTCGCGACCGGCGTCGAGGGCGGCGTACCGGGCGGCGCGGGCGGCGGCCTCGAGCCCGCCGGGTCCGGCGACGTCGACCGGCACGACGTCGGCACGGGCGCACCCCAGGTCCAGGGCGCGGGACGCGGCGACAGCGGCCACCTCCGCCGAGCCGGCCTGCAACCGGTGGTCGACGACGAGCGCGCGCACCGACGGCGCCTCCGCGACGGCGGCCGCCGTGAGGGCGAGGGAGTCGGCCCCGCCGGAGAGCGCGACCACCACTGCACCGGCGGGCTCGTGGCGCGACAGCCAGGCGCGGACCGCGTGCCGCACCTCGAGGATCGCGGGCTCCTCGGGCAGCAGCCTCACCCGAGCACCCGGGCGATCCAGGCGTCGGGGTTCTCGATCTCGTCGAGGGTGGGCATGGTGTCGGGCCCGGTCCAGATCGTGTTGAACCGGTCCATCCCGACCCGATCGACGACCGCGTCGACGAAACGCTTGCCGCGCACGTACTGCGCCATCTTGGCGTCCATACCCAGCAGCGCGCGCACGAGACGCTGCACGGGATTGGTCTGGCGTCGGCGCCGCGCGTCGAACGCCTTGCGGATGCGCACGACCGACGGCACGACCTCCGGCCCGACGGCGTCCATCACGTGGTCGGCGTGGCCCTCGAGGACGGTGCCGAGCACGAGCATGCGGTCGAGCGCCCGGCGCTGCGGTTCGGCCTGGGTGGCGCGCACGAGTCCGACGATGCCGCGCTGGTCGACGGGCAGTTCCTCGCCGCGGCGGCGTTCGCGCAGGGCGGTGGACAGCCGCGAGACGACCTCCGACATCGGTTCCTCGGACGCCTCGCCGAGCGTCGCGACAGCGTCGCGCATGTAGTCCGCCATCCACGGGGCGGACGAGAACTGCACACGGTGGGTGACCTCGTGCAGGCACACCCACAGCCGGAAGTCGCTGGGCGGCACCCTCAGCGTGCGTTCCACCTGGAGCACGTTGGGCGCCACGAGCAGCAGCGTGCCGTGTTCGCCGCTGAACGGGTCGTACTGGCCGAGGATCGCCGACGACAGGTACGCGAGCATCGCGCCGGCCTGCACGCCGCCCGGCTTGCCGGCCAGGAGGGAACCCTGCGCGGCGTCGACGTCGGATCCGGTGAGCTGTGCCATCGAGTGGGCCGCCGCCCGGATCCAGCCGACCCGGTCCACCACCTGCGCGGACGGGATCGGCAGCCCGTCGGCGAGGCCGGTGACGTCGCGGACAGGTCCCTCGGCGCGGATCGACGCACTCTCGAGTTCGGCGACCACGGCCTGCGCGGTGTACCGCGAGGTCGAGGGCCCCGCCGGAGCCAGACGCGCGCCCGTGCGCGCGGCCAGACCCCAGTCCACCGCGCCTGCGAATCCGCTCTCCGACTCCGTCACCTCACGGCTCACTTCCTCCGAGACTCACCTGCACCCGCACGTCCGCAGCACCGCGGCGACCGCGTCCAGCGCCGGACGGCTCTCCTCCGGCAGGCGATCGTTCGACATCAGCGTGAATGTCAGCACACGGCCGTCCACGTCGACGACATATCCGGTCAACACACTGGCGACCGACAGCGTTCCCGTCTTGGCCCGCACCCAGCCGGCGCCGATCCGGTCACCCGACGCGTATCGATCGGACAGGGTGCCGGTGGCGCCCGCGACGGGCAGGTCGTCGAGCATCGGCCGCAGTTGCGGCTTCACATCGCCCGCCGCCGCGGTCAGGACGTCGTTCAGCAGTCGGGCCGGGATGCGGTCGTCGACGGAGAGGCCGCTGCCGTCGTGCAGGGTGAGCCCGTCGGTCTTGAATCCGGCGTCGTAGAGCGCCCGGCCGACGGACTCGGTGGCACCTGCGAACGACCGTTCGGCGTTCTTCGCGGCGGCGATCTCACGCGCGATCGCCTCGGCGAGCACGTTGTCGGACTTACGCATCATCTGGCCGAGCCGGTCGCGCAGCGGCGCGGACAGCACGCTCGCGACGGGCGCGGCACCGGATTCGGCCTTGCCGAGCGTCACCCGGGCCGGGTCGACACCGAGGGCCTCGGCGAGGACGCGTCCGGCGTCGAGCGCGGGGGTGGCGCTGCGCGGCGAATCGTCGCCGAACGGGTCGATCCGGGCGCCGTCGATCATGACCGGCTCGGTGGGCGCGATGTAGCCGGCGGCGATGTCGGCGGGCATCCAGCCGTCCGCCATCGGCGGGCCGGTGTACGCGCTGGTGTCGACGACGATGCTGTCCACCTGGGCGCCGGCGCGGCGGATCTGTTCGACGAGGTCGGCGATGCGCGGCGAGCCCGGGTAGTAGCTCGGCTGCCCGGCCGGCTGCGCGGTGAGCGTCGGATCGCCGTCGCCGACCAGCACCAGCTCACCGGGGCGCGATCCCTGCACCACCTGGGTGGCGACGCGGTGATCGGCGGGCAGGGTCAGCAGCGCGGCGGCGGCGGTGAGGATCTTGGTCGTCGACGCCGGGGTCATCGGCGCGTCGGGGTTCTGACTCCACAGCACCGCGCCAGTCTGGGCGTCGGCCACCGACCCGGTGAACGCGCCGAGCGCCGGGTTCGACACGACCGGCCCGAGGGCCGCGGCCAGGCCCTGGGAGGTAGGCACGAGGGCGTCGTCGGGCACCGACGACACCTGGGGTGTGGCGGTGATCGGGGACGGCTCCGGCGAGGTCGCGGCGGTGTCCTGCGCGGCGGTCGCGGTCCCCCGCTGCACCAGCACGATCGTGGTGCCCGCTGCGGCCAGCACGAGGACGGCGGCGAGCGACATCAGCATCCGGACATTGCGGCGTCGGCGTCCGGCCAGAATGCCGATCTTCTTCTTTCCCTCGCCCGCCAACTTCCCTCCGAATCGCACAGCAATCTCATTCCGCGGACTTCGCGGACCGCTCAGACAGTTTCGCGCGAGGGCCGGGGAAGTGCCCGGCACCTGCATCACACAGTATCTCCGACCCGCTACCCTTTTCCCGAACCGTCTACCCAGGCGGGCGAGGCAGACAGCCAGTAGACCCAGACAGTGAGGACAAGACGTGGAGTTCGACGTCACCATCGAAATCCCCAAGGGCCAGCGCAACAAGTACGAGGTCGATCACGAGACCGGCCGCGTGAAGCTGGACCGCTACCTCTACACCTCCTTCGGGTACCCGGCAGACTACGGCTACATCGAGAACACCCTCGGTGAGGACGGCGATCCGCTGGACGCGATGGTGCTGCTGCCCGAGTCGGTGTTCCCCGGTGTCATCGTCGAGGCCCGCCCGGTCGGCATGTTCAAGATGGTCGACGAGGCCGGCGGCGACGACAAGGTGCTGTGCGTTCCCGCGGGCGACCCGCGCTGGGATCACATCCAGGATCTCGCGGACGTCGCGCAGTTCGAGCTGGACGCGATCAAGCACTTCTTCGTGCACTACAAGGATCTCGAGCCGAACAAGCACGTCACCGGCGCCGACTGGGTCGGTCGCGCGGAGGCCGAGAAGGTCATCGCGGAGGCCGTCGAGCGCCTGAAGGCCAACGGCGGGCACTGACACTCTCCTCCGGTGATGGGGTGGGATCGCGATGGCGGTCCCACCCCATCACTGGTTTCGGGGCCTGTCGTATGGCCCCACTACGATTCGCCGGGTGACCGGTTACGACGATCCCGAGATGTTCGGCGGCCTCGACGCCGCCACCCTGCCGCTCCGCCAGCAGCGGATCCTGGTGACCATCCGGGACTGGGTGGCCGCCAACGGATGCCCGCCGAGCACCCGACAGATCGGTGACGCGGTGGGCCTGCGTTCGACGTCGTCGGTGTCGAAGCATCTGAAGAGCTTGGAGGAGAAGGGCTTTCTGCGCCGAGGCAGCGCCATGGCACGCCAGTTGGACGTGCGCCCGTTCCTCGCGGGTTCGGCGCCGGGTCGCTCGTCGGAGAACACGGTGACGGTGCCGGTCGTCGGTGACATCGCCGCGGGCGCACCGATTCTCGCCGAGGAGCACGCCGACGAGATGCTGTCGCTACCGCGTGAGCTCGTCGGCTCGGGCACCGTGTTCGCGCTGCGGGTGCGCGGCGAGTCGATGGTCGACGCCGCGATCTGCGACGGCGACACCGTCGTGGTGCGCCGCCAGGACGAGGCCCATTCCGGTGAGATCGTCGCCGCGATGATCGACGGCGAGGCCACGGTGAAGGTGCTGCGCCGACGGAACGGCCACGTCTACCTCGAGCCCCGGAACCCCGCCTACGCGGTCATCGACGGCGACGAGGCCGTAATCCTCGGCAAGGTGGTGTCGGTGATGCGGCGGATCTGATCCCGCGCGCACTCGGACGAAGATCTTTCACGTCGCGTCGGTTTCCCGGCTCGCTCATCGACCGCCGGGCCGGCATCTGGTCAGGTGTCGGCACCGTGCCACGGCGCGGCGACATCACGGCGGAGCGGCCGGTCATTGGCGTGGGCTCGACCGGCCCCTTCCCCCGTGTTGCCTTGTTCCCGTTGCGCTTCCTGATGCACCGGCCAGGGTCGGATCAGAGCGACACAACGGTCTCGATCGGCGGCGCCGACACGTGCGGGGTCGCGGTGCTGAGCCAGAACCGGACCCGCCCGAGCCCCGATCCGACGGATGCAGCGTTCCCGGAGGTCTGATAGACGCGGTTCTCCCGGCTGTCCATCGGATACACGGTGCGACTGCCGGTGGCGCCGGTGTCGAGGTTCTCCCAGTGCACTGTCACCGCGATCATGCATGGGGTCACCTGATGGGTCAGGTCCGGGCCGTAGAACTCCGGGGACAGCAGGATGTAGGCCTCGGCGCCCGGCCATCCACTTGTCAGTCCCACGGTCATCGGGATACGGACGATGCCGCACTGGCCGATGTCGTCCGACAGCGCCCACGTGTCCAGGGCCCGCACCGGCACCGGTGCCGCGCCTGCCGTTCCTGAGCCGAGCATCGTCGTTGCGGCCAGTGCGGCAGCGGCGATCGCGATGCGTCCCCCGATGAGCTTCCTCATGCTGTTCCTCCCCCATTCCGCTGCTGTGCAGCGTGACTGATCCTCACGGTCCGGATCGTGTTGGAAGGACCCTTTCGTTACCTTCGCCACGAAAAGGACCGGCGCGTTCGGCCGCCTCTGGCGATAGGCGCAATTGGGCACGGCACGAATCGTGGTCCGCCGCCGGGTAGCCCACACCCCGAGCTCGAGCCCTCCTGGGGAATCACTGACCGAATACCAGCGGTGGCTCAGCGAAGGCCGCCAAGACGATGCTCAGCCCGGGACACAGTCCGCAATATGTGACCTGCATCACGCCTTGTCACATAATGTGGACCCATCTCGTCCTCCTTGCGACAGCGAAAAACGCATCGGGAGGAAACACCATGAACGCTCGTCTCGACTTCTACAGCAACGACACCGCCCTCAAGTTCGCCAAGTACATCAACTCGGCCGGCAAGGTGATCAGTGACTCCACGTTGCCCGCCGCGATCCAGGAATTGGTCAAGATCCGCGCCAGCCAGATCAACGGGTGCGGCTTCTGCACCGACATGCACACCAAGGATGCCGCGCACGCGGGCGAGACCTCGGTGCGGCTGAACCTGGTTGCGACCTGGCGGGAGGCCACCGTGTTCACCGACGCCGAGCGTGCCGCGCTGGAGCTCGCCGAGCAGGGCACTCGCATCGCCGACGCCGCGGGCGGCGTTCCGGACGAGGTGTGGGCCAACGCCGCCAAGCACTTCGACGACGACCAGCTCGCGGCGCTGATCGGACTGGTCGCCCTGATCAACACCTACAATCGGATGAATGTCATCGCGGCCACCCCGGCAGGCAGCTACACCCCCGGCCAGTTCGGCTGAGATGTCCGCCGCGACAGTGTTCGACGACCTACGGCCACGCCTCATCGGCGTGGCCTACGGCCTGCTCGGCAGCGTGACCGAGGCCGAGGATGTGGTGCAGGACGCGTGGATTCGCCTGCAACGCAGCGATCTTGCCGAGATCGACGACCTCACCGGGTGGCTGGTCACAACCACCTCACGGCTCGCGCTGGACGTTCTGCGTTCGGCGCGCAACCGCCGCGAAAGCTATGTCGGCCCCTGGCTGCCGGAGCCGGTGGAGACCGCCCCCGACCCGGCCGACTCCGTCAGTCTGGCGGACTCGATTTCGTGGGCAATGCTGGTCGTTCTGGAAACCCTGGCGCCGGCCGAACGAGCGGCATTCGTTCTGCACGATTTGTTCGGGCTGTCGTTCACGGAGATCGGCACGGCATTGGCTCGCAACCCTGCCGCCTGTCGCAAACTCGCGTCCCGCGCCCGCGAACACATCGAGTCCCGCAAGCCGAGGTTCGACGTGGACCCCACCCTGCACCGCAACGTCGTCAGCGCCTTCGCCGACGCTGCGACCTCCGGGGATCTCCAGGGGCTGCTGGGCATCCTCGACCCGGACGCCGTGCTCACCGCCGACGGCGGCGGCATCGTCCGTGCGGCACTCCAACCGATCCTCGGTGCCGACGCCATCGCCGCATTCCTGACCGCCGTCGCGAGCCAGGGACCACGCAAGACCATGCGCGCCGCCGTGGTCAACCACAACCCGGCGCTGCTCGTGTTCGTCGGCGACAGCCTGGACGGCGTGGTCGCCCTCGGCATCACCGACAATCGCGTCACCTCGATCGATTTCGTCCGCAACCCGCACAAGCTGAACCGCATCGGCCATCTCGATCGTTGACCGCAGATTTCGTGGCTCTACCGGCGGTCAGCGGTCAACCGTCGAACGAAAAGCGATAGACCCTGGACTCGCGGGCCTGGAAGCCGAGTTGCTCATACAGCCGATTGGCTGCCGCACGATCCGGTCGGGAGGTGAGATCCACCGTCCGGGCGGACGCCTCTCGGGCGATCCGCAGGGCCTCCTGGGTGAGGAGTCGAGCGACTCCCTGGCCTCGCGCCGCACCGTCGACGACCACGTCCTCGATACGGGCCCTCACACCGGACGGCAGGGGTAGCAGCACCAGAGTCAGGGTGCCGACGATCGCATCAGGCGTTCGGGCGACGAGCACCGTGTTGGCATCGCAGGTCACCATCCGGTCGATCGCTTGGTAGTCGAGGGGCTTGGCGGTCGAAGACAACTGCGGTAGCAACCTGCTGAACGCATCGACGAGGCCCTGACTCGCCTCCCGGATGATCTCGACTCGGATTTCCATGTGCGGGAGCTTATCCGGCGTCAGCCGCCCGTCTCACGGAACCGAAATTCGCAGGCTGCGTTGGCCGGCTACCGCGATGCGGCCCTCGCGCCGACGGCAGAAGGCGGAGCCCACACCGGGCTCCGCCTTCTGCACCGTGGTCGGCTACGCCTACGACCCGGATCCGGTCGAGCCGCTGGAACCGCTGGAGCCACTGGAGCCCAGCGATCCGCTCGAGCCACTGGAACCACTGGAACCACTCGAGCCGAGCGACCCGGAGGAGCCCAAGGAACCCTGTCCGCCGCCTTCCAGCAGGGGCAGGAAGGTGTCGGCGATTACCTGGTGCCCCGTCGGGTTGGCGTGGATGTCTTGGTACTGCGTGCACATCCACGTCCACTCGCAGATCCGTCCCACGTTCTTCGGCAGCGTGCCGAAACCGGGAACGTCGACCGGGGTGAAGTCGTTGTTCGAGAACGCTGTCAGCACATCCGCCGTCTTCCAGTCGGCCGACGAGTTGGCAGTCGTGATCGTGGCGCTGAACAGATTGTTCAACGCGGCGGTCCCGGCCGCCACCACACGGGTCAGTCCGCCCTTGAGCCAGCCGGCCAACGCCGGGTCGTAGTAATTCATGCCGACATATCGCGGTTCGTTCCCGCCGGCGTCACGCAGCTGACTGTTGATCTTGGTGAGATTCTGTTCCACCGTGGCGAGCGCCTGCGTAATGCAGCCCACGTCCGGAACACCGGACGAGCCGAGGGATCCGGAGCCGCCCGACAGGCAGTGGTACACGTCGTTCGCGCCGATGTCCTCGGTCACGTACTTGACCTTGCCTTTGTGCGCCTCGAGGAACTTCGTGGCGGCGTCGAGTTGCGACGTCGCACCCGGATAGGTGCATTTGCCGCCGTTGATCATCGTTGCCGTTGTCTCGCCGTCACATCCCAGGTTGACGAACTCCAGATTCGGATCCGACGCCTTCAGCGCGGCGTAGATGTCGTTGGTGTAGGAGACCGGCTCGTCGTGCCCCGTGTTCGGTTGATACCCCGCCGCCAACGAATCACCCAGTGCCAGATAGTAGGTGGCACCTCCACCGGGATCCGCCGCAGCAACTGCCGGCAGTCCGACAACCCCGATCGTCACCGCCGCGGCAACCACCGCGGACCGCAGTACCTTCAAACGCATGTCGACCCCCTCATCGCGAACCGATTGGGCCTCTGGGGCTGAACTCCCCAGTGGCATTGGGTGATTCCCCGACAGCGTCGACCTCCATTACGGTCGGCACACGAAACCGTAACAGCCACAAGGAACAATCGTCCGGCTAAGTCCGGAAAGAGAGAAACGCCCGGACACCTGGTCGGTTCGGCCAGCAGACTCGCCAATCGTTTGATCCGTCGTCGAACAAAGCAGCCGCGAAGGAGAATTCGGGGAGTAGAAAGGGAGTATGGGAAGACAGGCGACCGTCGTGCTCTACGTGCTCACGCTCGTAGCCGTCGTGGTTGCGGTGGACATCCTGTTCTTCAGGAACCATTTCTGGGCGCGGCTGATGGTGAATGTCGGAATCGTCCTGGTGTTCACGGCGTTCTATGTCAGGTTCCGGCAGGGTTCATAACCGTGGCACGTGCCGGCGTGTGTTCAGCCGACGCCGGATCCAGCGTCGTCGATGCCCGACTTCTTGCGCAACGGCACTTCCCGCCAGATCAGGATCAGCACGAGCGCGGCGACGGCCAGCACCACGATCGGCGGGTAGACGGCCTCGAACGCGGTCGCGAAGCCGTTCTTGAACGGCGCCGCGAGCGTCGCGTCGAGCTGCTGGATGAACGAGGTATCCCCCAGCGCGGCCCGCGCCGCGGCCGGGTCGCCGCTCGCCAGCGAGCGGGAGACCCCCGCCTCCACCGGGTTCGGACTGTTCATGCCGGCGGCGATGGCCTGCCGGAATTCCGGTGACTGCGCCGCCTCCTGCAGTTGGCTGCTGATCGCTGGGGCCAGCTGCGAGAACAGGATGGACAGGAACAGCGCGACGCCCATCGTGCCGCCGATCTGGCGGAAGAACGTCGCGGCGGCCGTCGACACTCCCATGTCCTTGGGTGGCAACGCGTTCTGGATCGCCAGCGTCAACGGCTGCAGGAGGTTTCCGAGCCCCAGGCCGAGCACGAAGATGAAGACCATGAACACAGGCAGGCTGGTCTCGGCGGTCACCGAGTGCAGCAGCAGCGCGGCGAGCGCGATCAACACCGCGCCGAGGACCGTGAAGATCCGGTAGCGGCCGGTCTTCGCGATCAACTGCCCCGACAGCACCGACGCGATCGCGATGCCCAGCACCGCCGGCAGCATCTGGAAGCCGGCCGTCGTCGGGGTCGACCCCTTCACCACCTGCAGGTACTGCGGGATCACGGTGATGGCGCCGAACATGACGGCGCCGACGAGGAAGCTGATGAGCACGCCCAGCGCGAACGTCTGGTTGCGGAAGAAGTGCAGCGGAAACAGCGCGGAGTCCCCCATGGCGTACTCGACCGCGACGAACCCGAGGATGCCCACGACACCGATCGCGTAGCAGGTCAGCGCCTGCGGACTGCTCCATCCCCAGTCGCGGCCCTGCTCCGCGACCACCAGCAGCGGCACCAGTCCGATCGCCAGGACGAGGGCGCCCCACCAGTCGATCCGCATCGGCCGGTGCACCGGTGGCAGGTGCAGCACCCGCCACACGACGGCCAGCGCCACCAAGCCGATCGGCACGTTCACCAGGAACACCCACCGCCAACCGGCGATCCCGAGGATCGATTCCTGCCCGGACAGCACACCGCCGATGACGGGTCCGAGCACGCTCGACGTGCCGAACACGGCGAGGAAGTAGCCCTGGTAGCGGGCGCGTTCACGCGGCGGGACGATGTCGCCGATGATCGCCAGCGCCAGCGAGAACAGGCCGCCGGCACCGAGGCCCTGGACGGCCCGGAACACGGCGAGCATGTACATCGACTGCGCAAAGGTGCACAGGATCGAGCCGAGGACGAACAGCACGATCGCGGCCATGAAGAACGACTTGCGGCCGTAGATGTCCGACAGCTTGCCGTACAGCGGGGTGACGAGCGTCGCGGTGATCAGGTACGCGGTGGTCACCCACGCCTGCAGCGAGTACCCGTTGAGGTCGTCGGCGATCGTCCGCATCGCGGTCGCGACCACGGTCTGGTCGAGGGCCGCGAGGAACATCCCGAGCAGCAGGCCACTGAGGATCGCCAGGATCTGGCGATGCGTGAACGTGGCCTGCGGCCCGGGCGCGACGGCAGCGTCGAAGTCCCGGTCGGCGCCTCGCGCTTCCTCGGTCATCTCGACACCTCACCGTCGCCGTCAGGTCGTCGGTCAGCGCCCCTTGAACTCGGGCGGACGCTTCTGGAACACCGCCGTGATGGCCTCGGTGAGGTCCTCCGACGGCAGGAAGGCCGCGTTCCAGGCGGCCACGTAACGCAGGCTGTCGTTCACCGCCGCAGAGCGGCCGTGGTCGAGCACGTCCTTGATGCCGTGCACCACGAGCGGCGGGTTCGCGGCGATCTCGGCAGCGGTCGCGTGAGCCGCTGCGAGCACCGCGTCGGTGTCCTCGAACACGTCGTTGACCAGTCCGATCTTCTCGGCGCGGGCGGCGTCGATGTCCTTGCCGGTCAGCGCGAGCTCGCGCAGGTGCCCGTCGCCGATGATCGCGGGCAGGCGCGCGAAGCTGCCCATGTCCGCGACGATCGCGACCTTGACCTCGCGGATGCTGAACTTCGCGTCGGCGCTCGCGTAGCGGATGTCGGCGGCGGAGATCAGGTCGACGCCGCCGCCGATGCACCAGCCCTGGATGGCCGCGACGACCGGCTTGCGGCAGTCGGCGACCGCGTTGATGCCGGACTGCATGCGCTTGATCAGTTCGTGGAAGTCGGTTCGCGGGCCGGCCTGCGCCTTGTCGGCGAGGACCGCCCCGAATCCACCGCTCATCGCCGGCAGGTCGAGTCCGAAGGAGAAGTGTTTGCCCGATCCGGCGAGCACGACGGCACGAATTTCGGGGTCGGCGTCGAGTGCGGCGAACACGCCGGGGAGCTCGTCCCAGAAGTCCGGCCCCATCGCGTTGCCCTTGCCGGGGCCGATCAGGGTGACCTGCGCGACGTGGTCCTTGCGCTCGACTGTGAACGCCTTCCAGCTCTGCATTTCCGTCATTACTCGAGAGTAACCTTTGCTGCCGTCGCGCACATCGGGTCAGGGGGCAACCGGGTAGTGGCTGGTGATGGCGACCCGGTTCCACGCGTTCATCACGACCGCGAGCCAGCTGACCGCCGACGCCTGCTGATCCGTCAGGGATCCGTCGTCCCAGGTGCGCGACTCCGGTACCGACAGTCTGGTGACCTGCTCCGCCAGCGCCAGGGCTGCGCGCTCCTGCGAGGTGAAGTACTGGGACTCCCACCAGGCCGCCAGGACGGTCAGTCGGTCGCTGGTCTCGCCCTTCGCGATCGCGTCGCGGGTGTGCAGACGCAGGCAGAACGCGCACCCGTTGAGCTGCGAGATCCGGATCTTGACCAGCTCGCCCAGGAGCGGGTCCAGTCCGGACGCTCCGATCGCCGCATCGCCCTCCGCACTGAAGGCCATCAGCTGCTTGTAGATGCCGGGGTGCTGCTTGCTGAGGTTCACGGAGCTCATGCGGATTCCTTCCGGGACGTCATTCGCGATGTCTGACGATGTTCAGAATGTTGCCGTCCGGCGCTCGGACGAAGAACCGGCGCACGCCCCACGGTTCGGTCGTCAGCGGATACACGATCTCGTAGCCGAGCTCTCGAGCCTCCGAGTAGGCGGCGTCGACATCGTCGACGTGTACCGACACCACGGCGTCGTCGGGCGCCGACGCATCGCGAGTGACGAGCTGGACGTGCGCGCCGGTCTCGGGTGCCGTCAAGCGCGCCACCCAGCCCATGTCGAACTCCTCGGTACTCAACCCGAGGTAGTCGGCGTAGAAGCGTTTGGCCGCCTCGACGTCGGAGACGCGAAGGTTGGCGGTGATGCGCATGACCCGCATGTCGTCCTCCTGCCCCACCGGTTCGACGGATGCCTGAAATCCTCCCAGCCCGAGGTGAACCAGGTGCCGAGTCCGGCGAAGAACTTTCTCCCGATTTCCGCGGTAACTCGTTAAATGTGTGCAAACTCCACGCCGACCGGCCGGTTTCAGGCAACGACAGGCGCATGATCGAGTCATCCGCTCGTGTCGAGCGGGCACGTCCGCGACAGCGAGCGGAGGTTGGTCGTGCTGCTGCACCAGGGAATCGGCCTGGACCGGTTCAACGAGTTGCCACACCGCCGCGCGGTGTACGCCCTGTTCGAGTGCTGCAGCTGCGTGGGCTGGTCGGCCCGCCTGGCCGACGGTCGCTCGTACGCGACGCACGCGGCGCTGCTGTCCCGCGCGGACGAGGAGCTGGACGCGCTGCCGGAATCGGAGATCGACCAGGTCCTGCAGGGGCATCCGCGGATCGGGGCGCGGGCGCGCAGCCTGCCGTCCTCGCGGGAGCAGTGCGCGGTGTGGGTCGACGACGCCGCGGTGATGCGCACGCTCGGTGAGGCCGCCGCCGCGTACGAGGAGCGCTTCGGGTTCCGCTACGTGTGGTGCTCGGACGGGCGCGACGGCCGGTCGTTGCTCGCCGATCTCACCGCTCGGATGGGCAACGACCTCGACCGCGAGCGCCGCGTCCGCACGTCGGAACTCGTGAAGATCACGCGCACCCGACTGGAGCGAATGCTGGGCCCGGAGGGCGGTTTTCCCGCTTACTGAGCTTCGGCGGCGCGCCGCTGGGCGCGCGCGACGGCACCGGCGAAGAGTGCCGTGACGGCCGCCCCCATCGCCTGCTCGTTCACATCCTCGGGATCGACGGTGTGCTCGAGCACGAGACCGGAGATCAACGCCGTCAGCGACAGCGCGGTGGTGCGGACGTCGATGTCCACTCCCCACTCACGGGCACGCTCCCCGATCAACTCGACGAGTTTGCTTCGCAGGTAGCGCCGTTCGCGGAGGTATGCCTGCTTGATGTGCGGATCCCGCACCGCTTGGACCCCGAATTCGAGAACGAGCAGCGACCACTCGGAGTCCGCCGTGAGGGCCGACGCCACCGCGGCCCCGCCCTTGCCCACCGCGTCGGCCAGTTCGAGCCCTGCGACCTCAGCCAGCACCCGGCCGGCGAGGTCGAGGGAACGCTGTGCGAACAGTTCCGCGAACAGGTCCTGCTTGGACTCGAAGTTCGAGTACACCGCGCCCTTGGTGAATCCGGCACGGCGAGCGATCTCGGCGAGGCGAGCGCCCGCGAACCCCCGTTCGGCGAACTCCTCCGCGGCCGCCTCCAGGATGCGGGCACGCACCACGTCCCGGGCCGGACGCGCCGACACGATCACATCGTCTTGACGACCACCAGTCACGATACCTACGGTATTCAATACCCGCGGTATCGACAAGACGTTCGGTACCCCCTTGACTCCAGACATCGAGGACATCCCGTGACAGCACCGACCACCACCGCCGAGGAAGCCGCCGTCGGACAGGCCACGCCACCGCATCCGCACCACGACCCGGTCGCACGCTTCGGCAGCGGCAAGGTGATGGCCGCGCTCGTGGTGGGAGTCCTGGCACTGCAACTCGGCTTCATCCTCAGCTACGTCGCGGCGTTCCATCAGCCGACGCCGCGCGACATCACGATCGCCGTAGTCGCGGGCCCCGGCGTGCCCGACGGCATCGCCCAGCAGTCGGTCGACAAGCTCAACGCGCTCGACGGCCGTCCGCTCGACGCCCGGACCGGGGCCGACACCGCCGAGGTCCGGCGGCTGCTGCGCGACCGGGAGATCCAGGGCGCGTATGTGATCGATCCGAGCGGAACGGACACCTTGATCACCGCCAGCGCGGGCGGGAGTTCGATCGCGACGGCGCTCGAGTCGATCTTCGACCGGGTCGCCGCCGACCAGCACCGGCAGGTGACGGTCCGGGACGAGATCCCCGTCGGCGCGCACGACAACCGCGGCCTGTCCGGGTTCTACCTGTCGATCGGCTGGGTGGTCGGCGGATACCTGCTGGCCGCCGCGATCGGCCTGATCATCGGGGCGCCGGCGACGCTGCGGCAGGCATGGACGCACATCGCGGTGATGTTCGGCTACGCGGTGGCGTCGGGCGCGCTGGGCGCCCTCATCACGACGCACGTGCTCGGCACGTTCGCCGGGCACTGGTTCGCGCTGTGGCTCCTCGGCACCGGGGTGGTGTTCGCTACGGGCCTGTTCACGCTGGGTCTGCGCGCCGCCGTCGGCATCCTGGCGGTGCCGCTGGCGATCGCGGTGTTCGTCGTGTTGGGCAATCCGAGCGCCGGTGGCGCGTTCGGCGCCAACGTGATCCCGAGTTTCTACGCTGCGATCGGCCAGTGGATCACGCCGGGCGCCGGCACCGAGGGGGTGCGCAGCATCGTGTACTTCGACAACGTCGGCCTGGGTCAGCCCGCGCTCGCGCTTGCGCTGTACTCCGCGGTCGGTGCGGCCCTGCTGCTCGGGTTCACCGCGCGACGGGTCGGTCGCGCCCGCAGATCGAACGCGCATACGCCTGCCCACGCCGCGAACTAGTCCTACGCTGAACCCATGCCCAGGCTGCTGCATCCCAATGCGGCGCACGTCGCCGATACGTTGATCGCGCGCGGCCATCACGGCGTGATCGTCAGTCAACCGGCGCCGACACACAGCGCGGTGGAGGCGGCGACGGCGCTGGGCGTGGATCAGGGCGCCATCGTCAAGTCGCTGGTGTTCCTGCTCGACGACGATCCGGTGCTGCTGCTCGTCTCCGGGGCGCACGAGGTGAACATGGCGGCCACCGGCACTCGCCTGCAGGGCACGCTGACGCGCGCGCCCCTGGACGTCGTCCGTGCGGTGACCGGTCAGCCGATCGGTGGGGTCGCCCCGCTGGGGCATCCCACCAACCTGCCGACGTATCTCGACAGCGCACTCGCGGCGTACCCGGAGTTGTGGGCGGCGGCGGGCCACCCCGACACCGTCTTCCGCACCACGTTCCCGGAACTGTTGCGGGTGACGGCGGGGCTGGCCGTCGACATGGATTGACCAGCGCTTCGCCTTCGGGAGAACCAGTTGCCCGCTGAGTGAACAGAACCCTGGTCGGTCGGTATGCCTGGCCTTATAGTGGCGATCAGTCACCCAGGTTCGAATCGGAGAATGCCTTGTCACAGTCTGTCGAGAACGCGCCCGAACTTGCCGTCGTGCCCGCCGAGGGAGGCATCGGCAACGACGAGTACAAGGCCGCGATGCGCCGGCACCCAGCGGGCGTCACCATCGTGACTCTCGATTCGGAGAACGGCCCGGTCGGCTTCACGGCGACGTCGTTCGCGTCGCTGTCGATGGACCCGCCGCTGATCTCGTTCAACATCGCGCTGAACTCGTCGAGCATCGACGCACTGCGTGCCGCCGACTCGATCGTCGTGCACCTTCTCGGTGAGCACCAGCAGCACCTGTCGCAGCGCTTCTCCCGCAGCGCCGACCAACGCTTCAGCGACGAGTCGCTGTGGGCGCCCCTCGAGACGGGTGAGCCCGTCCTGCACGGCACCCCGATCTGGATGCGCACCACCGTCCACCAGTTGATCCCCGCCGGCGACCACATCCTGGTGATCGGCCTGATCACGCGGATCCACAACGAGAACGACGACGAGGCCACCTCGGCGCCGCTGCTGTACCACGAGGGGCGCTACCACCGGCCGACGCCGCTCGACCAGTAGCACGCACTCCCCGCAGGGCCGGTCCGTCGTCGACGGACCGGCCCTGCGGGCTGTCGGGCGCACGAATCCGCCCGACAGCTGTTGGCGCGTCGGTAGACTCCACCACTGCAACGTTCCGATCCACAGGATCGAGCAGTCATGGACCTTCATCTGATCGGGAAGACTGCCGTCGTCACGGGCGCGAGCAGGGGCATCGGGCTGGCGGTGACGACCGCACTGGTTGCCGAGGGCCTCCACGTGGTGGCCGGATCCCGAACTCTCACACCCGAACTCGAATCGCTGATTCCGGGCGGAACGGTCACGTGGGTGCCGTGCGATCTCGCGACTCCCGATGGCCCGGACGCACTGATCGCCGCCGCCGCGGATCTGGGCGGGGTCGACGTCCTGGTCAACAATGCCGGCTCGGCGGTGCCGCGGCTCGGTGGCTTCGCGAGCGTGACGGACGACGATTGGCTCGCGACGCTGACGATCAACCTCCTGTCCGCGGTGCGCACCACCCGCGTGGCACTCCCCCAGATGCAGCGTCGGGGCGGTGGATCCGTCGTCACGG
This sequence comes from Rhodococcus sp. ACT016, assembly GCF_050477185.1. Classification (NCBI taxonomy): domain Bacteria; kingdom Bacillati; phylum Actinomycetota; class Actinomycetes; order Mycobacteriales; family Nocardiaceae; genus Rhodococcus; species Rhodococcus sp. ACT016. Next base: position 20,531 of record NZ_JBEAET010000001.1, on the reverse strand, counting down.
TCAGCTCCGTCAACTCGTTCCTGCCGGACCCGGCGGTGATCGACTACTGCGCCTCCAAGGCGGCGCTGACGAACTTCTGCAAGGCTCTGTCCAAAGAGGTTGCTCGACAGAACATTCGGGTCAATACGGTCAGTCCGGGCCCGGTCTCGACCGCACTGTGGCTCGGCGAGCAGGGAGTCGCGACCGTCGTGGCGAACGTCAGCGGCACCACACCGCAGGACGTCGCCGACGCGGCCGCCGCCGGCACCGAGACCGGTCGCTTCACACGACCCGAGGAGGTCGCAGACCTGGTGCTGTTCCTGGCGAGCGACCGGGCGGCCAACGTCACCGGTGCCGACTTCGTGATCGACGGCGGACTGATCAAGACCCTGTGACTGCTGGGACCATCACAACCATGGATCGCACATTCGACGAGCTCGTCGCGGAGGCCGAGGCGGCCCCGATGGACGGCTGGGACTTCTCGTGGCTGGACGGGCGCGCCACCGAACAGCGCCCGTCGTGGGGCTATCAGCGTCTCCTGGGCAATCGCCTCGCACTGGCGACCGCCGCACTCGATATCGAGACCGGTGGCGGAGAGGTCCTCGCCGGTGCCGGCGCGATGCCCCGGACGATGGCCGCGACGGAGTCGTGGCCGCCCAACATCGCGAAGGCCACCGCGTTGCTGCACCCGTTGGGCGCGGTAGTGGTCGCCGCCCCGGACGAGCCACCACTGCCGTTCGCGGACAACGCCTTCGACCTCGTCACCAGTCGTCACCCCAACACCGTGTCGTGGCCGGACATCGCGCGGGTGCTCGCCCCCGGCGGAACCTATCTGGCCCAGCACGTGGGCCCCGAGAGCGTCTTCGAGCTCGCCGAGTTCTTCCTCGGTCCGCAACCCGAGGCGCGACGACTACGGCATCCGGACACGGCCGCGTACGGGGCACGCGCCGCCGGGCTCGAGATTGTGGATCTGCGGTTCGAGCGACTGCGCATGGAGTTCTTCGATATCGGTGCGGTCGTCTACTTTCTGAGGAAGGTGATCTGGATAGTTCCGGGCTTCACCGTCGACGCCTACGGTGACCGGTTGCGCGACCTCGACGAACACATCCGTGCGGATGGTCCGTTCGTCGCGCATTCCACCCGATTCCTCATCGAGGCCCACAAGCCGCGCTGAGGTTCGACCGCTCAGGACGCCCGGGCGTGGCTTCCCCGCACCAGTCCGAACCGGGCGAGCGCCTCGTCGACCCGGTCCGACAGCGTGACCAGTCCGCGGCGTTCGAGCCACGGCAGCGTGCCGTCGACGACGTGCTCGAGCACCTTCGGCAGAGCCAGCGGCAGCAGGGTGACGCCGTCGGCGACGTCGGCGGCGTGGATGTCGGCGATCAGGCTCGCCAGGCCGTCGGCGGTCCCGATGTACGACAGCGACGACGGCTGGTGCGGCACCCCGAGCGTCTCGTCGAGAAGGGCGAGTTCCGCACGCGCGCTGCGGGAGTCGACCGCGACCAGGGTTTCGATGTCGACCAGGACGGTGACGGTGTCCGGGTCACGTCCTTCGGCGGCTACCTGCGCGCGGATCGCGGCGCGGGCCCGCTGCGCCTCGTGCAGGTCGGCTGCGCGAATCCGGAGCACGACGGCCGGTTGGGCCGCGAGGTCGAGGGTGTCGGGGCCGACGGTCAGGTCCACCCAGTAGTCGGGGCCGGTCAGCGGGATGTTCCCGGCGACCCGGGAGGCGGCGGGATGATGCCCGGCGCCGGTCAGTTCGACGGCCACGCGCAGCGGACGGCGAGGCGCGACTGAGTGAGCGGAGGTGAAAACGGACTGGGACATGGCGATTCCTCGGGAAGAGTGGGTGGTGGACGGCGTTGGACGTCAGCGCGTACACATTCCCGAGGACGTACGGCACAGGTCGACATGACGGCGGGACCACTGACCGCCCCTGTTCGTCGACTCCATGCGCGTCACGCTATCCCCCGATTCTCTCCCCCGCGACAGTTCGAATCACACTGATTCCGAGCCGGTTACACGCACTCGGAGGCGCCGGTGCCACCAGCGGAGAAGCCGCGGGTCTCGGGAACCGGGTTCCACAGGCCGTCGGTCTTGCCGTAGTTCCAGGTCGCCTCGCCGGCCACGAGCTGGCGGACGGCGGCGATCAGGCGCTCGACGTCGTCGGACGTGGTGCCCAGGCCGAGGCTGGCACGGACGGCGCCGTCGCCGTGCCCGATGCGGTTCAGGATCGGGTGCGCGCAGAAACGACCGTCGCGCACACCGATTCCGTGCTCGGCCGAGAGGTACGCGGCGATCTCGCCGGGCTCGAAGCCGTCGATCGTGAAGGTGACGATGCCCACGCTGTCCGGGGCGTCGGCCCACAGACGCAGCAGGTGCACGCGGTCGATCTCCGCGAGGCCCTCGGCGAGGCGGGCCGACAGGACCCGCTCGTGCGCGACGACCTTACCGAAGTCCAACGCGGCCAACGCATCACACGCGGCGGCAAGGGCAGCGACACCGAGGACGTTGGGGCTGCCGGCCTCGTGGCGGGCGGGGGCGGGCGCCCAGCAGGTCTCCTCGAGCGTCACCTCACGCACGGCACCGCCGCCCGCGAGGTAGGGCTCGCCCTCGTCGAGCCAGTCCCGGCGGCCGACCAGCACGCCGGCACCGAACGGTGCGTACAGCTTGTGGCCGGAGAAGGCCAGGTAGTCGACGCCGGTCTCGGCGAGGTTCACGCGGCGATGCGGGGTGAGCTGCGCGCCGTCGATGAGGACGCGGGCGCCGCAGCGGTGCGCGACCTCGGCCAGCTGGGCGATCGGCAGCACCTCACCCGTGACGTTGGAGGCGCCGGTGATGGCAAGCAGCGCGGCGGGCTTGGCAGACAGCTCGGCGACGATGCGGTCGATGGTCTCGGCAACCGTGTCGGCAGCCTCGACGACGCGGGAGTTCTTCCACGGCAGGAAGTTTGCGTGGTGCTCGATGTCGAGGACGACGACGTCGCCGGGAACGCAGCTCGCGAGAAGGTTGAGCGAGTCGGTGGTGTTGCGGGTGAAGACGACAACCTGGTCGGCGTCGGCGCCGACGAAGCGCTCGACGGCCACACGGGCGTTCTCGTAGGCCTCGGTGCTCACGCGGGAGGCGTAGCCGGCGCCGCGGTGCACGCTCGCGTAGAACGGCAGCAGTTCCTGAACCCGGTCGGTGACCTGCGCCAGAGCGGGTGCGCTGGCCGCGTAGTCGAAGTTCGCGTAGGTGCAGGTTCCACCCCCGACGAGCGGAACCTGCAAGTCACAGCCGGAAACCCGGGCGAGGGGGGAGGTCGTACAGGCGTCAGCGTTCAGTACAGCGGTCATCACAGCATCCTTCGAGTCCCGGGACTCGTCGGCCGTGAGAGTCGACGCCATCGGAGTCCGCGCTTGTCATGTCCTTTTGGACCATGACCTGGTCGTCACCCGGAGCACCCCACCGCGGTTGGAGGGTTGCCGACCAGCTAGCCGGGGCTTGACGCTGGTACTCGTGACCTGGCAACGAGAATGGCAGAGCGATTCGCGCGATGTCAACCCCGACCCACCGGGTCCCGAACGAGATCGCCGTCACACCACTCGGGGTCGGTCGCGCCGCCGACCCGTCCGCGTCGACCTCCGCCAAGACGGCGATTCGACTCCGAAGCCTCAGTGCCACAGCACAATCGATGATCGAGCCACGGCATCCGGCAGGGACGGCACCGATTCCGCGCTAGGCGATCAGGGCATAGGTCAGACCGGCGGCGACCGCGCCGGTGAGCGCACCGACGACGACCTGCCCCGTCGTGTGGGCTCCGAGACGGACCCGGGACCAGCCGACCAACGGTGTGAGGGTCAGGGCCAGTAGCCACCACGGTGAGACCGCCAGTGCCAGTACCACCGTCACACCGGCCGAGACGCCGGTGTGGACGCTGACCTTCCAGCGGAAGACGCTCGTGATGGCCGCCGCCACCGCCAACGCCACCAGGCCCGCCGACATGAACGCGATCATCTCGATCGGAGCATGCGCTACGACCTGCACGACCAACCCGGCCACCACGACGAACAACAGCACCACGATCAGCAGATGTCGCTCGTCGATCTTGCTGACGTGGTGATCGCCGATCGTCGCCCGCCGCATCCCGGCGAGGATGACCGCCATCGGCACGACTCCCGCGCACAGGGCGACGAACGCGCCCCAGCCGGGCGCGCCGACCGCGATACCGATCACCATCGACGAAGCGATGTTGACGACCCACGGCGCGCAGACCTCGGTCAGCACCCGTGCGGCCGCGTCGACCACGTTGCGGCGTTCCCGCACACCGACATCCGTCATTGCCCTGAGACCAGCTTCCGTTGCACCTGTTGCACCCGAATCCTCTTCGGGGAACGGGCGGGACGGCCGGTCACTGTAGTCGATCCGACTACCCGAGGGATCCCTGCGTCAGCTCAGCCGGCGGCGATCTGCCGGAGTTCGACGCACCCCCGCGGGCCCAGCGGGATCTGCGACGCGAGCGCCACCGCCGCGTCCCGGTCGGGCGCCGACAGCACGTAGATCCCGTTCGCGATCTCGGCGGACTCGGTGGACGGGCCGTCGGCGAGTAGCAGTTCGCCGCCTCGCAGCCGCACGGTCGTCGCCGACGTCGGCGGGTACAGCGCCCCGCCACCCTTGACCCGGTCGCCCGCGATCTCGCCGAAGCGCTGGTGCTCGACCATACCGGCCTCCCAGTCGGCCGAACCGGGCTCCACCGCCTCTCCCCGGGGTTCGCGCAACAACGCCGCCCACCAGGTGTCGATCGGCTCGTCCTTCGAGAACCAGTCCACCATCGGCCACAGTTCCACGTGCCCGGTCGCAACCTCCGGCAACTGGCGCACCAGGCTCAGTGCCGCGTCCAGGTCGGCCGCGTCGAACACGTAGTACCCGCCGACCACCTCGGCGGTCTCCGCGAACGGACCGTCCGTCACGACCGCGTTTCCGGATTCGTGCCGGATCGTCGCGGTCTCGGAACCCGAGTGGAGACCGCCGCCGGCGACGGCCTCCTGCGCCTTGGTCCAGAACTCCTGGTGCCGCTGCATCGACGTCGTGTGTTCGTCGGTGCCGGGGATCGACGCGGGACCGTTCTCCTCGGCCGCGAGCAATGCCAGGTAGTACATGTCGTCATCCTCTCTTCGACGCGGGGCGGGGTACCCCGCTTTCGTCCAGGCGACGGACCGTGGGCCCCGTTTTCGACACCGTCTCGGGACCGCTCTTCCGATCGTGAAGCAATTCTCCCGGCGGCAGTGCGGAATCGCTCACGATCCGCTCGCCGACCGCATGTCACCGTGTTCGTCGGCAGCTCCGACGCCGATACTGGTGGCACCGGCGCTGCTCGTTCACCTGCCCGCAAGCTTGGAATGGGACAACTGCTCGACAGCACAGACGACCAGGACAGGACCTCGGACTTGCCCCTCCCTTCGCACCCGGACACGGGCCACCGATCGATCACGATTCCGGCGGTCTTCCTCCGGTCTTCACTGGCCCCCGCGCCGCGCACGCTCGTCGACATCCTCGAGGCCACCGCCGCGGCATTTCCGGACGCCACCGCGATCGACGACGGCACCGCGCCGCTCACCTACCGCGAGCTGCTCGACGAGCTCGCGACCGGGGCCCGCTGGCTGGCCGACGCCGGGGTCGGCGGCGGCGACCGGGTCGGGGTGCGGATGCCGTCGGGCTCGCGCGATCTGTACGTCGCGATCCTGTCGGTGCTGGCGGCCGGTGCCGCGTACGTGCCGGTCGACGCCGACGACCCCGACGAGCGTGCCGAACTGGTGTTCGGGGAGGCACAGGTGGCGGCGATCCTCACCGCTGACGGCGTGCAACCGGGCACGGCGCCGCGGCGCAGCGAGGCTCCCGCCGTCCGCCCGCCGACCCCCGACGACGACGCGTGGATCATCTTCACGTCCGGGTCCACCGGCACGCCGAAGGGCGTGGCGGTCACCCACCGCAACGCGGCCGCGTTCGTCGACGCCGAGGCGCGGATGTTCTTGCAGGACAACCCGATCGGACCGGAAGACCGGGTCCTGGCGGGGCTGTCGGTGGCGTTCGACGCCTCGTGCGAGGAGATGTGGCTCGCGTGGCGGCACGGCGCGACGCTCGTGCCGGCACCGCGCGCGCTGGTGCGCAGCGGCATGGACCTGGGGCCGTGGCTGGTCTCCCGCGACGTCACCGTCGTCTCCACCGTGCCGACCCTCGCGGCGCTGTGGCCCGCCGAGGCGCTCGAGGCGGTGCGGCTGTTGATCTTCGGCGGCGAGGCGTGCCCGCCGGAGTTGGCGGAGCGGCTCGCGGTCCCCGGCCGCGAGGTGTGGAACACGTACGGCCCGACGGAGGCCACCGTCGTCGCGTGCGGCGCACTGATGGACGGCAGCGGACCGGTGCGCATCGGTCTGCCGCTCGACGGCTGGGATCTCGCGGTGGTCGACGGGGCGGGCGAACCGGTCGCCGACGGCGAGGTGGGCGAACTCGTCATCGGCGGCGTGGGACTCGCGCGTTACCTCGATCCGGCGAAGGACGCCGAGAAGTACGCGCCGATGCCGACGCTCGGCTGGGACCGCGCCTACCGCAGCGGCGACCTGGTCCGCCTCGACCCGACCGGCCTGCTCTTCCAGGGCCGGGCCGACGACCAGGTCAAGCTGGGCGGACGCCGCATCGAGCTGGGCGAGGTCGACAATGCGCTGCAGCACCTGCCCGGAGTGAGCGGCGCGGCCGCCGCGGTCCGCAAGACCGCGGCGGGCACGTCGATCCTCGTCGGCTACCTCGCCAGCACCGACCCGAACTTCGATCTGAAGGCCGCGCGCGAGCAGCTGTCCGAGCAGCTGCCGGCGGCCCTCGTACCCCGCCTCGCGCTCGTCGGCGAGCTGCCCACCCGCACGTCGGGCAAGGTCGACCGCAACGCGCTGCCGTGGCCGCTCCCCGGCGCCGACGATCCGGCCGAGGCGCTGGGACTCGACGGCACCGCCGCGTGGGTCGCGGGACTGTGGGCGTCGATCCTCGGGGCGAGCATCACCGGGCCCGACGACGACTTCTTCGAACTCGGCGGCGGTTCCCTGTCCGCGGCCCAGCTGGTGACGGCGCTGCGTGAACGGTTCCCGGAGGTGACCGTCGCGCAGTTGTACGACCACCCGCGCCTCGGGTCGCTCGCCGACTTCCTCGACGAACTCTCCCCCGCCGAGACCGTCGCGCCCCGTCACGTGCGGCCCACCCCGCGCGGCGCCCAGATCACGCAGATCGCGGCCACCGTGCCGCTTATGACGCTCACCGGTCTGCAGTGGGTGACGTGGCTCGCGATCGCCGGGAACGTACTGGCGTGGTTCGACGTGGACTGGGCGCCGACCGTGTCGTGGTGGTGGGTCGCACTCGCGTTCCTCCTCTTCATCACGCCGCTGGGCCGGATGGCGATCGCCGTCGGCGGCGCGCGCCTGCTCCTGCGCGGCCTGAAGCCGGGCACGTATCCGCGGGGCGGGCCCGAACACCTGCGCCTGTGGATCGCGCTGCGCCTCGTCGAGGCCAGCGGCGCCGACAACCTGTCCGGCGCGCCATGGATGCTGTACTTCGCCCGCGCGCTCGGGGCGCGGGTGGGCCGCGGCGTCGACCTGCACACTCTCCCGCCGGTGACCGGGATGCTCGTGCTCGGCGACGGCTGCTCCGTCGAACCCGAGGTGGACCTGTCCGGGCACTGGATCGACGGCGACGTCGTGCACATCGGCGAGATCCGGATCGGCGACGGGGCCGCGATCGGCGCCCGGTCGACGCTGCTTCCGGGTGCGCGCATCGGCCGCGGCGCCGAGGTCGCGCCGGGCTCGGCGGTGTTCGGGAAGGTCAAGGCCGGTCAGCACTGGGCGGGCTCGCCGGCGGTCAAGGTCGGCAAGGCCACCCACCCGTGGCCGGATCACACGCCGCGGCGTGCCGCCCACTGGGTGCCGATCTTCGGCGTCACCTCCGTCACGCTCGCGGGCATGCCGATCTTCGGCCTGGCCGCGGGACTGCTCCTGATCGGGTGGCGGGTGCGCGACGCCGCCGACCTCGGCGACGCGTTGTGGCGAGCGCTGGCGATCCTGCCCGTCGCGACCCTGCTGAGCCTGATCGTCTTCGCTGCGCTGACGGTGATCGCGGTACGCCTGCTGTCGATCGGCCTCACCGAGGGCTACCACCCGGTGCGCAGCCGCGTCGGCTGGCAGGCGTGGGCCACCGAGCGCCTCATGGACTCGGCGCGCACGTTCCTGTTCCCGCTGTACGCGAGCCTGCTGACGCCGCTGTGGCTGAAGCTACTGGGCGCCAAGGTCGGCCGCAACACCGAGATCTCCACCGCGCTCGTGCTGCCCAAGTTCACGACGGTCGCGGACGGCGCATTCCTCGCCGACGACACGATGGTCGCCAGCTACGAACTCGGCGGCGGCTGGATGCGTATCGAGCCCGCCAAGGTCGGCAAGCGCGCGTTCCTCGGCAACTCCGGCATGGCCGGGCCGGGTCGACGCGTCCCCAAGAACGGATTGGTCGCGGTGCTGTCGGCGGCACCGGACAAGGCGAAGTCCGGATCGTCCTGGCTGGGCAGCCCGCCGGTCCGACTGCGCCGGGCGGCGACGGAGTCGGACGCCTCACGCACGTTCGATCCGCCGCTGCACCTCAAGATCGCCCGCGCGATCGTCGAGACATGCCGGCTGATCCCGGTGATGGTGACGTTCGGCATCGGCCTCGGCGTGCTCTTCACGCTCGCGTGGCTGGTGTCCGTCGGCGGCTTCTGGCTCGCGGCACTCGGCAGCGGCGTGGTTCTCATGATCGCGGGCGCGGTCGCCGGCGCGGTGTCGGTGGCCGCGAAGTGGCTCGTCGTCGGCCGGATCGGCGCCGTCGAGCACCCGCTGTGGAGTTCGTTCGTGTGGCGCAACGAGGTGTCCGACGCGTTCGTCGAGACCGTCGCCGCACCGTGGTTCGCGCGCGCCGCGAACGGAACCGCGGTGATGAACGTGTGGCTGCGCGGGCTCGGCGCGACGATCGGACGCGGCGTGTGGTGCGAGACGTACTGGCTGCCCGAGGCCGACCTGGTGACGCTCGGAGACGGCGCCACCGTCGAGCGGGGGTGCGTCGTGCAGACCCATCTGTTCCATGATCGGATCATGTCCATGGACACCGTCACGTTGGGCGCCGGCGCCACCCTCGGCCCACATTGCGTCGCGCTGCCCGCCGCCGGGCTCGGCGACGGTGCCACGGTCGGCCCGGCCTCCCTCGTCATGCGCGGCGACGTCGTCCCGCCGTCGACGCGGTGGCAGGGCAATCCGATTGCGCCGTGGAACGATTCGACGCCGGACGGAGGGGCGCGATGAAGTCCGGGAAGTTGTCCGAGGAGCCACTCGACCCGTACCTGCCACGGAACGGCAATCGCGGCTACCGCGTATCCCGGTACGACCTCGATCTCACCTACAAGGTCCACAGCAACCGCCTGTCCGGCAAGGCGTCGATCACCGCGACGACCACCGATGTCCGCCCGCGGTTCTCGCTGGACCTCGCGCCGACGATGCACGTGTCGAAGCTGTCGGTCAACGGCCGTCGTGTCTCGAAGTACACGCATCGCGACGGCAAGCTCACCATCATCCCGCCGCAGAAGATCCCGGCCGGCGGTGTCCTGTCGATCGCCGTCCAGTACACCGGCAACCCGCAGCCCATCGTGACGATGTGGGGCGACGTCGGTTGGGAGGAACTGACCGAGGGATCGCTCGTCGCGAGCCAGCCCAACGGCGCGGCGTCGTGGTTCCCGTGCGACGACCACCCGAGTTGCAAAGCGAGCTACCGCATCTCGATCACCACCGACTCGCCGTACCACGCGGTCGCCAACGGCAAGCTGGTCCGCAAGCAGACCAAGGCCAGCCTGACGACGTGGGTGTACGAGCAGGCCGAGCCGATGTCGAGCTACCTCGCCACGATCCAGATCGGCCCGTACGAACGACGCCGCATCGATGGCGGTCGCGTGCCCATGCAGACGATCCATCCCCCGAGTCTGCGGGATCGCTTCGACCACGACTTCGGACGCCAGTCGCAGATGATGGAGGTCTTCGAGAAGCTCTTCGGCCCCTACCCGTTCGACGACTACTCGGTCGTCGTGACGGGCGACGACCTGGAGATCCCCATCGAGGCTCAGGGCCTGTCGATCTTCGGCGCCAACCACTGCGACGGTGAACGCAGCTCGGAACGACTTGTCGCACACGAACTCGCGCACCAGTGGTTCGGCAACAGCCTCACGCTCGGGGTCTGGCAGGACATCTGGCTGCACGAGGGCTTCGCGTGCTACGCCGAGTGGCTCTGGTCCGAGAACTCCGGCGGCCCCGACGCCCACACCCTCGCGCTGCAGGCGCACCACGGACTCGCCGGCAAACCGCAGGACATCCTGCTCGGCGACCCCGGACCGCAACTGATGTTCGACGACCGCATCTACAAGCGCGGCGCCCTCACCCTGCACGCGCTGCGGCGCGAGATCGGCGACGACGCCTTCTTCGCGCTGCTGCAGAAGTGGACCGCCAAGTATCGGCACGCGACGGTGTCGACCGAGCAGTTCACCGATCTGGCAGCACATTTCAGCGACAAGCCGCTGCGCGGATTGTGGGACTCGTGGCTGGCGGAGAAGCCGCTACCGCGCCTCTGACAGCTCCGGCAGGTGGCGGCGCCACTTGACGAGTACGAGAACCAGGCTCGCGGCCGCGACGATCGCACCGAACACGAACATTATCGGGTAGGTCAGTGTCGGGTTGGTCTCCGCGATCACCGCCATCACGGCGGGCACCGCGAAGCCGAGGTAGCTCAGCGAGTAGAACACCGCGGTGAGACCGGCCAGATCGTCCGGCCCGGCGATCCGCTGGATCTCCTGCAGGCCCGCCACCAGCGCGAGGCCGTACCCGCACCCGAGAATCGCCGCCGCGATCATCGACACCGGCACGGTGAGGGCGTGCGACGCGACCGCCGCCACCGTCATGCCCACCACCAGCACCGCGAGCGCCACCGCGACGGCGCGGGCATTTCGCGGGGTGTCGATCCTGCGGCCGACCGCCTGGATCGCGAACCCCGAGCCAAGACCGATCATGCACAGCAGCGCCGAGAACGCCACGGGCACACTGCCGCTGCGGCCGGTCATCAGCGCCGGAATCACCGCGTACGCGGATGCGGCCGCACCGAACACCCACGGCGCCACCGGGGCCACGACGTACAGGAACCGCCGATGTCCGGCCGCCGGAATCTTCAGATCCTGTGCGAGTGAACGACGCTCACCCTTCGAGACGGCAGGCCGCGTCTCCGGAGCCCGCAGAAGCGCGATGCCGGTCGCCAATGCGAGCACCGAATGGACCACGTATGCAAGCGCACTCGGCCACGGCGCCCACTGTGCGAGGATTCCGGCGACACCGGCGCCGATACCGAAGCCGGCCGTCAGGCTCATCGCGGCGCGCCGGGCACCCGCACCCGGGCGGGCCGACGGATCCCGGTCGGGCGTCGACAACTCCTTGAGCCAACTACCGCCGACGGCCATGCCCAGCCCCAGCGCGACGCCGGACAGGACGCGTCCGACGATCAGCCACGCCGCCGAGTCCGGTCCGGTGGCCAGCACCAGCGATCCCACGACCGCGATGAACGGGGCCGGCAGCATCAGGGGGCGCCGCCCCAACCGGTCCGACAGCGGTCCACCGATCAGCAGCGCCGGCACGATCCCGAGCACGTACGCGAACAGGAAGGTGTCGACCACCACCTGCGTGAAGCCGTGGTCGAGCTTGTACATCACCAGCAGCGGCGTGAACTCGTTGCCGCCCCACGCCACCGCGAACATGCCCGCCGTGACGAGCATCCACGGCCGTAGGCGGGTGGCCGGTCGTGTTTCGACGACGGTGTCTTCACGGACCGCGGTCATCGCCGTCCCCCCTCGCCGAGCGCGTGCACCTCGCGCATGTGCCGACGGACCGCCGACGCGAATCCGTCGGCGTCGCCCGCCTCGATCAGGTTTGTGAGGTGGGCATGATCCTCGATGATCTTGGTGATCTGCTCCGGGTCGCGGGCCAGCGAGTGCGCGGTCATCCGGCGCTGGCGCTCCCGCAGTCCGTCGTAGAAGGTCTCGAGCAGCGGGTTGCCGCCGCCACGCACCAGGGTGCGATGGAAGTCGGCGTCGAGCGCACTGAACTGCGCCGCGTCGCCGCCCGACGCGACCAGTTCGCGCTGCTGCGCCAGGTTCTCCCGTAGGGTGGCCGCGAGTGCCTCCCGGGCCCGCGGTGTCGCCGCGACCGCCTCGACGGCGTGCACCTCGACCAGCAGACGCGCGTCGACTACGTGCTCGGCCTCGCCGTCGGCGACCGGCACGATGAGCGCACCCCGCTTCGGGTACAGCCGCATCCAGCCCTCCGCCTCCAAGCGGAGGAAGGCCTCACGCACCGGTGTCCGACTGGACCCCATTCGCGTCGCGATCTCACCCTCGCTGATCAACTCGCCGCCCGGGAGTTCCCCGGACAGGATGAGTTCCTTGACTTCGCGGTATGCGAGCTCGGCAGCTGAGTACAACTTAGACACAAGATGTATTTATACGCCTTGCGAATGATCTCGGTGCGAGCGGGGTCCGGTCAGGCGGTTGTACCCAGCGGGCTGGTGCGCGACTGCGCCGAGTACCGGCCACCGTTGCGAAGGATGTCGATCGGGTGGTCGAAGCACTCACTGATGTGCCCGGTGGTGATCACCGACTCCGCCGGCCCCTGCGCGGTCACCAGCCCGTCGCGGATGAGCAGCGCATGCGTCGTGGTGGTCGGGATCTCCTCGATGTGGTGCGTCACCAGAATGCTCGCCATCGCCGGGTGCTGCGCCCGCATCTCGTCGAGCGCGGTGAGCAACTGCTCGCGGGCCGCGAGGTCGAGGCCGGTCGCGGGCTCGTCGAGCAGCAGGACCGGCGGCTCGGGCATCAGTGCGCGGGCGATCAACGCGCGCCCGCGCTCACCCTGCGACAGCACCGGCCAGCGGGCCTCGGCACGCGCCGACATCCCCATCATCGCGATCAGCTCGTCCGCCCGTGCCTGGTCGGCGGCGGTGGGCTGCCACCGCTGCGCGAACTCGGGGGTGTTCGTCAGTCCGGTGAGGACGACGTCGCGCACCGTCAGTGGACGCTCGACCGAGTGCCGCGGGTTCACGTGGCCGATGTGCGAGCGCAGCTCGCGCATGTCCACCCGACCGAGCCGATGCCCGAGCACGTGCACGGTCCCACGGGTGGGATGCGCGACGGCACCGAGCAGACTCAGGAGCGTGCTCTTGCCGGCGCCGTTGGCGCCGAGGAGCACCCAGTGCTGCCCCTGCTCGATCTGGACGTCGATCCCGCTCAGGATCATTCGCCCTTCACGGACCAGGTCGACGTTCTCGGTGCTCAGCACCACCTCACCATGGATTCGGTCGCTCACGCGCCCTTCCCTTCTTCGCGCAGTTTCGCCATCATCGGATCCAGATTCGCCGCCGTCGCCGCGACCGCCGCCGCGCCGTCGCCGGCTTCGAGGGCATCGACGAGGGCATCGTGCGCCTCGCCTGTGTCCGGGAGCTGTGGTTCCTTTTCGACCATCTCCACGAGCGCCGCATGCAGGACGGGCCGCGCGGAGTCGAACAACGCCGTCAGTACCGAGTTCCCGGCCAGTTCGACTATCGATCGATGGAAGTCGAGATCGGCAGCGACGAACGCGCCGGCGTCGCCCGCGTACCTGTCGTGACGGTCGGCGAGCTGCCGGCGAACCTCGGCCAGGTCCTCGGGTCGGGCGCGGTCCGCGGCCAGGCGAGCAGCTTCCATCTCCAGCGCACGCCGGACCTCCAGCACCTCGAGGACCCGGGACCGTCGCAGGAGCTGCTCGAGCACCAGGTCCTCGACCGGCTCGGCAACGAACGTGCCGACGCCGTGCCGCACGTCGAGCAGTCCGTCCCTCACGAGCAGCTTGACCGCCTCACGGACCGACGAGCGACCCACACCCAGTTCCGCTGCCAGTTCCGTCTCACTCGGCAAGCGGTCGCCGACGGACCATTCCCCGGTACGAATACGGCTCGTGAGCAGTTCTTCCAGCTGCGGCACCAGAGGTCCGCTGCGCAGCGCATGTCCTGCCATGGTCTCCACCTCCGATCGGCAAGTCTACAGACATCAGACGTCTGATGTCCTGTCGGTCCGATTGCCTAAATTCACGGGATGGAGACAGTGCACCTCGACATCGCTTCCGTCGACATGGAAACCGGTTCCCGCGTCGGCGGCAATCCGCCGGCGCACTTCGCTTCGGACCCGATCATCGAGTCATACGTCTATCTACTCACGCTCGGTGCGGGGACGGCGGATTGGCTCGGAGCTCGGGAGGCGTCGGTCTTTCTCCGGCGAGGATTCAGGATCGCCGACGACGATCTCGAATACCCCGATATCGGAATGCGTGTCGTTCTCCACGAGCCGTCTCCACGGGGTGACGGGTCCGCCGGCCGGCACCCCGGATTGGACCGCTGGCCGGCACCCCGGATTGGGCAGTGCCGCACTGGTCTTCGCCGATCCGGACGCGGAGACGCCGCCCTTCGTGCGTATCGCTCCGGTCCCCGCCCTCATCCAGAACGAGCCGACATACGCGGCAAGGGTCGAAGCTGACGGACATCGCTTCCTGTTCCAGGTGAACGAGGAGGGATGGCCTGTCTCGGAGGATCCGAGTCCCGAGTTCGTCGAGGAGTACCTGTTCGGCTACGGCTCGGTTTACTTCTACGGAAAGCGCGACGAGGCCGCACGGGCCATCGAAATCGTCGCGGGCTTTCTCGACTCCTGAAATGTGCGGATATGCGGAAACGCCGAAGGCCCCCACCATTGCTGGTGGGGGCCTTCGGGAAAGGATGTTCGGCGGTGTCCTACTCTCCCACACCCTGTCGAGTGCAGTACCATCGGCGCTGGAGGGCTTAGCTTCCGGGTTCGGAATGGGACCGGGCGTTTCCCCTCCGCTATGGCCGCCGTAACTCTATGAAACTGTCACACATTCAATTCCCCCGCCCGAACCACCCGCCGGCCACGAAGGCTTCGGGGTGTTGGGGGTGAATGGTATCTGTGTGTTGTTTCAGATACCGCACAGTGGACGCGTAGCTTCTTTGTGGTAAGTCCTCGGCCTATTAGTACCAGTCACCTCCATCCGTTACCGGACTTCCAGTTCTGGCCTATCAACCCGGTGGTCTGCCGGGGGCCTTACCCCCTCGAGGGGGTGAGAAACCTCATCTTGGAACAGGCTTCCCGCTTAGATGCTTTCAGCGGTTATCCCTTCCGAACGTAGCTAACCAGCAGTGCTCCTGGCGGAACAACTGGCACACCAGAGGTTCGTCCGTCCCGGTCCTCTCGTACTAGGGACAGCCTTCCTCAAGTTTCTAACGCGCGCGGCGGATAGAGACCGAACTGTCTCACGACGTTCTAAACCCAGCTCGCGTGCCGCTTTAATGGGCGAACAGCCCAACCCTTGGGACCTACTCCAGCCCCAGGATGCGACGAGCCGACATCGAGGTGCCAAACCATCCCGTCGATATGGACTCTTGGGGAAGATCAGCCTGTTATCCCCGGGGTACCTTTTATCCGTTGAGCGACACCGCTTCCACTTGCCGGTGCCGGATCACTAGTCCCGACTTTCGTCCCTGCTCGACCTGTCAGTCTCACAGTCAAGCTCCCTTGTGCACTTGCACTCGACACCTGATTGCCAACCAGGCTGAGGGAACCTTTGGGCGCCTCCGTTACATTTTGGGAGGCAACCGCCCCAGTTAAACTACCCACCAGGCACTGTCCCTGAACCAGATCATGGTCCGAGGTTAGATGTCCAATACGATCAGAGTGGTATTTCAACAACGACTCCACACACACTGGCGTGCATGCTTCACAGTCTCCCACCTATCCTACACAAACCGAACCGAACACCAATACCAAGCTATAGTGAAGGTCCCGGGGTCTTTTCGTCCTGCCGCGCGTAACGAGCATCTTTACTCGTAATGCAATTTCGCCGAGTCTGTGGTTGAGACAGCAGAGAAGTCGTTACGCCATTCGTGCAGGTCGGAACTTACCCGACAAGGAATTTCGCTACCTTAGGATGGTTATAGTTACCACCGCCGTTTACTGGGGCTTAAATTCTCAGCTTCGCCATTACTGGCTAACCGGTCCTCTTAACCTTCCAGCACCGGGCAGGCGTCAGTCCGTATACATCGTCTTACGACTTCGCACGGACCTGTGTTTTTAGTAAACAGTCGCTTCTCTCTGGTCTCTGCGGCCCCCACCAGCTCACGGAGCAAGTCCGATCACCAGCAGAGGCCCCCCTTCTCCCGAAGTTACGGGGGCATTTTGCCGAGTTCCTTAACCACAGTTATCTCGATCGCCTTAGTATTCTCTACCTGACCACCTGTGTCGGTTTGGGGTACGGGCCGTGTGAAAGCTCGCTAGAGGCTTTTCTCGGCAGCATAGGATCACTGAATTCGCCTCAATCGGCTACGCATCACGTCTCAGGCTACATGTGACCCGGATTTGCCTAGGTCACGCCCTACACGCTTACACCAGTATTACCACTGACTGGCTCAGCTACCTTCCTGCGTCACCCCATCGCTTGGCTACTACCAGATCGGTTCACGCGCATCCACCACCGGAGAACCCGAAGGTTCGAAGATGGCTTCAGGGCGCTTAGCATCACTGATTCACCAGGGGCGCGTTCACACGGGTACGGGAATATCAACCCGTTGTCCATCGACTACGCCTGTCGGCCTCGCCTTAGGTCCCGACTCACCCTGGGCGGATTAACCTGGCCCAGGAACCCTTGGTCATTCGGCGGACGAGTTTCTCACTCGTCTTTCGCTACTCATGCCTGCATTCTCACTCGTGCAGCCTCCACACCTGGATCACTCCGGCGCTTCCATGGCTGCACGACGCTCCCCTACCCATCCACACCACTGCCGGACGATCCGTAAACCATCCGGGGTGTTATGTGAATGCCGCGGCTTCGGCGGTGTACTTGAGCCCCGCTACATTGTCGGCGCAGGATCACTTGACCAGTGAGCTATTACGCACTCTTTCAAGGGTGGCTGCTTCTAAGCCAACCTCCTGGTTGTCTTCGCGACCCCACATCCTTTTCCACTTAGTACACGCTTAGGGGCCTTAGCCGGCGATCTGGGCTGTTTCCCTCTCGACTACGAAGCTTATCCCCCGCAGTCTCACTGCCGCGCTCTCACACTCTGGCATTCGGAGTTTGGCTGACGTCAGTAACCTTGTGGGGCCCATCGGCCATCCAGTAGCTCTACCTCCAGAGTGAAACACGCGACGCTGCACCTAAATGCATTTCGGGGAGAACCAGCTATCACGGAGTTTGATTGGCCTTTCACCCCTACCCACAGCTCATCCCCTCAGTTTTCAACCTAAGTGGGTTCGGGCCTCCACGACGTCTTACCGTCGCTTCACCCTGGCCATGGGTAGATCACTCCGCTTCGGGTCTAGAACATGCCACTGAAAACGCCCTATTCGGACTCGCTTTCGCTACGGCTACCCCACACGGGTTAACCTCGCGACATGCCGCTAACTCGCAGGCTCATTCTTCAAAAGGCACGCCATCACCCCCCACCCGAAGGTGCGAAGGCTCTGACGGATTGTAAGCGCACGGTTTCAGGTACTATTTCACTCCCCTCCCGGGGTACTTTTCATCTTTCCCTCACGGTACTAGTCCGCTATCGGTCACCAGGGAGTATTCAGGCTTATCGGGTGGTCCCGACAGATTCACAGCAGATTTCACGGGCCCGCTGCTACTCGGGTGTCCGTCACGACAGTCACCATGTTTTCGTCTACGGGACTCTCACCCTCTACGACAGGCCGTTCCAGACCACTTCGACTAACACGATGATTTCTTACTGTCGGCCAATCCGGCAGAATTGACAAGACGGATCCCACAACCCCACGAATGCAACGCCCGCCGGCTATCACACACCCATGGTTTAGCCTCTTCCGCTTTCGCTCGCCACTACTCACGGAATCACATGTTGTTTTCTCTTCCTGTGGGTACTGAGATGTTTCACTTCCCCACGTTCCCTCCACACGCCCTATATATTCAGGCGCGGGTAACCACACATCACTGTGGCTGGGTTTCCCCATTCGGAAATCCTCGGATCTCAGCTCGGTTGACAGCTCCCCGAGGCTTATCGCAGCCTCCTACGTCCTTCATCGGCTCCTGGTGCCAAGACATCCACCGTACGCTCTTAAACACTTACAACAAAGATGCTCGCGTCCACTGTGCAGTTCTCAAACAACACACAACCAGGAAACATGATGCAGACACCAAACCAGAGCCTCAGCCCCGCGGTATGACCTGCGTTTCCCGCTTGTCGTTTCTTCCTTGAAAGATCACTCGCGTGTTCTCTCAGGACCCAACAGTATGCCGATATATCACCCACCAGCCGGCACTCGGGCCCGCTGATCCGTGGATGAGCTTGTCAGTGTTCCACCCATGAGCACCACCGGATTACGTGTGAATCCGAAGTGGCTCTGCCCTCACACGCTCCCCGACTGTTCGGGGTGTGTGGGGA
Source organism: Rhodococcus sp. ACT016 (assembly GCF_050477185.1). Taxonomy (NCBI): domain Bacteria; kingdom Bacillati; phylum Actinomycetota; class Actinomycetes; order Mycobacteriales; family Nocardiaceae; genus Rhodococcus; species Rhodococcus sp. ACT016. The sequence continues at coordinate 1,997 of NZ_JBEAET010000001.1, read as the reverse complement.
GATGCTCCTTAGAAAGGAGGTGATCCAGCCGCACCTTCCGGTACGGCTACCTTGTTACGACTTCGTCCCAATCGCCGATCCCACCTTCGACGGCTCCCTCCACAAGGGTTAGGCCACCGGCTTCGGGTGTTACCGACTTTCATGACGTGACGGGCGGTGTGTACAAGGCCCGGGAACGTATTCACCGCAGCGTTGCTGATCTGCGATTACTAGCGACTCCGACTTCACGGGGTCGAGTTGCAGACCCCGATCCGAACTGAGACCGGCTTTAAGGGATTCGCTCCACCTCACGGTATCGCAGCCCTCTGTACCGGCCATTGTAGCATGTGTGAAGCCCTGGACATAAGGGGCATGATGACTTGACGTCGTCCCCACCTTCCTCCGAGTTGACCCCGGCAGTCTCCTGCGAGTCCCCGCCATTACGCGCTGGCAACACAGGACAAGGGTTGCGCTCGTTGCGGGACTTAACCCAACATCTCACGACACGAGCTGACGACAGCCATGCACCACCTGTATACCGACCACAAGGGGGGCCGTATCTCTACGGCTTTCCGGTATATGTCAAACCCAGGTAAGGTTCTTCGCGTTGCATCGAATTAATCCACATGCTCCGCCGCTTGTGCGGGCCCCCGTCAATTCCTTTGAGTTTTAGCCTTGCGGCCGTACTCCCCAGGCGGGGCGCTTAATGCGTTAGCTACGGCACGGATCCCGTGGAAGGAAACCCACACCTAGCGCCCACCGTTTACGGCGTGGACTACCAGGGTATCTAATCCTGTTCGCTACCCACGCTTTCGCTCCTCAGCGTCAGTTACTGCCCAGAGACCCGCCTTCGCCACCGGTGTTCCTCCTGATATCTGCGCATTTCACCGCTACACCAGGAATTCCAGTCTCCCCTGCAGTACTCAAGTCTGCCCGTATCGCCTGCAAGCCCGCAGTTGAGCTGCGGGTTTTCACAGACGACGCGACAAACCGCCTACGAGCTCTTTACGCCCAGTAATTCCGGACAACGCTCGCACCCTACGTATTACCGCGGCTGCTGGCACGTAGTTGGCCGGTGCTTCTTCTGCAGGTACCGTCACTTTCGCTTCGTCCCTGCTGAAAGAGGTTTACAACCCGAAGGCCGTCATCCCTCACGCGGCGTCGCTGCATCAGGCTTTCGCCCATTGTGCAATATTCCCCACTGCTGCCTCCCGTAGGAGTCTGGGCCGTGTCTCAGTCCCAGTGTGGCCGGTCGCCCTCTCAGGCCGGCTACCCGTCGTCGCCTTGGTAGGCCATTACCCCACCAACAAGCTGATAGGCCGCGGGCCCATCCTGCACCAGTAAACCTTTCCACCCCCAACCATGCGATCGGAGGTCATATCCGGTATTAGACCCAGTTTCCCAGGCTTATCCCAGAGTGCAGGGCAGATCACCCACGTGTTACTCACCCGTTCGCCGCTCGTGTACCCCCGAAAGGGCCTTACCGCTCGACTTGCATGTGTTAAGCACGCCGCCAGCGTTCGTCCTGAGCCAGGATCAAACTCTCCGTTGAAGACTCTAGATTGGCCGGCGAACCGGCAATCAGCCATAGACATCGAGTCAAATCACTAGCGTAAAAACTCAAACTAGCTTGCACTGACCGCCCCAGACGGAAGAATGAGACGATCAGCAAATACCCACCCCATCGAAAATGATGGCGTGGAGTACCAAATAATTTGGCACTGACATTCATCGACACACTGTTGAGTTCTCAAAGAACACGCGCACACCATCACTCGAAACTTTGCAGTTCCTCGTTCCGGGGCAACCGTTCCAGCTTATCCCACCCGAGAAGCAAGTGCAAACTCGCTCCCCATCCGGGCCACCCGGACGCACTACAACCACCCTACACGAGGCAGGGAAGCCAAACTTCCGGGTGAATCAGGCGCTCCCCGTACAACCTCGTTTTCCCTCGCTGACCTGTGAAGATCGCGTCCGGGTCGGTGTCCGTGTCGCTCTGACCTGGAATAAGTTACGCG